>LJCX01000027.1 GCA_001298545.1 Actinobacteria bacterium OV320
CACTGCGGCCGCCGACCGCCCGGGGGGCGGTCTCCCGGCGCCGGCGGGTGTGCGGCGGGGGGCGGGCCGGCGCCGGCCGCGCCCGCCGCTGCCTGCCGCTCGCCGGGGCCGCGCTCGGCGCGGCGCTCGCCACGAAGATGAGCACGCTGCCCGCGGTCCCCGTGCTGGCGGCTCTGGCGGCGCTGTCGGTGTGCGCCAGGCGGCCCCGCGACGCCCGGCGGGCGCTGGCGGCGGCGGGTGTGGTGACGGTGACCGCCGTCGCCGTCGTCTGGGCCACCTATCTGGTGGTCGATCCGCGGCTGCGCTGGGAGCCCGGGGCGACCCATGTGCCCGTCGTGCGCGGCCTGCACGGGCAACTGGTCCGGATGCTGCCCTTTCCCGAGGCGTACTGGGACGGCATGCGGATCCAGTTCGGCCTGGAGAACCGGTCGTGGGAGGGCTTCCTGTTCGGGCACCGGTACTCCGGCGCCCGCTGGTACTACCTGCCGGTCGCCCTGGTCGTGAAGACACCGCTCGGCATGCTCGCCCTGTGGACGGCCGGGGCGGTCGCGATGGCCGGGATGCGACGGCTGCGGCCCGCGGCGCCGTACGTGCTGGTCCCGGCCGCCGTGCTGCTGGCCTCGGCCATGACCGGGGCCCGGGACCTGGGCACCCGGTACGCCGTCTTCCTGCCGATGTTCCTCGCGGTGGCCGCGGGGTGTGTCCTGACGGTGCGCCGGCGGTGGGCGCCCGTGGTGGTGGGGGCGCTGACGGTGTTCGTCGCCGTCAGCTCGCTGCGGACGTACCCCTGCTACCTGCCGTACTCCAACGAGGCGTTCGGCGGGCCGGCCAGGACGCATCTGCGGCTGCACGACTCCAACGTGGACTGGGGCCAGGACCTCGGACGGCTGGCGGACCGGCTGCACACCCGCTACCGGGGGGAGCGGGTGTGGCTCGTGTACAAGGGCAGCGGGGTGCCCGCCTACTACGGCATCGAGGCCTCCGACCCGAGGCGGGTGCCGCCGGGGCAGGTGCACGGGCTGCTGGTCGTGTCGGACTCCGCGGTCGCCGAGGCCAGGGACGGGCTGGCCGTGCTGCTGCGCTCCAGCCGGCCGGTCGACGAGGTCGGCGACTCGATCACGCTGTACCGGCGGTAATCCACGATCACCGGGTGTGCGAGGGGCGTCTTCGCCCACCCTGTCGGGCGCTGTGGCTGAAGTATGTTGAGCCCGTGGAAGACAAAGGAGGCGCACCGGTGCCATCGCCGCAACAGGCACGCGCACAGGCATCCGCGATCACCTCGGGCAGAACCGGTCCGGAGACGGAGGTGTCCCCGACCTCCCGGCTCAGGGCGCTCTTCGACGGACCCCATCTTTCCCCGGGGCAACGGCGCATCGCCCAGTATCTGATCGAGCACATCACCGAGGCGGCGTTCCTGTCGATCACCGACCTCGCGGACCGCGTCGGGGTCAGCCAGCCCTCGGTGACCCGGTTCGCCGCGGCGGTCGGCTTCAGCGGGTATCCCGCGCTGCGGGAGAGGCTCCAGTCGATCGCGCTGGGCGCCCTGGCCGGGGGTCCGGCGGCGGCCGAGGTGAACCGGAGCAACGAGCTTCAGGCGGCGGTCGAGGCGGAGATCGAGAACCTGGAGAACCTGCGGCGCGACTTCGCCGACCCGGACCGGGTCATCGACGTGGGCCGCAAGCTGTCGCAGTCGACGCCGCTGACCGTCCTCGGGCTGCGGATCTCCGTCTCGCTCGCCGAGTACTTCGCCTACGCCGCCCGCCGGGTCCACCCGGACGTGCGGCTGGTGACCCGGGGCGGCAGCGTCGCCTACGACGCGCTCCTGCAGTCCCGGGAGGCGGGCGGGACCTGGGTGCTGGCGTTCTCGATGCCGAGGCACGCGCAGGAGACGCTGACCGCCGTACGGGTCGCGCGCAGCGCCGGTCTCAAGGTCGCGCTGATCACCGACCTGGCGCTGGGGCCGGTGGCCGACGAGGCCGACGCCACCTTCGCCACCGGCACCGGCTCCCGTCTGGTCTTCGACTCCTACGCCGCTCCCGGCGTGATGGCCGCGGCGCTGCTCCAGGCCATGACGGACGCGGGACCCGAACGCACCCAGGCGCGGCTCGAGGAGTACGAGCAGATCGCCGAGCAGCACCAGTTCTTCCTGCGTGAGTGACCGGCCTCCCGAAGGCCACCCCCCTCCCCCGGCAATACACAGAGGGATCATTGCGGGCATTTCGCGCATGAATGTTTTCATACGTCTTGCAAAGCAGTCGGCATATATAAATACTGCTCACGGCCGCATCCGCCCGCCAAGGGCTCATGTACGGGCACCCGAAGCCGCCGTCCCCTACCCGCGTCGGCGCCCAGGGTGTTCGGGGCATCGCTTGCGCGAGCGCCCGTGGTGGCCCCGGTCTTCCCCTGGGCCGGGGCCACCCCGAACCGTCGGACCACCGTCACGACGCCAACACCGGAAGCGATGATCATGACCCTGACGACGACGCGCATCAGCTCGGACTGGCCGTGCCAGGTCAAGACTCCCGGCAGCTACGACTGGGAGCGCTCGGCGGCCAAGTGGCTGCGCGAGCTGGTGCCCGCGCGCTACGCGAGCTACCCGGCGCTGCTGCGCCACCCGGTACTGCTCGCCCGTCATGCGCAGATCCAGGTCCAGAACGAGGTCCGGGTGGCCCGCACCGCTCTGCAGACCGCCCGCGCCGACCTGCCCCGGCTCGGCCTGCCCGAGTCCGTCATCGAGCACACGATCAAGATGTACGCGGCCGAGGTCATGCAGTTGCAGCACATCGCCCGCAGCGTCCGAGCGGTCACCCAGGCCCTGGTCGAGCAGACCTCCGGGCGCTGACCGGGAAGATCCGTTCGGCTCCCCGGACGGGCATCACGCCTGGCGGGAGCGTTGCCGCAAGACCCCGATCGAAGTCACCCCGATGTGCCATGCTCGTGGCGTGACGAGCGAACCCGCCCTGCCCGCACAGTCCGGCGACGTGCCCGATGTGGCGGCACTGACCCGGGTCGTGGCGCGCCAGCGCGCGGAGCTGGACCGGCTGCAGGATCTGGCGGCCACCGCGGCCGTGCTGGAACGCGCCAAGGGCGCGGTGATGGCGCGGCTCGGCTGCTCGCCGGACGCCGCGCAGGAGGAGCTTCAGCAGCGGGCCAAGGACAGGGAGCGGACCCTGCTCGAGGAGTGCTGGATCAGCCTCGGCGCGCTCTCCGCCCAGCAGCACGGCGCCGCCGAGCCTGCTCCGGCCGAGCCCCCCGCGGTGAAAACCACGCAGGGGCCCGCCCCCGACGAGATCGACGCCGCGGCCCTCGGCCGCCTGAGCCGGGCCCTCGTCCGTGTCGGCACGCCGCACGATCTCGCCCGGTGTCTGCTGGACCGGCTCGCCGTGGACGTGGGCGCCGGTGCCGTGATGATCTTCGCTCGGCGGCCGGGCGGCGGACTGGAGCTCACCGGGCACGCCGGCATCGACAGGACGCTGGCCGAACAGTGGAGCCGGGTGCCGCCGGTCGGCGGGATCGCCGCGCTGGACGCCCTCACCGCCGGGCAGGCCCGCTGGCTGGAGAACCTCCGGGAGGACGGCGAGCGGTACCGGCTGATCGGGAACCCGCCCGAGCGGTGGCCGTCCCGGGCCTGGCTGCCGGTGACGACCGGCGGGTCGGCCGACGTCGTGCTCGGGATCCTGCGCCACCGCGAGGGCGCCTTCCCTCCCCCGGTGCGCGAACACCTGCTGGCCGTCGCCCGGTTGTGCGCCGGTCCGCTGCGCACGTTCGGCACCCGGCCGGACCCCGCCGCCGGCGAGGCCGCGGACGCCGTGCAGACGGTGCTCGACCGGCTGCCCGTCGCGGCCGTGCTCCTCGCCCCGCTGCGCTCCGCCTCGGGGGACGTCGAGGACTTCCGCATCGATGCCGCGACCAGCGTGACGTCCGACGCGGTGGGCCGCAGCGGGCGCGAGCTGGTCGGCCTGCGCTTCCTGGAGTGCTGGCCGGAGGTCGCCCGGGATCCGCTGTGGGAGGGATGCCTCCAGGTGCTGGCCGACGAACGGCCGTACGAGAGCGAGCCGTTCGCCCGGCAGCAGATGGTGTCCGGGGTCAGCGAGCTGGCCACCTACTCGGCGCGGGTGAGGGGGTTGGGCGACGGGCTGGTCGTCAGCTGGGTCCGGCACGATCCCTCCGACCGGCAGGAGCAGCGGCTGGCGGACGTGCAGCGGCTGGGCAACCTCGGCTGGGTCACCTGGAACCTGGACACGGGCGAGGGGAACTGGTCCTCCCAGGTCTTCAGCATCTTCGAGCGCGACGCCGCACTGGGGGTCGTCCCGCTCTCCGGGCTGCCGCGCCTCGCCTCCCCCGAGGACCTGCCGACGCTCGCCCGCGCCGTCGGCGAGCTGGTGCGGCACGGGCGGCCGTGCGACGTGCCGTTCCGGATCACCACCCGGGCCGGCGTCCGGCATCTGCGAGTGGTCGCCGAGGCCGTCTCGGACGCCCACGGCACGCCCGTCGAGGTGCACGGCTTCGTGCAGGACCTCACCGCGCAGCGCAGCGCCGAACTCGCCCTCGTCGCGAGCGAGCGGGCCATGCTCACCCAGCACGGCGTGCTCGAGGCCGAGCGCCTGGTGGCCGCCCGGCTGCAGGACGCGCTGCTGCCCCTGCCCAAGGAGCCCGTCCGGCTGGCGGGGCTGCGCGTCGACATCGCGTACCTGCCCGCGCAGTCGGGCCTCAGCGTCGGTGGCGACTGGTTCAGCGCCATCGAACTGCCCGACGGCGATGCCCTGTTCGTGGTGGGTGACGTGGCCGGGCACGGCATGGGCGCCGTCGCCTCGATGGCCCTGCTGCGGTTCACCGCCAAGGGCATGGTCATCACGGGTTCGACGCTGACCGGGGCCCTCAGCCGCCTCAACGCCCTGCTGCTGCACTCCCGCGACCCGCACGGCTCGGCCACCATGGTGTTGGCCCGCTACAGCCCGCGCGAACGGCGGCTGGAGTGGGCGCAGGCCGGCCACCCGCCGCCGTTGCTGGTGCGCGCCGGTGAGGCGCACTACCTCGAGCGTCCCTACGGGATGCTGCTCGGCGCGACCGACGCGCCGCTCTACGAGGCGGCGGAGGTCCGTCTGGAGCCCGGCGACCAGATCCTGCTCTACACCGACGGTCTGGTGGAGCGGCCCGCGGAGAGCATCGACCGCGGCCTGGAGCGACTGGCCGGGGCCGCCGTACCCCGGACCGGCGCCGCGCCCACCTCGTTGGACCAGTTGCTCGGCGCGACCCTGGAACCCGAGGGACGGGACGACGTGTGCGTGCTCGACATCCGGGTGCCGGCAGACGCCGAACGGTAGGACCGCTCAGTCGTCGCGGTGCCGCCAGTACCACAGCGCCCCGACAACGACGGCCAGCAGGAACACGACGGGCAGCACCAGACCCGGGATGCGGGACACGCTCATGCGGACGGCTTTCGGCTCGGCGGGCCGGGGTGCCGAACGCGCGCCGACCCGCCGTCCATGGTGACACGCGGCACCCGGCCCGGCCGTGGCCTGCGCCCGAGGCTTTACTCGGTCATCCGCCGGCCGAGGCGGTACGGGACTCCAGATCGCGGCGGGTGTCGTCGCCGTAGACGCCGCTCTCGTCGCCGCGGATGCCGTACCAGAGCTGGAACCGCGCCACGGCCTCGGTGAGAACGGTGCCGTAACGGCCGTCGGTGGGGCCGTCGGCGTACACGTCCGGGATGCGCAGCTGGCGCTGCTGGAGGTCGGTCACCTCCGCGCCGCTGTCCCCCTCCCGCAGGGTGCCGGCTCCGTCCGGGTCGGCGGACTCGGCAGCGGTGGCGGCCGGGGAGGGCGTGGCCGCGGTCGGCGGAGGTGTCTGCGCGGCGGCCTCGCCGCCCCGGCCCGGCAGCAGCAGCGCGCAGGCGAAGCCGACGAGGGCCGCCGCGCACACGCCCACCGTGATGGCGCCGCGTCGCACACCCGCGCCGGACCCGGTGCGGGCGCGGGCCCGCGCACTCTCCGCCGCCGGCGCGGCCCGCGATCCGCTCCGCTCCCGCGCCGCACCTCTGCGGCCGCCGGGGCCGTCGCCGCCGGGCAGGGGCCGGGGGCCGCCGTGCTCACTCGCCCAGTCCCGGCCGCCGCGCGGCGTCGGCGTGGTCGTCCCCGTGGACGTGGCCATGGCCGTCGTCGCCGTGCGGAGGTGGTCCCGTGGCGGGGGGGCCCCCCTCCCCCCCCCGTCCCCCGCCCCCCCCCGCCGCCGCGGGGTGGGCTCGTTGGGGGCCGGGGCCTGGGTCGGTGTGGGCCTCTTCGTCCCCGGCCGCCTCGGGCCGCAGCGGTATGGCCTCGTAGGCGTCCGGGTCCTGGGTCAGTTCGGCCATCTCGCGGAACAGCTCCGCGAGGGCGTCGGTGTTGCGCGGTCGCAGGACCCGGATGGGTTCCAGGACCGGGCGTTCGTGCGGCTTTCCGGGTTCGTCCGGTGTCGGCACGCTCGTCTCCCTCCCGTGGGTCCCCCAGGAGAGATACGGGCGGACGGGCGGACGGGTTCAGCCCGCGAGGAAACGGTGCAGGGAACGCTTCGTCGCGGCGACGAAGGAGTCCTGTCCGGCCTCGTCCAGGGCGTCGAGGGAGAGGTACGGGTTCAGGTCCTCCAGCTCGACCAGCAGCAGTTCGCCGTCCGGGGCGCGGCAGGCGTCGACGCGCTGGATGCCGTGCGCGAGGCCGTTCCAGTCGATGAAGCGCCGGGCGAACTCCAGGTCCCGCACGGTGGGCCGGTAGGGCTCCAGCTGCCAGCGGCGGTCGGGACGGGGTGCGTACAGGGCGTACTGGAAGTCGTGGTCGATGTAGGTGAAGGACACCTCGTAGGCGAAGTCGACGCACGGCTGGACCAGCACCGAGCCGTCGGCCAGGGCGGGGAGCGCGTCGGGCGGGAGGATCCGCAGGCCTATGGAGTCGGCGCCGAGCTTGGGCTTGACGACGTACCGCTCGGCCTCGGGCAGCAGGTGCAGGTCCTCGGAACGGTCGACGGTGTGGATGACGGGGTGGCCCGCGGCGCTCAGATCGAGGAGGTACTGCTTGCCGGCCATGTCGGCGCGGCCGGTGAGCGGGTTGTAGACGCGCACGCCGTCCTGGAGCGCGCGCTCCCGGAAGGCTTCGTACTCCTTCCGATAGCCCAGGACCGGGCCGCTGTTGCGGACGACGACGCCGTCGAAGGACTGCATCAGTGCGGCCGCGTCCAGCGGGTGGCACAGCGCCAGGTCGAACTCCGCGCGCAGCCGGGAGGTGAGGAAGACGTCCTCGTCGCAGTACCGGCGCCCGCGTGCCTGGTAGGCCAGGTCCGTGACGTAGAGGAGACGGGGGCGGGCGGCGGACATGCGGTCTCCTGGTGACGGTCGAACGGTGCGGAAAGGTTACGTCAGACGGCGTGCGGGCGGTCCGGGGCGGGACCGCCGTGGCCGGGGGGACGGCCGCGGCCCCCGGGACTCGCGAGGGGCGGTGGGCGCGCGGGTCGTACGATGACAGGACCGTCGTTTTTCTCCCGAAGGGCTCGTCGACTCCCGTGACCACCGCAACACTGCTCGACGGCAAGGCCGCCGCGGCCGACATCAAGAACGAACTCGCCCTCCGCGTCCAGGCGTTGAAGGAGCGGGGCATCCATCCGGGGCTGGGCACGATCCTCGTCGGCGACGACGCGGGCAGCCGTTCCTACGTCGGCGGCAAGCACCGCGACTGCGCGCAGGTCGGCATCGCCTCGATCCGCGTGGAACTCCCCGCCGACGCCTCCCAGGCCGACGTCGAGGCCGCCGTGCTGCGGCTCAACGCCGATCCGGCCTGCACCGGCTTCATCGTGCAGCTGCCGCTGCCGGCCCATATCGACACCCATGCCGTGCTGGAGCTGATCGACCCGGTCAAGGACGCCGACGGACTCCATCCGACCAACCTCGGCCGCCTGGTGCTGGGCATCCCGGCCCCGCTGCCCTGCACCCCGCGCGGCATCATCGACCTGCTGCGGCGCAACCGGGTGGAGATCACGGGCCAGCAGTTCTGCGTCATCGGCTGCGGTGTCACGGTGGGCAGGCCACTGGGCCTGATGCTGACCCGCAGCACCGAACACGCCACCGTGACCCTGTGCCACGAGGCCACCCAGGACACGGCCGCGCACGCCCGGGAGGCGGACGTGGTGGTGGCCGCGGCCGGAGTGGCCCACCTGGTCAGGCCCGACTGGATCAAGCCGGGCGCGACGGTGCTGTCCGTCGGCCTGACGCGCACGGTCGAGGGCATCCTCGGCGACGTCCACCCCGACGTGAGCGACGTCGCCGGTTCCTTCTCGCCGCCGGTCGGCGGGGTCGGGCCGATGACGCGGGCGATGCTGCTGACCAACGTGGTCGAGGCCGCCGAGCGGATGTGACACCGGCGCCCGGCGCCGGGCACTCGGTTCCCCGACGGAGGGAACTGAGTGCCATCGGTGTCGATCAGGTGTTACGTTCGCGTCCATGAGCGCCACTCACAAGGCGGAGGCCAAACCGCCCATGCGGGACGCCCTGGTCGCGGCGGCCTTCCGGCTGTTCCTGGAGCGGGGCTACGAGCAGACCACCGTCGACGACATCGTTGCCCTGGCGGGCGTCGGCCGGCGGTCCTTCTTCCGCTACTTCCCCTCCAAGGAGGACGTGGTCTTCCCCGACCACGAGCGGTGCCTCGCCGACATGACGGCCTTCCTCGCCGCGAGCGGCAAGGAGCACGAGCCGGTGCGACGCGTCTGTGACGCCGCCCGGCTCGTCCTGCTGATGTACGCCGAGAACCCTTCCTTCTCCGTGCAGCGCTACCGGCTCACCAAGCAGGTGCCCGGGCTGCGGGCGTACGAACTGTCGGTCGTCTGGCGCTACGAGCGCGCCCTCGCCGAGTACCTCCGGGGCCGCTTCACCGGCCGGCCCGACGGCAACCTGCACGCCGACGTGATCGCGGCCGCCGTGGTCGCCGCGCACAACAACGCCCTGCGCTCCTGGCTGCGTTCGGCCGGACAGGGCGACGCGAGCACCACCGTGGACCACGCGCTGGGGTACGTGCAGTCGGCGTTCGGCGCACCCCCGACCGCCTCGACCGCCTCGACATCGACGGCGGCAACGGCACGCCCTGTGTTCCCCTCGCTCCCGATGCCGCCCGCCGACGAGATGCCGGACGACGTCGTCGAGGTGGTCTCCCGCCGCGGGGCACCGTTGTGGCGTGTGGTGCAGGAGATCGAGATGACCCTCGGAAGGGACTGAACCCCCTCCACACCCGCGCCGGACCCCTCCACACCCCCGCCGGACCCCTCCACACCTCCGCCGGACCCTCGCCGAACCCCCTCAACATTGTGGGTACGCAGTGCCTTTACGCGTGGCACTGAGTGCCATACGCTGTGGGCGTGCACGGTGGCACGGCTGACCGGGCACGTGCGTGCACGGGTGGGCCGGGCACGTGGATTCCGGCCGAGTGCAGGGAGTTGACCCGCGTGTACCACTACTCAGGAAACGCCGTTCAGCAGGCCGCCGGCTCCGCGGCGGGCGTCCTCGACCGCGCGAGCACCGACGGCGACACGATCCTCTTCCAGCGCTGCACCTGGTGCGGCACCGCCATGTACCACCGGCTGCTGTGCCCGGTGTGTCAGGGCAGCGACCTGCGCACGGAGCGCAGCGAGGGCGTCGGCACCGTCCGCCACGCCACGGTGGTGAACCGCAACACCCCCGCCGCCCGCAATGTGTCCCTGGTCGAGATGGCCGAGGGGTTCGTCGTACGCGGCCGGGTCATGGGCCCGCTCATCGGCATCCACAGCGGTGACCGCGTCCGGCTGTCCACGGTCAAGGACCCGGTACGCGGCGAACCGGTCTTCCAGCTCCTCGACGAGCCGTACCGGGCCTGGCACTAGAACCTTCGCGCCACCGGGCCGAGTCCGGACAGCGGGTCCCCGCTGTCCGGATCTTTGCGCTCCGCCGACCTGATTCCCGGTCACAGGCAACCCACAGAGGTGCTTTCGCTTCCTTCGGGGCGCGAGGGGCTCCGATACGGACGGGGCCCCCGCGCTCCGAGTGTTGAGGAGTGGACCTTGATCCGTGCCCGGCGAATAGGTGTCACCGCCGTGGCCGCGCTCGCGGCCCTGGCGGGAACACCGGGACTGGCACAAGCCCGACAGCCTTCCGAGACAAGACCGACGACCACGGCCACCGACAGCGCGCTGCCGCAGGGATGGCAGGTGGGCGGGGAGGGCACCGCGCGTGCGCTGGTCTGGCGGTCGCCCACGCCCGTGCCCCTCGGCGACGCCCGCGTGGAGTTCCGCTCGGGCGACCGACTGCTCGGCGTACCGAAGACGGAGAAGGACGGCCGCACGTTCCGGCTCTCCCTCGCCGACGCGGGGGACGCCCCCTTGAAGGACCTGCGGGTCCTGGCCGGCGGGCGCCGTCTGGACGCCGCCGACAACTCCGCCCCGGCCGACAACTCCGCCCCGGGTGAACGGCGTTCCCTCACCGCCGAGCAGCCCCCGGCCCAGGCCCCTGCTCCTGCTCCTGCTCCTGCGAACTCCGTCGACCCCGGCAGGCCGGGCGCGTACCGCACGGTCAGCGGCGAGTACGACCTCGCCCCGGTGAAGTTGCCGGGCTTCGCCCAACCGGTGGAGATGACAGCCGTCGTGGTGGCCCCGAAGGGAGCCACCGGCAAGCGGCCCCTCGCACTGTTCCTGCACGGCCGGCACACCACCTGCTACCAGCCGGGCAACGACGACTTCGACATCTCCTGGCCCTGCCCGGCCGGCATGAAGTCGATCCCGAGCTACCAGGGCTACCTCGAGGACCAGAAGCTCCTCGCCTCGCAGGGCTACGTCACGGTGTCGATCTCCGCGAACGGCATCAACGGCCAGGACGGCGAGGCCGAGGACGGCGGTGCCCAGGCGCGTTCCTCGCTGGTGCGCCGGCACCTCGCCACATGGGCCGACTGGGCCGCGCACCCGGACCGCGCCCCGGCGTCGGTGCCCGACGCGACGAAGGCCGACCTCTCCCGTGTCCTGCTCGTCGGCCACTCGCGCGGCGGCGAGGGCGTCAACCGTGCCGCCCTGGACAGCCTGTACCCGCCGCCCGCCGCGCAGGACGGCTACCGGGGCCCGGTCCGCTGGAAGATCCGCGGGACCGTTCTCGTCGGACCGACGATCTTCGGCCAGAATCCGGTCGCCGACGTCCCCTCCGCGACCATCCTGCCCGGCTGCGACGGCGACGTCGCCGACCTCGAGGGCGAGACGTACCTCGACGGGACGCGCGGCATCAGCAACGGCAAGGCCCTGCACAGCGCGGTCTACATGGTCGGCGCCAACCACAACTTCTTCAACACCGAGTGGACGCCGGGCAAGGCCGTGGCGCCCTCCTTCGACGACTTCTGGGAGGACCCGGACGCGCAGCCCGACCCGGTCTGCTCCACCGGTGCCCCCACCCGGCTGACCGCCGACCAGCAGCACCGGGCCGGCGCGACCTACATCGCCGCCGCGGCCCGGCTGTTCGTCGCCGGTGACGACCGGGTGCGCCCGCTGCTCGACGGCACCGGGAAGCGCGCGCCCTCCGCCGACCCGGCACGCGTCCTGACGCACGCGGTCGGCGCCCGCCGCACGGGCGGCTTCGTGCCCGACGGCGGCGTCGAGGTGACCGGCGGCCGGGTGTGCTGGGCGGACCCCGACCCGGCCAGGTCATGTCTGGACGCGGACGCCACGGGGATGTCCCCGCACTTCGGCTGGTGGGATCTGGAGAAGGACTCCGGCAAGAGCGCGGTCGCGCTGAAGTGGTCCGCGCCGGGCACACCGACGACGATCCGTTCCCTCGCTCCGGTCTCCCTCTCCGGCGCCGAGAGCCTGGCGCTGCGGGTCTTCGTGCCGCCGAACACCACCGGCACCGAGCTGGACGTGTCCGTCACCGACGCGGCCGGCCGCCGCGCCTCGCTCGGCCGGGTCACGGTCGACGGCCTGCCGGGCTCCGACCGCACCGCCTCGTACTGGGCCCGCGAGCTGCGTGTCCCGCTGACCGCCGCCACTCGCGCCGGCCTCGATCTACGGCACGTCAAGTCCCTTGCGCTGACTCCGCGTTCGGGCTCCGGGCAGGCGTGGTTCATGGACTCCTGGGGCTGGGCCCCCGGCACGCCGGCGGTCAGGGCGGCGGCCCTGCCGCGGGTCGACATCGGCCGGATCACGGCCAAGGAGGGCGACTCCGGCACCCGCACCTATCACGTCCCGGTCCAGGTGTCCGGGCACGGCAGCGGCCGGGTCCGCTTCTATGTCGTCGACCCGGAGACCCTCGAGGCCACGGAGAAGGTGGTCAACGTCCGGCCGGGCAGCACGCCGATCGACGTGCCGATCGAGGTGAAGGGCGACACCCGCTTCGCCTACGACGTGACACAGGACCTGCTCGTGAAGGCCGTGCGCGGCGCGGTCGTCGGCTCCTACCGGGGCGGGGTCACGGTGCAGAACGACGACCCGGCGCCCAAGGTGACCCTGGCTCCGGTAGCCGACCGGGTGACCGAGGGCGAGTCGCTGAGCTGGCGGATCACCCTCTCGGAGACCGCCGACGTGGACTTCTGGCAGCCGGTCCGGGTACTGCCGGTCACCGAGGGCGCCGAGCTGTCCACCAAGGACGTGGACCCGCAGTGGCTGCTCGACTACTCCGGTGACGTGCCCGACCCGGAGCGTCCGCTGTCGGACGCGAACCTGTGGGTCTGGCTGAACGTCCGGGCCGGGACCACCGAGGTCGACTTCACCGTGCCCACGGTGAAGGACCAGGTGGCCGAGCCGGCCGAGTCGATGCGTCTCGCGCTGACCGACGACAGCGCCGATCCGCTGCCGGACCGGCCGGTGCTGACGGGAACGGTCGTGGACGCGCCGTAGGACGGACGCGCTGCCCGAAGGGGGCCCGGACCATGCGGTCCGGGCCCCCTTTCTCCGTTTCCGTGCTCACAGCGTGACGCGGATCCCGACGGTTCCGTCCAGTCCCCTGCGCAGTCGGCTGCCGAGCAGGGTGAGGCGGCCCACGACGCCGTACTTGCGGGCGAGCAGGGTGCGATAGCGGGCGGTGGTCCGCGCGTCGCAGATCTCGGCGGTGGCCGGGATCTGCTCGCCGGTGGGGTTGCCGCGGACGTCGCAGGGCCCCACGAGGACGTCGCCGCGGGCCCGGATCCGCTTCACCTTCCAGGCGTCCGCGACCGACCAGGCCCCGAGCGCGTCCCCGTCCCGCACCACCCATACGGGTGTGGCGACCCCGGTGCCGTTCTTGCGATAGCTGGTGATCAGCAGGTACTTGCCCGCTGCCAGCCGGTCGATTGCGTTCTCAGCCATTCCCGAAGTCTAGGCATCCTGAAAATCTGCGGCTCAGCGAAGGGCGGCCGCCATCCGCCGTACACCTTCGGTGAGGATCTCCGGCGAGGTGGCGATGTTCAGCCGGACATGCCCGGCCCCGCCCGTGCCGAAGTCGAGGCCGCGGCTGAGGGCGACCCGACCCCGCTCCAGGAAGACCTCGGCCGGATCGTCTCCGAGGCCCAGCGCCCGGCAGTCGAGCCAGGCGAGATAGGTGGCGCCCCCCGGCCGGTACCCGACGCCGGGCAACTGCTCGGCCAGCAGGGCGGTGAGCAGGCGCCGGTTGTCGTCGAGGCCGGCCAGCAGGGCGTCCAGCCACCCCGTGCCCTCCAGCAGGGCCGCGGTGTGCGCCAGCACACCGACGTGGCTCGGTCCGTGGGACACCTCCTCGGGCAGCAGGGCCAGGTCGGCCGCCGCCTCGGGGCCCGCGACGGCCAGGGCCGCCTTGAGCCCGGCCAGATTCCACCCCTTGGAGGCCGACATCAGCGACAGGCCGCTCTCCGCGCCGGGTACGGCGAGGTAGGGCACGAAGTCGGCCCCCGGGGCGGTCAGCGGCGCGTGGATCTCGTCGGCGACCACCCGCACGCCGTACCGCCCGGCGAGCGTGGCCACGGCGGCCAGTTCCCGCGCGGTGTGCACGGTCCCGGTCGGGTTGTGCGGGCTGCACAGCAGGTGGGCGGCGCGGCCACCGCCGGCGACGGCACGCCGGTAGGCGTCCTCCAGGACGGCGAGGTCGAGCCGGCCGTCCGCGCCGAGGGGCGCCTCGGCGATCCGCCGGTCCATGTGCGTGACGAACTGGAAGAACGGCGGGTACACCGGCGGGTTGACGATCACCGGATCGCCCGGCCCCGTCACCAGCTTCAGCATCTCGACGACGCCCAGCATCACATCGGGCACGATCGCCGTCCGCTCGACCGCCAGACCGTCCCAGGCCCACCGCTTCGCGGCGAACAGGGCCAGCGCCTCGGCGTAGGCCGTGCCCGCCGGATAGCCGGTGTCACCGAGCGCCAGGGCCCGCGTCACCGCGCCGACGACCGGCTCGGCGAGGGGCACGTCCATCTCCGCGACCCACAGCGGAAGGACGTCCGCCGGATGGGTACGCCACTTCATGCTCGTACGACATCGGAGCCGGTCGAGCGTGAGGGCCTGTAAAGGGTTCGGTTCACCGGGCGTCTCGTGCGGGATGCTGGTCATGGGGCACAAGATAGGGGGCTGTGGTGTGACCTGGGATCACCTGAACGGGACAGCTGTGGCGGACGCCGGCGGCATTCCGGAGATCGCCTGTGACGAGTCGGGTTCGGACGGCGAGAACCTCACCGGCGGGAACACGGACGTGTTCGCCCATGCGAGTGTGCTGCTGTCGGCCGATGCCGCCGCCGGACATGTACAGGAGATCCGGAACCGGATCCGTTCGCCGGCCGAGGAGTACAAGGCGAACCATCTGCTCCGGGAGAAACACCGGGCGGTGCTGGAATGGCTGCTCTCGGCTTCGGGCCCGCTGTACGGGCACGCCCACGTACACCTCGTCGAGAAGTCCTTCTTCGTGGTGGACCGGACCGCCGACCTGCTGCTCGGCGACCCCGGGGCGGCCGTCCCGCTGTTCCGGCACGGGCGGCGGACTTTCACCGAGGCGGAATGGAGACAATTCCTGGAGGCGGCCAACCAATTGCTGTGGGTGCGCCACGAGGACGCGTCGGACACGCCCGTCGGGCATTTCTTCCGCACGCTCGAAGAACTGCGGCAGCGGTATCCGGGGACGGCGGTGGCCGAGACGCTCTCACGGCTCGCGGAGGAACGCTCCCGCGCGCTCGCCTACCGGGCCGGAGTTCAGGACGGACCGTTCGTGCTGACCCCGGTCCTCAATCCCCTGCTGCCCTCGATCCTGCACACGGCCGCCCATTGGAGCGCCGGCGGGCGCCCGGTCCGGCTGGCGCACGACCGGCAGAACATGCTCACCCCGGAGCGGATCGCCTGGATCGAGGGCGCGGCCCGGGTGCGGGGCATCCGCCTGGCAGGATTCCGGCTCGTCGTCTCGCGGCTCGACGCGCGCGTGCAGCTCGCCGACTTCCTGGCCGGCATCGCCCGCCGGATCGCCTCCGACGAACTGGGCGGCCGCGGCGACCCGGCGCTGACCGCGCTGCTGCGCCCCTACACCGGCGCGGCCGCCGTGTGGGGGGACGAGCGGAGCTGGGCGCGGCTCGGGCCCGCGGCGGAATCGGGAGGACGCTCCGCGCCGCTCAACTCGCCCGTCTAGATTGCTGGTTGGTACTTCCCGCTCCCCTCCCTTCCGTACAGGAGCCTGCCCGTGACCGAGAACGCGCCGACCGTCGAAGCGGCCGCCCAGTCCCCGTACCTCCGTATCGACACCTCCCGGCCGCACACCGCCCGCATCTGGAACTACTGGCTCGGCGGCAGGGACAACTACGAGGTCGACCGGGCCACCGGGGACCGGATCAGGGAGTTACATCCGGGCATCGGCGCATACGCCCGCGCCGACCGGCTCTTCCTGGGCCGTGCCGTGCGGCACCTGGTGACCGAGGCCGGTGTCCGGCAGTTCCTCGACGTCGGGACCGGGCTGCCCACCGCGGACAACACGCACGAGGTGGCGCAGCGCCTCGCCCCGGATTCCCGGATCGTCTACGTCGACAACGACCCGCTGGTCCTGGCACACGCCCGCGCCCTGCTCACCAGCACGCCCGAGGGCCGTACCGACTATCTGGACGAGGATCTGCGCAACGTCGACGCGCTCCTCGAACACGCCGCGAAGACACTGGACTTCGACGCGCCCGTAGCCCTGATGCTGCTCGGCGTGGTCATCTTCGTCGGCGACGACGAGGACCCGTACGGCCTGGTGCGGCGCCTGGTCGACCGGCTGCCCGCGGGCAGTCATCTGGTGCTCTCGCACACCGTCACCAGCCCGGCGATGCCCGATGTGGACGAGGCCGTCACGTTCTGGAACGAGCACGGCACGCCGAAGCTGACCCAGCGCACCCCGAAGGACGTGGCCCGCTTCTTCGACGGTCTGGAGCTGCTGGAGCCGGGCGTGGTGTCCTGCTCGCGCTGGCGTCCGCGGGACATCGCGGGCGGGGCCGAACCGGACGAGGTCGCGATGTTCGGCGGGGTGGCACGCAAACCGTGAGGTGATCACCTCCGCGCTGAACGCTGCGGGGTCCTCGCACGTATGGAGGTGAGGGCACTCAACGACCGGAGCGCCCCGCGGTGTTGAGGCCGTGCGTTCGGGGTTTCGGGAGCCATGACATGAGGCATGTACGACGACGGACCGTCCGGCGAGTGACACGGCTGGCGGCCGTCGGCGGACTCCTCCTGGGAGGGGCCATGGTCACGCAGGCGGCCATGGCGAGCGAGCCGGGCGGCACGGCCGCG
The DNA here is from genome assembly GCA_001298545.1 of Actinobacteria bacterium OV320. GTDB lineage: Bacteria > Actinomycetota > Actinomycetes > Streptomycetales > Streptomycetaceae > Streptomyces > Streptomyces coriariae. Next base: position 16,705 of record LJCX01000027.1, read on the forward strand.
GCGCCGCGCAGTGCGGCGGAGTCCGTCGTCACGAATCCGGGGGCGACCCTCGTCAAGAAGCTCGGCACCTCGCGCACGGCGGGCACCTGGCTCGGCGCCGACGGGCGCCCGGTCGTCGCCGTCACCGACGAGGAGACGGCCGACACGGTCCGGGCGGCGGGCGCCGAGGCCAGGGTCGTCCCGCACAGCATGAACGAGCTCAAGTCGGCCACGGCCACCTTGCGTTCGGCGCCCAAGGTGCCCGGCACCGCCTGGGTGATGGACTACCGGACGAACCAGGTCGTCGTGCAGGCCGACAGCACCGTGTCGGCCGGCGACTGGTCACAGCTGACGCAGACGGCCACCGGCATCGGCAGCTTCGTCCGCATGGAGCGCACCACCGGCGAGTTCACCACCCGGATCAACGGCGCCCAGCCGATCCTGTCGACCGGCGGACGCTGTTCGGCCGGCTTCAACGTGACCAACGGGACGAACGACTTCATCCTCACCGCCGGACACTGCGGGCCCACCGGCTCCACCTGGTTCGCGGACAACCAGGCCAAGCAGCAGGTGGGCCGGACGGTGAACTCCAACTTCCCCGGCGGCGACTTCTCCCTGGTGCAGTACGCGAGCGGCAAGGCCGGCGCGGGCGCCGACGTGGTGGCCATCGGCAACGGCAACGGGGTGCGGATCACGGGCACCGGCGACGCGGCCGTCGGCCAGCGGGTCTTCCGCAGCGGCAGCACCAGCGGGTTGCGTGACGGCGAGGTCACCGGTCTGGACGCGACGGTGAACTATCCGGAGGGCACGGTCAGCGGGCTCATCGAGACGAGCGTGTGCGCCGAACCGGGCGACAGCGGTGGTCCGATGTTCTCCGACGGCATCGCCCTCGGTGTCACCTCGGGCGGCAGCGGCGACTGCACCACCGGCGGGACGACGTTCTTCCAGCCGGTGACCAGGGCGCTGGCCCAGCTCGGCGTCCAGCTGATCGTGGCCGCCCCCTCCGACAACACCGGCGCGTCCACCTCGTCCGCCGACCCCGCGCCGTCGGCCTCCTCGACCCAGGCGGGGCTCTCCCCGGGCGCGGCGTCGCCGGGCACGACCACTCCGGTGACGGAGAGCGGAGTCGGCGAGACCCTGGCCGCCCGGCTGACCGACCCCAGGAACATCGGCCCCGGTCTGCTGGTCATCGCGGGCAGTATGGTCGCGCTCGTCGCGACCCGGTACTTCCGCGCCGAGCAGGACCGCAAGGCCTACCAGCGGTACTACTCGGCGACATGGGGGTGACGGCTGGGGGGTGCCCGGTGCGGGGCGCCGCCGTCGGGCGGCCCCGCGGCCGGGTGGTCGTCAGGCCGCTTCGACGGAGGACGGAGCGGCGGCCCACTCCAGGACGAGCCGCTGGTATTCCGCACGCTGCTCGACGCTCAGTGTCCCGCCCGACCGGAGCCACAGGGCCCGGATCTCCTCGTTGACCTCTGCGGCCGATCGCTCGGAGAGGGATTCAACAGTGGTGGACATGGCGTGAAGCTTACGGCTTCGGAAGTGAAGACCACGTGAGTCATCACGAACGAACCGGACAAAACGGACGTGTTACTGATCACGTCCATCTGTCAACCCCCAGCGCGCGATTCACCCCTGCGCGGCGCCGAGGACCAGCACCTGAATGGCCAGCACGGCGGCGCCGCGCGCCCAGTCGTGGAAGTCCGACACCTTGGTCTCCAGGGCCACCGGGGCGGCCAGCGGATGCCGGTGGGCGCGGACGGCCGCCTCCACCGTCGCCCCGCCGACGTCCATCAGGCCGACCCCTTCACCGGCGAGCAGGATCTTCTGCGGCATGACGAAGTGGGCGATCTGCGCGATCAGGGTGCCCAGCGCGCGGGCCGCCTCGTCGACGACCCGGGCGGGCATCGGCTCCCCGGCCGCGGCCAGGGCGAGGATCTCCTCGTACGTGTGCTCAACGCCGGTGGCGGCCTGGACCTGGTAGCGGATGCTGGGGATGGTCAGCAGCGAGACGGCGCTGCCGCGTTCCCCGTCGGGGGTGAGCGGGCCGCTGGGGTCGATGATGATGTGCCGGCCGAAGCCGCCGTCCTCCTCGACGCAGGGCACCCGCCTGCCTGACAGGACCAGGCCGTAGCCGAAGCCCGCGCCGATGGTGAGGACCACGAACCGGTCGAGCCCGCGGCCCGCGCCGAACCAGGTCTCGGCCTCCACCAGGGCGGCGACGTCGTTCTCCAGGACCACGGGCAGCCCGGTGCGCTCCTCGACCAGTGCGGCCAGCGGGATGTCCCGCCAGCCCAGGAAGGGCGACTCCCCGACCGTCGCACGGTCCTCGACCCGCCCGCCCACCCCGATGCCGATCCCGGCGAGGCCGGGATGGGCGCGGGCCAGTTCGTCGGTCATCTCACCCAGCAGCGCGACGACCTCTTCGGGGTCGTGCGTGCGGAGCGGGCGGTCGTGACGGGCGACGATGTCGCTGCGCAGGGTGGTGACGACGCCGTACACCATGTCACCGGTGATCTTGAAGCCGATGAAGGAGCGGGACTGGGCGACCACGTCGAGCGGCTGTGAGGGGCGCCCCTGCCGCGTCTCCTCCGCGGTGCCCCCGTCGGGCACCTCGACCAGCAGTCCCGACTCGATCAGCGGTTTGGTCAGCCGGGTGAGGCTGCCGGCGGAGAGGTTGAGCCGCCGCGCGAGGTCGGTGCGCGAGAGGGGGCCGTGGACGAGCACCTCGATGGCGACCGAGCGCTCCCCCGGGCTCAGCGGCAGCCAGCTGGCGGTACCTGTGGTCATGAGGGTCAGACTCCCACACCATCGCTGATTTATTTCGCCTTGGAAGTATCTAGGTCAGCATACGGGCCGTACGGCCGCCGCAAAAGATGTTCCCCGACCCCTTGACGGCTGGATTCTTTCGCCACAAAAGTAAGTGCCGAGGACGAGCCGCCGCGGACAAGGGAGTCTCACGATGACCATCGCCTCCAGCAGCCCACCGTCGCGCCTGCCACCGGGCGGCGCCGAGCGGACCGCGACCAGGTCGAGCACGGACCGGCGGCCGGGGACGGGAGAGAACCGGGGTGACGGGCGGCTCGCCGCCGTGTTCATCGGGCCGGCCCTGCTGGGATTCGTCGTCTTCCTGCTCTGGCCGACACTGCGCGGCATCTACCTGAGCTTCACCCGCTTCAACCTGCTCACACCGGCGGAATGGGTGGGCCTCGACAATTACGTGCGCATGGCGCACGACCCGATCTTCTGGAGCTCCCTCAGGGTCACGGTCGTCTACGTGATCATCAACATCGGAGTGCAGACTGTCTCGGCGCTGGCGATCGCCGTACTGCTCCAGCGGCTGACGCAGTCGGCGCTGCTGCGCGGGATCGTGCTCACGCCGTATCTGATGTCGAACGTCGTCGCCGGCATCGTCTGGCTGTGGATCCTGGACACCCAGCTCGGCGTCGGCAACGAGATCGTCGCGGCGCTCGGTTTCGACCGCATCCCGTTCCTGGCCGACGAGACCTGGGCGATCCCCACGATCGCCCTGATCAATGTGTGGCGGCACGTCGGCTACACCGCGCTGCTGCTGTTCGCCGGCCTCCAGGCCATCCCGAACGACATGTACGAGGCGGCGAAGGTGGACGGCGCGAGCGAGTGGCGGATGTTCTGGCGGATCACCATGCCGCTGCTGCGTCCGGTCCTCGCGGTCGTGCTGATCATGACGGTGATCGGTTCGTTCCAGGTGTTCGACACCGTCGCCGTGACCACCAGGGGCGGCCCGGCGGACGCCACCAACGTCCTCCAGTACTACATCTACGGCGCCGCCTTCGGCCGCTTCCAGTTCGGCTACGCCTCCGCGATGTCGGTGGCCCTGCTCGTCGTGCTCAGCGCGATCACCTTCGTCCAGTACCGGCTCACCCGAGCCGGACAGACCGACCTCGGCTGAGCGGAAGGAGTCGACATGACCGCTGTGACCGTCCCGACGGCACCGGCACCACAGGCGACACCCGTACGGCCCGTCAGGCGCCGGCCCACCCCCGGGCGGATCGTGGCCTGGGTGGTGCTGGCCGTGATCGTGCTCGTCACCCTGGTGCCGTTCTACTGGATCCTGCGCACCGCGCTGTCCACCAACTCCGGGCTCGCCGCGAGCCCGGGCGATCCCCTGCCGGTCGACCCGACCGCGGGCGGCTTCGAACGAGCGCTCGGCCTGCAGTCCACCAAGGAGGCGATCGCCCAGGGCGGTGCGGGCGGCGGGCTGAGGTTCTGGCGGTATCTGCTCAACTCGGTGGTCGTCTCGACCCTCGTCACCGTCTGCCAGATCTTCTTCTCCGCCATGGCCGCGTACGCCTTCGCCCGCCTTCGCTGGCGCGGCCGGGACCAGGTGTTCACCCTGTTCCTCGCCGGTCTGATGGTCCCGACCATCTTCACCCTGCTGCCGAACTTCGTCCTCATCAAGGAACTCGGCCTGGTGGACTCCCTGTTGGGGATCGCCCTGCCCACGATGTTCATGACGCCGTTCGCGGTGTTCTTCCTGCGCCAGTTCTTCATGAACGTTCCGCGAGAGGTCGAGGAAGCGGCACTGCTCGACGGCGCGGGGAAGGTACGGATCTTCTTCCGGGTACTGCTGCCGATGGCGTCCACGCCGGTACTGACCCTGGCCGTGCTGACGTACATCACCTCCTGGAACGACTACTTCTGGCCGTTGATGGTGTCCTACAGCGACGGCTCACGGGTGCTCACCGTGGCGCTGGCCGTCTTCCGGGCACAGACCCCGCAGACCGGCACCGACTGGTCGGGCCTGATGGCGGCGACGCTGATCGCCGCCCTGCCCATGCTCGTGCTCTTCGGGTTCTTCGCCCGCCGCATCGTCAGCACCATCAGCTTCACCGGGATCAAGTAATGGGGACGGACATGCGGATACGGATGCGTACGCTCACCGCACTGGCCGGGGTGCTCGGGCTGTCCCTGGTGAGCGGCTGCGCCCAGGGGGGCGCCGGCTCGTCGGCGGACACGGTGACGTACTGGCTGTGGGACGCCAACCAGCAGCCCGCCTACGAGGCGTGCGCGCAGGACTTCGAGAAGCAGAACCCCGGACTCACCGTGAAGATCACCCAGTTGGGCTGGGACGACTACTGGACCAAGCTCACCGCGAGCTTCATCGCGGGCACCGAGCCGGACGTGTTCACCGACCACATCCAGAAGTTCGGCCAGTTCGCCGACCTGAAGGTGCTGGAACCGCTCGACGACCTGGGCATCGACGACGCCGACTACCAGCCGGGGCTCGGCGCCAACTGGATGGGCCAGGACGGCCGGCGCTACGGCGCCCCGAAGGACTGGGACACCGTCGCCCTGTTCTACAACCGCGAGCTGGCGAAGGCCGCGGGCCTCACCGCCGCGCAGCTGAACGGCCTGTCCTGGAACCCCGAGGACGGCGGCACCTTCGAGAAGGCCATCGCGCATCTCACCGTCGACGACAAGGGCAGGCGGGGCGACGAGCCCGGCTTCGACAAGAACCACGTCAAGGTGTACGGCCTCGCCACCAACGGCGGCGGGGACGGCGACGGCCAGACCCAGTGGAGCACCTTCACCGCCTCCGCCGGCTGGACCTACACGGACCAGAAGCGGTGGGGCACGAAGTACCGGTACGACAGCAAGACCTTCCAGTCGGTCGTCGAGTGGTACTTCGGCCTGGCGAAGAAGGGCTACATGGTGCCCTTCACCGACTACAACTCCCAGTCCAACCAGGCCAACACCCAGGTGGCCGCGGGCAAGGCGGCCGCCGCCTTCGACGGCGCGTGGATGATCTCGTCGTACGACGGTTTCAAGGGCCTGGACATCGGCACCGCCGTCACGCCCGCCGGCCCGTCCGGCAAGCGCGCCACGATGATGAACGGACTCGCCGACTCGATCACCAGGAACGCCCGCAACAAGGCGGGCGCGAAGAAGTGGGTCGCCTACCTGGCGTCGGACGCGTGCCAGCGGACGGTGGGGAGTTACGGGATCGTCTTCCCGGCGACGCCCGACGGCACGAAGGCCGCGGTGGCGGCGTACGAGAAGAAGGGCATCGACGTCGGCGCGTTCACCGAACCGGTCGCCGACGAGGCGGACTTCACCACCTTCTCGTATCCGATCACCAACTACGCGGCCGACGTGTACGCGCTCATGCACCCCGCCATGCAGGACATCTTCGGCAACGGCAGCTCCGTGAGCGGTCTCGACCGGACCAACAGCCAGATCAACCTGATTCTCGACCAGTGAAGGGCACAGCCACCCATGACGTTCTCCCTCGGCATCGTCGGTGCCGGACAGTTCTCGGGCCAGTTCGCCACGCTGTTCCTGGCCCACCCCGGCGTCGGTGACGTGTACGTCACCGATCTGCTGCCCGAGCGCGCCGAGCGGCTCGCCGCCGACGTGGGCCTGACCGGGACGTTCCCCAGCTACGAGGCGATGCTGGCGTCCGAGGCGGTCGACGCGGTCGCCGTCTTCACCCAGCGCTGGACGCACGGCCCGCTGGTTCTCCAGGGCCTGGAGGCGGGCAAGCACGTGTACTCCGCCGTCCCCATGGCGATCACCACCGAGGAGATCGCGGCGATCATCGACGCCGTCAGGGCGACCGGACTGACGTACATGATGGGTGAGACCAGCCAGTACAACCCGGCGACCGTGCACGCCCGCAACCAGATCGCGGAAGGCGCCTTCGGACGGATCTTCTACGCCGAGGGCGACTACGTCCACGACATGGACCTCGGCTTCTACGAGGCCTACCGGTACAGCGGCGGCGAGAACTGGAAGGAGACCGCCAGCTATCCCCCGCTGCTGTACCCGACGCACTCGGTGGGCGGTGTCCTGGGAGCCTGGGGGACGCACGCGGTGAGCGTGTCGGCGATCGGGGTCGTCGACGAGCGGGGGGACGGCGTCTTCGACAAGGAGGTCAGCCTGTTCGGCAACGACTTCTCCAACGCCACCGCGCTGGTCGAGGTGGCGGGCGGTGGTTCGTTCCGCACCAACGAGTTCCGGCGGGTGGGATACCCGTCCCACATCCGCGAGTCCCGTTTCCGCTTCTTCGGTACCGAGGCGAGCATGGAGCAGCTCGCGACGGTGGCGCTGTGGCAGGACAAGAACGGGGTGAAGGACATCAGCGAGCTGCTCGAACCCAAGCCCACCCTGTCCGCCGACGACCCGTCGCTCCAGCACATCGCGCCCGAACTGCGGGCCGCCTTCACCTCCGGTTCGGCACCGGTGCACGACCGCGCGCGACTGCCGCGGGAGTTCGACGAACTGCACAACGGGCACGAGGGCAGCCACCACTTCCTGGTGGACGACTTCGTGACCGCGGTCGGCACCCGTACGCTGCCGTCGGTGAACGCCTGGGTCGCGGCCCGCTACACCCTGCCGGGCATCATCGCGCACGAGTCCGCGCGGCAGGGCGGGGCCAGGCTGGAGATCCCGGACTTCGGGGACGCGCCCGGGGCGTGACGCCCGGGACGGCCGGGCGCCCGCGCCACGTCAGTGACCGGGGCGGACTCAGGTGCCCGGCTTGCGGCCGTACACGAAGACGTCGTCGCCGTTCTTCAGCAGCGACCAGTACTTCTTGGCGGACGTGGTGGTCATGTTGACGCAGCCGTGGGAGCCCGGCGGGTTCCACATGCTGACACCGACCGAGTGGAAGGCCTGGCCGCCGTCGAAGAACTGGCTGTAGGGCATCGGCACGTTGTAGATGGTCGACACGTGGTCGATGTTCCGCCAGTAGATCTTCTTCAGACCGGTGCGGGTCTCGTACCCGTTGCGGCCGGTACGGACCGGGACGGGCCCGTAGACGAGCTTGCTGCCGTCCTGGATCCAGCTGATCTGGAGGGTGAGGTTGACGCAGGCGATGCGGCCCTTGTTGGTCGGGCACTTGCCGGCCTTGTTGGGCTTGTTGCCGACCGCCTTCTGCTTGTTCATGAGGTCCATCACGCCCCAGGTGACGGGCCCGGCGTAGCCGATGTTCGGGGTGATGCCGTGCTTGGTCTGGAAGGCCCGGATGGCCTTGCAGTCGGTGGTCGACTGCTTGCCGTCGACGGGTCGGCCGAGGAACTTCTCGACCTGCTTCTGGTACGGCCCGGCCGTCGTCGTACAGCTGGCGGCCTGCGCCGGCCCGGCGCCCAGCGCCAGCGTCAACGGCGCGACCAGGCCCGTGAGCCCGAGCACGACGGCCCCTCGTCTGCGTATGTCCCCCATGGCTGCCCTCTCCCTGGCACATCGGTGGCGATCTCACCCTCCTAGACAGCTCTCCGGGGGCGTCGGTTGTAGTCCGATCCGGGCTGTGACGAAACAGTGAACTTCGCGTCAGTTCGCCAGACACTCGCGCAGCAGCCGCACCGCGCGGCCGAGCGCCTGCGGGGTCGCCGTGAACGGCAGCCGCAGGTGGTGGACGAGAGTCGTCCCGTCCACGGCGAAATGCGGGCCCGGGGTCACGGCGAGGCCGCGGGCGGCGGCCCGGGTCGCGAGGTCGGCGGCCCGGGTGGCCGTCCCCAGGTGCAGCCACAGGGTCAGTCCGCCGTGCGGGAGCTCGTAGGTCCACCCGGTGCCGTCGAGGAGTTGTGCCAGGTGGTCGCGCTGGGCGCGCAGCCGGGCCCTGCGGTCGGCGAGAACGCCGGCGAAGCCGCTGTCGTCGGCCAACAGCTCGCAGGCGATGAGCTGTTCCAGGGGCGGCGGGGACAGCAAGGCCTGCAGGGGGTTGGCGCACAGGCTCCCGACGAGGTCGGCGGTCGTGCGGATCCAGCCGATGCGCAGGCCGCTCCACACGGTCTTGGCGGCCGAGCCGATCTGGATCACGCCGGGTCCGGCGAGGTACGGCTCGGTGCCGGGCGGGGTGCGCAGGTCGAGGTCGCGCATCGTCTCGTCGGCGAGGACGGTCAGCGGGAGACGGGCGACCCGGGCGCGGGCCGCCCCGGTCATGTGGGCGCCGGTGGGGTTGTGGAAGTCGGGTGTCAGACAGGCGAGCCGGGCGCCCCGGGTGCGTACGGCGTCCTCGAGGCGGTCGGTGTCCCAGCCGTCCGACGCCGAGACGGGCAGCGGCAGCAGCCGGGCGCGGCGGCGGCGCAGCACGCCAGTGCCCCGGGGTAGGTGGGACTCTCGACGGCGACCGGGCGGCGGCGGTCGATGTGCAACTGGTCGAGGAGCAGGGTGAGCGCGGACTGGGCGCCGGAGGTGACGAGGATCTGCTCCGGGCGGGTGGGCAGCCCGGCCCGCGTGTAGCGGTCGGCGAGAAGTGCGCGCAGTCGGGGCAGCCCCGGGCCGGCCATGCCCGCGTCGACCAGGAGGGTCCCGGCGCGTTCGGTGGCGCGGGCCAGGGCGGCGAGGTAGGCCTCGTGCGGGGCGGCGGTCACCGCGAGGGTCAGGTCGAGTGCGGTGTCGCCCGCTCCGCCGCGGTCCTGGGACCAGGGGGCGGTGCGTTCGGTGAGGCGGCCGGGCAGCCGGACGGTGCTGCCGCTGCCGTGCCGGGTGCGCAGCCAGCCCTCGTCCCGCAGGAGGGCGAGGGCGGCGACGACCGTGCCGCGGCTGAGCGGCAGGGCGCGGGCCAGGTCGCGTTCGGAGGGCAGCCGGGTGCCGGCCGGCAGTCTGCCGTCGACCACCGCCTCGCGCACGGCGTCGGCGAGGGAGCGGGCCAGCGGTCCGGGGCGCTCGCGCCAGGCGCCGAGGGCGGCGGCGAAACCATCGTGCATCGGTCCAGTTTCCCTCAGGTGGACCAGCCGCCGCCCGGCGCCCCCGTCCTAGGCTCGCCGTATGCATCGCACTCTCGCCGACGACCTCTCCCGGCTTCCCGACCTCCTCCAGTCCGCCCGTGACTTCGCCGTCCGTGAGGTGACCGGACTGGCGGAGCGGCCGGTGGTCCGCCTCGACCGGGCGCCCGACCGGGTGGCCCTGCCCGACGAGGGGACCGGCGCCGAGGGCGCTCTCGCCCGGTTCGCCGAACACTGGGCGCCGGGGTTCTCCGGCTCGGCCGGGCCGCGCTACCTCGGCTTCGTCACGGGCGGGGCGACGCCCGCGTCGGTCGCCGGGGACTGGCTGACCGGCGCGTACGACCAGAACGTCTCCGGGGCCGGCGGCTCGTGGGCGGCGGCGCTGGAGCGGGAGACGGTGGCCTGGCTGCGTGAGCTGTTCGGACTGGGCGAGGCGCTCGGCGGGGCGTTCGTGACGGGCGCGACGGTCTCCAACACCGTCGGGCTCGCCGTCGCCCGTGAGTGGCTGGGCGAGCGGCTGGGGGTGGACGTGTCGCGTGAGGGCGTGGCCGCGCTGGGACCCGTGGAGGTGCTCTCGGGCAGCCCGCACTCCAGTGTCGCCAAGGCGCTCTCGGTGCTGGGCATCGGCCGGGACCGACTGCGGCAGGTGCCCGTGCTCGACGGCCGGGAGGCCGTCGACGTCGAGGCGCTCGAGACGGCGCTGGCCGCGCTGGACGGGCGGCCGGCGGTCGTCGTGGCCAACGCGGGCACCGTCAACACCGTCGACTTCGATGATCTGCGGGCGATCGCGGCCCTGAAGGAGCGGTACGACTTCTGGCTGCACGTGGACGCGGCGTTCGGCGGTTTCGCCGCCCTCTCCCCCGCGTACGCGCACCTCGTGGACGGACTCGACGCGGCCGACTCGGTCTGTGTGGACCTGCACAAGTGGCTGAACGTGCCGTACGACGCGGCCGTGCAGTTCACCCGCCGCCGCGACCTCCAGGTGCGGGTCTTCCACAACGCCTCGCCGTATCTCGGGCTGCCCACCGGCGAGCCCGACTTCGTCCATCTCACACCGGAGAACTCGCGGCGGCTGCGGGCGCTGCCCGCGTGGTTCTCGCTGGTGGCCTACGGGCGGGCCGGGCACCGCGAGATCGTCGAGCGGAGCGTGGACCTCGCGGCCCGGCTCGGTGCGGGGGTCGCCGCGCTGGACGGGCTGCGGCTGCTTGCCCCGGTGCGGCTGAACGTCGTCTGCTTCACCCTCGCCGACGACCCGACGCAGGAGCGGGTCGGCGCGCTCGCGGAGGCCGTGGCCGCGTCCGGGGAGGCGTTCCTGACGCCGACGGTGTACGCCGGGGTGCCGGCGCTGCGGGCGGCGTTCAGCAACTGGCGTACGTCGCCGGCGGACGGGGAGCGGGTGCTGAAGGCGCTCACCGCGGCACTTTCCGGCTGATCGTCACTGTGCCCCGCTGGTGCGGAAGTTCGCGGCGGGCGCGGACCGGGGAGAGGAAGACGGGCAGGAAGTTCACCGCCAGCAGCGCGCCGCCCACCCAGAGGGTGGCCCGCACTCCGGCCAGTTCGCCGATGAGGCCGGAGACGGCGGCGCCCACGGCCAGCGCCCCGGTCAGGAGGAAGCGGAAGGTGGCGTTCATCCGGCCCAGGAGGGCGTCCGGGGTCATCCGCTGGCGCAGGCTCACGCCGAGGACGTTGTCCACGCCGGTCTTGAGCAGGGTCAGCACCCAGGCCGCCCCCGCGACCCACAGCCAGGGCCCCCGGCCGACCAGGGGCACGAGCAGGGCCGCGGGTGCCAGGGCCAGGCCGGTGAGGCCGAGTGCCCGGCCGTGTCCGAGCCGTGCCGCCAGCGGGCGGGCGCACCAGGCGCCGAGCAGCAGCCCGAGCCCGCCCGCTCCCCAGAACATACCCAACGCGGCTGCGGAGAGGCCGAGTTCACGGACGAACAGGATCGGCAGCATGGTGGTGACGATCTGCGAGCCGAAGTTGCTCAGGGCGGCGGTGAGCGCGAGCGCCCGCAGCTCCCGGTCGCCGAGGACGTGCCGTACGCCCTCCGCGATCTGGGCGCCCAGCCGGCTCTCGGGCGCCGGGCGCGGCGGTGCGTCGCCCGGCCGCAGCGCGCAGAGCCGGAGCGCGGAGACGAGGTGGGCGCCGGCCGCACAGAGCACGGCCACGGGTGCGGTGAGCAGTTGGACGAGTCCGCCGCCCGCGCCGCGTCCCGCGATGTTGCCCACGGCCTGGAGACCCACGACGGCCGTGTTGGCCCGCACCAGGGCGGCCCGGTCGACCAGCCGCGGCAGCACGCTCTGCGAGCCGACGTCGAAGAACACGGTCGCGCACCCGTTGAGCAGGACCACCGCGTACAGCTGGGCGAGGGTGAGCGTGCCGGACCACCAGGCGACGGGCACGGAGGAGAACAGCACGGCCCGGCCCAGGTCCGCGCCGATCAGGATGCGGCCGTGCCGCATCCGGTCCACCCAGACCCCGGCCGGCAGCCCGATGAACAGGAACGCGGCCGTGCTCAGCGCGGCCAGGGCACCGACCTGTCCGGGACGCGCGTCGAGCGCGGTCACCGCGACGAGAGGTACGGCGACGTAACTCACGTTCGTGCCGAGTTGGCTCAGCGCGGTGGCCGAGAACAGGACGCGGAAGTCGCGGACGCGCCAGGGTGAGGCGGTCGGCTCGGTGGGGGTGTGCACGGTTGCACGCTGCCCGACGTTCTCCGGGCGGACAAGTGAAAAGATCTGCACGGGCGGTTAAGCGCCTCTACCACGTCAACAGGACGGAGACCGTGCGGAGATGTCCGCTTTCCTCCAGCAACTCCCCGCTCTCATCGGTGTCGTGGTCGGTGCCCTCGGTTCGTACCTGGCGATCGTGCGCAGCGACGGGGCCAGGTTCCGGCGCGAGACGGCGGCCCGGTGGGAGGAGCGGCGGCTGAGCGTGTACGGCGACTACGCGCGGGCACTGAAGAAGTCGGTGAACCTGACCTACCGCGTCGCCTCCCACCTCGGCAACGACCCGCACCCGCACCCCCTGTCCCCCGCGCAGGCCGAGCCGCTGCTCGCGGAGGCGACCGACGGACGCGACCCGGCCGGAGAGGCGCTGATCATGCTGGGCAGCCGGGAGGTGGTGGAGCGGGCGCGGGTGTGGGTGACCACGGTGATGGACATGGAACGGTTCATGCGCGAGGGGACGCACGACCCGCGGGCCTGGCAGGCGCTGCTGGAGCGGCAGCGGGCCGGCCGGGAGGGCTACTACGCGGCCGTGCGCGAGGATCTCGCCCTGCCGCCGGGCCACCCGGCGCGCTGGGCGACCGCTCCGCTCTCCGACGGCTGAGGGCTGAGGGCTCAGCGGTAGCCGGTGGTGTCCGCCGCCTTCCCGGGGTCCTGCACCTCGACCATGTAGCGCCAGGCGTCCGGGCGGCTGCCGTCGAGGTCGGTGAAGCCGTACACCGGGGCGAGACCTCCGCTGGACAGGGACCGCCCGTTGAAGCGGGCCACGTCGGGGTCGGCGGCCAGGGCGGCGACGGCCCGGCCGACGTAGCGGGGTGTCTCCGAGATGGCGAAGTGGGGGACGCGGTCCAGGGCGTCCCGCCAGTTGTCCTCGCGTACACCGAAGGTTTCGAGCATCAGCTCCGACCGCAGCCAGCCGGGGGTGAGCGCGAGGGCGGTGGCGCCGCGCGGTCCGAGTTCGTGGCCGAGGGAGAAGGCCATGCGCAGGACGGATGTCTTGGCGAGGTCGTAGAAGAAGTTCACGCGATAGGTGTCGCGGTTGTACTCGGTGGTGCCGTCGGTCATCTCGACGACCAGTCCGCCGGGCCGGCGCAGCAGCAGCGGCAGCGCGTGGTGGCTGGTGATCGCGTGGGTCTCGACGGCGAGCCGGAGCAGCCGCAGCCCGTTGTCCAGGTCGTGCTCCCAGACCGGGGTGTCCCAGGCGAAGAGATGCTCCGCGCCCCAGATGTCGTTGACGAGGACGTCGAGGCGGTCCTGCTCGTCCGCGACCCGGTCGACGAGGGCGCGGACCTGGGCCGCGTCGAGGTGGTCGGTGGGCACGGCGATGCCGTGGCCGCCCGCCTCGGTGACCAGGTCGGCGGTGTCCTCGATCGTCTCGGGGCGGTCGCTCTCGGAGCGCCGGGCGCGGGTGGTGCGTCCCGTCACGTAGACGGTGGCACCGGCCGCCCCCAGTTCCACGGCGATGCCGCGTCCCGCACCCCGTGTCGCCCCGGCGACCAGGGCGACCTTGCCTTCCAGCGGACCGGACATGTCCGACCTCCTGCGCGTGTTCCGTCGGTGTCGTCATCGAGGATCGATGGCGTGAACGAGGATCGCGCGGAAGCCGGACATCTCCTGTCGGCTTTTCCCCGCCGGGTCACCCGGTCGGGCGCGGGCCGCGGTCGCTCTCAGTGCCCGCGGGCGATCCACTCCTCCAGATGGGGGGCCTCCGCGCCGATGGTCGTCGGGTCGCCGTGACCGGTCAGCACCTTCGTCTCGGGCGGCAGGGCGAGCAGCCGGTCCCTGATGGAGGTGATGATCGTCGGGAAGTGGGACCAGGAGCGACCGGTGGCGCCGGGTCCGCCCTGGAAGAGGGTGTCGCCGGTGAAGAGCACCCCGAGGCCGGGGTCGTGGAGGCAGACCGCGCCGGGCGCGTGCCCGGGGGTGTGCAGGACGGTGAGGTCGGTGCCGGCGGCCTCGATGACCTGGCCGTCGGCCAGGTGGGCGTCGGGCTCGCGGTCCGGGTGGGTGAGCTTCCACAGCGGCAGGTCGTCGGGGTGCAGCCAGATCGTGGCGCCGGTCGCGTCGGCGAGGGCGGGCGCGGCGTCGATGTGGTCGTTGTGGGCGTGGGTGCACACGATGGCCGTCAGCCGTCGGTCGCCCACGGCGGCCAGGATGGCGTCGGCGTCGTGCGCGGCGTCGATGACGATCGCCTCGTGGTCGTCGCCGACGATCCACACGTTGTTGTCGACGTCCCAGGTGCCGCCGTCGAGGCTGAACTGACCGGAGGTGACGAGGCGTTCGATGCGCGCGGTCATCACAGCACCACCACCGAGCGAAGGACGTCTCCGTGGTGCATCCGCTCGAACGCCTGCTCCACCTCGTCGAGTCGGATGGTCTCGGTCACGAACGCCCCTAGATCCAGGCGGCCTTGGAGATGCAGGTCGATCAGCATCGGGAAGTCACGGGAGGGCAGACAGTCGCCGTACCAGGAGGACTTCAGTGCCCCGCCGCGCCCGAAGACGTCCAGCAGGGGCAGCTCGAGCTTCATCTCCGGCGTCGGCACGCCGACCAGGACGACCGTGCCGGCGAGGTCACGGCCGTAGAAGGCCTGCTTGTAGGTCTCCGGACGGCCGACGGCCTCGATCACCACGTCCGCTCCGAAGCCACCGGTCAGCTCGCGGATCGCCTCGACGGGGTCGGTCTCCTTGGAGTTGACCGTGTGCGTGGCGCCCATCTTGCGGGCGGTCTCGAGTTTGCGGTCGTCGATGTCGACGGCGATGATCTTCGCCGCGCCGGCCAGGTTCGACCCGGCGATCGCCGCGTCGCCGACACCGCCGCAGCCGATCACCGCGACCGTGTCGCCGCGGCCCACGTTGCCGGTGTTGATCGCCGCACCGATACCGGCCATCACCCCGCAGCCCAGGAGCCCCGCCACCGCCGCCGACACCGACGCGTCGACCTTCGTGCACTGCCCGGCCGCCACCAGGGTCTTCTCCGCGAACGCCCCGATGCCCAGCGCCGGCGACAGCTCGGTACCGTCGGTCAGGGTCATCCGCTGCTTGGCGTTGTGGGTGTCGAAGCAGTACCAGGGCCTGCCGCGCAGACACGCCCGGCACTGCCCGCACACCGCACGCCAGTTCAGGATCACGAAGTCGCCGGGAGCGACGTCGGTGACGCCCTCGCCGACCGACTCCACCACACCCGCCGCCTCATGACCGAGCAGGAAGGGGAACTCGTCGTTGATCCCGCCCTGCTTGTAGTGCAGGTCGGTATGGCAGACCCCGCAGGCCTGCACCTGCACCACGGCCTCGCCGGGACCGGGGTCGGGGACCACGATCGTCTCCACCCGTACCGGCTCGTTCTTCCCCGGCGCGATCACTGCGCGCACTTCCTGCGGCATGGTGCTGCCCCTTTCGTCGGCGGTCGTCCGTCCCGCTGCCGACCCTACGCGTGACTGATCGGTAAGGGCACGGGCGGCAGGGCCGACGCCCGTCCTGAACACGCCCTTCCCGGCCGCACCGCGCTGCGGCCCACGTAGCCTGAGGCCTGCGACCCGACCTCCCGAGGAGCCCCGTGACCATCGCAGAGACCGCCGGCGACCGGCCCCCGTGGCGGCTGTTGCTCGACTACGTACGGCCCCACCGACGGTCCCTGCTGGCGGGTGCGGTGCTGTCCCTCGTCACCGGCGCCACCGGGCTGCTTCTGCCTCTGGTGGCAAGGAAGTTGATCGACGACCTGGGCCAGGACCGTTCGATATCGGGCGCGTTGCTCGCGCTGACGGCACTGGTCGTCGCCAACTCCGCGGTGGGCGCGCTGGGTTCGTTCGTGCTGCGGCGCACCGCGGAGTCGGTGGTGCTCGGCGCGCGGCGGGCTCTCTCCTCGTATCTGCTGCGGCTGCGGATCACGGCCGTCGACCGGAGCGAGCCCGGCGATCTCATGGCCCGGATCACCTCCGACACGACGCTGCTGCGCGAGGTGACCACCGACTCGCTGGTGGGCCTCGGCACCGGCGGACTCACGCTGGCCGCCACGGTCGTGATGATGGGCCTGGTGGACCCGGTGCTGCTGGGGGTCACGCTGGCCGTGATCGTCTGTGCGGGGACGGTCCTGGGCGTGATCGTGCCGCGGATCAACCGGGCGAGCCGCCGGGCGCAGGACGCCGTCGGCGTGATGGGCGCCTCGCTGGAGCGGGTGCTCGGCGCGCTGCGCACGGTGAAGGCGTCGGGCGCCGAGCACCGCGAGGAGGAGACGCTGCACGCCGCGGCCGAGGAGTCCTGGCGGCAGAGCGTGCGGGCCGCCAAGTGGTCGGCGGCCGCGGGCAACACGGCAGGACTGGCGATGCAGACGGCCTTCATCACCGTCCTCGCGGTGGGCGGCGCGCGGGTCGCGACGGGCGCCATCGAGATCGGCACGCTGGTGGCGTTCCTGCTCTACGTCTTCTATCTCATGTCGCCGATCCAGCAGGTCGTCGGCGCGATCACCCAGTACCAGACGGGTTCGGCGGCCCTGAGCCGCATCCAGGAGGCCCTGCGGCTGCCCGCCGAGCCGGCGTCCCGGCCCGAGCCGCTGCCCTCGCCCGCCGCCGAACCGGCCTCGCTGGGCTTCGCCGACGTCCGGTTCCGGTACGCCGACGACCTGCCGTACGTCCACCACGGGGTGACGTTCACCGTGCCGCCCCGGGGCATGACCGCGTTCGTCGGCCCTTCGGGCGCGGGCAAGACCACGGTGTTCTCGCTCATCGAGCGGTTCTACGACCCGGAGTCCGGCACGATCGCCCTCGACGGGCGCGACCTCGCGGACTGGGACCTGTCCCGGCTGCGCTCCTCCATCGGCTACGTCGAGCAGGACGCCCCCGTGCTGTCGGGCTCGCTGCGCGACAACCTGCTGCTGGGGAACCCGACGTCGGACGAGGACGCCGTGCGGGGCGTGCTGAAGACGACCCGGCTGGAGGGTCTGGTGGACCGGCTGCCGCAGGGGCTGGACACCCTGGTCGGGCATCGCGGGACGAAGCTCTCCGGCGGCGAGCGGCAGCGGGTGGCCATCGCCCGCGCGCTGCTGCGCCGCCCGAGGCTCCTCCTCCTGGACGAGGCGACCTCCCAGCTGGACGCGGTGAACGAGGCGGCGCTGCGCGACACCGTCGCCGATGTCGCCCGGACGACCACCGTCCTCGTCGTCGCGCACCGGTTGTCGACGGTCACCATGGCCGACCGGATCGTCGTCATGGACGCGGGCCGGGTCCGTGCGGTGGGGACGCACCGTGAACTGGTGGCGGGCGACCCGCTCTACGCGGAGCTGGCGGCCACGCAGTTCCTGGCGACGGTCGAGTGAGCGGGCCCGGACGCGCGTAGGGGCCGCCCGGTCGCCGGACGGCCCCCTGGGGGAAGGACGAGACGCTCAGACGTCGATCGCGGGCAGCAGCCCGGCCACAGGAGCGGCGAGGTCGGTGATCTGGTGCAGCTCGCTCAGGTTGTCGAGCTGGTTCACCTTGCCGAGCTCGCGCAGTTGCGTGGAGACCGGCGGGAGGTCGGCCCGGTACTCGGCGGGGATCTGGCTCGCGGCGAGCGAGTCCAGCGCGGTCATCGGGTTGATTTTGCCGCCGGCCGGGGCTTCGGCCGCGCTCGCCATGGGCGCCGCGAGGCCCGTGACCCCGGCGGCGAGTGCGGCGAGAGCGGCGATGCGTCGAGTGGAGATCATGCCTACAGCAACGCCACCGGTGCCCTCGCGGACACGGGTGGGCGGCGGCGCTCACCCGACAGGCGGAGGTGAGCGGCTGCGCTTGCCGAGCCCGGCGTGCCGGAGGAGTCTCGAAGGTGAGGGTCGGGTGGCCGACCTCCCCTCGGCCGCGGCCCTCGGAGGAGGTCACCATGGGCACCGCGGCAGGCTCCGCCTTCGACACCGAGACCCTGCGCAGGAGCGTGGAAGGCAACACCGCGACGGCTTTGCTGTCGCTCTACGCCGACGACGCCCAGATACGCGTCATCGACCACAACACCCAGCCCAGCCAACCCAAAGTGCTGCACGGCCGCGACGAGATCGGCCGGATGCTGGAGGACGTCTACAGCCGGGACATGACCCACAAGCTCGAGGAGTGCATCGTCCAGGGCGACCGCGCCGCCTTCAGCGAGTCGTGCCGGTACGCGGACGGCGTGCAGGTACTCGCCGAGTCGATGATCACGTTGCGGGACGGCAAGATCGTCGAGCAGACCATGATCCAGGCATGGGACGAGTAGGGAGGAAGACCGCAGGGGTCCAGGTCACTTCTCGGCTGACCTGGACCTTCTCGGTGCGGGCGGTACGGGGGCGCTCGCGGCCCGCCCGGTCCGCGCTGCCGGTACCGGTCTCCGCAACGGGCCGGCGCGTGTCCGTGGCTCTGCTGCGGACGGCGCTGCGCGCCGTGCGGTCCGGCCCGCGTCGTTCGACACCGCCGCCCGCCGTTCGCACGCGGTGCGGCCGGCGCCGGTGAGCCGAACCCGCACGCGCCGCGGCGCGCCGCTGCCACTGCCGCGGGCACGGGCACGGGCACGGGCGATCAGCCCACGCTGACGGCAGAGCAGCGGCAGCCTCGACCCGCGCCGCCCGCCGCGCTACGGCCGGCCTCAGGCTCGCGCGGACGCGCTCCCCGTGCCGGCCGGGGTGTCCTGGGCGGCAAGGCGCCCGAGGCGCCGGAGGCGCCGGATCACCGCGCTCAGTCGGGCCAGTGCCACCGCCGTGCCGGCGCAGACGGGAACGGCGGGCCAGTACGCGAGGATGTTCCCGAAGGCCGCGTCGACGAGGAGCGCGAGCAGCGCCGCCATGCCGACGGCCGCCCCCAGCGCACACGGCCCGAAGCGGTCGTCGCGGCTCACCCGGACGCGGCCCGCCCTGCCCGCCAGGAAGGCGGCGGCGGACACGGCGAGCGAGATCAGATAGGCCGTCGTGAGCGGGGTGAGCACGATCAGCGTCACGTCCAGTGTCCCGAAGTGCCAGCCGGGCCAGACGTCCTGGCCGTCGATCTCCACGACCCGGCCGTGCCACAGGCCGAGCACGACCCGCTTGCCCTCCCAGAGGTCGTGCCCGACCTGGTCCGCGACCTTGTCGACCCTCTTCTGCCCTTCGCCCAGGGCGAGTCGGACGGTGTACTCGGTGTGGGTGAAGTACGTGCCGCTGCCGCCGGCCTGGCCGCCGCCCGAGTACCCGGAGACCGTGTGCGAGGTCAGCTCCGTCACGCTCGCCGCGGCGGTGTGCAGGGATCCGTCCGACCGGGCGAGCGCCACGGCCGTCTCCTGGTAGGTGCGTCCGGCGAGCAGCAGGATCAGAGCGGCCATGACGAGGCGGAACACCGCGCGCCGCACGCGCCCGCCCCCGCTCCCGACCGGCTCGGCCTCGCTGGTGTCCGACATGGCTCCCCCTGGTCCCGCACGTCGACTGGTCCGGCATGTCGACAGACACGGGAAACGCCCGGCCGGTTCCCCGACACCGGTCCTCGGACGCCTCGGACCGGAGGTGGCGGGGCCCCGACCCGTGGGTCGGGGCCCCGGTCCGCAGGGTCAGGTCAGCGTCCACTTCTGGTTGTCGGCGGTGCCGCAGGTCCAGAGCACGATCGGGGTGCGGTTGGCCGTACCCGCCCCGTTGGCGTCGAGGCACAGCCCCGCGTTGACGTTGGTGATCGTGCCGTCGCTGTTGACGTTCCACTTCTGGTTGTTCTGGCCGTTGCAGTCCCAGATGACGACCTTGGTGCCGTTGGTGGTACCGAGGTTGTAGGCGTCCAGGCACTTGTTCCCGTACACCACGAGTTCCTTGCGGGAGGTGTACGTCCAGGCCTGGTTGGAGCCGCCGTTGCAGTCCCACAGTTCGGCCTGGGTGCCGTTGGTGATCGTGCTGTTGTACAGGTCCAGGCAGCGGCCGGACTGCTTGCCGACGACGAGGGTGCCGTTCGCGCCGGCGAGGGGCTTGACCGTGATGTCGGCGAGGGCCGGGGCGCCCGTGAAGGCGAGCGTGTTGGACGAGCCCTTCGACAGGGCCACCTGGAGGGAGACGGTGCCCTGCGCGGATCCCGTCGGCGGGAAGGAGACCGTCGTCGCCGTCTGGCCGTTGACCTTCAGCGTCGCGGTACGGGCGGTGGAGGCCGTGTTGGTGTAGGCGACGTCGACGACCTTCAGGCCGGTGTTCCCGGCGACCACACCGGAGAAGCTCGACGTGCCGGTGTAGGTGCTGCCCGACGCCTCGGTGCCGCCGGTGACGGTGAGCATGACGGAGCCGCCCGCCGGGACGCTCGCGGTGTAGCTCGTGGCGTACGAGCCGACGTCGGCGCGGGCCCACAGGTCACGGACGGTGGCGGAGGCGCTGGTCAGACCCAGGTCGGACCAGCGGACGGTGATGTTCTGGGCGGCCGAGGTGCGGTTGAGCAGGACGACGGCACGCTTGCCGCTGCCGGCGAGGACCTTGCCGTACACCTGCGCCCCGGAGGTGTCCTCGGCGACCTTCACGCCCTGGAGGCCGCGCGCGTCCTGGTCGACGGCGATGACCTCGGGGTTCTTGAGGATGTTCGCCGTCTCCGTGGTCATCGTGCTCAGGTCGTTGCCGGCGAGGAGCGGGGCGCCGGAGACCGCCCACAGGTTCATGTGGGTGCGGTTCTGGGCGGCGGTGAAGCCGGTCATGCCGACCATCAGCATGTCCGGGTCGTTGTAGTACCCGGTGTGCTGGGAGGTGGGGTGCAGGCCCTGGTCGAAGTTGGACAGCAGGTTCGTCATCGACGGGTTGTTGCCGTAGTAGATGATGTCGGTGCTGGTCCGGAACATCGGGGCGAGGCCGGGGGCCCAGTTCCAGGTGTTCTGGTAGCCCCAGTTGCAGATGGAGAGGGTGAGCGGGCGGCCGGTGGCGGCCGTCGCCTTCGTGACGGCGCCGCTGATCGCGGTGTACGCCGTCGCCGCGTCGAGGCCCTCGGCGTCACCGCCGCACCAGTCGACCTTCACGAAGTCGAAGCCCCACTGCGAGAACTGGAGCATGTCCTGGTCGTAGTGGCCCTCGCTGCCGCTGCCCGGGGCGGCGGGCCGGCCGGTCGGGTAGTAGTAGCCGCAGCCGTCCTTGCCGGCGTCCGTGTAGATGCCGGCCTTGAGGCCCTTGCTGTGGATGTAGTCGGCGATGGCGCTCATGCCGCCGGGCCACTCGGTCGCGTCGACGGTGATGTTGCCCCCGCTGTCGCGGGTGCCCTGCCACCAGCCCTCGTCGATGTTGATGTACTTGTATCCGGCCGCCGGCAGTCCCGCGGCGACGAACGCGTCGACCTGCTGCTTGATGACGTTGTAGTCGATCTTCGCGGCGAAGCTGTTCCAGGAGGCCCAGCCCATCGGGGCGGTGGGCACGGCGATCTGCCGCGAGGTCGCGGCCTGGGCCGGCCCCGTCGGGGCGAACACCAGGGCGGCGGTCACCGTCAGCAGCAGGGCCAGTACCCGGGCGGCGGCTGATCTCCAGCGCCGGGCCGGGTGCGCGGGGGGTGGGGGAAACATACGGGCGGCTCCAAGCTTCGAAATATCGAACAAGGGTCGGCAAACCGAACGCGTTGCGCGCCGAAAGTAGAGCCGCCGGAGAGTGAAGTCAACGGCTGCGACAGAAGTGATGTGACCGCTCTCAAAAACCGCCCCCCGTTCTTGAAGTGGCCGCTTTCATGGGGTCGTTCACCCCCGCCCGGCCGCTCCGCCCCCATACTGTCCGTCGTGCGAGTGGCGATCATGACAGCGGGCTCCCGGGGTGACGTGGCCCCCTTCACGGGGCTGGGCCATGGGCTGGTGCGGGCGGGACACGAGGTCACCCTGGTCACCCACGCGCGGTTCGCGCCGTTGGTGGCAGGCTCGGGGGTGGGCTTCCACGCACTGCCGGTGGATCCGCGGGCGGAGCTGGAGTCCGAGCGGGGCCGGGGGCTGCACCGCAGCACCACCGGTCCGGGCAAGCTGCTGCGGGTGGCCCGGATGGCGCGGTCACTGGTGGGGCGGATGACCGACGACCTTCTGACCGCCGCGCACGCGAGCGACGTCCTGCTGCTGTCCGCCTCGGTGGCGCCACTGGGGCACACGATCGCCGCGGGACTGTCCCTGCCGAGCCTCGGCCTCTACCTCCAACCCGTCGCCCCCACCAGGGAGTTCGCGCCACCGTTACTGGGCGGCGGCTCCTGGGGAGCGGTCGGCAACCGGCTCGCCGGGCACGGGGTCGGGATGGCCGTCGAGCAGGTCTTCGCCCCGGTCGTACCGGCGCTGCGGGCCCGGCTGGGGCTGCCCGCCGTACGCCGTCCCGGCACCGGTCTGCGCGGCCGGGCCCGGCACGGCTGGCCGGTCCTGCACGGTTTCAGCCCGCTGGTGGTGCCCCGGCCCCGCGACTGGCGGGCGGAGCTGGACGTCACCGGGTACTGGTGGCCGTACGACCGGGAGACCCGGCTCCCGCCCGCTCTGCGGGAGTTCCTCGACGCCGGGCCGCCGCCGGTCTTCGTCGGGCTGGGCAGCGCGACCGTGCCCGACCCGCGGCGGCTGAGCGCCGAGATCGTCCGGGCGCTGCGGCGGGCGGGGCTGCGCGGCGTGATCCAGCGCGGCTGGGCGGGCCTCGCGGCCGACGGCGACGACATGCTGACCGTCGACGACGTCCCGCACGCGCTGCTGTTCCCGGAGACGGCCGCGGTGGTCCACCACTGCGGGGCGGGGACGACGGCGGCCGGCGTACGGGCCGGGGTCCCCGCCGTACCCGTGCCGATCCAGTTCGACGAGACCTTCTGGGCCGACCGCCTGGTCGACCTCGGCGTGGCGCCGAACGCGGTGCCCCTGCGCCGGCTGACGGCACAGACCCTGACCGCCGCGCTCCTGCGGGTCACCCGGGAGCCCGGCTTCCGCGAGCGGGCCGGAGAGCTGGGGACCCTGGTGCGCGCGGAGGACGGGGTGGGGCGGGTGGTGGAGGCCGTGGGGCGGCTGTCGCCCGGCCCGCCCGGCCGACCGGGCAAAAGCGGCGGGGCCGGGAGCGGCTAGGGCGCCCACCCCGGGGGTCGCAGGATCCCCAGCAGTTGGCACACCAGTTCGTCGACGACCTCGTCCAGGGTCGCGTCCACCCACCCGGCGCTCCAGTCGTGGAGGAGGCCGTTGACACTGCCGATGAAGGCCGTCGCCGCGAGACGGTAGTCGCGGGGGGCCGCCTCGCCGCGGGCGGCGGCCGCCGACGCCTCGGCGCAGATGAGGTCGACCCAGCGGGCGCGGCGGGCCAGTCGCTGTTCCTCCAGCCGGGGGCTGACCCCCACGATCTCCACGAAGGTGATCCGGATGCGGCGCGGGTCGGAGGTCACGTCGGCCGCGTAGGCGCGGAAGATCGCGGTGACCCGCTCCAGGAGCGGCTTGTCCTGGGCGGCGGCGAAGGCGGCCAGGACCGCCTCCTCGGCCCAGTCGTTGACCTGGAGGTGCAGCGCGGCCAGGACGTCCTCGAGGGTGCGGAACTCCTCGTAGAACTGGCGGGTCGACAGACCTGCGGTCTCGCTGAGCGACGCGACCGTGGTGCCGCGGTAGCCGGGAATGTCCCCGAACAGCTGCAACGCCGCCGCCAGGAATCTCCCGCGCCGCTCGGCCTGCCGCTGCTCGGCGGTCTTGCCGCCGTAACGGCCGGTCGGCGCCCTGAGCCTGCCCGCCACTGACCCTCCCTCGTCGTTCCGTGCTCCCCCGCCGCCAATTTTGTCGTGTACGGAGTCTTGTGGCGAAGGGCCCCCCTTCCTTACTTTCCAGTAAGTAGATTCTGAATGCCTCCGTGTTCAGATTGGGCGGCCCTGCTCCGCCCTGCCCCCACACCCGCGCCCCCAGAGGAGAGAGCAGCCATGCCTGCCTTCAGATCCAGGCACCTTTGCTCCGTAGCCGCCGCCCTCGTCCTGACCGTCACCGCCCCCGCCACCGCCGCCACCGCCGTCTCCGACGCCCCGACCGCCGCCGCACTGCGCGAGGTGCTCTTCGTCGGCAACAACTGGGAGGGCACCGCGGACGTCATCAAGTCCGGTGGTGACTTCGCCAAGGTCGGCCGGATCAACGTGATCCCCGACAAGAGCGCCCGGATCGCGGAGATCAACGCCGACCCGATCAAGTGGATCTACTTCCAGGCCATCCGCAACGGTGTCGGCGAGGGCCACGACCAGTTCGTCGACGACATGTACACCACGCCGGACGGCGCCTCGGTGGTCGTCTCCCGGCCCAGCTTCGCCGACGTCGTCTCCATCGACCTGGCCACCGGGAAGATCAACTGGCGCTTCCCGGTGTCCGGTTACCGCTCCGACCACATGGCCGTCTCGCCCGACGGCACCCGCGTCGCGGTCTCCGCGTCGATCTCGAACACCGTGCACGTCCTGGACATCGGCACCGGCAGGCAGCTGGGCTCGTTCAAGACCGGCGACAAGCCGCACGAGAACATCTTCACCAAGGACGGCAAGTACATCTACAACATGTCGATCGGCGACGTGAACACCTCGCAGGACGCCCCGTGGCAGGACTTCACCAAGGGCGACCGGCGCATCACCGTCGTCGACGCGACCACGTACCAGCAGGTCAGGGTCATCGACATGCGGCAGCGACTGGACGCGATCGGCCTCACGGACTACTCGGACGCGGTGCGTCCGGCGGTCTTCTCACCGGACGAGTCCAAGCTGTACTTCCAGGTCTCGTTCTTCAACGGCTTCTTCGAGTACGACCTCGCCACGGATCGCATCACCCGGACGAAGACCCTGCCGAAGAACCCGGCGACCAGCGACGACCGCACCACCTTCGTCAACGACTCGCGCCACCACGGCATCTCGATGAGCCCCGACGGCAGCAAGCTGTGCGTGGCGGGCACGATGGACGACTACGCGACGGTCGTCGACCGCGCGACCCTCCAGGAGGGCCCGCTGGTCACCGCCTCCAAGCCCTACTGGGCCACGGTCAGCGGCGACGGCAGGAGCTGTGTCATCTCCGAGAGCGGGGCGGACCAGGTCACGGCGATCGACTTCGCCACCGGGCAGAAGGTCGTGTCGGTGCCGGTGGGCGACCATCCGCAGCGGGTCCGGATCGGCCATGTGGCGGCGAACTGGAGCGGAACAGCCGCCGGCTGACGGCTTCTCGGACAGCAGGGGTGGGTGGCGGTGACCGCCACCCACCCCTGCTGTCGTGCTGTCGTGCCGGTGGGGCTACCCCACCTTCTGGGTCACCCACGCCGTCAGCTCCGTGCGGGCGGCGGCCAGCAGGGTCGCGGACGGTGCGGTCGCCCCGTTGGTGACCAGGGCGTAGTGCACGGTGCCCGAGTCCGGCGCGCTGAGCAGCAGGCGCCGGCTGCCCGTGCCGCCCGGTTCGGCGGCCGCGGCGATCTTCGTGGTCGTCGTGTACGCGGGCGGGGCGTACACCGTGCCGAGGTCGGAGACGACGGTCGTCGTGGCGGTCGGGAAGGAGGCCGGCAGGTGCAGATCGGTGGGTGCCGTGCCGCCGTTCGAACGCCACACCAGCAGCCCGTACTGGCCGGAGCCGACGAGCTGTTTCGTGTTGGGCAGGGAGCTGGGGACCGGATTCCAGGTGAGGGTGGTGGAGCCGTCGCGGGAGCGGTCCTCGTAGGTGAAGGCGACGGTGGTGCCGGAGGTGGCGCTCGGGTAGATCCGGTCGAGCAGCCGGGCGTCCTGACGGAGGGTCGCCGTGCCGCTGTCGTCCAGGCGTACGGCGGACATGTCCTCGTCGTTCCAGGCGTCACCGGTCGTGAGCACCTTGTCGGCGTTGCCGTTCATCAGCTCGTGGTGACGGCCGCTGTAGATGTCCCACTGCCACTGCGAACCGGACAGGACCGGACCCGAGGCCGCCGGGGTGGTCCACCAGCCTGCGCCCTTCACCCGGGAGTCGAGTGCCTGGTACATCGCCTTCACCACGGTCGGCGCCTTGCCGGCCGTCGTGCCGTTCAGGGGGTGGCCGAACTCGCTGACGATCGCCGTCGTCCCGGCCGCCGACGCCCGGTCGCGGACCGTGCCGAAGTCGGTCACGTACTGGCCGTCCTCCGCGTTGCCCCACATCAGGACCCCGGAGATGGCCTTCTGGTCGTAGAAGTGGGTGTTGAAGACATAGCGGGAGCCGAGCGTGCCCGCGTCGAGGAGGCCGCCCTCCTCCTTGCTGACGTTGCCGTTCCAGAAGAGGTTCGGTTCGACGAAGGCCGGCTTGTCGGTCCAGCCGGCCGCGTCCATCCGGGCCCGGAACTTCACGTAGAAGGGCCACAGCAGGTCGCGTTCCCAGGTGCGGCTGTTCTGGCCGGAGTCGTAGGTGCCGGCGTAGGGCTCGTTGTAGGGGTCGAAGCCCAGGACGCCGTTGAACTGCTCGGTGGTGAGATTCGCCTTGAGGTACGCCATGGTCTTCTGGGCGGTGGCCAGGAAGAAGTCCTGGAGACCGTGGTTGTTGTGCCAGAAGTCGTACTGGGCGGCCTTCACCGCGCCGTTGTTGGTGATGTTCTGGCCCCAGAGGAAGCAGATGCCGCAGGACTCGGCGGGGTAGCCGCCGAGTGCCACCGCCCAGGCGGGGGCGCCGTCGCCGGTGTACCAGCTGCCCGAGTTGAACAGGTAGCGGGAGTAGAGGTCCTGGTGGAAGTCGGGGTAGACCCGGATGCCCGCGTCCAGGAAGGCGCCCATCTGTGCGGTGGCGGCGGCCAGGTAGGTGGTGTCGACCTGGCCGCGCACCGGTTCGGCGTAGGCCCAGGAGAGCAGGAAGCGGACGGAGTTGCCGCCGCCGAGGGCGCGCAGGGCCGTGGCGGACTTCTTGGCGTCGGCGACGGAGGCGAAGGGCAGGCCCTTGTTCTCCGCGAGCTTGGTCTCGCCGGAGACGTTGTAGCCGCGCAGTACGACCTCGCGGCCGCTTGCGTCGAGGAAGCGGCCGCCCGACACGGTGAGCGCCGTGCCGTCGAAGGAGAGGGAGTCGGGGAGCGTGGCCGCGCCGGCGGTCGGGGAGCCCGCCACCGTCAGGAAGCCACAGAGTCCGCAGAGGACCACCAGAACAGCGAGCAGACGTGCCCGGATATTCGGCATGTCCACTACAGTCCGGTGATTTCCGGACACCGTCAATACCTTCTGACCCGTGAGTAAGTTCATTCCCTGTCAACCCAGTTGGCAACCCGGCTCCGCCGCTTCACCAGGTGTCCCGCGCGGTGCGGACCGGCGGGCGACACGGCGGCGGATTACCGTTCAGGGGAAACGGGCGATTCGGCCGTCGCGGCCGGAAGGAAACCGATCGTGCGCGAGATTCTCCCGGTGCTGAACGGGTGGTACGCGGCCGGTGCGCCGTTCGGGCTCGCCACCGTGGTCGCCGTCAGCCGCAGCGCGCCGCGCGATCCGGGCGCGGCGATGGCGGTGGGGCCGGACGACGAGGTCGTGGGCAGCGTGTCCGGGGGCTGCGTGGAGGGCGCGGTGTTCGAGCTGGCCCGGGAGGTCGTGGCCGACGGGGCGGCCCGTCTCGAGACCTTCGGCTACAGCGACGAGGACGCCTTCGCCGTGGGGCTGACCTGCGGCGGCGAGATCACACTGCTCGTCCGCCCCGTCACGCCCGGCCTCGACCCGTCGTTCGGCGCCGTCGCGGAGTCGGTCGCCGCGGGCGAGCCGGTGACGGTGGCCACGGTGACCGACGGCCCCGCACCACGCGGGGCCACCCTCGCCGTCTGGCCGGACCGGACCCGCGGCACGCTGGGCACGGAGGGTCTGGACGCCGCCGTCACGGCCGACGCGCGCGGCGAGCTCGCCCTCGGCGTCACCGGCGTCCGGCACTACGGGCCGCGCGGCCAGCGGCGGGAGGACGCCGTCCCGGTGTTCCTGCACTCCTTCGCACCGCCGCCGCGCATGCTGGTGTTCGGCGCGATCGACTACGCGGCCGCCGTGGCCCGGATCGGCGACTTCCTGGGCTACCGGGTCACGGTGTGCGACGCCCGGCCGGTCTTCGCCACCCCGAAGCGTTTCCCGCCGGGCGTCGAGGTGGTCGTGGAGTGGCCGCACCGGTATCTGCGCGACACGGACACCGACGGCCGCACGGCAGTCTGCGTGCTGACCCACGACCCGAAGTTCGATGTACCGCTGCTGGAGGTGGCGCTGCGCCGGCCGGCCGCGTACATCGGGGCGATGGGCAGCCGCCGCACCCACGACGAACGCCGGGCGCGACTCGTCGAGGCCGGCCTCACGGACGCCGAGCTGGCCCGGCTGCGCTCACCGGTCGGGCTGGACCTGGGGGCCCGGACGCCCGAGGAGGTGGCGGTGTCGGTGGCCGCCGAGATCGTCGCGCTGCGCTGGGGCGGCAGCGGGGCTCCGCTGACGGCGACGGCCGGGGCGATCCACCGCGCGAGGTGAGGGGGCCGCCCGGCCGCCTTTCGCTCCGGTTTTCCGCGAGGAGGTGTGAGCCGCGCACGGACGGGGTACGCGCCCATAACGGACAGGCATGCATGTCCTCTGTCCTTCGTCTCGCGAAGGAAGGAGGTCCGTTGAAGCAACGCACACTCGCAAGTTCCGGGCCGCCCCCGACCCTCTCGGCCGGGCGCGGCCCGGTTCTGTGTCATCGGCGCGGTGGCAGCCGGTGCAGGACGAGGTCCGTGAGCCGTCCGTCGGCCGCGGTGGCGGTCAGGTAGGTGCAGTGCGGCTGACGCCGCCGGTCGGTCGGGGAACCCGGGTTGAGCAGCCGGGGTCCGCCGGGGGCGGTAGTGTCCCAGGGGATGTGACTGTGGCCGAAGACCAGCACGTCCAGGTCGGGGAAGCGGGCGGCGCAGCGGGCCTCGCGGCCCTGGGCGGGACCCGTCTCGTGGACGACCCCGAAGCGCAGTCCGCCCAGTTCGGCGAAGGCGACCTCGGGCAGCCGGGCGCGCAGCCCGGGCCCGTCGTTGTTGCCGTACACACCGACGACCCGGCGGCTGCGGCGCTCCAGCAGGTCGAGGGTTTCCGTGTCGACCCAGTCCCCGGCATGGATCACCACGTCCGCGTGCGGAAGCTCGTCGAGCAGCGGGGCGGGCAGCGCCTTGGCGCGCTTGGGGAGGTGGGTGTCGGACATCATCAGCAGGCGCACGGCGCCAGACTACAAAATCCCCGACTCGGACCAATCCGGACAGGTGGGGCGTCGGCGCCGGGGTTAGCATCGGGCCACGCGCACCCTCCGTCCCGCGCACGGCAGAGCGATCCAGCAAGGGGGCCAGGAGCCCGATGCCGGTCAAGGTCAGCGTCATCGTCCCCGTCTACAACCCCGGTCCCTACATCGAGGACTGTCTCGCCTCGCTGCTGAGGCAGTCGCTCCCGCCGGACGAGTACGAGGTGATCTTCGTCGACGACGGCTCCACCGACGCCACCCCCGCGCGCCTCGACGCGGCCGCCGCCGAGGACTCCCGGATCCGGGTCGTCCACCAGGAGAACTCCGGCTGGGCGGGCAAGCCCCGCAACGTCGGCCTCGACGTCTCCCGGGGCGAGTACGTGATGTTCGTCGACAACGACGACCACCTCGGCGACGAGGCCCTGGAGCGGATGTACGCCTACGGGGTCGCGCACGACGCCGACGTCGTCGTCGGCAAGATGGCCGGCAAGGGACGCGGGGTGCCGGTGGAGCTGTTCCGCGTCAACCGCCCGCACGCCACCGTCGAGAACGCGCCGCTGATCGACAGCCTCACCCCGCACAAGATGCTCCGCCGGGCCTTCCTGGACCGCACCGGCCTGCGCTTTCCCGAGGGGCGGCGGCGCCTGGAGGACCATGTCTTCGTCACCGAGGCGTATCTGCGCGCGGACAACGTCTCGGTGCTGAGCGACTACGTCTGCTACTACCACGTCCGACGCGACGACGCCTCGAACGCGGGCTTCCAGCGGTTCGACCCGGTGGGGTACTTCAAGAACCTCCGGGAGGCCCTAGACGTCGTCGAGCGGTACACCGAGCCGGGTCCGCTGCGCGACAAGCTGTTCCGGCGGTGGCTGCGCGTGGAGATGGTCGAGCGGCTGCGCGGCAGACGCTTCCTGGGCCTGCCCGAGGACTACCGCAGGGAGCTTTTCGAGGAGATCCACTCGGTCGTCGTCGAGCGGTTCGGACCGGGGGTGGCGGCACCGCTCCAGCCCACCCAGCGGGTCGTCGCCGCACTGGCCGCCGACGGACGCTACGACGACGTCGTCGCCTTCGCGGAGTGGGAGGCGGGCGTCGGGCTCGCCGTCGACCCGGAGGACGTCACCTGGCAGGGCGGCGTGCTGCGGATCGCCTTCGCCGCCGAGCTGACGCACGACGGCGGGCCGATGACCTTCCCGTCCGCCGGGGGTTCCCCGCAGTGGCCGCCGCGGGACGTGGCCGAGGCGGTCCGGTGGCTGGGCACGGACACCGTGGGCCGGTTCGACCGGGCCACGCCCGACCTGCTGCTGCGGGAGCGGGCCAGCTCGGCGCAGTACTTCCAGCCGGTGGAGGTGGTCCGGGAGACGGTCCCGGCCGGCGACGGCAGCCGGGTGCGGCTCGTCCTGCGGGCGACCGCCACCATCGATCCCGCCACCGCGCTGAGCGGCGGGCCGGCGGGTGAGGGGCTGTGGGACGTGTTCGTGCGCGTCGGGCTGGGCGGCTGGACGAAGGAGCTGCGGCTGGGCCCGGCGCCCCGCCACGGCCGTCCCGTGCCGCCCGCCGGGGTGGTCGGGGGGCGCGTGGTGCTGCCGTACTGGACCGACCAATACGCGAGCCTGGCGCTGGACGTCGGGCACGCGGGCCGGCGGCTGGGCCTGGGCCGTGTGGCGGCCGAGGACGTCGCCGTCGCGGAGGACCGCCTCCACGTGGTCCTGCCGCTGCACGTGCCCGAGGCCGCCGATGTGCTGCTGCGGCTGACGGGGGCGAAGTCCGGCGGCTCGCGCGAGGTCTTCGGGACGCTCTCGCCGGGCGGGCGCCTCGCGGCCGTCCTGCCGGTCGGTGATCTGCTGGGCAGGACCTGGCTGACGACGGTCTGCCTCACCCCGGACGCGGAGGGGTCGCGTTTCCACCCGCTGCCCTTCGCCCTGCACGTCGCGTCGGACGGCGTCCTCGTGGTGCCGGCGCCCCAGCCCGCCGGTGTGCGACGGCTGGCCCGCAGGGTGCGACGGGCGCTGTACCGGGCACTCCAGAGCATCACTCCCCGGAGGAAGTGACGACATGCGGCCACTGGACATCGAGGGCGCCTGGGTGCTGGAACCCAAGGTCTTCCCGGACGGGCGGGGCAGCTTCCACGAGTGGTACCGGACGCCGGAGTTCCGGGAGGCCACCGGGTACGACCTGGGGATCGCCCAGGCCAACTGCTCCGTCTCCCGCCGGGGCGTGCTGCGCGGGGTGCATTTCTCGGACGTGCCGCCGGGGCAGGCCAAGTACGTCACCTGTGTCCGCGGGGCGGTGCTCGACGTGGTGGTCGACCTGCGGGTGGGCTCCCCCCGGTTCGGGCGGTGGGAGGCGGTCCGGCTGGACGACGACACCCGGCACGCGGTGTTCCTCGCCGAAGGTCTCGGCCACGCCTTCCTGGCCCTCACCGACGAGGCCACCGTGGTCTACCTCTGCTCGACCGGATACGCGCCCGAGCACGAGCACGGGGTGCACCCGCTCGACCCGGCCCTGGGCATCGACTGGCCGCGGGGCATGGAGCCGGTGCTGTCGCCGAAGGACGCGCAGGCGCCGTCGCTGGCCCGGGCGGAGGCGTCGGGGCTGCTGCCGTCGTACGCCTCCTGCCGGGACCGTTACCGGGAACTGAGGGTCAGCGGCTGACCGTCACCCGTTCCAGCGCTCCGCGCAGCGGTTCCCAGCCCCGGGAGCGGTCGAGACCACGGTTGCGGGCCCGTACGAGGGGCTTCCAGAAACCCGCCCGCAGCAGGGTCTCCGGCCGCACCGCGCGCACCCGTTCCAGGACCGCCTCGGGGACCTTCTGCGGGTCGGGGACGTCGAACTCGGCGACGATCTCGTGGTACTTCTCGCGCAGCACCGGGTTGCGGGGGTCGGCGCCGAAGACGACGAGCTGTCCGGTCGGCTGGGTGTCGACGGGGACGGCCACCAGGTCGGGGCGGTAGCGGGACAGGATCTCGATGAGCTTGTAGACGTCACCGGTCCAGGCGGTGGTGTGCCGGTCGCGGGCGGCCTCGTCGACGCCGCGGGGCAGCATGTCGTCGAGGACGATCACGCTCGACCAGTCGGAGTGCCGCTCGACGTTGATGAAGTCGCGCAGCGCGTACTCGAACAGGTGCATGCCGTCGATGAAGGACAGGTCGAGGGTGGTGCGGCGCCAGTGACCGGCGGGGTGGCGGCCCCGGGCGAGGTTGCGCAGCGGGTGACGGCCGCCCTTGAGGTGGGCGAGGGGGTTGCGGCGCGCGAAGAAGTCGTCACTGGTGGCCTTCACCAGGTGGACGTCGCAGCGGATCTCCGAGGTCACCTTGAACGCGGGGTCGACCGCGATGCTGGGCACCCGGGACAGCCGCAGGCTGCGGCCGTCGTTGACGCCGATCTCCAGGTAGTTGCGGTTGGCGGTGGCCTTGTGCAGTTCCCGCAGGAACTCATGGCGTTTCACGAAGGGACTCCTTGAGGGACACCGTGTCGAAGGACGCCTTGCGGATGAGGGGAAGTGCCTGCCCCAGGGCGGTGCGCCAGTCCCGTGGCGGCGACAGACCCACCTCCTGCCACCGGCCGTGCGCGAGGACGCTGTAGGCCGGCCGGGGCGCGGGCCGGGGAAAGGCGTCGCCGGTGGTGGGGCGCACCCGGTCCGGGTCGGCGCCGAGCGAGCGGAACACCTCGCGGGCCAGGTCGTACCAGGTGGCCTCGCCGGCCGCGGTGGCGTGGAAGACGCCCGTCGCGCCGCGGCCGGCCTTCGGCCCGAGATCGGCGATACGGGCGGCGACGTCCGCGCTCCAGGTGGGCTGGCCGCGCTGGTCGTCGACGACGTCGACGGTGTCGCGGCGGGCCTCCAGTTCCAGCATGGTGCGGACGAAGCTGCGGCCGTGGACGCCGTAGAGCCAGGCGGTGCGCACGATCACGCCGGCGTCGGGGAGCACGGCGCGCACGGCCCGCTCGCCGGCCAGCTTGGTGCGGCCGTAGGCGGTGCGGGGGGCCGGTGGACCGTCCTCGCGGTAGGGGGCGCGGGCCGCGCCGTCGAACACGTAGTCGGTGGAGACGTGGACCAGCCGGGCGCCGTGCGCGGCGCAGGCGGCGGCCAGCAGCCGGGGCCCCTCGCCGTTGACCAGCAGCGCGCGGGCCTCGTCGGTCTCGGCGTCGTCGACGGCCGTGTAGGCCGCGCAGTTGACCACCAGGTCGGGCCGGTGCGCGGCGAACGCCCGGGCCACGGATCCGGGCCGGGTGATGTCCAGACCGGTGCGGTCGAGGCCGGTCACGTCCTCGCCGCGCCGGGCCAGTTCCTCCACCGTGTCCCGGCCGAGCATGCCGGCCGCGCCGGTGACCAGCCATCTCATGGCAGCCGCGCGGCGCGTTTGAGGGGTTCCCACCAGTCGCGGTGGTCCCGGTACCAGGCGACGGTCTCGGCGAGAGAGGTGGCGAAGTCGTGGCGGGGCCGGTAGCCGAGCTCGGTGCGGGCCTTCGTCCAGTCGACGCAGTAGCGCAGGTCGTGGCCCTTGCGGTCCTCGACGTGCCGGACCCGGTCCCAGTCGGCCCCGCAGGCCTCGAGGAGCAGACCGGTCAGCTCGCGGTTGCTCAGCTGGGTGCCGCCGCCGATGTTGTGGACCTCGCCGGGGCGGCCCACGGTACGGACCAGGTCGACGGCCGCGCAGTGGTCCTCGACGTGCAGCCAGTCGCGGACGTTGCGTCCGTCGCCGTAGAGGGGGACCTGCTCGCCGTCCAGGAGGTTCGTGACGAAGAGCGGGATCAGCTTCTCGGGGAACTGGTACGGGCCGTAGTTGTTGGAGCAGCGGGTGACGCGCACGTCGAGGCCGTGGGTGCGGTGGTAGGAGAGGGCGATCAGGTCGGAGGAGGCCTTCGAGGCGGCGTACGGGGAGTTGGGGCGCAGCGGGTGGTCCTCGGTCCAGGCGCCGGTCTCGATGGAGCCGTACACCTCGTCGGTGGAGACGTGCACGAACGGGCCGACGCCGTGCCGCAGGGCCGCGTCCAGCAGCGTCTGGGTGCCGAGGACGTTGGTGCGGACGAAGGCGCCCGCGCCGTCGATGGACCGGTCGACGTGGGACTCGGCGGCGAAGTGGACGACCTGGTCGGCGGCGGCCGTCAGCTTGTCGACGAGGTCGGCGTCGCAGATGTCGCCGTGCTCGAACTCCAGCCGGGGATGCCCGGCCGGCAGGTTGGCGCGGCTGCCGGCGTAGGTGAGTTTGTCCAGGACCGTGACGCGCACGTCGGGGTCGCGGGCCAGCAGGCCGCGCACATACGTGGAGCCGATGAATCCGGCGGCCCCGGTGACGAGGAGGTTCATGTGTGGATCTGTACCTTGCTGTGATCGCCGAGAACCAGCCGGTGGGCGCTGGACACACCGGCCGCCGGGGCGACCTCGACATGCCGGCCGATCAGGGAGTTCTCGATGCGGCCCACCCCGTCGATGGAGGAGTCGCGCAGCACGATGGAGAACTCCAGCTCGCTGTCGGTGATCCGGCAGTTCTCGCCGACGGAGGTGAAGGGGCCGATGTAGGAGTCGCGGACCTCGCTGCCCGCGCCGAGGACGACGGGCCCGACCACGCGTGAGTTCACCACCCGGGCGCCGGCCTCCACGACGACCCGGCCGACCGTCTCGGAGGCCTCGTCGACCTCGCCGTCGATCCGGCGCTCGACGCCCTCCAGCACGGTCCGGTTGACCTCCAGCATGTCGACGACGTTCCCGGTGTCCTTCCAGTAGCCCTTGATGATCGTGGACCGCACCCGGGCGCCGGTGTCGATGAGCCGCTGGACGGCGTCGGTGATCTCCAGCTCGCCGCGCCGGGACGGTCCGATGGCGCGGACGGCGTCGTGGATCGCGGGGGTGAAGAGGTAGACGCCCACCAGGGCGAGGTCGCTCTTGGGGTGCGCGGGCTTCTCCTCGAGGCCGACGACCTGTCCCGCGGGGTCGAGTTCGGCGACGCCGAAGGCTCGGGGGTCGGGGACCCGGGTGAGCAGGATCTGGGCGTCGGGCCGGGTCCTGCGGAACTCGTCGACGAGGTCGGTGATGCCGCCGACGATGAAGTTGTCGCCGAGGTACATCACGAAGTCGTCCTCGCCGAGGAAGTCACGGGCGACGATCACCGCGTGGGCGAGGCCGAGGGGCCTGTCCTGCGGGATGTAGGTGATGTCGAGGCCGAACCGGGAGCCGTCGCCGACGGCCTCCCGGATCTCCTGCGCGGTGTCACCGACGATCACGCCGACCTCGGTGACACCCGCGGCGGCGATGGACTCCAGGCCGTAGAACAGCACGGCCTTGTTGGCGACCGGTACGAGCTGCTTGGCGGAGGTGTGGGTGATCGGTCGAAGGCGTGTCCCGGCGCCGCCGGACAGCACGAGAGCCTTCATCAGTCTCACTCCAGCCCCGGCCGCCCGGCGGCAACCGATTCATTCGCTCACGCCGACCGTCTGCCGGTCAGTCCTCACCCCTGACAATGTTCCATTCCGGGCCGGACTGCATCCCGGCGACCGCCCCGGGGACGGCCACGGCCGCCAGACAGGTGCGCGGCGCGGCCGGCGTGCGGCGCAGCCGACGGGCCCTGGCCCAGCCGGTCTCGGCCCGGCGGGCCGCCGGCTTCTGCTGGACGTACGCGGTCACGACGGTTCATCACCCTTCTCGGTCACCGGGCTCTCGCCCGGGGACCCCTTCTCGGTCGTGAGGCTCTCGCCCCGGGTCAGGGGGCACCCTGGCCGCCGCTGCCGAACGAGCCGCCGGAACCCTCGTCCCAGCGGGGGCGGCGCTGGTCGGCGCTGTCCCGGCTGCCGGTGGGCCGCAGCTCGTGCGGGGTGAGGCGTTCGCTCTCGTCCGTCGCCCGCGGCATCTCGTTGGGCTCGCGGGCCCGGCGCGTCTCGTGGGCCGGGCCGGAGCCGGGCCTACGGGGCTGTTCGTGCGGCTGGGGAGGCGCGGGCTCGCGGGCCCGGATCTTGATACCGAGCCGGAAGGCCCAGATCAGACCGCCGACGAGCACGATCCCGACGACGATGAAGACGACGGTGGCCAGCACGGACTTTCCGGATGCCGCGAGGACGGCGGAGGCGAAGGTGTCCATGGGCGGCGGGTACCCCGTTCGCGCTCCGGGACACCCGGCCGCGCGGCGGGTCAGTGGTCCAGCGCCAGTTCGCTCCACACCTGCTTGCCGCCGCTGACCGGTACCGTCCCCCAGGCGTCGGACATGGCCTCGACGAGGAGGATGCCCCGGCCGCCGGTGGCCTCCCAGCCCAGGCTGGTCGGCTTGACGGGGGTGCGGGGCGAGGCGTCGGTGACGGCGACGCGCAGCCGGTGGCCGATCAGGACGAGGTCGAGGCGGACCCGGCCGTCGGTGTGCACCAGCGCGTTGGTCACCAGTTCGGAGACGACGAGCAGGGCGGTGTCCATGGCCTCGGCGGGCACGCCCCAGGTGCGCAGGGTGCGCCGGGTGAAGCGGCGGGCCTGCCGGGCCGCCCCGGGCCCCCGCCACACCGTCCAGCCCTCGCGCAGGGGTTTGACGGCCATGCCGTCGTAGCGCATGAGGAGCAGGGCCACGTCGTCGCCGCGGTGGGCGTTGCCGAGCAGGGCGTCGGCGACGAGACCCAGGTGGGCGGGGTCGGAGACGGCCAGTTCGTGGGCGAGGCGGTCCAGGCCGGTGTCGATGTCCAGGTCGGCGGACTCCACGAGGCCGTCCGTGGTGAGGGCGATGACGGTGCCGGGCAGCAGGCGCAGCGGGGTCATCGGGAACTCGGCCCGGGTCACCACGCCGAGGGGCGGGCCGCCGTCCGTCTCGGCGATGTCGGTCGATCCGTCCGGATACCGCAGGACGGGTGGCGGGTGCCCGGCCCGTACGCACCAGGCGGTGCCCTCCTCCATGTCGACGTCGACATAGCAGCAGGTGACGAAGAGGTCGGTCTCCAGCTCCATCAGGAGCCGGTTGGAGTGGGAGACCACGACGTCCGGCGGGTGGCCCTCGGCCGCGTAGGCGCGCAGCGCCGTGCGCATCTGGCCCATGAGGGTGGCGGCGCCCGCGCTGTGTCCCTGGACGTCACCGATGACGAGGGCGACGTGGTGGTCGGACAGCGGGATCACGTCGTACCAGTCGCCGCCCACCTCGAGGCCCGCGGTGGCCGGCAGGTAGCGGGCGACGGCGACGGCGCCGGGGAGTTCCGGCAGGCGGCGCGGGAGCAGCTGGCGCTGGAGCATGCCGACGAGTTCGTGTTCGGCGTCGAAGGCGCGGGCGCGCGTCAGGGCCTGGCCTGCGAGGCCGGCGGAGGCGGTGAGCAGGGCGCGTTCGTCGGGGTCGAAGTCGTGCGGCTCGTCCCAGCCGATCAGACACGCGCCGGCCATCCGTCCCCCGGCGGACAGCGGCAGGACGGCGAGGCCGCCGGGGCCGACCTCGGCGAGGGCCGGTTCCAGGGCGGTGCCGGCGGGCCAGATGCGGGCGCGGCCCTCGCGCAGGGCGGCGGCCAGGGTGGGCATGGCGCGTACGGGCGCGTCGGGCCACTCGGCGCGCCACTCCAGCTGCCACAGGTCGGGCCAGGACTCGGGTTCGGGCGGGTCGAGGACGGTGACCACGAGCCGGTCGTTCTCCAGTTCGGCGAGCGCGATCCGGTCGGCCCGCAGCGGCTTGCGCAGCGCGGCGACGACGGCCTGGCCGACGTCGCTGACGGTGCCCGCGGTGGCGAGCGCGGCGGCCAGCCGCTGGACGCGGGCGACGTCGGTGACCTCGCCGCGCAGGGTGGAGGCGTCCGTGACGGTGCCGACGGGCCGTGCCGCCCTGCCGTCGCCGGGCAGCAGCCGGCCGCGCAGCCTGAGCCACCTCGGCGGCCCGGTGGGCTGCAGGACGCGGAACTCCAGCTCGCGCTCGCCGATCGACATGTGACCGGCCTCGACGACGGACATCAGCGAGGGCAGGTCCTCGGGGACGGTGAGCCCGAGCAGCGTCTCCACCCGGCCGTCGAACCGGTCCCGGCTCAGCCCGAACAGGTCCAGGATCGCGTCGCCGACCTCGACCCGGCCGGTGTCCATGGCCAGGCTGAAGGCGTGGGGGCGCAGTTCCTCGTCCTCGGCGGGAACGGCGGGTGCGGGCAGGGCGACGGCTTCGGCGACGAGCTCCAGGCAGGCACGTTCTTCGGCGCCGAAGCCGCCGGGGCGCTCGCTCACCGCGAGCAGGCAGCCGCCCGGGCCGCCGTGCACGGGCAGGACGGCCAGGTGGACGTCGCGGGCGGGCATCCGGCGCGCCTCCGCGCGGTCGGCGAGCTCCGCCGGGCCCAGCCACATCGGCCGGCCGGCGCGGTAGGCGTCGGCGGCCGGCGAGCGGCCTTCGAGCGGGTAGCTCTCGCGCAGTCCGTACAGCGTCCTCGGCACGCCGGCCGAATCGACCAGCCGGAGCGGGGCGCCGTCCCTGCCGGGTGTGTAGACCGCGGCGAGGGCCGCGCCCGCGAAGACGAGTGCCTGTTCGAGCGTGCGTCTCACCCGTTCGGGTGAGAGGGGATCGGCTGTGATCGTTTTCAGCGCGATTTCGGCACGCAGGGGCCCCGTTCTGCGCTCCGCGGCACCCTCATCGACCACGTCCGCCATTACAGCGCCAAAGGTGCCCCCGCGCAGCCCCTGTGGCCGTTTCGTGCGGGCGATCCGGGGTACGGCCGCCGGCCGTGCTCGAAACGGACCGAACATGTCTTTACGCGTGCGTTCCGCACAGGGATGTCGTGACAGGCGTGACTGTCCACGACCCTCGTCCGCTTGCGAGTCTCTTGCCCTGGCCACGGAAAGGGCCGCGGAAGGGGACGCATGGACAAGCGGTACGAGGTGTACGCGCTGGCGGACGCGCACTTCTACGAGACACCCGACCGGCTGACCGGCGACGGTCCCGCTCCGCAGTTCGACACGGCACGCCGCCCGGTCCCCGAGGGCTGGGCCTCGGCGCGGACCGGCGACTGGCTGACCCTGACGCCGCTCGACGCGGACGGCTCCCCGGCACCGGGCCCCGCCCAGGGCTGGAAGATCCACGCCTCGGCCACCCGGGCGAACGCGGAGCGGATCGCGGCGATCGTGTGGGACTACTGCGTCCCGCGCCGCGTCCCGTTCAAGTTCGTGCCGGGCCCGCACCTGCTGCATCTGCGTAACACCAAGTACGCGGGCCGCGACACCAGCGGCAAGTTCGTCACCGTCTACCCGTCCGACGAGGGGCAGCTGCACACGGTGCTGCGCGAGCTGGGCGCGCTGCTGACGGGCTTCGAGGGCCCGTACATCCTGACCGACCTGCGCTGGTCCGACGGCCCCCTCTACGTCCGCTACGGGGCGTTCGCCCGCAGTTACGTCGTCGACGACCGGGGCTCGCTGGTGCCGGCGGTGCGCGACGGCGCGGGAGCCCTGGTCCCGGACCGGCGGGCGCCCTCCTTCCAGGTGCCGGAGTGGGTGACGCTGCCCCCGTTCCTGGAGCCGCATCTGGCGGCCCGCAACACGACGACCGTGGGCGAACTGCCCTACCGCATCGAGAAGGCGCTGCACTTCTCCAACGGCGGCGGGGTCTACGCGGGCACCGACACCCGGGACGGGCGCAAGGTGGTCCTCAAGGAGGGCCGGCCGCACGCGGGGCTGGCCTCGGACGGGGCCGACGCGATCACCCGGCTGGAGCGGGAGAAGCGGGCGCTGGAGGCGGTGGCCGGGACCGGCGTGGTGCCCGAGGTGCGGGACTGGTTCACCCTCGGCGACCACCGCTTCCTGGTCATGGACCTCGTCGAGGGGCGTCCGCTCAACTCCTTCTTCGCGGAGCGGCACCCGCTGCTCTCCCCCGACCCCGATCCGCGGGCCGTCGCCGCGTACACGGCGTGGGCGGTACGGATCCACGGGGCGGTGGAGCGTGCGGTGCGCAAGGTGCACGCGCGCGGGATCGTCTTCAACGACCTGCACGTCTTCAACATCATGGTCGCGCCGGACGAGGAGTCGGTGTACCTGATCGACTTCGAGGCGGCGGCCCCCGCGGGGGAGAACGGCCGCCAGGTCGTGGCGCACCCCGGCTTCTTCGCACCGCCCGACCGCCGGGGCCCCGACGTCGACCGGTACGCGCTGGCCTGCCTGCGGCTGGCCCTGTTCCTGCCCGTCACCACGCTGTTCGTGGTGGACCGGGGCAAGGCGGCCCATCTGGCCGAGGTGATCGCCGAGCAGTTCCCGGACGTACCCGGGGAGTTCCTGGACGGAGCGGTCGCGGAGATCACCCGCGACGTCCGCGCGGGCGGGCCCGCCCCGGACGCCCCCGCCCCGGACGGCGGCGGGTCCGGCGCGCCGGTACGGGCCGCCGCCCGGGTGCCGTCGGCGCCGGCCTTCCGGGTGGAGCCCGGTGACTGGCCGCACAGCCGTGACTCGATGGTCAAGGCGATCCTCGCGTCGGCGACTCCGGAACGCGACGACCGGCTCTTCCCCGGGGACGTCGCCCAGTTCTCCGACGGCGGCGGTCTCGGGCTGGCGCACGGCGCGGCCGGCGTGCTGTACGCGCTGGCGGTGACCGGCGCCGAACGCCACGACGACGGCGAGCGCTGGCTCCTCGACCACACCGCCCCCGCCCCGACGGGCACCCCGCTCGGCCTGTACGACGGCCTCGCGGGCGTCGCCCACGTGCTGGAGTTGCTGGGTCACCGGCAGCGGGCGCTGGACCTGGTCGACGGCATCCTGCGCGAGCGGTGGCAGAACCTCTCCTCGGACCTGCACGGCGGGCTCGCCGGACTGGGGCTCGTCCTCGGCGACCTGGCGCGCCGGACGGGTGAGCCGGGCCTTCGCGAGCGGGCCGCCGAGGCCGCGGACATCGTCGTGGCGCGACTCGCCGAACCGGTGCCGGACACACCCCGGCGGCGCCGGGCCGGGCTGCTGCGGGGCGCGAGCGGCCCCGCGCTGTTCCTGCTCAGGCAGTACGAGCAGACCGGCGAGCGCCGGTTGCTG
The DNA here is from genome assembly GCA_001298545.1 of Actinobacteria bacterium OV320. Classification (GTDB taxonomy): domain Bacteria; phylum Actinomycetota; class Actinomycetes; order Streptomycetales; family Streptomycetaceae; genus Streptomyces; species Streptomyces coriariae. The sequence goes on from LJCX01000027.1 coordinate 58,067, forward strand.
GAGGCGGCCGGCCTCGCCCTGCGCCGGGACCTGGCGGTATGCAGCGAGCGCGAGGGCGGCGCGCTGGAGGTCGACGAGGGGTGGCGGACCCTGCCGTATCTCGGGGACGGGAGCGTCGGGGTGGGGGCCGTGCTCGACGACCACGCGGCCCATGCCGAAGACGCCACGGGGGAGTTCGACCGCGCCCGCGCCGGCATCCTCACCGCCGCCACCTCACGCTTCTACGCGCAGCCCGGCCTGTTCCAGGGCCGTGCCGGGATGATCCTGCACCTCGCCCGCACCAGTACGCCCGGCGCCACCCGGAGCCGGCTCGACGAGCAGATCGCCGCGCTGGGCTGGTTCGCGATGCCCTACCAGGGCCAACTCGCCTTCCCCGGGCACCAGATGATGCGGCTCTCCATGGACCTCGGCACCGGAACGGCGGGCTGGCTGCTCGCCCTCGCCGCCGCCCTCGACCCTGACGGCACGGGCGCCCCCGCGCACCTGCCGTTCCACCCGCCGCCGCACCGGCGGCCCTCATGACGCGGCTCCGCGCAACCGACGGAGTCGTGACGCAACCCGTCCCCACGGGACGTGACATCCCACCGATGAACCGATGAGAGGACACACCATGGCCCTGCTCGACCTTCAGACGATGGAATCCGACGAGCACACCAGCGGCGGCGGCAACAGCACCGTGAGCCTGCTGTCCTGCATCAGCGCGGCCAGCGTTCTGCTCTGTCTCTGACACCCGCGGCGCCCACGACACGCTGACGGCTCCGGGCGGTCCGCTCCCCAGGGAGGGGCCGCCCGGGTCCCGTTTTCCCCTTGTCCCACCTCCGAGGAACCGCGGGAGCAGGATGCCGATGGACCGGACGACCGGTGAGCTGCTCGGCGCGGCCACCCGGCACAGCGGAGCCCGCTGCGTGGCCCTGGGCCTGGTGAGCGTGGCGGCGACCGGCGCCCAACTGCTGCTGCCCGCGGCCCTCGGCCGGGCCCTGGACCTGCTGCTCACCCACTCCCCCGCGACCCGATGGGTGCTGTGCTGCGCGGCCCTCGCCCTGCTGCTCACCCTGCTCGACGCCTGCGAGACCGTCCTCGGCGGCACACTCGACGCCCGGACCACCGCCTTTCTGCGCCGCCGGGTCACCGGCCATGTCCTGGCCGTGGGCCCGCGCGCCACGGCCCGTTTCGGCGCCGGGGACCTCGTCGCGAGGGTCGTCGGCAGCGCGGCCCAGGCCGGTACGGCGCCCGGCGCCCGCGCCGCTCTGCTGGCCGCGCCGGCCGGCCCGGTCGGCGCCGTGGCGGCGCTGGCCCTCATCGACCCGTGGCTCGCGGTCGTCTTCCTGACCGGTGCGCCGGTCCTGACCCTTCTGCTGCGGTCCCTCGCCCGGGGCACCTCGGCGTGCGTGGCGGACTACCAGCGCGCGCAGGGGCGGATCGCGGACGCGCTCACGGAGGCGGTCGGCGGGGCCCGCACGATCCGCGCGGCGGGCACCGCGGACCGGGACGCTGCACGGATCCTGCGGCCGCTGCCCGAACTGTCCCGGGCGGGCCGGCGCATGTGGCGGGTGCAGGGCCGGGCCGCCGCGCAGGCGACCGCGGTGGCGCCCCTGCTGCACCTCGCGGTCGTGGCCGTCGCGGGCCTGCTGCTCACCCGGCACCGGCTGTCGCCGGGCGACGTCCTCGCCGCGTCGCGCTACGCGGTGCTCGCCACCGGCGTCGGCGTGCTGGTCGGACAGCTCTCCGGCCTGGTCAGGTCCCGCACGGCGGCCGCACGCCTCGGCGAGGTGCTGACCGAACCGGCGCCCCCCTACGGCGACCGCCGCCTGCCACGAGGCGGCCCGGGCCGGCTCGAACTGCGCGGCGTGACCGCCCGCCGCGGTGACCGTACGGTGCTGGACGGCGTCGACCTGGTGGTGCCGGGCGGGACGACCCTGGCCCTGGTGGGCCGCTCGGGCACCGGCAAGTCACTCCTGGCCGCGCTGGCGGGCAGGCTCACCGACCCCGACGCCGGCGAGGTCCTGCTGGACGGCGTGCCGCTGCCCGCGCTCCCCCGGGCCGAACTGCGGGCCGCGATCGCCCAGGCCTTCGACCGCCCGGCCCTGCTGGGCACGACGATCGAGGACACCGTCTCCCTCGGCCTCGCCTCCCCGGCCCGGGTCCGGGAGGCCGCCCGCACGGCCTGCGCCGACGACTTCGTCCGCCGCCTGCCGAACGGCTGGGCCACGCCCTGCGCGGACGCCCCGCACTCCGGCGGCGAGGCCCAACGTCTCGGCCTGGCCCGCGCGTTCGCCCACGGCGGCCGGCTCCTCATCCTCGACGACGCCCTCTCCAGCCTCGACACGATCACCGAACGCCAGGTCACCCGGTCCGTGTTCGGCCGCACCACGACCGCCACCCGCCTCGTGGTCGCCCACCGCGCCGCCACGGCGGCCCGCGCCGACACGGTGGCCTGGCTGGACGGGGGCCGGGTGCGGGCGGTGGGGACGCACGAACAGCTGTGGCGCACGGCGGGGTATCGGGCGGTGTTCGGGACGGCCGAGGAAGCCGGCGCCGGTGCGCGGGCGGGTACGGCGGCGAGTACGCCGACGGGTACGCGGACGGCGGCCGAGTCAGGCCCGGAGGCACTGCGGTGAGCCGGGCGGCCGGCGGGGACGGTCTGGGGGCCAGGGGACTGCGCTTTCTGCTGGACCGTCGGCGGGCCCTGGGCCGGCTGACGGGCTGGTCGGTGCTGGAGACCGGGCAGACCTTCCTGCTCGGCTACGCCTTGGCGCGGGCGTTGGACGACGGGTTCCTGGCCGGGCGGGCCGAGGCGGGACTGCGGTGGCTCGCGGTGGCCGGGCTCGGGGTGCTCGTGGGCGCGTACGGGACCGGGCGGGTGTACGGGGCGGTCGCCGCGCTGGTGGAACCGCTGCGGGACCGGCTGGTCAGCCGGGTGGTGCGGCGGGGCGTACGGGAGGCGGACGGCGCGGCGCTGTCCGGGCTCACCCAGCAGGTGGAGATCGCGCGGGACAGCTTCGCGGGCCTGGTGATGGTCTCGCGCTCGTTCGTGTTCACGTCCGCCGGCGCTCTGGTCGGTCTGTGCGCGCTCGCGCCGCTGCTCCTGCTGGTCGTCCTGCCGCCGCTCGCCGCCGGCGTGGGCCTGTTCGCGGTCACCCTGCGTCCGCTGGCCCGACGGCAGGAGGCGTTCCTCGCGGCCGACGAGGCTCTGGCGGGGCACCTGGGCGTCGTCTGCCCGGGGCTCAGGGACGTCACGGCGGCCGGCGCGGAGGACCGGATCGCCCTGGACACCGGCGCACTCGTCGACACCGAGCTGCACGCGGCCCGCGCCCTGGCCCACTGGGGCGTGGCCCGGGTGGCGTGCCTGGCGCTCGGCGGCCAGCTGCCCCTGGTCCTGCTGCTGGCCGGCGCCCCCTGGCTCCTCGACCACGGCGTGACCCCCGGCGCCCTCGTCGGCGCCCTCGCCTATGTCACCCAGTCCCTGCTCCCGGCCCTGACCGCCCTGGTCCACGGCCTGGGCACGAGCGGCTCCCGCCTGACGGTCGTCCTGCGGCGGCTGGCACCGCGCGGCGAGGCACCGGTCCTCCCCGCCGACCGCGAGGACCGGCCGGCGACCCGGCACCACCGACCGCCCGGCCCCCACCGGCCGCCCGTAGCACGGCGACCGGCAGGCACCGACCCGGCCCTGCCCCGGAGCCGGCCCCGCACAGCGCCGGACCACCCGTACGCCGACCACCGCCCGCGCACCGGCCACACCCCCTCCAGCGGCCACACCCCGTCCACCGACGGTCCCCGGCCGAGCGCGGCCCCGCAGGGCCCTCCCCTTCGGTCCGCCCCGCCGGTGGTACCTCCGGTGGCCTCGCCGAACCCCGCTCCCCCCGCGCTCTCGCTGACCTCCCTCACCTTCGCCTACGGTCCCGCATCCGCGCCGGTCGTCGACGGCCTCACGCTCACCCTGCCCGTCGGGGCGCGACTGGCCGTCGTGGGTCCGAGCGGGGTCGGGAAGTCCACGCTGACCGGGCTGGTCGCCGGACTCCTCGAGCCGGTGCGCGGGGAGATAAGGATCTGCGGCCGGCCGGTGCCGAGCGGTGCCGCGGCCGCTCGGCGCGTGCTCATCCCGCAGGAGGCGTACGTGTTCAGCGACACCCTCGGCGCGAACCTCACGCATCTGCGGCCGGACCCCGTGCCCGAGGCGGAACTGCTCGCGGCGGCCGAGGCGGTCGGTCTGACCCCGCTGCTCGACGCGCTGGGCGGACCGGCGGCGAGGGTGGATCCGGCGGCGCTGTCGGCCGGCGAACGCCAGTTGATCGCCCTCACCCGCGCCTACCTGTCACCCGCCCCGCTCGCCCTCCTCGACGAGGCGACCAGCCACCTGGACCAGGAGGCGGAGGCCCGGGCCGAGCGCGCCTTCGCCGCCCGGCCGGGCGGCACCCTGGTCGTCGTCGCCCACCGCATCAGCTCGGCCAGGCGCGCCGGCCGGGTGCTGGTCATGGACGGGCCGCGGACCACGTACGGGACCCACGACGAGGTGGTGCGACGCTCGCCCCTGTACCGCGATCTCGTCGGCGGCTGGGAGGACGGAGGGGCCGTGGCCGAGGAAGGAGGGAAAGCGGGCGAAGCGGGGAGACCGGCGGCATCGGGGGGAGCGGGCGGCGGCTCAAAGCCAGCCCTGCCCCTGGGAGATACGGATGGCGTCGACCCGGTTGCGGGCGCCGGTCTTGCGGGTGATCGCCGCCATGTAGTTGCGCACGGTCCCGTGGGACAGGTGCAGGTTCCCGGCGATCTCCGCGATGGAGGCGCCCTCGGCGGCGAGGGTTAACACGCTCAGCTCCCGCCGGGTCAGCGGCATCTCGGCGGCCTTGAGGAAGCCGAAGCCCAGCGAATCATTGACGAAACGTTCCCCCTGGGCGACCTGCCGGATGCCGCGCAGCAACTGCTCCGGCGTGCCCGCCTTGTCGACATAGCCGAGTGCCCCCGCCTCCAGGGCCCGTTTCAGCAGGCCGGGCCGGTTCGCACTGGCGAGGACCAGCAAGCGGGGCGGCACCGGACCGCCGCCCCGCCGGCATAAGTCGCCCAGGGGTGGGAGGCCGTAGGCGTCGGAGCAGTCGAGATCCGCCGCGCACACGTCCGGGCGCACCGCCCCGACGCGGCCGGCCGCGCTGCGCCAGGGGACGTCCTCCACCCGGAGATCGGGTTCCCGGGCCAGCCACTGTGCGAGGACCGATCTGACCAGACACGCGTCGTGCACCAGTAGTACGCGGATCACTGCCGCCCCTTCAGCTCTCGTCGTACGCCGGTTCCGTGGTGTTGTCCGTGGTGTCGTTCTCGGTGTCGTTCTCGGTGTTGAACGCGTGCCCATTCTTCGGCTCCGGGACCTTTTCTCAGCGCGAAGATCCGGCCATCGGGATGCGCGGGGGCGCACGCGGGGCGCCCGTACGCCGTCGCGCGCTTCGACCGAGGGGGCGTGAGGGTGGTCCGACGGGGTACGGGGGCAGCCCTCGGGGGCGCGTCGCTCGCCGTGCGCGCCGGGCCCCCAGGGGGCAGATTTGGACCCTGAGGCTCGCGCGGCGCCGGGCGAGGAGGTGGTCGCCGTGTCGGACGGGCAGATGTCGTCCGGTCAGGCACCTGCGACCGAATGGGCGCCGGTCGGCCAACCGCTGCTCTCCCTGGCGCTGACGTCGATGATGGACGCCGTCGGCGCGCACTCGGGTGCCGTGTACCTGCGTCCGGGCGACGAGCCGCTGCTGGAGATGGCGGTGATGGCGGGGCTGCCCCGGTCCTTCGCGGCGCCCTGGGAGCGGGTGGGACTGAGCGCGCCGATCCCGGTCGCCGAGGCGGTGCGCGAGCGGCGGCTGGTGTGGGTGGGCGGGGTGGAGGACATGGCCCGCCGCTATCCGCGGATCGCCGTCGTGCTGCCCTATCCCTTCGCGCTGGCCGCGCTGCCGGTGCTGACCGCGACCCGGGTGTACGGCGCGGTCTTCGTCACCTGGCCCGGCTCGCACCCGCCGGATCTCTCCGACCGGGAGCGCCAGGAGCTGACGGCGGCCTGTGAGCGGCTCGCGCTGCGGCTGGAACGCGCCGCGTCGAAGAACCGTTCGGTGCGGGCCGAGACCGATCTGCTGGGGCTGGGCCCGCCGGGCGGCGTCGCCGACACGCTCGGCACGGTCGAGGCGGCACGGATGGTGTCGCGGCTGCCGTACGGAATGTGCTCGCTCGACGTGAGCGGACGGGTCGGGTTCGCGAACGAGGCGGCCTGCGAACTGCTCGGCGTCCCGGTGGGCGGGCTGCTCGGTTCGCAGCTGTGGGCGACGGTTCCCTGGCTGAACGATCCCCTGTACGAGGAGCGCTACCGGGCCGCGCTGCTCAGCCAGGAGGCCACCTCGTTCGTGGCGCTGCGCCCGCCCTCGCAGTGGCTGTCGTTCCGGCTGTATCCGAGTACCACCGGGATCAGCGTGCGGATCAGCCGGGCCCGGGCGGTGTCGGAGATGAGCCCGACCGGTCCCCGCTCGGAGGACGCGCCGACCCGGCTGGTGTCGATGTCGCAGGCGCTGAGCATGGCCGGGGCGCTCACCGAGACGGTGAGCGTGCAGGACGTGGTGGGACTGGTGGCGGACGAGATCGCGCCGGCGGTGGGCAGTCAGGCCCTGGCGCTGCTCGGCGCGCGGGCCGGGCGGCTGCACGTGCTCGGGCACCACGGGTACCCCGACCCGCATGTCGTGGAGCGGTTCGACCGGACGCCGCTGTCCTCCCCGACGCCGGGTGCGCACGCGGCCGCCACCGGCGTCCCGGCGTTCTTCGACTCCCGGCAGGATCTGGAGCGGCTGTACCCGGCCCGGCACTCCACACCCGACGGGTTCGCCGCCTGGGCCTTCCTGCCGTTGATCGCCTCCGGCCGCCCGGTGGGCGCCTGTGTGCTGGCCTACGCCGAACCGCACCCGTTCTCCACGCACGAACGTGCGGTGCTGACCAGCCTCGCCGGGCTGATCGCACAGGCCCTGGACCGCGCCCTGCTCTACGACGTCAAACACCAGTTGGCGCACGGGCTCCAGGCGGCGCTGCTGCCGCACTCGCTGCCGCCGCTGCCCGGGATCGAGGCGACCGCCCGCTATCTGCCCGCCACCCGGGGCATGGAGATCGGCGGGGACTTCTACGACCTGGTGCCCTCGCACCCGCACGCGGCGGCCGTGATCGGGGACGTGCAGGGACACAACGTGACCGCGGCCGGACTGATGGGCCAGATCCGTACCGCCGTCCGCGCGTACACGACGGTGGGGCAGGAGCCGGCGGAGGTGATGCGCAGCACCAACCGGCTGCTGATCGACCTCGGCTCCGACCTGTTCGCGAGCTGTCTCTACCTGCGGCTGGATCCTGCCCGGGGGCGGGCCGTCATGGCCCAGGCGGGGCATCCCCCGCCGCTGCTGCGCCGGGCGGACGGCCGGGTGCGCGTTCTCGACCTCGCGGGCGGTCCGCTGCTGGGCATCGACGCCTCGGCGACCTATCCGACGACGGAGGTCGAGCTGACCGACGGCTGTGTCCTCGCCCTCTACACCGACGGGCTCATCGAGACGCCGGGGGTGGACATCGAGGACGCGGTCGCCGACCTGGGGCGGCGGCTCGGCGAGGCCGGGGACCGTCCGTTGGCGGAGCTGGCCGACGAGCTGGTGGGTCCCCACGCGGCGGCGGACGAGCGGCGTGACGACGTGGCGCTGCTGTTGCTGCGGGCTCGCCGTGACGCGTGAGCAGCGTCGCCGGGCGCAGACACGAACGGTCCGACCCCCGCCGGAGGGTCGGACCGTTCAGCTGATGCCGGATCAGTGCGACTCGGTCACACCCGAGCCGTCCGCCGCGCCGTTGTCGTTCTGGTCGTGGCCGCCCGCGTTCTCGTCCGCGCCGCCGTCGGCGTTCTCGTCCGCGCCGCCGACGATGGCCTCGCCGGTGTTGTCGTCGATGCCGTCACCGTTCTCGTCCACGGCGCCCGCGCCGGCCTCTTCGCCGCCGCCGACGATGGCCTCGCCGGTGTTGTCGTCGATGCCGTCACCGTTCTCGTCCACCGCACCGGCACCGGCTTCCTCGCCGCCGCCGACGATGGCCTCGCCGGTGTTGTCGTCGATGCCGTCACCGTTCTCGTCCACGGCGCCCGCGCCGGCCTCCTCGCCGCCGACCGCGTCACCGGCGCCGATGCCGCCGTCGCCGAGGGTCGCGCCGACCGCCTCGAGCGCGGTGGTCACCGGCTGGAAGAAGGTCTCGCCGCCGACGGTGCAGTCGCCGCTGCCACCCGAGGTCAGGCCGATCGCCTGGCCTTCCTGGGTGAAGAGCGAGCCGCCGCTGTCGCCGGGCTCGGCGCAGACGTCCGTCTGGATGAGGCCCGTGACGGTGCCCTCGGGGTAGTTCACGGTGGCGTCGAGGGCGAGGACCTGACCGTCGTTGAGACCGGTGGTGCTGCCCATCCGGAAGACCTGCGTGCCGACCGTGGCCTCGGCGGCCTCGGTGATCGCGAGGGTCTGGTCGCCGAGGTTGACCTCGCTCGCGGCCACGGTGGCGGCGTCGTCGTACTTCACGAGCGCGAAGTCGCCGTCCCCGGGGAAGGTCGCCTGGTCGACGGTGGCGATCGGCTCGCCGTCCTCGGAGTCGGACCACTGCTCGGCCGCCACCCCGCAGTGACCGGCCGTCAGGAAGGCCGGGGAGCCGTCGCCGGCCGTCACGTTGAAGCCGAGGGAACAGCGTGCCCCGCCGCCGAATATCGCGTCGCCTCCGGCGACCTTCGTGGTGAAGGTGCCGGCCGACTTCTGGATCGTCGCCATGCCCGTGCCGAGGGTCTTGACGGTCGACTCGATCTGGTCCCACTTGGTGCCGGTGACCGTGGAGTCGGCGGTGACGAGGATCTTGTTCGTCTTGGGGTCGACGGCCCAGGCGGTGCCCGGGATCGTCGCTTCCTTCTTCAGCGTCTTCGCGGCCGCCTCGAGTTCGGCGGTGCTGTTGTCGACCTGGCGGATCTTGGCGCCCGCCTTCTTGGCCTGCACGATGACCTGGTTCTCGTCGCCGTCGATGTTGATGTCATCGCCCTCGACGCTGATCACGTTGACGACGAGCTGCTTGCCCTCGCTGTCGTAGTACGAGCCGGCGAAGGCGTCACCGAGCAGCTTCTCGAGCTGTGCGGCGAGGTCCGAGGCGTCGCCCGCCTTGAGCGTCTTCACCGTGGCGGCGTTGTCGGAACCGCCGTCCTGGGAGGCGTTGGCCTGGGGAAGCAGGATGGCTGCCGCTCCGAGCGCAGCCACACCGCCTGCGGCGATGATGGCCTTGCGCTTCGTAACTCGCTTGTGACTCAAAAAACTCGACCTCCTGGGGGACGGGGTCTGGCTGCCGGGGTTCGGCAGCTCCGTACAGCGGCGCCTGGTTGGCCATGAGTACGCAGCGGTCGAGGGGTGCGTTCAATCGCGTTTGCCAACTTCCTTTGCTCAAACCTGAATCGGCCATGACCGGAGTCCGACCCCGCGACCTCGCGAACAAACGCCCATATGGCGATGACGACCGCCGAAGCCGACAAGATCCTTTCGGTCGGCTCCGCACTCCGGGCGCTCGCTCCGGGCCCGTTGGCCGAAGTTGCCCACGACTCCCGCCCGTTCGGTGTCTCCCCTGGTCAGGGGCGTCGACGCGGAAGGACGAAGGACTGCCGGGGGAGCTGTCGGCGCCGTCGACGGACAGGGCTGCCGTGCTCGCCGCCCCGGCCGTCCGAGAGACCCCGGAAGAACGAAGACGGCAGGCCGGCCGACTTCGTTCCGGTGAGCGGTGACCGATTCGGATGTCCGGAACCGAGCGGTACCGACGAAGCCCGGCCACCGAAAGCGGTTGTGGATCTGTGCGTCAGCTATGTGCCCCGCCAGCCGACCCTCGACGGACCGACACGCCTCGCAGTCGAACGGTGACGTTGCGTTCAGATCCGCGGGTCGAATCCCCGCTTCAGAGAATCTGCACATCGAATGCCCAAGCGGGTCACCGCGAGCAGGGGTTCTGCACAACTGCCCGGCGCCCGCCACGCCTTTGGTGCGGGAGTGTCGGATTCGCCGCGAGACCGCCGGACGCTCATCCGAGCAGATCCCGCCCATGGTGTGAAGAAGTCGCCGACAAGCAGTGGGCGCGCCTGCACCGTTTCACGCTCCCGTGACACAAGTTCCCAGGTGAACGCGGTGATTGATTGGCTGCGCCGACCGCGGACCTGCTTTGATCCAACGCACCGCAGGGTCATCGCGGCCTCCCGGAAACGGGGTGCCCGGTGCCCGTGCTCGCGGCCGTCATCTGTCCCCAGAGGGGGCCGCTCCGCCCTTATGAGATATCCATGTGAAGGGAAGTTCCACCATGAACTCCACCCCCCAGGTTGAGACCGTCGAGATCTCCGACGCCGAGCTGGACAACGTCTCCGGCGGTCTGTCCCTGAACGCCGTCGGCACCGTCACCGGCCTGGTGGACGGCATCGCCCCGGTCTCCGGCCTGGTCAACACGGCCGTCGGCACCGTCGAGGGTGTCACCGGCCTGAACACGGCCCCGGTCACCAACCTGGTCGCCGGTCTCTGATCGCACCTTTCGTGACCCCTTTGAGTCCCGGAGCCGTCACCCGGCTCCGGGACTCATCGGCGCCCTGAAACTCCCTAGGTAGGCCCGTGCAGTTCCGCCAACAGGCCCTCGCCAAGCTCCAGTCGCCGGAGGAACTCGACCTGCCGGTGCGTTTCGCGCGCCCTCAGGGCTGGCTGGTGCTGTCCGTGACCGTGGCCGTCATGGCGGCCGCCTCCGTGTGGGCGGTGACCGGTTCGGTCGCCTCCACGGTGAGCGCGCCCGCCGTCCTCACCCACGGCGAGGGCAGCTACATCCTCCAGAGCCCGGCCGCGGGCCAGGTCACCGCGGTCCTCGCCGAGGAGGGCGAGCGGCTGCCCGCCGGCTCGCCCGTGCTGAAGGTGCGTACGGCGGAGGGCGACACCGTGGTGCGGACGGTCGCCGCGGGCCGGATCACCGCACTCGCCGCCACCATCGGTCAGATCATCTCCACCGGCGCGAACGTCGCCGCCGTCGAGAAGGTCGCCGACGCCGACGACCCGCTGTACGCCACGGTGTACGTCCCCGCGGAGAACGCGGCCTCCATCCCGTCCGGCGCGGCCGTCGACCTGACCGTGCAGACCGTGCCCTCGCAGGAGTACGGCGTGCTGCGCGGTCATGTGAAGTCGGTGGACCGCGCGGCCCAGTCGGCGCAGGCGATCGCCGCGTTCCTCGGCGACAGCCAGCTGGGCGAGCAGTTCACCGAGGACGGCCGCCCGGTGGCGGTCCTGGTCCGTCTGGACCGGTCCTCGGCGACGAAGAGCGGCTACCGGTGGTCGTCCGCGGACGGGCCGCCGTTCGCCCTCACCTCCATGACCATGGCCACGGGTTCGATCCGGCTGGCCGACCAGCGTCCCGTCGATTGGCTGCTCCCGTGACCACCACCGAGCAGCCGCGGACCCGGCGGCGTGCCGCACCGCCCCGACGCACGGTTCCCAAGAGCCGGACGAAGACCGTCCGCACGCCCACCGTGCTCCAGATGGAGGCCGTGGAGTGCGGCGCGGCCTCGCTCGCCATGGTCCTCGGGCACTACGGCCGGCACATCCCGCTGGAGGAGCTGCGCATCGCCTGCGGTGTCTCCCGGGACGGCTCGCGGGCGAGCAACCTGCTGAAGGCGGCCCGCAGTTACGGCCTCACGGCCAAGGGCATGCAGATGGACCTGGCGGCCCTCGCCGGGGTCAGGTCGCCCGCGATCCTCTTCTGGGAGTTCAACCACTACGTCGTCTACGAGGGCCTCGGCCGTCGCTTCGGCCGCCGGGGCGTGTACATCAACGACCCCGGCAAGGGCCGGCGTTTCGTGCCGATCGAGGACTTCGACGGCAGCTTCACGGGTGTCGTGCTGGTGCTGGAGCCGGGCGAGGACTTCGAGCGGGGCGGACGCAGACCGGGCGTGCTGGGCGCGATGCCGGCCCGGCTGCGGGGCACCGCGGGCACCCTGCCGGCAGCCGTGCTGGCGAGTCTGCTGCTGGTCCTGGTGGGCGCGGCCGTGCCGGCGCTCAGCCGGACCTACATCGACATGTTCCTGATCGGACGGCAGACCTCGCTGCTGGGCGTGCTGTTCGTCTCGATGGGCACCTGTGTGGCCCTCACGGTGGCTCTGACCTGGCTCCAGCAGGCCAACCTGCACCACGGCCGGATCATCTCCTCGACCCTCTCCAGCGCCCGCTTCCTGCGCCATCTGCTGCGGCTGCCGGTCACCTTCTTCTCCCAGCGCAGCCCGGCCGACCTGGTCCAGCGGCTGCAGTCGAACGACGCCGTCGCCGAGACGCTGGCCCGCGACCTCGCGTCGGCGGGCGTGGACGCGATCGTCGTCGTCCTGTACGCCGTCCTCCTCTACACCTACGACCCGCAGCTGACGGCCGTCGGGATCGGCGTGGCGCTGCTGAACATCGTCGCCATGCGGATCGTCATCCGGATGCGCGCGACCCGGACGGCGAAGCTGCGCGCGGACAACGCGCGGCTCACCAACACGGCGTACACCGGGCTCCAGTTGATCGAGACGATGAAGGCGACCGGCGGCGAGGAGGGGTACTTCCGCAAGTGGGCCGGGCAGCACGCCACCACGCTGGAGGAGCAGCAGCGGCTCGGGGTGCCGAGCGCCTGGCTGGGCGTGGTCGCGCCGACGCTCGCGACGCTCAACAGCGCGCTGATCCTGTGGATCGGCGGCATGCGGGCGATCGAGGGCCATATCTCGGTGGGTCTGCTGGTCGCCTTCCAGGCTCTGGTCACCCGTTTCACCGCCCCGCTGACCCGCCTCAACGGGGTCGCGGGCCGCATCCAGGACTTCGCGGCGGACGTCGCCCGGCTGAAGGACGTGGAGAACTTCCGCGCCGATCCGCTCTACGACCGCCGCGCCGGCGGGGACTCCACACGCCGGCTGCACGGTCATGTCGAGCTGGAGAACATCACCTTCGGTTACAGCCCGCTGGACAAGCCGCTGCTGACCGGCTTCGACCTGACCGTCGGACCGGGGCAGCAGGTGGCTCTGGTCGGCGGTTCGGGCAGCGGCAAGTCGACGGTGTCCCGGCTGATCTCGGGTCTGTACGCGCCCTGGGAGGGCGTGATCCGGGTCGACGGGCAGCGCCTGGAGGACATTCCGCGCGGGGCGCTCGCCTCCTCGGTGTCCTTCGTCGACCAGGAGGTGTTCCTCTTCGAGGGCTCGGTGCGGGACAACGTGGCGCTGTGGGACCCGTCGATCCCGGACGACGCCGTCGTCGACGCGCTCAGGGACGCGGCGCTCTACGACACGGTCGTACGGCGGCCCGGCGGCATCCACGGCAAGGTCGAGCAGGACGGCCGCAACTTCTCCGGCGGTCAGCGCCAACGCCTTGAGATCGCACGGGCGTTGGTGCGCCGGCCCAGCATCCTGGTGCTGGACGAGGTGACCAGCGCGCTGGACGCGGAGACCGAGCAGGTGGTGATGGACAACCTGCGCCGGCGCGGCTGCGCGTGCGTGGTGATCGCCCACCGGCTCAGCACGGTGCGCGACAGCGACGAGATCGTCGTGCTCCAGCACGGCACGGTCGTGGAGCGCGGGCGGCACGAGGAACTGGTGGCGCGCGGCGGCTCGTACGCGGCGCTGGTCAGGGAGCGATGAGATGACTGCCGTGTCCGAGGACGACGTCGTACTCGCCGCGCTGGGACAGCTGGGCGCGCGGCTCGACTGCGCGGGCTTCAGCCGGCTCGACCTGGAAGGGCCGCAGGTGCTGTGGCTGGTCGCGTCGGGCGCGCTGGACCTGTTCGCGGTGGACGCCGAACAGCAGGGCCACTGGCACCACTTGGGCCGAATGGAGGCGGGCTCCCTGCTGCTCGGTCCGGTCACCGGGCCCCGCCACACGCTCGTCGCGCGGCCGTTGCGCGACTGCGTCGTGCACCGCATCGGGCTGCGTGAGCTGTACCAGCCCGCGAACACCCAGACCTGGTCCTACGACGAGTACGGCAACCCCCAGTACGTACCGCCGACTTCGAGCCCGCTGGAGTACGCGCTCGCCCTCGGCGTGGGCCGCGGTCTGTCGATCCTCTTCCAGGCGCCGATGGCCACCGAACGGGCCGCCGAAGATGGGGGTGCCCCCGTGCGAGCGAATTCGAGCATGGGGGAGGACGACGACGTGTTCTGGATGCAGGTGCCGCCCGGCAGCGTGCAGTACGGCTCGTTGTACGGCGCGGAGGCGGCCGCCGACCTGCTGATGGACCCCGCGGTGTGGCAGAGCATGGTCGACCAGCAGTTCCGGCTGCTGACCACGCTGGACCGCTGGATCGAGCAGCTCGAGCACACCCACGAGACCCGCACGGCCGCCGGGATCAAGGCCGGTGAGGCGGTCCGCGCCCAGGCCGACCGGACGCTGCTCGCGTCGATCGGCAAGAGCGGCCGGGGCGACAGGAACGGCAGGGGCACGGACAAGCGCTTCACGGCCGCCGACGCCGACGCCACCTACGCGGCGTGCGGGCTCGTCGCCCGGGCCGCCGGGATCACCCTTGCCGAACCCTCGCAGATGGGCGCCGACAGCGACCGGCTGGACCCGGTGGAGCGGGTCGCCCTCGCCTCGCGGGTGCGCGCCCGGGCCGTACGTCTGGACGGCCACTGGTGGCGGGACGACGTGGGGCCGCTGGTCGGGCACCGGGCCCTGTCCGGGACGCCGGTCGCGCTGCTGTGGCGGCGCGGCGGCTATGTCGCCGTGCACCCGGCGACCGGGCGGGAGACCCCGGTCGAGAAGGCCAACGCGGAGGAGTTCGAGCCGCGTGCGGTCATGTTCTACCGCCCGCTGCCGGAAGCGGGCCTCGGCCCCCTCGGGCTGCTGCGCTTCAGCATGCGGGGCACGGCAGGGGACCTGACGAACCTGCTGCTGAGCGGGCTGGTGACGGTGGTGATCGGGGCGCTGGTGCCGATCGCGACGGGCAAGGTGCTCGGCGAGTACGTGCCGAAGGCCCAGCAGGGGCTGATCGTGCAGGTGTGTCTGGCGGTGATGGTCAGCGGTGTGGTGGCGGCGGCGTTCATGCTGCTGCAGAACCTGACCATGCTGCGGCTGGAGGGCCGGATCGAGGCGACGCTCCAGCCGGCGGTGTGGGACCGGCTGCTCAGGCTGCCGACGAAGTTCTTCGCCGAGCGTTCGACGGGCGAGCTGGCGAGTGCCGCGATGGGCATCAGCGCGATCCGCCGGCTGCTGGCGGGACTCGGCCCTTCGGTCGCGCAGTCCGTCACCATCGGTGCGATGAACCTGGGGCTGCTGCTCTGGTACAGCGTGCCGATGGCCCTCGCCGCGATCGGCATGCTGGTCGTCATCGCGTCGGTGTTCCTGGCGCTCGGGCTGTGGCAGGTGCGCTGGCAGCGACGGCTCGTGGTGCTCTCCAACAAGCTCAACAACCAGGCCTTCCAGACCCTGCGCGGACTGCCGAAGCTGCGGGTGGCGGCCGCCGAGAACTACGCGTACGCGGCCTGGGCGGCGCAGTTCGCGCGCAGCCGGGAGCTTCAGCAGCGCCTCGGCCGGATCAAGAACCTCAACACGGTGCTGGGTTCGGTGTATCTGCCGCTGTGTTCCCTGCTGATGTTCATGCTGCTGGCCGGTCCGGCGCGGGGTGCGCTGTCGGCGGCGGACTTCCTCACCTTCAACACGTCGATGACGATGCTGCTCACCTCGGTGACCTCGTTGACCGGCGCGTTCGTCTCGGCGGTGGCCGCGCTGCCGCTGTTCGAGGAGATCCGGCCGGTGCTGGAGGCGACGCCGGAGGTCCGCACCGCGAACACCCGCCCCGGCCCGCTGACCGGCGCGCTGGAGGCCCGCCGGCTGTCCTTCCGCTACTCCGACGACGGTCCCCTCGTCCTCGACGACGTCTCCTTCGAGGTGCGGCCGGGCGAGTTCGTGGCGATCGTCGGCCCGAGCGGCTGCGGGAAGTCGACGCTGCTCCGGCTGCTCATCGGCTTCGACAAGCCGGTCTCGGGAAGCGTGCTGTACGACGGCCAGGACCTGGCGGCCCTCGACCAGTCGGCGGTTCGCCGGCAGTGCGGGGTGGTGCTCCAGCACGCCCAGCCGTTCACCGGCTCCCTGCTGGACGTCATCTGCGGCACCGAGGCCTACACGCCGGAGGAGGCGATGGCGGCCGCCGAGCTGGCCGGCCTCGCCGAGGACATCAAGCGCATGCCGATGGGACTGCACACGATCGTCTCGGGCAGCGGGTCGGTCTCGGGCGGCCAGCGTCAGCGCCTGATGATCGCCCAGGCGCTGATCCGCCGGCCGCGCATCCTGTTCTTCGACGAGGCGACCAGCGCCCTGGACAACGAGACCCAGCGCACGGTCATCGAGAGCACCCGCAAGCTCAACGCCACCCGGGTCGTCATCGCGCACCGTCTGTCGACGGTGATGGACGCCGACCGGGTCGTGGTGATGGAGAACGGCAAGGTGGCCCAGCAGGGCTCGCCCGCACAGCTTCTCGCGGACACCGGCGGCAGGCTGCACGAGCTGGTGCGACGGCAGCTGGCCTGAGGCCCCGGACCCGACCCACCGACACCGCACACCCACCCAGCGGCTCCGCACACCCCCCCCCCGGCCCCGCGCCCGACGCGGCCCGCCGCTAACGAAACTTTGCCGTTTCGCAGAAACTGGTCTAACCTCCAGGTGTACGAAACCGTTTCGTTTACGTGTTCTTTGCCCTCACGTCCCTGGAGTGGTTCCCCATGTCTCCGAAGACCTTGACGGACGGCACCCGCACGGGCGCCGACCAGGGGCCGTCCGCAGCCTCCGCCAAGAAGTGGTGGATCCTCGCGGTCGTCGCCCTGGCCCAGCTGATGGTGGTGCTGGACGCCACCATCGTGAACATCGCCCTGCCCTCGGCCCAGGCCGACCTCGGTTTCTCCGACGGCAACCGGCAGTGGATCGTCACCGCGTACGTCCTGGCGTTCGCCTCACTGCTGCTGCTCGGCGGCCGGATAGCCGACCTCTTCGGCCGCAAGACGGCCTTCCTGATCGGGGTCGTCGGCTTCGCCGCCGTCTCCGCCCTCGGCGGTGCCGCGACCAACTTCGAGATGCTGGTCACCGCCCGCGCACTCCAGGGCGCCTTCGGCGCGCTCCTCGCGCCCGCCGCGCTGTCGCTGCTCAACACCACGTTCACCGACGCCAAGGAACGCGCCAAGGCGTTCAGCGTCTACGGCGCCATCGCCGGCGCGGGCGGCGCGGTGGGCCTGCTGCTCGGCGGCATCCTGACCGACGCGCTCGACTGGCGCTGGACGCTGTACGTCAACGTGGCCATCGCCGTCGTCGCCTTCGCGGGCGGCTGGCTGCTGCTGTCCAACCACCGCGACGCCGAGAACTCCAAGCTGGACGTGCCGGGTACGGTCCTGGTCGCCGCCGGTCTGTTCTCCCTGGTGTACGGCTTCTCCAACGCGGAGACCCACGACTGGGACTCGCCGCAGACCTGGGGCTTCCTGCTCGCGGGCGGGGCGCTGCTCGCGGCCTTCACCTGGTGGCAGACCCGGGCCGCGCACCCGCTGCTGCCGCTGCGCATCCTCCTCGACCGCAACCGGGCGGCCTCGTTCCTGGCCGTGCTGATCTCCGGCGCCGGCATGTTCGGCGTGTTCCTCTTCCTCACCTACTACCTCCAGCTGAACCTGGGCTTCAGCCCGACGAAGACGGGTGTGGCGTTCCTGCCGATGGTGGGGGCGCTCATGGTGGCGGCGCAGATCGGCACCACGGTCCTGGTGCCGCGCCTTGGCCCGAAGGCGGTCATCCCGCTGGGCTTCGCGATCGCCGCGGTGGGCATGGCCTGGCTGACCGGGATCGGCGTCGGCTCCCACTACCTGAGCGCGGTGCTGCCGCAGCTGATCATCACCGGCATCGGCCTCGGCCTGGTCATGCCGCCCGCCATGCAGATGGCCACCGCCGAGTTCGCCGCCGAGGACGCGGGCGTGGCCTCCGCCACGGTCAACGCCATGCAGCAGGTGGGCGGTTCGATCGGCACGGCCCTGCTGAACACCCTGGCCGCGAGCGCCGCCGCCGACTATCTGGTCGGGAAGAACCCGGCGAACAAGCTGGTCCAGGCGCAGGCGACCATCGAGAGCTACACCACCGCCTTCTGGTGGTCGGCCGTCTTCTTCGCCGCGGGCGCGGTCATCGCTTTCCTGCTCTTCCGCCGCGGGGTGCCGCAGCAGGACGCGGACGCGGCACCGGTGGTCCACATGTGACGGGCCCGCCACCCGCCGCACCAGGGAGACCCCAGGACGAGGGGCCGCCGTCCGCGAGGGACGGCGGCCCCTCCGTGTCGTGCCCGCAAGGGCGGGGCGCCCGCAGGTTTAGCCCCGGGTACTCGCGGTCCATGAGAATCAGCGTGCTCGACGTGGGCTCGAACACCGTGCGGCTGGTGGTGGCGGACGCGGCGGGCGGGGTCCCTCTGCCGGTCCACACGGCCAAGTGGCGGTTGCGGCTGGCCGAGCAGGTCGCGCCCGGTGACCCCATCCCGGAAGAGGCCGTGGAACGGCTCGTCCGAGCGGTCGCCGCGGCGGCCCGGACCGCGGACCGCTGGGGTGCGGCGGGCCCGCTCGCCTTCGCGACCGCCGTGGTGCGCGCGGCCCCCAACCGGCGCGAGGTGCTGCGCGAGGTCCGGTCCCGGACCGGCGTGGCGCTGTGCACCCTGCCGGGCGAGGTGGAGGCCGAGCTGACGTTCCTCGGGGCCCGCCGCTGGATGGGCTGGCGCTGCGGCCCGCTCGCCCTGCTGGACATCGGGGGCGGCTCCTTCGAAGTGGCCTTCGGCCGGGGCCGGTTGCCGGACTTCGTGGCCTCACTCCCCCTGGGGGCGGGCCGGCTCACCCACGACTTCTTCGCGGACCGCGACCCGCCCTCCCCCGAAGCCCTCCGCGCGGCACGCCGCAGGATCCGCCACCAGCTCAGGGACGTGGCGGCCCGGGTCCGCTGGGAGGGTCCGCGTACGGCGGTGGCCACCTCCCGCACCTTCCAGCAGCTCGGCCGGCTGTGCGGGGCAGCCCCCGGACGGCACGGCCCCTTCATGGACCGCACCCTGCGCCGCGGCGACCTGCGCGAGGCCATCGCCACCCTGGCCGCCCTGCCCGCCGCCGAACGCGCCCGGCTGCCCGGCATCTCCGCGCCGCGCGCCGCGCAGAGCCTGGCCGGCGCGGTGATCGGGCACACGGCGATGAAGCTCACCGGACTGACCTCGGTCACCGTCTGCCCGTGGGCGATCCGCGAGGGCGTCATGCTGCGGCACATGGAGGACGGCCCGGCCTGGTGGGCCGAGGCCAGCCGGCTCACCGACAACGCGGAGGAAGCACCCCTGGAGCCGGTACCCCTGCGCCTCACCCAACACCCCCCACACCTCCCCTCCCCCGCCCGCGCAACGTCCGGAACCGCCTCGCACCGCCCGCCGAAAAAGCCCGCCACAGACCAAGCACGCTGACCCCCACGCCCCCCGGCGCGACCCCCAGCCAAGAAAAACCACCACCCGACGCCCTCCGACACAGCCGCGGGACGGCGCAGCCGGGGGCGCAGCCGGGGGCGCAGCCGCTGAGCCTGCGGGCAGCCGCGGAACTGAGCCGGGGACGACTGAGCCCGAGGCATCCGGTCGGCCGACCGCTCGACTGCCGGCCAGAAGCGCACGTCGGCGGGGCCCGGCGCCCGCCCGGCTCCCGGGGCCGCCAGGCCGCAGGGCCGCCAGGCCGCAGGGCCGCCAGGCCGCCAGGCCGCAGGGCCGCCAGGCCGCAGGACCGCCAGGCCGCCAGGCCGCAGGACCGCCAGGCCGCCAGGCCGCAGGACCGCAGGACCGCCAGGCCGCCAGGCCGCAGGACCGCAGGACCGCCAGGCCGCAGGACCGCAGGACCGCCAGGCCGCAGGATGTGGAGTGTCGCTTCGCGTGGTGTGGGGGCCGGTGGGTGGTCCGGCGGGTGTGGGGTACCCGGCGCGCATGGCACACGACCCCCATGGACCACAGCTGCCGGTCGCCCGGGGCCCGGTGTCCGCGGCCGTCCGCGGATATCTGGCGGGCGCGGGCGCGCCTCCGGCGGCCGAGACGGTCGCGGTCGCGTCCGCGTACGGCGACGACCTCCAGCTGGCCCTGTACCTCTGCTACGAGCTGCACTACCGCGGTTTCGCGGGGGTGGCCCCGGACCGGGAGTGGGATCCCGGTCTGCTGCGGGTGCGGGCCGCGCTGGAGCACCGCTTCCTGACCGCCCTGCGCGAGGACACACCGCTCCACGACTCCGTCGAGGACGCGCTCGCGGAGCTTCTCGTCGAACCCGTCGAGGGCTCGGGTGTCAGTCATTTCCTCGCGGCCGAGGGCGAGTTGTGGCAGCTGCGCGAGTACGCGGCCCAGCGGTCGCTCTATCACCTCAAGGAGGCGGACCCGCACGCGTGGGTGCTGCCGAGGCTGTGGGGCCGGGCCAAGGCGGCGATGGCGGCGGTGGAGTTCGACGAGTGGGGCGGCGGCCGCCCCGACCGCGTCCACGCACGGCTGTTCGCGGACCTGATGACGGACCTGGGCCTGGACACCACCTACGGCCGCTATCTGGACGCCGCGTGCGCCGAGACGCTGGCCACGGTCAACCTGATGTCCCTCTTCGGCCTGCACCGGGCCCTCAGAGGCGCCCTCGTGGGCCACTTCGCGGCGGTCGAGATCACCTCCTCGCCCGGTTCCCGGCGGCTCGCGCAGGCGATGCGCCGCGCGGGCGCCGGGCCCGCCGCCGTGCACTTCTACGACGAGCACGTCGAGGCCGACGCCGTGCACGAGCAGGTGGTACGCCATGACGTCATCGGCGGTCTGCTGGACGAGGAACCGCACCTGGCCCCGGACATCACCTTCGGCCTCGACGCCACCGGGCACCTGGAGGACCGCCTCGCCGCCCGCCTGCTCAGCGCCTGGCGCTCGGGAGAGTCCTCCCTTCGTGCACCACTCCCCGATCAGGAAAAAGCCCATATTTCGTGATTGTCTGGGTACTTGGTCGGCGTGAATCCTCTCGTACTCCCAGGCGTGTACGCCCCTCAGGAGGACACCGCCCTGCTGGCCGGGGCACTGTCCGAAGAGCCGCTGCTCCCGGGCGCCGACGTCCTCGACGTGGGCACCGGCACCGGCGCGCTGGCCCTGGAGGCCGCACGGCGCGGCACGCGGGTCACCGCGGTCGACGTGTCCTGGCGCGCGGTCTGCTCCGCCCGCCTCAACGCCTGGCGGGAACGGCTGCCGGTGCGCGTGCACCGCGGCAACCTCTTCGCCCCGGTGCAAGGCCAGTCCTTCGACCTGATCCTGACCAACCCGCCGTACGTGCCCGCACCGGCCGGCCACCGCGTGGGCCGCGGGACGGCCCGGGCCTGGGACGGCGGCGGTGACGGCAGGCTCCTGCTCGACCGGATCTGCCTGGAAGCGCCCCTGCTGCTGCGGCCCGGCGGCGTGCTGCTGATGGTCCACTCCGCGCTCAGCGACCCCGCGAGCACCCTGACGGTCCTGCGCGCGTCCGGACTGAAGGCGTCCGTGACGCGACGCCGCCGCATTCCCTTCGGCCCGGTCCTGCGCGAGCGCAGGGACTGGCTGCGGGAGCGGGGTCTGCTGTCCGCCGACGACGAGAACGAGGAGCTGGTGGTCGTCCGTGCCGAACTCCCCAGCTGACAGGCCCTGTCGGATCACCGTCCAGCGCCGGGGCCCGCTGCTCGTCGAGGGACCGGTCGAGGTGGAACTGGAGGACGGCACCACGGTCGCCTCCGACCGCTTCCGGGTCGCCCTGTGCACCTGCCGGCGCAGCCGCCGCTATCCCTGGTGCGACACCAGCCACCGGGAGCGGTCCTAGGGACTGCCTGCGGACTCTCCCGCGCGTCCTTGGCGAAAACGGGTGCACCGGAGGCCGGCGGACAGCCCCACACTGTCCTCCGGCCTCCGGGTACGGAATCACGCTGCTCCCGTGTCAGGGGCTCGCACTCCCCCCCTCACGAGCCTCTCTCGGTGTCCACGGGGACCACGCGATCCCGGTCTCAGAACGCGAAGAGGCTGCTCCCGGCAGCGTTCTTCACGCACTCGTTGGAGAAGGCGCGCTCGAAGGAGACGCGCTTGCCCTGCCATACGCCGTCGACGGTGACGACCACCGGGTCGTACTGCCTCGTACAGACGGCGTCGCCCGGGCCCGCCAGGGCGTCCAGATCGCCGCCGGCGGCGCGCAGTTCGGCGCAGGCGCGAGCGGCGGCGGGATGGGTGCCGGAGGGCGTCGGGGCGCAGTTCAGGGTGACGGCCCGGGCCGCGTTGACGGTGGCGGCGGTCTCTCCGTGGCCCACGGTCAGCACGAAGGCCGACGGGGCGTAGAGGGAGGTCGGCGCTGCGGCCGGGGCGGCGAGCGCGGATCCGGTGAGGGATCCGCAGACGGTGGCGGCCGTGAGGCCGAGGGTCGCTGCCCAGCGCGCGGTGTTCCGCATTGTGTGCATCCTTCCGCTCGATTCGGGGGTGTGCCGGTCCGGCTCGGTCGGTGTCGAACGCGGCGAGCGCGAGTCTGCCGAGTCCACCGCCGAATCTCACATCGACCCCATGGGTTTCAGTAACCTTGCGTATTGAATCAGTGGCGAGAAGTAACGGAATTCGAACGTTCCAACGCCGAAAGCAAGCGCTTCATGATCCCTTCGGTCGACTCGATGACCGGTTTCCATAGCTTCGTTAATAGGCCTGAAACATTCCGCCTCCGCCTCCGGATCCCCCCGAACACCCCTCCGCACGCCCCTCCGCACGCCCCTCCGTTCCGCTCTCGGCGGACTTCTTCTCGACCACTTGTGTTCATGTACCTGCGGAGTAATCGTCATTACATGATTACGACCGAGCAGAAAGAGAAGCTGAGGGGCTGGTTCGCCGGCCGCCTGCCGGACGGCCTCTTCGAGGAACCCGCCGAGGTGACGGTCGACCGCGAGGAGATCACCGTGATCGGCCGCATCCCCGCGCCCCGGCTGGCCGAGGACGTCTCGGCCGCCGAGCGGGAGGCGGCGGTCACCGCCCGGATCCAGGAGTTCCGGGAGCGCACCCGGGAGACCCGGATCGCCGTGGCCCGCGACGCCGAACACCGGTTCCGCCGGAAGGTGTCCTGGGGTGTGGTGTGCGACGGGGAGCGCGCCCTGTTCACCCACGTGGCCGCACCCGTCATGACCCGGCTGCGGCAGCCCGAACGCCAGGTCCTCGACACCCTGATCGCCGCGGGAGTGGCCCGCAGCCGCAGCGACGCCCTCGCCTGGTGCGTCCGGCTGGTCCAGCGCCACACCGACGACTGGCTCGCCGAGCTGCGCGACTCCCTCGAACACGTCCAGCGGGTGCGAGCCCAGGGACCGGACGCGGCCCCGGACTCCGACTCCGCCCCCGACTCCGATTCCGGCCCCGGTCACGGAGAGGTGGTGGATTCGTCCACTCCCGACCCGGAAGAAGGATGATTCACCCTCTGGTCGGGGTCTTGCCCACGCCGTACGTTCGGCAGACCCCGATCAGTGACGGCATCCGCCCGCGTCGCCCACCCCGCGACCGGACGGCCGTTCACCGTGCCGCGCCACCCCGCGCTCCACCGTCGACCGCCTGTTGCTGGAGCTCCCTTGACCCCGCCGTCCCCCGAACCCGCGCCGTCCGCCTCTCCCCCGTCGCTCACCGAGGTCGAGTCCCACGGTGTGGACCGCATCCCCGACGCCGAGCGCACCGCGACCCCCCTCGACCTGTTCCGGCTCGCCTTCGGCGGCGCGAACACCTTCTCGACCTGCGTGCTCGGCGCCTTCCCGATCCTCTTCGGCCTGTCCTTCTGGCAGGGCCTCGCCGCCACCCTCCTCGGGGTCTTCGTGGGCGCGCTGATCCTGTGCCCGATGGCGGTGTTCGGCCCGGTCAACGGCACCAACAACGCGGTCTCCTCCTCCGCGCACCTCGGAGTGCACGGCCGTGTGGTCGGCTCGTTCCTCTCCCTCCTGACGGCGATCGCCTTCTTCTCCATCTCCGTGTGGAGTTCCGGCGACGCCCTGGTCGGCGGCGCCCACCGCCTCTTCGGCCTCTCCCGCGGCGATCTGACGTACGCCGTCGCCTACGCGGTGTTCGCCGGGCTGGTGCTCGCGGTGTGCGTGTACGGCTTCCGGTTCATGCTCTTCGTGAACAAGGTCGCGGTCGCCTCGGCCACGGTGCTGTTCCTCCTCGGCGCGATCGCCTTCGGCGGCGACTTCGACGCGTCGTACGCGGGCGTCTTCACGGACTCCGCGGACGCGGCCACCGACGCGCTGTTCTGGCCGTCGTTCATCGGCGCGGCACTGATCGTGCTGTCCAACCCGGTGTCGTTCGGAGCGTTCCTCGGCGACTGGTCCCGCTACATCCCGGCCACCACCGCGCGCCGCAGGGTGGTCGGCGCCGCGTTCCTGTCGCAGATCGCGACCCTGCTGCCGTTCGTCTTCGGCCTGGCGACCGCGAGCATCATCGCGTCGAAGGCCCCGGAGTACGTCGACCCGGCCGCCCCCGACTTCGTGGGCGGGCTGCTGGCGATCTCACCGTCCTGGTTCTTCCTGCCGGTGTGTCTGCTCGCCCTGATCGGCGGGATGTCCACCGGCACGACCTCGCTCTACGGCACCGGTCTGGACTTCTCGTCGGTGTTCCCGCGGCTGTCGCGGGTGCAGGCGACCGTGCTGGTCGGTCTGCTGTCGATCGTGTTCATCTTCGTCGGCCGGTTCGGTCTGGACCTGGTGCAGTCCATCTCGACGTTCGCCACGATGATCATCACCTGTACGACGCCGTGGATGGTCGTGATGATGCTGGGCTTCTTCACCCGGCGCGGCTGGTACGACCCCGAAGCCCTTCAGGTCTTCAACCGCCGTCAGCGCGGCGGGCGTTACTGGTTCGCGCACGGCTGGAACTGGCGCGGCATGACCGCCTGGTGGGTGTCGGCGCTGCTCGGTGTGCTGTTCACGAACATCCCGGGGCAGTTCGTGGGCCCGCTGGGTGATCTGGCGAACGGCATCGACATCGGCCTGCCGCTGTCCCTGGCCGTCGCCGCCGTGCTCTACCTGGCGTTGCTGCGACTGTTCCCCGAACCCCGGGCGGTGTACGGGCCCGAGGGACCGCGGCTGGCCAGGACCGTGGAGGTGGCGGTGCCGCCGATCACCGGTCCGGGCACGGACGCCGTCGAACCCGCCGCCGTACCGTCCGGGTCGGCCGTCGACTGAACCGCCGGACCGCCGCGACCTACCCGCCGGTATGGTCGCCCTGCGACGGCGACGACGCCGGACCGCGGGACGGCGAGAGGCGGGACGTACGGATGGCGAAGCACTGGGCGGACTTCCAGTACGAGATCTATCTGGGCGGGATGACGGGCGCGGTCCCCCGGCTGCCCACCGACCTGACCCGGCTCGAGGAACTCACCGAACAGCGCCTCGGGCCGGGGCCGGTCGGCTATGTGGCGGGCAGCGCGGGGGACGGCAGCACGGCGCGGGCGAACCGTGCGGCCCTGGAGCGTCGCCGGATCGTGCCGCGCATGCTGCGGGACGTGCACGAGCGGGACCTGTCGGTCGAGGTGCTGGGCCGTGCCCTGCCCGCGCCGCTCGCCCTCGCGCCCGTCGGCGTGCTGTCGATCATGCATCCGGAAGCCGAGTCCGCAGCGGCCCGGGCGGCGGCCGCGCAGGGGGTGCCGTTCGTCCTGTCGTCGGCGTCCAGCACGCCGATCGAGCAGGTGGCCGAGGCGATGGGGGACGCCGAGCGCTGGTTCCAGCTGTACTGGTCCAAGGACCGCGAGGTGACCCGCAGCTTCCTGCGGCGGGCGCGGACGAGCGGGTTCACGGTGCTCGTCGTCACCCTGGACACCCCGCTGCTGGCGTGGCGGCCCCGCGATCTCGACCAGGCCTATCTGCCGTTCCTGCACGGCGTGGGCACCGCCAACTACTTCACCGACCCGGCCTTCCTGGCGGGCCTGGCCAAGCCGGTGCACGAGGACCCGAACGCGGCCGTGCTGCACTTCGTGAGTCTGTTCGCGGACCCCGGCAAGACCTGGCCGGACCTGGCGTTCCTGCGGGAGAACTGGGACGGGCCGATCGTCCTCAAGGGCGTGCTGCACCCCGACGACGCCCGGCTGGCCGCCGACGCCGGGATGGACGGCGTGGTGGTCTCCAACCACGGGGGCCGCCAGGTCGCCGGTTCGGTCGCGGCCGCCGACGCGCTGCCCCGGGTGGCGCGGGCGGTCGGCGACCGGCTGACGGTGCTGTTCGACAGCGGGGTGCGCACCGGCGACGACGTCTTCAAGGCACTCGCCCTCGGCGCGCGGGCGGTACTCCTCGGCCGTCCCTACGTCTACGGCCTCGGCCTGGACGGACAGCCGGGCGTCGAGCACGTGATCCGCTGTCTGCTCGCCGAGTTCGACCTCACCCTGGCACTGTCCGGCCACGCCGGGCCCGGGACCGTGGGCCCGGCGGACCTCGTCGAGGACGCCGGGTGACGGCGGTCGGGCGACGGCGGTCGGGTGACGGCGGTCGGGCAGCCGCGGCAAACGGTCACCGCCGTGCCCGCGGGCCGGCCGGGGTGCGCGTACCTCTTGCCTCAGGCGGTGCCGTCCGCCAGGTCGACCGGCTGGGCCGACGCGGGCGCGTCCGTGCCGGTGACCGCGAGCGAACCGGGCGTGGCGGAGGCGACGTCGGTGAGCCAGCGCTGGCCGGTGGAGTGGTCGCGGACCTTCACGACCACGTCCGAGCCCGGCTCCTCACCGGCCGGTGCGAGGGCGAGCGCGTCGTCCCAGCGGGGCAGCAACTCGCCCTGCACGGTGAGGTCGTAGCGGACGTCGTCCCCCCGGGCGTCGGTCTCGTCCACGCACGAGCCGAGGATGACCACCCCGGCGTCCGCGTGCGAGTCCACGCACAAGCCGGGCCCCGCGACGCTGCGCAACTGCCCGTCGTCGTCGTACGACCACTGCTGGGTCGCGTCGGAGGAGCAGTCCGCCAGTTCGACGGAGGCGCCCGCCCTCGCCTCGCCCCGGACGTCCAGGCAGAGATCGGCGGCGGCGTTGCGCAGCCTGGTCTGCCGGGGCGCGGTGGGCAGTTGGGCGGTGTCCGGGGCGGTCGGCGAGGCGGTCGCGGCCTGCGAGTCGATGCCGGGGACGCTGCCGCTGGTGGAGGCGGCCGGGTCGGCGCCGCCGTCGTCCGACCACATGCCGGCGGCGAGCAGGGTGGTCAGCAGACCCGCCGAGGCCAGGCCGACACCGGTGAACAGCGCGCGCGGTGAACGGCTCTCCCCCGACGAGCGCCGGCGGGGCGAGGGGATGCGCGAGAACAGGTTGCCGCCCCTGCCCCGGGTGCCTCGGCCGCCACGGCCGCCGTGCCGTGCGGAGCCCTTGAGCCGCACGGTCTGCTGCTTGGCGCGGCCGGGGCGGGTGTCGTGGTAGCGGCGGGCGCCCCAGCCGAGCACCGCCTCGGCGAGCAGCACACCGAGGCCGCTCTCGAAGTGGCCGAGCTGTTCGGCGGCGGCACGGCAGTAGCGGCACTCGTCCAGGTGCTTGCGCACGTCCGGCAGGAGGTCGCCGCCGCGACGGATCGGGACGTCGAGAAGCCGGTTGTAGAAGCGGCAGTCCTTGCTCGGCGCGAGTTCCCGGTGGGCGCGGACGACTCCCTCACGCAGTTTGTCCCGGGACTGCTCCAGGACCGCGGTCACGGTGTCGGTGTCCATACCGAGCAGACCGGCGGCGACGGTGACCTCTTCGGCCTCGACCTCCACATGCCACAGGACGCACCGGGCGACCGCGGGAAGGCCCTGGAACGAGCGTTCCGCCAGCACCCGGTTCTCCGGGATCATGGACTTCGCGGTCCGCATCCCCCGGGCGCCGGCCGGCTTGCGCAGCACCGGCAGCACGCCGGACAGTTCCTCGTCCGCGGACCACAACCGGGCCATGTCCCGCACGGTCACCAGCAGTCGGGGCCGCAGCGCGGTCCCCGGCTCGCCCAGCTTCAGCCGGTCGAGGACCTGGTGGAAGGCGCCCGCGGTGACCATGGAGGCGACGCTCCCGGAGGAGGCGAGGCAGATGACCGCGTACTCGTGCACCGGCCGCCAGTGCCGGGCGATCAGCAGAGCGGTGGACTGGGCGACCTCGCTGTCCGCGCCGCCGCGTATACCCGCGGCGAGTGACTCGTCGGATTCTCCGGGACCCCCGCCCGGCGGAGGGTAGGGCGGACGAGGAGGCTGAGGGGTGGGCACTGAGCGCATTCCTTTGGTACGTACCTGTCCGGTGCGGCAGGGAGCGTGAATTCGCCTCCGCCGACGAACGCGGGGGGTTTGGTCATGACCCCCCGCACGGGCGGTTCACCTTTGCACAACTGAGTCGCGCACAACAAGGCGACGGCTGAAGCTGCGCCTTGTTGATAAAAAGTCGATAGGCG
The DNA here is from genome assembly GCA_001298545.1 of Actinobacteria bacterium OV320. Lineage (GTDB taxonomy): Bacteria > Actinomycetota > Actinomycetes > Streptomycetales > Streptomycetaceae > Streptomyces > Streptomyces coriariae. Next base: position 86,458 of record LJCX01000027.1, read on the forward strand.
GGGCCGGCTCGGACCGGGCATCGCGCCTTTCCACGACCTCTGCCGGCCCGGCTGGAATTCGCCCCTGCGCCCCGTGTGAAACACGCGCACACAGCAGGGCGCCGCGCACCCTCCCGGCGCACCGGCCCGTGCAGTTGGCTGGAACCGGCCACTTCCTCGGAGGCCCCGCGCAGGACGGCGGCTCTCCTGCGCGAAACGGCCGCCGGCCTTGTTCCTCCCGCCCTCGGCCGGCGGCCCTGAACGCTTTGCGCTTTGCCTATATCTGCCAGGACCGCAGCCGGTCCGCCGCGCCGTAGACGTCCGTCTTGCCGTCCAGCAGATCGCGGGCGAGGTCGACGAGCGCGCCGTACGGCGGATCGATACCGACCCCACTGGTGAACATGTACGCCACCGCCGTCGCGCAGGCGAAGCGGGCGTTGGCCGAGGGCAGGGGCTTGAGCACGGTGAGGGTGTGCAGCAGCGCGGCGGCCCGCCAGGCCGGGTCGGAGTCCACGCCGAGCTTGGGCGGGTCGACCCGGTGCCGGGCGACGGCGGCGACCAGCGCCGAGAAGTCGTTGACGGTGGGCTGCTCCGGCAGAACCTCTTCGTGGCGCTGGAGCAGCCAGGGCACGTCGATGTGGATGACGGAGGTCATCGGTCAGGCGACCCGCCCCTCGCCCCGCACGGAGCGTTCGTCCTCGGGGAAGGCGGCGGCGAACTCGTCCGCGTGCGAGGCGAAGAACCTGCGGAAGGCCTCCGCGCCCTCCTGGAGCGCCCGGTGCCGCGCGATGTCGGCGGCGGCCGCCTCCCGCACGAGTGCCTTCATCGACGTACCGCGTTCCTTCGCGATCTGCCGCAGGTCCTCCAGCTCGCGATCGCTGAATTCCACATTGAGGGCTGGCATGCCCTTCACGGTACCGCGCGGGTACTTACTCGTAAATATCCCCAGGTCAAACTGATGACCGCGCGGTACCGGAAGGTGTTCGACCCTGCACACCGCCGATCAGGCAGAGCCTCTTGCCGATCCATTTGCCGATCCGGTTGCCGATCCGGTTGCCGATCCGGTTGCCGATCCGGTTGCCGATCCCGTCCTATCCCTGGTCCGCCACGAAGGAGGCCAGCCGGGCCAGCGCCGCGTTCCAGTTGATCGCGGTCTCGTTCGTGGACCAGGACTGGATGTCGTCGATGTAGCAGAACTGGCCCACGCAGCCCTGGAGCTTGCTCTGCGCGTAGGGGTCCTGAATGCTCGAGTTCGCGCCGCCCGCCAGGGTCCCCCGCGGCGGGTCCGGCAGGTTCGGGTCCAGCTGGCGCGCGTACCAGCGGCTGTGCTGGCGGTGGGAGTTCACCTCGCCGTAGCCGGTGACGTACGACAGGTTGAGCGCGTTGCGCCCGAGCACGTAGTCCATGCTCTGGACGGCCCCCGCCCGGTACTTCGAGGCGCCGGTGAGGTCGTAGGCCGTGGCGATGACCACGGCGTTGTTGAGGACCTGGTGGCTGGAACCCCAGTCGTAGCGGTTGCCGTCGGGGGCGTAGGGCATGCCGTACGGCTGTCCGGCCAGCGTGGCGAGATACGTGTCGGCACCCCGCACGACCGATGCGCGGACCTTGTCGCGGCCGGGCAGCCGGTTCGGGACGGTCGCCAGGTCGAGGCGGCCGGCGGCGGCCGTGCGGGACCAGTCGAAGCCGGTGGGGACGAAGACGTCGGCCGTGTGCACCGGGGAGTTCACCACCTTGTCGGCGAACTGCTTCTCCCCCGTGCTGAGGTACAGCTCGGCGGCCGCCCAGTAGAACTCGTCGGTCGCGTCGTCGTCGTTGTAGGCGCCGCCGCCGATGCCGTCGTTCGGGTCGGCGTACACGTCCGGATGCGCGAGGGCCGCCGCGAAGGCCTTGCGCGCGGCCGTCAGCGCCTTCGCCGCGAAGGCCTTGTCGTAGGGCCGGTACAGGCGGGCCGCCTGGGCGGCCGTGGCGGCCAGGTTGAGGGTCGCGGTGGTGGTCGGCGGGTGCAGTTCGCGCTTCTGCGGATCGTCGCCCGGCAGCAGCGGCAGGCCGGTCCACTGCTCGTCGTGGATCTTGTGGTGGGCCATGCCGGCGAGCGGCTGCCCGTCCGGCACCTGCATCTTCAGCAGGAAGTCGAGCTCCCAGCGGGCCTCGTCGAGGATGTCCGGCACGTTGTTTCCGCTCTCCGGGAGGGCGAGCGTCCCGTCGCCGAGAGCGGCCGGGTCGCCGGTGCGGGCGAGCCGGGAACGCTCGTAGGTGCTCAGCAGCTCCCAGGTGGCGATGCCGCCGTTGACGACGTACTTGCCGTGGTCGCCCGCGTCGTACCAGCCACCGGTGACGTCGAGGGTGTAGTCGCACACGCCCGGCTGGCACGGGACCGCGGAGTCGCCCTGGTTGGGGGCCGCGTTCACATGACCTGCCGCCCTGCCGTACCCGGGCCGCAGGTCGTCCCGTATCGCGATGCCGCTGCGCTGCGTGTAGTAGTACTTCACCGCGTCCAGCCGCAGCCGGTCGTAGTCGGCCGTGCCGATGTCGAAGGGGCGACTGGTCTCGCCGTCGGCGACCAGCGTGAAGCCCGTCCCGCGCGTGCGGTAGCCACCGAAGTCGATGGAGTGGACGTTCTGTCCGGAGGAGACGTCGAGTCCGCGCGGCACGCTCCAGCCGTGCGCGACCGTCGCCCCGGAGCCGTTCTTGAGCTGCCAGGGCAGCTTCGCGACGGCGTCGGTGACCAGGGTGGCGTTCTTCGGTCCGGCCGGCAGATAGCCGACCTGGTTGACGCGCACGCGTGGCCCGGTGTCGGGCTGATACACCTCCGGCGGCACCCCGCCCAGCAGCGACACGTCGTCCAGGCAGAACCGCCAGGGATCGGCGCTCCCGCCGACCTGGAAGGCGACCTGCCCCTGGGTGCTGTCGACCGGCGAGGTGAACGTGTACGTGTAGGCGTCTCCCGACTCGTTCAGCACCGGGGTCGCCTCGTACCAGGTGTCGTACGGGGAGGCACCGAGGCCCACGATCGCCCGCACCACATGCCCCTCGGGCACCCCGGAGGCGCTGAAGGAGAAGCGGTACGACGACCCCTTCACCAGGGTGATCGCGTCCTGGCCGATGGCGGAGTCCCAGCGGTTGACGGTGCCGCCCGGCACGTCCGCGCACAGCCGGCCGTCGGTGAGAGCGGCGGTGACGTTGCTGGTCCACCACGGGTCGGCGGAGGTGCCGAAGCCGCCGTTCCTGACCTGTTCGACCTCCTCGGCGCCGGCCTGCTGCGCGGGCAGCGCGGTGAGCGCCGTGCCCAGCAGGGCCGCGAGGGACAGCAGGGTGGTGCTGCGTCGTTTCACGTCCGGGCTCCTCGATGAGGTGCGGGACGCTCCGTACGGGATGCGGGTGCCATCTCGTGGGAGCGCTCCCAGAACGGGGTCGCAGGACATGGTTGTTGGAGTCATGACACTCCGTCAACGGTCCGGACGAGATGGCTTCGAGGTCGTTGTCAGTGGCGCGTCCTAATGTGGACCGTCCGAGCACCGACCACCCATGACAAGGAACCGGAGTTCTCCATGACCACCCTGCCCGGCCGGCCGAACACCGCCCTGCTCGTGATCGATGTCCAGAAGGGCGTGGTGGCGGGCGCCCCCCGGCGCGACGAGGTGATCGCGAACATCCACACCCTGATCGACGCGGCCCGCGCGCAGGACGTGCCGGTCGTCTGGGTGCAGCACTCCGACGACGACCTCGAACGGGGCAGCGAGAACTGGGAGTACGTCGAGGAACTGGTCCGCCTCGACGCCGAGCCGCTCGTCCACAAGATTTACCAGGACTCCTTCGAGGACACCGAGCTGGAGTCGGTGCTCGCGGAGCGCGGGGTGGGCCGGGTCGTCGTCACCGGGGCGCAGACCGACGCGTGCATCCGCTCGACGCTGCACGGCGCCTTCGTGCGGGGATACGACGTGACGCTGGTCGGCGACGCCCACACGACGGAGGACCTGAGCAAGTACGGCGCTCCGGCGCCGGAGCAGGTGATGGCCCACACCAACCTGTACTGGTCGTGGCAGAGCGCACCCGGGCGTGCCGCGGGCACGGTGGACACCGCGAAGGTGACCTTCGAGACGACCGACGCGCGCTGAGACGTCTTGGGCGCGGGCTGACCGGGCGGCGGCGAAGGGCCGCCCGGAACAGGCCCGCCCGGGGTTTCGGAAGCCCCAGGGCGGTCCGGCCGGGCGGTGCGAACCGACCGGCCGGAGCGGCCTGCCGGCCGGCCGCTCCGCCTCGGCAGCCGGGGAGAGCCACCGATGAGCGGGCCGGCCGGTCAGCAGGCCGGCGATTCGCTGGTTCAGCCGGTCACGCCTGTCACGCCTGTCACGCTTCCAGCTTGGTGATGCGTACCGCTCCTTGGGGTGTGCCCGGTGCGCTGCTGGTCAGGGTCAGCCGCAGCCTGGAGCCGCGGACCGGGTCGAAGGTGAGAGCCGTCGGCGTGTCCGAGGCGGTGGCCCAGTCGACGGTCGCCCCGGTGACCGGCGCATAGCGCTCGCCGTCCCAGACCTCCGCCTCGACCGTCGCGGGCAGGCTGTGCGTGGCGTCGACGGTGAAGGACACCTCCACCCGGTCGAAGTCCCGGGTGCGCCCGTAGTCCACCGAGACCCAGTCCCGCGGCCTGGCCCCGTTGAAGGCGGGCAGCAGGGCGGTGGCCGACTTGGCGAAGGCGTTGGACCAGCCGGTGGCGGGGTCGCCGTCCAGCAGGGCGGCGGGCAGTGTGTCCGGGCGGCCGGAGTAACTGGCGTCCGCGTAGGGGTGGTTCACCGGCGCCGGCAATTCGGGAGTGAAGGCGGCGGGCGGTGTGGTCGCCTTGGAGCGGGCGGGCGTGGTGCGCACGGTGGCGGTGCCCTTGCGCAGCCCTTCCACGCGGGCGGTCACCCTCAGGGCGCCGGCCCCGGTGCCGGAGCGCACGATGGCGAGGGCCTTGCCGTGGAAGGCGGTGCGTGTGGCGGCCTGATAGCGCTCGGCGCTCTCCTGCCGCCCGTTGTCGAGACCGGCGAGAGAGCCGCCGCTGACCCCGAAGGAGATGAGGTGCTCCGCGTCGGGCACCACGGTCCCGTGCGCGTCGACCACGTCGGCGGTGACGAAGACCAGTGACCGCCCGTCCGCGGGAAGGGACGTGCGGTCCGGGGTGAGGCGTACGGCATGCGGGGCGCCGGCCGTGCGCAGCACGTCGGTGGCGACCGTCCTGCCGCCGCGGCGGGCCACCGCCTTCAGCTCGCCCGGCGGCTAGGGCACCCGCCAGGTCAGATGCAGCTTGCCCGCGCTGCCGTTCGGGCTGGTGTAACTGCCGGGATACGGGCCGGTGGTGAAGGTCCTGTCGTCGCCGGTGGCCTCGGTGGTCTCCAGGTAGGAACGGCCGTCGACGGTCTTCTTGGTGTCGAACTTCCTTACGCCCAGGGACTTTCCGTTGAGGTACAGCTCCACGGTGTCGACGTTGGAATAGGCCCACACCTCGACCGTGTCGCCCGCCTCGTGGTTCCAGGTCGTCGGCAGCAGATGGACCATCGGCTCGTCGACCCACTGGCTTCGGAAGAGGTGGTACATGTCCTTCGGGAACCCGGCCGTGTCGACCGCGCCGAAGAAGGACGCCTTCACCGGGAAGACGTTGTACGGGGTGGGTTCACCGATGTAGTCGATGCCGGACCACAGGAACTGACCCGTGAACCACTTCCGGTCGCGGTCCTTCTTGTGCCCGTACTCGCCGCTCATCGTCCAGGAGGCGAGGTTGTTGTCGTAGGAGGAGGTCGCCCGCCTGCCGGGGGTGTGGTTCTCACCGGTGTTGAGGTGCTCGGGTTCCTGGTAGGTGCCGCGGGTCGAGGTCTCCGAGGACGACTCGGACTCGAAGAGGAACAGGTGCGGGTAGGTCGTGTGCAGGACGTCCACCGACTTGGCGGTGTTGTAGTTCAGGCCGAGGCCGTCCAGCTTGGCGAGCATCAGGTCGGCGGCGGAGCCCTTGGCGGGCGGGGTGCGGTACTTGTCCGAGCCGATGATGAGCGGGCGGGTGTCGTCCGCGGCCCTGATCGCGGTGATGATCCGGTCCGCCATGGCGAGACCGGCGGTGGAGGTGGAGTCGGTGATCTCGTTGCCGATGGACCACAGCAGGACGGCGGGCGAATTGCGGGCCGCGAGCACCATCTCGGTGGCGTCCCGCTCGCACCATTCGTCGAAGAACCGCCCGTAGTCGTACCGGGTCTTGCCGGTCTTCCAGCAGTCGAAGGCCTCCACCAGCATCACGATGCCCAGCTCCTCGCAGATCCGGATCATCTCCGGGGACGGCGGGTTGTGGGAGGTGCGGAAGGCGTTGACGCCCATGGACTTCATGATCGTCATCTGTCTGCGGACGGCGTCGACGCTGATCGCGGCGCCGAGCGCGCCGAGGTCGTGGTGCAGGTCGACGCCCTTGATCTTGGCGTGGCTGCCGTTGAGGTGGAAGCCCTCGTCCGGGTCGAAGCGGAAGGTGCGGATGCCGAACGAGGTGCTGTAGGTGTCGGTGACCCGGCCGGCGACCCGCAGCTCGGTCTCCAGGGTGTAGCGGCGCGGGGTCGCGAAGTCCCATCGCTGCGGGTCGGTCACGGTGAGTTCCTGGGTCTGCGTGGCCAGGTCGGCGACGGCGACCGTGGAGGAGGTGCGGGCGACGGTGCGGCCGTTCGGGGCGAGGACGCGCGAGACGACCTCGACGTCCGCGCTCGCGCCGGACGCGTTCGCCACGGTGGTCGCGACCCGGACGACGGCCCGTTCGTCGCTGACCTCGGGCGTGGTGACGTAGGTGCCCCAGCGGTCCACGTGCACCGGTTCGGTGACGACCAGGCGGGCCTCGCGGTAGATGCCGCTGCCGGAGTACCAGCGGCTGCTCGGGAGCCGGTTCTGCACCTTGACCGCGATCACGTTCTCGGTCCTGCCGTCGGTGTGCAGCAGGTCGGTGAGGTCGAAGGCGAAACCGGTGTAGCCGTAGGGGTGGTGGCCGACCTCCGTGCCGTTGCAGTAGACGTACGAGTCCATGTAGACGCCGTCGAACTCGACCGAGATCCGCCGGCCCGCGTGGCCGGGCGGCAGAGTGAAGGCGAGGCGGTACCAGCCCAGGCCGCCGGGGAAGAAGCCGGTGCCGCTCGTCGTGCCGTTCTGCGTGGTGGGCGTCTGCTCGATGCTCCAGTCGTGCGGGACCGCCACCGCGCGCCAGGTCGAGTCGTCGTAGCCGGGGGCGGCGGCGTCCGCGTACTGCCCGGTCGGGTCGGTGATCCCGCCCGGGTCGGCCAGCGCGAAGCGCCAGCCGTCACGCAGCGCGACCGTGCGGCGGCCGGATGCGCGCACGGCGTCCGCGGCGGCCTGTGCCGACGGTGTGCCGAGGAGCGCTCCGGCGGCCGGTGCGGCAGCGGAGGCGAGAAGGACCGATCTGCGAGTGACCGTCATGGTCGGCTCTCCCTCATCAGGAACCAGAAGTACTCACAACTGATCGTGAACAAACAGAATCTGACGACGGGCCGCTCCTGCCCGTCAAGGGGCCGGACGCGCCCGCCCGCTCCGGCGGCGGACCGGGGCTCCCGCGCCCGCGGATCGCACGGGATCGGCCGGTTTTAGCCCTTGACCCCGACGGGAACTCGCTGTTCAGCCGAGCCCTGGGGGTTCCCGTCCGCCGGGGAGCGGGACACACTAGGCTGGAACGGAAGTGACGTGCCTGTTCACTGTGAGTGTCCGCGATGGAGTGCCGAGATGAGCCCGGAGTATCCGTTCGACGAGGCCGCGACAGCCCGGGCGGTCGTCGACGACTCCGGCGCGCTGATCGGGTGGAACGAGGGCGCCCGGGCCCTGCTGGGCTGGACCCCGGCCGATGTCCTGGGCCGGCCCGCCACCGAACTGCTGGCCGACGGGACACCCGACTTCACCGGTACCCGCTGGGACGGAACGGTCACTTTGCGCCATCGCGACGGCCGCCCGGTCCGGGTGTGGCTGCTCGCCCACCGTCTCCCCGCCCGGGCCGACGACCCGGGACAGTGGCTCGTCGTCACCCCGCTCGCCGGGGGCGGCACCGACCCGTCGGACGCTCTCCTCGCCGCGGCGGGCCTCGTCCAGTCCCCCTGCGCCGTGGCCGTCTACGACGAACGGCTGCGACTGCGCCGGATCAACGACGCGATGCGCGAGGTCATCGGACTGCCCGAGGAACGGGTCCGGGGGCTCCGGCTCGCCGAGATCGGCGGCGGACCGCAGAGCACGGAGCTCGAACAGCACATGCTGCAGGTGCTCACCAGCGGCCGGCCGCAGGACGTGCAGACGTACATCCGCACCGGCGGGGAATCGCGGGCCCACGCCTGGCTGGCCCGGATGGCGCCGGTCGTCGACGCCGACGGCCGGGTCCGCGGCGTGTGCATGTCCGCCCACGACTTCACCGAGAACTACCTCGCACGCGAGCGGCTCCAGCTGGTCAACGAGGCCAGCGTGCGCATCGGCAGCACCCTCGACGTCATCCGGACGGCTCAGGAGCTGGCGGAGGTCTGCGTGCCCGCGCTCGCCGACTTCGTCAGCGTCGACCTGCTCGACCCGCAGGACGGCGGGGAGCTGCCGAGCCGGTTCAGCCCGCCGGTGGGGCTGCGGCGTGCCGCGCACCACTCGGTGAACGCCGGCAGCCCGGAGGCGGTGGCCAAGCCGGGCGAGGTACAGCAGTACCCGACCGGGTCGCCGCAGGCCGACTCGCTGGTCGCGGGACACACCATCATCGGCTCCCTCGCGGGGGGCGGTCTGGACGCCTGGCTCGCCTGGGACCCGGCACGCGGCGCCCGGGTGCGCGAGCTCGGCATCCACTCCACGATGTCCGTGCCGATCCAGGCGCGCGGCATGACGCTCGGCGTCGCCGTCCTCACCCGGTTCCGCCGGCCGGACCCGTTCACCCCGGACGACGTGCTGCTGGCCGAGGAGATCACGGCCCGGGCAGCCGTCTGCATCGACAACGCCCGCCGGTTCTCCCGCGAGCGCGAGACGGCCCTCGCCCTCCAGCGCAGCCTGCTGCCGCGCTCCCTGCCCCGCACCGCCGCCGTCGACGCCGCCTCCCGTTATCTGCCCGCCGCCCGCGCCGGGGTCGGCGGCGACTGGTTCGACGTGATCCCGCTGTCCGGGATGCGGGTCGCCATGGTCGTCGGGGACGTCGTCGGGCACGGCATCCAGGCCTCGGCCACCATGGGAAGGCTGCGCACCGCCGTGCGCACCCTCGCCGACATCGACCTCGCCCCCGACGAGCTGCTCACCCACCTGGACGACCTGGTCGTCCGGCTGTCGGAGGAGGCCGGCGGCGAGGGCGACCCCGGCGAGGTCGGCGCCAGCTGTCTGTACGCGGTGTACGACCCCGTGTCGCGACGCTGCACGCTGGCCCGGGCCGGGCACCCCCCGCCCGTGGTGCTGCGGCCGAACGGCACGGCCCGCCGGGTCGAGCTGCCGGCCGGTCCCGCGCTGGGCCTGGGCGGGCTGCCCTTCGAGTCGGCCGAGCTGGAGCTCGCCGAGGGCAGCGTGCTCGCCTTCTACACCGACGGCCTGATCGAGTCCCGCGAGCGGGAGGTGGACTCCGCTCTCCGGCTGCTGAGCGAGACGCTGGCGGCGTACTCGGACTCCCTGGACGAGACCTGCGACCGGATCCTGCACGCCCTGCTCCCGCCTGGCGGCGTCGCCGACGACGTGGCCCTGCTGCTCGCGCGCACCCGGGGCCTGCCCGCCTCCCAGGTCGCGACCTGGGACATCCCGGCCGACCCCTCGCTGGTCGCGCCGATCCGCAAACAAGCGGTCGACCAGCTCGCCCGCTGGGGACTGAGCGAGGCCTCCTTCACCACCGAGCTGGTGGTGAGCGAACTGGTCACCAACGCCATCCGCTACGGCGCCCACCCCATCCGGCTCCGGCTGATCCATGACGCGGCCACCCTGATCTGCGAGGTGTCCGACACCAGCCACACCGCCCCGCACCTGCGCCGGGCGAAGACCTGGGACGAGGGCGGCCGCGGTCTGCTGCTGGTCGCCCAGCTCACCCAGCGCTGGGGCAGCCGTCACACCCCCGAGGGCAAGACGATCTGGGCGGAGCTGAGCCTGCTCGACGAGGAGTGAGGCGGCCTCCCGGGCGCTTGGCCGGCGCTTTACCCCCGCGTGTTTTCATGGATGGACACCCGGACCAGTCAGATGGGCGGGCACCACCGCACCCCGCTCCCGGAGACACACATCAACTCCCCGCTCGCCGAAACGCTGTCCGTCGTCCTGCTCGCCGCCGCCCTGGGATGGGCGGTGCTGCGCCCCGCCGGGCGGTCCGAGGCTCTCGTCGCCGTCCCCGCCGCCGCACTGGTGATCGCCCTGGGCGCGGTCTCGCCGGAGCACGCGCTGGCGGAGGCCGAGCGGCTCGGACCGGTCGTCGGCTTCCTCGCGGCGGTGCTGGTGCTGGCGCACCTGTGCGACGTCGAGGGCCTCTTCACGGCGTGCGGGGCGTGGATGGCCCGGAAGTCTGCGGGCAGCCCCCGACGCCTGCTGGTCGCGGTGTTCGTGCTGGCCTCGGTGATCACCGCCGTGCTCAGTCTGGACGCGACCGTGGTGCTGCTGACGCCGGTGGTCTTCGCCACCGCAGCCCGGATGGGCGTGCGGGCCAGGCCGCACGTGTATGCCTGCGCGCACCTGTCGAACACCGCTTCGCTGCTGCTGCCGGTCTCCAACCTCACCAACCTGCTGGCGTTCGAGGCGAGCGGGCTGAGCTTCACCCGGTTCGCCGCCCTGATGGCCTTGCCCTGGGTGGTCGCGATCGGCGCCGAGTACCTGGTCTTCCGGCGTTTCTTCGCCGACGACCTGCCGGCCGCCGAGCCCGCCGCCGACGACGGCCCGGCGCCCGAGCTGCCGCTGTTCGCGCTGGTCACGGTCGCCTGCACGCTCGTGGGGTTCGTGGTGGCGTCCGCCGTCGGGATCGAGCCGGCCTGGGCCGCGTTCGCCGGCGCCCTGGTCATGGCCGCACGCGCGCTGGTGCGGCGGCGGGTGACACCGGTCGCCGTGGTGCGGGCCGCCGCGCCGGGGTTCCTGGCGTTCGTGCTGGCCCTCGGCATCGTGGTGCGCGCGGTCGTCGACAACGGGCTCGCCGACGCGCTGCGGCACGTGCTGCCGGACGGCTCGGGCCTGCTCGCCCTGCTCGCGGTCGCCGCGCTGGCCGCCGTCCTGGCCAATCTGATCAACAACCTGCCCGCGGTGCTGGTCCTGGTGCCGCTCGCCGCCCCGGCCGGGACCGGGGCGGTGCTCGCGGTGCTGCTCGGGGTGAACATCGGCCCGAACCTCACCTACGCCGGATCGCTGGCGACGCTGCTGTGGCGGCGCGTGGTGCAGGCACGTGCGGAGCGGGTCGGGCTCGGGGAGTTCACCCGGCTGGGTCTGCTCACGGTGCCGGCCGCGCTGGTCCCGGCCGTCGTGGCGCTGTGGGCCTCGCTCCAGGTGGTCGGCGTCTGACCGTCCGGGTCAGTTGCGCCCGCCGCCGAACCCGGAGCCCGAGCCGTATCCCCCGGAGCCCCCGCCGTACCCGGAACCGCCGTAGCCGTACCCCGAGCCGCCGGACGAGCCCGACTGGCCGCCCCAGGAGCAGTAGTAATAGGTGTAGTACGAGCAGGACGTGGTGGTGGAGCCCGAGGAGGAGCCCGTCGGGCTCGTGGTGGTCGGGGTGGCCGACGGCGTGGGCGCCGGGGGCTTCGCGGCCTTGGGCGTCGGGGTGGGCGCCGGGGTGCCCGAGGAGGTGCTGTCTGCGCCCCAGTTGACGAACTGCATCTGCGGGTCGGGCTGCGAGGTGTCGATCACCCAGCGCTGGGCCGCGCTGTCCACCCGGTTCTTCAGGACGAGGGCGCCCGATCCGTCGGTCGCGGCGGGCGCCAGCGCGAGGTTCTGGCCCGAGCGCGGGACGAGCGTGCCCTGGAGCGTGAAGTCGTACCGGACGTTCTTGGGGTCGGGCTGGGAGGCTCCCGCGCACGGGGCCAGCCGCACCGAGAAGCCCAGGTGGGAGTCGAGACACAGATCGGCGTTGGCGGCGCTGCGCACCAGCCCGTCCGGTTCGTACGACCACTGCTGGCCCGCCGCCGAGGAGCAGGCGGCGAGTTCGGTCTCGGCGCCGCTGACGGCCTTGGTGCCGACGATGCCTATGCACAGCCCGGAGGCCACGTTGTGCAGCCGGCCGCGCAGGGTGCCCTGGGCGTCCTCACCTACGTCGACCCAGGACGGGTCGGAGGTCGCCGTGTCCGTCCCGGGGGCCGGGGTCTTCGCCGACTCGCTGCCGGCACCGGGCGCGGCTCCGTCCCCGGAGCCGATGGCGGCCCACACGCCGAGCGGCAGCACGACCAGTCCGCTCACGGTCAGCACGGCGGCGGCGAGATTGCGGCGCCGGGCGCGGCGGGCCGCCTTCTGGGCCGAACGGCTCCCACCGGGGCGGGAGTCGGCGCCGGAAACGGCCCCGGTGCGTGCGGCTGCACCGACCCGCGATCCGATGCGGGCGATCGCCCCGGCACGCAGCCCGGCGCGCGGTTTCTGTCCTGCGTCGGTGCCGGGCGCCACGGGGGCGGGGGTCCCGTCGGTGAAGGCCTCGCCCGAGTAGCTCCGGGGCCGCTCCGCGGAGGTCTCGCCGGATTCGCCGTCACCGGCCATCCTGACCTCGACATAGGCGGCGGCGGCCCAGCCCAGGATGCCCTCGGCCAGGGCGGCGCCGAGCAGACCCTCGAACTGCCGGAGCTGGTCGGCGGTGTGCAGGCAGTGCCGGCACCGCTCCAGGTGGCCGCGCAGATCGGGGTCGAGGTCGGCACCGCCGCGGCGGCAGGTGACGTCCAGCAGCCGGTCGTAGCGGTGGCACTCGTCGTCGGTGGCGAGTTCGCGGTGCACCTGGAGGCACTCCTCGCGCAGCCGCTCGCGGGCCCGGCGCAGTTCGACCCGGGCACCCTCCTCCTCGAGCCCCAGCAGTCCGGCCGGGACCGCCAGGGGCTCGGCCTCGACCTCGATGTGCCAGAGCAGGCAGCGCGCGGACTGGGGCAGCCGCTGGAACGCCCGGGACAGGATGCGCCGGTTCAGCGGCGGCAGCAGCCGGGCGGCGGCGCGGTCGCGGTCCTCGCCCTCGGAGCGCAACGCCGGGTGCAGCAGGTCACGACGGCCGTCGGCGTCCCATTCACCGGCGATGCGGCGCACGGTCACCAGCAGATGGGGGCGCCAGGCGGCGGTCGGCCCGTTCTGGCGCAGGCTCTCACCGAACAGCCGGGTGAAGGCGGCCGTGGTGAGCATGCCCGCCGCGCGCTCGCCGTCGGTGCACAGCCGTGCGTAGGCGAAAGCGGCCGCCCAGTGGCGGTCCAGCAGCTCACCGACGGGATGCAGTGCGGGTGACGCCCCCGTCCACTTCTTCAGCTCGGAGCTCAGCTGTTCGTCCGTCGCGTCGAAGCGGCGCGCCGAAGGGGAATTCGACAGGCCTGCGTCATTCACGGTCTGCATTCCTTCCGGGGGCATGCGGCATAAAGTCCATACCATCGGGTATGCGATCCCGCCCACGAAGCGGGATCGACTCGCACAGGGTTCGGCACCTCTGACGTCCGCGGGGGGTACCGCTCTTTTGAAGCGTGGGGGGTGTGAACGGGAGGCGTCTCGCGCGCACCGGGGAAATCGTTGTCCGAGCGCCGACAGGGCTCACCTTTGCACAGCCGGACCAGGCGGAACAAGAGATCTCGCGGTTTCGTGCATTGCGTGCGGGCCGAATAATTTTGACGAAACGTCAACCGCGTAACCACTGTGGGGTGGTCACGGTATCGGTGTCCCTTTTGGCGCCCCTTTCGACGTGCCTTTCAGGACGGTAATTGCCGACCGCATTCCGTCCCGGTACGCGCCCGGCGGAGTGCCGTGGCGGGCGCGGAAGACGCGGCTGAAGTGGAACGCGCTCGCGAAGCCCGAGGCCGACGCCACGCGTTCCACGGACAGGTCGGTGCCCTCCAGCAGCCGGGCGGCATGGCTCAGTCGTGTCTCGAGCAGGTCCCGCATCGGGGAGCGGCCGATCTGCTCCGTGAAGAGATGGGCGAAACGCGAGGGCGACAGCGCGACCTCCGCGGCGAGCGAGCGGACGGTGTGCGGGGCGCCGGGATCCGCCGCCATCCGCGCCCGGGCCCGGCGCACCCGGTCGTCGAGGCCGGGCGGGGAGGCGGGAGGACGGGCCGAGGCGGCCGCCAGCAGGAGGGCCTCCTCCAGCCCGCACAGGGCGAGTTCGCGGGCCGCGGAGCCGTGGGCCACCACGATCCCCAGGTCACCGGAGGGCAGTTCGGCACCGGTCCACCGGGCGTCCGCGTGCAGGCGTCGCCAGGCTCCCGCCATCCGGTCGTGCACCGCGGCCGGGACGGGGCCGACGGCGTACAGACCGTCCGGGCCGTCGCCGGTGGCGTAGGGGCGGAGCCAGGGTGTCCAGGAGGGCCGGGCCTGGCAGTGCGCCCACCAGAACCGCCAGTGCCGGGCGCCGGGTTCGACGGCGTAGGTGTGCGGGACGCCCGGCGCGAGCACCACCAGGTCTCCGGCGCCGGCCCGTACCTCGCTCCCGCCCTGCCGCAGCCGGCCGCTTCCGCCCGTCGTCCAGGTGAAGAGCCAACTGTCCGACCCCTGGGGCCGGTCGACGCCGTACCCGGCGTCCTCGTCGAAGTGACCGACCACCACCAGGCCGGGCGGCGGGGACGGATCCGCGGGCCCGGCAGTCCTGGGCAGGTCGTCAGCACGCATGGGCATCCTCCCGGGGGGCGCGTCGGCCTAGCGTGGCGGTCGAGACCAGTGGACCGAGGAGGGCAAGTATGACCGTCACGGACACCGGCGCCGCCGGGACACCCGTCCTGTCCCGCGCGGGGCTGCGGCAGTACCGGGAGGACGGCTTCACCGTCGTACGCGGGCTGTTCGGGTACGACGAGGTCGACCGGCTGTGTGCCGAGTTCACGGAGTTGCACGCGGCCGGACGGACGGTGCCCGGGCACTTCGAACCGCGCCCCGGCACCTCCGACCCGCTGCACGCGTACCCGAGGGTGATGCACCCGCACGAGATCAGCTCCCTCGCCCGGCAGGTGCTGCTGGACGCGCGGCTGCGGAACGTGCTGGAGGAACTGCTCGGTGAGGAGGTGCTGGCCGCGCAGAGCATGTTCTATTTCAAGCCGCCGGGCGCCCGGGGCCAGGCGCTGCACCAGGACAACTTCTATCTGCGGGTCGAGCCGGGCACCTGCGTGGCGGCCTGGCTGGCCTGTGACGTGATCGACCGGGACAACGGCGGGCTGGAGGTCGTGCCCGGCACCCACCGGATGGGGCTGTTCTGCCCCGAGGAGGCGGACGCGGAGGTGTCGTTCGCGCGCGAGTACGTGCCGCCGCCGCCCGGGCTCGCCGCGGTGCCGGTCGACATGGCACCGGGTGACGTGCTGTTCTTCAACGGCAGCCTGGTGCACGGGTCGGGGCCCAACGCCGCCGGGGACCGGTTCCGGCGGTCGTTCATCGGGCACTACGCGGGGCAGTCGGCGGAGCGCATCGGGCAGTACTACCGGACGGTGTCGATGGGTGGTGAGCGAGTGCCACTGGCGGTCAGCGAGGGGGCGGGGCCCTGCGGTACCGAGTTCGCACCGCAAGGCCCGCATTAGCGCTCCGCTCGCCGGGGTGTTCTTCCACCGCGGGTCCGTGGGGGCCGGTCGCGCCGTTCCCCGCGCCCCTGTGGGGCGCGCTTTCAGTGGCCGGCGATCGGGTGGGGCCGGTAGGGCTCCTCCAGTTCCGCCAACTCCTTTTCCGTCAGGGTCAGTTCGGTGGCGGCCACCGCGTCCTCGAGGTGGTGGGGCTTCGCGGCTCCGACGATCGGGGCGGTCACCGTGGGCTGGTGGAGGAGCCAGGCGAGGGCGACCCGGGCGCGGGGGACGCCCCGGTCGGCCGCGATGCGGGTGACCGCCTCGACGGTGCCGCGGTCGCCCTCCAGGTACAGGGAGCCACCGAAGCCGTCCGTGGAGCTGCGGCCGGTCTCGGTGCCCCAGTCACGGGTGAGGCGGCCGCGGGCCAGCGGGCTCCACGGCAGTACGCCGACGCCCTGGTCCGCGCAGAGCGGCAGCATCTCGCGCTCCTCCTCGCGGTAGAGGAGGTTGTAGTGGTTCTGCATCGACACGAACCTGGTCCAGCCGTGCCGCTCGGCGGTGTACTGCATCTTGGAGAACTGCCAGGCGTACATCGAACTCGCCCCGATGTAACGGACCTTGCCCGCCTTCACCAGGTCGTGCAGTGCCTCCATCGTCTCCTCGACCGGGGTGTGCGGGTCGTAGCGGTGGATCTGGTACAGGTCGACGTGGTCGGTGCCGAGGCGGCGCAGACTGTGGTCGATCTCGGACAGGATCGCCTTGCGGGAGAGTCCGGCGCCGTTGGGTCCGGGCCGCATCCGGCCGTTCACCTTCGTCGCGAGCACGATCTCGTCACGGCGGGCGAAGTCGCGCAGGGCCCTGCCGACGATCTCCTCGCTGGTGCCGTCGGAGTAGACGTTCGCAGTGTCGAAGAAGGTGACACCCGCGTCCAGGGCCTGCCTGATGAGCGGGCGCGACGCCGCCTCGTCGAGGGTCCACTCGTGCGCGCCCCGGTCGGGGAGTCCGTAGGTCATGCAGCCCAGACAGATCCTGGACACGTCCAGACCCGTCGAACCGAGCTTCACGTACTGCATCGCGGCCGCTCCTGACATCGGTGTGGGTTCAGAAGTGGAGCGTACGTCGGCCCGGCGGGACACCGTATGACTCATTCGATCAGGTCCAGCGCCCGCTCCCAGTCGAACTCCTCGCCCCGGTCACGGTCGTAGGGGTACCCGAACCGGACGCCCATGCCGCGCAGCCGTATCAGACTGTCCTGGTAGGCGGGGTGGCTCGCGAGGGTCTCGTTCACACAGGGCAGGACCCCGAGCGGGACGCCCAGCCCGGAGACCTCGCAGAGGGTGCCCAGGGCGAGGGTGTCGGCGATGCCCGCCGCCCATTTGTTGATGGTGTTGAAGGTGGCCGGGGCGACGACGACCGCGTCGGGATCGGGGAACGGCCGCGGGTCGCCGGGGCGCCGCCAGGCGGAGCGGATCGGGCGCCCGGTCTGCGCCTCGACGGCGGCGGTGTCGAAGAAGCCGTTCATGGCGTGGGGCGTCGCGATGACGCCCACGTGCCACTCCCGTTCCTGGGCCGCGGTGATCAGCCTGCCGACGTCCGCGGCGATGCCGGCGGCGCAGACGACGACGTAGAGAAAGGGCGGCTGTTCGTCCTGTTCGGTCACCCGCGCACCCTACTGAAGCGGGAAGGGCAGCCCTCGTTCGGCCTCGGGGCGCGGGCCGTGGATACGGCGGTCCGCCTCCTCGATCGGCACGTCGTCGATGCTCGCCTCCCGGCGGGTCATCAGCCCGCGCTCGTCGAACTCCCACAGTTCGTTGCCGTAGCTGCGCCAGCACTGTCCGGTCGCGTCACGCGACTCGTACTGGAAGCGGACGGCGATGCGACGGCCGTCGTGGGCCCAGAGGTCCTTGCGGAGCGCGTACTCGTGCTCGCGGGCCCACTTGGCGGTGAGGAACTCGACGATCGCGGCACGTCCGGTGAGGAAGGTGTCGCGGTTGCGCCAGACCGAGTCCTCGGAGTAGGCGAGGGCGACCTTGTGCGGGTCACGGGTGTTCCAGGCGTCCTCGGCGGCCTGGACCTTGCGGGCCGCGGTCTCCCGGGTGAAGGGCGGCAGGGGTGGACGGGCGTCCGACATGGCGTCTCCTGAGCTCACGAACAGTGGAGAACGTACGTTCTCCGGCTTGGCTGCTAACGTAGAGAACGCACGTTCTCCCGTCAAGGAACCAGCAACCCGAGGAGCGGTGGTCGCCCGTGGACAGCGCAACGGCCCGTGAGCAGGCGCTCGACGCCGCGGAGAAACTGTTCTACGGGCGCGGCGTGCAGTCCGTCGGGATGGACGACCTCCGGGGCGCCTCGGGGGTGTCGCTCAAGCGCCTCTACCAGCTGTTCCCGGCCAAGGAGCAGTTGGTGGAGGCCTACCTGGAGCGGCGGGACGTGCGCTGGCGCGGGCTGCTCGCGGAGGCCGTCGCACGGCGGGAGGACCCCCGGGAGCGGATCCTGGCCGTGTTCGACTGGCTGGCGGAGTGGTTCGGCGAGCCGGACTTCCGCGGCTGCGCGTGGATCAACGCGTACGGCGAGCTGGGTGCGACCTCGGAGCGGGTGGCACGCCAAGTACGGGCGCACAAACGGGCGTTCCGCGAGTACCTCGGCGGGCTCGTGGCCGACGCGGGACTGCCCGACGCGCTCACCGGGCCGCTGTTCCTGCTGGCGGAGGGCGCGATGGTGACCGCCGGGATCAGTGGCGGCGCCGCCCCGGCGGCGGAGGCACGCGAGGCGGCGCGGCTGCTGCTGGGCCGCGGGCGGTCATCGGGTCGGGCCGGGGCCGGCTGACCACCGGCCCTGCGACCGAGGAAGGACGCGTCGGGGCAGAGGTCCCGGCCTCCCTGGCGAACCCGCGCTCCCGGGCGTCGTCCCCCACGAAGACGCGCGCCTCGGCCGCCGAGGCAGGTGTCCCCCGCACCCCGCCGCGCCGGCGACCGCCCCGCCGAAGATGCCCGTCGAACATCCCCGTCGAAGATCCCCCGGCTGTCCTTGGCGCCCCGGTGCGCGAGGGCGTCGTCCGTGCACCGTTCCGGGAACGACTCGCGCAGGGCCGCCGCGGCCCGCTCCGCGTCGGCGGCACCCGGACCCGGGCCTCATCCCGCAGACTCGGACACCTTGATCGCGCCGACCGGGCAGGCCCGCGCGGCCTCCCGGACCATCGGGTCACCACCGCCGCCCTCCCGGCCGGGCAGCAGGGCGCTGAAGCCGTCGTCGTCCTGGGTGAAGACGCCCGGGGCGGCCAGCGCGCACTGGCCGGCGCCGATACAGACGTCCGTGTCGATGTGAATGTCCGTCACGCGTGCCCCCTACCAGGTCACGGGGAGTTCCAGCATCCCCTGGACGGTGTCGCCGGGCTTCCAGCGGACCTCCTCGGCGGGCACGGCCAACCGCAGGCCGGGGAGCCGCTCCAAGAGGGCGCCCAGGGCGATCTCCAGTTCCGCTCGGGCCAGGTTCTGGCCGAGGCACTGATGGATACCGAAGCCGAACGCCACGTGATGGCGGGCGGAACGGTGCCAGTCGAGGGTGTCGGGTGCCGGGTAGGCGCCCTCGTCCCGGTTGATCACGGACGTCGCGAAGACAACGCCCTCCCCCGCCCGGATCGTCGTCCCGGCCACCTCGATGTCCTCGGTGGCCTGCCGCAGCAGCCCGTCCGCGATGGACAGCAGCCGCATCAGCTCCTCGACGGCCGCGGGCAGCCGCGACGGCTCGGCGCGCAGCTCGGCCAGCCGCTCGGGGTGCCGGAGCAGGGTGTAGGTGCCCAGCGAGATCATGTTGGCGGTCGTCTCGTGGCCCGCGACCAGCAGGATCGTGGCCAGCGCGATCGCCTCCTCCCGGTCCACGGCGCCTTCGCGCACCTGCTCGTGGACCAGGGCGTCGAGGACCCGGTCGCCGGACGGCTCCGTCAGCTTCCGGTCGATCAGCGCGCCGAGGTAGGCGTCGAGCCGGTCGCGCGCCAGGCGCACCTCCTCCGGCACCCGGCTGCGCAGCAGCCGTCGCGACTGCTCCTCGAAGAACTCGTGGTCGGCGTACGGGACGCCGAGCAGTTCGCAGATCACCGTCGACGGCACGGGCAGCGCGAAGGCGTTCACGAGTTCCGCGGGCGGACCCTGCGCGAGCATCGCGTCGATGCGCTCGTCGACGATCCGCTGGATGGCCGGGCGCAGGGCGGTGGCGCGTTTGAGGGTGAAGTTCGCGACCAGCAGGCGGCGCTGGACGTGGTGCTCGGGGTCGTCGACGTTGAGCAGGGCCGCCCGGCGGTCGCGCAGCGCCTTGAAGCGGGGTGAGGTCGCCGGGTAGCCGGGGCGGGTGCGGTCGGTCGACAGGCGGGGGTCGGCGAGCAGGTCGCGGGCCGCTTCATGCCCGGTGACCAGCCAGGCGACCCGGCCGTCGTAGAGGGTGACGCGGGCCAGCGGACGGGAGTCCCGCAGGGAGTCGTAGGCGGCGGGCGGCTGATAGGGGCAGGTGCGGTCCTGCGGGAAGGCGACAGGAGCCGGCCCCCGCCTCACATCCGTCGGGCCCGTGGCGCCCGTCGTATCCGTGGTGTTGATCGTGTCCGTGGTGTCGGTCGTGTCCGTCATGGGTGACCTCGCAGACGAAGAGTGCGTCATGCCGATCTTCATTAGATGCCCCGGGCACCTAGGGGACGACGCGCAGTTCGGCCAGATCGACCAATGGGGCGATTCGGCCGGAACCATTCGCTCCGAAGCGCCGCTCCCGGGGCGGCGGCGGGAAAATCGATTGCCGCCGCCCCGCCTTCACCCGCAGGATCCGGCCATGTCCACTTTCGACGCCCTCCTGCCGCTGACGCCCGCCACCGCCCTTCCGGCGTGCGGCCGACAGCAGCCCGGCCGTCCCCGGAGGCCCGATACCGCGCGACCGTGACGGCCGCGCTCGTCGCGGGCCTGGTCGCGGGCTACGGCATCGCCGTACCCGTCGGCGCGGTCGCGACCTACCTCGTCTCCCTCGCCGCCCGCACCTCCCTGCGCACCGGCGTGTGCGCCGCGCTCGGCGTCGCCCTCGCCGACGGCCTCTACGCCCTGGTCGCCACGGTCGGGGGCGCCACCGTCGCCGCCGTACTGCGGCCGGCACTGACGCCGCTGCGCTGGGCTTCGGCGCTGGTCCTGCTGGCGCTGGCGGCGCGCGGCGCGGTGGCGGCCGTAAGCCAGTACCGGGCCCGGCGGCTCAGCACCCGGTCCGCGCCCCCTCCGCCGAGCCCGGCCCGGGCCTGTCTGAGCCTGTTCGGCATCACCCTCCTCAACCCGACGACCGTGATCTACTTCGCCGCCCTGGTTCTCGGCACCGGCGCCACAGCATCCGTACGGCCCCTGGAACAGGGCGTGTTCGTGCTGGCGGCCTTTCTCGCGTCGGCGAGCTGGCAGGTGTCGCTCGCCGGCGGCGGCGCGCTGCTGGGCCGCGTGCTGACCGGGCACCGGGGGCGGTTGGTGACGGCGCTCGTGTCGAGCGCGGTGATGACGGTGCTGGCCGTCCGGATGATGACCTAGGAGGCCCCGGGGCGGATGAATCTCGCGGTCACTGGTGTTGAATCGGGGTGCGAGTCGGACGTACGTGGCGCGAACGACGCGGCGCGATGACGAAGGGGACGGATGTCATGCCTCTCGAAGGCGAGTACGAAGCCAGCCCGACGCAGTGGGTGCGCGAGCAGGTGGAGCAGTACGAGCGCTCCGGCGGCACCGAGGGGACGACGCTGCGGGACACGGGACTGCCCGTCATCCTGCTGACGACCCGGGGCGCGAAGAGCGGGAAGCTCCGCAAGACGCCGCTGATGCGGGTCGAGCACGACGGCCGCTACGCCCTGGTCGCCTCGCAGGGCGGGGCGCCCAAGCACCCGGTCTGGTACCACAACCTCAAGGCCGACACCTTGGTGGAGCTCCAGGACGGCCCCCTGAAGCAGGACATGACGGCCCGTGAGGTCACCGGTACGGAGAAGGCCGAGTGGTGGGAACGCGCCGTCGCCGCGTTTCCGCCGTACGCGGACTACCAGAAGAAGACCGACCGGGAGATCCCGGTGTTCGTCGTGGAGCCCGCAGCCGGCAGCTGAGCCGGCCTCCGCCCGGGCGCGGAAGGTGTCCCTCCGGGCGCCGTTCGAGCGCCCCGCGAGCACTCCTCGACGAGGTCGTAGAAAAATCTGTCTCGGAAAACGCATGACGGTGCTCTCACCGGGCACCCGACTGTCAGGCCCCGCCGCGTTCCCCCGTCGCGGCGGGGCTTTCCCCTGCCTCGCGCGCGCCGCGGTCGGTCACATCGAGGAAGATCTGGTCCGCCTCGGGCACCGTCGCCGCGATCGAGCGCTTGATGCGCACGGCGATCTCCTCGACCCGCTCGCTGTCCAGGCCCGGCATGAGGTCGACGCGGGCCGCCACCAGCGCCGCGTCGAGGCCCATCTTCATCGTGAACAGCGCTTCCACGCTGTCGATCTCGGGCTGGGCGTCGAGCAGCGCGCGGATCCGTGCCCCGGTCTCCGGGTCGGCCGCCTCGCCGATGAGCTGGTCGCGGGCCTCGCGCCCCAGCCGGTAGGCGACGTAGACGAGCAGCGCGCCGATCGCGAGCGAGGCGGAGGCCTCCCACACGACCTGCCCGGTCACCATGTGCAGGACCATGCCGATCGCGGCCAGGGTGACTCCGAGCACGGCGGTGCCGTCCTCGGCGACGACCGTGCGCAGGGCCGGATCGCGCAGGGCCGCGAGTCCGCCGCCCTGCTTGCGCACCTGGTGCAGGGCCCGCAGCAGTGAGGCGCCCTCGGCGAGGAAGGCGACGCCGAGCACGACCAGGCCGACCACATAGCCGCTGAGCTTCTCGTCGACGCCGGACCGCAGGGCCTCGACGCCCTGGAAGAAGGAGAAGCAGCCGCCCATGACGAAGATCCCCACGGCGGCCAGCAGCGACCAGAAGAAGCGTTCCTTGCCGTAGCCGAAGGGGTGCCGTGCGTCGGCCGGGCGTCGGCTGCGGCGCAGTGCGGCGAGGAGGAAGACCTCGTTCAGACTGTCGGCCACGGAGTGCGCGGCCTCCGACAGCAGCGCGGGCGAGCCCGCGAACAGACCGCCCACCGCCTTGGCCACGGCGATCACCAGGTTGGCGGCGAGCGCGACAAGGACGGTGACGCGGGTCCTGCGGTCGGCGCTCGACGACGTGGCGCGGTCTCCTCTCCCTCGCGCCTTCTCCTCGGCCGCCCTCGCGGGGTTCGTTTCGACGCCCTGTTCGGCGTTCCGGTCAGCGGTCCGGTCGGCGGTCCGTGCGGTCCGGCGCTCTGAAGATGTCCCTGTCACCTTCGCCGACTGCCCAGGCAGGTCGGGCTCATACCGTGCCGTCGGCGGAAATCGGGGAACGCGTTCAGCAGGACATGCACGGGCACAGGACATGCACGAGAGCACGGATGCCAGCGGGAGGAACCATGAGCGGCGGGGGCGACGGCAACAGCGCGTACGGCCACAAGGCGTTCCGGCGGTCCAAGAGTCACTTCACGGACCGGATCACCGCGGACGGCCGGGACGGCTGGCCCGTGACGGCGGGCCGTTACCGTCTGGTGGTCAGCCGTGCCTGTCCGTGGGCGAGCCGGGCGGTGATCTCCCGGCGCCTCCTCGGCCTGGAGGACGCCCTGCCGATGGCGATCGCCGACCCCGTCCAGGACGACCGCAGCTGGCGCTTCACCCTCGACCCGGACGGCCGCGACCCGGTCCTCGGCATCCGTTATCTCAGCGAGGCGTACGACCGCCGGGAGCGCGACCACGGGGACGGCGTCAGCGTGCCGGCGATCGTGGACGTGCCCAGCGGCGAACTGGTGACGAACGACTACCAGCAGCTCACCCTGGACCTCGCCACCGAGTGGACGGCGCTGCACCGTCCGGGTGCCCCCGACCTCTACCCCGACGGGCTGCGCGACGAGATCGACACGGTCATGGCCGACGTGTACGAGGACGTCAACAACGGGGTGTACCGGGCGGGTTTCGCCAGTGAGCAGGACGAGTACGAGCAGGCGTGCGCGGGGGTGTTCCGGCGGCTGGAGCTGCTGGCGTCCCGGCTGGCCCGGCAGCGCTACCTGGTGGGGGACACGATCACCGAGGCGGACATCCGGCTGTTCACCACACTGGTGCGTTTCGACGCCGTCTATCACGGCCACTTCAAGTGCAACCGCTGGAAGCTGACGGAGAATCCGGTCCTGTGGGCGTACGCCCGGGATCTCTTCCAGACGCCCGGCTTCGGCGACACCGTCGACTTCGATCACATCAAGCGGCACTACTACCGGGTGCACACCGGCATCAACCCGACCCGGATCGTCCCCCTCGGCCCGGATCTGGCCGACTGGCACGCCTCTCCCCACCGCGAGGAACTCGGCGGCCGTCCGTTCGGCACCGGGACACCGCCCGATCCGGTCCGCGTCGACGAAGAGGTCCCGGCGCAGGGACGACCCTGAGACCCCCATCCACGCAACACCGGAAGAAGGAGTGAGACACACGTGGCCAAGAAGAGGAAACTCCCCCTTGTCTACAAGCCCGTCGGTTTCGTGCTCGGCTGGGCGAGCGGCGCCCTGGCGGGAGCCGCGTTCCGCAAGGCGTGGAAGGCGATACGACACGAGGACGACGCTCCGGACGCCCTCGACCGGGACCGCGGCTGGGGCGAGATCCTGCTGGCCGCGGCGGTCCAGGGCGCGATCTTCGCGGCGGTCCGCAGCGCCGCCGACCGCACCGGCGCCAAGGCGATCGAACGGTCCACGGGCGTGTGGCCGGCCCAGGACAAGGGCGGCCGGGACTGAGCGGCCCCACCGCGGCCCCACCACGGCCCGGCCCTCCCCGGCATCGTCCGGGTGAGGGCCGGGCCGCTCCCGTACCCGGCTTCAGCCCTGCTTCGGTGCCGTGGGGGGCTCGAGGCGGATGGTGAAGGAGTGGCCGGACGGGTCGGAGTAGCCGCGCTCCTCGTGCGGGCCGGGGGCACCCTTGGTCTCCAGGGGGCGGCCCCCCAGGCCCACGACCCTGCGTTCCACCTCGTCGAGGTCGTCGACGAGGAAGTCCAGGTGGGCCTGAAAGGAGTTCTCGGGGCGGGGCCAGCTCGGCGGGGTCGCGTTCACGTCGCGCCGGAAGGCCAGCCGGGTCCCGTCGGCGCCCCTGATCTCCACCCGGTTGGCGGACGCGACGATCTCCTCGGCGTCCAGCAGCCCCTTGTAGAACTCGGCGAGCTTCTCGGGCTCGGCACAGTCGAGCACCACAACGCCCGCTTTCACCAGTGCCATGTCGTCGTCTCCTCCGCGAGATCCGGCCCGGGGCGGGCGGGTCCCGCCCCCCGGACCTTGCGGATACCCCGGTTTCAGTCGGCCACCAGCCAGGTCCCGTCCCGCATCAGCTCCCGTCCCTGGATCTCGTTGGCCGCCCGCCAGGCCTGGATCCGCCCGGGGAGGACCCGGAAGTACAGGTAGGGCGCGGCCAGTTCGCGCGGGTCGAAGCCGGTCTTGCCCGCGAAGATCTCGGCGTCCTCCTCCGGCAGTTCGAGCGGCGGCACGGCCACGGCGGTGCCCTCGATCATCACGACGTCCTGGGTCGGGCCGACGGCGATGCGCGCGACGCCGGTGGCCAGCAGGTTGCGGCCGGTGGGGCTGGTGGCGGGCGTGGCGAAGAGCAGGGTCGCGCCGTCCCAGACGAAGGAGAGGGGGACCAGGTAGGGGGCCGAACCGCCTTCGGCGGCCGTGGCGACCCACGCGTCGACGTCGTGTTCCAGCCGGTGGAGGGTGTCGAGCTTGCGCTGCTTCGCGGGGCGTGCGGGTGCTGGCGTCATGGTTTCAGTCTGGCCGCCGCCGCCCGTTTCGCATCAAGAGCCCCACGCCGGGAGTTCGCGATTTCCACCGGCGACTGGACTTCCTGGACAGGTGTCCCGTTATAGTGGACACCTGTCCAAGAAACTGAGGGAGACCATGGAGATCCTGGCGAACGTGCTGGTCGTTCTGGTGGCCGCACTGCATCTCTACATCCTGGTGATGGAGATGTTCCTGTGGCAGAAGAAGCCGGGGATGTCGTTCCACGGCCTGGACGCGGAGATGGCGAAGCGGACCGCCGCGCTGGCCGCCAACCAGGGGCTCTACAACGGTTTCCTCGCGGCGGGCCTGGTGTGGGGGCTGATCGCGGCCGACCCGACCGGCTTCCGGGCACAGGTGTTCTTCCTGTCCTGCGTGATCGTGGCCGGCGTGTACGGAGCGGCCACGGCGAACCGCCGGATCCTGGTCGCGCAGGCCCTGCCCGGCGCGCTCGCCCTGGCCGCCGTCCTGATCGCCCAGTGACCCGCGGCGAGCCCGAGGACCCGCGCGCGGCCCGCACCCGGGCGCGGCTGCGTTCCGCCTTGCTGGCGGAATGCGCCGAGCGGCCGCTGGAGGAGGTCGGCGTCGCCGCGCTGGTGCGGCGGGCGGGGGTCGGCCGGGCCACCTTCTACGTGCACTATCCCGACCTGGAGGCGCTCGCGGTCGACGCCTGCGCGGACGTCGTACGCGAGGCCGTGGAGGCGCTGCACGCCTGGCAGGGGCGGCCCGACCCGGTACGGGCGCCGACCGCGCTGCCGGAGTTCTTCGGCTCCCTGACGCCGCACGCCGCGCTGTACCGCACCCTGCTCGCGCCGGGCGGCGGCGGTCCGCTCGGCCGCGTGCTGCACCGGGACCTGCGGGCCTACAGCCTGCGGGAACGGGAACGGGCGGGTGCGGCCGACGCGCCCCTGGTCGCCTCGGCGGTCGCCGCGACCTTCGCGGGGGTGCTGGCGGACTGGCTGCACGGCGACCTCGAGGGCACGCCCGGCGAGATCGCCGACCAGGTGTGGCAGCTGCTGGTCGCGCTGCACGCCAGCCGCTGACCGGCGGTCATCGGCATGCCACCTCGTCCTTCGCCAGGGGCCAGGCCTCGACGCCGTCGGAGGTGCGGACGTACGCCGTCGCGGCGTCGTCCGTCAGCCACAACCGCCAGTCGCCGTAGCGGTACCCGGTGTCGTGGGCGTCGGCCGGAAGAGCGGCGTCGCCGTCGTACGGCGAGGTCAGCAGGTCCTCCTCGATCACGCCGTCGGGGTCGCGGACGTACTGCCGGTGGTCCTCGCCCCGGCCCATCCCCAGGAAGTGCGCCGTCTGCCAGTCGCAGTGCTCGGCACCGGGGTAGCTGCTCAGGGTCGTGGTCGCGACCCGGCCACCGTGCCGGTCGGTCCAGATCTCCTCGTCGCCGGAGTCGGTGACGCTCGCGGGAAGTTCGGCCGGATCGCAGGAGGCGTTGGTCTCCGGACCCCAGCCCGGCCTCTCCTTCTGGTCCCGGGCGACGACCACCGCGACCTTCGTCCGCCCGGCCACGTCGTACGAGAACAGCACCCGGTCCGCCTCCTCGCGCTCCACCCGGAAGCCGGAGTGCGGGCCCGCCGGCTCGAACATGTCGAAGTAGAGCCGCAGCCCCTCCTCCGGGGTGCCACCGCCGTCGTCCTCGCTCCAGCCGTCCGGCCCGCCGCCCCAGGAGATCTCCCCGTCGCACTCCAGCGCCCGCCCCGCGGCGCCGGACGCGGTGCGCAAGGCCTCCGGCGTGCTCTCGTCCAGCTCCTTCGTGGCGATGTCCAGCGGACCGGCGTGCGGCGTCGCCGGTGGCGTCCCCTCGACGACCACGTCCGTCTCGTCCCCGGCACCGCATCCCACGGCCGCCAGCAACACCAGCAGCCCCGACGCCACGAACCGTGCGCGCATACCCGCCCCCCGTTTCCGTCCCACGGCCGCCCGTTCGCGCCCGCTCCTGTGACGCGGCAGCGATCCGGAACGTTCAGCGGGCCGTCTGGAACGTCCTGCGGTACGCCTGGGGGGAGACGCCGATGGCCGCGTGCAGATGCTGGCGCAGTGAGGCGCCGGTGGCGAAGCCGACCCGGCCTGCGATCTGGTCGACGGAGAGGTCACTGGCCTCCAGCAGGTGCCGGGCGTGCACCACGCGCTGCTGGATCAGCCAGCGGCCGGGGCTGATGCCCACCTCGTCGTGGAAGCGGCGGGCGAAGGTGCGCGGGCTCATCCGGGCGTGGGCGGCGAGGTCGGCGAGGGCGAGGGGCTCGTCCAGGCGCCCCATGGCCCAGGCGCGGGTGGCCGCCGTGCTCGCCGGGCCGGTCTCGGGAACGGGCTGTTCGATGTACTGCGCCTGGCCGCCGTCGCGGAACGGCGGGACCACGCAGCGGCGGGCCACCTTGTTGGCGAGTTCGCTGCCGTGGTCCTTGCGGACGAGGTGCAGACAGATGTCGACCCCGGAGGCGGCGCCCGCCGAGGTCAGCACACGGTCGTCGTCGACGAAGAGGACGTCCGGGTCGAGGTCGACCTGCGGGTACATCCGGCCGAACGCCTCGGCGACCTGCCAGTGGGTGGTGGCCCGGCGGCCGTCCAGGAGGCCGGCGGCGGCGAGGACGAACGCGGCGGTGCAGATGGAGACGATGCGCGCGTCGGGGCGGATCCGGGCGAGCGCCTCGGCGACCCCGTCCGGCAGTTCGGCGCTGATCCGGTCGGACGCCACCGGGGCGACGACGACCGTGTCGGCCGTGGCCAGCGCCTCAGGGCCGTGCTGCACGCCGACCGTGAAATCGGCGTTGGTCTGGACGGGACCGCCGTCGACCGAGCAGGTCAGGATCTCGTAGTGGCCGTCGGCCGCGCCGAGGATCCGGCTGGGGATGCCGAGTTCGAAGGGGTAGACGCCGTCGAGGGCGAGGACGACCACCCGGTGCTTGCGCTGCTGTGCCTGCATGGCACGATCCTATCGAAGCTTGGCAATCTTGCCATTTCCCGGTCGGGCGCGGCCCGGCAGGCTGGTTCACCATGAGCACTGTGAACACCATGCGCGTCATCGACCAGCACGTCCTCGGCGGTCCCGAGGTCCTGACGGAGAGGGAAGTGGAGCGGCCCGCGCCGCGTCCGAACGAGGTACTGGTCCGGGTGCGCGCCGCCGGCGTCAACCCGACCGACTGGAAGCACCGCGCGACGGGCGGGTTCCTGGGCGAGCCGCCCTTCGTCCTGGGCTGGGACCTCTCCGGGACGGTCGAGGCGGTCGGCATCGGCGTGGCGGCCTTCGCCCCCGGCGACGAGGTCTTCGGCATGCTGCCGTACCCCTACGGCCACGGCTCGCACGCCGAGTACGCCATCGCCCCGGTCCGCGCCCTGTGGCACAAGCCGGCCGGGATCGACCACGTCCAGGCGGCCGCGCTGCCGCTGGTCTCGCTGACCGCCTGGCAGGCGCTGGTCGAGAACGCCGGCCTCGAGGCCGGGCAGCGGGTACTGATCCACGCGGCCGCGGGCGGTGTGGGCCATGTCGCCGTGCAGATCGCCAAGGCGCGCGGCGCGTATGTGATCGGTACGGCCAGCGCGGGCAAGCACGAGTTCCTGCGGGAGCTCGGCGTCGACGAGGTGATCGACTACCGGGAGAACGACGTCACCGAGGCCGTCAAGGACGTCGACGTGGTCCTGGACACGCTGGGCGGGGACACCTCCGTGCGGTCCCTGCGCGTGCTGCGGCCGGGCGGGACCGTGGTGTCGATCCTGCCGGTGGGGTCGGACGAGTTCTACGAGGAGGCGGAGCGGCTCGGCGTCCGGGCGGTGCGGATGCTCGTGGACGCCGACCGGGCCGGGATGCGGACGATCGCCGAACTGGTCGGGGCGGGGAAGCTGCGCGCCACGATCGCGGGGACGTTCGCGCTGGCCGATGCCGCCGAGGCACACCCGCTCGGCGACACCGGCCGGACCACCGGCAAGCTGGTCCTGACGGTCGACTGAGGAGCCGTCAGAACAGCAGCACGGGCTTGATGGTCCTGCCCGCGGTCATGTCCCGCACCGCCTGGTCGATGTCCGCGAACGGATAGGTGGCGATCAGGCGGTCCAGCGGGAGCCGCCCTTCCTTGACGAGCTCGACCAGGGCCGGGATGAAGGACTGCGTCTCGCTGTCGCCGAGGGTGAGCCCGACGACCCGCTTGCCGCCCAGCAGCCCGTTGACGTCGAGGGCGACCTCACTGCCGAAGGGCGGTGCGCCCACGACGACGAGGGTGCCGCGGGCGGCGAGCGCGTCGACGCCCTGGCGCAGCACGGCCGTGCTGCCCGTGGTCTCCACGATGCCGTCGGCGCCCTGGCCGCCGGTGATCTCGGCCACCGCCTCGACCGGCGTGACCGCGCTCGCGTCGACGGTGTGCGTGGCGCCCAGTTCCTTGGCCAGCTGGAGGCGTTCGGCGACCCGGTCGACCGCGATGATCGTGGTGGCCGGGGTGAGGGCGGCCGCCATGACCGCCGACAGGCCGACGGCGCCCGCGCCGAGGACGACGATCGTGCTGCCGGTCGCCGGCTTCAGCACGTTCCAGACGGCGCCGACGCCGGTCTGGACCCCGCAGCCCAGCGGGGCGATCGACGCCAGGGGTACCCCGGGGTCGACCTTGACGAGGCTGCGCTCGTCGACCAGGGCCCGCTCGGCGAAGCTGGACTGGCCGAAGAAGTGGCCGCCGAGGGGCTCGCCGTCCCGGCTGATGGTGCTGGTGCCGTCGGCGCGGCGGCCGCCGATGAGGTTCAGCGGCAGCCAGGTGGCGCAGTAGGCGGGGTGGCCGCCGTGGCAGTTGCGGCAGTCGCCGCAGGAGGTGAAGGACAGCACGACGTGGTCGCCGGGCGCCACCCCGGTGACGGCCGAGCCGACCGACTCCACGACGCCCGCGCCCTCGTGGCCGAGGACTCCGGGCAGCGGGAAGGGCAGTCCGCCGCTCGCCACGCCGAGGTCGGTGTGACAGAGCCCGGCCGCGACCAGACGGACGACCGCCTCGTGCGGGGCGGGGTCGTCGAGGACGACGTCGGACAGGGTGAAGGGGGCTCCGCCGGACTCGACGACGGCGGCGCGTGTGGTGATGGACATCGGTTGAACTCCTCGTGTTTCGCGGCGCGTTCAGTCGAGCGAGACGACGACGGACTTGACCTTGGTGTAGGCGCCGAGCGCCTCGGGGCCGTACTCGCGGCCGAACCCGGAGTCCTTGACACCGCCGAAGGGGACGGCCGGGTCGAGCATCGCCCAGTCGTTCACCCAGACGATGCCGGCCTGGAGGCGGTCGGCGACGCGGTGCGCGCGGGCCAGGTTGCCGGTCTGGACACCCGAAGCCAGGCCGTACGGCGTGGAGTTGGCCAGTGCGACGGCCTCGTCCTCGTCGTCGAAGGGCTGGACGGTGAGGACCGGGCCGAAGATCTCCTCCTGGACGACACGGGAGTCGTTCGCGAGGTCGGCGATCACGGTGGGCTTGTAGTAGTAGCCGCCGTCGAGGTCGAGCCGCTCGCCGCCGCAGACGATGCGGGCACCCTCCTTGCGGGCCAGTTCGACGTACTCCTCGACCTTGCGCAGGTGCTTCTCCCCGGCCATCGGGCCGACGACGGTCTCCACCTTCCGCGGGTCGCCGACCGGCACCCCGGGCACCGCCTCGGCCAGGATGTTCAGCAGGGTGCGGTAGACCGGGCGGGCCACCAGCAGCCGCGGGCCGCCCATGCAGAACTGGCCGGTGTTGAAGACGAAGCCCTTGATGACGGCGCCGACGGCCTTCTCCAGGTCGGCGTCCTCGAAGACGATGTGCGCGGCGTTGCCGCCGAGTTCCATGGTGACCGGCTTGAGGTTCTCGCCGGCGACGCTCGCGGCGTGCCGGCCGATCGCGGTGGAGCCGGTGAAGGCGATCTTGTCCACGCCGGGGTGCCGCAGCAGCGCCTCGCCGGCGACCGGACCGGCACCGGTGACGACGTTGACGACCCCGTCGGGGACGCCGGCCCGCTGGAACAGTCCCGCCATGTACAGGGCGCTGAGCGGGGTCTCGTCGGCGGGCTTGTGAACGACCGTGTTGCCGGCGGCCAGCGCCGGGGCGATCTTCGAACCGGCGAGGATCAACGGGAAGTTGAACGGGGTGATCGCGGCGACCACACCGAGCGGGCCGCGTCTGGTGTAGGCGAGGGCGTTCATCGGGGTGTCGCGGGTCGCGCCGTCCAGGGAGAAGGCGAGGGAGGCGAAGTACTCGTAGTCGTTGGCCGCGTTCGTGACGTCGACCGCGTGCGCCAGGGTGATCGGCTTGCCGACGTCCAGGCTCTCCAGCCGGGCGATCTCGTCGGCCTCCGCGCGGATCAGTTCCGCCACCCGGAGCAGGACGCGGCCGCGCTCGCGGCCACTCGGTCCGGACCACTGCCCGGCGTCGAAGGCCGCCCGCGCGGCCTGTACGGCGGCGTCGACATCGGCGGCGCCCGCCTCCGCGACGGTGGAGACGACCGTGCCCCGGGACGGGTCGAACACCTCGGTCCGCGCCCCGTCCGCGGCCTCGCGCCACTGTCCCCCGATGAACAGTCGACCGGGGTCGGTCTCGAAGGTGGTCATCGCCACTCCTCAGCATCGTCGCCAAGATTTCAACAAACAGGATTCCTGTTGGTCCGCAGTCTCATTACAGACAGGTTTCCTGTCAATGGTCTACGCTCGGCCTCATGGCCGGCACCCAGACAACCAAGGCAGCGTCCGCACCTCAGCCCCACCGGACACCCCCGTCCCTGCTCTACATGGTGAAGCAGGTGGAGCTGGTCGTGCGATCCCACCTGGACGAGCTGGTCAAGCCGTCGGGGATCACGGCCCTGCAGTACACGGCGCTCACCGTGCTGGAGCGGCACGACGGCCTGTCCGCCGCCCAGCTGGCCCGGGACTCCTTCGTGACCGCCCAGTCCATCGCCGATCTGGTGCGCTCCCTCGAGACGCGCGGCCTCATCCGCCGCGAACGCAATCCGCGCAACCGGCGCGAGCTGCTGATCCTGCTCACCACCGAGGGGCGCGAGCTGCTCGACCGGCACGCCGGGCCGGTGCGGGAACTGGAGGAACGCATGGTGGCGGAGCTCACCGCACATCAGGCGGAGCAGTTGCGCACAGCGCTCTCCAAGGCCTGGCACGCACTGTCGTAACACCCGACGCGCCCCTTCACAGCACGGCGTGCGCCCCTTCGCTCACGGCGCGAAAAAACTCCGACAGAGTCGGTTGCATTTCGAAGACATATGTCAATCGAACATGCTGGAATTCACTCGATCGGGGGTAACTTGCTGGGGCGGGGAACTGCTGTCTGCTCCCCGGCCGTTGGAGGCTCCCGACCGGTGGAGCGGGTTGGAGGCGATGTCGTCGTGCTGGAGAAACCCGCAGCGGACACCCCGCATCTGCGCGTCCGCGAGGACCGGGGGTACACGGTGCTGGAGTTCCGCGGCGAGATCGACATCGTCGCGGCGACCGAGATCACCCCGCACCTCGACGACGCGACCGGCGGCCCGGCGCCCCGGATCGTGATCGACCTGAGCCGGATCGAGTTCTTCGACTGCTCCGGGCTGCGCCTGCTGTACCGGGCCCGCCGCCGCGTCCTCGACCACGGCGGTCATCTGCACCTCGTCTGCACCCATCGGCTCACCCTGCGGATCCTGCGGGCCACGGGGCTGTACCGGCTGCTGCCGCCCGCCACGACGCTGGACGCGGCCCTGGAACAGCCCGAGGCCACCTCCGGCACGTTATGACGGCGCTCGAAGCGCTCCTCCCGATCCCGTGATCCCCCCGATCCCGGTCCGGATCCCGGTCCCGATCCGGATCCCGATCCCGATCCCGGGCTATTGGCCGCGCGCCGCGTCGAACAGGGCGCTGACGGACTCACCGTTGTGAATACGGCGCACCGCCTCCGCGAGGGCGGGCGCGATGGACAGGATCCGCAGCTTCTCGGTGTGCTCCTCGGCGGGCACCGGCACGGTGTTGGTGCACACGATCTCCAGCACGTCGCTCTGCTCGCTGAGCCGCTTGAGGGCACCGGCCGCGAACAGACCGTGCGTGCACGCCACCCGTATCGACCGAGGTTCCAACTCCCGTAGCCGGTCCAGCAGTTCCAGGACCGTGCTGCCCTTGGCGATCTCGTCGTCGAGGACGATCACGTCCCGCCCGGCCACCTCGCCGATCACCGCGCTGATACTGACCCGGTCGTCGGCGTACCGCTGTTTGGCGCCGGCCGCCACCTGGGCGCCGATCATCCTCGCGAAGGCGGCGGCCTCCTTGGCGTTGCCGAGATCGGGCGAGACCACGGTGGTGCGGGTGAGGTCGTAGCGGCGGAAGTGGGCGGCCAGCTCCCGGTGGGCGTGCAAGTGGTCCACGGGCATCGAGAAGAAGCCGTGCACCTGGGGCGAGTGCAGGGTCATGGCGAGGACCCGGTGGACGCCGGCCGCCGCCATCAGGTCCGCGACCAGGCGTCCGCCCAGGGAGATGCGGGGCGCGTCCTTCTTGTCGGAGCGGGCGTAGGAGTAGTGCGGCATGACGACGGTGATCCGGCCCGCCGACGCCCCACGGGCCGCGTCGCACATCAGCAGCAGCTCGACGAGGTGCTCCTGCACGGGCCGGACCAGGGGCTGGACCAGGAAGACGTCCCGTTCCCGGCAGTTCGCCTGGAGCTGGACCTCCAGGCAGTCGTTGGCGAACCTGCTGAGGCGGGTGGGGCTCAGAGGCACGCCGAGGTGGGCACAGACCTCGGCGGCCAGCTCGGGGTGGGCACTGCCGCTGAACACGGAGATGTCTCGCACGATCGGCTCCTCGCTGATCATGTCCGGCTGGGGCGGGAGCTCTCATGCTACGGACCGGGTCCGTTTTGCCCACCCTCAGGAGTACGTGGGAGTCCCGCCCGGTCACTCGACGTCACTCGCGGTCCCTCGGACCCCGGGGAAACCGGTCGTCGCCTGCCGCGGGGCCAACCGGGTGGAACCGCCGGGACCGGGCCGACGGGGCGGGACCCTCCCCCGGCCTCCCGGGGTGACCTCGCGGCACGCACCGGCACGCTCACCTGAGCGGCAGGCCATCCGTGCCCTCACTGTCACAGGTTGTCAACAGCCCGGTCTGACAGGGGATTTGACGGGCATCCGGACTGGAGGAAGGAGGGCCGTCGCATGACGACTGACACCAAGCCCGAGAAGCCCCCCACACGCCTCCCCCGGCGCATGCCCGGCTGGGCCAAGGTGCTCACCGCCGTCGTGGTCGTACTCGTCGTGATGTTCGCCGGGATCCGGCTGAGCCTGCTGCCGGGACTGCGTGACTTCTTCGGCACCGAGACCCACGACCGCTCGGGCCCCGCCCTGCTGGAATCCATCCAGGACATGAGCCGCTACGACGCCGCCTCCGGGAACTTCCAGGTCGTCGTCGACCTGGAGAAGGACGCCAAATATCTCCCCGACGCGATCCGCGGCACCCGCACCCTGTACGTCGGGGCGGGCACCGTGGACGCCTACGTCGACCTCGGCAAGGTCGGCGACAAGGACGTGACGGTCGACGACGACCGCACCTCGGCCACGCTCCGGCTGCCGCACGCCCTGCTCGGCACACCGGCGCTCGACCCCGACCGCTCCTACGCCGTCTCCAAGCAGCGCGGGCTGTTCGACCGCCTCGGCGACCTCTTCTCCGACAACCCGAGCGGTGAGCAGGCCGTGCAGAAGCTGGCGGTCAAGCACATCGGCGAGGCGGCGAAGGAGAGCGAGCTGATCGCGCGCGCCGAGACCAACACCACCGACATGCTCCAGGGGCTGCTGCGCTCCCTCGGCTTCACGGAGGTGAAGGTGACGTACCACGCCTGACCGGCCACCCGGGGTGGTGCCCGAACCGGTCTCGTTCACGGCGTGCGCGACGACGTGGGCGAGACCGGGGCCAGGCGTCAGCGCGGCGGAACCGCATCCCTCGGCCGTTCGGGGGTAATCGCCCTATCACGCAGGGAAGTTGCCAATTGGAGGACCGAATGGCCCGTGCAGCTCTACGTCCGCTTGCCGTGTTCCGCCCACGCGCCACCAGGACGGAGGAGCCCGCCCCGCCGAAGAACGGGGCCGGGAAGTCGGGCCCCAAGCGCGGTTTCCCCTTCTGGACGCGCTCGAAATCCGGCCCGAAGCCGGCCTCGAAGCCCGGCACGAGGCCCGGCTCGAAGGCGGGCTCGAGGCCCAGCTCAAAGTCCGGCTCGAAGGCGGGTTCGTCGAAGAAGGCGGCACGCGCCGAGCGTCGGCCGTTGCCGCTCCCGCTCCGGCTGCTGGCGATGCTGTTCGCCTTCGCGTTCATGGTGGCGTTCGCCGTCGTGCTCGCCCGGCTGACCTTGGAGCCGTCACCCGCCTCCGCGGCACTGGTGCACTCCAACCTGCGTCCGGGTGACTCCCTGCGTGCCTACCTCGACCAGCCCGAACTCCGCGACGCGGTGAAGCAGATCGGCGGGAACATACTGCTCGGCGTGCCCTTCGGCGTCCTGGTGCCGGTGGTCGCGCCCCGGGCGCGCGGGTTGCTGCGGGTGCTGCTGCTGACCGCGACCGTCATGCTGATGGTGGAGTTCGCCCAGGGCGCGGTGGTGACCGGACGCGCCTTCGACATCGACGACGTCATCCTCAACACCACGGGCGCCCTGATCGGATACCTGCTCGTGGGCCGCCGGATGAGCCGTGCGGTGCACGCCCGGGAACGGCACCTGCGTAGGGGGGCTCGCGAGGGGGCCTGACCGCCGTCAGCGCGGCCTCCAGGTGTACCGGTCCCCGCCCACCCATCGCACGACGTCGGGGTCGTCGAGGTCGTGAACCGTGATTCCGTAGGCGGCGGCGATCTCGAGGACGTCGGTCACGTCCCTCGCCTCGCCGACCACCTCGGAGTCGATTTCCACGATGCGGAACGGCGACAGGCCCGGCTGGACCCCGAGCACCATGATCCGCGGCTGGGAGATACGGAGGCTCGCGATTTCGGTCATGCCATAGAGGATAAAACGGAACCAGACCCCGCGAATCATCCGATTTCCTGGTGCGGACGGCGCGCGGGTGGGGAACTCTGGAGCCAGGAGGTGGCGATGGATCCCGTCGAAGCCCTGGACCGGATCGCCTTCCTGCTGGAACGGTCCCTGGCGCCGACCTATCGCGTGAAGGCCTTCCGCACGGCGGCCCGGGTCCTGTCGCGGCTGCCCGCGGAGGAGGTCCGCGAGCGGGCCGGGGCCGGGACCCTGGAGGCGCTGAAGGGCGTGGGTCCGAAGACCGCCCAGGTGGCACGCGAGGCGCTCGCCGGGGAGACGCCGTCCTATCTGCGCACGCTGGAGGACGAGGCGGGCAAGCCGCTCACGGACGGCGCCGGCGCACGGCTGCGGGAGCTGCTGCGCGGGGACTGCCATCTGCACTCCGACTGGTCGGACGGCGGCAGCCCCATCGACGAGATGGGCCGGACCGCGGCCGCGCTCGGCCACGAGTGGGCCGTGCTGACCGACCACTCACCCCGTCTGACGGTGGCCCGCGGGCTCTCGCCCGAGCGGCTGCGCCGGCAGCTTGAGGTGGTCGAGGAGCTCAACGCCACCTGGGCGCCGTTCCGGCTGCTCACCGGTATCGAGTGCGACATCCTCGACGACGGGTCGCTGGACCAGGCGCCGGAGCTGCTGGAGCGGCTCGACGTGGTGGTCGTGTCCGTGCACTCCAAGCTGCGCATGGAGTCCCGCGCGATGACGCGCCGCATGGTGAACGCCGTACGCGACCCGCACGCCGACATCCTCGGCCACTGCACCGGCCGGCTGGTGACCGGGCGGGGACGGCCGGAGTCGGAGTTCGACGCGGACGCGGTGTTCGCCGCGTGCGCGGAGTCCGGTACGGCCGTCGAGATCAACAGCCGGCCCGAGCGGCTCGACCCGCCACGCCGGCTGCTGCGCCGGGCCGTGGAGGCGGGCGTGCTGTTCTCGGTCGACACCGACGCGCACGCGCCCGGCCAGCTGGACTGGCAGATCCTGGGCTGTGCGCGGGCCGAGGAGTGCGAGGTGCCGGAGGAACGGATCGTGAACGCCTGGCCGCTCACGGACCTGCTGGCCTGGACGCGGGAGGGGCGGGTACCGGCGGGCGTGACGGGTTCCTGAGGTGGTACCCGGGGGGCGAGAGAAAGGACCTGTGATGACACGCGCCGCCGTGTTCGACGTCGACGGCACCCTGGTCGACACCAACCACCTGCACGTCACCACCTGGTGGGAGGCCTTCCGACAGGCGGGCCACCGGGTCCCGATGCACGCGGTGCACCGGGCGGTCGGGCTGGGCTCCGACGATCTCATCGCCCACCTGCTCGGCGACGACCGGGACC
This sequence comes from Actinobacteria bacterium OV320, assembly GCA_001298545.1. Lineage (GTDB taxonomy): Bacteria > Actinomycetota > Actinomycetes > Streptomycetales > Streptomycetaceae > Streptomyces > Streptomyces coriariae. Next base: position 124,184 of record LJCX01000027.1, read on the forward strand.
AGGACGAGGACGCCCGCATCAGCGCCGCCCACAAGGCCCTCTACGGGCAGTACTTCGACCGGCTGCCGGCGCTGCGGGACGCCGGTCCGCTGCTGCGCAGGCTGCACGACGACGGCTGGACGGTCGTGCTCGCCACCTCCGCGAGCGGAGCAGAGCTGTCCGCCCTGCGGCGCGCCATCGATGCCGACGAGGTCATCGCCGCGACCGCGAGCGCGGACGACGTCGAGGAGGGCAAGCCCGCTCCGGAACCCGTGGAACACGCGCTGGAGCTGGCCGGGGCGCCCGCCGAAACGGCGGTGTTCGTCGGGGACACCGTGTGGGACATGCGGGCCGGCCGCCGGGCCGGGGTGCGCTGCGTGGGCGTGCTGTGCGGCGGCATCCCCCGCGCCGACCTGCTGGAGGCGGGCGCGGAAGCGGTGTACGCCGATCCCGCCGAGCTGCTGGCCTCCCTGCGGGACAGCCCGCTGGCCTGAGGGACGGTGATCCGCGCGGGTACCCCGGGGCGGGTGACGGGCATAACCGCGCGTGGCCGCGGACCCGGGGAACACCCATAGGAAGTTCTCCGTTGAACCACTCGTGGGTGCGGACGGGACAGTGTCCCCGGGCCTCACCTTTTGCCCACCGGGACGATCGTTCGGCTGAAGCCCTGTGGAGCCTTTCGCCGAGAGGCGACCGCCGTCCGCGCCCACACTCGGACCGCCCCGACCGTGATTCCCCCGTCCGGTCGGGGCTTTCCCCTGTCCGCGCGGACCGGACCCCCGCGGCTCCCCCGCCCCCACACATGAGCGCTCGGCCTCGGGCGCTCCACCTCGGGCGCTTGACTTCGAGTGCACTCCAATCCGTAGCGTTCCGGACATGAGCGACACCGCACAGCACAAGATCGGCTCGGGCTTCGGCGCCACGAGCACCGCAGACGACGTCCTGCGGGGCATCGACCTGACCGGGAAGCTGGCCGTCGTCACCGGCGGATACTCCGGCCTCGGACTGGAGACCACGCGCGCGCTGGCCAAGGCCGGCGCCCGGGTCGTCGTGCCCGCGCGCCGCCCGGACACCGCCCGCGAGAACCTCGCCGGCCTCGCCGGCGTCGAGACGGACACCCTCGACCTCGGCGACCTGGAGAGCGTGCGCGCCTTCGCCGACCGGTTCCTCGCGTCCGGCCGGACCATCGACCTCGTCATCGACAGCGCCGGGATCATGGCCTGCCCGCAGACCCGCGTCGGCCCCGGCTGGGAGGCCCAGTTCGCCACGAACCACCTCGGCCACTTCGCCCTCGTCAACCGGCTCTGGCCGGCGATCGAGCCCGGCGGCGCCCGGATCGTCTCGGTGTCCTCGCGCGGCCACCACTTCTCGGGGATGCGCTGGGACGACGTCCACTGGCGCGACGGCTACGACAAGTGGGAGGCGTACGGGCAGGCCAAGACCGCGAACGTGCTGTTCGCCGGCCACCTCGACCGGCTGGCCCGGGACCGGGGCGTCCGGGCGTTCTCCCTCCACCCCGGGGGCATTCTCACGCCCCTCCAGCGGCATCTGCCGAAGCAGGAGATGGTGGACCGCGGCTGGATCGACGAGGACGGCAACGTGCTCGACGTCGAGGGCTTCAAGACCCCGGAGCAGGGCGCGGCCACCCAGGTGTGGGCGGCCACCTCGCCGCAGCTGGCCGGTATGGGCGGCGTCTACCTCGAGGACTGCGACATCGCCGAGCCCGCCCCGGCGGACGGCGAGCGGGTCGGCGTCAAGGACTGGGCGACGGATCCGGAGCAGGCGGCCCGGCTGTGGGAGCTGTCGGCGCGGCTGACCGGTGTGAACGCGTTCGCGTAGCGGGACACCGGGTCAGCCCCCGGCCGCGAACTTCCGCAGATCCACGGTGAGGCGGTCGGCGTGGGTGGCGAAGAGGCCGTGCCCGGCGTTCTCGTACACCTCGAGGGTGGAGTTCGGGGCGAGGCGCGCGGCACGGCGGCCGGTCAGCTCGATGGGCCCGGAGGTGGTGGACGGGCCATGAGCGGATTCCGGTCGGCCGTACCCTTGCCGGCTCCTCAGTCGGCCGGCTCTTCGGGCACGGGCTGGTCGGTCTGGCCGCTGCCCGCGCGGGGCGCACCCTGCCGGCCGGTACCCGCCTCGTCGGTGTCGGGAACGTCCGGAGCGTTCTCCACGTCCCCACCGGACTCGCCCGACGCACCGGACCCGCCGGATCCGGCGGCCCGCTCGGGGTTGGCGATGTCCCAGGGATCCTCTCCTCCGTCGGCCTGCTGGTCCGGCGGGTCGCGCGGTATCGGCGTGCCGTTCTCGCCGGGGCCTTCGGGGCGCTGTGCGGCCACGACGTCCTCCCTTCCCCGTCGCGCCGCGCCGGGCGCGGGCGACTTTCCCGGGCGGCGATCGTCCGGGCGAGGAGGCGAGTACCTCCACGGTGATCAGCGAAACGTGGCGGCGTGGCCGGGCGCACGCGGGCGGGGCCGGACGTCCGGCGCACCGGTCGCGACGGTGGCGACACGGTCTGGACATGAGACGCGCCACCGCCGGCCGAAACGAACCCGGCGCGGGGCGGCCGGCGCCGACTCCACGCAAGGCCCGGCCGGCGCGGGCTCACCGTGGGGCGCGTTCCTCCAGGACCGTGCGCCAGGCGGGGGCCGGGCCGGCGGGTGTGGGTTCGGGGCGTCGGCCGCCCCGGGCGAAGAAGTCGGCGAGCGGGAGGATCGCCGCGCCGACGGTGACCGCGTCGGGGCCGAGCCGCCCGAGTTCCACGGTGACCTTCTGCGCGGGGTGGCGCAGCGCGTACGCGGTGGCGTGGCGGCGTACGGCGGGCAGGAAGCGGGCGCCGAGCTGGAGTCCGGCCCAGCCGCCGATGAGGATGCGCTCGGGCTGGAAGAGGTTGATCAGGTCGGACAGACCGGCGCCGAGGTACTCGGCCGTCTCCTCCAGCACCTCGAGCGCCACGGGGTCGGGTGCCTCCGCGTTCCCGAGGGGGTAGGCGGCGCTGAGCATCGCGGTCAGCGCGCTCTCCTCGTCCGCGCCCTCCGGCGGCCGGCCCCCCTGCTCCCGCCAGCGTTCCAGCAGCGCCTCGGCGCCCGCGTACGCCTCCAGACAGCCGAGGGCTCCGCACCGGCAGCGGCGGCCCCGCACCCGTACGGTCAGATGCCCCCACTCGACTGCCCGGCCGTGCTCCACCTCGGGCGTGACGAGACAGGCGCCGACCCCCGAGCCGAAGAGGACGACGACCGCGTTGTGCGCACCGCGTCCGCCGCCGAACCACATCTCGGCCTGGCCGAGGGTCTTGGCGCCGTTGTCGATGAAGTAGGGCACGCTCTCGGGGAGGAGGGAGCTCTCGCGCAGCAGCGCCTCCAGCGGGACGGCGTCCCAGCCGATCGTCTGGCCGTGCACGACGGCGCCCCGCTCCGGGGTGTGCTCGATGATGCCCGGGACGCCGATACCGACCCCGAGCAGTTGTTCCGGGCCGATGCCGGCGGCGCCCAGCACCTCGGCGACGCCGTCCCCGATGTGCCCGACGATCCCGTCGACCTCGTACCGCCGCTGCTCCAACGGCATTTCCACCCGCGCGAGTTCGGTGAGGGTGAGGTCGAACAGCTCGATCCGCACCCGGGTCTCGCCGACATCCACGCCGATCATGTGCCCGCTGGTGGGGACGACGCGCAGCAGGATGCGCGGGCGGCCGCCGTCGGAGTCGACGCTGCCGGCCTCCTCGACCAGTCCGTCGGCGACCAGGTCGGCGACGACATTGCTCACCGAGCCGGAGCTCAGACCGGTGGTCGGGCCGAGTTCGAAGCGGCTGAGGGGCCCGTCGAAGTAGAGCCGTTGCAGCACGGCCGTACGGTTGGCCCGCCTCAGGTCGCGTACCGTGCGCCCGTTCCGCCCCGTCATGTCGCTCCCCTTCGCCCCCTGCCCGACCTGCAACATACCCCTGCGGGCAGCCTCACGCGACATTCCTCCAACCCTTAGTTCACGATGTGAGCTAAGAGACGCCCACGGACTCGATCTCGTCCAGTGCCGCGAGGAGCTCCGGCGCTACCGTCTCGCGCAGCCAGCGGTCGTGATCCGTGCCGTACGCCCGTGGGACCGTCTCGATGAGCATGATCAGGTAGAGGTAGGCGCGGTACAGGGCGAGCCGCAGCCGCTCGGACCTGTCGAACACGGCGTGCCCTCCGGCCCCGCGATACCCCTCCAGGAACGGCTCGTCCTTCCGGATGTCCCCGAGCAGCGCCGCCGAGACGAAGTCCGCGAGGGGGTCGCCCCAGAACATGCGCTCGCCGTCGACGAGGCCCCCGATCCGGGGTGTCGCGCCGGCCCGGTCGACCAGGATGTTGCCCGGCCACAGGTCGAAGTGGACGAGGCGGGCGACGGTCACCTCGTCCAGGGCGTCGTACGCGGCCCGCGCGACGGCGGCCACCTCGTCGGCGGGACGGGGCAGCCAGGCGCCGTAGTTGCGGGCGTCGGCGAGGAGGGCGTCGAACATCCCCGTGAACGCCGTGCGCCAGTCGGGGGCGAGCGGGCCCAAGGCGCCGGAAGGGTAGCCGAAGCCCGGCCCGGTCACCCGGTGGAGCCGGGCCAGCTGGCTCCCCAACTCCCTGCGCAGATCGGCCCGTTCGGTGGGAACCGACGATTCGCCCCAGGGGTCGCCCGGGCACACCGTCATCAGCAGCCACTGCCCGTCGAGGGCCACCACCCGCGGCGCCGGCACGTCGGCCAGGGCCGCCCCGCGGCAGAACTCCGCCTCCGCGGACAGCAGTCGAATCTCGTGGCTCAGGCCCGGCGCCGTGGGCGCGACCTTCAGTACGTAGTGGCCGCCGTCCGTCAGACGGATCTCCTCGACGGTGTTGTACGTGCCGCCGCCGAGCGGCCCCACCTGGGCCAGCCGGTCGGGCGGGATGCCCGCCGCCGCCAGGACGCTCCGGGCCCGCTCCCAGGAATCCGCCACCCCGCCCGCTCCTTCCTCCCGGTCACCCCGCCGCGTGGACGTCCTCCACATGACGGCCGTCCGCGATCAGCCCGTCGAGCCACGCCTCGGCGGCCGTGTCACCGGCGCCGGGCGTGCGGTCCCGGTACAGCGTACGGAACCGCCTCCCGGACGCCCGGCGCCTTCCGTGAACCGTCGCCGCACACGTGCACGCGGGCACCGGCGTCCGGCAGCCGCCACACCTCGGGACTCGGCGGCGATGCGGTGCCGGACGAACATCGCCCGCTTCCCCGGTGCCGGCCGCCGCCCGCGAGACCTCTCACCCGGGGACGGCGTGACCTGTCACCTGCGGCGCCCGTCCACGCGGCGGGGCGCGGCCAACCGTGCGGAACGGGTCGCCCGGGCCTGTGCGCTGGGAGGGCCGGCGGCAGGGGCGTGGCCGTCCACGCCGGCCGGCGAGGCGTAGGCGGGGCCCCCCCCCCCCCCTCCGCGCCGCCCTTTCGTTCGCCCGCGGGGACCAGCGCGGGGCGCGGCCGGGGAAGGCCAGCACGCTCGCCGACCGGCGACGCGGGGGAAGGGGCGGCGCGGGCCTGGGGGGGGGGGGGGGCGGGGGGGGGGGGCGGGGCCCCCCCGGCGGGCGGGGGGGGGGTGGGGGGGCCCCCCGGCCCCGCCTACGCGACGCCTTTCAGTTCGCGCGCGGGGACCAGCGCGGGTCGCGGCCGAGGAAGGCCAGCAGCGTCGCCGACCGGTCGTGGCCGTCCGGGGTCTCCCGCGCCGGGGCGAAGACCTGGTACGAGTCGCGCAGGTGGTCCACGAGGTGTTCCGCCGCCGGCCCGATCCCCTCGGCCGTCGCGGCCGGCAGGGGACGGTCCTGGCCGGTGGCCACGGCGATGTCCCAGGCGTGCACGGCCGCGTCCATCGCGGCGGCGCCGATGGCGAGGGGCAGCGGCAGCGGGCCCAGCGGCGTCGGCACCTGCCCGGTGCCCGCGGGCAGCGCGGCGTACGCCCCGGCCACCGCGTCCAGCACCTTCGCCAGCTCGGCCGCCGGATCGCCGTCGAGCGCGTCGGCCGGGTGGAACGGGTCGCTGTCGGGCCGCCCTCCGGTGAGCGCGAGGCCGTAGCCCTGCTGGTCGATGCGGGCGTGGTTGAGCACCTGGCGTACCGTCCACGCCTCGCACGGGGTCGCGGCTCCCCACTGCTCGTCGCCGACCGCCGCGACCACCTCCCGCAGGTAGGCGTGCGCCCTGGTGAGGACCTCGAGGTCCGGCGTGCCCGCCCCGTCGGCCCGGTCGGCCGTGACCGCTTCCTCCGACCCGGCTGCCTTGTCCGCCATGGAGTTCCCCCTCCGTCGTGCGTATCCGGTGTCTTCCCCGGCCGATGAGATCAATCTAGGCTCACTTGCGGACAGCCACGGTCCTCGATGCGGCCGATCGAGGCAGCCGGTCGGCCCTCGCGTGCCGCGAGGTGGTGAAGAAACGTTCGAGGCCGCGGGGGAAGGGGAACTGGACTGTCGATGCAAGAAGAAGTTCGTGAGCGAGCGGCACCGCTCGTGCGATTGGTACAGCGCCACCGGGAACCCGTCGTCGTCCAGGCAGTGCGGTCCGCCACCGCGGCGACGATCGCCTATGTCATCGCGCTGCGCCTGAGTCCCGAGGCGCTGCCCCTCACCGCGCCGCTGACCGCGCTGCTCGTCGTCCAGGTCACCCTGTACGCGACGCTCACCAACGGCATCCGCCGGGTGAACGCCGTGGTGGCCGGTGTGCTCGTGGCCATCGCCTTCAGCCTGCTGGTGGGTCTGACCTGGTGGAGCCTCGCGCTGCTGATCGTGTCCTCGCTGGCGGTGGGGCATCTGGTGCGGGTCGACGAGTACGTCCCCGAAGTGGCGATCAGCGCCATGCTGGTGCTGGGCGTGACCACCGTCGGGGACACGGCGTGGGCGCGCGTGGTGGAGACGCTGATCGGCGCGTTCGTCGGGCTCGGCTGCAATCTGCTGCTGCCGCCCCCGGTGTGGGTGGAGGAGGCGGGCGAGTCGATCGAGGGGCTGGCCCGCCGGCTGCGCCAGCTGATGCTGCGCATCGGCGAGGAGGCCTCGGGCCGTACCCCGGTGGAGCAGGCGGCCGCCCGGCTGCACGAGGCACGCCGCCTGGACCACGACATCGTCCAGGTGGACGCGGCCCTGCGGCAGGCCGAGGACAGCCTGCGGTTCAATCCACGCGTGCGTGAGGGGCTGCTGCACCGGGTGGTGCTGCGCACCGGTCTGGACACGCTGGAGATCTGCACGGTCGTGCTGCGGGTGCTCGCCCGGACCCTCACCGATCTCGCCAAGGAGCGCGAGCCGCAGCCGCTGTTCCCGGACGGGACCGGCGAGGTCGTGGAGCGGCTGCTGTCCGAGATCGCCGACGCGGTGGTCAGCTTCGCGGTACTGGTGACCACGAGCGTCAGCCTCAACGCGGACGCCGCCGAGGAGCGGCTCACCGCCGAGCTGCGGCAGGCCGCGGCCACCCGCGACAAGCTCGCCCAGCTGCTGCTGGAGCAGCTCCAGCACGACGCGCGCCAGTGGCAGCTGCACGGCGCGGCGCTGACCGAGGCCACCCGCATCATCGACGAGCTCGACACCGAGCACCGCTCCCGCCGTCTCCTGGAGGAGCTGGACCGCAACAGCCGTGAGCAGCGTGCGCGGATGCCCCGGCTGAACCGGCTGCGCGAGCGGCTGGGAGTGCAGGACCAGCTGTGGCGGGACCGTACGGGGTTCGGCCGGCGTTCTTCCTGAGTCGGCCCCGGACGGGGGCGGCGCGGGGTCCCGTCCGGGGCCCGGACCCGTTGCGGCCGCCCTGGCCGCTCCGCGGCACCCGCAGGGGTCCGCTTTTGCGTTCGACGGCCCGGCCGGGTCAAGGTGGCTGTCACGGCGGAGGCGTACGACGACCTGAGGTGCGGGCATGGGCAGTGGGACGGAAGCGGCGCGCCGGGGTTCCCCCGGCCCCGGGCCGAGCCGGGAGGTCGGCGCAGGCCGGAGCAGGCGCGGCTTCGTCGGGATGCTCGGCGGCGCGGCCGCCGCGTCGGTCCTCGCCGGGTGCGGCAGTGGCGGCGACAGCGACGGTGGCGCGGCGAAGAGCCAGGGCTCACCGCAGGCCGCGCCGCCCGGGCAGCCGTCGGCTTCGGCGTCCGCCGCCCCGGATCCCTCGCGGAGTTCCGCCGGCCCCCGCCCGCTCTACCTGGGCACCTACACCTCCGCCGAGGGCGGCGGGAAGGGCATCGGTGTCGCCTCGTACGACCCCGCCTCGGGGCGGATCACCGGGCGGGGCACGATCACGGGTGTCCAGGACCCGTCGTATCTCGCGGTGCACCCGGACGGCGGAACGCTGTACGCGGTGAACGAACGGGAGCGGGGCGCGGTGACCGCCGTGCGGCTGTCCGACGGGAAGGTGCTGGGCGGCCGACCGACGGGCGGGGCGCACACCTGCCACCTGTCGGTCCATCCGGGCGGCCGGTGGCTGCTGAGCGCGGACTACGGCTCGGGCAGCGTGGCCGTGCACCCGATCACCGTCTCGGGGGCGCTCGGCGAGCGCACCGACCGGGTGACGCACAGCCGTCCGGCACCCCGGTCGGGCCAACAGGGGCCGCACGCACACCAGTTCATCACGGCTCCGGACGGCGGCCATGTCCTCGCCGTCGACTTCGGCACGGACACGGTGTACAGCTACCGCCTGGACGAGCAGACCGGGACGCTCACGGAGGTCGCGCAGGCGCACACCCGGGCGGGCGCCGGTCCACGGCACCTCACGTTCCATCCCGGCGGCCGGTACGCCTATCTCGCCGACGAGGCGGACGACTCGGTCGCGGTCTGCGCGTACGAGCCGTCGAGCGGCCGGCTAACGATCGGGAGGCCGCAGTCCACGGGCGCGAAGGCGGACACCAACTACCCGGCGCAGTTGGCGGTCACGCCGGACGGCGGGTACGCCTTCCTCGCCAACCGCGGCGACAACACGCTCGCCCGCTACGCGGTGGAGGCGGACGGGGCCCGGCTGCGGCTGCTCGGCACGGTGCCGGTGGAAGGCGACTTCCCCCGGCAGATCGCCCTCTCCCCCGACGGCGGCCTGCTGTTCGCGGCCAACCAGCGCTCCGGCACGGTCAGCGTCTTCCGGGTGGACGGCACCGACGGTGAACTGCGGCTCGCGGGCGAGCCGTTCGCGTCACCCGTCGCCGTCTGTGCGCTGCCGCTGTAGGGCTCGGGGGCAGGCGGCGGCCGCCGCCTGGGTGAGCAGGACGTGCATGCGCTCGGTGAGCTGGCCGACGTCGTCGGCGGGCGCGTGGAAGGGCAGGCGTACGTCGCCGTGGGCGCGGGCGCGCTCGATGCGCAGCGTCAGTCCGTGCCGGTCGACGGCGAGCGGCTGGACCCGGACGGCGCCGTGCAGGCAGTCCCGCTGGACGAGCCGGGTGAGACGCTCCACGGCGTCGGGGTGGGCGTCGGCGAGATGCGTGAGCAGGTGCGCCTCGGCGGTGGCGAGCGGGTCGGGCTCGGCGTCGGCGAACTCCTGGAGGTCGACGACGACCGCACCGGTGGGCTCTTTGAGTACGACACGGGTGGCGTGGAAGGCGAGGTGGCCGTCCTCGGGGGTGAACCAGCCGGCCAGCCAGAGCCGAGCGCGGATACGGCCGCGGACCGGGACGGGCGCCACGTCCGCGAACTCCAGCACGGCGGACGGCTCGCCGCGGGGCGCGCAGATCGCGGCCGTCAGCAGGGTGCTGTCCTCGGGCACGTGCAGGATCACCCGGCCGTCCTCGTCGACGGTGTGCGCGCCGACGAACTCCTCGCGCCCGCCGTCCGCGGTCACCGCGCAGGACCATGAGGCCGCGAGTACCGAACGGGCCCGCTCGGCGGCGGCAGGCACGGCCGCCCAGCTTTGGCTGTCACCCATCCCAAATCCTCCTTAGGTAAGCCTTGCCTAACCTATCGGAGATCCGGGTGTTCGCCAACCATGACCGCACCGTGACCGCACCATGTCCGACCGGGACACCGGCCGCCCGGCCTCGGCAACGAGGGCGCAGGGTCCCCCGGCCGATGATCACGCCGGGCCTGCGATGACCCCCAGCAGCGCCCGCGCGCACAACTCCCCCACCTGTTCCCGTGACAGGTCCGACCCCCGCAGCCACTCCAGACAGACCGCCGTCGTGAACGCCAGCCAGCCGCGCACCGCCAGCCGCACGTCGGGGCGCTCCTCGAAGACCGGACCGAACTCCGGGTCGGCGCCGAGCGCCGCCAGGATCTGCCGCTCCTGTGCCGCGAGCGCCTGCCGGTAGACCCGGCGCACGGCCTGGTCACCGGAGGCGTCGGCGCGGTGGAAGGCCCGGTAGCCGTGGGCGTGGGCCGCCACGTACGCCAGGTAGGTGTCGAGGCCGGACGCCAGCTGTTTACGCACCGGGACACCGGGAACGGCCGCCGTCATGCGCAGCATCCGCCGGCTCTCGCGCTCCACGACCGCCGCGAAGAAGTCCCGCTTGGTGGGGAAGTAGTGGTACAGCAGCCCCCGGGAGACCCCGGCGATCTCGGCGACCTGCTCGATCCACACGTCGTCGTACGGGCTCTCGGAGAACAGCCGTGCGCCGACCGACAGGAGCTGCTCCCTGCGCTCCTCGGTGCTGAGTCGGCGCCGGGTGCGCTCCCCCTGGTTCGCGGCCATCCCCGCACTTTACTTGACGCCGGTTCAACAGCGGCAGCAGACTGAGCCCGCTATTGAACCCACGTACAACATGCTCAACCTGCCGCTGCATCAAGGGAGATCGCGTCATGGCGGAGACGACGGGGACGACGGGTGGGCCGGCCACGACAGGGTCGACGGGGACGACGGGGCCCGCGCGGGGGGACGTCCTGCCGAAGGGGTTCCGCAGCGCGGAGCTCGGCTGGCCCGAACTGGAGCGCATACCTCATCCGCCGCGCCGGCTCCCCCTGCTCGGCGATGTGCTGGGCGCGAGCCGGCGCACGCCCCTCCAGGACTCCCTGCGGTACGCCGGGCAGCTGGGGCCGATCTTCCGCCGCAAGGCGTTCAACCGGGAGTTCGTCTTCGTCTGGGGCGCCGGCCTGGCCGCCGACATGGCCGACGAGACGCGGTTCGCCAAGCATGTGGGGCTGGGCATCGCCAATCTGCGGCCCGTCGTCGGGGACGCCCTGTTCACGGCGTACAACCACGAACCCAACTGGCAGCTGGCCCACGACGTCCTGGCTCCGGGGTTCAGCCGGGAGGCGATGGCGGCCTACCACCCGATGATGCTGGACGTGGCGGAGCGGCTCACCGGCCACTGGGACCGCGAGCTGGCCGCGGGCCGGGCGGTGGACGTACCCGGCGACATGACCAAACTGACCCTGGAGACGATCGCCCGCACCGGCTTCGGGCACGACTTCGCGTCCTTCGAGCGCGCCCGGCCGCACCCCTTCGTGACGGCGATGGTGGGCACCCTCACCTACGCGCAGCGCCTCAACACCGTGCCCTCCCCCGCCCTGCTGCGCCGGGCCACGCGCCGCAACGAGGCCGACATCGCCTACCTGAACCGCACGGTCGACGAGCTGGTGCGGGCGCGCCGCGACGACGGCGGCGGGGACGGCGACCTGCTCGACCGGATGCTCGACACCGCCCACCCGGAGACGGGCGAACGGCTGTCGGCGCAGAACGTGCGCCGTCAGGTCGTCACCTTCCTGGTCGCCGGCCACGAGACCACCTCGGGCGCGCTCTCCTTCGCCCTGCACTATCTGTCCCGCCACCCCGAGATCGCGGCCCGCGCCCGCGCCGAGGTGGACCGGGTGTGGGGGGACGCCGCCGTGCCGGGGTACGAGCAGGTCGCGAAGCTGCGCTACGTCCGCCGGGTCCTCGACGAGGCGCTGCGGCTGTGGCCGACGGCGCCCGCGTTCGCGCGCGAGGCCCGGGCGGACACCGTGCTGGGCGGGGAGCACCCGATGCGGCGGGGCGGCTGGGCGCTGATCCTGACGGCCATGCTGCACCGGGATCCGGAGGCCTGGGGGCCGGACGCCGACCGGTTCGACCCGGACCGCTTCGACGCGGCGGCCGTACGCGCGCGTGCCCCGCACACCTTCAAGCCCTTCGGCACCGGGGCGCGGGCCTGCATCGGACGGCAGTTCGCGCTGCACGAGGCCACACTGGTGCTCGGGCTGCTGCTGCGCCGCTACGAGCTGCGGCCCGACCCGGCGTACCGGCTGCGGGTCACGGAACGGCTGACGCTGATGCCGGACGGGCTGCGGATGCACCTGGACCGGCGCACACCGGCACCGACGCCGACGCCGACGCCGTCCGGTGCGAAGGCCGGCGAGGCGCGCGCGGCGACGTCGGCGCCCTCAGAGCCCCGCTGCCCAGTGCGCGGGGCGGGTGACTGACTCCGGCAGTCTGGTGCCCGCGCTCCCCCGGGCCGCGTTCAGCTGCGGCTGGGTCAGGAAGAAGGCGCCGGTCAGGTCGGCGTCGGCGAGGCCGGTGTCGCGCAGGTCCGCGCCGATCAGATCCGCTCCGCGCAGATCGGCGCCGGTGAGGTCGGCGGCGATCAGACAGGCGCCGCGCAGGTTCGCGCCCCGCAGGTCGGCGCCCCGCAGACGGGCGCCCATCAGGTCGGCGCCCCGGCGCTCCTTCTTGCGCCCCCGGATACCCGCCCGGGCCAGTTCACTGGTCTTCAGCAGCAGCACGTTGACGTCCTGACGGTGCGCCGGGACGTCGAGGGCGAGCAGTTCCTCAGGGGACAGCCGGGTGAGTTCCTCGGTCTTCGCCAGGGTCCGGCGCAGCTCGCCGTGGATCGGGCGGGCGGCGGGCAGACCGAGCGCCTCGGTGAGGTACCAGAGGAGTTCGTGGAGCTGCCGGACGACCGGGAACACCTCGGACATCCGGCGGGCGTCCTCGGGCGCGGCCGTACGCCGGTCCCGGCCGCCGAAGGTGAGCTGCGAGACCTTCTGCCCGGCGCCGAAGCAGTCGTAGACGGTGCAGCCGGTGAAGCCGCTCTGCCGCAGTCGCGCGTGGATCCCGCAGCGATGGTCCGCGCCGAGGTTGGGGCACTCCCGGCCCGCCGGCTTGTCGATCGCGAAGTCCGCGGAGCGGGCGAAGGGCAGGGCCACGCAGCACAGGCCGAAACAGTTCTCGCAGTCGCCGCGCAGTCCGGCCCGGTCCACCGTCTTGTCTTGCATGCCGTCCAGCCTACGCACTCGACAGGGGCTGACCTGCCCGATTATCGGTTGAACAGCTCGAACGCCACCGCCGGGCGGCCGCCGAACCGTTCGCCCACCGACTTCGCCACCCCGGTCAGGAAGCCCCGTGCATAGCTTTCCGGTTCCTCGTCGGTCAGCGCCTCGATATAGGCGCGGTGTTCGAGCAGCGAGCCCACCGCCCGCTCCAGTCCCGCCGACGCGTCCACGGCATGGGTGGGCGTCGCGGAGCCGGCCACCGCGACCCAGCGCACGCCGTTCCAGGGCTCCAGGCCCTGTTCGAGGAGTTCCGGGAAGATCCAGCGGTTCCCCGCGTCCCCGGCCGCGTCCAGGGTGGCGCGGCCGACCGCGACATGGTCGGGAGTGTTCCAGGCGACCCCGCCCCAGGTGTCACGGTGGTTGAGGGTGATCACCAGTTCGGGGCGGTGCCGGCGGATCGCGGCGGCGATGTCGCGGCGCAGGGCGGGACCGTACTCGACGACGCCGTCCCGGTGGTCCAGGAACTCGACCGTCGACACACCCACCACGGCGGCACTGGCCCGCTGCTCCCGCTCGCGCAGCGGACCGCACTCGGCGGGCGCGAGGGTGTCGATGCCCGCCTCGCCCCGCGTCGCCAGCACATAGGCGACCTCGCGGCCGGCGTCGGTCCAGGCGGCGACCGCCGCGGAGCACCCGTACTCGAGATCGTCCGGGTGCGCCACCACGGCGAGGGCCCGCCGCCAGTCCTCGGGCATGGGCTGGAGCTGGGTGATCGTCGGCTCGGTCATGCCCGCAGACTAACCGGTGACGAAGGGGTCACGCCTCGTCACGGGCGAGGGCGAGCAGCCGGTCCAGGACGCGGGGGCCGCCGGCCCGGACGCCGTCGTGTTCGAACTCGTCGGTGACCCAGGTGCGCAGGCCGCGGATGGCGCGGGCGGTGCGCAGGGAGTGGGCGGTGTCGACGTACAGGTCGTCGTGGTAGATCGCCGCCGCGACCGGGACCTCGTTGGCGGCGAGGCGCGCGGGGTCGTACAGAACCGGCCAGTCGGTGCGGGCGGCGAGGAGCTCGGCGGTCTCGCGGAGCGGGCGCAGCGCGGGGTCGGTGTCGAACATCCAGGGGTGGACCGTCTCGCCGGTGAGCAGCAGCGGTCCGTCGCCGGTGAGCGCCTTCGCCGCGTCGAACTGCGGGAACTCGGCGCGCACCCGGTCGGCGGCCCAGGCGGTGGGGCGGCCGTCCTGGCCGTAGATCGCCTCGTGGACCAGGGCGTAGAGAGGATGTCCGGCGTAGGAGAGCTGGCCCTGCATCTCCTCCTGGAAGGCGTCGGACAGCGCCGGGCCGTGCGGGGTGGGGACGAAGGCCTCTTCGAGGAGGTGGTGCAGACGGTGGCTGCCCTCGCCGCCGCCGAGGAGGATGCCGAGCGTCTGGAAGGCCTCGACGGTCAGGCGGTAGCCGTTCGGGAGGGTCACCTCGTGGTGGAGGAGGTGGTCGGCGATCCGGCGGACGCGGTCGACGTCCTGCGGGTAGCGGGCGTAGTGCGCGGCGACCTTGCGTTCCATGCGCGGGTAGGCGGCGCGGTACACGTCGTCGGCGTGCGCGTCGAGAGCGGGCAGACCGCCGGTGATCAGGGCGGCGGCGAGTCCCTCCGGTGCGAGGGAGAGGTAGGCGACCGTGCAGAAGCCGCCGAAGCTCTGGCCGAGCACGGTCCAGGGGGCGCCGCCGGTGACCTCGCGGCGGATCAGCTCGGCGTCGCGGACGATGGAGTCGGCGCGGAAGTGCGCCAGGTAGTCGGCCTGTTCGGCCGGGCCGCCGCGCAGCGGGAGCGTCTGGCGGTTGGCCGGGGTGGAGTGGCCGGTGCCCCGCTGGTCGAGGAGGAGGACGCGGTACTCCTTCAGCGCCCGCCCGAGCCAGGCCGGCCTGCCGACGAAGCGGTTGGCGCCGAAGCCGGGGCCGCCCTGGAGGTAGAGCAGCCAGGGCAGGTCCTGGTCCGCCTTCTCGCTCGCGACGACCTCCCGGGCGTAGAGCCCGATCGTCTCCCCTCCCGTGTCGGCGTGATCGAGGGGGACGGTGAAGCGACGGTCGGTGAGGACGACGCCGGGCTGGCGGTAGCTGACGGACAACGGAGGCTCCCAGGACGATCGGTGTAAGGGCCGCGTCCCAGTTCAGCACATGTCCGGGCGGTGCAGGAGCCCGGGGGATCATGAACAGCTACTGAACGGGCACTCAGCACGGTTACTGAACCGTCGCTCAGCGCGCCGACAGGCTGGACCTGCGCACCACCAGCTCGGGCTGGAGCACCACCCGCCGGTGTTCGTGCCGGCCGGCGCCCGCGCCTCCTGCCCCTCCTTCTTCGGTCTCCTCCAGCAGCATCTCGGCGGCCAGCGCGCCCATGGTGACGGCGGGCTGCCGGACCGAGGTGAGGGGGACGGCCGCGGCGGCCGCGAACTCGATGTCGTCGTAGCCGACGATGGCCAGGTCCTCCGGTACCTTCACCCCCGCCGAGTACATCGCCTGGAGCACGCCGAGGGCGAGCAGGTCGTTGGCGCAGAACACGGCGGTCGGGCGGCGGTCGCCGAGGCCCAGCAGGCGGGCGCCCGCGTCCCGCCCGGCGGCCACGTCGAGCCGTTCGGTGGGCAGCTCGCGCAGGCATTCGGGGCCGAGGCCCGCCTCGGCGAGCGCGTTCAGGGCTCCGGTGCGGCGGTCGCGCACCTGGGTGAAACCGGGCGGACCGCTGACATAGGCGATCGAGCGGTGACCGGCGTCGACCAGATGCCGTACGGCGAGCGCGCCGCCCGCCACGTCGTCCACCGAGACCGAGCACTCGGTGGTGCCCTCGGAGACGCGGTCCACGAGGACGAAGGGGATGCCGTGCCGGCGGAAGGAGGCGATGTTGCGGCCGGTCGCGTCGGCCGGGGTGAGCAGCACGCCCCGCACCCGCTGCTCGGCGAAGAGCGACAGGTACTCGGCCTCCTCGCCGGCGCTCTCGGCACTGTTGCAGACCATCACACCGAGCCCGGCGTCGCGGGCGGCCCGCTCGGCGCCGCGGGCGACGTCCACGAAGAAGGGGTTGCCCATGTCGAGGACGAGCAGCCCCATGATCCGGCTGCGTCCCGCGCGCAGCTGCCGGGCGGACTCGCTGCGCACGTAGCCGAGCCGGTCTATCGCCGACAGCACGCGCGCCCGGGTCTCGGTGGCGACGGTGTCCGGGCGGTTGATGACGTTCGACACCGTGCCGACGGAGACTCCGGCGGCACGTGCGACGTCCTTGATTCCCACCGGCTGGGCCATCAGGCGGGGACCTCCAGGTGAACGGGATACGGCGGGACGGCCTTCACATTCCCGTCGCCCCGCCGCACCCCTGTCCGAGTACGGATACGGGCGGATTCGGGTCATGCGGGCAGTGCGAAGTCCACGACGTGGAGCGCCGAGGGGGTCGTCCCGCTCGACTTCTCCTGGTACATGAAGGACAGCACGTTGTCGGCCTTGACGCGCAGTTCGTCGATCACGACCTCGCCGAAGGCGTTGAGGCCGCTGCCGTCGAAGAGCACGGTCCAGTCCGTGTAGCCGGAGGCCTTGGAGGCACCGGCGATCCGGCCGAAGGGGAAGATCGCGTACGCGTTGTCGTACTTGTCCAGGACCAGCTTGGTGCGCTGGCTGGAGCCGAGGACGACGGGTATCTCCGTCTTCTGCCAGCTCCCGGAGGAGTTCTTGCGCAGATGGAAGGCGCGGCCGTTGGCGGTGCGGTCGCTGACGTAGTTGGTGGTGCACTGGCCGAAGCGGCCGGGGACGTAGCTGATGATCGCGTGCGGAAGGCCGGTGGAGCCGGTGGCCTGGCTCTCCTGGTTCATCAGGGAGTGGTCCGGGTTGAGCGCGTCCACGACGAGTCCGGCGTCCGTGACGGCGACCTTGTCGGAGCCGCCCGTGGTGCCGACGACGGTGCCCGCGTTGTTCAGCCAGGTGCGGCCGCGGTCGGTGGAGTAGACGTAGCCGGTGTCGTGGTTGGTGATGCCGCCGCTGGAGCACATCACGGCGCCGTTCTGCTCGCGCCAGGTGAAGAAGGAATGCAGCCGGCCGTTGACGTCGTAGTCCATGCCGTGCAGGTACATGTTGCGGACGGTCGAGGAGCCGTGCTCGCTGGTGTAGGTGCCGGTCGAGCTGGACCACTCGCCGAGGTTCGTCCAGGTCGAACCGTCGTACTCCGCGAGGGCGTTGCGGCCGTTGCCGGAGATGCCGACCCGGTAGCTGAGCTGGAGCCTGCCCTCGGGGGTGGCGATGAACTGCGGGTAGGTGAACTGGGTGGTGAGCGCCAGGCCGTCCAGGGTGGTCTGGACGGCGCCGAAGACGGTCGACGTCCAGGAGGTGGTCGCCGGGTTGTCCAGGAGTCCGGCGGCCGACTTCACGTAGAAGAAGCCGTCGCTGTGGGAGTCCATGTTGAGGTGCAGGCGGCCGTCGACCTTCGAGACGCCCATGGAGATGACGTTGTGCGAGTCGCTGGCCTTGAGCTGGTGAGCGAGGGTGACGGTGGACCAGGTGGTGCCGCCGAGGACGCGGCGGGCGACGACCGCGTTCTTGGTGGAGGTGTACCAGGCGGCGTACTGGTAGCCCTTGTAGGTCAACAGGCCGTTCTTCTGGAACGAGTTGTTGTTGACCAGGCCGTCGTAGGACACGAAGAACACGGCCGTGGAGTCGAGTTGGGTGGTGGCCTTCTTGGTGACCGAGGGGCCGGGGTCGGCGGCGCGGGCGGTGCCGGCGGCGAGGACGGGGGACGCCGCGGCACTGAGGAGAGCGCCGGCCAGCAGGGTGCGTCGTCTCATCTCGGGGGACTCCATCGTCTGCGAGAGCGGGAAGCAGAGGGAACAGCGGGGAACAGCGAGGAACAGCGGGGAACAGCCGGGAACGGCGGGGAGGGGACGGGGGTGTCAGGCGAGGTGGAACACTTCGGTGAGAGGCTTCATCGCCTCGTCGGGCCGGGCTCCGTCGAGCGACTCGAAGAACGGGGCCATCTCCGCCTGCCAACGGGCGTTGACGTCGGCGGCCTCCATGCCGGCCTGGGCGGCGGCGAAGTCCTCGGTCTCCAGATAGCCGACGAGCAGGCCGTCGTCTCTCAGGAACAGGGAGTAGTTGTGCCAGCCGGTGGCCGAGAGAGCTTCGAGCATCTCCGGCCACACGGCGGCATGGCGTTCGCGGTACTCGGCGAGCCGGTCCTGTCGGACCTTGAGCAGGAAACAGACGCGCTGCATGAAGTACCGCTCCTCCGTGGGGGGTTGAGGTGTCCGGCGACTAGAAGTTGAACTGGTCGATGTTCTTGGCGTCGAACACGGTCGGCTTGCCGAGGCTGATCACGCCGTCCTTGCCGATGGTGTACGTGGTGCCGCCGGCCTTGAAGGTCTCCCCCTCCGCGCCGGTGATCTGGCCCGAGACCAGCGCCACCGCCGTCTGGGCGGCCAGCGCGCCGAGCTTCGAGGGGTCCCACAGCTCGAAGGCGTCGACGGTGCCGTTCTTGACGTAGGTGCGCATGTCGTTCGGGGTGCCGAGGCCGGTCAGCTTGACCTTGCCCTTGTACTTGGAGCCCGACAGGTACTGGGCGGCCGCCTTGATGCCGACCGTGGTCGGGGAGATGATCCCCTTCAGGTTCGGGTACTCTTGGAGCAGGCCCTGGGTCTGCTGGAAGGACTTCTGGGCGTCGTCGTCGCCGTACGCGACCTTGACGAGCTTGATGTCCTTGTACTTGGCGTCCTTCAGCTCGTCCTTCATGAAGTCGATCCAGGTGTTCTGGTTCGTCGCGGTCTGCGCGGCGGACAGAATCGCGATCTCGCCCTTGTAGCCGATCTGTTCGGCGAGCAGCTGCACCTCGGTACGGCCCAGGTCCTCGGCGGACGCCTGCGAGACGAAGGCGTTGCGGCACTCGGGGTTGGTGTCCGAGTCGTAGGTGACGACCTTGATCTTGTTGCTCATGGCCTGCTTGAGCGCGGTGCACAGGGCGCCCGGGTCCTGGGCCGACACGGCTATCGCGTCGACCTGCTGCTGGGTCAGCGTGTTGACGTAGGAGACCTGGCCGGAGGTGTCGGTGCCGCTGTTGGTGCCGACCTCCTTGTAGCTGGAGCCCAGCTCCTTCAGCGCCGCCTCGCCGCCCTTGTCGGAGCTGGTGAAGTAGGGGTTGTTGACCTGCTTGGGCAGGAAGCCGACGGTCAGGCCCTTCTTGGTGGCCGCGTTCGGGTCGGCCTTGCCGGCCGAGGCGGCGGCGCCGGTGCTCTCGTTCTTCACGTCCTCCTTGGTCGTGCCGCCGCAGGCGGTGGCGGCGAGCGCGAGGGAAGAGACGGCGGCGAGGGCCGCACAGGCACGACGGAGGGATGACTTGCGCATCACGGGGTTCCTTTACGAGGGTGAGCGAAGCGGGGTTAAGCCGTCGGAGTCGGGGCCGTGGCTCTACGGCCCGCCCGTGCGACGGAGATCTGCCGTGCGACCCGGGGGCCGAGCACGGAGACGACGAGCAGGACGCCGGTGACGACGATCTGCGACTGTGCGGAGACGTCCTGGAGGCTCATCACGTTCTGCGCGGCGCCGAGCAGGAAGACTCCCGCGATCGCGCCGCCGAGCGTGCCCTTGCCGCCGTCGAAGTCGATACCGCCGAGCAGGACGGCCGCGATCACGGAGAGTTCGAGGCCGGTGGCGTTGTCGTAGCGGGCGCTGGCGTAGTGCAGGGCCCAGAAGATGCCGGTGAGGGAGGCCAGCAGGCCGGTCACCGTGAACAGGATCAGCTTGTGCCGCCTGACCCGGATGCCGGCGAACCGGGCGGCCTCCTCGCTGGCGCCGATCGCGAACAGCGAGCGGCCGAACGGAGTGGCGTGCAGGACGACCACGGCGA
Source organism: Actinobacteria bacterium OV320 (assembly GCA_001298545.1). Lineage (GTDB taxonomy): Bacteria > Actinomycetota > Actinomycetes > Streptomycetales > Streptomycetaceae > Streptomyces > Streptomyces coriariae. The sequence continues at coordinate 144,123 of LJCX01000027.1, forward strand.
TCGCGAGCAGGACGACGAAGGGCAGGAGGGCCTGCGGGAGGAAGGTGTCCCCGAGCCGGCCGGCCGCGAAGTCCAGGTACTGGGTGGGGAAGTCGGTGACCGCGTCGGAGCCGAGCACGATCTGCGCGATGCCCCGGTAGGCGGCCATGGTGCCGATGGTGACGGCGAGGGAGGGGAGCCCGAGGCGGGTCACGAGCAGGCCGTTGACCAGCCCGCACACCACACCGAGCAGCAGGCAGATCGGGATGATCGCCTCGATCGTGAGGCCCTGGTTCCACAGGGCGCCCATCACCGCGCCGGACAGCCCGGCGGTGGAGGCGACGGACAGGTCGATCTCGCCGGAGACGACCAGCAGGGTCATCGGCAGCGCGATGAGCGCGATGGGCAGGGTGTTGCCGATCAGGAACGACAGGTTGAGGGCGTTGCCGAAGCCGTCCACGAAGGAGAACGAGAACAGCAGCAGGACGATCAGGAGGGCGCCGACGACCGTGTCCCAGCGGACGGCGCGGGTGAGCGACTCAGGCATGGCCGGCGTCTCCCTTCTTGACGGTGGTCTTCTCGGGGGCGGTGGTGGACCTGGCCGCGGCCGACTTCTTCTTCAGCGCGGACGCCACCCGCAGGGCGACGACCCGGTCGACCGCGATGGCCAGCAGGAGCAGCACGCCGTTGATGGCGAGCACCCAGACCGAGCTGACGCCGAGCGCGGGCAGGACGCTGTTGATGGAGGTGAGCAGCAGCGCGCCGAGGGCCGCGCCGTAGACGCTGCCGGAGCCGCCGGTGAAGACGACGCCGCCGACCACGACCGCGCTGACGACGGTGAGTTCGTAGCCGTTGCCGGTCCCGGAGTCGACGTTGCCGAACCGGGCCAGGTACATGGCTCCCGCGAGGCCGGCGAGGCCGCCGCAGAAGGTGTACGCGGCCAGGATCCGCTTGCGGACCGGGATGCCGGCGAGCCGGGCGGCCTCCGGGTTGGAGCCGAGCGCGTACAGCTCGCGGCCGCTGCCGAAGTGCTTGAGGTAGTACGCGGTGGCGATGAGGACGGCGAGCGCGATGAGCGCCAGCCACGGCACCGCGGACAGACCGCCGGAGCCGAAGTCCACGAAGGAGTCGGGCAGGTCGGCGGCGGTGATCTGGCGGGAGCCGACCCAGATGGAGTCGATCCCGCGGATGATGTACAGCGTGCCGAGGGTGACGACGAGGGCGGGCACCTGACCGAGGCTGACCAGCAGGCCGTTGAGGAGCCCGAAGCCGATGCCCAGCAGGATCGCCAGCACGATCGCGATCACCGGATTGCCGCCGCCCTGCAGATACGTACCGGCGGCGAAGGCGCTGATACCCAGGGTGGAGCCGACCGACAGATCGACGTTGCGGGTGATGACGACCAGGGACTGGCCGGTGGCGACCAGCACCAGGATGGTCGCGTTCAGCAGCAGGTCCTTGATGCCCTGCTCGGACAGGAACTCGCTGTTGCCGGCCTGGGTGACGGCGATCATCACCAGGAAGACGACCAGGATGGCGAGTTCGCGCATCTTGAAGACGCGGTCGACCAGCCGGGTGCCGCTGGACTTCGGCACCTCGGCGACGGGGGCCTCGGGGGAGGTGGTCACCGTCATGCGGCTGCCCTCCCGGTGGCTGCGGCCATCACGGTTTCCTCGGTGGCTTCGGTGCGGGGGATCTCGGCGGCGAGCCGGCCCTCGTGCATCACCAGCACGCGGTCGGCCATGCCGAGGATCTCGGGCAGGTCGGAGGAGATCATCAGGACGGCGACCCCGTCGGCGGCCAACTCGCTGAGCAGCCGGTGCACTTCGGCCTTGGTGCCGACGTCGATGCCACGGGTCGGCTCGTCGACGATGAGCACCTTGGGGCCGGTGGCCAGCCACTTGGCGAGGACGACCTTCTGCTGGTTCCCGCCGGACAGCGTGTTGACGGTGTCGGCGATCCGGGCGTACTTCACCTGGAGCTTGACCGCCCAGTCGAGGGAGCGGCTGCGCTCGGCGCCGCGGTCCATCAGGCCGGCCTTCACGGTCGTGCGCAGGCCGGTCAGGCCGATGTTGCGCTCGATGGACATGTCCATCACCAGGCCCTGGGCGCGCCGGTCCTCGGGGACCAGCGCGAGGCCGGCCGCCATCGCGGTGGAGGGGGCGCCGTTGGTCAGCGTGCGGCCGTCCACGGCGACCTCCCCGGCGTCCCAGCGGTCGATGCCGAAGACCGCCCGGGCGACCTCCGTACGGCCGGCGCCGACGAGTCCGGCGAGGCCGACGATCTCGCCGCGCCGGACCTCGAAGGAGACGTCGGTGAAGACACCCTCGCGGGTCAGCCGGCGAACGCTGAGGGCGACCTCGCCCGGCGTCACGTCCTGCTTGGGGTAGAGCTCGTCGAGGTCGCGGCCGACCATCCGGCGGACCAGGTCGTCCTCGGTCATGTCCGCCAGCGGCTCGCTGGCGATCCAGGCTCCGTCGCGCAGGGTGGTCACCCGCTGGCAGATCTCGAAGATCTCCTCCAGCCGGTGCGAGATGAACAGCACCGCCGCGCCCTGCTCACGCAGGGTGCGCACGACGCCGAACAGCCGGGCGACCTCGCTGCCGGTGAGAGCGGCGGACGGCTCGTCCATGATCAGGACCCGGGCGTCGAAGGAGAGCGCCTTGGCGATCTCGACGATCTGCTGGTCGGCGATGGACAGGCCGCGCGCCGGACGGTCGGGGTCGAGCTCGACGCCGAGGCGCCGCATCAGGGCGGCGGTGGCCGCGTGGGTGGCCTTGTGGTCGATGCGGCCGAGGGCCCGCCGGGGCTGGCGGCCCATGAAGATGTTCTCGGCGATCGACAGGTCGGGGAAGAGCGTGGGCTCCTGGTAGATCACGGCGATGCCGGCGTCGCGGGCGTCGCCGGGACCGTGGAAGGTGACGGGCTCACCGTCGAGCAGCACCCGACCCGCGTCGGGTCGGTGCACTCCCGCGAGGGCCTTGATGAGCGTGGACTTGCCCGCGCCGTTCTCGCCGGCGAGGGCGTGCACCTCGCCGGGGAACAGCTCCAGGGAGACGCCCCGCAGGGCGCGAACGGCACCGAAGGACTTGGTTACGTCCTTCAACGCCAGCACCGGGGCCGGTCCCGCGTCGGACGGGTAGGTCATGGATGGCTCCTCGACGACGCCCGGGACGTGCCCTCACGGCGTCGTGAAAGGTTTCAACTGGATTGCCGGGACGTTAGGCATCCGGGCCATGTCACGTCAATGGGTACGTCTCGAAAAGTTTTCGATAGCCGAAGGTCACGCGGCGGTCACGGAGAACGAAGCAGGCCGGAGGGCTTGACACTCTCCTCGCAGCCTCATAGCTTCCCGTTCTGAATCGTTTCATCCGGGAGTTGTTCCGGACCGATGTCACAGGAGCCCGAAGTGACCGACCTCGCCGCGGTGAAGGCCGCGCTGAAGACCCAGGCCGTCGAGACGCCGTCGTGGGCGTACGGGAACTCAGGCACCCGTTTCAAGGTGTTCGCCCAGGAGGGCGTCCCGCGCACCCCGCAGGAGAAGCTGGACGACGCGGCGCAGGTGCATCGCTTCACCGGCGCCGCCCCGACCGTGGCCCTGCACATCCCGTGGGACAAGGTGGAGGACTACTCCGCACTTGCGAAACATGCCGAGGATCGCGGGGTGAAGCTGGGGGCGATCAACTCCAACACCTTCCAGGACGACGCCTACAAGCTGGGCAGCATCTGCCACCCGGACTTGGCGGTGCGGCGCAAGGCTCTCGATCATCTGCTCGAATGCGTCGACATCATGGACGCGACCGGCTCCGCCGATCTGAAGCTGTGGTTCGCCGACGGCACCAACTATCCCGGCCAGGACGACCTCCGGGAGCGGCAGGACCGGCTCGCCGAGGGCCTCTCCGCGGTGTACGAGCGGCTCGGGGACGGGCAGCGGATGCTGCTGGAGTACAAGTTCTTCGAGCCCGCCTTCTACTCCACGGACGTGCCGGACTGGGGCACGGCGTACGCGCACTGCCTGAAGCTCGGGCCGAAGGCGCAGGTCGTGGTGGACACCGGGCACCACGCGCCCGGCACCAACATCGAGTTCATCGTCGCCACGCTGCTGCGCGAGGGGAAGCTCGGCGGGTTCGACTTCAACTCACGGTTCTACGCGGACGACGACCTCATGGTGGGCGCCGCCGACCCGTTCCAGCTGTTCCGGATCATGTACGAGGTCGTGCGCGGCGGCGGGTTCACCTCCGATGTGGCGTTCATGCTCGACCAGTGCCACAACATCGAGGCGAAGATCCCGGCGATCATCCGGTCCGTGATGAACGTGCAGGAGGCCACGGCGAAGGCGCTGCTGGTCGACCGGTCGGCGCTGGCCGCAGCACAGGCGTCCGGCGATGTGCTGGAGGCGAACGCGGTGGTGATGGACGCGTACAACACGGACGTGCGTCCGCTGCTGCGGGAGGTGCGGGAGGAGACGGGGCTGGACCCCGACCCCATGGCCGCGTACCGGGCGTCCGGGTACGCCGAGAAGATCGTCGCCTCGCGGGTCGGTGGGGAGCAGGCGGGGTGGGGGGCGTAAGCGTCTGCCGTCACCTGTCCGTCGCGGACTGCGGGCCCGTTCTGGCTGGTCGCGCCCGCGCGGCGGGAGCCGCATATCGATACAGCCCCGCGCCCCTTGGGACGCCCCCCTCGCCCGCGTTCGAGAAGTAAGGAATCCGCATGACCACCCACCCCGAAGCCGCCGCCCTCCTCGGTCGGTCCCATCGACTCGGCGCCGATCCCCGTAACACCAACTACGCCGGCGGCAACACCTCCGCCAAGGGCACCGACACCGACCCCGTGACCGGCGGGGACGTCGAGCTGATGTGGGTGAAGGGGTCCGGTGGGGACCTGGGCACCCTGACCGGGGCCGGGCTCGCCGTGCTGCGGCTGGACCGGCTGAGGGGGCTCGTCGACGTCTACCCGGGCGTCGAACGCGAGGACGAGATGGTCGCCGCGTTCGACTACTGCCTGCACGGCAAGGGCGGGGCGGCGCCGTCGATCGACACCGCCATGCACGGACTCGTCGACGCCGCACACGTCGATCACCTGCACCCCGACTCCGGGATCGCGCTGGCCTGCGCCGCCGACGGGGAGAAGCTGACGGCCGAGTGCTTCGGCGACACCGTCGCATGGGTGCCCTGGCGGCGGCCCGGCTTCCAGCTGGGGCTGGACATCGCCGCCATCAAGGCGGCGAACCCGCAGGCGATCGGTGTGGTCCTCGGCGGGCACGGGATCACCGCCTGGGGCGACACCTCCGAGGAGTGCGAGCGCAACTCGCTGCACATCATCCGGACCGCCGAGGCCTTCCTCGCGGAGAAGGGGAAGGCCGATCCGTTCGGGCCGGTCCTCGACGGCTTCGCGGCGCTGCCCGAGGACGAGCGGCGGGAGCGGGCCGCCGCGCTCGCGCCCCACGTGCGGGCCATCGCCTCCCAGGACCGGCCCCAGGTCGGGCACTTCACCGACTCAGACGCCGTACTCGACTTCGTGGCCCGGGCCGAGCACCCGCGACTCGCCGCTCTCGGCACCTCCTGCCCCGACCACTTCCTGCGGACCAAGGTGCGGCCGCTGGTCCTGGACCTGCCGCCCACCGTCACGGTGCAGGACGCGATCGCGCGGCTGAAGGAGCTGCACGCCGAGTACCGCGAGGAGTACGCCGCCTACTACCGGCGGCACGCCGACGCCGACTCGCCCGCCATGCGCGGCGCCGACCCGGCGATCGTGCTGGTCCCCGGCGTGGGCATGTTCTCCTTCGGCAAGGACAAGCAGACCGCGCGCGTGGCCGGCGAGTTCTACGTCAACGCGATCAACGTGATGCGTGGCGCGGAGGCGGTGTCCTCGTACGCGCCGATCGAGGAGTCGGAGAAGTTCCGCATCGAGTACTGGGCCCTGGAGGAGGCCAAGCTCCAGCGGATGCCCGCGCCGAAGCCGCTGGCCACCCGGGTGGCCCTGGTCACCGGGGCCGGCAGCGGGATCGGCAAGGCCATCGCCCAGCGGCTGGCCGCCGAGGGCGCGTGTGTCGTCGTCGCCGATCTGAACGCCGAGAACGCGGCCGCCGTCGCCGAAGAGCTCGGCGGGCCCGACAAGGCGGTCGCCGTCACCGTGGACGTGACCTCCGAGGAGCAGATCGCCGGTGCCTTCCGGGACGCCGTGCTCGCCTTCGGCGGCGTCGACCTCGTCGTCAACAACGCCGGGATCTCCATCTCCAAGCCGCTGCTGGAGACGTCGGCACGCGACTGGGACCTGCAGCACGACATCATGGCCCGCGGGTCCTTCCTCGTCTCGCGCGAGGCGGCGCGGGTGATGATCGCGCAGGAGCTGGGCGGCGACATCGTCTACATCGCGTCGAAGAACGCCGTCTTCGCCGGCCCGAACAACATCGCCTACTCCGCCACCAAGGCCGACCAGGCCCACCAGGTGCGCCTGCTGGCCGCCGAGCTGGGCGAGCACGGCATCCGCGTCAACGGCGTCAACCCGGACGGCGTGGTGCGCGGGTCGGGCATCTTCGCGGGCGGCTGGGGCGCGCAGCGGGCCGCGACCTACGGCATCGACGAGGAGAAGCTCGGCGAGTTCTACGCCCAGCGGACCATCCTCAAGCGTGAGGTACTGCCGGACCACGTCGCGAACGCGGTGTTCGCGCTCACCGGCGGCGAACTCACCCACACCACCGGACTGCACGTCCCCGTCGACGCGGGTGTGGCGGCCGCGTTCCTCCGGTGACGGCCGTGCGGTCGTACGCGGCGGTCGACCTCGGCGCGTCCAGCGGGCGCGTCATGGTCGGCCGGGTGGGCCCGGACTCGCTGGAGCTGACGGAGGCCCACCGCTTCCCCAACCGGCCGGTCCGGGTCCCCGAGGGACTGCGCTGGGACGTGCTGTCCCTCTACGCGGGAGTTCTTCAGGGCCTGCGGGCGGCCGGCCAGGTGGACTCGGTCGGCATCGACAGCTGGGCCGTGGACTACGGCCTGCTCGACGCCGACGGGACCCTGCTCGGCAACCCGGTGCACTACCGGGACGCCCGTACCGAGGGGGTCGCCGAGAAGGTGTGGGCGACCGTGCCGGCGGCCGAGCTCTACGCGGCCACCGGACTCCAGTACGCGCCCTTCAACACCCTCTACCAGCTGGCGGCGGCGAGCGGGACCCGGCAACTGGCCCACGCCCGGCGCCTGTTGCTCATCCCCGACCTGCTGTCCTACTGGCTGACGGGTGAGCAGGGCACCGAGCTCACCAACGCCTCCACCACCCAGCTGATCGATCCCGCGGCGGGCGACTGGTCGTACGACGTGGCCTCCCGGCTGGGCATCGACCTGGAGCTGTTCGCGCCGCTTCGGCGGCCCGGCGATCCGGCGGGGCTGCTGCGGGCGGAGGTGCTGGAGGAGACGGGGCTGACCGGGCCGGTGCCGGTGACGACGGTCGGCTCGCACGACACCGCCTCCGCGGTGGCCGCGGTCCCGGCGACCGGGGAACGGTTCGCCTACATCTGCACCGGCACCTGGTCGCTGGCGGGCCTGGAGCTGCCGCGGCCCGTGCTCACCGAGGAGAGCCGGGCCGCCAACTTCACCAACGAGCTCGGGCTGGACGGCACGGTCCGCTACCTGCGCAACATCATGGGACTGTGGCTCCTCCAGGAGTGCCTGCGGGCCTGGGGCGACCCGGACCTGGGCGGACTGCTGCGGGAGGCGGCCGCCGTGCCCGCGCTGCGCTCGGTCGTGGACGCCGGGGACGCCGCCTTCCTGGCGCCCGGGCGGATGCCGGAGCGGATCGCCGAGGCGTGCCGCGCGTCCGGGCAGCCGGTGCCCGGCACGCCCGCGGAGATCACGCGGTGCATCCTCGACTCGCTCGCCCTGGCCCACCGTCGGGCCGTCGACGAGGCCCAGCGGCTCGCCGACCACCCCGTGGACGTCGTGCACATCGTCGGGGGCGGCACCCGTAACGCGCTGCTGTGCCAGCTCACCGCCGACGCCTGCGGGCTGCCGGTGGTGGCCGGTCCGACGGAGGCCGCGGCCCTCGGCAACGTGCTCGTCCAGGCACGGGCGCACCAACTGGTCGGCGACCGAGCCGACATGCGCCGGCTGCTTGCCCGTACCCAGCCCCTGACGCGCTACGAGCCGCAGGGCGACGCCGAGCGGTGGCGCGAGGCGGAGGCCCGGCTCGCCACGCGGTGAGCCGGGCCTCTCCCCGGGCCCCTGCACCGAGCTACTCTGCACTCATCCGATGACCTACCCGCAAGGAGCCCCGATGCGTGTCGCACTGTTCCTGACCTGTGTCAACGACACGCTCTATCCCGAGACGGGCCGTGCCGTCGTAAAACTCCTGACCAGGCTGGGCGTCGAGGTCGACTTCCCGATGGCCCAGACCTGCTGCGGCCAGGCCCACTACAACACCGGCTACCGTCATGAGGCCGAGCCGCTCGCCCGGCATTTCTCCGATGTCTTCGGGGAGTACGAGGCGATCGTGACGCCCTCCGGGTCGTGCGGGGCGATGGTGCGGGAGCTGTATCCGCGGATGGGCGAGCGGGCCCGGGCCGAGGGGCGCGGGGACACCCTGGCCGCCACTCTGGCGCCGGTGGTCCCGAAGACGTACGAGCTCACCGAGTTCCTGGTGGACGTGCTCGGGGTGACGGACGTCGGCGCGTACTACCCGCACAGGGTGACCTATCACCCGACCTGTCACGGGCTGCGGGGACTGGGCCTCGGGGAGCGGCCCCGGCGGCTGCTCCAGGCGGTCGGGGGACTGGAGCTGGTGGAGCTGCCGGGGGCCGACGAGTGCTGCGGCTTCGGCGGGACCTTCGCGCTGAAGAACGCCGACGTCTCGGCGGCGATGGGCGCCGACAAGGTGCGCAACGCCGAGTCGACGGGCGCCGAGGTGCTGTGCGCGGCGGACAACTCCTGCCTGATGCACATCGGCGGGACCATGACCCGGCTGAAGACCGGCATGCGGCCCGTGCACATCGCGGAGATCCTGGCGAGCACGGAGGAGGAACCGGCCGTATGAGCGGAACGTTCGTAGGAATGCCGGCCTTCCCGAAGGCCGCGCACGAGGCGGTCGGCAACCAGACCCTGCGCGCGAATCTGCGGCACGCCACCCACACCATCCGCGCCAAGCGCGCGGCTGCCGTGGCCGAGGTGTCCGACTGGGCGGAGCTGCGGGAGGCGGGCAAGCGGATCAAGGACCACACGCTGCGTCATCTCGACCGGTATCTGGTGCAGTTGGAGGAGTCGGTGACGGCGGCGGGCGGCATCGTCCACTGGGCCGCCGACGCGGACGAGGCCAACCGGATCGTGGCCGACCTGGTCAAGGAGACCGGCGAGTCGGAGGTCGTCAAGGTCAAGTCCATGGCCACACAGGAGATCGGGCTCAACGAGGCGCTGGAGGCGGAGGGCATCCGCGCCTACGAGACCGACCTCGCCGAGCTCATCGTGCAGTTGGGCAAGGACCGGCCGTCGCACATCCTGGTGCCCGCGATCCACCGCAACCGGGGGGAGATCCGGGACATCTTCACCCGCGAGATGAGCGAGTGGGGCCGCCCTGCCCCCGAGGGCCTGACCGACACCCCCGCCGAACTCGCCGACGCCGCCCGTCTGCACCTGCGCGAGAAGTTCCTGCGCGCCAGGGTCGGCGTCTCCGGCGCCAACTTCATGGTCGCCGAGACCGGCACCCTGGTGGTCGTCGAGTCCGAGGGCAACGGGCGGATGTGCCTGACCCTCCCCGAGACGCTGATCTCCGTCGTCGGCATCGAGAAGATCGTGCCGACCTGGCGGGACCTGGAGGTCTTCCTGCAGACGCTCCCCCGTTCCTCGACGGCCGAGCGCATGAACCCGTACACGTCGACCTGGACGGGCACGACGGACGGCGACGGCCCCCGCACCTTCCATCTGGTGCTGCTGGACAACGGCCGCACGGACACGCTCGCCGACGAGGTCGGCCGGCAGGCCCTGCGCTGCATCCGCTGCTCCGCCTGTCTGAACGTGTGCCCGGTGTACGAGCGGGCCGGCGGCCATGCCTACGGCTCGGTGTACCCCGGTCCGATCGGCGCGATCCTCAGTCCCCAGCTCCGGGGCACCGGGAGCGAGATCGACGCCTCGCTGCCGTACGCCTCGTCGCTGTGCGGGGCCTGCTACGAGGTGTGCCCGGTGGCCATCGACATCCCGGAGGTGCTGGTGCACCTGCGGGAACGGGTCGTCCAGGGCGGCCCGGTGACGCGGGAGGGCAACAAGGTGGTGCTGAAGCCGGCCAAGGGCCATGCCGCCGAGCGGGCCGCGATGCGGGCGGCGCGCTGGGCGTTCGGCCGGCCCGGCGCCCTGCGCGCCGGGCAGCGGCTGGCGTCCCGGACCCGCCGGCTGCATCCTCGTACGCTGCCCGGCCCCGGCAAGGCGTGGAGCGCAACGCGGGATCTGCCGCCGGTGCCCGCGGAGCCGTTCCGCGACTGGTGGCAGCGTACGACCGGCGGGACCACCGAGGGGACGGCGAAGTGAGCAGCAGGGAGCGGATTCTGGGCCGGGTGCGGCGCGCGCTGGCCGATGTGCCGCAGGACGACCCTTCGTACGGGGAAGCCGTCGCGCGCGACTATCTACGCGAGCACGGCGCCCGGTCCCCCGAGGAGACGGTCGAGCTGCTGGCGGAGAACCTGGCGGACTACCGGGCCGTCGTGCACCGGTGCGGCGCGGACGAACTCCCGTCCGTGCTGGCCCGGTTGCTCGCGGAGCGGAAGGCGGCGACCGTGCTCGTGCCTCCCGGCCTCGACGAGGCGTGGCTGGCGGAGACGGACACCGCCCGGGTGGCGGACCGGGTGGAGAGCGGCGCGCACGAACTCGACCGGGTGGACAGCGTGGTCACGGCGTGCGCGGTGGCGGTCGCCGAGACCGGGACGATCGTGCTGGACGGCGGTCCCGACCAGGGGCGGCGCCGGATCACCCTGGTCCCGGACCACCACATCTGTGTGGTGCGCGTCCCCGGGCAGGTGGTGTCGTCCGTGCCGCAGGCTCTCGAACGGCTCGATCCGGCGCGTCCGTTGACGTGGATCTCCGGTCCTTCGGCGACCAGTGACATCGAGCTGGACCGGGTGGAAGGGGTGCACGGCCCGCGCACCCTGGAGGTGATCCTGGTCGGCTGAGCGCGCCGCCCGAGTGTCCGGCCCCGGAGATCGTGAGGATCCCCGGGGCCGGTCTCATGTCCTGCGGTCGTAACCCTCCCTGGCCCGCGCCACCTTGGGCAGGTTCCCGGTGGCCCATTCGGAGAGGTGGGCGAAGAGCGGGGCCAGGCTGAGGCCGAGTTCGCTGATCTCGTACTCGACGCGCGGCGGCACCTCCGGGTGGTAGGTGCGCACCACCAGGCCGTCGCGCTCCAGCTGGCGCAGCCGCTGGGTCAGCACCTTGGGCGTGATGTTCGTGATCGCGCGTTCCAGCTCGCCGAACCGCTGACGGCCCCGCGCGTGCAGCGTCCACAGGATCGGTGTGGTCCAGCGGCTGAAGACGATGTCCACCACGGGGGCGATGGGGCAGGCGAGTTCGGGATCGGTCGGGTCACCGGTCATGCGTACCCCTCGGGGAAGTCACTTTCCTCTGGGTACCTACTATACCGGCGGTGTTAGCGTCGTTCCGCAACGTCAACAACCCATTCCGAACAAGGAGTTACCCATGATCGTGGTGACGGGGGCGACCGGGAACGTCGGCCGTGAACTGGTGCGTTCTCTGGCGGCCGCGGGCGAGCGGGTGACCGCCACGTCCCGGCACGTCTCGGCGAGCGAAGTCCCGGACGGCGTAAGGACGGTGCGGTCGGACCTCACCGACGCGGAGAGCCTGCGGCCGGTGCTCGACGGGGCCGAGGCGCTGTTCCTCCAGAACGGTGGCGCCGCCCTCCATCTGCTCAGGCCGCGGGACCTCCTCGACGTGGCCAAGTCCGCCGGGGTCGGCCGGGTGGTGCTGCTGTCGTCCCAAGGGGTGGCGACCCGGCCGGAGTCGCAGTCGCACGGCGCCCTGGCGGGCGCGATCGAGGACGCCGTCCGGGAGTCCGGCCCGGAGTGGACGATCCTGCGGCCGGGCGGCTTCCATTCCAACGCCTACGCCTGGGCGGAGCCGGTCCGTACCCACCGCACCGTCGCGGCCCCCTTCGGTGACGTCGCGCTGCCCACCGTCGACCCGGCCGACATCGCGGAGGTCGCCGCGGTGGCCCTGCGGCAGGAGGGACACCACGGCCGGGTCCACGAGTTGACCGGGCCCGCCGCCACGACACCCCGCGGGCGGGCGGAGGCCATCGGCAGGGCGATCGGGGAGCCGGTCCGGTTCGTCGAGCAGACGCCGGAGGAGGCGCGCGAGCAGATGCTGGCGTTCATGCCGGAACCAGTCGTCGAGACCACCCTGTCCATCCTCGGCGAACCGACGCCCGCCGAGCGGCTCGTCAGCCCGGACGTGGAACGCGTCCTGGGCCGCGCGCCGCGCACCTTCGAGGACTGGGCACGGCGCAACGCGGCCGCGTTCCGGTGAGCTCAGCAGTAGGTCATCGGGCAGCCGTGCCGTAGCGAGTACTGGGCGGCGCGCAGATAGAGCGCCGCGTAGAACGCCGTGGCCAGGTCGTCGGCCCAGGGGCCGGGCCGGGTTGCGGCGGCCTTCTCCGCCTCGCCCTCCAGGAACCAGAAGGTCAGTTCGAGGTTGCCGAAGGTCGCCGGCACCAGGTCCAGCGGCAGACCGAGGGCCGCGGCGAGCCGCTCGGCGAGCGAGAGGACGTGCGGCGCCCCGACGACCAGGGTCTCGTCCGTGTACGCGGAGCCGACGGGCAGCAGGACGCCGCCGTCCGGCGCGAACGGGACCAGCACCGTCCAGTCGAGGAGGGTGTGCCGCTCCTCGGGGGTCAGCCGCGCCCGGCACAGCTCGTCGAAGCCGGCCATCGACGGGCTGATCTTCTCCTCGAACCAGCCCGGCGCGTCCCGCACCGCCTTTCGCGGCTCGTACGGGGGCAGCCCGCGCCGCCCCAACTCCGTGTTCAGCGCGGCCGCGATGTCCCCGTACCCGTCCTCGCCGGGCTCCGACCAGTCCTGCGCGGTGACGCTCACCAGATACACACCCATGATCGCAACGTACCGCCCGCCACTGACAACGCCTCTGGCCGCTGATGACAATGGGTGACAACGGGGGTGAACAAGCGCTTAGATAGGTGATCGACCACTCGCCGAGACCGCGACCGATCGCCCGGAGGCCCCGTTGTTCACGTCCGTCGACGATGTCTGCGCCCGGCTCGCCGAGAGCGGCTACCTGGCCTCCCCCGCCGTCGCCACGACCGTCTTCCTCGCCGACCGGCTCGGCAAGCCACTGCTCGTGGAGGGCCCGGCCGGCGTCGGCAAGACGGAACTCGCCAAGGCCGTGGCCCAGGTGGCGGGGGCCCGGCTGGTGCGGCTCCAGTGCTACGAGGGCGTCGACGAGTCCCGGGCGCTGTACGAGTGGAACCACGCCAAGCAGCTGCTGCGCATCAGCGCGGGCCGGGACGAGACCTGGGACGAGACCCGCACGGACATCTTCAGCGAGGAGTTCCTCCTCCCCCGGCCGCTGCTGACCGCCATCCGCGGCGACGAGCCGACCGTCCTGCTGATCGACGAGACCGACAAGGCCGACGTCGAGGTGGAGGGACTGCTCCTCGAAGTGCTCAGCGACTTCCAGGTGACCGTCCCGGAACTCGGCACGATCACCGCCACGCGCCGCCCGTTCGTGGTGCTCACCTCCAACGCGAGCCGTGAGCTGTCGGAGGCGCTGCGCCGCCGCTGTCTCTTCCTCCACATCGACTTCCCCGAGGAGGAGCTGGAGCGGCGGATCGTCCGGCTGAAGGTGCCGGGCATCGAAGCGGCGCTGGCCGAGTCGGTGGTCCGGGTGATCGGCGCGCTGCGCGCGATGGACCTGCGCAAGGCGCCCTCCGTCGCCGAGACCATCGACTGGGCGCGCACCCTGCTCGCGCTCGGCGCCACCACCCTCGACGAGAGCGTCGTACGCGACAGCCTGGGCGTGATCCTCAAGCACCAGGACGACATCCTCAAGGCCGGCGCGAAGCTCGACCTGGACGCCGTGTGAGCGCCGAGGTCGCCGACCGCCTGGTCGGCTTCGTCGCCGCGCTGCGCGCGCACGGTCTGCGCGTCGGCACCGGCGAGTCGGTGGACGCCGCCGAGGCCGCGGCGGCGCTGGGGTTCGCGGAGCGCGGACTGCTGCGCGAGGGGCTGGCCGCGACGCTGCTGCACTCGACGGACCAGCGGCGGGTGTTCGACACCGTCTTCGACCTGTACTTCCCGCGCGGCGTCGGCGCGCCCCAGGGCGAGCCCGGCGACCGTGACGATCTGCGTGACCGGCTGGCCGCCGCACTCGCCGCCGACGACGACGCGATGCTGGCCCGGTTGGCGATCGAGGCCGTCGACGGGCTGGGCGGGTACGGGAGTTCACCGGGCGCGGACGGCTGGTCGTCGTACCAGACGCTGGAACGCCTGCGTCCGCAGACGCTGTTGGCGCGGGTGCGGGACGACGTCCGGGCCCGGGGCGGTGACGTCGGGTTCACCGACCGGCTCCTCGAGGACGAGATCCGGCGCCGCATCGAGGCCTTCCGCGCCCTGGTGGCCGGGGAGGCGCGGCGCCGGGTGGCGGAGGGGCGGGGGGGGGGGGCGGTGACGTCGGGTTCACCGACCGGCTCCTCGAGGACGAGATCCGGCGCCGCATCGAGGCCTTCCGCGCCCTGGTGGCCGGGGAGGCGCGGCGCCGGGTGGCGGAGCGGCGGGGGCGGGACGAGATCGCCCGGCGGGCGGTGGCGCCGACCGCCGACCGGGTCGACTTCCTGTACGCGGGCAAGGACCGGCTGGCCGAACTGCGGCGGACGGTACAGCCGTTGGCCCGAAAGCTGGCGACCAGGATGGCCGCGCGGCGCCGCCGGGCCGCCCGGGGCACCATCGACCTGCGGCGGACCCTGCGCGGCTCGCTCTCGACGGGCGGCGTGCCGATGCGGCCCGTGCTGCGCCGCCGGCGTCCCGCCCGCCCCGAACTGGTGCTGCTGTGCGATGTCTCGGGGTCGGTGTCCGGCTTCTCCGACTTCACGATGCTGCTGGTGCAGGCGCTGCACGACCAGTTCAGCAAGGTGCGGGTGTTCGCCTTCGTCAACCGGATCGACGAGGTGACCGGCCTCCTCGAACACGGCGCGGCCGACCCGGAGGGCCTCGGCGCCCGCATCCGGGCGGAGGCCGATCTGACGGGATATCACGGCAGCAGTGACTACGGCGTGGCCCTGGGTGAGTTCATCGAGCGGTACGGTGCGGCGGTCGGCCCGCGCACCACGGTGTTCGTGCTCGGCGACGCGCGGACGAACATGAGCGACCCGAACCTGCCGGCGGTCCGGCAGATCGCCGAACAGGCCCGTCACGCGCACTGGTTGAACCCGGAGCCCCGTTCCCTGTGGGGTACGGGCGACTCGGCCGCCCCCGAGTACGCCGGGTCGATCGCGATGCACGAGTGCCGCAACGCCCACCAACTCGGCGCCCTGGTGAGCCGGTTGATCCCGGTCTAGCCGTATGCGGCGCCGCCCTACTGCGCCTTCGCGTAGTCCTTGGCCATCGCCCCGGCGAAGTCGTACACCACGCACTGTTCGTCGCCCACGACCCACGCGTCATGGCCGGGCGAGACCACGAAGACGTCGCCCGGGCCCAGTTCGCCCTCGCCGCCCTCGTCCATGGTGATGTGCATACGGCCCTGGACCACGTATCCGTTGTGGTGGATCTGGCAGGTGTCGGTGCCCGCCAGCGACGCGAGCGACTCGGACCAGCGCCATCCCGGTTCGAAGGTCGCCACGGCGAAGTCGAGCCCCGTCATATGGACGGCCTCGAGGTGCCCCCGGGGGAAATCGCGCCGCTCGTCCGGCTTTTCGAGCGCCTTCACTTCCATCATGACGCTCCTCCTTCCGGCCGCGCCTCACCGCGGCCGGGGCCGGACTCCCCCGGCGGCTCTGGGCGTCGCCGGTCGGGGGCCGAGCCCCACCCCTCCATCCTCCGCCCGTCGCGCGGGGGGCGCCAATCGGTGGTAGCGGCCCCTCAGACGCCGCCGCACAGCTCGGCGAAGCGGCCGGTGTCGATGTTGCCGCCGGAGACGATCACGCCGACGCGCCGGGGCAGGGCGCCGGCCCGCCCGGAGAGGAGGGCGGCGAGCGGGGTGGCGCCGCTCGGCTCCACGACGATCTTCAGGCGTTCGAAGGCGAACCGCATGGCCGCGCGGATCTCGTCGTCGCAGACCAGGGCGATGTCGTCCACGAGCCGCCGGTTCACCGAGAAGGTCAGCTCCCCCGGTGTGTGCAGGGCCTGGCCGTCGGCGATGGTGCGCGGCACCGGGATCTCGACCCGTCGGCCCGCCTCCAGCGACCGTTTGGTGTCGTCCCCGGCCTCCGGTTCCACACCGACGATCCGGGTGCCCGGCCGCAGCCCCTTGACCGCGGTCGCGCTGCCGGCGATCAGTCCGCCGCCCCCGACCGGCACCAGCAGGGCGTCCAGTTCACCCGCCTCCTCCAGGAGTTCCAGGGCGGCGGTGCCCTGGCCCGCCATGACGTGCGGGTGCTCGTAGGGCGGGATGAGCGCGAGTCCCCGGTCGGCGGCCAGCGCCTCGGCGACGGCCACCCGGTCTTCGGTGTAGCGGTCGTAGGTCACGATCTCGGCGCCGTAGCCCTCCGTCGCGGCCCGCTTGGAGCCGGGCGCGTCCTCGGGCATGACGATCACCGCGGTGGTGCCGAGCTCCCGCGCGGCCAGGGCGACGGCCTGGGCGTGGTTGCCCGAGGAGTACGCGGCGATGCCCCGGGCGAGCTGCTCGGGGGCCAGCCGGGAGGCCGCGTTGTAGGCGCCGCGGAACTTGAACGCGCCGACGCGCTGGAAGTTCTCGCACTTCAGCAGGACCTCGGCGCCGACCAGCGCGTCCAGGGTGCGGGAGCGGAGCACGGGCGTACGGTGCGCGACGCCCTTGAGCCGGGCGGCCGCGTCGCGCACGTCGTCCAGGGTGATCGTCGGGGGTGTGGTCGTCACGGGTGTGCTCCCTCGGGGTTGTCGTCGTCGGTGCGTGCGGTGCCGGGGGTGCCGGTGCCTGCGGTTCCGTCGGCTCCGGTGCCGTCGGATCCAGTGCCGTCGGATCCAATAGCGTCGGCTCCGGTCCCTGCCGTGGCTCTGGCCTGGGAGAGGTAGCTGTAGGCGGAGGCGCGGGAGATGCCGAGGCGGGCGGCGACCTGTTCGATCGCACGGCGCACGGCGAACACGCCGCGTTCGTCCAGACCGCGGAACAGCGTCAGGCGCCGCGACCGGTCGAGGCCTGCCCAGGTCTGTCCCTGGCGCCGCAGACGGTCGTCGAGGAGGGCGTCGACGACGGAGTCGATGTCGTCGCCGAACGTGGTCACGGGCGCCTCGGCCCGGCCGCCCGCCGCTCCAGCGAGCGCCGCCAGCAGTCCTTGCACCCGGTCCACCTCGGTGACGTCCACGTTGACGCACAGCGCGCCGAACACCGCGCCCGTGGAGTCGCGCAGCACCATCGTGGACGACTTCACCAGCCGTCCGGCGCCGGTGCGGGTGACGTAGTTCAGCTCGTCGACGGCGTCGTCGCCGCGGGCGAGGACCCGCATGCCGATCTCGCTCATCGCCCCGCCGACCGTCCGCCCGGTCACCGATCCGGCGACGGCGACGACGGACCGCTCCGGCCGCCGGTAGTCGTGCAGCACCACCTCGCACATCGGACCGAACGTGGCCGCGATCCCGTCCACGACGGGGGTGAGCGCACGCAGGATCACGTCCTGCTCGGACTCCCGGGATTCCATGAGTGGAATTAGACCACACGTCCAGCCTCTGGACCAACAGTCCAGAACCTGCCGCTCGCGTCCACACCTTCAGGGGAACCGTCGATCAAGGGGGTGGTTCGCCAATTACCGTTTCCCTAGGATGTGTTGTCGACCGCGCCAGCCCGTGGTGCGGCGGCGTTCTGGGGGAAGAGATGCAGCCTGGCAAGCAGCTGTCCACGTCGATCGATGCGGCCGTCCCCACAGCCGCACGCATGTACGACCACTACCTGGGCGGCAAGGACAACTACGCGGCCGACCGGGCGGCCTGCGAGGAACTCGACAAAGTCGTCCCGAGCACCCGCGCCCTCGCGCTGAACAACCGGCGCTTCCTCCAGCGGGTCGTGAAGACCCTGACGCAGGAGTTCGGCATCCGGCAGTTCCTGGACCACGGCTCCGGCCTGCCCACCCAGGACAACGTGCACCAGGTCGCCCAGCGCGTCGACCCCACCGCGCATGTCGTCTACGTCGACAACGACCCCATGGTGCTCGTGCACGGCCGGGCCCTGCTGGAGCAGGACGAGCGCACCACCGTCATCCACGCCGACCTGCGCGAGACCGAGGCGATCTTCACGCACGAGGACACCCTGCGGCTGATCGACTTCTCGCAGCCGGTGGCCGTGCTGTTCAACTCGGTCTTCCACTGCATCCCCGACAGCGACACCGAGGGTCCGCAGGCGGTGGTCCGCCGGGTGACCGAACGCCTCGCGCCCGGCAGCTTCCTGGTGATGTGCCAGCTGGTCAGCGAGGACCCGGAGGTCAGGGCGTTCGTCACCGACTTCATGGACAAGGCCACGCAGGGCCACTGGGGCCGAGTGCGTCAGCAGAAGGACGTCGCCGCGTTCTTCGAGGGCACGGAGATCCTCGACCCGGGACTGGTGGAGGTCTCCACCTGGCGGCCCGACACCGAGGTCGCGCCCCGTCAACTCACGCAGGAGTGGATCGAGTTCGGCGGAGTGGGCCGCCTGGGCTGAGCCGCCTCACCTCACGGAGCGGCGGCATATCGCCGCTCCGCCGTCTCCTTCAGCAGCGCCATCGAGGCGCGCGGATCGAGGGCCTCGTCCGCGAGCCGGTCCAGCGCGACCCGGTACTCCTCCGTCTCGTCCCGGTCCTCCAGGAAGGTCGCGCTCCTGATCTGCTCCAGGTACACGACGTCGGGCAGATCGACGCCGCCGAACCGCAGATAGGTGACCGGTATGGCCGGCGCGGAGGCATGCGTGACGTCCAACGGGACGACCTGGACCGTGACATGGGGCAGCCCGGCCAGCTCCACGAGATGGGTGAGCTGCTCGCGCATCACGTCCCGGCCGCCCAGCACCCGCAGCAGCACCGATTCGTCGAGGACCGCCCACACCCGCGGGGCGTCCGGTCTGCGCAGCAGTTCGGTGCGCCGCGTCCGCAGCTCCACCCGGCGCTCGACCTCCCGGGAGGTCGCCGAAGGCAGCCCGCGCTCGACGACGGCACGTGCGTACGCGGGGGTCTGCAACAGACCCGGCACGTACTGGATCTCGAAGGTACGGATCGCGGTGGCCGCCTCCTGGAGGCCGACCAGCCGGTCGAACCACTCGGGCATGAGCCGCTTGTCGTAGCGCTGCCACCAGCCGGGCTCGCCCGCCTGCCGCAGCAACCGGAGCAGTACGGAGGCCTCGTGGTCGTCGGTCTCGTACAGCGACAGCAGCGCACGGACGTCCGCCTCGACGGGCGGCCTGCGACCCTTGCCCGCCTCGATGCGCGACAGCTTCGCAGGACTGAACCCGACGGCCTTCGCGGCCTGGTCCTGAGAGAATCCCGCGTCCTCCCGGATACCCGCCAACTGGACACCGACCAGCATTTTCAGCAAGGTCGGGGCGGGCTCGGCCCGGTTCAGATACGGTTCGAGGCGGGACACTCGAGGCGACTCGACAGACATCCTGACTCCCCGTGGACCGGCAGACGACAGACCGCAGTATCGCACCCGAAGGCCTCCGACCGCACGCGGCAGGGGAATTGAGCCTCCGCACAACCCCCTCGGATCGGATCGGACCGGATGCCGGGCCGGCTGCCCGGCCAAGGGCCGGCACCACATGCCGGCCCGGGCATCAGACGAGGTGGTCGAACTCCCCGTCCTTCGCCCCGGCCACGAACGCGGCCACCTCGGCCGGTGTGTACACCAGCGCCGGGCCGTCGGGATCACGGGAGTTGCGCACCGCGACACCTCCCCCGACCAGGGCCGCGACCTCCACACAGTTGCCCTCGGCGTTGCTGTGACTGCTCTTGATCCAGCGGACGCCCAGCGAACTCGCCCGCACTCCGTTCGACACTGACGACACTGCACTCTCCTCGCTTCGTACGCGCAATTTCTCGTGAAATTGCACGAGGACCTCGTCAGCGTGGATAATAGCCATGCCGTCAACCGCACTTCCAACCCGACGTCCTGACGCCGCCTCAGGGAGATGCCCCGTGTCATCACCTGCGCAGTTCCGGAGCCACGAGTCCGTCTCCGTGCGCGAATCCCCGAGAACCGCCGCCCTGTACCTCACGGGCAGCCGGGAGGGATTCGCCCAGGCACGGGAGTTCACCCAGCGCACCCTCGACTGCTGGTCCCTGGAGCGCTGCACCGACGACGCGGTCACCGTCGTCACGGAACTGGCCGCCAACGCCGTCCTGCACGCGCTCCCGCACACCTCGACGGACGAGTTCCACGTACGGCTCCGGCTCACCCTGCGCCGCGCGCACCTGGTGTGCGCGGTCACCGATCCGGGCGACAGCCTGCCCGTCCACTCGCGCACCGCGGACGACCTCCTGGAACACGGCCGCGGACTGCACATCATCGAGGCCCTCTCCGAACACTGGGGCTGGACCCGCCGTCCTCCCGTGGGCAAGACCGTCTGGGCGATGCTGCCGACCCACTCCCGTCCCGACCCCTACCCGACACTTGACACCTGACATGACTGCGACGAAGAGACCCGCACCGCTCAAGGGCCTGGGACACGTGCCGTGGCCCGAGATCAAGGACTCCACCGGCTCCGCGGCGGGCATCCCCTTCCTGCTCACCACGCTCGCCCGCGGCGACGCCGAGAGCGCCGGCACGGCACTCGGCCAACTACGCCGCCGGATCTGCCAGTTCGGCTTCGTGGTCGACGAGGCGACGGCGGCCACGGTGCCCTTCCTGTGGGAACTGGTCCGGCTCCCCCAGGTCACCTGCCGCGCGGAGATCCTGGGCCTGCTGAAGAGCATCGCCGACGCCCGCCAGTGGGAGACCACCGCCGCCGCCTACCCCAAGCTGCTGCACCACCCCGACAACTACGTGGCCTGGGAACGCGCGGCCCGGCACGCCGTCCACGCCCAGCGCGACGTCCTGCGTCACCTGCTCGCCGAGCGGGACACCGACCTCGTGCGGGCCACCACGGAACTCGCCGCGGCCCTGGCCGACTGAAGCCGCCGCCGGGGGCCACGCCCCGGCCCGCGCCGCCCGTTCTGCACACCGTCGCACCCGACCGCTAGGTTGACCGCATGAGCAACCTTGACCGCGCGCCCGTACCGAGTCTGTGCGGCGGCCGTGGATTCGTCGTGGCCGAACCCGTCCGTGAACTGCTGAGCCCCCGGCAGGTGAAGCTCGGCGGCTCGACCGAGGTGCGCCGGCTGCTGCCGAACCTCGGACGGCGCATGATCGGCGCCTGGGCGTTCGTCGACCACTACGGCCCTGACGACATCGCCGACGAGCCCGGAATGCAGGTCCCGCCGCATCCGCACATGGGCCTGCAGACCGTCAGCTGGCTGCACGAGGGCGAGGTGCTGCACCGCGACTCGACCGGCAGCCTCCAGACCATCCGGCCCAGGGAACTCGGGCTGATGACCTCGGGGCGGGCGATCAGCCACTCCGAGGAGAGCCCGCGGTCGCACGCCCGCTACCTGCACGGCGCCCAGCTGTGGGTCGCGCTGCCGGACGCCCACCGGCACACCGACCCCCGCTTCGAGCACCACGCCGACCTGCCCACGGTCACCGCGCCCGGCCTCAGCGCCACCGTGCTCCTCGGCGCCCTCGACGGCGCCGCCTCCCCCGGCACCACGTACACCCCCCTCGTCGGCGCCGACCTGGCACTCGCCCGGGGCGCCGACGTCCGGCTGCCGCTGGACCCCGACTTCGAGTACGGCGTGCTGTCGATGTCCGGCGAGGCACACGTGGACGGGGTGCCCGTGCTGCCGGGCTCGATGCTCTACCTCGGCTGCGGCCGCACCGAACTGTCCCTGCGGGCCGAGTCCGACGCGGGCCTGATGCTCCTCGGCGGCGAGCCGTTCGAGGAGGAGCTCGTCATGTGGTGGAACTTCGTCGGCCGCTCCCAGGAGGAGATCACCCAGGCCCGCGAGGACTGGACGAACGGCACCCGCTTCGGCGAGGTGAAGGGTTACGACGGCGCACCACTGCGCGCCCCGGAACTGCCGCCGACACCGCTGAAACCGCGGGGACGGGTGCGCTGACCCGGGAGGACGGGACTGCCGGGCCGGAGCGTCCGAGGCCGGTCCCGGGCCGCCGGCCGGCGCCCGCCCGTCCTGGTCCGCCGGTCGGCCGCGGCCCTGGATCGCGCCGGTGACCTGCGGTGACGCGGGACGAGGAGCGGTCACCCGGTGGGGACGCGGCCGGTGATCTATCGTGAGTCGGGAGTGCCGAGACGCTTACGCATCGGGTGTCGTCGCGGCGGTGAGTCCGCCGACGCCCGCCGGTCCACCTCCCCACCGAGTCGATCCCACCGGGAGAGAAGACATGGGCCTCATCCACATCGAGCTGTTCGCGACCCTCGACCTCGTCGGGCAGGCGCCCGGTGGTCCCGAGGAGGACCCGGCGGGGTTCCCGTTCGGCGGCTGGCAGGCGCCCCTGCTGGACGAGGTCGCCGGGGCGCAGGTCATGGCCGCGTACGAGGGGACGGACGCCCTTCTGCTCGGCCGGCGGACGTACGACATCTTCGCCGCCTACTGGCCGCACCAGGAGGGCGGCGAGGACAACGAGATCGCCACGCTCTTCAACAGGGTCCCGAAGTACGTGGCCTCCCGGGGCAGGCCCGACCTCGGGTGGGCCGGGTCGACGCAGCTCGGGCCGGATCTGGCCGGCGCGGTGCGCGAGATCCGGGACCGGCACGAGCACGTGAAGGTCGTCGGGAGCCTGAACCTCGTGCAGACCCTCCTGCGCGAGCGGCTCTTCGACCGTCTCGACCTCTGGGTGCACCCGATCGTGCTCGGTGTCGGGAAGAAGGTGTTCGACGGTGGCGCGGTGCCCACGAACCTCACCCTCCTCGAACCGCCGGCAGCGGGCCCGAAGGGCACTGTGTACCTGCGCTACGGGCTCGCCGAAGGCACGCCCGGGACGGGGGACATGAGCGCACCCGACCGCGGTGTCGGGCGCGGCGACTGAGCGCGCCCCGCGGCCGGGCGGGCCCGGGTCGTCGCCATGGTCGGCGTCCGTCACGAGATGGCCCGGAGTCGGCCGTGGGGCCGCCTGCGGAGTTGTTCGACGGCCTGCACCGTCGCGTCGTCGGCCGGGAGGAAGACGATGAGTTGCTGGGCGTCCGAGGAGAGTTCGAGGGTCTCGCGGCGCAGCCTGAGTTCGCAGCCGGAGGGGTGGTTGAGCCGCAGGACGCCTCGGCGGGGCACCACGTGGCGGTTCCGGCGGCGGGTGAAGTCGGGTCCGGCGAGGGTCGCGAGTTGCGCGGTGAGCCACTCCGCGTTCTCGGCGGACGGTCCGAGCCACAGGTCGAACGCCTGCTCGTCGGCGATGTCGTCCCAGTCGGCGAAGAACGTGCGGGCGCGGGCGTCGGTGAACACATAGCGGGTGAGATTCGGGGCGTCGGCGTCGAGCAGTCCGGCCGCGCCGGTCACGGACTCGTATGCGCCGGTGTGGGCGAGGATGTCGCCCAGCCGGTTGGTGACCACGGCGATGCCCGGTTCGAGGAGGCGGAGCGTTTCGCGCACCGCCGGTCGCACGTTCCGGAGCGCCGGCGCGGGCTGGGTGTGCGCGGAGCACTCGCCGCCGGTGATCTTCGCCAGGTAGCGCAGGTGGTCGCGCTCCGAGGCGTCGAGGCTGAGCGCGTCGGCGAGCGCGTGGATCACCGCCGGCGAGGGGCGGCGGTCACGGCCCTGCTCGATGCGGGTCAGGTATTCGACGCTGATGCCGGCCCGTGCGGCGAGATCCAGCCGTCGCAGGCCCGGTGACCTGCGGCGGCCGCGATCGGGAAGCCCCAACGTCTGCGGCTGGATGCTGTCGCGCTTGGCCCGGACGAAATCTCCCAACGGCGTGCCCATGCGACGAGGATAGGCCGCTGCCCACTGCCCGCGCAGGGCTCAGCGTGGCCCTGTGGGGGCCAGCCTGAGCACGGTCTGGCAGTGGCCGCGGTGCGGCCTGATCGTGGTGGGCATGGACAACGACAAGCACAAGCTGGTGATCATCGTCGGGAGCGTCCGGGAGGGACGGTTCGGCCCGGTCGTGACCTCGTGGATCGCCGAACAGGCGCGCCTGCACGCCGGTTTCGACGTGGACGTCGTCGATCTGGCCGAGATCGACATCCCGCTCACCCTGCCCGCGGCTTCACCGAAGTACGCCGGCGACGACTACCCCCGGCCGGCCGGGATGACGAGGCTGACGTCGGCGCTGGAGAGCGCCGACGCGTTCATCGTGGTCACGCCGGAGTACAACCACAGCTACCCCGCCTCGTTGAAGGCGGCCATCGACTGGCACTTCACCCAGTGGACGGCCAAGCCCGTCGCCTTCGTCAGCTACGGCGGCGCGGCAGGCGGCCGGCACGCGGTGCTGCACCTGGAGAACGTACTGACCGAACTGCACGCGGTGACCATCCGCGACGGCCTGGCCTTCCCGAACTACTACACCGCGTGGCAGGACGGCCGTCCGCTCGACCCCCAGGTCTCCGGGTACGCCAAGACCCTGCTCGATCAACTGGCCTGGTGGGCAGGCGCGTTGCGCACGGCACGCGAAACCACTCCCTATCCCGCGTGACGACGGGCGACACCGTGACGGACGAGTCCACCGGAGGTTGACCCCGTCGTCGGCGCCGGGTCTACGCGGAGAGGCCGCTCGACGCCGGAAGTTGACGGAGGTGCCGGCTCTCAGCCGGACGCCGTCGGAACCTCGTTCTCCTAGCCTCGGCATCACCGGGACGACGTTTCGGCGGACCGGAGTCGAGAACGGCCGGCACGGCCGGCCACGGGGGAACACCATGAATGCTGTTGTCCGCAAGAACCGCAGGACGCCCAGGAGCCCCAAGGGCTGGAAGTCCTGTGCCGCCGGTGCCGCGGCGATCGGCGCGCTGCTCGCGTCCACCGCGTGCGAGCCGGGTGAGGCCGACGGTGCGGGCTCCACCGCCTCGGACCGGCCGAGCGCGACCGGCCCGGCGAAGCCGGGTGCGACAGGTTCGGCCGCGCCCGGCCCGACGGGTTCGGCCACACCGAGCGGCGGTTCGGGTACCACCGGTGGCGGCAGCACGGGGGGCGCCACCGGGGGCGGCAGCGGGGGCGGCAGCGATGCCGTCCCCGCCTGCGCCGCGGCGGACCTCTCGTTCGGCACCACGCTCGAGGACGGGAAGGGCGAGGTCCCCAAGCATCTCCTCATCACCGTGACCAACGCGGGCGACAGGAAGTGCGGCGTCTTCCACTACCCGCACCTCTTCCTCGGCGAGTACGCCGAGGCCCGCTATCCGATCGACGTGTACGAGGACAGCGACCCGAAGGCGGGGCCCGTCACGCTCGCTCCGGGTGACGAGGCGTACGCGGCGCTGCTCGCCTCCGGTGTCCCCATGGACCAGTACGAGACGAACACGATCACCCTCCTCCTGCACGGCCGCGAGCTCGGCAGCGACGGGAGCAGGCCGATCAGCGTCGATCTGCCCCGCACGGTGGCCTTCGACGACGGGGCCCGCGTCACCTACTGGACGACCGCCTCCGGCTACGCCCTGGACTTCATCATGTCCTCCTGACCGACCTCGACCCGGACCGGTTCCCTGTCACCGGCCTTCGCCCGCCCTGCCGGGGACGTCCTCCGGCAGGGCAGCCGGGTCCCGGCAACTCCTGTAGGAGGCGGATCGGTTGAGAACCGTCGTCTACCATGTCCGGATGCCCGCGACGGAGGCCTTCCGGCCGCGCCCGGCCAACGTCGCCCTCGCCGTCGGTTTCGCCCTCGCGGGCTGCCTGGCCGGCGCCTTCTACCATCCGGCGCCCTGGCGGCCGTTCGACCTGTGGGCACATCTGCTCACCTTGCTGATCGCCCTGGCACTCGCACTGCGGGAGAACCGGCCGTTCGGCGTGCTCGTGGTCACGGCGGCCGGCTTCGCCGGATACCTGCTGCTCGGCTATCAGCCCTCTCTCAACTTCTGGGTTCCGGCGGTCGCGTTCATCTCCGTCGCCGCCCGGGAGGGGCGCGCCCGCATCGGGGGCGGTACCGCGCTGCTCGCGGCGGTCATCGCCCTCAGCGGGGTGTGCGGCCGGCTGCCCTGGCCCGTCGTGGCCGTGCAGGCCCTGATCGTGCCGGCCGTCGCCTGCACCGTCGGGCTCACCCAGCGCCGGCTCGCCGAACGCAACGCCGAGTTGCGGCGGCTGACCGCCCTGCTCGATCAGCAGCAGCGCCGGGAGGCCCGCCGGGCCGTCCTCGACGAGCGCTTCCGCATCGCGCGCGAGCTGCACGACACGATCTCGCAGCAGATGACGATCGTCACCCTTCAGGCCGGGCTGGCCGAGTACGTGTTCCTCACCGATCCGCCCTCCGCCCGCAAGGCGCTCGGTACCGCCGCCGCGGCCGGACGGGAGTCGCTGGAGGAGCTCCGCCGCCTGCTGGTCGTCCTGCGCACCTACGATCTCGGCGACCCCTCGGGCCCGGAGAATCCGGCCGACCCGGTCCCCGACGACCTGCTGGCCGGCGTCGACCGCATTCCCGAGCTCGCCGAGCGGCTGGAGGCGGCCGGCCTGCACGTCGAGGTCCGGTTCGCGGGCGAGCGCAGGCCCCTGCACCCGGGAGTCGAACTGTGCGCGTACCGCGTCGTCCAGGAGGCCCTCACCAACGTCGTGAAGCACTCCGGGTCGGCCACGGCCGAAGTGACCGTCCGATACCTGGACGACGAACTGCACGTCACCGTTCTCGACCGGGGCGGCCCACTTTCGGCCACATCCACCGCCGGGTCGGGACACGGCTTGATCGGCATGCGGGAACGGGCCAAGATTTGGCACGGCTCGCTGACAGCCGGTGCGCGCCCGGAGGGTGGATTCCAGGTACGACTCGGTCTTCCTCTCGGGCAGACCGCGACGGCGGCCGATCCGTGACGTGAGCATCTCCGAGGAGCGCTGTGGCCCGCATCCTGGTTGTGGACGATCAGCACCTCATCCGCTCCGGCATCGTCACGCTGCTGCGCACGGTGGAAGGGCTCGGCCCGGTCGTGGAGGCATCGGACGGCGTGGAGGCCGTCGCCGCGGCACGCGAGCACCACCCGGATCTGATCCTGATGGACATCAAGATGCCCCGGCTCAGCGGGCTCGCGGCCGCGGAGCGCATTCTCGCCCTCGGACTCGACCCGGCTCCGCGCATCGTCGTCCTCACCACCTTCGACGACGACGAGTTCGTCTACGCGGCCCTGCGCGCCGGATGCAGCGGCTTCCTGCTGAAGGACATGCCGCCGCAACAGCTGCTCAGTGCCGTCACGGCGACCCTCTCCGCCGACCTGCTGGTGGCTCCGGCCCACGTCCGGCGGCTCATCGAGCGACACGCCGTCCACGCGCAGCAGTCCCGGGCCGGGTCCGCGTCGACGAGCATGCTCACGGGCCGCGAGGTCGAGGTGCTCGGGTACGTCGCCCAGGGTCTCGGCAACGAGGAGATCGCCGAGCACATGAGTGTCAGCGAGTCCACCGTCAAGACACACCTGCACCGGGTGATGACCAAGCTCGATCTCCACAGCCGCGCCCAGGCGGTGGTGTTCGCCTACGAAACGGGCATCGCGCAGGTCGGCGGGGAGCGTCGGTGAGCCCGCCGGCGAACCGTCCGTCCAACTCGGCGCCATGGCCGGGGTGTTGTGGCAGTATCGGCTGGCATGTCGCCGTTGGCCTTGTGGTCGCCCGTGCCCGTCCGTCGTCTGTTCGTCGTGCTGCTCGTGCTGCTCACGGCGGCCGGCGCCGGTGTGCGTGAGGCCGGCGCGACAGCCGGGCCGGAGGTGTCCAGGGCCGCGGCGACGCCCGATCGCGCGCGCTACGACGTGGCCCTGCGCTCCGACGCCGACGGCAGCCACTGGACCGGACGGCAGCGGGTGTCGTTCCGCAACGCGTCCGACCGGCCGCTGCGTGAGGTGTACCTGCGCTTGTGGGGCAACGGCGAGGACACGTGCGGCACCCCCGGCGCGCCGGCCCCCGTCGTCGTGTCGCGCGTGGCGGGAGGCACGCCGGGGCTTCCCGCCGTGGAGTGCACGGCCCTGCGCATCGCCCTGCCGAAGCCGCTCGCGCGCGGCGCGCGGACGGCCGTCGCCTTCGATGTCTCCATCACGGTGCCCGAACGCAATGCCCGCTTCGGCCGCGAGGGCGCCCACCGCTTTCTCGGCAACGCGTTGCCGGTGCTCGCCGTCCACGACGCGAAGGGGTGGCACCTCGACCCGTACGTGGCGCTCGGTGAGAGCTTCTACGCCCTGACGAGCGACTTCCGCGTCCGTCTCGACCACCCGTCGGCCCTGAAGGTGCCCACGACCGGTCACACCCGTACCCTCCCCGGCGGACCCGGCCGTACGGTCACCCTCGGTGTCGCGGACCGGGTGCGGGACTTCGCGTGGGCCGCGGGCCCGTTCCGCACGGCGGCGCAGACCACGCCCGGGGGCGTGCGCGTGAAGTCGTACTGGGCGGCCGACACCCCCGCCGCGGGGGTGCGCCTCACCCGCGCGGACGCCGTCGCCGCGATCGACCGGTTCGGCAGGGAGTTCGGCCGCTATCCGTACGGCGAGGTCGACCTCGTGATGACCCCCGGGTTCGGCGGCGGCATGGAGTACCCCGGCCTCGTCCTCCTCGGCACCACCGAGGAGGGGGGCGCCGTCGTCCACGAGCTGGCGCACCAGTGGTGGTACGGCATCGTCGGCAACGACGAGTACACCTCACCGTGGCTGGACGAGAGCTTCGCCCAGTACGCCAACGCCCGTTTCTACGGCTGGGAGACCGGCGACTGCTGGTCCGACGTCTACTGGCCCGACGACAGCGCCGCGCTGACCGCCTCCATGGCCTACTGGTCGCAGCACCGCGGCACGTACCACCTCGTCTACACGGCCGGGCCCTGCGCCCTCGCCGACCTGGAACGCGTCCTCGGCGCCGACACCATGGCACGGCTCCTCGAGCGGTACGCCCGGGACCACTGGTACGGCGTCTCCACCACCGCCGACTTCAAGAAGGCCGCCCAGTCCATGACGGACGAGGACCTGCGGCCCTTCTGGGAGACCCACCGCATCCGGTGACGGTGCAACGACCGCTGGGCGAAGGCGACTTGCCACCGCGCCCGGTGCGGGGACGCTGGTGCGGGGTGGGTCAGCGAGGGGCGTCGAGGGCGATGCGGGCGGTGACGCGCTTGCCGACCGGTTCCTGCTCG
The DNA here is from genome assembly GCA_001298545.1 of Actinobacteria bacterium OV320. Classification (GTDB taxonomy): domain Bacteria; phylum Actinomycetota; class Actinomycetes; order Streptomycetales; family Streptomycetaceae; genus Streptomyces; species Streptomyces coriariae. The sequence continues at coordinate 173,527 of LJCX01000027.1, forward strand.
ACGAAGAGGTCTTCCGTCACGGCCTTGACGATCTCCAGGCCGTGCTGGCCGATCCGGCCGGGATCGCTCGCCCGGGCTGCGGGCACCGTCGGGTCGCTGTCCCACACGACGACTTCCACCGCGCGGGCGGTGAGGCGCAGTTCCATCAGGACCGGGCCGGGGGCGTATTTGCGGGCGTTGGTGACCAGTTCGCTCACCACCAGTTGCGTGAGGTCCCGCGCGCGGGCGGGATCGGGCAGGCGATGGTGGTCATGGGCCCGGTCGAGGAAGGCGACGGCATGGTGGCGGGCGTCCGCGATGCTGGCGTCGTCCGCGCCCAGGGAGTATCCGGCGCGCATCAGGTGGCCGTCCAGCCCGGTAGAGCTGTCGCCTCCGGCGTGGGATTCCACGTGTCCTCGCCCTCACTCCCCCGGTCACGTGCGCCGGTACCCGCGATCGCGCCATGCATGCCACGGGATGCCGCTCGGCACAGCCGCCGGGTGCGTCCCGGCGCGGTGGTGGGGCAGAATCTTCCGCGCACACCCTCACCCGGGGGCCAGCCTAAACGTAGTCGAGGAGACGGTGACCGACATCGGGAAAGCGGACCGGCCGAAGAGCCTGTCCGTCGAACAGCGCGTGGTCGACGGCGTCCGTGTCGTGACCGTGCGGGGCGAGATCGACCACGACGTCAAGGGCGTCCTCGGCGAAGCCCTGCTCCGCGCGGACGGAGCGGTGCCGCCCCCGCGGATCGTGGCGGACCTCGGCGGCGTGACCTTCATGGACTCCAGCGGCATCAACGTCTTCCTCGCCGCCCACCGGCAGGTGAGCGGCGCGCAGGGCTGGTTGCGCATCGCCGCCGCGCAGGAGCCCGTCCTCCAGGTCCTGCGACTGGTCGGCGTCGACGCCCTCCTCTCCTGTCACGCCACCACCGAGCAGGCCCTCAACCCCTGAGGCCGATGTGCTCCGACCCGACATGCTCCGACCTTGACCTCAACTGCGGTCGAGGGCCGACTCTTCGGTTATGACCACTACGACCAGGCAGTCGGATCACACCGAGATCAGCACGCTCGTCAGCCGGTTCTTCCGAGCGCTGGACGAGCGGAGGTTCGAGGGCGACTGGGCCCGTGACTACGTCACCGACGACGTCCGGACGACGACCCCGATCGGCGCGGCCGACGGCGTCGAAGCGATGGCACACGCCAAGGAGGCACTCGAGAGGTACGCCCGCACCCAGCACATCACCTCCGACCTCCTGATCGAGGTCGAACCGGCCTCGGGGAGGGCCATGGCGTCCTGGAACGCGTTGATGACGCACGTTCACCGCGACACCACGCTTCGGCAGCGCGGCGAGGACGCCGACCCTCTCTTCACGGTGGGCGGCTACTGGGAGGCCGAACTGCGGCGCGAGCGCGAGGGCTGGCGCATCAGCCGCATGTCCGTCCAGGCGTTGTGGACCACGGGTCAGCCGCCCGTGCTGACCCCGGAGATCCGGCCGGCACCGGTTGCGTGACGCACCGCCACGATCGGCCCGTGGTGCGCGGCTACCCCTGCGTGGGCGTGGATCCGGGCCGGAAGGCATCAGCGAGGACCGCGTACCTGGTGGCGGTCTCCAGGTGCTCGTCATCGCGGCGGCGCAGGTGTTCGTAGGAGGCGAGCCAGTACCGGGCCTGATCCAGACAGTGGGCCCTGACCTGCTCGTCGTTCATCCCGTGGATCTCGAGCCCGGCCAACGGCGGGAGGATGTGCGCCGGTTCGGGCTGCCCGGCGGGCTCGGACTCGGGACTGCGGTTCCAGGGACGGTCCTTGGACATGGTCATCCTCGCTGCGTTGAGGGGGACGGGCGGGAAGCGCGAGTACGGCATTTCCCGCCCTCGGCGTATTCCAAGCATGCCGAACGCGTGTTCCACCTCACCATCCGAATGGCCGAGGTGATCCACCGCGCCGGAGGACCGCCCCGTAGGCTGGCCGGTGCAGCTGGTTCGCCCCGTCCGCCAGGCGGGATGCGTCGCAAGAGGGAACCCGGTGGAAATCCGGGACTGCCCCGCAGCGGTGAACGGGAACGACCGCCGTCATACGCACTGGACCCACGAACAGGGTCTGGGAAGCGACGGCCAGTAGGTGTCTCGTACGCACTCCGTACGGCGAGACGTGCCCGTGAGTCCGAAGACCTGCCCGTTGCCCGCGCGCGAAAGGACTCGTGCGCGGAAATCCCGGTGACCTCGTGGGCGGGTCGGCGTACAGATCAGGCGAACGACCGCGCCGCGCCGCGCGGGATCGGTCCGCCCGGTTCGTCACCCCTTCGCGCTCGCGTCCCGTCCCGGGATCCCAGGGAGATATCTCGCGAAGGAGATTTCCGTGACAGCGAAGTCCGCAGCCGCGGCAGCACGGGCCACCGTGTACGGCTACCCCCGCCAGGGCCCGAACCGGGAACTGAAGAAGGCCGTCGAGGGCTACTGGAAGGGCCGCGTCACCGCCGAAGCCCTCCGGACCACCGCCGCCGAACTGCGCGCCGCCAACTGGCGGCAGCTCGCCGACGCCGGCGTCGACGAGGTCCCGACCGGCGACTTCTCGTACTACGACCACGTCCTGGACACCACCGTCATGGTCGGCGCGATCCCCGGCCGCCACCGCGACGCCGTCGCCGCCGATCCGCTCGACGGCTACTTCGCCATGGCACGCGGCACCCAGGATGTGGCGCCGCTCGAGATGACCAAGTGGTTCGACACCAACTACCACTATCTGGTGCCCGAGTTGGGCCCGGACACCGTCTTCGCGGCCGATCCGGCCAAGCAGATCGCCGAGCTCGGGGAGGCCCTCGCCCTCGGGCTGGGCGCCCGCCCGGTACTGGTCGGCCCGGTCACCTACCTGCTGCTCGCCAAGCCCGCCCCGGGCGTGCCCGCGGACTTCGAGCCGCTCACCCTGCTGGACCGGCTGCTGCCGGTGTACGCCGAGGTCCTCGCCGACCTGCGCGCGGCCGGCGCCGAGTGGGTCCAGCTGGACGAGCCCGCCCTCGTGCAGGACCGCACCCCGGCCGAACTGGACACCGCCGCCCACGCCTACCGCGCTCTCGGCTCCCTGACCGACCGGCCCAAGCTCCTGGTCGCCTCCTACTTCGACCGGCTCGGCGACGCCCTGCCGGTCCTGGCCAAGGCCCCTGTCGACGGACTCGCCCTCGACTTCACCGACGCCGCGGCCGCCAACCTCGACGCCCTCGCGGCCGTGGGCGGCCTGCCCGGCAAGCGGCTGATCGCCGGTGTCGTCAACGGCCGCAACGTCTGGATCAACGATCTGGAGAAGTCCCTCGCCACCCTCGGCACCCTGCTCGGGCTGGCCGACCGGGTCGACGTGGCCGCCTCCTGCTCGCTGCTCCACGTGCCCCTCGACACGGCCCTGGAGCGGGACATCGAGCCACCGGTCCGGCGCTGGCTGGCCTTCGCCCGCCAGAAGACCGCCGAAGTCGTCACCCTCGCCAGAGGCCTGACCCTCGGCACCGACGCGATCACCGGCGAACTGGCCGCGAACCGGGCCGACCTGGCCGCCCCGGCCACCTCCCCCATCACCCACGACCCGGCCGTCCGCGCCCGCGCCGCCGCCGTCAGGGACACCGACGCCCGCCGCTCCCAGCCGTACGCGGAGCGGGCCGCGGCCCAGCGTGCCCACCTCCGCCTGCCGATCCTGCCGACCACCACCATCGGGTCCTTCCCGCAGACCGGCGAACTGCGCACCGCCCGCGCCGACCTGCGCACCGGCCGGATCGACACCGCCGGCTACGAGGAGCGCATCAGGGCCGAGATCCAGGACGTCGTCTCCTTCCAGGAGAAGGCGGGCCTGGACGTCCTCGTGCACGGCGAGCCCGAACGCAACGACATGGTGCAGTACTTCGCCGAGCAGCTCACCGGGTACCTGGCCACGGAGCAGGGCTGGGTGCAGTCGTACGGCACCCGTTACGTCCGCCCGCCGATCCTGGCAGGCGACATCTCCCGCCCCGAACCGATGACCGTGCGCTGGACGACGTACGCCCGGTCCCTCACCGACCGCCCGGTCAAGGGCATGCTCACCGGCCCCGTCACCATGCTCGCCTGGTCCTTCGTCCGCGACGACCAGCCCCTCGGCGACACCGCCCGCCAGGTCGCCCTCGCCCTGCGCGACGAGGTCGACGACCTGGAGGCGGGCGGGACTTCGGTGATCCAGGTGGACGAACCCGCGCTGCGCGAGACCCTGCCGCTGCGGACCGTCGACCGCCCGGCCTACCTGGCCTGGGCCACCGAGGCGTTCCGCCTCAGCACCGGCGGAGTGCGTCCGGACACGCAGATCCACACCCACATGTGCTACGCCGAGTTCGGCGACATCGTCCAGGCCATCGACGACCTCGACGCCGACGTCATCAGCCTCGAAGCCGCCCGCTCGCACATGCAGGTGGCCCGCGAACTCGCCGCGCACGGCTACCCGCGCGAGGCCGGGCCGGGTGTCTACGACATCCACTCCCCCCGCGTCCCGAGCACCGAGGAGGCCGCCGAGCTGCTCCGTACCGGGCTCAGGGCCATTCCCGCCGAGCGGCTCTGGGTCAACCCCGACTGCGGCCTGAAGACCCGCGGCTGGCCCGAGACCCGGGCCTCGCTGGAGAACCTGGTCGCCGCCGCCCGCGCCGTACGTGAGGAACTCTCCGCGTCCTGACGGCAGGCCGAGCGGCCGAGCGGGCCGGGGGAGAAAGCAGTCGCCGCCCTCCGCGACGCGCTCACCGTTTTCGATGCCCTGGAACCGGCCAAGGAGGGTGGGTGGTGACGCAGGGAAGGGGAGCACGGGCTGTTCGGAGCCTTGCAGGGTAGGTGGGGTGGAAGCGGTTTTGCGGAAGGCCGCCGGCCGGAGGGACCGGCCGGCGCACGCAGAACGGAGGAAGCGATGTCCGAGTCCCGCCCGTCCTCGGCCGGCCGTGTCGTCGTGGGGGTGAGCGGCTCGCTGGGGAGTCTCACCGCCCTGGTCCGGGCCGCCGACGAGGCGCGGCGCCGGGGAGCCGAGCTCTGGCCGGTGCTGGCCTGGGAGCCGCCGGGCGGGGAGCTCGCCGCCCGCAGGACGACGGCCGCGGCCGTTCTGGTCGAGGACTGGGAGCGGCTGGCGCGTGAGCGGCTGCTCGGTGCCCTGCGTGAGGTGTTCGGCGGTGACGGCCAGGGGTTGCGTACCCGCCCAGGGTTGCGTACCCGCCCTCTCATCGCGCGCGGCACCCCTGGTCCGGCGCTGGTCGGTACCGCCGACCGGGAGGGCGACCTCCTCGTGGTCGGCGCCGGACGGCGTGGCCTGCTGCACCGTGCGCTGTGGCCGTCGACCAGCCGCTACTGCCTCGCCCGTGCCGGCTGCCCGGTCCTGGCGGTGCCGCCGTCACCTCTTGAGGCCACCCTCGCGGCTGCGCAACGCCGGAACGCGTGGCGGCTGCGACTGGACACCGGGCATGTGGCGAGGGAGTTCGAAACCGTGCCGCCCGACGCCTGAGGCGACCGAGTCGGTGGGCGCCTCCCCCACGAAGGCCGTCGTTGCCGTCGTTGCCGTCGTTACCGATCGTTGACGGCGCGGTCGGCCGCGGGCACGGCTTCCTGGGCCTGTCCACCAGTCGGTGGCTTCAAGGCTTCTCGGCGGGCTCTGAGGAAATCGCCCAAAGGCGTCCCATGGGTCACACGGAAAGACTGGACGGCTTGCTGCCGACGAGAGGTACCGGTCGCGCAACGTAGCGCCAGATACCGAGTTGTTCACACAGAGTGAATCCGCACGCACGCCGTCTAAGCTCCGGACCATGGACGTACGGATCTTGGCGGACGAACCCGAACCGGGGACGGTCGTCGCTGCTCAGCTGCGGGGCGCGGGGTCCGCGACGGCCCCCGCGCGGACCGTGGCCGTCGCGGATCTCAAGAGGGGCACATGAACACTCCGCGCAAGCCCCGGCTGTTGGTCGGCACCGCGGCGGGACTCGGCACCCTGCTCCTCGCCGCGACCCTGCACGGCCTGCCCTTCGGCGACGACAACGGGCCTGCCTCGGCCGAGGTGGCCATCCGGGTCGACCAGGTCGGCTATGTACGGGGCGAGACGAAGCAGGCCTACGTCATGGGGCCCTCGGCGGCCCTCGCCGGAGCGCGCTTCAAGGTCGTCGACGCCGAGAACGACGTCGTCACGGCGGGCCGGCTCGGTGCCTCCACCGGCCGCTGGAACGCCAAGTACCCGTCGGTGCGTACCGTCGACCTCTCCACGCTCGACACCCCCGGCACCTACCGCATCGTCCTGACCGGCACCGCGGCCGGCCGCTCGCCCGTATTCCGGATCGCGGGTGCCCGCGAGCTGATGACCCCGCTCGTCCGGGACAACGTCCGCTTCCTGCAGGCACAGCGCGACGGAGCCGACGTGCTTCCCGGCGCCCTGCGGCGCGGCCCTTCGCATCTGGCCGACCAGGACGCGGCCGTCTACGCCGACCCGGACTACGACGAGGAGGGGGGCGAGCTGCTCGACGAGCGGCTGACCCCGACCGGCGACCGGGTCGATGTCTCGGGCGGCTGGTTCGACGCGGGGGACTTCCTCAAGTTCACCGGTACCACCTCCTACTCGGTCGCCGAACTCCTGCTGGCCCAGCGGGACTTGCCGGGCCTGACCGAGCTGTCCGCCGAGGCCTCGCACGGTCTGGCCTGGCTGGACAGGATGTGGGACGAGGACAGCGAGACCCTCTACGCACAGGTCGGCATCGGCGCGGGCAACGACGCCGTACTGACGGATCACGACGTGTGGCGGCTGCCGGAGGCCGACGACCGGCTCGACGTGTCACCCCGTGACCCCGAATACACGATCAAGCACCGGCCGGTCTTCCGCGCGGCCGCACCGGGCGAGGCGATCAGCCCCAATCTGGCGGGACGGGTGGCCGCGGCCTTCGCCCTCGCCGCACAGCGCGCCGCCGCCACGGAGCCGGAGGAGGCCCGGGACTGGCTGGACAAGGCGGCCGCCGTCTACGACCTGGCCGACACCGGCCACGAACCCGACGAGCAGCTCGTCACCGCGTTCCCGGGTGCCTTCTATCCCGAGGACTCATGGCAGGACGACATGGAGTTCGGCGGCGCGGAACTGGCCCTGGCGGCACGGGAACTCGGGGACGACCGGGAGGGCGACTGGGCCGACGCCGCCGCCGGATGGGCCGGGGACTATCTGAACTCCGACGTCAAGGGCACTCTCAACGTCGCGGACGTCAGCGCCCTGGCCCACGTCGACCTGGCCACGGTCCTGGACGGCACCCGGACGAACGGCATCGGGGCCGAGGAGCTGTACGCGGACCTGCGCCGCCAGTTGGACGACGGTGTCGCCCGCGCCGGGCACGACCCGTTCGGCGCCGGCGCCGTCTACGACGACTTCGACGCCGTACCGCACACCTTCGGGCTGGTGGCCACCGCCCGCCTGTACGCCAAGGCCACCGGGGACACCCGCTACGCGGCCTTCGCCGGCCGGCAGCGAGGCTGGGCCCTCGGCGCCAACGCCTGGGGAACCAGCTTCGTGATCGGTGCCGGTGAGGTCTACCCGCACTGCCCGGAACACCAGCTCGCCAACCTCCGGGGCAGCCGTGACGGAACGGGCGCCATCCTGCGGGGCGCCGTGGTCAACGGCCCCAACGCCGCGGCGAGGCTCGCGGAGTTGAACGGCTTCCCGACCATGAAGAAGTGCACGGCCGCCCCGCCGACCGGAGCCTGGACCGACTTCGACGGGAAGGGCGCACGGTACGTCGACGACGTGGGCGCCTGGCAGACGGTGGAGCCCGCACTGGACTTCACCACGACGGCGCTGCTGGCCTTCGCCCTGACCGCACGGGACGGCAGCGAACGACCGAGCCTCTGAGCCTCCTCAAGTCGCTTGGCACGCACGGAACATGGCCGTCAGGCTGCTTCCCATGACAGGAATCACGGGATTGAGCAAGAAGAACAACTTCGTGCTGGCCATCCGGGACGCGGACCTGGTCGCGGCGGCTCTGCGTCAGGCGCTGGACGAGGCCTCGCCGCAGGATCGCCCGGGCCTGGAACGCGCCGCCGCACTCGTCGAGTCCACCGCCGCCGCCACCGACACCCAGCTGCGTGCCCGCTGGGTCCGCTCCCGGCTGGCCGCCGTCGGCTTCACGGGCGACCTCGCCTCGGTCGCGGCGGTGAAGGCGCTGCGCCAGGCGGAACGGAAGCTGGGCCTGCTGGCGGCGGTGCAACTGCAGAAGGAGGCGGTGGCAGACGCGGCGGCCCATCCGGAGTGATCCGGGGGTGATCCTGGCTCAGGCAGCCGGGGTGTTCAGCACATACTCGCGCGAGGCGTGCACCTCGCCGCGCAGGGCGGCCAGGTCGACGTCGAGAACGTGTCCGTCCCACTTGCGGGGCTCTCCGTTGACGAGGACTGCGCTGATGTTGCGGGCGTCGGAGCCCAGCACGATCGTGCCGATCGGGTCGTTGAGCGGCATGTTGTTGAGGTCCTCGGCCTGGATGACCAGCAGGTCGGCCTTCTTGCCCGGGGTGAGGGAGCCGGTGACGGCGGCCAGGCCGTTGGTGCGGGCGCCCTGGAGGGTGGCGAAGTCGAGGACGTCGTGGGTGGTGATGCGGGAGGGCTGCCGGTCGGTGCCGTAGGCGGCGTTGACGGCCCGCATCCGCTGGATGGCGTGCAGGGCCCGCATCTGCGTGAACATGTCGCCGGCGAGGGCGACTTCGACGTCGATGCTCAGTCCGGGGCGGATGCCGACGGACAGGGCCTCGTCGACGGCGGGGATGGCGGTCTCCAGGCCGATCTGCGCGTCGGAGGTCGGGGCGAGGGCCACGGTGGTGCCGGTCTCCCTCATCGCCTTCCATGCCTCGGGGGTCAGTCCGGTGCAGTGGATGAGGGTGACGTCGGGGCCGAGAACACCGTCCTCGGCCCACCGCAGGACCGCCGCGGAGGAGGACGTGCCGAAGACGGCGTCCACGCTCACTCCGATTCCCGACTCGGCTGCGACACGGGCGAGTTCGGGGCCGTAGGCGAGCGCCGGTCCGGCGATCTCGTCGGTGGCCAGGGCCGCCAGGCGCAGCGTGAGCAACTGGTCGTCGCTGCTGAAGTACCGGTCCTTGAGGCGGGCCAGATCGCCGGGCCACTGCCGGTCCCACTGCCCGAAGTGCGGGCCCATGGAGGCGTGCACACCGCGGATGCCGGTGTCGAGGAGGGCCTCGATGGCGGCGTCGGAGTGCTCGCGGGTGCGGGAGTTGTGGGAGAAATCGAGCATGGTCGTGATGCCGCTGTCGATCGCGGTCAGGGCGGCCAGCCGGGTGCCGATGTACATGTCCTCGGGCCGGTAGACCGTGGCGTAGCCGGCCAGGGTGGCCATGACGTAGCCGCCGAGGTCGTCGACGTCCGGCATGATCCGGCGCAGCTGGGCCTCCCAGGCGTGCCGGTGGGTGTCGACGAAGCCGGGGGTGAGGAGCGTGCCGCCGGCGTCGACGACCACGGCGTCGCCCGCGGCGAGATCGCGCCCGACGGCGGTGATCGTGTCGCCCTCGACGAGCAGGTCACCGCCGTCGACGACACCGAGGTCGGGGTCCATGGTGACGACGGTCGCGCCCGTGAACAGGATGCGCCGCCGGTCGGCCGGCCTGCGCCGGAGCTCTTCGAGCACGGCGGTGCCGGTGGTGTCGTGGACGTTCATGAGAGGTCTTCTTTCCGTACGGCGGAGCCGGCCGCCCTGGGAGTCCCCGGGGGCCCGGAAGCCGAGGTCGCGTCGGCGGCCACGGTGGCCGCCCGACCACCAGGTTCGTGGCGCGTGGGAGCCGGAACCAGGCCGCCCGGTCCCTGGGTGTCGGACACCCGGGGACCGTCCGGTCGCGTACGACGCAGGGGCAGTGGGAGGCCCCCGGACGACGCCCTGACGGCGCCCGCGCCGTCGCCGCACCCCGGGGAGATCCCCGTCGCTCGCGATGCCGGGTGTGCGGCACCCAGGGAGCTCTCACCCGGGGAGACGGCGGCCTGGCAGGCACCGGCCGCCGGGGTGATCGTGGAGCCATGACCAGCAACGACACGCCCCGCGACCCGCACCCGTACGTCGGGATGTGGGTGACCGCGGACGGGTTCATCCGCCAGGAACTGCTGCCGAACGGCCGCTACGACGAGGCCCGCGGCAACCGCCGCAGCGCCTACACCGGCAGCTACACCGTCACCGGCAGCCACATCGACTACGCCGACGACACCGGCTTCACCGCCACCGGCGACGTCCGCGACGGCGTTCTCTTCCACGAGCACCTGGTCCTCCACCGCGAGGGCGAAGAGCACACCCGGCGGCGAGCCTGATGACGGGCCTGGCCAGGGCTGCGCGCCGACCGAATCCGAGCAGATCAAGCAGTCATGGTGATAGTAGCCATGGACATAATAGCCATGTACTCTACCGTTCATGAGTGAGCGCAAGGGTCCCGAAGGGGCGACGCCCGGTTTTCTGGTGTGGCGGCTGTCGACGAAGTGGCGGGTGGCCGTGGACCGGGCGGTGGCCCCGCTGGGCCTGACCCACGCCCAGTACTCGCTGGTCGCCTCGCTGTACGGGATGCAGCGCGCCGGAGAACGGCCCAGCCAGCGCCGGCTCGCCGACCACACCGGCCTCGAGCCGCTCTATGTCTCCAAGCTGGCGCGCGCCCTGGAGTCCGCCGGGCTCATCGAGCGCACCCGGGATCCCCGCGATCCGCGCGCCGTACAGCTCGCTCTGACCGAGCGGGGCCAGGACGTGACACAGCGGGCCGTCACGGTGGTCCAGGGGCTGCTGGAACAGCTGCTGGAACCGCTCGGCGGCCTGAAGAGCCCGCGAACGCGCGCGTTCACCGGCGAACTGGCCCTGCTGCTCGACGTACCGCTCGACCTCACCGACGAGAGAACGCAGGAGTGACGATGACCGACACCGCACCGCCCGTCGGCGGCCGCACCATAGGACTGGCCCACTACGCGGGCCGCGCCGTCCTGGAGCGCGTCCTGGCACGGCACGGCGCCACCTTCCAGCAGCAGATCACCCTGCGGGCGGCCGTCACCGCCGAAGGACCGCTGGAACGCGGCGCGCTCGTCGAGCAGGTGACCGGCGCGCTCAAGACCGAACCGGCGGACGTACACGCCACCGTCGACGGGCTGCTCGCCGCGGGGCTGCTGGCGGCCGACGGCCCTGCCATCCGGCCCACGGACGCCGGGCGCGAGCTGTTCGCCGTCGTCGGCGCGAAGACGGGCGAGATCTCGGCCCGGATCTATGCCGGGATCCCGCCGGAGGATCTGGCGGCCACCGGCCGCGTCCTGGCCCGCGTCACCGAGCGGGCCGAGGCGGAGCTGGCGGAACTGACACGCGCGGCTCCGTAGCGCAGCGCACCCCCTCCGGGTAGTGGAATATTCAACCACCATGCCCGGTTGTCGGCCTCGAAGGAGGCACGAGTGGACACCACATACGAGACGACCGACAACACCGCCTACTACGCCCACGGAACGCAGGCCGAGCGGTGGGAGCGGGCGCGGCTGTTCTTCGCCGCGAAGGAGTACGCCGCCGCCGCGCGGGTGCTGGTCGGGCTGGTCGAGGAGGTGCCGGAGCAGACCGGACCGCGGCTGCTGCTGGCCCGCTCCTACTACCACTCGGCCCAACTGCTCCGCGCCGAGACCGAGTTGCGGCTGATCGTCGAGCGGGACCCGGTGGAGCACTACGCCCGGCTGATGCTGGGCCGGACCCTGGAGCGACAGGGGCGGCACGCCGAGGCGGGACCGCACCTGCGGCTCGCCGCGGCGCTGGCCGGGGACTTCCCCGAGGCCTGAGCCCGCAACAACGAGCGGCCCGGCGGTGACTTCCACCGCCGGGCCGCCGCCGTGCACGGGCCCGCTCAGACAGCCGCCCGCCGCCCCCGCCGGTGCGCGATCTCGCCGAGGACGACGTCCACGACCAGGAAGGCGGCCAGCGGGATGCCGAGGAGCGGCACGAAGTAGGCGATCACGGCGACCGTCGCCATCAGCGGGACGAGGACGTACGGCGGCACCTGCGCCCAGGCCCCGCGCGGGACGGGCCGGCCGAAGGCGGACCCGCGGCCGCGCTGCCACCACATGCGGTAGCCCCACACGATCAACAGGATCAGGGACCCCGCGAGAGCCATCAGAGCGAGCTGGTTGACCAGGCCGAACAGGACACCGGTGTGCAGGTCGATGCCCCAGCGGGTCAGCTTGGCGAGCAGCGGGTGGTCGTCGAACCGCAGCACGTCGGTGACCTCGCCGGTGGCCGGGTCGATCGCCACCGCGTCCTGCTTCTCGGGCCAGCTGCGCTGCACCTGCTTGACCACGTACGCGGAGGAGGCGTCCGCGGGCGGGACGATCTCGACCGGGTCGCCCAGCCCCTCGGCCCGCGCCGCGGCCAGGACCCTGTCGAGGCCGACGCCGTGCTCGGCGTCCCCGCCCGCGCCGGAGGCCGTGTCGTGACCGGCGTGGTCGCCGCCGCTCGCGGCCGCCGAGACCGACGGGGTGGCCTGGCCGAGCGAGGTGCGCAGGACGTCGATGTTGGCGCCCGCGTAGGTGGACCAGGTCAGTCCGGTCGCGGACAGGAAGATGAAGCCGGCGGCGGCCCACACGCCGACGGTGCCGTGCAGCCCCAGCGTGCGGCGCCGTCCGGTCGTGCCGCGGACCTTGCGCAGGGCGCGCCGACGGGAGAACCAGAGCACCAGACCACCGCCCGCGATCACCCACAGCCAGCTGGCGGCGAGTTCGCTGTAGAGGCGGCCGTTCTCGCCGAGGTGCAGATCGCGGTGGAACTCGTCGATCCAGGTGCGCAACGGCAGCGCGCCGGTGGAGCCGTACTGCTCCAGGGCGCCTCGCACCTCGCCCGTGTACGGGTCGACGAACACGGCGAGGGTGTGGGTGGCGTCGACGCCCTCGACGCCGGACAGCATCACCCGGGTCGTGGCGTCGTCCTCCGGCGAGGGGCGGACGGCCGAAACCGTGCCCTCGGGGTAGGCCTTGCGGGCGGCGTCCACCTGCTCGGAGATCGGCAGCGACGCGTCGCCGACCGGCACGGTCAACTCGTGGGAGTACACGAGCTTCTCGGCCTGGAACGCGGCGGCGTACAGGAACCCGGTGGTGGCGGCGACCAGCAGGAACGGCGCCACAAACACGCCTGCGTAGAAGTGCAGACGCAATATCAGCGGGCGCAGCGGGGCCCACGGACCGCGGGACTTCGGCGCGGGGGCCGCTGCTTGCGGGGCCTCGTCCGATCCCCCGGCTCGAGCGGAGCCGGGAGCGGGGGAGGTCGAGGGAGCGGTGGACATCGTGGCGCTTCTCCGGGGGCAGGAGGAGTGGGTCGGGGACAGCGGCTCGGGGGACGCTTTTCAGCCGTGACGCACCAGTAGTCGATGGCGGACGGCACCGAGTTCCCGCCACTTCGAGTGACGTGCGTCACATGCCATGCGGCCGTGGCATGCTGGCCCGATGGCATCTCCCAGTCCCCGCGCACCCCTTGCCGATCGGATCGAGGAACTCCTCGCCCCCGGCGGCCCGTTGCCCATCGTCGCTGCCGGAGACCCGGTCCTGCGGACGGGCACGACGCGCTACGAGGACCAGCTCGACCCCGTCCTGCTGGCCCGGTTCGTCGAGGCCCTGCGCGTCACCATGCACGCGGCGCCGGGCGTCGGCCTCGCCGCCCCGCAGGTCGGTGTGGAACTGCGGATCGCCGTGATCGAGGACCCGGCGCCGGTGCCGGAGGAGGTGCGGCTGGCCCGCGGCCGGGTGCCGCAGCCGTTCCGGGTGCTGGTCAACCCCGAGTACGAGCCGGTCGGTTCGGCCCGTGCCGCCTTCTTCGAGGGCTGCCTGAGCGTGCCGGGCTACCAGGCGGTGGTGGCCCGGCACGCAGAGGTGCGGCTCACGGGCTCCGACGAGCACGGCCGGCCGCTGGACGAGGTGTTCACCGGCTGGCCCGCCCGTATCGTCCAGCACGAGACGGACCACCTCGACGGCCTGCTCTACCTCGACCGGGCCGAACCGCGCTCGCTCTCGGCCAACCAGGCCGTGCTCGACCGCTGGACGCAGCCGACGGCGGACCTGGCCGCGAGGGCGCTGGGCTTCGAACTCCCCTGATCGGCGGGCCGGTCGGCCTGGTGCGCTCAGTTGTCCCGGTAGGCCTCCAGGAGCCGCAGCCACACCTCGCTGAGCGTCGGGTAGGACGGGACGGCGTGCCACAGCCGGGCGAGCGGGACCTGTCCGGCGACCGCGATCGTCGCCGAGTGGATCAGCTCGCCGACACCGGGACCGACGAAGGTGACGCCGCGCAGGATCTCCCGCTCCAGGTCGACGACCATCCGGGCGCGGCCCTTGTAACCCTCGGCGTACAGGCCCGCTCCGGCCACGGACGACATGTCGACGTCGACGGCCCGCACCCGGTGTCCGGCCTGTTCCGCCTCGGCGAGCGAGAGGCCGACGGCGGCCGCCTCCGGATCGGTGAACACGACCTGGGGGACGGACTCGTGGTCGGCCGTGGCGGCGTGGGCGCTCCACGGGTCGCTCTCCGGCAGGTCGGTGCCGGCCGCGCGGGCCGCGATGGCGGCTCCCGCGATCCGGGCCTGGTACTTGCCCTGGTGGGTGAGGAGGGCCCGGTGGTTGACGTCGCCCACCCCGTAGAGCCAGTCGGTCCCGGTGACGCGCAGGCTGTCGTCGACGGTGAGCCAGGAGCCGGGCGCCAGGCCGACCGTGTCCAGGCCGATGTCGTCGGTGCGCGGGGCGCGGCCGACGGCGAAGAGGATCTCGTCGGCCTCGATGCGTTCGCCGGTGTCGGTGACGACCACGACGGTGCCGTCGGAGCGGGTCACCGACGCCACCGAGGTGCCCGTGCGCACGTCCGCGCCGGCCTCGGTGAGCGCCTCGGCGACCAGTTCGCCCGCGAACGGCTCCATCCGGTCGAGCAGGCCCTTGCCCCGGACGAGAAGGGTGACCTGTGAGCCGAGCGCCTGCCAGGCGGTGGCCATCTCGGTGGCGACGACTCCCCCGCCGACCACGACGAGCCGGCCGGGCGCCGACTGGGCGCTGGTCGCCTCCCGGCTCGTCCAGGGCCTGACCTCGGCGAGGCCCGGCAGGTCGGGCAGCGCCGCACGGGTACCGGTGGCGACGACGACCGCGTGGCGGGCCGTGAGCACCTTGTCCCCCACCGTCACCGTGCGCGGGCCGGTCAGTCTCCCGTGGCCGCGGTAGAGGTCCGCGCCGATGCTCTTGATCCAGTCGACCTGACCGTCGTCCGTCCAGTCGCCGGTGAACCAGTTGCGGCGGGCGAGGACCGCCGCCGTGTCCAGCGGGCCTTGCACCGCCTCGCGCAGGCCGGGCAGTCTGCGGGCGTCCGCGCGGGCGATCACCGGTCGCAGCAGTGCCTTGCTGGGCATACAGGCCCAGTACGAGCACTCGCCGCCGACCAGTTCACTCTCCACGACCGCGGTGGTGAGGCCGGCCGCACGGGTGCGGTCGGCGACGTTCTCCCCCACGGGCCCGGCTCCGAGCACAACCACGTCGTACAGGTTGGTTTCCGTTTCCGTCATGGGGTCAGTCTGGTGGGTGGTGTGCGGGGTGGCCACACGGGTAGGGGCGCGGAATACGCGTCGGGCCGGCCGTGTTGTGGCGGACGGTTTCACCCCATGTCAGGAGACCCCTGGCAGGAAGCACCGGGAAGAGGAATCACGCCATGAGCAGCACCGTGGAGCTCACCAAGGAGAACTTCGACCAGACGGTCACCGACAACGACTTCGTCCTGATCGACTTCTGGGCGTCCTGGTGCGGCCCGTGCCGTCAGTTCGCCCCGGTCTACGACAAGGCCGCGCAGGAGAACCCGGACCTGGTGTTCGGCAAGGTGGACACCGAGGCGCAGCCGGAGCTGGCCGCGGCCTTCGGTATCCAGTCCATCCCGACGCTGATGATCGTGCGGGACCGGGTCGCGGTGTTCGCGCAGCCGGGCGCCCTGCCCGAGGCCGCCCTCACGGACGTCATCGGACAGGCGCGCAAGCTGGACATGGACGAGGTCCGCAAGTCGATCGAGGAAGAGCAGGCCAAGGCCGGGGCCGACGGCTCCCCGGCCGCTCAGGGAGAGTAGGTCCGGGAGTCCCCGGACACCCGGGAATCCCTAGAAGGGGTACGGCGCCACGTCCGCGCGGACCGTCGTCCAGCGGACGTCGGTGAAGGCCTCGAGGTTGGCCTCGCCGCCGAAGCGGGCGCCGGTGCCGGAGGCGGCGACCCCGCCGAAGGGGGCGACGGCCTCGTCGTTCACCGTCTGGTCGTTGATGTGCACGATGCCGGTCGGGATCCGTTCGGCGAGGTCCAGACCGCGGGCGGCGTCCCGGGTGACGATGCCGAGCGAGAGGCCGTAGGCACTGCGCGCGGCCAGGGCCACCGCCTCGTCCGGGGTGCCGAAGGAGCGGACGGGGGCCACCGGGCCGAAGACCTCCTCCGCGTAGGCGGGGGTGTCGTCGTCGACGCCCGCGAGGACGGTCGGCCGGTAGAAGAGGTCCTCGTGCCGGCCGCCCGCGGCGAGCTTGGCGCCGGCCGCGGTGCTGGCCTCCACCAGGCCGTGCACCTTGGTGAGCTGGCCGCCGTCGATGAGCGGGCCGAGGTGGACCTGCGCGCGGTGCGGGTCGCCGACGGCGAGGGCGTCGGCCTTCGCCGCGAGCCGTTCCACGTACTCCTCGTAGAGGGAGGCGTGCACCAGGTGGCGGCCGGTGGTCATGCAGATCTGGCCCTGGTGGAAGAAGGAGCCCCAGGCCGCGGTGGAGATCACCGCGTCCAGGTCGGCGTCCTCCAGCACGATCAGGGCGGAGTTGCCGCCGAGTTCCAGGTGGGCTCGCTTGAGGTGGCGGCCGGCGGCCTCGCCGACCGCCCGGCCGGCCCCGGTGGAGCCGGTGAAGGAGATCACCGGCACCTGCGGGTCGGCCACCAGGGCCGCGCCGGTCTCGGCGCCGCCCGGGAGGATGTGCAGGAGGTTCTCGGGCAGGCCCGCCTCCGCGAAGACCGCGGCCAGGGCCAGTCCGCCGCACACCGCCGTCCGCGGGTCCGGCTTGAGGACGACCGCGTTGCCGAGGGCGAGGGCGGGCGCGACGGACCGGATCGACAGGATCAGCGGGGCGTTGAACGGGGAGATCACGCCGACGACGCCGACGGGCACCCGCCGGGTGTACGACAGCCGGGGCGCCTCGCTGGGCAGGACCTGTCCGGCCGGGCGGGAGGCGAGGGCTGCCGCCTCGTAGCACTCCTGGGCGGCGACATGCAGCTCGAAGTCGGCCTTGCCGGGGATGGATCCGGACTCGCGGACGATCCACTCGCGCAGTTCGTCGGCGTGGGCGGTGAACAGGTCGCCGGCCTTGCGCAGCACACCGGCGCGCACGAAGTGGGGCAGCCGGGCCCACTCGGCCTGCGCGGCCCGGGCGGCCTCGGCGGCCAGACCGACGTCCGCGGCGCCCGCCAGGTCGACGGTGCCCAGCGGGTCCCCGGTGGCGGGCTCGGTCACGGTGTACCGGGGGCCCGACAAGGGGCGGGACTGCCAGTTCTTGGGGTCGAGCAGCGGCATGAAGGCTCTCCGATCGGTGACCCGCGGGACTCGCGGCTCTCACAGGGGGAGGGGAAGTCCCGTGTAGTTGGCCGCCAGTTCGGCGGCGGCGTGGCGGGATGCGGTGATCCGGCGCAGCCGGGCGAGCTGCAGCCGATGGTCGAACGCATCTCCATCTGGTTGAGCGTGCAACATCCTAGTCATGTCGTCGGAAAAGCGGGTCGCCTGCCACACACGTCGCAGACAAAGATCCGAGTACCCGTCCAGCAGCCTCGTGGACCCGGTGGCGTGCAGGTCGGCGAAGGCGCTGCCGAGCAGCCGTACGTCCGAGACGGCGAGGTTCAACCCCTTGGCACCGGTCGGCGGGACGATGTGGGCCGCGTCCCCGGCGAGCAGGAGCCGGCCGTGGCGCATCGGCTCGTGGACCAGACTGCGCATCGGCGTCACGGACCTGCTGATGATCGGGCCGGGGCGCAGCGTCCAGTCGGCGTCGACGGCGAAACGGGCGGCGAGTTCGTCCCAGATCCGGTCGTCGGGCCACTCCCGCAGGACGGTTCCGTTGGGGACCTGGAGGTACAGCCGGGAGATGCGCGGCGAACGCATGCTGTGCAGGGCGAAGCCGCGTTCGTGGCGTGCGTAGATCAACTCCTCGCAGGAGGGCGGCACATCGGCGAGCACACCGAGCCAGGAGTACGGGTAGTCGTGCGCGTACGTCCGGCCCCCGGTCGCCGGGAAGGCATCACGGGCGACGCCGTGCGAGCCGTCGCAGCCGACGACCCAGTCGCAGGAGAGGGTCTGTTCTCGGCCCTCGTACTGGAACCGTACGACGGGCGACCCGCTCAGCGGCTTCTCCACGGCGAGCGCCGCTGCCTCGAACAACAGGGGCGGCCCGTCGGCGAGTTGAAGCGCGACGAGATCCTTCACGATCTCCGTCTGGGCGTAGATCGTGACCGTGCGGCCGCCGGTGAGGACGGGGAAGTCGAGACGGTGGCGTTCACGGTCGAAACGCAGCTCGATGCCGTGGTGCACCAGGCCCTCGGTGTCGAGCCGGTCGGCGGCGCCCGCCGCGCGCAGGGCGTCGACCGTGCCCTGCTCCAGCATTCCGGCACGCTGGCGCCGCTCCACGTACTGCCTGGCCCTGCTCTCCAGGACCACGCAGTCGACTCCCGCGCGGTGCAACAGCCGGGCGAGCAGCAGTCCCGCGGGGCCGCCGCCGATGATGCCGACCGTCGCACGCATGGCACGCCTCCCCTGCGACCGTAGTTCAGCTGGAGTCGCGCTGCACCACGGTGGCTCCGAACGGTTCGTGCGCCTCGGGGGCGGCCGCGGGGCTGCGCACCGCACGGTCGACCAGCGAGGCGAGGTCGCGGCCGGAGGGCAGCGCGATCCGCACGGTGCTGAGCCGGGGCCGCAGCAGCCGGCCGAGCATCAGATCGTCGGCACCGATGACGGCGACGTCCTCGGGGACGCGCACGCCCGCGTCCTGAAGGGCGCGCATCAGCAGCATCGCGTACTCGTCGTTGTAGGCGAAGACGCCATCGAGGCCGAGGGCGGGCCAGCGGGCGGCGAGTGCGGCCGCGGACTCCTCCGTGTAGGCCAGGGACAGCTCGGTGACGGTGGCGTCCGTGCCGTGCAGCGCCTCGCGGGAGCCGGCCAGGCGGGGCGCGGAGAACATCTCCATGCCCCGCTCGGCCGGGACGACCACCGCGATCCGGCGGCGGCCGCGGGCGTACAGGTGCGCGGCGGCGCTGCGGCCGACGTCGGCGTGGTCCAGGAGCAGCGCGCGGGCGCCCTCTACCGCCTCGGGACCGAGGGTCACCACGGCCCGGGCGCCGGACCTCTTCAGTACGGCGACCCCCTCCGGGCCGACGCCGGGGCTCGGCACCAGGACGGCGACGGGCCGCAGTTCGGCCCAGGCCCGGGCCGCGTCGTCACCGCGCAGACCGGTGGCGCCGTACTGGACGACGGTGTAGTCGAGGCGGCTCAGCGCCCCCTGGAAGTCGTGCACGAACTGGGAGTAGAGGGGGCCCGCCGGGACGGGCAGGGTGGGCATCAGGACCATGCGGCTGTGGCCGGCCCGCAGGGTACGGCCGGCCGCGTGCGGCACGTACCCGAGTTCCTTGGCGGCCGCGTGCACGCGGCGGCGGGTGGGCTCGCTGATGCGTACGGCGCTGGCGTTGTTCAGGACGTAGGAGACGGTCGCGCGCGAGACGCCGGCCAGGCGGGCCACGTCGGCGCTCGTGGGCACGGGGCGCGGCACCGGCGACTTCGTCGGCGCGGGCGTGTTCTGTATCTGCACCATGACGTACGGCATCTTGGCAGAAGCTGTGAGCGACCTGCCGGGCGGGGGACACCGAAATCCGATGAGGCGTCAACGAACATGTTCGTGACGTACTTGTTCGCAACGAACATGTTCGGTACGGTGAAGACATGACAGCACGCCCCGACACCCCGCGCAGCCGCCGTGAGCGCCCGGCCAAGCCCGCCCTGACCAGGGAGGCCATCGTGGCAGCCGCCCTCGCGGTGCTGCGCGCCGAAGGCCTGCGGAAGCTGACCATGCGGCGCCTGGCCGAGGAGCTCGACACCGGCCCGGCCTCGCTCTACGTCTACGTCCGCAACACGGCGGAGCTGCACGCGGCCGTGCTCGACGAACTGCTGGGCACGGCCCTGCCCGCGCCGGCCGAGGGGAGCTGGCGCGAGCGGCTGGAGGGCGTGCTCACCTCGTACACCGCGATGCTGTTCGCCTATCCCGACCTCGCCCGCTCCGCGATCACCGCCCGGCCCAGCGGCCCGCACTACCTCAACCTGATCGAGACCCTGCTGGCCCTGCTCGACGAGGGCGGGGTGCCGCCCACGCAGGCCGCGTGGGGCGTCGACCTGCTGCTCCAGCACGCCACCGCGACGGCCGCCGAGCACACGGACGAGGCCTCCCCGCAGGACTGGGACGCCCTGCTGCACGCGCTGCGCGAGGCGTCGGAGCGGACCCATCCGCACATCGCCGGCCTCGCCGGACCGCTGCTCTCGGGATCGCCCGAATCCCGCCTCTCCTGGGGGCTCCAGGCACTGATCAGCGGCATCGAGCGGACCGCCGTACCCGAATGACGACCACAGGAGGAACCGTGCAAACCGTGCACCACCCCGTAGCGATCATCGGCGCCGGACTCGGCGGCCTCACCCTCGCCCGTGTGCTGCACGTGCACGGCATCGAGGCAGCCGTCCTCGACCTGGACGCCTCGCCCGGCGCCCGTACCCAGGGCGGCATGCTCGACATCCATCTGGACTCCGGCCAGGAGGCGCTGCGCGCCGCCGGACTGCACGAGAGGTTCCGGACACTCGTCCTGCCCGGCGGCCAGGCCACCCGGGTCCTCGACAAGGACGCGGTGGTCCGCTTCGAGGGGGCCGACGACGGGACCGGCGAGCGCCCCGAGGTCGACCGGGGCGCCCTGCGCGACCTGCTGCTGAACGCGTTGCCCGAGGGAACGGTCCGCTGGGGCGCGAAGGTCACCGGCGCCCGTCCGCTGGGCGACGGGAGGCACGAGGTGCGTCTCGAGGACGGCTCCGCCTTCACCACGGACCTGCTGGTCGGCGCCGACGGAGCCTGGTCACGGATCCGGCCGCTGCTCTCCGACGCCCGGCCCGCGTACACGGGCGTGTCGTTCGTCGAGACGGACCTGCTGGAGGCGGACGCACGCCATCCGGTGAGCGCCGGCGTGGTCGGCGGCGGGTTCCTCCTCGCGCTCGGCGCCGGCAAGGGGTTCCTCGCACACCGCGAACCCGACGGCAGCCTGCACGTCTACACCGCCCTGCGGGTCGGCGAGGAGTGGGCGGACCGCGTCGACTTCGGCGACGCCGAGGCGGCCAAGGAGCACGTCCTGGAGCACTTCGCGGACTGGGACAAGAGCCTGCGGGCACTGGTCGCCGACGCCGACGGCCCACTGGTGCCGCGCCTGATCCACGCCCTGCCGGTCGGCCACCGCTGGGACCGGGTCCCCGGCGTCACCCTGCTCGGCGACGCCGCCCATCTGATGTCGCCGTTCGCGGGCGAGGGCGCCAACCTCGCGATGCTGGACGGCGCCGAACTGGGCCTGGCCCTGGCCGCGCACCCGGGCGAGCGCGAGGCCGCGCTGGCCGCCTACGAGGAGAAGCTGTTCCCGCGCGGCGAGGCGGCCGCGGCCGCCTCCGCCCACAGCAGCGTGGCCCTGTTCGCCGAGGACGCCCCGCAGGCCGTCGTCGACCTCTTCACCGCGGGGCCCTGACCGGCGTCCCGGTCGGCACCCCGCTGGTCACCCGGTCGACCAGTTCGCTCCAGCCCGCCTCCAGGCGCGCCGCCGGCATGCCGCACTGCCGGGTGAGGTGGTGGACGAGGACCGGGCTGAGGTAGCCCATCAGCGTGTGGGCCAGCAGTTCGGCGTCCGCGTCGGGCAGGGCCTGACGCAGCAGCAGTACCAGGTGGCTGTGGTGGACACGGCGCGGCGGCACCGAGTACCGGCGGTCCGGTCCGGGCTCGGCGGCCAGCTGGAGGTCCAGTTCGTCCACGGCCCGCCCGAGCATGGCGACGCCGAACGCCCGCAGCCGCTCCACGGGCTCCGCGCCCGGCCCCAGCGGCGGGGGGCCGCTCAGGAACGCGGCCTGGAAGTTGCGCTCCGAGTGGTCCAGGAGCGCGGTCAGCAGCCCGGTGCGGTCGCCGAAGCGCCGGAACACCGTGCCCTTGCCCACGTTCGCCGCGCTCGCCACCGCCTCCATCGTGACCCCGGCCGCGCCGTGCTCGGCGATCAGCCGGGCGGCGGCGTCCAGCAGCCTGGCCCGGTTGCGGGCCGCGTCGGCGCGCAGGCACGGCTCGTCCCCGGCCGGCCCCAGGTGCAGCAGCTCGGGCTCGGTCAGGCTCTCCTCGGGCTCCGGACAGGGAGGCAGAACAGCGGACATGAACTCAGCGTAAAGCATCGGGAATGAAACTGGACCGCGGTCCGGTTAGGATGCTAGAACATTAAACGGACCTCGGTCCGGATTCGTAACGGCAATGTTTCAGCATCTGGGAGTACCCATGTCTGTCCGCATCCTCGCGCTCGTCGGCAGCCTTCGCGCCGGTTCGACCAACCGCCAGCTCGCCGAGGCGGCCGTCAAGGTCGCTCCCGAGGGCGCCACCGTCGACCTCTTCGAGGGCCTGGCCGAGATTCCCTTCTACAACGAGGACCTCGACGTCGAGGGCAGCGTCCCGGCCCCCGCCGCCAAGCTGCGTGCGGCCGCCCAGGCCGCCGACGCCTTCCTGCTCTTCTCCCCCGAGTACAACGGCACCATCCCGGCCGTCCTGAAGAACGCCATCGACTGGCTGTCCCGCCCGTACGGCGCCAGCGCCTTCGGCGGCAAGCCCGTCGCCGTGGTCGGTACCGCGTTCGGCCAGTTCGGTGGCGTGTGGGCGCAGGACGAGGCCCGCAAGGCCGTGGGCATCGCCGGCGGCAAGGTCATCGAGGACCTCAAGCTCTCCATCCCGGGCTCGCTGACCCGCTTCGCCGAGACCCACCCGGTGGACGACGCCGAGGTCGCCGCCCAGCTGACCGAGGTCGTGGCCCGGCTGCACGGCCACGCGGGCGAGGTCGCGGCCGCCTGACCGCCGGCGCGGTGACATAGCAGGACGCGAGGACGCAGGGGGGCCGGAACTCTTTCCGGACCCCTTTCCTCGTTCGCGGCCCCCGCGCCCCACACGCCCGGTTACGCCCCCGCGCTCCCGGTCCGGTCAGTCCAGCTCGGCCAGCCGGACCACGGCCGGGGCCACGAAACGCTCGATCCAGCCGGCCGTCTCGCTCAGACGCGGCGCGAGGATCACCGTGTCGATGCCGAGCTTGGTGTAGCCGGTGAGGTCGCTCAGGAGGCCGTCCAGATCACCCTCGTCGGCGGCGTCGCCGGAGTAGGTGATCGTCTTCAGGACGGTGTCGTAGTCGCGCCGCTCCGCCTCGCAGTGCCCGCGCAGGACGTCCAGCTTGTGCCGGACCTCCTCCGGGGTCGAGGCGAACAGATTGCACGCGTCCGCGTACCGGGCGACCAGCCGCAGCGTCTTGCGCTCGCCTCCGCCGCCGATCAGGATCTCCGGGCGCGGCGAGCTGACCGGCGCGGGCACGCACAGGGTCTCGGCCAGCCGGTAGTGCTCGCCCTCGAACGGCCCGTTGTCCTCCGGGTCCCACATCCGCAGGCAGATGCGCAGGGTCTCCTCCAGCCGCTCGAACCGCTCCGACGTCGACGGGAACGCCACCCCGAGCCCTTCGTGCTCACGGTCGTACCAGGCCGCCCCGATACCCAGCGAGGCCCGTCCGCCGGACAGCACGTCGAGCGTGGTGGCGATCTTGGCGAGCAGTCCGGGATGCCGGTAGGTCACACCGGTGACCAGGGTGCCGAGTCTGACCGTGGACGTGTGGGCCGCGAGGAACGCGAGCGTCGAGTAGGCCTCCAGCATGGGGGCCTCGGCGCCGCCGTTGAACTCCATCTGGAAGTAGTGGTCCATCACCGACAGCCGGCTCACCCCGGCCGCCTCCGCGGCGGCCCCGGCCGCGGCCAACTCGGCGCCCAGCGCGGGCGCGCCTCCCGCCTCACCGAACCGATTGATGTGCACGCCCACACGCATGTCCGTCTCCGATCGTCCGGTCCCGCGGTCTTCTCGCCGTTCACCGGCCCCGGTGACGCTAGACCTTGAAGCGCTCTCGAAGTCAAGGGAGGCCGGCCGGACCGGCCCGTGCGTCTTCGTCGGGTCATCCGATCGGCGAATCTCGTTCAAGCCGAGGACCGCCTCCCGTCGCGTCTGATAGGGCTGGGCAGATGCAGACCCTCTATCGACGACTGCTCGGCCTGATGCCCCGTATCGGCGTCCAGGTGACCGACCTCGGACCGGGGACGGCGGTGGTCTCGCGGCGCGGCGGCGCGTACCGGGCGACCCGCGCGGACAAGGACACCTGGGTGCTGCGGCGGACCCGGGACAAGGCCCGTTCCGAGGTCGCCGAGGGCGGCGCAGTGCGACTGGGCGACACCGGCGCGCTGCTCCTGATGGAGACCCCGGGCGGCCAGGACGAGCGCAGACTCCAGCTGGCCGCCGCCGAGTACCTGTGCACCCAGCACGTGGCCGCCATGCTGGAGCTCTACGGCGTGAACTGCGTCTTCGACGTCGGCGCCAACAATGGCCAGTACGCCAGGCGGCTGCGCAAACTCGGCTACACCGGCCGGATCGTGTCCTTCGAGCCCACCTCGGAGACCTTCGCCCGGCTGGAGAAGGCCGCGGCGGACGACCCCGACTGGCAGGTGTACCGGTGCGGACTGGGCCGCGAGGAGACGACGGCGGAGATCCACGTCGGCTGGAAGACGATGAACTCCCTGCTGCCGGCCAGCGACTACGGCAAGGGCCGCTACAGCAGGTTCGCGAAGGCCGACACCGAGGAGATCCGGGTCCGCCGGCTGGACGAGGTCATGGCCGAGGCACTGGACGGCCTCGCCGATCCGCGCCCCTACCTGAAGATGGACACCCAGGGCTACGACCTCGAGGTGTTCGCCGGGGCCGGGGAGCGGATCGCGGAGTTCGTGGGGATGCAGTCCGAGGTCGCGGTGCTGAAGCTGTACGAGGGCAGCCCCGGCATGGGCGAGGCCGTCGCGGTGTACGAGGCCGCCGGGTTCGGCATCACCGGCATGTACCCCGTGACGCGCGAGGCGAGTACGGGGCGGGTGATCGAGTTCGACTGCGTGATGATGCGCGCGGACGCCGCGCCTACACCGTAGAACCGTCCCGCGCGGTCCCCTCCGGCCGCCCCTCTCGCCCTTCTCGCTCTTGCCGCTCCTGTCGGGCGGAGGCACGCAGGCTGGTGACGGTGGTGACGATCAGGACTAGCACGATGAAGCCGAGCGAGAAGGGGATGCCGATCTCGGGCACGTGCACCCCGGACTCGTGCAGCGCGTGCAGCACCAGTTTGACGCCGATGAAACCGAGGACGACCGACAGGCCGTAGCCGAGGTGAACCAGCTTCTTCAGCAGGCCGCCGATGAGGAAGTACAGCTGCCTGAGGCCCATCAGCGCGAAGGCGTTGGCGGTGAACACGATGTACGGGTCCTCGGTCAGCCCGTAGATGGCGGGGATCGAGTCGAGCGCGAACAGCACGTCGGTGGAGCCGATCGCGAGCATCACGACCAGCATCGGGGTCATGACCCGCTTGCCGTTCTGCTCGATCCACAGCTTCGTCCCGTGATAGCGGTCGGCCACACCGAACCGCTTCTCCACGGCCTTGAGCAGCTTGTTCTCCTCGAACTCCTCCTCGTGGCCGCCCTTCTTGGCATCCTGGATCAGCTTCCAGGCCGTCCAGATCAGGAAGGCGCCGAAGAGGTAGAACACCCAGGAGAACGTCGAGATGATCGCCGCGCCCGCCGCGATGAACAGCGCGCGCAGCACGAGGGCCACCAGCACGCCCACCATCAGCACCCGTTGCTGGTACTGCGAGGGCACCGCGAACTTGCCCATGATCAGGACGAACACGAACAGGTTGTCCACGCTCAGCGACTTCTCGGTGATGTAGCCCGCGAAGAACTCCCCCGTCGGTCCGCCGCCCCCGAAGAGGAACACGCCGAGGCCGAACAGACAGGCCAGGACGACCCAGACGACGGTCCAGGTCCCGGCCTCGCGGACCGAGACGTCGTGCGGTTTACGGCCGATGAGGAAGTCGACGGCGACGAGCGCGCACAGCGCCGCGACGGTCAGCAGCCAGACGAAGAGCGAGACGTTCACCGGGGTCACTCCTGATACCTGTGTGGGGGTGAAAATCGTTGTCGTCCGCGGCTGCTTCTTTCCACCCCACTCTGGTGAACAGCAGGTCATGACCTGGCAAGCTGCGGTACGGGGCAGGGCTGTCACCCGCCGTACGGCGGGCAGCTCCCGCCGTACGGCGGCGCCCGGGCGGGCGGCCGGTGCGCCGATCATGGGCCGCACGAGCCGCCGCGCAACCGCGCTCCGCGTGAGGAGAAGCCCATGACGTCCGCACCGCCGCCCTTCGACCCCGAACTCGGCGCCGCCCTGGAGCTCATCCGGGAGATGATCCAGCCGGGGCTGACCGCCGAGGACATCGAAACCGTCCGCCAGGGGCCGGGGATCGCCCTGCTGGCCGAACTGGACCTGACGCTGGGCGGTGCCTTCGAGGTCGAGGACCGGACGGTGCCGGGACCCCGGGGCGCCCCCGAGATCTCGCTGCTGATCTGCCGGCCCACCGCACCGGCTCCGGCACGCCCGCGTCCGGTCGTCTATCACGTGCACGGCGGCGGCATGATCCTCGGCAACAACCGGGTCGGCGTGGACGTGGCCCTGGACTGGGCGCGGGAACTCGACATGGTCGTGGTCTCCGTGGAGTACCGGCTGGCGCCCGAACACCCGCATCCGGCGCCGGTCGAGGACGTGTACGCCGGTCTGCTGTGGACGGCGGAGCACGCCGCGGAACTGGGCGCGGACCCCGAGCGGATCGTGCTCGCCGGGGCCAGCGCGGGCGGCGGCCTCGGTGCCGCGCTCGCCCTGCTGCTGCGCGACCGTCAAGGGCCGCGGCCGCTCGGTCAGTTGCTGATGTGCCCGATGCTGGACGACCGCAACGACACCCCCTCCAGCCACCAGATGGCGGGCCTGGGCGTCTGGGACCGCACGGCCAACGAGACCGGGTGGACGGCCCTGCTCGGCGAGCGGCGCGGCGGCCCGGACGTCTCCCCGTACGCGGCGCCCGCGCGGGCCGAGGACCTGTCCGGGCTGCCGCCGGCCTTTCTCGACGTGGGCTCCGCGGAGACGTTCCGGGACGAGGTGGTCGCCTACGCCTCCCGGATCTGGCAGGCCGGCGGGATCGCGGAGCTGCATGTCTGGCCGGGCGGTTTCCACGGCTTCGACGGCTTCGCGCCGCAGGCCGCGCTGTCCAGGTCGGCCCGCGCGGCCCACCTGGACTGGCTGCGACGGCTGCTCGCCGAGTGACACCCACGGGCGGCGGCCCTGCACCCGGCCCGCCGCCTCGGCCTGGGCCCCGCGCTCATCTCCGTGGTGCCGTCCGCGTGCAGCACCGGTCGGCGATCGGCGCCGCCGCACCGGCGCGGCGGCGCCGTGTTCCCGCCCCCTCGCCGCGCTCCGGCATCCCGCCCACCCCAGCCCACCCCACCTTCCGTCGGTTTTTCGCCGCTGTGTCGCAGGGAGCTCGGTACCGACCGTCGCGGCCGGTTCCGAGCGGAAGCGGTGGCCGCACCCTCCTCGTCGGCGCTCGCGTGGCGCATCATGGCCGTATGAAAGAGCTGGCCGGGCGCCTGACCTCACTGGACCCGGACGCCGGCGCCGCCGTGCGGGTCATCGCCTACTTCGACCGGCTGGCCGAGTCCCGGGCCGGGGTGGAGGCGCTGATGCGCGGGGCCGCGGTGCTCGCCGGGGTGCCCGCGCGGCTCGTCGACGCGGACCGGTGGGTGCGGGTCCGGGTGGAGCCCGACGGCACGCGCCGGGACACCGAGTCGTCGCCGGACCCGGACTGGCCGTGCACGGCGCTGACGCCCGACGGGCCGCCCGCGCTCTGGCTGGAGCGCGCCGGTGCGATGCCCAGCGTGGTGGACGCCGTGATCCTGGAACGGGCCGCCGGTGCGACCCGCGCGGTGCTCGACCGCACCCGGGGGCGGGCGCCGCTCGACGACCCCGCCCTGGTCGAGACACTCCTCGACGCCACGGCCGCCGAACCGGCCCGGCTGCACGCGGCCCGCCGACTCGGCCTGGGCCCCGCCGCCCCGGCCCGCGCCCTGGCCACCCCCGGCGGCCGGCCCAGGGTGCTGCCCGCCGACGCCCGGGACGCCGTTCCGGCCGGCCGGGTGGGGGTCGGACCAGCCGTGCCCGTGACGGACCTGCCGCGCTCCTGGGCCGAGGCCCGCACCGCGCTCCGCTTCACCGCGGACGGCACCGCGCAGGACCCGGGCCCCCGGGTCGTGTACGCCGATGAGCTGGGCGGCATCGCCCTGCTGGCCGACCTGGTGGCGCCGGGGGCCGAACCCCCGGCGGACGTCCTCGTGGTCGAGGCGGCGGCCGCGGACGCCCCCTGGCTGCTCACCACCCTGCACGCCGTCACCGCCACCGCGAGCCTGCGGTCGGCGGCGGCCGAGGCGAACGTCCACCACTCCACCCTCCAGGACCGGCTGGCCCACGCGGAGCATCTGCTGGGGTGGCCGGTGCGCACGCCCCAGGGGCGGCTGCGGCTGCACCTCGCGCTGACGATGCGGCGGCTGGCACGGCCGTGACGGCACTCCCGGGTGGCCGCGCTCCTCGGGGAGGGGGCGTTCAACCGATCGGTTGAACGGGGATTCCACCGCACGCGCGTCGCCGGCTCCGTCCGGACGACGCGGGCCGGCCGCCGGGCGCAGCAGAATCGACCACGACCGTGGCGCCCGGTCCCCCACCCCCTCAGCGTGCGAAAGAGGTCTCACCGCCATGCCCAGCTTCCCCAGCAGAAGGCGCCTGCTCACCACCGGTGCCGGTGCCGCCCTCGGCCTCGGCGCGCTCGGCGCCGCCGCCACCCCGGCATCCGCCACCCCGGCATCCTCCCCGGCGTCGGCCGCTCCCGCGCGGGCCTCCGGCGCCGAGGAGGGAAGGTCCCTCGACGAGCTGTACCGGGCCGCGCTCGCGGAAGGCGGCAGGCTCGTCGTCTACGCCGGTGGCGACACACCGACGCAGCAGGACGGCACCAAGGCCGCGTTCCTGAAGCGCTTCCCGGACATCGACCTGAAGCTGATCGTCGACTACAGCAAGTACCACGACGTACGCATCGACAACCAGCTCGCCACCGGCACCCTCGTGCCCGACGTCGTCCAGCTCCAGACCCTCCAGGACTTCGACCGCTGGAAGGCCCAGGGCCGCCTGCTGTCGTACCGGCCGGCCGGGTTCTCGAAGGTGCACGACCGGTTCAAGGACCCGCAGGGCGCCTGGGTGGCGATCGCGGCGATCGGCTTCGGCTTCATGTACGGGACGGACGCGGTGGGCACGGACGCGCCGCGCACCCCGCTGGACCTGCTCGACCCGAAGTGGAAGGGAAGGATCGCCTCGTCGTTCCCGCACGACGACGACGCGGTGCTCTATCTGTACTCGCTCTACGTCGAGCACTACGGCTGGGACTGGGCGGCCCGGCTGGCCGCACAGGACGTCCGGTTCGCGCGCGGCAGCAACTC
Organism: Actinobacteria bacterium OV320; assembly: GCA_001298545.1. Taxonomy (GTDB): domain Bacteria; phylum Actinomycetota; class Actinomycetes; order Streptomycetales; family Streptomycetaceae; genus Streptomyces; species Streptomyces coriariae. Next base: position 203,207 of record LJCX01000027.1, read on the forward strand.
CCCCGGTGACGCGGTACGCGCCGGGCAGTACGCGATCGGCGTCGGCGGCTCCGGCGCACCGCTCGGCACCGGCCCGGTGAAGTGGGTGCTGCCGGACAGCGCCCCGTTCATGGCGTGGGGGCAGCGGGCGGCGATCCTCGAGCAGGCCGCCCACCGCACGGCCGCCAAGCTCTACCTCAACTGGCAGTTGTCCACGGCCACCCAGCAGGCGTCCTTCAACGGCTGGTCGGTGCGCACCGACATCGCTCCCCCGGCCGGCCTGAAGCCGGTCTGGGAGTACCGCAACGCCAACCTCGACGGCTTCCCCCGATTCATGTCCGACCGAGCCGGGGTGGAGCGGCTGAAGCAGACGTTCGCACTGTACTTCGGCGAGGTCGAGGGCGACCCGACGCCGGGCTTCCTCGGGCTGCGTCCGGGCGCCTGACGCGACCCGGCCGTCCTCACACGGTCCCTACAGCTGCCGGATAGACTCGGGCCCCCTGTTCGAACGGATCATCGTCCAAGGGGATCTGCCGTGTCCGACCGCGCTCCCGTCCACACCCCCGCGAGGGCGGCCCGCGGAAACCGGCCGACCGCCGACCTCCTCGCCCATCTCACCTTCTTCGTCGTCGTGGGCGCCGGCCTGGTCCGGCTGGTGCAGCTGCGGATCGGGCTGTGCTGGGACATCGTGAGCGTCAGCGGGCTGCTGGCGCTGGTGTACGCGGGCGGGCTCGCGGCCGGTGAGCGGCTGGGCCGGATCGGCCGGCACCTGTGGGTCGTGGTGCTGCTGGCGCTGTGGACCACGCTGGTCCTCCTCGCGCCCGCGTCGCTCACCGCCGCCTATGTGTGGTGCGCGCTGCCGCTGGCCTGCGCGGCCCTGCGGGTGCTCGGCCGGCGGGCGGCCGGGGCGGCGGTCGGCGCCCTCTCGGTCGTCCTCGCCGGTCAACTCGTGCGCAGCGCGGGGCAGTTCGATCCCGAGCTGGTGCTGATCCCGGTGGCGGCCATGTGGGGCACGGTCGCCCTCTACCGCGCCCAGCAGCGCGACGCGGCCGAACGGCTGCGACTGGTCGAGGAGTTGCGGGGCACCCGGGACGTACTGGCCCGGCAGCAGCGGCAGGCCGGGGTGCTGGCCGAGCGGGCCCGGATCGCCCGGGACCTGCACGACACATTGGCCCAGGAGCTCTCGGGCGGGGTGATGCTGCTCCAGGCCGCCGACCGCGACTGGGACGCGACGCCGGAGGTGGCCCGGACCCGGATGCGGGCGGTCGCCGACGCACTGCACGCCAATCTCGCCGAGACCCGCAGGATCATCCGCGATCTGACGCCGTCCGCCGTGGACGAGGCCGGTCTGGAGGGCGCGCTGCGGCTGCTGTGCGCGCGGGCGGAGGCGGAGGGCGCGGCGGCCCGGGTGCGGTTCCTCTCGGCGGGCGAGCGCCGGCCGGTCCTGGACGGGCCCACGGCGGCGACCCTGTTCCGGGTGGCACAGAGCACGCTGGCCAATGTCCGCGAACACGCGCGCGCGGTGAACGTCCTGGTCACGCTGCACGGGTACGCGGACCGGACGGAGCTTGAAGTGCGCGACGACGGCGCGGGGTTCGAGACCGGCCGGGTCGGCGTCCCCGCCAGGGCCGTCCGGCGGCTCGGCATCCCGGCCGCCCGGGCGCGGCTGCGGGAGTGCGGCGGGGATCTCGTCGTGGGCAGCGTGCCGGGGCGCGGCACGTGCGTCCGGGCGACGGTGCCGGCCCTGGCGAAGAGCCGCTCGGCGGCTCAGGTGGCCGCCCGGTGAGCGGTGCGCCGTTGCGTCTGCTGGTGGCGGACGACCACGCCGTCGTCAGGGCGGGGCTGCGCGCGCTGCTGGAGGGCGAGCCGGATCTCGAGGTGGCCACCGAGGCGGGGTCCGGGGAGGACGCCGTACGGCTCGCGGCGCGATTGCGGCCGGACCTGGTGCTGATGGACCTGCGGTTCGGGAGCGGCGCCGGCATCGACGGGGTGGAGGCGGTGCGCAGGATCGCCGCCGAGGCGCCGGGGATCCCGGTGGTGGTGCTGACGAGCTATTCGGGCCGGGCCGACGTGGTGCGCGCGCTGGAGGCGGGTGCCCGGGGCGATGTGCTGAAGGCGGGGCCACCGCAGGAGCTGTTCCGGGCGGTACGGGGTGCCGCGGCCGGTGCGCTCGGGCTGGCGTCGGAGGTGGTGGGCGAGCTGGTCGCCCAGGACCCGTCTCCACGGCGGGAGTTGAGCGGGCGGGAGGTGGAGGTGGTGCGGCTGCTCGCGGAGGGGCTGAGCAACCGGGCGATCGCCGAGGCGCTGTTCCTGAGCGAGGCGACCGTCAAGACGCACCTGGTACGGGTCTACCGCAAGCTGGGTGCGGACAACCGGGCGGCGGCGGTGTCGGAGGCGGTACGCAGGGGGCTGCTGGACCTGGCGTAGCGCGGGGGCGCACGCAGTGGAGGCGGCACGGAGGGGGCGACCTGCCGCGGTCGCCCCCTCCGGTGTCTCAGACCTTGGCCTGCTCGGGCGCGGCGCTCTGCTCGGTCGCGTCCCCGCCGGCCGCCGCGGCGCGGGCGGCGGGGATGACGGCGGCGATGGCCGCGGAGATCAGGGCGAGCGCGCCGCCGACCAGGAGCGCGGTGCGGAAGCCGTCCTCGGAGGCGAAGGTGTGGCCGCCCATGGTCGTGGTCATCTGGGAGAGGATCACGCCGATGACGGCGGAGCCGATCGAAGTGCCGAGCGAACGCATGAGGGTGTTGAAGCCGTTGGCGGCGGCGGTCTCGGTGAGCGGGACCGAGCTCATGATCAGGGCGGGCATGGCGCCGTAGGCGAGGCCCACACCACCGCTGGTGATGAGCGTGACCACCATGACACCCCAGGCGGACCCCATCAGCGCCAGGGAGACGAAGTAGCCGGCGGCCAGCACCAGGGCACCGCAGACCAGGGTGAACTTCGGACCGCGGGCGTTGGTGAGCTTTCCGCCGAGCGGGGAGATCAGCATCATCATCAGGCCGCCGGGCGCCATCCACAGGCCGGCCGCGAGCATCGACTGGCCGAGGCCGTAGCCGGTGGCCTCCGGGAACTGGAGGAGCTGCGGCATCACCAGCATGCTCGCGTACATGCCGAAGCCGATGAAGACCGAGGCGAGGTTGGTGAGGAGCACCCGGGGGCGGGCCGTGGTGCGCAGGTCGATCAGCGGGTCGGTGGTGCGCACCTCCCACACGCCCCAGCCGACGAGGGCGACGACGGCGGCGGCGAACAGAGTGAGCGTGGTGCCCGAGGCCCAGCCCCAGTCGGCGCCCTTGGAGACCGCGAGCAGCAGCGAGACCAGACCGACGCCGAGGCCGATCGCGCCGGGCAGGTCGAACCGCTGACCCTTGGCGCCGGCCGGGGCGTCAGGGACGAGCAGGAAGATCAGGACGGCGACGACGGCGGCCAGGGCGGCGGAGCCCCAGAACAGCACCCGCCAGTTCGCGTACTGGGCGACCGCGGCGGCCAGCGGCAGGCCGATGGCGCCGCCGATGCCCATGGAGGCGCTGACCAGCGCGATGGAGCCGCTGAGCTTCTCGGCCGGTACGACGTCCCGCAGCAGCGCGATGCCGAGGGGCACCATGCCCATGCCCATGCCCTGGAGACCGCGCCCCACGATCATCGTCACGACGTCGGAGGCGAACGCGCACACCACCGAGCCCACGATCAGCGGCACGGAACAGGCGAGCAGCATCCGGCGCTTGCCCAGCAGATCGCCGAGGCGGCCGACGACGGGCACGCACACGGCGGCCACCAGCAGGGTGACCGTGATCACCCAGGCCGCGTTCGAGGACGAGGTGTCCAGGATCTGCGGCAGCTCGGCGATGAGCGGGGTGACCAGCGTCTGCATGATCGCCGCGGTGGTGCCGGCGAAGGCCAGCGTGGCGATCACGGCACCTGGCCGGGCCGTGGGCTGGAGAGCGGGGGCGCCCATGAGGGACTCCTCGACTTGGGATGTGCGGTGAAGGTCCGCGGGAAGGGTCTGCGCGCAGCACGCGAAGGATGTGCATCGTACATGTCGTGTGTATCGAGCACATGCTGTGGCCCGTGCACAGCGGTGTGCCAGGATGGTGCGGGCGCACGGAAGCAGGAGGTCGGGCACATGGACACGCCGACACACGAGGTCGAGTACGAGCAGATGCTGCTCAGCCGCCACACGTTCCTGAACCAGCGGGGCGGCCGCCGCAAGAACAGCCTCATGGAGCGCAGCGCCTACATCCTGCTCAGCCGGATCCGGGTCCAGGGACCCATGTCGATCGGGGAACTCAGCGAGGCCTTCGGCCTGGACGCCTCCACCCTGAACCGGCAGACCGCGGCGGCCGTGCGGGCGGGGCTCATCGAGCGGATCCCCGACCCGGAGGGCGGGATGGCCCGCAAGTTCCGGCTCACCGACGAGGGCACGCGCCTGCTGGACTCGGAGCGCGAGGGGATCGTGGACATCCTGGACCAGGTGATGACCGACTGGCCGGACGAGGACATCGCCGCCTTCGCGGGCTATCTACGGCGCTTCAACTACGGCATCGAGGCCATCGGCGGCCGCCCCTGGCCACGCCCGTGACGGCGCGGCGCATCCCGGCCGGATGACCTCGTCGCCGTCGCCGCGCCGGCCATGGCCGCAGGCGGCGGTGCTACGACGCGCCGGGCGCCGCGCTCGGGCCCGTGGAGCCCAGCTGCCGGATGGTCCCGCCGAGCACGGGCCGCAACCGCGTCAGTATCTGTGGCTGCGCGCTGACGACCCAGCGGGAACCCACGAGGTACTGGCCCCCGTAGATGCTCGCGGACTCGAGCCATGTCTCCTTGTACTGCTCCTCGGGGAAGGTGGTGATGAGGTAGTCGGATTCCTCGGTGTGGCAGACGCCCTGGCGCAGCTCGTCGGCGTCGATACGGATCTTGGCCGTGCAGCCGGTCAGTCCGGCGATCACCTCGACCTTCGCCGGTGCCACGACGCCGGCCGCGGGAGCGGCGGTGACCGCGGTCGGCGCGGGTGTGCCCTTCTCGGCGGTGGCCTCGCTCCCGGCGCCGCTGCACGCGGTGGCGAAGGAGAGCAGGGCCAGGCTGCCTGCCAGTGCGGCACCGCGCACGAGGCGGGCCGTGGACTGCTGAAGCACGTACAACTCCGTGGTCGGCGCTCTTCCCGTCACCTCCCGTGGGCGCGCCTGCCGACGGCCCGTGGACGGGCGTTCGGCAAGGGGTACGGGTGGGCGCCGGCGCCCGTTCAGCCCCGCGTCCAGGACCGGCGTGCTCCCCGGCCGGCATCACCACCCGCCCGGGCCGAGGACCTGTCTAAAGTTACAGAGAGATCACCACCTGCGCGGGAGTTCCCATGACCGGTCCCCGTCGGACACGCCCCGCCGACGCCCTCGGAGCCATCGAGCCCCCGGGCAATGGCGAGACGGTCGTCGGTGTGCTGTCGGTGACGGTGCTGGTGGAGTTGCTCGGCGTCCTGTCCGGATCCGAGGTGTGGCTCCTCGGACTGCTGGTCTTCCTGCCGGGTACGGCGTCGGCGCTGTGCACCGTCCAGCAGACGAAGTTCGTCGCCGCCTGGACCACCCTGTTCGTCACCCTCACCCTGCTCGTACGGGCCGACGACAACGGCCGGTGGCTCGACCGGGCACTGCTGGTGCTGCTCACCCTCGCCCTGGGAGCCGCCTCCGTCTACGCCTGCCACCGGCGCATCGCGCGTGAGCACGAGATGCTGCGGCTGCGCTCCACCGCCGCCGCCATGCAGCGGCACATCCTGCACCCCCTGCCCCTGCTCACCGACGACGTGCTGGTCAACGGCGTCTATGAACCCGTGCAGGAGGACCGGCTCGTCGGCGGTGACATCTACGACGTCGTGGCCTCGCCCTTCGGCACGCGCGTGCTGATCGGGGACGTGCAGGGCAAGGGGCTGGCCGCGGTGGGCGCCGCGTTCGCCGTCATCGGCGCCTTCCGTGAGGCGGCCCACCGGGAGCCCACGCTCACCGCGCTCGTCGACGCCCTGGACGCCGCGGTCGTCCGGCACAACTCCTACGCCGAACAGACCGGTGACGACGAGCGGTTCGTCACCGCCCTGATCATCGGCGTCGACGCGGGCACGGAGGCACAGGTCGTCAACTGCGGGCACATTCCGCCCCGGTTGGTGCACGACGGGGCCGTCACCACACCGGCGGTGGACACCGGCGTCCCGCTCGGGCTCGCGGACCTGGCCGCCGAACCCACCACGGTCGGGTGGTTCGCGTTCCCGGCCGGTTCCACGCTGGTGCTGACCACCGACGGCCTCACCGAGACGCGCGCCCACGACGGCACCTTCTACCCGGTCGACGAGCGTCTGATGAAACACCTCGACCTCTCCCCCACCGAGCTCCCCCTGGCCCTGCACGAAGACGCGCGCGCGTACGCCGGGTACGACCGCCGGCACGACGACGTCGCCGTGCTGACCGTCCGCCGGTCACCGCGTCACTGAACGCGGCCGCCGCCGACCGGGGGGCCCGTCCGCCCCCTGCCTCGTCCGTCCCATGGCGCGCGCTCAGCTCGCGCACATGCTCCTCATGGTGAACGGAGGGAGGGTCGAGCCATGTCTGGCGTCCCCGGTACCCGTACAGGCACGGTTCGCGTGCTGATAGTCGACGACGAGCCCGAGCTCACCGAGCTGCTGTCCGCCGCCGTGACCGAGGCGGGGTGGCGGTCCTTCGCGGCGGCCGACGGACGCAGCGCGCTGCGCATCGCGCGCGACTGCGCCCCCGACGTCGTCGTCCTCGACGGCATGCTGCCCGACGTCGACGGGGTCGAGGTACTGCGCAGGCTGCGCAGCGAGAACACCCGGCTGCCCGTGCTGATGCTCACCGCACGCGATGCCCTGGAGCACCGCATCGACGGGCTGTCGGCCGGCGCGGACGACTACGTGACCAAGCCGTTCTCCCTGGAAGAGGTCGTGTTGCGGCTGCGCGCTCTGCTGCGCAGGTCCGGCCCCGGCGACAGCGCCGACCAGGGTCCCGTGCGGGTGCTGGGCGATCTCGTGCTGGCCGAGAGCACCCGCGAGGTGCGGCGCGGCGGAGTGCCGGTCCCGCTGACCACCAAGGAGTTCGACCTCCTCCGGTTCCTCATGAGCCACCCGCATCAGGTGCTCAGCAAGGCCCAGATCCTCGACCACGTCTGGAACGCCTCCTTCGACGGCGAGGGGAACCTGGTCGAGGTCTACATCTACGGACTGCGCGCCAAGATCGACAAAGGGCGGGCGCCGATGATCCGTACCGTGCGCGGCGCCGGGTACGCGATCAGAGCCGCGGACGACGGGGCGTGACGGTCCTGCGGGGCCGGCGGCGCGGGGCGAGCCCGTCCGGCACCGGTCTGGGCCGGCGGTCCCTGCGGGTGCGCCTCGTGCTCTTCGTCTCCGTGACCCTGGTCGCCGTGTGCGCGGTCATGGCGCTCAGCACCGTCCTCGTCCAACGCGTCTATCTGCTCGGGGACCTGGACCAGCGTGTCACCGACGCCGCCGAGCGCAGCCAGGGCGGATTGCAGCGCCGTACGGGCGGTGCGACGGATCTGGGGTTCCTCAACGAGCGCGGGCAGCCGGCCGGAACCCTGGCGGCCCGGTTCGCCGACGGGGAGATCATCGCCGCCGAGGTGGTGACCGAGGACGGCCGTCAGCGGGTCCTCACCGCCGCTCAGCGTGCCGCGCTGAAGGGGATCACCGCGGACGGGTCGCTGCGCACCCGCGAACTTCCCGGCCTCGGCACGTACCGGGTGACCGCGCTCGGCGGCGACGGGGTGCCCGTCCTGGCCGGGCTCCCGATGGCCGACGTGCAGCAGGTGATCGACCGTCTCGTCGTCGTCGAGGCGGCGATCGCCGCCGTCGGACTGGCCACCGCGGCCTGCGCCTCCGCCGTCGTCATACGGCGGCAGCTGCGCCCGCTGGGCCGGGTCGCGGCCACCGCCGCCGAGGTCGCGCGGGTACCGCTGGACCGCGGCGAGGTCGCCGTCCTCGCCCGTGTCGCCGCGCGGGACACTGACCCCGGCACCGAGGCCGGCCAGGTCGGCGTCGTGCTCAACCAGCTGATCGACCACGTGGAGTCCTCGCTCGCCGAACGCCGGCGCACCGAGGAGCGCATGCGCCGGTTCCTCGCCGACGCCAGCCATGAACTGCGCACACCGCTCGCCTCGATCGCGGGGTACGCCGAGTACATGAACGGCGGCAACCGGACGATCGCGCCGGAGCTGGCCTGGCGTCGTGTCTGCGCCCAGTCGGCCCGGATGACCGGTCTGGTGGAGGATCTGCTGCTGCTCGCCCGCCTCGACGAGGGGCGGCCGCTCCGGCGGACCGAGGTGAACCTCGCGACGCTGGTGGCGGAGGCCGTCTGGGACGCGCAGGCCGCGGGAGGCGAGCACGACTGGCAGCTCGCGCTGCGCCTCGACGGGCCGGTGACGGTCGTCGCCGATCCGTCCCGGCTCCATCAGGTGGTGGCCAACCTGTTGGCCAACGCCCGTGTGCACACGCCGGCCGGCACCAAGGTCACCGTCGTCGTGGAGTCGCCGGCGGCCTCCCGATGCGTGATTCGCGTACGGGACGACGGTCCCGGCATCCCGCCCGGCCTGCTCCCCTCGATCTTCGAGCGGTTCACCCGGGCCGACGGCTCCCGCTCCCGCACGCCCGGCGAGGAGGGCGGCACGGGCCTGGGCCTGGCCATCGCGGCGGCCCTCACGGAGGCGCACGGCGGCCGGATCGACGTGGCGAGCGAACCGGGGCGAACCGAGTTCTCGGTGACGCTTCCGACGGCCGGCCGCTCCGCCGCCCCGTCCTCCCCGCAACTCTAAGGACTCTCACAGAACCGCAGTTCGGACCGTGTGCGCAGGCCCCGCGCGCACCGATCGCGACGGCCGTCCGGTCACCGCTTCAGGCCTGCCTCAGCCGGCTCCTCCAGAGTGATCACCCGGCGGCCGTTCAGCGGGGACGTGCCCCTGACGAAGGGAATCAGCGACGATGACCGAGCTCGACTCCGGTGAACCGACGGCCCACGAGACCCAGTCCGAAGCCGGCCGCCGTGCTCACGCGAGCCGCCGCAACTTCATGCGCAAGGTCTTCTTCGCCAGCGGTGCCACGGCCGTCGCGACGATGGGCGGGGCCGGCGCCTGGGCGGCGCTGGCCGACGACGCCACCACCACTGCCTCCGCCGATCCGAGCGCGGTGCCGAGCGGCGCGCCCAGCGGGGGTCCGGGCGGCGGTGCCGGAGGCCCCGGCAACCAGTCGATCACCGAGGACTTCTTCGGCCTCACCACCGACGGCAAGCGGGTCGACGACCTGTTCACGATCCACTCCACGGGCGTGAGGACCGCCCCGGTGATCGCCGCCGCGAACGCCTTCCTGGCCGGGCTCAGCGACACCCAGAAGACCTCGACGCAGTTCACGGTCCACTCGACCGAGTGGCGGCTGTGGAGCAACGTCGACTCCTACGCCCGCCAGGGCGTGTCGCTCGCCGACCTGAGCGACGACCAGAAGGCCCTGGGTACGGCTCTGTTGAAGTCGGCGCTCAGCGCCGACGGCCTGGAGACCACCGAGAAGATCCGGAAGATCAACCAGGCGGCCGGCGAGGCCATCGGCAACACCGACTCCTTCAACGAGGACGCCTACTACTGGACCGTGATGGGCACCCCGTCGGCGACCGAGCCCTGGGGCTTCCAGTTCGACGGCCACCATCTGGTCATCAACTACTTCGTCCTCGGCGACCAGGTCGTGATGAGCCCCTGCTTCTGGGGTTCGGAGCCGACCTCGATGGAGATCGCCGGCGAGACGGTGACGGTCTGCCACGAGGAGGTCGTCGCCGGCCTCGCCTTCATCAACTCCCTGAGCGCGGCGCAGCAGGCGGTCGCCATCGAGTCGTCCACCAAGTCCAACGAGTCGATGAAAGCGGGCGCGTTCTCCGACAACGCGGTCCAGGAGTACACCGGCATCCGCGGCAATGCCCTGACCGCCGCCCAGAGGACCAAGCTCCTCGGCATCGTGCAGGTCTTCGCCGGGCGGGCCAGGGCCGACGTGGCGAAGGTGACGCTGGCCGAGGTCCGCAAGCACGTGGACGACACCTACGTCACCTGGGCCGGCGGCACCGGCGACGACGACGCCTTCTACGTCCGCGTCCACAGCCCCGTCGTCTGGATCGAGGTCGACTGCCAGGCCCCGGGCCCCCTCGCGGGCGCGTACGGCGCCACCCAGGGCAGCGGCGCCACCCAGAAGCACGTCCACTCCGTCGTGCGCACCCCCAACGGCAACGACTACGGCAAGGAGCTCCTCAGGCAGCACTACCTGACGTCGCCGCACCACCGGTGAGGTCGTCCCGCTGAGCCACCGGGCCGGGGCCCCGTCATCCCGGCCCGGTCCACCGGCTCAGGCCCAGGCGGTCGCCGCCACGAAGGAGCTGTCCTGGCGGAACAGGTCGGTGCCGTCGGGCTGTTCCACCCGGAGCTGGTAGTTGTAGTGGCGCAGGTAGTACCCGGGGTAGTTGTACGACTCGAAGCGGACCGAACCGCTCGCCGAGCCCGTCCGGGCGATGAAGGTGGCGTCCTTCGCGAAGGACGCCGTGCCGTCGTTGGCGTCGAAGCGACCCCGGAAGGAGTAGTGGCGCAGGTAGTTTCCGGCGGCGTCGCGGAAGGAGTAGGCGTTCGCGTCGGCGAGGCCCGCCACCACGGTGAAGGTGGACGCCTGCTTCTCGGCGGTGGTGCTGGAGCTGGTCACCACGGGCAGGTTGAGCAGCGCGGACTGCTCCTGCCAGTAGCGGGTGGTGTAGTTGCCGGACCGGAAGGAGCGGGTGGCGTTCTTCGTGAGGGTGGGGCCACCGGTCACCGTCTCCTTGATGACCGTGAAGTGGCGTGCCGTACCGGAGATGCCGGGCAGCGCCTTGGGCGCGCTCCAGGTGGCGAACGAGTCGTAGCTGTCGCTGTAGTAGTAGTTGCCGTCGCCGTAGCCGTCGAAGAAGATCCGCCAGGCGCCGTTGTCGAGCTGGATGACGGACGGGCCCTCGCGGTAGCTGCCCCAGCCCGCCCAGTCGCCGGTCCTGGTGATCGTGTAGGGGCCGGCCAGGCTCGACGCCGTGCCGTACTCGATGTACTTCGCCGTCTCGTTCTTCGTGAACGCGTGGTAGGTCGAGCCGACCTTCACGATGTAGGTGTCGATGTGGTTCGACCCGATGCCGGACAGGGCGACCGGTGAACTCCAGGCGGTGAGGGCGGAGTTGGTGGCCTTCAGCAGATACGGGGTGAAGATCCACTCGTCGCTGGTCACGGAGCAGGACACGATGACGTTGACGCTGCCGTCGCTGTCGACGAACCACTCCGGCGCCCAGGCGCGGGAGAGGTTGGCGATCGGGACGGTGTAGTCGTACAGGAACGTCCAGTTGACCCGGTCGGAGCTGCGGGCGAAGCCGATGGTGGTGCTGGCGTCCTGCCAGGTGTGGGTCGTGTAGGTGACGTAGTAGTAGCCGTTGGTGTGCTTGAAGACGCTCGCGTCGCGGATGCGGTTGCTCGGCGGGGTGTAGGCGGAGGACTGCAGCAGCCGGAAGTCGGTGGCGTCGTCGGACTGGTAGACGTTCACCGTTCCGTCGTTGCTGTTGAGGAACGGCACGATCGTGTAGCGGGTGGCCGAACCGGCTGCCGGTGCGGCGGCCAGGGCCGTGCCGAGCAGGCCGGGTGCCTCGCCGAGCACGAGTGCCGCGGCGGGCAGGACGGCCATCGCGCGCAGCAGGGCACGGCGGGACGGGGCGGGGGGACGGGTCGTCATGGCGGCTCTCCTACGGCTCAAGGCACGTCCAGCGGTTCGACATTCCGAACAAAGTTCGGAAAGTCGATCAGAAGGTAGGGGTGAGGCAGGAACACGTCAATCCTTTGCGCAGGAACGGACGATGCCTGTGGGACGTCTGTGGCGGGGCTGCCGCCGCCCTTGTGGCGGACGGGCAAACCCCTTCCGCCCGCGTGCCGTTCCACCGCCGGGCCGCCAGACGTTACCGTGCGGTAGACATCGTCGTCCCGGAGGTGCCCGCATGACGCCCGACCGTGCCGCAGGCCTGACCGCCACCGCCCGCGCGCTGGCCGAGGGCGAGATGTCCTCCCGCACGCTCGTCGAGCACACCCTCGCCCGGATCGAGGCGAGCCAGGGCACCCTCAACGCCTTCCGGATCGTCCGGGCCGAGGCCGCGCTCGCCGAAGCCGACGCGGCCGACCGGGAGTTGGCGGCCGGGGGCCGGCGGCCGCTGCTCGGCGTCCCCGTCGCCGTCAAGGACGACATGGACGTGGCGGGCGAGCCGACCGCCTTCGGCTGCCAGGGCGTGCACCCCGCGGTCACCGAGGACGGCGAGGCGGTCCGCCGGCTGCGCGCGGCCGGGGCCGTGATCGTCGGCAAGACCAACACCTGCGAGCTGGGCCAGTGGCCGTTCACCGAGGGCCCGGCCTTCGGCGCGACGCGTAACCCGTGGAGCACCGAGCACACCCCGGGCGGCTCCTCCGGCGGTTCGGCGGCCGCGGTGGCGGCGGGTCTGGTGCCGGCCGCGCTCGGCTCGGACGGGGCCGGCTCGGTCCGCATCCCCGCCTCCTGGACCCATCTGGTCGGCATCAAGCCGCAGCGCGGCCGGGTCTCGACCTGGCCGCGCGGCGAGTCCTTCCACGGCATCACGGTCAACGGCACGCTGGCCCGTACGGTCGCGGACGCGGCGCTGCTGCTCGACGCGGCGAGCGGCAACCACGCGCACGACCCGCACCGGCCGCCCGCCGTCGACGCCTCGGCGGCGGTGGGGCGCGACCCCGGCCGGCTGCGGATCGCGCTGTCGCTGAAGCCCCCGTTCACCGCCGTACCCGCCCGGCTGCGACCCGAGGTGCGCACCCGCGTCCTCGAAGTCGCCGAGCGGCTGGCGGGCCTCGGGCACACCGTCGAGGAGGCCGACCCGCCGTACGGGCAGATCGGCCTCACCTTCGTGCCCAGGGCGACCGCGGGCATCGCCGAGCGGGTCGCCCCCCGCTGCGGGCGGCCCGGCGGGCGGAGGCGGTCCTGCACCGCCGCATCGGCGGCTTCTTCGAGAAGTACGACGTGATCCTCGCGCCGACGACGGCCGCTCCCCCGCCCCGCATCGGGGCCATGCTGCACCTGAGCGGTTTCGCCACCGACCGCGCGATGATCGCCGCCTGCCCCTACGCCTGGCCGTGGAACGTGCTCGGCTGGCCCGGCGTCAACGTCCCCGCGGGCTTCGCGCCCGGCGGGCTGCCGGTCGGGGCACAGCTGCTCGGCCCGGCGAACAGCGAGCCGCTGCTGATCTCGCTCGCCGCCCAACTGGAGGCGGAGCTGCGCTGGCACGAGCACTGGCCGCGGGAAGCGGTCGCGGACTCGCCGGCCGGATGAGCGGGTTGCGCCCGTACCCTGTGACCATGGACGATGCGTCGATGGTCGGGCTCATGGGGCGGGTCACCGGGACGATCGGGCCCGGGCTCGTCGGCGAGGTGATCGTCCGGGTGCGCGGCGGGGCCGAACACTTCCTCGCGCATCCGGCGGACGGCACGGGCCGCATCGAGTCGGGCACGGTGGTGATGGTGGTGGAGCACCTGCCGCCCAGGACGGTCTACGTCACCCGGGCGTACGACAGTTGAGCCCGTCCCGACGCAGGTGAGAGCGGTTCTGTACGTCTTCGGGAACGTAAGCGTCAAGATTGCAACAAGGATTCGCCGACGTCTTCAACCCTGACCCGGGCAGGCGCAGACTCCCTTCGTTCGGTGCCGAAAGGGCACCATCAAAAGGGGGCGTATGCCGATGGTTGTCGGCGTCGTTGCGGGGGTGGCGGTTGTCGCCGTCCTCGGTCTGATCGGTCTGTTCAAGATGATGTGGCGCGTCGCGGAACCCAACGAGGCACTCGTCATCTCCGGTTCCAACCACCGCACGGAGGGCCTCGAGGCGGGCATGGGTTTCCGCATCGTCACGGGGCGCGGGACGATGGTGATGCCCGGGGTGCAGGTGGTGCGCAAGCTGTCGCTCGACCTGAACGAGACCGAGCTGCACGTGGACTGCGTGACGCACCAGGGCATCCCGCTCAAGGTGCGGGGCGTGGTCATCTTCAAGGTCGGCGACGACTTCGTGTCGATCGCCAACGCGGCCCGGCGTTTCCTCGACCAGCAGAAGCTGATGTCGGAGCGGGTGCACAACGTCTTCGCCGGTCATCTGCGGTCCATCGTGGGCGGGTTGACGGTCGAGGACATGATCCGCGACCGGGAGAAGCTCACCGGGCAGACCCGTGCCGCCTGCGGTACGGAGATGGAGAAACTGGGCCTGATCGTGGACTCGCTGCAGATCCACGAGATCGAGGACCCGACCGGGTACATCAAGAACATGGCGATGCCGCACGCGGCGGCCGTACAGCGGGACGCGCGGATCGCGCAGGCGGAGGCGAACCGGCTCGCCACGGAGGCGGAGCAGGCTTCGTTCGCCCGGATGGCGGAGGCCACCCGGGACAGCGAGATCCTCCAGGCCGGCTACCAGGCCGAGCGCGACAAGGCGGGCGCGCGGGCCCGTCAGGCGGGACCCCTCGCGGACGCCGCCTCCCGGCAGGAGGTCGTCGTCCAGGAGACGCGGGTCGCCGAACTCGAGGCGCAGCGGCGCGAACAGCAGCTCCAGGCGGACGTCCGCAAGCCCGCGGACGCGCAGGCCTACGAGAAGCGCACGCTGGCCGAGGCGGAGCGCGACGCGCGGATCTCGGCGGCGCAGGCCAAGGCGAAGGAGACGGAGCTCGCGGCCGCCGCCGAGGCGACCCGGGTCAAGGCCGCCGCCGGCGCCGAGGCCGAGGCGACCAGGACCCGGGGCGAGGCCAGTGCGGCCGCCACCCGGGCCACCGGTGAGGCCGAGGCGGCCTCCGCACAGGCCAGGGGTCTGGCGGCGGCCGAGGCGGCGAAGGCGCAGGGCCTCGCGGAGGCGGAGGCCATCAAGGCGCGGGCCGCCGCGCTGGCCGAGAACCAGGAGGCGGTCGTCGCCCAGCAACTCGCCGAGAACTGGCCGGAGATCGTGAAGGCGGGCGCGTCCGCCTTCGGCAACGTGGACAACATGGTGCTGCTCAACGGCGCCGACGGTATGGCGGACGTGTTCGCCAAGGCGCTCACCATGGGCGGGACGGGACTCGGTCTGGCCCGTCAGCTGCTCGCCTCGATGAACCAGAACGGGCAGGCGGTGAACGGGACTTCACCTCTCAACGGGGTGGCGAACCCGCCGTCGCAGCGGGTGCCGGTCGAGGAGAAGTGACCCGCTGACGACCTGGTCACGGGGGCAACCCTTAGGGTGCCCCCGTGACCGCGTTTACCGATGAAGACGTCCCGGGCCGCTCCGGCCCCTCCGCCACCACCGAGGCCGACCCCCGCGAGGTCGGCCGGGTGCGCACCGAGTACTCCCCCGCGCACGACGGCGACCCGGACCCCGGCGAGATCGTCTGGACCTGGGTGCCCTTCGAGGAGAACGACGGCCGGGGCAAGGACCGCCCGGTGCTCGTCGTCGCCCGGGAGGCGGGCGGGACCTTCCTCGCCGTACAGCTGTCGAGCAAGCGGCACGACGGCGACCGCGAGTGGGTGCCGATCGGCAGCGGGCCCTGGGACCGGTCCGGGCGGGACTCCTGGGTGGACGTCGACCGCGTCCTGCGGCTGTACGAGGACGGCATGCGCCGTGAGGCCTGCGCGCTGGACCGGATGCGGTTCAACCTGGTCCGGCACCGCCTGCACGAGCGCTACGGCTGGACCTGAGGGCTCTTCCGGTCGAACACCCGCTCGAAAGCGGCCAGCACCGCGCTTCCCGGTGTCCGGTCCAGCACCCCGAACACCACATGCTCGAATGTCCGCTCGAACCGCCCACCGGGTCCGAGCAGCGCCCGGAACGCCCCCGCCACCTGCGCGGGGTCGTTGCGGAACACCCCGCAGCCCCACGCGCCCAGCACCAGGCGCCGGTAGCCGTGCGCGGCGGCCGTCTCCAGGACCCGCCCGGCACGGACGGCCAGCGCGCCCGGCAACTCGGGCGCGCGCTCCGGGACGGTCCGCAGCACCACGCCCGCGTTCGGGGCGGCGGCCGTCAGAAAGCCGACGCCGTAGGGCTCGTCCAGCAGACGGCCCCGGTCGTCACGGAAGACGGGCACGGCCGGTGAGTGGATGACACGGTCCGTGTAGAACGGGTCGCGGTGGGCGCGGTGGTGGTCGTAGAACTCCCGGGCCTCGAGCAGGCAGGTGTACAGCGCGGAGCCCCGGCACAGGGCCTCCTCCTGCGCCTGGGCCCCGTTGAGGTAGCCGCCGCCGGGGTTGCGCGCGGAGGCGAAGTTCAGCACGGCGACCGGACCGGCGCCGGCCAGCCGACGGGCCGCCTCCAGGCTGCTCTCGCCGGTGACCTCGACCAACGTGTCGCCGAAGGGCTGCGCAGTGGAGTCCGCGACCGGCCCCTCCGGGACCTCGACCGGTCCAGGGCCCGCCATCCGCGTCCCCGCCCGGGCGGCCTCGATCGCCGCGGAGAGGGACACCTCGCGCCCGTCGGACGCGCGATAGCGACCCGCCGCGACGATCTCCTGCGTCTCCCTGGCGATGCCGCGCAGCCGCGCGCTCATGGCGCCACCCCCGTGGCCTCCATGGCCGCGCGCCGCGCGGTCTCCCGCGCCCCGCCCGGCTCCCCCGTCGTGCTCATACACGCATCGTGAGCGATCCTGGACATCGCGTGCAACAGGGTTTTCCGGGCCGGGAAACGCTCCGCGGACCGGTCGGGAACGCCTGGAGAACAGCTCGAACTCGGTCCCGAATGTACGGTTGTGTACCCTTGTGCGGATCCGTTCGAGGGTTTTGGGTGGGACGAGCGATGCCTGTCCGGCCGCACCGAGGCCGGACCGGTGGCATGGTGGAATCTCAGGAGGATCCCGACATGTCCGACTCAGTCAGCGACTGTACCGACGAGACCCCGACCCGCAGCGCCCTCACCGAAGCCGAGGTGGAGGCCCTGGTCAGGGGCATATGTTTCAAGACAGGACCACCCCGCACCGTCGGGGTCGAGGTGGAATGGCTCGTTCACGAGCTGCGCGAGCCGCGGCTCCCCGTCACACCCGAACGGCTCGAAGCGGCCTACGCCGCACTGCGCACCCTGCCGTTGAGCTCACCGCTCACCGTCGAACCCGGCGGCCAGCTGGAACTGAGCTCCCCGCCCGCCGCCTCCCTGATGGAGTGCGTGGGCGTCGTCTCCGCCGATCTGACCGCCGTCCGCGCGGTCCTGGCCGAGCAGGGTCTCGCCCTCTCCGGCCACGGCACGGACCCCTGGCGCACACCCCGCCGGTTCCTCCACGAGCCCCGTTACGACGCCATGGAGGCATGCCTCGACCGCACCGGGCCGGCCGGCCGGGCCATGATGTGCACCTCGGCCTCCGTGCAGGTCTGCCTGGACGCCGGGTACGAGGAGCCAGGCCCCCTGGGGCACGGGCGGCGCTGGCTGCTGTCGCACACCCTGGGCGCCGTACTGGTGGCGGCCTTCGCCAACTCCCCGCTGCTCGGCGGCGCCCCCACCGGCTGGCGGTCCACCCGGCAGCTGCTGTGGACGGAGATCGGCGCCGGCCGCGCGGGCGGACCCCCTCTGGACGGCGATCCGCGCGCGGCCTGGGCCCGGCACGTGCTGGACGCGCCGGTGATGTGCGTCCGACGCGACAGCGGGCCGTGGGAGGTGCCCGACCGGCTCACCTTCCGGCAGTGGACCCGGACGGGAGCACCGACCCGGGAGGACCTCGACTACCACCTCACCACGCTGTTCCCCCCGGTCAGACCACGCGGCCACCTGGAACTGCGCATGATCGACGCGCAGCCCGGCGACGACGGCTGGATCGTGCCGCTCGCCGTGACGACGGCCCTCTTCGACGACCCGGAGGCCGCCGAGAACGTCTATCGCGCGGTGAAGCCGCTGGCCGAGCGGGCCCAGCCGCTGCCCGCCCCGCACAATCCGCTGTGGATCGACGCGGCCCGGTACGGACTGACCGACCCGGAGCTGCACGAGGTCGCCGTCACCTGCTTCACCACGGCTCTGCGGGCGCTGCCCCGCCTCGGCGCCACCGAGGCGGTGACGGACGCCGTGTCGGACTACTTCGAGCGGTACGTCCTCCCGGGCCGCACCCCCGCCGACGACCTGCTCGACCGCCTGCGCGGCACGGACACCCGCGCGTACGGGAAGGACCTCCGCACATGACCGACCCCGCCCTGGACACCGGGCAGGCGCTGGACGCCGTTCCCGACCTCGACGACGGCCCCGGCCTGGACGCGGACACCCTCCGCACCCGGGTGCTGGCCTCCCTCACCACGGCCCGGGAGCGCACCACGCTCCTGACGAGCTGCGTCGAGGAGCCCGACCTCACCGCGCAGCACTCCCCCCTGATGTCCCCCCTGGTGTGGGACCTCGCGCACATCGGGAACCAGGAGGAGTTGTGGCTGCTGCGCACGGTGGCCGGCCGTGAGGCTATGCGCCCCGAGATCGACGGCCTGTACGACGCCTTCGAGCACTCGCGTGCCGAACGGCCCTCCCTGCCGCTGCTGCCGCCGGACGAGGCCCGCCGGTACGCCGCGGAGGTACGCGGCCGGGTGATGGACGTCCTGGAGTCCGCCGACTTCGGCGGCACCCGGCTGACGGAGGCCGGTTTCGCCTTCGGGATGATCGCGCAGCACGAACAGCAGCACGACGAGACCATGCTGATCACCCATCAGCTCCGGGCCGGCCCGCAGGCCCTCACCGCGCCCGACCCGGATCCGGTGACGCTGTTCACCGGCCCGGCCGAAGTCCTGGTGCCCGGCGGCCCGTTCACCATGGGCACCTCCGGTGAGCCCTGGGCGCTGGACAACGAACGGCCTGCGCACCGGCGCGAGGTGGCCCCCTTCCACATCGACACCACCCCGGTGACGAACGGCGCCTACCAGGCGTTCATCGAGGACGGCGGCTACGACGACGAGCGCTGGTGGACGAAGGAGGGCTGGTCGCACGTTCGCCGCAGCGCGATCCACGCGCCGCTGTTCTGGCACCGGGACGGCGGGCAGTGGCTGCGCCGCCACTTCGGGGTCACCGAGGTCGTACCGCCCGACGAGCCGGTACTGCACGTGTGCTGGTACGAGGCCGACGCCTATGCCCGCTGGGCCGGACGCCGGCTGCCCACCGAGGCGGAGTGGGAGAAGGCGGCCCGCTTCGACCCGGCGACCGGCGGCTCGATGCGCTACCCGTGGGGCGACGCCGACCCCGCCCCCGAACACGCCAACCTGGGCCAGCGCCATCTGCGTCCGGCCCCGGCGGGCAGCTACCCGGCCGGTGCGTCCCCGCTCGGGGTACGGCAGTTGATCGGCGACGTGTGGGAGTGGACGTCCAGCGACTTCCTTCCCTACCCCGGCTTCCGCATGTTCCCGTACAAGGAGTACTCGGAGGTCTTCTTCGGCCCCGAGTACAAGGTGTTGCGCGGCGGTTCGTTCGCGGTGGACCCGGTGGCCTGCCGGGGCACGTTCCGCAACTGGGACTACCCGATCCGGCGGCAGATCTTCTCCGGGTTCCGCACAGCCCGCTCGGGGGCCGTCTGATGTGCCGTCACCTCGCGTACCTGGGGCACGGGGAGCCGCTCGGGCGGCTGCTCGTGGAGCCCGGGCACAGTCTGTACCGGCAGTCGTGGGCGCCCCGGCGGCAGCGGTACGGGACCGTCAACGCCGATGGTTTCGGGGTGGGTTGGTACGCGGAAGGGGATCCGGTGCCGGCCCGCTACCGCCGGGCCGGACCCATCTGGGCGGACCTGTCCTTCGCCGACCTGGCCCGGGTCGTCCGCAGCCGGGCGCTGCTGGCCGCCGTACGGGACGCGACGCTGGCCGGTGCCGACGCGGAGGCCGCGGCGGCGCCGTACGCGGCCGGGACCTGGCTGTTCAGCCACAACGGGGCGGTCGCGGGCTGGCCGGGCTCACTGGAGTCGCTGACCGGTTCACTGCCCGCCGCCGATCTGCTGTCGATGGAGGCGCGCAACGACTCCGCGTTCGTCTGGGCGCTGGTCCTCGCCCGGCTGCGCGCCGGCGACACGGGGAGCCAGGCGATGGCGGACACGGTGCTCGAGGTCGCCGCGGCGGCTCCCGGCTCGCGCCTCAACCTGCTCCTCACCGACGGGGAGTCCATCACCGCCACCGCCTGGGGCGACACCCTCTGGTACCTGGCGGAGCCCGGCCGGGGCACGGTCGTGGCCTCCGAACCGTACGACGACGATCCGCGCTGGCAGGAGGTCCCCGACCGCACCCTGCTCGCGGCGAGCCGCGCCGACGTCCTGCTCACCCCGCTCAAGGAACCGAGCACCGACACGGCATCCGCACCGACCGAGGAGACCGGCACGTGAGCCCGTTCCGCATCACCCGCACCCTCCCCGAGGACGCCACGGACGCCGCGCTGCGCGCCGATGTCCAGCGCGGCCTCACCGACACCCCGAAGACGCTGCCGCCGAAGTGGTTCTACGACGCGCACGGCAGTGAGCTGTTCGAGCGGATCACCGAACTGCCCGAGTACTACCCGACGCGCGCCGAGCGCGAGATCCTCGTGGACCGGGCCGGCGAGATCGCGGCGGCGGCCGGTGCCCGCACGCTCGTCGAACTCGGCTCGGGCTCCTCGGAGAAGACCCGCTATCTGATCGACGCGCTGACCGGCCTGGACACCTATGTGCCCGTCGACGTCAGCGAGAGTGCCCTCACCCAGGCCGGGCAGGCCCTGATCGCCGAACGGCCGGCACTGAACGTGCACGCCCTGATCGCCGACTTCACGGCGGCACTGACACTGCCCGACACCCCGGGGCCTCGCCTGGTGGCCTTCCTCGGCGGCACGATCGGCAACCTGCTGCCGGCCGAGCGCGCGCTGTTCCTCGCCTCGGTGCGCGCGCTGCTCGCGCCGGGCGACGCGCTGCTGCTGGGCACCGACCTCGTCAAGGACGAGCGGGTGCTGGTGCGGGCGTACGACGACGCGGCCGGTGTGACGGCCGCGTTCAACAAGAACGTGCTGGCCGTGGTCAACCGTGAGCTGGGTGCCGACTTCGACCCCGCGGCCTTCGATCACGTCGCCCTCTGGGACGCGGAAGACGAGTGGATCGAGATGCGGCTGCGCTCGCGTACGGAACAGACCGTGAAGGTTCCCGCGCTCGACCTGGCCGTGGACTTCACGGCCGGTGAGGAACTGCGCACCGAGGTGTCGGCGAAGTTCCGGGAGGAGGGAGTGCGCACGGAACTTGGCGCCGCCGGCCTGGAGTTGAGTCACTGGTGGACGGACGGCGCGGGCCGCTTCGCGCTGTCGCTGAGCACCGCCCGCTGAGTCCCGCCCGCCGAGCACCCGCTGAACCCCGCCCGGTGTGAGCACCGGGCAGGGCGGCCGAGGCCGTCAGAAGGTCACCGTCAGCGCCTCCGTGATGCGGCGGGCGGCGCGGCGGGCCTCGGTCGCCGGGTCGGCGCCGGTGAGCACCTTCGTCATGTAGTCCTTGATCGGGTTGTCCGCCTCGACGGCGGCCCACTCGGGTGTACTGGGGGTCGCGCGACCCTGCGCGGCCCCCGCCGCCATGGCCGCGACCCCCTCCTCGACGGCCACGGACTTCGCCAGCTTCGCCTTGTTCGGCACGTAGTTCATGGTGCGGGCCAGTTCGGTGTCCCACTCCGCGCCGGTCAGTGCGGCGACCACCGCGACGGCGCCCTGCCGGACGTCGGTGTTGCGCGGGACGACGAGGTCGGAGCCGCCGGTGAAGACCGCGCCGGGTCTGTCCGCGCTCTTGCCGGGCACCGGGAAGAAGCCCAACTCGCCGTCGAGGGCGGGATTCTGCTGCACCACGGCCCGGGCCAGTCCGGGCACGGCCACGATCTGCGCCACCTTGCCCGCGGCGAACACCCCCGCCTGGGGCGGGTGTTCCTCGTCCGCCGCCACGGGACCGCCGCCGAGGGACTGGAGCCGCCGGTAGAAGTCCATGCCGCGCAGGGCGGCCCGGGTGTCGAGGGAGCCCTCCCAGCGGCCGCCGTCCTCGGTGGCGAGGTCGCCACCCTCGTCCCAGATGAACCCGGCGAGCGTGTACCAGTCCTGCCCGGCCAGGTAGATGCCCTGGTTCCCGTCCCCGTTCAGCTTCTCGGTGGCGGCCAGCCACTCGGCGCGGGTGCGGGGCGGAGCGGTGATGCCGGCCTGCTCGAAGAGGTCCTTGCGGTAGATCACTACCCGGTTGGCGGCGTACCAGGGAATGCCGTACTGGTGGAAGCGCTGCTGCCCCGGTTCGGCGAGGCCGGGCAGCCAGTCGTCCCGGCCCCACTTCGCGGCGGCCTCCAGGGTCAGGTCGAGCAGTCCGCGGCCGTCGACGTACTGCGGGACCTGGGTGTTGCCGACCTCGATGACGTCCGGCCCGTTCCCGTCGTCGGCCTCCAGCGCGGCCTCCACCTTGCCGCCGATCCCGGTCCACTCCTGGATCCGGATGTCGAGGTCGAGATCGGGGTGCTCATTTTCGAAGTCCTCGGTGAACCGGTCCAGGAACTCCTGCGACGCGCTGTCCTTCATCAGCCACACCGTGACCGTCCGGCGGTCGGGCCCCGTCCCCGGCAGCACGCCACAGGCGGTCAGGAAGCAGGCGGACACGCAGAGGAGGGCGAGGAGGCGACGTCTCACGGGGGTCCTGTTCTGCCCGGCGGACAGGGCGAGAGGCCCGACGTGGGGGACGAGCGCGGCGCTCGTACGGGTGTCCCGGATTTTGGTATGGACCAATACGGGGGGTCAAGAGGGACCGGGCGGAAGGGACCCGTCCGGTCCGACGCCTCGCGCTCCGCCGCAGCTTGGGGCACGGTGGAGTGACGCGTGACACACGTGACGAGGCCGTCACGGTCGAGAGGAGCACCCTGATGTCGAAGCACACCTACCGGGTCACGGAGATCGTCGGCACCTCACCGGAGGGCGTCGACGACGCCATCCGCAACGGCATCACCCGCGCCTCGCAGACCCTGCGCAACCTGGACTGGTTCGAAGTGACGCAGGTGCGCGGCCAGATCGAGAACGGCGACATCGCGCACTGGCAGGTGGGCCTGAAGGTCGGCTTCCGCCTGGACGATTCGGCCTGACGGCCCGGCAGCCCTCCGAAGGGCCGCACACTCCCATACGGCCGCGCCGTCCCATACGGCCGCGCCGTCCCGTACAGCCGCCCCTCAGGTGCGCCCCTCGCCCTCCTGCGCCTGCTTCAGCGCGCCCGAAGGAGCCGTCCAACGTGCCAGGACGACGGTGAAACCGGCCCGTCGGGCGTCGGCGCACACCAGTTCGTCGTCGTCCACCAGGACGCGCACCTCCCGGTCGCGGGCCAGCCGGCGCAGCACCTCCAGCTTGGTGCGCCGGGCGGGTCTGCGGTCGTCGTTGCGCCGCATGTGGACGCGGCCCTCCGGCAGCCCCTGCGCGGCGAGCCACTCCAGCGTGTCGCGCCGGCAGCGCTCGGGCCGGCCGGTGAGGTAGACGACCTCGCACTCCTCGGCGCGGGCCAGCGCCATCGCGACGCCCTCCGGGATCGTCGGGTCCTGCGGCGCGGCCGCGAAGAACGCGTGCCAGTCGCGCGGGCTGCGCTCCAGGAACCGCTGCCGGTGGGCCGTGTCGGCGAGGGTGTTGTCCAGGTCGAATACGGCGACGGGTCGCCTGCTGCTGTCGGTCACGCCGTCCACCCTAGACAGCCGCGCCCAGGGCCCGACGGTTCCCCACCGAGGCCAATTGCTAATGGGATCCATTTTCATATAGCTTCCTCGCAGCTCACCCGAGCCCACCGAGGAGGTTTCCCATGGCCGTTCCCAAGCGGAAGATGTCCCGCAGCAACACCCGGCACCGCCGCGCCCAGTGGAAGGCGAGCACGCCACAGCTCGTACCGGTCACCGTCGACGGCGTCCGCCGTCTCGTGCCCCAGCACCTGGTGGCGGCGTACCGGCGCGGCCTGCTGCTCCCCGAGGACTGACCCGCGTCGGCACCCCGGGCGGTCCCGCGCAGGGCATCGAGCCGTGCGGGGAATCCAGCGGGCCCCGCGGTGTTGAACCCCGTATGAGCTCCGTGATCGCCTCGGCCCGCTTCTCCGTCCTCGACCGCTCGCGCACGCGCGAGGGCCACACCGGCGCCGAGGCGCTCCGGGACACCGTGCGGCTGGCGCGGGAGGCGGAAGCGCTGGGCTACCACCGGTTCTGGGTCTCGGAGCATCACGGCGTGCCCGGGGTCGCCGGATCGGCGCCCACGGTGCTGGCCGCGGCCGTGGCCGGCGCGACGGACCGGATCCGGGTCGGCACCGGCGGGGTGATGCTGCCCAACCACCGGCCCCTGGTCGTGGCCGAGCAGTTCGGCGTCCTGGAGTCCCTGTTCCCGGGCCGCGTCGACATGGGCCTGGGACGCTCGGTGGGCTTCACCGACGGGGTGCGCAGGGCGCTGGGACGCGACAAGGACGACGCGGACGACTTCGCGGGACAGCTGCGGGAACTGCTCGGCTGGTTCCTCGGCGGCTCGCCCACGGGCGTGCACGCCCGGCCCTCGGAAGGGCTGACCGTGCCGCCCTTCGTGCTGGCCATGGGCGAGGGCGCGGAGATCGCCGCCCGCGCGGGGCTGCCGATGGTCATCGGCGACCTCCGCGGCCGCGAGAAGATGCGGCGCGGCATCGACCGCTACCGGGCCCTCTTCCGGCCCTCCCCCTGGGCGTCGGAGCCCTATGTGGTCATCTCCGGCACGATCGCGGTGGCAGGGACGCCCGAGGAGGCACGACGGCTCCTGGTCCCGGAGGCATGGTCGATGGCGTACTCCCGCACCCACGGCACCTTCCCGCCCCTGCCACCGGCCGAGGAGGCCGGGCTGCGCGCGATGACCGCGAAGGAGCGTGGCTTCTACGAGTCCGGGCTCACCGGCCATCTCGCGGGCACCGAGGAACAGGTGGCGGACGCGCTGGAGACGGTGCTGAAGGAGACGGGGGCGCAGGAGGTCCTGGTCACCACCAGCACCTACGACCGGGCCGCGCTGCTGGACTCCTACCGGCGGCTCGCCGGGATCGTGCACGCGCAGCGGAGCGCCGGCTGACCACGGCCACCGCTCTGGTCACCGGGCGCAGCTCAGCGGGCACCGCACGCCCCGCGCGCATAGGATTGCGGGGTTTGTCCCGCCCCGGCAGCAGCCGACCGCACAGCCGAAGACCCGTACGGAGTCCCCATGCCGAGCCCACCCGAGCCGCACGGCGACGAGCCGTCCACGAAGGACGGGTACATCCGGGTCCGGGGGGCCCGCGAGCACAACCTCCGGGGCGTGGACGTCGACGTCCCGCGCGATGTGGTGGCCGTGTTCACGGGCGTGTCCGGCTCCGGGAAGTCGTCGCTGGCGTTCGGGACGATCTACGCGGAGGCCCAGCGCCGCTACTTCGAGTCGGTCGCGCCGTACGCGCGGCGGCTGATCCACCAGGTCGGCGCGCCGAAGGTCGGTGAGATCACCGGGCTGCCCCCGGCGGTCTCGCTCCAGCAGCGCCGCTCCACGCCCACCTCGCGCTCGTCGGTGGGCACCGTCACGAACCTGTCGAACTCGCTGCGGATGCTCTTCTCCCGGGCGGGCGACTACCCGCCGGGCGCGGAGCGCCTCGACTCGGACGCCTTCTCCCCCAACACGGCGGCCGGGGCCTGCCCCGAGTGCCACGGCCTCGGCGAGGTCCACCGCACCACCGAGGAGTCGCTGGTACCGGACCCGTCGCTGTCCGTCCGCGAGGGCGCCATCGCCGCCTGGCCGGGTGCCTGGCAGGGCAAGAACCTGCGGGACATCCTCGACACGCTCGGCCACGACATCGACGTCCCGTGGCGCGAACTGCCCGCCGAGCAGCGGGAGTGGATCCTGTTCACGGACGAGCAGCCGGTGGTGACGGTCCACCCGGTGCGGGACGCGGACCGCATCCAACGCCCCTACCAGGGCACCTATATGAGCGCCCACCGCTATGTGATGAAGACCTTCGCGGACTCCAGGAGCCAGACCCTGCGGGCCAGGGCGGAACGCTTCCTGACGGCCGCTCCCTGCCCGGCGTGCGCGGGCGGCCGACTGCGGCCGGAATCGCTCGCGGTGACCTTCGCGGGCCGCACGATCGCGGAACTGGCCGCGCTGCCGCTGGCGGAACTGGCCCGGCTCCTCGAGGGGACGACCGAGACGGCCCGTGTCCTCACCGACGACCTCCGCACCCGTATCGCTCCCGTCCTCGAACTCGGACTCGGCTATCTCGGTCTGGACCGCGCCACCCCCACCCTGTCGGCGGGCGAGCTCCAGCGGCTGCGGATCGCGACCCAGCTGCGCTCCGGGCTGTTCGGCGTGGTGTACGTGCTCGACGAGCCGTCGGCGGGACTGCATCCGGCGGACACGGAGGCCCTGCTCACGGTGCTGGAGCGGCTGAAGGCGGCGGGCAACTCGGTGTTCGTGGTGGAACACCGGCTGGACGTGATGCGCGCCGCCGACTGGCTGGTGGACGTGGGCCCGCGGGCGGGCGAGCACGGCGGGCGGGTGCTGCACAGCGGCCCGGTGGCCGGCCTGGCGTCGGTCGCGGAGTCGGCGACGGCACGCTTCCTGTTCGACCGCTCTCCGGCGCCCGTACGTGAAGTCCGCGCCGCCCGGGGCCGGTTGACGGTCGGTCCGGTGACCCGGCACAACCTGCGCGGGGTGACCGCCGAGTTCGGGCTGGGCGTGTTCACGGCGGTGACCGGCGTCTCGGGCTCGGGAAAGTCGACGCTCGTCGGGGAGATCACGCAGGACCTGCCCGGCGTGGGCCGGCTGGTCGCGGTCGACCAGAAGCCGATCGGCCGCACCCCGCGCTCGAACCTGGCGACGTACACGGGCCTGTTCGACGTGGTCCGCAAGGTCTTCGCGGCGACGGACGCGGCCCGGGCCAGGAAGTACGGTGTCGGCCGGTTCTCCTTCAACGTGGCAGGGGGGCGCTGCGAGACCTGCCAGGGCGAGGGTTTCGTGAGCGTCGAACTCCTCTTCCTGCCCAGCACGTACGCGCCGTGTCCGGACTGCGGCGGGGCCCGCTACAACCCCGGGACGCTCGAAGTGACCTACCGGGACCGGAACATCGCGCAGGTGCTGGACCTGACGGTGGAGTCGGCGGCGGACTTCTTCGCCGACGTCCCGGCCGTCTCGCGCGCTCTGGCCACCCTCCTCGACGTGGGCCTCGGCTATCTGCGCCTCGGCCAGCCGGCGACGGAACTCTCCGGCGGTGAGGCCCAACGCATCAAGCTGGCCGCCGAGTTGCAGCGCGGCCGCCGCGGCCACACGCTCTACCTCCTCGACGAACCGACGGCCGGTCTCCACCCGGCCGACGTCGAGGTCCTCATGCGGCAGCTGCACGGCCTGGTCGACGCCGGGCACACCGTGATCGTCGTCGAGCACGACATGTCCGTGGTGGCGGGCGCCGACCGGGTGATCGACCTCGGGCCCGGCGGCGGCGACGCGGGCGGGCGGATCGTGGCGACGGGGACGCCGCAGGAGGTGGCGGCGTCCGAGGAGAGCGCGACGGCACCGTATCTGCGCCGGGTGCTGGGCACGCTCCGCTAGCGTCGCTGCTCCCGCCAGGCCCGGTGGTGGTCCACCAGGGTCTCCTCGATCGGACGGTAGGTGAGGCCCAGTTCCTCGGTGCTTCTGCGGTTGTCGACCCGGAAGCGGATGCCGAGGTGGTGACGGATGTACTCCTGGGAGAGGCCGAAGGCGGGGCCGAGGATCCGCACCGGCCAGTGCGGGAGGGCGGTCCGGGGCAGGCGCAGGTTTCCCGGGTGGTGCTTCAGCAGGGCTCTCGACATCTGGTGGAAGGAGGTCATCTCCTGCGCCGCGACGATGTAGCGGCCGTGCGCCCCGGGGTGTTCGGCCGCCGCTATGTGGGCCGCCGCGACATCGCGGACGTCGGCCGTGGTGAAGCTGAAGTCCGGGGCGCCGTAGAAGAAGTAGCCCTTGAAGAGCTCGTCCAGGAGGAACAGGCTGCCCGAGTCCGAGCCGGGGGTGAGGGAGGGGCCCAGGATCAGGCCGGGGTTGACGGACACCATGCGCCAGCGGCTCTGGGCGGCCTCGGCCTGCCAGGCGGCCCGCTCGGCCACCGTCTTGGCGTAGTGGTACGGGTTGTTCTCCACGGTGCTGGTGGTGTTGAAGTACTTCTCCGACAGGGTCTGGTCGTCCATCTCCCGCACATCGGCGTAGTCGCCGAAGATCGCCCCGACCGTGGACGTGAGGACCAGGCGCTCGACGGTCTCGGTGCGTTCGATCGACGCCACGACGTTGCGCGTGCCCGCCAGGGCCGGTTCCACCACGTCCCGCCGGCCGTCCTTGATCTTCTCCGGCATCAGGAAGGGCGAGGCCACATGGAAGACGACCGTGCAGCCCTTCATGGCCTCGTCGAAGGAGCCCTCCGTCAGCAGGTCCGCCTCGAAGAGGTCGAGGCGGCCGGGATGGGCGTCCCCCAGGGCGCGCAGCGGCCGGCGCTTGGCCGCGTTCGCCGTCGCCCGCACGGTGGTGTGCACGTGGTAGCCGCGCTCCAGGAGCTGCTGTACGAGATGGGCGGCCACGAACCCGCTGCCCCCCGTCACGAGTACCGTCCGGCCGGCCGGGCTTCCGCTCACGCGCGCTCCCCTCAGAGGTCGGGATGCGTCATGATCCCATCAAGTTCGGCCGACGACCCCCGACTTGAACGGAACGCGTCCGACGGCCCGACTCACCGGCCCGGGTCGACGAACTCGACCGACGCGGCGGGCTCGGCGGCGGCTCGGCCGCTGCGGCTTCGGCGGCTCGACGGCTGCGACTCGGCCGCTGCCGCTAGGCCGCTGCGGCTCGGCCGCTCGGCAGGCTCGGCGAGCCGCCCTCCGCCCTCGACCGCAGGCCCCGCCCTCACCACACGTACCCGCGCCGGGACCCGGACCGATGCCGGACCGGCTACCGGGCAGGAACTCCGGCGCGCTCCCCGGCACCCTGGAGCACCTCGCGGGGACCGCGGCGACGTGACGGGCCCGGGTCGGGGACGCACGGGTCGGAGCGGTGGCGCGCCGGGCCGGGGACGGCGCCGGGCCGGGCCATGGCCATGACCTGCCGCTCGGGCGGGCCGTCCAACACCTGGGCGCCGGCGGCCGCCGCCAGCGCCCTGCGGTCGGGGTGGCTGCCCGGCGCGAGCACGGGCAGCACCTCGACCTCCGCCACCAGGCCCCGCGCCGACACCACCCGCCACAGCGAGGCGAGCAGCGGATCGTCGCCGACGAACGCGGCCACGGTGCTGGCCGCTCCCGCACGGTCCCGGTAGCGGATGCGTACGGGCTGCACCGGCACCCGGGCGTCCAGGGCGGCCTGGAACACCGCCCGCCGGAAGTGCCCCTGGGCGCGGCCGCACCAGGTGCTTCCCTCCGGGAACACCGCCACCGCCCGCCCGGCGCGCAGGGCGTCGGTGATCCTGGCGACCGTGGCGGGCAGGGCCCGCAGCCGGTCGCGGTCGATGAACAGGACACCGCCGCGCGCGACCAGCGTGCCCGCCACCGGCCACCTGCGGATCTCGTCCTTGGCGAGCATCCCGGCCGGGCGGACGGCGGCCAGCAGCGGGATGTCCAGCCAGGAGATGTGGTTCGCGACCAGCAGCAGCCCGGTGCCGGTGGGCGCGGTCGCGCCGGTCACCCGGACCCGCACCCCCGCCGCCCGCACGACGGTCCGGCTCCAGTACCGCACCACGCGGGACGGGAACCGGCCGCCGGCCGGCGCCAGCACCACCCCGACCAGGACCAGCACGACCACCGCCGTGAGCCGCAGCACGGCCCGGGGCACGGTCGTGCGGGTCGCCGTCGCCTCCACGCACGCCCGCGGGGTGCAGGGCGCGCTGGGCAGCCAGACGCTCATCAGGCCGGGACGAGCGAGAGGAAGTGCCGCAGGTAGCGCGGATTGACCCGGCTCATCGGCAGCAGCACATACAGGTCGGCGACGCCGAAGTCGGGGTCGTGGGCGGGCTCCCCGCACACCCAGGCGCCGAGGCGGAGATAGCCGCGCAGCAGGGCCGGGAGTTCGGTGCGCGC
The DNA here is from genome assembly GCA_001298545.1 of Actinobacteria bacterium OV320. GTDB lineage: Bacteria > Actinomycetota > Actinomycetes > Streptomycetales > Streptomycetaceae > Streptomyces > Streptomyces coriariae. The sequence goes on from LJCX01000027.1 coordinate 233,216, forward strand.
GGCCGGGCCGGTGCCGTCGGGGGTCCAGGGCCGCAGCGGCCGTACCCGGTACTCCGGCGGGGCGAGGTGCTTGTCGCGCACCCGGTCCCAGGTCGCCCTCGCCAGCGTGCCGCCGTCGGCCAGCGGGATCGAGCAGCAGCCGGCCAGCCACTCGTGGCCGCGGTCCACCATGTAGCGGGCTATCCCGGCCCAGATGAGCCCGATGACGGCGCCGTCCCGGTGGTCGGGGTGCACGCACGAGCGGCCGACCTCGACCAGGCCGGGCCGGATCGCGTCGAGCGGTCCGAGGTCGAACTCGCCCTCGGAGTAGAGCCGTCCGGCGACCGCGGCCCGCTCGGGCGGCAGCAGCCGGTAGGTGCCGACCACCTCGCCGGTGGCGTTGTCACGGATGAGCAGGTGGTCGCAGTAGGCGTCGAAGGCGTCCGTGTCCAGGCCCGGTTCCGGGCCGTCGAGCCGGGCGCCCAGCTCCCCGGCGAACACCTGGTGGCGCAGCCGTTGCGCGGCCCGGACGTCGTCCTGGTCGCGGGCGAGCGAGACGAGATAGCCGGAACCGCCGGGCGGCACGGCGAGAGCGGGGGGTGCGATGGGCATGGCGGTCATGGAGGTCTCCTGCGCCGAGCGGAAGAAGCATGGGGACGGTGCACGGGGAATCTGCACCTGCTTTCTTCCGCGCCCGGCTGGCCTCGGCGTGACCGGGACGGGGCCCATGGATGTGCGGCTGCTGAATGCCAGACGCTCGGCCCTCCGGCGGAAAAGCAGACGGGACCGGGGATGAGCACCACTCCCGGTCCCGCCCGTCCGCGCTGTTCGGCGAACGTTCTTCTCCGCTGTCCGGCGCCCTACCGCTTGGCCACCTTCCGCGTGGCCCGCAGCCACTCCTTGTTCATGCCCGTGATGGACACCAGCGGGATGCCCTTGGGACAGGCCGTCGCGCACTCCCCGGCGAGCGTGCAGCCGCCGAACCCCTCCTCGTCCATCTGCGCCACCATGTCCAGCACCCGGGTCTCCCGCTCGGGCGCGCCCTGCGGCAGCACGTTGAGGTGGTTGACCTTGGCGGAGGTGAACAGCATCGCCGCGCCGTTGGGGCAGGCGGCGACGCACGCCCCGCAGCCGATGCACTCGGCGTGCTCGAAGGCGAAGTCGGCGTCGGGCTTGGGCACCGGTGTCGCGTGGGCCTCGGGGGCGGCGCCGGTCGGGGCGGTGACGTACCCGCCGGCCTGGATGATCCGGTCGAAGGCGCTCCGGTCGACCACCAGGTCCTTGACGACCGGGAAGGCGGCGGCCCGCCACGGCTCGACGTCGATCGTGTCGCCGTCCCGGAAGGACCGCATGTGCAGCTGACAGGTGGTGGTCCGCTCCGGGCCGTGCGCGTCGCCGTTGATGACCAGCGAGCACGCGCCGCAGATGCCCTCGCGGCAGTCGTGGTCGAAGGCGACCGGGTCGTCGCCGCGCAGGATGAGCTCTTCGTTGAGAGTGTCGAGCATCTCCAGGAAGGACATGTCGGGTGAGATGCCGTCCACCTCGTACGTGGACATGGCGCCGTCGGCGTCCGCGTTCTTCTGCCGCCAGACGCGCAGGTTGAGCCTCATGCGTAGCTCCGCTGGGTGGGGTGGACGTACTCGAAGACCAGGTCTTCCCGGTGCAGGGCCGGGGCCTCGCCCGTCCCGGTGAACTCCCAGGCGGCCGCGTATCCGAACTCCTCGTCCCGCCGGGCCGCCTCGCCGTCCGGGGTCTGCGACTCCTCACGGAAGTGGCCGCCGCAGGACTCGGCGCGGTGCAGCGCGTCGAGGCACATCAGCTCGGCGAGTTCCAGGTAGTCGACGACGCGGTTGGCCTTCTCCAGGGACTGGTTGAACTCCTCGCCGGTGCCGGGCACCTTGATGCGCCGCCAGAACTCCTCGCGGATCTGCGGGATGCGCTCGAGGGCCTTGCGCAGCCCGGCGTCCGTGCGGGCCATGCCGCAGAACTCCCACATGAGTTCGCCGACCTCGCGGTGGAAGGAGTCCGGGGTGCGGTCGCCGTCGACCGAGAGCAGCAGGTTCAGGCGGTCCTGCGTCTCCGCCAGCACCTCCTGGACGAGGGGGTGTTCGAGGGTCACCTCGCCCTGGTGCGGGTTGCGGGCGAGGTAGTCGTTGATGGTGGCCGGCAGCACGAAGTAGCCGTCGGCCAGCCCCTGCATCAGCGCGGAGGCGCCGAGACGGTTGGCGCCGTGGTCGGAGAAGTTGGCCTCGCCGATCGCGAACAGGCCGGGGACGGTGGTCTGGAGGTCGTAGTCGACCCACAACCCGCCCATCGTGTAGTGCACCGCCGGGTAGATCCGCATCGGGACCTCGTACGGATCCTCGTCGGTGATCCGCTGGTACATGTCGAAGAGGTTGCCGTACTTGGCCTCGACGGCCTTGCGGCCCATGCGCGCGATGGCGTCGGCGAAGTCGAGGTACACGCCCTGTCCGCCGGGGCCGACGCCCTTGCCCTCGTCGCAGACGTTCTTGGCGGCGCGGGAGGCGATGTCCCGTGGGACCAGGTTGCCGAAGGAGGGGTAGATGCGCTCCAGGTAGTAGTCGCGCTCCTCCTCGGGGATGCGGTTCGGCGGACGGTCGTCGCCCTTGGCCTTCGGCACCCAGATCCGGCCGTCGTTGCGCAGCGACTCGCTCATCAGCGTCAGCTTGGACTGGTGGTCGCCGGTGCGCGGGATGCAGGTCGGGTGGATCTGCGTGAAGCAGGGGTTGGCGAAGTACGCGCCGCGCCGGTGCGCCCGCCAGATCGCGGTGGCGTTGGAGTTCATGGCGTTGGTCGACAGGTAGAAGACGTTTCCGTAGCCGCCGCTCGCCAGGACGACGGCGTCCGCGAAGTAGGTGTCGATCTTCCCGGTGATCAGGTCCCGGGCCACGATCCCGCGCGCCCGCCCGTCCACGACGATCAGGTCGAGCATCTCGGTGCGCGGGTGCATCTCGATGTTGCCGGCGGCGATCTGCCTGCTGAGGGCCTGATAGGCGCCCAGCAGGAGCTGCTGGCCCGTCTGGCCGCGGGCGTAGAAGGTCCGCGACACCTGTACGCCGCCGAACGAACGCGTGTCGAGCAGCCCGCCGTACTCCCGCGCGAAGGGCACGCCCTGGGCGACGCACTGGTCGATGATCTCGACCGAGATCTGCGCGAGCCGGTGCACGTTGGACTCCCGGGCCCGGAAGTCGCCGCCCTTGACGGTGTCGTAGAACAGGCGGTGGACGGAGTCGCCGTCGTTGCGGTAGTTCTTCGCCGCGTTGATGCCGCCCTGCGCGGCGATGGAGTGGGCGCGGCGCGGGGAGTCCTGGTAGCAGAACTGGACGACGTGGTAGCCCTGTTCGGCGAGGGTGGCGCCGGCCGAGCCGCCCGCGAGGCCGGTGCCCACGACGATGACCGTGTGCTTGCGCCGGTTGGCCGGGTTGACCAGCTTGGCCTCGAAGCGGCGCTTGTCCCAGCGCTCGGCGACGGGTCCGGAAGGGGCCTTGGTGTCGACGACCGGCTCACCGGTCCGGTAGTCCGCGTAGGCGGAGAAGGCAGTCATGTTCAGCTCACCACTCCGGTCATGACGCCCACGGGTACGGCGAGGAAGCCGACCGTGAGCAGCAGCGCGAGGACGTCGGCGACGGTCTTGAGGGCGCGGTCGCGGGTGCGGCTGCCGACGCCGAGGGTCTGGGTGGCGCTCCAGAAGCCGTGCCGGACGTGCAGCCCGACGGCGAGCATCGCCACGATGTAGATGACGTTGCCGTACCAGGTGGAGAAGGTGTCCACGACGTTCTGGTACGGGTGGCCCTCCTGGAAGCCGCCGCTGTGCACGGTGCCGGTGGTCAGGTCGAGGATGTGCCACACGATGAACAGGGCCAGGATGATGCCGCCCCAGCGCATGGTGCGGGTGGCGTAGCTCGCCCGCGGCTTCCTGTGCACGTACTTGCTGGGCCGCGCCCTGATGTCGCGGCGGCTGAGCTGGTACGCGGAGACGGCGTGGGCGACCACCGCGACGACCAGCACGACGCGCACGAGCCAGAGCGTCCACTCGTAGTGCATGAACGGTTCGCCCACGGTGCGCAGCCAGTGGGCGTAGTGGTTGAACTCCTCCGCGCCGAAGAAGATCTTCAGATTGCCGATGACGTGGACGACCAGGTACAGCAGCATGATCATGCCGCTGACCGCCATCACCGTCTTCTTGCCGACGGAGGAGTCCCACACGGTGCGCGCCATGGACGGCCGTCGGTCCGTCCGCGTTGCCAGAGCCATGGGTCAAGACGCTAGGGCCGGACCACCTCATCGGTCCAAGACATGGTCCGCCTTGATTCCATAGCCTCCGACTATCGTCGACGTAGGCTGGGGGGATGCAGTTCCAGCAGCTCCAGTACTTCGTGGCGGTCGCCGAGACCCGGCACTTCACCCGGGCCGCCGAGCTCGTGCACGTGGCGCAGCCCTCTCTCTCGCAGCAGATCAAGTCGCTGGAAAGGGAGTTGGGGGCGGATCTGTTCCTGCGGGCGCGCGGCAACATCACGCTCACCGACGCGGGCGAGGCACTGCTGCCGCTGGCGCGGCGGATCCTCGCGGACACGGAGACCGCGCGGTACGAGGTGCAGGAGCTGGTGCAGCTGCGCAGCGGGCGGGTGCGGCTCGGGGCGACGCCCAGTCTGTGCACGGGTCTGCTGCCGGACGTGCTGCGCGCCTTCCACGACCGCTATCCGGGCATCCGGCTGCTGATCGAGGAGGGCGGCTCGCACGACCTCGTCCGGGAGCTGGCCCGCGGCGCCCTCGACCTCGCCCTGGTCGTCCTGCCCCTGCCGACCCCGTCCCCGGCCCTGACGACGGTGGAACTGCTGCGCGAGGACCTGGTGGTGGTGTCCTCCCCGGAGGCCTCCCGGCCGGGGAACGGGCGGCGGACCGTACGGATCGCCGACCTGGAGGGCGAGCGTCTGGTGATGTTCCGGCACGGCTACGACCTGCGGGAACTGACCGTGGCCGCGTGCCGGGCCGAGGGGTTCGAACCGGACTTCGCGGTGGAGGGCGGGGAGATGGACGCGGTGCTCGGGTTCGTCCGGGCCGGGCTGGGGGTGGCCGTCGTCCCCCGGATGGTGGCCGCCCGGTCGGGCCGCGGCCTACGGGTCACCCCCCTCGCCCGTCCCGGCCTGCACCGCGCGATCGCCCTCGCACACCGCAGCGATGTGGCTCCGCCGAGGGCGGCCCGAGAACTCCAGCGCATGCTGCTGGAACGCTGAGCAGCGACCACACCCGACACGGTCACCCGTGGGCCGGCCCACCCCGGGCCAACACCGGGCGGGGCGGGGAGCACCCGTGGGCCGCCACACGCAAGGCCGACGCCTGCCGGAGCCGCCACGCGCAAGGCGGCCGGACCGCGCCCGAAGCACCGTGCCCGCGCCCGCCGCCAACACGGCAGCACGGCAGCACGGCAGCACCTGCCAAGCCGACCTCCGCCGAACCACTCCTGCGAGGCGAGGCCCACGGGCCGACGCCGGTGAGGCAGCACCCGTGCGGCGGGCGGGGTCAGCCGCGGGCGGCCGGCTTCAGGACCTCCTCACACCACTGGCGGAAGCTCGTGGGTGCGGTGTCGGGGGTGCTGGGCCGGGTGGCGCCGTAGAAGCCCTGGGTGTTCTGGGCGTGCATCATGTCGGCCACACCCTGCGCCCAGGCCTCCGTGGCGCCGAAGCCCGTCAGCCTCGCCTTCAGCTCGGCGACGGTGATCTGCCGGACCCGTACGGGCCGGTCCAGCACCTCGGACACGACCCGGGCCATGCCCTCGGGGCTGAGGGTGTCGGGGCCCACCAGCGGAACGTCCGCGTATCCGGTCCAGGAGTCGTCCAGGAGCAGCCGGGCCGCCTCGGCGGCGACGTCCCGGACGGCGCAGGTGCGCACCACGCGGTCCTGCGCGAGCGCCTCCGACCACACACCCTCGGCGTGGATCGAGGCCGTCTGGCGGAGCAGGTTCTCCATCAGCGACGGCGGACACAGCGCCCGGTAGTGCACGCCCGTGGCGGCGATCGCCTCGTCCATGGCGAGCGAAGCCGAGATCTGCCCGGCCTTCTCGGCGACGCCCCGGCCCAGGGTCGAGACGGCCACCACCCGCTCGACGCCCTGGCCCTCGATCACCTCGCACAGCGGATCGGTGAAGGCGCGGAAGTGGCCCTCGACGCTGTCGGCCCCGGGCGTCGGGGGCACCAGCCAGAAGATCCGGTCGGCGCCCTCGCACGCCTCCTTCAGGACGGCGGGGTCGGCGTGGGACCCCTGGACGAGCTCGACGCGTTCGCGGGTCCGCGGCGAGAGCCGGGCGGGGTCGCGGACGATCACCCGGACCGGTGACGCGCCGTCGCCTGCGTCGAGCACACGGGCCAGGACCTCGCGGCCGATCTGGCCGGTCGGAGTGGTGATGACGATCATGAACTGCTCCAGAACTCGCGGTGGTCGGTATGCGTCGAGCCTGCTGCCCCGCGCGTCGGAACTGAAGGATCGATCGGCTCGTGGTTGTTACCCTCAGAGCAATACCGATCGGAGGGCCGCCCATGGAGTCCCGACCGCTGCGTTATTTCGTCGCCGTCGCCGAGGAGCTCAACTTCGCCCGCGCCGCCGACCGGCTGGGCATCTCGCCGCCGCCGCTGTCCCGGGCGATCCGCCGGCTGGAGACGGAGCTGGGAGCGGTCCTGTTCGAGCGGACCACGCACAGCGTGTCGCTGACCCCGGCGGGCGAAGTCCTGCTGGTGGAGGCCCGGTTCGCGCTCGCCGCGCTGGAGGCCGCGGGGCGACGGGCCCGGCGGGCCGCCGCCCCAGAGCCGAAGCTGGCGCTGGCGGTGAAGGCCGACGGGGACGCCGGGCTGCTGGAAGGGATCCTCGCCCGGTACGCGTCCGATCCCGCGGCGGTGCCGGTCGCCGTCCGGCTGTGCGCCTGGCACGAGCAGTCCCGGCTGCTGTGCCGGGGCGAGGCCGATGTGGCCCTGGTCTACGAGCCGTACGACCGCACCGGCCTGGACACGGAGGACCTGGCCGCCGAGCCGCGCGTCGCCGCCCTCGCCGTGAGTCATCCGCTCGCCGCCCGGGCCGCGTTGCGCCTCGCCGACCTGGGGCTGCGCCCGGACGAGGCGCACCGCTACATCGACGAGGTCCGCGGCAGGGGCCAGGACCTCGCCCAGCTCCTCACGCTGGTGGGCCTCGGCGAGGTCGTCGCCCTGCTGCCCGCCTCCGTCGCCGACCGCTATCCCCGGCCGGGCGTCGTCTACCGTCCGGTCCTGGACGCGCCTCCTGCCGTCCTGGCCATCGCGTGGCCCCAGCAGTCCCGCTCACAGGCCGCTGCGGCGCTGGTGCGGGCCGCCGTCTCCGTGGCCGAGGAAGCCCGCGAGCGCGAGGCGGGCTGACGCTGTGCGGCCTCGGGCGGGACCGGGGTCCCCTGGTGGTAGTACATCCGCCAGCCCGTCTCCTCGCCGCGCTTGCGCCACAGAGAGCTGCGCCGGGCCCGCCGGCCGTCGAAGTCCGTCTCGTAGGTGAGGTGGATCAGGCCGGGCGCCAGGAGGACGCCCTCGATCGCCGACGGCCGGTAGCGGGGGCCGCTCCGCGAGCTGCCCGGGTGCTCGGGCAGCCAGGCCAGCATCTCCTCGTACGTGTAGCGGCGGCCCGAGGAGCCGACCTCCACGAACTCGGGGTCGAGCAGCCGCTCGAAGAGGGCCCGGGAGGCACGCACGGCGGGGTCCATGAGGGCCAGCTCCCCGGCGATCGCCTCACCCACGCCGCCGTCCCCGCCCTCGTCCCCGCCGTCGTTCGCGTCGTCGTCCGCGTCGGGGTTCAGGCCGTCGTCCGCGGCGCGGTACACGTCGTCGTCCTCGTGGGTCACCCGGCCGTCTTCGTGGGTGACCCCCGCACTCTCGCGACCGGGTTGTCCGCTCACCCCGTCGCGTCCACCAGGGCCAGCTCGTGGAGCCGGTCCGGCGGGCCCGGGCGGGCGTAGTACCAGCCCTGGGCCGTGTCGCAGCCCAGTATCCGCAGCTGTTCGGCCTGCGCGCCGGTCTCCACGCCCTCCACCGTGACCGCGAGGTTCAGGCTGTGGGCGAGCGAGACGATCCCCTCGACGATCTTGAGGTCGACGGGGTCCGCCGGGAACTGCTGCATGCCCTGGGTGAAGGAGCGGTCCAGCTTGAGCACGCTCACCGGGAGCCGCCGCAGGTTGGCCAGGTTGGAGTAGCCGGTGCCGAAGTCGTCCAGGGCGATGTCGACGCCCATCTCGGCCAGCCGGCGCAGCGGCTTGAGCAGGTCGTCGTCGGCGCCGATCAACGCCGACTCCGTCACCTCCAGGCACAGGGCCTCCGGTGCGACACCCGCGCGTTCCAGGATGTCGACGGTGTCCTGCACCAGACCGGGATGGGTGAGCTGGCACGGGGAGAGGTTGACGTTGATCCGCAGGGGATCCGTGTCGCCGCCCCGCTCCCGCCACTCGCCGGCCTGACGGACCGACTCCTCCAGGACCCAGCGGCCCAGCGGCACGATCAGCCCGGTGTGCTCGGCGAGCGGGATGAACCGGTCGGGGCCGAGCACCCCGTGCTGCGGATGCAGCCAGCGCACCAGGGCCTCCGCGCCGCGCACACTGCCGTCGCCGAGGTGGACGAGCGGCTGGTACTCGATGAAGAACTCGCCGCGGTCGAGGGCCGCCGGCAGCGCGGTGGTCAGGCCGTGGCGGGTGATCGCGCGGGCGTCGGCCTCCGGATCGGCAAGCTCGAAGCGGTTGCCGCCCGCCGACTTGGCCCGGTACATGGTGATGTCGGCGCTGCGCAGCACCTCCGCCGCGCTGCGCCCCCCCGCCGGCCCCTCGACGATGCCGATGCTGCCGCGCACGGTCAGCTCCCGGCCGTCGATACGCACCGGCGCGATCATGGCGTTCATGATGCGCGCGGCCAGGTCGTCGACCTCACGGCGGGTGTCGGGGCCGGTGGTCAGCGCCACGAACTCGTCACCGCCGAGGCGCGCGACCATCTCGCCGGGCGCGGTGGCGCAGGACTGGAGCCGGTCGGCGACCTCGACCAGCAGCCGGTCGCCGGCCGCGTGCCCGAGACTGTCGTTGATGGTCTTGAAGCCGTCCAGGTCGAGGTAGCACAGACCGAAGCGCTGCCCGGCGCCGGCGCCGAGCGCCTTCTCCAGGCGTTCGAAGAACAGGGTGCGGTTGGGCAGGCCGGTGAGCGCGTCGTGGGTGGCCTCGTAGCGCAGCCGCAGGTTGAGCAGCCGGCGCTCGGTGGTGTCCTCCATCAGGGCCAGCGAGTACTGCGGCGCGCCGTCCGCGTCACGCAGCAGGGAGACCGTCAGGTTGGTCCACAGGGCCGTTCCGTCGGGGCGGCTGAACGCCTTCTCGGTGTGGTAGTGCTCCCGTTCGCCGCGGACCAGCTCGTCGTACAGCTTCCAGGTCTGGGGTGCGTCCTCGGGATGCGTCAGGTCCTGGACCTTGCGGTCGCGCAGGGACTGCTCCGAGCCGCCGAACATGCGCAGCAGTGCCCCGTTGACCTGGAGGACGTTGCCTTCCAGGTCGGCGATGCCGATTCCTATCGCGGCCCCCTCGAAGACCGCGCGGAAGCGGGCCTCGCTCGCGTGCAGCGCCTGCGCGACCACGCCCTGGGCGCGCAACGCGGCCTGGGCGATGGCCTCCTGTTCGGCGAGCGTGCGCTCGCGCAGCGCCTGCGCGTAGCCGGCCGCCATGGCGTGCTGGAGCCTGGCGGCGCGGGCCCGCAGATCCTCCTGGGGGCCGTCCTCGCCGCAGTAGAGCACCAGATAGGCGTCGACACAGTCGAGGGAGCGGCTGAGTGCCTCGGGGTCGGTGCAGTGCGCGTCGACGAGGGCGGCGCCGACCGCCTTGCCCGTGTCGGCGTCGAAGGCGCGCTCCAGCAGTGCGCCGCGCAACCGCCGTGCCAGTGGAAGGAGTTGCTCCTCCAGTTCGGACCGGGTCAGCGACGTCGAGGTCACCGGGAACACCGACCGGCTCCAGATCGTCGCGAACCGCCGCAGTCTGTCCTCCGGCCCGTCCGGCTCGGCGGTCACGCCGTACGCCCCACGCCGGCGAAACCGGAGAGGGCCCACGGGTCCTCGTCCTCCGGCGCCGTGTCCGGCCGCCAGTGCGGCATCGGCACCAGTCCGGGTTCCACCATGTCGTACCCCTCGAAGAACCGCGCGATCTCGTCACGCGAGCGCATGATCAGCGGGTTGCGGATGTCCTTGTACACGTCCACCGCGCCCCCGGCCCGCTCCGGTGGCAGTGGGATTCCCTCGTACGAGGCATGGGTGAGCAGGAGCAGACTGCCGGGCGCGAGCGCCGCGGTGAGTTCGGCCACCGCCGCGAACGGGTCGTCCGCGTCCTCCACGAAATGCAGTACGGCGACGAGCAGCAGCGCCACCGGCCGGTCCAGGTCGATCAGTTGCGCGACCTGCGGGCTGTTCAGGATCTCCTGCGGCTTGCGCAGATCGGCGGCCACGACATCGGCGTCGGCGTTGCCGGCCAGCACCGCCTCACTGTGCGCGACGGCCACCGGGTCGTGGTCGACGTAGACCACGCGGGCCCCGGGGCTCAGCGCCTGGGCGACCTCGTGCACATTGCCGAAGGTGGGGATGCCGGAGCCGATGTCGAGGAACTGGGTGACGCCCTCGTCGGCCGCGTACCGCACGGCACGGCGCATGAACGCCCGGTTCGCCTGGCTGATCTTCGGAAGTCCCGGCAGGAACTCCATGGCCTTGCGGGCTGCTTCCCGGTCGACCTCGAAGTTGTGCGAGCCGCCCAGGTAGTGGTCGTAGATCCGCGAGACGCTGGGCACCGAGATGTCGATGCTCCGAGGGGCCCAGGCGGGTCGCTCCATCTGTCTCTCCAAGGCGTAGGCGATCCGGTGTTCGAGCTGAGGCTACTGATCGCCCGCCAAAGGGGCGAGTGGAAACGGAAATTGACCGTCCGTTCCCGGTCACTGCCTGCGGCACGTGCCGATTCGACGCGCCCCGAAGGGCTGCTTGAGGTGCCCGGCTCGTTCCGGAGAGTTCCGGAGGGTTCCGGAGCCGTCCGCGGGGCGGCGAAAGTCTACGCACAGGAAGCGGCGGCCGGACAAGCACGAGGGACCGGCGGGACGCAAAGCACAACGGTCCGCCCCCTCCGTGCGGCGCGGAGGGGGCGGACCAACGGTCGTGCGCGATGGGGCAGCTGCGGGATCGGCCCTGGGGAGGCGATCTCTACTGCGCCGGCGCTCCGACCAGCTTTCCGTTCGGCGCGACGGCGTACCACGTGCCGCCCACACCCTGGCCGTTGATGTCGCCGGGCGCCTTGTCACCGGAGAAGGTGTAGATCGGCGAGCAGTTGATCGTCTGCTGCTTGGTGCCGTCGGACCGGGTGAAGTTCATGTAGCCCTTCTCCTGGATGCCCTCGGTCTCGTTGAAGGCGACCGGCGCGACGGCCGGCCACTTCTCGAGGCAGGCTCCGTTGCAGTTCGAGACCGGCTCGGGCCAGGCCTTGTCCTTCAGGAAGCGGTAGACCGTCATGCCGTTCTTGTCGACGACGATCTCACCGAGGTTGGCGTCCTTGCGGACGGACAGCCCGGCCAGCTCGGTGCCGGACTCGGCGGACGAGCCGGAGGCCTTGGCCTTCTTGCCCTCGGGGGTGAGCGCGAACCACTTGTTGCCCACGCCCTGACCGGTGGTGTCACCGGCCTTGGCGTCCTTGGCGTAGTAGTAGGCGGGCCAGCCGGCGACGGTCAGCTGCTTGGTGCCGTCGGTGCGGGTGACCTCGCCCAGCAGCGACTTGTCGATGCCGTCGCCTGCGGCGATGTCATCGGCGGAGACCGGCGGCCAGGCGGTCGCGCAGTCGCCGTCACAGTTCGACTTCGGGGGTTCCGCGGTGTCCGCGTCGAAGCGGTAGAGAGTCTTGCCGGTGCCGTCGGTGAGGATCTTGCCGAGTTCGTCGTTCGCCGCGACGGCCAGCTCGGCCGCGCTGCCCTGCGCGGCGGCTCCTCCGGTCGCACTGGCGCTCGCACCGGAACCGACCCCACTGCCGACGCCGCTGCCCACGCCGACGCCCGCGATGCCACCGGCCGGGGCCGTGGCCCCGACGTTCTGGCTCGACGACGTGCCGCTCTCAGAACCGCACGCCGTCGTCAGCGCCAGCACGGCCACAGCACTCGCCGCAAGTGAGGCGCTCCGCCAGGTGGTCTTCATCGTCAACAACTCCCCGATCGTCACAAGGTGTTGCAGCGCCCTGCTGCGCCGCCGCACGGCACTGAGTACGCATGGTGACGGTCGTTGTGTTCAAACACGGCACAAAAAACTTTCCGGGACCTGTGACACCGGCCCCGGCGGACCCCTCCGGATCGCACAGGCGCACGGCGAGCCGGATGCGCGAACGTACCGTCCGGCAAACCTGTGGACGTGAACTTCCCCCGTTCGGGGCAATCCCCACCGGGCGTGGGCGTGGGCAGGTACGGGACGCCGCATGATCTCCGTCGTGCATGGACCCGAACCGACCCGATCCGCCCTCGTCATCAGGACCCTGGCCCTGGTGACCGCGGCCTGGATCCTCGCCGCCGCCCCGGCCGGGGTGGCCGCGGCCGACGCGTGCGCGTACGCCTCGACCGGCCCGGACGGCATCGAGGCGGTGGCGGTCGCGGGGAGTCACGCGTGGCCGGCTCCCCCGGTGTGCCCGGAACCGACGCCGACGCCCACCCCGACCCCCGCACCGCCGAAGCCGAAGCCCCCGCCCGAGCCGACGCCGAGCCCCACCCCGACCCCCACGCCGACCCCCACCCCGAAGCCGACGCCCCCGCCGCCACCGCCTCCCGAGCAGGCCGATGGCGCCCGCGCCGCCCCGGCCCGCGGCCCCGCCCCCGCGGCAGGCCCCCACACCCCCGCCGGCTCCGGCCCCGGAGCCGGAGCCGACACCGACGGCCGAGCCGACGCCCACGCCACACCCGTCCGCGACCCCGGTGAGCTACCCGGCGTACCACGCCTCGCCGCGGCAGCGGCCCGTCCGCCGCGGCCAGTCGCCGGTCACCTACGTCCTGCTCATCACCGTGCCCGCGGTGATCGCCGTCGCCGCGCTGCGACCGCGCTAGCGCCGACCCTGGAGGCATCTCTTGCCGGAATGGCTTGTTCTCACCCTCGCGATGCTCGCCGCCTGCGCGGTGGTGGTCGTCATCACCCTCCTACGGCACCGCAGGGCTCCCGAGGACGAGGACCCCTCCGAGACCCCGGACGTCATCGAGTACATGACGATGTGGATCGGCGTGGTGTACGCCATCGTCCTGGGCCTGGCCATCGCCGGCGTCTGGGAGGCGCGCAGTGTGGCCCAGGACCACGTCCAGGCGGAGGCGCAGGCGCTCCACGAGATCTCGGAGCGGGTACGCGTCTACCCGGCCGACGCCCGTGACCGTATTCGGGAGGATGTCAACGCCTATGTCGGACACGTCGTCACCACCGAGTGGAAGTCGATGGCCGACGACGGTGAGGTGACCGAGCGCGGCGACGAACTCCTCCAGCGGATCCGGGTGGACGTCACCGACTACCAGCCGACGTCCGACTTCCAGGCCCAGGCCTACCAGCCGCTGATCGACCAGATGGCCGCCGCGGACCAGGCACGCAACGCCCGGGCCGAGTCGACGGGGGCGACCATGCCGGGTGTGGTGTGGTTCGGGCTGCTGGCCGGGGCCGCCATCACCATCGGCATGGTGTTCGCGCTGCAGATCCGGCGCACCACCCGCGAACTGGTGCTGGCCGGGCTGTTCTCCGCGCTGATCGCCTTTCTGCTCTTCCTCATCTGGGACTTCGACGCGCCCTACAGCCGGGGCATCACCGCGTCGGCGGAACCGTTCCTCCATCTGTTCCCCGGCGCCGGGGGCTGACGTCCGCTCACCTCACGCTCCCGCGACCGGGGGACGGCGGCAGAAGGACGGCCGCCACGCCGCGGCCGTCCCCCGGTTGCCGCACCGGCGTCCCCTGGGCGGCCCACACGCTTGCCCCATTCGCGCGACTGCGATCGCGGGAGCGCACACATGTTCCTAGCGTTTCGGTCATCGAGGTGCATTTATGACGCAAGCGGAAAAAGGTCCGCAGCTGCTCCTCGGGGACCGGAGGATCCACCATGCGCGCGATACGCGTCGCTTCGGCCGCACTGTTGGGCGTCACCGCCCTGACCTTCTCCGTACCGGTCGCCGTCGCGAGCGACGACGACAACCACTACGTCATGTCCAACGGCTACGGCGTGCTGCCCTCGACGGTCGCGGCGGGCGGGCAGATCACCGTTCAGGTGGACCGCAACGCCAGTGGCTGCCGGAGCTCCGTGACGGTCTCCTCGGGGGTCTTCGACGCGGTCGTCATCCCCCGGGGCTCGTCGTCCGCCGTGGTCACGGTCGACTGGGACGCCAGGGCGGGCGCCTCCTACCGGGTGACGTTCGCCTGCGGCGGCATCAGCGCCGTCAAGGAGTTGACGATCGCCGGCGGCCGTCCGGTCGATCCCCCTGCGCCGTACCCGGTCCCGCGGGGCGTGCAAGCCGGTGAGGGCGGCACCGTCGCCGGTTTCGACCTGAAGGAGATCGGGCTGGGCGCCGCGCTCATCGTGGGCTCGGTCGGCACCGCGTACTACTTCTCACGGCGCCGCGCCGCCGAGGACGGCGGCTGACGGCTCGCCCCGACGGCTCCGCCGTGCGCAGGCCTTCGCCCCGGATCCCAGCGGGACCGGGGCGAAGGCCTGCGTCACGTGCGACGTGCGATCCCCTTCGGAGCGGGCCTCAGACGCGGCGCTCGGCGCGGCGGCGCATCCAGAACAGACCACCCCCGACCAGGGCCGCCGCGACGAGACCGCCGCCGATGGCCATGTCGGTCGGGGTGGCGCCGGTGGTGGTGCTGCCGCCGAGACCGCCGCGGACACCGCCGATGACGGTGAAGGCGGCCGGGCGGGTCAGGGTCCGGCCCGAGCAGTTGACGGTGATGTCGTAGGTGCCGGGCCGGGCGTTGTCGTTGATGGTCGCCGTCCCCTTGGCGGTCTGGTTGGCTCCGTTGATCGGCGTCAGGTTGGCCTGCGGGAACGCCGCCGAGGTCATGGTGCCGCCGCCGGGGCAGCCGTCGACGGTGACCGTCATCTGGCCCCCGCGGGCGATGACGGCGGGCAGGGCCACGATGTTGCTCGGGTTGGCGCCCATGCCGTCGCGTGCGACGGCGGCCGGGGCGCTGACGCCGAGAGAGGCGACCGCGGCGGCCGAGACCACCGAGGCCGCCAGAAAACGAGTGATGCGCATGTGATCCTCCGCGGAAGGCGCCCCGGGGCCCGTCCCCGGCATGTCGGCGAGAAAGCACCTCCCGAAATGACCCTCAGATGCCGTGCACGCGCCCGCATTTCGGGAATGGTCCGTCCTGGTGAGAGGACACGCCGAGCGAAATGCACACAATCGGATATTGCCGCAGGTCACGGACCGTCAGAAAATTCCTTCCGTCGGCAACTCGGATGGCTCACCGAAAGGCATCGGGCCACCCGTTCGCTGCTGCCCCGTCGCCGGTTCCCGCCCGGGGACTTAGCGTTCTCGTATGCGCGAAGGGACGCGGTGACGGCCGCGTCGAAAGGGGATGGCGAATGTCTGCGTACGAGCTGTCCGAGGTGGCGGAAGAAGAGGAGCGGCGGCGCAAGCGCGCCCCCTGGGGCGTGATAGCGCTTGTACTGCTGACCGGTCTCGCGCTCATCCGGAACGGGTCGGGAGAGTTCGACATCGGCCCGCCGCAGCCCGCCTCGGCGGCGGCCGCGGACGGCCGCACCGCCGGTGCCTTCGGCCGGACCCCGGCAGCGCTGCCGTACGCCGTGCCGGACCGGGTCCGGATCCCCGCCATCCGGGTGGACGCTCCGGTCACGTCGGTCGGCCTGGACGCGGACGGCTGGGTCGGCGCGCCGCCGCCGGAGGACCCGAATCTGGCCGGCTGGTTCACCGGTGGCGTCTCGCCCGGTGAAAAGGGGACCGCGGTCGTCGTCGGCCATGTCGACAACAAACTGGGCCCCGCCGTCTTCTACGGTCTCGGGGCCCTGAAGAAGGGAAATCGCGTCGAGGTGTCGCGAGGGGACGGAAAGACGGCGGTCTTCGAGATCTACGGCATCGAGGTCTTCGAGAAGAACAATTTCCCCGGCGACCGCGTCTACGCCTCCAAGGGCTCCCCCGAATTGCGGGTCATCACCTGCGGCGGCGGTTTCTCCAAGGCGAACGGATACGACGGGAACGTGGTCGCCTTCGCCCGCCTGGCCGAGGTCCGCTGAGCGGACACCGGCCGGGCGGGCGGGCGTGCTCGCGTCAGGCGTACCGCCGGTGCGGGACGCTGATGTGGTAGCCGGAGTCCAGCAGCTGCGGCAGATAGCTGCGCAGGGCCCGCACGCTCTGCGAGCGGTCGCCCCCGGCGTCGTGCGAGAGCACCACGACGCCGGGAGCGGCGCCCTTCTCGACCCGTCGGACGATGGTCCCGGCGGCGGGGGCGGTCCAGTCGAGGGTGTCGACCGTCCAGGCGAGCGGCTCCATGCCGAGTTCGGCGCCCAGTTGGAAGGCGGCACGGTTCCAGGCGCCGTAGGGGGCGCGGAACCAGCGGGGCGGCTCCCCGTAGCCCTCCTCGATGACGTCGCTGGTGCGGGACATCTCGGAGCGGATCTGACGGCGGGTCAGGCCGGTCAGCAGGGGGTGGGACCAGGTGTGGTTGCCGACGACATGGCCCTCGTCGGCCATCCGTCCCAGCAGATCCTGGTTGGCGGCGGCCATCTCCCCGCACACGAAGAACATCGCGCGGACGTCGTAGTGGGCCAGGGTGTCGAGGATGCCGGGCGTGTAGCGGGGGTCGGGTCCGTCGTCGAAGGTCAGCACCATGGTGCGGCCGCGGCCGGTCATCCTCAGCAGCGGTTCGTGGCGCACCGGGGTGCGGCCGGGGGCGGTGCGCGGGGGGCCGTAGCCGGTCAGCGGCTGGAGGCGGTAGGCGGAGGGCTTCAGCGGCAGGCTCTGCGCCGGGGCGCCCGCGGCGGGGGCGGTGGCCCGGACCGGCTTCCCGTCCTCGCCCCCCAGGAACACTCCGGCCGTGCCGACCGCTCCGACGGCGGCGGCGCCGGCGAGCAACGCCCGGCGGCGCGTGAACAACTGATCCTTCTTCATGCAGTCATCAGTCGCCCGGCGGGCCCCCGACCCACCACACCGACACCGGACCGGCGGCACGATTCCACCCGCCCGGCGCAGTCACGGTCGGTCCGAACAGTGGAAGGGGGCCGGGTCAGCGGTGTCGTACCAGCGGGAACGGCAGGGTCTCGCGGATCGTGAGACCGGTGAGGAACATGACGAGGCGGTCGACGCCGATGCCTAGGCCGCCGGTCGGGGGCATCGCGTACTCGAGGGCGTCGAGGAAGTCCTCGTCGAGTTCCATCGCCTCGGGGTCGCCGCCGGCGGCGAGCAGGGACTGCTCGGTGAGGCGGCGGCGTTGTTCGACCGGATCGGTCAACTCGGAGTAGGCGGTGCCGAGTTCGGTGCCGAAGGCGACGAGGTCCCAGCGTTCGGCGAGCCGTGGGTCGGTGCGGTGCTGCCGGGTGAGCGGGGAGACGTCGGTGGGGAAGTCCTTGTAGAAGGTCGGGAGTTGGGTCCTCTCCTCGACCAGGCGTTCATACATCTCCAGCACGACGTCACCCCGGCCGTCGTCCGGTGTGTACGGGACACCGGCCCGGTCGCAGTGCCGGTGCAGGACGGCCCGCGGGGTGTCGGCGTCGATCCGCTCGCCGAGCGCCTCGGAGATCGCGTCGTGGACCGTCCGGACCGGCCACTGGCCCGAGATGTCGTACTCCTGTCCGTCCTTGCGGGCGACCGGCGAGCCGAAGGCGGCCGTGGCCGCGCCCTGTATCAGCTCGCGGACCAGGTCGAGCATCACGTCGTAGTCGGCGTACGCCTGGTAGGCCTCCAGCATCGTGAACTCGGGGTTGTGCTTGTAGGAGACGCCCTCGTTGCGGAAGGTGCGGCCCATCTCGAAGACCTTCTCCAGGCCGCCGACGCACAGCCGCTTGAGGTACAGCTCGGGGGCGATGCGCAGATAGAGGTCGAGGTCGTAGGCGTTGATGTGGGTGGTGAAGGGGCGGGCGTTGGCGCCGCCGTGGATCTGCTGGAGCATCGGGGTCTCGACCTCGAGGTAGCCGCGCTCCAACAGGCCCTGGCGCAGGGCCTGTACGGCGTGCGAGCGGGCGCGGACGACATCGCGGGCGGCCGGGCTCGCGACCAGGTCGAGGTAGCGCATGCGGACCTTGGACTCGGGGTCGGTGAGGCCACGGCGCTTGTCGGGCAGGGGCCGCAGGCACTTGGCGGTGAGCTGCCAGGTGGTGACGAAGACGGTGGGCTCGCCCTTGTCGCTCGTCCCGGCCGTGCCCGTGACGACGATGTGGTCGCCCAGGTCGGTGTCGGACCTGAAGGAACCGAGCGCCTCGCGGGTGAGGGCGAGCTGGTGGTCGGCCGACCAGTCGCGCAGCGTCACGAAGACGATGCCGCCGAAGTCTCGTACCCGCATGACCCGGCCGGCGACGGTGACCGTCTCCCCCGTACGGATCCCGGCGAGGGTGTGGGTGCGGAGCGGGACGCCGACCGGGTAGGGGTCGATGCCCTCGGCGCGCAGCCGGTCGAGCTTGCGGTGCCGGACGCGGACCTGCTCGGGCAGGCCCGCGTCCGCACCGGTGTCCCCGGCCTCGTCCCCTCCGTCGAGGCCGAGCGCCGCCAGGGGCGGCAGGTTCTCGGTGGTGGCGGGGCGCGGCCCGCCCTTGGCGTTGCGGTTGCCCCAGAGCTTGCGCAGCGAGGGCACGGAGACGAAGCCCTCGGCGATACCGGAGGCGAGGCCCACCCGGGCGAGGGAGCCGGCGTCGGCGTAGCAGAGGAAGCGGGGGTACCACTCGGGGTGGTACTTGGCGTTGGAGCGGTAGAGGGCCTCCAGCTGCCACCACTTGGAGAAGAACAGCAGCATCCGGCGCCACAGCCGCAGCACCGGTCCGGCGCCGATGCGGGCGCCCTCCTCGAAGGCCGAGCGGAAGACGGCGAAGTTGAGGGAGATCCGGCGCACGTCGAGCTTCGGGGCGGCGGCGCACAGGTCGGCGATCATGAACTCCATGACGCCGTTGGGGGCGGAGCGGTCGCGGCGCATGAGGTCGAGGGAGATGCCGTCGCGGCCCCAGGGGACGAAGGAGAGCAGGGCGAGGAGGCGGCCGTCGTCGTCCAGGGCCTCGACGAGGAGGCAGTCGCCGTCGGCGGGGTCGCCGAGGCGGTCCAGGGCCATGGAGAAACCGCGTTCGGTCTCGGTGTCGCGCCAGGCGTCGGGCCGGCCGACCACCTCCTCCATCTCCTGCTCGGTGAGGGTGCGGTGGCGGCGGACCCGGCAGGAGGCGCCGGTGCGGCGCACCCGGTTCACGGCCTGCCGGGTGACCCGCATCTCGCGGCCGCCGAGGTCGAAGGAGGCGACCGGCAGGATCGCCTCGTCGCCGAGCTGGAGGGCGCCGAGTCCGGCGCGGGCGAAGGCCTTCGCGCCGTCCTCGGAGGCGCCCATGACCGCGGGCGCCCAGGCGTGCCGGCGGGCGGCTTCCAGCCAGGCGGCGATGGCGTGCGGCCAGGCCTCGCGGTCGCCGACGGGGTCGCCGCTGGCGAGGCAGACACCGGCCTCGACGCGGTAGGTGACGGCGGCCTTGCCGCTGGGTGAGAAGACGACGGCCTTGTCGCGCCGGGTGGCGAAGTAGCCCAGGGAGTCCTGGTCGCCGTAGGCCTTGAGCAGGGCCCGGATGCGGGCTTCCTCGTCACCGTGCAGGGCAGCTTCCATCCGCTGGGAGCGGAAGAGGGTGGCGGCGGCGTTCAGGAGGGCGACGGCGCCGAAGAGGCCGAGGAGGAAGAAGAGGGGGCGGGGCGGGCGGCCGTCGAAGGAGCGGGTGGAGACCAGGCCGCCCAGAACCCGGTTGGCGGCCCATCCGAAGCGCTGGCTCGCCGGCAGGGTGCCGGGGAACAGTTCCACCAGGCCCCAGCCCGCGAGGATCGCCAGGACCAGCCCGACGAGCAGCACGGCGAGCGCGCGCCGGACCGCCGCGCGGCGGGAGGCGGCGTAGAACTCGCCGCGGGCGACGACGAGGAGGATCAGCGCGAGCGCGCACACCACCAGGGACGGGACGGACTGCCCGTACAGGCCGACGGCCACGCCGAGGATGTCGGTGAGGACGAGCAGGCCGAGGTAGACGACGACCAGCCACCAGGCGACCTTCTTGCGGGCGGCGGTGGCGGCGGCCAGCAGGAAGAGGAAGACGGCGTAGGCGAGGTTGGCGCTGACCGGGACGATCAGCAGGTCCAGGAAGCGGACGACCGGGCGCAGCAGGCGGCGCAGCGGCGGGATCAGGGCCAGCAGGACGCAGAGCAGCCCGAGGGCGCCGAAGAAGGTCGCGAAGCCTTCGGGCACCCGGCCGAGGACACGCCCGGCGGGCCGCCGTGCCGGGCCCGGGGTGTCCGCGGCCGTGGCGGTCCGCACGGTGGCACTCATGGTCCGACTCTAGGAACACCCGGCCCGTACCGCCCGTCGAGCGGCCCGCGCACCGGCCGGACCTGCGGCTTCCGATAGCCTCTGGCCGTGACGGAACAGCACTCGCAGCAGCCCTCGCACCAGTTCGAGCGGGGCACGGACGGACCGAAGGTCATCCTCGTCGGGGTGGACGGCTCCGACTCCTCCCTACGGGCCGCGGCCTACGCCGGCGGGCTGGCGCGTCGCCAGCACGCGCTGCTGGCCGTGGTGTACGTGCAGCCGGTGCTGGTGGCGGGCGCGGCGCTCGGGGTGCCGGTCGCGGAGACGACCGACGAGATCGCCGAGGACCTGGTCGCGCAGATCCGGGAGGCCACCGAGCGCACCCGGGGGATATTCGACGTGCGCTGGGAGTTCCACACCTTCCGCGGCGACCCCTACGGCGGCCTGGTGAAGGCGGCGGACCGGCTCAAGGCGGACGCGGTGGTGGTGGGTGCCTCCGAACAGGCCGGCCACCGGATCGTGGGGTCCGTCGCGGTGCGGCTGGTGAAGGCGGGGCGGTGGCCGGTGACGGTGGTGCCGTAGCCCCCGGCCACCCCGTGAGCGCCTACCTCCGGCTCACTTCCCCATCACCAGCCCGTCTTTCGCCGCGCCCCGGCCGAGGACGACCGCTCTGATCCGGTCGCGTACCCCTTCGACGCCCGCGCCCTGGGCGATGGCCTTGTCGAGGTCGACCACCCGGCCGGCGTCGATGTCGAACAGCTGCGGTACGAACTCGGCCTTGCGCACCTCCCAGCGGCCGCCGGGCCGGGCGGGCGGGGCGAAGGTGAAGCGGGCGACGGTGGACTGGTTGCCGCGCGCGTCGTGGACGCCCTGGTGGTTGAACATCTCGCCCGCGATCTGGTCGCCCATGCCGTAGACGACCCACGTGCCGTTGACCTTCTCGTAGGCCTGCGGCACGTGCGCGTGCGTCCCGAGGATCAGGTCGATGTCGGGGCGGCCGCCCGTGCGGGAGGCGGTGAGGGTGCGGGCGAGGGTGAGCTGGCGGTCGTCCGGTGCGTCCTGCCATTCGGTGCCCCAGTGCACGGAGACGACGACCACGTCGGCGCCCGCCTTCCGGGCGGCCTTGGCGTCGGCGAGGATCCGGTTCTCGTCGAGGAGGCTGACGGTCCAGGGCTGTCCCGGCGGGACGGGATGACCGTTGGTGTCATAGGTGTAGGCGAGGTGGGCGACCTTCGCCGGGCCCGCGCGCAGCAGCGTGACCGAGTTGCCCTCGGCCTCGGTGCGGGCGGTGCCCGCGTGCCGTACGCCGGCAGCGTCGAGCGCGTCGAGGGTGCGCTGTACGCCGGCTGCGCCGTCGTCGAGGCTGTGGTTGGAGGCGGTGGAGCAGCCGTCGTAGCCGGTGGCGGCCAGGGCCCCGGCGATCTCCGGCGGGGACTTGAAGTCCGGGTAGCCGGTGTAGACGCCGTTCGCGCCGTACACGGTCTCCATGTGACACAGCGCCAGATCGGCGCCGGAGACGACGGGTTTGATGCCCGCGAGCATCGGACGGAAGTCGTAGCCGGTGCCCCCGGCGTCGAAGCGGGCGCGGTCGATGACGGTGGTGTGCGGGAGGATGTCGCCGGAGGCGACGAGCGTGAAGCCGCGGGCGGCGTCCGGCGCCGGGCGGCCGGGCCGCTCGGCCGGTCCGTGGTCGTGGGCCTGGCAGGCGGCGGCCGAGGCGAGGAGGGCCGTCAGGGCCAGGGCCACCTGGTGTCTGCGGGCGATCACCGGTTCACCTCACTTCCCATGAATTGTCATATTTACCCATGTGTCAGTACTAATCCATGAGGGGCGGTGGCCCGCCCCGGCACTCCCTTCGTCCAGGGCCGATGCCCGCGATCGGCGTAGCCCGGACCGTTCGTCGAACCGTTCGTCGACGCGATCGACCGTCCGCCGCAGATCCGTGTGCGTGCACTGTCCCGAACCGGCGCACTGCGGTGCCATACGCCCATGACCGCCGGAACCACCCTCACCGCCCGGACGACGACCGCCGAGCACGAGCTCGCCGCACTCCAGCGCGAGCACGGCAGGCCGCTCTTCGCGCTGCTGCTGAGGCTGTGCGACGGCGACCGCCAGCGCGCCGAGGACCTCGTCCAGGAGACCCTGGTACGCGCCTGGCAGCATCCCGAGGCCCTGCGCGCCGACGCCTTCGACTCCGTACGGCCCTGGCTGCTCACCGTCGGCCGGCGGCTCGCGATCGACGCGCGGCGGGCCCGGCAGGCGCGACCCGCGGAGGTCGGGGACGCGGTGCTGGAGAACGCGTCACCCGTCTGCGCCGACCACGCCGAGCGGGCGGCCGCCACCCTCGATGTGCGCGAGGCTGTGAAGACACTCACTCCGGAGCACCGTGAAGTCCTGGTGCTGGTGTATTTCCAGGGGGCCAGTGTGGCGGAGGCCGCCGAAGCCCTCGGAATTCCGCCCGGTACCGTGAAGTCCCGCGCGTACTACGCGCTGCGCGCCCTGCGCCGGGTGCTTCCGGGATACGCGGCCGACCTGCGCTGAAACCCACGACTGGGTCAAGCCTCCGTAAAGCGCCTTGCCGAGGACCCCCTTGGGGTAATCGGGTGTCCTTATCCGTGTTCCGGATGGAGCCCGGTGACCGGGTCCCCAGCGTCCCGGCAACGGGCGAGCGCAAGCACCGGAGGAAGGCAGGAAGGGATGCTGCACAGAGGTCACCAGAGCACGGACGGCACCGGCGGCGGTGAACTCACCGTCCCCATGGCCTGGTTGTATGCCGAGTACATCGCCGACGAACTGCTGCGGACCGGCGATCTCATGCCGCCGACGTCCTTCGAGTTCCGCGCCGGGCGCGACGCCCTGGCGCTCACCATCTTCCTGTCCGACACCGACGGCGAACTGTCCGGCATCCGGGTCGTGACTCAGCTGGAGACCTGGCTTTCGCTCACGGCGTACGACCAGCCGTGGCAGGACTGGGTCGACGAACGTATGTCTCAACTGAAGGCCGAGGCAGCGAAGTCGGACGGACCGGCTCCCGACCTCGACCTGGCGGCCGCCGCCTGGCGCTGGCTGGAGGAGACGGAGCTGCTCGCTCCCGATCTCAACGCGGTTCCCGGCGGTGCGCCGGTGGTCGGCGAGGACGAGGGACCCAAGGTCTGGACACCCGCCTGGCAGCTCGGACTGCCCCTCGGCCACCTGGCGATTCATCTTTTTTAGATTCGCACCAATCCGCGGGCCGGACCGCTCCGAACATCTGGGTCACGATTCGGTACGTGGCTTGAGTGATTCGGCGGCCGGGTGCGTACCGGTGGGAGCAAGGAGTAACCCCACTGGCACTCAAAGGCACGAGGTTTCGGCATGAGGTCCCTGGAAAGGCATCGCGACGTCGGCGCGTACGCGCTCGGCGTGCTGGACGAAGCGGAAGCCTTCCGCTTCGAGGACCACCTCATGGAGTGTCCTCAGTGTGCGGCGCAGGTCACCGAGTTCGGCCCCACCGCACGGCAGATGATGCTCTACCGGCGCGCCACCCCGCGCGCCGTGCACCCCTTCGCCGGACCCGGCCCGCAGCTGCTGGACCGGCTGCTCGCCGAGGTGGCGACACGCCACCGGGCCGTGCGCCGGCGAGTGCTGTACGCCGTGGCCGCCTCGGTGGTGGTCGCCCTGGCCGGCCCCGTGATCGCGATGATGGCGGGCAGCGCGAGCGGCGAGGGCGAGAGCGCCGTACGGGTCACCGCGACGGACGAGAAGTCCGGGGTGTGGGCGCAGGTCACCACCGAGAACGAGGCGTGGGGCAGCCATGTGGAGCTCGAGGTCAAGGACGGGGCGGGCCCCCGCTCCTGCCGGCTGATCGCCGTCGGCCTCGACGGCTCCGAGCAGACGGTCACCAGCTGGAACGTCCCCAAGCACGACGCCCGCCCCAACACCATGCAGGGTGCCGCGGCCTGGCACCCCGACGAGATCGCCCGCTACGAGCTGCGCACGTCGGCCGGGGAGCACCTGGTGACGCTCGAGGCCCACTGACGCCGACACGGAGTGAGTTCAGGTCACTTCGGTGTCGACGCGGGTCTCGGCGGAACAGGACGGGACGGGTTCGGGCCGGTACCGCCCGGCCGACGGGCCGGATGACCGGATAACTGGCCGACCGGCTGACCGGCTGACCGGCCGCCCGACCGGGGCTACTTCAGCAGCCGGGACATCCTCCGGTCCGCCAGCGGTTTGCCGCCCGTCTGGCAGGTGGGGCAGTACTGGAGCGAGGAATCGCTGAAGGACACCTCCCGGATGGTGTCGCCGCAGACCGGGCAGGGTTCGCCGGTGCGGCCGTGGACGCGCAGACCGCTCTTCTTCTCGGCCTTCAGACGGCCCGCCGCCAGGCCGCGTGAGCGCTCGACCGCCTCCGTGAGCGTGCCGCGCAGGGCCTCGTAGAGGGTGTGGGTCTCCTCCGGCGTCAGGGTGGCCGCCAGCTTGAACGGGGACATCCTCGCCACGTGCAGGATCTCGTCGCTGTAGGCGTTGCCGACGCCCGCGATCAGGCTCTGGTCGCGCAGGGCGCCCTTCAACCGGCGTCGCTCACCGGCGAGGAGCGCGGCGAAGCGGGCCTCGTCGAAGGCGGCGGCGAGCGGGTCGGGGCCGAGCCGTGCGACGCCGGGGACCTGCTGCGGATCGGGCACGACGTACACCGCGAGCCGCTTCTGGGTGCCGGCCTCCGTCAGGTCGAAGCCCGCCCCTGTCTCCAGGGCGACGCGCAGGGCCAAAGGGCCCTTGCCGGGGCGGGGCGGACCGTCCGGGAGCTTGTCCTTCCAGTGCAGCCAGCCCGCGCGGGCGAGGTGCGTGACGAAGTGCGGGCCGTCACCGGTCGCCAGGTCGAGGAACTTGCCGTGCCGGTGCACGGCGGTGACCTCACGGCCCTCCACGGCGGTGACGGGCGGGTCGTACGTCTTCAGCACGCTGATCGCGACGGGCAGCACGCGGACGATCTCGTGGCCGACGAGATGGTCGGCCAGGAAGTCCTTGAGCGCTTCGACCTCGGGGAGTTCCGGCATACGTCCAGAGTGCCATCCGGAACCGGAGCGCTCAGGTCCGTTCCGCCACCACGAACTCGCACCACACGCACTTGCCGCCGCCCCGCGCCTCCACGCCCCAGGCGTCGGTCAGCAGGTCCACCAGCAGCAGGCCCCGCCCGGAGACCCCCGACTCGCCCGCCTCACGGCGGCGCGGGAGGGCGCTGGAGGAGTCCTCCACCTCGACGCGCAGCCGGTGTTCGGTGCCGGTGAGCACCCGCAGGGTGACGATCGCGGCGCCCTCGGTGTGCATGAGCGCGTTGGTGATCAGCTCGTCGGCGACCAGTTCGATCTCGTCGGAGCGGTCCCGGGCGCCCCAGGTGCGGACGGCCGCGCGGATCATGTGCCGGGCCTCGCTCAGGGCCTCCGGGTCGCCGGGGGCCACATGCTGCTGGAGCCGGCTGCCGGCCTGGTGGCCGTCGGGGCCGCGCCGGCGCAGCAGGAGCAGGGCCACGTCGTCGTCCCCGCCGCGCTCCTCGGCGACCTCGATGAGCTGGTCGGCCAGTTTCCGGACGTCCGCGGGGCCCGCGGCGATCAGCGCGGCGAGGGCCCGCATGCCGTCGTCGAGGTCCGTGCCGGGCTGCTCGACCAGCCCGTCGGTGCACAGCAGCAGGGTGTGGCCTGGGTCGAGCTCCACGGTGCCGACCGGGTACTCGAGGCTGCCGAACTCGGCGGACAGACCGAGCGGCAGCCCGCCGGGCACCGGGACGCGCCGGCAGGTCCCGTCGAGGCCGCGCAGCAGGGGGTCGATGTGCCCGGCGCGGACCACCTGGACGACCCCGGTGGAGAGGTCGGCCTCCGCGTACAGACAGGTGGCGAAGCGGTCGGTGTCGAGCTCGTGCAGGAAGACCGAGGCACGGGCCATCACGGTGGCCGGGGTGTGGCCCTCCGCCGCGTAGGCCTTCAGGACGATGCGCAATTGGCCCATGACGGCGGCGGCGTGCGTGTCGTGACCCTGGACGTCACCGATGACGGCGCCGACCCGGCCGCCCGGCAACGGGATCAGGTCGTACCAGTCGCCGCCGATGTCCCGGCCCAAGGAGCCGCCGATGGTGGCGGCGCGGTAGCGGACGGCGACGTCCGCGCCCGGCACGCTGGGGATGGTGCGCGGCAGCATGGCCTGCTGGAGGCCCTGCGCGATGTCCTTCTCCTGTTCGTAGAACATCGCGCGCTGAAGGCTCTGCGCGATGCTGCTGCCGAGGGCGACGAGTATGTTGCGGTCCTCCGGCGTGAAGCCCCGGCGGTCGCTGTAGAGCAGGCCCATCGCGCCGATCGGGCGGGCCTGCACGATGAGCGGCAGATAGGCCGCCGAGGTGATCTTCAGGTCGGTGAGGTGCGGCCACAGCACGGGGTAGCCGCCCGCGAACTCCTCCGGCGACTCGATGAAACGCGGGGTGAGGGTGCGCACCACCTCGCTCATCGGATAGGGCTCGTCGAGGCGGGTGACCAGCGTGCCGGGCACGAAGCTGCCCTCCGGCCCCTCGGCGATCAGCCGGATCCGGCCGGCCTCGACCAGCCCCATGACGAGGCTGGTCGCACCGAGGTGGGTGAGGCCGTGGGTGTCCTTGAGGACGTCGATCACGTCGCGCACGGTGCGGGCGTGCGCCAGGGCCGCCGTGGTGAGCTGGACGACGTTGGTCTGCTCGCGGCGCGCGTCGTCGAGGGCGGCCTCGTCGCGGCGGGCGGCGAGATCGCTGAGCTCGTCGGTCGCGTCCCGCACGATGCCCACGATGCGACGCGGCCGGCCGGTCCCGTCGCGCCGGATGTAGCCCTGGGTGTGGGTCCAGCGCAGGGTGCCGTCGCGCAACCGCATACGGAAGTAGGCGCCGTAGTTCTCGCTGCCGTCCTTGATGGCCTGGGCGACCAGTTCGTCCAGACGGATGCCCTCGGCCGGCGGGACCCGGACGGCGAGGGTGCCGGGATCGCCGTCGTACTCGTCGGGGCGCAGGTCGAAGATCTCGTGGGCCCGGGCGTCCATGTGGAACTGCCCCGAGTCCAGGTCCCAGTCGAAAGTGCCCATGCGGTTGAGCGCCAGGATCGGATCCGGGTGGGCGGGCCAGTCGTCCGGGAGGGACGGGGCGCTCGCTCCCCGATCAACCATGGGGCCACCTTGCCAGGGTTTGTCCGATTCCTCGACCGGGGCACCGGGGCCCGCCGGGACCACGGTCAGCCCATGACCACGTCGAGGGGGCTGCCGAAGATGCTGCCGGACTGGTCCTGCGCGCCGGACTCGTCGGGCCCGTCGGGGATCAGCCCGCCGCCGTCGGGCGGATCGGGGATTTCCGGGACGCTCTCGGGGCCGATCTCGCCGGGGTCGACACCGCGGTCGAGGTCGGAGCCGAGGTCTTCTTCGGTGCCGGGGTCCTCCTCGGTGCCGGGGTCCTCGTCGGGACCGGAGCCGGGTGCCGCGCCGGGATCGGCGTCGGCGCCCGCGTCGGCGGGGGACGGACCGGAGTCCTGGTCGGCCGCCGAGGGGTCGGCGAAGAGGCCGGTGAAGGGGTCGCCGGAGACGACGCGCCCCTCGGCCGCCGGGACGACGCTGTCCGCGCCCGGCATCGTGATCTTCTCCCCCGCACCACCGCGTCCGGCGACGATGAGCGCCGCCGAGAGCGCGCAGGCGGTGAGGAGAGTGGCAGTGGGTAGTCGCACCACGTTCTCCCGCATCGTCTCGTGCATCGTCTCGATCCCTCACCCGGAGGTGATTCGCCCACTATTGTCTGCTTCACCCGCCAGGGTCACGCAACCGGAGGACTCAACCACGCACAGTGACATGGTCCGACCGCAGAGAAGGAGCGCACGGCCGTGGACTGGTTCACCGCACCCGAGTACTGGCTGAGCCGCCTGGTGTTCCAGCGGGCCCTGGCCGCTGTCTACCTGGTCGCGTTCCTGACGGCCGCCCTCCAGTTCCGGGCGCTGCTCGGCGAACGGGGGATGCTGCCGGTGCCCCGCTTCGTCGAGCGGGTGCCCTTCCGGCGGGCGCCGAGCCTGTTCCACTGGCGCTACTCCGACCGCCTGTTCGCGGGCTGCGCCTGGACGGGCTGTGCGGTGTCGGCGGCCCTGCTCGCCGGTCTGGACGCATCGCTGCCCCTCTGGGCGGCGATGTCACTGTGGCTGGTGCCGTGGGCGCTGTATCTCTCGATCGTCAACGTGGGCCAGACCTGGTACGGGTTCGGCTGGGAGTCCCTGCTGCTGGAGACGGGCTTCCTCGCCGTGTTCCTCGGCAACGACGAGGTGGCCCCGCCGGTCGTCGTGCTCTTCCTGATGCGCTGGATCCTGTTCCGGGTCGAGTTCGGCGCGGGCCTGATCAAGATGCGGGGCGACGCCTGCTGGCGGAAGCTGACGTGTCTCTACCACCATCACGAGACCCAGCCGATGCCCGGCCCGCTGAGCTGGTTCTTCCACCATCTGCCCCGACCGCTGCACCGCGTGGAGGCGGCGGCCAACCACGTCACCCAGCTCGTGGTGCCGTTCCTGCTGTTCGCCCCGCAGCCGATCGCGACGGCGGCCGGGTGCCTGATGATCCTGACCCAGCTGTGGCTGGTGCTGTCGGGCAACTTCGCCTGGCTGAACTGGATCACCGTCGTCCTGGCCGTGTCCGCGGTCGAACTGCCCGCCGGGCACCGGTCGGCCCCCGCCACCCCGCTCTGGTACGAGATCGTGGTCCTCGCCGTGGCCGCGCTGCTGCTGTTCCTCAGCTACCGCCCGGTGGTCAACATGCTCTCCCGCCGTCAGGTGATGAACCGCTCCTTCGATCCGCTGCACCTGGTCAACACCTACGGCGCGTTCGGCAGCGTGAGCCGGATCCGCTACGAGGTGGTGATCGAGGGCACGCTCGACGACGTGCCGCGCGAGGGCTCCGACTGGCGGGAGTACGAGTTCAAGGGCAAGCCCGGCGATCCCCGGCACTGGCCGCGCCAGTTCGCGCCGTACCATCTGCGGCTGGACTGGATGATGTGGTTCGCGGCGCTCTCCCCCGCCTATGCCGGGGCGTGGTTCACGGCCTTCGTGGAACGGCTGCTGGAGAACGACCGCGACACGCTGATGCTGCTGCGCCGCTCCCCGTTCCCGCCCGACGAGCCCCCGCGCCACATCCGCGCCCGCCTCTTCCGCTACCGCTGCACCACATGGCGCGAGCTGCGGGAGACGGGCGCGTACTGGCATCGCAGTCACGTGCGGGAGTATCTGCCGCCGACGCGGCTGGCGGGGTCGGCTCAGAGACCGTAGACCCGGACGGCGGTGGTCTCGAAGATCTCGGTGTGCGCGCCCGGGTCGGTCAACCGCCGTGCGATGTCCAGGACTTCGCCGTAGGAAGCGGTGGGCGTGCACACCGGCCAGTCCGAGCCGAACATCAGCCGGGCGGGCCCGAAGGCCTCCAGCACCGTGTCCGCGTAAGGGCGCAGGTCCTCGACGGTCCAGCACGCGGGGTCGGCCTCGGTGACCATGCCGGAGAGCTTGCAGACCGTGTTGGGGAGCGCCGCGAGGGCCCGGACGCCGGACGCCCAGGGCTCCAGCGCGCCGGAGGCGATCGGCGGCTTGCCCAGGTGGTCGAGGACGAAGGTGAGTCCGGGCAGGGAGGCGGCCGCCTCGACACAGGCCGGGAGCTGGTGGGGCAGCACCACCAGGTCGTGGACGAGACCGGCGGCGGCGAGGGCGGTGAGCCCGCGCTGTACGTCCGCCCGCAGCAGCCACCGCGGGTCCGGCTCGCCCTGGACCTGGTGGCGGATGCCCTTGAGGTACCGGCCGCCGGGGAGTTCCCGCAGCCGGGCCAGTTCGTCGGCGACGTCCGCGCGGGTGAGATCGGTCCAGCCGACGACACCCGCGATCAGGTCGTTCGCGGCCGCGAGGGCGAGGAACTCGGGGGTCTCCTCGGCCACGGTGACCGTCTGGACGAGGACCGTACGGTCGACGCCCGCCGCGCGCGCCTCCGGCGCCAGGTCGTCGACGGTGAAGTCCCGCCGGAGCGGGCTGCCTTCGGCGATCCAGTCCTGGTCCCGTACCGACAGGTCCCAGACGTGGTGGTGCGCGTCGACGGTCACGGCAGCTCCCAGACGACGGGCAGGCCGGCGCCCGCGCCCTCGTCGGAGTAGTCGTGCACCACGTCGAGCAGCTCGGCCATCCGTGCCTGCCACACCACGTTGACGGGAAGCTGCTCCAGCTCGGCGAGGAGGCGCGGATAGTCCTCGCACTCCAGGACATGGAACAGATCCGTACCGCTGCGCCAGATCGTCCAGGAGGTGGCGCCGGCGCCGCGGATGGCGTCCGTCAGTTCCTTCGGCACCTCCCGGTGCGCGGCCTCGTACGCGGCGACGCGGTCCGCACGGACCCTGGTGTGCAGGGCGACCCTCATGACGGCTCCCCGGGGGGAAGCAGACCCGTGTCCCGCAGCTCCTGCCAGAAGGCGGCGGGGACCTGGGTCGTGAACTGTTCGGCGCAGTCCCGCACTTCGGCCGCCGAGCGGGTACCCACCAGGACGCTCGCCACGGCCGGGTGGGCGGCGCAGAACGCCAGGGCGGCGGCGCGCAGGGTGATGCCGTGCCGGTCGGCGGTCTCCTTCATCCGCAGGGCCCGGTCCAGCAGCCCGGCCGGCGCCCGGGCGTAGTCGAAGGTGGCGCCGGGCCGGGGGTCGGCCAGCAGACCGGAGTTGAAGGCGCCCCCGACGACCACGGACACGCCACGCTCGACGGCGGCGGGCAGCAGCTCGACGCCGGCCCGCTGGTCGAGCAGCGTGTACCGGCCCGCGCACAGCACCACGTCGACGTCCGTGTCCCGGACGAAGCGCGTGAGCATCTCGGCCTGGTTCATGCCGGCGCCGATCGCCCCGACGACGCCCTCCGCGCGCAGTTTCTCCAGCGCCGGGTAGCCCTCCCGGAAGGCCTGTTCGGCGTGGTCGTCGGGGTCGTGCAGGTAGACGACGTCCACCCGGTCGAGGCCGAGCCGTTCCAGGCTGGCCTCCAGGGTGCGTCGTACGCCGTCGGCGCTGAAGTCCCAGACGCGACGGTGCGTGGCGGGGACCGCGAAGCCGTCGGCCAGGTCGTCGGCGCCCCGGTCCGTGTCCTCCAGCCGGCGGCCCACCTTGGTCGAGACCGTGTACCGCGAGCGCGGGTGCTCGCGCAGGGCCGCGCCGAGGCGGCGCTCGGACAGGCCGAGACCGTAGTGCGGCGCCGTGTCGAAGTAGCGGATGCCCTGCTGCCAGGCGGCGGCCACCGCCTCGTGCGCCTGCTCCTCGCCGACCTCGGTGAAGAGGTTGCCGATGACGGCCGCGCCGAAGGCGAGCGGACTGACCGGGACGCCGCTGCGCCCGAGGGTGTTCACCGGCCCACCGGCCGCAGTCGCAGGCCCTGCATCCCGCCGTCGACGGCCAGGGAGGTACCGGTGGTCGCGCCGGACAGGGGGCTGGCCAGATAGGCGATGGCGCCCGCGACCTCGTCGGCGCCGACCAGCCGGCCGCTGGGCTGGCGGGCCTCCAGGGCGGCGCGCTCGGCGGCCGGGTCGTCGGCCGCGTCGAGCAGCCGCCCGACCCACGGGGTGTCCGCGGTGCCGGGGTTGACGCAGTTCACGCGGATGCCCTCGCGTACGTGGTCGGCGGCCATGGCGAGGGTCAGCGAGTACACCGCGCCCTTGGTCGCGCTGTAGAGGGCGCGCTGCGGCAGACCGGCGGTGGCGGCGATGGAGCAGGTGTTGACGATCGCCGCGTGCGAGGAGCGCCTCAGGTGGGGCAGGACGGCGCGGGCCGCGCGGACCATGCCGAGGACGTTGACGTCGAGGACCCGGTGCCATTCGGCGTCGTCGTTGTCCTCGACGGTGCCCTGGGCGCCGACACCCGCGTTGTTGACCAGGATGTCCAGCCCCCCGAGGTCGGTGACGGCGGCCGCGACCGCCGCGCGCACGGAGGCGTCGTCGGTGACGTCGGCGGGATATCCGAGCAGGGGCTTCCGCACGCCCGAGGGGTCCAGGTCGAGGACGGCGACCCGGGCGCCGCGCTCGGCCAGGAGCTCCGCGGTCGCCCGGCCGATGCCGGAGCCGCCCCCCGTCACCAGGGCCGTCAGCCCTTCGAAGTCGCTCACGCCGCCTTCTCCTTCCGGATCACGAGGTCGGCGGCCCGGAAGTCGCCGGCGGGTTGTGTGCCGCATATTTATCAGACCACTTCCGCTCACCGACACCCCCCGGGTAGCTTTTTGGCGAGTTGCATGCCCAAGTGGTCCGACCACATCGCTGGGGATCGCGGCGCATCGGCGACAGGAGAGGCCACGTGGAAGACACTCCGCGCAGCGGGACCGGCGTCCCGAAGGGCACGGTGACGCAGCGCGCCATCGAGCGGATCAAGGCGATGATCACCGACGGGTCGCTGGAGCCCGGCCAGCGGCTGCCGACCGAGCGCGATCTCGCGGTGGAGCTGGGCATCTCCCGCAGCTCGATGCGCGAGGCGATCCGGGCGCTCACGGTGCTGGGGGTGCTGGAGGCCCGGCACGGTTCCGGGATCTACGTCACCGCGCTGGAGGCGGGGGACCTGCTGGAGACGTTCGGGGTGGTGGCCGATCTGTCGCGGGGCCCGCGTCTGGTCGAACTGCTCCAGGTACGCCGGATCCTGGAGTCGACGGCCACCGCACTGGCCGCGGCCCGCATCACCCCGGAACAGCTGGCCGTGGTGGAGGGGCACCTGGCGGCGATGAACGCGACGGACGACCCCGAGGAGATCCTCGCGCACGACCTGGAGTTCCACCGGGCGATCGCGGCGGCCGCCGGCAACGAGACGATGGCGGCGATCCTGGAGGGCCTGTCCTCACGCACCTTCCGGGCCCGCGTCTGGCGCGGCTACCAGGAGGAGGGCGCCTTCGCCCGGACCCGCCGCGAACACGCCGCCATCCACCGCGCGCTGGCCGCCCGTGACCCGGAGGCCGCCCGGGCGGCGGCGGCCGCCCACGTGGGCGAGGTGGAGGAGTGGCTCAGGGGGCAGGTGGGGCCCTGAGCCACGGCCGCCTCTCGACGCGGGACTCCCGGCGGGGCAGAGTTCTCCTACGTACTCACCAGTAGTGCACGCACACCGAGGGAGCTGCCTGTGACCAGCTGGGTCGGCCGGACCGCCGTCGAGATCGCCGCCGCCGTCCGCGCGAAGGAGGTCACGCCCCGTGAGGTGGTGGCCGAGCATCTCGCGCGGATCGAGCGGCTGGACGGCCGGATCGGAGCGTTCCGCACGGTGCGGGCCCGAGCCGCCCTGGCCGAGGCCGACGAGCTGGCCGCCCGGGGCGACCTGACCGGACTGCCACTGGCCGGGGTGCCGGTGGCGGTCAAGGACAACCTCGGTGTGCGGGGCGAGTCGACCCGGGTCGGCTCGGCCGCGACACCGGACACCCCGGCCGACGCCGACCATGTGACGGTGGCCCGGCTGCGGGCGGCCGGCGCGGTGGTCGTCGGCCTGACCAACGTGCCGGAGCTGTGTGTCTTCGGCACCACGGAGGGCGTGCACGGCACCGCCCGCAACCCCTGGGACACCTCCCGCACGGCGGGCGGCTCGTCGGGCGGCAGCGCGGCCGCGGTCGCCGCGGGCCTGGTACCGATCGCCCTCGGCAACGACGGCATGGGCTCGCTGCGCATCCCGGCGGCCAACTGCGGCCTGGTGACCATCAAGCCGGGCCACGGGGTGGTGCCGGCCGGGATCGGCGAGGGCGACTGGTTCGGGATGTCGGAGAACGGTCCGCTGGCGACGACGGTCGAGGACGCGCGGCTGATGCTGTCGGTCCTCGCGGACATCGACGCCGTGGCGGCCGGGGAACCCGGTGCGCTGAAGATCGCCGTCTCCGTGCGCAGCCCGCTGGCCGGGGTCACGGTGAGCAAGCCGTACACGGGCGCCGCGCGGGACGCGGCCGGGGTGCTGGTCCGGGCGGGACACCATGTGGAACGGGCCGAGCCGCCGTATCCGCTGTCGCTGGGCGTCACCTCGCTCGCGCACTGGACGGCGGGCACGGCGGTGGACGCCGCGAGCCTCGACCCGCGACTGCTGGCCCGGCGCACCCGGGTGCACGCGGCCGTCGGCCGGCGCTTCCTGTCCGGGGTACGGGGCGGCTCGGCACGGGAGGCACTGCGCCGACGCCTCGAGCCGTTCTTCGCGGAGTACGACGTGCTGCTCACTCCGGCGCTGGCGCGACGCTCACCGAAGTCGGCGCCGTGGCACGAGCGGGGCTGGCTGCGCAATGTCCTGGTGAACACGAACTACTCGCCGCTGACGCCGCCGTGGAACCTGACCGGCTGGCCGGCCATGGCGGTCCCCTTCGGCACACTGCCGTCCGGTGCTCCCACCGCGGTGCAGCTGGTGAGCCTGCCGGGGCGGGAGGGCGAACTGCTGCGGCTGGCCGAGCAGTTGGAGAGCCTGCGTCCGTGGCGACGGACGGCTCCGCTCGACTGAGCGCCAGAGAGCGGGCCCGGCGTGGGCGTGCCTGGCGCACACCCAGGCCGGGCGACCGCGAGCGGTCAGTCCACGCTGGGCAGGATGTGGGGCTCGGCGAGGTCCTCCTCGTAGCCCGCCAGGCGGATGGGTGCGGAGCGGGCCCACACGTCGAGGCTGCCGATCTCGCCGGGCCGACGGCCGGCCCGCTCCGGACGTTCCTTGGGACGTTGCTCGCGATTCGTCTTCTCCGGTGTCACCGCGCACTCCTTATGTGTCGGGTCACCCTCGGGGCGTGCCGGCCAGTCTGCGGTCCGGCGCCTGACGCTCCCTCGGGCCTGGCTCAAGTCGGTCGAGGACGCGGTGGCGCCGGCAACTTCTTGGAGGGCGAGCCGTTGTGAAGCGGCCTGTCCCATGACGGACCGTGGGTGTGGGTGGCACTCCGTACTGCTGTCCGTCCGCTACACATTAACCAAATGAGCGGGTGGCCGCTCGATAGGGCTGAAAATTTGGGGTAACCATGGCAAGTCACCCGTATGTCACCGCAGGTGAATTGAACCTTTTTCCACCCTGATGCACCTTCTGGATTCACCCGTCCGGGCGATATTGCTGGGCGTGGCGGCCCAGGGAGGCCGCGCATTCGCCCCCGAGTTCGTCGCGCAGTTCAAGTGCCGTTCGTCCGGTCGCCAGCAGGCCATGGTCTGCTGGCGTCCGGCAACGGCGGTCTCGCGGAAGGACTGACGCATGGAGCTGCGCGACGTCGAGGAGCTGATGGACCTGCTGTACGCCTGCCGGGGCGTGCGCGACACCCCGGGCCGCGGGGTGCCCGGCGTCGACCTGCACGATCACGCGCTCCGGACGGCGGCACTGCTGCGCCGCGGTCGCCCCGCCGACAAGGAGCTCCAGCTCACCGGGCTCGTCCACCCCATCGGTCACCTGCTGTGCCCCACCGACGCCGGCGGCCGGCCGGAACGGGCCGCCGAGGCCGTACGCCCCCTGCTCGGCCCCCGGGTCTCCCGTCTCGTCCGTCTGCACCCCTGGCACGGGCCCACCGCCGACGACGATCTGCTCAGCCTGCGCCAGGCCGACGAGGACGGCCGGGCGCCCGGGTTCGACGCGGGCGTGCTGGAGGACTGGCGCACCGTGCTGGAACTGGTGGCGGCACGGAACTCGCGTCTCGGGACTGTCGACTGACGGACCGTCATGAGACGGTACGCCGATGACGTCGTCGTACGGGTTGCGGGGCAGGGCCGCCGTCGTCACCGGGGCCACGCGCGGGATCGGCTGGGCGGTGGCACGGGCGCTCGCCGACGCCGGGGCGCGGGTGTGCGTCAGCGCGCGGGATCCGGACGGGGTGCGCCGCGCGGCCGGGGAGCTGGACGGCGTCGGACTGGCCGGTGACGTCGGGGACCCCGGGCACCCCCACCAGCTGGCCGAGCTGTGCCTGGACACCTTCGGCCGGCTGGACGTGCTGGTCAACAACGCCGCGACCAACCAGCCCTACGGACCGCTCATGGACGCCGATCCCGGCGCCTGGCGGGAGGCCTTCACGGTGAACGTCGAGGCGCCGCTGCGGCTGGTGCAGTGCGCGTGGCGGGGCTGGATGCGTGAGCACGGCGGTGTGGTCGTCAACATCTGCACGGAGGGCGCGGGACACGTCGGCCCCGGCGTCGGCGCCTACGGCACCAGCAAGGCGGCCCTCCTCCACCTCACCGAGCAGCTCGCGGGCGAACTGGGCCCGGGAGTCCGGGTGAACTCCGTCTCCCCCGGCCTGGTACGCACCGAGATGGCACGGTTCGTATGGGAGCCGGGCGAGAAGGAGCTGGCGGCGGCCTTGCCGCTGGGCCGGATCGGGGAGCCGGAGGACGTGGCACGAGCGGTGCTCTGGCTGTGCTCCGACGAGGCGAAGTGGATCACCGGGGCGGACCTGCTGGTGGACGGCGGCACGAAGGTGCGCCGGGCACACATCCCCACCTGAGGCACGGGAGCGCGGCCGGCCCGCACAGCCCGCCCCCGGCCCCGGTCACCCGCGCAGAGCCCCAGTCACCGGCGCAGAACCGGCGGCCCTACCACTTACCGGGGGCGTAGTCCTTCAGGAACACCCCGTACAGATCCTCACCCTGCTCGCCGCGCACGATCGGGTCGTAGACGCGGGCCGCGCCGTCGACCAGGTCGAGCGGGGCGTGGAAGCCCTCCTCGGCGAGACGCAGCTTGTCGTAGTGCGGGCGCTCGTCCGTGATCCAGCCGGTGTCGACCGAGGTCATGAGGATGCCGTCGGCCTGGAACATCTCCTGGCCGCTGGTCCGCGTCACCATGTTCATCGCGGCCTTGGCGGCGTTGGTGTTCGGGTGTCCCGCGCCCTTGTAGCCACGGCCGAAGACGCCCTCCATCGCCGAGACGTTGACGACGTACGCGCGGCCGCTCGTCGCCTTCCTGGCGGCATCGGCCATGGCCGGGCGGAGCTTGCTGATCAGGATGAACGGCGCCGTGTAGTTGCACAGCTGGGTCTCGAGGAGCTCCACCGGGGAGATCTGCTCGATGGTCTGCACCCAGGTGTTGGTGTCGACGACGTCGGGGACCAGACCGCCCGCGTCGATGGCGGTGCCGTCGAGGTGCCGGGCGATGCTGGCGTTGCCCGCGACCAGGGCGAGGTCGGCGACCTGCTGAGCGTCGATGCCGGAGATTCCGGCGGGCAGTGCGGCCAGCCCGTCGACCGCGCCGGAGCCGAAGGCGCCGATCACATGGTGGGCGGGCAGCTCGCCGGCGGGCAGCGGCGCGCTCTCGCCGTCGACCAGGGCGGCGTACGCGGAGGGCAGCCGCCGGACGGTCTGCGTCGCGTTGTTGACGAGGATGTCGAGCGGGCCCGCCTCGGTGACCTGGTCGGCGAGGGCCACGGCCTGCGCCGGGTCGCGCAGGTCGATGCCGACGACCTCCAGCCGGTGCATCCAGTCCCCCGAGTCGTCCATGGCCTTGAAGCGGCGGATGGCGTCCTTGGGGAAGCGGGTCGTGATCGTCGTGTGCGCGCCGTCCCGCAGCAGCCGCAGCGCGATGTACATGCCGATCTTGGCGTGGCCGCCGGTGAGCAGGGCGCGCTTGCCGGTGAGGTCGGCGCGCACGTCGCGCTTGTCCCGGTTCAGGCGGGCGCACTCGGGACAGAGCTGGTGGTAGAAGTAGTCGACCTCGACGTACCGGGTCTTGCAGGTGTAGCAGGAGCGCGGGCGCTGGAGTATCCCGGCGATCCGGCCCTCCTCGGTGACCGAGGACGGCAGGATGCCCTCGGTCTCGTCGTCGATGCGCTGGGCGGAGCCGGTCGCGGTGGCCTCGGTGACCGCCTTGTCGTGGGCGGTCTTGGCGGCCCGGCGGTCCTGGCGGCGGCGCTGCTTCACGGTGCGGTAGACGCCGGCGGTGGCCCGGCGCACGGCGATCGCGTCGGGGTGGTCGACGTCCAGCCTGTCGAGTTCGTCCAGCACGGCGAGGCAGACGGCGAGCCGCTCCGGGTCGATGCCGGGCCCGTACACGACCTGGTCCACGACCTCCTCCGTGACCGCCGTCGAGCCGTCCTCTGTCACCGTCATCGCGCTGCCGCTTCCCTGATCACCCGTGCGGCGCTCCGACCGAGTCCGCCCTCGAAGGACGAATTTTACGGAGCGCCGGGCCGCTCCTCCAAACCCGTTCCCGTCAAGAGCCGCAGGCCGTGATGAGCGTCTCCACCTCGGCGGTCAGGGCGCGGGCGAACCGGTCGAGATCGGGGACCGCCTCGGCGTCGGCGACGAGCCCGTAGTGGATCTGGCCGCGGTAGGTGGAGACGGCGACCGCGAGGGCCTGGCCGCGGGCGAGCGGGGCGTACGGGAAGACCTCGGTCACCGGGTTCCCGCCGAGCTTGAGGCCGAAGCCGGGCAGGGGCACGCTGGTGACGAGGATGTCGAACCAGAGCCGGGCGGCGTGGCCGACCAGCGGGCCGCCGAGGCGGTGGCCGAGGGCCGGGACATGGTCGGCGAGCAGGGCGACGGCGCCGGCGCCCCGGCCGGGGCCCGCGTCCTTGTTGCGGTCCATGGCGGCGCGGACCGTGGCGAGGCGGCGCAGCGGGTCCGGGTCGTCGACCGGAAGCCGCATCAGGTACCCGGAGAGCCGGTTGCCCTGGGGGTGGGCGGTGCGCGGGCGGCGCTTGGAGACGGGGATGAGCGCGCGCGGCACCACGCCCTCGCTGCCGTCGCCGCGTTCGTCGAGCCAGCGGCGCAGCGCTCCGGCGACGACCGCGATCAGCACGTCGTTGACGGTGCCGCCGGCGACCTTGCGGATCCGGTGCACGTCGTCGAGGTCGATGACGACGCCGGCGGTGCGGCGGGTGCCGGTGGACGCGGCGGTGAGGGCGGGGGTGGGGCGCATGCCCAGGGTGTGCACGGCGACGGAGGCGCCGATGTCGAGGGCGCGGCCCATGTCGGAGACGGCTCCGCGCAGCAGGCCGGGCAGTCTGCGCACGTCGGGGAGGGTCCCGCGGGCCGGTTGGGCGGGTCGGGGGCGGGGGGGGGGCAGATCCATGGGGTCCCGGACGGCCGCGGCCCGGGGTAGGGCGCGGCGGCCCGTCGCGAGGGGGCGGTGGGAGCTTGACAGGACGGGCCGGCCAGCCGGCGCAGGGAGTGGGGGACCCGGGGGGCGGGGTGGGGGGGGGGGGGGCGGGGGGCGGGCAGATCCATGGGGTCCAGGACGGCCGCGGCCAGGGTCAGGGCGCGCAGTCCGTCGGCGAGGGCGTGGTGGAACTTGAAGAGCACGGCGAAGCGGCCGCCGTCCTCGTCGGGCAGGACGTGGGCCTCCCAGGGCGGACGGCCGCGCTCCAGGGGGCGTTCCATGAGTCGCCCGGCCTCGGCCTGGAAGTCGGCGGTGGGCGCGTGCAGCGTGACGTGGTGCAGGGGGTCGAAGTCGGGGTCCGCCTCCCGGGTCGCGCCGCCGAAGGCGAGCGACCGGCGCAGGTCGAACGGTTCCGAGCGGTCGAAGGGCCGCCACAGGTCCCGGATCCGCATGCGCAGTCCGGGAACGGCGGCGGCACGGGCCGCGAGCAGGTCGGCTGCGTGGGCGCCCGCGGTGGGCGACTGCGCCGTGAAGACGCCGAGCGCTCCCAGGTGCATGGGGTGCTCGGCCGACTCGAGGTTCCAGAACGCCAGGTCGAGGGGGGCCAGCAGATCATCAGCAGTCAAGGGCTTGCCTCGCGTCGGCTCAGAGTGGAGGCCATCAGTCAAGCGCGCCCGGGCGATTACGGTCAAGTACGATCAAGCTACACACAGTTAACAGCGCATTAAGTTCAGGACACCAGCTGGCCCTTACCCAGGGCAATCACGCCGCCCTTGGACACCGTGTACAACTCCGCGTCCCGCTCCGGGTTCACGCCGATGGTCGCACCCGGAGGGACCTCCACGTTCTTGTCGAGCACCGCCCCGCGCACGACCGCACCCCTTCCGATGTGCACGTTGTCGTGCAGGATCGAGCCCTGTACGACCGCTCCCGGGTCGACCACCACACCCGGCGACAGCACCGAGCGGGTGACCTGTCCGCGGATCAGGCACCCCGAACTGATGATCGACTCACCGGCGATGCCGCCCGCGTTGAAACGCGCGGGGGACAGCTGGCCCGAGTGGGTGTAGATGGGCCAGCTGCGGTTGTACAGGTTGAAGGCCGGGCGCTCGGCGATCAGGTCCATATGGGCGTCGTAGTACGCGTCGAGCGTGCCGACGTCCCGCCAGTAGCCCTGGTCCCGGGTGGTCTCGCCGGGCACGTGGTTGTCGTGGAAGTCGTACAGCTGGGCCTCGCCGCGCTGGGTGAGCGCGGGCAGGATCGAGCCGCCCATGTCATGGACGGAGCTCTCGTCCTCGGCGTCCCGCTGGAGCGCCTCTATGAGCGCCTTGGTGGTGAAGATGTAGTTGCCCATCGACGCGAACACGCTCTCCGGGTCGTCGGCGAGCCCCGGCGGGTCGGCCGGCTTCTCCAGGAAGCGCTCGACCGTCAGCCCGTCCGAGCCCGGGGTGATCACCCCGAAGGAGGAGGACTCGCCGCGCGGGACCCGGATCCCGGCCACGGTCACACCCGCGCCGCTGTCGATGTGCTGGCTCAGCATCTGGCGCGGGTCCATGCGGTACACGTGGTCGGCGCCGAACACGGCCACGTACTCGGGCCGCTCGTCGTAGACGAGGTTCAGTGACTGGAGGATGGCGTCGGCGCTGCCGAGGTACCAGCGCGGGCCGAGCCGCTGCTGGGCCGGGACCGGCGTGACGTAGTTGCCGAGCAGGCTGGACATCCGCCAGGTGGTGGTGATGTGCCGGTCCAGCGAGTGCGACTTGTACTGCGTCAGCACACAGATGCGCAGGACGTCCGCGTTCACCAGGTTGGACAGCACGAAGTCGACGAGCCGGTACGTGCCGCCGAAGGTGACCGCTGGTTTGGCGCGGTCAGCCGTGAGAGGCATCAGGCGTTTGCCCTCACCACCCGCCAGAACGATTCCGAGCACCGATGGCCCACCACGACGCATGGCCGCTCCCCTCACCTGGTTGAACCATGGTTGCCCCCGGCCGGGGGAACTAAGCCTGTTTGACGATCTCCTCGTACAGCCCGACCGTCCGCCGGGCCACCGCGTCCCAGCCGAACTCCCCCACCGCGCGCACCCGCCCGGCCTCGCCCATCCGGCGGCCGGCCTCCGGGTCGCCGAGCACCTCGTCCAGCGCCCGTGCGAGGCCCGCCTCGAACTCGTCGTCCACTTCCACGAGCGTCCCGGTCACCCCGTCCTCGACGACCTCCGGAATGCCGCCGACCCGGGAGGCCACGACGGGAGTGCCGCAGGCCATCGCCTCCAGATTGACGATGCCGAGCGGTTCGTACACCGAGGGGCAGACGAACACGGCCGCGTGCGTGAGGAGTTGGATCACCTCGGGGCGCGGCAGCATCTTCGGGATCCAGTGCACGCCGTCCCGGGCCCGGCTCAGCCCGGCGAAGAGATCACGGAACTCCTGGTCGATCTCGGGGGTGTCGGGCGCTCCCGCGCACAGCACGACCTGCGCCGCGGGGTCGATGTCCCGGACCGCGCGCAGCAGATGGGGCACGCCCTTCTGCCGGGTGATGCGGCCGACGAACAGCACGAACGGGCGGTCCGGGTCGAGGCCGATCCGGGTGAGGGCGTCGGTGCCGTGATCGGGACGGTACAGGGCGGTGTCGATGCCGTTGTGGACGACGTGGACCCGGTCCGGGGCCAGCGTCGGATAGCAGGCGAGGATGTCCTCACGCATCGCCTTGGAGACGGCGATCACCGCGTCGGCCGCCTCCACCGCGGTCCGCTCGGCCCAGCCCGACAGGGCGTAGCCGCCGCCGAGTTGCTCGGCCTTCCAGGGC
The DNA here is from genome assembly GCA_001298545.1 of Actinobacteria bacterium OV320. Taxonomy (GTDB): domain Bacteria; phylum Actinomycetota; class Actinomycetes; order Streptomycetales; family Streptomycetaceae; genus Streptomyces; species Streptomyces coriariae. The sequence continues at coordinate 275,513 of LJCX01000027.1, forward strand.
CGCAGGGGCTCCAGCGAGTGCGCGGTCACCACGTGCGGGACGCCGTACAGCTCCTTGGCGAGGTGACCGGCGAGGTTGGCGTACCAGGTGTGGGAGTGGACGAGCTCGCGGCCTTCGAGGGCGGCCGCCATGGCGAGGTCCACGGAGAAGGTGCGCAGCGCGTCGTTGGCGCCGTCCAGCGCGGACCAGGGGCGATGCCGCTGGACCCCCTCGGTGCGGCCCTCGCCCCAGCAGTGCACGTCGAGGTCGACCAGCCGCCTCAACTCACGGGCCAGGAACTCCACATGGACGCCCGCGCCGCCGTACACGTCCGGGGGATACTCCCGGGTCAGCAGTCCCACTCGCACCCGGAACCCCCACATCTCACTCAGCGACCGGCTCCCTTCATGGTCACCCAGACGGGGCGCGTGGGGAAGAGCGCGGGGGTCGTGTGAAGCAACAGTCGCCGCAGACGCCCCCGCCGGGCAGCCGGTAGTACAGACAGCAGCTGCGGCGACGGAAGGCGGTGCCGGCCGATGTCCCGGTGTCCGTGAGGAGCGTTCCGGTGTCCGCGAGGAGGGGGTGGGTGAACAGCTCCGCGGTGAGGGCACGCGCGCGTGCGGCGACGTCGGGACGGCCGTGCGCGCGGGCCCACAGATCCAGCTGCCGGGCGGCCCCGGCCAGCGCGGATCCGGAGTTGCCCCGCAGCAGGCCCGGCGCGACCGGATGGCGGGCGCGCAGCGCGGCCGAGAGGGGTTCGAGGTGGCCGTCGAGGACCGTCGCGGCCACGGTCGCCGCGTCCCCCGGCCGGGCCCGCAACTCGGTCAGCCACAGGTCGTCCGGGGCGGCCGCGTCCGGGTCCCAGCACAGCAGCCCCGGCGCGAGGTCGGGAGTGCTCCCGTACAGGACGGCGCAGCCCAGTGTCACCGACCAGAGGCGGGCCGCGAGGCCCTGCTGCGCCACCGAGGCCCCGATCCGGTCCTCGGGGGCGCGCAGGGCCCGGGTCACCTTGCGGACCCGGAAGGCCAGCGGATCCCCGTGGACGTCCGGTGCCGCGCTCCGGGAGGCCTCCCGGCCGGCCGGCCGCCCGTAGGCCCGGGCGAGGGTCGGCGGCGCCGCGGCCGGCTCCGCGGTGCCGCCCGGTCGTGTGCGCAGGGCGAAGAAGGGGCCGAGCGGGCGCAGCGCGGCGAGATCGGGGTCGAGGTCCACGAAGTGCAGTAGTACCAAGGCCATCAGGGCCCGTGCTCAGGGGGATCCCTGGTCCGTCACCCGCCTGAGGGAGGACAGCGGGCCTTCAGTACTCCATCGGTAGTAGGACCTATTGCGTGCTCAGGTACGACGACGGGAACAGATCTACAGGGCATCGTGTTGGTTATGAGAGCCGACCGTTCGCCGCGCCGGGCCCCGCGCCCCCGCCTCACGCAGAGGATCAGCTGATGAGCGCCCTCGCGTTGTCCGTGGTCCTGTCGCTCGTCTCCGCTGTCGCGTACGCGGCAGGGGCGATCGTGCAGGAGCAGGTCGCGCTGTCCTCGCCCGACGAGGAGTACGCCCCGCTGCGCCGTCCGGGCTGGTGGGCGGCGGTGGCGTTGAACGGTCTCGGCGGAGTTCTCCACGTGGTGGCGCTCGCCTACGGTCCCCTCAGTCTGGTTCAGCCGCTGGGCGCGCTGACCATCGTGTTCGCGTTGCCCATGGCCGCGCTGTTCGTGGGCCGCAGGGCCGGGGCGACGGCCTGGCGTGGCGCGATCATGGCGACGGTCGGTCTCGCCGGTCTGCTGTCCCTGGTGGGGGCGGCCGACGCACAGTCGCTGAGCACCCCGCAGCGGGTCAGCGTGGCCGTGGCCACCGCGGCGGCGGTCGTGGCCCTGATGGTGGCCGGGCGGGCCGCGCACCGGCACCCGGCGGTCCGCAGCATGCTGCTGGCGACCGCGTCGGGCATCGCGTTCGGCATGTCGTCGGTCTTCACCAAGACCGTCGCGGTCGACTGGACCGGTGGTGTCTCGACGGCCGACATCCCGTCCCTGGCCGTGATCGGCGTGCTCGCCACGGCCGGCATGCTGCTGTCCCAGGCCGCCTACCGGGGCGCGGGCCTCGCGGCCCCGCTGGCCACGCTGACGGTGGTCAACCCGGTGGTGGCGGCCGCGGTCGGCATCACGATGTTCGGCGAGACCTTCCGCTACGGCACCACGGGCACCGTGCTCGCCCTGGGCTGCGGTGTGGTGGCGGCGGGCGGACTCATCCTGCTCACGACGGAGCGCCTTCAGGGCGCTCGGCCCCAAACGGCGGCGGCTGCTGTACCGGCCGCGCGGATCCCGGCGGACAGCGGCACGGCGGAGGTTTCGGCCGACGCCCCGGCGGACGGGAAGACCGGCGGTGCGACGGGCGGGATCCCGTTCCCCGACCAGCCGGGCGCGCCACTGCCGGAGCGCGTGCGGTCGGCGGAAGACGTACTGGAGGACCTGCGGCTCGCCGGAGCGGCGCTGGACACGGCGCGGTCGGCGCAGGCGCGGGAGGCGGACGTACGGGCGGCAGACGTACGGGCGGCAGACGTACTGAAGGAACAGCTCGTCCTGGCTCCGGCCACGGCCGACGGCGAGGACCGCTACGAGGAGGACCTGTCCGGCGGGGTCGTGCCTCCGTCGTTCTACACCCCGCTGTACGGAGGTCTGTACGTCCCGATGCCGGTCGTGGACCGGCATCGGGAGCGCGTCAAATCCTGACGCCGCCGGCCCGGAGATACGCCACCGGGTCGACGTCCGTACCGAAACCGGGCCCGGTCCGCACCTCGAAGTGCAGATGCGGGCCCGTGCTGTTGCCGGTGGAGCCGGACCGGCCGATGCGCTGTCCGCCGCTCACCGACTGCCCGTCCCGTACGGAGATCGCCGACAGGTGGGCGTACTGCGAGTAGCGGCCGTCGCTGTGCCGGATGACCACCTGGTACCCGAAGGAACCGGCCCAGCCCGCGCTCACCACCTCGCCCGCCTTGACCGCCTGCACGGAGGTGCCGGTGGGCACGGGGAAGTCGACGCCCGTGTGGTAGCCCTTCGACCAGGACGAACCCGTGGCGTGGTACGGCGTTCCGGTGGCGGCGCTGACGGGCGACACGAGGGAATGGCCGGTCGTCGCCTTGCGGTCGGTGTCCTTTGCCTTGGTGCTCTTGGCCGGCTTGCTCTCCTTGGCGCCCGAGGAGGTCTTCGGCTTCTCCGTCCGGGGCCCGGTGCTGCTCGGGGCCTTGGTCGCGGCTGCCGCCCGGCCCTCCAGGCTGAGTCGCTGACCGGGCAGGATCAGGTCGGGGTCGCCGCCGATGGTCGTCCGGTTGGCGGCGTAGAGCCCCCGCCAGCCGCCCTTGACCTCCTCGGTGTCCGCGATGCCGGAGAGGGTGTCGCCGCGGACCACGGTGTACATCTGCGCGGTGCCCGCGCGGGACTGAGGTGTGCTCTGCGGCCGTACGTCGTCCAGGGACGTCTTCGACGTCTTGGGAGCCGCCTTGGACGACGTGGACGGCTTGGAGGACTTCGTCGTGCTGCCGTTCGGGTGGATGTCGGGGGTGTCGCCGCCCCTGCTCAGTCCGGCCCGCACCGAGCAGACGGGCCAGGCGCCGGGCCCCTGCCCGTCCAGCACCTTCTCGGCCACGGCGATCTGCTGGTCCTTGGTGGCCAGATCCGCACGGGGCGCGTACCGCGTGCCGCCGTACGCCTCCCAGGTGGACTGGGTGAACTGGAGTCCGCCGTAGTAACCGTTGCCGGTGTTGATGTTCCAGTCGTTGGTCGACTCGCACGCGGCGACCTTGTTCCAGGTGTCCACGTCGGCCGCTTGAGCTGCGCCGGTGCCGATCAGCGGCAGCGCCATACCGGCACCGCCCGCCGTGACGGTGAGTGAGGCCCGGTTGATCCTGTTCGGCTGATACCGGCGGTGCCGGCCGCGTACGGCCATGGAGATCCCCCTCGACATGCGTCAGGAGGGGCAAAAGTAAGGGCGGCGAACAGGCCATGACAAGGCGACAACCGGCCGCTCCGACGCGCGGGCGAACACCGGACACCCCGGGCGGGAATCCGGCCGCGGAACCCGTCAAGATGGTCCAGGACGACACTGACCGAATGCACGGGCACACCCCTGGAGGAGCCAACCGTATGAGCACTTCAGCTCAGATCGGCGTCACGGGACTCGCGGTCATGGGCCGCAATCTCGCCCGCAACTTCGCACGCAACGGCTACCCGGTCGCGCTGCACAACCGCACGGCGGCACGGACGCACGCCCTGGTCGAGGAGTTCGGCCACGAGGGCGAGTTCGTCGCCACCGAGACCGCCAAGGAGTTCGTGGCGGCACTGGAGCGGCCCCGCCGCCTGGTGATCATGGTGAAGGCCGGTGAGCCGACCGACGCGGTGATCCGGGAGTTCGCCCCGCTGCTCGAACCCGGCGACATGATCATCGACGGCGGCAACGCGCACTTCGCCGACACCCGCCGCCGCGAGCGCGAACTGCGCGAGCAGGACATCCACTTCGTCGGCACGGGCATCTCCGGTGGCGAGGAGGGCGCGCTGCACGGCCCGAGCATCATGCCGGGCGGCTCGCCGGAGTCGTACGAGTCGCTGGGCCCGATGCTGGAGAAGATCTCGGCGAAGGCGGCGGACGGGACGCCCTGCGTCACGCACATCGGCCCGGACGGCGCCGGCCACTTCGTGAAGATGGTCCACAACGGCATCGAGTACGCCGACATGCAACTGATCGGCGAGGCCTACCAGTTGCTGCGTGATGTCGCCGGGTACGAGCCCGCGCAGATCGCGGACATCTTCCGCACCTGGAACACCGGCCGCCTCGACTCCTACCTGATCGAGATCACCGCCGAGGTGCTGTCCCATGTGGACACGGCTACGGGCCGGCCCTTCGTGGACGTGGTGGTCGACCAGGCGGAACAGAAGGGCACCGGCCGCTGGACGGTCCAGATCGCGCTCGACCTGGGTGTTCCGGTGTCGGGCATCGCGGAGGCCGTCTTCGCCCGGTCGCTGTCGGGGCACGCGAAGCTGCGCGAGGCCTCGCGCGGCCTGGCGGGACCGACCGCGTCCGCGCTGGGCAAGGCGGAGGCGCAGGCCTTCGCCGACCGGGTGGAGCAGGCGCTGTACGCCTCGAAGATCGTGTCGTACACGCAGGGCTTCCACGAGATCGCGGCGGGCAGCGAGGAGTACGGCTGGGACATCGACCTCGGCGCCGTCTCCTCGATCTGGCGCGGTGGCTGCATCATCCGCGCGGCCTTCCTCGACCGGATCCGCGCCGCGTACGACAACCGGGCGGACCTGCCGAGCCTGCTGTCCGACGAGACCTTCGCCTCGGAGATCGCGGCGGCGCAGGACCCGTGGCGTGAGGTGCTGGTGTCCGCGACGCTTCAGGGCGTGCCGACACCCGGCGTCGCGGCGGCGCTCGCCTACTACGACGCGTTGCGCGCGGAGCGGCTGCCGGCGGCGCTCACGCAGGGACAGCGGGACTTCTTCGGGGCGCACACCTACCGGAGGGTGGACCGCGAAGGCGCGTTCCACACCCTCTGGGGAGGCGACCGGTCGGAGACGCAGGCGTAGGTCTCCGAGGACCTCTCGGCATCACGGTGGGCGGCGGTCCCACGTCGCCCACCGTGGTCCCGTCAGGTGAGGGGCGGGCCGGGCTCCGGGCTCGGGACCGGTTCCGGACCCGGCGGGACCGGGGACGGCGAGGGACCCGGGGGCGGGCCGGGCCGCGGCGGCGGCGTCGGCGTCGGGTCCGGACCCGGCGGCGGCTCGGGAACGGGCACCGGGCTGGGGAACGGCTCCGGAGGGCCCGGGACCGGCCCCGGCGACGGTCCCGGCTGGACGGGATCGGGCTGGACGGGATCAGGGTGGACGGGGTCGGCGTACGGGTTCGTCATGGTGTCCTCCGGCCAGTTGCGAGCCTTGGCTCTGGACTCATCCCCCGCGTACCCGGGGCGGACCCGGCCACTCACCCGGGTGGGCTCGGCCGGCCGGCCCGCGTCGGCGAGGCGCCGCGGGCACGACGCCCGGATCAGAAACGGCCCGGGTGCGCGCGCAGCCAGTCCTTGGCGGCGCGCAGCAGCTCGGGGTCGGCGGCCGGAGCCTCGTCGGGGTGATGCTCGGCCCACTTCACGACGTACGGGCAGAGCGGCGCCACGGGGATGCCCTCGCGCCCGGAGGCGGCGTACAGCTCCCGCGCCAGCGACCCGGCGATGCCCTTGCCCTCGTGGGCGGGCTCGACGACGGTGTGCACCGGCACCAGGGCGGGCGCGGGCGACTCCAGGACGAAGTACTCGATGCGGCCCACGACTTCACCGCCGTCGCCGAGGGCCTCCAGGCGGCCCGCCGCCCGGTCGTCGCGGATCTCGATGTCGCTCATGGGCACTCCCGATGCGATGCGTGCGAGGGCTGCTGCGGTCAGACCGACACCGCCTGCGGGCTGCGCTCCTGGTCGGAGCCCGGTACCGGCTCCGACGGGTCCGCTCCGAGGGCCACGATCCGGTTGTCACGGTCCACGTGCACGACCCGCGGCTCCAGGGCCCGCGCCTCGGCGTCGGTCACCTGAGCGTAACTGATGATGATCACCAGATCGCCGGGGTGCACGAGATGGGCGGCGGCCCCGTTGATACCGACGACACCCGAGCCGCGCTCGCCCTCGATGACGTACGTCTCGAGCCGCGCCCCGTTGGTGATGTCGACGATGTGGACGAGCTCCCCCGGCAGCAGGTCGGCGGCGTCCAGCAGGTCGGCGTCGATCGTCACCGATCCCACGTAGTGCAGGTCGGCCTGGGTGACGGTGGCACGGTGGATCTTGGACTTGAACATGGTGCGCAGCATGGAGATACTCCCGGACCTAGGCTCCCTGCCTGCGTTTTTGCAGGTCAAGGGCTGTTTCCTGACGTTACGACGAGTCGCCTGTCCGGGCAGCGATCCGCTGGTTTCGCAGGACTCGTGCTGACCACTTGCCGACGTCGACGACGGCACAAGCCTACGCAGCACCCTCCGACGGAGGTCCGTGATCACCGTCACTTGCGGGGCGAGAAGATCCTTACCAGCCGACGGCGACCAGCAGCCACTGCGGGTCGTCGCGGGAGATGAAGGAGGATCGACCCGCCACGTCGTCGTAGGGAAAGCCGTAGGCGAGGTTGTTGATGGCGTTGTCGTGCCAGAACCTGGCGTAGTGGTTCGCCGACGCCGCCTTGCAGTACTGGCTCGGGTCGGCCTACCGGGAGGCCGGCAGCGTGGCCACATGGCGATCGAGGGCCGCGCACATGTCGGGGTCGGCGGCCAGGGAAGCGGCACAGCCGAAGATGTCGGACGTGGCGGCGTTGACACCGAGGGTGACGCGGTTGATCTGCCGGACCGGACCGAGGTCCACCTGGAGCCATTGGGGGTCGGCGACGGGCGTCAGCAACTGAACGTGAAATCGGCGGGGTTCACAGAAACGGGAACGGCACACCTGCGTCGGTGACGACGGAGTCACGTACCGACATGCCTGCCCCCTCGCGGGTGAACGAAGCCTGGCCGGACGCCGCAACTCGCTTTCTTCATTGCTTACTTCACTACTTGACGAAAGAGGTCCAGACCTTTAGGTTCACGGCTCAGCATCGCACCGTGTGACGCATCCACCGTTCACGAGGTGAACGCCGCCTCGGTTGCTCGTCCCCCCACGAAGGGCTCCCCGCCCCCATGCCCGGACCTCGCTCTGGACGTCGCCGGTGCGCACTCCGCCGACGGTCGTCCCCGCGCCCGAGGGGCAGCCGTTCCGCCCCGTACACCCAAGGAGCGTCCCCCACCATGCACGGACCCCGTTTCCTCGGCCGGTTCGCGGTGTTCGCCGCGCTCTGCGCGGTCCTCACCACCCTGTTCACCGTGACGCCCGCCCGGGCCGCCGACGGCTCGATCACCGGACTCGCCGGCAAGTGCGTCGACGTCGCGGGCGCCGGCAGCGCCAACGGCACCGCCGTACAGCTCTACGACTGCAACGGCACAGGCGCCCAGATCTGGTCCAACCCGGGTGACGGCACCCTGCGTGCGCTCGGCAAGTGTCTGGACGTCGTCGACCGCAGCACCGCGGACGGCGCGGCGGTCCAGCTGTGGGACTGTTCCGGCGGCACCAACCAGCAGTGGGTGGTCAGCGGCGCTAAGGACATCGTCAACCCGGCCGCGAACAAGTGCCTGGACGTCACCGGCAACAACGGCGCCAACGGCACCCGGCTGCAGATCTGGACCTGCTCGGGCGGCGCCAACCAGAAGTGGAACGCGCCCGCGAACGGTGGGGGCGGCACCCCGTCCGGATTCGTCGTCACCGAGGCGCAGTTCAACCAGATGTTCCCGAGCCGGAACGCGTTCTACACGTACAGCGGCCTGACCGCCGCGCTGAGCGCCTACCCCGGCTTCGCCAACACCGGCAGCGACACGGTGAAGAAGCAGGAGGCCGCGGCCTTCCTCGCCAACGTCAATCACGAGACCGGCGGTCTCGTCCACATCGTCGAGCAGAACACCGCCAACTACCCCACCTACTGCGACTGGGGCCAGTGGTACGGCTGCCCGGCCGGCCAGGCCGCCTACTACGGGCGTGGCCCGATCCAACTGTCATGGAACTTCAACTACAAGGCCGCGGGTGACGCGCTCGGCCTGGACCTGCTCAACAACCCCTGGCTGGTGCAGAACGACGCCTCCGTGGCCTGGAAGACGGGCCTGTGGTACTGGAACACCCAGACCGGCCCCGGGACCATGACCCCGCACAACGCCATGGTCAACCAGGCCGGCTTCGGCCAGACCATCCGCTCCATCAACGGATCCCTGGAGTGCGACGGCAGGAACCCGGCGCAGGTGCAGAGCCGCGTGGACGCCTACAACCGCTTCGCCTCGATCCTCGGTGTCTCGCCGGGCAGCAACCTGTACTGCTGACACCGGCCGCTCGACAGGAGACCCCATGCGCAAGTCGAGAACCCTCACCCACGCCCTGCTCGGCGCGATCGGCGCGATGGCACTCGTCGTCGCGATCCCCGCGACCGCTCACGCGAACGTCCTGACCCTGCTGCCGCAGAACGCGAACGGCCTGGAGCAGACCTACTCCCCCGCCTACGACTACGACGGTGACGGCTGCTACGCCACCGCCGCCATCGGCGCCGACGGCACCATCAACCCCGGACTGAAGCTCGGCGGCGACGTCAACGGCAAGTGTCACGACCCCGCCCAGCTGAACAACGCCAACACCTACTCGCGCGACAAGTGCAACAACGGCTGGTGCGCGGTCATGTACGCCAGCTACTTCGAGAAGGACCAGGTGACCCTCGGCCCGGCAGCCATCGGGCACACCCACGACTGGGAACACGTCATCGTGTGGATCAACAACAACGAGGTCCAGTACGTGTCGGTGTCCCAGCACAACACCTACCAGACGCTCGCACGGTCGCAGATCCGCTTCGACGGCACCCATCCGAAGATCGTGTACCACAAGGACGGAATCTCGAGTCACTGCTTCCGCTTCGCCAACGGCAACGACGAGCCGGCGGAGAACGCCACCGGCAACTGGTTCTACCCGAGGCTCGTCGGCTGGGAGGGCTACCCGGCCGGCTACCGCGACAAGCTCGGCGGCGCCGACTTCGGCTCGGCCACCTTCAAGATCGACGACGGCGACTTCCAGTGGGCTCTCGACTACGCCGGCCCGGCCGGAATCCCCTTCGACCCGTACGCCTGACCGCTCGGTCCTCCAGGCCGGCAACGGTACGTCGAAAAGGCCCCCGCGGGCTCTTGCCTGCGGGGGCTCTCCCTTGCGGGTGGTGACCTTCCCGCGTCCGCCGGGCGTCGGAGCCCGGGTTCAGCGCCGGTGCCCCCCGATGCTGACGTAGGCGAACCCCTCCCCCTCGCGTGGTGCCCGGGTCCAGGACCGGGTGGTGAAGGTGTGGAGCCTGCCTCGGGTCAGCGCGAAGCAGGGGAGCGAAAGCCCGAGTTCGGTGTGCAGGGCCTCCAACACACGCAGTTCACCGTCCTGTTCACCGTCCGGTTCACCGTCCTGTTCGCCCTCCGGATCGCCGTCCTCCGGGCGGAACAGCCGTGCGGGGTCCAGGGCCTCGGGGATCATGCCGGAGCGCTTGATCTCCGTACCCCGGACGGTGAACGCGTAGAGCTCCTCGCCGTGTTCGGCCACCGACAGGTGGAACGCGGCCGGGTGGCCACCCGTGGCCGAGTGCCTCGGATCGCGCCACACCACCACCGCGCGGCCGGACGTGGAGGCGGCCCGAGCGGGGGAGGAGAACAGGTTGTTGAGGTGGTGGGAGCAGCCGTCGAAGGCGAAGGCCCATGCTTCGGCGGTGCGGCCGACGGCGACCACGGCCCGGTCCTCCCAGAGTTCCACGCCCTCCCGGTCGTGGGGCCCGGGCGCGCGCCAGGACGCCTCGCGCGGATCTGCGGGCGCGCTCAGTTCGGCGCCTTCCTCTCCTATCAGTGCGGGCAGGCGGGCGGGGTCGGTCCCCTCCACCCAGACGCAGCGATAGCCTTCGGGCGACCGGCGGTTCGGCGCCGGCTCCGTCAGCCAGGCGAGGCCCGGCGGGTCGAGATCGGGCACCGGCTCGGGAGCGGGTCCCGCTTCCCCGTCCCGTGGGGTCGCAAGGATTTCGCGTCCACGCTCCGGGGTGATCAGCGGACCCAGGACCGGGTCGGCGAGCAGGCCGATCGGGGCGATCAGCGAGGGCCCGGGCGCCTCCCATCGCGGGAGCGCGTCCCGCAGGATCCGCCAGGCGGCGTCGGTCGCCCCCCAGCGGGCAGCCTCCCGGGCCTCGGAGACGGCCCGGCCCCACGGGCCGGGAGGGGCGTAGCGATGCGTGCCGTCCCGCATCGTGCCCAGTACGGCCTCGGCGGTCTCCCGGGGGACCCCGCGGGCGGTCATCATCCCGAGCCAGTGGTCGTCCCCGCCCAGCCGCCATTCGCCCCTTGCCGGCGTCGTGGCCGCCGTGGGCAGGAGCTCGGGCAGGTAGCGCGGGTCGGCCACCAGGAAGCCGTAGTCCCGGGAGCTGCGCGGAGCCGACAGGTGCCGGAGCTGGTTCAGCAGGACGCGGCTGTGCGGCCGTCCGAAGGACAGCGCCTCCTCGACCAGGGGCAGGGCCTCCTCGTGCCGTCCGCGCAGGGCCAGCAGGCGGGCCTCCTCCACCTGGGCGTCCTGGGCGCGTGTGGTCGCGTTGACGAAGTCGGGCCGCTCCGCCCGGTCGGCGTGGAAGGCGCGGTACATGGCCTCCATGTATGCGCGGAACGACGGGTAGCGGTCCGGGAGTTCACCGCTCCAGCCTTTGTAGACGTAGAGCGCCCACTCGCCGTCCCGGTCGCTGTCGCCCGGGTCGAGCAGGGCGTACGACATGTCGGAGTCCGTCTCCAGCCGTAGGGCCCGTCGCCACATCCCGGCCAGCAGGACGTCCTCCTCGCGCGGGTGGTCGCCCAGATTCTCCTCGTACAGCGGGGTCATGTCGTACGGATCCCGGAACCAGCCGATGTCCGCGACACCGCCGAGCTGGTAGACCCCGGCCGTCTGTTCCACGTGCCACCCGTCGCTCACGGCCAGGAACTCCCGGTACGAGGTCGGCAGCCGCCGCCCCAGCCGCTCCTCGGCCGTGGCGATCGCCGGCTCCTGCGCCCCGGGCCTGCCCAGGCGGAAGGCGCTCCGCCCGCCGTCGCCCTCGTCGTCCCGCTCCTCGTCCTCGTCCGCGCGCGGAACCCACTCCTCCTGCCAACGCCCCAGGAAATCGTGCCAGTTGAAAGACTCTCCGCTCATGGCCGGATGGTGCCATCCGGCACTGACAACGGCGCCCCGAAGCACCCCGCCCTCCCTGAAAAGCGCTGTCCTGTCGGCGGAGCACAGTGAGAGACACCCGACGGGGCAACGACTCCGAACTTCCCCGATCGGCCGCGGTTGCTCGACGAACGATCGACCGCATTCCACGCCGCGGTCGCCTCCGGGCCCGACCTCGACGTACAGGTGCCGACCAAAGACAGGACGTGCCGGCGGATCGAGACCTCGTACACCCCTCTCACCTGGGTACTTCCGGGACCGTCGGTGCCCGTCGGGGCAACTCTGCTTGCCCCGACGGCTCCTGACGGATGCCGTCCGCCCCCGTAGCGTCGAGCAGTGAGTATTTGGACTTCCCTCGAACCTTCCTCGGCCACGGTGGATCCCGGTGACAGCACGACCGTGCGGCTGCGCCTGCGCAACACCGGTGACGTCGTCGACGAGTACCGCTTCGAGCCCGTCGGCGACCTCGCGCCCTGGACCACGGTGGAGCCTGCTTCCCTGCGGCTGTACCCGGGGACGACGGGGACGGTCGAGCTGACCTTCGCGCCGCCGCGCACGCCCGACGCGACGGCCGGCCCGAACCCGTACGCGATTCGGATCACCCCGACCGAGCATCCGGAGTCGACGACCGTTCCCGAGGGGAACCTGACGATCGCGCCCTTCACGGAGCTACGGGCCGAACTCGTCCCCCCGACGGTGAAGGGCCGTTTCCGGGGACGGCCGAAGCTGGCTGTCGACAACCTGGGCAACACGAAGCTGACCGGGTCGCTGAGCGGCAGCGACAACGGTGACCAGCTGTCGTACGAGATCCACCCGAGCAACTTCCAGATCGAGCCCGGCCGTGCCGCGTTCGTCAAGGCCACGCTGAAGCCTCGGCAGATCATCTGGTTCGGGTCCAAGGCGGAGCGACCCTACGCCCTCGCGGTGAAACGGTCGGGGGTGACGCCGCTCGCTGTCGAGGGCACCTATGTGCAGCGGAGTTTCCTGCCCGGCTGGCTCACCAGGCTGTTCGGGATCCTCCTGGCGCTCACGATCGCCTTCGTGATGCTGTGGATCGCCTACAAGCCCAAGGTCACCAGCACCGCCCGGGAGTTGCAGGAGGCCGCCGTCAGCACGCTGGCGCCCTCCCCTTCAGCTCCGCAGGCGCCGCCCTCGGCACCTGCCGTGTCGGCCCCGCCCGCCGCGGCGGACACACCTGCCGCGTCGGCCTCGGCGGGGAACGGCGGCGGAGGCGGCGGCGCGGCGTCCCCGCCGGCCAAGAAGAAGACTCCGAGCGTGCTGCCGGCGTCCGACATCATGCTGCGCAACCCGACCACCAAGATGTGCGCCGACCTGCCCGCCGGCGACGACGCCGACTCGGCGGGCCGGGTGGTGCAGGCCACCTGCGACGAGAACACCGCCGGCAGCCAGCGGTGGAACCTGGAGGTGAAGTACCCGAAGCTGGGCCCCGGCGGCTCGGCTCTCTTCCAGATCCGCAACGTCGAGGACCAGCTGTGCGTGGATCTGGGCGACTACGGCGCCAAGCCCATCAGGTCGCCGATCCTGGAGTACGCCTGCGCCGGAACGACCGCCGACAACCAGCTGTGGTGGCTCGACAAACAGGACGACGGCAACTACTGGATCCGTAACTACGCCAGTAACAACGCCTGCCTGGACGTCGCCGGATACAGCACCGGCGGCAACGGAGAAAACCTCACGCTCTTCACCTGCTCCAACACCGACGACCAGGAGTGGCAGATCATCCGTCCCTCGGATTCCTGAGTCGCCCCCTCCCCGGACCTGTCACCGTCGACGACGCCGAGCGGACAAGCGGCTCGGCGCGGGTGTGCGGGAGTCGATCGGGGGGAGAGGTGCAGGGACATGAGCACACCGTTCGCAGGGATGATCGCGGGCGTGGCCGAGGACACGGCCGCGCCGTACCCCAGGCACACCCGCCCGCGCCGCAGTAACCGGACGCACCGGAGGTGCCATGTCCGCTGACCCGTACGCCGGCGGGGTACGCCGCACCTTCCGGCCCCGGGGGCCCGCCGCCTGGTGGCCGGCGCTGCGGCGTACACCGGTGTCCCTGTGGAACGACGACATCACGGACTACGCGGCAGCGCTGACGTACTACGCGATCCTGGCCGTGCTCCCCGCGATGATGGTCACCGTCCTCGCGTTCGGGCTGATCAGCCCGGACACGGCGGAGGAATTCGTCACCCACGTCACCATGTACGCCCCGGCCGAGTCCGGCGCCGACCTGCACGCCGTGCTGTCCCGTGCGCTGGGCGCCGACCGGGGGGCGTGGCCGCTGCTGGTGGCCGGAGCATCGAGTGCGCTGTGGTCGGCCTCCAGCTATCTCGCCGTCTTCCGCCGCGCCCTGCACCACATGCACCGGACCGAGGACCGGCGCTCACCCTGGCGCAAGGCGCCCCGCATCCTGCTGACCGCCCTCGCTCTGCTGGGACTGCTCCTGGCCGGTTCCCTCGTCCTGTTGCTCACCGGTCCGCTGGCCGAGGCGGCGGGCCGGGTCGTCGGCGTGGACGCCACCGCGACCTGGGCCTGGAGCGTGCTGCGCTGGCCGCTGTTGCTGTGCCTGGTCGCCCTCCTGGTCGTGGTCGTCTTCCACACCGGCCCGGCCCCGGCCCGCCTGCGCGGGCACAGTCTGCCCGGCGGCGTTCTGGCGGCCGCGCTGTGGCTCGTGGTCTCCGCGGGCTTCGCCTGGTACGCCTCGGGCCTGAGCGCGTACAGCAGGCTCTACGGCTCGCTCGCGGGCGTCGTCGTCTTCCTCGTCTGGCTGTGGTTGTCCAACCTCGCCCTGCTGACGGGGGCGCAGTTCGCCGCGGAGCTCTCCGCGCCGCGCGCTCAGGACCCGGGCAAGCAGTCACCCTTGCCGTAGCGCTCCGCGGGCAGCGGGGCATCGAGCCGCGCGGCCCCCGACCGTCTTCGTGCGGCCGTCGGTACGCCCCTACCGCATGCGCAGTAGGGGCGTACCGACCGTCCACGGGCGCTTGAGCGCCGTCAGCCGGTGGGCATCAGGACGGTGTCGATGATGTACACGTGGGCGTTGGCGGTCTTGACGTTGCCGCAGACCACCTTGGCGGAGTCGTTGACGGTGTAGGACTCGCCCGAGCCCGAGGTGGTCACCTTCGACTTCTCCAGGGTGTCGAAGGAGCCGTTCTCCAGGTCCTTCGGGGTCAGCTGCTGACCCACCACGTGGTAGGTGAGGATCTTCGTCAGCTGGGCCTTGTCGTTCAGGACCTTGTCCAGGGTGGCCTTGGGGATCTTGGCGAAGGCGTCGTTGGTCGGGGCGAACACGGTGATGTTCTGGGCGTTGTTGAGGGTGTCGACCAGGCCCGCCTTCTTCACGGCGGTCACCAGCGTGGACAGGGCAGGGTTGTTGGACGCCGCGGTGGCCACGGGGTCCTGGGCCATCCCGTCGAAGGAGCCGGCCCCGCTCGTGGGCACCGACGAGCAGGCCGGACCGAACGGCTGGTCCGCCGTGGAGGTGCTGCCGGAGCCGCCCATGCTGTCGTCGGAGGAGGTCGCCGAGGCCGACGCCTTGCCGGCGGAGTCGGCGCCGGCGGAGTCGCTGCCGTTGTCCGAGCAGGCGCTCAGCGCCAGCGGCAGAACGGCGGCAGCGGCCACGGTCATGGCGACACGGCGGATACGGGTGTTCATGGGGTTTCTCCTGTTGACCGGCGCAGCGAGCGCTGCGTTTGTGTGGGGCGTTCGGACTGGGATGGGGGAAAGGGGCTCGGGGGGTCAGTCGACGGTGACCACGACGGAATGCCGGCCGCTGGCGCCGTCGGGCACCGTGCGGGCGCGTTCCGCGGTCTGCACCGTGCCGGTGCGGTCGGTGGCGCGCACGGTGAGGGTGTGGCCGCCCTTGGTGGCCTGCCAGGGGTAGGACCACTGGCGCCAGGTGTCGCGGGAGTCCTCGGCCGCGAGATGGGCCTGGTGCCAGGGGCCGTCGTCGACGCGGATCTCGACCTTGTCGATGCCGCGGTGCTGGGCCCAGGCGACCCCGGCGACCATGACGGTGCCGGCCTCGGGGCGGGCGAACGGCTTGGGCGTGTCGATGCGGGACTGGGTCTTGACCGGCGCCCTGCGGGCCCACTTGCGGGTGACCCAGTAGGGGTCGTAGGCGTCGAACGTGGTGAGCTCGATGTCCTTGATCCACTTACAGGCGGAGACGTAGCCGTAGAGGCCGGGCACCACCATGCGGACCGGGAAGCCGTGCTCGAAGGGCAGCGGTTCGCCGTTCATCGCGACGGCGAGCAGCGCGTCGCGGCCGTCCATGACGTCCTCGACGGGACTGCCGAGCGTCATCCCGTCCACCGACCGGGCGACCAGCTGGTCGGCGGGTCCTCCCGCGGAGGGAGGTTCGACCCCGCACTCGGCCAGCAGGTCGGCCAGGCGTACGCCGGTCCAGCGGGCGTTGCCCACGTACGGGCCGCCGACCGCGTTCGACACACAGGTCAGCGTGATGTCGCGCTCGATCAGTTCCCGCCACAACAGATCGTCGAAGGACAAGGTGACCGGGCGGGCGACCCCTCGGCCGTGGATGCGCAGCCGCCAGGCGGTCGCATCGACCTTGGGCACCACCAGCGCGGTGTCGACGCGGTAGAAGTCCTGGTTCGGCGTCGTGAAGGAGCTGATCCCGGGGATCCGCACCTGTGCGCCTCGGGGCACCTCGGGGGCGGGCGAGTCCGGGGCGGGCAGTACGAGGTCCTTGCGGGAGGCGGCCGCGTCGCCGCCGCTCGACCCGACCAGGGCCCGGCCGAGCGCTCCGGCCCCGACGGACGCGGCTACGGCCGCGCTCGCCGCGAGCACGAACTCACGGCGTTCCCGTTGCGGCCTGCGGAACGTGTCGCCTTCCGCGGCCTCGGGTCCGCTCGGCGCCGGTCCCCGGATCCGGAGGCGGCCGACAAGGAGGAACAGAAGACCGGCCCCGACGACCGCACCCGCGACGGAGGGCAGCGTGTCGGTGAGTCCCGTGCGATCCGGGCGGCTGATCGCCGCTGCCGCGCCCACAACGCCGAACAGAAGCACTCCGGCTGACCCGGTCCGCCGATATCGCAGCGCGAGAACGCCCAGGGCGAGCGCGAACAGCGCGAGTACGACAAGGATTCCGAGCTGGAGAACGATTTTGTCGTTGGTCCCGAAATTCCGGATCGCCCACGCTTTCACGGACGCGGGCGTGCGGTCGATCGCCGCACCTCCCACCACGACGACCGGACCGGCCTGCGGACGCACCCACCCCGATACCAGTTCCGCGACAGCGAGCGCGGCGAATCCCGCGACGGCGCCGCTGAACGCACCGAGCGCCGGCCGCGTCCGACCACCGGGATTTCGCTGTTTCTTCTCGCTGTTCGTCACGTGGGGAATCCGGGCCTGAACGCGATACGGATTGGTCGATCACCCGATCGGAGAATTTCTCTTCCTGGACCAATCCGCGTCCGGATCCGCAACGGACAGACCTTTATGGGAAAAGCGCGGCGGGACGGCCGAGCGGAGCCCCGTGCGACTTTCGTGCCACCGGCCTGGAAAAGTTACCGACCGGTCGGTATCGTGCCCGCCATGACCACCGTCGCTCCGGACCCGCGCGCGGGCCGCCACTGTCACAGCACACTCAACTCGCTGCACGCGACGCACTACTTCTCCCCCGACGTGGGCCGGGAGCTGGGCGCGCTCGGCGTCACCCACCCGCGGGCCGTCAACTTCGCCGTGCGGGCGGCCGCGTTGGGACCGGTGGGAGCCGGCGCGGTGACGGCGACGTTCTACAACTACAAGCACACACTCGTCGCCCGCTACGTGCCCGCGGTCTGGGAGTCGGCCACGCCCGAACAGGTGCTGGCCGCACGCACGCGCGCCGTCGACTCGACACTGCGCCGCCAACTGGGCGCGGACGTGGTCGCGTCCGCGGAGATGGCGGAGGCGGCACGGCTCGCCCTGCGCGCCACCGAGGCCTGCTCGCGCAGCGCCCGGCCCCTGTACTCGGCCCACGCCGACCTGCCGGTCCCCGAGGAGCCGCACCTGGCGTACTGGCACGCGGCCACGCTGTTGCGCGAGCACCGGGGCGACGGGCACCTCGCCGTGCTGATGGCCGCGGGACTCGACGGCCTGGAGGCCATGGTGACCCACACGGCGACCGGCAAGGGCATGTCACCGAAGTGGGTGCTCGACACCCGCGGCTGGAGCCGGGAGGACTGGGACGCGGCGGCCGGTCGGCTGCGGGAGCGCGGCCTGGTGGACGAGGACGGGGAACTGACCGAGCAGGGCCGCGAGCTGCGCCAGGAGATCGAGCGGGAGACGGACCGGCTGGACCGCGCCCCGTACGCACACCTGGGCGCGGAGGGCGTGGCCCGGCTGACCGAGCTCGGCACGGGCTTCGTACGCACCGCGCTCGCCGCCGGCGCCTTCCCGGCGGATCTGCTCGCCAAGCGCTGACCTTCCGGAGGCGGCGCGGGCAGCGGGTCCGGCGTCGGCGGCCGGAGCGACGCGGGCCGGTGCTGCGCGGGGAGCGGACGGCCCGTCGGCGCGCCGCCCTCGACCCGCCTCGACCCGCCTCGACCCGCCTCAGCGCACGGCCGCGTCCGTCATCCCCGGCTGGTCGAACTGCGTCCGGTGCAGCTCCGCGTACCGGCCGCCGGCCGCGAGGAGTTCGTCGTGGGTGCCGCGTTCCACGACCCGGCCCGACTCGACGACGAGGATCAGGTCGGCGGCGCGCACGGTCGACAGCCGGTGGGCGATGACGATCGCCGTACGGTCCGCGAGGGCCTCGGCGAGGGCTTCCTGGACGGCCGCCTCGGACGTGTTGTCGAGATGCGCGGTGGCCTCGTCGAGGATGACGACACGCTGGCGGGCCAGCAGCAGCCGGGCGATGGTCATGCGCTGGCGCTCACCGCCGGAGAGGCGGTAGCCGCGTTCCCCGACGACCGTGTCGAGGCCGTCGGGGAGGGAGCGGACGAGGTCGTCGAGGCGGGAGCGGCGCAGGGCGTCCCACAGTTCGTCCTCGGTGGCCCCGGGTCGGGCCAGCAGCAGGTTCGCGCGGACGCTGTCGTGGAAGAGGTGGCCGTCCTGGGTGACCATGCCGAGGGTGGCCCGCAGGGAGCCCGCGCTCAGATCACGGACGTCGACCCCGCCGATCCGGACGGCGCCCGCGTCGACGTCGTACAGACGCGGCAGGAGCTGGGCGACGGTCGACTTGCCGGCGCCCGAGGAGCCGACGAGGGCGACGGTCTGCCCGGGAGCGGCGCGGAAGGAGACGCCGTGCAGGACCTCGGCGCCGCCGCGGGAGTCGAGGGCCGCGACCTCCTCCAGGGAGGCCAGGGAGACCTTGTCGGCGGACGGGTAGCCGAAGCGGACCTCGTCGAACTCGACGGAGACGGGGCCCGGCGGCACCTCGCGGGCGTCCGGCTTCTCCTCGATCAGCGGCTTCAGGTCGAGCACCTCGAAGACCCGCTCGAAGCTGACCAGCGCGCTCATCACCTCCACCCGGGCCCCGGCGAGGGAGGTCAGCGGGGCGTACAGACGGGTCAGGAGCAGGGCGAGGGCGACGACGGCGCCCGGTTCGAGGGTGCCGTTCAGCGCGAGACGGCCGCCGAGGCCGTAGACGAGGGCGAGGGCCAGGGCGGAGACGAGCGTCAACGCGGTGATGAAGACCGACTGGGCGGTGGCCGTACGGACGCCGATGTCCCGGACGTGGGCGGCCCGGGCCGCGAACTCCGCCGACTCCTCCTCGGGCCGGCCGAACAGCTTGATCAGGGTGGCGCCGGGCGCCGAGAAGCGCTCGGTCATCCGGGTGCCCATCGCCGCGTTGAGCGTGGCCGCCTCGCGCTGCATGCCCGCCATCCGGCTGCCCATCCGCCGGGCCGGGAGCACGAAGACCGGCAGCAGCGCCAGCGCGAGCAGGGTGACCTGCCAGGACAGGGTGAGCATGACGGCGAGGGTGAGCACCAGGGTGACCAGGTTGGAGACCACGCCGGAGAGGGTGTTGCTGAAGGCGCGCTGGGCGCCGATCACGTCGTTGTTGAGTCGGGAGACGAGCGCTCCCGTACGGGTACGTGTGAAGAACGCGACCGGCATCCGCTGCACATGATCGAACACGGCCGTGCGCAGATCGAGGATGAGCCCCTCCCCCAGCGTCGCCGAGAGCCTCCTGCCCAGGATGCCGAGCGCCGCCTCCAGCACCGCGATGACCGCGATGAGCAGGGACAGCCGGACGACCGCGTCCGCGTCGCCGTGCGACACGATCGCGTCGACGACCCGTCCGGCGAGGACGGGGGTGGCGACGGCCAGCAGCGCGGTCAGCACCCCCAGCAGGACGAAAGTCGCGATCCGGCGGCGGTGCGGGCGGGCGAATGCGCCGATGCGGCGCAATGTCACCCGGTCGAAGGGGCGGCGTTCCTGCTGGGCGTTCATGACGCTGTAAAGCTGCGTCCAGGCGGTGCTCTCCATGCTCATGGGAGTGACCGTAGAACCTCAAGCAACCTTGAGGTCAACTTTCTCCCCGCATCCCGTCGGACAGCGGATCAGGCACAGGATCAGACGAGGGACCCGATGACCGTACGTAATGTTTTGTCCCCGCTTCCGCAACCCGCCGTTGGCGCCGTGCCGAGAACCTCTCCGAGTGTGACAGCGGTTCCCCTTCCCCTTCCTCCGGGCAGGCCGGCCCGGCGCGTGCCGGTGCGTCAGGTCCTTTGTCTGCTTCCGCTCCTGCTCGTCACCGTGGTCGCGGTGCGGCACCGGTCCGTTCTCGTCGAGGGCTTCGCACAGTTGCGGAGCGCGCAGTGGCCCTGGCTGCTGGTCGCGATCGGAGCGACCTGTCTGACGTGGGTGGCGGCGGCCGTCACCCGGCAGGGCGCGGTGGTGGAGCGGCTGCCCGGACGGCGGCTGCTGGCCGCGCAGTTCGCGGCCGGCGCGGCCAACCACCTGCTGCCGACGGGGCTGGGCGCGAGCGCGGTCAACCTGCGGTTCATGACCGTGTGCGGAGTGCCCCTGGCCCGCTCCTCCGCTGCCCTCGCGCTGTACCTGATGGCGGAGGGCGTGGCCCGGGTGGGCCTGCTGACCGTTCTGCTGCTCGTCTTCCCCGACGCGCTGCGGCTCGGCTCCCTGCTGCCCGGCGGTGCGCTCGGCCCGCTGCTGGGCGTCCTCGGGGCGGCCGTGCTGGTGGTGGCGGGCGCGCTCACCCTCGTACGGCGGCTGCGGTCGGCGGTCTGCTCCTTCCTGCGCACCGCACTGGGCGAGGCGCGCTCGGTGCACTCCCGCCCGGCCCGGGCGCTGGCCCTGTGGGGCGGCTCGCTGGCGTTCCCGGTGCTCCAGGCGGCCGGTCTGGCCGCGGTGGGGCAGGCGTTGGGGCTGCCGGTGCCGGTGGCGCACATGGCGGTCGCGTACCTGGCGGCGACGGTGGCCGTCGCGCTGGTCCCGACGCCGGGCGGGATCGGTTCGGTGGAGGCGGCGCTGATCGTGGCGCTGGTGGCGGCGGGCGGTCCGGTGGCCCTGGCCACGGCCGTGGTGCTCGGCTACCGGATCATCACGGTGTGGCTGCCGCTGGTGCCGGGGGCGCTGACGCTCGGTGCGCTGGTGCGGATGAAGGTCATCTGAGGCACCCGCGAGGCCTCGGGCCGCCTCACGGCCGGACGCTCACATGGACGGGACCGTCCCCCGGGTCGACCCGGTGCGCCCAGCCGGCCGTCAGGCGCAGGGTGCGGTTCGGCAGGGCGGCCGTCCACAGCCGTTCCCTGTGCGGCACGCGCCCGTTCTGGGTCCTGTCCCAGTCGTCGCCGGTGACGGTGGACACGATGAACCACGCGTCCGTGGCGCCGGCCGTCGTACTGCTCCTCGCCACGGTGTGGTGGTTCGTGGCCCGCCGTTCGTACGGGACGCCCACCACAGCGGCCCACGGATCGGACCGCGAGCAGGCCGGACTGGCCGAGGGAATCGTCTGAGCTGCGGGATCCCGCCACCGCGACCGGATCCTCGGGTACGAACTCCCGTGCCGGATACGGCAGGATGAGCGGTCGCGACCGCTGCGAGAACGGCGGGCGCGACCGCACATCCCGGAACCGAACAGGTGACATCGTGACGAGACTTCGCATCCGGCCGTCGGCGACCTCCCGTGCCGCGGATCGACTTCCCGGAGGTGACCGGTGAACCGCGCCCTGACCCTGGACGACTCGGTCATCGCCGGAATCGCCCTGGCCACCGGCCTGTTGGCCGCCTTCCTGTCTCGCACACTGCTGCGCTGGCTGGCGAAGCACGCCAAGCGCACGAGGTGGAGCGGCGACGACGTCGTCGTGGACGCGCTGCGCACGGTGGTGCCGTGGTCGATGATCGCCGGTGGCGCGGCGGCCGCGGCCGCGGTGCTGCCGCTGACGAAGGCCGTCCAGCACACCGTCAACCAGTGCCTGACGGTGCTGCTGATCTTCGTGGTGACCGTGTCGGCGGCGCGGGTCGTCGCCGGGCTCGTGCAGTCGGTGACCTCCTCGCGCTCCGGAGTCGCCGGGTCGGCCACGATCTTCGTGAACATCACCCGGATCCTGGTCCTGGCGATCGGCTTCCTGGTGGTGCTCCAGACGCTGGGCATCTCCATAGCCCCGCTGCTCACCGCCCTGGGCGTCGGCGGTCTGGCCGTCGCGCTGGCCCTGCAGGACACCCTCGCGAACCTGTTCGCGGGCATCCACATCCTGGCCTCCAAGACCGTCCAGCGCGGTGACTACATCAAGCTGAGCAGCGGCGAGGAGGGCTATGTCGAGGACATCAACTGGCGTCAGACGACCGTGCGCGCCCTCTCCAACAACCTCGTCGTCATCCCCAACGGGCAGCTCGCCAAGACGAACATGACCAACTACATGCGTCCCGAGCAGCAGTTGACGATCCTGGTGCAGGTGGGCGTGGCCTACGACAGCGACCTGGAGCAGGTGGAACGGGTGACCTCGGAGGTCATCGCGGAGGTCATGACGGGCGTCGACGGCGCCCTCCCGGACCACGAACCCGCCATCCGCTTCCACACCTTCGGCGACTCGCGGATCGGCTTCACGGTGATCCTGGGCGTCGGCGAGTTCAGCGACCAGTACCGGATCAAGCACGAGTTCATCAAGCGGCTGCACCGCCGCTACCGCGAGGAGGGCATCCGGATCCCGGCGCCGGCCCGCACGGTGGCGTTGCAGTCGGGCACGGTCGTCATCCCGCAGCAGCGGACCGGCGACGACTTCGTGCAGGGCGGGATGACCGCCCTGCACGACTGACGGCGGCCGAGGGCGTCGGCCGCCGGGTCAGAGCGTGGCCGAGTTCTCGTGCGGGCGCGCGCCCGACTGCCGGCGCGGGGCGGTGAGGGACGGCGTCACCGGGGTGACCGTCCAGTCCGGATGGCCGGGCATCCTCGGTGTCGTCGTGCCGTACAGCCAGTCCCCCAGGAAGCCGGACACGTCCTGCCCGCAGGTGTGCGAGGCGATGGCGATGTAGTCCTGCGTCGACGCCGAGGAGTTGCGGTGGCGGGCCAGGAAGGCCCGCTCGACCGCGTGGAAGGCGTCCTCGCCGATGAGCTGCCGCAGCGCGTACAGGACGAGGACGCCGCCCAGGTAGCGCTGGCTGTCGAAGAGGTCGACCGCGTTCGGCGCGGCGACCGGGCCGGAGCTCTTGCGCCACTGGTCGCCGCGCGCGTAGGTGTCCTTCATCCGGGCCTCGAAGGTGGTCAGGCCCAGGGAGTCCGCCCAGCCCCGCTCGTAGCGGTAGAGCAGCCCGTAGAAGTCGGCGTGGCCCTCGTTGAGCCACAGGTCGGCCCAGGTGGCGGGGCTGACGCTGTTGCCGAAGTAGGAGTGGACCAGCTCGTGCATCATGTGCGAGCCGATCTTCGGCTCAGCCTGGAGCAGGTAGTTCGGCTTGTACAGGGTGAGGGTCTGGGTCTCCAGGCCCGTGAAGTCGAAGGCGCTCGGGTCGTCGGAGTTGCAGGGCAGCAGTCCGTACGTCTCGAACGGGTAGGCCCCCAGCCGTGCCTCGATCCACTCGACCAGGCCCGGGGTGAGCGCGAGGGCGGGCTCCAGGGCCTCGGCCCGCGCGGTCGGGACGACGTCGCGCAGCGGCAGTCCGTGCGGCCCCCGGCGCTCCTTCACGACATAGTCGCCGACGGTGATCTGCACCAGCTCCGTGGCGATCGGCGAGCGGGAGCGGTAGGTGTACGCGGTCCGGTCGCCGGCCAGATCCTCGGTGCACACGAGGGAGCCGCTCGCGACGGCCCGCAGGGCGGCGGGGACGGTGATGCGGAAGGTGAAGTCCGCCTTGTCCGACGGGTGGTCGTTGCAGGGGAAGACGGTGTGCGCCGAGTCCGGCTGGGGACAGATCGCGAACCCGTCCGCCGTCGGCACCCACGCGGTGTGCGCGAGCGCACGGCGCGGGTCCGCCGTGTAGGTCACGCACACGGCGGCCCGGGCCCGGGCGGGCAGCGGCAGGGCCGGGGTGATCCGCAGCTTTTCGTCCACCTGTTCGAAGATGGCCGGCCGACCGTCGACGAGGACCGCGCGTATGTCCAGACCCAGAGCGTCCAGCGAAAAGCGGGTGAGGGCCTGGGTGGTGCGCAGCTCCAGGGTCGCCGTCGCGTCGACCAGGGCGGTCGAGGCGTCGTAGGAGAAGTCGAGGTGGTAGGCGTCGACGCGGTAGCCGTCGTTGCCGAGGGCCGGGAAGACAGGGTCACCGAGGGTCTCGGGGGCCGCTTCGGGGGCCGTCTCGGGGGCCGGGCCGTCATCGGTCTTCGCGCCCGCGTACGCCGGGTTTCCCCCGGCCAGAACTGCCGCCGTGCCGATCAGCGCGGCCGCCGGGGCCGTCACTCTGCTGCGATATCTCATGATCCGCTTTCGCTCGGGCGGCCGGGTGGTCGGTCCGGCCGTCGGATGAGGTCGACGCTGTACACCTGCATGACCACGAGAACGGACGCTTCGGTTGCCCCGCCGGCCCACCCGGACATCCCGGAGTGTGAGGAGACCCCTGTCGAGCCGACGCCGGTCACGAGATATCTTGATGTCGAGCAATGTTGCAGACGTGGAGCGGAGCACCCGGTGACTGACTCGACCATCATCTATACGCACACTGACGAGGCCCCGGCCCTGGCGACGTATTCCTTCCTGCCGGTGGTCCAGGCGTACGCCTCGCAGGCGGGTGTCGCCGTCCAGACGCGGGACATCTCGCTGGCCGGGCGGATCATCGCCGTGTTCCCGGAGTACCTGACCGAGGACCAGCGGATCCCGGACGCGCTGAGCGAGCTCGGTGAGCTGGCCAAGACGCCCGAGGCCAACATCATCAAGCTGCCGAACATCTCGGCGTCGATCCCGCAGCTCAAGGCCGCGGTCGCCGAGCTCCAGGCGCAGGGCTACGCGCTGCCGGCCTACCCGGACGACCCGAAGACCGACGAGGAGCGGGAGATCCAGGCCCGCTACGACAAGGTCAAGGGCTCCGCCGTGAACCCGGTCCTGCGCGAGGGCAACTCCGACCGCCGCGCCCCCGCGTCGGTCAAGAACTACGCGAAGACCCACCCGCACCGCATGGGCGCCTGGTCGCCGGAGTCCAAGACCAACGTCGCCACCATGGGCGTGGACGACTTCCGCTCCACCGAGAAGTCGGTCGTGATCTCCGAGGCCGGCTCCCTGAGGATCGAGCTGGTCGGCGACGACGGCTCCACCAAGGTGCTGCGCGAGTCGGTACCGGTCCTCGAGGGCGAGGTCGTCGACGCCTCCGTCCTGCACGTCGCGCCGCTGCGCGAGTTCCTCACCGCGCAGATCGCCCGGGCCAAGGCCGAGGGCGTGCTGTTCTCCGTGCACCTCAAGGCCACGATGATGAAGGTCTCCGACCCGATCATCTTCGGTCACGTGGTCCGCGCCTTCTTCCCGAAGACCTTCGCGCAGTACGGCCGGACGCTCGCCGCGGCCGGCCTGACCCCGAACGACGGTCTGGGCGGCATCTACAAGGGCCTGGAGTCGCTGCCGGACGGCGCCGCGATCAAGGCCTCCTTCGACGCCGAGCTCGCCGAGGGCCCGGCGCTGGCCATGGTCGACTCCGACAAGGGCATCACCAACCTGCACGTGCCGTCCGACGTGATCGTCGACGCCTCGATGCCGGCCATGATCCGCACCTCCGGTCACATGTGGGGCCCGGACGGCCAGGAGGCCGACACCCTCGCGGTGCTGCCGGACTCCTCCTACTCCGGCGTCTACCAGGCCGTGCTCGACGACTGCCGCGCCCACGGCGCCTACGACCCGTCGACCATGGGCTCCGTCCCGAACGTCGGCCTCATGGCGCAGAAGGCCGAGGAGTACGGCAGCCACGACAAGACCTTCGAGATCCCGACCACCGGCACGGTCCGCCTCGTCGACGGGGCGGGCAACGCGCTGATCGAGCAGACGGTCTCCGCGGGCGACATCTTCCGCGCCTGCCAGACCAAGGACGCGCCGATCAAGGACTGGGTGAAGCTGGCCGTCACCCGCGCCCGCGCCACCGGCAACCCGGCCGTGTTCTGGCTGGACGAGACCCGCGCCCACGACGCGAACCTGATCGCCAAGGTCAACGCGTACCTGCCGGAGCACGACACCGAGGGCCTGGACATCCGGATCCTCAACCCGGTCGAGGCGACCAAGCTGTCGGTGGAGCGCATCCGCCGCGGCGAGGACACCATCTCCGTCACCGGCAACGTGCTGCGCGACTACCTGACCGACCTCTTCCCGATCCTGGAGCTGGGCACCAGCGCCAAGATGCTGTCGGTGGTCCCGCTGATGGCGGGCGGCGGCCTGTTCGAGACGGGCGCCGGCGGCTCCGCGCCGAAGCACGTCCAGCAGCTGGTCAGGGAGAACTACCTGCGCTGGGACTCCCTGGGCGAGTTCTTCGCGCTCGTGCCCTCCTTCGAGCAGTACGCCGAGTTCACGGGCAACACCCGCGCCAAGGTCCTGGCCGACACGCTCGACCGCGCCACGGCGACCTTCCTGAACGAGGACAAGTCCCCGACCCGTCGCGTCGGCGGCATCGACAACCGCGGCAGCCACTTCTACCTGTCCCTGTACTGGGCGCAGGAGCTGGCCGCGCAGACCGACGACGCGGACCTGGCCAAGGCCTTCGCCCCGCTCGCCGAGACCCTCGCGGCGAGCGAGCAGACCATCGTCGACGAGCTGAACGCCGTCCAGGGCAAGCCCGCCGACATCGGCGGCTACTACCAGCCCGACCCGGCGAAGGCGGCGGCGTTCATGCGTCCGTCGGCCACCTGGAACGAGGCCCTGGCGTCCCTGAGCTGACGCACCGCGACACCCACCTCCGCCCCGGCCGGGTCTCTCCCGGCCGGGGCGGCCGTGTGTCCGGCACCGCTCGCACGGCCCTCGGCACTCGGCACTCGGCACTCGGCACTCGGGAAGCCGGCTTCCGGGACGGCGACGGCTGCACAGGTCACCCGGACGGGCCGATATGGCATCTTGATCATGCGCCACACCCACCGTCCACGCCCCCGGAGCAGCCTCATGACCCCTGCCGCACCGTCCTTCTCCTTCCTCCCCGGCGCCGCCGACTCGCCGGTGATCCTTCATGTGCCGCACTCGGCGAGGGAGATACCGGCCGGGGTGCGGGCGGGCATCGTGCTGGACGACGGGGCGCTGGAGCGGGAGCTGGACCACATCACCGACTCGCACACCGCGGAGATCGCCGAGGCGGCGGCGCGGCTGGCGGGGGTGACGCCCTGGCGGTTCGTGAACCGGCTGTCGCGGCTGGTCGTCGATCCGGAGCGGTTCCCGGACGAGCGCGAGGAGATGCGGGCCGTCGGCATGGGGGCCGTGTACACGCGGACCACGCACCGCGAGGTGCTGCGACCGCAGGAGACCGACCCCGAGCCGCTCGTCGCCCGCTACTTCCGGCCGTACGCGCAGGCGATGACCGACGCCGTCGCCGAGCGGCTGGCGGCCGTCGGACGGGCCGTGGTCGTCGATGTGCACTCCTACCCCACCGAGCCGCTGCCCTACGAGCTGCACGGCGAGGGACCGCGGCCGCCGGTCTGCCTCGGCACCGACGCCTTCCACACCCCGCCCGAGCTGCTCGCCGCCGCGCGCAAGGCGTTCGGGGAGGCGGTCGGGGAAACCGGGCTCGACAGCCCGTTCGCCGGTGCCTATGTGCCCCTGGAGCACTATGGCAAGGAACCGCGGGTGAGCGCGCTGATGGTGGAGATCCGCCGGGACACGTACATGACCGAGCCGGGCGGACCGGCCGGGCCGGGCCTCACCCGGCTCGCCTCGGCTCTCGCGGCCCTCGTGGACACCTTGTCCGCCTGACCCGAGGCCCCCGCACCCGCACGCGCACCGGCCAGGCCGCCCGGCCCGGGTGACGGTGGGCGACACGACCGAGGACCCCGCCGTGGCCGGGGCCTGCCGGGCCCCCGCCACCGATCGGCCCGCCGGTCGACGCGCCGTCAACCGGCTGCCGGGGCCGCGGCTCGCGGTCCCGGACGGCCGGGTCGCCTCGCGGTGGGGGATCGTCGTCCGGGGGCCGTGGAGGCCGTCCGTCGTCGTTGGTCTCAGGCGCGCAGCCACTCCGTCACGACGACCTCCGCGTCGGTCCGCAGCCGGAGGGCGAACGGCCCGCCGGGAGGCGCGTCGCAGGCGAAGCGGCCCATGTCGTCGGCGGTGGGCGAGGCGCTCGCCCGGGGACCGTGCAGGACCTCGATCGACGCCGACTGGGGCGGCAGCAGCTGACCCATCAGTCCGTCGTCGGTCACCTCCACGTCGACCGTCAGCCCGCCCGTGTGGAAGGTCAGCATCCGCGGCACGTCCACCGCTCCCCGCACCGGGATGGCGTCGACCAAGGAGTCGAACGTCAGCTCGGCGATCCGCGCGTCCAGGTCGTGCAGCGCGTAGGCCTCGATGGCGGCTCGCCGCAGCTCGGCGGGGACCGGATCCAGGATGGCGGCGGCCTGGCGGAGTTCCTCCTCCAGCCGGTCGTGGTCGAACTCCTCGTCGACGAAGGGGACTTCGCCGAAGATGTCGTCGGGCTCGTCGTCGTTCACGCCGTTCGTACCGTTCATGCCGTTCACAGGGCTCCCCGTGCGTCGAGTCGGGCGCGCAGGCGGCGCAGACATCGCTGGCGCATCGGTCCGATGCTGCCGACGGCGATGCCCAGGGCGGCCGACACCTCCTGATAACTGGGCGGCGGCGAGGCGATCAGGACCCGCAGCAGCTGCCGGCAGCGCTCGCCGAGCGCCTCGAACTCCTGCCACAGGAACCGGACCCGCTCGCTCTGCGCGGCCGCCTCCTCCGAGTCGAGGACCGACTGCTCAGGAGTCAGATCCTCGCTGGCCCGGTCGAGCAGCAGCGGATCGTCGGTCGGCGTCAGCCGCCTTAAGCTCTTGATCACTTTCAGGCACTCGTTGCGCGCGGTGCTCGCGAGCCACGAACCGGCCTTGTGCGGCTCACGGATCCGCCCGAGATGCTGGGCGAAGCGGAACCACACCGTCTGGTACACCTCGTGCCCGTCGGCGTCGGAGAGCCGATGCGCGCGCACGACCGACCACACCAATGGACTCAGCCCGTCCACCAGCGCCTTCCAGGCCGCCGTGTCACCGTCGACGGCGGACTGGACGAGCGCGCCGACATCAGTACGGTCCACGGCCCCACCCCTCGTGTACGGCCTGTCATCGTACGCCGTGGCGGGGCACCTCTCGGACCTCATGCCGGCCTCACGCCGGACCCACCTGGGCCGGCTGCCAGGTGGGCGGAAGCAGTGCGGGCACGTGCGCACCCCGCACCTCGGCGAACTCGGAACCGGTGGCGAGGAGTCGGCGGGCGGCGGCCCGTGGATCGGTCAGCCCGTCGGCGGTCATGTGGGCCGCGACGAGCCCGGCCACCAGCGGCGTCGCGAAGGAGGTGCCGCTCCAGGACGCCAGCCCCTCGAACATCACCTGGTCCGGCTTGCCCGGGGTGACCTGCTGCGCCTCGCTCAACACCCCGGTGTGGCGCGGGGAGCGGCAGGTGCAGGAGTAGCTGAAGCCGTAGCGGCAGGCCTCGTAGGTGGAGTGCTGGTAGACGTACGGGACGGGGCTGTCGAAGCCGGTGAGGGCGCTGGTGAGGCGCTCGCCGGGGGCGTAGACCCTCACCCAGGGGCCGTGGTTGCTGAAGCAGGCGCCGAACTCGCCGTCGCCGCGCAGCGCGCCGACCGACAGCACCGCGTCGGCGTACTCGGGCAGCGAGGCGTAGGCGGCGGGCCAGAAGGGCGCGGCACTGCCGTTGTTGCCGGCGGCCGCCACCAACAGGGTTCCCCGGTCCCGGAGTTCCTCCATGAACGCGGCGACGCCGAGCAGGCCGTCGACCCGGCCGTTGGAGGTGCCCGCGGAGAGGCTGATGATGTCCGGCCAGCCGTCCTCGACGGCGTCGAAGAGCCGCTCGCCGAACTCGGACTCCAGGATCGCGCCGGCGTCGTTGAGGGTGCCCCGCACGGTGACGTCGGTGTCCGGCGCGACGGCCGCGACGAGCCCCGCGATGAACGTGCCGTGGCCGACGTACTGCTGGAGGATCCCGTCCTCGTCGGTCTCCCTGACCTGGGCGTCGCCCTCGGTGCGGGCCAGCAGCGGGTAGGAGCGGTAGTCGTGGGTCAGGCCGGTGTCGATCACGAGCACGCCGACGGCGCCGGAGCCCTCCGCACCCTCCGTGCCCTGCGCGGCACGGGCGGCCGGTGCCGGGGCGGGGTTGGGCCGGGCGCTGCGCGGGGCGGGCACCGGTTCGTCGCCGGGGCAGGCGTTGACGGCGATCGACACCAGGTGGTTGCGGCTGATCAGACGGCGGCCGGCCCGGCCCTCCGTCTCCCGCAGCGCGCGCAGGGCACCGGCGACGGTGTGGTCGGCGCCCCGGCCGCCCTCGCCGGGGTCGCCCACCCGGATCCGGGTGATGCCGGAGCGGTTGGTCTCCGGGCCCGCCCGGCGCACATGGTCGGGGACCAGGCCCTCGGTCGCGGTGAAGTGCGAGCGGACGGCGTCCTCGACGGTCCGGGCCTCCTCCCCGTCGCGTGCGAGGACGACACCCTTTTCGTAGATGAACTCGGCGGAGTCGTCCGGTCCCATCGCCAACGGGACGTCGGGCAGCGCACGTTGGAGATGGTCGAACTGCTCGTGGAATCGCTGTGGTGCCATGGCGTGTCCTCCCCTACAGCCGGTGGTCGACAGCAAGACCCGCGGGACGGCCGTCTGATACAGGTGGTGCGACGGCAGATGAGGGTGGTGCGGTTGCGGCCGCGCGCCCCCTCACGATGCCGATTCCGTTGACACGACGTCCAATTGTTACTGGTGGATACAGTGCCGAACCGGTGTGGCGCGCAGGCCGGAGCACTACCATCCGTGGAGTGACAGCGGGAAACGACTCGGTTCTCGAACTGCTGCCGATGGTGTTCGCCGCCCCGGGCGACGCGTTGTCGCGGGCGGAGGGAGTGCTCGACACCGATCCGACGCCGTTGCACGCCTCGGTCGCCCACCAGGTGATCGGCATCTGGCAGCGGGACTGGGGCGACATGCGTCTGGCCCTGGACCATCTGCGGCGCGCCCGGGACCTCGCGGCGCGCGCGGACTCGGCCGAGCGGGAGGCGGACGTCCTCGGCACGCTCGGCGTGGCACTGGTGCACGCGGGCCGCACCCGGCAGGGGCTCGCCGCCTTCGAGCGGGGGGTCGAGCGCGGGACCGGCCACACCCGCGCCCGCGTGATGTACCGGCGGGCCTACTCCCTGTGGGTCCTCGGCCACCATCGCGAGGCACTGGAGGACGTACGCCGGACGATCCCCGTACTGCGTCAGGCCGACGACGTCATCTGGACGGCGCGCGCCCTCACCCTGCGCGCCACCGTGCACCTGGCCCTCGGGGCGGTGGAGCGGGCCGAGGCGGACTTCACGGCGGCCGAGGCGCTGTGGGACACCACCGGCCAGGAGCACGACAAGGCGGACGCGGTGGAGAGCCGGGGCCTCGCCGCCTTCCGCTCCGGGGACGTACCGGCCGCGCTGCGGCTCCTCGACGAGGCGGAGGAGCGGTACGCGAAGCTCGGCACGCCGACGTTCATGCTCAACATCCGGCGCTGCGAGGTCCTGATGGCCGCCGGTCTCGCGCCGGAGGCGCTGGCCGAGGCGGACGCGGCGATCGGGGTGCTGGACGGCATCGGCGGGCAGTCCACCCGTAAGGCGGAACTGCTGCTGACGGCCGCGAGGGCGGCGCGGCTGGCGGGCGATCCGGGGACGGCGATCGCCCGCGCGGCGGTGGCCGAGCGGCTCTTCGCGGGACAGCGGCGCACCTGGTGGGAGACACACGCCCGGCTGGTGCTGATCGAGGCGCGGGTGGCCACCGGACGCGGCTCGGGGCGACTGGTCGCGGACGCCGCCAGACTCGCCGAACGGCTGGCCTCCTTCCAGGCGCCGGCGGCACCGCAGGCCTGGCTGCTGGCGGGCCGGATCGCGCTGGACCTGAACTGGACCACGGACGCCGAGCGGTACCTCCAGATCGCGGCCCGCAGCCGGCGCAGCGGGCCGCCGCTGGCACGGATGACGGGCTGGGCGGCGCAAGCGCTGTGGGCGCGGGCCACCGGCTCGGACCGGGGCGTGCTGGAGGCCTGCCGGCGCGGATTGGACGTCCTCGACGACCACCGGACGACGCTGGGCGCCTCGGAGCTGCGGGCCCGGGCCACCGCGCAGGGCGCCGAACTGGCCGCGCTGGCCCAGGAGGTCAGTCTGGAGCGGGGCGGGCCGAGGCAGTTGCTGGTGTGGAGCGAGCGGTGGCGGGCCACGGCGCTGTCCACGCCGCCCACCCGGCCGCCGGCCGACCCGGCGCTGCTGAGCGGGCTGACCGCGTTCCGGGTGATCGCCGCCCGCGCGGAGGCCGCCCGGATGGACGGCCGGCCGGTGCCGACGCTGGAGCGTGAACAGCGGCGCCTGGAGCGGGAGATCCGCTCCCGGACCCTGCACATCCGCGGGGTCACGCCCTGGGGCGGCGACCGGTTCGGCGGGGACCGCTTCGACGCGGGCCGGCTGCTGGAGCGGCTCGGCGACGGACGGCTGGTCGAACTGGCCGTACTGGACGGGCGGGTTCAGGTGCTGCTGTGCGGGGGCGGGCGGGTGCGCCGGTTCCCGGGCGGGCTGCTGGCCGAGGCGGAGCGGGAGGCCGAACACGTACAGGCCGGGCTGCGTCGGCTGGCCCACCCCGGCGCGGAGGCCCGGCTGCCGGTGGTGGAGGCGGCGGGGCGCAGGCTGGAGGAGCTGCTGCTCGGTGAGGCGGCGAGGCACCTGGGCCCGGGTCCGCTGGTCGTGGTGCCGCCGGCCCGGCTGCACCGGGTGCCGTGGGCGCTGCTGCCGTCGCTGCGGGAGCGGGTGGTGAGTGTGTCGCCGTCGGCCAGCGGCTGGCTGCGCGCACGGGAGACCGAACCGCCCCCGGGCGGCCGGCAGGTCCTCGTGCGGGGGCCGGGGCTGGCGTCCTGCGGGGCGGAGGTGCCGGAGGTCGCCGGGCGGTACGGCAGGCCGATCGTGCTGGAGCAGGAGGACGCCCATGTGTCGCGGGTGCTCCAGGAGCTGGACGGGGCCGCGCTGGCGCACATCGCCGCGCACGGCACGTTCCGCGGCGACAGCCCGATGTTCTCGTCCCTGCGGATGGCGGACGGCCCGCTGATCGTCCACGACTTCGAGCGGCTCGCCCGCAGCCCGTACCGGATCATCCTCTCCAGCTGCGACACCGCCCGGCTCGCCTCGGTCGGCGCGGACGAACTCCTGGGCCTGGTCACGGCGTTGCTGCCGCTGGGCACCGCGGGTGTGCTGGCGAGCAGCGCACCCGTCAACGACGCGGCGGTCGTCCCGCTGATGCTGGCCCTGCACAAGGGCATCAGCGCGGGCCTCTCCCTGGCCGAGGCCCTGCGGGACGCCCGTGCCGCGCTGCCGGACGACGCGCTGCACCAGGCGACGGGATGGGCGTTCACGGCGTTCGGCGCGGCGTGAGGCGGCCCGGGGGCGTGTCCGCGAAGTAGCGCCGCTTGCCCGCAGGGCAGGGCTCGTGGCGTCCGGTGCGTGCTAGCGCCGGGCAGAGGGTCGCCCTCGTACCAGCCGCGTTGTCGGGATCGCCCACGCACACGGACTTGTGGACCCGGCCTGGGCCCGGCGCGTTCAGGCAGGCTGCTCCATCAGCCATGGCAGGGCGCCGCGGTCGCCCGCGCCGAGCCGGGTGTAGGCGCCGTAGAGGTGGTTGCCGACGGTGCGGACGGACAGGGTGAGGCGTTCGGCGATCTGCCGGTTGCTGAGGCCGGCCGCGGCGAGAGTGACGATCTGCCTTTGGCGTGCGGTGAGTTCGCCCAGGACGAGACCGGACAGGGCCGGGGTGCGGGCGCCCTGGCAGCGCCGGACCAGGGCGACGGCGCGCGTACGGGCGGTGCGGGCCGCACCGGCGTCCCGGTGGACGCGTACCGCCTGCGCGTACGCCTCGGCCGCGAAAAGCAGGAATCCGCGCTCCTCCAGCTCGGCGGCCACCACGTCCAGCGCCGGTCCGTCGCCCCCGGCCAGCGCCCGGGCGTGCCGGGCGAGGCAGCCGTCGGAGGGGAGAAGCCGGACCGCGCGCCGGGGGTCGCCGAGGCGTACGGCGTCGTAGGCGACATAGGGGTCGCGGGCGTTGTAGGGGTCGCGGGCGTTGTGGGGGTCGATGGCGTTGTGGGGGTCGTGGGCCTCGCCGGGGTCAGCGGCGCCGGCTCCGATCCCGGGTTCATCGGTCCCGGACTCGTCGGTCCCGGACTCGTCGGTCCCGGGGGCGTCGGTCCCGGGACCGGTCTCTTCGAGTGTCTTCAGGGCCGTGTCGAGGTCTCCGCGGGCGGCCGGTGGCCAGGCGGCGGTGCCGGGGTGTTCGGCGAGGAGGTCGATCGGTGCGCCCGTCTCGCCCGACTGTGCGGCGGCCAACGCCAGTTCGGTGCAGCAGGCGCGGTCCTGCGGGGCGGCGGCCAGGCCCTCCCGCGCCCAGGCCGCCGCCTCGCGCAGTTCTCCCCGCAGCCGTGAGAACCGCGCGCGGACGACGGCGTACCGCGCCGGTACCGGTTCCCCCTCGGCGACGACCCACTCCCCCACGGGCGTGGGCGTCGTCCGGACGTCGGCCCGCTCGATCCGGCGGGTCAGCTCGGCCGCCTCGGCGTCGAGGGCGGACGTGGTGGACCGTCGCCGGCCGGTGAGCCGCCTCGCGCGCAGCCGGCCGGCCTCGGCGCGCAGGACCGGGCCGTGCAGGGGGTGGGCCAGACGGAGGGTCGCGTCGTCGCCGACGTCGAGGAGGCCGTCCGCCTCCAGGCGTTCGAGGATCCTCAGGTCCAGGGTGTCCGCCGCCAGCGGCAGCGGTTCGGCGAAGGCGAGCCGGTCGAGGATCTCGCGTTCGTCGGGACAGGTGCGGGCGAGCACGGCGGCGGCGCGTTCCCGAAGGGCCGGGGTCACCGGTACGCGGCCGCGCCAGGTCCGCTCATCGGTGTCCGCGTCCCTGGTCAGCAGGCCCTGCTCGCGCAGCGCGTCCAGCAGATCGCGCAGGAGGCGCAGATCGCCCCCGCACAGACGGTGCAGGCGGTCGACGGTGAGGGGCTCCAGGGGGCCACCGGCGCCGGCGTCGAGGAGTGGGGCGGTGTCCTCGCGGGGCAGCGGCTCCAGGGCGAGGCGGGGCAGCAGTTCGCCGGTCCACAGGCGGGCGACCGCGCCGGGCGGGCGGGCCCCGTCCGTGACGAGGACCAGCAGCCGGGTGCGGCCCTGGACCGCCAACTGGTGGAGCAGGGCCGCCGAGGCGTCGTCCAGCAGCTGCGCGTCGTCGACCAGCAATTGCCGTAGGCCGGAGAGGAGTTGGACCGCCCTGTGCAGGGTGACGCCCTCGGGGAGCAGGTGGGCGAAGGCGGCGAACGGCAGGTCGCGGGTCCCGGGGGTGCCGGCCACCCGCGCGCAGTCGGTGCCGCGGATCGCCTCCATGGCCAGCCGGGTGCGGCCGCAGCCCGCCGGTCCGGTGATCACCATGCCGGGCCGGCCCACCGCCAAGGAGCGGCGCACGAGCGCCAGTTCCTCGTCCCGGCCGGTGAACGGCCACGGCAGTCGCAGGGTCGTGTCCTGGGGTTCGAAGGTCGTCACATCATGGGGAGTCGGCATACTCACGCCTGATACAGGACGACTTGAGTAGCCCCCGACTCAGGCCGGCCGCCGGTCCCGGACGGCAACCTGGAACCCATGACCGCCCGTTACTGCTCGCTCGCCCAGCAGTCGGCCCCCGCCTTCGCGCCGGGGCTGGCCGCCGAGCGGCTCGGCGCGCTGATGAGCGGGCGCCGGATGTGGGTCAACGGCACGGTGCTGCACTACTGCTTCCTCGACGGCGAGAGCGACGGGTCGGTCATCGCCCTGCCGGGTTCCGGGGGGACCCGCTGGGTGTCCTGGGTCGGCGGCGAGGACCAGCGGGAGGTGGTGCGGGACTGCTTCCGCGAGTGGCGGGAGCTGGGCATCGGGGTGTCCTTCGCCGAGGTCGCCGACCGCTCGGAGGCGGAGCTGCGCATCGGGTTCCAGCCGGGTGACGGCTCCTGGTCGGCGGTGGGCCGGGACGCGCTGTCGGCCGGACTCAACGAGCGGACCATGAACTTCGGCTGGGACCTGACCGCGCCCGGGGAGCGCGCGACGGCCCTGCACGAGATCGGGCACGCGCTCGGCATGCAGCACGAGCACCAGAACCCGTTCGCCGGCCTCCACTGGGACGACGAGGCCGTGTACGCCGACCTCGCGGGCCCGCCCAACCACTGGGGCCGGGACCGGACCTGGTTCAACATCCTGCGCAAGCTGGACCCGGCCGAGGTGAACGGGTCGGTGTGGGACTCGCAGTCCGTCATGGAGTATCCGTTCTCGGCGGGGCTGATCCTGGAGCCGGAGCACTTCCGCGGGGGTGTGCATCCGTCCGGCGGGCTGTCGCCGCTGGACAAGGAGTTCGTCCTCGGCTGGTATCCGCCGCCCGAGGGGGCGCGGCCGCCGGCGCTGGTGCCGTTCCGTTCGGTGCCGCTGTCGCTGGGGCCGGGCGAGCAGGTCGACTTCACCGTCGAGCCGCGCGAGACCCGCGAGTACACCTTCGCCACCTTCGGGGAGAGCGACTCCATGGTCGTGGTCTTCGAGGAGCGGGACGGGGAGCCCCGCTTCCTCGCGGGGCACGACGACGGAGGCACTCCGCACAACGCCACGATCAGGGTCCGGCTCGTCAGGGACCGCCGCTACTTCGTCCGCGTACGCCTGTACTCCGGCTGGGGTTCGGGCGAGACGGCGGTCATGTGCTGGTGAGCCGTGAGGCCACCCGCGAACCACAGTCCGGCGCCGGGGGAAGCGCCGGGGACGCGTCGCCTTCGGGGGAGGGGGACGCGTCCCCGGCCACACCGGGTCCGCCGCCCACGGGCGGACCCGCCCGGCGTGTTTCCATCGTGCGAACAGGCCGGCCGGGACGGGGACAGGAGCGTCCGGGCGGTGTGAGCATGACGGCATGCTTCCGGGAGATGATCGCGCGGCCCGGCGGGTACTGACGGTCTGCCTGGCGGCCGGGGCGACGACCCTGCTGGACCAGTCGGTCCTCAACATCGCCGTCCCCGCGCTGCGCCAGTCGTTGTCCGCCGGCGCGACGGACGTGCAGTGGATCGTCTCGGGCTACTCATTGGCCTTCGGGCTCGCCCTGGTGCCGGGCGGCAGTCTGGGTGACGTACGCGGCCGCAAACACCTGTTCCTCGTCGGCCTTTCGACGTTCGTGCTGTGCGGTCTGGTCGCCGCCACCGGCACCCACCCGGCCACGGTGGTCGTGGCCCGGCTGGTGCAGGGGGCGGGCGCCGGACTGGTCAACTCCCAGGTGATCGGTACGCTCCAGGACGTCTTCCACGGCCTGGACCGGGCCCGCGCCCTCGGCCTGTACGCGGTCACCGGCGGGGTCGCGGCGGCACTGGGCCCGGCGCTCGGCGGTGCGCTGGTCGCGCTGTGCGGTCCCGGGACGGGCTGGCGGCTGTGTCTGCTGCTGAGCGCGCCGTGCGGGGCGGTCACCCTGTGGCTGGCGGCACGCCGGCTGCCACCGCCCCGGCGGGTGGCGGCGCCCGGCCGTCCCGACCTGTGGGGACTGCTGTGCGTGGCGGCCCTGACCCTGTCGCTGATGCTCCCGTTCATCCGGACGCCGGACAGTGGTGGCGCGGTCGCGCTGTGGGGAGCGGCGGCGCTGGTCGCGGCGGGCGCGCTGGTGCTGGGCCAGTGGTGGCGGGTCCGGCGGGGGCGGGTGCCGCTGGTGCACCCCTCGCTGATCCGCTCGGCGCCGTACACGCTGGGCACGCTGGTGGCGATGGCGAACTTCGGCGCGGCCCTGGCGGCCGGGCTGGTGCTGACGCTGTTCCTGCAGAGCGGGCTCGGTCTCTCGGCGCTGACCACGGCGGCCGTGACGCTCCCGTCGGCGGTCGCGATGGGGGTGTCGTCGGCGGTTGCCTGGCGGGTGGTGCGTCGGATCGGCGCCCGTACCGTCACCCTCGGTCTGTCGGTGGGCGTCCTCGCCCTGCTGGGCGGCGCCCTGGCGGCGGTGACGCTGCCGCTCGCCGCGTTGCCGCTCGTGCTCGCGGCGGTCCAGGTGGCCTCGGGCGCCGGGGCCGGGCTGACCGTCTCCCCGAACCAGGCGCGTGTCCTGCAGCACGCCCCGGCCGAGGCGGCGGGGGTGGCGGGCGGCATCCTGCAGATGACCCAGCGGATCGCGGCGGCGGTGTGCCTCAGCGCGGTCTCCGGGATCTACCTGAGGGGTGCGTCCTCGGCGGAGGGCGTGCCGCGGACGGCGTTCGCGATCGCGTCGGTCGTCTGCGCGGGCCTGCTGGCGGCGGCCCTGCCGCTGAGTCTGGCGCTGGCACGCGGCCCGTCCGGTACGGGACGCGTGACCGGGCGGACGGGAGCCACGGACCGCACGTCGAGCGA
This sequence comes from Actinobacteria bacterium OV320, assembly GCA_001298545.1. Taxonomy (GTDB): domain Bacteria; phylum Actinomycetota; class Actinomycetes; order Streptomycetales; family Streptomycetaceae; genus Streptomyces; species Streptomyces coriariae. The sequence goes on from LJCX01000027.1 coordinate 314,183, forward strand.
GGCGCCTTAGCCGTCGGCGGGTCAGCGGGTCGGCAGGTCAGCGGGTCAGCGGGTGGACGGGCGGCGGGGCTGTGGCGGAGGGGGCGACAGGCGGTCGGCGGCACGGCGGGGCAGCGGGCGAACGGGCGGCGGCCGACGGGTCGGCGGCGGCGCGTCGGCGGCGGGGGAGCAGCAGGCGGCCCGCCGGGGCAGCAGGCAGCGGGCGGCCGCGGGTCAGTCGTCCTGCCTCGGCCGTGTCCGGGCCGCGTCGCCCTGCTCGAGCGGTCGCGCCGGGTCCTTCGACCATTCCTCCAGCGAACCGTCGTAGAGGGACACGTCCTCGCGCCCGAGCAGGGTGAGGGCGAGGGCGACCCCGGCGGCCGACACGCCGCCGCCGCAGTACAGGACGACCGGCGTGTCGGCGGCGTCGAGACCGGCACCGACGCGCGCGGCGAGGGCGGCCGCGGGCAACACGCGCCCTTCGCCGTCCAGGAGTTCGCGACCGGGAAGACTCCGGCTCCCGGGGATGTGTCCGCGTCGGCTGTACCGGGTGGGGGCCGACCCGTCGAAGCCGGCCGCGGGCAGCGCGCAGACCAGTGTGCCGGGCCGCTCTCCCCGGCTGATGGCCTCCACCGCGTGGACATCGGTCCACAGTTCGGGACGCGGGACGGGCGTCACGGGGGTCACCTCGGGCACCGGCACCGGGTCGTCGCCGGACGCGAGCGGCCGTCCCGCCGACTCCCAGGCCGCGAGGCCCCCGTCGAGCACGGCCGCCGGCACGGAGATCGCCCGCAGCATCCACCACAGCCGGGCCGCCCAGATCCCACCCGCGGTGTCGTACGCGACCACCGCGCCGCCCTCCCCCACGCCGACCCGGGCGAGCGCGCGGGACAGCGCCCGCGGACCCGGCACGGTGAAGTGGCAGGACGCGTCGCGGTCGGAGAAGTCCCCGGTCAGGTCGGCGTGCCGGGACCCGGGGAGGTGTCGTCGGAGCCATCCCTCACGGCCGCTCGCACTGCGGTGGTCACCGTCGTGCCGGGGTGAGGGAAGCAGCACCGTGGCGTCGAGGACGACCAGCCGGGGATCGTCGAGCCGGGCGGCCAGCCAGGTGTCGTCGACGAGGGGGCCGGGCAGCGGGGAGGTGGTCATGGCGGCCGATGGTACGCCCGTGAGCTGGGCGTCTTACCCACTGATCACGGCCGTCTCATATTCCGGATCAAGGTTGCGCGAGGACCGTCGGCTGCCGTTATGGTTTCGGCCATCTACGCGGGAGCCCCTCCCCGGACGGGCTGAGAGGGCGTCTGGGATCCGTTCGTCGAACGCGGTCCCCATGGGGACGCCGACCGCACGAAACGCGCCCAGGCGCCCCGCGTAGGAGTTCACGTGTCCGCAGCAGTAGAGCCGAAGCCTCCGGTGGTCTCCACCCCGGCGGGCAGCTCCTGTTGTTGTCGCCCGGGCAACCGCCGCGCGTGCCGTTGTCGCCGGACCGTCTGACCGTCTGACCGTCTGACCGCGCACCGCACCGCACCGCACGCCGCACGATCCCTCCCCCTCCGCCACTCTTCCGCGTTCCCGCGCGCCGCCTTCGGAGTTCCCTCATGCCGCACATCCGGGTCATGCTCGACTATTTCCATCCCTGGCCCAATTCCTCCGGTTTCTATGTGGCCCGTGCCCGCCGCTGGTTCGCGCAGGCCGGGCTGGACGTGGAACTCGTGGTCCAGGATCCGGGACGCGGTGACACCCTGGAGTACCTGGCCCGCGGCGAGGTGGACTTCGGCGTCTTCCCGCCCAACCGGCTGCTGGCCCGGCGCGCCGCGCACGGCCAGCCGCTGATCGCGGTGGCCGCCGTCAACCACCGGGGCCTGGAGGCGATCCAGACCACCGCGTCCACCGGGATCACCCGCCCCCGTGAGCTCGCGGGCCGTCGCCTCGCCCTGAACCCGACCCCGCGCGGCCTGGCCATGGTCCGCCATCTGGTGGCGGCCGACGGCGGCGATCCGGACGCGGTGGTCACGATCGACGCGGGCACCCGCGAACTGACCGTCGACGACATCGAGGCGGGCGAGGCCGACGCCACCTTCGGCACCTACTGGTCCTGGGACGCGCTGCGCGGCGACCTCCCCGAGGAGCGGCGCGTGACCTGGCCGGTCGACGAGATCGGCGCGCCCCTCTACCACAGCTACCTGCTGGGCACGAACGAGCGCCTGCTCGCCGAACAGCCCTCTCTCGTGCGGGACTTCCTCGCCGTCACGGCCCGGGGCTACGCGGCCGCCGCGCAGGACGCCGAGCGGACGCTGGAGCTGCTCGAAGGGGTCATCCCCTACTTCCCACGCCCGCTGATAGCCCGTTCCCTCGCCCTGATCGCACCCACCTGGACGGATCCGCAAGGCCGTTGGGGAGTGATCGACCCGGCGCGCACGGGCCCGTACGCGCACTGGCTCGCGGAGCACGGCGCCCTCGCGCACGACCGGGACTGGGACCGCTCCTTCACCAACGCGCTGCTGCCGGCCGTGACCGCATGAGTGTCCTGTCCTGCCAGGCGCGCGGGCTCACCCGGCGGCTGGCCGTCGACTTCAAGCGGGTGGACAGCGCGCTGTGTCGCCGGGCGTGACCGCGCCGACGCCGCCCCGACCCCCCTGGCCCCCGAAGGAACCCTCATGCACCGCCGTACCGTCCTGTCCGTCATAGCCGCGTCGGCCGTTCTCGCCGCGACCGGCTGCTCGGCGGACCCCTCGGCCGACGCCACCGCGAAGGACGGCACCACGACCGTCACCCTCGCCCTGGACTGGACCCCGAACACCAACCACACCGGCATCTACGTGGCGCAGCAGAAGGGCTGGTTCAAGGCCGCCGGCATCGATCTGAAGATCGTGCCCTACGGTTCGACCGCGCCCGAGACCCTGATCGCGAGCCACAAGGCCGACTTCGGCATCTCCTACCAGGAGGGCGTCACCACGGCGCGCGCCGCCGGACAGGACATCACCTCCGTCTACGCGGTCACCCAGAAGACGAACGTCACCATCGCCGTGCGCGCCGGCCGCACCGACATCACCTCCCCCAAGGACCTGGACGGCGAGACGTACGCCGGTTTCGGCGCGCCCTACGAGAAGCCGCTGCTGCAGAAGGTGATCCGCAACGCGGGCGGCAAGGGTGACTTCAAGCAGGTCACCCTCAGCACCTCGGCGTACGCGGCGCTCTACGCGGGCAAGGCGGACTTCGCGATGCCGATGCCGACCTGGGAGGGGCTGGAGGCGGAGCTGAGCGGCAAGCCGCTGAAGAACTTCCAGCTGTCCGACTACGGCTTCCCGGCGATCTACTCGACGCTCCTCGCGTCCTCCGACCGGTTCCTCAAGCAGCACCCGGAGGTCGCGAGGAAGTTCCTGGCCGCCGTCGACCAGGGGTACAGGTACGCGGCCGACCATCCCGACCAGGCCGCGGACCTCCTCGTCGACGCCAACAAGAGCGTGCTCACCAACACCGAACTCGTGCGCAAGAGCGAGGAGTTGCTGTCCAAGGAGTACTACCGGGCAGCCGACGGCACGATCGGCACCCAGAGCGAGGAGCGCTGGCAGGCCTTCGCCGACTTCGAGTACCGGGCCGGGCTGCTGAGCGACGCGAACGGCAGCAGGCTGACCGAGGCCCCGGACGCCACGTCGTTCTTCACCAACGCCTATCTGCCCGCCTCGAAGGACGCGGGGAGCGCCAAGTGAAGTCGGTGCTGCGGTCGTTGTGGCCGCCATTGCTGGTGCTGGCCGTCGTCGTCGGCGGCTGGCAGCTGTACGTGACCGGGGCGGGCGTCGATCCGACGATGCTGCCGTCGCCGGCGCGGGTGCTGGAGCAGGGCTGGGCCAACCGCGCGGACCTGTGGGCGCAGACCGTGCCCACGCTCCAGGAGACCCTGCTCGGCTTCGCGCTGTCGTTCGCGGCGGCCTGGCTGGTCGCCGTGCTCCTGGACTTCTCGGCGGCGGCCCGCCGCGGGCTCTACCCGCTCCTGGTCGCCTCGCAGACCGTCCCGATCGTCGCCGTGGCTCCCCTGCTCATCATCTGGTTCGGTTTCGGGCTGTTGCCGAAGATGCTGGTGGTGACGCTGACAACGTTCTTCCCGCTCGCCGCCAACCTGGCCGCCGGGTTCGCCGCGACCGACCGTGAGGCGATGCGGCTGCTGCGCTCGCTGGGCGCCGGCCGGCTGCGGACGTTCCGGCTGGTGCGGGTACCGAGCGCGATGCCGTACTTCTTCGCCGGCCTGCGGGTGAGCATCACCTACGCCGTCGTCGGCGCCGTGTTCGCGGAGTACGCGGGTGCGGAGGCCGGGCTCGGGATCTATATGCAGGCGCAGAAGAGCGCGTTCCGGACGGACCTGGTGTTCGCGGCGGTCGGGGTGACGGCGGCGCTGAGCATCGCGCTGTTCGGGGCGACCTGCCTGCTGCAGCGGCTGGTGCTGCCGTGGGAGCGGGCGCAGCGGGAGGAGACGTCATGAGCAGTCTGCGGATCGAGGAGGTGGGTAGGTCCTTCGGCTCGCTGGAGGTACTGCGCGGTCTCGAACTGTCGGTGGAGCAGGGCGAGTTCGCGGCCGTGATCGGGCCGAGCGGCAGCGGCAAGAGCACGCTGTTCAACCTCGTCTCGGGACTCGACCGGCCGACGACCGGCCGGGTGCTGGTGGAGGGCGAACCGGCCGGGGTGCACTCCGGCAAGGTCGCCTACATGCCGCAGAAGGACCTGTTGTTCCCGTGGCGGACCGTGCTGGACAACACCGCGCTCGGCCTGGAGGCGCAGGGTGTGCGCAGGAAGGAGGCCCGGGCGCGGGCCGACGCGCTGTTCGCCGACTTCGGGCTCGACGGCTTCCAGAAGGCGTACCCCTCGCAGCTCAGCGGCGGCATGCGGCAACGGGCCGCGCTGCTGCGCACGGTCGTCCTGGAGCGTCCGGTGCTGCTGCTGGACGAGCCGTTCGGGGCGCTGGACTCGCTGACCCGCACCGAGATGCAGCTGTGGCTGGCGCAGATGTGGCAACGCCATCGCTGGACGGTGCTGCTGGTCACCCACGACATCCGCGAGGCGGTGCTGCTCGCGGACACCGTGCACGTCCTGTCGCCGCGCCCGGCCGGTGTCGTCGCCCGCGTGGAGGTACCGCTGGCCCGCCCGCGCGGGGCGGAGGACTTCACCGCGCCCGGGTTCGCGGCCACCGAGCGCCGGGTCCTGGAAGCTCTGCGCGGCACAACGGCGGTGAAGACCCCGTGAGTTCACATCTGGCCCACGGTCTCGGCACCGATCCGGTCGAGCCCGACTGGGCGCCGCTGACCGACGACGAGGTGACGGACGTCGTCGGGGCGGGCGCCCGGGTGGTGTGGCGCAGCCCGCGCCCGCTGTCCGCGGCGGCCGTCGTCGAGCGGGACGGCAGGCGGCTGTTCGTGAAGCGGCACCACATCGCCGTGCGCTCCCCGGCGGGACTTGCGGAGGAACACGCCTTCCTGCGCCACCTGCGCGAGCACGGCGCACCGGTGGTGGAGGTGCTGCACACGGCGGCACGCGGCACCTGGACGTACGAGGTGCACTCGACCGGCGCCGGGGAGGACCTGTACCGGGACGCGCTGTCCTGGTCGCCCTTCCGCTCCCGCGCGCACGCCGGGGCGGCGGGCGAGGCGCTGGCCCGACTGCACCTGGCGGCACGAGGGTTCGACGCGCCCCGGCGTCGGGTGCAGCCTCTCGTCGCCTCGTTCACGGTGTTCGCCGCGCGTGACCCCTGGGAGGCACTGGAACGGTTCCTCGCCGGGCGGCCCCAACTGGCCTCGGGGATCGAGCGGTTCCCGTGGCGCGAGGACGTCCGGCGGGTGCTGCTGCCGCTGCACGAACGGCTCGCGCCCCATCTGCCCGGCCTGGAACCCCTGTGGACCCACAACGACTGGCACGCCTCCAACCTGCTGTGGGGCGGCGACGGACAGGTCAGCACGGTCCTGGACTTCGGCATGAGCGACCGCACGACGGCCGTGCACGACCTGGCCACCGCGATCGAACGCAACGCCGTGCAGTGGCTGCGGCCCGGCTACCCGGTGCGGGAGGCGGACGTGACCGCGCTGGTCGAAGGCTACTTGTCCGTACGACCGCTCACCACCGTCGAATCGGCCGCGCTCCCCGAGCTGCTGCCGCTGGTGCACGCCGAGTTCGCGCTGTCCGAGCTCGGCTACTTCCACGGCGTCACGCGGTCCGCGCAGAACACCCGGCTGGCGTACGAGTACTGCGTGGGCCACGCCGAGTGGTTCGCCGGCGAGGACGGCGGACGCCTGCTGGACGTCGTGGCCCGTGCCGTCGGGGTCGAGCGCGGACGATCCGCGGCGGGCACCTTGCGGTAGGCGGTGGGTGACGGTCGGGTGTGCCGCCGTCGGCGCGCGAGGAGGCCGGCCGCGCCGAGGCGGACACGTACGGGCGCCCCTGGGGACGCCCGTGCGGAGGGACCGCCGGTGGATCAGTCCGACGGGGCGGAGTGACCCCTGCGGCGCCACTCCTCGGCGAGGAGTTCGTAGGAGAGGACGCGGTCCGTGTGGTCGTGGGTGATGGTGGTGACGAGCAGTTCGTCGGCGCCGGTGGCCTCCTGGAGCTGTTCCAGGAGATCGGCGACCCGGGCCGGGGAGCCGACGAACTGGGTGTCGATCCGGTCCTGGACGAGCGCCCGGTCCTCGTCGGTCCAGGCGTGGGCGCGCGCTTCCCGAGGGGTCGGGAAGGGGATCGCGCCCTCGGCGGTGCGGATGCTGCGCACCCACGGGCCGTAGCCGGCGGCGAGTTCGCGGGCGCGGTCGTCGTCCTCGGCGACGACGACGTCGGCGGAGACGCTGACATAGGGCGCGTCGAGGGAGGCGGAGGGTTTGAAGCGGGCCCGGTAGCCGTCCACCGCCTCCAGGACGGTGGCCGGGCTCACGTGGTAGTTCGCGGCGAAGCGCAGGCCCCGGGCGCCCGCGACCTCGGCGCTCTGGCCGCCGCTGCTGCCCAGGATCCACACGTCGACCTCGGCGCCCTCGCCCGGTACGACATGCGCTTCGATGCCCTCCGGGGAGCGGTAGGTGCCGGCCAGCAGGGCGAGGACGTCGTCGATCTGCTCGGCGTAGTCCTGCGAGGTGGCCTCCGGCAGGAGGAGCAGCCGGCGCTGGAGGGCTATCCGGGGCGAGCCGAGGAGGCGTTCGAAGGAGAAGCGGGGCGGGATCAGCAGGCCGTTCGGGGCCCGGCCGTCGACGACCGGGGTGGCCGTGGGCGGCGGGCTCGGCCGTTCTCCCGGCGGGCGGCCGCCCGAGCGGCCCAGGCCCAGGTCGAAGCGTCCTGGGTGCAGCGCGTCGATCAGGCCGAACTCCTCCACCGTGGACAGGGCGGTGCGGTGTCCGAGCTGCACGGCGCCGGAGCCGAGCCGGATGGTGGAGGTGGCGGCCGCGGTCAGGGCCAGGACGACGGCCGGGGAGGTGCCCGCGACACCGGGGTTGAGGTGGTGTTCGGCGAACCAGTAGCGGGCGTATCCGAGCCGTTCCGCGTGCCGGGCCAGGTCGATGGAGTTGCGCAGGGCGTCCGCGGCCGTCGAACCCGAGGGGATCGGCACCAGGTCGAGCACGCCGAGGGGGATGTCAGACACGGGCCGGCTCCTCGGTGTTCGACGGTGTGGGAAGCACCGGCCCCCAGGCGAACGGCGGGTCCGGCAGGTCCTTGCGCAGCACGGACGCCACCTCCGACTGGAACAACTCCAGCGAGTCGCGGTGCCGGGCGTCGGTCAGGCCGCTCGCGTCGGCGGGCACATGCAGCACGCTGTGGCCGAACCGTTCGTGGTAGCGGTGCACCTTGTCGATGACCTGCTGCGGGCTGCCGATCAGGGCGGAGCTGCGCTCGACGAAGTCCTCCACCGTCTCGAAGACGACCGGCAGCCCGGCCTGTCTCTGGAAGGCGAGCGTGCCCTCGAAGACCGGCCGGTAGGCCTCGACGGCCTCCTGGGAGGTGCGTGCCACGTACAGTCCCGCCGAGCCGGCGCCCACCGTGAGGGTGCCCGGGTCGTGGCCGTAGTGCTCCCAGCGCTCCCGGTAGTACCCGATCAGTTCGGCATAGGGCTCGATGGGGTGGGTGACGTTCGCCGAGAACAGCGGGTCGCCGTAGCGGGCGGCCAGGTCGACGGACTCCTTGCTGGTGGCACTGCCGTGCCAGACCCGGACGGGCTGCTGATACGGCCGGGGCCACACCTGCGCGTCCGTCAGCTCCGGGCGGAAACGGGTGGCCGCGCTGACCTTGTCCTGGCGCCAGAGCTGCCGGAACACCTCGTAGCTCTCGGCGTTGCGCTCCCACTGGTCGTCGGGCGTGACCTGGAACAGCTCGCGCTGGGCGGCGCCGTTGCCCTTGCCGATGATCAGCTCCAGGCGGCCGCCGGAGAGATGGTCGAGGGTGGCGTAGTCCTCGTAGGCGCGGACCGGGTCGAGGAGGCTGAGGGTCGTCACGGCGGTGAAGAGCCGGATGCGGCGGGTGAGGGCCGCGAGGTGGCTCAGCACCACCGGCGGGGAGGAGGAGATGAACGGCCGCTCGTGCCGCTCCCCCACGCCGAAGCCGTCGAAGCCGAGTTCCTCGGCGAGCAGGGCGTTGTCGAGCACCTCGCGGAAGCGGTCCTGGGTGGACTTCAGGACACCGGTGACCGGGTCCGGGCGGTGCACGATCAGGGTGATGGCGAGGAACTTCACGAGGCCACCCGCGCGGTGCCGGCCGCCTCGTCGGGGTGCGCGAGGCCGAGGTGGTCGCGGAGGGTGGTTCCCTCGTACTCGGTGCGGAAGACGCCCTGTTCCTGGAGGAGCGGGACGACCTGGTCGGCGAACGCGTCGAGGCCGCCGGGGGTGATGTGCGGGACGAGGATGAAGCCGTCGGCGGCGTCGGCCTGCACGTACTCGTTGATCGTCCTGGCGACGGTCGCCGGGGAGCCGACGAAGTTCTGCCGGTTGCCGGTCTCGATGACCAGGTCGCGGATCGACCAGTTGTTGGCCTCCGCGAGCTCACGCCACTCGCGGGCGGTGGCCAGCGGGTCGCGGTACATCCGGACCTGGGCGCGGCCGCGCGCGATGTGGTTCTCGCCGAGGTCCGGGTCGATGTCCGGCAGGGGGCCCTCCGGGTCGTAGCCGGACAGGTCCCTGTTCCAGACGAACTCCAGGTGCTTGAGGGCGGTGGCGCCGCTGACCTGCTGGCGGCGCACGTCCTTGGCGATCTCCTCGGCCTCGGCGTCGGTGTCGCCCAGGACGAAGCTCGCGGCGGGCAGGATCAGCAGTTGGTCGGCGCGCCGGCCGTACTTGGCGAGCCGTGACTTGACGTCGGTGTAGAAGGCCCGGCCCGCGTCGAGGGCCGCGTACCGGCTGAAGATCGCGTCGGCGGACGAGGCGGCGAACTCGCGGCCCTCGTCGGAGTCCCCGGCCTGGAAGATCACCGGGCGGCCCTGGGGGCTGCGCGGCACGTTGAACCGGCCCTGGATGTCGAACTGCCGGCCCTCGTGCACGAAGGCCCCGGCCTTGGCGTCCTGGAGGAAGGTGCCGGTGCTCTGGTCGGCGACGATCTCGTCGCCCTGCCAGGAGTCGAAGAGCTCGCCCGTGGTGGCGAGGAACTCCTTGGCGCGGGCGTACCGCTCGTCCTGCGGGAGGTAGCCGCCACGGCGGAAGTTCTCGCCGGTGAAGGCGTCCCAGGAGGTGACGACGTTCCACGCGGAACGGCCGTCGGAGAGGTGGTCGAGGCTGGCGAACTGGCGGGCCACCTCGTAGGGCTCGTTGAAGGTGGAGTTGATGGTCCCGGTCAGGCCGAGGCGCTCGGTGACGGCGGCCAGCGCGGCCAGGATCGTGAAGGTGTCGGGGCGGCCGACCACGTCCAGGTCGTAGATCTTGCCGCCCTGTTCGCGCAGGCGCAGCCCCTCGGCGAGGAAGAGGAAGTCGAACCTGGCGCGTTCCGCGGTCCGCGCGAAGTGCGCGAAGGAGCTGAACTCGATGTGGCTGCCGGCCCGCGGGTCGCTCCACACGGTGGTGTTGTTGACGCCGGGGAAGTGCGCGGCGAGATGGATCTGCTTCTGGGGCTTGCTCATGGTGGGGTCTCCCTCCCGCTCAGACGGCGGCGTAGCGGTTGGCGGGGCGGGACAGACCGAGCAGCCCGCGCAGGGTGTCGGCCTCGTAGGCACGGCGGAAGGCGCCGCGGCGCTGCAGTTCGGGGACCAGTCCCCGGGTGACGGCCGGCAGGTCGTGGCCGGCGACGGCCGGGCGCAGCCGGAAGCCGGTCAGCCCGGACGCCTGGAAGTCCTGGAGCAGATCGGCGAGTTGGGCGGGCGAGCCGGCGAAGACGCGGGCGTCGCTGCGGTACTCCTCGCCGGCGAGGGCGTCGAGCCGGTCGCGCCGGGCGGCGGCCTCGGCCGGGTCGTCGTCGAGGAAGACCACCAGGTCCCCGAAGATGTGCAGCGGCTCGGCGGCCCGCCCTGCCCGTTCCTGTTCGGCGCGGATCTCGGCGACGATCGCGCGGGCCTGGCCGGTGTCGTGCGGGGTGACATACCCGACGTCGGTGGCGCGGGCCACCAGACGGTAGGGGACCGTGTCGTGCGCGAGGGCGGTGACCAGCGGCTGGCCCTGCGGCGGGCGCGGGGTGATGGAGGGCCCCTTGACGCTGAAGTGGCGGCCCTCGAAGTCGATGTAGTGGAGTTTGTCGCGGTCGACGAACCGGCCCGTCGCCACGTCCCGGATCTCCGCGTCGTCCTCCCAGCTGTCCCAGAGGCGGCGCACGACCTCGACGTAGTCGGTGGCCTCGTCGAACAGGTCGGTCACCAGATCCTGGGTGGCCGGGGCGTCGTAGGCCTCGATCCGGGGGATCGTGCGCCGGCCGAAGTGGGCGGCCTCGCTGGGGCGGGCGGTGATCTGCACGCGCAGGCCGGCGCGGCCGGTGCTCACGTAGTCGAGGGTGGCGATCGCCTTGGAGAGGTGGAAGGGCTCCGTGTGCGTGGCCACCACGGTCGGCACCAGGCCTATGTGGTGGGTGAGCGGGGCGACGCGGGAGGCGACGAGGACGGCGTCGAGCCGACCGCGCACCTGGTCGGTGCGGTCGTCCGGTTCGAGGAAGTGGGAGGACTGCGGGCCGAGGCCGTCCTCGATCGTCACGAAGTCGAGCAGTCCGCGCTCGGCCTCGGCGACCAGGTCGGCCCAGTATCCGGCGGTGAACAGCTCACGGGGTCGGGCGACGGGCTCGCGCCAGGAGGCGGGGTGCCAGCCGGTGCCGTCCAGAGCGACGGCGAGATGCAGCGGGGAGGAGGGGGTCGAGGACACGAGGGTGCCTTCCTGGAGGTCCGTACGAGAGCGCCGGCCTGCGCGCGGAGACGGCGCGGGCACACGGCGAGGTGCGAGCGCGTCGAGCCGGGGGTCTCCCCGGCCGAAGGCTGGGGAAGGGTCAGGAGCAACAGAGCGCGCCGGCCACGCGCTGAAGGTCGATGTGGGGCCGGGAGTGGAGGTGTACGGCGTGGCGTATGTGGGTCACGTCCGCACCTCCCTCTTTCCTGGCGCCGCGCGGCGCCTCACACATCTCGTCATCAGTCAGAACGCCGTGAAATCGCCGGATGTTCCCGGTGTGCGCACCGAGACGATGGTCGAGCGGCGGCGCAGGACGAAGCCGAGGGACTCGTAGAGGCGGATCGCGGGGGTGTTGCCGGCGGCGGCGTGCAGGAACGGGGTGTCGCCGCGCGCGCGGATGCCGTCGCCCACCGCGCGGATCAGCCGGGTGGCGAGGCCGTTGCCACGGTGGCCGGGGTCGGTGCAGACGGCGCTGATCTCGGTCCAGCCGGACAGTCGCAGCCGTTCGCCGGCCAGGGCGATCAGGCGCCCTTCGTGCCGGATGCCGAGGTAGGTGCCGAGGGCGATGGTCCGCCGGAGGAAGGGGCCGGGCCGGGTCCGGGCGACGAGGTCGAGGATCTCCGGCACGTCGGCGGGGCCGAGGCGTACGGCCTCGGGTTCGGGTGCGGTGCGGAACGCCTCGGTGGCGACGAGCTGGACGCCCTCTCCCCCGCCGATGACCTCCCAGCCGTCGGGAACGTGGTGAACGGGCTTGATGCGTACGGCCGTTCCGGGGCCGACGAGGGTGCGCAGGTCGGCCCAGGCGGCGGGGTCCCCGGGGTCGGCGAGGGCGGCGAAGTCGTAGACGTCGGCCGGGTAGCGCGCGGCGCGGCCGATCCGGTCGGCGAGGTGGAGGTGCGGGCCGGCGAGCGCGGCCCACACGGCGTTGTCGAGGGGGTGCGGGTGGGTGACGGTCGGAGCTCCGCCTCCGCGGAGGTCGATCGGGGTGGTCACGGAGGCAGAGTCCCTTCCTGTCGTTGCTGTCGTAGCCCTTGTTGCTGCCGTTGCTGTCGTAGCCCTTGTTGCTGTCGTTGCTGTCACTGCTGTCGTTGCTGTCGTGTCTGACTCAACCTGCATGTGACAGCGCGATGGTGACGGGCTGTCAGGAATTGTCCAGCGGCAGTCCCGGCGGGTTGATCTCGGACTTGGCGACGGCCTCGTTGGAGAGGTTGTAGGCCGCCAGCCACTTGGCGTACTGACCGTGCTCGATCAGGTAGTTGATGGCGTCCGCGACCGGCTTGGCGAGACCGCTGTCCTTCTTGGCGGTGGCCGCGATCAGGCCCTGGAGCGACTCACCGGCGCCGGAGAAGGTGCCCGCGTTGCGGGTGGCGTTGGCCTTGCCCGCGGTCTGCGAGACGTTGTAGGCGATGCCGGGGTTGGGGCCGAAGAACGCGTCGATCTTGCCGCTGGCGAGCGCCAGGTAGATGCCGTTGCGGTCCGGGTAGTACTTGACGGTGAGCTTCTTGCCCTCGGACTCCAGCTTCTTCTTCCACTCCAGGAGGATCTTCTCCTGGTTGGTGCCGGAGCCGACGGTCACGGTCAGACCGGCGAGGTTCTCGTAGTTGCCGTCGAAGTTCCACGTACTGGACTTCTTGACCTCCCAGCCGAGGTTGTCCTGGCGGTAGGAGGCGAACTCGTACTTCTTCTTGCGCTCCTCGGTGTCGGTGATGTTCGAGAAGCCGACGTCGACCTTGCCGCTGTCGATGCCGACGAAGAGGTTCTCCCAGGTGAAGTTCTTCGTCTCCGACTTCAGGCCGAGGACCGCGGCCACCAGGCGGCCGAGGTCGGGCTCGGCACCGGTGAGGGTCTTCTGGTCGTCGCCGACGTAGGCGAGCGGGGCGAAGCCGGAGGGCAGGGCGCCGATGCCGATGTTCAGCTTGCCGCTCTTCTTGATCGCGTCGGGCAGTTCGGCGCTGATGGACTTGACCTCGGAGACCTTCAGGGCGGTCTCCTCGGCGGCGCCGTTGGACACCCGGCCGATGGTCACGCTGCCGGCCGCGCTGCCGGTCGTGGTGGCGGCCTCGCTGTCACCACCGCAGGCGGCGAGCCCGGTGGCGAGGGTGGCGACCGCGGTCGCCGCGGTGATGCCGCGAATCAGGCTGCGTCGGGTGAAGTGGGCAGACATGGCCGTCCTTGGTGACTGGTGTGACTGGGCGAGAGGGTGGTGGCGTGGGGGGAGGTCGTGGGGTGCTTCGGTGTCAGAGCACCTTGCTGAGGAAGTCCCGGGTCCGCTCGTGCTGCGGTTTGTCGAGGACCTCACCGGGCGGGCCCTGCTCGACGATCTTCCCGCCGTCGATGAAGACGACCCGGTCGGCGACCTCGCGGGCGAAGCCGACCTCGTGGGTGACGATGACGAGCGTGGTGCCGCTGGTCGCCAGGTCCTTGATGACGGCGAGGACCTCGCCCACGAGCTCGGGGTCGAGGGCGGAGGTGGGCTCGTCGAAGAGGATGACGCCGGGGCGCAGGGCGAGGGCGCGGGCGATGGCGACGCGCTGCTGCTGGCCGCCGGACAGCTGCCGGGGATAGGCGCCGGCCTTGTCGGCGAGGCCCACCCGGTCCAGGAGTTCGCGGGCCAGTTCCAGGGCGGCGGACTTGGCGAGCCGCCCGGTGGCGGCGGGCGCGGCGGCGACGTTGTCCAGCACGGTCAGGTGCGGGAAGAGGTTGAAGTTCTGGAAGACGAAGCCGATCCGGCCGCGCTGGGTCAGGATGGCCCGCTCGCTCAGCTCACGCAGCCGGTCGCCGTTGCGGCGGACGCCGATCAGCTCGCCGTTGACGCTGACATAGCCGATCTCGGGCTTCTCCAGGTGGTTGATGACCCGCAGCAGGGTGGACTTGCCGGAGCCGGACGGGCCGAGGATCACGGTGACCTCGCCGGGCCGCACGGTCAGGCTCACCCCGTCCAGGACCCGGTGGGCGCCGTACCACTTGTGCACGTCGTGCACCTCGACGGCGGCGGGCACGATCGCCGCGGTGTCGGCGCTCTGCACGGTCTCGGTGGTCATACGGCGGCCTCCCGGCGGATGCGGGCCCGCAGGTCGGTGAGACCGGTCCGCAGTTTCTGAAGCGGCGTCGGCGGCAGGGAGCGCGTGGCGCCCCGCGCGTAGTACCGCTCGACGTAGAACTGGACGACGGAGACGAGGCTGGTCAGGATCAGGTACCAGACGGTGACGACCAGCAGCAGCGGCACGATGTCGCCGGGGTAGGTGGCCCCCATGGTCTGCGCGGTGCCGAACAGGTCGAGCAGGGACACGTAGAAGACCAGCGAGGTGGACTTGACCAGGCCGATCAGCTGGTTGACGTAGTTCGGCGTGATCGACCGCAGGGCCTGCGGGAAGACGATCTTCCAGAACTGGTAGCGCTTGGGCAGGCCGAGGGCGGCGGCCGCCTCGTGCTGGCCCTGGTCGACGGAGAGGATGCCGCCGCGGACCACTTCGGCGGCGTAGGCCGCCTCGTTGAGGCTGAGGCCGACGACGGCGATCACCATGTCGGTGGCCAGCCGGGACTCGTCGAAGCGGAAGAACGCCGGGCCGAAGGGAACCCCCACGCTCAGGGTCTGGTACAGGGCGCTGAAGTTGTAGAGGAAGAGCAGCACCACGATCAGCGGGATGGAGCGCAGTGCCCACACGTAGGTCCAGCTGACCGCGCGCAGCACCGGGCTCCTGGAGAGCCGGGCGAGGGCGAGCAGGATGCCGCCGAGGAGGCCCAGTACCGCGCTGTAGGCGGCCACTTCCAGGGTGATCAGCAGTCCGTCGAGAATGACCGGCCGCAGGAACCAGTAGCCGAAGCGGTCCCACTGGTAGAAGGGGTTGGAGATCAGTCCGTGCGTGAACTGCGCCACCAGGACCAGGGCCACGGCGGTGGCGATCCAGCGGCCGGGCTTGCGCAGCGGCTGGACGCGCTGGGCGGTGAGCTTCTCCGACGGGATGTCGATGGCGGGTGCGGGCTCGGCGAGGGTCACGGCGCCTGGGGGTTCACTCATGAGGGGCTCCGGCGGGAGTCGGACACCCCGGGTCACGGCGCACGTACGTGGCCGGACGCGCTTCGGCGGGGCGGCGGGAGCCGCTCGGCGGGCGCGAACAGGGCATGGCGCACGGATGCGTACGGGAGACCGGGGTGGGGCGGACAACGGCACACCGCTCGGGCGGTGTTCGTCAGGAACGCGAAGGCGGGGCTGCGGTGCGAGGGGTTCGTTCAGCCCCGACAGCGGGCACGGCCCGGTGCGGTACACAGTGCGCTGTTCACGCGCAGGAGGTCGACGGCGCGGTTGGCGACGAGGATGTCGAGGTACGGCCGTACGCAGCCCCGGGGGCGACGGGGCGCCGTCCGATGAGCTGCGTACATGTCCGTCACCATCACTGTTCCGGCCCCTGAGGGGCCCTCGCGCTTACCGATGCGTCATTACCGAAACGTCGGTCCGGTCGTCACCTGGGGCACCCCACCGCGGAGCGAGGGTTGCCGGTCAGCTAGCCAGGGCTTGTCGCTGACGCTCATGACCGTTCTGGGCCGTAAGTAAGGCAGTTGCCCGAACGAATGTCAACGGCGGTCCGGTGGGTGGACCGGGTCAGGACCGGTTGACCTGCGGTCGGACCGCCGAACCGGCTTCCGCGTGGGTCTCCCAGTCCAGGATCTGGACGGCGGCGCCGGCGGCCTCCAGGCCCTGGCAGCGGGCGTGGTGGCGGCGGGCGATGGCGTCCAGGTCGAGGTGGGCGCCGAAGGCCGGACGGGCGGCCAGCCTGCGGGCGTAGGCCCACAGCGCGGGGTGGTCGGCGATGCGGTGCACGGCGGCCGCGTCCAGGTGGTAGCGGTGCACGGTGTCGAGTTGGACCAGGGCGACCCACAACTCGACGTCGGCCGCCGTGATCTGATCGCTGATCAGGTACTCGTGGGCGCCGAGCCCTCGCTCCAGCACCCCGAGCGTGGTGAGCAGCGTGTCGAGGGCGGCGGTGCGCTCCGCCTCCTCGGCGTCGGCCGCTCCGGCGCGCTGGGCGGCCTCCTCGATGCCCTGGGCGCACATCCGCTCGACGGCCTCGATCTGCGACTCCGCGCCGCACGGGTACAGGGTGGGCCGGCCGCCGCCGAAGCGCCGGGCCAGGTCCCGGGCGATGTCGGGGCCGTGGCTGCTGACGATGCGCCCGGACCAGTCGTCGCTGAGCACGGGGGCGAGGGCGGGTCCGGTGTACCGGTGGGCGCTGGCGTCGTACAGCGGACGCAGCGCGGAGTGGCCTCCGTCGGGGCAGTCCGGGACGGCGGGCAGGAAGGTGACCGGGCAGGCCTTGTCCAGGCCGAGGAGGCTGTGGGTGACGGCGATGCGCAGACAGTCGGGGTCGGCCGCCGCCAGGTGGAGGCGGTAGCGGCGCGGCACCGCGTAGTGGCCGCTGCGCGCGTCGCGGCCGATCCGGCCCCGGAAGGCGGCGGCGGGGCGGGTGGACAGGTGGGCGGCCAGTGGTGTGACGGACATGACTCTCCCCGGGGGCGGGACGCGCACAGGACGTGCGCGCGGCGGATGCGACGTCGAAGAGGGAGGTGCGGACCTCGTCCGCACGTGCCGGGTGCGGCCGCGTCCTCGGGACACCGCCGGTGCGGTTCGGCGCGGGGACGGGCCCGGCTCAGTCCTGGAACCTGATGGCGCTGCAGACGCGCTTCAGGTCGATGTGACGGCGGGAGGTGAGAAGGGGTGACGACCACGCCGTGCGGCCCGCTCGGCCGGTGGTCGGCTCCAGTCGCCCCATTGTTTCCCTACCCGTTCACTAGGATTCCCTGATCGAGTGTCGATCCGCCTCGAGCCTCCGTCAAGGGGGCGTCCACCAGGTGAGTACCGGCGCCACCCGGGGGAGGGTCACCGAGGCGGTGCGGAGCGGTTCGAGGGTGGCCGCGGCGTCACACGTACCGCGTGCCGACGAGTGCGCCCGGGACCTCCGTCGGGGTGGCCCGGCCGGGGTCCGCGGGGCGGACGCCATGGGACACCGCCGCACTCGACGGTGCCCGTGGCGCTCTCGGGGCCCGGATGCGATCACCGGGTGGTGCCGTTGGCCGCGGCGAGCCGGTCACCGGGGGCGCGGGGCCGTTGCGGGGGGATCCGCGCCCGCGCGACGACGCCCTGGGGAGCCTGCTCAACCCTCCTGCCGGGGGCGCCAGAACACGGCCAGCAGCCCGGCCGTCGCGACGACACCCACCCCGAGCACCACACCGGCGCCCGTCCATCCGGTCACCCCGATGTCCGCGGCCTCGTCCACCGCGTACTCCCCCGGCCCCCACGCCCCCAGCGCCACCGCGAGGACGCCCAGGACGAGGACGTACTCGTAGCCGTCCTTGAACACGAAGAAGCCGTTGCGACGGTGTGCGAGCAGGCCCGCCACCAGCATCACGGACAGCACCGCCGCGCAGGCCAGTGAGGTCAGGAAGCCCGCCAACAGCAGGACGCCCGCGCCGAGTTCGGTGAGGACACTGAGCCATGCCTGGAGTCTCGGGCGGGTGAGCCCGAGGCCGCCGAACCAGCCGGCGGTACCGGATATGCCGCCTCCGCCGCGCCAGTGGTTCCAGCCGTGCGCCAGCATCACCCCACCGAGCACGACCCGTACGAGCAGCAGTGCGGTGTCCGAAGCCTCACTCATCGCCATGTCCCCTTCTCCGTCGGCAGCGCCCGCACACCCGGCGCGCACCCCTCGACGAGGGCGAGCACGTGCGGGCGGTGAGCGAGAGCGGTACGGCCGACGCCGGTGTCGTGGCCCGCGCCCGCCTGCTCGTGGCGTACCACCCGTGGGGCTCCGGTGAACATGGAAGCGAGGTCCGGCAGCCTTGGCCTCCCGGCAGCCCGCCCCTCCCTCTCTCCTGTCCCCCTCAGGTGCGGGACTTGGCCACCGCGGCGAAGGCGTCGGCGGCGGTGAGGTCGAAGTCGCCGTGGTCGCTGCCGAGCCCCTGGGCGACGAGTGCGGCGGCGGCGCTGCCGAGGACGGCGGCGTCGCTCGGCGTACGGCCCAGGCTCACGCCCCGCAGATAGCCGGCCGAGAACGCGTCGCCGCACCCGGTGGTGTCGACGACGTCGACCACGAAGGCGGGGACCGGTTCCGCGCCGTCCGCGGTCACCACGAGCGCGCCGTCGCCGCCGCGCGTGACGGCGACGACGCCCGCACCGGCGCCGAGGAGTTTGCGCGCGCCCGTCAGCAGGTCGCTCTCGCCGGTGAAGCCGAGGACCTGGTCCTCGTTGGGCAGCAGATGGTCGATGTACGGCAGGGCCGCCTCGATCTGGTCGAAGCTGCCGAGGACACCGGGGGCGAGCAGGTCCACGGAGGTGACGACACCGTGTTCCCTGGCGTACGACAGGATGCGCGTGGCGACCTCGACGCCGATCAACTCCGGTCCGCCCAGGTGGAGATGGTCGGCCTCGGCGAGGGCGTCCCAGGGGACGTCGTCGAGGCCGTAGGTGATGTTGGCGCCGAGCAGGTGCAGCGAGGGGCGGTCTCCGTTGGGCCGGATCGGCAGCACGCTCGCGGAGGTGGCGGTGTCCGTGCGGCGGACGAGGAACCCGGTGTCGATGCCCGCCCGGTCCAGCAACCCCACCAGCAGGTCGCCGGTCGGGTCGGAGCCGATGGCGCCGGCGCTGCGCACCCGCGCGCCCAGCTTGGCGAGGGTGAGCGCGGTGCCGCCCGCGGTCCCGGCGGCGGTCATCCGGATGTCGTCGACCAGCGTCGCGCCCTGGCCCTCGGGTATCTCCTGCACCGGCCGCACCAGCACGTCCAGGACATGCACGCCCATGGTGAAGATGTTCATCGGCTATCCCCCTTCATCGGCCTCGTCGCCGTATCGGCTTCATCGGCTCTGTTCCTGCGCGGGTGGTACGGGGTGGGTGGTGCCGTAGTCGCGGGCGATCGCGGCCTCGATCACGGCGAGTTGCTGCTGCTCGTCGAGGAAGCGGGGACGGCCCATGGCGGCCGCGCGCTGGTAGACACCGCAGGCCCATTCGAGCAGCAGCGCGTTCTCGACGGCCTTGTCGAGGGTCGTCCCGTGGGTGACGGCGCCGTGGTTCGCCAGCAGGGCGGCGCTGCGGCCGTCGAGCGCGGTGAGCACCGACTCGGCGAGTTCGGGGGTGCCGAACGTGGCGTGGGGCGCGACCCGCACCGTGCCGCCGAGAGCCAGCAACTGGTAATGGATGCAGGGCAGTTCGTCGAGCACGCAGGAGACCGCGGTGGCCATCGGAGCGTGCGTGTGGACGACGGCGCCGGTTCCGTAGCGGCGGTAGACCCCGAGGTGCAGCTCCAGTTCCGAGGTCGGCCGCAGACTTCCGGCCACCACCTCGCCGTCGAGGTCGACCACGGTCACCTGGTCCGGGGTGAGTTCGGCGAGGACCGCTCCGGTCGCGGTGACCGCGACCCGGTCCTCGACGCGTACGCTCACGTTGCCGGCCGTGCCGATGAGGAGGCCTTCGGCCCCCAGGCGCCGGCAGACGTCCGCGACGGCGGCCCGCTCCTGTCTCAGCGCCGAGCTTGAGGCGGTCATGGGCGCGAAGGTAGCGTAAACGTGAAACAAAGTCACGTTCATGTTTGGAGGCAGTCCTTGGTCCAGGCGACCGCGGGTCCGGGCGGTGGCGCTCCCCTGCGCCGCACGCCGCGGCAGGCGCGCAGCAAGGCCCGTCTGGCCCTGATGCTGGAGGCCGCCGAGCGCATCCTGGTCGGCGACGGCGTCGAGGCGCTCACCACGACGCGGGTCGCGGCCGAGGCGAAGGTGTCGGTCGGCTCGCTGTACCAGTACCTCCCCGACCGTGACGCGATCATCGACGCCCTCGCCGCGGGCTACTTCGCCCGCCTCGAAGACGTCATGGACGAGCTGGTCCGGACGGCGGCGCGGGAAGGGTGGGACGATCCCGTGGGAGTCCTCATCGACACCTTCGCCCGCGTCTACCGCACCGAACACGGTTTCCGTGCCCTGTGGTTCGGCAGCGGGCTGACCGAGCGGACCCGGGCCGCGGACCGTGAGCACAAGCGGCGGATGGCCGACGGCATCCGCCGGGTGCTGCTCGCGCTGGGTGTCGCCCCCGACGACGAGGCGCTCGCGCGGGCCTGCCACGCGGCGATCCTCGCCGCCGACGCCCTCGCCCAGGAGGCCTTCCGGCGCGCCCCGGAAGGCGACAGCGACCTCCTCGACGAGGCGAAGGCGATGCTGCGCTGCTATCTCACCGAGGTCGTCGCGCGCTTCGAGCGGCAGTAGCCGAAAGTCCGTGGCCGACGCCCTCGACCGCCCGGTAGCGTCGGGGCCCGTAGCCGACCGCGCCGGCGGTCGCCGCACCCGGAGAACGCATCCCATGACCAGCCAACACCCCCCGGCCACCACGACCCTGTGGCGCCCCACCGGTCCCAAGGAGCTGGAGCTCGTCCGTGAGCTCGGCTGGCGGGCCTGGCCGCCCCGGCTGCCCGAGCAGCCGATCTTCTACCCGGTCCTCGACGAGGACTACGCCATCCGGATCGCCCGGGACTGGAACGTCAAGCACGACGGCGCCGGCTATGTCACGCGGTTCGAGGTCGACACCGCGTTCCTGCGCAGGTATCCGGTCCAGCAGGCGGGTGGCCGGACGATCCTCGAACTGTGGGTGCCGGCCGAGGAGCTGGACGAGTTCAACGCCCATCTGGTGGGCGAGATCGAAGTGGTGCACGTGTTCTCGTGACGCCCGCTGCAAGGTTTCCGCAAGGTCCCGGCAGGCCTTCCGTCCATCCGGAGGGGCAAACGCCCGGCAGACGGGGCCGAGCCGGTCCCGCACGGACGACGGGGGTCTTGATGTCGGCGTTGCGCAGGAGTACGGAGTCGTCGGTCGAGGAGCGTGAGTGGCGGACGCTCGTCGAACGCAAGCTGGTGCTGGTCGTGGTGCACACCCTCACCTACGGCAAGCGGCTGGTGGAGGTCCTGTCGCTGCTGGAGGCCGACTTCAGGGTGCAGGTGGTGTTCACGGCTCCGCCGCACGTCTTCGGCGACGAGGTCCCGCGCTTCCTCGAAGGGCTGGGGGGCGCGGTGCTGCCGTGGGACGAGGCGGTGCGGATGCGGTTCGACCTGGCTCTCGCCGCCGGTCCGCGGGGCGTCGAGAAGATCTCCGGGCCGGTGATCGCGATGTCGCACGGGGCCGGTTACCTCAAGCGACTGGTCTCGGTGCGGCAGCCGGGTGTGGCGGGGCTGCGCAGACAGGATCTCGTCCCCGGCGGCCGACTGCCCGCCGCCGTGGCGGTGCCCCACCACGCCGAACTGGCCGACCTGGAACGGCACTGCCCGGAGGTGCTCCCGCTCGCCCATGTGGTCGGCGATCCGGTGCACGACCGGATCGCGGCGAGCCTGCCGCTGCGCGCCCGCTACCGCCGGGCCCTCGGCCTCGCGGACGGCGAGAAGCTGGTGGTGGTCGTCTCGACCTGGGGCGCGCGCTCGTCCTTCGGCCGGTTCGAGGCGCTGCTGCCCCGGCTGGCCGCCGAGCTGCCCGCCGGTCGGTTCCGGTCCGTCATCCTGGTCCATCCCAACGTGTGGTCGGGGCACGGTTCCTGGCAGGTCAGGGCCTGGCTGGCGCGCTGCGCCGAGCCCGGTACCGCCCTCGTGCCGCCGGAGGCGGACTGGCGCAGTGTCCTGATCGCCGCGGACTGGATCATCGGCGACCACGGTTCGGTGACGCTGTACGGCACGCTCACGGGTGCGCCGATCCTGCTGGCCGGCTCACCGGACCAGGAGATCAACCCCGCCTCGCCCGCCGCGACGCTCGCCGTGACCGCGCCGGCGCTCTCGCCCGCCCACCCGCTCGTCGGCCAGCTCCAGTACACGGCGGCCGAGTACCGCCGGGAGGAGTACGCGGCGATCGCCTCGCGCATCACCTCGGAACCCGGCCGTTTCAACCGCAACATGCGGCGGCTCATGTACCGCCTGATGGGTCTGGGCCGGCCCGCCCACGAACCGATGACGGTCCCGCTGCCGGAGCCGCCCGCGCTGGACACCTGGGCGCGCGGGCGGCGGGAGGTGCCGGCGTGATGCGCTTCGTCTCGGTACGGCTGCGGGTGTCGCCGCAGGGCCCCCGGGGGCCGCGAGGCGCTCCGGCGGCGGACCTGTCGCTGCGCGTCCGCTCGGCCGCGGGCGACCACGACGTGCTGGCCCGGGTCGGTCTCCTGGCGCCCGGGGAACCGCCCGGCGGGAGCGGGCCGGTGGCGGGTGCGGACGAGCACGTCGCCGCGGAGGCCGGACCGTGCCCCGGGATCCGGTGGCCGGTCTGCGCCGATGTGCTGCACGACCGGTTTCCGCGCCCGTACGCCGACGCGGTGCGCCGACTGGGCGACCTCACGGCCGCCCATCCGGGGTGCCGGCTGGCCGCGGCGCCGCTGACCGGGGGCGGCTGGGCGGTCGTCGACGGAACGAGCCGCACGGTCCTGCCACTGGCGCACCGGGTCCCTCCGGACCAGCCCCTGCTGGCGTCCTGTCTGCACGCCTGGCTGGTGGCGGGGCACACCTTGCGGGACATCCACGACATCCGCGTGGTACACGGCGGGTGAGCGCGTCGGCGCCTACGTGCGCCGGAGCCGGCGGGCGTCCGCCGGGCTGGTGGTCTCGTACAGGGCGAGGGCGCGGGCGTGGAACTCCTCGCCGGCCGTGTCCTCGCCCCGTTCCCGTGCGGTGTCGCCGAGCATCTCCAGGGTGCGGGCCTGCCAGTGGACGGCTCCGGAGGCGGTGAACACCGCGAGCGCCTCCGTCATGTGGGCGATGCCCAGGGGGTGGTCGCCGGTGCGGGCGCGGGCCCGGCCGAGGAAGGCGAGGGCTCTGGCCGTGTCGTGCGGGTCGGCCGCCTCCACGAGTCCTCGCCGGGCCCGGGCGAAACAGGTGACGGCCCGCTCGGGGTCGTGTTCGGCGAGAGCGACCTCCCCGAGCGTGATCCGGGCGAGCGCCACCCCGCGCGGGTAGCCGCACTCCTCCCAGGTCGCCACGGCGCGGTTGAGCCGCGACACGGCCTCGGTGAACCGCCCCGCCTCGAAGTGGCAGTTGCCGAGGCCGAGCAGCGCCTGTCCCTCGTCGCGGGGGTCCTCGCCGTCGCGTGCCGCGTACAGGGCGGCCGTGTACCACTCCACGGCCTCGTCCGGTCGGCGGGCGGCGCTCAGCCCGATGGCCCCGGAGTTGAGCATCTGGCGTTCGGCCTCCCGGTGTCCGTCGCTGCGGGCGGCCTCCAGACCGATGCGGTGGGCCTCGATCCACAGGTCGTAGTGGCGCAGCCGCAGGAACAACGGCCACATGGCGTCGACGAGTTGCCAGGCCGTGGCGTGCCAGCCGTGTTCGACGGCCAGGCGGAGGATCGCCATGAGGTGGCCGCGTCGCTCGTGCAGCCAGCCGAGGGCGCCGCGGTCGTCGGTGAAGGGCGGGGGCAGCGGGAAGGGCTGCGCGTAGGTCCGGGGCAGGGTGAACTGGATCGGGGTGATGAGGCGTTGGGCCTCGGTCGCGGTCAGCAGATGCCAGTCGGCGACGCGCCGCAGGGTGCGCTCCCGGTCCGCCTCGGTGTCCGCCAGGGTCGCGCGGTCGCGGGCGTGGAGGCGGACGAGGTCGTGGAAGCGGAGCGCGTCCGGGCCGACCTCCTCCAGCATGTTGGCCTCGACGAGTTCGTCCAGCCGGCGTTCCGCCCAGTCGAGGGGCTCCGCGCAGGCCGCGGCGGCCGTCCGGACGTCGAACTCGGGCAGGGGCAGCAGCCCGAGGGCCCGGTACATCCGGGCGGCCTCCGCTCCCAGCACCGCGTACGACGCGTCCAGGGCCTTGCGCACCGTCGCCTCCCCTTCGACTTCCAGCGCGGCCAGCCGGCCGACGTCGGGTGTGAGCGCGTCGGCCAGTGCGGCGACCGGCTGTCCGGGGCGGGCGGCGAGCCGGGCGGAGGCGAGACACACCGCGAGGGGCAGACCCGCGCAGAGGTCCACGACCTGGCGGACCGCGGGCAGTTCCCCGGCGACCGGGCGCTCGCCGACACCGCGCAGGAACAGCTCCACCCCGGCGGCGGGGCCCAGCGCCCGCAGCCGGTGGAACTCCGCTCCGTCCAGCCGCAGCCCGGTCAGCCGGTGCCTGCTGGTCACGACGACGAGGCTGCCGGGCCCGCCCGGCAACAACGGCCGGATCTGTGCCGCGGAGAAGGCGTTGTCCAGCACCACCGCGATGCGCAGGTCCGCGGTGACGGACCGCCACAGGGACGCCTGTTCCGCGAGGTCGACGGGGACCGCCCAGGCGCCGAGCGCACGCAGGAACCGGCCGAGGATCTCGCCGGGGTCCGCCGGTCCGGCCGCCGCGTGTCCGCGCAGATCGGCGTGCAACTGCCCGTCGGGGGCGGCTGATTCGTGCCGGCGCAGCCAGCGGGAGACCAGGGTGGTCTTCCCGATGCCGGCCGGACCGTTGACCACGATCAGCGGCTGCCGGGACCCCGCGTCCGTACGCCGCGTGAGCAGCCGGTCCAGGGCTTCCAGTTCGTCCCGCCGGTCGGTGAAGTGCGACGGCACCGGCAGCAGTTGGCGGGGCGTCGGTGGCGGCTGCGGCGGGGCGGACCGGACCTGGATGCCACCGTGGACGTCACGGGCCTGGACCGTCGGTCCGTAGAACCGGGCCGATCCACCGATGGTGTTGCTGCTCGCTCTCCCCTGGTCGTCCTCCCGCGCCGCACTCATACCGCTCGTCCCCCTCCGACCGGTTGCCCGCTACATCGATCAAGGTGGTCCTACCCCCGGTGGGCCTTCGACGATGCGGGCCACGGACGCCGGGGCTCCGGCAAGGAAGCGATTCGGCCAGCACACCGGCCCCTCTTGGAACCCCCTGCCCTGCCTGTCATGCTCTTCGCTCCATGGCATGAGCGTCCCCGGTGCCGTGGTCGTCGAACGGCCGGACCAGCGGGAGGCGCTGGTGGAATTCCAGGTACTGGGCCCGGTGGGTCTGCGCGCGAACGGCCGGCGGGTGGAGCTCGGTTCGGACAAGGAGCGGACCCTGCTGGGCCTGCTGGCCCTGGACGTGGGCCGGCCGGTCGCGCTGGGCGTGCTCATGGACCGGCTCTGGGACGGTGAACCGCCGCCGCACGCACGGGAGAACGCGCACAGCTATGTCTCGCGGCTGCGCAGGCGGCTCCGGCTGGCCGACCCGTCGTCCGCGAGCGCGCCACGCATCGTCAGCCGGGCCCACACCTACACGCTGGAGGCGGCCCGCGAGGCCGTCGACTGGCACCGGTTCCAGCAGCTCGTGGCGCGGGCCGGGGCGGTCGCGGCGGACGGCGACGACGAGCGGACGGCCGCCCTCCTCGACCGCGCGGAAGGCCTCTGGCGGGGCGAGGCACTGGCCGGGCTGCCCGGACTGTGGGCCGAGACCACCCGCCGGACGCTGGCGGAGCGGCGGCTCGGCGCCGCCGTCTCCCGGATCGCCGCCTCCCTCCGGCTCGGCCGGTACACGGCGGTGACCGCCGAGCTGTCCGCGCTCGTCGACCGGTGTCCGGGCGCCGAGACGCTGGCGGGTCAGCTGATGCTGGCGTACTACGGCGGCGCCCGGTACACCGACGCGCTGCGGGTGCACCAGGAGACCCGCCGGATGCTGATGACCCAGTACGGCTCCCGCCCGGGCGCCGAGTTGGACCGCATCCATCGCGGGATCCTCGACCGGGTGCCTGCCGCCGATCTCGTCCGGGGCCGCCCGGCCGTGCCCCGCCCGGCCCGCCCGGCCGCGGCCACGCCACCGGCCCGTCCGCGTCCGCCGAGGAACCTGCCGCATCAGCCGCCCCTGATCGGCCGTCGCGCCGAACTGCGGGCCCTGAGCGCCGCGGTCGACGCGGCGGCGGAGCAGGGCCGGGTGATCAGCCTGGAGTCCGTCAGCACCGTCAGCGGCATGGCCGGGGTCGGCAAGACCAGCGTGGCCGTGCACGGCGCGCACCGGCTGGCCGAGCGGTTCCCCGACGCCCAGCTGTACGTGGACCTGCGCGGCCACTCACCCGTCGGTGAACCGCTGGGTCCCGGCGCGGCCCTGGCCACCCTGCTGCGTCTGCTCGGCGCGCCCGCGGAGACCATCCCGGTCGAGCTGGAGGGCCGTACCGCGCTGTGGCAGACCATGCTGGCCGAGCGACGGGCGGTGATCGTCCTGGACGACGCGGTGAGCGCCGACCAGATCCGCCCGCTGCTGCCGAGCGGCTCGCCCACCCTGACGATCATCACGAGCCGGCGCCGGCTGACGGGTCTGCCGCAGGCCCGGCACATCCCGCTCGACGTGCTGCCGACCGACGACGCCATCGCCCTGTTCCGCGCCTGCGCGGGCGAGGAACGCACCCTGGACAGCCGGGAGATCACCACGATCGTTCGATTATGCGGCCATCTCCCGCTCGCGATCGAGCTGGTCGCGAGCCGCTTCCGCGCCCACCCGGCCTGGACGCTGGGCACGCTGGCCGACCGCCTGACCCGTACCGAGGGTCGGCTGGGCGAGATCCGGGATGCCGAGCAGGAGTTGCTGCGGGCCTTCGACCTGACGTACCGGACCCTCACGCCGGAGCAGCGCGCCGCGTTCCGCAGGCTCGGTCTGCACTCCGGGCCGGATTTCACGGTGGAGTCGGCGGCCGCCTCGCTGGATCTGCGCCCGGCCGCCGCGGAACGCGTGCTGGAGTCGCTGCTGGCCTGCCATCTGCTCCGCGAGCCGACCCCGGACCGCTACCGGTTCCACGATCTGCTGCGCGAGTACGGCCACTCCAGGTCCCTCGCCGACGACACCGACGAGGAGCGTGCCGCAGATGCAGGACCTGCTGGACGAATGGATCACCGTCAGGTGGCACCAGCGTCCCCAGGAGCAGCTGCGCCATCCGCTGCTGCCCCGGGCGGACGAGGGGCGTGCCGCCGCCCCCCGGCGCCTGACGGACTCCCACGTCGACGCCGCCGCCCGCGCCGCCCGGCCCGCGTCCCCCCGCCGTACGAGGCCCGCGCCGCCGCGCGAGCGCGGCACCGGCGCGACGCTGCCCGACTGGCCCGACGCCGGGGCCGCGCGGTCCTGGCTGGCCGCCGAGCGCGCGAACCTGCTGGCCACCGAGCGCCTGGCGCGTGGCCGGGGCCGCCCCGGGGCGGCCGCCCGACTCGCCTACGCCATGGCCGGTTTCCTCGACGAGGAGTGCCACTGGGTCGACGCCGAGGCCGTCCAGGTGACCGCCGTCGAGCACTGGACCGGGACCGGCGAGCAGGCCGCGCTGTGCCGTGCCCTGCTGCATCTCAGCGCCGTCCACGCGCACACCGCGCGCTACCCGGAGGCGGCCGAGAGCGGTGGCCGGGCTCTGCGGATCGCCCGTGACACGGGGGACGAGGAGGCGGAGGCCGAGGTGCTGCGCACACTCGGCACCCTGAACTGGCATGTGGGCGATCATCAGGCGGCGCTCGTCCTCTTCCAGAAGTCCTTCGCGATCACCGCGATATCGGGAGATTCCCTGGACCGCGCGCGCCTGCACAACAACATGGCGGTCACCCTGCTCTTTCTCGGGGAGTACGACCGTGCGCTGGAGCATTTCGAGAAGACGCTCAGCGGATTCACCGAGGCGGGCGATCACGCGGCACTCGGAAAGACACTCAACAACATCGGCGATCTGCATCTGCGTCGTGGGGACCTGGAATCCTCGCGCCGGTCGTTCGAGGAATCACTGACATTCCTCGAACATTCCGGTAACCGTTACGACCGCGCCACGGTGCGCGGCAGCCTGGCCGATGTCCTCACTGAAACGGGCGACACGGCCTCGGCTCTCCCCCTTTATCAGGAGACCCTCGCGGAATTCCGCGCGCTGGGCGACCGGAAGAGTCAGGCCGACACACTGATCGGTCTGGGCGAGGCGTATCGGAAAGCGGGGGGCCCCGAGAAGGCCGTGCGGCACTTCCTGGACGCCCTAGACATCGCCCGCCTGATCGGCGCCGCCCACCAGGAGATCCAGGCCCTGCGCCATCTCGGTCAGGCGCATTTCGCGGCCGGGCGGCTCGACTCCGCGGGGGAGAATCTGGAGGTCGCCCTTTCGCTGGCCGAGCGCACGCACGACGTCGACGAGAAAGCCCGGACGGAAAGCGTTCTGGCGGACGTACGGCGGGCGGTAGGTGGCGCCTCGCCGGCGCATACCTTACCGAGACACACGTTCGAACCGGGCGGTAATTAAACGCACAACCAGTGAATATCATTCAATTTCACTTACCGTCTGACGATCAGATATGTTCCCCTCCGAAAGATCATTGTCAAACATGGAGGGATCCCGTTCACGTGAGCACAATGCGTCGACTGGCCGTCGTCACCGGTCTCGCCACTCTCGCTATTCTTGGCGTGACCGCGCCAATTGCCTCGGCGGCCGAGCCCGCCTCGACCGCGGCGGTCGGCACGTACCGGTGCATCATGATGTGACCCGCTGAGGGTCGATCGGCGCACCGGGGGGTGGCAGCGCACGCCGCCACCCCACCCATCGGACACGAGAGGGCGGTGCGGGGTTGGAGCCGATATCGGTGGCGCTGTTGGCGGCGCTGGCAGGAGGAGCCGGGGGCGAGGCCGGCCGGCAGGCCTGGGCGACGCTGAGCGAACTCGTCCGGCGCCCGTTCCGGCGCGACGGCAGCGGTGACGGCAACAGTGACGGTGACGGCAACCGTGACGGTGACGGCAACACCGGGGCCCCGGCGGCGGGTTCGGCGGAACCGGAACTGGTCCGGCTGGCCGCGCACCCGGACGACGCGGTACTGGCCCGCGCGCTGAGCACGGCGCTTGCGGTGCGGGCGGCGGCGGACGCGGAGTTCCGGGCGGGGCTCGTGCGGTGGCACCGGCTGGCCGGCTCGCTGCACACCGGCGATGTGCACAACGAGATCAGCGGCGGCACGTTCAACAGCCCTGTTCTCCAGGGCCGCGACTTCTCCGGCCTCTCCTTCACGACCCCGGCGCCACCGCGCGTGGACCCCGGCACGGACAGCCCGCCCACCGCCCCGGACTGACGACGACGCCGGCCGGACCGGCAGGTGTCATGCCAGCCGCTCCGCGAGGTGGTCACCGACGCGCAGGGCGTTGGCGATGGCGGTCAGCGAGGGGTTGACCGCCCCGATGCTCGGGAAGAAGCTCGTGTCGACGACGTAGAGGTTGTCCAGGTCGTGGGCCTTGCAGTGGACGTCGAGGGCGGAACTGCCGGGATCGTCGCCGAAGCGGACCGTGCCCGCCTGGTGCGCGGTGGCGCCGATGGGCATGCCCTTGTGCAGATAGATGCTGTGCGACAGGAGATGGTGTTCGTTCATGCCCAGGTGACCGAGCATGCCCTGGAGTCTGTGCCGCAGCCGGTTCAGTCCGGCGACGTTGTTCTTCTCGTCCAGGGCCAGGTGGATCCCGCCGTCCCGGTCCAGGGTGACCCGGTTGCCGGCAGCGGGCAGGTCCTCGCCGCACAGCCAGAAGTCGACCGCATGGTGGGCGAGCACCTCGAACGGCATGTCGGGGGCCGTCGCCCCGGCCCAGCGGGGCGCTTCGCCGTGGATCTGCTCGGAGTCGGACTTGCCGAGCATCTGGATGCCGCCGAGGGGGTAGTCCCAGTCGTCGGATCCCAGGTACCAGTCGTGCAGCGCCAGGGTCTTCTGGAACCTGGTGTCGTTGGGTTCCCTGGACACGGCCATCAGGGCCAGGTTGTTGTGCCGCATGTAGTGCCGGCCCACCACGTCCGAGCTGTTGGCCAGTCCCCGCGGATGCCGGTCGTTCGCCGAACGCAGCAGCAGGACAGCGGAGTTGACGGCGCCACAAGCGACCACCACGACGTCGGCGCGGAACTCCACGGTGGCGGCTTCCCGGTCGCCCGGCTCCCCCACCGTGGCGACGACCGAGGTCACGGTCCGGCCGGTCGCGTCCGTCTCCAGCCGCCGCACGTCGGCGTGGGTGACCATCTCGACGTTGGGGTGCGCGAGAGCGGGGTCGACGCAGATGACCTGTGCGTCGGACTTGGCGCCGACCAGACAGGGGAATCCGTCGACGCGGTCGCAGCGGATGCAGGCGCTGGTGTGGGTGGCCCGGCCCCGGTCGTCCTGGGTGAGGTTCACCCCGATCGGGAGGTGGAAGGGATGCAGTCCCTGCTTCTCCAGGTCGTGGCTGAGTTGCTGGATGCGCGGCTCGTGCTGGACCGGCGGATGGGCGTACTGGGCGCTGGTGGGGCCCTCGGTGGGGTCCTCGCCGTGCCGGCCGTGGACGAGATAGAGGTGTTCGGCCTGCGTGTAGTACGGCTCGAACTCCTCGTAGCTCAGGGGCCAGGCGGGCGACACGCCGTCGTGGTGGCGGAGTTCGCCGAAGTCCTCGGGGCGCAGCCGGAAGAGTGCGGCGCCGTAGAACTTGGTGTTGCCTCCCACGTAGTAGTTGACCTCGGGCGGGAACTCCTTCCCGTCCTTGTCGTACCAGAACTCCGGGGCACGGTACTTCCCCTTGACGAAGACCGCGGTGGAGTCCCAGTTGTCCCGTTCACGGGGAAGATAGCCGCCGCGTTCGAGAAGGAGGATCCGCTTTCCGGTGGGTGCCAGCCGGTGGGCGAGAGTGCCACCGCCCGCACCTGTCCCGATGATGATGACGTCGTAGTACTGCGCGTCGGTCATGCCGGCCACCGTCCTCGGAGCATGCGCCGGTCCTGCCGGGTGAATGGGCCGTCCGACCCGACCACCAACGTATCTCCGGGCGATGTTTCCGGCGAGTTGGGCCGGTCGGGTGAACCGAGGCGCCGGGCGGCGACGCCGGCTCGTGCGCTTGCGTGCGCGGATCGAGCCGTGTCACAGGATCGCGAGGGGATTGACGGGCGAGCCGGTGGCGGCGGGCAGCCGGAGCGGGGCGATGACGCAGAGGAACGACCAGCGGCCTTCGCGCGCGCAGATCGGCGTGAGGTCCTCGAACCGCAGATAGTCCAGCAGGTGCAGTCCCATGGCGTGGATGCCCAGCACATGGACCGGGAACGCGACCTCCTGGACCGCGCTGGGCGCGCTGTCGTTGTTGCCGTCACCGCCGAGTACGGCCACCTCCCGCTCGGCCAGGAACTCCATGGCCGTCGGATGGAGTCCGGCACGAGCCCCGGCCACGTCCCAGGGGCCGAGCTCCTCGCGGCGGCGGCGGTGTCCGACCCGTACGAGCAGGATGTCGCCGCGGCCGACCCGGACGCCCTGCCGTGCCTCGGCGGCGGCGAGGTCCTCGGCCCGCACCTGCGCTCCGGGTTCGAGCCAGGGGACGCCGCGCAGCCGGGGGATGTCGAGGAGGACCCCGCGTCCGACGATGCCGTCGCGGGCGAGGTCGACGGACAGGGCGCTCGCGCCGCCCGGCGACAGTACGTCCGCCGCCGGTACGCCGCCGTGCAGGGTGCCGTCGTAGACGACGTGGCACAGGGCGTCGAGGTGGCTGTTCACGTCGCCGTGCACGTTCATGGCGAAGCGGTCCCTCGCGAACTCGACTCCGCTCGGCCCGGGTTCGCCGTCGGCCGGGGCGGTGAGCCGGTGTTCGGCCGGGTCGGGGTCGTCGGGTCCGCTGCGGGTGTTCACGGGCGAGGCGAGTGACACCGTACGCCCCGACCGCACCTCGCGTACGGCGGCCAGCACGTGCTCCGCGGTGATCGTGTCCAGGGCGCCCCGGCGTCCGGCGCCGCCGGGGGACGTGTCGCGCAGGTGCCGGTACAGACGCCGGAAGTCGGCCTCGCTCAGCTCGCCGCTGGTCCGCATGCCCCCACCCTCCGGCAGGCCCCGGGCTCCCGCACGCCGAGCTGCCGGGCCGGGGGACGGCCGCGTCGACGAGTGGGCGAACGCCGGCACGTGAGCGGTGTACCGAGGTGCGGCCGCCTCCGTCCGGTGCTGCAATGAAGTCCGAAAACAGGGGGCCGCTGAACGCCGTGACCACCCAGGGGTGAAGCCGTGAGCGATGAATTCGTCGAAATGGGACCGATCGACTATGTCGTCGTCGAGTTCCCCGGGAACCGCATGACCGGCGAGGGCTTTCCCCTGCTGGTCGATCTGGTGGACCGCGGCCTCATCCGGATCCTCGATCTGCTGTTCGTCCGGAAGGAGGAGGACGGATCCGTGGTCGGCCTGGAGATCGCCGATCTCACCGGTGACGGGGTTCTGGACCTGGCCGTGTTCGAGGGCGCCTCCTCCGGCCTGCTGGGCCAGGACGACATCGAGGAGGCCGGCGGCGCTCTGGGAGCCGGCAACTCCGCGGCGATCCTGGTCTACGAGAACCTGTGGGCCGCGCCCTTCGCCACCGCCCTGCGCCGCGGCGGCGCACAGCTGGTCGCCTCCGGACGGATCCCGGTACCGGCCGTCCTGGCCGCGCTGGACGAGACGGACGACGTGCGGCCGCCGAGGACGTAGCGACTCCGTCACGGTGACCGAAGACCAGGTATTCCTGGGCCTCGGCCTGATCGTCGTGCCGGCCGTCGGCTCCCAGGTGCCGGCGCACCGGCTGCGCATCCCCGCACTGATCGTTCTGCTGCCCGTCGGACCGGACCGGACCTGACCGGGCCCGAACTGGCCCGTCGTCACGCCCGGGGCGCCCGGGTCGTGACGCATCGCTTCGACGGCACCCTGCCGGCCGGACACCGGATGCTGTTCCTGGTACGGGGTGACGGCCGGCTCCTCCCCGTCACCCGGGCGGGCGGCCAGGAGCCGCGGCCGGGGGACCTCGCCGTACTCCTGAGCGCGTGACCCGTCAGCGGCCCGTGGACCGCCCGAAGGAGGCGACGGCGGCCCGCACCCGGACGAGAGCGGCCGGCAGAGCGGCGGTGGCGTCCAGGGTCAGGCCCGGCTCGTCCGCTTCCAGTGGCTCCAGCGTCGCGAACTGCGAGTCGACCAGCCGGGCGGGCATGAAGTGGCCGGTGCGCCGGGACACCCGGGCCCGTGCGGTGTCCCGGTCCAGGGCGAGGTAGAGACACCAGAGCCGGGCGCCCGCGGCCGCCCGGAGTTCGTCGCGGTACGCCCGCTTGAGGGCCGAGCAGGCGACGACCAGCCCCTCCCCGGCCTCGGCGGAGCGCCGGACGCGGTCGGCGAGGGCCCGCAGCCAGGGCCCGCGGTCGGCGTCGTCCAGGGCGTGGCCGGCGGTCATCTTGGCGATGTTGGCGGCGCTGTGGAAGCCGTCGCCCTCGACGAACGTCACTCCGAGCCCCTCGGCGACCGCCTTGCCGACGGTGGTCTTGCCGGAACCGGACACCCCGAGGACCAGCACGATCGGCGGTGCCTGCCCGGCCCCGCGCACCGGCTCCCCGCCGCCGGTCACGGGCTCTCGGGCTCCCGTCCGGCCGCCGTCCGCCGCAGGTCCGCCTCGGTGAGGGGCTGGAGGGCCCCGGCGGTGTCCAGCCGGTAGAGCAGGACGAGGGGCGGTCCGACGAGCACCACGGCGATGGCCGTGACCAGCAGCAGCCAGCGCAGTGTCGTCGTCGCGCCGGCCGCCTCGGACACGGTCAGCGAGGTGGGGATGAGATAGGGCCGCTGGGCCAGCCCCCACGCCACGACGACGAGGGCCACGCCGGCGACGGCGGTGATCCTCGCCCATCCCGTGGCGGTGCGGTACAGCAGCACGGCGGTGGCCAGCGCGCTGACGACGGCGACCAGGACGAGGGCGAGACCGATGCCGCTGGTCAGCCCGTCGTGGACGTAGCGCGCGTCGTCGCGGGTGACGACCAGGCCGACGCACGCCAGGACGGCGAGGACGGCGAGGCTGCACCAGGCCCGCAGGCGGAAGTAGCCGACCAGGTCGGCGGCGTCGAAGCGGCGGGCGTCGGCGGTCAGGAACACCGCCCCGAGGAAGGCGGTCGCGGCGACGGTCAGCAGGCCGGCGATCACGGACGTCCCGTTGGACCACGCGTCGGCCGACGCCTCGGTGCCGGGAGCCACCCGGCCCGTGGCCAGCCCGCCGACCGCCGCGCCGAGGAAGAAGGGCGTCAGCAGCGAGGAGACGGCGAAGACCGCGCCGTAGACCCTGCGCCCGGCGAGCCGCTGGGTGGGCTTGCGCAGGGCGAACCCGGCGCCGCGCAGGACGAGTCCGACGGCCGCCAGTGCCAGCGGCAGCCACATGGCCGTGAAGACCGTCTGGAACAGGACCGGGAAGCCGGTCCACATGATGACCAGGACGAAGATGAGCCAGACGTTGTTGGTCTCCCACACCGGCTCCATGGCGTGGTCGATGAGCCACCGGGGGCGCTTGCCCCGCCGGGTGCCGCCCGCGAGCAGGTCCCAGAATCCGGCGCCGTAGTCCGTGCCGCCGGCACACGCGTAGGCGGTCACCGCGGCCAGCAGCACCCAGGCGACGGCGTCCTCGGTCATGTGCCGCCCCCGTCCTTGCCGCCGGTCGTGGACAACGGCCGGGGGCCGTAGGGGGTGTCGCCCTCCACGTCCCCGGGGGCGGCTGCCGTGGCGGCGCCCTCGTCGGCCAACCGCCATCGTCTGCTCATTCTCAGCAGGACGGTCAGGAAGGCGCCGAACACGAGCACGTAGAGCACCACGACGAGGCCGAGCATCGTCCACAGGATCGGGGCCCGGGTGTCCGTCACCGCCTCCGCGACCCGCATGTTCTGGTAGACGATCCAGGGCTGCCGGCCCACCTCGGTGGTGATCCAGCCGCACTCCACGGTCAGCAGACAGGCGCCGCCGGCCAGCGCCGCGCACCGGAAGAACCACGGGGACCCGGGCAGGTCACGGCGGCGCAGCCAGCACCAGCCGTACCAGAGGGCGAGCAGGACGAGCAGGCTGCCGATGGTCACCATGATGTCGAACGCCCAGTGCGCGATCGTGGCCTGAGTCGCCGTCGGGCGGTCGCTCGCCGGGACCGAGGACAGTCCCGTCACCTTGGTGGCCGGGCTGAAACCGGCGAGGATCGAGTCCAGTTGGGGGATCCTGATCCCGCCGGAGATCGTCCCGTCGGCATGCAGCCGCCCGAACATGTACTCCGGCACGTGGGTGTCGGTCTTCCAGACGATCTCGGTGGCCGCGAACTTCACCGGCTGCTTGTGGAAGACGGACCGGGCGATCGAGTCCCCGAGCACGAACTGCACCGGGGTCAGGATCGCGGCGACGGAGAACGGCACGGTGAAGCCGAGCCGGTGGTAGCGGTCCCGGCGGCCCCGCAGCCAGCCGACCGCGTACACCCCGGCGATCACATAACCGGCCGTCAGCACCACTCCGACGACGAAGTGCCAGTACTCCGGGCCGAACATCGGGGTGAAGATCGCCCTTCGTACGTCGACGTCCACGGGCTTGCCGGACGCGTCGAGCGAGAAGCCGCGCGGGGTGTTCATCCAGGAGTTCGCGGCCACGATGCCGAACGCCCCCATCAGGGCGGCCAGCGGCAGGGGCAGGGCGAGCCAGAAGTGCGTCCACGGCTTGAGCCGGCGCCAGCCGTACAGGTAGATGGCGATGAGGATGGCCTCGAGGAAGAACGCCCAGGCCTCGACCCCGAAGCCGAGGCCGAAGACATCACCCCACCGGCCCATCATCCCCGGCCACAGCAGGCCGAGTTCGAAGGAGAGCACCGTGCCGGTCACGATGCCGATGGCGAACTGGACGGCCATGACGGCCGACCAGCGCCGCGCGAGCAGCAGGGCGACCGCGTCGCCCTTGCGCAGCCCGCGGTAGTGCATCAGGAGGGTGATGGCGGGCAGGGCGACGCCGAAGGGCACGAGCAGGATGTGGGAGCCCAGGGTGAAGGCCATCAGCTCCCGGGCCGGCAGCAGTTGTGCGGGGCCGTCCGCCAGAAAGTGGTCGATCGCGCTGTTCACATGGTCCTCGGTGGCTCGTCCGGGATGGCGCAGGCGTGACGGGTCTCAGCCACCCGTGGCGAATCCGGGGAACAGCGTCATTCCGCCGTCGACGTAGATGGTGGTCCCCACCACGTAGTCGAGGAGGTCGGAGGCCAAAGTGGCCACCACGTTCGCGATGTCGTCCGGGTCGCCGACGCGGTGGTAGGGGATGAGCCGGAGCAGGTCGGCCTCGGCCTCGGGGGTCTCCCAGGCACTGCGGTTGATGGGCGTGCGGATGGCTCCCGGGGCGACGGCGTTCACCCGGATCCGGTGCGGCGCGAGCTCCTGCGCGAGGGTCGCCATGAGCATCTGCACCCCGCCCTTGGACGACGCGTAGTTCACATGGCCCGCCCAGGGGATGATCTGGTGGACCGAACTCATGCAGATGATTTTCCCGGCGGACCGGGACACCTCCGGAACGACACCGCGCCGCATGAATTCCTTGGCCGCTTCACGTGCGCACAGGAACTGTCCGGTCAGATTCACATCCAGTACCTTGCGCCACTGGTCGATGGTCATGTCGGTGAGGGCGGCGTCCCGCTGGAGGCCCGCATTGGCGACCATGACGTCGATGGTGCCGAACTCCTCGACCATTCGGGAGACCATGTCGACGACCTGGTCCTCCTGCGACACATCGGCCTCGTGCGCATAGGCACGGACGCCGAAACCCTCGATCTCGCGCACCACTTCTTCCGCGGCTTCCCGCCCCGCCACATAGTTCACGACCACATCGGCGCCCACCCGACCCAGGCCGATCGCCGTGGCCTTTCCGATGCCGGAATTCGCGCCCGTCACCAGCGCTTTCTGCCCTTTGAGGAGCAGCGGGGCAAGGGGCTGGCGACCATTGTTTCCGCTGGTTTCCACTCGTGTCTCCCTGTGCGTGCCGACGCGGACATTCGACGGACGTTCAAAGGAATCCGCCCGACAACGAAAACACGTGGGGACCGGTGGGGCACGGTGGGACGTCTCCCGTCAGCCGCCCGGGTGCCCGCCCGCGCCGAACGGCCCAATGCCCGCCGACCGGGCCGCGCGGGCGGCGCGGACCGCTCGGACGGGCCGGCCGGACGGGACGGTCGACAGGCTGGTCGGACGGGCCGTGAGGACGGGCTAGTCGGTGCGGGCGTCCCGGCCCGTTCCGACGCACAGCGCCCAGATGACGAAGGCGTCCACGGCGATCAGTACGATGGCCCAGACGGGTTGGTACGGCAGCCACATGAAGTTGGCGATCATCGACAGGCCGGCCAGGGCGACGCCGACGACGCGTGCCCACACCGCGCCGCGGAACAGAGCGGCGCCCGCGAGCGCGACCAGAACACCGAGGACGAGATGGATCCAGCCCCAACTCGTCAGATTGAAGTTGTAGGCGTAGTCACGGGTGACGACGAAGACGTCGTCCTGAGCGATGGCGGCAATTCCCTGGAATATCGCCATCACCCCGCCGAAGATCATCATGACCCCGGCGAAACCGGTCCAGCCGGACACCCACGCTCCGCCACTGCTTGCCGTTCCGTGTCCGTGGTGCATTCCGGTCGCGGCCATTTCGGGCTCCTCCCACTTACATCTCGCCACTGACAGGTGGCCGTTCGGTCGCCCAGATATCAGCTTGCCACGAGAAGCACAAACCGGCAGAACACCGATATACACGCAGTTCAGTGCGGGGGCCGAGGTGCGAGGGAAATCCGGCGGTGGTCCAATGGGGGTATCCGGCGCGCCGACCGTCGCGCGCCGGCCGGAGAAGCCGTCCCTTCCGCAGGTCTCCGGCGAGAAAGGAAAACCGCCGTGCCAGGTCTCCTCCGCGGGGTCGCCCGCACAGCCGTCGTGGCCGGTACCGCGACCGCCGTGTCCAACCGCGTGTCCCGCCGCCAGCAAGGTCGCTGGGCCCAGCAGGAGGATCAGCAGGCCGCGCCGCAGCCGGCGCCGGCCGCCGCTCCCCCGCCCGCCCAGCCTGCCGACATGAGCAGCAAGATCGACCAGCTGAAGCAGCTGGGGGAGCTCAAGGCCCAGGGTGTCCTCACCGAGGCCGAGTTCGAGGAGCAGAAGCGCAGGATCCTCGCATCCTGATCCTGCGTCCTGAGGCTGGTCCTTACGCGAAAGGCTGTACCGGAACTGCTCCGGTACAGCCTCTGACCTACGACCTACTCCGACCTACGAGTTCGTAGAGTCGGGACGACAGGATTTGAACCTGCGACCCCTTGACCCCCAGTCAAGTGCGCTACCAAGCTGCGCCACGTCCCGAGGCGTTGCCGCGGCGGTGAGCTGCGGGAACGCGCAGGCAGAGCCTACCGTACGGGGGTGGGTGCGGCGGTCGGCGCCTGGTGGGCGACCGGCTCCGGCAGACGGCTCGCGCGGCGGACCGGGACCAGCAGGGCGGCGAGGGCGGCGCCCAGGCAGAGCACCGCGAGCAGGGTGAATCCGTGGGTGTAGCCGGAGTCGTAGGGCAGGCCCGACGGCTGGAGACGGCCGGTGACCAGGACGCTGGTGACGGCGGCCCCGATCGACCCCCCGATGGTGCGGATGTTGGCGTTCATGCCGGTGGCCGCGCCGGTCTGCCCGGCGGGCACGCTGCCGACGATCAGGTTGGCCATCGAGGCGAAGGCCAGGCCGATACCGAGGCCGAACACGCCTGCCACGAAGGCGACCTGCCACTGCTCCTCGTGCCAGAGGGCGAGGAAGCCCAGGGCGAGCGCACCGAGTGCGGCGCCGGTCGTGAGCAGTGCCTTGGCACCCACGCGGGGCTCGAGACGGCCGCTGAGCACACCGGAGACGAACATCGCGAGCAGCATCGGCAGCATGAGGAGCCCGGAGGCGGTGACACTCGCGCCGAAGCCGTAGCCGGCCGTGCTCGGGGTCTGGACGAAGCCGGGCAGGAAGGACCAGATCGCGTACATGCCCGCACCGAACAGCAGGGCGGCGAGGTTGGTGGTCCACACGGCCGGCAGTCGCATGATGCGCAGGTCGATCAGCGGGCTGCGGGAGCGGGCCTCGGTGAACAGCCACAGCGCGAACAGCGCCACGGCCACGGCGAACAGACCGATCACCCGGGCCGAACCCCAGCCCCAGCTGCCCGCCTGACTGAGCGACAGCAGCAGCGCGACCAGCCAGCCGGACAGCAGTACGGCGCCGAGCCAGCTGACCTTGCCCTCCGCCCGGTCGGGCGACTCGGGCACATAGCGCAGGGCGATCAGCGTGGCGGCCGCGACGATGCCGACGGGGATCCAGAACAGCCAGCGGTAGTCGAGCGCGGAGACGATCGGTCCGGCCGCGACCATGCCGACGCCACCGCCGGCGGCGATCACGGCGGACAGGTTGCTGATGCTGCCGGGCACCCGGGAGGGGGCGAACTCGTCCCTGATGATGCCGAAGGAGAGCGGGAACAGGGCGCCGCCGACGCCCTGGACGACCCGGGCGAGGATCAGGACGCCGATGTTCGGCGCGAGCGCGGCGAGCAGACAGCCGGCCAGGACGGCGAGCAGGACCCCGACGAGGGTGCGCTTCTTTCCGATCAGGTCGCCGACCCGGCCGAGGATCGGCGTGAAGACGGACGCGGACAGCAGATACGCGGTCATCACCCAGGTCGCGGTGGACTGCGAGGTGTGCAGCGCGTGCTGCACGGTCGGCAGGGCCGGCGCTATGAGCGACTGGAGCATGGAGAACACGCCGGCACCGGTCGCGAGGACCGCGAAGGTGAGGCGGGTGGACTTGCGGGGCATGACAAGCCTCTCGGAAGGACCCGGAAAGAGGAGAAGAGGCCTCGGACTGTTAAAGTGGAGGCACCCCTCCACTGTAGCGGAGGCATCCCTCCGGTTCAACCGAGTCCCGCCCAGGAGGCAGCAGTGCCGGCTCAGCAGTTCCCCGTCAGCGAGATCGTCGCGGCCCAGCGCCCCGTCCGCCGGGACGCGGCCCGCAACTACGACGCGCTGCTGGCCGCCGCGCGCGAGGCGTTCGCCGAGCATGGCTCCGAGGCGTCCCTGGAGGACATCGCCCGGCGCGCCGGCGTCGGCATCGGCACGCTCTACCGGAACTTCCCGACCCGCCGGGCACTGTTCGAGAGCGTGTACGCGGACGAGGTCAACGCGCTGTGCCGGTCGGCCGTCGAGTTCGCCGGCCTGGAGCCGTGGGAGGCGCTCACCGCCTGGCTCGAGCGGTTCGCCGGTTACATGGTCACCAAGCGGGCGGTGCGCGAGGCGCTGGAGGACGAGTCGGAGATCTTCCAGGCCTGCCGTGACTCGATGTACGCGGCGGGCGGCCCGCTGTTCGAGCGGGCCCAGCGGGCCGGGGCGGCCCGCGCGGACATGGACTTCGGCGATCTGCTGCGGATGGTCGCCGGGATCACCGCGACGGCCTTCGTGGACGACGCCCAGCGCGACCGCGTCCTGGCCATCGCCATGGACGGGGTGCGCGCCGGGCGCTGACCGGGCTGGACGGGGTACGCGCCGAGCCCGACAGGAGGGTCAGCCGGACAGCGGGTACTGCGGGGCGAGCAGGTCCGCGATCCGCTCGGTGATCGTCTGGGCGGTGTTGCCCTCGGGGGCGTCCGGGCCCACCGTCGTGGACACCGCGATGGACAGCCGCTGGTGCGGCTCGTACGCCATCACCGCCGCGTAGCCGAAGAAGGACGGGTTCTGCACCACCCAGCCGTTCTTGACGACGACGCCGATGCCGAAGTGGAAGTCCTCGGTCATGGGCAGGCAGACCGTGGCGGGGCAGTTCGCGGTGGGGTGCCCGAGGCCGACCGTGCCCGGGTCCAGCTGGGTGTCGAAGGAGCGCTTCGAGAGAAGTTCGCCCGCGCCGATGCCCTGCCCGGAGCGGGCCAGGTCACAGATGTCCTGGGTCAGGATGGCGCCCGGGGCGGTGGTCCAGGAGGGGTTGAAGTAGGTGGACTCCTCGTAGGTGCCGCGTTCGTCGTCGTAGGCGTGCAGCACGGGCGGCGGGATGAGCGCGTTGTCGTTGCTGCGGGTGTTGCGCAGCTTGAGGGGCTTCATGACGCGCTGCCGCAGGAGACGGTCGAGCGGGGTCTTGGAGATCTTCTCCAGGGCGCGGCCGAGGAGGACGAAGTTGGCGTGCGAGTAGCTCCAGTTGGTGCCCGGCCGGTACCACAGGGGGTGGCTGAGGGAGATCCCGACGACCTCCTCGGGGGTCCAGTGCTGCCAGGGGTCGGCGTAGAGCTTCTTCAGGAACACCGGGTCGGTGACGTAGTCGTGCAGACCCGAGGTCGAGTCGCCGAGCATCCGCAGGGTGATCTTGTCGCCGTGCGGCAGGTCCGGCAGCCAGCGCGAGACCGGGTCGTCGAGGCGCGCCTTGTGCTCCTCGACGAGCTGGAGCAGCACCGTGCCCATGAAGGCGATGCCGACCGAGCCGGTCCGGAAGTGCATGGCGGGCGTGGCGGGCACATCCGTGAGGGACTCGCCGTCCGCGCCGGTGACGAGCTCACGCCCGTCGACCGTGACCTTGACCAGGGCGGCCTTGAGACCGAGTTCCTTGCGGGCGGCGCGCACGAGGGCGAGGACCTCGCGCGCCTTGCCCCGCGGTTTCGGGGTGGCGGTGCAGGCCCGGTCCCGGTGATCGGGGCCGGAGGTGGCGGCCGCGGCTGCCGTCTGGAGGGTGGAGGCGAGGAGAGCGGCGGCGCACAACAGCGCCGTACGGGTACGCGTCATACGGGCACTATGGGCTGATTGTCACATCGGTCACGGGGTCAACACTCCGTACGCCCTCACCCCGGACCCGTACGGCCCTCGGCACACCTCCCGCGCCCCTGTCCGGTTGACCCGACCGGGCGAGGCGCGCAGGCCGGACCACCGACGCCGTCCTGACCACCGACGCCGCCCCGGCCACCGACGCCGTCCCGGCCTGCGACGCCGTCCGGGTCGGTGGCAAGGCGGCGGGGCGACACCGCACGGCCCGGCCTGTGCGCGGCCTCGCCCGGGCGGCGACCGAGAGGGACCGGCACACGCCGCTCGGCCCCGGCCGGGCGAAGGACTGCCGGGCGAAGGGCTGCCGGGCGAAGGGCTGCCGGGCGAAGGGCTGCCGACTGCCGACTGCCGACGAGACTCGTCGGGCTCCGGCAGGCCGAGCGGTCGGCGCCATGCCCTTCCGCACCAAGATGCGGGCCATCGGTGTCGGCCGATGTCTTCCACTCTTCGGCGGACAGGGCTACATGCTCAAGTAGCCGATCGCCCGGCCGTACGCGGACGCGCTCGGCACCCCGCATCCACGCCGGGACGAGCCAGGTCATGAAGGCGGACGCCGGGGCACGGAGACAGGGAGGACGGTGGGGCATGGAGGACTTCTCCGGTCGGCCGGGAGTGGCGTTCGTCGCGGGTGGCACGGGCGGCATCGGAGCGGCGGTCGTACGGACGCTGGCGGCACGCGGCAGCGCGGTGGTGTTCACCTACCGGGCCCGGCGGGAGGCGGCGCAGGCCCTCGCCGACGGGACGAAGGCGCTCGCGCCGCTCGCCCTGGACCTGACCGACGAGACGGCGACGGCCCGGGCGGTGACCGCGACCGCCGAGGCGTACGGCGGCATCCACACGCTCGTGTACGCCGCCGGTCCGCATGTCCCCATGCGGCATCTGAGCCGGGTGACACCGGGCGAGTACCGGGCCCAACTCGACGCTGACGCCGGGGCGTTCTTCAATCTCGTCCATCCGGCGCTGCCCGTACTGCGCCGGAGCCGGGGCAGCATCGTCGCGGTCACCACCGTCGCCACCCGGCGGTTCCCGGTGCGCGACGGACTGTCCTCGGGCGCGAAGGGAGCGGTCGAGGCGGTCGCCCGCGCCCTGGCCGCCGAGGAGGGGCGCTACGGGGTCCGCGTCAACTGCGTCGCGCCCGGCATGCTCACCGACGGCATCGCCGGCCGGCTGATCGAGTCGGGCGAACTGGACGACGAGGCGCTCGCGGTCACCCGGCGGAACATCCCGCTGCGCCGGTTCGGGGAGGCGGCGGACATCGCGGAGGCGGTGTCCTTCCTCGCCTCGGACCGGGCCGCGTTCATCACGGGCCAGGCCCTGGGGGTGGACGGGGGCTACAGCGTGTGAGGCGCCCGGCCTCGCGGAGCGGGCCGAGGGGCGGTGACCACGCAGTCAAGCCGGTCGACGACCTCCCGAAGACCGGCTCGACTCCGTAGTCGTTCCAGTCTTCGGGGCGGTCCGGTCCGCGTCAAGGCCCGTCTCACAGGTCGACTCGGGCACCGTCGCCCGCACAAGCCTTTCCCGGTCACTCCAGGCCCGACACACAGAATTTTCCCCGCCACCCGGCCGACGCCGGGAATGTGCGTGTCGATTCGGACAAGCGGTCCAGAGGAACCCATTTCCTGCGTTCGTTCATGTTTCTACAGTGTGAGTGGAGGGTGAACGAGGCCGGGCCCGAAAGGAATTCATCCGATTTCCTACGCCCTGGCCCTCCGCCCCTGACTGACCGAATCATTGCGGCTGGATACCGCCCGATCGTTCGAACGTTGACCAGTGAGTAATAAGCGCACTACCTTTCAACGCGTTTCGAGCACGCGCTTTAGAACGGCGTTCCGCGGTGGACCCCTGCCCGCGGGAATCCGGTGAGCCGCCATTGCTGTCCCGAACCCCCCACCGTGCAGTCTCACCCTTGATTCGGAGAATCATGACGTCTGCTGTGCGTTCCGAGGACATGATCATCGGCATCACTCCTTTCGGCGAACCCGATGCCGGGCTCGCCCTGGCGATCGACCGGGCCGGCGGGCTCGGCGTACTCGACCTGGGATCCGGTGACCGAAGAACCCGCGAGGCCCTGTCCCGCCTGCGCCGCGCCTCCCCGGGCGCCTTCGGGGTCCGGGTCGGCGCACACTGCCGGCTCACCCCTGCCGACCTGGAACCCGACGGCCCGCACACGGTGATCCTGACCGCGCGGACCAACGGGGCGTCCTGGCCGATCGACGGCCTCTCGGCCCGCTACCGCGTGCTGGTCGAGGTCACCGACCTGGCGGGCGCGCGGGAGGCGTTAGGCGCCGGGGCGCACGGCCTGATCGCCCGCGGCGCCGAGAGCGGTGGCCGGATCGGCGAACTGAGCACCTTCGTCCTGCTCCAGCAGCTCCTCGCCGCGCCCGAGGTGGCCGCCCCGGTGTGGGCGTGCGGCGGCATCGGCCCGCGCACGGCCGCCGCCGCGGTGGCCGGCGGTGCGGCAGGCGTCGTCCTGGACAGCCAGCTCGCACTGCTCGCCGAGTCCGCGCTGCCCGAACCCGCCGCCGCGGCGCTGCGCACCCTGGACGGCTCGGAGACCGTCGTCCTCGCCGGACACCGGGTCCTGCTGCGGCGCGGCCCCGACGCCCCGCAGCTCCCGGAGGACGCGGGGGCGCAGGCGGTGGCGGCGCTGCTGGGCACGCAGGATCCGCGCGAACAGCTCCTCCCGGTGGGCCAGGACGGCTTCCTCGCCGCGCGGTTCGCCGAGCGCTGGGGTGACGTGCGGCGGACCCTGCGGGCGGTGCGGGACGCGGTCCTGGACGCCGTACGCGACGACACGGCCGGACGGGCCCTGCGGGCCGGGTCACCGATGAGCCGGGCGCTCGGCACCCGGCTCCCCCTCGCCCAGGGGCCGATGACAAGGGTGAGCGACGGGGCCCCGTTCGCCGCGGCGGTGGCGGCCGACGGGGCACTGCCCTTCCTCGCCCTGGCGCTGGCGGACGGCGCGCGGACGCGGGCCATGCTCGCCGAGACCCGGGACGCGGTGGCCGGCCGGCCCTGGGGCGTGGGCGGGCTCGGCTTCGCGCCGGAGGACGTGCGCGCCGCTCAGCTGGAGGCCGTACGGGAGCTGCGGCCGACGCACGCGATCATCGCGGGCGGGCGGCCGTCCCAGGCGCAGGCGCTGGAGCGGGACGGCATCCGGACCTTCCTGCACGTGCCGTCGCCGGGGCTGCTGCGGCAGTTCCTGGAGGCCGGGGCCCGCCGGTTCGTGTTCGAGGGCTCGGAGTGCGGCGGCCACG
Organism: Actinobacteria bacterium OV320; assembly: GCA_001298545.1. GTDB lineage: Bacteria > Actinomycetota > Actinomycetes > Streptomycetales > Streptomycetaceae > Streptomyces > Streptomyces coriariae. Next base: position 359,178 of record LJCX01000027.1, read on the forward strand.
TCGGACCGCGGGCGAGTTTCGCGCTGTGGGAGGCCCAACTGGCGGTCCTGGAGGACTGGTCGCAGGACCACCGGGCGGAGGACGTCGAGGTGTTCTTCGCGGGCGGAGTCCACGACGCACGGTCGGCGGCGATGGTCGCCGCGCTCGCCGCGCCGCTGACCGCGCGCGGAGCGGCCGTCGGCGTGCTGATGGGCACCGCGTACCTGTTCACCGAAGAGGCGGTGTCCTGCGGCGCGATCCGGCCGCTCTTCCAGCGGCAGGTCATGACCGCCGAGCGCACCACGCTCCTGGAGTCGGCGCCGGGCCACGCCACCCGGTGCGTGCCCAGCCCGTTCGCCGCCGGCTACCGCGACGAGGAGACCCGGCTGCGGGCCGAGGGCGCCGGGGACCGACAGATCTGGGAGGCCCTGGAGCGGCTCAACGTCGGCCGGCTGCGCCTCGCGAGCAAGGGCGTGACCCGGGACACCGACGGCTCCCTCACCCCCGTCGACGAGCAACGCCAGCTCGACGAAGGGATGTTCATGGCCGGGGCGGTGGCCGTGCTGCGCTCGGCGACCACCACGGTCGCCGCGCTGCACGAGTCGGTGACCACTGGCGCGAGCGAGCATCTCACCCGGCGGGCGGCCGAGTTGGGCCGCGAGGAGACGGTCCGGGAGCCGGCCGCCCCGGCCCCGCTCGACATCGCCGTCGTCGGCATGGCGTGCATGTTCCCGCAGGCACCCGACCTGCCCACCTTCTGGGCGAACGTGGTCGGGGGCGTGGACGCGGTCGGCGAGGTACCGGCCGACCGCTGGGACCCGGCCGTCCACCACGGCGAGTCGACCCCCTCCAAGTGGGGCGGCTTCCTGCCCCGCATCCCCTTCGACCCCCTGCGGTACGGCATCCCGCCCGCCTCGCTCGGCAGCGTCGAGCCGGTGCAGCTGCTGTCCCTGGAGGCGGCCCGGCGCGCCTTGGAGGACGCCGGATACGGCGAAGGGGGGCGGGAGTTCGACCGCGCCCGCACCTCGGTGGTGTTCGGCGCGGAGGCGGGCAGCGACCTGTCGAACGCGGCCACGCTGCGGGCGGTCCTGCCCTCGTACTACGGCAGCGTCCCGGCGGGCCTCGACGACCAGCTCCCGCGGCTCACCGAGGACTCCTTCCCCGGCATGCTCGCCAACGTCATCTCCGGGCGGATCGCCAACCGGCTCGACCTCGGCGGCGCCAACTACACCGTCGACGCCGCCTGCGCCTCCTCGCTGGCCGCGGTGGACGTGGCCTGCAAGGAACTCGTCGGCGGCACCTCCGACGTGGTGCTCTGCGGCGGCGCCGACCTGCACAACGGCATCAACGACTACGTCCTCTTCTCCTCCGTGCACGCCCTGTCCCCGACCGGCCGCTCCCGCGCCTTCGACGGTTCGGCGGACGGCATCGCCCTCGGCGAGGGCGTGGCCTGCGTCGTCCTGAAGCGGCTCGCGGACGCCGAACGCGACGGCGACCGGATCTACGGCGTGATCAAGGGACTCGGCTCCTCCAGCGACGGCCGCTCGCTCGGACTCACGGCGCCCCGGCCCGAGGGCCAGCGCTCGGCCCTGGAACGCGCCTACCGCAACGCGGGCGTCTCTCCGGCCGACGTCGGTCTCGTCGAGGCGCACGGCACCGGGACGGTGGTCGGCGACCGCACCGAACTGCGCATCCTCAGCGAGGTGTTCGGCGAGGCCGGGGCGGCACCGGGCGGCTGCGCGATCGGCTCGGTGAAGTCGCAGATCGGGCACACCAAGTGCGCCGCCGGACTCGCCGGGCTGATCAAGACACTGCTCGCCCTGCACACCGGCGTCCGGCCGCCCACACTGCACGTCGAGGCCCCCAACGCGGCCTGGGACCGGGAGAGCAGCCCCTTCGCCTTCCACGCACGGGCCCGGCCCTGGGCGGCGCCTCCCGAGGAACGCCTCGCCGGGGTCAGCGCGTTCGGCTTCGGTGGCACCAACTTCCATGTGGTGGTCAGTGCCCACGCCGGCGGCGTGCCGCCGGTACGCGGCGCGGACGCCTGGCCGGCCGAACTGTTCGTCTTCCGTGGACGGGACGCCGCCGCGGCCGGGCGTGCGGTGGACGAACTCCTCAGGGCCGCGGAGGCGGAGGGCCGGCCGTGGCGGCTGCGGGACCTGGCGCTCGGCGCCGCCCGGCGGTCGGACGCGAGCGGTGAACCGGCGTGGGTCGCGGTCGTGGCGACGGACGTGGACGACCTGGTCGGCAAGTTGCGACGGGTGTCGGCCGATCCGGCCGAGCACGACCCGGCACGCGGCATCCACCGGGCCGGACCGGACGACCCCCGAGGCGACCTCGGGGACTCCAAGGTCGCCTTCCTCTTCCCCGGCCAGGGCAGCCAGCGCACCGGCATGCTCGCGGACCTGTTCGTCACCTTCCCCGAGCTGCGGCCCTACCTGGAACTCGGACGCGCCCACGCCGACACCCTGTATCCGCCGGCCGCCTTCGACGACGCGGAACGCGACCGTCAGCAGGCCGCGCTGACCGACACCCGGGTGGCCCAGCCGGCCCTCGGCGTCGCCGGACTCGCCGCGCACGCCGTGCTCACCGCGGCGGGGGTACGGCCGGACATGGCCGCCGGACACAGTTACGGCGAGCTGGTCGCCCTCTGCGCGGCCGGCGCGGTGAGCCCCGAGACGCTGCTGGACCTGAGCGCGGAACGGGCGACGGCGATCCTCGAAGCCGCCGGGGCTGCCGGGTCTGCCGGGTCTGCCGGGTCCGCCGGGTCTGCCGGGTCTGCCGGGTCTGCCGGTGGCGATCCCGGCACCATGGCCGCCGTCGCGGCCGGTGCCGACAAGGTGGCGCGGGCCCTGGAGGCGGTGCGGGCGCCGGACTCCGTGGTCGTCGCCAACCGCAACTCGCCCGAGCAGACGGTGATCTCGGGCCCCTCGGACGCCGTCGCCGACACCGTACGGCTGCTGCGCGAGGCCGGTATCGGGGCCAAGCGGATCCCCGTGGCCTGCGCCTTCCACAGCCCGCTGGTCGCCGGTGCCGCCGGCCGCTTCGCCGAGTCACTCGCGGCCCGGCCGGTGCACGCGCCCGAGTTCCCGGTGTGGTCCAACCGCACGGCCGCGCCCTATCCCTCCGACGCCGACGGGGTACGGACCGAACTCGCCGCCCAGATCGGCGCCCCGGTCGCCTTCGCCGAGCAGGTCGAGGCGATGTACGCGGCGGGCGCGCGGATCTTCGTCGAAGCCGGTCCCGGATCGGTGCTGACCCGGCTGGTCGGGCAGATCCTCGGCGACCGTCCGCACCGCACGGTGGCCTGCGAGCCCCGCCCCGGCGGCGGTCTGCACGGCTGGCTCGACGCGCTGGCCCGGCTCGCCGTCTCGGGCCTGCCGGTACGCGCCGGGTGGCTGCTGCGTGGCCGGGACGCGATCGACGCGGTGCGGACCCCCGTGCCGAAGCGGCCCGGCTGGACGGTCGACGGACAGCTGGTCCGTACCGCCGCCGGCGCCCTCCTTCCCGGTGCGCTCGCACCGGCCCGCCGAGTCGTGGAACCCCTCGAGAGGACCGTGGCGACTGTGCCGACGAACCCCCCGCACGGCGTCCCGTCCGACCGGGACGCGCTCGTCTCCGAATTCCTGCGCACCAGCCGGGAGATGATCGCCGCCCAACGCGACGTGCTGCTCACCTACTTCGGGGCCACCGCGGGCGCGCCGCCGGCGGCGCCCGTGGCCGCGGTGCCGCAGGTGCTCCAGGCGGTTGCCCAACTCCCCACGGCACAACCGGCGGTGGCGGCCGCGACGGCGGAACCGACCGGGGATTCCGCACCGCCCCGGGCCACCGGGCCCGTCGATGTCCAGCAGGTCGTCCTGGAGATCATCAGCGAGCGCACCGGCTACCCCGTCGACATGATCGAGCCCGACCTCGACCTCGAGGCCGACCTCAGCATCGACTCCATCAAGCGGGCGGAGATCGCGGGCGAGTTGGCCCGACGTCTGGGTGCCGGGGCGGGCGCGGACCTCGCGTCGATGGACGACGACGACCTGGAGGAGCTGGCGAAGGCGCGGACCGCCGCCGCGGTGACCGACTGGCTCACCGCCAGGCTGGGCGGACCGGCCGCCCCCGCGCCCACCACCGGGCCCGACACGGCGGGGGCGGGAGCGGCGGCGGTACCGGGCACGGAGCCCGGAACGCCTGCGCAGGTTGCGCCGGAGGTGACCGGCGAGCCGCCCCGCAGGCATGTGCTGCGGCCGGTCCTGCTCGACGCCGGCGCCGACGCCTCGGCCGTCCCCTCCGCAGCCCCCTCCGCCGTCCCCTCCAGCACGCTCTCCGGGACCCGTTGGGTCCTCCTCGGGGAGGCCCCGGAGGCGGCGGCCCGGTTGGTGTCGCACGGCGGCGACGTCGCCGTACGGGCCCGGGACCACGTCCTGACCGAGGCGGACGGGCCGGTGGACGGCGTGCTGTACCTCGGCGCCCTCGACGGCGCCGACGACGGCCCCGTCCTGCCGGACGCGTTCCCCGTCCTCAAGGCGGCCCTGGCACGCGGCCCGCGCTGGCTGCTGGCCGTGCGTGCCGCCGGCGGCGGGACACCCGACCCCCGCACCGCCGGGCTGCGCGGTCTGTTCCGGACGGTGGCACGTGAGTACCCGGAGCTCATCGCCCGGGTCGTCGACCTCTCCGACACCTCGCCGTCCGCCGTCGCGGACGCCGTGGTCGCGGAGGCCGTCGCGCCGGACCGTACGCCGGTCGTCCTGCGGACGGCTGCCGGACGGTACGGCTTCGAGCTGGTGGAGGCGCCGCTCGGCGCGCTCGGCAGCACGGGCGCCGGACCGGCCGGGGACGGAGCCGCCGAGGCGGCGGCGCTCGGACTGGACCGGGACTCGGTGGTCCTGCTCGCGGGCGGGGCGCGGGGCATCACCGCGCAGTTCGCCGCCGCGCTCGCCCGGGCCGCCCGCTGCCGTCTGGAGCTGCTCGGCCGGACCCCCGCGCCGGACGGCCCCGAGGCCGCGGACACCGCTGCCGCCCGCACCCCGGCCGAGCTGCGTGCCGCACTCGCCGCGCGCGGCGGCGGGAAACCGACGGAGATCAACCGTGCCGCCGAACTCCTGCTGGCCCAGCGGGAGATCACCGCCACCCTCGCCGAACTCACGGCGCTCGGCGGCCGGCCCCGCTACCGCTCCGTCGACTTCCGGGAGCCGGGGGCGGTGCTCCAGGCGGTGAAGGAGATCCACGCCGAGCACGGCCGGCTGGACGGTGTGGTGCACGCGGCCGGGGTGATCGAGGACCGGCTCGTCGCGGAGAAGAGCGCCGAGTCCTTCCAGCGCGTCTACGGCACCAAGGCGACCGGCGCGGACGCCCTGCTCACCGCCCTGGAGGAACTCCCCGCCGCACCCGCGTTCACCGTGCTGTTCGGCTCGATCTCGGCCGTCCTCGGCAACCGGGGCCAGGTGGACTACGCGGCCGCCAACGACGCTCTGGAGACCCTCGGCGCGGCCTTCGCCGCCCGTACCGGGCACCGCGCGGTGACCGTGCACTGGGGGCCGTGGGCGCCCGCGGCCGGGCACGCCGGCATGGTGGGGGTGGAGCTGGCCCGGGAGTACGCCCGGCGCGGCATCCGGCTGATCGATCCCGAGGAGGGCACCGCGGCGCTGCTGCGGGAGCTGGCCTGGGGCGAGGAGTCCGCCACGGCCGTCGTCCACACCGCCTCGGGCTGGTGACGGCGGCCGTGGCCGCGCCTCACCGGCCCGTCGCCATCGTCGGCATGGCGGTCCTGCTGCCGGGCGCCGCCGACCTGGACGCGTACTGGCGCAACCTGCGGGACGGCGTGGACGCGATCGGCGAGGTGCCCGAGGGGCGCTGGGACGCCGAGTTCTACCGTCCCGGCACCGCCTCCGAACCGGCCGTCGCGGACCGGGTGTACGCGCGGCGGGGCGGGTTCGTGGACGGGCTGGCGGAGGTGGAGGTGACCCGGTTCGGGATCATGCCCCACTCGGTGGCCGGGACCGAGCCGGACCAGCTGATCGCCCTGCACGTGGCCTCGGCCGCCCTGGACGACGCGGGCGGCCCGGACCGGCTCCCCGACCGAGGGCGCGTCGGCGTCGTCCTCGGCCGGGGCGGCTATCTCGGTCCCGGCCTGGTGCGGCTCGACCAGCGGGTCCGGACGGCCGGCCAACTCGTGCGCACACTAGGTGAGTTGCTGCCCGACCTCACCGCCGACCAACTCGGCCGCGTACAGACGGCGTTCACCGAGCGGCTCGGTCCGGACAGTCCCGAGTCGGCGATCGGTCTGGTGCCCAATCTCGCCGCCTCCCGGATCGCCAACCGGCTGGACCTGCGCGGTCCGGCGTACACCGTGGACGCGGCCTGCGCGTCCTCGCTGGTCGCCGTGGACCAGGCGGTGGCCGAACTCGGCTCCGGGCGCTGCGACCTGATGCTCGCGGGCGGCGTCCACCACTGCCACGACATCACGCTGTGGAGCGTCTTCTCCCAGCTCCGCGCGCTCTCCCCCAGCCAGCGCAGCCGCCCCTTCCACCGGGACGCCGACGGCATCCTGATCGGCGAGGGGACGGGCGTCGTCGTCCTCAAGCGGCTGGCCGACGCCGAACGCGACGGCGACCGGATCTACGCGGTGATCCGGGGCACCGGGGTGGCCAGTGACGGCCGGGCCGCGGGGCTGGTCAACCCCGATCCGGGCGGTCAGGCGCAGGCCGTCCGGCAGGCGTGGCGGGCCGCCGGGCTCGACCCGGCCGAGCCCGGTTCGATCGGTCTGCTGGAGGCGCACGGCACCGCGACCCCGGCGGGCGACGAGGCCGAACTGACCACCCTCGCCGAGGTGTTCGGCCCGGGCGAGGGTGAAGCGGTGCTGGGGTCGGTCAAGTCGATGATCGGGCACACCATGCCCGCCGCCGGGGTGGCCGGGCTCGTCAAGGCCGCGCTCGCCGTCCACCACGGCATGCTGCTCCCGACGCTGCACTGCGACGACCCGCACCCCGCCCTGGCCCGCACCCGGTTCCGCACCCTGGAGAAGGCGGCCGACTGGGAGACCACCGAGCGGCAGCCCGTGCGCCGGGCCGCCGTCAACGCGTTCGGGTTCGGCGGGATCAACGCGCACGTGGTGCTGGAGGAGGCACCCGGGGCCCGCGGACCCCGCGCGACCGCCCCGCCCCGACCGGTCCTGGCGGTCACCGAACCCGAGCGGGTCCTGCTGCTCGCCGCCGACTCCCCCGCGCGGCTCGCCGCCCTCCTGGACGCCGACGACGACACCGTACGGTCCGCCGGACTCGCCCCCTCCCATCCGCACCCGGACGCGGGACCGGCCCGCCTGGGCATCGTCGACCCGACCGCGAAGCGGCTCGCCCTGGCCCGCCGCGCGGTCGGCAAGCGGCGGGCCTGGCACGGACGCAGCGACGTCTGGTTCCGGCCCGGCCCCCTGCTGGGCGCCGAAGCGGGCGGACCCGCGTTCCTGTTCCCCGGCCTGGAGGGCGACTTCACCCCGCAGGTCGACGACGTGGCCGCCCACTTCGGGCTGCCCGCCCCGTCCGTCGCCGGGGACCGGACCGGTGACGTGGGCCGGCACGGTTTCGGTGTGGTCGCCGTCGGCCGGCTGCTCGACGCCGCGCTGCGCCGCACCGGGATCGTGCCGGCGGCGGTCGCCGGGCACAGCGTGGGCGAGTGGACGGCGATGGCGACGGCCGGGCTGTACTCCGGGGACGAGGTCGACGCGTTCATGGCGGACTTCGACCCCGACTCGGTGGCGGTGCCGGGGCTGGCCTTCGGGGCGATCGGCGCGTCCGCCGAGCGGGTCCTGGCCGCCCTGCGGGACGAGGGCCCGGCCACGGCGGGACTGGTGCTCTCCCACGACAACGCGCCGGGCCAGTCGATGGTGTGCGGACCGGAGGCGGCGGTGGAGGCGTTCGTACGGGCCTTCCGCGCCCAGGGTGTCCTCAGCCAGGTGCTGCCGTTCCGGTCGGGCTTCCACACGCCGATGCTGGAACCGCATCTCGGCCCGATCAAGGAGGCCGCCGACCGGTTCCGGCTGTATCCGCCGCACACCCCCCTCTGGTCGGGGACGACCGCAGCGCCCTTCCCCGAGGACGAGGCGGGGATCCGGTCCCTGTTCGTCCGCCATCTGCTGGAACCCGTCCGCTTCCGGCAGCTGACGGAGGCGCTGTACGCGGCCGGACACCGGGTGTACGTGCAGGTCGGCCCGGGTCAGCTCGGTTCCCTCGTCGGGGACACCCTGGGCGGCCGGGACCACCTGGTCGTCGCCGCCAACTCCCCCCACCGCACGGGCCTCGCCCAGCTCCGCCGGGTGGCCACCGCGCTGTGGACGGCCGGGGCGGCGGTGGCGCCCTCCCTCGGGCCCTCCCCTGCGCCCGGCACGACCGCGCGGGCGGCACGGCCGCCGGTGCGGCTGGACCTGGGCGGCGCCCTGGTGTCCCTCGCGCCGCAGCGGCTCACCGCACTGCGGGCCGAGCTGCGCGCGCCGGTCCGTGCGGCGGGCGCCGTCGGTCCCTCGCCGCTGGACGCCCTGGCCGGGGGTTCACCGATGGCCGCCGAACTGTCCGCCCTGCTCCACGAGACGGCGGACACGGCGGCCGCCCTCATGACCGCGAGGGCCGCCGCTCCCGCGGCCGCACGGCGGACCGGCCCGTGGCACACCGTCGTCCACGTCTCCCCCGACACCATGCCCTACCTGCTGGACCACTGCTTCTTCCCGCAGCGGCCCGGCTGGCCCGAGGTCGCCGACCGGTGGCCGGTCGTCCCGGCGACGACGATCGTGCAGCACATCGTGGACGCGGCGGCGGACGCGGCGCGGGACGCGGCCCCCGGCACGGTGCCGGTCGCCGTGCACGGCGCGCGGTTCGAGGAGTGGCTCACCGCCACCCCCGCCGTCGACGTGCCGGTCACCGTGACCCCCGAAGGCCCCGACCGGCTGGCCGTGTCGTTCGGCCCCCGGGCCCGCGCCACCGTCGAACTGGCCGCCGCCCACCCACCGCCGCCCGCCCCGTGGCCCAACGGCCCCGGCGCCGAGCGCGCCCCGGACCACACCGCCGCCCAGCTCTACGACGAGCGCTGGATGTTCCACGGCCCGGCGTTCCGGGGCGTCACCGAGCTCGGCGCGATCGGCGACCGGCACGTACGCGGGGTGATCACCACCCCGTCCGCGCCCGGCGCGCTGCTGGACAACGTCGGCCAGCTCCTCGGCTACTGGATCATGGCGACCCGTACCGAGCGGACCGTCGTGTTCCCGGTCGGGATGCGGGAGATGCGCTTCCACGGACCGCATCCGGCGCCGGGGACCGCGGTGGGGTGCCTGGTGCGGATCACCTCGCTCACCGACGCCTTCCTGGAGGCCGACGTCCAGCTGACGGTCGGGGGCACGGTGTGGGCGGAGTTGTACGGCTGGCAGGACCGCCGGTTCGACAACGACCCGAAGACCCGGCCCGTCGAGCGCTTCCCGGAGCGCCACACGCTGTCCGAGACCCGGCCGGGCGGCTGGCAGCTGCTGCACGAGCGGTGGCCGGACCTGGCGTCCCGTGAGCTGATCATGCGCAACTCCCTGGGCGGAGCGGAGCGTTCGCAGTACGCGGAGCACGCGCCGCGCGGGCGCCGGCAGTGGCTGCTGGGCCGGATCGCGGTGAAGGACGCGGTACGGCAGTGGCTGTGGGACCAGGGCGAGGGCCCGGTCTTCCCGGCCGAACTGCGGGTGCGCAACGACGAGGCCGGACGGCCGTACGTCACCGGCGTGCACGGACGCGTCCTGCCCGCGCTGGACGTCTCGCTGGCCCACTGCGCGGAGGCGGGCGTCGCGATCGTCCGGCCGCACGCACCGGGCCCCGGCCCGGGGATCGACATCGAGGAGGTCACCGACCGCACCCCGCAGACCCTCGCCGCCGCCCTCGGCGAGGACGAACTACGGCTGCTGCGCGCCCTGTCGGCCGGCTCCGGCGGCTCCGAAGCCCTGTGGTTCACCCGCTTCTGGGCGGCGAAGGAGGCCGTCGCCAAGGCGGAGGGCACCGGATTCGAGGGCAGGCCGCGGGACTTCACGGTGCTCGACGCGACACCGGCCGGCGACCGGCTGACCGTCGCGGGCCGCCTCGAACGCGCCTACCCCGTGCACTGCGCACCGGCCGCCAACCCGCGCCGGCTGCCCGACCGTTCGTACGTGGTGGCCTGGACGACGGGACACCCGACCGCGAAGGAGTACGACGCCCGATGACACCCCCCACCCCCCACACCCCCGTCACCGCCGACGAGAGGTCCGTCCTGGCCGATCTCACCGGCCTGCTCACGCGGCTGCTGCAGGACGAGTACGGGCTCGACGACATCGAGATCGACCTGCAGACCACCTTCAACCGCGACCTGGAGCTGGAGAGCATCGACCTCGTCACCCTGGCCGGTCTGCTCCAGGAACGGTACGGCGACCGGGTCAACTTCGCCGAGTTCCTGGCCGGCATGGAGTTCGACGAGATCATCGAACTGACCGTCGGACGACTCGTCGAGTACGTCGTGACGAGCCTGAAGGCAGCGGAGGCGAGCTGAGCCATGGCGATGGTCGACACCGGCTCCGTCCGGTTGCACGTACAGCGGATCGGCCCCCGGCAGGGCCGGCCGGCCACCGCCACCGTGGTCCTGGTGCACGGCCTGCTGACCGACAGCCTGGCCAGCTACTACTTCACCGTCGCCCCGGCGTTCGCGGCCGCGGGACTCGACGTCGTCATGTACGACCTGCGGGGCCACGGCCGCAGCGGGCGCCCCGCCGCGGGCTACACGCTCGACGACAACATCGACGACCTGGAGGCGCTGCTCGACCGGCTCGGGGTGACCGGGCCCGTACACCTGGTCGGCAACTCCTACGGCGGCACGATCGCGTTCGGCTACGCGGCCCGTCACCCCGAGCGGGCGGCGAGTGTCAGCCTCGTCGAGTCCGAACCGGCCACCGCCGCCTGGGCGGTGAAGCTCGGCGGGATCCTGGACCGGGTCATGACCCAGCTCGCCCACCACGAGTCCGACGCGATCGCCTGGATCACCGCGAACCGCGGCCACAACACGGCCCGCCTGGCCAAGGGCGCGGCCCGGCTCGCGCGGGAGACCTCCCTCGGCCGGGACATCCCGGCCAGCCGGGTGCTGACGGACGAGCGGATGGCCGCGGTGCGCTGCCCGGTGCTCGGGCTGTACGGCGCCGACTCCGATCTGGCCGAACTGGCGCCGTGGCTGCGGGCGGTGCTGCCGGACTGCCGCACCGTGGTGATCCCGGGGCATGAGCACTCGGTCCTGGTGGAGGCCTCGGGGACGGTCGGCGGGCACATCCTGTCCCTCGTCGAGAAGGCCGGGCGGGTGGCGGCGGAGGCGACGGGGTGAGCCGGTTCCTGTTCGTCGTGCCGCCGTTGGTGGGTCACCTCAACCCGGCCGTCGGCGTCGCCGCCGAACTCACCGCACGGGGCCACCGGGTGGCGTGGGCCTGCGCCGATCCGGAGCTGGTCGGCCGGCTGGCGGGCCCCGCGGCCGGGGCGGTGTTCGCCTGCGGCGGGGCGCCGCCCGGAGAGCGGCCCGCCGACCTGCGCGGTCCGCAGGCGCTGAAGTTCCTGTGGGAGTGGTACCTGCTGCCGCTCGCCGAGGCGATGGCGCCGGGTGTGCGGGCGGCCGTCGAGGCGTTCCGGCCGGACGTCGTCGTCGCCGACCAGCAGGCCTTCGCCGGCGCGCTGGTCGCGGAGCGGCTGGGCCTGCCGTGGGCGACCTCGGCGACCACCTCGGCCGAGTTCACGGATCCGCTGGCCGGGCTGCCCAAGGTCCGGGAGTGGCTCGACGGGCGCCTGGCCGCACTGCGGTCCGCGATCGGCGATCCGGCGGGCGATGCCGACCCCCGCTTCTCGCCGCATCTCGTCCTGGCCTTCAGCACACCGGAGTTGGCGGGCAACGCGCACGGGGGCGTGCGCTGGGTGGGCCCGTCGATCACGGCCCGGCCGTCCGCCGCCGGCTTCCCCTGGGAGTGGCTCGACGGCGGCCGCGCCACCGTGCTGGTCACGCTCGGCACCGCCAACACCGACGTCGGCGGGCGGTTCCTCGAAGTCTGCCGGGAGGTGCTGCGGGAGCGGGCCGACCGGGTGCAGGGCGTGATCGTCGACCCGGGCGGCACGCTGCAGCCTCGGGGTGACGACAAGGACGTGCTGATCCTGCCGTCGGTGCCTCAACTCGCCCTGCTGGGACGGCTGGAGAGGGGATCCGGGGCGGTGGTCTGCCATGCCGGGCACAACAGCGTGTGCGAGGCCCTGTGGCACGGGGTCCCCCTGGTCGTGGCCCCGATCCGCGACGACCAGCCGGTCGTGGCCGGGCAGGTCACCGACGCGGGAGCCGGGGTGCGGGTGCGGTTCGGCCGGGTCGGCGCGCGGCAGCTGGGCGCTGCGGTGGACTCCGTGCTGGACGAACCCGGACACCGCGCCGCCGCCGCCCGGATCCGTACGGCGTTCCGCGCCGCGGGCGGTTCGTCCGCCGCCGCGGCCCATCTCGAGGACCTGGCCAGGGAGTTCAGATGAGCGAAGAGAAGACGCCCGCAGAGCGGACAGCCGAGGCGCGTCCCGCCTACCGGGCGGACATCGCCGCCGGCCTGGACCGCTTCTTCGAGCCCCGCCGCACCAGCTGCCCGTGGTGCGGCTCGGTGGCGCTGACCACCCGGCTGCGCACCACCGACCTGCTCCAGCACAAGCCGGGCCGCTTCGTCCTGGACCGCTGCGAGGACTGCGGGCACACCTTCCAGAACCCGCGGCTGAGCGCCGAGGGCCTGGAGTTCTACTACCGGGACTTCTACGACGGGCTGGGCGAGGAGAAGCTCGGGGACACCTTCGGGGGCCGGACGAAGATGTACCGGGGGCGGGCCGGGTCGATGCCGGCGCACGACCCCGCGCCGAAGACCTGGCTGGACGTCGGCACCGGGCACGGTCACTTCTGCGCGGTCGCCCGGGAGGTGCTGCCGGGGACGACGTTCGACGGGCTGGACTTCACCGACGGCGTCGAACTCGCCGAGCGGGAGGGCCGGGTGGAGCACGGCTACCGGGGCGCGTTCCCCGAGCTGGCGCCCGAACTCGCCGCCCGCTACGACGTGGTGAGCATGTTCCACTACCTGGAGCACAGCACCGACCCCGACCTCGAACTGCGCGCCGCGCATCAGACGGTGCGCCCCGGTGGTCATCTCCTCATCGAGGTGCCGGACCCCGAGAGCCGCTACGCGCGGCTGCTGGGCCGCTGGTGGCTGCCCTGGCTCCAGCCGCAGCATCTGCACTTCGTGCCGGTGGCCAATCTGCGGGAACGGCTCACGCGGCTCGGCTTCACGGTGGTGGCGGAGCAGCATGCCGAGCCGCACGACCCGGTCGACCTGCTGGCCGCCGTATGGCTGGCGCTGGACCACGCGGCGCCGCGCGACGACGCGCCGTGGCTGCCCGGGCCGCCGGGCGCGCTGCGCCGCACGCTGCGCGGGGCACTGCTGGTCGCCGGGATCCCGGCGCTGATCGCGGGCACCCTGCTCGACCGGTTCGCGGTGCGTCCGCTCGCGCACCGGCTCGGTGTGTCCAACGCGTACCGGATCGTGGCCCGGCGCGACTGACGGACCGGTGCGCGCGCGGGTCCCGCCGTGCTAGCTTCGCCCCGTTCTCTTCAACAGGAATCCTGATGATCGACGGCACGGCTCGACGAACGGAACGCGCATGTCCCTCCTGGCCAGACCGGCGGTGGCCGCCCTCGCCGCCAAGACGATGCAGGGCCTCACCGGGCTGGCGAGCCGCCGTTCCGGCGGTCCCGGCTCCATCGCCGACGGGCAGGCCCGTTTCCCGGAGCACCCCCGCGCGGTGCGGGAGCTGACGGTGCCGACCTCCGTCGCCCCGGCACAGGTCACGGTGTACGCACCCCCGGCCGGGACGGCGGCGCCCGCGCCCGTCCACGTCAACTTCCACGGTGGCGGCTATGTCGTGTCGATGCCGGAGCTCGACGACGGGCTCTGCCGGTGGCTGGCCGCCGAGGCGGGGGTGGTCGTGGTCAACGTGAAGTACGTCGTCGCCCCGCAGCACCCGTTCCCGGCCCCGCCGACGCAGGCCTTCGAGGTGGTGCGCTGGGTCGCCGAGCACGGCGCGGAGCACGGCTGGGACGGCGGGCGGCTCACCGTGGGCGGACAGAGCGCGGGCGGCGGACTCACGGCCGCCGTGGCCCGCCAGGCCCTGGAACAGGGCGGGCCCGCGATCGCCCTCCAGGTGCTGCACTACCCACCGCTGGACCTCGCCACCAGCGCGAAGGACAAGAAGGCGGCGGTCGCGAGGCCCGTGCTGCGGCCCTGGATGGCCGAGATCTTCGACACCTCGTACGTGCCGGATCCGCGCGAGCGCGCCCACCGGCTCGTCTCGCCCGCCCACGCCTCCGACACGGCCGACCTGACGGGCATCGCTCCGGCGCTGGTCATCACGGCCGAGTACGACCTGCTCAGGAACGAGGCGGTGCGCTACGCGGAGCGGCTGCGCGCGGCCGGTGCCCTCGTCGAGCACCATGACCTCGCCGGGGCCGACCACGGCTACGACACCAAGGACGACGAACGAGCCCGGACCACCTACGCGCTGATCGCCCGTCATCTTCGACGGGCGACCGACGCCGGTGGGTCACAAGCCTCTTGAGGTTGCGAGGGGGCGGGAGGGCGCGTCCGCCGCACCGGACGCCGCCCGGGTGGTCCGCAGGCGTCCTCCGCCGCACCGGCGTGCCCGGCCACCACCCCCTCCCCGGGTCGTCGCCCCGGGCAGCCACTGCCCCCTAGCCGGCGGCCTCCGGCAGGGCGACGCCCAGCTTCTCGGCACGCTCGGCCAGGTCGCGCCACACCTTGGGCGCCACCGGGACGCCCTTCTCCCCACGGCCGACCGCCACGGCGGCACTGCGCTCGCCCGGGTAGAACACGCCCTGCGCGCCGTCCGCGGCCGGCAGACCCTTGAGCGTGTCCAGCGTGGCGTCCACGGACTCGGTGAAGGCGTCCGCGCCCCCGAAGGCGGCCGGGTCGACGGCGATGAGCAGGGCGTTCTGACGGTGCTTGCGGCCGGCCGGGTCGTCCGAGTGGAACGACGCGAAGATCGGCGCCCCCACGAGCACGCTGGTCAGCAGCTCGAAGGCGAGGGACATGCCGGAGCCCTTCGCCCCGCCGAGCGGGAGCGGCATGACCGCCTTCTCGGGATCGGTGGTCGGGGTGCCGTCCTCGGTGGCGGCAGCGCCTTCCGGCAGCGGGGTGCCGCTCGCCTTCGCCTGCCGGATCTTGCCGAGCGCGATGGTGGCGGTGGCCATGTCCAGGAGCAGCGGCGCATGCGCCGACGAGGAGTCGGTGGGGACGGCGAT
Source organism: Actinobacteria bacterium OV320 (assembly GCA_001298545.1). Lineage (GTDB taxonomy): Bacteria > Actinomycetota > Actinomycetes > Streptomycetales > Streptomycetaceae > Streptomyces > Streptomyces coriariae. The sequence continues at coordinate 374,502 of LJCX01000027.1, forward strand.
GGCGAGCGGACTGGTGGCGACCGCCGCTCCCCTGACGCCGGTGTAGCCCATGTTCGGCATCCCGGCGACGAAGCCGATGCCGACCAGGCCCTGCTCGGCGATCTTCGACACGTAGTAGCCGATCGCGCCGGTGTGCACCGTGCGGCGTACGCCCACCGCGGCGATGCCGGTCGTCCGCGCCCTGGTCACGGCCTCGTCGGCCGCCGCGCTGAGGGCCACCGGGCCGGGGGCGCGGTCGGCGTCCAGGACGGCCGCGGCCGGGGTGGTGGACTCGACCGTGATCCGGGCGTCGGCGTTGGCGACGCCCTTCTCCAGCAGGTCCAGGTAGGCGGGGACCCGGGCGATGCCGTGCGAGTCGACGCCGCGCAGCGCGGCCCAGACGAACACGTCGGCGGTGGTGCGGGCGTGTTCGGCGCGCAGACCGCCCTTCTCGAGGAGGGCCGCGGAGAAGGTGCGCAGATCCTCCGCGGGCACCAGGATCTTCGTGGGTGGGGTGGACATGGTGGCGGTGCCTCCTGGTTCAGCGGGTGACGAGGACGTCGACGACGGCGGTGGTGCCCTCCGCCACGGCCTTGAGGGCGCGCTCGAGGGCGGGCCCGAGCGCCTGCGAGGTGTCGACGGTCTCGGTGTGCATGCCGAACGGCTCGGCGAACTGGGCCAGTCGGGGCAGGCGGTGCAGGTCGGTGCCGAGCCATTCACCGGTCTCGGCGGCCGCTCCGTCGGGATAGAACCTGCGGTGGTTGAGGTTCATCGACTTGTAGACGCGGTTGTTGAACACCACGATGAGCAGCGGGAGTTCGTACGCCTTGCTCGCGTCGTACGACGGGACGACCGGGTTGTAGGCGAACGCGCCGTCGCCGATGGTGAGGACCACCGGCCGTTCCCCGGCGGCGAGTTTGACGCCGAGCGCGACCGCGATGCCCTGGCCGAGGCCGCCCTGCACATAGAAGTACGAGTCGGGGGCGGCCGTGCGCAGGTGCCGCTTGACGACGCGGCTGTGGGTGATGGTCTCGTCGACGACGATGCCGTCCGCGCCGTCGAGCAGCTCGCGCAGCATGGCGGCGACCAGCACCGGGTCCACGCCCTCGGTCTGCCGCTGCGCCTTTGCCCTGGTCTCGGCGTCGGCGACGGCGGCCCGCTCGGCGGCGTGCCGCTCGTCCTGCGCGGTGCGCCGTACGGCGACGGCGGCCTCGTCGAGATCCTTCGCCCGCTTGGCGAGCTGGCGCAGCGTGTTGGCGACGTTGCCCTCCAGGTACGCGTCGGCGAACAGGACTTGGTAGACGACGTGCGGACGCTGGGGCACCTCGTCGATGACGACGACCTGTGCCTTCGAGGGGCGGCGGGACGGCGGGTAGAACGGGGCACGGCAGTTGACGAGGAGGATGAGGTCCGCCTCGTCCATCCACGGGCCGATGTCGCTGCCGGCGTGCAGCGGGTGGGTGCGCGGGAAGTTGCCGCACACCGCGGAGTCCGGTTCGACGACCGGGATGTTCCAGGCCTCGGCGAAGGCGACGAGGGCCTCGAAGCCGCCCGCCTCCCGGCCGGCGGTCTCGGTGACGATGACCGGGTTCCTCGCCTCGCGGATCAGCCGGGCGACCGGGTCGACCTCCTCGGGCGAGCTGTGCGTGGAGCCCGGCGGCACGATGGGCTTGGCCTCGCGGCCGTCCCAGTCCTCCAGCAGGATCTCCAGCGGGACGTTCAGGTACGCCGGACCGGCCGGGGCCCGCCAGGCCAGCTCGGCCGCCCGCGTGACCATGGTGGGCAGGGTGTGGACGCTGGCGGCCTCGGTGGACCACTTGGTGAACGGGGTCGCGACGCCGTGCGGGCCGCCCACGATGGACAGGTTCCGGTACCACTGGCCGCCCGGGTCCTGCCCGGGGCCGTCCCCGTAGGTGGTCGACTCCGAGGAGCTGACCACCATCGGGACACCGGCGAGCAGCGCCCCGTGGACGGCCATCGAGCCCTGGAGCAGGCCGGGGGCCGCGTGCAGCAGCACGCCCTGCGGCCGGCGGCTGACCAGGCCGTAGCCGGTGGCCATGCCCACGGCGACGGTCTCGTGGGTCAGGTCCAGGTACCGCGGGCAGGGCAGTCCGTCCCGGTGGCGCCGGGCGAGGGACTCCCATACCGGGGCCCACTCGGACCCGGACGAGCAGAACAGGTAGTGGGCGCCGACGGCGTTGAAGGCGGTGACGAGGGCGTCTCCGCCGTCGGCGCCCGGTGCGGTGGTGGTGTCGGTCATCTCGCGTGCTTCCTCAGCCCTCGATCGGCCAGTTCAGGACCTCGGAGATACCGCGGCCCATGATCCACTCCAGCTCCTCGGGCGTGAAGTCCCAGTGCTTGGTGAACTGCTCGATGGTGTCGGTGTAGGTGATGCCGTGACCCAGCAGGCGGGTGATGTCGGTGCCGTAGAAGCAGCGCTGCGGGCCCATCTTGTCGACCATCTCGCGCACGTACTTCTGGATGTTGTTGTTCGGGAACGGCTGCGTCGAGTAGCCGGGCAGCGCGGACACCTTGACGTAGATGTTCGGGTGGGCCGCGAGGTCCGCGGTCTCCGCCACCCAGTATCCGATCGCGTCGTCGACGCAGCGCGCCATGATGCCCATGTGGTCGATGATGATCTTCAGCTCGGGGTGCTTGGCGGCGATCTCTCCGAGCTCACGCTTCCAGATCGGGGCGTGCACCATGGTGGGGATGCCGAGCTCCGCGGCGACGGGCCAGTACCAGTCGTTGGTGCCGTCGATCATCCAGTTGCGGTCCTGCGGCCGGTGGAAGGTGAGTCGCGTGCCCTTGATGTGCGGGTTCTGCGCGAAGTCCTTCAGCATGGCCTTGCCCTCTTCGGGCTTGTTCTGCGGGATGCGGGCCATGATGCCGAAGCGGTCCGGGTGCGCCTCACAGGCTTCCAGGGCGTAGTCGATGCGGTCGCCCTCCCAGGACGGCGGCAGGATCAGCGCGCGGTTCACGCCGGCCTCGTCCATCAGCTCGAGGGCCTCCTCGTAGGAGAAGGGGTCCTCGCGGTGGCCGTTGAGGCGGATCCGCTCCCGGGCGCCCGGGACCCAGGGGCGGTCCGGGGTCTCTTCCAGCCAGATGTGGATCTGCGTGTCGACGACGAACATGTCCCGTACTTCTTTCTCTCGGTAGGGCACGTGGTGAGGCGTTGCGGAGGGAACGCTAGGGGGCCGCAACGGCCTTGCGGAGCCTCTGGGAGCGCAAGCTGTTGTTGCGTGAAAGTGCGCTGTTCGCAGGGCACTTTCAGGTTGCGCAAGCGGTCGTCGAAAGCGGTTTCCGCGCCTGTTGCGCAACCTGTTGCGCAACAGGCTTCTCGGCCGGTTGCGCAACAGGTTTCTCCGCCTGGCGCGGCGGCCTGTTGCACAACCGGTTTCCCGGCCTGTTTCCCGGCCTGCGTCGGCGGCCTGTTGCGGAACCGGTTTCTCGGCCTGCTCCTGAGCCTGCGTCGACGGCCTGCTCCTCAGCCCGCGTCGGCGCCTTGCTCCTCGGCCTGCTTCGGCGGCCTGTTTCTCAGCTGTTGCCGGAAGCGCGGTCGAAAACGGCTTCGACGATGTGCTCGGCGATCGCCATGGAGGCCGTCGCGGCCGGCGAGGGCGCGTTGCGGACGGCGGTGACCCGGCCCACCCGATGGATACGGAAGTCGTCCACGAGGGTGCCGTCCCGGTCCAGGGCCTGGGCGCGCACACCCGCGCCGCCGCGTACGACGTCCTGGACGCCGACCGCGGGAACGTACAGCTTGGCGTCCTTCATGAAGGACGCCGCCGAGAACGACCCGCGGTACTCCTTGACGCCGGTGCGCCAGTGCTGGGCCGCCATCTTCCAGACGCCGGGGTAGGCGGCGAGGCCGAGCAGGTCCCTCGGGGAGATCCGGGTGCGGGTGTACCCCTCCCTGGCCAGGGCCAGGACCGCGTTGGGGCCGACCTCCACCGAGCCGTCGACGCGGGGCGTGAAGTGGACGCCGAGGAACGGGTAACGGGGGTCCGGCACCGGGTAGATCAGGCCCCGCACCAGGTCCGTCTTCTCCGGCCTGAGCAGCATGTACTCGCCCCGGAACGGGACGATCCGCGGCTCCCGCCGGTCCTGCGCGAGGCCGGCCACGGTGTCGGAGTGCAGCCCCGCGCACAGGATCAGCCGGTCCACCCGCTCGCGCCGCGGTCCGGAGACCACCTCGATGCCGCCGGGCACCTCGGTGAGGGAGGTGACCGGGAAGCCCGTCCGCACCTCTCCCCCGGAGCCGGCCACGTCCTCGGCGAAGGCACGGGCGATCGCCGGGTAGTCGGTGATCGCGGTGCGCGGGGAGTACAGGGCCGCGACACCGCCGGCGTTCGGCTCGATCTCCCGGATCTCCTCGCGGGAGACCTTCCGCAGCTCGGGCACATGGTTGTTCCTGGCCCGGTCGTACAGGGCGTTCATCCGGCCGAGCTCGTCCTCGCGGACCGCCACCACCAGTTTGCCGATCTCGCGGTACGGCAGCTCGCGGTCCTCGCAGTACGCGCGGAGCAGGGCCACGCCCCGTACCGTCAGCTCGGCCTTGAGACTGCCGGGCGTGTAGTAGATGCCGGCGTGCACGACGCCCGAGTTGTGGCCGGTCTGGTGGAGCGCGACCTCCCGCTCCTTCTCGAAGACCACGACCCGGGTGCCGGGCCTGCTCAGGGCGATCTCGCGGGCCGTGGCCAGACCCACGATCCCGGCGCCGACGATGCCGATCGTCTCGTCAGCCATCGGCACCTCCTCTCTCTGTAGTCGCTGCTCACGATCGTCAGCCGCCGAAGTGCACGGCGACCGTCTTGACCCGCGTGGAGAAGCGCAGGACTTCCTCTCCCTGCTCCTTGTAGGCCGTGCCCGAGTCGTGGAAGCCCCCGAAGGGCAGGTGGACGTCCCAGCCGGTGGTGGTGGAATTGACCGCGACCTGTCCGCACTCGGCCTCGTCGGCGAAGCGGTGGGCGCGGGCCAGGTCGCGGGTGAAGACGGCGGCGGCGAGGCCGAAGCCGGAGTCGTTGACCGCCTCGACGGCCGCGTCGAAGCCGTCGACCGCGCGCAGGACGAGGACCGGCCCGAAGACCTCCTCGCGCCAGATCGCCGTCCGCGGGGTGACGTCCCCGAGCACGGTCGGCTGCACGTAGCAGCCGTGGGCTCGCTCGCCCCCGGTGTCCGCGTGGCCGCCGGTGAGGACGGTGGCGCCCTGCTCGACCGCACCGGCCAGGTGGGCGAGGACGCTGTCGCGCTGCCTGGGGCTGGACAGCGGGCACAGGGTGGTCGCCGGGTCGCTGCCCGGGCCGACCTTCAGCTCCTCGACCTCGGCGACCAGCAGCCGGGTGAACTCCTCGTACACCGGCCGCTCGACGACGACCCGGCTGGTGGCGGTGCAGCGCTGACCCGCCTGCCCGAACGAAGCCGCCACGACGGCCTTCGCGGCGGCGGGCAGATCGGCGTCCTTCAGCACCACCGAGGCATTCTTGCCGCCCAGCTCGCCCTGGAAACGCACATTGCGGTCGGCGAGACGGCGACGGATGCGGTTTCCGACGGCGTTGGAGCCGGTGAAGGTGATGCCGACGATCCGCGGGTCGTCGAGGAGAGCCTCCTCGATCTCGGCGGTCCGGCCGGTCACGACGTTCAGCACGCCCGCGGGCAGGCCGGCGTCGTGCAGGGCGCGGGCGAAGTGCAGGCCGGAGACCGGGGTCTCGGTGGCCGGCTTGAACACGGCCGCGTTGCCGGTCGCGAGCAGCGGGGCGAGCTTGCGCGCGGGCGTGATCAGCGGGTCGTTCCAGGGGCTGATCACCAGGATCACGCCGATCGGCTCGCGCTGGGTGTGGGTGCGGTGGTTCGGCCGTACGTCGTGCAGGAGGGTGCCGTAGCCCTGGCGGGCGAGACCGGCGTAGTACTCCAGGAAGTCGGCGGACTTGAGGGTCTCGCCGGTCGCCTCGGTCAGGGTCTTGCCGTTCTCCGCCGTCACGTCGGCGGCGATCTCCTCGACCCGTTCGCGGATCAGCCGGGCCGCGTCGGTGAAGATCCTGGCCCGCTCGAAGGGGCTGGTGCGTTTCCAGAGCGCGAACCCGCGCTCGGCGTGGTCGAAGGCACGGGTGACGTCCTTGGCCGTGAGGGCCGGAACGCGGGCGACGGGGGTACGGACGTCGGCGGGGTCGAGGACGTCGATCCATTCGGCGCTCGCCACCCACTCCCCGCCCACGAGGGTTTCCAGGGTACGCATCTCGGGTCACTTCCTTTGTCGGCCAGGGTGCGGACTGTGACAACACACCACGTCAGGGCGGTGCCGCCAGCTCTGTGGCAGCAGGCATTGATTGCGCCGCACGCGGGTGGTCGCAGGTCCGATCCATGCTGGAATCGGCAGGCCGGAGGCCTGACAGCGGTCTCCGCCGACCCACCGAGGAGAACCGGACATGCCCTACGCCGTCGTCGCCCACTACCGCTGCGCCCCCGCCGACGAGAGCGCCGTGCGCGCCGCGCTCCTCCAGGTGCGCGAGCACACCCGTGCCGAGCCGGCGAACGACGGGTACGAGGTGCACGCGGTCGAGGGGCAGCCCGGCGGATTCCTGCTGTACGAGCGGTACGCCGACCGGGCCGGGTTCGAGGCGCACAAGGCGGCCGAGTATTTCCGGAAGCTGATCGTGGCCACCGTGTGGCCGCTGCTGACGGACCGGACGGTCACCTTCGCCGAGGCACTGTAGGGCGAGGCGCCGCGGGGCGAGGCCCTGTACGGCTCGGGCCGGGCAACTCCTTTGAGTCGCCCGGCCCTTGTCCGCCGCCACTGTCAGAACTCGTTGCCCCACACGTAGCGGGCGACCGTCTCCACCAGCACGAGCTTCCTGCGCTGCTCCTCCGTGGTCAGCAGCGGCCGGCTCGCCACGTCGGCGAAGCCCCGGGACGGCGACACCGCCGCGTCCTCGAGGTCCTTGACCTCACCGGCGGCGTCGATGCGGGCCATCACCGTGTCGATGTCCTCGAGCGCGGGCACGGTCGCGTCGACCACGCCCAGGCAGACGTCCCGGTCCTCCGGCAGCGCCCGGACGAGGTCCAGCTCGGCGTCGGTGCCCTGGTCGAAGGGCAGGATCCAGCGGTCGGCCGGTACGGCGCCGTACAGCCGCTCAGCGCGCGCCCGGTCCACGGCCCCGGGGGCTGCGAAGCCGGGGGCGACCCCGATCCGTACGCCCTCGGGACGCGTCTCCAGGCGTACGGCGAGGGCCTCGACGGCGAGGGCGTCCTCGAAGGACAGCGCGCCAGGGTCGGCCGGGTCCGTCGCCAACTGGCCCAGCAGGAGCGGGTTGTTGAGCTGGATCAGGCGTACGCCCTTCGCCACCAGCAGTTCGATCTCGGCCTGGATGATCTCCGCGAGGGCCTCGCCCAGTTCGCGTGCGGAGGACACCCCGAGGCCGGGACGGTAGGTGGTCGCCGCGAGGTAGGCCGGGGAGGGCAGCGACACCTTCGGCGCGATCACCGTCAGCGCGGTGAGCCGGTCGGCCGCGTCGGCGAGCAGCGGGCCGGTCGCCTTGGGCAGGGACTCGGCGACCCAGCCGGCCAGTCCGTCCGCACCGACCTCGTCGGTACGGCGGAAACCGGTCACGGCGTCGAGGACGGCGCCGCGGAAGTCCTCGCGGGGGAAGTCGCCGTCGGTGACGACGGTGGAGCGGAGCCGGCGCTGGAAGACGACCGCTTCCTCGACCGCCCCGCGTTCGGCGGCCGCCCGCGCCTGCGGGTCACCGGCCGCGCGGGCGGCGACCAGCGCGGCGGGACGGACCAGGCTGCCGTGGTGGTCGATGCGGTAGTTGAACGTGTCCGCCATGGGTCACGCGTCCTTTCCGGGCCCGGCCGGGCCGCCCGCGACGCCCCAGGCGGCGAACTCCAGCTCGTAGCCGAGGGAGGCGAGCACCTCGTCGGCGATGGTCTGGTCCTCGTCCGCGGTGCCGCCGGCGATGCCGAGGCCGCCGATGATCTCGCCGTCCTTCTTGATGGTGACGCTGCCCTCGGCGGCCATGATCGGCATGGCCGCGCCCGGCAGTTGGGAGAGCTGGGCGAAGAAGACGGGCTGGCTCTCCTGCCACTTCTTCAGCATCGTGCCGGGCCGCTGCATGACGGCCGCGGTGTACGCCTTGGCGCGGGCGATGTCCGGGGTGAGGGGGCGGGCCCCGTCCGGGCGGCGGATGGCGATGGGGAAGCCGCCGGCGTCCACGACGGCGACGCTCACCGCCTTGCCCACGGCCCGGGCCCGCTGCGTGGCGGCCTCGATGATCTCCTCGGCGGCGGCCAGGGTCAGGCTGCTCATACGGCTTCCTTCGGTGCGGTGAGGGTGCGGCGCAGACGGGCCACGGCCTCGTTGTAGGCCTGGGGCGTCTCCCAGTACATGGAGTGCGGGGCGCCCGGGACGATCTCCAGGTGCGATCCGGCGAGCAGTTCGTGGGCGCGGGTCACGGTCTTGACGCTCAGCACGGCGTCCTTCTCGCCCGCGAGGAAGGCGACCTTGACGCCCGAGGCCTCGATCTCCTCCAGGGAGGGGCCGTTGGTGTCGAGGTTGCGCAGGTCCTGCATCCTGGCGACGTTGAAGGTGCCCATCTGCTGGAACAGGAAGGTGAGATCGGCGCGGTCCCGCTGGAAGGGCTTGGTCAACAGCCTGTCGATGACCGGGAGTTTGACCGCCTCGGCGCGGTCTGCGGCGGCCAGCTCCTTGAGCTCCGGGTGGCTGATGCCGCCGAGGGAGTGGCCGAGGACGACGCAGGAGACGCGTTCGGGGCGCAGCAGGCCGGCGCGCAGGGCGGCGACGGAGCCGATGGACTGGCCGACCAGCATGACGTCGGTCAGGTCCTCCTGGTCGAGGACGGCGACGACGTCACCGGGGAAGTCCTGGCCGTCGAACTCCGCCATGGACGAGTCGGATTTACCGAAACCGCGCAGATCGACGGTGACCACGGTGAACTCGTCGCGCAGCGCGGCGACCTGCTGCCACCAGGCGGCGTGGTGGCCGCCGCTGCCGTGCACGAACAGGATCGCCGGACCGCTGCCGTGGCGCTCGTAGTAGAGGGAGGTGCCGTCGGAGTCGGCGAGGGGCATGGGATGTCACTCCTCAGCGGGGGCGCTCAGTCGCGGCGCTTGGCGTGGTGGACGATCTCGATCATGGTGTGGTCGGGGTCGTGGATGTAGCAGAACTTCGACTGGTTCTCGGGGCGTTCGATGGTCCGGGTGTGCCGGATGCCCAGCTCGTCGAGGTGGGCGAGGAAGTCGTCCCAGTCGTCGACCTCGACGGCGAAGTGATAGGGCGCCATGCGCTCCATCTCCTCGACGGGGGTGAAGTGGAGGTCGAAGTTGCCGCGGGTCATGAGGACGACCCGGGTGTTGGACTTGGGCATGATCCGCTTCATGCCGAAGACCTTCGTGTACCACTCGGCGGTGCGGTCGGAGTCGGTGGTGGGGAAGTTGACGTGGTGGATGTAGCGGGGTTCCGCGCTCATGTCTGATGGTTCCCTTCGAGGTGAACGGGGTTGGACAGCACACCGATGCCGCTGATCTCGACCTCCACGGTGTCCCCGGGCTCGATCCCGCAGGTCGACTCGGCGCCCATCCACAGCACGTCCCCGGGCCGCATGGTGATGTGCCGGGTGATCTCGACGATGAAGTCGAAGGGGTCGAAGACCATGTCGCCGGTGGGGAACGAGGCCCGCTCCTCGCCGTCGACCCGCAGGGTGGTCGTCTGTGCCAGGGCGTCGACGTCGGTCTCGATCCACGGCCCCATCGGCTTGAAGGTGTCGCTGTTCTTGCTGCGCCAGAAGGTGCGGTCCTGCTGCTGCCAGGTGCGGGCGCTGACGTCGTTGCCGATGGTCCAGCCGAAGACCGCCGTGCGGGCCTCCTCGTAGGAGGCGTGCCGAATCGTGCGGCCGATGACGGCGACGAGTTCGGGCTCGGCCTCGAACCGTCCCTCGACCTCCGCGGGCTTCACGATCGGTGAACGGTGCCCGGTGAGCGCGTTGTTGGCGCGGTAGCCGACTTCCGGACGGTCGGGCAGGACGGCGGCCGGATTGCCGAGCCGGGCCGCGTGCTCGATGTGCCGGGGGTAGTTCAGGCCGACCGCGTAGAACACGGGCGGGACGACGGGCGGCAACCAGTCGGCCGTGTCGCGCGGGACGGTCCCGACGACTTCGGGATCCGGCCGGCCGGCGTCGCCTGCCAGGGGGGAGCCGGACAGCAGCTCGACGTCCGTCTCCCCCACCCGGCCCCACCGCGCCCGTCCGTCGACCGAGAGTCGCGCGTACCTCATGGCGCCAGCTGGTGGGAGACGCGCTTGGTGACCAGGTAGGCGTCCAGTGCCTCGGGCCCGCCCTCCCGGCCGTATCCGCTGTCCTTGACGCCGCCGGAGGGCGCCTCGTGGACGGAGCCGCCGCAGTGGTTGAGGGAGAGGATCCCGGCCTCCAGCTCGGCGGACAGCTTCTCCGCGGTCGCGGCGGAGTCGGTGAAGCCGTAGGCGGCGAGGCCGTACGGCAGCGCGTTCGCGACGGCGAGGGCCTCGTCGAGGTCGCTGAACGGCACGATCGGCGCGATCGGCCCGAACGGCTCCTCGTGCAGCAGTTCCGCGTCCTCGGGTACGTCGGTCAGGACGGTCGGCGCGAAGAAGTACCCGGGCCGGTCGGGCCGCTCGCCGCCGGTGAGGACCTTGGCGCCGTGCGCGACGGCGTCGGCGGTGAGCCGCTCCACGGACTTCAGCCGGCGTTCGTTGGCCAGCGGGCCCATGGTGGTGCCGGGCTCGAGACCGTCACCGACGACCACCGCCTCGGCGGCCTTCACGAACTCGGCGGTGAACTCCGCCACGAGGCTCTCGTGGACGAGGAAGCGGCTCGGCGAGGTGCAGACCTGGCCGGCGTTGACGAACTTCGCCCGGGCGGCCTTGCGGGCGGCCCGCACCGGGTCGGCGTCCGCGCAGACGATCACCGGGGCATGGCCGCCGAGTTCCATCAGCGACGGCTTCATGACCTGGCCGGCCTGCGCGGCCAGCAGCTTTCCGACCGGCACCGAGCCGGTGAAGGCGACGAGGCGGACCAGGGGGGAGGCGATCAGGTGGGCGGAGACCTCGGCGGGCTCACCGAAGACGAGGTTCAGCACGCCGGCCGGGAGCCCCGCGTCGGTGAAGCAGCGCACCAGTTCCATGGCGGTCGCCGGGGTCTCCTCGGAGGCCTTGATGACGATCGAGCAGCCGGCGGCGAGCGCGGCGGAGATCTTGCGCATCGGGCCGCCCGCCGGGAAGTTCCACGGCACGAAGGCGGCGACCGGGCCGATCGGCTCACGGCGGACGGTCAGTACCGTGCCGGGCTCGGCCGGGATGATCCGGCCGTAGGCGCGGCGGGCGTCGTCGGCGTGCCAGCGCAGGGTGCCGGCCACCCGGCGGGCCTCGCCGGTCGCCTCCGCGAGCGGCTTGCCCTGCTCCAGGGTCATGATCCGACCGACCTCGGCGGCGCGCTCGGTGAGCAGGCCGGCTGCGGCGTGCAGGATGTCGGTGCGCTCGGCCACGGGCGTCGCGCGCCACACCTTGAAGCCGGCCGCGGCGGCTTCGAGCGCGCGGTCCAGGTCGGCGGGGTCGGCCAGGGGTACGTCCCCGATCACCTCCTCGGTGGCCGGGTTCACGATCGGGGCGGTACGTCCGGTGCCGCCCTGGCACCACTCGCCCGCGATGTGGAGGCGGACGGCGGGGTAGCCGTGGTCGGTGGTCATGGGTGGGTGCCCTCTCAGGCTGGAGAGTCGATGAGGCTGAAGCGGCTCAGGAGGCGGTGGTGGCGTCCTGGTCGCGGTTCGTGCGCAGCGCCCAGATGTGATGCGGCGGGGTGGTCTCGTGGACGCGGGTCTCGTAGGTGTCGTCGACGCGGTCCATGTCGGCGGCGTACTCGACGCGGCCCCCGCACGGAGCGTGCAGGAAGCGGAAGACGTTCGAGCCGACGGTGTGGCGGCCGAGCCGGCGGGCCTCCCGCCAGCCCTTCTCGATCATGTGGTTGCCGCCTTCGACGACGTCGTCGAAGCCGGGCACCTCGTAGGCGATGTGGTTGACGCCGGTCCGGTCCGGGCGGTGGCACAGCAGCATGGTGTGCTGGTCGTCGTCGCCCGGGGCCTGCATGAAGACGCCCATCGGCTCCACGATGTCGGTCGGCCGGAAGCCGAGGACGTCGGTGTAGAAGGCGACGGCCTCGTCCTTGCCCGCCTTGGCGATGTTCAGCGCCACATGGCACATGCGCACCGGGTACGCGCGCGTGAGCGGCTCCAGGGCGGTGTTCCAACGGTGGACGCCGCCTGTCGCGTTGGCGGGACGGGCGGCGACGGTGACCGGCCTCGGCCGGGCGAGGGTGAGGCCCACACCGAAGCCGCTGAGGTCGACGGTGTGGAAGACGCCGTCGGCGCTCTCGCGCACCGCGCGCCGGCGGCCGGCGGCCGCGGCCAGGCGGGTGAGCTCCTCCCGGGTGTCGACGCCCCAGACGACCTCGCGCAGGGTGGGTCCGTCCTCCACCGGTGGGGGCAGCAGCGGGCTCGGGGCGGTGTCGAGGTGAAGGGTCTGCCCGGTGCGGGTCTCGAACACGGCGTGTTCTTCGGTCCGCTCCACGAGGAACAGGCCGAAGTCCTCGAAGAACCGGACGCATGCGTCGAGGTCGTCGATGCCGTAGGTGACCGATTCGATTCTCTGGATTCCCATGGATTCCTCGTTTCCGGGTCGCCTGGTGAGCGTAGGTTTGGGGTGGCGGGGGCCTCAATGGCCCCGGCTCCACCAAATGCGCAACTCTTGGTTGCGCCGGCCGTCAGGGCTACCGGATCGCGGGAATCGGGTTCTGCGAGAACCATTCGGAGAGAAAGTCCAGGAACACGCTGATCTTGCGCGGGGTGTCCTGTCCGGGGCCGTAGATGGCGTACAGCGGGCGGTCGGGTACGGCGAGTTCCGGCAGCAGCACCTTCAGGGCGCCGGAGACGAGGTCGTCGTAGGCCGGGCGCTGCGGGAGCAGGGCGATGCCCCGGCCGTGCACGGCGGCCTTCTGCAGGGCCAGGTAGGAGTTGGACGAGAAGGCGATGTTGCGGATCTTGTGCAGGGTGCTGGCGTGGCCGTGGCCGATGCGCCAGACCGGGTCGTTGACGTGCACCAGGCAGTCGTGGCCCGCGATGTCGTTGGGATGCGCGAGACCGCCCTGGCGTGCGATGTAGTCCGCCGAGCCGCACAGCACGAACGGCAGGGAGGAGATCTTCTTCAGGCGGACGCTGGAATCGCGAAGGTCGCGGGTGTGGAAAGCGACGTCGAATCCGCTGTCCAGGAAATCGTAGGTGCGGTCGGACATGCCGCCGAGTTCGAAACGGACCTGAATCTTCGGATGGGCCGCGGAAAAGGCGGCGATCGCGTCGCCCAGGTCCAGGCTGCCTATCCATTTCGGACAGATGATGCTGAGGGTGCCTTCGGCCCGGTCGTGCGAGTCGGCGAGTGCCGCGTCCTGGGCGTCGATCTCCTCGAGGACGCGGGCGGCGAATTCCGCGTACCTCAGCCCCGGCTCGGTGAGGCTCACCGAGCGGGCGGTGCGGTTGACCAGGCGGACCCCCACCTGACGTTCCAGCTCGGCCACGTGCCGTGACACCAGTGACCCGGAGGAGCCCAGTTTCTTGGCGGCTCCGTTGAAGCTTCCGGCCTGAGCGACAGTGACGAAACTGTGCATCAGCAGCAAGCGGTCCATGTTTCCTCCGATTGCGGCTCCCGCCCGCGGCGTCGAGAACGGGAGCATTCCTGCGGCTCGGGACAACCGGGCGCCGGCAGGCACCGCTTCCCGGTGGGGCCCTCACTTCGGGCAGTACTGGGGTGCCTCGCTCAGGTTGTCCTCGGTGACCAACAGAAGAGGAATGTTGGCAATCTTGTCAACCTTTTCCTTGTCAAGGAGCCCGACGGCGTTCTTCACGGCCGTCTCGCCGATCGTCTTCGCCGAGTTCGCGACGGTGGCCGAGAACTCGCCGTTCTTGACGGCGGCCAGGCCCTCGTCGGTCCCGTTCACGGTGACGATCTTGACGTCCTTCGCGCCGGCGGCGTCGAACGCCTTGCGCACGGCGAAGGCCATCTCCTCGTTGGCGACGAACGCGTAGTCCAGGTCGGGATTGGCCTGGATCATGTTCTCCGCCACGTCCTGGGCCTTCGCGGGATTGAACATGCCCGGCTGGTTGGCGACGACTTTCGCCGTGGCCGGAAGAGCGCCCTTGAAGCCGCCCACCAGCAGGTCCGAGGCCGCGCCCGGGGCCCCGGCCACGATGCCGACCTGGACCGGCTTCGTGCCGGCGTCCTGGGCGATCCAGCCCGCGTCGAGGCTGCCGACCTTCTTGAGGTCGACGACGGCCGCGCCGAGGATGTCGTCGGCGTCGCTGGTGGAGACCGAGGTCAGATAGATCGGTATGCCCGAGGCCTTCGCCTTGGCGATGTCGCCCTTGAGCGCGTCGACGTTGACCGTCTGCACGATCAGCGCGCTCACGTTGCGGGAGATCATGTCCTCGATGTTGGACAGTTCGGTCCCGGCGTTCTGGTGGGAGTTGGCCGTGTAGACCTTCGCTCCCGCGGTCTTCGCCCGGCCCTCGACGGCTTTCTGCAGACAGCTGTGGAAGTTGGTGTCGCCACCGTTGACGAAGCCGAGGGAGACGCTGTCGGTACTGCCGCTGCCGCTGTCGCCGTTGCCGCAGCCGGTCAGCACCAGGGTGGAGCCGGTGACGGTGGCGAACAGTGCCCTGCGCGAACGGGCGGAGAGTCTCATGGGAAACGCCTTTCAGGACGAGGCATGAACGAGCGGGAAGGTCAGTGACGCGCCGAGCCCGAGCGGGCCTTGTGCATCTCGTTGGCGATGGCCGCGACGAGCAGCACGGCGCCGACGGAGACCGGCTGGTAGTTGCTGGAGAAGTCCAGGAGGTTCAGTGCGTTGGCCACCACGCCGAGCAGCACCAGGCCGAGAGCGGTGCCGATGACGGTGCCGTGTCCGCCGGCCAGCGAGGTGCCGCCGATGACCACCGCGGCGACCACGGCCAGCTGGAGCGAGAGGCCGGCGGTGCCGCCGGGGCTGGAGGAGCCGAGGCGGGACAGCAGCATCAGGCCGGCGAGTCCGGAGAGGGTGCCGGTGAGGCCGTACAGGGTGAGCTTGCGGGCGGTGACGTTGATGCCGCTGAGACGGGCCACGTGCTCGTTGCCGCCGATGGCGAAGGCGTCCCGGCCGAACACGGTGAACCGCATGACGAGCGCCGTCACGATCAGCACCAGGACGGCGACGATCAGCAGATACGGCACCCCGAGCACCTTGTCGTTGCCGAGGGCGAACATCCGGGTGCCGATGGAGATGGTGGAGCCGTCGTGGACCAGGAGCGCGACGCCGTCGAGCAGGGTGGCCGAGGCCAGCGTCACGACGAACGGCGCCACGTTGGTGAAGGTCACCACCAGCCCGTTGACGAGTCCGATGGCGGTGCCGAGCAGCAGGGCGACGACGACGGCGTAGCCGGTGGGCTGGCCGTCGGCGAGCAGTTTCGCCGACACGGCGGCCGTGACGGCGACATTGCTGCCCATGGAGAAGTCCATGCCGCCCGCGGTCATCAACAGGGTGAGCCCCGCGGCGAGTACGGCGTTGACGCTGACCTGGCTGAGGATGTTGACGATGTTGCGGTCGGTGGCGAAGGTCTCGCTCTGCGCGGCGGTGAACACCACGACCAGGACGAGTACGGCGATCAGACCGGCGTGCGGCAGATCGCGCACCTTGCCCGGGGAGAGACGGGACTTGGGCGCCTCGGGCGGGTCGGACACGCCAGGGGCATCGGTAAGTGTCTTGACGCTCACTGCGGTTGTCCTCCGAGGGCCGTGGCGACGAGTTCGTCGCGGGTGATCGCGGTGATGTCGTGTTCGGCGACCGTGCGGCCGGCGCTCACGACGACGACCCGGTCGGCGAGCCGCATGACCTCCTCGGCGGAGGAGGAGGCGAGCAGTACGGCCACTCCCCGGGAGGCGAGGTCGTCGAGGAGGGTGTGGATGTCGGCCATGGCCGCGATGTCCACGCCGTTGGTGGGGTCCTCCAGGAAGCACGCGGCCGGAGAGGTCTCCAGCCACTTGCCCAGCAGCACCTTCTGCTGGTTGCCGCCCGACAGCGCGCTGACCGGCGGGTTCCCGGCCAAGGCCCTGACTCCGTAGCTGTGGCGCAACGGGGCGGCCCGGCGGGCCAGTTGACCGCGCCGGTGCAGTCGGCGGCGCGCGAACCGGTCGTCGGCGAGCATCAGGTTCTCGTCCAGCGACATGCCCGGGACCAGGCCCAGCGAGCGGCGGTCGCCGGTGACACAGCGCAGTCCGCTGGCGAGCGAGGCAGGGACCCGGCCGAAGGGCACGGCCCGGCCGTCGACGTGCAGGTCGCCGCTCTCCGGGCGCTGCCGTCCGGACAGCAGGTCGAACAGCCGGGACTGGGCGTCCCCGGCGGGCCCGAGGACGGCGACGATCTCGCCCCTGCGCACCTCGACGGTGAAGTCCCGGATGGCCCGGCCCTGGCTCAACCCCCTTACGGAAAGGCCGACTTCGTCCTTGGGCGTGGGGCGTTCGGGGCGGGTGGAGACGACGGCCCGGCCGACCATGGCGCGCACCAGTCCCGCGTCGTCCAGCTCGGCGGCGGGCGCGCTCGTCACGACGGCCCCGTCCCGCAGCACCGTGAGGCGGTCGGCGACGGCCATGACCTCGTCGATGTAGTGCGAGATGTAGACGACGGCGACACCCTCGTCGCGCAGGGTGCGCACCAGGGCGCGGATCCGGTGGGCGTCCTTGGCGCTCAGACACGCGGTCGGCTCGTCCAGGATCAGCACGCGGCCGCCGCGCCGGACCTCGCGGGCCACCTCCACCATGGTCTGCTCGGCGACGGTGAGCGATCCGGCGGCCCGTTCCACGTCGATGGCGATGCCCAGGGCGGCGAGGGCCGTGCGGGCCTCCTCCCTGACGGCCTTCCACCGCACGGCGCGCCCCCGCGTGGGCAGGTCGCCGAGCAGGATGTTCTCGGCGACGCTCAGGCCCATCGCCAGTTCGCGGCGCTGCGGCACCGAGGAGATGCCCAGCCTGCGCGCCCTGCGCACACTCAGCCCGTGCTGCTCCTGCCCGTCGACCTCGATCGTGCCGGCGTCGGCCTGGTGGACGCCGGACAGCACCTGCACGAGGGTGGACTTGCCGGCGCCGTTCATGCCCATCAGGGCGTGCACCTCGCCGGGGTACAGGTCGAGGTCGACTCCTTTCAGCGCGGCCGCCCCGCCGAAGCTCTTGGTGACGCCCCGGGCACGCAGTACGGCGGTCATGGCCGGTCGCCCTCGGGGGCCACACGTCCGTAGCCGCGGATGTCCGGGAAGGGGGGCTCCTTGTCGGCCTGCAGGTCCACCTGGAAGGTGTTCAGGCACATGCCGAGCATGGTGAAGTTGCCGAGCGCGCCGATGGTGTCCACCAGGCCCTTGGAACCGAAGTGCTCCAGTGCCGCCGCGAAGGTGGCGTCGGTGACGAAGTGATCGTCGAGGATCTCCCGGCAGAACCGGTAGAAGACCTGGTCGGCCTCGTTGTCGAAGACCGCCTCGCGCTTCTCGGCGATGGCCTGCACGGCGGCCGGCGGAATGCCGGCCTCGACGGCCTGGTGCACATGGGCGTTCCAGGAGTACTGGGCGTCCCAGTTGCGGGCGGCCATCAGCAGGGTCAACTCGCGCAGGTGCTTGGGCAGCGAGCAGTCGAAGCGGGCGAACGCGCCGAGCGACTCGGCCCGTTCGCACATCTCCGGGCTGTGCAGCCAGACCCGGAAGGGACCGCGCACCGCGCCACGGCGGACGGCGATCCGCGCGGCCAGCTCCTGCTGCCGCGCATCCATTTCCTCTTCGTCGAGAACGGGGAGCCTCATCCGGCCGATACCTGCCTTTTCTTTCCGGCGCATTACGGGCACGGGTCGTGATTCCGTGCGGTGCCAGGTGAAGGTACAGCCGTGTCCGAGAAGCTCACCCACCTCGGAGCGCAACGTAAAACTGCACGCCGGAGGCCCCCCATTCGCCGGGCGGCGACCTAACGTCGTCCGACATGACCACCATCATCAAGGCCGCGTCCGTCCCGCTGCTCGACCGCGGCGGCGCGGTCGTGACGACACCGCTCGTCACCACCATGTCGGCGAACGGGGAGAACCGGATCACCAGCGGGATGAGCGTCTACCCCGTCGGTTCCGGGGCCCCGCTGCACTCGCACAACTGCGACGAGCACGTGACGATCCTCGAGGGCGAGGCGGAGGTGTGGGTGGACGGCGAGGTGACGAAGCTGGAGCGGTTCGACACCACGTACGTGCCGTCGCCGATCCCCCATCTGTTCCGCAACATCGGCGACCGCCCGCTGCGGATCCTGTGGGTGTACTCGTCGGGCCATGTGACGCGCACGTTCACCGAGACCGGCCGTACGGTGGAACACCTGTCGGCACAGGACCAGATGGGCTCCGACGACTGAGCACCGGCCGCCCCGTCAGCGCACCGACGCCGTGGCCGCCTCCGCGATGACCGCGGCCACCGCGGCCGGCTGCTCGACGAGGAGAAGGTGCCCGGCGTCGGGCACGGTGACCATGCGCACCCGCGGACAGGCCTCGAGGCCCTGCCGCTCGTCGGCCGTCAGGCCGATCCCGTCGCGGTCGCCGCGCACCACCCAGGCGGGCACCCCGGACCCGCACAGCCTCGGGACCAGCGACGGATACCGGTCCAGGTAGGCGTAGTAGCCCCGGACGATCCGGCGACAGGCCGCCGGATCGTTGCCGCCCATGACCGCCGCCAGCGCTTCGGCTCGGTGCGGCGGCATTTCGCGTTTCATGGACCGCGGCAGCAGCGTGATCATGGCCTTCCAGGCCGCGGCACCGACCCCGGGCACCCGGCCCAGGGCGTTCAGCACGGTCAGGAACCTCGCCTCGTCGCCCCGCGAGAAGGTCGGCGACAGCAGCACCAGCGGGCCGTCGAACAGGCCCTGCGCGGCCATCTCCAGTGCCACGTTCGCGCCGAGGCTGTGCCCGACGACCGCGTCGCAGCCGGCGTCGGCGGCGAAGTCGGCCATCAGCCGCGCGTAGTGCTCCATGGACACGTCCTCGGGCGCCTCGGTGCGGCCGAAGCCCAGCTGGGTCGCCGCGACCATGCCCAGCCCGGCGACCGCAGGCTCGGCCATGACGTCCGCGTAGAACTCGGTCGTGCACAGCCCGCCCGGAATCATCAGCACCCGGTGCGGGGCCCCGCTCGGCCCTGCCCGACGGACCTCCCACCGCTCACCCATACCTAGAGCGTGCGGCCGAACGCCCCTCGCCGCACCCGGGGCGAACAGCACCGGCCGGCCCGAGCGACAGCAACCCCCACCACCGACCCACCCGCACCCGGCAGCACAGGCGACCACACCCCCCAGGGGCGCGGGGAACTGCGCGACCAGCCCCCACCCGCCCGCGGCCGGCGAACTCCCCGGCCCCGGCAGGGGCGGGCGCCGGACACGCCGGACGCCGGCCCCCGCACCCCGTGCGGTGGCCGGCGTCCGTCCTTGCCCCCGGTGTCAGCCGTGCGCCGTACGCTCGCTCAGTGCGCGCCCACCAGCTCCTGGTCGGCCCCGCTCGGAGCCTGCTTCGCGCTGCGCAGCGCGGCGATGCCGATGAAGACCATGGACGACAGGCCGGCGATCGCGAACGCGGTGAAGCCCCGGTCGCCCTGGTTCGAGGCGAGCAGCTGGCCGCCCAGCCACGGGCCGAAGACGGCGCCGAAGCGGCCCATGCCGGAGGTCCAGCCGACGGCGGTGGCCCGGTTGTCCGCGTGGGAGCGGATGGAGACCGTCGCGTAGATCATCGTCTGGGCGCTGTTGAGGAAGACACCGGTGAAGAAGACGACGATCATCGTCACGCTCATCGGCATGTGGACGCTGAGCAGGAACACGCCGGCGGCGGTCAGCGCGAACCAGACGGCGGAGATGCGCGGGGCGCCGAACCGGTCGGCGGCGCGCCCGGCGACCAGCATGCCCACGATGCCGCCGAGGTTGAAGACGACCACGAAGGACAGGGCGGAGCCGAGCGCGTAGCCCTCGGCGCGCATCAGGGTGGGCAGCCAGGTGGCGACGCCGTAGACGAGGAGGAGACCGCCGAAGGAAGCCAGCCAGTACAGCAGCGTCTGGGTCCACTCACCGCCGCGGAAGAGGTCCTTCAGCGCGTTCCAGCGGTCGGTCGCGCCCTGCTTGCCGGACTTGTCGGCGGGCAGCTCGACGTCGTAGCGGGTGGCCAGCTCGCGGGCCTCGTCGGCGCGGCCCTTGGCGACGAGGAAGCTCAGCGACTCGGGCAGCAGCTTGGCGAGCACCGGGGCGAAGAGCAGCGGGAGCACGCACACCCAGAACGCGGCGCGCCAGCCGACCGGGTCGATGAGCCACTTGGCGACGTAGGCGGAGAGGATGCCGCCGGCGTGGTGGGCGGTCATCAGCAGGCCGATGATGATGGCGCCGCGGCCGCGCGGGGCGTAGTCGGAGACCATGCTGATCGCGGTGGGCAGCAGGCCGCCGAGGCCGACGCCCGCCAGGGTCCGGCCGAGGCCGAAGACCTCGACGCTGCCCGCCATCGCGCACACGCCGGAGGCGAGCGAGAAGAGGATCACGCAGCCGACCATCAGCTTCTTGCGCCCGATCCGGTCGGCGACGGTGCCCGCCGTCAGGGCGCCGATCAGCATGCCGAAGGTGGCGTAGCTGCCGAGGTCGCCGGCCGTGTCCGGGGTGAGGCCGAAGGTCTTCGTCTCCAGCAGGTGCGGCAGCACCGAGCCGTAGATGAACATGTCGAGGCCGTCGAAGAGCACGGCCAGCCAGCACAGACCGACGACCAGGAGGGCCAGTCTGCTGCCGCGGGCGGACAGCGCGGGGGAGGAGGACATCGTTGTTTTCCTCTCGTCCAGGAGACGTTCCCTGGAGGGGACGAGTGAAGAGGGCCGGCGCGGCTCGTGCGGCTGACCCGGTGTGCGCAAGACGCTAAGGATCAGCCCGGAGAGAGTCAACACTTTTGTCAACAATCTCATCGACAATCAGTCGATCCGCTGGTCCGACGCCCTGCGCACCCGAAACACAGGCTCAGCTCACGGGCGGTGTGCCGTGCGTGTGGAACGACTCGATCGTCCGCAGACCCCAGGCCTGCCCCTTCTTGCGCTCTTCCTCGGTCCAGGTGATCAGCGGCCAGTCGGGGGCCAGGACGAGGCGCGTGAGCGGGTTGCACAGCTCGATGCGGTTGCCGCCGGGCTCGTAGACGTACAGGAAGAACGTCTGCTGGATGGCGTGCTTGTGCGGGCCGGTCTCGATGAACACGCCCGAGTCGATCGCGAGATCGGCGGCGCGCAGGATGTCCTCACGGGTGTCCGTCGCGAACGCGATGTGGTGCAGCCGCCCGGAACTGCCGGTCCAGTCCGAGGTGTAGACGACGTCGTACGACTTGTTCGTGAACGTCAGCCAGCGCGCCGCGATCTTCCCCGTGTCGAGCCTGATCTGCTCGGTGGGGCGGGCGCCCAGCAGGTTCTGCTGGAACTCGGAGTTGGCGAGCACGTCGGCGGCGAGGAAGTTGATGTGGTCCAGGCGCCGTACGCCCACACCCCGGTTGGGCTTGGCCTGCGGCTGGTTCTTCAGGGCCGGCTTCAGCTCGTCGGGGGGCCGGTAGTGCTCGCTCTCCCAGTACAGGGCGTGCTCGTGGCCGTCCGGGTCGGTGGTGACGTACAGCTTCCCGAGGCCGGGCTCGTCCTCGGCCCAGTGACCGGTGCCGCCCGCCGCCTCGACGGCCGCGACCCGGCGCTGCAGGGCCTCCTCGCTGGAGGTGCGCAGGGCCAGCCGGCCGAGGCCGGGCCGCTCGCGGGCGGTGAGCACCAGGCTGTGGTGCTCGTAGTCGTCGAAGGTCCGCAAGTAGACCGTGTCGCCGTCCTGCCCGTTGACGGTGAGCCCCAGGTAGTCCGTGAAGAAGCCGACGCTGGCGTCCAGGTCCGGGGTGAAGAGCTGGGCATGGCCGATGTGGGCGATGTCGCCGAGCGGCGGAGTCATCGTTGACCTCCAAGGGAGCGGGGAGAGAGGGGGGCCGTCTCGGCGGACCTGGGGAAGACGGTGCCGTCGAAGATCTTTCGGGCCGTACGCACCACGGCGGTGCGGCGGGCGCGGGGGAAGCCGTCGGGGGTTGACCCGAGGCTACTTTCGATATCCAGGAATCCGGTGGGATGTTCTATGCGAATTCGGTCACTTCCGGCGTCGATCCTCGCCAGCTCCGCCCCCACGCTGCCTTCGATCCGCAGGCCGGCCGCAACGCTGGCCGCGCCGAGCACCCCGATCGAGGGGTGGCAGCGCACAGGAATGAAGGTGCGGGTGGTGACCGCGCCGTCGCCGCGGGGCGCGGCGAGCAGCGTGAGCTTGGGCACGGTGGTCTCCGAGACGTCACCGAGGCCCATCAGCCGGCCCGCCGCCAGACGGATCTTCCGGAGGCGGTCGGCGAGCGCGACGTCCTCCTCGAGATCCCTGGGCAGCTCGTAGCCGGTGACCTTGACGGAGGTGGCCTCGATGAGCACCGTCGGCATCCCGTTGTCCACGCAGGTCACCGCCACACCGTCGATCTCGTCGCGGACGTTGCCGGTGGGCAGCAGCGTGCCGGTGCCCGGCGGGAACTCGATCACCACGGGCGCGGCCGTCCCCGGCACCCCGGAGATCTCGGCGGCGCCGGTGTAGTCCACGCGACCGCCCGGCGTCGGGAAGGTCGCCGTCGCGTAGTCGCCGGAGTTCACCATGCGGATACGGACGGCGGTCTCCTCCTCCCCCGCGGCGACCAGTCCGCGCTCCACGGCGAACGGGCCGACACCGGCGAGGATGTTGCCGCAGTTCTGACGGTCGCTCACCTCCGGCCGGTCCACGGCGACCTGGAGGAAGAGGTAGTCGACGTCGGCCCGCGGGTCGGCCGAGGGCGACACCACGGCCACCTTGCTGGTGAGCGGGTGCGCGCCGCCCAGGCCGTCGATCTGGCGGGCGTCCGGACTGCCCATGACACGCAGCAACAGCTCGTCGCGCAGGGCCGGTTCGGCGGGGAGATCGTCGGCGAGGAAGTACGCGCCCTTGGAGGTACCGCCCCGCATCAGCAGGCAGGGCAGCTCCTCGGGCACGGAGGTCACGACGACTCCCCCGTGTACGCGTCGTACGTCTTGTACTCGACGCCGAGCCGCTTCAGGGTCTCCCTCAACCCGTAGCGGTCCAGGCCGAGTTCGCCGTCGAGGAAGGCGGCACGGGAGCGGGCCTCCTTGGCCTCGCGGGCCTCGGACGCCGCCACGGTGGCGCGGGCACGCTCGCGCGGGACGACCACCACACCGTCGTCGTCGGCGAGGATCACGTCGCCCGGACGGATCACCTGGCCGTCGATCGCGATCGGTACGTTGACCGAACCGCCGGTGGCCTTCACGGTGCCCTGCGAGGAGACGGCCCGCGACCATGCCGCGAAGCCCATGTCCCGCAGCTCCTGGGTGTCGCGGATGCCGGCGTTGGTGATCACGCCGCGCACCCCGCGCCGCTGGAGCGCGGTCGCGAAGAGCTCGCCGAACATGCCGTCGGTGGACGGGGAGGTGGTGGTGACGACCAGGATGTCGCCCTCGCCGCACTGCTCGACTGCCGCGTGGATCATGAGGTTGTCGCCGGGCCAGCTGAGCACGGTCACGGCGGTGCCGGCGACCCGTACGCCCTGCTGGATCGGGCTGATCTCCGGACTCAGCAGGCCGGTCCGGCCCAACGCCTCGCCGACCGTGGCCACGCCGAAGCCGGCCAGCGCGTCGACGTCCTTCAGCTCCGCCTTCGGCGGATCGGTGACGATCACGCCGCTCATGACAGCTCCTTGGCGATCTGCGGGTAGGGACGCATGTACGCCTCGGCCATGGTCTTGTGCGCCAGGCCCAGGTTCGGTCCCGCGTTGCGCTTGAGCTGGACGCCCCGGCGCACGGCGAGGTCGGTGTAGTAGTCCCACAGGTGCTGCTGGGCGCCGAGGCACTCCATGGCCTTGCGCTTGGTGTCCCACACCTCGGTGATGTCGAGCAGCACCTCGGGCCTGAAACCGCTCATCTCGGGCTGGTGCGGCTCGAAGTAGAAGACCGGCGGCGCGCCGATGATCTCGCCCTCGCCCGGGTAGCCGATGGCCTGGGCGAGGACCCTGGCCTCCAGCGCCATGCGGTTGGCGGCCGGGTGGTCGCCGTTGTACGGGTCCTCGGTGGGGTGGGTCAGCACCACGTCCGGCTGGGTGTCCCGGTAGACGGCGACGAGCAGGTCGGTCAGCTCGGCGGTGGCCACCAGCGGGTAGTCGCCCGCGTCGAAGAAGCGGACCTCGGCGCCGAGGGTGGCGGCGGCGCGCTCGGCCTCGTCCCGGCGTATCGCCTTGATCTCGTCGAGCTTCTTGCCCTCGCGCCACGCCTTGGCGGACTCACCGCGCTCGCCGAAGGTCAGGCACGCGATGGTGACCTTCTCCCCGCGGGAGGCGGCCAGGGCGATGGCACCGCCCGCCCGCCACACGAAGTCACCGGCGTGCGCGGTGACGACGAGGGTCGATCGTGGTGGGCTGGCGGGCGCGTTGGCCTGGGTCATTCTCAGATCTCCTTGGTGACAGGTGGGCGCCCGCCCCGCGCAGCCGTGATCAGTCGCGCAGCGCCTCGATCACGCTGGTGAGGTGGGCGCGGACGGCCGTCTCGGCCGCCTGGGGGTCCCTGGCCCGGATCGCTTCGATCATGGTCAGGTGCTCGTTCAGGGATTGCTGCGGCCTACCCGGCCTCAGCGCCAACTGGAAGCGGTGACGCACCAGTTGGGCATTGAGCCGCTCCAGCAGCTCCTGCGCGGTCTGCTGGCCGGAGAACTCCCGGATGCGGACGTGCAGTTCGTGGTTCAGCTCGGAGTAGGTGACCGGCTCGCCGTCGGCCACGGCCTTGGTCATGGCCGTGCCGAGGTCGGTCAGCTCGATCAGCTGGTCGTCGCTGGCCGCGACGGCCGCCTTCGAAGCGCAGAGCCCTTCGAGAACCATGCGGCACTCGGTGATGGCGACCGCTTCGTCCACGGTCACCACCCGCACCCGCGAGCCGCGGTTGCGGATCCGTTCGACGAGCCCCTGGGACTCCAGATCGATGAGCGCCGCGCGGATGCTGGCCCGTGTCACACCGAACTGCTCGGCGAGCTCGTTCTCCACCAACCGCTGGGCCGGTGCCATCTCGCCGTGCAGGATCGCCTGCCGCAGCTGCGCGAGCGCATGCTGTTTGGCCTGCTCCCCGGTGCTCGGACGGGCTTCTTTCGGCATGGTTGCCCTCCCTGAGTGAGTGCCTGTCGAACCTAAATCTAGCGAAACAAGATTGTCAACAATTTTGTCCGCCGTATTGCGCGCGTGCTTCCGCCGCGCCATGTTCCCACTGGACGGGCCGGCGCAGGACGGTGCGGGCTACTTGATCAACGCGTTCGCCACGACCACGATCACGCCGAGCAGCGCGTCGACCGCCCCGATCAGCACCGCGACGGGCCAACGGCGGCGCGACCGGCGGGCGGTGACCAGGCCGAGGGCGAACAGCAGGGCGATGTTCAGGGTGAACGCGGCGTACTCCACCCCGCTCGCCGGCCACCAGCCCCACCCGGCGCCCGCGAGGATCAGCACGGTCGGCAGCACGGCGGCGACAAGGGGCCACTCCTCGACGAGGGTGCGCAGCGCGTCCCCTCGGCGGTGCGCACCCCGCTCGGCGATGTAGTGGGCGTAGCCGTGCGCGAGCGCCGAGGCGAAGGCGGTCACCAGCAGCCAGAGGGCGTCGTAGCGACGGCTGCCGCGCGAGGTGTGCCCGTACTGGCTGAGCGCGGCGACCATCGAGCTCGCCAGTACCGCGCCGTAGACACCGCCGAAGAGAAGAGCCTCCCGCGTGTCGTGCCGGTGCGGCTCGCGCGCCGGCGCGGTGTCGTCCGCCATGGGCTCCACGATCACCCCGCCCCGCACGGGCCGCCAGTCGTGACGAAGTGTCCTCCCACCTGGGCCGACAGCCCACACAGTGTCCACGCCCGGCGGACGTACGGCCTCGCTAGGGTCACCTCATGAGCACCGACAGCGGCCCCGCCGGCCCTCCGCCCCACAGCTTCGTCGTCCACATCCCCGACGCCGGCCTCGAACCCGAGCCGCTCGACCCGGCGCAGATCGTCGCCGGGTCCCCCGAGGTGACCGGCAAGGTGGTGTGGGAGTCGGCGGACGGCCGGCAGATCAGGGGGATCTGGCAGATCACCCCGGGCGTCGTCACCGACACCGAGGCGGACGAGCTGTTCGTGGTGATCAGCGGGTCGGCGACCATCGAGGTCGAGGGCGGCCCCACCCTGACGGTCGGCCCCGGCGACATGGCGGTGCTGCGCGCGGGCGACCGCACGACCTGGACGGTCCACGAGACGCTGCGGAAGGCCTACGCGATCACGCTGTGACAGCGGGCGGGCGCGCCGTCGTCCCCCGGACCTCCAGGACCGGCGGGGTCAGCTGCAACCGCCCCTCCCCGCCCGGCCGTTCCAGACGGTCGAGCAGACAACGGGCGGCACGGCGGCCGACCTCGTGGCCGGCGCCGTCGACGGTCGTGAGCCACACATGGCGCAGCCGGGAGATACCGGTGTTGTCGTAGCCGACCACCGACAGGTCGCGCGGCACGCGCAGGCCCAGTTCCTCGGCCGCCGACAGCACCCCCACCGCCGTCATGTCGTTGACGGCGAACACGGCCGTTGGCCGGTCGGCGCGGGCGAGCAGCCGTACCGTGGCCCGGTAGCCGCCCTCCTCGGTCATGTCCCCCGCCTCGACCAGCGCCGCACGGTCCGGCCCCGCCGCCCGCATGGTGGCCTCGAAGCCTCGCCGGCGCAGGTCGGCCACGGCACCGTAGCCCGTCAGGTGGGCGATGCGGCGGTGGCCGAGTCCGACGAGGTGTTCGGTGACCAGGCGGGCGCCGCGCTCGTCGTCGTTCGCCACCAGGTCCACCCCGGCCGGCACCGGCTCCCGGGCCGCCGCGACCACGACCGGCATCCGGGCGGCGACGGTCTCCAGGGCCGCCGGGTCGGGCAGCGTGCCGACCACGACCAGCCCGTCCGCTCCGAGGTCCAGGAAGGGCCCGGCCGGATCCTGGCCGACCCGCCGGTGCAGCCGGGCGTCGGCCAGCAGCATGTGCAGGCCGCTCGCGTGCAGCAGGGAGTTGAGGCCGTCCAGCAGGTCCACGTACCAGGGGTTGCGCAGATCGTGCAGCAGGACGCCGACCATGGGATTCCCCCCGCCCGGGCGCGGCCGGGAGTCCGGCACGGCGCGCTGCTCACTGAGACTGCGGGCCGCCTCGTTGGGCCGGTAGCCCAGCTCGCGCACGGCCCGCAGGACGGCCTCCCGCTTCTCGGCTCGCACCTGGTCGGAGCCGCGCAGCACCAGGGAGACCAGCGACTTGGACACCCCGGCCCGGTCGGCGACATCACGGATGGTGGGTGGTCTCATAATTGGACCGTTCCATGTGGCGCACCGGTTGTCAAAGGGCCTGGAGACCCTTGACACCCTGGCGAAACGGCCCGCAGGGTGGCCTGGTCAGCGGATGGAGCGGTCCAAGGAAGGGCTGTGGTGACTGTCATGGTGGATGCGCTGGGAGTGGCCGTCGTCGGGTTCGGCTGGATGGGCCGCGTGCACACCCAGGCGTACGCGCGCGTGCGGCACCACTACCCGCGGCTGGCGCTGCGGCCGGAGCTGGTGAGCGTCGCCGAGGAGGTGCCCGGCCGGGCCGACGAGGCGGCGGAGCAGTTCGGCTTCGCCTCCGCCACGCGGGACTGGCGCGAGGTGGCGGCCGACCCGCGGGTGCGGGCCGTCAGCATCACCGCGCCGAACTTCCTGCACCGCGAGATCGGTGTCGCGATGGCTGAAGCCGGCAAGCACATCTGGATCGAGAAGCCGGTGGGCCTGACTCCCCAGGACGCCCGGGCGGTGGCGGACGCGGTGGCCGAGGCGGGCGTACAGGGCGCGGTCGGCTTCAACTACCGCAACGCGCCCGCCGTGGAAGCCGCCCGCGACCTGATCGCCTCCGGTGAGCTCGGCACGGTCACCCACGTCCGCATCCGCCTCTTCAGCGACTACGCGGCCCATCCCGACGGCGCGCTGACCTGGCGGTACGAGCGGGAGCGGGGCGGCAGCGGAGTGCTGGGCGACCTGGCCTCGCACGGCGTCGACCTGGCCCGTTTCCTGCTCGGCGACATCACGTCCCTGACGGCCGACACGGCGGTCTTCGTCCCCGAGCGGGCCCGCCCGACGGGAGCGACGGCGGGCCACAGCCTTGCCGTCGGCGGCGAACTCGGCCCGGTCGAGAACGAGGACTACGTCAACTGTCTGCTCCGCTTCGCCTCCGGCACCCGGGGCGTGCTGGAGGCCTGCCGGGTCTCGGTCGGCGAGCAGAACAACTACGGCTTCGAGGTGCACGGCACCAAGGGCGCCGTGTTCTGGGACTTCCGGCGGATGAACGAGCTCGGCGTCAGCCGCGGCACCACGTACCAGGACCAGCCCGTCAGCACGGTGTACGTCGGCCCGGGCGACGGCGAGTTCGGCGCCTTCCAGCCGGGCGCGGCGAACGCCATGGGGTACGACGACCTCAAGGTGGTGGAGGCCTACCGCTTCCTGCGCTCGGTCGCCGAGGGCACCCCCTACGGGGCGACGCTCGCGGACGCGGTGCACAGCGCGACCGTGCTGGAGGCGATGACACGGTCCGCGGAGAGCGGCTCCTGGGTGGACGTGCACCCGTAGGGGTGGCGACAGGACCACCCCCGATCCGGTTCTCAGGCCCAGGGACGGCGCGCCCCGGGAACGGCAGGCTTCAGGAGTCGGCGAACGCGACCACGAACCCGCGGACGCCGGCACCGAATCCGCCACACCGAGAACTCGGGGGACCCTCATGTCCGAAGTCATCGCCCGCCGCCTGACCGGCCTCGCCGCCCTCGTCGCCGCGGTCGCGCTCATCGTCCAGGTGCCGCTCTACTTCGTCTACGACGGCCCGCCGCCGGACGGCAACGTCCTGTCCCGGCTGCTCATCGGGATCGTCGCGCTGGCCTCCCTGGTCGTGTTCGTGACGGCGTTGCGCGAACTGGTCGGCCGGGTGAGTCCCGCCCACGCGTGGGCCGGCTCCCTCGCCTTCGCCACGGGCCTCGTCTACGCCACGATCACGCTGGTCTCGATGGGCCTCGAGGCCGGCGCGGTCATCGCCGCCGACCACCCGATCGACCCGACCATCGACGTCAGTGGCACCTACATCCTCTACGGGTCGATCTCCAAGCTGATGCTGGCGCTCTTCCTGACCGCGCTGGGCCAGGCCGTCACCCGCGCGCGCCTGCTGCCGCGCTGGACCGGCCGCTCGGCCTACGTCCTGGCCGGGATCAACCTGGCCTTCGTGCCCTCCCTGTTCTTCGGCAACGACCCCGCGTTCTTCTACGCGGCGAACGGCTGGGGCACGACCGCCCTGCTGGGGGCCGTCCTCAGCTACTGGCTGCTGGCCCTGGGTGTCTGCGTCTACCGCAGCGCGGCACGCGTCGCCCCGGTGGCCGGGACACCGGCACCACGGCACTGAGCGCGCACCGAGCGGTCGGTGCAGCCCGCACCCCGCCCCGCCCTCGTCTGCGGCCGACCTCAGCCGGCCGCAGGCGGGGGCGGCAGGTTGTACGGGGTGACCACCTGGATCGCCGACGGCAGCGGGGGCCCGGCCGGCGGCAGCGCGCCGTGCGCCCGCATCACGGTGTGGCAGGCCTCGCGCACGTCGCGGCGCAGGTCGTGGTGGAGGACGGCGGACAGCCGGTGCCCGCGCAGCAGCCGGGTGTTGTCGTGGTCGAGGTCGTGCGCGACGAACACGTGGCACTCCCGGCCGAGATCGGCGAAGGCGCGCAGGGTGGCGTCGTTCCCGCCGCCGATGGAGTAGACGGCACGGATGTCCCGGTCGCGTTCCAGCGCGGCCCGGACCAGCTCGTACTGCGTGGCGTCCAGCCCCTGCCCCTCGGCGATCTCGACCAGCGTGCGCTCGGGATCTCGGGCCCGCATCACGCTGCGGAATCCCATCTCGCGCTCCTCCTCGTTGCGGAAGAAGCCGCTGCTCAGGCTGGTGAGCACATTGCCGGGGCGGTCACCGAGCCACTGGCCCATGAGGTAGGCGGCGGTGGCGCCGGCGGCCCGGTCGTCGATCCCGACGTAGGCGAGACGGGCGCTGGCCGGCAGATCCGTGACCAGGGTGACGACCGGAATCCCGGCGGCGACGAGCCGGCCGACGGCGGCGTTCGTCTCGGGCACGTCCGGCGCCTTGAGGACGACCCCCTGCGAGCCGCGCCGGGCTATCCGGTCGAGAGTGGCGATCTGCTCCTGGACCGGTCCGGTCTCCCGGAAGTGGAAGCGGGAGCGCAGCACGGCCGGGTGCAGCGAGGGCAGTTCGGCCTCGAGAGCGGCCCGGACGGCGGTGGTGAACCGTTCCGGCGCCTGCATCACGATGTCGACCATGAAGGTGCGCCCGACGAGCCTGACCTGGGTGCGCTGCCGGTCCAGGTCGGCGATGGCCCGCTGGACCTCCTGCACGGTGGACTCCCGCACCCCTCCCCTGCCGTTCAGCACCCGGTCGACGGTGGCCTCGCTCAGACCCGCCTGACGTGCGATCTCCCGGATGGGAAAGGGGTGGCCCACGGAAAGCTCCTCCGGGATCTGCTTGAGGGGTTTTTGATGGCCGTCTGCTGGTTGTTCGACGGGTTTGTCATGACAAGAATGGCAGCACTGAGCCGCCATTGCCATCGAAGGGACGACGATGTCCTTCACCTCCTTGCGAGGTCAAGCCTGGCTGACCGAGCAGGACTGCGACCTCGACACCTTCCGCCCGCTCGTCGAACGCACCACCGACCTCGCCGACTTCCCGCACGCCTCGGCGGTGCAGGGGAACGTCCTCGTCTACGACAGTGAGCGGCTGCGCGCCCCCGGGACGGACCGCGCGGTCCGCGCCGAGCTGGTGCGGGCCCTGAGCGACGGCCCCGGAGTCGTCGTCTTCCGTGACGCCTTCCCCGATCCGGCGGTCGTCGACCGGGCCACCGCCGTCTTCGACGCGCTCATCGCCGAGCAGCGCGCCTCGGGCGCGACCGCCGGGGACCACTTCGCGAAGCCCGGCTCCAACGATCGCGTCTGGAACGCCCTGGAGAAGGCCGCCCTGCGTGACCCGGAGGCGTTCGCCGACTACTACGCCAACGACATCCTGGCGCTGGCGGCCCGGGCCTGGCTCGGCCCGGGCTACCAGATGACGTCCCAGGTCAACGTGGTCAACCCGGGCGGCCAGGCGCAGAGCGTGCACCGCGACTACCACCTCGGTTTCCTCTCCGACGCGCGGGCCGCGGCCTACCCGGCGCACGTCCACCGGCTCTCCCCCGTGCTCACCCTCCAGGGCGCCGTCGCGCACGGCGACATGCCCGTGGAGTCCGGACCCACGCTGTACCTGCCGTACTCACAGACGTACGAGCCCGGCTACCTGGCGTGGCGCAGGCCCGAGTTCCAGGAGTACTTCGAGAAGAACCGGGTCCAACTGCCGCTGGCGAAGGGCGACGCCGCGTTCTTCAACCCGGCCGTCTTCCACGCCGCCGGCACCAACCGCACCACCGACGTACGCCGGATGGCCAACCTGCTCCAGGTGTCCTCGGCCTTCGGGCGCGCGATGGAGACCGTGGACCGGGAGGCCGTGGCGAACGCGGTCTACCCCGTGCTGCTGGAGCGCCGGGCACGGGGCGTGGACGAGGAGTGGCTGGAGCGTGTCGTCGCCGCGAGCGCCGAGGGCTATCCCTTCCCCACCAACCTCGACAGCGACCCGCCCGTCGACGGCCTCGCCCCGCCCGCGCAGGCGGACCTCGTACGGCGGGCACTGCACGAGGAGTGGACCCCGCAGGCACTCCGGGACGAGCTGCGGGCCTGCGCCCTGCGGCGCACGAGCTGAAAGGACCTCCCTCCATGGGACTTCTCGACGACAAGGTCGTCCTCGTCAACGGCGGCAGCCAGGGCGTCGGCGCGGCCGTCGCCCGGGCCGCCGTCCGTGAGGGCGCCCTGGTCGCCGTCACCGGACGGCGGCCGGAAGCGGGCGAGGCGCTGGTGGCGGAGCTGACCGCCGCCGGCGGCAAGGCGCTCTTCGTCCGGGCCGACCTCTCCGACGCCGGACAGGCGAAGGGGGCGGTGGCCGAGACGGTGGCCTCCTACGGCCGCGTCGACTGCCTGGTGAACTCGGCGGGGCTGACCACCCGGGGCACGCTGCTCGACACCACGCCCGAACTGTTCGACCAGCACATCGCGATCAACCTGAAGGCGCCGTTCTTCGCCATGCAGGCGGCCGTCGCGGACATGCTGGCCCGCGAGGCGCCCGGCACGGTCGTCAACATCATCACCTCTTCGGCCCACGGCGGTCAGCCGTTCCTCGCGCCGTACGTCGCCGCGAAGGCCGGTCTGATCGGCCTGACCCGCAATGCGGCGCACGCGCACCGCTTCGACCGGGTCCGGATCAACGGCCTCAACATCGGCTGGACGGCCACCGAGGGCGAGGACGCGACACAGAAGGCGTTCCACGACGCCGGGGACGACTGGCGTGAGCAGGCCGCCGCACGACTGCCGATGGGCAAGCTGGGCCAGCCGGACGAGATCGCCGACTTCGTGGTGTTCCTGCTGTCCGAGCGGTCGGGCGTGGTCACCGGTTCGGTGATCGACTGGGACCAGAACGTGCTCGGCGGCCTGGACTGAACGTCTCGACCCCGCCCAGGCATCCGGAGCCCGTGTTCTGAGCCCGTCCGGCGATCGAGGACGAGCCCGAAGGGCGACGGGGCCCGGGGCAGAACCCCAGCAACAGACAACAACCGAAACCACCAGGAAAGCAGCGGAGCGCATGCGCATCGGAATCCTCGGCCTCGGCCGCATCGGCGCCTTCCACGCCGAGACCCTCTCCGGACTCGACGCCGTCGGGTCGCTCGTCGTGGCCGACCCCTTCGCGGAGGCCGCCAAGAAGGCCGCCGAGCGGTTCGGCGCCGAGGTCGCGGACTCCCCCGAGGCCGTGCTGGCCGCCGGGGTGGACGGTGTCGTGGTCGCGGCGGCGACGGACGCCCACCCGGGCCTGATCCTGGCCGCCGTCGAGGCGGGCATCCCGGTCTTCTGCGAGAAGCCCGTCGCCAGGACCATGAGTGAGGGCGTCCAGGTCCTCGAGGCCGTCCGGGGCAGTGCCGTCCCCATCCAGATCGGCTACAACCGCCGCTTCGACACGGGCTTCGTCGCCGCGCGGGCGGCCGTGACCTCGGGCGAGCTGGGCAAGCTGCACACGGTCCGCTCGACCACGCTCGACCCGGCCCCGCCGCCGGCCGCGTACGTCGCCGCCTCCGGGGGCATCTTCCGGGACTGTTCCGTGCACGACTTCGACATCATCCGCTGGGTGACCGGCCGTGAGGTGACGGAGGTGTACGCGGTCGGCGGCAACCGGGGCGCCGACTACATCAAGGCGGCGGGCGACGCCGACACCACCGGCGCGATCCTCACCCTCGACGACGGCACGATCGCGGTGGTCTCCAACTCCCGTCACAACGCCCGGGGTTACGACGTCCGCATGGAGATCCACGGCTTCACGGACTCGATCGCCGTCGGCCTGGAGGACAAACTGCCGCTGCGCTCGGTGGAGCCCGGTGTGACCTTCCCGGCCGGTACCCCGCACGACTTCTTCATGGACCGCTTCACCGCCGCCTACCGCGCCGAACTCACCGCGTTCACCGAGGTCGTGGCCGGCACCCGTACCTCCCCGTGCACGATCGAGGACGCCCTGGAGGCGGGCTGGATCGCGGAGGCGTGCACGCTGTCCCTGCGCGAGCACCGGCCGGTGACGATCGCGGAGGTCCGCGCCTCCTGAGCGCGCCGCATCCGCGCGTGAGGGCGGCCGGGGAGAGGTGTTCCCCGGTCGCCCTCCATGCTCACAGGCCGTAGCGGACCGCGAACTCGTCCGGGTCGTAGGCGTCCCGGTCCGGGTCACGCGGGGTGGCCGGCCGCTCCTCGACCATGTCCTGCGGGCGTACTCGCTCGGGCAGCGCGCCGAACCGGGCCCGGCGCCGGACCTCCGCGGTGCCGGCCTGCTCTTCCTCCTGCATCTCACCCTCCCCGTCCACGACCGCACACACCTGGTACCTGTCTGAACGTCCTCACCTCGCCGCTGGTTCCGCCGGCAGGTTGAAGACATGGTCCGGGGAGATGATCGTGGTGATCGCGTCGCCGAACAGGGTGCTGGGCTCCTCGTTCTTGTAGTTGATGTCGGTGTTGAGCACGACGACGAGGGTCGTCCGGGCCGACGGCAGATAGATGGTCAGGGACTCGTAGCCGGGCAGCGAGCCGTTGTGGCCGATCCAGCCCTGCACGTTGAAGATGCCGAGACCGTAGCCGGCGCCCGGAATGGGGGTCGGCGGGGTGATCAGGCGCTGCTTCTGGGTGGCGGGGCTGACCATCCGCTCACCGTCGGGCAGCACGCCCGTGGCCACGGTGCGCGCCCAGACCCGCAGGTCCTCCAGCCGGGAGATCATCGCGCCGGCCGCCCAGCCCCAGGACGGGTCCCAGTCGGCGGAGTCCTCGACCTTCCCGGTCGCGGTCTGGTCGGTGTAGCCCTGGGAGTGCGGGGTCGGGAACTCGTTGCCGGTCGGGAACAGGGTGTGGTCCAGGCCCGCCGGGTCCAGGACGTGGTCCTGGATGTAGTCGTTGAGGTGCTGCCCGCTCATCTGCTCGACGACCAGACCGAGCAGGATCAGGTTGGTGTTGCAGTAGTAGAACTTCTCACCCGGCGGGAACAGCACGGGGTGCTTGAACGAGTAGTCGAGCAGCTGCTGCGGGGTGAACGGCCGCTGCGGGTCGGAGGTCAGCGCCTTGAAGAAGTCCTCGTCCGCCGAGTAGTTGAACAGTCCGCTGCGCATGCCGGCCAGCTGACGCAGGGTGATCTTGTCGCCGTTCGGTACGCCGTCGATGTACTCGCCGATGGTGTCGTCGAGGCCGATCTTCCCCTCGTCGACCAGCTGGAGGATCGCGGTGACGGTGAACGTCTTGGTCTCGCTGCCGATGCGCATGTAGAGCCCGGGGTCCATCGCCCGGCCGGTGCTCTTGTCGGCGACGCCGAAGGACTTCACGTACTCGCCCTTGCCGGGCGTCCAGATGCCGACGGACACACCGGGGATGCTCGCCTGCTTCATGACCCGCTGTACGGCGTCGTCGACCTGCTGCTGTACGGCCGGGATGAGTTCGACGACGCCGTCCCCGGACGAGGACGGCGAAGGTGGTTCGGTGCCGGTGCCGGTGCCGGTGGCGGCGGTGGGGGCCGAGGCCTGCACGGCCATCGCCCCGCCCGCGGTCGGCACCACCAGCGCCCCCACCGCGGCGGCGACGACTATCCCCCTGCGCAGTCGGATACACGAGTGTGTCATGGGCTCGCTCCCGTATGAGGAGGTTTCCGCCGCAGGCCACAGCCGCACCAGGGGGCACGGGCCGCATGCGGCCCATCACCACCACGATACGAGCGCGGGCGCGCCGCCGCCTGTCGGCGACGGCGCGACGCGCGTGGCACCCCGGTCCCGGGTCAGACCCCGCAGGAGCGCGGGAACTTCCGGGTGTGCGCCGCGACGGGCGGCGGGCGGTCCGGCTCGCACAGGTGCCTGTCCTGCTCCACGATCGCGAACAGTTCGAAGCCGAGCCGCAGCTCCGCGGTCAGGATCGGCTCCAACTCCGGTATACCGGCGGGCTGCGCCGGGTCAGGGCGTTTTCTCCCCGGGACTCGCCACGGGCGCGGTCAGGTCCTTCTCCTCCGGGAGCTCCTCTACGTCGACGCCGCGCACTTGGGCCAACTCGTGTTTGAGTGCTGCGAGTTCGGTGCCGCCGGCCATGTGGTTGGTGAGTTCTTCGAGGCTGACCTGGTCGCGGGAGGCGGAGAGTTCCATGGTGCCGAGGCGCAGGACGCTGAAGTGGTCGCCGACCATGTAGGCGTGGTGGGGGTTGTGGGTGATGAAGATGACGCCGAGGCCGCGGTCGCGGGCGGCGGCGATGTACTTCAGGACCACGCCGGACTGTTTGACGCCGAGGGCGGCGGTGGGCTCGTCCAGGATGAGGACGCGGGCGCCGAAGTGGACGGCGCGGGCGATGGCGACGCACTGGCGCTGGCCGCCGGAGAGGGTGCCGATGGGCTGTTCGAGGTCGTCGAGGACGATGCCCATGTGGCGCAGTTCGTCGTCGGCGGTCTGTTTCATCTTCTCGATGTCGAGACGGCGCACGGGCCAGGGGCCCTTGGTGAGTTCGGAGCCGAGGAAGAAGTTGCGCCACACCGGCATCAGCGGCACGGTGGCCAGGTCCTGGTAGACGGTGGCGATGCCCTTGTCGAGGGCCTCGCGCGGGGTGGAGAAGCGCACAGGGTGGCCGTCGACGAGGAACTCGCCCTCGGTGTGCTGGTGCAGCCCCGAGACGATCTTGATCAGCGTGGACTTGCCGGCGCCGTTGTCACCCAGCACACAGGTCACCTGGCCGGGGTGCACCTTCAGGTCGATGCCGTGCAGGGCACGGATGTTGCCGTAGGACTTGCCCGCGTTGCGCAGTTCTACGAGTGGACTGTCACCGCCCTCGGGGGCGGTGTCCGCGAGGATGGCGCCGTGCGTGCCGGTTCCGTCGGTGGTCATTCGGGTCACCTCCGGGTGGCCGTGCGCTGGACCCACAGATTGATGAGGACGGCGCCGAGGAGCATGACGCCGAGGAAGGCTTTGAACCAGTCGGGGTTCCAGCCCGCGTAGACGATGCCCTGCTGCACCATCCCGAACATGAACGCCCCGAAGACCGGGCCGATCGCCGAGCCGGCGCCGCCGGTCAGCAGACAGCCGCCGATGACCGCCGCCGAGATGTAGATCAGCTCCTGCCCGACACCCTCGCCGGACTGCACCGTGTTGAACGTGAACAGCTGGTGCATCCCGACGAACCAGGCACCGAAACCGACCAGCATGAACAGCGAGATCTTCGTGAACGTCACGGGCACGCCGACCGCCCGCGCGCTCTCCTTGTTACCGCCCACCGCGAAGACCCAGTTGCCGTACTTCGTCCGCAGCAGGACCCAGGTGGCGATCGCCGCGAAGACCAGCCAGTACACGATGGTGATCTTCACCTGGACGCCGCCGACGTCGAAGGACGAGGCGAAGACCTTCCTCGCCTGGCCGAAGCCGTCCATGTCGCTGATGTCGTCGGTGGCCACGTTGGTGGTGACCAGCTTGGTCACCGCGAGGTTCACACCCTGGAGGATCAGGAACGTGCCCAGGGTGATCAGGAAGCTCGGCAGCCCGGTCTTGACGACCATCCAGCCGTTGAGGAAGCCGATCCCGAGGGACACCAGCAGGGCGACGACCACACCGACCCACACGTTCATGGTGAGTTGGTAGCTGAGCATGGACGCGGTGAGCGCCGAGGTGATGACGGCGACACCGGCCGACAGGTCGAACTCGCCGCCGATCATCAGCAGCGCCACCGGCAGTGCCATGATCCCGATCGTCGACGACTGATACAGGATGTTGGCCATCGAACTGCCGTCACGCACCGGCGGCGCCGCGATCAGGAAGAACACGTACACCGCGACCGCACCGAGGAACACCCCCACCTCGGGGCGGGCCAACAGCCGCAGGGCCAGCGGGCGTTGCTTGGTCCGGCCGTCGCTCTCCTTGCGGCCGGGGGCCGGCGGTGTGGTCACCGCCGGCTCGGCATGGTGGGTCATGCTCATCACCGGGTGCCCTTCGCGGCGAACGAGGCGACCGCGTCGACGTTGGTCTTGTCCACGAAGGCCGGACCGGTCAGCACCGGCTGCTCGCCGCCGCCCATGTAGTTGCCGTTGTTCTTGTAGAGCCACAGCGAGTCGACCGCCAGGTAGCCCTGGAGGTAGGGCTGCTGGTCGACGGCGAACTCGATCGTGCCCTTGTCGATGGCGCTCGTCAGGTCCTTGTTGAGGTCGAAGGTGGCGATCTTGGCCTTGCTGCCCGCGTCGGCCTTCGACTGGACCGACGTCAGCGCGAACGGGGCGCCGAGGGTGACGACGTAGTCGATGGCCTTGTCCTGGCTCAGCTTGGCGGTGATCGTCGACTTCACGGACGGCATGTCGGTGCCGTTGACGTACAGGGTCTCCGTCGTGCCCGAGAACGTCTTCTTCACACCGGCACAGCGCTGGGTGAGGCCGATGTTGCCCTGCTCCTGGATGACACAGACGGCCTTCTTGGCGCCCTCGGAGTTGAGCCTGTTGCCGAGCGCCTCACCGGCCACGGTCTCGTCCTGGCCGAAGAACTCCATCAGGCCGAGGTTCTTCCACTCGCTGACACCGGAGTTGAGACCGACCACGGGTATCTTCGCGGTCTTCGCCTTGGCTATGACGTCCTTCAGCGCGTCCGGCTTGGCGAGGGTGACCGCGATGCCGTCGACCTTCTGGTCGATCGCGTTCTGGATGAGGTTGGCCTGGTTCCCGGCGTTCGGGTCGGCGGAGTAGACCAGTTTGACGTTGTCCTTGGCGGCGGCCGCCTCGGCGCCCTTGCGGACGATGTCCCAGAAGGTGTCGCCGGGCGACTGGTGGGTCACCAGG
Source organism: Actinobacteria bacterium OV320 (assembly GCA_001298545.1). Classification (GTDB taxonomy): domain Bacteria; phylum Actinomycetota; class Actinomycetes; order Streptomycetales; family Streptomycetaceae; genus Streptomyces; species Streptomyces coriariae. The sequence goes on from LJCX01000027.1 coordinate 413,118, forward strand.
GCGACCGTCATCTGCGGAGTGCTCGCCTTGCCCGCGGAAGCGCCGTCCGCGCTCTCCTCGGACTTCTTGCCCCCGGAACTGCTGGAGCAGCCTGCGAGGGTCAGGGCCACCGCCGCGGCCATGGCCACGACCGGGGCGATTCTGCTCGAGCGGGAGGGAGAAGAGCTGTCCATCTTTCCTGCACCTCACTGTGCGACGGAGAAAACGACGGGAAAAGGGGAGGCGATCACGAAGATCCGGGGCCCGTTTCTACTCAGATTGGGGCCATGGGGCCGGGTCCGCGACTGTTCAGGTGTCTCGGACCCGGCGTGCGCTGCTGATGCCGGATCCAATCCCTTGCCGAGCTCACTGTCAATACTTTGTTAAGACATCATTTCACAAGCAGGTCCGAATGTAAGTACAAACTCTTGACAGTGCGGGCCCCCTGGACCTACACCTGGGAGACGCCAGGCCCACGATCACCGTGAGGAGCGTCGCACATGGCCGAGTCGGCCCAGCCACGGGACGTGATCACGATGGGTCGTACCGGGATCGATCTCTACCCCTTGCGACCGTACGTACCCCTCACGCGCACGGAGACGTTCGAAAAGGACCGTGTCGCCCTCGCCCGGCGGGAGTTGGCCCGCCTCACATCCGGCCGCCCAGGCTGAGCCGGGCCGCCTTGCACCCCTGCGCTCTCCCACCCGACCCCACCGACCCGAGGAGGTGCCCCGATGGCGAAGACCGGCCACCGATCCCGTGCCGTGCCCGGCTCCGCGCTCGACCTGCTGCATTTCGCCCTGGACCGCACCAGCCCCGTGCCGCTCTACTACCAGCTCGCCCAGCAGTTGGAAGCGGCGATCGAACAGGGAGCGCTCGCCCCGGGCAATCTCCTCGGCAACGAGATCGACCTGTCGACCCGCCTCGGCCTGTCCCGCCCGACGGTCCGCCAGGCCATCCAGTCCCTGGTCGACAAGGGACTCCTGGTGCGCCGGCGGGGAGTCGGCACCCAGGTCGTGCACAGCCAGGTGAAACGGCCGCTGGAACTGAGCAGCCTCTACGACGACCTGGAGGCGGCCGGACAGGGACCCACCACCCATGTCGTCCGCAACGAGCACGTGCCGGCGACCGCCGACGTGGCCGCCGCGCTCGGCGTCCCCGAGGGGAGCGAGGTCACCCTGCTGGAGCGGCTGCGCGCCACGCACGGACAGCCGGTGGCGTTCCTGTGCAATTACCTGCCCCCCGCCCTGCTGGACCTCGACACGGAACGCCTGGAGTCGACGGGCCTGTACCGGCTGCTGCGTTCGGCGGGCATCACCCTGCACAGCGCCCGCCAGACCATCGGCGCCCGCTCCGCCACCGCCGAGGAGGCCGAGCTGCTGGCCGAGAAGAAGGGGGCGGCCCTGCTGACCATGCAGCGCACGGCGTACGACGACACCGGCCGGCCGGTCGAGTACGGGACGCACATCTACCGCGCGTCCCGGTACGCGTTCGACTTCCAGCTGCTGGTCAGACCCTGAGGGCCGCCGAGGACGCCCCGGGACCTACCTCGGGGCCATCCGCAGCGCGCCGTCCATGCGGACGGTCTCGCCGTTGAGGTAGTCGTGGTCGACGATCGCCAGGGCCAGCCGGGCGTACTCCTCGGGCCGGGCCAGGCGGCGCGGGAAGGGCACGCCCTCGGCGAGCGAGGCGCGGAACTCCTCCGACACCGTCGCCAGCATCGGCGTCTCCACGATGCCCGGGGCGATGGTGCACACCCGGATCCCGTACTGCGCGAGGTCGCGGGCGGCGGGCAGGGTCAGGCCGACGACCCCACCCTTGGAGGAGGCGTAGGCGGCCTGGCCGATCTGTCCGTCGTACGCGGCGATGGAGGCGGTGTTCACGATGACGCCCCGCTGGCCGTTCTCGTCGGCCTCGGTCGCGGCGATGGCCTCCGAGGCGAGCGCGAGCACGTTGAAGGTGCCGATCAGGTTGATCTGGATCACCTTGGCGTACAGGCCGAGGTCGTGGACGCCCCTCTTGCCGAGGATCCGCGCGGACGGGCCGATACCGGCGCAGTTGACGACCGTGCGCAGCGGGACACCGGAACCCGCCGCGGTGGCGACGGCGGCGCCGACCTGCTCGGGGTCGGTGACGTCGGCGGGCACATAGGTCACGCCGGGCACCTCGGGTGCCTTGTCGATGCCGTCCTTGAGGTCGAGGGCGAAGACCTGGGCGCCGCCCTCGGCGAGGGCCTTCGCGGTGGCCGCGCCGAGGCCGGACGCACCGCCGGTGACAAGGGCGGCGGTGTTCTCGAGCTGCATCATCACTCCTTGCCGAGGACGGTGAGCACACCGCCCTCGTCACGGTCCAGCGCACGGGAGATGATCATGCGCTGGATCTGGTTGGTTCCTTCGAAGATCTGCATGACCTTGGCCTCGCGCATATAGCGCTCCACCGGGAAGTCACGGGTGTACCCGTACCCCCCGAGGACCTGCACGGCGTCCGTGGTCACCTTCATGGCGTTGTCCGTGGCCACGAGTTTGGCGATCGACGCCTCCCGTGTGAAGGGCAGGCCGAGATCCTTCAACCGGGCGGCGGACAGCGCGGCGGCCCGCGCCGACTCGATCGCGGCGCTCATGTCGGCGAGCACGAACGCCAGCCCCTGGTGCTCGATGATCGGCTTGCCGAAGGTCTCCCGCTCCCGCGCGTAGCGCACCGCGTGGTCGAGGGCTCCCTGGGCGAGGCCGGTGGCGACGGCCGAGATGCCCAGCCGTCCGCAGTCGAGGGAGGCGAGCGCGATCTTCAGCCCCTGCCCCTCCTGCCCGATCAGGCGCTCGACGGGCACCCGGACGTTCTCCAGCCGCATGGTCGCGGTCGCCGAGCCCGTCAGGCCCATCTTCCGCTCCGGCGGGTCGGCGCTCAGTCCCGGGGTGCCGGCCGGGATCAGGAAGCAGGAGATGCCGCGCGCCCGGTCGTCGGAGGTGCGGGCCATGACCGTGTAGAAGTCGGCGTAACCGCCGTGCGTGGTCCAGGCCTTGGTGCCGTTGAGCACGTAGTGGTCGCCGTCGCGGACGGCGCGGGTGAGCATGGCCGCCGGGTCGGAGCCCGCGTGCGGCTCGGACAGGCAGTAGGCGCCGAGCAGCTCACCGCCCAGCATGTCCGGCAGCCACCTGCGCCGCTGCTCCTCGGTGCCGAAGCGGGCCAGCGGGAAGCAGGACAGGGCGTGCACGGAGATGCCCACGGCGACGCTCGACCAGACCGCCGCGACCTCCTCCAGCACCTGGAGGTAGACCTCGTAGGGCTGGGCCGCCCCGCCGTCCTCCTCGGCGAAGGGCAGCCCGAGCAGGCCGCTGCGCCCGAGGGTGCGGAAGACGTCCCGGGGGAACGCCTCGTCCGCCTCCGCGTCGGCGACCCGGGGTGCGAGTTCCTTGGCGGCGAGGGTGCGCGTGAGCTGGATGAGCTCGACGGCTTCCTCGGTCGGCAGGGCACGAGTGGCAGGCATGGTGACCTCCACGTAGGAGTACCGGTGAGTACTAGAAGTGATACTGGAGTATGTACGAACGTATCATTCAGAGTACGGCAATGGGGCGCTGGGCGGCATCCGACCACGGCCGGAAGGCGTCCACCCCGAACCGGCCCGGTCCGCTTCGGCCTGCTTCGCCCGCTTCAGCCTGCTTCGGTCCGCTTCGGTCCGCTTCAGGAGGAGACGGCGTGCACGATGAGCGACGCGAGCTGTTCGTAGGCCTCCGCGTCGGTCAGCCCGGTGCGGGTCTTGAGTTCGCCCTGCTGGATCTGGCGCATGGTCGCGGCGGCGACCTCGCCGACGAACGCCGTGTGCACCTCGCGGAAGGCGCCGTCCGAGACCCCCTCCGCGATCAGCCGGCGCACCCGCTCCGCGGCCATCCGCGTGTTGGCCTCGTACACCTCGCGGGCCGGCGGGAAGTCCGCCACGTCGTCGAGGAACCGGCGGGAGAGCGGGCGCAGCTGTTCGGCCACGGCGGTCAGATACACGCGGACGCGGTCCGAGGGGTCGACAGTCTGCGCCACCCGCTTCTCGACCGCCTCGGTGGCCCCGCGGAAGTAGTGCTTGACCGCCTCCACGACCAGCCCCTGCTTGCTGCGGGCGAGCTGGTACAGGGTCGTCTTGGAGCAGCGCAGCCGCTCGGCGAGGTCGTCCAGGGTGAGGTCCGAGAATCCCTCCGCCGTCAGTAGCGCGACGAGGCGTTCCAGCAGGTCGGCCTGTCTGGCGGTACGGCGGTTGGACGGCATGATCTCAGCGTAGCCTCCCCCCTTGCTCCCGGGGTGACCGCCGCAGGGCGCCCCGGTCGGCGCCCGGTCGTCAGTGCGCGGCGTCCAGCCGGGAGCGCTGGTCCTCGGTCAGCTCCAGGTCGACGGCGGCCAGGTTCTCCTCCAGTTGCGCCACCGACGACGCCCCGGCCAGCGGGACGATCGGCAGTTCCCCGCCCAACTGCCAGGCCAGCACGACCTGGTTGACGCTCGCGCCGGTCTCCCGGGCGACCTCGCGCAGCACGGCGAGCCGGACCGGGGTGCCCGGGTGGTCGTAGTCCGGCGGCAGGGGTTTGTCCGGCCGTACGTAGGCGCCGGCGAGCAGCGGCGAGTAGGCGACCAGGGTGAGGCCGGGCTCGGCCCGCAGACAGCCGAGGAGTTCGGCGCCGGCGTGCCCGAGGCTGCCGTCCGGGAAGAGCTCGTCGGGGATGTCGAAGCGCGGGCGCAGATGGCTGTGCTGGTACTGGAGCACCTCGTAGCCGGGCAGTCCCGCGGCGGCGGCGAGGGCGCGGGCCCGCTCCACCCGCCACATGGCCTGGTTGCTCACCCCGAGCAGGCCGACCGTGCCCTCGGCGACGAGTTCCGCGAAGCCCTCGACGGTCTCGCGCTGCGGGACGGCGTGGTCGTCGATGTGCGCGTAGAGCAGGTCCAGCTTCTCCACGCCGAGCCTGTCCCGGCTGCGTTCGGCGGACTCCCGGATCACCTTCGCGGAAAGGCCCTCCGCGTTGTCCGTGTAGCTGGTGCCCGGCGCCAGCGGCCGGGCACCGAGCTTGGTCGCGACGACGATCTCGTGGCCGACGCCCCGGCTGCGCCGCCACCGGCCGAGCAGCTCCTCGCTCTGGCCGCCCTGGCCGCCGTCGACCCAGAAGGCGTAGTTGTCGGACGTGTCGACGAAGTTCCCGCCGGCCTCGACGTACCGGTCGAGAATCGCGAAGGACGTCTCCTCGTCCGTCACCGACCCGAAAAGCATCGCCCCGAGCGCGAGCACACTCACCTCGCGCCGGGTGGCCGGGTCGGTGCCTATGGTGCGGTACTTCATTCCGGATCCTCCCGTTCGGCCGGTGTCCTCCGGCTCGAACGGGAGTCTTGCCCTTGAAGTGCGCTTGAGGGCAAGGGCTTTTACCGCGGCGGTGAAGGCGGCCGACGGGACCGGCGACGTGCCCCGAACGCATCGAAGCCGCCTTCTCGATGACGAGAAAGCGGCTTCCGACCTGCCGTGAAGCTGGTCGGGACGACAGGATTTGAACCTGCGACCCCTTGACCCCCAGTCAAGTGCGCTACCAAGCTGCGCCACGTCCCGGTGCGCTTCGCACGGTGTTCGCCGTGTGATCGCGCGAACAGAACTTTACCCCACACCGGGCGGTGCGCCGTAGAGGGCCCGGGCGCGGGACAATCGCCGTATGGACCGTTTGGACAGCACAGGAGGTACGAGCGGCGGCCGGCCCGCCGGGCCCCGGGACCGGGACGGCGAGGGGCGGGCGCGCAACGCCCGGCCGCGGGACGGGCTCGGGCGGCCCCTGCCGTACGGCACGGCCGGTGTGGAGCGGCAGCCCGAGGGCGTCGTCCGCACCCCGGAGGCGACCGTCACCGAGGCGCAGGCCCTGCTGGACGCCGGGAAGCCCTTCCACGCCCACGAGGTCTTCGAGGACGCCTGGAAGGCGGGCCCGCAGTCGGAGCGGGCCCTGTGGCGCGGGCTCGCGCAGCTCGCGGTGGGTCTGACGCACGCCGCCCGGGGGAACCTCACGGGCGGGGCGCGGCTGCTGCGGCGCGGGGCCGGGGCGGTGCAGGAGTGGGCGGCGGGCGCCGGGCAGGGCCGGCCGTACGGGATGGATCTCGCCGGTCTGGCCCGCTGGGCGCGGGAGCTGGCGGACACCGTCGAGCGGACCGGCGCCGCCGTGGACGCGAGGGCGCGGGCACCCCGGCTGCGCTGACCCGGCCCGGTCACTGTCAGTGGCGTACGGCAGACTCGTGGCGTGCGAAAGATTCATGTCATCGGTATCGGCGCGGGCGACCCCGACCAGCTGACCCTCCAGGCGGTCCGGGCGCTGCGCAGCACGGACGTGTTCTTCGTCCTGGACAAGGGCGAGGTGAAGAGCGACCTGACGCGGTTGCGCCACGACATGCTCGACACGCACCTGCCGGACGGCGCGTACCGGGTGGTCGAGGCCCGGGACCCGGAGCGGGACCGCCGGGCCGGCGGCGCGGCCTACTCCCCGGCCGTCGGCGACTGGCGCAGCGCCCGCGCCGGGATCTACGAGCGGCTGATCACCGAGGAACTCGGCGAGGAGCAGAGCGGCGCGTTCCTGGTCTGGGGCGACCCGGCGCTCTACGACAGCACGCTGGCCATCCTCCAGGAGGTGCTGGCCCGGGGCGCGGTGACCTTCGAGTACGACGTCGTCCCCGGCATCAGCAGCGTCTCGGCGCTGGTCGCCCGGCACCGCACGGGCCTGAACCGGGTGGCGCGTCCGGTGCAGATCACGACGGGCCGGCGGCTCGCCGAGGGCTTCCCCGAGGGGGTGGACGACGTGGTGGTGATGCTGGACGCCCACCAGGCCTTCCGGCAGTACGCCGAGGAGGACGTCGACATCTACTGGGGAGCCTACATAGGGACCCCGGACGAGATCCTCGTCTCCGGTCCGATCGCCGAGGCCGGACCCCGCATCGAGCGGCTGCGCGCCGAGGCGCGCGAACGCAAGGGCTGGATCATGGACACCTATCTGCTGCGCCGCAATCCGGGGCAGGAGTAACCTCCCCCGGGCGGCCCGCCCCCGCGTGCGGGGCGGGGGTGCCGGTGTGATCGTGACCTCGTGACCGTCACCGAGGAAATCGCTCCGGCCGCGGCCCAGCCGCCCGTCCTGGACCCGCGCCGACGGAACATCGTCTTCGGGACGATCGTGCTGGGGATGCTGCTGGCGGCCCTGGACCAGACGATCGTGGGCACGGCACTGCCGACGATCGTGTCGGACCTCGGCGGGGCCGCGCACATGTCGTGGGTGGTCACCTCGTACCTCCTCGCGGAGACCGTCGCGACGGTGCTGGTCGGCAAGTTCGGTGACCTGTTCGGCCGCAAGGTGGTCTTCCAGGTCTCGGCGATCGTGTTCATCACGGGCTCGTTCCTGTGCGGTCTGGCGACCAACATGTCGCTGCTGATCGCCTGGCGGGCCATGCAGGGGATCGGCGCGGGCGGCCTGATGGTGACGGCGATGGCGCTGATCGCCGACGTCATCCCGCTGCGGGAGCGGGGCAAGTACCAGGGCGCGATCGGGGCCGTGTTCGGCGTGGCCACCGTCATCGGACCGCTGCTGGGCGGGCTGTTCACCGACCATCTGTCCTGGCGGTGGGCGTTCTACGTCAACGTGCCCATCGCGATCGTCGTCGTGTTCGCGGCCGCCCGCACCATCCCGGTGGTGAAGTCGGCGGTCCGGCCGGTCATCGACTACCTGGGCATCGCGCTGGTCGGGGTCGGCGCGAGCGCGCTGATCCTGGCGACGAGCTGGGGCGGCAACGAGTACGCGTGGGGTTCGGGCGTCATCATCGGCCTGTTCGCCGGCGGTGCCGTCGCGCTCGCCCTCTTCTGCCTGGTCGAGACGCGGGCGCAGCAACCCATGCTTCCCATGCGGCTGTTCGGCAACCCGGTCTTCTCCGTCTGCTCGATCCTCAGCTTCATCGTCGGCTTCGCGATGCTCGGCGCGCTGACCTATCTGCCGACCTACCTCCAGTACGTCGACGGCGACTCGGCCACCGTCTCCGGTGTGCGCACGCTGCCCATGGTGCTCGGCCTGCTCATCGCGTCGGTCTTCAGCGGCAACGTGGTCAGCAAGACCGGGCAGTACCGTCTCTTCCCGATCGTCGGGTCGCTGGTGATGGGCGTCGGCCTGTATCTGATGTCCCGTATGGGTCCCGGCACGGGCGCGTGGCTGGAATCGCTGTACATGTTCGTGCTCGGCACCGGCATCGGCCTGTCCATGCAGGTGCTCACGATCGCCGTGCAGAACACCGTCGAGTACGCAGACCTGGGCACCGCCACCTCCGGTGTCACCTTCTTCCGCACGCTCGGCAGCTCTTTCGGCACGGCCGTCTTCGGCACCCTGTACAGCAACTCCCTCACCCCGAACCTGAAGGAGGGCATCGGGGCGGCCACGTCGGCGGCGGCGGGCAGCGTCGACACGGCGACCATCGCCAGGGCGGCGACCAGCCCGGAGGGCCTGCACCGACTGCCCTCCGACATCGCCGACCCGATCGTCCACGCCTACGCGGACACCATCCAGACGGTGTTCCTGTGGACGGTGCCGGTCGCGGCCGTCGGTTTCGTCGTCGCCCTGTTCCTGAAGCAGGTCGAGCTGCGCGACAGCGCGCGGATGAGCTCCACCGACATGGGAGAGGGGTTCGGCCAGCCGTCCGGCGCGGACTCGCGGAGGGTGCTGGAGGCTTCCGTCGCGAAGATCATCGGCGGTACGGACGCGGACACCGCGCGTCGCATCGTCGAAAGCTCCGACACCCGCCTCGACGTGGCCGGGGCCTGGGCGGTGATGCAGGTCGAGCTGTTCACCCGGATGGTCGGGCACACGAGCCTGGGGCTCGTCGCCGCCCGTCGGCATCTGCCGCCCGAGGTGCTGCTGCCGGTGTTCGACCGCATGGTCGACGAGGGCTATCTGACCCGCCACGGTTCCCTGCTGTCCCATACGGAGGCGGGCACCCGCGAGGCCGGGGTGATCACCCACGCGTGGGGCGAGTGGCTGGAGCAGCGGGTGGCGCAGGACATCGGCCGTCCGGCGGACGGCGACCTGCGGGCGGCGGTGGACACCATCGCCAAGCGGCTCCTGGTCGAGGATCTCAACGAGGGCCTGCCCCCGACGCCGTCCGGAGCCGGAGCCGGAGCCGGCGGCCGTCGCGGCGCCCTGAGGATCTGCTGTCCGGGCCGTACGGCTAGCGCAGCAGGAGTTGGAGGCCGCCCACCACGGTCGCCGCGATCACCAGTCGCTCGAAGAGCCGCTGGTCGATACGGGGCACGGCCCACTTGCCGAGCAGCGCGCCGGGGACGACGAACGCGACGAGTGCCGCGTCCAGGAGGAGGGACCTCCCGTCGATGAGTCCGAGGCTCGCGCTGAACGGCACCTTCGAGACGTTGACGATCAGGAAGAAGAAGGCGGAGGTGCCGAGGAAGCCGAGTTTGCGGAAGCCGGCCGAGAGCAGGTACATCGACATCACCGGCCCGCCGGCGTTGGCGACCATGGTGGTGAAGCCGCCGAGGACACCGTAGGAGCGGGCCTTGACGCGACCGGACCGGGTGGCCACGGCATCCGGTTCGCCGTCCGCGTCGGCCGTGCGGCGCCGCCACACCGTGACGCCCGCCATCAGCAGCAGGATCGCGCCGATCGAGGTGCGCACCATCCCGTCGTCGGCCCACACCAGGAACACCGTCCCGAAGACCACGCCGGCCGCGACCGCGGGGAACAGCCGCCACAGAGTGGGCCAGTGGGCGTGCCGCCGGTAGGTGAGGACGGCGAGGACGTCGCCGGCGATCAGGATCGGCAGCAGGACGCCGGTGGAGGCGCGGGCGGGCAGGATCGCCGCGAAGATCGCGAGGCTGACCGTGTTGGCCCCGCTGACGGCCGTCTTGGAGAAGCCGACGAGCAGGGCCGCGAGGGCCAGCGCCGCGAACTCCCAGCCGGTGATGTGCCACAAGTTCATCGTGTTCATGCGGAGACCGATGCTACGCACACCTACCGGACGGCCCGAAGCCGTCTCGCCTGGTGGCCGTTCCCGCCCCGCCCGCCTCTCACCCGGCGGTCCCGGCCGACGGTGTCAGCGCCGTTCGGCACCTCCCGGTGCCGCTCAGTGCCCGTCAGCGCCCCTCAGTGACTCTCCACCAGTACCGCGCTGCCCTGTCCGACGCCCACGCACATCGTGGCCAGCCCGCGCCGCGCTCCCGTGCGCCGCATGCGGTGCAGGAGGGTGGTGAGGATGCGGGCGCCCGAGCCGCCGAGCGGGTGGCCGAGGGCGATCGCGCCGCCACTGGGGTTGACCCGGCCGGGGTCGATGCCGAGCTGGTCGACGCAGGCGAGCACCTGGGCGGCGAACGCCTCGTTGAACTCGGCCTCCTGGACGTCGTCGACGCTCCAGCCGGCCCGGGCCAGCGCCTTGCGGGTGGCGGGGACCGGGCCGATGCCCATCACGTCGGGGTGGACGCCGGCGGAGGCGCCCGCGACATAGCGGCCCAGGGACTCCAGCCCCAGTTCGTCCAGTGCCTCCTCGCTGACGAGGAGGAGCCCGGCGGCGCCGTCGTTCATGGGCGAGGCGTTGCCCGCGGTGACCGTGCCGCCCTCCCGGAACACGGGCTTCAGCTTCGCGAGCTTCTCCGGCGAGGTGTCCTCGCGGATGCCCTCGTCGGCGTCGACGACCACACCGTCCGGGCGCCGTACGGGCAGGAGTTCGTCGTCGAAGTGGCCGTCCCCCCGAGCCAGCGCCGCCAGGCGGTGGCTGCGCAGGGCGAACGCGTCCTGGCGCTCGCGCGTGATGCCGTACCGGGTGGCGACCTCCTCGGCGGTCTCTCCCATGGCGAGCAGGCCGTGCAGCTCCTTCATGGCGGGGTTGACCAGGCGCCAGCCGAGCCGGGTGTCGACGGTCTCGACGCGGTGCGGGAGGGCCTCGTCGGGGCGGGCCAGCACGAAGGGGGCGCGGCTCATCGACTCGGAGCCGCCGGCCAGCACGATGTCGGCCTCGCCCGCGGCGATCGTGCGGGCCGCGGTCGTGACGGCCTCGAGCCCGGAGGCGCACAGGCGGTTCACCGTGGCGCCGGGCACGGTCTCGGGGAGGCCGGCGAGCAGGGCGGCCATCCGGGCGACGTTGCGGTTGTCCTCCCCCGCCTGGTTGGCGGCGCCCCAGTAGACGTCGTCGATACGGGCCGGGTCGAGCGCGGGCACCTCCGCGACCAGGCCGCGGATGACGGTCGCGGCGAGGTCGTCGGGCCGTACGGAGGACAGGGCTCCGCGCAGTCTGCCGACGGGGGTGCGGCGGGCGGCCGCGAAGTGGACGGGACGCACGTCAGGACTCCTTGGTTAGCACTGCTAGTTTTCCGACTGTAGACCCGGGCCCGACCCCCTGGGAAGATCCCCGGAAGCCTTCACCGACGCAAGCGGAGGAGCGATGACCGAACACGTCCTCACCGGGACCCGCGGCACGATCGTCGTACACGAGTGGTCCCCTCCGCGGCCCCGCCGGCTCGTCCTTGTGGTGCACGGCTACGGCGAGCACGCCGGCCGCTACGGCGCACTCGCCGACGTCCTGACCGGGCACGGCGCGGCCGTCTTCGCCCCCGACCACATGGGGCACGGCAGGTCGGCGGGCGAGCGCGTGGTGATCGAGGACTTCGAGGACGTGGTCACCGATGCGCACGCCGCGGCGCGGCTCGCCCGGGCCGCGCACCCAGGCCTCCCCCTGATCGTGATCGGGCACTCCATGGGCGGCCTGATCGCGGCCCGGTACGCCCAGCGGTACGGCGGCACACTCGCCGCGCTCGTGCTGTCCGGCCCGGTGATCGGCGGCTGGGAGCTGCCCGGCCGGCTGCTGGCGCACGAGGAGATCCCCGACCTCCCCGTCTCGCCCGCCGCCCTCTCCCGCGACCCCGCGGTGGGCGCGGCCTACGCGGCGGACGAACTGGTCTGGCACGGGCCGATGAAACGGCCGACGCTGGAGGCGTTCGTCCGGACCCTGGAGACCGTGGCCGAGGGCGGCGACACCGGCCCGCTGCCCCTGCTGTGGCTGCACGGCGACGACGACCGGCTGGTTCCGCTGCCCGGCAGCCGGACCGGCGTCGAGCGGCTGAGCGGCGGCCCGCTCACCGAGCGGATCTACCCGGGAGCCCGGCACGAGGTCTTCAACGAGACGAACCGCGCCGAGGTGTTCGCGGACGTGACGCGCTTCCTGGACGGTGTGCCCGCTTCCTGAGAAGGAACGGAGATGCGGCTGTTTGCGGTGGTGTGACCGGGGCACCCGCGCCTGCATGGAGTGGTTGCGCAGTGCCGCCTGTGTGGGCGAGGACCCTGAGCTGTTCTTTCCCGTGGGCACGAGCGGACCCGCCCTGCGCGACACCGCGGCGGCCAAACGCGTCTGCGCCCGCTGCACGGTGTGTGCCGAATGCCTGTCGTACGCGTTCGCGATCGGACGCACGTCGGGTGTGTGGGGCGGGACCGGCGAGGAGGAACGCGCGGAACTGCTCCGTACCGCCAGACACGACGCGACGACGAGGAGCACCATATGACTGTCGTGAAGAGCCCCCTGCCCGAACCGGCCCGCCAGGTCACCTTCGACGCGTTGCAGACCACCCTCGTGGATCTTCTCGGCCTCTCCCTGATCGGGAAGCAGGCGCACTGGAACATCGTGGGGCCCCGGTTCCGCTCGATCCACCTCCAGCTCGACGAGGTGGTCTCGACGGCCCGTTCGTACGCCGACACGGTCGCGGAGCGCGCGGCGGCGCTGGGCCTGCCGCCCGACGGCCGCCCGGAGACGATCGCGTCGGCGTTCACCCTGCCCTCCCCCAAGGACGGCTGGCTGCGTGACGAGGACGTCGTCCAGGTGATCGCGGAGACGCTGGGGGCGGCCATCGCACGGCTGCGGGAGCGGATCACGACGACCGAGCAGGCGGATCCGGTCACCCAGGACCTGCTCATCGGCATCACCGCCGAGCTGGAGAAGCAGCGGTGGATGTTCGAGGCGGAGAACTGGCCGCGCGAGCACTGATCTACCGAAGGAGCGGAACACCCGTCATGACCGACGCACTCGAACTCGACGCGCTGTGGGAGGACTTCCACCGTGCGGTGAACATGACCTCGCAGGAGCTGGCCGCCTGGCTGCGGGTGCGGGACGCCGACGAGAACGCCGAGCCGCTGCCCGAGGAGGCGGGGACCCCCACCGGGCAGCATGTGCTGGCGATCCTCCAGAAGCGGCGCACCGACCTGACCGACGACGACGTCCGGGTGATGTACCGGGTCGTGGACACGGTCACCGCGCAGGCGGACCCGGAGAACGAACCCAGGGCCGAGGACACCCGCGCACGCCATCGTCTGATGACGATCGGCCACGATCCGCTCAAGCCCTGAGGCCCCGCGCGGGCCGCCCGCGCCTCAGCCGGTGAGCCGGGAGAGCGCCGCCGACACCAGTGTGCGCACTCCCGGCACCAGCACGGACAGGTCCGGCGCGAACAACGGGCTGTGGTTGCCCGGCACGCCCGCGAACTTCTCCCGCAGCTCCTCCCCCGGCGCCGCCTCCCACACGGGCGCCGGGGTGGAGCTCACGTACCAGTAGTCGTAGGGCACGCCCGCCGGGGCGAGCAGCGAGAAGTCCTCACTGCCCAGCGCCTGCCCGAAGTCGAACACCGTGTGCTCGCCGAAGAGTTCGCGGTGCACGGCGGCGATCTCCCCGTCCAGGGCCGCGTCGTTGACGGTGTTCGGGCAGCCGGCGTGGACCGTGACCTCGGGCGGGACCGGGCACCCCGCGGCGGCGCACTCCCCCTCGACGACCCGCCGGATCGCGGCGAGGACCCGCTCGCGCGCCCGGGTGTCCTGGGTGCGCACGTTCAGCGCGAGCCGGGCCTCGGCGGGGATGATGTTGGCATTCGTACCGGCGTGGAAACTCCCCACCGTCAGCACCACCGACTCGCTCGCCGCCACCTCCCGCGCGACCACGGTCTGGAGCCTGGTGACGATGTACGCGGCCGTCACGACCGGGTCGACCGTCGACTCGGGCCGCGAACCGTGCCCGCCGACACCGTGCACGACGACGTCGACGTCGTCCGAGGCCGACAGCGTCAGGCCGGGGGTGTGCGGGTAGAACCCGGCGAGTCCCGGCGCCACATGCTGGCCGAACAGCACGTCCGGGCGCGGGAAGCGGGCGTGGATCCCGTCGGCGACCATCGCCCGGGCCCCGCCGCCGGCCTCCTCCGCGGGCTGCCCGACCACGACGAGCGTCCCGGACCAGGTCTCGCGGGCGGCGGCGAGCGCCTCGGCGGCGGCCAGCAGCCAGGTGACGTGCAGGTCGTGGCCGCAGGCGTGCATGATCCCGTCGACGGTCGAGGCGTACGGCAGCCCGGTCGCCTCCCGCACGGGCAGCGCGTCCATGTCGCCGCGCAGCCACACCACCGGCCCGTCACCGTTCGCGAGCACCCCGACGACACCGGTGCGGGCCACCCCCTCCGTCACCTCGTACCCGGCCTCGCGCAGCCGCAGGGCCAGCTTCCCGGCGGTGCGGTGTTCCTGGAAGGACAGCTCGGGATGGCGGTGCAGATCCTGGTAGAAGCCCGCCAGCCGACCGGGTTCGAGTCCCGAGGTGATCACGCGGGTCAGACGGGCGACGACGGCCGGTTCTGTCATACCGAGCAGCCTAGGACCGGTCGGTCACCGTCCGCCCGCTCCGGCGCCTGTCGTCCCGAGAGTCAGAGGTCCAGCAGGCGGGTGACGGTGCGCAGTACCCCGTTGTCGTTGTTGGAGGGCGCGAGGTGGCGGGCCCGGCGGACGACCTCCGGGTGGGCGTTGGCCATGGCGAACGACCAGTCGGCGGCGTCCAGCATCTCCAGGTCGTTGAGATAGTCGCCGAACACCATGGTCTGCGCGGGTGTGATGCCCAGCTCGCGCTGGAGTGCGCGCAGCGCGGCGCCCTTGTTGGCGGTGCGGTTCATGACGTCGACCCAGTGCTCGCCGGAGACGACGACCTGGTGGGTGTCCGCGAAGGGCGCGAGAGCCGGTGCGGTGGTCCTCTCGGCGGACCCGAAGTCGAAGAGCGCGACCTTGATGATGTCGTCGTCGACGGCGGTGACGTCCTCGACGACCCGGTGCCGCACGTAGTACCGGCCCACCTCGGCGAGGAACTCCTCGTCGGCCCGCTCGACGTAGGCGGACCGCTTCCCGCAGACGACGGCGCCCACGTCGACCCCGTCGGACGTGAGCCCGCGCACGGCCTCCATGACCCGCGCGACCACTCCCGGGGCCAGCGGATCGGAGCTCAGCTCCTCCCCGTCGCGCACCACATAGGTGCCGTTCTCCGCTATGAACACCATGCCGTCGGCGACCTCGGCGAACTCCGCGGCCAGGGTGGCGTACTGGCGCCCGCTCGCCGGGGAGAACAGCACCCCGCGCTCACGCAGCCGCGCCAGCGTCTCCCACAGCCCCTCCGGCACCTTCTTGTCGTCGTCGAGCAGCGTGCCGTCCATGTCGGTGACGACCAGCCGGATGTCGACGGGACCCGCCGGGGACGCGGACGAGGTCGGGCGGGGGGCGTGCGAGTAGGGCATGGCCTGCTTCCTGTACGGGATCACCGGATTTTCACCCTACCGGGGACAACGGTGATCATCCGGCGGCACAATGGCGGACGCAGGCCCGTGACACGGGCAGGACGTGAGAAGGGGCTCTCCGGTGAGCGGGTCGGCACGGCTGGACACCAGCGTCGCGCACAACGCGCGGGTGTGGAACTACTGGATCGGCGGCAAGGACAACTACGAGGTCGACCAGCGGGTCGGCGAGCATGTCGCCGGGATGTTCCCGCTCATCCGGGAGATCGCGCGCGCGGACCGCTGGTTCCTGGGGCAGGCGGTGCGGTTCCTCGCCGAGGAGCGCGGGGTGCGGCAGTTCCTCGACATCGGCACCGGGCTGCCGACGGCCGACAACACCCACGAGATCGCGCAGCGCGTCGCGCCCGAGTCGCGGATCGTGTACGTCGACAACGACCCCATCGTGCTGGCGCACGCCCGTACGCTGCTGACCGGCACCACCGAGGGCGTCACCGACTACATCGACGCCGATGTGCACGACCCGGCCCAGATCCTCGAACGCGCCGCGGGCACCCTGGACTTCAGCCGCCCGGTCGCGGTGATGATGCTGGGCATCCTGAACTTCGTCCTGGACTTCGAGGCGGCCCGGGACATCGTCCGCAAGGTGATGGCCGACGTCCCGTCCGGCAGCTTCCTGGTGCTGACGCACCCCACCCACGACAGCGAGGTCGGCGGCGAGGGCCAGATCCCGGCGATGAAGTTCTGGAACGAGAACGCCACCCCGCCGATCACCGCGCGCGGCGGCAAGGAGATCGCCGCGTTCTTCGACGGCCTGGACCTGCTGGAGCCGGGCCTGGTGTCCTGCTCGCGCTGGCGCGGCGAGGCCGACTCCCTCGCGGTGGTGCCGCAGTACGGCGCGGTGGCCGTGAAACCCTGACGGACGTACGGCACGCAACGGACGCAGCGACCGTGGAGGACGTATGACCACCCTTGCCGATCCCGTCCCCGGCGGGCGTCCTGGAGAGGTCGAGCGGGCCGGCGCGCTCGCCGGCGAACTGTCGGCGAGAGGCGTGCACGGCGTCGTCCTGTCCTACGTCGACACGGCGGGCATCGGCCGGGTGAAGACGATCCCCACGGCCAAACTGGCCTCGGCGGTGGCCTGGGGCGTCGGGATGTCGCCGGTGTTCGACACGTTCCTCGCGAACGACCACATCGTCGCGACCGATGTGCTGGGCTCCCCGGACGGCGATCTGCGTCTGTACCCGGAGCTCGACCGGCTCGTGGCCCTGGCCGGGCAGCCCGGCTGGGCCTGGGCGCCGGTCGACCGCGTCACCCAGGACGGGGAACGGCACCCCGGCTGCTCCCGCACCTTTCTGCGCCGCGTCGTCGCAGAGGCGGCCCGCGAGCACGGGCTCGCCTTCAAGACTGCCATCGAGATCGAGTGGGCGGTCGGCCTGGACTCGGCGCCCGCGGGCGAGTTCGTCCCGGCGGCCACGGGACCGGCGTACGGCGCGGCCCGGCAGATCGAGCTGAGCGAGTACACCGTCGAGCTGCTGGCCTCGTGCGCGGCGCAGGGCGTGGACGTCGACCAGATCCATCCGGAGTACGCGCCCGGCCAGTTCGAGATCTCGGTGGGGGCGCTCGACCCGGTCGCGGCGGCCGACCGCAGCGTCCTCGTCCGCCAGACGATCCGCGCGCTGGCCCGGCGCCACGGCCTGCGGGTGTCCTTCTCCCCCGCCGTCGTGGCGGAGGGCGTCGGCAACGGCGGGCACGTCCATCTCTCCGCCTGGCGGGACGGCACGAACCTGTACGCGGGCGGAGTGCGGCGGCACGGCATGACGGCCGACGCGGAGGCGTTCGCGGCCGGGGTGCTGGCCCGGCTCCCGGCCCTGACGGCGGTGACCGCGCCCAGCCCGGCGAGCCATCTGCGCCTCAGACCGTCCCAGTGGGCCGGGGTGTTCACCGCCTGGGGCCTGGAGACCCGCGAGTGCGCGCTGCGCCTGGTGCGCGGTACGGCGGGCCGCCGCGCCGAGCAGGCGAATCTGGAGGTCAAGGCGGTCGACCTGGCCGCCAACCCGTACCTCGCCCTCGGCTGCCTGATCGCCGCCGGACTGGCCGGGCTCGCGGCGGGCGCCGTCCTGCCCGAGGAGACGACCGGGGACCCGGCCCGGCTCGACGCCGGGGAGGCCGCCGCCCGGGGCGTGCGCCGGCTGCCGACCTCGCTCGCCGAGGCGCTCGCCGAGTTCCGCCGGGACGAGGTCCTGCGGACCGCGCTCGGCCCGGTCCTCGCCGACGCTGTGAGCGCCGTGAGGCAGGGCGAGATCGACGCCGTCGACGGGCTCGACGACGAGCGGGTGGCCGCGGCCTACCGCTGGAAGTACTGACATGACGGGCGGACCGGTCCACGAGGCCCTCGCCGAGCTGGAGCTGGTGGACCACCACTGCCACGGGGTCGTCGTCGACCCGCTGGACCGGCCGGGCTTCGAGGAGTTGCTCACCGAGGGCGACCGGTGGCCCGGCGTCTCGGCCTTCGACACACCCGCCGGGGTGGCCGTACGCCGCCACTGCGCGCCGCTGCTCGACCTGGAGCGGCACGCCCCGGCCGACGTCTATCTGGCCCGGCGCGCCGAACTGGGTCCGCGGGAGGTGAACCGGCGGTTCCTCGCCGCCGCCCGGACCGGCGTGTTCTGCGTCGACACCGGGTTCGCCCCACACCGCATCACCACGCCCGCCGAGCTGGCCGCGGCGGCCGGGGCCGGTGGTCCGGCGGTCGCCCACGAGGTCGTCCGGCTGGAATCCCTCGCGGAGGCCGTGGCCACCCGGGGTGTCGAGGCCGACGGGTACGCCGACGCCTTCCGCGCGGCCGCCCTGGACGCGGTGCGGCGGCCCGGGGTGGTGGCGGTCAAGTCGGTGGCCGCCTACCGGACCGGCTTCGACCTCGACCCGGCCCGGCCCCCGGACGCCGAGGTCACCCGGGCCGCCCGGCGCTGGCTGGCGGGCGGCGGACGGCTGGCGGACCCGGTACTGGTCCGGCACCTGCTGTGGACGGCCGTCGACCTGGGGCTCCCCCTCCAACTGCACACCGGCTTCGGCGACAACGACATCCGGCTGCACCGAGTGGACCCGAGCCGTCTCACGGACTGGCTGCACCTGACGGCGGGCACCATCCCCGTCCTGCTGCTGCACTGCTGGCCCTACCAGCGCCAGGCCGCCTATCTGGCCGCGGTGTTCGAGCAGGTCTACCTGGATGTGGGGCTCACCCTGCATCATGTGGGTCCCCCACGAGCGCGGGCGGTCCTGGAGGAGGCGCTGGAGATCACACCGTTCCGCAAACTGCTGTACAGCTCGGACGCCTATGGTGTGGCGGAGTTCTACGGGCTCGGCGCGCTGGCGTTCCGCAGGGGACTGGGGGATCTGCTCCAGGACCGGGTGGACGCCGACGAACTGGGCCTGCCCGACGCGCTGCGCCTGGCACGCTGGGCCGGAGCCGACAACGCCCGCCGGGTCTACCGGCTTCCCGACGGACACTGAAAGTATGATCAAGCAATGTCTGACTTGACCGAAACCACGCCGGGTTGGCTGAGCTCCGACGAGCTCGAGATGGCACGCGCCCGTATGCCGATCCTGTACGTCGAGGCCGTGCCCGTGCGCGTCGACGACAGCGGCGAAGTCACCAGCGTCGGCCTGCTGCTGCGGATGGGACCGGAGGGCACGGTCAGCCGCACGCTGGTATCCGGCCGGGTCCTGCACCACGAGCGCGTCCGCGACGCCCTGTTGCGCCACCTGGAGAAGGACCTCGGTCCGGTGGCGCTGCCCCGGGTACCGACCTCGCTCCAGCCGTTCACGGTGGCCGAGTACTTCCCCACGCAGGGCGTCACGCCGTACCACGACCCCCGTCAGCACGCGGTGTCGCTGGCCTACATCGTGCCGGTGACCGGAGACTGCCGTCCCCGCCAGGACGCGCTGGACCTGGTGTGGTTCAGCCCGCAGGAGGCCGCCTCGCTCGCGGTGCAGAGCGAGATGCCGGGCGGGCACGGGTTCCTGCTGCGGCAGGCCCTGGCCCACGTCGGCCTCTCGGCCTCCTGAGCGTGATCCCCGCGCCGGCCGGCCGTCGCGCCCTGGTGGGCGCCGCCCGCAGTCGTCCCTGCACCCTCGTGGTGTGCAGGGGCTGCTGCTGCGGCGACGCCGGCAAACACCCCGGCTACGACCACGCCTGGCAGCTGGAGCGGCTGCGGGCGGCCGCCGCCGACTCCGCCGGCGCCTTCGAGGTCCGCACGACCGACTGCCTGGGCCCCTGCGACCAGGCCAACGTGATCGTCGTCCAGCCCTCGGCCGACGGACGCCGGGCCGGCGGCCGGGCCACCTGGATCGGCTTCGCCATGGACGACGACTGCACGGACGAGATCCTGACCTGGGCGGCGGCGGGCGGCCCGGGGATCGCGGCGCCGCCCCTCACCCTGGAGCTCCAGTTCATCAGCCCGCCGCGCGGGGAGCGGGTGCGCAGCCGCAGGTGACTCCCCGGCGGGCCTCGCCGCCGCTGCGGGGCGGGCGGCCGACGCCGCGTGCGCGGCCGCGCCGGGCGGCGGCACCGTGCCGACCGCGACCGCCCCGCGGCCGCTCCCTCACCCGCGTCCGGGGCGGTCGGGGTGGGGCCCGGCTGACGAAGGTCGACGAGCTGCGGGGGCGGCGGGGGCTGCGGGGGCTGCGGGGGCTGCGGGGAGCGTAGGAGCGCCGGGCTCGGCCAGCAGGCCCGCCAGCGTGGCGCGGGCGCGGGCCACCCGCGAGCGGACGGTGCCGACCGGGCAGCCGCTCACCTCGGCCGCCTCCGCGTAGGGCAGCCCCAGCAACTGGGTCAGCACGAACGCCTCCCGCCGGTCCTCCGGCAGCGCGGCCAGCAGATCCCGCAGGACGACACCGTCGTCGAAGCCGGGCAGTCCGCGCGGCTGGGCCAGTTCGACGGCCGTCTGCCAGTCGGTCCGGTCAGACAGGCGCGGCCGGGCCGCTGCGGACCGGAAGCTGTCCATCACCGCCCGTCGCGCGATGGACAGCAGCCACGCCCGCGCCGAGGAACGCCCCTCGAACCGGTGCAGGCCGCTCAGGGCCCGCAGGAACGTGTCCTGCGCCAGATCGTCCGCCGCCTGCGGGTCGGCGCTCAGATGGGCCACGTACCGCAGGACGTCGTGGTGCAGGGCGCGCACGAACCCCTCGACGGCCGCCGCGTCCCCGCCCCGCGCGGCCAGCGCCAGCGCGGTCGTCGACTCGTCGGCGGGCGCCGCCTTGCCGGCCCGCTTCGCGCGTCCCGCGCCGTGCGGTGTGCGGTGCCTCTCGGCCTTGGCGGTGTCGTGGAGTCTGCGGTGCTTGTCGGCCTTGCCGTGCCCTGCGGTCATGGCGCCTCATCCTGGCAGCGGGATCGCGGGGCGTCACTCGGGGTTGGGCGAATCCACAGCCAGTCCGGGCGACTCACAGCACGAGGCGGCGCGGACACGCACCGCGTAGCGCCGCGTCTCAGCGCGTCTGTCCGCGCCGACCGCAGGGAAAACAACGAAGGCCGCTTCCACACTTTCGTGGAAACGACCTTCCGACCTGCGATGAAGCTGGTCGGGACGACAGGATTTGAACCTGCGACCCCTTGACCCCCAGTCAAGTGCGCTACCAAGCTGCGCCACGTCCCGTTGCCCGTCTGACCTGGGGTTTCCCCTGGCCGAACACGCATGGAAACCATACCGCACTCGGGTCGATGGTCGCGCACCCGTTTCCCGCGCCCCGGCCGCCGGGCACCGTCAGTCCCCCGGGGCCGCCCCCAGCTCCGGGTACGCGTCGAGCAGTCGCGGCGGGGCCGCCTGGCGCCAGGAGTCGGCGAGGATGTCCCGCAGCTCGTCCTCGTCCTCCAGAGCGGCGAGGCGGGCCCGCACCCAGGCGAACTGGGCCTCGTGGCCGGCGATCCAGAACTTCCCCGGCTCGGCGAGCACCAGTTCGTCGCGCTCCTCCTTGGGGCAGCGCACGGCGAGGGAGGTCTCCTCCTCGGGCAGCGTGGCGAACATCTTCCCCGCGACCCGGAAGGTGGGCATGTTCCAGGAGATCTTCTCCGTGGTGTCCGGCAGGGACAGGGCGATACGGCGTACGTCTTCGGCGTCCGGCATGCTCCGCACCGTAGCCGCTGCCACTGACAGTCACCCGACGCCGACCTGCTTGTAGTACAGGGTGGTCGGGCGCAGGAC
Source organism: Actinobacteria bacterium OV320 (assembly GCA_001298545.1). Classification (GTDB taxonomy): domain Bacteria; phylum Actinomycetota; class Actinomycetes; order Streptomycetales; family Streptomycetaceae; genus Streptomyces; species Streptomyces coriariae. The sequence continues at coordinate 434,844 of LJCX01000027.1, forward strand.
CCCGGCCGGGCTCGCCGCGTAGTCCGGGATCACCCCGGCCCTGGTCCACCCGGACGTGCGGTACAGGTGCTCGGCGGGGCTGTCGGTCTCGGTGTCCAGGTGCAGCAGGGTGACACCGGCCGCGACGGCGCTCTTTTCGGCTGCGGTCAGCAGGGTGCGGCCGAGTCCCTTCCCGCGGGCGTCCCGGTGGACCATCAGCTTGACGAGTTCGGCGCGGTGGCGGCTGTTGGGCTTGTCGGGAAAGGCCAGGCCGACGGTGCCGACGACACGGTCCCCGTCCCGCGCCGCCCAGACCGCGAGCTGCCCGGCGGCGACGCCCTGTGCGCGGTCCTTCCACCAGTCCTCGGCCGCCGTCCGGTCGAGCGGGGCGAGGAAGCCGAGCGAGGCACCGTCGTCCACCGCGTCGACCAGCAGGTCGGCCAACTCCGAGGCGCGGGCGCGCAGTCGGGGGGCGTCGAGCCGGGTCACGGTCATGGCAGCACCACCGCCAGCACGTACCGCACGTCCTCGTCGCCCGTGCACCGGAACCGGGTCGGGCCCCACACCCGCAGGCGCAGGCAGTCCCCGGCGCCGAGCTGATGCCCGGTGTCCTCGGCCGTCACTTCCAGGGCGCCCTCCAGCACCCAGATGTGCTGTTCCAGGCCCGCCACGGGCGGCCGGTCGTAGGCGATGTCGGCGCCCGCGGCGAGTCGGCCCTCGACCAGTTCGCCGCGCAGCGCGGGGTGCGGCGGCGACACGGAGCGCCGGACGAACCCGGAGGCCCGGTCCTCCCAGACGGGCTGCTCTTCGGCGCGCAGCAGCGGCGCGGGCTCCGCCTCCACCTCGCTGAGCAGCCGGGACATGGTCCGCCCGTAGACATGGCACAGCCGGTTCAGCAGCGCGGCGGTCGGGCTGGTCTCCGCCCGCTCGGCCCGCGACAGGGTCGACCGGCTCACCCCGCTGCGTTCCGCCAACTCCCCCAGCGACCAACCGCGTTCGGCCCGCAACTCGGCCAGCCGCCCGGCGATCCGCACATCGACGGGGTCCGGCACCCCGACCGTCTCCGCTCCGCCTGTCTCGTGTCTCATATCCGGGATGCTATCCCTGATATGAGACGGCACTGTTACGGAAGACTCACCGGGCTCACCCGCGGGCGGCCTCGCCCAGCGCCTCCAGCACGGGCCGGATCAGCGGATGCCCCTCCGCTCCCCGGCGGACGGCCGCGAAGACCCGCCGGGTCGGCGCCACGCCGTCGACCGGCCGTACGACCACCCCTGTGAGGTCCATGCCGCGCAGCGCCGAACGCGGGACGAGCGCGACGCCCGCGTCGGCCGAGGCCAGGGCGACGACCGCGCGGAAGTCGTCCGAGGAGTGCTCCAGACGAGGCTGGAATCCGGCGTTCTCGCAGGCCAGGACGACCACGTCATGGCAGGGGTTGCCCGGGTAGGGGCCGATCCACGGGTCCTTGGCCAGTTCGGCGAGCGGAACCTCGGGGGCGTCGGCGAGACGGTGACTGACCGGGACGACCGCGTCGAAGGGCTCGGCGTAGAGCGGGACGTGCGCGAGTCTCGGATCGTCGGCGGCCGGTGCCCCGCGGTACTCGACGGCGACCGCGACATCGACCTGCCGGTCGAGCACCATCGGCAGACTGGCGTCGCCCTCGGCGTCCTGGACGCGGATCCGGATCCCCGGGGCGGTAGCGGCCAGCCGGGCCACCGCGGGCGCCACGACCAGGGCGATCCCCGTCGCGAAGGCGGCGACCGTGACCGTGCCGGCGGCTCCGGAGCTGTAGGCGGCCAGCTCCGCCTCGGCCCGCTCCAACTGGGCCAGGACGGCGTTGGTGTGGGTGAGGAGGATCTCGCCGGCCGGGGTGAGCCGTACGCCCTTGGCACTCCGTTCGACCAGCCGGTGGCCGGTCTCCTGCTCCAGGGCCGTCAGCTGCTGGGAGACGGCGGACGGGGTGAGATACAGCGCGGCGGCTGCCGCGGTCACCGTGCGGTGGTCGGCCACCGCACGAAGGATGTGGAGCCGCCGCGCTTCGATCATGGATCGATTATCGCAATATGTCCGAGCCCCCCGGACCGCCTCCCGGCCCTGTGGCCCCCGGCCGACACGGTCGGCACGGCCACCGGCCAGGACGACCGGCACGACCGGGCCCCACCACCACCGACCCCGGCGGCCACGGTCCGAGACCCGCACCGGCCAGAGTCACCGGCCCGGGTGGGTCACCGGCGTCCCGGGTGGCCACCGGCCGAATCCGTCACGGTCATCGGCATCGGCACCGGCGCCGGCACAGACAGCCTCCAGCCCCGGCGGCCACCGGCCGGGACCGTCACCGGCCCCGACCCCGGCCCCGCTGTGTTCAGACCGCCTGCGGCTCGGACGCTTCCAGTTCCGACCGGGCCGCGACGAAGGCGTCGACGGCGCGGTTGACGTCGTCCGTGGAGTGCGCGGCGGACAGCTGGACCCGGATGCGGGCCCGGTCCTGCGGGACCACCGGGTAGGAGAAGCCGATCACGTACACCCCGCGCTCCAGCAGCAGTTCGGCCATCCGACCCGCCTTCGCCGCGTCGCCGATCATCACGGGCGCGATGGCGTGGTCGCCGGGCAGGATGTCGAAGCCCTCGTCGGTCATCCGGCGGCGGAACAGCGCGGTGTTCTCGGCGAGCCGCACCCGCAGGTCGTCGGCCGACTCCAGCAGGTCGAGGACCTTCAGCGAGGCGGCGGCGATGACGGGGGCGAGGGTGTTGGAGAAGAGGTACGGGCGGGAGCGCTGGCGCAGCAGCGCGACGATCTCCGCCCGGGCGGCCACATAACCGCCGGACGCGCCGCCCAGCGCCTTGCCGAGGGTGCCGGTGATGATGTCGACGCGGTCCATCACGCCGTGCAGCTCGGGGGTGCCTCGGCCGCCGGGACCGACGAAGCCGACGGCGTGCGAGTCGTCGACCATGACCATGGCGTCGTAGCGCTCGGCGAGGTCGCAGATCTCGGCCAGGGGCGCCACATAGCCGTCCATGGAGAAGACGCCGTCGGTGACGACCAGCCGGCGCCGCGCGTCGGAGGCGTCCTTCAACTGCCGCTCCAGGTCGGCCAGATCACGGTTGGCGTAGCGGAACCGGCGGGCCTTGGACAGCCGGATGCCGTCGATGATCGAGGCGTGGTTGAGGGCGTCGGAGATCACCGCGTCCTCGGGGCCGAGGAGCGTCTCGAAGACCCCTCCGTTGGCGTCGAAGCAGGAGGAGTACAGGATCGTGTCCTCCTGGCCGAGGAAGGCCGAGAGACGGGCCTCCAGCTCCTTGTGCACCTCCTGCGTACCGCAGATGAAGCGCACCGACGCCATGCCGTAGCCCCAGCGGTCGAGGGCCGCGTGGGCGGCGGCGACGACCTCGGGGTGGTCGGCGAGGCCGAGGTAGTTGTTGGCGCAGAAGTTGAGGACCTCGCCGGGCCGGCCGCCCGCGGTGACGGCGACCGTCGCCGACTGCGGGCTGCCGATGACCCGCTCGGGCTTGTGCAGACCGGCGGCACGGATCTCGTCGAGGGTGGCGCGCACGTCGTCGCGCACGGAGTCGAACATCAGGAAGCTCCTAAGAAACGCGGGAAGGCGGGAAGGCGGGAAGGCGGGAGATGCAGGAACGCGGGAAACGCAGGTGGCTTACGCGGTCCAGTCGAGGATGACCTTGCCGCCGCGGCCGCTCGCCGCGTCGGCGAAGGCCGCCTCGAAGTCGCGGTAGCCGTACCGGCCGGTGATCACGGGGGCGAGGTCGAGGCCGCCCTCCAGCAGCACCGACATCGCGTACCAGGTCTCGAACATCTCGCGGCCGTAGATGCCCTTGATCGTGATCATCGAGGTGACGATCCGGGCCCAGTCGACCGGGAACTCCTCGGCGGGCAGCCCCAGCATGGCGATCCGGCCGCCGTGCGTCATGTTGGCGATCATGTCGCGCAGCGCCGCGGGCCGGCCGGACATCTCCAGACCGATGTCGAAGCCCTCGCGCAGCCCCAGCTGGCGCTGCCCGTCGGCGATGGACTCCTGCGACACGTTCAGCGCGAGGCTCGCACCGATCTTGCGGGCCAGCTCCAGCCGCTCCTCGCTGACGTCGGTGACGACGACGTTGCGGGCACCCGCGTGCCGGGCGACGGCGGCGGCCATCAGGCCGATCGGTCCGGCGCCGGTGATCAGCACGTCCTCGCCGACGAGCGGGAAGGACAGCGCGGTGTGCACGGCGTTGCCGAACGGGTCGAAGATCGCCGCCACGTCGAGGTCCACCGGGACCCGGTGCACCCACACGTTGGACGCGGGCAGGGCGACGTACTCCGCGAAGGCGCCGTCACGGCCGACGCCGAGCCCGACGGTCGCCCGGCACAGATGGCGGCGCCCGGCCAGACAGTTGCGGCACTTGCCGCAGACGAGGTGCCCCTCGCCGCTGACGCGGTCCCCCACCTGGATGTCGGCGACATCGCGGCCGGTGCCGACCACCTCGCCGACGAACTCGTGCCCGAGCACGAGCGGGGTGCTGATCGTCGCCTGCGCCCAGCCGTCCCAGGACCGGATGTGCAGGTCCGTGCCGCAGATACCGGTGCGCAGCACCCTGATCAGCACGTCGCCGGGCCCGACGGCCGGCTCGGGGACGTCCGCGAGCCACAGTCCGGGCTCCGCCTTCTCCTTGACCAGCGCCTTCACGCTACGGCTCCTGTGGTGAGGGCCCGGGCGCGAGCAGCCCGAAGGGCCCCGCGTCCGGGAAGACATGTGGATTCGCCCAGCAATCTGCCGCACTTCACCGGCCCGGTCCATCGAGCTTTTCTTAAGCGCCGCCACAGCTCCGCTTCACACGGGTGGCCCCGCTCGCCCGGACCGGCTTCCCGCACACCACGGTGGGGCGTGCCACCCTGGACCGCAACCCGCAACCCTCACCAGGCCGGCCGACTGACATGGAGCCCTCGATGACCACAGCACGGGACCTGTTGCTCGTCGCGATGGACGTGGCGCCCGTACGCCCCGCCGGGCAGGGCGAACTGTCCCTGGCCCTCGCGGGCGCCGAGGTGATCGATCTCGTCGGGACCGGAGCGGTGGCCCTCGACGGCGACCTCCTCGTGCCCGGCACGGCCCCGGCGCCGGACGACCGCCTCCTGGCCGAGGCCGCGGCGTCACTCGTACGGGCGGCGCCGTACGAGTCGGTCGAGGACTGGCTGTGGCGGCGCGGCAGCGGCCTGGCCGCGGCCTATTCCACCCGGTTCGAGGCGGACGGGCTGATCGGCCGGGCGCGCCACGGCCGGCTCCCGTTCCGGTCGGCGGGGACGGAGCCGCTCGACTCACCGGCGCGTCGCCACGCCACCGGGCGCTGGGCGGCGGACGAGCCGGTCCTCGCCGCGCTGGGCGCCGCCGTGGGTCTGCGCGAGGAGCCCGCCGACGGCTTCCCTGACCTCCCCGGCGAGACGGTCGTGACGGTCCTGGCGGCGGTCGGCGACGCGGTGGCGGAACTCGAGGCCGTACGACAGCGCCGGTCCATCGAGGACGCGGCCTTCGACAACATCTGGCGGGCCCCCTGACCGGCGTACCTCACGGCTCCGGGAACCCGCCGGTCTCCCGCCGCTGAAGGTGTCCGGCGAGTTCGGCGGCCGTCGACTTGATGGTCTCCAGGCCGGCCTTCCCCCAGGGCCGGGGCGTGAGATCGGCGACGCACACCGTGCCCAGCACCATGCCGCTCGTGTCGATGAGCGGGGCGCCGAGGTAGGAGCGGATGCCGTACTCGTCGACGACCGGGTTGCCCGCGAAGCGCGGGTAGTCGCCCACGTCCTCGAGCACCAGCGCCTTGCGCCGCGCGACGACGTGCGGGCAGTAGCCGTAGTCGCGGGGCAGTCGGCGGCCCACCTCGGGTTTGCCGCCGCGTGCGGCCCGGCCGCCTTGCGGGGTGTGCAGCCCGGCGAAGAACTGCCGTTCCTCGTCGAGGAAGTTGACCATGGCGTACGGCGCTCCGGCCACCTCGGCCAGGCGGTCCGCGAAGGCGTCCAGGGCGGGCTCCGGCTGTGCCCCGAGGCCGAGTCTGCGCAGCCTGCGGGCACGGGCGGGAGCTTCCCTGTCCTCCGGGGTGAGCAGCAGACGACCGGCCGGGCGCGGCGGGTCGTAGCTCATGGCCGGGTTCCGTCGCTGTTGTCGTACGTCATATGCGGCTCCGGGGCGTCGGGTGCGGGGATCACATGTGGGCGCCACGGCTCGGCTGGGGTGCGGCCGGTGCGTGGGCGATGAGGTGTTTGACGAGGGTGAGCAGGGTCTGGACCCCGGACGCGGAGATGCGGGCGTCGCAGCGCACGACGGGGATGTCCGGGGCGAGGTCGATGGCGGCGCGCACCTCCTCGGGGTTGTAGCGGTGGGAGCCGTCGAACTCGTTGACGGCGATGATGAAGGCGAGTCCGCGTTCCTCGAAGAAGTCGACGGCCGCGAAGCACTCATCGAGGCGGCGGGTGTCGGCGAGGATGACCGCGCCGAGGGCGCCCTCGGACAGTTCGTCCCACATGAACCAGAACCTCTCCTGGCCGGGTGTGCCGAACAGGTAGAGGACATGGCTCGGGTCGAGGGTGATGCGGCCGAAGTCCATGGCGACGGTCGTCTCGACCTTGTTCTCGATGCCGTCGAGGTTGTCGGTGGCGGCACTGACCGTGGTGAGCAGTTCCTCGGTGCTGAGCGGCGCGATCTCGCTCACGGCGCCGACGAAGGTCGTCTTGCCGACCCCGAACCCGCCCGCGACCAGGATCTTCAGCGCCGTGGGAAAGGGGTCGGAGCCGCCGCCGTCACGGGCGCCGTACTCGCGGTGCTCGTCGTACCTGTCGTACTCAGAGCTGTCGTCGTAGTCCATCGAGCACTGCCTCCAGAAGGGCCCGGTCGGTGGGGATGTGGTGGTACTCGGGGGGCTTGGTGGTCAGCGCCCCGCAGTCGAGGAGATCGGAGAGCAGCACCTTGGTGACCGCTGCCGGCAGCTTCAGATGGGCCGCGATCTCGGCCACCGACACGGGCGCGCGGGTGAGATGGAGCGCGGTCGCGTGTTCGGGACCGAGGTAGCCGAGGGGCGTCGCCCCGGTGGCCATCACCTGCGACATGAGGTCGAGGGCGACGCTGGGCTTGGTCCGGCCCCCGCTGACCGTGAACGGGCGCACCAGCCGCCCGGCCGCGTCGTCGAGCCAGGGCCCGTCACCGGCCGCCGCCACGCTCAAGGCCCCATCACCGACGGTTCGACGGCGTGCTGCCGGGGCGCGGTCATGAGATACGGCCGGACGCTCTTGACGAGCATCGACATCTCGTAACCGAGCACCGCCGCGTCGGCCTCCCGGCCGGCGAGCACCGCGAGACACGCGCCCGAGCCCGCGGTGGCGACGAACAGCAGCGTCGAGTCGAGTTCGACGACGACCTGCCGCACGTCCCCGCCGTCGCCGAACCGGACGCCGGCGCTGCGGCCGAGGGAGTACAGGCCGGAGGCCAGGGCGGCCATGTGGTCGGCGCTGTCCGGGTCGAGGCCGTGGACCGACTTCACCAGTCCGTCGCAGGAGAGCAGCACCGCGCTCGTGGTGTGCGGTACACGCTGCACGAGGCCACTCATCAGCCAGTCGAGGTCGGATACCTGGCCGGTCGGCGCATCGCTCGCCATGGTGGATCGACTCCTTGGGGTACGAAGGTCTGCGGGAGCGCTGGGGGTGGGGGTGACCGTGCTCATCCGGGGGGTGCGCTCCCGTCGTGCCGGGCGGTGGATCGGTCGGGACCGGGCAGGTCCGGCCCGTCACCCGCGCCGTACGCCTCGGGCGGCGCGGCGGCGGGCGTGGGACGCGCCTGCGGTATGCGGGAGAGGTGCGGCGGTCGTACGTCGGCGTCGACGGGGAGCGGTACCGGCCGGGCCTGTTCCGCGCCCCCGAACGGGACACCGTCGCCCACGGCACCGTGGCTTCCGGGCCGCCGATCGTGGTCCGACGCCGGGTGGGCGGCCGGGTCGAGCAGGACTTCGAGAGGGGCCGGCGGGCGCGGCGGTGCCGGGTCAGGGACGTCCGCCTCCAGGCTCTGCTGGGCCTCGGCCAGGCCGATGCCGCGTTGGAAGGCCGCCATCAGGCCGGGGTCGTGGCCTACGGGCTGTTCGAAGTCCTGGCGCGGGGCCGGGCCGCCGCGCAGCTGCGGCACGATGTGCTCCTGGGCACGGCGGCGGGGCAGTTGGGGCTTGCCCATGGTGCCGCGCACCGCGCCGACGCGCGGGGTGGGCGCGATGCCCGCGTGCTCCTCGACGACGGGCCGGTCGCCGGGCCGGATGCCGGGCACGGCCTCGGCCGGGTTGGGCCGTGCCGCTCGGGCGCCCCGGACGGGCAGCGGCACGGGTGCGCCCGGCCGCTGCGGCAGCGGTTCGGCGGGGGCGGGGTGCGGGGGCGGCGCGGCGGCATGGTCCGGGCCGGAGCCGCTCGGGTGACCCTGCCGGGGCGGGGCGACCACGGGCACCCCGGACCCGGGCGTGTCCCGTGTCGGGGACGGGGTTGGTGTCGGGGCCGGGGTCGGGCTCTGCGCCGTGCCCGGGGCGTTCCACGCCTCCGGCGATCCGGCCGAGGGGCCCGGGCGCGCGCCTCCGCCCTGCGCCCGCGCCGGGCCGAACGACCGTCCGGCGCCGTCGGTGTCCCGTCCCGGGGACGGCACCGAGGGCCCGCCCGGGCCCGGCGCGTCCTGCGGATGCGCGAAGCCCGTCGGACGGCCCACGTCCGCGGTGTGCCGCGGGCCGCGCGGCTGTACGGGATCGGGGGTCCCGGCGGCGCGGGACTGGGGGGCGGGCGGCAGGGGCGGCCGTACCGGATCGGCCACGGCGGGGGGTGCTGCGGGCACGAGGGGGAGGCCGGCGCCGTCGGTGTCCGGTCCGCGCGGTACCGCCCCGGGGACGCCCGGCGCGGAGCCCAGCAGCGCCTGTGGCACGACGAGGACGGCCTGGACGCCGCCGTAGATGTTGCTCTGGAGACGGACCCGGATGCCGTGCCGCCGGGCGAGCTGGGAGACGACGAACAGGCCGATGCGGCCGTCGGCGAGCAGACGGCCGACGTTGACCTGGTCGGGGTCGGCGAGCAGGGCGTTCATCCTGCTCTGCTCCTCGACGGGCATACCGAGCCCGCGGTCCTCGACCTCGACGGCGAGTCCTGAGGTGACGAGGTTCGCGCGCAGCAGCACCTGGGTGTGCGGGGCGGAGAACACCGTGGCGTTCTCGACGAGTTCGGCGAGCAGGTGGATGACGTCGGCGACGGCGTGGCCGCGCAGCTCGCCGTCGATGGGCGGGACGAGTTTGACCCGTGCGTACTGCTCGACCTCGGCGATGGCGGAGCGGAGCACCTCGGTCATGGAGACCGGGTTGCTCCACTGCCGCCGGGAGACGGCCCCGCCGAGGACGGCGAGGTTCTCGGCGTGCCGGCGGATGCGGGTGGCGAGGTGGTCGACGTGGAAGAGGCCTTTGAGGAGATCGGGATCCTCGATCGCGTTCTCCAGTTCGTCGAGGATCGAGATCTCGCGGTGCACCAGGGACTGAAGGCGCCGCGCGAGATTGACGAAGACCTCCAGCTTCTGTTCGCTGCCGGCCTGGCTGGACAGCTGCGCGGCCTGTACGACGGCGGTGACGGCCCCTTCGTGGGCCCGGGCCAGGTCGGCGGCGAGCAGCTCGAAGTCGTCGGCGTCGCCGGGCGGTCCGCCGCGCGACGTGCGCCGCGGCGGGACCTCGCCGCGGCGCAGCGCCTCGATGACGGCACGCAGCTCGGCCTCGCCGCGCGCGCTGCCGCGGCGCAGGGCCGCGACACGGTCGCTGACCGAGCGGGCGGCGCGGTCCGCGGCCACGGCGGCGATGACGATGCCGACGCCGGTCACCGCGACGGCACCGGCGAGGACCGCCCACAGGGTCACGCCGGGCCGGACGTGGGTGGAGCGCACGGTGAACAGGACGACCGCGCAGGCGCTGAGGGCGACCGCGGTCGGCGGGAGCACGGCGAGCCGCAGCAACTGGGGCCGTATGTGTGTCTCGGCCGACGCCGGTGCGGCGCTGGCGACCGGCCGCCCGTGCCGTCCGCCCTCACGGCGGTCGGCGCGTGTGGCGGGTGCGCGGAGGTGAGACATCGGTGTCCTCGTACTGGTCCGTCGAGCCTGGCTGTCGGTCGGGAGGGCCGAAGAATTCGGCCCGGTGTCGCCCGACGGCCACTCACAGTAGTCGGCAACGTGTCAGGTGCGGTGGGCAGTTGACAAAGTCACCCGGCGGGCGTCCCGCTCTGGTATGAGGCTTCGCACGACAGACCGATAAGGCCGCGCCACCCGGAGGACAACACGGAAACCCCGCGATCAGACCTGGTCAGAGATGGTCCGGAAACGACCGTGCGGGCCGGGGAGCTTTTCGCTCCCCGGCCCGCACGGTCGAACGCCTCCGGCCCCCGTCAGCCCGCCGGGACCGCCTCCGGCGCATCGCCGCCTTCGACGGCACCCCGACTTTCGTCACTCTCGGTATCGGCTTTGGCCTTGGTTACCGTCGCGATCAGGGGCTGCCATCCGGCGGACGGCGCGAGCGCCACCTCCCGCCACCACGGCTCGCCCGGGACGGTCTCGGCGGCGGGCTCGAAGGGCTCGCCGGGCTTGGGCAGGGCGGCCCGCGCCCCGGCGGCCCGTGCGGCGGCGAGGGTGCCCTCCCCCGGGTCGGTCCACGCGTGGGTGGCGAGGTTGAACGTGCCCCAGTGGATGGGAAGCATCACTCCGCCGGGACCGCCCTGGAGGTCCAGGTGGGCACGCATGCCCTCCTCGGGGGTCATGTGGATGTCGGGCCAGAAGTCCGAGTAGGCCCCGATCTGGATCATGGTCGCGTCGAACGGGCCGTGCTCGGCGCCGATCTCCTGGAAGCCCTCGAAGTAGCCGGTGTCACCGCTGTGGTAGATCCGGTGCTCGTCGCCCGCGACGACCCAGGAGGCCCACAGGGTGTGCTGGGTGTTGCGCAGACCGCGGCCACAGAAGTGCCGGGCCGGGGTGGCGGTCAGGGTGAGCCCGCCGACCTTCGTCGCCTCGTGCCAGTCCAGCTCGCGCAGCCGGTCGGCGGACACGCCCCAGTGCTCGAGGTGGGCGCCGACACCGAGCGGCACGGCGAACAGGGTGTCCGTGTCCGCGAGTGCCTTGATCGTGGGCAGGTCCAGATGGTCGTAGTGGTCGTGCGAGATGACGACGACGTCGACCGGGCCCAGCGCGGCCAGCGGCAGCGGGACCGGGTGCAGCCGCTTCGGCCCCGCGAAGGGGAAGGGGGAGCAGCGCTCGCCCCAGACGGGGTCGAACAGGACACGCTGCCCGTCGATCTCCGCGAGCACGCTGGAGTGCCCCATCCAGGACAGCCGCAGACCCGTGGCCGGCGGCTTGGCGAGGTCGGCGAGCGTGGTGGGGTGCACCGGTACGGTGCCCGCGGGGGCGCGGCGGGGGCGCTGTTCCTTGTCGAAGAAGACCTTGGCGAAGTCGAGCGTGGAGCCCGAGGGACGGGTCCGCGCCGTCCCGCCGGGGTTCTGGAAGACCCCGTCCTTGAAGTGGGGCGATCTGCGGATGCGCGCCAGGCGCTCGCCACTCGGATCCGCGCCGAAGGCCGCGGGCTGTAGAGCGCGGAGCCCGGAGCTCAGGGAACGGAAACCGGACACGGTACCTCCAGGTGGGGTCGCTGAGGCATTCCATTATGGGTGCCCGCTCCGACAACGCCGGGGGTCACCCCGGTCATTCCGCCGCGAGCCGGCTTTGACACGGCGTCCCTGCGTTCCGATACTGACCCACTGTTCAGTACCAGCCGTTCCGGCCGCACCGGCCCGCCGGTCGAGGAGTCCGTATGACCGCCCCCTTCCTGTCGCTCACCTGGACCGATCACGTCACCGGGCGCCAGGGCCACCTGGTCGTCGACCGGCTCGTGCGCGGCGTGTGCAGCGGCGGGCTGCGGATGCGGGCGGGCTGCACCCTGGAGGAGGTGACCGGGCTAGCCCGCGGCATGAGCCTCAAGGAGGCGCTGCACTACGACCCCGAGGCCCGCTACGTCCCGCTGGGCGGGGCCAAGGGCGGCATCGACTGTGATCCCCGGGACCCGGAGGCGTACGGACTGCTGGTGCGGTACCTGCGGGCGGTGCGGCCGTACGTGGAGAGCTGCTGGACCACCGGCGAGGACCTGGGGCTGACCCAGGACCTGGTGGACCGGGCGGCCGCCGAAGCGGGGCTGGTGTCGTCCGTGCAGGCGGTCTACCCGCTGCTGGACGACGAGTGCGCCGCGCGCGAGCGGCTCGCCGCCGCCTTCGCCGTCGAGGTGGACGGCATCGGCCTCGACGAACTGGTCGGCGGCTGCGGGGTCGCCGAGTCCGTGCTCCCCGCGCTGGACCGGGCCGGGGTGGCGTACGCCGGGACGCGGGTCGCCCTCCAGGGGTTCGGCACCATGGGAGGGGCCACGGCCCGGTTCCTCACGCGCGCGGGGCTGACGGTGGTGGCCGTCGCCGACGTCAAGGGCACGATCGCCTGCCCGGCCGGTCTCGACGTGGAGGCGCTGCTGGCCGCGCGGGACGCCCACGGCACGGTGGACCGCGCCGTGCTGCGCCCCGCGGACCTCGAGCTGCCCGGGGACGCCTGGCTGTCGGTGGAGGCGGAGGTGCTGGTGCCGGCCGCCGTGTCGTACGCCATCGGGGTCGAGGAGCAGGAGCGGATCGGCGCCCGGTGGATCGCCGAGGCCGCCAACATGCCGGTCCTGCCGGAGGCGGAGAAGCTGCTGCACGCGCGCGGGGTGAGCGTGCTGCCGGACGTCGTCGTCAACTCCGGGACGAACGCCTGGTGGTGGTGGACGTTGTTCGGCGACATCGGCGCGGACGCGGCGGAGGCCTTCGCGTACACGCGCCGCTCGATGCGCGCCCTGGTGGAACTGGTGCTGGCCCGCGCCGAGACGGACGGCACGACACCCCGGGCCGCCGCGCACACGATCGCCGAGCAGCGGCTCCCGGTGATCGCGGAACGCTTCGGGCGGTACCGGCCCGCTCCGTGAGCGTCCGCCGCCGCGGACCGGCCCGTCATCGCGCACGGCGACGGATTAGGGTGACGGCGTGGTGAGGGTCCGGTTGAGTGTGGCCGAGCGGCGCGAGGAGCTGTTGCGGGCGGCCATCGAGCAGATCGAGGCGCGGGGCGTGGCGGCGGTCAGGATCGCCGACGTGGCCGCGGCCCTCGGTGTGAGCAACGCCCTGGTGCTCTACCACTTCTCGACGAAGGAGAAGCTGGTCGCCGACGCGTTCGCCTACGCGGCCGAGGGCGACCTGGCGCGGCTGCGCAAGCTGGTCGGCCGCCGTACCACCGCACTGCGCCGGCTGCGGTCGGCGGTGCGCTGGTACGCGCCCACGGGTCAGGCCAAGGGCTGGCGGCTGTGGATCGAGGGCTGGGCGGTGTCGCTGCGCGAGCCCGCGGTGCGGGAGGTCGCGCGGGATCTCGACAGGGAGTGGAAGGCGGCGCTCGCCGAGGTGATCGCGGAGGGCGTGGCCGCGGGCGAGTTCCGGTGCCCGGACCCGGCCGGAACGGCCCTGCGCCTGACGGCCCTGCTCGACGGACTCGCCGTACAGCTGACGTCCTACGCGGGCACGGTGTCCCGGGCCCGCGCCCAGGAGTGGGTCGACGAGGCTGTGGCCCGTGAACTCGGTCTGGGACCCGAGACGTTGAGCGCCCAGACCCCTGAGTGACCGGCTCCCGCCACGTTCCCGGAACCACCAGGACTGCCGACCACCCGACCACGGCACAGCAACGACGCGAGCGCGGCAGGAACGCGAGGGTGCCAGCGACGACGCGAGCGCGGCCGGAACGGCGAGCGCGGCCGGGAACGGCGGTCCGGTGCTCGGCCGGGCCCGTGACCGGCTCCGGCGGGCGGCTCAGTCCAGCTCGTACACCGCCGTCACCGTCGCCGTCGCGCGGATCTCACCGGGCGCGACGGGCACACCGCCGAGGCCCGCACCGGGAGTGTCCGCTGCCGACGGCGCCGGGCTCGGGGAGCTGGACGCGTCCTCGCTGAGCGAGACGAGCCGGCCCAGGCGGCGGCCGCTGAGGCGGGCGTACTGCTCGGCCTTGGCGTGGGCGTCGGCGTGCGCGGCCTCGCGTGCGCCGGCCCGCAGCGGGGCGGGGTCGGAGACGTCGAAGGCCACGAAGCCGATGCGCCCGGCCTCCCCGGTGGCGTCGGTGACCGCCTGCACGACCGCGCCGACCCGGGTCACCTCGCGCACCTTCACGGAGAAGGACTGCGTGGCCCGGTAGCCCGTCAGGCGGGCGGTGCCGCCCGTGTGGTCGTAGACGGCGTCGAGGGAGATGCTCTCCGTACGGATGTCCCGGTCGGCGACGCCCTGGGCGCGGACGGCGGCCAGCAGCGCGGCGGCCGCCTTGTTCTGCGCGTCCAGTGCGGACTGCGAGGTCTTGGTGGAGGCTTCGACGCCGGCGCCGACGACCGCGAGGTCGGGCGGCGCGCTCGCGCTGCCCTCGCCGGTCACCGTGACGGTGGCGGGACTGTCCGGTGCGAACGGACGGGCCGCCGCCGCGGGGTGGGCGGGCAGTGCCGCCGCCGTGGGAGCGGTGAGCGCGGGGACGCCCAGGGCGAGCAGGGAGACGAGGGCCGCGGCGACGGGCGTACGGGGCAAGGGCATACGGGACCGGTCCTTGGAGGTGTCGGGCGGTGCCGGACGGCGCCGGGTGCGGGTGCGGTCATCCCAGCACCCGGGCCCGGCCCCGCCCGGACACCACTCCCGTACGATCACCTCACTGGTGGAGCGCCCGGTCGGCGGTTCAGGCCACGGCCGCTATCCGCATCCTGATGTCGTCCGGCGACAGCGTGCCCTTGGCGGTCACATGGTCGCCGGAGGACTCCCCGCGCAGCCGTCGTCCGATCCACGGCACCAGGTACTCGCGCGCCCAGTGGACGTCGTCGCGCCGTACGTCCAGGGTGCCGCGCGGCGGGAGCAGCGGCCAGGGCTGCTCCGGGTCGGCCGGCACCTCGAGGCCGAGGGCCTGCCCACCGCGCAGGGCCACGCGCGTGTGCCCCTCCGGGGAGAGGTGGAGCCGGTCGCCGTCCCACGCCCTGCGGTCCTGAATGGACTTCAGGGACCACAGGTCGAGGACCGGACAGCCGTAGCGGTCGGCCACGGCACGGACGTGCCCGTTGTAGGTGGCGATCTTGCCGCGCAGATGCTTGAGCACGGGAACGCCACGGGTGTCGAAGCCGGTGGTCACCATGACCGTGCCGGCTGCGGCGGTCAGGGCCGAGATCGCGCGTTCGAAACGCTCGGCGACCTCGTCCGGGTCGGTACCGGGACGGAGGATGTCGTTGCCGCCCGCACAGAAGGAGACCAGGTCCGGGGCGAGTTCCACGGCCCTGGGGAGTTGGTCCTCCATGATCTGGTCGAGCAGCTTCCCGCGGACCGCGAGGTTGGTGTAGTTGAAGTCGCCCTCGGGACGCCGGTCCGCGAGGAGGACCGCGAAGCGGTCCGCCCAGCCGACGAACGCCCCGTCGGGGCCTGGGTCGCCGACGCCCTCGGTGAAGCTGTCCCCCACCGCCACGTACGACCCGATCACTGATCTGTCGTCACTCTTCGAATCGTCTGCCACAGCAGTTCATCATTCACCTTCGAATGTGACCTACGCGATCGTAGGAAAGGGTTGACGGGCGGTGAGATAAGACACCCTTAAAGACTTCGCCAATCAGGGAATAAGGGACCACGCCCGGAAGTCGTTGATCCGGAAATGGCTCCAGGTGGTGCGGAAGGCGAAGTGCCCGCCCGTGTAGGGCTCCGGGTCGTTGTGGTCGAAGACGAGCCGGCCGTTGTTCCACCAGCGGACGACCGAACCGTCGGAGACGATACGGACGTGGTTCGGCTCGTTCGCGACGAGCAGCGGCTCGGTGTAGTCGTAGATCAGCGGACGCACCCCCGCCTCGCCGACATAGCGGCGCAGCCGGGTCGTGGTGTTGGTGTTGGCGCCGTAGCCGACGTAGTACGTCTTCAGGTAGTCGTACTCGGCGAGGGCGCCGCCGCGCGGGGTGGCGAAGAGATTCTCCGGGGAGCGGACGTCGACGGCGTTCCAGAAGTTGTTGAGGTCGGAGACGCGGTCGTTGACCCCGCCCGCGGAGACGGGCGTGGCGACGTACTCGAGGACGTACGGCCCTTCGAGCGGCCGCTTGAACCAGATCGTCGCGCCGGCGGGCACGTCGACCTCCAGGGTCCCGCGGGAGGCGGTGACCGTCCCGCCCTTCTCCAGTTCGACGGCCCACTGGCGCAGGCCGTGCCGGAAGTCGTCGTGGGCGATCAGGCGGCGGTGGCGGGGCCGGGCGCTCACGGCACTCGCGGCGGTCGCCGGGGCGAGGGCGGCCAGCGCGGCGCCGGCGGCGAGGGCTCCGAACGCCCTGCGGGTGGTCGTCATGATGGTCGGCTCCTTCAGTGGGCGGGGGTGGTGAGGTGCGGCTCGGGGACACGGCGGGTCTCGGTGCCGAGGTAGTAGTCGGTGTACGTGGACTGGAGGTAGCCGCGGACGGTCCAGCCGAGGCGGTACGCGGGGTTCTGGGCGAGCGTGTAGACGCGGGTGCCGGTCGGCACGGTGCTGGTGTAGAGGCGCAGGGCGGTGTGGTCGGCGGTCTCGGCGAGGATCTCCTCGCGCCAGTCGCCGACGAGGTCGCCGTAGAACGGGGTGGCGTTGCGGGCGCCGGAGACGACGCCGGCCGGGTCGAAGACCGTCGCGCTGCTCTCGGTCGCCGGGTCCCACTTCTCGACGCGGGTGAAGTCGAGCAGTTCTGACGCCTTGTCACCGTCCCACCAGATACGGAAGTTGACGCTGGGGGTGGTGGTGGAGACCTTTCCGTCCTGGACGTTGAAGACGCCCGCGCCGGGCCGGGTCACGTCGGCGGTGGACGTCCAGTACTCGTAGCCGCGGTGTTCGGGGTCGATGTCCGCGGCGTTCCCGCGGCCGGTGTCGAGGTCCGCGTCGCTCACCGGGCTCGTCGGGTGCGAGCCGGTGACCAGCCGCTCGCCGGTGGCGGCGTCGTAGTAGTACCAGGGGAAGGCGGAGACGATGCCCAGCTCGGACTGCTGGATGGCGAAGCCCTCCAGGCCGGGCCGGTCGGGGTCGAGGTCGGCGATGTCGAAGCGGTCGCCGTGGATGGCGCCGTCGACGACGTAGCGCAGCGTGCCGTCGCTGTTCACGACGTAGTTGCCGTCGGCGATCTCGTCCCTGCCGTCCCCGTCGACGTCGACGGTGCGGATCTGGTGGAAGCTGGTCGCGCCGGTCGTCGGGTCCACCACGTACTTCCAACGGCGGTTGAGATCCGTGCCGTTGAAGTCCCAGGTCTGGAACAGGACCCGGAACGAGCCGCGCTTGGCTCCGACCCGGGTGACCAACTTGGTGACCAGGCTGGGGTGTTCGCCGTCGAGGTAGGCGATGCCGAAGTGGCCCCCGGAGGGGCCGTCGGCCACGAAGTCGTCGGGGACGGGCTGCCGGGTCCGCTCGGTTCCGGTCGCTCCGTCGATCACCGACACGAACTGGTTCGCGGGCGAGGCGGCGGTGACCTGTGCGCCGTCGGCGAAGGTGGTCCCGGCGGCGGTGTGCGCCAGCACCTCGGCGCGGCCGTCGGAGTCGAGGTCGTAGACGGTGACGTTGTCGTCGTTGCGATAGCCGCCGATCGCGGTGGAACCGCTGATCGCGGCGGGCGCCGGGTCGTTGGCGCCGTTCCCGCCGACCTGGGTGTAGGGGCCGGGACCGAGGTCGACCCGCCACAGGCGCTCACCGGTGAGCGTGTAGGCCTCCAGCAGGTCGGGTCTGTCGCGGGTCCCGGACAGCCGGCTGACGACGAGCTCGTAGCGTCCGTCGCCGTCGAGGTCACCCGGCCAGGCGTGCTGCACGGTGTAGCCGTCGGCGCCGGCCAGTGGGATCTCGGCGTAGCCGTCGGTGAAGCGCAGGGCCGCCGGACTCGGCTTCTGCTCATGCCCGTCGACGACGGCGCGGACGGTATAGGTCCCCGTGCCCCGGGTGTCGTCCTGGTAGGTCGTCGATTTCCGCACCGGCTCCCGGTTGAGCCGGCGTCCGTTCTTGTAGACGTTGAAGGCGATGGCGTTTCCGTGCCGCGCGTATTCGGTGCCGAGCAGCCGCCAGCTGAGGAAGGTCCCTCCGCCGGACGGGGTGGCGACCAGGCCGCGGTCGAGGTTCTCGACGATCCGGCGCGGGACTTCGGCGGCGTGCCCGGTGGGCGCGGCGACGAGTCCGGCCAGCAGGGTGACGGCGGTGACGGCGGCCGCGGCCGCGGCGCCCTTGATGACGATGCGTCGGTCGACGCGGGACACAGGACCTCCGAAAAGCGATGGAAAGCGATGGAAAGCGCTTGCTCACTGACGGAGATCACTGTGTCCCCACCCTGTCCCGCCTGTCGATGGGGCACCAGGGGCTGCCACAAGAACGCAATGGAACGATCATGAACGCGCAAACTCCAACGCCGCCCCTCGCACCCCCGGACATGCCGAAGGCCGGACCCGGGGATCGGGGTCCGGCCTTCGGCCGCGTGTCAGGCGGGAGGTCGTCGGAGTCGGCGGGGGTCAGCCGACGGAGACGCCGCGCGAGCGGAGGTAGGCGATCGGGTCCACGTCGGAGCCGTAGTCCGGCGTGGTGCGGATCTCGAAGTGCAGGTGCGGGCCGGTCACGTTGCCCGTCGCACCGGAGAGGCCGACCTGCTGGCCCGCGGTCACGGTCTGGCCGGCCGAGACGGAGAGCTGGGACAGGTGGGCGTACTGGGCGTAGTAGCCGTCGGCGAGCTTGATGACGACCTGGTTGCCGTACGCGCCGCCCCAGCCCGCGGAGACGACGGTGCCCGCGCCCACGGCCTTGAGGGAGGTGCCGGTCGGGACGACGAAGTCGGTGCCGGTGTGGTAGCCGCTGGACCACATGCTGCCGGCCGTGTGATAGGCGGTGCCGACGGTGGCACCCGCCACCGGCAGCGCGTAACCGCTGGAGGTACCGGCGCCGCTCTCGGCGGCCTGGGTGACCGCCTTCGAGGACGACGAACCGGACGACGAGGAGGAAGAGGACGAAGCGGACGACGACTTGGTTCCGGACGCCTTCGACTTCGACGGGGCGGACGAGGAAGAGCCGGACGACGAACCGGACGACGAACCGGTGCTCGCGGCCTTCTTGCCGATCGAGAGCTTCAGCCCGGGGTGGATCAGCGACGGGTCACCGCCGACGGCCTGACGGTTGTCCTGGTAGAGCTTCTGCCAGCCGCCGCTGACGTTCTGCTCGTCGGCGATCTTCGACAGATAGTCGCCGGACCGCACGGTGTAGGACGTGGCCGTCGTGGCGGTGGCCGCCTTCCGCGCCACCGGCACGGACTGCACGGCCTTTTCCGGAACGGCCTGGGAAGCCGACTGTGCGACGGACTGCGCGGGGGCCGCGTGAGCGCCGGCGGCACCTATGAGCGGAAGGGCGAGCGCGGCGCCGCCCGTTCCGGCGACGGCTATGGAACGAGTGAAGCGCTGGGTCTTCGGACGGCGGTGCTTACCCTTCGCGGGCATGGCGAATTCCTCTCCGGCGCCTGCGAGGTGAGCTGTCGGGTGCGGACTGGAGATGCCCGGCCGCGCCGAGGCGCGGCTTTACCCCAAAGCCTGTTCCGGAGACCGGAACAGGCGGTTGTACCTGTGGGTCCCCCGCTCCTGCCAGATACGGGTGAGTGTGCGGACTCCGGGCGGTGACAGGATTCGGCGTCCGTCCGGATTGGTGTGGAACGTAAGCGACCAGGACGCACAGGGACAAGCAGAGGTTGTGCCGCTAACGCCTTTCTCTTGATCCGCTGTGAGAATCCCCGGTCACACTCCGTGAGACAGGGGGCCCATTTACCGCCAAGCACCCTGGAAAAGCATGCGAATTACGTGAACATGACGGGCGACGTACGGTCACGGATATGACGCTGCTCACGTGACAGCTCTCCAGGTTCCTTTATTCCAGAGCGAGTTGGAATTAAGGCTTCAATTCGGACAGAAACCTCAGATGCGACGCAGCCGGATAACCGTCGCATCAAGGTCGCCGCGCAGCCCGGTGCGCAGCCCGTGATGGAGCAGTACCGCCCCCCGGTGAACTTCGCCCGTTTCGCGGCATTCGTACGATGCTGTCGGGTCGAGCCCGTGCAGCCGCAGCGCCGGGACGGGCTCGCCGAACCGCTGCGCCTGGAGCCAGGCGAGGACGACACTCTCGTCACCGCGTACGTACTGGAGGGCGCCCAGGCCGCCCGCCGGGGGCCGCAGCCGGTAGAGGTCGCCCCGCTGCACGAGCGGCCTGATCTCCTTGTAGAGCTCCACCCATCGGCGCGCCTCGACGAGCTCCTCCTCACTCCACTGCGAAAGGTCCCCGCCGACACCGAGCACACCGGCCATGGCGCTGACGAAACGGAAGCGCAGCGAGCTGACCCGGCCGTTGAGCTGGGCGTTGGGACTGTCGGTGACCCATGCCGCCATGACCCGGGCGGGGTGGATCTGGCTGAAGCCGTGCTGGATGTCGAGCCGGTCGAGCGGATCGGTGTTGTCGGAGGTCCACACCTGGTCGGTGCGGCTCATGATCCCGAGGTCGATGCGCCCGCCGCCGCCGGAGCAGGACTCGAAGGCGACCCCGGGGTGGGCCGCCCGCAGCCGGTCCAGGAGCGAGTACAGGGCCCGCACGTGGTCGACCCAGAGGCGCTGCGGGTAGGGGTCGTCCGGCCAGCCGGCGTCGGTGAAGCAGCGGTTGAAGTCCCACTTCACATAGTCGACGGGCGCGCTGGAGAGGAGCCCGTGGAGCTGCTCCCAGAGGTACTCCTGGACGTCCTCGCGCGCGAGGTTCAGCACGAGCTGATTGCGGAACTCCGTCCGCTTTCGTCCGGATTGGAACTGCACCCAGTCGGGGTGCGCCCGGTACAGCTCGCTGTCCGGGTTGACCATCTCGGGCTCGACCCAGATGCCGAACTGCATGCCGAGGTCGTGCACCTGGTCGGCGAGGGGCTTCAGCCCGTTCGGGAAGCGGTCGGGGTTGGGCCGCCAGTCGCCGAGCCCGGCGTGGTCGCCGGTGCGCGCCCCGAACCAGCCGTCGTCGACGACGAAGAGCTCCACGCCGATCGCGGCGGCCCGCCGGGCGAGCGTGCCCTGCTGCTCCTCGGAGATGTCGAAGTAGGTGGCCTCCCAGGAGTTGAACAGCACCGGCCGGTCCTGTTCGGCGTCCGGGACGACGTACGTGCGCTGGTAGGCGTGCCAGGCGCGGCTCGCCCCGCCGAAGCCGGCGTCGCTCCACAGGCCGGCGAAGACGGGGGTGGTGAAGGACTCCCCCGGGGCCAGCCGCAGCAGCCCCGAGTCGTCGTACCCGACACCCCCGGTGATCTGCACGCGCGCGTCCGGGAGTTGGGCGACGGCGATCCGCCAGGTGCCCGACCAGCCGAGGGCACAGCCGTAGACCTCGCCGCGCTCCTCGGTCGCGTCGGTGTCCAGGGCGACCCAGGGCAGGTGCTGGTGCCCGGTGTGGCCGCGACGGCTGCCGATGACCTGCTCGCCGTAGGTGAGCGGAGACCGGGTGAGGCGGGACTCGGCGGCCCAGCGGCCGTGCAGCTGCGACAGCCGCCAGTCGTCACGCTCGGGCAGGGTCCAGGTGGCGGAGTCGGCGCGCAGCAGCTCCAGCGGCCCCTCGCCGTCGTTGCGCAGGGTCGTCCAGCGCTCGACGACGTCGCCGCGCATCCGGTAGTGCAGGGTGACGGCCAGCCCGGCGTCCCGGAACCGCAGCCGCAGCCCGTCGGCGTCGGCCTCGAAGTCCTCGTAGGACCACTCGGTGCCGCGCCGTTCGTCCGTGCGCACCGACAGGGCGGGCCGGACGAAGCGGGGGCCGCCCTCGACCGGGTACTCCTCCCGGCCGTCGAGCGGGGACTCGAAGGACGCCCCCCGCTCCGACGGCGGGAGGGCGGCGAGCGCCTCGGCGTCCGCGAGCGCGATGCCCGGGCCCCAGTGCAGGTGGACCAGCTCGTCGGTCTCGGTGAGGTGGAGGGCGTAGCTGCTCGTCGGCCCCGAAAGGAGCCAGGTACGGCCATTGTCGGCGATCTCGGGCATCAAACCCCCACTAATTCGAACAGGTGCGATCAAGCACCAACATCATCGAATGCGGTCGGCCTGCCGGGCAACTTTCCGTGGACAACTGCCTCACCTGGGCGGACGTCCGGAGTACCGCCCTGTGGACAACCCGTTGCCCGGGGAACCCATGTCGTATCGTCGGGGAAGCGTCCCGTCGGCCACCACGAGCCGCGCCGACGGCGACCGACAGGGAGGGAGCCCCCGTGACGCAGCAGATCCCGTCGACCGAGCCCGAGCTGGCCGGTGTGCGCAACTTCCGGGATGTGGGCGGTCTGCCGACCGCCGACGGCCGGCGGGTGCGGCACGGCGTGCTGTTCCGCAGCGGCCATCTCGCGCACGCCACCGACGAGGACGCCGCGTTCCTCTCCGGCCTGGGCCTGCACACGATCTTCGACTTCCGCAATGCCGCGGACCAGAAGCTGGAGGGCCCGGACGTCGAGCTCCCGGGCGTGCGCAATGTGAACCTGCCCCTGTCGGACCCGGCGGACGGCTCCGAGTTCTGGAAGATGGTCCGCGACGGCGAGATCGACCAGCTGCGCGGGATCCTGGGCGACGGCAAGGCCGCCGGCCGGATGATCGCCTCCTACCGCTCGATCATCAAGGAGCGGACGGCCGAGCACGCGCGGGTGCTGCACTCGCTCGCCGAGGACAGCGTCCCGGCCCTGATGCACTGCGCGGCGGGCAAGGACCGCGCGGGCCTGTCCATCGCGGTGACGCTGCTCGCCCTGGGCGTGGAACGCGAGGCCATCCTCGCCGACTACCTGGAGTCCAACGCCAAGCACCGCCGCTACCGGGTCCGCCGCAACGCCACCTCCGCCGCGGCCTACTCCCCCGAGGTCATGGAGCTGCTCAGCCCCCTCTTCGACGCGCGCGCGGAGTACCTCGCGGCGGCCGAGGAGACCATCGAGGAGACCTGGGGCGGCGTCGACGCCTATCTGGAGGAGGGTCTCGGGCTCTCCCCCGAGACCCGTGAGCGGCTGCGGGACCGGCTGCTCGACTGACACCGCGTCCGGCACGGCGCCCGGCACCCGTCCGGCACCGTGCCGCGGAGGCCGCACCGGCTTCCGGGGGCTCTACTGGTTGGCGCCCACCTCGAACAGCAGCCAGAGGAACGCCGCGAAGACGTGCCCCACCGCGATGTAGATGATCAGCCGGATCCAGAGGGTGCGGGGAAACTTCTCCTCGATGTCCTTCATGGCGTCTCTCCGATGTCCGAAGGGGTCGGGCCCAGGCACAGCGTGGCCGTGGGGCTCTGCAACAGGGTGTGGACGAAGAGCAGTTCGACCCCGTCGGCGTCCTGCGCCGCGATGCGGTGCGGGGTCAGCGAGTCGAAGTGCGCGCTGTCACCGGGCCCGAGCAGTTCGGTGGTGTCCCCGAGGCGCAGCCGCAGCCGTCCGCGCAGGACGTGCAGCCACTCCTCCCCGGGGTGCACGCGCACGACGTCTCCCTGGGAGCCGTGGGGCACGTGGACACGCAGGGCCTGCATGCCGCGCCCGGAGGCGCCCGCCTGCCAGTACGTCCAGCCGCCCGCGCGGGTCGGCTCCATGGCGGCGGCACGGACGACGGCGTCCCGGTCGGCGGACGTCTCACCGAGCAGTTCCGAGACCGTCGTACCGTAGATGCGGGCGAGCGCGAGCAGCATCGGCAGCGAGGGCTGGCGCTGCCCGGTCTCCAGGCGGGAGAGATGGGCGGCCGACAGCCCGGCGGCGCGGGCCGCGGCCTCCAGGGTGAGGGCGGTCCGGCGGCGCAGGGCGCGCAGCTGGGGGGCGACGGCGGGAAGAGCCCCGGCGTGTTCCGCCGGGTCCTCGGACTCGGGCGAGCTCATGACTCCATTGCACGCCGGAATTGCCTCTGCGGCAAATTTGTTGCCTCAGAGGCAAAGGATCTCGCGGAGCCTGGCCGTCCTCCCCGTCGCCCGTCCTCTCGGGCGGCTCAGCGGTTGGCCATCGCCTGCTTCACCAGCGTCCTGCCGAAGTCCCACATCAGTCCGCCGCCGCCGTGCGCGTCGTCCATCACGGCGGTGAAGGCGTCGACGAACCGGTCCACCTCCCGCTCGCCGACGATCAACGGCGGGATCAGCTTGATCACCTCCAGATGGTCACCGGAGACCTGGGTGAGGATCCGGTGCCGTTGCAGCAGCGGTACCACCACCATCTGCGCGAAGAGTCCCTTGCGGGCCGCCTGGAGCATGGCCCACCGGCTGCGCAGCTTCAGAGACCTGGGCTTTCCGAACTCGATGCCGATCATCAGACCCCGGCCTCGGACGTCGGCCAGCAGCTCGTACTTGTCGACGAGTGCCGCCAGCCGGGACCTGAGCAGGTCGCCGGTGACCCGCGCGTTGGCCACGATCTGCTCGTTCTCCAGCACGGACAGCACCGCGAGCCCGGCCGCCATGGCCTGTGCGTTGGACCCGAAGCTCGCCGAGTGCACGAGCACCCGGTCCATCGACGAATAGACCTTCTTGAAGATCCAGTCCTTGCCGAGCGTGGCGCCGACCGGCACATAGCCCCCGGACAGCGCCTTGGCCACGCACACCAGGTCCGGCTCGACGCCGTCCTCGTGCTGGTAGGCGTAGAAGTCGCCGGTCCGGCCGAGACCCGTCTGCACCTCGTCCGCGATCAGCAGCGCCTTGTGCCGGTGCAGCAGCTCCTGTGCGGCGCGCAGATAGCCGGGCGGCGCCTCGTGCACCCCCTTGCCCTGGATCGGCTCGACGATGAGGGCGGCGACGTCCCCCTTCCTCAGCTCATCGGCCAGTGCGTCGAGATCGCCGAGCGGGACCGCCGTGTCGGCCAGCAGGGGCGCGAAGCCGTCCCGGAAACCGGACTCGCCGTTCACCGACAGCGAGCCCGTGGTGAGCCCGTGGAAGGCGTGGTCGCAGTAAAGGACCCTCGGCCTGCCGGTGGCGTACCGGGCGAACTTCAGCGCCGTCTCCACCGCCTCGGTGCCGCTGTTGCCGAAGAACACCCGGTCCAGATGCGGGCTGTGGGCGAGCAGCTTCTCGGCCAGCAGCCCGGGCAGCGGCTGGCAGTCGAAGCGGGTCAGGTCGGCGAGCCGGGCGTCGAGGACGTCGTGCAGCGCCTTGCGGACGACGGGGTGGTGGCGGCCCAGCCCCATCACCCCGAACCCGGCGAGCATGTCCAGGTAGTCGTTGCCGTCCGCGTCCCAGAAGTACGCGCCCTCACCGCGCTCGTAGACCTTGTCGAAGCCGATGGTGTGCAGCATGCGCGGCAGTTGGTGGTTGAGGTATCTGCCGTGCAGCTCATAGCGCTCGGCTCCGCGCTCGGCCAGGAGGGCGCCGAGGTCGAACTCCGTGGTCATTCCGCTTTCTCCTTGACTGGGCCGGTCACCGCGGCGTCGAGGGACCGGACGTCCCCGGCGGCCAGGCTCGCGCTGATCCGGCCGGCCACCTCGACGGGGGTGAGGCCGATGTCGGCGAGCACCTCGCCGCGCTTGGCGTGTGCGAGGAACTGCTCGGGGATGCCGAACCGCCGTACGGGCACATCGACGTCGGCGTCGCCCAGGGCCAGCGCCACCGCCGATCCGACGCCGGCGGCCCGGCTGTTGTCCTCGACGACGGCCACCAGCCGGTGCTCGGCGGCGAGGCCGGGCAGGGCCGGGTCGACGGGCTTCACCCAACGGGGGTCGACGACCGTGCAGCCGACGCCTCTGGCCTCCAGCAGCTCGGCGGCCTGGAGACACACCGGCGCCATCACACCGACGGCCACCAGCAGCACCTCCGCCCGGTCACCGCGGTGCAGGACGTCCATGCCGCCCACCCGGCCGACGGCCGGCACCTCCGGTCCGACCGACTCCTTCGGGAAGCGGACCAGGGTCGGCGCGTCGTCCACCGCGACCGCCTCCCGCAGCTGCGCGCGCAACTGCTCGGCGTCGCGGGGGGCCGCGATGCGCAGCCCCGGGACGACCTGGAGCACGGACATGTCCCACATGCCGTTGTGGGAGGCGCCGTCCACGCCGGCGACGCCGGCCCGGTCCAGCACGAAGGTGACCCCGCAACGGTGCAGGGCCACGTCCATCAGCAGCTGGTCGAAGGCCCGGTTGAGGAAGGTGGCGTAGACGGCGACGACGGGGTGCAGGCCACCGGTCGCCAGCCCGGCCGCGCTCACGGTCGCGTGCTGTTCGGCTATGCCGACGTCCCAGACGCGGTCCGGGAAGCGCTCGGCGAACCCGCCGAGCCCCACCGGGTGCAGCATCGCCGCGGTGATCGCCACCACGTCGTCGCGTTCCTCGCCGATCCGCACGATCTCCTCGCCGAAGACGGACGTCCAGGACGGGCCGCCGGCGGGCGCGAGCGGCACGCAGGTGAGGGGGTCCATCGCGCCCACGGTGTGGAAGTGGTCCTCCTCGTGCGCGAGGGCGGGCTCGTACCCGCGGCCCTTCTCGGTCAGGCAGTGCACCAGCACCGGCCCGTGGAAGCGCTTGGCCCGCCGCAGCGCGGACTCGACGGCCTTGATGTCGTGCCCGTCGATGGGGCCGACGTACTTCAGGCCGAGATCCTCGAACATGCCCTGCGGCGCGAAGGCGTCCTTGAAGCCCTTCTTCGCTCCGTGCAGCGACTCGTAGACCGTGTGGCCGACGACCGGGGTGCGCAGCAGTACGTCCTTCCCCCAGGCCAGCACCTTCTCGTAGCCGTCGGTCGTGCGCAGGGTCGCCAGGTGGTTGGCGAGTCCGCCGATGGTCGGCGCGTACGAGCGCTCGTTGTCGTTGACGACGATGATCAGCGGCCGGTCCTTGGCGGCCGCGATGTTGTTCAGCGCCTCCCAGGCCATGCCGCCGGTGAGCGCGCCGTCGCCGATGACCGCGACCACATGGCCCTTCTCGCCCTGCACCTGGCGGGCCTTGGCGAGGCCGTCGGCCCAGCCGAGGGCGGTGGAGGCGTGGCTGTTCTCGATGATGTCGTGCTCGGACTCCTCACGGGAGGGGTAGCCGGACAGGCCGCCCTTGCCGCGCAGTTTGGAGAAGTCCTGACGCCCGGTCAGAAGCTTGTGCACATAGCTCTGGTGTCCGGTGTCCCACAGGACGCGGTCGACCGGCGACTCGAAGACCCGGTGGAGCGCGACGGTCAGTTCGACCACACCCAGGTTGGGCCCCAGGTGTCCGCCGGTCCTGGCGACCGCGTGCACCAGGAACTCCCTGATCTCTTCGGACAGTTCACCGAGTTCCGCCTCGGACAGCGCCTTCAGGTCGCGTGGTTGCCGGATGTTCTCCAGGATCGTCACGTCGGGCCCCCTTCGGTCCGTGCTGTTCAACTCACGGTGACGGCCGGCTCCCCCGCCGCGACGCCGTCCTGTTCCATCTGCTCGGCGATCTTCATCGCCTCCTCGATGAGGGTCTCCACGATCTTCGACTCGGGGACGGTCTTGATGACCTCGCCCTTCACGAAGATCTGCCCCTTGCCGTTGCCGGAGGCGACGCCCAGATCCGCCTCCCGCGCCTCGCCGGGGCCGTTCACGACGCACCCCATGACGGCGACCCGCAGCGGGACCTCCATGCCCGTGAGGCCCGCCGTGACCTCGTCGGCCAGCTTGTACACGTCGACCTGGGCCCGCCCGCAGGACGGACAGGAGACGATCTCCAGCCGCCGCTGCCGGAGGTTCAGGGACTCCAGGATCTGGATGCCGACCTTCACCTCCTCGACCGGCGGGGCCGACAGGGAGACGCGGATCGTGTCGCCGATGCCCTGGGAGAGCAGGGCTCCGAAGGCGACCGCCGACTTGATCGTGCCCTGGAAGGCGGGGCCGGCCTCGGTCACCCCGAGGTGGAGCGGGTAGTCGCTCTGGGCGGCGAGCTGGCGGTACGCCTCGATCATCACGACCGGGTCGTTGTGCTTGACCGAGATCTTGATGTCCCGGAAGCCGTGCTCCTCGAAGAGCGACGCCTCCCAGAGGGCGGACTCGACGAGGGCCTCGGGAGTCGCCTTGCCGTACTTCAGCAGCAGCCGCCGGTCCAGCGAACCGGCGTTCACCCCGATCCGGATCGGGGTGCCGTGCTCCTTCGCCGCCTTGGCGATCTCCTTGACCTTGTCGTCGAACTGCTTGATGTTGCCGGGGTTCACCCGGACCGCGGCGCAGCCCGCCTCGATCGCGGCGAACACGTACTTCGGCTGGAAGTGGATGTCGGCGATCACCGGGATCTGCGACTTGCGGGCGATGGTCGCGAGGGCGTCCGCGTCGTCCTGCGTGGGGCAGGCCACGCGGACGATCTGGCAGCCGGACGCGGTGAGCTCCGCGATCTGCTGCAAGGTGGCGCCGATGTCCGACGTACGCGTCGTCGTCATCGACTGCACCGACACCGGGGCCCCGCCCCCGACCGCCACCGGTCCGACCTGGATCCGCCGCGACTCGCGTCGCGACGCCACCGGCCGGACCGGCATCCCGGGGACGCCCAGGGAGACGGCGGTCATGTCGTCACTCCCGGTTCCCGTTGACGGTCTCACGCAGGGCGCGCAGGGACTCCTTCAGCGAGCCCATGGTGGCCAGGACGGCGGTCGGCTCGTAGCCGCAGTGCGCCATGCAGTTGGCGCAGCGCGGGTCCTTGCCGCGGCCGTACTTGTCCCAGTCCGTCTCCTCGATCAGCTCGCGGTACGTCGGCACATACCCGTCGCTCATCAGGTAGCAGGGCCGCTGCCAGCCGAACAGCGAGTAGTTGGGGATCGCCCACGCCGTGCACGGGAAGTCGACCTTGCCCTCGAGGAAGTCGAGGAACAGGGGCGAGTGGTTGAGCCGCCAGCGGCGCCGGTTGCCCCCCGAGAAGGCCTTCTTGAACAGCTCGCGGGTCTGCTCCACCCCGAGGAAGTGCTCCTGGTCGGGAGCCTTCTCGTAGGCGTAGGCGGGCGAGATCATCATCTCGTCGACCTTGAGGTCGTCGTTGAGGTAGTTGAGCACCTCGATGATGGTCTGCGGGGTGTCGGTGTTGAAGAAGGTCGAGTTGGTGGTCACCCGGAAGCCCTGCCGCTTGGCCTCCTTGATGGCCGCCACGGCCTCGTCGAACACACCTTCCTTGGCCACCGATTCGTCGTGCCGCTCCCGCAGCCCGTCGATGTGCACGGCGAAGGCGAAGTAGGGCGAGGGCGTGAACTTGTCCAGCTTCTTGCGCAGCAGCATGGCGTTGGTGCAGAGGAAGACGTACTTCCTCTTGGCCACCAACTGCCGCACGATCTCGTCGATCTGAGGGTGCATCAGGGGCTCACCGCCCGCGATGGACACCATCGGCGCACCGGACTCCAGCACCGCGCCCACGGCCTGGGCGACCGGCATGCGCTGCTTGAGCACTCCCGCCGGGTGCTGGATCTTGCCGCAGCCCTCGCACTTGAGATTGCAGGCGAAGAGCGGTTCCAGCTCGACGATGAGCGGAAACTTCTCCCGCTTGCGGAGCTTCTGTTCGGCCAGGTATGTAGCGACCTTGATGGACTGGCGCAGTGGCATGGCCATGTGGCTCACCTCCGGGGGAGCAGAACATTACGGTGCCATTCGAAAAAAGCAGGCAGGACCGAGCGAAGGACGCGGAAGGCTGATATTCCACCGCGTACCGTGCCGATCCGGACGAGTTCATGTTCAGGAGCGTCCACGACCACCCGGACGGCCGCAACCGGGCGCGGCTCCGCGCGCACGGCGCTCAGCAGCGTGGCCGCCGACTCCATGTCCAGGGCGATCGCGCCGGTCGCGAGCAGGTCGGCCCGCTCATGACCGCGAACGACGTGGTCGGAGCCGGTGAGGGGGCCGGTGTGGACGGTGCACCCGGGCAGGGTGCGGGCGAGTTCCTTGACGAGCAGCTCGGTGCCGACGCAGGGAACACTGCCCCGCGGGTCGCGGGTCTCCTCGGCGACGACCAGGTCGCCGGGGTGCATACCGGGGGCGAGGCCGGCGCAGAACCCCGTGGCCAGCACGGCCGCCCCGGCGAACACCGGGTCGGACAGGACGCGGGTGACGGAGCGCTCCGCCGCCTTGGGTCCCATGCCCGTCCGCAGGACGGTGACCGGCCCGTCGGCTCCGCCGCGGTCGCCCATGCGCAGGGCGAGGTGCTCGATGCCGAGGGCGCAGGCGATCAGCAGCGGCGACGGGACGGACTGTGCGCTCATCAGCTCCCCTTGGCCTCGGTGGAAGCCGCGTGGGTGGCGGGCTGCTTGCTGAACGGCTCTCCGTGGACGTACCGGCCGAGCGCGGTCAGCGGGAAGACCTGCCGGTAGAGGTGGTAGTTGATCGAGAAGTCCCAGGGGAAGCCGGTGCCGGTGAAATAGGGCTCGTCCCAGGAGCCGTCCTCCCGCTGGGTCTGCGCCAGCCAGGCGACGCCCCGCTCCACGGCCTTGGAGTCCCTCTCCCCGGCCGCCAGCAGCGCCATCAGCGCCCAGGCCGTCTGGGAGGCCGTCGAGGCGCCGCGGGCGCTCCAGCGGGTGGCGTCCTGGTAGGAGCGCAGGTCCTCGCCCCAGCCGCCGTCGTCGTTCTGCACCCGCTCCAGCCAGGAGACGGCCCGTCGGATCGCGGGGTGCTGCGCGGGCAGGCCCGCCGCCGTGAGGGCCGGCACCACCGACCCCGTGCCGTAGACGTAGTTGACGCCCCAGCGCCCGAACCACGAGCCGTCCGGCTCCTGTTCGGCCAGCAGCCACTCGATGCCGCGCCGGGTGCGCGGGTCGTGCGAGAGTCCCTCGACCGCCAGCATCTCGACCACGTGCGCGGTGACGTCGGCGGACGGCGGGTCGATGACCTCGCCGAAGTCGCAGAAGGGCATCCGATTGGGGAACGGGCTGGTGTTGTCGACGTCGAAGGCGCCCCAGCCCCCGTTCTTGGACTGCATCCCGAGGTTCCAGCGCACCCCGCGCGCGATGGCCCGGTCCATCCGCTCCGGGTCGTGGTGCTTGACCCGGCGCAGCGCCAGGACGACCTCCGCGGTGTCGTCGATGTCGGGGTAGTTGTCGTTGTGGAACTCGAACGCCCAGCCGCCCGGCGGCAGTTGGGGCCTGCTCACCGACCAGTCGCCCGGCCGGACGACCTGTTCGCCGAGCATCCAGTCGGCGGCCTTGACCAGTTGGGGATGGTCGGCGGGAAGTCCCGCGTCGGCGAGCGCGATGGTCGCCAGACAGGTGTCCCACACCGGCGACTGACAGGCCTCGATCATCCGCGCGCCGTCCTCGCGCCACACGGCGTACCGGTCCAGCGACTCCAGGCCCGCTCGCATCACCGGGTGCTGGAGGTCGTAGCCGAGCAGGTGCAGGGCGATCACCGAGTACACGGCCGGCGGCTGGATGCCGCCCCAGGCGCCGTCGTTCTCCTGCCGTTCGATGATCCAGCGGGCGGCGGCGTTCAGGGCCGCGCCCCGCAGCCTGCGCACCGCGACCGACCGGTAACCGCGCACCACCTTGTCGAGCCGCTGGAAGAGCCCGTCCCAACTGGCCACCGGGGCGAGGGGCTTGGCAGGGTTGGGATGCGCGGGATCGGCGTGCAGCTCGTCGAGCGGGAAAGGCGCCGGACGCACCGGGCGCTTCGCCGACACCACGGTGAGCGGCACGATCGTCTGCCGCGCCCAGCAGCCGAAGTTGTAGATGCTCAGCGGGAACCATTTGGGGAAGAACAAGAGCTCCGGCGGGAGTTCGGGCAGGTCCTCCCACTTCCACCAGCCGAACAGGGCCAGCCAGATCCGGGTGAAGACCCGGGCGGAGGCGATGCCCCCCTGCTCGCGGATCCACCCGGAGGCCCGGCGCATGTGGGGCGCCTCGGGGGCGTCGCCCGCCAGCCGCAGGGCGACATACGCCTCGACGGTGGCGGAGAGGTCGGGCGGACCGCCGTAGAAGGTGGCCCACGTACCGTCCTCGCGCTGCTCACCCCGGACGAAGAGCGCGGCGGCCCGGGTCGTGGCCTCGTCACGGATGCCCAGGAACTGACGGAGCAGCAGGTCCTCGGCGTCCATCGAGACGTTCGTCTCGAGGTCGCCCTTCCACCAGCCCTCGGCGTCCTGCCCGGCGAGCAGGAAGTCGGTGGCGCGTTGCATCGCGCGGGTGGCGGCTTCTTGTACCCCGGCCGCCACGGGGATGGTGATGTCGGTTTCGCTGGCCGCGGCAGCGCGGGGCGGCAGAGCCCCGGTGCTTCCGTCGGTCGTCGCTGTCATGGCTTCCCCTTCGTGCAGTGTGCATGGCTTTGCGTCTGCTGTGGGTCCGCCGTCGGCCGGTGCTCTCTCTCCTCGCACACCGGCCGGCGACTACGCGAGGGCTATTCGACCGATAGGGATCATCTCTTTCGTACGACGACGAAGTCGGCGAGCGCCGTGAACCGGTCCCGCACCTGCTCGGACATGTCCACGGCGTTCAGGGCGTCCAGGGCGACGGCGTGCTGGCGGCGCGCCTCCCCGGCGGTCCAGTCACGGCCGCCCGCCTCCTCGATCAGGGCGGCGCGGGCCGCGAACTCCCCTTCGGAGAAGGTCTCGAAGTCGCTGCTCTTGGCGTCGGCGGCGAGGATCTCCCCGAGCCGCTCGGAGGCGGAACCGCCCGCCGCGAGCGCGGCGACCACCGGCAGGGACTTCTTGCGCTGGCGCAGATCGCTCCAGGTCTGCTTGCCGGTGGCCTCCGGGTCGCCCCAGATGCCGAGCAGGTCGTCCACGGCCTGGAAGGCCAGGCCGAGGTGGTAGCCGTACTTCTCCAGGGCCTCGGCGGTGTGCTGGTCCGCCCCGCCGAGCACGGCGCCGATGGAACTGGCACAGGCCAGCAGGGCACCGGTCTTGTTGCCCTCCATCTCCAGGCACTCCTCGACGCTGACCCGGTCGCGGTGCTCGTAGGAGATGTCCTGGGCCTGGCCGTCGATGAGGGCACGGGTGGCGACGGTCAGGCGGTGGGTCGCCCTGGCCGCCTCGGCCGTGCCGAGTTCGAGGAGGATCTCGCCCGCGAGGGCGAACAGGGCGTCGCCGACCAGGATGGCCTGGGCGGGGCCGTGCACCTTCCAGACGGTGTCCCGGTGCCTGCGCTGCTCGTCGCCGTCCATCAGGTCGTCGTGCAGGAGCGAGAAGTTGTGGACCAGCTCGACGGCGACCGCGCCGGGGACGCCGACCTCGGGAGCGGCCCCGGTGACCTCGGCGGAGAGCACGGCGAGGGCGGGACGCACGGCCTTGCCGCCGTCGCCGGCGGTCGGGTTGCCGTGGGCGTCGATCCAGCCGAAGTGGTAGGCGGCGACCGTGTCCATGGGCGGTGCCAGACGGTCGACGGCCGCCCGCAGCACCGGGGTGGCCAGGGTGCGGCCGCGCTCCAGAAGCGCGGTCACGTCCACCGCGGTCCTCCGAGCGGCCGGCGTGGCCGGGGGCACAGTGGGCACTTTTTCTCCTCTTGTTGCGGTGCTGGAGAGGGTGCGGGGGTGTGCCGAGCCGTGCTGATCGAGCATCAGGCCGCCTCCTCGAACTCGAAGAGGCGGCGGGGGCCGGGACGCCCCAGGGCGCTCAGCGCGGCGTCCGCCGCGCTCACACCGCTGCGGACCGCACTCTCCATGGTCGCGGGCCACCCTGTGGCGGTCCACGCTCCGGCCAGGTACAGGCCGGGGGTTCTGGTGCGGGCGCCGGGCCGAAGGCGCCCGACGCCGGGCGTGGGGGCGAACGTCGCCGTGCGCTCCCTGGTCACGAAGAAGTCCCGCACCACGGCGCCGCGTGTGCGCGGCAGCAGCCGTTCCAGTTCGGGCAGATAGCGCTCGCGCAGCGCGGCCACGGGTTCGTCGATCTCGTCCTGCGCCGCGGACTGGGACAGGGCGAGGTACTGGCCCTCACGCAGCCCGGAGGCGGTGGTGCGGTCGAAGACCCACTGCACGGGCGTGCCGAGCGCCGCGAAGAAGGGCTTGTCGAGCACCTTGCGGTCGTAGACGACGTGCACGTTGAGGATGGGCGCGGTGCCGATCTCCAGCAGCCGCTCGGCGTCGTCGAGCGCCCCGTCGGGGAGCAGGTCGTACGCCTCGCGCTGCGGTACGGCGAGGACGACCGTGTCCGCGCGGAGCGTCTCGCCGGGAACCTGAACGCTCCACGTCCCGTTCTCGTCAGGAGAGAGGGAGGTGACGCGTGTACGGACCTCGGTACGCACGCCCGCGGAGTCGAGCGCCTTGCGGGCGAGCCGGTCGTGCAGTTCACCCAGCGGGACATGCGCCCAGCCGATGTCGGCGGCGCCCGGGTCGGACAGCAGGCCGGTCTTGAACACCATCGCGGCGAGCCCCAGCGAGGAGTCGCCCGCGACCGCGTTGAGGGTGGCGACCCCGACCAGGTCCCACAGGGCCTCGACGGCGCGCGCCGACTGACCGTGCGCGGTCAGCCAGCTGCCGAAGTCCTGTGCGTCCAGCAGCGGATCGGCGAGGTCGAGCCCCTTGAGCGCGAGCGCGGCACGGCCCACCCTGGCGCGTTCGGCGAGCGAGAGATGCGGATACGTGGCGAGGCTGCGCCCCAGATGCAGGGGCACGGGCAGCGCGTCGCGCCGCAGCCTGCCGAGCCGCCGTCCCTCGGGTCGGGCCACATCGACGACGGGCACGTCGAGACGATCCTGCAAGGGCGCCAGCGCGCTGCCCTCGATGCGCTCGAGGAACCAGCGGTAGGCGGTGCAGCAACGCAGGTACACGTGCTGGCCGTTGTCCACGGTCAGTTCGCCGCGCCGGAAGGAGAAGGCCAGGCCGCCGAGCCGGGGCCGGCCTTCGAGCAGGGTGACGCGTACGCCCGCGTCGGCGAGCGCGAGCGCGGCGGTCACCCCGGCGAGCCCTCCCCCGACGACGACGGCGGTGCGCCCCGAAGGGCCGGACGCTTCCGAGGCGTCCGCGAGTTGCTCGTCGTTCATCCTGCACCCTCCCGTGCGGACCGGCCATGGTGTTTGAACTCTGCACCGCTGGCCGTCGCAGTCAGGGACGCCGCGCCGCACCGGAGGGTTGCGTGCCGCTTTTCGCCGGTGGAATCACCTTGGCCCACTTCGTCACCGGTCGCGCCCATCAGAGGTGCCTCCTGACGGTCCGCCGCGACACATGCCGGGCGTCCAGGCCCGACAGCCCGCGTACGGCCACGAAGGCCTTCTCCCGGCCGGGCAGCGAGACCCGGCCGCGCAGCACCGCCTCGGGGTCGCGCTCGATGCGGTCGAGGAGACGGCGGTAGATGCCCGCCATGGCGGCGACACAGGCGCCGCTGCGCCGGTCGAGCAGGGGAAGCAGCCGGTAGCCCTCGGCGAAGAGGGCGCGGGCCCGCCGCACCTCGAAGTGCACGAGACCCGCGAAGTCGGATCCCTCCGGCGGCTTCGGCCCGTCGAACCCGGCCGAGCAGCCGAACTTCGCGAGGTCGTCGGCGGGCAGATAGGTGCGGCCGCCCTCGGCGTCCTCGCGGACGTCTCGGAGGATGTTCGTGAGCTGGAGCGCGAGCCGGAGCGTGTCGGCGTACTCCGGCGCGCGCTCGGCGCCGCGCGCCCCTGGTTCGGTGCCGAACACGCCGAGCGAGAGCCGCCCGATGGCGCCCGCCACACAGCGGCAGTACGCCTTCAGGTCGTCCCAGGTCTCATAGGTCTCGCCGCGCACGTCCATCAGGACGCCGTCGATCAGCTCGTCCAGGCCGCGCAGCGGGACGGGGAAGGCCCGGGCCGTGTGCGCGAGGGCGACCGCGACGGGGTCGGTGTCGTCCTCCTCGACCTCGCCCGCGCGGACCCGGGCGAGCAGCGCCCGGGTCTCCTCGAGCCTGGCGGCCTTGACCTCGCGGTCCAGGGCGCCGTCGCCGATGTCGTCGACACGGCGCGAGAAGGCGTACAGCGCCGACATCGCGCGGCGCTTGGGCGTGGGCAGCAGCCGGATGCCGTACGCGAAGTTACGGGCCTGCTGTCCGGTGACGGTCTCGCAGTAGCCGTAGGCGGCGAGTACCGGCGCGGACACGTGTGGTGACGGCTCCACGGCCCGGATCACCCCTCTCCTCGCAGGGTCACGCCCACCTCGCGCAGCAGCCGGAGCCTGCCGGGCTTGGGCGGGCCGGGAAGTACGTCGTACCCGGCGGCGGCGATCGCCTTGATCGCCGCGCTTCCCCCCGCCACGAAACCCGCGAGCAACAGCCTCAGCCTGCCGTGAACGCTACCCACCAGGGGGGCGCCTTCATTCAGCAGTTCGCGGGCGCGTTCCGCTTCGTACGCGACCAGCGCGCGCACCGACGCGCCCGCGGTGTTCGTGGCCAGATCCGATTCCTTGACGTGAAAGCGCTTCATGTCCGCGGCGGGCAGATAGACACGGTCGCGGCCGAGGTCCTCGGACACGTCCTGGAGATGCTCGACGATCTGCAGCGCGGTACAGATCGCGTCGGAGCGGCGGATCCGCTCGGGGGTGGCGGCGCCGGTGACGGCGAGGACCAGCCGGCCCACGGGATTGGCCGACAGCTCGCAGTAGGCGAGGAGGTCGTCGAAGGTCTCGTAGCGCGTGACGAGCTGGTCCTGCCGGTTGGCGGCGATCAGGCCGAGAAAGGGCTCACGGCCGAGCGAGCGACGGCGGACGGTCGGCTGGAGGCGACGCAGCAGGGGGTGCCGGGGCGGGCCGTCGGATCCGTCGAAGACCCGACACAGATCGGCCTCGAAGGCGTCCAGCAGGGCGAGGCGGTCCTCGGCCGCGGTGGCCGACACGCCGAGCAGCCGGGCGTCCGCGCCGCCGGGGGCGAGGTCACCGTCGCCGATGTCGTCGACGAGCCGGGCGAAGCCGTACACGGCCATCAGGTCGTCGCGCCAGGCCCTGGGCAGAAAGAAGGGGGCCACCGGGAAGTTCTCGTCCGCGGCCTTGTCGAGCGTGCCGCGCTCCGGGTCACCGATGCGTGACGCGGCGGGCGCCGTCATCGTCCGCCGCCCGGGGCGGGGACGGCACGGCTCGCGTCGATCTGGGGAGTTTCCGTAGCCATCGCCGTCACATCTCCCGTTCTACACTGCCGACCTAATACACACTATTTCGGACACGCCGCCGAGCCGCCCGCGCGGCGTCCCCGACGGCGGGCACTGCGCGATTTCGCCCCACTTGGCGCGATTCGGGGGCCGGTCCAGCTTACGTTGTACAACGCGGCACGGTTCGCGGGGGTGTCCGGGACATCACAACAACACACCGATTGGCGTCAAGATTCCTAGGCTGACCCGGAGTTGACGTTTCCTTTGCAGACGCAGGGCCCCGCCGGACAGTTCCGGCGGGGCCCTGGCCGAATCGCGCTACTTGCCCGAGAACTTCTCGTATTCCCTCATGACCTCTTCGGTCGGGCCGTCCAGCCGTAGTTCGCCGCGTTCCAGCCACAGCACGCGGTCACAGGTGTCCCTGATCGACTTGTTGCTGTGGCTCACCAGGAACACCGTGCCGGCGTGCTCGCGCAGCTCCCGGATGCGTTCCTCGGAGCGCCCCCGGAACTTCGCGTCGCCGGTGGCCAGGGCCTCGTCGATCATCAGGACGTCGTGGTCCTTGGCGGCGGCGATGGAGAAGCGCAGCCGGGCCTGCATGCCGGAGGAGTAGGTGCGCATCGGCAGGGTGATGAAGTCGCCCTTCTCGTTGATGCCGGAGAAGTCGACGATCTCCTGGTAGCGCTCCTTGATCTGCTCGCGGGACATGCCCATGGCGAGCCCGCCGAGGGTGACGTTGCGCTCGCCGGTGAGGTCGTTCATCAGGGCCGCGTTGACGCCGAGCAGCGAGGGCTGGCCGTCGGTGTAGACCTTGCCGCTCTCTGGCGGCAGCAGACCGGCGATGGCGCGCAGCAGCGTGGACTTGCCGGAGCCGTTGGAGCCGATCAGGCCGACGGCCTCGCCGCGGTGGGCGACGAAGGAGACGCCGCGCACGGCGTGCACCTTGCGCACCCCGCGTTCCTCGCCCTCGCGGCGGCCGCGCTTGACGATGCGGCTGAGCGCCGCGGTGGCGCTGCCCTTGCCGGACTTGGCGCCGTTGACGCGGTAGACGATGTGGACCTCGTCGGCGATGACGGTCGGGATCCGTTGTCCCGCGAGCGGCTCAACCACGGCCGTACCTCTCCTCCGCCTGCCAGAAGTACACGAAGCCGCCGACGGCGACGAGGACGGCCCAGCCGCCCGCGACCGCCCAGACGTGCGCGGGAAGGTTCTCGGCGCCGTACTCCTCGATGAGCGCGAAGCGCATCAGGTCCATGTAGATGGCGGCCGGGTTCCACTGCAGGATGTTGGCCACCCACTGCGGCTTGTCCGCGAGGAAGACGGGGATGGAGAACATCACGCCGGACGCGTACATCCACGTCCGCATCACGAACGGCATCAGCTGCGCCAGGTCCGGGGTCTTCGCGCCGGCCCGGGCGAAGATCAGCGCCAGACCGGAGTTGAAGCAGAACTGGAGGGCGAGCACCGGGACGATCAGCGTCCAGGAGGCGTCCGGGTAGCTGCCGAAGCCGATCACGACCAGGAACAGCACCAGCATCGAGTACAGCAGTTGCTGAAGTTGCTGCAGGGCGAACGAGATCGGCAGTGAGGCACGCGGGAAGTGCAGCGCGCGGACCAGGCCGAGGTTGCCCGAGATCGCCCGGACGCCGGTCATCACCGAGCTCTGCGTGAAGGTGAACACGAAGACGCCCGTGACGAGGAAGGGGATGTACACCTCCTTCGACATCCCCCGGCCGGCGTTGAGGAGCAGGCCGAAGATCATGAAGTACACGGCCGCGTTCAGCAGCGGCGTGGCCACCTGCCACAGCTGGCCGAGTTTGGCCTGGCTGTACTGGGAGGCCAGTTTCGCCCGGGAGAACGCCATGATGAAGTGCCGGCGCCCCCAGAGCTGCCGGACGTACTCCCGCAGCGCAGGCCGGGCGCCGCTCACGGCCAGCCCGTACTTGGCGGCCAGCTGCGCCGCCGTGAGGCCCTCGTCGGGCGACGGAGGCGCAGTCACCACGACTCCGACGTCATGCGTTGTCTCACTCACAGGTAGGAAACTTTCGTCTTCGGGATGCGCAGCCTTGACGAGGCCGGCATGAGCCGGGGGGCCCGCGGTACGGCCCGGGGTGCCCTCAGGGACGAGCTTGTCAGATCACCGGGGGCCGGCCCAGTCGGGTCAGCCGCCACACCGTACGCCACTTCATGGGCCTACGAGGTCCGCACGGAGTGCTCCAGCCTTCCCGGAAACCGCCGAACCACGCCTTCAGCGCGGACCCCGAGGGGCGGCGCGCCAGGGTGAGCAGCAGCCAGACCCCGAGATAGACGGGGACCAGCGGAGCGGGAAGGTTGCGCCGGGCCAGCCAGACCCGGTTGCGGGCGACCATGCGGTGGTACACCGCGTGCCGCGAGGGCGCGGTCGTCGGGTGGTACAGCACCATGTCGGACCGGTAGTCGATCATCCAGCCCGCGTCGAGGGCCCGCCATGCCAGGTCGGTCTCCTCGTGGGCGTAGAAGAACTCGTCCGGGAGTCCGCCCACCTCCGCGAAGACCTTGGTGCGCACGGCGTTGGCGCCCCCGAGGAACGTGGTGACCCGGGAGGAGCGCATCGGGTCCGAGGCGCGCAGCCGGGGTACGTGGCGGCGCTGGGTGACACCGGTCTCCGGGTCGGCGATCCGGAAACTGACGATGCCCAGCTTCGGATCGGCGTCGAAGGCCCGGCGGCACAGCTCGGCCGTGTCGTGGTGGGCCAGGAGACCGTCGTCGTCCAGGAACAGCAGGACGTCGACGTCCCGGCCGCTGGGTCCGAAGGCCTCGATGCCGACGTTGCGGCCGCCGGGGATGCCGAGGTTCTCAGGCAGCTCGATCGTCCGGACGCCCTCGGGGACGTCCGGGACGGGCGAGCCGTTGCCGACCACGACCACCTCGACCCGGTCGCCGTCCTGCTTGGCGATCGAGTCCAGCAGGGATCTCAGCTCGTCGGGGCGGTTGCCCATGGTGATGACGACCGCGCCGACCTTCCCGGGCGCGCTCACTTCAGCCTGCTCGACGCGAGGATGGACACCAGGTGCAGCAGGGTCTGCAGCAGCGCGATGCCGGCCAGCACGGCCACGCCGAGCCGGGAGAAGAACAGGTCGTCGCGCACCTGGTCGACGACCGCCAGCACCAGGATCAGCAGGGACGCCTCGATGCCGAGGATCAGCCGGTGGAACTGGAGCGCCGAGGCGGCCCGGCGGGCCAGCGCCATCTTGGAGGAGCGCATCTCGGCCGCGGACTCCTGGACCGGGGCTTTGCCGGTCTGGTGCCGGGCGACGCCTACCAGGTCGGTCTCCGCCTTGATCAGGATCGCGCCGAGCGCGGCCAGCGTGCCGAGGAAGGCCCAGAGCCAGTCGATACGTCCGGTGCCCCACGGGTCGGCGGCGCGCAGGCCGAAGCCGACCAGGACCGCGGCGTCGGTGAGATACGCCCCGACCCGGTCCAGATAGACCCCGCCCAGCGAGTACTGCTTCTTCCAGCGGGCGATCTCGCCGTCCACGCAGTCCAGCAGCAGGTACATCTGGACGCACACAACGCCGAGCACGGCGCCCGTGATCCCCGGCACCAGCAGGGCCGGGGCGGCGAGCACGCCGAAGACGGTCATCAGGTACGTGAGCTGGTTGGGCGTGACCCTGGTGTTGACCAGGTAGCGGTCGACCCGCAGGGACACCTCACGCATGTAGAGGCGTCCCATCCAGTGCTCACCGCTGCGCCGGTCCTTCACCCCCGGAGGGTGGACGACCGGTCTGAGTTCAGCTACCGATGGCCTTGACATAGTCGGCGTAGATGTCCTTGATCTGTTCGGTCTTGAGGTCGAGGTGTTCGAGGATCGTGTAGCGGCCCGGCCGGGTCTCGGGAGCGAACTCCACGGCACGGACGAACTCGTCCACCGTGAAGCCGATCTCCTGCGGCAGGACCGGAAGCCCGTGGCGGCGCAGCACCTGGGCCATGTAGGCCGACTCCTCGTGCGCTCCGCGCAGGTACATCGCGAAGGCCGCACCGAGTCCGCACTGCTCGCCGTGGGCGGCCGCCCGCTTGGGGAAGAGCAGGTCGAAGGCGTGGTTGATCTCGTGGCACGCGCCGGAGGACGGGCGGGAGTCGCCCGACACCGACATCGCGATGCCGCTGAGCACCAGCGCCTCGGCCAGCACCTGGAGGAAGTCGGTGTCCGCGATGCCGCCCGGGTGGCGCAGCACCGCCTCGCCGGCCTGCCGGGCGATCGCGGCGGCGAGGCCGTCGATCTTCTCGCCCTTGATCCGGTTGGCGAGCTCCCAGTCCGCGATGGCGGAGATGTTGGAGACGGCGTCACCGATACCGGCCCGCACATAGCGGACCGGGGCCTCGCGGATGACGTCCAG
Organism: Actinobacteria bacterium OV320; assembly: GCA_001298545.1. Classification (GTDB taxonomy): domain Bacteria; phylum Actinomycetota; class Actinomycetes; order Streptomycetales; family Streptomycetaceae; genus Streptomyces; species Streptomyces coriariae. Next base: position 476,157 of record LJCX01000027.1, read on the forward strand.
GTCGATCACGACGGCGATCGGGTTCGGCACACCGTAGGAGCCGCGCCCCGCGTCGTTGTCGAGGGTGGCGACCGGCGAGCACAGGCCGTCGTGCGCGAGGTTCGTCGGCACGGCGACCAGCGGGAGGCCCACGCGTGCCGCGGCGAACTTGGCGCAGTCGATGATCTTGCCGCCGCCCAGGCCGACGACCGCGTCGAAGTGGCCGGCCTTTATGTCGGTGGCCAGCTGGACGGCGTCGTCGAGGGTTCCGCCGCCGACCTCGTACCAGGTGGCGCCGGGCAGGGCCGGGGTGAGGCGCTCGCGCAGCCGGGCGCCCGAGCCGCCGCTGACGGCGATCGCGAGCTTGCCCGAGTGCGAGATGCGCTCGTCGGCGAGGACCCCGACCAGGTCGTCGAGGGCACCCGGGCGGATGTCCACGACGACCGGTGAGGGGATCAGCCGGGTCAGTACTGGCACGCGATCTCCCGTCCACGGGCGAGATCGTCGTGGTTGTCGATCTCGACCCACGCGACGTCGCCGATCGGTGCCACGTCGATGCGGAAGCCGCCGTCGACGAGCTCCTGGTAGCCGTGCTCGTAGAACTGCTGCGGGTCGCTCTCCCACACGGTCTTGAGCGCCTCGGCCAGTGCGGGGGCCGCGTCGCCCTCGATGAGGGTGACGCCGATGTACTCGCCGGTGGCATCGGCCGGGTCCATCAGCTTGGTGATCCGCTGGACGCCCAGGTCGGGGTCGACGACGACCTTCATCTCCTCGTCGGCGAGGGACTTCACGGTGTCGAGCGCGAGGATGATCTGCCTGCCCTCGCCGCGGGCGGCGAGCAGCGTGTGCTCGACGGACACCGGGTGGACGGTGTCGCCGTTGGCGAGGATCACCCCGTCCTTGAGGGCGTCACGGCCGCACCACAGGGAGTAAGCGTTGTTCCACTCCTCGGCCTTGTCGTTGTCGATGAGGGTGAGCTTGAGGCCGTACTTCGCCTCCAGCGCCGCCTTGCGCTCATAGACGGCCTCCTTGCGGTAGCCGACGATGACCGCGACCTCGGTCAGACCGATCTCGGCGAAGTTGCCGAGCGTCAGGTCCAGAACCGTGGGCTCGCCCTCTATACCCGCGGGCCCCACCGGCACCAGCGCCTTGGGCAGGCTGTCGGTGTAGGGGCGCAGACGCCGTCCGGCGCCGGCCGCCAGCACGAGGCCGATCATGCGGGTTCTCCTTCATCGTGTACGGACGGGGCGCCTGCCCGGTGGGCGGCGACCCAGAAGCGGATGCTCTCGAGGAGCACCACGAGGGCGACGACCACGGCGAGGACCGTGAGCGCGACCGTGAACTGCGAAGCGGTGAGCAGCACGGCCAGCACGACGACGAGCAGCGTGCGCCCGTCCTGCCCCCCGATGGCGCGCACCAGCCAGGCCGGCGGCGCTCCGGCGTTGCCGCGGATGCGGTACACCGTGTCGTAGTGATGGTAGGCGACGGCGGCCACCAGCCCGAAAGCCGCGGGAAGCGCTCCGTTCACATCGGCCTTGGCCGCGAGGATGAGGACGGTGCAGTACTCCCCGGCCCGGAAGAGCGGCGGGACCAGCCAGTCGAGGGCGCCCTTGAGGGGGCGCAGGAGGGCGTCGGCGGAGAGCAGGACGTACAGGACGGCGGCCAGGAGGAGCGAGAAGCCCGGCCCGTCCAGCGAGGCGGCGAGAACCAGCAGGAGCACGCCGACGACCGCGCTGAGCGGGGCCGGGATGCGGATGCCGGCAGGCAGCGTGCGGACCAGGAGCTCGGTGAGCGGGCCGCTGTCCGCGAGGTCCGCCAGTGCCTGCGCCGCCCGGTCCGTCCGCCTGGCCTTGCGGGTCAGCGAGCGCAGGACCCGGCCCGCCGTGGTGTAGGTCGCCGCGAACGCGCAGCCGACGAGCAGCGCGTAGAAGGTGATGCGGGGGGTGGTGGCAGCGGTGAGAACGGCGATCATGGCCCATCGTTCACCGATGGGCAGGACTATCATCCGCCGCACCCAGACCGTCCAGCCGACGCTGTCGAGCTTGTCGGAGAGGGCCGCGGTGGGGCTGGTGTTGGCGGTGGCGTCGTGGTTGGCCTCGTTGAAGGAGAAGTCCACGACGTGCCGGCAGGTCTGCAGGACCATCGCGCCCAGCGCCAGGGCCCATACGTCGTCACCGCCGCCGCCCCGGGCCGCGCCGAGCGCGAGACCCGCGTAGTAGGCGTACTCCTTGGCCCGGTCGAAGGTGGCGTCGAGCCAGGCGCCGAGCGTGGAGTACTGCAAGGAGTAACGGGCGAGCTGCCCGTCGGTGCAGTCAAGGACGAAGGACGCGATCAGCAGCACGCCGGCCGCGACGAACCCGCCCCGGGTGCCGGTGGCCGCGCAGGCCGCCGCGATCAGCGCGGTGATCAGCGAGGCGGTGGTGACCTGGTTGGGGGTGAGGCCGCGGCGGGCGCACCAGCGGGCGATGTAGCGCGAGTACGGGCTGATGCAGTACGTGGTGAAGAAGCCGTCGCGCGCCTTCACGGCCGACTTCAGGCGGACGGCCTCGTCGTCGACGGCGGCGACGGCCTGCCGTGCCTCGTTGCGGGCCTGCGGGTCGGCCGGGACCTCCGCGACCAGACTGCCCAGTTCGGGACGGTGCACGACGGCGCCGTCGGCGTCCAGGGCGGCGACGACCCGGTCGGCGAGGCTGTCGATGCTGTCGATGCTGTCGAGGTTTCCCACGCTCGACCTCGCCGACGCGAGGGCGCCCCCGTGGGCGGTGCCGGCGCTCGCCGAGTTCTCCCTGGCCATCGCGCGGGTCAGGGCCTGCCGGCCGGCCGGCTGCGCGGTCACCGCGCCCGGGATCGCGCCGAGCGGGAAGCGGGGATCGGTCAGGCCGAGACGCAGCGCGTGCTCGTGACCCACGAAGCGGGCGTCCACGACGGCGACGCGCTGGTCGCCGGGGACGGCGGCGAGGAGGGCCTCGGCGTCACCGGCGTCGGAGGCGGTCCGGACGTCGAAGCCGAGGGACCGCAGATCGCCCTCGATCGACGATCCGGGGACCGGCGAGCCGGTGAGGATGGCGGTCGACAACCGAACTCACTCCCTGGGTCCGGCGCGTTCACGCCGGTCATGTACACGATGGAGGCGCCCCTGGGACGCACCGGCGACTTCACCAGTGGCCGCACCAGGCGGGCGGCATGTCGGCAGAGGCTATCGGATGCCGGGAACGCCGTGTTCACCGCCCGTTCAGGCAGATCGACGCAGTCCGGCAGCACGGCTTGAACTCGGCTTGAACCGGCCTTTGCCGAGATCATCATCGGTGATCGGCGGCCCGGGCGACAAACCGCGAACCCAAGTGCCGACATCCAGGACATTGTCCACCGGGCCGGGGCGTCCGTACCGGTCGGGACGGGAACTTCCGGCATGAGATGACTCATCCCCGCCGGAACGGATGGATCGCAGACTTCGGGGCATCCGGGGCATTGGGGCGCCGGGCGCATCCGGCACGGGTGCCACGACCGGGGGGCACGACCGGGCCGGGGAGCGCGTCGGCGGCCCGCGCGTTTTCCCGCCGCCCGCCGGGCCGGCAGCCGCACCCCCGCGAGCAGCAGCTGCGGATGCCCTGACCTGCAATTCGTTTCCGCAGGTCAGGGCACATGACAACGGTGTTCAGTGCCGCGTTGCCGGATACCCCCCACCCGTAGTTCACTGTGATCGCGGGGCAGAACACGACGGCCCACGACGGACCACAGAAGGGCTGCTGCCATGGGGGCTGGGCACGACCACGGTCATACGCACACCCACGTGCCGGCCACCGCCACGGCCGCGGCGGCGTACCGGGGCAGGCTGCGCGTCGCCCTGTCGATCACGCTCGGCGTCATGGTCGTCGAGATCGTCGGCGGGGTGCTCGCGGACTCCCTCGCACTGGTCGCGGACGCCGCGCACATGGCGACGGACGCGCTGGGCCTGGGCATGGCGCTGCTCGCCATCCATTTCGCCAACCGGCCGCCGAGCGCGAACCGCACCTTCGGACTGGCCCGCGCCGAGATCCTCGCCGCCCTCGCCAACTGTCTGCTGCTGCTCGGCGTCGGCGGCTACGTCCTGTACGAGGCGGTCCAGCGGTTCTTCACCCCCGCCACCACCGAGGGCGGACTGATGATCTGGTTCGGCGGGATCGGCCTGGTCGCCAACATGATCTCGATGTCGCTGCTGATCCGCGGCCAGTCGGAGAGCCTGAACGTGCGCGGGGCGTTCCTGGAGGTGGCGGCGGACGCGCTGGGGTCGGTGGCGGTGCTGATCTCGGCGGTGGTGATCCTGACCACCGGCTGGCAGACCGCCGACCCGATCGCCTCGCTCGTCATCGGCCTGATGATCGTGCCGCGCACCCTGAAGCTGCTGCGCGAGACGCTCGACGTCCTGCTGGAGTCGGCGCCCAAGGACGTCGACATGGCGGAGGTGCGGTCCCACATCCTCGCTCTCGACGGGGTGGAGGACGTCCACGATCTGCACGCGTGGACCATCACCTCCGGGATGCCGGTGCTGTCTGCGCACGTGGTGGTGCGCTCGGACGTACTGAACGCGATCGGCCACGAGAAGATGCTGCACGAGCTCCAGGGCTGCCTGGGCCACCACTTCGACGTGGAGCACTGCACCTTCCAGCTGGAGCCGAGCGGGCACGCGGAGCACGAGGCGCGGCTCTGTCACTGAGCGCGGGCCGACGGTAACGCCGCGTGATCCGCACAGACGTTCCGGACGGTTCCCCGCTCCCGGCGCCGGGCAAGATCACCTACCGGGCCCCTTGCCGCGCGGGACATGCGCGCTTTCGCGTGAAGTGCCGGGAGTGCCGGACGCGTACGGCAGACTGGGGACGCGAGGACCGATGCTAAGGATGGGTATGCCGATCACACCTGCCACCGCGACACAGACGTCGTCGAACGGCACCGCGGACGCGATCTTGCTGGAGCTGGTCGACGAGAACGGCGTCACGATCGGCACCGCGGAGAAGCTGGCCGCCCATCAGCCGCCGGGGCAGCTGCACCGCGCCTTCTCCGTGTTCCTCTTCGACGAGCGGGGCCGGCTGCTGCTCCAGCAGCGGGCGCTCGGCAAGTACCACTCCCCCGGCGTGTGGTCCAACACCTGCTGCGGTCACCCCTACCCCGGCGAGGCGCCGTTCGCGGCGGCCGCGCGGCGCACCTTCGAGGAGCTCGGCGTCTCCCCGTCGCTGCTCGCCGAGGCGGGCACGGTCCGCTACAACCACCCGGACCCGGAGTCGGGTCTGGTCGAGCAGGAGTACAACCACCTGTTCGTGGGGCTGGTGCAGTCCCCGCTGCGGCCGGACGCGGAGGAGGTCGGCGACACGGCCTTCGTGACGCCCGCCGAGCTGGCGGAGCGGCACGCCGGGGACCCGTTCTCGTCCTGGTTCATGACCGTGCTGGACGCGGCACGCCCGGCGGTCAGAGAGCTGACGGGGCCGTCGGCCGGCTGGTGACCCTCAGGGCACCCGCACGGGCTTGAGCGGCAGGGCGGCCCAGATCACCTTGCCGCCGCCCGCGGTGTGCTCGACGTCGCAGACCCCGCCCGCCTCCAGGGTGATCTCCCTCACCAGCAGCAGTCCACGGCCGCCGGTGCGGCCGTGGTCGGCCTCCAGGGCGGTCGGACGGTAGGGATGGTTGTCCTCCACCGACACCCGCACCCACTCGGCCCCGACCGCCACCTCCACGGCGAGCACCGGCGACAGCACCGCCGCGTGCCGGACGGCGTTGGTCACCAGTTCGGAGACGATCAGCAGGAGGCCCTGGGCCAGGTCGTCGGAGACCGGCACTCCCTGCCGGTACAGCAGGTCCCGCACGGCGTGTCGCGCCTGCGGGACCGAGGCGTCCACGGCGGGCGCGGTGAAGCGCCAGACGCCTTCGTAGGGCAGCGGCCGGAGCACGGCTTCCGCGGAGGATTCGGAAGGGTCCCCCGGGGTGCCCTCTGGGCGTGGGTCGGGCCCGCGCCCTTGATCGTCCATCGTCCGGTCGCCACCCTCGCGCTCGATTGTCACCACACGTGAAGTGTTGGTACCGAGGCCCTTCCCTCCGGATGACTGAACAGAAGTCAGCAGTTATCGAACGTTTCCGACCGGTCCCGGACGACGGAGTCGACCGCGGGACCGTTTTCTGTCCTCTCCGCGCCGTCTTCGCGCACTCTTCGGGTTGTACGGGTTCGGCGGCGCCGCTCCTCCCCTTTGGCCGTCATTGGTTCCCTTTGACCGTCTCTGATTCCCTTTGCCGCCGGTGTCGTGCCTCTCACATCGGCCGTTCCCGATCATGCGGACGAGCTGGTGGTTAGCATCCGGGGCATGGAGCCCGATCTGCTGCACGGCGTCACCGACGCGGTCGCCACCGTCGTCCTGCACCACCCGGCAAAGCGCAACGCCATGACAGCCGCGATGTGGGCGGCGCTGCCCCCGTTGCTCGACACCCTGGCCGCCGACCCGGCGGTGCGGGCGCTGGTGCTGACCGGCGCGGGCGGCACCTTCTGCGCCGGCGCCGACATCTCCACGCTCCGGGAGTCGCCGGAGGAGGCGCAGGAGCTGGCGGTGCGTGCCGAGGAGGCCCTGGCGGCCTTCCCGAAGCCGACCCTGGCGGCGGTCCGGGGGCACTGCGTCGGCGGTGGCGCCCAGCTCGCCGCGGCCTGCGACCTGCGGTTCGCCGAGGAGGGCGCGCAGTTCGGGGTGACACCGGCGAAGCTCGGGATCGTCTACCCGTCCACCGCCACCCGGCGCCTGGTGTCCCTGGTGGGCCCGGCCACCGCCAAGTACCTGCTGTTCTCCGGCGAGTTGATCGACACCGAGCGGGCGCTGCGCACGGGTCTGGTCGACGAGGTGCTGCCCGTCGACGGACTCGAGGAGCGGGTCGCGGAGTTCACCCGCGTGCTGGTGTCCCGTTCGCAGCTGACGCAGGCCGCCGCCAAGGAGTTCGCGAACGGCCGCGGGGACCGGGACGCCCACTGGAGCGCGCAGGCGCGCGGCAGCGGCGACACCGCGGAGGGCGTCGCCGCGTTCCTGGAGCGCAGGGAACCGCGCTTCACCTGGACTACGTCAGGATGAAGCGGCTGCGGGCCCGCAGCTTCTCCACGAGGTGGGCCGGTGCCTTGTGCGGGGCGCCGGCGTCGTAGGGCGGCTGCGGGTCGTACTCCGTGCCCAGCTGGACGGACCGGGCATGGTCGTCGCCCGCGATCCGGCCGAGCAGGGCGAGGCCCATGTCGATGCCGGACGAGACGCCGGCCGCGGTGACGTACTTGCCGTCGAAGACGACGCGTTCGCCGGTCGGTTCGACACCGAACTCCGCGAGCCGGTCCAGGGCCAGCCAGTGGGAGGTGGCGCGGCGGCCTTCGAGGAGACCGGCGGCCGCGAGCAGCAGGGATCCTGAGCACACGGACGTCGTCCAGGTGCTGGTGGCGTCGGCGGTCCGGAGCCAGTCGAGCAGGGGCTCGTGCTCCATCAGCGCGCTCTGGCCGGGTCCCCCGGAGACGATCACGATGTCGGGGGCGGGGACCTCGGACAGCGCCCGGTCGGCGGTGACCGCCAGGAAGCCGGTCTCCGTGCGCACGGGTCCTCTCTCCTCGGCCACGAGGACGATCTCGGCGCCCGGGGCGCGGGACAGCATCTCGTACGGGCCCACGACGTCGAGGGCGGTGAAGCGGTCGTAGACGACGACGGCGATCTGCATGGGTTCCTTTCACGGGCTGATGGGTTCCTTTCACGGGCTGACGGGGCTTCAGTGGACGGGTGCGGGACGGAACCGGCGGCGGTACTCCGCCGGGGGCGTCCCGAGCGCCTTGACGAAGGCGCGCCGCATGGCCTCGGGGGTGCCGTAGCCGCTGGCGCGGGAGATCTCCTCGACGCCGTCGGCCGTGTCCTCCAGCAGACGGCGGGCGTGCTCCAGGCGGACCCGGTCGACATAGCGGCCGGGCGTCATGCCGGTCTCGTCACGGAAGGCGCGGGCGAAGTGGCGCGGGGAGAGCAGGGCGCGGGCGGCGAGCGACTCGACGCTCAGGTCGGCGGCGGGATGCTCGGTGATCCAGTGCTGGACCTCCCGCAGGGGCGCGCGCTCGGCCGTCTGGGCGGCCAGCTGCGCGCTGAACTGGGCCTGGTTCCCGGGCCGGCGCAGAAAGACGACCAGGTGCCGGGCGATGGTCAGGGCCGCGTCACGGCCGAGGTCCTCCTCGACCAGGGCGAGGGCCAGGTCGATGCCGGAGGTGACGCCGGCCGAGGTGTGGACGTGCCCGTCCCGGACGTAGATCGGGTCCGGGTCGACCCGCACGGCCGGGTGGTCGCGGGCGAGCCGGTCGCAGTACGCCCAGTGGGTCGTCGCCCGGCGGCCGTCCAGCAGACCCGCCGCGGCGAGCAGGGTCGCGCCGGTGCAGACCGAGGCGAGGCGCTCCGCGCGCGGGGCGTGCACGCGCAGCCAGTCCGTCAGCGGCGCGGCGTCCGGGCGGCGGGTGCCCAGGCCGCCGGGGACGAGCAGCGTGTGCGGGTCGCACGCGCGCGTGAGGGCCTCGTCCGGCACGAGGGTCAGCCCGCTGGAGGTGCGCACGGGAGCGCCGTCCAGGGAGGCCGTACGGATCCGGTAGGTGCCCGGGGTGTGCCGCTCGGCGCCCGCGAAGACCTCCAGGGGGCCGGTCACGTCGAGACTCTGGACTCCGTCGAAGAGCACGATGAGAACGGTGGGAACGGTTCGCTGCGGCATGGGGACGATTCTTCGCGGGCGGGGCGCAGGGCGGCAATGACGGGTTCCCCACCTTTCCTGCCACGACCCGCCGGCATGACCCGACGATCTCGAGGTACCCGGTCCTTGTCGGCCGGAGCCGCCGGACGACGAAGAACGCAAGACGAAGAACGCAAGACGAAGAACGAAAAGGGGAAGCTCGTGTTCCGTGCGATCGCAGACGTCCTGCGCCAGATCGGTGGCGCCGTCGCCACCGTGGTGACGCTGCCTTTCCGGGCGCTGGCCCGGCTCTTCGGCGGAGCCTCGGGCTCCACCAGGAGCCGCAGGGCCTGATGGCCGCGCCCTGATCCCCGAGTGTCGGTGTCACCTGCCACAATTGCCGCGCAACCTCAGTGGAGAAGGCGGTACGGGATCGTGACGACACCCGGGTCCATCGAAGTAGGGTCCATCGAAGGCAGGATCGCCGAGGAACTCGGCGTACGGCAGCGGCAGGTGAAGGCCGCCGTGGAGCTGCTCGACGGCGGCTCGACGGTGCCTTTCATCGCCCGCTACCGCAAGGAAGCGACCGAGATGCTCGACGACGCGCAGCTGCGCACGATCGAGGAGCGGCTGCGCTACCTGCGGGAGCTGGAGGAGCGGCGGACGGCGATCCTGGAGTCGGTGGGCGAGCAGGGCAAGCTCACCGACGCGCTCCGGGCGCAGATCCTCGGCGCCGAGACGAAGGCGCGGCTGGAGGACATCTACCTGCCGTACAAGCCCAAGCGGCGCACCAAGGCGCAGATCGCGCGCGAGGCGGGCCTCGAACCGCTCGCCGAGGGACTGCTCGGCGACCCGACGGTCGATCCGCTCGCGGCGGCCGCCGCGTTCGTCGACGCCGACAAGGGCGTCGCCGATCCGCAGGCCGCGCTGGACGGCGCGCGGTCGATCCTCACCGAGCGGTTCTCGGAGGACGCCGACCTGATCGGCGAGCTGCGCGAGCGCATGTGGGGGCGCGGGCGGCTCGCCGCCAAGGTGCGCGACGGCAAGGAGGAGGCGGGCGCGAAGTTCGCCGACTACTTCGACTTCGCCGAGCCCTTCACCGCGCTGCCCTCGCACCGCGTCCTGGCGATGCTGCGCGGCGAGAAGGAGGAGGTCCTCGACCTCGTCCTGGAGCCGGAGGAGCCCTCCGAGCAGCCCGGTCCCTCGTCGTACGAGGGGATCGTGGCACGCCGGTTCGACATCTCCGACCGCGGCCGGCCGGGCGACAAGTGGCTGACGGACACCGTCCGCTGGGCCTGGCGCACCCGCATCCTCGTCCACCTCGGCATCGACCTGCGGCTGCGGCTGCGCACGGCCGCCGAGGACGAGGCCGTCGACGTCTTCGCCGCCAACCTCCGCGACCTGCTGCTCGCCGCCCCGGCCGGCACGCGCGCGACGCTGGGCCTGGACCCCGGCTTCCGTACGGGCGTGAAGGTCGCCGTCGTGGACGCGACCGGCAAGGTCGTCGCCACCGACGTGATCTACCCGCACGTCCCGGCGAACAAGTGGGACGAGGCGATCGCCAAGCTCGCGCGGCTGGCGAAGGAGCACACCGTCGACCTGGTCGCCATCGGCAACGGCACGGCGTCCCGCGAGACCGACAAGCTCGCCGGTGAACTCATCACCAGGCACCCGGAGCTGAATCTCACCAAGGTGATGGTGTCCGAGGCGGGGGCCTCGGTGTACTCGGCCTCCGCCTTCGCCTCCCAGGAGCTGCCCGACATGGACGTGTCGCTGCGCGGCGCCGTGTCGATCGCGCGCCGGCTCCAGGATCCGCTCGCCGAGCTGGTCAAGATCGACCCCAAGTCGATCGGTGTCGGCCAGTACCAGCACGACCTGTCCGAGGTGAAGCTGTCGCGTTCGCTGGACGCGGTGGTGGAGGACTGTGTGAACGGCGTGGGCGTGGACGTCAACACGGCCTCGGCGCGGCTCCTGTCCCGGGTGTCCGGCATCTCCACCGGCCTCGCCGAGAACATCGTGGCGCACCGGGACGCCAACGGGCCCTTCACCTCGCGTTCCGAGCTGAAGAAGGTGGCCCGGCTCGGCCCGAAGGCGTACGAGCAGTGCGCGGGCTTCCTGCGCATCCGCGGCGGCAGCGACCCGCTGGACTCCTCCAGCGTGCACCCGGAGGCGTACCCGGTGGTGCGGCGCATGGTGAAGACCTCCGGCCAGGAGGTGGCGTCCCTCATCGGCAACACCGGCGTGCTGCGCTCCATGCGGCCGACGGACTTCGTGGACGAGACGTTCGGTCTGCCGACCGTCACGGACATCCTCAAGGAGCTGGAGAAGCCCGGGCGCGACCCGCGGCCCGCCTTCAAGACGGCCACCTTCAAGGACGGCGTGGAGAAGATCTCCGACCTGTCCAGCGGGATGGTCCTGGAGGGCGTCGTGACCAATGTGGCGGCCTTCGGGGCGTTCATCGACGTCGGTGTCCACCAGGACGGCCTGGCGCACGTGTCCGCGCTGTCGAAGACGTTCGTCAAGGACCCCAGGGACGTCGTCAAGCCCGGTGACATCGTCAAGGTGAAGGTCCTCGACGTCGACATCCCGCGCAAGCGGATCTCGCTGACGCTGCGGCTGGACGACGAGGCGGCCCCGCAGGACGGTCAGGGCCAGTCCTCCGGCGGGGGCCGACCGCAGCGGGGGGGGGGGGGCCGCCCGCCGCAGCAGCGCAGCGGGGCGGCCGGCGCGAGGGAGGCGGTGGCGCGGCGGCGGAGCGGAGCGCGACCACACCGTACCGCCCCTCGGGTGCCTAGCGCTCGGTCACCTTGCCGTCCGCGACCTCCAGGCGGCGCGTGACATGGACCGCGTCCAGCATGCGCCGGTCGTGGGTGACCAGGAGCAGCGTGCCCTCATAGGCGTCGAGGGCCGACTCCAGCTGCTCGATGGCCGGGAGGTCGAGGTGGTTGGTCGGCTCGTCGAGGACCAGGAGGTTGACGCCCCGGCCCTGGAGCAGCGCGAGGGCCGCGCGGGTGCGTTCGCCGGGTGACAGGGTGGCCGCCGCACGCGTGACATGGTCCGACTTCAGGCCGAACTTGGCCAGCAGGGTGCGCACCTCGGCCGGTTCGGTGTCGGGTACGGCCGCGCGGAACGCGTCCAGCAGGGACTCGGGGCCGTGGAACAGCTGCCGCGCCTGGTCGACCTCGCCCACCAGGACGCCCGAGCCCAGGGTGGCCTGTCCCGCGTCCAGCGGGACCCGGCCGAGGAGCGCGCCGAGGAGGGTCGACTTGCCCGCGCCGTTCGCGCCGGTGACCGCGACCCGGTCCGCCCAGTCGATCTGCAGGGACACCGGCCCGAAGGAGAAGTCGCCGCGTCGCACCTCGGCCTCGCGCAGGGTGGCGACCACCGCGCCGGAGCGTGGCGCGGACGCGATCTCCATGCGCAGTTCCCACTCCTTGCGCGGCTCCTCGACGGTCTCCAGACGCTCGATCATGCGCTGGGTCTGCCGGGCCTTCGCGGCCTGCTTCTCGCTGGCCTCGCTGCGGAACTTACGGCCGATCTTGTCGTTGTCGTTGCTCGCCTTGCGGCGCGCGTTCTTCACGCCCTTGTCCATCCAGGAGCGCTGGGTCTGCGCGCGGTCCTGGAGGGCCGCCTTCTTGTCGGCGTACTCCTCGAAGTCCTCGCGGGCGTGCCGGCGGGCCACGTCCCGCTCCTCCAGGTAGGCGTCGTAGCCGCCGCCGTAGAGGTTGATCTGCTGCTGGGCGAGGTCCAGTTCGAGGACCTTGGTGACCGTGCGGGTGAGGAACTCGCGGTCGTGGCTGACGACGACGGTCCCGGCGCGCAGACCCTTCACGAAGCGCTCCAGGCGCTCCAGGCCGTCGAGGTCGAGGTCGTTGGTCGGCTCGTCGAGGAGGAAGACGTCGTAGCGGGACAGCAGGAGGGAGGCGAGGCCGGCGCGGGCGGCCTGACCGCCGGACAGGGAGGTCATCGGCTGGTCGAGGCCGACTCCGAGGCCGAGCGAGTCGGTGACCTCCTCGGCGCGCTCGTCGAGGTCGGCGCCGCCGAGGTCGAGCCAGCGCTCGAGGCTCGTCGCATAGGCGTCGTCGGCGCCGGGCGCTCCGTCGACCAGGGCCTGGGTGGCCTCGTCCATGGTGCGCTGGGCCTCGGCGACGCCGGTGCGGCGGGCGAGGAAGTCCCGCACGCTCTCGCCGGGGCGGCGCTCCGGTTCCTGGGGCAGATGGCCGACGCTCGCGGTCGGCGGGGAGAGCCTGAGCTCGCCCTGCTCGGGCGCGCTGAGCCCGGCGAGCAGCTTCAGCAGGGTGGACTTGCCCGCGCCGTTGGCACCGACCAGCCCGATCACGTCCCCGGGGGCGACGACGAGGTCGAGCCCGGAGAAGAGGGAGCGGTCGCCGTGGCCGGCGGCGAGGTTCTTGGCGACGAGGGTGGCAGTCATCAGGTCGTAGATCCTAGTGGCCGTCCGGGGGTGCGGTCGCGCCGGATTCCCCGCGATCTCGCCGTGCGGCGGTGCGGTCGGTTAACGTCCGGGCGTGGACACTCGGTTGAGCGGCGATGTGATCGTGGTCGGCGGCGGGGTCATCGGGCTGGCGACGGCCGTCGTGCTCGCCGAGCGCGGCCTGCGGGTCCGGGTCTGGACGCGCGACCCGGTCGAGCGGACGACCTCGGCCGTGGCCGGCGCGCTGTGGTGGCCGTACCACATCGAGCCGATGGCGCGGGCCCGCGTGTGGGCGCTGCGCTCGCTGGAGATCTACGAGGAGCTCGCCGAGCGGCCCGGGGAGACCGGGGTGCGCCTGGTCGACGGCATCCTGGGCGAGACGGACCTGGAGGAGGTCGAGGGCTGGGCGGCGGGCCGGCTGCCCGGGCTGCGCCGGACGACGGCGCGTGAGTACGGCGCGGGGCCCGGCGTCCGGGCCCGGCTGCCGCTGATCGACATGTCTGCCTATCTGCCCTGGCTCCGGCGGCGGCTGCTGCGGGCGGGCGGCACGGTCGAGGAGCGCACGGTGACCGACCTGGCGCAGGCCGAGGCGCCGGTGGTGGTGAACTGCACGGGGCTGGACGCCGGGCGGCTGGTGGCGGACCCGTCGGTGCGGCCCGTACGGGGGCAGCTCGTCGTCGTGGAGAACCCCGGCATCGACACCTGGCTCGTCTCCACCGGCCCGGACGGCGAGACAGCCTGTCTGTTCCCGCACGCCGGGCGGCTGCTGCTGGGCGGTACGGCGCAGGACGACGTGTGGTCGCTGGAGCCGGATCCGAAGGTGGCCGAGGCGATCGTGCGGCGCTGCGCGGCCCTGCGGCCGGAGGTCGCCGGGGCGCGGGTCCTGGAGCACCGGGTCGGGCTGCGGCCGGTCCGGAGCACGGTCCGGCTGGAGCGGGCGGAGCTGCCGGACGGGCGGACGGTGGTGCACCACTACGGACACGGCGGGGCGGGCGTGACAGTGGCGTGGGGCTGTGCGGAGGAGGCGGCCGGGCTGGTGCTCCCGGCCGCCTCCTGACCCCGCCTGCGGGATTACGGGATCCGGTACGTGTGGTGCGGTGTCCGTACGCCGTCCGGGGACCGGGCGTCGGGGGTCGCGGCCGCCGCGGACCCGGACGTGGCGCGGGCGAAGGCGTCGGCGCCTCCGACGAACGGGACCCGGGCCGAGGTGCGGGACAGGTCCAGGGTGAGGGTGGGGGTGTCGGCGGGCGGGTCGATGAGGTCCCGGTCGGTGCCCGCGACGATCAATGCGAGCCGGTGACCGGCCGGGACGACATGGTCGGTGGCCGCCAGGTCGAGGGTGAGGGTGTACGCCCTGCCCGGGGTGAGCGGGACGCCCTTGCCGGGGTCGGCGTAGGTGCCGAGGTCGGCCCAGCCGCGGCTGACGACCGTCCGACCGACGTCGACGGCCTTGGCGGCGGTCTCCCGGAAGCAGGCGCTGTCGCCCGTGGTGCTCGCACCCCAGCAGGTGCGGTCGGTGAGCGTGCTGATGCCCTCGCCGCTCGCCGCGTAGTCGCGGATGGTGTCGGGGCCGAGGTCGACGAGGACGGCGCTCAGGTGGGCCGTCGCGGTGGTGGGCGTGGCGGTGACGGTGACCTGGGAGGAGCCGGACAGACGCAGGTCACGGGTGAGGGGCCCGGTGACGAATCCGGCCTTGTCGGGGGTCGGGGTGTCGATCTGCGCGGCCCAATCGGTCTCGCTCAGCCGCGGGTCGTCGGTGAAGGCGGCGGTGCCCGTGCCCTTGCGCAGGCCGAGGGTGCCGACGCCGGGCCGCTCGCCGGCGGAGGGGCGCAGGGTGGCGGTCCGGGTGCCGTGCGGCGGCCAGACGGTGGAGGTGACCCACTGGTCGGGGTGGCGTTCGATGTCGGCCATGGGTTCGCGGTCGATGCCGTTGTCGTAGCCGAGGAGTTCGTGGTCGAACCAGCGGTGCAGGGTGTCCACCCAGGCGGCGCGGCGGAAGTCGAAGGGGTCGACGTGGCCGGTCTGGGAGAGCCAGATCTTGCGCTCGACCCCGTTCTTCGCGAGGGCGTCCCACCACGGGCCGAGGTGCTTGGTGCGGACGTTGAGGTCCTGCAGTCCGTGGATGAGGAAGACGCTCGCCTTCACCTTGCGCGCGTCCTCGACGTAGTCGCGCTCGGCCCACAGCGATGTCAGGTCGCCGGTGTGCGAGGCCTCGTCGACGAGTTTCTGCTGGACGGCGGCGCACCTGGCGCGGGCTTCGGGGCTGTCGACGTAGTCGGAGAGCCAGTCGGGTCCGGAGTCGTGGAGGGGGGCGCCCTGGGCGAAGTAGTAGTCGTACCAGGAGGAGATGGCGGCGATCGGGACGATGGTCTTCAGGCCCTTCACGCCGGTGGCGGCCACGCCGTTGGCTATGGTGCCGTCCCAGCTCTTGCCGATCATGCCGGTTCTGCCGTTGGTCCAGTCCGCCTCGGCGGTCGTGGTGCCGGTGCGGGTGGTGTACGCCCTGGCGCGGCCGTTCAGCCAGTCGACGACGGCCTTGGCGGACTGGATGTCGGAGCGTCCTCCGACGTCGACGCAGCCGTCGGAGCGGTTGGTGCCGGCCAGGTCGACGCCGACGAAGGCGTAGCCGCGCGGCACGAAGTAGTTGTCGTAGAAGAGCGGCATCCGGACGACGTTCCCGGCGGCGTCGTACGTCTTGCGCTGGCTCTCGTTGCCGCGTCCGCAGCAGGAGTAGTAGGGGCTGGCGTCCATGACGACGGGCACCTTGCGGCCCTGTGCGGCGGGTTCGCGGGGGCGGACGATGTCGACGGCGACGCGGTCCCTCTTCCCGTCGCTGTCGCCGTCGAGTCCGGTGTCCACCCAGACGGCCTCGCGGACGGCGTTCTCGTACGAATACACGGGCCGGCTCTCGCGCGGGGCGCTGTGGGCCGCGGCCGGGGTGAGGAAGGAGGCCACCAGGAGGGTGATGGCGGCGGTCGCGAGCGGTCTCCAGATCGTGAAGCGCATGCGTGTCGGCATGCGCGGGACGGTACTCGGGTCAACTCCCGTGCAGAAGAGGGCAGCTGTGGGTCGGCTGTGGCCGGAAAACGCTCCTGCGGAGGGGCTGCCCATGACGGCCGAATGGCGATCGTGTGACAGGGGTGGCGGTGGGCAGGCCCTGGGACACAGGGAGTCAATAGGCTCCGAACAGACCGCGTGAATCAACGACTTGGAGCTTTCGTGCACCGCAGAATCATCGCGCCGGGCGCACTCGCTGCCGCGTCCGTGTTGCTGGCGATCCCGGCATCGGCCGCGAGCGCCTCCCCCGGCGCCCCGGGCATCGGCGACCCCTACTACCCGGCGTACGGCAACGGCGGATACGACGTCTCCCACTACGACCTGCGGCTGAAGTACCAGTCGGCCACGGACGAGTTGGAGGGGACGGCGACGATCCTGGCGAAGACCACGCAGGACCTGTCCCGGTTCGATCTGGACTTCCTGCTCGACGTGAGTGAGGTACGGGTCAACGGCGCCGTGGCGGCGTTCACGACCTCGGGCGAGCACGAGCTGGAGATCACGCCGAAGACGCCGCTGGTGAAGGGCGCGACGGTCACGGTCGTGGTGCGGTACAGCGGAATCCCGTCCTCGAAGCAGGCGTACGGCTTCACCGGTTGGCACCGCACCGCGGACGGCGGGGTCGGCGCCAACGAGCCCGAGGCGGCCTGGTGGTGGTTCCCCAGCAACGACCACCCGCTCGACAAGGCCACCTACGACGTGTCGGTGCTGGTGCCCGACGGCTCGCAGGCCATCTCCAACGGAACGCTCCAGTCGACGAGTTCACGACTGGGCTGGACCCGCTACAACTGGCGCTCCAACAAGCCGCAGGCCACCTATCTGGCCACCCTCGCCGTCGGGAGGTTCGACCTCTCGACCGGGACGACCGAGAGCGGGATCCCGGTCGTGAACGCCTACAGCAAGGACCTGGGCGACAACGCCGGCGCGGCGCGGGCGAGCATCGAGCGGACCGGGGAGGTCGCCGACTGGCTCAGCGGGTACTTCGGGCCGTATCCCTTCGACGCGCTCGGCGGGTACGTGCCGAACACGAACACCGGATACGCGCTGGAGACGCAGACCCGGCCCTTCTACAGCCCCCGGCAGTTCGCGAACGGCTCCAACGTCTCCGTGGTCGTGCACGAGTTGGCGCACCAGTGGTACGGCGACCACGTGTCCGTGGCGGGGTGGAAGGACATCTGGCTGAACGAGGGCTTCGCCCGGTACGCGCAGTGGCTGTGGTCCGAGCACGAGGGCGAGGGCACGGCGCGGGAACTCGCGGACTACGTGTACGCCTCGCACCCGGCCGACGACGCGTTCTGGACGGTGAGGCCCGGCGACCCGGGCGCGGCGAACCAGTTCGACATCGCCGTCTACGACCGGGGCGCGCTGGCGGTCCAGGCGCTGCGAGGCGAGATCGGCGACGACGCCTTCTTCGCCGTCCTGAAGGGCTGGCCGAAGAAGCACGCGTACGGCAACGCGAGCGTCGCCGACCTCCAGAAGTACGCCGAGCAGATCTCCGGGAAGGAACTGGGCCCCCTGTTCGACACCTGGCTGTTCCAGCCGGCGAAGCCGGCCGCGCCCGCGGCGCGGACGGCGTCGGTCGCGAAGGTGTCGGCCGCTCCCGGGCAGCCGAAGTCCTGGAAGAAGATCGCGGCGACGAACGACGTGCACGAGCACTGAGCCTCGTCGCCGCCCGCTGCCGCCCCGAACTCCGAACTCCCGCCTGACGCAGGGGCACCTGGCCCGGGTCGTTGCTACCGCCCGGTGGCAGCCGCCCGGGCCAGGAGTGCGTCGCGCGACAGGGCGGCGCTCTCCGTGGCCGGCACCGTGCAGGCGTACGCGCCGGCCAGGGCGCCGTACTCGGCGCACCGGTGCGGCGGCTCGCCGCCCAGCCGGCCGAAGAGGAAGGCGGACGCGAAGGCGTCCCCCGCGCCGTTGGAGTCGACCACCGGGCCGGGCGGGACGGCGGCCGGGACGTGGGTCAGCTCGCCGTCGGTGAGCAGGTAGGCGCCCTTGGCGCCGGCCGTGGCGACGACCACCTCGGCGCGGCCCCGCTCGGCGATACGGCGCATGGTCGTCTCCGGGTCGGTCAGGGCGGTCACGGAGACGAAGACGACGTCCGCCTCGTAGGCGAAGGCCTCGTGGTAGGGGTTCTCCCCGTCCCAGTTGTGCAGGTCCGTGGAGATGCCGACGCCCGCCTCGCGCAGTACGGGCAGGGCCTCGGCGCCGGGGTGGGTGATGGACACGTGCGCGTGGCGGCTCGCGGCGGCGAGACGCCGCAGGGTGTCCCCTGGGAAGCGGTCGTCCGGGCGGCCGCGGCTGTTGTCGTACAGGGACAGCCGCCGCCCGTCCGGGCCGACCAGGTTGACCGCCCGCTTGGTCCCGGCGGGCTGCGGGACGGCGGTGAGGGCGATCTTCTTGTCCCGGTGCAGGGCGCGGACCAGGTCTCCCTCGGGGTCGTCGCCCAGGAAGTCGAGGTGGTGGGTGCGCAGACCGAGGGCGGTGAGGCCCAGGGCGACGAAGTCGCCGGTCTGTCCGGCGCGGGCGCGGATACCGCTGTCGATCATGTAGCTGTCGGCGTACGGGAGCGGCAGCTCCGGTACGTACACGATCGTGTCCACGCCCGCCCCGCCCAGGACCAGGACGTCGATGTCCTCGGCGTGCTCGGTGTTTCCGGTGCTCGTGCTCCCGGTGTTCCTGCTCCCGGTGTTCCCGGTGCTCGTGCCCTCGGTGTTCTCGTCGTCGGCGCTCATGGGCGCTGCCCCTCCCCGTGGTCGTACACCGTCACCGCGACGCCCCGCTCGACCAGCCGCTCGGTGACGAGCGGTTCGACGCGGGACCACTTGCCGCCCGCCAGACCGCAGCCTATCCGGGGCATGTGCACGGACGCGCCGAGTTCGATCGCGTGGTCGGCGAGGCGGGCCAGGGCGGTGTCGATGGCCGGGTAGCGCACGGGGACGCCCTTGCTGCCCGTGCGGGTGCCGCGCTGGCCGATCATGTTGGCGACCCAGAGATCGGGCTTCACCCGGACGAGCTGGAGCGCGCCCAGACCGAAGTCGTTCGAGGCGCGCTCGCGGTGCCAGGCACGGTAGGCGGCCTCCGGCTCCGGCCAGCGGCGGGACAGCGCCAGGACGAAGCCCTTCCCCCATCCCCCGAGGTCGTTGCAGACATGGGCGATCACCTTGACGCCCTTCACCGACGGAACGGTGGCGTCACCCCGGACGTAAGTGATCTCCGACATGACGCCACCGTAGGCGATGCCACTGACAGTGGCCCCGAGCCGCTGCTTCGCCTGCCGCCCCGCCCGTTACTCCGTGGGCCGGGACAGCTCCGTCAGTTCGGCGTCCGTCGCCTTGGACACCCTGCTGCGGACCGCGTACCAGCCACCGACCAGGGCGGCCGCGATCACCGGGATCAGCAGGAGCGTCTTGCGGCCGACCTCGGGGTCGTTCCCCATCAGGGCGAGGACGGCGGCCAGGAAGGCGATCGTGACGATCTCGGTGACCGGGCTGCCGGGGAGCCGGAAGTCGGGACGGGTGACGAGGCCCGCCCTCGCGCGCCGGACGAAGACCAGGTGGCAGACCATGATGATCACCCAGGTGCTGATGATGCCGAGGGAGGCGATGTTCAGCACGATCTCGAAGGCCTGGCTGGGCATGAGGAAGTTCAGCCCGACACCCAGCACACAGACACCGCAGGTCAGCAGGATGCCGCCGTAGGGGACCTGGCTGCGGTTCATCCGGGCGGTGAACTTCGGGGCCGAACCCGCCATGGCCATGGAGCGCAGGATGCGGCCGGTGGAGTACAGGCCGGAGTTCAGGGAGGACATGGCGGCCGTGAGGACCACCAGGTTCATCACGTCACCGGCGCCCGAGACGCCGATCTTCGACAGCACGGTCACGAAGGGGCTCTCGTCGGCCGAGTAGGCCGAGCCGGGCAGCAGCAGCGCGAGCAGGACGACGGAGCCGACGTAGAAGAGGCCGACGCGCCACATGATCGAGTTCACCGCGCGCGGGACGACCTTCTCCGGCTCGGCGGTCTCGCCCGCGGCGACGCCGACCAGCTCCAGCGCGGCGTAGGCGAAGATCACGCCCTGCATGACGAGGACGACGGGCATCACGCCGTGCGGGAGGAGACCGCCGTGGTCCGTGATCACGCTCGGGCCGGGCGTCCCGCCGTCCACCGGGTGCTGGGTGGCGAGCAGGAAGATGCCGACGCACATGAAGGCGACCAGGGTGGCGACCTTGACGATCGCGAACCAGAACTCCATCTCGCCGAAGATCTTCACCGAGATCAGGTTCACGGCCAGCACGACCGCGAGGGCGACGAGCGCGAGCACCCACTGGGGGATGCTCGTGAACACGCTCCAGTAGTGCGTGTACAGCGCGATGGCGGTGATGTCGGCGATGCCGGTCGTCGACCAGTTCAGGAAGTACATCCACCCGGCGACATAGGCGCCCTTCTCCCCGAGGAACTCGCGCGCGTAGGACACGAAGGAGCCGGAGGAGGGCCGGTACAGGACCAGTTCGCCGAGGGCGCGGACCACGAAGAAGGCGAAGACGCCGCAGACGAGGTAGGCGAGCGCCAGGGCGGGGCCGGCGTTGTGCAGGCGTCCTCCGGCGCCCAGGAAGAGGCCGGTGCCGATGGCGCCGCCGATGGCGATCATGTTGACGTGGCGGTGCTTGAGGTCCTTGCTGTAGCCGGCGTCGCCCGCGTCCGCGGGTGTCGCGGTCGCCTGGGGGTGGGCGGCGACGTCGGCCGTGCGCACGCTGTCCTTGCTCACGGGTGGTACCACTCTCTGGTGCGCCCGGGCGGGGTGGGCCCGGGTGTCCGTACGGTCGTGGCCCGCGGCTCCCGGGTAGGGGCACAGACCAAGGCAGCAGCTTCCCAGAGGCACCGGAGGGCATGCGGTGGTCCATGTCACAGCGCGTCACTTCTCACACGGTGTCCACCAGGAGTCGACCGGTTTCACAGCACCGGTGTGACAGCGATACTGCTGCACATGACGATCGAGACCGAGGATCCGGCCCTCACGGTCGACGAGCTGGCCGCCCGGGCGGGCGTCACGGTACGGACGGTGCGGTTCTACGGCACCAAGGGACTGCTGCCGCCGCCGGTCATCGGTCCGCGCCGGGTGGGGCACTACGGTGCCGGGCATCTGGCGCGCCTGGCGCTGATCGAGGAGCTGCGCCGGCAGGGCCTGACACTGGCGGCGATCGAACGCTATCTGGACCGGCTGCCGCCCGGTCTCGACGCCCACGACCTCGCCGTGCACCGGGCCGTGGTGGCCTCGTGGGCGCCGGTCGCGGTGGAGACGGTGCCGCGCGCGGAGCTGCCGCGGCGGGCCGGGCGGGCGCTCAGCGAGGAGGACGTGGACCGGCTCGCCGCGATGGGCGTGCTGGGCGCCGGTGACCCGGCGGGCGAGGACGCGTACCGCGTCGACGCGGGGCTGCTGAGGCTGGGCGTGCGGCTCCTCGACGTGCCGCTGTCGCCGGAGGCGATCCTCGCGGCCCGGACCGTCCTGCTCGACCACGCGCGCGCCGCGGCCCACGAGCTGTCGCGGCTGCTGCGCGAGGAGGGGCCGGAGCGCGACGCGCAGGCGGTCAGGTCGCTGTCGGCGCACATGCAGCCCCTGGTCGTGCAGGCGCTGCTGACGGCCTTCCAGCGGTCGCTGACGGAGGAGCTGCGGGAGTGGCTCGGGGAGCCGCCGGCGGACGGCTCCCCGTGACGGCCCGCCGGCTCAGCGCCCGTCCGTGAAGGTCTCCCCCCGCTCCGCCTTCTCCACCAGCAGCGCGGGCGGGGTGAAGCGGTCGCCGTAGCGCTCGGCGAGCTGACGCGCGCGGGCCACGAATCCGGGGAGCCCGGTGCCCAGCTCGCCTTCGCCCTGGTAGCCGTTGATGTACTGCAGGACCCCGCCGGTCCAGCCGGGGAAGCCGATGCCGAAGAGGGAGCCGATGTTGGCATCCGCGACGGACGTCAGGACTCCCTCCTCGAGGAGCTTGACGGTGTCGAGCGCCTCGGCGAAGAGCATGCGTTCCTGCATGTCCCGGAAGGGGATCTCGGCGCCCGCGCGCGTGAAGTGCTCGCGCAGGCCCGGCCACAGCCCGGCCCGCCCGCCGTCCTCGCCGTACTCGTAGAAGCCGGCTCCGCCACTGCGGCCGGTGCGGCCGAACTCGTCGACCATGCGGTCGATGACGGCCTCGGCGGGGTGGCCGGGCCAGACACCGCCCGCCTCCTCCACGGCCCTCCTGGACTCGTTGCGGATCTTGCGCGGGAGGGTGAGCGTGAGCTCGTCCATGAGGGACAGGACCTTGGCCGGGTAGCCCGCCTGGGCCGCCGCCTGCTCCACGGACGCGGGCTCGATGCCCTCGCCGACCATGGCGACGCCCTCGTTGATGAAGTGGCCGATCACCCGTGAGGTGAAGAAGCCGCGCGAGTCGTTGACGACGATCGGCGTCTTCTTGATCTGCCGGACCAGGTCGAAGGCGCGCGCGAGCGCTTCGTCGCCGGTGCGCTCGCCCTTGATGATCTCGACGAGCGGCATCTTGTCCACGGGTGAGAAGAAGTGCAGCCCGATGAAGTCGTCCTGACGCTCGACGCCTTCGGCGAGGGCGGTGATCGGCAGGGTGGAGGTGTTGGAGCACAGCAGGGCGTCGGGGGCGACGACCTGCTCGATCTCCTGGAACACCTTGTGCTTGAGGGAGGTGTCCTCGAAGACGGCCTCGATCACCGCGTCGCAGCCGGCGAGGTCCTGGGGGTCGGCGGTGGGCGTGATGCGGGCGAGCAGCGCGTCCGCCTTCTCCTGGGTCGTACGGCCCCGGGAGACGGCCTTCGCGCACAGCTTCTCGGAGTAGGCCCTGCCCTTGAGCGCGGCCTCCAGGGAGACATCCTTGAGGACGACGTCGATGCCCGCGCGGGCGCACGAGTAGGCGATGCCCGCGCCCATCATCCCGGCGCCCAGGACGGCCACCTTGCGGACCTGGCGGGGTGCGACGCCCTGGGGGCGGCTGACGCCGGAGTTGACGGCCTGGAGGTCGAAGAAGAACGCCTGGATCATGTTCTTCGACGTCTGTCCGGCGGCCAGTTCGACGAAGTAGCGGGCCTCGATGACCTGCGCGGTCTCGAAGTCGACCTGGGCGCCCTCGACGGCCGCGGCGAGGATGTTCCGCGGAGCCGGGTAGGGGGCGCCGTTGGTCTCCTTGCGCAGGCTGGCCGGGAACGCGGGCAGGTTGGCGGCGAACCGGGGGTTGGACGGGGTGCCGCCCGGGATGCGGTAGCCGGGCCGGTCCCAGGGCTGCTGCGACTCGGGGTTCGCGTCGATGAAGGCGCGGGCCTTGGCGAGCAGGTCCTCGGGCGTGTCGGCGACCTCGTCGACCAGGCCGTTCTCCAGGGCTCGCCGCGGGCTGTACTGGGTGCCCTTGAGAAGGACCTTGAGGAGGGCGTCGGTGATGCCCAGCAGCCGGACCGTGCGCACCACACCGCCGCCGCCGGGCAACAGGCCGAGGGTGACCTCGGGGCAGCCGATCTTCGAGCCGGGCGCGTCCAGGGCGACGCGGTGGTGGCAGGCGAGGGCGAGCTCGTAGCCGCCGCCGAGCGCCGCGCCGTTCAGGGCGGCGACGACCGGCTTGCCGAGGGTCTCGATGCGGCGGAGGTTGCGCTTGATCTCCAGTCCGCCGTCCAGCAGCTCCTGGGCCGTCCCGGGGGTGACGCGGATGAGGTCGCGCAGGTCGCCGCCGGCGAAGAACGTCTTCTTCGCGGAGGTGAGGATGATGCCCCGGACGGAGTCCTTCTCGGCCTCCAGACGGTCGGTGACCGCGGCGAGGGAGGCGCGGAAGGCCGCGTTCATGGTGTTCGCGGACTGGTCGGGGTCGTCGAGGACGAGGGTGACGAGGCCCGTGCGGTCCTGTTCCCAGCGGATGGTGGTGCTCTGTGTCATGACAGGGTCTCCGTAGAAGTCTCTGAGTTCCGCCGGGGTGGTCAGACGCGCTCGACGATGGTGGCGATGCCCATGCCGCCGCCGACGCAGAGGGTGGCGAGGCCGTAGCGCTTGTCCTGGCGCTCCAGTTCGTCGACGAGCGAGCCGAGGATCATCGCGCCGGTGGCGCCGAGCGGGTGGCCGAGGGCGATGGCTCCGCCGTTGACGTTGACCTTGTCCAGGGACAGGCCCATGTCCTTGACGAAGCGCAGCACGACCGCCGCGAACGCTTCGTTGATCTCGACGAGGTCGATGTCGTCGATGGTCAGGCCGGCCTTGGCCAGGGCCTTGCGGGTGGCGGGCGCGGGGCCGGTGAGCATGATCGTCGGCTCGGAGCCGGAGACCGCCGCGGAGACGATCCGCGCGCGGGGGGTGAGCCCGTGGCGCTCGCCGACCTCCTTGGAGCCGATCGCGACCAGGGAGGCGCCGTCGACGATGCCGGAGGAGTTGCCCGCGTGGTGGACGTGGTCGATCTTCTCCACCCAGTGGTACTTCTGGAGCGCCACCGCGTCGAAGCCGCCCAGCTCGCCGATGTCGGCGAAGGACGGCTTCAGCTTGCCGAGCGAGTCGGCGGTGGTGCCGGGGCGCGGGTGTTCGTCGTGGTCGAGGACGACGAGGCCGCTGCGGTCCTTCACCGGCACCACGGAGCGGTCGAAGCGGCCCTCCTTCCAGGCCGTCGCCGCCCTCTCCTGCGACAGGGCCGCGTACTCGTCGACATCGCGGCGGGAGAAGCCCTCGATGGTGGCGATGAGGTCGGCGCCGATGCCCTGCGGCACGAAGTTGACGGCCAGGTTGGTCATCGGGTCGTTGAACCAGGCGCCGCCGTCCGAGGCCATCGGCACCCGGGACATCGATTCCACCCCGCCGGCCAGAACGAGGTCCTCCCAGCCCGAACGGACCTTCATGGCGGCCAGGTTGACGGCCTCCAGGCCCGAGGCACAGAAGCGGTTCTCCTGCACGCCCGCCACGGTGTCCGGCAGTCCTGCCGCGATCGCGGCGATGCGCGCGATGTCGGAGCCCTGGTCGCCCACGGGGCCGACGACGCCCAGCACGATGTCGTCGATGGCGGCCGGGTCGAGGCCGGGGAAGCGGCTTCGGAGCTCGTGGATGAGGCCGACGACGAGATCGATGGGCTTCGTGCCGTGCAGGGCGCCGTTCGCCTTGCCGCGCCCGCGCGGGGTGCGGATCGCGTCGTACACGTACGCTTCGGTGCTCACTGGTAAGCCTTTCGGGAGGGTGGGCCGTCCGGGGCGGGGTCAGTCGCCCTGGTGCGGGAAGTCCTTCACAGGGGTCGTCACAGAGGTCGTCTCGGTGGTGGTCGCGGTGGTCGTCGCGTTCCCCTCCGCGGGGGTGCCCGCCGCGGTCTCGGCGGGCGTCCTCACACGGTCCGTCACGAGTTCCGGTATGTCCCAGTCACGGGCCACCTCGCGCGTGTCGGCGCCCGGCCGCGCGGGCCCGGTGCGCACGGCCGTGGGCGTGGCGGAGAACCGGGGCGCGGGGGCCGGCTGGGTGATGCCGCCGTGGTCGGTGAAGGTGCCGCGGGCCGCGAGATGGGGGTGGCGCGGGGCCTCGCGCAGCGACAGCACGGGCGCCACACACGCGTCGGAGCCCTCGAAACGGGCCGTCCACTCGTCCCGGGTACGGGACCGGAAGCGGGCGGCGACGGCCTCGCGCAGTTCGCCCCAGCGCGTCCAGTCCGTGCGGGCCTCGCGGAGGTCCTCGAGGCCGAGAAGGTCCACGAACGCGTCGTAGAACTGCGGCTCCAGGGCGCCGACGGCCATGTATCCGCCGTCGGCGGTCTCGTAGGTGCCGTAGTACGGACAGCCGCCGTCGAGCAGGTTGGCTGCGCGCCGGTCCTGCCAGCCGCCGGCCGAGAGCATGCCGTGGATCATCGCGGAGAGGTGCGCGGTGCCGTCGACGATGGCCGCGTCGACGACCTGGCCGGTGCCGCTCACGCGCGCGTGGTGCAGGGCGGCGAGGACACCGACGACGAGGTAGAGGGAGCCTCCCGCGTAGTCCCCCAGCAGGTTGGCGGGGACGGGCGGCGGCCGGTCCGGGGTACCGATCAGGCCGAGCGCGCCGGTGACGGCGATGTAGGAGACGTCGTGACCGGCGCGGTCGGCGAGCGGGCCGTCCTGGCCCCAGCCGGTCATCCGGCCGTAGACCAGACGGGGGTTGCGGGCGTGGCAGTCGCCGGGGCCGACGCCGAGGCGTTCGGCGACACCCGGCCGGTTGCCCTCGATGAGCACGTCGGCGCGGGCGGCCAGGTCGAGCACGCGCGCGGGGCCGTCCGGCGCCTTGAGGTCGACGATCACCGAGCGCTTGTTGCGGTTGGTGATGTCGTGGGCGGGATCGATGGCCAGAGCGGAACCGCCGGGGCGGTCCACGCGGACGACGTCGGCGCCGAGGTCGGCCAGCAGCATGCCGGCGAAGGGGCCGGGGCCGATCCCGGCGAGTTCCACCACGCGCACGCCCGCCAGCGGGCCCTGCCCGGCCGTCCGTCCCGTCGTCATCCAGCCCCCTTGCTGTGACACAACCGATGTAACACCAGTGATGTTAAGAACGTGTTCCAGTGGGCACAAGAGGAGAGCGAGCAAGCGCTTAGACACTTTAGGGGCACCTGCCGTCGGCCTCCGCACTGCTCACGCTAGCCTCAGCCACCGACAGCGGCGCGGGGTGCGCAACGACGAAGGGGTGTCATGAGCAGGCTGAAAAGGTCGGACCGTCCGTACGACATCGTGCTCTTCGGGGCCACCGGCTTCGTGGGAACGCTCACCGCGGAGTACCTCGCCGCCCACGCGCCCGCCGATCTGCGCTGGGCGATCGCCGGCCGGGGCGAGGAGAAGCTGGAGCGGCTGCGCGAGCGGCTCGGCGGGGACGTCGGGGTGCTGCGGGCCGACGTCTCGGACCCGGCGTCCCTGCGCGCCCTCGCGGAGCACGCGCGCGTGGTGGCCACGACGGTGGGTCCGTACGTGTCGTACGGCGAGGAACTCGTGGCGGCCTGCGCGGACACCGGCGCCGACTACCTCGACCTCACCGGCGAGCCGGAGTTCGTGGACCTGATGTACGTCCGGCACGACGCACGCGCGCGGGAGACGGGTGCGCGGCTGCTCCACGCGTGCGGCTTCGACTCCGTCCCGCACGACCTGGGCGTCTACTTCACCGTCCGGCAGCTTCCCGAGGGCGTGCCCCTGACCGTGGACGGCTTCGTGTCCGTGGACGCCACCTTCTCGGGCGGCACCTTCGCCTCCGCGCTGGGCCAGTTCGCGCGCGGCCGGCAGATGCTGGCCGCCGCGCGGGAGCGCGGCCGGCACGAACCGCGGCTGATGGGCCGTCGGGCCGCCGCACCGGTGGGCCCGCCCCGGTTCGCCCCGGAGGTCGGCGCCTGGGCACTGCCGCTGCCGACCATCGACCCGCAGATCGTGCTGCGGTCGGCGAGGGCGCTGCCGCGTTACGGGCCCGACTTCCGCTACCGGCACTACGCGGCCGTACGGCGGCTGCCCGTCGCCGTGGGCGGGGTCGCGGCGGTCGGCACGCTCGCCGCGGCGGCCCAGCTGCCGCCCGCCCGGCGCTGGTTGTCGGACCGGCTCAAGCCCGGGGAGGGGCCCAGCGCGCAGAAGCGGGCGCGGAGTTGGTTCTCGGTGCGGTTCGTCGGCGAGGGCGGCGGGCGCCGGGTGTGCACCGAGGTGGCGGGCGGCGATCCCGGCTACGACGAGACGGCGAAGATGTTCGCCGAGGCGGCGCTGGCCCTGGCCTGCGACGACCTCCCGCCGACGGCGGGGCAGGGGACGACCGCCGTGGCGATGGGCGACGCGCTGACCGGGCGGTTGACCCGGGCGGGTGTCCGCTTCCGCGTCGCGTCCCGCCGCTGACCGTCCACGTGCCGGGTCCCCGGCCTCAGACCGGCCACTGCACCAGCGTGTAGATCATGCCCGCGATCCAGCCGACACCCGCCAGGACGGCGAGGATCAGCGCGGCGTTCACGGCACGCTCGACGGGCCGGTTCGGGTCGGCGAGGGGCTTGGGGGCACGGTGCGTGGTCATGGGCCCAGCCTGCCGGGCGGCGCACGGGTCGCACATCCGTACGGGTACTCAGACGACGTACTCAGACACGTACGCCGACGACGTACTCGGCCCGCGCACTCGGGCGGCCCGCCCGGACGGGCGCGGGTGCCCGGCCGCTCACCCCTCGCCCGTACCCCGATTGGGGACTTTCCGCGCCGCTCCCCCCGTGCCGCAGGGCGCATCGACCGCCAAGTGCCAACAAGCACTTCAATGAAACGATGGAAGCAACTGATCGGCACGGAAGGGGAGCTGTATGAAGTTCGTTCTCGAAGTCACCGTGGACGAGGGCGCGTCGACCCAGGACCCGGTGGGTGAGCTGAGCCGCATCCTGCGCTACTGGGCCGGCAACCTGAAGCACTACGCCCTGGAGGCCGGGGACGGGTCGGCGGTCTACGACTCCGCCCACCAGGAGGTCGGTCAGTGGCGGGTGATCGCCTCCTGAACGGCCCGCCGGCACAGCGCGTCGGCCCTCCGGGTCGTTTCCGGGAGGCGGAACCGCGGGGTGAGGGCCAGGGTGTGGGCGCAGGCCTCGTCCAGGGTGACGCGGTGGCCTACGGACACGAAGACCGGCTTCACGCCCGCCCTGGTGCGCAGCGCACGACCCACCTCGTCGTCGCCCGCCAGCAGCGGTGACGCCGATCCGCGCGGGGCGTCGGGATCGTCGTACGTGAAGGTGAAGGGGTTCTTGGCGACGCCGACGGTGGGCAGGCCGGTGAGGACGCCCAGGTGGCTGGCGAGGCCGAAGCGGCGCGGGTGGGCCAGGCCGTAGCCGTCGCAGACGACCAGGCCGGGCGGCCGGGGCAGGGCCTCCAGGGCGGCGAGCACGGTGGGGATCTCGCGGAAGGCGAGCAGGCCGGGCACGTACGGGAAGGAGATCCGCCCGACGGCGGTGGCCTCGGCGACGACGTCGAGGCTCACCGCGTCCAGCACGACGGCCGCCGCCGCGACGACGTCCCGCTCGTCGTCGTAGGCCACGTCGACGCCCGTCACGTACCCCGTGCCGGGCGGCGGACCCGGTTCGTCGAGCACCACGCGGGCCCGCAGCTCGTCCTGGACGGCGCGGGCCGCTTCCTCGGTCGCGGGCCAGCCCGCCGGAATGTCTACGGTCGTCATCGTGGGGACGAGCGTACGGCTCCCGGGGGCGGACCCGCGATCGTGTTCCGCCGCCGACGCGTCAGCCCTTGTCGCCGAGCGCGCGTTGCAGCCGGCTCTTGTTCATGTTCGAACGGCCCTTGACGCCCCGTCGCCTGGCCTCCTCGTAGAGCTGGTCGTACGTGGGTCCCTGGGAGCCCTTGCCGGAGCGCTGACCGCCCCGCTTGCCGGACGACATGTCCTGGGTGGAGGTGCGGCCGGCGGTCTTGGACTCTCCGGACCGGGCGCGTTCCTTGTTGACCGTCCGGGCGGCGATCTCCTTCGCGCGTCCGGCGCTCTCGCCCCGGTCCTGCGCGCTCTCCTTGATGTGCTCGTACTGGCGCTCCCGCTTGGGGCTGGAACCGCGTGGCATGGGCGCTCACTCCTTTCGCGTTCGCACCCACCGGGTACCCCGGAAGCGGCTCAGTTCTCCAGGCGTGCCACGCGCCCCTTTTCGCCGGCGGCCCAGCAGCCGAGGTCGGCGGTGCAGTCCACGGTGTCGTACGAGCCCGTGTCGAGGGTGCGCCAGGTCCGGCCGGCGTCGGTGGTCAGGTCGGTGCCGGTGGGTCCTACGGCGAGGGCGGCGGAGCGGCTGTGCGGGAGCCAGGCGACGCCCGAGCGGTAGGCGGGCGGGGGCGTGCCGGCCGGCCGCCAGGTGCGGCCCGCGTCGCCGGTCGCGGCGGCCGCCCGCGGGGAGGGCTGGTCGGCGCGGTAGTCGCCGCCGACGGCGAGGCCGTGGGTGCGGTCACGGAAGGCGACGGCGAAGACCCCGCGCGCGGGGTCCCCCGCGGGGATCGGGGTGTCGGCGGCCGTCCACGTCAGTCCGCGGTCGGAGGAGTGCAGCACGCGCGCGCGTGCGGCCCCGCCGGTGGCCAGCCAGACGTCCTTCGTCCCGGAGGCGACCAGGCACTGGCCGCCGGCCGCGAAGCCCGCCTCGCCCTCCAGGGCGGCCGGCATGCCGTCGTTCGGCAGCACCGTCCAGGAGCGGCCGCCGTCGCCGGTCGACAGGATGCGGAACTTTCCGTCCACCGGGTCGCTCATGGCGAGGCCGTGACGGCGGTCGAAGAAGGTCAGGCAGTCGTAGAAGGCGTGGGCGTCGGTGTTGCGGAAGGACTCCGTCCAGGTCGTCCCGCCGTCCTCGGTGCGGTACACCCGCGACGCCTCGCCCTCGCCGATGGCGAGCACCACCGCGCGGCGCGCGTCGAAGGCCTCGATGTCCCGGAACTGGAGGTCGGCGGCGCCGGGCGGCGAGACGTTTCGCCAGCTCTCGCCGCCGTCGGTGGTGCGCAGGACGGTGCCCTCGCTGCCGGACACCCAGGCGGTGTGCCGGTCGACCGCCGCGAGGCCCCGGAACCGTACGGAGGCCGTGCCGGTGTCCTTGAGGTCCCAGTGCGGCGCCGCGGGCCCCGGCGTGTGCGCCTGGGCGGGCAGGGCGGTCAGGAGGGCCAGTGCCGCCCCGCAGGCCGCCGCCACCACCCGGCCGCTCCCCCGTGCCGTACGAACCGTGCGTCGCGTCTTCCCCAAGCGCCTCATGGCGGGCGAAGCTAACCCATGGCTTTCGGTGGCGTCCAGATGCCCTCGATCGCCTCAACCGGCGCACGAGGCACGGGAGGAGAGGTGAGTCACTCGTGTGCATGAAAGACGGTGACCGAGGTCACTCGCAAAGGGTGTGCACGGATCGGCCGCTTCCGGCGTCTCTTCCAGTGTCCGGACGCACCGCCCGGAAGATCGTCCCGCCGTCACGAGGGAGCAAGGCGTTGTCCACCGTCATCGAGCAGTCCGTAGAGGCACGTCTGGTCGCCGCCGCGCCCCGGATGCAGACCATCCCCGCCACCCTGTCCTACGACCGGCAGGACCCCTTCGCCGTCCGCATGACCTTCCCGGCTCCGGCCACCCTGGAGGGCGTCGAGGTCTGCTGGACCTTCGCCCGTGACCTGCTCGCCGCGGGTATGCACGACGCCGAGGGCCACGGCGACGTCCGGGTGCGGCCCTACGGGTACGGCCGCACCGTGCTGGAGTTCCACGCGCCCGAGGGCACCGCCGTCGTGCACGTCCACACGGCGGAGATCCGTGACTTCCTCCAGGCCACGAGCGAGCTGGTGCCCGCCGGCACGGAGTACCGGCAGCTCGACCTCGACCACGACCTGGCGGAGCTGATGCGCGACGCCTGTTAATCCGTTGACAGCCCTTCCGGGCCCTCCTACCGTTTAGAACGGTTCTGTTGCCGTCGATAGGAGAAGGACGTTGCTCGTCTGAGGTCATGAGACACCGCGCCACACCTTAGAAGTGTGTGCGCCGCGTGCGACCTCGGCCTTCGAGCCGTCCTTGCGGAGCAGGACTTCCTTCATGTCTCCGCGCTCCCCCGCTGCCGCGGGTGGTCGCCGCTTTCCGGTGTCTCGACACGTGTCGCCCTGACCGCACACGCAACCACGAGGCCCGCTTTGACTCACTCCGTCACCTGTACCTCCCTCACCTTCTCCTGGCCGGACGGCACCCCCGTCTTCGACGGGCTCGACGTCGCCTTCGGCCCCGGCCGGACCGGACTCGTCGGCGTCAACGGCTCCGGCAAGTCGACCCTGCTGAAGCTGATCGCCGGGGAACTCGCCCCCGCCGACGGCACGGTGCGCCGCGCCGGCGAGGTCGGACACCTCCCGCAGAACGTCACCCTCGACACCACACTCAAGGTCGACGCGGCGCTCGGCATCGCCCCGCAACGGGCCGCGCTGCACGCCATCGAGGCCGGTGACGCCTCCGAGCGCCACTTCGAGACCCTCGGCGACGACTGGGACGTCGAGGAGCGCGCGCTGGCCACCCTCGGCGAACTCGGGCTCGGCCACATCGACCTCGACCGCACCATCGGCGAGGTGTCGGGCGGCGAGTCGGTCCTGCTGCGGCTGGCCGCGCTGCTGCTGCGCCGGCCCGACGTCCTGCTGCTGGACGAGCCGACCAACAACCTCGACCTGTACGCCCGGCGGCGGCTGTACGCGGCGGTCACCTCCTGGCCGGGCGTGCTCATCGTGGTCAGCCACGACCGCGAGCTGCTCGACCTCGTCGACCAGATCGCCGACCTGCGCGCCGGCGGGGTCACCTGGTACGGCGGCAACTTCTCCGCCTACGAGGAGGCCCTGGCCACCGAGCAGGAGGCCGCCGAGCGCATGGTGCGCGTCGCGGAGGCCGACCTGAAGAAACAGAAGCGCGAACTGGTCGACGCCCAGGTCACGCTGGCCCGCCGCAAGCGGTACGGGCAGAAGATGTCCGACCAGAAGCGCGAACCGAAGATCGTGATGGGGGCGCGCAAGCGGGCGGCGCAGGAGTCGGCGGGCAAGTACCGGATCATGCACGAGGAGAAGCTCGCCAAGGCCAAGGAGCGGCTCGACGACGCGGTGGAGGCCGTACGCGACGACGACGAGATCCGCGTCGAACTGCCGTACACGGCCGTGCCGCCGGGGCGCGAGGTCCTGCTGCTCCAGGACCTCCGGCTCGCGTACGGCGCGCGCGTGGACGGTGGTTTCGACCTGCGCGGTCCGGAGCGGGTCGCGCTGGTCGGGCGCAACGGCGCGGGCAAGACGACGCTGCTGCGCACCATCGCCGGGGAGCTGGCGCCGGAGGCGGGCGAGGCGCACGCGCACGTGCCGCTGCGTTTCCTGCCCCAGCGCCTCGACATCCTCGACGGCGAACTCACCGTCGCCGAGAACGTGGCCCGGTTCGCGCCGGGCGCCACCAACAACCGGGTCCGGGCCCGGCTGGCCCGCTTCCTGTTCCGGGGCGCCCGCGCCGATCAGAAGGCGGCCACACTGTCCGGCGGGGAACGCTTCCGGGCGAGCCTGGCGGCGCTGATGCTGGCCGAGCCGGCACCCCAGCTGCTCATGCTGGACGAGCCGACCAACAACCTCGACATGGCGAGCGTGCGCCAGCTCACCACGGCCCTGGAGTCCTACGAGGGCGCGTTGATCGTGGCCAGCCACGACCTGCCGTTCCTGGAATCCATCGGCATCACCCGCTGGCTGCTGCTGGACGGGGAGCTTCGGGAGACGACGGCGGCGGAGGTGGCGGATCCGGCCTAGGCCGGATGTCCTCGCATGGTCTCAGGAGGGGCACATTGTTACCGCGGGGTTTTGTCCTGGTGGCCCCGCCCTGCATGATGGCTGACCGGCGCCGCGTCCGAGGCGCCGGTCTGTGCCACCCGATTCGGAGACCTGGACGTGCCCAGCAAGAAGGCCCTCATCCGCCGCCCCAGCCCGCGCCTCGCCGAAGGCCTGGTGACGCACGTCGAGCGGGAGAAGGTCGACGTGGAGCTCGCCCTGGAGCAGTGGGAGGCCTACGCCGAGGCGCTGCGGGCGCACGGCTGGGAGACCGTCGAGGTCGACCCGGCCGACGACTGCCCGGACTCCGTGTTCGTCGAGGACACGGTGGTGATGTACAAGAACGTCGCCCTGATCGCGCGCTCCGGCGCCGAGTCCCGGCGCGACGAGACCCTCGGGGTCGAGGAGGCCGTGGCCCGTCTGGGCTGCTCGGTGAACTGGATCTGGGAGCCGGGCACGCTGGACGGCGGTGACGTGCTCAAGGTCGGCGACACGATCTACGTCGGCCGGGGCGGCCGTACCAACGCGGCCGGCGTCCAGCAGGTGCGCGCCGCCTTCGAGCCGCTGGGCGCGCGGGTCGTGGCCGTACCGGTGAGCAAGGTGCTGCATCTGAAGTCGGCGGTCACGGCGCTGGCCGACGGCACGGTGATCGGCCACATCCCCAAGGTGGACCGGCCCTCGCTGTTCCCGCGCTTCCTGTCGGTGCCCGAGGAGGCCGGCTCGCACGTGGTGCTGCTCGGCGGCCCGCACGTGCTCATCTCGGCCGCCGCGCCGAAGACCGCGGACCTGCTCGCCGATCTCGGTCACGAGCCCGTCGTCATCGACATCGGCGAGTTCGAGAAACTCGAGGGATGTGTGACATGCCTCTCGGTGCGGCTGCGTGAGCTGTACGCCTGAGCGGGTGATCCCGTCACCCATTCAGCCCTGGGACCTGCGGTTCCCGGGGCTGTTTGACATGCCCCGATTTACTTGACGCAACACGGCTGATCAGCGATCTTTACGCCGTTCTTAACCTACGGTTTCGTAACCTACGGATACGTAGCCTACGATTCCGTAAGTTCCGGCCTCGCTCGCCGGAGTGTTCCACTCCGCTTCACGTCCCCCTGGAGTTCTCGTGACGATCACCTCCCCTCACCTCGGTAGCCCCGCCGTCTGGACCGACGCCAAGCTGCTGCACGCGCTGGAGGAAGTGGTCGAGACGGAACTCAACCGGCACCTGAAGGTC
This sequence comes from Actinobacteria bacterium OV320, assembly GCA_001298545.1. Classification (GTDB taxonomy): domain Bacteria; phylum Actinomycetota; class Actinomycetes; order Streptomycetales; family Streptomycetaceae; genus Streptomyces; species Streptomyces coriariae. Next base: position 510,755 of record LJCX01000027.1, read on the forward strand.
ACCAAGGACTGGATGCCCCACGAGTACGTGCCGTGGAGCGACGGCCGCAACTTCCCCGGCTTCTTCGAGGACGGCGAGGCCTGGGAGAAGGGGCAGTCCAAGGTCACCGAGATCGGCCGGATCGCGCTCGTCGTGAACCTGCTCACCGAGGACAACCTGCCCAGCTACCACCACGAGATCGCCTCGCTCTTCGGCCGCGACGGCGCCTGGGGCACCTGGGTGCACCGCTGGACGGCCGAGGAGGGCCGGCACGGCATCGTGATGCGCGACTACCTGCTCGCCTCGCGCGCGGTGGACCCGGACAAGCTGGAGCAGTTCCGCATGTCCCACATGAGCGAGGGCTTCGAGTCCGACAACGGGCACTCGATGCTGCACTCGGTCGCCTACGTCGCCTTCCAGGAGCTGGCCACCCGCGTCTCCCACCGCAACACCGGCCACCAGTCCGGGGACCCGGTCTGCGACCGCATGCTGGCGCGCATCGCGACCGACGAGAACCTGCACATGGTCTTCTACCGCAACCTGCTGAAGGCTGCCTTCGAGCTGGCCCCCGACCTGACCATGCAGGCCGTGCGCGACGTCCTCGTCAACTTCCGCATGCCCGGTCACGGCATGCCCGGCTTCGAGCGGTTCGCCGCGCAGATGGCGATCGGCGAGGTGTACAACCTGCGCATCCACCACGACGACGTCATCCAGCCCGTGCTGCGCTTCCTGAAGGTCATGGAGGTCGACGGTCTCGGCCCCGAGGGCCAGAAGGCGCAGGAGGAGATCGGCCTGTACATGGGCGGCCTCGACTCGGAGGCGTCCAAGTTCGACGAGAAGCTGGCGGCGCGCAAGGCGCGGATGGCGGCGCGCGCGGCCGGCTGACCCGCCCCCCACCCATCGCTTCGACGGCTCGCACAGGGAATCGATTTCCCGGTGCGGGCCGTTCGCGACCTGCGGCATCATGCGGCCATGGGTGACAGTGACACGGTCCGGCAGGCGGTCGGCTTCCTGCTCGGACTGACCGACGACGACACCGCCGACCGGATCCGCGCGCGGATCGGTCTGCCCCCGGCCACCACGGAGAACGCGGCCACGATCCAGCGCGGGCTGAACCGCGCGTGGACCTGGCCCACCGCGCCCGCCTCGGTGGTGCTCTGGGTCCTGGAGCAGGACGACCCCGCGCTGAACGCCGTCGTGTGGCGCTTCGTCGGCAACGACCTCGGTCTGCGCCGCGCCCTCGCCCGCGGGGTGCCGTTCGGCCCCGGACGCACCGAGCCCCTGCCGGTGCGCTCGATCCACGCGCGGCAGGAACCCGACATCCCCGAGAGCTACGTCCGGCACGGCCTCGTCGGCGCCCTGCGCAGGGCGAACTCGATGCCCTCCGCCCGGGCGGCCGCGTCCATGGTGCTGACCCGCGGCGACTGGGAGACGGTCGGCGCGGCCCACGACGAACTGGCGCTGCCCGGTTATCCGCGCTGGGCCCTGTCGGTGCGCCCGGACTGCCCGCCCGCGCTGCGCGCCCGGTTCGGATCGCATCCCAAGTTCACGCACCGGCTGCGGCAGGCGGGCGTACTCGACGGCCCGGCCCAGTACGCGACCGCCCACGGCCCGGCCTCCCGGGTCCTGGAGGTGCTGTCCCTGGGCCCTGTCATGTTCCCGGCCCGGGTCCGCGACGCCGAGGACGCCCTGCGCCCGCTCGTGCGGCAACACCTGGGCGGGCGCGTGGAGGCCTGGGCGGTGCTGGCGCAGCTCATCGACACGTTCCACGGGACGGCGCCGGAGCTCGTCGTGACGGCGGGCGCCATCGCCTGAGGCGCCGGGCGTCGAAGGGGGGCGGGGCGGCTGGATTCGAACCAGCGTGATCCAGTTTTGGAGACCGGTGCGGCTGCCTCTGCGCTACGACCCCGCCCTTGCCCCAGAGCGTAATGCCTCGGCCCGTTGTCGGTGGGTCCTGGTACCGATGAGGCACCGGGGGAAGCACGGCACATGGTGCACGGGGGCTCGAAGTTCTGGGTGGGGTGTCGGGTGTCCACCGGGATGCGGCGCTGGACGGGCGGGACGGACCGGGTGGACCGGGGCCCGGCGGACGGGCCTCAGTCCGCCGCGGGTGCCTCCGGCGCCGCCGTGCGGTGCACGCTGCGTACGGCCGCCACGTCGGGCGGGACGGCCGGGGGCGGGACATGGGCGCTGAGGGCCGCCAGACGGCGTTTGACGGTGGCGGCAACGCCCTGACCCAGGACGAAGCGGGTGGCGGTGGCCGCGCGGGGCGCGTGGTCGAGGATGCGGTGGGCCTCACGGCTGCGCAGGCCCGTGTGGCGCAGGACGAGGTGGGCGAGGCGGTGCTCGCCGGCCGCCAGCGTCCGCCCGACGCTCTCGGCGGCCGCCAGGTCCAGCCGGTTGTCCGCCGCACCGAGCACGGCCGCCGCCCGGACCCGGCCCAGGTCCAGCAGGGTGACACCGGCGACGGTGGCCGCGCCGACCAGTCGGGCGGCGGCGGAGGGTCCGATGCCGTTGCTGGCCACCGAGAGCCGGGTGAGCCGTCCGTACGGCGCCCGCTCCAGGGCGTCGGCGAGCCGGAGCGCGCCCGCGTCGGCCAACCGGGCGGCGGACACGTACAGTTCGTCGATCGCCCCGGCGGCGACCACCGCCGCGAGCGCCCGCGCGCCCGCCTCCCCCAGCGGGTTGCCGCCGACGAACAGCCGCTCGACCCGCCGTCCGTTGCCCGCGGCGGCCAGCAGCGCGTCGGCGAGTACGGTGACGCCCGCCGCGTCGAGTCCGGTCTGCACGAGGTCGAGCGTGCGCAACGTCCGGGCGGACTCCACGAGTTCGGCCGCCGCCCGGCCACCGCCCCGGCCCAGCGGGTTGCGTTTGAGCCACACCCCCGTGACCACCTGGGGCGAGGCGCGCAGCTGGTCGGCGATACGGCAGGCGCCGCCCGCGGTGATGCCGTTGCATCCGAGGTAGAGCGTCTCGACCGGCGCGCTCGTGGCGGCCACGGTGGCGGCGCCCTCGTCCCCGAGGGCGTCGGTGCCGAGGAGCAGATGCCGTACGGGCGAGGGCCCTTCGGCCAGGGCCTCGGCGACCAGGGCCGCGCCCTCGGCCCCCAGTCCCTGCTTGCACAGGTCGAGCCGCCCGTCGGGCAGCGCGGTGCCCGCGGCGAAGTCCAGCCGCTCGCCCGCCGGACGTCCGGCCCGCAGCCAGTCGAGCAGCGGGGCGAGATCGGCGAGGGGGCGGGGCACCACGCGGGGCACTCCGGCGAAGCGGACCGGCCCCGGCTCCGGCTCCGGCTCCGACCTCTGCCCTTGCCCTTGCCCTTGCCCTTGCCCTTGCCCCTGGCCCTGCCTCAACCCGGGCTCGGCACGCGGCCCTGTCGCGTTCTCCTCGCTCACCACTGTGCCTCCCGGTAGTCCTTGAGGAACACGCCCGCCACCGGGTGGCCGGCCTCGCCGCGCACGATCGGGTCGTACACGCGGGCCGCGCCGTCCACGATGTCCAGCGGGGTGCGGAAGCCCGCGCCCGCCATCCGGGCCTTCTTCGGCGCCGGGTTCTCGTCGGTGATCCAGCCGGTGTCGACGGCGCACATGTGCACACCCTGCTCGGCGAGCGCGGCCGCGCTGGTGCGGGTGAGCATGTTGAGGGCGGCCTTGGCCATGTTGGTGTGCGGATGCCCCGGCATCTTGTTGCGCACCGCGAACCGGCCCTCGACGGCCGTCACGTTGACCACGTACCGGCGCGGATGCGGCGAGGCCAGCAGCAACGGCAGCAGCCGGTCGCAGAGCAGCGCGGGCGCGAGGGCGTTGACGAGCTGGGTCTCCAGCACCTCGGCCGGGTCGAGCGCGCCGAGCCGGGCCGACCAGGAGTTCTCCGGGGAGGGGTCGGGCAGCAGTCCGGCCTCGTCGGCCTCCCGCAGGGCCGCGGGCAGCGCGGAGACCGAGCCGCCGAGTCCCTCCAGCATCCGCATCGGGGTGAACCCGGGCGCCCGGCGCGTCCCCTCGGGCAGCGCGTCACGCTCTCCGGCGGCCAGCAGGGCGTAGGACTCCGGCGGACGACGCACGGTCTGCGCCGCGTTGTTGACGAGGATGTCGAGCGGTTCGCCCTCCCGGCGCAGTTCCTCGCACAGGCCCAGCACCTGGCGCGGGTCGCGCAGATCGACGGCGACGACGGTGAGCCGGTCCAGCCACCGCGCGCTGCCGGGCGCGGCGCGGAACCGGCGGACGGTGTCGTGCGGGAAACGGGAGGTGACGACGGTCTGCGCGCCGTCCCGCAGCATCATCAGCGCCAGCTGGAAGCCGATCTTCACCCGGCCGCCGGTGAGCAGGACACGGCGCCCGCTCAGGTCGGTGCTCAGCGAACGGCGGGCCGCGTTGTCCGCGGCGCAGGCGGGGCAGAGCCGGTGGTAGAAGGTGTCGACCTCCCGATAGGCCGACTTGCAGACGTAGCAGGTGCGCGGCCGGTGGAAACGCCCTCCGCGTCCGGCGGCCGGCAGGGGCGCGTCCTCGCGCCGGTCCAGGGACCCGGTCGCGGTCGCCGCCATCGCCGCCGCGTCGGCGGCCGCCACCTCGGCGCTTCGCTCCTTGCGCCGCCGCAGCCGTCCGTCCCGCGCGAAGGACGCGGCGACCTGCTCGGCCCGCAGCCGTACCGGATCGTCGACGGGCAGCGCGCGCAGCCTACCCACGACATCGTGGAAGGCGGCCAGCTCCGCCTCGGTGACCGCCTGGCCGAACGCCGCCCCTGCGCTGTCCTCGCCCATCCGTCGCCGTCCCGCCCCGTCCCCGCCCCGTGCTCGTCGTACCGTGGTCCCGACCGGATTCGAACCGGCGTATCCACCCTGAGAAGGTGGCGAGTCTGCCTCTGCTCTACGGGACCGCGCACGCATCCGGACGACCGGATGCGAACCGGCGTGATGCGCCCGCGCGTTGTGCCCGCGCCGTGGCGCCACGTCCGGACACGCCCCCGGATCCTAACCGCACCCCCGCGACGCGGTCACTCGGATTCGGGGTCGCCTCGACTGCGCGGTTCAGCGTGCCGCGCGCCTCAGGTTCAGGCGCTCCTTCTCGGACATGCCGCCCCAGACGCCGAAGCGCTCATCGTTGTCCAGGGCGTACTCGAGGCAGACGGAACGCATCTCGCACATGCCGCAGATGCGCTTGGCCTCCCGCACCGAACTGCCGGGTTCGGGGAAGAAGAACTCCGCCCCGGTCTGTGCGCACAGCGCCTCGCGCTGCCAGCCGAGGTCGGGTGTCGGAATCGTGTCGGTATACATGGCCAGGATCGTGCCCGGCGGCGAAAAACGTTCGATCAACGCCGGATATACGCGACTCCCGAGGCCCCCGGCCGCCCGATGATGCTCCTGCCGCCCACCCGTACGCACGGCGGCGCGCGGTGCACCCGGCACACTCTCGGAACGAAGGACGAAGAAGGAAGGACGAAGGCACGAAGGCACGAAGGCACGAAGCACGCCCGCGACACCTCGCGCCCGTTCATCACTTTCCGTGACCGGGCGTCGAGGCCGCGCCGGTGGTCGTGCTCCGGCAGCGATTGTCAGTGGGCGGTGCGAGACTCGGCAGTGCAGAGAACGGGACCCCTTCGAGGAGGGCACGATGCTCACCACCCGTTTCGTCAACGGCGCTCCGAACTGGATCGATGTCGGCACGTCCGACATCGACGGCGCCACCTCCTTCTACGGCGCTCTCTTCGACTGGCGGTTCCGGTCGGCGGGACCCGACGCCGGTGGCTACGGCTTCTTCCAGCTGGACGGGAAGACCGTGGCGGGCGGCATGCAGACCGCACCGGGCCAGGGCCCGCCCTCGTGGACGGTCTACTTCCGGACACAAGACGCGCAGGCCACGGCGCAGGCCGCCGAGCGGAAGCACGGCACGGTCCTCTTCGCGCCGATGGACGTGATGGGCCAGGGCACGATGGCGGTCCTCGCCGACCAGGCGGGCGTGCCGTTCGGCCTCTGGCAGCCGGGACAGACCGTGGGCGTGGACGTGGCGAACGAACCCGGCGCGCTGTGCTGGGTCGAGCTGTACACGCCGGACGTCGCCGCGGCGGCCGCCTTCTACAACGCGACGCTGGGCCTGGAGACCTCGGCCGCCCCCTTCCCCGGCGGCACCTACACCTGCGTCAATCCGTCCGGCGCCGGGGAGGAGGCGATGTTCGGCGGGATCGTGCCGCTGGCCGACGACCCCGCGGAGGCCGAGACCGGCGCGTACTGGCTGCCGTACTTCGAGGTAGCCGACGCGGACACGGTCGCGGCCAAGACGGAGGAGCTGGGCGGCAGGGTGCGGATGCCCGCGACGGACGTCGAGGGCGTCGGCCGCATCGCCAAGCTCGCCGACCCCTACGGGGCGCGCTTCGCCGTGATCAAGAGCGTGCCGCAGGAGATGTGAGGCGGCACCGAAGAGCACGGAGCCGGGCTGGGCCGGAACGGGCCGGACTGGGCTGGGCCGGAACGGGACGGGCCGGAACGGGACGGGCCGGAACGGGACACAAGGCGGCCGCGGCGGGCGGTCCCGCCGACGGCGCGGCGCAGGCCCGCGGCAGCGGGGACGACCGGGCGGTGGCCGCCTGCGTCGGCAGCGCCCGCCGCGGACGGCTCACGGGGCCCGGCGGGGCGGGTCCCCGCCGACGGCGCGGCGCAGGCCGGCGGCAGCGGGTACGACCGGGCGATGGCCGCCTGCGTCGGCAGCGCCCGCCGGGAACGGCTCACGGGTCCGGGCTGGGCTGGGCCGGCAGGGACCGAGCAGGCCGAATGCGAGCGGGGTGGCGGCCCCGGTCAGGCCGAGGCTCGGCGCACCAGGGTGGTCGGCAGGACCACACCGCCCGTTGCCTCCTCGGCGACGCGCCGGTCGAGGCGACGCAGCAGCAGACGGGCCATGATCCGGCCCATCTCCTCGATGTCCTGACGGACCGTCGTCAGCGGCGGGTCGCTCTGCTCGGCGACGGGCAGCAGGTCGTCGAAGCCGACCACGGCGACGTCCTCGGGCACCCGCCGCCCGCGTTCGCGCAGGACCCGCAGGGCGCCCGAGGCGGCGAGGTCGTTGGCGGCGAACACGGCGTCCAGGTCGGGGCACCGGTCGAGGAGTTCCCGCATGGCCCGCTCGGCGCCGCCGGGGGTGAAGTCGCTCTCGACGACGAGCCGCGGGTCGTCCACGCCCATGACCTCCCGGTATCCGTCGAGCCGGTCCGCCGCGGAGGTCTGGTCGAGGGGGCCGGTGATGTGCGCGATGCGGGTGCGGCCGAGCCCGGCCAGCAGGCGTACGGCCTCGCGGGCACCGCCGCGGTTGTCGCTGTCGACGTAGACCACGTCCCGTGTGCCGTCGCTCCAGCCGGGACGGCCGCCGAACACCGTCGGGACGCCGGCGCCCTGGATCAGCCCGGGGAGCGGGTCGTCGAGGTGCAACGAGAAGACCAGGGCCCCGTCGACGTGACCGCCGGCGAGGTAGCGGGCGACCCGGGCGTGGTCGTCGCGGCCCTCGGTGAGCAGCAGCACCAACTGGTTGTCGTGGGCCGTCAGTTCCTTGCTGATGCCGCGGAGCTGGAGCGCGAAGAACGGGTCGGCGAAGACCCGGGTCTCCGGTTCGGCGATGACCACGGCGATCGCGTCGTGGCGCTTCGTCACCAGGCTGCGGGCCGCCTGGTTGGGGACGTACCCGAGCTCCTCCACGGCCCGCCGGACCCGCTCGACGAGCGGCTCGCGGACCCCGTCCCCGCCGTTGACGACGCGCGACACGGTCGCCCGGGAGACCCCGGCCCGTGCGGCCACGGCCTCCAGCGTGGGACGCGACGCTGTCTCGGTCACTTCGGGGCTCCTCCTGGCCGGCTGCGGCTCAGGATAACTCCGGGGGACGGCCGAGGTGAGAGCGCTCTCCGGCCTGCGCCCCTCAGTGCTCGTGCGCGTCGCCGGTCCCGTCCGGCGCGGGAGACCCGGAGGGGGACCCGGCGGAAGACCCGGGTGACCCGTGCGGCCCATGCGGTTCGTATCCCGGGATCGTGCCGTCGGGCTTCTTCACCAGGAAGAGTCCGACCATCCCCATGTCGGAGTGGCTCTGCACGTGGCAGTGGTACATCCACGCGCCGGCGCCGACCCCCTCCCCCGCGACGACCTGGAAGCCGAAGGAGTCGGCGGGGCCCACGATCTTGTTGTCGACGACCTGGCTGGGGTCGTCGGGGCCGGTGAGCAGGCCGGTGCGGTTGTCGGCCCAACGATGACCGTGCATATGGAAGGTGTGGTAGTACTCGCCGTGCGTGATCATCACGAACTCGACCCGATCGCCCACCGTCGCCTCGAAGTCGGGGCCCGAGTGAGCCGGTCTGTTGTTGATCGTCATGTCGTTGAAGACGATCGTGTGGGTGGCGTCGGGCAGGATGTCCCCCTTGCGCCGGACGATCACCGGTCCGTACAGGCCCTTGCGGATGCCGCCCGAGCCGTGTTCCGTTCCCACGACGTGGTCGTGGTAGTGCCAGTAGCCCGCGCTGCCCGCCCGCCAGGTGCCGTCGGCGCGGCGACCGGGGGCATGGGTGCGCCAGGTGTAGGTGCGCGTGCCGCCGGGCTCGATGTCACTGTGGTTCAACTTCGTTCCGTCGCTGGAGATTTCGTAGTCCAGGCCGTGGACGTGCAGGCTCGCCGTCACGTCCAGGGTGTTCTCCACCTCGATGTGCAGGGTGTCGCCCTCGTTGAGTTCGATCAGCGGCCCGGGGATGGTCGCCTTCCCCTTCTCGAAGCCGTAGCCGAGTTGTCCGTCGGCGAGCTTCTCCGCGTACAGCTTGAGGTGTCTGACCGCTCCCCCCGCCGGGGCGGCCTTCGCCGGTCCGGCGGCGCTCACCGCCCTCGGCCCCCAGGACAACGATGTCGCGGCGGCGGCACCGCCCAGCAGCGCCCGGCGGTTGAACCCGCGTCTGTCCATGCCGAACTCCCCACCCTGGTACGGAATTTGCGACGATGAAGAAGACGAGCCTGTGATGAACCTGTGAGACGGTACCGGTCGTTCCGCCGTTTCTCCACACCCAGGACAAAGTTCATGCCATTGCGGTCATAGGTATTGGCGAGTCATGCAAATGGGGTCTACCTTCCGTGGCGCTGTCGCTGTGACCGAGGAGGTGCCCATGCACTTACGAGGGTTGAGTACGAGAAGACGAATCCGGGTGACCGCCGTGGCGTGCGCAACGCTCGTCGCCGGCCTGCTCTCCGCGCCGGCCGCGGACGCGCGCCCGGCCCCCGAGCCACCCCTGACAACGATGTCCATCAAGTCGCCACCCGGCGGCCCGAACGTACGGGTGCTGATCTTCCACGGGTCGGCCGCGGCCGGGGACGAGTCACCGGTGGTCAACGCCGGTATCGAGGCCATCGAACGGATCGGCCTGTCCGGGCCGGCGGACCAGCGTTTCGAGGTGGAGGCCACGGACGACGCCTCGGTCTTCACCAGCGAGACACGGCTGGGCGGTTACAACGCGGTCGTGTTCCTGACCGGGGGCGGTGACGTCCTCGACCCCGAGCAGGAAGCGGGCCTGGAGGCCTACATGGAGGCCGGCGGCGGCTTCGTCGGTGTCCACGACGCGGCCCGCGCGGAACCGTACTCGGACTGGTTCACCGGCCTGATCGGCGCCCGTCCCGCCGCGTCGAGCCCGACGGCCGTACAGCGGGCCACCGTCGAGGTCGGCGACCGGCGGCATCCGGCCACCGGAGGGCTGCCCCTGGAGTGGAAGCGCCCCGACCAGTGGCCGAACTGGGTGAAGAACCCGTCCGGCGAGGTGCACACCGTCGCCCGGGTGCGCGAGTCGACCTACCGGCCGGGCGCGAGCGCCAACGGCGCCGACCATCCGGTGAGTTGGTGTCGCGACTACGACGGCGGCCGCTCCTTCTACACCGGCATGGGCGGCACGGTCTCGTCGTACGACGAGACGGACTTCCGTACGCATCTGCGCGGCGCCCTGCTCTGGACGTCCCGGCTGGTGCAGGCCGACTGCAAGGCCACCATCACCGGGAACTACAAGGCCGAGCGGCTGACCCCGGCCAACCAGCCCGGCCAGAACGACCAGATCGGTGAGCCGCACGGCCTGGTCACCGCGCCCGACGGCCGGGTTCTCTACATCGGGCGGGGCGGCGCCGACTCCTCCCGGCCGGTGATCACCGACTGGAACAACCCGGACGTGGGCAAGGGCAAGGGACAGATCCACGTCTACGACCCGGCGACCAAGAAGGTCACCCTGGCCGGGGAACTGACGGTCTTCGGCAACAAGGGCGGCGGCGACGAACTCGTCAAGGTCGAGGAAGGCCTCCTCGGTATCGAGCTCGACCCGCGCTTCGAGCAGAACGGCTGGGTGTACCTGCACTACACCCCCCACTCGGGCGTCAACCGTGACACCCGGATGGCCGAGCGGCGGGTCTCCCGCTTCACACTCGACCTCGCCACGAACCGGCTCGACCTCGGCAGCGAGAAGGTGCTGCTCAAGTGGCCGGTGCAGGTGCACAGTTGCTGTCACGCCGGGGGCGGGCTGGCCTGGGACTCGAAGGGCAACCTGTACATCGCCACCGGTGACAACAACTCCAGTGGCTTCAGCGGGGGTTACTCCGGAAACAACCCGCAGCCGAACTTCAAGGGTGTCTCTTTCGCCGACGCGCGCCGTACGGCCGGAAACACCCACAACCTCAACGGCAAGATCCTGCGCATCCATCCGGAACCCGACGGTACGTACACGCTTCCGGCGGGAAACCTGTTCACGGGACGCGAGACCGACGAGGGCGGCGGCAAGACCCGCGGCGAGATCTATGTGATGGGTGTCCGCAACCCCGCGCGCATCTTCGTCGACCGCACCACCGACATCCTCTACGCGGGCTGGGTCGGCCCGGACGCGGGCGAGCCGTCGCCCGTCTGGGGGCCGGCGAAGTACGACACGTTCGCCGTCATCACCCAGGCGAGCAACCGGGGTTGGCCGTACTGCATGGGCAACAAGCAGCCCTACCGGGACCGCAACCTGCCGGATCCGTCGCAGCCGCTGGGCTGGTACGACTGCGACCACCCGAAGAACGAGTCGCCGAACAACGACGGCCTGGTCAACCTGCCGCCGGTCACCGGCAACAACATCTGGTACTCGCCCCAGGGCGGCGCACCGGACTACCCGCGCGACGCGAGCGGCATCCCCTCCTACCGGCAGGACCAGGCGACGTACCGGCTGCCGTGGCTCAAGGGCGGCGGGCAGGCGGCGATGAACGGTCCGGTCTACCGGTACGACGCCGCCGGCGCGAGCGCGGCCAAGTGGCCCGCGTACTGGGACGGCAAGTGGTTCGTCGGCGACTTCTACGACGCCGATCAGCCGCGCAACGCGGTGGTCATGGACCCGAGGACGCAAGGATCGGGCGGCCTGCCGGTCCACTCGGAGTCACTGAAGAGAATCGTGCCGGTCGGCAACGACGGCATCAAGAACCTCATGGACTGGAAGTTCGGCCCGGACGGCGCCCTGTACATCCTCGACTACGGCCGCGGCTTCTTCACCTCGGACGCCAAGTCGGCGCTGTGGAAGGTCACTTACCGGGGTGGCGGCCCGACGCCGGCCGCCGGCCGGCTGGCGAGGGGGGCACAGTGACACGGCGGACACGACAGACACGACAGACAGGACAACGAAGAATCTGGACGGCCCTGTTGGCCGCCGTACTGATGACGCTCGGACTTCAGGCGGCACCCACCGCGGCACAGTCCGAGCCGGCAGCCGCCGCCCAGGTGCTCACCTGGACCGCCGGCGACGACATCACCAAGTACGTTTCGGCGCCGACGACGGCGGTGGCGGGTCAGGCGACGATCGTCTTCGAGAACAGCGTGGCGACCGGCAACACCATGGGCATGCCGCACACGTTGACGTTCGCGACCAGCGACCCCGAGTTCAACGACGACGTCACGCTGAACATCCTGGCCAACCCGAACGACGACACGGGCGGCCGCCACACCGCCGAGGTCACCCTGACCCCGGGGCGCTACTTCTACCACTGCACGATCCCGGGCCACGGCCAGATGCAGGGCATCCTCGTGGTGACCGAGGGCGGCGGCGAGGACACGACACCGCCCGAGACGGCGGCGCAGGTCACCGGCACGCAGAACGCGCAGGGCGAGTACGTCGGCTCGGCGAGTGTCGCGATCGGGGCGACCGACGACGGCGGGTCGGGGGTCGACGGTATCCAGTATGCGGTCGGCACTGCGGGTGACTGGATCCCGTACACCGCACCGGTCGTCGTCGACCAGGTCGGCAGCCACCAGATCCGCTACCGGGCGTTCGACAAGGCCGGCAACGTCTCCGCGGAGAAGGCCGTCGCGTTCACGGTCGTCGCCCCGCCCTCCGACGACACGACACCGCCGGACACCTCCGGGACGGTGAGCGGCGAGCAGAACCCCGACGGCACGTACATCGACATGGCGACCGTCACCGTGTCGGCCTCCGACACCGGATCCGGCGTCAACACGATCGAGTACGCCGTCGGCTCCGGGGCCTGGCAGCCGTACACCGCGCCCGTGATGGTGCACCAGGTCGGCACCCACACCGTGCGCTACCGGGCCACCGACAAGGCGGGCAACGCGGCCGCCGAGAAGAGCGTCCGGTTCACCGTGGTCGCGGCGACCCCGCAGGACACCACACCACCGGTGACCGGCGTGAGCGTCGAAGGCACGAAGAACTCCGGCGGTGCCTACGTCGGCAATGCCAGGGTGACCGTAAGCGCGACGGACGAGCACGGGTCGGGTGTCGACCGGATCGAGTATTCACTCGACGGTGGACCGTACATCGCATACACCATCCCGGTGGTGGTCGACCGTGCCGGCCCGCACACCCTCGCCTACCGCGCCACCGACAAAGCCGGCAACACCTCCACCGCGCGCACGGTGACCTTCACCGTGGTGTCGAGCCAGGTCCCTGCCCCCAACTGCCCCGAATACGACGAGCGGTTGACGGTGATCGTCGGCACGGTCGACTCGGGGGTGCCGAACCGGCTGACCGACAAACGGTGCCGGATCAACGAGTTGATCGAGGACGAGAAGGAGTGGACGTCCCACGCACTGTTCCTCAAGCATGTGAAGACGGTCCTCGACGCGCTGTTCGGCGAGGGGATCGTGGACCAGCGCGAGTACGACGCCGTACAGGAGGCCGCCGGCCGTTCCGGGATCGGCAAGCCCGGTCAGACCGAGGGCTACCGCACGATCCTCGACGGCAGCGCGGGCTCGTTCGCGAAGTGGCAGCAGGTGGGCGGCGGATCGTTCGCGCAGAACGGCGACGGATCGATCACCAGCGGGACCTCCCGCGAGGGCCTAGGCATGCTGTGGTTCCCCGAGCGCAAGTACGGCGACTTCTCACTGAAGCTCCAGTGGCGCGACGACGCTCCGGGCACGGGCAACGCCAACTCCGGTGTGTTCGTGCGCTTCCCGTGGGTCCATGACCACGCCGAGGAGTCACGACCGGAGTGGGTCGCCATCAAGTACGGGCACGAGGTGCAGGTACTGGACCGGCCGGACGGGGACATGTACAAGACCGGGTCGCTGTACGGCTTCGACCGGGTGGGACTCGCGGGCGCGGGCGTCACCCAGAAGGGAACCTGGAACGACTACGAGATCAGGGTGGTCGACCAGCACTACTCGGTCTACCGCAACGGTGTGCTGATCAACGAGTTCGACAACACCGGCGGCCAGGAGTTCTCGCCGCCGCGCGCGGACGACCCGGGCACGGACGGACGGCGCTTCGCCTCCGGATACCTCGGGCTCCAGGTGCACGGCACGACGGACGTCGTCTCGTACCGGGACATCCGCATCAAGGAGTTGTGACAGCAGCCGTCCGGCCGGCGCCGGACGGTCACGCTAGGACGCCCCGGGCCCGCCCGGGGCGTCCTCGTGCCCGCTCGGGGCGTCCTCGTGCCGGGCCGGGGCGTCCTCGTGCCGGGCGCGGCTCGGCTGCACCCGCTTCGGCTCTCCGGGCATCTTCGGGTATTCCGGCGGATACGGCAGATCACCCAGGCCGTGGTCGTGTTCGTCGCGGCGGGCGAGTTCGAGCAGGGCCTCCAGGGAGAACGCGTGGTCGTCCATGTCGGCGTGCACATCGCCGAGTTCGGCGTACCGGGCCGGCATGGTCGCGAGGTCGAAGTCGGCGGGGTGGGCGTCGCCGACCTCCTCCCAGCGCAGCGGCGCGGAGACGGGCGCGTGCGGACGGGGCCGTACGGAGTAGGCGGAGGCGATGGTGCGGTCGCGAGCGGTCTGGTTGTAGTCGAGGAAGATGCGCTCACCGCGCTCCTCCTTCCACCACTTGATCGTCACCCGCTCCGGCAGCCGCCGTTCCATCTCCCGGCCGACGGCGATGGCGGCGCGCCGGACCTGGGTGAAGGTCCAGCGGGGCTCGATCGGTACGAAGACGTGCAGACCACGGCCGCCGGAGGTCTTGGGCCACCCGCGCAGACCGCCGAACTCCGCAAGGACGGCGCGCAGTTCGTGCGCTGCGCGGACCGCGTCGTCGTAGTCGGTGCCGGGCTGCGGGTCGAGGTCGATGCGCAGTTCGTCGGGCCGGTCGACATCGTCGCGGCGCACGGGCCAGGGGTGGAAGGTGAGGGTGCCGTACTGGGCGGCCCACAGGACGGCCGCCTCCTCGGTCGGGCACATCTCGTCGGCGCTGCGTCCGCTGGGGAAGGTGATGTGGGCGGTCGGGATCCAGTCGGGCATGTTCTTCGGCGCCCGCTTCTGGAAGAAGGACTCGCCGCCCACGCCGTCCGGGTACCGCTCCAGGGTGGTGGGGCGGTTGCGCAGCGCGCGCAGGATGCCGGGCGCGACCGCCTGGTAGTAGCGGGCGAGGTCCAGCTTGGTGAAGCCGCGCTCCGGAAAGAAGACCTTGTCGGGGCTGGACAGCCGTACCGTCCGGCCGGCCACTTCCAGTTCCACCGCATCGCCCATGCGAGCCACGGTAGACACACCTTCGACAGCTCGCATCAGCTCGCGGCGGCCCGTACACCGGACGGTCCGCACACCGGGCGGTCCCCGTGATCCTCGCGCAGAATCGGAGCATGGATCTGCCGGTGATGCCGCCTGTGAAGCCGATGCTCGCCAAGTCGGTGGCGGCGATTCCGCCGGGCATGCAGTACGAGGCGAAGTGGGACGGCTTCCGGGCGATCGTGTTCCGCGACGGTGCCGAGATCGAACTGGGCAGCCGCACCGGAAAGCCGCTGACCAGGTATTTTCCGGAACTGGCGGAAGCGTTGCGGGAACGGTTGCCGCAGCGGTGTGTGCTGGACGGGGAGATCGTGATCGCCCGGGAGGGGCGACTCGACTTCGACGCCCTCACGGAGCGCATCCACCCGGCGGACTCCCGGGTGCGCACCCTCGCCGAACGGACCCCGGCGTCGTTCGTCGCCTTCGACCTGCTGGCGCTCGCCGACCGGTCGCTCCTGGACGTGCCGCTGAGCGACCGACGTGAGCTGCTGACCGGGGCGCTCGCCGGGGTGACGGCACCCGTCCACCTGGCGCCGGCGACGACCGACGCCGAGGTGGCGCGGCAGTGGTTCGAGGAGTACGAGGGCGCGGGCCTGGACGGGGTGATCGCCAAACCGCTCAGCCTGCTCTACCGCCAGGACGAGCGCGCCATGTTCAAGATCAAGCACGAGCGCACCGCGGACGTCGTCGTCGCCGGATACCGCCTCCACAAGAGCGGACCGGTGGTCGGCTCGCTGCTGCTGGGTCTGTACGACGACCGGGGCGTCCTCCAGCACGTCGGCGTGTCGGCCGCCTTCTCCATGAAACGCCGGGCGGAGCTGATCGAGGAGCTGGAGCCGCTGCGCATGGAGGACGCGGCGGGCCATCCGTGGGCGGCCTGGTCGCAGGAATCCGCCCACGAGACGGCACGGCTGCCCGGGGCGCCGAGCCGCTGGTCGGGCAAGAAGGACCTGTCCTGGGTGCCGTTGCGGCCCGAACGGGTGGTCGAGGTGGCGTACGACCACATGGAGAACGGGGCACGGTTCCGGCACACCGCCCGCTTCCGCCGCTGGCGCCCCGACCGCACCCCGGACGGCTGCACATACGCGCAACTCGAGGAACCGGTGCGCTACGACCTGGCGGAGATCCTCGGGGCGCCACCCGCAACATGATCCCCAAGCGGCCACGAGCGGCCACGCACACGAGCAACCACCTGTTCCACAAGCGGTTGCGGTTCACGGCGTCATGAGGACCTTCACCGCGCCGTCCTGCTTCTGCTGGAACATCTCGTACGCGTGCGGGGCGTCCGACAGCGGCACGCGGTGGGTGGCGAAGTCGTCGACGCCCAGCGGGTCCTCGTCGGTGAGGTACGGCAGGATCTCGTCGCTCCACCGGCGCACGTTGGCCTGTCCCATGCGGATCTGGAGCTGCTTGTCGAACATGGTGAGCATCGGCAGCGGGTCGGCCGTGCCTCCGTACACGCCGACGAGGGAGAGGGTGCCGCCGCGGCGCACCAGCTCGATGGCGGTGTGCAGGGCGGCGAGCCGGTCGACGCTGAAGCGTTCCGCGAGCGGGCCGCTCAGTTTCCGCGGCAGCATGGCGGCGGCGTTCTGGACCATACGGGCGGCCGCGCTGCCGTGCGCCTCGGTGCCGACGGCGTCGATCACCGCGTCCGGGCCACGACCGTCGGTCTCGTCGCGGATCGCGGCGATGAGTTCCTTCTCGGTGTCGAAGCTGCGGAGGTCGTACGTCTCCACGCCCCGCGCACGGGCCCGGCGCAGCCGGTCGCCGACCAGGTCCACGCCGAACACCCGGCCCGCGCCGCGCACCTGGGCGATACGGCAGGCCATGTCGCCGATCGGACCGAGGCCGAGTACCGCGACGCTGCCGCCCTCGGGGATGTCCGCGTAGGCGACCGCCTGCCACGCGGTGGGCAGGACGTCGGAGAGGTACACGAAGCGGTCGTCGGGCGGTCCCTCGGGCACCTTGATGGGGCCGAACTGGGCCTGCGGAACCCGCAGATACTCCGCCTGGGCGCCGGGCACCGCCCCGTACAGGCGGGTGTAGCCGAACAGGGCGGCGCCCATGCCCTCGCCGGTGACCTGGGTGGTCTCGCACTGGGTGGGCAACGAGTTCAGGCACATCCAGCAGTTGCCGCAGGCGATCTGGAAGGGCACCACGACCCGGTCGCCGGCCTTGAGGTCGGGCACTCCGGCGCCGACCTCCTCGACGATGCCCATGGGCTCGTGGCCGAGGATGTCGCCCGGGGTCATGAACGGGGTGAGCACCTCGTACAGGTGCAGGTCGGAGCCGCACAGGCCGGTGGACGTGATGCGGATGACGGCATCCGTCGGTTCCTGGATCGTCGGGTCGGGCACGGTGTCCACCCGTACGTCGCGCTTGCCCTGCCAGGTCACTGCCTTCATCGCGCCGCGCTCCCTCCGCCGACCGGTCCGTCCCGGCTGGTCCGGGGGTACCGGGTCCTGGCTGCGGCCCGGGTACCCGACCGCCCGGCCCCGAACCACGACGCCCGCAGCCCCCCAGCCCCCTCTGCGCCACAGCCCCCGGCCCCTTCTGCCCGCCGCC
Source organism: Actinobacteria bacterium OV320 (assembly GCA_001298545.1). GTDB lineage: Bacteria > Actinomycetota > Actinomycetes > Streptomycetales > Streptomycetaceae > Streptomyces > Streptomyces coriariae. The sequence continues at coordinate 528,253 of LJCX01000027.1, forward strand.
CCGGCCCTTCCGCCCCGCCGCCCCCCGTCCGCCGTCACGCCACGCATAGCCACTCTCGAACGGATGAGCGCACAATCAAAGACACGAAACGGGGGTGGCCATGACAGGCACAGGTCGTTCGAGACATCCGACGCGTCGAAGACATCCGGGTCGCCCGGCACGTGCGATGCGTGCCGGACCCGGACCCTCCACGGTCGCCGCCGCGCTGCTGGCCGCCCTGCTGGCGCTCGTCCTCGCGGCCGGCTGCACGACGTCCCGCGAGCCGTCGAGGAACGACGACGGCCGGAGCGCGTCGCAGAAGCCGAGCCCGAGCGGGAGCACCAGCCCCACCGCCGTCGCCGGCTCCGTGCTCGCCGTGAAGATCGACAACGCCCCCGGAGCGCGGCCGCAGACAGGCCTCGACTCCGCGGACATCGTCTACGTCGAGCAGGTCGAGGGCGGGCTGAGCCGGCTGATGGCCGTGTACGCGACGAAGGTGCCGAAGGCCGTCGGTCCGGTGCGCAGTGCCCGCGAGTCCGATCTGGAGCTGCTGGGCCAGTTCACGCGGCCGGTGCTGGCGTTCTCCGGGGCGCAGGGCAAGCTGCTGCCGTTGATCGACCGGGCGCCGCTGGAGGCCGTCACGCCCGAGGACGCGGCCGGCGCCGGAGCCTACTACCGGGGCACGGAGCGGGCCGCGCCGCACAACCTCTACGTGCGCCCGGGTCGCCTGTTGCCCTCCGCACCGGGCTCCGCCGCGCTGACCTCCGGGTTCCGCTACGGCACCGCGCCCTCCGGCGGTACGGCGCAGCCCTCGCTCACCGTGCGCTACCCGGCGGCCCGCTTCACCTTCACCTGGTCCGCGAGCCGGGCGCGCTGGCTGGTCTCGACGGACGGCGCGCCGACGGTGACGACCGACGGGACGCGGGTGGCCCCGGCCACGGTGGTCGTGCAGTACGTGAAGGTGCGCGCGTCGGGTTTCCACGACTTCCTCGGCAACAACACGCCGTACACCGAGACGGTGGGCTCGGGAAAGGCGCGCGTGCTGCGCGACGGACGGGTCCACGACGTGAACTGGAAGCGGGCGACGGCCGCGGACGGCACGGACTTCACGACCGCCGACGGCACCCCGGTCGCCTTCGCCGAGGGCCAGGTGTGGGTGGTGTTCGCGCAGGCACCCTGATGCCGCCCGGGCGTCTCGATCAGGACGGCGCGACCAGCGGCTCCCCCGGGTTGCGCAGCCCCTCCGCCACGTCCGAGACGCGCTGGATGAGCTCGAGGAACAGGGTCTGTTCCGCGGCCGAGAGCGGGGACAGGAAGACCTGGTTCATCCGGGCCGTGCGGAGGGTCAGCCGGCGGTGGGTGCGCAGTCCCTCGTCGGTGAGCCCCAGCAGGTAGCGGCGCCCGTCCTGCGGGTCGCGGACCTTGTCGAGCATCCCTCGGCGGATGAGCCTGCTGATCACCTCGGCGATGGTGGAGCGGTCGAGTCCCACCCGCTCCCCCACGGTGCGCTGGTCGAGGCCCGGCTCGGCGACGAGCGCGTTGAGGACCGCGAACTGCGGCGAGGTGATCTCCTCGGAGACCATCGTGTTCCACAGCAGGTGGTGCGCCTGCTGGAGCCGCCGGGCCAGGTGCCCGGGGTGGCTGGTGAGATCCACCGCGGCCATGTGCGCTCCTCAGCGTGAGATTTCGTCGGTGCACTGAACGATACCGCGTGCGATCGGCCTGGTCTTGTGTCCATGTGACCCTGGTCGGACCTCCGGCCTGGGGTCTTGACTGCTCCACTCTGCGGTGGCAGCGTGTGGGAAACCTCGGGGAAATAATCAGTGCCCTGATTAATTGACGGGCCGGGGGCGCGCGGAAGAGATGGGGCTTCACGGATGGACAAGGTGGTCGCCACGGCCCTGGAGGCGGTGGCCGACGTGCCGGACGGCGCGTCTGTGGCAGTGGGTGGATTCGGACTGAGCGGCGTGCCGAACGTCCTCATCCAGGCTCTGTACGAGCGGGGCGTCGCCGGACTGTCGGTCGTCTCCAACAACTGCGGCGCGATGGAGTCGGGCCTCGCGGTGCTGCTCGCGGCCGGCCGGATCGCCCGGGTAACCGGTTCCTACATCGGCGCGAACAAGGAGTTCGCCCGCCAGTACCTGTCCGGCGAGCTCGAGGTCGAGATGATCCCGCAGGGCACGCTGGCCGAGCGGCTGCGGGCCGGCGGCGCCGGGATCCCCGCCTTCTACACGCCCGCGGGCGTGGGCACCCAGGTCGCCGAGGGCGGGCTGCCGTGGCGTTACGACGGCGAGGGCGGTGTCGCCCTGGCCTCGCCGCCGAAGGAGGTCCGGGAGTTCGACGGCGCGGACTATGTGCTGGAGCACGCAATCCGCACCGACTTCGCGCTGGTCAGGGCCGCGAAGGGCGACCGGCACGGCAACCTGGTGTTCAACAAGTCGGCCCGCAACTTCAACCCGCTGTCCGCGATGGCCGGACGGATCACGATCGCCGAGGTCGAGGAGCTCGTCGAACCCGGTGAGATCGACCCGGACGCGGTCCATCTGCCGGGCATCTTCGTGCAGCGCGTGATCGCGCTGACCCCGGAGCAGGCGGCGGACAAGAGGATCGAGCAGCGGACGGTCTCCGCGCCCGCGGCACCCGCGGCAGAGGGAACGGTGAGCGAGTGATGGCCTGGACACGTGAGGAGATGGCCGCCCGCGCCGCGCGCGAGCTGCGGGACGGTCAGTACGTCAATCTCGGCATCGGGCTGCCGACCCTGATCCCGAACTACCTCCCGGCGGACGTCGAGGTGGTGCTGGAGAGCGAGAACGGCATCCTGGGCACCGGCCCCTACCCCACCGACGACGCCGTCGACCCGGACCTGATCAACGCCGGCAAGGAGACCGTGACGGTCCTGCCGGGCGCGTCCTTCTTCGACTCGGCGCTGTCCTTCGGCATGATCCGCGGCGGGCACATCGACGTGGCCGTGCTGGGTGCGATGCAGGTCTCCGAGCGTGGCGACCTGGCGAACTGGGCGATCCCCGGCAAGCTGATCACCGGGATCGGCGGGGCGATGGACCTGGTGCACGGGGCCCGTACGGTCATCGTCGTCATGACCCACACCGCCAAGGACGGCAGCCCCAAGATCCTCACGGACTGCGCGCTGCCCCTGACCGGGAAGGGCTGCGTAGACCGGATCATCACCGACCTGGGTGTCCTCGACGTCACCGAGGAGGGTCTGGTGCTGGTGGAGACCGCGCCGGGCATCTCCGCCGAGGAGATCGTCACGAAGACGGCCGCCAAGGTCCGTCTCGCCGAGGAGGTCCAGTCATGAGCAACGGTTCCAGGACCGTTTACATCGTCGACGCGGTCCGCACCCCGATCGGCCGCTACAACGGCGCTCTGGCCTCGGTGCGCCCGGACGACCTCGCGGCGCACGCCATCCGTGAACTCGTCGCCCGTACACCCGCGTTGGACCCCTCGCGCATCGAGGACGTGTACTTCGGCAACGCCAACGGGGCCGGCGAGGAGAACCGCAACGTCGGCCGCATGGGCGCCCTGCTCGCGGGCCTGCCCACCTCCGTACCGGGTGTCACCGTCAACCGGCTGTGCGCCTCCGGTCTGGAGGCGGTCATCCAGGCGGCTCGCGCGATCGCGGCCGGCGACGCCTGCGTCGCCGTCGCCGGCGGTGTGGAGTCGATGACCCGCGCGCCGTACGTGCTGCCGAAGTCGGACCGGGCGTTCCCCGCCGGACACGCCGAGCTGTACTCGACGACGCTGGGCTGGCGGATGGTCAATCCGCGGATGGACCCGCAGTGGACGATCCCGCTGGGCGAGTCGGCCGAGCTGATCGCCGACAAGCACAAGATCGGCCGCGAGCAGCAGGACGAGTTCGCCCTCGCCAGCCACCGCAAGGCCGCCGCGGCCCAGCAGGCGGATCTGTTCGACGCCGAGCTCGCGCCCGTGTCGATCCCGCGCCGCAAGGGCGACCCGGTCGTGTTCGGCGCCGACGAGTGCGTACGGGCGGACGCCTCGCTGGAGGCGATGGCCAAGCTCAGGCCGTCGTTCCGGACCGAGGAGGGGACCGTGACGGCGGGCAACGCGTCGCCGCTGAACGACGGCGCCGCGGCCTTGCTGCTGGTGGACGAGGAGGGGCTGAGGGCGACCGGACGTGAGCCGCTCGCCCGGGTCAGCGCCACCGGGGTGTCCGCGATCGACCCGCAGTACTTCGGGCTCGCCCCCGTCGAGGCCGTCAACCGCGCGCTCGCCAAGGCGGGCAGGGGCTTCGCCGATCTGTCGGTGCTCGAACTGAACGAGGCCTTCGCCGCCCAGGTGCTCGGTTGTGTGGCCGAGTGGCCCGAGTTCGATCCGGCGGTCCTCAACCCGCAGGGCGGCGCGATCGCCCTCGGTCATCCGCTCGGCGCCTCCGGTGCCCGTCTCGCCGGTACGGTCGCCCACCAGCTGGCCCGTCGGGGCGGCGGCGTCGGGGTCGCCACCCTCTGCATCGGTGTGGGCCAGGGCCTCGCCCTCGTCCTCGAACGATAAGAAACCCAGGAACTCCCATGACTCTCACGCAAGCCGACATCGATCAGGAGATCGCGGCCGAGCACGCCGCGTACGAGAAGCGGATCGCCGACGGCGCGCCGGTCGAGCACCAGCCGCGCCGCGACTACGCGCCGTACCGGTCCTCCGTCCTGCGCCACCCGAAACAGCCGCCGGTCGCCATCGACGTCAGCAAGGACCCGGAGCTGGTGGAGCTGGTCTCCCCCGCTTTCGGCGAACGGGACATCACCGAGATCGACAACGACCTCACCCGGCAGCACAACGGCGAGCCGATCGGTGAACGGATCACGGTTTCCGGCCGGTTGCTGGACCGCGACGGGCGTCCGGTCCGCGGTCAGCTGGTCGAGATCTGGCAGGCCAACTCGGCGGGCCGCTACGCCCACCAGCGTGAGCAGCACGACGCCCCGCTGGACCCGAACTTCACGGGCGTCGGCCGCACGCTGACGGACGACAGCGGTTTCTACCGCTTCACCACCGTGCAGCCGGGCCCCTATCCGTGGCGTCAGCACGTCAACGCCTGGCGGCCGGCCCACATCCACTTCTCGCTGTTCGGCTCGGCGTTCACCCAGCGGCTGGTGACGCAGATGTACTTCCCGAGCGACCCGCTGTTCCCCTACGACCCGATCATCCAGTCGGTGACGGACGACGCGGCCCGGCAGCGGCTGGTCGCCACGTACGACCACAGCCTGTCGGTGCCGGAGTTCTCGATGGGCTACCACTGGGACATCGTGCTCGACGGGCCGCACGCCACCTGGATCGAAGAAGGACGCTGACCTGCCATGACGAAGATCGACACGAGCCGTCCGGAGACCGTGCTCCCCACTCCGTCGCACACGGTCGGCCCTTTCTACGGCCATGCTCTGCCGTTTCCCGGCGGTGGTGACATCGCCCCGCTCGGTCACCCGGACACGATCGCGCTCCAGGGCCATGTGTACGACGGCGAGGGCAACCCGTTGCCGGACGCGTTCCTGGAACTGTGGGGCGCGGACCCCGAGGGCAATCTGCCGCAGGTGGACGGCTCGATGCGGCGGGACTCGTCGAGCGGCGGTTTCCTCGGCCGCAACGGCGTGGAGTTCACCGGCTGGGGCCGCATTCAGACGGATGCAGGCGGTCACTGGTCGGCGCGCACGCTGCGACCGGGCGCGCGCGGGCACAGCGCCCCGTATCTGAGTGTCTGTGTATTCGCCCGCGGGCTGCTGGTGCACCTGTTCACCCGGATCTACCTGCCGGACGACGAGGCCGCGCTGGCCTCCGACCCGCTGCTGACGCGGGTGGACCCGGCGCGGCGCGACACGCTCATCGCCACCCGCGGCGAGCTGGGGACCTACCGTTTCGACATCCGCCTTCAGGGCGAAGGCGAGACGGTCTTCCTGGAGTTCCAGTGACAACTGCGCACGACGACGCCGGTCTGCTCGCCCCCGGGTGGACCGGCTCCCCCGCCGCCGCCGCGACCGGCGACGGCGCCTATCTGCGGGCGCTGCTCGACGCGGAGGCCGCGCTGACCCGCGCCCAGGAGGCGCTGGGGCTGGCCCCGCGGGGCGCCGGAGCGGCGGTCACGGCGGCGGCCGGCGACGGCGGGTTCGACGTGCGCTCCCTCGCCGGGCGGGCACGCGGCGGCGGTAACCCGGTGATCCCGCTGGTCGCCGATCTGACGAAGGCGGTCGGCGAGGAGTACGGCCCGTACGTCCACCGGGGCGCGACCAGCCAGGACATCATGGACACGGCGACGATGCTGGTCGCGGTGCGCACCCTCGATCTTCTGCTGGCCGATCTCGACCGCGTCCAGCGGGCGCTGGCCCGACTGGCCGCCGCGCACCGCGACACGCCGATGCCGGGCCGGACGCTCACCCAGCACGCCGTGCCGACGACCTTCGGACTGAAGGCGGCCGGCTGGCGGTCGCTGGTGCTGGACGCGCGGGACCGGGTGACGGCGGTACGGGACGCGCTGCCCGCCCAACTCGGCGGCGCGGCCGGAACACTGGCGGCCTTCACGGCGTACGGCGCCCCCGACGCGACCGCGCTGCCCGCCGCCTTCGCCCGTGAACTCGGCCTGCGGGCACCGCTGTTGCCGTGGCACACGCTGCGCACGCCGATCGCCGACCTGGCCGGCTGTCTGGCCCTCGCGGCGGGCGCGCTGGGGAAGGTCGCGACGGACGTCCTGACCCTCGCCCGCACCGAGATCGCCGAGGTGGCGGAGAGCAGCGGAGGCGGGTCCTCGGCCATGCCGCACAAGGCCAACCCGGTACGGTCCACGCTGATCGCGGCCGCCGCCCGGCGTGCCCCGCAGCTCGCGGCCGCGCTGTACGGGTCCCTGGCCGCCGAGGACGAGCGGCCGGCCGGGGCGTGGCACGCCGAGTGGGAGCCGCTCCGGGAGCTGCTCCGGCTGACCGGCGGAGCGGCCCGGGACGCGGCCGAGCTGACCGAGGGGCTCCGGGTGGACGCGGACGCGATGCGCGCGCATCTCGGTCTCACCCACGGGCTGATCGTCTCCGAGCGGCTGTCCGCGGCGCTGTCGGCGGTGCTCGGCCGTGCCCGCGCCAAGGAGCTGCTCACCGAGCTCGCCCGGCGCACCTACGCCGAGGACCGTCCGCTGGCCGAACTGCTGGCGACGGAGCCCGACCTGAAGGACGTCGACCTCGACGACCTCACCGATCCCGCCCGCTACACCGGCTCCGCCGGAAGCCTCACCGACCGTGCGCTGGAGCGACGTTGACCGAGAAGCTGCTCAACCACCGTGCCGAGGGCCCGACTTCCGCTCCGGCACTGGTGCTCGGCCCCTCGCTGGGTACCTCGTACGCCCTGTGGGACAAGGTCGCGCCGGAGCTGTCCGCCACGCACCGGGTGGTCCGCTGGGACCTGCCGGGGCACGGGGGTTCGGCGGCCGACCTGATCGGTCCCGGGGCCACCGTGGGGGACCTCGCCGACCTGGTGCTGGCGCTGGCCGACTCGCTCGGCCTGGAGCGGTTCGCGTACGCGGGCGTGTCCCTGGGCGGCGCGGTGGGTCTGCAGCTGGCGCTGCGTCACCCGGAGCGGGTGTCGGCACTGGCGGTCATCTGTTCGTCGGCCCACTTCAACGGGTCCACGCCGTGGGAGGAGCGGGCCGCGCTGGTGCGCCGCGAGGGACTGGCGGGGCTCGCCGAGAGTGCGAACGCCCGTTGGTTCACTCCCGGGTTCACCGTGCCGGGGCTGGTCGCCGACCACCGCGACGCCGATCCGGAGGCCTACGCGGCGTGCTGTGACGCGCTGGCCGCGTTCGATCTGCGCGAGCGGCTGCCGGAGATCGCCGTACGGACCGTGGTCATCGCGGGGCGTCAGGATCCGGCGACGCCGCCCGCGCATCTGCGGGAGATCGCGGACGCGGTGCCGGGCGCCGCGCTGGTCGAGCTCCCGGGCGCCTCGCATCTCGCGCCCGCCGAGTGCCCCGAGGCCGTGCTGACCGTGCTGCGCACCCATCTCGACGGCGGGGCCAAGCGGGGCATGGAGGTGCGCCGGGAGGTGCTCGGGGACGCGCACGTGGACCGGGCGCAGGCGCGGCAGAACGCGTTCACCGCGCGCTACCAGGACTTCATCTCCCGCTACGCCTGGGGCGAGATCTGGACCGATCCGACGCTCAGCCGCCGTGAGCGCAGCATGATCACGCTGACCGCGCTGGTGGCGCACGGCCACTACGACGAGCTGGCCATGCATGTGCGGGCGGCCCGGCGCAACGGGCTCACGCCCGAGGAGATCGGCGCCGTCCTGCTCCAGACGGCCGTCTACTGCGGGGTTCCGGCGGCGAACTCGGCGTTCGCGACGGCCCAGCGGGTGCTGGCCGAGGAGGACGGCACCGGCTGAGGCGCGTACGGCCGAGGAAGCCGAGGGTGATCCTGCCGGTGGTGGCACCGGCGGCACCACCCGGAAACCGGTGTCCCGTGCCTACGGTGGGGGCATGTCCACCATCCTGATCACCGGCGCCACCTCCGGCCTCGGCCGGTACGTCGCGTTCGAACTCGTCCGCTCCGGCCATCTCGTCCTCGCGCACGGCCGCGACCCCGGCCGTACGGAACGGCTCGTCGCCGAGTTGCGCGCCGAGGGCGAGGCGGCGGGGTTCGTCGCCGATCTGGCCTCGCTGGCGCAGGTGCGCGAGCTGGGCGCGCGGGTCGCCGAGGCCCACCCCGCGCTCGATGTGCTCGTCAACAACGCGGGAGTGGGCGCCGGTTCGCCCGGCTCGGGCCGTGAGGTGAGCGCCGACGGTCACGAACTGCGGCTGGCGGTGAACTACTTGGCACCGGTGGCGCTGACCCGCGCCCTGCTGCCCACCCTGCGGGCGGGGGCGCCCGCGCGGATTGTCAACGTCGGCTCGGTCGGCCAGGAACCCGTCGACTTCGACGACCCCGGGTTCACCCGTGGCTACGACGGGTTCGCCGCCTACTGCCGTGCCAAGTTCGCGCTGGCGGCCCATACGTTCGCGCTGGCCGCGGAGTTGACGGGCAGTGGGGTGTCGGTGAACGTGCTGCATCCGGCGACGTTCATGGACACCGCGATGGTCCGCGAGGGCGGGGTCGCGCCCTGGAGCACGGTCGCCGACGGCGCGCCGGGTGTCCTGGCGCTGGCCACCCAGGAGTCGGGCACGGGCGGTTTCTTCGACGGAACGCGTCCGGCGCGGGCGCACGAGGCGACGTACGATCCGCAGGTCCGGGCGCGCCTCGCGCGGCTCACCGAGGAGCTGCTGGGCTCCTGACGGCGGATGCCCCGCACTCCTTGCGCGTACCGCCGCGGAGGCCGCCGGTGTCACCTCCACCGGCGGCCTGCCGCGGCTACCTCCGGGTCTGTCCGGGTACCAGGCCCACCTGCGGCGCGCCCATCCCCCGCAGGGCCTGCTGGGCCTTGTCCACCAGGCCGTCCGCTCCGCAGGAACGCGCCAGTGACAGGCCCCGGCCGAGTTCGGACACCGAGCGGGAGAGGATGCCGTACTCGACGCGGGCGGCCGCGTGTTCGTACTGGCAGGGCGAGGACTCCAGGAAGGTGACCGCCTGCTGGGCCAGCCGGACCGCGCGCTGGCCGGTCTCCAGGGCGGCGGCGCAGCGCAGGGCCTCCCCGATCGCGGTGTCGGTGCCGAAGCGCTCGGCCTGACGACGGGCCTCGGAGACGAGCCGGTTGGCCCGGTCCGGATCCTCGGTGGCCAGCGCCCGGGCGAGTTCGACGGCCCAGGGGACCATCACCGGGTTGAGGTGGCCGCGCGCGGCGGCCGCCTTCTCGGCCGCCTCCAGCTCGTTGATGCCGTCCTTGACCCGGCCGACGGCCAGCAGCAGCCGGCCGCGCACCGAGCGCGGGTCGGGCAGCACGATCGTCGACGGGTACGGCGGGGCGAAACCGTACTGTTCGGCGGTCTCCCAGGCCTCGGCGACATGGCCGCGGGCCAGCAGCGTGTCGACGAGGTTGCAGGTGGCCGACCAGTACAGGGGCAGGCCGCGGCCGACGCGTTCGGCGACCCGCAGGGATTCCCTGAGGGACTCCTCCGCCTCCTTCAGACGGCCCCGGCGGCGCAGGCCCAGTCCCAGGTAGGCGTGGGCCAGCGCGAGGTGGCCGCCGCTCCAGCCCGCGGACGTGTAGGCGCGCAGTGCCTCGTTGAAGAGGGCGTCGGCGCGGTCGAGCCGGTCGGTGTAGGCGTAGGAGCTGGCCAGCATCATCAGCAGTTCGATGCCCCACTCCTGGTCGGTCCAGCCGAGCCCGGGAGCGAGACCGCCGTTGACGAGGGCGCGGTCGCAGAACTCGGCGACCTCCTCGGCGTTCTCGCCGTGGGTCATGGCGTCGAAGCCGCGCAGGATGAGCAGGGCGCGCTCGGCGTTGTCCCGGCCGGTGCAGGTCGCGGCCAGCTGGGCGAGCCGCTCGGAGCGGCGCGGTGTGGTCGCCTCCCCGGCGTGCACGCCCTCCCACATGAACTGCACGGCCTGCAGCCGCAGCCGCGCGGGTCCGGGAGCGTGCCGGGCGGCCTCCGCCTCGACCGTGCGGACGGCCTCCTCCAGCTGGTCGTTGTGCAGGAGGGCCTGGGAGAGACGGTAGACGGCGTCGACGCGCTCGGTGCCGTCGAGGCCCGGCAGGGCGAGCGCGGTACGCAGGTGGTCGATGGTCCTGGCGGGGGCGGTGAGGAGGGTGGCGCAGCCCAGTTCGTAGAGCACGTGCGCGTGCACCTCGGGGGCGGGCGGTTCGCTCAGGGCCCGTTCCAGACAGCGGCGGGCCGCGTCGGGGGCACCGACGGCGAGGTGTTCGCGGGCGGCCTCGCGCAGCTGCTCGACGAGTTCCTCGTCGCCCTCCGCGTGCACCTGGAGCAGGTGCCGGGAGGCGGCCGCGAGGCCCTTTCCGGCGTCGGTGACGACCTGGGCGGCGATGCCGTGCATCGCGGTGCGCAGGCCTCCGGGGATGGAGTCGTAGACGGCGGAGGCGATCAGCGGGTGGACGAACTCCAGATCGCCGTCGCCCGCCGGGACGGCCCCCGGGACGGGCTCGGTGAGGATGCGGGCGTTGCGCAGCAGTTCGGCGCAGCGCGCCGCGTCGTCGCGGCCGAGTCCGGCGAGCAGGGCGGCCTGGTCGACGGAGATGTCGGCGCCGAGGATCGCGGCGGCCATGGCGAACTTGGTGGCGTCGACGCCCAGTTTCTCCAGGCGGTCGACGAGGCCGCCGCCGCGGGCCGCACGGTTCAGGGCGCGCAGTTCGCCGGCCGAGGACTCGCTGGCCTCCAGTTCGCTGTCGCGGACCTTCGCGAGGAGTTCGACGGTCTCGTAGGGGTTGCCGTCGGTGACGGCCCACACCTCGCGGCAGAACGCGGCGTCGGCGTGCGGGCCGAGGGTGGCCCGGGTGAGGCCGGCGACCGCGGGCGGGGTCAGGGCGCTGAGGCTGGTGACGGCGCGGCCCGCGGCCACGCCGATGGCGTCGAGGTGGCGGGCGGCGTCGCCCTTGACCTCGCCGGGCCGGCGGGCCACCACGACCAGGACGGAGAGTTCGTCGAGGCGTTCGACGAACGCGACGAGCCAGCGCAGGGTCTCCTGGTCGGCCCAGGGCGCGTCGTCGATCAGCAGCACGAGCGGGTAGTCGCGCCTGGCCAGCCGGGTCACGGCGGCGACGAGGCCGTCGCAGACGCCCTGCGGGTCGGCGTGGCCCTCGCCGGGTTCCAGAATGCCGAGGGCGGGGCCGGCGATGTCGTACCAGTCGCCGAGGTACTCGCGGGCCTCCTCCGGGTGCAGGGACAGCAGGGTGGGCTGAAGCAACTGCCGTACCACGTTGAAGGGGACGGATTTCAGTGTCTCGCCGCCGCGGGCCGACCAGACAGCGCAGCCGCGGCTCTCGGCGATACGGCGGGTCTCGGCCAACAACGCGGTCTTGCCGAATCCCGCCTCGCCCCGGAGCACCAGCAGGTGACCCGACGAGGACCGGTCGGCGCAGAGTGTCTCCACCGCCTCCGCGATGGCGGTGACTTCCCGCTCGCGCTCCCACAGGGAAGCCGAGGCGGCCGTCGTCGGCCTGACCTCCGTCATCCCGCTACCTCCCCAAGTCGCCCGAACGACGTACCGACGTCGAGCGTAGCCTTCCGGGGGCTCGCGCGGAGTGCGGTCCGGGCAGGTCCCGCCTCCAGGGTGACACGCGACGGTCCGGGACGCCCCGGCGGGCCTGCGGAAGTGGCCCCCCGGCGTCAACGGCGAGCGACGGGCACCGAATTGACGTCCAATTCACGCCAGCCGCGCGGCGGGGCGCCCGTAACGGATTTCAACAGAGTGCCCTCCCTCTCATCCGGCTTTCACCGACGCCTCATACGGTGGGGTCATGACGCAGGTGACTCCTCCCGGGTGGTATCCCGATCCGGGGCAGACAAGTGACGGTCCCGCCACCGAACGCTGGTGGGACGGCAAGGCATGGACGGACCAGACCCGCGCCGCGGGCTCGGCCACCGTATGGGGTCCGCCGGCGCAGACCCCGGCGGACGGCGCGTACCCGGCATATCCCGGTCATCCGGGGTATCCCGCGGCGCCGGCGGACCCGGGCCGGCGGCGCGGACTGCGGACGGGCATAGCCGTCGCCGCGGCCGTGGCGGTCCTCGCCAGCATCGGGGTCGGCGTGTACGCGCTGGCCAAGGACGACGGCTCGGGCGGCGGCAGTGGCACGGCCCAGGGACCGGGCGGGCAGGGCGGGCCCGGCGGCTCGGGCGGCCAGGGCGGGCCCTTCGGCGACTCAGGTGGCTCGGGCGGCTCCGGCGGTTCGGGGGGTTCCGGAGACTCGGGGGGCTCGGGCGGAGCCTCTCCCTCGCCCGGGGAGTCCGAGGCGCCGAAGATCAAGAGCGGTGCGGTGACCGACGCGCTCAACGGGATCAGCATCGCCATCCCGGACGGCTGGACCGGCCAGGAGCTGAGCGTGGGCGCGCAGATAACCTCCGACTCCTCCTACAAGTGCCCCGGCGACACCTCGAAGACCTGCACCAAGGGGGGCGTGTACTCGGCGCCCGTCGAGGTGCTGGAGACCAAGGGCGAGACCGCCGAGGCGGTCGCGAAGGCGGACATCTCCGCCAACGCCGAGGAGTCCTACGGCGGCACGACGTACGGCGCGATCACCTCGCACCAGGTGCTCGCCTCCAAGGCGGTGACGGTGGCCGGGCAGAAGGGCTACCTGGTGCGCTGGAAGGCGGTCACGAGCAAGGGCGCTGACGGCTATGTCGAGTCGCTGGCGTTCCCCGCGCCCGCGGACACCAAGCGGCTGGTCGTGCTCCGCTTCGGGGTCGACGCCGATCAGAGCGTGTCGATCATCGACACCATCACCCAGGGCATCAAGGTGTCGACGGGCGGCGGCAGCGGACAGGACGTCTGACACGGTCGGCCGGATGGGGCACCCCTCCGCTCAAGGGGGCCCCACCCGGCCGGGTGGTGCGCGCCGCCCCCGTCCCCACGGTGCGGCGCGAGACAGGTCACCGTCCAGTCATCCCGTGGACGGCGGCCTGAGTCATGTGTCGGTCTCTGTGCTGATCTCCGTGTCGGTCTCTGTGCCGGTCTCTGTGCCGGTCTCTGCGTCGGCCCCTAGGTGAGGCCGAGCGCCGGCAGGACGGCGGCCTCCACGAAGCGGACCAGGTACTCCTGGTCCGCGTACTCCCCGTCGACGACGGGACGGGCGCGGATCACGCCGAACATCTGCGCCGGGACGTACTCCAGCGCCGGATGGTCGCGGGTGATCTCGCCGCGTTCGACCCCGCGCCGCAGGATCTCCCGCAGCGCCTCGATCTCGGGGGTGATGATCGCCTCCCGCAGCGCCAGCGCGAGGTCCTGGTCACCGGTGACGGCGTGGCCGAGCGCCTGCAGCAGCTTGGTGTCGTTCGTCGACCAGCGGCCGGTGGCCCGCGCGGCCTCGCGCAGGTCCTCGGCGAGCGAGCCGGTGTCGATGCCGGTGAGCCGCGCCTCACGACGCGAGCGCAGAGCTGCCACCACGAACTGGGGCTTGGTCTTCCACTGCCGGTAGAGCGTGGACTTGCTGCACCGGGTGCTGGCGGCGATGCCCTCCATGGTGACGGCTTCGTAACCGCATTCACGGACCTGGTCGAGGACGGCGTCGAAGAACTCCTGCTCACGCTCGGGCGTGAGCTTGGAGCGGCTCGTGGCGGCGACCGACTCGGGCCCGTCCGCTGCCTGCGACATCATCTGCCGTTCCCCTCGCTTCTCTTCCGTTCCTTCGGCCCGTCTCGAGGCCGCCGCGGGATTCTCTGTCCAGTGTGGCGCACACCATCGATACGCCAGTGTACCGGTACGCCGGCGTATCGGTACACTGGCGTATCGGTACGACACAGTATCGATGGTGTATGCACGAGTCACGAGCGCGGCAGCACCAGCCAACGCACCACCGTCAGTGAAGGGGCCGGGGGATGAATGCCCGCACCGAGCCTGGGGAAGCGGAGCCGGTCACACCGGCGCGGCCGCCCATAGTCCGAGAGCTCCTGCTGGTCGCAGGGCTCTTCCTCGTCTACAAGCTCGGCCGGCAGCTGGCCGGGGGCCACACCGGCGAGGCCTTCCGCAACGCCCACGACGTGTGGCACGTCGAACGCCTGCTCCGGCTGCCCCGGGAAGACTCCGTCCAGGCACTGCTGCTGCACGGCGACACCCTGGTCAAGGTCGCGAACACCTACTACGCGACCGTGCACTTCCCCGCCACCCTGGCCTTCCTGGTCTGGCTCTACCTGCGGCGCCCGGCCCACTACGTGTGGGCCCGCCGGGTGCTGGCCGCGGTCACCGCCGCCGCGCTGGTGCTGCACCTCGCCCTTCCGCTCGCCCCGCCGCGGATGCTGACGGCGACGGGACTGATCGACACCGCGCGTGTGTACGGGCCCTCGGTGTACGGCCCGCCGCGGACGGACCATCTGTCGAACCAGTTCGCGGCGATGCCCTCGCTGCACTTCGGCTGGGCCCTGATGGTCGCGATCGGCCTCGTCGTGGCCACCCGGTCCCGGTGGCGGTGGCTGTGGCTGCTGCATCCGCTGCTGACCCTGCTGGTGATCGTGGGCACGGCGAACCACTACTGGCTCGACGCGATCGTGGCGGGCGCGCTGCTCGGCCTCGCGCTCGCGCTGATCCACGCCCCCCGGCGCACGGCCACGACGACGGGACGCGGTATCCGCACCCTCGTCCCGGCCGAGGAGCCGGTCCTCGTGGGAGCGGGCCTATGAACGCCACCCTGGTCGCCGTCGTCCTGTCCCTCTTCTCGGCCGTCGCCTACGCGGCCGCCGCCGTCGCCCAGGAACGGCTGGCCTCCCGGCACCCCGGCACGGGCCTGCTGCGTCTGCTCGGCAACGGCGCCTGGTGGTCGTCGGTGGGACTGAACGCCGCCGCCGCGCTGCTGCACGTGGTCGCCCTCAAGTACGGACCGCTCACCGTGGTGCAGCCGCTCGGCGCGCTCACCCTGGTCGCGGCGGTGCCGATGGGGGCGCGGGTCGCCGGGCGCAAGGTCGGCGCCGCCGAGTGGCGGGGCACCGCCTTCACCCTGGCCGGCCTGGCGGCGATCCTGGTCACCGCGTCGGGTCCGGCACCCGAGGACGTGCTGAGCGTGCCGGAGGCGGTGGCGGTGGCGGGCGCGACGGCTGCGCTCATCGGGCTGCTGGCCCGGCGCGGCGCCAAGCCGGGACTGCGGCACGCGACCGCGTCCGGCTTCGCCTCGGGGGTCGCCTCGGCGCTCACCCAGACCGTGACGGTGGCCGTGACGGACCGGTCGGGCCCGCTGCTCAGCGTGCAGGTGATCGGCGTGGCGCTGCTGGTCGCGGCCTTCGCGGCGGCCGGGCTGCTGCTGTCGCAGACCGCCTACCGCGGTGGCCTCGGCGCACCGCTGGCGATGGTGACCCTGGCGAACCCGGTGGCCGCCGCGGCGATCGGCCTCGCGCTGCTGGGCGAACGCCTCCAGGGCGGCGCGGCGGGGGTGCTCCTGGCGCTGGCCGGAGCGGGCATCGCGGGCTGGGGTGTGGTGCTGCTGTCCCGAGCCGCGCCGGAAATCGGTGCCGTCCAGGACGAGGATCACCCCGTGGCGGCGGTGCTGGCCCTGAGGCCGGAGACGGCGTCGGCCGAACCGGCCCTGCTGCCCCGGCCGACGACCGGGCCGGAGCACCTCACCCCGCTGTAGCCCCGGTGCGCGGAGGTGACACCCCGGCGGGGGTGTCACCTCCGCGCGAGGGGCGTCAGCCCAGGCCGCGCGAGTCCTGCTTGAGCGCGGTGTCCACGGTCAGGGCCGTGGCGACGACCAGGCTCAGCAGCGGCTCGGGCAGCTGGTAGTGGATCTGCAGGACGTAGTTGTCCGCCGTGGTGAACATCGTCTTGGCGAGGCCTTCCCAGGTCTTGGTGATCCGGGCGACCTCGTTGTCGGCGTGGTCGACGATCGCGAAGTTCCAGGCCCGCCAGTTCTCCGCCTTGATCGCGCCGATCTGACGGCCGTCCGCGTTGATGGCGAAGTTGATCTTTCCGAAGACGTTCTGCTGGACGATCTCGCCGACCGGCTGCCCGTCGGGGCGCGTCACGACCACCCGCGACTTGAGGAACTTCGCCGGGCGGGTCAGCAGCAGCACCGGCTGCCCGTGGACGTCGCGGATCTCCAGCTTGTGCGTCAGGTACTGGTCGATGCTGACGACGAAGCGCAGGATCTTGCGCAGCGCGCTCTGGCCGACCTGGACGACCGAGCCGAGCTGACCGCCCTGCTGGTCCATGACCTTGTACTCGTTGGTCAGCTCGATCAGCTTGGCCTTCTGGTTCACCACCAGCACCGGCTCGCTGAACAGCGTGCCGCCGCCGGGGCCGCCCGCCGCGACCCCGGCCTGCTGCTGCACCTGGCGCTGGACGCGCTCGTCCGGCCCCGCCTGGTGGGGCACCTGCGGCGCGGCCTGGCCCTTGCCGTCCTCGTGCGTGTGCTCGGTCCACTGGGCGCCGTCCCAGTAACGCAAGGTCTGGGCCGCCCCGTGCGGGTCCGGGTACCAGCCTGAAGGTGTGTTCGAATGCGTGGTCACCGGGGCACATTACCCCGAGCCCACCGCGACCTGACCAGCCCCCACGATGCGGTGTTCACCGCGCATTTGCCGTGGCGGCGGCCCAAGCGGGTCACTCCGTGACGATCGCCGGGTCGCTCACCCCGGGGCGGCCGTTCTCGACGTGTCCGGCGAACCGCCTCAGGAACGCCGGGTCGGCGCCGGCCGTGACGGTGAGGTCGTACCACCGGCGGCTCGCCCGCAGGTCCAGGGTGCGCCTGAGCGATCCCCCTGGCCTCAGCCTGACGGTCGTGGGCCGCCCGCCGTAGCCGTCGGCCACCTTCAGCTCCACCGTGCCGTAGCCCCGGTGGGTGAAGGTCAGTTCCAGACCGTCGTCGACGTGCCGGGCGGTCACCTCGGCCCCGGCCGCCCTGCCCGCCCCCTTGAAGACGCGCAGGAATCCGTTCGGGCCGTGCACGGTCAGGTCGTGCGAGCCGCCCGAGTACGCCGAGTTCCACGTGTCCGAGACGCTCGCGCCCGCCCCGGTGGTGTAGCTCCACGGTCCGTCGGCCCGGTTGCCGGAGGTGACCAGGAAGGCGGCGCCCGCCTTGGCCCCGGAGGCGAAGGTGAGGGTGAGGGTCCCCGCGGTCGGGTCCACCGAACCCCGCACGGCGGGCGCGTACGTGAGCGGGCGGGTGGGCCGCGTGCCGCGCTCCTGCTTCGGCAGGACGGGGACGGCCGGCGGGGTGGGCACGTAGTCGGGGTGGCGGCCGCGGTCCGGGGGCTCGTAGCCGTCGGTGTCCGGCAGGGCGACCGGCCGGGTGTCCGGGCGGGTGAAGTCGAACGCGGAGGTCAGATCACCGCACACCGCGCGCCGCCACGGCGAGATGTTCGGCTCGTGGACGCCGAAGCGGCGCTCCATGAACCGGATGACCGAGGTGTGGTCGAGCGTCTCGGAGCAGACGTAACCACCCTTGCTCCAGGGGGAGATGACGAGCATGGGCACCCGCTGGCCGAGTCCGTAGGGACCGGCGGTGTGGCCGCTGTCGCCCGGGAAGACGTCGAGGCCCACGTCGACCGTCGAGCGGCCCTGCGCGGCCGAGGCCGGCGGGAACGGCGGGAGCAGGTGGTCGAAGAAGCCGTCGTTCTCGTCATAGGTGACGAACAGGGCCGTCTTCGCCCACACCTTCGGGTCCGAGGTGAGCGCGTCCAGGACCTGGGCGATGTACCAGGCGCCGTAGTTCGCGGGCCAGTTGGGGTGTTCGGTGAAGGCCTCGGGAGCGGCGATCCAGGAGATCTGCGGCAGCCGGCCGCCCTTGACGTCCGCCTTCAGCTGCTCGAAGTACCCCTCGCCCGTGCGGGCGTCGGTACCGGTGCGGGCCTTGTCGTACAGCGGGTCGCCGGGCTCGGCGTTCTGGTACTGCTTGAAGTAGAGCAGCGAGTTGTCGCCGTAGTTGCCGCGGTAGGCGTCCTGGATCCAGCCCCAGCTGCCCTTCGCGTCCAGGCCGTCGCCGATGTCCTGGTAGATCTTCCAGGAGACCCCGGCCCGCTCCAGACGTTCGGGGTACGTCGTCCAGCTGTAGCCGGCCTCGTCGTTGCCGAGGACCGGGCCGCCGCCCTTGCCGTCGTTGCCGGTGTGTCCGGTCCACAGGTAGTAGCGGTTGGGGTCGGTGGAGCCGATGAAGGAGCAGTGGTAGGCGTCGCAGACGGTGAAGGTGTCGGCGAGCGCGTAGTGGAAGGGGATGTCCTCGCGGGTCAGGTACGCCATCGTCGTGGCGCTCTTGGCGGGCACCCACTTGTCGTACCTGCCGCCGTCGAAGGCGACATGGCCGTCGTTCCAGCCGTGCGGGAGGTCCTGCAGGAAGGCGAGACCCAGGTCGTCGGCGTCGGGGTGGAACGGGAGGACGTCCTTGCCCGCGCCGTCCGCCTGATGCCAGACCGGCTTGCCGTTCGGGAGGGTGACCGGGCGCGGGTCGCCGAAGCCTCTGACCCCCCGCAGCTTGCCGAAGTAGTGGTCGAAGGAGCGGTTCTCCTGCATCAGGACGACGATGTGCTCGACGTCCTCGATCGACCCGGTGCGGTGGTTCGCGGGCAGCGCGGCGGCACGTTCGATGCTGCCGGAGAGAGCGGTGAACGCCGTGGTGGCGCCCGCGAGTTGGAGGAATCGGCGCCGGTTGACTTCGGGCATGGGTGAGGCACCTCTCGTACGGAAGGGGCTGCGCCTGCCGGTTCGTGACGCAATGCGCGCGCAAGGAGTGTTCCAAGGGCACCGAACGTCAGGGAAGGCCCGGATGACACCGGTGTGAAACTCGACGGTCCGAGCGGTGTGCGGCGGGTCAAGAGATCCCCAAGGCGCTCCGGTCCGCCGACTCGGAGCCGGAAATCGGCGGTTGGCCGGGAACCCGCGCCCCGCGCGTCCGCCGGCCGCGCCGACGGCTGATGGGGTCGCCGGTCGTTCCCTTCCGCGGGTTCGCCGGGACAACGGCGACCCTGGTCACCCGGGCCTCCGGCCACGGTCACCGCCCGACCCGGCTCACCGGCCACCACCGGCGACGAGACCGTGCCCATCGAGGACCTCCCCGTTCTCCCGCCCAGGACGGGCGCACCGCGCAACTGCGCGCGAACACCGCCCTCGTGTGCCGTGCGCTGACCCTCGGGGGCCGCCATCTGGACCGACCCGCAGCGCCGGCGCGACACGGCCGAGCTGCTGGGCGGCCTCGACGACACCGCCTTGCGCGCCGCCTCCGCCGTACTGCTGCGCGAACCGACCGGCCCGGTGGACCGCGAGGCGATGGTCGCCTCGCTCCTGCGCTGCGACCTGTACCCCCGCTACCACCGCTGAGCCTGCGCGCTCCCGGACCCGACGACCCGCCCGCCTTCCGAGGAGGCATGCGTGAGCGAGACGACCAACGCGACGACCACCGCCCGCCGACGCCGGTTCACCGCCGCACCGACCGTGGTCGCGATCCTGGCCACGGCTCTCACCGCGTGCGGCGACGCCACGGTCACCGCGACCAGCGAGACCTTCACCGTCCAGGAGACCCTGGTCCTGGTGGTCGTGGGGAAGACCCTGGTCGTCCTCAGCGAGGCGGGCAGCCCCACGGCACCCGGCCGCTCCCGCACCCTGTCCCTGGCCCGCACGGCAGCGACCCGCGTCCCCTGACCGGGACTGCCGCCCGGGCGTTCCACTGAGCGGGACGGAAACCGCTCGCGCATCGCGACGCATCCCGCCGCCCTCGGGACGAAAAGCTCTGGTCAGGCGGCCGTACGGGCCGCAGTGCAGCAACCGTCGACTTCCGGGAGGATCCGGTTTCTGCGCGTTTCATTGATTGTACCGACCGTTGGGTCTATCTTTCCGGCAGCCGCACCGAAGCTTCCTGCACCGCGCGCTCGTCCCCCACTTCCCGGCCCGCAGTCACTCGGGCCGTTCCCCGGTTCTCCGCTCACCCATGGAAGGCCCCGATGTCGCAGACACCCACCGTCGCTCCGCCGGCCCCGGAGAGAGCCGCCACCACCTCGCGCAACGCCCTCATGGTCGTCGCGCTCGTGTGGACCGTCCAACTGGTCGCGCTCATGGCCGCGTTGTCCGGCATCGCGCAGGCCGAAGTCGCGATCCACTTCCGGACCACCGAGATCGCCTGGTTCACCCTGATGACCCTGCTGACCGGGACCTTCTTCCTGCCGTTCGCGGTCAAGGCCGCGGCTCTCTTCGGCAAGAAGCGCGTCCTGCTCGTCGCCACCGGACTCGGCTTCACGGGCGACCTGATCGCCGCCGTCGCGACCGACTACCGCACGCTGCTCATCGGGCGCGGGATCGCGGGCGTCTACGCGGCCACCGCCCCGCTCGCCTACGCGATCACCCGTGACGTGTTCCCCCGCCGCTGGGTCGGGCTCGCCAGCGGGATACTCGCCGGCGGTGTCGGCCTCGTCGCCTTCGGCGGGCCGTTCCTGTCCGGCTGGCTCCTGGACGACTACGGCTTCCGCGGCGTGCTGTGGTTCATGGCCATCAGCACCGCGGTGAGTTTCGTCCTGGTGGCCGCCTTCGTGCCCGAGAGCCCGGTCCGCGCGGCGGGCGGCCGGATGGACTGGATCGGCGGAATCCTGCTCGGCGGCGGCATCACCGCGATCGTCTACGCCGTCGGCCAGGGGTCCCACTGGGGTTGGGACAGCGGCAAGTTCGCCACGTACGTCGCCGGGGCACTGATCGCGCTGGTCGCCTTCGTCTTCGTCGAACGCCGGGTCGCCGAACCGCTCTTCCCGCCGGCCATGACACGACGCCGTCCGGTGTGGACCGTCCTGCTGGCCACGTCCATCGCGGCCGGCTCGCTCAGCGCCGTCGGCGTGGTGATCCAGATGCTGATCCTGATGCCGAACATCCCCACGGTCTCCGAGGGACTGGGCTGGTCCGGCACCCACAACGCCATCGTCACCAGCCCGATCAGCGCGATGATCATCGTGGGGGCCGTCGGCACCGGCTGGCTCGCCCGCCGGGTGGACGCACGCGTCCTGCTGGGCACCGGATCCGCGCTCACGGTCCTCGGCTACGGCATCGGCACCCAACTGCACCACAACGCCGCCCAGATCGTGGAGATGGGCCTGATCGCCGGGTTCGGCACGGGCATGGTGATGGCCATCGTGCCCATCATGATCATCGAGGTGGTCACGCCCGAGGAGCAGGCGCTGGCCAACGGCGCCCAGACCCTCGGCCAGGGCGTCGCGCAGATCATCGTCTCGCAGCTGGCCTTCGTCGTGATGGCCCAGCACGGCGCGATCCTCAAGGGCACCCAGTTCTACCTCGACACCGGGTTCACGAACGGCCTCTGGCTGGTCGTCGGTTGCTGCGCCCTGGGCGCACTGCTCGTCCTTCTCATCCCCCGCAGCAAGCGCCTCGACGAGGCCGAGGTCGGTCAGGCGGCCTGACCGCGCCGCCTCGGGACACCCCACCCGGGACCGGCTCCGCTCGCTTGTCTCCCCCGGCCGTTCGGCCGGGCAGGACGGCGCGGCGGAGCCGGTCCCACCCGGCTTGCGGTGCGCCGCCCCGGCCTTCGCCGGCCTTCGCCGGCCTGCCCACGGGCCGGGGCCGGGCCATCACGTACGAGGCGCCACCGGCCTTCACTGCCGTACGCGACCGTCCGCACACTGCAGACATTGAACGGCATACCGCATGCACCAGATCTCATATCGCATACGACATACCGCAGACCGCAGACCGCAGACGGTCCCTCGGCTGTTGCCGACGCGCATGGCGAAACGCCGCGAGGGCCGGGCATCTCGCCCGGCCCTCGGCCACCCTCGTCGCGCGCCTTCGGCCACCACCGCCGGCCCACGGCTGCCGGGGCGTCACGCCCGTCAGCCGTGCAGCCGTGCAGCCGTGGGGTGTCCGCGGCCGCCGTACGTCTACGCGTTCGCGTTCGCGGAACCGGCGATCGGTGTGAACTGGTGCTTCAGGAACGCGCCCGACCAGGCCATCAGGTCCGACGGCACGTAGTAACCCTTCTCGTCGTTGATGGCGTCCCAGTTCCCCGCCACGTCCTCGACGGTGACGGAACCGCCGCCCTCGTGGACGTAACCCTCGGTCGAGGCGATGAACAGGCGCGCGAAGCGGCCGGCGCCGGCGGTGTAGATCTCGCCGTTGACCGGGCAGCTCTCGTGCGCGAGGTACGCCACGATCGGCGCCACCGCGTCCGACGGCATGTACGGCATACCGGGGGCCTGCTCGGCGGGCTCCTCCTCGGGGCCGCCGCCCATCCGGGTCATCGCCGCGGGGGCGATCAGGTTGACCTTGATCCCGTGGGGCTCGCCCGACAGTTTCGCGCTGCGGGCCAGCCCGACCGTACCCGCCTTCGCCGCCGCGTACGACAGGTTGTTGTCGAGCCCGAACAGGCCGCTGGAGGTGGTCAGTACGACGCGGCCGTACCGCTGCTCGACGAAGTGCGGCCAGGCGGCGCGCAGCGTGTTGAACGAGCCGACGAGGTGGACGGCGAGGTGGCGCTCCAGGTTCTCCGCGTCGACCTCCGGCAGGCCGGCCCACCGGATGATGCCCGCGTTGTTGACGAGGACGTCGATGCGGCCGTAGTGCTCGATCGCGGAGTCGATGACGGCCTGTCCGCCCGCCGGTACGGAGATGTCGTTGGTGTCGGCGACGGCCTCGCCGCCGGCCGCGACGATCTCCTCGACGACCCGCTGCGCCGGTGCGGTGTCCGAGCCGTCGCCCTCCATGGATCCGCCCAGGTCGTTGACGACGACCTTCGCCCCGCGCTCCGCCAGCAGGCGGGCATGGGCCCGGCCGATCCCCCGGCCGGCGCCGGTGACGACCGCGACGCGTCCTTCGAAGCTGAACTCACTCATGCCTGACTCCTGTTGTGCTGCCGTGTGCGGATGCGGATGCGAGGACGGATGGCGGTGGTGGATGCGGTGACCGGTCCCGCCCGGGTGGGTGGGACCGGCCGGTCGGTGCCGAGGCGCCCGGGGTGGTGCGGCGATGCGCGGCTACCAGGTCACCGGCAGTTCGCTGATGCCGAAGGCGAGCGCGTCGGCCGGACGGAACGCGAGCTCGTCGCGGTCGACCGCGAGACGGAGGGTCGGGACGCGCCGGTAGAGCGTGCCGTAGACGACCTGGAGCTCGATCCGGGCGAGCTGCTGGCCCAGGCACTGGTGGATGCCCCAGCCGAAGGCGTGGTGGTGGTTCGCCTTGCGGGTGAGGTCGAGCTTCTCGGGCTCGGGGAACGCCTCGGGATCCCAGTTCCCGGCGGGCAGCGGGACGACGATGCCGTCCCCGGCCTTGATCTGCGCGCCCTCGAACTCGAAGTCCTCGGAGGCGATGCGCCGCTGCCCGAACATCGCGACGGTCAGGTAGCGCAGGATCTCCTCGACCGCGCCCGCGGCGTCCCGGGTGTCCTCGACCTCGCGCAGCCGCGCGATCTCGCCGGGGTTCTCCAGCAGCAGGGCGGTGCCCAGCGTGATCATGGTCGCGCTGGTCTCGTGACCCGCGATCAGCAGGATCATGGAGAGCAGGGTGGCCTCGGGAAGGGTGAGGTCGCCCTCCTTGATCCGCGCGGCGAAGTCGGAGAGCACGTCGTCCGCGGGCTCCGCCATCTTCTTCTGGAGCAGCCCGGCGAGGTAGCCGCCCAGCGCCTCGCTCGCCCGGCGGTCGTCGTCGGCCGTCTTGTCGCTCCTGGTGGCGAAGGAGGCGTGCTCCTGGAAGAAGTCGTGGTCCTCGTAGGGCACACCGAGCAGCGCGCAGATCATCAGCGAGGGCAGCGGCAGCGACAGCGCCGTCACCAGGTTCACCGGCTTCGGGCCCGCCAGCATCCTGTCGATGAGCTCGTCCGTGAACCGCTGGATGTCCGGTCGCAGCGCCTCCATCCGGGGGCGGGTGAACGGGCGGGTCATCATGCGGCGGATCCGTGTGTGGTCGGCGCCGTCGGCGTTGAAGATCGTGAGCGGGTGGTGCGGGGCGGTCTCCGCCATGGCCCGGTTGGGATAGGGGAATCCCGGCCGCTTGTCGTCCGAGCTGACCCGGGGGTCGGACAGGATGGCGCGCTGGGCGGCGTGGCCCGTGACGAGCCAGGGGGTGCTGCCGTCCCAGATCCGGCCGCGGGTCACGGGACCCTTGTCGTTCAGGGCGCGCAGCCCGGGCGGCGGGGCGAAGGGGCACTTGGCGTCCCGCTCGTCCTGGTAGAAGTAGAGGGACTCGTCGGGCGCGTCCCGGGTGTCTGCCTCGGCCATGGATGTTCCTCCGGTGAGGGATGGGGGGAAGGGGCGAGTTCGGGGTCTACTCAACGAGGCGGATCGCGAGCGCCGGGCACACCGCGGCGGCGTTGCGGACGTCCTCGGCCAGTTCGGCCGGCGGGTTCTCGTCCAGCAGGACGACGATGCCGTCGTCCTCGCGCTGGTCGAACACGTCCATGGCGGCGGCCACGCACTGTCCGGCGGCGACGCACTTCTCCTCGTCGACGACAACCTTCATGGGAATCTCTCCTGATCGTTCAGTGGGTCGGGGCGGGAGCGTCGAGACCGGCGACGATCTCCTGACGGCGCATGCGGGCCTGCTTGGGCATGTTCCAGCCGAGCACCCCGGTGACCCGGCCCTCGCTGCGGTACCGGGCGACGAAGCGACGGGCCGTCAGATCCCCCTCGACGACGTCCACTTCGGCGTCGGGGGGCAGGAAGCCGTGCACCTGGAGCTTGGCGTCGTACTGGTCGGTCCAGAAGTACGGCACCGGTGTGTAGGGCCGGTCCGCGCCGAGGATCTCCCCGGCGACCGCCATGGCCGCTTCCGTGGCGTTGGTCCGGTTCTCCAGGCGGACGAGCCGGCCGAGGCCCTCGTGGTGCCAGCGGGCCACGTCACCGACGGCGTAGATCCCCTCCTCCGCCCGGCAGTGGGAGTCGCACACCACCCCGTTGTCGAGCTCCAGCCCGCTGTCGGCGAGCCACTCGGTCGCCGGGGTCGCGCCGATCGCCACGACCACCGCGTCGGCCGGGAGCACCTCGTCGGTGGCGAGGCGGACGCCGGTGACCCGGCCGTCGTCGGCCGTGAGTCCGACGACGCCGTCGCCGAGCCGGAGCTCGACGCCCCGCTCGGTGTGCAGGCCGGCCAGCACGCCCGACACCAGCGGCCCCACCTGGAGCGCCATCGGCGCCGACAGCGGGCCGGCGAGGGTGACGTCGAGGCCCAGGGTCCGTGCGGTGGCCGCGATCTCGGAGCCGAGCACGCCCTCGCCGACGACCACCAGCCGGGTGCCGGCCGGCAGACCGGCGCGCAGGGCCAGCGCGTCGTCGAGGGTGCGCAGTACGTGGACGCCGGCGAGGTCCTCCGAGCCGGGCAGGCGCCGGGCGCCGACCCCCGTGGCGATGACGATCGCGTCGGCCCGCAGCTGCCGCCCGGACTCCGTACGGACACCGCGCGACGCCCGGTCCAGTGCGACCGCCGGGTCGCCCAGGACGAACTCGGCGTCGAGCGCGGACAGCACGTCCTGGGTGCGCAGTGTGGCCCGCTCCGGCTCCCATGTGCCCAAGAGCACCTGCTTGGACAGCGGCGGCCGGTCGTACGGGGCGTGCGGCTCGTCGCCGAGCACCGTGATCCGGCCCTCGTAGCCCTTGCGGCGCAGGGTCTCCACGGTGGTCAGTCCGGACGCGGAGGCGCCCACCACCAGGACGCGGGCCGGGGCCCTGACGTCGTCGATGCTCATTCTCGGCTCCAGTACGGCGTTGGTGCGGTGTTCCGGGTGCGGACGGACGGCTCGGTCAGGTGAGGTAGCGCCCGCCGTTGACGCTGAAGGTCTGGCCGGTCACATAGCCCGCCTCCGGCGAGGCCAGATAGGCCACCGCGTGGGCGACGTCCTCGGGCGTACCGGCCCGCTTCATCGGCATGGTGGCCGCGACCGCGTCCACGTCGACGGGGCCCTGGCGCACCAGCGGGGTGTCGATGAAGCCCGGCGGGACGTGGTTGACGGTGATTCCCTTGTCGATGTACTCGACCGCCAGCGCCCTGGTGAGGCCGATGACTCCGCCCTTGGAGGCCGCGTAGTGCGCCATGGCGGGCGCGCCGGTCTGGGCGGAGGACGAGGAGATGTTGACGATCCGGCCCCAGCCGGCCTCGAGCATGTCGGGCACCAGTTCCTGGGTGACCAGGAACGGTCCCTTGAGGTTGATCGCGATCATGCGGTCCCAGGACGCCTCGCTGATCCGGGTGAAGGGCTCGTAGGCGGTCGTCCCCGCGTTGTTGACGAGGATCGTGACCGGCCCCAGTTCCTCGCGGGTGCGTGCCGCGGAGCGGGCCACGGCCGCCACGTCGGCGGCGTCGCCGCCCACCGCGAGGGCCGTGCCGCCGGCCGCCCGGATCTCCGCGGCGGTCTTCTCGGCGCCCTCGGTGTTCAGGTCCCAGACCGCCACGGCGGCACCCTCGGCCGCGAGCACGGTCGCGATCCCGCGTCCGATTCCCCGCGCGCCGCCGGTGACGACCGCGATCTTTCCCTGAAGTGACATGTGTGCTCCTCGTGTGCTCGGTGGGGCCCCTGCTCGCTGACACCCGGGCGCGGGGTACACCCGGGTGGGGCCGTCAGCCCTCCAGCGCCTCGCGGGCGGCGGTGCGGGCGGCGACCGCCCGTGGGAACCCGGTGTAGCCGCTGGAGTGGTAGACGACCTCGGCGATCTCGTCCTGGGTCAGGCCGTTCGTCAGCGCGATCCGGACGTGGGTCTTCAGCTCGGTCTCGGCGCCGAGGGCGATGAGGATCCCGAGCGTGACCAGGCTGCGGTCGCGCGGGGCGAGCCCCTCGCGTCCCCACAGCGCTCCCCAGACGCCGGTGAGACCGAGGTCGACGAGTTCCTCGCCGAAGCGGCCGTCCCGCAGATCGACGTCGCCCTCGGGGAAGACGCCGGGCAGGGCGGCCCGCATGGCCTTCCAGCCCGCGGCCCGCAGATCGGTGGTTTCCTCGACGCTGTTGTCACTCATGACTGCTCCCGTCGCGCGGCTTCGCGTCCCTGAAACGAAAGTTAGACCAGACGGTCGGTACAATCAATGTCCCGACCGAGATTCGCATCCATTGAACGAATCCGACACCTCCTCTACTCTCACCTCAATATTCGATCGACCGGTCGACATAACAATCAAGGCTCACGCGGGAGAGCACATGAGCGACACCACGAAGACGGGCCCGGCGGACCAGGGCCTCGTGGACGTACTGGTCATCGGCGCCGGCGTCACCGGCATCGGCCAGCTGTACCGGGCCCGGGAGTCCGGGTTCTCGGCCAAGCTGCTCGAGGCGGGCAGCGGCGTGGGCGGCACCTGGTACTGGAACCGCTACCCCGAGGCGCGCTTCGACTCCGAGAGCTACACCTACGGCTACCTGTTCTCCAAGGAGCTGTGGGAGGAGTGGGAGTGGTCGGAGCACTTCGCCGGCCAGCCGGAGATCGAGCGCTACTTCAACCACGTGGTCGACCGGTTCGACCTGCGGCGCCACATGGTGTTCGGCGCGAAGGTGACCGGGGCGGTCTGGGACGAGGCGACCGGCACCTGGGCCGTGCGCACCGAGGACGGCACCGAACACCGGGCGCGTCACGTCGTGGCCGCGACCGGCATCCTCTCCGTGCCCTTCGTCCCCGGCATCCCGGGCCGCGAGGACTTCCGCGGCGAGCAGCACCACACCGGCCGCTGGCCCGCCACCCCGGTGGACTTCGCCGGCAAGCGGGTGGCCCAGATCGGCACCGGATCCAGCGGCGTCCAGATCGTGCCCGCGATCGCCGACGAGGTCGCGCGGCTGACGGTGTACCAGAAGGTGGCCGACTGGCTGACCCCGCTCAACAACCGGCCGATCACGCCCGAGGAACAGGCCGGGCTCAAGGGCGACTACGAGTCCATCCGGGACACCCTCAACGCCTCGCCGAGCGGCTTCCTGCACCGGATCACCATGCGGTCGGGCCTGGAGGACTCCCCGGAGCAGCGCCAGGAGTTCTACGAGACCCGGTGGAACGGCCCCGGCTTCACGAAGCTCTCCGAGCACTACTACGACATGACCACGAACGCCACGGTCAACGAGGAGTGGTGCGCGTTCATCGCCGCCAAGATCCGCTCCATCGTCGAGGATCCGGCGACGGCCGAGAAGCTGATCCCGAAGGGGCACGGCTACGGCGGCCGGCGGCCCCCGTTCGGCACCGGCTACTACGAGGCGTACAACAAGGCCGCCGTCGAGCTCGTCGACATCAACGAGACGCCGATCGTCCGCATCACCGAGACCGGGATCGAGACCTCCGAGGGCCACCAGGAGTTCGACATCATCATCTGGGCGACCGGCTACGACTTCGGCACCGGCGCCCTCAACCGCCTCGGCGTGCGCGGCCGTGGCGGCCTCCCCCTGGAGGAGTACTGGGCGGACGGTCCGTCGACCTACCTCGGGGTGACGACCGCCGGCTTCCCCAACTTCTGGTTCCCCGGCGGACCGCACGGCGCGCTCGGCAACAACCCGCGCTACTCCGGCGACCAGGTGGACTACGTCATGGACCTGCTCGTCCACGCGCGCGAGCACGGCCACGACGTCGTCGAGGTCACGGCCGCCGCCGAGCAGGAGTGGACGGACCTCGTCAACGACAGCGCGGGACAGTCGTCCTTCCTCAGGAGCAGCTACTTCTACGGTGCCAACATCCCCGGCAAGCCGGTCAAGCAGCTGCTGAACCCGACCGGGCGCTGGAAGCTCCAGGAGCTGATCCGCGAGTCGGTGGAGAACGACTTCCCGGCCTTCGCCTTCGCCAAGGCCCAGGCCCCGGATCCGGCGGTCTGAGCGGGCGGACGCCCGTGCCGCCTGCTCCACAGGCGGCACGGGCGTCCGGGGCCGGGCGGTCCGCTAGGACCGGAAGGTGGTCACCCTCCGGCGGAACTTCCACACACCGTCGTGCAGGCCCAAGGTGTCGTCGTAGCGGCCGACCAGCTGTACCGTCCAGCCCGATTCGCCGCGCTGGAAGAACGCCAGGTCGCTGACGGCCGTGGCCTCCTCGTCGGTGTACGAGGTGAGCACCGTGTTGGCGACCAGGTGCAGCTGCGGCGCGGCCGGCGCGAAGCCCGCGAAGCCCTCCCTGATCGCGTCCTGGCCCTCGAAGGTGGCCATGCCGGCTATCTCGGCGACGCCGTCCGGCGCGAAGAGGTCGGCGAGGTCGTCGGTGCGGCCGGCGTCCAGCGCCTGCGCGTAGGCGGCGACGGCGCGGTGCACACCGGCGGCGACCGAGGCCTCGGTCTCGGTTTCGGCCTCGGTCTCGGTCTCGGTCTCGGTGGAAGTCGTACTCATCTCTCTCCAGGGTCGAAGGGGCGGGGCGGGGGACGGCCGTCAGACCTGGTACGTCGTCTTCCTGCGCCGCAGCAGCCAGGTGCCGTCGACGCGGCGCAGCGTGTCGTCGTAGCGCCCGACGACCTGCACCGCCCAGCCCGACTCGCCGCGCTGGAGGAAGGCCACGTCGCTCGCCGCCGTCGCCTCGTCGGGTCCCGGGGCGGTGACGACCGTGTTGGTCACCAGGTGCAGTTGCGGCCGGGTGGGAGCCCATCCCTTGAAGGCCTCACGCAGCGCGTCGTGCCCCTGGAGGGGATCCGTCCCCGGCAGCTCCAGGACCGCGTCGGGTGTGTACAGCGCGACGACGTCGTCGGTGCGGCCGGCGTCCTGGGCCTGTGTGTGCGCCCCGATCACGGCACGCACGCCCGCCGCGACCCACGCCTGTGTGGATTCGCTCATTTCCCCTCCAAGGGATAGACGTTTCGACCAATCAGTCTATTACCTAGACGGGGATAATCTGAAGCCAGAATTTCAAGCAATCAGACTTGTTGACCGAACGGTACAATCTTCATAGCATGCGGATGGCAGTCAACGGGGACCTGTCGCCTGAGGAGGCGTTTATCGTGACGAAGCGTTGGAAGCAGCGGCCGCCCGGTTCGACATGGGGCGAGTTCGGTGAGGACGACGAACTGGGACGCATCAACCTGATGACGCCGGAGAAGGTCCTCCAGGGGGTCCGCGAGGTCGAGCACGGGATCACCTTCAGCCTGAGCCTGCCGCTCGACTATCCGGGCGGCACCTCGTTGAACCAGCGCCGTGGCCCGCCGATCCTGCGGCCCACCGAGGACCTCCAGCACCAGCAGGACGTCTTCTACAACATCAAGGCGAGCGAGCACTTCTCGCCGGACCTGGTCGACGTGTGGTCCGACGACGTGGTGACCCTGTGGCTCCAGTACTCGACCCAGTGGGACTCCCTCGCCCACCAGGGCGCCGAGTTCGACGCCGACGGCGACGGCGTCGCCGAGCCGGTCTACTACAACGGCTACCGGCCCGGCACCGACCTCGTCGGACCGCAGGAGGACGCCAAGGGCGACGGCAGCGGGAGCCTCAGCTTCGCCCGCCACCTCGGTCTCGAGCACATGGCCGAGCACGGGGTGCAGGGCCGGGGCGTCCTCATCGACCTCGCGCACCACCTGGGCACCGGCTACCAGCCGGTCGATCTGGCGAAACTCCGGGAGATCATGGCGGCGGACGACGTCGTGGTGGAGCCCGGCGACATCCTCCTGCTGCACACCGGCTTCGCCACCCAGCTGCTGGCCTGGGAGAAGAACCCCGACCCGGTGGCCATCCACCGGACCGCCGCCTATCTCGACGCGGACGACCCGGCGCTGCTCGACTGGATCGCCGAGTCGCGGATCGCGGGCCTGGTGGCCGACAACTACGCCGTCGAGGGCGTGGGCGTCACCCAGGCCCAGGGCCCGCACACGCTGCTGCCCATCCACCATCTGTGCCTGTTCAAGCTCGGCGTCCCGCTCGGTGAACTGTGGTACCTGCACGACCTCGCGGCCTGGCTGCGCGAGCACGGCCGCAGCCGCTTCCTGCTCACCGCTCCCCCGCTCAACCTGCCCGGCACCCAGGGCAGTCCGCTCACCCCGGTCGCGACCGTCTGACACACGGGCGGGACCGGATCCGCCGTCGGCCCACGCCCTGGCCCTGCCGGCACAGCCGGGCCGACGGCGGTCCGCACAAGGGGGGAGGCCCCGGGACGTCCGTCCCGGGGCCTCCCCCCTTGTCGTCGCGATCCTTCTCACACCGCGGCGATACGCCGCAGCGTGTCGGCGATGGTGTCGGACGAGGGCAGCCACAGCCGTTCCAGTGAGGGCGCGTAGGGCGCGGGCATCGGCGGCGGCGCCACCCGGGTGACGGGTGCGTCCAGGTGCCAGAACCCCTCGTCGACGGCGAGCGCCGCGAGTTCGGCGCCGACGCCGAAGTCCCGTACCGCCTCGTGGGCGATGACCAGCCGGTTGGTCTTGGCGAGGGAGGCGAGCACCGTCTCCCGGTCCAGCGGGGCGATCGTGCGCAGGTCGATCACCTCCACGCTCACGCCCTCGGCGGCCAGCGACTCCGCGGCGGCCAGGGCGTCCTGGACCATCCGCGACCAGGAGACGAGTGTGATGTCGGTGCCTTCGCGGACCACCTTCGCCCGGCCCAGCGGGACCATGTGGTCGGCCGGCGGCTTCGGGCCCTTGAAGCCGTACTGGAGCCGGTTCTCGACGAAGACGACCGGGTTGGGGTCCTGGACCGCGGCGCGCAGCAGGCCGTAGGTGTCGGCCGGGTTGGACGGCATCACCACCGTCAGCCCCGGGATGTGGGCCAGCAGCGCTTCCAGGCTCTGCGAGTGCTGGCTGCCGGAGGAGCGCCCGGCACCGAACTGGGTGCGCACCACCAGGGGCATGGCGGCCCGGCCGCCGGTCATGAAGCGCAGCTTGGCGGCCTGGTTGAGCAGCATGTCGAGGCAGACGCCGATGAAGTCCATGTACATGATCTCGACGACCGGTTTCATTCCGGCCATGGCCGCCCCCACCGCCGTGCCGAGGATGGCGCTCTCGCTGATCGGCGTGTCGCGGACCCGGCCCGGGAACGCCTCGGCCAGGCCCCGGGTCAGCCCGAAGACGTTCCCGCCCGCGCCGACGTCGATACCGGCGACGAACACGGCCGGATCGGCAGCGAGTTCGTGCTCCAGGGCGAGCCGTACGGCGTCCATCGAGCGGAAGATCTCACCGGTGGCCGGGGCGGGCTCCGGCCGGGCCGGACGCGGGGCCGACACGAAGTCGTACAGGGTCTCGGGGGCCGGCTCGGGCAGGCCCCTGGCCCACTCGACCGCCGCCTCGATCTCCTTGTCGATCTCCTCGTCGACCGCGTCGGCCGCCGCGGCCGGCACGCCCGCCGTCGCCAGGTGCCTGCGGGCCACCAGCAGCGGGTCGCGCTCCTTGGCGGCGGCGACCTCCCGCGCGCTGCGGTAGCGCTCGGGGTCGCCCTCGTAATGGCCGTGCCAGCGGTAGGTCTCGGCCTCCACCAGGACCGGACCGCCACCGCCCCGCAGCCGCTCCACCACGTCGGCCATCGTCCCGGCCACCGCCAGGACGTCGTTGCCGTCGACGTGCGCGTACCCGATGCCGTAGCCCGCGGCGCGGGCGGAGAGCGGGGCCCGGTGCTGTTCGGCGGCGGGCGAGAACTCGGAGTAGTGGTTGTTCTCGCAGAGGAAGACGACCGGCAGGTCCCACACGGCGGCCAGGTTGACCGCCTCGTGGAACATGCCCTGCGCGACCGCGCCGTCCCCGAAGAACGCCACCACCACGTCACCCTCGGCGCGCAGTTTGGCCGCGGTCGCCACGCCCGTGGCGATCGGGAGTCCGGCGCCGACGATCCCGTTGGCGCCGTAGATGCCGAGGCCGGGGTCCGCGATGTGCATCGAGCCGCCGCGGCCGTGGCACGTACCCGCCTCCTTGCCCATCAGCTCGGCCATCATGGACGCCGAGTCCAGCCCCTTGGCCAGGACATGGCCGTGCCCGCGGTGGGTGGAGGTGATGCCGTCGCGGGGGCCGAGCGGCCAGGTGGCGCCGACCGCGCTGGCCTCCTGACCGATCGACAGGTGCAGGAAGCCGGGGATCTCCGTAGCCTTGTACAGGTCGGACGCCCGTTCCTCGAAACGCCTTATACGGCGCATCCGGCGATACATCTCCAGGAGCTGATCCGCGTGTGCGGATCCCGCTCCGGTCCGCCGGGGTGCCTGGTGTGCCTCGGTCGTCGTCATGCGCGTCCTCGCAATGCTCGCCGGGGCGGCGCAAGGCCGCACCGTCTGAGTCCTACTTTTAATGTACCGTCTGGTCTAGCAAACTTCTTCGAGCGCAACAGAAACGATGTCCCCGGGCCCGCTTCCCCCCGGAGGTGCCCACGGCGGTCCGGACGCGGGCCCGGGGCAGGTCGTACCGACACGTCGGCACATCAGGCGGGGAGTGGAGCAATGCCCAGACCACCGGGCCACGGGCCGGGTTTCGAGGTCAGACGCCAGAAGATCATCGACACGGCCGCCGAGCTGTTCGCCCGCCGGGGCTACGCGGCGACCTCCGTCAACGACCTGGGCCGGGCGGTCGGGCTCGCCAAGGGGGCGCTGTACTACTACATCGACTCCAAGGAGAACCTGCTGATCGAGATCCAGTCCCGGGTGATGGCCCCGCTGCTCTCCCGGGCCAGGGAGATCGCGGCCCTCGACGCGGATCCGCTGGTGCGGCTGCGGCTGCTGTCGGAGTCGCTGCTGACGATCATCCTCCGCAGGCTCGACCACATCCGGGTCTACGAGCACGACTACCGCAGCCTCACCGGCGACCACCTGACGACCCTGCTCGGCCGGCGCGCCGAGTTCGAACGGCTGGTCCGGGGTCTGCTCACCAAGGCCATGGAGCGGGGCAGCTTCCGCGCGGTCGATCCGCACGTGGCCACCCTGCAGTTCCTCAACCTGCACAACCACACCTACCAGTGGGTGAAGCCGGACGGCCGCTGGGACGCCGCGTATCTGTCCCGCGCGTACTGCGACACCCTGCTGCGCGGGTTCGGCGCGCCCGCCGCCGCCCTGCCGGACGTGGAGGAGGCGGCGGCGGCGTTCAAACGCGACCGCCCCGACCTGCCCCTCGACCCGGAGGCCGAGTGGCGGTCCGCCTCGGTGGCGAGCTGACCGAAGGGGCCCGCGGCACCCGCCACGGGCCCCTTCGCCGCTCACCCCTGCTTCACCAGCGCCCTGGCGATGACATCGCGCTGGATCTCGTTCGTGCCCTCGCCGATCTCGAGGATCTTGGCGTCGGCGTAGAACCGCGAGATCTCCGACTCCCGCACATAGCCGTATCCGCCGTGGATCTGCACCGCCTGGGAGGCGGCCCGGTTGGCGACCTCGGAGGCGTACAGCTTGGCCATGGCGGCCTCCGTGCCGTACGGGCGCCCCTGGTCGGCGAGCCAGGCGGCCCGGTAGACCATCCACCGGGCGGCCTCGAACTCCGTTCCGATGTCGGCGATCTTGTGGGCGACGGCCTGGAACGCCGACAGCGGACGGCCGAACTGGTGCCGTTCCGTGGCGTGTTTGACGGCGAGCGCGAGGGCCGCCTTGGCCAGCGACAGCCCCAGGGCGGCGACACTGATACGGCCCTTGTCCAGCACGGAGAGGAACTGGCGCAGGCCGCCCCCCTCCTCGCCGACGAGATGGCCGTCGGGGACGAAGCAGTCGGCGAAGACCAGTTCACGGGTGTCCATGGCGTGCCAGCCGAGCTTCCTCAGTTTGGCCCCGCAGGTGTAACCGGGGGTGCCGGTCGGCACGTAGAAGGTGGCGAAGCGTTTCCGCCCGTCCTCGTCACGGCCGGTGGTGGCCAGCAGGGTGACGCCCTGGCTGATGTCGGTGCCGGCGTTGGTGATGAACATCTTGGTGCCGTCGATCACCCAACCGCCGTCCGTCCGGCGGGCGGTGGTGGTGATGCCGGCCGCGTCGGACCCGGCGCCCGGCTCGGTCAGGCCGAACGCGCCGAGGGCCTCGCCCCGGGCCAGCGGGGCCAGCCAGCGCTGCTTCTGCTCCTCGGTGCCGTAGGCCAGCAGCGGAAGGGTGGCGATGGTGGAGTGCGCGTTCCAGGAGGAGGCCACCGACTGGTCGGCGGCGCCGAGTTCCTCCATGACGGCGACGTAGGAGACCATGTCGGAACCCGCGCCCGCGTACTCCTCGGGGACGAGCATGCCCATCAGGCCGAGTTCGCCGAGCTTGGTGAAGACAGGGGTGGGGAACTCCTCGTTCTCCGACCACTGGGCCGCGTTCGGGGAGATCTCCTTGGCCGCGAACTCGCGGACCATGTCCTGCAGGTCCCGGGTCTCCTCCGGCAGATCGAAATCCATGTCACAGTCCCTTCGGGGTCAGCAGAACCTTGAGGTGGCGGGCCCGGTCAGCGGCCAGGTCCGCGAAGACCCCGGCTCCTTCCGAGAGCGGGAAACGGCCGGTGATCAGGGCGGACGCGTCCAGGCGTCCGGTGCTCATCAGGTCGATCACCCGGGGGATGTCGAACTGGTAGCCGAGCGTGCCGACCACCGACCGCTCGTAGAAGACGAGTTGACCCATGTCGAACTCGACGCTGCCGTGGCCGACGCCGGCGAGCACCACCCGGCCGCCGCGCCGGACGGTGGTGACGGCCTGCGCCGCGAGCGCGGGGACGCCGGTCGCGTCGATGACGACGTCCGGGCCGATCCGGCCGGTCTTGACGAACACCTCGCGGCGTACGTCGCTCGCGCGCGGGTCGAAGGCCTCGGTGACGCCGAGTCCGAGGAGCGCCTCGCGGCGCGCGGCGAGGGGTTCGCTCACATAGAGTCCGGCCGCGCCGGCGATCCGGGCGGCCAGGACGACCGCGACGCCGATCGGTCCGCCGCCGACGACGAGGACGTTGTCCCCCGGCCGGACGCCGGCCCGGGTGACGGCGTGCAGGCCGACCGCGAGGGGTTCGGCGGCGGCCGCCATCTCGTCGCTCACGTTGTCGGGAAGCGGTGTGAGCCCCGCGATCGGCACGGTGACGCGGTCGGCGAAGGCGCCGGGCGAGGCCAGGCCCACCGAGCCGCTGCGCGGACAGATGTGGTACTCGCCGCGCGCGCACCAGAAGCAGACGCCGCACCGCCAGACGGGGTCGGCGGCGACCCGGTCGCCGACCGCGACCCCGGGCACGTCGGCGCCCAACGCCACGACGGTGCCGCTCAGTTCGTGCCCGAGGGCGAGCGGTGGACTGGCTCCGGTCAGCGGGTGCGGACCGGAACGGATCATGTGCGGCCCTTCCAGGAACTCGTGCAGGTCGGTGCCGCACACCCCGCACCAGGCGACCTCGACCACGGCCTCGTGCGGCCTCGGCTCGGGCGGGTCGGGTACCTCCTCCAGCCGCAGGTCGCGCGCGCCGTGCCAGCGCAGTGCCTTCATCGTCTCCACCCCTTTTCTTGTCGTACGGTCCCCTCGCGCGGTCAGCTGTCGTCCGCGGAGCCCCCGAAGCGCGCCCTGCCGGGACCGTGTTCGAGGAACGACCGGATCCCGGTGGTGGCGTCGGCGGTGCCGAAGACCCCCGTGAACAGGGACCGTTCGAGCGCGAGCCCGGCGGACAGGCCGGAGTCGGCGCCGTGGTCCACGGCCTCCTTGATCGCCTCCAGGGCGGCGGCGGGCCCCTCGGCGAGGCGCCGGGCGTAGCGCAGGGCCGTGTCGTGCACCTCGCCGGCGGGCACGACCTCGTCCACCAGCCCGAGCCGCAGCGCCTCGTCGGCGCCCACCCGGCGGCCGGTCATCAGCAGGTTCTTGGCCCGCGACGGCCCGATCAGCCGGGTCAGCCGCTGGGTGCCGCCGGAGCCCGGCATGATCCCCAGCTGCACCTCGGGCTGACCGAGGACCGCGTCCTCGGCCGCCACCCGGTAGTCGGCGGCGAGGGCCAGTTCGAGGCCGCCGCCGAGCGCGTACCCGGTGATCGCCGCGACGACCGGCACCGGCAGCCGGGCGACCTCGTCGAAGGTCCGTTGCAACGCCCGGTTCCAGCCCCGTACTTCCTCGGGGTCCATGGCCGCGAGGGCCCCGACGTCCGCCCCGGCGGCGAACAGCCGCTCGCCGCCGTACAGCACCACGGCCCGCACCGCGCGGCTGTCGGCCAGCTCGCGCACCCGGGCGGCCAGCTCGCCGCGCTGGGCGGTGTCGAAGGCGTTCATCGGCGGATGGTCGAGCCGGACCGTGACGACGGGTCCGTCGGTGTCGAGGCGGATACGGGGCACGGGGCCTCCTCCGTGGGGAAGCGACATCACGCCCGCCTGGATGGTTGTCGACCGGTGCGCTCCGTCGTAAAGTGCGGCAAGAGTTTTATAGACCAAGAGGTACACTAAATCTTGGGAGCGGGCAACCGACCGGTCGGGACAATCCCGGCCGCCGAGCCGGAGAGTCGCCGTGCACAATTTCTCGAGCATCCTCGATCACCACCTGGCCCAGCGGCCCGACGCCGTGGCCGTGACACAGGAGGACCGCCGTCTGACGGTGCGCACCCTCCATGACCGGGTCAACCGGCTGGCCGCCGGGCTGACGGAACTGGGCGTCGGACGCGGCGACGTCGTGGGCCTGCTGCTCCACAACCGGCCGGAGTTCCTGGAGCTGGTGTACGCCGCCAATCGCGTCGGAGCCGTCTTCCTGCCGCTGAACTACCGTCTGTCCGAGGAGGAATGGGCGTACATCCTCGACCACTCCCGGGCGAAGGCGGTCGTCACCGAGCCGGAGTTCCTGCGGGCCGCGGACCGGATCGCCGAAAGACTGACCGGCCTGGAGCGGCGGATCCTGGTGGACGGCGCGGCCCCCTCGGGCCCGTGGACCGGTTACGAGGCGCTGCTGGAGCGGCACCGGGGCGCGCGGGTGGAGCCGGTCGACGTCGAGCCGGACGACCTCCAGCGGCTGATGTACACCTCCGGCACCACCTCACGGCCCAAGGGCGTGCGGATCACCTACGGGAACCTGCACGCCAAGAACGTGGCGCAGATCGTGCAGTTCGGCCTGACCTCGGCGGACACCACGCTGGTGGCGGGCCCGCTCTACCACGTCGGCGGCCTCGACATGCCCGCCCTGCCGGTGCTGTACGCGGGCGGCGGGGTGGTGCTCCAGCGCAGGTTCGACGCCGCGGGCGTCCTGCGGGCCATCCAGGAACACCGGGTCACCAACGCCTGGCTGGCGCCCGTCATGGTCAACGCGGTCCTGGAGGTCCCGGACCGGGAGTCGTACGACACCACCTCGATGCGCTTCATCGTGGGCGGCGGCGAGAAGACCCCCGAGCCGGTGCTGCGGCGGATCATGAACGCCTTCCCCAACGCCTGGTTCGCCGA
Source organism: Actinobacteria bacterium OV320 (assembly GCA_001298545.1). Taxonomy (GTDB): domain Bacteria; phylum Actinomycetota; class Actinomycetes; order Streptomycetales; family Streptomycetaceae; genus Streptomyces; species Streptomyces coriariae. The sequence goes on from LJCX01000027.1 coordinate 566,887, forward strand.
CGCCTACGGACTGACCGAGACGGTCTCCGGCGACACCTTCCTCGACCGGGAGCACGCGCTGTCCAAGCTGGGCTCGGTCGGCCGTCCCGTGGCGCACACCCGGGTCAGGATCGTCGACGACACGGACAAGGAGGTAGCGGCCGGCGAACTGGGCGAGATCACCCTGCGCGGCCCGAAGGTCTTCGCGGGCTACTGGCGCGACGAGAAGGCCACGGCCGCGGCGCTCAGGGACGGCTGGTTCCACACCGGGGACATCGGGCACGTCGACGAGGAGGGCTTCCTCTACATCGACGACCGCAAGAAGGACATGATCGTCTCCGGCGGGGAGAACATCGCCACGCCCGAGGTCGAGCGGGTCCTCTACGAGCACCCGGCCGTTCTGGAGGCCGCGGTGGTCGGCCTGACCCACCCCCGCTGGGGCGAGGTCCCCCGGGCCTTCGTGGTGTTCCGGCCCGGGACGAGCGCCGGGGCGGACGAACTGCGGGAGTTCTGCCGGGAGCGCCTGGCCGGGTTCAAGGTGCCGGCCCGTTTCGACCTCGTCGGCGAACTGCCCCGCACCCCATCGGGCAAGGTCCTCAAGCGGACCCTGCGCGACATCCCCGTGGAGGGCTGACCGATGGCCGACGTCAACACCGATCTGCGCCTGGACGGCAGGACCGCCTGGGTGACCGGCGCGGGCAAGGGTCTCGGCCGGGCGATCGCCGTCGCCCTGTCCCAGGCCGGGGCGGACGTGGCGGTGACCGCGCGCACGGCCGCCGACCTGGAGAGCCTGGAGGCCGAACTCGGCGGGCCCGGCGGGCACGGCGGCAAGGTGCTGGTGCTGCCGGGCTCCGTGGCCGACCCGGACACGGTCCGCGCGACGGCCGGGCGGATCACCGACGCGACGGGGCGCCTGGACGTCCTCGTCAACTGCGCGGGGGTCAGTCCGCACTTCACCCGCAGCGAGTTCGTCACCGACGAGGACTGGCGGCGGGTGCTCGACATCAACCTCCAGGGCACCTTCTCCTGCTGCCGCGAGGCCGGCAAGGTCATGCTGGAGCAGGGGTCCGGATCGATCGTCAACGTGTCGTCGGTGCACGCGCGCACGGGCTTCGAGCGGATCGCCGCGTACGCCGCGAGCAAGGGCGGTGTCGAGGCCCTCACCAGGGCGCTCGCCGTGGAGTGGGCGGACCGCGGGGTGCGCGTCAACGCCCTGGCGCCCGGCTACTTCCGTACGGATCTCAGCTCGGGGCTGCTGGACAGCCGCTGGGGCGAGCGGATCGTCCGGGGCACTCCGCTCGGCCGGGTGGGCGACGCCGGGGAACTGGGCGGCGCGGCGGTGTTCCTCGCCTCGGACGCCTCCCGGTTCGTCACCGGTACGACCGTCACCGTGGACGGCGGCTGGACGGCGTGGTGAGCGCCGTCCGGCCGGCCGGCTGACAGGGCGGGGGCCGGGCGGAGCGGCCCCGGCCGAGCCCGTTGGGGCCGGCCGGTGCCGTACCGGGATCAGGCCCGCGCGGCGCACGGTCCCGGAGCTGTGCCGCTCCGGGACCGTGCGCGGTCCGGTCGCGGGTCAGGCGTCCTCGGTGACGGGGGCGAGCTTCTTGCTGGTGTCGAAGTGCACGACACCGGCGAGGGTGCCGCCCAGGATGGCCGCGCGGTCCTCGTCGGAGACGGTGTCGTCGAAGTTGTCCGCGACGCACTCGGCGCTGCTGCGGAAGGTGCCCTCGGCATGGGGGTAGTCGTTGCCCCACATGACCGTCGACACTCCGGTGATGTGGCGGGCCTTGACGGCCGTCGGGTCGTCCGCGAACTGGACGTGGATCTGGCGCCGGATGTACTCGCTGGGCTTGAGGGGATAGGGCCACTTGCCGTTGACGGTGAACAGCCGCCCCATGGCCGGCTGTTCCTTCGGCGAGCGATCGTCGTCCCAGAAACCGAGCCACCAGTCGGGGTCCTGGCCGATGCCCGTCCGGAAGGACTTGTCCATGAAGCCCATGTAGGAGACCAGCCAGCCCGCGCTGAACTCGATCAGGTTGAAGTGCAGCGCGGGGAACCGCTCACAGACGCCGCCGCCGACGAGGTCGGCGATGATGCGCTGCGGGCTGGAGAACCCGGCGGCGGAATTCTGGAGCCGGCCCGACACCATGTCGTCGGTCAACTGGCCCTTGCCCATGTTGACGGCCGTCATCATGCTCCGGACGGTCAGCGCCGTCTGCGAGGTGCTCTCCTTCGTCTTCACCCCGCCGGTGGCGACGTGGATGAACACCGGCATCCCGTGCGCCTGGGCGGCCGCCCACAACGGGTCGTACGTCCGCGACGCGTACGGCACGGGCGGGGTCTCCGGGATCAGGATCGCGCCCAGCCCGAGGCGCGCGCACCGCTCGATCTCGGCGACGGCCTCGGGGATGTCCGTGACGGGGATCGCCGCTGTCGGGCGCAGCCGGTTCCGGTACGGCAGGAACCGCTCGGCGATGTAGTCGTTCCACACGCGCGCGTGCGCCATCGACAGCTCGTGGTCGTCGGTGAACAGGACGAACAGGGAGAGGTTGGGGAACATCACCGAGGCGTCGACGCCGTCGAGGTCCATGTCGCGGATGATGTGCTGCGGCTCGCCGTCCGGGGTCCGGCCGCCGAACTGCCGGTACTTGGAGATGGTCCAGCCGTCGTAGCCGATGGTGTGCAGCTTCTTGAACTCGGTGTGGCCACCCTCGACGATCGGCTCGTCGAGCGTGAATTCCTCTTCCCAGAGCGCCCGTTCCCTGAGGTGCACGGGCAGTCGGGTCTTGAACAGATCGACCGGCTCGATGATGTGCGAATCACCGGACACGACAAATTCCCTGAACACAGGCGGTACCTCTTTCGAACATCGTCGTTCGTTGCAGAACCCACCCCGGGGATACCGCCGAAGTTAGCTGTACCGAACGGTCCAGTCAATGATTCCGCCTACGGGGTCATCGATCGGCCACGGCACCGAGACCCGGCAAAACGCCCGTGCGCCACGGGCGCGGGTGCCGGGCGACGATCGCCTGCTCGACGGGCGTCACTCGTCCTGCACCGCCGCGGTGAGGCCACCGTCCACGACGATGTCGACGCCGCTGACGAAGCTCGCCCCGTCCGACAGCAGGAACGCGGCGACCGCGGCGACCTCGTCGTACCGGCCGGTGCGGCCCAGCGGCGTGCGCTCGATGAGCTGCCGTACCGACTCGTGCCGGGCCGCCTCCTGCCGCGTCCCCGGGGTGTCGATGGCACCGGGCGACAGGGAGCACACCCGCGCGCCCACCGGCCCGAGCCGCACCGCCTCGGCGCGGGCGAAGCGGTGCACACCGTAGGTGGCCCACGGATACGCCCACGCGGGATCCTCCACGGCCGGGCCGATCGCCTCGCGGATCCCGTCGAGGAACCCCTCCTCCAGCGGATCGTCCAGGACGGCCGCGACCACCGGGTCGGGGTCGATGTGGGCGATCAGCGGGGACACCGAGGCGCAGTACACGAACGCCGTACCGGCGGTGGCCAACGGACGGAGCGCCTCGGCGACCAGCGCCGTCCCGACGAAGTCGACCTCGAGGATCCGGCGCCAGCCGGCCTCCCCCGCCTCGACGCCGTCGGCGTGCGCGACCGCCCGCAGGGTGCCGAGCTCCCCGGCCCGTCCGGCCAGCCGGGCAAGGGCCTGTCCGTCGGTGACGTCCGCTTCGAACGGCTCGACGGCGGCCCGCACACCCCGCCCGGCCAGGTCCTTCGCGACCGCGGCCGCCGCCGCCTCGTTCCGGTCGGCGAGCAGCAGCACGTCCACCATGTCGGCAAGACGCCGCGCGCACGCCTCTCCCGTCCCGCGACCCGCGCCGGTGGCGATACCTACCGTGGTCATGCGTCACTCCTCACTGGGGACACCCGTCCTAGGGACGAGTGTCTCGCGGCCGACGGCGTCCGGGACCGCCCGGACGCCGTCTCGCGCCTCCGGAGAGCCGTGACCGCGCCACCCGGGTCCGCCCCTTTGACGTACCGTCTGGTCTAGCAAACCGAGCGATGCCCCGGAGCCCGCTTCCCCCGGATCTGCCGAAAAAGCCGTCCGACGTGGTCCCGGGGGGTCGCCCTTGATCGACGTCGTCACGTCAAGCGGGGAGAGAAGCGATGCCACGACCGCCGGGCCATGGACCGGGTTTCGAGGTCAGACGCCAGAAGATCATCGACATCGCGGCGTCGCTGTTCGCCCAGCAGGGGTACGCGGCGACGTCCATCAACGACCTGGGCCGGGCGGTAGGCCTCGCCAAGGGAGCCCTGTACTACTACATCGGCTCGAAGGAGAACCTGCTCGTCGAGATCCAGGCGCGGGTGATGGGACCGCTGCTCTCCCGCGCCCGCCAGATCGCGGACCTCGACACGGATCCCCTGTTGCGGCTGCGGCTGCTGTCCGAATCGCTGCTCACCATCATCTTCCGCAGGCTCGACCACATCTGGGTCTACGAGCACGACTACCGCAGTCTGAGCGGCGCGGAACTGAAGACCCTGCTGGGCCAGCGTTCCGACTTCGAACAGGTGATCTCGGGGCTGCTCACGGAGGCCGTCGACCAGGGCACCTTCCGCTCGATGCCACCGCGGCTGGCCACCCTGCAGTTCCTCAACCTGCACAATCACACGTATCAATGGGTGCGCACGGACGGGCAGTGGGACGCGGCGTTCCTGTCCCGCGAATACTGCGCGACCCTGTTCCGCGGCTTCGGCGCCCCCGACCACGCCCTGCCGAAGCTGGAGAAACAGGCCGAGGCGTTCAAGCACGACCGCCCGGAACTGCCCCTCGATCCCGAGGCCGGCTGGAATCCCCCGCCCGCCACCGAAGCCGAATCCCGGCCCGGATCCGGATCCGGATCCGGATCCGCATGACGAACGGGCCCGGCGCGCCGGCGCGCCGGGCCCTCCGTCGTCCCTCCTCCCTGGTCAGCCGGATGGCGTGGGTGCGGTTGACGCCGTGCAGCGCGGCACGGCCCGAGCCGGGCTCGCGCCTGTTGCAGGCGGCGGTCATATGAGCCCGGGGCGCGTGATCGAAGGACCGTGGCTACTGGTTGCGGGTGCGGGGGCCGTCGTACTGCCGGCCGGTGACCGGCTCGGCCCAGGCGGTCTCGGGTGTGCCGTCGCCTGTGCCCTCCCACATGGCGATGTGCTCCATGAACCGGTCGGGAGCGGCGCCGTGCCAGTGTTCCTCGTTCGGCGGACACGCAACGGTCTCGCCGGGGTGGGCCTCGAAGACGGTGCCGTCCCGGGTGCCGATCAGGGCGATGCCGGAGACGACGTGCAGGGTCTGGCCCAGGGAGTGGGAGTGCCAGTTGGTGCGGGCGCCCGGTGAGAAGCGCACCAGGTTGGCGCGCATCCGGGACGGCTCCTGGCCGGCCACGATGACGTCCCACCACACGTCGCCGGTGAACCAGTCGGCCGGGGCCTTGCTGCTGGACTGCTGCTTGATGAATTCCATGATGGTTCTCCGGTGTTGTTGATGTGGTCGGCCTCGGCCTCGGCCCGGTCGAACTCCCCCTTGGCGATCATGCCGCTGACCATGGGGGTGTCGATGGTGCCCGGGCAGAAGGCGTTGACGCGGATGCCGCGCGGGGCGTATTCGAGGGCGGCGCTGCTCGCAGGCCGATCACTCCGTGCTGGGAGGCGTGGTACGGGGCACGGCCGGGGAGACCGACGAGTGCGGTCTCCCGCAGGCCGTCCGGGGACCGGTCGGCGAGGGTGACGCGGGCGCCGGCGCGGGCGAAGGCGACGGCGGTGGTGCCGCCGATGCCGGAGCCGGCTCCGGTCACGAAGGCCGCTTTCCCGGTGAAGGCCGCGTTGTTCACAGTCATGGGTGCAGTCCTCTCGTTCGCTGGCACATCGTCAGGTTCGTATCGGCGGGACGCGGATCCGGGCTCGAGTCAGTGCCGCGAGGACACCTGGGCGGGTTCGTCGTGTCGCGTGTGCGTGGGAGTGCTGCTCCGGGCCACGATCCGGCCCGTGCGGGAAGAGCCGTGGACGGCGAGAGCGATCAGGGGCAGCAGGGTGAGGGCGGCGGTGACGGTGCCGACCAGGGGCGGGCCGGTCAGGCCGAGGGAGGAGTCCAGGGCCGTACCGGCGATCAGCGAACCGGCGGCGATACCCGTGTTGAAGGCGGAGGTGGTCAGCGCCGAGGTGAGGGTGGGGGCGTCGCCGGCGAAGCGCATGGCGAGGGCGGTGACCACCGGGTTGACGGTGAAGCCGGTCAGGCCCATGAGGAAGACGAGGAGGGTGGCGGTCACCGGGTTGCCGGACAGCGGGATCATCAGGAGCAGGACCAGGGCGGTGGCCGCGGCGGCCGTGATGGTGGTGGCCATCGGACGTCGGTCGCCCAGGCGGCCTCCGATGGTGGTGCCGCCCAGGGCGCCCACGCCGAACGCGATGAGGACCAACGGTACGGCGCCCGCGGGGATGCCCGCGCGGTCGGTCAGCAGCGGCGTGACATAGGTGTACGTCGCCAGGACGCCACCCATGATCAGCATGGCGGCGCCGAGCGCCAGCCACAACCGGCCCTGCCGCAGAGCCCGGACCTCGGCCCGGACGGACACCTCGACGCGCTGCCCGTGGGCCGGGATGAAGCGGCCGACGAAGACGGCGGCGAGCCCGGAAAGGACGGCCAGGGCCCAGAAGGGGCCGCGCCAGCCGGTGAACTGGCCGGCGAAGGAGCCGATCGGCACGCCTACGACGTTGGCCAGGGTCAGGCCGCCGATCATGACGCCCGTCGCACGGGTGGCGTTGCGCGGGCCCGCGGCGGTGGTGGCGACGACGAATCCGACGGACCAGAACGCCCCGGTGGCCAGGGCCGTGACGACGCGGGCGAGGAGGACGATCGTGAAGGAGGTGCTGAGGGCGGCGACGAGGTGCCCGAGGCAGAACACGGACAGGGCCAGGATCAGCGTCTGACGTTGAGGCAGGCGCAGGGTCGCCATGGCCATGGTCGGCCCGCCGACGATCATGCCGAGGGCGAATGCGGTGATCAGCAGGCCGGCGTGGGAGACGCTGACTCCGAGGTCACCGGCCAGCTCCGGCAGCAGGCCGGCGACGACGAACTCGGTGGTCCCCATCAGGAACGTGCCGGCGGCGAGCACCCAGACGACGAAGGGCAGCTTGCCGGAGGTGGTCCCGGACGCGGAAGGCATACGTGTGGTCTCTCCTTGCGTGGAAATCAGCGGATCGGGAGGGGGCGGCTGAAGCCGTCGCGGCGGCCGGCGGACGGCGCGACCACCGGGCCGTACTCGAGGATCTCGATGGGGCCCAGGTCGGCCGCAGCCGCATACAGGGCCGCGGTCAGCGACCCGATGTCGAGCACGTCGGCGGCGATGCCGCGAGCCTGGACGTGGTCACGGGCGAGGTCGGCGGTCAGGCCGTCCAGCTTCTCCGTGTCGCGGGCGATGAGGGCGACGGTGTGGCCGGCGGTTCCGAAACGGCGGGCGGCGGCGAGCTCGAGGCCCGGGCCGGCGCCGACGAGGGCGAAGGTCGTCATGGTCAGTCCCTGGGTTCGCGGGGGCCCGGTCCGGGGGCCGCACCTCCTGGGTGCGGCCCCCGGTGTGGACGCGTCTGCGCTCAGGGCATGAGGAGGGCCTTGATGGCGCGGCGCTCGTCCATCGCCTGGTAGCCCTCGGCGACCTGATCCAGGGGCAGGGTGAGGTCGAAGACCTTGCCCGGGTTGATCCGGCCGGTAAGGACGCGGTCGATCAGGTCGGGCAGGTAGCGGCGCACGGGGGCGGGGCCGCCGCGCAGGCCGACGTGGGAGAAGAACAGCTCCTGGCCGTCGACCTGCACGTCGTGCGGGACGCCGACGAAGCCGACGTTGCCGCCGGGCCGGGCGGAGTGCAGGGCCTGCCGCATGGACTCGGCGGTGCCGACGCACTCCAGTACGGAGTCGGCGCCGATCCCTTCGGTGAGGTCCTTGACGCGGGCGACGCCTTCGTCGCCGCGTTCGCTGACGATGTCGGTGGCACCGAACTCCAGGGCGAGCTTCTGCCGGGACTCATGGCGGCTCATGGCGATGATCCGCTCGGCCCCGAGTTCCTTCGCGGCGATGACACCGCACAGGCCGACCGCTCCGTCACCGACGACGACGGCTGTCGAGCCGGGCTTCACCTCGGCGGCGACGGCGGCGTACCAGCCCGTGCCCATCACGTCGGAAACGGCGAGCAGGCTGGGTACGAGTTCGCCGTCCGGTTGCTCGTCAGTGGCGACGAGGGTGCCGTGGGCGTTGGGGATGCGGACGTAGTCGGCCTGGCAGGTGCTCATGAACTCGCGGTGCAGACAGGACGACTGCCATCCGTTGCGACAGTTGGCGCAGGTGTTGTCCGAGGTGGCGAAGGAGCCGACCACGAACTGGCCCGGCTTGACGTTGGCGACCTCGCTGCCGACCTCCTCGACGATGCCGACGTACTCGTGCCCCATCGGGTGCGGGTCGCCGATGGGTTCCGCACCGCGGTAGGGCCACAGGTCCGAGCCGCACACGCAGGTGGCGACGGTGCGGATCACCGCGTCGGTCGGCTGGAGGATCTTCGGGTCGTCGAGGTTCTCGAAGCGCACGTCGCCGGGGGCGTAGATGACTGCTCCGCGCATGGGGGGCTTCCTTCGGTGCGAGGGTCGGTGAGCCACAGCCGGCGGTCGGGATCGGCTGCTCGACATCGAGCCTCACACGTGAGGGCAGGCGCGAAAAGCGGAGAAATCCATCCCGGGAGGGAAACATCCTGGGAGGGATTTCTCCCCCCTTTCCCAGGTGGAATCGGTGTCATGCTGGGCAGCATGACCGCCAACGTTCCCCTCAATGAGCTGGGAGAATTCCTCAAGAAGCGCCGCTCGGAGCTGAGCCCGCGCACGGTCGGGCTGCCCGAGACCGACAGGCCCCGCCGGGTGGACGGGCTGCGCCGCGAGGAGGTCGCCCAGCTGGCCAGCATCAGCACCGACTACTACACCCGTCTCGAACAGGGCCGTATGCAGGCATCAGCACCCGTGCTGGACGTCCTCGCCCAGGTACTCCATCTGGACGACGACGAGCGCGGCTACCTCTTCCAGCTCGCCGGCAAGACCAGCACCCGCACCCGGCGGCGCGGCCGGCAGAAGGTCCAGCCGCAGCTGCAGCGGGTCCTGGACGACCTCACCGCCACCCCGGCCATCGTGCAGGGCCGCCGCGGGGACATCCTGGCGTGGAACGCGCTGGCCGCCGCCCTGGTCACCGACTTCTCCCGGATCCCGGAAAAGCACCGCAACTACCCGCGGATCATCTTCACTGATCCGGACATGCACACCCTGTACGCCGACTGGGAGACCTCCGCGCACATCGCCGTCGCCCAGCTGCGCATGGAGGCCGCGAAATACCCCGAGGACCCCCGCCTGATCGAACTGGTCGGTGAACTGTCCCTGCGGGACAAGCAGTTCGCCCGATGGTGGGGCGATCACCGCGTCGCGGCCCGCACCGTGGGTACGAAGACCCTCAACCATCCGGTCGTCGGCGAGCTCGTCCTGGACTGGGACACCCTCACCGCCAACACCGATCCCGACCAGAACCTGACCGTCTGGACGGCCCTTCCTGGCTCCCCCACCCACGAACGGCTGCGCATCCTGGCCTCCTGGGCCGCCGACCAGGACCTGCCGACCTCCTCTCCCCTCAGCTGACCGCGATGGGCCGCCCCCGCAGGAGCGGCTGGTGGATCGCGCCGGTGGCTGTCACAACGGCAGACCCGTGACCTGGTCGTGTGCGGAGCCGACGGCGATCCCCACGTCGGCCGCCGAACTGCCCAGCGCGGAGGCCAGTGTGGGCGCGGATCCGGCGAACCGCATGACCAGTGCGCCGAGCACCGGGGCCGCGGTGAACCCTGTCACCCCCATGACCGTCACCAGCACCACGGTGGCCACAGGGCTCGTGGAGAGAAACACCAGGAGGAACAGGACCAGCGTGCTCGCGGCGGCACAGCGGGAAGCGCCGGTCGGCGGCGAGGCCAACCGTGTTGCCCAGCCTGCCGCGTGCGGGGCCTGGCGGCCTGCACTGGGCCGCAATCAGCGACCCATGGCACCGTTCAAGGATCGCGTCGTCCGATCGATGGCGACACAGCGCGCGTGCGCTGCTGACCCCAGCGAACTCGCAGGCCATGAAGAACAAGCTCAGTCGCCTCCGGGCCGCTCCTGCGTGGAAGGGCCCGCCGGGCCGGCTCGACGCATGGCCTGGTAGAGGGCGTCGTCTTCGGGCGGGTCGGGCAGGGGGCCGCGCGCGGGGGCCTGGAAGGACTGGATCAGCAGGGCGACGAAGCGACGCCAGGTATCGGGCGCGAACTCGCCGGCGAAGTTGACGACGCCGGCGTTCGCGATGAGCAGGAGGATGAGGTCCTGGCTGGCGAAGTCGTCGCGCAGGTGCCCGCTGCGCTTGGCGCGGGTGATGAGTTCGAGGAAACCCTGGTACGCCTCGGCGCGCCGGGCTTCGAAGGCTTCGGCGGCCGGGAAGGTCATGGTCAGTACGTCGGCGAAGCCGCGGTCGGCGGCCTGCATGGCACAGATGGCCTCGATGAAGCCGGTGAAGCCGCCCCAGGGGTCGGTGTCGTCGAGGGCTTCGCCGACGGCGGTGACGTAGGCGTCCATGCGGTCGGCGAAGACGGCGGCGACCAGGTCCTCCTTCGCGGGGAAGTGGCGGAAGAGCGTGGCGATCCCCACTCCCGCCTCGCGGGCCACGGAGGCCATCGAGGCGCCCAGCCCGTCCCGCCCGAACACGGTGCGCGCGGCGGCGATGATCCGTCCCCGGTTGCGCTCGGCGTCGCTGCGCAGGGGCTGGCCGTCGGGGTGGTGGGCGGTGGAGGACATGATGACCACCCTATCAATCGGAACGCCCTATCCGTTTTCGGTGTTACGCTGGTGGAGGTAAACGGATAGGGCATTCCGTTTAGGAATCGGAATGCCCTGTCCGGATGCGGGGTGGCGCCGACACCGACAGGTGCTCGCGCCACGGGCAAGGACCGCCGCCCGCCCAACCCCACCTGACGCTTTACGGAAGGATCGCCGTGACCAGCATCGCCATCGTCGGAGCCGGCCCCCAACTGGGCCTGGCCATCGCCCGCACGTTCGGCTCCCGCGGCTTTGATGTCGCCCTGATCTCGCGCAACCGCGAAAAGCTCGGCAAGCTCGTCGACCAGCTCGGCGCCGAGGGCATCACCGCGGCGGCGTTCCCCGCGGACGTCCTCGACCGCGACGCGCTGACCCGGGCGCTCAAGGACGCAGCCGACCGGTTCGGCGGGATCGACGTCCTGGAGTACTCCCCGGTGGGGACGTTCGGCTCCACCGTCCTGACCACTCCGGCCGAACTCGAACCGTCGCACGTGCAGCACGAGATGGAGTTCCAGCTGTACGGCGCGATCACCGCCACCCGAGCGGTGCTGCCCGCGATGCGCGAGGCAGGGGCGGGCACCCTGCTCTTCACCACCGGCGCGGGCTCCATCGATCCCGTGCCGCAGGTCGGCAACGTCAACGCGGCCGCCGCCGCGCTGCGCAACTGGGTGATCAACCTGCACAAGGAGCTGGACGGCACCGGCGTCCAGGCCGCCCACGTCGGCATAGACGTGTCGATCGGCACGCCGGCCGTCCCCGGTTTCCCGGCCGCCCGGCCCGAGGAGATCTCTCCCGTCTACTGGGACCTGCACGCCACCCACCGCGAGGAGGCCGAGCGCGTCTTCAGCCTCTGACCCGAAACTCACCTGCCCTGCGGCTCGAGCCGCGGCCGCATCGGCAGGCAGAGGGCACGAGCTGGTGTGTCAGAGAGTGAGCAGGACCTTGGTGGCGCGCCGCTCGTCCATGGCCCTGTAGCCCTCCGGGGCCTGGTCGAGGGGGAGAGTGAGGTCGAAGACCTTTCCCGGGTCGATCTTGCGGTCCCAGATGAGCTGGATCAGGTCGGGCAGGAACCGGCGCACCGGTGCCGGGCCACCGAGGGTGTGGATGCCGGCGAAGAACAGCTCGATCCCGGGGATGGTCACGTCGTAGTTCACGCCCACGTAGCCCAGGTGCCCGCCGCCGCGGGTGGCGCCGACGGCCTGCATGAACGACTCCTGCGTACCGACCGCCTCGATGACCGAGTGCGCGCCGAGCCCGCCGGTGAGTTCCTTGATCTTCGCGATGCCTGCCTCGCCGCGTTCTTCGACGATGTCGGTGGCTCCGTAGTAGCGGGCCAGCTTCTGCCGCTCGGGGTGGCGGGACATGGCGATGATGCGTTCCGCGCCCAGTTGCTTCGCGGCGAGGACGGCCATGAGGCCGACCGCGCCGTCGCCGACTACCGCGACGCTCTTGCCGGGTCCGGCCTCGGCGGCGACGGCGGCGTACCAGCCGGTGCCGAGCACGTCGGAGGCGGCCAGCAGTGCGGGGATCAGCTCGGGATCGGGCCGGCCCGGGGTGGCGACCAGTGTGCCGTCGGCGTGCGGGATACGGGCCTTCTCGGCCTGGGTGCCGATTCCTCCGTGGACGAACTCGGCGTGCACGCACTTGGACTGGAACCCGGCCTGGCAGATCTCGCAGGTGTTGTCGGAGATGACGAACGACCCGACGACGAAGTCGCCGACCTTGACGTTCCTCACCTCGGAGCCGACTTCCTCCACGACGCCCACGTACTCGTGCCCCATGAGCGTGTGGTCGGCGGGCTCGATGCCGCGATACGGCCACAGGTCGGAGCCGCAGATGCAGGTCGCGGTCAGCTTCACGATCGCGTCGGTCGGTTCGATGATCTTCGGGTCCTCGCGCTCCTCGACCCGGACGTCACCGGCTGTGTGCATGACTACTCCACGCATGGGTGGTTCTCCTTCTTTCTGTGCGCCGGCGCCTGGGGCGTCGGTGGGGTTTCGGGAAGGCGCGGTGTTTCCGCACTCTTCTCGGGATGCGCTTCTCGCGTCTGCCGAGCCTGCCGGCGGCGTAACCGGCACCGGCCGGGGCGTCACGCCGTAGCGGCCCGGATGCGCGCCGCCGGACGGCGGCGCTGGATGAGGGCGATGGCGATCGTGGGGATCAGGGTCAGCGCGGCGATGCCGGTGCCGACCGCGGCGGGGCCCGTGGCTCCCCATGGGGATGCAAGGGCGAGGCCGGCGGCCCAGGAGCCGACGGCGGTGCCGAGGTTGAATGCCGACACGGTCAGCGCGGACCCCAGAGTGGGCGCCTGACCCGCGAAACGCACCCCGAGGGAGATGAGTACCGGGTTCGCGCCGAGTCCGAACAGCCCCAGCAGGGCGATGAGCGCGGGCGGCCACCACATTGGCCACCGACCAGAACGCTCCGGTCGCCAAAGCGGTCAGGAACCGCGCGGCCAGCAGCAGGGCGAAGCTGGAGCCGAGCGCCACGACGACGTGCCCGACAGCGAAGACGCCCAGCGCGATTCATCAGCCCGGCCCGCGCCACACTGACCTGCACGTCGCCCGCGATCTCCGGCAGCAGGCCCGCCACCGCGAACTCGGTCGTGCCCATCAGGAACGTGCCGAGAGCCAACACGTACACGACGAGCGGAAGCCGGGCGGGCGGACGCTCGCGGGCACCGATGTGTACATCGGCGGGATCGGCGGCGTGGAGGGTTCCTCCTCGCGTGGTCATGCTTCATCTCCGCAGGGGTCGAAATCGGGGTGCGCATCCCACGAAACCGCCTCCATCGCGAGCGCGGGAGGCCGCGTTTGTCGGGGGTACAAGCTCAACCCCCTTCCCCACGGTTGCGGGCCGTAGCGTTGAGCGCATGGAACGCCGCCTGGACAACCGCGCCGACATCCGTGACTTCCTCGCCCGCCGACGCGCCCAGCTCACCCCCGAGCAGGTCGGCCTGCCCACCAGCGGCCGGCGCCGGGTGCCCGGGCTGCGCCGCGAGGAAGTCGCCGTCCTCGCCGGGGTGAGCACCGAGTGGTACACGCGTCTGGAGAAAGGCCACATCAGCGGCGTCTCCGACGACGTCCTCGACGCGGTGGCCCGAACCCTGCAGCTGAACGAGGACGAACGCACCTATCTCTTCGACCTCGCCAAAGCCGCCCATCCCAGCCCCGCCACCCGGCAACGTCGCAAGCCCGTCGACGTCCCGCCCCGCGTCCAGTGGCTGCTCGACTCCATGACGCTGTCCGCGGCATTCGTCAGCAACGGCCGCCTGGACATCGTGGCCACCAACGCACTCGCCCGCGCCCTGTTCGCGCCGATGTTCGACAGCAGCACCACCGACGAACGCGGTCGCCCCAACTTCGCCCGGTACTACTTCCTCGACGACGCTTCCCACGACTTCGTCGACGACTGGGACGGCGCCGCCAACACCACCGTCGCGCTGTTGCGCGCCGAAGCCGGCCGATACCCCGACGACAAGGCACTGCGCGAGCTCGTCGGCGAGCTGTCCACGGTCAGCACCGCGTTCCGCACCCGATGGGCCGCCCACAACGTGCGCATCCACCACGGCGGCGTCAAACGCTTCCACCACCCCGACGCCGGCCTTCTCGAGCTCACCTACCAGCCGCTGGACCTGCCCATGTCCGCCCGCGAAGCGCACTCCCTGACCATCTACACCGCCGAGCCGGGCACCCCCCACGAAGACCGGCTCAAGCTCCTCGCCAGCTGGGTGGCCACCCCTGCTCCGCCCCAGGGTGCACCCGCCACCCACGCCGGCCGCCAGGATCAGAACGCCGACACCCACGGCCGGTCTGACTGACAAAGGCCGAGGCCTACGGGACGCCTCGAGGCATGACCCGTGCCCTGCGTGGCACACGTGGTGAGCATGAGTACCACTGGAGTACGGCGCGGCGAGCCGGTCACCACGGTCCTGACCTGGGAGGTGCGTCCGGGCCGGGAGGAGGAGTTCGAGGACTGGACGCACGGGATCACCCGTTGCGCCAGAGGGTTCCCGGGCAACGAGGGCGTCTCGTGGCTGCGCCCCGAGGAGGGCCACCGCTTCCACGCGATGCTGCGCTGGTCCGATCCGCACCGGCTCGCCGCGTGGCTGGAGTCGGACGAGCGGGCGTCCTGGCACGCCCGGATCGAGGGTGTCGCCACGGAGATCGGCAGCGAGCGGCAGTCGACGTCCGGGATGGAGACCTGGTTCAACCTGCCCGGCACCACCGTGCGGGCCCCGCCCCGCTGGAAGATGGTGCTCACCACGTTCCTCGGCGCCTATCCGTTCACGTTGCTGATCCAGTGGCTGGTGGCGCCCCGCACGGGCGCCTGGCCCCTGCCGCTGCGGGCCGCCGTGTTCCCGGTCGTGCTGCTGCCGACGCTGACGTATCTGGTGATGCCGAGGCTGAGCCGCCTGCTGCGGCGGTGGCTGTATCCTCCGCCGGACCGGTGATCAGGGATTCCCCGGGCGATCGCGGAGCGCAGCACGAACAGGCCGTCCTGGAGCAGACCGCGCTATGTGCGGGACACAGATGAATGGCTCCCGCAGGTGTGAGGGCCGGCGCGGGGGCGACTCGGCGGGAGAGAGGTTGGGCAGTCAGCCTCCCAGGCTCTTCGCCGACCATGGACGGCGAAGAGCCCCCTCCCACGCTCGACGCGATCTTCGCATCGCACCGATGTCTTGCCACTCCGGCCCGGGGCAGGCGTACGGGAAACGTCGCCCCTGTATGGAGACCCGGAATGACGACCTCCCGCGAGCAGCGGCCCTTGCCCGACGGAACGCGTGATGCCGCGGTGGCCCGTCTGGAGCAGGAGAACGCGCAGCTGCGGTACGCCGTCGGCTCCCACGCGGTGGTCGACCAGGCGATCGGTGTTCTCGTCGCGGTCCACCGGATTCCGCCGCGTGCCGGGTTCGAGGTGCTGCGGGAGGTCTCCCAGCACACCAACATCAAACTGCACACGATCGCCGAGATGACGATCGGCTGGGCGCTGGGGCAGTCACTGCCGGAGACGGTGGGCCATGCGCTGGGCCGGGCCGTGCAGCGATGCTCATGGCGGGACGACGCCCCGGGCCGGCGAGGGTAGGGCGGTCAGGGCTCGAAGGCCTGCTCGAGGGTGGGGTGGCAGGTGATGAGGGCGTCGATGCCGACCAGTCGCAGGACGTGCAGGACGGGTGTCTGTGCGGCGGCGATGCGAAGCCGGCCTTCGTTGCCGCTGACGGCGTGCTGGGCGGTGACGAGGACGTTGATCCGGCTGCACCTCTCCCGGTCTCGGCCGGAGCGGTGAAGCGAACTGAAGGGCACGTCGCAGGCAGCAAGCGGCTGACCAGGGAGTTTCCGTCCGACGGAAGTCCTATTGCCGGAGTGGAGGCGACATCGTCATGGTGTTCCCGACACGACGTCGAGGATGACGGGACCCCTCTCATGCCGCACACCACCGCATTCGCCAGGAACCAGTGGTACGTCGCCGCCTACAGCACCGAGGTCGGGCGTGAGGAGTTGCTCGGCCGGACGATTCTGGGCGAGCCGCTCGTCTTCTACCGGACCGAGGAGGACGGGACGCCCGTCGCGCTGCACGACCGCTGTGTGCACCGCCGGTTCCCGCTGTCGGAGAGCCGGCTCGACGGCGACCGCATCGTGTGCGGCTACCACGGCTTCACGTACGACACGACCGGCGCCTGTGTGTACGTGCCGGGGCAGAAACGCATCCCGCGCACCGCCCGGGTCACCGCCTACCCGGTCGTCGAGCAGGACTCGCTGGTCTGGGTGTGGATCGGCGATCCGTCGCTCGCCGACCCGCAGACGATCCCGCGCGCCCGGCACCTCGACGCCCCCGGCTGGACCACCGTCCAGGGCATGGAGCCCATCGACGCGGACTACGGGCTGCTCGTCGACAACCTCCTCGACCTCTCCCACGAGACGTATCTGCACGGCGGCTACATCGGCACCCCCGAGGTCGCCGAGACGCCGATCACCACCGAGGTCGACGAGGGCGCGGGGATCGTGCGGGTGAGCCGGCACATGGACGACGCCGAGTGCCCGCCGTTCTACGCCCGTTCGACCGGCATCGAGGGCCGGATCACCCGCTGGCAGGACATCGAGTACCACGCGCCCTGTCTGTACCTGCTGCACAGCCGTATCGCGCCGGTGGGCGTCCTGCCCGAGGCGGACGGCAGCGACCCGAACGGTTTCCACACCGAGATCACCTACGCGATCACGCCGTCCGCCGACGGCAAGGTGTACGACTTCTGGATGGTCTCGCGGGACTGGGCGACGGACGACGCCGAGGTGACCGAGTTCCTGCGGGGCAACAACCACACGGTGGTCATGCAGGACGTCGACGCGCTCAACCTCCTGCAGCGGACGCTCGGTTCGGAACGCACCGGCTACCAGGAGCTGAGCATCAACATCGACACCGGTGGCCTGGCCGCGCGCCGTATCCTCGCCCGGCTGGTGGAGGAGGGCGACAAGCCCGCGGAGAAGGTCCTGTGAGCACCGGTCCCACCGGCGAGATCTACCGCATCGACTGGCTGCCGGGCACCGACGTGCTGCACGGCACCTGTCACTGCGGCGCCGAGCACACCTCACAGGACCCGATCGAGATGTGGGAGTGGATGCTCGGCCACCCCGAAGGACACCGGCCGCGAGGAAGCGACTCATGAGCGTGTACGAATCCGAACTGGTCGTCGCGAGCCGCGAGTTCGCCGCCGAAGGAGTGCTCGCCCTCACCCTGCGCCACCCGCTGGGCGAGCCGCTCCCGGCCTGGGAGCCGGGCGCTCATGTGGACCTCGTCCTCGGCCCGGAGCTGGAGCGCCAGTACTCGCTGTGCGGCGATCCGGCCGACCGTGGCGCGTGGCGGGTCGCGGTGCTGGGTGAGCCGGCCGGACGGGGCGGATCCGCCCATGTGCACGAGCAGTTGAGGCCGGGCGACAAGGTACGGGTGCGCGGCCCTCGTAACCACTTCGCGCTGCGCCCGGCGGCCCGCTACCGCTTCGTCGCGGGCGGCATCGGGATCACTCCCCTCCTGCCGATGCTCGCGGCGGCCGAGGCGGCGGGCGCCGATTGGAGCCTTCTCTACGGCGGCCGCACCCGCGGATCCATGGCGTTCGCGGAGGAGTTGGCGCGGTACGGCGACCGGGTCACCGTCGCCCCGCAGGACGAGACGGGTCTGCTCGACCTCGGTTCCGTGCTCGACGCGCTGCCCGAGGGCACCCTCGTCTACTGCTGCGGTCCGGGTCCCCTGCTGGACGCCGTGGAGGAGCGCTGTCCGGCCGACGCGCTCCGGGTCGAGCGGTTCCAGGCGCGGGAGCAACCGGCGGGTGAGGACGGCGAGTTCGAGGTCGAGCTCGCGCAGAGCGGCCGGACGCTGACCGTCGTGGCGGGTGTGTCCGTGCTGGACACCGTGCGGGCGGCGGGGGTCGAGGTCCTCTACTCCTGCACGGAGGGCACCTGCGGCACCTGTGAGACCGACGTGCTCGAGGGCACGCCGGAGCACCGGGACTCCGTCCTCAGTCCGCAGGAGCGGGAGGCCGGGGAGACGATGATGATCTGTGTGTCCCGGTGCCTGGGGAGGAAGCTCGTCCTGGATCTGTGACCGGATCCGTGGCCCGGGGGGCGGCGGCGCCCGCCGTCGGGCCGGTGACCCGCAGGTCGGCCTCGATCCGTGCCACGGCCGCCAGCAGCGGTGGCAGCAGATCCCGGCGGACCGCCGCCACCGAGGTGCGGCCGGCGTGGACGGCTATGTTCACGCCGGCCACCACCGTGCCGTCCCGGCCGCGCACCGGGGCGCCCACCGACCGCAGCCCCTCCTCCAGTTCCTGGTCGACGAGCGCGTACCCCTGGCGCCGCACCCGTGCCAGTTCCGCCCGCAAATCCTCCGGCGCGACCAGCGTCCGTGCGGTGAGCGGGCGCAGCCGCGCCCGCTCCAGGCGGAGTTCGAGCTCGTCGTCCGCCAGGGCGGCGAGCATCACCCGGCCCACCGAGGTGACGTGCGCCGGGAAGCGGGTGCCGACGGTGATGACCGCCGACATGATGCGGGTGGTCGGCACCCGGGCGACATAGACGATGTCGTCGCCGTCCAGGACGCACAGCGACGAGGATTCCTTCACCTGTGCGACGAGGTGTTCCAGATGCGGTTCGGCGACCTGCGGGAGCGTGAGGCCGGCCAGATAGGCGTAGCCGAGTTCCAGCACCCTCGGGGTGAGCCGGAAGAGCCGGCCGTCACTGTGCACGTATCCCAGATCCGCGAGGGTGAGCAGCAGGCGCCGGGCGGCCGCCCGGGTCAGCCCGCAGGCGCGGGCGACTTCGCTGAGGGTGCGCGCGGGGTGTTCGGCGTCGAAGGAGCGGATCACCGCGAGGCCGCGCTCGAAGGACCTCACGAAATGCGGTGCTCGGGCCACGGTGGACATGCCGCCCTCCCAGACTGTCAACAATTTCGTCAGCCAAACCCATTGACCCCGTCGGACAGCGGGCTCTACGTTCCCTGCACGCCAATTGAGCACTACTGTGCGGTGTGCGCACAGCCTGTCGGAACACCGTTGTCTGCACAGGAGGAGCCTTGCGTCGTCTGTTCGCCGGTCTCGCGGCCGGCACCTTCCTGCTCGCCACGGCGGCCTGTGGCTCGTCCGACGACTCCGGTACGTCCACCGGGAGTTCGTCGTCCGGAGGTACCACGACCGTCAAACTCGGACTCATCCCCATCGTCGACGTGGCGCCCGTCTATCTGGGCGTGAAACAGGGTTTCTACGAGAAGCACGGCCTGAAGCTGTCGATCACCACCGCACAGGGCGGCGCGGCGATCGTGCCCGGAGTCGTCAGCGGTCAGTTCCAGTTCGGCTTCAGCAACATGACCTCCCTCATGGTCGCCCGGTCCAACAACGTGCCCGTGCAGGCCGTTTCGAACGGCATCGCCTCGACCGGCGTACAGGGCAAGGACTTCGGGGCGATCACGGTGAAGAAGGACAGCCCGCTCAAGTCCGCGAAGGACCTGGAGGGCAAGAAGGTCGCCATCAACACCCTGAAGAACATCAACGAGACCGCGGTACGCGAGTCGGTGCGCAAGGCGGGCGGCGACCCCGACCGGGTGAAGTTCGTCGAGCTGGCCTTCGACCAGATGCCCGCGGCCCTGGACAGCGGGCAGATCGACGCGGCGATGGTCGTCGAACCGGCCCTGGCGACCGTCAAGAGCCAGGGTGGTGTGGAGATCGCCTCGCCGCTGGTGGACGTGGCACCGAACCTCACCGTCGCCATGTACTTCACCTCCACGCAGTACGCGCAGAAGAACCCGGACGTGGTGAAGAAGTTCCAGGAGGCCACCGCGGAGTCCCTCGCCTACGCCGACGCGCACCCGGACGAGGTCCGGCAGATCGTCACCACCTACACCAAGATCCCGACGTCGGTGCTGGCACAGGTGACGCTGCCCAAGTGGCCCGCCGAGGCCAACCGTTCGTCGATCGAGGCCCTGGAGAAGCTCGGCGAGCGGGACAAGCTCTTCAAGTCGACCCCCGACCTGGACAAGCTGCTGCCGTGAGAGGCGCGAACCTCGCACTCGGTGCGGCCGGGCTCGCGGCCTTCCTCGCCCTGGGCGAGGCGGTGCCGCGGCTCGGGCTGGTCAAGGAGGCCTACCTCCCGCCGACCAGCCGCATCGCCGGCGCGCTGGGCGACGAACTCGCCGACTCCGCCTTCTGGACGGCCCTCGGCGACACCCTCACCGGCTGGGCCCTCGGGCTGGCGATCGCGGTGGGCGCCGGGATCGTGGCCGGTGTGATCGTCTCGGTCGTCCCGCACCTGCGCGAGGCGACGGCATCGACCATCGAGTTCCTGCGCCCGATCCCGTCGGTCGCCCTGATCCCGCTCGCCGTGCTGCTGTACGGCACCGAACTGCGCTCGGTCCTGCTGCTGGTCGTCTACGCCTCCTTCTGGCAGATCCTGATCCAGGTCCTGTACGGCGTCCAGGACGTCGACCCGGTCGCCGAGGAGACCGCCCGCTGCTACGGGCTCGGCACCTGGGCGCGGGTCCGGCACGTGCTGTGGCCGACCGCGCTGCCGTACGTCATGACCGGCGTGCGGCTCGCGGCGGCCGTCGCACTGATCCTCGTCATCACCGCCGAACTGGTCATCGGAGCACCGGGGTTGGGCGCGCGTATCGCCGTCGCGCAGACCTCGCAGGCGGTACCCGAGATGTACGCCCTGATCGTGGTCACCGGGGTGCTGGGGCTGCTGATCAACGTGGGCGCCCGGACGGTGGAGCGGCGCGCGCTGGCCTGGCACCAGTCGGTGCGCGGGGAGGTGGCGGTGTGACCGGGACATCCCCCGGCCGGACGGGGGCGGGAGCCTGGCGGCGCGTCCTGCTGCGGCTGCTGTTCACGCTCGCCCTGCCGGCCGTACTGGTCACCGCCTGGTGGGTGGCCTCCGACGGCAGTACGAACGTGTACTGGCCACCACTGCGCACGATCCTGAAGGCCTTCCCCGACGTGTGGACGGGAGAGCGGCTGCGCACCGACGTACGGCCGAGCGTGCTGCGGCTGCTCGGCGGTTACGCGACGGCGGCCGTCGTCGGGGTCGCCCTGGGCACGGTCATCGGCTCCTACCGCCGGGTGCGGGCGGTGTGCGAGCCGGTCCTGGAGTTCCTGCGGGCGGTGCCGCCGCCCGTGCTGGTGCCGGTCATCATGCTGTTCGCGGGCATCGGCGACACCATGAAGGTCGTCGTCATCGCGAGCGGCTGTGTGTGGCCGGTCCTGCTCAACACGGTCGAGGGCGTGCGGGCGGTGGACCCGGTGATGGCGCAGACGGCGCGGTCGTACGGCATCTCGGGTCCCGCCCGGTTGCGCAGCGTGGTGCTGCCGTCGGCGAGCCCGCAGATCTTCGCGGGGCTGCGCCAGGCGCTGTCGATCGGCATCATCCTCATGGTCATCAGCGAGATGTTCGCCGCGAGCAACGGGCTCGGCTTCACCATCGTGCAGTTCCAACGGGGTTTCGCCATCCCCGACATGTGGACCGGCATCCTGGTGCTCGGCCTCCTGGGCTTCGTCCTGTCGGTGCTCTTCCAGGTCGTCGAGCGCCGGGTGCTCGGCTGGTACCGCGGTCTGCGCGCATCCAACCGGCGGTCCCCGTGAACCTCGCGAAAGGGCGTTCCATGCACCCGCGTCTTGCAGTGTCCGGCCTGCGCAAGGTCTACGAGGGGTCCGGGCGCCGGGTCGAGGCGGTGCGCGACCTCACCTTCACCGTCGAGGCGGGCGAACTCGTGTGTCTCGTCGGCCCGTCGGGCTGCGGCAAGACGACCCTGCTGAAGTGCATGGCCGGACTGCTCACACCGACCTCCGGCGAAGTGCTCCTGGAGGGACGGCGGGTGACCGGGCCGCCGCCGGACATGGCGTTCGTCTTCCAGGAGTACGGGCGGAGCCTCTTCCCGTGGATGCGGGTCGGCGAGAACGTCGAACTGCCGCTGAAGCAGAAGGGGTTGACCAAAGCGCGCCGAAGGGAACTGGTCGCGGACGCCCTTCGCTCGGTCGGCCTGGAGGACGCGCTCTCCGCGTACCCGTGGCAGCTGTCGGGCGGGATGCAGCAGCGGGTGGCGATCGCCCGGGCGCTCGCCTACGAGCCCCGGGTCCTGCTGATGGACGAGCCGTTCGCCGCCGTGGACGCGCAGACCCGCGCCGATCTGGAGGACCTGGTCCGGGGACTCTGGCGGGAGCGCGGGATCACCATCCTGTTCGTCACGCACGACATCGACGAGGCCGTCTACCTCGGTGAGCGGGTCCTCGTCCTGTCCGCCTCCCCGACGGTCGTCCAGGAGCAGTTGAAGGTCGATCTCCCGGCGGAGCGCGACCAGTTGCACACGCGGGTGGCCCCGCGCTTCGCGGAACTGCGGACCCATGTGTACGAGCAGATCCAGGCGGCGAAGCGAGGAACCCCGGTGGACCGCCTCACGAAGTCGGACGCTCCCGAGCCGCACTGAACGCGCACGCCGTGCCGACCAGGGCGCCGTCGGCGACCTGAACGCCGACGGTGCCCGGTCAGGCCTCGGGGGCCGGTACCACGCTGAGGTGGCTCGCGCCGCGGCGTGCGCCGCGGGTCCTGCGGGGTACGGGGGCCGGGCGGGTGGAGCGCAGCACCATCGTCAGCCGGGTGTACCCCATGTCGTGCAGGGTCCTGGGGGTGTCGCCGACGATGCGGCACTCCGTGGCGCCCCAGCGCGGGTCGGGGTGCAGCAGGGGCCGGACCGCCCCGTCGTGCTCGACGGCCTCCTCGCCGACCGCGCGGATCCAGTGCGGCAGCCCGTGGCGGTAGGCGGCCTCCATGATCGGGTCCTGGGCGATGTCGCGGCGGAGCGCCTGCAGCCCGTGGTCGTGACCGTGGCGCTCCACGGCCGCGGCGAAGCGGGCGAGCATCGGCAGGCACCAGCCGGCCTCGTGGTCACCGAGGACCGAGGGGGCGTCGGGGTGGAAGAGGACGAAACGCAGGAAGTTGTCGCCGGGCAGGGCCGTCGGATGCGGGCCCACCTCCCGGAAAAGTGACGCGAAAGCGTCGTTGGAGAGAACGACGTCCCAGCGGTGGTCGAGGACGACGGACGGGAAGGGGACGGCCTCCAGGTACGTGGCGTAGTCGTGCAGGTACGCCTGGGCCTCGAGACTCTCGGGGACGGGCCGCGGTGCGGACCGCTGCCCTCCTGCCTGATATGCCATCGGGAGGTCACCCCTCTTGCCTATGCGGCCTTCACGCGGCGCCCCGATCCTGCTGCCCCGACGCGATCGGTGTCAACTATCGTGGCATTCCGTGCTGGTTGACGGCTGAAATTGGCCACAGTTGTGGCGAGACCTGGATGTGAGTTCGAAAGACCCGCTACTCTCCACGCAGTTCACGGCGACCGTCTGTATGGGTGATCGTGTGCCGGTGAGAGGGACGTGAGAGACCTAGGAGACCTGTCGGTGTCGGAGGATGGCTTCGAGGTTCCGGGCGCCGCGGCGACGGTGCTGATGTCGCCCGTCGTCGCCCGTGTCGCCGCGCTCGCCGACCGGCTCGGCGTGCCGCACGCGGAGGTCTTCGGCACCGGGCGGCTGTCCGTCGCCTCCGGTGTGCCGGAGTCGGTGGTCAAGGCCCTGCTGAGCGGCCGGCCCGCCGGTGAGCCCGATGTGCAGGCCCGCTTCCTGCAGCGTCTGGACCTGCTGCGCCGCACCCGCCTCAAGCCGAACGGCCGTAGGTACACCCAGCAGGAGATCGCCGACGGCGCCGGCATGTCGCGCCAGCAGGCGGGCGCCCTCATCAACGGCGACCGGCGGCCCACGATGGAACACTGCGACGCCCTCCAGCGCTTCTTCCGGGTGCACGCCGGCTTTCTCACCGCCGAGGACCCGGAGGCGCTCGCGGGCGCCCTCCAGCACATCGAGCAGGAGCTGCTCCAGAAGCTCGCCGCGCGGGAGGCGGCCGCGGCCGCCGAGGACCCGCTGGAACGGCTGCTGCAGGACCACGGCGTGCGCGGGATCGCGTGGCGGGCCGCCCAGCTGCCCACCGACCAGCACCGCGACAAGGTCGCCGAGTGGCTGGACATGCTCCTGGAGAGCGTGAAGCGGCCCGAGTCGTGATCCGGGGGAGAACTGTGAGCATCGCCAGGGAAATGCGCCGTCTCAGCGGCGAGCTGGTCGCGGAACTGACCCTGCCGGCGCCCGCCGTGCCGGCCGACCTGTACACCGCCCTGTGCGACGGGATGAGCAGACGGCGCGGCCGCCCCGTGCACTTCCGCATGGCCCCCTTCCCGGCCGACACGGCCAGCGGGCTGTGGCTCGACATGGCCGACCAGGACCTCGTCGTCATCGAGGAACGCACCGCGCCGGAGCACCAGTTGGTGATCCTGGGCCACGAGCTGTGGCACATGAAGGCGGGCCACTGCGGCCACCACGTCGAGGGCACCGCGGTCGCGGCCCGTTTACTCAGCGACGGGGCGGATCTGCGGGCGACGGTGCGCAGCGTCGCCGCGCGCACCCGTTTCGACCTGACCGACGAGCGGGAGGCCGAGAGCTTCGGCCTGCTGCTGGCCAGCAAGTGCCGTACCTGGCTGTCGGGTTCGTCGCCGCGGGAGCGGGGCCAGCGTGACCACCTGGCCGGCCGGATCGAGGCCTCGCTGGGCTATCTGGGGCCGTAGGAGCGCATCCCCGGCCGGATACCGTCCAGGCTCCCTCGTACGTTCCCTCGTACTCCCCCGTGTTCCCTCGTACGGCCGTCAGGTCGCGCTGCGCTCGCTCGCCCCGCGCAGGTCCCGTTCCGTGCCGTCCGGCGCACCCGCCGACCCCGTGGCGGGACCGCCCTCGCGCAGCAGCCCGCGCCAGTGGTCGCGGCTCCAGTCGGCCGGGGCCGTGGTGCGGGTGAACTCCTCGACGAGCGCGCGGAACCGGGCGGGATCGCTGTGGAACGGGAAGTGGCCGGCTCCCTCGAAGATCTCCAGCCGGCTGCCGGGCATCGCCTCGTGGGCGCCGTACGCGTGCCGCACGGGCACCACGCTGTCCCGGTCGCCCCACAGCAGCATCGTCGGCATGCCGGCCGTCAGATAGCAGCGGTCGAGCATGGTGACGACCTGGCCGCGCCAGTCGACGACCGCGCGCAGGGTGCGGATGAAGGCGTTGCGCGCGGTCTCGTCCGGCAGGGCGTCGACGAGGTGGAGCAGATCGGGGGCGTCCTGGCCGAGGTCGGTGTCCAGCAGCTTCATCAGACCGACGGCGAGGCCGACCTGGAACCGCGCGCCCGGCAACCGGAGGGCGGACAGCGCCAGATGGGCGCCCGGCAGCGAGACCAGCCGCAGGGCCGGGTTGACCTCGCGGCCGACTCCGCCCGCGCTGACGAGGATCAGCCGTTCGGTGCGCTCGGGGAACTGGTAGGCGAACTGCATCGCCACTCCCCCGCCCAGCGAGTGTCCGATCAGGGTCGCCGACTCGATGCCGAGCGTGCTGAGCAGATCGCGCAGACCGTTGGCGTACGCGGCCACCGAGTAGTCGGCGCGCGGCTTGTCGGAGGCGCCGTGGCCGAGGAGGTCCGGGGCGATCACGGTGTGGGTGCGGGCGAGGGCGGGGATCAGTTCGGCCCAGGTCCGCGAGGAGTCGCCGATGCCGTGGATGAGGACCAGCGCCGGGCCCTCGCCGGCCATGCGGAAGGCACGCCGGTATCCGTGCACGACCCGGTACCGCAGCTCCAGTTCTCCGTCGCCCACCGGGCGCAGCCGGGTGCCGCGCGCGGG
The DNA here is from genome assembly GCA_001298545.1 of Actinobacteria bacterium OV320. Lineage (GTDB taxonomy): Bacteria > Actinomycetota > Actinomycetes > Streptomycetales > Streptomycetaceae > Streptomyces > Streptomyces coriariae. The sequence continues at coordinate 592,945 of LJCX01000027.1, forward strand.
GCGCCGCTGTGGGACGTCGACCACCCGATCGCCTCCTGTTCCGCGGCCGTCGACGGTCCGCCGAAAGCCCTTCCCAACAGCGTAGAACCCCTTTCCGCCAGGGGATTTCAAGCAGGTTTCACCTCCGCTAAGCGGGCGAACCGAAGCCGGGTCGGGCCGGATTGTCAGTGGTGCCCGGCAAGCTGGGGGGTGCGCCACCGCACAGGGGCGTACGCGCCGTCGGGCGCGGGGGACACGACGCCGACACGGGGAGAGCCGACCGATGCCCACTGCCGTACTGACCGACCGCGAGCGCACCGCCGTACAGGCCTACCTGCGGCTGCTGCACACCGTACGAGCCGCCTTCGGCGACGAGGGGGACGGCAAGGGTGTCGGCGCCGACGGTCCGCCGCAGGACCGGCTGCCCCCGGTCGTGCCGCCCGCCGTCCTGGCCGAGGCGGAACAGGCCCTGGCCGCCGCGGGTCTGGCGGGCAACGAGGAGGAGTTCTTCCGACTGCTGCACCACTGGTGCCCGGGCCGGTGACCTGAGGGGGCGGTCGCCGCCTCAGACGTGGTGCACGGTGACCGCCGTGGCCAGCAGGCCCCGGCGGACGCTCCAGCGGCCGTCGAAGTGCCCGAGCCGGTGGCCGCCGACCACCGGTCCGGGGACGAGCAGCCGGGCACGGAAGACACCCTCCGTGCCCTCGGCGGGACCGGTTGCGGAGGCAGAGGCAGAGGCAGAGGCGGGGGCGAGGGCGAGGTCGATGTCCGCCTCGCTGAAGTCCAGCCACTTACGAGTGAGGGGGAACCACGCCTTGTAGACGGACTCCTTGGCACTGAACAGCAGCCGGTCCCAGTGCACCTCGGGACGCCCCGCGGTCAGCCGGCCGATCCGCTCCGCCTCGGCGGGCAGGGCGACCGCGGACAGGACGCCCTCGGGAAGGGGCTCGTGGGGTTCGGCGTCGATGCCGAGGGAGGCCAGGTCGGCGGCCCGGACCAGGGCTGCCGCGCAGTAGCCCGCGCAGTGGGTCATGCTGCCCGTCAGGCCGTCAGGCCACTGCGGGGCGCCGCGCTCGCCGGGCAGCACCGCCTGTGCGGGCACGCCGAGCTTCTCCATGGCGCGCCGGGCACAGGAGCGCACGACGGTGAACTCGCGGCGGCGCTTGGCGACCGCCCGCGCCACCAGCGCCTCCTCCTGCGGGTAGAGCGGCGCGCTCCCGAACTCGCGGACGCCCTCCTCGCCGAAGGCCTCCACCGCCACCACCGACTCCGGCAACAGGTCCTCGATCACTCGGTCCCGTCCTCCCTGGGCAGGATGCGGCGCAGTCGTCCCGGCGGCTGCGTCCGCTTGCGCCATTCACGGGGGTAGCCCACCGACACCTCCTCGAAGCGCACGCCCTCGTGCCAGGTGGTCCGTGGGATGTGGAGGTGGCCGTAGACCATGGTCTCGATCCGGAACCGGCGGTGCCAGTCCGCCGTGAGCCCGGTGCCGCACCACATGGCGAACTCGGGGTGCCACAGCACGTCCATCGGGTGCCGGTGCAGGGGATAGTGGTTGACGGGGACGACGGGCAGGCCGTCGGGGATCTCGGCGAGCCGCCGCTCGGTCTCGGCGACGCGGGCCCGGCACCAGGCCTCCCGGGTCGGATACGGGTCGGGGTGCAGCAGGTACTCGTCGTTGCAGACGATGCCGGTGCCCTGCGCGTAGGCCAGGCCCTCCTCCTTGGTGGCGCAGCCGGCCGGGAGGAACGAGTAGTCGTACAGCAGGAACAGCGGGGCGACGACGGCCGGGCCGCCGGGGCCCTCCCAGACCGGGTAGGGGTCCTCGGGCGTGGTGACACCCAGGTCGCGGCAGACCTCGACGAGGTGCTCGTAACGGGCGGCACCGCGCAGGGTGACCGGGTCCGAGGGATGGGTCCACAGCTCGTGGTTGCCGGGGACCCAGACGACCCTGCGGAAGCGTCCGGCGAGGGTCTTCAGCGCCCAGCGGATGTCGGCCACGTTCTCCGAGACGTCGCCGGCGACCAGCAGCCAGTCCTCGTCCGTCTCCGGAGCCATGGCCTCGACCAGCGCGCGGTTCTCCGGATAGCCGATGTGCAGATCGCTGATGGCCAGCAGTTGTCCGGCGCCACCGGCCGTCGACGTCACCTTCCGCCCCCCGCTCACGAGCACACTCTCCGCGTTCCCACGAATACACCAGTGTCACCACGAGAACACATTCACGTCTGCGGTACAAGGTCGGACCGAGCCTCCCGCCGGACCCGGACGTGGTCCCACCTGGGCCGTAGCGCGCCACTACCCGAACAGGCGCCTCACGTGAACAAGATCGGAAAATCCGTAACACGGGCGTTGCACGCCGCACCCCCGGGAAGCCGTATGATCGCCCCAACACCACCGCCATGGACGACCCTTCCGCAGGGCGGTTTGGTGACCCACCAATTCCCCTGCCCGGGCCGGGCCCGCTTTGCCCTGCCCGCGAACCGTGAAAGGCGGCCTGCATGGTCTCTCGCGTACGCGTCTGGCTCAACCGCACGTACGCGGAGAACGTGTTCTTCACGGATCAGCTGCGACGAAATCCCAGCGACCGCGCGGTCGAGATCCACGCCACGCACGGTGACGCCGACTCCCCCGTACTGGCCGCCGCCGACACCGCCGAGCTGGAGCCGGAGGGCCTGTCCCCGGCCGCGTACGTCGAGTACGCCCTCGCGCAGTGCAAGCGCCGCAGCATCGACGTGTTCGTGCCCCGGCTGCACCAGGCCGCCGTCGTGGAGCACCGCGCCGACTTCGACGCGGTCGGCACGGCCCTGCTGGCGCCGCCGCCGGAGGCCGTCGCCGTCTTCCACGACAAGGTGATCGCGTACGAGGCCGTGCAGGCGATCGGCGTGCCCGTGCCGCCGTGGTTCCGGGTCCGGACCGCCGACGAACTCGTCGCCGCCGTAGAGGAGTTGGAGGAGGCCGGGCACCGCGCGTGCTTCAAGCCGGCGTCCGGTGCGGGCGGGGTGGGCTTCCGGGTGATCACCCGCACCCCCTTCTCGCTGATGCACCTCAGCGGCTTCCCGACCCCGTACGTCCAGCTCGACATGGTGGTCGAGGCGCTGACGCGGGCCGCGGAGCAGGGCGAGGAGCAGATCGACTGGCTGGTCATGCCGCGCCTGGAGCAGCCGGAGGTGTCCGTGGACTGCCTCACCGGCCCGGACAACATCCTGCGGATGGCCATCGGCCGGACGAAGAACGGCCGCCGTCGGGGGTTCACCCTGCACGAGCAGTGGCTGGAGCCGGCGCGTCTGATCGCCGAGGGCTTCGGGCTGCACTACCTGTCCAACATCCAGTTCCGGATGTTCGGCGACCGGCCGGTCCTGATGGACGTCAACACCCGCCCGGCCGGCGGACTCCACCAGCTGTCGCTGTGCGGCGTCAACGCCCCTTGGGCGGCTGTGCAGTTGGCGCTCGGCGAGGACCCGGGCGAGATCGTGCCGCCGTTCCTGGGGCAGGACTACACGGTGGTGTCGGGGCCGCGTCCGCTGCGCGCGGTCACGCTGCCGCACCAGCGGGTGGAGGAGACCGCCGAGCCGCTGCTGCCGGCCGTGCCCGCGCCCGCCGACTCCGTCGAGGTGACCACGGCGGGCGCCGCGCAGGCGCTGCCGCTCTAGGAAAGACCGGGACTCCGGGAAAGATCAAGCAGGACATTTCACCCACCGGTATGGACCAATTCCGTCTCTCGCCTTGACAGGTGGATTGGTCCATACCAACTTTGTTGCGCACCCTCTTGCACTCCCCTGCACTCCCGAACACCCCCATTCCTTCAGGGAGATCGCGTGCGCACCAGACCCCTCGGACGCCCATGGCGTCGGTTCCTCGCCCTGCTCGGCACCGCCGGCCTCGCCCTCGCCGGGGCCGTGGCCCTGCCGGGCACCGCCCAGGCGGCCAACATCCTCACCAACCCCGGTCTCGAGTCGGGCGCCCTCTCGCCCTGGTCCTGCACCGGCAACCTCGGCTCCGTCGTCTCCTCGCCCACCCACAGCGGCTCCAAGGCCCTTGCGGGAGCGGCGAGTTCGAGCGACATCGCCAAGTGCGGCCAGACCGTCCCGGTCCAGCCGAACACCACGTACGCACTCACCGGCTGGGTGCGCGGCTCCTACGTCTACCTCGGCGTCGACGGCGGCGCCTCCACCTGGACGTCGTCACCGTCGGCGTACAGCCTGCTGTCGGTGTCCTTCACCACCGGGGCCTCGCAGACCAGCGCCACGATCTACGTCCACGGCTGGTACGCCCAGGGCACCTACTACGCCGACGACATCAGCCTGGACGGGCCGGGCGGCGGGGGCGGCTCGGACACCCAGGCGCCGACCGCGCCGGGCGGGCTGACCTCGACCGGCAAGACGTCCTCCAGCGTGTCGCTGTCCTGGAACGCCGCCACCGACAACGTCGGCGTCACGGGCTACGACGTGTACAGCGGGTCCGCCAAGGTGCTGACTGTCTCCGGTACGTCCGCCACGGTCAGCGGACTGTCCGCGAGCACCGGGTACACCTTCACCGTGAGGGCGCGCGACGCGGCGGGGAACACCTCCGCGGCCTCCAACTCCGTGAGTGTCACGACGAACGCGGGCGGCGGTGGCGGGACCGGGTTCAAGCAGGCCGCGCCCTACCTGTTCGAGGGCTGGGGCGACCCGCCGAGCGTGTCCACGGTGATGAGCTCGACCGGCATCAAGTGGTTCACGATGGCGTTCATGCTGGACGGCGGCGGGTGCAACCCCATGTGGGACAGCAACCGGCCGCTGACCGGCGGGGTCGACCAGAGCGTCATCAACCAGGTCCGCTCGGCGGGCGGTGACATCGTGCCCTCGTTCGGCGGCTGGCAGGGCAGCAAGCTCGGCGCCAACTGCTCCTCGGCGAGCGCGCTGGCGGGTGCCCTGCAGAAGGTGATCGACGCCTACTCCCTCAAGGCGATCGACATGGACATCGAGAACACGGACGAGTTCGAGAACGAGGCCGTGCAGGCGCGGATCCTCACCGCCCTCAAGACGGTCAAGGCCAACAACCCCGGCCTGAAGACCATCGTCACCTTCGGGACGTCCACGACCGGGCCGACCTACTACGGCAACCGTCTCATCGAGCAGGCCAAGTCGCTCGGCGCGGACATCGACGTCTTCACCATCATGCCGTTCGACTTCGGCGGCGGGTCGGACATGTACGGCAACACCGTGAACGCCACGGAGGGGTTGAAGAACAAGCTGAAGTCCACCTTCGGCTGGGACGACGCGACCGCCTACGCCCACATCGGCATCTCCGGCATGAACGGACTGTCGGACCAGCAGGAGAACACCACCCCGGCGATCTGGACCCAGATCCGTGACTGGTCCAACAGCCACCACATCGCCCGGCTCGCCTACTGGGCCGTCAACCGCGACCGGCCCTGCCCGGGCGGTGGCGTGGTGAGCAACTGCTCCGGCATCAGCCAGAGCACCTGGCAGTTCACCTCGATCACGGCCGGCTTCACCGGCTGAGCATCCGCAACGCGAGCGAAAGCCCCCTGAAAGTCCCCCGGCCGAAAGTCCCCCGGACCACGGTCCGGGGGACTTTTTCGACGAAGGGTGTATCAGGAGCCTGGCGGCTCGCTCTTAAGAGTGAAGGGCCCCACGGGGGAGCAACCGGGGAAGCACGGGGCTCCAGGGGGAAGCACAGGGATCAACGGGGGAAGACCGGGAATCGACGGGGGATTCCCGGCGGTACGGGGGATCGGGTCGGTCGGCCGCTGTCACGGGGAGCGACCGACCGGCCCGCATCATGTCCCCGCCCGCCGTACGGCCTGCTCGGCCGCCCGCCCACTCGACTCCGGCCGGGCCGGCAGGGTGCCTCAGAAGCGTCCCGACCCCCGGTACAGCTCCAGTTCACCGTCCAGTTCCAGGGCGAGCACCGTGGCGTGCGGGTCGAGGTCGGAGCCGGCCGGGGGGTCGATCCACAGCACACCGACCGCCTCGTGCAGTCCGCCGACGACACGGTGGGCGAGTTCCGTTCCGGTGCCGAGCACGGTCACCCTGCGGACCGGCGTGACCAGACCCCGGACGCCGATCTCGGAACGCGGGAGGTCGAACAGGGTGAGGTAGAGGGTGCGGCCGTCGGCGGAGAGGGTGCTGGGCCCGTAGTGGTGCCCGGCCGGCATCCCTCGCACCGTCCCGTACACGGCCTGCGCGTGCTTGCGGATCCACTCCCCCAGGCCTTCGAGGCGCTCGACCTGCGGCCGCGGGACGGTGCCGTCCTCCATCGGGCCGACGTCGAGCAACAGGTTCCCGCCGCCGCCGATGGTCTCGGCGAAGTAGCGGATCAGCTGGGTGAGCGACTTGTGGTGGTGGTCGTGGTGCTGATAACCCCACGAGTCGTTGATGGTCAGGCACAATTCCCATGGCCCGGCGGGGGGTTCGATGGGGGCGCCCTGTTCGGGGGTGGCGTAGTCGCCCTCGCTGAGCATGCGGGCGTTGAAGACGACGTCCGGGGAGTACGAGCGGATCAGCGCGGCGAGTTCCTTGATGCGCCACTGCTCCTCGCTGCGGTCCCACTCGCCGTCGAACCACATCAGGTCGGGCCGGTAGCGGGAGGCCAACTCGCGGATCTGGCCGTCCCGGTAGGCGAGGAACCGCTCCCAGGCCTCGAGGTCCTCGTCCTCGGCGGAGCACTCGGAGTAGCGGTTGTCCTCCATCTCCGGCGGACGGCCCGGCTTGCGGGTGCTGGCGTAGTCCGGGTGGTTCCAGTCGGAGTGCGAGTAGTACAGACCGACCTTGAGGCCCTTCTCGCGCAGGGCCTCGGCGTAGCCGGTGAGATAGTCGCGGCCCAGGTTCAGATCCCCGTACGCCGTGTCCCACAGGGCGACGCCGTCGTGATGACGGCTGGTGAGGACGGCGTAACCGGCACCGGCACCGGCGAACAGGTCGGCCCAGGCCCGGGGATCGTAGTGGGCGCCGGTGAAGCGGTCGAGCTGGGACATGTACCGGTCGTGGGGCACGATGTCGTCGTAGAACGACCAGGACTCCTGGACGCCGTCGACGGCGTAGATGCCCCAGTGGACGAAGATCCCCAACTTGGCGTCGGTGAACCAGGGTTGCATGGGCACGACTGAACTCCTCCGCAGCGCAGGGAACTTCGGGGCGGGGCGGGGGGGGGGCCCGGGGCCGCCCCCCCCCCGGGGGGGGGGCGCGGCGCGGGGGGGGGCCGCCCCCCCCGCAGGGGCCGAGATCCGAGCGCCCCAGCAGGACCCCCAAGCTGGGGTGGGGTGACCGGGGGTTGAGGGGGCGCGCGCGACCCCCCCCGAGGCGGGGGGATCGGGGGGGGGGGGGGGGCGCGCGGGGGGCCGCGCCCGCCCCGGGGGCCGTGACTAGCGGCCGGTGGCGGCACGCTCCAGACGGAGCGTCAGGATCTGGAACGGCCGCAGTACGACGGCGACCGTGCCGTCCTCGCCGACCGCCGCGGGCTCCAGCGGCCGTTCCAGCAGGTCGGTCACCTGGGCGCCCGCGAGCGGGAAGCCGGTGCGCAGGGTGCCGGTGGAGCGGCCGCCGCTGGACTCGTAGAGCCGGACGACGACATCCCCGGACTCGTCGTCGGCGAGCTTGACCGCCTCGACGGTGACCCCGGCGCCGTCCACCGAGACGACGGGCTCGGGAGTGGTGTCCGCCGCGTCGGCCACGCGCAGCGGGAGGTTGAGGGAGTAGCCCTCGGCGACCGCGTCCTCGATGCTCGCGCCGGGGAGCAGCGCGTAGCTGAAGCGGTGCCGGCCCTGGTCCGCCTCGGGGTCCGGGATCCGCGGGGCGCGGACCAGGCTGAGGCGGACGGTGGTGGTCGTACCGCCGTCCTCGCGGACCGTGCGGGAGACGTCGTGGCCGTAGGTGGAGTCGTTGATGACCGCGACGCCGTAGCCGGGTTCGCCGATGTGCACCCAGCGGTGGCCGGAGACCTCGAACCGGGCCGCCTCCCAGCTGGTGTTGGTGTGGGTGGGTCGCTGGATGTGGCCGAACTGGATCTCGGCGGAGGAGTGCGGCGCCCGGACGTCCACCGGGAACGCCGCCTTGAGGATCTTCTCCGCCTCGTGCCAGTCGATGTCGGTCTCGAAGTCGACGCGGGGGCTGCCGGCGCGGAGCGTGATGGTCTGGGTGATCGTCGAGCCCTTGCCGAAGGAGCGCGTGACCCGGATCGCGCCGACGAGCGGGTCCTCCTCGACGACGGTCACGGCGTCCGGCTCCAGCAGGTCGGTGTACCGGTTCCGGTAGTGCTTGTCGATGTCCCAGGCGTCCCAGTAGTTCGGGAGGTCGGTGTGCAGGCGCAGCAGGTTGCCCTGGTCGGCGAGGACTTCACGGTTCGCCCGCAGATCGAATACGGACGACAGTGTGCCGTCCTCCGCGACCTGTACCCGGACCAGCCCGTTGTCCAGGACACGCCCGGAGACCGTCACCGGCCGCGGGGGCTGCGCGCCGGTCAGCGGCGCGCTGCCGCTCGCGGGCACCTCTACGTACGCCGGTGCGCCCTGCGGGGTACGGACCACCTCGGCGCGGCGGAACGGGCTGGTGTTGAACACCCGGAGCGCGCCACCCTGCCGCCCGCCGCCCAGCGCGGCGACCGCCTCGGCCGTCAGTACCTCCAGCTCCTCGGCGACCCGCGCGTACTCGGCCTCCGCCTCGCGGTGCACCCAGGCGATCGAGGAGCCCGGCAGGATGTCATGGAACTGGTGCAGCAGCACCGTCTTCCAGAGCCGGTCGAGCTTCGCGTAGGGGTAGGCGTAGCCCGGCGCGTGCAGTGCGGCCGTCGTCGCCCACAACTCCGCCTCGCGCAGCTTGTGTTCACTGCGACGGTTGCCCTGCTTGGTGCGGGCCTGGGTGGTGTACGTGGCCCGGTGCAGCTCCAGGTAGAGCTCGCCGACCCAGACGGGGGCGTCCTGGTACTCCGCGCGGGCCTTGGCGAAGAACGTGTCGGGGTGCTCGACGACGACCTTCGGCGAGCCCTCCAGGTCGGCCAGCCGGCGCGCCCGTTCCATGATCTCGCGGGTGGGGCCGCCACCGCCGTCGCCCCAGCCGAAGGGGGCGAGCGAACGCGTACCGCCGCCCTTCTCGGAGTAGTTGCGCACGGCGCGGTCCATCTCCTCGCCGCTGAACCGCGCGTTGTAGGTGTCGACGGGCGGGAAGTGCGTGAAGATGCGGGTGCCGTCGATGCCCTCCCACCAGAAGGTGTGGTGGGGGAACTTGTTCGTCTGGTTCCAGGAGATCTTCTGGGTGAGGAACCAGTCGTTCCCGGCGAGCTTGGCGAGCTGCGGGTAGGCGGCGTTGTAGCCGAAGGAGTCGGGCAGCCAGACGCCCTTGGTCTCGATGCCGAAGTGCTCGATGAAGAAGCGCTTGCCGTGCACCAGTTGGCGGGCGATCGCCTCGCCGCCGGGCAGGTTGCCGTCGGACTCGACCCACATGCCGCCGACCGGCGCCCACTGGCCCTTCTTCACCGACTCCTGGATGCGCGCCCACACCTGCGGGTAGTTGTCGCGCACCCACTCGTACTGCTGGGCCTGCGAGCAGGCGAAGATGAAGTCGTCGTACTCCTCGGCGAGCGAGGTGACGTTGGAGAAGGTGCGGGAGGTCTTGCGCTTCGTCTCGCGGATCGGCCACAGCCAGGCGGAGTCGATGTGCGCGTGACCGACACCGGAGATGGTGTGGGCGCTGGCGTGGGCGGGGCTGGCCAGCACCGGCGCGAGGACCTCGCGGACGGCCGCGGCGCTGCCGGAGACGTCGTCCAGGTCGAGGGCGTCCATGGCCCGGTCCAGGGCGTGCATGATCTCGTGCCGGCGCGGCTCGTGCTCGCCGAGGTGGACCATGAGTTCGCGCAGCACCTGGAGGTCGAGGTCGAGGTGCCAGACCTCCTCGTCGAGGACGGCGATGTCGGCGCGGCGGAATGTATACAGTGGACGGTCGCCCGCCGTCAGTACATCGCCCAGCAGGGTCGGGCCCGCGAAGTCGTTCGCCAGGATGTCGGGGTTGGAGGCCGCCTCGACCAGGTAGTCGATGCTCTCCCCGCCGGTCACCGGGTTGCCGATCGGCACGTAGTGGTTGAGCGGGTTGACCGCCTTCAGCGGCGTCCCGTCGGTGCGGTGCACGAGGGCCTCGGCCTGGTTGCCGGGCCAGTCACCCACGAAGCCGAGGTCGATGACGGCCTCGACGCGCTTGCCGGCCCACTCGGCGGGCACCTGCCCGCGCATCCGGAACCAGGTGGTGCCCCAGGGCGGGCCCCCCGGGGTGTCCATCGCGAAGGGCTCGTAGGCGGCGGCCGCGGCCTCCGCGAAGGGGACGGGCTCCCCCGGTGCCTGCCAGGCCTCGACCTCGAAGGGCACGCTTGCCGCGTAGATCGCGGGCTTGATGCGCTGGTTGTGGACGCGCTCGACGCGCTCCTCGATGCGGCGGCGTTCGTCATGCATGGGGAATCTCCAGAGAGGGACCACGAGGGGCGGGGAGGCCGGGTGCGGCCGGGGGACGCGCCGGTCGGAGGGAAGCGCTGGGGAAAGCGCTTTCCCTCCGGGGCTCACCTAAGGTACGCCAGCCCGGGATGGACGTCGGTATAGCCCTCGACCAGCTTGCGGGCCACGTTCACCGAGTCGACCAGCGGATGCAGCGCGAACGCCTTCACGGCCGTCGTACGGGAGCCGGACTCGGCGGCGGCCAGCACCTCGCGCTCGACGCCCTTCACCGCGCAGACCAGACCGGTGGCGTGGTCGGGCAGCGGGGCCACGGCCACCGGGTGCGCGCCGTTGGCGTCGACCAGACAGGGCACCTCGATGACGGCGTCCGCGTCGAGCACGGAGAGGGTGCCCTGGTTGCGGACGTTGAGGATCAGCGTGGTGCGCTCGTCCCGGGCGATGGCCCGCATCAGGGCGAGGGCCACCTTCTCGTAGCCGCCGGAGAGGTCGTCGGCGTCCCGCTCGCCGGCGCCGGCCGTCTCCCGGTTCTCGGCCATGTAGGTGGCCTCGCGTTCGGCGCGGGTGCGGTCCCAGGCGGTCAGGGCCGCGGCGTCGGGGCGCTTCATCTCCTCGTAGAAGCGGGCCTGCTGGTCGGCGAGGAAGGCGCCGCGGGTCTTCTCGACCTGCTGGTAGGCCCGTACGGCTTCCCGGTTGAAGTAGTAGTAGTGCAGATACTCGTTGGGGATCGCGCCGAGGGACTGGAGCCAGTCGACGCCGAACAGCTTGCCCTCCTCGAAGGAACCGAGCAGGTCGGCGTCGGCGAGCAGCCGCGGGAGTTCGTCGCGACCGGCGACCCGCAGCCCGCGGACCCAGCCGAGGTGGTTGAGACCGACGTAGTCGATCCACGCCTCCTTCGGGTCCGCGCCGAGCACGCGGGCGATGCGGCGGCCGAGCCCGACCGGCGAGTCGCAGATGCCGATCACCCGGTCGCCCAGGTGACGGGACATGGCCTCGGTGACCAGGCCCGCCGGGTTGGTGAAGTTGATGACCCAGGCGTCGGGGGCCAGACGGGCCACCCGGCGCGCGATGTCGACGGCGACGGGGACCGTCCGCAGACCGTAGGCGATGCCTCCCGCGCCGACCGTCTCCTGGCCGAGGACGCCCTCGGCCAGGGCCACCCGCTCGTCGTGCGCACGGCCTTCGAGACCGCCGACGCGGATCGCGGAGAAGATGAAGTCGGCGCCGCGCAGGGCCTCGTCGAGGTCGGTGGTGGCGGTCACCCGGGGCGCGTCGGGGACGACGGCCGCCTGCTCATTCAGTACACGGGCGACTGCATACAGTCGACTGTCGTCCAGATCGTGCAGAACGACTTCCGTGACCCGACCCTCGGCGCGGTCCGTCAGGAGCGCCCCGTACACGAGCGGCACCCGGAACCCGCCGCCGCCCCGAATCGTCAGTTTCACGCTTGCACCTTTCCTGCCACGACCACCTCGACGCCCGCCTCCTCGAAGGAGGACCGGGTCGCCGGATCGACCGGCGTGTTGGTCACCACCACGTCCAGGTCCTCGGGACCGCAGACCTTCGCCATGCCCGTACCCGGGAACTTCGCCGAGTCGGCGAGCAGGACGACCTTGTCACCGGCCTTGATCATGGCCCGCTTCACCGGCACCTCGACGACCGTCGTGTCCATCACCTGCCCGCCCGGACGCACTCCACTGGTCCCGAGGAACAGCCAGTCGGCGTGCAGCTGGCGCAGGTTGTCCTCGGTGAGGAAACCGACCAGGGAGCGGTACTCGCGGCGGACCATGCCGCCGAGCAGGACCAGCTCGATGCCCTCGTCGTCGGCGAGCTCCTCGTAGACCACGAGGTTGCTGGTGATGACCGTCAGCCGGCGTCCGTGCAGCTGCCGGGCCAGGCGGTAGGCGGTGGTGCCGATGTCGAGGAGGACCGACTGACCGTCGGCGACCATGGCCGCCGCATGGGCGGCTATGGCGTCCTTCTCGCCCACCCGCACTTCGGCGACCTCGGCGAAGGGCTGGTCGCCCTCCTCCGCGACGGCGCCGCCGTGCACCCGGGTGAGCAGGCCGTCCTCCTCGAGTTTCACCAGGTCACGCCTGATCGTGGCGGGGCTCACACCCAGCTGCTCGGAGAGATCGGTCACGGCCGCGGGGCCACCGGAGCGCAGGGCCCGCAGGATGAGTTGATGTCGTCGTTCTGCCAGCACGGCATGAACACTACTCGTCATCTTCAATCAAATCTATGCTCACTTCTGCTGAGGTATTGACCAATGTCGCCGAGGGGCGCACGATTCCGGTCACCGAATTGAAGAGTTTTGACGAGCTCCCCCTGACAGGACGAGCTCCCCCGGCGAGGGAGGATGTGCGGTGGACGACGACCGGCCCGAGGTGCTGCTCACCGGGCTGCTCTTCTACGACCTCGTCCTCACGGGCCTCGGCGGACCGCCGACGCCGGGCGAGGAGATCTGGACGGCCGGCATGGGCTGCGGCCCCGGCGGCATCGCCAACCTCGCGGTGGCCGCGTCCCGCTTCGGCCTCAGGACCTCGCTGGCCACGGTCTTCGGCGACGACTTCTACGGTGCCCACTGCCACCAGGTGCTCGCCGGCCAGGAGGGCGTCGACCTCGCTCTCTCCCGCGTGGCCGCCGACTGGCACACGCCGGTCACCGTCGCCCTCGCGCACGGTCACGACCGCGCCCTGGTCACCCACGGCCAGGAGCCGCCGTACTCGCAGGACGTGCTGATGGGCGACCCGCCCGAGGCGCGCACGGCCCTGGTGCACCTCGAGGCCGAACCGCGCGCCTGGCTCGCCAAGGCGGCCGCGAACGGCACCCAGATCTACGCCGACGTCGGCTGGGACCCCACCGAGCGGTGGTCCACCGATCTGCTCGACCAGCTCGCCCTGTGCCATGCCTTCCTGCCCAACGAGACCGAGGCGATGGCGTACACCCGCACCGACAGCGCGATCGCCGCGCTCGGCACGCTCGCGGAACTGGTGCCGGTGGCGGTGGTGACCCGCGGCGCCGACGGCGCGATCGCGGTCGATCAGGCGACCGGCGAGTACGCCGAGGTCCCCGCCCTTGACATCGATGTCCTGGATGCGACGGGCGCCGGTGACGTGTTCGGCGCGAGCTTCGTGGCGGCCTCGCTCGGCGGCTGGCCGCTGGCCGAGCGGCTGCGGTTCGCCGTCCTCGCCGCCGGGCTGTCGGTGCAGCACCACGGCGGGGCGCTGGCGGCCCCCGGCTGGTATGGCATCGACCGCTGGTGGCGCGCACTGCGGGACCCCGAGCTCACACGGGCGTACGGCTTCCTCGCCGACCGCATCCCGGCGGACGTCGGCCCGCCCGTGCGGTACGCGCCGGTCACCCCGCCCGCTCCGCGGCCCTGACCGCGCCCGCGTCCGAAGGACGACCCCACGCATGCCCCTCGATTGCACCCCGTCTGCGAAGACGCGAACAGATCCGAAAGGCGGTGGGAGCTGTGCGGCTCTCACGTAGAGGCCTGCTCCGTGCGGGCCTGGCCGGTTCGGCCGCCACGGCGCTCGGCGGCCTGGCGTCCGGCTGTGCCGTTCCGACCGGTTCGACCGGCCGGAACATGGTCCTGTGGTACTGGGACGGAGGCCTGGGCGACACGGTCGTCAAGAACGCCAGGGCCCGCTACGACAGCTCGGTCGACCTCCAGGCCATCAAGATCGGCGGCTACTACCGGTCGAAGCTGATCACCACCATGGCCGGCCGCGCCCACGTCCCCGACATCGCGGGCCTGAAGGGCGAGGACATGGCGTCCTACCTGCCCAACGCCGACCAGTTCGTGGACCTGCGCACGCTCGGCGCGGACAAGTACAAGTCCCGGTACCTGCCCTGGAAGTGGGAGCAGGGCATCGCGGACGACGGCAGGATGGTCGGTTTCCCGATCGACTGCGGGCCGGTGGCCCACTTCTACCAGTACGCCGTCTTCCGCAAGGCCGGACTGCCCTACGAGCCCGCCGACGTGTCGAAGGAGCTCGACACCTGGGAGAAGTTCTTCGCGGCGGGCGAGCGGCTCAGGCGGCGGATACCGGGGACCTCGCTGCTCACCGACGTCAACAGCGTCTTCGAGAACGTGGTCCAGCAGGGCAGCGAGCGGTACGTCGACAAGGACCGCCACTTCATCGGCGACCAGGAGCATGTGCGCAACGCCTGGGCGCTCGCCGTGGAGGCCAAACAGCGCAAGATCGTCTCCAACCTGGTCAACGGCACCCCGGACCAGCTGTCGGCCGTCGAGGACGGCAAGCTGCCGAGCCAGCTGGGCGCCTCCTGGGCCACCAGCGACCTCAAGAACGGCGTGCCGAAGACCAAGGGCCGGTGGCGGGTGGCCGACATGCCCGTGCGGCCCTCCAACAACGGCGGCTCCTTCCTGTCGGTCACCAAGGCGTGCCGGGAGCCCGAGCGGGCGTTCGAGATCATCAGCTGGATGCTCGACGCGGGCAACCAGGCGCAGGGGTTCGTGGACGCCGGGCTCTTCCCCTCCACCCCCGCCTCGTACGACCTGAAGCAGGTGCGCGAGCCCGACGAGTTCTTCGGCGGTCAGGTCACGATGGACATCTTCGGTCCGGCCGCGCAGAAGATCGTGGTCGCTTACAACAGCCCGTTCGACATCGCACTCGGGCAGCCCGTCAAGGACGAGATCAAGAACGTCGGCGTCCTCGGCAAGGACCCGGAACAGGCCTGGAGTGACGCCATGAGCAAGTGCCGGCGGATCGCGAAGCACCTGGGGGTGAGCTACTGATGGCCACCCTCCCCGCGCTGGAGAAGCGCCCGGCGGTCGTGGCGGACGTCCCCGTCACCCGGCCCAGGCAGGGCTTCCGCAAGTACTGGCACCTCTACGCCGCGATCTCCCCCTTCTACCTGCTCTTCCTCTGCTTCGGCCTGATCCCCGTCGGCTTCTCGCTCTACCTCTCCTTCCACCGCTGGGACGGCCTCGGCTCGATGGAGTGGGCGGGACTGTCGCAGTACCGGTACCTGCTGAGCGACTCCGAGTTCTGGAGCTCGATCGGGACCACGATCGTCATCTGGGCGCTGGCCACCTTCCCCATGATCTTCCTGGCGATGGTGACGGCCGTGATGCTCAACTCGGCGGTCCGTTTCAAGAACCTTTACCGCGTCGCCTACTTCCTGCCGAACGTCACCTCCGTCGTGGCGATCGCGATCATCTTCGGGTCGGTGTTCTCCACCAACTTCGGCCTGGTGAACGCCTTCCTCCAGGCAATCGGTTTCGACCAGATCGCCTGGCTGAACACCCCCTGGGGCATCAAGATCGCCATCGCGACGCTGATGACCTGGCAGTGGACCGGTTACAACGCGATCATCTTCCTCGCCGGTCTCCAGACCGTCCCGAGCGAGCTGTACGAGGCGGCGCGCATGGACGGCGCGGGGCCGGTGCAGACCTTCTTCCGGATCACGCTGCCGATGATGCGTCCGGTGCTGCTGTTCGTGCTCGTCGTGTCGACCGTCACCGGTCTGCAGAGTTTCTCCGAACCCCAGGTGCTGCTGCAGAACACCTCGAACGACTCGACGTTCTCGGGCGGTCCCGGCCACGCCGGCCGGACGATGGTCCTCTACTTCTTCCAGCAGACCTTCGACAACAACGACTTCGGCTACGGCGCCGCCGTGGCGTGGGGCATCTTCCTCGTCGTCGTCCTCTTCTCGATCATCAACTGGCGGCTGGTGCAGCGCCGGGGCGAAGAATAGGGAGGCCCGCACGCCATGGCATCCACCCAAGAAACACGGCGCGCCAAGGGGATCGACGGGTCCCGCCGCAGAGGGATCGGGCTGCACGCCGCCCTCGTCCTCGGCGTGCTGCTCTCGGCCTTCCCGTTCTACTGGGCCGTGATCATGTCGACGCACACGTCGTCGGAGATCTTCTCCTACCCGCCCAAGCTGCTGCCGGGCACGCACTTCCCGGAAAACGTCCGCAGCCTTTTCGACAACATCGACTTCTTCGGCTCGATGTTCAACTCGCTGCTGGTGGCGGGATCGGTGACCTTCCTGGTCCTGTTCTTCGACTCGCTGGCCGCCTTCGTCTTCGCCAAGTTCGAATTTCCGGGCAAACGGTTGCTGTTCGTGTTGCTCATGTTCATCTTCATGGTCCCGGCGCAGCTCCAGGCCATCCCCCAGTTCGTCATCATGGCGAAGCTCGGCTGGATCGGCTCGATGACGGCGCTGATCGTGCCGGCCGCCGCCAACGCGTTCGGCATCTTCTGGATGCGTCAGTACATGAAGGGCGCGATCCACGACGAACTCCTCGACGCCTCCCGCATCGACGGCGCGAACTTCCTGCGCCAGTACTGGCACGTGGCCCTCCCGGTGGTCCGGCCGGGACTGGCCTTCCTCGGCATCTTCACCTTCATGGGCCAGTGGAACGACTACGCCTGGCCCCTGATCGCCCTCACCAACCCGGACAACGTGACCCTCCAGGTCGCGCTGTCCCAGCTCAACGGCACGCACGGCACCACGGACTACGGAATGGTCATGACCGGCGCGCTGCTCGCCCTGGTCCCGCTGCTCATCGTGTTCGCGATCGGCGCCCGTCAGATGATCGGCGACCTCGCGAAGGGAGCGATCAAGTGACCGATCCGCTGCTGGCGCTCCGCCCCTGGGAGGCACCCGAGGTGACCTCGTGGGGACGGCTGCCCATGAACGCCGTCGACCGGCGCTCCGGAGCACACTCCCTGGACGGCGACTGGCGGTTTCGGTTGCTGTCCGCTCCGGACGCGTCGGTCGGCGGTCCCTGGTCGACGGCGTTCGTGCCCGGCGTATGGACCATGCAGACCATCGAGGGCACTGCCGACCTTCCGCAGTACCTGAACGTCCGTATGCCGTATACAGAATTCCCCCCACTGTCGCCCGCGGACAATCCGACCGGTGTGTACGAGCGGGAGATCGACGTCCCCGCCGAGTGGGCCGGGCGCCGCATCGTGCTCCAGGTCGGGGCCGCCGAGAGCGTGCTCCTGGTGCATGTGGACGGGCGGCCCGTCGGCATCTCCAAGGACTCTCATCTGGCGGCCGAGTTCGATCTGTCGGGCGTCGTACGCCCCGGCGGCCGGTCCGTGCTGCGGCTGACGGTCGTCAAGTGGTCGGACGCCTCGCACATCGAGGACCAGGACCAGTGGTGGCATGCCGGGATCACCCGCTCGGTGCTGCTGTACGCCACCGACCCGCTGCGGCTGGCCGACGTCAGCGTGCGGGCGGCGCGGGACGGCGCGCTGCGGGTCGACTGCCAGGTACGGGACGCGGGCGGAGCGCTGCCCGCGGGCTGGTACGTGAGCGGGGAGCTGGACGGTCTGCCGCTGGCGCAGGACGCGGAGTTCGACCTGGCCAACGCCGAGGAGGAGCGCGTCTCCGCCTTCCTCGGCGAAGCACGGCTGGGCGCGCGGGTGCCCGAGGTCCGTACCTGGACGGCCGAGACGCCCGAGCTGTACGACCTCACGGTCCGGCTGCACCGCGCCGACGGCAGCGTCGCCGACACCTCCCGCCACCGGGTCGGTTTCCGCGACGTGGCGATCCTCGGCCGGGATCTGCTGGTCAACGGCGAGCGGGTCTTCATCCGCGGGGTGAACCGGCACGACTTCCACCCCCTGACGGGACGGACGGTGTCGTACGACGACATGCGCGCCGACCTGGTGCTGCTGAAGCGCTTCGGCTTCAACGCGATCCGCACCGCGCACTACCCGAACGACCCCACGCTCTACGATCTCGCCGACGAAATCGGTTTCTACGTCGTCGACGAGGCGGACATCGAGTCCCACGACCACGCCCACGAGATCGCCGACGACCCGCGCTATCTGAACGCCTTCGTCGACCGGGTCTCGCGGATGGTGCTGCGGGACAAGAACCACCCGTCGGTCATCATCTGGTCGCTGGGCAACGAGTCCGACTACGGCGCCAACCACGACGCCGCCGCGGGCTGGGTGCGCCGGCACGACCCGACCCGGCCGCTGCAGTACGAGGGGGCCGCCAAGCTCGGCTGGGCCGATCCGGAGGTCGCCTCCGACATCGCCTGCCCGATGTACGCGCCCCTGGAGGACTGCGTGGCGCACGCGCTGTCCGGGCGGCAGACCAAGCCGCTCATCCAGTGCGAGTACTCCCACGCGATGGGCAACAGCAACGGCACGCTGGCCGACCACTGGGCCGCCATCGAGGCCACCCCGGGTCTTCAGGGCGGGTTCATCTGGGAGTTCTGGGACCACGGCATCCTCCAGCGTGTGAACGACGGAAGACCGGTCGGGCGTGGGGGCGCCGGGCTCTATGACAACGCTGTCGCCGCGCCCGGACACCGCTGGGCGTACGGCGGCGACTTCGGCGAGAAGGACCACGACGGCGCGTTCATCGCGGACGGCGTCGTCTTCCCGGACCGCACCCCGAAACCGGTGATGTACGAACACCGGGAACTCTCCGCTCCGGTGCGGCTGCACGGCGTCGGGCCGCAGGGGGTGACGGTCTCCAACCACCAGCACTTCCGGGGCCTGGAATGGCTCGCGGGCGAGTGGGAGCTGTCGCTCGCCCACGGCGGGACGCTCACCGCGCAGGCCGAGCTGCCCGACCTTCGACCGGGCGGCACGGCCGAGGTGCCGCTGCCGTTCGCGTTGCCGGACGACGGCGGCGAGGCGTGGCTGACGCTGCGGGTGACGACGGCCCAGGATCTGCCGTGGGCTCCGCGGGGCACCGCGGTGTGCGCGCCGCAGGTGCGGTTGCGGGCGCCGGCGCCCGTCGAGGACCCGGTGGGCTCCGGACGCGTCGAGATCGACGCCGACGGACTCCTCGTGCACCCGCTGCTGACCTCCGCGCCCGCGTTGTCCCTGTGGCGGGCGCCCACCGACAACGACGAGCTGGGCGGGGCGGCGGCGCGCTGGCGGACGTGGGGCCTGGACGCCCTCGTGCGCCGGCTGGTGTCCGTGCACCAGGAGGGCGACGGGGTCACCGTGCTCGCCGAGTACACCGGCACCACCGGCGTCGTCCGGCACCGGCAGGTCTTCACGCCGGTCGAGGGCGGCATCCGGATCGACGAACAGGCCGAGCTGCCCGCGGAGTTCGACGACGTGGCGCGCGTGGGCTCGGTCTTCGAGACGGTGGCGGGACCGGACCGGCTGGACTGGTTCGGACAGGGCCCCTGGGAGTCGTACCCGGACCGGAGCGCAGGTGCGCCGGTCGGCCATCACCAGGCCCGGGTCGACGCGTTGTTCACCCCGTACCTGCGTCCGCAGGAGAGCGGCGGCCTGCACGGTGTGCGGCGCTTCACGCTCTGCGCGCCGGACGCCACCGGCTTCTCCGTCACTCTGGACGAGCCGCGCCAGGTCTGCGTCACGCGCTACCGCGCCGAGGACCTGACGGCCGTCACCCATCACGACGAGCTCGTCCCGCGCGCAGGCTGCGTGGTGCACCTCGACGCGGCGCACCGCGGCCTCGGCACGGCGTCGTGCGGCCCCGACACCCTCCCCTCCTATCTCGTCGCACCGGGCGTCCACCGCTGGAGCTGGACCCTGCGACTCCTGTGAACTCCCGTTGCCAGCAACGGGCTTACCTACGGAGCACCCGTGTGTACTTCGCATGCCCAGGAACCGGGCGAGGCCGCGCAGGCCGGGGCCGGACGACGCGGTTTCCTGCGGGCCACCGCGCTGCTCGGCGCGGCCGCCACCGCCGGACTCGCGCTGCCGGCCACCGCCGAGGCGGCCTCCGCCCGGTGGCGCCCGGACCCGGAGAGCCGCCGGTTCACGCTCGCCGTCATGCCCGACACGCAGTACCTCTTCGACGGCCCGAGCATCGACAAGGCGCCGGTCGAGGCGTCCTTGCGCTACCTCCTCGACCAGGGCAGGCACGAGAACCTCGTGTTCCTGTCCCACCTCGGCGACCTCACCCAGAACGGGGCGAAGGACGAAGTCGCCGCGATCAGCGAGGCGTTCGGGCTGCTCGACCGGCGCGGGATCGGCTACAGCGTGCTGGCCGGCAACCACGACGTGAAGTCGTCGACGACCGACCAGCGCGGCGCGACCCCCTACCTGGACGCCTTCGGCCCGCAGCGCTTCCAGGGGAAGCCCACGTTCGGCGGGGCCTCCCCCGACGGCTACAACACCTTCCACCTGTTCCGGGCGGGCGGACGGGAGTGGATGGTGCTGGCGCTGGACTGGCGGCTGTCGGACCAGGGGTACGCCTGGGCCGCCGGTGTCCTCGCCCGGCACCCGAGGACACCGGTCGTCCTCACCACGCACGAGCTGGTCGCCGAGGACGACTCCCTTTCGGCGTACGGCCAACAGCTGTGGGACCGGCTGATCGAGGACCACGACCAGATCTTCCTCACCCTCAACGGGCACTACTGGCCCGCCGGTCGGGCAACGCGCAAGAACACGGCCGGACATGACGTCCAGCTGCACCTGACGAACTATCAGAACCGCTACTTCGGCGGCGCCGCGATGATCCGTCTCTACCGCTTCGACCTCGACCGGAACGTCATCGACGTGGAGACCGTCTCCCCGTGGATCCTCGGCCGGGCCGCGAAGGGGCTCAACGAGCTGGAGCGGCAGGAGATCGAACTGAGCGGCGAAGCCGACCGGTTCACGGTCGACATCGACTTCGCCGAGCGCTTCGCGGGCTTCGATCCGGTGCCCGCGCGTCCTGCCCGTCCCGTGTCCAAGGTGCTGGTGCGCGACACGGTCGCCTACTGGCGGTTCGACGGTCACGGCGACGGTACGGCGGTCGGCGGCACCGTCCGTGACCTGTCCGGGCACGGCAACCACCTCGCCCTCGTCACGGTGGGCGGCGGCGCCCTGACCTGGTCGTCCGACCACCACCCCGACCAACCCGGCCACGGCAGCCTGGAGTTCCAGGGTTTCAAGTCCCCGCTGAAGGGCGCCTATCTGCGCACGGTCGACGGCGCCCCGCTCAACTCAGCAGTATTCGAGGACGGTTACACCATCGAGGCGTTCTACCGTCTCCCGGCCGACTGGGACCCGTCGCACCACGCCTGGTCGGGGCTGGTGAGCCGGACCGGAACAGGCGGCGCCGCGGGCAGGACCGGCGACGACCCCGACGAGCCGCTCGCCACCCTCTCCCTGTCCAACGACCGGGAACCGCAGTGGGCGATGCGTCCGCTGAACCAGGAGGGCATCGCCACCAACTGGGGTCAGGAGACCCCGCTGGAGACCTGGTGGCACCTCGCGGTCGTCAACGACGGCAAGCACACCACGCTGTACGTCGAGGGCTGCCCGGCGGTGCGCAATCCGAAGGCGGCGGCCGTGGGCGTCACCTCCGTCGGGCTGCCCTGGCTGCTCGGCGGCTACGAGTACGGCGGGCAGATCGACCAGATCCTGCACGGCCGCCTCGGTGACGTCCGGATCGTCTCGCGGGCGCTGCCCGTCACCTCCTTCATGAACCACTGACCTCCTTCGTGAACCACTGACCTTCTGCACGAGGATCACCGTGACCGAGCAGCAGTTGCCCGCCTGGGCCGATCCGTCCGTCCCGCCCGCCGTTCTCGACGCCCAGGGCGTGTCGAGGCGCGGACTTCTGCGCCGCGCCGGCCTTTTCGGCGCCGCGTTCGCACTCGGCGGTGCGGCCGGCCCGGCCGTCGCCGCCACCGGCCGGGGCCACGGCGGTGAGGACCCGCGGCTCGCCTACCTGGTGGGCGACCACCACGTCCACTCCGTCTACAGCCACGACGCGAAGTACACCTTCTCCCAGCAGGCCCGGGCCGCCGCCCGGTACGGCCTCGACTGGATGGTCTTCAACGAGCACTCCAACTTCGGGCACGCCTCCTACGGCGCCGCGCTGGAGCACAAGGAGATCCTCCGGGCCCGCGCCGCCAACCCGCGCCAGCTGATCTTCCAGGGTCTGGAGTGGTACATCCCGGCCGCCGAGCACTGCACGGTGTTCGCCGCCCCCGGCCCGCACGAGGTCGACCTGCTCACGCGGTTCGAGCTCGCCTACGACGGCAAGCTGCTGGGCTACACCGAGGGGGCCGCCGGCGCGGCCGACACCGCCCGCAACGAGGCGCACGCCGTCAAGGCGGTCAAGTGGCTGGCCGAGCAGCGCCGCAGCGGCTATGTCGACGACGTCCTCGTCCTCGCCAACCACCCGCTGCGCCTCGGCATCGACTCCCCGCACGAGCTGCGGGCCTGGCGCGACGCGGCGCCCGAGATCATGATCGGCATGGAGGGCGCGCCGGGCGCCCAGGGCGCGGCGATCCCCGGCTGGCGCGGTGCCACGTCCATCCGCGGCGAGTACGAGAACAGGCCGTCCGCCCAGTCCTGGGCGGGCTACCCGGCGGACGCCTACCTCACCTACGGCGGCTTCGACTGGGCCACCGCGACCGTCGGCGGCCTGTGGGACTCGATGCTGGCGGAGGGCCGGCTGTTCTCGGTCACCACCAACTCCGACAACCACCGGACCGTCTTTGACACCTGGAAGAACGGTGACTGGCCCGCCGGACAGAACTTCGACAACACCGGCAGGCTGCCCGATCCGGTGAACACCGACACCCCGCAGGCCGGCAGCGACTTCTGGCCGGGGCAGTTCAGCCGCACCCACGTCGGCGTGACCCGCTACGGCTACCGCGCGGTGATGACGGGCCTGCGCGAGGGCCGGGTCTGGCTGGACCACGGGCATCTGCTCGACGGCCTGGAGGTCCGGCTGCGGCGGGAGCACAGCAACGGGCGGGGTGTCACGCTCGGCGGCCGGCTCCGGGTGCGCAAGGGCGAGAAGCTCACTCTGGAGATCACCGTCACCACTGCCTCCCGCCCCAACCCCCAGGGAATCCTGCCGCAGTTGGCCCATGTGGACGTGATCCGGGGCGCGGTGCGCGGGGCGGTGTCCGACCGCGACACCTGGCGGGCTCCCGACACGAAGGTGGTCCGCACGACGGACGTGAGCGGCCGCAAGGGGACCTACACCCTGCGCGTCCCGGTCGCGGTGGGCGACGAGTCCTGCTACCTCCGGCTGCGCGGCAGCGACGGCAACCGGAACGGAACCGGTTACCTGGGCGCTTCCGTCGACCCGCACGGCCCGATCCCGCACGAGCCGGGCAACGGCGACCCGTGGGCCGACACCTGGTTCTACGCCAACCCGATCTTCGTGGACGTCGTCGGCTGAGCGCCCCGGAAAGGGTTACGGAAAAGGCGTACGGAATTCATTCCCGCGTCCACGCGGGCGCGGGGAACCGCGCGACCGGCCACACCGGTCCCGCGGTTCCCCACAGCGCCGTCCCGGACGGCGGCGAGTCGGGGCGACCCGCGCAGCCCTACGCGTAGAAGCGCGACAGGCTCTGCAGCACCGCGGCCGGCTTCGCGCCCCCCTCGATCTCGATCGCCCCGCCGACGGTGATCTGCACCCCGCCCGGCACGTCCTCGACCTCGGTCAGCTCGGCCACCAGGCGGATCCGCGAGCCGACCTTGACCGGCGAGGGGAAACGCACCTTGTTCAGCCCGTAGTTGACCTTGGTGGTGACGCCCTGGACGTCCAGCAGCTCGGTGAAGAGCGGGATGAACAGGGAGAGCGTCAGGTACCCATGGGCGATCGGAGCTCCGAAGGGCCCGGCGGCCGCCCGTTCGGGATCCACATGGATCCACTGGTGGTCCCCGGTCGCGTCCGCGAACGTGTCGATGCGCTCCTGGGTGACCTCGATCCATTCGCTGGTGCCCAGGTCGCTGCCGGCCAGCTTCTTCAGCTCGTCGAGACCGTTGACGGTGATGCTCATATGCCGTTCCTCACAGGAGAGTTCACAGGAGAGTCGTTCAGGAGTCGGTGCCGAACCGGGAGCGCACCCGGGACTTCAGGAGCTTTCCGGAGGCGGTGCGCGGGAGTTCGTCCGCCACCACCACCGACTTGGGGATCTTGTACTTGGCGAGCCGCCCGGACAGCGAGGCCAGCACCTCGTCGGGGTCGAGCGAGGTGCCCTCGCGGGGCACGACGACCGCGCGCGGCACCTCGCCCCACTTGTCGTCGGACACACCGATGACCGCGCACTCCACGATGTCGGGGTGGGCGAGGAGCAGGTCCTCGATCTCGGCGGGGTAGATGTTCTCCCCGCCGGAGATGATCATGTCCTTGATGCGGTCGACGATATGCACGTAACCGTCTTCGTCGACCCGGGCCGCGTCCCCGCTGCGGAACCAGCCGTCGGCGAAGGAAGCGGCCGTCTCCTCGGGCAGCCCCCAGTAGCCGGGCATGACGTGCGGCCCGCGGACGACGACCTCGCCGGTCTCGCCGACCTCGACGGGTGTGAGGTCGGGGCGCAGGACGCGTACGTCGCTGAAGAAGTGCGGGACACCGGCCGAGCCCGCCTTGCTGACCGCGTGCTCGGCGTCCAGGAACAGCGTGCCGGGGGACGCCTCGGTCATGCCGTAGCCCTGGAGGAAGGTGAGTCCGCGTTCCTGGTAGGCGGCGATCAGCGGTGTCGACACCGGGGAGCCGCCGCAGGTCAGGATCCGCAGACTGGACAGATCCGCGTCCGCCCAGCGCGGGTGCCGGGCGATCTGCTCGAACATCGTCGGCACCCCGAACATGAAGGTGATCCGGTGCCGCTCGATCAGGCCGAAGGTGGCCTCCGGGTCGAAGGCCTCGACCAGGACGCAGCAGCCGCCCTTGAGGAGCACCGGCAGGGTCAGCATGTTCAGGCCGGCCGTGTGGAACAACGGCGCGGAGACCAGGGCGCGTTCGTCGGCGGTCAGATCGGTGTCGACGAGGACGTTGACCGCGTTCCAGGTGAGGTTGCCGTGCGTGAGCATGGCGCCCTTGGGACGGCCTGTCGTGCCCGAGGTGTACATGATGATGCAGGTGTCGTCGGGGGCGACCGGTGTGTCGATCGGCTCGTCGGAGGCGGCGGCGAGCTCGCTCTCGTACTCGGCGCCGACCTCGAGGTACGTCCGGACGTCCGTGTTCCCCGGCAGGCCGGCGACCAGGCCCGCGTGCGAGGGGCCGTAGACCAGCGCCTTGGCGCCGGAGTCGGCGAGCTGGTAGGCGATCTCGGGGCCGGCGAGGCGGGTGTTGAGGGGGACGAACACCGCGCCGAGGGTGCCGGCGGCGAACAGCGTCTCCAGGTAGGAGGGGTGGTTGGGGCCCAGGTAGGCGATGCGGTCGCCGCGCCGCACACCCCGGGCGCGCAGGGCGTGGGCCAGGCGCGTGGTGCGTGTATACAGTGTGCGATAGTCCGTCGACTGCTCACCGTGGACCAGCGCGGTGCGGTGCGGGGTCTTGCGGGCCCGGCGTGCGGGCCACGACCCCAGTCCCTCGTTGCGCATCTTCCACGCCCCTTACGGTGTGGTCAGCCCGAGCAGACGGGCGGCGTTCTCCTTGAGGATCTTCGGCTTCACCTCGTCCTTGATCGTCAGCTTGTCGAAGTCGGCGAGCCAGCGGTCGGGCGTGAGGACGGGGAAGTCGGAGCCGAAGAGGACCTTGTCCTTCAGCAGCGTGTTGGCGTACTGCACGAGCTGCGGCGGGAAGTACTTCGGCGACCAGCCGGACAGGTCGATGTGCACGCCCGGCTTGTGGGTGGCGACGGCGAGGGCCTCGTCCTGCCAGGGAAAGGACGGATGCGCCAGGATGATCTTGAGGTGCGGGAAGTCGGCCGCCACGTCGTCCACGTGCAGCGGGTTGGAGTACTTGAGCCTGATCCCGCCGCCGCCCGGGACTCCCGCGCCGATGCCCGTCTGACCGGTGTGGAACAGGGCGATGGTCCCCGTCTCCTCGATCACCTCGTACAGGTCGTACGCCACCGAGCGGTCGTTGGGGAAGAAGCCCTGGATGCTGGGGTGGAACTTGAAGCCCCTGACCCCGTACTCCTCGACCAGGCGCCGGGCCTGCTTCACGCCCGCCCTCCCCCGGAAGGGGTCGATGGAGGCGAACGGGATGAGGACGTCGGCGTTGGCGGCCGCGGCCTCGGCGACCTCCTCGTTGGGGACCGGCGCCGTGCCGGTCGCGGACTCGGCGTCCACCGTGAAGATCACGGCGGCCATCTTCCGCTCACGGTAGTAGCGGGCCGTCTCCTCCAGGGTGGGCTTCCGCTTGCCCTCGACCTTGAAGTAGGCGGAGGAGGCGTCGTGCAGGTCGTCGTCCAGCGAGGAGTGGCCCTTGGACGACACCTCGGCGTGGGTGTGGACGTCGATCGCGACCAGCTCGTCGACGTTCATGGCGGACGTCGCGGCGGGGCTCGTGGAGGGGCTCATCACGCCTCCGGGAACGTGGGGGCCGGGATGCCGACCGTCTGGAGCTCGGCACCGACCGAGGTGGGGAAGACGTCGGCCAGGCTCTCCGGCGTCCAGCCGCCGTCGGCCCAGGCCGCGCGGACCTCCTGCGGATGCGACCAGAGTGCCACCTTGTCGCCGCCGATGCCGATGGCCTGTCCCGTGATGCCCCGGGCGGCCTCGGAGGCCAGGAAGGGCACCAGCGCCGCACAGTCCTCGGGGGTGCCGAAGCCCTCGCCCTTGCGCAGGAAGTCCGGGAACGGCTCGCCGTTCTTCAGGGCCTCGATGTACGGGGCGAAGGCGGGGATCGTCTCGGTCATCGCGGTCGCGGCGACCGGGACGATCGCGTTGACGGTGATGCCCGCGCGGCCCAGCTCCATGGACCAGGTGCGGGCGAAGGCGGCGATGCCGGCCTTGGCGGCCGCGTAGTTCGTCTGGCCGAAGTTGCCCCGCTGGCCGGCCGGGGAGCCGACGAGGACCAGCGTGCCGCCCTCACCCTGCTCGCGCATCCGTACGGCGGCGGCGCGGGCGCAGGTGAAGGTGCCCTTGAGATGGGTGGCGATCACGGCGTCGAAGTCGTCGTCGGTCATCTTCCACAGCACCTTGTCGCGCAGGATGCCCGCGTTGGTGACCAGGATGTCGAGCCGGCCGAACTCCTCCACGGCGCGGTTCACCAGCCGGTCGGCGGCCTCGGTCGTACCGACCGGGACCACCTCGGCGACCGCCCTGCCGCCGGCCGCGACGAGGGACTTCACGGCCTGCTCGGCCACGGCCTCGTCGACGTCGTTGACGACCACGGACGCGCCGCGGGCGGCCAGGGCATGGGCGTAGGCGAGGCCGAGGCCCCGGCCGCTGCCGGTGACGACGGCGACCTTGCCGGTGAGATCGATGCTGGGCACGACGGTGTCCCTTCACATGGGGTGCGCACAGTGCGGCGCCGGGCGCTGACTACGAGATCGAAGCTAAGAGCAATAATTGTTGACGTCAATAGTTGTTGTAGTCCTACGGGTGCGTCATGCTGGAATCCGTACCGAGAACCACCCCGGAAGGGGACCGAGCCCAGGGAGCCCGCCATCGCCCGCCAGGACAACGCAAGCAACGCCGCCCCGATCGACGCGGACGAGCCGTGGATGCGCGGGCTGCACGCGGACACGGGTTACCTGCTGTACCGCCTGGGACTGCGCTCGGGTCAGTTGTTCAACACGTTCCTCCAGGAGTCGGGGGTGCGGCTGCGCCACTACGCGGTGCTGCGCTTCCTCGCCACCTCCGAGGGCGCCCTCCAGCGGGAGCTGAGCGCCCGGCTCGGCTACGACCCCAGCGCGATCGTCGGCCTGGTCGACGATCTGGAGAAGCTGGGCTTCGCCGAGCGCCGCCCGGCACCGGACGACCGCCGCAGCCGGATCGTCGCCCTCACGCAGGACGGCCGCGCGTTCCTGCGCGGCACCGACGAGGCGGGCCTGCGGGTGACGAACGAGCTGCTGGACCCGCTCGACCCGGCCGACCGCGAGACGCTGCACAGCCTGCTGCGGCGGATCGCCCAGGACGGACTCGCCTGATGCCGTGAGGAGGACCCCATGGACCGGGGCGTTGTCGCCGTGACCGCCCGCTCCGCGCCCGGCCGGCTGCTGGCCGTGCTCGCCGCGTTCGACCACACGCACCCCGCGCTGACCCTGACCGACATCAGCCGCCGCGCCGGCCTGACCCTCACCACCGCGCACCGGCTGGTGAGCGCCCTGACCGAGTGGGGCGCCCTGGAGCGGGACCCGTCCGGCGTGTACCACGTGGGGCTGCGGCTGTGGGAGGTCGCGGCGCTGGCCCCGCGCGGCCTGGCGCTGCGGCAGGTCGCGCTGCCGTTTCTGGAGGACCTGTACGAAGCCACGCACGAAAACGTGCAGTTGGCGGTGCGGGACGGTTCCGAGGTCGTCTACACCGAGTGGCTGTCGGGGCGTTCGGCGGTCGGGGTGCACATCCGGGTGGGTGCCCGCTGGCCGCTGCACGTGACCGGCGTGGGGCTCGCGCTGCTGGCGCACAGCGACTTCGCGCTCCAAGAGGAGTACTGCGCGGGGCCGTTGGCCTCCTACACCGCCCACACCATCACGGATGCTGTGCGGTTGCGCCGGGTACTGGCCGAAGTCCGGCGGGCAGGCGTGGCGGTGAGCAGCCGTCAGGTCACCGACGACGCCCTGTCGGTGGCCGCCCCGGTGCGCGGACCGGGCGGTGCGGTGGCGGCCGCCGTGTCGGTCGTCGTCCCGCACGCCGCCGCGCAGGTGCCGGTGCTGGCACCGGCCGTACGTCTCGCGGCACGCGGGATCTCCCGGGCCCTGGGCTGGCAGCCCGACGGCCGGCCCGGCTGAGCCGCCGCACCCCGCGGACGGGTTGCCGGTGGCGGTCCGCTCCGCGCACCCGAAACCCGGTTGGTGACCCGGGGGTCCCCGGCGAGAATGCCCCACCATGACGCACACGACGAGGACGACGGAGATCGGCCCACTGGGCCCGCAGGACCGCGCCGCCTGGGAAGTGCTGGCGCGCGGCTACAAGACGTTCTACCGCACCGAGGTGCCCGACGACGGCTACGAGGAGATGTGGCGACGCCTTCGGGACGGCAGCGAGGTGCACGCCGTCGGTGCCCGGACGGAGGGAAGGCTGGTGGGCATCGCCCACTACCTGTTCCACGCCTCGGCCTGGACGGCGGACAGCTGCTATCTGCAGGATCTCTATGTCGACGAGGCCGTGCGGGGCAGAGGGGTGGCACGGGCGCTGATCGAGCGCGTGGCCGAGGCGGCGCGGGAGCGGGGCGCCGCCCGGCTGTACTGGTCCACCCAGGAGGACAACACCACGGCCCGCGCCCTGTACGACAAGGTGGCGGGCTTCAACGGGTTCATCCGCTACGACTACCCGCTCACGTAGGCCCCACGGGCCGGGAACGGGGGCCGGGAACGGGGCCGGGAACGGGGGCCGGCGCCGGCCCATGGACGCGGTGCCAGATGTGGACGCGGGCCTGGCGTGGGCACGGGCGCCGGGCATCGACGCGAGGGCCGGGCATGGGCGCGGCGCCGGGCATGGGGCGCCGGGCGCGAACGGGCGCGGACAGGTCGTCCCCCCTCCCCCACGACGGCGAGCCGCACCGGTCCCTCCCCGCACGCACGAGCCCTCGCACCTTCGCTCTCCCCGCGGGCGATCCCGCGAGTCGCCGCGGGGTGGGCCCTGCCGGGCGACTTTGTGGGGTGTCACCCCGGCGGGCGCCGCGCGTCTCAGGCCGTCCTCACAGGAATCTCAGGTTGTGACCCGGTGATTCAAAGGATCGCCCCATCTGGGAGGCGCAGGATGCACGCGCAAAGGTGGACAACTCAGGAAGGCGTGCCGTGGGCGTCTCGCACATATCGAACCGGTCCGAACAGCAGCCGGAGGGCTGGTCCCGGCGCGGGATCCTGGGCGTGCTCGGGGCCGTCCCGGCCGTCGCGCTGACCGGATGCAGCTCCGGATCGGCGGACGCCTCGGAGAACACGACCGGGACCGGGACCTCGGGTTCCGTGTCCACGAAGGCCTCGCCGGCCGTCAAGCAGCCGGTGATCTCGGTCACCCCGGCCGACGGCACCAGGAAGGCGGCCTTCACCAGCCCCGTCGAGGTCACCGTGACGGACGGCACGCTCGCCTCCGTGACGGTGACGGGCAACGACGGCTCGACGCTCGCGGGCTCCCTCGACCAGGCCGGGACCACATGGACGTCCACGGCCCACCCGTACTCCGGGACGAAGTACACGGTCACCGCGCAGGCGGAGGGCGCCGCCGCGCAGACCGCCACCTTCACCACCAAGTCGCCGGGCGAGACCTTCGTCGGCTACTTCACCCCCGAGGCGAACTCCACCTCCGGCGTGGGCATGCCGGTCTCGATCAACTTCTCGCACGCCGTGACCGACAAGGCCGCCGTGGAGAAGGCGATCACGGTGACCGCCGAGCCGGCCGTGGAGATCGTCGGGCACTGGTTCAGCGCCACCCGGCTGGACTTCCGGCCGAAGACGTACTGGGCGGCCGGGACGACGATCACCCTCGGTCTGCGGTTGAAGGACGTCCAGGGATCGAATGGCGTATACGGTATGCAGTCGAAGGACGTCACGTTCCACATCGGCCGCGCACAGATCAGCACCGTGGACCTGTCCAGCAAGAAGATGACGGTCGAGCGGGACGGCGCGACCCTGGCCACCTACCCCGTCTCCGGCGGCGACTCCGACCACACGACCTGGTCCGGGATCATGGTGATCAGCGAGCGCTTCAAGCAGACCCGGATGGAGTCCTCCACCGTCGGCCTCGGCGACGAGTACGACATCTCCGACGTCCCGCACGCCCAGCGACTGACCACCTCCGGCACCTTCATCCACGGCAACTACTGGGCCTCGACCTCGATATTCGGCAGCCAGAACACCAGCCACGGCTGCGTCGGCCTGCACGACGCCAAGGGCGCGAACGACAGCTCCGTCGCGGGCTACGAGTTCTACGCGAGCTCGATGCTCGGCGATGTGGTGATCGTCAAGAACTCGGGCGAGAGGACCGTCGAGGCGGCCAACGGGCTCAACGGCTGGAACCTCTCCTGGGCGGACTGGACCGCGGGCAGCGCGCTTTAGCACGTTTGCCTGGTTCAACCCGTGAACTTCCTTGCCACGAAAGGACTTTCCTTGCTTTAAGTCTTGACGGCCTCCGGGACGGAGAGCACATTGGGCCCACTTTGAGAGCGCTCTCAAACACTCTCGAAGTCACCCGCGCCCATCACTCCGTACCCGAGAGGCACCTCCTCATGAGTGCAACCTCCGGCATACCCGGACGGCGACGCGCGCTCGTCGCCGTGCTCAGCACCCTCGGCCTGGCGGCCGCCGCCGCGGCGGCCGTCACCCTGCCCGCGAACGCCTCCGCGCCCACGCCGCCGTCCGGCTGGACGCAGGTCTTCCTCGACGACTTCACCGGCGCCGCGGGCACCGGGGTGAACACCTCCAACTGGCAGTACAGCACCGGGACCTCGTATCCGGGCGGGCCTGCCAACTGGGGCACCGGCGAGGTCGAGACGATGACCAACAGCACCGGCAACGTCTCACTGGACGGCAACGGCAACCTGCGCATCACCCCGCTGCGCGACTCCGCGGGCCGCTGGACCTCGGGCCGCATCGAGACCAACCGCACCGACTTCCAGCCCCCGTCCGGCGGCAAGCTGCGGGTGGAGGCCCGCATCCAGATGCCGAACGTGACCGGCACCGCCGCCGAGGGCTACTGGCCCGCCTTCTGGGCGCTCGGTTCGCCCTACCGCGGCAACTACCAGAACTGGCCGGGCGTCGGCGAGCTGGACATCATGGAGAACGTCCAGGGCCTGAACAAGGTCTGGTCGACGATGCACTGCGGCACCAACCCGGGCGGCCCGTGCAACGAGACCACCGGCATCGGCAACTCCGTCGCGTGCCCGAACACCACCTGCCAGTCCGGCTTCCACACCTACAGCATGGAGTGGGACCGCTCGGTGAGCCCCGAGGCGATCCGGTTCTACGTCGACGGCGTCAACTACCACACCGTCACGGCGAACCAGGTCGACGCGACGACGTGGACCAACGCCACGAACCACGGCTACTTCGTGATCCTGAACGTCGCGATGGGCGGCGGCTTCCCGGACGCCTTCGGCGGCGGTCTGGACGGCGACACGCAGCCCGGTCACCCGATGGTCGTGGACTATGTGCAGGTGCTCCAGGCCGCGGGCGGTGGGAGCGGTACCACACCCCCGCCGTCCGGCAGCCGCGACGCCTACGGCACGATCCAGGCCGAGTCGTACGACAGCCACTCCGGCACGATCACCGAGACGACCACCGACACGGGCGGCGGCCAGGACATCGGCGCCCTCGCGAACGGCGACTACGCGCTCTACAAGGGCGTCACCTTCGGTTCCTCGGCGGCGACCCAGTTCAGCGCCCGGGTCGCGAGCGGTGCGGCCGGCGGGGTCAGCGGACTGGTCGAGGTGCGCCTCGACAGCCGTACCGCCACGCCCGTCGGCAGCTTCGCGGTGGCCAACACCGGCGGCTGGCAGTCGTGGCGGACGGTCCCGGCGAACATCAGCTCCGTCACCGGCACCCACGACGTCTATCTGACCTTCACCAGCGGCCAGCCGGCGGACTTCGTGAACGTCAACTGGTTGACCTTCGGCCACTGACCGACGGCCGCGCGGCGCCGGGCGGCCGACCTGTGCCCTCAGGTCGGCTCCCGGCGCCGCGCGTGCGCCGAACGCGAGGTGCTTGCGAGACATTCAGCGGCCGGCCTGCTCGCGTGGCACGGAGCCGCCCGTGAGGTGTGTCCGGGCGGCCGTACGGAAGGCGGTCACCAGGCGGCCGCGGTCGCCGGCGCGTGCCGCCGCTGATCGACCTCGCCCGCGAACGGGGTGTCTCGGCGTACGTCGGCGACGGCGCCGACCGCCGGCCCGCCGTGCACCCCGCTCGCCTCAGCGCAGTTCGGCGCGAAAGGCCACCGGGGTGTTTCCCGTGTGCAGTTGGAAGAACTTGGAGAAGTTCGCCGGGTCGGGGAAACCCACCGCCGCGCCGACCCGGCCGATCGGCAGGTCCGTGTGGGCCAGGAGCCGCTTCGCCTCCAGGACGACCCGCTTGTCGATGAAGCCCTTGGGTGTCTCGCCGGTGGCGGCGCGGACCGCGCGCACGAGGGTACGGCGGGAGTAACCGAGCGCGTCGGCGTAGGCGCTGACGCTGTGGTTGGTGGCGAAGTCCCGCTCCACGGCGTCCCGGAAGAGCGTGAACGTGGTGTCGGCCCGGCTGCGCGCCGCCTCCGCGCTGCTCGCCGCGAGGTGGGCCAGCCGCAGCAGGAACGCGGTGAGGGAGTGCCGCAGCACCGCCGTGTGCAGACTCAGGGGCAGCGTGCCGTCGGCACCGCCGTCGTCGTACTCCCCGCGCAGATACGTCAGCGCCGCGCGCAGACCCGCGAGCTGCGGCGCGTCCGGGTGGAGCAGCGGCGGCAGGTCGTAGCGGTACAGCCCCGCGGCCTCGACGGTGGCGCGCGGCAGAAAGCCGGGCTGCATGGTCAGCACCGTTCCGCGGTACTCGCTCGACTTCGAGAAGCGGTGGACCTGTCCCGGGCGGATCCAGAGCACGTCACCGGCCGTCGCCTCGTGCTCGGCGAAGTCGATCATGTGGCGGACCGGACCGTCGTCGAAGAGCATCACCACGTGGAAGTCGATGCGGTGCACACGGTCCAGCGGCGCGTCGGTGTGCCAGGTGCGACCGGTGCCCATGGGGCCCACCTGCATGCCGACGCCGCCGACGCTGAGTTCGACGGGAAAGGGAAAGGTTCTGATGCCCTCACCGGCGCCGTCTTGGGTACTTGTGTCCACCATGTCCTATCCGTGCCGCCCAGTTGCCGACCCGTGGCGCTCATGTGTCGCCGGCGGGTGTCCCACTTTCACCACAGGCTGACACAGGGAGACCTTCCTTCGTAAAAGTCAGACTTTTAGGTTTGAACGCAACAGAGCAGATGACCCGCTCCTATCGAGGATTTCTTGAAGATGAGCACGCAGACACCGAACAACTTCGAGTGGACCGAACTTGACCGGCGTGCCGTCGACACCGCACGTCTTCTGGCGGCGGATGCCGTGCAGCAGGTGGGCAACGGACACCCGGGAACGGCCATGAGTCTGGCGCCGGTCGCGTACACGATCTTTCAGAAGGTGATGCGACACGACCCGGCGGACCCCGAGTGGACGGGCCGTGACCGCTTCGTCCTGTCCCCCGGCCACACCTCGCTGACCCTCTACACCCAGCTCTTCCTCTCCGGCTACGAGCTGGAGCTGGCGGACCTCAAGAGCTTCCGTACGCACGGCTCGAAGACGCCCGGCCATCCCGAGTACGGGCACACCGCCGGCGTCGAGACCACCACCGGGCCGCTCGGCCAGGGTGTCGCCAACGCCGTCGGCATGGCGATGGCCGCCCGCTACGAGCGCGGCCTGTTCGACCCCGACGCCCCGCAGGGCGAGTCGCCGTTCGACCACACCGTCTGGGGCATCGTCTCCGACGGCGACCTGGAGGAGGGCGTCTCCGCCGAGGCCTCCTCGCTCGCCGGCCACCAGAAGCTCGGCAACCTCGTCTTCGTCTACGACGACAACCACATCTCCATCGAGGGCGACACCGCCACCGCCTTCTCCGAGGACGTGCTGAAGCGGTACGAGGCCTACGGATGGCACACGCAGCGCGTGGAGCCGACCGAGGACGGCGACGTCGACGTCCCGGCCCTGTACGCGGCCCTGAGGACGGCGCAGGCCGAGACCGGGCGCCCCTCGATCATCTCGCTGCGCACGATCATCGCCTGGCCCGCGCCGAACGCCCGGAACACCGAGGCCTCCCACGGCTCGGCCCTCGGCGCGGAGGAGATCGCCGCCACCAAGCGTCTCCTGGGATTCGACCCGGAGCAGAGCTTCGAGGTCTCCGACGAGGTCCTCGCGCACACCCGGGCCGCCCTCGACCGGGGCGCCGAGGCCCACGCGGCCTGGGACAAGCAGCTGGAGAAGTGGCGCGGCGCCGACCCCGGGCGCGCCCGGCTGTTCGACCGGGTCCTCGCCGGTCAGCTGCCCGAGGGCTGGGAGGACGCGCTGCCGGTGTTCGAGCCCGGCAGGCCGGTCGCCACCCGCGCCGCCTCCGGCAAGGTCCTCCAGTCGCTCGGGGCGGTCCTGCCCGAGCTGTGGGGCGGCTCCGCCGACCTGGCCGGTTCCAACAACACCACCATCGACAAGACCTCCTCCTTCCTCCCCGAGGGCAACCCGCTGCCCGAGGCGAGCCCGTACGGCCGCACGGTCCACTTCGGTATCCGTGAGTTCTCGATGGCCGCGGAGATGAACGGCATCGCGCTGCACGGCAACACCCGCATCTACGGCGGCACCTTCCTGGTGTTCTCCGACTACATGCGCAACGCCGTCCGGATGTCGGCGCTGATGCAGCTGCCGGTGACCTACGTGTGGACGCACGACTCCGTCGGTCTCGGCGAGGACGGCCCGACGCACCAGCCGGTCGAGCACCTGGCCTCGCTGCGCGCCATCCCGGGCCTGAACGTCGTCCGCCCGGCCGACGCCAACGAGACGGCGATCGCCTGGGCCGAGATCCTGAAGCGGCACGCCACCCGGCCGGCCCCGCACGGTCTGGTCCTCACCCGTCAGGGCGTGCCGACGTACGCGCCGGACCCGGACGCGGCGAAGGGCGGTTACGTCCTGGTGGAGTCCTCGACCGCGACCCCCGAGGTCGTCCTGATCGCCACCGGCTCCGAGGTGCAGCTGGCCGTCGCCGCGCGCGAGGCGCTGGAGGCCGAGGGCATCGGCGTCCGGGTGGTGTCGATGCCGTCGGTGGAGTGGTTCGAGGAGCAGCCGCGTGAGTACCGCGACCGCGTCCTGCCGCCGTCGGTGAAGGCCCGCGTCGCGGTCGAGGCGGGCATCGGCCTCACCTGGTACCGGTTCGTGGGCGATGCCGGACGCATCGTCTCCCTCGAACACTTCGGCGCCTCCGCCGACGCACAGGCCCTGTTCGCCGCATACGGCTTCACCGCCGAGAACGTCGCCGCCGCGGCCAGGGCTGTACTGAATTCACAAAACGGCTCCGCCGCAGCGCGTGGTTGATCCGACCGCCGGAAAGAAGATGATCGAAGTGACCGAAGCAACCGCGACCGCGGGAGCGCTTGACCGCCTGTCGAACGAGGGCGTCTCCATCTGGCTGGACGACCTGTCGCGGAGGCGGATCGCCTCCGGCAACCTCGCCGAACTCGTCGCGACGAAGAACGTCGTCGGCGTCACCACCAACCCGTCCATCTTCCAGGCCGCGATCGGCTCCGGCGAAGGGTACGAGGAGCAGCTCGCCGACCTGGCGGTGCGGGGCGTCACGGTCGACGAGGCCGTACGGATGATGACGACGGCCGACGTGCGGTCCGCAGCCGATATCCTGCATTCTGTATACACGGCGACGGGTGGCCGTGACGGACGGGTCTCCATCGAGGTCGACCCCCGTCTGGCCCATCGCACCGCCGCCACCATCGCCGAGGCCAAGCAGCTCGCCTGGCTCGTCGACCGCCCCAACGTCATGATCAAGATCCCGGCGACCCGGGCCGGTCTCCCGGCGATCACCGAGGTCATCGGCCTCGGCATCAGCGTCAACGTCACGCTGATCTTCTCGCTGGAGCGCTACCGCGAGGTCATCGACGCCTATCTGGCGGGCCTGGAGAAGGCCGCCGCCAAGGGCCTGGACCTGTCCACGATCCACTCGGTGGCCTCCTTCTTCGTCTCCCGCGTCGACGCCGAGATCGACAAGCGGCTGACCGTGCTCGGCACCGACGCGGCCCTCGCGCTGAAGGGAAGGGCGGCCCTCGCCAACGCGCGGCTGGCCTACGCGGCGTACGAGGAGGTCTTCGCGGGCGACCGCTGGACCGCGCTCAGCGGCGCCGGGGCGAACAAGCAGCGTCCGCTGTGGGCATCCACCGGTGTGAAGGATCCTGCATACAAGGACACGCTGTACGTGGACGATCTGGTCGCACCGGGCACGGTCAACACCATGCCCGAGGCCACGCTGAACGCCACCGCCGACCACGGCGACATCACCGGTGACACGGTCACCGGCGGCTACGCCCAGGCGCATGCCGACCTCGCCGCCGTCGAGGCGCTCGGCATCTCCTACGACGAGGTCGTCACCCGTTTGGAGGACGAGGGTGTCGCCAAGTTCGCGGTGGCGTGGCAGGACCTTCTGGACGCGGTCACGAAGTCGCTGATGAGCAAGGGAGTTGACGCGGAATGAGCACCAGCAGTCTCGACGCGGCCTGGGAGAACCCCCTGCGGGACCCGCGCGACCGGCGCCTGCCGCGTATCGCGGGCCCCTCCGGCCTCGTCATCTTCGGCGTGACCGGCGACCTGTCGCGCAAGAAGCTGATGCCGGCGGTCTACGACCTCGCCAACCGCGGTCTGCTCCCGCCGGGCTTCTCGCTCGTCGGCTTCGCCCGCCGCGACTGGGAGGACCAGGACTTCGCGCAGGTCGTCCACGACGCGGTGCGCGAGCACTCCCGGACGCCGTTCCGCGAGGAGGTCTGGCAGCAGCTCGCCGAGGGCATGCGGTTCGTCCCCGGCGACTTCGACGACGACACGGCGTTCAAGCAGCTGCGGGACGCCGTCGAGGAGCTGGACTCCTCCCGCGGCACGGGCGGCAACTTCGCCTTCTACCTCTCCGTACCGCCGAAGTTCTTCCCCAAGGTGGTCGAGCAGCTCAAGAAGCACGGGCTGGCGAAGGGGCCGGAGGGGTCCTGGCGGCGGGCCGTCATCGAGAAGCCCTTCGGGCACGACCTCGCCAGCGCGCAGGAACTGAACGCGGTCGTGCACGACGTGTTCGAGCCGGACCAGGTCTTCCGCATCGACCACTACCTCGGCAAGGAGACCGTCCAGAACATCCTGGCGCTGCGCTTCGCCAACACCATGTTCGAGCCGATCTGGAACCGGTCGTACGTCGACCATGTGCAGATCACGATGGCCGAGGACATCGGCATCGGCGGCCGGGCCGGCTACTACGACGGCATCGGCGCCGCCCGTGACGTCATCCAGAACCACCTGCTCCAGCTGATGGCCCTCACGGCCATGGAGGAGCCCGCCGCCTTCGACGCGAACGCGCTGCTCACCGAGAAGCTCAAGGTGCTCAGGGCGGTGAAGCTGCCCGAGGAGCTCGGCAGGCACACCGTGCGGGGCCAGTACGCGGGCGCCTGGCAGGGCGGCGCGAAGGTGCTCGGCTACCTGGAGGAGGACGGCATCGACCCGTCCTCCACGACGGACACGTACGCCGCCGTGAAGCTGAACGTCGACAACCGCCGCTGGGCGGGCGTGCCGTTCTACCTGCGCACCGGCAAGCGCCTCGGCCGCCGGGTCACCGAGATCGCGGTGGTCTTCCAGCGCGCTCCCCACTCCCCCTTCGACTCCACGGCGACCGAGGAGCTCGGCCAGAACGCCATCGTGATCCGCGTCCAGCCGGACGAGGGCATCACGGTCCGCTTCGGCTCCAAGGTGCCGGGCACCTCGATGGAGATCCGGGACGTCACGATGGACTTCGCCTACGGCGAGTCCTTCACCGAGTCCAGCCCGGAGGCGTACGAGCGGCTCATCCTGGACGTACTGCTCG
The DNA here is from genome assembly GCA_001298545.1 of Actinobacteria bacterium OV320. Taxonomy (GTDB): domain Bacteria; phylum Actinomycetota; class Actinomycetes; order Streptomycetales; family Streptomycetaceae; genus Streptomyces; species Streptomyces coriariae. The sequence goes on from LJCX01000027.1 coordinate 631,722, forward strand.
GCGATGCCAACCTGTTCCCGCGCCACCAGGAAGTGGAAGAGTCCTGGAAGATCCTCGACCCGATCGAGGAGTACTGGGCACGGCACGGCAAGCCCGCGCAGTACGCCTCGGGAAGCTGGGGACCCGAGGAAGCCGACGAGATGCTCGCACGAGACGGACGGAGCTGGCGCAGGCCATGAAGATCGACCTGACCGACACCACGGCAAGCAAGATCAACAAGGCGTTGGTGCGGGGTCGCCGCGCCATCGGCACACCGGCCGTGGGCATGGTCCTGACGATGGTCATCGTCACGGACGAGGAGAACGCCTACGACTCGATCAAGGCGGCCGAGGAGGCCTCGCACGAGCACCCCTCGCGCACCCTGGTCGTCATCAAGCGGCACGCCCGCAGCCCGCGCGACCGCACCAACGCCCGTCTCGACGCCGAGGTACGGGTGGGCGCCGACGCGGGCACCGGCGAGACGGTCATCCTGCGGACGTACGGCGAGGTGTCCGACCACGCCGACTCCGTCGTCCTGCCGCTGCTGCTGCCGGACGCGCCGGTGGTCGTGTGGTGGCCGGTGGACGCGCCGGTGAACCCCGCCAAGGACCCGCTGGGCGCGCTCGCACAGCGCCGGATCACCGACATGTACGCCGTCGAGCGGCCGCTGACGGCCCTGGAAGCGCGCGTGAAGTCGTACGCGCCCGGCGACACCGACCTCGCCTGGACCCGGCTCACCCCGTGGCGCTCGATGCTCGCGGCGGCGCTGGACCAGGCCCAGGTGCCGATCACCTCGGCGGCCGTCGAGAGCGAGGCCGACAACCCCAGCGCCGAGCTGCTCGCGCGCTGGCTGGAGGCCCGGCTGAACGTCGTGGTCGACCGGGTCGTCACCGCGGGCCCCGTCGTCACAGCCGTCCGGCTCGGCACCGAGAAGGGCGAGATCGTCATCGACCGCCCCGAGGGCCCGCTCGCCACGCTCACACTGCCCGGCCAGCCCTCACGCACCCTGGCGCTGAAGGTCCGCGCCACCTCCGAACTCATCGCCGAGGAGCTCAGGCGCCTCGACGCGGACGAGATGTACGCCGTCGCCCTGCGCGGCGAGGGCACCAAGGAGACCCCCTCCCATGTCTGACACCCCCCGGCTCGACCAGCGGCCCGAGTGGACCGCGCTGAAGGACCACCGTGCCCGGTGGCAGACGGACCTGCGGGAGCTGTTCGCGGCGGACCCGGAGCGCGCGGAGCGGTACGTGGTGCGCGTCGGCGACCTGCGCATCGACTTCTCCAAGAACCTGGTCACCGACGAGACGCTCGCCCTGCTGCGCGAACTCGCCGCCGCGACCGACGTGTTCGGGCTGCGCGACGCCATGTTCCGCGGCGACAGGATCAACATCACCGAGGACCGCGCGGTCCTGCACACCGCGCTGCGGGCCCCCACGGGCACCGTCGTCGAGGTCGACGGCGAGGACGTCGTCCCCCAGGTCCACGCCGTGCTCGGCAGGATGAGCGGCTTCGCCGAGCGCGTGCGCTCGGGCGAGTGGACCGGTCACACGGGCCGCCGGATCCGCAATGTCGTCAACATCGGCATCGGCGGCTCCGACCTGGGTCCCGCGATGGCGTACGAGGCACTGCGGGCCTACACCGACCGCTCGCTGACCTTCCGGTTCGTCTCCAACGTCGACGGCGCCGATCTCCATGAGGCGGTCCACGACCTGGATCCCGCCGAGACGCTGTTCATCGTCGCCTCCAAGACCTTCACCACGATCGAGACGATCACCAACGCGACCTCGGCCCGCACCTGGCTGCTGAAGGGGCTGGGCGGTGAGGAGAAGGCGGTCGCGAAGCACTTCGTCGCGCTGTCCACGAACGCCGAGAAGGTCGCCGACTTCGGCATCGACACGGCCAACATGTTCGAGTTCTGGGACTGGGTCGGCGGACGCTACTCCTTCGACTCGGCGATCGGCCTGTCGCTGATGATCGCCATCGGCCCGGCGCGGTTCCGGGAGCTGCTCGACGGGTTCAGGATCGTCGACGACCACTTCCGCACCGCACCCGCCGAGTCCAACGCCCCGCTGATCCTCGGCCTGTTGGGCATCTGGTACGGCAACTTCTTCGACGCGCAGTCGCACGCCGTGCTCCCCTACAGCCACTACCTGTCGAAGTTCACCGCCTACCTCCAGCAGCTCGACATGGAGTCCAACGGCAAGTCGGTGGACCGCGAGGGCCGGCCCGTGCAGTGGCAGACCGGGCCGGTGGTGTGGGGCACTCCGGGCACCAACGGGCAGCACGCCTACTACCAGTTGCTCCACCAGGGCACCAAGCTGATCCCGGCCGACCTCATCGGCTTCGCCCGTCCCCTCGACGAGTTGAGCGACGAACTCAAGGCACAGCACGACCTGTTGATGGCCAACCTGTTCGCGCAGGGGCAGGCCCTCGCCTTCGGCAAGACCGCCGAGGAGGTCCGGTCGGAGGGGGTGCCCGAGGAGCAGGTGGCGCACCGCACCTTCCAGGGCAACCACCCCACCACCACGATCCTCAGCCCCGAGCTGACCCCGTCGGTGCTCGGTCAGCTCATCGCCCTCTACGAGCACAAGGTGTTCGTGCAGGGCGCCGTGTGGGACATCGACTCCTTCGACCAGTGGGGCGTGGAGCTCGGCAAGGTGCTCGCCAAGCGGGTCGAACCCGCCCTCACCGAGGGTGCCGAGGTGCCCGGCCTCGATCCCTCCACCGCCGCTCTCGTCGCCGCCTACCGCGAACTCAGGAAGTAGTGAACTGACATGACATCGATGCAGCTGGGCCTGATCGGTCTCGGCAAGATGGGCGGCAACATGCGCGAGCGCATCCGCCGCGCCGGCCACACCGTCATCGGCTACGACCGTAATCCCGAGGTCTCCGACGTCAGCGGTCTCGCCGAACTCGTCGACAAGCTCGAAGCGCCGCGCACCGTCTGGGTGATGGTCCCGGCCGGCGAGGCCACCCAGTCCGTCATCGACGAGCTCGGCGGCCTGCTGCAGAGCGGCGACACGGTCGTCGACGGCGGCAACTCCCGCTGGACGGACGACGAGAAGCACGCCAAGGAGCTCGGCGCCAAGGGCATCGGCTTCGTCGACGCCGGTGTGTCCGGCGGCGTCTGGGGCCTGCAGAACGGCTACGCCCTGATGGTCGGCGGCGACGTCGCGCACGTGGCCAAGGTGCAGCCGATCTTCGACGCGCTCAAGCCGGAGGGCCCCTACGGCTATGTCCACGCGGGCAAGGTGGGCGCCGGGCACTTCTCGAAGATGGTCCACAACGGCATCGAGTACGCCATGATGCAGGCGTACGCCGAGGGCTGGGAGCTCCTCGAGAAGGTGGACTCCGTGGAGAACGTGCGCGAGGTCTTCCGGTCCTGGCAGGAAGGCACGGTCATCCGTTCCTGGCTGCTCGACCTGGCCGTCAACGCCCTCGACGAGGACGTGCACCTCGACAGGCTGCGCGGCTACGCGGAGGACTCCGGCGAGGGCCGCTGGACGGTCGAGGCCGCCATCGACAACGCCGTGCCGCTGCCCGCCATCACGGCGTCCCTCTTCGCACGGTTCGCCTCCCGCCAGGAGGACTCGCCGCAGATGAAGATGATCGCGGCGCTGCGCAACCAGTTCGGCGGCCACGCCGTCGAGTCGGCGGAGAAGTAGGCCCGGCCGTGGGGGATCTGCTGCTGGTCCGCCACGGGGAGACCGAGTGGAGCAGGTCGGGACAGCACACCAGCTTCACCGACCTGCCCCTCACCGAACACGGTGAGGAACAGGCCAAGTCGCTGGCTCCGCTCCTCTTCGGCCGGACCCTCTCGCTCGCCCTGACCAGCCCGCTGCACCGCGCGATACGCACCGCCGGACTCGCCGGCGTCACCGGCGCCCTGCCCGAACCCGACCTGCACGAATGGGACTACGGCGGCTACGAGGGCGTCACCACCGACGAGATACACCGCACCCGTCCCGCCTGGGACCTGTGGACCGACGGCGTGCCGCCCGGACCGGCCGGTCACCCCGGCGAGTCGCCCGAGGAGATCGGTCGGCGCGCCGACCGGGTGCTGGCCCGGGTGGACACCGCGCTGGCCCGCGACGACGGTGACGTCGTCCTCGTCGCCCATGCCCATGTCCTGCGGGTGCTGACGGCCCGCCGGCTCGGACTGCCGCCCGCCGAGGGGCGGTTGTTCCAGCTGGCCACGGGCACCATGAGCCGTCTGTCGACGGAGCACGGGCGTCCCGTGATCGCCGAATGGAACGTACGCGCGTAGCCGGTTGACACCGCTCGGCAAGGCCCGCCAGAGTCGCGGCTGATGGAGATCAACGATCTGACACCGGCCGAACAGCGACTCCGGCGGGCCTTCGCCACGGGTGCGACCGTCGATTTCCGGGCGCAGGGCGAGGAGAACGGTCCCGAACGCAGCGTACGGGCTGCCGTGTTGCGGGCGTTGCTCCTCAACGGCCCCCGCGAACCGGGGGAGATAGCCGCCCTCAAGGTCGTCGGGGCCCGCGTCACCGGTCTCCTCGACCTGCGCCACGCGGTCGTCGACAGCATGATCCGCCTGGTCCACTGCCGCTTCGACGAGGCCCCGCGGCTGGTGGGCGCCCAGCTCAACTACGTCAGCCTGCGCGACTCCGAGCTGCCCGGCCTGGACGCGTCACACACCCGGATCGACGGGGGCCTGAGGCTGACCCGCTGCCGGGTCGGCGGCCAAGTCCACCTCAGCAGGGCACAGATCTCGGGTGCCCTGTACCTCGACGGGGCGGAGGTCATCGCGACGGACCTCACGGAGCCCGTCCTCCAGCTCAACCAGGTCTCCATCGACGACGACCTCTGCGCCCGCGGGCTGCGCACCCAGGGCCTGATCCGGCTCGACGGCGCCTCCGTCACCGGTTCGATCGACCTGGAGGACGCCGAACTGAACAACCCCGGCGCGCATGTGCTGAACGCGGAGTCCCTCGACGTGGGGGCCAACCTGCTGGGCCGGCGGCTGCGCGCGTACGGCCGGATCGATCTGCGCGGCTCCCGCGTCCCCGGCCGGGTGGACCTGCTGCGCAGCTCGCTGTCCAACCCGGGCGGCACCGCGCTGCGGGCCAGCAGCTGCGTCATAGGGGAGCTCTGGCTGCGCGAGGGCCCACGGATCGAGGGCCGGCTCAATCTGCGGCGCGCCGAGGTCGGCCAGCTCCAGCTGGAGCCGGAGATGCTGCCCGACCAGGTCCGGCTGCTGGATCTCACCTACACCTTCCTCACCCCGCACGAGCCCGCCGAGCGGCGGCTGCCGATGCTGGAGCGCGACGACGGCGCGTTCGACCCGCACGCCTACGAGCAGTTGACGGGCGCCTACCGCCGCATCGGCGACGACCGCGCGGCCCGGGTGGTGCAGCTGGCCAAGCAGCGCCGGCATCGCGGCACCCTGCCCTGGTACGGCCGGGTGTGGGGCCACCTCCAGGACGCGGCCGTCGGCTACGGGTTCCGCCCGCTGCGCGCGGCCGTCTGGCTGCTGTCCCTGCTGGCGGTCGGCTCGATCACGTACGCCGGGCACCACCCGCCCCCGCTCAAGGCGGGTGAGGCACCCGAATTCAACCCGGTCTTCTACACCCTCGACCTGCTGCTGCCCGTGATCTCCTTCGGGCAGGAGAGCGCGTTCGCGCCGAGGGACTGGTACCAGACGCTGTCGTACGTCCTCATCGTGACCGGTTGGATCCTGGCCACGACCGTCGTCGCCGGTGTGACCAGGACGGTCAGCCGGCAGTAGGTCAGCGCGCGGCGTGCTGGGCGGCCAGCCGCACCGGCGCGTTGGCGGCGCCGTACCCCTGATAGCCGCCCTCGCGCTGGACCAGTTCGAAGAAGACCCGGCCGACGGTGTGCGTGTAGCAGTGCCGGAAGACGCCGTGCGCGTCGCGGTCGTAGAGGATGCCGAGGTCGCGGTAGGTGTCCAGCTCGCCGTCGGCGAACTCGAAGCGGGCCGCGAGGTCGTCGTAGTAGTTCGCCGGGATGGCCAGCAGGCGTCCGCCGGCCTCGGTGAACCGGCGGGCCGCGGCCACCACGTCGTCGGTGGCCAGCGCGATGTGCCGGGCGTGCGCGGTGTCGTCACCGGGGGCCGCGCCGACGGTGAGCGGGAGGCGGACGCTGCCGTCGGTGTTGGTGACGGCGCGGCTGCGCAGCAGCCCGTAGGGGTCGGCGACGTCGACGCTCTCCTGGGCGTGGAGGCCGAGGACACCGCGATGGAAGAGCACCGCCTCGTCGAAGTGGTGCCAGGGCTGGGTGAGCGCCACGTGGTCGATGCGGACGGCGTCCGAGGCGGCCGGGGCGTGCGGTACGTCCGCGAAGTCGGAGCGCCAGTTGGGCAGTTCGGGCCGGTTCGTCGCGCACAGGAAGAGTTCCGTGCCGTCGGGGGCGGCGACGGCGTCGAGCGGGGCGTCCTCGGCGGCGCGACGGCGGGGCAGGACGGGGGCGAGCAGTGCCTCGGCGCGGCGGGCGGCCGCCGCCGGGTCCGGTGACTCCAGGCCGAGCGCGGTGAGGGTGGTGCCGTCGACGGGGGTCCCCCCGCGCGAGCGAAGCCGGAAGCGCGGGAGGGCGGCCGGACCGGTGTTGACCAGGACGCGGGCCTCGCCCTGCTCCCACAGCTCGACGGGTTTGCCGCGGTGGCGGGCGGTGCGGGCGAAGCCGAGGCCGGTGAGGAGGGCGGCGAGGGGTTCGGCGTCGTGGGTGACCAGTTCGGCGAAGGCGACCCCGGTGGGGGCGGCGGGCGCGGGCAGGGCCCGGATCCCGGCCTCCTCCTGGAGGATCAGCAGGGAGCGGCGGGCGTCCACGGCGGTCGGGCCGGCCTCGGCCTGCCGGAAGACGTCGTTGAAGACCTCGAGCGAGAGCGGTCCGTCGTAACCGGTGCGCAGGACGTGTTTCACCAGTCCCGCGACGTCGAAGCCGCCCTGACCGGGGAAGCAGCGGTGGTGGCGGCTCCACTGCAGGACGTCCATGCCGAGCAGCGGGGCGTCGGCCAGCTGGAGGAAGAAGATCTTCTCGCCGGGGATGTCCTCGATGCCTTCGAGGTCCTTCGGATCGGAGCTGCGGGACAGGATGTGGAAGCTGTCCAGACAGGTGCCGAGCGCGGGGTGGCCGGCCGCCTCGACGATGCGCCAGGCGTGGTCGTAGGTGCTGACGTGCCGTCCCCAGGCGAGCGCCTCGTAGGCGACGCGGATGCCGAAGTCCTGTGCCAGGTCGGCCAGTTCGCTGAGCTGCCCGGCGGCGAGCGCGTCGTCGTCGGCCGCGAGCGGGGAGACGCTGGAGCAGACCAGGACGGTGTCCGCGCCGAGCCTTTCCATCAGCTGGAACTTGTGCCGGGCGCGGCGCAGGTTGCGGGCGAACTCCTCGGCCGGCACCGCCTCGATGTCCCGCATCGGCTGGTAGAGATCGACGCCCAGGCCGAGGTCGGCGCAGCGGGCGCGGATCTCCTCCGGGGTGAGGGGACTCGCGAGCAGGTCGTTCTCGAAGATCTCGACGCCGTCGAAACCGGCCCGGGCGGCGGCCGTGAGCTTCTCGGTGAGGGATCCGCTGAGGGAGACGGTGGCTATCGACGTACGCACGGTCATGCTCCTTCGAGGGCTGTGCCGCGACCCGTCGGGGGCGCGGGGCGGACATCTGCGGCTGTCATGGGGCGTGGCCCGCGGCCGTCGTACGCCATGGTCCGCGACCGTCGTACGCCATGGTCCGCGACCGTCGTACGGCATGGGCCCGCGGCCGTCGTACGCCATGGTCCGCTGCCGTCATACGGCATGGCCCGCCGAGTGCTCGGCGCCCCGGGCCATCTCCGCGAAGTCGGCCAGCATGCCGACGCTGTCCGGCTCGCGGCCGGTGAACAGCCGGAAGGCGTCCACGGCCTGGAAGACGGCCATGCCGCCCCCGTCCAGCGTGGCGCAGCCGACCGCGCGCGCGGTGCGCAGCAGCTCGGTCTCCAGCGGACGGTAGACGACCTCGGCGACCCACAGGTCGGGGCGCAGCAGCCCGGCCGGGAAGGGCAGGCCGGGGTGGGCGGCCATGCCGGTGGGAGTGGCGTGCACGACGCCGTCGGCCTGTGCGAGCAGATCGGCCAGCCGGTCGGGGGCCGCGGCCACGGCCCGGCCGGGTCCGAAGTGCCGGTTGAGGGAACCGGCGAGATCCGCGGCCCGGTCGGCCAGCGCGTCCACGACGGTGACCTGGCCGGCGCCCAGCGTGAGGGTGGCGTGCGCGACGGCGGCGCCCGCCCCACCGGCGCCCAGCTGCACCACCCGCTCCAGCGGCACGTCGGGCAGACCGCGCGCGAAAGAGGCGGCGAATCCGGTGACGTCGGTGTTGTGGCCGACGGCCCGGCCGTCCTCGAAGACCACGGTGTTGACCGCGCCGAGCGCCTCGGCCTGCGGGGCGAGCGCGTCGAGGTGCGGGATGACCAGCTGCTTGCACGGGTGCGTAATGTTGAGCCCGTCGAAGCCGAGGTCACGGGCGGCGCGCACCAGGTCGCCCACCGCCTCGGGCGCCAGACCCAGCACGTCGATGTCGATGAGCCGGTACAGGTACCGCAGGCCCTGTCGGTCGGCCTCCCGCTCGTGCAGCGCCGGGCTGAGGGACGGACCGATGCCGGAGCCGATCAGTCCGACGAGATACGAGTCCTTGAAGACGACGGCCACGGCGGACCTCCTGATCGGCTGGCTAATGTACGAACTGGTGAGTTAGTCATAACACTCAGGCGGACTCCGAGGGAAGCCCTCACACGTCACGGGACGGGGGCGGGCTTCTAGAATCTCGACACTGCACCCACGCCGCCCGAAGGAACCTGGATGACCAGCGTCGACGAACCGGCACGACCCCACGGCAACGGGCGCCTGCGCGACGCCGCCCGGACCCGGGCCGAGATCCTCGACGTGGCGACGCTGGAATTCGCCCGGGTCGGCTACGCCGGGGCCCGGGTCGACGACATCGCCGCCCGCACCAGCACCACCAAGCGGATGATCTACTACTACTTCGGCGGCAAGGAGCAGCTCTTCACCGCCGTCCTGGAGCGGGCGTACGGAGTGATCCGCGAGGCCGAGCAGCAGCTCGACGTCGAGCATCTCGACCCGGTCGCGGCCATCCGCCGGCTGGCGGAGCTGACCTTCGACCACCACGAGCAGCACCCCGACTTCATCCGCCTGGTGAGCATCGAGAACATCCACGAGGCCGAGCACATCGCCGCCTCCGAGAAGCTCGGGCGGATCGGCTCCCCCGCACTCGACGTGATCGGCCGCATCCTCGCCTCCGGACGGGAGTCCGGCCTCTTCACGGCCGAGGTGGACGCCGTGGACCTGCACGCGATGATCAGCTCCTTCTGCTTCTTCCGGGTGGCCAACCGGCACACGTTCGGCGCCCTGTTCGGCCGCGACCTGGTGGACCCGGCGCAGCGGGAGCACTACCGGGCCATGCTCGGCGACATGGTGATCGCCTATCTGACGGCGGAGCGCGCGACGGACTGACCGGGGACCGGTCCGGCGAGCCGACCCGACGGACCGACCCGGTCGGCCGGTACGCCAGGCCGGTGCGACCGAGGACCCTCCGGCGCGCCGCCCCGACGGGCTCGGCCGGAGCGCCGGCCCGGCGTGCCGAGCGGTGCCGACCGGGCCGACCGGTCCCGGTGGAACGACGCCGGGCCTCCGTCAAAGATCCTTCGGCGCCACCTATTGACAGCGGAGAAACATCAGCGCAACATCCGTAGCCATCCGCTACTAACTACCCAGTGGGTTAATTAGCCGGGCACGCACCCGGCGCAGCCGCCCCGCACCCCAGGGGACCGGCCCTACTCCCCTTGCCTCACTCCACGTACGTTGGAGTTCCCTCGAAGGAGCACGCCGTGTCCGTCCCCGCCGCACCTCCCGGCCAGCCGAAGAAAGCCGCCACGGCGGCCTGGATCGGCAGCGCTCTGGAGTACTACGACTTCTTCATCTACGGCAGCGCGGCAGCACTGATCTTCCCGAAGGTCTTCTTCGACGAGTCCGACCCGGCCACCGCGACCCTGCTGTCGCTGGCCACCTTCGGTGTCGCCTACGCGGCCCGGCCCGTCGGCGCGCTCTTCCTCGGCCACTTCGGCGACCGCGTGGGCCGCAAGAAGATCATGGTCTTCACGCTCATCCTGATGGGCGTCTCGACGTTCCTCATCGGCTGCCTGCCCACCCGCGCACAGGTCGGCACGCTCGCGCCCGTCCTGCTGGTGCTGTGCCGCGTCCTCCAGGGCATCTCCGCGGCCGGGGAGCAGGCCAGCGCCAACTCCATGACGCTGGAACACGCGCCGTCGGAGCGGCGGGGCTTCTTCACCAGTTTCACCCTCAGCGGCACCCAGGGCGGTCAGCTCCTCGCCACGCTCGTCTTCATCCCGATCGCCGCCCTCCCCGAGAAGCAGCTGCTGTCCTGGGGCTGGCGGGTCCCGTTCTGGCTGAGCATCGCGGTCGCCGTGGCCGGCTACGTCATCCGCCGCAAGCTGGAGGAGACCCCGGCCTTCGCCGCCCAGCAGGCCACCGGTGAGGTCGTCAAGCTGCCGCTGGCGGTACTGATGCGCGACCACTGGGCGGACGTCCTGCGGGTGGTCGCGGGCGCGCTCGTGGCCTCGGTCAGCACCATCTTCACGGTGTGGGCGCTGGCCTACGCGACCAGCGACTCGGTCGGGATGAGCCGCACCTCCATGCTGTGGGTGGGCGCGCTGGCCAACGTGGTCGCGCTGGCGGCCATCCCGGCGTGGGCCACGCTCTCCGACCGCATCGGCCGCCGTCCGGTGTACCTGATCGGCGCGGCCGGCAGCGCGGTGATGATGTTCGCCTACCTGTGGGCGATCTCCACCGGCTCCTACCCGCTGATCCTGCTGCTGGGCATCGCCACCTTCGGCGTGGTCTACAGCGCCGCGAACGGCGTGTGGCCCTCCTTCTACGGTGAGATGTTCTCCACCCGGGTCCGCCTGTCCGGCATGGCGATCGGCACCCAGATCGGCTTCGCGGTGGCCGGCTTCGCGGTCACCTTCGCCGCGCAGATCGCCGGCCCGGACGGCGACGGCTGGTCCTCGGTGGCCCTCTTCACGGCGGCGCTGTGCGTCCCGCCGGTGATCGCGGCCCTGTCGGCCCGGGAGACCGCGAAGATCCCGACGGAGCAGCTGGGCGAGCGGGGGGCGCACAAGGCGTCCCAGCCGGAAACGGTTTCCGCCTGATCCCGGGTCCGCCCCGCAGATTCGCCCCTGCCCCTGCCCCTGCCCCCGGCCGCCTTCTCGGCGCCGGGGGCTCGGCCGTGCGGGCCGGTGGGGCAGAGCGGCGGACGGGCGGACGGGCGGACGGGCGGACGGGCAAGGGTGACCCGCAGGGGGGGCGGGCAAGAGGTGACCGGCAGGGGTGATCGGCAAGAGGTGACGCTCAGTCCTGGGAAACGCCGGGAACGGCCCGCTCGACCGCCGCGTCCAGCAGGGGAGCCAGCTCCGTCGCGACCGTCGTCAGGGCCCGGACGTCCCGTTCCGCCCGGGCGATCAGGATCGCTCCCTCCAGGGCGCTGATCATGAGGGTGGCGAGTGAGCCGGCCCGGGCCGCCGGGACGCCCATGCCGGTCAGGGCCTCGGCGACCGGGCCGGTCCAGGCGGCGAACGCGGCGGCCGCCGCCTCCCGGGTGGCGTCGCCGGAAGCCGCGCAGTCGACGGTCGCGGCGGCGACGGGACAGCCGGCGGCGAACCCGGACGCCGTGTACTCGTCCGTCCACTGGCGCACCATCGCGGCGAAGAGCCCGGCGGGAGTCGGCCCGCCGGCCCGCGCCGACTCGTCGAGGAATCGGGCCACGCGTCTGCCGGCGTAGCGGCCCGCCCAGTCCACGGCCTCGTTGACGAGCTGCTGCTTGCCGCCGGGAAAGTAGTGCTGGAGCGAGCCCCGGGGCGCACCGGCGTGGACGGCGACCTCCCGCATTCCGGTCGCGCCGACTCCCTCGCGGCGGATGAGCTGGGCCGCGCTGAAGACCATCCGCTCACGGGGTCCGCGTTCGGGCACCGGCATGGTCGGCCTCCTCCGGGCTGGGGCACTCGCCGCATCCTGCGCCAGGGAATCCTATGACCGCCGTCATGGAGTTCGCTACTATGACCGCGGTCATAGAACACGGGGAGAGGCAGAGAGGCAGGCGCCATGCAGGTCGGATTCATCGGTCTGGGCGTGATGGGCCGCCCCATGGCGTTGCGGCTGGCCCGCGCCCGGGCGCCCCTCGTGGTGTGGAACCGTTCGGCGGCCCCCGCCGAGGCTCTGCGGGCGGCCGGCGCCGAGGTCGCGGCGGACCCCGCCGATGTGTTCGCCCGTGCCGACGTCGTGATCCTCATGCTGGCCGACGAGGCCGCCGTCGACACCGTCCTCGGCCGCGGCACCCCGGACTTCGGCCCGCGGGTCGACCGGCGCGTGGTCGTCACCATGGGCACGACCTCGCCCGAGTACTCGGGCGCACTGGAGGCGGACGTGCGCGCGGCGGGTGGCCGCTACGTCGAGGCGCCCGTGTCCGGCTCGCGGGTCCCGGCCGAGCAGGGCCGGCTGGTGGCGATGCTCGCCGGCGAGGAGGAGGCCGTGGACACCGTACGGCCGCTGCTCGCCCCGATGTGTCACGAGACGTTCCGCTGCGGGGCGGCGCCCGGCGCGCTGCTGATGAAGCTCGCGGTGAACCTGTTCCTGATCACGCAGGTGACCGGCCTGACCGAGGCGTTCCACTTCGCGCAGCGGCAGGGACTGGACCGGCGGCTGTTCCTGGACGTCGTGGCGGCCGGCCCGCTGGCGAGCGGGGTCTCGCGGATGAAGGCGCCCAAGCTGCTGACGGGCGACTTCGCGGTGCAGGCCGCCGCGCTGGACGTCCTGAAGAACAACCGCCTCATCGCCGACGCCGCACGCGCCTGCGGCCTGGCCTCCCCGCTCCTCGACACCTGCCACGCCCTGTTCGAGGAGACCGTGGCCCTGGGCCACGCGGGCGCGGACATGGTCGCCGTCCTGCGCGCCCTGGAGGCCCGCAGCGACGCCGGCGGTGCCGGCGACGCCCGCAACGGGTCCCCCGGCTAGCCGTCGTTGGTGCCCCTGGGGATGCCGTACGCCCGCTCCACCCGCAGGCGCAGCACCAGCCGGCGGTCGCGGACCATGGCGGCGCGGTAGTCGTCCCAGTCGGGATGCTCGCCCGCCAGATCGCGGTAGAGGCGGACCAGTTCCTCCACGGTGGCGTCGTAGGGGTCCTTCGCGACCGGTGAGAGGTCGGCGGAGCCCTCGGCGACCGTGTAGGCGCGGCGGTCGGAGGCCGTGACGTGGTACGACGCCCGGGGGTCGCGCCGCAGGTTGCGGGTCTTGGCGCGGTCGTCCGTGACGGAGATCCGGATGACGCCCTCGTCCGGGTAGTAGCGGTGGCTGACGTTCGACAACTGGGGGCGGCCGTCGCGCTTGAGGGTGACCAGCACCCCACCGCCGCCCTCGGAGAGCAGTGCGAGCAGCGCGTTCTGCGTCGTGTCCTGAGTCATGTCGACACAACCGGCGGCGCCCCGGGCCGCATTCCCCCGGGCCGCATTTCCCCCGCCTCGATCCGGCGTCCGGGCCGGTCCATGAGTAGACACTGTCTACGCCGACCTGGTAGACAGTGTCTATGAGCGACCCCGAAAAGCCGGTATCCAAAGAGTCGGCCTCCAAAGAGTCCGCCTCCGAGAAGCCGGACCCCGATCTGCGGACCCGTCTCGTCGACGTCGGCGTGGATCTGGTCTCCCAGGAGGGCGCCGGAGCGCTCACCCTGCGGGAGATCGCGCGCCGGGCCGGCGTCTCGCACGGTGCCCCGCGCCGCTACTTCCCCACCCATCTGGAGCTGCTGTCGGCCATCGCCCACCGCGGCTTCGCCCAGCTGGGCGCCCGGGTGACGACGGCCCTCGGCGACGGCACCACCGGGCCTCGCGATCAGCTGACCGAACTGGCGCGCGTCTACCTGGAGTTCGCGCTGGGCAACCCCGGCATGTACGAGCTGATGTTCCGTCATGACTTGCTGGAAAGCGGTCATTTGCGGCTGCGGGACACCAGCCTCCCCCTGTTCGGGGTCCTGGTGGACCTGGTCGGCCGGGCCCGGCCCGAGGCCGACGCCCGGTCGGTCGCCGGCGCGCTGTGGGCGAACCTGCACGGCATCGCCCAGCTCTGGCGCTGGGGAAGCCTCCAACTCGCCACGGGGACCGATGACTTCGTGCCCCTTCTGCGGACCGCCCTGGAGGCGCATCTCGGTCCGGAGGCCGGCCGGTGAAGCCCCCCCGCCCCTCCCTGCCGCTCACCCTGGCGAGCAGCGTGGCCGGCGCCATGGTGGTCGCCCTGGACGGCACCGTGCTCACCGTCGCCCAGCCCACCCTGCGCCGCGACCTGGGCGCCTCCTTCACCCAGGTCCAGTGGACCAGCACCGGGTATCTCGTCGCCGTGGCGGGCCTGTTGGTGTTCGCCGGGCGGCTCGGGGACCGTTACGGACACCGGCGCACCTTCGCCCTCGGCATGCTCGGCTTCGGCGCCGCGTCGGCGGGCATCGCAACCGCGCCGGACGTCGGCTGGGTGATCGGGCTGCGGGTCGTGCAGGGGGTGTTCGGAGCGCTGTTGCAGCCGGCCACGCTGGGGATGCTGCGGGCCGCGTACCCGCCCGAGCGGCTGCGGACGCCGATCGCCGTACGTACCGCGTCCATCGGAGTTGCCGCGGCGGCCGGACCGGTGGTGGGCGGCGCGCTGGCCACGGAGTTCGGCTGGCGGTCCGTGTTCCTCCTCAACATCGTGCCCGCGCTGGTGTTCGGCCTGCTCGCCCTCGCTTCCCGGGACCGCCCCGAAAGCCGGGGCCGAAGGGACCGTTCGGGTCCGGCCGCCGGTGTCCCGCTCGACCTGCCCGGCGCCCTGCTGCTCGCCGTGGCCCTGGCCTGCCTGGTGCACACCCTCGTCACCCTCCCCGGCGTGACATGGTCGGCGCCGGTCGCCCTCCTCGCCGGCGCCGCCTTCGTACGGCACGAGCGCCGGACGGGCTCCCCGCTGCTGCCACCGGAGATCGTGGGTTCGCGGGCGGTGGGCGGGGCGCTCGGTGTGCTCGTCATCGCGTCCGCGGCCCTCAACGGCGGACTGCTGACCTGCGTCTACGTGCTCCAGGACGACCTGGGGCTGACCCCGCTGCGCAGCGCGCTGCTCAGCCTTCCGCTGGCGGTGCTGCTGGTGGCCGCCGCGCCCACCTCCGCCGTCCTGCTGCGCCGCGCCGGGGCCCGCGCCACGGTCGCCGCAGCGATGGTCGTCCTCGCCGCCGGTCTTCTCGTCCTCGCCGGGGCCTCGGCGCCGGTCGCTCTCTGCGCCGGGTTCGCGCTGGTGGGCGCCGGGTTCGGCACCGTGATGGTCGCGGCCACCCATGTCGTCGTACGGGAGGCCCCCGCGGAGTCGGCCGGGGTGGCCGGCGGGTTGCAGCAGACCGCGATGAACGTCGGGCCGGTGCTGGGGGTCGCTTCCGCGACCGTGCTCCTGGACCTCGGGGCGACGCGCTCACCCCTGGTCGTACTGGCGTTCGTGGCCGCGGCGGCGCTCCCGGTCTGCCGGGCACTGCCGGGCGGTTCGCGGACCGTCCCGGCGGCCCCTCCCGTCGGTCCCCCGGCTGGTGGAAGCGACGCAACGCACACCGATCACGGTGCCGAAAGGGGTCCGCACACGCGTTCCCTACGCGACCATGAGGTCTGAGGTCGTCCGGGCGGGGTAGGCCGGGACCGCACCTTGAACAAGCGCACCGGAGGAAAACCATGGCACTGCTGCGGCAAGAGGTCGACCCGAGCGAGGTCGGGCTGGACGCGAAGGCGCTGGACCGGCTCGACCAGCACGTCGCCCACTTCGTCGACGAGGGGCGCCTGCCCGGGTTCCTCGTGGCCGTCTCCCGCGGCGG
This sequence comes from Actinobacteria bacterium OV320, assembly GCA_001298545.1. Classification (GTDB taxonomy): domain Bacteria; phylum Actinomycetota; class Actinomycetes; order Streptomycetales; family Streptomycetaceae; genus Streptomyces; species Streptomyces coriariae. The sequence continues at coordinate 647,601 of LJCX01000027.1, forward strand.
CCGGGTCGCCCACCTCACCACGCACGGCCACCGTGACATCGCGGCCGGACTGCCGGTCGAGGCCGACACCCTCTACCGGATCTACTCGATGACCAAGCCGGTCACCTCGGTCGCCGCGCTGATACTGGTCGAGGAGGGCCGGCTGGGCCTCGACGACCCGGTCGCCGACCACCTCCCGGCCTTCGGCGACCAGCGGGTGTACGTGGCGGGCTCGGGCGCCGACCTCACCACCCGCCCGGTCGGGCAGCCCCTGCTGGTGAAGCATCTGATGACCCACACCGCGGGCCTGACCTTCGCCTTCTACCACTGCCACCCCGTCGACGCCCTGTACCGCGAGGCCGGTCTGGAGTCGGCGGTGCTGCCGGGCTCGGACCTGGCCGGGACGGTGGAGGCGTACGCGCGGCTGCCGCTCCAGTTCGAGCCGGGCACGCAGTGGAACTACTCGGTGGCCACCAACGTCCTGGGCCGGATCATCGAGGTCGTCTCCGGCCGGCCGCTGGACGAGTTCGTCGCCGAGCGGATCTTCCGCCCGCTCGGCATGCCGGACGCCGGCTTCCAGGTCACGGACGAGCAGGCCGGCCGACTGGCGGAGCTGTACAGCGACGCCGACAGCGGGGGGATCGAGCGGATCCTGGGCCTGCCGCTGTTCGGCCGCCCCCGGTTCCTGTCGGGCAGCGGCGGCATGGTGGCGACCGCATACGACATCCACCGCTTCAGTGAGCTGCTGCGCCGCCGCGGCGAGCTCGACGGCGTGCGCCTGCTCCAGCCCGAGACGGTCGACCTGATGACCCGCAACCACCTCCCCGGCGGCGCCGACCTGCGTACCTTCGGCAGCCGCCCCGCCCACGACGAACCCGGCAACGACGGTGTCGGCTTCGGCCTCGGGGTCTCCGTGGTGACCGATCCGAGCCGCACCCAGGCTCCCTCCGGGCTCGGCACCTACGGCTGGAGCGGCGTCGCCACGACCACGTTCTGGATCGACCCGGGCCGCGAGCTGAGTGTCCAGTTCCTGACCCAGCTGAGGCCGCGGAAGTCCCTGAAGCTCTACCCCGAGCTCAAGCGGCTGGTCCACGAGGCGATCACCGACTGACCGGCCCGTCAGCCCGCGGCCCGTAGCGTGAACTCGAGCCCTTGGTCCCTGAGTTCACGAAGCCATTCCTCGGAGCGCGGTGCCGTCCCGGCCGCGCGGCTCAGCCCGGGTGACAGGGAGCCGTCCAGGATGTGCCGGACGCCCAGGGCGAGCGGTCGGGAGACGCAGCGTGCCATCGCGCTCTCCTGCTCGTCGCCCTCCAGGTCAAGCAGGTAACTCCCGGACCACACCGTGCCGTTGTCCGCACCCCCGGCCTGATCGCCCGCCTCGCCGCCGTCACCCGTGCCGCTCCCGGGCACCCGCACCTCCAGCGACACGGCGAGGACCACGCGGTCGCGGTCGGTGTCCGTGGTCGGGTGGGCTGCCGCCAACTCCTGGGCCAGCGCGGCGATACCGGCGTCGTCGTCCGTCCTCAGCCGCTCGAAGACCGTGTCCCAGGCCCGCAGCCAGCCGTCCAGGCGCAGGGTGCCGCCAGGTCCTGCTCGCGGACGAACGGCGGCACCGGGGTCGTGGCGAGGACACAGTTGACCATCACGTCGTGGGCCAGCAGGGCGGGGCGGTCCAGGTCGCCGGTCTCCGCCAGGTCCCAGCAGGTGGGTTCGGCTCCGGCCGTGGCGAACGCGGCCCGCGCACCCCGGCCGCTCCGGCCCAGGGCGCCGACGACGAGGGCGGTGAACGCCTCGTCACCGGCTGCCGGACGCAGCGTCTCGTCCAACGCGTCCTTGCCGGTGGGAAGCAGGGGGGCGGTCAGCCGGCCCCGATGCTGGAGGACCGCCAGGGCAGCGCCCAGGTAGCCCGCCCAGAAGCCGAAGGCGGCGAGCCGACGACCGTCGTCGTCGACCAGGTACTCCAGGTCCAGGAGCGCCCCTCCCCCGGCGGCGAACCGACGCAACAGCTGTGCGGCACCCGGCTGTTGCTTGTACGCGTGCCCGAAGAAGACATGCCGGTGCCTCAGCTGCGTCGGCCGGTCCGGGAGTTCCTTCAGGCCGAGGACGACCGCCTCGGGCGGCGCGGACACCCAGGAGCCGGCGGGGGCGATCCGGGCGCCGACGGCCTCGTACTCCCGCGCCGGAAAGACGCGCTGCGGGGAGTCCTCGACGGTCAGTTCCACACCGGCCTCGACGAGGCGGCGGGCGTCGTCGGGGACGACCGGGGTGCGCCGCTCGGTGGTGCGGACCTCGTGCCGCAGCCACAGGTGCAGTTCGGTCATACGCGATTGGCCTCCGGACGCGGGGCGTCGGCCGCGAAACGGTCGGCGCTCAGGGGAGTGACGTCCACGAAGGGTACGCGGCCGAGACACAGGTCGCGGACGACCTCGCCGACGGCCGGCCCCTGGAGGAAACCATGACCGGAGAAGCCGGTCGCATACAGAAAACGGGATACCGAAGACGCCTCGCCGATCAGCGCGTTGTGGTCCGGGGTGACCTCGTACAGCCCCGCCCAGCCACCCGTGCGGCGCAGGTCCAGAAGGGCGGGGGCACGGCGCTCCATGGCCGCGGCGAGCCGGGGGATCCACCGGTCGTGGGTGTCGGTGGCGAAGCCCGGCCGTTCGTCGGGGTCGGACATGCCGACCAGCAGACCGGGGCCCTCGCCGTGGAAGTAGAGGCTGCTGGTGAAGTCGATGGTCATGGGGAGGTCCGGTGGCAGACCGGGGACCGGTTCGGTGACCGCGATCTGGCGGCGCAGCGGCTGCACCGGCAGCTCCACGCCGGCCATCGCGCCGACGGCCCGGGACCAGGCGCCGGCCGCGCAGACCACCGTGTCGGTGGTGACGCGGCCGAGCGTGGTCTGCACGGCGGTGATGGTGGCGCCCTGCCGTTCGATGCCGGTGACCGCGGTGTGCCGCAGGATGCGCGCCCCGTACCGGCGGGCGGCGGCCGCGTACCCGTGGACGACGGCCTCCGGGGTGCAGTGCCCGTCGTCGGGCGAGAACGCGGCCGCGAGTAACCCGTCGGTGCGGATCAGCGGGGAGAGGCGCCGCGCCTCGGCCGGGTCGATCATGCGGCTGGGCACCCCGAGCGCGTTCTGGAGCCGCACGCCCGCCTCGAAGGAGGCGACCTCCTCGGGCGTGGACAGCAGGAACAGGTAGCCGACGCGGTGCAGCCCGATGTCGTACCCGGTCTCCTCCTCGAACCGCCCGAAGCTCTCCAGGCTGCGCGCCCCGAGCTGGATGTTCAGCTCGTCGGAGAACTGGGCGCGCACCCCGCCGGCGGCTTTCGAGGTCGAGCCCGCGGCGAGTTCGTCGCGCTCCACCAGCAGGACGTCACGGACGCCCGCGGCGGCGAGGTGGTAGGCGATGCTCGTGCCCATCACCCCGCCGCCGATGACGACTACCGAGGCATGCGTGTTCACCCGAGCGGCTCCTTGTCACGGCGGCACCGGCCCGTACGCCGGGACCGGGGCTGTCGTACGCCATGGCCGCCGTGATCCCTACCCCTCGGGACGGCGGTCCCAAGCCCGATCAGGACCAGTGCGCCACCGCGTCCAGGTGGGGCAGCCGGTGGTCCAGGCGCTCCCGCTTGGTGCGCAGGTAGGTGATGTTGTTCTCGCACGGCTCGATCAGCAGCGGGACCTCCTCGGCGACCCGGATGCCGTTGTCCACCAGCGCCTCGCGCTTGCGCGGGTTGTTCGACATCAGGCGGACGGAGTCGACGCCCAGGTCGCGCAGGATGTCGGCGGCCACCTTGTAGTCGCGGGCGTCGACCGGGAAGCCGAGCGCGACGTTCGCCTCGACGGTGTCCAGGCCCTCCGCCTGCAACGCCATCGCCCGCAGCTTGCCGAGCAGCCCGATCCCCCGGCCCTCGTGCCCGCGCAGATAGACGACCACGCCGCGGCCCTCGGCGACGACCGCCCGCAGCGCGGACGCCAGCTGGTCGCCGCACTCGCAGTGCTGGGAGCCGAACGCGTCGCCGGTCAGGCATTCCGAATGCAGCCGGGTCAGTACGTCCTCGGTGCCGATCTCGCCGTAGACCAGGGCGACTTGCTCGTCACCGCGGTCGTGGTCCATGTAGCCGACCGCCTGGAATTTCCCGTACACGGTGGGCAGGGGGGCATTCACCACGCGTTCCACACCGGTGCGCTGCGGGGTCTTCGTGCCGAGTACGCCAATTTTTTCTGTCATGATCTGGTTCCTAAGCAGAGACGAAGGGCCGGGAAGAAATGAGTGGTTCGGAAATACGGTCGGCGGCGTACGGACTGGTCCCGACGGACACGTCCGAGGACGTGCGGACCCGGGGCGCCGGCGTCTCGACACAGGTGGCGGTCCTGCCCGTCGGAAGCTTCGAACAGCACGGACCGTACCTGCCGTTGGCCACCGACACACTGGTCGCCTGCGCCATCGCCCGGGAGATCGCCGGGGCGTACCCGGTGCACCTCCTCCCGCCGGTGACCGTCGCCTGCTCGCACGAGCACGCGGCCTGGCCGGGAACCGTCAGCATCTCCTCCGTGACCCTTCACGCGGTGGTACGGGACATAGCGGCGTCGCTGCGCCGCTCGGGCGTCGAGGCCTTGGTGCTGGTCAACGGACACGGCGGGAACTACGTCCTGGGCAACGTCGTCCAGGAGTCCTCCGCCGCAGGTGAGCGGATGGCCCTCTTCCCGGCCCCGGAGGACTGGGAGGCGGCGCTGGAGCGGTCCGGGGTGTCGACCTCGCTGCTCACCGACATGCACGCCGGGGAGATCGAGACGTCGATCCTGTTGCACGCCCACCCCGAACTCGTCCGGCCCGGTTACGAGTCGGCCGATTTCGTCGCGGACGACCGCCGTCATCTGCTCACGCTGGGAATGTCCGCCTATACCGATTCGGGCGTCATCGGCCGTCCTTCCCTGGGGTCCGCGGAAAAGGGGAAGGAACTCCTGGCGAGCCTGGCGGATTCCTTCGGCGCGTATTTCTCCTTGCTGACCACGGGAACTCCGACGGCTTCGGGAACCGAAATCCGTACCGCCGCGACCGCTGAGTCCGACGCGGGCGACGACTCCGGAGCGGGTGCCGCGACGTCTTCGTGACGCCGCTCGTCGAGCCCGGGGCCCGTCTTCGCGGCGGCCCCGGCCCGCAGCCCCGCGTACCAGCGGGCGACCAGCACGATCGCCCCCGGCAGCGCCGCCACGAAGCTGAGCACGCCGTACACGACGGCGACCGCGAGACCGGTGCTCGCGCCGAGCCCGGCGGCGCCGAACGCCCAGGCGGTGACGCCCTCGCGCGGGCCCCAGCCGCCGACGTTCAGCGGCAGGCCCATGGCGAGCAGGGCGAGGACGGCGATCGGCAGCAGTTCGAGGACCGAGGCGTCGGAGCCGGCGACCCGCGCGGCCACGACGAACATCCCGAGGTGCCCGGCCAGTACGACCGCCGACGACACGGCGACGCCCGGCCCGTTGCGCCGCGACAGCAGTCCCTCGCGCGCCTCGGCCAGCCCCGCCCGCAGCCGGCCGCCGCGCCGCGGTGCCGAGGAGTTCATCCGGACGGCGAGGACGACGGCGAGCGCGCCCACGCCGGCCAGCAGGACCAGCGGGGCGATGTGCCGTACGTCCTGCATGACCGGGGAGGGCAGGGTCAGCAGGACCGTTACGCCTGCGACGGCCAGCACGAGCTGTCCCGCGGTGCGCTCCAGGACCACGGCCCGCACGCCGCGTCCGACGTCACCGGCGCTCTGCCCGTGCCGTACCGCGCGGTGCACGTCGCCGAGGACGCCGCCGGGCAGGGCCGCGTTGAGGAACAGCGCCCGGTAGTAGTCGGCGACGGCCGGGCCGAGCGGCAGCCGGATGCGCAGCCCGCGGGCCACCAGCGCCCATCGCCAGGCGCTGAACACCGTGGTGACCGCGCCGATCCCGAGCCCCACCAGCAGCGTCGGCACGTCGATCCGGCGCAGTCCGTCCATGAAGACGCCGGTGCCCAGCCGCCACAGCAGCACGCTGAGGATGGCGACTCCGGCGACCGTCCCGAAGTGCGTGCGGACGGCCCGGTTGCCGAGCAGGGCGCGCAGCCGGGAGGGCTTCTTCGCCCGCGGCCCGGTCACGATGACACCGATCCGGGCCTCGGACACGGCGGCGCCGGTGCGGGCCACCGAGGGGCTGCGCCGGGGCCGGCGCGCGACCGTCACCCGGGGGCTCGCCGTCTCCGCGCTCATCAGAGGCCGCCCGTCGGCCGGGCCAGTGCCAGCAGGTCGCTGTGGTGGACGGTGACGTGCAGTTCGCCCGCCGCGCAGGCCGCCAGCCGGGCGGCCAGGTAGGCCTCGGCGCGCTCGGCCAGTTCGGGGCGCTCCTCCACGGCCGCGCCGACCCAGCCGCGCAGCCACTGGGCGGTCAGGCCCACGTTCTCGGGGCCGAGCCGCCACGGACTCGGGTGCACCTTGACGGTCGCACCGTGGGCGGCGAACGCCTCGCAGGCGACGGTCACCGAGTCGGGGCCGAGGAGGCCTCCGCGCCGCTGGTGGTCGTTGAAGGCGGCGGCGATCTCGTCGTCCAGCGGGTCCGGCGCGCTGAGTTCGACGCGTCCGGCGACCGAGAGGGTCAGCAGCGCCGGGCAGCCGGCGCCGGCACAGGCCGCGGCGAGCGTCTCGACCTCCTCGCGGGTGAGGACGTCGAGCAGCGCGGACGCGGTGACCAGCGAGGCGCCGAGCAGGGCGTCCGGGGTGAGGCGGGCGACGTCGCCGCGCCGGGTCTCGACGGTGACCCGGCTGCCGTCGGCGCCCGCCCGGGGCGAGGCGACGGCAGCGAAGTGCAGGAGGTAGGGGTCGCGGTCGTGCAGGATCCAGTGCTGGGCGCCGTCCAGGCGGGGCGCCAGCCAGCGGCCCATCGAGCCGGTGCCGCATCCCAGGTCGTGGATGGCGAGGCCGCCGCGTCCGGGCAGGTTGGCGAGCCGGATCCGCAGCGGGTCCAGCAGCTCCATCGACCGGGCGGCGGCGTCGGCGGGCTCGCGCAGCTCCAGCCACTCGGGGGCGTAACGGGGCTGCTCGTCCGGCCCGACGTCCCGCAGCCGCACGGTGGGCCGCTCACCGGTCCGGCTCACCGGTCCGGCGCCGGCTATCACGCCGAGCACCGCATCGTCGGCGGCGGAACCCTGCGGCTCGCCCGCGGGCTGCACACCGGCCGCCACGGCGTGCGGCACGGAACCGGCACCCGTACCGGAGGCCGCCGCCCGCAGCACCGGGCCCGAGCCCACCGGCCGCGTCGCGGACTCCGCGCCCGGTGCCACCGCGTGGGCCGCGGAGCCGCCGTCGGGGATCAGGGACTCCACCACGGAACCTGCCTCCTTGCGGACCGGCTGTGCCGGAATGCCGCCCACGCGTCGTGCCACGTCGGCCGGCGTCGCCGTCGTCTTCCTCATGCAGCCCTCCGGGGTTCGCTGGAAAGCCGGCCCAGGACGCCGGCCAGGCTCTGGGCGGTCGTCGCCCAGCCGTTCAGGGCCGCCCGGCGGCCCCGCGCGGCGGCCTTGAGACGACGTCGTACGTCGGCCTCGCCGAACCAGCCGCGCAGTTCGACCGCGAGGGCGGCCGGGTCCTCCGGCGGGACGAGGATGCCGGGGACGCCGCCGTCGGGGGCGCGGCCGACCGCCTCGGGCAGTCCGCCGACGTCCGTCGCGAGGACGGGGATGCCGCGGGCGAGTGCCTCGGTGACGGCCATGCCGTACGTCTCCGCGTAGGAGGTGAGGACCATCAGGTCGGCGGAGGCGTAGGCGGCGTCGAGCTCGGCGCCGGCCTTCGGGCCCGCCAGCTCCAGCCGGTCCTGAAGGCCGTAACTGGCGATCAGGTCGCGCAGATGGGCGACGTACTCCGGGTCCTGCCCGAGTCCGCCCACGCACACGCAGCTCCACGGCAGGTCTCTCGCCGCGGCCAGCGCCTCCACCAGCCGGTGCTGGCCCTTGCGCGGGGTCACGGCGGCCACGCACAGCAGGCGCGACACGCCGTCGGTGCCGGAGGCGAGAGGGGCGATGTCGGCGCCGGGGGCGGCGGCATGCACGCGCTCGGGGGCGAGTCCGTGGTGGGAGACGAGGCGGCGCACCGCCCACTCGCTGGTCGCGACGACGGCCGGGACGGCCCGCAGCACGGCCCGCTCCTTGGCGTCGAGTTCGGCCGCCACCTCGGGGGCGAGGCCCCGCTCGTCACCGAGCGGCAGGTGGACGAGGACGACGCGCCGCAGCCGCTCCGCCTCGGGGGCGATGATCTCCGGGACCCCGCAGGCCACCAGCCCGTCGAGCAGGACGACCGTGCCGTCGGGGAACTCCCGCAGCGTCCGCGCCAGTTCCGCGCGGGCGGCCGCCTCCGGGCGGGGCCAGGAACCGGACACCTGGTGCTTGTGCACCTGCCAGCCGAAGCCGGGCAGATCCAGGCACAGGCGCCGGTCGTAGGCGTTGCCGCCGCTCGGGTTCGCCGGGTCGTCGACACCGCCCGGCATCACGAACTGCACGGAGCGCAGGGACATGGGGATGATCCCGCCGATCTTGGGAAGCGGGGCCTGCGCGGGCACGTACGCGAGCGGGGCCTTGGGCACGGCCGCCTTCTCCAGGGTCACGTCGGTCACAGCGCACGCTCGTAACTCGCCCAGGCGACGTGCGACTCGTGCAGGCTGACCGCGATGGCGGCGATGCCCCGGGCGCCCTCGCCGAGCGCCCCCTTGTGGATCCGCTCGGCGAGCCGGTCCGCGATGACCTTGGCCAGGAACTCGGTCGAGGTGTTGACCCCGGCGAAGTCGGGCTCGTTGTCGAGGTTGCGATAGTTCAGCTCGCTGACCACTGCGCCGAGCTCCTGCGTGGCCAGCCCGATGTCGACGACGATGTTGTCGTCGTCCAGCTGCTCACGGCGGAAAGTGGCGTCCACGAGGAACGTCGCTCCGTGCAGGCGCTGCGCGGGTCCGAAGACCTCGCCGCGGAAGCTGTGGGCGATCATGATGTGATCGCGGACGGTGACACTGAACAACGGACGACCCTCCAGGTGCGGCGCCTCTGCTCCCCCCGGCCGTTGGCCGCCCGGGGGATGCCGTGTAGTACGGACCTTCACTTCCCCGTGTTCAGCCCGATCTCACTCTTTTCTCAGGTCAGGCGCTCTTGCCCGTACCCGACGCGGTGACACAGGGCCGGAATCTCGCCTGCCGCGAGCTTCGGCATCACGTCCGGCAACTCCTCGAAAGCGCTGTCTCCGGTGACGAGGGCGTCGAGCGCCGGGTCGGCCAGCAGCTCCAGGGCGAGCGCGAGCCGGTCGGCGTACGTCCGGCTGGAGCGTCGGGCCGGGGAGATCGTGCCGACCTGGCTGCTGCGGATGACGAGCCGCCGGGAGTGGAAGTCCTCGCCGAGCGGGAGGGAGACCTTCCGGTCGCCGTACCAGCTCAGTTCGAGGACGGTGCCCTCGGCGGCCAGCAGCTCCAGGGAACGGGCCAGGCCCTGTTCGGTGGCGCTGGCGTGCACGACGAGGTCGAGACCGCCCCGGGCGTCCTCGGGGGAGGCGAAGTCGACACCGAGGGCCTCGGCGACCTTCGCCCGTGCCGGGTCGGCGTCCACCAACTGCACGCGGACGCCGGGGAAGCGGGCCAGCAGCGCGGCCACCGAGCAGCCGACCATGCCGCCGCCGACCACCGCGATCCGGTCGCCGACCAGCGGCGCCGCGTCCCACAGCGCGTTGACGGCCGTCTCGACGGTGCCGGCGAGGACGGCCCGCGGCGCGGGCACCGAGTCCGGTACGACCGTCACCGCCGCCGCCGGGACGACGTACCGCGTCTGGTGCGGGTAGAGGCAGAAGACCGTGCGTCCGACGAGCGCCGCCGGTCCCTTCTCCACCACCCCGACGTTGAGGTAGCCGTACTTCACGGGCGCCGGGAAGTCGCCCTCCTGGAACGGCGCCCGCATCGCCGCGTGCTGGCTCTCGGGCACCCCGCCGCGGAAGACCAGGGTCTCCGTGCCACGGCTGACGCCGGACCACAGCGAGCGCACCAGCACCTCGTCCTCGGCCGGGTCGGGAAGGACGACCTCGCGGATCTCTCCTTCACCCGGAGAGCTGACCCAGAACGCACGAGCGGTGACAGACATCGGCATCCTCCTGAACGATCGGCAACCGGCCCACGTACCGAGGTGTGCACAGTCCGCGCACAGTACGCGGCACTGATCATCTTTGTCATCTGGCCGGAGGAATGTGCGGTGGCCCTGAACAACACTTACGACGCAAGGCTGGTCCAGCAGGAGACCGCTGTGGGAGCGGGCGTTCAGATCCTATTGCTGGCTCTGCTCGGCTCGGCGATCGGCCTCGGGCCGGCGGGCTGGGTGACCGGTCTCGTCTTCGCCATCGCCACCTGGGGGGTGCTCTCCCGGGCGCTGCACCGCTCCAGCCTGCGCTCGTTCGGCCCGGCCAACCGGGTGACGCTCGGCCGGGCGACGCTGGTCGGCGGGGTGACCGCGCTGGTCGCGGACTCCTTCGAGAGCGCGCCGCCGGTGACGCTGCTGGTCGGTCTGACGGCCGTGGCCCTGATCCTCGACGGCGTCGACGGCAAGGTCGCCCGCCGTACCGGCACTTCGACGGCGCTGGGAGCGCGCTTCGACATGGAGGTCGACGCGTTCCTGATCCTGGTGCTCAGCGTGTACGTCTCGATGGCGCTCGGACCGTGGGTCCTGCTGATCGGCGGCATGCGCTACGTGTTCGTCGCGGCGGCCCGCGTCGCCCCCTGGCTCAACGCCCCGCTCCCGCCGAGCACCGCCCGCAAGACGGTCGCCGCGCTCCAGGGCGTCCTGCTGCTGCTGGCGGGCGCGAACCTGCTGCCGTACGCGGCCAACTTCGCCGTCGTCCTGCTGGCGCTGGGCTCGCTGGTGTGGTCCTTCGGCCGGGACGTGCTGTGGCTGCGGCGGACCTCGCGGATCGCCGCGCAGGCTCCGGCGCCGAAGGTCCTGGAGCTCGTGTAGCTCCCCCTCTCCCATGGGGCAGGGCCCGGACCGGGTTCACGGTCCGGGCCCTGCCCCATGGGCTTCCCGCGTGGTTACGACCGAGCCGACCGCGTCCGTACGACGGCGAAGCCGGCCGCCGCGAGGCCCAGCACGCCGACGACCAGCCCCCCGACGCCCAGTCCGCGGGCGGTGGAGTCATCGGCGTCGGCCGCGGTGACCTGGACCGTGCCGCTCTGGGTGCCGTCCGCGCCGCTCGCGCCGTCCGCGCTCTCGGAGGGCGCGTCGGAGGTGCTGTCGCTGTCCTGCGCCGCAGCCGCTGTCAGCTTCAGCACCGGCGCCGGGTCCTCCGGTTCGTCCGCGCCCGCCTCGGCCTCCTCGATCCAGCGGACGGTCTTGCCGTCGGAGTAGGTCTGGAGGGTCTTGAAGGCCAGCTGAGCCGTGTCGTCGGGGAGCTGACCGAAGGCGACGTCGAAGTCCTCGTACTGGCCGGCGCCGATCTTCCCGCCGGTCCAGGTGATCTCGGAGACGGCCTCGCTGATCGTGCCGTCGTCGGTCTTGACGGGTGTCTTGAGCTTCGTGGTCGTCACCTTGGCGGTCCAGCCGTCCTGCGGATGGACCAGCACGCCGAGCACGGGGTGGTCGGTGGGCAGGAAGACCTGGACCTCGGTGGTGCTCGCGGTGTCCTCCTCGTTGGGGACCCGGAAGCTGAGGACGCCGTCCGTGGCGCCCTTGGCGTAGCTCTCGGGGTGCACCGTGACGTGCGCGGAGGCGGCACCGGCGGCGGCGAGGACCGCGGCGGCGGCGAGCACGGCGCCGAGACCGGCGCGGCGCAGGGCGGGGTGTGTCGTGGACATGAGTGGGTGATCTCCGTACAGGTAAGGATGGGGGTCCGGCTCGGGGCCAGCTCGGAGTCAGATCGCGTACGGGATCGGGGCGGGCGGGCCTCGGCGGCTCAGCGCGTGGCGCAGCAGCAGCTGCCTCGGGGGGACGGGCGCCGGGGCGGCGGGACGGACCGCCGGCACGGGCGGCGGGACGGGGGTCCCCCGCCACCAGGCCGCGAGGCCCGGCAGGAAGGCGACCGCCCAGCGCAGCAGCGACCACAGGGCGGCCTCTCCGCGCCGCAGCCACCAGGAGGCGGCGAGCGCCGCGAGGACATGGGCCGCCGTCGCGTGCGCGGTCATCGCCGAGGCGGTGTGGGCGTGCAGGTGCATGCCGTGCGCGTGCACACCGTACGCATGCGTACCGTGCGCGGACGTCATGGGCATCGCGGGCATGGTCCGCGAGGCCGTACGGGAGCGGGCCGCGTCGAAGGCGACGTGCAGGCCGGCCTGGGTGGCCAGCATGGCCGCGCCGATCCCGGGCAGGGCGCGTTCCCGGGCACCGAGCAGCCACCCGGCGGTGAAGACGGCCAGGAATCCGGCGCCGTCCGCCCACAGCGGCGGTGTGTCGCCCGTGGCGAGCCCGTGCCCGGCGGCGGCCAGCAGCACGCACACCGCGGCGAACACCGCGGCGCGCAGACTCCGGACGGCCGGGGACGCACTCATGGTGAGGGATCCTCCCACGCCCGACTGATACGTCGACCGCCGCTGCGGCGTTCACGTGCTCCCGGTTCCGGCGCGCCCGCGTTCACGCGTTCCCCTGCTATCCGTTTCCCTGCTCCCGGGTTCACGCGCTCCCGCGCTCCCGCGTTTCCGGGTTCACGTCCGCCGGGGAAGGAGCGCGACGGCCGCGGCGGGTACGGCGGCCAGGAGGAGCCAGGGGACGGCCGGGGGCAGCCCGGCGTCCAGGAGGGTGCCGGTGGCCGCGCTGCCGAGCAGCACGATCAGCCCGGAGACCGAGGACAGTGCCCCGGTGTACAGGCCGAGCCGGCCCTCGTCGGCGAGGTCGGTCACCCAGGCACGGGTGGCGGGCACGACGAGCATCTGACCGAGCGTGAGCAGCAGGACGAAGCAGGCCGCGGGCAGCAGCCCGGCCGTCCCGGTCCGTCCGGCGGGCCGGGCCACGGCCACCACGGCGAATCCCGCGGCGATCAGCACGAGCCCGGCCGCCATCGAGCGGCGCAGGTCGATCCGCTCCCCCGCCCACCGGGTGACCGGCAACTGGGCCGTCACGACCAGCAGCGACGACAGCGCGAACAGCCAGGCGAGCGGCGCCTGCGAGGCGGCCGCCCGCTCCACCTCGGCGGGCAGGGCGAGGTAGAGCTGGTTGTAGGCGAGGAGATAGGTGCCGTACGCGCAGCACAGGGCGAGGAAACGGCGGTTGCGGAGCAACGGGCCGATTCCGCCGCGCACTTGGACCCGGGAGCGGCCGGGGATGTGCTGCGGCAGCAGCCGGGCGTGAGCGGCCAGGACGAGGACGAAGACGCTGGCTCCGGCCAGGCACACCGCGCGGAAGTCGACGGCGAGGAGCAGTGCGCCGAGCAGCGGCCCGACGAACGCCCCGGCCTGCCCGGCGACGGTGAACAGCGCGAGCACCCGGGTTCGCGGCCCACCGCCCGACTCCTCGTGCACGACGGCCTGCCGCGCCACCTCGGACTCGACGGCCGGTGAGAACAGCGCGGCCGCGAACCCGATCAGCAGCACCGCCCCGATGACCGTCCAGGTCTGTTCGGCATGTCCGAGCCAGCCGAACCCGGCGATGCGCAGCACGCATCCGGCGAGGACGACGGGCCGGACGCCGTACCGGTCGGCGAGGGCCCCGCCGACCACGAACAGCCCCTGCTGGCTGAAGGTCCGCAGCCCCAGCACGAACCCGACCAGCCAGCCCGCCATGCCGACCGCCTCGCCCAGATGCCCGGCGAGGAACGGCAGGACGGCGAAGAAGCCCATGTTGAAGGCGAGTTGGGTCAGGATCAGCAGGCGCAGGAGGGGGGAGAGCGCAGGCGCCCCCTTCGCGCCACGACGCGGGGCAAGCCGTGTCGCCGTCATTCGGCTCCCACCAACTCCGGTCGCGTGGAGAGCCGTTCCCCGGCGATCGGGTCCACCGTACGAGGACGCCGCGGCCTCGGTCGTCGCAGTCCGCCGGCCGCGGTCACCGCCAGGGCGCCGAGGACGGCGAGGACGGCCGCGGGGGCGAGGACCGCCCAGGGTGCGCGTTCGGCGTAGGGCTGGTTCTCGGCGAGAAGCAGCCCCCACTCGGGGGACGGTGGCTGGGCGCCGAGGCCGAGGAAGCCGAGCGAGGCCAGGGCCAGGGCGATGCCGGGCAGCCGGAGGAGGGCGTGCCGGGCCACGGGCGGGAGGACGGCGGGCAGGAGCTCGCTCCTCAGCAGATACCCGGGGCCTGCGCCGAGGGCGCGGGTGGCGGTCAGATGAAGCGTGGCCCGCTCCTGGCGCAGCAGCGCGGAGGTGTGCGCGGCGAGCGGCGCCCAGGCCACGACGGCCACGGCGAGCACGGGCGTGGCGGACCCGCCGCCCCAGACCGCGGCGACGAGGAGGGCCGCGAGCACCGGCGGTACGGCGTTGACGGTGTCGACGAGCGGGGCGGACAACCGGGGCAGCAGCCCGAGCAGCACTCCGGCCGTCAGGGCGACCGCGCTGATGGCGAGGGCGAGGAGCAGGGTGTCGAGGGCGCCGTGCGCGACCCGGGCGAGGACGTCACGGCCGAGGGCGTCGGTGCCGAACGGGTGTGCGGCGGAGGGGGGTCGGAGGCGGGCCGCGGTGTCGAGGGCGAGCGGATCGCGGGGCAGGCCGAGAGAGATGACGACGGACAGCAGAAGACCGTATGCAATAGGCAGGATCCTGCGGACGGGCGGCGAAGGACGGTGGAGTGTATGCAATGCGCCGTCGCGCAGTGCGGGGCCGATGAGCAGCCGGGCGGCGAGCCGGGCACCGACGGTGGCGACTGCGGCGAGGACGACGAGGACGAGGGTGCCGGCCTGGAGGACGGGCAGGTCCTGCGCGATCGCGGCCTGCAGGGTGGTCCGGCCGAGCCCGGGGATGTCGAAGATCTGCTCCACGGCGACGGATCCGCCGGTCAGCCCCACGACGAACAGCCCGAGGTTGGGAAGCAGTCCGGGCACACAGCGGCGCAGCGCCTTGCGGGCGATGCTCCGGCCGGGCAGTCCGCGCGCGGCGGCGGCCACCGCCCAGGGCTCGGCGAAGGCGGCCGGCAACTGGTCGTCGAGAAGGCGTCCGAGCACCGCGCCGGCCGGCAGGCCCAGGGCGAGCGCGGGCAGCACCGTCCACTGCGGGCCGTACCAGCCGAGAGCGGGCAGCCATCCCCACTGCACCCCGACGACGGTGGCGAGCACGGAAGCGGTGAGGAACTCGGGCAGCGCGGCGAGCACGGCGGAACCGGAGCAGCCGGCGGGCCGGCCCTCCAGCCGCCGCCGGGCACCGAGGTGCAGGGTGCGGGCACCCACGCCGGCGGCGGTGACCAGGGCGACCGCCAACGCCACCACCATCAGCAGCAGCGACGCGCCGAGCGCCTCGATGACGCCGGGCAGGACATCGGCACCGGAGATCCACGACCGTCCGGCGTCCCCGCGCGGCAACCCGGCGAGCCACTGCCCGAGAAGGCCCAACGGTCCTTCCTTCAGTCCGAGTTGGGCTCGGATGTCGGCGAGGACCTCGGGTGTGGCGTCACGGTCGGCGGACCGCGCCTTCAACACGGTCAGCGCCGGGTCGGTGTGCGACAGCCAGGGCAGCAGCCCGATGCCGCACACCAGCAGCGCGGCCAGCACGGCACGCCACAGCAGCGTGCCCAGCCTGCTCCTCATGCCGTCAGCGCCGGGTCCCGGCACCTACGAGCGTGCGCTCGTACGGATCGAGGAGCACCCCGCCGACCTCGGCGCCGACGCCGGTGATGACGCGCTGGTGGACCAGCGGGACGACGGCGTCGGTGCCGAGGATCGCGGCCTCGGCGGCCAGGGCTGCGTCCTGCCGCTCACCGGTGTCGGCCACCGTCTGCGCCTCGGCGACCGCCCGGTCGACACCCCTGTCGCACAGCAGGGCGAGGTTGTAGCCGCCGTCGCAGGTGAAGTCACTGGCCAGGAGGGAGACGGGGTCGCCGGTGTCGAGGAGACTGTTGCGGGCGCCGAGGAAGGCGTCGAACTTCCCCGCGAGCGCGTCGCTCTCCAGCCTCGAGTACTCACGCACCTCCAGCTTCACCTTGAAGCCGGCCTTCTCCAGCTGCTGCTTCAACACCTGTGCGGCTTCCGGTAGTTCGGGCCGGTTGTCGTAGGTGGCGAGGGTGAGCGAGACACCGCCGGGACGGCCGGCCTTCGCACGACCGGCGGGCTGGACCCGCTTGCCCTCGGCCCAGGTGACGGCGGGGCCGTAGATGCCGGCGCCGGCGTCCGCGTGCCCCTCGTAGACTCCCTCGGCGAGGGCCGAGGTGTCGACGGCCGCCCGCGCGGCGGCCCGCAGGGCGGGGTCCTTGAAGACACCCGACTTCGCGTTGAGCAGCAGGCTGGTGGTGCGGGTCGTGGCGGTCTCGCGGCGGGTGTCCGCGTCGAGGGTGGCGGCCTGGGCGACCGGTATCCCCTCGGCGAGGTCGACCTGTCCGGTGCGCAGGGCGTTGGCGCGGGCGGTGCCGTCGGCGATGAAGGTCACCTCGACGCCGGAGGCCTGCGCCCGGCCGCCCCAGTAGTCGTCGAAGCGGTCCAGGTCGGCGGCGGTGGCGCCGGTGACCTCGGTGAGTTCGAAGGGTCCGGTGGCGGTGCCGACCGGATCGACGGCGCCCTTCTTCCCGTAGGCCTTCGGAGCGAGGACGGCGAGACCGGGGCTCGACAGGCGCAGGGGCAGGACCGGGTCGGGGGCGGCGGTGGTGACGCGTACGCCGGTACCGCCCTCCGCCTTCGCCGTGAGGGTGACGCCGGAGAGCGCGGCCGGGACCGGCCGGGCCTCGGTGGCGTGCGTGAGGGAGGCGGCGACGGCCGCGGGCGTGACCTCCGTACCGTCCTGGAAGGCGGCCTCGCGCAGGGTGAACAGCCAGTCGCGGTCGTCCACCCGGCGCCAGGACGCGGCGAGCGCGGGAGCGGCGGCGCCGTTGGCGTCGAGGGCGGTCAGCCCCTCGGTGACCCCGAGTCGGCTGAGGATCGTCGCGTCGGCGCCGTAGGGGGAGAGGTTCTCGGCGGGCGGGAAGGCGAGCGCGACGCGCAGCCGGGAGCCGTCGTCGGCGCCGGAGCCCGCACCGTCTTCGCCACCGGAGGAGGCGAAGCAGCCGGCGAGCAGCGGGGTGAGGAAGACCGCGGCGAGCAGCCGGGGAGGACGGGGACCGCGGGAGGGACGGGGACGGCGGGGGAAGCGCATGGAGTTACCGGCCTGTGGGACGAGGGCGGGAGGAGGAAGAGGCAGCGGGGGCGGAGGGGGCGGACGAGGAGGGAGAAGCGGGGAGGGGGACGTCGCGGGGGACGCCGAGAGGGGCACCGAGGGGGACATCGAAGTGCACGATGCCCTGGCCGCCGGTCACCCCTTCCCGCTCGTCGTGCACGACGGTGCCGAGCGAGCGCCAGAATCCCTCGGCCCCCTCCACGGCCGGGTCCGTGTGCAGATAGACGGCCCTGTAGCCGCCGTCCGCGACCGCGAAGGCGAGGAGTTCGGCGACCAGCCGCCGGGCGAGGCCGCGTCGGCGGTGCTCCCGGCGGACGTAGACGCGGCGCAGCTGCGCGGTCGTGCCGCAGGGGTAGCGGTCGGCGACATGGCGCGGGTTCGGCGGATGCGCGGGACCTCGGGAGTCCAGGGCCGCCGTGGCGACGACCTCGCCGTGCTCGCCGTCGAGCGCGACCAGCAGGGTGTGGCGGGCCGGGACGAGGTAGGCGGCGACGGGGTCGATGATGTCGCCGTGCCAGCGGGGCACGTAACCGGTGCCGAATTCGCGGTAGACGGTGTCGAGCATGACGGCTCGGGCGCCGTCGACGTCCTCGGGGCCCGCGGGCCTGATGCAGTAATCATGCACCTGCGCATCATATGCATTAAGCGGAGCAAGTTGATCACTTAACCATCCCTCCCGGATTTGACAGAGATCACAGCGCGCCCCTAAATCTAGCCACATGACTTTCATTTTCAACAAGGGGGTGCTGTGATGCGCGTCGCGTTCGTGGGAAAGGGCGGCAGCGGCAAGACGACCCTGTCGGCCCTGTTCGCCCGGCAGTTGGCGCGATCCGGCGCACCGGTGCTGGCCGTGGACGGCGACATCAACCAGCATCTGTCCCAGGCCCTGGACCCCGCGGCGGACACGGCGCCCTTCGAGGCCCCGCCCCTGGCCGCGCATCTGGGCGACATCAAGGACCTGCTGCGCGGCACCAACGCGCGGATCACCTCCCGCGAGGCGATGGTCAAGACGACCCCGCCCGGCCGGGGCTCCCGGCTGCTGCGCCTGCTGGGCGACGACGCACTGCACACGCGGCACGTCCAGCGGGTCGGCGGCGTGCCGCTGATGGTGACGGGCGAGTTCGACGAGAGCGACCTGGGGGTGGCCTGCTACCACTCCAAACTGGGCGCGGTGGAGCTCTATCTGAGCCACCTGGTGGACGGACCGGGCGAGTACCTGGTGATGGACATGACGGCCGGCGCGGACGCCTTCGCCTCCGGCCTGTTCACCCGGTTCGACATGACGTTCCTGGTGGCCGAACCCACCCGCAAGGGCGTCTCCGTCTACCGCCAGTACCGCGACCACGCCCGCGAGTTCGGCATCCCCCTCGCCGTGGTCGGCAACAAGGTCACCGGCGAGGACGACCTGCTCTTCCTCAAGGAGGAGGTGGGCGACGACCTCCTCACCCACCTCGTCGTCTCCCCCTGGGTCCGCTCGGCCGAACGGGGCGATCCCCAGGGCGAGCTGGAGGACGTCAACCGCCACGCCGTCGACCTCCTGCGCGAGACGGTCGACGCCCGTGAGAAGAACTGGCCGGCCCTGCACCGCCACGCCGTGGAGTTCCACCTGCGCAACGCCCGCGCCTGGGCGGACGCGGCGACCGGTGAGGACCTGGCCGCCCAGGTGGACCCCGAGTTCGTCCCCGGCCCGGCGTCACTGGCCTGAGAAGACCCCCCGCGAAGACCCCGCGCGCGTCGAGGCGGGCACGGCCCCTCCCCCACCCTCCACCAGAGCAGGACACCCATGTCTCTCGACGTCTCCCCGAAGCTCCTCCTCGAGGCCGAGGCCGGTGACATCCGCGAGGAGGACTTCGTGGACACGATCCGCGCGTCCCTCCCCTACGCCTACGACCTCATCGCCGGCCTCGCCGCCGAACTGCACGCGGGAATCAGCGAGTTCACCGACAACCAGACCCCGCCCCCGTCCGAGCAGGAGCGCGGCCAACTCCTGCGCGCCCTCGCCGGCGACGCCATCCGCGGCAGCCTGGAACGCCACTTCGGCGTGACCCTGGCCTTCCAGAACTGCCACCGGGTGGCCGCCTTCCGCCCGGCGGCACGGGGCGGTTCCACGTACGCGCGGTTCACCTCGACGCGGGCGCAGGTACTGAACCAGTCGGCGGAGCTGCGGGACTGCTGATGCGCCCGAGTTGATTCGCCCCGGCTGATGCGCCCCGGCTGATTGCCCCGCCGGACGGGCCGACCCACCGCACGGCGACCAGGTCGGCCCGTCAGCGCTCCATGAACTCCCTCACGATCGACACGAACCGCACGGCATCGTCCCGCCAGGGAAAGTGGCTCGCTCCCGGCTGCACGACGAGTTCCGTTTTCAGGAACAGTTCCGCGAACTCCCGCATCACGGGTGGGGGAGCCGCCAGGTCCGTCTCCCCCGCCAGGAGCAGGACCGGCGACGGGAAGGCGGCCAGCGCCGCGCGGGTGGCAGCCGGGGAGAAGGCGCCCTCGGCCGTGTACACGGCCGCCGCCTCGTGGTTCTTCGCCCGCTCACCGGCCTCGTCGAAGGCACGGGCCGCCTCGTCCCAACGGGCGTGCCAGAAGGGCGCGACGGCGTTCCAGGAGTCGGCCGTGGCCCGCCCGGCGGTAACCGCTTCCAGGGCCGCGTACGCGGGGGCGAACCACGGCTCGTCCCGACGCAGCCGTGCCGTGGCAAGACGGTCCTCCGCGGTGATCTCGAGGTCGACGGCGTAGACACTCGGGGTGATCAGCACAAGACGGGCGACGCGGTCGGGGTGGCGGGCGGCGTAGAGCACCGCGAGGTTGGCCCCGCCGGAATGGGCGAGCAGATCCATACGATCGAGGCCGAGGTGCTCACGCAGGGCCTCGACGTCTTCGACCAGGCGATCGCACCGGTACGACGACGCGTCCGGCGCAATCGCCGACTCCCCCGTGCCCCTCGGATCCAGCCCGATCAGCCGGTGGTGAGCCGTGAGCCCGCCCAGATCGCCCAGGTATGCGGCGGACTGCATGGGCCCGCCGGGCAGACAGACCAGGGGCGGCCCGTCTCCCGACTCGTGGTGGGCGAGGCGGGTTCCGTCGTGGGCGGTGAAGGTGACCATGCGGCCGAGCGTTTCAGGGCAGGGGGCGCGGAACAAGCGGTTCCGCCCCGGGCGGTCTGCCCGCGCTCGACACTATGGGCTCGAGTACATACTGCTGATGCGGGGCCACGCATCCCGTGGTGCGCAGCCCCGTGGGTCGGGCGCTTCGGTGACAGGCTGTCAGTGGCGGCGCTCAGCTCCTCAGGCTGGGCGCAACACAGGTGCGCGGAGTGAAGATCCAGACTCCCTTGGTGTACGTGGCGCCGAGGACTCGTCCGCTCTCACGCAGCCACGGATGACGGCTCTGCAGCTCGACGTAGTTGTCGTTGGTCACTGCCACCGCACCCGATTCGTCCGCGATGGCCACGACCAGTGCGTCGCCCTTTCCTTCCGTCCCCGCCGGTGGCTGAAGGATGTCTCCCTTGCTCAGGGCGGCGACGACGGCCGCCTTCTCCTCCTCCGCCACCTTATGCCGGAAGGTGGCATCCACGACCACGTGGATGTCCGCCCCGGGGAACTTCTTGGCGAGCACTACGCGAGCGTCCAGGAGTTGGGCGAAACTCGGCCGGTCGCCCTCCTCGTACACGCCGGGTCGGCTCGGCGAATGGCCGATCCAGGCCAGGTTGGAGCCGTCGACCACCAGCGTGTGAACCTCGTCGCCCTCCCCCGGTCCACCGACCTGGGAAGGCGAGACAGCGGGACGGGTAACCTTCTCGGCCCCGTTGCCCCGCAGCAGCTGCGAGGACACGGGGGTTGCCGTCAACAGGTCGTCAAGTTCTTTGCGTACTTCGGGAGTCGCCCCGCCGGAGCCGAAGCTCTTCACCTCCTCGTCCACCACGACCTGGCCCGTGTGCTCCAGGGTGGCCTTCACATGCAGCAGGCCGTCGGAGTCATAGGTGTACTCCAGGTCGAAACGGGACTCCTCCCGTACCCGGGGCGTCGGGTAGTTCAGGGTCAACTCGGTGAGCTGGACATTGTCGGAGTCGGAGAGCTCCTTGTCGGGGTCACCCTCCCAGATCTCCACCGTGAGCTTGCGCTCGTGGTCGCGCTTGGGGGTGTAGCTCTTGCGCTCGCTCCACGGCAGCGGTGAGTTGCGGGGAATGATCTCGCTGAACTTCCGCCGTCCGTCGGCCGCCTTGACGACGGTCCCCAGTGCGTGGCTGTTGGCGACCTGGATGACGCCGGGCGTCTCCTTGGCCAGCACGGCTGCCGCGATCGACGCCCCGCGGGCCACGGCTGTCATCGGATCGCACAACTGGGTCGGCACCGGGTCCATCTGCAGGGCCTCGGCGACCGCCGCCCGTACGCTCGGGATCTGGCTGGTACCGCCGATCATGAGGACGTCGTCCACGTCGAGCGGCGCCATATGAAGATCCCGCAGGCACTCCTCGACCGGGGCCAGGGCTCGGTCCACGAGATCGGTGATCGACTCCTCCAGTTCCTCCTGGAAGATCTCCACCTCCTTGTCGTCCGGCGTCCTGATCCGCACGGACGGCTGCGAGGACAACAGGATCTTGCTCCGCTCGATGTCGAGCCGGAACTGACGCTCCTGGGCGGGAGCCCACTCTCGCCGTGCCGGGGCCCTGTCCAGGACGAGTCTCCTGAGCCGTCGGTCGATCTCGAGCCCGCCGAGTTCCGTCACACCGCGCGAGGCTCGCTCCTCGAAGAACCCGTCCTCGTAGTCGAGGACCGTGACGTCGATGGTTCCGCCGCCCCAGTCGAAGACCAGGATCTGGGCGTCCTCGCGCATGTCGTGGACGTAGGAGATGGCGGCGGCGGTCGGCTCGTTGAGAAGTGCCTGCACGTCGATGCCGGCGAACCGGGCGGCCGCGCGGGTGCGGTATCGGGCAGCGCCAGTGGCGTTCGCGGGGACGGTGATGACGGCACGGTCGATCTCGGTGAGGTTGTGGCGCGCGCCGTCTCTCATGGCGGTGAACACGCCTGCCGCCGCAGTGGTGGCGGCGAAGCGCCGGCCCTGCACGTTCACGTATTCGTCGCTCTTGAGGAGCCGCTTGCAGGCTTCTGCGGCTTCTTCCGACCGCAGCTTCGCCTCCCATCCGAAGAGCGGGCCGCTGCGCAGCGAGCTCATGCCGACGACCGACGGGAAGAGGAACTCGAAGCCTGGCCGGCGCCAGTCGGCGTCGAGGTGGTGGGCGTCGAGCGGCAGCACCTCCACGTCGTCGCCCTGCCACTGCGCCACCACGGAGTTGGTGGTGCCGAAGTCGATCCCGGTGGCCGTCACGGCTGGTCCTCCTTCATCACGGCGTCCTGCGTTCCGGTGCCGTCGTCGGGCTGTGTGTGTCGGCGGAGCACCCGGCGCAGCTGTCCGGACAGGATGACCTTGCCGGTCGCCTGGTCGATGTATGCGGGCCGCACGACCTCGAACTCCTCCCCCTCGCCCTCGACGACGACAAAATGTTCACGTTCGTCAGGAGACTCGACGACTCGGACGCCAAGTCCGAGAAGTGCTTTGCGGACTGACACTTGCCACTTGAGTGTGCTCATCCGATTGCCGGACCCCCGCGCCTCAAGGTCACACTCCACGAGACGCGCCAGATGTTCTTCTCGAGTCCTGAACGCCTCGAGTACGCCCTGCCTCAAGGCGGCCAGGATCTCACCCTGCCTAGGCCTGCTCTCAACAGGAACGCTCTCCAAGAGCGCCTGCGCACTCTCCGTGAAGCGCTTCAGCACATCAGCCGGGTTAAGCAGTTCGTGAGGTTGATAGGTAAGTAGTTCAGGATCAATGGACCTGCCTCTCTCACCCCGCCGACGGTCCGGGGAGTCAGGCTGGTTGATCCAATTCCGGGGCTTACTCAATGTGTGGTCCTGTGCTGGTGGTCCGGGCGCCGGGGCGCGTTGAGAAGGGTGGGGAGGAGATCGGCCAGTGCCCGGCGCCGCACCGTTTCCACGTCGTCGGCATGGCGGGGCGCCGTCCGCCGCGGCAGCGGCTCGAGGGGTGGCACGAGGGTGACGGGCGGGTCGTCGGGCAGGCGGAACGCGTCCGCGTCCAGGGGCAGCACGAAGAAGTCCGACAAGTCCTCCTGTTGCTCCGCCTGTTGGATGCGGCGCATGGCGCGGTTCAGCCGGGCGGCCTCCTCCCGGTCGTCCGCGAACTCCCGCCGCAGGTCGCGGTACCGCTGTTTCCAGAACGGCGACTGATGGGGCAGTCCCAGTTCCAGATACGGGTTGGACGGATGGGGCCGGTCGTTGCGTGCCCGGGTGCGCCGTCTTTCGAGAAGTTCTCGGTTGTGTGCCGTCCGGGGACTGTTCTCCCCGATCTGTCCGAGGGCGGCGAGCGCCCCGTCCAGGTTCTCGTCCAGGAGTGCCAGGTAGGCGGACATGTTCCAGGCCTCTGCCTCCTGGCCGGGATCGCCTTGGTCGTGCTCGACGAGGAGTTCCACCTGTGCTCGCGCTTTCTTCAGGTCGCCCGCGCAGAGGGAGTCGTACGCGTGTCGCAGTGCCGACAGCGCGTGGAAGGTGCTGCGCCGGGGGCTCACGGCGGCCTTCGGCTCCCACAGCGCCGCCATCAGTCGCCATAGTCCGCGGTCGGCCAGAATGTCCGCGGGCCAGTTTCCGGTGAGGGCACCGTCCCGGACCTGACGCAGCGTCAACACCAGGTACCGGGGCAGGACGTACTCCAGTCCCTTGATGGCACCGGCATCGCCCTCCGCGACCCGTTCGAGGAGGCTGTAGACGTCTTCGTCCGTTTCGCCGCCGTTCTCGCCTGCGGGGTCAGCCGCTTCCGCGTCCAACGCGTCGACGTGTTCGCCGTCGAGGAAGCGCCGACGCCGCAGATACTCCTGCCACCCGAGAGCCTCGGCGGTCTCCTGATCGACCTGCTCCGGGGTGAGCCTGGCCCGCAGGTAGTCCCGTTCCCCTGCGTCGGGACGCGTCTTCCAGGGCTCGTCGTCACGCGTGACGACGCCGGCGTCGATCAGGTCGTCCACGATCCCGACCGGCACCCAGGGAAGGATCCGGGCGCACACCGTGGGTGACAGTCCGGCGAGTCCGTCATGCCGGAGGGCGTACTGCGCGGCGAAGGCACCCGCCGTGTCCTCCGTGGGGGTGGGGCGCATCTCCCTTGGCACAACGGTCGGTTCGGAGCCCATGAGGTGTTCGAGTCGGGTCTGTCCCGGCGGGGTGAGCCAGGGCAGCCCGGCCTCGTGGACGACGGTCATGGCGGTCACGACGTCACGGGAGTCGCGGTGTTCGAGCACGGCCTTTACGGCGGACGGCAGTTGGGCGAGCGGGTCGCCGTCGAGGCAGCGGGCCAGTAGCAGTAGCGCCCAGTCGGGCGCGGTTTCGTCGTCGGACCGGGCGTCGCGCAGGTCGGCCAGGAGCCGTTCCACACGTCGCACCGCGTCGGCGCCGAACACACCGGCCCTGCGCCATCTGCGCAGCGTGAACCCGTCCGGGCCCGTCGTCCGCGGTTCGTCCGCGTCCGGTCGCACTCGGCGTGCCCGGCGTTGCTCGCGCCATGCCTCGACCATGTCGGCCCGGTGCGTGGACGCGCCCGGCCCGAGGCCCGTCGCGGGCCTGTCGTCATTCACCATCTGTTCCCACATCGCTCCCCCGGACCCCGTCCCACGGTCGTCGGACCGTTGCCGCCGGTCCTCCCGGCTCGATACCACCGCGCTTGACCGGCTCAGGGCGCACCCTCCCCCGGCTCCTCCGGTTCCTCCGGCTGGATCCGTGCCGCGGCGGGTCCTGCCCACCCCGAGCCGTCCCGCCAGGCCAGACCGACGCTGAACGCCCGGTCGGCGGCGTCGGCGGCCCAGAACTGCGCCGGTGGCGCCGGGAGTACGACGACCAGGTACTCGGCAGGCCCGTCGGAGTGCAGGCAGGAGGCTTCCAGCAGGTGCAGGGCGGCCTCGCGGATCCGCTCGTACTCCGGGGGGCCTTCGGCCAGCACGTCGAAGAGGGTGGTGCCGTCGGGGCCGTACGTCCAGGCGTCGGCGTACGCACTTTCGCCCACTTCGTCGAAGCGGTCGTAGAGATCGGCCAGCAGCCGGTGCCGCAGGCCTTCGTGGGCGCGGTGCGAACGAGCGGCCCGCTCGCGTTTGGCGACCGTGCCGGCCAGGCCGGGTTCACCCGGCGGGTCCGTGACGGCGCCCGTGACAGTGCCGCCGGTGCTGGTCGTCGACATGTGGTCCCTTTCGTGGGGAGGTTCGCCTCCGCCTGCCGACTCGGCGTCGTGTGCGGCCTCGTGTGCGGGTTCGTCGGTCCGCGGTGCGGCGAAACCCCGGTAGATCTCGGTCCCGGTCCGACGGACCGTCGTCAGGACACGACCGTCGGACCGCAGCCACCACTGGCCGTGTTCGCCTTCGACGACCGGGCGTTCCCCCACCCATTCGACGCGGCCGGTCTCCAGGTCGGCCGCGAGGTCCTCCCGAAGCCGCCGGACGAACTCTCCGTCTGCCGACTGCGCGCACTGGGAGAGACGCTCGAACGTGATGCAGGCCCCCGCGGTGACGTGCAGGTCCGGGATGCTCAGGCCGCGCACGGCGGTGTCGTCGGGCAGGCGGGGACCGGCGTCGACCTCCGGCGCGGTGAGTGCGGATCGCCGTGCGCCACGCGCCTGATGTCCGACGCGAGAAGGCACTCCCGCCGCCACCTGTGCGAAGCTGCGCTCGGGATGGCCAGTCATGTACGCGGTCACCGCGCGAGCGTCCGCGTCCAGCACCAGCCGGTAGCCCTCCAGGTCCAGGAGCCATCCGTTCTCGGTGCGCAGGTGGCGGCCCCCGGCCAGGAACGGGGCCAGCATCGCGTGGAGTTCGACGGCGGCTTCACCGAGGCTGCCCCGATGCCGGACCACGAAGGCGCCGCACGCGGCCGACGTGATGCGGATGTCGGAGACGCGTTCCGGCGACAGTTCCAGTCGGGCCTCGGTCACACCCTCCTTGGGGACCCCGAGGTAGCTCCTGCCCAGGGATGCGGGCTGCGCGGTCCGGAACCCGCCGCAGCCCGGTTTCCGGCACCATCCGTCCGGCTGCCGCGTCTCATTCTCGCATCTGGCCCCGTCCACCCGATAGCGGGTGCACAGCCCGGATCCACCGTGCGGGCTCTTCCTGCGGCCTACCTGAGCCATGAACTGCCTCGGAGTCGGCACGGGGTTCCCCGGCCCTCCGATCCACCGGGGCAGCGGACGCTGGTGCACCACCGTCAGGGACTGGGTGCAGCGGGTGAGCGCCACGTACAGGCGACGCGGCCCGGTGTCGTCGTCCACGGCGATCGCCGCGGGTTCGACCACGACGACATGGTCGAATTCGAGGCCCTTGGCCTCCTCGGCGGTGAGCACCGCGACGGTCTCGGGGTCCGGCACGGCTGTGGCCACTGCCTCTTTCCAGCGTGCCGCCTGCGGGACGATCACCGCGGTCGTACGGCCGACCGCGGCGCCGTCCGGCCCCGAGGCGAGGGCGACGGCCTGCTCGGCGGCCCGCTGTGCCGGGTCGCCGCCCTGGACGGCGGCCACGGCGGTACCCGTCCGTCGCACGGAGTCGGGCACACCGACTCCGGGAGCGCAGTACATGCCGAGCGGGCGCACGTAGTCCATGACCTCGCAGGGCACCCGGAACCCGGTCAGCAGTTCGGCCACCCGCCAGCCGTCACGGCCGGTGAGCGTCGTACCGATCTCCTCCCAGTCCCGGTAGGGAAAGGGGCCGGTCGCCTGGGCGAGGTCTCCCAGGACGGTCATGGACCCGCCGGGGCATCGGCGGGCGAGGGCCCGCGCCTGCATGGGCGTGATGTCCTGCGCCTCGTCGACCACTACATGCCCGTACGTCCGCTCGGGCCGCCCGGACAACAGGAACTCCAGCTCGTCAAGGAGGACCAGGTCTTCGAGACTCGGCTCGGCCCCGAACCGGGCAGGTGCGGATCGTGCGCGGCTCTCCTGATGGGCGACGAGGGCAGCCTGCTCCTCGGGGGTGAGGACGCCGTCGGCGGCGGCGGCCAGCACGGGGGCGCCGGACAGCAGCCGGCGCAGGACGTCGCGTGCCGAGAGCTCGGGTGCGATGCGCCGCATGAGGCGGCTGACGGGACGCAGTTGACGGATGACGTCGAAGTAGTCGCTGTCGGCGGGACCGGGCAGCAGCCCGACGTAGGCCTGGGTGAGATGCTGCACGATCTGCCGGAAGCAGCCCTCTCGACGCACCTCGTAGGGGCTGTCTGCGGAGAGCGCGGCGGCCGCGATGTCGGCGAGTTCCACGACGGGCACCTCGACCTCGCGACGCCGGAGCTCGAAGGAGAACACCGGTCCGCCGACGAGTGCCTCGAGCCGCTCGGCCGTGTCGGTCGTGAGGTTGTCGACGGCGCGCCGCAGGACACGGCTCATCCGCGCGTCGGCCTTGACGACGGCGACGTCGTGCGGGTCGCGGTCGGCGGTGCCGCCCGACCACAACGAGGGCAGATCGAGCATGGTCACACCGTTGGAGCCGAGTTCCACGAGGGCACTCGCCGCGTACCGCAGAAATCCGCGGCTGGGCCCGAGCACCAGGACGTCGTCGGCGGTCATGTGCCGGTTGTCGAGGAGCCAGCTCACCCGGTGCAGCCCTACGGCCGTCTTGCCGGTGCCGGGCCCGCCCTGGACGACGAGCACCCCGCCGGGCCGCTCCGTCACGAGCCGGAGCTGGTCACGCTGGATCGTCTCGACGATGTCGTGCATGGCACCGTCGCGCCCGCGATCGAGTTCGTCGAGCAGCGGATCGCTCCACTCGGGCTCGGCGAGCTGCCCCATGCCCTCGTCGGCCTCGTCGGGGTCATGGGACTCGACGGGCCCACGAGACCCGACGCGCTGCTGAGACTCGTCGGGGTCATGGGACTCACCTGGCCGCTGAGACTCGTCGGGCTCGCCCGGCTGACGGGTGTCCCGGAGCTCCTGGGACCGTCGCCCGCTCTCGCTTGCGCGGGCACCGGCGCTGTCCCGACCGTGCAGGTCGAAGTAACGCCTGACAACGCGCTCGTCGCAGACGATCTGGCGCAACAGCCGCACCTCGCCCGGCTCCTGCTCACTGGTCAGTCTCCACTGGACGGCGGCCGGGGCGCTCCAGGAGATGACGGCGGGGTTGCGTTCCGCGTCGAACACCGCGCGGCGGCCGATGTAGAACGTCTCGGCGCCGGCCCCTTCGTCGACGTCGGCCCTCATGAACACGAGGGAGTTCCTGCCGAGGTCGAGGCTGTCGAGCTCGCGCCGCCAGGCACGGTTGACGTCGATGGCGTCCTTGCCGCTGGCAGAGGCCGCCATCTCCTTGAGCTCGGCGGCCTCGCGCCGGGTGCCTTCGAGGCAGCGGTAGGCGTGGTCGACGGCCCGCTGTTCCATGGCAAGGACATCCGCCCGACGTGCGCGCTTCGCCATGCTGTCCGATCTGCCCTTCTCCTGCGGTCGTACTGCGCCGTTTCCGGAAAAGACCACGGGCGTCGGCGCATTCTTCGACTCCACGGACGTCTCCATGGTTGCTGTGACGCTCGTCACTTCACGCAACGCCGGGAGTCAGCCGACCCTCTTCCATTCCTGGCACCGGTTGGTCTTGAAGTACTCCCCCTTGTTGAGCGTCACCCGCCCCGGCCCCTCCAGGTTGTTGTTGGCGATGATCGAGTCGAACTCGCCGCTGGCGTTCTTGGCCCGCTCCCAGTAGCAGCCGAACTCGCCCTCGGAGCCGGCCGTCTTGTACGTCCCGGGCTTGATGTCCTCTCCGACGAGGTACTCGCCCTCACCCGAGAAGGTGGTCGCCGGTCCGGCCGGCTCGGCCTTCTTCGGCTGGGCGGTGACCGTCTTGGTGACCGTGGGGGCGGCAGCCGCCTTACCGGGCGCCGTCTTCGTGACGGTCACCGTCGGGCGGGGCCCGGCCTTCGCGTCGGTCGCCGCCTTGCCCGCCTCCGCGGAGCCGTCACTCGCGCCAATGCCCACCCCGACGAACAGGGACACCAGGGCGACCGCGCCGTACTTCAGCGCGGGTCCGCGGCGCCGCGTGGACTGCCCGGGACCCATGGGCACGGCGGGGCCGTACACGCCCTGGGCGCCCTGCGGGTGAGGCTGGAACAGAGGCGCGGACTGAGGCGAGGACTGCGGGGTGGGCTGAGGCGAGGACTGAGGGACGGGCGAGGAGTGAGGGGTGGGCTGCTGGAAGGTCATGGCGGTCTCCGTTCTCCGGGCACACTGAGGCTGCTCCCACAAGGCCGCTTCAACGGCCGCTTTCACTGGAAGCATTTCCAGATAAGCATGCCACTGAAAGCACCGTCAATCACGTTGACAGGTTTGACGAGTGCTGTAGGTTGTTGACGTCCGCTGCCGAGCGAGACAGAAGCCAGAGAGCCAGGACCCCACTCATGTCCCAGCCATCCGCCCAGGTCACCGCCGCCGAGATCTCCCGCATCGCGGGGGTCACGCGCGCCACGGTCAGCAACTGGCGACGCCGGCACGACGACTTCCCGGCCCCGTCCGGCGGTACGGACAGCAGCCCGCTGTACGACCTGGAGTCGGTGCGTTCCTGGCTGGCCGCACGTGGCCACGTCTCGGCGGCGAGCCCGTCGGAGGAGCTGCGCACGACCCTCCGCCTGCACGCGCAGAGCGGCGGCGGCACGTCCGACCTCCTCCTCCTGGTTCTCGCGGCGGCGCGCCGCTCACCGGAGGAGCTGACGGCCGCCGCGCTGCTGCCGAACCCGGACCTGGTCAGCCGAGCCGAGCGCGAGGTGGCCACCGTGGCCGACGCCGTGCCGGGCGCGGACGCCGTCCGCTTCGGCACGGTCGACGTGGCGGTTCTGCGCGCTCTGTACGTGTGTGTACGCGACGAGGGCGGCCAGGCCGCGCTGGGCGTGCTCGCCGAGCGGGAACTGGAGGACAGCGCCGCGTCCGGCGCGTACCGGACTCCCGAACCGCTGGCGGACCTGCTGGCCGGCCTGATCCCCGGATCGCCGGCCCGCGTCCTCGACCCGGCTTGCGGCAGCGGCACCCTGCTGGCAGCCGCCGCCCGGCGGGGCGCACGCGAGCTGTACGGCCAGGACACGCTCCCCGTGCAGGCCCGGCGCAGCGCCGTGAGCCTGATGCTGACCGCTCCGCGGGCCGAGGTCACCATGCGCGCCGCCGACAGTCTGCGCGCGGACGCCTTCCCCGGCCTCGTCGTTGACGGCGTGCTGTGCAACCCGCCGTTCGGCGTCCGCGACTGGGGTCACGACGAACTCGCATACGACCCCCGCTGGGCGTACGGCGTGCCGCCCCGCGCCGAATCGGAACTGGCGTGGGTGCAGCACGCGCTCGCCCACCTGACCCCGGGCGGCCACGCGGTCCTGCTCCTGCCGCCCGCCATGGCCGGCCGCGCGTCGGGCCGTCGCGTACGGGCGGAGCTGGTACGCGGCGGGGCCCTGCGCGCGGTGATCGCCCTGCCGGTAGGCGCGTCGGTTCCGCTTCACATCGGGCTTCAGATCTGGGTGCTGCAACGGCCCGAACCGGGCGGCCCGGAGCGCAAGTCGGTGCTGTTCATGGACGCGGCGGAAACGTCGACGCCGTCGGGCACGGGGAGCGGCGGCACGGCCGGAGCCACCCGCGCCCGGGGCGGCGGCAGCCGGTCCGCCGCCCCGGACTGGGCCGAGCTCACGGCGCGGGTCCTGGGGGCGTGGCGGGCGTTCACGCAGAACCCGGACGCGTTCGAGGGCGAACCCGGGGTCGCGTACGCGGCGGGCGTGGTGGACCTGCTGGACGACGTGGTGGACCTGACCCCGGCGCGTCTCGTACGGGCGTCGCGCGCCGAGGTCGATCCGGCGGTGCTGTCGGCGCAGGTCGACGTCACGCGCGGGAACCTCGTCAAGGCCGCGAAGTCGCTCGCGCGGACGGCCTCTCACGAGGAGTGGGGCAGCGCGGGCGCCGCGGCACGCGACTGGCGGACGGCCACGGCGTCCGACCTCTCGCGCGGCGGGGCGCTCACCTTCCTGCGGACGGCGCCGGAGGGTGCGCGGGGCCGTGCGGAGGAGGCGGAGCGGGCGGACCGGGCGGAAGCCGGGGACGCGAACCCGGAGGCTCCCGCCGCGCGCGCCGTCCTCACCGGCGCGGACATCGCGCGCGGGTCGGGCCCTACGGGCGACCCGTCGGAGCTGCGCAGCGCGGTGGCGCCCCTGGTCGCCGTCGGGGACGTCCTCGTACGGGCGGTCGCGAACGGGGACGGACCGATGGCGCGGGTCGCGGGCGAGGAGGACGCCGGGGCGCTGCTCGGCCCCCACGTCCACCTCTTCCGACCCGACCCGGCACGTCTGGACGCCTGGTTCCTCGCCGGGTTCCTGGGCGCGGAGGAGAACATCGCGGGCGCGTCGACGGGCAGCACGGTCCTGACCGTCAGCCCGGGCCGACTGCGCGTGCCGCTGCTGCCGCTGGAGGAGCAGCGCCGGTACGGGGAGGCGTTCCGGCACGTGCACGAACTCCGGGCGGAGGCACGGCGGGCGACGCGGCTGGCGGAGGAGACTGCCCGGCTGCTGGCGGGCGGCCTGACCGGGGGGCAACTGCTTCCCGGGCGGGACGCGGCGGGGCGGGAAGCAGCGGGCCGGGACGGCGAGGCAGCTCACCCGCACGGGGCCGATTCACGGCATTGAACGTACGGGCCTTCATCCACATAGACCACACTTGTCGGCACCCGCGCGGCTCATGCTGGCGCGCGGTGGGGGCGGGACATGCGGGACATCTCGGAAAGGAATTCGGGGATTCAGTTGAACAGCAGTAAGCACACGGAGTTGGCGAACCACGCGTGGTCCGTCGCCGACCTCCTGCGGGGGGACTACAAGCAGTCCGACTACGGCAAGGTCATCCTGCCGTTCGCGGTGCTGCGACGCCTGGAGTGCGTACTGGAGCCGAAGCGCGAGAAGGTCGCGGAACTGGCGGCTCAGTACAAGGACAGCGACATCGACCCGGACGGCTTCCTGCGCCGGGCCTCGGGCCACTCGTTCTACAACAAGTCCGGCCTGACCCTGAAGAAGATCGCGGCGGACCCACAGAACGCGGCGAAGAACCTCCACGTGTACGTGGGCGCGTTCTCCGACAACGCGCGTGGCGTCCTGGAGCGGTTCGAGTTCGCCCAGCAGATCAAGCGGCTCGACAGCGCGGGCCTGCTCTACCAGGTCATCGGCAAGTTCACCGACCTGGACCTGCGCCCTGAGATCGTGCCCAACCACAACATGGGATACATCTTCGAGGAGCTGATCCGCCGCTTCGCCGAGCAGTCGAACGAGACGGCCGGTGAGCACTTCACCCCGCGCGAGGTCATCAAGCTGATGGTGAACCTCCTCATCGCCCCCGACGGCGACGCGCTCCACGTCCCCGGCGTCATCCGCACGGTCATGGACCCGGCCTGCGGCACGGGCGGCATGCTCTCGGCGGTCGAGGACCA
The DNA here is from genome assembly GCA_001298545.1 of Actinobacteria bacterium OV320. Taxonomy (GTDB): domain Bacteria; phylum Actinomycetota; class Actinomycetes; order Streptomycetales; family Streptomycetaceae; genus Streptomyces; species Streptomyces coriariae. The sequence continues at coordinate 680,273 of LJCX01000027.1, forward strand.
TATCAAGGACTACAACTCCGACGCCACGGTCGAGGTGTACGGGCAGGAGCTGAACCCCGAGTCCTGGGCGATCTGCCGGTCCGACCTCATGATCAAGGGCCAGGACCCGGAGAACATCGCCTTCGGCAACTCCTTCTCCGACGACGGCCACGCCCGCAGGTCCTTCGACTACCTGCTGGCCAACCCGCCGTTCGGCGTGGAGTGGAAGAAGGTCAAGGAGGACGTCGAGTTCGAGCACAAGTCGCTCGGCGACTCCGGCCGGTTCGGCGCGGGGCTCCCCCGGATCAACGACGGTTCGCTGCTGTTCCTCCAGCACATGATCTCGAAGATGAAGCCGGTCGACGTGAACGGCGGGGGCGGCTCCCGCATCGCGATCGTCTTCAACGGCTCGCCCCTGTTCTCGGGTGCGGCGGGCTCGGGCGAGTCGGAGATCCGCCGCTGGATCCTGGAGAACGACTGGCTGGAGGCCATCGTCGCGCTCCCCGACCAGCTCTTCTACAACACCGGCATCTCCACGTACTTCTGGATCCTGACGAACCGGAAGAGCCCCGACCACAAGGGCAAGGTCGTTCTGCTGGACGCCCGCGACCAGTGGCAGAAGATGCGCAAGTCCCTCGGCGACAAGCGCAAGGAACTCGGCAAGGACCACATCGCGACGGTGACCCGGCTGTACGGCGACGCGCTCACCGCCGCCGCCGACCCGGAACACCCGCTCCACACCAAGGTGAAGGTCTTCGCCAACACCGACTTCGGGTACCAGCGGATCACCGTTGAGCGCCCGCTGAAGCTGCGGTTCGAGGTGACGGAGGAGACGCTGGCCGCACTGGCCGCGTCGAAGCCGGTGCAGAAGCTGGAGCAGTCCGAGGACTTCGTCGGCGCGGTGCGTACGCTGCTGGGCTCGTCGTGGGGGACGAAGTCCGAGGCGCAGGTTGCGTTGAAGGACGCGGTGGTCGCGGCCGGGCTCATGTGGCCGGCGGGCGCGCCGTTCGCGAAGGCGGTACGGGAATCGATCGGCGTCCGCCACCCGGAGGGCGAGGTCCAGCGCATCAAGGGCGAGGCCGAGCCGGACTCGGAACTGCGCGACTACGAGAACGTTCCGCTGGGCGAGGACGTCGAGGAATACCTCAAGCGCGAGGTCCACCCACACGTCCCGGACGCGTGGATCGACCACAGCAAGACGAAGGTGGGGTACGAGATTCCGTTCACGCGGCACTTCTACGTGTACGAGCCGCCACGGCCGTTGGCGGAGATCGACGCGGAACTGAAGGCACTGGAAGCGGAGATTCAGGGGCTCCTTAAGGAGGTCACGGAATGACATTTCCGACTCACTGGGCAACTCCCCGGGCACGGTTTACATTCTCACATCGCGACGTGCGAGGGGTTGACGCTCCGCTGGCTTCGGCAACGAAGGACGGCGTGACACTTCGTTCTGACCTCGGGTTTTCCGTATGGAATCCTGACTCGAACGTGAGCAACTACAAATTGGTAGAACCGAACGACTTCGTGATTGGGCTACGCTCCTTCCAGCATGGCATTTCACACTCGACAGTTCGCGGCATTGTCAGCCCCGCATACACGATCCTAAGGCCAAGACAGGACGCCGACCCTCGTTTCTATAAACACTATTTCCGCTCGGGACTGCTGATCTCTCAGCTTGCTAACATCACACAAGGGATCAGACAGGGACAAGCGATCGATATCGAAGCGTTCAGGAACCTACGCGTTCCCCTTCCGCCGCTGGAAGATCAGCGCCGAATTGCAGACTTCCTTGACTTCGAGACCAGCCACATTGACCGGCTAGCTCAGCTTTTCAACAGGTTGTCCGACCTCGCGATCAACCGTGCGCGTGCAGTAATTGATGACGCCTTCGCGCAATACCCGAGCGAGTCCATGGTGCCCGTATCGACCACCTGCAGCGCCATCTTTGACTGTGTCAACAAGACGGCTCCAGCCTCTGACGAGGCAACTGGCTATACAATGATTCGCACTTCGAATATTCGACACGGCGTCGTGGACCTCACGGATGCCCTTTCGGTGGAACATTCTGTCTTCGCCGAGTGGAATCGCCGGGGCGCTCCCAGAGTAGGAGATGTCCTCTTCACTCGTGAGGCGCCACTAGGTCAGGCGGGGATTCTGCGCAGCGACGCTCGAGTGTTCCTTGGGCAGCGCATTATGCTCTACCGCGCCAATGACCAAAGAATTAATAATGAGCTGCTACTTTTCAACTTCCTTGCGTCGCACATGGATAGACAGTTGCGACTGCTTGGCGCAGGCTCATTGCACGAACACATGCGAGTCGGTGACGGCCTGAAGCTTCGGGTTTACTGCCCACCGCGCGAAGACCAGGATGCTCTTGTCTCTGAGATCGAATCAGGGAGAAGTCAGAGTTTGCGACTAGCAGATGTCGCACAACGCCAAATCGACCTACTGGCCGAACGCCGCCAAGCCCTAATCACCGCCGCCGTAACCGGCCAGTTCGACGTGTCCACCGCCAGCGGGCGCAACGTGACCGAAGGAGTCTCCGTATGAGCCCCGTGCACGACGAGTCCGCCTTCGGGGATGCCATCGTCGCCGCTCTCTGCGAGCGGGGGTGGCGTGAGGCCGATCGTAAGGAGTACCGGGCCGATCTCGGTCTGGACACCAAAGAGCTCTTCGCGTTCATACGGGAGACGCAGCTCGACGAGTGGAACGACCTCCTCAGCATCTACGGCGGCAACAAGAGCGAGGCCGAGCGCGGCTTCGTGCAGCGTCTTGACCGGGCCATCGCCGACGACGGGCTGCTGCACGTCCTGCGGAACGGGGTCAAGGATCGCGGGATCCTCCTCCGCGTCGCCTATTTCAGGCCGAATCTGGTCGCCGCCGAGAACGTCCTGGACGACTACCGGGCCAACCGCCTGACCGTCGTCCGGGAACTCCCCTATGCCACCAAGCAGGCCGACTGGGGGCACCTGCTCGACCTGGCCCTGTTCCTGAACGGCATCCCGGTCGCCACGGCCGAGTTGAAGAACCCGCTGACCGGGCAGGGCGTCGAGCACGCCAAGGAGCAGTACCGGACGGACCGCGACCCGACCGAGCTGATCTTCACGCGCCGGGTCATCGCGAACTTCGCCGTCGACCCGGACCTGGTGTTCGTGACCACCCAGCTCCGGGGCAAGAGCACGAGGTTCCTGCCGTTCAACACCGGCTCGAACGGCCCCGGCCAGCCCGGCGGCGCAGGCAACCCCGCGCCCACCGCCTTCGGGACGTACGCGACCTCCTACCTCTGGGAGCAGGTCTGGCACCCCGAGAACTGGCTCGACCTCCTCCACCGCTTCGCGCACCAGCAGAAGCACAAGACGCCCGGCGGCGGCACCACCAAGTCCACGATCTTCCCCCGCTACCACCAGTGGGACGTCGTCCGGAAGCTCACCGCCCACGCGTCCACCCGGGGCACCGGCCACAACTACCTGGTCATGGCGTCGGCCGGCTCCGGCAAGTCGAACACCATCGGCTGGCTGGCCCACCGCCTGAGCGACCTGCACGCCCGCACCGACCCGCACTCCCTCGAACCGGAAGCCCTCGCCAGTGGCCGCATCAAGCCCGGTGAGCCCGTCTTCGACAAGGTCATCGTCATCACGGACCGCCGCAACCTGGACGCCCAACTCCGGGAGACGGTCGGCAGTTTCTCGCAGACCGACGGCCTGGTCGTGAAGGTCGACGAGAGGCACGGCGCGAAGAGCGAGCAGCTCGCACGTGCCCTCTCGCGGGACACCGGCAAGATCGTGACCGTCACCCTGCACTCGTTCCCGGCGCTGCTCGACTACATCAAGCGGAACCCGACCGAGATCAAGGGCACGCGCTTCGCGATCGTCATCGACGAGGCGCACTCCTCGCAGTCCGGGGACGCGGCCACGGCCGTCAAGTCCGCGCTGCGGGAACTCGGTCTGGACTCCGACTCGGAGGACGAGGGCGCGACGACCGTCACGCTCGGCGCCAAGCTCAAGGGAAAGGCGGTGGAACGGTCCCGGGCCACGAACCTCTCTTACTTCGCCTTCACCGCCACGCCCAAGGCGAAGACCCTCGAACTCTTCGGCACCGAGAGCACGGAGAACGGCAAGGCGGTCTACCGCCCCTTCCACACGTACTCCATGCGCCAGGCCATCGAGGAAGGCTTCATCCTCGATCCGCTGCGCAACTACGTCACGTACGCCACGTACTGGAAGCTGGTGAACCAGAACCCGGATGAGAAGGAGGTGGACCCCTCCAAGGCCAACAGCCTGCTCGCCCGGTTCGCGCTCACGCACGAGCACACCGTGTCCCAGCACGCGATGGTGATCGTCGAGCACTTCGTGACGCACACCCGCGGCCGGCTCGGCGGGCGGGCCAAGTCCATGGTGGTCACCGCGTCCCGGCAGTCGGCCGCGCAGATGGCGCGAGCGATCAAGAGCTACATCAAGGACCGCGACTACGACACCAAGTACCCCGACCTGGGCGTGCTCGTCGCCTTCTCCGGTTCCCTCACGATCGACGACGAGGAGACCACCGAGACCAAGGAGAACGGCGGGCTGTCGGAAGGCGCTCTGCCGAAGGCGTTCGCGTATACCCGCGCCGACGACAAGGCCGTGAAGGCCGGCGGCAAGGGACAGCAGGAGTACAAGATCCTGGTCGTCGCGGAGAAGTACCAGACCGGCTTCGACCAGCCGCTCCTCACGACGATGTACGTCAACAAGACGCTCACCGGCATCTCCGCCGTGCAGACCCTGTCCCGCCTCAACCGCACCGCCGAACGCAAGTCCCAGGCCGACCTGGCCGTCCTGGACTTCGTCAACGAGGCCGAGGACATCCAGGAGGCCTTCCGCCCGTACTTCGAGGAGGCGACGACCCTTCCGTCGGACCCGAACCTCCTGTACACCGCCCAGAGCCGCGTCATGTCCGCGCCCGTCGTCTCCGAACAGGACATGGACGAGTTCGCCGCCGCGTACTTCGAGGCCAAGGAGAAGGCGGCCGGCTCACAGGCCAAGTGGGAGAAGCTGCACGCCGAGCTGTACCGGCTCCTGTCCCCGGCCGTCACGCGCTTCACCAAGCTGATGGACAGCGAGGAGGAGGACGAGGTCGAGACCGCGGAGGAGTTCCGCGCCAACCTCAACGACTACGTCCGCAAGTACGGCTTTCTGGCGCAGATCGTGCCCTACCAGGACCCCGACCTGGAACGGCTGCACCTCTACGGGCGCTACCTCCTCAACCGCCTCCCCCGCAACGCCGACGGCGGCGTCGACATAGGCGAAGTCGACCTGAGTCACCTGCGCGTGGCGAAGACCGGCGAGCACGACGTTTCCCTCAACCCGGAGGGCTCGGCCGAGCTGAAGGGCTTCGGCGACGGCATTGGAGGTGCGAAGGACGCCGAGAAGTCGCTCCTGTCCGAGCTGATCGACAAGTTCAACGCCAAGTTCGGCACGGAGTTCACGGAGGCCGACGTCCTTCCGGCCTTCAACGCCACGAAGGAGGACCCGAAGGTCCGGGCCGCCGCCGTCGTCAACGACGAGGACAACTTCGCCGTCGTCTTCGACAAGAAGTTCAACGAGTACATGATGGATCACGTGTCCACCATCGACACGCTCGGCAAGCGCTACTTCGGCGCCGACCGCAGCTTCAAGTCCAACCTGGACCGGAGCGCGCGGCGGGCCGCCTGGCGGATGATCCGCAGCGAAGAGGGTCTGGACGACGTCTGACGCGGTCGGGGCCCGGCGTTGTGCCGGGCCCCGACCGTCGTACGTCCCTCAGCGGCCGACGCCCAGCCGCACGAACCCGGCCCAGGCGTCGACGCCGACGGCCAGAATCGGGCCACTTGCCTGCTTCGAGTCTCGGATCAGTACGGCTTCATGTGTCTCGGCAACCTCAAGACACTCGCCGCCCTCCGCACCGCTGTAACTGCTCTTGAACCACGTGTTCCCTGACGCATGAGCCAACTTCTCGCCGGTGTTCATAGCTCTCCCAGCAACTTCTCTACGAATCCCAGGGACTCTCGCGGAGTGAGAGCCTGACTTCGAATGATCCCATAACGTGCTGAGATGGATCGCACCTCGTCCCGGTCACTGATGAGGATGCTGCGCCCCTGCACCTCAAGGTAGGCGACCTGGTCGCCGCCCTTGTGTGTGATGAGAGTGAATGGGCCATCTACTCCGGCGTTGTCCTCGCGATCGTTCGGCATCACCTGGATCTCGACATTGCGCTTGTGCCCGATCAACAGGATGTTCTCCAGCACCCCACGCAGGACCGCCCCACCCCCGAACGGCCGCCGCAGCACGGCTTCTTCAATCACGAAGCTCATCAGTGGCGCAGGCCAACGGTGGAGGACTTCCTGGCGCACCAAGCGTGATGCAACGCGCTGTTCGATCGTGTCCTCATCCAGCAGTGGACGCCGCATCCTGAGAAGAGCTCGAACGTACTCCTCAGTCTGGAGCAGTCCAGGTACCGCCTGCACGGCATACAGAAAGAGCTCCAACGCATCAGCTTCCAGGCGTGCCGCGTCCCGGAAGAACGCCGGATACTGAGCCCGCCCCACTTCCTCCTTCAGCGCCCTCAACACGCCCCCGGCGTCCAGCACTTCGTCCGCGCGGTCGATGAACCGGGCCTGCGGGATCCGCCGCCCCTGCTCGATCGACGCCACCGTGTCCGCCGCGTACCCGACCCGGCTGCCGAACTCGGCGCGCTCCAGCCCGGCCCGCATCCGCAGAAGCTTCAACTGCCGTCCGAACGCGGTCACGACGCCGCTCCCCGGGTCGTCCTCCGGGCGCTGCTGCCGCTGTCCGTCTTCCTCGTCCCGCATGGTCACCGTCCTGCCGCCTCTCCCCCGCGTACCGCCACGTACAGCGCCCGGTCCCGCCCCGTACGAAGGGCCGGAGTCAGCGCGTCACCACTGGTCACGCTACGCCACGAGAGGCCACCGTGAGTACATGACCGCAACACAACCACCCCTCACGACGCACCGGTTCGCCATGCGCTTCAGCTCCACCCCGCGCGGCGCGCGCCTCGCCCGGCGGATGTGCGGGCATCGGCTCGACGCCTGGGGGATCCCGTACGGCAGCGCCGCGCACGACGCCCTCATCCTCGTCGCCGCCGAGTTGTGCGCGAACGCCGTACGGCACGGGCATGTCGCCGGACGGGACTTCCACGTCCTGCTCGGCGCGGATCCGGCCACCGGCACCGTACGGATCGAGGTAAGCGACACCCGCGGCGAACGTCTCCCCCAGGTCCGCACCACCGCACCGGACGACGGCGGGCGCGGCCTGCTCCTCGTCGAGGCGCTCGCCGACCGCTGGGGCTGCACGCCACGCGTGGACGGGCCCGGTAAGACGGTGTGGGCGGAGTACGTCGTGCCTGGCGGGAACCGGTAGTCCGGCTGGACTCGGGAATCCCGCAGGCGCGAAACTGACCCCCTGACCACAGCGGACGCTCACGGGGGGCGGGGGACGGGTGCCGGAAGAACCGATCGCGGGGCGGTACGAGCTGCTCGAACAGTTCGGCCACGGCGGCATGGGGGACGTGTGGCGCGGCTATGACGCCGTACTGGACCGGCCCGTCGCCGTGAAACGCATCCGGCCCCAGTCGGTGACGTCACCGCACCTGGCGGAGGAGTTCGAGAAGCGGTTCAGGCGGGAGGCGAGGATCACCGCGCGGATCCAGCACCCTGGGGTGCCCCAGGTGTACGACGCGGTGCTCGACGAGACGTACGAGCAGCTGTACCTCGTCATGGAGCTGGTGGACGGGGTGCCGTTGCCCGCCTACATCCATCCGCAGCGCCTCCTGCCCGTCAGCTGGGCGGTGGCCGTGGCGGCGCAGGTGGCGACCGTGCTGTCGTACGCGCACGACGTGCCGGTGGTGCACCGGGACCTGAAGCCGGGGAACATCCTCGTCGCGCGGGACGGGACGGTGAAGGTGCTGGACTTCGGCATCGCGGCCATCCTGCGCTCGGACGTCACCAAGCTGACCGCGACCGGCAGTCCCATCGGCACGTACCAGTACATGGCGCCGGAGCAGGTGCGCGGCGCGCGGGTCACGCCGCACACCGACCTGTACGCCCTCGGGTGTGTCCTGCACGAGCTGCTGTGCGGGCGGACGCTGTTCAGCGGGGACAGTGAGTGGCAGCTGATGACGCAGCACGTCCAGGCGGCGCCCACGCCCCTGCGGCAGCTGCGCGCAGACGTGCCGTCCGCGCTGGAGGAACTGGTCCTGCACCTGCTGCGCAAGGCGCCCGAGGCGCGTCCCGGGGACGTGCAGGAGGTGTACGAGCGGCTGCGGCCCTTCCTGCCCGCGCCCGGTGAGCCGTCCACGGCGGAGGAGGCCGGGCCCGCCGGTGCTCCGGACCCGACCGGGATCTTCCGCCGCCCGTACGCGCCCCGCGCGCGGGCCGGCGCGGGAGCGACCGCCCGCACCGGCTCGGCGCAGGCGCCGGGCGCCGTCGCGCCCGCGCCGCTTCCCGAAGCGCTGCGCGACCAGGTGCGGGAGGTGCACGCCCACTACGCCGCTCTCATGGAGGAGGAGCGGTACTCGCAGGCCGCGGAGGTGGTCGGTGAGCTGATCGAGTCGGCGGCGCGCTCTCTCGGCTCCGAGAACAAGGTGGTGCTCGGGCTGCGCAGGCGGCGGGCCTTCAGCCGACAACTGGCGGGTGACTACCGGGCGGCGCTGCCCGAGTTCGAGGCGCTTGCCGAGGCCTACGGCAGGATCAGCGGTCCGGCCAGCGAGTCCGCTCTCGACAGCCGGGCGCAGGCGGCCCGCTGCCGGGGCGAACTCGGGCAGGTGACCGAGGCGTTGGCCGGTCTTCAGGACGTCCTGGAGCTGGTGCGGGCCATCGGCGGCGACATGAGCGAGGACGCCGTGGAACTGCGCCGGGACATCGGCATGCTGCTGCTCGCGCAGGGCCGGACGGCGGACGCGTTCCACGTCCTGGACCCGCTGCACTCCGACCTGTGCATGGTGCTCGGCCCGGACGACGAACTCACCGCCGAGGTGGCCGAGACCCTGGCGGTGATCCGTCTGGATCTCGACGGCGGCCCGGCCGGTTCACCCACCTGACCTGGTCGTTCTTCCTCACCGCAGCCCGCCGCAGTCCGCCAGGCCCTTAGGATCGCCCCATGCCGCAGCTCGCCTTCGACATCGCGTTCTTCGCCGAACTCCCCAAGCTCCAGCCCCCGGTCAGGAAGGGCGTGCTGGACGCCTGGGAGAAGTTCAGCCGGCTCACCCTCGACCAGCTCTTCAAGGATCCGGGGCTGAAGCTGGAGAGCCTGACAAACGCCAAGGACAAGCAGATCCGGACGATCCGCATCGACCAGTTCTGGCGCGGTGTCGTCCTCGCGCCGCCCACCGGGGACACCTTTGTCCTGCTCCGGGTCATGCAGCACGACAAGGCCATCGCCTGGGCGAAGAAACAGAAGTCCAGCATCAACGAGGTGACACGGGCCGTCGAGATCCGGGACGCGGCGACTCTGGACGAGCTCACGCCGGCGTACGAGCGGGTGGCGCGGACCTCTCCGAAGGCGCGGCTGTTCGCGAAGTTCTCCGACGGCGACCTGGCCGCCCTCGGCATCGACGCCGAGACGCTGCGGCAGGCCCGGTCGCTCGTCGACAAGGAGCAGCTGGAGATCTTCGCGCCGCTGCTGCCGCAGGACCAGCGGGAGGTGCTCCAGTACCTCGCGGAGGGCTGCACGGTGGAGGAGGTCTGGCAGGACATCGTCGCGCCGGCCCTGCAGGCGTCGTCGCAGCCGGTGGACACCCAGGACTACGAGACGGCGATCCGGCACAGCCGGGCCCGCATCGCGCTGGTCACTGCCTCCGAGGAGCTGCGGGACATCCTGGAGAAGCCCTTCGCGGCCTGGCGGGTGTTCCTGCACCCCTCTCAGCGCAAGGTCGCCTACCGGGCGTCCTACTCGGGGCCCGCCCAGGTCACCGGCGGGCCGGGAACCGGCAAGACCGTCGTGGCCCTGCACCGGGTCAAACACCTGCTCGGACACCTGCGCGACGGCGACCGCATCCTGCTGACGACATACACGAACGCGCTCGTCAACGCCCTCCGTTCCGGCCTGGAGTCCCTGGTGGAGGACCCGGAGCTGCGCGGTCGGGTGGACATCTCGACGGTGGACGGCTTCGCGAGCCGTGTCGTTGCCGAGGCTTCGAATGCGGTGGCCCTGCGGCCGCTGATGAACAACGAGGAGGAGAGCCGCTGGGGCAAGGCCGCCAAGGCCACGGGCTTTCCCGGCAGCCCGCAGTTCCTCGCCCAGGAGTACCGGCACGTGATTCTGGCCCAGGGCATCAGGACCCTGGCCGAGTACGAGGCGGCGGACCGGCGCGGCCGCGGAAGCCGGCTGGTGGCGGCCGAGCGGCCCCTGGTGTGGGAAACGGTCGAGCGGTTCATGGCCGCTCTGGCCGCGGACGGAGCCCGTACCTGGCTGCAGACGTGCGCGGAGGCGGCCCGGCTGCTGGAGGAGAAGGGCCCGCAATACCGGCACGTGGTGGTGGACGAGGCGCAGGATCTGCACCCGGCGCAGTGGCGTCTCCTGCGTGCGGCCGCTCCCGCCCGCCCGGATGACCTGTTCATCGCGGGCGATCCGCATCAGCGCATCTATGACTCGAAGGTGTCGCTGAAGTCGCTCGGCATCAAGGTGACCGGGCGGTCGGTGAAGCTCCGCAAGAACTACCGCAGCACACAGGAGATCCTGCGCTGGTCCACGGCACTGCTCGTCGGCCGCCCCATCGCGCAGCTGGAGGACGAGGGCCGCGACGACACGCTGCTCGGGTATCGCTCCGCCCTGCACGGCGACGGACCCGGCGTGCACGCGGCGGCTGCCGAGGAGGCCGAACTCGACGCGCTGGTCGTCCAGGTGCGGGCGTGGATGGACGCGGGCGTGGGCGCCGGGGACATAGGCGTCAGCACCCGGTTCAACAAGACGTGCGCGAAGACGGTGGCGCGATTGAAGGACGCCGGCATCCCCGCCACGACGCTGCGGGCCGCCGGCACGGCAGGGGACGCGGAAGCCGTCCGCGTCGGGACCATGCACTCGTTCAAGGGGCTCGAGTTCCGCTGCGTCGCCGTGGTCGGCGTCAACGAGGACGCGCTGCCCTTCCTGAAGGCGGTCACGTCGGCCGACCTGGACCCCAAGCAGCACGAGACGGACATGATGTCCGAACGCTGCCTGCTGTTCGTCGCCTGCACGAGGGCCAGGGACAGCCTGTACGTGTCCTGGTCCGGCGAACCGAGCCCCTTCCTGACTCAGGCGGAAGCGGCCCCTCAGTGAAACTGAGGCTTCGCCAACCGAGTTGAAGAGGCCAACCGACTCGAAGTCTTCGGAGCCGCACACACTCCCAGTAACGACTGATAACTTCAGGCAATCGCTATGACACGTTCTGGTGCGAGAAGCCGCCAGGACCGGACGGACAGGCTTCGAAGACGGTGCAGATTTCACAGGTTCTGGACAAGGTCGACGCAGGAGACATCGCGTTGCCGGAGTTCCAGCGTGGGTACGTCTGGACGCGTGACCAGGTGCGCGGGTTCTTCCAGTCCCTCTATCGCGGCTATCCGATCGGGGGGTTCCTTACATGGAGCACCAAGGCGGAGTGCGTTCAGACACGCGGTGAAACCTCGGGCCGCGACGGTACGATCCATCTCCTGCTCGACGGCCAGCAGCGCGTCACCACTCTCTACGGCGTCACCCGCGGCCGGGCCCCAAGTTTCTTCGAGGGCAACGCGTCGGCACTTACCGGTCTCCACTTCAACCTGCAGACGGAGTCGTTCGAGTTCTACGCTCCGGCGAAGATGAAGGACAACGCGGCCTGGGTGGACGTCACCGCGCTTTTCAAGGGCGGACTGGCCAGCCAGCTCATGCCCGCAACCCAGTTGGCGAACGGCGACGCCCAACTGCAGGTGGCCTACATCGAACGCCTCAATCGCATCACACAGATAAGAGACCGCAGCGTCCACATCGATGAGGTGACCGGTGAGGACAAGACCATTGATGTGGTGGTGGAGATCTTCAACCGGGTCAATTCGGGTGGCACAAAGCTCTCCAAGGGTGACCTGGCGCTGGCCGCGATCTGTGCGGCCTGGCCCGCCGCCCGGCCCACCATGAACCAGGCTCTTGCAGACTGGTCGGCCGCCGGTTTCGGCTTCAAACTCGACTGGCTTCTGCGCAATGTCAATGCAGTCGTCACCGGCGAAGCACAGTTCTCGAAGCTGGCTGACGTGCCCGTTGCGACCTTCCAGTCAGGGCTCGCCCAGACCATCGACTCCGTCGCCCATCTGCTCAACGCGCTAGGCGGGCGTCTGGGACTCGACCACGGCGCTGTCCTCAGTGGTCGCGGTGCCTTCCCGGTGATGAGTCGACTGCTCCATCGTCACGGCGGCTCATTCCCCGACGCCATGACGCGTGACCGCCTCTTCTACTGGTATGTGCACAGCTTTCTCTGGGGTCGGCACGCGGGTGCCACGGAAACGGTCCTCAATCAGGACCTGCAGGCTCTCGACGACGACGGAGTCAACCAGTTGATCAGCGTGCTGCGACGCAGCCGCGGCGGCCATCTCGAAGTGGGAGCCGACGACTTCGTCGGCTCCACGATGGGATCCCGCTTCTACCCTCTGCTGTACATGCTGACCCGGGTCTACGGCGCGGAGGACTTCGTCAGCGGCGTCCCTCTCAAGGACGGGATGCTGGGGCGGCTCAGCTCGCTCCAGGTGCACCACATCTTCCCCAAGGCGCTGCTCCACAAGCACAACTACAGCCGGGCCGAGGTCAATGCCGTGGCCAATTTCTGCTTCCTCACCCAGGACAGCAATCTCAAGATCGGGGCCAAGGAGCCGGCCGAGTACCTCGAGGAAATCGAGTCGCGCATGCCGGGGGCGCTGGCATCTCAATGGATCCCCATGGACCGCGACCTGTGGAAGGTGTCGAACTACCCCGATTTTCTCGCCGCCCGCCGCGACCTCTTGGCACGCGCCGCGAACGAGTTCCTCCGTGGGCTGCACGACGGCCCGTCTCCTGTGGCCCTCACGGATGGCCGTCCAGCCCTGACCACATCCTCTTCCGCCGTCGCGCCCGGCATGGTGAAGGCCGACAGTGCAACTGACGAAGTCCCCGGCCTCCGACAGCTGTTGTCCGAGGTGCGCGAGGCCGACCTGGCCGAGCCAGAACTCGACAGCGAGGTCTGCGACCCTCGCACCGGGGCTGCCGTCACCGTGGCAGCCGCATTCTGGCCGCACGGGCTACGGGCGGAAGGCGGCGTGCCTGTCGTGCTGGCACCTGACGCCTCTGAGGAAGAGCAGTCCGCACTCGAAGCCGCCGACTACCGCATCTTCCACAGTCCGGCCGCGCTGCATGGCTACCTCCACAATCTGCGTATCGAGCAGTGAGTGTGACGGTCTGCAGCCCCTCGGTGAGCGTGGTGCCATAGGGAGAGCGATGACCGCAGGCCGCGGATTCCGGGTGTACGGACCTGAGAGTTTCTGGCCGCATGCCGGGGCCCTCGTCCTCCGGCAAGAAGCCGCACGGTCCTGATCAAGCCGCTGCTCCTACCCCTTCTGCTCCACCCGCACCCAGTCCACCTCCGCCTGCACTCCCCCGCCTGCGATCCGGTCCACGCTCGACTGCGGCAGGCCCCAGTACGGGGTCGTGGCCTGGTTCCAGCCGGCCGGGTAGGCGCCGCCGAGGGCGAGGTTGAGGATCACGTACTGGTTGTGGCCGTAGACCCATTGGCCTCGGGTGGACTCCAGCTTGTTGCGGGTCGTCTCCTGGACGAGACGGTCGTCGACGTAGAAGCGCATGCCGGTCGGCGTCCACTCCACGGCGTACGTGTGCCAGGCGTCCGCCCGGCCGCCGTTCGGGTAGGTCTGGCGGGCACCGATGTTGCCGTCCGCGGAGTAGCCGGGGCCGTGCAGGGCGGAGCTGGTCCAGTCGGCGTAGCCGATGTTCTCCATGATGTCGGTCTCGCCGGAGGCGGGCCAGGACACGGCAGGGTCGTCGACATTGCTGCCCAACAGCCAGAAGGCGGGCCAGAATCCGTCGCCGACAGGCAGCTTCATCCGGGCGCCGACCCGGCCGTAGGTGAAGTCGAACCGGGTGTTGGTGTCCACGCGGCCGGAGGTGAAGTCGTAGGTGCCGCCGCCCGCCTGGGTGCAGCCCTTGCAGTACTTGGCCCGCAGGACCAGGGCGCCGTTCTCGGTGCGGAGGTTCTCGGTCGAGTCGACGTACGCCTGCGCCTCTCCGTTGACGGAGCCCATCTCCGTCCCGGTGCGTACGACACGCCACTTGGAGCGGTCGAGGGAGGCGGTGGTGAAGTCGTCGAAGAACGTCGTCCGGTAGGTGCCCTGTTGCTCGCCGGGGAGGACGGGATAGGCGGCCAAGGCGCTGCCGCCGGTGCCCCAGACCTCGAACTCGTAGAGGGAGTAGCCGAACTGCGCGGTGGCGGGGGCCGGGTTGTAGAAGGAGCGGCGTTCCTTGCCGAGCATCCGGACGTAGCGCCCGGTCGCCGGCTGGGGCAGTCGCACGCTGTCGTGCACGCCGACCGCCTCGGACGGGGATTTCACGTTCGCCCGGCGCGTGGCGACCTCGGCGGGGGACGGCTGGTACACGGTTCGCCAGGTGCGGTTGTCGTCGGAGACCTGGAGTTGGTAGTCGACGGCGTAGGCCGCCTCCCAGTACAGGTCGACCGTGTCGATCGTCGACGTCGCGCCGAGGTCGACACCGACCCAGCGGTCCGCGTTCCAGTCGCTCGACCAACGGGTGGCGTCGTCCTTCAGGTTGGCCGGGTGGCCGCCGTCCGTGACGAACGCCGGTGAGTTTCCCGCGTGTTGGTAGTAGTTCGTGTAGGCGGGGTGGTTCAGGGCCAGGTTGGAACGCGCGGTGGAGGCGGAGGCCGGTTCGCCGCCGTAGACCTTGAGGGAGTAGAGCGAGTAGCCGTACGGCGTGGCGCGTTCCAGGCCGCGCAGGCGGAGGTACCGGCCCGTCGCCTCCTGGGGATAGGTGTGCGCGGTGACCGTGCCTCCGGTGCCCGCGGTCTCCGTGTAGAAGGGCGTCCAGTCGGTGCCGTTCCTCGACACCTCCAGGACGTAGCGCTTGCCGTAGGCGGCCTCCCAGTCCAGGACGACCCGGTCGACCCTAAGGGTCGTGCCGAGATCGAGGCGGATCCAGGCGTCGTCGGCGAAGTTGCTGGACCAGCGGGTGGCGGCGTTGCCGTCGAAGGCGAGGCCGGGGGCGGTACCGCCGTTCTCAGCTCCGGAGGCGGTGACGGCCGCCGGGCTCGCGGCGTACGCGGCTGCGGCGCGGTCGGCGTCCCAGGCGGGTGCGTCGGCGGCGGGCGCGGCGGCCGCGACCGGCGCCCCGAGGGCGGGTCCCGCGCCCAGCAGGGCCAGGGCGGCGACGGCGGTCAGGAGGATGCGGGGAGTGCGAGCGGTGCGTGATGACATGCGGCTCTCCTCGGTGACAGACGGTTTCCTCGGTAGAAGTCAGGTCTCCTCGGTGGACGACAGGTGGCAGGAGCGCCGCCCGGACTGTCGTGCTCATGACACTCAGGGACCCGGGGCGTGGCGGGGGGGGGCCCCCCCCCCCCCCCCCCCCCCGGCCCCCCCCCCCCCCCGGGCCCCCCCCCCCCCCCCCCCCGCGCGTCTCCCATGCTCCCGCAGGGGCGGCCCGCCGCGCTCATCCTTGCGGGGAGCGCCGCCCGGACGGCCGTGCGCAGGACCGCGGGGCCCGGGGGCGTGGCGGGCGCCCGCCCCCCCCCCCGCGCTCGCCGTGCCCCGCGCCCTCAGGCGGCCTTCACCACCCCTTCCCGGTGGCTACGGATGATCTCCGCGTAGTGGCGTCCGGTGCCCTTGATCGTGCGGGCCTGGGTGCGGTAGTCGACGTGGACGAGGCCGAAGCGCTTGTCGTAGCCGTACGCCCACTCGAAGTTGTCCAGCAGGGACCAGGCGAAGTAGCCGGCCAGCGGGGCGCCCTTGCGGGCGGCGGAGGCGCAGGCGGCGAGGTGGCCCGTCAGGTAGGCCTGGCGCTCGGGGTCGTCAACGATGCCGTCCGGGCGGACGATGTCCGGGTACGAGGAACCGTTTTCCGTGACGTACAGCCGTCGCGCTCCGTACTCGTCGGTCAGGCGGAGCAGCAGTGTCTCGAGGCCGCTCGCGTCGACCTCCCAGTCCATCCCGGTGCGCGGGACGCCGTCCCGGCGGACGGAACGGGCGTGCGGGGCGGGCCCGTCGGGGTCGTCGCTCACCGTGGCCGGGAAGTAGTAGTTCAGGCCCAGCCAGTCCAGCGGCGCGGCGATCGTCGCCAAGTCGCCTGGCTGCTCCGGGAGTTCGACTCCGTACACCTCCCGCATGTCGGCCGGGAAGCCTCGGCCGTGCACCGGGTCGAGCCACCAGCGGTTGGTGTGGCCGTCCATGCGGCGGGCGGCGGCGATGTCCTCGGGACGGTCGGTGGCGGGGTGGACGGTGGAGAGGTTGTTGACGATGCCGATCTCGGCGTGCGGGGCCGCCGCCCGGATGGCCTGGACGGCGAGTCCATGGCCGAGGAGCAGGTGGTAGGAGGCGCGGACCGCCGCCGTCAGGTCCGTGAGGCCGGGGGCCATCTTGCCTTCGAGGTGGCCGATCCAGGCCGAGCACAGCGGTTCGTTCAGGGTGGCCCAGTGGGTGACGCGGTCGCCCAGCCGCTCGGCGACCACCGACGCGTACGCGGCGAAGTGCTCCGCGGTCTCCCGCTCGGGCCAGCCGCCGCGGTCCTGGAGTACCTGCGGAAGGTCCCAGTGGTAGAGGGTGACGGACGGGCTGATGCCCGCCTCCAGCAGTCCGTCGATCAACTCGTCGTAGAAACCGAGGCCCTTGGGGTTCACCGGACCGTCGCCGCCCGGCACCACCCGGGGCCAGGCGATCGACAAACGGTAGGCGTTGGAACCGAGTTGACGCATCAGGCCGATGTCGTCGCGCCAGCGGTGGTAGTGGTCGCAGGCGACGTCGCCGTGGTCGTCGCCCGCGATCTTTCCGGGAGTGTGCGAGAAGGTGTCCCAGATCGACGGCGAACGGCCGTCCTCCGCCACGGCTCCCTCGATCTGGTACGCCGAGGTGGCGGTTCCCCACAGGAAGTCCTGGGGCAGGGCGGCAAAGTCGATGGTCACTGAAGTCCTCTCGGAATCGGGGTGGTTGCTCACTTCACGGCTCCGGCCGTCAGTCCGGCGACGAGATAGCGCTGGAGCAGCAGGAAGCCGGCCACCACCGGCACACTGACCACCAGCGAGGCGGCCATGATCTGGTTCCAGTACACGTCGTTGAGGGTGGAGTAGCCCTGGAGTCCGACGGCGAGCGTGCGGGTGGTGTCGTTGGTCATGACGGAGGCGAACAGCACCTCGCCCCAGGCGGTCATGAAGGCGTAGACGGCGACCGCCACGATGCCGGGGATCGCGGCCGGTACGACGATCCGGAAGAGCGCGCCGAGCGGACCGCAGCCGTCCACCAGCGCCGCCTCGTCGAGGTCGCGCGGCACCGAGTCGAAGTAACCGATCAGCATCCAGATGGAGAAGGGGAGGGAGAAGGTCAGATACGTCAGGATCAGGCCGCCGCGCGAGCCGAACAGCGCGATGCCGGTGGTGTTGCCGATGTTGACGTAGAGCAGGAACAGCGGGAGGAGGAAGAGGATGCCGGGAAACATCTGCGTCGACAGCACGGTGACCGTGAAGACCCGTTTCCCACGGAAGTCGTAACGGCTTACCGCGTAGGCGCTGAACACGGCGATCACCACGGAGCAGACCGTGGCCGCGCCCGCCACCACCAGCGAGTTCACGAAGTACCTGGCCAGCGGGACCGTCGACCAGATGTCGATGTACGGGCGGATCGTCAGACCGCTGGGCAGCCAGCGGAACTTGCCCGTGACGTCGGCAAGCGGCTTCAGGGAGCTGGAGACCATCACGTACACAGGCAACAGCACGAAACCGGTGAGCAGGGTGAGGAAGATCCGCCGGGACCAGAGGAACGAACGCGGTGGTGCCATGGGGGAGTCAGCGCGCATGTGAAGCCCTCCGTCCGCGCGAGGTGACCGCCAGGTAGACACCCGTCACGGCCAGCAGGAAGAGCAGCAGCAGGACCGACATCGCCGAACCCGTGCCGAAGTTCCAGGTCACGAAGGAGGCCTGGTAGATGTGGACCGAGATGAGGTCCGCGGCCTCCGGGGCGGCCCTGCCGAACAGGACGAACGGCGTGTTGAAGTCGTTGAAGGTCCACAGGAACAGGACGAGGAGCAGGACCTGGTTGACCGCGCCCAGGGACGGAAGGGTGATGCGGCGGATCTGCTGCCACCTGCCCGCGCCGTCCAGTGCGGCCGCCTCGTACAGCTCGCCGGGAATGTTCTGGAGGCCGGCCATCACGATGAGGAAGGCGAACGGCCAGCCCTTCCACACCGACACGGTGAGCAACGCGTAGAAACTGTTGTCGCCGATCAGCCAGAAGGAGGGCTTGTCGGTGAGGTGCAGCTGGTCGTGCAGGACATGGTTCACCAGGCCGTTGTCGTGCTGGAACATGAAGACCCAGGTGATCACGGCCGCGTAGACCGGCAGGGCGTAGGGCACCAGGAAGAGCGCTCTCAGCAGCCCCCGGCCGCGGAAGGTGTCCTGCATGAAGATCGCCGCCGCGGTGCCGATGAGCCAGCACAGCCCCACCGAGAGCAGGGTGAAGCCGACGGTGACGAGGAACGAGTGCAGCAGGGCCTCGCCGACCGGGGCGTCGAAGTCCACCGACACCTTGTAGTTGTCGAGGCCGGACCAGGGCGCCGTGCCCCAGTCACGGATGTAGAACTGGGTGAGCTCCTTGAAACTCATCACGATGCCGATCACCATCGGCACCAGATGGACGAGGAGTTCGAGCACCAGGGCGGGCAGGAGCAGCAGGTAGGGCAGTCCGATGCGGCGGATCCGGCCGGGACGCGGGCGCGGGGCCCGCTCGGATCCAGGATCGGTCCGAGGCTTTTCGACCTCGGCTGTGGTGGTCATCTGGCTCACTTCGTCCGGCTCACTTCGTCGGCATCTGCTGCTGGGCCTTGGCGAGCTTGGCCTTCACCGACTCGGTGGTCACCGCACGGCCGGCCGCCGCGTCGGCGAACAGCTCCTTGACGGCCGTACCGATCACCGTCTCGAACTGCGACTCGTCGGCGACCTGCGGCAGCGCTGCGGCGCTCTTGGCGAGGGTGTCCTTCAGGACCGCGTTCGCGGGGGAGTTGAACCCGGGGTCCGACTGGGCGGAGGCGACCGGCGGGATGGTGCTGTACGCCTTGTTGAGGATCTTCTGCTCTTCGTCGCCGGTCATGAACTTCACGAACTCGGTGGCGCCCTCGAGGTTGTCGGTGTTCTTGAAGACCGCCAGGTTGATACCCGCGACCATCGAGTTGACCTGGGCGCCGGGGCCGGGGGTGCCGGACTGCACGGGCACCGGGGCGATGCCGTACTTGTCCTCGCTCATGCCCTGGGACTTGAGGTTGGCGGACGCGGTCTGCCACAGCAGCATCGCCGTCTTCCCCTTGGCGAAGTCGCTCACGGACTGGTTCTGCGCGTACTCGGCGTTGCCCTGCGGGATGGCCTTGTCCTTCGCCATCAGGTCGACGTACTGCTTGACCGCCGAGACCGCACCGTCCGACGTGAAGTCGGGCTTTCCGTCGGCGGTGAAGAAGTCGGCGCCGTGCTGCTTGGCGAAGACGAAGACGTGATGGACGTTTTCCGAGACGTTCGCGCCCTCGGCGCCCAGGACCTGCTTGCCCTTCGCCTGGATCTTCTTGCCGTCGGCCACCAACTCGGCCCAGGTGGCGGGCGGTTGGGCTATGCCCGCGTCGGCGAAGATCTGCTTGTTGTAGTACAGGGCGTAGGCCATCGAGTACAGCGGCACCGCGGCCGGGTCCTTGCCCTGCGCCCCGGTCGAGCCGAGCGCAGACTCGACGAAACGGTTTCTGCCGCCGATCTTCGCGAGGTTCGCCTCGTCCCAGGGCAGCAGCGCGCCCGTCGCCTGGAGCGAGGCCGACCAGGTGTTTCCGATGTTGAGGACGTCGGGGCCCTGGCCGGACGTGGTCGCCGTGAGGATCCGGTTGAGCAGGTCCGACCAGGGGACGACCTCCAGCTTCACCTTGATCCCGGTCTGCTTCTCGAACTTGTCGAGTTCCGGCTGGAGGACCTTCTTGTCCACCTCGATGCTCGCGCCCTGGTTCGAGGCCCAGTACGTGAGGGTCTTCGGCGAGTCGTTGGAGCCTTCGCCGTCCGTCGAGGTGCCGCCGCCACAGGCCGTGGCCGCGAGGGCGAGTGACATGACGACGGCGCCTGTGGCCGCGGCTCGGATGGTGCGCATGGGTCGGCTCCCGGTGTCATCAGGACTTAATTTAGGACGTGAGTTAAACCTCGGAAAGGGGCCGCGTCAAGTGTTCCGGCACAGTCCGGGGAACTCCGGTCCCACCACTTGACGCGCACGTTCAGGTAGTTGAAGCATTCAGCGCTGAGAGAGCGCTCTCAACCCAGCGACCGTTCACTTCCTTAAATCAGCCGTTCCCTTGGAGCGGCCTGGACCGAGGAGAGCCGCCCGTGCCCCACACTCCGTCGTCGCAGCCGCCCGCCGTGCGCCGCAGAACAGTCCTCGCCGCAGCCGCCACGGCCGCCGCAGCCCCCGCCCTCGCCGGACTCACCGCCGCGCCGGCCTCCGCCGCCGCGCGTGGAAAGCGGTTGCGCGCCCTTCCGGGCGGTGGTGACCTCGGACCGAACGTCCTGGTCTTCGACCCGTCGACCCCGGACATCCAGGCCCGGCTGGACGCCGTGTTCCGGCAGCAGGAGTCGGCCCAGTTCGGCACCGGCCGCTACGCGTTGCTGTTCCGGCCCGGCGCCTACCACGGCCTCAACGCCCAACTCGGCTTCTACACCTCGATCGCCGGCCTCGGCCTCTCCCCCGACGACACGACCATCAACGGGGACGTGACCGTCGACGCGGGCTGGTTCGGCGGCAACGCCACGCAGAACTTCTGGCGTTCGGCGGAGAACCTCGCGCTCGTACCGGTCAGCGGCACCAACCGGTGGGCCGTCGCGCAGGCCGCCCCCTTCCGCCGGATGCACATCCGCGGCGGCCTCAACCTCGCCCCGTCCGGCTACGGTTGGGCCAGCGGCGGCTACATCGCCGACAGCCGCATCGACGGCGAGATCGGCCCCTACTCGCAGCAGCAGTGGTACACCCGCGACAGCGCGATCGGCAGTTGGCTCAACGGCGTCTGGAACATGGTGTTCTCGGGGGTCGAGGGCGCGCCCGCCCAGAGCTTCCCCAACCCGCCGTACACCACGCTCGACACGACCCCGGTCTCGCGTGAGAAGCCTTTCCTGTACGTCGACGGCGCCGGCGCCTTCCGCGTCTTCCTGCCCGCCAAGCGCACCAACGCGCGCGGGGTCACCTGGGGCAACGGCACACCGCGCGGCAGCTCACTGCCCCTGTCGCGGTTCTACGTCGCCAAGCCGGGCGTCTCCGCCGCCACGCTCAACCAGGCGCTCGCGCAGGGCCTGAACCTGCTGCTGACGCCGGGGATCTACCACCTCGACCGGCCGATCCAGGTGAACCGCGCCGACACCGTCGTGCTGGGCCTGGGTTACGCCACCCTGATCCCGGACAACGGCGTCGGCGCGCTGAAGGTGGCCGACGTCGACGGGGTCCGGCTGGCCGGCTTCCTCGTCGACGCCGGACCGGTCAACTCCCCGGTCCTGCTGGAGGTCGGGCCGTCCGGCGCGTCGCGCGACCACTCCGCCAATCCCACCACCGTCCAGGACGTGTTCGTCCGGATCGGCGGGGCGGGCGCCGGCAAGGCCACCACCAGCATGGTGATCAACAACCGTCACACGATCGTCGACCACACCTGGGTGTGGCGCGCCGACCACGGCGAGGGCGTCGGCTGGGAGACCAACCGGGCCGACTACGGCGTCGTCGTCAACGGCCACGACGTGCTGGCCACGGGCCTGTTCGTGGAGCACTTCAACAAGTACGACGTGCAGTGGAACGGCCAGCGCGGCCGCACGATCTTCTTCCAGAACGAGAAGGCCTACGACGCGCCGAACCAGGCGGCGATCCAGAACGGGTCGGTAAAGGGTTACGCCGCCTACAAGGTCGGTGCCCACGTCACCGCGCACGAGGGCTGGGGGCTGGGCAGCTACTGCTACTACAACGTCGACCCGACGATCGTCCAGCACCACGGCTTCGCGGCTCCGAACGTACCGGGCGTGAAGTTCCATGACCTGCTGGTGGTCTCCCTGGGCGGACAGGGCCAGTACGAGCACGTCATCAACGACCTCGGGGCGCCCACCTCCGGTACGTCGACGGTGCCGTCGACCGTGGTGTCGTATCCCTGACCTGCCCGTGCGGCGTGGACGACCCTGACGGGACACGGCCCGCGCCGCACCCACCGCAGGGGTGACCTGCGCCTTCGGTCCGTGCCACGAACGTCAGGTGTTCGTGGCACGGACCGCCGAGGCGGCCTGTGCCTGCGACCTCGCGGGGAGGCGCGGGCCTACCGCGTCGTCGCTGGCGCCGGCGCCGGCGCCGGGGCCGGGGCGTACCCCGTCGGCCGGGCCGAGAAGGTGCCCCGGCCCTGGGTCCGGCTGCGCAGCCGGGTCGCGTAGCCGAACAGTTCGGCCAGCGGTACCGTGGCGGTGACCACCGCCGAACCGCCGCGCACAGCCGAGTCGGTGACCCGCCCGCGCCGTGCCGCCAGGTCGCCGAGGACCCCGCCGACGGCGTCCTCGGGGACGGTCACCGTGACCTCGACGACGGGTTCCAGCACGACCATCGCACAGCCGCGCAGGGCTTCCCGCAGCCCGAGCCGACCGGCCGTGCGGAAGGCCATCTCCGAGGAGTCCTTCACATGGGTCGCCCCGTCGGACAGGGTGACCCGCAGCCCGGTGACCGGATGCCCGCCCACGGGACCCTCGGCGAGGGCGTCCCGGCAGCCGGCCTCGACCGCGCGGACGTACTCCTGCGGCACCCGTCCCCCGACGACGGTCGACCGGAACGTGAAACCGGTTTCGGCACCGTCTCCCGCTTCCTCCGCGTCGAGCGGCTCGACATCGAGCACGATCTGCGCGAACTGCCCGGCCCCACCGTCCTGTTTGACATGCCGGAAGACCACACCGGACACCCCACGGGCGACCGTCTCACGGTAGGTCACCCTCGGGCGACCCACGTTGACCTCCAGACCGAGGCTGCGCCGGATCTTCTCCACCGCCACCTCCAGGTGCAGTTCACCCATGCCGGACAGCACCGTCTGACCGGTCTCCGGATCGGTCCGGACGACCAGCGAGGGGTCCTCCTCGGCCAGCCGGGCAAGCGCCGAGACCAGCCGGTCGGCGTCGGTGCCCGTGCGTGCCTCGACCGCCACGGAGACGACCGGGTCGGCGACCCCCGGCGGTTCCAGCACGATGGGCGCCCCCGGCGCGCTCAGCGTCGAACCGGCACGGGCCGACTTCAGCCCGATCACGGCCACGATGTCCCCGGCGACCGCGCGCTCCAGCTGGGCGTGCCGGTCGGCCTGCACCCGCAGGATCCGGCCGATCCGCTCGATACGCCGCGCGCCGGACTCCCATACCGTGTCTCCTTTCTCGATCGTGCCCGAGTACACCCGCAGATAGGTGAGCCGGCCCGTGGGGGTCGCGGCGACCTTGAACGCGAGCGCCGCGAACGGTGCGGCGGGGTCGGCGGGGCGTTGTTCGCCTACGGCATCCTGCATACGGTCGGCGGTTTCGTGCCGACGGTCGGCGGTCTTGTGCTGACGGTCGGCACTCTCGTGCTGACGGTCGGCGGTCTCGTGCATACCGTGGACCGTGCCGTGCATACCGTCGGCAGTGTCACGCATACCGCCCTTGGTATTTCGCATACCGGCGACGCCACCCGCCATACCGCATACCGGCGGCACGTCCGACGGCGACGGCAGATAGGCGACGACGGCGTCGAGCAGCGGTTCGATCCCGCGGTTGCGGTAGGCCGAGCCGCACAGCACGACCACCGCGTCGCCCGTCCGGGTCAGCTCGCGCAGGGCACCGGAGAGCGTCTCGGCGGAGAGTGTCTCCCGGTCGCAGAACTCCTCCAGCGCGGCCGGGTGCCGCTCCGCCACGGCTTCCTCCAGCAGCCGGCGCCGACGCAGCGCCTCCTCCCGGAGGCCCTCCGGCACGACGTCCTCGACCGCCGTCTCACCGCCGTCGTCGCTCCAGGTCAGCGCGCGCATGCGCAGCAGGTCGACGACGCCGGTGAAGCCGTCCTCCGTGCCGATCGGCAGTTGCACGACCAGCGGGACCGGATGGAGCCGTTCCCGGATCGAGGCCACCGCGGCATCGAGGTCGGCGCCCACCCGGTCCAGCTTGTTGACGAACGCGATCCTCGGTACGCCGTGCCGGTCGGCCTGCCGCCACACGGACTCGCTCTGCGGTTCCACGCCCGCGACGGCGTCGAACACCGCCACCGCCCCGTCGAGCACCCGCAGGGATCGCTCCACCTCGTCGGCGAAGTCGACGTGCCCGGGGGTGTCGATCAGGTTGATGCGGTGACCCTCCCAGTCGCAGCTGACGGCCGCGGCGAAGATGGTGATGCCGCGGTCGCGCTCCTGGGGGTCGAAGTCGGTGATGGTCGTGCCGTCGTGGACCTCGCCGCGCTTGTGCGTGGTCCCGGTGGCATACAGGATCCGCTCCGTGACGGTGGTCTTGCCGGCGTCGACGTGGGCGAGGATGCCCAGGTTGCGCACGGCGGAGAGATGACGGTCGAGGTGGTTGCGCACGGCCCTTGGCCTTTCGGGGTGTTTCCGAGAACGGGCAGCGCGATTTCCGGACGTACGTCGGGACAGGTGAGGAACGTGCCGATGCGCACATGCGCTGATGTGCCGTCAGATACGGCACATCAGCGGCGCATGGTCGAACTCAGACGTTCGTCAGGACATCCGGTGCCGGCCGCGCAGCGAGCACCGGACGAACGGAGACACGAGGATCACCTCGTAGCGGGAGCGGGGAGCGACGACAGCGGTGTGGTCACGCATGGCCGGGCTCCCCTCGTTCGTCTCGGTACCGCGCCGCCCGTGTCGTGGGCCGCGTTCGGTTCCGGCGAGTGTAGGGGTGAACGGGCCCGCGCCGCACGCCATTTGTCGCGCGCGTCCCGCGGCTGTGCCGGCGCGGCGCCGCCTCCCGGCGTGAGGCGGACGCGTCCGTCGGTCACCCGGGCGTGGCCTGCGTCGCCGGGTAGAACTGCCTGCGCACCCGGCGCAGCCATGCGGCGGCGGCCGTCTCGTCGGGCTGTTCGGGCAGCACGCTGCGCGTCTCGGCGAACGCCTCCTCGAAGCCCCGCAGCAGCGGCAGCGCGGCTTCGGGATCGGCCGCGACCTGCTCACCGAACGCGTGGTAGCTGTCGGGATCGTCGACGCGGATCGTCAACCGCCCGGTGGCGTACAGCTCGTAGCCCTGGGTGCACAGTCGCTTCAGGTGACGGGCGTGCTTGGCGGTCCGCTTGCGGGTCTCCCCGGCGAGGGGGCCTTGGCTGCGGTTCTGCAGTTTCCGGAACTGCTGTGTGGCGTAGCCGAGATAGGCGTCGCGGACCCGGCGGGCGCTGAGCAACGTGGCACGGAGGTCGATGAGTTCGTCACCGAGCGGGGTCCGCACCTCGTACAACTCGTCCGGCAGCCAGACGAGTTCCATCACCGTCGGGTTGCCGCCGAGGGCGAGTCGGCACCACTTCGCCGCCTCGTGCAGGGTGCGGTCGGGCGCCGTGCTGACGTGCGACTCCTTCGGCTGGCGCAGGCCGTGCAGATCCTCGGTGGGGGCGGCGAACATGCCGAGGCGGTCCACGTCGGAGCCTTCGTGGGCTAGCCCGTAGGCGGTCGAGCCGACGATTCCGGACAGCAGGAGATTGGTGACGGTCACAGGAGCCCCCGGTCGTTCCCTGGTGGTGATCACCTGCCCCCGTGGCCGGGCGGCAGAACCGCCATGATGCCCCGGCCCCTGACCGGCCCACCTCGTATTTTCCGGCCGCCCGGCCAGCTCCGTCCGCGCTCGGCCCGGTGGCCCCTCCCGCCGGCCGCTTCACCCGTACGGATCAGTGCGCTGGTCGAGCGGCCCGGCCGGTGGTGCCGTGTAGGGGGAGAGGCAGCACCACAAGAGCCCACAGGGTGCCTGGGAAGCACCCAGGTCGACGAGAGGAATCCCTCGGGAGCCCGACCGGGGCGCGCCCACGCGGGGACCGGCCCCGCCCCGCCCCGTCCCCGAACCGTCCTCAGGAGGTATTCGTGACCAGCCCTCGCCTGTCGTCCCGCCCGTCCACCCCACCCCGTCCCGCCGGGCCGGCCGGTCCGGCCGGGCCGACGCGTCCCGGTCGTCCGGTCCGTGTGCTGGCCGTCGCCCTGGCCGTCGGAACGCTGCTGGCCACGGCGGCCTGCTCCGACGACGGGGACGACAGCGCGTCGACCGACTCGAGCACCGCGACCTCGTCCGCCGGCGGGCGGACCGCCACCCCGTCCCCCACCATCACGCCGCTCACCTCGGCCGGCGCGCAGACGGCACTGATCACCGCGGGAGACCTCGAGGACAACTGGACGCAGGTCAAGACCGCGGCCAGTTGGCGGAACCGGATGCTCATCGGCACGGTCGACGCCGCGCAGTTCCTCACCGGCAAGACGCAGGCCGCCGACTGCCAGCGCCTGCTCGACGGGCTCTACGACGAAGACCTCCTGGGGCCTCCGCCCGGCCCGTCGGCGCTCACCGGTTTCACCGAGGGAAACTCCCGGCTGCTCTACCAGGTCGCCGCCTACCAACCGACGAGCCTGGACCAGTCGTTCGACTGGCTCAAGACCCTGCCGACCGCTTGCGACCAGTTCAACGCGGTCGCCTCCGACGGCTCGACCCGTACCGTGCAGGTCGTCGAGGCCTCGCTGCCCAAGTCTGGCGACGCCCGGCAGGGCCTCACCGTGACGGTGGCGGGCCCCTCCGGCGGCACCCCGGTCACCCTCACCATGGACGTCGCCGTCGTACGGGTCGGGGACGACGCGATCACGGTCACCAACGGCGGTACCGACGGTGCGGACCACGACAGCACCGAGGACGCGGTCAGCCACGGCACCACCCGGCTCAAGGACGTACGGGAGGGCCGCACGCCGGCGCCGGAGCCCAGCGAGTTCGACTGAGCGAGCCGGTTCGGCCGGGCGTGTCCCGCTGCTCCGGCCTTCTTCCCCGCCTCTGCACCATGTGACATATTACTGGCGTGACCAAGCGACCGAGCGGTGACGTCGTGGTCGTCGGCGCCGGCATGGTGGGCGCCGCCTGCGCGCTGTACGCGGCCCGTGCCGGACTGGACGTGATCCTGGTCGACCGGGGTCCGGTGGCCGGCGGCACGACCGGCGCGGGCGAGGGCAATCTCCTGGTCTCCGACAAGGAGCCGGGACCCGAACTCCAACTGGCTCTGCTGTCCGCGAAATTGTGGGGCGAGCTGGCGCAAGAGATGGGCGCGGCCGTCGAGTACGAGCCCAAGGGCGGTCTCGTCGTCGCCTCCACACCCGCATCGCTCACCGCCCTCGCGGAGCTGGCGGCCGGTCAGCGCGCGGCCGGGGTGTCGGCGGTCCGTGTCGGCGCGGATCAACTCCACGAGCTGGAACCGTATTTGGCACGCGGCCTCGCGGGCGGGGTGCTGTACCCGCAGGACGCCCAGGTGATGCCCACCCTGGCCGCGGCCCACCTCGTACGTGCCTCGGGCGCACGCCTGCAGACGGGTCGCACGGTGGTACAGGTGCTGCTGGACACCGCGGGCGCCGTGCGGGGCGTACGCACCGACCGGGGCGACATCCTGGCGCCGGCCGTGGTGAACGCGGCCGGGACCTGGGGGTCCGAGGTGGCCGCGCTGGCGGGGGTCCGGCTGCCCGTACTCCCCCGCCGCGGCTTCGTCCTGGTCACCGAGCCGCTGCCGCGCCGGGTACGGCACAAGGTGTACGCCGCCGACTATGTGGCCGACGTGGCGAGCGACTCCGCCGCCCTGCAGACCTCACCGGTCGTCGAGGGGACCGCCGCCGGGCCCGTGCTGATCGGCGCGAGCCGTGAGCGGGTGGGCTTCGACCGGTCCTTCTCGCTGCCGGTCGTACGCGCGCTGGCGGCGGGCGCGACGCGCCTGTTCCCGTTCCTGGAACAGGTACGGGCGATGCGCACCTACCTCGGCTTCCGCCCCTACCTGCCCGACCATCTGCCCGCCGTCGGGCCCGACCCTCGTGTGCCCGGGCTGTTCCACGCCTGCGGGCACGAGGGCGCGGGCATCGGACTCGCCACCGGCACCGGCCACCTCATCGCGCAGACACTCACCGGCCGACGCCCGGAACTGGACCTGGCGCCGTTCCGCCCCGACCGTTTCGACCGTGCCGACCCCCTTGACCGCTTCGCCGAGGAGGCCCCGCCATGGATCCCCTGAAGCTGACCCGCGCCCGCCCCGGCGCGCCGTTCACCGTGACCTTCGACGGCCGGGAGATCGAGGCGCTGCCCGGTCAGACGATCGCCGCCGCACTGTGGGCGTCCGGCGTCACGGCCTGGCGCACCACGCGGGGCGAGGGACGTGCGCGCGGGGTCTTCTGCGGGATCGGCGTGTGCTTCGACTGCCTGGTGACCGTCGACGGCCGACCCGGCCGACGGGCCTGCCTGGTGGCGGCGTTGCCGGGCGCGGACATCCGAACGCAGGTGGGGACGGGCCACGGGGAAGCGGGTCACGAGGGGGCGGGTCCCGAGGAAGCGAGTCACGAGAGGGTGGAGCCACGATGACCGCGCATCGCCCGGTGCTTGCGGTGATCGGCGCCGGCCCGGCCGGCCTCGCCGGCGCCCTGGCGGCCGCTGCCCGTGGCGTACGCGTGGTCCTGGTCGACTCCGCCGCCGAGGCGGGCGGACAGTTCTACCGGCAGCCCGCGCGGGGACTCGGCGCGCGGCGCCCTCAGGCCCTCCATCACCAGTGGCGCACCTGGGAGCGACTGCGTACCGGACTCGACACCCACCTTGCCGCCGCTCGCGTCACTCACCTGAGTGATCGTCATGTGTGGTGCGTGGAGAGGCAGTCGGACGGCCTTACCGTGCACGCACTGATCGGTCCGGAGCAGGAGGAGTCGGTAGCGGTCCACGCCGACGGGGTGTTGCTGGCGACCGGCGGCTACGAGAAGGTTCTGCCGTTCCCCGGCTGGACACTGCCCGGCGTGGTCACCGCGGGCGGCGCCCAGGCGCTGCTGAAGGGCGGACTCGTACTGCCCGGCCGTACGGCCGTCGTCGCCGGCACCGGGCCCCTGCTGCTTCCCGTCGCCACCGGCCTCGCGGCTGCGGGCGCCCAGGTCGTCGCGCTGGTGGAGTCGGCCGGACCGGCGGATTTCACACGTCGGGCGCGGACCTGGGCCGGCGCTCCCACGAAGCTCGCCGAGGGAGCCGTGTACGCGGCCCGACTCCTGCGTCACCGCGTCGCGGTGACGCTCCGTCATGCCGTGCTGGAGGCACACGGGACCGAGCGGCTGGAGTCCGTCACCGTCGCCGCGCTGGACCCGGAAGGCCGGCCGGTGCCCGGCACGGAACGACGTGTCGTCTGCGACACCCTCGCCGTGGGCCACGGTCTGCTGCCGCACACCGATCTCGCGGAGGGGCTCGGCTGCAGGCTCGACGGACCGGGCGTGAGCGTCGACGACGAACAGCGCACCGACGTCCCCGGCGTCTGGGCCGCCGGCGAGACCACGGGGATCGGCGGCTCGGCGCTGTCGCTCGCCGAGGGGCACATCGCCGGACGGTCGGCGGCGGCCAGGCTGACGGGCACGGTCCCCGACCCTCGGGAGTGGGCCCCCGCCGCGCGGGCCCGTACCGGGCTGCGGTCGTTCTTCGCGGCACTGGACGCCGCGTATGCCGCCCGGCCCGCCCGGTGGACGGAGCAGGTCACCGACGAGACGGTCGTGTGCCGCTGCGAGGAGGTCACCGCCGGCGCCGTCCGCGAGGCCGTCGGCACGCTCGGCGCGGGTGACCTGCGCACCGTGAAACTGCTGACCCGGGCCGGCATGGGCTGGTGCCAGGGCCGCATGTGCGAGCCCGGAGTGGCCGGGGTCGCGGGCTGCGCCCTCACTCCGGCACGACGGTCGCTGGCCCGCCCCGTGCCCTTGGGTGTGCTGGCTGCTCCGGCCGATCCCTCGACACCTCAGTGATATGTCACACGGCACCTTCGGAAGGGATGACTCACCGTATGTCCGACTCCACCGCCCCCGCCGCTCCCTCTGCTCCCGTCACCTCTCCTCACCGCCCCTGGCGTGGCGTCCTCGTCGCCACCGCGCTTCCGCTGCGCGAGGACCTCTGCGTCGACTACGACCGGTACGCCGAGCACTGCGCCTGGCTGGTGGCGAACGGCTGTGACGGCGTCGTGCCCAACGGCTCCCTGGGCGAGTACCAGGTGCTCACGCCCGAGGAACGCGCCAGGGTGGTGGAGACGGCGGTGACCGCGATCGGCGGGGGGCGGGTGATGCCCGGTGTCGCCGCGTACGGCTCGGCGGGGGCCCGCCGTTGGACCGAGCAGGCGGCCGAGGCAGGCTGCGCGGCGGTGATGCTGCTCCCGCCCAACGCCTACCGCGCGGACGAGCGTGCCGTCGTGGCCCACTACGCGGAGGTCGCCGCGACGGGCCTGCCGGTCGTGGCGTACAACAACCCGATCGACACCAAGGTCGACCTCGTGCCCGAACTGCTGGCCCGGCTGCACGGCGAGGGTCACATCCACGGCGTCAAGGAGTTCTCGGGCGACGTCCGCCGCGCCTACCGGATCGCCGAACTCGCCCCGGATCTCGATCTGTTGATCGGCGCGGACGATGTGCTGCTGGAGCTGGCCGTGGCGGGCGCCAAGGGCTGGGTGGCCGGTTACCCCAACGCCCTTCCCAAGTCGTCGGTGGAGCTGTACAGGGCGGCGGTCGCCGGTGATCTCACCGCCGCGCTGCCCCTCTACCGTCAGCTTCATCCGCTGCTGCGCTGGGACTCCCGCGTCGAGTTCGTCCAGGCGATCAAACTGTCGATGGACATCGTGGGCCGCCACGGCGGTGGCTGCCGCCCACCTCGGGTCCCCCTGTCACCGGGCCAGGAGGCGACCGTCCGCGCGGCCACCGAGAAGGCCGTCGCGGCGGGCCTGGCGTAACCACAGGCACAACGCAACTCGGCACATCGAGAGGGCATTTCATGCGCAGCAAGCTCGTCCTGCACGCCGTCGACTCGCACACCGAGGGCATGCCCACCCGTGTGATCACCGGCGGGATCGGCACCATCCCCGGCGCGACGATGAACGAGCGGCGACTGTACTTCCGCGAACACCGCGACGACGTCAAGCAGTTGCTGATGAACGAGCCGCGGGGGCACTCCGCCATGAGCGGCGCGATCCTCCAGCCGTCCACCCGGCCGGACTGCGACTGGGGCGTCCTCTACATCGAGGTCTCGGGCTATCTGCCGATGTGCGGGCACGGCACCATCGGGGTGGCGACGGTGCTCGTCGAGACGGGCATGGTCGAGGTCGTCGAACCGGTCACCACCATCCGGCTGGACACCCCGGCCGGGCCCGTCGTCACCGAGGTGACGGTCGAGGACGGCGCGGCCACGTCCGTCACCTTGCGGAACGTCCCCTCCTTCGCGGTCGCCCTGGATCGCAGGGCGACGCTGCCCGACGGCCGTACCGTGACGTACGACCTGGCGTACGGCGGCAACTTCTACGCGATCCTGCCGCTGGAGGAGTTCGGGCTGCCCTTCGACCGCGCGCGCAAGGACGACATCCTGCGGGCCGGCCTGTCACTGATGGAGGTGATCAACTCCGAGGCAGAGCCGGTCCACCCCGAAGACCCGTCCATCCATGGCTGTCATCACGTCCACCTGTACGCGCCGGGCGCCACCGCCCGCCACTCCCGGCACGCGATGGCCATCCACCCGGGCTGGTTCGACCGCTCACCCTGCGGTACGGGGACGAGCGCGCGCATGGCGCAACTGCACGCGCGGGGCGAACTGCCTTTGCACACCGAGTTCGTGAACGAGTCGTTCATCGGCACCAGGTTCACGGGCCGACTGCTCGCCACGACCGAAGTGGCGGGCCGTCCGGCAGTGTTGCCCAGCTTCACGGGCCGAGCCTGGATCACCGGCACGGCCCAGTACCTGCTCGACCCGACGGACCCGTTCCCCGCGGGCTTCGTGCTGTGACGCCCACCGCGGCGGCCACGGCCCGATGGATACTGACGGTGCACAGAGATACGTGACATGGCACAGCAGTTTCCGTGCCCCCCGTTTCCAGGAGATCCCCATGGCCGCCCCGCACGACAGCAGCCCGGCAGCCGCCGTGCCCTCCCTTCCTTCACTCGGCGGCCGGCGGAGCAGCTACCGCGAGCGGGTGGCCGATGCCCTGCGGGCCGCGTTGATCGCGGGTGAACTGCTGCCCGGCGAGGTGTACTCGGCGCCGGCCCTGGCCGCACGCTTCGGTGTCTCGGCGACCCCGGTGCGCGAGGCGATGCTGGACCTCGCCAAGGAGGGCCTGGTGGACGCGGTGCCCAACAAGGGGTTCCGGGTCACCGAGGTCTCCGACCGACAGCTCGACGAGTACACCCATGTCCGCGCGCTCATCGAGATCCCGACCGTGGCGGCGCTGGCGACGACCGCCGATCCGGTGTCACTGGAGGCGCTGCGCCCGGCCGCCCTGGAGATCGTCACCGCCGCGGTCGCGGGCGATCTCATCGCCTACGTCGAGGCCGACACCCGCTTCCACCTGGGCCTGCTCGCTCTCGCCGGCAACTCGCACCTGGTCGAGGTGGTGCGCGGGCTGCGCGCCCGGGCCCGTCTCTACGGTCTGACCGCACTGGCCACCTCGGGCCGACTGCTGGCCTCCGCCGAGGAGCACCTGGAACTCCTGGACGCCCTGCTGGCCCGCGACGAGCGGGCCGTGCACGAGGTCATGACCCGACATCTCGGACATGTGCGGGGGCTGTGGGCATCCGCCCCGGAGTGAACAGCCGGGATTCGACAACCGGGAGTCAACAACCGTGCGGGAACAGCCGAAGTGACCTGCCGGAAGTCACACCTCCCGCCCCAGCCGTTCGCCCCCCCCTGCCTCGTCCTCGCCGTACACATACACGTACACGTACACGTACTCGTCCCCGCACTCGTCCTCGTCCCCGTCCCCGTCCCCATACTCGTAGCTCCGTACTTTCCCTCCCCCGCTCCTCCCCCTCTCCCCCGGTGCCCGGCCGCCCCCGGAGGTCGCTGTGATCCTCGTCGCTGGCGGTCGAAGCGTGAGAGGAACGCCGGATGGGCAGTCACCTGCCCGTGCGCGAAAAGATGGTGTCTCACCTGTGGGGGAATCCGTGCGTCTGTGTCTGATCGGTGCGGGCTTGTCGGGGCTGGCGACGGCACACGCCCTGAAGACAGCCGGTGTCGACTTCGTCTGTCTGGAGCAGGCGAGCGATGTCGGCGGGATCTGGCGTCGGCCGCAGGCGGGCGAGCGCGGCCCCGGCTATCTGTCGCTGCATCTCAACACCGCCAAGCAGCTGACGGGTTACTCCGCCTACCCGATGCCCGCTTCCTACCCGCTCTACCCCCGGCACAGCCAGATCGCCGACTATCTGCGTTCGTTCGCGGAGTGGGCCGGCGTGCTGGAACACATCGAGCTGGGGACGACCGTGGAGTCCGTGCGCCAGGAGGCCGACGGTGGGTGGACGGTCGTCAGCCGGGATGCCGACGGCACGCTCTCGTCCCGGCATTTCACGCACGTTATCGTCGCCTCCGGGCACAACTCGGAGCCGTCGATGCCCGCCCTGCCGCGGGGCAGCGAGACGTTCACAGGAACGATTCAGCATTCCTTCGACTACCGCGACGGCAGCGACTACGCCGGACAGCGTGTCGTCGTGGTGGGGCTCGGCGCCTCGGCTGTGGACATCGCCGCGGACCTCTCCAGATACGCCGAACAGACGGTCCTCTCGGTGCGCCGGGGGCTGCACATCGTGCCCAAGCAGTTGTTCGGCATGGCCCTCGACACGATCGCCGACGCGCCGTGGTGGATCAGTATGTCGCTGTCCGAGCAGCGCCGTTTCGTCGAACAGGCTCTGCTGGTGGCCCGCGGCAAGCTCGGCGACTACGGTCTGCCCGAGCCGGACCACCCGATCTTCGCGTCGGCGATCACCATCTCCGACGAGATCCTCAGCCGTATCCGCCACGGCGCGGTCACGCCGAGACCCGCGATCGACGCCCTCGACGGCGACCGGGTCTCCTTCACCGACGGCACATCGGTGAAGGCCGACGCGATCGTGTACTGCACCGGCTACCAGATGGGTTTCCCCTTCCTGCAGCCCGGCAGTCCGGTCGGCGCGCAGGGCACGGTCGAGCTCTACAAGCGGGTCGTCGCCCCCGACCGTCCCGGGATGTTCTTCGTCGGTCTGGTCCGCCCGGTCGGTTCGATCACCCGGATGGTGGAGGCCCAGGCGCAGTGGGTGGCGCGGCTCGTCACGGGCGAAGCGGTGCTGCCGGACGCGGAGGTCATGCGCAAGGAGATAGCGACGTATCTGAGCGGGATCGCCGGTCAGTACGGGCAGCGGGAGGGCGCATCGATCCAGGTCGACGTGGCGCCGTATCTGGAACAACTGCGCGGGGCGTGAGGTGTGGCGGGCAGGTGAGCGGCGGGGAACGCCGGTCCACCCCCGGCAAACGCTTCCGAAACACCTCGGACAGGCAGATACCCGCCCTGGGGCGGGCGGGTATCTGGCCTTCCT
Source organism: Actinobacteria bacterium OV320 (assembly GCA_001298545.1). Classification (GTDB taxonomy): domain Bacteria; phylum Actinomycetota; class Actinomycetes; order Streptomycetales; family Streptomycetaceae; genus Streptomyces; species Streptomyces coriariae. The sequence continues at coordinate 715,012 of LJCX01000027.1, forward strand.
GCCTGCGAACTCGACTCTGGGGGGGGCGGGTTCGGGACGTCAGCCGGAGGATCGTGCGGCGCAAATTTCACACGATTGACGTGAAGGCTGCGAGATGCCGGCGCATCACTTGGTCAGCCAGTTGAGAAACTTGCTCCACACACCCGTCTGTTCGGCCTGGCGGGGTGCTGCGGCACCCTCACGCGCCGGGGCTTGGGTGGGGGTCCGCCGGGCCGGTCGGCTCACCGGCTTGACCGGGGTGAACCGCGCGGGGAGCGTGACGAGACCGCGGCTGAAGGGTCCCGGACGCCAGGTCAGGCTCTCCTCGGGGACGCTGAGCTCGACGTCGGGCAGCCGGTTGAGGAGGTTCTCGATGGCCGTCACGGCGATCTGCCGGGCGGGTTCCTTCGAGGGGCAGGCGTGCGGACCGGCGCTCCAGGCGAGATGCGCCCGGTTGCTGCCGGCCTTGCGGGCCGCCGACAGCGCGGGGCCGGTGTTGGCTGCGGCGATGCTGACCAGCATCAGGTCACCGGCGGTGAGCTTCTGACCGGCGAACTCCATGTCCGCGACCGGGTAGTGGGCGGCGAAGTTCGTCATGGGCGGGTTCTCCCACAGCGTGTCGTCCATCGCCTCGTCGATCAGCCCGCCCTCGTGGGCGTACCGGTCGTCGGTGAGCAGCCGGTGCAGGGTGTTGCCGATGAGATTGACCAGCGCCTCGGCACCCGCGCCCAGCAGCAGGGCGACCTGGTGCAGCATCTCCTCGTCGCTGAGGCCCGTGTGATGCTGCATCAGCCAGGACGTGACGTCCTCGCCGGGATTGCGCCGCTTGAGGGCGACCAGCTCGCCGACGGCCTGGAACAGCACCTCGATGGCTTTGTCGGCGTTGACTCCGTCGAACATGCCGGAGATGCCGAAGAAGACGCGGTCGCCGATGTCGGCGGTGCAGCCGAAGAGCTCGTTGAACACGAACAGCGGAAGCTGCTTGGCGTAGGAGCCGATCAGGTCGGCCGAACCTCGCTCGGAGAACTGGGAGATGAGGAAGTCGGAGATCTTCTCGACACTCTGGCTCAGCTGCATCGGGTCGACGCGCGCCATGCTGTCCGTGATGGACTGACGGAGCCTCAGGTGCTCGGCGCCGTCGGTGTACATGCAGTTGGGCCGGTGAGCGAGCACGGGCAGGACGGGACTGTCGGGGGCGATCCGGCCCTCGTTGAAGTCCCGCCAGCGGCGCGCGTCCTTGCGGAAGGAGCCGGAGTCCTGCAGGAGTTGGAGGGCGCTGGCGTAGTCGGTGACGAGGGTGGCCTCGACTCCGGGGGTGATCTCCACGGGTGCGGTGGGCCCGTAGTGCCGCAGGTACGTGTAGTAGGCCTGCGGGTCGGCTGCGAACTCCGGTCCGTACAGCGGAACTCTGCCGCCGGCCTGATGCGCCGGGCACCCGGGCGGGGGCACGGGTGCGGTGGGTTGGTCCATGTCTGCTCCTAGTGTGCACGGTCCTGGAGATGGCGGACGAGGGTGATCAGCGCGTCGGCCGACGACCGCTCGTCTCGCGCGTCACAGGTGACGACGGGGGTGTCGTCGAGCAGATCCAGTGCGTCGCGCAGAGCCATCTCGTCCCGCAGGGGGGCACCGTCGAAGTGGTTGACGGCGATGGCGTAGTCGAGTCCGTACTGCTCGATCAGGTCGATCACAGCGAAGGAGTCCGCGAGCCGCTCGGGGTCGACGAGCACCAGTGCGCCGAGGGCGCCCCGCGCCATGTCCTCCCACATCTGGACGAAACGCTGCTGACCCGGCGTTCCGAACAGGTACAGCACGACACGTTCGCTGATGGTCAGCCGGCCGAAGTCCATGGCGACCGTGGTGGTGGTCTTGCCCTGGACTCCCTTGAGGTCGTCGACCGACTCGGCTGCCCGCGTCATCGTCTCCTCGGTGGTCAGCGGCTCGATCTCGGAGATCGCTCCGATGAACGTGGTCTTGCCGACCGCGAAGTGACCCACGACGAGGATCTTCACCGCCGTCTGCGTCGCCCCGTCACGGACGTAGGCCTGCTCATCCAAACTTGGCCCTGAGACCATTCAGCACCTCCTCCAGGATGTCCCGGTCGGCGAGCGGAGCCCGCTGTACCGGCGGGCGCGTGATGAGGTAGCCGCCTTCGGTGAGGGCGGCGAGGAGGATCTTCACCACGCCCAGAGGCAGTTGGGTGTGCCCGGCGATCTCGGCGACCGACAGGTAGCCGGCCGAGCACAGGTCCAACAGGTTCTGTTCCTCGGGGGACAGCCGGGTCGGCCGCTGCTCGTGATCGGCGGCCGCCGTGACCAGGGTGATGAGGGAGAGCTGCCCCTCGTCGGGCAGCCCACGCCCCTTGGTGATGACGTACGGACGCACTAACTCCGGCGTCTGCGGCTCCAGTTCGTCGAAGCCGTTCATGACCGCGCGCCGAGGTTCTCGCGCGGCGGTGTCGTCAGCGCCTTGCCGAGCTGGCCGACGAGCTGCTGCATCCGGAAGGTGATGTCCGCCATGTCGACGTCCGGCGAGGCGGAGACACCGAGGTAGGCACCCTCACCGGCGGAGATCAGGAAGACCCATCCCCCGTCGAACTCGACCAACGTCTGCCGCCACCCCATCTGCGGGTCCTCGCAGAAGAACGCGAGCGAGCGGCTGAGCGACTGCACACCGCTCATCGCGGCGGCCACCCGGTCCGCGTCGTCCTTGTCGAAGTCCTGCGTCCGCGCCATCAGCAGGCCGTCCGCGGAGATGAGGACCGCGTGCAGGGCCCCAGGTATCTCCAAGGCGCTGTCAAGCATCCATGACAGATCGTCGTTCACGAGACCTCATGCCCTTCGCTGCCAGCACCACGGGTGCTGCTCGACTTTTCCGCGGGACTCGCAGGCGTGGCCCGGCCCGACTGGGTGCCCCGCTGGAAGGCGCCCATGATCGCCGCCGTCTCGGCGCCCGAGCGGGCGGGAGTGGACGCGGACGCACTGCCGGGCACGATGGCCATGGGCCGCTTGCGACGCCGCTTCGGCAGGCCGTCGGCGGTGGTGCTGCTGGAAAGCCCGCCTTCGGGGCCGCTGCGGGCCGGGGCGGCGACGGCGGGAACGACCGGAGTCGGCTCCTTCTGCTCGGGCGCGTTGGTGAGCAGGTCGTGCGGCAGGAGGAGGACCGCCCGGACGCCTCCGTAGGGGGAGGTGGAGTCCACCGACACCTCGAAGCCGAAACGCTCACTGAGCACGCCGATCACCGCGAATCCGAACTGCGGCGGGTTGCCGAGCGCGGAAACACCCGAGACGCGCTGACTCGACAGGAGTTTGTCGGCACGGGCGCGCTCTTCGTCGTTCATACCGACACCCGCGTCGTCGACGACGATGCAAATACCCTTGGGCACGGTACGAATATTGATTTCGACGACGGTGTCCGGGCTGGAATAGCTCGTCGCGTTGTCGAGCAGTTCGGCGAGGGCCAGTGCCACCGGTTCGACCGCACGGCTCGTGATGCCGAAGTCGACCTGCGAGAGAATTTCCACCCGCCGGTAATGGCGAACCCTGCCCTGCGCGCTGCGTACCACGTCGTACACGGACGCGACATCTCGTGCGCGCCCCAGCCAGCCGTCGCAGAGAACGGCGATGGACTGGGCCCGCCGACCGAACTGCGAATTCGTGTGGTCGATCTCCAGAAGGTCCTGGAGGATAACCGACTCGCCGTATTTGTTCTGCAGCCGGGAGACAATCAACTGCTGTTCCGCGGCGAGGCCCTGAAGGGTCCGCATCGCGGACTTGAGGACCGTTTTCGTAGCCTCTTCGGCTTGTTCCTGAGCTGCCTCGACGGATTGCGCGTACTCGTTTTCCAACGCGGAGTAGTGAGACCTGAGGCCCGCTATCTCCTGCCTCAAGACACGCGCCGCCCTGCGCTGGCGAACAATGAGGGCGACGGCGGCGAGTACGGCCACGAGGAGAGCCCAGAGTACCGGGTTCTGTATGTAATGCGTCATAAGACTCTCTTCAGGCGACTGACGGCCAGTTGCTGAATTCCCGTCAACGCGGGTGGACCGGCGGACCGCCCGCATCGACGGGTGACCGCCCGGACTGTCCCCGTAGTCGGAGATGTCGTCTTGCACCCATCCGCCCGCTCTACAAGCGAGCGTGATCGTATCACCACAAGATGGAGTCACAGACCGTCAATATGCCTACGGAGGTGAACATTGACGGATCGTCAGCGGGGGCTGCGAGCAACGGCGGGGTGACCGGGAAGTGCCCCCGGGAGCGAGATGGCGCACAGCCTTGCAGGACAACCGATAAACGGGCTTCCGCGACATTCCGGAGGCAAGGGATACGGAAACAACAAAACCCGCATCCGGCAGAACGCCGAATGCGGGCAATTGACCGTTCACCGAGCGGAGGCCGCTCGATACGGAGAGTGAGAGTGTCCGAGGGGGGACTTGAACCCCCACGCCCGATAAAGGGCACTAGCACCTCAAGCTAGCGCGTCTGCCATTCCGCCACCCGGACCAGGTGTTGCCGCTGCGTGAGTTCTCCCCGCGGCGACAGGCACAACAATACCAAGGTTTCGGAGTGGGTCTCACCTGCATATCCGCTGGCCGCACGGGTGACGGGACCGCCATGCGGGCACCTCGCACCGGGTGACCGGGCGATCACTTCGACGTCGGTTCCTCGACGACGAGCATCCGCAGCGCCCGCAGCAGCGCGGCCGCCGCCCGATCGTCCAGCGGGGCGAGGAAGCGGCGCTCAGCGGCCCGCGGCGCGCCGCCTCGGCCCGCTCCAGGCAGACCAGGCCGGCGTCCGTGAGCCGGACGATGTTCCGGCGGCGGTCCCGAGGGCTGCGCCGCCGTTCCACCAGACCGTGATCCTCCAGACCGTCGACGAGGACCGCCATCGTGGTGCGATCGACGCCGAGCCGCCCCGCCGCCTCGGCCTGCGACAACGTTTCTTCATCGGCGAGCACGACCAGGACGGCCAGCTCGCGGCCGTCCACCCCGTACGGGACGAGCGCCTCCGCCGACTTCCTGGCCAGTTCGGCCTGTGCGTGCTGGAGGAGGTGGCCGAGCCGGTACTCCTGGGGCCCGGACGGCGCTTCGCGATCACTCACCATGCCCCGAGAGTATCGGTCCGTACCAATCAGCGATCGTTTGCTGCGATGGTGATCGATCCGAGGCGAAATGCCCCCTGTGCGGCCGGACGGCCGAGGCGCCGTCGCGGCCTCGCCGTCCGGCCGTCCGGTGCATGGTCAGGGCATCAGCTGGTAGTCCGGGAAGTTCCCGGGCAGCCTCTCCCCCGTCGGCCCCTGGGTCACCGCGCGCACCAGCAGCTCCCCGCCGACGAACGCGCCACGCCAGGACGCGCCGAAGCCGCCGAAGAGCTCGTCGCGGTCGCCTCGGGAACGGGCGGTGCCATGACCGACCTTGAACGCGCGGATCTGCGGAGCCAGGCGTTCGTAGGTGCTCCGGTCGTCGGTGGACAGCGTGGCGACGAGTGCGCCGTTGGACGCGTTCATGGCGGCCAGCAGCTCCGCCTCGGTGTCGACCAGGACGATGGTGTCGACCGGGCCGAACGGCTCCGCGTGGTACAGCGGCGAGGACGGCGGCGGTCCGAGGAGCGTGACGGGCTGGACGTAGGCCGAGGTGTCCTGGCCGGGCAGGAAGCGGGCGTCGGCCGGCCTGCCGCGGTGCAGCGGGACCGCGCCCCGGTCGACGGCCTCGGCGATCTGGTCGTGCAGCTCCTTGGCCTTGGCCGCGTTGATCACCGGTCCGAAGTCCAGTCGGGGATACGGATCGTCGCGCTTCTCCACGGCCAGCGGGTGCCCGAGGGTCAGCGTGCGCACCGCCGGGAGGTAGGCCGCCAGGAACTCGTCGAACAGGGCTCGCTGGACGACGAATCGCGGATACGCGGTGCACCGTTGTTTGCCGTAGTCGAAGAGCTTGGGCACGACCGCGGAGAGGGTGTCCCAGTCCGAGTGGTTCCAGATGCCCCAGGTGTTGAGTCCTTCCTGTTCGAGTACGTGTCGCTTGCCGAGGTCGGCGACGGCCGTGGCCACCGCGGCGCCGGTGTCGCGGCCGCCGACGAAGGAGACGCAGCCGATCTCGGGCGCCCGGACCAGCGCCCGGGACAGCTCGCCGCCGCTGCCGCTGACGAGGGTGATCGGGACGCCCTCGCGTGCGGCGAGCGCACAGGCCAGCGTCAGACAGGCGACACCGCCGTCGGTCGGGCTCTTGGCGATGACCGCGTTGCCTGCCAGTGCCTGGACCAGCAATGCGTGAACGAGCACGCTCATCGGGTAGTTCCAGCTCGCGATGTTGGACACCGGACCGTCCAGTGGTGCCCGCCCGTCCAGCATGGGTTCGATGCCGTCGACGTACCAGCGCACGCCGTCGACGGCCCGGTCGACATCGGCCTGCGCGAGCCGCCAGGGCTTGCCTATCTCCCAGACGAGGAGGAGGGCGAGGAGTTCCCGGTGTTCGGCGAGGGCGTCGAGGGTGGCGGCGATGCGGGCGCGCCGCTCCCCCAGCGGGACGTGCCGCCAGGCGCGGTGCTGATCCAGACCGGCGCGGACGGCTCGGTGGGCGGTGACCCCGTCCAGCCGCGGCGGGCCGGCGATCGGGGCGCCGTCGACCGGGCTGGTGGCCGGCAGCGTCCGGCCGTCGGCCTGCCAGGAGGCGTTCCAGAGGTTGAGGACACGGTCCTCACGGAAGGCCTCGGGGGCGACGGCGAGGCACCGCTGCCAGGCGTCGGGCCAGGACGTGCCGGATTTGAGGGTGAGGGTGGTTGCCATGTGGGCTGCTCCGCTCTCGGTGCACAGTCGGGGGCGGGACGGTGCGTGGCCACGGAGGACGCCGGCCAGGCACCCGGCTCCGTCAGGTGACGAGCCGTCATGTTTCAGCGGCGTCGGGCCCCTTCGGCCAGGAGGGCGAGTGCGAGACGCGCGGTCTCGGTCGGTGTGGCGCCCACCCGTACCCCCGCCGCTTCCAGCGCCGCCTTCTTGGCCTGCGCGGTCCCCGAGGAACCGGAGACGATCGCGCCCGCGTGTCCCATGGTCTTGCCCTCGGGCGCGGTGAACCCTGCGATGTAGCCGACGACGGGTTTGGTGACGTGCTCGCGGATGTGGGCGGCCGCTCGCTCCTCCGCGTCGCCGCCGATCTCTCCGATGAGGACGACGAGTTCGGTGTCGGGGTCCTCCTCGAAGGCGGCCAGGCAGTCGATGTGGCTGGTGCCGACGACCGGGTCTCCGCCGATGCCGACGCAGGTCGAGAAGCCGATGTCACGCAGCTCGTACATGAGTTGGTAGGTGAGCGTGCCGGACTTGGAGACCAGGCCGATGCGGCCCGGCTTGGTGATGTCGGCCGGGATGATGCCCGCGTTGGCCTGGCCGGGGGTGATCAGGCCGGGACAGTTGGGGCCGATGACGCGCGTTCCGCGTGCGGCGGCATGGGTGGTGAAGGCGACGGTGTCATGGACCGGGACGCCCTCGGTGATGACGACGGTGAGACCGATCCCCGCGTCGGCTGCCTCGATGACGGCGGCCTTGGTGAAGGCGGGCGGTACGAAGACGACGGTGACATCGGCGCCGGTCGACTGCATACCGTCGACGACCGACCGGAAGACGGGCACCGCCCGGTCGTCGATGTCGACGGCCCGGCCCGCCTTGCGCGGGTTGACGCCGCCGACGATGTTCGTGCCGGCCGCGAGCATGCGCCGGGTGTGCTTCATGCCCTCGGCGCCGGTCATGCCCTGGACGAGGACCCTGCTCTCCTCGGTGAGGTAAATGGCCATGGCGTCGTCTCCTCAGACTGCGGTGGCGAGTTCGGCGGCACGGCGGGCGGCGCCGTCCATGGTGGTGGCCTGCTGGACCAGCGGATGCCGGTGGGTGTCGAGGATCGCCCGCCCCCGGGTCGCGTTGTTCCCGTCGAGCCGGACGACGAGCGGCTTGGTCAGCCGTACGGTGTCCAGGGCGCGCACGATGCCCTCGGCGACCGCGTCGCACGCGGTGATGCCGCCGAAGACGTTGACGAAGACCGACTTCACGGCCGGGTCGGAGAGGATCACCGACAGCCCGTCGGCCATGATCTCGGCGGACGCGCCGCCTCCGATGTCGAGGAAGTTGGCGGGGCGGGCGCCGCAGCCCGCGACGACGTCGAGGGTCGACATGACGAGTCCGGCGCCGTTGCCGATGATGCCGACCTCGCCGTCGAGTTTCACGTAGTTGAGGCCCTTGGCCGCGGCCGCCGCCTCCAGCGGGTCGCCGTGCCCGGCGGACTCCGCTCCCCAACGCGACTGCCGGAATGACGCGTTGTCGTCGAGGGTGACCTTGCCGTCGAGGGCGAGGATCTCCCCCTGCCGGGTGCGGACCAGCGGGTTGACCTCGACGAGGAGGGCGTCCTCCCGGATCATCACCTGCCACAGCCGGACGAGGACGTCCGTGGCCTGCGCGGGCAGTCCGGCCGCGGCGGCGATCTCGCCTGCCCTCGCCGAGGTGACGCCCTCCGCCGGGTCGACGGGGATACGGGCGACCGCCGCGGGCCGGGTGGCGGCGACCTCCTCGATCTCCATACCGCCCTCGGCGGAAGCGATCGCGAGGAATCGGCCGGCCGCACGGTCCAGCACATAGGAGACGTAGAACTCCGTCTCGACGTCGACGGGTTGGGCCAGCATCACCGTGCCGACCGTGTGCCCCTTGATGTCCATGCCGAGGATCTGCCGTGCCGTCAGTTCTGCCGCGGCCGGGTCGGCGACGATCCTGACGCCACCCGCCTTGCCTCGGCCACCCGTCTTGACCTGGGCTTTCACTACCGCCCGGCCACCGAGCCGACGAGCGATCCGGCGTGCTTCCTCGGGCGAGTCGGTGACCTCGGCCCGCGGGACCGGGATGCCGTGCTCCGCGAAGAGTTCCCTTGCCTGGTGTTCGTACAGGTCCATCTCGGCTCCTGTCTGTGAAGTCGAATCCCGAAGTCCGCCGAGCCGTCGCGAGGCCGAACTCCGATGACCGAAAGTGCCGCACGCCCCCTGGACACCACCCACCGGATGCGGGATAACAAGCTTCATACAGTATTCGTCGACTGTATGCAATGTACCGCGAGAGCCTTCCACCCCCCTACGAAGGGACGGGACTTCGCCATGCCCGACGACACCCAGGACGTGATCTCCGGTGGTCATCTCGTTGCCAAGGCGCTCAAGGCAGAGGGGGTCGACCGCATCTACACCCTGTGCGGCGGCCACATCATCGACATCTACGACGGCTGCGTCGACGAGGGCATAGAAGTCGTCGACGTACGCCACGAACAAGTCGCGGCCCACGCCGCCGACGGCTACGCGCGCATCACCGGCAAGCCCGGCTGCGCGGTCGTCACGGCAGGACCCGGCACCACCGACGCCGTCACCGGTGTCGCCAACGCCTTCCGCGCGGAGTCCCCGATGCTGCTGATCGGCGGCCAGGGAGCGCTCACCCAGCACAAGATGGGGTCCCTCCAGGACCTGCCGCACGTCGACATGATGACGCCGATCACCAAGTTCGCGGCGGCCGTGCCGGACACGGCGCGCGCGGCGGACATGGTGTCGATGGCGTTCCGTGAGTGCTACCACGGTGCGCCCGGCCCCGCCTTCCTGGAGATCCCGCGCGATGTCCTCGACGCCAGGGTGCCGGTGGCGAAGGCCCGGGTGCCACGGCCCGGCGCCTATCGCGCCTCGACCCGCTCGGCCGGCGACCCCGAGGCGGTCGAGAAGCTCGCCGACCTGCTCGTGCACGCCGAGAAGCCCGCGATCCTGCTGGGCAGCCAGGTGTGGACGACCCGGGGCACCGAAGCCGCCATCGAGCTGGTGCGCACCCTGAACATCCCCGCCTACATGAACGGCGCCGGCCGCGGCACCCTGCCCCCCGGCGACCCGCACCACTTCCAGCTGTCCCGCCGCTACGCCTTCTCGGGCGCCGACGTCATCGTGATCGTCGGCACGCCCTTCGACTTCCGCATGGGGTACGGCAAGCGGCTGTCGCCGGACGCGACGGTCGTCCAGATCGACCTCGACTACCGCACCGTCGGCAAGAACCGCGACATCGACCTCGGGATCGTCGGCGACGCCGCACTGGTACTGAAGTCGGTGACCGAGGCCTCCTCCGGGCGACTCAACGGGGGCGCGTCCAAGCGCAAGGAGTGGCTCGACGAGCTGCGCGCGGCCGAGCAGAGCGCCCTCGACAAGCGACTGCCGCACCTGCGGTCGGACGCCTCGCCCATCCACCCCTACCGCCTGGTCAGCGAGATCAACGACTTCCTCACCGAGGACTCGATCTACATCGGCGACGGCGGCGACATCGTCACCTTCTCCGGTCAGGTCGTGCAGCCCAAGTCGCCGGGCCACTGGATGGACCCGGGGCCGCTGGGCACCCTCGGCGTCGGCGTCCCGTTCGTGCTGGCGGCCAAGCAGGCACGGCCCGACAAGGAGGTCGTCGCCCTCTTCGGCGACGGCGCGTTCTCGCTCACCGGCTGGGACTTCGAGACCCTCGTGCGCTACGACCTCCCCTTCGTCGGCATCGTCGGCAACAACTCCTCCATGAACCAGATCCGTTACGGCCAGGCCGCCAAGTACGGCCCCGAGCGCGAGCGGGTCGGCAACACCCTCGGCGACGTCCACTACGACAAGTTCGCCCAGATGCTGGGCGGTTACGGCGAGGAGGTGCGCGACCCCGCCGACATCGGCCCCGCCCTGCGGCGCGCCCGTGAGTCCGGGAAGCCCTCGCTGATCAACGTCTGGGTGGACCCCGACGCGTACGCCCCCGGAACGATGAACCAGACGATGTACAAGTGAGGTGCCCCCGATGACAGGGATGACAGGAACGGCGACCAAGGCTCTCGAAGGCATTCGCGTCCTCGACATGACGCACGTCCAGTCGGGCCCGTCCGCGACCCAGCTGCTCGCCTGGCTCGGCGCGGACGTCGTCAAGCTGGAGGCGCCGTCCGGTGACATCACGCGCAAGCAGTTGCGCGACCTCCCGGACGTCGACTCCCTCTACTTCACGATGCTCAACTGCAACAAGCGGAGCATCACCCTCAACACCAAGACCGAGCGCGGCAAGGAGATCCTCACCGAGCTGATCCGGCGCTCCGACGTCATGGTCGAGAACTTCGGTCCGGGCGCGGTCGACCGCATGGGGTTCACCTGGGACCGCATCCAGGAGATCAATCCGCGGATCGTCTATGCCTCCATCAAGGGGTTCGGGGACGGCCCGTACACCAAATTCAAGGCGTACGAGGTCGTCGCGCAGGCCATGGGCGGGTCGATGTCGACCACCGGTTTCGAGGACGGGCCGCCGCTGGCGACGGGGGCCCAGATCGGGGACTCGGGGACGGGTGTGCACGCCGTGGCGGGGATCCTCGCGGCGCTGTACCAGCGGGAGAACACCGGGCGCGGGCAGCGGGTCAACGTGGCCATGCAGCACGCCGTACTCAACCTGTGCCGGGTGAAACTGCGGGACCAGCAACGCCTGGCACACGGACCGCTCGCTGAATATCCCAACGACGACTTCGGCGACGAGGTTCCCCGGTCCGGGAACGCGTCCGGCGGCGGCCAGCCCGGCTGGGCGGTCAAGTGCGCGCCGGGCGGTCCCAACGACTACGTGTACGTCATCGTGCAGCCCGTCGGCTGGCAGCCGCTCAGCGAGCTGATCGGCCGGCCCGAGCTGGCCGACGATCCCGAGTGGGCGACGCCGGAGGCCCGGCTGCCCAAACTCGGCAAGATGTTCCAGCTGATCGAGGAATGGTCCTCGACGCTGCCCAAGTGGGAGGTGCTGGAGCGGCTCAACGCCCACAACATCCCGTGCGGGCCGATCCTGTCCACCAAGGAGATCATCGAGGACGAGTCGCTCGTCGCCAACGAGATGGTGGTCCGCGTTCCGCACCCGCGGCGCGGCGAGTTCGTGACCGTGGGCAGCCCCCTCAAGCTCTCCGACTCCCCCGTCGAGGTGACCGGCTCACCACTGCTCGGCGAGCACAACGAAGAGGTCTACGTCGGCGAACTCGGCCTCGGGGACGAGGAGCTGCGCCTGCTCAAGTCGAACGGGGTGATCTGAGGTGATGGCCGAGGACCGGATGCTCAGGGTGCGGGCGCTGCTCGACGCGGTGCGGTCCGAAGGACGGACCGCACTGACCGCGCCCGAGGGCAAGGTGGTCGCCGACGCGTACGGAATCGCCGTACCCGGCGAGGAGCTGGCGAGGGACGTCGAGGAGGCCGTCGCGTACGCGGCGCGCTTCGGGGGCCCCGTCGTGATGAAGATCGTCTCGCCGGACATCCTGCACAAGACCGACGCCGGCGGAGTGATCGTCGGGGTGGAGGGCGCGACGGACGTACGGGCGGCGTTCCACCGGATCGTCGAGAACGCGCGTGCGTACGACGGCGGGGCCAGGGTCGAGGGCGTACAGATCCAGGAACTGCTGCCGCAGGGCCAGGAGGTCATCGTCGGGGCGGTCACGGATCCCACGTTCGGCAAGGTCGTGGCGTTCGGGCTCGGCGGGGTGCTCGTCGAGGTGCTGGGGGACGTCACCTTCCGGCTGGCTCCGGTGGACGCCGACGAGGCGCTGTCCATGCTGGACTCAATCCGGGCGGCGGAGATCCTGCGCGGCGTGCGCGGGCAGGCCGGGGTGGACCGGTGGGCGGTCGCCGAGCAGATCCGCCGGGTGTCCGAGCTGGTCGCGGAATTCCCGGAGATCGCCGAGGTGGACCTCAACCCGGTGATCGCCACGGCCGAGGGCGCGATCGCCGCGGACATCCGCGTGATCCTGTCCGACACGCCGGTCACGGCGCGCCGCCGCTACACGCGCGCGGAGATCCTCACCTCGATGCGCCGTCTGATGGAGCCGCGCTCCGTCGCCGTGATCGGTGCCTCCAACGAGCAGGGCAAGATCGGCAACTCGGTGATGCGCAACCTCGTCGACGGCGGTTTCGCCGGGGACATCCATCCGGTGAATCCCCGGGCCGATGACATCTTGGGCCGCAAGGCGTACAAGAGTGTCACCGACGTTCCCGGAGAGGTGGATGTGGCGGTCTTCGCGATACCCGCCAAGTTCGTGGCCTCGGCCCTGGAGGAGGTGGGACGCAAGGGGATCCCCAACGCGGTGCTGATCCCCTCCGGCTTCGCGGAGACCGGCGAACACGCCCTCCAGGAAGAGATCGTGGCCATCGGCGAGCGCTACGGCGTCCGGCTGCTCGGGCCGAACATCTACGGCTACTACTCGACCTGGCAGGACCTCTGCGCCACCTTCTGCACGCCGTACGACGTCAAGGGCGGGGTCGCGCTGACCTCGCAGTCCGGTGGCATCGGGATGGCCGTCCTGGGCTTCGCACGCACCACGAAGACGGGCGTGTCGGCGATCGTCGGGCTCGGCAACAAGTCGGACCTCGACGAGGACGACCTGCTGACCTGGTTCGGCGAGGACCCGCACACCGACTGCATCGCGATGCATCTGGAGGACCTCAAGGACGGCCGCGCCTTCGTCGAGGCCGCGCGGGCGACCGTACCGAAGAAGCCGATCGTCGTCCTCAAGGCGGGCCGTACGGCGGCGGGCGCGAAGGCGGCCGGCTCGCACACCGGGGCACTCGCGGGCGACGACGCCGTCTACGACGACATCCTCCGCCAGGCGGGTGTCATCAGGGCTCCGGGGCTGAACGACATGCTGGAGTACGCGCGCGGGTTGCCGGTGCTGCCCACCCCGAAGGGCGACAACATCGTGATCATCACGGGCGCGGGCGGCAGCGGTGTGCTCCTGTCGGACGCCGTGACCGACAACGGCCTCACCCTGATGGAGATCCCGCCGGACCTCGACACGGCGTTCCGCGCGTTCATCCCGCCCTTCGGGGCGGCGGGCAACCCGGTCGACATCACCGGGGGCGAGCCGCCCTCGACGTACGAGGCGACCATCCGGCTGGGGCTCGAGGATCCGCGTATCCACGCGCTGGTGCTCGGCTACTGGCACACGATCGTCACTCCCCCGATGGTCTTCGCGGAGCTCACCGCGCGCGTGGTGGGCGAGTTCCGCGAACGCGGCGTGGAGAAGCCCGTCGTGGCGTCGCTCGCGGGTGACGTCGAGGTCGAGGAGGCCTGCCGGTACCTCTACGAACGGGGCGTCGTGGCCTACCCGTACACGACCGAGCAGCCGGTGGCGGTGCTCGGCGCCAAGTACCGGTGGGCGCGTGCGGCGGGGCTGTTGGGGGGCGGTTCATGACGTGACCCAGGCGCGGGGCCGGCCGACGGTGCGCGTCGGCCGGCCCGGGTCCCGAGCGCACACGAAAGGCATTGGACAGGGGGCGCTGGCCAGAACTTTCGACGCAAGGGGTGCTGAGCGACATGACAACCACCGACTACTCCCCGTCCCTCCCCTACCGGGAGGTGACGGACCGCAACGGCCGTGTGTACCGGATCGGCGAGAGCGACCGGGACATCATGGGGCGACCACGCTGGACCATGGTGCTCTTTCCCTGGATGGGCATGCTGGGCATCAGCTCCTCGGAGTACGCGTTCACGTCCGCCGAGGACACACTGCACGACGCCCACCTGTGGAGCAGTGGGCACATCTTCTGGCTGATGGGCGTCTGGGTGTTCTTCCAGGCGGCCGTGGCCTTCCCGGCCGGGCAGCTGCGGGAGAGCGGCAGGCTGCCCGCGCGGTACGCGATGATGCTCGGCGCGCTGGGCACGGTCCTCGGCTATCTGTCCCTCGCGTACGCACCGCATGTCGCCGTCGCCTATCTCGGCTTCGGCATGTGCAGCGGCATCGGCGCCGGCCTCGTCTACGCGACCTGCGTGAACATGGTCGGCAAGTGGTACCCGGAGCGTAAGGGCGGCAAGACCGGCATGGTCAACGGCGGTTTCGCCTACGGATCGGTGCCCTTCGTGTTCCTGTTCACGTCGTACATGGACCTGAGCAACTACAAGGGCGTGCTGGTCGCGGTGGGCCTCGTCTGCTGCAGCGTCGTGGCGTTCGCCGGGTGGTTCTTCAAGGACCCGCCGAAGAACTGGTGGCCCGCGCACGTGGACCCGCTCAGGCTCACCGACGACCCGAAGATCCGCCGGGCACTGCAGAAGAACCCGCCGGCGGTGAAGCAGTACACCCCCAAGGAGGCGGCGCGTACCCCCGTCCTGTGGATGATGTGGTTCTGTCTGCTGTGCACGGCCGGGATCAACATCTTCGGTATCGCCTTCCAGGTGCCGTTCGGCAAGGACATGGGCTTCGCCGGGGGAATCGTGGCCACGGCCATGTCCCTGAAGGCGATCGTCAACGGCACCGGGCGCGGCATCATCGGCTGGATCTCCGACCGTTACGGACGCCGCCACACCCTGATCATCGTCTGCCTGGTGCTCGGTACCGCACAGTTCGGGGTGCTGGTCTCCGGTCAGATGGGCAGCATGCCGTTCTTCCTGTTCTGCTCCATGGTCTCCGGCTTCGGCGGCGGCGCGATCTTCCCGCTGTTCGCCGCGATGACCGCGGACTACTTCGGTGAGAACAACAACGCCAGCAACTACGGCATGGTCTACAGCTCCAAGCTCATCTCGGGCCTCGTGGGCTCCGGAGTCGGCTCGATCGTGGTCGGCGCGTGGGACTACGAGGGCGCGTTCGTCCTGGCGGGCTGCATCGGGCTCGCCTCCTCGGTGCTGGCGCTCTTCCTGAAGGCACCGGGCAGGCCGGCGGCCGGTCGTCGAATCGTCCCCAACCCGCATCCGCTCGGCGAGGAAACGGCCTGACGCACGCGCGCGTGCGCCCGGTCGGCGCAGGTGGCGTCAGGCGCTCAGCACTTCTCGCGCAACGAGTGCAGGTGCGCGCTCGACTTCCGTGCGAAGGCGAACGACTCGACCGGATTGTCGTGCTCGGCCTGCCAGTGGTGGGCCGACCGCTTACCGCGCAGCCGGGTCACGGCGGAGATGAACCGCTGGTAGTCGATGTCGCCGTCCCCGACGTCGGTCATCCGGTACCCGAACTGGTTCGAGGGGTCGCTGACGCCGTCCTTGACGTGGAAGAGCGGATAGCGATGCGGCTGCCTCAGTACGTAGTCCAGCGGCTCGAAGGGCGCGGCCGTACCGTCGGCCCGCTTCGAGAAGCGGAACTGTCCGGCGTACGCCCAGAAGATGTCCATCTCCAGGAACACCAGGTCGGGGTCGGTCTCGGCGAGCAGTACGTCGTAGAGACGGACCTTGGGGTTGTCGGTCGCGAAGCCGAACTCGTCGGAGTGGTTGTGCTGGTAGAACTTCATGCCGCGGGCCCGCGCCGCCGCTCCGTACGTGTTGAACTCCTCGGCCGCGCGCTTCCACGCGTCGACGGTGGAGCCGTAGCGGAACGGCCCCGAGGCGGTGCCGATGTGCTTGAGGCCGAGGGCCTGGGCGTCGTCGAGGACCTTGGTGAGGTTCTGGGCGAAGGTGTAGGCGTTCGGGTCGTCGGCGTAGTAGCCGACGTGGCTGCCGATCGGTGTCAGTCCGTTGTTGCGTGCGAGTCGCTTGAGCTGGGCCAGGGTGATGGGGCCCGCGGAGCCCTGGGTGTAGCCGGCGAACTCGACCTCGTCGTACCCGTACTTCTTCAACTCGGCGAAGACGGGGGCGAAGCCCAGCGTGGAGACCTTGTCGCGCAGGCTGTAGAGCTGGATGCCGAGCCGGCCGGGGGGCAGGACGGGACGGCCGCGGCCGGCGGTGGAGGCACCGGTGCCGGTGGCGGGTGCCGCGCCGGCGGGCGAGGCGGCGGCCCCCAGCAGTGCGGCCGCGGTGGCTCCCGCGGCGACGCCGAGCATGCCTCGTCTGGTCAGGCGGTGGGTGAGTTCGGGGTCGATGTCGGAGATGCGGCTCATGTCTGGAACTCCTCGGGATCGGAGGGCGTTGTCAGTGGTGAGTGCTTCACTTGTGACAGTCGGCAACCGGTCAGCACAGACCGGCCAGTTGGAGCAGCAGTGCTTTCACGTCGGTGGCCGCGACACGGTCGCCGAGCGAACGGGGGGTGGAGCAGATGAGGAGCGGACCGTCGTCGTCGCTCGCGGGAAGGCGGCCGTGGCTGCCGCGAATAGGTGACGGATCGAGGGGCACCACCGCCATGCGGTAGCGCATGCCGAGCTTCTTGCGGGCCAGCGCACCCGCCGCCTTGACCTTCACGTACGGGTCGAGGGGATCCATGAACAGCTCGGCCGGGTCGTAGCCGGGCTTGCGGTGGATCTCCACCAGCTGCGCGAAGTCGGGTGCGCGGGCGTCGTCGAGCCAGTAGTAGTACGTGAACCAGGCGTCCGGCTCCGCCACGGCGACGAGTTCGCCGGAGCGCGGGTGGTCGAGACCGTGCTCCTTCTTGCCCTCGTCACCGAGGAGTTCACCGACCCCGGGCAGTTCCTCCAGCACCTCCCGCACACGGGGCAGGTCCTCGGGACGGCGCACATAGACGTGGGCGAGCTGGTGGTCGGCGACCGCGAAGGCACGGGACGCCATCGGGTCGAGGTACTCCATCCCGTCCTGGGTGTGCACTTCGAGCAGACCCGCGCGACGCAGCGCACGGTTGATGTCGACCGGCCTGCTCACCCGGGTGATGCCGTACTCGGACAGCACGACGACCGTACGGCCCTGGGCCCGGGCGTCGGCCAGAAGGGGGGCCACGGCCGTGTCCAGGGCGGCGGCCGCCCGGAGCGAGCGGGGGTCGTCGGGGCCGAACCGCTGGAGGTCGTAGTCGAGGTGAGGGAGGTAGCACAGGGCCAGGTCGGGGTTGCGGGTGCGCAGTATGTGGCGGGTCGCGTCGATGATCCACCGGCTGGAGACCAGGTCCGCGCCCGGTCCCCAGAAGTGGAAGAGGGGGAAGGTGCCGAGTTTCTCGGCGAGTTCGTCGTGCAGGGCCGCGGGACGGGTGTAGCAGTCGGGTTCCTTGCGGCCGTCGGCGTAGTAGATCGGACGGGGGGTGACGGTGTAGTCGGTGTCGGCGCCCATGGCGTACCACCAGCAGATGTTGGCGACCGTGTAGCCGGGATACGCCCGCCGGGCGGCGTCCCACAGCTTGTCGCCGGCCACGAGACCGTTGTGCTGGCGCCACAGCAGGACGTCGCCGAGCTCACGGAAGTACCAGCCGTTACCGACGATGCCGTGCTCCGCGGGCAGCGTGCCGGTCAGGAAGGTGGACTGCGCTGCACAGGTGACGGCCGGCAGAACGGTCCCGAGCGGTGCGCCGGAGCCCGCCTGGGCGAGGGTCTTGAGGTGGGGCATGTGATCGAGCAGACGGGGGGTGAGACCGACGACGTCGAGGACGAGGAGGGGCACGGGCGCCTTGGGGGCAGAGGCGTGGGCGTGGGGTCCGGGCGGGTCCTGGGGCCCGGTGTCGCCGGATGCCGGGCTGCTCATGGGAGCTCCTTGAGGCCGAGGTCGGTCAAGAGGTCGCGAGCCAGGGCGAGTTCGGCGGCTATGCCGTCGGCGAGCTGGGCTCGGGCGCGAGGTCGCAGTTCGGGTGGGAGGGCCTGCCAGGTGTAGGTCTCGACCTCGAGGTGACGGGTCAGCGGGTGCGGGCCGCCGACCAGGCGGGTCAGGGCGGCTTTGAGGACGGGAAGCGTGGAGGTGAGGGGCGCGGCGGGGGCCGCGTGCAGGGGGACGTGGAAGTGGGCGCGCCAGGGTCCGGTGTCCGGCAGAGCGGCGGCGCCGAGTGCCTCGCCGAGGTCGTCGGTGCCGCGCAGGCCGCTGGCCGTGAGGGTGCGGGTCTGGTGCAGGAAGCGGGGTTCGTCGAACGCGGCGAGGGCGTCGCGGACGGCGGGGAGACGGGGGCGGTCGGCGTGCAGGGCCACGGACAGCTGGGATTTGACGACGGGGACGCCGGCTTCGGCGAGCGCGTCCAGGGCGGTGTCCGGGTCTTCGAAGGAGGTGGCGAGATGGCAGGTGTCGACGCAGACACCGATACGGGGGTGGCCGACGGCCGCGAGCGGGGCGAGAGCGTCGGCGGTGGTCTCGACGGTGCAGCCGGGTTCCGGTTCCAGGCCGACCCGGACGGAGCGGCCGGTCAGCTCCTCCAGCGCGTCCAGGCGCTCGCCGAGGGTGCGCAGGGCGGAGTGTGCCGTCGCGGCGCGTGCCGCGTTCCAGGCGGTGCGCCAGCCGAGCGGGAGGGTGGAGATGGTGCCCTCGGTGACATCGTCGGGGAGAAGTCCGGCCAGGACACGGGCCAGTGCGGTGGTGTGCTCCAGGCGTTCAGCGTCTGCCCAATCGGGCTTGTACACGCGGTACTTGACCTCCTCGGCGCCGAAACCCTCGTACGGGAAGCCATTGAGGGTGACGACCTCGAGCCCCCGCCGATCGAGCGCGGTGCGCAGACCGCGCAAGGCCGACGGGTCGGCGTCGAGGGACCGGGCGGCATCCCTGGCCAGCCACAGCCCGACACCGAGCCGGTCACGGCCGAGGCGGCGCCGGACGGGTTCGCAGTGATCGCGGAGTTGCGCGAGAACGCCGTCGAGGGTTTCGGCGGGGTGGACGTTGGTGCAGTAGGCGAGGTGGACGGTCGAGCCGTCGGGGTGACGGAAGCGCATCGTTCACTCCCCGCCGCGCAGGATGGAATTGCCTTCGTGGGTGGGGTCGGGGGCGGTCACCTCGAGGGCGAGACGGCCGCTGAGGCCGTAGAAGGCGACGGGGTTGCGCCACAGGACGAGATCGACGTCGTCCTCGGTGAAGCCCGAGGCGAGCATGAGGTCGGCGACCCTTCGGGTCTTGAGCGGGTCGCTCCTGCCCCAGTCCGCGGCGCTGTTCACGAGGACCTTCTCCGGCCCGTACAGGCGGAGGATCCCGATCATGCGGGTCTCGTCCATCTTGGTGTCGGGGTAGACGGAGAAGCCCAGCCAGCAGTCGGCGTCCTTCGCCTCCTTCACGGTGGTCTCGTTGAGGTGGTCGAGCAGGATCCGGTCCGGCGGCAGGGCGGATTCACGGACGACGTCGAGGGTGCGGCGCAGTCCGGCGAGCTTGTCCCGGTGCGGGGTGTGCACGAGGGCCGGCAGGGCGTGGTCGGCGGCCAGCTGGAGCTGGGCGGCCAGGGCGGTGTCCTCGGCGGGCGTCATCGAGTCGTACCCGATCTCGCCGACGGCCACGACGTGGTCCTTGACGAGATAGCGCGGCAGCTCCTCCAGGACGGCGGCGCAGCGCGGGTCGTTGGCCTCCTTGGGGTTGAGGGCGAGCGCGCAGTGATGGGCGATGCCGTACTGCGCGGCCCGGAACGGTTCCCAGCCGAGAAGGGAGTCGAAGTAGTCGAGGAAGGAGGCGGTCGAGGTACGGGGCTGTCCCAGCCAGAAGGCCGGCTCGACGACGGCGCGGACGCCGGCCGCGTGCATCGCCTCGTAGTCGTCGGTGGTGCGCGAGGTCATGTGGATGTGGGGGTCGAAGATGCGCATCAGGACTCCTTGCCGTGGGGGTGGGCCGGACGGTGGGAACCGCCCGAGCCAGGGGGGTCCGTGCGGTGGAGGTCCGGGGTGGATCCGCCCGAGTCGGTCGGGGCCACAGCCGTCGGATCGGGCAGAGCCGTCGGGTCGGGCAGAGCCGTCGAGTCGGGCAGAGCCGTCAGCGTCAGGACGCGGTGCAGATCGCGGGGTACGGGGCGGCCCGCGGCGGTGCGTTCGGTGGCGTAGTCACCGAGCATGCGGGCGAGTTCGGCGTCGGCGCGGGCGCGCTGTTCGAGGCCCGCCACCTCGTCGACGGGCACTCCGGCGAAGAGGCACTTCAGGACGGCGTGGCGCCAGGCGTGGGCGTCGAGGTGACGGGCGGCGTAGGGGCCGACGGCGGCCGCGACGAGCCGGGTGTCATGGGTGCGCAGGGCGTCCTCGACGAGCGGGAGGGCGTCGGGTCCGGACACCAGGTGGGGCAGCGCGTGCAGGACCGCGCGACGTTCTTCGGCGGTGCCCTGGGAGTACACGCGGGCCAGGGATTCCGGGTCGGCGCGGGCCGCGCGGAGGATGAGGACGCGGGCGGCGTCGGCGTAACGACCGCCGCACCGTCGTCCGGCCTCCGCGAGGCGCAACTCCCACACCGAGATGGGCCCATGGGTGCCCGGATGGGCGGCGGCCTCGTCGAGAGCTCGGCGGAACCAGACGCGGGCGGTCGCCTCGAGATGGGTGTCGAGGTGGCGGTGCAAGGCGTCGAGGGGTGTGCGGGCCGGGGTGGTGCCCGCGTGTTCCGCTTCCGGGATTGCCGGGGCGGCGTGGGGGTGGGTCATGGAGTACTCCCTTCTGGGGTGGCGGAGGGCTCGCCAGGTGGCGCGACGGGCAGGTTCGCTGCCCGGGACGGGCGGCTCGGGAGCGGGACGACGGCAGGTGGCCGCTGCCGACCGGAAGGCCCGACGGCAAGGCCGTTGGCCGGCAAGGCGGTTGGGCCGACCGTTGGACCGGCAGTTGGACCGTCGGTGGTGGGTGCGGTCGTGCCGGCGATCGGGACCGGGGAGCAGGGCGACTTCGGATCGGCGTGGTCGGTGACGGTGACTTGAGCGGATGCCGCCGCCTGGCGGAGGAACGGGAGGGAGGCTTCGGCGTGGTGGGGGCCGGCGTGGGAGTGGCGGGGCAGTTCGACGACCGTCAGCCCGCGGTAGCCGGTGTCGGCGAGAGCGGCCAGGACGGGCGGGAAGTCGATCTCGCCCTCCCCGAAGGGAAGGTGTTCGTGGACATCACGGCGCATGTCCTCGATCTGGACGTGGCGCAGCCATGGGGCCGCTGCGCTTACGCAGTCGGCGGGCGGGAGCGGCTCGAGGCACTGACAGTGGCCGATGTCGAGCGTGAGGCCGAGGAACGCCGGGTCGTCCAGAGCTCGGCGGAGCCGGTGGAAGTCGGCGAGGGTGGCCAGGAGGTGACCGGGTTCGGGTTCGATGGCGAGGGGGATGCCGGCGGACGCGGCGGCGTCCAGGACGGGGGCGAGAGTCTCGGCGAGGCGCTGCCATGCGGTCTCCGGCGCTGTACCTGGCGGGAGGGTTCCGCTGAAGCAGTGGACGGCGTGCGCGCCGAGGTCACCGGCGATCCGGACGGCGCGGAGCAGCAGGTCGACTCGGCGGGCGCGATCATCCGGCTCCGGGTCCAGGAGGGAGGGGCCGTGCTTGCGACGCGCGTCCAGGACATAGCGGGCGCCGGTCTCGAGGGTGACGTCCAGCCCGAGGGCGTCCAGTCGGTGCGCGAGGTGTCGGACGCGGACGGCGAGGTCCGGGGCGAACGGGTCGAGGTGCATGTGGTCGAGCGTCAGCCCGACACCGTCGTAGCCGAGGTCGGAGAGCAGGGCGAGGGCGTCGTCGAGGCGGAGATCGGCGAGGCCGTTCGTGCCGTAGCCGAAACGGAGCGGGAGCGAAGGAGGGGGCGAGGGCGAAGGAGGGGGCGAAGGAGGGGGCGAAGGCGGGGGCGGGGGCGAAGGCAGCGATGCCAGGGGCCGCGGCGAGGGTGGGAGCGGGGTGATCGCGTTCGGGGTCTTCTCGTCGGGGCCGCTCTCGCGGCTCGTAGGTCCGAGGCTCACGTGATGCTCACCCGCCTCGCGAGGCGCCGGGCGACCGGTGCCAGGGCGGCCGTGAGCAGCGCGGTGGCAGTGGCAGCGGTACCTCCCGAGCGAGCGAGGAGAGCGGCCTGGAGGGGAATGGTGCCGCGAATGCCGGCGCCGACGGCTTGTTGGGTGAGAGGAGGGGACGGGTTGAGGGAGGCGTGCAGGTAGGAGCGGGCCGTGGTGCCGGCGTAGGTGGCGGCGAGCGCTGCGGTCAGCGGCGCGGGCGAGCGGTGCGCGGATCCCGGCTCCGGCCTCCCACGACGACCGTGCACCTGCCCGTCGGGGGACCGTCGGTCCGGTGACGGCCCGAGTGCCGGACGACGCTGCACCAGCCAGGTCAGTGCGCCTGTCGTGGCCAGGGCGGCCAGGGCTGCCGTGGGCGTGCCCTCGCGGGTCTCCTGGCGGGACAGGGCCGTGACCGCGAGCGTGTGCGTGGCCAGAAGTGCGGCGGAGGGGAGGGCCGGGCGTGCTCGCCCGCCGGTGGCGGCGGCACCGAGGAGGAGGTCCAGGCCGCGGGCGACGGCCATGGCGAACGGGCCTGCGGGCGTGTGCTTCAGGGCCAGGTCGTAGGACCAGACGGTGGCTGCGAGCGGAGCCGCGATCGTCAGGGCCGGGCGGCCCGCCCGGGCGGCCAGGGCGAGACCGGCGGCGGTGAGGGCGCAGGCCGCCGTGAAGGCGGCGGCGGGGCTCACGCGGCCGGAGGGGAGAGGGCGGTGGGGGCGATCGGCGGCGTCCTCCGCTCGGTCGGCCCAGTCGTTGAGAACCATGCCGGCCTCGTACAGGCAGCAGGAGGAGCCGATGGCGAGCAGGGTCCGGTGGTCGGGGCGCCGGGTGAGCGCGGCGGCACCCGCCAGCGCGTCGCCGGGGACGGTGAACAGGGCCGGCAGCCGCAGCAGTTCTGCCCAGGCCCGCACGCGAGCGCGGCTCCGCTCGGAGGCACCGGTCACCGCACCGACCGGCCCGCCCGGCGTACCGGCCTCCGCAGCCGCCCACCCGTCCGATGTGCCGGACCCCGAAGCCACCTTCCCGTCCGACGTGTCGGCCTCCGAACCCGCCTTCCCCTCCAAGACACCGGTCTCCGGAGTCGCCCACCCGTCCGAGACACCGGCCTCCGAACCCACCCTCCGGTCCGACATACCGGTCTCGGGAGCCACACAACGGCCCGACGCACCGGCCTCCGCAGACATCTCCCCGTCCGGTACGGTGGCCGACGCGTCCGCTCGCCTCTGGACTCCGCGCACCGCGTCGCCCCCGCTCATCCCGCCTCCTCGCCCGACCCCGTCGTGTGATCGCGCCGTGCCCCGGGCGTCTCGCATTCGTCGGTCTCGCCACTCCCATAGCCCCCTCCCCCGCCGCCCCTCAGCCGTCGGGCGAACCGCTCCAGTTGCGCGTGCTGCTCCGCCAGGGCCGACGGCGCTTCGCCCACCGGGTCCTTGAAGAAGAAGGCGAGTTCGCCGAGCGGGCCGGACAGCCCGGCTTCGTGGGCCCGGGCGGTGAGGCGGGCAAGGTCGAGGACGAGCGGTGCCGCGAGCGCGGAGTCGCAGCCCTGCCAGATGGTCTGGAGGATCATGCGGGTGCCCAGGAAGCCGTCGAAGGCGACGTGGTCCCAGGCCGTCTTCCAGTCCCCCAGGACCGGAACGTCGTCGATGTGGACGCGGCCCTCGGGAGTGGTCCCGAGGGTGTCGGCGAGGACGCGTTCCTTGCCCGCGTTCTTCGCCTCGGCGGCGGCCGGGTCGGCCAGGGCGGCTCCGTCACCGCCGCCCAGGAGGTTGGTGCCGGACCAGGCCCGGACGGCCAGTGCCCGCTGGGCGAACATCGGCCCGAGGACGGAACGCAGCAGCGTCTGCCCGGTCTTGCCGTCACGGCCGGCGTACGGCAGCCCGCTCGACTCCGCCACGGGCACCAGCGCAGGGTGGTGCAGTCCCGTGGACGGGGTGAAGTTCACATACGGGCAGCCGGCTCGCAGGGCCGCGGCCGCGTAGAGGGAGCTCGGCGGCAGCTCGTGGCCGGTCGCCGCCGGTTCGGTCGAGGCCACGTTCACCACCACCGCACGGGCGAGACCGTGCCGCCGTACGAAGTCGCGTATGTCGGCGGCGAACTCGCCGATCAGCCGCTCGTCGCTGCGGGTGTCTCCCGGAACAGGGCCTCCGGGTCTGATCTCCTCATCGGCAAGGGTGAGTTCGGCCTCGACTGCCGCGGGGAGGCCCGCCGGGAGGACTCCTCCGGCCGCCAGTTGCTCGGCGCGCTTGGGCAGAGGGCAGCCGGTCGTGTCGTGCCCGCCGAAGACGAGGGAGGACAAGGTGGGCAAGCCGCTGTCGGCGAACGTGGGCATCTCGGTGACCAGGCCCGTCGGCGGGCGCAGGCCTGCCGTGACGGCGGCGCACCCCGCGACCACGGTGGTGGCCACGGAACCGCGGGCCCCGATCAGCCAGACGCCGACGCGCGGGGGACGGGAAAGGGACGCGGACATGGACAGCCTCCTTGTCGTGCGCGAACCTCGGAGTACGAGGCGGGAGGAAAGGAGAAGAAGGGAGACGAAGGGAGAAGGACGGAGAGTCGGACGAACAGGCCGCAACTGCTGGGAAGTTCGGCGCGGCGAAGGCCTGGGCGGTGACGGCCGGGGTGATGACGGCCGGAGTGGCGACGGCCGGGGTGGTGACGGCCGGAGTGGTGACGGCCGGAGTGGTGACGGCCGGAGTGGTGACGGCCGGGGTGGTGACGGCCGGAGTGGTGACGGCCGGAGTGGTGACGGCCGGGGTGGTGACGGCCGGGGTGGTGACGGCCGGCGGGGGGGCGGCGTGCCCCCCCCCCCCCCCGGTCGCGGGCCCGGCCCGGCCCCGCGGTGGTCGCCCCGAGGGCGCGGGCGGAGGGGGGGGGGGGGGAGGTGGGGGGGGCCGGCGGGGGGAGGGGCGGGGCCGGCGGGGGGGGGGGGGGCGGCGGGGGGGGGGGCGGCGGGGGTGGGGGGGGGGGGGGGGGGTAGGGGGCCCCCCGCCCGCCGCCGTTCAGTGGCCCTGGCCGGGCAGTTCCCTGATCCGGACGTCACGGAAGGACACCTGGTCGTCGGCTCCGTGGTTCTGCAGGCCGAGGTGGCCGTCGCGCAGACTCCGCGCCGGATCGGTGTTGGTGAAGTCGTTGATCTTCACGCCGTTGAGCCAGACGCGCAGACGCTCGCCCTCCACCCGGATCTCGTACGTGTTCCACTCCCCCGGCGGGTTCAGCGCGCGGTCCCGCTTCTTCAGGTCGGCGGACCGGAAGCCGTAGACCGACCCGGTGGTCTTCTCGGGGACGTCGGTGGCGTCGATCTGGATCTCGTAGCCGTTGTTCACCGCGGACCACGGGTCGTCCGAGGGCGGGAAGCCCACGAACACACCGGAGTTGTCGTCGCCGGGGTCGCTCGGGCCGGCGGCTGTGGTCCTCCAGTCGAGCTTCACGGAGTACGCCCCGAAGCTACGACCGGCATACCAGAGCAGACCCATGCCGCCCGTGGACGTCAGCGTGCCGTCGTCGGAGAGGGTGAAGGAGCCGGGTCCGGCCTGCTGCCAGCCGTCCAGGGACGTGCCGTCGAAGAGTGGACGGTATCCGTTCTCCGGTCGGCAGTCGGCCTGCACATCGGAGACCGCATACAGTATCCCGCCCAGTAGGTGTCTACGGAATGCAGGATCCGCGTACGACTCCTTCGTGTGACCGCCCCCGGTGTAGAAGGCGCGGCCGCCCTGATAGTTCTGACACCAGGCGATCGGATGGTCGCCGTTCATGGTGCCGCCCGTGTACGACTGCTCGTCGAGCGAGGCCAGGACGTGCGCCCGCTCGCGCGGGTTGGAGCGGTAGTTGTACCACTCGTCGGTGCGGTTCCAGGTGCGGGCGAGCGCCGAGGTCGCCGGGTGGGCCCGGTCCTCGACCTCGACCGTCGCCGGCTGGATGGCCGGATGCGACTGGAACAAGGCGCCGGCGAGGCCGCCGTAGAACTCCCAGTCGTACTCGGTGTCGGCCGCCGCGTGCACCCCGACATAGCCGCCGCCGTGCCGGATGTAGCCCTCGAAAGCGGCCTGCTGTGCGGAATCCAGGACGTCCCCGGTCGTCGACAGGAAGACGACGGCCTCGTAGTGCCGCAGGTTCCCCGGTGTGAAGGCGCCCGCGTCCTCGGTGGCGTCGACCCCGAAACCGCCCGCCGCGCCGAGCTCTCGCACCGCGGCGACGCCGTCCGGGATCGAGTCGTGCCGGAAGCCGGCCGTCTTGGAGAAGACCAGTACCCGTTTCCCGCTGTTTCCCTTCCCCATGCCCTTGCTCCCGCTGTCCTCGGAGTGCGAGGCAGCCGGGCCCGAGACACTGCCGAGGAGCAGCGCCGCGCCCACGACGACGGTGGCCAGTCGGCGGGTTGCATACATCACGTGCCCTCCTCTCAGCCGGTCGTGAAGGTGAAGTCGTCCACGTCGAAGAGGGCGCCGGAGCCGCCCTTGAAGACGAGGTGGAGCGTGGTGGTACCGCGCGGGGTGCGGGACAGGTCGGCGCTGACGTCCTGGAAGGTCTCCCAGCCGCCGGTCACCGGGACGGTGGCCTTGCCGAGCAGGGTGCCGGTCGGCGAGCCGGCGCGGATCTCCAGCGTTCCGCCCGCGCCGCCCGAGGAGACACGTGCGGTGACCTTCGTGGCGTTGCCGAGGACGTACGGCGTGAAGGAGATCCAGTCACCGTTGTCGATGTCGCCGACCGTCCTGCCGCCGTGGGCGACGTCCTTGGTGATGACCGTGACACCGGACGAGTCACCGAAGTGCTCGGCCTGGCGGTGGCGTGGCTGAAGGACGTTCTGGTCGTGCGAGGTGAGCGGGGCCTGGCCGCCACCTCCGCCGTCGGTGTACTCGGCGTCGAGAACTCCGAAGATGTTGGCGTCCTCGTCGTGGCCACCGTCGGCGCTGGTCTGCAGGGTGCCGCTGCAACCGGTTGCCGACGTTACCGGGTGACCGTGACTGTCGTGGCCGAGGACGAACGTGACCTCGACCTTGGAGCAGTCGATCGCCTTGCCGTCCTCGGGGTCGGTGACCCGCACCTTGAACGGGATCGCGTCACCGAAACTGAACAACTGGCCGTCTCTCGGCGTTTCCAGCACCACCTTCGGCGCCGTGTTCCCCACCACGATCTGCACACTCGCGCTGCCGGTCCGGCCGGAGCCGTCCTCGGCTGTCAGGGTCGCGGTGTACGTGCCGTTCTTCTTGTACTTGTGCGTGGGGTCGGTCGCCGTCGAGGTGCCGCCGTCGCCGAAGTCCCAGTGGTAGGTGAGCGCGTCGCCGTCCTGGTCGGTCGTTCCGGCGGAGGAGAAACGTACCTTCAGAGGGGCCTGTCCCGACGTGCGGTCGGCTGCGGCCTGGGCTACCGGGGAGTGGCCGTCGGTGGCGTTCTCGATGCGGTACAGACCGGAGTGCTCGTCGCCGCCGAACCAGGCGGTGCCGTAGTCGAGGACGTACAGCGCCCCGTCGGGCCCGAACGCCATGTCCATCACCTGGGTGCCGGTCCACGGGACGCTGTTGATCGACTGCACGGCGCCGTTCGCATCGCCGACGATGCGCTTGATCCAGCGCCGTCCGAACTCACCGGCGAAGAAGTTCCCGTCGTAGGCCTCCGGGAACTTCACCGGCGAGTCGAGCGAGGCGTCGTAGTGGTAGACGGGGCCGCCCATCGGGGACTCGGAACCGTCGCCGAACTCGGGTACCGACGGGCCGTCGTACGCAATCCAGGCGGGCTGGGCCGGGGGCAGGTCGGTGAGGCCGGTGTTGTGCGGCGAGGTGTTCTTCGGGGCGGCGCAGTCGAAGGGCGCACCGGATACACCGGTCGCGAAATCGTATGCGATATACGGGTCATTGTCGCCCGTGCAGAACGGCCACCCGAAGTTCCCGGGCCCGGTGACCCGTGCGAACTCGACCTGACCGGCCGGTCCGCGGGCCGGGTCGGCCGCGCCGGCATCGGGGCCGTAGTCGCCGACGTAGAGGATGCCGGTGGCCTTGTCGACGCTGAAGCGGAACGGGTTGCGGAAACCCATCGCGTAGATCTCGGGCCGCGTCCTGTCCGTACCGGGCGCGAACAGGTTGCCGTCCGGAACGGCGTAGGAACCGTCGGCGTTCACCTTGATGCGCAGGATCTTGCCGCGCAGGTCGTTGGTGTTGCCGGAGGAACGGCGGGCGTCGAACGCGGGATTGCGGTTGTCGCGCTCGTCGATGGGCGTGAAGCCGTCCGACTGGAAGGGGTTGCTGTCGTCGCCGGTGGACAGGTAGAGGTTCCCCGCCGCGTCGAAGTCGATGTCGCCGCCGACATGGCAGCACAGGCCGCGCGAGGCCGGTATGTCGAGGATCTTCGTCTCGCTCGAGACGTCGAGCGTGCCGTCCGTCCCGAGCACGAAGCGGGAAAGGCGGTTGACGCCGTCGAAGGGAGCGAAGTCGGCGGCCGTTCCGGTCTCGGGAGCATCGCCCGCCGGGGTGTTCAACGGCGGTGCGTAGTAGAGGTAGATGAAGCGGTTGGCCGCGAACTCCGGGTCCACTCCGATGCCTTGAAGGCCCTCCTCGTCGTGGGAGTAGACGTCGAGCTTGCCGGCCAGTCGGGTGTTGCCGGCGGCGTCGGTGAGCCGGAGTTCGCCGTCGCGTGAGGTGTGCAGGACGGAGCGGTCGGGCAGCACGGCGAGCGACATGGGCTCGCCTACCTCCGCCTCCCCCTTGGCGAGGGTGACCTGCTGGAAGTCCTCGGCTGCCGAGACCACCGGGTCGGCGACGGCTGCGCCGGCCTGGGGTGCGGTGAGGGTGAGCGACGCGCCGGCCAGCAGGGCGCCGCTCAGCAGGGCGACGGCTCTGCGCAGCGATGGACGTCGTCGGCGGGTCTCGGCTCTGCGGGTGCCGGTGGTGGGGTCGTTCCCGTGCACGGATGCCTCCAGGGTGGGGCTGGTTGTACGGGCGGGTGCGTATGCCGGGATGCGCCGTCATCCCGGTGGCGGATGAACAGTCGGGTGAGCCTGTGGGGGGCTCGGTCGCCGTGCCTCGCTCAGTCGGCTCAGTTGCCGAACGCCGCGTCGAAGGACGCGGAGGGCGGCTCGAAGTCGAACGCCTTGAGGCGGGCGAGGGCTTCGGGGGCGCCCTGCAGCCGGTCCATTCCGGCGTCCTCCCACTCGACGGAGATCGGGCCCTGGTAGTCGATGGAGCGCAGCATGCGGAAGACGTCCTCCCAGGGGACGTCGCCGTGGCCGGCGGAGACGAAGTCCCAGCCGCGTCGCGGGTCGCCCCAGGGCAGATGGGAGCCGAGGCGCCCGTTGCGGCCATCCAGCCGCTTGCGGGCCTCCTTGCAGTCCACGTGGTAGATGCGGTCGCGGAAGTCCCACAGGAAGCCGACCGGGTCGAGGTCCTGCCACACGAAGTGGCTCGGGTCAAAGTTGAGACCGAAGGCCGGTCGGCGGTCGACCGCCTCCAATGTGCGTACGGTCGTCCAGTAGTCGTAGGCGATCTCGCTGGGGTGGACCTCGTGCGCGAACCGCACCCCCTGCGCGTCGAAGACGTCGAGAATGGGGTTCCAGCGCTCGGCGAAGTCCTCGTAGCCCCGCTCGATCATCGACTCGGGCGCGGGCGGGAACATGGCGACCAGATGCCAGATGGCGGAGCCGGTGAAGCCGATCACCGTGTCGACGCCGAAGGCGGCCGCGGCCCTGGCGGTGTCGGCGATCTCGGCGGCGGCTCGCCGCCGGACGCCCTCCGGTTCGCCGTCGCCCCAGATACGGGCGGGCAGGATGGCCTGGTGGCGTTCGTCGATGATGGCGTCGCAGACGGCCTGCCCCACAAGGTGGTTGGAGATGGCCCAGCACTTCAGCCCGTACTTGTCGAGGATTTGGTGGCGGGACTCCACGTACCCGGGATCCGCGAGGGCCTTGTCGACCTCGAAGTGGTCTCCCCAGCAGGCGAGTTCGAGCCCGTCGTAACCGAAGTCACGGGCGAGGCGGCAGACCTCCTCCAGGGGCAGGTCGGCCCACTGGCCGGTGAACAGTGTGAACGTACGCGGCATGCTCCAGGCCCTCCTCGGTCCTCAGTCCGCTATCGGGGTGTAGACGGAGTTCTTCTCGGCGCTCTCCTCGACCGCCGCCAGGACGCGCTGAACCTGCAGCCCGTCGGCGAAGGAGGGTTCGGGGCGGCTGCCCTCGGCGACGGCGTGCACCAGGTCGCGGACCTGGTGGACGAAGGTGTGCTCGTAGCCGAGCCCATGGCCCGGCGGCCACCAGGCGTTCAGGTAGGGGTGGTCGGGTTCGGTGACGAGGATGCGGCGGAAGCCGGCGTGGATGCTCGGTTCGGTGGCGTCGTGGAACCAGAGCTCGTTGAGGCGTTCCAGATCGAAGGCCAACGAGCCGCGCTCACCGTTGAGTTCGAGACGCAGGGCGTTCTTGCGTCCGGTGGCGAACCGGGTCGCCTCGAAGGAGGCGAGCGCGCCGGAGGTGAAGCGAGCGGTGAACAGTGCAGCGTCGTCCACGGTGACCGTTCCGGTGCCGTGGGCGGAGACCGCGCTCAGGCCGCTCGTCGGACCGCCGGGCAACGGCCGCTGCCGTACGAAGGTCTCGGTGATCGCGGAGACTCCCGCGAGCCGCTCCCCCGCGAGATGCTGTGCGAGGTCGACGATGTGCGCGCCCAGGTCGCCGAGCGAGCCGGAGCCGGCCAGTTCCCTGCGCAGTCGCCACGTCAGCGGGAACTCGCGGTCTACCAGCCAGTCCTGAAGGTACGTCACACGCACGTGGCGCAGCGCGCCCAGTCGGCCTTCGGCCACCATCCGCCGGGCCAGGGCGGTGGCCGGGACGCGGCGGTAGTTGAAGCCGACCATCGCCAACTGACCGCGCGCATGCGCGGCTTCGGCGGCACGGGCCATGGTCTCGGCCTCCTCGACAGTGTTCGCGAGGGGCTTCTCACACAGGACGTGTTTGCCGGCGGCCAGCGCCGCCACCGCGATCTCGGCGTGGGAGTCGCCGGGGGTGCAGATGTCGACGAGGTCGATGTCGTCCCGGGCGATCAGAGCACGCCAGTCGGTCTCGGTAGCCGCCCAGCCGTGCCGGTCCGCCGCCGCCCGCACGGCGGAGGGGTCTCGGCCGCAGATCACGGCGAGGACCGGACGGCGGGGAAGATCGAAGACTCTGCCCGCGGTGCGCCAGCCCTGGGAATGGGCGGCGCCCATGAACGCGTATCCGACCATCCCCACACGGAGCGGCTGCTTGCCCGCCTCCGGTCCTGCTGACTGCTGCGGCTGTTCCATACGGTTGTCCTCCTCGTCGTCGTGGCACGTGGGGGGTGGGACGCTGTCGGGCACGAGGCCCGGGCCGTCCGGCGGATGCCCAGGGGGAGCTGGTGCCGCCGGACGGGGCTCATGCCGCCCGGTGGGCGGGTTCGCCTCTGGATGCGGTGTATGTGGTGGATCCGGTCGATGCGGTGGATGCGACCCATGGGACGGCGCACCGTCCCCGGACCCGGTGGCCCTCTACCGGGAGAGGTGACGACAGCGCCGCCGCCGTGCGGTGCCGGGGCGAACCCAAAGGAAGTCGGTGGCTCCCGCACCACGCTCGCGGTTCAGGTCGCTGGGCAGAGCGCCCGGCGCACGGAGCCCGCGGCCGTTCGCTCGTCGCCCGTATCCCGCACTTCGTATCCCGTAGCCGATAACCCGTGTCCCGCTGCCGAACGGGGCGGCGTGCGACCGTTCCCCGGACAGGACACACGCCCTACTTGAAGCCGGTGGACATGTACTGGTCGACGTTGGTCTTGTCGACGACCGCCGAGTAGAGGGTGATCGAGGCGGGGATCTCGTACTCGGCGAGACCACCGACGCCCTTGCCCTGGCCGAGCGCGCGGGCGAGGTCGATGGCGGAGGCGGCCATGGTCGGCGGGTAGAGAACGGTTGCCTTCAGGACACCCTTGTCCTGCTTGATCGCCTGGAAGGCGGCAAGAGCGCCCGCTCCGCCGACCATCAGGAAGTCGTCACGTCCGGCCTGCTCGATGGCGCGCAGCGCACCCACACCCTGGTCGTCGTCGTGGTTCCA
Organism: Actinobacteria bacterium OV320; assembly: GCA_001298545.1. Classification (GTDB taxonomy): domain Bacteria; phylum Actinomycetota; class Actinomycetes; order Streptomycetales; family Streptomycetaceae; genus Streptomyces; species Streptomyces coriariae. The sequence goes on from LJCX01000027.1 coordinate 747,494, forward strand.
CAGCGCGTCGAACTTGGACTGCGCCTGCAGCAGTTGGGCCATCTTGGCCTGCCCCGACTCGACCGTGAACTCGGCGGCCTGTCGGGCGACCTTCTTGATGTTGGGGTAGTTCTTCAGCGCGTCGTCGAAGCCCTGGGTGCGCTGTTTGGTGAGCTCCAGGTTGTCCAGGCCGGCCAGCTCGATCACGCGGGCGTCGGACTTTCCCTTGAGTTTCTCCCCGATGTAGTGCCCGGCGTTGAGACCCATTCCGTAGTTGTCGCCGCCGACCCAACACCGGTACGCCTGAGGCGTGTTGAAGATGCGGTCGAGGTTGATGACGGGGATGCCCGCGCGCATCGCCTTCAGGCCGACCTGGGTGAGGGCCTTGCCGTCGGCGGGCAGCACGACCAGGACGTCGACCTTCTTGTTGATGAGGGTCTCGATCTGGCCGATCTGCTGGGCGGTGTCGTTCGAGCCCTCGGTGATCTCCAGCGTCACGTCGGAGTACTTCTTCGCCCGGCTCTCCGCGTTGTCGTTGATGGCGTTGAGCCAGCCGTGGTCCGCCTGCGGTCCGGCGAAGCCGATGGTGACCTGCTTGCCGGGCTTGTCGTCGGCGGCCGGCTGGTCGTTCGCGGCCGGCTCCTCATCCTTGGAATCGTTGCTGGTGCAACCCACGAGGAGGGTCCCGGCCGAGACTGCGGCGGCCCCGAAGAGCATTCCTCTGCGACTGGTGAAGCGGTTCGTGAACGGTGTCGGCTCTGGCATGACGGTGAACCCTTTCCTCAGGTCGTGCTCGCGGTACGGCGCTGGACCAGCACGGCGGCGACGATGATCGCGCCCTTGGCGATCTGCTGGACGTCGCTCTGCAGGTTGTTCAGGGCGAAGATGTTGGTGATCGTGGTGAAGATCAGTACGCCGAGCACGGAGCCGGTGATGGTGCCGCGACCCCCGGTGAGCAGCGTGCCGCCGATGATCGCGGCCGCGATGGCGTCGAGTTCGTAGAGGTTGCCGTTGGTGTTCTGTCCCGAGCCGGACAGGATGATCAGCAGGAAGGCGGCGATGCCGCAGCACAGGCCGGACAGCAGGTAGAGATAAAGCCGCTGACGGCGTACGTCGATGCCGGCGAGCCGGGCGGCCTCCGCGTTGCCGCCGACGGCCACCGTGCGGCGACCGAACGTGGTGCGGTTCAGCACCAACCAGCCGATGACCGTCACGATCGCGAAGACGATCACAAGCGGCGGGACGCCGAGCACATAGGCGTCGCGCTCGCCCAGGTCGAGGACGCTTTCCACCGTGACGATCTGCGTCCGGCCGTCAGTGAGCTGGAGGGCCAGTCCGCGGGCGGAGGCCAGCATGGCCAGCGTCGCGATGAACGGCACCATCCCGCCGTACGCGATGAGCAGACCGTTGACCAGGCCGCAGCCCAGTCCGACGATCACCGCCGTGAAGAGGATGCCCGCGAAACCGTATTCCTGGGTGGCGACCGTGGTCGCCCACACCGAGGCCAGCGCGACGATCGCACCGACCGAGAGGTCGATGCCCCCGGAGGTGATGACGAAGGTCATCCCGACGGTGACGACACCGATCACGGACCCCTGGGTGAGGACGAGTTGCAGGTTGCGGGTGTCGAGGAACTCGTCCGGTTTGGTGATCCCGCCGATCACGACGAGCGCGGCGAGCACGCCGAGCAGGGAGAGGGTGCGGACGTCGGCGCGGGCCACTGTGGTGCGCCAGGCCGGGGGCGGGATCAGCGACACCTTGTCGGTGCTGTCCCGCGGTGGGGAGACGGGCTGCGTCATGACGCCGGGCTTCCTTCCATGACGAGATCGAGTACGCGGTGTTCATCCAGCTCACGGGCAGGCGCCGTGTGGACGACGCGGCCTTCACGGAGCACCAGCACGCGGTCGGCGAGGCCGAGCACCTCGGGCACCTCACTGGAGACCAGCAGCACGGCGAGGCCTTCGTCAGCCAGTCGACGGACGACTGCATACAGTTCGGCGCGGGCACCGACGTCGACGCCGCGGGTCGGCTCGTCGAGGAGCAGGACCCGGCAGCCACGCAGCAGCCAGCGGGCCAGGACCGCCTTCTGCTGGTTGCCGCCGGACAGCGTGCGCACGGGGGCGGACGGATTGTCGGGGCGCAGCGACAACTCGCGCGTCGCGGCCCGCGCCGCACCCCGTTCGGCACGCCGGTCGATCCAACCCCCGCGTGAGAAGCGGGACATGGAGGACACGGAGACATTGCGGGTGACGGACTCCAGCATCAGCAGGGCCTGCGCCTTGCGTTCCTCGGGGGCCAGCCCGAGCCCGGCCCGTACAGCCGCCCGCACACTGCCCGGACGCAACGGCGTTCCGTCGACGAGGACTTGACCGGTACTCGGTTTCCGCGCTCCGTAGATCGTCTCCAGGATCTCCGACCGCCCCGAGCCGACCAGACCGGCGAGCCCGACGATCTCCCCGGCCCGCACGGTCAGGTCGAGGGACGCGAACTCACCCTCCCGGACGAGCCCTCGCACTTCCAGCACGGGTGTCCCGGCGGCAGACCCGGCACCGCCACCCGCCGCTCCTCCGGCATTGTCCGTGGCGGCGACCACGTCACCCGACGGCCGCTCGGGGAAGACGTACTCGACGTTGCGCCCCGTCATCAACGCGACGACCTCACGGGTCGGCGTCGTCTTCGCCGGGAGCCCGCCCGCCACCGCGCGGCCGTCCTTCAGTACGGTCACGCGGTCGCCGATGCGGCGGATCTCCTCGAGCCGGTGCGAGATGTAGACGACGGCCACTCCGTCGGCGGTCAGGTCACCGACGATACGGAACAGGTTGTCGACCTCGTCGGGGTCGAGCGCGGCGGACGGTTCGTCCATCACGATGAGCCGCACGTCGTGGGAGAGCGCACGCGCCATGGAGACGATCTGCTGTTGCGCCGCCGACAACTCCCCCACCAGTCGGGCAGGATCGATCTCGGCATGCCCGAGTCGCTTCAGCAGGGCGCTCGTCGAGGCGCGTGCCACCTTGCCCCGTACGACGAATCCGGCGGCCGTGGGTTCATGTCCCAAGTGGACGTTCTCGGCCACCGACAGGTGCTCCACCAGGTCGAGTTCCTGGTAGATGGTGGCGATGCCGAGGCGCATGGCGGCGATCGGGGAGCGCAGGGTGACGGGGTCGCCCTGCCAGCGGATGACGCCGTCGTCGGGCTGATGGGCGCCGGCCAGAACCTTGATGAGGGTGGACTTGCCGGCACCGTTCTGGCCGAGCAGACAGTGCACCTCACCGGCCTGGACGGCGAGGTCGACGCCGTCCAACGCCCGTACTCCGGGGAAGGACTTGGTGATGCCGGACATGCTGAGCAGGGGTGGTTCTGTTGCCATGTGGGTTCCCCTCGGCGGACGTGCGGGCCGGAGTCAGGGCACAACGAGTCGTTGTTCTCAGGGCAGAGCAGGGCGGAACAGTGCGCGGTGGGGCGAGACAGGGTGGAGCGGGGCAGAGCGGAGCGACACGCTGTACTGGTGAGACCGTGCCGGTGGCGGCTTACGCGGGTGAGAAGAGGTGGTCGCTGATCAGCCGGGCCGCGCCGATGACACCGGCGGTGGGGCCCAACTCCCCCAGAACAATGGGTAGGTTGCCGGTCGCCAAGGGCAGCGACTGGCGGTACACCTGCGTGCGGATCGCGGCAAGCAGCGTGTGGCCGAGGCCGGTCACGCCGCCGCCGATCACCACCAGGCCGGGGTTGAAGAACGAGACGAGCCCGGCGATGACCTGGCCGACACGGTTGCCGCCCTCGCGGATCATCTCCAGGGAGGTGGCGTCTCCCGCGGCCGCCGCGGCGGCGACATCGACGGCGGTGAGGCCGCCGTTCGTCGCCAGCCGTGCCGCGAGTTCCACCGAGAGGCCCTGCTGGGCCGCCTCCAGCGCGTCCCGGGCCAGGGCCGCACCGCTGAAGTAGGCCTCCAGGCAACCCCGGTTGCCACAGGCGCACGGCCGGCCGTCGGGCACGGCCTGGATGTGCCCGATGTCGCCCGCGCTGCCGGTCGTACCGCGGTACACATGGCCGCCGACGACGATGCCGCAGCCGATCCCGGTGCCGATCTTGACGCAGAGGAAGTCGGCGACGGTGCGGGCGACGCCCGCGTGCTGCTCCCCCATCGCCATGAGGTTCACGTCGTTGTCGACCATCACCGGGCAGCCCAGCTCCTGGCTGAGCGCCTCCCGCACGGGGAAGCCGTCCCAGCCGGGCATGATCGGCGGTGCCACCGGCACGCCTTCGGGGAAACGAACCGGACCGGGTACGCCGATGCCGGCGCCGTCGAAGCCCTCGGCGAGTCCCGTCGCCCTCAACTTCGCGGCCATGGACAGGACTTGCTCGAAGACCGCGACCGGCCCCTCACGTACGTCGAGGGGCTGGTTGAGATGTCCGAGGGTCTCCAGTTCTGCGTTGGTGACGGCGACGTCGACCGAGGTCGCGCCGATGTCGACACCGAGGAAGCGCAGCCCGGGGTTGAGCCGGACGTTGTGGGAGCGGCGGCCGCCGCGCGAGGCGGCGAGTCCGTCGGCGACGACCAGCCCCGTCTCCAGGAGCCGGTCCACCTCCACGGCCAGCTTGGACCGCGACAGGTCGACCTGATCACCGAGTTGCGCTCGGGAGTTGGGGCCGCCGTCGCGCAACAGCTTGAGCAGACGGGCCTGATGGGCGTTCGCGGGTCGTGCCGTCATACGTCTCACGAGCCCCTCCCCGCCTCAGTTCGGCCACCAGTGTCGGGCTTTCGAAGGGAACGTAGCAGCGCCTGCCGAACCTGGGAAGAAGCTGTGCACGGATTGCCGTCAACTTTCTCCACTCACAGGACAAAGAGCGGAACCGAGGCACCCGAAACCGGTCGAAGCCCGGTGAGAAACCTGTCCCGAGCAGGCTCAGGACTTGGGGCGGTCGTGATACGAACGCCGGGTGTGCTCGGCGTGTTCACGCATCAGCCGGGTGGCCGACTGCTCGTCGTGGGCGGCGATCGCCGCGATCAGGTCGCGGTGCTCGATCCAGGACTGATGACCGCGCTGCCGGGCGATCGGCGTGTAGTACCAGCGCACCCGGCGGTCCACCTGGGCCGCCAGTTCGGCGAGCACCGCGTTGCCCGCGAGCTCGATGATCTTCGCGTGGAAGCGGGCGTTCAGGGCGACCGCGGTGTCCACGTCGTCACCGGCCACGGCCAGCATGCCCTGGGCCAGGATCTCGTCCAGGGCCTCGATGCCCGCCTTGTCCGCGCGCGCCGCGGCGAGCCGGGCGGCCTCCGCCTCCAACAGCGTGCGCACGGTGAGGAGTTGATCAGCCTCGTCCTCGGTCGGCTCGTGCACGAACGCGCCCTGGGCGGGCCTGAGATCCACCCAGCCCTCGGTGTTCAGCCGCTGGAGCGCCTCACGCACCGGCTGCCGTGAGACGCCGAGGTGCGTGGCGAGTTCGCTCTCGACGAGATGCTGGCCGGGCTGGAGGGCGCGCGTGGTGATGAGTTCGAGCAGTGCCTCGTAGACGCGGTCGCGCAGCGGGCCGGGGCGTTCGAGTTTGGGCACCGCGCCCTGCGGCAGTCCTGTCGACAACATCGGTCGGTCCCCCTCCTGGGCAACACCGGGCAACTGCAACCGGAAAGCCACATATCGATTGACGTACTCGGCTGTCCGCAGCCGGTCGACTGTCTACAGCCGAGTATCGATTGTCTTTCGTCTACAGTCTACGGCGCACAGTAGCCAGAGCCGGGCACAGTCGATCGCGTCACACTACGCCGCGCCCCACCCGCGGGAATCCACCCGAGACCGCGCCCCACCCTCACCTCACGGGCAGCGCACGACCTGTCCCGCGTACGACAGGTTGCCGCCGAAGCCGAACAGCAGTACCGGGTCCCCCGTGGAGACGGCGCCCTGCTCTACGAGCTTGGAGAAAGCGAGCGGGATGCTGGCCGCGGACGTGTTACCCGATTCGGTGACGTCACGCGCGACCACCGCGTTGACGGCGCCGATCTTCTGCGCGAGGGGTTCGATGATGCGCAGGTTCGCCTGGTGCAGGACGACGGCGGCGAGGTCCGCGGGGGTCAGGCCCGCCCGCTCGCAGGCCTGTCGCGCCAGCGGCGGCAACTGGGTGGTGGCCCAGCGGTAGACGCTCTGCCCCTCCTGCGCGAACCGCGCCGGCTGACCCTCGATACGTACCGCGTGCCCCATCTCGGGCAGCGAGCCCCACAGCACCGGCGAGATGCCGGGCTCCACTCCGTCGGGACAGGCCTCGATCACGGCGGCGCCCGCTCCGTCGCCCACGAGCACGCAGGTCGTGCGGTCGCTCCAGTCGGTCACCTCGGACATCTTGTCGGCGCCGATGACCAGGGCACGGGTCGCGGCGCCCGCGCGGACCGTGTGGTCGGCGGTGGCCAGCGCGTGGGTGAAACCGGCGCAGACGACGTTGATGTCCATCGCGGCCGGCTGCGGGATGCCGAGACGGGCGGCGACCCGGGCTGCCATGTTCGGCGAGCGGTCGACGGCCGTGGAGGTCGCGACCAGCACCAGGTCGATGTCACTCGGCGCGAGGCCGGCCGCCGCGAGCGCCTTGGCGGCGGCGTGCGCGGCCAGCTCGTCCACGGGCTCGTCGGGGCCGGCGATGTGGCGCGTGCGGATGCCCACCCGGCTCCTGATCCACTCGTCACTCGTGTCGACCAGGCCCGCCAGATCCTCGTTGGTGAGCACCTTGGCGGGCTGGTAGTGGCCGACGGCGGCGATGCGCGAGCCGTTCATTGGGGGGTCCCCTCGTTGCCTTGGGTAGCGGGATCCACCAGTCTGATCAGTGACTCACGGGTACGAGGGCGCGTGAAGCGACAGGAAACCGGTTCCCGGGTTGTCGGCTTCCCCATAGCCCTCGGACGCCCGAGCAACCGCCGAACGCATACCCGCCGTACACCCGCCCCCCGAGAAACACTGCTACCCGGTTACTTCGTGAACAGCTGCGTCGCCTTCTGTACCAGCTCATAGAGCCCGTAGGTCAGCGGTGCGCCCACCCACAGCCAGGCGAAGGCGATCAGTGGGCGCCTGTCAGGCTGCGGACTCGGGCTGCTGTCGTTCGACATCGGCGGCCTCCCTCTGAGCGGGGACATGGTGGTGGCGGGCGTGGACGGGCCGGACGAGTTCATTGGCGACGAAGCCGACGGCCAGCAGCCCGATCATGATGAACAGGGACAGGGTGTAGAGGGACGAGCCGTGCTTTCCGGCATCCTCCTGCCGGTCGGCGATCCAGTTTACGATCAGCGGACCGAGCACGCCCGCGGTGGACCAGGCGGTGAGCAGCCGTCCGTGGATCGCGCCGACCTGGTAGGCCCCGAACAGGTCCTTCAGATAGGCGGGGATCGTCGCGAAGCCGCCGCCGTAGAAGGAGAGGATCACCAGCGCGCACAGCACGAACAGGGGTTTCGACGAGTCGCCGATCAGCGCGATGAGGGCGTACATCAGGGCACCGACACCCAGGTACACCCGGTAGATGTTCTTGCGTCCGATCAGGTCGGAGGTCGACGACCAACCGATCCGGCCCGCCATGTTCGCCGCGGACAGCAGGGCGACGAAGCCGGCGGCCGCGGACACCGAAACCGGGGTGGAGGTGTCGGCGAAGAAGTCCGTGATCATCGGGGCGGCCTTCTCCAGGATGCCGATACCCGCGGTCACGTTCATGCAGAGCACGACCCACAGGCACCAGAACTGCGGAGTGCGCACCGCCCTGCTCGCCGAGACCTGGACGCCCTCGACGGCGCTGGGCCCGCCCGCGACCGGTTGCGCGCCGCGCGGCACCCGCACCAGCAGGACACCCAGCGTCATGAATACCGCATACGAAAGCCCGTGTACGAGGAACGCGAGGGCGATGCCGGAGCTGTCGGATCCGAACGACTCCAGCATCTGCGCCGACCAGGGCGAGGCGATGAGTGCGCCGCCGCCGAAGCCCATGATGGCGATGCCGGTGGCCATACCGGGCCGGTCCGGGAACCACTTGATCAGTGTGGAGACGGGTGAGATGTAACCGATACCGAGGCCGATTCCACCGACGAAGCCGTAGCCGAGGACGATCAGCCAGTACTGCTCGGTGGCGGCCCCGAGCGCGGAGATCAGGAAACCGGACGAGAAACAGACCAGGGCTACGGTCATCGCCCAGCGCGGTCCGTTGCGCTCGACCAGCGTGCCGCCGAAAGCGGCGGACAGACCGAGCATGACGATGGCGAGCTGGAAGGGGAGCGCGCTCTGGGTGCCGCTGAGGCCGAGCGAGGATTCCAGCGGAGGCTTGAACACGGACCACGCGTAGGCCTGGCCGATGGAGAGATGGACCGAGAGAGCGGCCGGGGGGACGAGCCAGCGGCTCCAACCGGCCGGTGCGACAGGGGGACTCATGAGTCCTGAACGGTAGGAAGCGACGCGGGCGTTGAAAAGGCAGCGCGTCGACAGTATGCGGTGAACGGTATCCAGGCTGCGCCGAACGGTCGGACCGACCGGTTTCCGTAACCGCTTCCGAGGTCGTTCCCGGCCCTCGCCCGTTCCTCGCCCCTTCCTCGTCCGTTCCCCACACTGCCCCCGAGCTTGCCCGAACCGCCTGGACGCTGCGCGAACCCTTGCCGCCCCATCCTCCATACTGTAGACAATATTTCGTCGACAGGATTCGACAGTTCCTCGGTACCCTCGACCGAACGGAGCTCCCTCGCAATGAAAGTCGCAGTCCTCGGCGCCGGTGCGATCGGCGCCTACGTCGGTGCAGCGCTCCACCGCGCCGGCGCCGACGTGCATCTCGTCGCCCGTGGACCGCATCTCGCGGCCATGAGGCGGGACGGAGTGCGGGTGCTCAGTCCGCGCGGCGACTTCACCGCCCGCGCCCACGCCACCGACGACCCGGGCGAGATCGGCCCGGTCGACTTCGTCCTCCTGGGCCTCAAGGCCAACTCGTACGCGGCGTGCGGGCCGCTGATCGAACCCCTGCTGCACGACTCCACCGCGGTGGTCGCCGCCCAGAACGGCATCCCCTGGTGGTACTTCCACCGCCACGGCGGCCCCTACGACGGACAGCGCATCGAGAGTGTGGACCCGGACGGCGCGGTCAGTGCGGTGCTCGCGCCCGAACGGGCCGTCGGTTGTGTGGTCTACGCGGCCACCGAGCTCGAAGGGCCGGGCGTCGTACGTCACTTGGAAGGAACCCGGTTCTCCGTCGGCGAGCCCGACCGCAGCGTCTCGACCCGCTGTCTGGCCTTCAGCGAGGCCATGCAGGCCGGCGGGCTGAAGTGCCCGGTGGAACCGGCCCTGCGCAACGACATCTGGCTCAAGCTGCTGGGCAACATCTCCTTCAATCCGATCAGCGCGCTGGCCCGCGCCACCATGCGGCAGATGTGCCTGCACGGCGGTACCCGCCAGGTCATCGAGACGATGATGCGCGAGACGCTCGCGGTCGCCGAGGCTCTGGGCTGCGAGGTGGGCGTCTCCATCGAGCGTCGGCTCGCGGGCGCGGAGAAGGTCGGCGACCACCGCACGTCCACGCTCCAGGACCTGGAGCGCGGCAAGCCGCTCGAACTCGACGTGCTCCTGTCGGCCGTCGTCGAGTTGGCGGAGATCACCGGCGTGGAGGTGCCCACCCTGCGCACCGTGCACGCCATCTCGGACCTGCTCGCGCTGAGGAGTGCCGCATGATCGCTGGGGAGCACGTATGAGGAAACGCGACCGGACCCCGAAGACCTACACCCGGCTCACCCGACCGCTCGTCAGGGACTCCCGCAACGAACCCTTTCGGGAGGCGAGTTGGGAAGAGGCGCTGGAGCGCACCGCGCGGGGCCTGGAGCGCAACCGCGACGCGTTCGGCATGTTCTCCTGCGCCCGCGCGACCAACGAGATGAACTATGTGGCGCAGAAGTTCGCCCGGGTCGTCATGGGCACCAACAACGTCGACTCGTGCAACCGGACCTGCCACGCGCCGAGCGTCGCCGGCCTGTCGGCGGCCTTCGGCTCCGGTGGCGGGACGTCGTCGTACGAGGAGATCGAGCACACCGACGTCATCGTGATGTGGGGGTCCAACGCGCGTTTCGCGCATCCGATCTTCTTCCAGCACGTGCTGAAGGGGGTCAGGAACGGCGCCCGGATGTACGCGGTCGACCCGCGCCGGACGTCGACGGCCGAGTGGGCGGACAGTTGGCTCGGCCTCAACGTCGGCACGGACATCCCGATGGCGCACGCGATCGGCCGCGAGATCATCCACGCGGGTCTGGTCAACGAGGCGTTCGTGGAACGCGCGACCAGTGACTTCGAGGCGTTCAAGGTGCTCGTGGAGCCCTGGACGCTGTCCCTGGCGGAGAAGGTGACGGGCGTACCGGCCGCCGCCATCAGGGAGTTGGCGCATGCCTACGCCCGCGCCGAGCGTGCCCAACTGTGCTGGACGCTCGGCATCACCGAGCACCACAACGGCACGGACAACGTGCGCGCGCTCATCAATCTCTCGCTGCTGACCGGGCACGTGGGCCGCTACGGCTCCGGCCTTCAGCCGCTGCGCGGGCAGAACAACGTCCAGGGCGGTGGCGACATGGGCGCGATCCCCAACCGCCTCCCCGGGTTCCAGGACATCCTCGACCCCGATGCCCGGCTGAAGTTCGAGTCCGCCTGGGACACCGTCATCCAGCCGCACTACGGACTGAATCTCACGGAGATGTTCGAAGCGATGGAGGAGGGCTCGCTGAAGGCCGTCTACTGCATCGGCGAGAACCCCGCCCAGTCGGAGGCGGACAGCGACCAGGCCGTACGCCGTATGCGGTCCCTCGACTTCCTCGTCGTGCAGGACATCTTCCTCACGAAGACCGCCGAGCTGGCGGACGTGGTGCTGCCCGCCACGGCCGGCTGGGCGGAGACCGACGGCACAACGACCAACAGTGAGCGCAGGGTTCAGCGGGTGCGGCGCGCCGTGACGCCGCCCGGCGAGGCGCGCGAGGACATCGACATCCTCTGCGACCTGGCGACTCGGCTCGGCCACGGATGGAAGTACGCGGACGCCGAGGCCGTCTGGAACGAGCTCAGGTCGGTGTCCCCGGACCACTACGGGATGACGTACGACCGGCTGGAGATGCATCAGGGCATCCAGTGGCCGTGCCCGAGCATCGACGGACTCGAACCCGCGCACCTGCACGGGCGTTTGTGGGAGCGGGATCCAGAACTTCGGGGGCGGCGGGCGCCGTTCGGAATTGTCCGGCACGATCCCCCGGTCGACCTCACGGACGAGGATTACCCGATCCGGCTGACGACCGGGCGGCGACTCGACTCCTACAACACCGGTGTGCAGAGCGGGAGTTTCGCCTCCCCCCTGCGTCGCGGCGAGTACGTCGAGCTGTGCCCGGAGGACGCGGAGCACTACGGGATCGTCGTAGGCGAGGAGGTCCGGGTGAGCTCACGGCGCGGATCCGTGGTCGCGCCGGTCTGGATCGACACCGCACTGCGACCCGGCCTCGCCTTCATGACCATGCACTTTCCCGACGAGGTGGACACCAACCAGCTGACGATCGAGGCGAATTGCCCGATCGCGGGTACGGCGGAGTTCAAGGCGTCGGCGATCCGGATCGAGAAGCTCCCGGCCCCGACCTACGTGAGGTGATGTCGTGGACCTGCACTTCGGCGACAGTAAACCGACGGACGACGAACGGGCCGCCGTGGACGCCGTTTTCGGCCCACCCGAGTCCTCGTGGGAGGGCGCCGACCGTTGCGACGCGGACCTGCGGTGGGCGCGGGGCGGACGAGAGGCCCGGGACCGCCGTGACCTGCTGCTGCCGGGGCTGCACGCGATCAACGACCGAATCGGCTGGATCAGCGAGGGTGCCCTCGACTATCTGTGCCGCCGCCTGACCGTGCCTCCGGCGGAGGCCTACGGCGTCGCCACCTTCTATGCGATGTTCTCGGTCAAGCCGCGGCCGGCCACCGTGCTCCACGTGTGCACGGACCTCGCCTGCGCCGCCGCGGGCGCCCCCGCGCTGTGTGCCGGGATCGAGTCACGCCTGGGTACCGGCAGCGGGGTGTCCGTCGAGCGCAGCCCCTGCCTCGGCCTGTGCGAGCGCGCCCCGGCGGCACTCGCCGTCAGGGCCGGCGATCCGGTGCGTACGGCGGTGTCGGCGCCGGCGAGCGTCGAGGCGGCCGTACTCGCCGCGAGCGCCCCCGACTCGGCGCCCGAGGAGGAGCCCGCGGCGGGCGCGGTGCCCCAGGCAGGGGACCCGTCGCTGATCCTGCTGAACCGGGTCGGCGCGGTCGATCCGTCGTCGCTCGACGACTACCGGGCTCACGGCGGCTACACGGCCCTGCGCCGCGCCTTCGCGCTCGGCCCCGCCGGGGTCATCCGCGAGGTCACCGACTCCGGCCTGCTCGGTCGCGGTGGTGCCGCCTTCCCCACCGGACGCAAGTGGCAGGCGACGGCATCCCAGCCCGACCATCCGCACTACCTGGTGTGCAACGCGGACGAGTCGGAGCCGGGCACCTTCAAGGACCGCGTGCTCATGGAGGGCGACCCGTACGCGCTGGTGGAGGCGATGACGGTCGCGGCGTATGCGGTCGGCGCGCACAAGGGGTACCTGTACCTCCGCGGCGAGTATCCGCGCGCCCTGCATCGTATGCAATATGCCGTCGACTGTGCACGCGCTCGCGGTCTCCTCGGCGACGACATCCTCGGGCAGGGCTACGCCTTCGACATCGAGATCCGGCGAGGCGCCGGTGCGTACATCTGCGGCGAGGAGACAGCGCTGTTCAACTCCATCGAGGGGTACCGGGGCGAGCCGCGCTCGAAACCGCCGTTCCCCGTGGAGAGGGGCCTGTTCGGCAAGCCGACGGTCGAGAACAACGTGGAGACGCTGGTCAACGTCCTGCCGATCCTCACCCTGGGCGCTCCGGCCTACGCGGCGATCGGCACGCCCAGGTCCACCGGCCCCAAGCTGTTCTGCGTGTCGGGCGGCGTCGAGCACCCCGGCGTGTACGAACTCCCCTTCGGAGCGACGCTGGGCGAGCTCCTGACCCTCGCCGGGGTGCGCGAGAACCTGCGTGCCGTGCTCCTCGGCGGCGCGGCCGGCGGCTTCGTACGGCCCGACGAACTGGACATCCCGCTGACGTTCGAGGGCACCCGGGAGGCGGGCACGACGCTCGGTTCCGGGGTCGTGATGGCCTTCGACGACACCGTCCCGCTGCCCCGACTGCTGTTGCGCATCGCCGAGTTCTTCCGGGACGAGTCGTGCGGGCAGTGCGTGCCCTGCCGGGTCGGGACCGTACGGCAGGAGGAGGCGTTGCACCGGATCGCGGAACGGACCGGCACCGACGCCGCCACCGACATCGCCCTGCTGCGCGAGGTCGGCCGCGCCATGCGGGACGCCTCGATCTGCGGCCTGGGCCAGACCGCGTGGAACGCCGTGGAATCCGCCATCGACCGTCTGGGAGCGTACGAATGACCGCGACCGTCCGCACAGGAGCCGCTCTATGACCGCGATACCGCTGGGGGTGCCACGCCGGCTGGTGGAGTTCACGATCGACGGGCAGGAGGCCAGGGTTCCCGAGGGGTCGACGATCCTGGACGCCTGCCGGGCCGCCGGGAAGGACGTCCCGACCCTGTGCCAGGGCGACACCCTCACCCCGAAGAACGCCTGCCGGGTCTGCGTCGTGGAGGTCGAGGGCTCCCGGACCCTGGTGCCGGCGTGCTCCCGCAGGGCGGAGTCCGGCATGGACGTCCGCACCGACACCGAGCGCGCCCGGCACAGCCGCAGGATCGTTCTCGAGCTGCTCGCGTCCTCGGTCGACCTGTCCACGACACCGATGGTTGCGGAATGGATCAAGGAGTACGACGCGAAGCCGGATCGTTTCGGCCCCGACGCGGCCCGGCTGAACGAGGAACCGAAGATCGACAACGATCTGTATGTACGCGATTACGACAAGTGCATCCTCTGCTACAAGTGCGTGGACGCCTGCGGTGACCAGTGGCAGAACACCTTCGCGATCTCTGTTTCGGGACGCGGTTTCGACGCCCGGATCGCCGTCGAGCACGAGGCCCCGCTGACCGACTCGGCGTGCGTGTACTGCGGCAACTGCATCGAGGTGTGCCCGACCGGAGCGCTGTCGTTCAAGTCCGAGTACGACCGGCGAGCCGCCGGAAACTGGGACGAGTCCGCACAGACCCGGACCACGACCGTATGCGCCTACTGCGGGGTGGGCTGCAACCTCACGCTCCATGTGCAGGACAATGAGATCGTGAAGGTCACCTCACCGCACGACAACCCCGTGACCCACGGGAATCTCTGCATCAAGGGCCGCTTCGGCTACCAGCACGTACAGAACCGGGGCTGATCACGACATGGGACGAGTCACCGAACGACGCAAGGTGATCCGGATCAGGGACGGGGCGGTCTCCGCCCGGCCGGACACCCTGGTCGCCGAGGAGCCACTGGAGATCCGGCTCAACGGCAAGCCGCTGGCCATCACCATGCGCACGCCCGGTGACGACTTCGCGCTGGCGGCCGGTTTCCTCGTCAGCGAAGGTGTACTGGCTGCCGCATCCGATCTACTGAATATCGTCTACTGTGCGGGCGCGACGGACGACGGATCCAACACCTACAACGTGGTGGACGTCCGGACGGCCCCCGACGTGACGATGCCCGACATCACCCTCGAGCGGAACGTCTACACCACCTCCTCCTGCGGTCTGTGCGGCAAAGCGAGCCTGGACGCGGTCCGCACGACGGCCCGCTGGCCCATCGCCGACACTCCCCCGCTCCGGATCGAACCCGAACTGCTCGCGAGCCTCCCCGACCGGCTCCGCGCGGCCCAGCGTGTCTTCGACCGGACCGGGGGACTGCACGCGGCGGCCCTGTTCTCCGAGGACGGCGAGCTGCTGGACGTACGCGAGGACGTGGGACGGCACAACGCGGTCGACAAGCTGGTCGGCCGCGCCCTCCAGAACGGCGACCTGCCCCTGTCGCGGACGATCCTCCTGGTGTCGGGCCGGGCCTCGTTCGAGCTGGCGCAGAAGGCCGTGATGGCGGGCATCCCGTTGCTCGCGGCGGTCTCGGCGCCCTCCTCCCTGGCCGTGGATCTGGCCGCCGAGACCGGGCTGACACTGGTGGGCTTTCTGCGGGGCAGTTCCATGAACGTGTACGCGGGTGAGGACCGCATCACCCTGCGGACCGCGGCCGCCCAGGGCTGACCCGGTTCCCCGCGGCACGGCGGCGGGGCCCCGGCCGGCGGGGAGCGCCCCCTGCGCCGCGGGGCCCCGCCTCAGCCGCTCGTGAATCGCACGTCGGCGGCGCGTGCCACGGTCCCCAGCCGAGGGAAGTCGAGCTTTACCGAAGCCTCGTGTTCGGCCCCGGTGAGAGCGGACATCGCGTCCTCGACGAAGACCAGGTCGTAGCCGAGGTCACCGGCGGCACGGGCCGTGGACTCGACCCCGAGGTTGGTGGCGATGCCGCCGAACACGAGGGTCGTCACACCGTGTTCGCGCAGTCGATCGTCCAGGCCGGTCCCCTGGAAGGCACCGATGGTCCGCTTGACGATCTCCAAGTCGCCTTCCTGGTAGAGCCCTTGCACCAACCCGCTGCCGGGCGGCTGCTCGGTGACGCCGGGACGTTCGACGCGGACGAGGACGACGAGCGCGCCGACCGATCGGAACGCTGCCGCCAACTCCTCGGCGGCAGCCAGTACTTCGGTTCCCTTGTGGGGCTCCAGGGGCAACGCGGCGATGCGGTCCATCAGGTCGACGAGGACGAGGGCGCTGCGCGCGGGGACGAGTGGAAGAGCTGCGGTCATGACGGAACGTTATCCGCCGTCAGCCCTCCGTACCGGAAATCCGGATCAACATGTCCGTCAAATGGTCGCGCTCGGCGGCGGAAAGCGGGGCGAGCAGCACGTCGTTCGCCTCCCGGGCGGCCTGCTCGCAGCGCCGGAGCAGCCGTCGTCCCTCTTCGGTGAGCGACACCGCGTTCTTCCGCCGGTCGTTCGGATCCGGTTCACGTACGGCGACTCCCGCGAGCTGCAGGTCGTTGAGGATGCCGACCAGGTCCTTGGGGTCGAGTCCGACACTGCGGCCGAGGTCGGCCTGGGCGACAGGGGCGAGGTCACGAACGGCGGAGAGCACCACGTGGTGCCACATCTTGAGACCCTCGACGGCGAGGGCCTCGGCCACCAGGGCGCGACCCCGGGCGGCGGCCCGGCCCAGGAGCCAGCTGGGCAGTGAGCGAATGGCGGAGAGGGGCGCTTCGGGCATGGTCACACCCTACCGACAATTCATTGGACTCCCCAATGAACCTCCGGATACCGTTGGGACTCCCAATGAGTTCTGGAGGTGTGATGCGCCGCGTCCGATACGGCTCCACCGGCGGGCCCCTGTTCCTGGAGGAGGCACCTGTCCCCGAGCCGGGCCCCGACGAACTCCTCGTGCGCTGCGAGGCGATCGGCGCCACCCTTCCCGTCGTCCGCAAGGTCGCGGAGGCCCCGGAACCGATACCGCTCGGGGGCGAGATCGCCGGGGAGGTCGTGGCCGTCGGGGGCGGGGTCAGCCGGTTCCGGGTGGGTGATCGCGTGACCGGCCTGTGCTTCGGCCACGGTTACGCCGACTTCGCGCTCCTGCACGAGGTCATGGCCTCCCCCGTCCCGGACGGCGTCGGCGCGGTCGACGCGGTCGCCCTGGTACGCAGCGGTCTGGTCGCGCTGGGCGCCCTCACCGCCGCCCGGCCCGAACCGGGCGAGGCGGCCCTCGTCACCGCCGCGGCGAGCGGGGTCGGCCACCTCGCCGTACAGCTCGCGCGGACGCGCGGCGCGACCCGCGTCGTGGGCGCCGTGTCCGACCCCGCGAAGTCCGACTTCGTGAGGGCGCTGGGCGCCGACGACGTCATCAGCTACGACCAGGAGGACTGGGGCGCCCGCGTCGACTACGCGCTCGACGCGGTCGGCGGCGAGCTGCTCACTCCCGCCATCGCATCCCTCGCGCCCGGCGGACGACTCGTGGCGTACAGCTCCGGAGGCGGGGCGATCCAGGCATACGACCTGCTGGTCGGCGCCAAGTCCGTGATCGGTTTCCAGATGGCCCACATCGCGCGCGGGAAACCGGAGTTGTACGAGCGGTGGCGCCGAGAGCTGTGGCAGCTGTTCCAGGAGGGGGCGTTGAAGCCCGCCGTGCACAAGGAATTCGCCCTGGAGGACGCCGCCGAGGCGCACACGACGATCGAGTCACGGGCCAATTCGGGCAAGGTCGTCCTGGTGCCGTGAGCTGGGGTCGACGGAGGCCAGGATGCGGTCGACCGTACATTGCATACCGTCGCCCCGCGTGCGCCCACGGACCGCCGCGGACTGTCTACCGGCGACCGGCGACCGGCGACCGGCGACCGGCGACCGGCGACCGGCGACCGGCGACCGGCGACCGGCGACCGGCGACCGGCGAGAATCTCACGGCGCAGCCGCCGGTGCCCTCTCGTCCGCGGGTTCCCGGGACGCCTCCAGCGGATCCCTCGCCCGGCGTTTGGCGATGACCGCGCACACCATCAGCTGCATCTGATGGAAGAGCATCAGCGGCAGCACCGCCAGGGACGCATGCGCGCCGAACAGGACGCTTGCCATGGGCAGCCCGGACGCGAGCGACTTCTTGGAGCCCGCGAACTGGATGGCGATGCGATCCTCGCGGTTGAACCGCAGCGCCTTGCCGCCGTACCAGGTCAGGGCAAGCATCACGGCGAGCAGAACGGCCTCGACGATGAGCAGCCCACCCAGCCGCACGGCGCTGACCTGGTGCCAGATGCCCTGGACCATGCCCTCACTGAACGCCGTGTAGACGACCAGCAGGATCGAGCCTCGGTCGACGAGCCCGAGCACCTTCTTGTGCCGCGTGACGAACCCGCCGATCCAACGGCGCAGCAGCTGCCCCGCGACGAACGGCACGAGCAGCTGGACCACGATCTCGACCAGCGAGTCCGCGGAGAAGCCACCGCCGCTGCTGCCGAGCAGGGCCGCCGCGAGCAACGGGGTGAGGACGATGCCGACCAGCGAGGAGAAGGAGCCCGCACAGATCGCGGCGGGCACGTTGCCCCGGGCGATGGAGGTGAAGGCGATCGACGACTGGATGGTCGACGGCACGAGGGTGAGGAAGAGCAGCCCCTGGTAGAGCGGGTGGGTGAGGAACACCGGGACGAAGCCGCGCGCGGCCAGACCGAGCAGCGGGAAGATCAGGAAAGTGCAGGCCAGGACGGTCACGTGGAGCCGCCAGTGCTTCAGCCCGTCCAGCGCCTCACGGGTGGAGAGTCGGGCGCCGTAGAGGAAGAAGAGGAAGGCGATCGCGGCCGTGGAAGCGCCCGAGGCCACATCGGCGGCGGCGCCGCGCGCCGGGAGGAGCGCCGCGAACCCGACGGTGCCGAGCAACAGCAGGATGTAGGGGTCGACCGGCATCCAACTCGGCCAGTGCAGGCGTTTCACGGTGCTCCACGTGCGGTTCGATGGGCGTGCGTCCGGGCTCGGAGAGCCCCTCCCCATCGTCCTCCTCCGCATCGTGATCGGGAATCCGGTATACCGCTCTCACTGTCATCACGCATTGCGATGACAAAGCCCCGACGGGCTACTGTGGCGCTCGTGTACGAGCCCTCCCATCTGCGGACTTTCCTCGCCGTCGCCCAGACCCTGAGCTTCACCCAGGCCGCGCGGCGGCTCGGACTGCGTCAGTCCACGGTCAGCCAGCACGTACGACGCCTGGAGGAAGCGACCGGGCGGGCGCTGTTCACCCGGGACACGCACTCCGTGGAACTGACGGAGGACGGCGAGGCGATGCTCGGGTTCGCGCGCCGGATCCTGGACGTCCACGAGCAGGCCTCGGCGTTCTTCACCGGCACCCGGCTGCGCGGCCGGCTGCGCTTCGGCGCATCCGAGGACTTCGTACTGACCCGGCTGCCGGAGATCCTGGAGGGCTTCCGCCACGACCATCCCGAGGTCGACCTCGAACTGACGGTGGAACTGTCGGGCACCCTGCACGAGCAGCTCGCCGCCGGGAAACTGGACCTGGTGCTGGCCAAGAGACGGCCCGAGGATCCTCGGGGGGAGTTGGTGTGGCACGACGGGCTGGTGTGGATCGGCGCGGAGAGGCTGCGTCTGGACGCCGATCGCCCGGTCCCGCTCATCGTGTTCCCGCCTCCTGGCATCACCCGCGCCCTCGCTCTGGAAGCGCTGGAGCGGCAAGGACGGGCCTGGCGGATCGTCTGCACGAGCGGCAGCCTGAACGGCCTCATCGCCGCGGCCCGGGCCGGCCTCGGCGTGATGGCCCACTCGCGAGGCCTCATCCCACCGGGCCTGGTGCGGATCCCTGAGCGGGCTGGGCTGCCGGAGCTGGGGCAGGTCGACTTCGTGCTGGTGCACGGACGCAGACGCACCTCGGCCCAGGGCGCTGCGGACGCGCTGGCGGCGGCCGTCCTGGCGGGCGGCGACCGGCTGCACCGACGGACGGCAGGATCCGGTCGGCGGCTCGACCTGCCGGGAGGCGGCGTCGACTGACGGCGACATGCCGCATGCGGTATGCGCCATGTCGCACATTGCATACCGAATACCGAATCTCGCATACCGCCTGCGGCAGGCCGGCCTACCGCCTACCGCCTACCGCCTACCGCCCAGCCTGCTGATACGTCAGCTGCTTCACGCGCCGCATGAACGGCGTCGCCTCCACATGTTGGACGCCCTCCAGGCGCCCCAGAGGCCCGCTGAGGTAGGCGTAGAGACCCGCCGTGCCCCGCACCACCGCCGTGACGACGATGTGGGAGGGTCCGGCCGTGGCCGAGGCGAAGGCGACCTCGTCGTGGGTGGCCAGCGCCTGCCCGACCGCATGCATGGCGGAGGGCGCCGTGGTGATCCACAGGACGGCGGCGAGGGGGTAGCCGAGGAACTCGGAGTGGTACTCGACGTCGATGTAGACGGCGCCCGAGGCGAGCAGGGCGGCCAGGCGGCGTTTGACGGCGGACTCGGAGCGACCGGTGGCGCGCTGCAGTTCCGGATAGGTGGCCCGGCCGTCCCGCTCCAGGACGGCGAGCAGAGGCTCGTCCTCGGGTTCGATCCGGGCAGGGCCCGTCGGCCCCATCGGGCCCGCCGGCCCCATCAGCCCCGTCGACCCCGTCGGGCCCACCGACCCCGTCGGGCCCAACGGCCCCGGCGACGCGTTCGCGTCGTGGCGCGGTGTGAGAGCGGCGATCTGCTCCTCGTCCAGCGCACCGAACTTCCGCAACCAGCCGGTCGGCCCGCCGTAGAAGCGGTGGAGGAGCTGCTGGGCGCGGATCTCCACGACGCTCGGGGTGCGCGGGAGCTTGCCGAGGAGCAGGTCGTCGTGATCGCCGGGATGGCGGGGCCGGGTCATGCAGACGATCTCGGTGCCGCCGGAGCCCAGCCCGATCCAGTAGGTGTCGGGGCGTTTGGCGAGCGCGTCGGCGATGACCGTGGCGCTGTCGGGTGCGCAGCGCAGCCGCAGCATCCACTGGTCCTGGCCCAGGCGTTCCGCGTCCCGGACGGCGACGACCCTCAGGCCGGCCTCGGCGCTGAGCCGGCGGAAGCGGCGCGCGACCGTCTGGTCGGAGACACCCAGGACCCCGCCGATTCTGCTGAAGGAGGCCCGCCCGTCCACCTCCAGCGCCGAGAGCAACTGGAGATCCAGTCCGTCCAGCTTGCCAAGGGTGTGGAATTCCGTCTCCATCGCACTCTCCCCCGTCGGATTCCGTCGGCAGGACACCGGATACCACGGTGATCGGCCACGTCTCGTCCATCGTACGGAGCGCTTCGCATCCATCGCAGAGGACATATCGAGGAATCGAGGAGTGGGACATGCGCACATGGGGGCCGCTGACAGCGGTGTGCCTGGGCACGTTCATGTTGTTGCTGGACGTGACGATCGTGATCGTGGCACTGCCGGACATGGCGCGGGCGTTGCACGCGTCGCTGAGCGATCTGCAGTGGGTCGTCGACGGGTACGCGCTGGCGCTGGCCGCGCTGCTGCTGGGGGCCGGGGCCACCGCCGACATCCTGGGGCGCCGCAGGGTGCACGTGGTGGGGGTGGTGGTGTTCGCGACGGCGTCGCTGCTGTGCGGGCTGGCGAGCGGGCCGGACACCCTCGTCGCCGCTCGGGCGCTCCAGGGGGTGGGGGCGGCCGCGATGCTGGCGACGACGTTGCCGCTGCTCGGCTCGGTCTACCAGGGCCGGCAGCGGTCGGCCGCGCTCGGGGTGTGGGGCGCGGTGAGCGGCGCGGCCGCGGCGGTCGGGCCGGTGCTGGGCGGGCTGCTCGCCGAGGGGCCCGGCTGGCGATGGATCTTCTACGTGAACCTGCCGGTGAGCGTGGTCGCGGTGTGGCTGACGCTGAAGGCGGTGCCGGAGTCCAGGGGCCCGCGCGGGATGCGGGTGGACTGGGCGGGCACGGCGACCTTCGCGGTCTTCGCCGGTGGGACGGCGTACGCCGTCGTACGGGCCGGCGAGGACGGCTGGACGGCGTCGGCGACGCTCACCTCGTTCGGGCTCGCCGCGCTCGCGCTGGTGTGCTTCGTGCTGGCGGAGCGGCGGGCGGCGCATCCGCTGCTCGACCTGTCGCTGCTGCGCCGGCCGGCTTTCGTGGGGGTGATGGTGGGTGCGCTCGCCTTCAACGGCGTGGCGTTCGGCGTGACGCCGTACCTGTCCATCTGGATGCAGACGCTGCTGGGGATGAGCCCGGTGCGCGGTGGACTCACGCTGCTCCCGATGACGGTGGCGGCGATGGTCACGGCGGTCGTGGTGGGTAAGCGGTTCCACGGCGTTTCTGCCCGGCTCACCATCGGTGGCGGGCTCCTGCTGATCGGCGCGGGCTGTTTCTGCCAGGCCGTGCTCGGCGCCGGTTCGGACTGGACGGCGCTGGTGCCCGGGTTCGTGCTGGTGGGCATAGGAACCGGTTTCGTCGCGCCTACCGTCGCCGGGGCCGCGCTGGCCGCGGTGGAACCGGCGCGGGCCGGGATGGCGGGCGGAGCCGTGAACACCGTACGGCAGCTCGGGTACGCGCTCGGGGTCGCGGTGTTCGGCACCGTGGTGACCTCCCGGATGACCGACACCCTCCCGCACGACGCTTCCCACGCGCTCGCGGGCGGTGGCGCCGGCGCGCTGCGGGGGACGTTCTCCGAGCACACCCTGCGGTCGGCGTTCGCCTCCGGGCTCGACGCGGCGCTGGTGACGGCGGGCTGCGCGGGCCTGGTGGCCGCGGCACTCGTCCTCGTTCTCGTCAGGACACCGCGCGTGGCCGTGGCCGGCACGGCGCAGGCGGACGCGACCGCGCCGCCGAAGGAAGGGGCGGCCCCCCGGCCGTGACGGAGCCCCCGCCCGTGGTCTCGGCAGCGGGGGTCGGGTGGCGCGGGCCGTGACCGCCGTGGGAAGGGCGGGCAGAGTAAGCGGTACGGGCAGATTCGGTGGAGATTACGGTGCCGAAACTTACTCTTCCGTCAGTTTTCTGTCCGACCCTTCCCCATGTGAGCCCATTTTCCGGCACTGACCAGCGCAGACGAGACCATCACTCGTTTTCCGCCCCCCTCCCCTCCCGCCGTCGGGTGGGGTAGCTTTCACGGCGCTGTGCGGCCATGAGAAGCGGGGTGCGGGTTTGCGCGAGTTCACCAACCCTCCGTTGGCGTTGGCACCGCCGGTGGGCGGTCTGGCCGACGTCGTGTTCCGGCATGCCCAGGAGGACCCGCACCACGTCGCTCTCGGCCGCAAGGACGAGAAGGGCGAGTGGCGGGACGTGACCGCCGGTGAGTTCCGCGACGAGGTCCTCGCCCTGGCCAAGGGCCTCCTCGCGCAGGGCGTCCGCTTCGGCGACCGCGTCGCGATCATGTCCCGCACCCGCTACGAGTGGACGCTCTTCGACTTCGCCCTGTGGACGATCGGCGCCCAGGTGGTGCCGGTCTACTCGACCTCCTCGGCCGAGCAGTGTTTCTGGATGCTCTACGACGCCGAGTGCACGGCCGCGATCGTCGAGCACGAGGACCACGCGATGACGATCGCCACCGTCATCGACCGTCTCCCCCGGCTGCGGCAGCTGTGGCAGCTCGACTCGGGCTGTGTGCAGGAGCTGTACGACGCCGGCGCCGCCATCGAGGACGACGTGGTGCACCGGCACCGGGAAGCGGTTACCCCCGACTCGACCGCGACGATCATCTACACCTCGGGTACGACCGGCCGGCCCAAGGGCTGTGTCATCTCGCACGGCAACTTCATGTTCGAGGCGGACACCGTCATCGAACGCTGGGAGCCGGTGTTCCACTCGAAGAAGGGCGACGAGGCGGCGACCCTGCTGTTTCTGCCGCTCGCGCACGTCTTCGGGCGGATGGTGCAGATCGCCGCGATCCGCGGCAAGGTCCGCTTCGGCCACCAGCCCCAGCTGCACGCGGCCGCCCTGCTCCCCGACCTGGCCGCTTTCAGACCTTCGTTCTTCCTGGCCGTGCCGTACATCTTCGAGAAGGTGTTCAACGCGGCCCGCCGCAAGGCGGAGCGGGAAGGCAAGGCGGGGCCGTTCGCGAAGGCCGTCGACGTGGCCGTGAACTACGCCGAGGCGGTCGAGGCGAAGGCCTGGGGCATCGGTCCCGGCCCTTCGGCGGGGCTGCGGATGCAGCACCAGCTGTTCGACAAGCTCGTCTACTCCAAGGTGCGCGCGGCGATGGGCGGCCGGGTTCGGCACGCCATGTCCGGCGGCTCGGCCATGGACCGCAAGCTCGGCCTGTTCTTCGCCGGGGCGGGCGTGCAGATCTACGAGGGCTACGGCCTGACCGAGACGACGGCGGCCGCGACCGCCAACCCGCCCGGACGCACCAGATACGGCACCGTCGGCCAGGCGATCCCCGGCATGACCGTGCACATCGCGGACGACGGCGAGATCTGGCTGCGCGGCGGAAACGTGTTCCAGGGGTATCTCAACAACCCCAAGGCCACCGACGAGACCCTGCACGACGGCTGGCTGGCCACCGGTGACCTGGGATCACTCGACGAAGACGGTTACCTCACCATTACCGGCCGCAAGAAGGAGATCCTGGTGACCTCCGGCGGCAAGAGCGTCTCGCCGGGGCTGCTGGAGGAGCGGGTGCGTGATCATCCGCTGGTCAACCAGTGCATCGTCGTCGGCAACGACCGGCCGTTCGTGGCCGCTCTGGTCACCCTCGACCAGGAGGCCGTCGAGCACTGGCTCCAGATGCGCAACAAACCGCAGCTGACCCCGGTCGAGCTGGTGAGCGACCCGGATCTGGAGGCGGAGGTGCGCCGATCCGTCGTAGCGGCCAACACGCTGGTCTCGAAGGCCGAGTCGATCCGCACCTTCCGCATCCTCGCCCAGCCCTTCACGGAGGAGCACGGGCTGCTGACCCCGTCGCTGAAGCTGAAGCGCAAGGCCATCGAAAACGCTTACGCGAACGAGGTCGACGCGCTGTACCGCTCGTAAGGTTTCCGGCGGCGGCGTGAAACACGTTTCCGACCGGCTCCCGAAAATGGGCAAGGCAGGCTGCCGAACCGGCTCCCGAGACGAATTCGGGGGTCAGGAATGCATCACTCGCCGTGCTCGTTGACGATGGGAGTACCACTTTGACGGACAACCGAAGGATCAAGAGCTCGTGAGCAGCAAGGTCCCCCCGATCATCCTCAACAACGGCGTGGAGATGCCCCAGCTGGGCTTCGGTGTCTGGCAGGTGCCGGACGACGAGGCGGAGCAGGCGGTCTCCACCGCGCTGGAGGCCGGGTACCGCAGCATCGACACAGCGGCGATCTACGGCAACGAGGAGGGCACCGGCAAGGCCATCACCTCCTCCGGCGTGCCCCGCAACGACATCTTCGTCACCACCAAGCTCTGGAACAGCGACCAGGGGTACGACTCGACGCTCCGCGCGTTCGACACCTCGCTGGAGAAGCTCGGTCTGGACTACCTGGACCTGTACCTCATCCACTGGCCGCTGCCCGCCCGTGACGGTTACGTGGACACGTACAAGGCGTTCGAGAAGCTCCTCGCGGACGGCCGGGTGCGTGCCATCGGCGTGTCCAACTTCCTGCCGGCGCATCTGGAGCGGCTGATCGGCGAGACGTCGGTCATCCCGGCCGTCAACCAGATCGAGCTGCACCCGCACCTGCAGCAGCACGCCTCGCGCGCGTTCCACGCGGAGCAGGGCATCGCCACCGAGGCGTGGTCCCCGCTCGGTCAGGGCAAGGGCCTCCTCGAGGTCCCGGCGGTCGTGGCCATCGCCCAGAAGCACAACCGCACCCCGGCACAGGTCGTGCTGCGCTGGCACCTCCAGCTCGGCAACGTCGTGATCCCGAAGTCCGTGACGCCGTCGCGGATCAAGGAGAACATCGACGTGTTCGACTTCAGCCTGGACACCGAGGACCTGGCGGCGATCAGCGCCCTCAACGAGGACCGGCGCATCGGTCCGGACCCGGCGACGTTCGACGTCGGCTGAGGTTCCCCCGCATGTGTCGAGGGCGCCCCCGAGCCGGGGGCGCCCTCGACGTTTCGGCAGGCCCGGTCAGTTGGGCTGGCCGATCGGCCGTACGACGACGGTGTTGATGTCGACGCCCGCCGGCTGCCCGATGGCCCACACGACGGAGTCGGCGATCTGGTCGGCGGTCAGCAGCTGCCCCGGCGGCAGGCTGCCGTAGCTGTCCCAGAAGGGGGTCTCCACCCGGCCGGGCGCGATCAGTGTCACGCCGACCCCCCACTCGGTGACCTGGCGGCGGGTGTTCTCCGCGAGGCCGGTCACCGCCCACTTCGTCGCCCCGTAGATGTTGCCCGGAGTGGGCACGAAGCCGGCGACGCTCCCGATCAGCACGATCCGTCCCCGGGTCTCCTTCAGCGCGGCGATCGACGCGCGGATGAGGAGCGCGGGTCCGAGAACGTTCGTCAGGATCATGTCGGTCCAGCCGGCCGGGTCACCCTCGGCGACCGAGTCGTGGGTGGCGGTCCCCGCGTTCGCGACGACTGTATCCAGTCGCCCGTATGCATCGAGCGTACGGTCGACCGCCGACTGTACACAGTCGTAGTCGGCGGCATTCCCGGCCACCGTCAGCAGCCCCTTCGGCTCACCGAGTTCCGCGGCGAAGGCGCGCAGCCGCTCCTCGCCGCGGCCGGTGACCGTGACCCGGTACCCGGCGTCCAGCAGCTGCCGCGCGACGGCGGCACCGATGCCGCTGCCGCCGCCGGTGATCAGTGCGACCGGAGAATCCGAAGTGCCCGAGACGTTGCTCATGGTGTGCCCCCCATTGCGTCGGCTGCGCGTCCTGGCTACGTACGTCGGCTGCACTGTGTCGGTGACCGCTCGTTGCCCGACGTACGTTGCGCGGCACGCAGTCCATCACTTGGAGCGCTCTCCAAGTCAAGTCAAGCCCTGTCAGGCCGACTTGGCACTCGGGTCGGCTACTGGACCGGCTTCACCGCCGTGTGCACGGTATGCGCGGCGAGCACGAACACGTCCGCCCTGCGGTGCACGCCGGCCTCGTCCTGCGGGTCGAGCAACCGGTCCAGCACGGCGCGGTCATCGGAGCCCAGGGTGTCACCGAAGACGTCCCGCAGCCGCGACAGGGACGCGGCGACATAGGCGCGGGCCCGGCTGGAGGCGGGCGCGGGCAGGTCGAGCAGGAAGCTGCGGGTGCGGGTGTGCTTCAGGCCGGCCGCGCCGAGCAGCGCCGCCCAGTCCTCGGCCTCCTCGACGCAGCCGGGCAGGTCGGCCCGCATCCGGGCGAACCACTCCTCCTGCAGCGCGTCGAGCCGTGCCTCCAGGCCGGGTCGCCCGAAGCCGAGGTCCCGTGGCAGGAACCGGGCCGGCAGACCGCCCTCCATGATCGCCAGCGTGCCGCCGGGCGCGAGGCGCTCCGCGAAGGCGGCCAGAGCGGCGCGCTGGTCGCCCAGGTGGTGCAGACTGCGGCCGGCCCACAGCAGATCGGCGGGGTAGTCCAACTCGGCCAGCACATCGGGAAGTTCACCGGCCAAGGTGTCGAAACGGTCGCCGTACCCGAGCCGGTCGGCTCGCTGCCGCGCCCGCTCCAGCAGCGGCGCGGAGCCGTCCACCGCCGTGACCCGCGCACCGGAGAACGTCTCGGCGAACAGACAGGAGACCACCCCGGGGCCGCTGCCCACGTCCACGATCAGCCCCGGCTCGGTCACCTCCCTCCCGAGCCAGGACAGGGCCCGCTCGTACAGGGGCGTGAAGAGTTCGGCCTGCGCTTCGAGATGCGGGGCCATCTCGGCCCAGTCGATGTCGGTGTCATGGCCGTGACCGTGGCCCTGACTGTGACTGTGGCCCTGACCGTCACCGTGCGTAGCACCGGAGGCGTGGCCTTGGCCCGGGGTGTGCCGCTCGTCGCGGGGCTCGTGTGGGTGGTGCGCCATGGTGTCAGCCTCTCGTCCGGTGTGCCGTCAGCGTGCGCCGACGCACCGGTCCGGGGCCACCTTTGTTGCCAGTGCGGCAATAAGTGTGATGCCGACGGCAAACCGGATCGCGCCTGTCCGGCCGCTCCCGACGAGCTGGAGCGACCGGACAGGAACGGTTCACCGGTGGGGTTCGCGACCGCCGGGGCCGGTCGGCCGGGAGCGCTGTCCCCCGACCCCGACGGATCACCGTCGTCGACCTACAGCGGCGGGTACGCGTTCTGCATCAGCTGCTGGAACTGGGCCGAGAACCAGTGTCCGGACAGCGGCGCGTTCGGCAGCGCGCCCGACATGTTGTTGTTGTTGCGGGGGTTGCCCGTGTACGTCGGGTCGCACATCCGGTCGAAGCCCTTGCCCTCGTCGTTCGCGATGGCGGAGCTGGCACCGTCGGACTCGCCCGGCGGCTTCATCCACACGTACGCGTCGATCCCGGCGGCCGGAGCCGCCTTGGGACGCTCACCGAGGCCGGCGCCGGACTGGTTGCACCAGTTGCCGGTGTTGAAGCGGCGGTCGTAGCGGCCGCCGTCGACGTAGGTGTCCACGCTGGTCGTGGCGCCCGGGCCGGTGGGCCGGGCGGTGCCGCCCCAGCCGTTGCGGGAGGTGTCGATCAGCATGCCGATGTTCGACTTGAAGCCGGTGGTCACCAGCTGGTTGCGGAAGGCCTGGGCGTACGACTGCTCGTCGACGTAGCGGTTCCAGTCCACCCACTTGGACTCGCGGACCGACTTGCCGGCCACGGAGTCGTTGATGGTGAAGTTGTTCTCCTTCAGGGCGCTGTAGTTCGCCGTGTTGGTGATGAAGCCGTGCACGTCGTCGACGGTCGCGCCCTCGGCGGTCGCCGCCTGGTAGAAGAGCTGGGCGGACGGGGCGAAGTTGTCGTCCCAGCCGAGCCAGCCGTGGTGACCGGCGTCGATGTAGTTGTAGACGTTGGGGATCGCGCCGAGCTTGTTCAGCGCGTAGCCGACGCCCTTCACGTAGTTGCCGTTGGCCTTCATGGTGTCGCAGGCCGGGGTGGCGGTGGCCCGGCTGCCGGTGTTGGTCACCAGGTTGGGCAGCGAGTCGATCTCGATGGTGGTGACGATCCGCAGGCCGGCGTACTTGCTGTCGGCGAGGATCGTCGCGATCGGGTCGATGAACTGCGTCTTGTACTTGTCGATCTCCGTCGGGCCGAGCTCGCCGTTGGAGGCGAGGGCCGCGCAGTCACGTCCGGGAAGGTCGTAGACGACCAGCTGGACGACTTCCTCGACGCTGCCCTTCTGGGCGAGGGCCGCGTCGAGGTGGGCGCGCAGCCCCATGCCGCCGTTCACTCCGTTGATGGCGGCGATACGGTCCAGCCACACGCCGGTCGGCTGGCTGGAGATGCGGCTGCCGCCCGTCTCGGCGGCGGCCTTCGCCGACCACTCGGGGTTCACGTACACCTTGGCGCCGACGTAGGGGTTGTCGACCTTGGTGGACGGGGTGCCGGGGTCCGTCGGGGTGCCGGGGTCCGTCGGGGTGCCGGGGTCGGTCGGGGTCCCGGTACCGCTGTCGACGTTGCAGGTCACGCCGTCGAGGGTGAACGTGGTCGGGATCGCGTTGGTGCCGCTGTAGGTGCCCTGGAACCCGAAGCTGACCGAACCGCCGGTCGCCAGCGTCCCGTTGTAGGTCTCGTTGTTGGCGGTGACCGCCGTACCGGCCTGGGTGATCTTGGCGTTCCACCCGTTGGTGACCTTCTGGGTGCCGGCGTACGCCCACTTCACCGACCAACTCGACTTCGCGGCCGAGTTGTTGGTGACGGTGACGGCGGCGGTGAAGCCGCTGCCCCAGTCGTTCTGCACTTTGTAGTCGACGCTGCACGGGATGGCGGCGATGCCCGGATCGCCGGGGACGACGGCGAGCGCCGTCCCGGAGGCGCCGGCGACCAGCGCCAGCGCGGCGAGTACCGCTGTTCTGCTACGGCTCATGAGTGCGGGTTCCTTCTCGGTTGCGGGTGGTGTCCGTTTCTTCGGTGGTGCTGATCGGCCGTCGATCGCGTTCGCACAGACCGGATTCGACCCGGCTTGATCGATCCGGCTGATCGGCCCGGCTGATTCGCTCTGGCTGATCGGTCCGGTTTCCGGTGGCGCCTATCCGTCGAGGGCGCGCAGATGGTCGCGCAGGCCGGCCCCGTACGCCGTGGGCGTCCCGTCGTAGCCGGAGATCAGGGACGGGCCGGTGGAGCAGTCCCAGGTGTTCCAGGTCCAGCCCAGGTACGACAGGCCGCGGTCGTCGAACCACTTCATGACCTGATCGACGAAGCCGTGCGAGCAGGTGTTCTCCCCGATCTCCCCTGCCACGAGCGGCACTTGGGCCGCGACGGGGGCGAGGGTGGAGTTCCAGCAGCTCTCGTTCGCGCAGGTGTTGAAGTTGTAGACGTGGTACGCGGCGGCGAGATTGCCGGTCGGATCGGTGGGCTTGTACGTCAGCCACTGGCTCAGGTCGTTGGAGTACGCGAGCCCGCCGGCCAGGATCACGTTCCTGGCGCCGGTCGCCCGTACGGAGTCGACGAGATCCTGCATACCGGCGACCTCGTACCCGATGCCGGGACAGGTGCCGCCGTCCCGCCAGCACTGCCACGCCTGGGTGGTCGTGGAGGTGGCGCGGTCCGGGTAGGGCTCGTTGAACAGGTCGAACACGACGGCCTGGTCGTTCTTGAAGGTGTTGGCCACCGAGGTCCAGAACGACGGGGTGTACTGCATGTCGGGCATCGGCTTCTGGCAGCTGGCGTGCACATCCGAGCAGCCGGCCGAATTGCCCGTGTACTGACCGTAGTTCCAGTGCAGTTCGACGATCGGCGTCATGCCGTGCGCCTCGACGCGGGTCACCAGCTCCTTGACGGCGTTGACGTAGTTGGTGCCGCCGTACGCGGAGTCGATGTTCGAAAGGCCCAGCCAGCACTCCTCGTTGAGCGGAATGCGCACGGTGTCGACGTTCCAGTCGGCGATCGCCTCGACGGAGGCGTCGTCGACCGGTCCGTCCCAGATGCCGCGCCCCTGTACGCACATGAACTCGCCGCCGGAACGGTTCACGCCGAGCAGACGGCGGGTGTTTCCGCCGGCGTCCACGAGCTTGTTTCCCAAGACGTGCAGTGCGGGCGGCTCGTCACCGGTGTCCGGCGGATCCGTCGTGGGTGGTGTGGTGGGGGTGGGCGTGGGGGTCGGGTCGGAGCCGGCGTTACAGGTCGTGCCGTTGAGCTTGAACGTCGTCGGTGCGGCGTTCGTCTTCGAGGTGGAGGCGATGAAGCCCGCGCTGACGCTCGCGCCGGTGCCCAGGGAGCCGTTCCAGCTCTCGTTCGCGGCGGTGACGGTGGTGCCGGACTGGGACCACTTGGCGCTCCAGCCCTGGGTGACCTTCTGGCCGTCCGCGAAGTCGAAGGTGAGGTTCCAACTGCTCAGGGCTGCCGCATTGTTGGTGATCTTCACGGCGCCCTGGAAGCCGGCGGCCCACTGGCCGGTGACCGAGTACTCGACCGTGCACGCGGGCACGGCTCCCTGCGCCGTGACGACCGGTAACAGGGCGCCCGCAACGAGGGCGACCGTGCCGGCCACGGCTAAAAGTACTGAACGCGGGGGGTGTCGCATGAGCGACTCCTTGCAGCTCAGGCGCGTCGTGAACAGACGCGTCGACTGATGGAACCGCTCCCACTGGTGTCTCGAAGCTAGCGCCAAGTGTCGGCAAAGAACAGAGGCGTCACTGACTTTCCCTCAACGTTCCTCGTCGAATCTTTTCGACTCTTCAAGCATCTTGACCGCCCTCACCCCCATCCCCACTATGGGAGCGCTCCCACTGGTTCAAGGCTTGTTGCTCCTCCCCCACTTCTCCGAGCCGCAAGGAGGAACCAGCACCATGGATCCCTCACGCAGACGCCGCGGGGCGCGGCGCCTGTGGACCGCCGCTCTGGCGGCCCTCGCGCTTCCCCTCGCCATGCTGAGCACGAGCACAACTCCCGCCCAGGCGGCGGCACTTCAGTGCAGCGTGGACTACAAGACCAATGACTGGGGCTCCGGCTTCACCGCCGACCTCACCCTCACCAACCGAGGCACCGACCCGATCAGCGGCTGGGCCCTGACGTACTCCTACGCGGGCAACCAGAAGCTGACGAACGGATGGAACGGCAGCTGGTCGCAGTCCGGTCAGCAGATCACGGTGAACAACGCCTCCTACAACGGGACGATCGCCGCCGGAGCCGCGGTGAGCACGGGCGGGCAGTTCACCTACAGCGGGACGAACGCCGCTCCCGCGAGCTTCGCGGTCAACGGCACCACGTGTGTCGGCGCGCACCAGCCGCCGGTCACCGTGCTGACCAGCCCGACCGCGGGCGCGGTCTACACGCAGGGGGACGCGGTGCCGCTCGCGGCGACCGCCGCGGCCGCCGACAGCGCGACCATCAGCAAGATCGAGTTCTATGACGACACGACCCTGCTGGGGACGGACACGAGCTCGCCGTACACCCTGTCCGCCTCCGGGTTGTCCGTGGGCAGTCATTCCCTGGTCGCCAAGGCGTACGACAGCCTGGGCGCTTCCGCCTCGTCGACCCCGGTCGGCATCACGGTCGCCTCGGGACCGGCCGTGGTCGCCTCCACCAACCAACTCGCCGTGCAGCAGGGCAAGACGGGCACCTACTCGCTGAAGCTGTCGACCCAGCCGTCTGCCAACGTGACCGTCACGACCGCTCGCACCACCGGTAACACCGGCCTGACGGTGACGGGCGGCGCGAGCCTGACCTTCACGCCGTCCAACTGGAGTGCCGCCCAGAACGTGACCATCACGGCCAACGCCTCGGGCACGGGCGCCGCGACCTTCGAGTCGACGGCCACCGGGCACGCGAAGGCCTCGGTCACGGCCACCGAGATCGCCGGCACCAAGGCGTACGACGCCCGGTTCCTCGACCTCTACGGCAAGATCACCAACCCGGCAAACGGTTACTTCTCCCCCGAGGGGATCCCGTACCACTCGGTCGAGACCCTGATCGTCGAGGCCCCGGACCAGGGGCACGAGACCACCTCCGAGGCCTACAGCTACCTTCTCTGGCTGCAGGCGATGTACGGGAAGATCACCGGCGACTGGACCAAGTTCAACGGCGCCTGGGACATCATGGAGAAGTACATGATCCCCACCCACGCCGACCAGCCGACCAACTCGTTCTACAACGCCTCCAAGCCGGCGACGTACGCACCCGAGCTGGACACGCCGAACGAGTATCCGGCGAAGCTGGACACCGGTGTGTCCGTGGGATCGGATCCCCTGGCCGGTGAACTGAAGACTGCATACGGTACGGACGACGTCTACGGTATGCACTGGCTTCAGGACGTCGACAACACCTACGGCTACGGCAACGCGCCCGGTAAGTGCGAGGCCGGCCCGACCGACACCGGCCCGTCGTACATCAACACCTTCCAGCGCGGCTCGCAGGAGTCGGTGTGGGAGACGGTGCCGCAGCCGACCTGCGACGCCTTCAAGTACGGCGGCACGAACGGGTATCTGGACCTGTTCACCGGCGACGCCTCCTACGCCAAGCAGTGGAAGTTCACCAACGCCCCGGACGCCGACGCGCGGGCCGTGCAGGCCGCGTACTGGGCGGACGTCTGGGCCGGGGCGCAGGGCAAGGGCAGTGACGTCTCCGCGACCGTCGGCAAGGCCGCGAAGATGGGCGACTACCTGCGCTACTCGATGTACGACAAGTACTTCAAGAAGATCGGCAACTGCGTCGGACCGACCGCCTGCGCGGCCGGCACCGGCAAGGACGCCTCGCACTACCTGATGTCCTGGTACTACGCCTGGGGCGGCGCCACGGACACCAGCGCCGGCTGGGCCTGGCGCATCGGTTCCAGTCACACCCACGGCGGCTACCAGAACCCGCTGGCCGCCTACGCGCTCAGCAGCTACGCCGACCTGAAGCCCAAGTCGGCGACGGGTCAGGCGGACTGGGCGAAGTCGTTGTCCCGGCAGCTGGAGTTCTACCGCTGGTTGCAGTCCAGCGAAGGCGCCATCGCGGGTGGGGCGACGAACAGCTGGGCGGGCCGCTACGCGACTCCCCCGACCGGCACGTCGACCTTCTACGGCATGTACTACGACCAGCAGCCCGTCTACCACGACCCCCCGTCCAACCAGTGGTTCGGCTTCCAGGCGTGGTCCATGGAGCGGGTCGCCGAGTACTACCAGCAGACGGGGAACGCGAGCGCCAAGGCGGTCCTCGACAAGTGGGTCGACTGGGCGCTGTCCAAGACCACGATCAACCCGGACGGCAGCTTCCTGATCCCCTCCACGCTCCAGTGGTCGGGCCAGCCCGACACCTGGAACGCGTCAAGTCCCGGAGGCAACACGGGACTTCACGTCACCGTCGCCGACTACACCAACGACGTCGGCGTGGCCGCCGCGTACGCCAAGACCCTGACGTACTACGCCGCCAAGTCCGGTGACACGGAGGCGAAGACGACCGCGAAGGCTCTCCTGGACGGTATGTGGGCCAACAACCAGGACGCCCTCGGCATCGCGGTGCCGGAGACCCGCGCCGACTACAACCGCTTCGACGACGGCGTGTACGTCCCGAGCACGTTCAGCGGCAAGATGCCGAACGGCGACGCGATCAACTCCTCCTCGACCTTCGCCTCGCTGCGGTCCTTCTACAAGAACGACCCGGCCTGGTCGAAGATCGAGAGCTATCTCGCGGGCGGAGCCGCGCCCGTGTTCACGTACCACCGCTTCTGGGCCCAGGCGGACATCGCCCTGGCCATGGGCTCGTACGCGGAGCTTCTCGAATAGTCCCCCGCTGAGCGCGCCGCGGGTCGGACGGTGTTCGTCCGCGGGCCGGATGTGGCCGGTCACGCGGCTCCCCGCGCCCCCTGGTCGCCCCTTCGGGGCTCGGGGGCGCGGGGTGGCACCGCCCGTATGCGCGGTCGCTCGAGGTTTCGCGTACGT
The DNA here is from genome assembly GCA_001298545.1 of Actinobacteria bacterium OV320. Lineage (GTDB taxonomy): Bacteria > Actinomycetota > Actinomycetes > Streptomycetales > Streptomycetaceae > Streptomyces > Streptomyces coriariae. Next base: position 781,808 of record LJCX01000027.1, read on the forward strand.
GGCCCCGCCACCTGACGGCGGGGCCCAGGCCGGGCGGCCCCCCACCGCACAGGGGGCCGCCCGGCAGTCGCACGTCCCCCATCCCCCCGCACACATGGCTTCGCGAGGAAGGACCCCCACCGTGCGAAGAACCGGCATCCTCATGGCCGTGTCGGCGCTCGCCGCCGGCCTGATCGCGGGCAGTCCGCCCGTACTGGCCGCGGACGGCAGCCCGCAGACGACGCTGGCCGCAGAGTCGTACACCTGGAAGAACGCCCGGATCGACGGCGGCGGGTTCGTGCCCGGCATCGTCTTCAACCGCAAGGAGAAGAACCTCGCCTACGCCCGCACCGACATCGGCGGCGCGTACCGCTGGCAGGAGTCGAGCAAGACCTGGACGCCGCTGCTGGACTCGGTCGGCTGGGCGGACTGGGGGCACACGGGCGTGGTGAGCCTGGCCTCCGACTCCGTCGACCCGAACAAGGTGTACGCGGCGGTCGGCACGTACACCAACAGCTGGGATCCGGGCAACGGGGCCGTGCTGCGCTCCGCCGACCGGGGCGCGAGCTGGCAGAAGACGGACCTGCCCTACAAGCTGGGCGGCAACATGCCCGGCCGCGGCATGGGCGAGCGCCTGGCGGTCGACCCGAACAGGAACAGCGTGCTGTATCTGGGCGCGCCGAGCGGTAAGGGCCTGTGGCGGTCGACGGACTCGGGAGTCACCTGGTCGCAGGTGGCGAACTTCCCCAATGTCGGCAACTACCAGCAGGATCCGACCGACACCAGCGGGTACGCCTCCGACAACCAGGGCATCGTCTGGGTCACCTTCGACGAGTCCACGGGGACGTCCGGCACCGCGACGAAGACGATCTACGTCGGGGTGGCGGACAAGGACAACGCCGTGTACCGGTCGACGGACGCGGGCGCGACCTGGACACGGCTGGCCGGGCAGCCGACGGGATACCTGGCACACAAGGGTGTACTGGATACCGTCAACGGCTATCTGTACATCGCATACAGCGACAAGGGCGGGCCGTACGACGGCGGCAAGGGCCGGCTGTGGAGATACGCGAAGGCGACCGGGACCTGGACGGACATCAGCCCGGTGGCGGAGGCCGACACGTACTACGGCTTCAGCGGGCTGACGATCGACCGGCAGAAGCCGGGCACCGTCATGGCCACCGCCTACAGTTCCTGGTGGCCGGACACCCAGATCTTCCGCTCGACGGACAGCGGGGGCACCTGGACGAAGGCGTGGGACTACACGTCGTACCCCAACCGGGCGAACCGGTACACGATGGATGTCTCGTCGTCGCCGTGGCTGACCTGGGGCGCGAACCCGTCGCCGCCGGAGCAGACGCCCAAACTCGGCTGGATGACCGAGGCGTTGGAGATCGACCCGTTCAACTCCAGCCGCATGATGTACGGCACGGGGGCGACGCTCTACGGCACGGAGAACCTGGCCAACTGGGACAGCGGGGGCCAGTTCACCATCAAGCCGATGGTGCAGGGGCTGGAGGAGACGGCCGTCCTGGACATCGCGTCTCCGCCGTCCGGCGCTCCGCTGCTCAGTGCGCTGGGCGACATCGGCGGCTTCCGCCACACGGACCTGACGAAGGTGCCGTCGATGATGTTTGCCTCCCCGAACTTCACGTCGACGACGAGCCTGGACTACGCCGAGACGAACCCGAACACCGTGGTGCGCGTAGGCAACCTGGACTCGGGTCCGCACGTGGCGTTCTCGACGGACAACGGCGCCAACTGGTTCGCGGGAACGGACCCTTCGGGGGTCAGCGGTGGCGGAACGGTCGCCGCGGCGGCGGACGGCAGCCGCTTCGTGTGGAGCCCGGCGGGCGCCGGGGTGCAGTACACCACCGGTTTCGGCACCTCGTGGCAGGCGTCGAGCGGGATCCCGGCCGGCGCGATCGTCGAGTCCGACCGGGTCGACTCCAAGACCTTCTACGGGTTCAAGTCGGGCAAGTTCCATGTGAGTTCGGACGGCGGCGCGACCTTCACCGGGTCCGCGGCGACCGGTCTGCCCAGTGGGGACAGCGTGCGACTCAAGGCGCTGCCGGGCACGAAGGGCGATGTCTGGCTGGCGGGCGGGGCGAGCGACGGGGCGTACGGGCTGTGGCACTCCACGGACTCCGGCGCGACCTTCACCAAGCTGTCGGGTGTCGAGCAGGCCGACACGATCGGGTTCGGAAAGGCGGCGACGGGCGCGTCGTACCAGACCCTCTACACCAGCGCGAAGATCGCCGGTGTGCGTGGCATCTTCCGCTCTACGGACAAGGGCGTGACCTGGACCCGTGTCAACGACGATGTCCACCAGTGGGGTTGGACGGGAGCGGCGATCACGGGTGACCCGCGGGTGTACGGGCGGGTCTATGTCTCGACGAACGGCCGGGGTGTCATCTACGGCGACACCTCCGACACGGGCGGCGGGGGTACGGATCCCACGGACCCGACAGATCCCACCGACCCCCCACCGACCGGTGCCTGCGCGGTGACGTACACCATCACCAACCAGTGGTCGGGGGGCTTCCAGGGGGACGTCAAGGTCGCCAACACAGGCACGAGCGCCTGGTCCGGCTGGAGCCTCAACTGGGCTTTCCCCAACGGCCAGGCCGTCTCGCAACTGTGGAACGCCGACTACACCCAGTCGGGTTCGACGGTGACGGCGAAGAACGTGAGCTGGAACGCCAACGTGGCGGCCGGTTCGTCCGTGAGCTTCGGCTTCACGGGCAGCTGGTCGGGATCGAACGCGAAACCGGCGGTGTTCAAGCTGGGTGAGCAGAGCTGCACGGTGAGCTGACGACCATGGGTGCGCGCCCCGGGGACCGGGACGCGCACCCTTCGCTCGCTCAGGGCGTGTAGACCGTCGGGCGGGGTGCCGTCGCCATGCCGTTGCCCAGGAAGTAGCTCGGGTGCGGCGGTTGATTGTATGCAGTATTTTGCCAGGCCAGGCCGGTGCGGTACATCGTGTCGTGGAGCAGGGTCGTGATGCGTGTCGTCGTCTCGTACGGCGTCGAGTAGATACGCAGGGCCGTGTTGTCGCTGGTCGGCCAGATGACCTCCTCGCGCCAGTCGCCGAGGATGTCGCCGGACAGCGACGGGGTCGCCTTGGTGCTGTTGTTGGAGTGGACGCCCGAACCGGTCAGCAGGCGGGTGTCCGAGGACGTGCCGTACTTGTCGATGTGGGTGCCGTCGAGGAGTTCGCGGACGGGGTCGGCGTCCCACCAGGAGAGGAAGTTGACGGAGGACGGCTCACGTCCCTTGGTCGCGCCCGCCTCGTCACGGATCGAGGTGTCGGAGGCCGACCAGACCTCGGCACCGTCGTTGCCCGCCCAGATGTCACCGGCGACTCCGCGGCCGTTGTCGCAGCAGGCGGCCAGCTTCCAGTCGACCGTGCCGTTCGCCGGGTCGATGTACAGCTCGGCCGGCTGGCCGGTCGACTCCGAGACCTTGAAGTACTCGAGGCCGGCGTGCGAGGGGTCGAGGTCGCCCAGGTGCTGGGCGTCGCCGTGTCCCGTCTTCGTGGTCCACAGGCCGTTTCCGTTGTCGTCGACCGCCATCGCGCCGTAGACGATCTCGTCCTTTCCGTCACCGTCGACGTCCCCGACGGAGAGGCTGTGCGAGCCCTGGCCGTCGTAGCCCTTGCCGGTGTTGCTGGAGGAGTTGGTGTCGAAGGTCCAGCGGCGGGTGAAGGCGCCGTTCCGCCAGTCCCAGGCGGCGATCACGGTACGCGTGTAGTAACCGCGTGCCATGATCAGCGAGGGGCGGGAACCGTCCAGGTAAGCGGTTCCCGCAAGGAAGCGGTCGACGCGGTTGCCGTACGAGTCGCCCCAGGACGAGACCGTGCCACGGGCCGGTACGTAGTCGACGGAACTCATCGCCTTGCCGGTCTGGCCGTTGAACATGGTCAGGTACTCGGGGCCGGACAGCACATAGCCGCTGGCGTTGCGGTAGTCGGCGGAGGAACTGCCGATCACCGCGCCCGTGCCGTCCACCGTCGCGTCGGCGGTCTTCATGGCGATCTCGGCCTTGCCGTCGCCGTCGTAGTCGTACACCTGGAACTGCGTGTAGTGGGCGCCGGAGCGGATGTTGCGGCCGAGGTCGACGCGCCACAGGCGGGTGCCGTCGAGCTTGACGCCGTCGACGATCGTGTTGCCGGTGTAGCCCGACTGGGAGTTGTCCTTCGCGTTGGTCGGCTGCCACTTCAGGACGATGTCCAGGGCGCCGTCCCCGTCCAGGTCTCCGATGGAGGCGTCGTTGGCCTCGTAGGTGTAGGCGACGCCGTCGGGGGTCGTGCCGCCGGCCGGCGGGGTGACGGGGACGTCCTTGTAGCCGGTGCGGAACTGGACCGCGTGGACGGAGTCGGCCTGTTCGACGCCGTTCACGATCGCGCGGACCGTGTAGTCGGCCTGGGACGGGGCGCCGGAGTGGAAGTAGTTCGTGGAGCCGGTGACCGGCGCCGAGTTGACCTTGGTGCCGGCCCGGTAGACGTTGAAGGAGACGCTGTCGGGGTCGGTGCCGAGCCAGCGCCAGCTGACCAGGTTGCCGCTGTCGGTGTGCACGCTGACGACACCCCGGTCGAGGGCCTCCACCTGGCGGGCCGTGGCGGCCTCGGCGGTGCCGGCGCCGAGTGTGGTCAGTCCGGCGCCGACCAGGGCCGTGGCGGCGACCAGCGCGGAGAGGACGACCCTTCGTCTGCGGTGCCTGCGCGAAGGGGGATCCGCGTGCGGAGGGGACTCCGGGTGGGAGTCGGAAGGCGGGTGCGGATGCGGGTGCTGCACGAGACGTACCTCCAGGGAGGGACGGATGGGTTCCGTCTCTCAGTTGCCGCCGCCCACAGGCGAGTTGCCGTACACCGTGGCCAGTTCTGACACCGTCCGGGCGATCCGCTCACGCAGTTCCGGCGGCTGGAGCACCTCGATCTCCGTGCCCAGCCGCAGGAATTCGGCGTGGGCGTGCTCGACGGACTCGATGGGGACCCTGGCCACCGTCCAGCCGTCCGCCGCGGCGGGTGCGTCGAGCCGCACCGCACGGGCGAGGGTCACTCCCGGGGCCAGTCGCACCACCGCCTCCGCCCCGTCCCCGTACAGCCGCTCGCGGAAGCCCCGCTGGTACGCCGTCCAGTGGGCGGCCAGGTCGAAGCCGTCCGGCCGGGTGAACACCTCGTCGGAGGAGGTGAGTTCGAGGATCTGGTCGACGCGGAAGGTGCGCGGTCCCGGGCCGGCGACGACGTACCAGCGTCCCGCCTTCAGAACCAGGCCGTAGGGCTCCAGCCGGCGTTCGACGTCGGTGGGCTCGCGCCAACGACGGTATACGGTATGCAGAATCCTGTTGTTCCACACCGCGTCGGCGACCGCCGCCAGATGCGGCGTCTCGTCCGCCCCCGCGTCCGTGTACCAGCCGGGAGCGTCGAGGTGGAAGCGGCCGCTGATCCGGTCCGCGTGCGTCCGCAGTTCCGGCGGCAGCGCGGCGCGGACCTTCAGCTGGGCGGCGGCCAGAACCGGACCGAGGCCCAGCTGGGCGGCGGGACCGGGGACACCGGCCAGGAAAAGGGCCTCCGCCTCGTCGGCCGTCAGTCCCGTCAGACGGGTGCGGTAACCGTCGAGCAGGCGGTAGCCGCCGGCGTGACCGGCGTCGCCGTACAGCGGGACACCCGCGGCGCCCAGTGCCTCCACATCCCGGTAGACGGTACGCACCGACACCTCCAGCTCCTCCGCGAGCTGGGCGGCGGTCATCCGGCCCCGGGTCTGGAGCAGCAGCAGGATCGACACGAGTCGGCTGGACTTCACTGACACATGGTGTCAGTGAAGCGGGCCTAGCGTCCTGCCCATGACCCCTGCTTCCGATGTTTCCGAGGATCTCCGTCCCCTCGCCCCCTCCCCATCGCCATCCCCGTCTCCCTCCCCCGCGCTCCCCTTCGCGGAGAAGCTGCTCACCGTGCCCCCGCCGATCGAGGTGGCGGGGCGGTGGATCAAGCGTTACCACGTCACGTCCGACCCGGCGGGCATAGCGCCCGAGGTGGAGAGGGCGGCGTACGCGATCCTTCCCGAGCTGCTGCCGGCGCCGGACGGGACGCCGCCCGCCACCTTCGTCGTCCTGCACCGGGGCGGCGACGACGGCGCCTACCTCAACGTCTACAGCTGGGTGTGGGACAACGTCCTGCACTTCCGGGGCGCGGCCGCGGGCCAGCCGGTGCTGGGTTGCCCGGACGACGACCCGAGCCATTTCGTGACGATCGACCGGCCCTGGATCGGCTGCGTCTGGGAACTGCCGCCGATCCTGCACGAACGGGACGCGTGGGTACGGCACATGCTTGCCCGCCGCGCGCCCGAAGTCCCCGACCTCGACGCCTACTTGACCGATTCCCTGCCCGAAGGAACGACAGGGGACCGCTCATGAGCAGCCCGCACGACTTCGACTTCTTCCACGGCGCGTGGGAGGTCCGGCACCGCCGGCGCACCGAGTTCCTCGACCCCGAGAGCGACTGGGAGGAGTTCCCGTCCACAGCCCACTGCCGGCCGCTGTTCGACGGAGCCGCGAACATCGACGAGATCGACATGCCGCACCTCGGAGCGAAGGGGCTGACGCTGAGGCTCTTCGACCGGGAGAGCGGCCAGTGGTCGCTGAACTGGTCGTCCAGCCGGAGCGGCAGGCTGTTCCCGCCGATGATCGGCAGCTTCGGCGACGCCGACGAACACCACGGCGGCCGTCGCGACCGCGGTGAGTTCTACGGCGACGACACGCACGACGGCAAGGACGTGCGGGCCCGGTTCGTCTGGTCCGGGGTGTGCGACACGTCCGCCCGCTGGGAGCAGGCCTTCTCGCTGGACGGCGGGGAGACCTGGCTGACCAACTGGATCATGGACTTCAGCCGTCCGGAAGCGGACCGGGAACCGGTTTCCGAAACGCCCTCAGCGTGAACGCGGGGTCCGGTCGGGGCCGGTCCTGGTCGGGCAGCGCCGCGAGGCGGGCGGCGAACCCCTCGGCCAGGGGGTGACCGGGCGGCAGGGTGACGAACCAGCCGCGGCGCAGGTCCACGATGGCCCGGCGCGGGCTGCGGCCCTGCCCCCGCCCGGCGAAACGGGCCTGCCCGGCCGGGACCAGACCGGCTTCGACGGCGTACGACGCCACCAGCGCCGCGGTGTCGGAGGCCGGGCGGTGCGGGCGTGAGGACAGCACGACATCGATGTCGCTGCCCACGTTGTGGGAGGCACCCTTGTCGACGGTGGTGACGTACACCCCGCCGGGCCGCAGCACCCGGGCGCACTCGGCGACGATCCGCCGCGCGTCCGTGGCGTCCTCGACGAGGTGCAGCAGCCACACGCTGCTCACGGCGTCGAACTCCCCGTCCCGGAAGGGGAGTCGGCGGCCGTCGGCGAGGACGACCGCTCCGGGCAACCGGGCGGCGGCGTGGCCGACCATGGCCGGCGCCCGGTCCAGGCCCGTCACCCGCAGGCCGGGGCGCCCGGCCGCGAGGCGCCGGGTGACGATGCCCGTGCCGCAGGCCACGTCCAGCAGGCTGCGCGCCCGGGCCGGCACGAGACCGAGGACGCCCTCCGCGGCGGCCGCCGCCCTGGGCTCGCCGCCGCGCCAGGCGTCGTAGCGTTCGGCTTCCTCGTCGTAGTCCAGCACCCGCGCCCCCGTTCCGTGACCACCGACCACCGACTGACCGCCGACCACCGCATCCCTGCCCCTACAGTCCCGCGCCGCCCGCCGTCCGCCGCGCCCTCGCCGCCCCGGCCGTCGCGCGGGTCGGCGCGAGTCGCTCGGTCGGCGCGGGTCAGCGCGCTCCGTGTGCGGGGGCCACGGCCTCCACGCGGCGGGCGAGTTCGACGTCGAGGTCGGTGACGGTGCCGCCCGCGCTGTGGGTGTTCACGGCGAGGGACACCGTGTTGTAGCCGAGGGTGAGCTCGCTGTGGTGGTCCAGCTCGTCCTGGATCCGCGCGACATGGACGACCAGGGCGGCCGCGGCGAAATGGGAGTCGAGCCGGTAGGCGCGGGTGAGGCGGTCGCCGTCCAGGGACCAGCCGGGCAGCTCGGACAGCCGGTCCTCGATCTCCTTCTGCGACAGCGGTTCGACGGCCATGGCACGGCTCCCTTCCTGATGTCGCGTACCTGTCCAGCGTGCCACAGGAAAGCCGTGACGGCCCTGGTCACCAGTGCGGGTCTCGGCTCAGTCGCGCAGGCATTCGGCTGCCAGGTCGTCCGCCAGCGCGGCGATCACGGCCCGGCCCTCCACCTGCTCCAGCCACTCGTGCGGCAGCCCGCCGTCGCCGTGCCGCGCGCCCAGGATGTTGCCGCAGATCGAACCCGTGGAGTCGCTGTCGCCGGAGTGGTTCACGGACAGGAGCAGCGCGTCCTCCACCCCGTGCGTGGCCAGCGCCGCGTAGACGCCGATGGCGAGGGCCTCCTCGGCGACCCAGCCGGCGCCCAGCCGCTCCACCTTCTCGGGGCTCGGATCGCCGTCGGCGGCCAGGTCGAGGGCCTGGTTCAGGGCTGCCGAGGTCTCTTCGTGGCCGGGGTGGCGGCCGAGCAGCCGCAGGGCGCGCAGGGTGGCGCCCTCGACGGACTCCCCCCGCGTCAGGTACGACACGATCGCGGCCAGCGCTCCGGCCGCGTAGTAGCCGGTCGGGTGGCCGTGGGTCGTCTGGGCGCAGCGGGCGGCCATGCCGAAGGCGAAGTCGGCGCGGGGGTGGGCCAGACCGAACGGCGCCGAGCGCATCACGGTGCCGCAACCCTTGGAGCCGGGGTTGACCGGCCCGGGCGCACCGCTCAGCTCGGCCCGCGGGTCGGGAACGTGACTCTGGGCGAGCCCGGACAGGCAGGCGTTGCCGGGGGCGCGGCGGGCGTACAGCCAGCGCTCGGCGAGGAGGCCGCCCGTGACCCCGTCGGCCGGCCCCGGCCGCTGCTGGGTCTCGAGCCAGCGGCCGTACGCCTGGCGCACCAGGGCGGTCTCCGCCCCGCCGATGCCCTTGAGCCGGGCCCGCCTGGCCGCCGCACGGAGGCCCTCGACGGTGAACAGGGTCATCTGGGTGTCGTCGCTGACGCGGCCGACCACCCCCTCGCCGTCGGGCACGAGCCGGGTCAGGCCCCTGGGTCCGTGGGCCGCGCGGATCTGATCGAGGGAGGAGAACTCGACCGCGTAGCCGAGGGCGTCGCCGAGCGCCCCGCCGAGGAGACAGCCCCGTACCCGGGCGCGGTACACCGCCGTCGACTCCAGGGAAGACTTCCGCCGGTCGTTCATCCAAGCGCTCCTCAACTACGGTCTTGCGTATGACCATTGTCCCGCCCGGTACGAACGCCTCCTCCGCCGCCCCCGCGGGCCAGGGCGTCGGCCCGCTGCTGCGGGGCTGGCGGGAGCGGCGGCGGATGAGTCAGCTGGAGCTGGCCCTGCGCGCCGACTCCTCGGCCCGGCACATCAGCTTCGTCGAGACGGGCCGGTCCCGGCCCAGCGAGGAGATGGTGCTGCGGCTCGCCGAGCACCTCGACGTGCCGGTGCGTGAGCGCAACGCGCTGCTCCTGGCGGCCGGTTACGCCCCGCACTATCCGCAGACCCCGCTGGACGACCCGGCGCTGGACGCGCTGCGCGCGGGTCTGGAACGGCTGCTCCAGGGCTACGAGCCGTATCCGGCGCTGGTGATGGACGCGCGGTACGACGTGGTGGCGGCCAACCGCGGGATCACGATGCTGCTGGAGGGCGTCCCGGAGTCGTTGCTCGCGCCGCCGCTCAACGCGATGCGCCTCACCCTCCACCCGCGGGGTCTCGCACCGCGCATCCGCAACCTGCGTGAGTGGCGCGGTCACCTGCTGGCGCAGATGGAGCGGCAGATCGCCCTGTACCGCTCGGCGCCGCTGCGGGAGCTGTACGAGGAGGTCGCCGCGTACCCGGTGGTGGAGGACGGTCCGACGACGTCAGGCGGGCCGGTGGACGAACCCGCCGATCCCGTCCACCACTTCGCGCTGCCGATGCTGATCGAGCACGAGGGGCGGGTGCTCTCCTTCATCTCGTCCGTCGCGACGTTCAACACCCCGATGGACGTGACGGTCGCCGAGCTGGCCGTCGAGACGTTCCTCCCGGCGGATCCCGCCACGGTCAAGTACCTCCACTCACTGGTCGACTGACGACACCTCGGGCAAAAATCCAGATGAATGTTCGACTCCGTTCCCGTGAGAGTGACGCCGGAACGTGGCACACTGACCCGCGTGCCTCGAGGCGTAGGGGAGACGTGGGGTGAGTGAACGACGGCCCGCACCCACGGTGGGCCAGGTGGTACTGGGCAGGCGGCTCCAGGAGTTGCGTGAGGCGGCCGGCCTCGGCCGCGAGGAGGCGGCCCGCGCCCTGCGCGTGGCCCCGGCGACCGTGCGGCGCATGGAGACGGCCGACGTCGCCCTGAAAGTCCCCTATGTGCAGGTGCTGTTGGAGGCCTACGGCGTCGGCGACGAGGAGGCCGAGGCGTTCGTCTCGCTCACCGAGGAGGCGAACCGGCCCGGCTGGTGGCAGCGCTACCACGACGTGCTGCCGGAGTGGTTCAGCCTGTACGTGAGCCTGGAGGGCGCGGCCCGGCTGATCCGCTCGTACGAGCCGCACTTCGTGCCCGGGCTGCTGCAGACGGAGGCCTACGCGCGCGCCGTGCTGGAAGCCGGGACCGTCGGGCAGACGACCCCGGAGTCGATCGAACGGCATGTGTCGCTGCGCCTCGGCCGCCAGCGGCTGCTGGACAGCGATGATCCGCCCCATCTGTGGGTGGTGATGGACGAGACGGTGCTGCGCCGCCCGGTGAGCGTGGACGTCGCCGTGATGTCCGAACAGCTCGACAGACTCGTGGAGTTCGCCGAGCGCGACCGGGTCACCCTGCAGGTATCCGAGTTCGCGGCCGGCCCGCATCCGGGGACGTCCGCGCCGTTCTCGCTGTTCCGTTTCGCCGAGCCCGAACTGCCCGACATGGTCGTCACCGAGTACCTGACCGGCGCGCTGTACCTCGACGATCGCAAGGAGGTCTCCGCGCACCTGGAGGTCCTCGACCACATGACGACGCACGCCGCGTCCGCGCAGCACACCAAGAAGATCCTGCGGGACGCCCGCGAAAGCCTCTGAACGCGTGCTGACTTCCGACCCCTGGCTCCTGACTCTCCTGGAGGCGAGACCCGCATGACCGGATCCGAGGCCGAGCAGGCACCCGCCCGCATCGACACCAGCAGGCCGCATCCGGCCCGTGTCTACGACTGGTGGCTCGGCGGCAAGGACAACTACCCCGTCGACGAGGAACTGGCCCGCAGGATCCTCGCCGTGGACGGCACCGTGCTGCGCGGGGCGCGGGCCAACCGACGGTTCATGCAGCGGGCCGTCCGCACGGCCGCCGAGGCCGGGATACGCCAGTTCCTCGACATCGGCACCGGCATCCCCACCGAGCCCAACCTGCACCAGGTGGCGCAGGGCGTGACCCCGGAGTCCAAGGTCGTGTACGCGGACAACGACCCGATCGTGCTGCGGCACGCGGAGGCCCTGCTGCACGGCTCGGCGGAGGGCTCCACCCGGTATGCGCACGCCGACGTCCGCGACCTCGACACACTGCTGCACCGGGCCGCCGACACCCTGGACCTCACGCGGCCGGTCGCGCTGTCGCTGGTGGCGCTCACCCACTACCTGAGCGACGACCCGGCGGGCGACGACGTGCACGGCCTGCTGAAGAAGTACGTCGCCGCGCTCGCGCCCGGCAGCTGGCTGATCCTCTCCCAGGTGACCCCGGATCTGAACCCCGCCGCCATCGAGAAGGCCGCGGAGAACTTCCGGCGCAGTGGAACGCCTTTCTACCCGCGTTCCCTGGCCGAGTTCGCCCGCTTCTTCGAGGGCCTGGAACTGCTCGGACCGGGTGTGATCCCGGTCTCCGGCTGGCGGCCCGAGCCCGAGGACGTGGCGGTCCAGGCGGAGGGCATCGTGCCGGTGTACGCGGGGGTCGCCCGCAAGCCCTGAGCCGCCACCGGGGCGCGTCCGCGGCGAGGAGGAGGTCGGGTGAAGGCGACCGCCCGCACCCCCGGCGCCGCCGGCCCCTCCGGTAGCATCGGTGACCGGGAGTCGACGATTCGTCACGGGCGGGCGCTGCGGGGGACGCGGGCATGGTCAAGAGGTACGTGGTCGCGCCGCAGGGGGGCCGTGGCACCCACCCCGACATCGGATCCGCGCTGCGCGCCGCGACCGCCCGGGGCCGGGCCGCGAGGGTGGAGATCACTCCCGGCCACTACGAGGAACGGCTCTCCGTCCGGGGCGAGATCGAACTGGCCGCGCTCGGTGACGCCGGCTCCGTGGTGGTGAGCGTTCCCCGCGGGACCGTGCTCGACGTCTCGGGTTCGGTCGTGGTCCGGGGCCTGGTACTGGTCGGCCGGGACGCCGACGCCGGCGTCGTCGACTGCCACGCGGGAACCCTCACCCTGGACCGGGTGGCGATCCGGGCGCACGACGGGGTCTGTGCGCACGCCCGGCCGGGCACGTCCATGACGTTGACGGACAGCGAGTTCCGGTACGGCCGGACCGTCTTCGCCGGCGCCGCCGGGCAGGTCGAGCGGTGCCGGTTCACCGACGCCGCCGACAACGCGGTCGCGGTGATCGAGAACGCCCGGGTGCTGGTCCGGGACAGCCGGTTCGACGGCAGCCGGATCCACGGGGTACGCGTCAGCGACGCCTGGGCCCACCTCGTCGGGTGCGAGGTCACCGGCGCCGAGCAGGCGGCCGTCATGGCGGACACCCGGGCGGAGTTGACGGTCGAGGGCTGCACGGTCGTCGCCACCCACATGGCGGGCCTGGCCTTCATCGAGCAGTCCCGGGGCTCCGTGCAGGGCACCCGCGTCACCGACGCCGAGAACGGGTTCCTGGTGGCGAGCGGTGCCGACCCGACGGTGCGCGGCTGTGTGTTCGCCGACTGCCGCGACACCGGCATCCACGTCCAGGACTCGGGCCGTGGCACGTTCGAGGACTGCGAGATCACCGGCGCGGGAAACGTCGCGGTGCTGTCGACCCGGGGCGGTGCCCCGCGGGTGACGGGCTGCCGCGTCTCGGCCGGCAATGTCGGCATCGCCGTCACCGACAAGGCCAGAGGCCACTTCACCCGTGTCGACGTGCGCGGCCTGACCGGCGTCGCGCTGCGGGTCTGGGACGAGAGCAAGGCCGAGTTCGCGCAGGTCCGCGTCGAGCGCTGCCCGTTCGGCCTGGAGACGCGGGGCAACGGCGGTACGACGGCCGAGCTCACCGACGCGAGGATCCTCGACTTCGACATGGCCGCCGTGGCCGCCGTCGGACAGTCCCGGGTGACCCTGACAAGGGTGACGGCGCAGCGCGGACTGCTGGGGTTCGGCGCCGGCGAGGAGGCGCAGCTGCACGTGCACGACAGCGAGGTCTCCGCCGTGAGCACCGGTGGGGCCCTGGCGTTCGGCACGGCGCGGCTCGTCGCGCGGAACCTCACCGTCACCGGCGCGGAGTCGTACGGCCTGTGCGGCACGGGCTCCGCGTATCTGGACGTCGCCGACAGCCGTTTCGAGGACTGCGCGGCCACGGGACTGCGCTGCGACGACGCCTGCGGCGGCCGGCTGGCGGGCTGTGCCGTGACCGGGGCGACCGGGGTGGCCGTACAGCACAACGGCCGCGTCAAACTGGTCGGACTGCGGACGTCGCTGCCGGTCAAGGAGATCACGGAGCCGCCCCCGCCGCCGACGATCGTCAACCACTACCACGGGCCGGTCTTCGTCGAGGCGGTCCACAGCGCCCAGTTGGCGTGGAACAACACCAACGTCATCCAGCAGCAGACCAACCAGAACGACGAGAGCAACGAGAGCGATCAGGACGGAGTCGGGCGATGAACGACCCGCAGCAGGTGCACCATTACGACGGTCCGGTGTTCAACGGGGGTGTGTCGAACTCCCAGTTCGCCTGGAACAACGAGACGGCCACCCAGAACCAGCAGCTCAACAACACGGTCGCCCCGGGACACGAGGCGCTCGCGACGCTGGTGTCCGAGCTGCTCCGGCAGCTGCCCGCGGCCGGGCTGGGCGACCAGGAGCGCGAGGACGCCGAGAGCGCGGCCCAGGAGGTCCTCGCCGAGATCACCGGCCCGCAGTCGCCCGAGCCGGGCAGGCTCCGCCGCTCGGTGACCATGCTCAAGGGAGCCCTGGCACCCGTCGCGACCGGCCTCGCGGCCGGGACTGCGGTCGGGGCGCAGGAGTGGGCGCAGTCCGCGATCAGGGGGCTGACCGGACTCGTCTGAGCCGGCGCGGCTCTGCCCGGCGCGGCCCTCCCTGCGCGGCCCTGACCGACGAGGGAGGGCCGGACGGCACGACGGGGCACGGGGGCCTCGTACGGCTCCCGTGCCCCGGACCCGACGCGGCGGCTCAGGCGAGCTTGGCCGACAGGGTGATGGTCGTACCGGTGAGCGCCTGGCTGACCGGGCAGTTCTTCTTGGCGTCCTCGGCGGCGGCGGCGAACGCGTCGTCGTCGAGACCGGGGACGGTGCCCTCCACGGTCAGGTGGATGCCGGTGATGCCCTCTCCCGGCTGGAAGGTGACGTCGGCGGACGTGACGAGCTTGGTGGGCGGAGTACCGGCACCGGCCAGGCCGTGCGACAGCGCCATGGAGAAGCAGCTGGAGTGGGCGGCGGCGATCAGCTCCTCCGGGCTGGTCTTGCCGTTCGCCTGCTCGGCGCGCGAAGGCCACGACACCGGCTGCTGACCGATGCCGGAGGAGTCGAAGGTCACGACCCCGTTGCCCTCGAGCAGGTTGCCTTCCCAGACCGTGTGTGCGGAGCGCGTGGTAGCCACGGTTCTTCCTTTCGCATGAGGTGATGCAGGGGTTCCCGTTGCACGGGATTCCGCCCCCATCCGATCACACTCCGCGTCACCGCACCCGGAACACCGGCCCCCGCGCGGTGAACGGCAGTCGGCGACCCTGCGGGATCAGGTACGCGTGCTCGCGCCGTACCCGCAGCACATCGCACCAGCCGTCGGTGATGACGAGCAGCGGCGCGCCCGGCGGGAAGTCGTCGGCGCGGTGCAGCAGGTCGATGCCGGGCTGCAGGACCGTACCGCCGCGGCCGTGCACGCGGACCCGGCCGGCGATCTCGGTGACCGGCAGATAGCCCGCGTCGTGCGCGGCCGCGTCGCAGAACACGACCCGGGCGGCCGGGACGTCGCGGGCCTCGGCGTACGAGGCGATGGCGCCGAGCGCCTTGCCGAGCAGGGTGCGGTCCATGGAGCCGGAGGTGTCCAGGACGACGCCGAAGGTGCAGCGGGCGATCTCCTCGGGCGGGAAATAGCGGCCGGCCCGCGGGATGTCGGGGGTGGAGGCCTGCCGGCGCGCGGGCCGGGCGTAGGTCCGCACCGGCTCGGAGCGCGGTACGAACTCGTCGAACCAGCGGGCCAGTCGGGCGTCCCAGGGCAGCGGCGGGTGGCTGAGGGCGCGGATCTCCTCCACCAACCCGCCGGGCAGGAAGCCGCGTTCCTGCCGCTGGTGCAGTTCGAGGCCCTGGGCGAGACCGCGCCGGTAGAAGCCGTCGAGGTCGACGTGGTCGCAGGGCGGGCCGAGCGGGGCGCCGAGGATGTCGCCGAGGCCCTTGCCGCGCAGGGTGGCCAGCCGTCGCATCCGGCGCAGGTCCACGGTGATGCGGTCGTAGACCTCCTCGGCGGACAGGCCGGCCAGCTCGGCGTCGTACAGCAGCCCTTCGGGCATGGTGCCGACCTGCATCTCGCGCAGCCAGCCGTTGATGACGTAGTCGCAGGCGACGTTGAAGAGGTAGGGGTCGCGGGTGCCGCAGCGGTCACCGTGGCGCAGGGCGGCGTGCAGCATCTCGTGGGCGAGGACGAACCGCCATTCCTCGTCCTCGTAGCGGCGCAGCGGGTTGATGTAGATCTCGCCCGCCTCCGCGTTCACGGCGGCGATCGAGATGCCGTGCGCGCGGGCGAGTTCGGCGTCGGCGACGAGCTTGATGCCCGCCGCGAGGCCGCCGAGCAGCGGGTAGGACGAGACGAACCAGCTCAGCGCCCGCTCCCAGGGACGCAGGGGGGTCACCGCGCCGTCGAGGGAGGCACGGCGGCCGCCCGCCATGTCCATCGCGGCGGACACGGTCCGGGTCAGGGCGGTGGCGAAGGCCAGCGGCCAGTCCGGCATCTGGCGCCCGGACCAGGTCCACCGCACGAGCACCTGGTCGGCGGCCGTCCCCGCGGTGCCGCAGTGCTCGTAGGCGGCCGGCAGCCCGGTGCGCCGCCAGCGGGCGGCGAGCTGCTCCTCGTCACCGCCCGGGTACGACGGCGGCAGTTCGTCGGGTGCGCGGCCGACCGGAAACGTCAGCAGAAAACGGTTCACGACCATGCAGCGCGCGGCGAGGTCGTACCGGTCGGGCTGGGCGCGCTCGCTCGGGGCCGCCGGGAGGTGTCCGAAGCCGAGGTGGAGGGCGGCGTGCGCCAGGGACCAGGCCCAGAGGTCGGGGTCGGCGAGCCGGGTCGGGTGGGCGTGCAGGGTGCCGTTGGAGTCCGCGCGGACGAGTCCGTCGCGGGGAGCCATGGTGCACTCCTCGCGGCGGCAGGTGTCGAAGTCGACGGCGGCCAGCGCCGGGTTGCCGCGCAGCGCCAGCCGCCCGGACTCGAACGCCTCCGCGGCGAGGTCCCGCTTCTTCTTGTCGCGGTCCTCCCGTTTCACCGGCGTGCCTCCACCAGGCGGGGCATGTCCCGGGCCGCCTCGACCAGGAACCAGGCCGGCAGCACCGGGTTGCCGTCGGCGTCGGAGGCGATGACGGTCTGGGCGACCTCGACGGATATCTCGGCGAGCTGCACGAGCAGCGACTTGGCGCGGTACGCGGTCTGCCGGCCCTTCGCCGACATGTGCTCCCGGACGGCGGGGAGTTCCTTGACGAGCCGGCCGCGGAACGAGTCGGCGAGGTAGTAGAGCAGGTCACGGTCCTCGACCCGGCGCGGCCAGGGGGCCTCGCCCTTGAGGATGGCCTCGATGCCGTACCGGCTGCGCACGATCTTGACGTAGCCGCGGAAGGCGGTGGCGTGCGTGGGCGTCAGCGTGCCGTGCGCCAGCACCGTGAGGGTGTCCTCGTCGAGGTCGGGCCCGAAGGAGTGCAGCGCGTCGGAGAGCATGTGCCAGGAACGGGGGGTGGAAAACGGTTCCTCGGTTTTCGGCGGCTTGGACCACAGGTGGTCGGGCCGGTCGGTGAGGTGGTCGAGGATCCACGGGTGGATGTCGTTGTTCGCGGCCCACGTCAGCCAGTCCTTCGCGGACGCCTCGAGGTGCACATGGGTGAGGCGGTTGACGAGCGCGGAGGCGATGGGCCGGGCCAGCGCGTTGTCCGTGGCCCGGTTCCCGGCGCCGATGACGATCGAGCCCTTGGGGAGCTCGTAGTTGCCGATCCGCCGGTCGAGGATGAGGGAGTAGAACGCCTTCTGGACATCGGGCGTGGCCGCGTTCAGCTCGTCCAGGAACAGACAGTACGGCTCGTCACGGGCGATGGCCTCCGGCGGACAGAACACCGACCGCCCGTCCCGGATCTGGGGGACGCCGATCAGGTCCTCGGGCGCGAGCTGTGTGCCGAGCAGACTCACGCACTCCAGCCCCAGCGACTCGGCGAAGTCCCTGACCAGCGAGGACTTTCCGATACCGGGGGCGCCCCAGAGGAACACCGGCCGCACGGTGGCGAGCCCGAGGAGCAGTTCGGGGATACGGGAAGGCGTGACAGTGACGGCAGCCTGCAAGACGGAGGCTCCTCGAGGGATGCGGAAGGGGCGCGAGCGCGCGGGATCCGGACGACCGGACCGGTACGGACAGTGTGTGCGTACGGCTCCTTCGGCGCAGCTCAATTTCAGGCGGCGCGCTCCTCCGGTGCCGTCTCGAGCGGTACCTGGGGCCCGTGGGACTCGCGCAGCCAGCGGCGCAGGACGCGGTGCACGTGCTCCGCGCCGATCAGCTCCTCGTCGTCCTCGACGGGGGCGGACAGCGCGAGCGGGGACAGCAGGAACGGCCTGGCCTGCGCGCCGCCGAGGCCGCCGTGGGAGCCGATCTGCTCCTCGAAGGCGAGGACCTCGCCGTCGGCCGGGTCGTGGAAGGAGTTGACCATGATGTCGGCGGTGTGCGGGAAGGAGTGGGTGCGGCGCACGGCGTCGGCGGCTCCGGGCCCGAAGGCGGCCAGCGGGCCGGGCGTCCGGTCGAGTTGGTCCAGCGGTATCTCCGCGCCGTACGCGCCGAGGACGACCCCGCCGTGCTCCTCGCTGCGGACGAGGAGGAAGCCGATGCCGGGGTGGTTGGCGAGGGTGGTGAGCAGCGCGGGGTGGCGGGCGTCGATCTCCTCCTTGCTCATCCGGTGCGGCACGTCCGGGAACGAGATCAGGCCGAGGTTGCCCGAGGCCAGCACGATCGGTTCCGAGCGGCGGCCGGCCGGGCGGTGGCGTTCGCCGCTCTCCTCGACGGGCCGGCGCAGCGCCGCGCGGACGGCCGCCCGGGCCTCGGCGCCGCTGTGGGTGCGTTCGGCCTTGCGCGGCACGGCCAGCCCGCAGCCGGCCCGCACCAGGTCGCCGAGGGTGAGGCCGTACCGGGCGCGGAACGTTTCGCCGGGGCTCTGGCCGTGGTCGGACAGGACGACGATCCGATAGGGGCGCGGTGCGTGCTCGGCGACGTTCTCGATCAGCGCGAGCGCCCGGTCGAGGCGGCCGAGGACCTGCTCGGTGTCCCGGCCGAGCGGCCCGGAGTGGTGCGCGACCTCGTCGTACGCCACCAGGTCGGCGTAGACGGCGGTGCGGCCGGCGAGCATGTCGCCCATCACGGCGGCCACCACGACGTCACGTTCGACGACGGTCGCGAAGGCGCGGACGAGCGGGTAGAGGCCGCCGCGTCCGACGCGTGGGCGCTCGTGGCGCAGCCGGGCCCGGGTGGACTGGCCGCTCTCGCGGCCGACCTCGGCGACGAACGACAGCGCGGTGCGCACGGCGTTGGCCGGGTCGGAGAAGTAGGCGAAGTAGCCGGACCGGGACCGTGTCTCGCGACTGCGCCGCCGGGTGGCGATGGACAGCACCAGGGCCTGCTCGTCCGCGCCGCCGCTGAAGAGGTTGCCGCGGCTCGCGCCGTCGGCGGACAGCAGTCCGCCGTCACCGGTGCGCTCGACCGCGCGGCGCTGGAGTTCGGCGGCGCTGGTGGGACGGTTGCAGACCATCACCTCCCCGGTGTCCTTCTCGTACCAGCGGAAGGCGGGCACGTCGTGGTTGCTGCCGTGCAGGATGCCGAGCTGGCTCGCGCCGGTCTGGCTGGACCAGTCGGTGTGCCACCGGGTGAGCCGGTGGCTGGCGCGCGGGGCGCCGCTGCCCGCGCGGCCCTGCCCACGGCCCTGTTGCGGGGCGCTGCCCAGCCATCCGGCGACGGTCGGCATCAGCCCCTTGCGCACCGCCGCGGCCAGCACGTCGTGGCCGACGCCGTCGAGCTGGAGGAAGACGGTGCCGGGCGTGACGGGGCAGGCGGCGCCGCCTCTTCGGCGGCGGTCGGCGAGCCGGTACAGGCGGCGGCGGTAGGCGTCGTCGTCGCGTACGGCCAGGGCGCCGCCCGTCGCGGAGGCGACGGCGGACATCACGGCGGCGACGATCACGGCGGTCTCCGGGGCGGCCTCGCTCTGCCCGGAGGGGTTCAGGCGCAGGGCGAGCAGCAGCAGCGAGCCGTTGAGGAAGAACACCAGCAGGCCGAGGACCAGCGCCGGTACGAGCAGCAGCAGGCGCACCAGCAGGGGCCAGGCCAGGGCCGACAGCACACCGAACACCCCGGCGCCGACGGCGGCGGTCGTGGCGATGGTGGTGGCGCTGGCGCCGTCGGCGGACTGGAGCCGGAAGTCGGGCAGGATCCCCGCGAGCACCAGCATCGTGAGCGTGGAGACGCCCCACACCGCGGCGCTCCGCCCGGCCTGACTGACGGCCCGCCGCCACCGCACCCCACGCACGCCCCGTACACCTCGCGTTTCCGGCCCCGACGCCCGGGGGCCGCCCTCCACCCTGTCATATCGCGGTGACAGGCACCCCGCGGCTACCGCCCGTCGTAGCCGGCCGTCGGCATCGACAGCCGCCGGTGCACCCGGGCCTTCATCTGCGCGTCGTAGGCGGGCTCGGCGCTGCCGACCGTCTCCACCCGCACACCGCGCCGCGCGCACTCCGCGGAGAACTCCTCCACGGAACTCAGCGCGCTCTCCAGCACCCGGCGGCTGGGCGCCACGAACAGGTCGACGCCGGCCCGGATGCCGTCCCACAGCACGCAGTGGTCGGCGCGCAGCCCGCGGACCAGCAGTTCCCGGCTGACGACGTAGCCGCGCTCGGCGGCCCACCGCGCGCACATCGCGTGCTGGCTGCGGGAGTCCACCAGGAAGGGATCGGCGTCCAGTTCCTCCAGCGGCGTCAGACTCGCGATCGCCGTGACCCGCACCGGTCCCATGGCGTCCCCCTCACCTCCGGGTTTCGCCGCCGACCCTACTCCTGCCCGTAGGCTTCGGGGGAGTCGCGCGAAGGAGGCAAAGAGGTGGCGGTGGAGATCACGTGGTGGGGGCACGCCACCTGCACGGTCGAGGATTCGGACGTACGTGTGCTCACCGATCCCCTGTTCGCGCGCCGCCTCGCGCATCTGCGCCGCCGCCGGGGCGCGCTGCCCCCGCCCGGCGCCTGGCGCGCGGACGTGGCGCTCGTCTCCCACCTGCACGCCGACCATCTGCATGTGCCCTCGCTTGCGCGCCTTGCGCCGGGCACGCGCCTGCTGGTGCCCCGGGGCGCGCCGCGCGCCGTCCCCGGGCTGCGCCGGCTGCGGCATCTGCGGCTGAGCGAGATGGCGCCGGGGGACGAGACCACCGTCGGCGACGTGCGGATACGGGCCGTGCCCGCGCGCCACGACGGGCGGCGGCTGCCGGTCGGACGGCACCACTCCCCCGCGCTCGGGTACGTCGTCGAGGGCGAGGCCCGGACGTACTTCGCCGGGGACACCGGCCTGTTCGACGACATGGCCAAGGAGGTCGGGCCGGTCGACGTGGCGCTGCTCCCGGTGGGCGGCTGGGGACCGTATCTCGGCGAGGGGCACCTGGACGCGGGGCGCGCGGCCGAGGCACTGGTCCGGCTGGCGCCGCGCACCGCGGTGCCGGTGCACTACGGCACCTACTGGCCGATCGGCATGGACGCCGTGCGCCCCCATGAATTCCATACTCCCGGCGAGGAGTTCGTACGGCTCGCGGCACAGCGCGCGCCGGACGTCGTGGTGCACCGGCTCGGGCACGGCGAGAGCGTGCGCCCGGAGGTCTCCCGGTGAAGTGGTGGCTCGCCGCGACCGTGACGGTCGTGCCGACGGAGGCCACTCAACAGGCCCTCGGCTATCCGTCGTTGTTCCTGCTGGTGCTGATCGGGGCGCTGGTGCCGGTGGTGCCGACGGGGGCGCTGGTGAGTACGGCGGCCGCGGTCGCCGTCCATCAGACGGTGCCGTTCGCGCTGGCGATGGTGTTCCTGACGGCGTCGCTCGCGGCGTTCTGCGGGGACGCGGCGCTGTACTGGCTGGGGCGGCGCGGGATGCGGTCGAAGAACGGCTCGCGCTGGCTGGAGGCGATCCGGTCGCGGGCTCCCGAGGAACGGCTCGAGCAGGCGCAGGACAAGCTCGCCCACCACGGCACGGCCGTACTGGTGCTGTCCCGGCTGGTGCCGGCGGGCCGGATACCGGTGATGCTGGCCTGTCTGATGGCGGAGTGGCCGCTGCGCCGCTTCGCGCGAGGCAATCTCCCGGCGTGTCTGGCCTGGGCGGTGACCTACCAGCTGATCGGGATCCTCGGTGGCTCGCTGTTCCCCGAGCCCTGGGAGGGCGTGGTCGCGGCGGTCGCGCTGACCGTGGTGATCAGCGCGGCCCCGAGCCTGTGGCGCCGGGCCCGGGGAACCAGGGCCGCGTAGTCCGGGACCCCTGCCTTCCGGGACCCCTGCCTCGCGGCGCCCGTGCCGGTACGGCTGCCGCGGCGCGCCGGACGGGGGTCACACCGGTACGTGTTCCGCACCAGTACGTCTTCCGCACCAGTACGTGTTCCGCTCCGGCGCCCGAGGTGCTCCCGTACGACTCCCGTGCCCGTGTCGCTCGGGTACCCGTACGACTCCGGTACCCGAGTCACTCCAGTACCCGTGCGCCTCCCACCGGCAGGTCCCACAGGTCGTCCCGGTCCAGCCCGGCCTTCTCCCAGGCCGCACGCACGCGCGTGAGGGGCTCGAGGACGGGCTCGGCGGACAGCACGAACGTGCCCCAGTGCATCGGGGCCATCCGCCGCGCCCCGAGATCGAGGGTGGCGCGGACCGCCTCCTCCGGGTCGCAGTGGACGTCGCTGAGCCACCAGCGGGGGTCGTAGGCGCCGATGGGCAGCAGGGCGAGGTCGATGCCCGGGTAGCGCTGTCCGATCCGGGAGAACCAGTGGCCGTAGCCGGTGTCACCGGCGAAGTGGACACGTTGTCCGTCGGGGGCGGTGAGCACCCAGCCGCCCCAGAGGGAGCGGCAGGTGTCGGTGAGGGACCGCTTGGACCAGTGGTGGGACGGGACGAAGTCGAAGCGCACGCCGCAGAGTTCGGCCGCCTCCCACCAGTCCAGCTCGGTGACCCGGGTGAACCGGCGGCGCAGGAACCAGCGTCCGAGCCCGGCCGGCACGAACACGGGTGTGTCGCGCGGGAGCCGGCGCAGCGTGGGGGCGTCGAGATGGTCGTAGTGGTTGTGGCTGATGACGACGGCGTCGACGCGCGGGAGCGCCTCCCAGGGGACGCCGACGGGAGTGATCCGGGCCGGGGTACCGAGGATGCGGCGGGACCAGACCGGGTCGGTCAGGACGGTGAGGCCGCCGATGCTCACCACCCAACTGGCGTGCCCCGCCCAGGAGACGGCGACGGTACGGGCGTCCACCCGGGGCAGCGGGGCGGGTGCGAACGGCAGCCGGGGAATGTCGGCGAGGCCGTCCCGGCCGGGCCGCACGGAACCCTCGCGGGCGAACCGGGCGAAGGCCTTGAGGTTGGGCAGGGGTGAGGTCAGCCGGTCGTGGAAGGTGCGCGGCCACACCCGCCGCTCGCCGAGGGGGCGGGGCGCGGCGAGCGGCGGGGCGGGGGGCGCGAGCGGGGCCAGGGAGGCCGGGGCGTCGGCGTCCTCGGTGGTCACGGTGCCGGTGGTGGTCGACTCGGACTGCTGCGTCATCGAGGAGGCTCCCATCGCTGAGCGTCGTCACGGAGATCGTCGAAGACCGACCTCAAGAGCATCAACGCGCGTTGCACGTGTGGCAGTTCCAACGGTGCGGGGGACGTGAGGCATTCCGTGCGCTGCGCGTCCGTACCGTCCAGCAGCATGCCGGTGGACAGCCGGACGCGCAGCGCGCCGAGCTCGTCCCCGAAGCGGTGCCCGCCCGGCGCGGGCATCCCGAGCCGGGCGGCGAGGAAGTCCTCCAGGTCCTGTGCGTCGCCGACGCCGTGCGCGGCGAGCGCGGTGCGCAGCGGGCCGAGATCGACGTACAGGTGACGGCCGGCCCGGGGCGGGAGGGCGAGGCCGCCCGCGGCGACCACGGTGGCGTGCACGGCGTCCGCCACGCGCGCGTGCAGGTGTACGGCGGCGGCGACGCGCGCGGTGACCGGCTCGGGCTCGGTCAGGGCGTACGCGGCCGCGGCGGCGACCGGAGCGGCCACGCGCGCGCCGAGGGCGGTCAGGACGTCGAGCACCCGCGCGTGCAGGTCGTCGCCGACGGTCGAGGCGGGGAACCGGGCGACGGCCGCCGGCCAGCCGGTGGGCAGCAGCGCACCGGCGAGGTCGCTGACGACGGTGACCCGCTCGGGCAGCATCTCGGCGGGGCTGACCAGCACGGTGTCGTGCGGGGCGTGCAGCGTGTCGCGCCAGGTCTCGTCGCTGACCAGGTGCAGGCCCTCGCCCGCGGCGGCCTCCACCGCCTCGTGCAGCACCTCGGGCGGCGCCACGGTCCCGGTGGGGTCGTCGGCGACGGACAGCACCAGCAGCCGCGGGTCGCCGCCCTCGGCGCGCACCCGGCGCACGGTCTCCAGCAGGGCGTAGGGGTCCGGGACGCCGCCGCACTCGGCCGGTGTCGCCACATGGAAGACGGGTCTTCCCAGCAGGCGGGCGTACGGCGCCCACCAGGCCGCGCAGGGCCGGGGCACCAGGACGTCGCCGCCCAGGGCGGCGGTCAGCGCGAGCAGCAGGGCCGGGGCGCCGGGCCCGGCCACGACGCGTCCCGGCTCGGCGGGGGTCCCACGCCGCTCCCAGTAGCCGTGGGCGGCGTCGAGCAGGGCGGGGCCGCCGCCGACCGGCTCGGCGTCGGCGCGGCCGGCGGCCCGGGCGAGCACCGAGACGAGTTCCGGCAGCACCGGCAGGCCGTCCAGGGGCAGTGGCGGGCCGTAGCGGACGGGCCCGTGGTCCTCCACCGCCGTCCGCCGCATGCCGTCCTCCGCGCAGTCCGTCCCCGATGCCCTGCCTGGTACTGGTGTCCTGCCTGGTGGTCCTGGTGGTCCTGGTGTCCTGCCTGGTCCTGGTCCTGGTGCCGTACCGGGTGTGGTGCCGCGCCCGGTGCGCCGCCCGCCGCGCTGCGCCGTACCCGGCCGCCGGGCGTCGTCGTGGGCCGGGCGGGGCGTCGCGTCCCGTGCGGGGCCCGGCGGCCCTGCGGGGCCGGGCGCTCGTACGGGGCCGGTCGTGCCCCTGGGCTCTGAGTACCCCGTGGGACCGCAATACATGGCCGTCCGGCACGTTGCGCCGGTCACAGCGCGGGCCGGACCGGCTCTCCGGCGGGTCAGACGCCGCCCTCGGGGTCCCGGCGGCGCAGCCGGTGCACGGACAGGCCGAGCGCGCCGGCGATCAGCAGGCCACCGGCGGCGAGCGCGGGGACGGAGTCGGTGAAGGCGCCGCCCTCGCCGGCCTGCACACCGTGCCCGACGGTGGCGGGGGCGCAGCCGGCCTCGTGGGACGCGGCGGCACGGGGCCGGGGCTCGGGCGGGGCGCACGGCTCGACGGTGCGGCAGGCGTCGGTGTGCCCCGGGGAGGTGTCCGGCGCCGGCGGGGACCGCCCGCCCGGGGGGCCGGACGCGGCGGGCGCCCCCCCCCCCGGGCGCGGGGGGGCCCCGGGGGGCGGCCGCCGCCCGCCCCCCCCGGGGGGGGGGGGGGGGCGCGGGGGGGGGGGGGCGGGGGGGGGGGGCCGCGGCCTGCCGGTGGCGCAGGACGCGGCGGACGCCGACCCGCACGGCTGCGGGGCGCCACGGGCGACGTCCAGCGTCGCGCTCCACGGCTTGCCCTGTCCGCCGGGCGCCGCCGGACAGCTGCCGTCGACGGTCCAGGCGGCATCGGGTCCGACCGCCTCCGGGCTCACCTCCAGATCGGCGGCGGGCGCGATGCGGGCGGTGCCCCGGTAGGCGGGCCCGGACTGCGCGCCGTCGGCGCCGGGGACCTTGCTCAGTTTGACGGTGCCCTCGGCGAAGGCCTGCGAGGTGGCGTCGAGGCTCTCGGGCGCGGCGGCGCCGAGGGGGCCGCAGGAGACGGACACGGTGACGCTGCCGCCCGGGGCGACGCTGCCCGGGCTGACCTCCGCCGCCGGATCCGCGGACGCCGCCGGACCGACGGCCACCAGGACGGCGCAGGCCACGGCAAGGGTGGACAGGAGGTGAGCGGTGCGACGCATGGGACGGTTCCTTCGGCCGACGGCTGCGGGCGGGGCGTTGCCGCCCCACCGCCATCAGAGCCCGAGGACCCGCCGTCCGCGCGCGGCCGGACGCCATTGGCGGGACGCGGGCCACCAACCGGGTGACCGCCGACGCCCCGCACCCGCGGGTTCCCGCTACGCCGCGTCGTTCAGGACCTGTTCCCGCAACCGGTTGCAGCACCGGTTGATCAGTCGGGACACATGCATCTGCGAGATACCCAGCCGATCCGCGATCCGACTCTGCGTCATGTCCTCGAAGAACCGCATGTACAAGATCGCCCGCTCCCGCTCGGGAAGCGCGGCGAGCCGTGTCCTGACGGCCTCCCGGTCGACGACCGTGCCCAGCGCCGGGTCCGCCACCCCCAGCACGTCACTGAGCGAGTAGCCGTCCTCGCCGCCCGACAGCTCCGCGTCCAGGGACAGCGCGGTGAAGCTCTCCAGCGCCCCCATCCCGGTGCGCACGTCCTCCTCGCTGAGCTGCGCGCGCTCGGCGATCTCGGCGACGGTGGGCCGCCGCCCGGAGACGGTCTGGGCCAGTTCCTGGTCGGCGAAACGCACCCGGTTGCGCAGTTCCTGGACCCGGCGCGGCACGTGCAGGGTCCACATGTGGTCGCGGAAGTGCCGCTTGATCTCGCCGGTGACGGTGGGGACGGCGTAGCTCTCGAAAGCCTTTCCGAGTTCGGGATCGTAGCGGTCCACGGCCTTGACCAGGCCGAGGGCGGCGACCTGACGCAGGTCGTCGAAGGCCTCGCCGCGGCTGCGGAAGCGGCCGGCGAGACGGTCGGCCATGGGCAGCCAGGCCTCGACTATCCGGGAGCGGAGCGTGTCGCGCTGGGGCCCCGGCGGCAGAGCGGCGAGCCTGCGGAAGGCGTCGGCGGTGTCGGGGGCGTCGTCGTGCGGATGGCGCTTCGCGTTCGCTCTGTTCGGCATGGGGTGTGGCAACTCCCTAGGAAGTGCTCTGGGTTGGCCGGTCACCGGGGATGCGCGACAGCGGCCCGACCGGGCCGCCGCGGGGCGCGGAGTCGCTGCCTCCCACGGACGTGCCTCCGGTCCGAAGCACTGAGTCGCGCCTGCCCCGGACTCCTCCCGCCAAACACCGCCCAGGTTTTCCGGCCGCCTCAGGGGTCACACGGAACGGGACACGACCTTCACATCGTGTCCATGTCCCCTGCCCAGGAGGTCACTTCCATGAGCGTCAAGGTCTCCGACCATGTCCTTCAGCGGCTGCGGGAGTGGGGGGTGGAGCAGGTCTTCGGCTATCCGGGCGACGGCATCAACGGCCTGCTCGCCGCCTGGGGCCGGGCCGGGGACGAGCCGCGTTTCGTGCAGTCGCGGCACGAGGAGATGTCCGCGTTCCAGGCGGTCGGCTACGCCAAGTTCAGCGGCCGCCTCGGGGTGTGCGTGGCGACCTCGGGGCCGGGGGCGATCCACCTGCTCAACGGCCTGTACGACGCGAAACTCGACCATGTGCCGGTGCTCGCGATCGTCGGCCAGACGCACCGCTCGGCGATGGGCGGCTCGTACCAGCAGGAGGTGGACCTGCACACGTTGTTCAAGGACGTCGCCTCGGAGTTCGTGGAGACGGTGACGGTCCCCGAGCAGTTGCCGAACGTACTGGACCGGGCGATCCGCACCGCCTACGCCCGCCGCTGCCCGACCGCGGTCATCATCCCCGGCGACGTGCAGGAGCTGGCCTACGAGGCGCCCACCCACGAGTTCAAGATGGTGCCGTCCAGTCTCGGCCTGAGCGGTGGGACGACGATCCCGTCGGACGATGCCCTGCGCTCGGCCGCCGACATCCTCAACTCCGGTGACAAGGTGGCGATCCTGATCGGACAGGGCGCCGCCGGGGCCCGGACCGAGGTCGAGCGGATCGCCGAACTGCTCGGCGCAGGCGTCGCGAAGGCGCTGCTCGGCAAGGACGCGCTGAGCGACGAACTCCCCTACGTCACCGGCTCGATCGGCCTGCTCGGCACCCGGCCGTCCTACGAGCTGATGCGCGACTGCGACACCCTGCTGACGATCGGCTCGTCCTTCCCGTACACGCAGTTCCTGCCGGAGTTCGGCACGGCGCGGGGCGTGCAGATCGACATCGATCCGCACATGATCGGGATGCGCTACCCGTACGAGGTGAACCTCGTCGGCGACGCCCGGGAGACCCTGCGCCGGCTGATCCCGATGATCAGGGGCGAGGAACGCGGCCGGGAATGGTTCGAAACCGTTTGCGACAACGTACGACGCTGGGACGACGTGCTGGACCGGCGGGCGGGGGTGTCGGCCGACCCGATCAACCCGGAGTACGTGGCCCGCACGCTGTCCCCGCTGCTCCCGCCGGACGCGATCGTCACCTCGGACTCGGGCTCGGTGGCGAACTGGTACGCCCGCCACCTCACGATGCGCCCCGGCATGCGCGGTTCCCTCTCCGGCACGCTGGCGACCATGGGCTGCGGCGTGCCGTATGCGATCGGCGCGAAGTTCGCTCATCCGGACCGGCCGGTGATCGCGCTGGTCGGGGACGGGGCGATGCAGATGAACGGTCTCGCGGAGCTGATCACGGCCGCCAAGTACCAGGACCGCTGGCCGGACCCGCGGCTGATCGTCGCGGTGTGGAACAACCGCGACCTGAACCAGGTGACGTGGGAGATGCGCGCCATGGGCGGCGCCCCGTCGTTCCTGCCCTCGCAGGAGCTGCCGGACGTGCAGTACGCGGCGTTCGCCCGCTCCCTGGGGCTGACCGGGGTGCGGGTGGAGACACCGCAGGACGTGGAGGCGGGCTGGCGTACGGTCCTGGAGGCGGACGGCCCCGCGGTCGTCGAGTTCCTCACCGACCCGGCCGTGCCCCCGGTCCCGCCGCACGCCACCTGGGAGCAGATCGAGGCCACGGTCGCCTCGGCCCTCAGGGGCGACGCCGACCGGAGCTCCATGATCAAACAGGGCTTCAGGGCGAAGGTGCAGGAGTTCCTGCCGGGGCGGCAGGAGAAGTAGCACCGCGACCCCCGTGTCGGCTCCCTGTCCTCGGGTACGCGGTGGCCACCGACACCGACGAAGACCCGGAGGGAGAGACATGCAGCGAGGCAGCGACCGGCTGAGCGTGCACCGGGACGACGAGATGAAGCACGAATTGCAGGGTCTGCTGAGGTCCGGACACCCCACGCGGGTGGAGGAGTGGCACGACCCCGAGCCGTCCGCCGAGGACGACCCCGAGATCTGGGGCGGGCCGGTGGTGCCCGGGAGTTCCCGGGCGACGCTGGAAACCGTACGACTGGAGCTGGCACGGACCCTGGGACGGAGTTCCTTCCCCGCGGGCGCGGGCGCGCTGGCCGTGGGCCTGCGCCGCAAGAACGCGCCGGACGCGCTGGTGGATGCGGTCCGGCAGCTGCCGGGCAAGGCCCGCTACACCAACGTCCAGGAGCTGGCCGAGGCGCTGATCGGGAGCGGCCGGTGACGGCGCGGGACCCGGCCGGCGGGAACGGGCCCACTGACGTAAGGGCCGCAAGGACACGGAAAGGACGTTGACCCTCATGCGCATCGCGTTTCTGACGGCACCCGAAGGCGTCGAGCAGGTCGAGCTCACCGACCCCTGGCAGGCGGCGGTGGACGCGGGCCACGAGCCCGTCCTGGTGTCGACCGAATCCGGCGAGATCCAGGCGTTCAACCATCTCGACAAGGCGGACACGTTCGCGGTGGACGAGGTCGTCGGTGAGGCGTCCGCGGAGTCCTTCGGCGGGCTGGTCCTGCCGGGCGGCGTCGCGAACCCCGACTTCCTGCGCACCGACGGCAAGGCCGTGGCGTTCGTCAAGGACTTCTTCGAGCAGGGCCGGCCGGTCGCCGCGATCTGCCATGCCCCGTGGACCCTCGTCGAGGCGGACGTCGTACGGGGCCGGGTCCTGACCTCCTGGCCGAGCCTCGCGACGGATCTGCGCAACGCGGGCGCCACCTGGGTCGACGAGCAGGTGAAGATCTGCGACCACGGCCCGAGCAAGCTCGTCACCAGCCGCAAGCCGGACGACCTGAAGGCCTTCTGCGAGGCGTTCCTGGACGTGTTCACACAGGAAGCACGCTGACCGTCGGCCGTTGGTCGACGAGCGATCGTCTGCGGTCTGCGGTCTGCGGTCTGCGGTCTGCGGTCTGCGGTCTGCGGTCTGCGGTCTGCGGTCTGCGGTCTGCGAGAAACTGTAGACAGTATGCGACCGAGCGCCAGCGGTCGGGCGGCTCCGGTGGGCTCAGGCCCCGCCGGGGCCGTTCGTCGTTCCCGGGCGTCCCGGACCCCACTTGCCGACCGGGGTGCCCGCCGGGCCGCCGCCCTCCCCGGACGTCCGGCTCCCGGCCGGAGCCCGGCGCGGGCGGACCTCGTCGACTCCGACGGCCCGCTCCCTCGCCCCGTCCCGGGTGCGGCCCGGTGAGACGAAGCGGCGCGGGTTACGGCGCAGGTACTCGCCCTCCAGCTGGGCCATGCGGCCGTTGTGGGCGCGCAGGGCGTCGTTCGAGCCGTACAGCAGGGTGTCGTGGCGCGTGCGGTGGATCGTCTCCAGCTCTTTCATCAGCTGCTGGTCGTCCAGCCGGTCCGGGTCGACTCCGGTCATGGTCATGCCCCGCTCGTCGTGTTCGTCCATGCGGTTCGGGTACCTCACCCGGGAGCACGTCTCCGCCTCCACTGTACGAACATTTGGGCCCCCGGGCTCTCCGTGCGGGCCGGCTCCCTACCTGGCCCGCTCCACACGCCGCTCGTCCCACACCGGCTCCGCGGTCTCCCGGACCCGGCCGTCGCTGCCGAAGACCAGGTAGCGGTCGAAGGAGCGGGCGAACCAGCGGTCGTGGGTGACGGCGAGGACCGTGCCGTCGAAGGCCTCGAGGCCCTCCTGGAGGGCTTCGGCGGACTCCAGGTCGAGGTTGTCGGTCGGCTCGTCGAGGAGCAGCGCCGTGACGCCCTGCAGTTCCAGGAGCAGGATCTGGAAGCGGGCCTGCTGGCCGCCGCTGAGCCGGTCGAAGGTCTGTTCGGCCTGCTGGGTCAGCTCGTAGCGGCGCAGCCGGGACATGGCCGCGCCCCGGTCCTGGGAGTGCTCGCTCCACAGGATGTCCAGGAGCGTGCGGCCCAGGAGCTCGGGATGGGCGTGGGTCTGGGCGAAGTGCCCGGGCACCACACGCGCGCCGAGCTTCCACTCCCCCGTGTGCGTCACGGTGTCGCCGGCCAGCAGCCGCAGGAAGTGCGACTTGCCCGAGCCGTTGGAGCCGAGGACGGCGACCCGCTCGCCGTAGAAGACCTCCAGGTCGAAGGGCTTCATCAGACCGGTGAGCTCGAGTCCCTTGCAGGTGACCGCGCGCACGCCGGTGCGGCCGCCCTTGAGGCGCATCGTGATGTCCTGCTCGCGGGGCGGCTCCGGCGGCGGGCCGGCCTCCTCGAACTTGCGCAGCCGGGTCTGGGCGGCCTGGTAGCGGGAGGCCAGCTCATGGCTGATGGAGGCGGCCTGACGAAGGCTCAGGACCAGCTTCTTCAGCTGGGCGTGCTTCTCGTCCCAGCGGCGGCGCAGCTCCTCGAAGCGGGCGAAGCGTTCGCGACGGGCCTCGTGGTAGGTGGCGAAGCCGCCGCCGTGCACCCAGGCGTCGGCGCCGGCCGGGCCGGGCTCGACGGAGACGATCTTCTCGGCGGCGCGGGAGAGGAGTTCGCGGTCGTGGGAGACGAAGAGGACCGTCTTGCGGGTCTCCTTCAGCCGTTCCTCCAGCCACCGCTTGCCGGGCACGTCGAGGTAGTTGTCCGGCTCGTCGAGCAGCAGCACCTCGTCGGTGCCGCGCAGCAGCGCCTCCAGCACGAGCCGCTTCTGCTCGCCCCCGGAGAGGGTGCGGACGAGGCGGAACTGGGCCTTGTCGTAGGGGACGCCGAGCGCGGCCGTGGTGCACATGTCCCAGAGCGTCTCGGCCTCGTACCCGCGCACCTCGGCCCAGTCGGAGAGGGCCTGCGCGTACTGGAGCTGCGCGGCCTCGTCGTCGACGGTCATGATCGCGTGCTCGGCCTTGTCGACGGCCTTCGCGACCTCACGGATGCGGGGCGAGGCCACGGAGACCAGCAGGTCGCGGACGGTCGTCTCGTCCCGCACGGAGCCCACGAACTGGCGCATCACGCCGAGGCCGCCGGACACGGTGACGGTCCCGCCGTGCGGTTTCAGCTCGGCCGAGATCAGCCGCAGCAGGGTCGTCTTGCCGGCGCCGTTGGGTCCGACCAGCGCCACCACGGCCCCTTCACCCACCCGGAAGGACACGTCGCCGAGCAACGCCCTCCCGTCGGGGAGGTAGTACTCGAGGTGCGCGGCTTCCAGGTGTCCCATGGGGACGCATTCTGCGGTCCGCCCACGGGATGCGGCAAACCGTTATGCGCGGCGGGCCGGGGAAGGCGCGCCGCCGCCCGTCAGCCCCCGGCGCCCGCCACCGGCTGTCCCGCCGGGCCGCCCTCGACTGCGGGCACGACCGTCGCTCCCGCCCAGGACAGGGCCTTCCAGCCGTCGGCCGGGGAGCCTTCGAGGACGACGGTGCCGGTGTTGGCGAGGCGGTTGGCGGCGGCGAAGGGAACGTCGACGTTGTCGGCTCGGGTGGCCGCCCAGGCGCGGATCGCGGCGCCGTGGCTGACCATCGCGACGGTGCCCGCGCCGCTCGCCGCGGCCTCGGCGACCACGGCGTCGTACCGCGCCAGGAACTCGGTGCCGCTCTCGCCACCGGGCATGCGCAGCCCGACGTCGCCCTGCGCCCAGGCGAACACGGTGCGCATGTAGAGCTCGCCGCGCTCCGAGTTGCCGGGCACCATCTCCAGGTCGCCCGCGGAGATCTCCCGGATGCCGTCGCGGACCAGGATGTCGAGACCGCGGGCGGCGGCCAGCGGCGCGGCGGTGAGGCGGGTGCGCACGAGGGTGGAGGCGTAGAGGATCTCGATGTCCTCGTCGGCGAGGGCCTGCGGCAGGGCGGCGGCCTGCTGTGCGCCGAGTGCGGTGAGGCCGGGGCCGGGGACGGCGGTGTCGAGCAGGTAGTCCACGTTCGTGGGGGTCTGGCCGTGGCGGACGAGCAGCAGTCGCATGCAGTGACCCTCCGATGTCGAAAGCCGCCCCCGCACAAGAAACGGCCACTTCAGGGTACCCGCAGCGCATGATGCCCGACGTCGATCTCACCGTCCTGAAGCCCGGCCGGCACGGCCTGCGCGATCTGTTTCTCGCCCTCGACGACCAGGTGTTCGCGTTCGCCGCCGAGCGGCACTGGCCGGCTGCCGAACCGATCCTGCCGCGACTGAGCCGCAGCGCGAACCACGGCGTGCTCTGGTTCGCGACGGCGGCGGCCCTCGCCGTGTCCGGCACGCCCCGGGCCCGCCGTGCCGCCGCGCGCGGGCTGGCCTCCCTCGGCCTGGCGTCCCTCACCATCAACACCGTCGGCAAGCGCTCGGTGCGACGGTCCCGGCCCGGGCTGGACGCGGTGCCGCTGGGGCGGCGGCTGAAGCGGCAGCCGATCACCACCTCCTTCCCGTCCGGTCATTCCGCGTCGGCGGCGGCCTTCGCGGCCGGAATCGCCCTGGAGTCGCCGGTCTGGGGCGCGGTGGTGGCACCGGTCGCGTTCTCGGTGGCGATGTCCCGGGTGTACACCGGCGTCCACTTCCCGAGCGACGTGCTCGCGGGCGCGGCGTTGGGCGTCGGCGCCGCGTTCGCCGTCCGGCACGCCGCGCACCTCCGTCGGCGAAGTCAGTCGGTCGCGGAGGACGACTGACGGACCGTCAGCCCATATTCCAAGACGATCGGTCTCACCATCCGAGCATCGGCGTACCGTGAGGGAACCGGGGATCCGGTTCGTCGAGAAGGGGTAGAGCCATGCCGAAAGCACAGGAGACGGCCGTCTACACGCACGGACACCACGAGTCGGTGCTGCGTTCGCACACCTGGCGGACCGCCGCCAACTCCGCGGCCTACCTGCTCGGTTCACTGAAGCCCCATATGAAGATCCTGGACATCGGCTGCGGTCCCGGCACCATCACCGCCGACCTGGCCGCCCTGGTCCCCGACGGTCACGTCACCGGGGTCGACCACGCGCCGGGGATCCTGGAGCAGGCGCGGGCGACGGCAGCCGAGCGGGGTCTGGCCAACATCGACTTCGCGGTCGCCGACGTGCACGCCCTGGACTACCCGGACGACACCTTCTGCGTCGTCCACGCCCACCAGGTGCTCCAGCACGTGGGCGACCCGGTGCAGGCGCTGCGCGAGATGCTGCGGGTGACGAAGCCGGGCGGGTACGTCGCCGTCCGCGACTCGGACTACGCGGCGATGACCTGGTACCCCGCCTCGCCCGGGATGGACGACTGGCTGGACCTGTACCGCCGGGTGGCCCGGGCCAACGGCGGCGAACCGGACGCCGGGCGCCGGCTGAAGTCCTGGGCGCTGACCGCGGGGTTCACCGACATCACGGCCACCTCCGCCACCTGGACCTTCAGCACTGCCGAGGAGCGGGCCTGGTGGAGCGGCCTGTGGGCCGACCGCACGGTGGCCTCGGCGTACGCCGAGCGCGCCACCGGGGGCGGACACGCCACGGTGGAGGAACTGCGGACCGTGTCCGAGGCCTGGCGGGAGTGGGGGCGGCGGGAGGACGGCTGGTTCAGCGTCCTGCACGCGGAGATCCTGTGCCGAAAGGCCCGCTGATCCGCGGACGAATCACGAACGAACCACGGGCGAACCACGGGTGAATCGCCGGGGGGAATCACGGACGAATCGCAGGGCGAATCACGGGCGAATCGCGGACCGGGCGCAAATGAAGCGTGAATGATTCCCGCAATCCGGGAAACACGCAGTGCAGGAGGTTGACACTATGGTTCCCGTTCTGCTGGTTCTGCTGCTGGTGCTGATTCTCTTCGGCGCCGGGTTCGCGGTGAAGTTGCTCTGGTGGATCGCCCTCGCGGTCCTCGTCCTCTGGCTGCTCGGCTTCCTGGCTCGCGGAACCAATTCCGCGGGAGGCAGGGGTCGCTGGTACAGGTGGTGAACCGAGGCACCGAAGCTACAAGGAAATAGGCAACACCCGCTTCCCCGGGCGTGAGCGACTCACTCCCGGGGAAGCAGCGGTCCCAGCGGCCCGAGGTCCAGATTGAGGTCCTCGGGCCGCAGCCCGTAGCGTTCGCGCAGCTCGGTCATGCGGTCGTCGAGCAGCATCAGGGTGAGCCCGATCCGCTCCTCCTGCTCCTCGTTCAGGTCACCCGTGTCGAAGCGGCGCAGCGCCTGCCGTTCCATCAGCTGGCGCAGCAACTCCACGACGGTCAGCACGAGTTTCACCAGATCGCGCTCGACGGTGTCGGGCTCGAGGTCGAGATGGTTGCGGCGTTCGGTCACGGCGACTCCCCCCATGGCGACGGTACTTGCTCATTGACGGAGCTGATCAGCGCGTTGAGGTCGATGCGGACGAGGTCGACGTCCGCGATGCGCAGCGTGATGTCCCCGGTGATGACGACCCCGCCGGCCAGCAGCCGGTCGAGCAGGTCGACGAGGGCGACCTCACGGCGCTCCACCACGGTCATGCGCCCTCCCCCGGCTCACCGGCGGACTCCACGAAGGAATAGGCCGCCCATGGCCCCGTGAGTTCGACACGCATTCCGGATTCCTCCCCCTTGGTGCGGTCCACCATTTCCACGAATTCCTCGGACTCCGCGCGCGGAACGAGATAGGCGGCGTTCAGTACATTCTGTCCGGACGCCTTGGAAAGGGCGGAGTTCTGCGGCGGGTGGAGGCGGGCGTCCTCGGCGTGCGCGGACAATGTCTCGTGGAGATTTCCGGCGAACCGTTCGGCACGCTGCCAGGTGTCGTCGTGGGCCCGGGCCTTCGAGCGCCGCTGCATCAGGTAGTCCCGGCCGGAAGCCGGCTTCGCCACGGCCTGCTCGGCCTCCTGCGCCTCGGGCTCGACATAGACCTTCACCCCCCACTCGACCCGCCCCGCGAGCCGGTCCAGGACGCGCCGGAAGTCCTCCTCGCGCTCCTCCATCATCACGCGGACCCCGCTGTCGTCCCGGAACACCGTGGCGAGCCGGAGCGGCAGCGGGGTGGTGACGGCCGTGAGGGAGTCGATCACCTGCTGGTGGGCGCGGGCGGTCTCCGTCAGCCAGTCCAGGTCCTCCAGGCGGCGGCGGAGCGGCTCCTCGGCGAAGTCCCGCTCCGGCACATGGCTGACCACGGCGATCAGGCCGCGGTGGGTGAGCAGTCGGGGCGGATCGCCCGCCACCCCCGGCAGGTCGGCCTGGAGGGGCGCGCCGAGGGGGTGGCAGACGGCGTACACGTACCGCAGTCCGGTCATGGTGACTCCTCTCGGACGTCCCTGGGGGCGCGGCTCTCACTCGGGGTCCGGCCCTTCTTCAGTGCGCGGCTCTCCTCCGGGGCGCGGCCCAGCTCCAGTTCCTCCAGCCGCGCCAGCCGCTCTCGCAACTCGGCGTTCTCACGCGCCAGTTCGTTGCGGCGGGCGCCGGAGGAAAGGGCCGGGTCGTCCTCCCACCAGTCGATGCCCATCTCCTTGGCCTTGTCGACGGAGGCGACGATGAGGCGGAGCTTGATGGTGAGCAGTTCGATGTCGAGCAGGTTGATCCGGATGTCGCCCGCGATGACGATGCCCTTGTCGAGGACGCGTTCCAGGATGTCCGCGAGGTTGGCTCCGCCGCCCTGGCCGTACGGCTCCGGCATCCGGCTCGGCATGCTCATCGTCGGGTCCTGGCCTTCTCACGGCTGCCCTCGGCCCGGGGCTCCTCCTCGGGCTCCTCCTCGTCGTACTCCTCGTACTCGTCCTCGGCGGCCTCCGGCTCGCCTTCCTCGGCTTCGTCCTCCTCCTCGTACTCGCCCTCGGGCTCCGCTTCCTCGTCCTCGACTTCCTCGTCCTCGGCGTACGGGCCCTCGTCCTCGTCCTCGTACTCCTCATCGTCCTCCGGGGCGGTGTCCTCGGCATCCCGCGCCTCGGCACCCTCCTCGGGCTCGCCGTTCTCCTCGTTCTCCTCGTCCTCCTGGGCGACCGCGTCCTCGTGGGAGGTGACGACCTCGCCGTCGCGGATCTCACCGCGCCAGCTGTCCTCCGCCTCCCCCTTGATGGTGATGAAGCGGGCGAAGTGCTTCAGGTCGAGGCGGGCGCGGCGGCCCTGGGCGCGCCAGATGTTGCCGGTCTTCTCGAACAGACCCGTCGGGTAGTACTCGATGATCAGCAGGATCCGGGTGAGGTTCTCGCCGAGCTCGTGGAAGGAGACGACGCCCTTCGTCGTGCCCTTGGCGCCCTCCGACGTCCAGGCGATCCGGTCGTCCGGCACCTGTTCGGTGGTCTTCGCCTTCCAGCTGCGGTTGGACCAGAAGACCTTCGCCTGCCAGTCGCTGGTGGTGTCGTCGGCGCGGTTCGCGCTCTTGACGCCCTTGGCGAAGGTGCTGAAGTCCTGGTACTGCGTCCACTGGTCGTAGGCGGTGCGCAGCGGCACGCCGACGTCGATCGTCTCCATGATCACGGTCGGCTTCTTGCCCGCGCTCTTCTTGCCCTTGCCGCCCTTGCCACCGAGGTTCTTGAACGCGCCGGTCACCTTGTCCTTGGCCCGCGAGGCGCCGAGTTCCAGCGCGGTACGCAGCGGTCCCTTGCCCTCGGCGACCTTGCGACCGCCTTCGAGGGCGAGTTTGGCGAAGCCCGGGCTGTTGCCCTCGGCGATGTCGTTCAGCTTGGCCGTGGTGTCCCCGAGCTTGTGGCCGACACCGGCCAGCAGGCGCGTGGCCTGCGCGGCGAGGTACTCCTGCACCTCTTCCTTGAGCCGGTCGGCGGCCTCGCTGTGCGCCACTGAGGAGAGCGGGTTGCCGCCCGCCGCCTTGCCTGCCGCGGAGGTCGCGGACTTGGCGGATCCGAGGGTCTCGGTCATCGGTCACCGCCTCCCTTCGACCGCCGGGACCGGGATGCGGTGCCCGAGGCGGTCTTCGCTGCGGTGCTCGTGCCCGTCCTGCGGGCCGACGCGGTCTTCTTCGCGGCCGGCGTGCGGGCCGCGGTCTTCTTGGCGGGCGCCTTCTTGGCGGGGGCCTTCTTCGCGGGCGCCTTCTTGGCCGTCTTCTTCGCCGGCGCCTTCTTCGCCGCCGTCTTCCTGGGCTGCTCCTCTTCTTCCTCTTCTTCCTCTTCCTCGTCCTCCTCGGCGGCGTCCTGAGGCTCCTCGTCCTCCTCGGCGTCCTGCGGCTCCTCCTCGTACTCCTCGTCCGCCTGGTCCTCGGCCTCGTCGTCCGCGTCCTCACCCGGCACGACACCCTCGAGCTGGTCGCGCACCTCGGCGGTGCGGCCGTGCAGCCGGTCCGCGAGCGCATCGATCTGCCGCTCGACCATGGCGCCGGAGGCGGCCTTGCCGACCCCGCGCAGGTCCTGGCGCAGCTGGTCCCCGATCTCCTTGAACTGCGGGTTGTCCCGCAGTTGCTGGGAGACCAGGTCCGCGATGCCCTTCGGGGTCAGGTTCATCCGCTTGCCGGCCACCAAGGTGCCGACGGCGAAGGCCAGTTTCAGTTTCTTGGTACGTCCGAGGAAGTACCCGGCCCCGACCGCGAGACCCAATGCCGTTCGATTCATCCTGTCCACCCGTCGTCCGTTCCCGCGCTTCTGCGCGTCGCGCTCTCCAGCCGGTCGAGGAGCTCGTCCTCCTGCTCGTCGAACTCCTCCTCCGTGATCTCGCCGGCGTCCAACCGCTCTTCCAGACGCGCGAGTTCGGCCCGGACCGTGGCGGGGTCGTAGTAGATCCGCTCGGCCTCCTTGACCACCTGTTCGATCACCCAGCCGCTGCCGCGCACCGGGGCGAACGGCAACAGCAGCACCTCCGAGATGAGTCCCATGGCGCACCTACTCCGTGCTGGTGCCCGCCGGTTCGGCCGGGCCGGGTTCGACGAAGCTGTAAGGCGGCAGCGGCCCGTTGACGCGCAGTTCGAGGTGCGGACGGCCCTTGCGGAGCTCCTCCGCGGCCTCCAGGAACCCGGCCGCCGAGTCGCGGTCCACCAGGAACGAGACGTTGACCAGCCAGCCGGTGGACTCGGGGCCCACACTGGTGGCCGCGGCCAGCGGCTCGAGGTTCTGCTGCACGTCGGCCGCGTCCTCGGCCTCCTTGGCCTTCACCGCGGCGGCCACCATCTCGCCGAGCTGCAGCTTCTGCTCGTAACTGCCGCCGCCCGCCTGCCGGTTGGCCTCCGCCAGGCCCCGCAGTTCAGGGCTCTCGGCCATCACCAGGTGCAGGACGGCCTCCTCGACGTGCGAGGCCTTGATGTTGTACTCGACCCTGCCTTCGAGGGCCCGCAGGCGCTCCTCGTAGTGCTCGGTGCGCTCGGCGAGGACCCCGGTGACGGAGCTGTCGTCGGGGGCGACACTGCCGAACCGCATGGGCAGCACACAGCCCTCGGCGCCCGCCTCGGCGAGCACGGTCTGGTGGGCGAGCAGCTCCCTGCGTTTGGGCCGCAGCCCCTCGGGCGCGTCGCTGACGACCGCCGCCAGCGTGCCCTCCTTCAGGACGCGCACCGGCAGGGCCGGATCGCCGACACCGGCCAGGCCGTCCGGAAGGTCGGGGTGCGAGCCGGCGACGATGCCGTACACGTAGGTGCTCACTCCTGCTCCTCCTTCCTGCGCGCGGTCGTGCTCTTGCGCGCCCGCGGCCTGGAGGTCCGCTCCTCCTGCTCGGAGCCCTCGTCACGGGCCTGCTTGAAGGCACCGGAGATGGTCTCCGCGGCGCCGGACAGCGCGCCCTTGGACTTGCCGCGCGCGCCGGACTCGGTGATCTCGCCGACCAGGTCGGGCAGGCCCGGGCTCTTGCGCGGCCCCGCCTCCAGGTCCAGCCGGTTGCACGCCTCGGCGAAGCGCAGGTAGGTGTCGACGCTGGCCACCACGACTCGTACGTCGATCTTGAGGATCTCGATACCGACCAGGGAGACCCGTATGAACGCGTCGATGACGAGACCCCTGTCGAGGACGAGCTCCAGCACGTCGTAGAGGCCGCTTGAGCCGCCTCCACCGCCGGACTGCTGGGCCGGAACAACGGTCATGTCGACCGCGCCTCCTTGTCTGGGATTGGATGATCGGGAACGACTGCGGGCCGGCGGCCTAGCGGCCGCCCGGCCGATGTGCGTCGGAGCGTCCACGCTCGTAGCGGCGGACGCGCCGGTAGCCGGTGAGCTGTCCACCGGGATCGAGCTCGACCTGGTAGCTCGCCATCAGGCTCATCGTGTCGGGCACCCGGGACAGCTCCAGGACCTCGACGTCCAGGGACCAGCCGTCCTCCGTCTGCTCGAAGGACGAGACGCTCTCGGCGGTCATCCCCGTCAGCTCCGTGAGCTGGGCGCGCGCCTCGCGCAGCACCTCCATGGGGCTCGGCCGGTCGTCCGCCACGTCGTCCTTGCCTTTCTCGCCCGTCGGAGTCCGCGAACTCCCCGGACTCTGCGAACGTGGTGATCTCTGCGGTCTCTTCGGTCTCTGTGTCGGTCCCTGTGAACCCTGCGGAGTTCGCGAGGTCCCCGAGGTCCCTGAGGTCTCCGAGGTCTCCGCGGTCCGTGAGGCTCGTGAACTTTGCGAATTGTGTGATTCAGATGATTCATGTGCGTTACGTGCATTGCGTGACGCATGTGACTGTGCTGTGCTTTTTGTGTTCACCATGGCCACCTCTTCTTCCGGGTGGCCCAAAGGCTCTTGGCCAAACCTTCACGCCCCACGGAGTGCGTCGAGCCGGCGCCTGACCGGGCCCAGGGCGCGCCCGCGGCCCGTCAGCGCCGCCCAGGGCCGGGCGTGGGCCTGCTCGGCGGCGTCGGCGATGGTCCAGCGGCGCGGCCCGAGCTCCGGGTCGTGCAGCTGCTCCCAGGTGATGGGCGTGGCGACGGGCGCCCCCGGCAGCGCGCGCACCGTGAAGGGGGCGACGGCGGTCTGCGCGTAGCCGTTGCGCTGCACGTCCAGGTAGAGCCGGTCGCCGCGGTCCTTCTTCCGGGCGGCCGTGGTCAGCCGGTCGGGGTGCTCGGCGACGAGCAGTTCGGCGGCGTCCCTGGCGAAGCCGCGCACCTCGTCGAAGCCGTCGCGCCCGTCGACGGGTACGACGACGTGCAGTCCCCGCGAGCCCGTCGTCATCAGGGCCGACGGCAGCCGCAGCTGGTCCAGGAGCTCGCCGAGCCACTCGGCGGCCTCCCGGACGGCGGCGAAGCCGGAGCCGTCGGCCGGGTCGAGGTCGAAGACCATCAGGTCCGGACGGTCGACCCGGCCGACCCGGGACAGCCAGCGGTGCAGCGTGAGGCACGCCTGGTCGGCGAGGTAGGCGAGGGTGGCGGACTCGTCGCAGACGGTGTGGCGGACGGTGCCGTCCTCCTTGGCCACCTCGGCCCGCGGGATCCACTCCGGGTAGTGCTCGGGGGTGTTCTTCTGCATGAAGCGGGGCCCGTCGATCCCGTCCGGGTGCCGTTCCAGCATCAGCGGACGGCCGCGCAGCTGCGGCACCATGAACGCGGCGACCGACCGGTAGTAGGCGACGAGATCGCCCTTCGTGTACTGCTTCGCCTCCGCGCCGCCCGGGAAGAGCACCTTGTCCGGCCGGTGGACCTCG
This sequence comes from Actinobacteria bacterium OV320, assembly GCA_001298545.1. GTDB lineage: Bacteria > Actinomycetota > Actinomycetes > Streptomycetales > Streptomycetaceae > Streptomyces > Streptomyces coriariae. The sequence continues at coordinate 823,043 of LJCX01000027.1, forward strand.
ACGCTGCGGCGGCCCACCCGCACCTTCCGCACGGCGTCATCGCTCACGGCGCGATCGCCTGCTCCACCAGCAGCCGGGCGGACGCGGCGATCGACTCGGCGTCGATGCCCGCGGCGTGCAGCTGCTCGGCCGGGCTCGCCGAGCCGGGCATCGTCCGGACGGCGAGCCGCACCAGCCGGGGCACCGGCCGCCCGTCGAGGAAGGCGTCGAGGACCGCGTCCCCGAGGCCGCCCTGCTCGTGGTGGTCCTCCACGCTCAGCAGCAGGCCGGTCTCCTCTGCGGCCCGGCGCAGCGTGGCCCGGTCGACGGGCTTGACCGAGTACAGGTCGATCACCCGGGCCGCGATGCCCTCGCCGTCGAGCGCCTCGGCGGCCTTCAGCGCCTCGTGCACGGTGACGCCGGCCGCGACGATCGTCAGCCGGTCCCGGTCGGAGGAGCGCAGCACCTTGCTGCCGCCGACGGGGAACTCCTCGTCCGGCCCGTAGAGCACCGGGTAGGCGCCGCGCGAGGTGCGCAGGTAGCGGACGCCGTCCAGGCCCGCCATGGCGGCGACGAGCCGGGCGGTCTGGTGGGGGTCGCACGGGTACAGCACGGTCGAGCCGTGCACGGCCCGGAACATCGCCAGGTCCTCCAGACCCATCTGCGAGGGCCCGTCCTGTCCGATGGCGACCCCCGCGTGCGAGCCGACGAGGTTGATGCCGGCGCCACTGACCGCGGCCATCCGGACGAAGTCGTGGGCCCGGGTCAGGAAGGCCGCGAACGTCGAGGCGTACGGCACCCAGCCGCGCGTCGCGAGGCCGACCGCGGCGGCGACGAGCTGCTGTTCGGCGATGTAGCACTCGAAGAACCGGTCCGGGTACTCCTTGGCGAAGGCCTCGGCGCGGGTGGAGTCGCTCACCTCGCCGTCGAGGGCGACGATGTCCTCGCGGGCGGCACCGAGAGCGGCCAGGGCCTTGCCGTAGGCGTCACGGGTCGCCACGCCCTTCTCGCGGTCCTCCCCCTCCCAGCGGGGCAGCACGAGGGGCCCGGTCGGGACGGAGTGCAGCATGCGGGCGTCGGCCGGCCCGGGAACGCGGACCCGCAGGTCACGGATGCCGCCCAGCTCCTCGATCGCCTCGTCGGCGTCGGGCAGCGGCTTGCCGTGCAGCCCCTCGCGGTCCTCGACGGACCGGACGCCCTTGCCCTTGAGGGTGCGGGCGAGGATCGCGGTGGGCTGCCCCAGGGTGGAGGCCGCCTCGCCGTAGGCGCGGTCGACGGCGTCCACGTCGTGTCCGTCGATCTCGATCGTGTGCCAGCCGAAGGCCTGGAAGCGGCGGGCGTAGGCGCCGAGGTCGTGGCCGTGCCGCGTGGGACCGCGCTGGCCGAGGCGGTTGACGTCGACGATCACCGTGAGGTTGTCGAGGTGTTCGTGGCCCGCGTGCTCGGCGGCCTCCCACACCGAGCCCTCGGCGAGCTCGCTGTCCCCGCACACCACCCACACGCGGTAGCCGATGCGGTCCAGCCGCTTCCCGGCCAGCGCGATGCCGACGCCCACCGGAAGACCCTGGCCGAGCGAGCCGGTGGCCGTCTCGACCCACGGCAGCCGCTGCGGGGTGGGGTGTCCCTCCAGCCGGCTGCCGAGTTCGCGGAAGGTCAGCAGCTCCTCGTCGTCGATGGCCCCGGCGGCCTTGTAGGCCGAGTACAGCAGGGGGGAGGCATGGCCCTTCGAGAGGACGAAACGGTCGTTGCCCGGGTGCGCCGGGCGGTCGAAGTCGTAGCGGAAGTGGTTCGCGAGCAGTACGGCCATCAGGTCCGCGGCCGACATCGAGGACGTCGGATGGCCGGACCCCGCGGCGGCGGAGGCGCGCACGCTGTCGACCCGCAACTGCTGACCGAGTTCGGTGAGTTCGGCGGTGTCCATCTGGCTACCGGTCTCCTTTCGCGTCGCGGGCGTCGCCGCGCTCGGCGGGTCCGGGGTCGGGCTCGTTCCCGGTGGTCTCGTCGTTCCGCGCGGCCGCCGGTCCGGAACTGTGCCGCCCCACCTCGGGCGTCGGCGAGTCGATCGACCGGGAGCCCTCCTCCGGCGACGACTGCCCGGTACGGGACCCGCTCCCACCGCCCGAATGCCGTCCCACCTCGGGTGTCGGCGAGGTGATCGACTGGGAGTCGTCCTCCGGGGAGGGATGATGCTCGCCGGACCCGTCGTTCGCCTTGTCCGCGTCCTTCACGTCGTTCACGTCCTTCACGTCGTTCCCCTCATTCCTGTCGTCCGCGTTCTTGTCGTACGGGTTCTTGTCGTCCGTGCCGTCCGTGCCGTTCCCGGCGTTCACGTCCTCGTCGGTGGCCGCGCCGGGGCCGGAGGCCGCGGGCTCGTCCCGGTGGTCCCCGGGTACCCGCGCCAGTTCCGGCGACGCGGTGTCCAGCGGTACCGACCAGGACCGGACCAGACCCAACTGGACGTCCTGCCGCGGGAGCACGGCGTCCAGCAGCCAGTCGGCGGCGACGCGCACCCGGTTGCCGGGCATGGCGGCGAGATGGTAGCCACGGGCGACGGCCCCGGCCGCGGGGCCGGACAGGTGGACGCCGAGCGGATTGGCGGCGGCCTGCACCCCGCCCAGGTCCACCACGAATCCCAGGTCCTTGTGCCGGTACGGCCGCAGACCGGCCGCACCGCCGCCCTCCATGAGAGAGGCGGCGACGTTCTGCCCGGCCACCTTGCCCTGCCGCCAGGCGTGCTGCGCGGTCATCGGCGTGTACTCCCCGGGCCTCTCCAGATCCGGTACCGCGGCGGCGTCGCCGCACGCGAACACCTCGGGCCTGCCCGGCACCTGGAGCGTCGGCTCGACGAGCAACCGCCCGCGTTCCAAGGGCAGCCCGAGCGACTCCGCGAGCGGATCGGGCCGTACGCCCACGCACCACGCCAGGGTGCGGGTGTCGACGAACTCGCCGTCGGTCAGCAGGACTCCGTCGCGGGTGGCCTCCTTGACGGAGGTCCCCATACGCACGTCGACGCCCCGCTCGCGCAGCACCCGGTCGGCGGTGCGGGAGAGCCGTTCGTCCAGCTCGGGCAGGACGCGCGACGCGAGGTCGAGCAGCAGCCAGCGCGGCCGTATGCCCCGCCGCATCGGGTGCGCGCGGACCAGCGCGTCGGTGAACAGCTGTCCCTGCGCGGCGACTTCGGTACCGGTGTAGCCCGCGCCGACCACGACGAACGTACAACGCGCCGTGCACTCGTCGGCGTTCATGCCGGAAGCCGCCAACTCCACCTGCCGGGTGAGGTGATCGCGCAGGTAGAGGGCCTCGGGCAGGCCGCGGAACCCGTGCGCGTGCTCGGCGACCCCGGGGATGGGCAGCAGCTTGTTGACGCTGCCGGCGGCCAGCACGAGCCGGTCGTAGCCGAGCGTGCCCTCGTCCCCTTCGGGGTTCGTGTAGTGGACGGTGCGCGCGTCGAGGTCCACGTGCTCGGCCTCGCCCAGCACCGGCCGCACCTCGCGCAGGGTCCCCGACAGGGAGACGGTGACCCGCCGCGGCTCCAGGATGCCCGCCGCCACCTGGGGCAGCAGGGGCAGGTACAGGAAGTAGTCGGTCGGGTTGAGCAGAGTGATGTCGGCCCGGCCCCCGGTCGCCCGCGCCAGGGTCCGGGCCGTCCGGTACCCGGCGAAGCCGGCTCCGACGATCACGATGCGGGGACGCCTCACGGTGGGCCTCCGAAGGGGTTCGGACGGTTGTCGTACGAAGGTTTCCGCGTCCCCCTGGCAGAAGCCGCCAAACGTGCGCCGGCGTCCCCTCCGGGCGCCCGGTGTCCGCGGCGCGACGGCCCCGGAGGAACCGGGAACGCCCGCACGCGCCGGGCGGCCCCGCGACAGCGTGTGCCGCGGGGCCGCCCGGATGCCGAACACATGACGCGGATACGTCACTTCGGCGGACGTGTACCGCCCGTCAGGCCCGGTGCGGGCTCTCGGGATCGATGTCGTCGGCGCGCGGCGCCCCGCCCGGTTCCGGCACCTGGGCGCCGGGCGCGGTCGGCGGCATCGGCGGGTACGGCAGCCCGGTACCACCGGGCGGTCCGGCCGGCGGCGTACCGCCGATGACCCGGCCGGGGCCCTTGTCCGGTGCGGCCTCGAGCCCGGCCGTGGGCGGGGACGACGCGTGCGGCTTGGCGGCACCCCGCAGCAGGTACGCCACCACTGCGAGGATCGCGGCGGTGATCAGCGCCGCGGCCCAGTCCGGCAGCCCGATGCCGAGGGCGAGCCCCACCGCGAGGGCGACGGCCGCGCCCGCGTAGAGGGCGACGGCGCCGGACGCCGCGTAGAGCATGGCCGTACGGCGCTGCTTGCGGGTCTGCTCGCGCAGCTCCTCGCGGATCGTCTCGCGCGCCACCTGCGCAAGCTCGTCGACCAGATGCTTGTCCAGATGCTCCAGGTGATCCATGCGCTCCATGGGCCTCGGGTACCCGCTGTCATGGACGCTTAACTCCACGGACCGGGCGCCGGGGAGGGGCCGGGCGGGGATCGGGTGAAGGGATCACCTCACCGCGGCCGCCCCAACTAGGCTCGTCCGCATGGACATTCTGGGAGCCACACTGCGTGTCTGTGTCGACGATCTGGAGACCTCGGTCTCCTTCTACGAGCGGCTGGCGGGCACCGGCGCGCTCCGCTTCGAGCGGGGCGGTGTACAAGTGGCCGCGGTCGGCTGCTTCCTGCTGATGAGCGGGCCTCCGGCCGAGCTGGAACTGCTGCGCAAGGTGGCCGCGACGATCGCCGTCGCGGACGTGGAGGAGGCCCACCGGACCCTCACCGAGCTGGGCGCGGACGTCATCGCCGGCCCGGTGCCGACCCCGGTGGGCCGCAACCTGATCGCCCGGCACCCGGACGGGGCGGTGTACGAGTACGTGGACCGGCGCGGGTCGTGAGGCGCCTGGCCCGACGAAATTCCGTGGGCGGCGGGCCGTCGCGGACGTAGAGTCGGGCGTTCGACGGCAGGCACGAAGGAGCGGCAGTGAGCGAGCAGCACACCTACCGGGTGATCGTCCGGGGCACCTGGGACGGCCTCACCGACGAGGGCCGGACCCGCCTCCTCGCCGAGGCCGCCGACCACGGCCTGACGAGCATGCGGTTCACCGAGGAGGGCACGCTGTCGTACGAGCCGTCGCCGCTGAAGCACTTCTCGATGCGCTACGTGGTGGTGTCGGACGCGGCGGACGGCGAGGAGATGGCGGGCGCGCTCGCCGAGGAGCGCGCCGAGGGGGCGCTGCGGGAGCTCGGCCACGGCTTCACCGGGCTGCGGTCGACGGTCACCGACCTCGACACGATGAAGATCAACCACAAGTCCGCATCTCGGCGGTGATCGCCCACCGCTCGTGGTCCCGCCACTCCCCGTCGATGTAGATCATCTTCGGGGAGAAGCCCTCCCGGCGGAAGCCGCAGCCGCGGGCCAGGGCGATCGAGGCGACATTGCCGGGCTGCGCGTTGATCTCCAGCCGGTGCAGCCGCATCGGTCCGAACGCGTGGCCCACCACCAGGTCGAGCGCCTCGCGCATCAGCCCGCGCCCGGCCGCGTGCGCGAAGGCGCCGTAGCCCAGCGCGCCGCACTGGAAGCCGCCCTCGACGATGTTGTTGATGTTGACGAACCCGGCGACCGCCCCGTCCTCCAGGGTGCACACGAGGAAGCCGGCCTTCGACGGGTCCTCGATCAGCCGGCCCGCGTAGGCCGTGTACGCGGCGGCGGTGGCCGGCGGGAACAGCCACGGGTGGTGCAGATCCTTGCTCTCCCGCGCGCGGGCGGTGAACTCCGGCCCGTCCTCGTAGGTGAAGTGGCGTATGCCCACACGGGGGCCCTCGGCGAGGTATCGGGATGCGGTGTGCGGCATCGGGACAGCCTACGACGGGGTCACCTGCGCCGTTTCCTGAAATACGAGAAGGAGACGCCGCACAGGACGCCGATGACCCACATCGCCAGCAGCGCCGTCCACAGCGGCACCGTCACCTCGGGGATCAGCAGCCGGATCTTCACGGTGCCGGTGTTCTGGAAGATGAAGACCAGGGTGAGGACGGCGAGCGCCAGGACGACGATCCGGCCCGGCGTCAGCGCTTCGTTCCTGCCACCGCCGTGGGACGCCTTCGTGGTCTTCGGGCTCATACGACCAGCCTGAGCCCTGCGCCCCGCTCACGCACGGTGAGGCGCGCCCCCGGGTGAGGCGGGCCGGGAGGTCAGCGCAGGGCGGGGGTGTCGAGGGTCAGCGTGCCCTCGTCGGCGTCGAGCACGGCGGGCAGGCCGAAGGGCACGGTGAGCGCGCCCTCGCAGTGACCGAACCCGAGCTCCTCGACGACGGGGACGCCGAGGCCGCCGAGCCGGTCCACGAGGACCGGGCGCAGCTCCTCGTAGGGGCCGCACCTGTCCCAGGAGCCGAGCGCGACACCCGCGACACCCTCGAGCCAGCCGGTGCGCAGGAGTTGGGTGAGGGCCCGGTCGACGCTGTACGGCCGCTCCCCGACGTCCTCGATCAGCAGCAGCCCACCGCGGGCACCGGCCCGGGTGTGCGGGGTGCCGTAGCCGGTGGCCAGCAGCGCCAGGCAGCCGCCCAGGGTGACGCCCCGCGCCCGGCCCGGAGCGATCGCCGTACCGGTGGAGGCGAGCGTGCGGACGGTCTCCGGGGCGAACAGGGTGGCCCTGAGGTGCTCCTGCCCCCGGGCGCTCTTGATGAAGTCGATGCCCGCGGCCGCGGGCCCGTACAGCGTGACCAGGCCCAGGCGGAGGGCGAACGCCTCGTGCAGGGTGGTGCTGTCGCTGAAGCCCACGAACACCTTCGGTCCGGCCGCCCGCATCGCGTCCCAGTCGAGCAGGTCGACGATCCGCTGGGCACCGTAGCCGCCGCGTGCGCACAGCACGGCGTCGACGCCCGGATCGCACCAGGCCCGCTGGAGGTCGGCCGCCCGGTCGGCGTCGGTGCCCGCGAGATGGGGCAGCCGGTCGTGCCGGTCCAGCACATGGGGGGCGACCACCGGGTCGAGGTCCCAGCCGCGCAACAGGTCGAGGCCGGCCTCCAGCCGCTCCTCCGCCACCGGCCCGCTGGGCGCGACGACCGCGACCCGGGCGCCGGGGGCGAGCCGGGACGGCCGCACGAGTTCCTTCACCGCACAAGCTCCAACCTGGGGATTCCGGGCGGGCACAGCCCGAACGCCTGAGCGTACAGCGACAGCTCGGCCTCCAGGGCGCGGACCATGGTGGCCGCCCGGCGGAACCCGTGCCCCTCCCCCTCGAACGCCAGGTACGCGTGCGGCACCGGCCGCCCGGCCGATCGGGTCAGCCGGGCCAGGAACCGCTCGCACTGCGCGGGCGGGCAGATCACGTCGTCCAGCCCCTGGAGGAGCAGGAACGGCACGGTGATCCGGTCGGCGTGCTCGATCGGCGAACGTTGCGCGTACCGGGCGGGCACCTGCGCGAGGGGCCCGACGAGACTGTCCGGGTAGCGCGACTCGAAGTCGTGGGTCCCGCCCGTCGCCCAGCCCACCAGGTCCAGCACGGGGTAGCGGATCGTGCCGCAGGCGTAGACGTCGGTGCCGGCCAGCGAGACCGCGGCGGTCCAGCCGCCCGCGCTGCCGCCCCGGACGGCCAGCCGCCGGCGGTCGGCGGTGCCCTCGTCGGCGAGCGCCAGGGCGACGGCCGCGCAGTCCTCCACGTCGACCACGCCCCACTGCTCGCGCAGCCGCTCCCGGTACTCCCGCCCGTACCCGGTGGAGCCGCCGTAGTCGACCTCGGCGACCCCGATGCCCCGGGAGGTGAAGTAGGCGATCTCCAGATCCAGTACGAGCGGCGCGCGATCGGTGGGGCCGCCGTGCGCCCACACGACGTAGGGCGGCAGTTCGTGGCCGGGCGCGACCTGTCCGGGGTGGTGGGGCGGGTAGACGTGCGCGTGGATGTCACGACCGTCGGGACCGGTGAAGGTACGGATCCGGGGCTCGGGGTAGTAGGCCGGGTCCACCGCGTCGTCGTGCGCGGCTCCGACCACCCGGGCCCGGCCGGTCCTGGCGTCCAGCTCCACCACCTCGTACGCGCTGCGCGGGCTGGCCGCGACGCCGACGACGCGTTCCCCCTGCACCGCGAGGGTGGGCGCGAACTCCGTCCACGGTCCGGCCGCGTCGACGAGCTCCCCGGTCTCCGGGTCGAGGACCCCGAGCACGGTGGACCCGCGGCCGTGCACGACCGCGACGAGTCCGCTCTCCAGCGGCGCGAACCAGCGCTGCCCGAGCTTCCACAGGGCTCCGCCGAACTCCTCCTCGCGGGGGGAGACGGGTTGGTGGTCGCGGTACAGGTTCCACCAGCCGCTGCGGTCACTTGTATACAGTAGGCAGTCTTCTGTCGACTGCCGACCGTCGTACGCCGACTGTCCTTCGTCGCGTGCCGACCGTCGCCCGTCGATCGTCGACTGTCCTCCATCGTCCGTCGACTGCCTTCGGTCGTCCGTCGACCGCCCTCCGTCGATCGTCGACGATGCCCCGACGACTGCCGACCGTCCGCCGTCCGCCGCGGGCCGCCGACCGTCTTCCAGCAGCTGTCGCCCGTATCCCGTCGACGGCATCCAGTCGACCTGGGCGATCGACTCCCCCGGTCCGCCGGCCACCAGCCGGGCGCCGCTCAGGGTGCCGTCACCCGTGACGTCGGCGACGACCACCTCCGTGCCCTCCCACGGCATCAAGGGATGGTCCCAGGCCAGCCAGGCGGCCCGGCGGCCGTCGGACGACAGACGGGCCCCGGTGACGAACCGGCGCCGGTCGTCGGTGAGTTCGCGCACGGCGGCGCGATCGTCGGCGGCCGACCCGTCCAGCGGCACCGCGGCCAGCAGCCGGCGCACGTCGGTCGGCCCCTCACCCGTGAACTCCTCCAGCACGCACCACACTTCGCCCCGCTCCAGCAGCAACTGCGGCTCCACCCAGCGCAGTCCGCCGCCTACGGACGAGACGGGAGTGAGCGGACGTGGCCCATCACCGGACTCGGGCCCGGACACAGACTCGGACTCGGACTCGGACTCGGACCGGGGCTCGTACACGTACACCCGCTGGTCGGCGAAGTGCACGAACACCACGAGGAGCCGCCCGTCGTGCACGGCACCGGCCCATGGCTGTCCCCCGTACTCGACGACCCGGCTGCGGACGTTCCAGGGGGCGGGCAGGAGGGACTCCTCCGTGCCGTCGGGCCGCCGCCGGACGAGGGTGCGGCGACCGTGCTCGGCCGGCCGGGGCGCGGTCCACCACACCTCGTCGCCGACGAAGCCGACGTACTCGGGGCGCCCGTCGTGCGTGGCCGCGAGGGTCGCGTCGATGGGCGAGGGCCAGGAACCGTACGGCAGGACCTGCACATTCTCCCCGTTCGCCTAGGCCGTTCGCAGGAACCGGTCGAGCACCCGGACGCCGAAGTGCAGCGCCTCCACCGGGACCCGTTCGTCCACACCGTGGAAGAGGGCCTGATAGTCGAAGCCCTCCGGGAGCTTCAGCGGTGCGAAGCCGTAGCCGGTGATGCCGAGCCGCGAGAACTGCTTGGCGTCCGTCCCCCCGGACATGCAGTACGGCACCACGTGCCCCTCGGGCGCGAACTCCTCGACTGCGGCCCGCATACGGGCGTAGAGCGGAGCGTCCACAGGTGCCTGGAGGGCGACTTCGCGGTGGTGGAACTCCCAGTCGACGTCGGGCCCGGTGAGTCGGTCGAGCGTCGCGCGGAACTCGTCCTCGCCGCCCGGGAGATAGCGTCCGTCGACGTAGGCGACGGCCTCCCCGGGGATCACGTTGACCTTGTAACCGGCGCCCAGCATGGTCGGGTTGGCGCTGTTGCGGACGGTCGCCTCCACCAGGGCGGCCGCCGGGCCGAGCTTCGCCAGCAGACCGTCCACGTCGTGGAGGTCGGCGTCGACGCCGTACAGCGCGGCGAGTTCGGTGAGGGCGGCACGGACGGTCGGGGTGAGCCGCAGGGGCCATTCGTGCTCGCCGATGCGGGTGACGGCGGCGGCCAGTCGGGTCACCGCGTTCTCCCGGTTGACCTTGGAGCCGTGTCCGGCGCGCCCGCGGGCGGTGAGCTTCAGCCAGCCGGTGCCGCGCTCACCCGCCGCGATGGGGTAGATCTCGCGTCCGGCGCCGTCATGGAAGGTGAACGCCCCGGATTCGCCGATGGCCTCGGTGCAGCCCTCGAAGAGTCCCGGATGCCGGTCGGCGAGGAACCCGGAGCCGTCCTCGGCGCTGGCCTCCTCGTCGGCGGTGAAGGCGACGACGAGGTCGCGCCGGGGCCGGACGCCCTGCCGGGCCCAGGACCGCAGCACGGCCAGGATCATCGCGTCCATGTTCTTCATGTCGACGGCGCCGCGCCCCCACACGACCCCGTCGCGCACCTCCCCGGAGAAGGGGTGGACGCTCCAGTCGGCCGCCTCCGCGGGCACCACGTCCAGGTGACCGTGGACGAGCAGCGCGTCCGCGGCCGGGTCGGTGCCCTCGATCCGCCCCACGACGTTGGTCCGCCCCGGGGTGCGTTCGAGGAGCACCGGCTCGATGCCCGCCTCGGCGAGCAGCGCGGCGGCGTACTCGGCGGCGGGCCGTTCCCGGCAGTCGCCGCCGCCGCGATTGGTGGTGTCGATGCGGATGAGATCGGAGGTGAACCGGACGACCTCCTCCCGCGCCTGCGCGTCAGCCATGCCGCTCCCGCCCCTGCCTCTGCCTCTGCCTTCGCCCCTGCCCCTGCCCCTGCCGTCGATCCCGCCCGTGCCCCGGGCGTCGCTCCTCAGCCATACTGCTCCTCGATCGCGGCGGAGACGATCGTGGTGACCGCCTTGAAGGTACGGATGCCCTCGTACATGGTGCCGCTGGTGTACGCGATCTTCCGCTCGCCGGTGCGGGCGACGCCGGGCACGACGGTGGCCGCCATCGCGAGATGCTCGGCGTCGAACTCCACGGCGACCGTGAACGGCCCACCGCTCACCGGTTTCTGACGGATGGCCAGCCGGGTCGCTTCCTTCGCCGCCGCCCGGATGTCGGCGGCCGTGCGGGCCGGGGTACGGCACACGGCCGCGTACCGGGAGACGTGGTCCTTGACCGCGACCTTCAACGCCTCGGGCGCGTACCCGAGGGCGTCCTCGCAGGCCACGTCGTCACCGGTGACGAGGACGACCGGCACCCCGTACTCAGCGACCACGTGCGCGTTGAGCAGCCCCTCGCTGGCCCGTACGTCGTTCAGCCAGACACCGGTGAGGGAGTTGGCCAGGTAGGTGTGGGCCAGGACGCCCTCCATGCCGGCGCCCGCGTGGTAGCCGACGAAGGCGATGCCGTCGACGTCCCCGTGCTGGACGCCCTCCACCATGGAGAGGGACTTGTGCCGGCCGGTGAGCATCTCCGCCCGGTCGTCGAGCTGCTCGAGGAGCAGGTTGCGCATGGTCGAGTGGGCCTCGTTGATCAGGACCTCGTCCGCTCCGCCGTCGAAGAAGCCGAGCACGGCGGCGTTGACGTCCGAGGTGAACATCGACCGGCAGCGCTCCCACTCCGGCGCCCCGGGCAGTACGTCGGCCGGCCAGGTGACGCCGGTGGCGCCCTCCATGTCGGCGCTGATGAGGATCTTCACGTCCGGCCCCCGTCCTCTCAAGGAATCCCGAGCCTATCGGGCCACCCCTCGGATCGCCGGGCAGCGACTCCCCTCGCCTCGGGACTGCGGGCCCGGTCGGCCCGGCTGCCGCGCGGCCGCCCGCCCGGGAGTGCCGCTTCGTGCGAGAAGACCCTGATGCGGCTGGCCCCGCGCGTGTGGTGATCTGGGCACGCACACCCGCACCGCAGTGACACGAACGGGGACCCTGCCATGACCACGTACACCGCCCTGCCACCGGAGCGCTTCGAGGCCGACCGGCCTCATCTGCGTGCCGTCGCCTACCGCATGCTCGGCTCGCTCGGCGAGGCGGAGGACGCCGTTCAGGAGACCTGGCTCAGGGCGTCCCGGGCGGACGTCGGCGATGTGGACAACCTCAGCGGGTGGCTCACCACGGTGGTGGGCCGGGTGTGCCTGAACATGCTCCGCTCCCGAAGGACACACCCCGAGGTGCCGCTGGACGCCCGGGTGAGCGAGCCCGCCGCCGGGACGGCGCAGGGGGGCGACCCCGAGGAGGAGGCGCTGCTCGCCGACTCGGTCGGGGTGGCGCTGCTGGTCGTGCTGGACACGCTCGCCCCGGCCGAGCGGCTGGCGTTCGTGCTGCACGACCTGTTCGCCGTGCCGTTCGACACCATCGCCCCGATGATCGAGCGGACTCCGGCCACGACACGGCAACTGGCCAGCCGGGCCCGCCGCCGCGTCAGGGGCGGCGCTCCCGCGGCCGTCGCCGACCGGGTCCGGCAGCGCCGCGTCGCCGACGCGTTCCTGGCCGCGACGAGGGGCGGCGACTTCGAGGCGCTGCTCGCCCTGCTGCACCCGGACGTGGTCCTCACCGCCGACCGCTTCGTCGTCCCGACGCCGGAGCCCGTCACCGTCAGCGGCGCCCGCCCCGTGGCCGAGGGCGCGATGGCGGCGACCGGCCGGGCCCGGTTCACCGGCCTCGCCCTGCTCGACGGCCGGGTCGGCCTCGCGATGGCGCCGCACGGCAGGCTGCGGGTGGTCCTGCTGTTCACGCTCGCGGAGGGCGCCATCACCAGGATCGACGTGGTGGCGGACCGGGAGCGGCTGGACGGCATCGAGGTGGCGGTGCTCGACACCGTCGGCGCCGGACCCGTGGGCGCCGGCCCCGTCGACACCGCGCCCGTGAGCGCCGAGGACTGACGAACGGTTGGGGGGCCGAACCGAGTTCCCGGTCGGCCCCCCACCTGTCCCTCGCCCGTACTCAGAACGCCAGCACCAGCGAGGCCACCGCCGGTGCCGCGTAGACCAGCGGGAACGGCAGGTGCGCGAACCAGCGGGCCCTCAGCACGGTGCCGGCGGCGCCGAGGAAGTACAGGATCAGACCGATCGCGGCGAGCACGCCGACCACGGGAACGAACAGCCCGGCCAGCAGACCGGCCGCGCCCGCGGCCTTGGCCGCGCCGAGCCACGGCCACCACGCACGCGGCACTCCGTAGTCGGCCAGCGGCTTCACCGTCCACTCGGCGCCGAGGAAGATCGAGGCGGCCGAGAAGCCCGCCATCACGGCTCCGACGACGGTGACGACGACGTAGGCGGTGGAGTGGTCAGTGAACATCTCAGCAGCTCCTCAGGGGGTTTCCGTGCGTTCCTGGACCCCTGACACGGTGCGCCGCGCGAGTGTGACAGCCACGAGGGCCGCTTTCGATGTGATGGCGGTCACTCGACGCGGGCGGCCACCTGCCACTTCGACGGCAGCTCGATCCGGGTGCCGTCGGGCGCGAACTCGGTGGTCACGAGCGGCAGTTCACCGGAGGCCAGCACCGTGAGGCCGGCGGTGCGCAGATACCTGGGCACCGTGTCGTCGGCCACTTCGCCGGGGGCGATGCCGTGCCGGAAGATCGGCGCGAGCTTCGGCGGCGGGCCGTCCGGGCTCTGTGCCAGTCCGCCGAGGACGGGGCGGGCGGCCTCCGACAGTTCGACGAGGAAGACCCGGCCGCGCTCCCCCAGCAGCGCGGCGATCCCGTCCACCAGCGGCTGCCGGTCGTCGGGCTCGCATTGGTGCAGGACGCCCCTCATATAGACGTTGGTGTCGCCGAGTTCGGCGTGCAGTGTCTCGGCCGCGCCCTTCTCGGCCGCGTCCAGCAGCCGGTACGTGGCCTGTCCGGCGGGGTCGGCGCGGCGGGCGTGGTCGAGGGCGGCGGCGGACAGGTCGGCGCCGACGACGTGCGGAAAGCGGTCGGCGAAGTACCGGGTCTGGGTGCCGTTGCCACAGCCGAGGTCCACCAACGCCAGTCCGGGGTCGGCGAGATGGGGCTCGAAGAGGGCCAGGTGGAGGGCGGCGGTCACCTTCGGGTCGGCGTCCCACAGGACACTGCCCGGTTCCTCCGGGGCCTCGCGCCAGAAGCCCTCCCACGCCTCCCGGTATCGACTCGTCACGCTCATGCACAACTCCCCAGAATGCAAGGCCGATCCGCCGCAAGTGACGGGCGAGTACGGTCTATCGCTCCCCGGTCGGCGCGACAAGCGTGCTGCGCATTCCTTCACGCCGCGTTCGAGATCCGTCCGCCGTCCGGCGCATCCCGGCCGGTCGTGCTCAGCGCCCCGCGGGGCGGCGCGGCAGCGTCAGCTCGAACCACACGGACTTCCCCGCTCCCGTACGGCTGGTGCCCCACTCGCGGGCCAGCACGCTGACCACGCGCAGGCCCCGCCCGGCCTCGTCACCGGGCCCGGCGCTCAGCAGCGTCGGCAGTTCGTGGTCGTCGTCCTCGACCTCGCACAGCAGTGTGTCGCCGCGGACGAGGCGCAGCGCCACGGGGCTCCGGCGGGCGTGCCGTACGGCGTTGGTGACCAGCTCGCTCACCATGAGCGCGGCGGCGTCGGCGGACTTCGCCAGGCCCCAGTCGTGCAGCTGTTCGCGGACCACCGCGCGGGCCCGGCCGACCTGCGCCGGGTCGAGGGGGAACCGCCACTCGGCGACGTCGTCCGGCCCGATGCCGTTGAGACGGGCCAGGAGCAGGGCCACGTCGTCCTTGCGGCCGCCGCGGGTGTTGAGGGCGCGGATGATGGTGTCGCAGGCGTCGTCCATCGAGGCGGCCGGGTGGGCGGCGGACTCGCAGAGGGTCGCGAGCCCCACGCCGATGTCCTCGCCGCGCACCTCCACCAGCCCGTCGGTGCACATCACCAGCCGGTCACCCGGCTGCACGCGCACGCGTACCGACTCGAAGGGCACCCCGCCGACCCCGATGGGCGCGCCGGTGGGCAGGTCGAGGAGTTCGCTGCGGCCGTCGGCGGCACGCACCAGCACGGGTGGGATGTGGCCCGCGTTGGCGAGGTGCAGCTCGCCCTCGATCGGGTCGTAGACGGCGTACAGACAGGTCGCGAGGTAGGTGTCGCCGAGCCGTTGCGCCAAGTCGTCGAGGTTGCGCAGGAGTTGGGCGGGAGGCAGGTCGAGGGCGGCCATGGTCTGCACGGCGGTCCGCAACTGTCCCATCATCGCGGCCGAGTTGAGCCCGTGACCCATGACGTCGCCGACGA
Organism: Actinobacteria bacterium OV320; assembly: GCA_001298545.1. GTDB lineage: Bacteria > Actinomycetota > Actinomycetes > Streptomycetales > Streptomycetaceae > Streptomyces > Streptomyces coriariae. Next base: position 838,130 of record LJCX01000027.1, read on the forward strand.
CGAGGGCGGTACGCGCGCCGGGCAGCTTCACCGAGTCGAACCAGTCGCCGCCGACCCGGCCGAGCAGCGTGCCCGGCAGATAGCGGGTGGCGATGTCGCAGCCCGCCATCCGCGGCGGGATGTGCGGCAGCATGCTGTCCTGGAGGGTCTCGGCGACGCTCTCCTGGTAGGTGTACATGCGCGCGTTGTCGAGCACCAGGCCCGCACGGGCGGCGAGTTCGGCGCCGGTGACCCGGTCCATGTCGTTGAAGAGGGCACGCTCGGGGTGGCGCAGGAGGATCATGAAGCCGAGGACGACGTTCCGTGCCTTGAGCGGGACGACCAGCATGGAACGGCCGGTGATCAGGGGCCGGATGTCGCGCTTCTCGAACTGCGAGGCGATGGCGTGGCCCATCTGCTCGCTGATGCGCGGCACCAGGACGGGCTGTCCGGTCGTCATGCACTGGAAGAACGGGGTGTGCGCGGGGAACGGCATGGCCTCGCCGACGGGTACGACGTCGTCCCAGCGGCCGGGTTCGTCGGTGTGCTCGACGGCGACCCGGTGCCACATGGTGGTCGTGTCCGGCACGCCGTCGGGGAACCCCTCCCCGGCGACGACCTGTTCGCGCAGATAGGTGCCGGCGACGTCGGTGAAGCGCGGGACGACGGCTCTGCTGACCTCGAGGATGGTGCGGGAGAGGTCGAGGGAGGTGCCGATCTTCCCGCTGACCTCGTTGAGGAACTCCAGCCGCTCACGGACGGCGACGTATTCGAGGTCCTCGCCCTCGTCGACGAGCTCCTGCGGTACGGGCGTCCCTTCGGCGGCGACGCGGGCGGCCCGCTCGCGGCGCGCCCTGCGCTCGACGCGCCGGGCCACGCCCCAGTCGGGGGTCACGGGCACCCGGTCGTTCTGACTGAACTCCAGTACCGGATAGCCGAGTTCGAGGATCTGCGCGACGATGCGGGCGCTTTCGCCGACGCTCATGCTGGGCAGGATCTCGGGCAGCCGCCGGGCCAGTTCCGCGGCGCCGGGGAAGTCGGTGTGCAGGGCGAAGGCGGGCGCGATGCGTTCGACGGCGAGCGGGTCGGCCGGGTCGTCCCGGTGCAGCGCGGCCGCGTCCGCGGCCAGTACCAGCAGCCGTTCCGTGCCCGGTCCGACCAGCGGGTAGGCCCACCACAGCACGTCGGCCCGACCGCCGTCGCGGTCCCTCCCGGGCACGGTCAGCCGGGCCCGTCCGGCGGCCGGGTAGCCGAGGCCCCGGTCGAGGGAGGAGTCGAGGCCGGGCCCGAGTCCGTCGTAGGCCGCGTAGTCCCCGTAGCCGTCGTACCCGCCGCCCGGAAGATCGTCGTCCGGCTCGGGGAGCGCTCCGGAGACGGGGAGCAGGTCGATCGCGGGCCGCCCGATCGCCTCCTCCTTGACGACGCCGAAGAGCCGGCGTGCGCCGGTGCTCCAGTGGGAGACGAGTCCCTCGCGGTCCACCACGACCACGGCCAGGGGCACGCGCCCGGCGTCGACGGACTCTCCCCCACCTTCGGGGCGGAGGGACCCCCGGCTCGCTTCGCCCGCCGGGTCGGCCGCGTCGCTCCCGGCTCCGCGGCTGGGAGGTACGTCCCTCTCGGTGCCACGGTCCATGGCCCAGGCCCTCTCTCCCCAGAGCTGTGCAAGATCTGTTCCGCCGTCACCACCGTACGGCGCACGTCCGTCGGCATGTGCGGCAATCCTGGAATTGGTTTCAGCCGGGCGCGCCGGGGTACGCCGCCCGTCCCGGCGTCCGCTCGCGACCGGATCAGTCCTCGTGGCCGAGCTGGAGGTCGCGTTCCGTGCGTCCGCCGCCCGCCACCTGGAGGACGGTGGCGACCGGCGGGTAACCGGCGGCGATGACGGTGTACTCGCCGCAGGACTGGTCGACGAAGCGGAAGGCGCCGTCGGGCCCCGTGGTGAGGGTGTCCACGACGTTGCCCGCCGCGTCCAGGAGGGTCACGCGCGCGTCCTCGACGGGCCGCCCGCCGGTGGCCCGGACGGTGCCGCGCAGCAGGGCGCCCCCGGCGAGTTCGATGTCCTGGCGGGTCTCCCTGGCGGCCTGGACGCCGACCGGAACGGCGGCCGGACGGAAGGCGGGCGCGCCGGCGGCGAGGGTGTACTCCCCGGCGACGAGTTCGGTGAGGACATAGCCGCCCTCGAAGCCGCTGCGGGTGCTCGCGACGACCTCGCCGTGCACGTCGGTGAGGGTGACGGTGGCCTCCCGCACCGGGGAGCCGTCGGCGGTGACCACGCTCCCGGCGAGGCGTCCGGCGCCGCCGAGGACGACGTCCAGCTCGACGGGGCGCTCGCCGACGGTGACGGAGACGGCCCGCGGCTGGTGGCCGCCGGCGGCCGCGATCAGGACGTACGGCCCGGAGCCGGGCGCGGCCAGCGCGAACCGGCCGTCCTCGCCGCTGGCGTCCCGCCCGATCTGCAGCCCGCTCACGTCGATGAGCGTGAGCGCCGCGCGGGGCACCGCGGTCCCGTCGGGGTGCCGCACCGCGCCGCGGACGGGGATGCCGGCGGTGTGCGGCGCGTCGAGCGCGAGGGCCCGCGGGGCCGCCGTGTCCCCGGGCGCGGGTTCCGTCGCGGCGGTGTGGTGGGACACCAGCGGTTTCTCCTCGAGGAAGAAGGCGACGAGCAGGCCGAGGAGCAGCACCGGCACGAGGTAGAGGAAGATCCTCGGCATGGCGTCGGCGTAGGCGCGGATGTAGGCGTCGCGCAGCTCCGGGGGCAGGGCGTGGACGAGCTGCGGGGTGAGGGACTCGGGGTCGGGGAGGCCGCCGCCGGTGCGGACGGGCAGGCGGGTGTGCAGGGCGTCGGTGAGCCGGTCGGCGAAGAGCGTGCCGAAGATCGCCGCGCCGACACTGCCACCGATCTGCCGGAAGTAGGTGTTGGCGCTGGTGGCGGTGCCGAGGTCGGCGGGGCGCACGGAGTTCTGCACGGCGAGGACGAGCACGGGCATCACCAGCCCGATGCCGGCGCCGAGGACGGCCATCCAGAGGCTGTACTGGAGCCGGGGTGTGCCGACCTCCAGCCGGGACAGCAGCCACATGCCGAGGGCGGCGAGGGCGCTGCCGAGCACGGGATAGATCTTGTAGCGGCCGGTGTGCGTGATGAGCTGCCCGGACAGGACCGACGCGCCCACGATGCCGCCCATCATGGGCAGCATCAGCAGCCCCGACTCGGTGGCGGTGGCCCCGTCGACCATCTGCAGGAAGGTCGGCAGATAGCTCGCGGCGCCGAACAGGGCGACGCCGATCACCAGGCCGACGAGCGCGGTGACGTTGAAGACGGCGTCCCTGAACAGCCTTAGCGGGATGAGGGGTTCGGCGGCGGCGCGCTCCACGGCGAGGAAGAGGACGGCCGCGGCGGCCGCTCCCGCGCCGAGGCCGAGGATGACGCCCGAGTCCCAGGCGTGCCGGGTGCCGCCCCAACTGGTGAGCAGGACCAGGCAGGTGGAGGCGGCGGCGAGCAACAGGGTGCCGAGGACGTCGAATCGGGGCTTCGCCGTCGGCTTCGGCAGCTTCAGCACGACGGTGACGACGGCGAGGGTGAGGAGGCCGAAGGGGACGTTGAAGTAGAAGCACCAGCGCCAGGAGAGGTGGTCCGTGAAGTAGCCGCCGAGCAGCGGTCCGGCGACCGAGGCGAGGCCGAATGCGGCGCCGATGAGGCCCATGAACCGGCCGCGCTGCCGGGGCGGCACGATGTCCGCGATGATCGCCTGCACGCCGATCATGAGTCCGCCGGCGCCGAGGCCCTGGACCGCGCGGAAGGCGATGAGCTGGTCCATGGTCTGTGCCCGCCCGGCGAGCGCGGAGCCGATGACGAAGACCACGATCGCGAACTGGAAGACGCCCTTGCGGCCGAGGAGGTCGCCGAGTTTGCCGTAGACCGGCAGCCCGACGGTGGCGGTGAGCAGATAGGCGGTGATCGCCCAGGACATCCGGTCCAGGCCGTGCAGTTCGCCGACGATCTTCGGCAGGGCGGTGGCGACGATCATCTGCTCAAGGGCCGCGAGGAGCAGGGCGAGCATCAGGGAGAAGAAGATCAGCCGCACCCGGCGGCGGCCGGGTTCCGGCGGGCCGGCCGGCACCGGTGGCCGGTCCTTCGCGGCAGGTGCCGTGACCGGCTCGTCCTGTGCCAGCGTGGTCCCGCCCATGTGCCGCTCCCCTCGTCGCGCCTGCCACGCAATTCCCGCGTAAAGCGACAACTACGAGCAAGCGCGACGAGTTACGGCGCCATCCCGGTCACAAGGGAGATCCACTCGAACCGGTGAAGGGAGGCAACGCGCGCGGAGCGCAGGGGTGTTGATCTACTTCTCGACCTCGGTGGCGAGGTTGGCCAGAATCAGGTCGTAGATCCGGTTGAGGCCCTTGGGCGCGAACGTCCTCTCGAAGAAGCCGCCGACGCCGCCTGCGCCGTTCCAGGTGCTGGTCACGACGACGCGGGACTTGCCCTCGCCCGCCGGGGTGACCCGCCAGACGGTGACCATCGAGGAGTTGCGGTCCTTCTCGACGAGCTCGCCGTCGGTGGGCTCGGCGACCTCCAGGAGGCAGTCACGGACGCGCTTGCTGGTGGCCTGGAGCTTCCAGTGGACGAGGGTGCCCTCGCCGTCGCCGCCCTCGCGCACCTCGTACTCGCTGAAGTGCTCGGGCAGCAGCTTCCCGCGCGCGCCGCTGTAGTCGGCGATGGTGTCGAACACCTTCTCCGGATCCGCGGCGACGACCCGCTCGGTGGTGGCCTCGACCTGCGCCATGGGGTTCCTCCACGTCTGTGTTGCTCAGGGTTGTTCGGGGTTCCTCAGGTTCGGGGCAAGCCAACCACCCCGGTCCACGGCCGCCCAAATCGGGGTCCCGGAAGCGATCGCGGGGCGATCGAAATCGGTTCCCGAAAGGTTCCTCGCACGATCATGGGAACACATGTTCTATTGTGGGGCTCAGTGCTACCGAGGAGGCGTCATGCGCTGGGACAACCTCACCGTGGAGACCCGCCACGACCGGCCGGCCGATGCCGCGCTGTTCGGTGCGGACGCGGTCACGACCAGGACGTTCGACACGCCCGAGTTCGCCGGCATCACGTTCCACGAGATCCGGGCCCGCTCGATCCTCAACCGGGTGCCGGGGGCCTCCCGGATGCCGTTCGAGTGGACGGTGAACCCCTACCGGGGCTGCACGCACGCGTGTGTGTACTGCTTCGCCCGCAAGACGCACAGCTATCTCGACCTCGACACCGGGACCGGCTTCGACACGCAGATCGTCGTCAAGGTGAACGCGCCGGAGCTGCTGCGGCGCCAGCTGGCCTCGCCCCGCTGGCACGGGGAGCACGTCGCGATGGGCACGAACGTCGACTGCTACCAGCGCGCGGAGGGCCGCTACCGGCTGATGCCGGGCATCCTGTCCGCCCTGCGCGACCGGGCGAACCCCTTCTCGATCCTCACCAAGGGCACCCTGATCCTGCGCGACCTCGACCTGCTGCGGCAGTCCGCCGAGGTGACCGACGTCGGCGTCTCGGTCTCCGTCGGCTTCACCGACACCGACCTGTGGCGCACCGTGGAACCGGGCACACCCGCTCCCCAGCGGCGCCTGGACGTCGTCAGGACCCTCACCGACCACGGGATCGGCTGCGGAGTGCTGATGGCGCCGGTGATCCCGTTCCTCGGTGACGAGCCGGCCCAGCTGCGCGCCACCGTGCGGGCGATCGCGGCCGCCGGGGCCACCTCGGTCACCCCGCTCGCACTGCATCTGCGCCCCGGCGCCCGCGAGTGGTTCATGGCCTGGCTCGGGCAGCACCACCCGTACCTGGTGCGCCGGTACGAGCGGCTGTACGCGGACGGCGCCTACGCCCCGAAGTGGTACCAGCGGCGGATCACCCGTCAGGTCCACGAGCTGGCCGAGGAGTACGGGATCGGCCCCACGCGCGCGGGGATGCCCCGCCGGACCCCGCGGCCCGAGCCGGAGGAGGAGCCGACCGGCTCCGGGCCGACCCAGCTCTCGCTGATCTGAGCGCACTTGATCCGAGCGCTCTTGATCCGAGCGCACTGCCCCGGGCCCACTGACCCGGGCGGGCGCACCGATCCGAGCGCGCCGGCGCGTTGATCTGTGCGCGTTCGAGCGCATCCGGCGACCCGATCGGGTCAATCAACGGCGGAACAGGTTCTGACGGACGCTCTTTTCGGGACGATGCGGCAAGGGCCGTGACCTGCGGTCCGACCACCTCCGGCCCCTTCGTCGCCTCTGGAGCACTCCATGAACCAACGCGCAGCCGTGCTGTGCGCTGCCGTCGTCGTCGTGGCCGGGACGGTCACCGCCGTGCCCGCCGCCGCGAGCCCTTCACCCTCCGCGGAGGCCGCCCGCGCGGCGGCGCTCTCCTGGAAGAACTGCGGCAGCACCGGGCAGCCGACGCTCCAGTGCGCGTCCCTGAAGGTGCCGCTCGACCACACGCGGCCGAGCGGTGAGCAGATCACGCTGGCGCTCTCCCGCGTCCCGCACACCGCGAAGACGTACCAGGGCCCGCTCCTGGTCAATCCCGGTGGCCCCGGCGGCCGGGGGCTGAGCCTCGCCGGATTCGTCGCCTCGGCGCTGCCGAAGGCGGTCGCGTCCCAGTACGACGTCATCGGCTTCGACCCGCGCGGGGTGGGCAAGAGCACGCCCGCGCTGGACTGCGCGCCCGGCCACTTCGCGACCGTGCGCCCGGACTCCGTGCCGGGCACCGAGGCGATCGAGAAGGCCAACGTCGCCCGCGCGCGGTCCTTCGCGACGGCCTGCGCGAAGAAGTACGCGCGCGTGCTGCCGTACATCGACACGGTCAGCGCCGTGCGGGACATGGACGCGATCCGCGCCGCGGTCGGTGCGCGGCGGCTGAACTACTTCGGCTACTCGTACGGCACCTACCTCGGCGTGGTGTACGCCAAGCTCTACCCGCAGCGGGTACGGCGCCTGGTCCTGGACTCGATCGTCGACCCCACGGGCGTCTGGTACGAGGACAACCTCACCCAGGATCTGGCCTTCAACGACCGGCACCGCGCCCTGATGGCCTGGATCGCCAGGAACGACAAGACGTACAAGCTCGGCACCGACCCGGAGCGGGTCGAGAGCAAGTGGTACGGGATGCGGGCGGCCCTCGCGGGCAAGCCGGCCGACGGCCGGGTGGGCGCCTCGGAGCTGGAGGACACCTTCCTGCCCGGCGGCTACTACAACGGCTACTGGCCCCGTCTCGCCGAGGCGTTCGCGGCGTACGTGAACCGCAAGGACGCCGCCCCGCTGGTCGAGGCGTACAAGAACTTCGCCGCCGTCGACGCCGCCGGGGACAACGGCTACAGCGTCTACACCTCGGTGCAGTGCCGTGACGCCTTCTGGCCGCGCGACTGGGACGAGTGGCGCACGGACAACTGGTCGGTGTACGCCAAGGCACCCTTCATGACCTGGAACAACGCCTGGTACAACGCGCCGTGCGCGTTCTGGCCGACCGGGTCCGTGGGGCCGGTGAACCTCGCCAACGGCAAGCTGCCGCCGGCCCTGCTGTTCCAGGCGACGAACGACGCGGCCACCCCGTACGAGGGCGGCGCGACGGTCCACGCGCTGCTGCGCGGTTCGAGCCTCGTCGTCGAGGAGGGCGGCCAGAACCACGGCATCACGCTGAGCGGGAACACCTGCCTGGACAGGCATCTGGCGGCGTACCTGGCCGACGGCACGGTGCCGCGCGGGACCGGCGGGGTCGACGCGGTGTGCAAGGCGCAGCCCGACCCGAAGCCGTCGGCCTCGAAGGCCGCCTCACCCACCGCCCACGGTTCGACGCTGCACGGGCTGCTGGGGTTCCGTGGCTGAGCGGTGATCACCGACCCGTCGGGGGCGTTGTCGGACCCGTGGTCCACCATGGACCCATGAGCGAACCGACCAGGATTCCCGCCCCCGACGGAGTCGCCGCCGCGGCCCAGTACTCACATGTCGTCATGGGTACCGGTCGTTTCGTGGCCGTCGCCGGTCAGCTCCCGCTCGACGAACACCGCAGGCTGGTCGGCGAGGGCGACCCGCAGGCCCAGGCCCGCCAGGTCTTCGAGAACCTGCGCCGCTGCCTCGCCGCGGCCGGCGCGGGCTTCGACGACGTCGTCAAACTCACCTATTTCGTCACGGACATGGCCCACATGCCCGCGATCCGCGCGGCCCGCGCCGCCCACATACCCGACGACCGCCTCCCCGCCGCCTCGGCGGTACAGGTCGCCGCCCTGGTCCACCCGGACTTCCTGATGGAGATCGAGGCGTTCGCGGTGGTGGGCGACTGACCCCGCCGACTGACCCCGTCGACCGGCCCGCGCCGGCGGAGCCCGCGCGCGGGTGCCGGAGCGGCCGGGGAGGGGCCGTCATCCGCGGTTCAGGTCCAGGTTCAGATGCAGGTTCAGATCGCGGGGTCGGCGTACGTGTTGAACCGCAGGTACAGCCCGATGTCCGCGGGCAGGTCCTGCGAGATCGTCCGGTAGCTGCACAACTCCTGCAGCTGCCCGGCGCCCTCCGGCTGCTCCGCCGTCAACCGCCGCAGAACCTCGGCGTGCGGACGCGGGTCGATCCCCTCCAGCTCCATGAGCAGGGCGATGCGTTCGGCCGCCTCCGCGTCGGTGCGGGTGTTGTCCGGCAGCCGCAGGTAGACGTTGGCCTCCTCGGGGCCGGGCGCGCCCTCCCGGAAGGCCAGGCAGGTCATCGGCTCGTTGCTCACGGCGCCGCCGTCCCGCCCGTAGATCACGGTGCGCGCCCGGGCCGCCCGGGCCGGGTCGTGGCGGTGCGCCAAGGCCGCCACGGTGTCCAGCTCGTCCATCGGCATGGGGAGGTGCCGGAAGTAGACCTTCACGCGGGAGGTGTCCCCGCCGTCCAGGTCGAGGGCCATGAGCTCCAACTCGTGCCCCCGGCGGGCCAGTTCCTCGCCGCGCTGCGCCACCGGTTCCCAGGCCTCCGCCAGGCCCAGCCGGTGCATGGCTTGCGTCATGACGTCGTACGCGCGGTCCAGGCCGTGCACCTGCGGGTTGAGGTAGACCTTGTAGTGGGGCCGCTCCCCCGGCCGCCAGGCCAAGGAGTGCCAGATGGTGGCCCGGTAGCGATCGGGGGCGGACGTGAGGAACAGGCCCTCGACATCCAGGTATCGCGCGATGTCCGTCCCGGGTCGCCCGGCGAGTCTCCGCGTCAGCCGGCGGCCGGCCTCCTGGCAGCCGAGCGGGGTGCCGTCGGAGCCGAGCGACTCGAACAGGATGCGGACCTCGGGCCGGCCGGCCTTCCAGCTGATGGAGAGTTCGGCGGGGAAACCGTCGGCCGAGACGAACGAGGGCGGATCGCATCGCGTTCCCATGGGCCGCTCGCCCCACGGGTGGAGTGCCTCCCGCAGGTCCTCGAGCGCACTCTCCGTCTCCCACAGGTCTGTTCCCAGACCCCCGCAGACCGCCGACCACTTGTCTTCCAGGAACTGCCCGAATGTCTTGGTCGGATCTTGAGGCGATCTCAGGACTGATATCTCATCGGGCAGTTGTGTGCTGGTCACGGCCTATACCCTCCACAGCCGGACTGGTCCGGCTCGTCCGCGGTCACTTCGGCAGCAGCCCGACGGGCGCGCCGCCCCTCTGCAGTCCGGCGGAAGGCGATCTTCCCATCGCGAAGATATTCGAATCTCGAACTAATGGGCGACAAGACCGGCATGCGTGAGCGCGCCCGGATTCCACGTGTGTGCGGACCGCGGACGCCGGGTCGGGTGCCGGACGCGGCGCCTGACCCGGCGTCCGCGGTCCGGCGGCGGCTCAGCGCTGCCTGGGGATCCGCGCCAGCGCGTGTACGGCCGCCTCCGCCAGTGCCGGGTGGGCCAGGGCGTCGTTGAGTACCGGTCGGGCGCGGTCGTCGGCCAGGGCGCCCAGTCCTTCCACGCAGGCGAGGGCGACCCGGCGGTGGGGGTCGTGCGGGCTCAGGCGTCGCCGCAGCGTCGTGATCAGCGCGGGTACGGACTCGGGTGCGCGCAGCTCCACCAGCAGCCGGACGGGGTGCAGGGCGTAGGCGACGCGCAGTTCGTTGGTGGCCAGGGCGGCCGCGGCGCGGGCGGTGCGGGGGTCGTCGAGCCGGGCCAGCGCGTGGGCCGCGGAGGCGCAGCGCGGCGGATCCCGGTGGTTGAGCAGCAGGACGAGCGCCTCGAAGGCGCGCCGGTCCCCGGCGCGGCCCAGCCGGAACGCGGCCAGCTCGCGGGCCCAGAGGGGCTGCCCCGACTCGGTGAGCACGCCCGCCAGTTCGTCGTGGTCCGCGGTACGCTCCAGCCGCTCGTAGGCCGCCGTCGCGCCGGACTCGCGCCGTAAGCGCTCCGTGAGTGATCGCAACTCTTCGTCCATGTGCCGAGCGTAGGGGCTGTGCTGTGCGCGGAGGCGCAAACCGGGCACCCGGTCCGCCCGGCCGGGTGGGGACGTTCGAGCGAAACAGGTCACACTCCCAGGGGCTGGCGCGCTCGTTACCCACCGGTTAAGCTCATACGAGCGAGTCAATCACTCGCTTCACCTCCTCGCGGTGGCCTGGTGACGCAGTCGCCGCGAGAAGTCGGTTCGGTACCACCTGTACCGCTGTACGACCCGGCCACGGGACAGGGCCGGTCGGATCTCCCGTTCGCTCCGGGCGTGTGCGCGCCCTCGGCGACGGCACCGGGCGTGTGCGCTCGTCAGCCCGGCAACACCCGCAAATCCTTCACCGCACCCGGTGCGCCCGGGCCTCGCAGAGGCCGCTCGGCGCACCCGGGCGCGTTCCCAGTCGTCACCTCATTTCTGGAGTCCCGCGATGGTCGCTCCCCTGTCCGACACCCCTCTGTCCCCGCTCCGGACGATCGCCGTCATCGGCCTCGGCACCATGGGCACCGGCATCACCGAGGTCCTGGCGAAGGCCGGGCGCGAGGTGATCGGCATCGACATCAGCGAGGCCCAGGTCGCGCGGTCCCTCGCCGCGGTGGAGGCCTCCACCGCCCGCGCCGTGCAGCGCGGCCGGCTCACCGAGCAGGAGCGCGCCGCGGTCCTGGCCCGGGTCCACGTCTCCACCGACCTGCGCACGGCGGCCGACGCCGACCTCGTCATCGAGGTGGCGCCGGAGTCGTACGAGATCAAGCAGCAGATCTTCCGCGAGCTGGACGGGCTGGTGCGGCCCGAGACCATCCTCGCCACCGGCACCAACGCGCTCTCCGTGACCCGGCTCGCCGCCGACTCGGCGCGTCCGGAGCGGGTGTTGGGCCTGCACTTCTTCAACCCGGCGCCGGCCATGAAGCTGGTCGAGGTCGTCTCCTCGGTGCTGACCGCGCCCACCGCCGTCACCGCCGTCACCAACCTCGCCCTCGACCTCGGCAAGGAGCCGGTCGCGGTCGGCGACCGCCCCGGCTTCGTCGCCGACGGCCTGCTGTTCGGCTACCTCAACCAGGCAGCCGCGATGTACGAGGCCCGGTACGCCTCCCGTGAGGACATCGACGCCGCGATGCGGCTGGGCTGCGGACTGCCGATGGGCCCGCTCGCCCTGCTCGACCTGATCGGCGTGGACACCGCCCGTACGGTCCTGGAGGCCATGTACGCCGAGTCCCACGACCGGCTGCACGCCCCCGCGCCGATCCTCAAGCAGCTCAGCGAGGCGGGCCTGACCGGCCGTAAGTCGGGCCGCGGCTTCTACACCTACGACGCCCCGAACAGCGCGACGGTCGTCCCGGACGCGCTGACCCCCCTGTCCGGCGACGGCGCGGCCCCCGGCCGGCCGGTCCGCTCGGTCGGTGTCGCCGGCTCCGGCACCATGGCCTCCGGTATCGCCGAGGTCTTCGCCAAGGCCGGTTACGACGTCGTCCTCGCCGCCCGCAGCGAGGAGAAGGCGCAGACCGCCAAGGCCCGGATCGGCAAGTCGCTCTCCCGCTCGGTCGACAAGGGCCGGCTGACCGCGGAGACCGCCACCCGGATCCTCGACCGGATCACCCCGGCCGGCTCCTACGACGCCTTCGCCGACGTCGACCTCGCGCTCGAGGCGGTCGCCGAGGACCTGGAGATCAAGCAGCAGCTGTTCGCGACGCTGGACAAGGTGTGCAAGCCCGGCGCGGTCCTCGCCACGACCACCTCCTCGCTGCCCGTCGTCGCCTGCGCCCGCGCCACCTCGCGCCCGCAGGACGTGATCGGGATGCACTTCTTCAACCCCGCGCCCGCGATGAAGCTGGTCGAGGTCGTGCGTACGGTGCTGACGGCCGACGACGTCCACGCGACGGTCCGCGAGGTGTGCGGGCGGATCAAGAAGCACGCGGTGGACTGCGGGGACCGCGCGGGCTTCATCGTGAACGCGCTGCTCTTCCCGTACCTCAACAACGCCATCAAGATGGTCCAGGAGCACTACGCGTCCCTCGACGACATCGACGCGGCGATGAAGCTGGGCGGCGGCTACCCGATGGGCCCCTTCGAGCTGCTGGACGTCGTCGGACTCGACGTCTCCCTGGCGATCGAGAAGGTGCTGCACCGCGAGTTCCGGGACCCGGGCCTGGCCCCGGCCCCGCTCCTGGAACACCTGGTGGCCGCGGGCTGCCTCGGCCGCAAGACCGGCCGCGGCTTCCGCGAATATGCCCGCCGCTGACGGTATCGGCGACCGGCTCCGCACCGACGAGGACTGGGGCGGGCTGCTCGACCCCGCCCTCGGGCCCCCGCCCGCCGAGGGCGGGGGAAACCCCGGACAGGCGCACCGAGCTGCGCACATGCAGTACGTTCGGGTCATGCCCCAGCCCGCCAGGTCCTCACGTACGCCCGCCACGCCCGACGCGCCGGAGAGCGCCGCGGGCAGCCGCGCGGCAGCCCAGCGACTCAAGATGCGCCGAGAACTGGCGGCGGCGGCGATGGAGCTGTTCGCGACCAAGGGGTACGAGGCGACCACCGTCGACGAGATCGCGGCCGCGGCCGGAGTCGCCCGCCGGACCTTCTTCCGCCACTTCCGCTCCAAGGAAGAGGCGATCTTCCCCGACCACGACGACACCTTGATCCGGGCGGAGGCCGTGCTCAACGCGGCCCCGGCGCACGAGCATCCGCTCGACACGGTGTGCCGTGGGATCAAGGAGGTCATGAAGATGTACGCGGCCCGGCCCGAGATCTCGGTCGCCCGCTACAAGCTGACGCGCGAGGTGCCCACCCTGCGCGAGGCGGAGATCGCGTCGGTGGCCCGCTACGAGCGCCTCTTCACCCGCTACCTCCTCGGGCACTTCGACGAGCACGCGCACGACGACGACGCCAACGACGATCCGCTGCTCGCCGAGGTCGCCGCGTCCGCCGTGGTCACCGCCCACAACCACGTGCTGCGGCGCTGGCTCAGAGCCGGGGGCCAGGGCGACGTCGAGACCCAGCTCGACCACGCCTTCGCGATCGTGCGGAAGACGTTCGGGACGGGTATCGGAGCCGGCCGCAGCAGCGCCGGCACCCCTCAGCCGGCCCCGGCGGCGGTCTCCGCCCAGGGCGAGGTCCTGGTGACGGTCGCCCGTACCGACGCCTCGCTGGACGAGGTCATGCGCACCATCGAGCAGGCTCTCAAGGAGCGCTGAGCACCCCTCGGAACCCCTTTCACGCTGTGACGACGGCCACCCCACCGGGTGGCCGTTTTGGCATGTCAGAGCCCCTTTTCGCGCGCATTTCAGAGCCCGTTCGATCGATCATCGCTCATTTGTTACGTAAAGATTTCAGCTGAGACCAAGTTCTGGCACTCAGTGCCTTGCGGGGTGACACGCGGTGTCATACGTTGAAGGTGTCCGGGCGGCCGGCGTGCAGAGACCATTCGTACGTCGGCTGTCCCCGCAAGCTCATGGTTTGCGCGCCCGGACGCCTGCGTCACAGGCAACCTCCCGCGCCACAAAGCGCTGCCGAACAGCACATCCGCCGAACCGACGGCACGTTCACCCCAAACCCTCAGCAGCACCGACGTAACCCTCAGCGCCCCGCCCTCAGGGCGCTCACCGCCGGAGGCAACACCGTGACCATGCAGAAGATCCTGGACGCGATCCAGTCGCCGGACTCGACACCGGACGACTTCGCCGCTCTGTCGCTCCCCGAGTCCTACCGCGCGATCACCGTGCACAAGGACGAGGCGGAGCTGTTCGCCGGGCTCGAGAGCCGCGACAAGGACCCCCGCAAGTCCCTCCACCTGGACGAGGTGGCCCTGCCCGAGCTCGGTCCGGGCGAGGCCCTGGTGGCCGTCATGGCCTCCTCGGTCAACTACAACTCCGTGTGGACCTCGATCTTCGAGCCGGTGTCGACGTTCTCCTTCCTGGAGCGCTACGGCAGGCTCAGCGAGCTCACCAAGCGGCACGACCTGCCGTACCACGTCATCGGCTCCGACCTGGCGGGCGTCGTCCTGCGCACCGGCCCGGGCGTCAACGCCTGGAAGCCGGGCGACGAGGTCGTCGCGCACTGCCTGTCCGTGGAGCTGGAGTCGTCGGACGGGCACAACGACACGATGCTCGACCCCGAGCAGCGCATCTGGGGCTTCGAGACCAACTTCGGCGGCCTCGCCGAGATCGCCCTGGTCAAGTCCAACCAGCTGATGCCGAAGCCGGACCACCTGTCGTGGGAGGAGGCGGCGGCCCCCGGCCTCGTCAACTCCACCGCCTACCGGCAGCTCGTCTCCCGCAACGGCGCCGGCATGAAGCAGGGCGACAACGTCCTGATCTGGGGCGCCAGCGGCGGACTCGGCAGCTACGCCACGCAGTTCGCGCTGGCCGGCGGCGCCAACCCGATCTGTGTCGTCTCCTCCCCCGAGAAGGCCGACATCTGCCGGGCCATGGGCGCCGAGGCGGTCATCGACCGCAACGCCGAGGGCTACAGGTTCTGGAAGGACGAGCGGACCCAGGACCCGAAGGAGTGGAAGCGTTTCGGCAAGCGCATCCGCGAGTTCACCGGCGGCGAGGACATCGACATCGTCTTCGAGCACCCCGGTCGCGAGACCTTCGGCGCCTCGGTCTACGTCACCCGCAAGGGCGGCACCATCACCACCTGCGCCTCGACCTCCGGCTACATGCACGAGTACGACAACCGCTACCTGTGGATGTCCCTGAAGCGGATCATCGGCTCGCACTTCGCCAACTACCGCGAGGCCTGGGAGGCCAACCGGCTGATCGCGAAGGGCAAGATCCACCCGACGCTGTCGAAGGTCTACTCCCTGGAGGAGACCGGCCAGGCCGCCTACGACGTGCACCGCAACCTCCACCAGGGCAAGGTCGGCGTCCTCGCGCTGGCCCCCGAAGAGGGTCTGGGTGTGCGCGACGAGGAGAAGCGCGCCCAGCACATCGACGCCATCAACCGCTTCCGCAACATCTGAGACACCCGGGGTCATAGATGACTGAGCGTCAGAAGGACCGGCCGTGGCTCATGCGCACGTACGCCGGTCACTCCACGGCCGAGGCGTCCAACGAGCTGTACCGGCGCAACCTCGCCAAGGGCCAGACGGGTCTGTCGGTCGCGTTCGACCTGCCCACCCAGACCGGCTACGACTCCGACCACGTCCTCGCCCGCGGCGAGGTCGGCCGGGTCGGCGTGCCGGTGGCCCATCTCGGTGACATGCGCAGGCTGTTCCAGGACATCCCCCTGGAGCAGATGAACACCTCGATGACGATCAACGCCACCGCCATGTGGCTGCTGGCGCTCTATCAGGTCGTCGCCGAGGAGCAGGGCGCGGACATCACCCTGCTCCAGGGCACGACCCAGAACGACATCGTCAAGGAGTACCTGTCCCGGGGCACGCACGTGTTCCCGCCGGGGCCGAGCCTGCGTCTCACCACGGACATGATCGCGTACACGGTCTCCCACATCCCGAAGTGGAACCCGATCAACATCTGCAGCTACCACCTGCAGGAGGCCGGGGCCACGCCGGTCCAGGAGATCGCGTACGCGATGTCCACGGCGATCGCCGTGCTGGACGCCGTCCGCGACTCAGGACAGGTGCCGGCCGAGAAGTTCGGCGAGGTCGTCGCCCGTATCTCCTTCTTCGTCAACGCGGGCGTCCGCTTCGTCGAGGAGATGTGCAAGATGCGCGCCTTCGGCCGCATCTGGGACCGGATCACCCTCGAGCGCTACGGCATCGAGAACGCCAAGCAGCGCCGCTTCCGCTACGGCGTCCAGGTCAACTCCCTGGGCCTGACGGAGGCGCAGCCGGAGAACAACGTCCAGCGGATCGTCCTCGAGATGCTCGCCGTGACGCTGTCGAAGGACGCACGCGCGCGTGCCGTGCAGCTGCCCGCCTGGAACGAGGCCCTGGGCCTGCCCCGCCCCTGGGACCAGCAGTGGTCGCTGCGCATCCAGCAGGTGCTCGCCCTGGAGAGCGACCTGCTGGAGTACGAGGACATCTTCGAGGGCTCGAAGGTCATCGAGACCAAGGTGGGCGAGCTGGTCGAGGCGTCCCTCACGGAGATCGAGCGGATCCAGGAGATGGGCGGCGCGATGGCCGCCGTCGAGTCCGGCTACCTCAAGTCGCAGCTCGTCTCCTCGCACGCCGAGCGCCGGGCCCGGATCGAGTCCGGGCAGGAGAAGATCATCGGCGTCAACATCTTCGAGACGACCGAGCCCAACCCGCTCACCGCGGACCTCGACACGGCCATCCAGACGGTCGATCCGGCGGTCGAGGCCCGGGTCGTCGCCTCCCTCGAGAACTGGCGCGACACGCGCTACCAGCCGCCCTTCAACCACCCGCGCCCGTGCAAGGCGCTGGAGAAGCTGAAGGAGGCCGCCAAGGGCACCGCCAACCTCATGGAGGCCACCCTGGAGTGCGCCCGGGCCGGCGTCACCACCGGTGAGTGGGCCGGGGCGCTGCGCGAGGTGTTCGGCGAGTTCCGCGCCCCGACCGGGGTGTCGTCGGCGCCGGTGGCCGTCCCGGCCGAGGAGGGCTCGGCCATGGCCGACGTCCGCCGCCGGGTCGATGTGACCGCGAAGGACATGGGCGTCGGCAAGCTGCGCTTCCTGGTCGGCAAGCCGGGCCTGGACGGGCACTCCAACGGCGCCGAGCAGATAGCCGTCCGCGCGCGGGACGCCGGCTTCGAGGTGGTCTACCAGGGCATCCGGCTGACGCCCGAGCAGATCGTGGACGCCGCGCTGGAGGAGGACGTGCACGCCGTCGGCCTGTCCATCCTCTCCGGCTCGCACGCCCAGCTGGTGCCTGACGTCCTCGAACGGCTGCGTGTGGCCGGTGCCACAGACATCCCGGTGATCGCCGGTGGCATCATCCCGAATGGAGACGCCGAACAGCTCAGGGCTGCCGGCGTGGCCGCGGTCTTCACCCCGAAGGACTTCGACATCACCGGAATCATCGGCCGCATCGTCGACGAGATCCGGAAAGCGAACAAGCTCGACCCCCTGGAGGTCCCCGCATGACCGTCAACCGTCTGCGTCCCCGCCGCTCGTGTCTCGCGGTCCCGGGCAGCAACCCCCGCTTCCTCGAGAAGGCGCAGGGCCTCCCGGCGGACCAGGTCTTCCTCGACCTCGAGGACGCGTGCGCGCCGCTCGCCAAGCCCGAGGCGCGGCACACCATCGTCAAGTTCCTCAACGAGGGCGACTGGACGGGCAAGACGAGGGTGGTCCGGGTCAACGACTGGACGACCGAGTGGACCTACCGCGACGTCGTGACGGTGGTCGAGGGGGCCGGACCCAACCTCGACTGCATCATGCTGCCGAAGGTGCAGAGCGCCCAGCAGGTCGTCGCGCTGGACCTGCTCCTGACGCAGATCGAGAAGACCATGGGCTTCGAGGTCGGCCGCATCGGCATCGAGGCGCAGATCGAGAACGCGCAGGGCCTCAACAACGTAAACGAGATCGCCACGGCTTCCCAGCGCGTCGAGACGATCATCTTCGGCCCGGCCGACTTCATGGCGTCGATCAACATGAAGTCGCTGGTCGTGGGCGAGCAGCCGCCCGGCTACCCGGCGGACGCCTACCACTACATCCTGATGAAGATCCTGATGGCCGCCCGTGCCAACGACCTCCAGGCGATCGACGGCCCCTACCTCCAGATCCGCAACGTCGACGGCTACCGCGAGGTCGCCGGACGCGCGGCGGCCCTCGGCTTCGACGGCAAGTGGGTGCTGCACCCGGGCCAGGTCGAGGCGTCCAACGAGATCTTCTCGCCGTCGCAGGAGGACTTCGACCACGCCGAGCTGATCCTGGACGCGTACGACTACTACACGTCCGAGGCGGGCGGCAAGAAGGGCTCGGCGATGCTCGGCGACGAGATGATCGACGAGGCCAGCCGCAAGATGGCGCTGGTCATCTCCGGCAAGGGCCGCGCCGCCGGCATGCAGCGCACCAGCAAGTTCGAGATCCCGGAGGGCTGAGCGCCATGCAGTTCGGACGCACCTACGAGGAGTTCGAGGTCGGGGCGACGTACAAGCACTGGCCGGGCAAGACGGTCACGGAGTACGACGACCACCTGTTCTGTCTCCTCACCATGAACCACCACCCGCTCCACATGGACACCAACTACGCCGAGAAGACGACGGACTTCGGCAAGAACGTGGTGGTCGGGAACTACATCTACTCGCTGCTGCTCGGCATGTCGGTCCCGGACGTCTCCGGCAAGGCGATCGCCAACCTGGAGATCGAGTCGCTCAGGCACGTGGCGCCGACCTTCCACGGCGACACGCTCTACGGGCAGACGACCGTGCTCGACAAGTGGCCGTCGAAGTCGAAGAACGACCGCGGGATCGTCTACGTCGAGACCAAGGGCTACAAGCAGGACGGCACCCTGGTCTGCGTGTTCCGCCGCAAGGTGATGGTGCCGACCGAGACGTACATCAAGGAGCGCGGCGGCGAGCAGCCGGGCCGCCCGGAGCTGAACGACCCTTCGGAAAAGACGGAGAAGTAGCCATGGCGCGCCTCGCCCAGACCGCCGGTCTGACCGACATCCAGCAGGAGATCCTCTCCACCGTCCGCGACTTCGTGGACAAGGAGATCATCCCGGTCGCGACCGGGCTGGAGCACCGCGACGAGTACCCGCAGCAGATCGTCGACGGCCTCAAGGAGTTGGGCCTGTTCGGCCTGATGATCCCCGAGGAGTACGGCGGTCTGGGCGAGTCGCTCCTGACGTACGCCCTGTGCGTCGAGGAGATCGCCCGCGGGTGGATGTCGGTCTCCGGCATCATCAACACGCACTTCATCGTGGCGTACATGCTCAAGCAGCACGGCACGCAGGAGCAGAAGGACCACTACCTGCCGAGGATGGCGGCCGGCGACATCCGCGGCGCCTTCTCCATGTCGGAGCCGGCCCTCGGCTCGGACGTGTCCGCGATCACGTCGAAGGCAGTGAAGGACGGCGACGAGTACGTCCTCAACGGCCAGAAGATGTGGCTGACGAACGGCGGCACGTCGTCGCTGGTGGCCGTTCTGGTCCGAAGTGACGAAGGACACTCCCCCGAGGAGGCGGCCGCCAAGCCGCACAAGTCGATGACGACCTTCCTGATCGAGAAGGAGCCCGGCTTCGGTGAGGTCCGCCCCGGCCTGACCATCCCGGGCAAGATCGACAAGATGGGCTACAAGGGGGTGGACACCACCGAGATGATCATGGATGGCCTGCGCCTTCCCGCCGATCGCGTGCTCGGCGGGGTCACCGGCCGAGGTTTTTACCAAATGATGGACGGGGTCGAGGTGGGTCGCGTCAATGTCGCGGCCCGTGGTTGCGGCGTCGCCCAGCGTGCCTTCGAACTGGGCGTCTCGTACGCCCAGCAGCGCCACACCTTCGGCAAGCCGATCGCCCAGCACCAGGCGATCCAGTTCAAGCTCGCCGAGATGGCTACCAAGGTCGAGGCCGCCCATGCCATGATGGTGAACGCCGCACGCAAAAAGGACTCCGGGGAACGAAACGACCTTGAGGCAGGGATGGCGAAGTACCTCGCCTCCGAGTACTGCAAGGAGGTCGTGGAGGATGCCTTCCGGATCCACGGAGGCTACGGCTTCTCCAAGGAGTACGAGATCGAGCGCCTCTACCGCGAGGCCCCGATGCTGCTGATCGGTGAAGGCACCGCAGAAATCCAGAAAATGATCATCGGGCGCAGGTTGCTCGAGGAGTACCGGTTCCAGGGCTGATTGTCCGGGTTGGGGGTGTTTTCTTCGAGAAGAAGATCACACCCCGTCAACTTCCCTCTGCCGTCGACTCGGCTTCCTTGCTTACCCAGTTGTGGCCCCGAACCGCTACGATCGCGGAAAGCCGCCGTCCCCCCGTCGAAGCGCGGCATCATCCGCTACGAAGGTCATCCATGCCCCACAGCCAAACCTCTGCACACCGCGACCGCCTGGTAGGCGCACGCCTCGCGCGCGGAGCATCGCCGTGGCTTCTGCCGACCGTCGCCACCGCAGCCGTCAGCCTGCTGCGCGCCCGCCACTCGGGTGCCGCCAAGGCCGTCGCCGTGCCCGCCACCGCTCTCGCGGCGGGCATGCTGTGGTTCTTCCGCGACCCCGAGCGCGAGATCGCCTCGGGCCGGGTCATCTCCCCCGCCGACGGTGTGGTGCAGAGCATCATGCCGTGGAAGGACGGACGCACCCGGGTCGCGATCTTCATGAGCCCGCTCAACGTCCACGTCAACCGCGCGCCGCTGGCGGGCACCGTGACGTCGGTCGAGCACATCCCCGGCGGGTTCGTGCCGGCGTTCAACAAGGAGAGCGAGAACAACGAGCGCGTCGTCTGGCACTTCGACACCGAGCTCGGTGACATCGAGATGATCCAGATCGCCGGAGCCGTCGCCCGCCGCATCGTCCCCTACATCCCCGAGGGCACGAAGGTCGAGCAGGGCGAGCGGATCGGCCTGATCCGCTTCGGTTCGCGTGTCGACATCTACCTCCCCGAGGGCGTGGACGTCGCGGTCGAGGTGGGGCAGAAGACCGTGGCAGGGGTGACTCGCATTGACCGTGATTGACCCGGAGACCCAGGCGGGCTGGGTGCCCGAGGCCGACGAGGTGGACGAAGAGGAGGAGATGCCCCTCTCTCTCCGCCTGTCGATAGCGGACACCCTCACCCTCGGCAACGCAACGTGCGGCTTCATGGCGGTGTACTTCACCACCACCGGCATTCTGATCCCGCACCTCACCGGCAGCCAGGAATCCGGCATGGCCCGCCACAGCGCGGCCACGGCGGTCATCCTGATGCTGTGCGCGGCGGTCTTCGACCTGTTCGACGGCCTGGTCGCACGCAAGCTGCGCTCCTCCCCGATGGGCGCGGAACTGGACAACCTCTCGGACCTGATCAGCTTCGGTCTGGCCCCGGCGTACTTCGTCCTGGTCTACGGCATGGTCGCCGACGACGCCCACCAGCGGGTGGCGGCGGTCGGGGCGATCGTGGTGCTGCTCGCGGTGGTGCTGAGGCTCGCGAGATTCTCGTGCGTCACCGTCAAGGACGGCACCTTCCAGGGCATGCCGTCGCCGTTCGGCGCGCTGACGGTCGTCTCGATCGTGCTCCTCGAGCTGCCGTTCGTCGCCACGCTCATGGCGATCATCGGCACCGCCTGGCTGATGGTGAGCCGGGTCGAGTACCCGAAGCCGCGGGGCCGCCTCGCCGGCGCGATGCTCACCTGGATCGTGCTGTCGATGGGCCTGCTGGCGGCCTGGGCGTTCGACGCCCCGAGCGGTCAGCTCCTGCTCCAGACCGGCTGCGCGCTGCAGCTCGTCATGGGCGCGGTCATCCCCCTGTTCGCCACGGCCCGCCGGGTGAACAACT
This sequence comes from Actinobacteria bacterium OV320, assembly GCA_001298545.1. Taxonomy (GTDB): domain Bacteria; phylum Actinomycetota; class Actinomycetes; order Streptomycetales; family Streptomycetaceae; genus Streptomyces; species Streptomyces coriariae. The sequence continues at coordinate 859,817 of LJCX01000027.1, forward strand.
TCCGCGACAACCGGCGCGAGGCGCGGGCGGCACAGCTGCCCTGACCTTCGCTCCACCGCTCGACGGGTGCGGCCCGGACCTTCGAGGTCCGGGCCGCACCCGTTTCGCGTTCAAGGGCGTCCGAGGTATGCCCTTGCCTCGTCAACTACACGCGATCCCCGCGCGGTTGCAGAGCGTGAGGAAGAAGAGGACGGTAGAAGGAGGGGGGATTGTACGAGAATCACCCCCTTTTCACCCTTCGGGAGATGGCCATGGCCTCACTCGTCCTCAAGGAACATCTGGTACCGCACATCTCGAAGATCCCCGCGAACTACGGAGACCCGGTGCTGCTCGCCGTCAGGGAGTACGACGGCACCCACGGCAACAACCCGCACAAGCCGGTCCTCATGCTGCACGGCAGAAGCGTCCCGGCACTGGCGGGATTCGACCTGGCGCCGGTGCCCAACGGGCACGCCACCCGGTACAGCTGGGCCCAGGAACTCGCGCAGGACGGTTACGACGTCTTCGTCATGGATCTCCAGGGCTCCGGGCGGTCGACACGCCCGAAGGTGATGGACGAGCCCTGCAACGCCAACCCGACGCAACAGCAGGCCGTCCTCGTCCCCAACCCGCTTGCCGAACCCTGCTCGAGCCAGCCCCCGTACCCGCACGAGCTGGGCAATTCGGAGAGCGAGGCGGCGGAGCTCGAAGCGGTGGTCAAGTACATCAGGGCCGTGCCCGGCCTGGACAAGCCGATTCGTTTCGTCGGCTGGTCCGCGGCCGCGCTCGTCATGGGCCCCTACACGCTCCGCCATCCCGAGGACGTCGAGAGCCTGTTCCTGCTCGCCCCGGTGTTCCCGCCGAAGGGACGGTGGTCGGGCAACCCCGACGATCCCTTCGGACGCCCGTCCGGTGTGTCGACGCTGCCCGTGTCCGTACCGCCCAATCTGTTCGGCTTCCCCATGCTCGTGGCCGGCAAGACCGGGTTCAAGTCGTCGCTGGTGAGCACCCCCGCCCTGTGGGAGCCCGGCATCGACGAGCGCGCGTGGGACGCCTGTGTGCATGACGATCCCCTCGCCGGCAAGTGGGGCCCCGAGGAGGCGCCGGGCGTCTACGAGGGTGTCCTGCGGTACCGGAACACGTACTCGTGGGGCTGGAACAGCCGGACCGCCGTGCACGAGAACCCGGCCGGCACCCGGGTGCTCGGCAAGCGGGTCCCCGTACTCATCGCCTACGGGGAGCTGGACCGGACGGCGAACAGCCCCGCGACCTTCCCGGACATCCTGCGCTTCTCCGTGCCGGCCCTCTACGACGCCGTCAAGGGACCGAGGACGCTGATGTTCTGCCTGGCCGGCGCGGGCCACTCCCTGGTCTGGGAGACGACCGCGAAGACCGTCCATCACTTCTCGAAGCAGTGGTTCAAGAACGGCAAGGTGGAGGGCCTCGCCAACGGCAGCTACTTCAGGGAGACCGACGGCGACCTGATCCCCCTGCCGTAGCCCCCGCTCAGCTCAGGAAGTCGCGGCCGATCTGTTCCGCCACCCGCTCCAGGATCGGCCCGGCGTCCGAGATGCACCGGGCGATGTCCGGCTCGGCGTCCGTCAGCGGATAGGCGCGGCGGATGCCGGCCCGGCCCAGCTCCGCCGGGGGCAGGGCGAGGCGGCCGCAGACGGCGACGACCTCCTTGCCGGCCGCCCGGGCCGCCGCGGCGACGCCCGCGGGGGCCTTGCCGTGCAGGGTCTGCTCGTCCAGCGAGCCCTCACCGGTGATCACCAGCTCGGCCCGCTCGAGCGCCGGCGCGAAGCCCAGCACGTCGAGCATGACCTCGATGCCGGCGCGGAAGCGGGCGCCGACGAGCAGCGCCCCGTAGCCGATGCCGCCCGCGGCGCCAGCGCCCGGTGCGGCGGCGTACTCCGCCGCCTTCGACCCGAGCGCCGTCTCCAGTACCTCCGTGTAGTGCGTGAGCGCCGCGTCCAGCGTCTCGACGTCGTCCGGCGAGGCGCCCTTCTGCGGGCCGTACACCGCCGGTGCGCCCTTGGGGCCGGTCAGCGGGTTGTCGACGTCGCTCGCCAGGACCAGTTCCACGGAGGCCAGCCGGGGATCCAGCTCCGACAGGTCGGCACGGGCCAGCTCCGCGAGACCTCCGCCGCCGGGGGCCACCGGCTCGCCGTCCTCGTCGAGGAACCGCGCGCCGAGCGCGGACAGCATGCCCGCGCCGCCGTCCGTGGTGGCGCTGCCGCCGACCCCGAAGACGATCGTCCGCGCTCCCGCGTCCAGCGCGGCCCGCAACAGCTCGCCCGAGCCGTAGGTCGACGCCGTGAGCGGCGCGAAGACACCGGCCGGGAGCCGCTGCAGGCCGCTCGCCTCCGCCATCTCCACGACCGCGGTGTCGCCGCGTACCGCGAACGCGGCGGTCACCTCCTGCCCGAGAGGCCCGGCGACCCGCACCTCCCGGCGTTCGAAGCCCGCCGCGACCGCCGCGGCGACGGTCCCGTCACCGCCGTCGGCGACGGGCAGGGCTTCCACCTCGAGGTCCGCCACGACCCGGCGCAGCCCGGCCGTCACCCGCTCGGCGACCTCCACGGCCGTCAGCGAGCCCTTGAACTTGTCCGCGGCCACGAGCACCCGTCGGGTGCCCCGCGCTGGAGCGTCCGTCACCTTGCATCCCCTTGCTCTCCGGGCCCCGCGCACGTCAGGGCCAGTCGCGCCGCTGCGACCTTAACCGGAAGGCGCCCCCGCCGTCATGCGGTGCCCGGACCCTGGAACAACCCTGAGCGGCGGCTGTGGACCGTCGCAACCCTCGCGGGTGCCACCGGAATCGGGTAGACCGGACCCATGACCCCTGTCGGCGGCGAGCCGGAGCTCGCCGACCGCGTCCTCGGGGGCTGGCTGGGCCGGATCGCGGGCAACATGCTCGGCAAGCCGGTCGAGCAGGGCGACCTGTGGACGCGCGAGCGCATCGACCGCTATCTGCGGCGGGCCGCGGCCCTGCCGCTGACCGACTACCTGCCCGAGCCTGCCACCGAGGAGGACGGCCTGCGGCTGCGCCCGGAGTGGCGGGAGTGTGTGCGCGGCCGCATCCACGGAAGCTGCCGCGACGACGACGTCGACTACGCGATCCTCGGTCTCGACCTCCTGGAGACCCACGGCTTCGGCTTCAGTACCGAGCAGGTCGGCGACCTGTGGCTGCTGCGGCTGCCGTACCTGCAGACGTTCACCGCCGAGCGGGCCGCCTACCGGAACCTGACGGCCGGGCTGAAGCCGCCGCTGACGGCGACCTACGACAACCCGTACCAGGAGTGGATCGGCGCCCTGATCCGCGCCGACATCTACGGCTGGACCTGCCCGGGGCTCCCCCGCAGCGCCGCCTCCCTCGCCCGCCGGGACGCGGTGCTCTCGCACACCGGCAACGGCGTGTACGGCGCGATGTTCGCGGCCGCGCTGATCTCGGCGGCGTTCACCGCGCCGACGGTGCGCCACGCGCTCGACGAGGCGCTGGCCGTCGTCCCGGCGAGCAGTCGGCTCGCCCGGACCGTACGCCGGGTCGCCTCCCTCCACGACACCCGTATGACCTGGGAGGACACGCTCGCCACGGTGAGCGAGGAGACGGCGGGCCTGGGCTGGATCCACACCGTCCCGAACGCCGCCGTCCTCACCGCCGGGCTCCTGTACGGCGACGGCGACTTCACCCGGACCGTCACGCTCACCGTGCGCGGGGGTCTGGACACCGACTCCAACGGCGCGACGGCCGGTTCGGTGGCCGGTGTCCTGACCGGCGCCTCGGCGATCCCGCCGCAGTGGACGGAGCCGCTGGAGGACACCGTGCGCAGCGCGGTGTTCGGCTTCGACGGCGCCCGCATCAGCGAGCTGGCCCGGCGGACGCTGCGGCTGGTCGGGGAGCGGGACCGCCCGGCGGAGATCTGAGCCGGTACGCGACCGGCCCGGCCCCCCTTCCCCGGCACCCCTCCGTCGACACCCCTCCGTCGACACCCCTCCGTCGGCCGCCCGTACGCTTGCCGCCGTTACGCTCGCCGCCCTTACGCTTGCCGGATGAGCATCCCCGGCACGCCCGACTTCGCGGCGTACATCGCCTCCCTGCCCCGTGTCCTGGCCGGTGCCGCCGCGGTCTTCCGGGACGCCGAGGGGCGGGTCCTGCTCGTCGAGCCCAACTACCGGGCGGGCTGGGCGCTGCCCGGCGGCACGATCGAGTCCGACACCGGCGAGAGCCCCCGGCAGGCCGCGCGCCGCGAGACGCTCGAGGAGATCGGTCTCGACCGCGAGCTCGGCCGGCTGCTCGCGGTGGACTGGGTGCCCGGCCCGGACCGGCCGCCGCTGATGGCGTACGTGTACGACGGCGGGGTCCTCGACGCGGACGACCGCAAGGCGATCCGGCTCCAGGAGTCGGAGCTGCTGTCCTGGCGGCTGGTCCCGCGCGAGGAGCTCACCGACTACCTGCTGGGCGCCCTGGGCCACCGGGTCCTGGCCGCCCTGGACGCGCTCGCGGACGGCTCGACCACGGCGGAACTGGAGAACGGCCGTCCCGCCCGCTGACCCGCGGCCCGCCGGCCCCCGGCCCGCTCAGCCCTCGACGTCGCGCGGCTTGCCGTCCACCTCGCGCAGGGCCTCGTCCCGGACGGCGGTCCTGGCCTCCGTGCGATGGCCGCGCTCGATGTAGTCGCGCACGACCAGTTCGACGGCGTCCTGGGGGTTGCCCACACCGGTGAGCACCATGACTTCGACGACGAGTTCGGCGTCGAGCGAGACAGCGACCTTGGCCATGCGGGGACGGTAACACCGGCCGGGGCGCCGCGATATACGCTCGCGACCCGCCGCCTCCCGGCCCTACGCTCGCACACATGAGCAAGCCTCTCGTCGCCCTTCTCAGCGGGGCCGGTGTCTCCACGGACTCCGGCATCCCCGACTACCGTGGTCCCGAGGGGCTGTGGCGGAAGGACCCCGCGGCGGAGAAGCTCGTCACGTACGAGTACTACATGGGCGATCCGGAGATCCGGCGGCGCTCCTGGCAGATGCGGCGCGAGAACCAGGCGCTCGAGGCCGAGCCGAACGCCGCGCACCTGGCCGTCGCCGAGCTGGAGCGGTCCGGGGTGCCGGTGCGGGTGATCACACAGAACGTGGACGGGCTGCACCAGCTCGCCGGGATGCCCGTGCGCAAGGTGCTCGAACTGCACGGCAGCGCGCGGAGTGTGGTGTGCACGCGGTGCCACGCCAGGGGGCCGATGGAGGACGCGCTGGCGCGGATCGAGGCCGGTGAGGAGGATCCGGCGTGCCGGGCGTGCGGCGGGATCCTGAAGCCGGCCACGGTGATGTTCGGCGAGCGGCTCGACCCGGTGGTGCTGGCCGAGGCCGTCGCCGTCACCAAGGCCTGCCAGGTCTTCGTCGCCGTCGGCACGAGTCTGCGGGTCCAGCCTGCCGCCGGGCTGGCCGGGGTCGCCGCCGACCACGGGGCCCGGCTCGTCATCGTCAACGCCGAGCCGACGCCGTACGACGAGATCGCCGACGACGTCGTCCGGGAGCCGATCGGGACGGCGCTGCCGAGGCTGTTGCGGGAGCTGGCGCGGACGGAGCACTGACGGCACGTCCTGTCACCTCAGGCAGGTCCTGTCACCTCAGGCAGGTCCTGTCACCTCAGGCAGGTCCTGTCACCCCAGGTGGGCGGGGGGCACGAGCCCTCAGGCCTCGAGCGAGAAGAGGGTCGTGTCGCCGGGGGCCGTGCCGCCCTCGAAGTCCAGCAGGCGCCGCTTGCGGTCCAGACCGCCGCCGTAGCCGGTGAGGCCTCCGCCGGCCCCGATCACACGGTGGCAGGGCACGATGATGCCGATGGGGTTCCTGCCGTTGGCGAGGCCCACCGCGCGGGAGGCGGTCGGATTGCCGAGGGCTTCGGCGAGTTCGCCGTAGGTGCGGGTCTCGCCGTACGGGATCCTCCGCAGTCCGTCCCAAACGGATCGCTGGAACGGGGTTCCGTGCAGGCGGAGTTCGAGGCTGAACTCCTTCAACTCGCCTGCGAAATACGCCTCCAGCTGCTCCTCCGCGTCCCCGAACAGGGTGTCGTCGCGAGGGCCGAAGTTCTCCTCGGGCGGGCGGTGGCGCTGTTCGGTCATGTAGAGACCGCACAGGACGCCGTCGTCGGCGACGAGCGTGAGAGGACCGTACGGGCTGTCGACGATCGTGTGCTGTTTCACGCAAGTTCCTTACACGGGGAGGAAGTTGATCGGGTGGCTGTCGGTCGCCCAGAGGTACTGGACGGCGTACGCCCGCCAGGGGCGCCAGCCCGCGGCTCGGGCGGTGAGCGCCGCCGGGGTGGAGGGCAGTCCGAGTTCCTTCGCGGCGCGCCGGATTCCGAGGTCGGTGGGGAGGAAGGCGTCGGGGTCGCCGAGGGCGCGCATCGCGATGACGTCGACCGTCCAGGGCCCGAAGCCGGGCAGCGCGAGCAGGACGGCGCGCGCCTTCGGCCAGTCGCTCTCCACACCCAGGTTCAGTGTTCCGTCGGCGAGTTGTCCGACGAGGGTGGTGAAGGTGGTGCGGCGGGTGCGGGGCATCGCCAGCGTGTCGGGGTCGACGGCGGCGAGCGCCTCGGCGGTCGGGAAGAGGTGGGTGAGGCCGCCCTCCGGGTCGTCGACCGGTTCGCCGTGCGCGGTGACCAGGCGGGCCGCGTGGGTGCGGGCGGCCGCCGTGGAGACCTGCTGGCCCAGCACGGCGCGTACGGCGAACTCCGCCTCGTCGACCGTACGGGGCACCCGGCGGCCGGGGGCCTTGTCCACCAGGGGCGCGAGCAGCGGATCCGTGCGCAGCTGGTCGTCGATGGCGACCGGGTCGGCGTCCAGGTCGAGCATGCGCCGGCAGCGGCTGATCGCGACCGTGAGGTCGCGCAGGTCGCTGAGGGTGAGGCGGCAGCCGATGTGGTCGGGGTTCGGGGTGAGCGCCACGATGCCGTGCCCGTACGGCAGCCGGAGCGTGCGCCGGAAGGCGCCGTCCCGCCACTCCTCGACCCCCGGGACGCCGGTCGCGGCGAGGTGCCCGAAGAGGTTGTCCGGGTTGAGCGGGGCCCGGAAGGGCAGGCGCAGGACGAGCGTGCCGGGCGTGGCCGGGCGGGCCGAGGGGCTCTTCCGCGGGACCCGGGCGCGCAGTTCGCTCGGGGAGAGCGCGAAGACCTCTCGCACGGTGTCGTTGAAGGTGCGGATGGAGGCGAAGCCGGACGCGAACGCGGCGTCCGCCATCGGCAGTTCGGTCGTCTCGATGAGCAGGCGAGCGGTCTGCGCGCGCTGCGCACGGGCCAACGCGAGCGGGCCCGCGCCGAGTTCGGCGAGGAGTTGGCGTTCGACCTGGCGGGTGCTGTAGCCGAGGCGGGCCGCGAGTCCGGGCACGCCTTCGCGGTCGACGACACCGTCGGCGATCAGCCGCATGGCGCGGGCGACCAGGTCGGCACGCTGGTTCCACTCCGGGGAGCCCGGTGTGGTGTCGGGCCGGCAGCGCTTGCAGGCGCGGAAGCCGGCCTGCTGGCAGGCGGCGGCGCTCGGGTGGAAGACCATGTTCTGCGGCTTGGGCGGCACGACGGGGCAGCTGGGCCGGCAGTAGATGCCGGTGGTCAGGACCGCCGTGAAGAACCAGCCGTCGAACCGCGCGTCCTTGGACTGCACGGCGCGCACACAGCGCTCGCGATCGGTGTACATCCCGTTCTGCATACGTCCAGCATCGGCCGGCCACCGATCCGGCGCTGGCGAGAATCCGACATCGACCTCGCCCGGCCCGCACCGCCCACCGGCTCCCCCGCGGTGCCGGGACGCGGTGGTGCCGGCCTCAGCCCGTCCGCTCCGGCCACGACGCCAGTGACCAGATCACGAACACGTCGATCCCCATGACCACGATCGACCAGAGCGGCTCGTAGGGCAGGAACAGGAACTGGGTGACCAGGCTCAGCGCGGCGAAGAAGATGCCCGCGAAGCGCGCCCAGGTCACGGCCTTGAGGAGGGCCGCGCCGGTCGCCGCCGCGACGAGGCCGAGGACGAGGTGGATCCAGCCCCAGCCGGTGAGGTCGAGTTCGTAGGCGTACGAGCCCACGCGGGCGTAGATGTCGTCCTCCGCGATGGCCGCGATGCCCTGGAGAACCGCGAGCACCCCACTGCACAGCAGCAGGACACCGGCGAAGACGACGCCGCCGGCCGGGCCGGCGTGCGCGGCGGGCCGGGACGGGCCGCCGGGGGGCGTGGACCAGGAGGTGCCGATCTCACCGTGCGGCTCTCCGGTCGGGGAGTGCGAGCTCATGCGGGGCTGTCCTTTCGGCGGGGCCGGGTCGCGAGGAAGTCGACGATCGCCAGCGCGAAGAGCAGGGCGAGGGCGAGGCCGATCACGACCCAGCCGGTCGGATACGGCCACAGGACAAAGGCCAGGACGGCTCCCGCGGCCAGGATCCAGGTGATCCAGGCGCGGTAGCGGTCGACGAACGGGCCGACGGGTCCGGTGCGCATTCCGGCGTGGTCGGCGGTCGCGCGCACGGCGCCGATACCCGAGTGCCACAGCCGCCGCACCAGAGCGGCATGGCGGCCGGGCCCGGTCAGCCAGGCGGCGAGGGCGATCACCACGCCGAGGGCGATCACCGACCGCACGGAGGTCCGCAGGAAACGGGTGAGCGTGTCGTACACGGACCCGGCGGCCGCCTGGGAGACACCGGCCGGGAGTGCGTCCAGGTAGACGACCCGGAAAACGGTCAGCGCGACGCCCAGCAGGAGCACGGCGAAGGCGAAACAGAGCGCGGCGACGATCAGGACGCGGCGGCGGTGCGCCGAGAGCAGGACGCCCCCCGCCACCAGCAGGACCGCGATGACGGGCAGCCAGAAACCGGCCAGCTCGAGCAGCCGGAAGTAGGTCTTGACCTTGCCGATGTCCTCGGACTCGACGACCGTGAAGTCGGTGTGGATCTCGGGGATCTTCCCCGCGATGGTCATCCCGGAGTCGACCAGCCGTTGCTTGACCTGGTCGACGACCGGGGCGAGGTCGACCGTCACCGTGTCGTTCTCGATCTTCACCGCGCCGCCGCCCCGGCCCGTCAGAGCCTTCTCGACAGAGCTGTGGATCCGGCGGTTGGCGTCGACCCAGATCCTCTCGAAGGCGTCGGAGGCCACGACCGCCTGGGCCTTGTCGTGCACGAAGCTGCGGACGGCGCTCTCGAGCGAGGGCCCGAGCCTGCCGAGGGCCTTCTCCAGCAGGGGACGCTGTGCCGGGACGGCGTCCTGGAGGAGTGCGGTGAGGTCGATGCGATCCATCAGCGCGTTCGTGACGCGGGTGGCGGCCGCGTTCTGGACGTCCTTGTCGGAGGCCAGCGGGCGGACGGTGTCGACGTAGCGGTCGGTGTCGCCCACGATGCTCGAGGTCCAGGCCGCCACCAGGCCCAACGGGGCGAGGACGCAGCCGAGGACGATGAGGACGACCGCGAAGATCGAGCGGACCCGGTGGTGGGTGGGACGACGGGTGCGCTCCTCCTCCAGGGCCGCGATGCGGGCCCTGAGTGCGTCCAGCTCCGCGTCGGCGGGAACACCGCTTTCCGGCATGGCGGAGACTCCCTCGCCGTCGGTCGGGTCCGGCCCGGGGTCGGACCGGTGGATGCCAGCACATCCCGGCCGTGCGGCGGCGGCGAGCGAGGCGGGGCCGTTCGGGTGAACGACCCCGCCCGCACGGAGGGCCGCTACATGTTGATCATGTGCCCGGCCAGGCCGTGCACGGCCTCCTTGACGGCCTCGCCCAGCGTCGGGTGGGCGTGGACGTTGCGGGCGACCTCGTGGACGGTGAGGTCCCACTGCTGGGCGAGCGTCAGCTCGGGGAGCAGTTCGGTGACGTCGGGGCCGATCAGATGACCGCCGATGAGCTCGCCGTACTTGGCGTCGCTGATCAGTTTCACGAAACCGGTGGTGTCGCCGAGACCGTGCGACTTGCCGTTCGCGGTGAACGGGAACTTCGCCACCTTGACGTCGTAACCCTTTTCCCGCGCCTGGGCCTCCGTGTAGCCGAAGCTGGCGACCTGGGGCTGGCAGTAGGTGGCGCGCGGGATCATGGCGTAGTCCAGCTCCATGGTCTCCGCGTCGGCGAGGGTCTCGGCGGCGATGACGCCCATGGCCTCGGCGGCGTGCGCCAGCATCAGTTTCGCGGTGACGTCGCCGATGGCGTAGATGTGCGGGACGGAGGTGCGACAGCGGCCGTCGACGTCGATCGCGCCGCGCTCGGTGACCCGCACGCCCGTGTTCTCCAGGCCGTAGCCGGTGACGTTGGGGGCGAAGCCGATCGCCTGGAGCACCTTGTCGGACTCCAGGACCTGCTGGGCGCCGTCCTTGCCGGTGACCGTGACGCGGACCCGCGGACCGGACTCGTCGATGGACTCCACCCGGGTGGAGGTCAGCACGTCGATACCCAACTTGCGGTATTGCTTGGCCAGTTCGGCGGAGACCTCGGCGTCCTCGAGGGGCGCGACCCGGTCCAGGAACTCGACGATCGTGACCTTCACACCGTAGTTGTGCAGGACGTAGGCGAACTCGATGCCGATGGCACCGGCGCCCGCGATGACGATCGACTGCGGAAGGTCGTCGGCGAGGATCTGCTCCTCGTACGTCACCACTCGCGCACTGCGCTTGGTGCCGGGGAGCAGCTTGGGGGTGGCGCCGGTGGCGATGATGCAGTGGTCGAAACCGAGGGTGCGGGTCTCCCCGTCGTAACCGGTTACCCGCAGGGTGTGGTCGTCGACGAAAGCGCCGCGGCCGTCGAACTCGGTGATCTTGTTCTTCTTCATCAGGTAGTGGACGCCCTTGACCCGGCCGTCGGCGACCTTGCGGCTGCGGCGGTACGCCTCTCCGTAGTCGAAGGAGACCTGTCCGTCGACCTTGATGCCGAAGGTCTTCGCCTCACGGGTGAAGATGTGGGCGAGTTCGGCGTTGCGCAGGAGGGCCTTGGTGGGGATACAGCCCACGTTCAGGCAGACGCCGCCCCAGTATTTCTCCTCGACGACGGCGACGCGCTTGCCCAGCTGGGCGGCGCGGACCGCGGCGACGTAGCCGCCCGGACCGGCGCCGAGGACCACGACGTCGAAGCGTTCGTCCTGCTCGGTCATGGATTCGTTTCCTTTTCCGTGGAGTGCGATACGGGTGATGCGTGCTGCCGTTCCGATTCTCGCGCGCCGACGGGGAGAATGTGTGAGTGATCGATCACTGCTGCGCCGAGATGACCCGCCAGGCCGACGGGCGATGCCGGGTACACCCCGACGTCTTCGCCTGCCCGGACGCGCTGGTGCGGTTCGAACCGAAGTTCCGGGAGTACGGGCTGATCGTCCACGACGGGGGGACGGCCTCCCGGGAGATCGCGTTCTGTCCGTGGTGCGGCGCGCGTCTGCCCCAGTCGCAACGGGACCGGTGGTTCGACGCGCTCGAGGCCCGGGGGATCGATCCCTGGGAGGACGAGGTGCCGCCGGAGTTCGAGGACGACCGGTGGCTGCGGGAAGGTGTCGCCGACCCCGTGTCGTCCGGCGAGGACCCGCCGCGTTCCCGCTGAGGCGCCGGAGAGGCGCCGGCGGTACGGGCACCCGGGTCCGGCATGCGTTGCCGTGCCCGGGTCCGTACCGCCGGCAGGGTGGAACCCGTGGAGCGGTAGAACAGTTGAGTGGTAGAGCGCTGGAGCGGGGGAAGCGGTTACTCGGAGGTTGCCGTGAGCCTCCGGGACGCGGACGTCGCCTTGTCCACGTCGGTCAACGGCCGGAGCCGGTAGGTGTACGCGTAGTCGCGGTCGGCGAACAGCTTGTACTCGTCGTGGGTGTGCGCGCCCCAGCTGTTGTCTCCGCCGACGCCCATCTGCCGGTGGTTCAGGCGCAGTACGACCTCCTTGCGAGGGGTGAGCTGGTAGTCGTGGCGGGCTCCGACGGACAGGTCCTCGGGAGTGAAGTGCGAGGCGTTGAACTCCAGCAGCGGCTCCCCGGAGACCAGCAGGCCGGTGCCGTCGCCGTCGGTGAGGGCCACCCAGCGGACGTCCGTCTTGTTGCCGTTCTCCTGGGGCCGCAGATAGGAGGTCCACTGCCCGGTGACGGTGCCGGAGTACCGGCCCACGTCGGTGGCGTCGTTGCGGTCCCAGTGGTTCTCCTCGGGACCGCGGCCGTAGTAGTGCAGCTTCTCCAGGCGGGCGGGCAGGAACAGCAGCGTGCCGACCTCCGGGATGTACGGCAGGGAGGCGGCGCCCGGGTGCAAGGTGTTGTCGACCTTGATCTCACCGTTTCCGAAAACGGTGTAGGTGGTGGTGTACGTCGATTCCGTCGTGGTGGGCAGCGTGCCGGCCACCTTGATCTCCACGGCCCGGTCCCGCAGCGCCCGCACGCTCACGCCGGTGACCTTGCGACGCGCACCGGCATCGCGCCAGGTCTGGTTGCGGGTGTGCTGCCCGTTTCCGCGGTCGTTGTCGGTGGGGGCACGCCAGAAGTTGGGGGCCGGTCCCGAGGAGATCAGCCGGGTGCCGTCGGCCTCGTAGGAGGTGATGACGCCGGTCGCCTTGTCGACGGTGACCGAGAAGTTCCTGCCCTTGACGGTGACCGATCCGGCGCTGTCCCGGTGGCTGAGCGCCGGGACGCCGGCCAGGGGCACGGGCGTGACGGCGGGGCTCCCGGCGTCGACGGCGAGTTGCTGCCTCGCCACCTCGAAGCCGGACTTCGCCCACTTCGTCGTCTCCCTGGTGGTGAACGACAGTTGGAGGAAGTACTCGGCGCCCGGCGCCGGTCGGCCGGGCAGTTCGAAGGGCACCGTGATGTCCTTGCTCGACAGCGCGGCCACATCGAGTTGGGCACGGCTCAGCTTCCCGCGCCGGACCACTTCCCCGTCCCGCACGAGTTCCCAACGGCCGTCGAATTCACGGAGGTTGGTGAACAGGTACTCGTTGGTGAGGGTGACCGCCGCTCCGGGCGCGAGGAGGCCGCCGGAGGCCGGGGCGGCCCCCACGGCCTGGTAGATCCGCTTGACCTCGGCGGACTTGCCGGTGGCCCCGCGGTCGGCGGTGACGATGCCGTCGCCGGAGAACGCCCCGTCGTTGGGGTTGTCGCCCCAGTCGCCCCCGTAGGCGCGGAACGACTTCTCGCGCGGGCGTTTCTCGGTGAGGCCGACGGTGGCGGCGTCGAACCAGAACCGTACGCCGTCGTCGCCGGGACCACGGCCGGCAAAGGCCAGTTCGGCCGCGCTCAACGCCCGGGCGTACACGCGTGCCCGGCGGACGGTGCCGCTGAACTCCCGGGTCGGGTTGTCGACGTCGGTGGCCAGGGACAGCGGCGCGGTGTTGTCGGCGGGACGCACCGTGGTGGTGCGGGTGGCCCGGACCACACCGTCGACATACAGGGTCAGCGTGCCCGCCGCCGCGTCGAAGACACCGGCGACCTGGTGCTCGGAGCCGGTCCAGTCGCCCGGCAGTGCCCAGCTCGCGGTGATCCACTGGCCGCTGCCGTAGATGAAGAACTCGAGGGTCCTGTTCGTCTGCTTCAGGGCGTACTGGGTGTCGCCCTTGGCGAGGATCGGCTGGTGGTAACCGGTTACGTGCGGAGTGATCCAGGCTTCCAGCGTGAGGGAGCCGGTGAGGTCCAACGATGCGTCGCGGGCGAAAACGGTTCCGCCCGCGATGCCCTCGTCGCGGGTGAAGGTGCCGCTGGAGGCGATGAGCTCGCCCCGGAGCGCGGCGGGCCCGGCCTCGGTGAGCAGCTTGCGGACGGGGGTGGGCCAGTCGAGGGCCTGGTCGACGAAGTCCCAGATCCAGCCGCCCTGGAGCACCTCGTGACGGCGGATCAGGTCCCAGTACTTCTTGAAGTTCCCGCTGGAGTTCCCCATCGCGTGGGAGTACTCGATCATCACGTACGGCCGGGTGTCGCTCGTGTCCCGAGCCCGGGCCTCGACGCGGGCGGGAGTGTCGTACATCTCGGAGCGGATGTCGCTGATCCCCGGGCGGTCGTCGCCCTCGTACTGGATGACGCGGGTGGTGTCGTAGGAGCGGATCCAGTCGTGCATGGCGTTGAACGTGGTGCCGCCGCCGGCCTCGTTGCCGAGGGACCAGATGACGACCGACGCGTGGTTCTTGTCGCGGTGGACCATGTTCTGGGCGCGGGCCACGCACGCCGTCGTCCACTCGGCGTGGTTGCCGGGGTACTCGCCCCGGATGCCGTGGGTCTCGAGGTTGGTCTCGTCCACGAGGTACAGGCCGTACTCGTCGGCCAGCTCCAGCCAGAGCGGGTTGTTGGGGTAGTGCGAGGTGCGGACGGTGTTGATGTTCAGCCGCTTGATGATCCCGATGTCCTCGACGAGGTCGGCGCGGGTGAGGGCCGAGCCGCGGGTCGGGTGCATCTCGTGCCGGTTGGTGCCCCGGAAGGAGACCGGCTTGCCGTTGATGCGCATCAGGCCGTCCTTCAGCGCGAACTCGCGCAGGCCCACGCGGTGGGAAAGGGTTTCGATCACCTTTCCGGACGGGTCGCGCAGCCGGAGCACGGCCGTGTAGAGGTACGGATGTTCGGCCGACCACAGGCGCGGCGCGGGCACGGCCTTCGCGGCCTGTACGGCCGTCTCCTCCCCGGCGCCGAGCGCGACGGCCTGTTGCAGGGGCCGGGGCCACACCGGATGCCCGCCCGCGTCGTACAGCTGGGTCTCGACGGAGTAGCGGCCGGCGCCCTGTCCGCCGTAGTCCCGCACGCTCGCGGTGACCGACAGCTGGGCCGCCTCGTGGTCGTCGCTCAGCGGGGTGTCCAGCCTGAAGTCACGCAGGTGCACGGCCGGTGTGGAGTACAGGTAGACCGAGCGGAAGATACCGCTCAGCCGGATCATGTCCTGGTCCTCCAGCCAGTCGCCGTCCGAGTAGCGGTAGACCTCCACCGCGATCTGGTTGGTGCCCGGCTTGAGGTGCGGGGTGATGTCGTACTCGGCGGGGTCGTAGGAATCCTCGTGGTAACCGACCAACTCGCCGTTGATCCACACGTAGTGGGCGGACTTGACCCCTTCGAAGTGAAGGAACGTCCGCCGTCCCGCCCAGCCGCGCGGGACCGTGAAGGTACGCCGGTACTGGCCCACGGGGTTGTAGCGGGTGGGGGCGGCCGGCGGCTGCGCCTCCTCCCCCAGCCCGTTGGCGCCCCACCACGGGTAGGTGATGTTGATGTAGATCGGGCGGTCGTGACCGTGCAACTGCCAGGCGGCCGGAACCGGGATGGTGTCCCAGGCGCTGTCGTCGACATCGGTGCGGTGGAAGTCGGGGTCCCGGTCGTCCGGACGGTCGGCGTGGGCGAACTTCCACGTGCCGTCGAGGCTCAGCCGGTACGGCGAGCGGGTGCGGTCGGCGGCGAGGGCCTGGGCGAGATCCGCGTACGGCATGAGGGTGGTGTGCGGGGCTTCGGTACCGAGCCGGAAGACGTCGATGGCGCCGTTCCACTCCGGGGTGCCGTCCGCCGCGACGGCCCGGTGGGCGGTGGACGGCGCGGACAGGGCGAGCGCGCCGAGGACGGCGGCCGACCCTTCGAGCAGACGACGACGGCTGACGACCGTCCGCCGGGGGTGGTCCGGTTCCACCCGCTGGGGGCGGTCCGGCCGGTCCATGGACGACACATGCGGGTGCGACATGACCACGACCTTCCTCGGGGCGACCCGTGCGGCTTCGCACGGACGGAGGGTGCGTCAGATCTTGTCCACTCCTGTTGAAAAAACGAACATAGACGCGCCGCGATGACCGAATATCAACTCTCTTCGGCGCAACGCCACTTGGTACCCGCGCCTCCCACGGGCTTTATTGGTGACTCCCGTCAGTACACGTCCCGCACGTACCGCTTGTCGGAGGCCAGCTGCTTCACATAGGCCGCCGCCTCCGGCTCACTCAGGCCGCCGTGCTGGACCGCGACGTCACGCAGGGCCAGGTCGACGTCCTTGGCCATCCTGGAGGCGTCGCCGCAGACGTAGAAGTGGGCGCCGTCCTGGAGCCAGGACCACAGGTGCGAGCCGTGCTCGCGGATCCGGTCCTGGACGTAGACCTTGGCGCGCTGGTCACGGGAGAAGGCGGTGTCCAGACGGGCGAGGGTGCCGTCGTCCAGGAGGGCGGCCAGCTCCTCCTCGTAGTAGAAGTCCGTCGCCCGGTGCTGCTCGCCGAAGAACAGCCAGTTGGGAGCCCGGTGCCCACGCGCCCGGCGCTCCTGGAGGAAGCCGACGAAAGGCGCCACGCCGGTGCCGGGGCCGACCATCACCATCGGGGTGGCCGGGTCGGCCGGCGGCCGGAAGTGCGGGGAGCGCTGCACATGGACGGCCACCTCGGTGCCGGGCTCGGCGTCGGCGAGGAAGGGCGAGCAGACGCCCTGCCGGGGGCGGCCTGCCAGGTTCTCGTACCGCACGACGGAAACGGTGAGCGAGACGAGGTGGGGGTCGGTCAGCGGGCTGGACGAGATGGAGTACAACCGCGGCTGCAGCCGCCCCAGCAGCTCGGCCCACTCCTGCGCGTCGGCGCGGACACCGAACTCGGCGGCCACGTCGACGGCCTGGCGGCCCCAGGACCACTTCGCCAGCTCGCCCTTGTTGTCGGGGCGCAGCAGCTTGCGCAGTTCACGCGGGTCACGGGTGCGGTCGGCGGTGAAGCGCAGCAGGGCGGGGGTGATCCGGGTGATGTCGAGGTGACGCAGGAAGGCCTCCCCGAGAGCGACCTCACCGACGCCGTTCACCTGCACGCGCGCGTGCGCGTCGAGGCCCGTGACGCTCAGCCACTCCGCCACCACGTCCGGGGAGTTGAGGGGGCGTACGCCCAGGGCGTCGCCCGCCTCGTAGACGAGCGGGGTCTCGCTGTCGCGGGTGTCGAAGGTGAAGCGGCGTACCTCCTTGCCGGAGCCCGGCAGGCTCAGCAACCGGTTGCCGGTCAGACGCGCGACGACGGGAGCGGGGCGTTTGGGGCGGGGCGCGGCGGGCGCCTTCGGCACGGCGACGGAAACGGTTTCCGCAACGGTCACCGGTGCCTGAGCGGTGACCGGAATCCGGGTGGCAGGAGCGGACCCCGTGGCCGGGACCTGGCCGCCGTCCGGGGCCGCGGGCGCCGGTTCCGTGGCCTCCTTCAGGGCGGTGGCCACCTGGTCGAGCCAGGCCTCCGCCTCCGTCTCGTAGTCCGGCTCGCAGTCGGTGCGGGGGGCCAGGCGGACCGCGCCGAGTTCGTCCAGCCGCCGGTCCAGCCGCCGGCCGTGCCCGCAGAAGTCGTCGTACGAGGAGTCCCCGAAGGCGAGGACGGCGTAGCGGTGGCCTTCCAGACGGCCGGTGTCCAGCGCGTCCAGGCCGTCCCAGAAGCCGGCGCCGTTGTCGGGGGCGTCACCGTCGCCGAAGGTGCTGGTGATCAGCAGCAGGTCGGCGTCGGAGGGCAGCGCGGCGGGGTCGGCCTCGTCCATGGCGACGAGGGACGCCGGGTGCCCGCCCGCGGTGAGCCGCTCGGCGGTGGTGGTGGCGAAGTCCTCGGCGTTGCCGGTCTGCGAGGCCCACAGGATGACGACCCGGCGCGCCGGGGCCTGCGCCGATGTGGCGGTGACGGCGGCGGTGCGGGAGTACATGCCGGCGAGGGTGCCGTTGACCCACAGCGCGTGCTCGGGGCTGAACGGCGCGTCCGCCGGCAGCACCGGCACCCCGGGGGCTCCGGCCGGGATCCCGGCGAGGAAACCGACCAGGTACTGCCGTTCGCGCTCGGTCAGGACCGGCGGCGGGGCCGGGCGCAGACCGAAGACCTCGGCCGCGGCGGGCAGGACCGCGGTCGGTACGAGCACGGCTCCGGGCCCTTCCGGCACCGGGGTCCGGGTGCCCGGCGCGGTCCCGAGCGGGTTCTCCGGCGTCGGCGCCTCCGTGGCCGGCGGCTGCACGGTAACCGGTGTCGACACCTTTGTCAGGGAGACCGCGCACACCTTCAGCTCGGGCTGGAAGGACAGCGGGTCGACGGCGTCGCTGGTGACCGCGTTGACGCTGAGGTACTCGCCGAACAGGTCGTTCCAGTGGAACGGCGCGAAACAGGAGCCGGGCAGGACGCGGTCGGTGACGACGGCGGGCAGCACGGCCCGGCCGCGCCGCGAGGCGACCTCGACGGAGTCGCCGTCGGATACACCGAGCGCGGCGGCGTCCTCGGGGTGCACCTCCACGAACGGGCCGGGATCCAGCTTGTTGAGCTTGGCCACCCTCCCGGTCTTGGTCAGGGTGTGCCACTGGTGCTGGAGGCGGCCGGTGTTCAGGAAGAACGGGTAGTCGTCGTCCGGCATCTCGGCGGGCGGGACATGCGGACGCGGGTGGAAGACCGCGCGGCCGGAAGCCGTGGGAAAGGTGAGCGAGCCGTCGTCGTTCACATAGCGGATCGGGTTGCGGTCGGGGCCGTCGGCGGTGGCCGCCGGCCACTGCACGGGGGTGGCACGCAGCCGGTCGTAGGTCACTCCGCGCAGGTCGTAGCCGGTCTGCGGGTTGTGGGCGCGCTTGATCTCCTCGAAGATCTGCTCGGCGGTGTCGTAGGTGAAGCCGCTTTCGTAACCCATGGCGCGGGCGACGGCCGCGATGAGCCGCCAGTCCGCCATGGCCTCGCCGGGCGGGTCGGCGGCGGGCCGGGCAAGGGTGAGGTTGCGCTCGCTGTTGATGAGGACGCCCTCGGTCTCGGTCCACATCGCACCCGGCAGGACAACATCGGCGTAAGCGTTTGTCTCGGTTTCGGCGAAGACGTCCTGCGCGACGACGAACTCGGCGGCCTCCAGCCCCTCGATGACCGTCCTGCGGTTGGCGACGGAGGCGACCGGGTTGGTGCAGATGATCCAGCAGGCCTTGATGTCGCCCTCGGCCATCTTCCGGAACATCTCGACGGTGCCCTTGCCGACGCCGTCGGCCCTGATCGTGCCCGGCTCGAGCCCCCACAGTTCCTCGACGAAGGCACGGTCGCCCTCGACGAGAACGGAGCGCTGGCCGGGCAGCCCCGGGCCCATGTAACCCATTTCCCGGCCGCCCATGGCGTTGGGCTGTCCGGTGAGGGAGAAGGGGCCGCTGCCCGGGCGGCAGATCCTGCCGGTGGCGAGGTGGAGGTTGATGAGCGCGTTGGTGTTCCAGGTGCCGTGCGTGGACTGGTTGAGGCCCATCGTCCAGCAGCTGGTCCACTCCCCCGCCTCACCGATCAGCCGGGCCGCCGTGCGGAGGTCGTCCTCCGGTATGCCGGTGATCTCGGCGACCGTCGCGGGCGCGTAGTCGGCGAGGAACTCCGGCATGGCCTCCCAGCCCTCGGTGTACGCGGCGACGAAGTCGGGGTCGGTGTGACCGTTCTCGTGCAGGAGGTGGAGCAGGCCGTTGAGGAGGGCGAGGTCGGTGCCCGGCGCGACCTGGAGGAACAGGTCGGCCTTCGCGGCCGTGGCGGTGCGGCGCGGGTCGACGACGATCAGCTTGGCGCCCGCCTTCACCCGGTCCATCATCCGGAGGAACAGGATCGGGTGGCAGTCGGCCATGTTGGAACCGATGACGAGGAAGACGTCCGCCCTGTCGAGGTCCTCGTAGGAGCCTGGCGGACCGTCGGCGCCGAGAGAAAGCTTGTAACCGGTTCCGGCGCTTGCCATGCAGAGTCGGGAGTTCGACTCGATCTGGTTGGTACGCAGGTAACCCTTGGCCAGCTTGTTCGCCAGGTACTGCGCTTCGAGACTCATCTGACCGGACACGTAGAGGGCGACCGCGTCGGGGCCGTGCTCGTCGACGATCGCCCGCAGCCGTCGTGCCGTCTCGGCGATCGCCTCGTCCACGGGGGCGGGCTCGGGTTCCGCGCCGCGGTCCGGACGGACGAGCGCGCCGGCCAGTCGGCCTGGCGCGGCGAGCATGTCGGCGGTGGTCGCGCCCTTGGTGCACAGCCGGCCGAAGTTCGCCGGGTGCTGCTTGTCGCCGGACGCCTTCAGGACCGTACGGCGCCCGTCCGGTCCGCGGCCGATGTCGAGGAGCATGCCGCAGCCCACACCGCAGTACGAGCAGACCGTGCGCACCTTCGTCGTGGTCGCGTCGACGGTCCGCGGGTCCAACGCGGCCACGGGCGCCCCTTTCCTTCTGACGATCAGCCTGGTGAGAGCCTCTTGCAAGCCTCTGTGACGGTACGAACCGTGCATTACGCAGGTGTCTCCCGGACCGGCCGCCAGGAGTTAAGCCCGGCGCACACCGGGGGGCGGGCTGATGTGAGCGAGCCGCTGCCGCCCGCAGGAGGGCAGGCTATCCGGGGCGGCGGGCGGGGAGGTTCCGTGCGGGGGCGGGGGCGGGGCGGGGTCGGGTTCCGGACGCGTAAGCGGTTACGGGCCCGTTGTGCGGGGGCGGGGGCCGGGGGTGCGCGTAAGCGGTTACGGATCCGTTGTGCGGGGACGGGGTCCGGGGGTGCGCGTAAGCGGTTACGGGCCCGTTGTGCGGGGACGAGGTCCGGGCGCGGGTGTAAGCGGTTACGTTTCCGTTGCGCGGGACAGGTGCCGGGCTCGCACGTAAGCGGTTTCGTCGCTGCTGGACGGAAACAGGTTCCGGCTTCCTAAGCGGTTACGTCGCCGGTGCGCGGAGCGGGTTGTGGCTTCACAAGCGGTTGCGTTCCCCTTGCGCGAGCCGTCGGGGTCCGGGCTGCGCGAGGCCACTCCTGCGGCTGCTGGGCATACGACTCGGCCGCCGGGACCGGCGACCGTGGTGATCGGCCGCGCGCCGAGAACGGCGGACCCGTGCCCGGCCTCAGCCCTGCCAAGCCCGGTACCTGCGTGCGCCCCCGGCGAGCCGGCGTACGCCGAGCCGGTACGCACGTTCCTCGCGCACCGAACAACGGCCACATACAAAGTTGCGGCCCGTTACTTGGTCATGCCCCTGAACGTTTCTCGGGCAGCGGCACACGCGGTGCCGCGGGCGCGACAGGAGAAACATGCTCACGGAGGCGTTGTGGGGGCTGGCGACAGCCGGCGGAACGGCAATGGCGGGGGCCGTGGCGACAGACGTCTGGCGGTCTGCACGACTGCGGTTCGCGGGCCGCCACAGCCGGGGGAAATCGGCCCGCGGACGGAGCGCGGCGGCGGGGGGTGAGGCGGCACAAGACAAGCCGGCACCGGCCACGGCGGAGCACGCCAAGGCGGAGCACGCCAAGGCGGAGCAGGCCAAGGCGACGCGGGACAAGGCGACGCGGGACAAGCCGGAGCGAGTCGAGACGGCGCAGATCGAGATGGCGCGAGTCGAGAGGGAGACGGTCGAGACGGGGCGCGTCGGGTCGGGCCGGCTCGGTCGTGCGGCCACGGACATCGCGGGGACCGGTACGGCGGAGCGGGAGCCCGGTCACCGGCTCGGGTCCGGGTCCGGGTCCCGGTCCCGGTCCCGGCAAAGCTGCTCGCAGCACAACACCGCCCGCGACGGCGGGACGCAGCACATCACCCTGAGCGGGGACCTCAACGTCCACGTCAACGTCGGCCGGGAAAGCCGGGGTCCGCGGTGAGCGGCGAGGCGGGGTACCCGAGCCCGTCGACGGCGGCCGCGGTGCCGGGGCAGAGCAACGCGGCCCAGCACGGTGGCACGCAGTACATCACCGGCGGTGGTGACGTGCGGACCGTCAACGTGTTCGTCGTGCTGCGTGAGCCTCCGGAGGACGACGACCGTACGATGCCTGCTCCCACGCGCCGCGAACGGCTGCGCCGCCAGATGTCGAGGGATGTGCGCGCGGCGGCGCGGGAGGTCATCACCCGGCAGGGTGTGGAGGCGTTGACGCTCGCCGAGATCGCCCGTCGGGTGGGAGTGACCCCGGCGGCTCTCTACCGGCACTTCGCCGATCTCGGGGACATCGTGCGGCGCACGGCCCGGGACATCGTCGCCGAGCTCACGGACCAGTTGCGGGAGGCCATCGAGGGGGAGCGTGAAACGGATTTCGCGGCCCGGCTGATCGCCCCGGCCCGGGTGTTCCGCCACTGGGCCCTGGCACATCGCCAGGAGTTCCGTCTGCTCTTCGGCACGCCCACCGTGGCCGCCGGTGTGACCCACACCGATGTGACCGCCGAGTGGGTGCGGCACCTCGCCGCCCTCTGGGGCGCCGAGCACATGCGGCTGTGGGCGGCCCGCCCCTACCCCGTCCTGGCCGACGACGAACTCGCCCCACGGATGCGGCGGCAGATCGCCGACTACCGCGCCGCCACAGGCGTGGAGATGCCGCTCGGCGCACTGATCGTCATGCTGTCGTGCTGGCGCACTCTCTACGGACAGGTGGCGCTGGAGGTGTTCGAGCACCTGACCCCGTTGGTCAGCGACCAGGAGCCGATGTTCGAACTGCTGATGCACGAAAGCGTGACCCGGATGGGGTTGGGGGCCGAATACCGGCCCCCGGACGGCCTCGGGGCGTAGGGATCTCCTCCAGGATCCCTCCCGACCCCGCCAGGATTTCCGTCGAATCACCTGCCAGGGGTCGTGCCACCGACCGCACCACCCCACCGGCCGCACCGCCCGCACCGGCCGCTGCTCACGGGCAGGAACGGTCGCAGCCGTTCCTGCTCCGCGTCCGACAGATCACCGCGTTCCCCCGCGCCCTCCCCCCGCGCCCTCCCCCTTCTCCCTCGGCCGCCCCATGGCCGAGACGACGAGCTGATCAGGCGGAGGTCACATGGTCGGCCGGACAGCTTCTCAGGCGTAGGTCTCGAACTCGGCCACCCTCGGGGTGGCGGTCGAGCCCGTGATCTCGAAGGTGACCTTCTTCAGCGAGGTGGATGTGAAGGAGATGGTGCCCGCTCCGCTGCCCGAGGTCAGCACCGCCCCGGTGTCGGCGTTGAGCACCCGCCAGGAGCCGATGTTGCCGGTGGCACCGGAGGCCTCCCGAATGTTGATCTTGGAGATGGTGGTGGCCGAACCCCACTTGATCGAGATGGAGCCGGTCGAGCCGGCCGGCGACCAGTAGGTGCTCGTGTCGCCGTCCCGGACGTTGCCGTAGCTGGTGCCGGACGCCTTGCTGGAACCGTCGGCGTCCGCGCCGATGCTCAGGTTGCTCCCACCGGGCGTCGACGTCGCGGTGGCGGTCGGCGTGGCAGTGGCAGTGGCGGTCGACGTGGGAGTCGAAGTGGCGGTCGCGGTGGGTGTCGTGGCGGCGCAGTTGCCGTCCGACACCTTCAGGCCGTTGTTCGCGCCCGCGGTCGCGGTCACGATCGACGGCACGCAGGTGGCGGTGTCGAGACTGTAGGCGTAGGGGATGCTGACGGTCGTGTTCGACGTCGGGTTGGGCCCTGCGGGGTTGTTGTCCTCGCCCGGCTCCGACCAGGTCACGTTGTCGAAGATGTTTCCGCTGACCTGCCAGTATCCCGGCAGGTCGGTGTAGAAGGTGCCGAGGACGTCCTTGGAGTCCTTGAAGTAGTTGTTGTCGACCTTGGCCTTGCCGCCGGCCCGGGGGTTGATGCCCGATTCGTTCAGGCTGACGTAGTAGTTGTTGTAGATGTGGGCGGTGGCGCCACGCAGCAGGGGGGTGCGGGAGTCGATGTTCTCGTAGCGGTTGTGGTGGAAGGTGACCGGCCCGTTGGCGAGGTCGCTGTCGCTGGAGCCGACGAGACCGCCGCGCCCGGAGTTGCGCAGGATGCTGTAGGACAGGGTCACGTACTGGGTGCTGTCCTTCATGTCGAACAGGCCGTCGTAGCCCTCCGACTCACCGCCCGAGGCGATCAGCGTGGCGTGGTCGACCCAGACGTTGTGCACGTCGCTCTCCATGCCGATGGCGTCACCGCCGTTCGAGGTGGGCGAGCCCGACTTCTTCACGTTCTGGACGGTCACGTTCTGGACGATGATGTTGCTGGACTGGCGGATGTGGATGCCGATCTGGTCGAACACGGCTCCGCCGCCGACGCCGATGAGCGTGACGTTGCTGATGCCCTTCAGTTCGATCACGCCGGCGGCGGTGTTGCAGCCGGCGCCCGACACCTTCGCGGTGTTGCCGACGGTGACGGTCCCCTCTACCTGGATGGTGATCGGGGTGCTGGTACTGGCCCGGCCGCACAGGGCCTCATGGATCTGGGTGCCCGTGGTGGCCTTGACCGTCGTGCCGCCGGCGCCGCCGGTGGTGCCGCCGTTCTGGGTGGCGTATCCGGTCGCGCCGGCGCCGGCCGCCGACGCGGTGGGCATGGACAGGACCACGCCTGTCGCAGCCGCCAGGGCCAGCGTGCCGAGTGCCGCGGAGAGTCGCAGAGCGACTGGCTTTCTCATCCTTGCCTCGTCTTTCGTCATCGCGTACGGGGGTGCCGCGCACGTCGGTGCCCTGATCGGGGCCGTCGAGATCGCGCACCCATGCCATGTTCATGCCATGCGGGTATCGAAGCGGGCCCCTGCCGACCTGGTGTGGATGCCGTTGTCGCCACGGCCGGAAGGGGTGGTGATGCCGATGTGGTGCGGGCGGTGCCGCTGTGATGACAGCGGCGCGAAGGTCATACGAGCGACGCGGCCGGGACCAGGTCGGGACGCACGCATGCCGAGGCGACGCGGGTGGGAACGCCGCCGAGAGCGGGACAACCGGGGGAACGGGACCACAGAAGCCCCGGCCGGCCCCTGGTGCGGGTGCCCGTCGCCGCGGCCACGGCGACGAGCGCGATGCGTCCGCGCCCCGGAGCGCATCCCGGAGTCCTGGCGCGTCGGCACCTCGATACGGTCAGCCCTGGCCAGCCTTGCGCCGGATCGGTTGCGGCGCGCGGGCTGCTCCACGGCCAATACCGCGGGCCGCTTCCCCGGCACGGTCAACAGGAACCGGGAAAGCGCTTTCTCCACGCGAGGATAGGGCGGTCACCACGGGGTGACAAGTATGTGAACGCCGATCGATCCGTCGAACTCTCATCGCTACCCGATCGGGACACCCAGGGCGGCGCTACACGCCACAGTGAGCCATGAACCTCCACGCCCTCACCGCCTCCCCAGCCCTCCAGGGTTCACATATATAAACTCGCGTTCAGCATCCGCCGCAGTTGTAGTACAGGACGTCCCAGTGGTTGCCCTCGTCTGCGTAGACGTTGCCGGAGCCCGAGCGGTACTGCGGGGCGCCGTCGCCGCGCAGGCCGATGTAAGTGAAGGTGTTCTTGATGTAGTTGGTGACGCAGGTGTTCTTGCCGTAGTCGAGCTTGTAGCCGTTCCAATGCGAGTAGGTGCCGCTCGCGTGCCCGGTCTCCGTGCCGCCGGTGATGTTGAGCGCGCAGCCGGTGGCCCGCTTCAGCGTCTGCGCGCCCTGGGCGGTGGGCAGGTTCAGCTGCTCGAAGGACGTACAGGTGGAGTTGTTGCGGTCGGAGCAATTGCCGGACGAGGACCAGGTGATACCCACCTCGCGGAACATCGAGGTGGCCGTGGCGTGACTGACCTTGGTGACGGCGAAGGCGTCGGTCGCGGTGCCGAGGACGGCGACGCCGGGGGCGACCACGAGCGCGAGGGCGGTCAGTGCGGAGCGGAACTTCATGAGGGAACCTTCCTGCGGACGACCGTGCTTCCTGTGGAACGGCTGTGCGGGCGGTACGCGCAGTGCAGGGAGATGGTGCCCGACCTCTACGCGCGTTCGCCAGAGGACGGCGGTCTTAGGACACCCGGCGGCATGAGCCTTCCCGACACACCTCAGGCGGCCGCCACTCGCCCAGCCCCCAACCCCCTGCGGATGTCCTCGACAGCGAACCCGATACGGCGGACGGCGTCGGCGCAGGCTGAGCGAGGTCCCGGACCGGAGTGGGAAGAGTGCACCGCTCGCTGGGTGTCGAGCCGGGGTGCTCGCCCGGCCGGCAGGAGGCGGCGGCGGCGGCGAGGGTCCACCTACCACCTGAGTACGCGGCACCCGGGATCTGAGTAACCGGACGGCTGTGCGGCGTCGGCGGCCCGGATGGGATGGAGGCATGAACGCATCCACCTCCGCCGCCGTCCCCGCTCCCCCGGTCCAGTCCGCGTCGCCGACGAACCGCACACGACGGTGGGCCGCCGTGGCCGCCCTCCTCTTCGTACCGGCAGCCGTGGCGACCGGCGTGCTGACACTGGCCTCGGAACGGGCCGGGCGGTGCCTGACGTACGGCGAGCGCTGCAGCCCCGGTCTGCCCGGCTGGCTGTTCGAATGGAGTGCAGGCGTCGGCGCTGTGGCCTTCCTCGTCGCCGTGGCCGCCCCGGCCGTGCGGGTTCGGCGGGCGGCACTCAGCGCCCAGGCCCTCGCGGAGGTCACCGCGTTGCTCGTCATCCTCAGCCACGCGTGACCAACCGTGCGGGCCTACGAGCGGCAATGCCCCGTAGGTCCCGCGAGACAGCGGCCGTGGACCGCCGTCGACGCGGTCAGGTGGCTGCCAGGAGGATGGCCGTGTAATGCGCGGTGAAGGCGGCGATGGTCAGGGCGTGGAAGACCTCGTGGAAGCCGAACCAGGCCGGCGAGGGGTCGGGGCGCTTGAGTCCGTAGACGA
>LJCX01000028.1 GCA_001298545.1 Actinobacteria bacterium OV320
CGTTGATTTTTGGCACGCTGTTGAGTTCTCAAGGAACGGACGCTTCCTTTGTACTCACCCGAGAGACTCTCTCAGGCTTTCCTCCGGGCGCTTCCCTTCGGTCTTGCGTTTCCGACTCTATCAGATCTTTTCTCGACCCGATTTCCTCGGTGCTTTCCAGGTTCTCGCTTTCGCGTTTCCCTTTCCGGCGGTTCCGACTCTATCAGATCCTTTCGGGCCTGATTCCCAGTCAGAGCGGGCTTGTCTTCCCGGCTGTTGGGCCGTTCCGACGAGTGAGACTTTAGCGGATTCCCGGCCACCGAAGCCAATCGGGGTCCTGCGTCCTTTCGAACGCGGATTCCTCATTTCGCGAATACACATGACAACGACACGACGGCAGACGAATCGACTGCGCGTCGATAGGTGGTTGGTACTTGCGAAATGGCTGTCCGGGGACCGACCGGGGTCGGCGCTCACGTCGAACAACTCGGAGAACACTACGTATCGGGTCGGGGTGTGTCAACTCATGTCCCTCGGACACCCCTGAGGCGTACTCTGACGGACATGACTACGCGTACGTGCACCCAGCTGTGGTGGGCCGCCTGACGGCGGCCGTGCTCACGTATGCACTCAACGGCCGCCGCTTCGGCGGCCGTTCTCGTTTCCCCCTCCAGGGTTCCAGAGGGTCGGCCGGCCGGAGTGGCGGTCTCGACCAGGAGGTGGAGAGATGAAGCGGGTCTTCAGCGGGGTCAAGCCGACCGGGCATCTGACGCTGGGGAACTACCTGGGCGCTCTGCGGCAGTGGGCCGAGGTCGACCAGCACCGGGCGGACTCGCTCTTCTGTGTCGTCGATCTGCACGCGCTGACCGTGGAGCACGATCCGGCGCGGGTGCGTCGGCTCAGTCGGCAGGCGGCGACGCTGTTGCTGGCGGCGGGACTGGATCCACAGCTGTGCACCGTGTTCGTACAGAGTCATGTCGACGAACACGCGCGGTTGTCGTATCTGCTCGAGTGCGTGGCCACGGACGGCGAGATGCGGCGGATGATCCAGTACAAGGAGAAGTCCGGGCGGGAGCGGGAGCGCGGGGGCAGTGTGCGGCTGTCGTTGCTGACCTATCCCGTGCTGATGGCGGCGGACATCCTTGCCTACGGGGCCGACGAGGTGCCGGTGGGCGACGACCAGGCCCAGCATGTAGAGCTGACGCGCGATCTGGCCGTGCGGTTCAACCAGCGGTACGGGCACACGTTCGTCGTACCGAAGGCCACGCATCCGGCGGTGGCGGCGCGGGTGATGAACCTCCAGGAGCCGACGTCGAAGATGGGCAAGAGCGACGCCTTCGGGCCGGGGATCGTCTATCTGCTGGACGAGCCCGATGTGGTGCGCAAGAAGGTCATGCGGGCCGTCACCGACAGCGGGCTGGAGGTCGTGTACGACCGGGGGGAGCGGCCGGGGCTCGCCAATCTGCTGGAGATCCTCGCCGCGTGTACGGGCGGGGAGCCGGAGGCACTGGCCGGTGCCTATGGGTCGTACGGCGCATTGAAGAAGGACACGGCCGACGCGGTGGTCGAGGTCCTGCGGCCGGTGCAGGCCAGACACAGGGAGCTGTGCGCGGATCCCGTCCATGTGGAGGCGGTGCTGCGGGACGGGGCGGCGAAGGCCCGGGCGATGGCACGGCCGGTCGTGGACAGCGCCTATCGCGCGATCGGGTTGCTTCCGCCCGCGCCGGAGCCGGTCGCCGATCGGGTGCTGAACGCGGTCCGGTAGGCGCGTGGGCTGGTGGCGAGGCGCGATGCGAAGTGCTGGCGCATCGTGACCTCGCTGCCGAAGCCGGCCCGCCGGGCCACCTCGGGCATGGGGAGGTCGGTGCGTTCGAGGAGTTTCTGGGCCGCGGCGATGCGCTGGTCGAGGAGCCAGCGCAGGGGGGTGACGCCGGTCTCGGCCGTGAAGTGGCGGGCGAAACTACGGGGGGACATGCCGGCCCGCGCCGCCAGGGCGGCGACGGTGAGTGGTTCGTGCAGGTGGCGCAGCGCGTGGTCGCGTACGGCGGCGAGGGTGTCGGCGTCCCGGTCGGCGCGTGGGGTGGGGTGTTCGATGAACTGGGCCTGGGTGCCGGTGCGGAAGGGGGCGGTGACCATCGAGCGGGCGATGGTGGCGGCCGCTTCGGCGCCGTGGGAGCGGCGGACCAGGTGGAGGCAGAGGTCGATGCCGGCTGCCGTGCCGGCGGCGGTCCAGATGTTGTCGTCCTCGATGAAGAGGGCGTCGGGGACGACGTTCACTCGGGGGTGGTGTGTGCGGAGGAGGTCGATCAGGCCCCAGTGGGTGATCGCTCGGCGGCCGTCGAGCAGGCCGGCCTGGGCGAGGGTGAAGGCGCCGCCGCACAGGGCCGCGAGGGTGGTGCCGCGGGCGTGGGCGCGGCGGAGGGCGTCCAGGACGGGGGCGGGAGCGGGGGTGACGTGATCGTCCAGGCCCGGGACCAGGATCAGGTCGGCTCGGGAGAGCCAGGTGAGGGTGCGGTCGGGGGCGAGGGCCAGGCCGCCGCGCATCGGGACCGAAGCGCTGTCGGTGGCGACTCGGCGCAGGTCGAAGGCGGGGGCGCCGCGGTCGGTGCGGTCGGTGCCCCAGACCTCGGTGATGACGGAGACGTCGAAGGCGCGGATGCCGGGGAAGGCGACGAGGGCGACCCGGTACGCAGGCTTCATGAGTGGCAGTAAACCATCGATCGCTGTCTTCCGACCTGCTGGGGCGGGGGCGGTCCCGGCGGCAGGATCGAGGGCATGGATATCGCGGAGAACGCAGCGCTGGTGGTCGTCGATGTGCAGAAGGGCTTCGAGGAGCTGGACTTCTGGGGGGCGCGGAACAATCCCGGGGCCGATGACAACATCGCCGCGCTCATCGACGTATGGCAGGGGACGGGGCGGCCGGTCGTGTTCGTGCGGCACGACTCGGTGAAGCCGGGGTCGCCGTTGCGGCTGGGGTATGAGGGGAACGACTTCAAGGAGTACGTGGAGGAGCGGCGCGGGAAGGGCTCCGGGGCCGAGCTGCTCCTGACCAAGACGGTGAACTCGGCGTTCCTCGGGACGCCGGATCTGGGCGCCTGGCTGACCGCGGCGGGGATCTCGCAGATCGTGGTGGCCGGCATCCAGACGAACATGTGCGCGGAGACGACGGCGCGGATGGGCGGGAACCTCGGGTACGACGTGCTGTTCGCGTACGACGCGACGTACACGTTCGACCTGGAGGGTCCGTTCGGCTGGCGGCGGAGTGCGGAGGAGATCGCCCAGGCGTCGGCGGTGTCCCTGCACGGGGGCGGGTTCGCGCGGGTGGTGACGACCGAGGAGCTCGTGGGGGCGGCCGGCGCCTGACCGCCCCGGCGGCGTCAGTCCTTCTTGCCCGAGGCCAGTTCGCGGCTGCGGTCGCGGGCGGCCTCGAGGGCGGCGATCAGCGCGGCCCGTACGCCGTGGTTCTCGAGTTCGCGGATGGCGTTGATGGTGGTGCCGGCCGGGGACGTGACGTTCTCGCGGAGCTTGACCGGGTGTTCGCCGCTGTCACGGAGCATCGTCGCGGCGCCGATCGCGGACTGGACGATGAGGTCGTGGGCCTTGTCGCGGGGCAGGCCGAGCAGGATGCCGGCGTCCGTCATGGCTTCGACCAGGTAGAAGAAGTACGCCGGGCCGGAGCCGGAGAGGGCGGTGCAGGCGTCCTGCTGGGACTCGGGGACGCGGAGGGTCTTGCCCACGGCGCCGAAGATCTCCTCGGTGTGCGCGAGGTGGGCTGCGGTGGCGTGGGTGCCGGCGGAGATGACGGACATGGCCTCGTCGACGAGGGCGGGGGTGTTCGTCATGACGCGGACGACCGGGGTGCCGGCGGCGAGGCGCTCCTCGATGGAGGCGGTGGTGATACCGGCGGCTCCGCTGATGATCAGGCGGTCGGCGGGGACGTGCGGGGCGAGCTCGTCGAGGAGGGTGCCCATGTCCTGCGGTTTGACCGTGAGGATCAGGGTGTCCGCGGTCTTGGCGGCCTCGGCGTTGGTGACCGGGGCGACTCCGTAGCGGGTGCGGAGTTCTTCGGCTCGTTCCGGGCGGCGGGCGGTGACGAGGAGGTCGGCGGGGGGCCAGCCGCCTCGGATCATGCCGCTGAGGAGGGCTTCGCCGATCTTGCCGGTGCCGAGGACTGCGACTTTCTGGGTCATGGTGCGGGGTCCTCCGGGGGTTGCGTCGTCCGGGGTTCATCGTCGCACCGGGGGTGCCTGTCCGGCTTGCCTGTCCGGTGGGCGGACGTCGTTTTCTCGCCCCCGCCGCCCCTTCCCGTCCCGTCCCTGGGGGCTGTGCCCCCAGACCCCCTTCGGCCTGGACGGCCTCGTCCTCAAGCGCCGGACGGGCTGGTGGGTCACGCTGTGCGGCGGCGGAGAGTGGCCGCTCCCAGGCACAGGACCAGGAAGGCGCAGCCGCCGACGATGAGGACGTCTCGTACGAAGGTGGCCGTCATGTCGGTGTGGGTGAGGACCTCGTTCATGCCGTCGACCGCGTAGGACATGGGGAGGACGTCGGAGACAGCTTCCAGGGCGGGGTGCATGGTGTCGCGGGGGGCGAAGAGGCCGCAGAGGAGGAGTTGGGGGAAGATCACCGCCGGCATGAACTGGACCGCCTGGAACTCCGAGGCCGCGAAGGCCGAGACGAAGAGGCCCAGGGCGGTGCCGAGGAGGGCGTCGAGGAGGGCGACCAGGAGGAGGAGCCAGGGGCTGCCCGTGACGTCCAGGTCGAGGAACCAGACCGCCAGGCCGGTGGCCAGGGCCGACTGGATGATCGCGAGGGTGCCGAAGGCGAGGGCGTAACCGGCGATCAGGTCGCCTTTGCCGAGGGGCATGGCGAGGAGGCGTTCGAGGGTGCCCGAGGTGCGTTCGCGCAGGGTGGCGATCGAGGTGACCAGGAACATCGTGATCAGCGGGAAGATGCCCAGGAGGGACGCGCCGATGTTGTCGAAGGTGCGCGGGCTGCCGTCGAAGACGTAGCGGAGCAGGAACAGCATCACGCAGGGGATGAGGACCAGCAGCGCGATGGTGCGGGGGTCGTGGCGCAGTTGGCGCAGGACCCTGGCCGCGGTGGCGGTGGTGCGGGAGAGGCTCAGGGCGCTGGTGGTGGGTGCGGGGGCGGGAGCCGGGGCGGTGGGCGTGGTCGTGCCTGTGGTGGTGGGCGTGGTCGTGGTCATCGGGATGTCTCCTTCGTGGGGGTCTCCTTCGTGGGGGTCTTCTTCGTGGGGGCCTCCTTCGTGGGGGCCTCCTTCGTGGGGGCCTCCTTCGTGGGGGCCTCCTTTGCGGAGGTCTTCTTTGTGGAGGTCTTCTTTGTGGGGGTCTTCTTTGTGGGGGTCTCCTTCGTGCGGGCCGTCTCTGTCGCCGCGTCCACCAGGTGCAGGAAGGCCGTCTCGACCGTGTCGGCGCCGGTGCGGGTGCGCAGGGCCTCGGGGGTGGCGTCGGCGAGGATCTCGCCCTCGCGCATGAGGAGCAGGCGGTGGCAGCGCTCGGCCTCGTCCATCACGTGGGAGGAGATCAGCAGGGTCGCGCCCCGGGCGGCGGCGATGTCGTGGAAGAGGTTCCACAGGTCGCGGCGCAGGACCGGGTCCAGGCCGACGGTCGGTTCGTCGAGGACCAGGAGTTCCGGGGTGCCCAGGAGTGCCACGGCCAGTGAGACGCGGTTGCGTTGGCCGCCGGAGAGGTTGCCGGCGAGGGCGTCGGCGTGGGTGGTGAGGTCGACGTCGGCGATGGCCCGGGTCACGTTCTCGTGGCGGCGGTCCGCTGCCGCTCGGCCCGGGTCGAGGATCGCGGCGAAGTAGTCGAGGTTCTGGCGGATCGTCAGGTCGTCGTAGACGGAGGGGGCCTGGGTGACGTAGCCGATGCGGGTGCGGAGGGCGGGGTGACCCGCGGGCCGGCCAAGGACGTCGAGGGTGCCGGTGACCTTGTCCTGGGTGCCGACGATCGAGCGCATGAGGGTCGACTTGCCACAGCCGGAGGGGCCCAGCAGGCCGGTGATCTGGCCGCGGGGGACGGTGAAGTCGAGGGTGCGCAGGACCGTGCGGGGGCCTCGGACGACGGTCAGGTTCTCGGCCTGTACGGCGGGTGGGGCGGGTGGAGCGGGTGGAGCCTGGGTCGTGTTCTCCCCGGGTGGGCGGGAGTCCGGCTTAAAATTCATCATGCGATGAATAATGCTCCGGGGTGCGCTGGGGCGTCAAGTGGCGCGGGCGCGTGGGGGTGGTGGGGGGGTGCGGGCGCGCGGGGGTGGTGCGGGCGCGCTGGGGTGGTGTTGGAAGGGGATGTTCCGGTTCCTTCGCTTCCGTGTTCACCGGGTCACCACAGGAACCTCCCGTGCGGCCGGTCGTTTCAACCGACAATGGAATTCATGCGCTTCCGGAGCGTCGGCCTCGCCCTCGTCCCGGTCCGCGCAGCTTCGTCGTCGTGCCCTCCCCCGGTGCGGCGCGCCCACGCATCTCCCGTTTCCTCCTGGAGGTGCCGTCGTGTTGCTCCGTGGTGTCCGTAAGGCCGACCTGTTCGCTTCCTTCGTCGTGTTTCTCGTCGCGCTCCCCCTCTGTGTGGGCATCGCCGTGGCCTCCGGTGTGCCCGCCGAGCTGGGGCTGATCACCGGCATCGTCGGCGGGCTGGTGGTCGGGGCACTGCCCGGCGGCAGCCTCCAGGTGAGCGGGCCGGCGGCGGGGCTGACCGTGCTCGTCCACGAGGCCGTCCAGCGGGACGGCGTGGCGGCGCTCGGCGTGCTCGTCCTCGCCGCCGGGCTGGTGCAGCTGGGGCTCGGCGCGCTGCGGCTGGGGCGGTGGTTCCGGGCCGTGTCGGTGGCCGTCGTGCACGGGATGCTCGCCGGGATCGGGCTGGTACTGGTCGCCGGACAGGTGTACGCCCTCGGGGACGCGACCGCGCCGGCGGGCGGGTTCGACCGGCTCACCGGGTTGGTGTCGCTGCCCGGGCGGGTGGATCCGGTGGCGTTGTCAGTGGGGGGTGCCACGATGGTCGTGTTGCTGCTGTGGGGGCGTTGGCGGCGTGGTGCGCGGCTGGTTCCGGCGCCGTTGGTCGCGGTGGCGTCGGCGGCTGGCGTGACGTGGGTGTTCGACCTGGAGGTGCGGCGGGTCCAGGTGCGGGGGCTGTGGAATGCCGTACGGGTGCCGGAGGCGGCGGATCTCGGACGGCTGACGGAAGTGGGGGTGATCGGGACCGTAGTGGCGTTCGCGTTGATCGCGTCGGCGGAGTCGCTGTTCGGCGCCGCGGCGGTGGACCGGCTGCCCGACGGACGGGGGACGGACTACGACCGGGAGTTGATGACACAGGGCGCGGGCAATGCCGTGTGCGGAGTGCTGGGCGCGCTGCCGATGACGACCTTCCTCGTGCGGAGCACCGTCGCGGGAGCCGGGGGTGCCGTCTCCGAGGGGGCGCGGGCGGGCGCGCGGACCAAGGCGTCGCGGATGCTGCACGGAGTGTGGCTGCTGCTGTTCGCCGTGGCGCTGCCCGGGGTGCTGGGGGCCGTTCCGGTCGCGGCACTGGCCGGGCTGCTGATGTACGTCGGCTGCAAGCTGGTGCCCTGGCGGGAGGCGCGGAAGCTGTGGTGCGGGCAGCGGGCGGAGGCCGTCGTGCTCGGGGTCACGGCGGTGGCGATCGTGGCCGGGAACCTGTTCGAGGGGGTGTTGGTCGGGCTGGCGCTGGCCGTGGCGAAGACGGCCTGGGAGATCAGCCATGTGCACGTCGAGACGGAGGACCGGGGAGACGCCGGGCTCGTCGTACGGGTACGGGGGCATGCGACGTTCCTGCGGCTGCCGAAGCTCCTGGACGCGTTGGACGCGCTGCCGCACGACCGCGCGGTGCGGCTGGAGTTGGGCGGGCTGCGACATGTGGATCACGCGTGTGCGGCGGCCCTGGCGGGGTGGGCCGCCGCGCGCGGTCAGGCTCTGGTCGCGAGCAGCAGGACGACGTCGTAGACCTCTTCGACGAGTCCGTCGGGGAAGGCCCGCATCAGGTGCTCGCGCTCCTCGGTGAGAAAGCCGGTGCTCGCCTCCTCGCCGTGGACCAGGAACAGCGAGTGGCTGCCGATGTTCGCGAGGTGCGTGTCGACCGGGACGCGGCGGCTCCAGCGGACCTCACGACGGGTCAGTCCGAGGCGGCCGGTGGGGTCGACGACATGGGCGTTCACGTTCTTGGTGTTCGCGGGGATGCTCTCCCCGAAGTACCGGTCGATGCGCTGGGCCGCCTCCGCGAGCCAGGGCACGTCGAGGGCGCCGGTGTTCCACCACAGCGCCAGCGCGCCGCCCGGACGCAGGACGCGCAGGACCTCCGGAACCGAGTGGGCCGGGTCGGTCCAGTGCCAGGACTGGGCGTAGGTGAGGAAGTCGAGGGAGGCGGTGGCCAGGGGGAGGTGGTTGCCGTCGCCCCGGACGATCGGCACGTCGGGGAGGGCGTGGCGGAACTGCGCGGCCATGCCGTCCCCCGGCTCGACGGCGATGACGTCGGCGCCGCGAGCGTGCAGGAGGGCGGTCGCTATGCCGGTGCCGTCCCCGACGTCCGCGACCCGTGCCCCGGCGAGCGGGCGGCCGGCGAGCTCCTCGATCGTGTCGAGGAGGGCGGTCGGGTAGGAGGGGCGGTTGGCGGCGTACTGGGCCGCGGCGGAGTTGAAGGAGTGGGCTCGGGTGGTGTGCCCGGGGGTGTCGTAGGAGGACGTCATGGGGCCATGGTGGCGGGAGGCGGACGGGAAGGGGAACAGCGCGGGGCGGGGGGGGGGCGGGGGACCGGGGTCCGGGGGCGCGGGGCTGGAGACGGAGGTCCGGGGGCGCGGGCTGGAACCGAGGTCCGGGGGCGGCTGTGGACCGGATTAGCGGCCCGGGTCTGGGAGCGCGGGCCTGGGGATTGAGTCTGCGGACCGGGCCTGCCGGGCGGGCATGGGGATTTGGTCGGCGGGCCAGACCCGCGGGCCGGACCTGCGGGCCGGGTGGGCGGGCCGGACCTACGGGCCGGGTCGGCGGGCCAGACCTGCGGGTCGGGTCGGCCTGGAGACGCGGTTCGTCCTCCAGCCTTACTGCCCGGTGGCACCGGCACGGTGAGGGGAGGTCAGCCGCGGCGGCGCTTCTTCGACGGGTTCCCCGTGCGGCGGGTGGAGCGGCGTTCGTACTGTTCGCGAGCCGTGTCGTACTCCTCGCGGTGGAGCCTCTCGCCGGGTGCCTCGGTGAGGGTGCGGAAGAAGTACGCGAGCAGCGAGCCGACGAAGCCGACGGCGAGCAGACCGCGCAGGGAGGCCTGGCGGTCGGGGTCGGGGCGCTTGGTGAAGCTCTCCCAGGTGTGGCGGAAGGCGAGTGCGGTGCAGACCGCGAACATCACGGCGACCAGGAGCGTCACGAAGCTGCCCAGGTCGGCGATCGCGATGCCCTCGTAGGCGAAGCGCAGGACGAGGCAGGAGACGGCGGCGGCGGCCAGGGAGCCGACGGCCACGGCGATGCGGCGGGCCGCGTAGCCCCGGTAGCCGGGGTCGTGGTCCACCCAGGTGGTGCCGAAGAAGCGGAGGGGCTCCGGGCGGGGCCCGGCGCCGGCGGGGCTTCCCGGCCGGCCGGCGGGGGTCCCGGTGGGAGTGCCCGCCGCGCCGGTCGAGGTGTCCCGGGAGCCGGCCGAAGTGTCCGGGGTGCCGTTTTCGTCGCTCACGGGACGATTATGGCTCCGGGCGGAGGCGGGCTCCCGGGTGGGTTGCTCGTAGACCCGTCGAGAGCCGGTCCGAGACCCGTCGAGAGCCGGTCCGAGGCCCGCCGAAAGGCGGTCCTAGCCCGTCCGAGACCGCTTGAAGGCCGGGTCGAGACCCGCCGAAAGCCGGGCCGATACCTGTTGGAAGCCCGCGGAAAGCCAGTCCGGACCCTGGTCCGAGGCGCAACCTCGGACCAGGGTCCGGATCAGGGCTCGAGTCCGGTCCTGATCCGGGTCCGGTCCTGGGCTCTGATCCGGGTCCCGACCGCGTTCGGTGCTGATCCGGGACCGAGGGCCGGGACCCGGTCCGAGGCCGGGACCGGGGTCCGGGACCGGGGACCGAGGGCCGGGCCGGGTCGTGTCAGGCGCAGTGGGCGGCGACGTAGCCGTCGCTGCCCGTCCGCACGTACGCGTCCGAGACGAACTGGCTGTCGGCGATGTTGTCCCAGATGTTCGTCGTGCCGTACGGGCCGGACACCGAGGTGCCGGGGGTCTGGCAGAAGATCGGGACCTTGGTGCCCTCGGCCAGGACCCTGACGACCGGGTAGCTCGTGCCGGGGCCGCTGCGGACGTTCAGCCGGACGCCCGGGGCGACCGGGTAGTACGTGAGGGCCGCCGTGGCCGTCGCGACGGCCTCCGCCGTCCCGCCGCTCGCGACCTCTTCCACTTCCACACGGTCAACAGACATGGAAAAACCTCCCCCGTCGAACCCCATGACTGCCATGGGGTCACGTTGATTCCCCTAAACCACGCAATGAAACACATGTACAGGATTCGCACACGGAGGCTAGCAAGCCGCCTCTGTCCCGGACGAGTCATCGACTAGGCTCCGTGCGTCGCGCGCGCGGTTGAACAGCACGGGGGTGGTTGGTCCATGACGCCACAGCGCAACACCGGGGCGGGCGCGGAAGCGGAACTTCCGGAGTACGCCGGCCACTACCGCCTGGACGGACGTCTGGGCTCCGGTGGCATGGGCGTGGTGCACCTGGCCCGGAGCACCTCCGGGATGAAGGTCGCGGTGAAGGTCGTCCATGCCCAGTTCGCCCGGGATCCCGAGTTCAGAGGCCGTTTCCGGCAGGAGGTGGCCGCCGCTCGGCGGGTGAGCGGGGCGTTCACCGCGCCCGTCGTCGACGCCGATCCGGAGGCCGAACGGCCTTGGATGGCCACCCTGTTCATTCCCGGTTCGACGCTCGCCGAGCAGGTGAAGCAGAACGGCCCCATGCGTGCGGGCGAGTTGCGGCGGCTGATGGCCGGGCTCGCGGAGGCGCTGCGGGACATCCACCGGGTCGGGGTCGTGCACCGGGATCTGAAGCCGAGCAACGTCCTGCTGGCCGAGGACGGGCCGAAGGTCATCGACTTCGGCATCTCTCGACCGAAGGACAGTGAACTGCGCACCGAGACGGGCAAGTTGATCGGTACGCCGCCCTTCATGGCGCCGGAGCAGTTCCGACGGCCGCGCGAGGTGGGGCCGGCCGCCGACATCTTCGCGCTCGGGTCGGTGATGGTGCACGCGGCGACGGGACGCGGGCCGTTCGACTCCGACAGCCCGTACGTCGTCGCCTACCAGGTCGTGCACGACGAGCCGGATCTGACCGGCGTACCGGGGAACCTCGCGCCGCTGGTGGTGCGTTGTCTGGCCAAGGAACCCGAGGACCGTCCCACACCGGACGAGTTGATGCGGGAACTGCGGTCGGTGGCGGCCTCGTACGACACGCAGGCGTTCATACCGTCGCAGCGGGCGCTGGCGGAGGCCGAGTCGGAGGCCGAGGCCGAGTCGGCGGGCGCGTCCGAGTCGGCGGGCGCGTCCAGGCAGCCGGAGCGTGCGCAGGAGCCCGCCGCGGCACCGGACCGGGCGGAGGTGCGGCCGCGCAGCCGGCGTCGGCGACTGGCCCTCGCGGTCGGCGCGCTGGTCGTCGTCCTCTCGGGCGGCGCGGTCCTCGCCACGCAGCTGCCCGGCGAGGACGACCCGGGCCGGGACGCGCGGGGCAAGGCGGGCGGCTCGCAGTCCGCGTCACCGGCCTTCACCCCCTGGAGCACGCGGCCGGCGAAGGGCAGCACCGGCGCGGGTGCCGGTACGGGCACGGGCGGCATGCCCCGGTGCACCTACGACGCGCGGCGGCTGCTCTGCGTCCAGAAGGGGCTGGTGTCGGCAGTGGACGCGTCCGACGGGCGGGTGCTGTGGCGGCACGTCCTCACCGACGACGACGGGCCGAGCCAGGCCCCGGTGCTCTCGGGCGGGCTGGCTCAGGTGATCACGCACTCGGGCAAGCGGATGGAAGCGCTCGACCCGGCGTCGGGCGCCACCCGCTGGCAGCGCGACCTGTCGGACTACCCGGGTGTCCGCAGCGTCGGCGGCACCCTGTTGCTGACCGCGGCCGACAACACGGTGACCGGGGTGGACGCCGCGACGGGGAAGTCGGTGTGGAGCCGGCGCATTCCGGGACTGAGCGAGCCGTACTTCACGGCGTTCCCGAAGGATCCGCTGGCGTACGCGGCGACCACCTCGGACGACGGGCACACCCGGATCACGGCCGTGGATCCCGCGACCGGGAAGGTGCGCTGGGACGAGCGGCTCAGCGGCACGCTGCGCCTCGTGGGCACCACGGACGGCAGCCTCGTCCTGCTGTCCCAGGGCGCCGACTACGGCACGGTCGACGCCGTGGTCCGCTACTCCCCGCAGGACAAGAAGTCGCTGCGGGTGAAGCTGCGCGTCGCGCTCCAGGAGGCGCAGGCGACCGTGCAGGGCGACCGGGTCTACCTCCTGGCCTTCGACGGATCGCTCGTCGCCGTCGACACGGTCCTGGGCAAGCAGGTGTGGTCCCTTCAGACGTCGGTGAGCCGGGGTTCGGTGCCCGCCGCCGACGGCGAGCACGTCTACTTCAGCGCCGCCGACGGACGGCTCCTCGCCGTGGACGCCGAGAAAGGCAAGCTCGTCGGGCAGACGCAGCTGCGGCTCGGCGCCAACTCGGACGAGGTGGTGGCCACGCTGCCCGCGCCCGAGGCGGTCGACGGCCACGTCTACGCCGGCGCCCCGGACGGAACCGTCTTCGCGGTGGACGGACGGGACCCGACGGGTTGGTGAGACCGGGCGGGCACCAGCAGGCCGGCTACAGCGGGCGGGTGACGACGGGCCGGTGGCCACAGGCCGACAGCAACGGGCCGGAGACAACAGACCGGTAGCAACGGGCCGGTACGAGAGCAGGCCGGTGACAACAGACCGGTAGCAGCAGGCCAGTAGCAGCAAGCCAGTAGCCGCGGACCGGTAGCCGCCGGCCAGTGCCGGCTGGCAGACAAGACGCGCCGAGGGCCGCCTCCGTACGGCGGAGACGGCCCTCACAGCAACGCTTTGCCCGACTGCCCGACTGCCCGGCGGGTGACCGCCGGGTGCCGGGCGTCAGCCCAGCTTCGACACGTCCCGCACCGCGCCCTTGTCGGCGCTCGTCGCCATCGCGGCGTAGGCCCGCAGGGCGGCGGACACCTTGCGCTCGCGGTTCTTCGGGGCGTAGACGCCGCCGAGGGCCGCCTCGCGCCGCGCCAGCTCGGCGTCGTCGACGAGGAGCTCGATCGTGCGGTTCGGGATGTCGATGCGGATGCGGTCGCCGTCCTCGACGAGGGCGATGGTGCCGCCGGAGGCCGCCTCGGGCGAGGCGTGGCCGATCGACAGACCCGAGGTGCCGCCGGAGAAGCGGCCGTCGGTGATCAGGGCGCAGGTCTTGCCGAGGCCACGGCCCTTGAGGAAGGACGTCGGGTAGAGCATCTCCTGCATGCCCGGGCCGCCCTTGGGACCCTCGTAGCGGATGACGACGACGTCGCCGTGCGTCACCTGCTTGTTGAGGATCTTCTCGACGGCCTCCTCCTGCGACTCGCAGACGACGGCCGGGCCTTCGAAGGTCCAGATCGACTCGTCGACGCCGGCCGTCTTGACCACGCAGCCGTCGACGGCGATGTTGCCGCGCAGGACCGCGAGGCCGCCGTCCTTGCTATAGGCGTGCTCGGCGGAGCGGATGCAGCCGTCCTCGGCGTCCACGTCCAGCGCCTCCCAGCGCTCGGACTGCGAGAAGGCCTCGGCGGAGCGGACGCAGCCGGGGGCCGCGTGCCACAGTTCGAGCGCCTCGGGCGAGGGGGAGCCGCCCCGGACGTCCCACGTCTTCAGCCAGTCCGCCAGGGACGGGCTGTGGACCGAGAACACGTCCTCGTTGAGCAGGCCCGCGCGGTGCAGTTCGCCGAGCAGGGCGGGGATGCCGCCGGCGCGGTGCACGTCCTCCATGTAGTACGTGCGGTCCTTCGCCACGTTCGGCGCGACCTTGGCCAGGCAGGGCACGCGGCGCGAGACCTCGTTGATCTCCTCCAGGCCGAACGGGACGCCCGCCTCCTGGGCGGCGGCCAGCAGGTGGAGGATCGTGTTGGTCGAGCCGCCCATCGCGATGTCGAGGGCCATCGCGTTCTCGAAGGCCGCGATGGTGGCGATGTTGCGGGGCAGGACCGTCTCGTCGTCCTGCTCGTAGTAGCGGCGGGTGATGTCCATCACCGTGCGCCCCGCGTCCTCGTACAGCGCCCGGCGGGCGGTGTGGGTGGCCAGGACCGAGCCGTTGCCGGGGAGGGAGAGGCCGATGGCCTCGGTCAGGCAGTTCATCGAGTTGGCGGTGAACATGCCGGAACAGCTGCCGCAGGTCGGACAGGCGTTCTCCTCGATACGGAGGATGTCCTCGTCCGAGATCTTGTCGTTCACGGCGTCGGAGATCGCGTCGACGAGGTCGAGCGTGCGGACCGTGCCGTCGACCAGGGTGGCCCGGCCGGACTCCATCGGACCGCCGGAGACGAAGACCGTCGGGATGTTCAGGCGCAGGGCCGCGTTCAGCATGCCCGGGGTGATCTTGTCGCAGTTGGAGATGCAGATCAGGGCGTCGGCGCAGTGCGCCTCGACCATGTACTCCACGCTGTCCGCGATCAGGTCGCGGGAGGGCAGGCTGTAGAGCATGCCGCCGTGGCCCATCGCGATGCCGTCGTCGACGGCGATCGTGTTGAACTCGCGCGGGATGCCGCCGGCCGCGGTGATCGCCTCGCTGACGATCCGGCCGACCGGCTGGAGGTGCGTGTGGCCGGGCACGAACTCGGTGAAGCTGTTCGCCACCGCGATGATCGGCTTCCGGCCGATGTCCGCACCGGGTACACCGGAGGCGCGCATAAGGGCGCGGGCGCCCGCCATGTTGCGGCCGTGGGTGACTGTGCGGGACCTCAGCTCGGGCATCGTCGCTCGCTCCTTCAGAGACTGCGATCAGAGACTTCTGACTGCTAACGAGCGTACGCCGGTCATCCAGGGGGCGGACACGGTGTCCGTATACCGGGACGTATGTCTCACCTCCGACCCGCGTCCGAGCCCGCATCCAAGCCCGCATCCAAGCCCGGGTCCAGCCCGCGTGCAGCCCGCGCCCGAGCGGTGTCCGGGCCGCGTCTCACGGCCCGGTCAGGTGCCCCTGCACGACCGGTGCCACGCGCGCGATGATCAGCTCCAGGTCCGCCGAGGCCAGCGGCTCCACCTTGATCACGTACCGCAGCATCGCGCAGCCCACCAGCTGCGCCGCCGCGAGCTCGGCGCGCAGCTCGGCGTCCGGCAGATCGAGCCGGCCGGCGATCCGGCGCAGCACCTGGGTGGCGACCAGGCGGCGGAAGACGGCGGCCGCGGTGTCGTTGTTCACGGCCGAGCGCACGATCGCCAGGAGGGGCTTGCGGGTCGTCGGGTTCTCCCAGATGCCGAGGACGAAGCGGGCGAGCCGCTCGCCGACCTGGTCCAGCGGGCCGTCGGCGACCGCTTCCGGGGCGCCCAGCGCGGGCCCGAAGGCGACCTCGACGGCCGCCTCGAAGATCTGCTCCTTGGTGCCGAAGTAGTGGTGCACCAGGGCCGGGTCCACGCCGGCGGCCTTCGCGATACCGCGTACGGACGTCTTGTCGTAGCCCCGCTCGGAGAACTCCTCGCGGGCGGCCGTCAGGATCAGGTCCCTGGTGTCCGCCGACTCCGAACGAGGGGGGCGGCCGCGCTTGCGGGCGGTGACGCCGGTCATCGGCGGGGCACCTTCGCCTTGGGGGACGTCGCGGGGGACGTCGTGGGGGAAGTCGCGGATGACGGGGCTGACGGGGCCGAGGGGGCCGTCGACGAGGCGGAGGCCAGGTGCAGGCGCGTGAAGGCCAGGGCTTCCGCCAGGTCGGCCTCACGTTCGGCGCTCGACATCGCGCGCCGCGTGTTGACCTCGATGACGACATGCCCGTCGAAGCCGGTCAGCGCGAGCCGTTCCAGCAGCTCGGCGCAGGGCTGGGCGCCGCGGCCGGGGACCAGGTGCTCGTCCTTCGCCGAACCGTTTCCGTCGGCGAGGTGGACGTGGCCCAGGCGGTCGCCCATGCGGTCGATCATCTGCATCGCGTCCGCGCGGGCCGTGGAGGCGTGGCTGAGATCGATCGTGAAGTGCCGGTAGTCGTCCTTCGTGACGTCCCAGTCGGGCGCGTACGCGAGCATCTCGCGGTCGCGGTAGCGCCAGGGGTACATGTTCTCGACGGCGAACCGTACGTCCGTCTCGTCCGCCATCCGCCAGATGCCCGTGACGAAGTCCCGCGCGTACTGGCGCTGCCAGCGGAACGGCGGGTGGACGACGACCGTGCTCGCGCCGAGCTTCTCCGCCGCCGCCCGGGCCCGCTGGAGCTTGGTCCACGGGTCGGTCGACCACACCCGCTGGGTGATGAGCAGGCAGGGAGCGTGGACGGCGAGGATCGGGATCCGGTGGTAGTCGCTGAGTCTGCGCAGCGCGTCGATGTCCTGGCTGACGGGGTCGTTCCAGACCATGACCTCGACGCCGTCGTATCCGAGGCGCGCGGCGATCTCGAACGCCGTCGCCGTCGACTCCGGGTAGACCGAGGCCGTCGACAGGGCGACCTTCGCATCCGGGATCCGCACGACTGGCTCTGCCATGGGGGACAGGTTACGGGGTGAGGTCACCCGGGTGCCGGGCCCCGGGCCGCCGTTGTGGTGTTCGCCACGGGAGGGTGCGGGTACGCCCCGGGACTCGTGCCCGCGCGGCGGAGTGGGCCCTGTCACGGGCGGGCGCCGCGCGGGTCCGTCACTCCGACGCCATGTGATCGAGTTTGCGCAGGATGACGCCCTCCCTGAGCGCCCATGGGCAGATCTCCAGGTTCTCCACACCGAAGAGGTCCATCGCCCCCTCCGCGACCAGCGCGCCCGCCAGGAGCTGGTTGGCGCGGCCCTCGGAGACGCCCGGGAGCTCCGCTCGCTGCGCGGTCGTCATGCCCGCCAGACGGGGCACCCAGGCCTCGAGCGACTCGCGCTTGAGCTGCCGCTGCGCGTACGGGCCGTCGATGGAGCGGGCGGCGCCGGCGATGCGGGCGAGCTGCTTGAACGTCTTCGAGGTGGCGACGACGTGGTCGGGGGCGCCGAAGCGCTTGAACTCCCCCACCGTGCGGGCGATCTGCGCACGGGCGTGGCGGCGCACGGCCCGTATGTCCTCGGGGTCGGGCGGGTCGCCGGGCAGCCAGCCCGCGGTGAGCCGGCCGGCCCCGAGCGGCAGCGAGACGGCCGCGTCGGGCTCCTCGTCGATGCCGTAGGCGATCTCCAGGGAGCCGCCGCCGATGTCCAGGACCAGCAGCTTCCCGGCGGACCAGCCGAACCAGCGGCGGGCGGCGAGGAAGGTGAGCCGGGCCTCCTCGGCGCCGGTGAGGACCTGGAGCTCGACGCCGGTCTCGGCCTGCACGCGCGCGAGGACGTCGTCGGCGTTGCTGGCCTCGCGCACGGCGGAGGTCGCGAACGGCAGCAGGTCCTCCACGCCCTTGTCCTCGGCGGCCTGAAGTGCCTCCTGGATCACGGCGATCAGTTTGTCGACGCCCTCCGGACCGATCGCGCCGTCCTCGTCGAGGAGTTGGGCAAGGCGCAGTTCCACCTTGTGCGAGTGCGCCGGCAGGGGGCACGCGCCCGGGTGTGCGTCCACCACCAGCAGATGCACCGTGTTCGATCCCACGTCGAGGACACCGAGTCTCATGTAGGGAACGCTACTGCCCACGGGGACCTCGGCCGTCCCCGAAGCGGCCCCCGGCGACTTACCCTGGACGAGTGCCAAAGACGAACAAGGCGAAGACCGACAAATCGACCGGCGGTTCTTCGCGGGCGAAGCCGGTGAAGCCACCGAAGAAGTCGAACAAGGCCCAGGCAGCGGCAGCGAAGGCGCCGGCCGCGGACGAGAAGGGTCTCGATT
Source organism: Actinobacteria bacterium OV320 (assembly GCA_001298545.1). Lineage (GTDB taxonomy): Bacteria > Actinomycetota > Actinomycetes > Streptomycetales > Streptomycetaceae > Streptomyces > Streptomyces coriariae. The sequence continues at coordinate 17,945 of LJCX01000028.1, forward strand.
TCGCACGCGCGTGGGTGGAGTTCCCCGACCCGGCGGACGACGAACAGGTCTTCCGGTGCGATCTGACCTGGCTGACCTCTCGCTGGAACTGCATCTTCGGCAGCGGCTGCCAGGGCATCCAGCCTGGCCGCGCGGCCGACGGCTGCTGCACCCTGGGCGCCCACTTCTCCGACGAGGACGACGAGAAGCGCGTCGCCGGTCATGTGGCGCGGCTCACGCCGGACATCTGGCAGCACCACGACGAGGGCGTCCGGGACGGCTGGGTCTCGGAGGACGACGAGGGCTCCCGCCAGACCCGCCCGTTCAACGGCTCGTGCATCTTCCAGAACCGCCCCGGTTTCGCGGGCGGCGCGGGCTGCTCGCTGCACATCCTGGCTCTCAAGGAGGGCCGCGAGCCGCTGGAGACCAAGCCGGACGTCTGCTGGCAGCTGCCGGTGCGCCGGACGTACGACTGGATCGACCGGCCCGACGACACGCGCGTGCTCCAGGTGTCGATCGGTGAGTACGACCGCCGCGGCTGGGGGCCGGGCGGCCATGACCTGCACTGGTGGTGCACGTCCGCGACCTCGGCACACGGCGCGGGCGACCCGGTGTACGTCTCCTATCGCCCGGAGCTGACCGAGCTGATGGGCAAGGCCGGCTACGACCGCCTGGTCGAGCTGTGCGAACAACGCCTCGCCTCGCAGCTCCCGCTGCTGGCACCTCATCCGGCGGACCCGGCGAACGCGCAGGGCTGAGCGGCCGGCGGGCACAGGGGTCGGCGGGCTGAGGGGCTGAGGGGTCGGCTCGGCGGGCCGAGGGGCCGCCGGCCTGACGCGCCCAGCCCCTCGCCCCTGTGGGACGGCCGGGATCCCCGCACGCGGGCCCCCTCGGGCCGTGCCGCCTGCACCGCCTGCACCGCCTGCACCGCCTGCGGCCGACTTCTACGACGTCGCCGGGCTCGGCGGGTCGCTGTCGTCGGACGGCGGGGTCGGATCCTCCGAGGCGGTCGGGGTCGGGTCGCCCGGTGTGGGCTCCGGGTCGGACGGGGACGGCGGATCGGTCGGTGTGGGATCCGGGGAGGACGGCGTCGTGGGCGTCGGTTCCGGGTCGGACGGCGAGGGCGGGCCGCCGGGGCCGCCCGGTCCTGGGCCGTTGCCCGGGTCCGAGGGGCCGGGCGCGGTGCCGTAGCCCTCGATGGAGACGACGGCGCCCGCCGGGGCGACGGCCACGCGCGCGTGCCAGTGCCCGGAGGGCTCGCGCAGATGATCGACGTACATCTTGATCGTCACCGACTCGCCGGGCTTCAGCGTGCCCGTGGAACGGCTCGGGTAGAGCCAGGAGGCCGCCGTGCTGGCCGACCAGCGGACCGGCCCGTCGGCGTCGGCCGCCGCGGTGAGGGTGATGAGGGTGGTGTCGCCCCTGTGGGTGGCCGTCACGGAGAGCTTGCCGGCGGCGCTCCTGCCGAGTCCCGAGACGCTGACGACCTCCACGGAGACATCCGGTCCGTCGCCCTTGGGGAGGTCGGTCCCGGGGCGGGTGCTGGCGTTCCCCGCGTTCTCGTAGCCGCCGACCGTCTCGCCGTCGAGGCTGTCGGGGCCCTGCGCCTCGCTGGCGCTGGCCGAGCGCCCCTCGACCCCCTCCCCCGTCGGTGTGCCCCGGTAGGCCGCCCACAGGGCGAGCACGGGAGCGGCGACGACGGTGGCGACGACGGTCGTGGTGACGGCACGCGCGCGGAGTCGCTCACGGCGGGCGGCCCGGTCCTTGGGGTCCATCGGGAAGCCCCGCCGGTCGTAGCGCGGTGCGGCGGCTCCCCGCGCGCGGGGGAGGTGGCCCATGGCCACGTGCAGCTCCGCGCGGGGCGCCGACAGGACGGGCAGCTCGGCGGGGGTGACACCGGCGCCGGGCCAGCGGCCGGGGACGGCGCGTTCGGCGGCCCGGCGGCAGCGCGGGCAGTCGTCGACGTGCCGGACGAGCTCGCGGCGCAGGGCGGCGCTGAGCACGAGCTGGTTCTCGCCGGTGAGACGGGCCACACCGGGACAGCCGCCGGTCTCGACGACGGCGAGCGCCGCGCGCGTGCGCTCGACCTCGCAGGCGGCGGAGGCGAGCAGTTCGCGGGCGGCGGCCAGGTCCTTGCCGAGGACGGCGGCGACCTCGTGGGGGGCGAGGTGGTGGCGTACGGCGAGTTCGAGCGCCTCGCGCTGTTCCGGGGTGGTGCCGGCGGCCTCCGGCCAGGCGAGCCGGGTCAGCTCACGCCGGCGCTGTTCCCTGGCCTCGTCGGAGGCGGGCGGGCCGGCCGAGGCCGTGGCGGTCGGGGCGCCCGTGGCCGTCGCGGGCTTCGCACCCGGCTGCCGGCGGGCGCGGTTGCGGGTCGCCGCGTGCGTGCCCTGACGTTTCTGCGCGCTCTGACGTTTCTGCTTGGCCTCGGTGAGCTTGCGCAGGCACGCCCAGCGGGCCAGCGCGTAGAGCCAGGCCCGGCGGTCGCCCGCCGCTTCGGGGCCGCGCTGGCCACGCCGTTCGGCGAACGCGAGGACGTCACCCAGGGCGGCGGTGGCGGCTTCGTGGTCGCACAGGACGGACAGGCAGTAGGTGAACAGGCCGTCCAGGTAGGGCTCGTAGCGCGCGGGAGGTCGCTGCGCGAGCGTGCGCGCCGCAGCGCCGTCGCGCGCCTCCCGGTGCGCCCGGTGTGCGCCGGTCGTGCGGGTCGAGATTTCCGGGCTGCTGCTCATCACCCGTGCGACCGTAGGCGGCGCGGAACTAGGTCTTCTTGTCCCTTGAGTCCTTTTAATCCGTACGGGTGAAACGATCCCTCATAAGGGGACCGTAAAGGGGGGTCCCATGGCTCGTTCGTGACGGGGCGTGGCCAAAACACAAGGGGTGCCTGTCCTTTCCTGGGGCGCGCGGGCCCGCACGGGACGACGAAGAGGCACTCGGGACGGGCCCGGGCGAGGCCGGTTGTCCACAGGCGCGTCCGGCTGTCGGTGGCGGCGGTTACGGTTTCCCCATGGCTGCCCGCACGAAGACCACCAAGGACCGTCCGTCCTACCGCTGCACGGAGTGCGGCTGGCAGACGGCCAAGTGGCTCGGCCGCTGCCCCGAGTGCCAGGCCTGGGGGACGGTCGAGGAGTACGGCACGCCCGCGGTCCGTACGACGACGCCGGGGCGCGTCACGACGTCCGCCCTGCCCATCGGCCAGGTCGACGGGCGGACGGCCACCGCCCGCCCCACCGGTGTGCCCGAGCTGGACCGCGTGCTGGGCGGCGGACTCGTACCGGGCGCGGTCGTCCTGCTCGCCGGCGAGCCGGGCGTCGGCAAGTCGACCCTCCTGCTGGACGTGGCGGCCAAGTCGGCGAGCGACGAACACCGCACGCTGTATGTGACCGGCGAGGAATCGGCCTCCCAGGTCCGCATGCGCGCCGACCGCATCGGCGCCATCGACGACCACCTGTACCTGGCCGCCGAGACCGATCTGGCGGCCGTCCTGGGCCACTTGGACGCGGTGAAGCCCTCGCTGCTGATCATGGACTCGGTGCAGACCGTGGCCTCCCCGGAGATCGACGGAGCGCCCGGCGGCATGGCCCAGGTCCGCGAGGTCGCCGGCGCCCTGATCCGCGCCTCCAAGGAACGCGGCATGTCCACGCTTCTGGTGGGCCATGTCACGAAGGACGGCGCGATCGCCGGCCCCCGCCTCCTCGAACACCTCGTGGACGTCGTGCTGAGCTTCGAGGGGGACCGCCACGCGCGCCTGCGCCTGGTGCGGGGCGTCAAGAACCGCTACGGCGCCACCGACGAGGTCGGCTGCTTCGAACTGCACGACGAGGGCATTACGGGCCTTGCCGACCCAAGCGGACTTTTCCTGACTCGACGTGACGAACCGGTCCCGGGTACCTGTCTGACGGTCACCCTGGAGGGCCGCCGCCCCCTGGTCGCCGAGGTGCAGGCCCTCACCGTCGACTCGCAGATCCCCTCACCCCGCCGCACGACGTCCGGCCTGGAGACCTCCCGGGTCTCGATGATGCTGGCGGTCCTGGAGCAGCGCGGCAAGATCAGCGCACTGGGCAAGCGGGACATCTACTCGGCGACGGTCGGCGGAGTGAAGCTCTCGGAGCCCGCCGCGGACCTGGCGATCGCCCTCGCCCTGGCCTCCGCCGCGAGCGACACCCCGCTGCCCAAGAACCTGGTCGCGATCGGCGAAGTCGGCCTCGCGGGCGAGGTCAGACGGGTCACGGGCGTCCAGCGCAGGCTCTCGGAGGCACACCGTCTGGGCTTCACCCACGCGCTCGTGCCGAGCGATCCCGGCAAGATCCCCGCGGGCATGAAGGTCCTGGAAGTCGCGGACATAGGGGACGCCCTGCGGGTCCTGCCGCGCTCCCGTCGACGAGACGCCCCACGGGATGCGGAGGAGCGCCGGTAGACTTTGCCCTGGTCTCGCCCGTCCGTACGAAACGAGTGCGCGAAACGGGGGCATCCCAGACCTGTGACCGGAGGAGTGCAGTGGCAGCCAACGACCGGGCGGCAGCTCCCGGAAAGTCCGGTGGGAGTTCCGGTGCCGACGGCCTGATGCGCGCCGCGCTGAGCGCGGTGGCTCCCGGCACGGCCCTGCGCGACGGCCTGGAGCGGATCCTTCGCGGCAACACCGGCGGACTCATCGTGCTGGGCTCCGACAAGACGGTCGAGTCGATGTGCACGGGCGGGTTCGTCCTGGACGTGGAGTTCGCGGCCACGCGCCTGCGTGAGCTGTGCAAGCTCGACGGCGGCATCGTGGTCTCCTCCGACCTGTCGAAGATCCTCCGGGCCGGCGTCCAGCTGGTGCCGGACCCCACGATCCCCACGGAGGAGACGGGCACCCGGCACCGCACGGCGGACCGGGTCAGCAAGCAGGTCGGCTTCCCGATCGTCTCCGTCTCCCAGTCCATGCGGCTGATCGCCCTGTACGTCGACGGCCAGCGCCGCGTCCTGGAGGACTCCGCGGCGATCCTGTCCCGCGCGAACCAGGCGCTCGCGACCCTGGAGCGCTACAAGCTCCGCCTGGACGAGGTCGCGGGAACGTTGTCAGCGCTGGAGATCGAGGACCTGGTGACGGTCCGGGACGTCTCCGCGGTGGCCCAGCGCCTGGAGATGGTGCGCCGCATCGCCACCGAAATCGCCGAATACGTGGTCGAACTGGGCACGGACGGGCGGCTGCTCGCCCTCCAGCTCGACGAGTTGATCGCGGGCGTGGAGCCGGAGCGCGAGCTGGTGGTCCGGGACTACGTTCCCGAGCCCACGGCCAAGCGCTCCCGCACGGTCGACGAGGCGCTGTACGAGCTGAACGCGCTCAGTCACGCCGAGCTCCTCGAACTGTCCACGGTGGCCCGCGCGTTGGGCTACACCGGCTCTCCCGAGGCCCTCGATTCGGCGGTCTCGCCCCGCGGCTTCCGCCTGCTGGCGAAGGTGCCGCGGCTGCCCGGCGCGATCATCGACCGTCTCGTCGAGCACTTCGGCGGCCTCCAGAAGCTCCTCGCCGCGAGCGTCGACGACCTTCAGACGGTGGACGGCGTGGGCGAGGCACGGGCCCGGAGCGTCCGCGAGGGACTGTCACGGCTGGCGGAGTCGTCGATCCTGGAGCGGTACGTCTAGCCGGTCGACACCTCCGGGCCGCTCTAGTCGTCCTTCAGCACGAACGACGTCTGTGCCTTGGCAAACCCCGGCGCCTTCGCCTCCACCAGATACGTACCCGCTCCGGCCAGCCCCGCCGGAGGCGTCGCGCACTCGGGGGCGCTCGGCTTGCGGTCCCACTTCACGGGGTACGTGAAGCTGTTCCCGGCCGGCACCCGGTACAGCAGGCTTCCCGCGGTCCTGGGGCAGTCGGCGGACGACCAGTACGCGTCGTCGCCGTCGGCCTGAGTGATCGTCAACACCGCGGCCTTCGGCCCGAGATCGACCTTGCAGTCGCTCCCCGAGGCGTTCTTCGCGATCAGCTGGAACGTGGGGGTCTGGTCGGGCGAGTAGGAGTTCTGGACACTGCGCAGGGTCAACGTGACGGCCCCGGCGGTGCAGTTGGGCAGGGTCGTCCCGGCCGGCAGCGTGGTCCCCGTACCGCTGCCGCCGCCACTGCCGCCGCTTCCGCTCCCGCTCCCGCTGCCGTTGGCTCCGTCGTCGTTGCTCCCGGCTCCCGCCGAGTCACCGGCCGAGCCGCCCGACCCGGTGCCGCCGTCCGCGCCCGATCCCGAGCCGGAGCCGGACCCGCTGGAGGTGCCGTCGCTCGACTCGTCGCGGCCACCCGGGTTTTGGCTGATCGCGGGCCCCGATCCGGACGGCCCCGGCGTGATGGAGGAGGCGGGATTCTTGCCCCCGCCGCCGTCGGCACCGTTCTTCTTGCCGCCCCCGCCCGAGGTCACCACCCACAGAGTCAGCAGCGCCAACAAGGCGAACACGGACAGCAGTACGACCCTCCGACGCCAGTAGATGGAGGAGGGAAGCGGCCCGACCGGATTGCGCAGAGATCCCACGGCGCAAACTGTACGAGAGATCGACGGCTTCGCTGGCCCCACCCGCCGCCAGGATCGCAACTTTTCCGGATCATCATCCCGGAAACCGTTTCTCCCGCACCCGTCCTCGGTCCGCGCGGCCGTCCCTCCTTGCCGATCGCACCCGTTGCACCTCTGGCCACGGCCCCGGGCACGCGCGCGTGACGCGCCCGCGGGACCTCGCCCGGCCGAGTGGCGGTACGCGCGCGTGCCCCGGTCCGCATGGCAGGATCGGAAGGGCCATGACTGCGCCCACGAAGCCCCCGCACCGCTCCTCCGCCCGCTCCGACGCCGACGCCACCGCGACGGACCTGCACGCCCCGGTGATCGACTGGTTCGACGAGAACGCCCGCGACCTGCCCTGGCGGCACCCCGAGGCCGGCGCGTGGGGCGTGATGGTCAGCGAGTTCATGCTCCAGCAGACACCGGTCAGCCGCGTGCTGCCCGTCTACGAGCAGTGGATCGCCCGCTGGCCGCGCCCCGCCGACCTGGCCGCGGAGTCCCCGGGCGAGGCCGTACGCGCGTGGGGGCGGCTCGGCTACCCGCGCCGCGCCCTGCGGCTGCACGGCGCGGCGGTGGCGATAACGGAACGGCACGGCGGCGACGTACCGTCGGGGCACGCGCAGCTCCTGGCGCTGCCCGGCGTCGGGGAGTACACGGCCGCGGCCGTCGCCTCCTTCGCCTACGGGCAACGGCACGCCGTCCTGGACACCAACGTCCGCCGTGTCCTCGCGCGCGCCGTCACGGGCGTGCGGTACCCGCCGAACGCCACCACGGCCGCCGAGCGCAAGCTGGCCCGCGCCCTGCTGCCCGACGACGAGCCGACCGCCGCGCGGTGGGCGGCCGCGTCCATGGAACTCGGCGCACTCGTCTGCACGGCGAAGAACGAGACGTGCGTGCGCTGCCCGATCGCGGCACAGTGCGCCTGGCGGCTCGCGGGCAAGCCGGAGCACGAGGGCCCGCCGCGCCGGGGCCAGACGTACGCGGGCACCGACCGGCAGGTCAGGGGCAAGCTGCTCGCCGTCCTGCGGGACGCGCACACCCCCGTGCCGCAGGCCGCCCTCGACCGGGTGTGGCACGAGCCGGTGCAACGCGCGCGTGCGCTGGACGGTCTCGTCGCGGACGGACTCGTGGAGCCGCTGCCGGGCGGGCTGTACCGCCTGCCGCTGACCTGACGCACGGTCATTTCACAGGTTCGCGGCTTCATCACCACGGCCGTCGGGCTTTTGTCACGCCCGACGGCTGTACAAATCGCCTCATAGCCGAGCCATTCAGCCTGTGTCTCTTCCCTAAACCTCTTTCCGTTACACAACCGACGGACAGCTGAGCGCTGGCCGCAGGCTGCCTCGGACAACGCCGTGACAACACCTCCGTAGCTTCATTTGCGTACCCGGCAGGACCACGAGGGCTACAGACCACAGGCAGTGAACCGGCGGCGGCAGTCCGCCGGTACGGGGAATCGGAGGCGGTTGACCATGGCACAGGGCGAGGTGCTCGAGTTCGAGGAATACGTCCGCACGCGGCAGGACGCGCTGCTGCGCAGCGCCCGCCGCCTGGTCCCGGACCCGGTCGACGCGCAGGACCTCCTCCAGACCGCGCTGGCCCGGACGTACGGCCGCTGGGACGGCATCGCGGACAAGCGACTCGCGGACGCCTACCTGCGCCGGGTCATGATCAACACACGTACGGAGTGGTGGCGGGCCCGCAAGCTCGAGGAGGTTCCGACCGAGCAGCTCCCGGACGCCCGTGTCGACGACTCCACCGAGCAGCACGCCGACCGCGCCCTGCTGATGGACGCGATGAAGGTGCTCGCTCCGAAGCAGCGCAGCGTCGTGGTGCTGCGACACTGGGAGCAGATGTCCACGGAGGAGACGGCCGCTGCCCTCGGCATGTCGGCAGGAACGGTCAAGAGCACGCTGCACCGGGCGCTCGCCCGGCTCCGCGAGGAGCTGGAGGCCCGCGATCTGGACGCACGCGCGCTGGAGCGTGAGGAGCGGGAGCGTTGCGCGGCGGCCTGACCGAGGCCGGGCCCACACCGGCCCGAAGCACCATCCAGGCGGCGATCACGGCGATGTCCGTGCTCGCCGCCCTCGCCCTTTTCGTCTCCGCCTGCGCCACCGGCGGCACCGGCGCCCGTGACGAGGGTCCGGCCCACTCCGACACCGTGGCGGGCGCCACCGCCACCCCGTCGTCCGCCTCCACCGGCCCCCCCGACCGGACGGAGGCGGTCCGGCTGATCAAGGACGACCCGGAGGTCTCGGCCGAGGTCAAGCGCGAGTTGCAGCCCTGCGTCGGCGACGAGTACCCGGTGGACGTGTCGTACGGCGACCTCACCGGCGGCTCCGGCGACGACATCATCGTGAACGTGCTCACCTGCGGTGACGTCGTCGGCGTGGGCTCGTACGTGTACCGCAAGGACGACGGCGGCTACCGGAACGTCTTCCGGGCCGAGGAGCCTCCCGTGTACGCGGAGATGGACCGGGGCGACCTGGTGGTGACCAAGCAGGTGTACGAGAAGGGCGACCCGGTCTCGGATCCGTCCGGTGAGAACGTGATCACGTACCGCTGGACCTCGGGCCGCTTCGTGAAGGAGTACAGCTGGCACAACGACTACAGCAGCGTGGTCGGTGACCTTCCCACGGTGGCCCCGGAGACCGGCTGACCTGCACCGACGCGACCTGCGGAAAAATCCTGCGCCGGCGTGAACCGATCGGCCCGCTCGTTCCGATCAATGGGTGGACGGGCAGGGGCGGGCAGGGGCGGGCGAGAGGGGCAGGGACGCGCAAGGACGCGGAAGGACGGACCGCACGGAAGACGGGACATGGATCGCGCGCGAAGTGAACGCTCGGCGTGCTCCATGCGTCCAAGCAAGGGACACACCCGACAGTTCACCGACAGGTGAGCGACAGGGCGCAGGCGCAAGCCCGTCAGACCGACGGCCCGCACGCACACGAGACCGCATACGAGAACTGAGAGCACCGGGATGGCAGACCAGACCCACGTCCTGTTCGTCGAGGACGACGACGTCATCCGCGAGGCCACCCAGCTCGCCCTCGAGCGGGACGGCTTCGTGGTGACCGCGATGCCCGACGGCCTGTCGGGCCTGGAGGCGTTCCGTGCCGACCGCCCCGACATCGCGCTGCTGGACGTCATGGTGCCCGGCCTGGACGGCGTGAGCCTGTGCCGGCGGATCCGGGACGAGTCCACCGTGCCGGTGATCATGCTGTCGGCGCGTGCCGACTCCATCGACGTCGTCCTCGGCCTGGAGGCGGGCGCCGACGACTACGTGACCAAGCCCTTCGACGGCGCCGTGCTGGTCGCCCGGATCCGCGCCGTGCTGCGCCGCTTCGGTCACGCGGGCGGCGGCGACCGCACCGAGCCCGCCGCCTCCACGGCCGGTGGTGTGCTGTCGTTCGGCGATCTGGAGATCGACACGGAGGGGATGGAGGTGCGCCGGGCCGGGCAGCCGGTGGCGCTGACCCCGACCGAGATGCGCCTGCTGCTGGAGTTCTCCTCCGCTCCGGGCACGGTCCTCTCGCGCGACAAACTGCTGGAGCGGGTGTGGGACTACGGCTGGGGCGGCGACACCCGGGTCGTCGACGTCCATGTGCAGCGGCTGCGGACGAAGATCGGCCAGGACCGTATCGAGACGGTCCGCGGTTTCGGCTACAAGTTGAAGGCCTGAGCGGGGCAGGGGGCAGGAGGGTGCGGGGGATGATCCGGCAGCTGGTTCCGGCTCGCAGAGAACGCGTGGGTATCCGTACGGGGCTGCGGTGGAAGCTGAGCGCGGCGATCGCACTGGTCGGCGCGCTGGTGGCGATCGCGCTCAGCCTGGTCGTGCACAACGCCGCACGCGTGTCCATGCTCGACAACGCGCGCGACCTCGCCGACGAGCGGGTCCAGATCGCCCAGCGCAACTACGAGCAGTCGGGGCGGCCGAACTTCCCCAACATCAAGATCGACGACTCCCGCCTGCCGCCGTCGTTGCGGGAGAAGGTCCGGGAGGGCCGCCGGGCCACCTTCGTCTCCGACCGCACCGGCGGGGTACCGGACATCTGGGCGGCCGTGCCGGTCAAGGACGGGCACGTGCTGTCCCTGCACACCGGCTTCACCGACCGCAGCACGGACATCCTCAACGATCTCGACCAGGCCCTGGTGATCGGCTCCATCGCGGTCGTGCTCGGCGGCAGCGCGCTCGGCGTACTCATCGGCGGGCAGCTCTCGCGCCGGCTGCGCAAGGCGGCGGCCGCGGCGAACCAGGTCGCCAGCGGCGAGCCGAACGTGCGGGTGCGGGATGCCATAGGCGGGGTCGTACGGGACGAGACCGACGATCTGGCGAGCGCTGTGGACGCCATGGCGGACACGCTCCAGGAGCGGCTGGAGGCCGAGCGCCGGGTCACCGCGGACATCGCGCACGAACTGCGCACCCCGGTGACGGGACTGCTGACGGCCGCCGAGCTGCTGCCGCCCGGCCGGCCGACCGAACTGGTCCTGGACCGGGCGAAAGCCATGCGCACCCTCGTCGAGGACGTGCTGGAGGTGGCCCGTCTCGACGGCGCCTCGGAGCGCGCCGAACTGCAGGACATCGTGCTGGGCGAGTTCGTGGCCCGACGGGTCGCGGCCAAGGACCCGGACGTCGAGGTGCGGGTGGTCCACGAGTCGATGGTCACGACCGACCCCCGGCGCCTGGAGCGCGTGCTGTTCAACCTGCTGGCCAACGCCGCCCGGCACGGCAAGCAGCCGATCCAGGTCACCGTCGAGGGCCGGGTCATCCGGGTCCGCGACCACGGCCCCGGTTTCCCCGAGGACCTGCTCGCCGAGGGACCCAGCCGCTTCCGCACCGGCAGCGCCGACCGGGCCGGGCACGGACACGGCCTCGGGCTCACCATCGCGGCGGGCCAGGCCCGAGTACTCGGCGCCCGGCTGACCTTCCGCAACGTACGGCCCGCGGGGGCCCCTGCGCACATATCCGCCGAGGGTGCCGTCGCGGTCCTGTGGCTGCCCGAACACGCGCCGACGAACACGGGAAGTTACCCGGTCATGCCGTGACGGCGGACACCGTGCGGCTCGTGACCGGGCGGTGGCGCGCGGTGCGGGGATGAGAGTCGGACGCCCAGCCGAAGTCCTTCGAGAAGCCGAGCTCCTCGCTGCGCCGGCGCTGCGGAGGAATCGGTAGGCAGGGCCGGGGTCGGGGCGCCTGGGCGCCTGCTCGAAAGTGCGGTTCTCGTCGCGGGCAAGGTCGCGCGGGTCCTGTTCGTCGCGGACCTCGCCGTCGGCCCGTCGGCCCACAGCATCGCGTAGCCCCCGGGATCAGGGAGGCGTCTCGGCCGACCTGGGCGGTCCTGTCTGTCCCCCTCGGCACCGGGCGGGCGGCGTCGGTCCGGGCGTACGAAAAGCGCAGGCCCCCGGGGCGGACACCGCCGGGGGCCTGCGCTCATCACAACGCGGTCAGACGGCGTCGACCAGGGGCGGCTGCGTCGCTGCCGCATCGCCGGCCGACTCGCCGTCCTTCTGCGGTCCCGCTCCCTTGAGCGGGACCTCCTTGACGAAGACCGCCGCCACCAGTGCGGTCACCGCCACCACGGCCCCCAGCAGGAACGCCGAGTGGGTGCCGGCCGACACCGCGTGCTGGTAGGCCTCGCGGGCCGCGACGGGCAGCTTGGCCAGGCTGGCCGCGTCCAGTTGCGCGGACTGCTCGGTGATCTTCGAACCCAGCGCGCCGGCCCGCTCGGACATGACGTCCTGGACGCGGTTGTTGAACAGCGCGCCCATGATCGCGACACCGAAGGAGGAGCCGAGCGTACGGAAGAGGGTGGTGGACGAGGACGCGACGCCCATGTCCTTCATCTCGACGCTGTTCTGCGCGACCAGCATCGTGATCTGCATGAGGCAGCCCATGCCGAGACCGACGACGGCCATGAACACACCGGAGGTGAGGCGGCTGGTCCCGGTGTCCATGGTGGACAGCAGGTACAGGCCGATGACCATCGCGACGCTGCCGACCAGCGGGAAGATCTTGTACTTGCCGCTGTTCGTGGTCACCCGGCCCGCCACCATCGAGGTGACCAGCATGGCGCCGAGCATCGGCAGGAGCAGCAGACCGGAGTTGGTCGCGGAGGCGCCCTGCACCGACTGCTGGTACAGCGGCAGGAAGAGGGTGGCGCCGAACATCACGAAGCCGGTGACGAAGCCGATGATCGACATCAGGGTGAAGTTGCGGCTGCGGAAGATGTGCAGCGGCACGATCGGCTCGGCGGCCCTGGTCTGCCAGAACACGAACCCGATGAGCGAGGCGACGCCGATCCCGATGAGCTCCATGATCCGCGCGGACGACCAGGCGTACTCCGAGCCGCCCCAGGTGGTGACGAGGACGATGGAGGTGATGCCGACGGTCAGCAGGGTGGCGCCCAGGTAGTCGATCCGCGACTGCGAGCGCTTCCTCGGCAGGTGCAGAACGGCGCTGATGAGGGCCAGCGACACCACGCCGAGCGGCAGGTTGATGTAGAAGGACCAGCGCCAGCCCCAGTTGTCGGTGATGGTGCCGCCGACCAGCGGGCCACCGATCATCGCGAGCGCCATGACGCCGGCCATCATGCCCTGGTACTTGCCGCGCTCCCGCGGCGGGATGAGGTCACCGATGATCGCCATGACGCCGACCATCAGACCACCGGCACCGAGGCCCTGGATCGCGCGGAAGCCGATCAGTTCGCCCATGTTCTGGGCCATGCCGCTCAGTGCGGAGCCGATCAGGAAGATCACGATCGACGTCATGAAGGCGCCCTTGCGCCCGTACATGTCGCCGATCTTGCCCCAGATCGGGGTGGAGGCCGCGGTCGCGAGGGTGTACGCGGTCACGACCCACGACAGGTGCTCGAGCCCGCCGAGTTCGCCGACGATCGTCGGCATCGCCGTGCCCACGATCATGTTGTCGAGCATCGCGAGCATCATCGTGATCATCAGCGCGAGCAGGACGACCCGCACGCTCCTCGGTGGTTTCTCCGCCTCGGTCTCGACCGTCTTCGTGTCCGCCATGATTGCCACTCCCCTGGGCTCCCCCCGGCCGGCCACTTACTTGCCGCCCGGCTAGTTCACTACACTGGGAAGGTAGACCTGCAACTAGCCGGGCGTCAAGTAAGTTTCCGCATCTAACTAGCCGGACGGCAAGTACGTTTCGCGGAGACCCGAGGACCACGAGAATGGACGTCACCATGGACGGCACGAAGCAGCAGCGGCGCGGCAACACCCGCCAGCGCATCCAGGACGTCGCGCTCGAACTCTTCGCCGAGCAGGGCTACGAGAAGACCTCCCTCCGCGAGATCGCGGAGCGCCTGGAGGTCACCAAGGCGGCCCTGTACTACCACTTCAAGACCAAGGAAGAGATCATCGTCGGCATCTTCACGGATCTGACAAAGCCGATCGAAGACCTGATCGAGTGGGGCCGGAGCCAGCCGCACACCCTGGACACCAAGCAGGAACTGGTGCGGCGCTACAGCCGGGCACTCTCCGAGGCGACCCCGCTCTTCCGCTTCATGCAGGAGAACCAGGCCACGGTGCGGGAACTCCAGATCGGTGACTCGTTCAAGGACCGCTTGCGGGCCCTTCGCGACATCATCCTCGACCCGGACGCCCCCCTCGCCGACCAGGTCCGCTGCGTGAGCGCCATCTTCACGCTGCACGCCGGCATGTTCTTCCTGCAGGACCTCGAAGGCGACCCCGAGGACAAGCGCGCAGCCGTCCTCGAGGTCGCCATCGATCTGGTGACGCAGGCGCATCAAGGCGCCTGATCACCTCGGCGTCAGACCTTCACGCCCTTGCTGTGCAGGAAGGTGACCGGGTTGATCGCCGAACCGTAGTTCGCGGTCGTACGGATCTCGAAGTGCAGGTGGGGACCGCTGGAGTTGCCGGTGCTGCCGGACAGGGCGATCTTCTGGCCCGTCTTGACGATCTGGCCGACCTTCACGTGGATGCTCGAGAGGTGGGCGTACTGCGAGTAGACGCCGTTGGCGTGCTTGATCACGACGGCGTTGCCGTACGCGGGGCCGTCACCGGCGCCGTTGCCACCGGCCTTGACCACGGTGCCGCCGTGCGCGGCCATGACCTTGGTGCCGCTCGGCACGGCGAAGTCCTGACCGCTGTGGGTGGACTGCCACATCGCGCCGGCCTGGGCGTAGCCGGCGGACAGCGTGTACTTCTTCACCGGGTCGATCCAGGAAGAGGCCGAGGCGGCCGTCTTGGCCGCGGCGGGCGCGGTGGCAGGCGCGGCGGCGGACGCCACTCCGCTCCCCAGCACGACCGAGGCGCCCAGGGCGGCGGCGCCGACGGCCACGCGAGTGCGGAGCTGGGACGTACGGGAAGAACGGAACGTGACGCGCTGGAACATCGAAGACCTCATGGGGACGGGGACAGAGGAAACCACCCGGCGTGACCTCCGCCGAAGTGGCCATCCCTTGGTAACCCTGAGGCCCAAGGACCCCCAAACGTGTGATCTACGACGGAACCTAGTACTTCACCCCAAAACTTCCTACTCCTTGACAGAGCTCCCCTTCCGGACACATGCGACATTCGCCCACACCGGAGGCCTGAGCGAGGATCGGGGCCGTCGCGACATTCGTCCTTTTTAGTCCGATTTGGGTTACGACTACCCGCCCTAGTAGGGTCCGGATCGCCTGTGCGCCATGTCACCGGCCGCCCCCTGCAAGGGACTTCGGAATGTGACGGCGGCTACTCCCGTACTCCGCAGGGCACTTGTGACCCCGCTCACGTCGCGTGCACGGGTCTGTGATCGGGCTCTCATCGGCCTCTACCGTCCAGTAACCCGCTGGTTCCCCTCAGGCCACCCCCAGCGATCAGCATGCTCACGACACCGGCAGTGCAAGGACGCGAGAGGACCCCACACATGACCAGAGGCAGCTGGACGCGCCGTATCGCCATGACCGCCGTGGCGACGGCAGCCGTCACGGCGATGGCCGTACCGGTCGGCGCCCAGGCCGCGACGGCCACCGGCACCTCCACCGTCTCCACCGCGGCCGCCTCGGCCGCCGCCGAGGACGTCGACTACGCCACCTGGCAGCAGGACTGCCAGGCCGTGGTCGACCAGGCCCTGCCGGCGCTGAAGCAGCGCATCGCCGCCACCAAGCCGGGTGAGAAGCAGGCGATCGTCTTCGACATCGACAACACCACCCTGGAGACCGACTTCGGCTTCAGCTACCCCCAGCCGGCCAACAAGCCGGTTCTCGACGTGGCCAAGTACGCCCAGGAGCACGGCGTCTCCCTGTTCTTCGTCACCGCCCGCCCGGGCATCATCTCCGGGGTGACCGACTACAACCTCAAGCACGTCGGCTACCAGGTCTCCGGCCTCTACGTGCGCGGCTTCCTCGACCTCTTCAAGGACGTCGCCGCCTACAAGACCGCCCAGCGCGTCGCCATCGAGTCCAAGGGCTACACGATCATCGCGAACATCGGCAACAGCGCCACCGACCTCTCGGGCGGCCACGCCGAGACGACGTACAAGCTGCCGGACTACGACGGCCAGCTGTCGTAGGTCTCTGCCGGCCGTGGGTGCCCGCGCACCGAGAGCGGTGCCTGCGGAGCGCATGCGGTGACTGCGGACCGCGTGCGGTGACTGTGCAACGCATGCGAAAGGGGCCGGTGCTGTGAAGCACCGGCCCCTCTCTGCGCTCAGCCCCGAAGGGTCAGGCGTCCTTGCTCAGGTTCGGTCCGGCGCCGCCGGCCGCCTGCTCGATCGGCGGGACGTCGGGCAGAGCCGACTTCTCCTCGCCGCGGAAGGTGAAGGTCTTGGTCTCACCCTCGCCCTCGGTGTCCACGACCACGATGTGACCGGGGCGCAGCTCGCCGAAGAGGATCTTCTCCGACAGCGTGTCCTCGATCTCGCGCTGGATCGTGCGACGCAGCGGACGCGCGCCCAGCACCGGGTCGTAACCCTTCTTGGACAGCAGCTCCTTGGCGGACTGGGAGAGCTCGATGCCCATGTCCCGGTCCTTCAGGCGCTCGTCGACCTTGCCGATCATCAGGTCGACGATCCGCAGGATGTCCTCCTGCGTCAGCTGCGGGAAGACGACGACGTCGTCGACACGGTTGAGGAACTCGGGGCGGAAGTGCTGCTTGAGCTCGTCCGAGACCTTGTTCTTCATGCGCTCGTAGTTCGACTTCTTGTCGCCCGAGGCCGCGAAGCCCAGGTTGAAGCCCTTGGAGATGTCCCGGGTGCCGAGGTTGGTCGTCATGATGATGACCGTGTTCTTGAAGTCCACGACCCGGCCCTGGGAGTCGGTCAGACGACCGTCCTCCAGGATCTGGAGCAGCGAGTTGAAGATGTCCGGGTGGGCCTTCTCGACCTCGTCGAAGAGGACGACGGAGAACGGCTTGCGGCGGACCTTCTCGGTCAGCTGGCCGCCCTCTTCGTAGCCCACGTATCCGGGGGGCGAACCGAAGAGCCGCGACACCGTGTGCTTCTCGCTGAACTCCGACATGTCGAGGGAGATCAGCGCGTCCTCGTCGCCGAAGAGGAACTCGGCGAGCGCCTTGGACAGCTCTGTCTTACCGACACCGGACGGACCGGCGAAGATGAACGAACCACCGGGACGCTTCGGGTCCTTGAGGCCCGCACGCGTACGACGGATCGCCTTCGACAGCGCCTTGACGGCGTCGACCTGACCGATGACCCGCTTGTGGAGCTCGTCCTCCATGCGCAGCAGGCGGCTCGACTCCTCCTCGGTCAGCTTGAAGACCGGGATGCCGGTGGCGGTCGCGAGGACCTCGGCGATCAGCTCGCCGTCGACCTCGGCGACGACGTCCATGTCGCCGGCCTTCCACTCCTTCTCCCGCTTGGCCTTGGCGGCCAGGAGCTGCTTCTCCTTGTCGCGGAGGGAGGCGGCCTTCTCGAAGTCCTGCGAGTCGATCGCGGACTCCTTGTCGCGGCGGACGCCGGCGATCTTCTCGTCGAACTCGCGCAGGTCCGGCGGCGCGGTCATCCGGCGGATGCGCATCCGGGAACCGGCCTCGTCGATCAGGTCGATCGCCTTGTCCGGCAGGAAGCGGTCCGAGATGTACCGGTCGGCCAGGGTGGCGGCCTGGACCAGCGCCTCGTCGGTGATCGAGACACGGTGGTGCGCCTCGTACCGGTCACGCAGACCCTTGAGGATCTCGATCGTGTGCGGCAGGGACGGCTCCGCGACCTGGATGGGCTGGAAGCGGCGCTCGAGGGCCGCGTCCTTCTCCAGGTGCTTGCGGTACTCGTCCAGCGTGGTCGCACCGATGGTCTGGAGCTCACCGCGGGCCAGCATCGGCTTCAGGATCGAAGCGGCGTCGATGGCGCCCTCGGCGGCACCCGCACCGACCAGCGTGTGCAGCTCGTCGATGAACAGGATGATGTCGCCGCGGGTGCGGATCTCCTTGAGGACCTTCTTCAGGCGCTCCTCGAAGTCACCGCGGTAGCGGGAACCGGCGACCAGGGCGCCGAGGTCCAGGGTGTAGAGGTGCTTGTCCTTGAGGGTCTCGGGCACCTCGCCCTTGACGATGGCCTGGGCGAGGCCTTCGACGACGGCGGTCTTGCCGACGCCGGGCTCACCGATCAGGACCGGGTTGTTCTTGGTGCGGCGGGACAGCACCTGCATGACCCGCTCGATCTCCTTCTCGCGCCCGATGACCGGGTCGAGCTTGGACTCACGAGCGGCCTGGGTGAGGTTCCGGCCGAACTGGTCGAGGACCAGGGACGTGGAGGGAGTGCCCTCGGCAGGACCGCCGCTCGCACCGGCGGTCTCCTTGCCCTGGTAACCGGAGAGCAGCTGGATGACCTGCTGCCGCACCCGGTTGAGATCTGCGCCCAGCTTGACGAGGACCTGGGCGGCGACACCCTCGCCCTCGCGGATCAGGCCGAGCAGGATGTGCTCCGTGCCGATGTAGTTGTGTCCCAGCTGAAGGGCCTCGCGGAGCGACAGCTCCAGGACCTTCTTGGCACGGGGGGTGAAGGGGATGTGCCCGGACGGGGCCTGCTGGCCCTGGCCGATGATCTCCTCCACCTGCTGGCGGACCGCCTCGAGCGAAATCCCGAGGCTCTCAAGGGCCTTGGCGGCGACACCCTCACCCTCGTGGATCAGGCCCAGGAGGATGTGCTCGGTGCCGATGTAGTTGTGGTTGAGCATCCGGGCTTCTTCCTGAGCCAGGACGACAACCCGCCGCGCGCGGTCGGTGAACCTCTCGAACATCGTTAATCGCTCCTCAGAGCGGTCAGGCAGTGGGGGGAACTTCCCCTCCCTGTCCTTCCGCAGCTTAGTCCCGCAAGCGGGGACCGCTCATTCCAACTGCCGACACCGTCGATGGCCTCCTGACCCCGAACGCCGACATCTGCTCCAACCCGATGGTGCGAGACGATGTTCCCGCAGGCCAGGCTGTTACCCCAGTCGCCAGTACGCCGATGGCGAACGTGAGACGGCCTTTCCTGCGTGTCGCCCCCTCCCACTAGGGATGTCTTACCCGCTGCAACCGACAGTCCATGCCGCGCGCACCGGTCCCCTCCGCTATGGGCGAACAACCTTGCGTGTCCCGACACCCCCACACGCCCTGTTTGTCGACACAGGGCGCATCCGTTCAAACACCCAGCGTAACTCGCGAGCCTTTTCGACGGTTGCACTTGGCATGGTTGGCTCCGTCCCGTCGGCTGCCTGCTCGGCCGCCGCTGCGATCCTCACGGTCCCTCTCCCCCGACGGCCGCTCGACCCGGACGATCCGGCCGACCGGATCCGCGGCTGGTACGAGAACGAACTGGGGTGGCCGACGGTGCCCGGGGAGCCGGTACGACTTTTGGTCGGCGAGCGCTTCGACGTGCTGGACGTGCCGGCCGAGGCGGGCCTCGCGGCGCTGCGGCGACTCGCGCCGGGCTCGCCGGTGGCCGTGCGGGGCGACCGGATGCGGCTGCTGGTGGCGGCGGGCGGCGCCGAGGAGGTGCCGGGGATCCTTCAGTGGCTGGAGTGGGGCGCGCTGCCACTGGATCTGACGGCGATCGGCGCGGGCGAACTCATCGAGGCGCCCCTGCCACCCCCCGGCGGGAGCCAGGGCCGCGATCCGGGCCCGAACCGTCCCGGGCCGGTGCAGGGGGCCGCTGTCTGGCTGCGGCCCCCCGTGGCAGGGTGCGAGGCCGAGGCCCCGCTGCCGACGATGTCGGCGCTGGGGGGCGTTGGGGGCGCCCCCGATCTCGTACGGCTGGTGGACACGCTGGCGACGCACTGTCACCGTGTCCGACTGCGGCGCTCGAGCGCTCAGCCGTTGGCCTTCTCGTAAGCCTCGCGAATGGACGCGGGAACGCGGCCGCGGTCATTGACCTCGTGACCGTTCTCCTTGGCCCACGCGCGGATCTGGGCGGTGTCCTGGCTGCCACCGGTGGCGGCGCGCGCCTTTCCACGCCCACCAGAAGCGCGGCCACCGGTACGACGGCCACCCTTCACGTAGGGCTCGAGAAGTCCACGGAGCTTGTCCGCATTGGTAGTCGTGAGGTCGATCTCGTAGGTCTTGCCGTCCAGCGCGAACGTGACGGTCTCGTCCGCCTCGCCGCCGTCGAGGTCGTCGACAAGAAGGACCTGAACCTTCTGTGCCACCGGATTTCCTTTCATCGAAAACGTGAGGGCCGGGGGTCCGCGGCGTCCGCCGTTTAGCCGCACCCTGTTATATGCAGTACAGCAGTACGTCGGAAAGCAAACCGCTTTTGCTGGGAAAACACAAACCCCCGGCGAGGACCCACAGCCCGCCCCCAGCCCGGAAACGTGCGCGTTTCGGACATAGGGACCCCGGGCAAGGCGGGTCGCTGTGAATGGACGTCGACGATCACAGATGCAGAAGCATCCGACTGTTGCCCAAGGTGTTCGGTTTCACTCGTTCGAGTCCGAGGAACTCCGCGACGCCCTCGTCATAGGAACGCAGCAGCTCCGCGTACACATCGGTGTCGACCGGCGTCTCACCGATCTCCACGAAGCCGTGCTTGCCGAAGAAGTCGACTTCGAAGGTCAGGCAGAAAACGCGTCGAACCCCGAGCCAGCGTGCGGTGTGGAGCAACTTCTCCAACAACTGGTGACCGATGCCCGCACCCTTCAGCCCGGGCTTCACCGCGAGAGTGCGGACTTCCGCCAGGTCTTCCCACATCACGTGCAGGGCGCCGCAGCCGACCACCTCGGCGTTGTCGTCGCGTTCGGCGACCCAGAACTCCTGGATGTCCTCGTAAAGCGTCACCGTCGCTTTGTCGAGCAGGATGCCACCGCGGACGTGGGCGTCAAGGAGACGGCGCACGGCGGAGACATCGCCGGTCCGGGCCCGGCGGACGGTGATGGCTTTAGCGGTGACTTCGGGGTTCTCGGCCGAGGGACTCTCTGCTGACATGTGCGGACGCTATCGCCCGTCGGACTCCGTCGCCGAGCCGGGGTTCTCACCGGTACTCCCCGTACTCCCCGGACTCCCCGCAGTTGCGGGTTCGGCAGTTTCCGGACCCTGGACCATGCGTACGGCGTCGCGCAGCGCGATCCGCTGTTCCTCGCTCATCATCCCGAAGAAGGCGACGAGAGCGGCGGCGGGGTTGTCGCTCTGCGCCCAGGCCTCGTTCATCAGGGCGGCTGCGTAGGCGGCCCGGGTCGAGACCGCCTCATATCGATAGGCCCGGCCTTCTGCTTCCCGGCGCACCCAGCCCTTCTGATGGAGATTGTCCAAAACGGTCATCACCGTGGTGTAGGCGATGGACCGTTCCTGCTGAAGGTCTTCCAGGACTTCTCGAACGGTCACCGGGCGGTTCCACTTCCACACCCGCGTCATGACCGCGTCTTCGAGTTCTCCCAATGGGCGAGGCACAGCTCAGAACAATAGTGGGAGATCTCGCCAATCGCGTGCCGGACGTGCGCTTTCATCGGCAAACGGGAACAAAAAGGGCGTGCGGCTCCGAAAAGAGCCACACGCCCCGGGCGGTGCGGAAGCGTCGCGGGTCGGTCAGGCGTCAGGGGTCGCGGAGGTCTGACGGGCGCCGTCCCCGCGCGCGAGGACGGCGTCGACGGCCGCGTCCTCCTTGGCCTTGTTGGCTCCGCCCTGGGTCTTCACGATCACCCTGATCACACCGATGAAGAACACGGCCATGACGACGGGAGGCACGAGCGCGGAGACGTAGTCCATGGATCCAGGGTAGCCAGGGCGGAACGGGACATCGGGGCGGGGTCGCCCGTGTCAGCCGGCTGCCAGCCGCTGCTGTTCCGGGTGGGCGGGCGGCGGGGCCGGTCTGCGGCGCGGGAAGACCTCGCCCGGCGTCGGGACGGGCCGCCGGGCGGGCTCCGGGGCAGGTTCGGCGGGCACCGGACCGGGAGCGGGCGTGGCGGGCTTCCCGGCGGGTTTCCTGCCCGGCTCCTCGCCCGGGCGCCCGCGGGGATCACCGGCGGCGACGGACGGACAGGCGCGGCCGTCGCCGGAGAGGCCCCCGGGAAGGGCCAGAAGCCGGGTACGGGACGCCGGGACGGTGGGGGCGGCCTCCGGGACCCTGCGGGCCGCCCGACGGGCCAGACGGGCGCGCACGTCCCGTTCGGCGAGCATCTGACAGCGGCCCAGGAGGGTGGCGGCCGTGGGGTTGCCGCGCAGGGCGCGCAGGGCGGCGAGGTCGTCGGGCTCGGGCCGGTAGCCGGTCGGCAGTACCTCCTCGAGGAGCGTGAGGTAGCCGGCGGCGGTGCCGGGGAGGGCGGCTCGGTACCGGGCGAGGTCGGCCACCAGGAAGGCCCGCAGTCGGGCCGCCTCGCGCGTCGTCTCGTCGAGGGACTCGGCGAGACGATGGCAGTCCTGGATGTCCTCGGCGGATACAGGGCCGGGGTGAAGGGCGAGGGCAAGGGCGCGGCGGAGCACACGCAACTCCTCCGTGCCGAACGCCATGCCGCCGCGAGATCCGTAGGGCGTGGGCATGCCGTGACGATACGCGCTAATCAGACAAATTCGACATAGGGGACGGGCGTGGCGCGTCCGTGATCCGAACCGGTGGCCCCGCCTGCCGGATCACCCGCCTCCGCCCGTCCGCCTCCGCCCGCCCGTCGGTCGTGGTCAGCCCGCCCCCGCGCGCGTGGAGGCGTTCCGGTTCACATGCGGGACACGTTCCGCTCGTACACCAGGCGCAGTCCGATCAGCGTCAGCCACGGCTCGTGCTCGTCGATCACGGAGGACTCGCCGAGCACCGTCGGTGCCAGCCCGCCCGTCGCGATCACGGTGACCTCGTCCGGGTCGTCCGCCAGCTCGCGGGCCATCCGGGTCACCACGCCGTCGACCTGGCCGGCGAAGCCGTAGACGATCCCGGACTGCATCGCCTCGACCGTGTTCTTGCCGATCACGCTCCTGGGCCGGGCCACCTCGATCTTGCGCAGCTGTGCGGCCTTGACGCCCAGCGCCTCGACGGAGATCTCGATGCCGGGGGCGATCACCCCGCCGACGTACTCCCCGCGTGCGCTGACCGCGTCGAACGTCGTCGCCGTGCCGAAGTCGACGACGATCGCCGGGCCCCCGTAGAGCTCGTTCGCCGCGACCGCGTTGATGATGCGGTCGGCGCCGACCTCCTTGGGGTTGTCGAAGAGGATCGGCACCCCCGTCTTCACACCGGGTTCGACCAGCACGGCGGGCACGTCGCCGTAGTAGCGCCGGGTCACCTCGCGCAGTTCGTGCAGCACGGAGGGCACGGTCGCGCAGATCGCGATCCCGTCGATGCCGTCGCCCAGTTCCTCTCCGAGCAGCGGGTGCGTTCCCATCAGGCCCTGCAGGAGCACGGCCAGTTCGTCCGCGGTCCGGCGGGCGTCGGTGGAGATCCGCCAGTGCTCGACGATGTCCTCACCGTCGAACAGGCCGAGCACGGTGTGCGTGTTGCCCACGTCGATCGTCAGCAGCATGGCCGGTCCCCGTTTCCTACTCAGCCGCTCGCAGATCCAGACCGATGTCCAGGATCGGCGAGGAGTGCGTCAGGGCGCCCACGGCGAGGAAGTCGACGCCGGTGTCGGCGTACGCCTTGGCGTTGTCCAGGGTCAGCCGGCCCGACGCCTCCAGCAGGGCGCGCCCGCCGACGACGCCGACGGCCTCCGCGCACTCCCCGGGCGTGAAGTTGTCCAGCAGGATCAGGTCCGCGCCCGCGTCGACCACCTCCCGCAGCTGGTGCAGGGTGTCGACCTCCACCTCGATCGCGACGTCGGGGAACGTCTCCCGCACGGCCTCGAAGGCCTGGGCGACGCCGCCCGCGGCGACCACGTGGTTGTCCTTGACCAGCGCCGCGTCGGACAGCGACATGCGGTGGTTGACGCCTCCGCCGCAGCGGACGGCGAACTTCTCCAGGGAGCGCAGGCCCGGCGTCGTCTTGCGGGTGTCACGCACGCGTGCCTTGGTGCCCTCCAGGACGTCCGCCCACGCGCGCGTGGCGGTGGCGATGCCGGACAGCCGGCACAGCAGGTTGAGCGCGCTGCGCTCGGCGGTGAGCAGGTCACGCGTGCGCGTGGTGACGGACAGCAGCTTCTGGCCGGCCTCCACGCGGTCGCCGTCCTCCACGTGCCGTTCGACCTCGAACTCGTCCGTGCAGACGACCGAGACGACCGCCTCGGCGATCCTGAGGCCCGCCACCACGCCCGCCTCGCGCGCGGTGAAGTCGGCGGTGGCAACCGCCTCCTCGGGGATGGTCGCGACGGTGGTCACGTCCACGCCGTGGGCCAGGTCCTCCTGGATGGCGACGTTGGCGATGTCCTCGACCTCCACGGGGTCGAGTCCGGCGTCGGACAGCAGCTGGGCGAGCGCGGGGTCGAGCCCGCACTCCGCGTATTCGGCGTATCCCTCGCCGGCGAAATCGGTGTCTGCGTCGGCGCCACAGGCACAGCCGTCGCCGCAGCCGCCGCTCTGGGCGAGGGGAAGGTCGGGGGTGCTCACGTCTGTCACTGCTCCTGGAGGTGCTGCCGGGTCGGGGGGAAGTCTGCGGTATCGGTGGTGTGTACGGCGAGCGTGCGGTCCGGATTCAGCCGGACGACGATGTGGCGGTGCCAGTTCTCGTCGTCGCGGTCGGCGTGGTCCAGACGCCAGTGGCAGCCACGGGTCTCCTCGCGCTGCCGGGCGGCGGTGACCAGGACCCGCGCCACGCACAGGAGGTTGGTGGCCTCCCAGGTGTCGACGCCGGGCTCGGCCGTCTTGCCGTTCTCGTCGAGGGCGTCGCGGGCCTCGGCGTGCAGCCGCACCAGCTGGCCGGCCGCCTTCTCCAGGGACTCGGCGGAGCGCAGGACGCCGGCGCCGTCGGTCATGATCCGCTGGATGGCGAACCGGGCCTCCGGGGCGAGGAGCGGGTGCGCCGGCTTCTCCGGGCGCTCGACCGGCGCGGGCACCCGCGCGTGCAGGCCGTCGTCCGTCCGGCTCTCCACGATGTCGGTGACGATGCGCTCGGCGTAGACGAGGCCCTCCAGGAGCGAGTTCGACGCGAGCCGGTTCGCGCCGTGCACGCCGGTGCAGGCGACCTCGCCGCACGCGTACAGGCCCGGCACGGTCGTCCGGCCGTGGGAGTCGGTGCGCACGCCGCCGGAGGCGTAGTGGGCCGCCGGGGCGACCGGGACGGGCTCGGTGACCGGGTCGATGCCGTGGACGCGGCAGGCGGCGAGGATCGTCGGGAAGCGGTGCTCCCACATGTCGGCGCCGAAGTGGCGGGCGTCGAGGAACATGTGCTCGGCGTCCTGCTCCTGCATGCGGCGCATGATGCCCTTGGCGACGATGTCGCGGGGGGCCAGCTCGGCCAGCTCGTGCTGCCCGACCATGAAGCGCACGCCGTCCGCGTCGACGAGATGGGCGCCCTCGCCGCGTACGGCCTCGGAGACGAGGGGCTGCTGGCCCTCGGCGTCGGCGCCGAGGAACAGCACGGTCGGGTGGAACTGGACGAACTCCAGGTCGGAGACCTCCGCGCCCGCGCGCAGGGCGAGCGCCACGCCGTCGCCGGTGGACACCGACGGGTTGGTGGTGGCGGAGAAAACCTGGCCCATGCCGCCGGTCGCGAGGACGACCGCGGGGGCGTGCACGGCGCCCACACCGTCGTGCTGGCCCTCGCCCATGACGTGCAGGGTGACGCCGGCGGTACGGCCGTCGGCGTCCGTGAGCAGGTCCAGCACGAGCGCGTTCTCGATCGTGCGCAGGCCCCGCGCGCGTACCGCCTCGACGAGTGCCCGGGAGATCTCCGCACCGGTCGCGTCGCCGCCCGCGTGCGCGATACGGCGGCGGTGGTGGCCGCCCTCGCGGGTGAGCTCCAGGCCGCCCCCCTCGGACTCGTCGAAGTGGGCGCCGGTCTCGATCAGCCGGCGCACGGCGTCGGGGCCCTCGGTGACGAGGATCCGTACGGCGCCCTCGTCGCACAGGCCCGCGCCCGCCACCAGCGTGTCGTCCAGGTGCTGTTCGGGCGTGTCTCCCTCGCCCAGGGCCGCGGCTATGCCGCCCTGCGCCCAGCGGGTGGAGCCGTCGTCGAGCCGGGCCTTGGTGACGACGACCGTCGTCAGGCCGGCGGCCTCGCAGCGCAGGGCCGCGGTCAGGCCGGCGACGCCGGAGCCCACGACCACCACGTCCGCGTCGATGCTCCACCCGGGCGCGGGTGCGTGCAGTCGTATGCCTGTGCTGGTCACGAGGCGGCTCCGAAGGTGAGGGGGAGGTTGTCGATCAGCCGGGTCGTCCCGACCCTGGCGGCGACGGCGAGGACGGCCTCGCCGGTGAAGTCGTCCTCGAACTCGGTGATCTCCGTGAAGTCCGAGGGGTCGACCAGCGCGAGGTAGTCCAGTTCGAGCGGCGGGTCCAGCCGGGCGGCCTCGTCGAGGACCAGGCGGGCCGCCGCGCGGATGGCCGCCGGGCTGCCGGGGGCGGCCTTGGCGACGGCGTGCGCGTCGGCCGCCGCCCGGGACTCCCCTATGGCGCTGAGCGCCTCGGCACGCGCGCGGGTGGCGGGCACCTGACGCGCGCGTGCCCGCAGCGCCTCCTGCGCGGCATGCCGGTCGCGGCCCGCGAACAGGGCCTGGGAGAGCGCCAGCGCGGTGCGCCGCCCCGCGGCGGACAGATAGCGGTTGCGGCTGGACAGGGCCAGCCCGTCCTCCTCGCGCACGGTGGGCACGGCGACGATCTCCACGCCGAAGTTCAGGTCCCGCGTCATGCGACGGATCAGGGCGAGCTGCTGGGCGTCCTTCTGCCCGAAGAGGGCGATGTCCGGCCGGGTGAGGTGCAGCAGCTTGGCGACGACGGTGAGCATGCCGTCGAAGTGTCCGGGGCGGGAGCTGCCCTCGAGCCGCTCCCCCATGGGTCCCGCGGTGATGCGGACCTGGGGCTCGCCGCCCGGGTAGACCTCGTCCACGGACGGGGCGAACACGACGTCCGCGCCGGCCTGCTCGGCGAGCTTGAGATCGGCGTCCAGGGTGCGCGGGTAGCGGTCGAGATCCTCGCCCTGGCCGAACTGGAGCGGGTTGACGAAGACCGTGACGACGACCTCGCCGTCCGGCCCGGCGAGTTCCCGGGCGGTGCGGACGAGGGTGGCGTGACCTTCGTGCAGGGCGCCCATGGTCATCACGACGGCCCGGCGGCCGCCACGCGTGCGTGCGTGCAGTTCGGCGGCGGTGCGCAGCAGGGTGGTGGTCATCCGGCATCTCCTTCGGTGCCGTGGGTGCCCGGGGCACCGGGGTTTCCGGGAGTGCCGTGGGCCTCGTCGGCGAGTACCCCGAGGAGGTCCTCGGCGAGCTCGGGCTTGAGGAGCCCGTGGGCGAGCGCGCGGTCGGCGGTCGCGCGGGCCATCGCCAGGTAGCCGGCCACGGTCTGCGGGGCGTGCTCGCGCAGCTCGGCGACGTGCGCGGCGACCGTGCCCGCGTCTCCGCGCGCGACGGGGCCGGTGAGCGCTCCGTCGCCGGAACGCAGTGCGTTGTCCAGGGCCGCGCCGAGCAGGGGGCCGAGCATCCGGTCGGGGGCCTCGACGCCCGCCGTCCGCAACAGCTCCATGGACTGGGCGACCAGCGTGACCAGGTGGTTCGCGCCGAGGGCGAGGGCCGCGTGGTAGAGCGGCCGGTTCTCCTCGGCGATCCACTCGGGCTCGCCGCCCATCTCGATCACCAGGGCCTCGGCGGCCAGCCGCAACTCGTCGGGCGCGGTGACGCCGAAGGAGCAGCCCGCGAGGCGCTGGACGTCGACGGGGCTGCCCGTGAAGGTCATCGCCGGGTGCAGGGCCAGCGGCAGCCCGCCCGCGCGCAGGGCCGGGTCGAGGACCTTCGCGCCGTAGCGCCCCGAGGTGTGCACGATCAGCTGGCCGGGTCGTACGGCGCCGGTCTCGGCGAGGCCTTCAACGAGGCCGGGCAGGGCGTCGTCGGGGACGGTCAGCAGCACCAGGTCGGCGCGCTGGAGGACCTCGGCGGGCGGGAGGAGGGGCACGTCGGGCAGCAGCAGCGCGGCGCGCCGCCTGGAGGCGTCGGAGACACCGGAGACGGCGACCGGGCGGTGCCCGGCGAGCTGGAGGGACGCGGCCAGGGCGGGACCCACCCGGCCGGCGCCGACCACGCCGACGGCGAGCCGCGCGGGGCGGTCCCTGGGGTCTGGCTGTTGGGCTGTACTCACGCGACGGAGGCCTTCCGTTCCAGTCCGCTCCGGGTACCGGACGATTTCTCGTCATGTTAACGCTATCCGTCCGGGGAGCGTCCGGTTGTCCACAGGCTGTGGGTTATCCCACCCGTTCCCGACCTGCGGCCCGGAGGGCGGGCGGGGGCCGGAAACGCCCGTGCCTCCGCGGGCCGTCGCACGGCATCATCCGGTACATGACGAACACGGCGGAACACGGCGAGGAGAAGTCGGCGCAGCAGCGCCTGCGGGAGCGGCGGGCGGCCGCCTACCGGAAGGCGGAACGCGTCCTGTCGCGCGACGGCGCGCGGGGCACGCTGCGGGACCGGCTCGCGCTGCTGCACGAGGCCGCGCCGCAGGTCCACGACCTGGACGAGCCCGCTGACCTCTACGGCGACGGGGTCGTGGCGGCGCTGGAGGCGCGGGTCGCCGGGCTGCTGGGCACGGAGGCCGCGGCGTTCTTCCCGACCGGCACGATGGCCCAGCAGGTCGCCCTGCGCTGCTGGGCGGGACGCACCGGCAACCCCACGGTCGCGCTGCACGCGCTGAGCCATCCCGAGGTGTGGGAGCGGGGCGCGTTCGGCGCCGTCAGCGAACTGCGCACGGTCCGGCTGACCCGCGAACCCCGGCTGCCCACGGCCGAGGAGGTGCGCTCCTTCGAGGAGCCCTTCGGCGCGCTGATGCTGGAACTCCCGCTCAGGGACGCCGGTTATGTACTGCCCTCCTGGGAGGAGCTGACCGAGGTCGTGGAGGCGGCACGCGAGCGCGACGCGGTGGTGCACTTCGACGGCGCGCGCCTGTGGGAGACGACCCACCACTTCGGCCGCCCCCTGCGGGAGATAGCGGACCTGGCCGACAGCGTCTACGTGTCGTTCTACAAGTCCCTCGACGGCTTCGGCGGCGCCGCGCTCGCCGGACCGAAGACGCTGGTGGACGAGGCGAGGACGTGGCGGCACCGCTACGGCGGGATGGTCTTCCAGCAGTTCCCCACCGCTCTGGCGGCACTCGTCGGCCTGGAGCGGGAACTGCCCCGGCTGCCCGAGTACGTGATCCACGCGCGCGTGGTGGCCGCCGCGCTGCGCGAGGGGTTCGCCGAAGCGGGCGTGCCCTGGGCACGCGTGCATCCGGAGGTGCCGCACACGCACGAGTTCCAGGTCTGGCTGCCGTACGAGGCCGATGTGCTCGCCGAGGCGGCGGCTCTGCAGGCCGAGCAGACGAAGGCGATGCTCTTCGTCGGCGGCTGGAGCCACGGCGGGCCGGGGCTGTCGTACACCGAGGTCACCGTCAGTTCCGCCGGACTGACGTGGACGGCGGACGACGTGAGGGCGGCGGTCGTGGACTTCGTGGGCCGGGTCGCCGAGGTGGTCAGCAGGTAGGCCGCGGGCGCAGCCGGCGGGCCAGGGCCTGCCGCAGCCGCCCGTGGGCGGGTCGGCCCGCGACAACCGCGCGGAACTGCTGGTAGTCCCGCAGCTCGCGCATCACCTGCCAGTCGTGGGCGCCGGGCGCGGGCACGACGGGCTCGCCGTGCTGCCTGGCCCGGTAGGCGTCGAGGGCGTACTGCTGCGTGATGCTCATGGCTGATCCCTCTCGGAACGGACGTCGTCCGGACGGTGCCCGGACATGGCCCCGCCCGGTCGTGGTCCGGGCAGGGGAGGACATGCGGAAGGGAGCCCTGAGGCCTGTTCCGCGGCTGCCCCGGCCTCCTCAGGCTGCGCCCGGCCGCTGCCCGGCGTCGCGCCGATTGACGGCGGCCGTCAATCGAGGACCGCGTTGTCGGTGGCGCGGTGCACCATGAGGGCATGAGCCTGAGCATCGACATCGCGGGGCTGCGGCCGGAGAGGGTCGCGGTCGTGCCCTCACCCCTGGCCGAGCTCGGCATGGCGTTGCACGCGCTGTCCGAGCCGGGGCACCATCCCGGCCTTCAGGGCTGGGTCACCGGCGTGACCGCCGGGCTCGACTCGCATCTGGCGGACCGGATGTGCGAGGCCGACTTCCTGTGGCGGACGACGTTCTCGGACATCTTCCTGCCGTACGCGGGCATCCCGGGCAGAAGCACGCTCCCCGGGGCCACGCTCGCCGAGGAGCTCGACCTGCTGGACAAGCTGACGGACGAGCAGTTCGTGGACTCCGCACTGGAGTTCACCTGCGCGCCCGGGTACGACGTGCCGAGCCCCAACGTGCTCGCCGACGCGAAGCTGCGCCGGCGCGCCTTCGAACTGGCCGCCACGCGCGGGCCGCGGCAGGTGCGGTTCACTCAGCGGCTGCTCGACGACCCGCCCCGCGTGCGTGCCTGGCTGAGGCAGTTCCTGGAGGACTGCGACGAGGCGTTCTTCGCCGATGTCTGGGCCCGGGTGCGTCTCCCGCTCGCCACGGACGCCCGCTACAAGACGGATCTTCTGCGCCGCAAGGGCCTGGCGGAGGCCCTCGCCTCGGTGTCCTCGGCGGTGACGCTCGACGTGGACGCCGCGCGGATCACCGTGGACAAGCTGGTCCAGGGCCGCAGCACCACCGGGGACGGCGGCCTGCTGCTGGTGCCGACGAGCCTCGGCTGGCCGCACCTGATGGTGCTGCACCGGTACGGCTGGCAGCCGGTGCTGCACTACCCGGTCGGCTCGCCGGAGCTGGCCTCGCCGCCCTCGGTGGAGCAGCTGACGCTGCGGATGAAGGCACTGTCCCATCCCGTGCGGATGCGGATCTGCCGCCTGCTGGCCCGCAGCGCGTACACCACGACCGAGCTGGCCCAGGTGCACGGCATGACGGCCCCCGAGATATCCCGGCACCTCGCCGTCCTGAAGAAGGCGGGCCTGCTCACCACCCGTCGGCGCGGTCGCTATGTGCTGCACCAGCTCGACGTGACGGTGGTGGCCCGGCTGGGCAGCGACTTCCTGGAAGGGATGCTCCGCTAGCCGTCGCCGCCCCGTAGCGGCCGTGGAGGCCGCGAAGGCCGCATGGGCCGGTGCGGGTCAGCCGTGGCCGCCGGCCCGGACGATCCCCGTCTCGTACGCGAGGACCACCACCTGGACCCGGTCGCGCAGCCCCAGCTTGGTCAGAATGCGGCCCACATGGGTCTTCACGGTCGCCTCGGACAGCACCAGCCGGGCCGCGATCTCCCCGTTGGACAGCCCCTGGGCGACCAGCACCATGACCTCGCGCTCCCGCTCCGTGAGGCGCTCCAGCTCCTTGTGGCGGGGCTCCTTGCCGGTGGTGGGCAGCATCGGCGCGAACCGGTCGAGAAGGCGGCGGGTGGTGGACGGGGCGACCACCGCGTCGCCGCTGTGCACGGAGCGGATGGCGGCGAGGAGCTCGCCCGGCGGCACGTCCTTGAGCATGAACCCGGAGGCACCCGCCTTCAGCCCGGAGAACGCGTACTCGTCCAGGTCGAAGGTGGTCAGGATCAGCACCTTGGGCGGTTCGGCCTCGGCGCAGATGCGCCGGGTGGCCTCCACGCCGTCCAGCTTCGGCATACGGACGTCCATGAGCACGACGTCGACCGCCGTGGAACGCACCACCTGGAGGGCCTCGACGCCGTCGCCCGCCTCCGCCACGACCTCCATGTCCGGCTGGGCGGCGAGCACCATCCGGAACCCGGTGCGCAGCAGCACCTGGTCGTCGACGAGCATCACGCGGATCGTCATCGAGTCCTCTTCCGTTTCTTCTGTCGCTTTTATTTCTTTTATTTCTTTTATTTCTTTTGTTACTTCGGTTTTCGTCGGCCGGTGCGAGTACGCCGGGGGCGTGACAGGTGTCACCAGGGCGTGCGTCGGCTTCAGTGCGCGGGTTTGAGCGGGAGCAGGGCGCTGATGCGGAATCCTCCGCCGGGCCGCGGGCCCGCGTCCAGGGTCCCGCCCACCATGCCGACGCGCTCGCGCATGCCGATCAGGCCGTGACCCGCGCCGTCGGCGCCGCCCTCCTCGTACAGCTCGTGCGGGGCGCCCTTGCCGTCGTCCTCGACGAGCAGGCCGAGACCGTCGTCGAAGTAGACCAGGCGCACGCTCGCGCCGGTGTTGGGCCCCCCGTGCTTGCGCGTGTTGGTCAGCGCCTCCTGCACGATCCGGTACGCCGTCAGCTCGACGCCGCTGGGCAGCGGCCGCGGCGTGCCCTCGACCTTGAAGTCGACCGGCAGGCCCGAGCCGCGGCACTGCTCGACGAGGTCCTCGATCTGCTCGACGTCGGGCTGCGGCACGTACTCGCCGCCCTCCTGGTGCTCGCCGGTGCGCAGTACGCCCAGCAAGCGGCGCATCTCGGCGAGGGCCTGGCGCCCCGTGGAGGAGATCGTCTCCAGGGCCTTCTTCGCCTGGTCGGGTGCGGCGTCCAGGACATAGGCGGCACCGTCGGCCTGCACCACCATCACCGACACGTTGTGCGCGACGACGTCGTGCAGCTCCCGCGCGATACGGGCGCGCTCGGCGGCGACCGCGACCTTCGCCTGCGCCTCGCGCTCCTTCTCCAGGCGGGCCGCGCGCTCCTCCAGCTGCGCGAAGTACGCGCGCCGGGTGCGAATGGAGTCGCCCAGCACCCAGGCGAGGGCGAACGGCACCGTCTGGAAGACGATGACCGCGACCTGGCCCGGCACGCTCGCGTTCTCGTGCGGCCAGCGCACCTGCGCCAGGGTGGCCGCGCTCAGCGCCATGACCAGTGCGAGGCGGGAGGCCCAGCGGGCGCCGGTCGCGGCGACCGTGTAGACGATCACCAGCAGGGAGAAGTCGGCCGCGGTGACCCCGACGTTCAGCACCAGCTGAGCCAGTCCGAGCGCCGCGGCGAGCACGAGCATCTGCTCGGGCATACGCCGACGCAAGGCGATGACCAGGCACAACAGGAACACGACGGGCACCAGCAGCGCCATGGAGTCGGTGCCGCCGCGGTCCTGGCCCGCGGTGCCGGCAGCCGCGGAGATCCCGAACAGGACGAGGGCCCAGAAGCCGTCAACCCCGGTCGGGTGTCTGCGGAGGAAGTCATAGAGGCGCTGCACGTAACCCAGCGTAGGGAAGCCCGATGCGTGCAGGGGTCAACCGGAGGGCCGATCCGGTCCGGGCGCGCGTACTCCGCAAGGTGGATGCCGTGATCACCTGTACGCCTAGTCTGACCGGGTGGTGGACAAGGCGACGGGCTCGGGCGGGTGGCGCGGCTGGCGGGCGGCGACGCAGGCGGCGCTGTACGGCGTGGACGGAACGGGCGGCTTCTACCGGCGCTCCGAGGGCCCGGCCGGGCACTTCCGTACGTCCGTGCACGCGTCGCCGCTGTTCGCCGCCGCCGTGGCCCGGCTGCTGTGCCGGGTCGACGAGGCGCTGGGCCGGCCCTCGTCGCTCGACTTCGTCGACATGGCCGCCGGGCGGGGCGAACTGGTCACCGGCGTGCTGGCCGCGCTCCCCGCCGAGGTGGCGGCACGCACACGCGCGTACGCCGTCGAACTCGCCGACCGCCCCGCGGGCCTCGCTCACCGGATCGAGTGGCTCCCCGAGCCTCCACGGCAGCTCACGGGGCTGCTGTTCGCCAACGAGTGGCTGGACAACGTGCCCGTCGAGGTCGCGGAGGTCGACTCCGCGGGCGTGGCGCGGCTGGTGCTCGTCCGGGACACCGGGGCCGAGCGGCTCGGCGACCGGGTGTCCGGCGCGGAGGCGGAGTGGCTCGCGCGGTGGTGGCCGACGGCGGGCGAGGAGGGGCTGCGCGCGGAGATCGGGCTGCCCCGGGACACGGCCTGGGCGTCCGCCGTCTCGTGCCTCGCGGGCGGGCTCGCGGTGGCGGTGGACTACGCGCACACGGCGGACGCGCGCCCCCCGTTCGGAACGCTCACCGGCTTCCGGGAGGGGCGCGAGACAGCACCCGTGCCGGACGGTTCCTGCGACATCACGGCCCACGTCGCGCTGGACGCGTGCGCGGAGGCGGGAGCGACGGCGGGAGCGACGGCGAAGGGCGCGGCGCGGGCTGCCGTCGGCGCGCGCCTGCTCACACAACGCGCCGCACTGCGCGCCCTGGGCATCGCCGGCGCACGCCCCCCGCTGGCGCTGGCGTCCACGGACCCCTCCGCATACGTTCGCGCCCTCTCGAGCGCCGGAGAGGCCGCGGAGCTCCTCGCGCCGGGCGGGCTGGGCGACTTCGGATGGCTGCTCCAGCCGGTCGGAATTCCCCACCCGCTCGACCCGGAAGCCGAAACCGGCTGACCGCCCGCGGCATGCCCCGGCCGCCGCCCGGCCTACTTGTCGATGTCCCCCACCACGAAGAACATCGACCCGAGGATCGCCACCATGTCCGAGACGAGCGTGCCCGGCAGCAGTTCGGTGAGCGCCTGGATGTTGTTGTACGAGGCCGAGCGGAGCTTCAGCCGGTACGGCGTCTTCTCGCCCTTGCTGACGAGGTAGTAGCCGTTGATGCCGAGGGGGTTCTCGGTCCACGCGTACGTGTGCCCCTCGGGCGCCTTGAGGACCTTGGGGAGCCGCTGGTTGATCGGACCGGGCGGCAGCTCGGCGAGACGGTCCAGACAGGCGTCCGCGAGGTCGAGCGCGTTGTACGTCTGCTCCAGGAGGCACTCGAAGCGCGCGAGACAGTCGCCCTCGGTCCGGGTCACCACCTTGAGGGTGTCCTGCAGCTCCCCGTACGCGAGATAGGGCTCGTCCCGGCGCAGGTCGAAGTCCACACCCGAGGCGCGCGCGATCGGCCCGCTCACGCCGTACGCGTGCACGTACTCCGGGGCGAGCGTTCCCACGTCCCGCGTGCGCCCCCGGAAGATCTCGTTGCCGACCACCAGATCGTCGAAGACGTCCATGCGCGAGCGCACGGCGGCGACGGCGCCACGCGCGCGTGCGGCCCACCCGGCCGGCAGGTCCTCCTTGAGGCCGCCGACGCGGTTGAACATGTAGTGCATGCGCCCGCCGGAGACCTCCTCCATCACGTTCTGGAGCACTTCGCGCTCACGGAAGGCGTAGAAGACCGGCGTGATGCCGCCCAGCTCCAGGGGGTAGGACCCCAGGAACATCAGGTGGTTCAGCACCCGGTTCAGCTCGGCGAGCAGGGTACGGGTCCACACCGCGCGCGGGGGGACCTCCATGCCGAGCATCCGCTCCACCGCGAGGACCACGCCCAGCTCGTTCGAGAACGCCGACAGCCAGTCGTGGCGGTTGGCCAGCATGACGATCTGCCGGTAGTCGCGTGCCTCGAACAGCTTCTCCGCGCCGCGGTGCATGTAGCCGATCACCGGCTCCGCCTGCCGGATGCGCTCGCCGTCCAGGACGAGCCGCAGCCGCAGCACACCGTGCGTGGAGGGGTGCTGGGGGCCGATGTTGAGCACCATGTCGGTGCTCTCCGCGGCACCGCCGATCCCGACCGTGGTCTCCGTCGTAGGAGTCATGGGCACAGTCTCCCCTACGCGCTCCGCTCCGTACGCTGACGGTATGGAAACGGGGAGCCCGGGTGGCGTGGGGACGACGGCGGCCGGACCGGAGTGGCTCGGACTGCCGCCGGGACTGTTGCGGATGCGGCGGCTGCTGCTGGTGGTGTGGCTGGGGCTGGTGGCCGTCGGCGCCGGGCTGCTGCTCGGGCTGCTCGTCGGCCCCGCGTGGGCCGCGTTCGCGCTGCTGCCCCTGGCCGGCATCGGATGGGGCTGGGTGCTGCTCGGCCGCAACTGGCACTCCTGGCGGTACGCCGAGCGGGCCGACGACCTGCTGATCAGCCGGGGCGTGCTGTGGCGGGAGGAGACCGTCGTGCCGTACGGGCGCATGCAGCTCGTCGAGGTCACCTCCGGGCCCGTCGAACGGCACTTCGGCCTGGCCAGCGTCCAGCTGCACACCGCGGCCGCCGCGACCGACGCGACCATCCCGGGCCTGGACCCGGCCGAGGCGGAACGGCTGCGCGACCGCCTCACCCAGCTCGGCGAGGCCCGATCGGCGGGGCTGTGACGACCCCGGGTGTCGAGGACGGCGCACCCGACGTACCCGACGCACCCGACGCACCCGACGCACCCGACGCACCCGCCCCAGTGGACACCGCGGAGCCCACCGACACTGCGGACACCCCGGAGACAGCGGAGACGGCGGAGACGGCGGAGACGGCGGGAACACCGGACCCTCCCGGCACCCACCCCGAACGCCCCGTCACCGAGCGCCGGCTGCATCCCGTCACACCGTTCCGGCGGGCGTGGGCGCCGATCGCGGTCCTCGTCGGGTGGGCCGTGCACGACCCCAACCAGGCGCAGGAGCAGCTGACCCGGCTGACCACCACGACCCTGCTGATCGCGCTCGCCGTCCTCGTCCCGGCAGCTTCTCTCTACGGCTTCCTGACCTGGTGGTTCACCCATTTCTCGGTGACCGACAGCGAACTGCGCATCCGGACCGGCCTGCTGTTCCGGCGCGCCGCGCACATCCGGCTGGAGCGCGTCCAGGCGATCGACGTCAGTCAGCCGCTGCTCGCGCGGATCGCGGGAGTCGCGAAGCTCCGGCTCGACGTCGTCGGCGCCGAGAAGAAGGACGAACTGGCCTTCCTGGGCGAGGAGGAGGCCCGGGTGCTGCGGGCGGAGCTGCTCGCGCGGGCGGCGGGTTTCGCGCCGGAGACGGCGCACGAGGTGGGCGAGGCGCCCGCGCGCGAGCTGCTGCGCGTACCGCCGCGCGAGCTCGCGATCGCGCTGGTCCTGACCGGCGCGACCTGGGGCGCCCTGGTCGCCGCGCTCGTCGTGCCGCCGGTGCTGTGGCTGGCCACCCACAGCGTGTGGACCGTCCTCGCGACCGGCGTGCCGCTGCTCGGCGCGGCGGGCGCGAGCAGCGTGGGGCGGTTCGTCGGCGAGTACGACTGGACGGTCGGCGAGTCGCCGGAC
This sequence comes from Actinobacteria bacterium OV320, assembly GCA_001298545.1. GTDB lineage: Bacteria > Actinomycetota > Actinomycetes > Streptomycetales > Streptomycetaceae > Streptomyces > Streptomyces coriariae. The sequence continues at coordinate 54,830 of LJCX01000028.1, forward strand.
GGGCTGCGGATCGACCATGGGCTGCTGGACCGTACGCACGAGACGGTGCCGCCCGGGCGGGTGCAGACCGTACGGATCGTGCAGCCGCTGCTGTGGCGGCGGCGCGGGTGGGTCCGGGTCGAGCTCGACGTGGCCGGCTCGGCCAATTCCGTACTCGTGCCGGTCGCCCCGCGCGAGGCCGCGGAGGCCGTCGTCGCGCGCGTACTGCCCGGAGTGAGCGTCCCGGCCGGGACCTCGCTGTCACGGCCGCCGCGACGGGCCGGGCGGTGTGTTCCGCTGTGGTGGCGGGGCTACGGGATCGCCGTCACGGACACGGTGTTCGCCACCCGGCACGGACTGCTGCGCCGCAGCCTGGCGCTCGTCCCGCACGCCAAGGTACAGAGCGTGCGACTGACGCAAGGGCCCTGGCAGCGTCTCTGGCGGCTCGCGGACGTCCATGTGGACACGGGGGCCGACAAGACCGTCACAGCCCGGCTGCGGGACGTACAGGAGGCCGCGGAGCTGCTTCGAGGTCAGGCCGAACGGTCACGGACCGGGCGCCTGGACGCCCGGTCCGACCGGTGGATGGCGTAGGACACCTCAGGAGACGGCGCTGCGCAGTCCCTGAAGGTCGATGTGCTCCGTCTCGTCGTGGGCGGTCAGGTCGATCACCTGACCCACACCGCGCGCCGCCTCGTCCAGCGGCTTGAACTCCGCCTCGGACTCGGCCTTGTGCAGGGCGAGGGCCTCCTGGCCGACGACATCGGCCAGGTCCTCGTTCTGCACCGCCTCCAGGGCGTAGGGCGCCGACGCGCTCTTCGTACCGAAGAAGTCGAAGCCTCCCTGGGCCGTCGGACGCCGTACGGGCTGTGCGGCCGGTACGACGGCCACGGCGGTCGGCACGGCGAAGTGGCCGGAGGGGCGGCGCTGCACGGCGCCGGCGGGACGGGGGACGAGTGCGCCGGCCCCGGTGGCGGACGGGGCTGCGGCGCCGGTGGGGGTGCTGGTCGGGGCGGAGTACACCGGCGGCTCGGGCCGCACGGTCTCCGCGTGGTTCAGCCGCTCGCCGACCGCGGCCGCTTCCGAAGCAACCGGTTCCGGGGCGTTCTCCTGCGCGTCGTCCGCGTCCCCGGCGGCGGGAGCCCGATCACCCCGGGTCTGGTCACCCCGGGTCTGGTCGGCCGAGGCCTGGTCACCCGGCGCCTGGTCACCCGGGGCCCGGTCCTCCGCACTCTCGTCGTCCGCGCTCCGGTCGTCCGGGGCCGTTTCGGCCTCGGCAGCCGTGTGGAGGGCGGCCGCGCGCGCGTGCTCGTCGACCGCCTCGGGCTTCCCCTGTGCTTCGTCCTCCTGCGCGGCCTCCGCGTCGCCGCCGGCGACTGTGGCGCCGACGTCCGCGGAAGTCGCCCGCGCGGGCTCCTCCTCGGCGTGGTCCTCGATCTTCATGGCCTTGACGCCGTCGGTGTCGAACCGGGCCAGGGCCGCCTGGGCCCGCAGGAACAGCTTGGACCCCTCGGGCGAGAAGACCGCCGAATCCGTCGGCTCCTCCTCGGTCTCCGCGCTCTCCTCGGCTTCCCCGGTCTCCGCCACCGGCTCGGCGGCGGCGTCGCCGGACTCGGCGGAGTCGCCAGAATCGCCAGAGTCGGCAGCGGCGTCGAACGCGGCCTCCTCGGCCGACTCCTCAGCTCCGGCCGACGCCTCGACGGCATCCGTGCCTGCGGTGGCCCCGAAGTCCTCGGTGGCCTCGGTGTCCCCGAAGTCCTCGGTGTCGTCGGCGTCCTCGGCCTCCCGCGCGACGACCGCGCCGGCCGGCTCCGCGTCCTGCGCCGCGCGCGCGGCGGGCAGCGCGGGCGTGGGCGCCGCTTCTATCTCGAGCAGCCGGCGGCCCTCCAGGGCGCTGGCCCGCTCGGTCTCTGCCGTGGCATAGCGGCGCAGCAGCGCGGCGTGCTCGTTGCGCAGGCCCGCCAGTTCGGTGCGCTTGGACCGCAGGCGCTGCTCCAGCTTGACGCGCAGCTCACGTGATTCGTCGAGGTCGCTCTCCAGTTCGGCGACCCGTTCCTCGTAGCGCCACTCGTCGCCGGCACGCGCGCGTGCCAGGTCGGCGACCTGTTTGCCGGCCTGTATGTCCCAGCGGCGCATCACGTACGCGCCGAGGATCGCCGTCGCCGCGGCGGCCGCGGCCAGACCACGGAGCGCCGTCGGCTCCGTGAACACCCAGGGGCCGAGGGCGCAGACGAGGGAGACGCCTGCGATTGCCGAGGGAGGCAGCAGCCTGTGCAAAGGCGGGGAATGGCGGTGACGTCCACGTGGCATGGCCAGAAACTTACCGCGCGTAGGCGAATGTTGGCGCCCCGCCCCGCAAAAACACGGCCATACCGAAGTCTTCACAGGGCATCAGGAAACAACGCGGTCACGGAATTCGACGAGAAGCAAGATCATTTCCTGCCGGGGTGCCCCGAACAGCCCTCATGAACCCCGGCCGAGCCACCCGGCACCCCCGGCCTTCGACGACCGTCGGACCCCTCCTCGACGCCCGTCAGACCCCTTCCCGGCGCCCGTCGGCCTCCTCCTTGACGTCCGCCGCCCCCTGCTCGACGCCCGCCGCCCCGCCCCGGCATTCGACGCCCGCCGCCCTGTCTCCGGCATTCGCCATTTGACGCCCGCCGCCCGGCCCCCGCCGTCGGGCGCCGCTCACCGGTCGCTCAACCGCCCGCTGATCCACTCGAGTGTCGGCGGGATCTCCCGCCGCCAGGTGTTGAAGTTGTGCCCGCCGCTTTCCAGGATGATCGACGAGATCCTGGTCGTGCCCGTGGCCTTCGCCAGCCCTATGAACTTCTGTGTGGCCTTGAAGTTGGATTCTCCGACCTTGCTGCTGGTGACGAGCAACGAGGTGTCGGGAGCGGAACGATTCTTCAGAAACCAGTGCAGATCCGCCTCATTGCGCAGGGTCGCGTTCCCGTGGAAGAGGTCGCCCGTGGTCGGATCGCTCGGCGCCTTGTAGTACGCCGACAGGCCCGCGCCCGCCCCGTAGACCTCCGGGTGGTGCATCGCCAGCTTCAGCGCACAGTAGCCGCCCGTGGAATCGCCGATGATGCCCCAGCTGCCGGGCTTCCTGGCCACCCGGTAGTGGGCCGTCACGGCGTCCGGCAGGTCCTTGGCGAAGAACGACTCGGTCTGCGGGCCGCCCGGGATGTCCACGCACTCGGTGTCGCGCGGCGGCGCCACCGTCGGCCGCATCATCACCAGGATCATCGGCTGCATGCGCCCGTCCCTGGCGAGCTGCCGCGCGGTACGCGGGTAGTGCAGCTTGTCCACCAGCGCCTCCGCCGTTCCGGGGTAGCCCGTGAGGACGACGGCCGCGGGGAACGTACGCGTGCGGTACTGCGGGTCGAAGTACTCCGGCGGCAGATACACGTACGCCGGCGTGGCTATCTGTGTCGTACGTCCGTTGACGGCGACCTTCTGGATCTGTCCGCCGTACTGCGGACGCGGGCTGCCGCCGCCGTCCACGCGCCGGGTGTCGACCACCCGCAGCGGCCCCGCCGGGGCGCCGCCCGCCGCGTGGTCGACGACCACCCCCTGGTCCGTCTCCCGGCCGAACAGATCCGCCCAGCTGGCGTAGAAGCCGAACGCCTGGTTGGCGGTCAGCCCCACCGACCCGAACAGCGCCAACTGGGTGGCGAGCAGCAGCCCGACCCGCCCGCTGACGGTTCGCCAGCCGGTTCGGGCAAGGCGCGGCCACAGCCATACCGTGCCGACGAACAGCAGTAAGGCGAACAGCACTGACAGCAGCAGCGTTTTGTCGCTCGTGAGCCCCATGCGGTGGTTTCCTGCCTGCTCTCCGTCCGGGATCACGCCCGCTCCCCCGACTCCTTCGCGAGGGCTTGTCCCGAACTTTCCTTCGCCTTTTCAGTGGCTTTGAGGAGACGAGTGAACCTCTCTCCTCAAGACACCGTCCTAGAGGGCGCAATGTCGCCGGATGCCCGAATCGGGCCCGGGTCCAAGGTCTCTCGCGGAACTACGGGATGCGATGTCTGTCACTCAAGATGGGGAAATGTCGGGCGGGGTTCCGCACCGATCAAGCCGGGTGCGGCAGATAGTGCGAGGTCCGCGCCCCGAGTCCGTCCCTGCCCTGGTCGCCCGCGCCTGTGCCCTGGTGGGCCTGTTGGATGTCGCCGGAGGCGTCTTCCCGCGGTTCCGGCACAGCCGTATGCACACCTTCGCCGAGGTGCTGCCCGGCTCGTTCGGGCCGTTCGCGGCGGCGCTGTCGCTCAGCGCCGGCGTCCTGCTGCTGCTGCTCGCCCACGGCCTCAGGCGCGGCAAGCGGCGCGCGTGGCGCGCGGCGGTGGTGCTGCTCCCGGCGGGCGCGGTGGCCCAGTTCGTGTACCGGCACTCGATCGTGGGTGCGCTCATCTCGGTCGCGCTCCTGGTTCCGCTGCTGCTGCACCGCGACCAGTTCGCGGCACTGCCGGACCCGCGCAGCCGCTGGCGCGCGCTCGCCAACTTCGTCCTCATGGGCGCCGGTTCCCTCGGTCTGGGACTGATCATCGTCAGCGTCCACCCGCGACGCCTGATCGGCGACCCGAGCCTGGCCGATCGCATTACGCACGTCCTGTACGGCCTCTTCGGCTTCGAGGGCCCGGTCGACTACCAGGGCAACACCTCCTGGACCGTCGCCTTCTCCCTGGGCGCCCTCGGCTGGATCACCGCGGTCACCACGATCTACCTCGCCTTCCGCCCCGAGCACCCGGCCGCCCGCCTCACGGAGGAGGACGAGGTACGCCTGCGTGCCCTGCTGGACAAGCACGGACGCCGCGACTCCCTGGGCCACTTCGCGCTGCGCCGCGACAAGGCCGTGGTCTTCTCGCCCAGCGGCAAGGCGGCGGTGACCTACCGCGTCGTCTCCGGCGTGATGCTCGCCAGCGGCGACCCCATCGGCGACGTCGAGGCCTGGCCCGGCGCCATCGAACGCTTCATGGACGAGGCCAAGGCCCACTCCTGGACGCCCGCCGTCATGGGCTGCTCGGAGACGGGCGGCGAGGTCTGGACCCGTGAGACCGGCCTCGACGCGCTCGAGCTGGGTGACGAGGCGGTGGTGGACGTAGCGGATTTCTCCCTGGCCGGCCGCGCGATGCGCAACGTGCGCCAAATGGTCAAACGCATCGAACGCGCCGGTTACGAGACCCGGGTACGGCGCGTCCGTGACCTCGGTGAGGCCGAACTGGAGCGCATCCGGCGGGCCTCCGAGGACTGGCGCGGCACCGACACCGAGCGCGGCTTCTCGATGGCCCTGGGCCGCGTCGGCGACGCCGCCGACGGCGACTGCCTCATCGCCACCGCGCACAAGGCCGACGAGGTCCCCGGCGAGTACGGCGACCTGAAGGCGATCCTGCACTTCGTGCCCTGGGGCCCGGACGGCGCCTCCCTGGACCTGATGCGCCGCGACCGCTCGGCCGACCCGGGCATGAACGAACTCCTGATCGTCGCCGCCCTCCAGGCCGCCCCGAAGTTCGGCATCGCGCGCGTGTCGCTGAACTTCGCCATGTTCCGCGCGGCACTGGCGCGCGGCGAGAAGATCGGCGCGGGCCCGGTCCTGCGGGCCTGGCGCGGGCTGCTGGTGTTCCTGTCCCGCTGGTTCCAGATCGAGTCGCTGTACAAGTTCAACGCCAAGTTCCAGCCGCGCTGGGAGCCCCGCTTCGTCGTCTACCGGGCCTCCGGCGACCTTCCCCGCATCGGCTTCGCCGCCATGCAGGCCGAGGGCTTCGTCAGCCTCGCCCTCCCGCTGCCGCGCTTCCTGCGCCGTCGCTCCTCAGCGGCACGCGTGTGCACGCACGCGGTGGCGGAGAGAGACGTACGCGCGGCGTAGGCACGGCGATGCCGGCCCGGCGGGCATCGGGCCCGGGGCCGATGCCCGCGCCGCGAGACCGGCCCCGGTGGCGCCCCCTCCCGGCTGCGGGGCTTCCACCCGGGCCGCACCGCGGCACGGCCCCCCGCTGGGCCTACGCTGAACGCATGAGCAAGCAGAGCGGACGCGGGCGCGTCGTCGGCCTTCCGGAATGGGACCGCTGCGCGGTCATGGGAGTCGTCAACGTGACCCCCGACTCCTTCTCCGACGGCGGCCGCTGGTTCGACACGACGGCCGCCGTCAAGCACGGCCTCCAGCTCGTCGCCGAGGGCGCGGACCTCGTGGACGTCGGCGGCGAGTCCACCCGCCCCGGCGCCAGCCGGGTCGACGAGACCGAGGAGCTCCGCCGGGTCATCCCCGTGGTCCGCGGTCTCGCCTCCGAGGGTGTCGTCGTCTCCGTCGACACGATGCGCGCCTCCGTCGCCGCCCAGGCCCTCGCGGCCGGTGCCGCCCTCGTCAACGACGTCAGCGGCGGCCTCGCCGACCCGGCGATGATCCCGGCCGTCGCGGACACGGGCGCCCCCTTCGTCGTCATGCACTGGCGCGGCTTCCTCGAGGGCGGCAACGTCAGAGGCGTCTACACCGATGTCGTCGCCGAGGTCGTGGACGAACTCCACGCGCGCGTGGAGGCCGTCCTGGCGGGCGGCGTGTCCCCCGACCGCATCGTCGTCGACCCGGGTCTCGGCTTCTCCAAGGAGGCCGATCAGGACCTCTCCCTGCTGGCCCACCTCGACCGGCTGCACGCCCTCGGTCACCCGCTGCTCGTCGCGGCCTCCCGCAAGCGGTTCCTCGGCCGTGTCCTGGCCGGCCCGGAGGGCGCGCCGCCGCCCGCACGCGAGCGCGACGCCGCCACCGCGGCCGTCTCGGCCCTCGCGGCGGAGGCGGGCGCCTGGGCGGTCCGCGTGCACGAGGTGCGCGCGACGGCGGACGCGGTACGGGTCGCCCGTGCCGTGGAGGGGGCGCGCGAGGAAGGCAGCGCGCCCGGCGCGGGCACACCACGCCCGGCGCACACCGCCACGGGCGAACCCGCGCCCCCGGCGGCACACCGCGGCGGGCACGGCCCGAGCGGCGCAGAAGGAGTCCGGTGAGCGCCCCCCACACCGACGTCGAGCAGGTCGAGGCCGCCAACACCGCCTTCTACGAGGCACTGGAGCAAGGTGACTTCGACGGGGTGTCCGCGCTCTGGCTCACCCCGGCCGACCTGGGCGTGGACGAGAGCTACCACGACCCGGCGGACGTCGGCGTGGTCTCCTGCGTGCACCCGGGCTGGCCCGTGCTCACCGGCCGGGGCGACGTGCTGCGGTCGTACGCGCTGATCATGGCGAACACCGACTACATCCAGTTCTTCCTCACCGACGTGCATGTCTCCGTCACCGGCGACACCGCGCTGGTGAACTGCACCGAGAACATCCTCAGCGGCGGCCCGGCGCCGGAGGACGGCGAGGAGCTCGGGCCGCTCGTCGGCCAGCTGGTGGTCGCCACGAACGTGTTCCGTCGCACCTCCGACGGATGGAAGCTGTGGTCGCACCACGCCTCCCCGGTGCTGACGGAGAACGACGAAGCCGACGGTCCCGAAGAGCCCGAGAGTGACGAGAACCCCTCCTGAGCGGGTAGGCGGACCACAGGAAGGGGGCAGGAAGCCCCGAGATGACCCACAGGGACCAAGAAGTGGTTGGAATCACGAACCGTGGGTAGGGGCGGCTACCAGCCCGTGAGCAGCCGGGTTCCCGCGGGGAAACACCCGGTGAAAAGTCCTGACTCCGGCCGGGCCACCGTGGCCGGAACCCGGGTCTGTCAGTGCTCGCGGGTAGATTCGTTCGAGGCCGGGGTGCCGCCCGCACCCGGACGCACCGGCCGAAACCGACGACTGCAGGAGTGATTCGCGTGGATCGTGTCGCGCTGCGCGGCCTGAAGGCCCGCGGGTACCACGGCGTGTTCCCCAAGGAACGCGAGGAGGGCCAGACCTTCATCGTGGACCTCGTCCTGGGCCTGGACACCCGACCGGCCGCGGCCGACGACGACCTGGCGAAGACCGTCCACTACGGCATCGTGGCGGAGGAGGTCGTCGCCGTCGTCCAGGGCGATCCCGTCGACCTCATCGAGACGCTCGCCGAGCGCATCGCCCAGGCCTGTCTGAAGCACGAAGGGGTCCAGGAGGTCGAGGTCTGCGTCCACAAACCGGACGCGCCGATCACGGTCCCCTTCGACGACGTGACCGTCACCATCATCCGGAGCCGAGTATGACCGCGTTCTTCACCGAGGGTCAGAGCGACCCGACCGTACAGCCGGTACCCGCCTCCGTCGTGGAGAAGGTCGACGCCGCCGACACCACCCTGCACAATCCCCAGCGGGCGGTGATCGCCCTCGGCTCCAACCTGGGCAACCGCCTGGAGACCCTCCAGGGCGCCATCGACGCCCTGGAGGACACCCCCGGCGTCCGCATCAAGGCCGTCTCCCCGGTGTACGAGACGGAGCCGTGGGGCGTCGAGCCCGGCAGCCAGCCCTCGTACTTCAACGCGGTGGTCGTGCTGAAGACGACCCTCCCGCCGTCCTCGCTGCTGGAGCGGGCGCACGCGGTCGAGGAGGCCTTCCACCGGGTGCGCGACGAGCGCTGGGGCGCGCGCACGCTCGACGTCGACATCGTCGCCTACGCCGACGTCGTCGACGACGATCCGCACCTCACCCTCCCCCACCCCCGCGCCCACGAACGCGCCTTCGTCCTCGCCCCCTGGTACGACGTGGAACCCGAGGCCCAGCTGCCCGGCCGCGGCACGGTCGCCGGTCTGCTCGACACCGTGACCCGCGAGGGCGTCGCGGCACGCAAGGACCTGGAACTCCACCTGCCCGAGTAGTCGTTAAGGTCGACAGGACCACTGCCCGCGGGATGTCCATGCCCGCGGGCTCGGGGGAGTTGAAGGGACACCGTGAGAGAGCTGCGCATCAGGGTGCTGGCCGGCGTGTTCGGCGTGGCCGCGATCCTGTCCTGGGCCGGAGCCCGCCTGTGGAACTCGATCGGGACCCTCCCCAGCGTCCCGCTGGCCGCGCCCATCGTCCTCGCCCTGATCGCCGTGGTGCTCACGGCCACCGCGCTGTCGCTGCGCGCCCGGCTCAAGGCCCAGCGTGAGCGCCGCCCCGAGGCGAAGGGCGTCGACCCGCTGATGGCGGCCCGCGCGGTCGTGTTCGCCCAGTCCAGCGCCCTGGTGGCCGCCCTCGTCTCCGGCATGTACGGCGGGACGGGCGTCTTCCTGCTGGAGTCCCTGGACATCCCCGCCCGCCGCGACCAGGCCATCTACGCCGGTTTCTCGGTCCTGGCGGGCATCGCGGTCATAGCGGCGGCCATCTTCCTGGAGCGCGTCTGCAAGCTGCCCGAGGACGACGATCACGACAAAGGGGTGGCGTCACCGGCGTGACGCCGCCCCGGTGAGCGCGGGCCCCTTCAGCGCGCCATGATCAGGCTCATCGCCTCGTTGCGCGTCGCCGCGTCCCGCAGCTGTCCGCGCACCGCCGAGGTGATGGTCTTGGCGCCGGGCTTGCGGATGCCCCGCATGGACATGCACATGTGCTCGCACTCGATGACGACGATCACGCCACGCGGCTCCAGGATCTCCATCAGGGAGTCGGCGATCTGCGTGGTGAGACGTTCCTGCACCTGGGGACGGCGTGCGTAGACGTCCACGAGACGGGCCAGCTTGGACAGCCCGGTGATCTTCCCGGTGGTGGACGGGATGTAACCGACATGGGCCACGCCCCTGAACGGCACCAGATGGTGTTCACAGGTGCTGAACACCTCGATGTCCTTCACGAGCACCATCTCGTCGTGCCCGAGGTCGAAGGTGGTCGTCAGCACGTCCTCGGGTTGCTGCCACAGCCCCGCGAATATCTCCTTGTACGCCCGCGCCACCCGCGCCGGCGTCTCCCGGAGGCCCTCGCGGTCCGGGTCCTCGCCGACCGCGATCAGCAGCTCGCGTACGGCGTTCTCGGCGCGCTTCTCGTCGAACTCGCCGATGGCGCCCTCGCCGTCCAGCGTCACGGGGTCGGTCATGTGGTGCCTCGTTCCTGTGCGGGTCACGCGTGTGGGTCACGCGCCTCATCGCGGCATGGAAGACATCGGACGAAAAATGCCGCGCCCCCCAGGCTAGGACCTGGGGGGCGCGGCATCCATTCCGGGCCTGGTGGGGCTCCCGGGAGCCGGATCAGCTCTCGGGGCGGTCCTCCGGGGCCGGCTCGGTCACCGGGGTGGGCTCCACCGCGGTGGACTTCGCCGTGGAGATCGCCGGCGTCGCGCCGTTGGCGCCGTTCGTCAGTGCGAGCTCCCGGGGGGAGAGCACCGGCGGACGGGTGGACGGCGTGCGCCGCGAGGAACCGGTCCAGGCGGGCCGGGCCGGGCGCTTGACGATGGCGGAGAAGACCTCGGCGATCTGCTCCTTGTTCAGCGTCTCCTTCTCGAGCAGCTGAAGCACCAGGTTGTCGAGGACGTCGCGGTTCTCGACCAGGATCTCCCAGGCCTCGTTGTGCGCCGTCTCGATGAGCTTCTTGACTTCCTCGTCCACCAGCGCGGCGACCTCTTCCGAGTAGTCGCGCTGGTGAGCCATCTCACGGCCGAGGAACGGCTCGGTGTTGTCGCCGCCGAACTTGATCGCGCCCAGTCGCTCGGTCATGCCGTACTGGGTGACCATCGCGCGGGCCGTGGCGGTGGCCTTCTCGATGTCGTTCGCGGCGCCGGTGGTCGGGTCGTGGAAGACCAGTTCCTCGGCAGCGCGACCGCCCAGCATGTAGGCCAGCTGGTCGAGCATCTCGTTGCGCGTGGTCGAGTACTTGTCCTCGTCCGGCAGGACCATCGTGTAACCGAGGGCCCGTCCGCGCGACAGGATCGTGATCTTGTGGACCGGGTCGGAGTTCGGGGAAGCCGCCGCGACCAGGGCGTGGCCGCCCTCGTGGTACGCGGTGATCTTCTTTTCCTTGTCCGACATGATCCGGGTCCGCTTCTGCGGGCCCGCCACGACGCGGTCGATGGCCTCGTCCAGCGAGTGGTTGTCGATGAGCTTCTTGTCGCTGCGCGCCGTGAGGAGCGCCGCTTCGTTCAGCACGTTCGACAGGTCCGCGCCGGTGAAGCCCGGGGTGCGGCGGGCGACGGCCGACAGGTCGACGTCCGGAGCGACCGGCTTGCCCTTCTGGTGAACCTTGAGGATCTCCAGACGGCCCTGCATGTCCGGGCGGTCGACCGCGATCTGGCGGTCGAAGCGGCCGGGACGCAGCAGCGCGGGGTCGAGGATGTCGGGGCGGTTCGTGGCGGCGATGAGGATCACGCCGCCCTTCACGTCGAAGCCGTCCATCTCGACGAGCAGCTGGTTCAGCGTCTGCTCGCGCTCGTCGTGACCACCGCCGAGGCCGGCGCCGCGATGGCGGCCGACCGCGTCGATCTCGTCGACGAAGACGATCGCCGGGGCGTTCGCCTTGGCCTGCTCGAAGAGGTCACGGACCCGGGAGGCACCGACACCGACGAACATCTCGACGAAGTCGGAACCGGAGATCGAGTAGAAGGGAACGCCCGCCTCGCCGGCGACGGCGCGCGCGAGGAGCGTCTTGCCGGTACCGGGCGGGCCGTACAGGAGTACGCCCTTGGGGATCTTGGCGCCGACGGCCTGGAACTTCGCCGGTTCCTGGAGGAACTCCTTGATCTCGTGGAGTTCCTCGACGGCCTCGTCCGAGCCCGCGACGTCGGCGAAAGTCGTCTTCGGGGTGTCCTTGGTGATGAGCTTGGCCTTGGACTTCCCGAAGTTCATGACTCGGGAGCCGCCGCCCTGCATCTGATTCATCAGGAACAGGAAGACGACCACGATGAGGACGAAGGGGAGCAGGGACAGCAGGATCCCGACGAAGGCGTTCTGCTTCGTCGGCGAGACTGTGTATCCGTCCGGGATCTGCTTGTCCTGGTACTTGGTCTGCAGCGTGTTGGCAATGGTCACGCCTTGGTCGCCGATGTAGCTCGCCTGGATCTTCGAGCTGTCCTTGACCTTTTCGCCGTCCTTGAGCGTCACCTTGATGGTCTGCTCGTCACCGGTGGTGAGCTTGGCCGACTCGACCTTGTTGTCGTTGATCGCTGCAATGACCTGGCCGGTGTCCACCGTCTTGTAGCCGCCGGACGAGCCGACGACCTGCATCAACACGACCACGGCAAGGACGGCCAGCACGATCCACATGACCGGCCCACGGAAGTATCGCTTCACGTCCATCCATACGGAGCGGTGTCGCCCCGTCCCTCCTGCCATAGTGAGTTTGATAAGACAGTTCTTCTGACGGTACCCCAGCTTTGTCGCGCGGAGCCGCACGGGACGGCTGGCGCACCCGTCTGCATGCTCCAACGGCGAAAGGCCCGCCGAGGTTCCCGATCTTCGTACGGGGCTTGGGCCCTTCGGGTTTCAGCCGCCGTAGACGTGGGGCGCGAGCGTACCGACGAACGGGAGGTTGCGGTACTTCTCGGCGTAGTCGAGGCCGTAGCCGACGACGAACTCGTTGGGGATGTCGAAGCCGACCCACTCGACGTCGATGGCGACCTTGGCGGCCTCGGGCTTGCGCAGCAGCGTGCACACCTTGAGGGTGGCGGGCTCGCGCGAGCCGAGGTTGGAGATCAGCCAGGACAGCGTCAGACCGGAGTCGATGATGTCCTCGACGATCAGGACGTGACGGCCCTTGATGTCGGTGTCCAGGTCCTTGAGGATCCGCACGACACCGGAGGACTGGGTGCCCGCGCCATAGGACGACACAGCCATCCAGTCCATGGTGACGGGGGTGGACAGGGTTCGGGCGAGGTCGGCCATGACCATCACGGCGCCCTTGAGGACACCGACGATGAGCAGGTCCTTGCCCGCGTACTCCGCGTCGATCTTCGCGGCCAGCTCTACCAGCTTCGCGTCGATCTCTTCCTTGGTGATGAGCACCTCTTTGAGGTCGGTGCCCATGTCTTTCGCGTCCACCCGCATCACTTTCGGTTGTCCCACCGGCCACCGAGACCGCCCACGACCACGTAAGCGGTCCTGCCGGAGGGCCCGGATTCAGCCTTGCCGAATCACCAGTCTGCCACCCTGGCGCTGGGCGACGACTTTGCCGGGGAGATTGATGACCCCCTGGCCGCGCCAACCGGTGATCAGCCGGTCGACCTCCTCGATGTGCCGGGCGAAGAGGGAACCGGCCGGAGCACCCGCCTCGATGGCGGCGCGGCGCAGGATCCGACGGCGTACGGCGGGCGGCAGGGCGAAGAGCTTGGCGCACTCCAGAAGACCGGCGGCGTCCCGCACGGAGGCCTCGGCCTGGCCCGCCCAGGCGTCGAGGGCGTCGGCGTCGTCACGGGAGAGCTGGGCCGTGCGGGCGAGCGCCTCGACGACACCCTTGCCGAGGGCCTTCTCCAGGGCGGGCAGCCCCTCGTGGCGCAGCCGGGAGCGGGTGTAGGCCGGGTCGGCGTTGTGCGGGTCGTCCCAGACGGGCAGGGACTGGACCATGCAGGCCTTGCGGGCGGTCTGCCGGTCGAGCCGGAGGAAGGGGCGGCGATAGCGGCCGTCGACCCCCGAGACCGCCGCCATCCCGGACAGCGAGCGGATGCCGGAGCCGCGGGCGAGGCCGAGCAGGACGGTTTCGGCCTGGTCGTCACGGGTGTGGCCGAGCAGGATCGCGGCGGCGCCGTGGCGGACGGCGGCGGCGTCGAGGGCGGCGTAGCGCGCGTCGCGGGCCGCGGCCTCGGGCCCGCCTTCGCGGCCGACGGTCACGGCCGTGGCCTCCACGGGATCGAGGCCGAGTTCGCGCAGCCGCAGGACGACTTCCTCGGCGCGCAGGTCGGAACCGGGCTGGAGCCCGTGGTCGACGGTGACACCGCCGGCCCGGATGCCGAGCCGGGGCGCCTCGAAGGCGAGGGCGGAGGCGAGCGCCATGGAGTCGGCGCCGCCGGAGCACGCCACGAGCACGAGCGGCGGTGCCGGTCGCTCGTGGGAGCCCGTCTCGGGGGTGGGGTGGTCGTTGAGGATGTCGTGGAGTACGCGGCGGACCGCCAGGCGTATCGCCGCGACCGCAGGATGGGGACCCACTGTCCGGTTCCCTTCATGAAGTTGTCGGGGGTGAACCCGAGGTTCGGTCACGCAGAGTGTGTAGATGGTGACAGAACCGGGGCGTTCCCCGAGCATTGCACGCCTGCCGAGGGCTCACGGTCCCTCGGACGGGTGATTGAAGGGGCGTTCGCCTGCCGTCGGCCGGATTCGTTCATCGCCGTTCTGGCGGGTTCATGACTCGGCCTTGCGGTGCACTCGCGTGACCCAGTCCGCCGGCTTGGCGATCTCGGCCTTGGTCGGAAGTGTGTTCGGGGAGGTCCATACGCGGTTGAAGCCGTCCATGCCGACCTGGTCGACGACGGCGCGTACGAAGCGCTCGCCGTCCCGGTACTGCTTGAGCTTGGCGTCCAGGCCCAGCAACTTCCGCAGGGCGATGTCCAGTCGGGAGGCGCCCTTGGCGCGGCGCTGCTGGAACTTCTCGCGGATCTCGGCGACGGACGCCACGACTTCCGGGCCCACCCCGTCCATGACGAAGTCGGCGTGTCCCTCCAGGAGGGACATCACGGCGGTGAGGCGGGCGAGGATCTCCCGCTGGGCGGGCGTCTGCACCAGCTCGACCAGGGAACGGCCGCCGTCGTCCTCCTCGCCCTCGGGCCGGCCGCCGGAGAGGGACTGGGCCGCTTCCCTGACCCGCTCCAGGAACGTCATGGGGTCGACGTCGGTCTCGCCCAAGAACGACTGGATTTCGCCCTCTAGGTGGTCCCGCAGCCAGGGCACGGCCGAGAACTGGGTGCGGTGCGTCTCCTCGTGGAGGCACACCCACAGCCGGAAGTCGTGCGGCTCCACGTCGAGTTCGCGCTCCACGTGGACGATGTTCGGCGCGACGAGCAGCAGACGGCCGCCGCCGTTGGCCCCGGCGGGGAGCGCGCGGGTGGCGGGGGCGAAGGTCTCGTACTGGCCGAGGACGCGGGAGGACAGGAAGGACAGCAGCATGCCCAGTTCGACGCCGGTGACCTTGCCGCCGACGGCGCCGAGGACCGCGCCGCCGGGGGTGTTGCCGCGCCGCTCCTGCATCTTGTCGAGGAGCGGTTTGAGGATCTCGCGGAAGCCCGCCACGTTCGCCGCCACCCAGCCCGGGCGGTCGACGACGAGGACCGGCGTGTCGTGGATGTCCTCGGTGGCCATACGAGTGAAGCCCCGGACGTGTCCCTCCGAGGCCTTGGCGTGTCGGCGCAGTTCCGCGACGACGGCTCGCGCCTCGTCGCGGCTGACCTCGGGTCCCGGCCGCACGAGCCGGGTCGCGGTCGCCACCGCGAGATTCCAGTCGACCATCCCCGAAGAAGCAGCGCCACCGATGCTCGTCATGCGTCAACCGTACGTGAGCGCCGCCGTTGGGGGCAGGCCGCAGGAGACCGGTCAGGGAGATGTCAGGGTCGGGGCCCGGGACGGCTCGGGGGTGCCGGGCCGCGCCGCTCAGCGGCAGCCGCACCCCGCCAGCGCCGTCGCCGCCCGGTCCAGCGCCACTTGGGCGGCCGCCGGATCGGTCGTGCCGGCGGCCAGGAGGGCGAACGCCAGGAGGCGGCCGTCCTGGTCGACGACCGTGCCGGCGAGGGTGTTCACGCCGGTCAGGGTGCCGGTCTTGGCGCGGACGACGCCGGCCGCACCCTCGGTGTAGCGGCTGGTGAGGGTGCCGGTGAAACCGGCGACGGGAAGGCCGGTGAGGACGGGGCGCAGATCGGGGCGGCCGACGTCCCCGGCCTTGACCAGGAGGGCGGTCAGGAGGTTCGCCGTGAGCCGGTCCTCGCGGTCGAGACCGCTGCCGTCCTTGATCCGTACGCCGGTCAACGGCAGTCCGAGCTTCTTCAGTTGCGCCCGGACGGCCTTGCCCGCGCCGGCGAAGTCGGCGCGGACACCGGTCGCGACGGCGGTCTGGCGGGCGAGGGCCTCGGCGATGTCGTTGTCGCTGTTCGTCAGCATCCGTTCGACCAGGACGGACAGCGGGGGCGAGGAGACCGTGGCGAGGGTCGTCGCGCGCGTGGTGGCCTTGGACGGTCCTGGGGACGAGGTCTTGATGCCGGCGGCCTTCAGGAACTCGGCGAACTTGCGGGTCGCGTCGGCCGCCGGGTCGCTCACGCGGGCCGTCGGGCCGCTGGTGGAGTCGTCGGTGCGGCCCTCGTCGGCGGACAGGGCGGTGACGGCGGCGAGGTTGGGGTTGATCCCGATGGGGTGAACCTGGGTTCCGGCGAACAGCGTCGTGTCGTACGAGAGCGTCACCTGGGTGAGGCCGCGCTTCTTCAGGGCGGCCGCCGTGGAAGTGGCGAGGGTGCGCAGGTCGGCCCAGCCCGCGGCGTCCGCGCGGGCCGTGAGGGTGGGGTCGCCGCCGCCGACGAGGACGACTTCCCGGGTGTCGGGTTCCAGCGCGGCGCGGGTGGTGAGGCGGTGCTCGCCGCCCATCGCGGAGAGCGCGGCGACCGCGGTGGCGATCTTCGTGGTGGACGCCGGGGTCAGCGCCTCGTCGGCCCCGGAGCCGTACAGCCGCTTGCCGGTGGCCACGTCGACGACCACGGCGGTCCGCCGGGCGCCGAGGGCAGGATCGCCCAGGAGGGGGTCCAGGACGCCCGAGAGGCCCGTGCCGGTCGGAAGGGCGTCCGGGGCGGACTTCACGGCGTTGGTGGCGCCGCCGAGGCCCGCGAGGACGGAGGCGGCGCTCGGCGCGGGCCGCGGCGCCCCGGCCGCCGTGTCGGAGGTATCGGACGAATCGTCCGTACGGCCGTGATCTGTGCCACCCACCTGTTCCAGGGCGGCGGCCCGGTCCCGCTCGGCCGTACGCTGACCGGTGGAGTCCCAGGGGCCGGCGGCGGTCACCACACCGGCGGCCAGCGCCAGCCCGGCGGTCGCCGCACCCGCGGTGTACTGCCACGACCTGGTGTTCGGACCGGCCTTCGTGATCCGCTCGAGCCGCGGCTTCGCCGCCTGTGTGAGCCGTGCGACCTGCGGCTTCGCGGCCGCCGCCACACGTGCGAGACGAGGCCGTACGATCCCTGCGGCCCGTGCCAGACGCGGTCGAACGGCGTCCGTGACCCGCACCACGTGCGGTCTCACGGCCCGCCAAGGCCTCAGCTCTGGCACGAACACCAGCCCCTTTCGCGATCACACTGCGGCGTGAGGGACACTTAACCACCAGAACTATGTGCTGATCATGGAGGAGCCACCGGTGGAGTTCGACGTCACGATCGAGATCCCGAAGGGTTCGCGGAACAAGTACGAGGTGGACCACGAGACCGGTCGGATCCGCCTGGACCGTCGACTCTTCACTTCGACCGCTTACCCGACCGACTACGGATTCGTCGAGAACACTCTCGGCGAGGACGGTGACCCGCTGGACGCGCTGGTCATCCTGGACGAGCCGACGTTCCCGGGCTGTCTGATCCGCTGCCGCGCGATCGGCATGTTCCGGATGACCGACGAGGCCGGCGGCGACGACAAGCTGCTGTGCGTCCCGTCGACCGACCCGCGCGTGGAGCACCTGCGGGACATCCACCACGTGTCGGAGTTCGACCGCCTGGAGATCCAGCACTTCTTCGAGGTCTACAAGGACCTGGAGCCCGGCAAGTCCGTCGAGGGCGCCGACTGGGTGGGCCGCACCGACGCCGAGGCCGAGATCGAGCGGTCCTACAAGCGTTTCAAGGACCAGGGCGGCCACTGAGGTCCCTGTCGCCTGATGCCGCGGAAGGGTCGCACGCGTACGCGTGCGACCCTTCCGCGCGTCTGTGCGCATACTGAGGCCTTAAGGAAGGTGTCGTTCAGGGAGCGTTGCTGAGTGTCGGAGGCGGAGGACCGCAAACCGCAGTCGGACGAGGCGAGGAGTGGCTTCGACCCGGAGATCACGTCCGAGTTCGCGATCCCGGCGGGGCTCGCCGTCCCCAGAACCGGCGGTGAACCGGAGACCACGTCGGAGTTCGCCGTCCCGAGCGGGCTGGACGTGGGTGCGCCCGCCGCCGCGGAGGGCGAGGGATCGGCGTTCAGCCTGCCGAGCACGTACAGCGCCCGGCAGGCCCCGTCGGCCTTCACGCCGGCCGAGGGCGTGCCGGTGGTGAGTCTGATCAAGGACCTGCCCTGGCAGGACCGGATGCGCACGATGCTGCGGATGCCGGTGGCCGACCGGCCCGCGCCGGAGCCGGGGCCGAAGGCGGAGGAGGGCGGTCCGGCCGTCCCGCGCGTGCTCGACCTGACGTTGCGTATCGGCGAGCTGCTGCTCGCGGGCGGGGAGGGCGCCGAGGACGTGGAGGCCGCGATGTTCGCGGTCTGCCGCTCCTACGGGCTCGACCGCTGCGAACCGAACGTCACCTTCACGCTGCTGTCGATCTCGTACCAGCCGTCCCTGGTGGAGGACCCGGTGACGGCGTCCCGGACGGTCCGCCGCCGGGGCACCGACTACACGCGCCTGGCGGCCGTCTTCCGGCTCGTGGACGACCTGAGCGACCCGGAGAGCCATCTCTCCCTGGAAGAGGCCTACCGGCGGCTCGCGGAGATGCGCCGCAACCGGCATCCGTACCCGGGCTGGGTGCTGACCTCGGCGAGCGGGCTGCTCGCGGGCGCGGCCTCGGTGCTGGTCGGCGGCGACCTGGTCGTGTTCGTGGCGGCGGCGCTCGGCGCGATGCTCGGTGACCGGCTGGCGTGGCTCTGCGCGGGGCGCGGCCTGCCGGAGTTCTACCAGTTCCTGGTCGCCGCGATGCCGCCGGCCGCGATAGGCATCGCGCTGACGCTGGCGCACGTCGAGGTGAAGGCGTCCGCGGTGATCACCGGTGGGCTGTTCGCGCTGCTGCCAGGACGGGCGCTGGTGGCGGGCGTCCAGGACGGCCTGACCGGTTTCTACATCACCGCGGCCGCGCGTCTGCTGGAGGTCATGTACTTCTTCGTGGGCATCGTGGCGGGCGTACTGGTGATGCTCTACGTCGGTGTGCAGCTCGGCGCGCATCTCAATCCCGACGCGGCCCTGGGCATCACCAAGCGGCCGCTGTGGCAGATCGGCGCGTCGATGCTGCTGTCGTTGACCTTCGCGGTGCTGCTTCAGCAGGAACGATCCACCGTGCTGGCCGTCACCCTGAACGGCGGTGTGGCGTGGTCGGTGTACGGCGCGATGCACTACGCCGGGGAGATCTCGCCGGTCGCCTCCACGGCCGTCGCGGCGGGTGTGGTGGGCCTGTTCGGGCAGTTGCTCTCGCGCTACCGCTTCGCTTCCGCCCTGCCGTACACGACCGCCGCGATCGGGCCCCTGCTGCCGGGATCGGCGACCTACTTCGGGCTGCTGGCCATCGCGCAGAACGAGGTGGACGCGGGGCTGGTGTCGATCACCAAGGCCGCGGCACTGGCCATGGCCATCGCGATCGGCGTGAACCTCGGGTCCGAGATCTCGCGGCTGTTCCTGCGGATCGGGTCCGCCGAGAAGCGGCGGGCCGCCAAGCGGACGAGGGGCTTCTGAGCCTCTAGTAGCCCTGGTTGTCGTAGGGGTACTGGCCGTTCTGCTGCGCGCCGTACGGCTGCTGCTGGGGCTGCTGGTCGGGCTGCTGCTGCCAGTCCTGGGGGTACTGCTGCTGTTGCGGGTACGCCTGCTGCTGGGGGTACTGCTGCTGACCGTAGTAGTCGGACTGTTCGGCCTGGCCGTGGTTCTGGCCGTGGTTCTGGCCCTGGTTGCCGTACTGGTACTGCTGGTCGTGCTGGTCGATCCGGCGGAGCTGGGTCGTCGCGTCGTCCATGACCGGGGGCTGCTGGTGGGGCTGGTGCTGCTGCCCGGGAGTCTGCGACGGGGTCTGCTGCGGGGTCTGCTGCGGGTTCTTCTTGGCCTTCGAGCGGGCCCGCAGGAACTCGATGATGATCGGGACCACGGAGACGAGGACGATCAGGATGAGGATCGCTTCGATGTTCTTCTTGACGAAGTCGATGTTGCCCAGCCAGGAGCCGAGCAGGGTGACGCCCGCGCCCCACAGGACGCCGCCGATGACGTTGAAGACCAGGAAGGAGCGGTACCGCATGCCGCTGACACCGGCGATGATCGGCGTGAACGTACGCACGATGGGCACGAAGCGGGCCAGGACCAGGGACTTCGGGCCGTACTTCTCGAAGAACTCGTGCGCCTTGGTGACGTTCTCCTGCTTGAAGAGCCGGGAGTCCGGTCGGTTGAAGAGCGACGGCCCGACCTTCTTGCCGAACATGTAACCCGCCTGGTCGCCCAGGATCGCGGCGACGCAGATCAGCGCGACCGCGCCCCACAGCGGGAAGTCCAGCTGGTTCGACGTGATCAGCAGGCCGGCGGTGAACAGCAGGGAGTCACCGGGCAGGAAGAACCCGATGAGCAGGCCGGACTCCGCGAAGACGATGAGCAGCAGGCCCCAGAGACCGAAGTTGTCGAGCAGGTAATTGGGGTCCAGCCAGCTCGGTCCGAGGGCGATCGTCGTCACGGTTCCGGGCTCCTGATGGGTGGGGGAAGGGCGGCGTCCATGGTGCAGCCGGACAAAGCTATCAACGCAATGTGTCCGCCCCAGGTTCCACGGATGCCTCCGGGGTGCGCTGTGGGCCCGCTGGGACGAAGCTGTGAGCCATGGGCATCGAAGACTACGGCGGCGGGCAGGGCCCCGAGCCGGACGTACTGGTCGTCACCACGAACGACGTACCCGGGTTCCGGGTGGAGAAGGTCATCGGCGAGGTCTTCGGGCTGACCGTGCGCTCACGGCACCTGGGCAGCCAGATCGGCGCGGGCCTCAAGTCGATGATCGGCGGTGAGCTCAAGGGCCTGACGAAGACCCTCGTCGAGACCCGCAACCAGGCCATGGAACGCCTCGTCGAGCAGGCACGCGCGCGGGGAGCCAACGGCGTGCTGATGTTCCGCTTCGACGTGACGGAGGCGGCGGAGGTGGGCACCGAGGTGTGCGCGTACGGAACCGCGGTGGTGCTGGTCCGGGAGTAGCCCCGGACCAGCACCCGCAGGGACGCCCTACGCCGTCTGCCGGGCCGCGTTCGCCGTGATCGCCTCCTTGAGGTGCTCGGCGAGGCCCGGGCGCATCGCGTCGTAGAACGCCTTGAAGCGCTCGTCGGAGACGTACATCTCCCCCAGACAGCGGTGCGTCTCGTACGCGCAGTCGTAGAACCACCTGCCGATGTGCTGCCGGTGTTCCTCGGCCATGGCCATGGCCGCGTCGCCGGCCGGCGGCTCACCGGCGGCCATCAGACCCGTGTAGCGCTCGCTCCAGTCGTCGACCTCGGCCTGGAGACGCTTCCAGTCGTCCTTCGTGTAGCGGGCGGCGCGGCGCTGCGACTCCGCGTAGGCCTCGGTGCCGCCCCAGCGCTGCTCCGCCTCTTCGGCGTACCGCTCCGGGTCCTTGTCGCCGAAGACCTCGAACCGTTCCTCGGGCGTGAGGTTGATGCCCATCTCGCGTGCCTCCATCGCGTGTTCCACGGCCGCGGCCATCTTCTGCAGCTGCTCGATCCGGGCGGTCAGCAGTTCGTGCTGCCGGCGCAGATGCGCGCGCGGGTCGGCCGCCGGATCGTCGAGCAGGGCCGCGACGTCCTCGAGCGGGAAGCCGAGCTCGCGGTAGAACAGGATCCGCTGGAGCCGGTCGAGGTCGGCGTCGTCGTAGCGCCGGTGGCCCGCGTGGCTGCGCCCGCCGGGAACGAGCAGGCCGATGTCGTCGTAGTGGTGCAGCGTGCGCACCGTGACACCGGCGAATCCGGCGACCTGTCCTACCGAGTAGCTCACTTCGTCCGCTCCCTTCTCGTACGCGCTCCACGGTGTGTCCTCACGCCGCGTGAGGTGCAAGAGGATTCCGCCTCGTCCGCCGCCGCCCGGATGTCATGTCCGGTTTGCCCGCTTATCGTGAGCCCGTGGCCCAGGACACCGCACAACAGCCGCCCCGCGTTCCGGCGACCCCGGCGCGCACCCTGTTGCCGTCGATCCTGCCCGCCCTCTTCATCGGCGTGCTGGCGAGCCTGCTGCTCCTGCTGGTGGAGGGGGCGGCGGAGCAACTGCAGGACGTGCTGTGGCAGACACTCCCGGACGCGCTGGGCGTGGGCCGGTACTCCGTGCTCTGGATGATGGTCGTGCTCACCATGACGGGCGTGCTGGTGGGGCTGGTGGTGTGGAAGGTGCCGGGGCACGCCGGTCCCGACCCGGCCACGATGGGGCTGGACGCGCGCGTGCTGCCGCCGGTGGTCCTCCCCGGGCTCCTGGTGGCGACCGCGCTGATGCTGGCCGGCGGACCCAGCCTCGGCCCGGAGAACCCGATCATCGCCGTGAACGTGGCGGTCGTCTTCTGGCTGGGCCACCGATTGCGGCCACAGGTTCCGGGCGAGGGGTGGGTGGTGCTCGCGGAGGCGGCGACCATCGGCGCACTGTTCGGTACGCCGGTGGCGGCGGCGCTGCTGATCTCCGAGGCGATGGCGGGACGGCAGACCAAGGGGCCGCTGTGGGACAGCGTCTTCACACCGCTGGTCGCCGCCGGGGCCGGCGCGATGACGACCACCCTGGTGGACCACCCGAGCTTCGACATGCATCTGCCCCCGTTCGGACAGCCCGGTTGGGGCGACCTGCTGGCGGCGATGGTGGTCGCGTCGGCGGGCGCGGTGCTCGGCATGTGCGGCGTGTACGCCTTCCCGTACGTTCACGCAGCCTTCGCGCGGCTGCGGCACCCGATGCTGATCCTCCCGGCCGGCGGAGTCGTGCTGGGGCTGCTGGCGGCCCTGGGCGGCCATTTGACGCTCTTCAAGGGGCTGGACGAGGCCGCGGAGCTCGCCGCCGACCCCGACGGCTGGACGGCCGGGCAGTTCGCCACGATGACGGTGGTGAAGATGGCCGCGCTGGTCGTCGCCGCGACCTCCGGATTCCGGGGCGGGCGGATCTTCCCGGCCGTGTTCGTGGGCTCCGCGCTCGGTCTCACCGCCCATGCGCTCGTGCCGGGCGTCCATCCGGCGGTGGGCGTGGCCACCGGGGTGCTGGGCGTCCTCCTGGCCATCACGCGGCAGGGCTGGGTGAGCCTCTTCGTCGCCGCCGTCCTGGTCGCCTCGCCGTCGATCATCGCCCTGCTCTGCATCGCCACGCTGCCGGCCTGGCTGCTGGTGACGGGGCGGCCGCAGATGCAGTTGCGCGCGGACGGAACTTCGGTCCGCTGACACCCGTTCGATCCATCAGGAGGCACTCCCATGGCGCTGCACAAAGGTCCCCGGAAGTCCGACGAGCGGCCCCTTTCCGTGAACCCCTTCTACGGCGAGGCCGATCCGGTCAGCGGCATGGTCGAGGCGCCCCCCAAGCACCGGCTGCCGGACGGCCCGACGCCACCGTCGGCGGCGTACCAGCTGGTGCACGACGAGCTGATGCTGGACGGCAATTCACGGCTCAACCTGGCCACCTTCGTCACCACCTGGATGGAGCCGCAGGCCGGCATCCTGATGGCGGAGTGCCGGGACAAGAACATGATCGACAAGGACGAGTACCCGCGCACCGCCGAACTGGAGCGGCGCTGCGTGGCGATGCTCGCCGACCTGTGGAACGCGCCCGACCCGTCGGCGGCCGTGGGCTGTTCGACGACCGGGTCGAGCGAGGCGTGCATGCTCGCCGGGATGGCGATGAAGCGGCGGTGGGCGCAGCGCAACGCCGACCGCTACCCGGGTGCCCGGCCCAACCTCGTGATGGGCGTCAACGTCCAGGTCTGCTGGGACAAGTTCTGCAACTTCTGGGAGGTGGAGGCCCGCCTGGTTCCCATGGAGGGCGAGCGTTTCCACCTCGACCCGCAGGCCGCGGCCGAGCTGTGCGACGAGAACACCATCGGCGTCGTCGGCATCCTCGGCTCCACCTTCGACGGCTCCTACGAACCGATCGCGGACCTCTGCGCGGCCCTCGACGCCCTCGAGGAGCGCACCGGACTCGACATCCCGGTGCATGTGGACGGCGCGTCCGGCGCGATGATCGCCCCCTTCCTCGACGAGGACCTGGTGTGGGACTTCCGCCTCCCGCGGGTGACCTCGATCAACACCTCCGGGCACAAGTACGGGCTGGTGTACCCGGGTGTCGGCTGGGCGCTGTGGCGTGACAAGGAGGCCCTGCCGGAGGAGCTGGTCTTCCGGGTGAACTACCTGGGCGGCGACATGCCGACCTTCGCCCTCAACTTCTCCCGGCCGGGCGCCCAGGTCGTCGCGCAGTACTACACGCTGCTGCGGCTGGGCCGCGCGGGCTTTCGGGCGGTGCAGCAGACCACGCGGGACGTGGCCCGGGGCATCGCCGAGCGGGTGGAGGCACTCGGCGACTTCCGGCTCCTCACCCGGGGCGACGAGCTGCCTGTGTTCGCCTTCACGACGGCCCCGGGCGTGGACTCGTACGACGTCTTCGACGTGTCACGGCGGCTGCGCGAGAGCGGCTGGCTGGTGCCCGCGTACACGTTCCCGCCGAACCGGGAGGACCTGTCCGTCCTGCGGGTCGTGTGCCGCAACGGCTTCTCGGAGGACCTCGCCGACATGTTCGTGGAGGACCTGTCCCGGCTGCTTCCGGAACTCCGCCGGCAGTCGGCACCCCGAACCCGGGACAAGACCGCGGCGACCGGGTTCCACCACTAGGACACGCCCCGGGGCCTGCCCGCTCAGTGGCTCATGCGGGCGAACTTCCGGATGGCCAGGGGGAAGAAGACCGCCAGCAGGGCCAGGGGCCAGGCGGTGGCCGCCCACAGGTGGGCCGGGTCGGCGCCCAGGCCGCCGAACAGGTCGCGTACCGCGGTCGCCGTCCGGGACATCGGGTTCCACTCGACGGCGGTGCCCAGCCAGCCGGGCATCGCGGCGGGGGCGGCGAGGGCGTTGGAGAGGAAGCCGACCGGCCAGACCAGGATCTGCACGGCCTGCACCATCTCCGGTTTGCCGGCCACCAGCGCCAGATGGATGCCGATCCACAGCATCGCGAAGCGGAAGAGGAGGAGCAGGCCCACCGCGGCCAGGAAGGCGCCCGGCCCGCCCTGCGGCCGCCAGCCGAGCGCGAGGCCGACGACGATCAGCACGGCCAGGCCCACGGCCGACTGGAGCATGTCGGCCGCCGAACGGCCCACCAGGACCGCGCCGTCGGCCATCGGCATGGCGCGGAACCGGTCGATGACACCCTTGTTGAGGTCCTGGGTGACGGCGAGCATGGTGCCCTCCAGGCCGAAGGCCATGGTGAGCGCGAGCATGCCGGGCATCAGGTAGTCGAGGTAGTCGCCGCTCACCCCCCGGCCGCCGCCGACCAGGTAGCCGAACATCAGCAGCAGCATCACGGGGAAGACGAGCCCGACGACCATGCGGCCCGGCTGCCGTGCCCAGTGGGCGAGTTCACGCCGGGTCATGGTCCAGGAATCGGTCAGCGCGTACGTACTCACACGGTCTCCTTCGTACGGTCGTCCTGCCCGGTCAGGTGCAGGAACACCTCGTCCAGCGTGGGGCGGCGCAGGGCCACGTCCTCCGCCTCGACGCCGGCCTCCTCCAGGGCGCGGACGACGGCGGAGAGGGCGGCCATGCGGTCGGTGACCGGGGCGCTGAGCAGGCGTCGGTCGGGGTCGACGGTGACGTCCTCCTTGGGCAGGGGCAGCAGGGCGACGGCCGCGCCCAGCAGGCCCGCGTCGCGCAGGACGACGTCGATACGGTCGCCGCCGGTCAGCGCCTTCAGCTCGTCCGCGGTGCCGTCGGCGATCACGCGGCCCCGGTCGACGACGGAGATCCGGTCGGCGAGCTGGTCGGCCTCCTCCAGGTACTGGGTGGTGAGCACGACCGTCGTCCCGCCGCCGACCAGCGAGCGGACCGCGGACCACACCTCGGCGCGCCCGCGCGGGTCGAGGCCGGTGGTCGGCTCGTCCAGGAAGAGCACCTCCGGGTCGGTGCCGTGCCGGTTGCCGATGAGGGAGGCGGCCAGGTCGAGGCGGCGGCGCATGCCTCCGCTGTAGGCGCGGACCGGCTTGCGGCCGGTGGCGGTGAGGTCGAAGCGCTCCAGGAGTTCGTCGGCGCGCACGCGCGCGTGGCGGGCGCCCAGGTGGTGGAGGCGGCCGAACATCTCCAGGTTCTGGCGGCCGCCCAGCTCCTCGTCGAGGGCGGCGTGCTGGCCGAGCAGTCCGATGCGCAGGCGGACCTCCCTGGCCTGGCGCACGACGTCGCGGCCGGCCACCTCGACGCGTCCGGAGTCCGGCCGCAGCAGCGTGGACAGGATCCTGACCAGGGTCGTCTTGCCCGCGCCGTTGGGCCCGAGCACCCCGTGCACGGTGCCGCGGGCCACCGTGAGGTCGAGCCCGTCCAGTGCCTCCGTGTCGCCGTACCTCTTGCGTACGCCTTCGACGCTGATCGCCGTGTCGGCCACGAAAGTCCCCCACCCCTCTGCTAATCAAACTTGACTACTCAGGCAAAGTATCGCCACCGAGCAGGCTGGTCAAACTTGATTAGCGAGCATCTCCCGAATGCCGCTCATCCGTGGCGTACGGGTTCTCCTCGCCCTCCGCGAGGATGCCGACGAACGGCTCGCCCTCCCCCGCGAAGGTGTACGCGCCGCGCTCGATCCGCGCGATCAGGCCCCGCGTCCAGGTGGCCTCGGCGTCGGCCGTGTGGATCCAGAGGTTCATGATCTCCCCGATGTGGCCCAGTTGCTCCGGCCCGTCCTCGGGGACGTAGTGCTCGGTGACGGCGGAGCGCCACTCGTCAATGCCGTGGATGCGCTCCTTCAGGAGCGACACGGCCTCCGCGCGCGGGAGGTCGACCACGAAGCCGATGGCCGCCGACTTCACGTCCGTCTTCTGGTCGTAGGAGGTCAGCGCCTCGCGCAGCAGCCTGAAGTACTCCTCGGTGCCGGCCTCGGTGATCTCGTACTCGGTGCGCGGCGGGCCGCCCGCGGTCGACGGGGCCGTCTCGTGCTCGCGCAGCAGCCCCTGCTTCGCCATCTGCTTCAGGGCGTGGTAGATCGAGCCCGGCTTGGCGTTGGACCACTCGTGGGCGCCCCAGTACTCCAGGTCGCCGCGCACCTGGTAGCCGTGGGCCCGCCCGTGCTGACGCACCGCGCCCAGCACGAGAAGACGGATCGCTGACATGCGCCCAGGTTATGGCGTGGCGGACACACGCCCGTCAGGTGCCCGGGCGCATGTCCGCCGTGCCGCCGAAGCGCCGGCCCTCAGGGGGTATGCCGGCTCAGAACGGGAATCCGCTGCGGCCGTGCTGGACCGAGATCCACTTGGTGGCGGTGAAGGCCTCCAGGGTCGTCTCGCCGTTGAGGCGGCCGACGCCGGAGCTCTTCTCGCCGCCGAAGGGGACGATCGGCTCGTCGTGGACGGTGGCGTCGTTGACGTGGATCATGCCGGTGACGATCTGCTTGGCGAAGGCGACGCCCCGCTCGATGTCGCCGGTGTGGACGGCGCCGCTGAGGCCGTACGGCGTGTCGTTGGCGATGCGGACCGCCTCCTCCTCGCCGTCGAAGGTGTTGATGAAGACGACCGGGCCGAAGACCTCCTGCTGGAGCAGCGCGGAGTCGAGGGGCAGATCGGCGAGGACGGACGGCTCGACGAGGTTGTCGGTGGTCGCGCCGTGGACCAGGGCGGTCGCGCCCTCGGCGATCGCCTGTTCGACGGCGCCGGTCAGGGCCTCCGCCTGCTGGGAGTTGATCACCGGGCCGATGAGGGTCGCCGGGTCGCGCGGGTCGCCGGCCTTGAGGGTCTTCACCTTGGCGACGAACTTCTCGGTGAACTCGTCCGCGAGCGAGCGGTCGACCAGGATGCGGTTGGCGGCCATGCAGACCTGGCCCTGGTGGACGAAGCGGCTGAAGACGGCAGCGTCGACCGCGTAGTCGACGTCGGCGTCGTCGAGGACGACGAAGGCGCTGTTGCCGCCGAGTTCGATGATGGACCGCTTGAAGTGCGAGGCGGCGACGGTGGCGACATGGCGGCCGACCTTGTCGGAACCGGTGAAGGAGATGACCCGCGGGATCGGGTGCTCCAGGAAGGCGTCGCCGATCTCGGCGATGTCGGTCACGACGACGTTCAGCAGGCCCGGGGGCAGTCCGGCGTCCTCGAAGAGCTTGGCGATCACGGTGCCGCCGGCGATCGGGGTGTTCTGGTGCGGCTTGAGCACCACGCCGTTGCCCAGGGCCAGTGCGGGGGCGACGGACTTCAGCGAGAGCAGGAAGGGCACGTTGAACGGGCTGATCACACCGACCACGCCGACCGGCTCCCGGTAGACGCGGTTCTCCTTGCCGTCGATCGGCGAGGGCAGGATGCGGCCCTCGGGACGCAGCGCCAGGTGGATCGACTCGCGCAGGAACTCCTTGGCGAGGTGCAGCTCGAAGGCGGCCTTGCCGAAGGTGCCGCCGGCCTCGGCGACGAGGACCTCGCTGATCTCCGCCTCGCGCTCCTCCACCAGCCGCAGCACCTTCTCGAAGACCGAGCGGCGGGCATAGGCATTGGTCGCGGCCCACTGCTTCTGGACGCGGGCGGCGGCACGGTAGGCGTCGTCGACCTCTTCGACGGTGGCTATGGTGATCGAGGCCAGCTTCTCGCCGTCGTAGGGGTTGAAGTCGATGATGTCCCAGGACCCGGTCCCCGGACGCCACTTACCGTCGATGTACTGCTGGGCCAGGTCAGTGAAGTAGGACGTCATGTGATCCCTCAATCCCCTGCTGCGATCGGCTGCGATCGATCGGCATCACGATCTGATCACACGTCATCGTACGGGGGTTTCAAGGGAGTTGGGGCCGTTCCAGGAGGTGCCGAGGGGAAACCCTAGGACAGCTGGATCAGTCCGCGCAGGAGGTCCCGGCTCTCGTCCGGCCCGGGGCTGTCCTGCTGGAGCTCCTTCAGCGCCTGCTCGTACTGCGCGACGTCCTCGCGCTTGTCGAGGTACAGGGCGCTGGTGAGCTGCTCCAGGTAGACGACGTCCTGAAGGTCGGACTCCGGGAAGCTCAGGATGGTGAAGGCGCCGGACTCGCCGGAGTGCCCGCCGAAGCTGAACGGCATCACCTGGAGCCGCACGTTGGGACGCTCGGAGATCTCGATCAGATGCTGGAGCTGTCCGCGCATCACCCCGCGGTCGCCGTACGGCCGGCGCAGTGCCGCCTCGTCGAGGACGATGTGGAAGTCGGGGGCGCTCTCGGCGACGAGGTACTTCTGCCGCTCCAGACGCAGCGCGACCCGCCGGTCGATGTCGGCCGCGTTCGCGCCCTTCATGCCCCGGCTGACGACCGCGTGGGCGTACGCCTCGGTCTGGAGCAGGCCGTGCACGAACTGGACCTCGTACGCGCGGATCAGCGCGGCCGCGCCCTCCAGGCCGACGTAGGTGGGGAACCAGTTGGGCAGGACGTCCGAGTAACTGTGCCACCAGCCCGCCACGTTGGCCTCACGGGCGAGTCCGACGAGCGCCTGGCGCTCGGTGTCGTCCGTGATGCCGTACAGCGTCAGCAGGTCCTCCACGTCCCGGGTCTTGAAGCTCACCCGGCCCAGCTCCATCCGGCTGATCTTCGACTCCGAAGCCCTGATCGAGTAGCCCGCCGCCTCGCGCGTGATGCCGCGTGCCTCACGCAGTCGCCGTAGTTGCGAGCCGAGCAGCATCCGCCGCACCACCGATCCGGGCTCTCCCGCGCTCACGTTCGCCAGCCTCCCCAACCGTCTTAGGGGCCGCAGTCTGCCACTAAAACACTTCGAGCAGTACTCGTCCGATTACAGAGATGGAAAGAAGACAAAGGATACGTACAGCGCGATGCGAGGGAACAGTGTGGGGAAAGCAAGGGAAGTGGCTCTGATGGGCGAGAAGTTGGCGGAAAAAATGGCCAAGAAGCGGTACGGTCGGGTCCATTTCGGTCACGTGCACGTGCATCTGCCCTTGCATCCGCAGTGCGCATCGGAAACCATGGTCTCGCGCCACCGCTGCATCGCAACGACCGCGAATCCCGGGAGTGCCTCGCATGGGGACGAATGGATCGACCATGCTCGAGCCGTTACGGCAGGGCCTTCCGCCGCTTGATCCCGCGGCCGTGTCCAACGCCGCCTCGTGTGCCCTGCCCGCCCGCTTCGAAGCGGTGCGCGAGGCCCGGCAGTTCACCAAGCGGACCCTCGGCCAGTGGGACGTCGGCGACCGTTTCGACGATGTCTGTCTGGTCGTCTCGGAGCTGGTGACCAACGCCCTGAGACACGGACTCTCCTCCGACGACGTCCCGCACGCACCGGACCGGCAGCATCCGCCCGTGCGACTGCACCTGATGCGGTGGACCGAGCGGCTCGTCTGCGCGGTGCGCGATCCCAGCCGGGAGAGTCCGCTGCCCCGCGAGAGCGACGACTTCTCGGCGGAGTCGGGCCGCGGTCTGTTCCTCGTCGACTCCTTCGCCGACAGCTGGGGCTGGCACCCGCTCTCCGGCAGCCTGGGCGGCAAGGTCGTCTGGGCGCTCTTCCGGCTGCACACGCCTGCCGAATGACGAACCGCGGCGCGTTCTGACGCCGCGGTTCTACGCGCGTTGCCCGTCGATTTCGCGCGACAAGTCCGAAATCCGGGTGCGCGCGGAGTGGAGCGCGGGAGAAGAGACGGAGAGCGGCCGAGGAGAGGGCGAGGACGTCGAGGGACGTCAGCTCGCGATCAGGTGGTCGAACTCGCCGTCCTTGATGCCGAGCAGCATCGCCTCGATCTCCGCACGGGTGTAGACGAGTGCGGGACCGTCGGGGAAGCGCGAGTTGCGCACGGCCACGTCACCGCCCGGCAGCCGTGCGAACTCGACGCAAGAACCCTGCGAGTTGCTGTGCCGGCTCTTCTGCCAGGCAACCCCGTACAGCTGTGTGGCCGTCATGCCGTTGTGCACGTCGTGCCCCCCGTCAACGTGGTGGTCCACAGGTCGCTCCCTGGTGGTGCACTGGCTCGTGTGGCCATTGGTGCCGTGGTCAACTGTCCCGGATCATAACCCCGTTCATGTGCAGACGCATGAGCAGATGCACGTGCACGCGGGGTGCCTGCCTGGTTACAGCTTTGACGCCCGCTTTACCCGGCGTTCCGCCCCGCACGTCCGGGTCGGCGGCCGACTGCCGGGTCCACGTGAAGTCGTCCGGATCGAACTACTCCTGCACTAGGAACAGACGCATGGCACGGCCGTCCTGTTCCGTCGACACGGGAACGGATCGGCCGACGGGGGCCGGTGTGCGGCGGCGGGGCCGTCCCGAAAGGAGCGGTTCCGGCGGATGCCCGTCATCCGCTCGGCACGGCAGGACGCCCCTGCGGATGTGGCCTCGCCCGGTGTACGCCAGTGCCGCGGGACAGCGGGCGGAGCGGCGGCCGGGCACACCTCCGGCGTCCCGCCCGACGCCGAAACCCCCCGACACCTGTCCGTCCGAGGACGACCCGACCGGTCCGCCACCCCGGCCGGAACCGGAACACCCCGGACGACGACGATCGACGGCGACAAGCCGCCGCCCCCGCGCACGACGGTGAAGTCGGCCGCGAGGGCGGGACGGAGACGGCCCGACGCCGTAGAGACGCCTCGGCTCACTGTCGGGCCGACGGCTGCCTCGAACGGCCAGGGCGAGTAGACGACGTAGGGGAATCCGCTCATACGACTGATGGATGCGCCGTACGCGGAAAGCGGGCCCGGAAGTACGGATGGAGCCACTTCCTGGCGGGGCGTGGGTGGACGGGGAGGACGGGTACAGGACAGCCGCGGGAAGGGGTGGAGCGGGTCAGCGGGGGGTGATGTAGGGAAGCAGGGCCATTTCTCGGGCGTTCTTGATCGCTCGGGACAGTTGGCGTTGCTGCCGGGCGGAGACGCGGGTGACCCGGCGGCTGCGGATCTTGCCCCGGTCGGAGAGGAACTTCCGCAGGAGGTCGGTGTTCTTGTAGTCGATGTACGTGATCTCGGCCCGGTCGAGCGGGTTGGGGCGGGACCTGGCGGGCCGGTGCTCGGTCTTGCGGGGCATGGGTCAGACCTCCAGGAGGGTGTCGAAGGCGGGCGGCAGCCGCTTCCAGGCGGCCCGGCCGGCGGCGTACTCGGCGTCGGTGAGCAGGCAGGACTCCAGGAGGTGCGCCAGGCCGTCCCGGTCCAGGCCGGGGGACGTGAAGACCAGGTGCTGGCAGCAGTCGCCGTGCTCGGCGTGCCAGTCGAGCGCGGCGGCGGCGCGCCGCACCGGCGGGACCATGTCCCAGGCCGCGTCGGGCAGGGACGCGAGCCACGGACCGGCCGACTCCACGCACAGCGCTCCGCCGGCCGCGTCCCAGTGGAACAGGACATCGGGTTTGTCGGCGAGCCAGAACCGGCCCCGGCTGCGGGCGGCCGCGCAGGTCAGGTCCTCCAGCGCCGCGTACAGCCGCTCCGGGTGGAACGGGCGGCGCCGGTGCCAGACGAAGGTGCTCACCCCGTGCGCGTCGGCGTCGGCGGGCAGCAGCGCGCAGGCCGGGTGCTGGGCGGCGGCGGCCGACTCGACGTCGAAGCCGGCCAGCACCGCCCGGGCGAGAGCCGACCGCGCGTCCGCACGGCCGGCCGGCCCGATCCGGACCTGGCGGGCCGTCGGGTGCAGCTGCGCCAGCAGCTCGCGGTCCTCGTCGTCGGCCTCCTCCGAGTCGACGACGGCCAGCACGGGCGCGTACTCCAGCTGGCGCGCGAAGGTGTCGGCGACCGTGCGCCGGTCGGTGGCGGCCGCGGCGAGACCGCACTCGGCGAGGTCGTCGCCGTTGCCGAGACAGGGCAGGAGCAGCGCCGGATCGACGGCGGTGACGACGCCGGTGACCGTGAGCCCGCCGGCCACGACCACCTCGGCCATGGCCTTGGGCTCGACGGAGTCCCACAGTTCGACGACCGCGAGACGCGTGCTGCCGTCGTCGGCGAGGCGGCGCAGCTCGGGGACGAGGTCCTCGCGCAGGGCGCAGCAGGCGCAGTCGTCGACCAGGGGCGTCTCGCCGGCGGCCAGGATGCCGGTGGCATCGCCGATCGTCCGTACGACCGTGCCCGCCCCGGCCGTCGAGAGGTCGTGGTGGAGCACGACGCTGCCCGGGACGTCGGCGAGCAGACGCGCGACCGTCGTCCGGCGGGCGTCGGCGTGCAGCCCGCCGACGATCACGACCGACATGTTCACGCCCTGCCCCGCTTCCCGAAGCGGCGCTCGAAGCGTTCGACCCGGCCGGCCGTGTCCAGGACGCGGGCGGTGCCGGTGTAGAAGGGGTGGCTGACGTAGGAGATCTCGACGTCGACGACGGGGTAGGTGTTGCCGTCCTCCCACTCGACGGTCTTCCCGGCCGTCGTGGCGGTCAGCGTCGAGCGGGTGAGGAAGGCGTGGTTCGCGGCGCGGTCACGGAAGACGACG
Source organism: Actinobacteria bacterium OV320 (assembly GCA_001298545.1). Lineage (GTDB taxonomy): Bacteria > Actinomycetota > Actinomycetes > Streptomycetales > Streptomycetaceae > Streptomyces > Streptomyces coriariae. The sequence goes on from LJCX01000028.1 coordinate 88,048, forward strand.
GGACCGTAGGCCGGGTGGATTCCCTTGCGCATGGCGGTGGTTCAGCGCTCCTCTCGGAAGTCGACGTGACGGCCGACGACGGGGTCGTACTTGCGCAGGGTCGTGCGGTCCGGGTCGTTGCGGCGGTTCTTGCGGGTCACGTAGGTGAAGCCCGTTCCCGCCGTGGACCGGAGCTTGATGACCGGGCGGAGTTCGTTGCGTGCCATGCTGCTACCTTACTGAAAATGAATTCCATTAGCACTACTGCCCCTGACATCGACCCTGGAGAGGTACGTCACCCGTGTCCGCGCACTGCATGCTGACCGGCGCCCAGCCGGGCTTCGGCAACCGCATCTCCCACTCCCACCGGCGCACTTCGCGCCGCTTCGACCCGAACATCCAGTCCAGGCGCTACTGGCTGCCGAGCGAGAACCGTCACGTACGGCTGCGGCTGAGCACCAAGGGCATCAAGACCGTCGACACGATCGGCGTCGAGGCGGCCGTGGCGCGCATCCGCGCGCGGGGGGTGCGGATCTGATGGCGAAGAAGAGCAAGATCGCGAAGAACGACAAGCGGCAGGAGACCGTCGCGCGGTACGCGGCGCGACGGGCCGAGCTGAAGGAGGTCGTCCGGCGGCCGGAGACGACGGACGCGGAACGTGAGGCGGCGCAGCGGGAGTTGCGCGCACAGCCGCGGGACGCGAGCGCGACGCGCGTACGCAACCGGGACCAGGTGGACGGGCGCCCGCGCGGGTACTTCCGGACGTTCGGGCTGTCCCGGGTGAGCTTGCGGGCGCAGGCCCATGCCGGACATCTGCCCGGGGTCCGGAAGTCGTCCTGGTAGGCCACAGGCCACCCCCAGTGTTCTGCGGGGACTTGCTGGTAGCTTGCTGCGGTCCCTTACCGGGCCGTACGGCCCCACGGTCCGTACGGTCCGCGGTCCGTGCGGTCGACCCGGTCGGCCGGCTACAGCTTGGGAGCTTGCAGTGACTTCGGCGATCTTCTCGCGGGGCGCGTCCCGTCGGCCGGTGCGGGCCGCGGCCGTTGCCGCGGCCGCCACGCTGGCGGGCGTACTCGTGCTGACGGGGTGCAGCGACGACGGGGGGTCCGACGACGGCTCCTCGGCGACGCCCACGACGGCGACCGGAGGCACGAGCGGTGCGACGGACTCCGCCTCGGCCTCCGTCTCCGCCTCGGGTGAACTGGAAGGCAGTTGGCTCGCCACGACGGACGGCAAGGCCGTCGCCCTGATCATCACCGGCAAGCAGGCCGCCCTCTTCGTGACCGGCGGGACCGTGTGCAGCGGGACCGCCGGCGAGGAGGCGGGCATGCAGATGATCCACCTCAAGTGCACCAGCGGGACGGACGACCGGACGACCGGCATGGTCGACTCCGCCGACGCGAAGTCCCTGAAGGTCACCTGGTCGGGTGCGGTCGGCAAGGAGACGTTCGCCAAGGCGGAGGGCGGCCAGTGGCCGTCGGGGCTGCCGTCGCCCGGCCTCGGTTAGTCCGCAAGCCCTCCCGGCTTCGCGGGGCGCGCGACGGCTCGAACGGGCCGGGTAGCGAAGCGGTCACGAGAGCGGGGGCGCGCGACATGTGCACGCGCGCGTGCGTGATGATCCTTCGAGCACCGTCACGAAACCCTAGGGATCACTCATGCGCGCCGTTCCCCTCACCGTCACCGCTCTCGCCGCGGCCCTGCTCCTCACCGCCTGCGGCGGCGGGGACGACAGCGGCTCCGGCACCGACGAGAGCAAGGCCGCCGAATCGACCGCCTCCACCGGCGGCGCCTGTGCCGCCGACGACCTCGGCCAGGACGTCGGCCCCGTCAACGCCGCTCCCGCCGCCGGTGACAGCGGCAACGTCACCGTCACGCTCACCAACAAGGGTGCGGAGTGCACCCTGAACGGCTTCCCCACCGTCGAACTCGCCACCGACGACGGCTCCACGGCCGTCCCGAAGGACGAGGCCGCCGAGGCGCAGGCGCTGACCCTCCCGGCGCAGGGCACCGCCACCTTCACGATCACCTATGTGCGCGGCGAGGACGGCGGCGACCAGAGCCTCGCCGTCAAGACGGTGAAGTACGGCCTGCCGGGCGGCTCGGCCGACCAGAGCTTCCCCTGGTCGTACGGCGATGTCGCCCTCAAGAGCGGAAAGGTGCCGGACGCGACGGTGAGCGCCTTCCAGCAGGCGGGCGACTGATCCACCGGGTACCGGCCCCCGACCGCGGAGTCACGGCAGTCGGGGCCGGGACCGCATCCTGGCCCGGTCCGCCGCGTCGGCGCCCTCGGTCCAGCCCGCCTCGTCGGTGACTCCGCGCAGGCGGGTGGAGACGGTCTTCGGGAACATCCGGTCCGTCGCGGCGGTGACCGCGACCTCACGGGAGGCGAGCACCGGCAGCAGTTCCTCGGTCACCTGGGTCTCGGTGGCGGCGGTGACCTCGCCCAGGCGGGTGCCGATGCGGTGGGCGTAGGCGGCGAGGAAGGACTGCCGGAAGGTCTTGGTCCGCCTGCGGCCGCCGGCCCGCTGGGCCGCCTCCGCCTTCGCCATCGCCGACTGCGCCTGCACCAGCAGCGAGGTGTAGAGCAGCTCCACCACCTCCAGATCGGCCTCGAAGCCGACGACCGTGGAGAAGGCGAAGGGTTCGTTCCACACCGCCCGGCAGTGGTTCGCGTCGGCGACCGCGTTCAGCAGCACCGCCTTCGCCTGCTCGTACGGCGGCTCGACGCCGATCCGGCAGGCACCCGGCGCGTCCGGGGCCGGCGCCTGGGCGTCGAGCAGCGCCTCGTCGACGCTGTGCCGGGCCATCAGCTCCTGCGCCTTCGCCGTGAGCGCCTCCGCCTCCTGCGGAAACCCGGTCGCCTCGGCCTTGGCGAGCAGCGCGCGGATGCGGGTGAGCATGCGGGAGTGCGAGCCCGGGCGGGACTGCCGGTGCGGTTCGGATTCCTGGAGGGGTTCGAGGGCGGGCAGGCGCAGCAGCAGGCGGTAGAGCTCCAGGACCGTGGTGGCGTACGAGAAACGGTCGGTGGCGGGCGCGGGCGGAGTGTCGTCGGACAGCTCCGCCAGCTGGGCAGCCCAGCGCCGTCCGCGCGCCCGGTCGTCACGCGCCTGCGCGCGTATCAGCTCCGTCACCAGGCCGACGTGGACGTCGTCCAGCTCGCGCCGTACGAACCGTACGAGGTCGGCGGGCTGCCAGCCCCGCCGCCAGGCCGCCGCCACGAACTCCTCGCCCCGCCGGGCCAGTTCGGCGTCCGCCGCGCGGTCGGCGGCGAGGAGCGAGGCGCCGGTGTCGAGGGTGGCGTCGGCGGTGTCGTAGAGCGCGGCCCCGAAGGCGCGTTCGACGGTGCCGGACGGGCCGCCGGGCGGGTCGCCGGCCGGGTCGCCGGGCCGACCGCCGGACCGGTCGTCGCTCGGGGTGCTGTGGTGGGTGCTGCTCACCGGTCGATCGTGCCATGGAGCCCGGTGCCGACGCCCACGGGAGTGACAACCTCGGGTTGACACCCTCCCACTGTCAACCTACGGTTGACACATGACGTCTCCACGACCCGGCACCACCTCGTCCGTCCGTCTCGACGACCTCATCGACGCCATCAAGAAGGTCCACAACGAGCCGCTCGACCAGCTCCAGGACGCCGTCATCGCCGCCGACCACCTGGGCGACGTGGCGGACCATCTCATCGGCCACTTCGTCGACCAGGCCCGCCGCTCGGGTGCCTCCTGGACCGACATCGGCCGGAGCATGGGCGTCACCCGGCAGGCCGCCCAGAAGCGGTTCGTGCCGAAGGAGTCGGCCGACCTCGACGCGAGCCAGGGCTTCACCCGCTACACCCCCCGCGCGCGGAACGTGGTCATGGCCGCGCACAACGCGTCCAAGACCGCCGGCAACGCCGAGGGGCTGCCCGCGCACCTCGTCCTCGGCCTGCTCGCCGAGCCGGAGGCCGTCGCGGCGAAGGCGATGATCGAGCAGGGCGTCTCCCTGGACGCGGTCCGCGAGGCCGCGACCGCCGCGCTCCCGCCCGCCGTGGCGGAGGCGCCCGAGCTGGTCCCCTACGGGCCGGACGCCAAGAAGGTCCTGGAGCTCACCTTCCGCGAGGCGCTCCGCCTCGGCCACAACTACATCGGCACCGAGCACATCCTGCTGGCGCTGCTGGAGTTCGAGAACGGCGAGGGCGTCCTCAGCGGCCTCGGCGTCGACAAGCCCGGCACCGAACGGTATGTCGCGAAGGTTCTGGCCACGATCTCGGTGCAGCAGGGGCAAGAGCCGGGGCAGGAGCCGGAACAGGAGCGGGGACAAGGGCAGGAGTAGCCGTCAGGGGCAGGAGCAACGGTCAGAGGCAGACACGGCCGTCAGGGGCTGGAGCAACGGTCCGGGCCAGGGTCAGGACCTGCGGTCCGGGGCGTTGTCAGACCCTCCTGCCACACTCACAGCATGGCCGACCGGTGGGCACTCGCTCCGGCCGAGGACGGTGGCGTGGAACTCGCCCCCCTCGGTCCCGGCGGGCTGCCCACCGGCCCGGTGCTGCGGGAGGCGGACCTGGCGCGGGCCGTGCGCGACCGGCCCGACGTCACCCGGTGGGTCTGGCGCTCCACGGCCGAGGTGTATCCACGTCTGCTCGCCACGGGGGTGCGAGTAGAGCGGTGCTACGACGTCGAGGACGCCGAGACCCTCCTCCTGGGTCACGAGGGGCGCTCCGGAGAGCCCCGCTCGGCGGCCGCCGCGCTGGCCCGGCTGCGCGGCGGCCCCGTACCGCCGGACCCGCCGCAGCGCTCCGCCGCACCCGGCGCGCAGTCCTCCCTGTTCGAGGCGCAGGACACCGCCGTCCGGCTGCCGCTCGAAGACCTGCTCGCCGTCTACGCCGAGCAGCAGCGGCGCCACGAGCTGGCCGAACACCCGGCGCGGATGCGGCTGCTGACGGCGGCCGAATCGGCGGGGATGCTGGTGGCCGCCGAGATGAACCGGGCCGGGCTGCCGTGGAGCGCGGAGGTGCACCGCGCGGTCCTGCACGACCTGCTCGGCGAGCGGTACGCGGGCGGGGGCGAGACCAGGCGACTGGCCGAGCTGGCCGACGAGGTCTCGGCCGCCTTCGGGCGCCGGGTCCGCCCCGACCTGCCCGCCGATGTGGTCAAGGCCTTCGCGCAGGCCGGCATCCGGATCAAGTCGACCCGGCGCTGGGAGATCGAGTCCCTCGACCACCCGGCCGTGAAGCCGCTGATCGAATACAAGAAGCTGTACCGCATCTGGGTGGCTCACGGGTGGTCCTGGCTCCAGGACTGGGTGCGGGACGGGCGGTTCCGGCCGGAGTTCCTCGCGCACGGCACGGTCACCGGGCGCTGGGTGACCAACGGCGGCGGCGCCCTCCAGATCCCCAAGGTCATCCGGCGGGCGGTGGTCGCCGACCCGGGCTGGCGGCTCGTCGTCGCCGACGCCGACCAGATGGAGCCGCGCGTGCTGGCGGCGATCTCCCGCGATCCCGGGCTGATGGAGGTCGCCGGCCGGGAGAGCGACCTCTACCAGGCCGTCTCCGACCGCGCCTTCTCCGGCGACCGCGCCCAGGCGAAACTCGCCGTCCTCGGCGCGGTCTACGGCCAGACCTCCGGGGACGGGCTGAAGAATCTCGCCGCACTGCGCCGCCGCTTCCCGCGCGCGGTGGCGTACGTCGACGAGGCGGCGCGGGCCGGTGAGGAGGGACGGCTCGTGCGGACCTGGCTCGGCCGGACCTGCCCTCCGGCGAGCGGGGCGGGGGACGAGGGTACGGAGGAGGCCGGCATCCCCGTCGACTCCGCCGCCCTCGGCGGTTCCGGCAGCCCTGCCGGTCCCGGTGGTCCTGGCGGAGACGACGACGCCGCCGGCGACCGGCAGTGGGTGCCGGGGTACGCCTCGACCAACGCACGCGCGCGTGGCCGGTTCGCCCGCAACTTCGTCGTCCAGGGCAGCGCCGCCGACTGGGCGCTGCTGCTGCTCGCCGCGCTCCGGCAGGCCTGTGCGGGGATGGCGGCCGAACTGGTCTTCTTCCAGCACGACGAGGTGATCGTGCACTGTCCGCAGGAGGAGGCCGAGACGGTCGTCGCCGCGATCCGTGAGGCGTCCGACCTGGCCGGGCGGCTGACCTTCGGGGAGACACCGGTGCGGTTTCCGTTCACCACGGCGGTGGTGGAGTGCTACGCCGACGCGAAGTGACCGGCTCGGTCGGGTGAGGTCTCTTTCGGATCAGGGCAGCTCGGGTTCCGGAAACTCGCCCTCCGCCGCCTCGGACTTCGCCCCGTCGGCTTTCGCCAGTTCGCGGGCGAAGTCCCGTACCAGGTCGTGCGGGGTGTAGTGGCCGTATGCGTGCTCTTCCAGCAGTGCCACGTCGACGAGCCGGTTCAGGGCCGACTCGGCGCGGGGTTCGTCGGTGCCGGTCAGTCGGGCCAGGAGGGGAGCGTCGTACGTGGGCAGGTCCAGCGTGCCGATGCGGCGCAGGGCGAGGGCCGCGTCCCGGTCGGCCTGGCGTCCGGAGGCGGCGAGCGCGTCGTGGGCGACGGCGAGGGAGCGGCGGACGCTGAGATCGTCGTACTCCAGGTGGGGCAACCTGCTCTCCGTGTCCGCCAGTTGACCGGCCAGCCCGTCCGGGGTGAGGGCGCTGCGCGCGGCGAGTCGAGCGGCGACGACGCGCAGTGCGAGCGGAAGGCGACCGGTGAGGTGGACGAGGGGATGGGCCGCGTCCAGAACGGCACGCCCCTCGCCCGGACCGGACGCCGCACGCAGCAGGGCCGCACTGTCCTCGCCCGAAAGCGGCCCGAGCGGGAAGCGGAGGGCGCCGTCCAGCGTGGTCAGCGGCGAACGACTGGTGACGATCACCGCGCAGCCGGAACCGGCCGGCAACAGCGGGCGGACCTGGGAGGCGGTCGCGACATCGTCCAGGACGACGAGCGTGCGGGTCGGCGCGAGGAGGGTCCTCAGCAACGCGGATGCGGCGTCCGGGTGTTCGGGGATGTGCCGGGGTTCGGTACCGAGGTCGCGCAGCAGGGCGGTGAGCGCCTGGGGTGCGGTGAGGGGGGCCATGCCAGGGGTGGCGCCATGCAGGTGGAGGTAGAGCTGCCCATTGGAGAAACGTTCCTTCAGGGCGTGTGCGACGTGCAGCGCGAGCGCGCTCTTGCCTACGCCGGCCATACCGCTGAGGACGACGACCCGGCTGCCGACGGCAAGCGCGCGGCGGAGGAGACCCAGGGGCTCGACGCGGCCGGTGAAGTGGGCGGGCGGGGGCGGCAGTTGCGCCGGTCGGGTGCGCGGGTGGGAGGGATCGGGTGCGGACTTGGGCGTGGATGGGGGTGGGGGTGGGGGCGTGCTTGTTCGCCCGCCGCGCCCGGGGCGGCCTTGGGGTTGGTCCGGAGGGTGCGGACGGCTTCCTGGATGCCGGTGCCCTGGGACCAGCGGTGGACGTGGCGGAGGGGGGGGGACGGGCGGGGAGAGGGGGTGGGGGTGCGGGCGTGAGCATGGGTGGGGGTGCGGGCGTGAGCGCGGGCGGGACCTCAGGCTCGGTGGCCGGGGTGGGAGGTGAGGTCGTCGGAGTCGGAGCGGCAGCCGAAGTCGGCGCCGGAGCCGGAGCCGCAGCCGCAGCCTGCGTCGGAGCCAGAGCCGGAGCCGCAGCAGGCGTCACAGCCGGACTCGGAGCCGGAGCCTGCGTCGGATCCGGAGCGACGGCCGGAGTGGCATCCGGAGCCACGGCCGGCGTGGCAGCCGGAGCCACGGTCGGCGTGGCAGCCGGAGCCGCGATCGGGGCCGGAGGCGGAGCGGCGATCGGGGCCGGAGGCGGCGGAACAGCCGGGCTCGGAACCGGGGTCGGGCGATCATCGGTCGTGGGGGCCAGTATCTCCACGTGGGCGTCGCGTATCGCCGGGCCCGGTTCGATGCCGAGTTCCTCGGCGAGGCGGGCGCGCAGGTCGCGATGGACGGCGAGGGCCTCGGCCTGGCGGCCGGTGCGATGCAGGGCGAGCATCAGCTGGCGGTGGTAGGACTCGCGCAGCGGATGGTCGGCGGCCAGGGCCGTCAGCTCCGGGACGAGCCGCTCGAACCGCGTTCCGCCGAGGGCGAGTTCGGCGTCGTAGCGCCACTCCAACAGGAGCAGCCGGGCCTCCCGCAGGCGTCGCACGAAGGCGTAGCCGCCCAGGTCGGCCGGGAGTCCGCTCAACGGGGTGCCTCGCCACAGCGCGAGTCCGGCCGCGCACTCACGCGCGACGCGTTCCCAGTTCCGGGCGGCGTGCGCGCCGCGTGCCGCGGCGACGTGCCGCTCGAACACGTGGACGTCGAGCTCGCCGTGTTCGACCCGGAGCCGGTAGCCGGGCGGCACCGCGCGCAGCCGCTCGGGATCGTCGAGCAGCCGACGCAGCCGGGTCACGTGATTGTGCAGCGAGGCCTGCGCGGACACCGGCGGCGCGCCGCCCCACAGCGCCTCCTTGAGCGACTCGACGGGCACGATCCGGCCCGCGTCGAGGAGCAGGGACGCCAGCAGGGCACGTACCTTCGGGCTGCGGACGGTGTCGTAGGGAGGGACACCCGCCTCGCACTCGGCATCCGGCGCGTCGGCCGTGTACAGGACCGGTGGGCCCAGCAGCCCGAACCGCAGCCCGTACCGCCGCATCACGCCGCCCATCGTCCTTCCACGCCCGGTCCGTACCGAGGGTCTGTTCCTGAGTCGCCTTGCCGAGTCGCCTTGCCGACTTGCCTTGCCGAGTTGCCTTGCCAGTCGCACTACGCGTCGCGTGCCGCGTCGCTGACGAGTCGCATCACCGAGTCGGTCTGCCCAGTCCCTCTGCCCAGTCGCTCTGTCGAGTCGCTCGCGCTCGGGACGCGTGCCCGGCCGCCCTACCGGAACACCGAGTGACCAGCGTCAACGCGAAGAACCCTTGGCCACATGTTAGCGATCCGTTGGCGCGATCTGATGTGATCACATCATCGGAATCGGCCCGACGGTGCGCGCGTATCGACGCGCAACTCGGGGGAGTGTCGCCGCCGCGGCCGGATCCGGGGGCGCGCGGGGCCTCGGTCGGCGGAGGTGACCGACCGGGCCCTGCGCCCCGTTCCGTCGGCGCGCCGGGCCGGTCCGTTCCGTTGCGTGCCGTTCGGTCCCGTACCGGTGATCCCGACGGCCCCTCAGATGACCGGCGGCCTGCCCAGCCGGGTCAGCCGCCACACCGTCCGCCACTTCATGGGCCGCCGAGGTCCGGCCGGCTTGCGCACGCCCTCCGCGAACCCGCCGAACCAGGCCTTGAGACCGCCGAGCGAGCGGGTCCGCAGGAGGGTGACGGCGAGCCAGACGCCCAGGTGGACGGGGATGAGGAGCAGCGGAAGGTTGCGGCGGACCAGCCAGACCCGGTTCCGGGCCGTGACCCGGTGGTATATCGCGTGCCGGGCGGGCGAGGTCTTGGGGTGCTGGAGGAGCAGCTCGGGCGCGTAGAGGATCTTCCAGCCGGCGTCGGTGGCGCGCCAGGCCAGGTCGGTCTCCTCGTGCGCGAAGAAGAACTCGGCGGGCCAGTCGCCGGTCTCCGCGAGCATGGCCATGCTCAGGGCATGACCGCCACCGAGGAAGCCGGTGACGTACCCGCCCTGCATCGGGTCCGAGGCGCCGACGCGCGGCACATGCCGGCGCTGGGTCTCGCCGTGCTCGTCGGCGATACGGAAGCCGACGATGCCGAGGCGCGGGTCGGCGGCGTACAGGTCGCGGACGCGGCTCAGCACGTCGGCGTCGACGAGCAGCCCGTCGTCGTCCAGGTCGACCACGACGTCCACGTCGCCGAACTCCCTCAGCCGGGCGAGGGCGACGTTGCGGCCGCCGGGGCAGCCGAGGTTCTCGTCGACGTCGATCGTCGTGACCTCACCGGGCAGGAAGAGGCGTTGGGCGAAGTCGGGCAGTTCGCAGCCGTTGCCGACGATCACGATGCGGGCGGGCGCCAGGTCCTGCTTGGCCACCGACTCCAGCAGCGCGTCGACCTCGGCGGGCCGGTTGCCCATGGTCACCACGGCCACGGCGATCCTCGGCTCCGCCGCGTCCCCGAAGTCCCCCACGTCCACCACGTCCCTCACTCCGTCCGGCCCTCGACGCGACCGCGTCCCGTCCACGCGCGGGCCCGTCGTTCACCTAGATGTTGCCTCAGGTGCGGGCGTTGCTCCGACGCCGCCTCATTTTGCTTCCCTTTTATGCCGGTTCTGCCTAAGCCGGTTCCGCCGATCCGGCCCCTTGGGGCGATGCGCTCGACGGGTCGCCCCGGTTCTCGATGGAGCACCGCGGTTCTCGATGGCTCGCCTCTGGATACGTCGGCCCCGGTTGCGCCGGTTCAGCCGCATCGGTTTTCCCTGCGTCGGACGAACTTCAGCCCCGACCAGTCCTCCCCCAGCGCGGCGACCTTCACGTCCACGACGCCGAGGGGCAGGAAGAGCTCGCGCAGCGCGTTCTCGGTGATGTCGCTGACGTGTCCGGCCGCCTTGCGGGGCCAGGCGACCCAGAGCATGGCGTCGTCGGCGAGGTCGCGGACGAGGGCCGGGGTCTCGGCGGCGAGGTCGGCGTGGTCACGGTAGAAGGCGACGGTGATGTCGGCGTCGCGGGGGCCGCCCGGGGCAACGTGGACGCCGTCGGGGAGGCCGGGGACGTCCCACCCGGCCGGGGCGTGTCGCAGTCGCACCCGGTGGCCGGGCTTGACGCCGAGCTTCTTGGCGAGGGGGGTGCCGGAGTAGCCGCCGGTCGCGGCCGAGTCGCTCACGGTCTCACCGTAGCCTCGGACCGGACCTGCCCCCGGTCGCCGTCACCTCACCTCACCTCACCTCACCTCACCTCACCTCACCTCACCTCACCTGGAGGATCAGCCGTGCCCTTCCGCTGTGCCGTACTCGACGACTTCCAGAACGTCGCGTCGACTCTCGCCGACTGGTCGGCGTCGGCGCCTGCGTCGGGCGAGGAGCTGAAGGTCGTCTCCTTCACCGAGCACTTCGTCGACGAGGACGAACTCGCCGCGGCGCTCGCCGACTTCGACTGTGTGGTCACCCTGCGGGAACGCGTCCCCTTCCCGGCGTCGCTGCTGGACCGTCTCCCCCGGCTGCGCCTGCTGATCGCCTCCGGCATGCGCAACTCGGTGATCGACTACGCGGCGGCGAAGGCGAACGGCGTGACGGTGTGCGGTACGGAGAGCTCCTCGACTCCGCCGGTGGAGCTGACCTGGGCGTTGCTGCTGGGCCTCGCGCGCGGGCTGATGCGGGAGAGCACCGCTCTGCGGGAGGGCGGGCCGTGGCAGTCCACGGTGGGCGCGGACCTGCACGGGCGGCGGCTCGGGCTGCTGGGCCTGGGGAAGATCGGCGCGGCGGTCGCCCGGGTGGGCCTCGCCTTCGGCATGGAGGTGAGCGCGTGGAGCCAGAACCTGACGGCGGGGCGGGCGGCGGAGGTGGGGGTGCGGCCGGCCGCCTCGAAGGAGGAGCTGCTCTCCGAGAGCGACTTCGTATCGATCCACCTGGCCCTGAGCGACCGCACCCGGGGGCTGCTCGGCCCGGCCGAACTGGCTCTCCTCAAGCCGACGGCGTACCTGGTGAACACCTCGCGGGCGGCGATCGTCGACCAGGACGCGTTGCTGACGGCGCTGGGCGAGGGCCGTATCGCGGGCGCGGGCGTGGACGTCTTCGACGTCGAACCCCTCCCCGCCGACCACCCGATGCGAACGGCTCCCCGCCTGCTGGCCACTCCGCACCTGGGATACGTGTCCCGGGCGAACTACGAGCGGTACTACGGGCAGGCGGTGGAGGGGATCCGGGCGTATCTGGCGGGGGCGCCGGTGCGGGTGCTGGGCTGAGCCGACCGGGTGACCGGGTGGCCGGGTGGCCGATGACTTCGGAAACGAGCTACGCCGCGTTCAGTTCGCACCACACGAGCTTGCCGCGATGCCCCATCCGGGACAGCGGCTGCCAGTGCCAGAGGTCCGAGCAGGCCCGGACCAACGCCATGCCGCGGCCGTTCTCGGCGCCGGTCAGCTCCTCCAGCCGTCCCGGCGGCTCGGGCGGCTCGGGGTCCGCGTCCCAGGCGCCGATCTGCAGGACCCCGTCCCGGAAACGGAGACGCAGACACGCGGGGCCCTTGGTGTGCAGTACGGCGTTGGAGACCAGCTCCGAGGCGAGCAGCTCCGCGGTGTCCACCAGGTGGATCAGGCCGTGCAGGGTGAGGATCAGGCGCAGGGTGCGGCGGCAGACCGTCACGGCGCGTGGGTCACTGGGGATGTAGAGGGAGTACTCCCAGGGATCGGACATGCGTCAACTCCGAGTGGCGTGAGGGGATTTACGCGCGGTGGCATTGCCGCAGCCGTCATGGCAGGACGAAGCGGTGCACTTCCGCAGCGTGTGCGGTACGTCACCGACGGTAGACCTGGATTTCTAGGTTGAGCAAGCCGGTCCCGTAATCTGCCCCCGAACGAGTCGCGCTCACAGGCGCGTTGAAAGGAGTGACCGATGGGCTTGAGACGCGAACCGACGGCGCGGCAAGTGCGCTTGGCGATGGAACTGCGCAGGCTCCGCGAAGCGGCCGGCCTCAAGGCGCGGGAGGCGGCGGCCCTGCTCGGAGTGAGCTCCACCCAGATCAACCAGATCGAGTACGGCCAATCGGGCGTGAGCGAGAAGCGGTTGCGCAGCCTGGCCGCGCACTACGCCTGCATGGACGAGGCGTTCATCGACGCCCTGGTGGCGATGGCGACCGACCGGACACGAGGCTGGTGGGAGGAGGACCGGGGCCGACTGCCTTCGGCATTTCTGGACCTGGCCGAACTGGAGCACCACGCCACGTATCGGGCCGACGTGGAATGCCTGCACGTACCCGGCCTTCTGCAAACCGAGGATTACGCCCGCGCGGTGTTCGCATATCGGGTGCCCGAACTACCCGACCACGATCTGGCATTGCGGGTGACACACCGCATGCGCCGCAAGGCGATCATCGAGCGGGCGGATCCCGTCCCGTACCAGGCGGTGATTCATGAAGCGGCACTACGCATCAGAGTCAGCAACCGCGCCGCCGCCCGTGCCCAACTCGCCCACATCCTCGACCTGTCCGAGGTGGACCACGTCACTGTGCGGGTGATCCCCTTCGACCGCGACGGCTTCGCAGGAGCTTGGAACACCATGATGCTGGCGGGCGGTGCGGTGCCCAAGCTGGACTCGGCGCAGCGTGACGGACCGGAAGGCACGGCCCTCGTCGACTCCGAAGCCCAGCTCGGCGCCCTTCGAACGCTCTTCCGTAAGCTGAAGGCGGAGTCGCTGGATCCCGCATCGTCGCGCGACTTCATGAGCAGGCTGACGAAGGAGCTGTGAGGCGCGCTGTGACCACTCCCGGCAACTGGCAGAAGTCATCCTTCTCCGGAGGGTCCGACGGCAACAACTGCCTCGAACTCGCCTCCTCCACTGCCACCCTCCGCCTCCGCGAAAGCGACAGCCCCGCCACGATCCTGACCGCCACCCCGGCCGCCATAGCCCACCTCCTGGCAGGCATACGCCACATCACCCCGAGCTGAGTTCTGGACGGCCGGCTTCACCGCCCAGTTCTTCCGTTCACACGACGATGCAGGTCATCGCCGCCCACAGCAGGGGCGAGTGCTCGATCCGGCCGCCCGACCGCCAGTGGTCGAGCTGCTCGCGCTGCCAGCGGCCGAGCTGGTGCACTGGGTCGAGCTGCTCGTGGGCGGTGTCGACGGCGACGATCGCCTCCGACAGCGGGCGCACGGACGTGGACAGACCGGCCAGCCGGTGGAAGGCGAAGTTCGTCGGCAGCACCCAACGGGTGGCGGTGACCAGCTCCGCACCGTTGTGGATCAGCGCCGTGGCCGGCCCGAACGACTCGGCGAACCGCAGATCGCCGCCGCTCTCGCAGCCGATGAGGGCGACCCGGCGTGGCGCGGGCCAGATCCTCGCGCCCGGCTCGCCGTCCGCGCGCAGGGGAAGCGTGCCCAGCAGCAGGTCCTTGGCCGACAGCGGCCGATGACCGCGGACCGGCTCGGCCAGGCCGATCGTCTCCGCACCGCAGCACAGATGGAGCGTGCCGTCCTCGCTCTGCCCGCCCTCGACCGGCGCGCCGCTCACATGCCCGACGTACATCAGCCTGCGCACCCCCTTGCGGAGCACGTCGCCCAGCCAGTCCCGGTCCAGGTCGGTGCGGCGGAACGCCTCCGCCGGGGCGGCGACCGACGGCACGACGGCACCCGCGTCGAGACGGCGCCGGACGAGCGACATCAGCTCCGGGTCCGAGCCGGGCGGCCCCAGGACCGAGCCGAGCGGGGAGTCCGCCCGGAATCCGGGCACCCGGGGGTCGAGGACGAGCACCACCGCGTCGGCATACGTTTCTGCAGACGTTCCCGTGCCCGTTTCTGTGCCCGTGCCCGTTCCTGTGCCCGGCTTCCCGTTCGCCTCCCCGTCCGAGGCAGGCCGCCCGATGGGGGCGCCTTGCCTCAAGGACGCCGGCGCGGTGGTCACGACGTCCGCCAGGTCGATGAGCCGTACGTCGCTCGTCTCGTCGACGGCCAGCAGTTCCCACGGCACCTGGGCGACCCGGGGCGACGGCTGGATCCGCACCAGCGGACGGCCCGCGCGCGCCGACACCTGACGTATCTGCTCGGTCAGCCCCGCCGGCCACAGCGCCTCGGCCAGCGACCGCGCGAGCCGCAGCTCGGTCCGGTACCCGGCGAGCGCGCCCGAGTCGAAGGCGCGCCGCATCCCCTCGGCGCCAGCGACCGCCCCCGGCAGCGCGTCGGCCAGCGCACGGACCGCCCGGTCGACCTCGTCGGCGGGCCCACGGCCGGTACCGAACCCCCGGGCCCCACCCGCCCACGTCCAGGTCATGAACAGGTCACCGGCGTCGGCCAGCCGGACCTGCACCACCGGGCGGCTCGTCAGGTCGTCGGTCATCCAGAACGGCGTCTCCGCCTCCCCGACGATCCGTCGGTGATAGCGGAACTCGGCGGCCGCGATGTACTCCTGGAGCGCGACGCGGCCGGATTCCGACGACATTCGTACCTTCGGCGGCGGCGCCACCCGCAGTCCCGCGGAAGCGGCGGCCTCCGCCGCCCCGCCCCCGAGCGTCATCGCGCCGTCGACGGGCTCGTACGTCTTCATGCCGGCGCTCGGGAACACCGGAGAGCCGGACGTCGCCGACCGGGGCGTCCGCGGCTTCCGCGGCGTACGGTCGAGCGCCAGCGAGGCGCCCGCGCAGCGGTGTTCCGCCAGTTCGAAGAGCAGTCCCTGGTCCTGCCGGCGTACCGCGAGACGGAAGACCAACTGCATCGCCTCGTCCGCGAGTTGCAGCCACTGGCTGCGCGCGTGAGCGGTGACGAAGTCGAAGCGGGCCGCCTCCAGAGCCAGCGCGGCGGGCAGGGCGACCGAGATCGCCGTACCGATGGACTCCGACTCGCGGTCGCCGTGGTCGGTCCGGTCCAGGTTGTCCTCGATGGTGCGCGCGAGCAGCAGGTCGACCTGCGCGCACCGCTCGTACACCGCCCGCTCCTGGTACACGTCCCGGGCCTGCTGGGCCAGCCGCTTCATCTCGTCGATGTCGCCGCGTTCGTAGGCGTGTTGGGCGCCCAGCAGCATGCTGTCCGCGGCGGCTATCGCGGCGCCGAGCCGCTCGAACCGGGCCAGGCTCGCCCCCAGCAGGTCATCCGCACCGACGGCGTCGCCGCGCTGCCCGGCGAGGAAGCCGCGGGCCTGCTCACAGACCGCCAGGTCACCGAACCGCCGCTGCCGCTCGAAGAACGCGGACGCCTCCGCGAACAACCGCTCCGCGAGGTCGAGTTCTCCCCGCTGCATCGCGGTGTACGCCCGGTGCGCGAGCAGTGACTGCTGCTCGCCGGTGTCCCCCATCGCCCGGAAGCAGTCCTCCGCGCGGGCGAAGTAGTCCTCGGCCGGGTCGAACCGCCCGGTCGAGGCGCAGATCAGACCGAGGGCGACCAGCAGGCGCGGGACGGTCTCCGCCGCGGTCGCCGGCGTGGTGGAAAGCAACCCATCGGCCTGTTCCTCCGCCGCTCCCCACTCGCCCCGCTCGATCAGCAGATGCACACGGTTCAGGCCCAGTTCGGAGGTGCGCAGTCCGTCGGGGTCGTCGAACTCGGGCATCCGGACCGCCGCCTCGTCGAGACAGGCCAGCGCCTCGTCCAGACGCCCGGTCCGGCGCAGCAGGTCGGCCCTGGCGAGCAGCGTCCTCAGCAGGATCTCCAGCCACAGCTGACGGCCGCGCGGCCCCATCGGCACCGACGCGATGCCGTCGAGGAGGGCACGGGACCGCTCGACGGCATCCTCGGCCCCGCCCAGGTCCGTGGCGGTGAGCAGGACACTCGCGATGTTCGCCAGCAGATGTGCCCGCAGGAACCGCACGTCGGGCGAGTCCTCGAAGGACTCGGCCACGGCGAGCAGTTCCTCGTAGACGGCGACCGCGGCGGTGAGATCGGCGGCCAGCTGGTGTTCCTCGGCCAACGCGAGCCCGCTGTCGAACGGCTCCCCGTACAGCCGCACCACCGCACCACTCTCGCCACCTTCGCGCTCGCCACGTTCGCGCTCCCCACCCGCACGCTCGTCACCCGCACGCTCGTCACCTTCGGCGTCGGGGCCTTCACGCTCCGGGCCTGTGCCCTCCGGGCATTCGCTCCCCGGGCCTACGTCCGCCGGGCCCATGCCCTCCGAGCCTTCGTTCCCTGGGCCCTCGTTCCCCCGGCCCTCGTTTCTCTGGCGCCCGTTCCCCCGGCGCGCGTTCTCCCGGCGCCCGTCCTCCCCGCGCTCGCTCCCCCGACGCTCGCTCTCGTCCATCCGTCAGTAGTCCTCTTCCGTAGCGGTGGCGACGGCGGCGATCTCGGCGAGGAAGGGTCCCGAGGAGGCTTCGTGCGGTGAGCCGTCGTATGCCAGGGGTTGGGCCGCGGTGGCGAGCCGCCGCCGGACCAGCGTGCGGATCGCGTCACGGGCGGCGCGGTCTTCGGGACCGCCCGGCCCCGGGTCGAATCCCGGCAGCAGCACCTCCACCTCGAAGCGCGGCGGCACGGCGCCGGCCGGACCGTGCGGGTCCAGGTCCGCCCGGCCGGTCCACACGTCGTCCCGCCTGACCAGGGGCACCCGAGTCCGACGACCGCCGTTCACCCCGACCTCGGCGACGAGGGGCGCACCGGCGACGGGTGCCGCGACGTGCGCGACGATCTCGACCTCGATCTGTCGTCGTGCGCCGAGTGCGCGAGCGGTCCAGGACACCGCGGTCTCGGAGGCGTCGACGAAGCCGGGCGGGTAGCGGCGCCAGTCGTTGGTCCCGGAGCCGCGGGCGATCACCCGGCCCCCCGCGCCGAGCGGATCGCCCGCCGCGAGGGCATAGCCGTCGCGGCGGACGAACAGCGCGCCGACGTCGACCGTCGTACCGGCCGGACGATGTTGCTCCAGGGCCGACCGGAGCCGGCGCAGAGCCTGCGCGTCCAGCCCGGCGCCGTCCGCCGCCTCGTCGAGCAACCGCAGGACGCTCTCCAGATGCCGTGCCGTGTCCGCCGACCGCGGCTCCGCGCGCCACCACTGGATCAGCGGGTCGAGCGCGGCCTGATGATCCGCTATCAGTTGGGCCGCACAGCCATCCGGTCGGTCACCGAAACGGTCGCGGGCGTCGTGGCCGTCGCCGGACCCACCGAAGTCCAGGAACCCGTTGAACCCGTTGACCCCGTCGAAGTCGTCGAAGTCGTAGAAGTCACCGAACAGTTGCTGGCACCAGTGGGTGAGCGCGGCCAACTCCAGCCCGAGCACGTCCGGTTCGAGCGCCGGTATCCCGTCCACGTACGACGCCGGCCACCACCGGGCCGCCCAGTGCCCGAAACCCAGCCGGGCGGCGGCCCCCGCGAGAGCGGTCACGTCCGCCGTGACCCGTACACCGGCGGGCTCCCCCGTCACACAGGCCTGCACGGCGCCGGCGGTGCGCTCGCCGTAGAGCGCCCACAGCCACTGCTGCGCCCGCCCCACGTCATGCACCTCCGCCACCGGCAGCCCCGGTTCTTCGCAGACGGGCCAGGACAGGACCGCCCCCGCGACATCGAGAACGGCCCGGGCGAAGTCGGGGCCGCCGTCGTCTCCGGCCCGTCCGGGGGCCGGGCCGGCGGCGATCCGGATCGTGCCGTCCTCGCCCTCGCCCCGTGCGACATGGACGTCGACGTGGGCCCGCGCCATCACGCGCTCCTCGGCTCGGCCGCCGCCGGGGTCGCCCGGGTCGTCGGGCTCCCCGTCGCCGCCGACAGGGTGCGCAGCGCCGACCGGACCCTGGCGCGGTGGTCCATCATCACCGAGCGGGCGACCCCGTCGAGCACCGCCCAGGCCGAGGCGGCGTCCGCCAGTGGTGCCCCGCGGACGTCCCGACCGTGCAGCCGCACCCACAACCGCCGCATATAGGCGGACCAGGGGTGACGAAGGTCCTGGGCGAGGGCGTCCAGCACTCCGCCGCCGTCCGGATCGGGGCGGGGCGAAACGGTCATCCTGCGGGCGCGCAGGACCGAAGCCTCCCGCCGCCAGCGGCTGTTGACGGCCCGATGCGCCGCCGTCCGCCCCGGCGCGGGCTCCCCGGTGCCCAGCGGGTCGAGGCCGACCGCGAGCCGGCCGCCGAGGACCACGGCGACCCGCAGGCTCTCGTCGTGCAGCCCGAGCGGTGCGCAACTGCGGCCGACCTCCCGCGCGACGAGCTCGGGGACCGTCGGCAGTTCCTCACGCCGAGCCGACGACTGCAGGACGACGAAGAGCCGTTCGAAGAGCGTGCGGTCCAGCGGCGCGGGGAGCGTGGCCGTCGAGGCGCCCCGGCCGACCTCCGGCCGCGGCGGCACCCGGCGCCCGGTCAGCCCCAGATGCGCCGGCAACTCGTCACGGCCCCAGACACCGTCCGCGTGCGCCCACAGGGCCCGGCCGAGCAGGGCGCCGTGTCCCGCCTCGACCATGGCCCCGTACTCCGACGGGTCGCCCGCCCCGCCCGGCGCGCCGCAGGCCTCCAGGACCTCGCCCGCGAGCGCCACCGCCGCGACCGCGTCGGCGGCCGGTGCCGGTCGGCGGCTCCCCCACCCTTCGGCCAACTCGGCGTCGAGCCGGGCGCGCCGGACGGCATCGGCGAGGTGGTCCTTCAGCACCTCCACCGTGCGCCCGCCGTCCGCGTCGGCCACCTCCTCGACCACGGATCTGGCCACCGCGTCGGCACCGGCCGAGGGCGCTCCGCGCTCGGTGGCCAGCTCGAAGCAGCGCTGGAAGTACAGGTCCTGGGGGTTGCCCGCCACGATGCCGAGCGCCCGGCGGGTCCGCTTGAGCAGGGTGAACCACTGTGCCGTCGCCCCGAGCCGGGTCCCGGACTCCCGGATCAGCGCGTCGAGGCGCGCGGCCTGCGCCGGCCCGAGGAAGTCCACCGCGAGTTCGGGGCTCAGCGCCGGTCTGACGATCAGCGGCAGCAGTATCAGCTTGACCGTCCGGGTCAACGGCGCGCCGCCGGGGCCGCTCAGCGATTCCAGCCCCGGCCCGAGGTCACGCCAGGCGGTGTCGATCACCATGGCGCGCGGTCGGCGCTCGCCGGTCGGCTGGCTCGGGGACGGCATGTCTGGAGCGTACGTCGTCCGGAAACGGGCGGGCGAACCTGGGATCGGTAGGCGTCCCCGGCCTTCTAGCGTCCCCGTCGTGGACGCGTTCCGGATCGCGCACGACGAGGTCCGTACGAGCCGCGTCCGACACAGCCGGGCGTCGCCGGACACCACCGAGAAGGGGAAGCCGTCATGGGAATCTTCAGGAAGCGTCACCAGACCCGCGAGGAGCGGGCCGCCGAGATCGCCGGCCAGGTGGCCGGGGGCAAGGGCTTCTACGGTCGCGCCACCCGCGCGTTCCTCGGCGGCGATGACTTCGCCAGGGTCCAGGAGTCGATGAACGCGTACAACTCCGGCCTCGGAGTGCAGCAGTTGCTCGCCATGGGGGCGCCGACCATACCCGCCGTCGTCGTGTCGATCGGCGACACCGGCAAGCTGGTCAACTTCGACCCGGTCGTCGATCTGGTCCTCGACCTCGTGCCCCGGCCGTCCGGGGACGCCGAGCGCATCTCCCTTCGGACGATCGTCTCGAAGCTGCGGATTCCCCGCGCCGGCGACCAGGTCCTGCTGATCGCCGACCCCGCCCGGCCCGGCGACTACCTGTACGCCGGGGACGGTGTCACCCCGTGAGGCCAGACCCGCACGAGGCCCCGGAGCCGCACGAGGTCCCAGACCCGTACGAGGTCCCGGAGCCGTACGAAGCGCTGCCACCGTTCGAAGCGCTGCCGCCGTACGAAGCGCTGCCGCCGTACGAAGTGCTGGTGACCGACACCGTCCTGATCTCCTTCGACGGCCGGATACTGGAGCTGTTCGGCTACTCCGACACCCACCGCGTCCACATCTGGCAGGCACCCCGGCTGGAGTTCGGCACGGGCCGCAACCCCCGGATGACGATCGTCACCGGCCGCGGCATGCGCCACTCCCTCCCCTACGACGCGCACCGGCTCGACGCCCTGCGCGTCCTCGCTGAGCGGCTCGCGCAGCGCCCACCCGAGCGGCCGGAGCCCTGAGATGACCGACGGCGGGGACGACGTCCGAAACGGCGGCGGGGACGACGTCCGAAGAGGCGGCGGGACCGGCGACGCCGAGCCGAAGCAGGTCTCCGACACAGGCCTCTACGGCACGGTGGTCCTCTACTCCACCGCCCTGGGCATGTGCGTGTGCGGACCGGTCATGCTGGGCTTCACCCTCTTCGCCGCTGCTCCCCTCCTGCTCGGGGGCATCCTGTCCACACTGCTCTGCACGCCCCTGGGCATCGGGCTCTGGGCCCACGCCTCCCTCGAGAGAGCCGACAACCGGCGGCTCGACACCGTCGGGGTCACGGCGACGGCGGAGGTCACCGACCTGACCGCCTGGGAGGACGGGGACGACGCCGGTGTCACCGTCGCTCTCCGCGTCAGCGGCCCGGGCTTCCGCACGTTCGAGACGACCTGGAAACGCTCACGGCACCCCGCCCTGCGCGTGGGTCTCCGCCTGGCGGCCGTCGTCGACCCGGCCGACCACCTGTTCCGTGTCTCCCTCTGATCCGCACGGACGTCTCCCTCCGATCGGCCCGGACGTCTCCCTCCGATCGGCACAGAAAGGCCGGCACTCGCATGGGCGGTTACGAGCTACTGGAGCTGTGGTGGGTGGTACCCGCGGGCCTGGCGTTCCTCGGCTACGCCCTCTCGCTCACCGGACTGACCCGGGCCCAGCGCGCGGTATGGGTGAAGGCGCGGATCGTGGCCGTGGAACCGCCGGCCCACGGCGCCTCCAAGGGGCCCGGCATACCGGTGACGGTCGCGTTCCAGGACCCGTTCACCGAAAGGCAGTTCACCCTCTCGAACGCGGGCAGGCACGGCAACTCGGTCGAGGAAGCCTGGGTGGGACGGGAACTGCAGGTGCGCTACCCCCGAGGGCAGCCGCACCGGTTCCGCGTCACGCTCGACACCCCGCAGGACAGGAACGGCCGGGTCGGCCCCGACTGCGCGACGATCCTGCTCCTCATCGGCCTCGTGATCCATGCGACCGTCGTCCGGGGCTACCCGTACGCACTGCTCGGCTTCGGCGCCCTGCTCACCGTCTTCGCGGCGGCCAGTCCCGACATCCGCACCGCGCGCACCCGCGACGACCTGCTGTCCTCGGCCGTCGCCGCCCCGGCCCGCGTCGTGTCCGTCACCAAGGACGTCTACACCGACGGTGAGGGCGACGAGATCGTCAACCACGCCCCCGTCGTCACCTTCACCACCCAGGACGGCACCCACGTCACGGTCCTCTCCCGCGACGGCATCCCCGACCCGAGCCACTCCCTCCACCGCGAACTGACCCTCCACTACGCCCCGTCCGACCCGTCCGTCTACACCCCGGACCTCAGAGCGGACCACCGCGCCAACGAAAGGGCCATCGGCTGGATCATCATCATGCTGATCACCGGCCTGGCAGCGATCGCGACCGGCGCGGCCCTGCTGTGAAACCCGCCCCCCGGGCTCACCAAAAGCAAAAGCCCCAGGTCACGGCGAGTGAGTCCTGAGGCTTCGGCAGAGCCGCCTTCGGGATTCGAACCCGAGACCTACGCATTACGAGTGCGTTGCTCTGGCCATCTGAGCTAAGGCGGCGCGCTGTCCGCACCATGGTGCGATCAGCAACGTCGGTAAGTCTACACAGTTTCCAGGGGTGCTCCGAACAGCCCCCGGGAGCGGTCCTCCCGGGCTCCTCCCGGGCTCCTCCCGGGGTTCGCGCGGGGTCCGCGCGGGTCGACACAGGGCGGTCTACTTGCAGCGCTTGCCGTCCGCCGGAGGCGTTCCGTGGAGCAGGTAGGTGTCGATCGCGGAGTCGATGCAGGCGCTGCCGCGCCCGTAGGCGGTGTGGCCGTCGCCCTCGTAGGTGAGGAGGCGGGCCGAGGCGAGCTGGTGGGCGAGGGACCGGGCCCAGCGGTACGGGGTCGCCGGGTCCCGGGTGGTGCCGACGACGACGATCGGCGCGGCGCCCTTCGCCTCGATGAGGTGCGGCTCGCCCGTGGCCCTCACCGGCCAGTAGGCGCAGTTCAAGGAGGCCCAGGCGAGGCCCTCACCGAAGACCGGGGACGCCTTCTCGAAGGACGGGAGTGCCTTCTCGACCTGGTCGGGGGTGGCGAAGGCCGCGGGGAGGTCGAGACAGTTCACCGCGGCGTTGGCGGCCATCAGGTTGGCGTAGCGGCCGTCGGCGTCCCGCTCGTAGTAGCTGTCGGAGAGGGCGAGCAGGCCCGCACCGTCCTTGTCCTTGATCGCCGAGGTCAGCGCCTCGCGCAGCTGCTCCCAGGTGCTCTCGTCGTACATCGCCGCGATCACGCCGGTGGTGGCGAGGGCCTCGCCCAGCTTGCGACCGTCCGGGTCGCCGGTGGGGATCGGGCGCGCGTCAAGTTTGCGGAAGAAGGCCTTGAGGTTCTCGCCGACCTTGGCGGGAGCCGTGCCCTTGCCGCCGAGCGGGCAGTCGGACCGTGTGACGCAGTCCTTCGCGAACGACTGGAACGCCGTCTCGAACCCCGCCGTCTGGTCCAGGTTCAGCCGGCGGGCGGGCAGCGACGGGTCCATCGCACCGTCCAGGACCAGCCGGCCCACCCGGTTCGGGAAGAGCCCCGCGTACGTCGCGCCGAGGAACGTCCCGTACGACGCCCCCACGTACGTCAGCTTCCCGTCGCCCAGGACCGCGCGCAGGATGTCCATGTCACGGGCCGCCTCCACGGTGGAGACGTGCCGCAGCAGACGTGCCGAGTGCGCGCCGCAGCCCTCCGCGAACTCCTTGTACGCGTCGACGAGTTCGCCGGTCTCCCGCTGGTCGTCGGGGGTCGTGTCCGTCTGCGTGTACGTGTCCATCGCGCGCCCGTCGAGGCACTCCACGGGCTCGCTGCGGGCGACGCCCCTCGGGTCGACGGCGACCATGTCGTAGCGGGCGCGGACTCCGGCGGGGTAGCCGATGCCGGCGTACTGCTGGAGGTAGCCGACCGCCGAGCCGCCCGGTCCGCCCGGGTTCACCAGCAGCGAGCCGAGCCGCTTGCCCGGTCCTGTCGCCTTCTTGCGGGCGACCGCGAGCCGGACGTCGCCCGCGCCCGGGTCGGCGTAATCGAGCGGCGCCTTCAGGGTGGCGCACTCGAAGCCGGGCACACCGCAGCCGCGCCAACTCAGCTTCTGCCCGTAGTACGGCGCGAGCGCCGACGGCGTGGCCCGCGGCAGCGCGACGAGCGCCGCCACCGCCGTGGAACCGGCGGAGCTCGTCGACTCCGTGGCGGAACAGCCGGAGACGAGCAGCGCGGCGAGCGAGAGGAGGGTGACGCCGGTGCGGGACCTGCGGAGAGAGCGCCTCATGTACATCCAACGAGCGTAACTCTGCGCTATGTCACGAACGCGGTACGTACGCGAACGGACACGGACGAGTGACGCCGTCAACCCAAGATCGACGTCGGCCTCGGTGCGGTGCGGCGGCCGGCGTCGGCCCGGCGCTCAGTGGCGGCCCCGAAACCGGTCTCGGTCCGGCGGCCGGAGTCAGCCCGGCAACCAGCGTCGGTCCGATGGCCGGTGCCGGCCCGGTAATCGGTGCCGGCGCGCTCGCCGTCGTCGGTGTCAACCCGGTGGCCGGTGACGGCGCGTTCGCCGTCGTCGCTGTCAGCCCGCTCTCAGGGCCATCGTCATCGCCTCCACCGCCAGCAGCGGAGCCACATTGCGGTCGAGTGCCTGTCTGCATCCGGCGATGGCCTCGATACGGCGGAGGGTGGATTCCGGGCTGCTGCCACGGGCGAGCCGCTCGAGGGCGTCCTCGGCGTCCATGTTGGCGATCGCGACGCGGGAGCCGAGCTGGAGGGCGAGGACGTCGCGGTAGAAGGCGGTCAGGTCGGTGAGCGCGAGGTCGAGGCTGTCGCGCTGCGTACGCGTCCTGCGGCGCTTCTGCTTGTCCTCCAGGTCCTTCATCACACCCGCCGTACCGCGGGGCATCCGGCCACCCTGGGCCCCGCCCAGCGCCGCCTTCAGCTCCTCGGTCTCCTTGCCGTCCCTCTCCTCCGCGAGCTGCTTGGCGTCCTCGGTCGCCGCGTCGACCAGCTCCTGGGCGGCACGCAGACAGCCGCCGACGTCGTCGACGCGCAAGGGCAGCTTCAGCACGGCGGCGCGGCGCTCGCGGGCGGCGGGGTCGGTGGCCAGCCGGCGGGCGCGGTCGACGTGTCCCTGCGTGGCCCGGGCGGCGGCCGCGGCGACGGCCGGCTCGATGCCCTCGCGCCGGATGAGCATGTCGGCGACGGCGTCGACGGAGGGCGTGCGCAGGTTCAGGTGCCGGCAGCGGGAGCGGATGGTGGGCAGCACATCCTCCAGGGAGGGCGCGCAGAGCAGCCAGACCGTCCGCGGGGCGGGCTCCTCGACGGCCTTGAGGACGGCGTTGGCGGACTTCTCGTTCAGCCGCTCGGCGTCCTCGACGAGGATGATCTGCCAGCGGCCCGTGGCGGGCGAGGTGTACGACTTACGGACCGTGTCACGCATGTCCTCGGCGAGGATCTGCGAACCGACCGCCGCGACGGTGTTGACGTCGGCGTGGGTGCCGATGAGCGCCGTATGACAGCCGTCGCAGAACCCGCAGCCCGGGACGCCGCCGAGCGCCCGGTCCGGGCTCACGCACTGCAGGGCTGCGGCGAAGGCCCGCGCCACCTGTCCGCGACCGGCCCCGGGTGGGCCGGTGATCAGCCAGGCGTGCGTCATCTTCGACGTCTCGGGCGGCGGGGCGGCGGCGCCGGCCGCGGTGACGAGCGCGTCGGCGTCCCGAGCGGCAGCGGCGAGCTGCTCGCTCACCTTCTCCTGCCCGACGAGGTCGTCCCACACGGTCATGCGTCACGCCGCCCTTTCGTCACGTTTCGCGTTGCGGCTTCCATTGTGCGGGGAGCCACTGACAATCGAGCCACGGGTGAGGTCGGCGTCCCGCCGCCGACCGACGGCGGGACGTCCGGCGGCGCCGGAACGCTCAGCGGCGTCGGCCCCGCCCGCGGCCCTCGTCGTTGCCGTCCTCGTCCCCGCGCGGACCCAGCAGTTCGTCCGCCAGCGTCGGCAGATCGTCCAGCGGGGTCTCCTCGGCCCAGTCCGACCGGGGTCGCCGGCGGGGCGTGCCCTCCTCGTCGACCTGCGGCAGCTCGCGCGTACGGTCGTCGGCCCCGTCCGGCCGCGCCCCGTCCTGCTCGCCCCGCTCGTCGCGGAAGTACCCCGGCGGCACCCGGTCCGAGGGGTTCCGGTCCCGCACGGGAGGCAGCACGGCCGTCTCGTCGGCCGGGTTCTCGTCCCGGACCGGCGGCAGTACGGCCGTCTCGTGCTCGGAGCTGTCGCCGCGCACCGGAGGCAGTACCGCCGTCTCGTCGGCGGCCCCCGGCGGAATCGAGGGCTGCGGCAGCTCGGCCGTCACCTCGGCGTCGGCCCCGCCCGCGGAGCCCTGGGGCTTCCTCCCGGATCCGGACGCGTTCCCGGACGTCCTGGAAGGCTGCTCGGGCTCCTTGTCCATGCGGATCGGCGGCAGCACCGCCGTCTCGTCCACCGGCCCGCCCGAGGCGTTCGTCGGAGTCACCACCGGCGTCGGCACGGTCACGGCCTCCGGCGGGACGGCCGGAGCCGCCGAAGCCGCGGTCGCCGTGGGGCGCGCCGGCTTCGGTCCGACCTGTGCCGCGGCGGAGGCCTGCTCCGCCGCGCGTCGGGCCTGCTCGGCCCGCAGCAGAGCCTCCTCGGCCTTCCGCTGCTTCTCCAGGCGCCGGGCCTCGGCCTCGGCACGCAGCCGCGCCTCCTCCTCGGCCTGCCGGCGGCGCCGCTCCTCCTCCGCCTTGCGGCGGGCCTCCTCCTCGGCGCGCGCCTTCTCCTCCGCGAGGAGCCGGACCCGCTCCTCCTCGGCACGCCTGCGTGCTTCCTCGGCGCGCAGCCGCGCCTCCTCGGCCTGCCGTTCGGCCTCGCGCCGCTGCGCCTCCTCCAGCTCGCGCCGCTTGCGCTCCTCCTCCTCGGCGCGCAGCTTGGCGAGCTGCTCCTGGCGCTCGCGCTCCAGGCGCTCCTCCTCGGCCTTGCGCGCGGCCTCTTCCTCGGCCTTGCGGCGGGCCTCCTCCTCGGCCTTCTTGCGCGCCTCCTCCTGGGCCTTGATCTCGGCCTCGGACAGGGGCAGCAGCTGGTCGAGCCGGTGCCGGACGGCGGTCGTGACCGCCTCGGGCTCCTGGGCCGCGTCGACCACCAGGTAGCGGCCCGGGTCGGCGGCGGCCAGCGTGAGGAAGCCGGAGCGCACGCGCGCGTGGAACTCGGCCGGCTCCGACTCCAGCCGGTCCGGGGCCTCCGTGAAGCGCTCGCGGGCGGCCTCGGGCGACACGTCCAGCAGGACCGTCAGATGCGGGACCAGGCCGTTCGTCGCCCAGCGCGAGATCCGCGCGATCTCGGTCGGGGACAGGTCGCGGCCCGCGCCCTGGTAGGCCACGGACGAGTCGATGTACCGGTCGGTGATGACGACCGCGCCGCGCTCCAGGGCGGGCCGGACGACCGTGTCGACGTGCTCCGCGCGGTCCGCCGCGTACAGCAGCGCCTCCGCGCGGTGCGAGAGCCCGGCGCTGGAGACGTCCAGCAGGATCGAACGCAGCCGCTTGCCCACGGGCGTGGCCCCCGGCTCACGCGTGAGGACGACTTCGTGGCCCTTGGCCCTGATCCACTCGGCGAGCGCCTCGGCCTGCGTGGACTTGCCGGCGCCGTCGCCGCCCTCCAGGGCGATGAAGAAGCCGGTCCCGACCGAGGTCTGCACCGGGTCGTCGCCGCCGAGCAGCGCGTCCCGCAGGTCCTGCCGCAGGGGTACGCCGGAACGGTCGTCGACCTTGGCCAGCACCAGCGCGGCCACCGGCAGCAGCAGCGCGCCGACCAGCATCAGCGTGAACGCCGCCCCGCCGTGCGCGAAGACGAACTTGCCGCTTTCCAGCCGGTGCGGCCCGATGAGCGCCGCCACCAGCGGGGCGATCACCGCGCCCAGCGCCACCACGACCCGTACGACGGCGTGCAGGTGCTCCGTCGTCCGCGCCCGGCGGTGTTCCTCGGTCTCCTGGTCGAGCAGGGCGTGCCCGGTGTTGGCGGCGACGCCCGCGCCGACGCCGGCCAGGGCCAGGATCAGCAGCACACTGGTGACGTCCGGGACCAGCCCGGCGGCCAGCAGCGCCACGCCGGTGAAGGCGATGGCCAGCGCGAGCAGCCGGCGCCGCGACAGCGACGCCAGCACCTTCGGCGCCGTACGGACGCCGACGACGACCCCGCCGGTCAGCGCGAGCACGAACAGCCCGTACATGACCGGACCGCCGCCCAGGTCCTTGGCGTGCAGCACGGCCACGGCGACGGCGGCGGTGATCGCCCCGGCGACGGCGGCGCAGGCGAGGACCAGCAGCGGGATCGCGCCGGTGCGGCCCGCGTCGACGCCGGTGGCGGTCCTGGGCCGGCGCAGCCCCTCGAGCGGCGACCGCGCGCGCGGGGTGCGCAGTCCGGGCAGCTCCAGGAAGGTCACGATGGACAGCGACCCGGCGAAGAGCCCTCCGGCGACGTACGAGGCGAGAGCCGCCTGGTGCTGTCCGAACCAGTCGATCCCGGCGCCCAGAAGATTGTTGAACAGTGCCGCGACGACCAGCGTGGCCGCGCCCAGCGGGATCGTCACGAAGCCCGTGCGCAGCGACAGGCGGCGCAGGGCGTCCATGTGGTCGGGCAGCGGCCGGACGGTCGCGCCCTCCAGCGGCGGGGCGGGCAGCAGGGCCGGGGACGCGCTCTCGCGGGCGACCGTCCAGAACCGCTCGGCCACCCCGGTCACGAACACCGTGACGAGCAGCAGGGCCAGCGCGTCGTCCGGCGTCCAGTCGATCCACAGTGGTGCGACGATCAGCAGCGCCGCGCGCACGCCGTCCGCGCCGACCATGGTCCAGCGGCGGTCGAGCGGGCCGTCCGGCGAGGTCAGTGAGGTCAGGGGGCCCAGGAGGACGGCGCCGAAGAGGAGGGTGGCCAGAATCCGCACCGCGAAGACGGTCGCCACCGCGAAGGCCACGCCGCGGTAGCCGCCCCCGAAGGAGCCCTCCACGATGGCCGCCTGGAGGACGAGAAGGACGAACACCAGGAGTGCGAGGGTGTCTCCCACCCCGCTCACCAGCTGTGCGCTCCAGAGCCGCTTGAGCTGCGGCTCGCGCAACAGGGCGCGCACAGCGCGCTCGCGGGAGTCCGCCACCAAGGCGTCGTCCGGTGCCGGGTGGTGGGCCGTTGGCTGCTCGGCTCGCGTCATGCTTTCAGCCTATCGGCCGCGACTGACACCCTGTCGCCCCCGTCCACGCGTGCGACCGCCCCGACACCAAAGTGATGCCGGGGCGTTGGTTTGAAGAACCGCCGTGGAGGAACGGTGCCGGGTGCCGGCCGTGCAATCAGCCGTGCGATCGGCCGTGCGCTCAGTCCTCCGACGAAGCCGGGGAAGCCGTCGCCTTCTTCGTGGCCGTCTTCTTCGCCGTCGTCTTCTTGGCCGTGGTCGTCTTCGCGGCGGTCTTCTTGGCGGCCGTCTTCTTGGCCGGGGCCGCCTTCTTCGCCGTCGCCTTCTTCGCGGGCGCCTTCTTGGCCGTCTTCTTGGCCGGCGCCTTGGCGCGCTTCTCGGCGAGCAGCTCGAAGCCGCGCTCCGGGGTGATCTCCTCGACGCTGTCACCGGAGCGCAGGGTCGCGTTGGTCTCCCCGTCGGTGACGTACGGACCGAAGCGACCGTCCTTGACGACGACCGGCTGTCCGCTGACCGGGTCCGCGCCCAGCTCCTTCAGCGGCGGCTTGGCGGCGGCCCGGCCACGCTGCTTGGGCTGGGAGTAGATCTCCAGCGCCTCTTCGAGGGTGATCGTGAAGAGCTGGTCCTCGGTCTGGAGGGACCGCGAGTCCGTGCCCTTCTTCAGGTACGGGCCGTAGCGGCCGTTCTGCGCGGTGATCTCCACGCCCTCCGCGTCGGCGCCGACGACACGCGGCAGCGACATCAGCTTGAGGGCGTCCGCCAGCGTCACCGTGTCCAGCGACATCGACTTGAACAGCGAGGCCGTACGCGGCTTCACGGCGTTCTTGCCGGTCTTCGGGGTGCCCTCGGGGAGCACCTCGGTGACGTACGGGCCGTAGCGGCCGTCCCGGGCGATGATCTGGTGACCGCTCTCCGGGTCGGCACCGAGCTCGAAGTCGCCGCTCGGCTTGGCGAGCAGTTCCTCCGCGAGTTCGACGGACAGCTCGTCCGGGGCCAGGTCCTCGGGCACGTCCGCCCGCTGGTGCCCCTCGGCGTCCTTCTCCCCGCGCTCGATGTAGGGGCCGTAGCGCCCGACCCGCAGCACGATGTCGTTGCCCACCGGGAACGACGACACCTCGCGCGCGTCGATCGCGCCCAGGTCGGTCACCAGCTCCTTGAGGCCGCCGAGGTGGTCCCCGTCGCCGTTGCCGGCTTCGGCCGCGCCGCCGTGGCCCGCGCCTTCGCCGAAGTAGAACCGCTTCAGCCACGGCACGGCCTGCGCCTCACCGCGGGCGATGCGGTCGAGGTCGTCCTCCATGCGGGCGGTGAAGTCGTAGTCGACCAGCCGGCCGAAGTGCTTCTCCAGGAGGTTGACCACGGCGAAGGACAGGAAGGACGGCACGAGTGCCGTGCCCTTCTTGAAGACGTAGCCACGGTCGAGGATGGTGCCGATGATCGACGCATACGTCGACGGACGGCCGATCTCGCGCTCTTCGAGCTCCTTGACCAGGCTGGCCTCGGTGTAGCGGGCCGGGGGCTTGGTGGCGTGCCCGTCGACCGTGATCTCCTCGGCGGTCAGCGGGTCGCCCTCGCCGACCTGGGGCAGCCGGCGCTCACGGTCGTCCAGCTCCGCGTTCGGGTCGTCGGCGCCCTCGACGTACGCCTTCAGGAAGCCGTGGAAGGTGATCGTCTTGCCGGAGGCGCTGAACTCGACGTCCCGGCCGTCGGCGGCGGTGCCGGCGATCTTCACCGTGACGCTGTTGCCGACCGCGTCCTTCATCTGGGAGGCGACCGTCCGCTTCCAGATCAGCTCGTAGAGCTTGAACTGGTCGCCGGTCAGACCCGTCTCGGCGGGCGTGCGGAAACGATCACCCGAGGGGCGGATCGCCTCGTGCGCCTCCTGCGCGTTCTTGACCTTGCCGGCGTACGTGCGCGGCTGGGGCGGCAGGTAGTCGGCGCCGTACAGCTGCGTGACCTGGGCGCGGGCGGCGGTGATCGCCGTCTCGCTCAGCGTCGTCGAGTCCGTACGCATGTACGTGATGTAGCCGTTCTCGTACAGCTTCTGCGCGACCTGCATGGTGGCCTTCGCGCCGAAACCGAGCTTGCGGCTGGCCTCCTGCTGAAGCGTCGTCGTACGGAACGGGGCGTACGGCGAGCGGCGGTAGGGCTTCGACTCGACGGACCGGACGGCGAACCGCGTGTTCTCCAGGGCGACGGCCAGGGCGCGGGCGTTCACCTCGTCGAGGTGGAGGATGTTCGCGCTCTTGAGCTGTCCCAGGGAGTCGAAGTCGCGACCCTGCGCGACCCGCCTGCCGTCGACGCTCTGGAGGCGCGCGACCAGCGACGACGGGTCCGACACGTCGCCGGCGCGGCCGGTCGAGAAGGTGCCCGTCAGGTCCCAGTACTCGGCAGAACGAAACGCGATGCGCTCGCGTTCCCGCTCCACGACGAGCCGGGTGGCGACGGACTGGACACGGCCGGCCGACAGGCGCGGCATGACCTTCTTCCACAGGACCGGCGAGACCTCGTAGCCGTAGAGACGGTCGAGGATGCGGCGGGTCTCCTGGGCGTCGACGAGCTTCTGGTTGAGCTGGCGCGGGTTGGCGACGGCGGCCCGGATCGCGTCCTTGGTGATCTCGTGGAAGACCATCCGCTTGACCGGGATCTTGGGCTTGAGGACCTCCTGGAGGTGCCAGGCGATCGCCTCGCCCTCCCGGTCCTCATCGGTGGCGAGGAAGAGCTCGTCGGATTCCTTGAGGAGATCCTTGAGCTTCTTGACCTGCGCCCGCTTGTCGGCGTTGACCACATAGATCGGCTGGAAGTCGTGTTCGACGTCCACACCGAGACGGCGGACCTCGCCCGTGTACTGGTCCGGCACCTCCGCGGCGCCGTTGGGAAGGTCACGGATGTGCCCGACGCTGGCCTCGACGATGTATCCGGGGCCGAGGTAACCCTTGATCGTCTTCGCCTTGGCAGGCGACTCGACGATCACGAGTCGGCGGCCGCCCTTCGCGGTCTCGCTGGTCGGGGACAACTTCGCTCATCTCTCCGGTCGACGCTGGGGCCTCACCCAGGCCTTGCTCCCGGGGTCGGGTCATGGTGACGCTGCGGAGTGTGACGGTACATCCCGCCCCCGTGTCAAACGGGAAAAGCCCGCAACGGCCACTCGAACGGTAACCCGACTACCGCCATTCCTGCCGCCCGGAGTACCGACCGGCCCTTTTCCGTACGACCGGAACGCGTCTTCCCCTTTACCGGCGCGGCCCCGTTCACGCGGTTCGAACGGGGGTCCGGCGCGATCCGCGAAGGCAGCCTCGGAGTCGGCCCCGTAGGCACTTCGGCAGGTGGCCACGGAGGCGGCTTCAGAGCCGGGTGAAGCACCACAACCCGACGGCCAGCGCGCCGACGGACGCCAGGGCCGCCAGGGCCGCCGATGCGACGGGGCTCACATCCTGGGCCACGGGTTCACGGTGTCGTACCCGGATCGTGGTCCACATCAGCAGTGCGGCCCCGAACAGGGCGAACACCGTTCCTGTGAAGATCGTCGGCCCGCTCTCCATGATCGTCCCCGCCCCTTGCGCTCGGCCCTCGCCTGCCCCGGCCACGGGAGGCTGTCACGCGCGGGCGGCGCCCCGGCGAACCCGAGGTGAACGACGGCCCACGGATGGGGGCGGCGGGCCCGGCGAACCGTCGGCCGGGGTGCAGCCGGGGCACGGCCGACGGCCCCTCGGAGCGGGGCCCGGGCGGTCCGGGGTGCGGCGGAGCACACCGAACCGGGTGCGGGCTTATCCGGCCGACTTCGCCTCTTCGCCGTCGTCGCCTCTTCGCCGCCGTCACCGCCGTCGCCGCCGTCGCCGCCGTCGGCATTGTCGATCGGCTCACATTGCATACGATCTTGGCGAATCCGCGCCGAGCGCGAAGAACACAGGGAGCGCGGGGAAGAACGGGCGGGAGCAGCCGGCGCGGCGCGAGCGGGCCGCGCCCCCGAAGACGTCGGAGGATGTCCCGGACGACGTCACAGAGGATGTCCCGGACGACGTCGCGGCTGATCTTCCGGATGACGTCGCGGCTGATCTTCCGGACAGCGTCGCGGGCGGTGTTCCCAACGGCGTCGCGGATGACCTTCCGGACGACGTCCCGAGTGGCGCCCCACATGACGTTCCACATGACGCTCCGGATGCCATCCGGTAGCCCGTGCCGACGGTCCCGGCCGTCCCGGTCCGGCCGCCCATCTGGGTCCGGCCGGACGGCCGGGACCGGCCGGATCCGTTCGGGTCACTCCGCCGGTTCGAGGAAACCCTGCTCCACCAGAAGGCGGATCTGGGCCGGAGTGCGGTCCCGCAGCAACACCGGATCCTCACCGACCAGTTGGGCGATGGCGTCGAGAATGCGGCCGGCGCTCAGCGAGCCGTCGCACACGCCGGCGAAACCCGCGCCGACCGTGTCCACCTTGGTGGCCCGGCGCATGCCGCGGTGCTGGCGCAGCACGACGTGCTCCGGGTCCTCGGCGCCGGGCAGCCCGACCTGCTCCTGGACGACCTCCGTGGCCAGCCGGAAGCGCCCGGCGAGCAGGGCCGCGTCGTCATGGGCACGCAGGTAGTCCAGCCGTCCGAAGTGCGCCAGGACCGTGTCGCCCAGCGGCTGTTCGATCGAGTGCGGCCACTCCTCCACGGTGATCACGGGCTCCGCGGCCGTCGTCCTGCGCAGCGTGATCCAGCCGAAGCCGACCGCCTTCACCTTGCGTGCCTCGAACTCGTCCAGCCAGGTGTCGTAGTGCGCCTGGTACTCGGCCTGGTCGCCGCGGTGATCACCTGCGTCCCTCAGCCAGAGCTCCGCGTACTGCGTGACGTCCTGCACCTCACGCTGCACGATCCACGCGTCGCACCCGCGCGGCACCCACGACCTGAGCCGGTCCTGCCAGTTCTCCCCTTCCACGTGCTGCCAGTTGGCGAGGAACTGCGCGAACCCGCCCTCGCTCAGCCGCGCCCCCGCCCCTTGAACGAGCGAACGGCACAGATCGTCCCCGCCCATCCCGCCGTCCCGGTAGGTCAGCCGGGCGCCCGGCGAGATCACGAACGGCGGATTCGACACGATCAGGTCGTACGTCTCGTCGTCCCGGACCGGTTCGAACAGCGAGCCCTCGCGCAGGTCCGCCGCCGGAGCCCCGGACAGCGCGAGTGTGAGCGCGGTGATGTGCAGCGCGCGGGGGTTGAGGTCGGTCGCCGTCACGCGCGTGGCGTGCTGGGCGGCGTGCAGCGCCTGGATGCCGGAGCCGGTGCCGAGGTCGAGGGCGGCGGAGACAGGCGTGCGCACGGTGATACCGGCGAGGGTCGTCGACGCGCCGCCGACACCGAGGACGACAGCGGTGTCCGCCTGGCCGCCTTCGCTCCCGCTGCCGCCCGCGCCACCGACCGCGCACCCGAGGTCGGAAATGATGAACCAGTCCTCACCGCCCGGCCCGCCGTACGGCCGTACGTCCACGGTCGCGGCGACCTCGTCCTCGCCCGTGGGGACCAGCCAGCCGCTCTCCACGCACGCGCGTACCGGCAGGAACTCCTCCACGCGCGCGTGCGGCACGGGCTGCTGGAGCAGGAAGAGGCGGACGAGCGTCTCCAGCGGCGTGTCCCCGCGGGTCGCGCGCAGCGCGGGGACGGTCTCGCTGCGGGCCAGGGCGGCGTAGGCGGGCGCGCCGAGCAGGTCGAGGAGACCGTCCGCGGTGAAGGAGGCCGCGAGCAGCGCCTCGCGCAGCCGGGCGGCCACGTCGGGGCGGTCGGCGGAGGGCAGGGGGGAGAGGGTGGCGTTACTCACGCCCCCCATTCTCTCCCGTCACCCCTCGGGGCGCGTTCCCCGGATCGTTCTGAGCCGCGTGGTCTCAGCTGGTCGTCGCGCGGGCCGAGGCGGAGGTGGCCACCTTCTTGCAGCTGGCCTGGTTGGCCATGGCGTTCTTGACGTCGCCCTGCTCGAGGTTCTTCAGCGCGGTGTTGCCGCTCTTGCTGAGTTCGCCGAGGTCGGTGGCGATGTCCTGGAGACCGTCGGCGAACTTCGCCTGGTCCTTCGTGTCCAGCGCGTCGACCTGCTTCTTCAGGCCCGCGTAGGAGGTGGAGAGGGTGGTGAGCGCCGAGACGGCGTCCTTCTGCTTCTTCTCGCCGTCGTCGACGCCGGGCGGCGTCCCGGCCTTCTGGACGGCCTGGGCGAGTGCTCCGTAGGCGTCGGACATGTCCTGGAAGGCCTGCGAGTCGGTCTTCTGGACGTTCGCCGGAGCGTTGTTGTCCGTGGCGGCCTGCTTGATCGCGGCGTTGGCCGCGTCGACCTTCGCGTCCTGGGCAGGCAGCGCGTCGCAGACCTGCTTGGCCCAGGCGTCGAGCTCCTTGTTGCCGTCGTCGCCGCTGCTGCATCCGGTCAGCGCCAGTACCAGTACCGCACCGCCGGACATCACGGCCGCGAGCTTCTTGTTCACCGGGTTGGTCCCTTCCATGGCTCTCGGCCCCGGAACATACACGGCAACCGGGCAAGAACCCCAGAACGAATGTCCGCTATGTTGATTATTAAAGCCATTTGTACCAGGAGAGAGAAGGCTCACGGCTCGGGCACATACTCAACACAACGGGCGGGCGACGCGACAACGCGCGTCACCCGCCCGCCCCTTGAGCTGGGCCCCGGTGGGCTGGTCTACGAAATCACCGCCGGATCGGCTGACTTGGACGAAGAATCGGCGTTGTCTTCGTCACCCACGGCGATCCCGCGCCGCTTGGAGATGTACACGGCCACCACGATGACCGCGAGCGCCAGGACCGCGACCAGGATCCGTACCCCGATGCTCTTGTCCTCGCCGTAGCTGAACTTGATCACGGCGGGCGCGATGAGCAGCGCCACCAGGTTCATGACCTTCAGCAGGGGGTTGATCGCCGGGCCGGCGGTGTCCTTGAACGGGTCGCCGACCGTGTCCCCGATCACCGTGGCCGCATGGGCCTCGCTGCCCTTGCCGCCGTGGTGACCGTCCTCGACGAGCTTCTTGGCGTTGTCCCAGGCGCCGCCGGAGTTGGCGAGGAAGACGGCCATCAGCGTGCCGGTGCCGATCGCGCCCGCCAGGAACGCGCCGAGCGCGCCGACTCCGAGGGTGAACCCGATGAAGATGGGCGCCAGCACGGCGAGCAGTCCAGGGGTGGCCAGCTCGCGCAGGGCGTCCCGGGTACAGATGTCGACGACCTTGCCGTACTCCGGCTCCTCGCTGTAGTCCATGATCCCGGGGTGCTCGCGGAACTGCCGCCGCACCTCGAACACCACGGAACCCGCCGACCGCGACACCGCGTTGATCGCCAGCCCCGAGAAGAGGAAGACGACCGCCGCGCCCGCGATGAGGCCGACGAGGTTGTTGGGCTGCGAGATGTCCATCATCAGACTCATCGGAGCGCCCGCGCCGGAGAGCTTCTCCCCGACGTCCTGCGCACCCGTCGTGATGGCGTCCCGGTACGACCCGAAGAGCGCCGACGCCGCCAGGACTGCGGTGGCGATGGCGATGCCCTTGGTGATGGCCTTGGTGGTGTTGCCGACGGCGTCGAGGTTGGTGAGCACCTGCGCGCCCGCACCCTGGACGTCACCCGACATCTCGGCGATGCCCTGCGCGTTGTCGGAGACCGGCCCGAAGGTGTCCATGGCGACGATCACGCCGACCGTGGTGAGCAGACCGGTGCCGGCCAGTGCCACCGCGAACAGCGCCAGCATGATCGACGTGCCGCCGAGCAGGAACGCCCCGTACACCCCCAGGCCGATCAACAAGGCGGTGTAGACGGCCGATTCGAGGCCGACGGAGATACCGGCGAGGACGACGGTGGCGGGGCCCGTCAGCGACGACTTGCCGATGTCGCGCACGGGTCGGCGGGTGGTCTCGGTGAAGTAGCCCGTCAACTGCTGGATGACCGCCGCCAGGAGGATGCCGATCGCCACCGCGACGAGCGCGAGGACGCGTGGATCGCCGTTCTTGCCTTGGATCGCCGCGTCGGTGACGCCGTCGAGGTCGGCGTACTTGCCGGGGAGATAGAGGAAGACGGCCACCGCGACCAGCACGAGCGAGATCGCCGCGGAGATGAAGAAGCCCCGGTTGATCGCGGTCATGCCACTGCGGTCGGTGCGACGCGGGGCTACCGCGAAGATGCCGACCATGGCCGTGAGCACGCCGATGGCGGGAACGAGCAGCGGGAAGGCGAGCCCGGCGTCGCCGAAGGCCGCCTTGCCGAGGATCAGCGCGGCCACCAGGGTCACGGCGTACGACTCGAACAGGTCGGCCGCCATGCCCGCGCAGTCGCCGACGTTGTCGCCCACGTTGTCGGCGATGGTCGCGGCATTGCGCGGGTCGTCCTCCGGGATGCCCTGCTCGACCTTGCCGACCAGGTCGGCGCCGACGTCGGCGGCCTTGGTGAAGATGCCGCCGCCCACCCTCATGAACATGGCGATGAGGGCCGCGCCGAGTCCGAATCCCTCCAGCACCTTCGGCGCGTCGGCGGCGTACACCAGCACCACGCAGGCGGCGCCGAGCAGACCGAGCCCCACCGTGAACATGCCCACGACGCCGCCCGTGCGGAATGCGATCTTCATTGCCTTGTGCGAGACGGCGGTGAGATCCTTTTCCGGTTCGCCTTCCGCCGGAGTCGCTTCCCGGGCCGCCGCGGCGACACGGACATTACTGCGCACGGCGAGCCACATGCCGATATAGCCGGTGACCGCGGAGAACCCCGCGCCGATCAAGAAGAACAGCGATCGTCCGGCGCGCTGATTCCAGTCGTCCGCGGGCAGCAGCAAGAGCAGGAAGAACACCACGACGGCGAAAACACCGAGCGTGCGCAGCTGCCGGGACAGATACGCGTTGGCGCCTTCCTGGACCGCTGCCGCGATCTTCTTCATGCTGTCGGTGCCCTCGCCTGCCGCGAGCACCTGGCGCACCAGTACGCCCGCGACCACGAGTGCGGCCAGGGCGACGACCGCGATGACCACCACGAGCAGGCGATTGCCGTCGGTCAGCACTGCGGCTGCGAAGGTTGTGGAGTGGTCCAACCGATGAGGGGTAGAAAGCCCCGCCATTCGTCCTCCTTGACGCTTGGGCTGAGCTCAAGATGTGGACGGATTGTAGGTACCGGAACCTGATCAAAACAGTGTGCGGCAAGCGGAATTCGCCTTCGCACGCAAAACCCGCACGATCTCGCTCGGTAATGGCTTCAAGGCATTCAGGTTCGTGAATTGATTCACGATATTCGTGGCAAGATTCACTACACCAAGATTCACCAAGATTCACTGCGCCGAGATTCCAAGATTCATTTCACGGAACCACTGTAAGCGCGGTCGCCGAGGTCCGCACATGCCGAAGGGCCCTACGAGGTAGGGCCCTTCGGGTGAGTGAATCGCGAGATTCGGTCAGGACAGCGTCGCAGTCGCCGGCGTGGTCGGCCAGGTCATGCGGATCAGCCCGCCGTGCTCGCCCGCGGAGACCTCGACGTCGTCGACGAGGCCGCTGATGACCGCCAGGCCCATCTCGTCCTCCTCGGCCTCCACGTCGACGCCTGCGCCCGAGCCGGGCGCCCGGTCACCGGGCACCGAGCGCGGCGCTTCGTCGCCGACCTCGATGGAGAACTGCTTCTCCTCCTCGATCAGCGACACCTTCACCGGCGCGGTGATGCCACCGGTCTGATGCAGTCCGACGGCACGGGTGCAGGCCTCGCCGACGGCGAGCCTGACCTCGTCGAGGACGGCCTCGTCCACTCCGGCCCTGCGCGCCACCGCTGCCGCCACCAGTCGGGCGGTCCTGACGTGCTCGGGCAGCGCGCTGAAGCGGAGTTCAACGGTGGCCATGCGTCCCCCTCGGAACTACGGGCGTGCTGTCGGGGGGCCGGGCCACCAAGCCCGGACCCCCTCTTTGTTCGACCAGCCGTGCCGGGCCGCGCGGGCCCGGGACGACGTGGTCAGTCGGTGGCAGCGACCGCTTCGTCGACCGAGGTGTGGATCGGGAACACCTTGGTCAGACCGGTAATGCGGAAGATCTTCAAAATACGCTCCTGGTTGCAGACCAGACGGAGCGAGCCCTCATGGGCACGCACCCGCTTCAGTCCGCCGACCAGCACGCCGAGCCCGGTGGAGTCGAGGAAGTCCACGCCCTCCATGTCGACGACGAGGTGGAAATTCCCGTCGTTCACCAGCTCGACCAGCTGCTCGCGCAACTTGGGCGCGGTATATACGTCGATTTCGCCACCGACCTCGACGACCGTACGATCGCCGACGGTACGGGTCGACAGAGACAGGTCCACGGATCCTCCAGCACCTTGCTATCGAGCGGTCGCCCCTCGGAACACCTGGGCAGGAGTCCCCGGGACGGTACGCCAGCCGCCATGGCATTCAATCACTTACCGGCAGGCGTGCACGACGCCTTGGCCCCATTGTCCGTCACGCCAGTGACACACTCGGTGCCGATGGCCAAGAATCACCGATCCGATCGACCCTCGCCCGAGGCCGTGCCCCGCCTGTCCCCGGCCGCGGTCCTGGACCGGCTCGCCCCGGGACCGAACCGGGCGTCGCGCATCACTCATACGGAGCACTTGCCCCCGCGCAAGGGCCGCCATGCCGTCTGGCCGGACCGGATTCGCCCCGAGGTCATCGCGGCCGTGCAGGCCTGCGGCATCGAACACCCCTGGGCCCACCAGGCCCGGGTGGCCGAGCACGCCCTGGACGGCGAGTCCGTGGTCGTCGCCACGGGCACCGCGTCCGGCAAGTCCCTGGCGTACCTCGTACCGGTCCTCTCGGCTCTCCTGGACGGCTCCGAGGCCCCGAACGGCCGTGGGGCCACCACCCTCTACCTGGCCCCCACCAAGGCCCTGGCGGCGGACCAGTGCCGATCCGTGAAGGAACTTTCACAACCGCTGGGCAACGCCGTCCGGCCGGCCGTGTACGACGGCGACACCCCGTTCGAGGAACGGGAGTGGATCCGCCAGTACGCCAACTACGTCCTCACCAACCCGGACATGCTGCACCGCGGGATCCTCCCGTCCCACCCCCGCTGGTCCTCCTTCCTGAAGTCCCTGAAGTACGTCGTCATCGACGAGTGCCACACCTACCGCGGCGTGTTCGGCTCCCACGTCGCCCACGTGCTGCGCCGGCTGCGCCGTCTGTGTGCCCGCTACGGCGCCTCCCCGGTCTTCCTGCTGGCCTCCGCGACGGCCGCAGAACCCGCGGTGGCCGCCGGGCGCCTCACCGGCCTCCCGGTCGTCGAGGTCGCCGACGACGCCTCACCCCGCGGTGAACTGGTGTTCGCCCTCTGGGAGCCGCCGCTCACCGAGATGGTGGGCGAGAAGGGCGCACCCGTCCGGCGTACCGCCACCGCCGAGACCGCCGACCTGCTGACCGACCTCGCCGTCCAGGGCGTGCGCACCGTCGCCTTCGTCCGCTCCCGGCGTGGCGCCGAGCTGATCGCGGTGATCGCCCAGGAACGACTCGCCGAGGTCGACCGCTCACTCGCCCGGCGTGTCGCGGCCTACCGCGGCGGTTACCTCCCCGAGGAACGACGCGCCCTGGAGCAGGCCCTGCACTCGGGCGAGCTCCTCGGTCTCGCCGCGACCACCGCCCTGGAGCTCGGCATCGACGTCTCCGGACTCGACGCCGTCCTGATCGCCGGCTACCCGGGCACGCGCGCCTCCCTGTGGCAGCAGGCCGGCCGCGCGGGCCGGTCCGGGCAGGGCGCGCTGGCAGTGCTCGTCGCCCGGGACGACCCGCTGGACACCTTCCTGGTCCATCACCCGGAAGCACTGTTCGACCGCCCGGTCGAGTCGACCGTCCTCGACCCCGACAACCCCTACGTCCTGGCCCCACACCTGTGCGCGGCGGCCGCGGAACTCCCGCTGACCGACGAGGATCTACCCCTGTTCGGACCCGAGGCCGCGGGCCTGCTGCCGCAGCTGGAGGCCGCCAAGCTGCTGCGCCGCCGGACCAAGGCCTGGCACTGGACCCGCCGGGAACGC
Source organism: Actinobacteria bacterium OV320 (assembly GCA_001298545.1). Taxonomy (GTDB): domain Bacteria; phylum Actinomycetota; class Actinomycetes; order Streptomycetales; family Streptomycetaceae; genus Streptomyces; species Streptomyces coriariae. The sequence goes on from LJCX01000028.1 coordinate 128,780, forward strand.
GCCGCCGACCTCACGGACATCCGCGGCGAGGGCGGCCGGCCCGTCCAGGTCGTGGAGGCCGGCACCGGCCGGCTGCTCGGCACGGTCGACGCGGGCTCCTCCCACACCGCCGTCCACGAGGGCGCCGTCCACCTCCACCAGGGCCGCACCTATCTCGTGCGGTCCCTGGATCTGGAGGACTCCGTCGCTCTGGTCGAGGAGGCCAGCCCCCCGTATTCGACGGTGGCCCGCGACACGACGTCGATCTCCGTCCTGGAGACGGACGTCGAGATCCCCTGGGGCCGGGGCCGGTTGTGCTACGGCTCCGTCGAAGTCACCAACCAGGTCGTCTCCTTCCTGCGTCGACGTGTCATCACCGGTGAAGTCATGGGCGAGTCGAAGCTCGACCTCCCTCCTCGTACGCTGCGCACGCGTGCCGTCTGGTGGACGGTGACCGAGGACCAACTGGACGCGGCCCGGATCAACCCCGAGATCCTCGGCGGGGCCCTGCACGCCGCCGAACACGCCTCGATCGGCATGCTGCCCCTCTTCGCGACCTGCGACCGCTGGGACATCGGCGGCGTCTCGGTCCCCCTCCACCCCGACACCCTGTTGCCGACGGTCTTCGTCTACGACGGCCATCCCGGCGGCGCGGGCTTCGCGGAGCGGGCCTTCCACACGGCCCGCGCCTGGCTGACCGCCACCCGCCAGGCCATCGCCTCCTGCGAGTGCGACGCCGGCTGCCCGTCCTGCATCCAGTCCCCCAAGTGCGGCAACGGCAACGACCCACTCCACAAGCGGGGCGCTGTACGGCTCCTCACGGAACTGCTGCGGGAGGCTCCCGAGGAGAAGGCTCAGGAGGGGGAGCCTCCGACAGCGCCGGAGAAGGTGCCGGGGGCGGGTCCGGAGAAGGGACCGGGGGCAGGTCCGGAGAAGGGACCGGGGGCAGGTCCGGAGAAGCTGCCGGGGGCGGCAACGGGTGAGGCTGCGGGGGCAGGTGCGGGGGCGACACCGCGTCCGCCGGCCCCGCCCGCGCCCTGACCTCGGCCGCGAACAGCCCCCGTCCCGACGCCGCCGTCACGTCCGAGATCCCGCCGACGACCACGCACCGCACCAGTCGCGCCCCCTGCGCCCGGGCCACCCGGTCCGCCCGGTCGCAGGCCCGCGCGACGCCGTCCGCTCCATGGTCGGCGGCCGCCAGCGCCGCGAGGTCCGCGCCGCCTGCGGCACGGTGCCGGGCCGCCACGGCCTGTCCGAGGGCGAGCACGATCCCGAACACCACGCACAGCACGGCGATCGCACCCACACTCCAGACGGTGGCGGAACCCCGGTCCGCGTCCCCGTGACGCCCTCCGAGGACCCGCCCGCCGAAAACCCGGGCCCACACGGCCCCGCCGCCACGCCCCGTGCCCCTCACGGCACGTCTCCCAGCGGCTGCTGGGCGTCTGCCGCCGCACCCCGGGGGTCACCTGGCGCGCGGCCGGGTTCCGGCGCACCTCGCGGGGCACCTGAGGCGCGGGCACCACCCGGCGCGCCCTGGGCCTCCTCAGCCGCCCCTACGCCCTTCTCGGCCGTCCCCACGCCCTTCTCGGCCGCTCCTACGGCTTCGCCCCCCGTCGCCACTGCCGACTCCACCGTCCCCACCGTCTCCTCCGCCGCCGCCACGGCCTCCTCCCGCACCTCGAAGGGCAGGCCGCGCAACGCCGGCGGCTTGGCCACGACCACGACGCGGACCTGGTCACCCTCCCGGCTGATCGTCACCTCCGCCCCGCGCGGCGCCGTCGCGCGGGTCACCTCGAGGACCGCGTCCGCCGGATCCTGCCGGGCCGCCGCGCGGGCGCCGGTCCTGGCCGCGTCCACGCACTGGATCTGGGCCGCCATGACCAGCAGCCCCCACACCAGCGCCATCGTGAACACCACCAGCACCGGCAGCACCACGGCCGACTCCGCCGTCACGAACCCCCGGTCCCCGGCACACACCCACCGGGAGGCGCGCCGAGGCTCCCGTCCGCGCTCACGCCCCCGCACTGAGCGCCCGCTTCACGATGGCCTGCAGCTGAGCCGCGACCACCTCGCTCGTCACCACCTGGTAGAGGAGCACCGCGAATCCCACGGCCGCCACGATCCCCATCGCGTACTCGGACGTCACCATCCCCGCGTCACCGCGCGCCGCACGCACCCGCACCCTGCACACCAGGGCGCTCAGCCGCGCCCACACCGCCTTGTACATCTCAACCCCCGTGAGGTTCCGTTGTGTTGATCGCTGTCTCTGGTTCGGCTACTTCGTTTCCGACCATTCGCCGCTCGGCCGCTCGGCCGCTCGACCCCTCGACCCCTCGACCCCTCGATCACCCGATGGTCGGCGGCCGACCCTTCAGTCACCCGCGCCGTCGCGCTGCCGCGTTCACGTTGTCCACGCCCTCATCGGCCACCCCCTCCCAACACCCCGCCCGCGAGCCCGATGACGATGGGCAGCACGCCGACCGCGATGAAGGCGGGCAGGAAGCACAGCCCCACCGGCACGGTGACCATGACGGCTGCCCGCCGGGCCCGAGCCGTCGCGGCGCGCGCCCAGTCGGCTCGGGTGTCGGCGGCGAGCCGGGCGACCGGTCCGGCCGCGGGCAGTCCCGAGACGTCGGCCCGCTCCAGCAGACGGGCCAGGGCCGCGGCACCCGGTATCGAGGCCAGCCTCCGCCAGGCGACGGCCGGTTCGCCGCCCAACCGCACCTCGGCGGCGCCGCGCGCCAGCCCTTCCCCCACGGGCCCGCCGAGGGCCTCACCCACGGCCTGCGCCGCGATCACCGGGCCGGCTCCCGCCGCGATGCACGCGGCCAGCAGATCTGCCGCGAGCGGGAGTTGACGTGCGGCAAGCTGGACGTCGACCTCGCTCACCACACCCGTCGCCTGTTGCCGACGCCAACGCCCCAGCACCACCGCGCCGATCAGCCCCAGCACGAGACCGGCGACGCCACCGACCACCACCCATCCCGCTCCGAACACCAACGCATCGGGAAGCCACCGCCGTACGGCGTTCCGCAGCCCGGCTCCTCGGACGGTCACCGCCGTGGCCGAGGCGAACAGTTCGGCCGGGCGCCGCCGTGCCCTGCGTCGGCGTCGCGCGGTCTCCCAGCACCGCGTCAGCCACCAGAGGGCCACCGCGATCCCCACGATCACCCCCAGCCTGTGGAAAACTTCCACGCTCACGCCTCCTCCGTCCACGTCACCCACCTCCCTCCCTCTCGCCAGGCTCACTTCGCTTCCGCATGGCGGACGATCCGCAGTGCCCACCACATCCCCACGCCCTCCAGCACTCCGCCGACGAGCAGGCAGCCCAGCCCCGCTCCGGTGTGCAGCAGGACGTGCAGCGGGTCCGCTCCGAGCGCGGCGCCCAGCAGAAGGCCCAGGACCGGCAGGCCGGCGAGCATCACCACCGTGGCGCGCGGGCCGGCCAACTGAGCGCGCAGATCGGCACGTTGATCGCGCTCCGCACGTAACGCCGCCTCCAGCCGGTCGAGTCCGGCGGCGAGGCCGGCGCCTTGGTCCACGGCCACCCGCCAGCAGGCGGCGAGTCCCAGCAGGCCGTCGGCACCCGGTTGCCGGGCGGCGACCGCGAGAGCCGTGGGCACGTCGCCGCCGAACCGTGCCGCCGCCAACACGGAGGGCTGCGCCGCGCCCAGTCCTCCGGAGTCCTGCGCGGCCCGCCGCAACGCCTCCCCTGGCTGCCAGCCGGCAAGCACCTCCCCGGCCAGCGCCGCGCACAGCGCGATCACCGCGTCGCCCCGGCGCTCCCCCGCCCGCCGGGTCTCGGCGGCCTGCCGCACTCGGCGCAGCAGGGGTACCCCGGCCGCGCCCGCGACCACCGGCAGCACCGAACCGCCCAGCAGCGCCAGGATCAGTCCGGCGACCGGTGCCCACCATTCGGGTCGCCAGCGTCCCCGGAGCTTGCGGAGCTCGCCGGTGAGCTGCCGCCATGGCGGGGGCCCGCTGCCGGCGACGCCACCTCCGGCCAGGAGCAACTGCGCCCGTCTGGCCCCTGAGTACGGTCCGCCCATCAGCCAGGCCGCCGCTCCGGCACAGGCCACGGCCGCGGCCATCGGCATCTCACTCATCACGCCCGCCCCTCCCTTCGCTCGCCTCGCCCCGCAGCAACTCCCGCAGCCGCTCCCATCCCCGCTCGTAGGCGAAGGCGTCCGCCCGCCACCGCAGTGCCGGCACGGTCCGGACCAGCCCGGACGGGTCCCGCTCCAGGACGTGCACCTCGGCGATCCGCCGCCGCCCGGCGGGGTCGCGTACGAGGTGCAGGACCACCGACAGGGCCGCCGCCAACTGGCTGTGCAGCGCGGTCCGGTCGAGCCCGGCCGCCGTACCGAGCGCCTCGAGCCGGGCCGGGACATCCGCGGCGGCATTGGCGTGGACGGTCCCGCAGCCGCCCTCGTGGCCCGTGTTGAGCGCGGCCAGCAGGTGGACGACCTCCGGCCCGCGCACCTCGCCCACGACCATCCGGTCGGGCCGCATCCGCAGGGCCTGCCGCACCAGGTCCTCGAGGGTGACGAGTCCCGCGCCTTCCTGGTTGGCGGGTCTGGTCTCCAGGCGGACGACGTGCGGGTGATCCGGTCGCAGCTCCGCCGAGTCCTCGGCGAGCACGATCCGCTCCCCGGGCCCGACCAGCCCCAGCAGCGCGCTCAGCAGGGTCGTCTTGCCGCTCCCGGTGCCGCCGCTGACCAGGAAGGACAGCCGCGCCCGCAGCAGATCCCGCAGCACCCTGTCGCCGCCCGGCGGCACCGTGCCCGCGGCCACCAGCTCGCCGAGCGTGAACGCCCGGGGCCGTACGACGCGCAGCGACAGACAGGTGCAGCCGACGGCGACCGGGGGCAGCACCGCGTGCAGTCGCGTCCCGTCGGGCAGCCGGGCGTCGACCCAGGGCCGCGCGTCGTCGAGGCGCCGTCCGGCGACGGCGGCCAATCGCTGTGCGAGGCGCCGTACGGCCGAGGCGTCCGGGAAGGAGACGCCGGTGAGCTCCAGACCGCCACCCCGGTCGACCCAGACCCGGTCCGGAGCGGACACCAGTACATCGGTCACCCTGGGGTCGGTGAGCAGGGGTTCCAGAGGCCCGCTGCCGATCAGCTCGGACCGCAGATGCTCGGCCGCGCCGAGGACCTCCGCGTCCCCGAGGACCCGCCCCTGTTCGCGCAGCGCCTGCGCCACGCGCGCGGGTGTCGGTTCGGCGCCGCTGTCGGCGAGCCACTGCCGTACGCCGTCGAGCAGCGTCCCCGTCGCCTTCGTCCGTTCGAGGCCGCCCGGCGTGCTCATGGGCCACCCGCCTCGGTGAGCGCGCGCTCCCAGAACTCCTTGCAGAAGCGCGCGAGCGGCCCGCGAGGGGTCGCGCCCGGCGGTGACTTGCCGCCGTCCGGGCGCAACAGCCCCGATTCGACGGGCACCTCGCCGGCCAACGGCAGGCCGAGCAGTCGGGCCACCTCACTGTCGTCGAGTCCGGGCGCGTAGGGGCCGCGCACCGCCACCCGCAGGTCGCGCAGCACCATGCCGACGGCGGAGGCCACGCGCTTGCCCGCCGCGACGGCGCGCAGTTCGGCGGGGACCACGAGGAGCCCGAGGTCGAGCTGGGCGAGGATCTCGGCGACGCCGTCGTCGATGCGGCGCGGGAGGTCGACGACGACCGTGCCGCCCCGGCGCCGGGCCGCCGCCAACACCGCGCGTACGGCCTGGGGCGCGATGGCCACGCAGTCGCCCCGGTCCCAGCTGAGCACCCGCAACGAATGCAGCCTGGGCAGCGACTCCTCCAGGGCGCTGCCGCCGACCCTCCCGCGTGAGGCGGCGAACGCGGGCCAGCGCAGACCTTCCGTGCTCTCGCCGCCGAGGAGGACGTCGAGTCCGCCGCCGAGGGGATCGGCGTCGACCAGAAGGGTGCGCAGCCCTTCTCGCGCGGAGGTGACGGCGAGGGCGCACGCGAGCGTGGAGGCTCCGGCGCCGCCGCGTCCGCCGATGACGCCGACGGTGAGGGCGGGCCGCCCGACGCCCTCGGCGACGTCGGCAATGCGGTCGACCAGCCACTGTTCGCCGTCGGGCAGCATCAGGACATGGTCGGCGCCGATCTCCACGGCGCGCTGCCACACCCCGGAGTCGTCCTGGTCGCGGCCGACGAGAACCACTCCGCGCCTGCGGGCGGCCCCTCGGACACGGCGTGCCGCGTCGTCGCCGACCAGGACGAGTGGCGCCGACTCCCAGCTCCCCCGGCGTTCCAGCACCGAGTGGTGCACCTCCGGTGTGGCGCCGGCGGCGGCGCACAGGCGCAGCAGGTCGTCGAGGAGTCCCGCGTCCTCCGTGACGATCAGTGGTTTGCCCGGTCCGCCTCCGGTGGTGGGCGGCGGGTCGTGTGTGACGGCTCCGGTCACGATTTCCATCCCCCTTCACTGCGGGGCGCGCAGTCGCTGCGGTCCCGCGATTCCCAAACGTGTGAAGAACCGGCAGCCGGTCTCCATATGAACGGCCGACAGAATCCGGCCGAACGCCCCCGGCAATCGGAACCGGCCACGTGAAGCCGACCCGGAGCGGACGCGTTGGAATCACGGTGCAGTGAGCCCGGAAAGCGTGTGGATCTTGGTGGAAAACTGTGGACAAGCGGGTGGTTGTGAATATCGCTGTCACCCATACCGGTGAGCCCCGCACCATCTGCTGTGCGACTTCCGCAGAGGAGTCCGATGGCTACGCACAGTGACAGCGAATGGGCAAACAAAGAGGCGGCCGCAGCCGCCTCGATGCGGCGCAGTAGCCGCGTTCAGAACCGAAAAACCCGCCCGGACATGCGACGACCCCCGCCGGGGGGGAGAGCGGGGGTCGCCTTCACGGCCGACTCGGGGGGGGAGGAGTCGGACCGCGTTAGCACGGTCGCGAACGATCCGTGACTTCCATGGTGTACCCGAGAGCCTTCTCAGGCAAACCCACGCGCCAACCTTACGCCGAATGGGCTGCCCCTATGCTCATGGTTGTGGAAAACCACTCCTTGCCCCGCACAGCGGCCTTCTTTGACCTGGACAAGACGGTCATTGCGAAGTCGAGCACGCTCACCTTCAGCAAGTCCTTCTACCAAGGCGGTCTGATCAACCGCAGGGCGGCTCTGCGGACCGCATACGCCCAGTTCGTCTTCCTCGTGGGCGGTATGGACCACGACCAGATGGAACGGACCCGCGAGTACCTGTCCGCCCTCGTGCGCGGCTGGAACGTCCAACAGGTGAAGGAGATCGTGGCCGAGACCCTTCATGACCTGATCGACCCGCTCATCTACGACGAGGCCGCCTCCCTGATCGAGGAACACCACACGGCCGGCCGTGACGTGGTGATCGTGTCCACGTCGGGCGCCGAGGTGGTCGAGCCGATCGGCGAACTGCTCGGCGCGGACCGCGTGGTCGCCACCCGCATGGTCGTGGGCGAGGACGGGTGCTTCACCGGCGAGGTGGAGTACTACGCCTACGGCCCGACGAAGGCGGAGGCGATCAAGGAGCTGGCCGGGTCCGAGGGCTACGACCTCTCGCGCTGTTACGCCTACAGCGACTCGGCGACCGACCTGCCGATGCTGAAGGCGGTCGGGCATCCGCACGCCGTGAACCCGGACCGGGCCCTGCGGCGCGAGGCCGTCGCACGCGGGTGGCCGATTCTCGACTTCCACCGGCCGGTGCGCCTCAAGCAGCGGATTCCGTCGTTCTCCGTACCGCCCCGCCCCGCGCTCGTCGCGGCCGCGGCGATAGGAGCGGCGGCGGCCACGGCGGGCCTCGTCTGGTACGCGAACCGACGCCGGGCGGCGGCCGTCTGAAGCCGCCTCCGCGCGCGAGGGCGGCCCGTCACCCCTCAGGGACGCCCGTTTAAAACCCATTTGGGAGCAAAAGCAAAGAACTGGTGCCAGCACTTCCGCTTGCCGGGGTCCAGGAGTACAAAGGACTTAACGGCCCGCGAGACCAAGGACATCCGAGAGGATCACCTTAATAACGCATTTGGCCCCACGGACCGCGCATGACCACTGGGCACCCACGCGACGTCGACCCGTCGATTACGGGCCAGCCACACCAGGTCACGGGCAAAGCTCCCGGCCTGATGGGCAATATATCGAGGACGCTTGGTAACCGGGTGAGCATGCCAGCGGCGGTACGAGAACTCGTACCGCCGCAACCCTTTGCGAGGCCCCCGCGAGGGGCCTTTTCCGTAGCCGCGCCTCACGCGCGCGTGGGGCTCACGCCGCCCCGCGCTGCAGCGCCTCGCACACCGCCGTCGACTCGCGGGCGCCCAGCTCGACCGCCCTGCCGCAGTGCGCGATCCAGACCGCCATGCCGTCCGGGGTGCCGGAGACGTAGCCCTCCAGGGCCGCCAGATAGGCCGCCCGCCCCAGCTCGGCGTGCCCGACCTCGGCCGGGCAGACCGACTTGGGGTCGAGACCGCTGCCGATCAGGACGATGCGCTCGGCGGCCCGCGCGACCAGGCCGTTGTGAGAGGTGAACGGGCGTAGGGCCAGCAGCTCGCCATGGACGACGGAGGCCGTCACCAGGGCGGGCGCGGAGCCTCCCGCGATGATCAGCTCGGACAGCCCCTCAAGACGGCCGGCCACTTCGGTGGCACTCGGCAGTGGCAGCTCGATCAGCGGCTCGTCGACCTTCTCACCGGCCTGTCGCGGGCGGCCGACCTCGTCGCCGCTCGTCGCCGCGGCCACCAGATGCAGCCGCGCCAGCACCCGCAGCGGCGACTGCCGCCAGATGGACAGCAACTGGCCCGCCTCGGCGGACAGCCGCAGAGCCGCACCCATGACGCGCGCCTCGTCGTCGGCGCCGAAGTCGGTGCGCCGACGCACCTCTTCCAGTGCCCAGTCCGCGCCGGACAGGGCCGCCGAGCCGCGGGCGCCGCGCAGCGCGGCCTCGGAGGTGATCTCGGTGCTGCGGCGACGCATGACACGGTGGCCGTAGACCCGGTCCACGGCCTTGCGCATGGTCTCCACGGACTCGGCCACACCGGGCAGGGAGCCCAGGGCCGCGAGCGGATCGGCGGACGCGCCTGTCGTACTCATGAGTACGACACTACGCAACCCGCGCGGGCACCCCACGAAGGAGTGGTCTTCTTCACGCACGCCTGCCACGCACAGCAATCACCGCACTACCCTTTGTGAACATGAAAATTGCTTTCGTCGGGAAGGGTGGCAGCGGCAAGACCACCCTGTCCTCCCTGTTCATCCGCCACCTCGTCGCCGACGGCGGGCCCGTGATCGCGGTCGACGCGGACATCAACCAGCACCTGGGGCCCGCTCTCGGCCTCGACGAGGCGGAGGCTGCCGGGCTGCCCGCGATGGGCGACCGGCTGCCGCTGATCAAGGACTACCTGCGCGGTTCCAACCCCCGTGTCGTCTCCACCGAGACGGTGATCAAGACGACACCGCCCGGTGCGGGATCCCGGTTGCTGCGGGTGCGCGAGAACAACCCGGTGTACGACGCCTGCGCCCGGCCGGTGGAACTCGACGGCGGCGCCGTCCGTTTGATGGTCACGGGCCCTTTCACGGACGCCGACCTGGGGGTCTCCTGCTACCACTCCAAGACAGGAGCGGTGGAACTGTGCCTGAACCACCTGGTGGACGGGCCTGACGAGTACGTCGTGGTCGACATGACCGCCGGCTCGGACTCCTTCGCCTCCGGCATGTTCACCCGCTTCGACATCACGTTCCTCGTCGCCGAACCGACCCGGAAGGGAGTCTCCGTCTATCGCCAGTACAAGGAGTACGCCCGCGACTTCGGCGTCGAGCTGAAGGTCGTCGGCAACAAGGTGCAGGGCCGGGACGACGTCGACTTCCTGCGCGCCGAGGTCGGGGACGACCTGCTCGTGACGGTCGGCCACTCGGACTGGGTGCGCGCCATGGAGAAGGGCCGGCCGCCCCGGTTCGAGCACCTGGAGGACACCAACCGCGAGGCCCTGCGTCTGCTGCGGACGACCGTCGACTCGGCGTACGAAAGGCGCGACTGGGAGCGCTACACACGGCAGATGGTGCACTTCCATCTGAAGAACGCCGAGTCCTGGGGCAATGAACGGACCGGAGTCGACCTGGCGGCGCAGGTCGACCCCGGATTCGTCCTCGGCGAAAGCCTCACGGCGTCCGTGTGACGGCCTCCGTGTGATGGCTCGACGGCTCCCGTGTGACGGCCTCCGCGTGACGGATCCCGTGTGACGGATCCTGTCGGTGAAGGTCGCCGCCGGGTCACCACCTGGCTGCGGCGCCCGTCGGGTCGGGCGCCTACTGCCTGATCGCCGGAGCCCCGGGCACGCCCTTCGGGGCCGGGGCCGGGCTGCCGGACAGGAAGGACGCCCAGCCGGGCTTCGGGGACTCGCCGACCTCCAGTGTGCGCAGCTTGGCCAGGGCCTTCGGATCCTGGGCGTCCAGCCAGTCGGCGAGCTGGCGGAAGGACACACAGCGCACGTCCGGCTTGTTGCAGACGTTCTCGACGACCTCCTCGACGGCGCGCATGTACGTGCCGCCGTTCCAGGACTCGAAGTGGTTGCCGATGATCAGCGGTGCGCGGTTGCCGTAGTAGGCCCGGTCGAAGCCCTTGAGCAGGCCGTCACGCATCTGGCGACCCCAGAACGCGCGCTTGCCGGGGTCGCCCTGACTGGTACTGCCGGACTGGTTGACCATGAAGTTGTAGTCCATGGTGAGCTGCTCGTAGGAGTGGCCGGGGAAGGGCACGAGCTGCATCGACAGGTCCCACAGGCCCTGCTTCTTGCCGGGCCACACCTGGTTGTTGACGCCACTGGTGTCGTAGCGGAAGCCCAGCTCGCGGGCGGCCTTCATGAAGTTCTTCTGGCCCTCGAGGCAAGGGGTACGGGCGCCGATGAGTTCCTTGTCGTAGTCGAAGGGCAGCGGAGCCGCGTCCTTCATGCCGGTGTTGGTCTTCCAGGTCCTCACGAACCGCTTGGCCTGGTCGATCTCGTCCTTCCACTCCTCGATCGACCACTCACCGACGCCACCGTTCTTGCCGCAGAAGTGGCCGTTGAAGTGGGTGCCGATCTCGTTGCCCTCCAGCCACGCCAGACGCAGCTGCTTCACGGTGTCGGCGATGCCCTGCTCGTCGTTGAAGCCGATGTCGGAACGGCCCGGCGAGTGCTGCGGCGGCCGGTACAGGTCGGCCTTCTCCTCCGGCAGCATGTACACGCCGCTGAGGAAGTACGTCATCGTCGCGTGGTTGGCCTTGGACACCTGGCGGAAGTGGGAGAACAGCCTCTGACTGTCCTCACCCGCGCCGTCCCAGGAGAAGACCACGAACTGCGGCGGCTTCTGGCCCGGCTTCAACCGCTCGGGGCGGGGCAGGTGGGGCTGCGCCCCGGTGTACGCGGTGGAGCCGTCGCCGATCAGGCGGACGGCACTCTTGGGGGCGGCGGGTGCCGGCTTGGCCTTCTGCGGGCCCGGCACCCCCTCCCCGGAACCGTGGGAACCCCCGGTCCCCGTCGCGCAACCGGCGAGCAATGCGGCGACAGCCGCGGCGACCACTGCGCCCACGGCGATCCTCTGGGTGGCGGCCATCTTCCGCCCACCTTCTTCCTTCTCTCGGCCAACGCCGACGAGGGCGTTCTCTGGTGACGCGCCGGGACGAGCCGGCAGCGCCGTCAAGGTCGCATGGAGTCGAGAAGGAATTAGTACGACAAGCCGATAAAAAGGCCACTTCACTCTCGGGGGTGATTACCTGCCCCATTTGCCGCAAAAATCCATGCTTGGCCTTTACTCTGCATTACGATCTGTTTACCGAGCGTTGATTTCATCCCGCCGCTGCACGCCGTGACCCACGGCCGCGACCGCCCCCGCCCCAACCGGGGGACCACATGTTCCGCGACCGCGCTGCCCCGGAGGAGACGGGAACCATGTCCGCCTGCGCCCCCACCCGCACCGACCACTCGAAGCGCACCGAGCGCATCCACCCGACCCACAGCCCGCCACCGGGCCCGCACCGCCGCTTCCGCATCGCGGGCGCGGACGTGTCCGCCTCGATCGCGGTCTTCCTGATCGCCCTGCCCCTGTCCCTCGGCATCGCCCTCGCCACCGGCGCGCCCCTCCAGGCCGGTCTCGTCGCCGCCGCCGTCGGCGGGATCGTCGCCGGGTGGGTCGGCGGTGCGCCGCTCCAGGTCAGCGGCCCGGCGGCCGGCCTGACCGTGGTCACCGCCGACCTCATCCAGCGCTACGGGTGGCGGACGACATGCGCCATCACCGTCCTCGCCGGACTCGCCCAGCTGGGTCTCGGCTGTCTGCGCGTGGCGCGCACCGCCCTCGCCGTCAGCCCCGCCATCGTGCACGGCATGCTCGCCGGCATCGGCGTCACCATCGCCGTCGCCCAACTGCACGTCGTCCTCGGCGGCACCCCCCAGAGCTCCGTCCTCGACAATCTCCGCGCGCTGCCCGCCCAGTTGGCCGGACTGCAGCCGGCGGCCGTGGCCGTGAGCGCGCTGACTCTGACCCTGCTGCTGCTCTGGCCCCGTATCCCCGGCCGGGTGGGCAGCCTGGTGCAGAGAGTGCCCGCCGCGCTCGTCGCCGTCACCGGTGCCACCGCCGTCGCCGCGCTCGCGGGCCTCACCCTGCCCAAGGTGGACCTGCCGTCCTGGAGCAGTCACGCGCTGGCGGGGCTGCCCGAGGGACCGGTGCTCGGACTCATGGCCGCCGTCCTCACCACCACTCTGGTGTGCAGCGTGCAGTCGCTGCTCGGCGCGGTCGCCGTGGACAAACTGATCGCTTCACGGCCGGACCTGCTCAGCGCCCGCTCCACCCGTGTCGGCCGCTCCGATCTGGACCGCGAGTTGCTGGGCCAGGGCGCGGCCAACATCGTCTCCGGAGCACTCGGCGGGCTGCCGGTGGCGGGCGTGGCCGTGCGCAGTTCGGCAAATGTCCAAGCCGGTGCCGTAAGCCGGAACTCGACGATGCTGCACGGCGTTCTCGTAGTAGTCGCCGCGCTGCTGATGGTCCCGATCCTGGATCTCATCCCGCTCGCCTCACTCGCCGCCCTGGTGATGGCCGTCGGCATCCAGATGGTGTCCCTGCACCACATTCGCACGGTGACCCGCCACCGTGAGGTGCTGGTGTACGCCGTCACCACTCTGGGCGTGGTCGTCCTCGGCGTCCTGGAGGGCGTGACGCTCGGCATCGCCGTGGCCGTCGCCGTCGCCCTGCACCGCCTCGCCCGCACCCGGATCACACACCACGAGAAGGAAGGAGTCCATCACGTACACGTACGAGGCCAGTTGACGTTCCTCGCCGTGCCGCGGCTGAGCCGCATCCTGCATCTCGTACCCCAAGGCACCCATGTCGTCGTCGAGTTGGACGGCTCCTTCATGGACCACGCGGCGTACGAGGCCCTACAGGACTGGCAGAAGACACACACCGCCCGGGGTGGGTCCGTCGAGCTGACCGGTCGCCGCTCGGGCACGGGCCTCGACACCGGTACCGATGTCGAGGCGGAAGCCGAAGCGGAAACCGGGTCGGAAACCGGGGCAGGCGTCGACTTCCGCAGCGGTACCGGCACCGGCATCAGAACCGGCCTCGCCACCAGCACCGGCGCCGGCCTCGACACCGGTCAAGGTGGCTCGACCGCTCCCGCAGCTCACGTTCGCGCCGGCGAGGTTCCGATCGCCGACTGCCGCTGCCGTCCCTGGACGCCGTGGCGCAACCACCAGTGCGAAGTACCACGAGAAACGACACAGACCCCACAGACACCACAGGCCTTGAGCCCGACACCAACACCAACACCAACATCACTGACAGCGCAGTCTGCAGAGTCGACCGACGCAGCACGTCCAGCGGAAGCGACAGCGGCAGGGGCGCCCGAAACTGCGCAGAGGAGGGGAAAGAGGGAGACGCCGGAGTCCCCCGAGTCAGCCAAGCCAAGAGAGACGAAGCGGCCGCCGCAGCCGGGCCAGCCGGAACAGCCGGGCCATCCGGGCGAGGAGAGGCGGCCAGGGGCGTCCGTCGAGCCTGGTGAGCATCAATTGGTGCGCGGCATCAGCGCGTTCCAGCGCAACACCGCACCGCTGGTGAGGGGTGAGCTGGCGCGACTGGCCCGGGAGGGGCAGCAACCCACCCAGCTCTTCCTCACCTGCGCCGACTCCCGGCTGGTCACGTCGATGATCACCTCCAGCGGTCCGGGCGACCTGTTCGTGGTGCGCAACGTCGGCAACCTCGTGCCGCCGCCCGGTGAGGAGAGCGGGGACGACTCGGTGGCGGCCGCGATCGAGTACGCGGTGGACGTGCTGAAGGTGCGGTCCATCACGGTGTGCGGGCACTCCGGGTGCGGCGCCATGCAGGCACTGTTCGACACCGAACCGGGCGGCGCGCGGACCCCGTTGCAGCGGTGGCTGCGGCACGGTGTGCCGAGCCTGGAGCGGATGGCCGACGGCGGCCGTCCTCGCGCCCGACTGGCCGGGCGGGCGCCGGTGGACGCGGTCGAGCAGCTCTGCCTGACCAATGTGGTCCAGCAGTTGGAGCACCTACGGGCGCACGAGTCGGTGACCCAGGCCCTGCGGAGCGGGGCGTTGGAGTTGCACGGGCTGTACTTCCACGTGGGTGAGGCACAGACGTACCTGCTCACCGAGGCGGCCTCGGGCGACGGCGAGTTGTTCGGTCATGTGGGAGAGACGGGCGTGCCGGCCTGAACCGGCGCGACGCCTCCCGACAACCGGCGCGACGCCTCCCGATGTCTCGCGGCGGCGGGCGGGGATGTGAAAGGCGTTACACCGGCTGAACTCCGTCCGCTCCGTGTCCGTGGGTACGGATGACCCCTGGGTTGACCCCTGGGTCGATCCAGGGGTCGGCCTCCGACCGCCGGGGAACGGGGTCGAGAAGCGGCGACCCCTACAGGTCTAAACCAATTTTTGGTCGGGCCTTGTCACCGGACCCCTGGGTCTGATGAGCTGTGGCCTGGGACACAACGGACACGGACACCCTTCGAGAGGGAGATGTCGTGAGCAACGAATCCTTGGCCAACCTGCTCAAGGAAGAACGCAGGTTCGCGCCGCCCGCCGATCTGGCGGCCGACGCCAACGTCACGGCGGAGGCGTACGAGCAGGCCAAGGCTGACCGGCTCGGCTTCTGGGCCGAGCAGGCGCGTCGGCTGACCTGGTCCAAGGAGCCGACCGAGACGCTGGACTGGTCGAACCCGCCGTTCGCCAAGTGGTTCAAGGACGGCGAGCTCAACGTCGCCTACAACTGCGTCGACCGGCATGTGGAGGCCGGCAACGGGGACCGGGTCGCCATCCACTTCGAGGGCGAGCCCGGCGACAGCCGCGCCATCACCTACGCCGAGCTCAAGGACGAGGTGTCGAAGGCCGCCAACGCCCTGCTGGAACTGGGCGTGCAGAAGGGCGACCGGGTCGCCGTCTACATGCCGATGATCCCCGAGACGGCGATCGCGATGCTGGCCTGTGCCCGGATCGGCGCCGCGCACTCGGTCGTCTTCGGCGGCTTCTCGGCGGACGCGCTGGCCACCCGTATTCAGGACGCGGACGCCAAGGTCGTCATCACCTCCGACGGCGGATACCGGCGCGGCAAGCCGTCCGCGCTGAAGCCGGCCGTCGACGACGCCGCCGACCGCGCGGGCAACGTCGAGCATGTCCTCGTCGTGCGGCGCACGGGCCAGGACGTCGCCTGGAACGGCGAGCGTGACGTGTGGTGGCACGAGATCGTCGAGCGTCAGTCGGCGGAGCACACCCCGGAGGCGTTCGGCGCGGAGCACCCGCTGTTCATCCTCTACACCTCCGGCACCACGGGTAAGCCGAAGGGCATCCTGCACACCTCGGGCGGCTACCTCACGCAGACCGCCTACACCCACCATGCGGTCTTCGACCTGAAGCCCGAAACGGACGTCTACTGGTGCACCGCCGACGTCGGCTGGGTCACCGGACACTCCTACATCGTCTACGGGCCGTTGGCCAACGGCGCGACGCAGGTCATGTACGAGGGCACCCCGGACACCCCGCACCAGGGCCGTTTCTGGGAGATCGT
This sequence comes from Actinobacteria bacterium OV320, assembly GCA_001298545.1. Taxonomy (GTDB): domain Bacteria; phylum Actinomycetota; class Actinomycetes; order Streptomycetales; family Streptomycetaceae; genus Streptomyces; species Streptomyces coriariae. The sequence continues at coordinate 144,777 of LJCX01000028.1, forward strand.
GCAGAAGTACGGGGTGACGATCCTCTACACGGCGCCGACCGCGATCCGTACGTTCATGAAGTGGGGCGACGACATCCCCGCCAAGTTCGACCTCTCCTCCCTGCGCGTGCTCGGCTCGGTCGGTGAGCCGATCAACCCCGAGGCCTGGATCTGGTACCGCAAGCACATCGGCGGCGACCGGACACCGATCGTCGACACCTGGTGGCAGACCGAGACCGGCGCGATGATGATCTCGCCGCTGCCCGGCGTCACTGCCACCAAGCCCGGCTCCGCGCAGCGGCCGCTGCCCGGCATCTCCGCCACCGTCGTCGACGACGAGGCCAACGAGGTGCCCGACGGCGGCGGCGGCTACCTCGTCCTCACCGAGCCCTGGCCGTCGATGCTGCGCACCATCTGGGGCGACGACCAGCGCTTCCTCGACACCTACTGGGCACGCTTCGAAGGCAGGTACTTCGCCGGCGACGGCGCGAAGAAGGACGACGACGGCGACATCTGGCTCCTCGGCCGTGTCGACGACGTCATGCTCGTCTCCGGCCACAACATCTCCACCACCGAGGTCGAGTCCGCGCTCGTCTCCCACCCGGCCGTCGCCGAGGCGGCCGTCGTCGGCGCCGCCGACGAGACCACCGGACAGGCCATCGTCGCCTTCGTCATCCTGCGCGGCACGGCCGACGCCGAGGACAAGAACCTCGTCGCCGACCTGCGCAACCACGTCGGCACCACCCTCGGCCCGATCGCCAAGCCCCAGCGGATCATGCCGGTCGCGGAACTTCCGAAGACCCGCTCCGGCAAGATCATGCGCCGACTGCTGCGCGACGTCGCCGAGAACCGCCAGCTCGGGGACGTCACCACACTGACCGACTCCACCGTCATGGACCTCATCCAGGCAAAGCTCCCGGCCGCACCCAGCGAGGACTGAGCAGGTCAGGGAGGGGCACCCGGCGACACCGCGCCGGGTGCCCCTTTCACCCCTACCGTGGGGATCACCGGATTCCTCCTGGCGCACTTTAGGTAGGCTAAAGAAAAAGGTGCGCCGGGAAGTCTGGTCGGCATGTGCTCACTGCTGCCCACCGACCGGAGGCCCCCACCGTGTCCGCGCCCCGCAACACCGCTCCCCGCAAGGTCTTCGGACGGCTGTCCCTGCCCGAGCGGAACTTCGTCGCGGAGGCGCTGCGCGCCGAGACAGTCGGCGGTGTGCTGCTGCTCGCCGCCGCCGTCGCGGCGCTGATCTGGGCGAACGCACCCGGGCTGCACGACAGCTACGAGAGCGTCAGCCACTTCCACTTCGGACCCTCGGCCCTCGGACTGAACCTCTCCGTCGCGCACTGGGCTGCCGACGGCCTGCTCGCGATCTTCTTCTTCGTCGCCGGCATCGAACTCAAGCGAGAACTCGTCGCCGGTGACCTCAAGGACCGCCGGGCCGCCGCGCTCCCCGTCGCGGCCGCACTGAGCGGGATGGCCGTACCCGCGCTCGTCTACACGCTCACCAACCTCAGCGGCGGTGGCTCGTTGGCCGGTTGGGCGGTGCCCACGGCCACCGACATCGCGTTCGCGCTCGCCGTGCTCGCCGTCATCGGCACCTCCCTGCCGAGCGCGCTGCGCGCCTTCCTGCTCACTCTCGCGGTCGTCGACGACCTGTTCGCGATCCTGATCATCGCGGTCTTCTTCACGAGCACCATCGACTTCGTGGCGCTGGGCGGCGCGGCCGTCGGCCTCCTCGTGTTCTGGCTGCTGCTGCGCAAGGGCGTGACCGGCTGGTACGTCTACGTCCCCCTCGCGCTCGTCATCTGGGCGCTGATGTACAACAGTGGCGTGCACGCCACGATCGCCGGCGTCGCGATGGGCCTGATGCTGCGCTGCACGACGCGCGAGGGCGAGGAGCACTCCCCCGGCGAGCGCATCGAGCACCTCGTCCGGCCCCTCTCCGCAGGGCTCGCGGTGCCGCTGTTCGCCCTGTTCAGCGCCGGTGTGGCGATCTCGGGCAACGCGATCGGGGACGTCTTCGGCAAGCCGGAGACGCTCGGCGTCGTCCTCGGTCTCGTCGTCGGCAAGACGATCGGCATCTTCGGCGGGACCTGGCTGACCGCCCGCTTCACCCGCGCCTCGCTGAGCGAGGACCTCGCCTGGGCGGACGTCTTCGCCGTCGCGGCCCTCGCCGGCATCGGCTTCACCGTGTCGCTGCTGATCGGGGAGCTCGCCTTCGAGGGCGACGCGGTCCTGACCGACGAGGTCAAGGCCGCCGTCCTGCTGGGCTCGCTGATCGCGGCGACCCTCGCCACGGTCCTGCTGAAGCTGCGCAACGCCGAATACCGCCGGATGTGGGAGGCCGAGGAGCGCGACGACGACCTCGACGGCATCCCGGACGTGTACGAGGAGGACGACCCGGCCTACCACCTGCGGATGGCGGAGATCTACGACCGCAAGGCCACCGAGCACCGCCGCCGAGCCGAGGTCCTCGCCCGCGAGAACGCCCGCGAGGAGGCTCTCGGAGAGGCCCAGGAGGAGCCCGGGCAGGGGCCCGGGGAGGGGCCGACACGCGCCACGGGCCTACCGAAGTGACGGGCGGGGCAGGCGAGGAGGGCAACCGTCCGGCATGATCTGACGGGACGGTACAAAAGAAGCCAGAAGCAGCACAGCAGCAGAAGAGGGAGAACGCGATGAGCGCACCCGACGGCAGCCCGGTCGGCGCCGAACGCAGCATCGGCCAGCTGTTCGCCTCGGCGACGACCGAATTGTCTGCGCTGGTGCACGACGAGATCGCGCTGGCGAAGGCGCAGCTGAAGCAGGACGTCAAACGGGGAGCGACGAGCGGTGGGGCGTTCTCGGTGGCCGGCGCGGTCCTGCTGTTCTCCCTCCCGATGCTCAACTTCGCCCTGGCATACGGCATTCGGACCTGGAGCGACTGGAACCTGGCGATCTGCTTCCTGCTCTCCTTCGCGGCGAACGTGCTCATCGCGCTCGTCCTCGTCCTGATCGGCGTGGTCTTCGCGAAGAAGGCGCAGAAGAGCAAGGGCCCGCAGAAGGTCGCCGCGTCGATGAAGGCGTCGGCGGGCGTCCTGCAGAACGCCAAGCCGCACCCGCGGCCCGAGCTGCCGCAGGACCGGGTCCCGGAAGCCATCGAGGCTGTGGCACGCTCGTCGTCATGACGGACCCCGCCACTCCTCCGGCCCAGCCCGCTTCGGTCGTACGGCCGGACGCCGTCTGCGGCGTGCAGGTCACCCATCGCGAGGTCGCCGCGAACGGTGCCCGCTTCCACATCGCCGAGGTCGGCGACGGTCCGCTGGTCATGCTCGTCCACGGTTTCCCGCAGTTCTGGTGGACGTGGCGGCACCAGTTGGTCGCGCTGGCCGACGCGGGCTTCCGGGCCGTCGCGATGGACCTGCGGGGCGTGGGCGGCAGCGACCGTACGCCGCGCGGCTACGACCCGGCCAACCTCGCCCTCGACATCACCGGTGTGATCCGCTCCCTCGGCGAGCCGGACGCCGCGCTGGTCGGCCACGACCTGGGCGGCTACCTGGCGTGGACGGCGGCCGTGATGCGCCCCAAGCTCGTCCGCAGGCTCGTCGTCTCCTCGATGCCGCATCCCCGGCGCTGGCGCTCGGCGATGCTCGCCGACGTCCGGCAGACGACCGCCGGCTCCCACATCTGGGGGTTCCAGCGGCCGTGGATCCCCGAGCGGCAGCTCACCGCCGACGACGGCGAACTGGTGGGCCGGCTGATCCGGGACTGGTCCGGGCCGCAGCTGCCGGAGGACGAGGCGGTGGCGACCTACCAGCGCGCCATGTGCATCCCCTCCACCGCGCACTGCGCCGTCGAGCCGTACCGGTGGCTGGTGCGCTCGATGGCGCGGCCGGACGGCATCCAGTTCTACCGGCGCATGAAGCGGCCCGTGCGCGTGCCCACGCTGCATCTGCACGGGTCCCTCGATCCGGTGATGCGCACCCGGAGCGCGGCCGGCTCCGGAGAGTACGTCGAAGCGCCGTACCGCTGGCGGCTGTTCGACGGACTCGGCCACTTCCCGCACGAGGAGGATCCGGTCGCTTTCTCCACCGAACTGGTCAATTGGCTGAAGGATCCCGAGCCCGATCGGTGACCGCGCCATCGCGCCCGGTACCCGGTTCCGGACGTCTGTACGACGAACAGCCAAATGCCCGGCGCATAGGCCAATTGGCCGCTCCGAGAACGGTTATCGACCTTGGGGCAGGGGCAGACGTCGGTGTATGGGCTGGACGCACGACTACAGTGACGCACCACGCAACCGCCGCTCGGCCAACGGCCTGAGCCCCCACCAACGAGGTGCCGACCCGCAACTGCCGGGCTCAGACCTCCGGGTGGGCATTCCGCGCATCCTGCGCCGCCGGGCCCGCTGGGTCTCGGTCCGCCTGCGTCACCCTCGAGGCTGACCCGGCAGAGGTTCGCCGAAGGGGGCCCTGTGCGGGCCCCCTGTGCGACCCCCCTTCAGCGGGGTGCTCCTGACGGCTTCTCAAAGGGCGCAGCTGTCGCTGTCCACCTGTTGGCCCGCGGTACGCCCCTCGGTGATGTCCTGCTGGATCTCGTCCGCGGTGAGGGCATAGCCGGTTTCGGCGTCGTCGAGGGACTTCGCGAAGACCACGCCGTACACCTTGCCGTCGGGGGTGAGCAGCGGTCCTCCGGAGTTGCCCTGACGGACCGTCGTGAACAGCGAGTACACGTCACGGCGCACGGTGGTGCGGTGGTAGATGTCCGGACCGTTGGCCGTGATGCGACCACGCACACGCGCGGCACGGACGTCGTACGACCCGTTCTCCGGGAACCCGGCGATGATCGCGTCGTCGCTGCTCACCGCGTCCTTGGTGGTGAACTGCAGCACCGGCGCGTCCAGATCCGGTACGTCCAGGACGGCGATGTCGCGCTTCCAGTCGTACAGGACGACCGTGGCGTCGTACTTGCGGCCCTCGCCGCCTATCTGGACGGTGGGTTCGTCGACGCCGCCCACGACGTGCGCGTTGGTCATGACGCGGCGCTCGCCGAAGACGAAGCCGGTGCCTTCCAGGACCTTGCCACAGCTCTCCGCGGTGCCCATGACCTTGACGATGGAACGCTGCGCGCGCTTGGCCACCGCACTGTTCGCCAGGGCCGGATCGGGCGGCTGGACGTCGGTGATCGGCTCGTTGGAGAACGGGCTGAAGACCTGCGGGAAGCCGTTCTGCGCGAGGACGGAGGAGAAGTCGGCGAACCAGGTGTCGGCCTGGTCGGGCAGCGCGTCGGACACCCCGTGCAGCACCTTGGAGCTACGGACCTCCTTGCCCAGCGTGGGCAGGGTGGTGCCGGCGAGGGCGGACCCGATGAGCCACGCCACCAGCAGCATCGCCACGACGTTGACCAGCGCGCCGCCGGTCGCGTCCAGCGCGCGGGCCGGGGACCAGGTGATGTACCGGCGCAGCTTGTTGCCGAGGTGGGTGGTGAGGGCCTGACCGATCGAGGCGCAGACGATCACGACGATGACCGCGACGACGGCGGCCGTGGTGCTCACCTCGGAGTTGTCGGTCAGCGCGTCCCAGATCACGGGCAGCAGGTAGACGGCGACGAGGCCGCCCCCCAGGAAACCGATCACCGACAGGATGCCGACGACGAAGCCCTGGCGGTAGCCGACGACCGCGAACCAGACGGCCGCAACCAACAACAGGATGTCCAGCACGTTCACCGCTTCGCGCCTCGCCTCATCATTTCGCGGTCACCACAGGTCGGCCGGGGGTCCGACCCGCCGCGAAGCGGCGATGGGGCAGAGCTTCCCCCGGGCAGACACAGCACGGTGGACACCCTGTCATGACCGCCAGTCGAGCGGGACCTGCTTCTCGCGGTCCCAGGGGTGCTCCCAGCCCGCGAAGTGCAGCAGGCGGTCGATCACCCCGGCCGTGAAACCCCACACCAGGGCGGATTCGACCAGAAATGCCGGGCCTCGGTGGCCACTGGGATGCACGGTCATGGCGCGGTTCTCCGCGTCCGTGAGATCCGCCACGGGAACGGTGAAGACGCGGGCCGTCTCCGCCGGATCGACGGCGCCGACCGGGCTCGGCTCGCGCCACCAGCCCAGGACCGGGGTGACGACGAAGCCGCTGACCGGGATGTAGAGCTTGGGCAGCACGCCGAAGAGCTGGACGCCGGACGGATCGAGCCCGGTCTCCTCCTCGGCCTCGCGCAGGGCGGCCCGCAAAGGCCCGTCACCGTGCGGGTCGCCGTCCTCCGGGTCGAGGGCGCCGCCCGGGAAGGAGGGCTGGCCCGCGTGCGAGCGCAGGGAGCTGGCGCGCTCCATGAGCAGCAGCTCGGGACCGCGCTCGCCCTCGCCGAACAGGATCAGGACGGCCGACTGGCGCCCCGCGCCGTTCTCCGGGGGCAGGAAGCGGCTGAGCTGGAGCGGCTTGACCGTCTCCACGGCGTGCACCACCGGGTCCAGCCAGGCGGGCAGACCCTCTTTGCTGAGTGTCACCGCACCGCCCTGCGTGTTGCTCGCGCGTGTCATCGCCACACCACCCCCCGTTCTGCCCTGTCCAACGCCCGGTAACCGACAGATCGTTCCGCGAACCGTCCCCCGAACGCGTGTGTCCTGTATGCCCTACGGGTCATTCGCGTCGCACGGGTCACATGCGTCCTGCAGGACGTGCGTGCCCGGCGAGTCGCGCGTGCCCGGCGAGTTGTGCGTGCCCTACAAGTCGCGCGTGCCCTGCGGGAAGTACGGGGCGCACGGGTCTCGGGCACGCGTAGGCCGGAGTGCCCCGTGCCGACCGTCCGTCCCTCGTCGGTCCGCGCGGCCTCCTCGGGCCGGGCCGCCCGTTCGGTCCGTGCGGCCCGGTCGGTGTCGGCCGCCGTCCGCTCTTCCGTCAGCCCTTCCGTCATCCGGCCCCCAGCGGCGGGGCCGGCCTGCCGCCCGCGTCCAGATAGGACTGGGGCGGGTTCAGGCGCTGGCCGGGGAAGCCGCCCTTCTCGTACTTCAGGAGCTTCTTCGCCTTCTCCGGGTCCGTCTCGCCCTCGCCGTACGCCGGGCAGAGCGGGGCGATGGGGCAGGCGCCGCAGGCGGGCTTGCGGGCGTGGCAGATACGGCGGCCGTGGAAGATCACGTGGTGCGAGAGCATCGTCCAGTCGCTCTTGGGGAAGAGCGCGCCGACGGCCGCCTCGATCTTGTCGGGCTCGGTGGCCTCGGTCCATTTCCAGCGCCGTACGAGCCGCTGGAAGTGCGTGTCCACGGTGATCCCGGGCCTGCCGAACGCGTTCCCCAGCACCACGAAGGCGGTCTTGCGGCCGACGCCGGGCAGCTTGACCAGGTCCTCGAGCCGACCCGGGACCTCCCCGCCGAACTCCTCCACCAGGGCCTTGGAGAGACCCATCACCGACTTGGTCTTGGCCCGGAAGAAGCCGGTGGGGCGGAGGATCTCCTCGACCTCCGCCGGATCGGCGGCGGCCAGATCCTCGGGGGTGGGGTACTTGGCGAAGAGGGCGGGGGTCGTCTGGTTCACCCGGAGGTCGGTGGTCTGGGCGGACAGGACCGTGGCGACCACCAACTGGAAGGGGTTCTCGAAGTCCAGTTCTGGGTGGGCGTAGGGGTAGATCTCGGCGAGCTCGCGGTTGACGCGGCGGGCACGGCGGACGAGAGCGGTGTGGGACTCGGGCTTCCTGACAACGGCACCCTTGCTCACGCTCTTGCTCGCGCCCTTGCTCGCGGCACCTTTGCTCACGGCGTCTTTGTCCGCCGGGGCCTTGCTCGCGCCGCGACCGGTCGCGGCGCTCTCGGCGGCTGCTTTCCCGCTGTCGGCCGCTTTCTTCGCAGGCATTTCGTTTGTCACCTTTGCCGTTTTCCTACCACCGCCGGGGTCCTGTTCGCCCACAGCGGAAACGCGACGTACAACCACCCGTCCAGCCCCCTTGGCCTGTGCTCTCACCGGCGTTTTGGACACTCGGCCAGCCTAAAGCCCGGCACCGACATCCGCCCCGGACCCTGAAGATCGGCCCCCAATTGGACCCCTGCCGCTTACCTCGGGACACGTGTGCGGCATCCTTGTGACAGATCACACTGTTTGGACCGTCCAGCAAAATGGGGAACACGGTCCCCTGGTAAGCGGGGGAGCAAGATCCCCTGAGCAGGTCGACAAGGAGAGAACTCGTGGACGACGTTCTGCGGCGCAACCCGCTCTTCGCGGCACTCGACGACGAGCAGGCCGCGGAACTGCGCGCCTCCATGAGCGAGGTGACCCTGGCCCGTGGTGACTCCCTCTTCCACGAGGGCGACCCGGGCGACCGGCTCTATGTCGTCACCGAGGGCAAGGTCAAGCTCCACCGCACCTCCCCGGACGGCCGGGAGAACATGCTGGCCGTGGTGGGTCCCAGCGAGCTCATCGGAGAGCTGTCGCTCTTCGACCCGGGTCCGCGTACGGCGACGGCCACCGCCCTCACCGAGGTCAAGCTCCTCGGTCTCGGTCACGGCGACCTCCAGCCCTGGCTGAACGCCCGGCCCGAGGTGGCCACCGCACTGCTGCGCGCCGTCGCCCGGCGCCTGCGCAAGACCAACGACGCCATGTCCGACCTGGTCTTCTCGGACGTCCCCGGCCGCGTGGCCCGCGCCCTGCTGGACCTGTCGCGCCGCTTCGGCGTGCAGTCCGAAGAGGGCATCCACGTCGTCCACGACCTGACGCAGGAGGAGCTGGCCCAGCTCGTCGGCGCGTCGCGCGAGACCGTGAACAAGGCGCTGGCGGACTTCGCCCAGCGCGGGTGGCTGCGCCTGGAGGCGCGGGCGGTCATCCTGCTGGACGTGGAGCGACTGGCCAAGCGGTCGCGCTGACGCCCGGTCCTGGCCGTCCGGTGCGCAAGGGGGCCGTCCTGGACGGGCTGGACGCCCCTGACCGGCGCTGACCGGCGCTGACCGGCGTGACCGGCGCGGAAAATACGGCGGCTCCCCACGCCTCTCGGTGCACAGTGACCCTATGACCGAAACGGTTTCTCACCGGGGTCTCGACTCCCGGGGCTGCATCGCCCGTGAAGGCTCCCTCGCGCGTGTGCCGTACGCGTTCCGGTCCGTCGTCGTGGCGGCTCGGGACCGGATCCCGGACGTCTTCGGAGCCCGGCTGCACAGCGCGTACCTCTACGGGTCGATTCCGCGCGGTACCGCGCGCGAGGGCCGCAGCGATCTGGACCTTCTGGTGGTCCTGCATGAGGAGCCGACCGACGCGGACCGCGCCGACGGCCGTGCGCTCGACGAGACCCTCGACAAGGAGTTCCCGCAGATCGACGGCGGCGGCACTCTGCTGGTCGGCCACGCGCGCGTGCTGAGCGACCTGGAGCGGTACGACCTGGGGTGGTTCCTGGCCTGCTTGTGCACGCCGCTGCTCGGGGAGGACCTCGCCACGTATCTCCCCCGCTACCGCCCGGACTCCCTGCTCGCGCGCGAGACCAACGGAGACCTCGCCCTGCTCCTGCCGCGCTGGCGTGATCGCGTCGCCTCTGCGGGCGACTCCGAGGAGCTCCTGCGGCCTCTCGTCCGGTTCATGTCCCGCCGCCTCGTGCGCACCGCGTTCACGCTCGTCATGCCCCGCTGGAACGGCTGGACGAGCGACCTGCACGAGATGGCCGAGGCCTTCGGCGCCTACTACCCGCAGCGCGCGGAGCAGCTACGGACGGCGGCCGCCCTCGGGTACGAGCCGATCGGCGACCGCGCCGTCCTCTCGTCCTACGTCGACGACCTCGGCCCCTGGCTCGCCGAGGAGTACGCGCGCGTGCACGGCGTGAAGGCCGACAGGCCGGAGCAGCCCTAGACCGACCCTTGGATGAGCCCGTGCTCCCTCAGGTACTCCAGCTGCGCCCGCACGGACAGCTCCGCGGCCGGCCAGAGGGAGCGGTCGACGTCGGCGTACACATGGGCGACGACCTCGGCGGGGGTGCGGTAGCCGTTCTCGACGGCCGTCTCGACCTGGGCGAGGCGGTGGGCCCGGTGGGCGAGGTAGAACTCCACGACGCCCTGTGCGTCCTCCAGGACCGGCCCGTGGCCCGGCAGGACGGTGTGGACGCCGTCGTCGACCGCGAGGGACCTGAGCCGCCGCAGGGAGTCCAGGTAGTCGCCCAGGCGGCCGTCGGGATGCGCGACGACGGTCGTGCCACGGCCGAGGACCGTGTCGCCGGTCAGCACCGCCCGGTCGGCCGGGAGGTGGAAGCAGAGGGAGTCGGCGGTGTGGCCGGGCGTCGGGACGACCCGCAGCTCCAGGCCGCCCACCGTGATCACGTTCCCGGCGGCCAGGCCCTCCTCGCCCAGCTGCAGCGCCGGGTCCAGGGCCCGTACCTTCGTGCCGGTCAGCCCGGCGAAGCGGGCGGCGCCCTCGGCGTGGTCGGGATGACCGTGCGTCAGCAGGGTCAGGGCGACGCGCTTGCCGGCCCGCTCGACGGTGTCGACGACCGCGCGCAGGTGGCCGTCGTCCAGCGGGCCCGGATCGATCACCACCGCCAGGTCGGAGTCGGGCTCGGAGACGATCCAGGTGTTCGTGCCGTCCAGGGTCATCGCGGACGCGTTCGGCGCGAGGACGTTGACCGCGCGCGGGGTGGCCGGGCCGGAGAGGACTCCGCCTCGCGGCTGGCCGGGGAGAGCGGCTGCGTCGGTCATGCGAAGGGGCCTTCCATAGGGCTGGGCGGAGGGCTGGGCGGAACGTCACCTCGGCGGCGGACGGCCGGCGCGGCACATCGAGGCGCTCCAGGCGGCACGAGAGGCCCGCGAAGGGCCCGCCCCCCGGCGGACGGCCGGCTTCGACCGCTCACGCCCGTCCGCCCACGGATGTCCGTCATACGGTGCCCCCGCGCGTCGCGTCGGCCGTGTCGGTCCCGCCGGTCGCCCCGGTCGGGATGTGCTTGGTGAACTCGTCGTGCCCCGGCCACGACAGCACGACCTCGCCCTCTTCCAGGTGGGCCTCCGCCAGGACGGGCGTCAGGTCGAGGCCGGGGGCCGCGGCGAGCGCCTCGGCGGCCGTGCCGTACGGGACGAGCCGGCGCAGGGTCGCGATGGTGGGCGGCATCATCAGCAGCTCACCCTTGTCGTACGAGGCCGCCGCCTCCGCCGGGCGGATCCACACCGTGCGGTCGGCCTCGGTGGAGGCGTTGCGGGTGCGCTGGCCCTCGGGGAGCGCGGCCACGAAGAACCAGGTGTCGTAGCGACGGGACTCGAACTCCGGGGTGATCCAACGCGTCCAGGCGCCGAGCAGATCGGAGCGCAGGACCAAGCCGCGGCGGTCGAGGAACTCGGCGAAGGACAGTTCACGGGCGGCCACGGCGACCCGGTCCGCCTCCCAGTCGGCGCCCGTGGTGTCACCGACGACGGAATCGGGCGTGAGCCCCGCGAGCAGGACGCCCGCCTCCTCGTAGGTCTCGCGTACGGCCGCGCAGACGATCGCCTGGGCCGCCGTCTCGTCGACGCCGAGCCGCTCGGCCCACCACGCGCGCGTGGGGCCCGCCCAGCGGACGTGAAGGTCGTCGTCGCGCGGGTCGACGCCGCCGCCGGGATAGGCGTACGCGCCTCCGGCGAAGGCCATGGAGGCGCGTCTGCGCAGCATGTGGACGACGGGCCCGCCGTCGGTGTCCTTCAGGAGCATGACGGTGGCCGCGCGCTTCGGGACGACCGGGGTGAGGGTGCCGTCCGCGAGCGCGCGGATGCGTTCCGGCCAGTCCTGGGGGAACCACTGCCCATTCGCCATGGGCGCGAGGCTATCCCGTGGTGCGCGAATGTTCGAGAGGCCCCCGAGGTCAGAGCGCCTCCACGGGGCGTCGGCGGGGACGCCTCCGGATGCCGGCGCGGCACCCGGAAGAGGCGTCCGCAAGGCGCCTGCAGGGCGTAGGCGCCTACAGGGCGAAGGCGCCTACGGGCCGGACAGTGACTACGGGACGAGTTCCACCTGGATCTCGACCTCCACGGGCGCGTCCAGCGGCAGCACCGCGACGCCCACCGCACTGCGCGCGTGCACGCCCTTGTCGCCGAGAACCTCACCCAGCAGTTCACTCGCGCCGTTGAGGACAGCGGGCTGGCCGGTGAAGTCCGAGGCCGACGCCACAAAGCCGACGACCTTCACCACGCGCGCGATGCGGTCCAGGTCACCCGCGACCGACTTGACGGCGGCCAGGGCGTTCAGCGCGCAGGTGCGGGCCAGCTCCTTGGCCTCCTCGGGGGTGACCTCGGCGCCGACCTTGCCGGTGATCGGCAGCTTGCCGTCCACCATGGGCAGCTGGCCGGCCGTGTACACGTACGGGCCGGACTGCACGGCCGGCTGGTAGGCCGCGAGGGGCGGCACGACCGCCGGCAGGGTCAGCCCCAGCTCGGCGAGCCTCGTCTCGACCGCGCTCACGCCTTCGCCCGCTTCAGGTAGGCGACGAGCTGCTCCGGGTTGTTCGGCCCGGGCACGACCTGGACGAGCTCCCAGCCGTCCTCGCCCCAGGTGTCCAGAATCTGCTTCGTTGCGTGGACGAGCAGCGGCACGGTTGCGTATTCCCACTTGGTCATGGGGCCGACTGTATCCGCTGTCGCCCGAGGGCCCGTTCCACAGGCCATGTGGCCGATATCGGACCCCCTTGTCCACAGCCTCCCGATTGCCTCGGGCGCCGAATGGTTACGCTCGAAGACGTGAGCAGGCTCCAGGTCGTCAGCGGTAAGGGCGGGACCGGCAAGACGACGGTCGCCGCGGCCCTCGCGCTTGCCCTCGCCACGGCGGGGAAGCGAACGCTTCTCGTCGAGGTGGAGGGCCGGCAGGGCATCGCACAGCTCTTCGAGACACAGGCGTTGCCCTATGAGGAACGCAAGATCGCCGTCGCCTCGGGGGGCGGTGAGGTATACGCACTGGCCATCGATCCCGAACTGGCCCTTCTGGACTACCTCCAGATGTTCTACAAACTGGGAGGCGCCGGACGGGCCCTGAAGAAGCTCGGCGCCATCGACTTCGCGACCACCGTCGCGCCCGGCCTGAGGGACGTGCTCCTCACCGGCAAGGCGTGCGAGGCGGTACGTCGCAAGGACAAGAACGGGCGGTTCGTGTACGACTACGTCGTCATGGACGCCCCGCCCACGGGCCGCATCACCCGCTTCCTGAACGTCAACGACGAGGTCGCCGGGCTGGCCCGGATCGGCCCGATACACAATCAGGCACAGGCCGTGATGCGGGTGCTGAAGTCGTCGGAGACGGCCGTCCACCTCGTGACACTGCTCGAGGAGATGCCCGTCCAGGAGACCGCCGACGGTATCGCCGAACTGCGGGCGGCGAAGCTGCCGGTGGGGCGGGTCATCGTCAACATGGTGCGGCCCGAGGTGCTCGACGAGGACGGTCTGGAACTCGTACGGACCGTGACTCGTTCTTCCGTCGCCCGGTCGTTGTCCGCCGCCGGGCTCGGCGGGGCGCGGCGCGGGGGGCACGCCGAGCGGTTGGTGGATCCGCTCCTTCAGCAGGCCGAGGAGTACGCCGAGCGGTACGCGCTGGAGCACGAGCAGCGCGCGGTCCTCGGCGAACTCGACCTGCCGCTGCACGAACTGCCGTTGCTCGCCGAGGGCTTGGACCTCGCGGGCTTGTACCAGCTCGCCAACGAACTGCGGAAGCAGGGGATCGCATGAGTCCGGACCAGGCTCACGACCAGGGAAGCACCCGGCGCCGTCTCTCCCCCGCGCCCGTGCTGGACCTCGATCCGCTGCTCGACGACCCGGCGACCCGCATCGTGGTGTGCTGCGGCTCCGGCGGCGTCGGCAAGACGACCACGGCGGCGGCACTGGGGCTCAGGGCGGCCGAGCGGGGCCGCAAGGTGGTGGTCCTGACCATCGACCCGGCCCGCCGGCTCGCCCAGTCCATGGGCATCGACTCGCTGGACAACACCCCGCGCCGCGTCAAGGGCGTCGAGGGGGACGGCGAACTGCACGCCATGATGCTCGACATGAAGCGCACCTTCGACGAGATCGTCGAGGCGCACGCGGACGGCGACCGGGCTGCCTCGATCCTGGGCAACCCGTTCTACCAGTCGCTCTCGGCGGGCTTCGCGGGCACGCAGGAGTACATGGCGATGGAGAAGCTGGGGCAGCTGCGCGCGCGGGACGAGTGGGACCTGATCGTCGTCGACACGCCGCCGTCCCGCTCGGCGCTGGACTTCCTGGACGCGCCGAAGCGGCTCGGGTCGTTCCTGGACGGCAAGCTGATCCGCGTCCTGCTCGCGCCCGCCAAGGTCGGCGGCCGCGCGGGAATGAAGTTCCTGAACGTCGGGATGTCGATGATGACCGGCGCGCTCGGCAAGCTGCTCGGCGGGCAACTCCTGAAGGACGTACAGACGTTCGTCGCGGCGATGGATTCGATGTTCGGCGGCTTCCGCACGCGCGCGGACGCCACGTACAAGCTGCTCCAGGCGCCCGGCACGGCGTTCCTGGTGGTGGCGGCTCCCGAGCGGGACGCGCTGCGGGAGGCCGCGTACTTCGTGGAGCGGCTGGCCGCCGAGGACATGCCGCTGGCCGGCCTGGTGCTGAACCGCGTGCACGGCAGCGGTGCCGCCCAGCTGTCCGCCGAGCGGGCGCTCGCCGCTGCGGAGAACCTCGACCTCGTCCATGCCCGCGCGGATGAAAATCTTGAAGAGCCCCGCATTGTGGATCAGGACGGCGGGAAAGCTGGTCTTCGTAACTCTCCCGACACGTACGGCAGTTCAGAATCTCCCGCAACCGATCCGGAGCGCGACGCCCCCACCGGCGCGAACCGGCAAACGGCCACCGACACGGACCGGACAGCGAGCGCCGACGCGACCACCGGAGCACACTCCGGAGCGCATTCCGGCGCGGACGCGGACCGGACCGTGGACGACCTCACCGCAGGCCTGCTGAGGCTGCACGCGGAACGCATGCACCTGCTCTCCCGCGAGCAGCGCACGCGTGACCGCTTCACCGCGCTGCACCCCGAGGTGGCGGTGTCCGAAGTGGCCGCGCTGCCCGGCGATGTGCATGACCTCACGGGGCTGCGGGACATCGGGAACCGGCTCGCGGCCAACCGGCCGGAGCTGCCCGAGGCTGCCGACGCCTGAGCCGAGGGTTCTCCTCAGCCCACCGCCGCGTAGTTCTCGTAGATCTCGTCGTCGTCGAGCGGCAGAATGCCGGCCCCACGCTCGTACTCCGAACGCGCCGTCTCCAGCAGGCGGCGCCAGGAGGTCACAGTCGGACGCCTGCGCAGCAGTGCGCGGCGCTCGCGCTCGGTCATGCCTCCCCACACGCCGAACTCGACGCGGTTGTCGAGCGCGTCAGCCAGGCATTCGGTGCGTACCGGGCATCCGGTGCACACCGCCTTGGCCCTGTTCTGCGCTGCTCCCTGAACGAACAGTTCATCCGGATCGGTAGTGCGGCAGGCAGCCTGCGCACTCCAGTCGGTTACCCAGCCCATACCGGCGCCGTCCTCTCCCGAATCGAGGCTCCCCCACGGCGGCAGCGGCATATTCACCGCCGCCAGTTGAGGACGTTACGGAAGGTGGGCACAGCGCAACACCCCCTTCGGGCCCAATCTTGAATGGCCCGAACGGACTATGCGTAAGCGGCAGATCACCCGGGGGAGTGAGCCCGCGACATATGCGGCTTTCCCGGCAACCGGGACAGTTCAGTTGAGTCACAACGGACGCCGGGTGACACACAAGGCGGATTCGGACACGTCCCCATCAAAAAAGTCGGGGAACCTCCGGAACGATTCGGGGTCGCCGGACGTATTGATACGTAGCCCTGCTGCTGTGACAGTTGAGAGCAGCTTAGGCCAAGGCATTGACGCGTGTCCGGCGAATGAGAACGTAGGCTGCCCTCATGCCAAAGAAGCGCTCGGGCGGTGGTCTGTCGCCAACGCAGCAGGCCGCCAAGTTCCTCGGTGTCAGTGTGCTCGCGGGAGCCGTGCTGGCCGGTATCGCCCTGCCCGCCTTCGGCGCGCTGGGCCTCGCCGCCAAGGGGTCGGTGGAGTCGTTCGACGAACTCCCGGCCAACCTCAAGACGCCCCCGCTGAGCCAGCGCACCACGATCCTCGACGCCGAAGGCGGCCAGATCGCCACGGTCTACTCGCGGGACCGCACGGTGGTCGACCTCAAGAACATCTCGCCGTACATGCAGAAGGCGATCGTCGCGATCGAGGACTCGCGGTTCTACGAGCACGGCGCGGTCGACCTGAAGGGCATGTTGCGCGCGCTCAACAAGAACGTGCAGAGCAGCGGGGTCTCCCAGGGTGCCTCCACGCTCACCCAGCAGTACGTGAAGAACGTCTTCGTGGAGGAGGCGGGCGACGACCCGACGAAGGTCGCGCAGGCCACCCAGCAGACCATCGGCCGCAAGATCAAGGAGCTGAAGTACGCGATCCAGGTCGAGGAGGAGCTCGGCAAGAAGAAGATCCTCGAGAACTACCTGAACATCACGTTCTTCGGCGAGCAGGCCTACGGCGTCGAGGCGGCCTCACAGCGCTACTTCTCCACGCACGCCAAGGACCTCACCCTCCCCCAGGCGGCGCTGCTGGCCGGCATCGTCCAGTCCCCGACCGTCTACGACCCGGTCAAGGACGACGTCACGGCCACCAACCGCCGCAACGTCGTGCTGAAGCGCATGGCCGAGGTGGGCGACATCACCGAGGCGGAGGCCGCCAAGGCACAGAAGTCGCCGCTGGACCTGAAGGTCAAGCAGCCGAAGAACGGCTGCATCACCGCCGTGAAGGGCGCCAGCTTCTTCTGCAAGTACGTGGAGCGCGTCTTCCTCAGCGACCCGGTCTTCGGCAAGACCAAGGAAGTGCGGGCGAAGCTCTGGAACCAGGGCGGCCTGACGATCCGGACGACGCTGGAACCGCAGTCCCAGAAGTCCGTCCAGGACTCGCTCAAGGACCACGTCTACAAGTCGGACAAGGTCGCCGCGGCCGCCACGCTCGTCGAGCCCGGCACCGGCAAGATCCTCGGCATGGGTCAGTCGAAGCCGTACGGCTACGGCAAGAACGAGACCGAGTACAACTACTCCGTCAACGCCTCCATGGGCGGCTCGAACTACGGCTTCCCGACCGGCTCGACCTTCAAGCCGTTCGTGGCCGCGGCCGCGCTGGAGGAGGGCCGCCCGGCGAACCAGAGCTACCCGGCGCCGTACGAGATGCCGTACCCGGACACGGTCCAGACGTGCAGCAGCAAGCCGTGGACCAACCAGGGCAACGACAAGCTGGAGAACGAGAGCGAGTCCGAGAAGGGCCCGTACCAGCTGAAGAAGGCCATGGAGCTGTCGGTCAACACCTACTTCGTGCAGATGCTCGCCGACATCGGCATGTGCCCCGTGGTGAAGATGACCGACAAGCTGGGCGTGGTCCAGGGCAACGGCGACAAGGTCCCCGAGGTGCCCTCGTCGATGACCCTCGGCTCCACCGGCCTCTCCCCCCTGACGATGGCGACCGCGTACGCGGCCTTCGCCAGCCGGGGCATGTACTGCACCCCGATCGCCATCGAGTCGATCACCCAGACCGTGGGCGGCACGAAGAAGTCGCTGGAGGTGCCGAAGTCGACCTGCTCGCGCGCGATGAGCGAGAAGACCGCGGACACCATCAACACGCTGCTGAGCGGTGTGACCGACTCCGGTACCGGCAAGCAGGCCGGTCTGTCCGGCCGCGCCAACGCCGGTAAGACGGGTACGACGGACTCCCGCAAGAACGCCTGGTTCGTCGGCTACACCCCGAACCTCGCCGGCGCCGTCTGGGTCGGCAGCGCCACCCAGAAGGTCGAGATGACCAACATCACCATCGGTGGCGTCTACCACTCCCAGGTCTACGGCGGTGACACCCCCGGCCCGATCTGGCGCGACGCCATGACCGGCGCGCTCGAGGGCAAGGAAGCCCCGTCCTTCAACCTCGTCAACATCCCGAACCCGCCCGCCAAGGACAAGGGTGACGAGAACGACGACGATGACAACGGTGACGACAACGGCGGCACCGGGGACGACGACGGCTTCCTCACCGGTCTGCTCACCAACGGCACGACGAACGGCGGGAACTCGACCGGCGGCAACGACGGAGGCACGTTCTTCCAGGGCCAGAGCAACGGAAACGGCAACGGCGGACGCGGCTGAGGCCGGTCCGAGTCCGACGCCGGTCGGCCGGCCGGTCCACCAGCCGGTCCACCGGTAGGGAACACAGCGAACGGCCCCTGCTTCTCGTACGGAAACTCTTCTCGTACGGAGAGGCAGGGGCCGTTCGTCGTGCGGGGGCCGTTCGTCGTGCGGGGCCGGTGGCGCTCGGCGGAGGCTGACGCTCCGAGGCGGCGCTTGGCGTGGCGGCGCGTGGCCGTCACATGGACGGGGTCGGGCGGGTCAGGCCGTCATCCCGCGAGCAGCTTCTTGACGACCGCGGCGACGCGGCCGCCCTCGGCCAGGCCGGCCACCTTCGGGTTCACGATCTTCATGACGGCGCCCATCGCCCGCGGCCCCTCGGCGCCGGCCGCCCTCGCCTCCGCGACGGCCTGGGCGACGATGTCGTTCAGCTCCTCTTCGCCGAGCTGCTTGGGCAGATAGGTGGCGAGCAGCTCGCCCTCCGCCTTCTCCCGCTCGGCCGACTCGGCCCGACCACCCGCCGCGAAGGCGTCCGCGGCCTCACGGCGCTTCTTCGCTTCCTTGGTGATCACCTTGAGGACCTCGTCGTCGGAGAGCTCGCGCTTCTCCTTGCCCGCGACCTCCTCCTTGGTGATCGCGGTGAGCGTGAGCCGGAGCGTCGAGGAGCGGAGCTCGTCGCGCCCCTTGATAGCGGCGTTGAGGTCTTCCTGCAGCTTCGACTTGAGCGTGGTCATGGGTTTGATTGTCGCAGGTGTCGGCGGCCGCACGCCCGCCGATTTAAGGGGCGGCGGGGCAAAGGCTTTTGACGGCGTCTGACACGATGGACGTATGCGCGCGCGATACGGAGTTCCCCTGTCCATTGCAGCGGCCGGCGCCGCCGGTCTGGTGTACGCGGCGGGCTTCGAAGCCCGCTCCTTCCGCCTGCGGCGGGTGACGGTCCCCGTCCTCCCCGCCGGGATGCGCCCCCTGCGCGTGTTGCAGGTCTCCGACATCCACATGGTCGGCGGCCAGCGCAAGAAACAGCGCTGGCTGCGATCCCTGGCCGGCCTGCGCCCCGACTTCGTGATCAACACCGGGGACAACCTGTCCGACCCGGAGGCCGTGCCCGAGGTCCTGGACGCCCTCGGCCCGCTGATGGAGTTCCCGGGCGCGTACGTCTTCGGATCCAACGACTACTACGGCCCGACGCTGCGCAACCCCGCCCGCTACCTCTTCGAGAAGGCCCAGGGACGCCACGGCCTGAACGGCAACGCACCCGCCGTCGACGTGGTCCACAACCCGTGGGAGGACCTGCGCGACAACTTCGACGCCGCGGGCTGGCTGAACCTGACGAACACCCGGGGCGTGCTGAAGGCCGAGGGTGTGTCGATCGAGCTGACGGGCGTGGACGACCCGCACATCAAGCGCGACCGCTACGCACAGGTGGCCGGTGGCCCGTCGGCGTCGTCCGACTTCTCGATGGGCGTCGTGCACGCGCCGTACCTGCGGGTCCTGGACTCCTACACGGCGGACGGCTATCCCCTGATCCTGGCCGGCCACACCCACGGCGGCCAGCTCTGCATCCCCTTCTACGGCGCCCTGGTCACCAACTGCGACCTGGACACGGGACGCGTGAAGGGCCTGTCCACGCACACGGCGGAGGGGCACACGTCCTACCTGCACGTGTCGGCGGGATGCGGAACGAGCCGCTACACGCCGGTGCGCTTCGCATGCCCGCCCGAGGTGACCTTGCTGACGTTGGTCGAGAAGGAATAGGGCGAGGAGCGAGAAGGGGCGGCTGTCGCGGAGGGCAGCAGCGGTGACGGAGCGGCGGCAACGCTGACGGAGGAGCGGCGGCGGAGCGGCGGCAACGGTGACGGAGGGGCGGCGGAGGTTCCCTCGAACGGCCCCTCCCATATCGCCCCTTCTGTCATGTTTGCCTAGCTTGAGGGTATGACCGCGCCGATACCCAGGGACATCCCGGATCTGCCCGCGATCCCGCGGACCCACGCGCTCCTGCTCTCCTCCGTCCCCGCCTCCGCGGTGGTGACCCCCGTACGCCGTCCACTGGCCGCCGTCCTTCGCCTCCTCCTGGCCGGCACGGCGGTTGCGGGCGTGACGCTCGCCCTCCTGCTCGGCAGCCCCTTGCGGGTCCTGAGCCACTTCGCGATCCAGAGCAACATCCTTTTGGCCCTGGTCACGCTGCTGTCCGCCCGCCGCGCATGGACCGCCCGCCGGCCCCTCCCCGCCGCCCTGACGGGCGCCGCGCTGCTCTACGTCACGATCACCGGCCTCGTCTACCACCTGATCCTGACGAACGCGGCGGCCCCCTTCTCGGTGACCGGCACGGCGACCGCCCCCACGGGCTGGCACCTGGTCGCCGGACACCTCGTCCACACGGTGACACCGACAGCCGCCGTCCTCGACTGGCTGCTGCTGACGCCCCCGGGCCGGCTGCGCCTGCGCCGGGCCGCCACCTGGATGATCTACCCCGTGGCCTACCTGGCGTTCTGCCTCACCCGCGCCCAGCTGATCCCGGCCGGCACCCCGGGCCGCTACCTCTACCCCTTCTTCGACGCCGAGGCCCACGGCTACAAGCACGCCCTCGCCAATGCCCTCCTCCTCGGCCTCTCCTTCTACGCCCTCGCGGTCCTCCTCGTGGCCCTCGACCACGCCCGCCCGAACCCGATCAGCCACCGCGCCAAAACCGGATTTCGTCTCGGGCCACCGGTGGGCTAAAGTAAACGACGTCGCCGCGACAAGCAGGACAAGCAGCGACATCGGGGTGTAGCGCAGCTTGGCAGCGCGCTTCGTTCGGGACGAAGAGGTCGTGGGTTCAAATCCCGCCACCCCGACAGCTGAATAGCAGATCAGAGGGCCCTTACCGACTCGGTAAGGGCCCTCTGGCGTTGCTGCGTGTCTAACTGCGTGACTATCGATTCCTGAGTGCTCGACTGCGTGACGACGACAGCTACGGCCGCCGCGGATCGATGCCGAAGATTCCGTCCATGGCGACGGCCCCGGTCTGGATGACGGGCGGAATCTGCTTCCGGTAGACCTCTTCCGTCACAGCCGTCCCAGAGTGCCCGACGAGCCGCGAAATCACTTCCAGCGGCACGCCACGGTCGGACAGCAGCGACACGAAGCTGTGCCGGAGCTCCCGCGGAGTCCACTCGTCAGCGGCGAGCCGGTCCCAGCCTTGATCTTCGAATTGCTGCCACAGAGCATCGACGCAGCGCGCCGGCAGAGCGAGCGTGCGCCGGGACTTCCGGTTCTTGGTGTCCCCGCTCCTTCGGGCCGAGCGCCACACGGCGATATGCGGAGGCTGCGGCGGGTCGGCATCCGGCTTGCCCTTGAGGAAGACGTGGTCCCAGGTAAGCGCCCGGAGTTCCTCGGTCCGAGCACCGGTCAGCAGCGCAAGGACGATGTACGCGTGCATCGAGGTTCCCTCTGCGCCCCTGAGCACGGCCTCAGCCTGGGCGAAGGTGAGCGCCTTGGACGGGCGCCCCACCTGTCCCTGGGGGACCGAGCACAGCTCGACGACGTTGCGCTTCACCTTGTCCCGCGCCATGGCCCGCTTGACCGCGCGGTTCAGGTACGAGTGGAGCGACTGGAGGGTGCGGGTGCTGAGCGTCTTGGCCTTGGTGGCCAGCCAACGGTCAACGTCCTCCGCGCTGAGGTCACGGAGCTTGCGAGCGCCGAGTGACGGGATGACGTGCTTCTCGCTCAGGAGCGGGGTCGTTGCGAGGGTGCTGGGGTCGAGGCCTGCCAGGCCATAGTCCAGCCAGTCCGTCATCCCGGCCGGTCGGTGGCGAGCGCGGGGAAGCTCCCATCCCGTCTGCCGTCGACCCAGGCAGAGCCGAGCAGACGCGGCCCAGGGCGTCAAGGTCGTTCGTACAGTGGCGCGCTCCACCTTGACGCCCTGAACCACGCCCGCTCCACGGTGGGTGGGTCGACGGCAGACGGGATGGGAGCTTGGGAGAGTGGTGGGTGACGTCAGGTCAGAAGCGCGCCTCACCCCTTGGTGGTCAGTTGGCCGCCTGCTTTACTTCACGGATGTTTACGTGGCTCTGGGTCTTAGTTGGCACGGTGATCGGGACGATACTCGTGGCACGGCGAGCCCGGCGGACAGCGGCTCAGGCCGAAGCAGGTGAGGCAGTTTTCTTCCAGGTCGGGGCTAACCTGCCCGACGAGGGACGCCGATACAGCCTTGGCCGAGTGCAGGCCGGAAGCGAGTTCCGGTGGAAGCCTCGCTGGCCGTGGACACGGCTGCGTGAACTCCCGACGGATCTGAACTACGTCTGCGCACGCGAAGCGACCTCGCGCGAAATGTGGCGGCTACCGACCGGTGCGCTGGTGATCGAATGTGAATCGTCTGCGGGGCCTGTACGACTCTGGACGCGCCCGGAATATGCACGGCACGTCGTGGTAATGATCCGGCGTACGGGTACCCCAAACCTTTCGACGCCCTAGCCAGGTACAGCCGCTCGTTGCTCGCGGAGGACGGAAAAGCCGTGCTCCTGACGCGGGAGGGCGGATCCCCACCCTCCGGGCCGTCCCCGGGCCGTCGGAGGGCGCTCAACGACGACCAACGCTGACAACCACCGACAGCTAAGTCGCAGGTCGCAGCGTTGATCAAGCACACGGCCGCAGGTCAGAGACCCGGTCCTTCACTTCTTCGGCTACCGAGCGCGTCAGAAGGCGACTTGACGCTGCCCATTGAGACTCCACCGACCTCAGTGCCCAATCGGTCAGGAATCCACGGCTCATCCACCTGTTGCGCAGAGTACTCAAGCTAGCGGCCATCTAGGCTTGAGGGCGGAGATAGGCACCGTTTCAGCCTCAGGTGCACGACGTCAGCCTCTGCCAGTGCCTAACTATGGCGGTGCATCCGTCTGTCCGATGATCGCTCCCGCACGATCCCGGAACTGGATGGATGCGCGGAGAAACAGCTCTGCGCGTTGATGTAGCTGCTCGTTCGTTACATCGAGGAACTCCAGCTCGAAGTCAGCCGGACTCAGCATCATCAGTCCCTGAACTGCGGATGTAGCAGTATCCGCCAGGAACCGCCCGATGTTCTTCAGTTCAGGCGGGCCGATGAGGGCGGTCTTACCGAGCGCCATCATCAAGGACTGGTTTTGCCCCATCACGGCTGCAACCTGATCCTCGGTCGGGGATGACCAACGAGGGACCCTCAGCTCCGGAAGCAGTGCCTGCGCAGCGTCGAGAACCTCCATGTAGGTTTCGTATCGCTTACTGCGAAACCACTCCTCCCTAGCCAATAGCCGAGCATTCTGTGACGTTTCACGAGCCGCCTCCTGTGCCATACGCGCCGCTGACCGCGCCGCCCGGGCTCCGATCACAGACCCGCCCCAGCCTCCAGCCAGGGCGGCGAGGGCTGCAATTAACGCTTCAATCACGGTCCGCCATGATGCCGCCTCCCGGCCCCCGATGAGATGCCTTCAGCATGAACGGCAAAGGGCGCGGACCGTCCCATATGGCCGTCGCTGGCCGATCGGCTAGCGCTGCGGATCAAAAGGCCGTGCCCCTCCCGTGCCCGTTCGGTCGGGAAGCAGCGGGGAACAGCGGTCACTGGCAGGCAAAGCTGATGAGACCGGCCCCTGACCGAGTTAGCTGGTCAGGGCCGTTCCTCTGCGGTGGGTGTGGGATTTGAACCCACGGTGACATCGCTGCCACGACGGTTTTCAAGATCGTCGACGGCTTGACTCGGTCATTGAGACTCCGCCGACCTTTGCAGGTCACATCCTCAACCAGACACGCATGGAGCTGCGGTCGAGGGTTCCGGTTCGATGCCAAATACCTGTCTAGCGGCAGCAGCCATGACGCCCACCGCTCGCCGTCTGGCTCGCCCTGCCAGGATCCCCGTCCCAAGGCTCATGCAGGAACGGGCACGACAGCTGATCCAGCAGGGGAAGTGGCAGGAAGCGATCACCGAGATCAGGGAAGCGACAGGCTACAACCGCCGACATGCCAGATGCGTCGTGCTAGCCCTGGCGTACGGATGGAAAATCCCCACCCCCCCCACCGCCTTGCTTGGACTCCGAGGCGAAACAAGGTCTCTGACATCCACAAGGGCGAACGAAGACGGCCATGCGCATCCGTGCCTGGCCATAACGTCGGCAGGAAACACCACCAGGCCCAGCTCGCGACCGAACTCCTAAAGCGGGTGTCGCAGGTACGAGTCCTGCAGGGAGGAAGGAAGGTTGGCTGACTCGAACGCGACCTCTAGGGCGGCCCTTTGCGGTGCCCCGAGGTCGGGGGGCGCTTGCGGCTGCCTAGGATCACCGCATGGAGTCGCGCGATCAGGCTGGTAGACAGGTCAAACGAATAGAACAGAAGTGGGGCTTCGGGCTGGCACCGATCAAACCGGACGTGCAGCGCGGGCGCGTCGAGGCCGCGAAGACGGTCTTGGCGACCATCCTCCAAGGGCACAACGCGGCCCTCGGACGACTCGATGATCTATCGACGGTTAAGGGCCTGTTCACTCGAACGTACAAGAAGGACCAGTGGGATTGGTTCACAGTGTGTGCACAGTTGAGCTACCCGTCCTATAAGGAAGCGCGCCAAGCGTCCGGCACGCTCCAGCACCTCCGCCAGTGCCTCCGGGATGCGAAATGGCAGGCGGCGATGGACGCTGCTACAACCTTGAAGGCGGCTGGTGTCCCGGACCGGCTCAGTAGCTTCATCACCGGCACGCCGGTTTCCCTCGCTGACCGCGGCTTCGTCTACGTACTATCCACCCGCGAGGCTCCCGAGATACTCAAGATCGGCTACACCAACCGCGATCCCCTGACCCGAGCCAAGGAGATCAACGCGGCAACCGGTGTGATCACCCCCTGGGGCGTTCGCGGTGCCTGGATGGTCGCCCACGCGCACCGCGCCGAGGGGGACGTTCACGCACTTCTGGCCGACTACCGCATCCGCAAGGACCGCGAGTTCTTCCAGATGCCATTCGCAGAGGCAGCCCGTGTCATCGAGGGGTATGTGGTCGAGGCGGCCAGGGCCCCGCAAGGTGTCAGCACGGCCCCGTGATCCTTGCTCGCCCGGGAAACCAGGCGCCCATGAGGTCTGCTGGAGTCACCTGTGACTGTCTGTTGGGTGCCGGTTGCAGTACGGCAGCGGAGTGCAGCAACCACCGCAACCGCAGGTGCCGAGCAGGGGTTGCCAGTGGCCGACCAACTATCCTTGTCGACCTCAATGACCCTCCAGCCGAGAGTTCGGGACGAAGAGGCCGTGGGTTCAGATCCCGCCATCCCGACAGTTGGACAGCAGTTCAGAGGGCCCTTGTCTGGTCGGTGGGGGCCCTCTGGCGTTGCTGTGTGTCTCCCTGCGTGACTGTCGATTCGTGAGTGCTCGGCTGCGTGACTACGACCGCTACGGCCGCCGCGGATCGGTGCCGAGGAACCGCATGAACCCCGGTCGCAGCCTGCGCCTGGACATCGCGTCCAGTCGCTTCCCCCTCTTCGTGCCGCACCCGGGCACGGACGAGAACCCCCGGCTCGCCGCCAGGGGCAGTCGAGCGCCCGGATGCTGCACACCGGCCGGGAAGCCTCCCGGCTCACCCTCACGGTGGCCGAGCCCCTCGACCGGCTAAGGGCGCTGCTTCAGTCGGTCGACGATCGCCCACTCCACCACGTGCGACACCTGGATGTACGTCTTGTCGCCGGACGCCGAGGTCCGCTCGTCCTGGAAGCCCAGAAACTCGTAGGATTCCGGGTCGAAGATGAGGTACTTGCCCTTACCGAAGGGACTCTCGGGGTAGGTGATCCCCACGCCCGTGCGCCCGGCGGAGTCCTTCACCCCCGGAATCGCCTTGACCCCTGGCACCAGGGCCAGCGCCTTGTACGCGGCGGGGCGCAGTCCCTCGGGCAGCACCGGCCACTTCAGGAGCTCACCGAGCATGAAGTAGGCGTTGAACCATTCTTCTGCGGTGAAGTCGCTGATCGGCGTGCTGGAGGTTCCGAGGCCGATGCGCGGGATGAGCTGTTGCGGGTCGGTCGGCAGCTTCTTCAGCTTGCTCCATTCCCGAGGCGGCCACACACTCTCGCCCTTCTTCATGGGCTCTTCCCAGATCACCCGGCCGAGTTCCATGGTGAGGGAGCGCTTGGAGCCGTCCACCGAGTCCCAGTTCACGTCCTCGTAGGTCTTGACCGCACCGGTCCTGCGCTCGGTCTCCTTGATGATGCGCTTCGAGTAGATGAACTGGTCGTCGCGCGGAGCCACGGTCTTCTCGTGCCCGCCCGTGTACACCGCCGCCCCGTTCAGCACTGTCACGGCGCTGACGTTGCTCATCCGCGGGGTCGCTGTGCCCGATACGCGGTCGGCACGGTCAGCGCGATCGCCCTCGTCGGCGCCGCCCTCACTGATCAGAACGGCCGTTCCCGTCACCGCCACAGCAAGCGCCCCGGCTGCCGCAATGCGCAGTACGTGGCGGCGGCCGGGGGCGGCGTCGGGGTGCCGCTGCGCGCGCGCCATCGTGTTGAGCAGTCGGTGGCGGGCCCTCGCTCGGGCCGCTTCGGTGAGCGGGGCCGCGTCCGCGTCCCAGTCTCGCAGGAGTTCGAGTTCGTCAGTCATGGCCGGGTACCTCTCGCAGTGTCGTCGGATCGGATCCGCCCAACGCGTCACGCAGCTTGCCGCGGGCCCTGTACAGCCGTGATCTCACCGTGCCGATGGGGACACCGAGGGCCTGGGCCACCTCCTCGTAGCCGAGACCGCCCCACGCCACCAGCAGCAGCACGTCCCGGTGCCGCGCGGACAGTGCGCCCAGTGCCGCTGCCAGCTCGCGGCCCACGGCTTGCGCCCCCACCCGGGCCGCAGCACGGTCGGCCAGCGGCTCCTCGTGATCGGCCGGCGCCGGAACGCGGGCCAGAGCTTTGAAGCGGCGTGCCTCGGCCCGCCGGTGCCGGCCGACCAGGTTGGTCGCTATGCCGAACAGCCAGGGCCGGGCGCCATCACCCGTGGCGCGCAAAGGGTCGTACCGGTGCCGCTGCTGGAATGCGGTGGTGAAGGTCTCTGCCACGAGGTCTTCGGCCGGCTCGCCACCGAGCCTGCGGGCCAGATAACGGTGTACCGCATCCGCGTACCGGTCGAAGAGCACGGCGAATGCCTCGGGCTCATCCCGGGACCGCGCAATCACCGAGGCATCACTCTCCGCCCCCGCGCGGACGCCTGGCTCGGCGGTCATCGGGGCTCCTCTCGTTCAAGGGAACAAGCTTCGAAGTCTTGGGCTTTCACCTCTCCTTCGCCTCTCGCCCCCAGCGAGTTCCCTCGAGACCCTGACTACGGGAACGGACACCCGATCGGCATCCCGCTCGGCGATCGACCAGCAGTTCTTGCGCGGCAGGTCCGACAGCAGCCCCAGCACCAAGTCCCTGACCCGACGCCGGGGTTCGACCCGGGCGAAGCGGCCCGCCATCCGGCCCGTCAGGATCTCGAACGCCCCCTGCCGGCGGGCAGGGCTACGCTGCGACCCGCGACCACCGCGTGATCTGCAGTCTTCAGCAACCTGAACCCAATGCCCGGTCGGCGCACGTCCTGCTGCGGCGGGGCGACGTCGAGACACGCGTGGATCTGTAGGTCTGCCGGCCTGCCTACGCAGCGCGGGCGCGCCAGACGGGGTGGGCGTCGGCTTGAGCCGCCGTGCAGGTTTCAGCGCGGTCCTGACTTCCTACCTCGTTCCCTTCACGGAGGGTGCGATGTGGGCCCCGGCGGACGGGGACGCTGTGGTGGCGGGGGCCGTGGTGGTGGGTGAGAGGGTGGCTGCCGGTATGGGGCCGGTGGTTACCGAGATGTGGGTGCCGAGGTGGATCCGGGCGTGGAACCACTGGGCGTCCTCGGTGCTGAGGGCGATCACACCGGCTGTGACGTCGTAGTCCCCCCGCGCCTCGATGTCCGGGGAGAAGGCGCCGACGTAGAGCAGGCCGCCCTTTCCGTCGCGCAGCTGGACCGCGTACATGACGTTCACCACGGTGGTGCCTTTGGCGGGCAGGTCGGCGGCCAGTGCTATCCGGACGGGCTTCGCGACCACCGTCATCGGGGTCGTGCTCGTGGGCCCGGGAGAAAGGTCGAACGTCGAGAGGATCGGCATCGCCCGGCCGCCGAACGTGAGGTCGCTCCCGGGCAGGTCGAGCGTGCCGGAGACGGGTACCGGGGTGGCCGCCGACGGCGGGGCGGAACCTGAAGGTGCCACGGCGGCGGTTCCGCGCCCGGCCGGGTGGTCCGGGTCCTCGCCGAGCTGCAGGGTCAGGGCGAAGCCCAGCAGCGCGAGGGCCGCGGTCCCCGCACCCAGGGTCGCGGCGGCACGGCGGCGGCGCCTGCGGCGCATCGCCCGGGCACGTGTCGCGGGGCCGCCGACGGTCGGAGCGGTCCCTCGGTTGGCCGCCAACTCGCGTAGCGCGGCGGACAGTTCATCGGACACGGCGACTCTCCTTTCGGACCGGCCCGTCAGCCTCGTCCACGCGGCCGTCAGCCTCGTCCACGCGGCCGTCGGCGTCGTCCTCCGCGAGTCGCTTCGCCAGTTCTGCCCGCCCCCGGAACAGCCTCGCCTTGACCGTTCCCACGGGCGCGCCGGTCTCGGAGGCTACCTGCTCCACACTCAGGTCGCACAAATGGTGCAGGACGATCGCCATCCGCTGGGCCGGGGGGAGTTCGCGCAGGGCGGCCACGAGCGCGGTGCGCTCGGGGCCCGGGCCCGGGGTGGATTCGGGTGGCGGAGTGCGCCGTACGAGTTCCAGCCAGCGCCTCGCACGCCGCCAGCGGCTCACCGCCAGCCGCATGGCCACCGTGCGGATCCACGCCTCGGGAGCGCTGTCCGACAGGAAGTGCTGTCGCCGGTCCCAGGCCCGTACGAACGCTTCCTGAACGACGTCCTGGGCCTCCCCGTGGTCTCCGGTGAAGGCGTAGAGCTGTCCGGTCAGCCGGGGGAACGCGGTCGCGTAGAAAGCGTCGAACTCGTCCTCGCTCATGCCCCCACCGGAATCTCTGCCCTTTCCTTGCAACCCCGCCACCTCCGTCGTGCGTACAGGTCGCGTAGGTCGCGTAGGTCGCAGCCGGCGAAGCGCAACCCCACCGGGAAGACGGCGTACACGGGTTCCAGGCTCCCTCTCCCCTGACGGTGTCGGCTCACTGCCTGCTCAACCTACTTGCACGACCGAACGGTTGCCCGACCAGGACGGACGGCCCCATGCGTCCGGCCACGACCGAGTTCCCGAGCCGAAGGACCGCCCACGTGCCACCGACCCCCGACGTACTCCCCGGCCGCCCCGTCCGCCCTGTCCGCCCTGTCCGCCCTGTCCGCCCCGTGGTGCTCGCCGCCGCCGGTCACGACTTCGCCGCGTACGCCCGGGCGCACTGGTCCCGGCTGGTCGTGACCGCTCGGCTGCTCACCGACGATCCCGGTGCCGCGGAGGAACTGGCGCGGAGAACGCTGGTGCGGATGTACGCACGGTGGCGACGCGTTCCGCGCAACGACGTGGACTTCCATGTGCGCCGCTGTCTGGTGCGCACCCATCTGCGCCGGCCGCGCGGACGACGGGCCGCACGACGACGGGCCGTTGTGGTGCTGCGGGTCTGGGAGGGGCTGGCGGACGCGGAGATCGCCCAGCTGCTGGGCTGCTCGGTGGGGGCGGTGCGGGCCCATGCCCGACACGGTCTGAAGGAGGCCGGCACCGGTCCCGGGCAGCTGCGCGAGGTGTTCACCCGTGCCGCCGCCCGGAGCGCCGCCCCGTCCGAGGTGCCTCTCTCCGACATCCGGGCAGAGGGCCGGATCCGGCGACGCCGTCGCCTTGCCGTGGCCTCGGCCGCCTGCGCGGCGCTGCTCACCCCCGTCGCCCTCCTCGGCGCCGACCGTCTCGGGGGTGGCGGTGCGCAGGACGGGACGTCCGGAGCCCGGTCGGGGGACGGCAGCGGCCGGGCCGCGAGCCCGATCCGGGTCGTGGCGCCGGGCGAGCGGGTGACCGCCGGGCCGGGGGTACGGATCTGGCTGACGGCCGACGGCGCGCACTGGTCGGTGCCCCTCCCCGGGGACGACAGCGACCGCCCCCTCGACGAACCGGGTGTCTCCCTCCGGGTGGACAGCGTGACCGGCGGGTTCTTCCTGTCGGGCCTCTTCCACGGTCTGAGCGGCGATCCGGGTCGCGTCGAGGTGAGAACCGGCGACGGCGGCAGCACCACCGCGAAGGTCCTCGTCCTGGCGGGCAGTCCGGGGTGGGGCATCTGGTACGCGAGCACGCCACTGCCCAGCAGGAACGTGCAGGCGCTCCTCTCCATGGACGGCGACGATCGGGTCGTCACGGTGTACGACGCCGCCGACAGGGTCGCCGTACGGTCGGACCGCGAGTGGTGGCGGATATGAGCCTGATCGAGGACGGGAACCGGGACGGTGACGGAGGCACTGACGGAGGCGGTGACGGGAGCGCTGACGGAGGCGGTGACGGGGGCAGGGGCGGGCCGGACGGGCTGCCTCGACCGGGGCGCGCCGCGCGGCGGCCGGGGAAGGGGATGCTGTCGAGGCGCCGGCACCGTGAGCGCACGCCGCTGCGGATCCGGCTCCGGCGCAACCGCGGTCGGCGGCTTCGCCGGCTGCTCCACGCCTTCCTCACGCTGCTCGCGACGCTGTGCGCGGCGGCCGTCGTGGCGTACCACCTGACGTCCATTCCGAAGCCACACCCCGAGACCGTCACCCAGAGCACCGTGTTCCTCGACGCGGACGGCGCCTATCTGGGCCGGCGCGGACCGGTCGACCGGCAGGACATCCCGCTGTCCGCGGTCCCCCGGCATGTGCAGGAGGCGGTGATCGCCGCGGAGAACCGTTCCTTCCGTACGGACAGCGGGATCTCGCCGAAGGCCATCACGCGGGCCGCGCTGGCGACGCTGACCGGCGGCGACCCGCAGGGCGGCTCCACCATCACCCAGCAGTACGTGAAGAACGCGCTGCTGAGCCCGGAACACTCGTTGGCCCGCAAGGCGCGTGAGGCGCTCATCGCGATCAAGCTGGACCGCACCCGCACCAAGGACGAGATCCTCGAGGGCTATCTCGACACCGTGTACTTCGGGCGGGGTGCCGCCGGGATCCAGTCCGCCGCGCGCAACTACTTCGGTGTGGACGCCGAGAGCCTGACGGTCGCGCAGGGTGCCGCGCTGGCGTCCATCCTCAACATCCCCTCGTACTACGAGAAGGCGGGCTCCGATCCGAAGGTGACCGCGAAACTGGAGAACCGCTGGGAGTGGGTGCTCGACGCGATGGCCGCGAGCGGAAGCATCACGGCGAAGCAGCGGGCCGCGGCGCGTTTCCCGGCGTTCCGGTTCTATCCGCCGGGCGAGACCGAGGGGCAGCGGCAGTACCTGATCGACGTCGCCGCGAAGGAGGCCGCCGACCGGCTCGGCATCACCGAGGACCGGCTCGCGAGCGGCGGCTACAGCGTGACGACCACCTTCGACCTGGCGCTGCAGGACAGCGCCACCCAACTGGCGCAGAAGCATCCGGGAGGCAAGAAGGACGTGCGGGTGCACACCGCCGTCGTGGGCATGGTGCCCGGCGACGGAGCGGTGCGGGTGCTGTACGGGGGCTCGGACTACGCGCGGCAGTCGTTCAACGACGCGGTGAGCGGGGCGGTGGAGGCGGGTACGGCGCTGGATCCGTTCAGCGAGGTGGAGCACGCGGGCGAGCCGTTGAGCAAGCTGCTGAAGAAGCCGGCGCCGACCCCGCTGGAGCTGGCATCGGTGTACGCGACGGTGGCGGCGGACGGCAAGTACACCGGCCCGTACACCGTCGCTCGCATCACGAAGGAGGGCCGCACCGTCTACCGGGCGCGTCCCGACGTGCGGCAGGTCCTGGACGAGAAGGAGGCGCTGGTGGCGGGCGCGCGATCCGGGGCCGGACCGACGCCCGTCGCTGTCGCCGTCGATGCCGATGCCGATGCAGATGTCGATATCGATGCCGATGTGGCCGCGGGCTCGGCGGCGGTGAAGGGTTTCGCCCTCGCCGGGGCGGGCGGCGGCATCACCCGGCGGACCGTGTGGACCACCGGGTACGACGGCCGACTCGCCCTGACGGTCGCGCTGTTCGCCGACCGGGCAGGCAGCAAGAAGGGCACGACGGTGCCCGCGCAGCTGCCGAACGAGCCGTCGCCGACGGAGTTCGCGCAGAGGGTGGCGGCGGGGATCTGGGATGCCGCCACCTCTCAGGGCGAGGCGAAGGGCCAGTCGAAGGGCGAGTCGAAGGGTGCCTCTGAAAGTGACGCGGCGAACTGACGTGGAGAGTGGCGGTGAGCCTGGCCGGGCCCCGATCTTCGCGCCTACTTCCCGGCCACCGTCCAGGGCACCCCACACCGGAGGCGGGCCGCGGCGGCGAGGGTCGCGACCGCGCCGGCGACGAGCAGAGGGTGCCCGACCAGCCATGTCTGAGCGCCCTCGAACGGGTCGCCGGCGGTCAGCGCCGCGCGTTCGAGCATCCAGGACACCGAGAAAACGAGCCCGATGACGGCCACCGCGATGCGGAACGCGGGGTAGACGGTCGTGCGGGACAGCACGATCAGCGACGGCATGATCAGGGCGACGACGAGCAACTGGGTCAGTTCGATGCCCAGGTTGAAGCCCAGCAGCGTGGTCACGAGCGACCCGCGGTCCAGGCCGAGGTCGCCGATGAGCGAGGCGAACGCGAGGCCGTGGACGAGCCCGAAACCCGCGGCGATGAGCACCTCGCCGCGCGCCACCAGCGGCCGGATCGCGTGGACCGCGGAGACGGCGATGGAGAAGGCGATCAGCGTCTCGACCGGCCGTGACGGGACGTGGATCACTCCCGAGGCGGCCAGGGCGAGGGTGAGCGAGTGGCCCAGGGCGAACGCCGACACGACGTGCACGACCCGTACGAGACTGCGGCGCGGCGATGTGCCTCCGGCGACTCCGGTGGCTCCGGCGACTTCGGTGGTTCCGGTGGTTCCGGTGGTTCCGGTGGTTCCGGTGGTTCCGGTGCGCCATCGGCCGGCGGTGGCCACCAGTGGGGCGGGGATGAGCAGCATCAGCAGGAACAGCAGGTGGTCCGCGCCCTCACCGACATGCTCGATGCCGAGCCCCGCGGTGGTGACGAAGCCCTTCAGCCAGGAACCCTCGTCGGCCGGCACCCGCAGGCTCTTGGTGTCCCAGTCGAGGACGCCGAGGGTCTCGGCGTCGTCCGTCTTGAGGATGCCGCGGTCGAAGTCGTACCGGACGGTGGCGATGACCTTGTGGGTGAGGAGTTCCTCGACGATGACGTCGTAGCGCAGACGGAAGTCGGTGACCCGTCCGTCCGGCGGGCGGATGGTGAGCGGGTAGACGAGGTGCGCCGTCCCGTCGATCGTCCGCACCGACCCCGTGCCGAGCCCCACGGTCCAGGGGGCGCCGTCCTCGCCGACGGCGCTGATGTGCCGCGCCGTGTAGCTCTTGAGGAAGGACCGGTCCTCGCCGAGCACCCCGGCGGGGGTGAGGTCGCGGTCGACGGCGATCGCCAGGCGGTCGACGGGCAGCTGTACCTCGCCCTCGACCCGGTCGTCACGGATGTCGAGCAGGACGGCCGAGGTGCTCATCGGGTGGGCGGCGGCCGGCGACGCGAGGCCGCCGACCAGCAGGAACGCCGAGAGCAGCAGGGCGGAGACGAGACGGCGCACGGACGTCACTCCCAGCCGTAGTCGGAGGTCTCGTCCCGGAAGATCGTGTGCTGGTGGATCTCGTCGGTCGAGGCGCCGGGCTGGTTGGAGAACTCGATCCAGGCGGACGGTCCGTCGAGACGGACGTACGTCTGGTCGTTGTCGATGGTGGTTCCGCCGCTCCAGCCGATGTACGTCTCGTCGTACTCGGCGACGTACTTGGCCAGGAGCCGTGCCGCGGCCTTCTCGTCCAGGTCGTCGACCCAGGTGCGCAGCATCGCGGTGACCTTCGCCTGCTGCTTCTTGGTGAGGCTGCTGACGAGGACGCCCTCGGGCTGGGTCGGGAAGGGGCCGTCGTTGCCCGGGCCGAGGTAGAGGTCGTCGAAGCTGCCGTCGATCTCGGCGGCGGCCAGTTCGTCGGCGGTGAGCGACTGGACGGCGCCGATGGTGGCGGCCCTCTTGTCCGCGAGCGGGGCGTAGGCCTTGTCGTCGAGGATGAACTCCTCCGGCTCGACCGCGGTCAGCGTGGGTGACATGGTCACGTTTTTCCCGGCGTAGGTGATGTTGTACGCCGCGTGGTGACCGCCGTACTGGACGGTGAACTCGCCGGTCTTGCTGGGCTGTCCGAAGAAGGAGAGGTAGTACCACTCCGAGCCGAAGTTGGCGCCGCCGCCTCCTCCGCCGGGGCCGCCGGGGCCGCCGGTGGCGCCGTCGGTCGGGGCTCCGGAGGGAGGCGTGCGGGTGGCGGTGGGGGAGGCCGACGCGCTGTCCCCGCTGTCCGACAGCGACGCGAGGTAGTCGTCCGCCTTGCGGATCTCGACGAGTTCCTCGTAGCCCTGCTTGCTGAGCGCCGCCTCCATGACCTTCATGGCCGCCGCGTCCTGCGCGTCGGTGAGGTCGCCCAGCTTCAGGCCGTTGCGCTCGACGACGGGCGTCGGGAAGTTCGACCAGCCGGTCTTCTTCGCCTCGTCGTCGAAGTCGTAGAGGACGGCGTCCTTCTGTTCGTCGGAGAGCGTCGCGAGGAAGGCGTTGGCGGCCTTCACGACCTCGGCGGTGTTGGCGCCACCGGCTCCGGTGCGGGCCGCGGAGGCCGGGACCGCCTGCTCGGCGACCGTCGCCGAGGCGGACCCCGGGTCGAACGCGAGATAGCCGACGGTACCGAGGGCGATGCTGAGGCACGCGGCGAGCACCACGGGCCGGCGCAGAACGGGGCGGGTGTGGGAGGACATGGGGCTCCTGTGGCCTGGGGGTGGTGGGGTCCTCCATCGTGGGAGAGCGGTCTCAGAGCGCGGCCGGAGCCAGTCCGGAATTGGATGAGAAGGGGCTCACAGAACGCTGTGCGAGCATGCGCGCATGCCGGAACGTGTCCTCGTCGCCGACGACGATCGTGCCGTCCGCGAGGCCGTCGAGCGGGCGCTGGAGCTGGAGGGGTACGGCGTCGTCACCGCCGGTGACGGTGTGGAGGCCCTGGTCCTGGCCCGCAGGGAGTCCTTCAGCGCGCTCGTCCTCGATGTGATGATGCCGCACATCGACGGTGTGGCCGTGTGCCGGGTGCTGCGCGCCGACGGTGACCGCACCCCCGTGCTGCTGCTCACCGCGCGGGCCGGGATCCCCGACCGGGCGAACGGTCTGGACGCCGGCGCCGACGACTACCTGCCCAAACCCTTCGAAGTGCCCGAACTGCTCGCGCGTCTGAGGGCGCTCCTGCGTCGGGCCGTGCTGACGGCAGCGCCCGCCTCGTCGGCCGAACGGAACAGGGAGGGCGCCGCGGGCGACGAGGTCGAGGAGGGCTCGCGCTCCGGCGACGTGCTGCGGATGGCGTCGCTGCGCATCTCCCCCGGTACGCGGCGCGCCTGGTGGGGAGCGGCTGAACTCCGGCTGACCAGAACCGAGTTCGACCTGCTGGAGCTGCTGGTGCGCGACGAGGGGCTCGTTCTGGACCATGCGGCGATCTACCGGAGCGTCTGGGGTCCCGACGCCGGTGTGGACGCGAAGAACCTCGCGGGGTACATCGGCTACCTGCGGCGCAAGCTCACCGATGCCGGGGCACCCGACCTGATCCGCACGGTACGCGGCGTGGGTTACGCGGCGCGGCGGCCGTGAGTCTGCGCTCGCGGTTCGCGCTCGCCTTCGCCGCCGTCGGTGCCGTGGTGGCGGTGACGGTCGGTGCGCTGAGCTACCTCGCCGCCTCCGACAGCGTGTTCGCGGAGGTCGACCGGACACTGCGGTCGACCACCGTGGCCCTGACCCGTGGCATGGAGAAGCGCCAGGAGCAGACTCCGGCCGACCCGACCGACCCGACCGACCAGGCCGACCCGACCGGCCCCGCTGACCCGGCCGACCCGGCTGACCCGGTCGGCCCGAGCCCCGGCGGCGGGGACACCGGCACTCGGACCCCCGCGCCCTTTCCCGGGCTGGACCTGCCCGCCCCGGGGGGTGAAACGGCACCGCAGCCGGTCCTGCAGGCCGTGGGCCGGGACGGCACGCCCATCCGCCTGAGCGGCCCGCTGGAGAAGCTGCCGGTGTCCGACGCCGCGCGCGCCCTCGCCGCCACCGGCGAGGCCGGGCAGTCGGACACCACCGAGATCGACGCGGGCGGTCACAGCTACCGCCTGCTGACGACCGCACTCGGCGAGAGCCGCGGCGCCCTGCAGGTGGCCGTCCAGGTCGACCAGACCCGCCAGGTGCTGGCCGGCATGGCGCGGCAGATCGCGGCGGTCAGTCTGGCGGTCATGCTCGTCGCGGCGGCCGCGGGCCGGCTGCTCGCCGGACGCGTCACCCGACGGCTGGCCCGGCTGGCCGAAGTCGCCGAGGAGGTCAGCACGGACGGCCGCGTCACCCACTACGCCGTGGAACCGGTGGACGGACGCGACGAGGTCGGGCGGCTTTCCGCGTCCTTCAGCAGGATGCTCGGCCGCATGGTCGCGGCCCGCGAGGCCCAGGAACGGCTGGTGCACGACGCCGCCCAC
This sequence comes from Actinobacteria bacterium OV320, assembly GCA_001298545.1. GTDB lineage: Bacteria > Actinomycetota > Actinomycetes > Streptomycetales > Streptomycetaceae > Streptomyces > Streptomyces coriariae. The sequence goes on from LJCX01000028.1 coordinate 181,412, forward strand.
GAGCTGCGGACCCCGCTGACCAGCCTGCTGGCCAACGCCACCGTGCTGCACCGGGTGAGCGAGCTGTCCCCCGACTCCCGCGACCGGCTCCTCGACGACGTCCGGCACGAGACGCGCGAACTCGGTCACCTGGTCGACGAACTCGTCGAACTGGCCCTGGCGGGCGGCCGCGAGGAGACCGAGGAACCCGTGGACCTGGCCGAGGTGGCGCGGCGAGCGGCGCGGCGCGTGTACCGGCGCAGCGGACGCCTGGTCCATGTCGACGCCGACGGCTCCGTGGTCCGAGGCCGCCCCCAGGGCCTCGAACGCGCGGTGGGCAATCTGCTGGAGAACGCCGCCAAGTTCGACGCCGACGGCGACGAGCCCATCGAGGTGCGCATCCGCCGGGGAGCGGTCACCGTCCACGACCGGGGGCCCGGCATCACCGCCGACGACACGCCTCGCGTGTTCGACCGCTTCTACCGGGCCGACAGCGCTCGCGGTCTGCCCGGCTCCGGACTCGGCCTCGCCATCGTCCACGACGTCGCGGAGGCCCACGGCGGCTCCGTGTCGGCGGATGCGCGGCCCGGCGGTGGCGCCTCGGTCGGCTTCACGGTGAGCCGGTCACGTCTTCTGCCGGTCTCCCGCCCACCGACGGAGGCCGCGGGCGGGAGACCGGCGGACTGACCGCGCCCACGCGTCCGAGCAGGACACCTCAGGGGTGCGGCGCCGGGGGTGGAGTCGTCCGCGACTGCCGTCGCGACGCTCGCCGGCCGCGGGTCTTGCGCGGAGTCGGCTGCGACGGTCCCGGTCCCGTGAGGGGCGTCCCGGAGCGGGCGTAGTGGAAGGCGGCGATGCGTTCGCTGTGCTGCGAGTTGAGCCGGTGGATGAGGAACACCCCGACGGCGATCATCGCGAGGATCACGATCACGACCACGAACGTCTCCACGGTCCTCACCTCACCATCGACCGAGGCGGCATCGCCGCGGTGCCGGCCGGGACACGTGGACATGCGATCCGGCCGCCGGCCTCGTGCCCGCCTTCGGAATCCCAGACCGCTTCCACGGCCCGGTCGGTCTCGGACGCCGTCCGCCGGCGCGCCGCCTCCTCCATCAACCGGCTCGCGGTCGACGTGCCCCGTGGGTCGCTCGCGGCGGCCATCAGCCAGGCGGCCGAGGCGGGATCCGTCAGCGGCGGGACCACCAGGAGGTTCCAGCGGCCCAAGCGGTAGGAGAGCAGCAACAGTTCGTGCGGGTCCTGCTCGGCCAGGAACCAGCCGACGTTCACCACGTGCCCGGCCACAGTCACCTTGCGCGGGACGACCGGCCAGTGGGTGGGATTCACCGTGACCCGGGTGATCCGCCCCCACTGCGGCTCCAGTACGGCTGTCAGAGAGGGGAGTTCCGCCGCCAGATCGCGGGAACGGGGCCACCATGCGCCGTCCAGCAGCGCCGGGGCGGAGCCGACGGGAGCGAGCGACAGACGGAGGGAGGACGGGGAGGACCGGTCTTCGGCTTCGAGTGTCGGCGAGGGGGAAACGGTCGCAGTCATGACGCGAACCCTGCCCCGGGCCGGTGGCGACCGGCCCGGCATAGTGAATCGCCGAAAACGACACGGGCATGAGAGCCGGTGCGCGAAGTGCCCTCGGTCACTCCAGGCTACTCCTCGGACAAGGCGAACGGACTTCGCCGACCGGTCCGCCAGCGGTCCGTCCGCCGGTCCGCCAGTGGTCCGTCCGCCGGTCCGTCCGCCGGGTGATGTCAGGAGTGGGCGTCTGCCGCGGCTGTCATGGACAACCGTGCGGCCTGCTCGGTGGAGTCCGGAGGGACGACCAGCAGATCCCAGCGACCTTGGCCGGGCGCGAGCAGGACGACGGTGTCCGGGGCGGATGCCGTCACGGTTCTGCGCAGTCGTACCACCTGGTTGCAGACAAGGGTCCGGCCGGGCGTCGCGGACCACTTCGCCCCGCTGACGGTGACGCTGGTGATCTGGCCCCACTCGGGCGGCAGTCCGCCCAGAAGGCGGGGCAGTTCGGCGAGCAGGTCGTAGGAGCGGGGCCACCATGCGCCGTCGATGGACCGTGGCATGGTGCCGCGGGGCGCCAGGCTCAGGCGGAGAAGGGGTTGGGAGGGAAGCGGGGGCTGCAGTGCGATGGTCATATCTGCTCCTGTCGGCTGCCGTACGGCGGCCGCATCAGTGGGCGGTGGTCGGTGGGCAGGGGGCCGTGGGCAGGTCGCGTGGCCGGTGCGCGGTGGCCGGGCCGGTGCTCGGGCAGGTCGCGGTGGCCGGTGCGCGGTGGCTGGTGGCCGGTGCTCGGGCAGAGGCGGTGGACGGTGCGCGGCGGCCGGGGGTAGCGCTGCCCTGCCGGAGGGGGACGGAGGTGCCGCGGGGGCGGCGGTCAGCGGCTTCTGCCGTCCACGATGGACTGTCCGCGCGAGCCGTCGTCTTCGCGCCTCGCAGGAGAGCTCCCGGCGTCGTCACAGGCGAAGAACCAGCGGAGCGCGTCGGCGGCCTGCCGGGCGACCGCCGGGTACGACGACACCCTCGGCGCGGCCGAGGCACGATCGGACCGGTGAGCGGCTTCGGCTGCCATAAGGCGGAACCTGCCTCGAGCGCGGAGCACCCGGTGTGGTCGAACCAGGAGGACGAGACCGGCCTGAACGCCGGTGTACGAAGGATCCTCGCTCCCCCAACCTACTCCCCCGCGCCCCGGGACGACGCGGGTCCTTGGCGACGGCCCGCTCCGGGACCTCGGACCGGGACCTGCCGCGCCGTCACCGATGAGGCGGCTCAGGGGGCTTCACTGGTCCGTGACCCACCTGCGCTACCGGGTCGTCTGAACGGCCGCGGGGCAGAGGCCGGAGGCGGTGGCCGGAGGCCGGAGCCGGAGGCCGGAGGCAGTGGGACGGAAGCCGGCCGACAGGTGCGGGGTGCCGCTGTGAGCCACCTCCGCACCTGCCGGCCCGCCCGCCTTCACGCCGCCTGGGCCGCCCGCCTTCCGCCGCCTGGGCCGCCGCCTGGCCCGCCCGCCTTCAGGCCGCCTGGGCCGGCAGTCGGCCCTCCTTGACGGCGGTGACGAGTGCCTCGTGGTCGCGCTCGTTCTGGTCGGCGTACTGCTCGGCGAAGGTCACCAGCGCCCGGTCGAAGCTGTCGCCGCCGCCCAGATAGGCGGCGATGGCGATCCGGTCGCCGGACCTCGCATGGGCGCGGGCCAGCGTCGCGCCGCACAGCGCGCCGAAGGTTCGCATGCCGCGGGGCACCATGTCCTCGGCCACGGCGACCCACTTCCAGTCCCGCAACTGCCGTACATAGAAGTCCCGTCGCCGGCCGTCGATGCCCTCGACGCGCTCCCAGCCCAGGAAGATGTCGCTGGTGGCCTGCATCAGCCGCTGTCCGGCGACCACCCGCTCGCCCTGCGTCCGGTACGTGCTCACCCCTGCGAAGGGCGCCAGCACCGACTCGTCGGCCTCCTTGGCCTGCAGGAACAGCGGATCCTCGTCGTCCCTGCCCAGCAGCAGCACGATCCAGCAGCGGGTGCCCACGCTGCCCACGCCGACGACCTTGCGGGCCATGTCGGCCACCCGGTACTGCTCCAGCAGGTACCGCCGGTCCGACTGGAGGGACTGGCCGTAGCGCTCGATCAGCCGGCGGATGCCCTTCTCCACGTCGCCCCCGCGGCCTTCACCGGGCAGCAGGTCGTCGAGGCGGGTGATGAGCGGGGGGTCGGGGGCGATGAGGCGCCTGCCGTCGACGACGTGGGTGAGCTTGTCGAAGACCTGGAGGGTGTCGTGCGAGAGCGCCTTGGTCACGGCCTGCGCCCACCGCTCGCGGCCCCGCGCGGACAGGTCCGCCCCGAACCGGTCCCGTACCCAGTTGACGTCGAACTGGGCGTACCAGACGGCCAGGTTGCCGAGTCCGGCGAAGGACCGCATGCTCTCCCGGTACGACCGCACGGTGGCCCGTACGATCCTGGCCCGCTCCTTCGTGCTGAAGCCGTTCGCCCGGCCCGCGATGACGAGGCTCGCGGCCAGGCGCTTGACGTCCCACTCCCAGGGGCCCGGCAGCGTCTCGTCGAAGTCGTTGATGTCGAACATCAGGCGGCGCTCGGGTGAGGCCAGCAGCCGGAAGTTCAACATGTGGGCGTCACCGCACAGTTGGGTGCGCAGCCCCGTCGTCGGAGTGTTCGCGAGGTCGGACGCCATGATGGCGGCGGCCCCCCGGTAGAACCGGAACGGCGACTCGGACATCCTGCTGTAGCGGATCGGCACGAGGCCGGGCAGCCGGGTCGCCGACTGCTTCTCGATGATCTTCAAGGGGTCCGGCCGCTTCGGTCCGGGCGCGAATTCGGCATGGCTGGAGCGGGGCGCGTTCGCCCGCGCGGCCTTGCCGAGCGCGGCCCGTTCCTTCGGGGCGCGGTGCCGCACGTCGTGTCCGTCCAGTTGGTTGTCGGTCATGGCTGCGGCTCCGTGGGGTGGTCTCGCCGGACGCCCGGGGCGTCGACGAAGGTCATGGCCATGGCGAGGTTGCGGGCTCCCTTCGGCCGGTCATGAGCGGTCCGCGTGCCCGCGCCTCGACGGGAGCGCGGTCGGCGTCGGCCGGTACGAGCGCCCGGACGCCTGCCGCATCGCCGGTGTGTCCGCTACCAGGGCACCAGGGATCCGCGCCGCAAACTTCACCCGCCTCGGGTGATCTCCCCGCCCCCGGCCACGCCACAGGCTCGGAGAGGCAGTGCCGCACATCGCGCATCACCGACGAAGTGAGGAATCCGCCATGACCACGAGCACGGTGCACCACAGGTCGTCCGCGTCCGAGGCGACCGCCGGCGGGCTGGTGACGTTCGCCGGCGTGATGCTGTTCCTCGCCGGTGTCCTCGATCTGTTCCGGGGCATCATGGCCATCGCCGGGGACGACATCTACGTCTCCACCCCCAACTACGTCTTCAAGTTCGACCTGACGAGCTGGGGCTGGATCCAGCTGGTCCTCGGCGTGATCGCCATCGGCGTGAGCGTCGGTCTCTTCTCGCGTGCCACCTGGGCGCGGGTCGTCGCGGTCGGCATCGCGGGGCTGCTGATCATCGCCAACTTCCTGTCGATCCCGTACTACCCCGTCTGGTCGCTCACCCTGATCGCGCTGTACGCCTTCGTGATCTGGGCCCTGTGCACGGCCCCGCGGGAACGCTGACGCGCGGGCGGCCTGGAAGCGGCAGGCCCGCCGAGCCGCCACCCGGCTGACCCCCGGCCCGGTCGGTCGCGCTCGGCCTGTCGGCGCTCACCGTCGTCTCGTCGAAACCCGAGGAACGTCACACGCCGCACCGTTGGCCACCGGTCCCTCCCCTCGTGCGGACCGGTGACGAACGGTGCGGGTGGAGTCGACCACGCCACGACGGCGCGGTTCGCGCGCGCCGGGCGCGCGGTCGCCCGCGTTACGCCCGGTTCATGCGCTTCTGCCTCCGGATCCTGCCAGCTGAGGCCCGAACCGAGGAGGATCCGATGTCCGGTCAGCCACTTAACCGCAGGTCAGCCATATAAAGTGGTTTTTCCGGTCCGGATTGCAGGTGCGGGGGAAGTTAGGGGTGGAGGCCTTGAGTTCCGACTCGGGCGCACGCACAGCCTTCGCGGAACGACTCGCGCTGCTGTACAAGGAGGCCGGCAACCCTCCGCTCAAGCGCGTGTCCGAGACGGTCGCCCGACTCCAGCGGGTCGACGAGCGGGGACGGCCCGTAAGGGTGTCCACCCAGCGGATCAGCGACTGGCGACGGGCCAGGAACGTACCCGCCCAGTTCGCCGCCCTCGCCGCCGTACTGCACGTCCTGATCCCCGAGGCACGGCGCGCGCGACCCGCACCGGTGTCCACCGGGCTGTACGACCTCGGCCAGTGGCAGCGGCTGTGGGAGCGGGCGGTGGCCGATCCGGTCGTCGGCGACGCCCCCGTCCCCCCGGTGACGGAAGAGGAGGGCGAGCGGCCGGCCGCCGAGGCTCAGGGTGTCCCCGGAGGGGTGTGCCCCTATCGCGGGCTCGCCTCGTACCGCGAGCAGGACGCCCGTTGGTTCTTCGGCCGGGAGCGGAGCACGGACGCCCTCGTCGCCCAGCTTCGCGCGGCGGAACGGACGGGCGGCCTGGTCATGCTGGTCGGCGCCTCCGGGGCGGGCAAGTCCTCCCTGCTCAGCGCCGGTCTCGTGCCCGCCCTGCAGAACGGTGCGGTCTCGCTCGTCGCCGACCGGAACCGCGGCGGCCGGACGGCGAAGGCAGGCGACTGCGCGCGGGTCCTGCAACTGGTGCCGGGCGCCGATCCGCTCGCCGAGCTGACCAGCCGTATCCCCGAGCTCGCCCCTTTCACCACATCGGCATCGACCTCTGCCTCTGCCGCTGGCTCTGCCTCTGCTTCTGGCTCTGCCGCTGGCTCTGGCTCGACCTCGACCTCGGCCACAGCTCCCGGCGGGAAACCCGGCACCCCCGGCTTCGCGCGGGCCGTACGGGAGGCCGTCACCGCCTGGGCGCGACGAGACACGGCCGCCTCCTCCGAAGGTTCCGCCTCCTCCAGAGCGTCCGCCTCCTCCAGAGCGTCCGACCCCTCCTCCCCCTCCGGTCTCCCCGCCCGCCCCGTCATCATCGTCGACCAGTTCGAGGAGGCCTTCACCCTCTGTCCCGACGCGTCGGACCGGCGCCTCTTCATCCAGCTCCTGCACGACGCCTGCACCCCCGCCGACCCCGACCCCGGCCCGGACGGCAGGCCGTTACCGCCCCCCGTCCTCGTCGTCCTCGGTGTCCGCGCCGACTTCTACGAGGAGTGCCTCAGCCACCCCGAGCTCTCCGACGCGCTCCAGCACCGGCACATGGTGCTGGGGCCGTTGTCCACTTCGGAGCTGCGCGAGGCGGTGACCGGGCCGGCCAGGGCCGTGGGGCTGGAGCTCGAGCCCGGGCTGGCGGAGCTGATCATCCGTGAGGTGACCGTCGACGGCCCGCGCGGAGCGCACGCGGGCGCGCTTCCCCTTCTCTCGCACGCCCTGCTCGCCACCTGGCAGCGTCGGAAGGCGGGACGGCTGACGCTGGCCGGCTATCGCGCGGCGGGCGGCATCCAGGGCGCGGTGGCGGCGACCGCCGAGCGGGCCTGGTCCGGGCTCGACCCGGCGGCGCGTACGGCGGCCCGGCTGCTCCTGATGCGGCTGGTCCGGCTCGGCGAGGACACCCAGGCCACCCGGCGCCGGGGCACCCGTCGGCAACTGGCGGAGGAGTCGGCCGACCCCGGCAAGACGGAGGAGTCGCTCGAGGCCCTGGTGCGCGCCCGGCTCGTGACCCTCGACGCGGAGACCGTCGAGATCACCCACGAGGCGCTGCTGCACGCCTGGCCGCGGCTGCGCGACTGGATCGACGAGGACCGCAGCGACCATCTGCTGCGTCAGCGGCTGGAGGAGGACGGCCGGGCCTGGGACAGCTCGAACCGTGACGCGGCGCTGCTCTACCGGGGATCCCGGCTGGAGCAGGCCCACAGCTGGGCGAAGTCCGCCGGCGACACCTTCCTGACCCGCAGCGCGGTGGAGTTCCTGGCCGCGTCGGTCAGGCTGCGCAGGCGCATCGTGTGGATCAGCCGGGGCGCCGTGTCGGCGCTGGTGGTGCTGGCGATCCTCGCCGTCGGCGCGGCCGTGGTCGCCTGGCAGCAGCGCAACGACGCCGTGTTCGAGCAGGTGGTCGCGGAGGCCGACCGCGTCCAGTACACGGATCCGTCGCTGTCCGCGCAGCTCGACCTGGTGGCGCACGACCTGCGGCGGGACGACGCGGGCACCAACAACCGGCTGATCTCGATCGTGAACGCGCCGCTGGCCACACCGCTCCTCGGCCACACCGGTGCCGTCTACCTCACCTCGTTCAGCCCGGACGGCAAGGTCCTGGCCACCGCCAGCTACGACCGGACCGTCCGGCTGTGGGACGTCGGCGACCGGTCCCGTCCCAAGCCCCTGGGCAAGCCCCTGACCGGCCATCGGAGCTGGGTGAGCAGCGCGGTGTTCAGCCCGGACGGCCACACCCTGGCCAGTGCGGGCGACGACGGCACCGTCCGGCTGTGGGACGTCCGGGATCCCGCCCACCCGCGGCCGCTCGGGAAGCCCCTGGCCGGCCACACCGGCACGATCTACCTGCTCGCCTTCAGCCCGGACGGGCGGACCCTGGCCTCCGCGGGCGAGGACCACACCGTACGGCTGTGGGACATGACGAAACCGGGTGGGCCGACGCCGCTCGGCGCGCTGACCGGCCACACTGCCGCCGTGCGCTCCGTGGCGTTCAGCCCGGACGGCCGGACCCTCGCGGCCGGCGGCGACGACAACACGATCCGGCTGTGGGACACGGCCGACCCGCGCCGGCCGGAGCGCATCGACAGGATCCTGACGGGTCACACCGACACCGTGCACTCGCTGGCTTTCAGCCCCGACGGGGGCACCCTCGCCAGCGGCAGCGCGGACGACACCATCCGGCTGTGGAACGTGACCGACCCCGGCCGGGCGACGCAGCTAGGCCCACCGCTCACCGGGCACACCGGCCCCGTGTGGTCGGTCGCGTTCAACCCCGCCGGGACCATGCTGGCCGCCGGCAGCGCGGACAGCACGGCCACCCTGTGGAACGTGAGCGACCCGGCGTACGCCTCGCAGGTCGGCGAGCCGCTCGCGGGGGGCAGCGGCGAGATGTACGCCGTCGGCTTCAGCCCCGACGGCCGGACCCTCGCCACCGGCAACGGCGACAGCAAGGTCCGGCTCTGGTCGATCCCGACGTCGGACATGATCGGCCGCAGCGGCGCCTTCCGGCCGGACGGGCGGGTGCTGGCCACGGCCGCCCGCGACGGCAGGGTCCGGCTGTGGAACGTGGCGGACCCCGACCGGCCCGTCACGCTGGGCGCGCCCTTCATGCCCGACGACGGCAGCGAGCGCACGCTCGCGTTCTCACCCGACGGCCGTACGCTCGCGGTGCTGACGGCCAACCGGGCGGTGTACCTGTGGGACGTCACCGACCCGGCCCGGCCGGTCTCCGCGGGGCCGCCCGTCGAGCTGCGCACCCGGTTCCTGGGCCCCGACGCACTGGCCTTCGCGCCGGACGGACGCACGCTGGCGACGGCCTACGACGACCGCACGATCCAGCTGTGGGACGTCGGCGACCCCGCCCACGCCACCGCGCTCGGCCCCCCGCTCACCGGGCACAAGGGGTTCGTCAACGCCCTCGTGTTCAGCCCGGACGGACGCACCCTCGCCAGCGGCAGCGCGGACCACACCGTACGGCTGTGGAACGTGACCGACCCCCGGCACACCACGCCCGTCGGCAAGCCGCTCACCGGGCACGTCGGCCCGGTCAACGCGCTCGTCTACAGCCCGGACGGCCACACGCTGGCCAGCGGCAGCGACGACGACACGGTACGGCTGTGGGACGTGACCGACCCGGCGCAGGCGTCCCGGCGGGGCTCGCCCCTCACCGGCCACACCGAGGCGGTGGTGTCGCTGACCTTCAGCCAGGACGGCGACACCCTCGCCAGCGGCGGCAACGACAACACGATCCGGCTGTGGAACGTGACCGACCCGACCGGGGCCTCCCCCATCGGGCAGTCGATGAGCCCCAACGCCAAGACCGGCAACTTCCTGTCCTTCAGTCCCAGCAGCCACATGCTCGGCGTCTCCAGCGGCGCCGACACCGTACGGCTGTGGAACCTGGACGTCGACGCGGCGATCAGCCGTATCTGCGCGACCACGCGAGGCGTGCTGACGGCCGACAAGTGGCACGAATACCTGCCCCGGCTCTCCTACGAGCCCCCGTGCGAGGACTGACCGGGAGAGTGATCCCGATCACAACGGCAGGGCACCTGAGAAGTCGGCTCCCGCCGACCCGGCCGCCTTGTTAGCCTTGGCCATAGCCCGGTCGCTGGTGCATCCCCCGTCGCCAGCGACCGGGCCTTTCCCTGCCCTTTCCCGGCCGGCCCCGCCCTTTCCCGCGCCGTTTCCCGCACCCTTTCCCGCCCGGCCCCGTCTCGGTGAGCCCCGTCGGCGCCCCCTCGGTGCACCCTCGCTGCGCCCTCGGTGCACCCTCGGTGAGTTCCGGTGACCGGGAGTCGTAGGCTGACGGGGTGCCGATACCCAGCAGAGTGATCGCGGTCCGTGACAACGGGGGACGCGAGCGCTCAGGGCGCCTGGATCTCCCGGAACTTCGCCCGGAAGTGCCCTCGTGAGCCGACGCATCGTCATAGTCACCGCCGTGCACGCCCCTTCGGCCCGGTATCTGCCCGAGGCCTACGAGTCGCTGCGCACCCAGGAGTTGCCCCCCGGCTGGGACTGGCACTGGGTGATCCAGGAGGACGGCACGACGGACGAGGTCGCGTCCCGTGTGCCCGACGACACCCGGGTGACCTTCCGTCAGGGGCGCCCGGGCGGACCGGGAGTCGCCCGCACGATCGCGCTCGCGCACGCCGAGGGCGAGTACGTGAAGGTCCTGGACGCCGACGACCGGCTCGCGCCCGGCACCCTGGCCCGCGATCTGGCAGCCCTGGAACGCGATCCGGGCCTCGGCTGGGCGACATCGAGCGCCCTGGACCTCCTGCCGGACGGCTCCACGATCGGCTTCCCCGGCGACCCCGCCGAGGGTCCGATCGAGCGGGGGGCCGTCCTCGACCACTGGAAGGCGAACGACTTCCGCGCGCCGGTGCACCCCGCGAGTCTCTTCGTACGACGGGACCTGCTGACCGCGCTCGGCGGCTGGATGGCCCTGCCGGCGTCCGAGGACACCGGCGTCCTGCTGGCGCTCAACTCGGTGAGCCGCGGCTGGTTCTCGGCGCGGACCGGACTCCTCTACCGCAAGTGGGACGGTCAGGTGACGGGCCAGTCCGCGCATGTCGACCCCGCCGAACGGGAGGCGCGCATGGCGGTGGTGGAGGCGCGGACCCGCGCGCTGGAGTCCTTCCGCTGGAGCTATCCGCCCGGGGGCGCGCTCAGAGACTGATGGCCTGCGACGGGCAGCGCTCGGCCGCGTCCCGCACCTCCGGGTCGTCGCCCGTGTCCTCGCGTCCCGGGACGACGGCTCCGAAGCCGTCGTCCGCCGTGGTGAAGACGGAGGGCAGGCGGAAGGCGCACTCGCCGGAGCCGTAACAGAGTTCGCGGTTCACGGAGACCGTCATACGACGTGTCTGCCCTCCGGCCCCCTCACCCAACCGGCCCGCCGGCCAGGGCCATCCAGTGGGCGACCCTGCGCAGCGTGGCCTCGTCCACCTGGTCGACCAGGGTCCGGACGGCCGTCACGTCGTCCGGCGCGAGATCGTAGAGGCCCGCCTTGCTCAGGCCCGCCATGAGGACCTGGTGCCGACGGTCCTCCATGCGTTCCGCGAGCTTGGCGTGGCCGGGCCGTGCGGCGCCGTCGCCCGGCGGCGGCGATGCCTCCGCCGCGACCGCGACCGCGGCCGGGGACGGGTCGTAGCGGTGCCACTCACCGTCCTTCGGCCCCCACAGAGCGACGGCGACCTCGTCGCCCCGGGCCCGCTTGACCTGCGTCATCTCGCCGATCGCGTACAGCACGGGGGTGCGGTCGGGGGATTCGGCGCCCGGCCGCCAGGACGTCGAGGCCGGGTCGTAGAACATCGCCACCCAGCGGGGAACGCCCGGCGGCTGCGGGCTCAGGGGAGGACGGGTCGGACGATCCGGTTCGGTCTCCATGGCGCTCGCCCCTTCCGTATCGGCATCGGCGTCGGCGCACTCCAGGGCGACCATAACTGACGGACCGTCAGCTCACCAGACGGCCGGGGCGGGCAGGCTGCCGACCGGCACGGATCGCGGCACCGGGTGAAAGGTGCCTCGGGGGTCTAGATGCCGCAGGCGCTGTCGCGGGTGAGCGCCACTTCCCGGTGCTCGTTGCAGCGCGGAAGGGCGGTGAGGTCCATGTCCGGGTGCCGCTGGTGGGCCTGGAGAGCGGCGCTGACCAGCGTCATGAGCAGGTCGATGTCCGTCTCGCACTCCAGATGGACGGTCACCCAGGGCGAACCGGGCAGCAGCCGGATCGCGCTGGAGTGCCTCAGATCCCTCTCGAACCGGTGGATCGCCTTACCGGTGAGATGCAGGTCGACACTCCGGTCGGAGTGGAAGTGCGCGATCTCGACCCGGCCCGAGCGCAACGCCCGACCGGTGCCGCAGCTGGGCCGGACCTCCGCGAGGTCGGGCCAGGTCGCCAGTCGTGTCAAGGCACGCGAGGCCGCCGTCATGGCCCCATCATGAGGCGCTAACCGCCCGGCCACCAGGGGTTGAGGGAGCCTTAACCGGGCTGTATCGCGGAGAGTTCCACCCCTCAGTTGTTCCACGACTCGTCGTAGGGGTCCCGCGGGGTCGTGGTCGGGGTGGCGGTGGTGACCTCGATGAAGGGGATGGGGCCGTCGTTGACCGGGTCGTGGACGGTGCGGGGGGTGTAGGTGCCGGTGATGGTCAGCCAGGTGTCCGGCTGGAGGACCGGGGGGATGTCGCCGGTCAGGCCGACCTTGACCGGCTGGGCGTCGGCGGCGCAGCAGTTGAGGGCCATGCGGACCAGATAGGGCGTGCCGTCGTGGTCCAGGGCCACGAAGCCGGTCAGGCGGACCTCGCGGCCGGCGAGGGTGCGGCCGTGGTCGTATACGGCACGGCCCGCGTAGTCGACCACGCTCAGGGGCAGCGGGTCCGTGGCGGGGGGGGCCGGGTAGGCGAGGGGCTCCTGGAGGGCCGTACCGGTGCGGGTCGCGCTGTACGAGCCCAGGGCCGGCGGGGCGACCAGGATCAGGGCCAGGAGGGGGAGGATCAGGAGCCAGGAGACCCGGGGTTCGGGGTGGGCGTGCCCGGGAGCGGTGTGCTCGGGAGCGGTGTGCTCGGGAGCGGTGTGTTCGGGAGCGGCGGGGGCGCCCGCGTCTGCTGTCTGCAGCTCCTGCTGCTGCTCCCGTTCCTGCTGTTCCTGCTGTTCCTGCTCGCGCTTCGTCTTCGTCCTGCGGTGTTCGTACCAGGCCGTCGCCAGCGCCGTGACGATCAGGATCGCGCCGGACGCCAGGAGCAGCGGGCGCAGGCCGGCCTTGACGTAGCGGAGGTAGAGATCGGTGGTGCCGGCGTGCAGCAGGGCCGCGCCGAGGAGGAAGAGGACGGCCGCCTGGGACTGTCGGTTCACAGCAGGACCCATCCCGTCAGGACCGCCGACACGATGGCCAGCGCGAAGGTCGCCGGGGCGAAGCGCAACGCGAAGCCCCGGCCGAAGGTGCCCGCCTGCATCGCGAACAGCTTGAGGTCGATCATCGGGCCGACCACCAGGAAGGCGAGCCGGGCCGTGAGGGAGAACTGGGTCAGGGACGCGGCGACGAACGCGTCCGCCTCCGAACAGATGGAGAGGACCACCGCGAGGACGGCCAGCGTCAGGACGGCGACCGCCGGGTTCTCCGCGGCCGTGCGCAGCCAGCTCTCCGGGGCGACGGCCTTCAGGGTCGCCGCCGCCATCGCGCCCAGGACCAGGAAGCCGCCCGCGTGCATCACGTCGTGCCGGACCGAGTCCCAGAACGCGGCCCCCTTGGTCTCCCCCTCATGCGGCGCGTGGGCCGGCAGCCGCAGCCAGTCCGTGCGGCCCAGCCGTTGCCACAGCCAGCCCATCGCGCACGCCACGAGCAGACTGGCGACGAAACGGGCCAGCACCATCTCGGGGTTGCGGGGAAAGGCCACGGCCGTCGCCGTCAGCACGATCGGGTTGATCGCCGGGGCGGAGAGCAGGAAGGCGAGGGCCGCGGCCGGGGTCACGCCCCGGCGGACCAGGGCACCGGCCACCGGGACCGACGCGCACTCGCAGCCGGGCAGCAGCGCGCCCGCGACCCCGGCGACCGGGACGGCGAGTCCGGGGCGGGACGGCAGGGCGCGGGCGAAGAAGGAGGGCGGTACGTAGACCGCGATCGCCGCCGACAGCAGCACCCCGAGCACCAGGAACGGCAGCGCCTGCACCACCACCGCCACGAACACCGTCGTCCAGCTCTGCATCACCGGCGCGGACAGCGCGCGCCGGATGGGGCTCTGCAGCAGCACCATCAGGAGCAGCAGCATCGTCAGGACCAGGGGCGAGGTGAGCCGCCGGGGCTCGTCGGGCGGCGCGAGTGGTGCGGACGGCGCGGGTGGTGCGGACGGCGCGGGAGGTACCTGCGGTCGGTCCCGGCGGGCGCCCTCCTCGTGCGAGGCCGCTCTGGTGATGGCCACGGGTCGCGCACCTCCGGCTTCCGTGTTCTCCCTGATGCCTGTTTCTCGCATTCCCTCCCCTTTCATACGGGAGTTCCGTACCGGCTGTTCACCTCGTCCGTGGAACCTCCCGTCCCGGTGAGGCAGTCTTCTCCCTCGTGGGGAGCGTTCCGAATCAGGGTCAGCCGCCGGGGACCGCCGGCGCGCACATGGTGGTGTGCGGTGACGACGGTCTCGCGCACCGCCTCGCCGCCGAGCTGCGGGGGGTGTACGAGGAGCAGGTCACGCTCGTCGTGCCGCCCGCCGAGCGGACGGTTCGGCCGCCGGTCGTGGGGCGGGCCCGCGCCGTGTCGGCGGCGCTGCTCGACCGGGTGGTGAGCGCGGCCGTCAACCGGGCGGCGGGCAACGGCACGCCCACCGCCCCGAGCGAACCCGCGAGCGGACAGCGGACGTTGGAGGCCGTGGAGGCCACCGAGGCCGTGCTCGCCGAGGCGGGTGTGGAGCGGGCCGCCGCGCTGGCGCTCGTGTACGACGACGACGAGACCAACATCCGGGCCGCCCTCACCGCTCGCCGGCTCAATCCCCGGCTGCGGCTCGTCCTGCGGCTCTACAACCGGCGGTTGGGCCAGCACATCGAGGAACTCCTCGACCAGGCGGCCGCGTTGGCCACCGGAGGCGCGCCGGGAGACGGGGCGGCGAGCGACGCCTCGACCACCGTCCTGTCCGACGCGGACACCGCCGCACCCGCACTGGCCGCGACCGCCGTCGTCGGCACCAGCAAGGTCGTCCAGACGGACGGACTGCTGCTGCGGGCCGTGGAACGGCTGCCGGCCGAGCCCGGGGGGCCCGACCTGCCGGGCCTGCCCACGCTCGCGCTGCTCTCCGCGAACGCCAACGACCCTGCCTTCGCGGACGGTTCCGAGGCCAGCGGTGAGCAGGGGCCGCTGCTGCTGCCCGACGCGGCGGCGGTGCGGGACGCGGCCGGGCGGCGCGGGTCGGTGGTGCTGGAGCAGGTGTCGTACTCGGCCGGGCCCGCGCTGCCGGCCGGGCGGGGGGTGGGGATGGTGCCCTCGTTCGCCTCCCTCTTCTCGCGGCGACTGCGGATCTCGTTGGCCGGGCTGGTGGCGTGCGTGTTCCTGCTGGCGGTGGCGTTGTGGCTGGCGACCGGCATCCATCCGCTGGGGGCCCTGTACCTGACACTGCTGGACCTGTTCTCCATCAACGACCCGGCCATCGGCTCGAGCACCGACCGCCAGATCCTCCAGCTCCTCTCCGGACTGGTGGGGTTGCTGTTGCTACCGGTGCTGCTGGCGGCGGTACTGGAGGCGCTCGGGACGTTCCGCGGGGCGGGGGCGTTGCGCCGGCCTCCCCGGGGGCTCGGCGGGCACGTCGTACTGCTCGGGCTGGGCAAGATCGGCACCCGGGTACTGATCCGCCTGCGCGAGCTGAACATCCCCGTGGTCTGCGTCGAGGCGGGACCCGAGGCACGCGGCCTGGCGGTGGCCCGACGGCTGCGGGTACCGGTCGTCCTGGGCGACGTCACCCAGGAGGGCGTTCTGGAAGCCGCGAAGATCCACCGCGCGCACGCACTGCTGGCGGTGACCAGCTCCGACACCACCAACCTCGAAGCGGCCCTCTACGCACGCTCACTGCGCCCCGACCTACGGGTGGTGCTCCGCCTGTACGACGACGACTTCGCCACCGCCGTGTACCGCACCCTGCGAGCCGCCCACCCCCAGGCCCTGACCCGGAGCCGAAGCGTGTCGCACCTGTCGGCGCCGTCGTTCGCCGGGGCGATGATGGGGCGGCAGATCCTGGGGGCGATCCCGGTGGAGCGGCGGGTGTTGCTGTTCGCCGCGCTGCAGGTCGGGGGGCATGCGCAGTTGGAGGGCAAGACGGTCGGGGAGGCGTTTCGGGCGGGGTACTGGCGGGTGTTGGCGCTGGACACGGGGCGGGAGCGGCAGGGCGGGTCGGGGCTGGTGTGGGATCTGCCGGACACGTATGTCCTGCGGGGCTCGGACCGGGTGGTGCTGGCCGCTACCCGGCGGGGTCTGGCGGAGCTGCTGCGGCGCAGGCGGCGTGGGGGGTCGGGGGCGTAGGCCCCCCGGGCGGGATGGGTGGGTGGGTGGTGGGGGGCGAGGATGTCTCGCCCCCCACCTCCTACCGAAGGTGTCGTTCCGCGAACTCCAGTTCCAGTCGTACCTGCTTGATGCGTTCGTCCACCACCAGCGAGCCGTGGCCCGCGTCGTAGCGGTACACCTCGTGCGCCGCTCCCCTCGCTTCCAGGCGCCTGACGTAGTTGTCGATCTGGCGGATGGGGCAGCGGGGGTCGTTCACCCCGGCGGAGATGTAGACGGGGGCCCGCACCTTGTCGACGTACGTCAGCGGGGACGAGGCCTCGAAGCGCTCCGGGACCTCCTCGGGGGTGCCGCCGAGCAGCGTGCGGTCCATCGCCTTCAGGGCCTCCATCTCGTCGTGGTAGGCCGTGACGTAGTCGGCGACGGGGACTGCCGCGATGCCCACGGCCCACGCGTCGGGCTGGGCGCCGAGGCCGAGGAGGGTGAGGTAGCCGCCCCAGGAGCCGCCGGTGAGGATCAGCCGGGCGGGGTCGGCGAGACCCGAGCTCACCGCCCATTCCCGGACCGCCTCGATGTCCTCGAGCTCGATCAGGCCCACCCGGTGCTTGAGGGCGTCCGTCCAGGCGCGGCCGTAGCCCGTGGAGCCGCGGTAGTTGACGCGGACGACCGCGTAGCCGTGGTCCACCCAGGCCGCCGGGGCCGCCGCGAAGGCGTCGCTGTCGTGCCAGGTCGGGCCGCCGTGGATGTCGAAGACGGTGGGCAGCGGGCCGGTGGCACCGGCGGGCCGCTGGACCAGCGCGTGGATGCGGCCGCCGGGGCCCTCCACCCAGACGTCCTCCACCGGGACCGAGCCGGGGGACTTCATGCCGGGCGGGTCCAGGACCACTTCGCCGGTCGTCGAGCGGACCGCCGGCGGCCGGGCCGCGGACGACCACAGGTACTCCACGCTGCCGTCCGGACGGGCCGTGGCCCCGGAGACCGTGCCGGGCGGGGTCGTGATCCGCTCCAGCGCGGCGCTCGCGAGGTCGTAGCGGAACAGTTCGCTGCGGGCCTCGAAGCTGTGCACGATGAGCAGGCCCGAGCCGTCCGGGTACCACTCGGCGCTGACATCGCCCGGCAGGTCCAGGTCCAGGTCCGTCTCCAGGCCGGTCGCCACGTCCCAGACCAGGGGCTCCCAGCGGCCTCGGCGCTGGTGGCCGATCAGCAGCCGGGTGTCGCCGTCGACCGGGGCGAAGCCCAGCACCTCCAGGCCCAGCTCCTCGACGCCGCCCTTGGTGTCGTCCAGCTCGGCGACCCTCGAGCCGTCGGGGCGCAGGACCCGCAGCGCGGAGTGCATCGCGTCGCCGTGCTCGGTGTGCTCGACGGCGATGAGGGAGCCGTCGTGGGAGAGGTCGCCCACGCCCGCGGACTCCCGGTGGCGGTACAGCTCGAAGGGGGGCTCGCCGACCCGCGCCACATGGATCGTCGTGCCCTCCTCGTCCGTGGAGCGGCCGACCACCGCGGTGCGGCCGTCGCGGCCGAGGGCCAGGCCCGCCGGGTAGGAGGCGTCCAGGCCCGGGGTGGCGGGCTCGTCGGCTCCGCCGCCGAAGGGCTGACGGCGCCAGACGCCGAACTCGTCGCCGTCCTTGTCGTCGAACCACCAGATCCACGCGCCGTCGGGGGAGAGCACGCCGTCCGTCGTGCCGTTGGCCCGGTCGGTCACCTGGCGCTGGTGGCCCGTGGCGCGGTCCCAGGCGTACAGCTCGTACGTCCCCGTCGCATTGGAAACGAACAGGGAGCGGTCCGGCGCGTCCTCCGCCCAGTCGGGCAGCGACACCCGGGGCGCCCGGAAGCGCTTCTCCCAGTCCGGCATCTCCTCGTACTGCTCGGGTGCGGCGGACCCGTTGCTCTCAGTCATGACCCCATATTGCCCGCCCGCGAGGGCAATGGGACGCCAAGGTCCCCAGGCTGTGGATAACTTCCCACCGACTTCGCACCTCCTTCCCACCAATGAGCCCCGCCCGAGCCCCGCCCGACCCTCACCCGAGCCCCGCCCGAGCCTCACCCCGCGGGTCGGCGGCCGGCGTGCGCCCCGTACCGTGGAGGGTGTGTACCGGTTCCTGCTGACGCCCCGCTGGTGGGGGATCAACGTCTTCGTGCTGCTGGCCATCCCCTTCTGCGTGTTCATGGGGTCCTGGCAGCTGAGCCGGTTCGAGGCGCGGGTGGACGACCACCGCAGCGCGAAGGAGCAGGCCGAGTCCGCCCGCACCCAGGCCGCGCGGCCGCTGGCCGAGCTGCTGCCCGTGGACAAGTCGACCTCCGGCCGGCGCATCACCGCCACCGGCCACTACGGCAAGCAGCTGCTGGTGCCCGACCGGCAGCTGGACGGCAGGGACGGGTACTACGTGCTGACCCTGCTGCGCACGGACGGCGGCAAGGCGCTGCCCGTGGTGCGCGGCTGGCTGCCCGGCGACGCCGACTCCGCGAAGGCCCCGAGGCCGCCGGCCGGCCAGGTCACCGTCACCGGCACGCTCCAGGCCTCCGAGACTCCGGGCGACAACGGGGTCAGCGCCCGGGGCGGCCTGCCGGCCGGGCAGACCTCGGCGATCAGCGCCGCTTCGCTGGTCAACCTGGTGCCGTACGACCTCTACGACGCCTGGGTCACGCTCGACACCGCCGACGCGGGGATGACGGCGGTGCCCGCGACCGCGGCGGCCGACACGGGGCTCGATCTGAAGGCGTTCCAGAACCTCGGCTACACCGGCGAGTGGTTCGTCTTCGCCGGGTTCGTGGTGTTCATGTGGTTCCGTCTGCTGCGCCGCGAGGTGGAATTCGCGCGGGACGCCGAACTCGGCATCCTCCCCGAGGATCCCGCGGAGTCCGAGAGGCTCCGGGAGTCCGCGGAGCCCGGGGAGCCCGAGAGGCCCGGGGAGCCCGGGGAGTCCGAGAGGCCCGGGGAGCCCGGGGAGTTCGGCGCCGGCTCGGCCGGTCGCCATGAGCCGCGGGCTCAGGAGGACACCAGCACGCCCGTCCGGTAGATCGTCCCCGCGCACGCGTCGGACACCGTGGCCACGCTCGTCGGGGAACCGCCCTCGGCCGTGTAGGACACGTTCACGCTGCCGTCGACCGTGCCGTCCTCGGTGTACATCTGGGCCGAGGTGCCGGAGGTGGTCTCGCCGGTCGTGCTCGACTGCTCGGTCGGAGTCGGGGACGGGGACGCCGAGCCACCGCTGTCGCCGCCGCTGCTGCCGCCCGTGGTGGGGCAGGTCTCGGAGGGCACCCAGGCGAACTTGACCTCGTAGGCCGAGCCGGGGGCCAGCGCGTGCTGGGAGACGTAGAGCGAGGGGTCGGGCAGGCCGGCCGCCACGTCCCCGGAGGCGTGCTCCACGACGGCGATCTTCGAGGCGTCGGCGGCGCCCTGGGCGCCGAAGGTCACGGAGACCGCGCCGCTGACGGTGCAGGTGGCGCTGGAGGCGTTCTGGACGAGGAAGGTGCCGTAGACGGTGCCGGCCGAGTCGGGGACGTCGACGCTCGGAGTGCCGGCATCGAGCTGGTCCGCCGTGCAGGCGGGCGCGCTCGCCGCGGACTCGGAGGAGGGGCCGGTGCCGCTGGAGGCGGTGCCGCCCTCGGACTCCTTGCCCTGGCCGGAGTCGGTGGCGCCGCCCTTGCCCTGCTCACCGGTCTTGCCGGAGGAGTCGCCGACCTTGCCCGAGGAACCGCCGTCGGGGCCCTTGCCCTGATCCGCGCCCCCCTGCGCCTGTGAGGCCTGGCCGGCGATGGAAGGGTTGGCGTCGGAGCCGCCGGAGTTCGAGACGTGCAGCACGGCCGGGACGGCGGTGCCGAGGAAGAGAGCCGCGGCCGCCATGCCGACGGCCGCCTGCCGCTTGCGTGCCCGCCGGACGGGAACGGCCCGCCGCAGGTGGTCCAGCGAGCCGTCACGCGGCTCCATCTCCTGGACGGCGTCGTGCAGCATCCGGCGCAGTGCCAGCTCGTCCGAGTCGAGCCCGTCGGGACTCTGTTCGTCGAGGTGGTGGTTCACGGTTGAGTTCCCAGCGTGCGATTGCTTCGGCTCTTGTGTACCCGACGAGGACGTCGGCTCGTGCCACGCGAACGGCTCGTGGCGCTCGTGACTGTCGTGACCGCCGTGTGAGCCCTGCCCTTCGGCTTCCCCGCTCACGCCGACGCCTCCATGGCTATGCGCAGGGCGGCGATGCCGCGCGAGCCGTAGGCCTTGACCGAGCCGAGGGAGATGCCGAGGGTCGCGGCGACCTGGGCCTCGGTCATGTCGGCGAAGTAGCGCAGCACGAGGACCTCGCGCTGCCGGCGCTGAAGGCCCTTCATCGCCTTGATGAGCGAGTCGCGCTCCAGCTGGTCGTAGGCGCCCTCCTCCGCGCTGGCCATGTCCGGCATCGGCTTGGAGAGCAGCTTCAGGCCGAGGATGCGGCGGCGCAGTGCGGATCGGGAGAGGTTGACGACCGTCTGACGCAGGTAGGCCAGGGTCTTCTCCGGGTCGCGGACGCGTTTGCGCGCGGAGTGGACGCGGATGAAGGCCTCCTGGACGACGTCCTCGCAGGAGGCGGTGTCGTCGAGGAGGAGGGCGGCGAGACCGAGCAGCGAGCGGTAGTGCGCCCGGTAGGTCTCGGTGAGGTGGTCGACGGTGGTGCCGGCCGCCTCGGTGGTCTCGGCGGTGACGGTCGCTTCGGCGGCTTCCGCGCCGTCGCGCTGACTGGGGACGCGGGTGGGCCGCGCTGCGGGCATGGGCGCGATCACCGGCATGCCGCCGGGCGAGCCGGGCATACGGGGTCGGAGGACGGCCCGAGGCGGCCGAAGGGCCGCGCCGCGGGGCGCCACTGGGAGTTCGAGTACCTCTGCCACGCCAGTTGGACACACTTCCCCCCGTGGGGGTTGTACGCGTCCGGCGTCACTTTTGCGTCGACCAAGGCCACGCGCACCCGTCTCATCTGTCCCGCTCTTCCCCTATATGCCATATGAACGGGCGTCCCCACGCCCCGATCACCGCGTCCCCGAACGCTGTGATCGTTCACACGTCTGCGCACACCCCGCAGGGTGTCCGCAAAGACGCTCCCCGCCCTGCGCACGGTTGCGGAGAGCGGGGAGGAAAATCTTCGGATGCCAAAGGTGTCCGATACAAGTGGTTCGGACCGTCGACCCGCTCACATTGCACTGGAGATCCTACAAACCCACCAAGCCCTGGCCAGCGCTTTTTTACTCCCGGCAGCACCTCGCCGGGCGCCGGTGCGGCCGCCTCAGGACAGCTCGGCCGCCACCAGCTCCGCGATCTGCGCGGTGTTCAGCGCGGCCCCCTTGCGCAGATTGTCCCCGCACACGAACAGTTCGAGCGCCGTCGGGTCGTCGAGGGCCCGCCGCACCCGGCCCACCCAGGTGGGGTCGGTGCCGACCACGTCGGCGGGCGTGGGGAACTCCCCCGCCGCCGGGTTGTCGAACAGGACGACACCGGGCGCCGTCGCGATGATCTCGCGGGCGCCGTCCACGGTGACCTCGTCCTGGAAACGGGCGTGCACGGTGAGGGAGTGCGTGGTGACCACCGGGACGCGCACACAGGTCACCGCCACCGGCAGCTTCGGCAGCCCGAGGATCTTGCGGGACTCGTCCCGCACCTTCATCTCCTCCGACGACCAGCCGTCCGCGCGCAGCGACCCCGCCCACGGGACGACGTTCAGCGCCACCGGCTCCGGGAACGGCCCGGTGTCGTCGCCGACGGCCCGCCGCAGGTCACCGGGGCCGGTCCCCAGCTCGGTGCCGGCGACCAGCGACATCTGCCGCCGCAGTGTCTCCACCCCGGCCCGCCCGGCCCCGCTCACCGCCTGGTACGACGACACCACCAGCTCGCGCAGCCCGTACTCGGCGTGCAGCGCGCCCAGGGCGACGATCATCGACAGGGTCGTGCAGTTGGGGTTGGCGACGATCCCGCGCGGGCGGGTCCGCAGCGCGTGCGCGTTGACCTCGGGGACGACCAGCGGCACCTCCGGGTCCATCCGGAAGGCGCCCGAGTTGTCGACGACGACCACGCCCTTGGCGGCGGCGACCGGCGCCCACTGCGCGGCGACCTCGTCGGGCACGTCGAACATGGCGACGTCGACCCCGTCGAAGGCCTCCTCCGACAGGGCCACCACCTCGACCTCCTCGCCGCGCACGGCCAGCTTGCGGCCGGCCGAGCGCGGGGAGGCGACGAGGCGGATCTCACCCCAGATGTCGGCCCGCTGGGAGAGGATCCTGAGCATGACCGAGCCGACGGCCCCGGTCGCTCCCACGACCGCGAGGGTCGGGCGCACGGTACTGGCCATCAGCGGCCGGTGCCCCCGTAGACGACGGCCTCGTCGCTGTCGGAGTCGAGCCCGAAGGCGGTGTGCACGGCGCGCACGGCCTCGTTGACGTCGTCGGCGCGCGTCACGACCGAGATGCGGATCTCGGAGGTCGAGATGAGCTCGATGTTGACGCCCGCGTCGGACAGGGCCTTGAAGAAGTCGGCCGTGACACCCGGGTTGGTCTTCATCCCGGCGCCGACGAGGGAGATCTTGCCGATCTGGTCGTCGTAGCGCAGCGAGTCGAAGCCGATGCCGGCCTTGTTCTTCTCCAGCGCGTCGATGGCCTTGCGGCCCTCGGCCTTGGGCAGCGTGAAGGAGATGTCCGTCAGACCGGTGGAGGCCGCGGACACGTTCTGCACGATCATGTCGATGTTGATCTCGGCGTCGGCGATCGTCCGGAAGATCACGGCAGCCTCGCCCGGCTTGTCCGGCACGCCCACGACCGTGACCTTGGCCTCGGAGGTGTCGTGCGCGACACCGGAGATGATGGCCTGCTCCACCGGCTTTTCCCCTTGCTGCTGTGTCTTCGGAACGAGTGGCTCACTGCTGACCCACGTGCCCTGGAGTCCGCTGAAGGACGAGCGGACATGGATCGGGATGTTGTAGCGGCGGGCGTACTCCACACACCGGTGGAGCAGCACCTTGGAACCGGAGGCCGCGAGCTCCAGCATGTCCTCGAAGGCGATCCAGTCGATCTTCTGCGCCTTCTTCACCACGCGCGGGTCGGCGGTGAACACGCCGTCCACGTCGGTGTAGATCTCGCAGACCTCGGCGTCCAGCGCGGCGGCGAGGGCGACGGCCGTGGTGTCGGACCCGCCACGCCCCAGCGTGGTGATGTCCTTCTTGTCCTGGCTGACACCCTGGAACCCGGCGACGATGGCGATGTTGCCCTCGTCCAGCGCGGTCCGGATGCGCCCCGGCGTGACGTCGATGATCCGGGCTTTGTTGTGAACCGAGTCGGTGATGACGCCTGCCTGGCTGCCGGTGAACGACTGGGCGCTGTGACCCAGGTTTTTGATCGCCATCGCCAGCAGGGCCATGGAGATCCGCTCTCCGGCGGTCAGCAGCATGTCGAATTCCCGGCCGCTGGGCATCGGGGATACCTGCTCGGCGAGATCGATCAGCTCGTCCGTCGTGTCGCCCATCGCGGAAACGACCACGACCACCTGGTGGCCGTTCTTCTTCGCTTCCACGATTCGCTTGGCGACGCGCTTGATGCCCTCGGCATCGGCTACGGAGGAGCCTCCGTACTTCTGCACGACAAGGCCCACGTGCGCTCCTCGCTCAGTTTGTCTGTTTCCGCACATACGCCCTTGTACTGCGGGTCGGCTCAGTCTAACGAGCGCCCGAAAACCACCTCCCGAGTACCGCATGGTGAGACTCGTCGAGGCTCGCGGAAGAGGCCGGAAAGGGGTCCGGACGCCCGTCGTCGGGTCTTCCCTTCCCACTGAAGCCGAAGTGATAGCTGTGAATTAAGTTTCAAGCACTATCGTGCGGCTGTGCACGTACTCCTCGTGGAAGACGACGAACCGGTCGCCGAGTCGCTGCGGCGTGGGCTGAAGCGCTACGGCTTCGAGGTCGACTGGGTCACCACGGGCGCCGCCGCGCTCGCCCACTCCGGCCCCTACGACGTCGTCCTGCTGGACCTGGGCCTGCCCGACACCGACGGCCTGGACGTGTGCAAGGCCCTGCGGGAGCGGGGCGACGTCCCGATCATCGTGATCAGCGCCCGCAGCGACGAGACGGACCGGGTGGTCGGCCTGGAGCTGGGCGCCGACGACTACGTGTCCAAGCCGTTCGGGGTGCGGGAGGTCATCGCGCGCATACGAGCGGTGATGCGGCGCGTGCGGCGGGGTACGGCGGACGAGGGCACGACCGGCGGCGCGGACCGCTACGGCACCCGGCTGACCGTCGACCGCAAGGCGGCCCGCGTCCACGTGGACGGCGGGGAGATCGCGCTCGCGCCGAAGGAGTACGACCTGCTGTCCTTCCTCACCGAGGAACCGGGCGCGCTGATGTCGCGCGAACAGATCATGGAAGCGGTCTGGGACGCGAACTGGTTCGGGCCGACGAAGACGCTGGATGTGCACGTGGCGGCACTGCGGCGGAAGTTCGCCGGGGTCGTCGCCATCGAGGCGGTGCGGGGAGTGGGCTTCCGCCTGGAGATAGTCGGCGGGGCCGCTCCCACCGTCCCGAGCGACCCCGCCGTCCCGAGCGACCTCGGCGGTCCGAGCGACCCCGGCCGTCCGGTCGGCCCGACGTCATGATCAAGCAACTCATCCGCAGCTATGTGCTGCTGGTGGCCGTCGCCATCCTGCTGTTCACCGTGCCGGTGGCCTTCACCCTCACCGCCCAGCTGCGCGGCGACACCGAGGTGTCCATCGAACGCGAGGCGACCACCATGGCGCTGCTGCTGGGCAACGGCGACACCGCCTCCTGCCAGGCGCTGGAGGAGATGGCCAGGGCGTACGCCGTGGAGACCGAGGACGAGGTCCAGGCCACCACCACCGCCCGGTGCACGCCGGCGCTGCCGCGCCCCGAACGGGACGCGGCACTGGCCGGGGCCCTGGAGCGGGGCCGGCCGACCACCGACTGGGGGTCGGACCTCATCTGGGGCCGCGACCTGGTGATCACGGTCCCCGCGAAGGACGACGGCCGGGTCGTCGGCGCCGTACGGATCGTCTACGCGACCTCGGGACTCACCCACAGGCTGTGGACGATCTGGGGCTTCCGGGCGGGCCTCGCCGTGGCGGTGCTCGGCGTGGCCGCGCTGATCGGCGCCGTCGTCGCCCGCCGCATCACCCGCCCGCTGCGCCAGCTGAACGACATGGCGAGCAAGTTCAGCGACGGCGATCTGACGGCCCGCTCCCCCGTCACGGGCCCCGAGGAGACCCGGACCCTGGCCCGCACCCTCAACCAGGCCGGCGAGCGCCTCGACACGCTGATCGCCTCGCAGCGCATCTTCGTGGCGGACGCCTCGCACCAGCTCAGGACCCCGCTGACGGCACTCCGCCTCTCGCTGGACAACATCGCGGACGGTGTCGACGACGAGTTCGTGCGCGAGGACGTGGAACAGGCCACCGCCGAGGTGGTGCGGATGAGCCGGCTGGTCAACGGCCTGCTGGTGCTGGCCAGGGCCGAGGCCAAGGTGACCGCGGCGGAACCGCTGTCCCTGACGGACGTCGTGGCGGAACGCCTGTCGGTGTGGAGGCCGGCCGCCGACGAGCGCGGAGTCACCATCGCGCTCAGGGGGAGTGTTGTCGACGACCGGCCGTCTGTGCTGGCCAGCCCCGGTCATCTGGACCAGGTGCTGGACAACGTGCTCTCGAACGCCCTGGAGGTGTCACCCGACGGCGGGAAGATCACCGTCCGGACCGAGACCGGAGCCAGGGAGGTGGTCCTGTCCGTCGCGGACGAGGGACCGGGCATGTCGGACACGGAGAAATCCCGCGCCTTCGACCGCTTCTGGCGCGGCCAGGGCCTGACCGGGCGCTCCGGTTCCGGGCTCGGCCTCTCCGTCGTCAAACAACTGGTGACGGACGACGGCGGGACAGTGACCCTGGCGGACGCGCCCGGGGGCGGACTCTCGGTGAGGATCAGCCTTCGGGCATCGCGGACGAGTGGTGGTTGACGATCTTCCACACGCCGTCGCGCTTCTCGTACTCGTAGGTGTAGCGGGCCTCGACGACGCGCTTCTCGCCGGTGTCGTGGTCGGTGAGCGTGAACGCGTAGACGCCGGTGTCGATGGCGGAGTTGCTGTCGAGGACGTTCACGATCGTCCGGACCTTCTTGCCGACCGGCTTGTTCAGGAGGAAGTGCTCGAAGTAGTCGACGATGCCGGCGCGATCGGTGCGGACCTTGTTGGAGACGGTGGGCAGCAGGACCGCGTCCTTGGCGTAGCGGTCCGCGACGATCTCCGCGTCACCGGTCCGCAGCGCGGCGTTCCAGCCGTCGAAGAGGGCGGCGATCTGCTTCTCGGTGGGCTTCGCGGGCTTCTCGGAGCCGGCCGCGCTGACTCCGACCGACACCGTGGCGGCGGTGACGACGGCGGTGGCGGTGACGAGGGCGGCGCGTATGCGGGTCGTGCGGGTCATCGCAACTCCTGTGCGGCTTGCTGCTGTTGGGATGACCCAAGATTCGCGTCCGGCCGGTTAGCGCCCGTGCAGCCCGCGTACAGGGGACGTCCAACACCCGGCCAATTCTCAGGAGGCGGTCTTCCGGCCCCGGTCCCGGACCAGGCTGACACCGGCCCCGAGCGACACGACGCCCATCCCGACGGCCGTCATCACGCCCTGCGATCCGTCGACCACGAAGGGGGCGACGGCGGCGACGGCGAGATTGAAGAGGAAGAGGAACCACAGGACGGGACGGGAGGAGAGCAGAGCCTTCATGACGGGCTTCCTTAAAGGGAGTGGGATCCAGCAGATCCGGGAAGATCCGGGGTTCTGGAGCCGGGGTTTCGCTTGCGAGATCAACGATCCCGTTCCGGACCTGCGCAAACGAGGGAGCGCACTCCCGAAGGCATGGTGTAGGCAGGTACACCATGCCGAGCGGGACGAGCGAGGCCCTGCCGGCCGGGACCTGGCTGACCCGCCGACTCCCTGAACCCGCGCCGCGGCACCCGGGGCGCGTTCGTGGCCGACGCGGCGGGCGGCTTCATGAACTCGGCGGCAGGCGTCGGCGGCCCGCCCGTCTCCCTGTACGCCGTCAACGCGGGCTGGACGGTACGGGAGTCGTCCCGAACGCGCGGTTCTACGGCGTCGTCGTCAGCGCCTTCTCGGTGGCCGCGAACGGCGCCCCGGAGCAACGGGCCCGCATGCGGGTACTGGGCCTGGCCATGGCAGGCGGGGTGACGGCGGTGGCGAAGGGCGTGTGAGGGTGGTGAACGGCGCCGCGCTCAGCGGTGGTGACGACCGGCGGGACGAGGTCAGCTCTTGACCGGCCCAAGGCCCAGCTGTCCGCCGATCTCCTCCTCCATGACCCGGCCCGCCTCGAACTCGAGGGTCTCGTCGCCCAGGGGGGACTGGTCGGTGTCGAGGCCGTTCAGTTCCTCGAGGGGCTGGTCCAGGCGGATGTGGGCGAGGACCGAGTGCAGGGCGCGCAGGGTCGCCGAGGCGGTGGAGCCCCAGTTGGAGAAGTAGGAGAACTGCCACCACCACAGGGCCTCCGTGGTGCGGCCCGCGCGGTAGTGGACCATGCCGTGGCGCAGGTCGGCGATGACGTCGGCGAGGTCGTCGGAGATCCGGGCCGGGACGGGCGCCTTGCGGGGCTCGTAGGGGTCGAAGACCTCCGAGTAGACGTCGACCGGCTCCAGGAGGCGGGCGAGGTTCTCGCGGAGTTCGTCGGCGTCCGGCTCGAAGCCCGGGTCGGGCTCGTAGCGCTCGTCGGGGACGATGTCCTCGTGGGCGCCGAGGCGGCCGCCGGCCAGGAGCAGCTGGGAGACCTCCAGGAGGAGGAAGGGGACCGCCAGGCCCGGCTCGTCGCCCTTCGCGACCTCCGTGACGGCTACCAGGAAGCTCTCGACCTGATCCGCGATCTGGACCACGAAGTCGTCCGGGTTGTGGTCGGTCGCGTGCAGCGTGGCGTCAGACATCTAGGAGTCGTCTCCCCTCGAAGGCGCGACCGAGGGTCACCTCGTCCGCGTATTCCAGGTCGCCACCCACCGGGAGGCCGCTGGCCAGGCGGGTGACCTTCAGGCCCATGGGCTTGATCATGCGGGCGAGGTACGTGGCCGTCGCCTCGCCCTCCAGGTTCGGGTCGGTGGCCAGGATCAGCTCCGTGACCGTCCCGTCGGCCAACCGCGCGAGAAGTTCTCGTATACGCAGGTCGTCGGGACCGACACCGTCGATGGGGCTGATCGCGCCGCCCAGGACGTGGTACTTGCCGCGGAACTCACGCGTGCGCTCGACCGCCACGACGTCCTTCGGCTCCTCGACGACGCAGATGACGCTCGGGTCGCGGCGCGGGTCGCGGCAGATGCCGCAGAACTCCTCCTGCGCCACGTTGCCGCAGGTCGCGCAGAAGCGGACCTTCGCCTTGACCTCCATCAGGCACTGCGCGAGCCGCCGTACGTCCGTCGGCTCCGCCTGGAGGATGTGGAAGGCGATCCGCTGCGCGCTCTTGGGACCGACGCCGGGCAGTCGCCCCAGCTCGTCGATGAGGTCCTGGACCACGCCTTCGTACAACGGACTGCCGTCCTTCCTGGGGTTCCTTGCGGTACGTACGGTAGTTGGCCGAGGCCGGTCTTAGAAAGGCGGACCGGTCCTAGAAAGGCAGTCCCGGGATGCCGCTGCCGCCGCCCAGGCCCTGGGCCAGCGGACCGAGCTTCTGCTGCTGGAGCGTCTGGGCGTTCTCGTTGGCCGCGTGGACGGCCGCGACGACCAGGTCGGCGAGGGTCTCGGTGTCGTCCGGGTCCACCGCCTTCGGGTCGATCCGCAGGGCACGCAGCTCACCGGAGCCGGTCACGGTGGCCTGCACCAGGCCGCCGCCCGCCTGTCCGTCGACCTCCGTGTTCGCCAGCTCCTCCTGGGCACGGGCCAGGTCCTGCTGCATCTTCTGGGCCTGCTGGAGCAGCTGCTGCATATTGGGCTGGCCACCACCGGGAATCACGATCAGCTCCTGTGTCCTACGACTGTCGGGCGTGCCTTCGGGCGGGTTTTTCCCGCTCGGCACGAGCCTACGTGGTCTGTGCGGGTGTCGCCCCAGCACTCTTTCGAGTGAGTCAGGTGTGAGGCCTATACCTGATCAAGGCCCACTTCCGGGCGTAAAAGAGATGAAACCTTCCTCTTCGCCACCCATTGGGAGGTAGGAAAGGTCCGGCGCAGCAGCATCAGGCGTCACGGGTGTCACGCAACGTGAGCGGTCGGGAGCGGTCGGGTTCCATCGGCCGGGATCAGTAGGGAGTGCCGGGTGGGTCAGCAGCCGGAGATGCAGCCCGAGGGTCCGCCTCAGGACGGGCGGAGTGAGGGCGCGGCCGGGCTGCGGCCGGGCGACCTGGCCGGGCGGACGTTTCCGCTCGGGGACTGGGGTGAGCCAGCCGAGCGGCTGGACGAGCTGTACCGGTGGGTGGAGCGCGGGGCGCTGGAGACCGCCGCCTGGTACCTCGCGGACCGGGTGTGGAAGCGGCGGGGCGCCCGGGGCTTGCGCACCGGGGCGGCGGCGGGGGCGGTGTGCGCGGCCGCGCTGCCGTTGCTGGACCTCGCCCGGGTACTGGACGGTGCCGCTGCCTGGGGGTATCTGGCGCTGCTGCTCGCGGTGGCGTGTGTGGCGGTGGACCGGTTCTTCGGCGTGACGTCCGGCTGGATAAGGGACGTGGCCACGGCGCAGGCCGTGCAGCGCCGGCTCCAGGTGCTCCAGTTCGACTGGGCCTCGGAGAGCGTCCGGGAGGTGCTGGGCCCGGCGGAGGGTACGGCGAGCGAGGCCGCGGAGCGGTGTCTGGCGGTGCTGCGCCGGTTCTCGGAGGACGTCTCGGAGCTGGTGCGTACGGAGACGGCGGACTGGATGGTCGAGTTCCGGACCGGGCCGGCGCCCATGGGGATCCAGGGGGCGGTCGCCTCCGGCGGGCGGGCGGACGCGGGCGGGGGGTACGGGCGGTTTCCGATGCCGCCGGGGGCGAACGCCCGGCCGAACATGCCGCGGCAGCGGCCGCCCGAGCCTCGGTGAGAGGGCGGTTCCGCCGCGTCTTCCTTCGCCCTCGCCGCCCCTTCCCGTCCCGTCCCGTCCTGTCCTGTCCCTGGGGGCTGCCCCCCAGACCCCCGCTTTCGGCCTGACGGCCTCGTCCTCAAGCGCCGGACGAGCTTCACCTTCACCGCCCGACGTTCGCGCGACGGTCACCGCCGGGTGTAGGTCAGCTTCTCCCCGGTGCCGGTGTTCACCCGGCGCAGCGTGCCGTCGCTGAGCAGGGTGACCTCGGAGGCGGCGCCCGGGCTGCACGAGGAGAGGGGTTCACCGGTGGTGACCTTGGACGGGCCTATCTTCAACGGGCCTTCACCGCCCGGCCGTTCGGAGAGGGAGGCGCTGAACTGGCAGTGGTAGCCGTCCCCGTCGGCGACGAGGGCGAGCACCGCGTCGCCCACCTTGCCCTGGGTGAGGGTCAGCCGGCGCGTGTTCGTGCCGCTCTCGTTCTCGATCGTGGTCGTCCAGGTACCGAGGTAGGCCGCCGGAACCACCCCGTTCGCCGCGGACGCGGAAGGGGACGCGGAAGGGGACGGCGACGAGTCCGGCGCGGGTAGCTCCGAGGCCTTCGCGGAGGAGGACGTCGAGCCGCCGGACGTGGTGGGCGCCGCGCTCGCGGCGGCATCGTCGTCACCGTTCATGAACGCGTACACCGAGCCACCCGCGGCGATCGCGACCACCAGGGCGACGGCGACGAGCACGGCGGTCGTCCGACGGCTGCGGCGCGGCGGCTCCTGCGGGCCCGCGGGGCCGACGGGCCCGTACGGGTCGTGTGCGGGAGCGGCGCCGGGACCCGCGGTGCCGTCCGCGTACGGGTTGTACGCCGCCCCGCCCGGCGCCGCGGACCAGGCGGCCGACGGCTGCTGCGGGTGACCGTAGGCGGCCGGGGCCTGCTGCGGATGCTGCTGGGGATAGCCGTACACCGGGTGGGCCGGAGCGGCCTGTCCGCCGGGCGGGCGGGGCTGCGCCGGGATGGCGTCGGCGCCCGCGACCAGGGTGGGGCGGCGGTCCGGCGAGGGCGCGTGGCCGCGCGGGCCGGAGTGCTCCGGGAAGGCCTCGGGGGTGGTTGCCGTGTGGTCGAGGGCGGGGCGCGCCCCGTGGCCGGAGGGGTACGGGGCCGCACCCTCCGGGTCCTCCACCTCCAGCAGTCGCACGGCGTGACGGCCGAGCTGCGCCACGAGGGCACCGGGCAGCCAGGGGTCGCGGGAGCGGCCGTCGGAGACGGTGTCGTCGACGCCGGTGAGTTCCAGGACGCGGTCGAGGGAGGGGCGGGCGCCCGGGTCCTTGCGCAGACAGGCGCGGACCAGGTCGGCGATGCCCTCGGGGACGCCCGCGAGGTCGGGTTCGTCCTCGGCGATGCGGAACATCAGGGCGGGTGCCGCACTGTCGGCGGGGCCGAAGGGAAGGGTGCCGGTCGCGGCGTAGGTGATGACCGAGCCGAGGCAGAAGACGTCGCTTGCGGGCGTGACCGGATCGCCGCGCAGCTGCTCGGGGGCCATGAAGCCGGGCGAGCCGATCACCGCACCGGTCTGGGTCAGCCGGCTGTCGCCGGTCACGCTCTCCAGCGCCCGCGCGACGCCGAAGTCGATGACCCGGGGCCCTTCGATGGTGACCATCACATTCGACGGCTTGAGGTCACGGTGGACGATCCCGGCCGCGTGGATGTTCGCCAGCGCGTGCGCCAGCCCGGCGGCGAGGATGCGCACCGACCGCTCGGGCAGCGGACCGTGGTCGTGGCTCACCACCTGCTGGAGGCTCGGCCCGGCGACATAGCCGGTGGCGACCCAGGGCACGGCGGCCTCGGTGTCGGCGTCGAGGACGGGCGCGGTCCAGAAGCCACCGACCCGCTGCGCGTTGCGCACCTCCTGCCGGAACCGCGCCCGGAACTCCTCGCGCGCCGCCAGCTCCCGCCGGACCAGCTTCACGGCGACCGTGCGCCCCCGGTCCGAGCGGGCGAGGTAGACCTGCCCCATGCCGCCCGCGCCCAGCCGCGCGAGCAGCCGGTAGCCGCCGATGCGCTGCGGGTCCCCCTGGCCCAGCTTCTCCATCGCAGCGCCGCCTTTCCCGCACATGTGTGATCGAGACATGTGCAACCCAGCCGAGAATAATCCGGCGGTTCGGGGAGTAGTGCGGTGCGGTGTCTACGGTTGCGTAACAGCGGGTGCTGCGGGCTCCAGGCCGTCCAGCACCTTGGACAGCCGTTCCAGTACATGGACGGCCTCGGCGAGTTCCGCCTGCCCGAAGGCCTCCGCCAGCCGGTCGGCGAGGGCCTCGTGCCCGGGATCGATACGGGCGACCGCGGCCCGCCCGGCCTCCGTGGGCGCGAGCAGCTTGGCGCGCCGGTGGGCGGGATTGGGCCGGTACTCGGCGAGGCCGTGCTCCACCAGCAGGTCGGCGACGCGCTGGACGCTCTGCCGGGTGATGCCCATGGCGCGGGCGATGCCGGACACGGGCAGCGGGTCGCCGAGCACCGCGCCGAGCACCTGCCACCGGGCGGCGGTGAGCCCGGCGGGTCCGGCCAGTTCCTCGGCCACGGTGAGGAACTGGCCGTTCAGCCGGAACACCCCGAGGGCGCTGCGGCTGAGCAGATCCTGTCGCTCCCTGCTCACCGGTCGGCCGTCGCCTTCTCCAGTACCTCGTACGCCGCCGCGTCGGAGTCGTGGAACAGCCGGTACCAGGCGTCCAGCACCTCGCCCTCGTACACGCCGAGCAGCCGGAAGATCTCACGCGCGAAGGCGACCGGCTCGGTCGGGCCGGCGGTGATCAGGTTCGAGTCGGTGACCGCGTCCGCCTCGACGTACCGGTCGCCGCCCGCGTAGCCGGTCGCCGCCAGGTAGAAGGAGACCGCGCCGGTGTGGTCCCGGTCGTCGAGCAGCCCCTCGCGGGCGAGTCCCGCGGTGGCCCCGCAGATCGCGGCGACGGGCACCCCGGCGTCGAGGAACGCGCGCGCCGTGCGGGCGAAGGGCGCGAGGTCGTCGGAGGTGTCCCAGAGGTCGGCGCCCGGCAGGATCAGCAGGGAGCTGTCCTCGGGCCGTACGGCGTCCAGCGCCAGGTCGGGCCGGATGCGCAGGCCGCCGATGCTGGTCACCGGCTCCTGCGACCCGCCGACCGTGCGGATCTCGTAGCCGTTGCGCGCGAGGTACGCCGTCGCGAACCCCGTCTCCCAGTCGGCGAGCGTGTCGTACACGGCGAGATGCACCGGCTTGCGGCTCATGGTTCCTCCTCGGTGAGCGGATCCCCGTAAAGCTTGATGACAGCAGACTGTCACTTCGACAGCAGGCTGTCAATATGCCCGCACCCCTCGGGCCCCTCCCCACGCCCGACAACCTGTCGCGGAATCGCCCCCTCCACGGAACAGGACGCCGATACCGCTTCCGCATCGCGGACATTTACGCTCACTCACATGACCCCTCAGTCCAGCCCCCAGGCCGGCGCCGCCGTGAAGGCCGCGGACCGCGCGCATGTCTTCCACTCCTGGTCCGCCCAGGAGCTCATCGACCCGCTCGCCGTGGCCGGCGCCGAGGGGTCGTACTTCTGGGACTACGACGGCAAGCGGTACCTCGACCTCACCAGCGGGCTCGTCTACGCCAACATCGGCTATCAGCACCCGAAGGTCGTCGCCGCGATCCAGGAGCAGGCCGCACACCTGACCACCTTCGCGCCCGCCTTCGCCGTCGAGGCCCGCTCGGAGGCGGCCCGGCTGATCGCCGAGCGGACCCCCGGCGACCTGGACAAGATCTTCTTCACCAACGGCGGGGCCGACGCGGTCGAGCACGCGGTGCGCATGGCCCGGCTGCACACCGGGCGCGCCAAGGTGCTGTCCGCCTACCGCTCGTACCACGGCGGCACCCAGCAGGCCGTGAACCTCACCGGCGACCCGCGCCGCTGGGCCTCCGACAGCGCGACGGCCGGGGTCGTCCACTTCTGGGCGCCGTACCTGTACCGCTCCCGCTTCTACGCGGAGACGGAGGAGCAGGAGACCGCGCGGGCGCTCGAGCACCTGGAGACGACGATCGCCTTCGAGGGGCCGGGGACGATCGCCGCGATCATCCTGGAGACCGTCCCGGGCACCGCCGGGATCATGGTCCCGCCGCCCGGCTATCTCGCCGGGGTGCGGCAGCTCTGCGACCAGTACGGGATCGTCTTCGTCCTGGACGAGGTCATGGCCGGGTTCGGGCGCACCGGTGAGTGGTTCGCGGCCGACCTGTTCGACGTGACGCCCGACCTGATGACCTTCGCCAAGGGCGTGAACAGCGGATATGTGCCGCTCGGCGGGGTCGCCATCTCCGGCGCGATCGCGGAGACCTTCGCCAGGCGGCCCTACCCGGGCGGTCTGACGTACTCCGGGCACCCGCTGGCCTGCGCGGCCGCCGTCGCGACGATCAACGTCATGGCGGAGGAGGGCATCGTCGAGAACGCGAAGAACCTGGGCGCCTCGGTCGTCGGACCGGGGCTGCGGGAACTCGCCGAGCGGCACGCGTGCGTCGGCGAGGTGCGCGGTGTCGGCATGTTCTGGGCCCTGGAGCTGGTGAAGAACCGCGAGACCCGCGAGCCGCTCGTGCCGTACAACGCGGCGGGCGAGGCCAACGCGGCCATGGCCGCCTTCGGCGCGGCCGCCAAGAAGGCCGGCGTGTGGCCGTTCGTGAACATGAACCGCACCCACTTCGTGCCACCGCTCAACGTCTCCGAGTCCGAGATCAAGGAGGGCCTCGCAGCCCTGGACACGGCACTCTCGGTGGCCGACGAGTACACGGACTAGAACCGGACGGGGCCCGACGGGGGCCGACGGGGCCCGTCCGGGGGCGCCCCCAGGCCCCCTCAGGGGCGCGGGGAACTGCGCGACCGGGCCCCGACGGCCCGCACCCGACAACGCGCTCCCGCCGCACCCTCCAACACACCAATCGTCCAAGGTCTTGATTTCGTCGAACGCGTAAGGTGGCGTGCTCGTACATACCGACGAGCACGCCGCTTTTCCCGCACCTGACGATGGAGACGCCCCGACCATGCCCGGCAGCACCGGCAACGGAGCCGTGACGCGCAGCACCCTGCGACAGCAGATCGCCGACGCGTTGCGCGACGAGGTGCTGGGGGGACGGCTCCAGCCGGGCCAGGAGTTCACCGTCAAGGAGATCGCCGAGCAGTACGGCGTCTCCGCGACCCCCGTCCGCGAGGCCCTCGTCGACCTCTCCGCGCAGGGCCTCCTGGAGGCCGACCAGCACCGGGGCTTCCGGGTCCACGAGTACTCCGTCGCGGACTTCCGGGGCATGATCGAGGCGCGCAGCCTGATCATCGAGGGGATGTTCCTCGCCCTGGACGAGGGCCGTCAGCGCCACCACAACTACGAGGACCCGCGGACCGCCGCCGCCATAGCGGGGGTGCGCCGCCGCGGCGAGGAGGCGCAGCGGGCCGCGGCCGCCGGTGACCTCACCGTCCTCATCGGCTACGACCTGCGCTTCTGGCGCGAGCTGAGCGCCCTGTTCGGCAACCCCTATCTCGCCGACTTCCTGCACCGGCTGCGGCTCCAGTCCTGGGTGTGCACGGTGCAGCACCTGCGCCGGCCGACCGATCTGCGCGGCCACCTGTGGTCCGGCCACACCGAACTGGTCGACGCCCTGTACGACCGCGACACCGCCACCGCCCGGGCGATGCTCGCCGCGTACAACGAAGACTCCATCGCCCTGATAGAGCGACTGGCGGCGGAATGAGCAGGGCGAACGCCCCCGGCTCGCCCGCCCCCGGCAAGTCCCCCATCGGCACGCCCCCCACCAGTACGTCCCCTACCGGCACGCCCGAACCCGCGCACCGCACCGCGCCCGTCGAACTCTCCGTCGTCATCCCCGCCTTCAACGAGGAGCGCCGGCTCGGCCCCACCCTGGACGCCGTCACCCGCTACCTCGACGCGACCGGGAGCCACTGGCGCACCTGGGAGATCCTGGTCGCCGACGACGGTTCCACCGACGCCACCCGTGAGCTGGTCACCGTCCGCCGCGACCCCCGGGTGAAGCTCGTCGCGGGCTCCGGCAACCGGGGCAAGGGCCACGCCCTGCGCCGCGGTGTCGCCGCCGGCCGGGGCCGCCAGGTACTGGTCATGGACGCCGATCTCGCCACTCCCGTCGAGGAGCTGGAGCGCCTGGAGAAGGCGCTCGCGGACGGCAACGCGGCGGCGATCGGCTCGCGGGCCGTACCCGGCGCGACCCTCGGCGACCGCCAGCACCGGATACGCGAACTCGCCGGCCGGGCGGGCAACCGGCTCATCCGCGGGACGACCCTGCGCGGGACGCGCGACACCCAGTGCGGGTTCAAGCTGTTCGACGGCGACAAGGCGCGCGCCGCCTTCGCCGCCTCCCGCCTCAACGGCTGGGCCATCGACGTGGAGGTGCTGCACCACTTCCAGCGGGTCGGCTGGCCGGTCGCCGAGGTGCCCGTGCACTGGTCGCACCAGCCCGGCTCGAAGGTCCGTCCGGCGGACTACCTCCGGGTCCTGCGCGACCTGGTCCGGCTCCGGCTCCCGGTGCCGAGGCCCGTGGACGTCGTCGCCGTCCTGCTGTTCCTGGCGATGGCGGTGGCCCTCTGCTCCGGCCGCCTCCTGGACCCGGCCCACCGCTATCTCACCGACTCCCTCCAGGACCAGAACCAGTGGGAGTGGTTCTTCGCGGTGACCGCCGACAACATCGCTCACCTGCGCAATCCCCTCTTCACCGGCCTCCAGGGCGCCCCGGACGGCGTGAACCTGATGGCCAACACGACGATGCTCGGCCTGTCCGTCCCGCTCACGCCCGTCACGCTGCTGTTCGGCCCGGCCGTCACGCTGAACCTGGTGATGACCCTGGGCCTGGCCGCGACGGCCGTCGCCTGGTACCGGCTGATCGTGAAACGGC
Organism: Actinobacteria bacterium OV320; assembly: GCA_001298545.1. Classification (GTDB taxonomy): domain Bacteria; phylum Actinomycetota; class Actinomycetes; order Streptomycetales; family Streptomycetaceae; genus Streptomyces; species Streptomyces coriariae. The sequence continues at coordinate 218,523 of LJCX01000028.1, forward strand.
TCGTCCGCCAGCGGGCTGCCGCCTTCGCCGGAGCCGCGCTGGCCACGTTCGCGCCGCCCATGATCAGCCACGCCAACGCGCACCCGAACTTCGTCGTGCTGTTCATGATCCCGCCGATCATCGACCGCGCGCTGCGGCTCACGGCCGGTGAACGGGTCACCCGCAACGCCGTCGTCCTCGGCCTGATGGCCGCCTACCAGTTCTTCCTCGGCGAGGAGCCACTGCTGCTCGCCGCGATGGGCATGCTGCTGTTCGCGGCCGCCTACGCGGCCGTGCGCCCCGACGTCGCGCGGAACGCCGTACGGCCCCTGCTGAACGGTCTGGCGGTCGCCGCCGCCGTCTGTCTCCCGCTCGTCGTCTACCCGCTGGCCTGGCAGTTCTCCGGCCCGCAGAGCTACACCGGCATCGACCACGGCACCGCGCCCGGCGTCGCCAACTCCGTCCGCGCGCTGCTCTCCTTCGCCGAGCGCTCCCTGATCGCGGGCGACGCCCACCGCGCCGACGCCCTCTCGCTGAACCCGACCGAACAGAACGCCTTCTACGGCTGGCCACTGGTGCTGCTCGCGTTCGCGATCGCGGTGGGGCTCCGGCGGCGGCCGGTGGTCAAGGCGCTGGCCGGTACGGCGGCGGCCGCGGCCGTGCTGTCCCTCGGCTCGCGCATCCCCCTCCCGCTCACCGACACCACCGTCCCCGGCCCCTGGGCCGCACTGGCGGGCCTGCCGCTCTTCGATTCGGTCATCGAGAGCCGGGTGGCGCTGGTCTGCGCCCCGCCCCTGGGCATGCTGCTCGCCCTGGCGGTCGACCGCCTCGCCCAGGCCCGCCGGCTGGGCACGCAGTACGCCGGACTGCTCGCCGTCTGCCTCGCCCTGCTCCCCCTCGTCCCCGCCCCGCTGAAATCCGAGCCGCGCGCCGAGGTGCCCGCCTTCTTCACCGACGGCACCTGGAAGACCTACGTCCGGGGCGACGAGAGCCTGGTCCCGGTGCCGCTCGCCGAACCCGAGGACGCCGAGGCGCTGCACTGGCAGACGGCGGCCGGCCTCGGCTTCCGGATGCCCGGCGGTTACTTCAACGGACCGTACGGCGACGGCGACCGCACCGGCGTCTACGGCGTCCCGCTGCGTTTCACGGCGAGTCTGCTGCGGGACGTGCGGTACACGGGCGTCGTCCCGGTGATCGACGCCCGGGCCCGGGCCGAGACCCGCGAGGACCTCGCGTACTGGCGGGCGGGCGCGCTGGTGCTGGCCCCGCAACCGCACGGGGACCGGCTGCGTGAGACGGTGGAGAAGCTGGTCGGCCGGCCGGGTAAGTGGGTGGCCGGAGTGTGGGTATGGGATCTGCACAGGGGGAGCTGATGCGGGTCGCACCGACTAGTCTTCCCTGACCGGTCAACGTACTGAGTGAGGAGCTCTCTTTGGCCTGTGACCTGTGGCTGGTGCCACTCGTCGACGTGTTGTGCCACACCCCCGACAATCCCTTCGCCGACGAACTCGCCCAGTACAGCAAGGTGCTGGCCGAGGCGGGTCTGCCGCCCGTGCCGGTGTACCAGTACATGCCGGGGCTGTCCGGCGAGGTCGCCCCGGTGGCCGGCTTCGACTACGACGCCCTGCACTTCCTGCGCCGCGCCTACCTCCTCCAGGTGTGCGGGCTGCCGGTGACTCCGGTGGACGCGCTGGGCGGCGACTACGAGCAGCTCCTGGAGATGTTCGAGGCGACGGCGCAGCAGTCGCACCTGGTCTGGCACTACGACCACGCGGGCGCCTACGTTCCGGTCGACTTCCCGCAGCCCCTGTCCAACGACGAACTCCTCGCGGGCGGCGGACCCCTGGGTTCCGCGCAGTCCCTGCTGCGGGAACTGGAGTTCGTGGCCCCGTCGATCGGCATCGATCCGGCCAATCCGCCGTTGGCTCCGCAACCGCCCGCCGGGCCGACGGAGTTGGAGGAGCCCGCCGTTCCGGCGCCGTACGACTCCAGCCCCTTCGCGCGCGAGCGGCACGTCTGGCTCGGGCTGCACGCGGCGGCGACGCGGAGTCTGGCGCAGGGGTCGATGATCGTGTTCAGCTGAGCGGCCCGTCGGGTGGGCGGTCAACGGCCGAGCTGCGAGAGGCCCTTCTGTACGTCCTCCCTGTTCATCACCGGGGTGTAGGAGATCTCCGCCCCGAGGTTGAGGAAGAACGGTTCGCTGAGCACGGGCATCTGCGCGCTCTCCTCCATGTCGAAGAACAGGAAGGCGGTGCGCTTGCCGTGGTCGGTGGTGAAGTAGGCAGCCTCGGGCTTGAGCTGCGCCATGGACTCCTCGATCAGCTTCCCGAGGGTGCCGTTGCGGATGGCCTCGTTCGCCTTCTCGGTGTCCATGGACGCCTTCAGCATCATGCGCATCGCAGTCACTTCCTTCTGGTCGACACACATGCCTGTCAACCCCAGGATATGCCTGTATGCGGCATTTCTCCCTTGACTCGGGACCGGCCGGCCGGCGTCAGAAGACGGCCGTGCCGGCCTGCGTCAGCTTCCAGTTGGCGGCGGCCACGTGCTTCCGTCGGTTACGGACGTGACCGCGCCGCCGGCTACGGGCGGGACCGCGAACAGGCATGGGCCGGTCAAGGATGTCCAAGACCGGCCCAGCCGAGCTACCGCCGTGGGACTACAGGAACGAGTTGATCTCGATCGTCTCGTCCCGGCCCGGACCCACGCCGATCGCGGAGATCGGGGCGCCGGACATGTCCTCCAGCGCCTTGACGTACGCCTGGGCGTTCTTCGGCAGGTCGGAGAAGGACTTCGCCTTGGTGATGTCCTCGGACCAGCCGGGCAGGGTCTCGTAGATCGGCTTCGCGTGGTGGAAGTCGCTCTGCGAGTACGGAAGTTCCTCGACGCGCTTGCCGTCGATCTCGTACGCCACGCAGACCGGGATCTGCTCCCAGCCGGTCAGGACGTCGAGCTTCGTCAGGAAGAAGTCCGTGAGGCCGTTCACCCGGGTCGCGTAGCGGGCGATGACCGCGTCGAACCAGCCGCAGCGGCGGTCACGACCGGTCGTCACGCCCCGCTCGCCGCCGATGCGGCGCAGCGCCTCGCCGTCCTCGTCGAACAGCTCGGTCGGGAACGGGCCCGAGCCGACGCGGGTCGTGTAGGCCTTCAGGATGCCGATGACCCGGCTGATCTTCGTCGGGCCCACGCCCGCGCCCGTGCAGGCGCCGCCCGCGGTCGGGTTCGACGAGGTGACGAAGGGGTACGTGCCGTGGTCGATGTCGAGGAGCGTGCCCTGACCGCCCTCGAAGAGGACGACCTTGTCCGCCTCGAGCGCCTGGTTGAGGAGCAGGACCGTGTCGGTGACGTACGGAGCGAGCTTCTCCGCGTAGCCGAGCAGTTCCTCGACGACCTGGTCGACCGCGATCGCACGGCGGTTGTACAGCTTGGTCAGCAGCTGGTTCTTGCCGTCCAGCGCCGCCTCGACCTTCTGGGTGAGGATCGACTCGTCGTACAGGTCCTGGACCCGGATGCCGACCCGGTTGATCTTGTCGGCGTAGGTCGGGCCGATACCGCGGCCGGTGGTGCCGATCTTGCGCTTTCCGAGGAAGCGTTCCGTCACCTTGTCGACAGTGACGTTGTACGGGGTGATGATGTGCGCGTTGCCGCTGATCAGCAGCTTCGACGTGTCGACGCCGCGCTCGTTCAGACCGCTCAGCTCGGAGAGCAGGACCGACGGGTCGACAACGACACCGTTACCGATGACCGGCGTACAGCCGGGTGACAGAATTCCCGAAGGGAGCAGGTGGAGTGCGTACTTCTGGTCGCCCACGACGACCGTGTGGCCGGCGTTGTTGCCGCCCTGGTAACGCACTACGTAATCCACCGAGCCACCGAGAAGGTCGGTGGCCTTTCCCTTGCCTTCGTCACCCCACTGAGCACCGAGCAGCACAAGTGCGGGCACGCGCGTACACCCCTTCCGGGTGGGGCATGTCCAAGGCCAGGGGCGTACGCGGTGGCACTTCCCACCGCGTGCACCACGTGCACCGCGACCGTCGTCGGTCGCCGCTTGTCGGACCCGGATGCCCCGGAATAGACCAAGCCCCTGGCGCAATAGCGCAAGGGGCTCTTGCACAAAGATGCTACCCGAGGAAGCGAGGCAGGACCGAGGTGGCGACTTTCGCGACGTCCGATCAGCTGCTGGTGATCATCGATCCGGTCGCCCGGCGCTGGGACGGGGAGTCCGTACGCATCGCGAAAGACGTGCTCAGCGCGGGTGCGGCGAGTACGAAGGTGTGCCTGCCCGAGGACCAGGAGGAATTCGCCCGGGTGCTGGCCCGGCGGGGCTCGCGGCGGCCGGTGGTCGTCGGCGACGACCGCGCGCTGATGCGGGCGGTGGCCCTGCTGCACCGCCAGCGGGCCCTGGCCGAAACCGTGCTGTCGATGGTGCCGGTGGGTGCGGGCCTGGGCGTCTCGCACGCCCTGGGGGTGCCCTCGGGTGCGGTGGCGGCCGCCCGGGCCGTCCTGGACGGCGCCGAGCGGCGCCTGGACGTACTGGTGGACGACAGCGACGGGGTGGTGCTGGGCGCGCTGCGGATCCCGCCGGTGCCGCTCGCCGCGCAGTCGGAGCCGACCGTGGCGGAGGCCGGCCTCGCACAGGGCGGCGGCCACCCCTGGCTGCGGACCTACCAGTCGCTCTTCCGGACGCTGGTGCCGTCGCGGCCGTCCCGGCTCTCCGCCGCCCCGGCCACGCCCGGCCCGGCCCGGCTGCGGATCGAGGTCGACGGGGTGACCCTGGTCGACCTCGACCAGCCGGTGGAGGCGGTGTCGGTGACCCCGGGACCCTCCGGCACGGCGGTCGTGCGGGTACGGCCGCTGTCCCTGGGCGCGGTGGCGGTGCCCCTGGAGGCCCGGGGGCGGACGGTGACCGTCTCGGGCGCGGACTTCCGCTACCGGGCGGACGCGGCGGTCGCGGGGCCGGTACGGGTGCGCACCTGGACGGTGCGCGAGGGGGCACTGGGGCTGATGCTGCCGAGGCGGTGAGTCAGGCCTGCTTGTTGTCCTTCGGGGCCCCGAAGGAGGTGGTGTCGAGAACGCAGCCGAACGGGGCGGGAATCGCGAGCTTCTCGGCGAACGGCATGGTGCAGTGCGACTCGTACCCCTTGGCGGAAGGCGCCCAGAACACGGTGGCGCGCTCCTCCTGCATGTCGAGGAGCAGGTAGACGGGGATGCCGGCCTTTCCGTAGACCTCGACCTTGTCGGTCAGGTCGTCGTCCCGGGTCGAGGTCGAGGTCAGTTCGGCGACGAAGGAGAGGGCTTCACCGTCAAGACGGCTGCTCCCGGTCCGGCTCACGCTCCGATGTGCGGCGTGGATGTCGGGGCCGAAAGCGCGCTCCGAACCCGGAAACACGTACAGGAACGGGCCGCAACTGATCCGGTGCCCTTCGGGGAGGTGTGGCTTCAGTTGCTCACAGACCGCATCCATGACGTCGAGGTAGTACCCCTTCGACCACGGTGACACGACGATGTTCCCCCTGATGATCTCGGCCCTGTGGCCGTCGGGCACATGCAGCTCGTCGAGGACGTCCAGCAGTTCCTCGAAGCTGTGGGGTTCGGTGCCGTTTGTCGTCGGTCGCTCTGTCATCAAAGTCATGATGCGCCCTCCCTTCGCCACGAAACCAGCCGCCACTCATGGTTGTCGCTCGACTACAGCCTCGTCGCCGGATTCGTCCTTCAGGGCCACCCCCGACCGCCCCAGCTCCCGTGCCCGCGCCAGCAGCGCGACCAGCTTCCCCGCCGCCGTCTCGTAGTCCAGGCCCAGCGGCGGGCGGATGTTGGACAGGCAGTTGCGGTCGGCGTCGGTGGTGACGCCCGGTACGGGCCGGTGGGTCAGGTACGCGCCCAGGGAGTCCGCCGCCGACATGCCGGGGCGTTCGCCGACGAGGAGCACCACCGCCGTGGCGCCCATGGCGTGCGCGATGTCGTCACCGAGGGCCACCCGGGCCTGTTCGGCGAGGACGACGGGCGCCACCCGGGTGCCGGACGGCAGCCGCGCGGTCGTCGCCCGGATCAGCGCCGCCGCGTGCTCGTGCACCGCCCGGCTGGAGAGTCCGTCGGCGACCACGAAGACGACGTCCCACTCGCCCGTGGGCAGATGGGCCCGGTCGACGGGGTTCAGCCGGCGGCCCAGGTCGGGGCGCTGGAGGTAGGTGAGGCGGTCGGGGGCGGCGCTGCGGACCCGGACCACCGAGGTGCCGGTCAGCCGCGCGGCCACCGCGTCCGGGTCGAACGGCGAGTGCACCGCGTCCCGGGCGGCGGCATGCGCCGCCTGGAGTTCCAGACGGTGCCGGGTGGGCAGGGCGGAACCGGCCCGGCCCAGGCCGATGCGGGCCTGGGTGCGCAGGCGCAGGGACGCCCACAGCTCGCCCTGGCCGTCGGTGATCTGGTTGTCGGTGATCTGGTTGTCGGTGATCTGGCCGTCGGTGATCTGGCCGTCGGTGATCTGGTTGAGGGTCATGCCGCGAGCTCCCGTCCGGTGGCGTGTCCGGTGGTCCCGCCGATGGCGGTCCCGGTGGTGGCGATCTCCGTCAACGGGTGGGCCGTTCCCGACAGTTGGCGGATGCCGCCGCGCGGGTCCAGCAGCCCGATCGCATCCAGCCATGCCTCGAACTCCGGTGCCGGGCGCAGCCCCAGCACCTCCCGCAGGTACAACGCGTCGTGGTACGAGGCCGACTGGTAGTTGAGCATGATGTCGTCGCCGCCCGGGGTGCAGATCACGAAGGAGGCCCCGGCGACGCCGAGCATCGTCAGCATCGTGGCGATGTCGTCGTCATCGGCGTCGGCGTGGTTGGTGTAGCAGATGTCCAGGCCCATGGGCAGGCCGAGCAGCTTGCCGCAGAAGTGGTCCTCCAGGGCGGCGCGCAGGATCTGCCGGCCGTCGTAGAGGTACTCCGGGCCGATGAAGCCGACGACCGTGTTCACCAGCAGCGGGTCGTAGCGGCGGGCGACCGCGTACGCCCGCGCCTCGACCGTCTGCTGGTCGACCCCGTGGTGCGCGCCGGCGGAGAGGGCACTGCCCTGCCCGGTCTCGAAGTACATGACGTTCCGGCCGACCGTCCCCCGCTCCAGCGCCAGCGCCGCCTCGTACGCCTCGTCGAGCAGGCCGAGGGTGACCCCGAAGGAGGCGTTCGCGGCCTGGGTGCCCGCGACGGACTGGAAGACGAGGTCGACGGGGGCACCCCGCTCCATCAGGTCCACGCTGGTGGTGACGTGGCACAGCACGCAGGACTGGGTGGGGATCGCGTACCGGCCGATCACCCCGTCCAGCAGTTCCAGCAGGTCCCGTACGGCCTTCGGGCTGTCGGTGGCCGGGTTGACGCCGATCACCGCGTCGCCGGAGCCCAGCAGGAGGCCGTCGAGGAGGGCGGCCGCGACGCCCGCGGGGTCGTCGGTCGGGTGGTTGGGCTGGAGGCGGGTGGCGAGTCGGCCGGGCAGGCCGATGGTGGACCGGAAGGCGGTCACCACCCGCACCTTCCGTGCCACGGCGACCAGATCCGCGTTCCCCATGAGCTTGGAGACGGCGGCCGCCATCTCCGGGGTGAGCCCCGGCGCCAGCGCGGCCAGCCTCACCGCGTCCGCGGCCTCCGACAGCAGCCACTCCCGCAGCTCCCCGACGGTCATCGACGCCACCGGTGCGAAGGCGGCCGGGTCGTGGGTGTCGAGGATGAGCCGGGTGACGTCGTCGTCCTCGTAGGGGATCAGGGGCCGGGTCAGGAAGTCGGTCAGCGGCACGTCCGCCAGCGCCCAGCGCGCGGCGACCCGCTGCCGGGCGTCCTGCGCCGCGAGACCGGCCAGGCGGTCGCCGGAGCGTTCGGGGCTCGCGGCGGCGAGCAGCCGGGCGAGCGAGTCGAAGCGGTACCGCTCGCCGCCGAGGGTGGAGGTGTAGGCGCTCATGGCGGCGACCGTACGAGGCGCGTGTTGCGACCAGATTTCTCAAGCGTCTGCCAGATTTCTAAAGGTCTGGTTGACAAGCATTTAACGTCCCGACACCCTTGACCGACTCATTCGGGCTACAGAGTTCCGGTCCAGCACACCAGCGGACGACCAGAGAGGGGCCACCCGATGGCAGTGGACGAGGGCGTCGCCTCGGCGGCGGGCGCGGCGACGGACACAGCGGCGAAATCAGGCGCGGAAGACGCCGTTCACCGGCTCAAGCCCAATGCGATCGGCCTGCTCGGGGTGGTCTTCATGGCCGTCGCGACGGCCGCGCCGATCACCGCGATGACCGGCAACGTGCCCTTCATGGTGTCGTCGGGCAACGGCATCGGCGCCCCGGCGAGCTATCTCGTCGCAATGGTCGTCCTGGCAATCTTTTCCGTCGGCTTCACCTCGATGGCGAAGCACATCACCTCGACGGGCGCCTTCTACGGCTTCATCTCCTACGGCCTCGGCCGCTCGGTCGGGCTCGCCTCGGGACTGCTCGCGACCTTCGCGTACGTGGTGTTCGAGCCGGCGCTGATCGGCATCTTCTCGACCTTCGCCACCACCACCCTGCATGACCAGACGGGCCTCGACATCCCCTGGTGGGCGTTCGCGGTGCTGATGCTCGCGGTCAACGCGACGGGCACCTGGTTCGGCGTCTCCGTCGCCGAGAAGCTGCTCGTCGTGCTGCTCGCCACCGAGGTGACGATCCTCGCGGCGATGGCGGTCTCGGTCGCCTTCCACGGCGGCGGGCCGGACGGCTTCAGCATCGACCCGGTCAATCCGGCCAACGCCTTCAAGGGGACCAGCGCGGGCCTCGGGCTCTTCTTCGCCTTCTGGTCCTGGGTCGGCTTCGAGTCGACGGCGATGTACGGCGAGGAGTCGCGCAACCCGAAGAAGATCATCCCCAAGGCCACGATGATCTCGGTGCTGGGCGTCGGCGTCTTCTACGTGTTCGTCTCCTGGATGGCCATCACGGGCACCGGACAGTCGTCGGCCGTGAAGGTCGCCGGCGACAACCCGCTCGGTCTGTTCTTCGGCCCCACCGAGCGGTACGTCGGCCACTGGGCCGTCGACGTCATGCAGTGGCTGATGATCACCGGTTCGCTGGCCTGCGGCATGGCCTTCCACAACTGCGCCGCCCGCTACATGTACGCCCTGGGCCGCGAGGGCGTGCTGCCCTCCCTGAAGAACACCGTCGGCCGCACCCACGCACGGCACGGCTCCCCGCACATCGCGGGCCTGGTCCAGACCGTCGTCTCGGCCGTTCTGATCGGGGCGTTCTGGGCGGCGGGCAAGGACCCCTACACCGGTACGTACGTGCTGCTCGCGATCCTCGGCACGATGGCGATCCTGGTGGTGCAGGCGGTGTGCTCGTTCGCCGTGCTGGTCTACTTCCGCTCCCACCACCCCGAGAGCAGGCACTGGTTCAGGACGTTCACCGCCCCGCTGGTCGGCGGCGTCGCGATGCTCGCCGTGGTCACGCTGCTGGTGTCCAACATGGGGGTCGCGGCCGGGCCGGAATCGGGTTCGCTGGTGCTGAAGGCGACGCCGTGGCTGGTCGCGCTGATCGCGGTGGCCGGCGTGGGGTACGCCCAGTACCTCAAGCGGCGGGACCCGTCCCGCTACCTGCTGCTGGGGCGGACGGTGCTGGAGGAGACGAAGGAGCGCTAGGGCGTGCCGGCCCCGGCGGGCTAGCCCTCCCCGAACACCGTGGCCCGGTGGACGCGCCAGCGTTCCATCATGGCCGAGATCTCGCCGTCGACGAACTCGAAGAAGGCGAGCGTCTCGGCCATGCGGCGTCCGGCGGGAGTGTGGCCGCCGAGGCTGGTGACGCCCTCGCGCAGCGCGCCCTCCCACCGCTTGAGCACGGTCTCGCGGTTGGTGAGAGCCTCGTACCACTGGTTGCTGTGCACCCGGTAGCGCTCACGCCGTGAACCGGGCTCGCGCTCCCGCGAGACCATGTGCTGCTGGGCCAGGTAACGCACCGCGCCGGACACCGCCGCGGGGCTGATGCGCAGCTGGTCGCCCAGCTCGGCGGAGGTCATCGCGCCCTCGTCCGAGGAGAGGAGCGCGGCGAAGACCCGGGCGGGCATCCGCTGCATTCCGGCCTCGACGAGCTGCGCCGCGAAGGACTCGACGAACCGCGACACGGCATCGGCGTCCCGGTGACCACCGGCTTCTTCCCGCTCGACCCGTTCGGCCCGTTCGTCCGCCATGGCCTCATCCTAACGTTGATTCACCGTCTTCCTTAACTTCACAAATTTCTGAAGGAAGCGTACGTTCTGAAGCATGACGAAGGCCATCTCGGTGTCCGGACTGCACAAGTCCTTCGGCCGCGCCCACGCCCTGGACGGCCTCGACCTGGAGGTCGAGACCGGTGAGGTGCACGGCTTCCTCGGCCCCAACGGCGCCGGCAAGTCCACCACCATCCGCGTCCTGCTCGGCCTGCTGCGCGCCGACTCCGGCGCCGCGCAGGTCCTCGGCCGCGACCCGTGGACCGACGCGGTCGAGGCACACCGCCGCATCGCGTACGTCCCGGGCGACGTGACCCTGTGGCGCAACCTCTCCGGCGGCGAGGTCATCGACCTGTACGGCAGACTGCGCGGCGGCCTGGACCCGGCCCGCCGGGCCGACCTGATCGACCGCTTCGAACTGGACCCCACCAAGAAGGGCCGTACGTACTCCAAGGGCAACCGCCAGAAGGTCGCCCTGGTGGCCGCGTTCGCCTCCGACGTCGACCTGCTGATCCTCGACGAGCCGACCTCGGGCCTGGACCCCCTGATGGAGGAGGTCTTCCAGGCTTGCGTACGGGAGGAACGGGACCGCGGCCGGACAATCCTGCTGTCCTCCCACATCCTCAGCGAGGTCGAGGAACTGTGCGACCGCGTCAGCATCATCCGCAAGGGCCGCACCGTGGAGACGGGCTCACTGGCCGATCTGCGCCACCTGACCAGGACGAGCGTGACGGCCGAACTCGCCCACTCCCCCAACGGGTTGGCCCGGCTGCCGGGCGTGCACGACCTCGACGTCCGGGGAAAGCACGTGACGCTGCACGTCGACACCGACAAACTCGACGCGGTGCTGCGGTCGTTGGCGGACTCGGGCGTACGGTCGCTGAGGTCGACGCCACCGACGCTGGAGGAACTGTTCCTGCGGCACTACCAGGAGGCGCGGGCGTGACCACGCTGGCGGGCACCGGCCCGCTCCTGCGCTTCGCGCTGCGCCGCGACCGGGTGCTGATCCCGGTCTGGGTGGCCGTGAACTCCCTGATGGTCCTCTCCATGCCGAACACGCTCGAGAGCCTCTACGGCACCCCGGCCGACCGGGCCGACCTGCTGCGGCAGCTGGAGACCAACGCCTCCCTGCGGGCCCTGATCGGCCCCGTCTTCGACGACTCGATCGGCGCGCTGACGGCCTGGCGGGTGGGCGTGTACGCGGGCGCGCTCGCCGCCGTGACGAGCCTGCTGATCGTCGTACGGCACACCCGCGACGAGGAGGAGAGCGGCCGCCAGGAACTCCTCGCGTCCGGCATGGTCGGCCGCCGCGCCTCCCTGACGGCGGCCCTGCTCGCGGCGGGCGTCGCCAATGCCGTGCTGGCCCTGCTGGTGACGGCGGGCCTGGCGGGTCAGGGAGCTGCGGGCGCAATCGCGTTCGGCCTCGGGCTCGCCGGGGTGGGCATGGTGTTCGCCACGGCGGCGGCGGTCCTCGCGCAGCTCACCGAGAGCGCGCGACTGGCCCGGGGGCTGACGGCGGCGGTGCTGGGCGCGGCCTTCGTCCTGCGGGCGGCGGGCGACTCCTCGACCGACGCCGGCTCGTCGGCGCTGACCTGGCTGTCCCCGCTCGGCTGGCTGGAGAACCTGCGGGCGTTCGCGGACGAGCGGTGGTGGGTGCTGTCCCTGTTCGCGGCGGCGGCCGTGGCGCAGGGCGTGCTGGCGTACGGGCTGGCCGGCCGCCGGGACGTGGGCATGAGCTTCCTGCCCACGCGGCCGGGCCCCCCGACAGGACGTCTGGGTACGGCCTCCGCACTGGCCCGGCGGCTGCAACGGGGCGCCGTGCTGGGCTGGAGCGTCGGCTTCCTCCTCGCGGGATTGGTGTACGGCGGGCTCACCGACGGCGCGGCCGACCTGGTCGCCGACAACGACAGGGCCCGCGAGATCTTCGAACGGATGGGCGGCCGGTCGGACCTGACGGACGCGTTCCTCGCCTCGATGATCGGCATGCTCGGCCTGATCGCGGCCCTGTTCATCGTGTCGTCCGTCCTGCGGCTGCACGGCGAGGAGACGTCGGGCCGCGCGGAACCGGTCCTGGCGAACGCGGTGGGCCGGCTGCGCTGGGCGGCCGGTCACCTCCTGACCGCCTTCGGCGGCGCCACCCTGATCATGCTCCTGGCCGGGCTGGGCTTCGCGGCGGGCTACGGCGAGGAGATCCTGCCGATCATGGGCGCCTGTCTGGTGCAGCTCCCGGCGATCTGGCTGGTCGGCGGCCTGGCCGTCCTGCTCTACGGCACGGCCCCGCGGCTGGCGCCGGCCGCGTGGGGTGTGGCGGGCGCGATCCTGCTCATCGGCTGGATCGGCCCGGCCCTGGACGCCCCGCAGGCCGTCCTGGACCTGTCGCCCTTCGGCCACCTGCCGAAGCTGCCGGGCGGCGGGATGCGGTGGGCGCCGGTGCTGGTGCTCTCCGCCGCCGCGGCGGCGCTGGTGGCCACGGGGCTCGCGGCGCTGCGACGGCGGGACATGACGACCTAACGGGGCCGCCTGACGGGGGCACGGCCGGGCGGGTGGGGAACCCGGGGCGGGCGGCCTGCGTCCGTCCCGGGCATGGGACAACGTACGCAGGCCGCCGGTGGCTGCCTCGCCATGGCGCTCGGCTGGGGCGCGGGACTCGCGGTGTGGTCCGTCGACGTCCGCGCCCGCCTCTGGCGCTTCGAACAGGCACCCGACTGGAGCGTCCTCTACGCGGAACTGCCGCTCGCCCTGCTGGGCGGGACGGTCGCGGGCCTGGCCCTGTGGGCCGTGTTCGCCCGCCTCCGCCTCAGAGGGTCACGCTGAGCCCCTCCAGCCCCCGGATCACGAAGTTCGGCTTGCGCCGGGGCTCCGCCGCCAGGGCCAGGGTGGGGGCCCGTTCCAACAGGGCCGTCATCGAGGCGGCCAGCTCGATACGGGCCAGCGGGGCGCCGATGCAGTAGTGGATGCCCGCGCTGAAGGAGATGTGCGGGTTGTCGGAGCGGGTGAGATCGAGCCGGTCCGGGTCGGCGAAGACGGCCGGATCGTGGTTCGCCGACCCGAAGAGCATGGCGATCTCCGCTCCCCGGGGCACGGTCGTCCCGTCGATCTCGATGTCGTCGAGCACCCACCGCTCGAAGAGCTGGAGCGGAGTGTCGTACCGCATCAGCTCCTCGACGGCGGAGGGGACGAGCGAGTGGTCGGCGCGCAGCGCGGCCAGTTGCTCCGGGTTCCTGAAGAGCGCCCACCACCCGTTGACGGTGGCGTTCACGGTCGCCTCGTGCCCCGCGTTGAGCAGCAGCACCGCGGTCGAGATCATCTCCTGCTCGGTGAGCCGGTCGTCCTCGTCGTGCGCGGCGATGAGACCGGAGATGAGATCGTCGCCGGGCTCCTCGCGCCGCGCGGCGATCAGCTCCCGCAGGTATTCGGAGAACTCGACGGAGGCGCGCACCGCCCTCGCCGCGGTCTCCTTCGACGGACTGAGCTCGTACATCCCGCAGATGTCCGCCGACCAGGGCCGCAGCGGCCCCCGGTCCGACTCCGGAATGCCCAGCATCTCCGCGATCACGGCGACGGGCAGCGGCTCGGCGACATCGCTGAGCAGATCGCCCCCGCCCGCCTCCACCAGCCGGTCCACCAACTCCCCGGCCAGCCGCCGCACATACGGCTGCAGCCGCTCCACCGTGCGCGGGGTGAACGCCTTCGACACCAGCCGCCGGATCCGGGTGTGGTCGGGCGGCTCCAGGTCGAGCATCCCGTGATCGTTGAGCGTGTGGAACGGCTCCTGCTCGGCCGGGGGCGCCGTCCGCCCGAAGTCCTCGTGCGTGAACCGGTGCTGGTACGTCCGCCCGAGCCGCCGCTCCCGCAGCAGCGCCGAGACATCCGCGTGCCGCGGCACCAGCCACTGGTCGGTCGGCTCGTAGTAGATCACCCGCCCCCGCTCCCGAAGCTCGGCGTAGGCCGGGTAGGGATCCGCCACGAACGCGGGATCCCAGGGGTCGAACGAGAGAGCGTCAACTACTGCCATGAACGGACGCTAGCCGGTCGGCGAGCTGCTGACCAGGGGGGTCCTGCGCAACGGCGATGAGCCTCTCCCTCAACGGGCGCGCGGCTGGACCACCGTCGGGCCGCCCCGGTGGGGCGTGGCGACATGGTGTTCGGCCGGCTCGGGCAGTGCGTCGAGGCACGCCCGCGAACAGGCGTTGACCAGAAGTGGCAGTACGTCGGTGGCGACTCGCGACGATATCCAGACCTGCTCAGGACCCGACGGCGGCAGCGGTCCGGCGCAGACGCTGCACGCGCGGACCGCATCGGGCTCGAACGCCGGCTGCTGAAGCGCGGGAAACGGCAGACGCGTCTTGTAGTTGCCGTAGACCGCGCGTGTGCTGACGGTGCTGCTCCGCAGGTTCGGGCACCTGGTCAGCTCGTACGGGAACCAGTGCAGCCGGTACGAGGTGTACGGGCTGAACTCCTCCAAGCTCTCCATCGCACCGATCTCCGGCGGGATCCGCACGAGGTTGCTCCCGTACAGCACCAGGTGCCGCACCCTCTTCAGCCTGCCGATGTCCGGCGGCAGCGTGACGACCTGCCGCCGTTCCTCCGCCGTCAGCTCCACCAGCGGCTTGAACACCTCCCGCCCGTCGGCCGCCGCCTCCCCGATCAACTCGAGGAGGCGCCGCCACCCCGGCGCGGACGTGTCCTGGCGCTCGGTGTGAAAGCCCAGTTCCGTCGGCTGCGGTTCGCCCCGGGGCGGCCTCAGGCATCCACACCTGTCCCACCCCGGAGACTCCTCCGCCGACTCTCCCGCCGGCCCCACGGCATCGGCCCAACGGTTCACGAAAAGCTGCGGTTCCCCACCCTCGGTCATGCCGTACAACGTACCGAAACGTCAGGGGACGACCACGTACAGCGGGACCACGTCGTCGGATGTGCTCCTGGCTCAGAGGGTCGGGAAGAGCAGCGCGAAGAACAGCCACAGCAGTACGGCCCAGAAGACCGCCGCCGCCAGCGACACGAGCAGGGAACTGCGCCACTTCAGCACCAGGAAAGGGAAGAGCGCCAGGGCCGCCCAGTGACCGGCCACGTCGATCGACATACGGGCGGCCTCGGCGAGGGTTCCCGCCCGCCCGGTGGCGATACGCCGCAGCAGCCGCTGGGAGACGAACCCGTACAGGCCGAAGACGATCGGGAAGAACCACACCGGGGTGATCGTGACCAGCTCGGACTCCGAGAACTCGTCGAACATGACCATGTAGATGAGCGCGGCACCCATGAGGCCGCCGATCAGCGCGATCACGTAGAGAGCGGTCAGAGCGGCCGGATCAGCCGCACCGGTCGGCACCGGGACGGGCGAGGCGTACGGCACGTCGGGCGGCGGGACCCGGACCACCTGGTGGCAGTGCGGGCAGCGGACGTCCTGGCCTGCGCGGTCGGCCGGAGCCGAGATCAAGTGCCCGCACGAGGCGTGGAATTCCATCTGCTGAACCGGGTTCATGCCCTGCCCCTCCCTGTTCCGAGCCGGTGCCGCTCACCGCTGGTCGCGCGACGGCCGCCCGCCTCGGGTCCGTTCAGAGAGAGGGACGTGGCCGGAGAGCTGCCGGTTTCCGCTTTCGGCCGCGGGTGGGATCAGCCCGGGGTCACCAGTCGGGCCTCGTAGGCGAAGACCGCCGCCTGGGTGCGGTCTCTCAGGCCCAGCTTGACCAGGATCCTGCTCACGTGGGTCTTGATGGTCGACTCCGCGACCACCAGCCGGCCGGCTATCTCCAGATTCGACAGGCCCTGGGCGATGAGGACCAGCACCTCCGTCTCCCGTTCGGTCAGGTCGCCGTAGGCCGCCTGCGCGGTCGGCGACAGTCGCGGGGTGTCGGACAGTTTGGAGAACTCCGTGATCAGACGCCGGGTGACGGACGGGGCCAGGAGCGCCTCGCCGGCCGCCACCACCCGCACCCCGTCCGCCAGTTGGCGGGCCGACGCGTCCTTCAGCAGGAAGCCCGAGGCGCCCGCGCGCAGCGCCTGGTAGACGTACTCGTCCAGGTCGAAGGTCGTCAGTACCAGGACCTTCGCCGAGTCGTCCGCCGCCACGATCTCCCGCGTCGCCTCGATGCCGTTCAGCTCCGGCATACGGATGTCCATCAGGACCACGTCGGGCGCGAGCTCGCGAACGCGGTCGATCGCCTCCCGGCCGTTGACCGCCTCGCCCACGACCTCGATGTCCGGCATCGCGTTCAGCAGGACCGAGAAGCCCTCGCGCACCATCATCTGGTCGTCGGCGATCAGTACTCGGATCGTCATGTTCCACTCTCGCTCGCAGCGGGCACCGGCAGGAACACCGTCACCTCGTAGCCGCCCGTCGGGGTCGGCTCCGCCGTCATCTCGCCGTTCAGCATGCCGACTCTCTCCCGCATTCCGGTGATGCCGTGACCGGCCCCGGGTGAGGGCTTGACCAGGGACGGGTTAGGCGGTGCGCCGTTGACTATCCGCAGCCCCAGGCCGCCCAGCACATAGCCGATCTCCACGCGGGCGCCCGCCCCGGGGGCATGGCGCAGGGTGTTGCTCAGCGCCTCCTGGACTATCCGGTACGCCGACAGCTCCACGCCCTGCGGCAGCTCGCGCACCGCGCCGGTGACCGTCTTCTCCACGTCCAGGCCCGTCTCCCGCACGTTGGCGAGCAGCCCGTCCAGTTCGGCGAGCGTGGGCTGCGGGGCGTCGGGGACCTCGTAGTCCTCGGCGCGGACCACGCCCAGGACCCGGCGCAGCTCCGTGAGAGCCGCCACCGCGTTCTCCCGGATGGTGGCGAAGGCCTTCTCCAGCTCCGGCGGCGGGTTCTCCACCCGGTAGGGGGCGGCCTCGGCCTGGATGGCGACCACCGACATGTGGTGGGCGACCACGTCGTGCAGCTCGCGGGCGATCGTGGTGCGCTCCTCCAGCAGGGTGCGGCGGGAGCGCTCGTGCGCGGTCACCGTCTGCTGAGCCGTGACCTTCTCCTCGGCCTGCCGGCGGATGTGCCACACGGTGACGGCGAGCAGGATGATCGCCGAGAAGACCAGCATGGGGGCGGTGTTCGTGTAGTAGTAGTCCCCGCCGAAGACGGTCTCGGCGACGAAGCCGTAGGCCGCCGTCAGCATCCACATCCATGCCGCCGTGCGCGGGCGGGTGCGTATCGCCACGACCGTCAGCACGATCAGGTGGGCGGCGAAGCTGCCCGGCAGCCAGGGCCAATCGCTGTACGTGGTGCCGATGATCGCGACGACGGTGGCCCCCGCGAGCGACAGCCAGAACGCGCCGACCGGCCGCACCAGCGTCAGCAGCACCGGGGCCAGGGCGAGCAGGCCGATCAGGAGACCGAGGCCGCTGCCCTGGGCGTCCGTCCAGGCGATCAGCATCGCCAGGGCGCCGGCGGCCCCGACCACCGCGTGCCGGGACCAGGCGACGTACTCCCGCCTGCGACCCTTCAGGCGGCCAAGGGCGCGGCCGGTGGGCTCCTTGCGGGGCAGCGGGCGGTAGGCGAAGGCGTCGTGGAAGAGGTCCTCCCGCAGGCCGCGCAAGGCGTCCACGGCCGCCCGGAACTCCGGACTGCGCGGCCGGTAGGCCTCGTAGGAGTCGTCCGGGTCGTCCGGGCGCGTGGTGTGCGTCTGCGTCGTCTCTGTCACGTTGAGAACGGTAGGCGGAGGAGGGGGTCCCGGTCGTCACCAGTGAGAGGGGTTCGTGCGGATCCCTCTCAAGTACTACGGGTCCGACGCGGAGCCGTCGCTCAGTACCCCGACGGTCTCACCAGCCCCGACTCGTACGCGAACACCGCCGCCTGGGTGCGGTCCCGCAGGCCCAGTTTCACCAGGATGCGACCCACGTGCGTCTTCACGGTCTGCTCGGCCACGAAGAGGTGGTCGGCGATCTCCGCGTTGGACAGGCCCTGCGCGATCAGGGTGAGCACCTCCGTCTCGCGCTCGGTGAGATCGCCGACCCGCTCCTTCAGCGGGGCTCTGGGCCTGCCGTCGAGACGGGAGAACTCGGCGATCAGCTTGCGGGTGATGACGGGCGCGAGCAGGGCGTCGCCGGCCGCCACCACCCGGACCGCCTCGGCGAGCCGGTCCGCGGAGGCGTCTTTCAGCAGGAAGCCGGACGCCCCGGCCCGCAGCGCGTCGTACACGTACTCGTCGAGGTCGAAGGTGGTGAGGACCAGCACCTTGATGTGCGGGTGCGCGAGGGTGATCCGCTGCGTGGCCTCGATGCCGCCGAGCTCGGGCATGCGAATGTCCATCAGGACGACGTCCGGGGCGAGTTCGTCGACCTTGGCGACGGCGTCCAGGCCGTGCACCGCCTGCCCGACCACCTCGATGCCCGGGTGGGCGTTGAGCAGCACGGTGAAGCCCTGCCGGACCATCTCCTGGTCGTCGGCGATCAGTACGCGGATGGTGCCGCCGGTCGTCATGGGGTTCCTTCTCCTGTCGGGGGCGGACCGCCCGCGTCGTACACAGCGTCCACGTCGTCCTTGTCGTCCATGTCGTCCGGGAAGACGAGTTCGAGGCCCTCGGGGGTGGCGGGATCCGCGGAGTCTTCTCCGGAGCGGGAGGCGGGGCGGGCGTCCGAGTCGTCGCGGGGCGTCGCCGCGCCGTCCCGCGGGAGGAACGCCGACACCGCGAAACCGCCGTGCAGGGTCGGACGGGCGCTGACATGGCCGCCCAGCATCACCGCCCGCTCCCGCATCCCGAGCAGACCGTGCCCCGCTCCCGGGGAGGACGGTACGGGGGCGCACGGGCGGGAGTTGACGACCTCCAGGTACAGGCCATGGCCATGGTGGGTGACCTCCACCCGCACCTGGGAACCCGGCGCGTGCCGCAGGGCGTTGCTGAGCGCCTCCTGGACTATCCGGTACGCCGACAACTGCACCCCCGGCGGATACACGGGGGCCTCGCCCTCGACGGTGGCGACCACGTCCAGTCCCGCGGCGCGGGTGTTCTCCATGAGGGCGTCGAGACGGTCGAGGGTGGGCTGCGGGGTGTCCGGGGCGGCTCCGGTGCCGGCCGCGCCGAGTCCGTAGGGGTCCTCGGGGTTCTCCGAGCGCAGCACGCCGAGCACCCGGCGCAGTTCGGCGAGCGCCTCCAGGGCGTTCTTCCGGATGCCGACGAGGTTCTCCTTCAGTTCCTCGGACGGGTTCTCCACCAGGTGCGGGGCGACCTGGGCCTGGATGGAGATCACCGACATGTGGTGGGCGACCACGTCGTGCAGTTCGCGCGCGATCCGGTTGCGCTCCTCCAGCACGGTGCGACGGGCGCGTTCCTCGGCGGTGATGCCGGTCTGCTCGACAAGCTGCTTACGGGCCTCGCGCCGACCGCGCAGAGAGCTGCCGACGAGTACGACGGCGGCGAACACGATCACCGCCACGGGGCCGGTCGGCCCGTAGTTGGCGGCGCCGATGAGTCCTTCCATGACGTAGGTGACGAGCGCCGTCAGGCCCAGCGCCGCGACGGAGGCTCGGGTGGGCACGCGCAGCGAGAGCAGGAGCAGCACCATGGCGTGTGCGATCAGGCCCGCTCCGCCCCAGGGCCATGAGGCGTGGGGCTCGGCCTGGCCCGAGAGCAGTTGGGAGCGGGTGCCCATGGCCACGACCACCGTGACCGTCATCGACAGCCACCACGCCGGAACCGGCCGCCACAGTGCCAGGGCCACCGCCCCGCCCTGCGCCGCCGCGCACAGCAAACCGTAGTTCGTGCCCTGGTGGTATTCGTCGGCGATCTGATCCACTCCGCCCAGCGTGACGCCGACGGCGACCAGGATCACATGCACGTGCGGCAGCCGGCGCAGCCACACGAACGACGGCAGCGGTGCCGCCCGGGTCGTCCACAGGTCGTCACGCAGGACCCGCAACCTCCCGGTCAGCCACTCACCCATACCGTTCATCCGCACCACCCTAGACATGCCATGTCTCCCGCAGACCCGACGGTTTCGGCCGCCCTCCGACGCGCACCACACGTGATCGGCCCTCGCTCTTCCGCCCGCGTCGCCCTCCGCTGTTCTCACAGCCGTGGAACGCGGCCCAGCACACCCCCAGCACCAGGGCGAAGACCGGCAGCCACAGCAGCCGGGCCGCCACCCATCCCAGCCCGTCGGGGACCGTGTGCAGGCCGGGCAGGCGGCCCGCGGACAGGCCCGTCGCGGTGGTCGCCATCATGGCCGTCTGGTGCCAGAGGAACACCGTCATCGCCGAGAGGTTGACCAGCGCGACCGCCGCCCAGGCCAGGGGCCGGCGCACGGCCCGGCGCAGCCGGTCACGCAGCAGCAGCGCCAGTCCGCACTGGGCGAGACCGAAGGTGACGGCGGCCAGCGTCGGCGGGTTGAGGTTGGACATCGACGCGCCCGGCACACCCACCATCGACGCGGGGTATCCGGCCCAGCCGACGAGCAGTGCCGTCGCCACCGCCCCGCCGACCAGCAGCAGTCGGCCCGCGCGGGGCCGCTCCAGCTCACCGCGGGTCCAGGCCGCGCCCACGGTGTACGGCACCAGCCAGCCCGCCACCACGTTCACCCAGCCCAGCCACGAGGGGCCGCCCAGGCCGAAGCGCACCAGGTCCACGTGGAGGACGACGGCCAGCGGCCACAGCGGGTTGAGCCGGACGAGCAGCGGGGTCGCGGCCGTCAGCACGGCGAAGACCAGCAGGAACCAGAGGGGGGACAGCGCCAGTTTGACCACGGTGTGCACGGTGACGAAGGAC
Source organism: Actinobacteria bacterium OV320 (assembly GCA_001298545.1). Taxonomy (GTDB): domain Bacteria; phylum Actinomycetota; class Actinomycetes; order Streptomycetales; family Streptomycetaceae; genus Streptomyces; species Streptomyces coriariae. Next base: position 239,395 of record LJCX01000028.1, read on the forward strand.
GCGCCGCCGAGCAGGAGGCCGACCGCGGCGACCGTCCACATGGCCGTCAAGGCGGCGACCGGGACGAACAGCCGCGCCAGCCGGCTTCTGAGCCATGCGCCGTAGGTCCCGCCCCGTGCGCGGGCCGAGGCGAGGCCTCGGGTCGCCACATGGCCGCCCACCATGAAGAACACCGCGAGGGTCTGGAACATCCACGACACCGGGGCCAGCCAGGGCATGGCCCCCAGCGGGCTCGCGGCCCGCAGGGTTCCGCCGTCGGCGACGAGCGCCGTCACCAGCCAGTGGCCGAGGACGACACCGAGGATCGCCAGTGCCCGCAGGGCGTCCACGGCCCGGTCGCGCCGCGGCGGCGTGGCGGCGTCGATCCGGACGGCGGCCCGCCGGATCCCGGACAGCGCCCGCCCCTGCGCCCGACGCTCCCGGGCCTCATGCTCCGGTGACTCGCGCACCGGTGACTGACGCACCGGCGACTCACGCTTCCGGGTCTCACGCACCGGTGACCTCCGAGGTCTCGCCGAGGACGATCCGGGCGATGTTGGCCAGGGAGGGCGAACCCGGCCTGAAGTAGTCGCTGTGGCCGCCGGAGCCCGCCGCGAAGACACGGGCGCCGAACGACGGGGACAGGGGATCGGTGCCGAAGCCGACCGTCGTGCCGAACAGATCGGCGCTGACGTGCGGGACGTCGGCCACCCAGTCGTCGGCGCCCCGGGCCGCCCAGATCCGCGCGCGGGTGCGCAGTTCGGCCGCCGATGCCGCACCCGTGCCCGGGCTGCCGAGCAGGACGAGATCCGTCACGTCCAGGTGCGGGGCGGCGCGGCCGCAGACCACCGTGCCGTACGAGTGGCACAGGAGGGTGAACCGGGCACCCGGCGCGGTGACGGAGCGCAGCTCGCGCAGGAACTCCCGCAGGTCCGGGGCCGCTTCTTCGGCGCGGTCCGGGGTGATCACGGTGGCGCTGACCGTGCCGGGGGTGGTGTAGCCGAGCCAGGCCACCACCGCCGTACGGGGGCCGGCGCCGGTCTGCCCGGTGAGCCGGTGGTGCAGTGCGGCCGCTCCCGCGCGGAAGCGGCCGAAGGTGTCCAGCGAGGTGTCGGAGCCGGGTACGAGGACGGCGACACGGTCGGCGTGGGCGAGGTCGCCGAACACCTCGACCGCACGGCCGGAACCTCGGCCGTCGAAGGAGAGCAGATTGCGGGACGGGTCGGCCAACTCCCGTTCGGCGGCGGCGCGGTGGCGGTCCCCGTGGGCGGCGGCCATCCCGGACGCCAGTGTGGCGTTGGCCCGGTTGGCGGCGTACGTCCTCTCCAGCGTCGCCGCCGTCGGCGGGGCGAGGGCGGCGGGGTCCGGGGCCGGGATCCGCGGCCGGGCCGCCGCCGCCGTGAGGGGGACGACCACGGCGGCGGTGATGAGGACGGCCAACAGGGCACGGAACCAGCGCCGCCCCCCACGTGTTTCCCTCGCACGGCTCCACCGCCCGCGAAAACGAAGCTCCGCCATCCCGCCCCTCCCCCGCCACAGCGCCCGGCCATCGGGCCTTTCTGGCTTGGAAGTTACGGATCGGCGCTCGTCGTTCGCGTCCCGCTGAGGAGCTCTTCTTCGACGTAGCTCTCAGGTACTACGGGGACGACCTAGGGGACTTCACCCCGCCGGACCATCCCACCGGACCGCCCCGCCGGACCACCCCGCCGGGCCGGGGCACGGCTACCACGCCAGCTGCGCGATCTCCTCCGCCACCACCGCGCACGCGTCCGCCGCCGGGTCGATCAGCGGGAAGTGGCCGACGTCCTCCAGGAGGGTCAGCCCCACCACCTCACCCGCCTTCGCCGCCGCGTCCGCGTACGCCTCGGCGACCGCCTGCGGGACGACCAGGTCGGTGCGGCCCTGGACGAGGGTCGTCGCGACCCCGGTCGGCAGCAGCAGCGCGGGGTCGGCGTACGGCCGTCGCTCGCCGAACTGCTCTTCGCCGCCCAGGAGTTGGTGGGCCGCTCCGCCGCACACGTCCAGCTTCTCGGCGACCGCGAAGTCGGCGATCGGGGCCAGCGCGACGACGCCCCGCAGCGAGGCCGAGCCCCCGGTGCGCCAGGGCGCGTCGGCGGGCAGTACATGCCGGGACGCCGCCCACAGGGCGAGGTGGCCGCCCGCCGAGTGACCGGTGAGCACCGTACGGCGGGCGTCGGCCTGCGGCACGGCCTCCCGGACCAGGGCGGGGAGGGCGTCGAGGGCCGCGGCGACATCGTCGAAGGTGTCCGGCCAGCGTCCCGCGATCGGGGATGTCCCCTCCGGGTCGGGGCTCTCGGCGCCCCGCCGGTACTCCACGTTGGCCACGGCGAAGCCGCGCTGGGCCAGGAAGTCCGCGAAGGGCGTGATGTGCCGCCGGTCGTACGGCGCCCGCCAGGCCCCGCCGTGCAGCACGACGACGAGCGGGACGGACCCGCCCGGGCCGACCTGCGCACGCGGGACGTAGAAGTCGATCACCTGGTCGGGGTGATCGCCGTACGCCGTGGTGACGTCGGGCTCGACGGGCGGATGCGCGAAGGCCGACGCCTCCTCGGCGGCGGCCCGGGCTGCGACAACGTCGTCCGGCATGCTCCAACCTCTCAGCGGCGAAACAGATTTGGCGGACCAGATGAGAATTCGGCCGTTGGCCGGGACGGTATCAGGCCCGTGACGTGCGCGGACACGCGGATGTCACGCTCGGTGAGAGGCAACCGGTCCAGGTAAACGGTTCTGCTGTTCCGCCGCCCCGGCAGGCCCGCCCGCCGGGAAACCCCCTGGGCGTACCCCTAGGTACGCCCAGGAGACCCGGCCGGTTCAACCCACCGGACCCACCGGCCGGTTCAACCCACCGGACCCACCGGCCGGTTCAGCCCACCGGGCCCACCGGGCCCACCGGCCGGGTCCGTCGCGCCGGCCGGGCGCCGGGTCAGCGCAGTTCCTCCGCCAGTACCCGCGCCGCCCGCTCCACGTCCGCGAACCCGACGTACAGCGGGGTGAAGCCGAAGCGCAGCACGTCCGGGCGGCGGAAGTCGCCGACGATCCCGCGCCCGATCAGCCGTTTCATGACCTCGCCGGCGTCCTCGCAGCGCAGCGCCACCTGGCTGCCGCGCTCCTCGTGACGGACCGGGGTCAGCGACTCGACCCGCCCCTGGGGGACGTACGCGGCGACGCATTCCAGGAAGAAGTCCGTCAGGGCCAACGACTTCGCCCGCACCGCCTCGACCGATACCCCGTCCCAGACCTCGAGTGCCGCCTCCAGGGCTAGCATCGACAGGATGTCCGGGGTGCCGACCCGCCCGCGCGGGGCACCTGCCGCCGGCTCGTACGTCTCCCGCATGCCGAAGGGCTCGGCGTGCGAGTTCCAGCCGGGCAGCGGTGAGTCGAACCGGTCCTGGAGACCACGGCGGACGTACAGGTACGCCGGTGAACCCGGTCCGCCGTTCAGGTACTTGTAGGTGCAGCCGACCGCGAGGTCCACGCCGTGCTCGTCGAGACCGACGGGCAGGGCGCCCGCGCTGTGGCACAGGTCCCAGACCGCGATCGCGCCGGCCGCGTGCACGGCGGCGGTGAGCGAGGGCAGGTCGTGCAGCCGCCCGGTGCGGTAGTCGACATGGTTGAGCAGCACGGCGGCCGTACGCTCCGACAGCGCCGCCGGCACCTCGCCCGGTGTCACCGCGCGCAGGGTGCGGCCGGTGAGACGGGCCGCGGACTCGGCGATGTAGCCGTCCGTGGGGAAGGTCGTCGCGTCGACGAGGATCTCGTCCCGGGCGCCGTCCACCAGGCGTACCGCTCCCACGAGTGCCTTGAAGACGTTGACACTCGTCGAGTCGCCGACCACGATCTGGCCGGCCGCCGCGCCCACCAGCGGGGCGATCAGGTCGCCGATCCGCTCGGGCGCCGTCCACCAGCCGCTCTCGTCCCAGGAGCGGATCTTCAGCGCGCCCCACTGACGCCGTACGACGTCCTCCACATGCCCGGGGACCGAGCGAGGCAGCGCGCCCAGCGAGTTGCCGTCGAGGTAGACGCCGTCGTCGAGGAGGAACTGGGCGCGCTTGCCCGCCAGTTCGTCGCCGCCGTCCAACTCCTTCGCCCTGAAGGCGAGTTGCTCAAAGCCGGGACGCTCAGACATGGGACCTGGCCGTCCACAGCTCGGGGAACACGTTCTTCTGCGCGCGCTTCTCCAGCCAGGCCACACCGGCCGAGCCGCCCGTGCCGGCCTTCGCGCCCATCGCGCGGCGGGTGGCGACGAGGTGGTCGTTGCGCCAGCGCCACACCAGCTCGGCGACGTCCGTCAGCGCCTCGCCGAGGCGCGCGATCTCGTCACCCTCGTCGCCCGCGTACACGGCCGTCCAGACCGCCTCGACCTCCGCCGAGGGCTCGTACCGGCGCGCGATGTCCCGCTCCAGGACGGCCGCCGGGATCGCGTGACCGCGTCGGGCCAGCAGCCGCAGCACCTCGTCGTACAGGCTCGGCTCGTGCAGCGCCTTCTCCAGTTCCGCGTGGACGCGGGGCGCGCCGCGGTGCGGGACCAGCATGGACGCGGACTTCTCACCGAGCAGGAACTCCATGCGGCGGTACATCGCCGACTGGAAGCCGGAGCCCTCGCCGAGCGCGGAGCGGTACGAGTTGAACTGCGCCGGGGTCAGCTGTCCGAGCGGCCGCCAGGACGCGTTCAGCGCGTCCAGCTCGCGGACGGACCGCTTCAGCGCGTCGATCGCCACCGGCACCCGGTCCTGGCGGAGCGCCTGTGCGGCGGTCTCCCACTCGTGCACGACGACCGTGAACCACAGCTCCATGACCTGGGTGGTGACCAGGAAGACCATCTCTCCGGGATCGTCGGAGAGGGTGTGCTGGAGGTGGGTGAGCACGTCCGCCTTGACGTAGTCCTCGTACGGCGTCGTGCCGGCGAAGTCGAGATGCGGGGTCTCGGGCTCCGAAGCCTCTTGGGGCTGAGCCTGCTGGGACATCGCTGTCTCCTGTTGTGTACTCCGGGTAGCGGTCCGCCCCTGCCGTTACCGACACGGGGGCCCCGGTCCCCACCGGCACATACTGCGCAATGCTCTCGCGAAAACGCAAGGCCCGCCTGGTCACACCAGGCGGGCCTCGGAGGAACACGCAGGTGAACGGCTATCCCAGGGTCTGGGCCGCCGTCGGCGAGGAGTCCTTCAGGAACTGCGCGCAGCGCTCCCACTCAGCCTGCTCGCCGATCGCCTGCGCGGCGCGGGCGAGGCCGTGCAGGGCACGCAGGAAACCGCGGTTCGGCTCGTGCTCCCACGGCACCGGGCCGTGGCCCTTCCAGCCGCCTCGGCGCAGGCTGTCCAGGCCGCGGTGGTACCCCGTACGGGCGTATGCGTACGACTCCACCACGCTGCCCCGCTCGAACGCGTCGTCGGCGAGCTGGGCCCAGGCCAGCGAGGACGTCGGGTACTTCGCGGCGACGTCGGCGGGCGCCGTGCCGTTCGCGAGGAGCTCGCGCGGCTCGGGGTCGTCGGGGAGGTGGGTCGGGGGCGGTCCCCCGAGGAGGTTTTCGTGAATGGACATGCGTCCAGTCTGCGCCATCCGCGGGCCCTCGGCCCCGCCCCGCCGGGGAAACCCGGACAGCCGTCGCGCCCGGGACCCGCCCTAGGACAGTCGGCCCTTCGTCCGCTCACCCTCGAGAGGCGGTGCCAGCACGCTCCCGTGCGTCCTGCACTCAGGCCTGCGGCAGTCCGGGGCCGGGCGGCGTACCGTCGTGAAGGCGACCACCGCGCCCACCACCAGCACCCCCGCGCACAGCACCATGGCCCGCTGGAAGGCGTCGTCGAAGGCGGTGGCCGAGCGGTACGCCTCCGAGCTCATCCCGGTCAGCAGGGGCAGCGCGGCCACCGCGACGAGACCGGCCGCGCGGGCCGCCGCGTTGTTGACGCCGCTGGCCACCCCGGCCCGTGAGACGTCCACGGAGGCCAGCACGGTCGCGGTGAGCGGGGCGACCAGCGCGACCATGCCGAAGCCCAGCACCAGGACGGCGGGCAGGACGTCGGCGGCGTAGGACGCGCCGGGCCCGACGCGCAGCATCAGGAGCATCCCGGCGGCGCACAGCAGCGGGCCGACGGTGAGCGGGATCCGCGGCCCGATGTGCTCGGCCAGTTCCCCGGAGCGGGCGGACAGCAGCAGCATCAGCACCGTCGTCGGCAGCAGCGCCGTACCGGCCCCGAGGGCGGACCAGCCGGCCACGACCTGGAGCTGGACCGCGGACAGGAAGAAGAACCCGCCGAAGGCCGCGTACACGCACAGGGTGACCAGGTTGACGGCGGTGAACTGGCGGGAGGCGAAGATGTCGAGCGGGAGCATCGGGTCCGGGTGGCGGCGCTCCACCGCCACGAAGGCGACCCCGGCGACCAGTCCCGCGACCGCCGCCCCCGTGACGACCCCTACGGGTCCGCTCCGGGCCTCGATCAGCGCGTAGGTGACGAGGGCGAGCGACAGCGCGCCCAGGAAGGCGCCCAGCACGTCGAAGCGCTCGTGCGGACGCCGTGCCCCGCTCCCGGTCCCGCTCTCGGCCGCGCTCCCCGCCGTACCCCCGCTCGCGCCGGAGCGGACCGGCCGCCCGTCCGACTCCGGTACGTGCCGCAGCGCCACCGGCACGCACACCACCGCCAGCGGCACGTTCAGCAGGAACACCCACCGCCAGCCCGGACCGTCCACCAGCCAGCCGCCCAGGAACGGCCCCACGGCCGCCCCCATGCCGCCGAACCCGGACCACAGGCCCACCGCCCGCCCCCGGTCCTCGGGGTGGAAGGAAGCCTGGATGAGCGCGAGGGAACCCGGCGTGAGAAGCGCGCCGCCGACCCCCTGCAAGGCCCGGGCGGCGATCAGCACGCCCGCGTTCGGGGCGATACCGCACAGCAGCGAGGCGACGGCGAACCACACCACCCCGACCACGAACACCTTGCGCCGCCCGTAGTGGTCGCCCAGGGAGCCGCCGAGCAGGATCAGCCCGGCCAGCGTCAGGAGGTACGCGTTGACGGTCCACTGGAGGGCGGCCAGGTCGGCGTCCAGGTCGCGGCCGATGCGCGGGAGGGCGACGTTGACGACCGTCGAGTCCAGCAGGGCCATGCTGGAGCCGAGCACGGTGGTGAGCAGGATCCACTTGCCCTGCGGCGAGGCCAACCGGACGTCAGGCATGCCCCCAGGTATACAGCGAGCCCGGCGCCGTAGACAGACGCCGGGCTCACCCGTATGCGTAGTACCCGTAGTACCTCCGGGTACCTCCGGGGTCCGGAGGTACCCCAGAGGTGCCTTCGGGGATTACTTGATCTTCTGGCCCGCCGAACGCAGGTGCTGCGTGGCCTCGAGGACCCGCGCGGCCATGCCCGCCTCGGCCAGCTTGCCCCAGGTCCGCGGGTCGTAGGTCTTCTTCGAGCCGACCTCGCCGTCGACCTTAAGGACGCCGTCGTAGTTCTTGAACATGTGGTCGGCGACGGGACGCGTGAAGGCGTACTGCGTGTCCGTGTCGAGGTTCATCTTGACGACGCCGTTGTCCAGCGCGGTCGCGATCTCCTCCGCGGTGGAGCCGGAGCCGCCGTGGAAGACGAAGTCGAACGGCTGGGAGCCGGCCGGCTTGCCGTACTTCGCGGCGACGCCCTCGTTCAGCTCCTTGAGCAGGTCGGGGCGGAGCACGACGTTGCCCGGCTTGTACACGCCGTGCACGTTGCCGAAGGACGCGGCCAGCAGGTAGCGGCCCTTCTCACCCAGACCCAGCGCCTCGACGGTGCGCACCGCGTCGTCGACCGTCGTGTACAGGGAGTCGTTGATCTCGTGGGAGACGCCGTCCTCCTCGCCGCCGGTCGGGGTGATCTCCACTTCGAGGATGATCTTCGCGGCGACGGCGCGGGCGAGCAGTTCCTGCGCGATGGCGAGGTTGTCGGCCAGCGTCTCGGCGGAGCCGTCCCACATGTGCGACTGGAAGAGCGGGTTGCGGCCGGCCTTCACGCGCTCCTCGGAGACCGCGAGCAGCGGACGGACGTACCCGTCGAGCTTGTCCTTCGGGCAGTGGTCCGTGTGCAGCGCGACGGTGACCGGGTACTTCTCGGCGACGACATGGGCGAACTCGGCGAGGGCGACCGAGCCCGTCACCATGTCCTTGCTGTACTGGCCGCCCAGGAACTCGGCGCCACCCGTGGAGATCTGGATGATGCCGTCGCTCTCCGCCTCGGCGAAGCCGCGCAGTGCCGCGTGCAGGGTCTGCGTCGAGGTGACGTTGATGGCCGGGTAGGCGAACTTGCCTGCCTTCGCCCGGTCGAGCATCTCGTTGTAGACCTCGGGGGTTGCGATGGGCATCTGTCCGCTCCTTGGTATCTGCGGGTTGGCGATCTGTCGATCTGCGTACTACGGCCCTGACCTAGACCTGGGGTGCGACGTCATCGTCGGCCCCATCTTTCCAGACCTGGGCGAATGGTCCATGCCTGGTCCACGCCCCGGTCAAGTGCAGGTCAATACGGCCCGTCAGTCCAGACCCAGTTCATCCTTCGAGAAGGCGAACAGGTACGGCACACCCGCGCCCTCGCGGATCTTCTCGTCGGCGCCGGTCGCCCGGTCCACGATCGTCGCCACGGCCACGACCTCGGCGCCCGCCTCGCGGACGGCCTCCACCGCGGCGAGCGGCGAACCGCCCGTGGTCGAGGTGTCCTCGACGACCAGGACCCGCCGGCCCTTGATCTCCGGGCCCTCGACCCGCCGCTGGAGCCCGTGCGCCTTCGCCGCCTTGCGGACGACGAAGGCGTCCAGCTTCTTCCCGCGCGCGGCGGCCGCGTGCAGCATGGCGCCGGCCACCGGGTCGGCGCCCATGGTCAGACCGCCCACCGCGTCGAAGTCGAGCTCGGCGGTCAGGTCGAGCAGCACCTGCCCGACCAGCGGAGCGGCCTCCCCGTCGAGGGTGATGCGGCGGAGGTCGATGTAGTAGTCCGCCTCCAGCCCCGACGACAGGGTCACCTTGCCGTGCACCACGGCCTTGTCCTTGATCTGCTGCAGCAGCGCGCCACGTACGTCCGTCATGCCGCCCAGCTTAAAGGCGAAGCCGGGAGGCCGAACTCAGAGCCGGGTCCAGCGCCAGGCGGTGGTGGCCTCCAGCGGATCCAGGGGCGTGACCAGGCGCGGAAGCGTGTTCAGTCCGTCGGGCGGCCCGGTCTGCGGCTCCACGCACACGGCCGCCTCCTGCTCGTCGTAGACGACGACCCACTCCTCGGGGCTGGTCACCTTCAGCTCCAGCCGGCCCGGCCAGGTGAGGCCGACGGCGACACCGCCGGGCATGCCGAAGCAGTCGTCCCAGGGGCCGGGCTTCGGCTCGATCCGGTTGCCGGTCGGCAGATGGTCCTCGCCGCGCTCCTCCTGCCACGCGGGCTCGAAGGAGACCCGCACGTCCTGGTCGTCCGGGCCGCCGAGGTTGCGGTTGAACCAGGGGTGCCAGCCGATCTGCGCCGGGAAGGACGAGCCGTGCGTCTCCACGGCCATCGCGAGGTTCAGGGAGTCCTCGGTCAGCGTGACCACCTGGGTGACCCGGCCGGGATAGGGCCAGGGTTCCACCAGGTCGTACGTCAGGACGGCCTCGTCGGCGGTCCGCCGCGCCACCTTCCAGGCACCGTCGCGGACGGTGCCGTGGATGGCGTTGGGCGCGGCGTTGAGCGGCATCTGGCGGACGGTTCCGCCGTCCCGGAAACGGCCGTCGCGGATCCTGCCGCACCAGGGGACCATCGGGAAGCACCCGAAGCGCTCTCCCTGGCGCAGCAGTTCGAGGCCGCCGACGCGCAGCCCACCGACCCGGCCGCCGTTGCCCGGCTGGACGGTCACCTCCGCGTCGCCCGCGGTCAGCGTGATGTCTTCGTCACTCACGGGACGACCCTACTGGGGCGGCCGGACCGGTGCGGTGGCGGACCGGCCGAGACGCCGGGCAAGACGCCGGGCGAGGCACCGGGCCGCGGGCCGCGCTGTCGGCCCGCGTGGAGGTGTCCGTCCTCAGCCGCGTCGGCGCAGCGCCCTGCCCACCACGATCGCCGACGCCACGACCAGTGCGGCGGCCGGAGCGGCCCACCGCAGCGTGCTGTTCGGTACGACGGTCTGCGGGGCCGGGACCGGTGCGTAGCGCCCGCGCGGCGGGGCGTGGTCCACCTCCTCGGCGCTGCGCCCGATCATCGTCCGACGCGCGTGCGCGGCCTCGGCGGGCGGCTCTCCGGGCCCGGCGAGGTCATCGAGCCCGGCGGGCGACACCTCCGCCTCGAAGACGGCCCCGGGGACCGGTGATTCGTCGACGTCATCGAGATCATCGACGTCATCGACCGCGTTGCCCGCGTTGCCCGCGTCGACGTGGTCGGCGGCGTCGTCCAAGGCGTCCGCATCCACGGCTTCCGCCGCTTCCGCCGCCTCTGTCGTTTCCGCCGTTTCTGCGGTTTCTGCGGATTCTGCGGTTTCCGCGGCCAGGTTCGCCGCGAAGCGGTTCAGCAGCCGGGTGACCGCCGAGTCCACCGCCTCCGACGGCAGCTCCGCGATCCGGCCGTCCGCCGACGCCGTCCCCTCGAAGCGGAGCGTCGTGCCCGCCTCCGCCTCCCGCAGCCACAGCGTGAGGATCGGCTTCACCACCCCGCTGCCGCGCACCTCGGTCGCGTCGCCCTCCACGGCGTACGCACCGTCCTCGCGCGGGGAGACGCGCAGGGCACCCCGGTACGTGATGGTGTGCCCGCCGACCCGCACCTTCAGCCGTCCCGCGACGGGCTCGGTGCCCGCGTCCTGCTGGAGCCCGGGGACCGCCCGGGCCACCCGCGCCGGATCTGCGAGAGCCGCCCTCAACCGCTCGGCCGGAACCGGAACGAACACCTCTTGCTCCATGACATCGGAGCCTACCCAGCAGGCACGGGAAAGCACCCGGCGAAACCGGGATTCGGCTCCGCCGGGCCCCGGCCGGTGATACGCCCCTTGGCGCCGGGTCAGTACCGCGGATGCACCAGTGTCGAGGGCCGCAGCCCCGTCACCCGGGTCGCCTCCGCGGCCCGCGCGTCCGCCGTCAGTTCCGCCTGGGTCAGGGTGCGGGGCGGCTGCCCGAGCCCGTCGAGGCGCAGGGGCGGGCGGGTGTCGGCGGTGGCCAGGACGAAGCCCCAGTCGCGGGGGGCCCGGGAGCCGCCCGCGGTGTCGGGGCCCGCGGTGCGGCCGGCGTCGCGGCCGTCCACGCGGTAGGGGGTGGTGTGCAGGCCCGCCGCGCGCATCGTCGCCTCGACCGTCCAGAACGCGCGCGGCCGGCCGGCGACCGGCCCCGCGTGCACGACGAGGCGGCCGCCCGGGGCGAGGGCGCGGCGGGCGAGGCCGTAGAACTCCTGGGAGTAGAGCTTCGTGCTCGCCGTCATGCCGGGGTCGGGCAGATCCGCGACGACCACGTCGTACGTCGCCGGAGGGGCCCCGCGCAGCCACTGGAAGGCCTCCCCCGTGGCGACATGGACGCGCGGGTCGCCGTAGACGTGGTCGTTGAGGCGGGACAGGCCCGGGTCGGTGCGGGCCAGCCCGACCAGGCCGGGGTCGAGTGCGACGATGTCGGCGCGGCGCACGCCGGGGTGACCGAGGACCTCGCGGGCGGCCAGGCCGTCGCCGCCGCCGAGGATCAGCACGCGCGCGTGGGGGCCGCTCATCGCGGGCCGGACGAGGGCCTCGTGATACCGCCGCTCGTCGTGGCCGGCGAAGCGGAGCCGGCCGTCCAGGTAGAGGTCGAGGGGCCGGCCGTCGGTGCCGCCGGTGAGGACGATCTCCTGGACGCCGGTCCGCACCGCCACGCGCACGTCGTCGCCGTACACCGCCTGCCGGGCCGCCCGTTCGAAGTCGTCGACGAGGACGGCGGCGGAGGCGAGGACGCCGAGGACGGTGATGTTGGCGACGAGGAGCAGGCAGCGGGCCCGGCAGCTGAGGTCGCGCCGGAAGAGGCCCAGGACCAGGGCGGCGCCGGCCACGACGTTGACCCCGCCGGTCAGCAGGGAGCTGGTCAGCTGGCCCAGGAAGGGCAGCAGCAGGAACGGGAAGGCGAGGCCGCCCACCAGCGCGCCCACGTAGTCCGCGGCGAACAGGTCGGCCACCGCGCCGCCCGCGTCCTGGCGGCGGATGCGCTGGATGAGCTCCATCAGGAGGGGCACCTCGGCGCCGATGAGCACACCGATGGCGAGGGAGAACGCGACGAGGAGCACGCGGGGGCCGTGGGCCCACACGCCGCCCCAGTCGCCGGTCCAGGCGAACACCGCGTAGAGCGCCATGGCACTGCATCCGCCGACCAGCGCGAGGGTCGTCTCCAGGGCGCCGAAGCCGGCCGCGGCGAACCGGCGCAGCCGTTTGGCGGCGAGGGAGCCGATGCCCATCGCGAAGACCATGACGGACAGCACGACGGATGCCTGGGTGACGGAGTCGCCCATCAAGTAGGAAGCGAGTGCGACGAGTTCCAGTTCGTAGACGAGACCGCAGGCCGCGCAGACGAAGACGCACGCGAGGACCAGGAACCGCCCGGTGGCCGGCCGGACGGGGAGCCGCGCGGGCCCCGGCGCGGGCGGCTCCCGGTCCGGTCGGACACCGGGCGGGGCCGGTGCGTGCGGTTCGATCACGACTGCGACGTTACGTCACGGCATGGTTGCCCTTCGTCACCCACACGTGTGGAATCCGAGGTCGTTCGCGGGGCGGACGTTTGAGCCGCCGGCGCCTCAGGCTCCCTGGGCGGAGGCGCCCACGGACAGGCCGGGACCGCCCGACCGGACCCGGACACCCACCCTCGTCCTGGTCGCCACCAGCTGCCCGTCCTGCGGGTAGGCGTGCCAGGTGCGCCAGTGCACCTGGCCGTCGCTGCGGTGGGCGAGCAGGGCGGTGAAGGCGTGCGGGCTGCCGGGGAAGACGCCGGCGAGGCCGTGCGGGTGCTCGGAGACGAGGGCCAGGAGTTCCTGGGCGCGGCCCGCGAACTGGCCGGGCGAGAGCTCCTCGACGCGCGCCGCGAACTCGTACTCCCAGTCGCCGACCCGCTTGGCGACTCCCAGCGGGAGCGGGGTGCTGCTGCCGGGGAGGCAGGCCACCGTCTCGGAACAACTGCCCTGCTCCTCCTCCAGCAGTACCTGGTGCGATGCGCCGAGCAGTCTCAGCTGCAACCTGGCAGCGGACAGTTCGAGGTCGAGTGTGGCGAGGGCGGGCAGCGGCTCTCGCCCCAGGGCCCAGGCGAGATCGGCCGCGCGCGTGTCGGTGTAGGAGGTGTTCAGGGTCGTGAGCATGGATCGGCTCCGCGGAGACGCAAAGAGAGGAGGGGGCAGGTCGGCGCACCCCGGTCGAAGCCGGGAGAACGGCCCCGGTCGGCCCGGTCCGGAAGGTCGTCCGCACGGGACGTCCGAAGGGGTCCGAGGGGCTGCGTTGGTCGTCTAGAGGGAATCATGAACTGCGGTTGCTCCACAGCGTTTTTACCCAACTTCGTGGGGTTTCCATCCCTCGGGGGGTCCACAGCTCAATTGTTCAACTATGGCGTACCCCGGGCGGCCCAGACGTGCATCCGCGCGCCCCACATGAAAGGGGCGAGCGCGGGTAGACGATGCGGCCGTCCCGGGCGTACGACCGCGGAGCCCGTGGTCGGCTCGGGCCCCGCGGTCCGGATGCGGCTTCCCCCGCGGGGAGCTCAGCTGCCCCGTGTCAGCTGCCTCCGCCGCATCCGCCGCCCCCGCCGCCGCAGGACGATCCGCCGCCCCCGCAGGACGACCCGCCGCCGCAGGAGTGGCCTCCGTGGTGACCGCCGCCGGAGCCGCCGTCTCCGCCACTGTCGCCGGCCCACCAGCTGCCACCGCCACCGCCGGCCGCGCTGCCGCCGCCGCTGTAGCGGCGCGGCCGGCCGCCGCGGTACGACCTCGCGGCGCCGCGAGTGCGGACGTTGACCAGCAAGGCCGCCACGAGCACGATTCCGATCACCGCCAGGATGATGCCGAAGACCATGGCGCCACCCTCCTTTCCTGTCCCCCGAAGCGGCCCCCCGTGGGCGCCTCGCGTGGCGTCCGAGCGCCACGTGCACGGGGGATGCCCGCCCGTCTCATCTGCCAAAGCAGAGTTGAGGAACTTCAGAGGGTTCTCCCGAAGAAAAAGCCCCTGACCTGCACAGAGGGGCAGGTCAGGGGCCGTCTGAGTCTCACTGGGCCGTCTGTGGGCCGTGATCTTCCTGAGAGATGCGCTGGAACACGGAGTCGATGGCGCGACGGGCACGCTCGCGGCTCTCGGGCATCAGGTGGGCGTACACCCGCAGCGTCAGCCCCGGATCGGCATGCCCCATGTACTCGCTGACGGCCTTGATGTTCTCGCCCGCGTCCAACAGCGCGGAGGCGTAGAAGTGCCGCAGGGCGTGCATCCCGTGCTCACGCGCCGACTCGTACTTCCCGTTCTCATCCGCTTCCGGGGGGATGAGGCCCGCGACCGCGAGAGCGGGCTTCCACTCCTTGCCGTTGAAGTTGCTCCGCCACACCATGCCCCCTTGCTCAGCCGTGAAGATCAGCCGGGCGGATACCTTCGGACCCTCCGGCACGTCCCAGGGCAGCGTGATCTCCACGGGCTTGCAGGCGTCCATGTGTGATCGGAGAGCTTCCGCCAGGGAGTCGGGCAACGGCACGTCTCGCTTCTTGCCACCCTTGGGGAGAGCGAACACCGGGTGCCCTTCCACGTGCTTGATCTGCCGGACCACGTGAAGCATGCGCCCGTCGGCGTCGATGGCGTCCTCAGCCAGTCCGAACACCTCGCCCTGCCGCAGACCGCATCCGGCGCCGACGTCGACCATCGCTCGGTACCGCTCCGGAAGGGCCGCTCGAACGGCGAACACCTGGGCGGGCACCCATGGGACTACGGGATGCGCGTCAAGCTTGGGCCGCCGAACGGTCCGTGCACCGCACGGGTTGCGCGACAGCAGTGCGTCATCGACAGCGGCAGACAGGACCGACTGAACGTCCGCGAAGATGTTCCGGGTGTAGGAAGGACCCACGCCGGGCTTTGCTTCCAGCGCGGCCAGGAGCTCCCGGATGTGTTCAGGCCTGAAGGTCCCGATCGGCCGGGAGCCAAGCACCGGGTAAACGTGGAGCCGCAAGCGCCGGCCGAATTCCTTCCGG
Source organism: Actinobacteria bacterium OV320 (assembly GCA_001298545.1). Lineage (GTDB taxonomy): Bacteria > Actinomycetota > Actinomycetes > Streptomycetales > Streptomycetaceae > Streptomyces > Streptomyces coriariae. The sequence goes on from LJCX01000028.1 coordinate 254,505, forward strand.
GCCATCGGGCTGGACGTCTTGCTGTCCAACCACTTGTCGGCGTACTGCCGGAACGTGATCCGTACGGACTTGGGATCGGTGTACTGACCGCGCGTCATGTCCGTCTCAATGGCGCTCAACCACTTCTCAGCAAGTCGCTTCTTACCGTCAGGGAAGCTCTTGGACTTCTCGGCGCCGTCCGGGCCGATGTACCGGGCTCGGTAGCGCAGGCCGCTGCCGTAGCGGTCGCTCTTTACGCGGACGGTCTTGCCGCCGGCGTTCGTCTCGGTCTTGAACCAGCGGTCTTGGATGTGGCCTGCCATGAGGCGGCGGTCCTCTCAACACGCAGCAGGGAGAGCCGCCAGGTAGCGGCTCTCCCTGCTGTCTGCGGCGGGTGTTGGGTTAGGCGGCGTTTTGGTCGGTCCTCTTGCGTTCCGCGACGTGGGCCAGCACGTCGGCAGGGTCGTAGCGGATGTACTTGCCGATGCGGAATCCAGGCGGCCCCATGCGCTTCCGGCGCCACTGGTAGACGGTCTCTTTGGGCACCTCGAAGATCTCGGCGATGTCGTCGGGGGTGAGGTAGCGGTCCGGCAGCCCGCCGCGGAGCGTGGCGCGCGGGTCCGGCTGTTCACGTGCGGTGCTCATGGCGTGTCCTCCGTGCGCGGCGAGGGTCTTGTTCGGCGTGCCTGTCCGAGGTGCGGATTTCTGCGTCATGGCGTCATGAGCGTCACTTAGGGCTCTGACCTGCGGTTTTGTTCAACGCAGTGGTTAGGGCGTGCGTCATGTCGGCGTCATGGGGTGCGTCATCGAATGACGCAGATGACGCAGGATGACGCAGAGCCAGCCGTCTGCGTCATGCCTGTCGTTGCAGGTCAGGGGCCGTTTTTCGGCTCGCATGACGCGCATGACGCAGCGTCTTCCTTCTTAGGACAAAGAAAGGGCTGCCTGTTGTAGTTCGGTGCGCCTCACAGCGCGAAGAAGGAACCGCTGCGCGGCGCGACCTGGGGGCGGCGTCCCGCCGAACAGCAAGAGGAGCACGTGCTCTTCTTGCTGTTCGCGTGTGCCTGCAGATCGCGGTCAGAACGCCCGTGCTTGCTCGCGCGGGGCCGGGGGGAGCGTGCGGGTCATTTCGAGGTAGCGGCCCGCGCTGGTGCGGCCCGAGTCGACAAGGACGCGCCGGGCGGCCAACGTTGGCTGGAGGCGCTTCAGCCGGTCGGAGAGGACCTTGCCGGTCGTCGGCCACCCCTTGGGCAGGGGACGGCAATCGTCGCCGCTGTAGAGGCGGCTGAGGCAGGACAGCCACTCGGTGGACGTCATCCGCTGCGCCCCGCCGGGCTCGATGGTCTCGGCATGCTGGAGGACGGTCTGCGCGAGGAGGTCACCCTCGATCACGTCGTCGTTCAGGTCGTCCAGACTGGCCCGGTAGGCGGGCAGCGCCCCCAGACCGGTCGCCGCGTCGAACTGAGCGCACAGGTGCGCGAAGTCCGCCATCCGCAGGTCGGTCGGAGTCTCTGCCTGGGCTGCGCGGACCTTGACCGTGAGGTCGAGGAGCGAGCCGAGAACGATGGGGAGGACTTCCGCGTAGTCCGCCCACAGTTCCGCTTCGGTGCGCCGGACGCGGGGCCGCTCCAGCCGCAGCGGTAGGAGTCGGTCCGCGAGGTCGGGCCGGATGACACCGACGTCGATTCCGGTGAGAAGCAGGGGCCGGCGGTAGCCGACGCGGAAGACGTCCCCGTCGGTGAACAGGGCCCGCTTGACGCTCTCGACCCCGGTCACGATGCAGCACATCGCGTCCGACAGGTCTGACGTCACGTGGGAGAGGTTGTCCAGGGCGGTGACCCATCCGGCCGCCACCGCTGCGATCAGGTTCTCTTCGTCCTTCGGGGCGCGTCGCAGGTCGCCGCTCATGCCTTCGATGATCCTGGTGAGCATCCGGCCGCCTGTGGACTTGCCTGCGCCCTGCGGTCCGGTCAGGAACGGCGCGGGTACGGGCGCCGACGGACCGAGGCAGCCGATCAGCCACACGATGGCCAGGCACTCCGTCTCGGCGTTGGCGAAGTTGCACAGCCGCATCAGCAGGTCGATGCCCTTGCCGCCCGTGTCCTTGGCCGGCAGGGGCAGTTCCCCGGTGAGTTGCGTGCGCCGCCAGCACACTTCGCGCGGGTCGGGGGTGAGGATGTCCCAGCCGGTGGGGTGGATGCGGACGGACTGCCCGTCATCGCGGCCCAGGTCCAACCACGTGGCCCCGTCGAATCCGGGGGCAACGCGGATGTTCACGGCGTGCGTGTCCTCGTACAGCGCGAGCGCTTCGATCAAGTCCAACGCCTCCTTGAGCGCGGTCCCGTTGAATACGCCGACCCCGTCCCTGTACATGCCGACGATGAGTTCTTGGCGGTGGCTGCCGGTGGTGCCCTGGGAGCGCATAGGCCGGGCCACGGAATGGCCGTTGCGCTGCGCGTACACGGTCCCGTCGGCAGTTCGGAAGTAGCGGAAGTGGGCCTGTGCGTAGTCCGCGATGACTTCGCGGCCGGGAGTCTTATCGTCCTCAGACATGGCTCAGTCCCAACGTGTTCAGGGCGTTCGTCCACGCGTCGGTGCAGTGCCGGGGCGATTCGCCCTTGGCCTGCGCTGCGGTGAACAGCCGCGCGGTGTGGGCGTCGGTGAGGCAGCCGCACCTGCCATGGGTGGACAGCACGGCGAGGAACGTGCGGTAGACGGTGGCGTGCACCGCGCCGCGGGCCTCGGTGATGCGCTGCTCGGCCATGGCGATGCCACGGTCCAGATAGGTGGGCGTGCGGTGAGGGCACTGCCCGCCCCCGGCCAGCGCGGGCACGGTGACGGCCGCCGGTCGGGCTGTGGTCGGTTCCTTCACGGTCAGCGCGCGGACGACGTCCGGCAGGGCCGTCATGGTGCCCTTTCCGGGACCGAGCCACCGGACGTAGGCCATCGTCGACTTGATGTCGACACCGGGCCGGACGGCGTTGGCGGACTGCATGACGCCCTGGTAGAGCCAGTGCTCACCACGGGTCGTCGACACGGTCCGGGTGGTGGGCAGGCTCGCACGGGCCCAATCAATGGCTTCCGTGTTGTCGAGGTCGACGACGGTGAGTCCGGCGCCGCCGGGGTGGTAGGCCACCGCTGCCGCCTCGCGCCACGCCTCCGCCCATGCTCGGGAGCGGAGGACGGCGGGGTCCGTGGTGGCGGCGGCCCAGCCGTGGCACGGGTGCGAGCAGATACAGGGGCCGGGGTTCTTCATGTTCGGTCGGCCACCGCACGCGTTCGCTGCGCAGGCCGGGCAGTTCCCAAACGGCAGCTTCCCTGCCCGCAGCGGCAGGGGTGGGATCCCGCTCGCGGCCAGGTTCAGGGCGAGGGACAGGAGGTTCATGCGGCGCTCCGGTCGGTCAGCATCGTCTGCTGGTGGGTGGGGATGGCGTTGATGACGCGTTCGCGCCACTTCAGGGCGTAGTCGATGCAGTTGGCGCAGTTCTTGTGCGTGTGGCCGGGCAGCGGGGGCCGGCGTCGGGCGTGGGAGCTCCAGGCGGCGGAATCCGCGGAGGCGAGCAGGTGGCCGACGCGTTCCAGGCCCAGGATCTTGAAGCCGAAGCCGTGCAGCTTGAAGCCGTGCGCGGCCATGGCGGTGACGATTGCGGCGCCCTGGCGGGTGGACTGCAACCGGCACACCGAACCGAGCCCGACGACCGGTTCGGCCCGCAGGTCGACACCCGCCTTCTCGTACAGCTCCACGCACCGCTCGTAAGCGGGGATGGTGTCGCCTTGGATGACGGGGGCGATGCGCAGGTGCGGGGCGAGGGAGCGCAGTTCGAGGAAGTTGGCCACGGTGCGGCGTTGGTGTTCGGCGACGCTGAGGTGGGTGCCGACGAAGTACTGTCCTCCGAACCAACCGCCGTCGATGATCGCTTTCTCGCACATCCAGTCTTGCGGGGCGGCCCAGTCGTAGGGGCCGACGTGTTCCCAGATGCGGCGCAGGTCATCGACGTACTGGCGTGGAGTGCGGGTCCAGGTGCCTTTGTTCTTCAGGTCCATGAAGCCGCCGGAGTCGACGGCGTAGGGGCCGCGGGCAACGTCCCACTTCACGGCCCGGTCGAAGTGCTCGGACTTCAAGAACAGCGGCACGTCGGTCCACCGGAGCCAGTGCCGTTTGTGGGTGGTCAGGTAGAAGCGCATCCCGCCCGTGGCCGGAGCTCCGGGCGCGGGGATGGGGGCGGCCGGCGGTAAGGCTCGCCGAATGTCGGTGGGTTGGGTCATTCTGGATGTCTCCAGTCCTGTTGAGGGTGCTGGTTGGCAAGGGCGGCCCCGCGACTTTGGCGAGACGAGGGGGCCGCCCTTGGCGTAGCTAGTGGCTCTTGCCGCGGGCGAGCTTGAGGGTGATGCCGCCGGCCCCGATGGGTCCGGCGGCGCTCGCGATGACGGTGAAGGTGTGTGCGGCGGCATCGAGTAGGAAGCAGAGGGCGGCGACCAGTCCCCAGCCACCGGCGACGGTCGCGCCGGCGATCGCGAACGGCAGCAGTAACCGACGCCACTCGACACCGGCCGGGGGCCGGTCGTTGACGACGAACACGACCGGTTGCCCGGTCGCCTGGGCGCGCTGGAAGACGTCGGCGGGGATGTGCGGGGCGATCTGGCCGGGCGGGGTGTGCTGGCTCATTTCAGGCTCCCTCAGGGTGTGCCGCGGGCCCGCGCCAACAGGTGGCGCGGGCCCGTGCGGTGGGTGGGTGTGCTTGTCGCGTTGCTTGTCGTCTCTCTTGTCGTGCGGCTTGTCGCCTTGCTTGTCTTGTCGCTTGTCTTGTCGCTTGTCGCCTCCCAGGTCACAAGCCGTTTCCGACCCTCACAGGGACAGGAGGCGACATGTGTACGGGCGAGGCGACAAGCGACAAGTGATCAGTCCTGCGGGGGCTGTCCGGGGGCGTGCCGGTGGTGGACGTAGCGGGCCTTGGTGCCCTCCCCGACCCGCACCGCGGTGCCGTCCGTGACCCAGTCTTTGAGCCAGCCGACGACCGTTTGACGGGTGGTGCCGTGTTCGTCGGCGAGTGCGCGGGCGATCGCGGATGCCCCGGTCCCTTCGGGGCCGGAGGCGAGCAGGGCGGCGAGCGCAGCGCGCTGCGCGGGGCTGTCCTGCTCGCCGCGCAGCGCGGACAGGTTCAGCCCGCCCGCGCCGGGCGGCGGGGTGGTGGCGGGGGTGTGCGGGTCGCGGGTGGTGTCGAATTCGGCGTCGATCTGCTCACGGAAGCGGCGGGCGAGTTCGTCTTCCTCCGACCCGGGCCGCGCCGGCTCGCTCCGCAGGGCGGACAGGTTCAGCCCGCCCCCGGGCGCCGCGGCCTCCACGTCCCCGGCACCATCTCCCATGACCTGGTCGCGCATCCATGCGGTGCGGTCGGTGTCCCAGCGTCGGGCGTAGGCGGGTCCGGCGGCCTTGGCGGACACGTCATCGAGCATCGGGTGCCGGTCGGAGGTGGCGGCGATGATGTCCCGGATCTGGTTCGGGAGGATCCGCCACGCCTTGAACAACCCTGCCGGTGACTCGGGCGTGCTCATGAAACCGGCACCCTTGTACGGCGCCTGCTCCACACGCAGCCCCCGCGCCCCGGGGAACATCTTGGACAGGTCCATGCCCTCGGTCTCGCCGCCGGTCAACGCGACGCGCACCTTGGCCTCGCGGCGGATCATCAGGTTTCCCAGCACGCTGCCGGTCGCACCCAGGGCGGTGAGTACGGTGCGTACGCCCATGGCGCGGGCGATCCGGATGACTTCGAGGATCTTGTCCCCGAGCTTGCGGACCTGCCGGTCGGGGCTGGCCAGGATCTCCGCGCCCTCGTCGATGACGAGCATGATCTGAGGGATCCGGGGGCCGATCGGGAGCAGGTCGGTGTTGGCCTTGGACAGCAGGTCCTGATAGCTCATCTTGCGCTGTTTGGCCACGCGCACCGCGGTGTCCAGCATGGTCATGGCCTCATCGAACGTGCCGGCGAGCCAGTCCACACCCGGGCGAACGGGCTTGCCGTCCTCCCGCACGATCTCCCCGTTCAGTGCGGGCAGCACCCACGGGAGCCCTGCCGAGCCGGCGTTGAGGTCGATCACCCAAGTGAGGACGTCTTCGGCGCGGGCGAACCCGGCGAGGATCGCGTGCACCATGTTCGTCTTGCCCGATCCGGCCGGTCCGACGATCAGCGCGCACTGCTCACGCAGGTAGGCCAGGATCTGCTGCGCGTTGGTGCGATACCCCCACGGGATGCCGGTGTGCAGCGACAGGACGCTGTAGTCGGTGGGGTAAGTGCGCTCCTGCTCCAGGACGTTGACCGTGGTCACGTCGATGATGACGCGGCCCTGGCGGATGCCGGGCGAGGCGGTGGCGGTGCAGCCGTGCGGCAACCGCGCGTCCGCGGACAGCCGCGGCGACTCGGCAGCAATCTTGTTCCAGGTGGCGCCGCCGGGCGGGAGTTCGGCGTCGATGGAGAACCCGGCGCCGGTCTCCCACATCTCCACCCCCAGCACCCGCACGGTGACCGAGCAGACGCGCTGGATGCGGTCGGCCCATTCCGCGGCGATCGCCCGGCGCTCCGCGGACAACTCCGCGGCGATCTGCCGCTGTTCCGCCGCAATGGCCTCCTCCTCGCGCGCCTCCTCGAACAGCGCGGAAGAGCGGGCCGCGGCGCCGATCCCGACACCGACGGTCGCGAGGGAACCGAGCGCGGCCCAGGTCAGCGGGCCGTGGGTCATGGCCCAGGTGGTCCAGCCTGCTCCGACGAGCCAGGAGGCGGCGCGGGTGGCGAGGGTCCGGCCGGCATTGCGCACGCGCAGGCCGGCGACGGTGTGACCGAGGGCGCCGGCCGCGCCGACGGCGAGTGCCCATCCGAGGGGCATGGCGGTAGCGGCGCCGGTGGTGGCGACGGCGAAGGCTCCGGTGGTGGCGGACAGGGCGCCGGTCACGGGTCCGTGACCGGCCGCCCAGTCCAGCACCGGGCCACTGCCGACGTGCTGCTTCTTTGCGGTGGCGGTGCTGCTCATCTCAGACGTTCCAGCCCTTCTCAGCCTCGCTGCCGTTGCGGGGGTCCTCGTGGCGGGCGATGTCCTGCGCGTGGACCTGCCGGAACATCGGCCCCATGTCCTCGGCCACGGCCACGGCGCTCATCAGGGCGCCGAAGATGTCGTTGAAGCCGTCCGCGACCTCCTTCTCCAGCGGGAACTCAGAGTCGGAGCGCTCCGCGAGAAGCTTCATCACATCGGCCACGAACGTCAGCGCGGCCGGCAGACCCTCGACCATGGACAGGATCTCCATGCAGCCGTCCGGCTCGTAGGTGTTGGCGGCGGCACACATGTCCATGGCGTGGTTCTCGAAGTTGAATCCGGAGCCGATCGACACGCTCTCTCCTTCAGTGGCAGGGGTGTTCGTGCTGGTGGGGACCGTGGCCGCGGGACGTTCGACGCCGTCCGCGATGCCGTCCGTGCCGTCCTGCGTCGCCTCCGCGTCCGCGGCGGCCTCCTGCTCGCGCAGGTCCTCTCGGGTGTTCGCGTCGCGCTCCGCGGCCTGCTCGGCAGCCGTATCGACCATCCGCCGATACAGGCTCCGCCCGGGATGGATCAGGGCCGGGATGCCGAGCTTGCGACCGATCCACGTCGACACGCAGCCCAGCAGCCCGACCGGCAGCGCCAACAGCGCAGCCAGCAGTCGGCGCCCCTGGAAGCGGGCCGCGGACCGGCGCAGCGCCTTCCGCGCCGCCTTACGGGCCGGGGCCTTACGCACCTGCGCCCGCTGCGCCGTGACCGTGGCGCCCGTCTTGGCGTCACGCTTGTTGCGCTGCTTCGTGATCGCCGCATCCCGCGCGGCGCGGGCCTTGCGCGCGGCGCCGCCTATCAGACGGCCTGCCAGACCAGGACGCTTGCCCAACCTGCTGCCGGCGGCGGCTTTGGCGTTGCGGCGCGCGTCGGCGACCGCGCGGCGCGCGCTGGTGGTCTGTGCCCGCTGTGTGCCGCGCGATCCTGCCGCCGCTTTCTGTGCGGCCCGCAGCGCCTTGACCTGCCCGACCCGACCCGCAGCGCCCTTGCTTGCGCCCGCCGCATGCTTGGACGTGCCGTGGCCGAACTTGCTGGGAGTCTTTCCGCTGGTGGCAGTGCTCTGTTGGCGGGCCGCAGTGCCGCCGGTGGTGCGGCGGTGCTGGCCGGGGACCTTGCCCGACCGGCCACCGGCACCGCCAGCGGGCGAGCCTCCCGAACGGCTCCCTGAGCCGCTGCGGTTGCCCGTACCGGAGCTGCGCAGCCCAGCGGAGCGGGCGGCGGACCGGCCGGCGGTGCGGGCCGCGGACTTGCGAGCCTCGCGGCGCGGGCTCGTCTTGCGGGATCGGGTAGCGGCGACCGTACCGAGCACGACCATGCCGGTTGCGGCAACTGCCGCGGCGATCGGGCCACCGGCGAGGGAAGCGGTGGCGACGGCGCCGACCGTGCTGTTCGCTCCGGACAGGGCGAGCGGGACGATGGGCCATCCGCCGGGCGTGTGCTCCACCTCCTTCACGTCCTTGCCCTCGGCGGTGGCGGGAGGGGTGTCGGGCGGCGGGGCCGGTGCAGCCGGGACTACTACCGGCTGAGTGCTGAGTTCCGTCATGCTGAGCGCACTCCTTTTGGGGAGTAGGGCCCGACCGGGGCCGTGAGAAGTTGCCGGTCGGGCCTGCTGACGTGTGGGTTCAGGCGGCGCACTGTTCTTCGGCGGCCAGGCACACACCGCAGATGCCGTGCGAGCGCGGGATGCAGTAGCCGACGTCCAGCCGGCAGCGCGGGCAGCACGGGTAGGTGGGTATGCCGTAGCGGGCGCCGTTCGGGTCGAAGCAGCGGCTGTAGGCGGTCGGCATCAGACGGCCTCGACCCGCAGCGCGCCGGGAAAGTCGGCGAGGTACGGCTCACGGGCCTTCACCCGACTGCGTGCCGTGCGAGCGGTCGACTCCGACGTGCCCAGGCCGGCCGCGGCCATGGCCATCGTCATGCGCGTCGTGTTCGGTTGGGTGAAGTCCGTCCCGTACAGGGCCCGTACCAGCTGGTCGACGCGGTTGGAGTAGACGACCGGCATGCACAGATCGACGGCCGTCGACCGCTCCTCGACGCCCAGCGGTTCCGGGTCGACGGGCGTCGAGACGGCCTCGACGCCCACCGGCAGCGCCGGGTGTTCAGGCATCGGATCTGCCTCGATGACCGGCCGCGCCGGTGGTGCGGCGGGCGGGCGCTCGACGGCCACCTCGACGGGCGTCGAAGGGCGGTCGACGCCCGTCGGCGAGAGGGCGACGCCCGTCGGCGTCCGGCCAGCGAGGTAGGCGTGCACCTGCCGCATCAACGCTCCGAACGCCAGCAGCGCGGCCACCGGAGGCACCGCGGCCACCACGTAATCGAGGAGATTGGCATCCTTGCCGACCCCGGCCACATTCAGTGCGATAGAAGCGCCGTCGCCCACCGTGACCAGCACGATCGCCCACCAGTCGACCTTGTGCGCGATCGAGGCACGCAGGATCAACAGCTCACCAATCACGATGAACAGATCCACCGTGGCCGGCCACGCCCACGACCGGGCCACCGCCTCCGCCATGCCGTGCTGCGCGGCGACCTCTTGCAAGTGCTCGTAGGACAGCCAGAACGCCACCGCGGTCAACAGCACCGTGAGCACTGCCGCGATGACCGTGATCGCGCTCTCCACATTGACGCCCGTCGACGCGGTTTCGACGGGCGTCGACCGGGCGTCGGTGTAGGCCGGCGCGCTCATGCCGCACCCGCTTCCGACGTCGCCTGCTCGTAGTCGGCGTAGACGTGGAAGTCGACGCCGTACACGGTCGCGTCGAACTCCAGCGACGACCGGGTGCCGATCCGGTCGACACGGACCAGGGACGCGTCGACGCCCAGCGCCTCACGCCACGCCTCGACCTTGCCGGGACTGTCGAGCTGCACGCTCAACTCCCCCGGCGCATGCCGGCTGACGGTGATGTAGGCCGCAGGCAGGGTCGGGTGACCAACCGCGAGACCAGCCAGGCACGTGATGACGGCTGCCTGCTCACCAAGGCTCTCGGCACTCACGCGGCCTCCCCCGCGGCAGTGCGGTTGGCGAGCGTCGCTCGCGCGGCCAGGACCCGATTCTGGTTGCGACGCGCGCGCCGCTGGTCCAGCTCGGCCGGCGTCCGCTCCAGCAGGGCGATCTGAACGTCCAGCGCCTCGACGTCAGCGAGGATCACCGGCATCTCAGCCTCGATCGCGTCCAGCTCGGCGTTTGTCGGTTCCATCCAGTCGGCGAATGCGGTAACAGCTTCCTGAACAGTGACGATGTGGTTCATGGGTCGTGGTCTCCCTAGCAGGTGAAACGGCCCGAACAGAGCCCCCGGTGTTAGCGCACCGGGGGCTCACGCCGTAGGAGTCGGTTCCGGCTCCCCTCAGCGCTGCTCGTACGAGACGAGCAGCGGAGGCAACCGGCCGCAGCGGTGCTGCGGAGATTGAGTCGCGCTGTACCTCACACGGGGGACCCCCGTGTGGCCGCCTACTTGGCAGAGGAGAGGCGGCGTAATCCCCATTCAGTTGTCAAGGAACTTCCGGCAAGGGGTCCGCCCCTAGAGGCGAGCTATCCCGAACCGGTACGGCCTGGAAGCAGCCCAAGGAAGGCCCTTCCGGCTCACTGTCCTAGGACTGCGAGCGGCTTGAGATGACAGTGCCACGCTGTCCTAGGACTGTCAACAGTCCTAGGACTGTGATTCACTGGTTTGCGTCGAGAGGAGTTCTGCGTGGCACCGAAGTGGCGCGACCTGGCGGACAGGTTCGCGGAGCAGATCAAGAGCGGTCAGTTGCCACCGGGCGCCCAGTTGCCCCAGATCAGAGAGCTAGTCGAGGCGGGGGAAGGCTCGAAAGAGACAGTCCACAAGGCCTACAAGGCCCTAGAGGCTGAAGGCCTTGTGACGTCGACGCGCGGACGTGGCACCGTTGTGCGTCCGCGTGCTGCGCTCAAGCGGCTGGGTATCGCCCGGTACGACAAGGCGAAGTGGCGCGACGGTGACGAAGTCGCGTTCATTGCTGACCGTGTCGCATCAGGACGCGCGTACAAGCGCAACGAGCAGACACAGTCCGTAAGCCGTGTCGAGGCGGACAACCTCGTAGCGGAGGGACTGGGTGTCCCAGTCGGCTCCGAGGTGTACGCACGGGCCCGACTCGTGAAGGAAGGGGTGCAGCCGACTCACACCCTGACCAGCTACTACAGGCCGGAGCACGTCGAGGGGACACGCATCGTCGACCCCACCCCGGGGCCTGCCGGCCGCGGCGGCGGTTACCGGGTCCTCTACGACGCCGGATACGAGATCGACCACATGAGAGAGGCCCTGTTCGCCCGCGTCCCGACAACGGACGAAGTGCAGCTCCTACAGCTCCCCGCCGGTGAGCCCGTAGTCGAGCTGCACCGGACCACGTACACCGCAGATGGCACGGTGGTTGAGTTCGCGGTGGGCATTCACTCGGCTTCTCGCTTCGCGTGGGAGTACGACTTCAAGGTTCCCGACTCGGCGCAGGACAGGAAGGGGCAGGAATGATCTCGGCACAGGCATGGGCGGATGCTCGACTCCTGTGGGACTACCACTTCATGCACCATGCCCTACGGCCGTGTTCGGTGGCGGTTGGGCTGGGCAGTCACGACCTTGGGGTGGCTGACGTGACAGCAGAGCTCTACCACCAGGGCATGGCGCCGGTCATCGTCTTCACGGGGGCCACCAGCCCCACGACCCGGGCACGCATGCCGCGCGGTGAAGCTGTCCACTACCGCGAGCGGGCGTTGCAGCTAGGGGTGCCCGAGTCCGCGGTACTCCTGGAACCGCGTGCGACGAACACCGGCGAGAACATCGAGTTCACGAAAGCGGTGCTGGCAGAGGCCGACGTCAAGGTCTCGTCCGTCCTGCTCGTGAGCAAACCGTACGAAGAGCGGCGCTCGTACGCCATGATGCGGAAGCTCTGGCCCGAGGTCGAAGTCGTGTGCGCGTCCACGCCGATGGGCTTGGAGGAGTACGCCGACTCCATCGGAGACGCTCGCATGGTGATCGACATGATCGCGGGCGCCCTTCAACGAGTGCTCGTTTTCCCGAGGTTGGGTCTGGCCATTGAGCAGGATGTACCCGACAACGTTGTAGCCGCCTTTGAGCGACTGTGCGTCGAAGGCTTCACTAGCCGCCTCATGCCGGCTGACATTGCTGCCCGCCCCGGCACGTGATGCCGGGACGGGCAGCAGCCCACCCTGAGCTTCGTTCTGCACTTTCTCTCCCTCATCAAGCCCCGGCTGCGCTCCGCTCCGCCGGGCGCGCTCCCGGCTCCGCTGCGGGCGCCGCCCCTGCCTTCGGCCCGCTCCGCCCGCGCTGCGCCGACGCGCGCCCACATGCGGACAGGGCCGGAGGCCATGGGTCGATCACCGCAGAAAGCGGCCCGCGGTCAAGACAATGCCTCCGGCGAGGGATCGGCCGGCACCAGGAGCGATCTCCAGGTAGCGCCTCGGTGTGTCTCGTATTCATTGCGTAAGGCCCTTGACGGAATGCCCGCACGTTAGGCGAGAACGAGGACCAGTACACAGGCTAGAGCGTTCACCACAAATCCAAGCGTGGCAGCCGGGGGAAGCTGAAAAGGAAAGCTTCTCATAAAATCCAGCGGCTCCCTCCTGCTAATTACCCAAAAACTGATAATCAAGCTGATGATTGCGGACAGCGCATAGAAGAAGGGTATCCAACTGGGGATATTTCCCTTGGCCAGGTTCTCCAACGCAAGGATTGGGACGGCAATCGAGGCGGCGGCTTGACTTGAATCAATGGCCCAGTCTGCTAGCGCGGTGGCGTCAGCCTGGTTTACTCCCAGCTTCGCTGCCAAACCTTCGACTCGCCTATCAATCACTTTTGAGAGAGCGAAAGAAAATACGGCGATGACCGCTATGACAATAAATGGAGCAGCAAGGGCCAGATTTGATGATTTGACACCGGAGTTCTCGGGAGCTGAGAGTATCACCTCAGCCCCCTCTCGTGCGAACCGTTATTCTATACGGCGGAGGTAGTTTCGGGTGCCAGTTATCTCCCTCGATGCTTCGAACTTCAATCGCAACTTCTTGACTACCGCCGGGTGCGTGGCCCAAGTCAGTGTTGGTGATGTCCTCCTCGGCGGGATCAGGGTCACCCACCATGAATCCGCGCCAGTCCGCTGGCCCGAGAATGAAAGTCTGTGGCCAGGTATCAGCGGTAAGCTCCTGATATCTCAAAGGTCCCGGGGGATCGCATTTCGACTCAATTTTGACCTCTATCTCCTCCGGCCGACGATTGATGATTCGTATGTAGTGGCGTCCAATCCCCCTCGGAGGGATGCGAAAATACTCACTATCGCATTCTATTTTCGTGATGAGCTTCACACCTGTCGCTATGCGGATCTTCTTCTTTCGGCTCATTGCTCCCTCTCGATGATTCGGCGCAACGTCATCGCCTAGTCATTCAAGGAAATGCGACACACAGCCCGAGAGACATTGGTTGTTGCAGTTGCCGAAATGAAAGGGGAATACTGCTCAATATCTGGGTTATGCGCGATGATCCCCAACTGGCGACGGTGTCGCTGATCGACTATTTCCATGAGCCAAGTAAGAGAGAACCCTACGTGGTCAAGTCGCATAAAGGATACCTCGGAGGGTTTCCGGCGGGCCTGTTGAACCGCCTTGGTCGCCGAGTCCTCAACTACTTCTTCAGATGATTTCCAGGCCAATTCACCGGCGGACGGTGCGACAGATAGATCGATCGGAAGGAGACTTTTAGAACCTAGCACCCGACGCAGAGGTGCCTCAGTGGACCAGGCGATGGCAGTCACCTTCCCGGTCCGAGTAACCTTAATATACTCACCAGAAGAGAACTCCCAACTCTCGGTAAGTGTCGAAAGAGGCCACATCTCGACGAGAGTCGAGTAACGCGCTTTCGCAGGTGAGTCCAAGTCGATGCCGGGCATGTAGTCGGCGAAGAAGTCCCACCAGGCCCGATCCACTGAATGCGGGTCCTGAAGAAATTGTTCATAGATCTCATCAACAATCCACTCACTAGGACCAAAAGCACGCTTTTCTTCATGCCCGGATTGCTCGGTACTTGTGCGACTGAAGCGACGCACGTGAACACAGGGAACTATAATATCGGGTCCAGATGATTCGTCGATTTCGATCAGATGGCCAATCGAGTGAAGCATTCCTTGAATCGAAGGCTGTTCCTTATCTACGAATCGCCAAGCGCCGATTCTGCGGAGCCCTAGGGCTGCGAGCACTCGCCTCTTATGGTTCGTGCCAGGGCGTCGACGCTGGATTACTCTAACTTTCTTTCCAAGCACTACCCAGATAGTCTGGCGGACTTCATTGGTAACGCGCGTGCTTTTCGCCTCGCCTTCAGCCGGCCTGGGCTCTAGTTTCGCGTCGCTCTCTGCGGCTGCAACCGCCCAATCGTTCTCATGCGCGCCCATAATTCCATTTGACATCGCGTAGGTCACTTCCGCCACTGGGATGCCTTGGGCGCCAGTGGCTTCAAGCGCCGGTGCACGACAACAGCCGCCGGGGGCCCCCGCAGCGGTGGGAATGAGAGACAGCGCCGGGTTTCCGCACGACGGTGACGGGCGACCGACACCCGAGTGATCCTCACCGGAGCCCGGCGGCTACAGGCTGCCCGCACCTCACGATCAGTTGCCACCCGGCATCGCCGAGCCGTGGACAATCTGCGGCCGGGAAACGAACAGACCCCCGGCCATCGGGCCGCGACCTGCTGAGACGCCGAAATCGCCTGCGGCCTCCGGAGCCGCGTACGTCATGGATCGGGACGGCAGTGGGGCAGAGACGCCACATGCCAAGCCACAGCCCTCGGACAGCCCCGCCCCCTCTCCTGGCGGGCTGGGCCGTCTATGGGCCGTCCGAGGGCGGCCAACGACGACGGATGACGACAATCGACGACAGCCCTCCCCCTGCTCAGAGACGGCGCCACAAATGCCGGCGCAGGTGCTCATCCCCGAAGGTGAGTTGAGGAACTCCAGAGCTTCGGCGCAGGATGACGGGCATGACCTCCACCGCGCGCCCCTTCCTCAACCGCCGTCTCGCCGAGTTCGGGACGACGATCTTCGCCGAGATGTCCGCCCTGGCCGCGGCGACCGGCGCGATCAACCTGGGGCAGGGTTTCCCCGACACCGACGGCCCCGAGGAGGTCCGCGAGGCGGCCGTGCGGGCGCTGCGGGACGGGCGCGGCAACCAGTACCCGCCGGGCCCCGGCGTCCCCGAGCTGCGCACGGCCATCGCCGACCACCAGCTCCGCCGCTACGGCGTCTCCTTCGACCCGGACACCGAGGTCCTGGTCACCGCGGGCGCCACGGAGGCCATCGCCGCCACCCTGCTCGCGCTGCTGGAGCCGGGCGACGAGGTCGTGGCCCTCGAGCCGTACTACGACTCCTACGCGGCCTGCATCGCGATGGCGGGCGCCACGCGGGTGCCGGTCACCCTGCGCCCGGACCCCGAGCAGGCCCGTTTCCGCCTCGACCTGGACGAACTGCGCGACGCGGTCACCGGGCGCACCCGGCTGCTGCTGATCAACACCCCGCACAACCCGACCGGCACGGTCCTCACCCGCGAGGAGCTGACCGCGATCGCCGAGCTGGCGGTGGAGCGGGACCTGCTCGTCGTGACGGACGAGGTGTACGAGCACCTGGTGTTCGACGAGGCCGAGCATGTGCCGCTGGCGACGCTGCCCGGGATGCGGGAGCGGACGGTCACCATCGGGTCGAGCGGCAAGACCTTCTCGTTCACGGGCTGGAAGGTCGGCTGGGTCACGGCGTCGCCCGGACTGGTCACGGCGGTGCGCTCGGCGAAGCAGTTCCTGACGTATGTGTCGTCCGGTCCGTTCCAGTACGCGGTCGCCGAGGCGCTGGCCCTGCCCGACAGCTACTTCGCCGACTTCCGCGCGGACATGCGGGTCAAGCGCGACCTGCTGGCGGCGGGGCTCGCGGACGCGGGCTTCGCGGTCTTCCGCCCGGCCGGCACCTATTTCGTCACCACCGACATCCGCCCCCTCGGCGAGTCCGACGGCTTCGCCTTCTGCCGCTCGCTGCCCGAGCGGGCGGGCGTGGTCGCCATCCCGAACGCCGTCTTCTACGACCACCGCGAGGAGGGCGCGCCCTTCGTACGGTTCGCGTTCTGCAAGCGGGTGAGCGTGCTGGAGGAGGCGGCCACCCGGCTGAAGGCACTGGCGGGCTGACGACACCTGGCGGGCTGACGGCGCCGGGCGGGAGCGGGCACACGGAAGCGGGCGCCCGTCCACAGGCTGTGGACGGGCGCCCGCTCGGTACAGGCAGGATGGGGACTAGTTGTTGCCCTCGGCGCCGTCGGCGCCGTCGGCGCCGTCTTCGGGCTTCTCGTCGGCGTCGTTGACCGCCGACTCCAGGCCCAGCTGCTCCACGAGCCACTTGTCGAACTCGATCGCCGCCCGCACCCAGCTCACCGTCGAGGAGACGAAGAGCTCGATGTTCACACCGGCGCCGATCAGCAGCTGCGCCTCGCCGATGAGGCGGACGGTGCCGTCGTCGTGGGTGTGGGTGTAGACCTTCGGCCACAGGGTGCGGCGGTTCCAGTCGTCGATCGACTCGAGCAGCGCCACCTTGTCGTCGATCTTGTGGGGCCGGTCGTAGAACGTCCGCACCGAGTAGACCGCCTGGTCACCCTCGCCGCGGAACATGAAGTACGTCCGGAACTCCTCCCACGGCGCCGCGAGGTCACCCTCGTCGTCGACGACGTACTTCAGCTCCATCTGGTCGAGGAGCTGCTTCACGAGATCCTGATCCGGGACGACGGGGCCCGCCGGTCCACCCTGGGGCTGCGGCTCCTGCTGGCCCCCGAAGTTCGGAATCGAGGACGGGTCGATGCTCACCGTGATTTTCCCTTCGTACGGATCCCGCCATCCTCCCCCATGCGGGGAGGGGGGTGGCAAGCCCAGCACGGGCCTGTCAGCCCTGAGCTGACATGATCCGGCCTGTTGCGCGAAGGGGCGGTGTCAGGTGGAGGGGAATCGCATGGCGAACGAGCGAAGCGAGGTCGCGGTACCGCCGGGACCGGGGCCACGGGGCCGGACCAGGTGGGGCTTGGTGGCGGCGGTCCTGGCCCTGCCGGTGCTGCTGGTGGCCGGCCTGGTGGTGCTGGCCGTCGTCTGGGTGCTGACCGACGACGAGGAACAGGACGGGACCCGGCTGAAGAAGGTGCCCTGTGCCGAGGCGCTGGCGTTCGGCGGAGCCGAGCTGCCGACGGGCGCCCGGGACGCCGCGTGCACGGTGCAGTCCTGGCTGGACACGAACTACCAGGCCGACTTCCGGATGCCGCGCGCGGCCTTCGACGCCTGGCTGGCCGACACCTATCCGCAGGCGCCCGAGCCGGGCGGCCCCGGGACCCAGGCCTGTGGGCACGGCTCGGACTACTGCTTCCAGCTCGACGTCACCGGCCGCCCCGGGACGGACGCCTACTACGTCAACGTGGACATGACGCAGGTGAACGCCGAGACCGTACGGGTGCGGTACTCGGCGTTCACGACGTGACGTGACCGGGGCGGGCGGGGGCCGGGAGTGGTGGCGGTGGCGCTACAGCGTCTTGCCGGTCGCCGGGCCCACGATCAGGCCCTCGCCCTCGCCGAAGGTGTCCACCCGGACCGTGTCGCCGTCCTTGATCTCGCCGGCCAGGATCTCCTTGGCGAGCCGGTCGCCGATGGCCGTCTGGACCAGGCGGCGCAGCGGGCGGGCGCCGTACGCCGGGTCGTTGCCCTCGTCGGCGAGCCAGGCCAGGGCCGCGTCGGTGACCTCCAGGGTGAGGCGGCGTTCGGCGAGCCGCTTGGCCAGGCGGTCGATCTGGAGGCGGGCGATCCGCTCCAGCTCCTCCTTGTTCAGGGCCGAGAAGACGACCAGGTCGTCGAGCCGGTTGAGGAACTCCGGCTTGAACGAGGCCCGCACCACCTCCAGGACCTGCTCCTTCTTCTCCGCCTCGGTGGTCACCGGGTCGACCAGGTACTGGCTGCCCAGGTTCGACGTCAGCACCAGGATGGTGTTGCGGAAGTCGACCGTGCGGCCCTGGCCGTCGGTCAGCCGGCCGTCGTCCAGGACCTGGAGGAGGACGTCGAAGACCTCCGGGTGCGCCTTCTCCACCTCGTCCAGCAGGACCACGCTGTACGGGCGCCTGCGCACCGCCTCCGTGAGCTGGCCGCCCTCCTCGTAGCCGATGTAGCCGGGGGGCGCGCCGACCAGGCGGGCGACGCTGTGCTTCTCGCCGTACTCCGACATGTCGATGCGGATCATCGCCCGCTCGTCGTCGAAGAGGAAGTCGGCGAGGGCCTTGGCCAGCTCGGTCTTGCCGACGCCGGTCGGGCCGAGGAAGAGGAAGGAGCCGGTGGGGCGGTCGGGGTCGGCGATGCCGGCGCGGGAGCGGCGTACGGCGTCGGAGACGGCCTGCACCGCCTGCGCCTGGCCGATGAGACGGCGGCCGAGCTCCTCCTCCATGCGCAGCAGCTTCTGCGTCTCGCCCTCCAGGAGGCGGCCCGCGGGGATGCCGGTCCAGGAGGCGACGACGTCGGCGATGTCGTCCGAGCCGACCTCCTCCTTGACCATGGTGTCCTTCGCGGCCTCCTCCTCGGCCTCGGACGCGGCCTCCAGGTCGCGCTCCAGGGTCGGGATCTCGCCGTACAGCAGCTTGCTGGCGGTGTCGAAGTCGCCGTCGCGCTGGGCGCGCTCGGCCTGGCCGCGCAGGTCGTCGAGCTTCTCCTTCAGCGCGCCGACCCGGTTGAGGGACTGCTTCTCCTTCTCCCAGCGGGCGGTGAGCAGGCGCAGCTCCTCCTCCCGGTCGGCGAGGTCGCGGCGCAGCTTCTCCAGCCGCTCGCGGGAGGCGGCGTCCGTCTCCTTGCTGAGCGCCAGCTCCTCCATCTTCAGCCGGTCCACGGACCGCTGGAGCTCGTCGATCTCGACCGGCGAGGAGTCGATCTCCATGCGCAGGCGGGAGGCCGCCTCGTCGACCAGGTCGATGGCCTTGTCGGGGAGGAAGCGGGAGGTGATGTACCGGTCGGAGAGGGTCGCGGCGGCCACCAGGGCCGCGTCCGCGATCTGCACCTTGTGGTGGGCCTCGTAGCGGCCCTTGAGCCCGCGCAGGATCGCGATGGTGTCCTCGACCGACGGCTCCGCCACCAGGACCTGCTGGAAGCGGCGCTCCAGCGCCGGGTCCTTCTCGATCCGCTCCCGGTACTCGTCGAGCGTCGTCGCGCCGACCATGCGCAGCTCACCGCGCGCGAGCATCGGCTTGAGCATGTTGCCGGCGTCCATCGCGGAGTCGCCGCCGGCGCCCGCGCCGACGACCGTGTGCAGCTCGTCGATGAAGGTGATGATCTGCCCGTCGGAGTCCTTGATCTCGGCGAGGACGGTCTTCAGCCGCTCCTCGAACTCGCCCCGGTACTTGGCGCCCGCGACCATCGCGCCGAGGTCGAGCGCGACGAGCCGCTTGTTCCTGAGGGACTCGGGCACGTCACCCTTGACGATCCGCTGGGCGAGCCCCTCGACGACGGCGGTCTTGCCGACGCCGGGCTCGCCGATGAGGACGGGGTTGTTCTTGGTGCGCCGGGAGAGGACCTGCACGACGCGCCGGATCTCCTGGTCCCGCCCGATGACCGGGTCGAGCTTGCCCTCGCGGGCGGCGGCGGTGAAGTCCGTCCCGAACTTCTCCAGGGCCTTGTACTGCCCCTCGGGGTCGGCGCTGGTCACCCGGCGCCCGCCGCGGGACTTCTGGAAGGCCTCCTGGAGCTTCTTCGGGGTCGCGCCCTGCCGGGCCAGCACGTCACCGGCCTGTCCGCCCTTGGCGGCGATGCCGATGAGCAGGTGCTCGGTCGACAGGTACTCGTCCCCCAGGTCGGCGGCCCGGCTCTGCGCGTCGGCGATGACGGACAGCAGTTCGCGGTTGGGCTGCGGGGGCGCGACGGTGGACCCGGTCACGCTGGGCAGCGCGCCGAGCACCTTCTCGGCCCCGGCCCGCACGGCCGCCTGGTCCGCGTCGACGGCGGCGAGGAGGTCGACGATGTTGTCGTTCTCCTGCCCCTGGAGCAGAGCGAGCAGCAGATGGGCGGGGATGAGGTCGGCGTGTCCCTGGGACACGGCCCTGTTGCTGGCCGCGTTGATCGCGTCCCGGCTCCGGTTGGTCAGCTCGGCGTCCACGTTCGCTTTCTCCTCCTGGCGTCAGCAGTCTCCCGTGTCTGACTCAGTCAGCGTACACAAAGTTGAGTCTATTCCGCTCAAGGTGTGCGCGGGAGTCCGGGAACGGGTTAGGTTCCGGACCATGGCCGCATACCCCCAGGACCCGGGCGCCCCGGACGCGCCGTATCTCGCCTTCTGGCGCGAACGGCACCTGTGCACACTGACCACACCACGTCCGGACGGCGGTCCGCACGTGGTTCCGGTCGGAGTGACATACGAACCCGGGGCCCGACTCGCTCGGGTCATCGCCGACAAGCGCAGCACGAAGGTCGGCAACGTCCTGGCGGCGGGGCCGGACGGCGCCCGGGTCGCGGTGTGCCAGGTGGACGGCCGGCGCTGGGCCACCCTGGAGGGCAGGGCGTTCGTGCGCGGGGAGCCGGACCGGGTCGCGGAGGCGGAGCGCCGGTACGCCGAGCGCTACGGGCGCACGCCGAGCCCGAACCCCGCGCGCGTGGTGATCGAGATCGAGCTGACCCGGGCGATGGGTCGCGGCTGACGCGGGTGAGGCGTGGCGGATGACCAGATCCGTCCCCGTCGTTTTTCGGCCAACGCTCAAGCGGGTGCATGTGCGGAAATGTCCCCGCAAATTACAGCGGCGTCACCGTGTTCAGGTCACGGTGACGCCGCTGCGGGGGGAAGCACCTGAGCGATCTGTTACGACGGGGGAATCGCGTCAGGCACTGCGGGGGGTGGCTGAGATGGTCTTCAGGGGCGGGGTCTCGGGCTCCACGAGCCTGTGGTCCCGCTGGTCCAGGTTCACAAAGATCATTCCGTAACGAATGGCGCACCGCACGGGCTGCGGCGCCCCCCGGGGCTTGCGCAGGCACCGGTAGGCCCGTACGTCCTCGTCCTCGTCGCGCGTCACGACCACCGGCTCGCCGAACACGGTCACCATCAACGAGTCACCACTGTGGGGGATGGCGGTGACCAGGTCGATGAAGTGCCAGCCGGAGCGGTAGGCGGTGGCCATTTCGCGGCGGAAGGAGCGGTCGTCGGGTGGAGTGGTCATGACTCGGCGACCCACGTACTGTCGCCGGGAGCGACCCACGTACTGTCACCCGGCACGTCTGCCGCCGTGATCACCCACGTGCTGTCACTGGGCGCGACCCACGTACTGTCCGCGGGCGCCGCGACGGTCTCGGTACCCGTGCTCCAGGTACTGTCGCGCGCCGTGTCACCCGTCGTTCCCGCAAGGCCACTCAGCGCCCCGAAGGCCAAGGCGGCGGAGAAGGCGGCGGCAAGCGCCGAGCGAAGCATTCTCTTATGCATAGTCGGCTTCGTCCTCATTTGAAGGTCACCTCTCCCCCGTCCACTACGACGATGGCCCATTCGGGCACGTCATGGCCACACAATCGATGCATCATGTTCCTGCACGTTCAGGACCCTGGGGGGTGGAGATTTGACGAAAAATGAGACAAAGCAGACACATCCTCATGCGTCGACTGAGCTGTGCGAGGAAGGTCGCCGTCTCTATGGGAACGCTCTTCGGACGGGCCGCATAGCCCGTGCCGACGTGGAGCCTGCTCCGTGTTTGATGGAGTTCGCCCTGCTTCATGCGGACCCCGACGACGCGAACTGGCTACGTCCGGTGCCCCCGTCGATCGCCCTGTCCCAGCTGCTCAACCCGATCGAGCGCGAGATCACCCAGCGCCGACGGCTGTCGGTCGAACTCGCCGACGCTTTCGAGCCGTTCATGACCCTCAGCGCCCAGCCGACGCCGACCACACACTCGATCACGGTGCTGGAGGGCATCGACCGGATCAACGCGGCACTCGATCTGGCCACCTCCCAGTGCCAGACCGAGATGCTCACCGTCCAGCCGAGCCGCCGGCGCCTCGAACACACCCTCGTACAGGGCCTCGAACGCGACCGGCCGCTGATCGAACGCGGCTGCCGGATCCGGACCCTCTACCAGCACACGGCCCGGTACAGCCCCGAGACGCTGGCCTACGTCTCCCAGTTCACCGACGGCAAGGTGGAGTACCGCACCATCGACGAACTCGTGGAGCGGCTGATCATCTGTGACGAGACCGTCGCCTTCATCCCGACCCGGGACGACGGACAGGTCGCCCTCGAGCTCCGGCACCCGGGACTCGTCCGCTATCTGATCAAGGTCTTCGAGTTCATGTGGGGCCGCGCGGTCCCGCTGGCCACCGGCGCCCCCTACGAGACCGCCCCCGACGGCATCACGGACATCCAGCACTCCATCGCCAAGCTCCTCGTCGAGGGGCATGTCGACGAGGCGATAGCCCGCCGTCTGGGCATGAACGTACGCACCTGCCGAGCCCACATAGCGAAACTCGCCACGGCTCTGGGCAGCGGCAGCCGCGCCCAACTCGGCTACCTCATAGCCCAGTCGGGGATCCTCAAACAGGAACCCTGACCCTGACCCTGCGGGCGGGCCCGGAACCGGGAACCGGGAACGGCACGCCCGCGCCCGGCCGGGGCCGCGCACCTCCCGGCCGCCGCCCGCAGTCGACCGCCCGCGGTCGTCGTCCACCGTCCGCCGTCCGCCGTCCGCCGTCCGCCGTCCGCCGTCCTCGAACAGGAGAGAGATTCGCAGTGAACGCGCCGCCGCACGCCCACCACGGCGTGGAGAACCTGTGCGCCGCCGGCACGAACCTCTACGAGGCCGCCCTGCGCGACGGACGGGTCAAGACCGGGGAGGCCGAGACGGCGGCCCCCTGTCTGCTGTCCTTCGGCCTGCTGCACCCGGTCGTGGACGACCCGGACCAGCTCGAACCCGTCTCCCCCGCTCTGGCCCTGCACCGGCTGCTGCGCGCCTCGGGCACCCGCATCGCCGACGAACGGCGCCGCGAGGAACGACTGGCGACCCTCTTCGAACCCCTGATGCGGATCACCGGCAGCCGCACCGCCGCCGCCGATCCCGCCTCCCTGCGGCTCCTCAGCGGGACGGAACAGATCAACGGGGCCATCACCGAGGCGACGGCCGAGGCGTCGGACGAACTGCTCTGCATCCAGCCCAACGTGCACTACAGCGGGCCGCGCGGCGAGACCGCCCAGACCGTGGCCATGGCTCGCGACCAGGCCCTGCTCGACCGGGGCTGCCGCATCCGCACCCTCTACCAGCACACCCAGCGCCACCAGCCCCTCGTCCTGGCCCGCTACGAGCAGCTCCGGGGCGACGTGGCGGCCCGGACCCTCGACGAGGTCACCGACCGGCTGATCGTCATCGACGGCAAGGTCGCCTTCATCCCCGCCGGCGAGGACGGACGGCTGGCCCTGGAGGTCCGCCACCCCGCCCTCCTCACGTACTTCACCATCACCTTCGACCGCCTCTGGCGGCTGGCCACCCCGATGTACCCGCAGGCGGTGCACCGCCCGTCCCTCAACGGCGTCACCCCCCGACAGCAGGCCATCGCCGCCCTCCTCGTCGAAGGGCACACCGACGCCGTCATCGCCGACCGTCTCGGCATGAACATCCGGACCGCACGCGTCCACATCGCCAAACTCGCCACCACCCTCGGCAGCGAGAGCCGCGCCCAACTCGGCTACCTCATCGGGCAGTCGGGGATCCTTGACCGGGAACGGAACCCGAACCGGGCGGCGCAGGAGCAGGAGCAACGGCCGGGTCCGGACCGGCCCCCGACGCCTGAGGACTGACCGAAGACGGCTCCGCCTCCCCCGACGGCCGGTCGAGGCCGACCTGCGCGATCCGCACCCCCAGCTGGGTCCGGCTGGCCGCGCCCAGGGTCTCCGACAGCCGGGCGATGTGCGCGCGGCAGGTGCGCACACTGATGCCCAGACGCTCGGCGATCACCGCGTCCTGATGCCCCTCCGCCAGCAGGGCGGCGATGGACTGCTCCCGGTGCGAGATGCCCTCGATCCGGGTCTCGGGCAGGGGCGCGGTGAGCGGGATCGCCAGCCGCCACAACCGCTCGAAGACCGTCACCAGGTAGGAGACCAGGGCCGGGTGGCGCAGCTCCAGGGCCATCGTGCGGTCGGTGTTCGCCGGGATGAAGGCGACCGTGCGGTCGAAGAGGATCAGCCGGTCGATGACCTCGTCCAGCGTGCGGGCCTCCACCGCGTCGCCCATCAACTCCAGGTAGGTCAGCAGGCCCTGGCCGTGCCGGGCCACGTGGTTGTAGATGTCCCGCATGCGCACGCCCCGGCCGCGCAGCTCCAGCGCCCGGTGCAGGCCCTCCGACAACTCGTGCTCACGCCGGATGCCGCCGGGCTGCACGGTGAGGACCTCGGTCGTGCACGCCACGGTCGCCGCGTCCAGGGCGGCCTGGATGCGGGAGGCGCCGTCCAGCACCCGGATCGCCGCGCCCTCACCGGCCGACCCGCCCCGCGCCGGGCCGCCCAGGCCCGCGTACCACTCGAAGGCGGCGACCGCCGAGCCCATCCGGCGCCCGCTCGCGCTCACCTCGTCGTACAGACCGCGCAGCAGCCGGGTCATGACCTCCTGCGGGGAGGTCGGCACCAGCCAGTCCATGTCGTCGGGGTCGGGGTGCAGCAGGGCGAGTTCCAGGAGGCACGGGACCGGCTCGGCGTCGGTCCGCGCCACCCGGCCGCGCCGCACGGCCCGGGAATACACGCGATCCCCGGCGTCACACAGTCGGTCGGCACCGTGTGGATGCTCCTCCGTCCCGTGCCCGGCCATCGCCCATCCCACCCCCGCCGTACGCCGCTTCCGGAGCGCAACTATGCGCGGCCCGGACCGGCTCCGCAACACGGCTGCCCCGGCCGACGCCCGAGAAAACCACCGGTCTGTTCCTGTTTCTCCCGGCCTCCTCCCCTCGCACTGCAACAAGCTGACGGTGGTGCCGGGCGCTCGCGACAAGGCATGGTGGGTTCCGCTTGCCCCCGGGTGCTCCCCACTCGGGGGAGGGCACAGCTCGGGGGGCACAGCCGACCCGGCCGGACCACGGGGGAGTCCGGCCGGGCGCAGGCCGCGGGCCACCACACCCGCGATGCCCCGCGGACACACCGAGCACCCGTGCACTCCCGGAAATGCCGGAGTGATCGCCGTGTCACGTACCCCACTTAACGTCGGCCCATGGCGGACATATTTGACGCGTACGCGCTGGCCGACGCGTGGGACGAGATGTTCGAACGGCCGGGTGAGGTCAGGACCGCCTACGAGCCGGTACTGGCCGCGCTGCAGCCGATCGAACCGGGTGAACTGCGCTTCAGGGCCGACCAGATGGCCCGCGCCTTCACCGACCGCGGGGTGACCTACGCCTTCGCGGGCGAGGAGCGGCCCTGGCCGCTGGACCTGGTGCCCAGGATCCTCGACGCGCTGGAATGGGATTTCGTACAAAGAGGGGTCGCTCAGCGGGTCAGGGCCCTGGAGGCCTATCTCGCCGACGCCTACGGGCCCTGCCGCGCCTTCGAGGACGGCGTCGTCCCCTGGCGGCTGCTGCTGGGCTCCCCGCACTTCCACCGCGCCGCCCACGGCGTCGAACCGCCCGGCGGGGTACGCATCCACGTGGCCGGCATCGACCTCGTCCGGGACGAGGCGGGGGACTTCCGGGTGCTCGAGGACAACGTGCGGGTCCCCAGCGGGGTGTCGTACGTCATCGAGAACCGGCGGGCGATGACCCGGGTGTTCCCCTCGCTCTTCGACGGGCAGCACGTCGTGCCGGTGGACGGCTATCCCGCGCGGCTGCTCGCCGCCCTGCGGGCCGCCGCGCCCGAGGGGACCGCGGACCCACGGGTCGTCGTCCTCACCCCAGGCCCCAGCAACGCCGCCTACTTCGAACACGCCCTGCTGGCACGGCTGATGGGCGTGCAGCTGGTCGAGGGCCACGACCTCGTGTGCCGCAACCACCGGGTGTGGATGCGGACCACCAAGGGCGAGGTCCCGGTCCATGTCGTCTACCGGCGGCTCGACGACGACTTCCTCGACCCGCTCCACTTCCGCCCCGACTCGGTGATCGGCTGCCCGGGCATCATGACCGCGGCCCTGGCCGGAAAGGTCACCCTCGCCAACGCCGTCGGCAACGGCATCGCGGACGACAAGCTGCTGTACACCTACGTCCCGGACCTCATCCGGTACTACCTCGGCGAGGAACCGGTCCTGCCCAACGTGGAGTCGTACCGGCCCGACGAACCCGGGCAGCTCGACGCCGTCCTCGACCAGCTGGACAAGCTGGTGATCAAGCCCGTGGACGGCGCCGGCGGACAGGGCATCGTCATCGGCCCGAAGGCCGACGCCAAGACCCTGGCGAGGACGCGGAAGGCCGTCGCCGCCGACCCGCGCGGCTTCATCGCCCAGCGGCCCGTGGCCCTGTCCACCTCCCCCACCCTCGCGGGCGACCGGATGGCACCGCGCCACATCGACCTGCGGCCGTTCGCCGTCAACGACGGAACCGACGTCTGGGTGCTGCCCGGCGGACTGACCCGCGTGGCCCTGCAGGAGGGCAACCTGATCGTCAACTCCAGCCAGGGCGGCGGCTCCAAGGACACCTGGGTGCTCGCCGAGGGCCCGGCGGACGGCCCGGCCGCCCTGCCCGCCGACGACGCGCCGCCGGCCGTCGCACCCCGCCAGCTGGGCCCGGACGGGGCCCCCACCGCCGTACAGGAAGGGGCGCAGCAGTGAACGACGTGATCCTCTCCCGCATAGCGGAAGCGCTGACCTGGACCGGCCGCTACGTCGAACGGGCCGACGCGACCGCGCGCATCCTCGACGCCTATCTCCACCGCATGCTGGAGGACCCCTGGCGCGACGAGGACGCCGCCTGCCGGTCGCTGTACGCGATCCTCGGCGTCGACGCGGGCCCCGACACCGTCGACATGCGGCAGGTCCTGGACCAGCTGGCCTTCGACTCCCGCTCCACCTGCGCCATCGAGGGCGCGCTGGGCGCCGCCCGGCTGAACGCGCGCAGCGCCCGCGAGGCCGTCTCCTCGGCGATGTGGGAGTGCCTGAACGCCACCTGGCACGCTCTCGCCGACCAGCGCCGCGCGGCCTCCCGTACGGGCCCCTACGGCTATCTGGAGCTCGTCCGCAGCCGGGCGGCCCTCTTCTTCGGGCTCGCCGACTCCACGATGAGCCGTGACGACAGCTGGCGGTTCGTCGTCCTGGGCCGGAGCCTGGAGCGGGTGGACATGACCGTACGGCTGCTGTCGGTGCGCGTCCTGGACGCCGCCCACGCGCCCGACTGGCCGACCCTGCTGAGCGCCTCCGGCGCCGACGAGGCGTACGCGCGCGTGCACGGCGGTTTCGGCGACACCCCGAGAGTGGCCGAATTCCTGCTCCTGGACCGGGACTTCCCGCGTTCGGCGCTGCACGCGCTGACGACCGCCGAGGAGTGTCTGAGTGCGCTCGGCCGTCCCCGGCAGGACCCCGCCCGCCGTCCCATCGGCCGGCTGCGCACCCGCCTCGAATACCTCGACTCGCCCGCCCTGGAGGATCAACTGCCGCTGCTCCTCGGCGATTTGCAGACCGCCTGTATGGCGTCGGCGGAGGCGGTGGCGGAGCGGTTCTACCCGTACCAGGGGCCCGTGGTGTGGGCCCAGGAAGGAGCGTGAGCACGATGACCACCGCGGCCACCACCCGCAGGCTCCGCATCCGGCACACGACCCGTGTCTCCTACACGCAGGCCGCCGTCCTCTCGCACAACGAGGTCCGGATGACCCCGCTCACCCTGCCGGGCCAGACCACGCTGGACTCCCGGGTGACCGTCCGCCCGGCGGCCACCACCTGGTCGTACTGGGACTACTGGGGCACCCAGGTCACCGCCTTCGAGCTGATGGACCCGCACGCGGACCTGACCATCACGGCGTCCAGCCTGGTGGAGACGGCCCCGCCGGGCGCGCTGCCGCCCGCCCCGGGGTGGCCGGAGATCGCCGCGCACACGGCCGGCTCGCGCCTGCTGGAGTTCGCCGGCCCCACGGCCCGTACGACGGTCCCGCCGAAGCTGGTGAAGAAGGCCAGGAAGGCGGCCATGGGACTGGACCCGCACGGGACGGCGGAGGCCGTGTCGGCGATGGTCGCCGACCAGGTGTCCTACCTGCCCGGCGTCACCGGCGTGAACACCTCGGCCGCCGAGGCCTGGGACCAGGGCGCCGGGGTCTGCCAGGACATCGCCCATGTCACGATCGCGCTGCTGCGCGGCCTGGGCCTGCCCACCCGGTACGTCTCCGGCTACCTCCACCCCGAGCGGGACGCGGAGCTGCACCGCCCGGTGGCCGGGCAGAGCCACGCCTGGGTCGAGTACTGGGCCGGCGACTGGCACGGCTACGACCCGACGAACCGGACCCGGCCCGACGAGTCCCACGTGGTGGTCGGCCGGGGTCGCGACTACGACGACGTCACCCCGCACAAGGGCATCTACCGGGGTGTCGCAGGCGGACTGCCGGAGGTGACGGTGGAGTTCACCCGGGTGGCGTGAGCGGCGGCCCGGGCGAGCGCGGGCGGGCGGCCGCTGTACGGGTACGGGCGCGGGCCCGGTACGGTCCGGGCGGGCGCTCGGCCCGCCCGGAGTCCGTGGCTCGGATCAGAGCAGGTCGAGGGCCTGGCAGGCGGCCTTGTACTTGGCGGTGCAGATCTCGGAGACCTTGTAGATGCCGTCGGCGACGATGGTCGACTTGATGTTGCTCTTCGTCAGCGCGACCACGGTCACCAGCTTGGCCGGGATGTCCTTGCTGGTCGGGCTGTCGACCCGGTCGCGGGTGAGGGCGTCGAACTGGATGTCGCGACCCTGGACCTTGGCGACGGCGGCCTCGGCGGCGGCCTCGGCCTCGTTGGGGTACGGCTTGTAGACGCTCATGAACTGCTCGCCGCTGATGATGCGCTGCACGGCCGCCAGCTCCGCGTCCTGGCCGGTGATCGGGGGCAGGTCGCCGGAGCTGACGCCCGCGGCCTTGAGGGCCTTGATGATGCCGCCGGCCATGGCGTCGTTGGCGGAGTAGACGCCGGCGATGTTGGACACGCCCAGCGCCTCGATCGCCTTCGTCATGTTGGCCTCGGCGACCTCGGGGCTCCACTTGTCGGTGTCGTACGACTTCGCCACCGTGACCCGGCCGTTGAGCTCGTTGAGCGCGCCCGCCTTGAACTGCCCGGCGTTCGGGTCGGTGGGCGAGCCGTTCACCATGACGATCTTGTCGCTGGCCTGAAGGTTGGGGATGGCCTCCGCGAGGGTGCGGCCCTGCACCTCGCCGACGAGCTCGTTGTCGAAGGAGACGTACCCGTCGATCGGCCCCTGGGCCAGACGGTCGTAGGCGATGACGGGGATGTTCGCGTCCTTGGCCTTCTGCACCATCGTCGCGATCGACTTCGAGTCGACGGCGTCCAGCAGGATGACGTCGACCTTCTCGTCGATCATCTTCTGCATCTGGGTGAGCTGCGTCTTGGCTTCCCCGGCGGCGTTCGCGTACTCCGTCCGGCCCTTGTTCTCGGTGAGCTCGGCGACCTTCTTCTTGATGATGGGGTAGTCGAAGTCCGCGTACCGGGTGTTGGTCTCCTCCGGCATCAGCACGCCCACCGTGACGTCGTTGCTCCGGGTCGGTGTCGCGCTGCTGCTGTTCTCCGAGGCCCCCAGCATTCCGCACCCGGCGAGCGACAGGGACATCGTGGAGGCGACCACAGCTATGGCGATACGACGCATTCGGGGGCTCACTTCAGGTGCGTTCGGTGCGATTCCGGACACATGGGTGTGACATGTAGACCCAGGTGTCTGAAAAGACAACGCGGCGGCGGCCGTCGGCGTCAAGCGGAACTACTTAACGAAGTAGCAACATCACGCTCCGCTTAGCGGGTGAAGACACATGGAGAGCACGCGGAGACGTTGAAAAGACCTGGACAGAGAACCCGCCGACGAGTGCGCAAAAAGTCGCACCACCAAGGCCGTTCCTCGCGGTCACGATCGCGGCGGCGCCCCTTCCGGCCGGAGGGACGCACGCATCACGCCGGCCTCGCCACGGCCGTCGTACCGACCACGACCGGCGTCCTCCTCACCACCGCCGTCGCCACCGCGGTCGCCGCCGTCGTCGCCGAGCGACGACAACCGCCTCCGCCAGGGCACGGCGGAGCGGAGCGTGACCCCCCGGTTATAGGCCCGTGACCAGCGGAATTGTCGCTTCCGGCGCTGTTGCGAAGTGGTGACGGAGCGACGATTGATCACCCGTGAAATCCGGGTGAGGATGAGTGCACCGCGAGCCGCCGGGGGGACAAGCAGTACCGGCGGGCGGTCACTTCTCCTCCTTCTCGTCGCACTTCCTCGTCGCACTTCCTCGTCGCACTTTCTCTTCGCGCTTCCTCGTCGCACTTTCTCTTCGCGCTTCCTCGTCGCACTTCTCGCTCGTGTCTTCGCCCGCCGTCATCACGGCGTGCCGTTGCCGATTGATTCCTTGGGGGGATTCATCATGTCCGCTGGTTCCGTCGCCGCCCGCCGCATCCGCACCGTGGCCGCGACCGCCGTCGTCACCGCAGTCGCCGGCGCCGCCTTCGTCCCGGCCACCGCTGTCGCCGCCGACAAGGCGGGCGGACACGCGCTGAAGATGACGCTGGGCGCGCCCACCCCCACCGGCCCGCTCAAGCGCGGCGGGGCGACGGAGTCGATGATCCTGACGGTCGCCAACTCCTCCGACAAGGCGCAGGATTTCTCGGCCTGGCTGCCGGGCACGCCGGACGGTCCGAGCCCGGTGCTGAAGGACTCCATCGTCTTCGACGTGACCGCGGTCGACGCGCCGGCGACCAAGTCGGCCGTCGGCCGCCAGGACGGCTCCTTCCAGGGGCTGTTCTTCCCGGCCACCGGGAACGCGGCGTCCACCTTCTCCATCCCGGCGAAGACCGAGTACACCTGGAAGGTCACGCTCGGCCTCGGCGCCTCCTACCCCACCAACGACGGTGACTTCACCCTCACCGCCGGGCGGCTGATCGGCGACACCGACGACGACCCGTCCCGCAACACCCAGGTCTTCAAGACCGATCCGGCGATCACGCCCGGCAAGCTCAACGTGGCGTGGGAGCAGAAGACGGGCGCCGTCGCGCGGCCCGGTCAGCGTGCCGAGCTGGTGCTGAACGCCACGGCCACCGGCCCCGGCGAGTTCCCCGCCGAGCTTGAGCGCACCGTGTCGGCCCAGCAGTTCCGTGACGGCGCGGGCAACCCCGACTTCGTCCTGGAGGCCGAGGTCGACGGCAAGATCGTCAAGCTGAAGGAGTCCAACGACAGCGAGTGGGAACTCCCCGCCATGGCCAAGGGCTTCGGCTCAGCCAAGGGCACCGAGAGCATCAAGCTGTACCTCTCCCTGGGGAAGAAGAGCGACATCAAGAAGGACACCGTCGTCCCGCTGGAGGCGCTGTTCTCCATGGCCGACTCCTGGGGATTCAACGGCGCCCAGACCAAGGTGAAGGCCGGCCCGGCCCTGGTCACCCCGCCGAGCGGTACGCCGTCCACGTCGCCGTCGGCCTCCGCGTCCGCCTCCGCCTCGGCGTCTCCGTCGGTGTCCGCGTCCGGCTCCGCGGCCACCACCACGGGCGGCACGACCGGCGGCACCACGAACACCACGAGCACCACCGGTTCGCTCGCCGCCACCGGTTCGGGCGGCGGTGCCCTCTACGGCGGCCTCGCGGCCGTCCTGCTGGCCGTCGGCGGTGCGGCGGCCTGGTTCGGCACGCGTCGCCGGCGGACCACGCGCGTCTGATCCCCGACGGACGACGGCCTACGGCCTACGGCACGACAGCCGAAGACGACGGACAGGGGAGGGCCCGGAGGCAGTCGCCTCCGGGCCCTCCCCTGTCCTTGTCCTCGGTGCCGCCGCCGTCGGCTCAGCGCGCCCCGGGGTCGTACTTCTTCAGCGAGGCCTGGACCTCGGCGGCGTACGCGCCCTCCCACC
Source organism: Actinobacteria bacterium OV320 (assembly GCA_001298545.1). Lineage (GTDB taxonomy): Bacteria > Actinomycetota > Actinomycetes > Streptomycetales > Streptomycetaceae > Streptomyces > Streptomyces coriariae. Next base: position 286,551 of record LJCX01000028.1, read on the forward strand.
ACGGGACCGTCTCGACCAGCACCGGCTTGGTGCCGGAGGCGAGGACGAGGGCCCGGCCGGGCGGCATCGCGCCGAGGTCGGAGACCTGGAGGACGCGTTCGCGGCGCGTGGACTCGCTGATCGCGCGGTTGCCGGACCAGCCGCCGAACTCCGACTCACGGCTGGTCTGGTACTCACGCAGCTCGTACTCGCCGGCCAGCTCGCTCAGGTCGCCCAGGAAGCGGGTGTCCGAGACGCCACCGCCGTAGACGCGCACGTTCGCGGCGGACCACAGCTTCTCCATGCCGCGCTCGCCCCACACCTCGATGCCCTGCGCCCAGGACTGCAGGATCGTCATCAGGATGATCCCGCGCGAGCCGTAGTGCGAGTACAGGTCGGGCAGGGTCCGCCAGCGGCACACGTTGGCCGCCTCGTCGAGGACGCCGACGAGAGGCAGCGGGAGACGGCCGCCGCGCTGGGTGGTGGCGTACTCCTCGGCCGCCTCGACGACGGCCACGGTCAGCGCGGTCACCAGCGGCCCGGCGGAGTCGCGCCCCTCCCGGCTCAGCGAGTACAGGGTGCCGCCGGTGCGGACGAACGCGTGCGGGTCGAACTCGCCCGCGTACTCGTCGGCCGGGGGCGTGACCCACCGGTTGACCTCGGGATTGACCAGGCAGGACGCCATCTGCTGGGCGACACCGTAGATGCCGCTGCGCTGCTTGTCGGGGGCGTTGATCACGCCGGCCAGCCCGTCCGCGGACATGGCGTGTCCGGCGCCGCGCAGGATCCGCTCCGGGGCGTCGTCCTTGGGGTTGGACAGCCAGGTGTAGATCTGGGTGATCGGCGCCTTGGCACAGGCGGCGGCCAGCAGCAGGTTGGCGAGCAGGTCCTGGCCGGCCGGGTCGAAGAAGGCGTCGGTGGAGGCGTTGGCGTCCCGCGAACCGCTGGCGAAGTGGTCGGCCATCTTGCGGGCCTTGGCCACGTCGGTGACGTACGACAGCGGGTTCCACCACCAGCTCGGCTCCTCCTGCGCGACCTGCTGCGGGTCGAACACCCACACCGGGCCGCGCGCGGTCCGCGGACCCCGGGTCGCGTCCACGATGTCGCGCTTGTTGGAGGTGACGAGGACGGCGCCGGGCCCGTCCAGGATGGCGGGAATGGCGCGCCGGGTCGTCTTGCCGGTCCGCGGGCCCCAGATGTCGACGTGCATGTCCTCGTACGACCCGTACAGCGGCTGACGCCCCTTGACGGACCGTCCGATGAACACGCCGGGCGTGCTCGACTGCACGCCGAGGCGCTCGGCGGTGGCGGCCGCGCCCTTCATCGTCAGCTTGCCGAGTTCCTCGCCCTTCGCGAGGTGCTGGGCGGCGCCGTCCACCTTGGGCTTCTTCCTGAACCGCTCCCGCACCCGGTAGGCGGCCAGGCCGAGGATCCCGACCACCACCGCCTCACCGGCCGCGACGGCACTGGCCGCCGAGCCCGGCCAGCTGTAGTCGCCCTTGATCACCTCGACGAGGAACGTCAGCGGGTTGCCGGGCGGCGCGGGCGCGTCGGCGTACCCGGCCCCGACCTTCGCCGCCAGCCAGGCCCCGGCGGCGACGAGGAGCACGACCGCGACGGCGATGACGATCTCGAAGGTCCAGTCGTCCTCGGCGCGGGGTTTCTTCTGCTGTTCTGCGGTCACCCGCGGGTCCGTCCTTTCTGGACTGTGGACTTGCTGAGTTGTCTGGGGGGGGTGGCTGGGAGGTGGGGCGCTGGGGGGTGGGGGCGCTGGGAGGCGGTGTCCGGGAGGACCGGGGTCAGGCCTTCTCCGGAGCGAAGACGAAGACGCCCTCGCTCGTCGCCAGCAGGGCGTGGCCGTCGGACGTGCGTTCCAGCACGTCGACGTCGTCGTTCAGCGAGGAGCCGGGCTCCAGGCCGGAGGCCAGCACCTTCTTGGTGCGCATGTCGAGCGCCGCCAGCCCCAGGTCGCTGACGGACGCGTAGAGGACGTCGCCGGTCGGCAGGGCCACCGGCTCGATGTCCTGCTCGTCCGCCTCCTGACGCCAGAGCTCGTCGCCCGTCTCCGCGTCCCAGGCGACCGCGCCTCCGCCGAACTGGGTGACGACGCTCTTCCCGTCCGCGGAGAGGACGACGACCGGCTCGTGCGCGTCGTTGGGGTCGAGGAAGGTCTTGGGGCCTTCCACGAGGGTGCGCCCCGTTCTGAGGTCGACCACCGTCAGGAGCGCGTCGTACGTGTCGTCCTTCAGGCCCCAGGCGAGCAGGCCCTTGTCCCCGGCGAGCGGGAAGAGGGAGGCGGCCGCCCGGTCCCCGTCCGGGGTCTGCGCCGCCACGGCGGCGGGCAGGGTGACGCCCTCCGTGTCCCACAGTTCCTTGCCGGTGAGCCGGTCGGAGACCTGGAGCCGGTCGCCGCTGACGTAGAACTCGGCGAGGGACGTCGCCACCCGGTAGCCGAAGCCCGGGCCGATCGGCGCCTGGTCCTCCCACCGGTCCTGGACCTCGACGGTGGCTCCGCCGCCGAGCGGGGCGTAGGAGCCGCTGTCGTTCCCCGCCTTCAGCCGTACATGGCCGGCCTCGACGGTGTGGTCGGTGCCGTCCTCGCCGTCGTAGGCCGAGCTGCCCAGCTTCTCGCCGGAGGGGGCGTACATGGTGTACGTCGTGCGGACCGACTCCTTCTTCAGGCCGCTCGCCGGGGTCACGTCGCCGTCGACGGCCAGGAGGGCGGGTGTGCCGTCCTTCCACTGTCCGATGGTGAAGAACTCGGCGGGCGCGGGATCCCGGTCGCTCGACCAGCCGTCGGCGGGGATCGTGACCTCGACCGACTTGCGTTCCCGGCCGGTGGCCGCGTCGAGGAGGCGGGCCCGGAAGAGGTATTCCTCCGGTGTGCCGCCGGTGCTGTCGGGGTACGTCGTCGCGTCCTCGGTGAGGACGACGGCGTCACCGAGCACGCAGGTCTGCGAGTGGTCCCCGACGACCCTGCTCGTGGCCCGCTCGACCGGGTCGCCGGGGCATCCCGAGACACCGTCCGCGGTCAGGCTCCACACGGGTCTTGGGGCCAGGCCGGGCAGTGCGGCGCCCTCATAGGCGGGGCCTCGGGCGATGGACGCGGACGCCTTGGGCGTCGCCTTCCCGTCCGCCGCGCCGCCCGTCCCCGTGTCGTCGCCTCCGCCGCAGCCCGCGACCAGCCCCAGTGACACCAGGGCCCCGGTGAGAGGAAGAAGGTGACGCCTCATCTGTTGGTTCATGCTCCTGTTCCGCTGTCCGTACCGTCGCCCTCGACCGCGTTCGTGCCCTGGGGGATCGGCACGCGGTAGACCCCGGTGATCGTGTCCTGGTAGTCCCAGTTGCTGAACTCGACGGACTTGCCCGGGCGCGGGGCGTGGATGATCTTGTGGCCCTTGGGGTCCCAGACCAGGCCCACATGGCCCGAGTGGCCCGCCTCCGGCCGGAAGAAGATGACGTCGCCGGGCTGCGCCTCGGACAGCGACACCTCGTACTTCTTGAGGTACGGCTCCTGCGTGTAGGTCGTCGTACCGATGTTGATCTTGCCGTCGCTGGCCATGTAGTACGCCCACTGCGTGAAGCTGGAGCAGTCGAAGCTGGTGGGGTTCTCACCCTGGAGCCGCGGGGCGCCGAACACGTACGGGACCCCGATGCCGCGCTGGGCCCAGCCGAGGACCGCGCGGATCACCGGGTCGTCGGCGTCGGGAAGGACACCGGAGGCGCCCGCGCCGTCCGGGGCCACCGCGGCGCCGCCGTTGTCCTCGGCGCAGTCGGCGTACTGGGCGTCCCTGCTGCTCTCGTCGGATCCCGGGACGGTCCCGTAGTCGGGGTTGGCGGTGACCTTGCCCTTCATCCACTCGTCCGGGTCGACCATGCCCGGGCCCTTGTCCTGGCCGCCCACGAACGGGTTGTCGACACCGGGAACGAGGACCTCCCAGTGCAGGTGGGGTCCGGTGACGTTGCCGGTCGCGCCGACCGTGCCGATCTGCTGACCGCGCTTGACGGTCTGCCCGACGGACACCTTGATCGAGGTCTGGTGGCCGTAGAGCGTGATGACCCCGCCCGCGTGCTCGATCTTCGTCATGTTGCCGTACGAGCCGCCGGGACCGGCGTGGACGACCTTGCCGTCGGCCGGGGCGTAGATCGGGGTGCCGCTGGAGGCCACCAGGTCGAGGCCGGTGTGGTAACCGAGGCTCCACATACGGCCGTTCTGGTGGTACGGGGTACCGACCGTGTACGTGCCCTGCTTCATGGGCCACTGCCAGTCCTTGCCGGTGGTGGGCTCCTTGGCAAGGGGGAAGGACACGGTCGTCGCGTAACCGGCGCCGATGCTGCTGCTGTTGCCGCTGTTGCCGCTGATGTCGGTGCTGTACGCGGCGAGGGACATCGCGGTCGTGCTGCCGTCACCGCTGTCGTCGTCCAGCGCCGGCGTCGACCAGGAGCGGGCCGGGGTCGCGGCGATGCTGAGCGCGGAGCCGGGCTGGGCGTTGTTGCCGACCGGTTCGGGAATGTCCGACTGCTTCCCGAGGGTGGGGAAGCCGGGGTTCTTCTCGATGGTCTCCTTCAGATGCGCGTACCAGCGCTTGATGAGGTCCTGGTCGCCGGTGAGCACCCCGCGGTAGCGCGCGGCCTGGGTGAGGACGACCCGCGGGTAGATGGTGTTGGCGGCCGTGGAACCGGAGTAGATCTGCAGCGCCTTGAAGGGAGCGGTCTCGGCCTTCTTGGCGTGCAGGAAGTTGGCGGCGGCCCAGGCCGCGTCGTCGATGTTGTACAGGTCCTTCGTGCCGTCGGCGTTGCCGTCGGCGCCGTAGTCCGTCCAGGCCGGCTTGCCGAACTGGAGGATGCCCATGTAGCCGAGGGAGTTCTTGCCGCCGGGCGCGGCCGAGGGGTCCTGGCCGTACTTGGTCTCCTGGTACATCTGCCCGGCGATGAGCGTCCAGTCGAGGCCGTCGTAGCGGGCGGCGGCGCGCATCGCGGCGAGGATCATCTTCGGCGGTATCTCGTTGCGCGCCGTCTCGCTCGGCATGTACATCTTGCCGGCCGGCATGACCGGGTTGGTGGCCGCGGCGTCACCGGTGTTGCCGGCGTTGGCGTTGTCGGCGTAGTCGCCGCAGGAGGCGGCCGCGGCACCCGCGCCCACCCCGCCGATCATGCTTCCCAACAGGACCAGGACGAGGGTGCCGACCCCGGCGATGGGCAGGCAGCCGACACCGCCGGCTATCCACATCCACTTGTTGTTCTTCTTGTCGCCGCCGCCACCCTGACCGCCGCCGCGCTGGGCCGCCGCCTTGGCCGCCTTCGCGGCCTTGGCGACCTTCGCCGCCTTGCCGGCGGCGGCCAGTACCGCTGGTGCAACCATGCCGGCTCACACCCCCGAGTCGTCGGACGCGCCCACGTCACCGAGGCCGAAGACGTCGAACCCGGAGACGAGCCAGTCGCCGCCGTCCTCCTTGACCGTCACCAGCCACTGGTTGGACTCGGTCGTGGTCTGCCCGCCCGCGGTGTGCGTGGCGGTCACCTTGACCAGGGTGGACATCGAGCGGCCGCTGTCACGCACCAGGTCGTCCGAGACCAGGGCATCGCGCACCACGACGGCCTCCCCCTGGGAGGAGCACTGCTCGGCCTGGCAGGTCGCCCACTCCTTGCCGGTCGGCAGCGAGGTCGCGGCCTTCATCCGGTCGTCGTTCGTGGTGAGCCGGACCAGCGGAGCACTCCAGGTCGCGGCATTGCTCTCGTGGTCGTACGTGGTGAGCCCGGCCATGTACTGGACCATGGCGGCGTGCGCCTTCACGGCTTCGGCGGCCGAGACGATCGGGGCGACCGCGGTGCTCTGCGATCCGTCGCCGTCGGCTCCCTCCCCGTCCGAGCCCGCGGCGCCGCCGCCCGCGGTGGCCGTGGGCACCGCGGAGCCGTCCTTGGCGTCACCGCCGTCGCCCTCGTCGTCTCCGTCGAAGACGGTGAACACGGTGAGCACGGCGATCAGGAGAAACCCGAGCACCCCCAGGGCCAAGAGCCCCGTGCGCTTGTTCTCCGCAGGCAAGTCCACGTTCCCGCGCCTCCCTTGTGCTGAGCCGGTACGGCGGGTGACCGGGACACGGTAGGGGGAGGTGGAAGCGAGGAGTCGGGGGAATTCCCGGCGAGGAAAACGGGCGGGCGGCGGGCGGGACTCCGGGGGAAAGCACGAAGCCGGATCCCCTCGCCTCGGCGCCGTTCACGGATCGCGTGTCCGGCTGCCCGCCGCGGCGATCACTCGGGCCGCGGATCCACCGGCAGCGGGTCGAACGGGTACGCCGTGTGCCCGTCCTTGGGCGAACAGGCCGCGAACGGGCCCGAGTCGGCGTCCATCAGGACCCGCAGATGCGGGTCCGCGTGATGCAGCCACCACGTCGACATGCCGAGCGCCGGGTCCTGACGCAGATGTTCCCAGGCCAGCCAGAGCGCCGACAGACGGGCCCCGGCCTCGGGGTGCTCCCACCACGTGGGACACCAGGTGGCCGAAGTGCCGTTCACCCGGCGGCGGATCATCTGGGCGAGATAGTCGGAGACGAAGACGAAGACGTCCGCGAAGTAGAACTCCGGCTCCTCGGAACCCTCTGCGGTGCCGGACATCGTTGCCCCCATCGGTCGTTCGGTCGAGCTGCGGCTGTCGGGTGATCGGGCGGCGCCCGGCCGGGTACCGCGCGATCAGGTCAGGACGATACCGAGCAGCAACAGCACCACCACGACCGCGCCCATCACGATGCGCGCCGTCGGGTCCTCGCGTTCCCACAGGTCGTGGACGACGGCCCAGCCCGTCAGGCGCGCGGCCCGGCCGCTGTGGATGTCGGAGGCGGCCGTCTGCTGCTCCTCGTCCAGCACCTCCCCGTCCGGCGACGACGGCTCGGGATCCTCGTCGAAGCCGACCGGCATCCCCTGCTGCTCCTGCGCCACCAGGACCATCTGCTCGAGGAGTTCGGGAATCGTGTTCGGCGTGAGGGGATAGGCGAAGGTCCCGTACGGCGTCTCCACGCACAGGCTGGCCTGCCAGGGATTGCCGGGCTCGTAGCCGTCGACCCAGGCCCGCTCGGCCTGGAAGACCTGCGCGGCCAGGGCCGGCTCAGGGGCCGGTACGGCGACGGGGGCGGATGCCGGCGCAGGAGCCGGGGCAGGCGCAGGAGCCGGGGCAGGCGCAGGGACCTGCTGGACCGGCGGGGCCTGCTGGGGGATCTCCCAGGTGCGCGGGTCGGGCTGCTCCGGGGGTTGCGGCTGCTGCGGGTACTGCGGCTGCTGCGGGTGCCCGTTGTGGTCGGTCAACTCTCGTCCTTCGCCGGGTCCGTCGGGTCCAGGGGGTGGTGCCGGGTGACGGTACCCAGCACCTCGGGCACACGCGCCCAGCGCATTCTGGGCCCAGGGCGGGCCGCTACGGCACGGCGCCTTCCCGGCGTGTCCCTGACACTTTTCCCGACCGGTTTCCTCATGGACGCGGCATCGGGAATTCCCGCAGTCCCGGCGAGGAAAGCGACACCGGTCCGGTGACAGGTCTTTGTCACACTGCCAAGCGCACCTGGCCGGGCCAGGGCCCGTCGTGCGGTGCGGTCGTGAACCCGCCCAGGCGGACGGGGAACCGACTCGCTGGAGTAACCGACTCGATGACAGACCACAACAGCCCTGCTGGCGCGGTCGGCGGAGGCCAGCCTTCCGGGCAGCCCGGGTCCTTCGGTCCTTCCCAGCAGCAGCCGCAGCAGGCGTGGCAGGGGCAAGGGCAGCAGGCCCCCGTCCCGCAGCAGGCCCCTGCCCCGCAACAGCCGCAGCCGCTGCCCTCCGACGCGGCCCGCGCCCAGGTCGCCGCCGCCTGGGTGCGCAGCACGCCCCGCGCCGGCCAGGCCGCCGTCCCGTCCCTGCCGCCCCGTGAGACCCGGCCCCAGGGCGAGTCGAAGAAGGAGAAGCGCGAGCGCGAGCGCGCGGCGCGCAAGGCGGCGTACGAGCAGAAGAAGGCGGAGAAGGAGCAGCGCAAGCGGGGCGGCACGGCAACGGCCGCAACCGCCGCGGCCACCGCGCCGGCACCCACGCCCTCGCCCACCACGGCCGCCCAGCACCCGCCCCAGCACGGCCACCAGGCCCCGGCCCCCAGCTCTTCCACGATGTCGCTGAGGGCCACGGCGGCCCCGACCACGGGCGCGACCGCCCCGGCCGCGGGCGCCGTCACCCCCGGCGCCGTCACCCCGGGTCCCGCCTCCCCCGGCCAGGCCGGCGCGAGGCCCGCCCCCGCGCGTGACTTCGACGTGCCCAAGCCCGGCGGCCGTATCTCCGGCGGCGGGCGCCGTACGCACGTCGCGCTCCGCGCCACCCTGCTGATCACGACCTGCGTGTTCGCGCTGGGCTCGTGCGGCGTGATGGGACTGGTGATCGGCAAGTCCTCCGGCACCACCACCGCCGGGCTGGACTCCTCGGACGCCACCCGGTACCGCCTCACCGAGTTCCCCACCGAGCAGGCGGCGGCCTTCGCGGAGCAGTACGCGCAGCTCTGCATGACGTTCTCGCCGGACACCTCGTCCGCCCGCCGCACCGACCTCGCCCGCTACGCCTCCGCCGGTGTCGACCCCGACTGCGGCTGGAGCGGTGAGGGCACCAGCAAGGCCCTCTCCGTCACCTGGGACGGCACCGCCGAGAAGCTTCCCGAGTACGGCGACCACGGCCGCTACATCGGGGTCCAGGTCCGCACCGACGACGGCGCGCTCACCACGCTCACCGTCCCGGTGTACGTCCAGAACCTCAAGACCGGCGAGGGCATGCGCGTCTCCGGCGACGTGGGCCAGATGCCGCTGCCGGCCGCCGCGGACGTGCCCGAGGTCGACCAGGGCGACGAGGTCGTGGACGACACCCTGTCCACGCAGCTCCAGAAGGAGGTGCTGCCGGGCTACTTCCAGGCCTGGGGCGCCTCCGACACCACCGCCATGGCCCGCTTCCTCACGCCGGACGCGACCCTGACGGCCACCACCGGTCTGGCCGGCCGCCTGACGGGCCCGCAGATCGGCACCGTCGTGGCGCTCGTCCCGGCGAGCGCCCAGGACACCAAGCCGTACGCCTACGACGCCGGACAGGCCGTCCAGGTGCGGGTGACCGTCGACTGGACCGACGCCAAGGGCGTCGCCGTTCGCCGCGCCTACCGGATGACGATGGTCAACACGGCCCAGGGCTGGTTCATCAAGGACGTCCGGGGCGGCGTGCTCGACGCCGAGGGCGGCCGGGCGGACGACGACACCGACAGCGATACCGCGACGGGAACCGCCGTGCCCTCGGCCGGTGCCTCCGGATCCCCCTCGGCATCCGCCTCCGCCTCCGCGGCCGTCCCGTCGTCCACGGCCAAGCCCGCCAAGCCCTGACCGACCGCGCCGCCCACACCCCCATACCACTACCGCCGCTCCACCACCCGAGAGGAACCACCATGTACATGGCCGAGACGACCCTGAACGACATGTTCGGGCAGATCGAGGACATCCTGCGCAACGCGGGCACCATGGTAGCCGTCATCGCCCTGCTCATCCTCGGCATCCGCATGCTCCTGTCGATGAAGCGCGGCGACGGTATGCGCGAGGCCTTCCAGGGCTTCGGCATGATCGCGCTGGCCGCCCTGATCATCGGTGGCGCCGGCGGCCTCGCCGGTGTGCTGATCGGTCTCGGCAGCCAGATCGGCGGCGGCAACTGACGGACCGCTCGGGCACCGTCCGACGTACCGTCAGCCGCCGTTACACACAGGGGAGTTCGCAGACATGAGCCAGGAGGCACCACCGGAGCCGCTGGTCGCGTACGACCACACCGACCTGGTCAACCGCCCCAAGCGGATCTGGAACTGGGGCAACATCCCGCTGCCCGGACTGCTGCTGCCCGCACTGGGCGCGGCCTTCGGCTTCGGGCTGGTCTGGCTCATCACCCTGTTCACCGTGTCGGCGTTCCTGCCCTTCCTCGGCATGTCGATGTGGACGTCGGTCCTCTACTTCGGCCCGCCGTTCGGCATCTACTTCGTCTGGGGGCGCCCGCTGCCCTCGGCGCTCACCCTGAGCCAGCAACTCGTGGTGTGGACCGACTGGTGGTTCCAGCCCAAGCGGCTGCAGGGTCTCGCCGCGGACCAGGAGCCGGAGCAACTGCACTGGCAGGTCATCCTCTTCACCCCCGGCTCGCCGCGCTGGCAGGCCCGCTACGAGGCCGCGCGCCGCGTCGCGGCCGAGCGCGGCAGCGCCTTCGCCGCCGCCAGGCGCTGACCCCGCGATCACCCCACCACTTCCCGATGTCGACTACCGCAGGATGAGTCCTCCATGTTCATGATGATCCTTCTGGGCGGGGCGGCCGCCTTCTTCGTGGTCGCCATGATCATGGCCGCCTCGTCGAGCAAGAAGAACGGCCAGGGCGGCTCGAAGCAGTCGTCCTCGGCACGTTCCAAGCCGTCCGGCTCGTCGGCCGCCACCCGCCGCGAGGACCTCCGCCTCCCCTACCGCTACGCCGACGACATGATCTTCGTGCACGGCGACTCGGTGTGGACGGGCATGGTCCTGCCCAACGCCATCGACGAGTACCTGAACGCCGGCGAGCTCCAGGCGATGGCCGAGGGCCCGGCCCGCGGTCTGCTGAACCTGGCCCGCGGCGACCGAAACGTCGAGTGCCACTACCGCAAGGTCTACCAGCCGATCACCGCGCTGACCTGGGCGGAAGACCTGAACGCGGTCGCCTGGGACCCCACCGAGAACTACAAGGCGTACAACCTGCGCAAGGCGGAGTACCAGGAGCGCATCGGTGCCAAGCGCGAGCGCAACATCCTGCTGGTGAAGCTGGGTTCGCTGAAGCGCACCAACGGCGGCAGCGGAGTCGTCGCCCAGGACGACGAGCCGTACGACGAGCCCGGCCTCCTCCAGGGTGTCCGCGGCGCCGCCGACCAGGCCGCCGCCACCGCGACCGGCGTCACGGACGAGTACCTCTCCCCGCACGTCCTCGCCGAGTGGACGCAGGTCGCCGTCGAGGTCCACGAGAGCCTGGAGGGCCTCAAGGGCACCCCGCTCAGCCGCGAGGAGCTCGTCTGGCTGATCCGCAAGCCGCTCCACGGCGACCTGCCGGTCCCGCCGGAGCCGGTGCTCGGCTCGCGTGCCTGGGGACCGAACCAGTTCGACCTGGTCGTCGACTTCTCCGGCGAGAACCGCAAGACGCACATCGTCCTGAACCAGTACGACGAGGTGACGGGCGAGCAGCAGACCAGCTACACCACTACCCTGGTGGCCGCCAACTGGCCCGCGGAGACCCGCTTCCGCCAGTCGACCGCGTGGGCGCGTTACGCCGCCCAGCACGTGGACTTCCCCGTCGAGATCGACATGCGGTTCACGCTCATCCCGTACCTGAAGTTCAAGGACCGCGCCGACAAGATCCGCGGCAACCTCGTGGACGAGATGAACGACATGGCCAACTCCGGCCGCAGCCCCGATACCAAGCTGGCCACGCAGGTCACCCGCGCCCAGGAGCTCGTCGACGACATCGACGAGCACAAGATGCCGGGCATGGAGGCGCAGATCCGCTTCACGATCTCGGCGCACGACGTGAAGGAGCTCGAGCGCCGGCGCCGGGTCCTGGAGATGCAGTTCAAGCAGGACCTGAAGGTCACCCTGCTGCGCCCGACCCGCCAGCAGTGGCGGCTGCTCCAGGCACAGCTCCCCGGCGACGCGCCCAAGCTGCCGATCGCGCCCTACCTCCGGCTCCAGGAGGTCGAGCAGCTCGGCGCCGGACTGCCCACCGCGGGCACGGAACTGGGCGACAACCCCGAGCACCGTTCCGGCAAGCGGCTGGGCTGGGTCGGCAACCTGGTCGGCTGGGCGGGCAAGATGCCGGTCCACTACTCACTCCACGTCGGCCCGGCCCGCAACGACGGCGGTGGCCTGGCCATCGTCGGCGCCTCCGGCGGTGGCAAGTCCTCGCTGGCCCTCCAGAAGTTCTACGAGGAGTCGGAGTCGGGCGTCCGCTGCCTGGTCATCGACCCGAAGACCGACTTCGCCCAGCTCTGCTACTACCTGGCCTTCGGCGCCCAGGTGAACGACCCGGACTTCGCGGGCGACGCGGAGACCGGCCTCCTCGGCACCCCGGCCAGCAAGTTCCAGCCGGTGAACCCGGACTTCTGGGCCGAGACGGAGGTCGTCGACCTCCTGAAGGGCCAGGCCGGCGTCCTGGACCCGTGGGTCATCGCCCGCGACGTCCCCGCGGGCCGCCTGCTCGCCGAGTCCATGCTCCGGGGCTTCCTCGGCGACGAGGACTACCAGCGCGTACGCCTCCCCGTCATCGAGGGCATGGCGACCGTCATCGGCCGCTACAACTCCGCGATCCGCCAGGCGGTCGAGCAGGGCTACACGGCCCGCGACGCCGAACTCGCCGTCCCCCGGCCGACGTTGTGGCAGGTCGTGGACGAGGTCGTCGCGGCGTACGACCACGCGGTGGCCAGCGGCGACCGCGAGGCCATCAAGGACCTGAAGCTCGCGCAGATGCTCCTGACCGAGCTGCGCACGCTCCCCTACGCCCGGCTCTCCTTCGCGGAGCGCCCGCAGCCCCTGTCCAGCATGCGCAAGCGCCGTACGGTCATCACCCTGCGCGGCTTCCAGTCGCCCGCGGCCTCCGACCCGCGCAGCTGGAACCCGGCGGAACGCCTCGCGGCCACGGCCCTCATGGCGGTCGTGGAACTGGGCAGCCAGATGCTCGACGTCGGCTACGAGAAGAACCCGGTGACCGGCGAGATCGGCCTGCGCCCGAAGGCGCTCTTCGTCGACGAGGCGTACGTCGTCACGGCGACCGAGTCCGGCCGCGACCTGATGCGCCGCGCGCTGAAGCAGGGCCGCTCCTACCTGGCGGTCACCGTCCTGATCACCCAGCAGGCCATCGACCTGGTCCAGATCGAGGACTCCGAGGCCCGCAGCGGCGGCGCCAACCAGATCCACACGGTCTTCGCCTTCAAGCAGAAGTCGGCGCAGGAGGCGTCCCTGGTGGCCCCGCTCCTGGGCCGCCCGGAGAACGACCCGAAGGTCATCGCGGCCCTCCAGGACCTCCGCACCGGTGTCTGCCTCCAGCGCGACGCGGACAAGCGCGTCGGCACGGTCGCCGTCGACCTGGTCTTCAAGGAGATCCTCGCCGCCACGGACACCAACGGCACCACCCGCCCGGCCCGCCAGGGCATCAACCCACCGCTGAGCGTCTGGGACTGGACGTTCCTCCAGGAGGCGGAGGAGGACCCGGCACAGCCCACGACACCCGCGCAGGAAACGGCGACGGCAACGGCATGACGCGCCTCACCGGTCCCACCCCCACACACACCCGCACGCACACCCACCGAGGAGCCCGTCCCACCGTGCGCCTGTCCAGAAGTCTCGCCACCGGGGCCGCGGCCCTCGCCCTGCTCGCGACGCTGAGCGGGTGCGGGTCGGACTCGGAGTCCGGCTCGGGGGCCAGGACCGGGGCGGACTCCGTCTTCGGCTCGGACGCCGGATCGGACGCCAACTCGGACGGCGGCAGCGGACAGGCCACGACCGGTGGCCTGCCCCGGGCGTCGGACACGGAGTCCGTCGCGAGCTACCTGAACCGGTACACGCCCTGCCAGGGCGTGGTGACGGGCGACGAGTACGACGAGGGGCACGACGGTGACGCCTGGGGTACGGACGAGTCGGAGGACCCTGCCTGGGGCATCGAGGAGCGCGCCGTGTGCACGGACGGGTCGGACCGGCCCATCGCGCTGCTCACCGTCTCCGACATGAAGGAGTTCCAGACCGCCGCCAAGGCGAGCGGCGACGAGTTCCTGGTCGGCGAGGACTTCGCGGTCGTTCCGGTCGGCGACGAGGCGGTCCGCGGCCTCCAGCAGTCCGACCTGAGATTCCTGACGTGCGATGCGGACCTCGCGGTGCCGAGCGGCTTCGAGAAGGAGCCGGCCCTCGTGGACGGCTGCGTCCTGACCAACTACGTCCCCGAGTAAGGCGAGACACACCATGCGAATCAGGCGAGCGATCACCATCGGCGCCCTCCTCCTCATGTCGGCGTCACTGACGGCCTGCGGCGGCGACGACGGCGACGCCGGGAACAGCGACGGCGACGGCAAGAGCAGCGCGAGCACGGGCAAGGGCGCCGGCAAGGGCGGCAGCGGTGAGTCGGCGAGCACGGAGCTGCCGGAGGCGTCGGACATGGCGTCCATCGCGTACTACCTCAACCAGTACGGATCCTGCCTGGATCTCACACCGGGCGCCGAGTACGACGACTCCTCCCTGGCAGACCATGATCCCGCCTGGGGCGATGACAACATGACCCGCGACCCCGCTTGGGGGATCAAGGAACGTGCCGTCTGCCGGGACAACTACGACGACTCCAGCACGCTGCTGGTGCTGTCGGACATGAAGAAGTTCCAGACCTCCATGCACGCCAAGAACTACGGGTCCATCCTGATCGGCAAGGACTTCGCGGTGGAGCCGGGCGGCACCGAAACGATCGAGGACCTGAAGGCCTCCGGCCTCGTGGCCCTGTCGTGCGATCCGGAACGCCAGATCCCCAGCGGCTACAAGCAGGAGCCCGCGCAGGTGGACGGGTGCGTCCTCACGAACTACTACGCCAACTGATCCCTCCGAAGGGCTTTTCATGCTGACCCGCTTCCGGCCGCGCTCCGGCCGTCCGGCACGGCCCCGGACGAGGCGCTCCCCGCGCGAGAAACTCATCAGCACCGGCATCGCCGCGCGGGCCGTGCTGTTCCTGGTGCTCGGGGTGATCGCGCTCTCGTTCTCCGCTCCACAGCAGGCGCAGGCCCTCTTCGACACCTGTGACTGGGCGCAGCAGAGCATCAACCAGAAGGCCGACATGCCAGGCCCCGCCGCGGAGAACATCTTCCCCTCGGTGAAGCAATGGGACGGGAAGCGCGAACTCGTCGCCGGGGCGACGAAGATGGACGGCCCCGCGTCGAAGTACACGCTCTACGAACTCAGCGCCATGCGCGGTCTCAACTGGGCCTCCACCCAGCAGAGCCAACACGATGCGAAGCAGGGCGAGCGCGGGCAGGCCGCCGACGACGACGAGTGCAGCCTCCAGAACGAGATCTACAACGGCATCGCCCAGGCCATCTTCGACCTGAGCAAGATCATGAGCCGGGCCGCGATCAGCATCAAGGAGATCTCCTCCAACCCCAGCCCGCTGGCCGCCCTCTACGACGGCACGGTCTCGGGTGACGACAGCGTCGTCGACCGCCTGAACAACGGCGTCTTCAAGCTCGCCGTGCCCACCATGATCCTGCTCACCGGCCTCTGGGTGTTCGGCAAGTGGCGCAAGGGCGACATGCGCGAGGTCTGGTCGGGTGTCGGCTGGGCCGCGTTCGTCGTCATCGCCGTGTCGGCGTTCCTCGTCAACGGAAACTACGTGGCCGTGGTCGAAACCGCCGACTCGGGAATCGCGCAGGGAAACGCCGCCCTGACCGAGGCGGTGCTGGACGGCGCGATCGACGGTGTCGACCCGCCCTGCGACCTGCCCGACAACGCACCGCAGCGCGGCATGCGCATCTCCAGCTGTGCCATGTACGACACCCTCGCGTTCCGCCCGTGGGCCATCGGCCAGTTCGGCGACCCGGGCAAGGCTCGCATGGAGTACAAGGGCACCGAGAAGTGCGACTTCGGCACGGGTAAGCGCTGCACCGACCTACGGGTCAAGCAGGTGATCATCCAGTCGGTGACGAACATCGAGTACTACCAGCACCCTTCGCCGGTCGAAGTCGAGGAAGGCGAACAAGGCGACATCATCAAGGCGAAGGAGAACCAGTACGGCAAGCTGCGGCACTACATCGCCGAGAACGAGGACGCGCGCATCTACGAGCAGTGGTCCGGCGACAAACCCGCGAACCGCATCAGCATCGGGGTCTACGCCCTGGTCGCCTCGATGATCGTCGGCCTGATGGTGGTCGTGCTCAGCGCCCTGACACTGCTGTGGCACGCGGTCACGCTCATCATGGTGATCCTGCTGCCCCTGGTCGCGATCATCTCGATCCACCCGACGCAGCAGAAGCTGCTGCGGGGCTGGTGGCAGACCTTCGTGCACAGCTTCGTCCTGCGCGCCGGATTCGGCGTGATCCTCACGATCCTGCTGCTCTTCTACCAGCTGATCCTGCCGCTCCAGGTCCCGCTCGGCATGCAGCTGCTGATGCTCCTGCTGGTCACGGTCGCCGTGATCATGCTGCTCAAGAACCTGCTGTCCGGGAAGTTCAGCCCGCAGGTCCAGGGCGCGGACGACGCTCTCGGCGTCGGGGACATGGCCGGCAAGGTGACCGCCATGGCTCCCGGCCTGGCCGCGTCCGCCGCAGGCTCCACCGCCCGCACCACGGGCCGCGTCGCGAGCACCACGGCCAAGGGCACGGCCCGCGCGACGGGCAGCACGGCGCGCGGGACCGCCTGGGCGGTGGACAAGCTCGCCTTCAAGGGCAAGGGCCGGGCCAAGATGCAGGAGAAGGGCTGGCTCGGTCAGTCCAAGCGCGAACAGCGGCAGACGGCCTACCAGGGTTCGCAGGTCGCCCAGAAGAACTACGACCGGGAATTCGGCGAGCAGGGAGGCCAGGAGTCATCGGCTCCGGAGCCGCCCCGCACCCGAGGCCGCCGTGTCAGCGGGTCCAGCAGCGCGCCGGCTCCGCAGTCCACGACGCCGACCGAGTCCCGCCCGGCACCCGCACCCGCTCCTGCTCCCGCGCCCGCTCCCGTACGGCAGGCGCCGGCCCCCCGCCCCCGGCCCGCCGAGCCGCCGGTGGCACCCGCCCCGGCACCCACGCCGCCCCGGAGGGACCCGCGCGACCCCAGCGGCCGCGTCTAGCCCAGCCCTGTCACCCCCGCCGCCCCTCCCACACCAAGGAGCCATCCGATGCCCGCCCTGACCGCCGACCGCAGTCCCGACCAACTGGTCGCGGAGCTGGAGCGGCTCATCGGCGTGGACTGGCCCACGGTGTGGGCGGGGGTTCCGGAGGACGCGGAGAAGCGGGCGCGGTGGTGCGCCGGGTTCGACTGGCGTCCGCTGTGGGCCGAGGCGGGACTGCGCGTCCGTACGGCCCTGGGCGGCCGCCTGTATCTCGCCTCCGCCACCCCCGGCGGCCCGGTGACCCGGATCGACCACACGGTGTGGTCGGCCCGGGCCCGGGACACGGACGAGAACGCCCTCGTCACCGACCTGGCGGAGGCCCACTGGACCGCCTGCCTGACCGCCCTGCGCGGCCTGCTGGGAAACCCGGTCTGGCACGGCACCTGGGACACCCCGGACTTCCCTGAACTGCCGGGCCCGGGGGCCTGGCCCGACGCCGGGTGGCGTACGCAGTACCAGGACCCGCACCGCGTCGCGGTGTGGCGATTCCGGGTGCCACAGGCGCCGGTGTTCGAGTTCAGGGCGACGCTCGGCGCCACGGCACGACGTGGTCCGGTTCCGGCCAATGCGAGGATCGAACTCGTCTGCCATGACCCCGACCACGCGGAGTCCCGTCGGCAGGAGCGGCGCGGATGAACCGGAGCCGTGCGGAACGCGAGGAAGGTGACAAGCGATGACGAGCCTCACGATCGAACGCAGCCCCGAGCAGCTGGCCGAGGAGCTCAGGGGACTGGAGCACGTGGACTGGCCGGCCGTCTGGGCGGGCCCGCCGAACCCCGGTCAGGCACTGGACGACTGGTGCGCGCTGTTCGGCTGGAAGCCGACATCGGCGGAGCGGGTGCTGACGGTGCGCAGTGGCACGGGCCAGGACTTCGCCCTCTTCCCCGTGCGCTCCGCCGGATGGGCTCCGGTCAAACAGCTCAGCTGGACGAGCTGGCACATGTCCGCGGACGACCCGTCCGAGAACGACGAGGTACTCACCCAGGCTGCCGAGACATGGGCCGCCTATGTGGGGGCTGCCCGCACCGTGCTCGGTGACCCTTCCTACGCGGGCGCCTGGGACGACCCCGCCTTCCCGGAACCGCCGCACGACCGGCACTGGCTCATGCCCAGCGACCTTCGGCTGGAGGACATGGACCCCTACCGCATGGCGGTCTGGCGGGAGGAAGGGCCGGAGGGCCACGTCACCGTTCTCGCCGTCAAGCCGGGGTCCGTCCGAGCGCCGGGTGCGCTCCGACGCACGTCGATCAAAGTCACCTGCTATCCGCCGGAGGCCGTGTGATCCAGGCACACATCCCGGACCGTGTCCTCGACAACGCCCGTGACCGGCAGCGGACCGTCGAGCCCGAGCTGACCGAGGCCGAGGCCAAGCGGATCGCGAGGGGGCTGCGCGAGGGCATCGATCACCTCCCGGAGAAGGAATACAGGGAGCAACTCCACCAGCGGCTGCGGGAGTTCGCGTCCGCTCAGGACATGGACCTGCCCTCCCCCGACACCAGGTCGACCTTCTGGTCCTACCGGCTGGAGGATCACCCGCAGATCAATATGGAGCCCGGGGAAGAGCTGCACAGCATGCACATGGCGGCTGCGTACACCGAGGCACAGAACTCGATCGTGCAGGACACCCTGCGGTACTTGGAGGGCACGCCCGGCGGCGAAGCGCTGGGCCGGCTCCATCTGTGGGACACGGAAATGCAGGACGCGCTGGACCTGGATGAGAAGGCGGGTCTGTCCCTGGCCTACGAAGCCTGGGGCACCCTCTCCGAGAAGTACGCCGCGAAGACGGAGAACGAGGCCCTCTTCTTCATGGGCGAGCTCAACCCCGGAACCGTCGCCTACCAGACGGAGTCCCGGCAGCTCCGCCAGGACGGCAAGCTCGACATCATCCAGTTCATGTATCCGGCGCCGACCCAGAAGTACGCGGATCTCGCCCCGGAGACACAGGAGTTGCTGGCCTCTCAAGCCGTCCGCGCCCAGGTCCACACCTTCTGGTACGACGAGAGCGACGCGAAGTACACGCCGCTGACCAAGGCGGGCCACCTGGACCTGAAGGAATTGGCGGCGCTCCCCACCCCCGAGGCCCAGCGCGCCGCCGTCCTGGAGGTGTGCGCCCGGGTGGCGACCATGGACGGCCCCGCTCGCGCGGCCGACGTGGAGAAGCTCATCGAGGAGATCAAGGTCCTGCGTCCGGACCACGAGGTCACCCTGCCCAGCGTCGAGGACCAGCAGTGGGCGGCCGGACTGCGCAGTCCCGAACCGGGCTCACCGGCGGGACCACCACCCGTCGCCGTCAGCACCCACGGTCAGTACCTCCCCGGCGTCACGGTCAACGCCAAGACGGGACCGGCCCCCCTCGAAGCACTCACCCTCCCGACAACGGGGGCAGCTACCGTCCAGGCGCACAGCTTCCTCCCCGGCGTCACCCCGCAGGCGAAGTCGGTCGTCGCCCCGAGCAGGACCGACACCCCGACGGCTCCCCCGAAGGCGCCGCCGGCTCCTGAGCAGTCGAACGACACCGGAATGGGAGTGTGACCGGCCCATGAGCCGCACTCCGGGCACCCCCCGCACCCCGCGTACCTCCCGCACTCCAGGCACCACCCGCGCCCCGCGCACCACCCCGCAGCCCGCCACCGACCGACCGGCCACACCGACCGCCGCGGCACCTACCGCCCCGGCATCCACCGCACCGGCACCCGACGCCCCGGCACGCACCGCCCCGGCCCTCCCGCTCCTCCGCCGTTTCCTCCGCCAGGAGAAGAGCGACGCCTGGGCCGTCCGTCTCCTCCCCCGCATCGTCTTCGCCGTGGCCGCGCTGTACACGGTGATCACCCTCGCCTCCCAGAGCGGCTCCGCCTTCTTCGCGGTCGTCACCGCGCTGCTCCTCGGTCTCGCGCTCTGGCTCCTCCGCCGCCGCACCCAGTTGCTCCTGGCGATCGGGGTGAGCATCCTGGCCATCGCCTTCACCGGCTACTTCTCCGCGGTCGGCGACGCGGCCCGCACGAACGAGGACGCCGGCGCCACCGTCACCGGCGCAGCCGCCTTCGGCTACTGGGCGCTCGCCGGAATGGCGCTCCTCGGCGCCTGGATGGTGAAGGACCACCCGGGCCGACGGGGCATCACCGTCGTCCTCGCGGATGTGATCCTCGTCATCGCGTCCGTCGTCGGGATGTTCCTGCCGGAAGCGGGTGTACCGCTCGGATTCCTCGGCGTGCTCGGCGTACTGGCGGTGCGCGGAAGCAGCGCGAAAGCGGTTGCAGGCCGGGCCCGCCAGGCACTTGACCGCCTGCGGACGCGCAAAGCCAGTGACCCGTCGGACAGTTGAGGCCCGTGTGAACGTTTCGTCTCGTCACTGTGCCAAGTCGGCACATGCTTTGCAGATGCGTTGCACCGGGTTGACGGAACGTTTTAGAGTCCCCCCCGATCACGTATCACCACGGGGGACAACACACATGCCTATGGCCAGCCATACGGCGCTGCCCACGCGCCCCGCGCGCGGGCCGGTACGGGGAGCGGGGGCGGGGGCGGGGGTCCACACTCCCGACGCCGCTCTGCCCTGCCAGCGCCGACCGGACGTCTTCCAGCACCCGCTGCTGGAGGCACCCACGGACATTCCGTACACCTCGCCCGAACAGCGCCACCAGCACCTCGTACTGCTCCGCACCGCCCGCGACCTGTGCGCTTCCTGCCCGTTGTGGGCGGAATGCCTCCAGGACGCCGTCGCCCACGCCGAGCCCTACGGCTACGCGGCCGCGACCACTCTCGACGACCGCCGCTGGATCCGCCGCGCCCTCGGCGTCGGCGACGCGAACGGCGACCTGCCCACCCACACGGTGGACGGCCCCGGCGCGGGCCCCGGCTACAGCTCCGGCGAAGCGTCCCGCCGGCTGCTGCGCCTGCGCTCCCGCAGCACCGACACGGCCGCCCGGCACGACGCAGAGAGCGGCCAGCCCACGCTGGAGCGAATCCTCGACGCGTTCGACGCGCGCCAGGACCAACTGGCCAGGCCACGACGCGAGTTGCCCGGCATCCCGAGGCAGTTGCACGAGCACACCACCGCACAGCAGCCGCACGGCAGCGGCCACCATCTCAGACCCACCCACCCGGAAAGCAGGAGCGAGGACATGGCAGCGGCCGAGTCCGGGCAGCGGATCGCCTTCTCGTACGAGGATCCCGCCCAGGCCGTACGACAGGCTCTGCTGGCCCCCCTGATCCGCTCCGCCCTGCCCACGCTCACCGGCCTGGAGCAGCTGGTCACGATGCTGGCGAGCGTGCCCGGCGGCGAGATCGCGCCGGAGATGCCGGACACCATCCGCGCCGCGCGCAAGGCCGTGGAGGCACTGGCTCCGGAAGGGGGCCGAGGCTCCTGCGACTCCGCCGACGGCACCCCGGACACCTCCGGCCCGCTCCGCGCCCTCACCGGCTCGGTCTCCGTCGAACTCGCCACCACCGACCCGGTCGCGGCCCTGCGCCGTGACTTCCTGGAACCGCTGCTGCGCGAACTGGCCTCCTCGCTCGCCAACATCGAGAAGGTGGCGACCATGCTGGCCGCGACCGGGGCCTCGGACGGCGACGAGATCCACCTGGAGCCGATCCGCACCGCGCTGCAGGGCATCCGCGCCTGCCTCCCGCATCCGGCCCCGACCGGCAAGACGTCCACCGGTACGGGCCGGACCGCCGCCCTCGCACCCTCCGGCGCCCCCAGCATCCGGGCGGCCGTGGAGACGGCCGTGTCGACCTTCCCCGGCCCCTTCTCGGCCCGTGACGTCCTGCGCGCCCTCCCGCCCGGCGTCTACGGCGACCCCTCGAAGACGATCAGCAACGTGCTGTCCGCCCTCGTCAAGTCGGGCCGCCTTCAACGCCTCGCCCGAGGCACGTACGCTCGCACCGTCGACGTCACCATGGACGTCGCCGTGGACGTCCCCGAGCAGGACGAGGCGAAGAGCGCCTGAGCCGGAACCGAGCCGGAAGGAACCCCGACCCCCGATGACCGAACCGACGCCGCCACCCCCCGCCACGGCGGACGCCCAGGTGCACGTCTTCTCCCCCAACGCCGGCCTGATCGACGGCGTCCCGGTCACCGCCCCGCCCTACGGCGACATCCAGGACGTGGTCCTGGCGATCCTCCAGCAGCGCGCCCAGCAACTCGGCGCCCCCACCCCGGCCACCATCACCGACAACCGCTACGGCGGCGCGATCCGCCTCCTGATCCACCCGGACGGCACGACGGAACAGCTGGGCTGAGCCGTCCGCGCCGCCGAGCCCGCCCTCAGCCCCGGGGCCCGGTCCCCCCGGGCGGAGGGCTGACCTCGTCGATGTCGGCGAGGATCTTCCGCGTGAGGTCGATGTCCATCTCGAGGATGTCGCGGTCGAACTTCGCCGGCTCCCGCTCGTAGCGGGCCCTGCCCACCTCGGAGGTGAAGGCGGAGGCGGGAACCGCGTCCTGCCCCGGGGGGATGAACTTCACCACTTCCTCGGAGGCGGCCAGCGCGTACGCCATGGCTCCCCGGTACTTGTGGTGCTCGGATTCGGGTGAGTTGAGCATGTCCAGTCCCGCGCGGCGCGAGATGTCGTGCGCGACCTCGACGAACTCACCGGGGTCGATGATCTCGGAGGGCTCGGGGCCGCCGAAGGCCGGCGGAGGCGGGGGGATCTCGTCGGCCATCAGGAAGGCGAAGTTCCGGTTGCGGCCGCACTGGGTGCACGGCCCCTCGTACACGGCGAGGATGCCGTCACCGCGCTGCTCCAGGCGGTGCCGGCGGACGAAGTCGGAGCTCCCGCACTCGCATGGGTGCAGGTCCATGTACAGGTGCGCTTCGAGTGAGGAACGGGCTCTCAACATGGGATGATCCTAAAGTCTGTTGTGCGGTGTGCATATGTACAGAGCCTGGGGGAGGGCATCACGTGGACACATCGGCCGATCCGCAGATCGTCATGGGCACGCTCCGCACGGGCGGACCCGCGCAGCAGCAGGATCTCGTGTGGGCCGCGCGGCGGGACATGGGTGCGGTGGCGGCCGTCGTCCTGGGGGACCGACTCGCCTCCCTCACTCCGGCTCAGACCGAGGACGGCCGTCAGTATTTCGTGCTGCAGGACAGTCAGGGGGAGTCCGCCCAGATCTGGGTGGACGCCATTCCGCTGACGACGGGAGCGATCGCCGACACGGCGACGAACACCGCCTCGCAGAACTACGTCATCCGGGTGTCCGACCGCCTTCCGACCGCGATGCTGGGACGAGTCCTCGCACACGAACTCGGTGAGCTCGCCGCCGTGCGCGAACGCGCCGCCGAAGGTCTTGCCCCCGTACGGGACAGTCTCCTGCGCGAAGGGGCCGAACTCCCCGCGCACCAGGAGCTGTCCACAACGGACCGAGGCCGTATAGGTGAGCTCAACTGGCTCGCCGCGCGGAGTGCGGCCCCCGATCTTTCCCCACCGCAGCAACTGGAAGCGCGTGCGCAGTTCTCGGCGCTGCTCGACCCCTACGGCATCCGGCCGACCGCCGCCATGAGCGACGAGGAAGCGTTCCGCCCCCAGGAGAGGGCGGCACGTGTGCGCCACCGGGTGTCGGCCGACTTCCTCTCCGCCGGCTCCCGGCGCCTGCTCACCGCCCTCGCCCACCCCATGGAGAACCTCTCCCCCGCCGACGCCACCGCGCTCCAGGCGTCCCGGGACGCGGCGCTGCGGGCCGAGCGGCAGGTCGAGGCGTTCATCGGGCGGCGTGACGTCACCATGCCCATGCCCGGCTACGACCAGAACGGGCTGCCGCTTCCCCGCGACGAGCTGGAACCGGCCGCCGAGCGGTGGGCCGAGTACCGCGCCCAGGTCAGCGAGCGCACCGTCCGGACGCTGGAGGGGCAGCTCGCCGAAGGGCAACTCCCGCTGCGCAAGGTCGTGATCGGCGGCGGGGCGAGTCTCACCGGGCGGGATCCGGAGGCGCTGCTGGTGGACGGGGCGGGCCGCTGGCACCTGGACCCCGGCGCCGGGATCGTGCAGTCGGCGGATCAGGACCGCGACCTCGCCCAGTGGATGGGCGTCGACCCGTACTCGGCGGTCGAGGACCCCCGGCACCGCATCTCCATCCACGCCGTCCGCGTCTGGGAGGACCAACTCGCCACGCAGGGCGACGTGGTGAACGCCCACGCCCGGCTGCGCCTGGGGCAGAACGGCGAACTCCTCGCCGAGGTCCGCACGTTGGGCGAGGACGGCGCGGAGAGCCCGACCCCCCTCTGGGTGGCCTGCGACGGCACCCCCAGCATCGCCACCGGCCTCACACCGGAACTCGTACCGGGAATGCCGCGCGGAGAATTCGCCGTGGAGAGCCGCGGCGAAGCCGTTCGGCTGATCAGCGATCGGCTGCGAGAGCTGGAGGGGCAGGGGTTCGCCGGTGCGGGCGAGATGCGCGCCTGGCTGACCCGGGCCGAGCGGAGCGGCACGGACGCCGGTACCGTGCTCGGCGCCCTGAACTCCTACGCGGAACTGAAGGACGCCCTCTCGGCCGGCCTGGGCGCCGCGGACGAGACCCGCATGGGCAACTGCTTCACCGCTCTCGACTCGACGCAGAAGTGGGAGGCGGCGCGCAAGGCCGCGCAGGGGCGGGCACTGCTGGGCGACGAGGTCGCCGAGAGCCGTTTCGACCCGCACGCCGCCCAGGAGTGGATCGTCGTGGGATCCGGCGGAACGGCCGTCGCCAACGCGGAGATCATCCTGATCCAGAATCCCGACGCCCACGTCACGATCATCGGCTCGAGGCCGCCGCCGGCACTGCAGCACCAGGTCCAGTTCCCGGCGATGGAGGCGAAGTTCGGCCACGGCGAGGGGGGCGAGAAGCGTCTGAGCTTCGTCGAGGCACGTGTCGGGGCCATCGAGACGTATCAGGACGAGAAGGGCGAGACCCGCTTCCAGGTCCCCTACGTCGAAAAGGGAACCAAGGAACAGAGAGTGGCCCGCAGCGACGGCTACGTCACCAGTCTCGGCCGCACCAACCCCCTTCCGCCCGCCCTCCAGGTCCTCGCCGACGAGGTGCGCGACCGCGGTGGGGAGATCTCCGGGGACCTGCTGTTCGACAAGGACGACCAGTACATCGGCTACGGGCTCACCTTCGCCGTGGACGGCAGGGAGCACCGCGTCGACGTGGACGGCGCGGCCTCCTGGCAGCTGCCGCGCGAGATATTCACCCCGGAGACGGGAATCCAGGGTCAGTTGAACGGGATGGGCGTCCGCGGTCTGCCCTCCGAGACCGGCAACGCGGCTCCCGGCTTCTCGCCCATCGCCCGCCAGAGCGCCCTGCGCGCACGCGCCGTCGCGGCGGCAGCGGCGGGCGACCCCGAAGCCGTACGACGTCTGTCGACGATCCCGGACCGCTGGCGGCGCCCGGACCTGGGCCAGAACCAGGACCAGGACCAGGAGACAGACAAGGGCCCGGACAAGGGCACGGGCACGGGGGCGCAGCCACCGGCTGCGGGCACGGGCATCGCCACCCCGCCCCAGGAGAAGGCCAATCCCGCACCGGAACACGAACGGGAACAGGAACGGGAACAGGAACGGGAACAAGACCGGGAACAGGAACGGGACCAGGACCAGGTACGAGAACCGGACCCGGAGCCCGTCCCCGCCCCCGCCCCCGCCCCCGAATCGGCCGCACCCCCGGTCCCGTCCCCGACGTCAACCCCGTCCCCGGCCCCGTCCCCGACCCCGACGACGGCCCCGAGTCCGGCACCGGGACCTGCCTCCGCATCGACCCCGTCCCCGACCCCGACGGCAGCCCCGAGTCCCGCACCGGCCCCCTCCCCCGCTCCGGACATCCCCGGCTCCCACCTGTGGCAGATGGGCGTGCCCCGGGGCGGCGGCAACCGGCCCCCCGCTCCCGTCCAGAAGCCGGAGCAGCAGCCGCCGGGTCACGAGCGGCCGGAGCCGGGCGTCGACATGGGCGAGTGACGGCCGTGGAGAACGAGGAAGGGGCCCGGAGACGAATCTCCGGGCCCCTTGCTTCGTATACGTACCGCCAGGTGTCAGTCCGTGGGCTGCTGCCGCTTGGGCCGCCAGACCACCAACGCGCTGGTCTGCTGCACCTCCTGGTACGGCACCAGGTCCCGCCGGTAGGAGGCGTGCACCGCCGCCTCCCGCTGCTGCATCGCCACGGCCGCGCCGTCCAGCGCGGCTTCCAGCTCCGCGGCCCTGGCCTGGAGCGCGGCCACCTGGTTCTCCAGCTCGATGATCCGCTTGATGCCGGCCAGGTTGATGCCCTCGTCCTGGGACAGGGCCTGCACCGTGCGCAGCAGCTCGATGTCGCGGGCCGAGTAGCGGCGCCCGCGGCCTGCGGTGCGGTCGGGGGAGACGAGACCCAGGCGGTCGTACTGGCGCAGGGTCTGCGGATGCAGGCCGGAGAGCTGGGCCGCCACCGAAATGACGTAGACCGGAGTCTCCTGGGTCAGTTCATACGGGTTACGCCGACGGCCGTCCATCACTCTCATGCTCCCTTCGCGGCCTCGAACAGCTCCGCCCGCGGATCCTCGCCCGCGGTCGCCTCGCGATACGCCTCCAGCGCCTCACGAGCCTTCCCCGACAAGTCCTTCGGAACACTCACCTCGACGGTGACCAACAGGTCGCCGCGGGTGCCGTCCTTGCGGACCGCGCCCTTGCCCCGCGCCCGCATGGTGCGGCCGTTGGGCGTGCCGGGCGGAAGCTTCAAGGTCAGGGACGGCCCGCCGAGCGTCGGCACCTTGATCTCGCCGCCGAGTGCCGCCTCGGTGAACGTGACCGGCACGGTCACCGTCAGGTTGTCCTCCTTGCGGCCGAACACCGGGTGGGCACCGACATGGACGACCACGTACAGGTCGCCCGCCGGGCCGCCACGCTCGCCCGGGGCGCCCTTGCCGCGCAGCCGGATGCGCTGACCGTCCGTCACCCCGGCGGGGATGCGGACCTGCATGGTCCTCGACGACTTCGCGCGGCCGCTGCCCTTGCAGTCCAGGCAGGGATGCTCGGCGATCAGGCCGCGCCCCTTGCAGTCCGGGCAGGGGTCGGTCAGGGAGAAGCCGCCTCCCGAGCCCCGCGCCACCTGGCCCGTGCCCACACAGGTCGGGCACACGCGCGGGGTGCCGTTCTTGTCGCCCGTCCCCGAACACGCCTTGCAGGGGGCCTGCGAGGACATGCGCAGCGGGACCGTCGCGCCCTCGATCGCCTCCGTGAAGGTCAGGGTGACCTCGGTGTCGATGTCCTGGCCGCGCCGGGGCTGGGTACGGGTCGTGCCGCCGGGGCCGCCGCGGTTGAACAGGCCGCCGAACACGTCCCCGATGCCGCCGCCGAAGCCGCCCTGGGCACCGCCGCCCTGGGCACCGCCTCCGAAGAGGTCGCCCAGGTCGAAGTTGAAGTTGCCGCCCGCGCCCGGACCGGGGCGGAAGCCGCCGTTGCCGAAGAGGGCGCGAGCCTCGTCGTACTCCTTGCGCTTCTTGGGGTCACCGAGGATGTCGTTCGCCTCGGAGATCTCCTTGAAGCGCTCCTCCGCCTTGACGTTGCCCTTGTTGGCGTCCGGGTGGAACTCACGGGCGAGCTTCCGGTACGCCTTCTTGATCTCGGCCTCGGTGGCGTCCTTGGGGACGCCGAGGACCTTGTAGAAGTCCTTCTCGACGAAGTCTTTGGTGCTCATCCTCGACGTCCCTCCTCCCCATCACTCATCCGATCGAGCTCAGCCCTCGTCCGGGCCACCGCTCTCCTTGTCGTCGGCCGCCTCGGCCTCGTCGGCCTTCGCCGCCTGCGCACCGGGCTGCGGTTCGGCGACGGCCACCCGCGCGGGGCGGATGGTGCGCTCGCCGATCCGATACCCGGGCTGAAGGATCGCCACGCACGTCGTCTCGGTGACGTCGGGCGCGTAACTGTGCATCAGGGCCTCGTGGATCGTCGGGTCGAAGGGCTCGCCCTCCTTGCCGAACTGCTGGAGGCCCATCTTGGCCGCGACGGTCTCCAGCGATTCGCCCACCGACTTGAAGCCGCCGACGAACTCGCCGTGCTCCCGCGCGCGGCCGATGTCGTCGAGGACGGGCAGGAGCTCGGTCAGGAGGTTCGCGATGGCGATCTCCTTGACCGCGATCCGGTCGCGCTCGACCCGGCGGCGGTAGTTCTGGTACTCGGCCTGGAGGCGCTGGAGGTCCGCGGTGCGCTCGCCCAGAGCGGTGCGCACCTGGTCCAGCTGGGCCACCAGACCGGCTGTCTGGTTCGTGTCCCCGGCCGGGGCCGCCCCCGCCGCCGAAGCGGAGGAGGAAGCGGCCTTCGGCTCGGCGTCTTCAGGGGTGGCGCCGGAGGGGACGTCGGGCTTCTCCTCGAAGCCCGGGGTCTCCTCCGTCACGCGGCACCGTCCTTGCGCTCGTCGTCCACGATCTCGGCGTCCACGACGTCGTCGTCCGCCTTCGGGGCGTCGGCCTTGGGAGCGTCGGCGCCCTGACCGGCCTGGGCGTCGGCGTACATGGCCTGGCCGACCTTCTGCGAGACCGCGGCGACCTTCTCGGTGGCCGTGCGGATCTCGGCGGTGTCCTCGCCCTTGAGCGCGGCCTTCAGCTCCTCGACGGCGGCCTCGACCTCGGTCTTGACCTCGGCCGGGACCTTGTCCTCGTTGTCCTTGAGGAACTTCTCCGTCTGGTAGACGAGCTGCTCGCCCTGGTTGCGGGACTCGGCGGCCTCGCGGCGGCGGTGGTCCTCGTCCGCGTACTGCTCGGCCTCCTGGCGCATGCGGTCGACCTCGTCCTTCGGCAGCGAGGAGCCGCCGGTGACGGTCATCTTCTGCTCCTTGCCGGTGCCGAGGTCCTTGGCCGTGACGTGCATGATGCCGTTGGCGTCGATGTCGAAGGCGACCTCGATCTGCGGGACGCCACGCGGCGCCGGCGGCAGACCGGTCAGCTCGAACATGCCGAGCTTCTTGTTGTAGGCCGCGATCTCGCGCTCGCCCTGGTAGACCTGGATCTGCACCGACGGCTGGTTGTCCTCGGCCGTCGTGAAGATCTCCGAACGCTTCGTCGGGATCGTCGTGTTGCGCTCGATCAGCTTGGTCATGATGCCGCCCTTGGTCTCGATACCGAGGGACAGCGGGGTCACGTCGAGGAGCAGGACGTCCTTGACCTCACCCTTGAGGACACCGGCCTGGAGCGCGGCGCCGATGGCGACGACCTCGTCCGGGTTCACGCCCTTGTTGGCGTCCTGACCGCCGGTCAGCTCCCTGACGAGCTCGGCGACGGCGGGCATCCGGGTCGAACCACCGACGAGAACGACGTGGTCGATCTCGGAGAGGTTGATGCCGGCGTCCTTGATGACGTTGTGGAACGGCGTCTTGCAGCGCTCCAGCAGGTCGGCCGTCAGCTGCTGGAACTGGGCGCGCGTGAGCTTCTCGTCCAGGTGCAGCGGGCCCTCGGCGGACGCCGTGATGTAGGGCAGGTTGATCGAGGTCTCGGTGGACGAGGACAGCTCGATCTTCGCCTTCTCGGCGGCCTCACGCAGACGCTGCAGCGCCATCTTGTCCTTGGCGAGGTCCACGCCGTGGCCGGCCTTGAACTGCTGCACCAGGTAGTCGACGACACGCTGGTCCCAGTCGTCACCACCGAGGTGGTTGTCACCGTTGGTGGCCTTCACCTCGACGACGCCGTCACCGATCTCCAGGAGGGACACGTCGAACGTGCCGCCACCGAGGTCGAAGACGAGGATCGTCTGGTCGTCCTTGTCGAGGCCGTACGCGAGCGCGGCCGCGGTGGGCTCGTTGACGATGCGAAGGACGTTGAGACCGGCGATCTCACCGGCTTCCTTCGTCGCCTGACGCTCGGAGTCGTTGAAGTACGCCGGGACGGTGATGACCGCGTCGGCCACCTTCTCGCCCAGGTAGGCCTCCGCGTCGCGCTTGAGCTTCTGCAGGATGAACGCGCTCATCTGCTGCGGGTTGAAGTTCTTCCCGTCGAGCTCGATGGTCCAGTCCGTGCCCATGTGGCGCTTCACGGAGCGGATGGTCCGGTCCACGTTCGTGACTGCCTGGCGCTTTGCCACCTCGCCGACGAGCACTTCACCGTTCTTGGCGAAGGCGACGACGGACGGCGTGGTCCTGGCACCCTCGGCGTTGGTGATGACGGTGGGCTCGCCGCCCTCCAGAACGCTGACGACGGAGTTGGTTGTGCCCAGGTCGATGCCGACCGCACGTGCCATGGTGATCTTCCTCCAGCTGACTTGAGTGGAACGGACTCAAGTGTGCACGAGGCTCACCTCTCGGTCAACAGACCTGAGTCGTGCCCACTCAACTCTTATCCGTTCCTTACGCGCAAGGAAGCGTTGACCTGCGGCGATACGGATCGACCGGTTCTCCTCACACCGGGTTCCGGGTGGTGCGCCTGGTCCTCGGATTGACGCC
Organism: Actinobacteria bacterium OV320; assembly: GCA_001298545.1. GTDB lineage: Bacteria > Actinomycetota > Actinomycetes > Streptomycetales > Streptomycetaceae > Streptomyces > Streptomyces coriariae. The sequence continues at coordinate 316,771 of LJCX01000028.1, forward strand.
GGGGCGCGTACACCGACGCCGAACCCGACCCGGGACGCTGCTCGGGGCGGGGCGCGGAACGGCCCGCGAGCCGCGCCTCCCGAAGACCGCCACCGGCGCCCTGGCCGACACCCCCCGCCCCCCGCGCGGCGCCCGCGGCACGGGCACGCCGAGCCCGCCGGTCGCGTCGGCCACGCGCGCGTGGGGGCCCGTACACCGCGATGCGCAGCATCCCGAGCACGACGACGAGTGCCCCACCGGCCACCCACAACACCGCCCGCGCGTCGGCCCATCCGGCGTGCACCAGCACCCCGACGAGCACCGCGGCGAAGGCCGCCACCGCGACCAGGACGGTCACGCCCTGCGCGGTGAGCCCCAACCGCCGCAGCCGGTGGGCGAGATGGTCGGACCCGCCACGCAGCAACGGCCGTCGGGCCAGCCGCCGGGACAGCACGACCAGGACGACGTCGGCCGCGGCGACCGCGGTGAGCGCGACCAGCACCCCCGCCCCGGCGACCGGATCGTGCCCCGCGCGGGCGATCACGGCGGCCGCGGCGAGAAGGAACCCCGCGAAGAGCGATCCGCACGCCCCGAGGGCGACACGCGCGGGGGGCCAGTTGTGCATCAGGAAGCCCGTCAGCGCGGCGGCGAACACGCTCAGCAGTACCGCCAGCCCGTCCATGACCTCGACGGCGGCACAGGCGGCCACGCCGAAGGCGGTGACGACCCCGACGGTTCCGGCCACTCCGTCGGCGTGGTCCAGCGACCGGAAGGCGAGGGCGACGAAGGTGATCCAGCCGACACCGGCCACTCCGGCCACCACCCCGGTGTCGCCGTACGGCACCACGAAGGCGGCCGCGACCGCCGTACCGATGACCAGGAACCGTGCGTTGAGCCGCCACACGTCCGCGACCAGCCCGAGCGCGGCGACGGCACCCCCGGCGGCGAGCAGCACCTCGATGCCGTCGCCGAGCGGGGCGATGCCCGTCCAGTCCCCGGCGACCGCGACGAGACAGGTGGCGAGCACGACGGCGGCACCCCCGAACAGAGGCACCCGCCGCTGCCGCTGCCGCCGGTCGAGCAACCCCAGGCGCAGGGCGGGTACGCGCAGCAGCGCGGCGAGGACGGCGGCGAGGAACAGGGCGGTGATGGCGGCGACGATCCCGTAGAGCACGGATATAAATTAGTCACATATGTACCAATTTGGTACGAATAACACGGCCGATTCACCACCGGATCCCAGTCGGATCCCGATCGGATCCCCACCGGATCCCAGCCGGACCTCAACCGGAACCCGATACTCCGCCCACCCGAACCCGACCCGATTCTGAGGCAACCCTCAGCGACTGAGATCACTCCGCATCCCGCTACAGTGCGACGGAGAATACGGGGTAGTCTCAAACGGACTGCATAAGTTACCGCTTAGTAATGACCCTCGCAGGCCCGAGGAGCCCCCAAATGCAACTCGCCGCGATCATCGTGTCGCTGGTTCTGACCGTGGTCGGCGTCGCCCTGATCGCACGTGCCGTCGGCCAGTTCGTCCGGTACTTCAAGCTGGGCCAGCCGCTCCCCGCCGGAGCCCGGACAGACAACCCCTACGCGCGCAGCGTGACGCTGGTACGGGAGTTTCTCGGCCACACACGGATGAACCGCTGGGGCATCGTGGGCTTCGCCCACTGGTTCGTGGCGATCGGCTTCCTGACGCTGCCACCGACCCTCGCCCAGGCCTTCGGCCAGCTCTTCGAGGCCGACTGGGTGCTGCCGATCATCGGCGACTTCCTGCCGTTCGAGCTCTACATCGAGTTCATCGGCGTGATGACGATCCTGGGCATCGCCGTGCTCATCGTGATCCGGCAGCTGAACCTGCCCTCCCGCGCGGGCCGCAAGTCCCGCTTCGCCGGCTCCAAGTCCGGCCAGGCCTACTTCGTCGAGTACGTCATCCTCACCATCGGCCTCGCGATCTACGTGCTGCGCGGCCTGGAGGGTGCGCTGCACCACGTGGAGCACTACGAGGCCGGCTACTTCGCCTCGTACCCGCTCGTCCTGGCCTTCAAGGGGCTGAGCGTCAGCACGCTCCAGAACCTGGTCTACCTCGTCGCGATGATCAAGATCGGGACGTCGTTCATCTGGATGATCGTGGTCTCGCTGAACATCAACATGGGTGTGGCCTGGCACCGTTTCCTGGCGTTCCCGAACATCTGGTTCAAGCGCAACGCCGACGGCGCCACCGCGCTGGGCGCCCTGCTGCCGATGACGTCGGGCGGCAAGCCGATCGACTTCGCCGACCCCGGCGACGACGACGTCTTCGGCGTCTCCCAGGTCGAACAGTTCTCCTGGAAGGGCCTGCTCGACTTCTCCACCTGCACCGAGTGCGGCCGCTGCCAGTCCCAGTGCCCCGCCTGGAACACCGGCAAGCCGCTCTCCCCCAAACTCCTGATCATGTCGCTGCGCGACCACGCGCACGCCAAGGCCCCCTACCTCCTGGCCGGCGGCGGCAAGACCATGGAAGGCGACGAGAAGGCATCGGAGGAGCAGCTGGCCGGGGTGCCGGCCGCCGCGCTCGCCGAGGCCGAACGCCCGCTGATCGGCACCGCCGAAGAAGGCGGTGTCATCGACCCCGACGTGCTGTGGTCGTGCACCACCTGCGGCGCCTGCGTCGAGCAGTGCCCCGTCGACATCGAACACGTCGACCACATCGTCGACATGCGCCGCTACCAGGTGATGATCGAGTCCGCGTTCCCGTCCGAGGCGGGCACGATGCTCAAGAACCTGGAGAAGAAGGGCAACCCCTGGGGCCTGGCGAAGAAGCAGCGCCTGGAATGGCTCAAGGAAGTCGACTTCGAGATCCCCGTCGTCGGCCGCGACATCGAGGACCTCACCGAGGTCGAATACCTGTACTGGGTCGGCTGCGCCGGCGCCCTCGAGGACCGCGCGAAGAAGACCACCAAGGCCTTCGCCGAACTCCTGCACATCGCCGGCGTCACCTTCGCGATCATGGGCGGCGACGAGAAGTGCACCGGCGACTCCGCCCGCCGCCTCGGCAACGAGCCCCTCTTCCAGGAGCTCGGCACGGACAACGTCATGTCCCTCAACGCCGCCTTCGGCGAAGAAATGGACGACGACGGCAAGGTCACCGAGGAGTCGAGGAAGCCGAAGTCGGCGAAGAAGATCGTCGCGACCTGCCCGCACTGCCTCAACACCCTCGGCAACGAATACCCGCAGCTCGGCGGCGACTACGAGGTCATCCACCACACCCAGCTGCTCCAGCACCTCATCGACGAGGGCAAACTCATCCCCGTCACCCCCGTCGAGGGCCTCATCACCTACCACGACCCCTGCTACCTGGGCCGGCACAACAAGATCTACACACCCCCGCGCGAGATCATCGCGGGCGTCCCCGGCCTGCGCAACGAGGAAATGCACCGCCACAAGGAACGCGGCTTCTGCTGCGGCGCCGGCGGCGCACGGATGTGGATGGAAGAACGGATCGGCAAGCGCATCAACAACGAGCGCGTCGACGAAGCCCTCTCCCTCAACCCCGACATCATCTCCACCGCCTGCCCCTTCTGCCTCGTCATGCTCACCGACTCCGTCAACGGCAAGAAGAACGAAGGCAAGGCCAAGGAGACCGTCCAGGTCGTCGACGTCTCCCAGCTCCTCCTGGAATCGGTCAAGACCCCGGTCGACGACGAGCCCCCCGCGGGCGAGGCACAGACCGAGAACGAGCCGGAACCCCAGCCGGTGGAGTAACCCGAACGGCTGCACCCCAGCTGCACCGACGCCCCCGTTTCCCCTCGTGGACACGGGGGCGTCGCCGTGCACGCTCTCACTCCCCCTCCCCCGTTCCGCCCTCCCTCGTTCCCCTCACACGCACAACCCCTCCGCCCCCTACGACCCACCCCTGAAGAACCACTGAATCCCGCCCCGTTACTCCCCTTAGGGGATGTCACAGCTCGGCAGCAAAGCCGGGCCCGGACGGCCGGCTCCGCCACGTCACTCTCCGGGACCAGGTACGTTCGAAGGCGTGGCTGGATTCAGGATGGGACGCGGCGGCCGGGACAACCGTGCCCCGCAAGCGCGACCGCAAGACCCTCCGTACGGGCAGCAGGCGCCCCAGGGACCGTCGCGGTCCTCGGGACCGTCGGGACCCTCGGGGCCGTCGTACGGCTACCCGTCGGCCCAGCCGCCGTACCCGCAGCAGCGTCCGCCGTACGGCGGCACGGGCGCGGGCGGCGGCCAGTGGCCGCAGGCGAACGGCGGAGGGTACGGCGGCCAGAACGGCGACGAGCCGGAGTACTTCGGCGGCGACGCCCCGTACGGCGCTGCGGGCGGCCCCGGTGGGCCCGGCGGCCCGGGAGGCGCCCCGCACGACCCGTACGCCGCGAACAACCCGGGGCACACCCAGGCCTTCTCGATCGACGACCACCAGCAGTACGACCAGTACAACCAGGGTGGTACGTATCACGCGGGTTCCGCCCCGGCGGGCCCGGTCGGTCCGCGTCTGCACTGGAAGGAGCTACTGAAGGGGATCGTCCTCACCCCCAAGCAGACCTTCCTCCAGATGCGGGACTACACGATGTGGGGCCCCGCCCTCGTCGTCACGTTCCTCTACGGCCTGCTCGCGGTCTTCGGCTTCGACGACACGCGCGCGGACGCGATCAACGCGACGCTGTCCAACGCGATCCCGATCGTCCTGACGACGGCCGTCGCGATGGTGCTGAGCTCCTTCATCCTGGGCGTGGTCACCCACACCCTGGCCCGCCAGCTGGGCGGCGACGGCGCCTGGCAGCCCACGGTCGGCCTCTCCATGCTGATCATGTCCCTCACGGACGCCCCGCGTCTGGTCGTCGCGATGTTCTTCGGCGGCGACGCGTCGTTCGTACAGCTGCTGGGCTGGGTGACGTGGGTGGCGGCCGGCGCCCTGCTGACCCTGATGGTCAGCCGCTCCCACGACCTGCCGTGGCCGAAGGCGCTGGGCGCGTCGTCGATCCAGCTGATCGCACTGCTGTCGATCGTGAAGCTGGGCACGTTCTAGTACCTGGCGGACATCGACAGGGCCCCCGACGGATGGTCGGGGGCCCTTGGCATGCCATCACCTGAAGCAACCTCTCGCGACCACCAGTCGGAACGAACTACCTGAAATGCTGCATGTCGCACCATGACAACTACAGAGCGTAATATATTGTGACTGTTCCCTACACCTCCTACAAGGAGTGCGCGTGAAAGCTCGCTTTGGCGTGAGGCGGGGAACGGCGCTCGTGGCCGCCCTGCTGGTCGCCGTCATCGCCCTGATCCTCCCGGGATCGGCAGCCGCCCGGACGGACGACGGCCGAGCCCACTCTGACCACTGGGGCGTGATCGCCCGCAACACGATCGGCTCGCCGGTCGCCGAACTCCGCAACGGCCCCTTCGGCCCGTTCGGCGCCACGGGCACCGCCGCCAGGCCCCCGTACGGGCGAGGCAGCCTCGGCATCGAGGTGTTGGGCGCCACCCAGACCGTGACTCCGCAAGTGGTCGAGAAGGTCGACTTCGGCAATGAAGTGGACTTCTTCGGGAAGCAGCTGCTGGGGCTGCGCCGCATCGGTTTCCACGTGTTCCAGACCGGCGAGAACGTCGGCTACGGGGGCGCCACGCCGAACATGCCGAACATCAGGTTCGAGATCGACCCGAACGTGACGGGAAGCGACGACTACTCCACGCTGGTGTGGGTGCCGGCCGCGTCCCCGGTGTCGAACGGCTGGAGCCCCTTCCTCGACGCCACGCGGACGGGCTACTGGTACCTCACGGGCGGCGAGACGACCTGCACCCAGGCCGCCCAGTGCACCTTCGCCCAGCTGAGGGCCTCGTTCACCAACGTCAACGCCAAGCCGACGGTCTACACGGTCGCCGTGGGCAAGGGACCCGACTTCATGTGGATCGGCGCGGTCGACGGCCTCCGGCTCAACGACTACGTCTACGACTTCGAGCGGGACGGTGTGAAGGTGCTTCGCGCGAAGTAACGCGGAGTAACGCGGAGGGACTCGGGAAAATCGGGGGAGCGTACAGAACATGAGCCGGATCGGGCCGGCCGCCACCAGAAACGGCCGGCCCGCCTTACGCACCACCGGCAGGACGCTCCACGGGAAGTTGATCCAGTCGTCGGTTCAGTCTTCCTCAACACACGCGGCGAGCCCGGAGCAGGTGGTGGACGGTTCGGATCAGACCGTGAGCCTGACCGCTTCGATCCACGAGTCGTTGTCGTGGGTGCCGGCGTAGGTGAAGTCGTACCCGGTGCCGGGTTCGTCGCATGCCAAAGCGAGCCAGGCGTCGTTGTGGACGTAGGCGGACTGGCAGACGGCGCCCTTGCCGCCATCGACGTTGATGGTGAATCCCAGCATGTTCGGGGCGTCCTTCTTGGTACTGCCGACGTAGTTGTCGACACCGTCGGCGGCATTCGCCCACGGGTCGGGGAAGTGCCCCTCACCATTGGTCGACGCGGGGTCGTGGACGTAGGCGCCGCCGGACGTGCCATTGGTTCCGGACACGGCGATGTTGACGGCCTTGAGCGGCGTCCCCCCGCCCACCGTGCCCGCCGTTTCGCCGTCGCACACCGCGTCGGACCAACCCTGGCCCGTCGCGTAGACCCGGTAGCAGATGTGCGGTCCGCTCGGATCCTTCGCGGCCCGTTGCTGGACCGCGGTCGCCGCGGTCCGCTCCTGGGTTTCGGTCTCCTTCTTCTCGGAACCGTCGCCTTCCGCTCCGGCCACGGCTTCGTTCGCCTGCTGTGTCGCGGTCGCGGCCGGGGGTGCCGCGCCGTCGGCGGACGGGGCCTTCGGTGCCTCGGACGTCGGCGAGGGGGCGGGTGGCAGCGTGGCGATGCCGGCCTCCTGGACCTTTTCGGTGGCGTCGGTGCGGACCTCGGGCTTGTAGGCGATCCAGATCATCACGAACGCGATGGCCAACGCGACGAGGGTACTGAGTAAGGCTGCCAGCCAGCGCGGCAGGAAGCTCCGCTGCACGTACGTGCCCGCCACCTCCAGCGGCGCGACACCCGACCGCCGCACCGCCAGGGTGTAGGGCCGGGCCTCCTCCGACCCGAACCAGATGATCTGCCGCGGCTTCAGCGTCATCTCCACGAACGCCGCACGGCCCGGCTCGACCTGCACACTGCTCGGATGGATGTCGTACGACAACTGATCACCGTTGTCGCTGCCACTCGCCGACGCCGTCAGCTTCGTATTGCCCAAGTTGTCCACGGCCAGCCTCGGTCGGCCGCGGAAGCGGCCCTTCACCGTCGGCGGCACCAGCTCTGCCCGCACCTCCGTGAACGGAGTGACGGTGAGGTTCCCTTCCGGGACACTCGTCGCCTCCGGATGCTCCGTCGGCGTGATCCGCACCCCGTACGGATGCGGACCGGCCGTCGCGTCCGGCGTGCGCGGCGGGGAGAACGTCAGCTCGGCCGTCCCCGTCGTCCCCGGATACAGGCGCAGTGACTGCGGCTCCACGACAGTCCAGGGCGCGAGGGAGCCCACCGTCTCGAAGCGGTACTCGTCCACCACGTCACCGGTGTTGCGCAGACGCAGCCGCACAGTCGTACTGTCACCCGGGTCCACGGTCGCGGAGGCGGGTTCGAGAGAGGTCCAAAGGCTCACTCACGGACACTAAACGCAACAACGGTGCCTGGTCAGGAAACCACGGGGCACGATGTGTGCCCGAAAGGGCGGGACCGGCTGCCCCCGCTCCAAATCCAGGTGGTGCCGAACTGCTCCTAGCTCAGGTTCTCCCGCGCCACGCCCACGCCGGTCAGGTCGTCGCCGCCGCTCACACCTGGGTCCGGTGGAAGTTGAGGAAGGACCGGGAGGCCGTCGGCCCGCGCTGGCCCTGGTACCTGGACCCGTACCGCTCACTGCCGTACGGGGACTCGGCCGGTGAGCTGAGCCGGAACATGCACAGCTGGCCGATCTTCATACCGGGCCAGAGCTTGATCGGCAGGGTGGCGAGGTTGGACAGCTCGAGCGTCACATGCCCGGAGAACCCGGGGTCGATGAACCCGGCGGTGGAGTGGGTGACCAGCCCGAGCCGCCCGAGGGAGGACTTGCCCTCCAGTCGCGAGGCGAGATCGTCGGGAAGCGTGATGACCTCGTAGGTACTCGCGAGCACGAACTCCCCCGGGTGGAGGATGAACGGCTCATCGCCCTCGGGCTCCACGAGCCGGGTCAGGTCGGCCTGCTCGACGGAGGGGTCGATGTGCGGGTACCGGTGGTTCTCGAACACCCGGAACAGCCGGTCGAGCCGTACGTCGATGCTCGAAGGCTGCACCATAAATTCGTCGTAGGGATCGATCCGTACTCGCCCGGCGTCGATCTCGGCCCGGATGTCCTTGTCTGAGAGAAGCACGTCCCGAGGATACGCAAAGCGCGCGGAGCGGCCACCATCGGACGACTCCGCGCGCCAGACCGGCGGCGCCTCCAGCGCCGCCGGCTCCTGTTGCCGCTACCGCTTCTCGAGAATCACCGGCACGACACTCCGCAACCGGGTACACCGAGGGCACCGGACGAGTCGCCCGGGACCGAGCCGCTCGGCCTGCTGCATCGGGAACGAAGCGGTGCTGAACACGTGCCCATCGGCACAACGGACGACGGTGCGCTCCATCAAGTCCTAGAGTCCCTTCCCCAAGAGCCCTGTCCGGCTGCTGCCCGCCGGACCACGAAAGCCACATTACGGGACGAACGGGACGACCCTCCAGGCGGCACTCCGACCCCGCCCGACCCCACTTCCACCACTCCACCGTACGCCCCAACTCCGGCCGCCCGCAGCAGGATCCATCCCCTGAAACGCGCTCGGACCCCATGGCTTCATCGCCCGGGGCCCGGCATGAGGTAGAGTGACGGAGCGTTCCGACACCGTTCAAACCGGCGTCTTACGCGGGTGTAGTTTAGTGGTAGAACATCAGCTTCCCAAGCTGAGAGTGCGAGTTCGATTCTCGTCACCCGCTCCACACGAAACCCCCAGGTCGATGACCCGGGGGTTCTTTGTTGTCTAGACCGGTCGTCGGGGCGCGCACCACATCCGCACCAGTGAGTCCTGTGTGACGAAGGTCGTAGAGGTTGACGATCATCTTTCCGACGTTCTCGGCCCCGCGTCAACGCGAGAAGGCGTCCAGGGTGTCGTCGAGGCCGTCCCTCCCGGTTTCGACGGGGCGGAGCTAGCGGCGGCCGAGACTGTGCCGCTCGGTCAGGTCTTCGTCTTCTGCCGGACCCACGCGCCGATCTGTGCGATGGCGGCGTCGGTCTCCGGAATCCGGCCGGCACCGTAGACGTACGAGTGCTGGCCTCCGGGGACCACCACGGTCGCCGTGTCGATTCCGGCGTCCTTGACGCGGGCGGCGAACTCCTCGTCCTCGCCGGCCAGGACTTCGTACGTTCCCCAGGAGACGAGGGTCGGGGGCAGACCGCTGAGGTCCGCCCGGTTCAGATTGATCCGGGTGTCCGTGAACTCGATGCCCGTGCCGCCGATCCAGGCGTCACGGAAGAACTCCAGCAGACCCTTGCTGAGGATCTTGTCCGTCTCTGCGTTGGCCGTGATGGTCTCGTTGGCGATCTCGAGGTCGCACCAGGGGGAGATCGACACGATGGCGCCCGGCAGCGGCTGCTTCTTGTCGCGGAGACGAAGTGCCAGGGCGACAGCGATGAACCCGCCGATCGAGTGGCCGATCGTGATGATGTTTCCCGGCTCGTACCCTTCGGAGAGCAGCCAGTTGAAGGCCGCCTCCGCGTCGTCCACCTGAGCCGGGTAGGTGTGTTCCGGGGCTCGCCGGAAGTCCAGCACCAGTACGGGGGCCCCGGCGGCCTTGGCGATATGGCCGGCGAGCTTTCGGTCGACGTGTGCTGACGCCAGCACGGAGCCCCCGGCGTGACTGTGCAGGAGGACGTGGTCGGTGTTGGCGTCGACGGGTTCGCACCAGATTCCCAGCACGCCACCCGCGTCCACCTCCCGATAGGTGACCCCTTCCGGCTCCCGGGCCGCGAGATGGACCTGCTCCGCCTGGATACGCGCCGCCTCCAGCTCGGACGGGGGATTCGCCCCTGCGGCCAACCATTCCGCGAACTGGATTGCTTCCGGGCTCAGTTCAACTGCAGCGTGCTCAGACATGGGGTACCTCCATGGGTGTTCAGGGGTGCGCCGGTGCGTAGGCGCTCGACCAGGGCGGGGTTGGCGAGGGCCGTCACGCCGACGTCGACGATGTCGGTCAGGCCGTCTTCGATGTCCTTCGCGCGGGTGGCGATGTCGGTGCCGGCCCGGTTGGGAACCAAGGTGTTCGGCCACAACTTGCTGAGGGCGTGCAGGAGTTCGTCGCCCCTGCCGTGGCCGATGTGCAGGTGGGCGAGGTCGGGCGGGATGGGGGCTCGCGCGAGTGCCGGATGCGGCTCATGCGGCTCATGCGGCTCGTGTAGCTCGTGGGTGTCGCTCTCCGCGATGTCGTTGAACGGGCTTCCGGGAGGGACCCGGAAGCCGGTGCGGTCGGCGGCGACCTGGGCGCGAGCCGCGTCGGAGGGCAACGGATGCGGTGGTCGAGGGACCCGCCGAACCCTGTTCGCCCGGGCCAGCACCGTGATCGAGGCGCGGTTGGCGTCTCAGTCGTGCTGCTCGGCAGCCAGGAGTGCGAGGGCGTTGTGGATGCCCTGTTCGAGGAGTTGGTCGGCGAGTCGCCGGTCGGTCAGGGCGCGGGAGAGCTGAAGCGTCCCGGCCATCATGCCGAGGAGGCTGAGTGACTTCAGACGTGCCGACGGCGGATCGTGGGGTGCCAGGCGGGTGGCGAAGCCGTCGACGAGGACCAGAGCGCCGTCGGTGTACGCCTGCCTGGTGCGATCCGTGGAGCGTCCGATCTCGTCGAGCAGGGCGGCGTTGGGGCAGCCGTCCTCGACGTCGTCGCGCTGCTCGGCGGAGAAGTACCAGCGAATCAACTGTTCGAGTCCGGCACGGCCGGGCGCCGCCCGCGCGACGATGTTCTCGTGCTGTGTGCGCAACTGGTCGGCGACCACGGTGGCGACGAGTTCGTCCTTGGACGCGAAGTAGGCGTAGAAGGTGCCGTTGGTCAGCCCCGCGTCCTTCATGAGCGTGGCGACTCCGGAGCCGTCGATGCCGTCCCGCTTGAGCCTGCGACCTGCCGTCTCGACGATCCGCCGCCTTGTCTCCTGCTTGTGTTCTTTCGTGTACCGCACGAGGCGTTCCTCCGTCGCAGCCGGGGCTTGCGCTCCGGATACCGCCCTGGTCGAGTCAGTGTGCCGAGTGGGCAAGGAGAGCAGCGAAGTTGCTCCTCGCTGTCTGCAGTTTCGGGTCGTGGGGCTCGGGGACCCGCCGTCGATGATGTACAGCCGGTCGCCGCGGACCGCGGTCGCGGGGGGGCGAGGCGAGACCGTCCGCGCTGGTCAGAACGGCCTTGTAGGTGCCGTTCGGATAGATCACGGGTACACCGGAGACATCCAGGCGGCATCGGCGGCCCCTGAAGCCGGACCGGGATGTCAGGCGGGCAGCCGGTTGAATTTGCGGATGCCTTTGTCGAAGGTGGTGGCGGGGGCGAAGCGGCGCAGCGTCCTCATGCGCGTGGCGAGGGGGCCGGCGGCGTAGCGCAGCTTCGGCTTCTTGTCGGTGGCCGCGGCGACGATCACCTTGGCGACGACGGCGGGGTCGTCGCCGTCCTTCATCGCCTCCGCGATCACCTCGTCGAAGACGCGCCGTCGCTCCGCGTACAGAGGCAGCGGGGTGTCGGGCTGCGCGGCGTTGGTGTCGAAGCTGGTCTTGGTATAGGCGGGCTCGACGAGGAGGACGCGGATGCCGTGTTCGCGGACTTCGTGGTCCAGGGACTCGGAGTAGCCCTCGACGGCGTGTTTCGCGGCGACGTAGAGCGCCATGTAGGGCTGGGGGACCAGGCCCAGGACGGACGAGATGTTGATGACGCGTCCGCCACCCCGGGCGCGCATGTGCGGCAGGACGGCCTTCGTCATACGGATGACACCGAGGACGTTGATGTTCAGGACGTTCTGGGCCTGGGCGACGGAGTTCTCCTCGACGGCGCCCGCCGAGCCGACGCCCGCGTTGTTGACCAGGACGTCGATGCGTCCGAACCGGTCGATCACCTTTCCGACCGCGGCGGTGGCCGAGTCGTCGTCGGCCACGTCGAGATCGAGGTAGGTCACCCCGGCGGGCGGGGTGAGTCCGGAGGTCTTGCGGCCGGTTCCGATCACCTCGAAACCTGCCGCGACGAAGGCGCGGGCCGTCTCCTTGCCGATCCCCGATGAGGCCCCTGTCACGAGCGCCACCGGCCGAGTTGTCGCCATCACGGACTCCCTTTGATTGCCATACGTTCGTATGCCTTACGTTCGTACGACCATACGGTGGTCGTGGGTCGATGGCAAGTGGTCACGCCCGGTGCTCCCGCCAGATCCGCCGAGCCGACGCCGCTCGGCGACGAGCGGTCGCTGTTTCACGACACGGTCGCCGCCGATACAGATCTCCGGTCGCTTGGCGCCGATCCGGCGAAGAGCGACCGGAGACCGGTGGGGCACAGCCCGACCGGAGACCGGTGGGGCACAGCACCGCTGCGTCGCGATCGGCGAGGGCGGCTGTCGTCGGTGTGAGTGCGGTCAGGCCGCGAAGGAGGCGAGCAGCTCGTTGTACTGCTTGGCGGCGGTGGCCAGGTCCTCGTCGGAGAGGCCGAATGCCGTGCCGTAGAGCTTGACCATCGGCTGGATGTCGAACTGGCACAGCCGCAGGGTCGCGTGCCAGTTGCCGAGGAGGGTCTCGATGGTGGCCTGGTTCGAGCCTTCGGGGGTGTAATGGTCGGCGGGGACGCCGGCGGTGACGGCGACGACGGCCTTCTTGCCGGCCAGTTGCGAGGCGGAGCCGTCCATGGTGAAGGCCCAGCCGAGGGTGAAGACCTTGTCCTGCCACTGCTTGAACAGCGGGGTGGTGTTGTACCAGAACACCGGGTGCTGGAAGACGATCACGTCGTGTTCGGCGAGCAGTGCCTGCTCGGCAGCCGCGTCGATCTGGAAGTCGGGGTAGGTGGCGTAGAGGTCGTGCACGGTGACATGGGCCAGGTCGCGGACGGCGTCCACCAGGGCCTTGTTGGCCTTCGACTGGGACAGGTCGGGGTGACCTACGACCAGGAGAACCTTGGACATGATGAGGGACCTTTTCAGTGATCAGCGAAAATGGGTGAACGGGTGCAGGTTGATCGGGTGTGACGGGCCAGGAACTTCGCCGGGGCGTCAGTCCTTCGCGAAGTCCAGGCGCGTGGGCTGATCCGGGCGCAGGGGCGCCGGCGGTCAGCGGTCAGCCGTCAGCGGTCAGCGGTCAGCGGCCGGCGGTCAGCGGTCAGCGGTCGATGCTGGCCATGTTGACCTCGTCGTGGCGTTCGCCCGCGGCCGGCGTGAGGTTGTTCAGGCGGTCGAGTTGTGCGGCGCTGAGTTCGACGGCGTCGGCGGCGGTGTTCTCCTCGACCCGCGTAACCCGCCGGGTCCCGGGAATCGGGGCGATGTCGTCGCCGCGGGTCAGCAGCCATGCCAGCGCGGTCTGGGCCGGGGTCGCGCCGATCTCGGCGCCGATGGCCTGCACCTCGTCGACGATGCGCAGGTTGCGCCGGAAGTTCTCGCCGGTGAAGCGCGGGTTGGTCTTGCGCCAGTCGTCGTCGGTGAAGTCGTCGACGGTGCGGATCTGCCCGGTGAGCAGGCCGTGGCCGAGCGGGGAGTAGGGGACGAATCCGATGCCCAATTCGCGCAGCAGCGGGAGGATCTCGGGCTCGACGTCGCGGGTCCACAGCGAGTATTCGGTCTGCAGCGCGGCCACCGGATGCACGGCGTGCGCCCGGCGGATCGTCTCGGGACCGGCCTCCGAGAGTCCGATGTGGCGCACCTTGCCCTCGGCGACCAGCTCGGCCAGCGCGCCGACGGTCTCCTCGATGGGTGTGTTCGGATCGACGCGGTGCTGGTAGTACAGGTCGATGTGGTCGGTGCCCAGCCGCAGGAGCGAGCCTTCGACCGCGGTCTTCACATTGCCGGCGCTGCTGTCGATGACGCCGGGGCCGTCGCCCGCGTGGGAGACGAGGCCGAACTTCGTCGCCACGACGACGTCGTCGCGGCGGCCCTTGATGGCCCTGCCGACGAGCTCCTCGCTGTGGAAGGGGCCGTAGATCTCGGCGGTGTCGATGTGGGTGACCCCGAGGTCCAGCGCCCGGTGGATGGTGCGGATCGACTCGGCGTCGTCGAGCCCCCCGCCCGTGGTGTAGGTGCCGGCCATGGTCATGGCTCCCAGGCCGATGCGGGAGACATCGAGCCCGCCCAGTGATACGTGCTTCATCAGGTACTCCTTGTCGTGACGGCCGTCAGGCCCGGTCAGTGCTCATGAGGGGGTGCGCCACCAGTCGGTGGGCCGTGCTTGGGTGGTCCCCGCACCGCTGGCGCGGGCGTCGTCGCCCGGTGGCGCTCAACGCCGCAAGTGCACCTGGCAGCTTCCGTCCTTGGCCGGGGGATGGCGCTCCGGCGTGGGTGTCGTCGCAGGTCAGGCTGCCGAGGACAGCGGTGCCGCGGCCGTCCGTGATGCGCTTCGTCCAGGCCGGCAGGCGCGCCCTGGCCGACCATGGGGGGCAGGCGGCCGCTGTCGGGTGAGGACCGGCGCTGGTGTCGCCAGGGCCAGGCGGCGGGGCGGTCTGCGGGTCGAACCGGCTGCGCCGGGTCAGTGCTCGTGGGCCGCCGGGTCCAGAACGAGGACGGGGATCTCGCGGTCCGTGTTCTTCTGGTACTCGGCGTAGTCGGGGAACGCCTCGACGGCTCGGGCCCACCACACGGCCTTCTCCTCCCCGGTCACCTCGCGGGCCAGCATGTCCTGGCGCACCGGGCCGTCCTGAAGCTCGACCCGGGGGTCGGCCACCGCGTTGTGGTACCAGACCGGATGCTTGGGGGCTCCTGCCATGGAGGCGATGGCGGCGTAGGAGCGGGCGTGGTGGTCAGGCGTGGGCGTCGTCGTAGGCCAGGCTGTCGCCCAGTTCGCGGGATGCCTCGGCCTGGCCGAGGAGTTCCTTCGCCTTGGCCTCGGCGGCCTCGATGGCGTCCGCACCGGCGACGAAGCGCGGCAGCGGCTTCTTCTGCCCGACGATGGTGAGCAGGGCGCGGGCGAGCTTGGCGGGGTCGCCGGGCTGCCGGCCGTTCATGCTCTTCATGCCCTCGATCCTCGGGGCGGTGCGCGCGGCGTAGTCGTCGATCGACAGCTCGGGCCAGTTGGTGGAGCCGTCCACGAGGAGTTCGGTGCGGAAGTAGCCGGGCTCCACGATCGTGGTGTGGATGTTGTACGGCTCGACGTCGTGGCGCAGGGACTCCATCCAGCCCTCCTCCGCGAACTTGGAGGCGGCGTAGGCGGAGGTGAACTCCATGCCGACCAGGCCGGCGGTCGAGGTGATGGTGATGACGTGGCCGGCGCGCTGCTTGCGCAGGATCGGCAGGACGGCGCGGGTGACGTTCATCGGGCCGAAGAGGTTGGTCTCGAACTGCCGGCGCATCTGCGCGGGCGAGATCTCCTCGAAGTAGCCGGTGAAGAGGTTCCCGGCGTTGTTGATCAGGACGTCGATGCGGCCGAAGCGGTCGACGGCGGCCTGCGCGGCGGCCTCGGCATCCTCCAGGCTGGTGACGTCGAGCCTTGTGGTCAGCAGGTTGTCCTGCGGTCCGCCGAGGGCCTTCTCGACCTCTTCGGGGCGGCGGCCGGTGGCGACGACCTGGTGGCCTGCGGCGAGAGCCTCGCGGGCGATGTCCGTGCCGAGACCGCGTCCGGCACCGGTGACGAGAATGACCTTGCTCATGGGGGGGTTCCTTTCAGGCGCCGTGATCCGGCACCCGCTGTGTGCGGGGGGGGGTGATGCGTGCGGCGCCGACAGCGCCGCGAAGGGGGCTGGGACCGGCGGCACAAGCGCCGTCCGTCCGGACGGTTCACACCACCGGGGGCGGTGCACCACCAACAGAACCGCTTGTCACGCGCGTGTGGGAGTCCCTGCTGAGGGGGTCACTGACAGGGACCCCCTCACCCGGCGGAAGCACTCGTAGAGTGAAACGCATGGCAGGCAGAAACGACCCACAAGGCAACAGCCGCGACATACGTGACGATTTCCGTGCGGAGATCCGGGAATTCCTCGGTACGCGACGGGCCAGGGTCACCCCCGAGCAGGCCGGACTGCCCCTGTACGGCGGCGAGCGCCGACGGGTCACCGGGCTGCGCCGTGAGGAGGTCGCCCTCCTCGCGGGCATTTCCAGCGAGTACTACACACGGCTGGAGCGCGGCAACGCCACCGGCGTCTCCGAGAGCGTCATCGAAGGCATCGCGCAAGCACTCCAGCTCGACGAAGCCGAACGCATCCACCTGCTCGACCTCCTGCGCGGCGCCGGCACGACCCGTCCGCCACGCCGCCGCCCGGCCCAGCAGCGCGTGCGGCCCGCGGTGCAGCGCGTCCTCGACTCGATGGCCGGCACACCCGCGTTCATCCTCAGCGGACGCGGGGACATCCTGGCCGCCAACCACCTCGGGCGCGCCCTGTTCTCCCCGGTCTACGCCGACCCGGCACGGCCGCCGAACAACGCCCGGTTCGTCTTCCTCAGCCCGCACGCGACCGAGTTCTTCCGCCACTGGGACGAGGTGGCCAATGACACGGTCGCCATGCTGCGCGCGGAAGCCGGCCGCGACCTCTACGACCGGCGGCTGACGGACCTGATCGGCGAACTGTCCACCCGCAGCGAGGAATTCAGGCGCCGCTGGGCCGCCCACAACGTCCGCATGCACACCACCGGCGTGAAACTCCTCCACCACCCGGTCGTCGGCGACCTCGACCTGCCCTTCGAAACCTTCCCGCTCCCCGACGGCCCCAGCCAGTTCCTCCTCACCTACACCCCCGAGCCCGCCTCACCCTCGCGGGACGCCCTGGACCTGCTGGCCAGCTGGGCCGCGACCGACGACGACATCGAGCGGTCCGCGCCGGCCGACGACTCCCATCCCGCCGACTCGGCCGAGACACCCGACTGACCGACGAGCCACGCGAGTCGATCCACGGCGACTCTTGCGGAGCAGCGGCAGCATCCACTGCCGATACCGATACCGAGGTCGAAGGCATGGTCCACGTGCCCTGGCGCCCAGGACTGACGCCTTGTCGAAGGAAGCGATGCGCGCCGCGACACCGTTGACGAGGTCGTCGAGTTCGGCGTCGGGGACGGCCCGGGTCACCCAGCCGTACTGCTCGGCGCGCTCGGCGTCGTAGTCCTGGCTGGTGAGGATCGCTTCGAGCGCGCGGTCCCGTCCCAGCAGCCGGGCCAGACGGTCGCTGCCGCCTCGGACACGTCGGCGAGCCCGGTGGCCAGCCGTGTGGCCACCCTGGCGAGATGCTCGTACCCGGCGGCGCGTCCGGTGTCCGTGCCGGGGAAGAACAGGAACACCAGGTCGTCCCCGGTGACATTGGGCTTGGTCATGGTGGCCCGCGCCTTCGGGTCCGGGTCGGGCGCGCCGGGCACCGTGCCGCCAGGGTTGGCGGCCGCCACGACCAGCCTGCGGACCAGGGCGGGCCGGGTGCGGGCGATGTGCTGGGCGACGGTGCCGCCCAGGGTCCAGCCGAGCAGGTCGACCTGCGTGAGGCCGAGGGCCTCGATGAACTCGACGGTGCCGTCGGCCAGCCCCTCCACCGAGTCGCGCGGAGTCCCGTCGGTGTAGCCGGTGCCGACGTTGTCGAACACGATCACGTCATGCTCGGCGGCGAGGTGGTCCAGGAGCTCCGGGTCCCACCAGTCGAGGGTCCCGCGGACCCGGTTCAGCAGGACCAGCGGGACGCCGCCCCGCGGGCCGATGCGCCGGTAGGTGAACGTCGCGGAGGGGCCTTCCAAGCCCTCAACAGGCCCGGCGCGGACCAGGACCCTGCCGCACAGGACCCGGACGCACTGGCCACACTTGTCATCGACACACTCCTGCACGGCGCGGGACCCCGCGCCTGAGCCGGAGAGAGAGCCCCGCTCCGGACAGCAACCGCGCCGGATTCACGTATGCATCCACGCAGGTCAGCAGCCACACGGCCGCGCAAGCGCCGTCGCTCCCCGAGCTGGAAGCCGGACCCGGGAGCCCGTGGCACCACCGCACCGGATCCAGCGGGGAGCAACGGGGAGTCACGGTGAAAACCGCCCAGCCGCACCAGCCGCAAGGCCCCGGCCCAGCCGTTCGCCGCCCGGTAGGCCCCGAAAGGGGCCGTGGCGGATCGAGCGGGGACAGCGAGGAGCGGGGGACGGCGAGGAGCGGCGGACGTCGAGGAGCGGCGGATCGTCGGCCGTCGTCGACGACCGTCACGCGGGTGACGAAGGGGACACCTCCGGTGCGGGCGCCGGACTGGACCGGGTCGACAGCAACGCCCTTACGACACCGGCCCGTTCGAGAGTGATGCGTCCGGCACCCGTTTCCGCCCGCACCTTCAGGCGTTCGGCCACGGGGCCGGTGACGGCCAGCGGTACGCCCGACACCGTCACGCGCAGGGTGTCCCGCCGTCGCCTCAGTGTGACCCGGGCCGGTCCTCGATCGCCCGCGCCGAGCGCGGCCTCGACGATCCGGTACGCCGACAGGGCCACAGCGGGCGGCAGGTCCCGCGCGGCCTCCGGCAGGCCCCGCAGGGTCACGTCCCGCCCGGCCGCGCGCACGGTCCGGCACAGCGTGCCGAGATCCGCGACGGTGGGCGCCGGAGCCAGTCCGTGCCCGGGATCCTCCGACTCGCCCAGGCTGTGCAGGAGTTCACGCATGGCGGCGAGTGCCGACCGGGCCTCGGCGGCCACCGCCTCCAGCCGCCCCTGCCGGGCCTGTTCGACCAGTGCCGCCGTGCGGCGCAGGACGGCGTCCCGCAACTTCGCCGCCAGCCGGTGCCGTTCGGCGTCCGCGGCCCGTTCCGCGTGCCACAGCGCGCCCGCCAACGCGAAGTCGTCCAGGGCCAGGATCCGCAGCCGTCGGCGCCGCACGGCGAGCCCGGCACCCCACAGGCCGGCGAACACCGCGCCCAGCACCATCGCCAACGGCACGAACATCACCACGGCGGTGGGCCACATCGACTCCTCGCCCGACAACGAGCCGTCCGCGCCCGCCGTCGCGACCAGGGTCCCGGAGAGCGAGATCGCCGCCGCGCCCCACGCGGGCCAGGTAGGGGCGGCGCCCCGGCCGTAGACCGCCACCGCGTACACCGCCGGCAGCTCCGCGAGCGCTCCGCCGGCGAAGAACACGAACACCCGCGACGGCAGCCCGGCCCCGGCGACCGCCACCGGCCACAGCCACGACGTGGCCAGCACGCCGAGAAGCGCCGGCCACGGGGCACGCCGTCGCCACAGCAGCGGCACCGCGTGAGCGGTCAGCAGCACCGCCACGACGAGCAGGCCGGGCACCGCGGCACGCAGGCTCGCGCCCGTCCACTCCTCCGCCGTGACCAGGGCGAACACCAGGGGAAGGAGCGTCGCCGTGCACACCAGCGCGGGATCGGCCAGCCGCTGTTCCCGCAGCACGTCGCGCCGGCCCGCGCCCTCGGGCGGACCCCACGGCCCCGTGACGTCGGGCAGGGTGGCCCGGACCCGCCAGCCACCGCCGGGTGCGGGGCCGGCCGTCAGTTCCCCGCCGACGGCCGCGGCCCGCTCCTTCATCCCCGTGACACCGCGTCCCGACCCCAGCCCGCCGACAGCATCGACGGCGTCGACGCCGTCCGATGCCGAGCCGCGCGGGGGAGCATTGTCGACGCACAGTTCCAGGACGCCCTCCCCGCGCAGGACGCTGACGTGCGCGGCGGAGCCCGGGGCGTGCCGCAGGGCGTTCGTCAGGGCCTCGCGGACGATCCCGTGGACCGCCTCGGCCGCCGGTCCGGCCAGGTCGTCGGGGAGCACGGCGTCGATCGGACGCCCCAACCGGCCGAATCCGGCGATGAGTTCCTCGATGCGCGCGGTCATCGGAGGGGGAGCCGGACGGTCGGCGTCGCGCAGCAGGCCGACGAGCCGTCGCAGCGCCGTCAGGGTCTCGGTGCCGGTGCGCTCGGCGAACGACAACGCCTCGGCCGTCAGCTCGGGCCTGCTGTCGCCGAATCTTCGCGCGGCGTCGGCGGTGATGACGACCGAAGTCAGGTGATGGGCGCTCACATCGTGCAGTTCACGGGCCAGCCGCCGCCGTTCGGTGTCGCCCGCCAGCCGCCGGGCCTCCTCCGCGCCGGCCAGCAGGCGGGTCGCGAGCGACCGTCCCCTGAGCCACTGCCGGCGGGCCTCGCCGAGCCCCGCGCAGACGACGTACAGGAGCGCGCCGAGCACCCACTCGGAGGCGAGCGCCGGCCGGACCCCGACATGGACGAGGGACAGGAGCCACTCGGCACCCACGGCCGCGGCGACCGCGCGTACGGTCACGGACACGGGGCAGCGGACCGCGACCGAATACAGCGCGACCGGCGCACCCACCCCGAAGTAGCCGTCCTGCCAAGCCGTTTGGCCCACCACGAGAGCGCCGAGGGACCAGGCCAGGGCCCGGACCGGCGCCTGCCGTCGACGGCCCAGCGCGGCCGTCTCCACGACCAGCGCGCCGAGCACGGCGACGAGTGCCGCCGCCCCGGGCACCGCCTCGCCGGCCGGCCCGGCTCCGGGCCACAGCCAGGCGATCTGTCCGGCCGCGAGCAGTGCGGGGAGCAGCCAGTTGCGTATCGTCTCCATCTCGGCACGAGCGTAGGGCGGGGTGCGGCGGCGCGGTACCGGCCCCAGGGAGGAGGCCGCTCTCCATCCTCCGGCAGAGGCGCCGTTCGTGCCCGCGGCCGATGTGGGGACACGGGCCCGCGGGGAGGCTTGTCGCCATGACGCATCCGCTCGCCGCCCCGGTGCCCGCGCTCCTGCCCGAACTGCTCCCCTATCACCGCATGGCCCGCGTCTCGGCACGTCACCGATGGTGGCGGCCCGTGCTCGGCACCGGGTTCGTGGCCGTGGCGTGCGTGCTGGTGGCCGGACTGCTCTACGCCCTCGGCTCCGCCCTGGGAGCGGCCAGGGGCTACCCCGAAGCCGCCGACGGCACCGTCGAGTTCGGCCCCGTCCCGGGCACCGCCCTCGACCTGCTGGCGATCGCCTCCGCCATACCTGTCGTCCTGCTCGCGGTGCGCTGGGCCGGCCGTCGCCCGGCGGGCACGGTCTCGTCCGTGACGGGCGGACTGCGGTGGCCCTGGCTGGGGCGGTGCGTGCTGGTGGCCCTCCCGGTTCTCGCCGTGACCACCGGGGCCATGCTCCTGCTGCCCACGGACGATGCCGCGCCGTCGCGATGGGCGGGCTGGGAGGTCTTCGGCCCGGCCCTCGCCATGCTGGTGGTCCTGGTACCGCTGCAGGCGGCCGCCGAGGAGTACGTCTTCCGCGGCTGGCTCACGCAGGCGGTCGGCGCCTTCCTGCGCTCTCCCTGGTGGGCGCTCGTGCCCCAGGCCGTCCTGTTCGCCGCCGCCCACGGCTGGGGGACCCCGTGGGGCTTCGCCGACCTGGCCCTGTACGGGGTGGTCGCGGGCCGGCTCACCGTACGCACCGGCGGGCTGGAGGCGGCCATCGGCCTGCACGCCGTGAACAACCTCCTGGCCTTCGGTGTCTCGGCCGCCGTCGTCGACGGCCTCAAGAGCGACGACACCGCTGCGGACGCTCCCTGGCAGGTCGTGGCCCTCGACCTGGTCGGCATCGCCCTGTACGCGGCGGCCGTCCTCTGGCTGGCGCGTCGCCACCCGCCGACCCGCACCGTCCCCGCACCGGCACCGGCACCGGCACCGGTCCCGCCGCCGTGGCCCTTCCCCGGCCCGCACCCCCAGGCCCACGCCGCTCACGTCCCTGTCTCCTGGGCCCCTGTGCCTGCGCCGCTCCCCGGGTCTGGGTATGCGCCTGTGCCCGGCCCCGTCCCGTACGCCGACCGCACGGACGCGCCGGGTCTGGCCCCGGGTGCGGCTCCCCGCACCGCACCTCCGCCCGGCGACACCGGCCTGCCCCCGCGCTGAGAGTCGGGTCGGACCTCGAAGTTGCTTGATCCGCAAAGCAACTGACGGTCCGTCGACATGGGAGCGCGTCGGAAGGGCACTCGGAGGAGCAAGTCGAAAGTGAGGAGCGCGAGGCCCGTTCGGTCCGTGCAACCGACAACCGGGAGTATTCGATGACGAGTTACGGCAGCTCTTCCACCGCGTCCTCGGGATCACGCGCCAACGGCCTGGCGATCGCGAGCCTCTGCTGCGGCATCGTCGGACTGTTCATCCTGAACATCGTCCTGGGGCCGCTGGCCATCGTCTTCGGCGCCGTCGCCCGTCGCCGGGCGGCGGTCAGGAACGGCGCCGGAATGGCGCAGGCCGGCATCATTCTCGGCATCGTGGACGTGGTGCTGTGGATCGTGCTGCTGGCCGTCGCCGCCAGCAACGGCGGATTCAGCTGGTACGTGGGCGGCTGACCTGCGGGGACACGCGGCGGTCGGCGGTTCGGGGGTCCGAGGCCCGAGTCCGTGGTCCGGGGAGGCATCACCGTGGCCGCCATCGCCGCGAAGTCCGATATGTCCTCTATCTACGCATAGGCGGTGCCCGGCCGGATACCCGTACGGCATGGCACGGACACTGAAGCCGCACAAGCGGCACGGCGAGCAGACGACGGACCGCGAGGGCGGAGCCGGGCAGGATCCGGTCGCCGCCGGTCCGGACGAGCAGGTGGAGCGGCAGGCCCCTGACAAGCCCACGGACCTGCCCAAACGCTCCTGGGGAGCGGTACTGAAAGGCACCCTGAAGGAGTTCAAGAAGGATGAGCTGGCCGACCGAGCGGCGGCCCTGACCTACTACTCGATCCTGGCGCTGTTCCCCGCGCTGCTGGCACTGGTGTCGCTGCTGGGGATCGTCGGACAGTCGGCCACCCAGGCGGTCCTGGACAACATCCAGAAACTCGCGCCGGGCGCGGCTCAGGACGTTCTGCGCAGCGCGGTGCAGCAGATGCAGGGCAAGGGCGGGGTCGGCTCGGTCATGGCGATCGTCGGTCTGGTGCTGGCGGTGTGGTCGGCGTCCGGCTATGTCGCCGCGTTCATCCGCAGCGCCAACGCGGTCTACGACATCCCCGAGGGCCGTCCGGTGTGGAAAGTGCTGCCGGTGCGGGTCGGCGTGACCGTCGTACTGATGGTCATGGCGGTGATCAGCGCGCTGATCGTGGTGTTCACCGGCAGCCTGGCCCGGCAGGTCGGCACCACCCTCGGGGTCGGCGACACGGCGCTCACCGTCTGGTCGATCGCCAAGTGGCCGGTGCTGGTGGTCCTGGTCACGGTGATGATCGCGGTCCTGTACTGGGCCACTCCGAACGCACGCGTGCGCGGCTTCCGCTGGGTCACGCCGGGCAGCTTCCTGGCCCTGCTGATCTGGATGGTCGCGTCCGCCGGGTTCGCGCTGTACGTGGCCAACTTCGGCTCGTACAACAAGACCTACGGCACGCTCGCCGGTGTGATCATCTTCCTGGTGTGGTTGTGGATCACCAACCTGGCCATCCTGCTCGGCCTGGAGTTCGACGCGGAAATGGTCCGCCAGCGCGCAGTCGCCGGTGGCCACCCGGCCGACGAGGAGCCGTACGTCCAGCCGCGCGACACCCAGAAGTGGGACGAGGAGGACCGCCGCCGCCTAGGGTCCTGACCCGGCGGCGGAGGCCCAGGGCGCCGGCGCAGGCCACACAGGGGCAGGCCCCACAGGTGCAGGCCACACAGGTGCGGGCGGCCGCGCGAGTCGCGGCGGTTCTCGAAGACGGCGTGAGCGGGGGCGTCAGTCCCGGGCGAGCTGGTCGGCCAGGCGGTGTGCCTGGGCCAGCAGCGTTCCGTACGTCACCAGCGCGTCCGGGTCGTCGGTCACGGCTCCCGGCAACTGCCGGCGGAACTCGTCGAGAGTGCGGTGGAGCTCCTCGACCGCCTCGCGCAGTCGCTCCGCCGCACGGTCGTCGGAGCCGCCCGGGGCGAACCGGGTCCGACCGTACAGCCGGACCGCGCGGGCCGTGTGGCGCAGGAAGTCCGCGTAGGCGTGGGTGATACCGGCGGGCGGCCGGGCCCCCTCCCCGCGCTCCGCGATCTCCCACACGGTCCGGGTCACCCCCACCGTGTGGACGGCGACGTGGTCGAGCACGACCAGCGCGTCGTCGTAGGCCTTGCCGGGCGAGGAAGGGGGCCGCGTGCGGCGCCCCCGCGGATTGCCGCGCATGCTCTCCCGGCTCCAGCCGATCGCCGACCGCGCCTGGTCGACGAGCCGGCCCAGCCGCAGGGCCCGCTCGTGCCGGCTCCCGGCCGCCTGCCCGTCCCACTCGCCGTCGGCCAGACCGTCGGCCACCGCGTCCAGGATCTCCTGCGCCTCACGAGCCGCGTCCTCCAGCGCGGCGCGGGCGTCGCGCAGGTACACCGGCGGCCGGATCAGCACGTTGACCGCCACCCCGACCACCGCGCCGAAGACCGCCTCCGCGATGCGGGCGGCCGACGAGACGACACTCACCTGGCCACCGGTCAGCACGAAGAGCGCACCGGTGGCGGCGTAGACGCCCTGGCTCCCCAGCCGCTGCCACTGCCCGAGCAGCAGCACCGCCGGAAGGACCAGGGCCATGGCGGCCATCGTGCTGCCCAGCAGCAGCGCCCCGGCTGTCGCCACCGCCGTACCCACCGCGATCGCCGCGAGCTGCTGGAGCCCGTGCGCGACGGACCGGTACACGGTCGCCTCCACCAGCACGACGGCGACCCACGGCGCGACGAACGCCATCGGCGCCTCGAGCCACCAGCCCACGACCGCCCACGCCAGCCAGGCGGCCAGCGCCGCCTTGCCCGCCTGCACCGCCAGGTCCCGCTCCCGGCCCGGCCCCTCCCCCGCCCGCCGCACCGCGGCCACGACGGAACCGGCCCACCGCCGAACAACCCATGTCGCCCTACGCGTCCACTCCATGCCACAGCGAGTTCCACACCAGGGGCAAGACGCACCCACCGTTCAGCGGGCCGAGCCGGGTTCACCGGGCCGGATGGCCGGGTTCACCGGGCCGGATGCGTACCCGACAGGAAGGAATACCCACACATGAGGGCGCAATGTCGCGTATCACCGCGTCCTGCGGGCACTCGGCCGCCATGAACGCCGAGACAGGAACCCAGGGCTCCTACTGGCTGGAGACCGCGCCGCCCGGCGCCCCGGCTCCGCCGCCCTCCGGTGACCTCACCGTCGACGTCGCCGTGATCGGCGCCGGCATCGCCGGGCTCAGCACGGCCTGGGAGCTGGTCCGGCAGGGACGCGAGGTGGCGGTGCTGGAGGCCGACCGGATCGCCGCCGGGGTCAGCGGCCACACGACGGCCAAGCTGACCGCCCAGCACACCCTGATCTACGACCACCTGCGGCGCACCCGCGGCCCCGAGGGCGCCGCCCTGTACGCGCGCTCGCAGACCGAGGCGATCGGGCACGCCGCCGAGATCGTCGCGGAACTCGGCGTCGACTGCGCGTGGGAGGAGGCGGCGGCCTTCACCTACGCCGAGGATCGCCGGCACGTCGCGGAACTGCGGGCGGAGGCCGAGGCCGCACGTGAGGCGGGACTGCCGGCCGAGTTCGTGACCGAGACCGAGCTGCCCTTCGCGGTCGCCGGCGCCGTCCGGGTGAGCGGACAGGCCCAGTTCCATCCCCGCAAGTACCTGCTGGCGCTCACCGACGACCTGCTCCGGCGGGGCGGCACGGTGTACGAGGGAACACGGGTCGTCGGCCTCACCGAGGGCGAACCCTGCGTGCTGCGCACCGAAGCCGGTGTGTCGATCCGCGCCCGCGAGGTCGTGGTCGCCACGCACCACCCCGTCTTCGACCGGGCCCTGCTGTTCACCCGGCTCAGCCCACGCCGTGAGCTCGTCGTCGCGGCGACCATCGACGAGGACCGCGCCCCGCGCGACATGTACATCACGCCGGAACGGGCCACCCGCTCCGTGCGCACCGCCCCGTACCGCGACGGCAAGCGCCTGCTGATCGTCACCGGGGAACACTTCACCCCCGGCACCGCCGACGCCGAGGAGAGGTTCGCCCGGCTGTCCGCCTGGGCCGACGACCGCTTCGCCGGTCTCACCTTCACCCATCGCTGGGCCACCCAGGACAACGACTCCACCGACTCCGTGCCTCTGGTCGGACCGCTCCACCCCGGCAGCCGGCACACCTATGTGGCCACCGGCTTCGGCGGCTGGGGCATGAGCGGCGGCATCATGGCGGGCCGTCTGCTCGGCGACCTGATCAACGGCCGCGAGTCCGCCTGGAGCGGCCTCTACGATCCGCGCCGCCTGGCGTCCGTGGTCCGCGAGGGGACCACGTTCCTGAAACACCAGGCCCAGGTCGCCCGGCACTTCATCGGCGACCGGCTGCCTGCCGTGACGGCCCCCGCGCCGGACGACATCCCCCGGGGCCACGGCGCCGTGCTGCGCCTGGGCGGACGGCAGTACGCCGTCCACCGGGACGCGAACGGCGTACTCCAGGCGGTCTCGGCGCGCTGCACCCACCTGGGCTGCATCGTCTCCTTCAACCACGGCGAGCAGGCCTGGGAGTGCCCCTGCCACGGCTCCCGCTTCGCCCCGGACGGACAGGTCCTGCAAGGCCCGGCGGTGCGCCCGCTGGAGAAGCGCGACCTTCCGGAGTAGCGGCACCCGCGGGAGCCAGTCCCCGCGTTCACCGTCCCCACGCCAACCGTCGCCGCGTTCACTTCGAGTTCACCCCCGGTACTAACACTGTTCAGAGACGCCCCTCATCGGCCTTTCATCTCTTACCTGTTTCTTACAGGGATGTGACTGATCGCCGACGATCTGAAGGGACGTCATGACTGGCTGGTTGAAGCGCCGTCGCTCCGGCGACGGCGGGCCGGGCGGCGACGAGGCCCCGGTGCGGGCCGGGGGATCGCCGCCGCAGTTCGCGGACGACGAGGCGCGGCGGGTGGCCAGCAGACTCCACGCCTTCAACCGGTACGAGCTCAAGTACCTGGTTCCGGTGGAGCAGGCGGCGCAGATCCGGGACGAGCTGGGCGAGCGGATGGACCGCGACCTGCACAGCCCCGTCGGCGGCTACGGCGTGTGGAGCCTCTACTACGACACTCCTCAACTCCGGTTCTACTGGGAGAAGATCGAGGGCCTTAAGTTCCGCCGCAAGCTGCGCATCCGCCACTACGGAGACCTGGACGGGGTCACCGACGACTCCCCGGTCTGCGTGGAGATCAAGCAGCGGGTCAACCGGGTCACCCAGAAGCGCCGTATCACCGTGCCCTACGCCACCGCCCGGAAGCTGTGCGACGAGCGGGAGATGATCGAGCACTCGGCGAAGGAGAGCGCCTTCGTCGACGAGGTCCTCGAGCTGGTGGTCAGGCTCAACCTCCAGCCCACCGCCATCACCGGCTACCAGCGTGAGGCGCTGGTCGGCCGCGACCAGGACACGGGACTGCGCGTCACCTTCGACCGCCGCATCCGCGGCCGGGACCGGGACTTCCACTTCGGCACACCGAACGCCGAGAACCGGTTCACCGTCCCGCCGCACCTGTCGGTGATGGAGATCAAGGTCAACGAGCGCACCCCGTACTGGATCACCGACCTGGCGGCCAGGCGCAACCTGAGCCTCGTCCGGGTCTCCAAGTACGTCCAGAGCATCGAGGCGTTCGGACTGGCCCCCAGGTCCGTCTTCCACGTCCGGGAGGAAGACCTCCCGCAGGCGCCCGCTCCCCTCCCCCTCGTTCCCACGCCCGCGTCCCCCACGACGCGACGCCCCACGGAGGCATCCCACTCGTGAATCTCAACGTTCAGGACCTGAGCGGTACGTTCAGCGTCACCGACATCGTGCTCGCCATGACGCTGTCCTTCGTGCTCTCCGCGATGATCGGCTACGTCTACCGGGCCACGCACAAGAACGTCTCCTACAGCCAGTCCTATGTGCAGACGCTGGTCATCGTCGGCATGATCGTCGCCCTGATCATGCTGGTCGTCGGCTCCAACCTGGCCCGCGCCTTCTCCCTGGTCGGAGCGCTGTCGGTGGTCCGCTTCCGCAACGCGGTCAAGGAGACCAGGGACGTCGGCTTCATCTTCCTGGCGATGGCCGTCGGCATGGCGTGCGGCGCCCGTTTCTACACGCTGGCCGCGGTCGGCGGCACCGTGATCGCCCTGATCATCCTGGCGATGAGCAAGTTCGACTGGTTCGCCCTCAACGTCCAGCGTCAGGTCGTCAAGGTCCAGGTCCCGGCGGGCGAGGACCACACCCACGCGATCCAGGACGTCCTGCTGCGCCACACCGACGAGTTCGAGCTGGTGAGCACGGAGTCGATCCGTGGCGGCACCCTGACCGAGGTGTTCTACACGGTCCGCATCAAGAAGGGCCACGAGCCGGGTGAGCTGGTCGCGGCGCTCCAGGAGCGCGCCATGGGGCAGCGCGTGACCGTGCTGACCGGTTACGACCAGACGGACCTCTGATGACCGCCCCCCGCAAGCGGCTCGCGCACCGCGTCCCGCTGCGGCTTCGCCACCACTGGAAGCCGGCCGGCTCCCTCGCCGTGGGGCTCTCGGTTCTGCTGATCTTCTTCGGGGACGTACGCGTCACCCCCTTCGTCACCAGCGCCTCCACGGCGGACGGGGACGAGATCACGGACAACGTCACGGGGGCGGTCGACCTGTTCGACGAATCGCGGACGCATTCGATCCAACTGGAGTACAGCGAGACCGACTTCACGGACATGATGGAGAAGTACCAGGACGAGGGCGAGAAGGAGTACATCAAGGCCGACCTCACCGTCGACGGCGTGTACCTGAACGACGTCGGTATCCGTCTCAAGGGCAACTCCACGCTCCAGAGCCTGCGCGGCGGCGGCACGGGAGGCGGCGGCCAGGGCGGCCCCGCGGGCCAGGACGGCGGCGGGCAGAACGGCGGTCAGCGGCAGACCACCGGGGCGCAGAACGGTGACCAGCAGCAGAACGGCGGTCAGCAGCAGGCTCCGCAGGGCGGCGGCATGGCCGCAGGCGGTGGCGGTGGCGGTGGCGGTGGCGGTGGCGGGATGACGCAGTTCAGCCTCTCCGCCTCCAAGCCCGAGGAACTGCCCTGGCTCATCAGCATCGACGAGTACGTCGAGGGCCGCGCCTACGAGGGCCACCGCGAGCTCTCGCTGCGCCCCGGCGTCGACGAGGCCCTGCCGCTGAACGAGGCCCTGTCGCTGTCGCTGATGAAGAAGTCCGGTCAGACGGCCGAGAAGTTCGCCTTCACCGCGGTGAAGGTCAACAGCCGTCCGGTCGCGACCCGGCTCATGGTCGAGAACCCGAGCAAGGACTACGTCGACGCGGAGCTCGGCGGCACGGGCGTGGCGTACAAGGCCCGGGCGGGCAGCAGCTTCGACTACGTGGGAGACGACCCCACCGACTACGAGGAGTCCTTCAAGCAGCTCAACCTCAAGGGCAGCCAGGACCTCTCGCCGGTGATGAGGCTCCTGAAGTGGGTCAACCAGGCGTCGGACGCGGAGTTCGCCGAGAACCTCGACAGCTACGTCAACGTGGAGTCCTTCGCGGAGTACGTGGCGACCCAGAACCTGCTTCTGAACTTCGACGACATGGCCGGGCCGGGCAAGAACTACGTGCTCTGGTACGACCTCGGCACCAAGAAGTTCTCCGTCCTCGGCTGGGACTTCAACCTGACCTTCAGCGGCACCGCCACCACCGGGCCCGACGACAGTACGAGCATGGGCGGCAGAGGCGGCGGCGGCGCGATGCCGGGTGCCGCCGCACAGGACGGAGCGGCGGACACGCCGTCCGGGATGCCGCAGGCTCCGGGGAACGGGAACGGTCAGCAGGACGGTCAGCAGGACACGGCGGAGGCCGGCGGTCCGGGCGGCGGCGGCGGTGGCGGCATGGGCGGCAACCTCCTCAAGGAGCGGTTCCTGGCGGCGGACGCCTTCGACGACGCGTATCACGCGGCCTACAAGAAGCTGTACCAGGAGTTCTACGCCTCGGGGTACGCGCTCGACGCCCTCGACTCCCTCGCCGCGCAGGCGAAGCGGGCCGGCGCCGACACCTCCGGGGTCTCCGCCACCGCGAAGTCCCTCGGCGGCACGGTGACCTCACGGACCGAGAGTCTCGCGAAGAACGAGGTCGTCACCGGCTGACCGCGGCCCCGCGTGGCCCCGACGGCCACACGTGCGAGCGGCGCGCCCCGGCCCTGGAGGGCCGGGGCGCGCCGTCTGTTGCGCGCCGGTGTGCCGAGTCAGGTGGTCATCGGCTCACCGGGGTGTGGGTCGGTCAGTGGCGGTTGCCGTCGTGGTGCCCGCCGTTGTGGTGCCCGCCGTCGTGGTGACGGTTGCGGCCCCAGGACTCGTCGTCCACGAAGCGGCCGTGGTCGTTGCGCAGGGTGGCGGTGTCGGAGCGGTTGTCCCACACCTCCTTGTAACGGTCCTGGAAGAGGTCCCGACGGGTGTCGCGGCCCTCGCCGGTGTGGACGCGGACCGTGGAGCGGCCCTCCAGGCGGTAGTGGTGGAACGTGTAGGTGCGACCGTCCTCGTTCTTGAGGGTCCAGCCGTCGAGGTTGATCGTGTGGCGCGTGGTGTTGGTGAGTTCCACCCACTCCCTGTTCAGCGAGCTCCGGGAGCGGTCGTCACGTCCCGGGGCGTCGTACTGGACGGCGCTGATCCGCACCTCCGGGCGGTGGGGACGAGCGTGGTCGGACGCGGAGGCCGGCAGTGCCATCGCGCCGACCAGGGCGCCGGCCGTGAGGGTGGCGGCGGTCAGACGGCGAGCGGTGACAGAAGCGGAAGTGGACAAAGAGTTCCCCTGGGATGTGCGGGCACCCTCCCACTGCGGCCTTCGTGGACGCCGGGGGGTGGGTGCGATGTGCGGGTGCGGTCGGCTGGCCGCAGACACACTCTGTCCACGGAGTGCGGGAGATGGGTAGGAAACGTGGCGTGTGTTACCTGTTGTCCATATCTCTGTGACTCTCGGCTGCAACGTCCATTTAGGTGACTAAGTACTGAAGTTGACGTTCCGACAGCTGATGACCCCTTGTGGGAGTTGGCCTGTGCGGCCCGGACGCCATGGCGCGCCACCCCACCGGGAGACGGGCCGTCACCCGAAAGTGAGTAACGGCCACCTGTCCGCTGTCACCCTCCCGCCGCCGGGCGCCGTCGCTCAGTGGGCGCGGACGGCGTCGGCCGGCGCGGTGCGCAGTGCCTGACGGGTGGGGAGTTCGATGGTGAGGAAGGCCGTGACGGTGACCATGAGCGCGAGGCCGGGCAGGAGCCAGACGGGGCCCGCGGGCCAGGGACGGCCGAGGAAGCCCTGGCCCAGCAGGGCGAGGGGGAGCGCGGAGAGCAGCAGCGCGGCGACGAGCGCGGTGGCGGCGGTCACCGCGGCCTCGCGGCGCATCATCGACCGGATCTGCCGGGGTGTGGTGCCGTTCAGCCGGAGGGCGCCCAGCTCGACCCGGCGCTGGGCGGTGGCCGCGACGAGCTTGTTGGCGATGCTGAGCAGCAGGTAGACGAGCAGGACCACGATGGTGGCCAGGTTGATCCACACCTCGGGCGGGGCGTCCTCCAGGCCGTCGGCGGACGGCAGGTTCGCGGGCCGGAGTGCCAGGCCGGGGCGGGACGCCGCGAGGGCCGTGAGGCTCTGCCGGGCCGTCGCCGTGCCGTCCGTACGGATCAGGAGGGACTGGTCGAGCCTCGTCGTGGTGTGTGCGGCGGCCAGGTCGTGGGAGAGCACCACCGAGCCGAAGCCGAGGCCACGGCCGTACACGGCGACCACCTCGGCCTCGACCCGCGCGCCGTCGCCCAGCACCAGGCTCACCCGGCGGCCCACCGTCGCGGAGCGGGTGCGGGCGGCGTCGCCGCTGACGGCGACGGTGGCCCCGCGCAAGCGGCCCAGGCTGCCGTCGGTCACGTCGAGATCGAGGACGCCGGAGGCCTGCGGGGTGAGGATCGTCGCGGGCTCCGACTCGCTCACCGTGTCGCCGAACTGCCGGTACTGCCACACCACGGTGGTCGTGCCGACCGGGGCCACGGCCCGCACGCCGGCCGTGTTCCGTACGGCGGCGAGCGTGCCGGTGGGCAGTCCGCCCAGGCCGGGAGCGGTCAGGCGCTGCTGGGCGAGGGTGGCGGTGCGGGTGTCGTCGGCGGTGGCGGCCAGCACGGTGGTCTGGGTGAGGGTGTACGTCAGGACGAACACGACCGCCATGGCCAGGGTGCTGACGATCCCCGCGTTGCGCAGGGCGTACGCGCGCAGGTTGGCCATCGCCAGCCAGGTGGGGGCGGAGGCGCGCGCTCCCGTCGCACGGGCCGCGGCGCCGCCGACGCCCCGGACCAGCGCCGGGCCGGCCAGCGCCAGGCCGATCGCCCCGATGATGCCCGCGATGGACGTGGCGGTCGCGCCGATGACCGTGCGGGAGAAGAGCGGCAGCGCCGACATGACCATCGCGGCGACGATGACCAGCACGCCGACGCGCGTCCGGGTCCGCGACGGCTCGCGCGGCTCGCTGCGCGATTCCGCGACCGCTTCGGTGGCCGGCATCCGCGAGGTGCGCCAGGCCGAGCAGCGGGCCGACACCTGGACGGCCAGGACCAGCAGGAGGATCGCCGCGAGGGCGGGCAACGGACTGTAGGTCAGGGGGAGTTCGGACGGTACGACGCCGCGGTCCGCGAGCAGTCGCCGGAACTGCCCGGCCAGCACATAGCCGAGTCCCACGCCGGGTCCCAGGGCCACGGCCGCGACCACGGTGGACTGGGCGGCGGCCAGGCGGCGGATCTGCTTCGGGGTCGCGCCGACGGCCCGCATCAGCGCCAGGTCGCGGCGCTGTCCGGCGATCGACACGGCCAGCGCGCTCGCCATCACGAACCCGGTGATCAGCAGGACGATCCCGGAGAGCGAACCGGCGAGGAGGACCAGCAGCGAGCGGGACGCGCCGGCGCCGGGTGCGGCCGTGTCGCCCCGGTCGGCTCCGGTGACGGTCAGCAGACCGGTGCCCTTCAGCCTCGTCCGGACCTCGGCGGCGACGCGCTCCTCGGCGCCGGGCTCGGTGCGCAGGCCCACCAGGTCGACGCGGTCCGCCTGACCGGCCAGGCGGGCGGCCGTCGGGTCGGCGAAGAAGATGCCCGCGGCGGGTGCGTCGACGACCGCCGAGACCCGGTAGCCGGCGGCGGGCCGGCCGTCGACGACGATCCGCACGCTGTCACCCGTCCCGATCCCCGCGGCGGCGGCGGTGGCGCGGTCCACGGCGACCTCGCCGGAACCGGTCGGCGCGCCGCCGTCGAGGTGCGCGCCGGCCGTCGGCCTCGCCAGCTTCGTCGAGGACCAGCCGTGCCCCGCCACCTGCGGGTCCTGGGCCGCTACGACCTGTCCGCGGGCGTCGAGGAGAGCCGCGGGGAAGCTGAGGTCGCCGACCGCCGCGGTGACACCGGGCAGCCCGGCCAGGTCGCCGACCAGGCGGGACGGGATCCTGCGCCGCTCCGGGAGCGCGAGCGGCAGCTCACCGGGCGGACGGAACTCCTGGTCGGCCGCGACCACGACGTCGGCCCCGGCGAGCCGGCCGGCGGGCAGCTGGGAGCGGAGGCCGGACTCGGCCAGTACACCGGTGGCGGTGATCAGTGCCGCACCGCCGAGGACCGCGCAGGCCACGGCGATCAGCGCGGTGATCCGGTGTCCGGCCATCCGTATCGCGAGACGGAACATGACTCAGACCTCTCCCAACGCGACGAGACGGCTTGCCAGTTCGGGGGCGGTCGGCGCCTCGACGGCCTCGACCACCCGGCCGTCGGCCATCACCAGGACGTGGTGCGCGCGGGCCGCTGCGGCGGGATCGTGGGTGACCATCACCACCGTCTGGCCGAGGTCGGCGACCAGGTCGCGCAGCAGGTCGAGGACCTCGTGGGCGCTGCGCAGATCGAGCGCGCCGGTCGGCTCGTCGGCGAACACGACGGCAGGCCGGGTGACCAACGCCCGCACCACGGCGGCCCGTTGCTGCTGGCCGCCGGAGAGTTCGGCGGGGCGGTGGGTCAGCCGGTCGGCCAGTCCGACCCGTTCCACCAGCGTCCGCAGCCAGTCGTGGTCCGGGCTGCGTCCCGCCAGCCGCAGCGGCAGCGTGATGTTGTCCTCGATGCTGAGCGACGGGATCAGGTTGTACGCCTGGAACACGAAGCCGACGCGTTCCCGGCGCAGTTCGGTGCGCCGGGTCTCGTTCAGCCCGGCGATCTCGTGGCCGTCGATACGGACGCTGCCCGAGGTCGGGGAGTCCAGCCCGGCGGCACAGTGCATCAGCGTGCTCTTGCCGGAACCCGACGGCCCCATCACGGCGAGGAAGGTGCCGCGTTCCACGGTCAACGACACGTCGTCGAGGGCCCGTACGCCGCCCGGGTAGGCCTTGCTGACGCCGGTCAGGGCGATGGCGGGGGCGCCGACGGCGGTGCGGGTGGCGTTCACCGACGGCCCCGCAGGTTCCGTACGACGAGGGTGCCCGCGCACAGCACGGTGACCGCGCCGCACGCCAGGTGCACCCAGGTGTCGGCGCCGCCGAAGGAGGCCGCCATGTTGGCGAGCGCGCTGGCCACCACCACCATCCAGAGCAGGGTGCGGGCGATGTCCCCGGAGCTGAGCCGGTCGGCGGGATCGGGGGTCGTCGTGTTCGGCATGGAGGCTTGCTCCCGGGTCTCGTGGGGTGGTCCTGCGGGGGGCCGTGGGCCGTTCCCGCTGTCGTCACCGACGCTAGGGACCGGCACCGCTCGGGCCGATCCCGCAGTCCGCCCGGTTCGGGGTACAGCAGGCTGTACTCCCTCGCCTCTCGGCCACGAAGAACTGGCTTACGGCATAGGCTCGTTCGCATGACGGGAAGCACGAGCGAGACGGCGGCGGGAGGTGCGGTGGCGGTCCGACGCGAAAGCCTCGAGGACATCGCCCTGCGGACCCTGAGCGCCGCCGGTCGGGCGATCGCCCAACTGGCCTCCGGGCTCGGCACCGCGCTGCTCGCCCTGGTCGTCCTGCTGTGGCTGGCCGTCACCGCCGTGACGAGCGTCGTGGGAGTCGGGCTGCTCATGGCGCCCGTGCTCCTGCGCGCCCTGCACGCTCTGGCCGGCCGGGAACGCGGCCGACTGGCCCGCCGGGGTCCCGAGGTCGCCGCCCCGGAGCCCCCGCCCACGCGGCTGCGGGCCGCCCTCGTCGACCCCACGACCCGGCGCGAACTGGGCTGGCTGGTCCGGCATTCCACCGTGGGGGCGTTGCTCGGGCTGCTCGGCGTCCTGCTGCCGGTCCTCGCCGTGCGGGACACCGCCTTCCCGCTGTACTGGACGCTCATGCCCGAGGGCGCGACCGCCACCTCCGTGGGCATGGGCAACGCGCGGACCTGGCCGGACGCCCTCGCCGTGACGCTGCTGGGCGTGGGCTGGATCGCCATCATCCTGGGACTGGGGCCTGGCATGGCCCGGCTCCAGTCGGGTCCCGGGCGGCGGCTCCTGTCGGCCGGTCCCGATGCCGATCTCTCCCTGCGGGTAGCGGAGTTGACCGCCACCCGCGCCGCCGCGCTCGACGCCCACGCCACCGAACTGCGCCGCATCGAACGCTCCCTGCACGACGGCGCCCAGAACCGGCTGGTCTCCGTCACCGTGCTGGTCGGGGCGGCCCGCCGGATGGCGGCCCGTGACCCGGCCGGCGCCGACGAACTCCTGGAGCGCGCCCAGTCCGCGGCCGAACAGGCGCTGGCCGAACTGCGTACGGTCGCGCGCGGCATCCTGCCGCCGGTGCTGGCCGACCGGGGGCTCGCGGGCGCCCTCTCCGGTCTCGCCGCGGACTGCGCGGTGCCCTGCCGGATCGACGTCGACGTGCCCGGACGCTGTGCCGCGTCCGTCGAGGCGACCGCCTACTTCGTCGTCGCCGAGGCCCTGACCAACATCGCCAAGCACAGCGGCGCCGGACACGCCGTCGTCACGGCCCGCGGGCGGGGCGGCCGCCTCCTGCTCCGCGTCGAGGACGACGGCCGGGGCGGCGCCGAGGCGGACGGCGGGACCGGGCTCACCGGCATCCGCCGCCGGGTCGCGGCGCACGACGGCAGCCTCTCGCTGGCCAGCCCGCCCGGCGGCCCGACCGTCCTGGAAGTGGTCCTGCCCTGTGGATCGTGAGCGGTGAATCGTGAGCTGTGATTCGTCAGTTGTGGAGCGTGAGTCGTGGAGCGTGAGATGCGGATCGTGATCGCCGAGGACGACCCGTTGCTGCGCGAGGGGCTCGCCCTGCTGCTGCGCGCCGAGGCCCTCGACGTGGTGGCCACCGCCGGCACCGCCGAGGAGGCGCTGGACGCCATCGACGTGCACGAGCCGGACGTCGCCATCCTCGACGTCCGGATGCCGCCGACCCATACCGACGAGGGGATCGTCGCGGCGGTCGAGGCCCGGCGCAGGCGGCCCGGCCTGGCCGTGCTCGTGCTGTCCGCGTACGTCGAGCAGAGCTTCGCCACCGAACTGCTCGGCGGCGGTGTGCAGGGGCTCGGCTATCTGCTCAAGGAGCGGGTCGGCCGGGTGGAGGAGTTCCTGGACGCGCTGCGCCGGGTCGCGGCGGGCGGCACCGCCATCGACCCCGAGGTCGTCGCCCAGTTGTTC
Organism: Actinobacteria bacterium OV320; assembly: GCA_001298545.1. Classification (GTDB taxonomy): domain Bacteria; phylum Actinomycetota; class Actinomycetes; order Streptomycetales; family Streptomycetaceae; genus Streptomyces; species Streptomyces coriariae. Next base: position 353,343 of record LJCX01000028.1, read on the forward strand.
ACCCGCTCGCGCCAGGACACCCGGCTGGAGCGGCTCAGCCCCCGGGAGCGGGACGTGCTCGCGCTGATGGCCGAGGGGCTGGGCAACTCGGCCGTCGCCGAACGGCTCGTGGTCACGGACGGCGCCGTCCACAAGCACATCCGGAGCATCTTCGCCAAGCTCGACCTGGCCCCGACGGACCAGGTGGACCGGCGGGTCGCGGCCGTCCTGCGGTATCTGGAGGCGGTCGGCGCGGGAGGTCAGCCGGCCGGCGCGCCACGGGGACGGATCAGCCCGCTCTCGTAGGCCAGGATGGTCGCCTGCACCCGGTCCCGTAGCCCCAGCTTGGTGAGCAGGGCGTTGACGTGGGTCTTGACCGTTCCCGTGGTGACGCCCAGGGCGGCCGCGATCTCCGCGTTGGCCAGGCCCGAGGCGATGTGCAGCAGCACTTCCCGTTCGCGCGGGGTGAGCCCGCCGAGGGCGCCGGTGACGACGGGCGGCGGGGGCGCGCCCTGGGCGAAGGTGTCGATCAGACGGCGGGTGACGGCCGGGGCGAGGATCCCGTCGCCGGACGCGACGACACGCAGCGCGGTCAGGAGTTCCTCGGGCTGGGCGTCCTTGAGCAGGAAGCCCGAGGCGCCGGCGCGCAGCGCCTCGTACACATAGGCGTCGAGGTCGAAGGTGGTGAGCACCAGGACGCGGGGTCCCGACTCCGGCGCGGTGATGAGACGGGTGGCGGTCAGGCCGTCCATGCCGGGCATCCGGATGTCCATCAGGACCACGTCGGGTGCCTCGCGGCCGGCGAGTTCCACCGCGCTCGCGCCGTCCCCGGCCTCGCCGACCACGGTCAGGTCGGGTTCGGCGTCGACGATGGCGGCGAACCCGGCACGGACCACTGCCTGGTCGTCGACGACCAGCACGCGTGTGGCGACGGGGACACCTCCTGGACCGGGGCCGGACCAGGTCCGGCCGGCAGCGGCAGCAACGCCCTCACCGTACCGGCCTGTTCGCACACGACAGAACCTTCCCCGGCCGGGGCGCCGGGGCGGTCTCTACCCTGCGGTAGAGGCTCCGTTCCTCCGTTGCGCCGACGATTCGCGGTCCGGCCGACGGAATGCTGAAGGCCATGGACATCACCTCGCTCACCGTCGTGCTCGGCGTGGTCGTGATCGTCGCGGCCTCGGTCCTCACCGCCTCCAACGAACCCCCGCTGTGGGTCTACCTGCTGACCGGCGCGGGCTCCCTGCCCCTGAGCCACGCCCTGCTCGGCACGCACTGCCTCAGCTCCACCGTCGGAGACAGCGGCGTCGCCCCGTGGGTCGTGCGGCTCGCCGTCATCGGCACCCTCACGGCCGCGCTGAGCTTCTTCGTCGGCGGGGACGGCCGCGGGCGCGCCGTGGAGGGCCGGACCGGCCCTAGAGGTAGTCCTCGAGGCGGGCGACCGTGAAGCCCTGTTCCTGGATGTGCCGCAGCAGGTTGGCGGTCATCTCGGTCATGGTCGTGCCCTTGAGCTCGGACGGCCCGCGGAAGTGGGCCAGCACTATGTCGCCCGGGTGGAGCTTCTTGTCGCCGCGCTGGTACTGCATGTTCTTGATCTGCATGGACTCGCGCCACAGGACGATCGCCTCGACACCGCAGGACGCGGCGGCGGCCCGGGTGTCCTCGTTCCAGTTGCCGTAGGGCGGCCGGAACAGCCGCGGCATGGTGCCGTATCGATCCTTCAGCTTGGTCTGCTGGCCGCAGATCTCCTGCTTCTGCGCGGCCGCGCCCAGGGTGCGGAGGTTGGGGTGGTTCAGCGTGTGGTTCTGGACGCCGTCACCGAGGGCCTGGAGCTTGCCGAAATAGCCGTAGTCGGCGCGGATGGCGGAGTCCGTCAGGAACATCGTGAAGGGGATCTTCAGCTCCCGCATCATCGTCACGAACTCCGGGTCCTTCTCCGCCCCGTCGTCGAAGGTGAGGAAGACGATCTTCTCCTGGGTGGGTATCTCACTGATCACCGGCACCGGGCCACCGACGGCCGACAACCCGACGGGCTTGGCCTCGGGCGGGGCGGGCGGTGCGGCCAGCGGCTCGATGCCCCACTTGGCGTACGCGGCCTCGACGTCCGCGGGCGTGCCCGCCTCGCCGCGGGGCGACGGGCTGGACGGTGCGGAGCCGGACGGTGCCGCGGCGGGACGGTGGGAATCCGCCGAGGTCTCGGCCCCGCAACCCGTCGCGACGCCTGTCGCGAGAAGGACGCAGGCCAGCGCCGCCCCTCTGATCCGCCTGTCCATCGTGTGCACCCCATGTCGTCCGTACGCCTCGCCCCGTCCACTGCTTGATGTCGAACGGACGTCCGAGGTTCCGCCCCGGAGCGGACCGGGTGACGCGTCTCCCCGGTGCGGACGGGCACGGACGGGCGCGCGATGATGGGCGGCATGCGCATCCGCATCGACGCCGTCGACCTGCCCGGCCTCACCCGACCGGCCTCCGCCGACGGCAGGGTCCCCGCCTACGGCAACCTGCACGTCGCCGTGCAGCGTCGCGACCGTCCGGCCGAACTGCTCGAGCCGCAGCCCGGCGACGCGCCGTCCGCGACCTGGACCCTGGAGTGCACCACCAGCGCCTCGCCGACGGGCACCGAGGTCAAAGGGCCCTATGTCCAGGACCGTCTGGGCCGGCGGTTCGTCTACCTGTCGTGGGGCACGGTCGACGAGGCGGGCGTCTTCACGATGTTCCGCCGCGCCAAGCTCATGCTCGACGCCGTCCCCGCCGAGGTGCTCGCCGCCGCCGCACAGCACGGACTGCTGGTCGGACGCCTCGGCCTGACCGACGCGCAGGGCGGACCCCTCTGCGCGCGCGTCGAGCCCCCGCGCATCACCTGGACCGCCGAACGCGCCGAGTAGAGCGGCATCGCTACGCTTGGCGTTAAGCGCCTATTGCGGGGCAATGGCGGACAAATGTCCTAAGGAACCGAAGATGGGTCTCGGTGCCGGCCTTCGGGCCGTGAAACGCAGGTCCCTCACCCGCGCGTCCGTGGCGGTCGCGGTCGCCACCGGTCTGGCCCTGGCCGGGGCCTGCGGCGGAAGCGACACGGACGACGAAGGCGACGGCGGTCTCGCCGTCGGGGTGCTGCTCCCGGGGGGCGGCGCCTCACGCTTCGGGCAGTTCGACAAGCCCCTGCTCGTGCAGCAGCTGAAGCGGCTCTGCCCGGACTGCCCGGCGCCGACCGTCGCCGCCACGTCCGACCCGGCCGTCCAGCGGCAGCAGATCGAGTCCATGATCACCCGGCAGGTCGACGTCCTGATCCTCGCCGCCGTCGACCCCCAGCTGCTGCGCCCGTCGGTCGAGGCCGCACACCGGGCCGACATCCCGGTCGTCGCCTACGACCGGCTCGCCCAGGGCCCGATCTCCGGTTACGTCACCTTCGACGGCGCGACGGTCGGCAGGCTCCAGGGCGAGGCGCTCCTGAAGGCCATGGGCGCCGGGGCGCGCGGCGAACAGATCGTCATGATGAACGGCGCCACGACCGACCCCAACGCCGGCTGGTTCAAGCGGGGCGCGCTCTCCGTCCTCGAGGGCAGGACCGAGATCGGCAAGTCGTACGACACCGTCGGCTGGCGCCCGGAGAACGCCTTCGTGAACATGACCAACGCCATCGCCGCCCTGGGCGCGGGCGACATCGACGGGGTCCTGGCCGCCAACGACAGCCTCGCCGGCGCCGTGGTCGCCGCGTTCAACGCCGCCGAGGTCAGCCCGCTGCCCCCGATCACCGGCCAGGACGCCGATCTCGCCGGTGTGCGGCGGATCGTCCGGGGCGACCAGTACATGACCGTCTACAAGCCGTACCAGCCCGCGGCCGGCGCCGCCGCGAAGATGGCCGTCGCCCTGGGACGCGGCGAGTCGGTGGACTCCCTCGCCTCGGGCACCGTCGACAACGCCACCACCGAGGACATCCCGGCCGTCCTGCTCCCGTCGGTCCCGGTGACCGTCGGCAACATCAAGGACACTGTGGTCAAGGACGGTATGTACACCATCGACCAGATCTGCACCCCCGAGCTCAGGTCCGCCTGCGACAAGGCCGGACTCACTTGACGTCTTCCCCGAAGCGGAAGGAGGTGACCCCGTGGCGGCTCAGCCCCTGCTGGCTCTGCGCGGTGTCTCCAAGCGGTTCGCCGCCGTCCAGGCGCTGGAGGACGTCGAGCTGGAGATCAGGGCCGGGGAGGTGGTCGCCCTGATGGGCGACAACGCCGCCGGCAAATCCACCCTGGTCAAGGTGATCTCGGGAGTCGGGCCCGCGGACAGGGGCGTCATCGAGTGGCAGGGCAGCGCCGTCCAGATCAGGCGTCCCCAGGACGCCCAGGTGCTGGGGATCGCGACCGTCTACCAGGACCTCGCGATGTGCGGCAATCTCGATGTCGTCGCCAACCTCTTCCTCGGCCGGGAGATCCACCGGCTCGGCATCCTCGACGAGGTGGAGATGGAGCGCCGCACCCGTGAGCTACTCAAGACCCTGTCCATCCGCATCCCCGACGTGCGCGTGCCGCTCGCCACGCTGTCCGGCGGCCAGCGGCAGGTCGTCGCGATCACCCGCTCGTTCCTCGGCGAGCCCCGGCTCGTCCTGCTCGACGAGCCCACCGCCTCCCTGGGCATCGAGCAGACCAGCCAGCTCCTCGACCTCATCGAGGAGCTGCGCGACCAGGGCCTCGGGGTGCTGCTCATCAGCCACAACATGGGGGACATCAAGGCCGTCGCCGACCGGGTCGCCGTCCTGCGCCTCGGCCGCAACAACGGCTTCTTCGACGTGACCACCACCTCCCAGGAACAGATCATCTCCTCCATCACCGGCGCGTCGGACAACGCCGTGGCGCACCGCACGAGCCGCCCGGAGGAAGCATGGCCCTGAGGGGGAGGAGGAACCGGACCCACACCACCGATGCCACGCCCACCACCGATGCCACGCCCGCCGCCGACCGGGAGGACGACGGCCACCGGGGCCCCGCCGGACGTCTCGGGGCGTACGCCGGACGTCTCACCGCGCCCGCCGGACGTCTCGGTGCCCCCACCGAAGCGGTGCGCCGCAGGCTGCGGGAAGGCGGGACCGGCCCCGTCCCGGTCCTGCTCGCTCTCGCCGTGACCTGGATCGTCTTCCAGGCCCTCAACGCCAACTTCCTCTCGCCCCGCAACCTGTCCGTCCTCAGCGTGGACATCGTCGGGACCGGCATGGTCGCCGTCGGCATCGTCTTCGTCCTGCTGATCGGCGAGATCGACCTGGCGGTGGGCTCGCTCGCCGGCCTGGCGGGCGCCGTGTTCGCGTCACTGAACGTGAACCTCGGAATGCCGGAGTGGCTCGCCGTGCTCGTCGCGGTGCTGTGCGGCACGGCCGCCGGGGCCGTCCACGGGTTCTCCTTCGCCAGGATCGGCGTGCCCGCGTTCGTCGTGACCCTCGCCGGTCTGCTGGTCTGGAACGGCGTGACGCTCTACCTGCTGGGTCCCGACAGCTCCATCAGTTTCAGCGAGGACGGGCTGGTCGCCACCCTGACCAGCCGCTACTTCGACTCCGCCGTCGCCGTCTACGGTCTGGCGGCGCTCTGCACGGCCGCGTACCTCCTCGTCTCCCTCCACGACCGCGGGCGCCGCGCCGCCGCCGGGATGCCGTGCCGGCCGACGGCCGGGATCTGGGCGCGTACGGCCCTGCTCGCGCTGGTCTCGTTCTCCGTCGTCTACGTGCTGGGCCGGTTCGAGGGGCTGCCGCTGGCGCTGCTGATCTTCCTGGCGGTCATCGTCGCCTCGGACCTCCTGCTGCGCCGCACGCCCTACGGCCGGCAGGTCCTCGCGCTGGGCGGCGGGGTGGAGGCGGCCCGGCGCTCCGGCGTCGACGTGGTGCGCGTGCGGATCTCGGTGTTCATGGTGTCGGGGACCCTGGCCGCGGTCGGCGGCCTGTTCATCGCGTCGCGGCTCACCTCGGCGAGCCAGATCTCCGGCTCCGGTGTACTGCTGATCAACGCCATCGCCGCGGCCGTCATCGGCGGCACCAGCCTGTTCGGCGGACGCGGCTCGACCTGGTCCGCGCTGCTGGGGGTGCTCATCATCCAGTCGATCGGCTCGGGCATGGCGCTGCTGGGGGTCGAGCCCCCGGCGCAGTTCATGATCACGGGTGGGGTGCTGTTCACCGCGGTCGTCGTCGACTCGCTGACGCGGCGCTCGGCGCAGTCGCGCGGCCGGGTCTGAGAGCGGTCCGGGGACCTCGAAGGCAAGTCGATCCTGCCGGGGCTCGCGTCCGGGGCGCTCCCGGCGAGCGCGGCACGTCCCGCCGTCAGGGGGCCGTGGGCGACCGGCGGTCAGGGGGCCGTGGGCGACGCGGGCGTCGCGGTGGAGCGGCGCCGGGGGCGGAGGTGTCCGCGTCGGCCTGCCGCGCGCAGGAACACGACCGTGGGGACGGCGCAGACGAGGATGGCGGCGATGCCGGCCTCCGGACCGAAGCTGCCCCCGGTGAGCGCGTCGGGGCCCGACAGCACGCCGTGCAGCAGGCCCGCCGGGCCGTCCTCGTTGCCGGAGACCGTGGTGCCGTAGATCCCGCTCTCGGCGAAGTTCCAGCCGAGGTGCAGACCGATCGGGAGCCAGAGGGAGCGGGTGGCGACGTAGGCGGCGCCGAGCATCAGGCCGCCCTCGACGGCGATGGCCAGCGCGCCCCACACCGTGGCGTCGGGGTTGACGAGATGCAGGGCGCCGAACAGCAGGGCCGAGATCGTCAACGCGCCCCGCGTGCCGGTGAGTTCCTCGAGCAGCCGGAAGACGACACCGCGGAAGAGGAGTTCCTCCGTGACGGCGACGCCCGCCATCGCCCCGAGGACGGTCACCGCCCCGCCGACCGACACCCCGCCCTCGGTGCCGTCCCCGCCGAACAGGGCGACGATCGCGAGCGTCGCGGTGAAGAGGCCGAGGCCGAGGAGGGTGCCGGTGCGCAGCCCGGAGACAGCCGCCGCCGGGTCCAGCTCGGACACGGGACGCTGTTCGAGGGCCCGTACGGCCGCCGCGTAGCCCGCCGACGCGAGCGCCACGACGGCAGCGCCGAACAGGAGGGACAGCAGCGGGTTGTCCCCCGCCGCGGCCCTCGTCCCGGCCGCGAGCGCCGTCACCGCCACGAGCAGCACCGCCATCGCCACCAGCCGCACCCCCGCCGGACGCACCCGGCGCGCGACGGCGAGCGGCTCCTGTGCGAACAGCTCCCTGAGCGTGCTCTTCAGCGGGCGCGCGCTTTTGAGCGGCATGACGTTCCTCCCCTGCCGGGCGGCGGTCCGGTCGCCGCCGCGTCACCGGGAACGCTATGAGCGCGGGGCACCCTTGATCGTCGCCCTGTGGTGGACAGTCGCCTGTAGCTCTGGTGGGGGACAACGGCCCGTTCAGTCGTCGACGGTGACCAGGCCCACCCGGTGGGCGAGCACCACCGCCTGAACGCGGTCGCGCAGCTCGAGCTTGGTGAGGATGCGGGACACGTACGTCTTGACCGTCTCGCGGCTGAGGACCAGCCGGTCGGCGATCTCGGCGTTCGACAACCCCTCCGCGATGAGTTTCAGCACCTCGGTCTCGCGGGGCGCCAGGACCGACAGCGCCTCCGGGGCGGCGGACCCGCGGGTGGGCGGACGGATCCGGTCGGCGAACCTGCCGACGAGCTGCCGGGTGACGGCCGGCGCCAGCAGGGACTCGCCCGCGGCGATCGTGCGGATGCCCTGCACGAGGTCGCGGGGCGGCGAGTCCTTGAGCAGGAATCCGCTCGCGCCGGCCCGCAGCGCCTCGTAGACGTACTCGTCGAGGTTGAAGGTGGTGACCACCAGGATCCTGACCGGGTCGGCCACGCCGGGTCCGGCCAGCAGCCTCGTCGCCTCGATCCCGTCCAGGAGGGGCATCCGGATGTCCATCACCACCACGTCCGGGCGCAGGCGTCCCGCGGCCTCCACCGCCGCGCGACCGTCGGCGGCCTCTCCCACGACCTCGAGGTCGGGCTGCGCGGTGAAGATGGTGACGTAGCCGGTGCGCACGAGTTCCTGGTCCTCGCAGACCAGGACGCGGATCGGCGTTCCGGCCGTGCTGTCAGTACCGCCGCCGCTCATACGTGCCTCCGGTTGGGCGCGGGGGCGGGTGTGGGGGCTGGGGCTGGAGTTGGGGCGGGGGCTGGGGCGGGGGGGGGGGGCGGGGGTGGGGTGGGGGCGGGGGCAGCCGACACCCGCCCCCGGCCGGCCGCCCTGGGTGGGGAGTGGGGGCGGGGGCGGGGGCGGGTGTGAGGGCTGGGGCTGGGATGCGGGCGCGGACGCCGAAACCGCCGCCCGGCAGGGCGCCCGCGTGCAGTTCGCCGCCGAAGACGCTCACCCGCTCGCGCAGCCCGTCCAGTCCGTGGCCGCCTCCGCCGCCGAGCGGCCGGGGCGCGGGAACGGCCGGCCCCGCGGGCGCTCCTTCGGTGGTCACGTCGACTTCGATCACGTCATGACCGTGGTGGACCCGGACGGACGTCCCGTGGCCCGGCGCGTGCCGGAGCGCGTTGGTGAGCGCCTCCTGCACCACGCGGTACACGGCCAGTTCCAGGGCCGAGGGCAGCGGCCGTCGCTCCCCGCGCTCCGTCAGCTCGACCGGCTGGCCCGCCGCCCGGACCTGCTCGACCAGGTCACTCAGACGCCCCGGCCCCGGCCCCCGGTCCGCCTCGTACGACGCCTCGCCGAGCGCCGGACCGCCGAGCGCCGGACCCTCGGGTGCGGGGCTGCCGGACGGCGGGCCGTCGACTGCCGGGCCGCCGGGTCTGTCACCAGGCCCGTCACCAGGCCTGTCGCCGGAGGCCTTCAGCAGGCCCAGCAGGTGCTGGAGGTCGGTCAGGGCGCGCCGGCCGGAGTCGCTGATCGCACCGAGCCCGACGGCCACCCGGTCCGGCGCGTCGGCGAGCAGGAACTGCGCCGCGTCCGCCTGCACCACCATCGCGGTGACGTGGTGGGTCACCACGTCGTGCAACTCCCGTGCGATACGGGCCCGTTCCCGCGCCGTCGCCATCTCCGCGCCGATGCGCCGGCGTTCCTCCTCCCCGGCCCGCCGGGACCGCACCGATCTGCCCACGGCCCAGCACGCCACGAGCACGAGGTGGATGAGGACGAAGTCGGACACCCGCTGCGGTGATCCCCTGCCGTGCAGTGCGATCGCGAACAGCGCGAACAGCCCGGTCGCGACGGCCGCCGGTACGGCGAGGCGCAGGCCTCCCGCGCGGTCCGCGTACGCGCCCGCGCTGTACAGGGCGACATACAGGCCCACGCTCGCGAACGTCTGTGGATAGCCCGCCAGTTCATGGACCGCGGACGCTCCCGCCACCAGCGCGAGACACACCCCGGGCCACCGTCGTCGCAGCATCAACGGCAGCCACAGGGCCGCCGTCACCAGGACCCCCGCGCCGTCGTACGGACGCTGCGTCAGATCGCCGAACTCGGCGCCGACGGGGGCGGTCACCGGCGCGAACATCACCGGCGCGAGGACGACGGTGAGCACCCCGTCCCGCAGCACGACACCCCGCGCGCTCCACCGCGTCACGACGGCTCGCGCACCGTCCAGCAGTGATGACAGTGATGCCGTCGTCGCCTCGAACACAGGGGCGAGCCTAGCCTCCACCCGGCCTCCGACCGCTCAGCTTCCGGGCATCGGGAGAGCCTGGAAAGATCGGTGAAGTTCCGAAACATTCGAAGAATTCACCCGAGGTTCTTTGATCTTGACTTTACCGATCTTGCTCAGGTGAATTGATGAATTCGAGTCAATAGAGCCACTGAACAGCAAAGATAGCCCCACGCACGCCACTCCCGTACTCCGAATGTTTCGAAGTGAAAACCGAAAGTATTGACAGTTGTCGTGCCCCGGCCAACACTGGCGCCGTCATCGGCCTCTGAGGACGAGGAGGAAGCACGCACATGAAAACCGCACCCGCACAGCGACTCAGGCTGCTCATCAGCGGTGTCTGCACCATGCTGCTGGTCGCCGTGGCCGCGCTCACCCTGCCCGGCACCGCGCACGCCGACACCGTCGTCACCACGAACCAGACCGGCACCAACAACGGGTACTACTACTCGTTCTGGACCGACTCGCAGGGCACGGTCTCCATGAACCTGGGCTCCGGCGGCAACTACAGCACCTCTTGGAGCAACACCGGGAACTTCGTCGCCGGCAAGGGCTGGAGCAACGGCGGGCGCCGGAGCGTCACCTACTCCGGCACCTTCAACCCGTCGGGCAACGCCTACCTGGCCCTCTACGGGTGGACGTCCAACCCGCTCGTGGAGTACTACATCGTCGACAACTGGGGCACCTACCGGCCCACGGGCACCCACATGGGCACCGTCACCAGCGACGGCGGCACCTACGACATCTACAAGACGACGCGGTACAACGCCCCGTCCGTCGAGGGCACCAAGACCTTCGACCAGTACTGGAGCGTCCGGCAGTCGAAGCGGACGGGCGGCACCATCACCACCGGCAACCACTTCGACGCCTGGGCCCGCGCCGGAATGACCCTGGGCAGCTTCAACTACTACATGATCCTCGCCACCGAGGGATACCAGAGCAGCGGCAACTCCAACATCACGGTGGACGGCACCGGTTCGGGCGGCGGCACCGGCGGCGGCGGGAGCAGCGGCTGCAGCGCGACCCTGTCCGCCGGCCAGCAGTGGGGCGACCGGTACAACCTCAACGTCGCGGTCACCGGCTCCAGCAACTGGACCGTCACCATGAACGTGCCCTCCCCGGCGAAGGTCCTCTCCACCTGGAACACCAGCGCCAGTTACCCCAGCGCCCAGGTGCTGACCGCCAAACCCAACGGCAGCGGCAACAACTTCGGCGTCACCATCCAGCCCAACGGCAACTGGACCTGGCCGACGGTCTCCTGCACCGCGAGCTGACCCCCACACTCCGCACCAGGCTGGAGGACCACGCCCCATGAGCACGAGACCACATCTCTCCTTACGCGCCCTGGTCACGAGGCTGGTCGTCGTCGCGACGGCCGCCGCGTGCACCCTCACCGTCCAGGCCGCCGCCGCCCCGGCACAGGCCGCCACCTGCAACGGGTACGTCGGGCTCACCTTCGACGACGGCCCGGGCGGCACCACGACGGCCCTGCTCAACGCCCTCACCCAGAACGGGCTGCGAGCCACGATGTTCAACCAGGGCCAGTACGCCGCCGCCAACCCGTCCCTGGTCCGGGCCCAGGTGAACGCGGGCATGTGGGTCGGCAACCACAGCTACACCCACCCGCATCTGACCCAGCTCGGCCAGTCGCAGATCGACTCGGAGATCTCCCGGACCCAAGCGGCCGTCTCCGCAGCGGGCGGCGGCACCCCGGTCCTGTTCCGCCCGCCCTACGGCGAGACCAACGCGACCGTGAAAGCGGTCGAGGCCAAGTACGGACTGACCGAGATCATCTGGGACGTCGACTCGCAGGACTGGAACAACGCGAGCACCGACGCGATCGTGCAGGCCGCCGGCCGGCTCACCAACGGCCAGGTCATCCTCATGCACGACTGGCCCGCCAACACCCTCGCGGCGATCCCGCGCATCGCGCAGGGTCTGGCCGCGCGCGGCCTGTGCGCCGGCAAGATCTCCGCGCAGACCGGGCGGGCCGTGGCCCCCGACAGCAGCGGCGGCGGTGGCGGCACCGGCGGCTGCACCGCGACCCTGTCCGCCGGACAGCAATGGAGCGACCGGTACAACCTCAACGTCGCGGTCACCGGCTCCGCCAACTGGACCGTCACGATGAACGTCCCCTCCCCCGAGAAGATCATCGCCACCTGGAACATCAGCGCCACCTACCCCAGCACCCAGGTGCTCACCGCCAAGCCCAACGGCAGTGGCAACAACTGGGGCGTCACCCTCCAGACCAACGGCTCCTGGACCTGGCCGACGGTCACCTGCACCGCGGCCTGACCGCGGCCGTCCCGTGACACCGCAACACCGCACCCGTGGCGCGGCGACCCCGGCCGCCGCGCCACAGCAGGGCCCGGCGACGCCGGTGGGGCATTATCTGTTGTCACAAAGTGAGAAATGGACGGGACACGCGATGAGTATTTCTCGGCCGACAGACGGAGCGTAATTATCGGTCACGCAACGTCGATCGCGGCATGCTACTGTCTTTAGCAGTTGCAGTTGTGGTCTCCAGAAGGTTTTTTCCGACGGGGTGATCATCACGGCGACCGGGATCCGCACAGGGTGGATTCCGACACCGTTCCCGAAGGAGATTCAAAATGGCTGCTGGCACCGTGAAGTGGTTCAACGCTGAAAAGGGCTTCGGCTTCATCGAGCAGGACGGCGGCGGTCCCGACGTCTTCGCCCACTACTCGAACATCGCCGCCCAGGGCTTCCGCGAGCTCCAGGAGGGCCAGAAGGTGACGTTCGACATCGCCCAGGGCCAGAAGGGCCCGACGGCCGAGAACATCGTCCCCGCCTGACCCACGCTGACGCGGACACAATAATTTCGCAGCTGGGGCCCGCACCTTGGGGTGCGGGCCCCAGCTCGCTGCTTTCACGCGGATAAACCCGCGGCGCATTTTTCGCCGTCGACCCGATTCGACGCCATCGCCTTTGGCCCGTTCTCGCGATTCTCAGCGCCGCACCAGTGCCGCGGGAATTCCTTGATACGCGCCGACGCATCAAGGAAGGTCCCATGAACTACGCACGCACGCACACCCGCAGGAACGATCGCTTCGCCGATCACCGCTCCCGGCCCGACCGCTCCGGCGCTCCCCGCCGCGGCAACGACGGCGGACGCCGACGGATCTCGCCCCAGGGCGAGTTCGCACCCCCGAAGACGATCACTCCGGCGCTTCCCGCCGTCGAGTCGTTCGCCGACCTGGCCATGCCGGAGGGGCTGCTGGCCGCGCTGGGGCACCAGGGCGTCGCCATACCGTTCCCGATCCAGGCCGCGACCCTGCCGAACTCGCTCGCGGGCCGCGACGTACTCGGCCGCGGTCGCACCGGCTCCGGCAAGACCCTCGCCTTCGGTCTCGCGCTGCTCGCCCGTACGGCGGGCCGACGCGCCGAACCCCGACAGCCGCTCGCGCTGGTCCTCGTACCGACCCGCGAACTCGCCCAGCAGGTCACCGACGCGCTCTCGCCGTACGCCCGCTCCGTGGGGCTGCGACTGGCCACCGTGGTCGGCGGGATGTCGATCGGCCGCCAGGCCGGCGCGCTGCGCAACGGCGCGGAGGTCGTCGTGGCCACGCCCGGCCGGCTCAAGGACCTGATCGACCGGGGCGCCTGCCGACTGGACGCCGTCGACATCACCGTCCTCGACGAGGCCGACCAGATGGCCGACATGGGCTTCATGCCCCAGGTCACCGCGCTGCTCGACCAGGTGCGGTCCGACGGCCAGCGGATGCTCTTCTCCGCCACCCTGGACCGCAACGTCGACCTGCTGGTCCGCCGCTACCTGGTCGACCCGGTGGTCCACTCGGTCGACCCGGTCGCGGGCGCCGTCACCACGATGGAGCACCACGTCCTCCACGTGCACGGCACGGACAAGCAGCAGGCGACCACCGAGATCGCGGCACGGGACGGCCGGGTGATCATGTTCCTGGACACCAAGCACGCGGTCGACCAGCTGACCAAGCACCTGCTGCACAACGGCGTCCGCGCCGCGTCCCTGCACGGTGGCAAGTCCCAGCCGCAGCGCACCCGGACCCTCGCCCAGTTCAAGGACGGCCACGTCACGGTGCTGGTGGCGACCAACGTCGCGGCCCGCGGCATCCACGTCGACAACCTCGACCTGGTCGTCAACGTGGATCCGCCGAGCGACCCCAAGGACTACCTGCACCGCGGCGGCCGTACGGCACGGGCCGGCGAGTCCGGCAGCGTCGTCACCCTGGTGACCCCCGACCAGCGGCGCGGCATGAGCCGGCTGATGGTCTCGGCCGGCATCACCCCGCAGATCATCCAGGTCCGCTCGGGTGAGGCGGAGCTCAGCCGTGTCACCGGCGCCCGGACCCCCTCCGGTGTCCCGGTCGTCATCACCGCGCCGGTCGCGGCCACGCCCCGTCGCCGCTCGTCGTCGTCGCCCTCCTCGCCGTCCTCCTCGTCCCGGTCCTCCTCGTCCCGGGGCCGCCGCGGGCGCCCGAGCCGGAACCGGCCCGCCGTCAACCCGGCGGCCTGATGCCGGACCCGGTTTCACGCGGCCGGAAGGCTCCCCCATCTCCGCAGGAGGCACCAGTGACATCGGTCCAGACGCACCCGGTACGGACGCGGCGGCAGCACGACGATTCCGGACCGCGGGTCCGTGACGACATGACCGTCGAGGTGGCCCTGTCCGTCATGGCCGGTGCCCAGGTCGACCGGCTGATCCTCTGCGACGGCGACGACCAGTGCACGGGCTCGGTCACCCGAGCCCAGCTGGCCGTTCTGCGCGCCGGGGCGACATACACGGACCGGCTCCGCCTGCGGGACGTGCTCGACACTTCGGTCCGGCTCTCTTCGAGGCCCTGCTCCTTCTCTCTGTGAGGCAACATGCGCTGTGTCATCGCCCGGTACCCGTTCGACCTCACCAAGGACGGCGTCATGGACTCGATGAAGGGCATCCCGGCCGAGCCCGTCACGGGTGAGTCCGTGACCATCGGCCGCCGCCGCTACCCCGTCAAGCAGGTGGGGGAGATCATCACCCGCCAGGACCGCCGTGACTTCACCAGCGGCGAGGTCGTCCGGGCCATGGTCCGCCTCGGCTTCACCTGTCACGACCACCCCGCCGAACCGGTACAGGTCCTGACGCCGCTCCAGAGCGCCTCGGCGCTGCTCGGCGCGCCCGGGACATGGCAGGACTGACGGGCCGAAACACCCGAAAGTACCCCGCAGCACCCTAGAAACACCCAGAAGCGCCTGCAAGCACAGCGAGGGCCCCGCCGACACACGTCGGCGGGGCCCTCGCCGCGTTGTGGGAGCGGGAGAGGTATCTGCACCCCCGGCGATCTGAAATCTACTCTCGCCAGAGTAGACATTGGCATGCCGCTTGGGTAACGTTTCTTGCGTACGCACGACCAGGCACTGGTCGGTTCAAAGGAAGGACGGAAACGCATACGCCATCAGGATCGCCCGGCCCGAGGAAGCCTCCGGGTCCGGGTACCGCAAGACCATGGATTGGAAGGTGGTCCCCGGTCACGCAGCCGCGATCCACGCGCCCCCGCCCCTACGACGGGCCCGGGTAGCGAAAACAGAAGGTCGGCACAGCAGTACAGCCGGCCGATGGTGTTGAATTTCCCTCGGGGCCCTGGTGCCGTACGGCACCAGGGCCCCTCGACGCGTTGCTCAACGAGGTGAAATGACAGCAGATACCCCGCTCGGTGGTCGTCTCGAAGACGACGACTATCCCGCGTACACGATGGGCCGGGCCGCAGAGATGCTCGGCACCACTCCGGGCTTCCTCCGCGCCATCGGCGAGGCCCGGCTGATCACGCCGCTCCGCTCGGAGGGCGGACACCGCCGCTACTCCCGCTACCAGCTCCGGGTCGCCGCCCGCGCCCGCGAGCTCGTCGACAAGGGCACCCCGATCGAGGCCGCGTGCCGCATCGTCATCCTCGAGGACCAGCTCGAGGAGGCTCAGCGCATCAACGCCGAGTACCGCCGCGCCGCGGACGACACGTCCGACAGCTCCAGCTGATCTGATCTGATCTCAGGGTGTCGGGTCCGGGCGCTCGCCGCGGCGCAGAGCGCGGGCGCACCAGCCGATGACCGTGGCGTTGACCAGCGCGCCGAACACGACGGCGAGGACGAACATCGCGATGCCGTCCGGCAGCACGAGGAACACGAAGCAGCCCGGAGCGGTGGCGAGCAGGGGGATGACACCTGCCATGGACTCGTCCGAGGTGTCGACGGCGCTCACCACGATCGCCCACACCAGCAGGCCCGCGCAGAGCGCCAGGTAGACCAGGGCGAGGACGTTGCCGAGGGCCTGGCCCACACGGTGCAACAGCCGGTGAAACGGACGTCGTGGGAAGGTTCGGCCGGAACCGGTACCGGTCACGAGGGGGACTCCTAGGTCGCGGTGATCGTCGCGGTGGTCGGGGGCGTCGGACGGACGGGGCACCGGGGCCCGGTGCGGTGCCGTCAGAGGTGGGTGCCCGGCGGATTCGGACGGGCCAGACCGAGGTCGTACGCGAGGATCGTCGCCTGTACCCGGTCACGCAGACCCAGCTTGCGCAGCAGCGCGTTCACATGGGACTTGACGGTGCCCACGGTGATCCCGAGCTCCTCGGCGACCTCCGCGTTGGTGAGCCCCGTCGCGATCAGCGTCAGGACGTACCGTTCGCGGGCGGTCAGGCTGTCCAGCTCGCGGGAGCCGCCCTGCGTCGGCTGCCCCGGGCCCGCTCCGGACGCGTAGTGGCCGATGAGACGGCGGGTGGCGGAGGGGGCGAGCACGCTCTCACCGGCCGCCACCACCCGGATGCCGTGCAGCAGTTCGGCGGGGTGCACGTCCTTGAGCAGGAACCCGGACGCGCCGGCGCGCAGCGCGTCGAAGACGTACGCGTCGAGGTCGAAGGTGGTCAGCACCAGGACCCGGGGCGCGTTCTCCCGGCCGGTGATGATCCGGGTGGCGGCGATGCCGTCCAGTTCGGGCATCCGGACGTCCATGACGACCACGTCCGGCGCCAGCTCCTCGGCGAGACGCACCGCGGCGACGCCGTCGGCGGCCTCGCCGACGACCGTCAGGTCCTCCTCGGCGTCGATCACGGCGGCGAAGCCCGCCCGTACGATGCCCTGGTCGTCGACGACCAGCACCCTGAGGCTCATCGCTCCCTCTCCTCGTCGCCCTGCTGTGGAACCGGCGCGAGTGGCAGCCGGAGACCGACCGTGTCCGGCCGGCCGGTGGTGAGGGTGCCGCCGAGCGCCGCGACCCGTGCTGCCAGCCGCTCCCGTACGGCGGGGCGGGCGGCGCGCGGCACACCGGTGGCCGTGAGGGTCAACGTAACGCCGTCCGCGTCGAGTTCGAGCACCGCGGGCTCCTCGCCGCCGGCCGCCAGCACCGTCTCGGCGGCATGGTAGGCGGCCAGGTCGACCGCCGTGGGCAGCCGCTCCGGCACCCGGTCGGTCAACCGTATCTCGACGTCGCGACCGGTGGCCCGGCACTGGCGGGCGAGCAGGTCGAGCGCCTGAAGGGTGGGCTGTGGCCGCAGTTCGGGCTCCGTACGCCCCTGCCGGACCGTGTCGAGCAGGGCGCGCATCGCGGCCAGGGCCTCGCGGGCGCGTTCGGCGCTCACGTCGAGCCGGCCCGCCTCCGCCTCGGTGACCATGTCGGCGGTACGCGCCAGCACGGTGGTCTCCAGCCCGGCGGCGATCCGACGGCGTTCGGCCCACGCGTCCCGGACGGCCTCCTCGGTCCAGGCGGCGAGGCGTTCGTCCCGGGTGCCGCGGGCGGCCAGGTCGCGCCGCGCCCGCAGGGTCCCGCCCCCACGGGCCGCACCGACCGCCAGGGACGCCCCGGACAGCGCCCACCCGACCACCGCCCACAAGGGGACCGTCGTCCCCCGGTCCGCAACGGCGACCACCGCGGCCGCCGCGTGCACGACCACGGCCGCCGCCGGAAGCAACCAGGCCCGGGCCGCGGCAGGCGGGACGGCCGCCGCATCGGACGCGTCCGCGGCCGGGACCGGCACCCGCGCCGCCGTACGCGACGCGTCCGCCGCGACCGCCGCGCAGGTGGCGAGGATGCTCAGCACCGGTGGCAGGACGACCGGGCCGGTGTAGTCGCCCGCGGCCATCGCCACCGGCCAGAGCGGGACCAGCCCGAGCAGCACGCACTGGGCGGTGCGGGGCGCCCGGCGCAGCCACAGCAGCGCGACCGCCTGCGCCGCCGCCAGCAGGGCGAAGAGCACACCGGCGGACACCTGGGACCCGGTCGACGTGGGCTGCGCGTGCACGACCAGAGCGGGGAGCAAGGGCTGCAGGACGAGGCCGACGGCGGCCGTCAGCTGCGCCACGCGGTAGTTCCGTGGCACCGGCCGTTCCGTCGGGGCCGCGGTCCGGCCGGGCAGCACCGCACGTACCTCCCAGCCCCCGTCCGACGTCGGGCCGCTGGTCAGGGCGCCGCCCGCCTCCCGGGCCCGGGACCGCAGGAAGCCCTGGCCGCGGCCGCCGCCCAGGTCCGCCCCGTGCGCCGCCGAACCGGCCGTCGGTGCCGCGCTCGTGACCACGACCTCCGTGCGGGTGTCGCCGTACCGGCACCGCACGGTCGTGTGCGCGCCGGGTGCGTGCCGTGCCACGTTGGTCAGCGCCTCGCGCACGATGCCGTACGCCGCGTCCGCGACCATGCCGTCCGGCAGGGCGTCGATCTCGCAGTCCACCGACTGGTCCAGCCGGCGGAACCCCTCCACCAGGGCCCGCAACCGTTCCTCCGGCGACGGCAGTTCCTCCCGGGAGGGCGTCGGCGCCCGCACCGCGCCGAGCGCCCGGGTGACCTCCCGGCCGGTCTCGGCCGCGAACTCCAATGCCTGGTCGGCGAGTTCGGGACGACGGTCGCGCAGCCCCAGTGCCGCTCCCGCCGTGACCACGACGGCCGTCAGATGGTGGGCGCTGACGTCGTGCAACTCCCGTTCCATACGGCGCCGTTCGGCCTCCGGAAGCCGGTGCCGTTCGGCCTCGGCCCGCTTCAGGGTCCGTTCGGCCGCCCGGCGGGCGCGTCGGGTCCGTCGCACCAGCAGTCCGGCGCCGCACGCGGCCGCGTACAGCATCGCGGTCAGGACGAGGTCGAGTCCGTCGCGGTCACCGATCCCGTGCAGGCTGATGTTCTGCAGCAGCTGCCAGGCGGCGAGCGCCGTCCCGCACAACACGGTGGCGAAGGTGTCGCGTTCGGTCGCCACGGTGAACAGGGCCAGCGCGACCCCCGCGGTCCCCAGTACCGCCATCGCCCCGGTGGGCAGCGGCCCCGCACCCAGCGCGCAGGCCGCGGCGACCACGACGAGGGCCGTCACCGGGCGGGCGCGGCGCAGGGCGAGCGTGGCCGTCACCGGACCGGCCACCAGAGCCGCCACGAGCAGGGCGGACGCGGGCGGCACGGCCCCGCGCACCAGCTCCGCACCCGGCCACAGGGCGGCCTGGGCGCAGATCAGCAGGACCGGGAGCAGCCGGTCGTCGGTTCGATTCATGGCCGGTCCAGGCTAGGCCGCAGGTGAGCGGGTCCCCCTCCCGCTGAAGGCGGATTTCGTTCTCTTACCTGGGTTGCAGTTCCTCTACCTGCGGTTCGACACCGCGATCGTCCCGCAGCGCGACGACGGTCCCCGGCCCCCGGACCTAGCCTCGATCACATCGAGAAGGCGGTCGACCACCGCTTCTCCGCACCGAATTCAGCCAATGCAACGAATCCAGGGGGATCTCCCATGTCCAAGCGCGTTCTCGTCTCGTCGATCGTCGGTGTCGTCGTCCTCGGCGGAGTGGCCGCCGGTGGTCTCGCCATGGCCTACGGCGCCACCGAGCCGACCGTGGCGAACGGCTCGGCCCGCTATGCCGCCCCCGCCGACGGCCGTGCGGGCACCCTCACCTTCACCGCGGACGTGAGCGACGACTCCGGCGTCCGGAGCCTCAAGGTCGTGGCCTGGCCCGTCAGTTCGAAGCTCGACCCGACCGAGGACGACCTGCGGAAGGACGACGTGGACAGCGCCGTGTGCCGGAGCGTTTCGGCCGAGAAGGCGCGCTGCACCTACACGCTGAAGGTCACCCGGGCGGAGGCGGCCGAGCTGCCCGGGGGCAGCTGGCACGTCTCGGCGCTGGCGACCGCCGAGGACGGGGGCACGGCGTTCGTGTCCCGTGCCGCCGTCTTCGACGTCACCGGCTGACCGCGTACCGGCTCAGCCGGCCTGGGACGGCGTCTGCTTGATGCCGTCGACGATCGCCCGGTTCAGGATGGCGCTGGTGTAGGTGACCGTGCCGGGCTTGATCAGGGCCTCCGTCCCGCTGAGCCGCTTCACCTGGACCGAGCGCTCACCGAGGAAGACGTGGGTCTTCGTGTCGAAGATCCACTCCTCGCGCTGGCCGCTGGTCTCGTCCAGCCGGGCCACCGCCACCCCGTGCCGGCCGACCGCGTCCACCGCGTCGTTCACGACCACGACACCGGGGATCTTCGCGGCGGCCTTGAACAGCGCCGAGTACAGCTCCGCCGGCGGGTAGCTCTCGGAGAGCAGATCGCCGATGGTGGTGAAGGCCTGCTGGTCCGGGGTGTTCCCCTGGCCCTCGGTCTCCTTGTAGATCTTGGCGAGCAGCTCGTCGGGGTCGGTGGTCAGCTTGGCCAGGTAGTCGTACGACGGGGCGCCCAGGTGCGCCTTCGGGGTGTTGCCCAGCTCGTCGGGGAGGCTCAGGGTCTCGCCCTCGGGGCTGTCGTTGACGGCGGGGTCGATGAGCCAGCCCTTGGTGCCGTCCGGGGAGTCCCACAGCTGACGGGTGTGCAGCTGGTGACTGGCCAGGCTGGTCTTGTCGTCGACGGTCTTCAGGAAGGTGTCGGCCGACTTGGACTCGATGTAGATGTACTGACCGGGCTTGACGACCGGGTGGTCGTCCTCGGCGGCCGCCAGCGAGATCTGGTCGAGCAGCTGGGGCAGGCCCTTGGTGGTGGCGACGCCGACGGTCGTGGTCAGGGCCGGTCCGGTGGCGACACCGCTGTCCCTGACCCCGTCACCCCCGGTCCGCACCACTCCGGCGACGACCACCCCGGCCAGCGCGGCGGCCAGCACGGGCAGCGTGATCGCCGGGCGCGGCAGCCGCAGCCGCCGGATCCGGCCCGGGACGCCGGCCGTCGTGCGCTCCTGCTGCCGCTCTTCCTGTCGCGCTTCGTGGATCTGGGCCATCAGACGCTCCCTGTGGAACTGGTGACGGCCCGTCGGCAGGTCACGCGCCGTCCGGGTGAAGAGCTGTGCGCTCTCCTCCCCCTCTGCCGGACTCTGCCGGGACGTGTTCGCGTTCATCGGTTTCCTCCCTGCGCGGGCCGGACCACGTTGGTGTGATCGCCTCTTGTCTGTCGACCGATGCGGCCGCCTTCCCGATTTCCGCGGACTTTCTCGGAAATCCGGTCGGAAGTCCGGTCGGAAGTCCGGTCGGGCGCCGGGTGACGGGACGGTTGGCGGGCCGGGCGGCGGTCCGGCTCGTCCGCGGCGAGCGCCCGCAGCTTCTTGCGGGCCCGGGAGAGACGGGAGGCGACGGTGCCGACCGGGATTCCCAGGGCTTCGCCCGCCGCCTCGTAGTCCAGCCCCTCCCCCAGACAGAGCGCCACGACCTCGCGCTCCGGTCTGCGCAGACCGGCCAGGGCGGTGAGGGCCGTCGCGAGTCGCCGCCGGTCGTCGATCCGGTCGACGACCTCGTCGGCGTGGTCGGGCACGGACAGTTCGGCGGCCGCGGCGGCGCCGGCCGCAGCCCGGTACCGCCGGTTGCTGCGGTACTGGTTGCGGGCGGTGTTGGTGGCGATGCCCAGCAGCCAGGGCCGCAGGGAGCCGCCCTCGGGATCGACCCGGTCGCGCAGCCGCCACGCCTCCATGAAGGTCGCGGCCATCACGTCCTCGGCCGTCGACCAGTCGGCGGTCAGCCGGAAGGCATGGTTGTAGACGGCGCGGGCGTAGTCGTCGAACAACTCCGCGAACGCGCTCGACTCCCCGGCCCGTACCCGGGTACGCATATGAGTGCTCACCTCAATGAGCTGTCCGGCACACGACACCGACTTCCCGTGACCTGCGCCACACTCGCCCCGCCGGCTGGTACCGGACCCCGGCGTAGAGGTTCGCACGCGGGCGCCGTCACTTCCGGCGGTGCTCGGCGGTGTTCTTCAGGTCGTGGAGCCAGGCTTCGAGGCCCGCGCCGAGCGCGGCGGTCGCGGTGGGGACGTCGGCTTCGACCTGGGCGCCGGTCCAGGTCTCCTCGGTGTGGACGCGGACGCCGCCCTTGACCTCGGTGAAGGTCCACAGGTGAACGCCCTCGTCGATGCGCAGGCCCTGGCCGACCGCGGGTCCGCTCCACAGGACGCAGGCCCCGCGCTGGAGCTGCCGGACGGTGGAGGTGATCTCGAGGGTGGTGGCGGGGGTGGTCGGCGTGGCGGGCGCCGGGGTGGTCCAGCGGAACCGCGAGCCCTTGCCGAGCCGCCCGGTGTCGAGGCGTTCGGCGGTGAGCACGGGCTGCTGCCAGGACGGCCAGCGTTCGACGTCGGTCTGGAGCTTCCAGACGGTGCTCAGCGGCGCCTTGATCACCACGTCGGAGTGGTAGCGGATACGGGCGGATGCGTCCACGCCCTGCCCTCGGCACTGGGACGTACGGCTGTGGTGGGCGCCTGCCCGGTCGGGCGCGGCCTGGGCGGCGGGGATGGCGGTGGCGAGGGTGCCGACGACGGCGAGTGCGAGCGGGAGGGCGGACGTCAGCGTCCTGGTCCTGGTGCCGGGCATGAGGATTCCTTTGATCTGAAGGCCTGTTGGGCCGGTGGGCAGGTTGCCGGGTTGGCGCGGGGCGTGGAGCGAGGAGTACGGGGTGCGGGTGCGAGCGCCCCCGTCTACGGGTGGAGGACGACCTTGCCCGCGACCGTTCCGGACTCAGCCAGCCGAACAGCGTCGGCGACGTCGGCGAGCGGGAGCCGGGCCGCGATCCGGGGTGTCACGTCACCACGCTGGAGGGCGGCGAACACCTCGGTGAGGTCGGTCCGCAGCCGGGCCCGGAAGCGGTTCTTGGCCAGGGCGCGGCCGGCCCAGACGTTGAAGAAGTAGGCGCGGCGGCGGTTGGGCAGCGCGTTCCATACCCACAGTCGGCCGAGCAGCTTCAGCACGGGCCACTGCTTGGACCCCTCGTCGTCCCGGGTGGATGCGGTGCCGTACGAGACGAGCGTGCCGCCGGGGGCGAGGAGGCGCCAGGAGTCGACGATGCCCCGGCCGCCGACGTGGTCGAAGACGGCGTCCACGCCACCGGGGGCGAGTTCACGGATCCGCGCGGCCAGGTGGGCGGTGCGGTAGTCGACGGGGGTGACTCCCTGTTGCCGCAGGGCGTCGTGGTGGCGGGTGGACGCCGTGCCGATCACCCGCATGCCGGCGGCCCGGGCGAGCTGGACCAGGACCGAGCCGACGCCACCGTTGGCGCCGTGCACGACGACGGTGCCGCCCGCGCGGACCCGTGCCTTGCGGTGCAGCATCTGCCAGGCGGTGATGCCGTTGAGCACCAGGGTCTCGGCCTCCGCCGCGTCGATCCCGGCGGGGACCGGCACCACGTCGGCGGCGTCGACGAGGACATGGCTGGCCCAGCCGCCGACCTTGAGCAGGGCGGCCACCCGGGTGCCGGCCAGGCCGGGCTCGACGCCGTCGCCGGTCGTCAGCACCGTGCCGACCAGGTCGTAGCCGGGGACGAAGGGGAACGGCGGCTGATCGTAGTAGCGGCCGCGGCGCATCTGCTGCTCGGCGAAGGAGACCCCGGTCGCCTCCATCCGGATCAGCACCTGCCCGGGGCCCGGGGTGGGGACGGCTCCGTGCCGGATCCGCAGCCCTTCCGGCTCGACCTTGCCCGGCAGGACGACCTCGACGAGTCCCTCGGCGTTCATGACAGCCTCCAGTGAGCGTTACCTCTGCTTGCGTTCGTTAGAAGTTGTAACGCAGACCGAAGGGGAGTGTCAATAACCTCCGTGATAGCCTCTAACTAATTCTTGATGCTATAGACGCGAGTGTGTGTCCGAGCTCGAGACCTCGGGACCGTGAGAGCGGAGAGGTGGCGGCAGGCCATGGCGGAGACGGGTACGACGACCCCGCGCGAGCGCTATCGCGCCCAGGTGCAGGCGGAGATCAAGGAGCGCGCGTGGGAACAGATCGCCGCGGCGGGGGCGTCCGCGCTCTCCCTCAACGCGATCGCCAAACAGATGGGGATGAGCGGACCCGCGCTGTACCGGTACTTCGCCGGACGCGACGAGCTGATCACCGAACTCGTCCGGGACGCGTACCGAAGCCTCGCCGACGCCTTCCGCGCAGCCTCGGCCGCGGGCGGCGGCCTGACCGGACTGGCACACACGCTGCGCGACTGGGCCCTGGACGATCCCCAGCGGTACTTCCTCGTCTACGGCACACCCGTCCCGGGCTACCACGCGCCCGACGACGTCACCACGATCGCGTCCGAGATCATGACGGCCCTGCTCGACGCCTGCGCCGACCTGCCCGCCGACGGCCCGCCGACCCCGCTCGCCGCCCACCTCGAAGGCCTCGGCGACCAGTGGACGACCGGCCATCCCGCCCCACCCGCCGCCCTCCACCGGGCCCTGACCTGCTGGACCCGCCTGCACGGCGTCCTGTCCCTCGAACTGGCAGGCCACTTCAACGGAATGGGCTTCGACCCCACCCTGCTCTTCACAGCCGAACTCGACACCTTGACCGGCGCGTCGGCGAACTGAGGGGCGCCCGCGAGGCCGACCTCCTCGAAGCCCCCGCCTCGACGGACCCGTAGCCGGGGATCGTCTACATATGGCGGGGATCGGTGGCAAGGAGGGCCGGATCCTCCGAGCGCAGCCGGAACTTGGCGTGCACGCCCAGGCTGTCGCGGGCGGCTATGTAGAACTCGTCGCGCTTCTCCTGGAACTCACGGAACGCCCTCATCCAGTCGTCCGGTGTGCCAGGGCGCATGTCGCGGACGAACTGCTCCAGGACCCAGGCGTGGCGCTGAAGCGCCCGGGCCGCCGAGATGGTTTCCGCGTCTCCCATGAGGAGGACGGCCTCGAAGGCGTAGCCGCGCTCCAGTTCGGCCTCCGCCATCAGCTCCAGGCCGGCTTCCTCGGCAAGTGGCTGAGGGAGTTGGAAAAGGCCCTTCCCCGCCGCCAGCCGGCCCGCCAGTGACGTGAACCTCTTCACCGCGTCGGCATAGCGGAGATAGCAGTCCAGCCGGTGCTCGTCCCACCTCGTCGAGAGCTGGCGCCGCCATCGGGCCCGCTCCATCAGGGCCCCACCGACGTACGAGGCCGCCGCCCCGACGAGCACCCCTATCAAGGTGAACAACTGTCCCGACATACCGCCCCCGCAGATCACGTAGATACTCAGGGACCCTACTTGCGGGACCCCACCCCACCTGGGCAGAAGGTTCGTCAGCCCCGATCCCCTACACCTCGGCGCGCACGACCAACGTGCCGATGTGCCCGGACTTCGGCGCGTCGATGATGCGGGCCTCGGCCGTCGCGAATCCGGAGCCGGTGAGCAGCCGCTCCCAGACGGCGGGGCGGTAGGAGTACCGGTAGGTGAACATGGCCTTCCCTGCGAAGCCTCCCTTGTACATGCCCTGCGGGCCGTATGCGCCGGGAATCGCGGGCGGCTGTGAGAACACGAATGCCCCGCCGGGGCCGAGCCTGTCCCTCACCAGGGGAAAGAGGCGCCCGGGGTCGGTGAACCAGGCCGCGCCGAAGATCGAGTAGACGGCATCGAAGGTGTCGTCGCGGGCGGCCAGCCACTCCAGAACCTCGCCGCATTCGAACGTGGCGCCGGTGTCGGCCCAGCGCTCGCTGGTCTTCTTCACCATGACCGCGGAAAGGTCGACACCGTGGGCCTCGATCCCCTGCTGCGCCAGATGTGCAAGGGCTCGGCCGGTTCCGCAACCGATCTCCAGGACCCTGGTCGGCCTGCCCAGCAGCTCCGGCCCCGGGCCGTGTCCGGCGTACTGGGTCCAGCAGAACGCGGGCTCGGCGTCGTCCTTGAAGGCGGATTCGGCGTAGACGTCCCACAATTCGGTCTCGGCTGCGATGTCATGCGGTACGGGCACAGCTATTCCTCCGGTCGTCGGAACGCGGGAGCCCCCGCCCTCGGGAAGCCGTGAGGGCGGGGGCACTTCAGCGAGCTCAGTGACTGTCGGGGACCTTGTCGTCGCACGGCGAGCAATCAGTGCCGTCGATGGCCCACAGCTCCTCGTCGATCGCCCAGCCCTGGCTCTTGAGGAAGTCCCCGGTACGCAGGCAGAGGCCGTCGCGGCGGCGCTCGACGAACGGCGCGTGATGCTTGAACCGCCCGCCGTTGTAGGCACGGCAGATGCCCCACCATACGGGCGTGTCAAGGATGAGCTGGTGAACGCCGATGTCGACGAGCTTGCCGACGCCGAGGTGCTGACCAGGGTTCTCGATGCTCCCCATGACATACATGATGGCGTTCCCGAGGATCCGCTCGGCCATGTCTCGCACCATGATGTGGTCCCGGAGAAGGAGCGCGACCTCGCGCTCCCACAGGCTGAGGCCGGAATCGAATACGTTGACGGTCAACTCCGTGATGTGGGGAGCGACGGCGTTGAGGAGTTCCTTCGGCTCCCGCGTGCGCGTGCTCGCGGGCTGCTCGAGGGTAACGGTCATTTGCCTTCCATTCTGGGATGTTGTGCGTCTTGAGGAGGCCGCCCCGGGCTCAACCTGTCGGCGGCCGCAGCCGGGGCGGATGTGTTGCGGGTCCTTCCCGCCATGTCTGATGGAGCACGGCAAAGAGGGGTGATCCGGGTGCGACCCTGCCCCTGCGGTCGCCATGGGGGTACGTCAGTACGGTTTTGCGCGCGAGCACCAAGGGGAGAACCGGGGCGGCCACGGCCCCCACGTGCATGAAAGGGCGCTGGTGGCCCTCACGCCGACTTTCCAGGCGGCTGCCGGTGGCACGAGCAGCGACATCGGCGCACGAGCAGTAGGCCTGTGGAGTGTGGGACGGGGATGTCCCTGAGCTGGCGGCACCGGGTGTGAAGGTCCGCGTAGCCGGGCTGTCGCGCCAACGTGCACTCGGTGGACAGATCCTCGGTGTTGATGACCTCCGTCGTCACGAGTGACCACCGATTTTCTC
Organism: Actinobacteria bacterium OV320; assembly: GCA_001298545.1. Lineage (GTDB taxonomy): Bacteria > Actinomycetota > Actinomycetes > Streptomycetales > Streptomycetaceae > Streptomyces > Streptomyces coriariae. The sequence continues at coordinate 380,075 of LJCX01000028.1, forward strand.
GTAGTGGTCGCAAAGGGCATTCAGGACCCGGGCCAGTCGCTGGGCGTATCCGAGCGTTCCACCAGGCCCATGGCCAGGCTCGGCCCGGAGCTTCCCGCGCGCTTCCCCGACACAGGCAAGGGCGCAGTAGCGGGGGACACTGCGCTCGGCCGGCTTCCCGGCCGCCTGCTCGACCTCCGGGATGAGGATCTCCATGTGGCCGCGCGCCGCCTGCGTCAGGGTGTCCGGTTCAGCGGCCGCCGGGGGCAGCGCCAGGAGGTCCGAGTCCAGCAGGATCTGCGCCGTCTCCCGCATCGCAGGGATGTCGGGCGGATCAACTGGGGCATGCTCTGCCACACCTTGCGCTGGGGCTGTACGGTGCGTCACGTCGACTCCAAACCAGTCAGCCACGCCCCCGGGTCGTTCGCGCGGCCGCGGGGGTCTGTCGTGTCAAGACCCTCGCGCCCAGCGCGATTTTTTCCCATCTCACCGCCCTATAGCCGTGTCCTATATTGGAGTTATGGGCGACTCCCGCACCAATCTCTGGTCTCATCCGACGCTCACCACCGCGGCTGTTGAAGAGGACTGGGGCGCGGTCTTCCGCACCTATCGCAAGCTCACCGGCCTCAGTCAGACCAAGCTCGGAGAACTCGTCGGCCTGGCCCAACCAGATGTTTCGGACATCGAGCGAGGCCGCCGCCGCGTGACCTCCGTCGAAGTACAACAGCGCATCGTGGCTGGTCTCGAGATTCCTGAGCATCTTCAGGCCACAGGTGCGCCGCCGACCTCGGTACCCCGGCTCGCCCTGACCGGCACGGGGCCCGACGAGGACCTGCTGGCGCGCGTGACGAGTGTCGTCGACACCGAGCACCACGTGGACGCCCCTACTCTGGACTGGCTTGATCGGCTGCTCGCAGAACACCGGCGCGCCGAGGACCAGATCGGCTCACGCCCGCTCGTCACCGTCATGCGACAGCAGCTCCGAACGGTCGTCGACCTGTACGCGGGAGCCCGCGGGCCGCTTGCCTGCCGTGTGGTGCGTCTCGCTTCCGAGCATGCACAGTTCCTCGCCTGGATGGCGCAGGACCAAGCACAAACGGCCGCTGCACTGGCCTGGTACGACCGCAGCCACGAATGGGCGTTGGAAGCCGGCGACGCCAACATGGCTGCCACGACACTGAGCATGAAGGCACACATGGCCTGGTCGGGCGGCCGCGGCACCCGGTGCGTCCGGTTGGCGGAGGCCGCCCGCTGGTCTGCCCCCGGCACTTCCCTCGGCGTGCAGGGCATGGCCGCTCAGATGGAGGCCCGCGGCCACGCCCTCAATGGCGACTCCGACGACGCGCACCGCCGCCTGGACGAAGCGCAGGGCCTGATCAGCCGCGCGTCACAGCGCCCCGAAGACGAACCTCCGTGGATGTACTTCTACGGAGAGACGTGGTTCACCCTCCAGCGGGGCATGGCCGCTCTGCACCTACGGGACTGGCGGGGCGCTGTCGATCACCTGACCGTCGGACTGGACGCACTGCCCGACGACTACCTGCGGGACAAGACCTGGTACCGCGCCTGCCTCACGCACGCGCTGGCAGGCGCCGGAGAGGCCGCCCAGTCGCTTGCCGCAGGCCTGGCCTGCTTGCCCGATGCCGCAGCCATCGGCCGCCCACACTCCTGGAACGAGCTGCACACCGCCGCGGCCGTGCTGTTGCGTCGCGGGGCCGATGAGGGGCGACAGCTCGTCGCTGCCCTACGCGAGCACGACTGAGCGGCTGCGGGGCACACCTGTAAGGGAAAGTGAGATCGATGGACAGGCGTGACTACGAGGACGACCCGAGCGCACCCAGGGCGAACAGCCTCGTACCTGCGGCCTCTGTCGTCGTCTCCGACGGTGCGGGGCGCATCCTGCTCCAGCGCCGGACCGACAACGGCATGTGGGCGCTGCCCAGTGGTGCCATGAACATCGGTGATGTCCCTGCCCGACTGCGCAGTCCGGGAGACCCGCGTGGAGGCGGGACTGGACATCGAGATTGTCGGAATCGCCGGCACGTACTCCGACCCACAACATGCACTGCTTCGGGCGGGCGCTCGTCGCTCCCCGCAGTTCCCGTGGAATGTCGGTGAATTGAAATACCTGTGGGATCAAGGGAGTTGATCACGTCATGACTCAAGGTCCCGCACCTCGTACGCTGTCCGACGACGCGCTCTCCGAGTTGCTCGGGCGACAGCGGTTCGGCACGCTCGCCACCGTCCGGCGTACCGGGCATCCGCACCTGACCACGATGCTCTACAGCTGGGACGCCGACGCCCGGATCGTGCGGTTCTCGACGACGGCCGACCGCGTCAAGCTCCAGCACCTGCGCCGCGACCCGCACGCCGCCCTGCATGTGTCGGGCGACGACGTGTGGTCGTTCGCCGTCGCCGAGGGCGAGGCCGAGGTCTCCGGGGTCACGGCCGTCCCCGGTGACGCGGTCGGACGGGAGCTGCTCGGGATGATCCCGGCGGACGCGCGACCCGAGGGCGAGGACGAGGACGCGTTCCTGGAGCAGCAGGTCGCCGAACGCCGGGTGGTCGTCCGGCTGAAGGTGGACCGGCTGTACGGGACGGCGCTCGACGTCGACGGCTAGACACGGCTGGAGACGGCTGGAGAACACCGCGTACGGGTGCGAGGGGAGGACCCCTCGCACCCGTGTCGGCCGGCCGCTCGTTACAGCGTCACCTTGGTGCCGCCCAGCGTCACCACCAGCTGGCCGTTCGAGGCGAAGGACCAGGCGAGGGCGCCGCCGTAGGAGGAGGCGCACCGGGAGCCGTTGGCGCCGGTCCAGAACTGGTTGGTGCTGTCGGCGTCACCGACCGTCTTGTCGTTGGAGCCGCTGACGTTGTACCGGCAGGACGTGTTGGTGCGGAACACCGAGGTCCCCGCGTCCCACGAGTAGTTGCGCTCGGCGTTGTCGACGCTCAGGTTGTTCGACACGGCCATGGAGCCCGGGTTGCTGTTGTACGTGAACCCGTGATGACCGTTGCGGTACGCGATGCTGCGCCGGACGACGTGGTTGACGGCGATGTCGTCGCCGCCGAGCTTGTAGCCGTTGCGGTCGCCGTTGGTGTTCACGGTGCCGTCGGAGAGGGTGCCGTTGCTGTAGGAGAGGGAGTCCTCGACGGTCACCGGGCCGATGGCTCCGGTGTCGGTCTTGGTGTAGAGGTCCCAGCCGTCGTCGATGTTGTGGTGCGAGACGGCGTACCGGAAGACGTTGCCTGTTCCGGTGGTGAGTTTCGCGGCGAAGCCGTCGGCGTCCTCGCCGTCGGAGTCGGCGTTGTCGTGCGACTCGGCGGAGAGGATCAGGTTGTCGGACGGCCACTGCGCGGCGGGCGTGCTGGAGGCGATCCGGCCGAGCTGGAGCCCGGTGTCGTGGTTGAAGCGGGTGACGGTGCGCTCGATGACGTTGTGGCTGCCGCCGACGTAGATCCCGTTGTCACCGGCGTGTTCGACGACGACTCCGTAGACATGCCAGTACGAGCCGAACAGCTGGAGCCCGCGGTTCGACGAACTCTCGCTCTGCGCCGAGAAGTTGAGGACCGGCGTCTCACCCGGGTAGGCGGACAGGGTGGTCAGCGCGCTCGCCGTGCCGCTGCTGGTCGCCGGGACGGTGACCGTCGACGGCTGGGCGTACGTCCCGCCGCGCAGGTAGATCGTGCCGCCCGCGGTGACCCGGCTGATCGCCGAGGTGAGGGTGGTCGGGGCCGACTGGGTGCCGGCCGCGCCGTCCGTGCCGCTCGGTGAGACGTAGAGCGCGCCGCCGGCCGGGGGTGTGGTGCTGTCGGCGGTCGTCGCCTCCAGGTAGTCGACGTTGGGCAGACCGGCCGCGGTGGTCGGGGTGAGCCGGACGGTGTTGCTGCCCGCGTTGAGGGACACCGTGAGCGTCTTGGTGACCCAGGTCGACCAGGCGGCGGTGGCCTCGAAGGACGGCGTCTGCACGGTCGTGCCGTTGACGACCAGGGAGGCCGGGCGCGCCGTGCCGCCGCCGTTGGCGAAGCGGACGTTGAGCGTCGCCGTGCCGGCCGTGGCCGCGTTCACGGTGAACTGGGCGTAGCCGCTGGTCGCGTTGGTGCCGTTGCAGAATCCGCTGCCGGAGTAGCCGGTCCAGTCGGAGTCGATGGTGCCGGCGCAGACCGCCGGGGAGGTCTCCGCCTCGTAGCGGGTGGTGGTGGCCGCCTGGGCCGTGGTGCCGGACAGCGCGACGAGCGCTCCTGCCACCAGGCTGACGCAGGTCATGACGGATCTCAGCTGCATGATTCATCTCCAGGAACGGAACGAGTGCGGGTCGGCCGGACCAGAAAGCGCTTTCTCCCGGAAGTTAGGGGCGTGGCGTGGGCGCGTCAAGAGACGCGTACCTGTTCTCTGTTCACATCTGTGGACGGATGTGTGGTGTCTGCTCGGGTGCGCTCGATCTCCTCAAGGGATCCGTGCAGGAGCGTCACACAGACTGCACACAGTCCTTCGAACGAGTCGTTAGCGTTGCCGGCCATCGGACCCCCGCGTAGGAAGACCGCAGATGGACTACTGCTCCACGTGTCGCCGGCATCTCAACGGCGCCCTGGTGTGCCCTGGATGCGGCGCCTACGCTCCGGACATCGCGCCGGTCACGGTCGACCGCGGCATCGCCCCGGCCCGGGTCGCGATGACGACACGGATATCACCCCCGGTGCCGGATCCGACGCCTGCGAGACTCACGCCTGCGTCGCCGCCGTACGCGGACACCTCGACGTACGCGGACACCGCCCCGTACGCGGACACCTCGACGTACGGGGACACCCCGGCGTCGGCCGCCCCGTCGCCCGACTCCGAGAGCGTGCCGTCCGCGACGGCCGTTCCCTACGCACGGCAGGGGCGGGCCGCCCGGCGGCGGCAGCTGGCCCGCTGGAAGAAGAACCAGCGTCGAGCCGTGGTCGCGACGGCGGTCGCCCTCGTCGGAGGCGGTCTGACCTTCGCCGCGCTGGACCGCCAGACCGGCGACCAGGCACAGGCGGCCACCATGCCGGAGACCCCGACCACGGCGGGCGGCGAGGAACCGACCCTGGAGCACACCCTGCCGACGGTGAGCCGCTCCGGCGCGCACCGGACCTCGCCCTCACCCAGCACCCCGCGGTCGTCGACGAACACCCACCCGGACTCGCTGGCCTCCTCCCCCGCCACGGTGCCGTCCGTACCCCGGCAGCGGACCGGAACCTCGTCCGCCGACGGAACGGCCACCGGCACGACCGGCACCACGGACACGACCGGCACGAACGGGGCCAGTGGCGCGAGTGGCGCGGGTGGGCAGCAGTCGTCCGCCGCCACCTCGACCGACGGCACGGAGTCCTCGAACTCGAACTCCGCCTCGAACTCCGCCGCCAATTCCTCGACTTCGTCGTCATCGTCGTCGTCTTCATCGTCGTCGTCTTCATCGTCGTCGTCTTCGTCGAACTCCTCGTCGTCCTCCTCGACGAGCACCGCCCCCGCGGGGACCTCGCCTTCGGACGTCTGCCTGCTGGGCCTGATCTGCCTCGGCTGATGGGGCCGGGGCTGCTCGGCCCCAGCTCACGGACGTGCGCAGGGCCCACCGGGGGCGCACGCGCGACGGGTCCCGCCCCGGGGCCCGCTCGACATGCACCGCATCACACTGCGCGGCGACCGGCCCCGGGGAACGGGGGCTGAGGGGGCCGAGGCGAACCAGGGAACTTATCGGGGCGGCGGTTAGTTTCTACGTTGCTGTAGATCTTGTGCAGTCACTTACTCCGCCCCGACCTTCTGGAGTTCTCATGGCCCTGTGGGACCGCATCAAGGAGTCCGCGTCGACGATGCAGACCCAGCTCGTGTCGAAGAAGAACGACCTCAAGAGCGGCGCCTTCCGTGACGCGAGCATGGCGATGTGTGCCCTGGTCGCGGCGGCGGACGGCACCATCGACCCCGCGGAGCGGCGCCGGGTGGCACAGCTGATCGCCTCCAACGAGGTGCTGCAGAACTTCGACGCCACGGATCTCCAGCGGCGCTTCGACGACAACCTCAACAAGCTGACCACCGACTTCGACTTCGGCAAGGTCAGCGTTCTCCAGGAGATCGCCAAGGCGAAGAAGAAGCCGGCCGAGGCACGGGCCGTCATCCAGATCGGCATCGTGATCGGCGGCGCCGACGGCGACTTCGACAAGACCGAGCAGGCCGTCGTACGGGAGGCGTGCTTCACCCTCGACCTGCCGCCGCACGAGTTCGACCTCTGAGCGCGCCCTTGCCGCCGTCGGCGTCGCCACGCTCGGCAAGGTGAAGATGCGCCGCCCGGCCGGGGCGTCGGCGCAGACGCCTGTCAGCTGAAGCCCGTCAGCCGACGTCCCGTCAGCCCCTGTCGGTCAGGCCGGTCGCCAGGTCGTTCTCGTCCCATCGGACCTCCAGGACGCGGGTCACCGCGTCCCGGTCGATCGGCCCGAACACGTGCGGGAACAGGGTGCCTTCGGCGACTCCGGGCGGCGGAGCGGGCGCGGCCGCCTCCCATGCGCAGGTCGCGGTGAGCCGCTTCTCGTCGAGCACGAGCGCCAGCAGCGGCCGGGGGCCGGTCCGGTAGAACGCGTTGACGACGGCGAGCGTGGTCGCCTCGTCGGGCGAGCAGTGGACGAACCCGTCCTCCGCGAGCGAGGCCGGCGCGTAGGGCCGCTCGGGGGCGGTGCTCCAGTCGTCGAGCGGCACGACGTGATAAATCATCGTCCCGTTATACAGCGGGCGTTCACCCGCCCTCGGGGAGCTCGATGATCTCGCCGTTCTCGTCGAGGGTGTGGGTGCTCCAGTAGACGTCCCACTTGTCGCCGACCTTCTCGGGGACCTTGCCCTGCGGATAGCGGGCCCAGCCCTCGGCCGGCTCCTCGCCGTCCGGCACACAGTCGCCGCCGCCGCTGTTCACGGCCAGCACCGGGTACTCGCCGCCGCCGCAGCTCGCCTCCTCGATCTGGAACGAGCAGCCGGTCAGCGTCGCGACGGCCACGGCGGCCGCCATGGCCGCCACGGCCGCACCGGCCAGGGCGCGGCCCACTCCCACTCGGTTCCTGGTCCCAGACACGGTGGGCTCCTTCGCACGGCTCGACGGCCGGCCGGCCGCACGGCCGCACCGGGTGTGCGATCAGCCTGCCGAGCGGCGGGAGTGTTCCTCTTGAGTACGGGTACTCATATGCCTGGGACGACGTCCTCAACACGTCTCGGTGGCGCTCTCCCGGTCCCCGGCCCCTCATCCGGACCTGTGCTACCGTGATAAAAGTGGCAGTTTCGGTTACCAGAGGCTTTTGAGTGCTCTTCGACCTTCCGTCGACGGGCACTCTTTTTGTTTTTGGGGCATTCCCGATCCTGCCGCACCCGGGTCCGCAAGGTGCGGAGTCCGGGCATTGCCCCATAGGGAGATTCAACATGGCATCTGGCACCGTGAAGTGGTTCAACTCGGAAAAGGGCTTCGGCTTCATCGAGCAGGACGGTGGCGGCGCTGACGTGTTCGCCCACTACTCGAACATCGCCACGTCCGGCTTCCGTGAGCTTCAGGAAGGCCAGAAGGTTACCTTCGACGTCACTCAGGGCCAGAAGGGCCCGCAGGCGGAGAACATCCAGCCCGCCTGAACCGCCTGACGCCGCCTGACGCTGACGCTGACGCGATCGGCTGCGCATCACGCGGACTACGTGGCCGGGGCCCGCACTCCTGAGTGCGGGCCCCGGCCCATGGCATTTTGCCCTTTCGAGGAAGGTATCGGATGAACCGCAACAGCTCCGTCCGCTCCCGTACGGACCGGCGCCAGGGCGCCCCCTCCCGTTCGGCCAAGCCCGGGCGGAGTGGACGCGGGAGTCGTCCCGCCGCGTCCGGCGGTGAATTCGCGCTGCCCGTGACCCTCACCCCGGGACTGCCGGCCGTCGAGTCGTTCGCCGAACTCGACATGCCCGAGCGGCTGCTGACCGCCCTCGGTGCCGAGGGTGTGACCACCCCGTTCCCGATCCAGGCCGCCACGCTGCCGAACTCGCTGGCCGGCCGGGACGTCCTGGGCCGTGGCCGCACCGGTTCCGGCAAGACCCTCGCCTTCGGGCTCGCGCTGCTGGCCCGCACGGCCGGACAGCGGGCCGAGCCCCGGCAGCCGCTGGCCCTGGTCCTCGTCCCGACCCGGGAACTGGCCCAGCAGGTCACCGACGCCCTCACCCCCTACGCCCGCGCGCTGCGGCTGCGGCTCGCCACGGTCGTCGGCGGTCTGTCGATCGGCCGGCAGGCGAGCGCCCTGCGCGGCGGCGCCGAGGTCGTCGTGGCCACGCCCGGCCGCCTCAAGGACCTCATCGACCGGGGCGACTGCCGGCTGGACCGGGTCGCCATCACCGTCCTCGACGAGGCCGACCAGATGGCCGACATGGGCTTCATGCCGCAGGTGACGCAGCTGCTCGACCAGGTGCTTCCCGACGGCCAGCGGATGCTGTTCTCCGCCACCCTGGACCGCAACGTCGACCGGCTGGTGCGGAACTACCTGCACGACCCCGTCGTCCACTCGGTCGACCCGTCGGCCGGCGCCGTCACCACGATGGAGCACCACGTGCTGCACGTGGAGGACGAGGACAAGCACGCCACGACGACGGAGATCGCCGCCCGCGACGGACGCGTGATCATGTTCCTGGACACCAAGCACGCGGCGGACCGGCTGGCGAAGAAGCTGCTGGCGGTCGGGGTGCGCGCCGCGTCCCTGCACGGCGGCAAGTCCCAGAACCAGCGGACCCGGACCCTGGCCCAGTTCAAGGACGGCCACGTCACGGTGCTGGTGGCGACCAACGTCGCGGCCCGCGGCATCCACGTCGACAACCTCGACCTGGTCGTCAACGTCGACCCGCCCGCCGACCACAAGGACTACCTGCACCGCGGCGGCCGTACGGCACGCGCCGGCGAGTCCGGCACCGTCGTCACGCTGGTCCTGCCCCATCAGCGCCGTGAGATGACGCGGCTGATGGCCGACGCCGGCATCACCCCGCAGACCACCCGGGTCCGCTCGGGCGAGACCGAGCTGAGCCGTATCACCGGCGCGCAGGCGCCCTCCGGCGTGCCCGTCGTCCTGGCTCCGGCGGTCACCGAGGAGCGTCCCGCGCGCTCGGCGTCCACCGCGCGCTCGCGCCGTGGCCGTCCCGCGGCCCAGGGCAACGGCCGTCCCACCTCCCAGGGCGGACGACCCACCTCCCAGGGCCGTCGCCGCTCCCCCGCCAAGGGCAACGGCAACACCGCGAACGGCCGCTGAGACCGGGCCGGGGGCCGGCGGGAGCTCACACGCCGGCGTCCTCCGCCAGCGTGTGCGCGACCAGCGCGTTGGCGTGGCCGTGCCCCAGCCCGTGCTCGCTCTTCAGCCAGGCGACGAGTTCCATGTGCCGGGTGAGCGGCGAGGCCCGGATCAGGGTCTTCCACTCGGCGATCGGACGTCCGTACTTCTTCTCGATCGAGGGGAAGTAACTCGCGGGGCCCTTCACAGCTTCAGTCATGTCCGTACGACCGGCGCGGGCGGGAGAAGTGATCGGCGCCGCGGAAGTGATCCGCGTCACCTGCCTCCGGCGGTCGCGGGGCCGGCCCGCGCTCACCCGCCGACGGCGGCGTACACGGCGTAGGGCAGCAGGATCGCGGGCAGGGTCAGCAGCCGGAACTTGAGGGGGCGGCCCGTCCTCAGGGGGCGCAGGCCGTCGAAGAGGACGAGCAGCAGCGCGACGAAGACCGCGAACAGGACGAGCGTGATCCGCACGAAACCGCCGTCCTCGATCTGGTCGTACGTGCACCGGTCCAGGTCGCGGAGGCCGAGGTCCTCGTAGGTGCAGTGCCCGTAGCGGAGGTACCAGCGCGCGCACAGCAGGACGACGGCCGTCGGAAGGCCGATCAGCAGGTGTACCAGGAGCGGCGGCAGACAGCCGCGCAGTACGGAGAGTGCGGTACGCATCTGGTCACCCCACCAGGGCGGGGCCGGACGGGCTGTGGCGGAAGCCACTCCTCCGGTCACAGGCCCGTCACAGCGGCCTGAGCGCACCGGGAACCGGGCCCTGAACTGGTGCTTCGCGGGCCGGGCCAGGGGGCGTCGGGCGGTCAGGCGGGAGCCCCGCCGAAGCCGATCTCGTTGCCGTCCGGGTCGTGGAAGGTGACCTTGCGCACGCCGTTGGAGTAGGTCTCGCGGCGGGTCGGGGCCAGACCGCGGCCGGTGATGGCGGCGACCCGGGTGTCGAGGTCGTCGACGAAGAGGGTGTTCAGGGCGTGGCCCTCGTGGCCCGGGCGGTGCTCGATGTACAGGTAGCGGTGTTCGGCGAGCTCCCAGACGGCCTCCGTGTCGTTCGGGAAGAACGCGGGCGGGGCGCCGAGCAGCCGCTCGTACCAGGCGAGGGCCGCTGCGTAGTCGTTGACGGGGATGCCTGCGAAGAGGTCGACGGCCATCCCCTCATCGTAGGTCCGGCGGCGCGCGCCGACCCGGTGCCACGCAGCCGCCTCAGTCGTCCAGCACGCCCCGCAACTCGCCCCGGCGCCGAATGCCCAACTTCCGGTAGGCGCTGGTCAGGTGGGTTTCCACGGTACGGCGGGCCACATGCAGGAGGTCCGCTATCTCGGTGTTGGTGCGGCCGTCCGCCGCGAGTTCCGCGATGCGGCGCTCGCTGCCGGTGAGGGACCCGGAACCGGTGTGCGCGGGCGTGGTACGGCGGCCGCCCGCGGTGCGGAGGGCCTGCTCGGCGTAGGTCAGCAGGCGGACGCTGCCCAGCCGTTCGGCGCGTTCGGCGCCCTCCCGCAGATGGTCGCGGCCCCGCCCGCGTTCACCGGCGGCGGTCAACTGCCGGCCGTGGGCGAGGAGGGAGGCCACGAGTTCCGCCTCGGCCGGGGAGTCCCGCAGGACGGCCACCGCCTCGGCGCCCAGTTCCAGGCCACGCCGGCCCCGGGTGGCCCGGCCCAGGACCCGCAGCGCCCGTCCTGTCGTGCGCGGGGTGTTCCACACCCGGGCCAGTCGCAGTTCCTCCGTCGCCAGGGCCACCGCCTCCTGGGGGTTGCCCAGCGCCAGCCGGCACTCCGCGGCCGCCGTCCGCCACGGTGTGACGACCGGACTGTGCACGGCGCGGGCGGACTGACGCCGGCCGCACTCCAGGAAGTCGTGCAGGGCGCCCGCGACATCGCCCTCGGTGTAGCGCAGCACGCCCCGCGCGTACAGGAACCGGTTCAGCTCCCAGGAGTCCGGGGTGTCGCGGAGGTCGAAGGTGTCGGCCAGCCGGCGGGCCTGCGGCGTACGGCCCGTCTCGACCAGCGCGAGCAGGGTGTGCGCGTCGGCGTTGACCGGGCTGCCGCCGGTGCGCCGGGCACGGCCCGCCTCGGGGAGGACGGCGAGCAGCGTGCCGTACGCGCCCCGCGCCGCCGCGATGTCCCACCTGGTGTCCAGCAGGGCCTGTTCCATCGGGTGCAGGAGGCTCGGATGCTGGCCGGCCAGGCCGCGTTCCACCAGGCGTTCGGCTTCGTCGAGTTCGTCGGCCCACTGGGCCACCGCCGCGGCCGTGCCCAGCAGGAACGGCTCGGCCAGGGGATCGGCGGGTTCCGTCAGGAGGGTGCGCAGCCGTCGCATCGCCTCCTGCGCCGGGAGGTCGCCCGCGGTCGCCGCGTACCGCACGAGCAGGGCCTGCCCGGACGCGCCGACGAGTTCCGGGGAGCGTTCGGCGGTGTCGGTGAGCCAGCGGTAGGCCTCCCGGCGGACCGTCTGGTCCTGGTCCGAGAGCAGCGCGGACGCGGTCTGCAGGGCCCGCGCCAGGTCGGGGTGACCGGCCAGCCGGCCCTCCAGCCGGCGCAGCACCTCCACCGCCGTACGGACCTCCCCCCGGCCCACGAGCGCGGTGCCCAGCGCGATGGCCGTACGGACCTGGTCCCGGGGTTCGGCGGGCAGGTCGAGCGCCTCGGCCAGCCGGGGGATGCCCGCCGGGGTGTCGGCCGAGGCGTACTCCAGGGAGCCGAGTTCGGTGAGGAGCCGCTGCCGCAGGTCGTCGGGCAACGGTTCCTGGAGGGCTCGGCGCAGGTAGCGGACGGCGTCGCCGGGGCGGGCGTCCCGGGCGGCCACGGTGGCGGCGTCGCGCAGCACGCGCAGCGCCCAGGACAGGCCGGTGGGCGCGCTGCCCAGCAACTGCCGTGCCACGGCGTCGAGGTGGTCGCCCCGGCGCAGCATCGCCTGGGCGACCGCCCGGTGCGCGTCCTGACGGCGGGCGGTGGACCAGCCGCCGAGGACGGCGTCCCGCAGGAGCGGGTGCGCGTAGCGGGGGCGGCCGGCCCGGTCCGGGCGCAGCACGCCGAGCCGCGTCATCGCGGTGAACCACCCGGAGACACGGGCCGGGTCGGCGCCGGAGGCGTCGGCGACGAGCGCGGCGAGGGCGTCGGTGGCGACTTCGGCGGCGGGCAGGGCTTCATGGGCGGCTTCGGTGACGGTGTCGGTGCAGTTGTCGCTCTCGGGATCAGGGACGGGGTCGGGGAGGGGGAAGGAGAAAGGAACGGGGACGGTGTCGCGGGCGACGGAGCCCTCCGCCCGCTTTGCACTCGCCGCCCGCTTTGCACTCGCCGCCCGCTCGGCGTTCCCCGCCCGCTCGGCACTCGCCTTCCGCGCGGCCCGTACATCGCTCGCCGCCCGTTCCGTCCGTTCCGTGCGTTCCGCCTGTTCCAGGGCCGCGAGGGTGCGGGCCACCTCCGCCGTCGCCGGGCCCGCGCTGTCCAGCCACCAGGAGACGGCCGCCGGGTAGGAACCCGGGTACAGCGCGGCGCACGTCCTCGGGACGGCCGTCGGCGGCGGGGCGCCGTCGAGGTCGTCGAGGAGGGCGTGCAGAAGCAGCGGGCTGCCCGCGCCGGCCCGCACGCAGTCCGCCGTCCACCGGTCGGAGGCCGTCGGGAAGGCCGCCCGGACCAGGTCGGCCGAGGCGTTGTCGGTGAGCGGGGCAAGGGTGTGGGTACGGACCACGGACGGGGACAGGGCGTGGGTGAGACCGGCGGGCCGCGGGTCGATGTCGTACTGACTGCGCTCGGTGGCCACCAGGAGTACCGGTAATCGGTCGATGCGGCGGGCCGCCTCCACGAACCAGCGGCGCGAGGCCTCGTCGGCGAGGTGGACGTCGTCGACGGCCACCATGAGCGGCGACTCGTCGGCGTACGAACGCAGCAGCCGCCACAGCCGCGCCGCGCTCCCCCGGTCGTCGTCGCCCGGCCCGACGTCCGCGAACTCGGGTACGGAGCCGAGGAGATGGAGCACCGAGGAGAACGGCAGCGCGATGTCGTCCGGTGAGCAGCGGGCGCGCAGCACCCGCAGGCCCAGGTGGGTGGCGTGCGCGGCGGCGGCCTCCAGGACGGCGGACCGGCCGGTGCCCGTGGCCCCGCGCAGCAGGACGAGACGGCCTGCGCCGGCTCGGGCCCGTTCCGCCTCCGCCGTGAGCAGCGCGTGCGCGTCCTCGCGTTCCCGCAACGGTCCGGTCATCCCTGCCTCCTGCTGTCGGGCACATCGGACTTGTCCATGTACACGTAGAGGTCGTGCGGTTCGGTACGGGTCCGCGCGGCCGTTGTGGCGAGACTCACGGTGCCTCGGCACGCATCGACCGAAAATGCTCTGACCTGCGACAATGCAGGCGAATCGTGGTGCTCGGGGGCTTGCTCTCGTGGTCCGCCTCGTGGTGCTCCACGATTGCGCGCGCCCCGGAGGTCACAGAAGTTTGGACCGTACCCACCCGTCACCGGTCCCCATCGGACGGCGGGACCGTGAACTTGGGGGAAACGGTTGCTCAGCTCACCACGGACAACAGAGACCGGCACCGCGGGTATCGCCGCGATGGGCGCCGCCGTTCCAGGCGTCGCCCTCGGCACCCGGCGGCGGATTCCCGTGGCCGTCCAGGCACCCGACCCGATCTCCCGCGAGGGCGCCGTCAGCCAGTTGCGCGGGCGCCCCGAGGTCGAGGTCCGCGAGGAGGTCTCGGCCGCCGCCGGCACGGTGGCGCTGCTGATCGAGGACAACCTCGACGAGGGGGCACTGGGCCGGCTGCGGCGGATCGTGCGCAGCGAGGGGGCGCGGGCGGTGCTCGTCGTGGGCACGATCCGCGAGACGGAACTGCTGGACGTCATCGAGTGCGGGGTCGGGGCCATCGTCTGGCGCCGCGAGGCCACCGCGCACCGGCTGGTGCAGGCGGTGCTGGCCGCCCACCGCGGCGACGGCGACCTGCCCGCCGACCTGCTCGGCAGGCTCATCAGCCAGGTGGGCACGCTGCACCGCGGTGCGGCGGGCCGGCCCGGCGCCCCCTCCCTGGGACTCGCGCCACGGGAGGTGGACGTCCTGCGGCTGGTCGCCGAGGGCCTGGACACCGGAGAGATCGCCAGCAAGCTGTCCTACTCCGAACGAACTGTCAAGAACGTCATGCACGGACTCACGACGCGGTTGCATCTGCGCAACCGGGCGCACGCGGTGGCATATGCCCTGCGGGAAGGCTACATCTGACCGAACGGGCAATCGAAGGCGGACACGCGGGCAGCATGCCCTGCCCGGCCGCCGACCCTGTCGTGCCTGCGGATCCGGGGCGGTCCGGGGCACGATCGTCGGACAGTGGGTGTGGCACGGCAAGTTGAGGAGCACGACGGTGATCCACGAGGTGGACGAGGTCCTCAAAGAGCTGCTCTCGAGCGGCGCGCTCGCGGGCTCCGGCATCGACGTCTCCTTCGAGGCTCCGACCCGGGACTGGGCGGCCCGGCGCAACGCCCCTGTGATCAACACCTACTTGTACGACATCCGTGAGGACGTGACCCGTCGCCAGCGCGGCCAGATGGCGGTGCGGGACGAGCGGGACGTCGTCGTGAAGCGCCGTCAACCGCCGCGCTGGTTCCGGCTGTCGTACCTGGTGACCGCCTGGACGCGGACCCCGCAGGACGAACACCGGCTGCTGTCGGCCGTGCTGGCGACGCTGCTGCCGCGCGAGATGCTTCCGGCCGACGAGCTTCCGGGCTCCCTGCGCGCGTTGGGGCTCGCGATGCCGGTGACGGTGGCCGGCATCCAGACCGAGTCGCGTTCCCTCGCCGAGATCTGGTCCGCCCTGGGCGGTGAGCTGAAGCCGTCGCTGGACCTGGTGGTCACGGCCCCCTTCCCGGCCTACCCGGAGTACGACGCCGGGCCGCCGGTCACGGAGGGCGCGGCGGTCCGCCTGCGCGGGATCGACGGCGACCCGCCGGAGTCCGGCGAGCGCGCCCACCGCCCCCACCAGGTGGCCGCGGCCCGCGCCGCCCGCGAGGCCGGCACCCACCGCCCGGACCCGCGGTGAACGACGCGTACACCGGGGCGGCCGAGGCCGACGTCGACGCGCCGGCGCCCGACACCGATACGTTCACACTCGACGCCGAGGCACCCGTACCCGCCACCGCCGTATTCGCGGTCGGCGCCGACCCGTTCACGGCCGACACCGGCCCGGGCGCCGACGGCGGCGACGCGGGCGGGCACGGCCCTGTGGAGCACGGGGAGCACGAGGGGTACGGAGAGCACGGGGAGCACGAGGGGTACGGGGGTTTCGATGCCCGGGACGACCGGGCCGGTGCGTTGCTCGGGCGGGTCGGTGTGCTGCGGGACCGGGTCGGTGCTCTGGTCGACCGGCGGGCCGGCGCCGACCCGACGGCCTCCGATCCGCTGCGTGGCCTGTACCTCTCCGAGGAGGCGGTACGGCACCTGCTCGCCGGTGGCCGGGCCGCCGCCGGTCCCGTCGCGACCCCGCCCCGGGAAGCGGACCCGACCGACTCGCTCAGCGCCCTCGCCGCCCGGCTCCGGCTCACCGAGCTGGACGCCGCGATCCTCCTCATCGCCCTCGCGCCCGATCTGGACCGCGACTTCGAGCCGCTCTACGGCTACCTCAACGACGATGTGAGCAGGCGGCGGGCCACCGTGGGGCTCGCCCTCGAACTGTGCGGGGTGCCCGCCCACCTGGCCGCGGCCCGCGCCCGCTTCCACTCCTCGGCGCCGCTGCGCGCGTACGGGCTGCTGGACGTCGAGGAGCCCGAACGGCCCTTCCTGTCCCGCTTGTTGCGCGTACCGGACCGGCTGCTCGCCCATCTGCTGGGCGACGACACCCCGGACGCCGCCCTGCACGGACACCTGCACCCGCTGCCTCCGCCGCTGCCCGCCGACGACGAGGACTTCGTCCGGCTGCTCGCGCGCCGGATGCGGGAGGGCGGCCCGCTCACCGCCTATCTGCGCGAACACCGGGAGGGCGACGGGCTCGCCGCGATCACCTCCGCCCTGCGCGCCGCCGGAATCGACGCCCTCCGCTTCACCGGGCCCGAGGACGGCGTGCCCGGCCTGCTGCGCGAGGCACGGCTCGGCGGCCGGGCGGTCGTGCTGTCCGGCCTGCCGGACCAGCCGGGGCCGCTGATCGGCGCGCTGGCCGACGCGCAGGACGTCACCGTCCTGCTCACGGACCCGCGCCCCTACGACCCGCACTGGTCCACGCACGATCCGCTGGTCCTGGAGGCGCCGCGCCGCCGGGCCGGCGGGACGGCCGCCTGGGCGGCCGCGCTGGACTCCGCCGGCCCCCTCGACACCGCCCCCGGCTTCGACCTCGCCGCCACCGTCGCCCCCTACCGCCTCGGCGGCGAGCGGGTCGCCCGGGCCGCGCGGGCCGCCTCCGTCCTGGCCGCCTTCGAGGGCGGGCCGCTCACCGCCGACCATGTGCGGCTGGCCGCGCGGCAGCAGTCGGCGTCCGGCCTCGAACGGCACGCGCGGCGGATCCGGCCGGACGTCGGCTGGCAGGACCTCGTGCTGCCCGAACGGCCGCTGACCCAGCTGCGCGAGCTCGCCCTGCGGGCCCGGCACCGCGACCGGGTGCTCGGCGACTGGCGG
This sequence comes from Actinobacteria bacterium OV320, assembly GCA_001298545.1. GTDB lineage: Bacteria > Actinomycetota > Actinomycetes > Streptomycetales > Streptomycetaceae > Streptomyces > Streptomyces coriariae. The sequence goes on from LJCX01000028.1 coordinate 396,917, forward strand.
CTCAGCGCCGGCGGCGGGCGCGGCCGAGGGGTGCTCGGACTGTTCGCGGGCGAGTCCGGCACCGGCAAGACGCTCTCCGCCGAGGTCGTCGCCGCCGAACTCGGCCTCGATCTCTACGTCGTCCAGCTCTCGTCGATCGTCGACAAGTACGTCGGCGAGACCGAGAAGAACCTGGAGCGCATCTTCTCGGAGGCCGACCGCACCGACGCCGTGCTGCTCTTCGACGAGGCCGACGCCGTCTTCGGGAAGCGGTCGGAGGTCAAGGACGCGCACGACAAGTACGCCAACATGGAGAGCGCCTACCTGCTCCAGCGGCTGGAGTCCTTCGACGGCATCGCGCTGCTCACCACCAACCTGCGCGCCAACATCGACGAGGCGTTCACCCGGCGCCTGGACCTGGTGGTCGACTTCCCGTTCCCCGACGCCGGGCAACGGCTCGCGCTGTGGCGGCACGGGCTGTGTCACGTGCCGTGCGCCGCCGACGTCGATCCCGGGCAGCTGGCCAAGGACTTCGAGCTGGCCGGCGGTTCGATCCGCAGCGCCGTCGTCACCGCCGCCTACCTCGCCGCCGGACGCGACGAGCCGGTCGGCGACGGCGACCTGCTGGAGGCGGCCCGCCCCGCGGACCGCCAGGCGGGGCGCCCGGGGGCGGGCGACGCCCCCCCGTAGGCCGGCCGATGCCAGGGGCCCGGCGTTCCGCCCCGCGCGCCGGCCGCCCCCGCCCCCCCCCCCCCCGCGGGCCGGGCGGAGCCGGTCGGCGACGGCGACCTGCGGGGGGGGGCCCGCCGCGAGTACCGCAAGGCGGGCCGCCTGGTGCCGGGCGAAGCCAACTGGTAGGCCGGCTGAACCCGTTGGCCACTACTCCGCGCGCCACTTCTGGTTGGGCGTCCCCGAGCACGTCCACAGCTGGAGCTTGGTGCCGTTGCCGGTGCCGTTGTCCTTGGCGTCGATGCACTTGTCGGCCTGCGGGTTGACCAGGTCGCCGTACTGGCTCAGCACCCACTGCTGGGCCGGGTTGCCGGAGCAGTTGGCCACCTGGATGACGGCGCCGTCGTCCTTCGACCCCCAGGCGACGTCCATGCACAGACCGAGCGCGCGCACGGTGCCGTCGCTCTTGAAGACCCACTTCTGATTGGCCGACCCGGCGCAGTCCCACAGCTGGAGCGGGGTGCCGTCCTTGCCCTTGCCGTTCTGGGCGCCGGTGATGTCGATGCACCGGTCCGAGGCCTGGCCGATGATCACGGCGCCGGGCACGGGAGCCGTCGTCTTCGTGCCGCCCGAGCCGCCGGATCCACTGCCGCTCCCGCTGCCCGACCCCGAGGAACCACCGGACGTGGAACCGCCGCTGCCGTCCTCCTGCGCGGCCGGGGCGGAGGACGTCTGCTGCTCGGGCAGCGGTGCGGCGGAGGCGTCCACCTTCGGCGCCGACGGCGCCGAGACGGACGGACTGGGCAGCGCGGTGCTGCCGGCCTCCGCGAGCTTCTCGCTGGCGCTGGTGTTGACCTGCGGCTTGTACGCCAGCCAGATCATCACGAAGGCGATCGCCAGGGCCATCGTCAGGCTGAGCGCCGTCGCCAGCCAGCGCGGCAGGAACCCGCGCTGCACGAACGTGCCGTCCACCGAGAGCGGCACCGCCCCCGACCGCTGCACGCTCAGCGCGTACGGCCGTTGCTCCTTCGAGCCGAACCAGATGATCTGGCGGGGGCGCAGTGTCGTGTCGACGAACACCGCCCGGCCCGGCTCGATCTGCACGCTGCCCGGCCGGAACTCGTACCCGAGGTGGTCGCCCATGTCGGTGCCCGTGACGGACGCCGTCAGCCGGGTGTTGCCGATGTTGTCGATCGCGAGCCGCGGCCGGCCGCGGAACCGCCCCTTCACCGTCGGCGGCACCAGTTCCGCGCGCACCTCGGTGAACGGCGTGATCGTCAGGTTCCCCTCGGGGACGGTCACCGCCTCCGGATGCTCGGTCGGCGTGATGCGCACCGCGTACGGGTTGGGGCCGGCCGTCGCGTCCGGGGTGCGCGGCGGGGCGAAGGTCAGCTCGACCGTGCCCGTCGTCCCCGGATACAACCGCAGCGTCTGCGGCTCCACCGCCGTCCAGGGTGCCACCGCGCCCACCGGCTCGAAGCGGTACTCGTCGACGACGTCACCGGTGTTGCGCACCCGCAGCCGGACGGTCGTCGTGCCGCCGGGGTCGACGGTCGCCGCGGCCGGTTCCAGAGAAGTCCACAGAGTCACCTGTCGACGCTATGCCGCGGGGCGAGGGCCCGTCAGGAGGCCGGGGGGCACGACCGCTGCCCGAAAGGGACGATCGGTCGTGCCCGTTCACCCGGTTTCGGACCGGGTGTCACCACGTGTCAGACGGTGAAGCGGACGGCCTCCAGCTGGAGCTTCTGTTCCATGGGGCTGCCGCCGTAGATCCAGTCACCGGCCTTGGTGCAGCCGTTCCCCAGCCAGCCCCGGTCCTTGACGTGCGCGTTCTGGCAGACGGAGCCCTCGATCGTCTTGATCGTGTAGCCCTCCATCGCCGCGACCGCCGGCTTGCTGGAGCCCATCCACATGTTGACGCCGTCGCCGGCCTTCGACCACTTGTCGCCGGTCAGCCAGCCCCCGACCACATGGGCGGCGTTGCCCGTGACGCCGCCGGTCCTCGCCGTGGCGATGTTGAGGGCCTTGATGGGCAGGTTCTTGCCGGTCGTACCGGCGATGGCGCCGTCGCAGACCGGGTCCTGCCAGCCCTTGTCCGCCACATAGGCGCGGTAGCAGATGTGCCGCCCGTCGCTGCGTGCCGCGAGCTTGTTCACGGCGTCGGCCGCCGTCTCCTGCTTGGGCTTCACGGGAGCCTTCGACTCGGTCCCGCCGCCCCCGCCGCCCCCACCGCTGCCGCTGTCGGCCGGGGCCTGGCTGCTGGCGGGCGCCTCGACCACGACGGGGGCCGTCGGGGTGGGCACCAGGGCCGGGGCGCTGGGCGTGGCCGAGGGGCTGGGCGCGAGGGTGCTGACGCCGGCCTCCGCGAGCTTCTCGTTGGCACTGCTGTTGACCTGCGGCTTGTACGCCAGCCAGATCATCACGAAGGCGATCGCCAGGGCCATCGTCAGGCTGAGCGCCGTCGCCAGCCAGCGCGGCAGGAACCCGCGCTGCACGAAGGTGCCCTCCACCTCCAGCGCCTGCGCTCCCGACCGGCGCACCGCCAGGTTGTAGCGCTGCTCCTCCTTCGAGCCGAACCAGATGATCTGGCGCGGGCGCAGCGTCGTGTTCACGAACACCGCCCGGCCCGGCTCGATCTGCACATTGGCCGGCTGGAGCTCGTACGCCAGCCGGTCGCCGTGGTCGCTGCCGCTCAGCGAGGCGGTGAGCTTGGTGTTGCCGATGTTGTCGATCGCGAGGCGCGGCCGGCCGCGGAACCGTCCCTTGACCGTCGGCGGCACCAGTTCCGCGCGCACCTCGGTGAACGGCGTGATCGTCAGGTTCCCCTCGGGGACGGTCACCGCCTCCGGATGCTCGGTCGGCGTGATGCGCACCGCGTACGGGTTGGGGCCGGCCGTCGCGTCCGGGGTGCGCGGCGGGGCGAAGGTCAGCTCGACCGTGCCCGTCGTCCCCGGATACAACCGCAGGGTCTGCGGCTCCACCGTCGTCCAGGGTGCGGTCGGGCCGACCGGCTCGAAGCGGTACTCGTCGACGACGTCACCGGTGTTGCGCACCCGCAGCCGGACGGTCGCCCGGCTGCCGGGGTCGACGGTGACGGAGGCGGGTTCGAGGGATGTCCACAGGCTCACGTGCCGACGCTACGGGGAGGGCGGCGGGCGGGGTCAGAGGCGACGGGGCAGGGTGCGTGCCCTGCCGGGCCGCGACCGGCTGCCCGAGGGGACCCGACGGCCCGTCACCGCCCCCGGAGCCGCCCCCGTGCTCCCGCCGGGGACCCCGGCGCACCGGGGGCGGCGACGGCGGCGCGGGCGGGGCCCGGCGGCCCGCGCTGCCCGGGAGGGCAACAGCCGTGCCCCGGACCGTGCACCGGAAGCCGTTTCGGCAGACGCGCTTCGCGCGTGACGGTGAAAGACGTCCTGACGCGTACCCCGAGGAGAGCACAGCATGCCGTCCTACCTGTCGCCCGGCGTATACGTCGAGGAGGTGGCCAGCGGCTCCCGCCCGATCGAAGGGGTGGGCACCTCGGTGGCGGCCTTCGTCGGGCTCGCCCCGACCGGCCCCCTCAACGAGCCGACGCTGGTGACCAACTGGACCCAGTACGTGGCCGCGTTCGGTGACTTCACCGACGGCTACTACCTGGCGCACTCCGTCTACGGCTTCTTCAACAACGGTGGCTCGGCGGCGTACGTCGTCCGCGTCGGCGGTACCTCCGCGGGTGCCGCCGGAGACGCCAAGTCGCCCGCCGCGGTGTCCGGTTCCGGCTCCGCGCCGGCCGCCCTCCCGGCCGGTGAGCCCAAGCAGCTCGGCACGTTCACGGTGACGGCCGTGGCGCCGGGCGAGACCGGCGGCCCGCTGAGCGTCGAGGTCGCGGACGCGGAGGGCGAAGGCCCCGCCGAGCGCTTCAAGCTGATCGTCAAGGACGGCGACAAGGCCGTCGAGACGTTCGACGTGTCGGCGAAGAAGGGCAACCGCTCCTACGTCGTCACCCAGGTCAAGGAACGCTCCAAGCTCATCACCGTGGCCGAGGCGGCGCCCGCCGCGCAGCTGGCCCGCCCGGACAACCAGACGGTCGCGCTGGCCGCCCCGCCCGCCGGCGCGCCGGCCGGTGCGGTCGAGGCCGCGCAGCCCGTCGGCCCGGCGCAGTACCTGGGCGACAGCTCCGACCGCACCGGCTTCGGTGGCCTGGAGGCCGTCGACGAGGTGTCCATGGTCGCGGTGCCCGACCTGATGGCCGCCTACCAGCGCGGCGCGATCGACCTGGAGTCGGTCAAGGCCGTCCAGCTGGGCCTGATCGCCCACTGCGAGCTGATGGGCGACCGCGTCGCCATCATCGACCCGCCGCCCGGCCTGAACGCCCGTCAGATCCGGGTGTGGCGCCAGGAGACGGCAGGCTACGACTCCAAGTACGCGGCCCTGTACTACCCGTGGATCAAGTCCTTCGACCCGTCCGCCGGCAAGGCCCGGCTGATCCCGCCGAGCGGCCACGTGGCCGGCGTGTGGGCCCGCAACGACTCCGAGCGCGGCGTGCACAAGGCCCCCGCGAACGAGGTCGTGCGCGGCGCGGTGGACCTGGAGATCCAGATCACCCGTGGCGAGCAGGACCTGCTGAACCCGATCGGCGTGAACTGCATCCGGGCGTTCCCGGGCCGCGGCATCCGCATCTGGGGCGCCCGCACCCTCTCCTCCGACCCGGCCTGGCGCTACCTGAACGTCCGCCGGTACTTCAACTACCTGGAGGAGTCGATCCTGATCGGCACCCAGTGGGTGGTGTTCGAGCCGAACGACCACGCCCTGTGGGCCCGGATCCGACGCAACGTCTCGGCGTTCCTCGTGAACGAGTGGCGCGGGGGTGCGCTGTTCGGCGCCCGTCCCGAGGAGGCGTTCTACGTCAAGTGTGACGAGGAGTCCAACCCGCCGGAGTCGGTCGACCTCGGCCGTGTGATCTGCGAGATCGGCATCGCGCCGGTCAAGCCCGCCGAGTTCGTGATCTTCCGGCTGGCCCAGTTCTCCAGCGGCAATGGAGAGCTGGAGGAGTAGGCCGCGAGCAGGCCCTCCGCCGTCGTACCGCCCTCTTCACCACACTTAGAAGGAAAGTCAGATGAGTCTCCAGCCGGGTGACGCCCTTACTTCACACAATTTCGGCCTCCAGATCGACGGCGTGATGGTCGAGTACCTCGCCGAGGTCAGCGGCCTCAGCCTCGAACAGGACGTCATCGAGTACCAGCAGGTCTCCGCGCAGGGCAAGCCCGTCACCAAGAAGCTGCCCGGTGTGAAGAAGGCGGGCACCTGCACGGTCGTGCGCGGTATGACCCAGTCCGCGGCGTTCAACCAGTGGATCACCGAGTCGATCAACGGCGTGATGGGCACCGCCCGCAAGAACGCCACGATCATGGTGATGGACTACCAGAACAACCCGGTCAAGCGGTACAACATGCGCAACGCCTGGTGCAGCAAGATCGACACCAGCTCGGTGAAGGCCGGCGAGGCCTCCGCGCTGACCGAGACCGTGACGATCACGTTCGAAGAACTGGTCATCGAGTAATGCGGCGCACGGCTGTCCGGGCAGCGGCGGCGAGCGGGGAGCCGCAGGAGGCGCTCCCGGCCACCGCCGTGCCCGAGTCCGAATCCCTGTCCGGCGCCGCGTCCGCGTTCTCCACGCCGGGTGCGGCCGCCGCCCCGGCCCCCGCGCCGTACCGGCTCCAGACGGAGTTCCCCTTCGAGCTGCCGCGCGGGTACGTCGACGAGGCGGGCACGGTCCACCGCGACGGCGTGATGCGGCTGGCGACGGCGCGGGACGAACTGGTCCCGCTCCGCGACATCCGCGTCCAGGAGAACCCGGCGTACCTGTCGGTGGTGCTGTTGGGGCGGGTCATCACCCGCCTCGGCAGCCTCCCGCTGGTCCACGACGGCGTCGTGGAGAACATGTTCGCCTCCGACCTGGCGTTCCTCCAGGACTTCTACCGTCAGGTCAACGCCGAGGGGCACACCCGCGCCTCGGTGCAGTGCCCCCACTGCTCGGAGCCCTTCGAGGTGGAACTCGGCGGGAGCCGCCTGGGGGAATCGTGACGTACGCGACCGACCGGCTGCACGAGGAGATCGCGTACGTCGCCTACCACTTCCACTGGGGCCAGGACGAGATCCTGGACCTGGAACACCACGACCGGCGCCGCTACGCCGACCAGATCGCGTCCCTGGTGACCCGGGGCCGGGCGGAGGGCTGAGGCATGGGGTTCCTGGAACGGTTCCGGGGTGGCCGCGGGGGCGGACGCGGGGACGGCTCGGCCCCTTCGCCGGCCGGCACCACCACTACGCCGGCCGCCGCCACCTCCGCGTCGGCCACCACCTCCGCGTCGACGACCGGCGGCGGTGGCGCACCGGTGAGCGACGCCGGTGCGGCGCCACGCGTCGTCGCGGCCGCCTGGCCGACGCTCCCGCCCATCCAGCGCGCGGCGGCCGGGAGCACGTCTGGGGTCGCCGACGCCGGGTTCGGCGGCCGGCTGGCCACCTGGCAGAACCCCTCCTTCACCGGCGCCGGCTTCCACGCGGTGCTGGACGCGGCGCCGGGCGGCCTGATGAGCAGCCTGCGGACGGCCCCACCGGTCGCCGAACCCGAGCGGGTGGCCGCGCCGCCCCGGCCGACCCCCCTTCAGCGTGCCGTTCCCGCGTCCTCGCCGGTCGCTCCCCGCCCGGCCTCGGCCGGTCCGGGCTCGACGGCCGGGCCGGGTGGGGCGAGTGCCTCAAGTGGGGCGAGTGCTAGCGGGGTTGCGGCTTCGGGTGCGGCGCCGCGCCCGTCCGGGTCGGCGGCTCCGGCTGCCTCCACGGCGCCCGTGGTGCCGTCCCGGCCGACGGAGCCGTCCGCTCCGGCCGCCTTCCCGGCGCGGGGCATCCGGGTGTCCCCGGCGAGCCCGGTCCCCTCGACGGGGCCGGCCCCGTTGACGAGGTCCGTGTCGGCGCCGGTACAGCGGCGCAGCCTGCCCGCCCGACCGGCGCCCCCGTCCGCCTCCCCGGCTTCGGCTTCGGCTTCGGCTTCGGCTTCCGGCGGCAGCGGTTCGGCTCAGGCGTCCGGGCGGGGTACGGAGACCGGCGGCGGAAGCCCGGCGAGCGGCAAGGAACCCGCTCCGGGTCCGCGAGGCGCCGCCAACCCGGTTGCACCGGCGGCGGGAAGCAACTCCGGTGCGGGGGAGCCCCGTACGGCCGCCCTCCCGCCCGTCGGGCTCCAGCGGGCGGTGCCCCGTCACGCGGGCTCGGCGCCCAGCGGCGCCCCGGTGCGGGTGCAGCGCGCGGTACCGGGCGCGGGTGGCACCGGTGCGACTGGCCCCGGTCCGTCGTCGGCGGGCGGCGTCACGCCCACCGCGCGGACCGGCCCGGCCCTGCCGCCCTCGGCGAAGTCGTCGTCCACGTCGGCCGGTTCGGGTCCCGCAGGCGCGTCGGGTCTCCCAGGTGCGTCGGGGGCGGCGGCCGCTCCGTCGGCCGGATCCGCCGGGTCCCCTTCGGCGAGCGCCGGTCACAGCGTGCAGCGTGCCGTTCCGGCGCGTACGGCGCCGTCCTCCTCCCCCGGTGGGACACCCGGGGGCACCGGCATGCGCTCCCCGGGCAGCGGCGCCGCCGCACCTCGGCCGGGCGGAACGGAACGTGGCCCGTCGCCGACGTCCACTCCGGGTCCGCCCCCGGCGACCCCTCCACGCTCCGCCCCGACCTCCTCGCCCTCCAGCACGGTCGCGCCGGTCACCGTGAGCAGACGTGCCGCCACCGGCGCCAGCTCCACGCCCACCGCCGATGTCCCCACCGGGCCGTCGGCCGCCCGCGGTTCGGGTCCCGGATTCGGTTCCGGTTCCGCGGCCGGACGGATGCCCGGCTCCGGTTCGGTGTCATCCCCGGGCCCGGGCCCGGCCCCCGCTTCGGGCTCCCCTTCCACCTCCGCTTCACCCTCCGGTGCCGCTCCCGGTCCCGCGCGAGGATCCGCGCCTGCGCCGGGCTCCGGCCCGAGCAGCGGCCCCGGTTCGCCCGTGCGGCCCGGCTCGGCCTCCGGTGGCGGTGGTCGTACGGCGCCCCCCGGCGTGCAGCGGACGGCAGCGACTCAGGGCCCGGCCTCGGGCCCCACCGCGACCTCGCGTGACGGTGGCCGCACAGCGACGCCCGGCGTGCCACGCGCGACGGCACCGGCCTCGGCTTCCGGCACCGGTCCCGGCCACGGCCCCGGGCCGAGCGCGGCCTCCGGTGCGGGCCCCGTCCCGGCGCCCGGCCCCACCACGACCTCGCACGACGGTGGCCGCACGCCCGCCCCGAGCGTGCAACGCGCCGCGACGGCATCGTCCTCGACCCCCGGCCCGGCCTCGGGCCCCGCCTCGGTGCCCGGTCCCGCCTCGGGTTCCGGCGACGCCGGCCGCGCATCGACCCCCGGCGTGCAACGCGCCGCGACGGCACCGGCACCGGCCTCGGCACCGGTCTCGACGCCGTCCAGGCCGACGACCACATCCGCGCCCACATCCGCGCCCGCGCCCGCGCCCACGCCCGCCGGCCCTCGTTCGGCAGCCACCGGCGTGCAACGTGCCGTATCGGCCCCCGTTCCGGTCACCCCGCCCGCGCGACCCGCCCCGCAGGCTCCGGGTGGCGTGAGCGGTTCGGTGCCGGCGCACTCCGGACCGGCGCTTCCGGCGCGTTCTGCCGCCAACCCCCCGGCGCCCGCCGCAGGTTCCGCAACCACGCCCGCAGCTGTGTCCGTGCCCGCGCCCGCCTCCCCTTCCGCGACCAGCGTCCAGCGGGCCGCCTCCGGCGCGGCCGCCCCCCGTCGCGCGGGCCTCGGCGCCCCCACGAGCCTTCCCTCGGGCGGACCGGGCCCGGCCACGCCGCTCAGCCCGCCCGCGGCCTCGCCGACGCCCTCCGCGCCTCCGGCCCCCGTCGGCACGCCCTCCGCGGCCGCGGCCGCCCACGGCACCGGCGCCCCGGGTGCGCGGACCGAACCGCTGCCCCCGCTGCGACGCTCCACCCCGCTCGGCGCCCCCGTACAGCGTGCCGCCCTGCCGGTCACCGCCGCCGCGCAGCCCACGCAGCCCACGCCGCCCACGTCATCGCGCCCGGCGCTGGGCGCCCCCCTCTCCACCCGCCCCGCGGACGCAGCACCGTTGAAGGCACCGAGCGGCATCCCGATCGGGCCCCAGAGCGACGGGCCCCAGGGCGACGCCCCCCGTCCGGCGACCGGTCCCGGCGGCACCTCCTCGGCGCTGCCCCCGTTCACGCCCCCCGTCGTACAGCGCAGCACCGCGATGCCCGGCGCCCCCGAACTCCCGTCGGCCACACCGTCGTCCGCCCACGGCACCGGCACGCCGACGCATCGTCCGGCCCCGCTGCCCCAGGGCTCCACCACCGGCCCCACCAGCCCCACCAGCCCCACGGGCGCCCTCCCTCGTACCGTCCGTCCCACGACAACGGCCGGACAGCACCACTCCGCGCACCCCGCACACCCCGTCGCCCTCACCGGCAGGCCCCCGGTCTCCCCGGTGGCCCCGGTAGCCCCGGTCCCCCTGGTGTCCCCGGCGCCCGTGCAGCGCCACGTGGCCAAGACGCCCGTACCGTTGCGCCGCACCACGCCCGGGGCGTCCGCGGGCGGGCCCGTGGCGCGTCCGTACCCCACCCCCGGCCTCACGCCCATGCCCGCTCCGGGGGCGGCACCCGCGACTCCGACCGCACCGCCTGCCCTGCCGACGCCGGTCGTTCAGCGTCGGCCGCTGCCCGCTCCGGGAGCGACGGCCGGCGCCCCCGTACGCCCCGCCGCGGCACCGGCCCAGGCGGCGCCCGCCCCGGTGCCGGTTCCCCTGCCGGTCCCGGCCCCGGCCCCACGGCCGCTGCCCGCGGCTCCCACGCCGCCCGCCCCGGTGGTGCAGCGGCGCCAGGCCGCACCACCCCCCACGCTGCGGACCCCGCCCCGCGGCGCGGGCGGGCCCCCGCCCGGCGGCGACCAGGGTGCGGCGGATCCGGCTCACGCTCACGCGCACCCGCGTCCCGGTTTCGATCCGCGCGCGCTCACCGACTTCCAGCTCGACGAGCTGACGCACCGCCTGACCGGTCGCATCACCCGTCTGCTCCGCACCGAACTGCGGCTCGACCGCGAACGGATCGGCAGACTCCGCGACCCCCGCCACTGACCGCCACCGACCCCGAAGCCCCGCCGCTCCCGACGCCCCCTCTCCCAGAAAGGCCAGGCCCCGATGCCCTCCGATCTCGACCCGGGCTCCACCATCTTCTTCACCCTGACCATCGACGGCGAGAGCCTCGGCTTCTTCAACGGGTGTGAGGGGCTCTCGTCCCAGGTGGAGATCGAGCACCGCCAGGAGGGCGGCAACAACGGCTTCGTCTGGCAGTTGCCCTCCCGGGTCACGTTCTCCACGATCCGGCTGACCCGGCCGCTCACCCCGGACACCACCAAGGTCGCCAAGTGGATCTCGTCGGTCACCACGGGGGTGACCCGGCCGACCGCGCAGATCGCGGCACTGCGCGCGGACGGTTCGGAGGTGGCCCGGTGGGGGCTCATCGACGTGCTGCCGGTCAGCTGGCAGGGGCCGTCCCTCAGCCCGGACAGCCCGGGTGTGGCCACGGAGGTCCTGGAGATCACCCACCACGGCTTCACGGACTGAGAACCGGGACGAGAAACCGGACCAGAACCAGAACCCAGACCAGGACCAGGACCAGGACGAGGCAGGGAGTACAAGCCATGGCCAAGGGAAGCAAAGGCGGCGCCGGCAAGAGCCTGGTCCGTGCCACCCTCGCGATCCACGAACCGCCGGTGGGCACGAGCACGACCCCCGGCGGGCTGATCAAATCCTTCGGGTTCGACTTCAACCCGGCACAGCTCCAGCTCGGCCGCCGGGCGCAGTGGAAGGTCACCCCCACGGCGGCCGTCCGGGACGGCTCCGTACCGGAGTTCATGGGCCCGGAGCCCCGCGAGATGACCGTCGAGATCTTCCTCGACACCTCGGACCAGCCCGGCAGCAACACCGTCCTGAAGAAGGTCGAGTCCCTGCTGGAGTGCTGCGAGGTCACCACCAAGAGCATCGCCGCCAAGCAGCCCTCGCCGCCGTGGGTGGTCTTCCAGTGGGGCTCGTTCTCCACGGCCCGCTTCACCGCCTACGTCAGCAGCATCGACGTCACGTACTCGCTCTTCGGCACGACCGGCGTCCCGATCCGCGCCACCTGCCAGGTACGCCTGAACGAGATCCCCAGCAAGACGAAGGGCCAGAACCCGACCTCCGGCGCCCTCACCGCGCAGCGGGTGCACCGGGTCGTCGCCGGTGACTCCCTCCAGTCGCTGGCCTGGCGCGAGTACGGCGACGCCTCCGCGTGGCGGTCCATCGCCGAGGTCAACGGCATCGACGACCCGTCCCGTCTGCCGACCGGCATCGAGCTCGTGCTGCCCTCCGCCGAGGAGGTGCGCCACTAGTGGTCCAGTCCGCGTTCTCCAGCGTCATCCAGGTCACCCTCGGTGGCGGTCCCCTGCCCGTCGACATCGCGCCGCTCCTCGTCGAGGGCTGGGTGGACCAGGGTCTCGGCGTGCCGGCCGCCTTCCGGCTCACCTTCCGCGACCCCGGCCGTCTGGTCCTCGGCAAGCTGGGCGTCAAGTTCGGCACCCCCGTCGTCCTCGCCCCGATCGCCGACGGCAAGGGCGCCTCCGACCCGCTCCTCACCGGCGAGGTCTGCGGTCTGGAGGCCGACTACGACGGCACCGGCACCTTCACGGTCATCCGCGGCTACGACTTCGGCCACCGTCTGATGCGCCAGCGCCGCGTCGCCGCCTACCGCAACCAGAGCGCCTCCGACATCGCCCGCAAGCTGGCCGCCCAGGACGGCGTCCCGGTCGGGAAGATCCAGTCCACCAAGACCGTCTACGAGTTCATCAGCCAGGCCAACGTCACCGACTGGGACTTCCTCGCCCGGCTGGCCGACGAGAACGAGATGGTCATGTCGGTGGACGCCAAGGGCAAGTTCCAGTTCGTCAAGCCCGACCCGGCGTCCGGCGCCCCGGCCACCTCCACCCCCGGTGACAAGAGCCCGTTCGTCCTGGAAGCCGGCACCGACATCCTCCGTCTGCGGGCCGCCGTCACGGCCGCCGAACAGGTCGGGACCGTCGAGGCGCGTGGCTGGGACGTGACGACCAAGAAGAAGCTCACCGCGACCGCGCCCGCCAAGACCAACCCCGGCATCAGCATCGGCACGACGCCCGGTGAGGCCGCCGCCAAGTTCAAGCCGGCCAAGCTGGTCGACGCGCAGACGCCGTACGACCGGCAGTCGGAGGTGAAGTTCGCCGCCGAGGCCCTCGCCGACGACGTCACCGGCTCCTTCGCCGAACTGGAGGTCATCGCGCGCGGCACCCCGAAGCTCCGCCCCGGGCTGCCCGTCACCCTCGCCGACGTCGGCGCTCCCTTCGAGGGCAAGTACACCGCCACCTCCGTACGGCACGTCTTCGGCGACGGCAAGCACTACGAGGCCTGGGTGACGGTCAGCGGACGGCAGTGGCGGTCCCTGTACGGACTCGCCTCCGGCGGCGGCAACGCCTCCAACGGCCTGAACCTCCCCGGCACCGCCAACGCCCTGGTCACCGACGCCGGCGACCCGCTCAAGCAGGGCCGCGTCAAGCTCCAGTTCCCCTGGCTCGACGACGCCTACGTCAGCGACTGGACGCGCGTGGTGCAGTGGGGCGGCAAGCGCGGCGGCTCGATCTTCCCCCTCGACGTCGGCGACGAGGTGCTGGTCGGCTTCGACCGGGGCGCCCTGGACCACCCCTACGTCATCGGCGGCCTGTACAACGGCAAGGACAAGCCGACCCCCGTCAAGGACGTGCCCCTGCACGACGGCGCCCGGCAGCGGGCCTCCCGGCACACCCTGTCCGACCGCGAGGGCAACCGGGTGGACCTGCTCAGCCAGCGGACCGGCGGCAAGCAGGGCGTGCGGCTGACCAGCGGCGACGACAAACTCGTCATCAACCTGGACCGGGCGCAGACCGAGATCACCGTGGACAGCAAGGGCACCGTCAGCATCACGGGCAGCCGCTCGGTGACCGTCAAGGCCGGCACCGACCTCACCCTCACCGCGGGCCGCAACATCGCCATCCGAAGCGGCGGCTCCATCACCCTGAGGGGCAACCTGATCAACATCAGGTCCATGACGGGCATGGTGTCGGTGGACGCGGCGGGCCTGCTCAACCTCAAGTCGGGCGGCGCCGCCACGTTCAGCGCGGGCGCCACCGTCCAGATCAACTCCACCGCCAACGTGGGCATCCGGGCCGCCACGCTCATGCTCCAGGGCATGGTCATGGTCAACGCCAAGCCGTACCCGCTGCCGTGACACGCGGACGGCACGCCGTGAGAATCAGGAAAAGGCAGGTGGCCCTCTGATGGCCGAGCAATTCGTCGGATCGGGCTGGGCGTTCCCGCTCCGCATCGGCCCCACCGGGGGCATCGCCCTGGTCAGCGGGGAGCGTGAGATCGAGGAGGCCATCCGGCTGATCCTCGCCACCTCGCCGGGCGAACGCCCCATGCGCCCGGAGTACGGCTGCGCCATCCACGACCTGGTCTTCGCCCCGGTCAACGAGGCGACGGCCGGGCGTATCCAGCACGAGGTGTACACCAGCCTGGACCGCTGGGAGCCGCGCATCGAGGTCACCGACGTCGAGGTCACCGCCGGCGCCGAACAGGGCGTGCTCTTCATCGACGTCCAGTACGCGATCCGCGGCACCAACAACCCGCGCAGTCTCGTCTTCCCCTTCTACGTCATTCCGTCCCATGACGAGCCGGGTCTTCCCGGTCCGTCCGGTACGGCTTCCGAAAGCGACCGCTGATGGCCCTGCCCTCCCCGAACCTGGACGACCGCCGCTTCCAGCAGTTCGTCGACGACGCCAAGCGCTACATCCAGCAGCGCGCACCGGAATGGACCGACCACAACGTCTCCGACCCGGGCGTGACGCTCGTCGAGACGGTCGCCCACATGGCCGACCAGATCGTCTACCGCCTCAACCGCGTCCCCGACAAGAACCACCTCGCCTTCCTGGACCTGGTCGGCATCCGCCTCTTCCCGCCGTCCGCCGCCCGCACGGAGGTCACCTTCTGGCTGTCCGCGCCGCAGGACGAGCCGGTGCTGCTGCCGGTGGGCACCGAGGTGGCGACGGTCCGCACGGAGAGCGAGGAAGCCGTCGTCTTCGCGACGGAACGCGAACTCACCGTCGTACCGAGCCAGTTGAGCCACCTCGTCGTGCAGCACCGGGGCGAGCCGGTCACCGACCGGACCACCGACCTCACCGAGGGCAAGGACCTGCTCTGCTTCGCCGAGGCACCGCAGCCCGGCGACTGCATGCTGTTCGGTCTGAGCGCGGCCGTCCCGCACTGCGCGGTGGTCCTGGAACTCGACAGCCGCGTCGACGGCGTCGGCGTCGACCCGCGCCAGCCCCCGCTGGTCTGGGAGGCGTGGACCGAGGACGGCTGGCAGGAGTGCGAGATCGACCGCGACGGCACCGGCGGCCTCAACCGCCCCGGCGAGGTCGTCCTGCACATCACCGGCGGCCACGTCCTGTCCCGCTCCGGCGGCCAGGAGGCCGGCTGGCTGCGCTGCCGCGTCACCGAGCCCCTCCCCGGCCAGCCCTTCTACACGACCTCCCCGACCGTGCGGTCCGCCGAGGTGTTCACCGTCGGCGGCACCGCCCCCGCCGTGCACGCCGAGACCGTCTACGACGAGGCCCTCGGCGAGTCCACGGGCCTCCCCGGCCAGCACGTCGCCCTCGCGCACGCGCCCGTCGTCGGCGACGACCCGCCGCTCCTGCTCCAGACCGCCCAGCACGAGGGCTGGTCCGACTGGCAGGTCGTCCCGCACTTCGCCGCCTCCGGCCCCGACGACCGCCATGTCACCCTCGACGCGGCCACCGGCGAGATCGCCTTCGGCCCGTCCGTCCGCGAACCCGACGGCAAACTCCGCCAGTACGGCGCAGTCGCCCCCAAGGGCTCGGTCATCCGGGCCCGCCGCTACCGCACGGGCGGCGGCCGCGCCGGCAACGTGGCCCGGGGCGCGGTCCAGGTGCTCCGCACCTCCGTCCCGTACGTCTCGGAGGTCGTCAACCGGGAGGCCGCGCGCGGCGGAGTCGACGGCGAGACGGTGGAGGAGGCGAAACTCCGCGCGCCGATCACCCTGCGCGCCCAGGAGCGGGCCGTGACCCTGCGCGACTACGAGGAACTCGCCCGCCGCGCCGCCCCCGAGACGGCCCGCATCACCTGCCTGGAGGGTCAGCCCGACGAGCACGGCTCCTACGCGGTACGGGTGCTGGTGGTCCCGCAGGCCGTACCGGACCCCGGCGGACGCCTCCGCTTCGAACAACTGGTGCCCGGCGACTCCCTGCTGGACCGCATCACCCGCCACCTCGACGAACGCCGCCTGATCGGCACCAGGCTGGCCGTCGGACCGCCGTACTACCAGGGCGTGACGGTGGTGGCGACGGTGCACGCCTTCCGGGGCGTCGACACGGACCGCGTCCGCCGCCAGGCCCACGACGCCCTCTACCGCCACCTCGACCCGCTGATCGGCGGCGCGGACGGCAAGGGCTGGCCCTTCGGCCGCCCGGTGCAGTCGGGCGAGGTCTTCGCCGTCCTCCAACGCGTCCCGGGAGTGGAACTGGTCGACCAGGTCATGCTGCACCCCGCCGACCCGCTGACGGGCAAGCGCGGCGAGGCCACCGACCGCATCGACCTGGCCGCCCCGGCCCTGGTGTTCTCCTACGACCACCGGGTGCGAGTGATCGGGGACGGCGCATGAGCGGCGCGAACTCACCGAAGGGAACGGGACGTTGAGGGGCTCGGTGGACGGACTCGGCTCCTCCGTGCCGATCGGCGCGATGCTGCCGGCCGTCTTCGCCGACGACGACCTGGCACAGCGCTTCGTCGGGGGTCTGGACGAGGTGATGGCCCCCATCCTCAACGTCCTCGACTGCCTGCCCGCCTACTTCGACCCGGCCCTGGCCCCGGTCGACTTCACCCGCTGGCTGGCGAGTTGGGTCGGCGCGGAGACCGACGGCACGGAACCGGAACCGAGGCTGCGGGCCGCGGTCGCGGCGGCCGCCTACCTGCACCGGGTGCGCGGCACCCGGCGCGGCCTGTCGGAGACGGTCCGGCTGGCCTTCGGCGTGGAGCCGGAGATCTCCGAGAGCGGCGGCGCCGAGTGGAGCGCCCGGCCGCTCGGCCCGGTCCCCGGCGCACCCCGGCCGCACCTGCACGTCACGATCCGGCTGCCCGACCCCGGCCCGGCGGACGAGCACCGCCTGGACACCCTCGTGGCCGCCGCCCGCCCCGCCCACATGCCGTACACGGTCAAGGTGACCGCCGCCGAAAGGACCCCGGAGAGATGACCACCCAGAACTGCGCCGAGTGCGGCACGCGGGCCGAGCCCGGCCAGTCGTTCTGCGACGCCTGCGGCGCCGTACTGAGCTGGACGGACCGCCCCCCGGCCCGCGCCGGCGCGGGCACCGGGCCGACCGCCGGCTCGGGGTCCGGGTCGGGGTCCGGCTCGGGTTCCGGGCCGGGCTCGGACCCGGGTTCCGGGCCGGGCTCGGGGCCGAACCCCGGCACCGGATCCGGGTCGGCTTCCGGACCCGGGACGGCCTTCGCCGCCGGGACGGGCGCGAGCTCGGGCTCGGGCTCGGTCTCCGGGACAGGTGCCGGTGCCGCGCCGGGTGGCGGGGCAGGAACGGGGGCCGGGGCGGGGGCGCCCTACGGGTCCGGGACGGCTTCCGGGTCGGGGACGGCGTCCGCGCACGGGCCCGCGCCGGTCTCCGGACCGGTCCCGGGCTCGGCGTACGGGGCGGGGGCAGCGGCCGGGGCCGACTCCGGGGCCCTGAGCGGCGGCTCCGGAGCCGGGTACCGCTCCGCGGAGGGCACGCGGGAGCCGTCGGGCGCCGCGGGGCCGGAGGCCGGTGCGGTCTCCCGTACGGCTTCCGCCTCCGCCACCACCGCTCCCGCTCCGGCATCCGCCTCCGGCGCCGTCCCCGGTACGACGGTGACGAACACCTCGGCTCCCACCTCGCCCCACGCCACACCTGAGCCTTCGACCCAGGCCGCCGCCCCGGCCGCCGACGACGACTACGACCCGGACGACGAGGACACCACGGAAACTCCCCTGCCGGTCATCCCGCCGGAGGACGGCACCGCCGCTCCGTCAGGCGCAGCACCGGCTTCCGCGCAAGCACACGCCCCCGCTCACGCCCCCGACCAGGCCGCCCCCACCACACCCGTACCGGCGGCCGCCCCAGCTCCCGCCCTCGGCGACACGATGGCCGCCCGCGCCCGCTCCCTCCTGGTCCCCGTCGCCGACGCGGAGCCCCGCCCCGCCGCGCCCCCGTCCGTGGCCCCGGTCCTGCCGGGCAGGCCGGTCGCGGACCGGCCACAGGTACGCGCGCCCGGACCCGTCCAGGGCGAGCTGTACGGCGTCGCGTGCCCCTGGTGCGCCACCCCCAACAACCCCGACCGGCACTTCTGCGTCCGCTGCGCGATGCCCATGACGCTGGAGGACCGCTCCTCGATCCGCCTCCCCTGGTGGCGCCGCCTGTTCAACCGCAACGGCGCGTCCCCCTGGGCCGGTGACCGTCCGCGCCTGCGCCGTACGTTCGACCGCATCCTCAGCTGGGTGGTGGCGGCGGTCGTCCTCACCCTCGTGATCATCGCGGCGATGAACACGCCGGAGGCGATCCAGGCCACCCGCGACCACTTCGCCAAGCGCGCGCCGGTCGCCCCGGACTCGTTCGCGGCCTCGCGCTCGTACCCGGGGCACAAGCCGGAGCTGGCCTTCGACAAGATCAACAACAGCTGGTGGGGTCCCGGTGTCTCGCAGTCGGGCGAGGGCGAGTGGATCGAGGCCCGCTTCGACGAGCCGACCCGGCTGCTGGACCTGATCATCACCTCGGGCACGTCGGTCCGCCCCGACCAGCTGAACCAGTCGGCCCTCCCGCACCGCATCAAGGCGACGATCACCCTGAAGGACGGCAAGACGACGACCCGGGAGATCACCCTGGACCAGAGCTCGGGGGGCCAGCGGCGCGCGTTCCGCGTGGGCGAGGTCACCAAGGTTCGCTTCACGATCGAGTCGTCGTACATGGCGTCCGGGAGCAAGCAGGTGTCGATAGCCGAGATCGAGTTCTTCGGCCGGTCGAGCGCCAACTCGACGTGACGGCCTGACGGCTCGACGGCCTCACGGCCTGACGGCTCGACGGTCCGGCCTGGCGGTTCAGGGCCCTGGTCGGCCGGGAGGAAAGTCTCCCGGCCGACCGGGGCCCTTCCTCTTGAGCGTGTACTTGCGTAAGTCAAGCAAGCTATTTATAGTTGCCTGAGTTAAGCAAGCTAGTTCGCCCGCTGTGGAAGGAACCGCCGTGAAGTCGCTGACCTCCTTCGCCCGCTTCGTGGTCTTCGGCGGCGGCACCGGAGTCCTCTCCAGCCTGGCCGTCCCGCTGCTGGCGGTGCTGATGCCGTGGACCCTGTCGAACGCGCTGGTCACCCTCGCCTCGACGGTCCTGTGCACCGAGCTCCACGCCCGCTACACCTTCCACACCGGCCGCCGCGCGGGCCTGCGCCGGCACTGGCAGTCGGCGGGTTCGGCGGCGGCCGCCTACGCGGCGACCTCCGTGGCCGTGTTCGCCCTCCACGCGGTCCAGCCCACCCCCGGCATGCTCACCGAGCAGCTCGTCTACCTCTCGGCCTCGGGCCTCGCCGGCACGGGCCGCTTCGTGATCCTGCGCCTGTTCGTCTTCGTGACAGGCACCGACCACGAGACGGCGGACCCGGCGAAGACGGCCGACACCAATCTGCCGACCAAGGCGACGACGATCCCCCGCCCCCGGCGGACGCCGGTCACCACCGGCGGGCTCACGACGGCCCTCAGCCCTAGCTGACCGGGGCCGGGGGGCCGGGGGGCCGGGAGCCCGGGGGCCGGGAGCCGGGAGCCGGGAGCCGGGGGCCGGGAGCCGGGGGCCGGGGGGCCCGAGGCCCGGGAGCCGGGGGCCGGGAGGCCGAGGCCCGGGAGCCGGGAGCCGGGGGTCGGGGGGCCGGGAGGCCGAGACCCGAGGCCCGGGGCCCGGGGCCCGGGGCCCGAGACCCGAGACCCGAGACCCGAGACCCGAGGCCCGAGGCCCGAGGCCCGAGGGCCGCACGCCCTCACCGCGCAGGCCGGCGCGCCTGCCTCGCTTCGCGGTCCAGGGCCCAGGCGTCCGCCACCGGGCCCAGGTGGCCGAGCTTGTCGGGGTTGATCACCAGCCGGACCGCCTGGATCCGCCCCTGGACCACGTCGAGCGCCAAGGTGTGGAGCACCCGGCCGTCGCGGTCGCGGAAGATCGCGCCGGGCTGGCCGTTGATCTCGTGCGGCTCGAAGGTCACGTCGATCCGCGCCACCAGGACGGAGGCGGCGGCGAGCACCCGGGCCACGTTCCCGGCGCCGACGACGGCCCTGGCCAGCTGCGGGGCCTTGCCGCCGCCGTCGCCGACCATCGCCACGTCGGCGGCGAGCAGTTTCTGGAGGCCGGCCACGTCGCCTTCACGGAGGGCGTCGAAGAAGCCGGACGCCAGTTCCTCCCGCTCCCTGCGGTCCGCCGCGAACCGGGGCCTGCCCTCGGCCATGTGACGCCGGGCCCGCACCACGAGCTGGCGGCACGCCGCCTCCGAACGCCCCACGGCCACCGCGACCTCGGGGAAACCGAACGCGAACACCTCCCGCAGCACGAAGACCGCCCGTTCGAGCGGGCTGAGCCGCTCGAGCAGCAGCAGGGCCGCCACCGACACCGAGTCCGCCAGCTCCGCCGACCGCGCCGGGTCCTCGTAGGGGTCGCTGAGCAGCGGCTCGGGGAGCCAGTGCCCGACGTACTCCTCCCGCCGGACGCGGGCCGAGCGCAGCACGTCGATCGAGAGCCGGGTCACCACGGCCGAGAGGAAGGCCTTGGCCGACCTGGGCTCGGTCGGGGAGGCCTCGAAGCGCAGCCAGGTCTCCTGGACGGCGTCCTCGGCGTCACCGACGCTGCCGAGGATCCGGTAGGCGATCGAGAACAGCAGCGGCCGCAGTTCCTGGAACTCCTCGGTCCTGCCCATCCCGGCTCCTCCGTGACCTCACCCACGCGGTCAGAGGCCGAAGCGGCCCCACGCGACGAATGCCGCGCAGACGAGATAGACCAGGTTGAGCATCACCAACTTGGACTCGCCCAGGCGGCCGTGGGTCATCATCGCGCCGACCATCAACAAGATCCAGCAGACGGCGGTCACCGGGACGAGGATCGGCGCGACACCGAGCGCGGCAGGCAGGATCAGACCTGCCGCGGCCAGCAGTTCCAGGACACCGAGCGTCTTGACGAAGGCGACGCCGACGTCGGCGGTCCATCCCCCGCCGTGGGCGGCGGCCAGCGTCTCCTTGGGCACGAACGTCTTGGTGACGCCACCGGCCAGGGCCACTGCGGCCAGCAGTCCGGCGACGATCCACAGCGCGAGGTCCATCGTCCACTCCTTGATCGAGGCTTGTTCTCCCTGCACCCCGTAGGACGAGACAGCGACCTCCGCCTGTGACATCCGC
Source organism: Actinobacteria bacterium OV320 (assembly GCA_001298545.1). Classification (GTDB taxonomy): domain Bacteria; phylum Actinomycetota; class Actinomycetes; order Streptomycetales; family Streptomycetaceae; genus Streptomyces; species Streptomyces coriariae. The sequence goes on from LJCX01000028.1 coordinate 418,130, forward strand.
CCCCGGCGAACGCCACGAAGGCCCCGGCGAACGCCACGAAGGCCTCGGCGAACGCCACGACGGCCTCACGCCCCGGACGGACCGCCCTCCACCCACCAGTCCACCGGCAGGTCCGTCGGCACGTCCACCGCCATCGGAAAAACGAACGAGTCCCACCCCGTACGACACGGGATGGGACTCGTTCCACATGGAGCGCCGGGCAGGCCTTGCACCTGCATTTCCCCGCAGGAAGCGGGGCGTCTTTCCTTGGACGACCAACGCATGAGTTCGTTCACCATTTGCCTTTCGGTGACCGGCTCAAGATCAAGCTTACCCCATCTCCGGGGTGCTCTTGACCATGTACATCGTCAGGCCGGACGCCCCGTCAGGCGACGTCGCCGACCTTCAACTCGGGTCCGACGACCAGGGTGACGACGCCCGGGGCGGCCGACGCGTCGGCCGTGGCCGTCCGGCCGGGCAGCCGGGAGGCGAGGACGGCGGCCTGGCTGTCGAGGCCCGTCGGATAGGTGACGGTCGTCCTGGCCACCGTCTTGGGGGCGTTGCCCGTGCCGGTGACGGTGTATCCGGCGTCCTTCAGCTTCTCCGCGACGGCGGCGGCGCGTCCGGAGACCCCGGTGCCGTTGAGCACCTGGACCCGCACGCTGGAGGCGTACACCACGTTCTTCTTCGCCGCCTCCAACTGCGGCTTGGTGACCTCCTTGTCCTTGGCCAGGGAGGTGAACAGGTCGGCGGCCTGCGGGTACTGCCAGACCACGTTGGCCTTGTCGGTGGGCCGGTCGGCCTCCCGCCCGTAGTTGGGCACGGTGAGGAAGCTCAGCCGGTCGCTCGGTATCCCCTTGAGCTCGTCGGCGAGCCCGTACAGCGGCTTGATGCCCGCCATGTCGGGGTCGGTGGTGAGCGACTTGGTGATCGACTGGAGGAAGCCGTACATGGCGTCGGGGCTCGTGAGCTTGGACTTGGCCTTCTTGGCCAGCGCGTCCATGAACTCCTGCTGGCGTCCGATGCGCCCGATGTCGGAACCGTCGCCCACGCTGTAGCGGACCCGGACGTAGCCGAGCGCCTTCTCGCCCTTGACGGTCTGACAGCCGGCCTCCATGTCCAGATGGGACTTCTCGTCGTGGATGGCCTGCTTCGGGCAGACCTCGATGCCCTCCAGCGCGTCGACCATGCCCTTGAAGCCGGAGAAGTCGACCGACATGAAGTGGTCGATGCGCAGACCGGTGTTGGCCTCGACGGTCTTGATGCTGCACGCGGCGGCCTCGCCGACCTTGCCGTTGCTGCCGCCGAGCGCGAACGCCTCGTTGATCTTGTAGTGGTGGGGGGAGGACGAGCTGCCGTCCCCCTTCTCGCAACTGGGTATCTGCACCCAGGAGTCGCGGGGGAAGGACACGACCGAGGCCCACTTACGGTCGGCCGGGATGTGCAGCACCATCAGCGTGTCGGACTGCATGGTGGTCAGGTCCTTGCCGTACTTGGCGTTGGCGCCGTCGCGGCTGTCGGATCCGACGATCATGATGTTCTTCGAGCCGGGGCTGAGGTTCTCGGGCCGGTTCTCGCCGAGCTTGTCGTCCACGTCGGCGGAGTTGATGTTGTTGTTCAGGTCGTTGTAGACCCAGGCCCCGACCCCGCCCACCGCGAGGACGACGACGGACGTGACGCCCGCGCCCCACGCGAGGATCCGCCCCCGCCTCGTGAGCCGCGTCCTGCCGGGCCCGCCCGTCCTGCCACCGGGCCCGCCCGTCCTGCTCCTGCTGCCGCGGCCGGCCGCCTCCACCGGAGTACGCCCACGCCTCCTCGTCCCGCTCACCGGCGCTCGCTCCTCCGCCTCGGCTGTCTTCACCCCGTACACCGTGCTCGGATCGTCGGCGCTGGTCACCGCCGAACGTCGGAACCCTACACGCGTGCAGGAATACGTCTGAAAAGCACAGATGTCTCAGGAGACTCACAGAGCCGCCCAAGGGTTGCCCCCGCGGTGCATCACCGCGGGGGCGTCGGAGACCGACGGACGGACGGATGGACGTACGGCGGTCCGGTCGGTCAGGAGACGTACGGCTACGGCGCGTTGATCAGGTCGACCGGCGGGACCGAGACCGTGCGGGCGCCGTCGGTGCCGCCCAGGACGACCTTGCGCAGGGAGACGTTGTTCTTGGTGTCGGTCTCCTGCAGGCGGTTCGCCGGGTTGGCGATGACCTGGATGTAGTAGGTGCCGTTCGGCAGGCCGGTGATGTCGAAGGACTGGCCGGGACGGTACTGGGTGTACGTGTCACCGGAGCCGACGTCGAGGACCTCCCGCACGGAGATCGAGTTCTGCTGACCGCAGGCGGTCGACAGATCGGTGTTGTACGGGTGCCAGTTGGCGTTCTTCACCGTGTAGTCGATGGCGTCGGTGTTGGCGAGGCAGAACGCCTCCTTGCCGCTCTTGACGATCTCCTTCTGGTCGGCGGCGAGCAGCCGGTAGCTGGCGAAGTCGGTGAAGTGCCAGTGCTCGTGGCCGATGCGCGGGTCCCACTCCATGGTCCCGGCGGGGGCGTAGCCGACCTGCTTGCCCTTGGCGTCGTAGAAGTACTGGTACGAGTCCATCAGGTCCGCGCCCGGCTTGCGGAAGCCGTCCACGACGAGCGGCGCGGGGCCGGCGTTCCAGACGTTGGCGCTGAAGGCGAGGTAGTCCTTGCCGGCCACGTCGCCGTCCTCGCCGTCGGTGACCGCGATGTCCCAGGCCGGCAGCGAACGCAGGTCCGGCTTGGGCACGTTGGCCGGTACGCCCGCGCGCCCGGTGGGCCGCTTGGTGGCGGACTTCAGCGCGGGCGCGACCCGGGAGCCGTCGGTGTGACCGGAGCCGTCGCCCAGGTGGTGGGCGAGACCGCGGGCCTCCAGGGCGTGCGAGAGCGCGGAGGGCGTGGGGGCGTCGGCGCCACGGGGCCCGTAGTGATGACCGCCCCCCATGCCGGCCATGCCTTCCATGCCCTTCATGCCTTCCATGCCCGCCATGTCGTGCGACGCGCCATGGCCGCCACCGGTGGTGGCGCTGTGGGCGGTGAGGCCGGCCCCGCCGCCCCCTCCTGCTCCGCCTTCCCCGCCGTCGCTGATCTCCCGGACGGTCAGCGCGATGGTCGGCCGGTCGTCGGGGATGCCGAACAGGTCGCGGTACTTCTTCGCCACCCCGACCTTGACGGTGTACTCACCCGCGGCCAGGTCGAGGGGCCTGTCGTAGTCGAAGGCGGAGGTGTTGGCCGCCCAGCCCTTCTCCACACCCCAGACCGAGCCGAGCGTGAAGGGGTTGGTGGAGCAGCTCTCCGGATAGTGCGAGGTGGCCGGGGCGTCCGGACGCAGCCGGCCGGAGGCGTTGTTCAGGCAGAAGTTGCTCTTGCTCTTCTGCACCTCCACCCCGGCCGCGTTCTTGATGGAGACCTCAAGGAAGTCCGGGAGGCCGCTGAAGTCCTTGACGAGCCCGGCGGGCAGCGTCTTCGTCGTCACCTTCGACCCGTTGCGCAGGATCTGCTGGGCGACGATCGGGTCCTTGTACGACTTACGGGTCACCTTCAGCTCCAGCGGAGCGTTGTCGACGGTGACGTACGTACCGAGGTCGAGGTAGACCCCGGAGTTCCCCTCGTACCGGTCGGCGGTCACGGCCTTCGACGCGGCGACGAGCTTGAGCTTCGGCGTCCCGGCCGGGCTCGCGGGCGCGGCCCCGGCGCCGGGCGCGGACCCGGCGACGGCGGCCACGACGGTGAGCGCGGCCCCGGCGGCGAACGCCGCGCGCTTGAGGCCCTTACGGTCTTGCGATCTGGTCATCGGTTCCTCGTCTGCGAGTGCCATGGTCAGTGGCATCGGACTGGACAGCCCACGACCCCGACCGGCACTGCAGACGCACCCCACGCGCCCCGGCCGGAACTGTGAGCACCCTGTGAGAGCCCCAAATGACCTACCTGGGTTGCCTGTTGCGGCGAATCAGTGAAGGAACCCAGAAAAACCCACAGCCCGGCGACGAGGTTCACCCGCCCGTTTGACCGACCACCGCTCCGGACACGGGACGGCGCGGCGCCGGCTGTTCCAGGTGGACGACGACGGTGGAGTGGAAGCGCTGTACGGCGTCGTCGACGCTGCGGATGAAGCCGGACTCGGCGTTGCCGCGACCGCTGCCCATGCCCTTGACGAGGGTGAGCCGGAAACCGGTGATCCGCGCCCCGTTCTTGGGCAGCAGGTCCGCCGGTTCCGGGCGGAGCCGCTCCAGGGTGCCGCGCGGCCCGCCCGGTCCGTCCTCGACCAGGGCTTCCACGTGCAGGTCGGCCGGCGCTTCCGCGAGGCGTCGGAGGAGTCGCTTGATCCAGGTCAGCGGATAGCCCTGGTCGGGCACGGAGATCTCCACGGACGTACGCAGCCTGCTGGTGCGCAGGTCGGCGCCGACCGCCAGCACGCCGGGCGTCCCCTCGATCCGCAGCTCCGCCCCCACCTTCCCCTCCGCGCACAGCTCATCGGCCATCCGCGCGCGGCGGGCACCGGGGTCGGTGCCCCGCCGGGCGCGCTGGACGGGCAGGACCTTCTGCCCGAGCTCACCACCGAGACCCAGACAGACCTGCCGGATAAGCCGCTCCCAGCTCTCCACGACCTCCAGGGCCCGCGCGTCACCCGGGCACAGCGTCTCGTCGTCGATGCCCTTGCGCACGGGAACCCAGGCCGCGCCCATGTTCTGGAAGCCGTGGCAGCCGGAGTTGTCGTGCTGGAGGTAGTGCAGGAGTTCCTGGAGCAGCCAGGCGTGCGCGCTGTTGCCGACGCCCTCGTGCCGAATGAGCAGCTGGGCCTGGTGGGCCACCTCGGCCCAGGACAGGTGGCGGAGGGCCACCTTGTGCTTGCGCCGGCCGTCGATCTTGACGTCGACGAGCGGACTGCCCTCGAGCGCGACGTCGTTGGAGATGGTGATCACGGCCTCGTAGCCCCGCCGCGTGGCGATGTCCATGTAGGCCTGTACCTGCTCGGGCCGCAGCGCGTTTCCGTTGGTCTTGGTCTCGACCAGCGCGGTCCACAGCTTGCCGGCGCGTTCGACGCGGATGACGCCGTCCGGGCGCCGCGGGGTGTCGCCGTGCGGCAGGGACACCTCGGTGAAGGTCTCCATGCGGCCCGCCGGCGCGCCGAAGGCGGCCGTGAGCCGCCGCCCGAACTCCGGGACCTGCGCCATCACCGACAGCAGTACCGAGGTCGCGCGGGTCTCCCGGTCCCGGTCGCTCTTGAGCGCGGAGACCGGGAAGAGCCGGGCGCCCCGCCACGACTCGTTTTCCGCGAGGGACTTCTTCGGCGTCTTCGGCAGGGTGATCTTCTTCTTGGCGGTGCGGGGCCGTGCGGTGGCCCTGTCAGGCTCGGTGTCGTCGGCGGCCCGGCGCGGCGCGGGTACGGCCGGGAGCGGATCCGACGTGGGCCGGTCGGACGCGCGCTGGTCGGACTCGGCAGTGGGAGCGGTGGCCGGCGCGGAGCCGTCGGTCTCGCCCGGGACGCCCGTGCCCGAGACATCGGTGCCGAAGACGCCGGTGCCGATGCCGGAGTCGGAGGCGGAACCGGAAGCGGAACCGGGCTGCGACTCGGACTCCGACTCGTAGCCGATGGCGGACAGGGCGTCGGCGTGGACGGCGTCCGCCTCGTCGGCGTCGTCGTCGATGTCGACGCCGAAGTCCATCGCGAGGCCGGCCAGACCGGTCTCGTATCCCTGCCCGACCGCCCGGAACTTCCACTCGTCCCCGCGCCGGTACAGCTCACCGAAGATGAACGCGCTCACCGAGCCGGCGTCCTCGATGGTGAACCGCAACAGGTCCTCTCCCGCCCCGTCGGCCAACGTGACCCGGAGGTCGTCCAGTTCACCGAAGCGGGCACCCTCGTACCGGCTGGCGGCGACGACGATCCGGTCCACCTCGGCCGGGATCGCCGTCAGATCGAAACCGATCCGGTCCTCGCTGCCCTCGCCCGAGGGCACCTTGCCCAGGAGCTGCACGCTGCCGTCCGGGGCGACGGGGTGGTTGTAGAAGTAGAAGTCGGCGTCGCTGCGCACCTTCCCCTTCGCGTCGAGCAGGAGTACGGAGACATCCGCGTCGCCTTCGCCGGTCGGGCTGGCCCACCCCAGGCTCACGACCACCGCGTCCGTGTTCTCGCTCAGAGCCGCCAAACCCACGTTGGCGCCCTTGACCATCTCGTGCACTAGCCCCCCTAGCGACCGCACTGATGTGACACGCGCCACATGTGACGCACGGTGAGACTCTAGTGCCAGGAGGGTGAATCTCGGGGCGATCCGCCGGAAATCCGCACGGCGAGGACCGGGGAGGTCATCGCCGCGCGGAGGGGGAGCCGACGGTTGGGGAGCGGGAGCGTCAGAGGTTGTAGCGGGGCTTCAGGTGGCGCCAGAAGTCTCGGAGCATCCACTTGTCGAAGTCGGTGATCTGGGTGGCGCTGCCCGCGTTCATCAGGAAGCAGCACTGGCCGGTCGGGGCCCAGTCGTAGAAGTCGTCGAGGCCGAAGGTGTGGCCGACTTCGTGCAGGTAGATGTGGATGTTCTCCTGGTTCAGGACGCCGGTGAAGTACTCCTGGCCGACGCGCTGGCCCCAGTCGCCGCCGGCGCCGCCCTGGAAGCCCTTGGTGAGCCAGAGGGACTGGTCGTAGTGGCGGGCGGTGCCGCCGGGGCACTTGGAGTAGTTGGCGTCCTGGTGGAAGAAGCGGCCGCAGTCGGGCGCGCACTGCGGGGCACCGGCGCCGTCGAGGACGCCGGAGTAGATGTCGACGGAGTTGTCGGTCCACTGGAGGGTGGAGCGGTTCTTCACCGCCCAGCCGACGACGTTGACCGGGACGGTGGTGTACGGCCAGTTGTTGTAGGCCCGGCCGTTCTCCACCTGCGCCGCCATCCACTTGGCGAACTGCTTCTTCAGGGCCGCGTGGATCTGGTCGCGCAGGGTGGTGCTGACGGGGGCGTCGGACTCCCAGCGGACGCAGTAGTTGATGCTGCCCTTGTTGGCCATGACCTGGTCCCAGCCGTAGTTGCGGAAGCCGTAGAGGTCGGGGTAGGTCGTCGAGACGTGGTTCCAGACCTCGTTCAGGGGCTGGACCAGGTTGCTCGGCGGGTTCCACTCGTCGGCGGCCGCGGCTCGGGGGGCCGCGACGCCGGTCGCGTGGAAGAGGAGGGCGATCAGTGCCGCGAGGACGGTGAGCAGTCGGGCGAGGGGCCTGGCGGGGCGCCTGGCAGGAGGCCTTGAGGGATGGTGTGCGGGATGGGGCGCGAGGTGCCGTGCGGGCTGTTTGCGCATGGTGAACTCCTCGTGTGGGGAACGGGATTCACTTGCCTTCGCGATCGTGCGTCACTGGGTCGCCGCCGGTCCGCGGCAGGTTGCCGCCTTCCGGCCGTAGCATCTGCGCCATGGCGGACTGGGTGACCCGACCGGCCACGGCGGACGACGTCGAGGCCGTCGCGGAGGTGCGGGCGGTGGCGATGCGGGCCGATCTGGAGCGGCTCGGGCGCTACGACGGGCACCGGGTACGGCAGCGGCTGCGCGACGGGTTCGTGCCCGCGCACACCCGGATCATCGAGCTCGACGGCGTCCTCGCCGGCTGTGTGGCCCTGCGGCCGGCGGACGACGCGCACTGGCTGGAGCACTTCTATCTCGCGCCGCACGCCCAGGGGCGCGGTATCGGCACCGCCGTGCTGCGGGAGCTGGTCGAGACGGCCGATCGCTCGGCGCTCCGGCTGCGCGTCGACGTCCTTCAGGGCAGTCCGGCCCGCCGTCTCTACGAACGGCACGGCTTCACGTTCGAACACGAGGACGCCGTGGACGTGTTCCTGGTGCGCGCGCCCCGGCCCTGACTCCGCCGTTCCCATTCCCGTTCCCGTTCCCGTCGCCGTCCTCGTCGCCGTCCCCTTTTCCGTTCCCCTACCCGTGCCCGTCCCCGGTCCGGGTGGTTCCTGGCGGGTTCGGGGTGGGGGAGGCGGCCGCGGCTCCATCATGAGCCGGTGTTTCGCTTCCTTCGCTCCCGTCGCTTCCTTCGCTCCCGTCGCTCCCGTCGCTCCCGTCGCTCCTTTCGCTCCCTTCGGGCGCCGCTGACGGCGCTTCTCGTCGCCTGTGCCCTGCTCGCCGGGCCCGCCTGCGTACCCGTCGGCCGGGGGGTCGGTGCGCCGCCCGGGGCCTTCGGGGCGTACGTCGGGTACGACGACGCCGGTGTGCGGCGGATCGCGGCGCTCGACGGGTGGCTCGGGGCGGCCACGCCCCGGGTCGGGCACGCGTATCTGCCGGGCGACCGGTGGAGCAACATCGAGGGGGCGCCCGGGTATCTGGAGTACTGGGCGCGGTGGCGGCAGGAGCGCGCCGACCGGATGTTCGTGCTCAACGTGCCGATGCTCGAGCGCACCGAGGAGCATGTGCCCGACCAGGTCGTGCGGGACGAGCTGCGCACGGGAGCGCGTGGGGCCTACGACGAGCACTTCCGGGTGCTGGCCCGGCGGCTCGTCGCGCTCGGGGTGCCCGATGCCGTGCTGGTGGTGGGGTGGGAGATGAACGGGATCACCTACACGCACCGGTGCGGGCCCGACCCGCAGGCCTGGAAGCGGTACTGGGCGCGGATCGTCGACGCCGTGCGGTCCGTGGACGGCGGGCAGCGGTTCCGGTTCGAGTTCACGCCCAGTCGCGGGCTGGACGCCGTCCCCTGGAACGAGTGCTATCCCGGCGACCGGTACGTCGACGTCATCGGGATGGACGCCTACGACCAGCCCCACGGCATGTCCTTCGAGGAACAGGTCGCCGAGCCGTACGGCCTCGCCGCGCACGTGCGGTTCGCGCGGGCGCACGGCAAGCCGGTCTCGTATCCGGAGTGGGGGCTGTACCGCAACGGCGACAACCCGGAGTACGTGCGGGGCATGCTCACCTGGTTCGCCGAGCACCGGCCGCTGTACCAGACCATCAGCGACTACTGCCCGCACGGCGTGTGGCGGTGCTCCGGCAATCCCCGGTCGTCGGCCGTGTACCGGGCGCTGGTCGGGGGGCCGTTCGGCTGAACCCGGCCGCCACGCGGGCCGCGTGCCCCTCCTGACCGCCTCACCGGTCTGATGATCCCAAGATGGGACGAGAACACCACGCGCGCCTCCCACGACCGCGGGCGCGCTTCCGTGGCGCGACCGGGGCGGCCCTGTTCGCCCTCCTGCTGCTCGCGCTCGCCGCCGTGCCCGCGGGAGCCGGTGCCGACGGGGCCTCCGGCGACGGCTTACTCGGCGACGGGTCCCGCGGCAACGGCTTCCGCAGCGACAGCTTCCGCAAGGAGGCGGCCCGTGCCGTCCGCGCGCACGAGCGGGCTCGCGCGCGGGTCGACCGGCTGCGCGAGTCCGATGCCTCTCCCACGGAGGTCAAGGACGCAGAACGCCGCCGTAAGGCCGTCCGCGCCGGGCTGTGGGACCTGTTGTGGGCCACCGGGAGGAACTCCGGCGATCCGGTGGCCGTCGACCCGTCCGGACAGGACAGCCGCTGTCCGTTCGGCGACCGGAGCCGCCCGCCCGAGCGGCGCGCGCACCCCTGGACGGCCCCGACCCGCCGCTACTGGCTCTCCGCGGGCTACGCCGCCAAGGGGTCCCGCTGGGCCCACCGGCACACCGGCCAGGACTTCGCCGTGGACTCCGGTACCCCCGTGTACGCCGTCGGCGCCGGCACCGTCCGCGCCACGACCTGCGGCGACGGCTTCGGCAACCAGGTCGTGGTCCGCCACCGCGACGGCTACTTCACGCAGTACGCCCACCTCTCGCGCATCGACGTGCGCAAGGGCGGGCGGGTGACGGCCGGTCAGCGCATCGGCCTCTCCGGCTCGACCGGCAACGTCACCGGACCGCATCTGCACTTCGAGGTGCGGATCACCCCGTACGTCGGGTCCGCGGTACCGCCCCTGCCCTGGCTGCGCCGGAAGGACGTCGAGGTGACCGGAGCGCCCGCGCTGCCCTGACCGCGGGCGACGGCCGGGGAAGCGGGACCGGGGAAGCGGGATCGGGGAGCGTGACCGGGGAGCGTGGCGGGCCTCGGATGTACTACGCCTGCCGGGGGCGGTAGGCGGACAGCGCCCAGATCACGAACACGTCGATGGCGATCTGGATGACCGCCCAGAACGGCGCGTACGGCAGGAACAGGAACTGGAGGATCAGGCTCAGGGACGCCAGCGCGATGCCGCTGATCCGGGCCCACCCGGCCCACTCACCCCCGCTGAGCAGCCCGTAGCCGGTCAGCACGGCCACGACGCCCACGATCACCAGGATCCAGCCCCAGGCGGTGAGGTTCATCTCGTAGGCGTACTCGGCGACCCGGGCGTACACGTCGTTCTCGGCGATCGCCGCGATGCCCTGGAACACGGCGAGGAAGCCGCTGACGAACATGAGCACTCCGCCGAAGACGACCCCGCCGGCGACCAGTCCACCCCCCGCCGGCGGGGGCGAGCCCAGGCCCGGTGAACCGGTGCCCTGGTGGGACGGGTCCCACACCCGGGGCCCCTGCGGCTGGGAGTGCGGCTGATCGCTCATGGCGCCACCCCGTCTCTGAGTCGGTGTTCTGCACTGCAACTGCACTGGACTGCACTGCACTGCACTGCACCGACCATCCGTCCGGACGGGGGCCGCCACCACGGGGGTGCGCCGTACGGGTGACCCGGCATGCGGACGGGCGGGACCGCCCCTTCACTGGAGGAAGGCCCGCGGGACCCCCTCAGGAGGAGAACAAGATGCCACGCACCAAGGGCGTGCTGCTGACGGCGACGGCGATCTGCTGCGCCGCCGTGCTCACCGGCTGCTCGGACGACGACACCCCCTCGTCGGTGTCGTCCGCGGCGAGCAAGGCCGCCTCGGCGGCCGAGTCGCTGGGCCGGGAGGCCACCGCGGCCGCGTCCTCGCTCGCCTCCGGTTTCGCCTCCGAGGCCTCGTCGGCGTTCGCGTCGGCCTCGGCGTCGGCGAGCCGCGAGCTGGACGAGATCAAGGACGGCGTCGACGTGAAGTCCGACGTGAAACTCGGCACCCCGGACACGGGCCAGGACGGCCGGGCCACCGTCGAGGTCACCGTCACCAACACCACCGACGCGTCGAAGTCCTTCGCCGTCCAGATCGACTTCACCGACTCCTCCGGCAACCGGCTCGACACCGTCGTCACCACCGTCTCCGACGTGGCCGCGGGCAAGACCGGCAAGGAGACGGCCCACAGCAACCGCACGCTGTCCGGCCAGGTGAAGGCGGCGGTGGCGAGGGCGCTGCGGTACTGACCGCGGTGGGCGGAACCCTCGGGGCTCACGCCATCCAGAAGAAGACGGCCGTCATCCGCTTCTCCTCCAGCGTCGTACCGGAGTAACCGGTCGCGCTGTGCACGAGGTTGGCGTTGTAGAGGAGCAGCCGGTTGTGCTTGTGCGGGACCCGTACGTCCTCCTCGAAGGCGTCCGGCGCGACGAACCGGGTGCCGAGCGCCTCGACGAGGTTGTTGTGCGGGGCCTGGACGACGTTGCCGCCGAGCCGCCCGCCGGGCAGGGACTGCCGGTAGAAGCTGGTGCCGCAGTCCTTGGGGACGGCCGGGTTGAGGTACAGCACGGCCGCGTACCGGCACAGTGCCCGCGAGTCGGAGTGCGGCCGGGGAGTGCTCTCGCCCTCCCCCACCACCTGGATGCAGTTGTGGTTGAGGGTCCCGCCACCGGGCGCCCGCTGCACCCACAGCTTCCCGGCGCCGGTCGCGTTCCTCACCAGCCGTTCCACACGCGCGAGTTCACCGGGCTCCAGCCCTGGCATGGTGCGCAGTCCGGGCCAGCTCTCGGAGGTGTACGGATACCCCTTGACCCAGTCGTCCTTGGCGAGACACCGGTCACGGATCGCGGTGATGCCGGCCTCGGGGAAGACGTCGTCGACGACCCAGTAGTCGCGGCCCTTGGTGGGCTTGCGGTACGGAAGCACGGGGAGCGTGGCGGCAGCCCTGACGGGCTGGTGGGGCCGCTGTGGCATGGACATGCGGCGAATCTAGGTCGGAGGTTCGCCATGACTCGCCCTTCCGTTCGTCCGCACTCCTCCGCGAACTGGTCAACGTTTCGTCGACCCGGTCAACGGTTCACCAACGGAGGAGGCCGGGTTGTCATCCGTTCGGATCGGCGAACAGGTCGTCGGCGGTGGTGGCGTGGACGGCACGCTCGGACCAGACAGTCAGCTGGTCGAAGTCGGTGCACGATTCGACCCGCTCGCGGATGCGGTCGGGGACGTCGATGCCACGCCAGCGCAGGATGTTCAGGGTCATCTCGGCTCGATCCCGGATCCGGCCCTTCTCAAGGCCCTGCTCAAGGCCCTGCTCGCGCACCTGCTCGGCGAGCGGGTGCCGCCAGAAGTACTGCATCGTCGTCATCAGGTCCCTCCACATCTGCTGCGCCTGGGGGTCCACCAGGCAAGAGTCGACGAACTGCACGAGCACCGCGGCACTGTCGCGGTCGATGGTCCGCAGGGCGGCTGCCAGCGATTCCAGTATGGCGGGGGCCCCGTGATCAACGAGCTACGCCGCGTTCAGTTCGCACCACACGAGCTTGCCGCGATGCCCCATCCGGGACAGCGGCTGCCAGTGCCAGAGGTCCGAGCAGGCCCGGACCAACGCCATGCCGCGGCCGTTCTCGGCGCCGGTCAGGTCCTCCAGCCGTCCCGGCGGCTCGGGCGGCTCGGGGTCCGCGTCCCAGGCACCGATCTGCAGGACCCCGTCCCGGAAACGGAGACGCAGGCAGGCGGGGCCCTTCGTATGGAGTACGGCGTTGGAGACCAGCTCGGAGGCGAGCAGCTCTGCGGTGTCCACGAGGTGGATCAGGCCGTGCAGGGTGAGGATCAGGCGCAGGGTGCGGCGGCAGACGGTCACGGCGCGGGGGTCGCAGGGGATGTAGAGGGAGTACTCCCAGGGTTCGGACATGCGTCAACTCCGAGTGGCGTGAGGGGATTTACGCGCGGTGGCATTGCCGCAGCCGTCATGGCAGGACGAAGCGGTGCACTTCCGCAGCGTGTGCGGTGCGTCACCGACGGTAGACCTGAATGTTTCGGTGCAGCAAGCCGATCGCGTAATCTGGCCCCGAACGGGTCGCGCCCTCGGGCGTGTTGAGCAAGGGGTGTCGATGACGACCAGGCGCGAACCAACAGCACGTCAGATGCGCCTGGCGGTGGAACTGCGCAGGCTTCGCGAGGCGGCGGGACTCTCCGCCCGCCAGGCGGCCGCACTCCTCGGCGTGAGCAACGTCCAGATCAGCCAGATCGAGTCCGGCGTCACCGGCGTGAGTGAGGAGCGGCTACGTCGGCTCGCTTCCCATTACGACTGCACAGACGGCGAGTTCATCGACGCCTTGGCCGTGATGGCCACCGACAGGACGCGTGGCTGGTGGGAGGAGTACCGAGGGCTGCTGCCGGCGTCATTCCTGGACCTGTCGGAGTTGGAACACCATGCTCGGACCCAGGCCAATGTCGCCGTTCTGTTCGTGCCGGGGCTGTTGCAGACGGAGGAGTACGCCCGGGCCGTGTTCTCCAACAGGATCCCTGAACTCAGCTCGGATGAGCTTGAGTTGCGTGTACAGCACCGCTTGGCGCGCCGCGTGGTCATCGAGCGGGCGGCACCCATCGGTTTCGAGGCGGTGATTCACGAGGCAGCGTTGCGCATCAGGGTCAGCGACCGTGGCGCGTCCCGAGCCCAGCTCACACGCATCCTGGAACTCTCCGAAGCGGATCACATCAGCGTCCGCGTCATCCCGCTCGACCTTGACGGCTTCTCCAGGGGCGGCAGCAGCATGAGCTATCTGGGCGGCCCGGTGACCAGGCTGGACACGGTGGTCCGCGACGCTCCCCATGGCGCGGCCCTGGTCGATTCCGAGGCTCAACTCGCCGAGTACCGGACCCGCTTCCGTAAGGTGGAAGTGGCGTCACTCGAACCGAACCGGTCGCGTGACTTCATCCACACCCTGGTGAAGGAGCTGTGAGGCGCGCTGTGCATCCCACCGACTGGCAGAAGTCGACCTACTCCGACGGCGGCGACGGCAACGACTGCATAGAGCTCGCCTCCACCCCCGCCGTGCTGCACCTCCGTGAGTCCGACACCCCCGGCACCGTCCTCACCACCGCACCGGCCCCGCTCGCTCGGTTTCTGCACGCCATACGCACAGGAACTCCCGGAATTGTGGCCTCCGTCACAGCACACCCGGGCGACGCCTGCTGAAGTGACCGCATGATCGGTCTCGTAATTCGCGTCCTCCCGTTCTGGGTGCGCGAGCCCCTGCTCGTCGTCGTCGGCGTGCCTTTCAGCGGCCTGCTCTTCTACGCGGCCATCCGGGACCAGGAGTGGATCGGGGCCGCTCTCGGCCTCGCCGTCGCCGTGTTCACGGCCGTCCGCATCCACACGATCCGGCGCGCCCTCCAGACCCGACGCCAGCTGAAGGCCATGGAGGGCATGAAGCGCATCGAGGGCATCTAGAGCATCCAAGCAAGGCGCGCGCCGTAGGGCTCTCAGTCGTCGACGTCGACGTGGTCGAACGTCCTCAGCATCTCCGTCAGCACCCGGATGCAGCCCCGCACCTCGGCGTCGGTCAGATCGCCGCCGACCTCGCGGTTCAGGGTGTGCTCGCGGTCCAGGACGGTGGCGATCAGGGCCCGGCCCTCGTCGGTGATCCGGATCAGGGACGAGCGCTGGTGCGCGGGGTTGGGGAGGGTCTCCACCCACCCGTGCGCCACCGCGTCGTTGACCATGCGCTGCACGAACTGCCGGCTCAGCGCCTGGGTCCGGCTCAGTTGCGGGACCGTCAGCTCTCCTTTGCGGCGCAGCAGATCGAGCACGCCGCGCACCCCGACCGAGGCCCCCTCGACGGCCTCGCCCTGTTCGACCTTGCGCAGGGCGCGGCGGTAGAGGGGGCCGACCAGGTCGAAGACCTCGGTGAGCCGTTGGCCGAGTTCGTCGGGCGGGAGCGGGGCGTCGGCGGGGAGAGAGGGGTCGGTGTCGTTCACTCCCACATGATGCACCCGAAGAACATGACACCTTGGTTGCCAAAAATCCCGCAGGATGACACCTTGGTTGTCATGACTGCTGCTTCGGACATGAAGTACTTCGCCTCCGCCGACGGGGACCTCGCCTACCGCGAGGCCGGCGCCGGAGAGCTCGTGGTCCTGGTCCACTCGGGATTCGTCGATCACCGTGTCTTCGACGCCGTGATCCCGACGCTGTCCCGCACCCACCGGGTGATCGCGCCGGACGTACGCGGCCACGGCGCCTCCGCCAACGCGACCCGGCCCTTCCGCTGGGCCGACGACCTCGCCGCGCTGCTGCGCCACCTCGACGCGGGCCCCGCGGTGCTGGTCGGCGTCTCGATGGGTGGCCTGATCGTCGGCGACACCCTGCTCGAACATCCGGAGCTGGTGCGCGCGGCCGTCGTGGGCGGCGCCTCGACCGGCGAGTTCCAGGACTCCGACCCCTGGCACCGGGCGATCCAGGCCTGGATCGCCCGCGCCCTGGCCGACGGTGACATCGAGGGCTGGCTGAAGGCGTTCCTGAGCTATGTGCCCGGCCCGCACCGCACGCTCGACGAGGTGGACCCGGACATCCCGCGCCGACTGAGCGAGATGGCCCTGAACACCCTCTCCAAGCACACGCCCGGGGAGCAGGACCACCTCGTCCGGGTCACCGACACCTGGTCGCGGGTACCGAAGATCGACGTCCCCGTGCTCACGGTGAACGGCGCCCTGGACACCTCCGACGTGATCGCCTCGGCGCAACGACTGGCCGACGGCGTCCGGGACGGCCGGTCCGTGCTGATCGAGGGCACCGGGCACTACTTCAACATGGAGAAGCCCGAGGAGTTCACCACCGTCGTCGCGGACTTCCTGCGCACCCTCTGACCGGCCGCGGCACCGACCGCCGGGCCGTCCGCCGAGCCGACCGCCGAGCCTGCCGCCGGGCCGCCGGGTATCCGGTGGATCAGGTGGCTGGGGAGTGGCAGGCTACGGCGTATGGGGGAACAGCCGTGGGTGGAGACCGAGTTCCGGACCGCCGGCGGCCTCGTCCGCGGCCGGCGCGCGCCCGACGGGGTCACCGCCGTGCTCGGCATCCCGTACGCCGAACCGCCCTTCGGGGCGCACCGGTTCCGTGCGCCCCGGCCCGCCGCCGGCTGGGGCGCGTCGCGTGACTGCACGGCGTTCGGACCCGTCGCACCGCAGTCCGCGGAGCTGCCCGGTTCACCGGTCTGGCGTCCGGGGGACGAGGACGTGCTCACCGTCAACGTGTGGGCACGGCCCGCTGCGGACGCCGGTCCGCTGCCGGTGCTCTTCTGGATCCACGGCGGTGCCTACACCTTCGGCTCCTCCGCCCAGCCCGACTTCGACGGCACCGCGCTCGCCCGGGCCGAAGTGGTCGTGGTCAGTTGCAACTACCGGGTCGGCTTCGAGGGGTTCGGCCATGTGCCGGGCTTTCCCGACAACCGTGGGCTGCTCGACCAGGTGGCCGCGCTGCGCTGGGTCCGGGACAACATCGCCGCGTTCGGGGGTGATCCCGGCAACGTCACGGTCGCCGGGCACTCGGCCGGAGCCGGTTCGGCCGCCTGTCTGATGGCCATGGAACAGGCGCGCGGGCTGTTCCGCAGGGCCGTCGCCCACAGCGTGCCCCACGGCTTCTTCGGCGTCGAGGTCGCCGCCGCGATCACGTCGAGGATCGCGGCCGAGGCCGGAGTGGCCGCGACCGGCCCCGGACTGCTCTCCGCGTCACCGCAGGCCCTGGTGACCGCCGCCGACAAGGTCGCCGCGAGGTGCGGGGACGATCCCGTGACGGCGGTCCAGGCCTTCGACCCGGTCGTCTTCCAGCCGGTGCTCGACGGCGAGGTGCTGCCCATGGATCCGCTCGCCGCGCTCGCTTCCGGCAGCGCCCGCGAGGTGGATCTCCTGGTGTGCCACACCCTGGAGGAGTACTGGTTCCTGCACGAGGTCGGCGCGGTGCGGGAGGTCGCCTCGGAGCCGGAACTCGCGGACTTCACCGAGGCCCTCTCGCTGCCCGACCGGCTGGTCGCCGGGTACCGCGCGCTGATGCCCGACGCTCCGGTGCAGGACCGCTACCTGGCGATCTTCGGCGACGCGGTGTTCGGCGAGTACAGCAGCCGGCTCGCCGAGCAGCACGCGCGGGCCGGCGGCCGGGCGTACCTGGCGCGGTTCGCCCGCCGACGCCCGCGTCCCGGTGGCGGGGCCCGGCCCTGGCACACCGCCGACATCCCCTTCGCCTTCGGCAACCTGGACGCGGCGGGCGCCGACTTCCTCATCGGCGGCGCCCCCGACGCACAGGACCGGGCACTGTCCCGGCGCATGCTCCGGGCCTGGGCCGACTTCGCCGCCTGCGGTGACCCCGGCTGGCCCGCGGTCACCGCCGATGTCACGACGGTGCGGGTCTGGGCCGTGCCGGACGATCACCTGTCCGACGACGGCACCTCCGCCGTCCGCGCGCTGTGGCGGGACGTTCCGCTCGAAGCCACACCCGAACTCGTACCCGCACCCGGGCTCGCCCCCGCGCTCACCACCACCTCGTCGCCCAGCGACACCTTCCCCGCTCGCCGTACCTCGAAGTAGGCGCCGAAGGCGACTCCGCCGCCGTCCGCCCGCCGGTAGTCCGCGAGGGTGCGCAGGGGTTCCGGACCCGAGCGGCGGCCGGTGCGCTGGTCGACCATCGTGATGGCGCAGCGGATCGTGTCCTCGGTGTGGGCCAACTCGGTGTCGGCGATGGTGAGGCGGGCGGCGCCGTCCTCCGTGTGCGGGGTGTCCCAGCCGTCCACCACCAGGTTGGGCCGGAAGCGGTTCATCGGGAGGGGGGTGGCTCCGCGTTCGGTGATCCGGTGGTTCAGGGCGTCCAGGCTGGCCCGGGAGACGAGGTGCAGGCGGCCGCTGTTGCCGGCCGGGGGCCGGACCAGGGTGCTCGGGGCGCCCAGTACGTCCGTGAGCCAGTCGTGCACGTCCGCGCTGTCCGCCCGCACCGGGTCTCGGCCGGGTGCGCGCAGCGTCAGCCCGCCCTCCGTCGACTCCGGTGTGATCAGGGCCAGCCCGGGGTCGCCCCACTGCCAGCGCAGGTCGCCCTTCTCGTCGGCGATCGCGTACGTGCGGTCGTGCAGCAGGCCGGTGCTCGTCAGCACCGCCTCCGAAAGCTCCGTTCCCGCGCATCCCTTCACCGGGTAGTACGTGATCCCGACCAATCGCGCGACCGTCATCCCCACGACCCCACTCCCCCTCGTCCGTCCGTCAGCCAGTCCGTCCGTCAGCCAGTCCGTCAGTCCGTCAGCCAGCCAGTCCGTCAGTCCGTCACCAGTGCCAGGACGAACCCGTCGTACCCTTTTCCGCCCACCGTCTGCAACGCCGTCGCGGTCAACCCGGGGTTGCGCGCAATGAGTTCGGTGAAGCCGCGGACTCCCTGGACGCGGGGGTCCGTGCTGTCGGCGTCCGTGACCGAGCCCTCGCGCACCACGTTGTCGCCGACGATGACGCTGCCGGGGCGGGTCAGCCGCAGGGCCCACTCCAGGTAGAGCGGGTTGGACGGCTTGTCCGCGTCGATGAAGACCAGGTCGAAGCGCTCGTCACCGAGCTCGGCGGCCAGCACCGGCAGGGTGTCCGCCGCCTTGCCGACCCGTAGGTCCACCACCGCGTCCAGGCCCGCACCCGCGATGTTCGCCGCCGCCACCTCCGCGTGCCGCTCGTCCGCCTCCAGGGTCACCAGACGGCCGCCCTCGGGCAGGGCGCGGGCCAGCCACAGCGTGCTGTAGCCGCCGAGGGTGCCGATCTCCAGGATGTTGCGGGCGCCCTGGAGGCGGGCGATCAGGTGCAGCAACTTGCCCTGGTTCGGCGCCACCTGGTGCGGCGGCAGGCCCGCCGCCTCACTGCCCTCGCCGGCCGCCCGCAGGGCTTCGTCCTCCTCCACCAGCAGGTCGTTGAAGTAGTCGTCGACGGCGGTCCAGGTCTGCTGCACCAGGCGGTCCCTTCGGTGTCCTGCACGGGCTTCGGTGAGTTCCCAGCGAGTACCAAGTGAGTTCCTTATGGGAACCTATCTCTGCCCGGGTGACCCGTCCATCAACTTTTCGCTCAGGACGGTGAGTACGATCGGCCCCGCGTCCGTACTCCTGTGCGTCCGCCCCCACCGGACACGCACATCGACACATCGGCGGAATCCCCGACCGGGCAGGAGGCACGGTGCCAATTTCGCGAAACATGATGGGAACCCTGTTCGTCGGCGGTGCGCTGACCCTGACACTCAGCGCACTGGCATACCCATCGATGCTCGGACTTGACACCGTGTCGGCTTCGGGCGACCGGATCATCGCCAACACCCAGTGGGGTCCGCTGACGGAAAGCGACCGCGCCTTCGTCGTGGCGGTGCGCGCGGCAGGTCTGTGGGAGTACCCGGTCGGGCAGATCGGGCTCCAGAAGGGGCAGAGCAAGGGCGTCATCACAGCCAGCCAGCACCTCATCGACGGCCACGCGGCGCTGGACACCACCTGCCTCAAGATCGCGCCGATGCTGAACGTCACCCTTCCCAACGTGGCCAGTCCACAGCAGGAAGGGTTCGTCAACACCCTGAAGGCGGACCAGGGCAAGCAGTTCGACGTCGACTTCGCCAACATCCTGCGCATGACGCACGGTTCGATCTTCAACACGGTGGCGAAGATCCGCTCGACGACGAAGAACACGCTGGTGCGCGCGCTGGCCGACCAGGCCAACGACACCGTCCTGGACCACATCACGGTGATGGAGCAGACCGGTCTGGTCGACTTCGACACCACGCTGTTCACCCAGACCACCCCGCCGAAGCTGCCCAAGTCGGACATGACCCCGCCGGTCCCGCCGGCCGGTCAGCCGCTGGTCGTCCTCACCCCGCCGCCGACCGCCACGGCCACCCCGGTGGACATCGGCGCCATCGTGGGCAACGGCGGATAGCGCGCGGACCTGCACACGCTGGAGCGGGCCCGGCCGACAGCTGTCGGCCGGGCCCGCTCCCGTGGCCCTACTTGGTCCGGTACGCGTGCAGGATCGTCTGGGTCAGTGTGTTGCCCTGCTTGTCGACCACGACGGCGCGCAACGAGACGCTCTGTCCTGCCGCGGGGTTGCGGACCAGGAACGCGCCCTTGGCCACCTTCGCCTTCGTCCAGGTCCTTCCGTCATGACTGACCTCGACGGTGAGCGACTTGAGATTCTTCCCGGCGGCGGCGCCGAGCACCGACACCGGAACCCGGGTGACCACCCCGGCCTCTGCCGTCGAGTCGAGGCCGAGCCGCGGCGTGAAGCGGACCACGGAGACGGGCAGCGCCTCCTCGGCGGTGGTGTGACCGGAGGTGAAGGTCCAGGCCGCCGAGACCTCGGTGGGTGCGGCGGAGGGACCGCCGCGGGTCGCGGTCGCCGTGAGCCGCAAGTCACCGGGCTCCGCGGGGACGGTGACGCCGTTCCAGCAGCCCAGGAGGTCCGGCGTGGAGGCCACCTCGACCCCGTCCCGGTACAACGTGGCCGTGAGGGTGTCCTCGTAGGCGTAGCTCCAGTTGCCGGTGCTGTCCCTCAAGGGGGTGAGGCAACCGGTGAGGGAGTCGCCGTTGCGCGAGACGCCCTCGATGGCCTCCAGACCGGGGCCGAAGACCCCTACGCCCAGGTCACGGCCGTACGACCGGCCGGCCTCGTAGTGCTGAATCCCCGTGCCGTGCGACAGCTCGGGGTAGCTCCCCGTGTCGTCGTACTGGTCCAGCCCGATGACCCAGTCGTTGCCCTCCGTCGTCACGTACGTCGTCGTCGCCACGGGCAGCGGACGCATGACGCCCGCGGTGATGATGGAGCCGAAGACGTCCGGGACGATCGCCCGGGCGACGACCATCCCCTGCTTGTCGGCGACCGTGGCCCCCAGCGCGGTGCTGATCTCCGCCATCTCGGCCTGCTTCGCCGTCCGTGCGAAACCGGTGGCCAGCCGGGTCACCTTGCCGCCGTAGGAGAAGCGGTACTCCTTCGTATCGTTGATGTCGAGGGCGTTGAACTCCTGGTAGAGGGTGCCCTCGGTGGAGAAGTCCGGACCGAGCTGTGCGCTGCGCAGCTTCGCGAAGGACTGGTCGGCGATGCCGGTCGAGGTGTTGAACTCGGGGGTGGTCAGCTCGGTGAACATCTCGGCGTACACCCGTTCCGCGGCCGGATCGGGCCCGGTGATGTCCATCGGCTTCGCGGTACGCGCGTCCAGCGTGACCGTCGTGTCCCCGGTGACCTCGAAGTGCGGTGCGGTGATCCGGCTGTCGGTCCCGTCCTCGTCGGTGATGATCGCGTCGAGGAAGTAGACCCCCTTCGGCAGCCGTGCCGTGTAGGTGCCGGTCCGGCTCGCCGTCGAATAGTCGTGGCCCGCGACGCCGAGGCCGGTGAGCCCGAACAGCGAGGGCCAGTAGTCGGTGGCCGGTTCGCCGTCGGTGCCGAGATGCCGCACCGTCACGTCGTACGTCTCGATCTCCCGCTCGACGGCCGCCGTCGTCCGGACGGTCTGGCCCGTCCCCCGGGCCGTCACGGTCCCCGTGTACACGCCGTCGAGGTCGCCGCCGGGCCGGGTGTCGGCCGTCAGACCGACGGTGGCGGTCCCGTTCGCCGGGACGGTCAGCCGCTGGGCGTCCAGCGTGAACATGTCCGCCGGCGCGGGCTTTCCGTCGGGTCCGACGCCGGCCGCCGACAGGTCGAGGGCGACCGGCTCGCTGCCGAGGTTGCGGTAGGTGAGCTGCTTCGTGACGGGTGCGTCGTCCGCGTGGGGATAGGACTGCCGGGCGAACGCCACCGCGGTGGGCTCGGAGACGACCGTCTGCCCGACGGCCGCGGCGACGTCGACGCGACCGCCGCCCTCCGCGAACGCGCCCGCGCCGACCGGCCGGGCACCGGCCACGAGCGCGGCCTTGAGCTCCGCGCTCTTCCAGCCGGGATGCTGCTGCTTGAGCAGCGCCGCCGCGCCCGCCACATGCGGGGTGGCCATCGACGTGCCCGAGATCGTGGCGTATCCGGGCGGCTGCTCGCCGTACTGCCGGGCGATCGCGCTGTCGGGTGCCACGGCGGCGGTGATGTCCACTCCGGGCGCCGTGATGTCCGGCTTGACCACGAGGTTGTCGGCGGTCGGACCACGGCTGGAGAAGGACGCGACGGCGTCGTTCGCGTCGACCGCGCCCACCGCCAGCGCCTTCTCGGCGCTGGCGGGCGAGGAGACGGTGCCCGCGTCCGGGCCCGTGTTGCCCGCGGCGGCCACGACGAGGAGGCCGCTCTCGGTCGTGACCCGGTTGACGGCCTCTTCCACCGGATCGATACCGGGCCGGTCCTGCCCGCCCAGACTGAGGTTGACGATGTCGGCGTTCTGGGCGGCAGCCCATTCCAGGCCGGCGATGATGTCGGAGTAGCTGCCGTAGCCGTCGTCGTCGAGCACCTTGCCGTCGAGGACGCGGGCACCCGGGGCGACCCCCTCGTAGGTGCCGCCGGACTTCGCTCCGGTACCGGCCGCGATGGACGCGACATGGGTGCCGTGGCCGACGCGGTCCTTGGCGTCGGGCGAGGCGGAGAAGTTCCGCTCGGCCTCCTGCCGCCCCTGGAGGTCGGGGTGCGTCTCGTCGACTCCGGTGTCCAGGACCGCGATCCGCACGCCCTGGCCGTCGTAGCCGGCCTGCCGGGCGGCGGGCACACCGATCTGTGCCGTGCTCCTGTCGAGGCTCGCCCGGCGCACGCCGTCGAGGGAGATCCACCGTATGCCGGGGTCGGCGGCCCGCTGTCCGGTGCGGGCCGCGCCGGAGGGCCGGGTCAGGGTCTTCCAGATGTCTCCCGCCGAGGCATCGGGCACGGTGAGCGCCTCGGCGCCGATCCGGGGGAGCGAGCGGCGGACCGCCGTATCGCCGTCCGCGCGCAATGCGGACTTCAGGCTCCGGGCCGCCTTGCCGGCGGCCGTGCTCGCGGACCCGTCGCGGTAGCCGACGATCAGCCCGGTGTCCGCCGCGTGGCGCTTGCGGTACGCGGCGGCGTCGAGCTCCTTGATGTCGAACAGCCGCTCGTCGACCTGGCCCGCGTCCAGCAGCGGCCGGGCGTCGAGGGGGAGGACCAGGGTGCGGTCCTCGGTCCTCTCGATCCTGACGGGTATGTGCTCGCGGCCCTCCCCGGGCACGATCCGCACCGGCTCGCCCGCCGCGCTCACCCCCACCCGGTCACCCGTGATCAGGGTGATCCAGTGGGTCACGGGGGCGGTGGTGTCCGTCCCCGCGGCGGCGGGCGACGCGGCCGCCGCGGGGGTGGCGACGGCCGGCAGCGCGCCGGCCGTTCCCGCGATCAACGCGAGCGCCGCCGCCAGGACGGCCTTGCCGGGTCCGTGCTGTCTTCCGCGCACCTGTCCACGCAACTGTCCTCCTCAGAGAGGCAATTCGGGCACACGAGGGAACATGTGCCTCACTCTGAACAGACGAGGTGCGCGGACCGGAATGTTTCACTTCCACTTCGACCCGCCCGGGCTCCCCGGCCGAACCGCCACCGGTCTCCTAGCCCAGCCACACCGTCGTGTCCGGGCCCAGCAGCCCGTCGCCGTCGAGGGGGACGCTGCTCAGCAGCACCTCGCCCGGCGGCAGCGGCACCGGCACGTCCGACAGGTTGGTCACGCACCGCCAGCCGTCGTGGCGGGCGAACGCCAGCACACCCGGCGGGGTGCCGTCCCGCAGCCAGCCGAGCTCCTCGCCGTCGAGCAGCTTGCGGCGCAGGCGCAGGGCCGTGCGGTAGAGCTCCAGCGTGGAGCCCTGCACGCCCTCCTGGGCCTCGACGGCGTACCGCGCGAAGTACGGCGGCTGCGGCAGCCACGCACCGGACGCGCCGAAGCCGTACGACGTTCCCGTCGTCGTCCACGGCAGCGGCACCCGGCAGCCGTCGCGGCCCTTGCGGACGCGGCCCGTCTGCTCCCAGAGCGGGTCCTGGAGCACCTCCACGGGCAGGTCAGCGACCTCGGGCAGGCCCAGCTCCTCGCCCTGGTAGACGTACGAGGATCCCGGCAGCGCCAGCATCAGCAGCGTCGCCGCGCGGGCCCGGCGCAGGCCGGCCGCCTCGTCGACGGGCGGGGCGTGGCCGCCGGAGAGGAGCCAGGCGTTGTCGTCCGTGCCCGGCGGCAGCATGAGGCGGGAGCCGTGGCGCAGGACGTCGTGGTTGGACAGCACCCAGGTGGCCGATGCTCCGACGGCGCGGGCGGTGGCCAGGGAGTCGGTGACGACCGTACGGATCTCCTCGGCGTCCCAGCCCGCCTGGAGATACTCGAAGTTGAACGCCTGGTTCAGTTCCTCGGGGCGGGCGTAGAGGGCCCGGCGGGCACCCGGGACCCAGGCCTCGGCGACGGCCGTGCGGGGCGGGCTGTAGGAGTCGAGGACGCGGCGCCAGTCGCGGTAGATCTCGTGGACCTCGTCGCGGTCGTAGAAGGGGTGGGTGCCGGGGGGCAGACGGTCGAGGGCTTCCTCGCCCACGAGTTCCGGTGTGCCCAGGTCGCGGAGGGGTTCGGCGAGGTCCTTGGCGAGGGCGTGGGCCACGTCCACGCGGAAGCCGTCGACGCCCCGGTCGGACCAGAAGCGCAGGGTGGTGCGGAAGTCCTCGCGGACCTCGGCGTGGTCCCAGTTCAGGTCGGGCTGCTCACGGGCGAAGAGGTGCAGGTACCACTGGCCGTCGGGGACGCGCTGCCAGGCGCTGCCGCCGAAGACCGACTGCCAGTCGGTGGGCGGGAGTTCGCCGCTCGCACCGCGTCCGTCACGGAACACGTAGCGCTCGCGGGCCGGGGAGCCGGGACCGGCGGCCAGCGCCTCCTGGAACCACAGGTGCTGGTGGGAGGTGTGGTTGGGGACGAGGTCGACGATCACCTTCAGACCGAGGCGGTGGGCCTCGGCGGCCAGCGCGTCGAAGTCGGCCAGGGATCCCAGGCGCGGGTCCACGTCCCGGTGGTCGGCGACGTCGTAGCCGCCGTCGGCGAGCTCGGACGGGTAGAAGGGGGAGAGCCAGAGGGCGTCGACGCCGAGGCCGGCCAGGTGGGGCAGCCGGTCGGTGACGCCGCGCAGGTCCCCGAGTCCGTCGCCGTCGGCGTCGGCGAAACTGCGCGGATAGACCTGGTAGACGACGGCCTGGCGCCACCAGTCGGGACGGTGGGAGGAGAAGTCGGTCATGAGCGGAAGTCTGTCCATCTTGCCCGGAAAGTGAACGTGCGAGCCGTTCGGAGCGGATCATTCCGAACGTGAGGGAGATGTGACGGAACCTTGAACTCCCTGAGGTTTGGCGCAGGTTGACAGCGGTCTGTGGTCCGCACGACGATGGGCCCACGCTGTGGCCCCTGTGACTGGAGGGCCTGGTGTTTCTTCTTCTGATCTGACCAATCAGCCCCGGCCATTCAGCTCTGGCCGATCAGTCCTGGCACTCGCCAAGAATGGGATACGCATGTCCATAGCGAGACGTGTCACCGTGCGCCGCCTGCTGGGGACGGGCGCCGCTTCGCTCACCCTGTGCGCCGCCTCCGTCGCCGCCGCCTCCGGCGCCTTCGCCAGTACCGGCACGCCCGGTGGCGACGGCTGGAAGTCCGGCGGCCAGTACCAGCCGGGGACGGGCGCGGGCACCGAGACGGGCACCGACCGCTGCCAGTTCTCGCTCGACGGCACACACTTCTACGACTCGGTCCGGGTCGACGACCAGAACCTCAGGCCGACCGAGGACGGCAAGATCCACGTCAAGGTCCGCGCCGCCGGCGACGCGTCGACGTGCACCGCCTCCCTCGCCTCCTACCTCGCCCACGGCTCCAGCTTCCGCACCTCCGGCGAGCAGGTCTTCGTCGACTTCGACAGCGTGACGGTCAAGCCCGGCCAGACCGACACCCTCGACATCGCCGTGCCCGACGCGGGCTGCTTCGCGCAGATCGACCTCTACCGGGGCGCGGTCAAGTTCGACGGCAAGCTCGACGCGAAGGACGGGTTCGTCCACGGGGACCTGCCCAAGGGGCCGGACCGTCCGGTCATCAAGGACAAGCTGATCGCGGCCTGGAACGGCGGCACGAAGGACTGCACGGTCACCGAGCAGCCGCCGTCGTCCCCGCCGGCCGGGGGCGGTTCGTCGCCGTCGCCGTCCGCCTCGACCCCGTCGGAGCCGTCGAAGCCCTCGGAGCCGTCGGAACCTTCCGAGTCGGCGTCCGGGAGCACGTCTCCGTCGCCGTCCGCGCCGGAGTCGAGCACGCCGACCCCGTCCGCGTCCGAGTCGACGAGCGCACCGGCCCCCACGCCGAACGGTGGCGGCGGTGACCTCGCCGAGACCGGTGCGGACAGCAACACCCCGCTGATCGCGGGCGGCGCGGCCGCACTGCTCGCGGGCGGCGCGGCGATCGTCGTCGCGACCCGGCGCCGCAAGGCGCTGCGCGGCTGACTCGGATGAGTGGCCGGCTCGGCTCGGTGGCCGGCTCGGCCAGAGCTGCTGACTCGGCCTGAGCGGCTGATTCGGCCGACGTGAGGCGGGCCTGGGGACCATGTCCCCAGGCCCGCGTTCTGCCTTGTGGGCTTGCGGGGCTTGTGGGCTTGCAGGGCTTGTGGGCTTGCAGGGCTTGTGGGCTTGCAGGGCTTGTGGGGCTAGCCCTCCAGCGCCGTCAGCCACAGCTTCACGTAACGCTCCACGTCCACGTCCAACGCCACGTCCACGAGGGTCTGTTCGCGTGCGCCCTCGTGGATCTCGGACTCGCCGGGGCGCGGACGGCGGTCGACGACCGTCTGGCCGCGGGCCGGACCGGGGGCCAGCGAGACCTCCACCGGGAGGAGCTCGGTGGTCAGGCCCGCCGGGTCGGCCACCGCGCAGACCGCGCCCGCGTCGCCGAGGCCACCGGTGGGCGTGGGGTCGCCGGAGGTGGCCGGGTCGCGGTGGGCGAGCAGTTCGCCGGCCAGCCGCAGGCGGGGCTCCGGACTCGCCCGCAGCCGCGCCACGTCCGCCGCCGGCACCAGGACCCGCTTGAAGACGTCCAGCCCGTACATGGTGATCGGCACGCCCGCGGTGAGCAGGACCGCGGCCGCCTCCGGGTCGTGCCACACGTTGAACTCCGCGACCGGCGTGGCGTTCCCGGTCGTCACCGCGCCGCCCATGAACACGATCCGCTCGATGTTGCGGGTCACCTCCGGATGGGTGCGCAGCAGCAGGGCGATGTTCGTCAGCGGGGCCGTGGGAACGAGGGTGACCGGGCGCGGGGAGGCGAGGATCTCCCGGCGCAGCAGCGTGACCGCGTCCACGTCGACCGCCCTGCGGGTCGGGGCGGGCAGGCCGAGGTCGCCCATGCCGTCCTGGCCGTGCACATGGCTCGCCGTGCGGACCGGTTCGATCAGTGGCCGCTCGGCGCCCCGGGCGACCGGGATGTCCCCGGCGCCCGCGTACTCCAGCACGGTCAGCGTGTTGCGGACCACGCCGTCCACGTCCGTGTTCCCGGCCACGCACGTCACCGCCCGCACGTCCAGGCCGGGATGGCGTACCGCGAACAGCAGGGCGAGGGCGTCGTCGACACCCGTGTCGCAGTCGATGATCACGGGGATGGGCTGTTCGGTCACCTCGGGGACTCCTTCCGCACCACGTTCGCCGTCGCCACCGACCCTATGCGGGCGCGTTCACACCCACAGCCCGGTCCCGCGCGCCGCCGCCCGTTCCCCGATCCGGCGGACCAGCTCGTCGGCGGGCAGCGCCCCCGGGCGGCGGCCGTCGCGCAGCCGGACGGCGGCCAGGTCGCCCTGTGCCTCCCGCTCCCCGATCACCGCCTGGTACGGCACCAGCCGCGCCGCCCGGACCCGGGCCCCCAGGCTGCCCCGGTCCGGCCCGGCGAGCTCCGCCCTGAGCCCCGCCGCCACCGCCCGCCGCACCAGCTCCGCCGCCTGTTCCTCCTGCGCCTGCGACACCGGCAGCACGACCAGCTGGACCGGCGCCAGCCACACGGGGAACGCGCCGCCGTGTTCCTCGAGGAGATGCGCCACGGCCCGTTCCACACTGCCGATGACACTGCGGTGCACCATCACCGGGCGGTGTTTCGCCCCGTCGGCGCCGATGTAGTGCAGGTCGAAGCGTTCGGGCTGGTGGAAGTCGATCTGGACGGTGGACAGGGTCGACTCGCGGCCCGCGCGGTCGGTGATCTGTACGTCGATCTTCGGACCGTAGAAGGCGGCCTCGCCCTCGACGGCCTCGTAGACGACGCCCGCCTGCCGGAGGACCTCCCGGAGCAGGTCGGTGGCCCGCCGCCAGAGCTCCGGGTCGGCCACGTACTTACCGCCCTCGCCCGGCAGGGAGAGCCGGTACCGGGCCGGGCGGATCCCCAGGTCGGCATAGGCGCGGGCGATGAGTTCCAGGGCGGCCCGGGCCTCCTCGACGGCCTGCTCCAGGGTGCAGAAGATATGGGCGTCGTTGAGCTGGATGGCCCGTACGCGGGTCAGCCCGCCCAGCACACCGGACGGCTCGGAGCGGTACATGCCACCCAACTCGGCGATGCGGAGCGGCAGTTCGCGGTAGCTGTGGGAGCGGGAACGGTAGATGAGCGCGTGGTGCGGGCAGAGGCTGGGGCGCAGCACGACCTCCTCGGCGCCGAGCTCCATCGGCGGGAACATGTCCTCGCTGTAGTGGTCCCAGTGCCCCGAGATCTCGTACAGCTCGCGCTTGCCGAGGACCGGCGAGTACACGTGCCGGTAGCCGGCGGCGCGCTCGGCCTGCCGTACGTACTCCTCCAGGGCGTGCCGTACGACCGCGCCGTCCGGCAGCCAGTACGGCAGGCCCGCGCCCATCAGGGGGTCGGTGTCGAAGAGGCCCAGCTCGCGGCCCAGACGCCGGTGGTCATGGCCGTGGCTGTGCTCCGCGTCGTGGTGCTGCGGGTCGCGGTTCTGGTCGTTCATGGGGGCTCCCTCGCTCGGGGAGGGGCGAGGAACCGGAGCACGTCGAAGCCCCGGGGCACTCGCCCCGGGGCTACGGACATCCAGTTCGTGGATCAGCGCGCCGGGACGGGGTCCGGCGTCGTCGTGAGGGACGGCTGGGCGCGCTTCATGCCGACGACCGTAGCAACGGGAGCCCGCACGACGCGATCCGTTTTCCCGCGTCGCCCACCCGCCCGGGCGCCGCCATTCCGCCCCTCCACCGCCCCGCCACCGGTCCGCACCACCCACCCGGCTGCCGCCCCGCCACCGCCCGCACCACCCACCCGGCTGCCGCCCCCCACCGGTCCGCACCGCCCGCCCGGCTGCCGCCGCGTCGGCCGCCCGCGCCACCCGCCCGCACCAACGCCGGTAACCCGTACGGCCCGCCGCGCTGGTCGGCTCGTGGCACCGGTGTTGCCGTGGGAGGAGGCACCCGCGCGCACTCCTGGAGGCACCCCACGATGGCCCGTCCCCCCCTCCTCGCCTCCACGGTCCTCCTCGTCACCGTCGCCACCCTCACCAGCGGCTGCGCCACCCTCGGTCTGGAACACCCGCCGACCGCCGACCCGGCCACCCCGACCGTCGAACGGTCGTCGGCCAGGCCCACCGCACCGACCACCTCGCCCGTCCTCACCGAGGCGCAGGCGCGCGCGGCCCTCATCACCGAAAGCGACCTCGGCGCGCCCTGGACCGCGACCCGTGGCGCCGCCACCTGGCGGGACGGCATGCTCAAGGCGACCACCTCGGTCCCCGACTGCCAGAAACTCCTCGACGCCCTCTACGCCGACGAGCTGCTCGGCGGCCCCGCCCGCGCGGTCGTCGGACTCGACGACCCGCACGCCGGCGCCCAGCTGCGCTACCAGCTCAGCGGCAGCCGTCCGGCGGACGTCGACGCCCGGCTGGCCTGGCTGAGGACGATGCCGCAGAAGTGCGCCCGGTTCACGGCGAAGGCGACCGGCGACGCCGTGCTGGACGCGCAGGTATCCGAGCTGCCGCTGCCGGAGGTGGGCGACGTCCGCCAGGGCCTGCGCGTGACCCTGACGGTCTGGGCGACGGCCGAGGAGAACCCCGGCGGCGATCCGACCGCCCTCACCCTGGACGTCGCCGCCGTCCGGGCCGGCGAGGACTCCTTCGCCCTCACCAACGGCGGCCTGAACGACGCGCCGAACGCGGCGACCCAGGCGGCCGTCCAGCTCGGCGTCCGCCGGCTGGCCGACGTCAGACAGCAGGGAAAGGTGCAGGTCTGACAGGGGTCCGGGGGGTCAGAGGGGTGGGTCGGCGTCGAAGCGCGTTCGTAGGGCGACCACCTCGTGGGACAGGTCCAGCACCGTACGGCTCCTCGCGAAGGCGTTGCCGCGCAGCAGCGACAGCGCCTCGTCCGCGGCGACGCCGAGCTGGGCCATCACCATCCCGACGGCCCGGTACACATCGTCGTGGTCGGTGGCCAGCGGGCTGAGCCAGCGGCCGACGGCGTCCGGGTCGTCCGACTCGGCCCGCGGCAGCGCCACCAGCGCGTCCGTCACGATCTCGGCCACCACCCGCGCCCTGCGGACCTCCTCGGCGGCGAGCTCGCCGGGCACGTCCCGGTAGAGATCGAGGGTGCCCACGCACACCGCGGGGTCGCCCAGCGGCAGCGCGTACACCGACCGCACCCCGAGCGCCGCCGTCTGCTGGGCGAACACCGGCCAGCGGAAGGCGTCCCGGCTCGACATCAGATCCCGGGCGGAGACCACCGAACCGGTCTCGACCGCCTCGAAGCAGGGCCCGTCCCCCAGGCTGACCTGCATCTCCATCACATACGCGGCCCGTTCGTCGCTCGCGCTCAGCGGCACCGGAATCCCATCGCCGCGCAGGGACATGCTCGCCCCGCTCACCGGCAGCAGCTTCAGCACGGCGTCGCACAGCCGCTGCGGCACCTCCCGCGGACCGGCGCCGCGCATCTCCTCGGCGATGACCTCGGCGACCCGGTCCCGATCCCGGTCCCGATCCCGGTGGTCCATGGTCATCACCTGCCATCACCTGCGTCGACGGGCGGCTCACCTCCCGTGGTCCGCCGGGTACCCCTCCCGCTCGCCGGGAGAACCTGCCTCGGCTACGGCTTCTCGTACGGATCCGCCGGCTGTTTCACCTGCGTGACCGTCGCCGCGTCCAGGACCGGCGGCCAGGCCGCGTCGGAGCCGAGCCTGCCCTTCGGACGCCAGGAGCCGGTGACGGTGACCCAGGTGTCGGCGGGCAGGGCGTCGTCGTCCGCGTTCCGGATCTCGACCTTGCCGGTGGTGGCGTCCGCGGCGCAGCAGGTCACGACGAGGCGGGTGACGTACCAGGTGCCGTCGTCGCCGTGGGTGACGAAGCCGGTCAGGCGGACGGTACGGCCCTTCAGCGAGCGTCCGCTGTCGTAGATCGCGCGCGAGCTGAACTCGGCGACCGTCAGCTCGACCGGGTTCCCCGCAGGGAGCGCCGGGAAGGCACCTACGCCCTGCGCGGCCCGCTGGGCGGCCTCACGGCCGGCGCTGTAGGAGCCGAGGGCCGGGGGCGGGAAGAGGAGCAGGGCGAGGGCGGGGAGCGTGAGCAGCCAGGCGACGCGGGGCCCGGCGGGGCCGTGGGAATGCCCCTCGTGCCCCTCGTGCCCGCCGTGCCCGCCGTCGTCCTCGGGGTGGACGTCCTCGTGGTGGACGTCCTCGTGAGGGCCGGGCGTGCGATGGCGCAGGACCGCCGTCACGAGGCCCAGCAGCACCAGGGCGACCCCGGACACGATCAGGTAGGGCCGCAGGCCCGCCTGCACATAGCGCAGGTACAGCTCGCCGAAGAGGGTGATCCGCAGGACCGCGCCGCCCGTCAGGAGGAGCAGCGCCGCCGGTCCGTACCGCCTCACAGCAGCCACCACCCCACGAGGACACTGGCGGCCACGGCCACCACCCAGGTCGCCGACGCGAACCGTACGGCGAAGGACCGGCCGAAGGTGCCCGCCTGGAGGGCGAGCAGCTTCAGGTCCACCATCGGGCCCACCACCATGAACGCCAGCCGCGCGGTGGGCGGGAAGGCGCTCAGGGACGCGGCGACGAAGGCGTCGGCCTCGCTGCACACGCACAGCACGACGGCCAGTACGGCCAGCAGCGGCACCGCGAGCCAGGGCGACCCGGTGAAGAGGTCGAGCACCGAGCGCGGGACGGCGATGTTGAAGGTCGCCGCGGCCGCCGCGCCCAGCACCAGAAAGCCGCCCGCGTGCAGGAAGTCGTGCTGGAGTCCGGTGAGGAAGGCGCGGGCACCGGTGGCGTGCGCCGACGGCGTGCCGCGCCCCGGGAGCCGCAGCCACTTCTCCTTCCCGAACCGCGCCCACAGCCAGCCCATCAGCACGGCGGTGCCGAGCGAGGCGAGCAGCCGGGCCAGGACCATCTTCGGCTGACCCGGGAAGGCGATGGAGGTCGCGACGAGCACGACCGGGTTGATCGCGGGCGCGGACAGCAGGAAGGCGAGGGCGGCCGC
Source organism: Actinobacteria bacterium OV320 (assembly GCA_001298545.1). Taxonomy (GTDB): domain Bacteria; phylum Actinomycetota; class Actinomycetes; order Streptomycetales; family Streptomycetaceae; genus Streptomyces; species Streptomyces coriariae. The sequence goes on from LJCX01000028.1 coordinate 450,503, forward strand.
CGGGGCGACCCCGCGCCGCATCAGGCTCCCGGCCACCGGCACGGAGGCGCACTCGCAGCCGGGCAGCACGGCCCCGGCGAGTCCGGCCACCGGTACGGCGAGCGCGGGGTTGCGCGGCAGAAGCCGCCGGAACACCCGCTCCGGCACGAACGCGCCGATCGCCGCCGAGACGACCGTACCGAGCAGCAGGAAGGGCACCCCCTGGACGGCGACGGCGGTGAACACCGTCCACCAGGCGGCCACCGGCGGGGTGTAGAGGTCGAGCGCGAGCAGCGGCCCGAGCACGGACACGACGGTCGCGATGGCGATGAGCGCGACGCCCCCGAGCACGGCGTACACGGACGCACGCACGACGACCCGCAGGCCGTCGGCCACAGTCCGTTGATTCTGCACGCCTCGCAAGCTAGCGGCGACGGCTGTGCCCGACCGGCCACTTTCCCAAGAGAACGCTGTGACTACAGCGGCGGCTGCGCGGGAGCCGGCCCCAGGGTCGTCGTCCCCGGCGCCGTGCGGTGCCCCAGCCCCGTGCGATACGCGTCGAGCGCCGCCTCCACCCGCCCCGTGCGCCGCAGCAGATCCCCCAGCATCCGGCACAGATCGGCGAGATCCCCCGCGGCCCCCGCCCGCTCCAGCAGGCTGAGAGCGCGCACGTAGTGCTCCTCCGCCGCCTCCGTGTCCCGCGCGTCCTCGGCGATGATCCCGAGCAGCCGGTGCGCCCCGGCGGAGTGCACGGCGCCCCGCTCGGGCGACAGATCCCCGAGGACGGTGTGCAGCAGCGCGGCGGCCTCCTCCGACTTGCCCCGCCGGTGCAGGACGTCGGCCAGCTCGACGGCGACCTGGCTGCTGTAGAGGGCGGCACGCTGCGCGGAGAGCATGGCCTGCGCCTGCTTCAACTCGTCCTCGGCGCGCTCCAGTTCGCCGTTCTGCGCGTAGACGTAACCGCGCATCCAGTGGCAGTTGGCCAGCTCGGTACGGAGCTGGAGCTGACGGTAGAGCTCGGACGCCTTGGCCAGCGAGGCGTCGGCCTCCGCGAGGCGGCCCTCGGCGAGCAGGGTGCGGGCGACGGACCGGTGCATCCGGGCGACCAGGGCGGGGTCGCCGACCTGGGGCGCCAGGGCGAGGGCGAACTCGGCGGCCTGCGCGGCGCGGGCCTGCGCGCCCATGTCCATGTACGGGCCGATGACGGAGGCGTAGAGCAGGAGCAGCGCGTCGGGGTCGTGCAGCCCGCCCCGGTTGAGCTCGTCGAGGGTGGATTCCAGCAGGTAGACGGCGTAGCGGAGTTCACCGGCGAGGTAGTGGGCGACGGCGCGGCCGCGCAGGGCGGGGACGCGGGCGGGCAGCGGCGCGTGCGCGAGAGCGGCCTCGGCGCGCTCGAAGCAGCGCAGCGCCGTGTCCAGGTCTCCCGTGTCGATCCCGCACTCCCCGAGGCCGAGCAGGGCGGTGGCCTGCTCCTCCGCCAGCCCGTGCTCCTCGGCCTCCGCGAGCAGCCCGGAGTACTGCAGTGCCGCCTCCTTCGCCGCCCCGGTGGCCAGCGCCCGCTGGGCCTCGGTGAGACGGAGCCGCAGATCGGTGACGAGGCGGGCGGGGCGACCGGTCGCCAGTTCCTCGAAGTCGACGCCGAGCCGCTCGGCGATGTACTTGAGCGCCTCGTCGGAGGGCCGCACCCGGCCGGCCTCCAGCGTGGAGACATAGGCGGGGGTGTACGTCGGCTCGGCCAACTGCCGCTGTGTCAGCCCTCGTTCGACCCGCAACCGCTGCACCCGGCGACCGACGACCTCCGGTTCGTCCCGCTCTCCCACGCCCGGCTCCCCCAACTACCCCTGTGCCTCTTGCCGTTGGACTATCCCAGCCCCTAGGTTAAACGGCGAGTTAAGCATGCTTAACAGCTTGCTGACGTGAGTATCGCAGTCGCCGACGTTGCGAGGTAGCCGTGCCCGGACGCCCATCCGCACGCCCTTTCGCGCCCTATGTCAGGGCCGTCGCCGCGGCCGTCCTGACCGTGACGGCCCTGATCACCGCGGCCAACGCGGGCCCCGCCAGAGCGACGGACGCCGGTCCCGCCGCCCCGACGTCCCGGCACGAGACGGCGGAGCGCCGCTAGGGCCTGCCGCCGGGCTCCTCGGACTCCCCCGCCCGGCCGTCGTCGGCGGCGGCGGCCGCCTCGTCGCCGGGACGGCTCAGCCCTGCGTCTGAAGCTGCCGCAACTGCTGCCTGACGTGGTCCAGCGCGCCCTCGCGGCGGCCCGGTACCCGGCCGCGCAGCCGCGCGATCTCGGGACCCAGCGCGCGGGCCCGCGAGACGTCGGGGATCCGCCCCCACTGGTGGTGCGCCCGGTCGACCGCCGCCTCCACGGAGGGCGCGTCGACCGGCTGCCCGGCCTCCAGCCGGGCGACGGCGACCGCCATCCAGGTACGGCAACTGCGCTCGGCGTCCCCCGCGAACATCGCCAGATCCGCCCGCACCTCACCCCAGTGCAACGCCTCCTCGGACCCGACCCCCCACGAAACGGCGGCCGCCTGCTCCAGCCGAGCGGCAAGAACATCGGCATCACCGTGCCGCCCGTCCCGCACGGCAGTGGAGATGGCGACGTGGGGATCGGCAGGTATGCCGGGGACGGCAGATGCGCCGGGGTCGGTGGGCGCGCCAGGGACACCGGGGTCGGCAGATGCGCCGAGGTCGGCAGATGCGCCAGGCACGCCAGGGTCGGCAGATGCGCTGGAGTCGGTGGGCACGCCGGGGCCGCCTGAAGTGGTGGGCGCGCCAGGGACGCCAGGTACGTCAGAAGTGGCAGGGGTGGCCGAGGCGAGAGGTGCGGCCGGGGCGGTGGCGGATACGCCGCGAGCCGCGGGTACGGCCGAAGCGAGAGGTTTTCCCGAGGCGGCGGACACGCCGGGAGCGTCGGGCACGGCCGAGGCGAGGGGTGCACCCGAGGCCATGGAGGCGCCTGACACGGCAGGTACTCCGGAAGCGGCGGGTGCGAGGGACGCGAGGGGTGCACGCGAGGCGCCAGGTTCGGCGAACGCGGCAGGCACGCCCGGAGTCGGCGGGGCAAGGGACGCCAGAGGTGCACGCGAGGCGCCAGGATCTCCGGAAGCCACCGGCACTCCGGAAGCCACCGGTGCAAGCGACGCCAGGGAGGCGAGCGAGGCACCAGGATCGCCCGGCGCGGCAGCCACGCCCGGAGCCACCGGTGCGACCGACGCCAGAGGTGCACGCGAGGCGACGGGTGCGCCGGACGCGGCAAGCGCGCCGGGAGCCGTCGGGCCCGCCGGCTCCAGGGGTGGACGCGAGACGCCAGGTTCGGCGAACGCGGCAGGCACGCCCGGAGTCGGCGGGGCAAAGGACGTCAGGGGTGCATGGGTGGCGGCAGGCGCGCGGGAGGTGGTGGGGGTGGACCACGGGGTGAGTACCAGGTCGCCCACCTCGCCGTCTCCCGCGATGCGGGCCAGCGCCGCCTGGTGCAACCGCTCGACCGCCGGACGGCCTCCGCTGCGCAGTATCGTCGCGACCGCTCTCATGTACGAGGGCGCGGCGACTGCCCGGCGGCCCGGCGGCGGCGCGATCCGCCCGTAGACGGCGGCCGCGGGCCCGCAGTCCAGAGTGTTCCCCCGCAGCCAGTCCCAGGTCTCCGGGTCCGCGCGCAGATCGAGCACCAGGGTCGTGGAGCCGGGCGCCCGCAGCCGCAGCTCCTCCCGGAACCAGTGCCACGGGAACGCCGTGTACCGCACGGTCGGGGGCGTCGTACGGGCGAGCGCCAGGTGAGGAAGCCGTTGCCGCCGGTCGAGCTGGAGCTGACCCGCGACGAACAGGGTGAGCGGCCCGGGGGCCACCGCGGCGGCCCGCAGCCGGGTGAGAACGGCCTGTGGATCCAGCGGATCGGCGAGTTCCACGACGTTCGCGGTGTCGGTGCCGGCCAGCACGGGAGGTGGCACGGCCGCGAGGACGGGGAGCACGGAGGCCGCGTCCACCAGACATCCCTTGCCCATGGGCGAGGCCGCGAGCAGCAGCACGGTTCCGGGCATGGTCCCCTCCCGCATGGTCCCCTCCCCTGTCGATCACGTACCTCAGCACCGTAACCGCTGCGGGTGCAAAGGGGACCCTCAGCCCTGCAAACGTCCCCCTACGGGGCCTTCGTCGACCGGGACACAGGCTGCCCCGGCGGCACAGGCGTCCCAGCTGCCCCGGCGGCACAAGCTGCACCGGCTACCCCGGCGCCCCCGTTGCTCCCGTCGCCCCCAGCTCCCCTGGCGGCACAGGCACCCCCGTCACCCCCGGCCGCACAGGCGTCGCCGGTCGCACCGCGAAGACCGTCGTGTCGTCGGCGAGACGCCCTCGGCAGTGCCGCAGCGTGCCGTCCCGTACGAAGGCCACCAGCCGGCCCGGTTCGGCGGTCCGCGGATCGCGGGCGAGGCCGGCCGCGACCTCCTCGGCCAGCGGATAGAACTCACCGGCGCCGTCCCGCGCCTCGGTCACCCCGTCGGTGACCAGCAGGAGCGTCTCGCCGGGGGCCACGGCCACCCGCAGCACCGGCGGGGGCCCGGCGTCCGGCGCGACGAGCTCGCCGAGGCCGAGCGGGAGTCCGTCCCCGTTCGGCAGGGCCCGTACTCCCTGCGGCCCGCCGACCGCGAGCGTCGGCTCGTGCCCGAAGCCGACGATCTCGACCACGCCCGGCTCCCCCACGGCCACCTCGTTCTCCCCCTCCACGCCGGTCCCCCGACCCGGGAACCCGATCAGCACCGCCGTGGCGAACCGGTCGCCGTCCGCCCACCCGAGGGCCGCGGTGTGCGCACGGTGCCGTCGCATCCGGGTCTCCAGCCGGCCGGCCACGGTCGCCAGATCCGCCTCGTGGTACGCGGCCTCGCGGAAGGTGCCCAGCAGCGCGGCCGCCGCCTCCACCGCGCCCAGCCCCTTGCCCTGGACGTCACCGAGGAGGACCCGGGTGCCGTGCGGACCTGGCTGGATGTCGTAGAAGTCGCCGCCCACCCGGGCCTCGGCGTCGGCGGCCAGATAGACCGCCGCGTGGTCGAGGCCGCCCCAGCGCGGCGGCAGCGGACGCAGCACCGTACGGCGGGTCGTCTCGGCGATGTTCATCATGTGCAGCATCCGCCGCTCGGCGCGCACCCGGACCGACGCGGCCAGCACGGACAGCACACCGCCGACCAGCACCAGCACGAAGTCGGCCGCGCCCTCCCGGTACTCGGACGGCCAGGCGGCGTCGCTGGTGGCGTAGGTGAGCAGGGCGAGCACCGCGAAGAGCGCCGTCGTCCACACCCCGCAGAGCGCGGCGGCGATGGCGGCGACGAAGACGCACCAGGAGACGATGCGGAACTCGCCGGTGGTGTGGAAGTCGGCGTAGGTGATGGCGACGAGCATCACCAGCGGCACGAGCCAGGTGACGCTGCGGCCGCGGATCTGGAGCAGCTGGTGCCGCTGAAGGACGTCCCGGCGCCGGGCCCGCGGAAAGCGGTCGCGCAGGCCGTGACCGCCGGACTCCATGAGGTCAGCGAAACACGGGGGCGCGGCGCCCGCATCCGGGAACCGGTGGACGAACCCGGCGGACGAACCCGGTGAAGGAACCCGGTGCACCCGACTTGCCACCGCCCCCGCCCAGGTGTGCCCTGGAAGGCGGGGGGCGAGGAGAGAGGAGTCCTCTCATGGCTCATGCGGCACCCGCGTCAGGCACACGGACACCGTCCGCACGGTCCCGTACGCCCGATGTCTTCAGCGAACGGGCCCACCGGGCCGCGGAGTGGACGACACCCGTGGCACTGGGGCTCGTCTACGGCTACTGGGTCGCGGCCAACAACCGCTCCGGAGGCCCCATCACCGGCTGGAACCTGCTGCTCGGTTTCGTGAGCGCGATCGTGTTCGCGGCCCTGTGGACGGGCATCCACGCCCTGGCCCCACACATGCGGCGCGAGCTGCACGCCCTGCTGTGGACGGCGTTCGCCGGCTGCGCCTTCGGCTTCCTCTACAGCCAGACCGGCGCGACCGTCCTGCGTTCCGTGGGGATGTCCCTGGCCATCTCGGCGGGCGTCTTCCTGACGCTGTTCTACCGCTTCTACACGCAGGAGGACGCGGCGGGCAAACGTATCCGCTGATCCGCCCACCGCAGGCGTCCGCGCAAGGACGCACACGGGCCCCGGCGTTGTGACGCCGGGGCCCGTGCCTTCCCTCATCCCTCCACTCACCGGCCGACCGGGACCCACTCCCAGTCACCCGACGAGGTTCCTGATGCTCCGGAGGTGCTGACGCTCCAGGAGCCGGAGAAGCTGAACGTCACGGAGGCCGAGACGCTGACCGACACGTTGGTGAACGGGTCGTCCCAGTTGATCCAGTCGCCGTCCTTCCACCGCGGGCACGGATCGGCGCAGTCGGGCACCCGCGCGCCGCCGGTGTCCACGAAGGCGGCGCTCGCCCAGCCCTGGGAGCCGAAGAGCCAGTACCAGTCCGGGTTGCCGTTGACGCTCTGCCCCTTGACCCTGCACTGCACACGGTCGTGACTGCCGGGCGCGAGCGTCGCGACGACGGGCGAGCGGGTGGTGGGGTCCTGTCGCACACTCAGCTCGGAGCGGGAGACGACGGTGCCCCTGATCGAGCCGTTCCCGTCGCCGCCGCTGGTCGAAGGGGCTGCCGCCGCCGTGGTTCCGAGGGTCGCCCCGGCGAGGGTGCCACCGGTGAGCAGGGCCGCGGCCAGAGTCCGCAGGGCCAAAGTGGTGCGCATGATCGACCTCCTTCTCCCCAGAACCAGGAAACACCCGTTCGGGTGAACCCTCCACCGGAGCGCGTCGCGAGGCCTGCGCGGGACGCCACCCGGACGGCCGCCATGGGCTCGCGTTCCCCGCCCGGACCCCGTTGCCTGGAGGGGTGTCCCCAAGCCTGCGGACCGCCCTCTCGGCCGTCCTCGTCGCGCTGTCCTGCCTGCTCGTGCCGATCAGCGCGCTCGCGGCCTGGGCGGCGTACGGCCTCACCGACACCCGCGGCTATGTCGCCACGATGGCGCCGCTCGCCTCCGACCCCGCCGTACGGAACGCCGTCGCGGAAACGGTGGGTGACGGAGTGGCACGCGAGGCCGGGCTGAACCCGCTCTTCCTGCGGGACGCGGTCCGCTCCTTCACCGCGACCCGCGCCTACCGCACGGCCTGGGACGCGGGCAACGAGGCGGCCCACACGGCCGTCATGAGAGCGCTGAACGACGAGAGCGCCGACCGCGACTCCCACCCGGTGACCATGGACCTCGCGACCGTCACCTCGCCGCTGAAACGTCAACTGACCGCCGACCACGTGCCGTTCGCCGACCGCGTGCCGGTGGAGCACACCCGGGTCGCACTCCTCCCGCCAGCTGGACTGGCCGCTCTCCGGAAGGGCTACCACGTGCTCCACGTAGCCGGATTCTGGCTGCCCCTGGCAGCCGTCGTGTTCGCGATGGCCGGTATCTCCCTGGCGGTCTCCCGCCGCCGGGCGGTCACGGCGACGGCCCTCGGCACCGCCCTGGGCGGCGCGTTGCTGGGTCTCGCCGTCGCGATCGCCCGCCGCCTGACCCTCTCCGACCTCCCCGACGAGGCCCACCGCCCGGCCGCGGGCGCGGTGTACGACGCCCTCACCGCGACCCTGCGGACGGCCTCCTGGCTGCTGCTCGCGCTGGGCCTGACGGTGGCGGCGGCGACCTGGCTCATCCGCCGCCACTCCCCGGCGGTCCGCCTGCTGCGACGGCGGCGAGTGTGCGCAGCGCCCGTGCCAACTCCTCCTCCGGAGCCGACGCGAGTCCGAGTCTGACCGCGTCCGGGGTGCGGTGCGGGTCGACGGCGAAGGCGGTCCCCGGGGTCACGGCGATGCCGTGCGCGGCGGCCGCGGCGGTGAAGGTGTCGGCCCGCCAGGGCGCGGGCAGCTCCCACCAGGCGAAGTAGGCGCGCGGATCGGTCCGTACCGCGCCCACCGCGCCCACCGTGCCCACCGCTCCCTGCTCGCCGAGGTGTGCGGTCAGGTGCTCGGTGAGGATCGCCTGGCGCCGGGCCGCGTCCGCCTGCTTCTCCTCGACGAGCCGGCGCACCACCCCGTCCGCCGTCCACCGCACGGCCGCCTCCAGCGCGAACCGTCCCGCGCTCCATCCGCCGGACCGCACCGCCGCCCCCACGGCCTCCGCCCGGCCCTCCGGTACGACGAGGAAGCCGACGGTCAGCCCCGGCGCGACCCGCTTGGAGAGCCCGTCGACGACATGGGTCAGCCCCGGAGCGTGCGCGGCGAACGCGGCGGCGTCCGGGCGGAGAAAGGACCAGATGCGGTCCTCGACGACCGGCAGCCCCAACGCGACGACGAGGTCGCCCAGTTCGCCCCGCCGCCGCTCGCTCATGGTCGAGGACGTCGGGTTGTGGAGCGTCGGCTGAAGGTAGAGGGCGGAGAGCGGAGCGGCCCGGTGGACGGCGGCGAGGGCGTCCGGCCGTACTCCTTCCGCATCACCCGGGAGCGGGACGAGAACCACCCCCAGCCGTCCGGCGATCTCCTTGACCAGCGGATACGTCAGCTCCTCCACGCCGACCCGGCCGCCCGGCCGGACCAGGGAGGCGAGGGCGGCGGCGATGGCCTGCCGGGCGTTGCCGGTGAACAGCAGCTGGGCGGGGTCCGGCCGCCAGCCGGGCACGGCGAGCAGCCGGGCGGCGCTCTCGCGGGCGGCCGCGGTCCCGTCGGCGGCGCCCGGACGCATGGCCTCCGTCAGCACGTCGGCCCGCAGCAGCGGCGCGAGGGAGGCCGCGACGAGCTCCGACTGCCCTGCGGCCGAGGGGTAGTTGAGCTCGAGGTTGACGGGCGCGGAGGTGGCCGTCTCGATGAGCGCCCGCCCCTGCGCGACGGCCGGCGCGGCCCGCACGAAGGTCCCTCGCCCCACCTCTCCCACCACCAGGCCACGCCGCACGAGTTCGCCGTAGACCCGTCCGGCCGTGGAGGGCGCGATGCGGTGCCGCCGGGCGAACCACCGTTGCGGGGGCAGCTGTTGGCCGGGGCCGAGCCGTCCGGTGACGATGTCCTCGGCGATGCGGTCGGCGATGAGCCGGAAGTCGGCCATGGGGACTCCTGGAGCCAGAGATTGCACCGAGAGCAAAGATCTTATTGCACCGAGAAGACGGCCCGCCCTACTGTCGCTCCCATGGCACCCTTCCTCGCATACGAGGACAAAGGCGCGGATACGCCCCCGGCGCTCCCCCTCGTCCTCGTCCACGGCCACCCCTTCGACCACACCATGTGGGCCCCGCAGATCGAGGCGTTCTCCACCACCCGCCGGGTGATCGCCCCCGACCTGCGCGGCTACGGCGCGTCCCCGGTGGTCCCCGGCATCACGCTGCTCTCCGACTTCACCCAGGACATCACGGCGCTCCTGGACGAACTGAAGGTGGAGACGTTCGTGCTGGCCGGGCAGTCGATGGGCGGCCAGATCGCGATGGACATCGTCCGGCAGTTCCCCGACCGCGTCCGGGGTCTGGTCCTCGCCGACACCTTCCCGGCCCCGGAGACCCCCGGCGGCAGACTGGCGCGCAACGAGATGGCCGACCGGCTGCTCGCGGAGGGCATGCGGGGCTACGCCGACGAGGTCCTGGAGAAGATGGTCGCCCCCTACGCGGCCCCCGAGGTGAAGGCCCACGTCCACCGCATGATGACGTCGGCGCCTCCCGAGGGCGCCGCCGCCGCACTGCGGGGCCGCGCCGAACGCCCCGACTACCGGCCCCTGTTGGCCCGCGTCCGCGTCCCCGCCCTGGTCGTGGTCGGCGAGGACGACGAGTACACCCCCGTCTCGGACGCGGAGGCCATGCACGCGGCGCTCCCGCACTCCGAGCTGCGGATCGTCGAAGGCGCGGCCCACCTGCCGAACCTGGAGCGGGCGGGCGAGTTCAACAGGGTGTTGGCGGAGTTCCTGGCGAAGACCGGGGCGTAGCCTTCGGCGGGATGAGGTCGACGCGAGGACGGCTCCTCGGCGCCTGGTGCGCCGGGCTGCTGCTGGCCGGGGTGAGCGTGGTCGTCGGTTGCCGGATCGCCGACACCGATGCCGTGACCCCCGTACCGCAACTGCTCGCCTTCCTGCCGTGGCTGACCGTGCCCGCCGGGGCCGCCGTCGCCCTCTCGCTGCTCGCCCGCCGGCCGGCCGGGGTGATCTGGGGAACGGTCGTGCTCGGGCTGCTCGCCTGGTTCGTCGAGCCGTACGGGACGGGGGAGCAGCCGGACGGCCCGGTGCTCGCGCGGCTGCGGGTGCTGACGTCGAACGTGGAGTTCGGGTGGGCGACCGACGCCCTGATCCCGGTCGTCCGGCGCGAGCGGCCGGACATCGTGTTCGTCCAGGAGTGCGAGTACACCTGTCAGGCGGCGGTGGCGAAGGAGCTCGGGGCCGCCTATCCGCACCGGCAGGCCGTCGAGGGCGACGGCTCCGTCGGGTCCGTCGTCCTCAGCCGGTTCCCGCTGACGGCCACCGCGGGCGTGCCCGGCAGCATGGGCATGCCGGGGGCGGTGGCCGACGTCGGCGGACATGCCGTACGGCTCCAGCTCGCGCACCCCAGACCCCCGCTGCCCCGCCAGGTGTCCCTGTGGAAACGGGAGCTGGGGCGCCTGCGGGACTTCGCCGCCCGCCACGGGAACGCCCCGCTCGTCCTGGCCGGGGACTTCAACGCCTCCCAGGACCACGCCGTCTTCCGCCGCGTCCTCGGCACCGGCCTGCGCGACGCCGCCCGGCTCGCCGGCGAGGACCGCGAGCCGAGCTGGCCCAGCCGCACCGCGCCCGCCTTCGGCACGCAGATCGACCATGTGCTCGTCTCGCGGGACTTCTCGGCGGCCGGGGCCCGCTTCCTCCACCTCGCCGGCACCGACCACCGCGCCCTGGTCGTCGACCTCACCCTCCACCGGGGCCGACAGCCGAGGGCGGGCCCGCGGCCGGGCGGCGAGGATCGTGGACGCGGGCGGTCGGCGCCGGGCGGCTCCGGCGCCCAGGGCGCTTCTTTGACCCGGGCTGATCCAAAAGAAGCGCCCTAGACCCCGATGTCCTCGCCGTCCTTGCGCCACACGGCCACGACCGCCGGGCGGACGATCTTCCCGGGACCGTCCGGCCAGGTGCTCGCCGGCTTCTCGACCGTGGCGCCGTCGATCTCGCCCGGATGCTGCACGGCGACGAGCACCCGCCGGTCCTGGACGATCGGGCCGCAGGTCTCCGCACCCTTCGGCACCGTCAGGAACTGCTTCAGCTCGCCGCGCCGCGAGCCGCGCGTCGCGACGCCGAACAGCCCGTCGTGCGAGCCGAGCTGGCTGCCGTCGGTGGAGATCCACAGGTTGCCGTGCGGGTCGAAGGCCACGTTGTCCGGGCAGGAGATCGGGCTGACGTCGTCCTTCGGGAAGCCCGCGAAGTAGGTCGCCGGGTCGTCGGGGTCACCGGCGACGAGGAACAGCGACCACGCGAACGCGGTGCTCTCGGGGCGACCCCGGCGCTCGGTCAGCTCCAGGATGTGCCCGTGCTTGTTGGCGTTGCGCGGGTTGGCCTCGTCGGCCCCGGCGTTCGCGCCGACACCGCGGTTGGTGTTGTTGGTGAGGGCCACGTACACCTTGCCGGTGACGGGCGAGGGCTGGATGTCCTCCGGCCGGTCCATCTTCGTCGCGCCGACCTTGTCCCCGGCGAGCCGGGTGAAGACGAACACCTCCTCGGCACTCATCCCCTCGACGTGCGAGACGGCACCCTTGGCGGTGGCGGTGGCGATCGGGATCCATTCGCCGCTCCCGTCGAACTCGCCGTCGGCGGGCAGCTTGCCGGTGCCGTCGATCTCGATCGTGGGGGAGTCGCCGGTGAGCCTGGCGACGTAGAGCGTGCCCTCGTCGAGCAGCGACAGGTTGTGCTCGCGGGCGGCCCGGCTCGATCCCTTCCTCATCCGCTTGCTGCCGACGAACTTGTAGAAGTAGTCGAACCGCTCGTCGTCACCGGAGTAGACGACCGGCCGCCCGTCCTCGGTCAGCCGCACGGTCGCGGCCTCGTGCTTGAACCGGCCGAGGGCGGTGTGCTTGCGGGGCGTGGAGGCCGGGTCGTACGGGTCGAGCTCGACGACGTACCCGAAGCGGTGCACCTCGTTCGGCTCCTGGGCGACGTCGAACCGCTTGTCGAACCGCTCCCACTTGCGCTCGGTCGCGCCGGTCCCGATCCCGTACCGCTTGTCCGTGGCCCGGCCGCTGTTGGCGAAGTACTGGTTGAAGTTCTCCTCGCCGTGCAGCGTGGTGCCCCACGGTGTGGTGCCGCCGGAACAGTTGTTGAGCGTGCCGAGCACCTTCGTGCCGGTCGGGTCGGCGGAGGTCCTCAGCAGGTCGGAACCGGCGGCGGGCCCGGTGAGCCGGAACTCGGTGGTGGCGGTGACCCGCCGGTTGAGGTGATGCCGGGGCACGGCGGTCAGCTTGCCGGTCCTGCGGTCCTCCTGCACGACGACCACGCCGAGACCGTGCGCCGCCCAGGCGATCTCGACCTGCTGCCGGGTGGGGCTGGCGGCGTCGTAGCCACGGAACATGAGCACTTCGTCGGTGTACTCGTGATTGGCGACGAGCAGCTGCCGGTCGCATTCGCCCGGAATGGGCAGCAGCGCCAGGAAGTCATTGTTGTAGCCGAACTGTCCGGCCTGGGCGGCGGCGGTCTGCTTCTCCGGGTCGAAGGCGGGAGCGCCGCGCAGGATGGGCTCACCCCAGCGAATGACGACATTCTGCCCGTATCCGTCCGGAACGGTGACGGCGTCGGCGGTATTCGGAGCGACAGAGCCGTAGCGCAGCCCACGAGCACTTTCGGCGCCCGGTTTCCCGGAACTCGCGGAACTCACGGAACTCCCGGAATTCCCCGAGGATTGCCCGGAATTCCCGGAGGACTTTCCGGACGTATCGGCGGACGCGGCCGCCGCGGGCAGCGCACCGGCCGTCCCCGCGGTCCCGGCGGCGGCCGCGACGGTGACGACCGCGGCGGCTCGCACCATCGCGCGGCGGCCGATCGCCCCCGCGATGACCTCACCGACGTACTCGTTGTCGCTGGTGTTGGGCACCTCGTGGAAGCAGGCGTCACCACACCGGAAGCGGCAGGTCATGGCGGAGCGTCCGCCGGGATGGGACTGGGACGGCGTTCCGATCAGCGGCAGAAGCTTACGCACCTTTAATCTCCCCTTGCGTGCCCTTGGTGTGCTCGTGACGTTAGGGGCACGTATGTGCGGAGGCGCTGCTGCGGGATGAACGGAAAGTGAATCCCCGGCAGCCACAAGGGTGTTGGACTTGCGCGGAGGGGGTGCCGAGGCGGTATTGACACACCTGGATTCCTTACACTCACCCCTGCCCAAGATCACCATCCGGGGCCGTTAACCTTACGTGTCCGTCCTGGCCAGGGATTGACGGGCTTCAACTCACGCGAAGGGTTGCGCACATGGGCATTCTCACTCTCCTGCGGAACGCGTTCGGACGGTCACGCAAAGAGCGGGCCGCCGAGGCAGAGGGTGCGGAACAGGTTCCTTCGCAGGAACAGACCGCCTCCGAGGAGCGGGACCAGGAGTCGACCGGGGCTGCCCCCACGTCGACAGCCGCGCCGACCCCGGCGCCCGAACCGACGGTCCCTTCCCCCTCCCCCGAACCCACCCCGAGGGCCACCCCCACGGCCCAGGTCCCGGAACCCCGCCCGGCATCCCAGGACGAACACGACCTCGTCTCGGCAGCCTTCGACAACGTATCGGTCCCCAAGCCGACCCAGTCGACGGAGGACCTGCCTGAAACGGGGGCGGAGACGCCTGAGGCGACGGCGGGGGCTGAGGCGACGGCGGAAGCTGGGGCTGAGGCTGAGGCTGAGCCGACGGTCGAGGCTGAGCCGACGGCGGAGGCCGAGCCGACGGCGGAGGCCGAGCCGACGGCGGAAGCCGAGGCGAAGGCCGAGGCCGACGAGCCGCAGGCCGAAGCGCAGGCCGAGGCCGAGGTGGACGAGCCGACGGCCGAGGCGGTGGTCGAGGAGCCCACGCCGACGATCGAAGCGGCCGCGGAGGCGGAGCCGGCACCCGAGGAACCCGCGGTGATCACCGACGCCGACACGGAGCCTGCGGCCGAGCAGCCGGAGGCCGAGCCCGTGGCGGAGGAGCCCGCGCCCGCCGCGGCTGCGGCGGAGTCCGACGAGCCCGCGGCCGCCGACGGCGAGGACGCCGCACAGGGGCCACTCGCGGCCGACGACGAAAGCCGCACGGGTGGTGCGGGTGGGAACGACTCGGCCGAAGGCGAAGCCGAGGACGAGGTCAAGGCCGAAGCCGAGCCCGAGGTCACACCCGAGCCCGAGCCGACCGCCGTCGCCGACGAGCCCGCGCTCGCCACGGCTGCGGCCGCGGCGGAGTCCGACGAGCCCGCGGCCGCCGACGGCGAGGACACCCCGCAGGAGCCACTCGCGGCCGACGACGAAACCCGCACGGGTGGTGCGGGTGGGAACGACTCGGCCGAAGGCGAAGCCGAGGACGAGGTCGAGGCCGAGACGGCCCCGGCCGAGACTCACCCCACCCCCACCCTCCCCGCCGGCCTCGCCACCGCGTACGCCGCAGCGGCCACCGCCCTGGAGGCAACCCACCTCACCGCCACCCGAGCGAAGCTCTACCTCGTACTGGACCGCTCCGCGAGCATGCGCCCGTACTACAAGGACGGCTCCGCCCAGGCCCTCGCCGAGCAGACCCTCGCCCTCGCCGCCCACCTCGACCCCGAGGCCAAGGTCCACGTCGTCTTCTTCTCCACGGAACTGGACGGCACCGGCGAGCTGACCCTCACGGACCACGAGAACAAGATCGACGAGCTGCACGCCGGCCTCGGCCGCATGGGCCGTACCAGCTACCACGCGGCGGTCGAAGCGGTCCTCACCCACCACGAGAAGGAAGCCGCGGACACCCCCGCCCTGGTCGTCTTCCAGACGGACGGCGCCCCGGACGCGAAGACCCCGGCCACCCAGTCCCTCACGGACGCGGCGAAGAACCACCCCGCCGTCTTCTTCTCCTTCGTCGCCTTCGGCGAGCCCGACAACAAGGCCTTCGACTACCTCCGCAAGCTGAAGACCCCCAACACGTCCTTCTTCCACGCGGGCCCGACCCCGCGCGAGCTGACGGACGCCGAGCTCTACGAAGGCGTACTGGCCACCTGGCGCCCGTAGGCCCCCTTCGGGGGGTGGAGAATCACGTCCACCCCCCGAAACGCATGTGAGTGGATCTTCGCGGGCCCAGTAGGATTTCGGGCATGGCGGCCACTGGAACCGAGAAGCAGGGTGGCAAGGCGTTCTACGTCTCCACCCCCATTTACTACGTCAACGACGCTCCTCACCTGGGCCACGCCTATACGACCGTCGCAGGCGACGTGCTCACCCGCTGGCACCGCCAGCGTGGCGAGAAGGTGTGGTACCTCACCGGCACGGACGAGCACGGTCAGAAGATCATGCGCACCGCGGAGGCGAACGGCGTCAGCCCGCAGCAGTGGGCCGACAAGCTCGTCGACGAGGCCTGGCGCCCCCTCTGGGAGCACCTGGAGATCGCGAACGACGACTTCATCCGCACCACGCAGCAGCGGCACACCGACCGCGTCCAGGAGTTCGTGCAGGACCTGTACGACAAGGGCGAGATCTACAAGGGCGGCTACGAGGGCCCGTACTGCGTCGGCTGCGAGGAGTACAAGCTCCCGGGCGAGCTGCTCGACGGTGAGGGCGACTTCGCAGGTCAGAAGCTGTGCCCGATCCACAAGAAGCCCGTGGAGATCCTCAGCGAGGAGAACTACTTCTTCAAGCTGAGCGAGTACGGCGACAAGCTCCTCGCCCTCTACGAGGCGAACCCGGGCTTCATCCAGCCCGAGTCCGCGCGCAACGAGGTCGTGAACTTCGTCCGGCAGGGTCTTCAGGACCTCTCCATCTCGCGCTCCACCTTCGACTGGGGCATCCCGATCCCGTGGGACCAGAAGCACGTGATCTACGTGTGGGTCGACGCGCTGCTGAACTACGCCACCGCGGTCGGCTACAACGAGAACCAGCAGAAGTTCGAAGAGACCTTCCCGGCCGACGTCCACCTGGTCGGCAAGGACATCCTGCGCTTCCACGCGGTGATCTGGCCCGCGATGCTGATGGCGCAGGGCCTCCCGCTGCCCGGGAAGATCGCCGCGAACGGCTGGCTGATGGTCGGCGGCGAGAAGATGTCGAAGTCGAACCTGACCGGCATCAAGCCGCAGGACCTGACCTCGCACTTCGGCGTGGACGCGTACCGCTGGTACTTCCTGCGCGCCATCGCCTTCGGCCAGGACGGTTCGTTCTCGTGGGAGGACTTCTCCGCCCGCTACACGAGCGAGCTGGCGAACGACTACGGCAACCTCGCCTCCCGCGTGGCCGCGATGGTCGGCAAGTACTTCGACGGCGTCCTGCCCGAGGCCACGGCCGACAGCGAGGCCGAGAAGGCGCTGCACGACGGCCTGGCGACGGCGGTCGCGGTGGCCGACCGGAAGATCGGTGAGGAGCTGGACTTCCAGGGCGGCATCCTGGCCGTGTTCGACTTCGTAAAGCAGGTCAACGGCTACATCACGGAGCAGGAGCCGTGGAAGGTCGCGAAGGACGACTCGGCCGAGGGCCGGGCCCGCCTCGCGACCATCCTCTACACCGCCGCGGAGTCCCTGCGCGCCGTCGCCGTCCTGCTGAACCCGGTCATGCCGGACACCTCCCAGAAGCTCTGGGACTCGCTGGGCGCCGAGGCCGTCCTGGGTGCTCTTGCGGACCAGCGGGTCCAGGAGGCCGGCACCTGGGGCACGCTCCCGGCCGGTACGACGGTCACCAAGGGAGCGGTGCTCTTCCCGCGCCTGGAGGAGAAGCCGACCGCGTAGCGCGTCGGCGACCGACCACGGGGTCCGGGACGAACCACCTCCCGGACCCTGGTCGGAAGAGGGCCCTCGCGAGAAGAGGGCTGTCGTCGGAAGACGGCCCTGGTCGGAAGATGTAGAGGAAGAGTCGTAGAGGTTCCCCCGACTCGGGCATGTTCCCGCCAAGCCGTATGGTTTCCGCCATGGCAGTCCCCCACGTCATTCCGATCGCCTACGAGCCGAAGCACCGCACCGAGTCCATCGGGCGGTACGCGGACGGCCAGTTCCTCGCGTCGGTCACGTACGCCTTCCCCGAAGGGTTCCGTCTCGACGACGGCTGGGAAGAGCACAAGCGCCTCTACACCGTGCTGCACACCTTCGACGCCGCGGGCAACTACCGCGACTCGGACATCTGGTGTGCCGGCACCTGGGCCGAGCAGCAGCGCAACCCGCACGGCGACGACTCGGTCCTCACCCGGGCCCGCGTCCGCCTGGCCACCCTCCTGCGCAGCCTGCCCCGCCGCTCCTACACGGACATCGCGGTCCGCCCCTTCCGGCTCACCTTCGAGGGCGTGCTGTTCGGCCTGGTGATCCGCGAGGACAAGGACGAGGACGGCGAGCCGGAGACCTGGGCGGAGCTCTACCCGGACCGCCTGGCCTTCGCCGAACCCTGGGACGGCACGTACGACACCTGACGGGCGCGCGGTGACGACCCCCCGCGCCCGCAACCCCCGTCCGTCCTGCCGCGCTATCGGAAGGCGCAGGCGGCATGAGAACGCGAGGGCCGGGGGCTCGTGGTCACCCGGCCCTCGCGTGTCTGAGGGGTGCTACTTCAGGACGCTCGCGCCCGTGGTCGTGGCGAGGGTCGTGGGCAGGTTCTTCGCCGACGTCTCCAGGCCCGAGGTGAGGGCCGGGGTCCAGTTGACCGTGGTCTTCAGGTCCTTCGACGAGGCGGCGTTGTACGCGGCGACGACGTCGGTGACCGTGCCGTTGACGAGGTTGCCGGAGCCCTTGACCGCGCCGGTTCCGTCGCCGCTGAGGAGCTTGGCGACCTTTCCGCCGGTCGGGACCTTCCAGTAGTTGTTCTCGGCGACGACCTGGGCCTTGGCACGGGAGTTGATGCTGTACTGCGTCGCGTAGCCGTTGAGGGTCGTGACGTCGTAGTAGTTGTTGTAGATGTGCACCTGGCCGACCCGGGCCAGCGGGGCGCGCTGGACGATGCCCTTCCAGATGTTGTGGTGGATGGAGACGCGCAGCTTGCCGCTGGGCTCGCTGTCGCTGCTGCCGATCAGCATCGTCTTGTCGTGGTTGGTGAACTGGTTGCGCGAGACCGTCACCAGGTCCGAGCTCTTGGTGATGTCCAGGGCGCCGTCGTGGATCTGGTACTCGCGGCCGTAGTACTTCGGGTTGGCGCTGTCGAGGTGGGGCGCGTCGGTGAACGTGTTGTGGTCGGCCCACACGTGGGTCGCGCCGCGCAGCGTGACCGAGTCGTAGTTGGAGTTCCAGTTGCCGTCGTCGCCGTCGGTCGGGTCCCACTGCGGGAAGCAGTCCTCGGTGGCGGCGAAGGTCAGGTTGCGGACGACGACGTTGTCCACGTTCTGGATCTGGAGCATGCCGCCGGAGATCCCGGCGCCGGTGCCCGGCACGCCGACGACACTGGTGTTGGCCGGCACCTTGAAGACGATGTTCTTCGCCTGCTTGGTCTGGGCCGCGGCGCGGGCCTTCTCCTGGGTGCCGGAGGGCAGCTTGGAGGTGCCGTAGGACGAGGGGTCGTACGCCTTCAGATAGGCGGAGAGCGAGTAGCCCGTGCCCGACGCGTAGTCGGCGCAGGTCAGCTTCTTGCCCGCGTCGTCGGTGTTGGCGTCGATCGTGCCCTTGATCTTGATGATCCGGGGGGTGGTGTCGGAGGCGGACCCCAGCGCCTTCACCAGCTGGGCGCGGGTGGAGACGGTGAAGGTGTGCGCGGCGTCGGCCTTGGTGCCACCGGTGGTGCCCGTGCCGGAGGAAGCCCAGCCGTCCTTGGCGGCGAGCGTCTGGTGGTACAGGTCGACGGTCCCGGCGTTCGCGTTCATCACGACGACACCGGCGCCGACGGCCGCGGCCACGGCGGCGGCGGAGACGACGAGGGCGCGGCGCGAGCGGAGGGACCGGCGGTGGGAGGGAGCTGCCACGGGGGATCCTTACGGGGAGGAGCGGGCTTACGTCCTGTCAGTGGTCGCCGCCACGTGAAGAGTTGCCGCGTGCGAAGGATTTTTTCCGGGGCCGTCTTTGCCGGACGATCAAACACCTTCACGATTCCCCCACCTCCCCCTTAAGGTGCGCATCGGGGACGAACACCTCTCTCCGGGGAGGGATCACCACACATGGACCGGCGTCATCGTCAACTGGGGGATCTTCCATGGCACTCTTCGGCAACGCGCACCCGATCGACCCGGCGCAGGCGCAGCAGGACTACGCCCGACTGCTGGGCCAGGGCGAGCATGTGCAGGCCGCGTTCCTGCTGATCCGCGACACCATCCTGTTCACGGACCGGCGGCTGATCCTCGTCGACAAGCAGGGGATCACCGGCAAGAAGACGGAGTACCACTCCATTCCGTACCGCAGCATCACGCACTTCGCGGTGGAGACCGCCGGCACCTTCGACCTGGACGCCGAGCTGAAGATCTGGGTGTCCGGCTCGTCCGTGCCGATCGAGAAGACGTTCACCAAGGGTGTGGACATCTACGAGGTGCAGGCGATCCTCACGCAGTTCGTGGCCGGGTAACGCCCCCGTCCACGGCCCCCGAACGGGTCCACGGCCCCGTTCGGGGGGCGTGCGCCCCGGGCGCGCTTTACACTCGCGGGCGGGGCGCAGGCGCACGGAAGGTGCGCGCGCGGGGATGGGGGATTCGCGTGAACGAGCTTGTTTTCAGGCGTGGTTGGCGGGTGGCCGTGGTGCTGCTGGCCGGGCTGCTGGGTGCCGCGGCGCTGCCCGCCGTGCCCGCCGCCGCCGTGCACGGTGCGGTGCCCGGTGACTTCAACGGGGACGGCTACCGCGACGCCGTACTGCCCGCCCCGGGCGCGAACGTGGCGGGCAGGGAACGGGCGGGCGCCGTCGTCGTGCTGTACGGGTCGAAGACGGGACTGTCGGCCGCCCGGCGAGCGCTGATCACGCAGAACACCGCGGGCGTGCCGGACACCGCCGAGGCGGGCGACGGGTTCGGCTCCGCCACCGCCACGGCCGACCTGAACCGGGACGGCTACGCGGACCTGGTCGTCGGCTCCCCCTTCGAGAGCACGGCGAGGGGCCGGGAAGCGGGGTCCGTGACCGTGCTGTGGGGCAGCGGGAGCGGGCTCACCACGGGTACCGACCTGCCCGCCTCGGCGACGCCGGGCATGGACCCCTACCACTACGGCGCGGACATCGCCGCGACCCGCGGGACCTCCGCCGCGCGGTCCGAGATCCTGGTCGCGAGCTGGGGCGGTGCCGTCCGCTTCGCCGGCCCCTTCACCCGCACCGGCGGCTACGGTGCCTCCGCGGTCGCGGCGGACAGCTCCTGGGGGGACTCCGTCGCGCTCGGCGACTTCGACGGCGACGGCTCCCCCGAGCACGTGAACGTGACGTACGGACAGGGCGGGGAGACCGGCGGGTTCGTCTTCGTCGACCCGGAGGACCAGGACCACGTCGGCCTCCCGGCCCGTCTCACCCACGGCAACGGCCATATCGCCGCCACCGGGGACGTCGACGGCGACGGCTACGACGACCTGGTGGTCGGCGACCCGGACGAACCCGAAGTCGCGGGCGTGGACGGCGCGTCGGGCGGTCGCGTGCTCGTCTGGCGCGGCTCGGCGGCGGGCATCGCGCCCGACGCCGTGCCCGAGCAGATCACGCAGGACACCGCCGGCGTGCCCGACGCGAGCGAGAAGGGCGACGTCTTCGGCGGCGCCCTGACGGTGACCGACCTCAACCGCGACGGCCTCGCGGACCTCGTGATCGGCGCGCCGCGCGAGTCGGTCGGCACCAAGGCGCAGGCCGGCCAGGTGACGGTCGTACCCGGCCGCCGCACCGGCGTCCTCGGCACCGGCGCGTACGCCTTCACCCAGGACACGGCGGGCGTCCCGGACGCCTCCGAGGCGGGGGACGGGTTCGGTACGACGGTCGCGGCCGGGGACGTGAACCGGGACGGCAGGCCGGAGCTGTTCGTCAGCGCCTCGGGCGAGAACGAGTCCACCGGCGCCGTCTGGACCCTGCCCGGCTTCACCGCCGGCCCGACCGCCGCCCGCAGCCGCGTCTTCACGGCCCCCTCGGTCGGCCTCACCCAGCCGAACTCGGTCCTGCTGGGCGGGTACGGCCTGGGCTGGGTGATCTGACCCCGGGTCACCCGGCCACCGGCACCCGGTGGTGCCGCCGCACCCGCCGAACCCCGCACGACGGTCACCACACCTGGTACGACTACCCGGTGGACCTTCTCGAACCCCACCTCCGGCTCCTCGCCGAGGTCTTCGACGTGGCCGCCGCCGGCGCCCCCTGGGCCCTGGCCGGCGGCTACGCGCTCCAGGCGCACGAGCTGCTCCAACGCCCGCACGCGAACGTGGACTTGGCGACCGAGAGCGCGGAGCCGATGCCCCGGCTCGCCGAGGCGCTGGGCGCGGCGCTCACCTCCCGGGGCGGCCACGAGGCGACGGTGTGGGACACGGACCCGCTGTCCGCGCACCTGGCCGTGCTGGACCGCGCCACGGACACGGTCCTCCGGTTGGCCCTGCACAAGGAGACCTTCTGGAGCCCGCCCGTCCCGACCCCGTACGGTCCGGCGCTCGCCCTCCCGGACGCGGTGGGCACGAAGGTGCGGGCGCTCTACGACCGCGGTCTGGCCGTCGACCTGATCGACGCGAGAGCGGCGTCGGCCCGCTTCACCCACCCCGACCTGGAGGAACTGGCCCGCCGCCATGCCCGGGACGACTTCGACCTGCCCACCCTCCAGACCCGGCTGACGGGCACGGACCACTACCCGGACACGGCGTTCACGGCGTACGGCCTGACCGAGGACCAGCTCACGGACCTGCGTGCGTGGGCCCAGAGCTGGTCGACGGACATCGCGGAGCGGCTGCTGGAGGAGGGGGCGTCACCGGACGAGTGACCGGGACGCACGGGTGGGGCCCGGTCCGCCGGAACGCCCCCGCGCCGCCGGGATCAGCTGGAAGAAGCCGACGCCTCGGCCGACGCCGTCTCGGACGCGCCCGGCTGGACCGCGTCGTCGGTGCCCTCGTGGGTGGCGTCGGGTTCGACACCCATCGTGATCGAACCCACGACACCCTTGGCGATGTTCTTCTTGTTGTACTTCAGCTTGAGCAGACCGCCCTGGACGCCGCTCTGGTCGTAGATCGTGTCCTCGGTGAGCGTGGTGCGCTCGGTGGTGCTGGTGGAGTACGGCCCCACCTCGGCCGAGGCGAGCACGGACTCCTCGTCGAAGAAGAACTGACCCGTGTGGCAGGTGTTGCCGCCCTCGTAACCGGCGTCGGTCCACTCGCCGTTGACGTGCACCTTGGTGTGGATGTGGACCGTGCGGCCGCGGTACCAGCCCGGGAAGATCGTCTTGAAGGTGACGCGGCCCTGCCTGTCGGTCTTCCAGGTCCCCCGCAGATAGCGCTCGTCGTCGGTGGGCTCCTCGTGCCCGCCGCCACCGCCGCCACCGGACGGCGGCTCGCCGGTCGGGGTGCCGGTCGGCACGTCGGTCGGCGTACCGGTCGGGGTGCCGGACGGCGCGTCGGTGGGAGCACCGCCACCACCACCGGTGGAGAGGCTCTCGTAGCCGGAGTAGATACCGAGGGCGTCGCAGTGCCAGATGTCGACGGCGGCGTTCGCGAGGGGTTTGCAGGTCTCGGAGTCGATCACCTTGAGGGCGAGGGTGAGCGGGATGCCCTCCTTGTCCTCGGTGATGTCCTGGCGGAGCTTGTCCGCGTCGATGTAGTACGGGCCTTCGGTGGTCTCGGAGGTGAGCTTGTAGCAGACCTCGCCGGCACTCGCGGAAGCGGCGGCCTTGGGCTTGGTCCCGCTCTTCTCCCCGGCGAAGGCGCCGGCGGCGAGCGCCCCGCCCGCACCGACGGCGACGGCCGCGCCCGCACCGGCGACGACCACCTTGCGTCGGGTCAGATCACGCTTGTGCCTGGGGCCTTGCCGGTCATTCTCGGCACCGGCTGTGCTTTCTGTGTTTCCTGAGTTTCCCGTCATGGCCGCGAAGCTAGGAGGCGGGCCTGTCAGAGGCGTGGGAACGACCTGTGGAATTCCAAGGGCAGGCAAAAAGCGCCGGGCTCCGGGTCTGTTTTGAGCCTGCCCATGGTAAGGGGATTGGTGAGGCTTACCTTACTTTTATCTCCGCGGGCGCGTACGGCACGACCCCGTCACCCACCCCCCGCAAGCACCCCCTGGCACCACCTCAGCGCCATGAGGTGCCACGAGGTGCCATGAGGCGCCACGGAGCGTGATGCGGGGTGCCATCAGGTGCCACCGGGTGCCACCCGATGCCACCAGAAGCCCGTGCGCGCACATGGCGCCACAGTTGCCCACCCGGACACCATCACATTTCCGCAGGTCAGCGCGCCGTCACCCATCAACGACCCGGAGATGTCACTCCACGGCTTGCACATGGCGCCATAGTGGTGCCATCATGGCGTCATGGACCTCACCCCGTATGTCGACACCCTCCGCCGCGAACTCGCGGTGGCCGCCGAAGCCGGCGGTGACGAAGCCCGCGAGCTGGCGGAGCGGCTCACCGCTCCCCTGGAGTCGGCGACCCGGCTGACCATGCTCCATGTGCTTTCCGCCGCCACGGACGAGATCACCCGCGATCTCGCCCCCGGCTCGGTCGACGTACGGCTGCGCGGGCTCGACCCTCAGTTCGTGGTGACCCTCCCGCCGGGCGACGGCGGTGCCATCGCGGAGCCGGTCGCGCCCACCGAGCCGCTCAAGGCCCCGGCCGAAGGCGACGAGGGCGGCACCGCCCGCGTCAACCTGCGCCTGCCGGCCCACCTCAAGGCCCGCGCCGAGGAGGCCGCGACCCGCGAGGGCCTGTCGGTCAACGCCTGGCTGGTGCGTGCCGTGTCGGCCGCGGTCGACGGTGGCGCCCGGCCGCCGCGCACGACGGAGAAGGCCCAGGCCCTCGGACAGAGCTTCACGGGCTGGGTGCGCTAGCGCCGCACCGCCCGCACCCCACTGCACCCCACTGCACCCGCACCACCGCACCCCGCACCACTTCACCCACACCACGTCCCACCAGCGGGGACGCCCTGAAGACCCAAGAGGACGGGACAGCCATGCCTTCTTTCGACACTCCCGAACCGATCTCGGTCACCGCACGCGTGGACGCCGGTTCCCTCCAGTTCACCGCGACCGACCGCCCCGACACCGTCGTCGAGGTGCGGCCCCGCGACCCGGAGAAGGACCTGGACACCCGGGCGGCCGCCCAGACCGAGGTCACCTACGCGAGCGGTGTACTGACCATCAGGACGCCCAAGCCCACCCTGTTCGGTCTCGGCCGCACCGGCACCGTCGACGTGACGGTCGACCTGCCCACGGGCTCACGCCTCGACACGACCGGCGCCTGGACCCAGGTCATCGGCGAGGGCCGGCTCGGCGAGGTCCGCGTGAAGAACTCGGCCGGCGACGTCCGCCTCGACACCACGGGCCCGTTGGAGCTGACCGCCTCGCACGGCACGATCACCGTGGACCGCGTCGAGGGCTCCGCCGAGATCACCGCCAGCTCCGGCAGCATGCGCGTCGGCTTCATCGACGGCTCCGCCGTCCTGAAGAACTCGCACGGCAGCACGACGGTCGGCGCCGTGACCGGTGAACTGCGCGTGAGCGGCGCCAACGGCGACATCGACATCACCCGCGCCGAGGACTCGGTCACCGCCACCACCGCCCACGGCACCCTGCGGGTGGGCGAAGTGGTCCGCGGCACCGTCCAGTTGGAGACCTCCTACGGTGCCATCGACGTCGGCATCCGCGAGGGCACGGCAGCCTGGCTCGACGTCAGCTCCGACTCCGGCCAGGTGCGCAACACGCTCACCTCGTCCGAGTCCCCGGAGCAGACCGAGGAGACCGTGAAGATCCGCGCCCGCACCCGGTTCGGCAACATCCACGTCCGCCGCGCCAAGGCCTGAGCAGCGCGTTCTCGGCCGGCCCCGCCCCCACCCACTTCAAGCCTTCGAACGGAGGGCCCCATGCCTTCTTCTGTCATGCCCACGCCCAATCGGGGTGACGGTCACCCCTCGCCGATCGCCGTCTCCGCCATCGGTCTGCGCAAGTCCTACGGCGACAAGACCGTCCTCGACGGCATCGACCTGCGCATCCCGGCCGGTTCCGTGTTCGCGTTGCTCGGGCCGAACGGCGCCGGCAAGACCACCGCCGTCAAGATCCTTTCCACACTCATCACCGCCGACGGCGGACAGGCCCAGGTCGCGGGCCACGACCTCGCGGCCGATCCGCAGGCGGTGCGTGCCGCGATCGGTGTCACCGGGCAGTTCTCCGCCGTGGACGGGCTGATCACCGGCGAGGAGAACATGCTCCTCATGGCGGACCTGCACCACCTGTCCAAGGCGGAGGGGCGGCGGGTCGCCGCCGCCCTGCTGGAGCGCTTCGACCTGGTCGAGGCCGCGAAGAAGCCCGCCTCGACCTACTCCGGTGGCATGAAGCGCCGCCTCGACATCGCCATGACCCTCGTCGGCAGCCCGCGGATCATCTTCCTCGACGAGCCGACCACCGGCCTGGACCCACGCTCCCGGCACAACATGTGGCAGATCATCCGCGAACTCGTCTCCGACGGCGTCACCGTCTTCCTCACCACCCAGTACCTGGAAGAGGCCGACGAACTCGCCGACCGCATCGCCGTACTGAACGACGGCAGGATCGCCGCCGAGGGCAGCGCCGAAGAACTCAAGCGGCTCGTCCCCGGCGGACACGTCCGGCTCCGCTTCGCCGACCCCGCCGCCCACCACAGAGCCGCCCGCGCACTGCCCGAGGTCACCCGCGACGACGAGGCACTAGCCCTGCAGATCCCCAGCGACGGCAGCCAGCGCGACCTGCGCACCATCCTCGACCGGCTCGACACGGCCGGCATCCAGGCCGACGAACTGACCGTGCACACCCCCGACCTCGACGACGTCTTCTTCGCCCTCACCGCCTCCACCGTGCCGGTCCAGCCCAGCCGGCCCGGCCAGCCCAAGGAGAACGCCCGATGAGCTCCCTCGCCCTCGCCGTGCGCGACTCGTCCACCATGCTGCGCCGCAACCTCCTGCACGCCCGGCGCTACCCGTCGATGACACTGAACCTGCTGCTCACGCCCGTCATGCTGCTGCTGCTCTTCGTCTACGTCTTCGGCGACGCGATGAGCGCGGGCATCGGCGGCGCCGCCGACCGCTCCGCGTACATCGCCTACCTCGTACCCGGCCTGCTGCTGATGACCATCGGCTCCACCACGATCGGCACCGCGGTGTCCGTCTCCATGGACATGACCGAGGGCATCATCGCCCGCTTCCGCACCATGGCGATTCACCGCGGATCGGTGCTCTTCGGACACGTCGTCGGCAGCGTGATCCAATGCGTCATGAGCGTGGCCCTGGCCGGCGCCGTCGGGGTGGCCATCGGCTTCCGGTCCACCGACGCCACACCCCTGGAATGGCTCGCGGCCTTCGGGCTGCTCGTCCTCTTCGCCACCGCCCTCACCTGGATCGCGGTCGGCATGGGCCTGTCCAGCCCGAACGCCGAAGCGGCCAGCAACAACGCCATGCCGCTGATCTTCCTGCCGCTCATCTCCAGCGCCTTCGTCCCGGTCGACGCGATGCCGGGCTGGTTCCAGCCCATCGCCGAGTACCAGCCGTTCACCCCGGCCATCGAAACCCTCCGCGGACTCCTCCTCGGCAGCGAGATCGGCCACAACGGATGGCTCGCCGTCGCCTGGTGCCTCGGACTCGCGATCCTCGGCTACCTCTGGTCCAAGTCACTGTTCGACCGCGACCCGAAGTAGGGGGAGCAGGACCGGCCGGCAGCGTGCGGGCAGGGTCCCGAAGCTCGTCCCGCCGCGGGGCGGCGCACTCCGACACCGTGTCGGCGTACGCCGCCCCGCAGCCGTTCACGCGGCAGCACCGACGGTGAGGCAGCGAGGAAGGCCGCCAGGCAGGCACAGAAAGGCAACGACGGCGAGCAGACACGGCGAGGCAGCCACGGCGGCGGACACGACGAAGGTCGTCTAGCGGGACGTGACCGCGCAGCCCGCGCCGGCTGCCGGGACGCGGGCCGCACGGGGGAGAGCGGGCCCGTCCACGGCCGCCGAGGCCGGTTGTCCCAGTGCCGCACGCGCCGAGCGAAGATGCTCCAGCCCTTCCTTCGCCACCCGCGTGACCTCCTCGTACTCCCCCGCCGTTCGGGCCCCGGACAGCCGGTCGCGCGCCGCGCGATGACACTCCGCCGCGCTGGTCAGCGCCCGGCCCGCCGCCTCGTCCGCACCCGCCCAGGCCCGAGCGCCCGGCGGGACGAGGCCGCCGCCCAGCCGGATCAGCCAGTGGTTCGCCTCCGCCTCCGCATCAAGGTCGGACAGTCCGGAGGGACCCGACGCACCGGACCGGCCCGGACGTCCCGGCCGGCCGGCCGGACGTCGGGTGCGACCCGCGCGGCGCCGGGCCACCACCCCCGCCACCGCGCCGACGATCAGCAGCACCGACAGCGCGATCATGAACCCCGTGGATCCCATGGCTGGCTTCCTCCCTTGCCCCGTCGGCCCGTGCCGACGTACCGCTATGAGACGCCGCGGCGCTGTGCTCCCGCCTCGGGCTTCCTGTGCGCCTCCGGTGAGGTTTCCAGGAGCGGATCGGAGGCCGCGCGGGCCCCGCGGACGAAACCCGCCGCGACCACCGCCGGCAGTCGACCAGGTGAACGGCTCACGAAGCGGGCCACTCCCCCCGACGCGCAGGTCGGGGGGAGTGGCCCGGAGAAATCCGTCAGCTGTCGAAGACCGAAGGTGAAGCCGACGCCTAGGCGGAATCGGAGGCCGACGCCGACGCCGACGCGCTCGGCTGCGGTGGTGAGCCCTGGCCGTCCTCCGTCGCGTCCGGGTCCACGCCGACCGTGATCGACCCGTGGACGCCCCTCGCGATGTCCCGCTTGTCGTAGCGCAGCTTCAGCAGACCGCCCTGGGTGCCGCTCTGGTCGTAGATCGTGTCCTCGGTGAGGGTCGTGCGCTCCGCGGCGTTGCTCGCGTACGGCTCCACCACCGCCGAGGCGAGCACGGACTCCTCGTCGAAGAAGAACTGGCCGGTGTGGCAGGTGTGCCCGCCCTCGTAACCGGCGTCCGTCCACTCGCCGTCCACGTGCACCTTGACGTGGATGTGGACGCACCGGCCGCGGTACCAGCCCGGGAAGACCGTCCGGAAGGTCACCTGACCGTGCCGGTCCGCTCGCCAAGTGCCGCGCAGATAGCGGCTGTCGTCCGTGGGCTCCTGGTGACCGCCTCCCGGGGGTGCCCCGGTGGGTGCCCCCGTCGGAGGTTCGCCGGTCGGGGGTTCGCCGGTCGGAGCGGGACCGCCGCCACCGCCGTTGCCCTGGTCCTCGTAGCCCGAGTACACCCCCGCCGCATCGCAGTGCCAGATGTCGACGGCCGCGTCCCGGATCGGCCTGCACGTCTCCGAGTCGATCACCTTCAGGGCGAGGAGGAGCGGGATGCCCTCCCGGTCCTCCGTGACGTCCCGGCGGATCTTGTCGGCGTCGATGTAGTAAGGGCCCTCGACCGTCTCCGAGGTCAGCCGGTAGCAGACCTCCCCGTCGGTGTCGGCGCCGGTCCGGGCCGGTCTGCCGCGCCCGTCGGCGGCGCTCGCCGCGAAGGCGGTGCCGCCCAGGCCCGCCACCGCGACGCCGCCCGCGGCGACGGCCACGACCTTGCGACGTGATAAGTCCTGTTCGCTGTGTGGTTTCTGAGATCCCGTCATGAGGCCGGGACGCTAGGGACGAAACCTGTCAGGAGCATAAGGAAGAGCTGTCAGTTACCGGGGAAAACGAAAGTGGCCCGGAACCGACGTCGGTTCCGGGCCACTCCGCGAAAAGACCTGCCGCTCTCCGCCGTGCGTGCTACTTCGGCTGCGGCTTGCGCACCGACAGGTGCAGCTCCCTCAGCCGGGCCTCCTCAAGCTCCGTCGGCGCGCCCATCATCAGGTCCTGGGCGTTGCCGTTGAGCGGGAAGGCGATGGTCTCGCGGATGTTCGGCTCATCGGCCAGCAGCATCACGATGCGGTCGACGCCCGGCGCGATACCGCCGTGCGGCGGGGCGCCGAAGCGGAACGCGCGCAGCATGCCGGCGAACTTCTCCTCGACCGTCTCGTGGTCGTAGCCCGCGATCTCGAACGCCTTGAGCATGATCTCCGGCTCGTGGTTCCGGATCGCGCCGGAGGACAGCTCCACGCCGTTGCAGACGATGTCGTACTGCCAGCCCAGGATGTCCAGCGGGTCCTGGGTCTCCAGGGCCTCCAGACCGCCCTGCGGCATCGAGAACGGGTTGTGCGAGAAGTCGATCTTGCCGGTCTCCTCGTCCTTCTCGTACATCGGGAAGTCGACGATCCAGCAGAAGCGGAAGACGTTCTCCTCGAAGTGCCCGGCACGCTTGGCGGCCTCGACCCGCACCGCGCCCATGATCTTCGAGACCTCGTCGTACTCGCCCGCGCCGAAGAACACCGCGTGGCCGGCGGCCAGCGACAGGCGCTTGGTCAGCTCGGCGACGTTCTCCTCGGTGAGGAACTTCGCGATCGGACCGGTCAGCGAGCCGTCCTCGGCCACCCGGACCCAGGCCAGGCCCTTCGCGCCGAGCGTCACCGCGAAGTCGCCGAGCTGGTCGAAGAACTTACGGGGCTGCGCGGAGACGTCCGGCACCGGCAGCGCGCGGACGTGCTTGCCCGCGAAGGCCTTGAACTCCGAGCCCTCGAAGATGTCGGTGATGTCGACGAGTTCCAGCTGAGCCCGCAGGTCCGGCTTGTCGGAGCCGTACTTCAGCATCGACTCGCGGAACGGGATGCGCGGGAAGGGGGAGGTGACGTGGCGGCCGCCGCCGAACTCCTCGAACAGCTCCGTCATGAGCTTCTCGATCGGCTGGAAGACGTCCTCCTGCTCGACGAAGCTCATCTCGACGTCGAGCTGGTAGAACTCGCCCGGCGAGCGGTCCGCGCGCGCGTCCTCGTCGCGGAAGCAGGGGGCGATCTGGAAGTAGCGGTCGAAGCCCGAGATCATCAGCAGCTGCTTGAACTGCTGCGGGGCCTGCGGCAGGGCGTAGAACCGGCCCGCGTGCAGACGGGACGGGACGACGAAGTCGCGGGCGCCCTCGGGGGAGGTCGCGGACAGGATCGGCGTCGCCATCTCGTTGAAGCCCAGCGCCGTCATCTTGTGCCGCATCGCCGAGATGACCGACGTCCGCAGCATGATGTTGCGGTGCATGCGCTCACGGCGCAGGTCCAGGAAGCGGTACTCCAGGCGCCGCTCCTCGTTGACCCCGTCCTCGGCGTTGATCGTGAAGGGGAGCGGCGCGGCGGCGCCGAGCAGCTCGACCTCGCCGACCTCGACCTCGATCTCGCCGGTCGGCAGATCCGCGTTGACGTTCTCCGCGCCGCGCGAGACGACCTTGCCGTCGATGCGGACCGTCGACTCCTTGGTCAGCCGGTCGAGGGCCTCGTACGCGGGCGTGCCCGGACGGGCGACGAGCTGCGTGATGCCGTAGTGATCACGCAGATCGATGAAGAGGATGCCGCCCAGGTCGCGCCGATTGTGCAGCCAGCCGCTCAGCCGGACGTCGGTGCCGACGTCAGAGGCGCGGAGCTCGCCGCAGGTGTGGGACCTGTACCGATGCATCGTCGTTCATCCAGTCTTCGCGGATCGGGGGCGTGTTTCACGTGAAACAACCCCCAGCGTACCGGGCGGTCACTGATCACCTCCCCTCAATACGGGTGCGGCGATCAGTGGCACTTCTCCGTCCCATCTTCCTAAAGTGGGGCAATGCGCACTGGCGAGCCGTTGCCCGCCGTGAGGGAGGTCCTCGCCTCCCTCGCGACCGGCCTGTGGCACTGGGACACCGCCACCGGGCTGGTCACGGTCGACGCCGAGGCAGCCCGGCTGCTCGGGCTGCCCCCGGAGGAGACGGTCCTCACCGAGGCCCAGACCCGGGCCCGCCTCCACCCCGTCGACTGGAACGAGATCACCGGGGTGATCCAGCTCGCCGTCGCCGAGGGCACCCTCGCCGAGGTACGCATCCGGATCATGGACGACCTGGGACGGGTCGTCCGGGTCGTGCGCAGCCGCTCCAAGCCGTCCTTCGACCCGGTGAAGAAGGTGTACGAGCTGATCGGCACCCTCCAGGAAGTGACCGAACCGACGCCGGGCACCCCCGCGGGACGGACCGCCGTCACCGGCGACTGGCGGCGCTCACGCGAGGCGTTCCTGCTGGACGCGGGCCGGGCGCTGGCGGAGGCGCGGTCCACCGAGGAGGTGCTGAGGGTCGCTGCGGGCCTTTCCATGCCGGGCTTCTCCCCGGACGGACTCGCCGTCTTCGGCGTGAAGGGCGAGCGGCTGACGATCATCGGCCACCACGGGCACCAGTCCGGCGACGACGACCCCTTCAGCCATATGTCCATCCATACGGACTATCCGGCCGCCGAGGTCGTGCGCACCGGGCGGGCCGTGTACCTGTCCTCCCCCGAGCGGTACAAGGAGCGCTACCCGCTCACCTGGCCGCTGGCCGCGCACTTCGGCCGTCACTCCTGGGCGTTCCTGCCGCTGACGGTGGCCGGCCGCACGATGGGCGCCTGGATGGCCGGCTTCGCGTACCCGGTGGCGTTCACCCCGGACGAGCGGTCCGTGCTGACGACGGTCGCGCGCATGCTCGCCCAGGCCCTCACCCGCGCGAGCCTGGCGGAGACCCAGCGCGAGCTGACCGACGGCCTCCAGCGCTCCATGCTCCCCACCCTCGGCCCCGAGATACCGGGCATGACCCTCGCCGCCCGCTACATACCGACCGGCGGCGGCCTTCAGGTCGGCGGCGACTGGTACGACATGATCCCGCTGCCGAGGGGCCGCTTCGCCCTGGTCATCGGCGACGTCCAGGGCCACGACGTCCGCGCCGCGGGGCTCATGGGCCAGCTGCGCATAGCGGTACGGGCGTACGCCGCCGAGGGCCACCGCCCCGACGCCGTCCTCTCCCGAGCCTCCGGTTTCTTCCACGGCCTCACCGACACGGACGGCGGAGCCGGGGCCGATCCGCGTTTCGCCACCTGCCTGTACATAGAGGTCGACCCGGTGACCGGGGTCCTGGAGACCGCCCGGGCCGGACATCTGGACCCCACGATCCGCATGTCCGACGGCACCGTGCTGGTCCGCGCCACCGCCGGGGGCCTGCCCCTCGGCATCGACCCGGACGCCGACTACCCCACCACCCGGCTCGCCCTGGAACCCGGCGAGGCGCTGATGCTCTGCACCGACGGCCTGCTGGAGACCGGCGGCCACGACCTCGACACCGGCTGGCGGCGCGTCCGCAGGATCCTCGAGGCACACCAGGGCGATCTGGAGGAGCTGGCCGACGCCCTGGTCCAGGCGGTGCACGGCCCTTCCTCCCACCACACCACGGGCCCGCTCGCGGACCGCCGCGAGGACGACATCGCCGTGCTGCTCCTGTGCCGCCAGGGCGCGGGCGGCTGCGGCCCCGGCGCCGCTCCCGTGCCGGTCCGGCAGCCCGTGCGGCGCTCGATGCTGACGGTCGCGCAGGCCGAGCCGGAACGGATCGCCGTGGCCCGGCAGCAACTGCGCGAGCTGCTGCACGACTGGACCTGCGAGGACCAGGTCGACTCGGCGGTCCTGCTCGTCTCCGAGACGCTGACGAACGTCCTCGTCCACACCGACGCGGACGCGCTGCTCGTCGCCGAGGTGACCGGCGCACCCGGCGAACGCCGGCTCCGTATCGAGGTCACCGACGCCGGCGACGACCTCCCCCACAAGCGCCGCCCCGGCGAACTGGCGTCCTCGGGGCGTGGCCTGGTCCTCATCGAACTGCTCGCGGACACCTGGGGGGTGGCGCCCCGGGGCGAGGGCAAGAGCATCTGGTTCGAGCTCTACGAGTTCGGCGAGCCCTCGGCGGGAGCACTGTGACGCGTCCGTAGTTCGTGCAGCACGCCGAAGGCGGCGGCCGTCACGGGAACGGCGAGCAGCATGCCCAGGATCCCGGCCACGGACGCCCCGGCCGTGATGGCCACCATCACCACCGCCGGATGCATCTGCACGGTCCGGCTCTGGATCACCGGCTGCAGCACATGCCCCTCCAGCACCTGCACCGCCAGCACCACCCCGAGCGCCCACAGCGCGATGACGAAGCCCCGGTCGGCGAGCGCCACCAGCACGGCGACGGCCCCGGAGAGAAAGGCGCCGAGATAGGGGATGTACGCCCCGACGAAGACGAGGGCACCCAGCCCGACCGCCCCCGGCACATCGAGGACGAGCAGTCCGACGGTGATGCACACGGCGTCGATGAAGGCGATGAAGGTCGTGCCCCGCATGAACCCCTCCACGGCCCGGAAGGCCCGCCGGGCCATGGCCTCCAGGGTGTCGCCGGTACCGCGTGGAGCGACGGAACGCAGCGCGCCGACCGCCCGGTGCGAGTCGCGCAGGAAGAAGAAGACGAGCAGCAGTGCGAGCACGGCCATGGCGATGCTCTCGCCGACGACACTCACCCCGCTGATGACGTTGGACGCGGCCGTCCCCCCGAACTTGGTCAGCAACTCCTTCGCATTGGACGCGAGGTCGTCGAGCGAGGTCCCGGCGGCCCCGAAGTGCTCGGCGATGCTCCGTGCCGCCGACCTGAGCGCGGCGACGATCTGATCCCCGCTGTCGATCAGCGCGGCGACGACGATGTACACCGCCCCGCCGACCACGGCGACGACGGCGACACACGTCAGCCCCGCCGACACCGACCGAGGCACCCCCACCTCCACCAGCCGCCGGTACAGCGGCCTGAGCAGCGCGGTCCCGAGCAACGCGAGCAACACGGGCGTGACGGCCGTACGCAGCTCGGCGCACAGCCGGATCCCCACGTACCCGACACCCGCCGCGAGCAGAATCACGGCGCACCAGGCGGCGAACCGGCGAGCGGGGACGGGGAGCAGGTGCACGGCTCCAGCGGATCACGCAGGCACCGGATTGTCCTGACCTGACGGGCCGCCCGGGTGACGGCACGTGACCCGGACTCAGAATCGAACGTCCGCTCCTAAAGGGTGAACATCCTTGCCAGCGCGGCCAGTTGCGGTGGCATATGCCTATTTTTCATGGCGGAGGTGATGCTCGATGTACGAGCAGAACAACACACAGCCGCCGGACCGGTCGGCGGCACAGCAGGACGCGATCGACATCAACGACTTCGTGTTCGCGGCGACGGGGGCGCGGCTGCGGAGGCTGACGCTGCCGGATGGCGAGCACTGGTTCGT
The DNA here is from genome assembly GCA_001298545.1 of Actinobacteria bacterium OV320. Taxonomy (GTDB): domain Bacteria; phylum Actinomycetota; class Actinomycetes; order Streptomycetales; family Streptomycetaceae; genus Streptomyces; species Streptomyces coriariae. The sequence goes on from LJCX01000028.1 coordinate 484,799, forward strand.
GGCGGCGGACGCGGCTACGCAACTCGGATACGCAAACACACGTCAGGCGCTCCTTGCGCATGTCGCAGCAGATTGCACAAGGTCACTGGCCGAGATTGCGCAAGGCGTCTGTACAGCAGACGCCTTGCGCAAACTTGCAGCTCACAGGCTGCAGAAGTCCATGAAGATGGTGAACCTGAAGGGGCTCGTCCGGCTCGTCAACGGCTGCACCAAACCCGCCTGCGAGCCATTCAAGGCATGGGTGTCCGACGTCATCCAGACCGTCCAACAGCAGGGCTCCTACTCCCTGGAACCGGCCCCCGGACGACCCGTCCCCGCCGTCGGTACCGCCTACGTCATGCCCGAGCAGGTCGTCGAAGCCATCGTGCGGCTCGAGGAGCGCAACCTGTATGCGGACGAGATGCTGGCGGCCGCCGCAGGGGAGCGCAACGACCTGCTGCGGCAGATTACCGACAGCCAGAACAGGATGGCCGACGCGCTGAGGGACATCGCCGAAGCCCTCAGCCGGCCCAGCCACAGCGCCCCTACGCCTGGGCTGACTGCCCAGCAGCTTCTCGACACGTGGAAGAAGAGGCACCTCCTCGTCACGGACGACGTGCACACAGTCGCCGCCGTCCTCGCCCCGGCGCTGGCGCGTGGTGAGGCCCGCTACCGCGTCGAGGAGATCGCCGCCCGAACCGGTATGTCGCAGGATCGCGTCCACGACTGCCTGCGCATGCTGCTGAAGCGCGGCTGTATGCGGCAGATCGGATGCTCCACCGACGGAGCGCCCGTCTACGTGCTGCCGTAGCGGCGTCACCGCGATACGAGACAGGCCCGAAGTCGCAAACCAACATTGCGGCTTCGGGCCTTGTCACACCGTAGCGGTTTCCGGCGGGCCGGAGGGCTAGATGCCCTCCGCCGTCATCCCGTGCACCGCCGGGATCGTGCCCAGCCGGCCCTTCTGGAAGTCCTCGAAGGCCTGCTGGAGCTCGTCCTTGGTGTTCATCACGAACGGGCCGTAGTGGGCCATCGGCTCACGGATCGGCTGCCCGCCCAGCAGCACGACCTCCAGGTCAGGCGTGTGCGAGTCCTGCTTCTCATCCGCGCGGACCGTCAGCGAGGAGCCCGCGCCGAAGACCGCCGTCTGACCCAGGTGGATCGGCCGACGCTCGGCGCCGACCGAACCGCGGCCGGCCAGGACGTACGCGAGACCGTTGAAGTCCTCACGCCACGGAAGAGTGAGTTCCGCGCCCGGCGCGAGGGTCGCGTGGACCATCGTGATGGGGGTGTGGGTGATGCCGGGACCGGCGTGGCCGTCCAGTTCGCCCGCGATGACCCGCAGGAGCGCGCCGCCGTCCGGGCTCGCCAGGAGCTGTACGTGGCCGCCGCGGATGTCCTGGTACCTCGGCGCCATCATCTTGTCCCTGGCCGGCAGGTTCACCCACAGCTGGAGGCCGTGGAAGAGACCGCCGGACATGACCAGCGACTCCGGCGGCGCCTCGATGTGGAGAAGACCCGAGCCGGCCGTCATCCACTGGGTGTCGCCGTTGGTGATGGTGCCGCCGCCGCCCTGGCTGTCCTGGTGGTCGAAGATCCCGTCGATGATGTAGGTGACGGTCTCGAAGCCGCGGTGCGGGTGCCAGGGGGTGCCCTTCGGCTCGCCCGGCGCGTATTCCACCTCGCCCATCTGATCCATCATGATGAACGGGTCGAGGTGGCGGTAGTTGATCCCGGCGAACGCACGGCGCACCGGGAAGCCCTCACCCTCGAAACCGCTCGGCGCGGTCGTGACGGTGAGCACGGGACGTGCGACCGCGTCGGCCGATGCGGTGACGCGCGGCAGGGTCAGCGGGTTCTCGACGGTCACTGCGGGCATGTCCGTACCTCCTTGGGCGACGTACGTCCCAGTTTAGTTGAGCATTGAACTTTCTGCTACCCGTAACGATGGAAGCCCGGAGGACATTCCCGTGGAGCGGCGACCGCGCAGGGGCAGTGGCGCGGGGGAACCCTATGACATGGCTGTGAAGGGCATGCGGCATCCACCGGACAGCCGAGGGACAGCCAGGAAGAAGAAAGAGGGAGAAGAAAGAGGAAGGAGAAAGGAGGGGGAGGGGAGAGGGAGGGGGCGAGGGAGGGGGACCCTCAGCCGTACATCCGCCGCATCGCGAACTCGACCATCTGCTCGACCGCCTTCGCGTCGAACACCATCCGGTGCTCACCCTCCATGTCGAGGACGAAGCCGTACCCGGTGGGCAGCAGGTCGATCATCTCGGAGCCGGTGATCACGAAGTACTTGGACTCCTTGCCCGCGTACCGGCGCAGCTCCTTGAGCGAGGTGAACATCGGGATCACCGGCTGCTGGGTGTTGTGCAGGGCGAGGAAGCCCGGGTTGTCACCGCGCGGGCAGTAGACCTTGGAGGTCGCGAAGACCTGCTGGAAGTCCTCCGCGGCCAGCTGCCCGGTGGTGAAGGCCCGCACCGCGTCCGCGAGGGACGGCGGGGACGGCTCCGGGTAGAGCGGCGGCTGCTGACCGTACCCGCCGTGGCCGCCGGGCATCTGCTGCTGCGGCGGGGCGTACTGCTGCTGCGCAGCACCGCCGTCCATGGGCTGGCCGTATCCGTACATGGGCGCAAGCGTACCGAGCGCGCCCGTCGGGCGGGGCGGTACGGGGGCCCCTTCCGGGGCGCACGGGACGCGTTACGCGTCACAGATGGCCGGTTCGGGGTTGCGACTTATTACCGACGGGTAGCATCATCGGTAGCTACTTGTTGGTACGTGAACTAGCGCGAGGATCCCAGTCCCTCGCCGATCTCTCTTTACGGAGCCGTCGCCATGGGGCACTACAAGTCGAATCTCCGCGACATCGAGTTCAACCTCTTCGAGGTGCTCGGGCGCGACAAGCTGTACGGCACCGGCCCGTTCGGGGAGATGGACACCGAGACCGCGAAAAGCATCCTCGAGGAGCTGACCCGGCTCGCGGAGAACGAGCTGGCGGAGTCCTTCACGGACGCCGACCGCAACCCGCCCGTCTTCGACCCCGAGACCAACACCGCGCCGGTCCCCGCGTCCTTCAAGAAGAGCTACCAGGCCTTCATGGACTCCGAGTACTGGCGTCTGGGCCTGCCCGAGGAGATCGGCGGCACCACCGCCCCGCCGTCCCTGATCTGGGCGTACGCGGAGCTGATCCTCGGCGCCAACCCGGCCGTGTGGATGTACTCCTCCGGCCCGGCCTTCGCCGGCATCCTCTTCGACGAGGGCAACGACGTCCAGAAGAAGATCGCGCAGATCGCCGTCGACCGGCAGTGGGGCTCCACGATGGTCCTCACCGAGCCGGACGCCGGCTCGGACGTGGGCGCCGGCCGTACCAAGGCGGTCCAGCAGGAGGACGGCTCCTGGCACATCGAGGGCGTGAAGCGCTTCATCACGTCCGGTGAGCACGACATGTCGGAGAACATCCTCCACTACGTGCTGGCCCGTCCCGAGGGCGCCGGCCCCGGCACCAAGGGCCTGTCCCTCTTCATGGTCCCGAAGACGCTCTTCGACTTCGAGACCGGTGAGCTGGGCGAGCGCAACGGCGCCTACGCCACCAACGTCGAGCACAAGATGGGCCTGAAGGCCTCCAACACCTGCGAGATGACGTTCGGCGACCGGCACCCGGCCAAGGGCTGGCTGATCGGCGACAAGCACGACGGCATCCGCCAGATGTTCCGCATCATCGAGTTCGCCCGCATGATGGTCGGCACGAAGGCGATCTCCACGCTCTCCACCGGCTACCTCAACGCCCTGGAGTACGCCAAGGAGCGCGTCCAGGGCCCCGACCTGGCGAACTTCATGGACAAGGCCGCGCCGAAGGTCACCATCACCCACCACCCCGACGTGCGCCGCTCGCTGATCACGCAGAAGGCGTACGCGGAGGGCATGCGCGCCCTCGTCCTCTACACGGCCTCCGTCCAGGACGCGATCGCCGTGAAGGAGGCGAACGGCGAGGACGCGAAGACGGAGCACGCGCTCAACGACCTGCTCCTGCCGATCGTCAAGGGCTACGGCTCCGAGAAGGGCTACGAGCAGCTCGCCCAGTCGCTCCAGACCTTCGGCGGCTCCGGGTTCCTCCAGGAGTACCCGATCGAGCAGTACATCCGCGACGCCAAGATCGACACCCTGTACGAGGGCACCACGGCGATCCAGGGCCAGGACTTCTTCTTCCGGAAGATCGTCCGCAACCAGGGCGCCGCGCTGAACTCCCTCGCCGAGGACATCAAGAAGTTCCTGGCGCTGGGCACCGGCGGCGAGGAGCTGGCCGGCGCCCGCGAGCACCTGGCCAAGGCCGCCGTCGAGCTGGAGGCCATCGTCGGTCTGATGCTGACCGACCTCGCGGCCACCGAGCAGGACGTCAAGAACATCTACAAGGTGGGCCTGAACACCACCCGTCTGCTGCTCGCCTCCGGTGACGTCATCGTCGGTTACCTGCTCCTCAAGGGTGCCGCGATCGCCGCCGAGAAGCTGGAGTCGGCCGCCACCAAGGCCCTCTCCGCGAAGGACGTGGCGTTCTACACGGGCAAGATCGCGGCGGCGAAGTTCTTCGCGGCCGACGTCCTGCCGGGCGTCACCCTGGCCCGCAAGATCGCCGCGGGTGTCGAGCTCGACCTGATGGAGCTGGACGAGGCCGCCTTCTAGCACGCAGAGGGCGCGTTCCAGGACGCATCCGCACAACCGCGCAGCACTCCACATTCTCCTCACGAGAGCCTGCTCCCCATCACCGGGAGCGGGCTCTCGTACGTCGTTAAGGTGAACCCCATGAGCGCACCCCCCCGCTTCGACCGCGGCCACACCGACGACCTCATGACGTTCCTGACGGCGAGCCCGTCGCCGTACCACGCCGTGGCGAACGCGGCCGAGCGCCTGGAGAAGGCCGGGTTCCGGCAGGTCTCGGAAACGGACGCCTGGGACGCGGAGGCCTCGGAAACCTCCGCGGCGGGGAGCGGTGGCAGGTATGTGCTGCGCGGCGGCGCGATCGTGGCCTGGTACGTGCCCGAGGGCGCGGCACCGCACACGCCGTTCCGGATCATCGGTGCCCACACCGACTCCCCGAACCTGCGCGTCAAGCCGCTGCCCGACACCGGGGCACACGGCTGGCGCCAGGTGGCCGTGGAGATCTACGGCGGTCCGCTGCTCAACTCCTGGCTGGACCGCGACCTGGGTCTGGCGGGCCGGCTGACCCTGCGGGACGGCTCGACGCGTCTGGTCGACGTGGGCCGCCCGCTCCTGCGCGTCCCCCAGCTCGCCATCCACCTGGACCGGGCGGTCAACACCGACGGCCTCAAGCTCGACAAGCAGCGCCACCTCCAGCCCGTCTGGGGCCTGGCGGGCAACGTGCGCGACGGCGACCTGATCGCCTTCCTGGAGCAGGAGGCCGGGCTGGCCGCGGGTCAGGTCACCGGCTGGGACCTGATGGCGCACTCCGTGGAGCCGCCCGCCTACCTGGGCCGTGACGAGGAGCTGCTGGCCGGCCCCCGTATGGACAACCTGCTCTCCGTGCACGCCGGTACGGCGGCGCTGACGGCCGTGGCCACCGGCGGCGAGGGCCTGCCGTACATCCCGGTACTGGCCGCCTTCGACCACGAGGAGAACGGCTCGCAGTCGGACACCGGCGCGGACGGGCCGCTGCTGGGCAGCGTGCTGGAGCGTTCGGTGTTCGCGCGCGGAGGGTCGTACGAGGACCGGGCGAGAGCCTTCGCGGGCACCGTCTGTCTGTCCTCCGACACCGGTCACGCCGTCCACCCCAACTACGCGGAGCGGCACGACCCCACGCACCACCCGCGGGTCAACGGCGGTCCGATCCTCAAGGTCAACGTCAACAACCGCTACGCGACCGACGGTTCGGGCCGGGCGATCTTCGCCGCCGCCTGCGAGAAGGCGGGCGTGCCGTTCCAGAACTTCGTCTCCAACAACTCCATGCCCTGCGGCACGACCATCGGCCCGATCACCGCGGCCCGGCACGGCATCCGCACCGTCGACATCGGCGTGGCCATCCTGTCGATGCACAGCGCGCGGGAGTTGTGCGGCGACGCCGACCCGTACCTGCTGGCCAACGCGCTGGTGGCGTTCCTGGAGGGGTAGCAAGTCGGCCGCCGCGCATGGGAGTCGGGCCCCGGGGTACCCGGATCCGGTGGTGAACCGGAGTGGCCGGTACACCGGACAGGAGGCAACATCATGGGCCTCGGCGGATGCATCATCCTCATCGCCGTGGGAGCCATCCTCACGTTCGCGACGGACTGGGACATGCAGGGCGTCAATCTCGACCTGGTCGGCGTCATCCTGATGATCGTCGGACTGATCGGCGTGACGACGTTCAGCAGCATCGCCCGGCGCCGCCGGGTGATGGTGCCTCCGACCTCGACCACGGTGGTCGAGACAGAGCGGCACCAGCGTGACGGCTACAACGGCGGCTACGGCGTCTGACCGTGACCCGGGTCAGGCACCCGGTCCGGCCAGGACCCACGGCAACCGGTCCGCCCCGCCCTCGGTGAGGCGGACCGGAACACCCCTGTCCTGCCGGTGAAGCTGGCCGACGGGGTACTTTCCCGGCCGACCGTCACGTCAGCGAGACGTGAGCGCGTGCCCCGTGGTGGCGTCCACGTGGTCCGGGACCTCCTCGTGGCGATCGCCGACCGTCGAGGTGCCGGTGGGTTCCAGAAGGAGGATCTCGGTGGGCACGGGCGCGTACGGCTTGTGTTCGGTGCCGCGCGGGACGGTGAAGACGGAGCCCTTGGGAAGGGTCACGGTGCGCTCTCCCCCCGGCTCGCGCAGGGAAATGCGGAGCTCCCCCTCCAGGACCAGGAAGAACTCGTCCGTGTCGTCGTGGACGTGCCAGAGGTGCTCGCCCTCGACATGGGTGACGCGCACGTCGTAGTCGTTCACCGTGGTGACGATGCGCGGGCTCCACTGCTCGGTGAAGGAGGCGAGCGCGGCGGGGAGGGAGACGGGTTCGTTGGTCATGTCCCTCATCGTGGGGTGGGCCGCGCGGCCGTGCGAGTGCTAGGAATCGCACATGCCGCAAGATTCCTCTCAACGTGCCGTGAGCGCACCGCACCGGGTCGCCGTGATCGTGGACGAGGGCACCAATCCCTTCGAGGTCGGTGTCGCCACCGAGCTGTTCGGGCTGCCCCGGCCCGAACTCGGGCTGGCCCGGCCGCTGTACGAGGTCGTGCTGTGCACCCCCGCGCGCGAGGTGCGGATGAACCACGGGTTCTTCACCATGACCGGCGGGCGCGGCCTGGAGGCGGTGGACTCGGCGGACACCCTCGTGGTGCCGGGCCGGCCCGACAACGTCGTCCCGCGCGGCCCCGCCGTCCTCGACGCCATCCGGCGCACCCACGCGCGCGGGGCGCGGGTCATGAGTTTCTGCACCGGCACCTTCGCGCTCGCCGAGGCCGGGCTGCTCGACGGACACCGGGCCACCACGCACTGGATGTGGGCCGAGGCCTTCCGCGCGCTGCATCCGAAGGTGCGGCTGGAGTCCGACGTCCTCTTCGTCGACGAGGGCGGCATCCTCACCGCCGCGGGCAGCGCCGCCGCCCTCGACCTCGGGCTGTACGTCGTACGGCGCGACCACGGCGCGGAGATCGCCAACGCCGTCTCCCGGCGGCTGGTGTTCGCCGCGCACCGGGACGGAGGCCAGCGGCAGTTCGTGGAGCGCCCGGTGCCGGACGTGCCCGACGAGTCGCTGGCGCCGCTGCTCGCGTGGGCGCAGCAGCGGCTGGGGGAGCCGCTGACGGTGGCGGAGCTGGCGGCGCGGGCGGCGGTGAGCCCGGCGACCCTGCACCGGCGGTTCCGGGCGCAGCTGGGCACCACCCCGCTCGCCTGGCTGACGGCGGAGCGGGTGGCGCTCGCCTGCCGGCTGATCGAGCGGGGTGAGCAGCGGCTGGACGTGGTGGCGGCCAGGAGCGGGCTGGGGACCGCCGCGAACCTGCGCGCCCGGGTGCGGCGCGAGACCGGACTCAGCCCATCGGCCTACCGGCGGCGTTTCGGACCGGCCGTCGGGGAAGCCGTAACCGCATGAGATTCCTCGTACGCGACCGGCTCCTCGGCTTCGGTGACGACTACTGGATCGAGGACGACCGCGGCAACAAGGTGTACCTCGTCGACGGCAAGGCGATGCGGCTGCGGGAGACCTTCGAGCTGAAGGACACCCGTGGGCGGGTCCTGATCGACATCCACCAGAAGATGTTCGCCCTGCGGGACACGATGGTGATCGAGCGGGACGGCGAACCGCTGGCCACGATCCGGCGCAAGCGGCTGTCGCTGCTGCGCAACCACTACCGGGTGGCCCTGGCGGACGGCCGTACCGAACTCGACGTCAGCGGCAAGATCCTCGACCGGGAGTTCGCGGTCGAGTACGACGGCGAACTGCTGGCCGTCGTCTCCCGGCGGTGGCTGCACGTGCGGGAGACCTACGGCGTCGACGTCGTACGGGAGGACGCGGATCCGGCGCTGCTCATCGCGGTGGCGGTGTGCGTGATCCACCTCGCCGACAAGGAACGCGAGGACTGAGGGCCGGAAAGAACCGGGAGCGGCCCGGCGCCGGAGGCCGGGAGCGGCCGGGCGCCGGAGGCCGGGAGCGGCCGGGCGCCGGAGGCCGGGAGCGGCCGGGCGCCGGAGGCCGGGAGCGGCCGGGCGCGGAGCGGCGCGGCGCGGGAGGACGCGGCTAGGGGCGGCGTTCAGGAGTGCGCAGGCCGAGCACCCGGTCCTTCAGGGCCGGGAACTGCTCCCGGGTCGTGGCGACCCTGGACGGGTCGAACTCGACCCTCAGGACCTCCTCGCCGGAACCCGCCTCCGCCAGCACCTCGCCCCACGGATCCACCACGATCGAGTGACCCGCCTGCGGAACTCCGGCATGCGTCCCGGCCGTTCCACACGCAAGGACGAACGCCTGGTTCTCGACCGCCCGCGCCCGGGCCAGCAGCGTCCAGTGCGCCCGGCGGCGCTCCGGCCAGCCCGCGGGGATCACGAGGGTCTCGGCGCCGGCGTCGACGAGACCGCGGAAGAGTTCGGGGAAACGGAGGTCGTAGCAGGTGGCGACACCGACGGTCGTTTCGGGAAGGCGGACCGTCACCAGTTCCTCGCCCGCGCCCATCAGCACGGCCTCGCCCTTGTCGAAGCCGAAGCGGTGGATCTTGCGGTAGGAGGCGGCCAGGTCACCGGAGGGGGAGAAGACGAGAGACGTGTTGAAGAGGGGTCCCTCGCCCGCGGCGGAGCCGCCGCCGGACGGAGCGCGCTCCGGGATCGAGCCCGCGTGCAGCCACACGCCCGCCTCGCTCGCGGCCTTGGCCATCGCCTCGTACGTCGGCCCGTGAAGGGGCTCGGCCTCGCTGCCGAACTCCTCGTAGGCGAACGCCCCGGTCGTCCACAGCTCCGGCAGCACCACGAGGTCGGCGGCACCGGCCTGCTCCCGTACCAGTGCGGCACCCCGCACCCGCCGCGATTCGACCGATTCGCCCTCTTCTACAGCGATCTGGATCAGAGAGGCGCGCACACTACCACCGTCCTGGCATTCGAGTCGTCCACACGGGCCTACGATCGTCACACGAAAGCACTGCCGGGGTGCCTCACAGCAGCGTAACTTAGCGTTCCGAGACACCCGCCGACACCCGGCGACACCCGCCGATACCTGCCCACACCGCCACCTCCCGCTGGCAACGCCGCCACAACCACCCGAGTACCGACCGCCGAGGGGTCCCGTTTCCGTGAGTCTGCATCCCACCCTCCAGCCCTACGCCGACGCCTGGACCCACTCCATCGAAGCGATATCCGAGTTGGTGCTGCCGCTGGCGGAGGCGGACTGGAACCGCCGGACACCGTGCCCCGGCTGGTCGGTGCGCGACATCGTGTCGCACGTCATCGGGCTGGACTGCGAGATGTACGGCGACCCGCGCCCCATCCACACCCTGCCGCGCGACCTCTACCACGTCACCAACGACATCCAGCGCTACATGGAGATGCAGGTCGACGTCCGGCGCCACCACACGGCGCCGGAGATGACGTCCGAGCTGGAGTACACGGTCATCCGCCGCAACCGCCAGCTGCGCAACGAGTCGCGCCAGCCCACCACGATGGTGCGCGGCCCGCTCGGCACTGAGCTCACGCTCGAGGAGTCCATGCGCAAGCACGCGTTCAACGTGTGGGCGCACGAGCAGGACCTGCGCGCCGCCCTCGGCCGGCCCGGCAACCTCGACTCGCCCGGCGCGCACATCGCCCGTGACGCGCTGCTCGCCGAACTCCCGGCGGTCGTCGCCGAGAGGGCCGACGCCCCGCGCAGCTCCGCGGTCGTCTTCGACGTGCACGGGCCGATCGAGTTCCTGCGCACCATCCGCGTCGACATCCAGGGCCGCGGCACCCTGGAGACGGCCCCGGCGCTCGGCCCGGCCGCCGCGTTCACCCTCGACTGGGAGACGTTCGTGCGGCTGGCCTGCGGCCGGGTGACGGCGGAGGCGGTCGCCGACCGGGTGAAGGCGGAGGGCGATCCGGAGCTGACGGCGGCGATCCTGCGGAACTTCGCGGTCACCCGGTAGCCGGCGGCGCTCCCCCGGCCACCGCAAGTCGCCGGTACGAGCGCACCCCGCACCCTCGACAGAACGGGCCCGTCGTGACGATCACGACGGGCCCGTTCCGGGAGCGCTACCGGTTGAGCGGGTGTCAGCCCAGCTTGGCGAAGCCGAAGTTCAGCAGCTTCGTCGCGTCGGCGGCACGCACCGTCGCGCTGGTGGAGGCCAGCACCGTACCCACGACGGTCTTGCCGTTGCGGGTGGCGGCGAAGACGAGGCAGTACTTCGCCTCCGGACCGGAGCCCGTCTTCACGCCGATGGTGCCGCTGTAGCTGCTCAGCAGCGTGTTGGTGTTGGTCCAGGCCGCCATGGTGCGGGTGGAGCCGGTCTTGGTGATGGTCTTGGCGGTGTACGACTTCGTCTTGACGACCGCACGGAAGTTCGCGCTCTTCAGCGAGTTGCTGGCGAGCTTCGTCAGGTCCTTGGCGGTCGAGTAGTTCGACCCGTTGCCGATGCCGTCGAACGAGTCGAAGTGCGTCTTCGTCATGCCGAGGGCCTTGGCCTTGCTGTTCATCTTGGCGATGAAGTTCTTCACGCGCGCGGCCCGCGTGGTGCCCGTGCCGAACTTGTCGGCCAGGGCGTACGCGGCGTCACAACCGGACGGCAGCATCAGCCCGTAGAGCAGCTGACGGACCGTGACCTTGTCGCCGACGATCAGGCGCGCGGACGAGGCGTTGTTCGCAACGATGTAGTCGCTGTACGCCTTCTGGATGGTGACCTTGGTGTTCAGATTCAGGTTCGTCTGCGACAGCACGACGTTCGCCGTCATGATCTTCGTGGTGGAGCCGGTGGACAGCTTGGTGTCCATGCCCTTGTTGTACAGCGCGGCGCCGTTCGCATTGTTCATCACGTAGCCGGTCTTGGCGGCGATCGTGGGCGTCGTGACGGCTTGTGCGGGCGCCGCGGTGAGGGCTCCGGTCGCGAGCACTGCGCCGACGGTGACGGCGACGGATGCGGCCCTGCGGACTCGGATGCCCTTGGTGGCGGTTATCAACTGAAATACCCCGATTACGTCGAATGCCCCTGCGATGCGGCCAAGTTGAAGGGGAAAGAAGAAGGGGCCGCATGTGTGTGACACGTAAGTAGCACAGAAAGTTGTGCGCTTGCTGGGCCGAATTTCCGATTACTTGACCCGGCTCTTACCCGGCCCTCGCCCACCCCGCTTCCCGCGCCCCTCGTCGCGCCCCGCCGCGGGTCCGCATTCTGGACCGGTCCCCCGTTGCGTACGTGTTGTATCTATCCTGTGGACATGCCGTCCTCCGCCCCGCCCGCCCCCGTCCCCGTGAAGCAACCGCCCGCCGCCGACCGGGTGTACGCCCACGTCAAGCAGGGCGTCCTGGACCGCCTCTACGAGGGCGGCACGCTCCTCACCGAGGGCGAGCTCGCCGAGGCCGTGGGGGTCTCGCGCACTCCGGTGCGGGAGGCGCTGCTGCGCCTGGAGGTGGAGGGGCTGATCAAGCTCTACCCGAAGAAGGGCGCCCTGGTCCTGCCGGTCTCCGCACAGGAGATCGCGGACGTGGTGGAGACCCGGCTGCTGGTGGAGGAGCACGCGGCGCGCAAGGCGGTCCCCGCCTCGGCCGCGCTGATCCAGCGGCTGGAAGAGCTGCTCGCGAAGCAGAAGGCACAGGCCGCGGCGGGCGACCTGGCCGCGGCCGCCGTGACGGACCGCTGCTTCCACGCCGAGATCGTCCGCAGCGGCGGCAACGACATCCTGTCGAGGCTCTACGACCAGCTCCGCGACCGCCAGCTGCGGATGGGCGTCGCCGTGATGCACTCCCACCCCGACCGGATAGCCAAGACGCTGGGCGAGCACGAGGAGATCCTCCAGGCACTGCGCTCCGGGGACGCCGAGGCCGCCGTCGAGATCGTGCACCGGCACGTCGGCTGGTTCTCGCACCTGGCGCGCGGGGAGGTCCGATGAGCCCCGGCCCCCGCAGCCTGAACTCCACCCTTCCGGGTGATCCACCGGGCGGACGGCGCGCGATGGCCGTCTGGGGGATCGGCGTCTCGGTCTACTTCGTCGCGGTCATCTTCCGCACCTCCCTCGGAGTGGCCGGCCTGGACGCCGCCGAGCGCTTCCAGGTCAACGCCTCGGCCCTGTCCACCTTCTCGATCCTCCAGCTCCTGGTCTACGCGGGCATGCAGATACCGGTGGGTCTGCTGGTCGACCGGCTCGGCACGAAGAAGGTGCTGACCATCGGCGTCGTGCTGTTCACGGCCGGCCAGCTCGGCTTCGCCTTCTCCCCGTCCTACGGCACGGCCCTCGCCTCACGCGCGCTGCTCGGCTGCGGGGACGCGATGACGTTCATCAGCGTCCTGCGGCTGGGAACCAGGTGGTTCCCGGCGCGCCGCGGACCGATGGTCGCGCAGTTCGCGGGACTGGCGGGGATGGCGGGCAACCTGGTCTCGACCCTCCTTCTGGCCCGCCTCCTGCACGGCATCGGCTGGACGGCGGCCTTCGCGGGCAGCTCGCTCGCGGGAGTGGTCGTCCTCGTCCTCCTGCTGCTGTTCCTGAAGGACCACCCCGAGGGCCACGAGCCCGAGCCGTTCCCGCACCGGGGCGCGGCGTACGTCCGCCGCCAGATCGCCGCGTCCTGGCGTGAGCCCGGCACCCGCCTCGGCCTGTGGGTGCACTTCACCACCCAGTTCCCGGCGATGGTGTTCCTGCTCCTGTGGGGCCTGCCGTTCCTGGTGGAGGCGCAGGGCCTGTCGCGGGCGACGGCCGGCGAACTCCTGACCCTGGTGGTGCTGAGCAACATGGTCGTGGGCCTGGTCTACGGCCAGGTCGTCGCCCGCCACCACGAGGCCCGGCTGCCGCTGGCCCTGAGCACGGTCGGCGCGACCGCCCTGATGTGGGCGGCCACGCTCGCCTACCCCGGCGACCGGGCGCCGATGTGGCTGCTCGTGACGCTCTGCGCGGTCCTGGGCGCGTGCGGCCCCGCCTCCATGCTCGGCTTCGACTTCGCCCGCCCGGCCAACCCGCCCGAGCGCCAGGGAACCGCCTCCGGCATCACCAACATGGGTGGCTTCGTCGCGTCGATGACGACGCTCTTCGCGGTCGGCGTGCTGCTGGACGCGACCGGTGACGACTACACGATCGCCTTCTCCTGCGTCTTCGTCCTCCAGGCCCTCGGCGTCAGCCAGATCCTGCGGCTGCGCAGCCGCGCGGCCCGGCGCGAGCGGGAACGGCTGGTGGCGAGCCGCGTGGAGACGGTGCACGTACCGGCGTAGACGGTCCGGAGGGCACAGAGGGCCCAGAGGGCGCAGTGGGCCCAGAGGGCGCAGTGGGAACGGACGGCGTGCGGGTCGTTCAGGGCTCCTCGCCGCCGAAACACGGTTGAACGCACGCCCGTTCGACGTCTACCGTCGGGCCTCATCGACGTGTAGCTCAGTAGCCAGAGCGCCGGGCTTCAGACCCGGAGGGCGCAGGGGCGGAACCTGCCACGTCGGCTCATCGACGTGTAGCTCAGCAGCAGAGCACCGGGCTCGAGACCCGGAGGGGGCGGGGGCGGCACCCGCCACGTCGGCTTATGAACGACGACGCTGACCAGCAGCACCTCGCAGAGGCCAACCCGGGCTACGCCTCCGGCCAACTGGCCAGGGCGCTCAGCACCGCGCTCACCCACGAAGACCCCGACACCCGCCGGCGCGCCGGAGAACGACAGCGCGCCTGGCGGTCCGTACTGGCGGGCATGGTGAACGGACTGCTCACCATCGGCTCCCGCACACCGGTACGGGATCTGCCCGCGTGGGTGACGCCCGAGGTGCTCCGGGGCGGCTTCGCCACCGGCGCGCCGAGCGCCGGCGGGCCCCTGACGGAGTACGAGACCGAGGCCGCGCGCCGGGCCGGTGTGCCGCTGGACCGGCAGGCGCTGTTCGCGTACTGGCTGTCCGAGGACGGGCTGGCGCGGCTCTACGAACTCCTCGACGGCGGACGGTACGAGGTGACCGTCCCCGAGGAGGCCGCCCTGCTCACCGTGGCCTGGCTGGCCCGGGCCGGGGAGACCGACGCGGCACTCGGACTCGTCGAGGAACTCGCCCCGTTCGCCGGACGGCTGCGGTTCACGCCCCGCCCGTCCACCCGACCGGCGCCCGACGCCGGCACGGTGCACCGCAGGACCGTCGCCGAGGCCGGCGAGAGCCTGGCGCGGCGGCGGACCAGCGAGGCGGTGGAGGCTCAGCGGGAGGCACTGGCCGTGTGGCAGCCGTTCGGCGACGAACTGCTCGCCCACTGGCTGGAGACCGCCGACGCCGGGCAGCCGACCCGGGTGCTGACGCGCGCCCCCGACGCCGCCTGGCACGGGCAGAGCGCCGAACTGCTGCGCCGTTACCGCGACCTGGCCGGCCGTCACACCCGCTGCACCAAGCACCTGAAGCCGAAGGAGAACCTGGGGATCCTGCGCGGGGCGCTGGAGGAGACCGTCGCCGGACGGGAACTGGACGCGCGCCGGCTCGGGCTGCTGCGGCACGCCGTCACCTCCATGGTGCGGCGGCGCGGGCTGCCCGGCTCCGCGGAGCTCACCGCGCTGCGCGGGGAGCAGGCCGCGCAGGCGGCGCTGCCCTCGCATCACGCGCTGGCCCAGCTGGTGCTGCGCCGGCTGTCCGGGCTGGACCAGCAGGCGGGCGTGGCCGAGGTCGCGCCGCTCGTCGCCGCGGTCGGCGAGGAGGAGGCGCGGGAGACGGGGCTGCCCGCGGGCGCGGTGATTCCGGCGGGCGTACGGCGGCCCGTCGAGGCCGCGCTGAGCGCGCCCCTGAGCACCCTGGTGGAACGCGGGGTGGTGCCCTCGGCAGAGGTGCTGGCCGAGCTCGTACCGCAGCTCGTCGCCGCCACCACCGCGCAGGCCTATCCCGACCCGGCCCTGCGCACGCTGGCGGCCGCCCACCACCGGGCGTTCGCGGGCCGCCGTTCGCTGCTGCTGCTCAACCTCCAGCGGCAGGTACGGGCGGAGGAACTGCCGTGGGTACGGGCCGTGGCCGGGCAGCGCGCGGACGGCGAGGCGGGCGCGGTGTCGGCCGTCGCGCTGCGCCGGCTCGGCGAGCTGGCCGTGCAGGCCTTCCCCGGCACGATCCTGCCCAACTCCCTGGTCCGTGAGCTGTCCGTGCTGGCCCGTCAGGCCGATCTGGGCGCTCCCCTGGTCGAGGAGCTGGCCGCGGACATCTTCATGGGCACCTTCACCCCGAAGTTCCTCGCCGCGGCCCGGATCGCGGCGGAGCTGCTGGGCGGCGGCTCGCTCTACGAGCGCTACTACGCCATCGACTACCGGGCCGTCCGCAATCTGGCGATCGTCGAGACCGGCGAGGCGCTGACGAGGTCGTACGGGGCCCGGACCTCGCCCGGGTTCGCGAAGCTGTGCGTCGAGCGGGCCGAGGCCGGCTCGCGCCGGTCGCGCCGCGGAGGCGGATCGGTGGCCGCTAACGGCAAGGTGATCGAGCAGGCGCAGATCCTCACCACGCACAACCTGGCCACCCTGGTCCAGCGGGTCGGCATCGAGCCGGCCGCGGGCTGGCCGGACCTGGCCCGCCGCTGCTTCGTCACCGTGTGCCGGCTGACCGGCAGCGTGCACGGCAACCCGCGCCCGTTGGGCACGATCAAGGACGTGGCCTACGCCTGGCGGCAGCTGGTGTTCCACCTGTCCCTGTGCACCCCCGGCGAGCGGGCCCGCACGCTGGCCCGGCTGCCGGAGGAGCTGACCCGGCACCCCGGCCATGTGGCGGCCCGGCTGGCCCCCGCCCTGACCGGCCTGTACCAGGTCGCCGAGGGCGGCCGGGCCGACGAGGACACCGGGCGGCTGCTTCTCGGCTGGACCACGGACGGACACTGGCTGCGTCCGGACCCGGACCCGGCCTCGGCCTCGGCGGGCTGAGGCCGCGGGGCCGCGGGGCGGGAGGCCTCCGTCGGGGGCCGCCGGGTCCGCGGCCATGGGTCCGGAACCACCGGGTCTGGACCACGGGGTCCCTGGGCCGCCGGGTATGGGACCACCGGGTCCTGTGGGCCGCCGAGTCCGGGACCACGGGTCCTGGGCCGCCGGGTCCGGGACCACGGGCCCTGGGCCGCCGGGTCTGGACCACCGGGTCCTAGGCCGCCGAGTCCGGGACCACGGGCCCTGGGCCACCGGGCCCCTGGACCACCGGGCCCCTGGACCACCGGGTCCCTGAACCACCGGGCCCTGGGCCGCGCCCCCTCGGGGTGCGCGGCCCGGCCGGCCGGGTCGCCGCTAACCCCAGGTGATCAGCTTCCTGGGCTGCTCCAGGATCGCCGCCACATCCGCCAGCACCTTGGAGCCCAGTTCCCCGTCCACCAGCCGGTGGTCGAAGCTCAGTGCCAGCGTGGTCACCTGACGTGGCTTCACCTTGCCCTTGTGGACCCACGGCTGGAGCTTGATCGCACCGATCGCGAGGATCGCGGACTCGCCGGGGTTGAGGATCGGGGTGCCGGTGTCGACGCCGAAGACGCCGACGTTGGTGATGGTCACCGTGCCGCCCTGCATGGCGGCCGGCGACGTCCGGCCCTCCCTGGCCGTCGAGACCAGCTCGCCCAGGGACTCCGCCAGCTGCGGCAGCGTCTTGGCCTGGGCGTCCTTGATGTTCGGGACCAGCAGACCCCGGGGGGTGGCGGCCGCGATGCCCAGGTTGACGTAGTGCTTGACCACGATCTCCTGCGCCGCCTCGTCCCAGGAGGCGTTGATCTCCGGGTTGCGCTTGACGGCGACCAGCAGGGCCCTGGCGATCAGCAGGAGCGGGTTGACCCGCAGGCCCTGCATGTCCTTGTCCTGCTTGAGCTCCTCGACCAGCTTCAGCGTGCGCGTCACGTCGATCGTCACGAACTCCGTGACGTGCGGCGCGGTGAAGGCCGAACCGACCATCGCCGCGGCCGTCGCCTTCCGGACGCCCTTGACCGGGACGCGGGTCTCACGGGCCGTGTCGTACGAGGGCGCGGGCACGGCCGCGGGGGTCGTGACCGGAGCCTGTGTCACCTGCGGCACCGGCTCGGCCACCGGGGCGGCCTGGGGCGCCGGGGCGACCGGGGCGGCAGGGGCCACCGCCGCGTGGACGTCCTCGCGCGTGATGATGCCGTCCGGGCCGGACGGGACCACCGTGGCGAGATCGACGCCGAGGTCCTTGGCCAGCTTGCGCACCGGCGGCTTGGCCAGCGGGCGCTCGCGCCCGGCGGGCGCGCCGCCGTGGCCGTTGAGCTCCGCCTGGATCGTGTCCGGGACCCGGGAGACCGCGATCTCCGGGCCCTTGCGCGGACGGCGCTTGGTGGAGGACGCGGCCACGCCGTACCCGACGAGGACCGGCTGGCGGCCGGATCCCACCGGCTTGGTGGCCTCGGCCTGCGGTGCTTCGGCCTGCGGTACGTCGGCCCGCGCCGCCTGCGGCTGCTCCTGCGGGGCGGCCGGGGCCTGGGCGGGCGTCTGCACGGCCGCCTGCGCCGGTACCTCGGCGACCGGGGCGGCCACCGGGGCGCCGCCCGCTCCTCCCGACACGTCCACGGCAATGATCGACATGCCCACGTCGACCGTGGTGCCCTCGGGGAAGTGCAGCGCGCGGACCACCCCGTCGTAGGGGATGGGCAGCTCGACGGCGGCCTTGGCCGTCTCGACCTCGCACACCACCTGGCCGTCCGTCACCGTGTCGCCGGGCTGGACGTACCACTTGAGGATCTCGGCCTCGGTGAGGCCCTCGCCCACGTCGGGCATCTTGAACTCGCGTACGGACGCTTCCGTCATCGTCGTCACGACCCTCTCCTCAGTACGCCAGGGCACGGTCGACGGCGTCGAGCACCCGGTCCAGGCCCGGCAGGTACTCCTCCTCCAGACGCGCCGGCGGGTACGGGGCGTGATAGCCGCCGACCCTGAGCACCGGAGCCTCCAGGTGGTAGAAGCAGCGCTCGGTGATCCGGGCGGCGATCTCCGCGCCCGAACCGAAGAACACCGGCGCCTCGTGGACGACGACCAGCCGGCGGGTCTTCTCGACCGACGTCTGGATCGCGTCGAAGTCCATGGGGGACACCGAACGCAGGTCCAGGACCTCCAGGTTCTTGCCCTCCTCGGCGGCCGCGGCGGCGACCTCCTGGCAGAGCTTCACCATCGGACCGTAGGCGACGAGGGTCAGGTCCGTGCCCTCACGGACGACCTGGGCCTTGTGCAGCGGGCCGGGGATCGCCTCGAAGTTGACCTCGCCCTTGTCCCAGTAGCGCCGCTTCGGCTCGAAGAAGATCACCGGGTCGTCGCTCTGGATGGCCTGCTGCATCATCCAGTACGCGTCGGACGCGTTGGACGGGGAGACGATCTTCAGGCCCGACACGTGCGCGAAGAGGGCTTCCGGCGACTCCGAGTGGTGCTCGACCGCGCCGATGCCGCCGCCGTAGGGGATGCGGACGACGACCGGCAGCTTGACCTTGCCGAGCGAGCGCGCGTGCATCTTGGCGAGCTGCGTGACGATCTGGTCGTAGGCCGGGAACACGAAGCCGTCGAACTGGATCTCCACCACCGGGCGGTAGCCGCGCAGGGCCAGCCCGATCGCGGTGCCGACGATGCCGGACTCGGCGAGCGGGGTGTCGATGACGCGGCTCTCGCCGAAGTCCTTCTGCAGTCCGTCCGTCACCCGGAAGACGCCGCCGAGCTTGCCGACGTCCTCACCCATGATCAGGACCTTGGGGTCCGCTTCCAGGGCGCGGCGCAGCGACTCGTTGATCGCCTTGGCAAGGGCCAGGTTCTTGGACGTCACGGTTTCCGCCATCTCAGTTTCCCCCCGAACCCGCGACGAAGCCGCTCTCGGATTCCGTCGCGAACGATGCCTGGTAGGCCGCGAACTGGGCCCGCTCCTCGTCGACGAGCGCGTGTCCGTCCGCGTACACGTTCTCGAAGATCGCGAAACGGTCCGGGTCCGGCATGGCGCGGACCGCTTCGCGCACTCGCCTGCCCAACGCCTCGCTCTCCGCCTCGAGTTCCGCGAAGAATCCCTCGTCCGTGTGGTTTGACGCCTCCAGGTGGCGGCGCAGGCGCAGGATCGGGTCCTTCGCCTCCCAGGCCTCGCGCTCCTCGTCGGCCCGGTACTTCGTCGGGTCGTCGGAGGTGGTGTGGGCGCCCATGCGGTACGTGTACGCCTCGACGAGGGTGGGGCCCTCGCCGTCGCGGGCCCGGTCCAGCGCCCACCTGGTGACCGCGAGACAGGCCAGGACGTCGTTGCCGTCGACCCGGACGCCGGGGAAGCCGTACCCCTGCGCGCGCTGGTAGAGCGGCACCCGGGTCTGCTTCTCGGTGGGCTCGGAGATCGCCCACTGGTTGTTCTGGCAGAAGAACACCACCGGCGCGTTGTAGACGGCGGAGAAGGTGAAGGACTCCGCCACATCGCCCTGGCTGCTCGCGCCGTCGCCGAAGTAGGCGATCACCGCGCTGTCCGCGCCGTCCTTGGCGACGCCCATGGCGTAACCGGTGGCGTGCAGCGTCTGGGAGCCGATGACGATCGTGTAGAGGTGGAAATTGTTGCCGTTGGGGTCCCAGCCGCCGTTGTTCACCCCCCGGAACATGCCGAGCAGGTTGGCCGGGTCGACCCCGCGGCACCAGGCGACGCCGTGCTCGCGGTAGGTCGGGAAGACGTAGTCGTCGTCGCGCAGGGCCCGGCCGGAGCCGATCTGGGCGGCCTCCTGGCCGAGCAGCGAGGCCCACAGGCCCAGCTCGCCCTGGCGCTGGAGGGCGGTGGCCTCCGCGTCGAAGCGGCGGGTGAGCACCATGTCGCGGTAGAGGCCGCGGAGCTCCTCGGGGGTGACACCGGCGACGTACTTGGCGTACTCGGCGTTCTTCGCGTTCTTGACCCGCTTGCCCTCCGGCGTCAGCAGTTGCACGAGCTCGGGCTCGGCGGACTTCCTGGCGGTGGTGCGGGTGGTGCGCTCGGTGCCGGTGGTGCCGGCCTTGCTTCCGGCGCTGCGTCGCGGCTTGCGCGCGGCAGTGCTCTCCACGGTCACGTGTGCTCCTCCGTCGGTCCGGCCCCCGGGGTTGCCGGGTACCAGTGCGGCTCACCTGAGTCCGACGCCCGTGCACGGGGTGGGTGCCACTCGGTCGGACCAGGTGTGACAGGTGCCCCGGCGAGCGCCCTGCGGTCATCACGTTACCCAGTGCTTCACATTTCTGTGAAACCCCTCTTGACCTGCGTTTTTGCTTGGATTTCCAAGTAAATCGGCAAAGTCGGGAGAGAGCCAGGTCACAGCCTTGCAGGAGGCCGGAGCAACGGCACGTTATCCCGGGCACCCGGTCCACGGGAAGACTCCGTATGTGAGACTGAGCGCGTGCGCGAAGAAGGAAAAATCACCGTTTTTCTACTCGACGACCATGAGGTCGTCCGGCGCGGGGTCCGCGAGATGCTCTCCGTGGAGAGCGATATCGAGGTGGTCGGCGAGGCCGGCACGGCGGCCGACGCGCTGGTGCGCATCCCGGCCACGCGGCCCGACGTCGCGGTGCTCGACGTACGGCTCCCGGACGGCAGCGGCGTGGAGGTGTGCCGCGAGATCCGCTCCCGGGACGACTCCGTCAAGTGCCTGATGCTGACCTCGTACGCCGACGACGAGGCCCTCTTCGACGCGATCATGGCCGGCGCGTCCGGCTATGTCCTGAAGGCCATCCGCGGCCAGGAGCTGCTGACGGCCGTACGGGACGTCGCCGCCGGGAAGTCGCTCCTGGACCCCGTCGCCACCGCGCGCGTGCTCCAGCGGCTGCGTGAGGGCGCTCCGAAGGCCGACGACCGGCTCGCGCACCTCACCGACCAGGAGCGCAGGATCCTGGACCTGATCGGCGAGGGCCTCACCAACCGCCAGATCGGCACGGAACTGCACCTCGCCGAGAAGACCATCAAGAACTACGTGTCGAGTCTGCTGTCCAAACTCGGTATGCAGCGCCGCTCCCAGGCAGCCGCGTACGTGGCCCGGATGCAGGCGGGAACGCAGGCGGGAAACCGGGCCGGGACGCAGACCGGCTCGCGGGCCGGGAGCAACTAGGGACCTACGTCCCGGCCGGACGGGACGGTGGCCTCTGTGGCGCCCCCTACCGGCCGCGCACAGTGGTCGCATGCCGACCGACGAACGACTCGCCGTCGACCTGCTCGCCCGCACCGAGTACGGACGGGTGGCCGCCAGCCTGCGCGCGATGCCCTTCCTGGCCTGCGCCCGCCACATCGTGGTGGACGGCCGTCTGCTGCTGCGCATGCACCGCGGCCACGGCTACCACCGGGCCTGCGTCGGCCATGTGGTCGCCTACGGCTCGGACAACCTGAACCGGGCGCGGCCGGGCTGCGCCGAGGGCCGGTGGTCGGTGGAGATCGTCGGCAAGTGCGCGGCCGTGGAGCCCACCGCCGCCGAACTGGAGCTCTTCGGGCCCGCGCCCCGGTCCGTGGACGGCGGCGTCCCGTTCGACCCGGTCTACCTGCGCGTGACCCCGCAGTTCGTGACCGTGGACCGCCAGGGAGCGACCTGAGGCGACCCGAAGCGACCTGTGAGGCCACTCGGAGCGACGTGAGGCGACCTGGAACGACCTGGAGCGACCGCCCGTGACAGTTGTTGACCTTTAGTGACTTTCTGTGACAACGCCCAGCTCACAGCCTCGGATCGTGCCCTAGCATCGGGCGCGTGCCGCGCTCCTGTGTACCCCCCTTAGTGCTCCACGCGCCCCCTCTGGGCGCCCTGCTCCGCCGGTACGCCGCCGGCACCGCGCTCACCTGTGAGCCCGTCGACGAGGGGCTGCTGAACCGCGGCTACCGGCTGCGCACCACCCGCGGCCGCTACTTCCTCAAGCACCACTTCGACCCCGACACCGCCTCCATCGCCCGCCAGCACCGGGCCACCGAGCGACTGGCCGACCTCGGCGTCCCGGTCGCTCCCCCGCTGCCCGGCCACGACGGACGCACGGTCGCCGTCGTCGGCGGCCACGCCTACGCCCTCCACCCCTGGATCGACGGACGCCACCGCCACGGCGCCCAGCTCACCCCCGGCCAGTGCGGCCGCCTGGGAGCGCTGCTGGGGGTGGTGCACGCCAGCCTGGAGCAGGTGATGCGGGCGGCCCACGGCGAGCTCCTGCCCCCGGCCCGTGGCGGACACGTGCCCCGGGGCCTCGGGGTCAACGCGCCCGCGGGGGGCGAGACGCCCCCGACGTGCGATCCGCGACGCGATCCGCGACGCGACCCGGGCCCGACCCGGGGGCACGCCCCCGAGGGCCGGAGCGCCCCGTCCGAGCGCCCTGCCCGGGCCGCGGCCGCCGCTCCCGCCGAACCCACCACCGCCGCCGAGCGCACCTCGCCCGTCGAGGCCGCCGTCCCCGCCGCGAGCCCCGACCCCGCCGACACCTTCGTCCTCATCGAGGACCTCCTCGCGCGCGTGCGCCGCCACCGCCCCGCCGACTCCTTCGACGAACTCGCCCGCCACCGCCTCCTGGAACGGCGCACGCTGCTGGAACGGCACGCGGACCGGCGTCCTCCGCACAGCGGTCCGGTCGGCTGGGTGCACGGGGACTTCCACCCCTTCAACCTGCTCTACCGCGGGGACGCCCCGGCCGCCATCGTCGACTGGGACCGGCTGGGCGTGCAGCCCCGCGCCGAGGAGGCCGTCCGCGCCGCCGCGATCTTCTTCGTCCGGCCCGACGGCACCCTCGACCTGCCGAAGGCGAGGCAGTACGCACGCGCGTACCGACGCGCGGCCGGGGCCACGCCCTCCGAACTCGCGGCGGCCGTGCACCGGGTGTGGTGGGAGCGCCTCAACGACTTCTGGATGCTGCGCTGGCACTACGAGCGCGGCGACACCCGCGCCGACTCCCAGTTCCCTGCGGCCTCGGCCCTCGCCGTGTGGTGGACCCGCGATTACGAAGCGGTGTGCGGCGCGTTCGCCGACTGACCCCGGCCCCACAAACGCGACACGCGCGTGTGGAGACCCGTGACGGGCCCACGCGCGCGTGCGGCGTACTGCGGTCAGTTTCCGATGCTGCCGAGGGTGCCGCCCTCGGTGGCCGGGTCGCTCGGCTCCACATCCGTCGGATCGTCCGAAGGCTGGGTGTCCGTCGGATCGTCCGAGGGCTGGGTCTCCGTCTCCTCGTCCGTCGGCTCGCTGCTGGCCGACTCGGAGGGGGAGTACGACGGCGAGTACGAGGGCGAGTACGACGGCGTCCAGTCCGAATCGGAGTTGGACCCGGAGTTGTCGTCCGAGGTGTCGTCCGAGGCCGTGTTGCTCGCCTCGTCGCTCGGTGTCGCGGTGGAGGCGTCGTCCGTCGCCGACTGCGAGGTGGACGGCGACGGCGAGGTGTCGGTGTCGCCGCTGCCCTTCCCCTGGCCGTTCAGCGCGAGCGCGACACCCGCGGCGATGGCGATCACCGCGAAGACGGCGAGGATCCACAGCTTGCCGCGGCCGCTGCCCTTGTTGCCGTGCCCCTCGAAGCCGCCGTCGTCACCGCCGCCGTAGCCGGTGGGCAGGATCGGCTGCGGGATCTGCGAGGTGCTGGAGCCGTCGGCGCCGTGCGCCAGCGCGGTCGTGCTCGCGAAGCCGCCGGAGGGCGTGCCGCGGCCGTCGTGCGCGCCGACCGGGCCGGTGTTCCAGGTGCCGGTGTGACCGCCCTGGTCGTACAGCATCTGGAGCCCGTACTGGACCAGACCGCGCATCTCCTCGGCCGTCTGGAACCGGTCGTCGGGGTCCTTGGCCAGGGACCGCATGACGAGACCGTCGAGCTCCGGCGGGCACTGCCCGTCCGAGGTCTGCGACGGCGGCACCGGGATGTCCTGCACGTGCTGGTAGACCACCGACAGCGGCGTCTCGCCGGTGAACGGCGGCCGCAGTGCGAGGAGTTCGTACAGCAGGCAGCCCGTGGCGTACAGGTCGGAGCGGTAGTCGACGGCCTTGCCGAGCGCCTGCTCCGGGGAGAGGTACTGCGGGGTGCCCATGACCATGCCGGTCTGCGTCATCGTCGTGGACGCGCCGTGCAGGGCGCGCGCGATGCCGAAGTCCATCACCTTGACCGCGCCGTTGTGCGTGATGATCACGTTCGCCGGCTTGATGTCACGGTGCACGATGCCGTGCTGGTGCGAGTAGGCGAGCGCCTCCAGGACCCCCGAGGTGATGATCAGGGCCTGCTCGGGGCCGGGCGCCTCGGCGTTGAGGAGAAGGTCGCGGATGGTGCGTCCCTCGACGATCTCCATCACGATGTACGGCACGCTCTGGCCGCCCACGAAGTCCTCGCCGGAGTCGTACACGGCGACGATCGCATGGTGGTTGAGGCCGGCCACCGACTGGGCCTCGCGCGTGAAGCGGGCCTTGGACACGGGGTCCTCGGCTAGATCGGCGCGCAGCAGCTTCACCGCGACGGTGCGTCCGAGGCGTACGTCCTCGGCCGCGAACACCTCGGCCATGCCACCTCGGCCGAGTCTGCGGGTCAACCGGTATCGGCCGTCCCCTACCAGCCCGCCGTTGCCCCAGTTCTCCGGCGCATCTGACATACCGCCGCCAGTCGCCTCGGGGTCGGACGGGCCCTGAGCGCGCTGCTGTGCCATCAGTCCTCGCCGTCGTTTCTGCCCGCGGAACGCGCGGTGTTGTTACGGTCTCCGTCGGCCACGCTACAGCCTCCGCGCAAGCCTCCGGCCCGGGACGATCCCCGGAACATCGCCCGGGACGAGCCCGGGCGCCGGTCCGCGACGGACCGGCCATCAAACCTGCACTCCGTACCGAGGTGCAAATTCTGTGTACCGGCCGTACGGCACCTGTAACGCTTCCGCGACGCTTCTTTCTCGTAGGGTCACGGAACGGGCACCGCGCTTGACGTGTCAGTGCCCTACGGCAGACTTGGCCGGGAATAGCACTATCGATCAACGACAGTCAACGGCGCTCGAGGGCCTACGGGGGACGCAGAAGATGAGCCAGGACGGCGCGCAGGGCCGGTATGCGGGGCGGGCGCTCGCCGCCGGCCGGTATCAGCTGCGCGACTTGCTCGGCGAGGGCGGCATGGCCTCGGTGCACCTCGCCTACGACGCCGTGCTCGACCGTCAGGTCGCGGTGAAGACCCTGCACACCGAACTCGGCCGTGAGCAGGCCTTCCGCGAGCGCTTCCGCCGCGAGGCCCAGGCCGTGGCCAAGCTCACGCACACCAACATCGTCTCCGTCTTCGACACCGGCGAGGACGACGTCGAGGGGCTGACGACTCCGTACATCGTCATGGAGTACATCGAGGGCCGCCCGCTCGGCTCGGTGCTCGACGAGGACGTACGGCAGCAGGGCGCGATGCCCGCCGACAAGGCCCTGAAGATCACCGCGGACGTGCTGGCGGCGCTGGAGATCAGCCACGAGATGGGGCTCGTCCACCGCGACATCAAGCCCGGCAACGTGATGATGACCAAGCGCGGCGTGGTCAAGGTGATGGACTTCGGCATCGCTCGCGCGATGCAGTCCGGGGTCACCTCGATGACGCAGACCGGCATGGTCGTCGGCACCCCGCAGTACCTCTCGCCCGAACAGGCCCTGGGGCGTGCGGTGGACGCCCGGTCCGACCTGTACTCGGTCGGCATCATGCTGTTCCAACTGGTCACCGGGCGGCTGCCGTTCGAGGCCGATTCGCCGCTTGCGATCGCGTACGCGCACGTGCAGGAGGAGCCGGTGGCTCCCTCCTCTATCAACCGGGCGCTGCCGCCGGCCGTCGACGCGCTGATCGCCCGCGCGCTGAAGAAGAACCCGAACGAGCGCTTTCCGACCGCTGTCGCCATGCGCGACGAGTGCCTGCGGGTCGCCGCCTCCTTCCAGCCGGCCCCGCCGAGCATCGTCCCGGGCGCGCAGACGTCGAGCGGCGCGGGCGTAGGTTCCGCGGTGTTCCCGCCGATCGGCCAGAGCACCCCGGCGCCGCAGGCCGGCGTCCAGACGCCCTACCAGCCCGCGCCGACCCCGAACCCGTACGGCACCCCGACGCCGCCCGCCTCCTACGGCTATCCGCAGCAGGGCTACCAGACGCCCGCTCCGGCCTACGGCCACCAGCAGGCACCGCACACCCCGCCCGCGTACAACCTCAGCCCGCAGCCGTCCACCACGGTGTCCTCGGGCGGTGGTGGCCGCCGCAACAGCAAGCCGGTGCTCATCGGCTCGGCCGTCGTCGCCGTGGTGGCGGTCGGCGGCCTCATCGCCAGCCTCGCGATGAGCGGTGGCGACGACGACGCCAAGGGCAGCACCTCCAGCTCCTCGCCGTCGGTGACGAAGGCGGCGGACTACCGGGCGCCGGACACCTCCAAGACGATCGAGTCGACGGAGTGCTCCGAGCCGCAGGAGTCGTACAACGACCCCGACAAGATCCGGGTGCCGAACTTCAAGTTCAAGTACATCGGCTCGGTCAAGGAGTGCTTCCAGGCCGCCGGCTGGCAGTACAAGATCACGAAGGTGGACGAGAACACCTACGGCGACGGGGCGGTCATGGACCAGTTCCCCTCCGCCGGGACGGACGTCGACCCGAAGGACATGCCCGAGATCGAGATCAAGGTCTCCACGGGCAACCCGGCGTCGTGACCGTCTGATGTCATGGGAGAAGGGCCCGGCGCCGAAACGCCGGGCCCTTCTCGTGTGTACGGCCGGGGACGACTGTCCGGCGCTCTAGAGGTACGGCCCGCCCGTACGGCCGCCCGCCGCGCGCGGATCGTCGGCGCCCTCGTGACCCGCTCCCGGCGGCAGCGCCCGGCGCATCTGCTCCAACTGGGCACGCGCGGCCATCTGCTGGGCGAACAGGGTGGTCTGGATGCCGTGGAAGAGGCCCTCCAGCCAGCCGACCAACTGGGCCTGCGCGATGCGCAGTTCCGCGTCGCTCGGCGTCGAGTCCTCGTTGAACGGCAGGGAGAGCCGCTCCAGCTCCTCGACCAGCTCCGGCGCCAGGCCGTCCTCCAGCTCCTTCACCGAGCTCGAGTGGATCTCCTTCAGCCGGACCCGGCTCGCCTCGTCCAGAGGAGCCGCGCGCACCTCCTCGAGCAGCTGCTTGATCATGCTGCCGATCCGCATGACCTTCGCCGGCTGTTCGACCTGCTCGGTCACCGGGATCTCACGGGAGTCGTCGTCAGCGTCGATGTCACCGAGCGCCATGCCGTCCTGACCTACGACCAGGATCTTCTGGGCGTTCTCCGGCGACCTTTCGTTCCTCGGCATCTCCATGCCGTCATTCTCTCGCACGTCCCCACCTCATCACCGTGGCACCCCCTGTGAAGGGTGATCCACTCTTTCCGTTCGGCGGAGTCCGGAATGCGGTGACAGTTCCCCGATGTGAGGCTTGTTGCGTCTTTTCTTGGCGACTGGGCACCGGGAGGGGGTCACGGACGTGACTCCATGGCAGCAGGTGTGGTGCGCGACGCGGGCCGGCGTGGGCGTCGGAGCGGTCGTGCTGGGCGTGCTCGCGCTGCCCTGCGGGGGCGTCTCCTCGTACGCGGCCTTCTCCTCGTACGCCGCCGTGTCGGCGTCCGCCACCCCCGCCCCCTCCTCCTCCGCACCGGACCGGGCCGGCAGCCGGGCGGGCGAGGGACGCCAGCGGCCCGGACGGGCGGGCGACCACGCGGCGGAGGAGGCCGACGAGGAAGCGGACCAGGAGGCGCAGGACACGGAGGGCGAGGACAGCGCGAGCGAGGGGAGCGACGACGGCGACCTCTCCGACGACACCGCCGCGTCCGAGTCGCCGGAGGCCGCCGCTCCCGTGCCCTCGGACGCGCCACGGGATGCCGTGCGGCGTCCCGTGGCGCAGCCGGAGGGCTCCGACGGCCCCGTGCTGCAGATCCTGCCGCTCGGCAGCGGTCTCGTCCTCATCGGCCTCGGCATCGCCCTCGCCCTGGCCGCCCTGCGGCTGCGCCGGAGCTGAGGCCGCCGCCGCGTCAGGCTCTGCGCTAGGCCGTGACGAGCAGTACCTTGCCGACGTGGGTGCTGGCCTCGACGATCCGGTGGGCCTCGGCCGCGTCGCTCATCGGGACCTCGCGGTCGACGACGGGGCGGACATGGCCGGCGGCGAGCAGTGGCCAGACGTGTTCGCGTACGGCCGCCACGATGGCCGTCTTCTCCTCCAGGGGACGGGCCCGCAGCGAGGTCGCGCTGATCGCGGCGCGCTTGCCGAGAAGCGCGCCGATGTTCAGCTCGGCCTTGCTGCCGCCCTGCATGCCGATGATCGCGAGGCGGCCGTTGACGGCGAGCGCCTGGACGTTGCGGTCCAGGTACTTCGCGCCCATGTTGTCGAGGATGACATCGGCGCCCGCGCCGTCCGTGGCCTGCTTCAGCTCGGCGACGAAGTCCTGCTCGCGGTAGTTGATCAGGATGTCCGCGCCCAGCTCGGCGCACTGGTCCAGCTTCTCCTTGGTGCCCGCGGTGACGGCGACCCGGGCGCCGACGGCCTTGGCCAGCTGGATCGCCATGGTCCCGATGCCGCTGGAGCCGCCGTGCACGAGCAGCGTCTCGCCGGGACGGAGGTGGGCGATCATGAAGACGTTCGACCAGACGGTGCTGGTCACCTCGGGGAGCGCGGCGGCCCGCCGCAGATCGACGCCGTCCGGTACGGGCAGCAACTGGCCGGCCGGCACGGCGACCTTCTGCGCGTATCCGCCGCCCGCGAGCAGCGCGCACACCTCGTCGCCGACGGCCCAGCCGGAGACGCCTGGGCCGACCTCGACGATCCGGCCGGAGCACTCCAGGCCGGGGTAGCGGGAGGCGCCGGGCGGCGGATCGTAGAAGCCCTGCCGCTGAAGGATGTCGGCCCGGTTGACGGCGCCGGCCACCACCTCGACCAGGACCTCGCCCGCGCCGGGTACGGGATCGGGGACCTCGTCCCACACCAGCGCCTCGGGACCACCAGGTTCGGGAATCGTGATCGCATGCATGAAGGGGACGCTACTCCTCCCCGCTCGCCTCCCCCTTCCTCGCTCCCGATCATGGTCCGCGGCAGAAAGCGGGGGAGCGGGGAAAAACGAGATGCGATCACCGATGAGTTCGGGCGACGGTAAAGGTCTCCCCATGCGTAGCCCAAGTACGCGGAAGGAACCCCCATGAGCCAGCACACCGCCGGCCTGGCGATCGAGACTGCGGGCCTGGTCAAGACGTTCGGCGAGACCAGGGCCGTGGACGGCGTCGATCTCGCCGTCCCCACCGGCACGGTCTACGGCGTCCTCGGCCCGAACGGCGCCGGCAAGACCACCACCGTGAAGATGCTCGCCACGCTGCTGCGGCCGGACGGCGGCCAGGCCCGAGTCTTCGGCCACGACGTCGTCCGGGAGGCCGACGAGGTGCGCGGCCGGGTGAGCCTCACCGGCCAGTACGCGTCCGTGGACGAGGACCTCACCGGCACCGAGAACCTGGTGCTGCTCGGCCGGCTTCTCGGGCACGGCAAGAAGGCCGCCCGGGAGCGGTCCGCGCAGCTCCTCGCCGCGTTCGGGCTCGCCGACGCGGCCGGAAAGCAGGTCAAGCACTACTCGGGCGGCATGCGGCGCCGGATCGACATCGCCGCGTCCATCCTCAGCACGCCCGACCTGCTCTTCCTCGACGAGCCGACGACCGGGCTCGATCCGCGCAGCCGCAATCAGGTGTGGGACATCGTGCGGGCCGTGGTCGCCCAGGGCACCACCGTGCTGCTGACCACGCAGTATCTGGACGAGGCCGACCAGCTGGCGTCCCGGATCGCCGTCATCGACCGGGGCCGGGTCATCGCCGAGGGCACGAAGGGCGAGCTGAAGGCGTCCGTCGGCGCCGGCTCCGTCCATCTGCGGCTGCGCGACGCCGAACAGCGGCCCGAGGCCGAGCACGTGCTGCGGCTGGCCCTGGACGCGGACGTCCAGCAGGATCCGGACCCGGTGGCGCTGACCGCCCGGCTCGACGCGGCGGCGGGCGACACGGCCGCCGCCCAGGCCGCCCGGGCCCTCGGGGAACTGGCCCGGGCCGGGGTCGTCGTCGACAACTTCTCGCTGGGCCAGCCCAGCCTGGACGAGGTGTTCCTCGCCCTCACCGGACACGACACGAAGGCCGACACCGAGCCCGGAACACCGGCCGACGCCGGCACACCGGCCCGCGGCCAGAAAGGCGAGGTGGCGGCATGAGCACCGTGACCAGCACGGACGTCCAGGATCTCGCCCCCGTCAGCGCCGAGTCGCTGGCCGCGCTGCTCGTCGCGCAGGAGCGCCCGCCCCGCCCGAGCGCCCTCTCGGCCTCCCTCACCTTCGGCTGGCGGGCGATCCTCAAGATCAAGCACGTGCCCGAGCAGCTCTTCGACGTCACCGCGTTCCCGATCATGATGGTGCTGATGTACACGTACCTGTTCGGGGGCGCCCTGGCCGGGTCCCCGGAGGAGTACATCCAGTTCCTGCTGCCGGGCATCCTGGTGATGTCGGTCGTGATGATCACCATGTACACGGGTGTCTCGGTGAACACCGACATCGAGAAGGGCGTCTTCGACCGCTTCCGGTCGCTGCCGATCTGGCGGCCGTCGACGATGGTCGGCTATCTGCTGGGCGACGCGCTGCGCTACACGATCGCGTCCGTCGTGATGCTCACCGTCGGCATGATCCTCGGCTACCGGCCGGACGGCGGGCCGGCGGGCGTGGTCGCCGGAATCGCCCTGCTGGTCGTGTTCTCGTTCGCCTTCTCGTGGATCTGGACGATGTTCGGGTTGCTGCTGCGCACCGAGAAGTCGGTGATGGGCGTCAGCATGATGGTGATCTTCCCGCTCACCTTCCTGTCCAACGTGTTCGTCGACCCCCGCACCATGCCGGGCTGGCTCCAGGCCTTCGTCAACAACAGCCCGGTCACCCATCTGGCCTCGGCGGTGCGGGGCCTGATGGCGGGTGACTGGCCCGCTGCCGAGATCGCCTGGTCGCTGGGGTGGGCCGGACTGTTCGTGCTGGTCTTCGGGCCGGTGACGATGCGGCTCTACAACCGCAAGTGATGCGGCTCCAGCGCCGCAGGCAGCGCCGTCGGGCGGCGCCCGGGAGGGTGCGCCTCAGGCCGGCGGGAGCGGCGGGACCCCGGGCATGCCGGGGCTCCCGAGGGGGGCCCGGGTACGGTCCGGGCCCACCCGCACGATCGTGACCACCCGGTCCGTCGGCTCCAGCTTGCCGATCGCCGGATCGTCGTAGGCGAGGACGCGGTGCCCGCGGACGACACTGACCACCAGGTCGTCCGTCTCACGCGGTCCGCGGCCCGTCTCGGCCTTGGTGACGGGCCGTTCGACGAGGTCGAGCCCGTCGCCCTGCTGGATGAGGTCCTCCATGACCCGGCCCGCCGCCGGACTGAGCACGGACAGGCCGAGGAGCCGGCCGGCCGCACCTGCGCTGGTGATGACCTCGTCGGCGCCCGACTGCCTGAGCAGCGGGGCGTTCTCCTCCTCGCGGACCGCCGCCACGATCTTCGCCCTGGGGTTGAGCTGGCGGGCCGTCAGAGCCACGAGGACGGCCGTGTCGTCCCGCTGGGTCGCGATGACGATCCGTCCCGCCCGCTGCACCTCGGCCCGCCGCAGCACATCACTGCGGGTGGCGTCCCCGACCACGCCCTCGTAGCCCTCGGCCGTCGCCGCGTCGATCACCTTCGCACTGGGATCGATCACCACGACCTGTTCCTTGCGCAGGCCCGCCGCACAGGCCGTCCGGATCGCGGACCGTCCCTTCGTTCCGAAGCCGACGACGACAGTGTGGTCGCGCAAGGAGACCTCCGGGATCATGGATCTGTGGACTCATGGACACGTGTTGCTTCATGACGGGCAGGAGCCCGCCGGGAACCATGGTGCCCACCGATCGGATCACCGTCACAGGGGGCACACGATGAAGGACCACGAACGACAGCCGGCCCGCCCGGCCAGACTCTCCCTCTTCAGGTCCCTCTGGTACCGCTCACGCACCGAAGCCCGGGACGACGCCGAGGCGGGCCGTTCCATCACGATGCCCATGCGCATCGCCGTCCCTCCGCTTCTGCAGGTACTCCGACGCCTCGCCATGGGCCTGCTGGTCCTGGCCGTCACCACGCTGATCGTCTACGTCGACCGTGACGGCTACAACGACAACTCGGACGGCTCCGTCAGCCTCCTCGACGCCGCCTACTACGCCACCGTCACGCTCTCCACCACCGGCTACGGCGACATCACCCCGGTCAGTGAGACGGCCCGGCTCGTCAACATCCTCGTCATCACGCCGCTGCGCGTGCTGTTCCTGATCATCCTGGTCGGCACCACCCTGGAGGTGCTCACCGAGCGCACCCGACAGCAGGTCCGCGTCCACCGCTGGCGGGTCCGCACCAGTAATCACGTCGTGGTCGTCGGATACGGCACGAAGGGCCGCCACGCGGTGGAGACCCTCGTCGGGCAGGGCGTCGCCAAGGACCGGATCGTCATCGTGGACGCCCAGCGCAAGTCCTCGCTCGCCGCCGGCGACGACGGACTGGTGTCGGTGACCGGGGACGCCACCCGCTCGGAAACGCTCCTCAAGGCCGAGGTCCAGACCGCCTCCCGGGTGATCGTCGCCCCGCAACGTGACGACACGGCCGCCCTGATCACCCTCACCGCCCGGCAGCTGAACCGGCGCGCGACGATCGTCGTGGCCGCCCGGGAGGACGAGAACGTGCCGCTGCTCAAGCAGAGCGGCGCGGACACCGTGATCACCAGCTCCAGCTCCGCCGGTCGGCTGCTCGGCGTCTCGATGGTCAGCCCGACCGTGGCCAGGACCCTGGAGAACCTGATGACCCTCGGCAACGGCCTGGACCTCATCGAGCGGCCGGTCAGCAAGGCGGAGGTCGGCGCGGCGCCCCGCAGCTGCGCGGACCTGGTCGTGGCGGTCGTCCGGGGCAAGGAACTGCTGGACTACACAGACCCCCGGCTCACCCGGCTCCAACTGGGGGACCGCGTGATCACGGTCAGCCGGGCCGTCCCGGCACCTGAGCAGGCATGACGATGTTTCACGTGAAACCGGGGCGGTGGGGGCGAGCCCGAGCAAAGCCGGGACCGTTTCACGTGAAACACGGGTGCACGGGTGCACGGGTGCACGGGTGCACGGGTGCACGGGTGCACGGGTGCACGGGTGCACGGGTGCACGGGTGCACGGGTGAACCAGGGCGGTTTCACGTGAAACAGGCGTCGATCCCGGCCGTCGCCCACGGCAGGTCGAGAAGCTCCGTCTCCTGACCCGCGCGTGCACCGCCCGGCGGCACGACGGCGAGGGCGTCGGCCGCCGCGATACCCCGCAGCATGGCCGGGCCGTTGTAGTGCAGCGGCACGGCATGGTCACCGCGCAGGACGACCGGGATCAGCCGGGTGTCGTGGGGGTGCCCGTGCACCGATTGCCGCAGCGGCAGCGCGTACGGCTCGGGAGCCGGCCGGGCGGCGAGGGCGCGCAGCAGCGGCTCGGCGAGCGTGAGCAGGCCGGAGACGGCCGCGAGAGGGTTGCCGGGCAGGCCGACGAGGTGCTGGTTCTCCTGGAGGCGGGCCAGCAGCATCGGGTGACCGGGGCGCACCTTGACGCCGTCGACGAGGAGTTCGGCGTCGAGCCGGCGCAGGGTGGGGTGCACGTGGTCGACGGGCCCCGAGGCGGTGCCCCCGGTGGTGACGATGAGATCGGCGGCGGATGCGGTGATGGCCTTGTACAGGGCCTTCGCGTCGTCGCCGAGCCGGCGTACGGCGGTGACCTCGGCACCCAGCGACCGCAGCCACGGGGGCAGCATCGGACCGAGCGCGTCCCGGATGAGGCCGTCGTGCGGGCGGCCCTCGGTGAGCAGTTCGTCGCCCAGGACGAACACCTCGACCCGGGGCCGGGGGACGGCGGCCAGCGTGTCGTACCCGGCGGCCGCGGCGAGGCCGAGGACCGCCGGGGTCACCACCGCCCCGGCCCGCAGCAGCTGATCCCCGCTGCGGCATTCCTGGCCCCGTGGGCGGATGTCCTGGCCGTGCTGCATCTCGCGGGTCGGATGCAGGCGGCCGTTGTCGTCGGTCCGGCCGTGCTCACTGCGCAGTACCGCGGTGGTGTCCGGGGGGATCCGGGCGCCGGTGGCGATCCGTACGGCCTCGCCGTCGGCCAGGGGCGCGGGCGCCGAGCTGCCGGCCAGCACGCCCTCCTCCCGTACGTGCCAGGGGCCGGGACCCGCGACGGCCCAGCCGTCCATCGCCGAGGTGTCGAAGGAGGGCAGGTCGGTGAGGGCCGTCAGCGGGGCGGCCAGAACGAGGCCGAGGGCGTCGCCGAGGGTCACGGAGACGGGGGCGGGACGGGCTGCGCCGGAGCGGGCGGCGCGGGCGGCGATCGTCCGGGCCTCGGGCCAGGAGGTCGCCCGGTGGCGGTGCTCGGCGGCGCCGGCCCGGTGACCGGTCTCCGGACTCCGGGCCGGGGAGGAGGGGGAAGAGGAGGGCGGCGTACCGTCGCCGCCCCCGCGCGGTGCGGGGCTGTGGCCGCCGGGCGGGCGGGCGGTGCCGTTGCCGTCCTTCACGAGGGCGAGCGCCTCCTCGACATCGAGGTCCTCGGCGTCGAGGCCCTGCCGGGTACCGCGGGCGGTCATCCGGCGTCCGGTCCGGAGCCGCCGGGCTTGTCGGCCTTCCGCTGCTCGGCCTTCCGCTGCTCGGCCTGCCCTTGCTCGGCTTTCCCCTGTTCGGCCTCCTGCGCCCAGCGCAGCGCGAGGGCGGCGGCCTTGCGGGCGGCCTCGGCGACGGCTTCGGGGCCGCCCTCGGCCCGCGCGGCCGCATAGCCGACCAGGAAGGTGGTCAGCGGGGCCGCGGGCCTGGCCACCCCGTGGGCGGCGTCGCGGGCCAGATCGAGGAGGGCGCCGGTGTCGACGTCGAGGTCGATGCCCAGCTCGTCCTTGACTGCGGAAATCCATTCATCCAACACGTGGTCATGCTCCCTGATACGTGCTCTGGCGGCGGCGATGTCGTCCCAGGTGTCGCAGTCGAACGACGCGACCGGATCGGGGACGCGGGTGAGGTCGAGTCCGGCGGTCAGCCGACGCAGCGGCAGGCCGGTGAGGCCGCCTTCGCCGGCGGTGAGCACCGCCAGTTCGCGGCGCAGGGCGGCCGTGCGGTACACGGCGACGAGCGGCTGGTCACGGCCGTCGGCGTCGGTGAGCAGCACACCCTCGGCCGCGCCCGCGCGCAGGGCGGTCAGCAGTCGCCGTACGGTGTCCGCCGCGAGGAAGGGCAGATCGGCGGAGAGGACGAGGACGTCGTCCGCCGCGGTGTGGCGCAGTCCGGCGTCGAGCGCGGCGACGGGCCCCGCGCCGGGCGGGTCCTCGCGTGCCCAGCGCACGGGCCGCGCGGTGGGGCGGGGATCGGCGACGACGACGGTGGTGCGCGCGTCGGCGCAGGCGCCCAGCACGCGGTCGAGCAGCGCGCGCCCGCCCACCCGCACGCCCGGCTTGTCGGCGCCGCCGAGCCGGCGGGCGCCGCCCCCGGCGAGCACGACGGCGTCGTGGGCGGCGGGCTCGTTCGAGGTCACCCCCCGAGTATGCGGGCCGCCCCGGGGATGCGGGCCCGCCGGATCACGGGAAACACGCGAATCGCCGGGGCGCGCCCGCAATCACAGGGTGCGCAACAGCACCGCCGGCTGCTCCACGCAGTCCGCCACGTAGCGCAGGAAGCCTCCCGCCGTTCCGCCGTCGCACACCCGGTGGTCGAAGGTGAGCGAGAGCTGGACGACCTGGCGCACCGCCAGCTCGCCGTCGTGCACCCACGGCTTGGGGATGATGCGGCCGACACCGAGCATGGCCGCCTCGGGGTGGTTGATGATCGGCGTGGAGCCGTCGACTCCGAACACCCCGTAGTTGTTCAAGGTGAAGGTGCCGCCGGTCAGGTCGGCGGGGGTGAGACGGCCGTCCCGGGACGCCTCGGTGAGCCGGGCGAACTCCGCGGTGAGTCCCTCGGCGTCCCGGGCGTGCGCGTCGCGGACGACCGGCACGACGAGTCCCCGCTCGGTCTGCGCGGCGAAGCCGAGGTGGACGTGGTCGAACTGGACGATCTCCCGGGCCGCCAGGTCGACGGTGGAGTTCAGCTCCGGGAAGCGGGCCAGCGCCGCGGTGCAGATACGGGCGAGCAGCGCGAGGAGGGAGATCTTCGGCCCGCCGGACGCGTTCATGGCGGCCCGGGCCCGCATCAGTTCCGTCGCGTCGGCGTCCACCCAGCAGGTGGCGTCGGGGATCTCGCGTCGGCTGCGGGAGAGCTTGTCGGCGACGGCACCCCGGACGCCCTTGAGCGGGACGCGGCGGCTTCCGGAGGGAGCGGAGGAGCCGGGTGACAGCTGTGCCGCCTGGTCCCGCGGGGCGGCCCCCCGCAGCGCGTTCTCCACGTCCGCCCGCAGGATCAGCCCCTCGGGCCCGGAGCCCGTGAGCTCCCTCAGGTCCAGGTTGTTCTCCCGGGCGAGTCTGCGCACCAGGGGGGAGATCACGGGGACGGGGCCGTCGGGCTTTCCGGCCGGGACATCCGGGAGAACCGGGGCAGCCGGGGCGGGGGCCGCGACGGCCACGGAAGCGGTCGGTTCCGGTCGCGCCGACCGGACCCGGCGCCTGCGCGCGGGTGCCTCCGAGGTGCCGTAACCGACGAGCACGTTGCCCGACCCCTCGGCGCCCTTGGCGGGAACCTCCGGGCCGCCCGAGGCCGGCGCACCGACCGCGACCGTGATCAGCGGTGCGCCGACGGGCAGTTCGGTGCCCTCCTCGCCGAAGCGCGCGGTGACCACACCGCCGTAGGGGCAGGGCACCTCCACCATGGCCTTGGCCGTCTCGACCTCGACGACCGGCTGGTCGACGGCGACGACGTCGCCCACCTGGACCAGCCAGCGGACGATCTCCGCCTCGGTGAGTCCCTCCCCGAGGTCGGGAAGCTTGAACTCCAGCACCTGTGCCATCAGTTGTCCGCCTCCCACTGCAACCGCGCCACGGCGTCCAGGATGCGGTCGACGCCGGGCAGGTGGTGGCGCTCCAGCATCGGCGGCGGGTACGGAAGGTCGAACCCGGCGACGCGCAGCACCGGTGCCTCCAGGTGGTGGAAGCAGCGCTCCGTGACGCGGGCCGCGATCTCGCCGCCCGGGCCGCCGAAGGAGCCCGACTCGTGCACGACGACCGCGCGGCCGGTCCGCCGCACCGAGGCGCAGACCGTCTCGTCATCGAAGGGCACCAGCGAGCGCAGGTCGACGACCTCGAGGTCCCAGCCCTCGGCACGCGCCGCTTCGGCGGCTTCGAGGCAGACCGGCACCGAAGGACCGTAGGTGATCAGTGTGGCGCTCCGGCCCGTGCGCCGCACCACCGCGCGGCCGATCGGTTCGACACTCTGCGGTTCCTCCGGGTTCCAGGAGTCCTTGGACCAGTACAGACGCTTGGGTTCGAGGACGACGACCGGGTCGTCGGAGGCGATGGCGGCGCGCAGCAGGCCGTAGGCGTCGGCGACCGTGGCGGGCGTGACGACATGGAGGCCCGGGGTCGCCATGTAGTACGCCTCGGAGGAGTCGCTGTGGTGCTCGACGCCTCCGATGCCGCCGCCGTAGGGCACCCGGACGGTGATCGGCAGGGGCATACGGCCGCGGGTGCGGTTGCGCATCCGGGCGACATGGCTGATGAGCTGCTCGAACGCCGGGTAGGCGAAGGCGTCGAACTGCATCTCCACGACCGGCCGCAGTCCGTACATCGCCATGCCGACGGCCGTGCCGAGGATGCCCGCCTCGGCGAGCGGGGTGTCCGTGCAGCGGTCCTCGCCGAACTCCGCGGCGAGCCCGTCGGTGACCCGGAAGACGCCGCCGAGGGTGCCCACGTCCTCGCCCAGGACGTGCACGGTCGGGTCGGCGGCCATCGCGTCCCGGAGCGCGCGGGTGAGTGCCTGCGCCATGGTGGCGGGCTTGAGGGCGACGGTGGTCATCGGTGCGTGCCCTCCTGGTCGGCGTGCTCGGCCTCGAGCTCCGCCCGCAGCAGGTCGCGCTGTTCCCGCAGTTGGGGGGTGGGTTCGGCGTACACGTGGGCGAACAGGTCCATGGGGTCGAGGACCGCGTCCTGGTTCATGCGGGCGCGCAGGTCGGCGGCCATCACCTCGGCGGCGTCCCGCGCGGACTGCTTCGCGTCCTCGTCGAGCAGCCCGCGCGCGGTGAGTTCGCGCTCCAGCAGCTGGATCGGGTCGTGTTCGCGCCAGGTCTCGACCTCGGCGTCGCCGCGGTAGCGGGTGGCGTCGTCGGCGTTGGTGTGCGCCTCGATGCGGTAGGTCACCGCCTCCACGAGGGTGGGACCGCCGCCCTCACGCGCGTGCCGTACGGCGTCGGTCAGCACCTCGTGCACGGCGGCCGCGTCGTTGCCGTCGACCAGGCGGCCCGGCATGCCGTAGCCGACGGCCTTGTGGGCCAGCGAGGGAGCGGCGGTCTGCTTGGCGAGCGGTACGGAGATCGCGAAGCCGTTGTTCTGCACGAGGAAGACGACCGGGGCCTGCCAGACGGCGGCGAAGTTCAGCGCCTCGTGGAAGTCGCCCTCGCTGGTGCCGCCGTCGCCGACCATGGCGAGCGCGACCACGTCGTCGCCCTTGAGACGGGCGGCGTGCGCGAGGCCCACGGCGTGCGGGAGCTGGGTGGCGAGCGGGGTGGACAGCGGCGCCACCCGGTGCTCGTACGGGTCGTAGCCGGTGTGCCAGTCGCCGCGCAGCAGGGTGAGGGCCTCGACGGGGTCCACTCCGCGCGCGACGACGGCGAGGGTGTCGCGGTAGCTGGGAAAGAGCCAGTCCCGCTCCTGGAGGGCGAGCGCCGCGGCGACCTCGCAGGCCTCCTGGCCGGTGCTGGAGGGGTAGACGGCGAGTCTGCCCTGCTTGGTGAGGGCGGTGGCCTGGACGTTGTAACGGCGGCCGCGCACCAGCTGGGCGTACAGCCGGCGCAGCAGCTCCGGGTCGGCCTGCGCGGCCGCGTCGGTGCCGAGGACGCGGTACGGCTCCGCGTCGGGCAGCAGCGGCGCGGGGTCGGTACGGGGCTGCCAGGCCGGCGGCGGGGTCGGCCGGTACGCGCCCCGTTGCTCCATGACCGTCATGACGGCACCTCCTCGTGGGAGTGGCTACGGGAGGCGCGCCGGTTGTGATGCGCCTCACCTACCGATTGTTCGGTCGTCGGCACATTTTGGCTACAGGGCCCCTCAGGCTGTGGACAAACGGTTCTCCACAACCTGAGATGGGTGCAGTACGTCCATGGCAGGAGGGCAGGGGGACATGGCACCTGAACAAATGGCCGAAGGGCCGGAGAACGGCACCGCGCCGCCTCCGGGCAACCCTCCGCCGCCGACCGGTGCCCTGTCGCCGAGCAGTGTCCCGTCGCCGGGTGGCGCCCCGCTGCCGCCGCCGCGTCCGCTGGACGCCATCGACCAGGACATCCTGCAGATACTCCAGGCGGACGGCCGCGCCTCGATACGGTCGGTCGCCGAGCGGGTCCACGTCTCGCGCGCCAACGCCTACGCGCGGATCAACCGGCTCATCGAGGACGGCGTCATCCGCGGCTTCGGCGCCCGTGTCGACCACGAGCGCGCCGGGCAGGGCACGAGCGCCTACATCACGCTGAAGATCGTGCAGAACTCCTGGCGGACGGTGCGCGAGCAGCTGAGGCTGCTGCCCGGCGCCTCCCACATCGCCCTCGTGGGGGGCGATTTCGACGTCCTGCTCCTGGTGCACACGCCGGACAACAGGGCGCTGCGCGAGGTGGTGCTCACCCGGCTCCAGTTGATCCCCGAGGTGCTCAGCACGCGCACGCTGCTGGTGTTCGAGGAGGAGGACCTGGAACCGCAGGGGTGAGCCCTACGGGGCCGTGCGCAGCCCCTCGAAGACCAGCCGCACCACCGCGTCGGCGACCTCGCTCTCGACCATCCCCCGGCCGCCCGGCCGGTACCACTCGACGATCGAGTTGATCATCCCGAAGACCAGCCGGGTGGCGAGCCGCACCTCCATGTCGCCGCGTATGTCCCCGTCGGCGGCGGCCGCCTTCAGCAGTTCGGCGACCCGGTGGTCGAAGTCGCGGCGCCGCTCCAGGGCCCACCGCTCGGTGTCGGTGTTGCCGCGCACGCGCAGCAGCAGTGTCACGTACGGCAGTTCGCCGATGAGTACCTCGACCATGCGCCGCACGACGTACTCCAGGCGCTCCGAGGCGTCCCCCACGCGCGCGTGCTCCTCCTCGAGGATCCCGAAGAGGCCGTCCAGGGCCCGGCTGACGGCGCGCCGCAGCAGTTCCTCCTTGCCGGCGACATGGTGGTAGATCGACGACTTGGAGATGCCGGCCGCCTTGGAGAGGTGCTCCATGGAGGTGCCGTCGTAGCCGCGCTCGTTGAAGATCTGGACGGCGACGGAGAGCAGGGTCTCCGGGGTGTACGTGTCGCGCTTGGCGGTGGTCACGAGGCGCCCTCCCGCTTCTCGGTGGCATAGGAGTGGCGGTACAGCGCGAGGGACGGCGCGTAGCGGCCGGAGGGGTCGCGCTCGTGCAGGTCGTCCAGGAGGGAGCAGGCCCAGGTGCGGCCCAGCCTGCGGCTCCACTCGAAGGGGCCGAGCGGGTAGTTGACGCCCAGGCGCATCGCGGTGTCGATGTCCTCCTCGGTGGCCACGCCCTTGGCCACGGCGTCGTGCGCGAGATCGACGATCCGCGCGACCGTACGGGCGACGATCATGCCCGGGACGTCGCCGATGACGCTGACGTTCTTGCCGAGCGCCTGGAACAGGCCGATCGCCTCGGACATCGTCTGCGTGGAGGTGTCCTGGGAGGCGGACAGGGCGATGCGGGTGGCCTTGCGGTAGTCCAGGGCGAGGTCGAAGTAGACGACGTCCCGGAACTCCACGGACGTCTGGCCGTCGGCGAGGGCGAGCTGGCCGTCGCCGGGCAGCACCAGGCGGGTGCCGTGGTCCTCCTCCTCCTCGCGGACCTGGATGCCCGCCTCGCGGATCAGCGCGAGCAGTTCGGAGGCGGGGCCCAGATTGCCCTCGGCGACGACGTACGCGGGCGGCTGGGCCTTCTCCGCGGTGTGCGGTTCGGCCGACCCGGCGGCCCCGGTCCCGGTGGAGTAGTCGTACCAGCCCTGGCCGGTCTTGCGGCCGAGGCGGCCCGACTCGACCAGGCGCCGCTGGGCGAGCGAGGGCGTGAAGCGCACGTCCTGGAAGAAGGACCGCCACACGGAGTGCGTGACCGACTCGTTGACGTCCTGTCCGATCAGGTCGGTCAGCTCGAAGGCGCCCATCTTGAACCCGCCCGACTCGCGCAGGATCGCGTCGATGGTGGCCGGGTCGGCGCCCTGCGCCTCGAAGACGGCGAACGCCTCGGCGTAGAAGGGGCGCGCGATGCGGTTGACGATGAAGCCGGGGGTGTCGGCGCAGGCGACCGGCGTCTTGCCCCAGGAGCGGGCGGTCTCGTACGCGCGGGTGGCCGACGTGACGTCGGTGGCGTACCCGGAGACGACCTCGACCAGCGGCAGCAGCGGCGCGGGGTTGAAGAAGTGCAGGCCCACCAGGCGGCCCGGGTTGCGCAGGGCGCCCCCGACGGCGGTCACCGACAGCGACGAGGTGTTGGTGGCGAGCAGACAGTCCTCGCCGACGACGTCCTCCAGCTGCCGGAACAGCTCCTGCTTGGCCTCCAGAAGCTCCACGACGGCCTCGACGACCAGGGAGCAGTCGGCGAGGTCGGTGATGCTCTCCGCGGGCCGCAGGCGGGCACGTGCCTCGTCGCGGTCAGGTGCGGCGAGGCGGTCCTTCTCGACGAGCCGGTCCAGGCGGGCGCCGATCGCGGCCGCCGCCTCGCGGGCGCGGCCGGGCACGGCGTCGTAGAGCCGCACGGGGTGACCGGCGACGAGCGCGACCTGGGCGATGCCCTGGCCCATGGTGCCGGTGCCGACGACGGCCACGGGGCTGCTGAGGTCGAGTGCTGTCATGTGCGCGATCCTCCCGCACGGGGTTTTCCACAGATGCGGCAGGCCCCCTTGTCCCGACCGATCGTTCGGTTACTCTAACCCTGACTGGCTGTTCCTGCCCAGGTTTCCGCCAGGTCATGAGCTCGACGGAGAGTTCTCAAGACGAGGAGTTGGTCCCGCATGGCCGCCGCCGAACCGACCGCGCACGCTCTGATCGCCCAGCACCGGCCCACCCTCGACCAGGCCCTGGAAGCGATCCGCACCCGCGCGTACTGGTCCCCGCACCCGGAACACCCCAAGGCCTACGGGGAGAACGGCAGCCTGGACGCCGCGGCCGGCAAGGCCGCCTTCGACGCCGTCCTGCACACCCGCCTCGACCTCGGCCAGCCCGGCACCGACGACTGGGTGGGCGGCGAGGTCTCGCCGTACGGCGTAAAGCTGGGCGTGACCTACCCGCACGCGGACGTGGACACGCTGCTGCCCGCCATGCGGGCCGGACAGGGCGCCTGGCGGGACGCGGGGGCCGAAGTACGCGCGGTGGTCTGCCTGGAGATCCTCAAGCGGATCAGCGACCGGACGCACGAGTTCGCGCACGCGG
Source organism: Actinobacteria bacterium OV320 (assembly GCA_001298545.1). GTDB lineage: Bacteria > Actinomycetota > Actinomycetes > Streptomycetales > Streptomycetaceae > Streptomyces > Streptomyces coriariae. Next base: position 527,787 of record LJCX01000028.1, read on the forward strand.
TCATGCACACCTCCGGCCAGGCCTTCATGATGGCGTTCCAGGCGGGCGGCCCGCACGCGCAGGACCGCGGCCTGGAAGCGGTGGCGTACGCGTACGCGGAGCAGGTCCGCACGCCCGGCACGGCGGAGTGGAGCAAGCCCCAGGGCAAGCGCGACCCGCTCGCGCTGACCAAGCGCTTCACCCCGGTCCCGCGCGGGATCGCCCTGCTCATCGGCTGCAACACCTTCCCGACGTGGAACGGCTACCCGGGTCTGTTCGCCTCCCTGGCCACCGGCAACGCGGTCCTGGTCAAGCCCCACCCGCGCGCGGTGCTGCCGCTCGCGCTGACCGTGGGCGTCGCCCGCGAGGTGCTCGCCGAGGCCGGCTTCGACCCGAACCTGGTCGCGCTGGCCGCCGAGCGCCCCGGCGAGGGCATCGCCAAGACCCTGGCCACCCGCCCCGAGATCCGGATCGTCGACTACACCGGCTCGACCGCCTTCGGCGACTGGCTGGAGGCCAACGCCCGCCAGGCGCAGGTCTACACCGAGAAGGCCGGCGTCAACACGGTGATCGTGGAGTCCACGGCGAACTACAAGGGCATGCTCGCCAACCTGGCGTTCTCGCTCTCCCTGTACAGCGGCCAGATGTGCACGACCCCGCAGAACCTGCTGATCCCCCGCGACGGCATCCGCACCGACGAGGGCGCGAAGACCTTCGACGAGGTCGTCGCCGACCTCGCCCGCTCGATCGACGGCCTCCTCGGCGACGACGCGCGCGCCAACGCGCTGCTCGGCGCCATCGTCAACCCGGACGTCAAGGCCCGTCTGGAGGCCGCCGCGGGCCTCGGCGAGGTCGCCCTCGCCTCCCGCGAGGTGAGCAACCCGGAGTTCCCGGACGCGATCGTGCGCACCCCGGTGCTCGTCAAGCTCGACGGGGCGCGGAAGTACTGGGACGGCGCGGACGACGAGGCCGCCTACATGGGCGAGTGCTTCGGCCCGGTCTCCTTCGCCGTCGCCGTCGACTCCGCGGCCGACGCGGTCGCCCTGCTGCGGCGCACGGTGCGCGAGAAGGGCGCGATGACCGTCGGCGCGTACACCACCGACGCGGAGGTCGAGCGGGCGATCGAGGAGGTCTGCCTGGAGGAGGCCGCCCAGCTGTCCCTCAACCTCACCGGCGGGGTCTACGTCAACCAGACGGCCGCGTTCTCCGACTTCCACGGCTCGGGCGGCAACCCGGCGGCCAACGCGGCCCTGACCGACGGCGCGTTCGTCGCCAACCGCTTCCGGGTGGTGGAGGTCCGCCGGGACGCCTAGGCGTCTAGGGGACGTGCGGTGCGCCCCCGGTGGCGCTCCAGTGGTACAGCGTCATGGCCACACTGGTCGCGAGGTTGTAGCTGGAGACCTGGGGGCGCATCGGCAGGGCGAGAAGGTGGTCGGCACGCGCGCGCAGCTCTGCGGAGAGCCCGCTGCGCTCCGATCCGAAGGCCAGGAGGGCGTCGTCCGGCAGCTTGACGCCCCGCAGGTCGTCACCCTCCGGGTCGAGGGCGAACACCGGGCCGGCCGGCAGCTCGCCGACGGTCAGCCGCTCCACGGCGGTCGCGAAGTGCAGCCCCGCCCCGCCGCGCACCACGGTCGGGTGCCAGGGGTCGAGGGTGCCGGTGGTGACCACCCCGGTGGCCCCGAAACCGGCGGCCAGCCGGATCACCGCGCCCGCGTTGCCGAGGTTGCGCGGATCGTCCAGCACCACGACGGGAGTGGCGCGGGGCGCACTCCCCAGCCGCTCCAGGTTGGCCTCGCGGGCGGGCCGTACGGCCAGGGCGGCGACCGCGGTGGGATGCGGGCGCGGCACCAGGGAGCGGTACGTCGCCTCGGGGACCTCCGTCAGCAGCGCGTCCAGCGCGTCACGCACGTCCGGGGCGAGTTCGTCGGCGAGGGCGAGCGTCGCCCGCCGGTCGGCGGTGACCGCCACCGGGACCTCGGCTCCGAAGCGCACGGCGTGCTTGAGGGCGTGGAAGCCGTCGAGCAGGACGGAGGCGTCGGCGAGCCGCCGCCACCGGCCGAGCGGATCGGAGCCGGCGGTCACGGGGTCGGTCATGCCGTGAACCCTACGCGCGCGCGTGCTCGGGGTTCTCCTGGGCCCGCGGCCCCGGTGACTGCGGCGCAGGCGTAGGACCGACGCCGGAGAACAGCCGTCCACGCGCGCGTGCCGTCCATCCGCCCACCCGGCGCAGGAAGGTCGTCGGCAGGAAGACGGCGTCCGTCGCGATCATCGCCAGCGAGAAGAACGGCAGCCCGAGCACCACGGCGATCACCGCGTGCTCCGTCATCATCAGGACCAGCAGGACGTTCTTCAGCCGCCGGTTGGCGAGCGTGAACGGGAAGGCGACCTGCACGATGACGGTCCCGTAGGTGGCCAGCAGGACCATCGTGCCGCTGCCGACCAGCAGGTCGGCGAGCGCGGGCCAGGGCGAGAAGTAGTCCAGGTGCAGGGGGTAGTACGCGGCGGTGCCGTCCTGCCAGCGCGAGCCCTGGATCTTGTACCAGCCGGCCGTCGCGTAGATCAGACAGGCCTCGGCCATGATCACGACCAGGGCGCCGTTGTGCAGGATGTTGCCGATCACGTCGAGCAGGATCCGGGGCTCCGCCGACTTCGTGCGGCGGCCGACGGCCCACCACAGGCCCTGTACGGCCCACGCCGCCCACAGAAGCGCCGGAATGGTCCAGGCGCTGTGGAAACGGCCCGCCACGGTCACCGTGACCAGGACGAACCCGGCCGCGGCCCACAGGACGGGACCCACCCGGTCCGTGACCCGCTCCCCACGCGCGCGTGCCTCCTGCGCGCACCGTTCCCGTCGTGCGTCCAGCGACCACACCCGGCCGCACCGTATGAACACGAGATAGATCGACATCAGGTGCAGGACGTTGTCCCCGCCGTCGCCCATGAAAACGCTGCGGTTCTGCAGCGACAGCACGCCGACCATGAACAGCACCGACATCGCGCGGGTGCGCCAGCCGATGAGCAGCAGCGCGGCGGAGAGCAGCGCGAGCAGGTACACCGCCTCGAACCAGCCCCGCCCGTCCGACCACATCAGCGCCGTGAACGCGCCGTTGGTGTCGATCAGCTGGCGGGCCAGCTCCCAGTCCCAGGGACCGTCGGGGCCGTAGAGCTCGTGCCGGTGGGGGAACTCGCGCAGCAGGAACATCAGCCAGGTGGCGCTGAAGCCGATCCGGACCACGGCGCTCTGGTACGGCGCGAGCGCCGACTCGGTGACGCGCGCGATGGCGGCGGACACCGTCAGGGAGAACCGGTTCACCTCGTGCCTCCCTCGGTCTCGCCGTCCGGCACCGACCACCAGGGCAGTTCGCGGTACACCGGGCTCATCGACACCTTCTCGGTGCTCCACTTCGGCGGGGTCACGTTGGTGGTCTGCGAACGGACCTGGATCCGCTCGACGACACCGCCGTCGCCGGCCGCGCCGCCCCGCTCCAGACGCAGCACCACGATGTGGCGCAGGTAGGTCTCGGAGAGGGCGCCGCGCAGGCCGACGGCGCGGTTGCCGTTGTCGTGCGTGGCGGTGAAGAAGTCCCAGGCGCGGCGCAGCTCGTTCTGCTGGGTGTGGCTCGGCAGCGGATTGCCGTCTATGGCCCGGCCGTCCTGCGCCGACAGGTCGTACCAGCCGGTGGTCCGCGAGCCGCCGTCCACGGTGCGGACCTGGGCCCGGACCTGGACGGCGATGTTCTGCTGAAGCGGGTTCGGCGCGAAGAGCTTCCAGTTCTGCTCGAACTCCGGGTAGATCCAGTCGTCGATCGCCTCGCCGTGTGTCTTGGTGACGGTGTTCGACGGGGCGACGTGCAGGAACACCATCCCGATGTGCACGCAGACCGTCACCGCGACGACGGCCAGCGCCAGCGCGGCGCCGACCTGATAGCGGGGGGAGAGGGCGGCCACACCGGTCCGGGGCTCCGGCCGCCGAGGCCCACCCACGAGACCGGCGGCGGGGTCACCGGCGTCACCGGCATCACTGGTATCACCGGCGTCACCGGCGGACTCAGCCTGGAAGGCACCGGCCGAGTCGGGGTGCTCGGCCCGAGGAACAGACTCGGAGTCCGCGTCCTCGGGCCGGGAGGCCGGTTCAGGGCTCGGGAGTTCGGTTCGGGGGCGGGGAACGGTTTCCCGGGCGGGTGGCGTCTCCGCTTCCGCCTCCCTCGACGTGTTCGGCCCCTGTGGAGAGCCGGTCCCTCCGTCGTGCACGTCCATTCCGCCCCGTTCCCCGATACCGGTCGTCTTTCGCGCTGCGTCGCGCAATCGCGAACGGTACTCAGCCTCACCCGTTCGGCGCAGCCCCCTCCCCGCGACACCCGGGCCGGGAAGGGCCGGGGCAAGTTGTCCACAGGGGATGCCCGCAGGTTATCCACAGCGGTTGACACCTTACGACGGCCGTCCCACCATGGAATCGCACGGACCGAACGATCGGTCGGGAGAAGGCTCGGCAGAGCCGAGGCCAAGGCACCGCGCCGAGGCCCGAGGTCAAGGGGGACCGCATGGCGACAGCAGCCGCGCACCAGACGGCCCGCACACAGCCGCACACCGGGCAGGACAGCGGAGCCGGCGCCGACGAGGCGTACGCGCGCGCCTTCGACGCCACCGTGGCCGCCGACGAACGCATCGAGCCACGCGACTGGATGCCCGACGCCTACCGCGCGACGCTGGTACGCCAGATCGCCCAGCATGCCCACTCCGAGATCATCGGCATGCAGCCGGAGGCCAACTGGATCACCCGCGCGCCCTCCCTGCGCCGCAAGGCCATCCTCATGGCGAAGGTCCAGGACGAGGCGGGCCACGGGCTCTATCTCTACAGCGCCGCCGAGACCCTCGGCGCCAGCCGTGAGGAACTGCTCGACAAGCTCCACTCCGGCCGCCAGAAGTACTCCTCGATCTTCAACTACCCCACGCTGACCTGGGCCGACGTCGGCGCGATCGGCTGGCTGGTGGACGGCGCCGCGATCACCAACCAGGTGCCCCTGTGCCGCTGCTCCTACGGCCCGTACGCCCGCGCGATGGTCCGCGTCTGCAAGGAGGAGTCCTTCCACCAGCGCCAGGGGTACGAGCTGCTGCTGGCCCTCAGCCGAGGCACCCCGGAACAGCACGCGATGGCGCAGGACGCGGTGGACCGCTGGTGGTGGCCGTCACTGATGATGTTCGGCCCGCCCGACGACGAGTCCGCGCACTCCGCGCAGTCGATGGCCTGGAAGATCAAGCGCCACTCGAACGACGAGCTGCGCCGGCGCTTCGTCGACATCTGCGTCCCCCAGGCGGCCTCGCTCGGCCTCACGCTCCCCGACCCGGACCTGAAGTGGAACGAGGAGCGGGGCCACCACGACTTCGGAGCCATCGACTGGACCGAGTTCAAGGAGGTCCTCAAGGGCAACGGCCCCTGCAACGAGCAGCGGATCACACAACGCAGGCGCGCACACGAAGAGGGCGCGTGGGTACGAGAGGCGGCCGCCGCCTACGCGGCCAAACACAGCTCTGGGACGGAAGTGGAGCAGGCATGACGAACACCGACTGGCCCCTGTGGGAGGTCTTCGTGCGCTCCCGGCGCGGCCTCTCCCACACCCACGCCGGCAGCCTGCACGCGCCGGACGCCGAGTTCGCCCTGCGCAACGCGCGCGACCTGTATACCCGGCGCGGCGAGGGCGTCTCGATCTGGGTCGTGCCGTCCTCCGCGATCACGGCCTCCTCGCCGGACGAGAAGGACCCGTTCTTCGAACCGTCCGCCGACAAGCCGTACCGGCACCCGACGTTCTATGAGATCCCGGAAGGGGTGAAGCACCTGTGACCACGACGACGCACACCCACACCGCCGCCCTCGCCCTCGGCGACGACGCCCTGGTGCTCTCCCACCGCCTGGGGGAGTGGATGGGCCACGCGCCCGTGCTGGAGGAGGAGGTCGCCCTCGGCAACATCGCCCTCGACCTGCTGGGCCAGGCCCGGATCCTGCTGTCGATGGCGGGCGACGAGGACGAGTTGGCGTACCTGCGTGAGGAACGCGCCTTCCGCAACCTTCAGTTGGTCGAGCAGCCGGGCGGAGACTTCGCCCACACCATCGCCCGCCAGCTGTACTTCTCCACCTACCAGCACCTGCTGTACGCGCGGCTGGCGTCCGTGGAGGGCCCGTTCGCGGGACTGGCGGCGAAGGCCGTCAAGGAGGTCGCCTACCACCGCGACCACGCCGAACAGTGGACACTGCGGCTCGGCGACGGCACCGAGGAGAGCCACGAGCGGATGCGGCGGGCCTGCACGGCACTCTGGCGGTTCACCGGGGAGATGTTCGCCCCCCTGGACGGCCTCGACCTCGACCTGTCGGAGCTGGAGCCGGTCTGGCTGGAGTCGGTGCGCAGCGTCCTGGAGCGGGCCGGCCTGGCCGTGCCCGAGGGATCGCGCACCGGAGCCTGGCGCGCCGGCGCGGGCCGCGAGGGCCTGCACACCGAGTCCTTCGGCCGGATGCTCGCCGAGATGCAGCACCTGCACCGCAGTCACCCGGGTGCGTCATGGTGACGCTGACCCCGCTGGAGGCGGAACTCCTCGAGGTCGCCGGCTCGGTGCTCGACCCCGAACTGCCTGTGGTCACCCTGCGGGAACTCGGCGTGCTGCGCGCGGTCCACGTACGCGACACGGACACCGTCGACGTCGAGCTGACCCCCACCTACACCGGCTGTCCGGCGGTGGAGGCGATGTCCCTGGACATCGAACGGGCGCTGCACGCACACGGGGTCCGCGAGGTCACCGTGCGCACGGTGTTGTCCCCCGCCTGGTCGACCGACGACATCTCCGCCGAAGGGCGCCGCAAACTGCGGGAGTTCGGCATCGCACCGCCACGCGTGCGCAAGGCGGCCGAACCGGTCGGCATCACCCTGGGCCCCACCCGAACCCGGGACGCGGACGCGAGCGCGGACATGGGCGCGGACATGGGCGCGGACATGGGCGCGGCCATGGGCGCGGCCCTGGAGCCGATCCTCTGCCCGCACTGCGGCTCCGCCGACACCGAACTGCTCAGCCGCTTCTCCTCCACCGCCTGCAAGGCGCTGCGGCGCTGCCTCGCCTGCCGTGAACCCTTCGACCACTTCAAGGAGTTGTGATGGCCCGCTTCCACCCGCTCCAGGTGGCCGCGGTGGACCACCTCACCGACGACTCCGTCACCCTCACCCTCACGGTCCCCGACGCGCTGCGCGAGGAGTACCGGCACGCGCCCGGCCAGCATCTCGCCCTGCGCCGCGTGGTCGACGGGACCGAGGTCCGGCGGACGTACTCGATCTGCTCGCCCGCACCCGGGCCCGACGGTGCGGGGCCGGGCACGCTGCGGGTGGGCGTGCGGCTGGTCGAGGGCGGGGCCTTCTCGACGTACGCGCTGAAGGAGATCGCCGTCGGCGACGAGCTGGACGTGATGACGCCGGCCGGCCGGTTCACCCTCACCCCCGCCCCCGGCCGGTACGCGGCGATCGTCGGCGGCAGCGGGATCACGCCGGTGCTGTCGATCGTCTCGACGCTGCTGGCCCGCGAGCCCGCGGCCCGCTTCTGCCTCATCCGCAGCGACCGGACGGCCGCCTCGACGATGTTCCTGGAGGAGGTCGCCGACCTCAAGGACAGGTACCCGGAGCGGTTCCAGCTGGTCACCGTGCTCTCCCGGGAGGAACAGCAGGCCGGACTGCCGTCCGGTCGGCTGGACCGGGAGCGGCTGACCGGGCTGCTGCCGTCGCTGCTGCCGGTGGCGGAGGTGACGGGGTGGTTCCTGTGCGGGCCGTTCGGCCTCGTCCAGGGCGCGGAGCAGGCACTGCGGGAGATCGGGGTCGCACGGTCCCGGATCCACGAGGAGATCTTCCACGTGGAGGTCACGGCGCCCCCGGTGCGCGTGGCGGCTCCCACCCACAGCACCGTGACCGCCCGGCTCGACGGCCGGGGCGGCAGCTGGTCCGTGCGGGACGGGGAGTCCGTCCTGGAGACGGTGCTGCGCAACCGGCCGGACGCGCCCTACGCCTGCAAGGGCGGGGTGTGCGGGACCTGCCGGACCTTCCTGGTCTCCGGCGAGGTGCGCATGGACCGCAACTTCGCGCTGGAACCGGAGGAGACGGAGTCCGGATATGTGCTGGCCTGCCAGTCGCATCCGCTGACGGAGGCCGTGGAGGTGGACTTCGACCGGTGAGGGGCGCGCGACGAGGCGCGACAAGGGGGCGACGAGAGGGACGACGAGGGGACGAGCGACCGTTCTCCTCGGACCGACCGTTCCCTTCTTCTAGAACCTGTTCTATCTTGACGCTCCGTCAGATCAGCTGACCCGTCGGGAGGACAGGCCGTGGACTTCACCTTCACCGAGGAGCAGCAGGCAGCGGCGGAGGCGGCGCGGGGGGTGTTCGCCGGGGTCGCCCCCGACGCGGTGCCGAGCCCCGCGCTCACCCGGGGCGCCGTGGCCGACGACTTCGACCGCGCGCTGTGGGCCAGGCTCGCCTCGTCGGACCTGCTGAGCCTGCTGCTGGACGAGGAGTACGGCGGGGCCGGCCTCGACGCGATCGCGCTCTGTCTGGTGCTGCGCGAGGCGTCGAAGGTGCTGGCACGGACACCGCTGCTGGAGAGCAGCGCGGCCGCGGCCGCCCTACAGGCCTACGGCGGACCGGAGTTGAAGTCGTCCCTGCTCGCCCGGGCCGGCCGGGGCGAGATCGTCCTCACCGTCGCCGCGAACGGCCGCACCGGCCACGATCCGGCCGAACTCGCCGTGACCGCACGGCAGAACGACACGGCAGGGGCGACCGGCGCGACCGGCACAGGTGACGAACACGGTGCGGGCGGCACGGGGGAGCCGGGCGCCGGCGAGTGGGTGCTGGACGGGGTGCAGACGGTGGTGCCCTGGGCGTACGACGCCGACTTCGTCGTCGTACCGGCGCGCACCGGGGACGACCGGAGCGTCCTCGCCGTCGTCGCCCGTGAGCACGAAGGAGTCGTGCTCGCCGAGCAGATCTCCACCACCGGCGAGCGGCTCGGCGAACTGCGCCTCGAATCGGCGAGGATCGCCGACCGGGACGTCATCACCGCCGACGGTGCCTGGGAATGGCTGCGCGCCCTGCTGACCACGGGGACCTGCGCGCAGGCGCTCGGTCTGGGCGAGCGCGTCCTGGCGATGACCGGCGAGTACGCCGGCAAGCGGGAGCAGTTCGGACACCCCATCGCGACGTTCCAGGCCGTCGCCGTGCAGGCCGCCGACCGCTACATCGACCTGCGCGCGATGGAGGTCACGCTGTGGCAGGCCGCGTGGCGGATCGCCTCCGGGGCGCCGGGCGCGCTGCCGGCCTCCGGGGACGTCGCCGTGGCCAAGATCTGGGCCTCGGAAGGCGTACGGCGGGTCGTGCAGACCGCACAGCATCTGCACGGGGGCTTCGGCGCCGACGTCGACTACCCGCTGCACCGCTACCACGCCTGGGCCAAGCACCTGGAACTGTCCCTCGGGCCGGCCGCGGCACACGAGGAAGCCCTGGGCGACCTGCTGGCCGCCCACCCCCTCGGCTGACGCCCACCCCGCCACGACGCACCGGCCGACCCGGCAGAACGCACGGACCGACCGACCCGGCGCAGAACGCACAGGCCGACCCGGCAAGACGGACCCGCCGACCCGACGAGGCGACCACCGGTCCAAGAACCCGCGGGTCCCCCGGCCCGTAGATTCCCTGCCCGCAGATTCCCTGCCCGCAGATTCCCTGCCGGCAGATTCCCGGCCTGCGGATTCCTGGCCCGCAGATCCCCCGGCCCGCAGGCCGCACGACCTGCCGTTCCGACGACCTGCCGTTCCGAGTGCTTACAGGACGGAGCCCGGGTTGCCCTCGTCCGTGACGACCGGGCGGCCCGCGGCGGCCCAGATCTGCATGCCGCCGTCGACGTTCACGGCGTCGATGCCCTGCTGGACGAGGTACATGGTGACCTGGGCCGAGCGACCGCCGGAGCGGCAGATCACATGGACCCGGCCGTCCTGCGGGGCCGCCTCGGTCAGTTCACCGTAGCGGGCGACGAACTCGCTGATGGGGATGTGCAGTGCCCCTTCGGCGTGACCCGCCTGCCACTCGTCGTCCTCGCGGACGTCCAGCAGGAAGTCGTCGTCCTTGAGGTCGCCGACCTCGACCGTGGGTACACCAGCTCCGAAACTCATGCGCCCGACGCTACCCGACCGGGCATACGACACGACCGGTCCCCGCTAGCCCACCAGCTCGGCCAGCTCCGCCTCGCGGGCGGCGACGTCCGCGAGAAGCTTGTCGGCGATCTCGTCCAGGAGCCGGTCGGGGTCCTCCGGCGCCATGCGGAGCATCGAGCCGATCGCGCCCTCCTCCAGTTCCCGGGCGACCAGCGCGAGCATCTCCTTGCGCTGGGCGAGCCACTCGAGACGGGCGTAGAGCTCCTCGCTGGGGCTCGGGCTCCGCTCCGCGGGCGCCGGACCGGCCGCCCACTCCTCGGCCAGCTCGCGCAGCAGGGCTTCCTCGCCACGGGCGTAGGCCGCGTTGACGCGGGTGATGAACTCCTCGCGCCGGGCCCGCTCGGCGTCCTCCTGGGCCAGGTCCGGGTGCGCCTTGCGGGCCAGCTCGCGGTACAGCTTGCGAGCCTCCTCGCTGGGCCGTACCCGCTGCGGGGGCCGGACCGACTGGTCCGTGAGCATCGCCTCGGCCTCGGGGAAGAGACCTTCGCCGTCCATCCAGCCGTGGAACAGTTCCTCGACCCCGGGCATCGGCATCACCCTGGCCCGCGCCTCGGCGGCCTTGCGCTTGTCCTCGGGATCACCGGTGCGGGCGGCCTTGGCCTCGGCGATCTGGGCGTCCAGTTCATCGAGCCGGGCGTACATCGGGCCGAGTTTTTGATGGTGGAGCCGCGAGAAGTTCTCGACCTCGACGCGGAAGGTCTCCACCGCGATCTCGAACTCGATCAACGCCTGCTCGGCGGCCCGCACGGCCTGCTCCAGCCGTGCCTCGGGCCTAGGCTGCTCAGCTTCGGGGGTCGTCACCCGACCAGCCTAGGCCAACGCTCCCCCGAACCCACCCGGCCGACGGTCCCGCAGGGTCCCCCGCCCGGACTGCCCTCCCCGGGCTTCCCCCGCTCCGACTCCGCCCGGCCGCCTCTCACACGCCCGTCTCCGCCGGGATCCGCCCCTCCCGTACCGCCGTCACCAGGTCCGAGTGGTCCGCCTCGGTGCGGTCGGCGTAGGCGACGGCGAAGGTGGCGATCGCCTCGTCGAGTTCCTCGTTCTTGCCGCAGTAGCCGGCGATGAGGCGGGGGTCGGCGCTGTGGGAGTGGGCGCGGGCGAGGAGCGCGCCGGTCATCCGGCCGTAGTCGTCGACCTGGTCGGCGGCGAGCGCGGCCGGGTCGACGCTGCCCTTGCGGTTGCGGAACTGCCGTACCTGGAAGGGGAGTCCGTCGACCGTCGTCCAGCCCAGCAGTATGTCGCTGACCACCTGCATGCGCTTCTGGCCGATGACCACCCGGCGTCCCTCGTGCTCCACCTCGGGCACCTCGAAGCCGGCGGTCAGCAGATGCGGGACCAGGGCCGAGGCGCGGGCCTCCTTCACCTGGAGGATGAGCGGCTCGCCCCGGTGGTCGAGCAGCAGCACCACATACGACCTCGTCCCCACGCTGCCCGTGCCGACGATCCGGAAGGCGACGTCGTGGACCGCGTGCCGGACCAGCAGCGGGTGGCGGTCCTCGGACAGGGTGGTCAGGTAGTGCTCCAGGGACGCGGCCACCGCGTGGGCCTCCGCGTCCGGGACGCGGCGCAGCACCGGCGGCGCGTCGACGAAGCGGCGGCCGCCGTCCTCCGTCGGCTCGGTCGACTTCGCCGCGAACCGCCCACTGGTGTTGGCCCGTGCCTTCTCCGAGACCCGCTCCAGGGTGCCCAGCAGGTCGTGCGCGTCGGTGTGGGAGACCAGTTCCTCGTCGGCGATGGCGTTCCACGCGTCCAGCACGGGGAGCTTCGCCAGCAGCCGCATGGTGCGGCGGTAGGAGCCGGCCGCGCCGTGCGCCGCCTGGCGGCAGGTGTCCTCGTCCGCGCCGGCCTCGCGGCCCGCGAGCACCAGAGAGGCGGCGAGACGCTTGAGGTCCCACTCCCAGGGGCCGTCGACGGTCTCGTCGAAGTCGTTCAGGTCGATGACCAGGCCGCCCCGCGCGTCGCCGTACAGACCGAAGTTCGCGGCGTGGGCGTCGCCGCAGATCTGGGCGCGGATCCCGGTCATGGCGGTCCTGGCCAGGTCGTACGCCATGAGTCCGGCCGAGCCCCGCAGGAACGCGAACGGCGTCGCCGCCATCCGGCCGACCCGGATCGGGGCCAGCTCCGGGATGCGGCCCCGGCTGGACTCCTCGACCGCCGCCACGGCGTCCGGCCGGGAGGGGTCCAGGTCCAACGCGGCGTGTGCCGAACGAGGCACCCGGCCCCGCAGAGCCTTGCCCGCCTCCTTGGGGGACCCCGGCCGGGGCGACCCGGGGACCGCACCCGCGTCCGGTCCCGCGGCGGGGCGCCCGGTGGGCCACTCGGCGAAGCCCCGCACCCGGGGAAGCCTGTGCGTCCCACCCGTCTCTGTCCCCGCACCACCGGCCTCGGTCACCATGACCGCCTCCCCCGCACACTTACGTCCGTCGGCTCGACGAGCCGAACATCAACTCGTGCCGACCGTACAGCCCGACGACGGCACGGCGGCAGCCCCTGTGGACAACCTCCCGCCTGTGGAAATCCGCTCGTCCACCCCTGCGGGACAGCCCATCCGGCACCCTCCCTCACCGAAGGCCACAGCTTCCCGACGACGGCTCCACGAGGGCGGCTCCACGACAGCGGGAATGTTTCACGTGAAACACGCCCACCGGCCCAAAACGCCCGCACCCCACACCCCTCCCTCTCGCCTTCGCCCTGGCCGTTCCCGGCTCCCCGCGCACCGCGCACCGCGCACCGCGCACCGCGCACCGCGCACCGCGCACCGATCCCACCCGATACGTCACGCAGGTCTCACCACACAGGGCAGCTCCACAGCGATCGTGGTCGGTCCCCCGGCCGGGCTGTCCACCCTCACCACGCCGTCCAGCGCGGCGACCCGGCGCCGGATCCCCAGCAGGCCGGACCCCGCACTCTCGTCCGCGCCGCCGAGCCCCTCGTCCCGCACCACCGCCCGCAGCCCGTTCCGCAGCCGCACCAGCTCGACGGACGCCCGCGGCGACCGGCTGTGCTTGACGACGTTGGTGAGCGCCTCCGCCACCGCGAAGTACGCAGCCGCCTCCACAGCGGCGGGCGCCCGGTATCCGCGGGAACCGGCAACGCCACCCGGCCCACCGCTCGGGCCCGCCGCCCCACTGCCCTCAACACCGCGACCGCCGCCGCTGCCGCCGCTGCCGCCGCTGTCCAGGAGTCCTTCCACCCGCACCGTCACCTCCAGCCCGCTGCCGGCGGCCAGCGCCCGTACCGCTCCCGTGAGGCCGCGGTCGGTGAGGATCGGCGGATGGATACCGCGGACGACGTGCCGCAGTTCCGTGAGCGCCTGTTCGGCCTGGTCCTGCGCGTCTTCCATGAGCTTGCGCGCGGAGTCCGGGTCGCGGTCGAAGGCCCGCTGGGCGAGCCCTATCCGCAGGGACAGGGCGACCAGGCGGGCCTGGGCACCGTCGTGCAGGTCACGTTCGATACGACGCAGTTCGGCGCCGTGCGCGGCGATCGCGTCGGCGCGGGTCTCGGTCAGCGCCCGGACCCGGGCGGCGAGGCGCGCCTTGGGTGACGGCTCGAGCAGGGCAGCCGACCAGCGCGCCTCGAGGTCGGCGAGCCGGACGACCCACGGCAGGACGACCGGGTCCCGGCGCAGCAGTCCGCACCACACCCCGTCGACGACCAGACCCACCGGCCACAGCGGCAGCGCGAGCAGCACCAGCCAGCCGTAGACGTAGTGGGCGGCCATCCAGCGCAGGTCGGCGAGGGTGCCCGGATCGCGGACGGCCGTGCGCAGCCGTTCGCGCAGGGTGCCGGTGAGCGGCTCGTACGCCTCGGGGATCTCACGGCCCGTCCAGCCGGCGACCTGACGGCGTTCCGCCCCGGCGATCCGGCGGATCAGCAGCACCGCCTCGGGCAGCATCCACGCACCGACGAGCACGAGCGTGCCGATGGCGGCGATGAGCAGCACGGTGACGAAGAGACAGGTGCCGAAGGTCATCAGCGCGGCGACGAGCAGCCGGCCCGTGGCGCGTCCCGCCTGCCGGATCATCGTCGTCATCGGGATCGATTGCGCCATACATCCAACGCTAGGCCGCACCCGGGAGGAACGCGGTGTAGCCCGCTACACCCTCACGAGGCCCCCGCCGACGACCGGTGGCTCACCCGGGGCGTCACCGCTCACGGGCCTGAGACGTTCCTCACACACCGTGAGCAGTCATGGCCTGGACACACACGCGTGTGCCGGACGGCCCACCTTCGGGATACGCGAAAGCCCCGCAGGTCTAAGACCTGCGGGGCTTTCAGCTGTGCGCGAGGGGGGAGTTGAACCCCCACGCCCTTGCGGGCACTGGAACCTGAATCCAGCGCGTCTGCCTATTCCGCCACCCGCGCATTGGGTGTGTCTTCGGGCTTGTGGGCCTTTTGGCCTGGCGCCTTCCGACACGCAGAACATTAGCACGCGGTCCAGGGTGCGTTCACATCCCTTCTGCGGGGGCAGGGAGCAGGTGGGAGGCCGTCGGCGGCCCCCGTACGTCTCGGCGGTGACTGGTTCACGTATCAACCTCGTACCTAAGGCGGCCGTCTCCCCAGGAGCCGGACGAGGACCACAGTCAGGTGCGGGACACTGGTCCTCGGCCACCTCTACGATCCTGGGCAGAAGCGGGTGCGCAAGAGGGCGTCGACACCCGTCGACGGGGCCGACAGGGGGAACCAGCCGATTCACCGGCGCGTGGATACGATCAGTAAGCAGTACCAGGTAAGCAGCACGGCACGGGACAGCAGCCACTACGGAGGAGGTGCCCCATGGGAGTCCTGAAGAAGTTCGAGCAGCGTCTCGAGGGTCTGGTCAACGGCACCTTCGCGAAAGTGTTCAAGTCCGAGGTCCAGCCCGTGGAGATCGCCGGCGCGCTCCAGCGCGAGTGCGACAACAACGCGACCATCTGGAACCGGGACCGGACCGTCGTCCCCAACGACTTCATCGTGGAACTGAGCACGCCGGACTACGAGCGGCTCAGCCCCTACTCCGGCCAGCTCGGCGACGAGCTCGCCGGAATGGTGCGCGACTACGCCAAGCAGCAGCGCTACACCTTCATGGGCCCGATCAAGGTCAACCTGGAGAAGGCGGACGACCTCGACACCGGCCTGTACCGGGTGCGCAGCCGTACGCTCGCCTCCTCCAGCAGCCAGGCGCCGGAGCAGCCGCCCGCGGGCGGCCGACAGCGTCCCGGCGGGCCCGGTTATCCCGGGGCCGGAGCCGGCACCGCCGCTCCGCCCATGCCTTCCGCTCCGCCGCCCGGCGCCCGGGCCGGCGGCTACGGCTATCCGCCCGCCGCGAGCGCCCAGCGCCCCGGTGCGGCGGCCGGCGGCCTGGCCGGGGCTCCGCAGCCCGGGTCACGTGCCCGCCACTGGATCGAGATCAACGGCACCCGCCACCAGATCTCCCGCGGGACACTGGTGATGGGCCGCAGCACCGAGGCCGACGTACGGATCGACGACCCCGGCGTATCCCGCCGGCACTGTGAGATCCGGACCGGTTCGCCCTCGACTATCCAGGATCTCGGCTCCACCAACGGCATCGTGGTGGACGGGCAGCACACCACCCGCGCTACGCTCCGCGACGGCTCGCGGATCGTCGTGGGCAGCACCACCATCATTTACCGGCAAGCCGAAGGGTGAAGCGGGGGCAATGTCAGAGCTGACCCTCACGGTCATGCGGCTGGGTTTTCTGGCCGTACTGTGGCTGTTCGTCATCGTGGCCGTGCAGGTCATCCGCAGCGACCTCTTCGGTACGCGTGTCACCCAGCGCGGTTCGCGCCGGGAGGCAGGGCGGGCGCAGCAGGCACAGCGCCAGCAGGCGCCTCCGCAGCAGCGCCAGCAGCCCGCCGCAGCCGGCCGCACGCGTCGTAACGCACCTACCAAGCTGGTCGTGTCCGAGGGCACCCTCACCGGCACGACCGTCGCGCTCCAGGGCCAGACCATCACTCTGGGCCGGGCGCACGACAGCACGATCGTGCTGGACGACGACTACGCCTCCAGCCGTCATGCCAGGATCTACCCGGACCGCGACGGCCAGTGGATCGTCGAGGACCTGGGTTCCACCAACGGCACGTACCTCGACCGATCGCGGCTGACGACTCCCACACCGATCCCGCTGGGTGCGCCGATCCGTATCGGCAAGACCGTCATCGAGCTGCGGAAGTAGTGCTACATCATGAGTGAGTGCGAGCGGAGCGAGCACGCGGCGGCGGCCGGCACCCATGGCCCCGGCGTGCTCCCGACCGGAGGGTGGGCAGTGTGGCTCGACACGACCGGCTGTACCCGGGGCCGACGGGCGAGGTGCGCATGAGTCTGTCTCTGCGTTTCGCCGCCGGATCGCACAAGGGCATGATCCGGGAGGGCAACGAGGACTCCGGTTACGCCGGTCCCCGTCTGCTCGCCATCGCCGACGGCATGGGCGGCGCCGCCGCCGGTGAGGTCGCCTCCTCCGAGGCCATCTCCACCATCGTCGCCCTGGACGACGACGTCCCCGGCTCCGACGTCCTCACCTCGCTCGGCACCGCCGTCCAGCGTGCCAACGACCAGCTGCGCTCGCTGGTCGAGGAGGACCCCCAGCTCGAGGGCATGGGGACCACCCTGACCGCCCTGCTGTGGACCGGTCAGCGCCTCGGGCTCGTGCACGTCGGCGACTCGCGCGCGTACCTGCTGCGCGACGGCGTGCTGACCCAGATCACGCAGGACCACACCTGGGTGCAGCGCCTCGTCGACGAGGGCCGCATCACCGAGGAAGAGGCCACCACCCACCCACAACGGTCGCTGCTGATGCGGGCGTTGGGCAGCGGTGAGCATGTCGAGCCGGATCTGTCGATCCGCGAGGTCCGGGCCGGCGACCGCTATCTGATCTGCTCCGACGGCCTGTCCGGCGTCGTCTCGCACCAGACGCTCGAGGACACCCTCGCCAGCTACCAGGGCCCCCAGGAGACCGTGCAGGAGCTGATCCAGCTCGCGCTGCGCGGCGGCGGCCCCGACAACATCACGGTCATCGTCGCCGACGTCCTCGACCTGGACACCGGCGACACCCTCGCCGGACAGCTCTCCGACGTCCCGGTCGTGGTCGGCGCGGTTGCCGAGAACCAGCTCCAACTGCACGACAACGGCATCATGCAGACCCCGGCAGGGCGCGCCTCGGGCCTCGGCCGCAGGCAGCAGGGGCGCGGCGGGGGCGGCGAGTTCGGCCCGCCCGGCTCCGGCGGCGACATCACCGGTTTCATCCCCACCGACGGCTTCGGCGACTACACCGACGAGGACTTCGTCAAGCCCCGCAAGGGCCGTAGGTGGCTGAAGAGATCCTTCTACAGCGTGCTCGCGCTCGCCGTGATCGGCGGCGGCCTGTACGGCGGCTGGCGCTGGACGCAGACGCAGTACTACGTCGGCACCAGCGGCGAGCACGTCGCGCTGTACCGGGGCATCAGCCAGGATCTGGCCTGGGTGTCGCTGTCGAAGGTGGAGAAGGACCACCCCGAGATCGAACTCAAGTACCTGCCGGACTACCAGCAGAAGCTGGTCGAGGCGACGATCGCCGAGGGCGACCTGTCCGCCGCCCAGAAGAAGATCGACGAGCTGGCCGTCCAGGCCTCCGCATGCAAGAAGCACGCCGAGACCCCCACGGCGAGCAAGACCGGTTCGAAGACCGGTGAGGGCCAGGCCGGCGGCACCACGGGAACCACGCCCGTCTCCGTCACGTCCAAGGCATCGCCGAGCCCCTCGGCAACCGCGTCCCCGTCCGCACCCGCGACCACTACTCCCACCCCCGGCCCCAGCCTTTCGGAGGAAGAGCAGAAGGTCGTCTCGCGGTGC
This sequence comes from Actinobacteria bacterium OV320, assembly GCA_001298545.1. GTDB lineage: Bacteria > Actinomycetota > Actinomycetes > Streptomycetales > Streptomycetaceae > Streptomyces > Streptomyces coriariae. Next base: position 545,824 of record LJCX01000028.1, read on the forward strand.
GGTGAGCAGTAGGCAAGCCGTGAGAGGCCCCGTCACACGATGAGCAGTACTACCAACTCACCGACGCACCACACGTCCACGATCGGCTCGATCGGTACACCGAGCCGGCGCAACACCGAGCTCGCGCTGCTGGTGTTCGCCGTCGCGATCCCGGTCTTCGCCTACGCCAACGTGGGCCTCGCCATCAACGAGGAGGTGCCGTCCGGCCTCCTGAGCTACGGCCTCGGCCTCGGCCTGCTGGCCGGCGTCGCGCACCTCGTCGTGCGCAAGTTCGCGCCGTACGCGGACCCGCTGCTGCTGCCGGTGGCCACGCTGCTGAACGGGCTCGGGCTCGTCGCCATCTGGCGGCTGGACCAGTCGAAGTACCTCCAGCGGGCCGAGCAGGCCGGCACGGCTGCGCCACGGCAGCTGCTGTACACGGCGATGGGCATCGCCCTGTTCATCGTGGTGCTGATCTTCCTCAAGGACCACCGTGTCCTCCAGCGCTACACCTACATCTCCATGGTCGGCGCGATCTTCCTGCTGCTGCTGCCGCTCGTGCCGGGCCTCGGGCAGAACATCTACGGCGCCAAGATCTGGATCTCGGTGGCCGGTTTCTCCATCCAGCCAGGTGAGTTCGCCAAAATCGTGCTGGCGATCTTCTTCGCCGGCTATCTGATGGTGAAACGCGACGCGCTCGCCCTGGCCAGCCGCCGTGTCCTCGGCCTGTATCTGCCGCGTGGCCGCGACCTCGGCCCGATCATCGTCGTCTGGATCATCTCGATCCTGATCCTGGTCTTCGAGACGGACCTCGGCACCTCGCTGCTGTTCTTCGGAATGTTCGTCATCATGCTGTACGTCGCCACCGAGCGGACCAGCTGGATCGTCTTCGGCATGCTGATGTCCGCGGCCGGTGCGGTCGGCGTGGCCCAGTTCGAGAGCCACGTCCAGCAGCGTGTCCAGGCCTGGCTCGACCCGCTGAAGGAGTACAAGCTCTCCCAGCAGGGCGTCGTCGGCCACTCCGAGCAGGCCATGCAGGCACTGTGGGCGTTCGGCTCCGGCGGCACCCTCGGCACCGGCTGGGGCCAGGGCCACTCCGAGCTGATCAAGTTCGCCGCCAACTCCGACTTCATCCTCGCCACCTTCGGCGAGGAGCTCGGCCTGGCCGGCATCATGGCGCTGCTGCTGCTGTACGGCCTGATCGTCGAGCGCGGTGTACGCACCGCCCTCGCCGCCCGGGATCCCTTCGGCAAGCTGCTGGCCATCGGCCTCTCCGGCGCCTTCGCCCTCCAGGTGTTCGTCGTCGCCGGCGGTGTGATGGGCCTCATCCCGCTCACGGGTATGACGATGCCGTTCCTGGCCTACGGCGGTTCCTCCGTCATCGCCAACTGGGCGCTGATCGGCATCCTGATCCGCATCAGCGACACCGCGCGCCGCCCGGCGCCCGCCCCCGCCTCGAACCCCGACGCCGAGATGACCCAGGTGGTCCGCCCGTCATGAACAAGCCCCTGCGCCGGATCGCGATCTTCTGCGGCCTCCTGGTCCTCACCCTGCTGCTGCGCGACAACTACCTGCAGTACGTCAAGGCGGACAGCCTCGCCAGCGACACGAAAAACCGCCGCGTCAACATCACGCGGTACTCCACCCCGCGCGGCGACATCATCGTCGACGGCAAGGCCATCACCGGCTCGGTCGAGACCACCGGCGACTACAAGTACAAGCGCACCTGGTCCAACGGCGCGATGTGGGCGCCGGTCACCGGCTACTCCTCGCAGGCTTTCGGCGCCACCCAGCTGGAGAAGCTCGAGGACGGCATCCTCAGCGGCAACGACGACCGGCTCTTCTTCCGCAACACCCTGGACATGATCACGGGCAAGGAGAAGGAGGGCGGCAGCGTCGTCACCACCCTCAACGCCGCCGCGCAGAAGGCCGCCTACCAGGGCCTGGGCGACAAGAAGGGCGCGGTCGCCGCGATCGAACCGTCCACCGGCAAGATCCTTGCGCTGGTCTCCACGCCGTCGTACGACCCGTCGAAGTTCGCCGGGTCCTCCGACACGGACGCCGAAGCCTGGAACAAGGTCCAGAAGAAGAACGACGCCGACGACCCGATGCTCAACCGCGCGCTGCGCGAGACCTACCCGCCCGGCTCCACGTTCAAGGTGGTCACGGCCGCCGCCGCGCTGGAGAACGGCGAGGTCGCCGGCGTCGACGACAAGACCGACACCCCGGACCCGTTCCCGCTGCCGCAGTCCTCGAGCAAGCTCACCAATGAGCACGGCGCCTGCGAGGACGCCACGCTGCGCTACGCGCTCACGGTGTCCTGCAACACCGTCTTCGCGAAGATGGCCGACAACGTCGGCAACGAGAAGATGATCGAGCAGGCGGGCAAGTTCGGCTTCAACGAGGCCGAGCTGGACACCCCGGTGCGCGCCGCCGAGTCGGTCTACCCCAAGGACAACCAGCCGCAGAACGCCCTGGACGGCATCGGCCAGGGCTCCAACCGCGCCACCCCGCTCCAGATGGCCATGGTCGCCTCGGCGGTCGCCAACGACGGCAAGCTGATGAGGCCGTACATGGTCGACCAGCTCAAGGCCCCCAACCTGGACACCCTGGAGACGACGGAGCCCCAGCAGCTGTCCCAGGCCGTCTCGTCGAAGACGGCACAGGCGCTCCAGGAAATGATGGAGTCGGTCGTCAACGACCCGCAGGGCACCGGTAGCAAGGCAAAGATCAACGGCGCCACCGTCGGCGGCAAGACCGGTACCGCCCAGCACGGTCTCAACAACAGCGAGAAGCCGTACGCCTGGTTCATCTCCTACGCGAAGCTGTCCGACGGCAGCGCGCCGGTGGCCGTCGCCGTCGTCGTCGAGGACGGCGCGGCCGACCGCGGCGACATCACTGGCGGCGGTCTCGCCGGCCCGATCGCAAGGGACGTGATGAAGGCAGTCATCGACAGCAAGAAGTGACCCCCATCACGTCGCCTACACATCGGTGCACGTTGCGATACCGGTCCTGTATCGGGTGACGGGCTTGGCCAGGTCACACAGCGCCGTCCGGGTACGGTATGCCCGGACGGTAGCCTCCGGCCGCACACGTGTGCCGGTCGGGACCGACGGAGAGGGCTGGTAGGTAGCTATGGAAGAGCCGCGTCGCCTCGGCGGCCGGTACGAGCTGGGCCATGTGCTCGGCCGTGGTGGCATGGCCGAGGTCTATCTCGCGCATGACACCCGCCTCGGCCGCACCGTGGCGGTGAAGACGCTGCGCGCGGACCTCGCGCGCGACCCTTCCTTCCAGGCCCGGTTCCGCCGGGAAGCCCAGTCTGCCGCCTCGCTCAACCACCCCGCGATCGTCGCGGTCTACGACACGGGCGAGGACTACATCGACGGGGTCTCGATCCCGTACATCGTCATGGAGTACGTCGACGGCTCCACGCTCCGTGAGCTGCTCCACTCCGGCCGCAAGCTGCTGCCGGAGCGGACGCTGGAGATGACCATCGGCATCCTCCAGGCCCTGGAGTACTCGCACAGAGCCGGCATCGTCCACCGCGACATCAAGCCGGCGAACGTCATGCTGACGCGCAACGGCCAGGTCAAGGTCATGGACTTCGGCATCGCCCGCGCCATGGGCGACTCCGGGATGACGATGACCCAGACGTCCGCGGTCATCGGCACGGCCCAGTACCTCTCGCCGGAGCAGGCCAAGGGCGAGCAGGTCGACGCGCGCTCCGACCTGTACTCGTCGGGCTGTCTGCTCTACGAGCTGCTCACGGTACGCCCGCCGTTCGTCGGTGACTCCCCGGTGGCCGTGGCCTACCAGCACGTCCGCGAGGAGCCGCAGCCCCCGAGCGTCTTCGACCCCGAGATCACCCCCGAGATGGACGCCATCGTCCTGAAGGCGCTGGTCAAGGACCCGAACTACCGCTACCAGTCCGCCGACGAGATGCGCCTGGACATCGAGGCCTGCCTCGACGGCCAGCCGGTCGGCGCGACGGCGGCCATGGGCTCGGTCGGTTACGGCGGCTACGGCGACGACCAGGCGACCACGGCCATGCGCTCCGCGGACGCCGGGGCCACGTCGATGCTGCCGCCCATGAACCCGGACGACGGCGGCTACGGCTACGACGACCGTCCCGACCGGCGCCGCCAGAAGAAGTCCAACGCCTCGACGATCCTGCTGGTCGTCGCCGCGGTGCTGGTGCTCGTCGGCGCGGTGCTGATCGGCAAGTGGGTGTTCAGCGGCGGCGTCAACAACGAGTCGGTGGCGGTGCCCAACCTGGTCGGCCAGGTCCAGGCCGATGCAGCGAAACAGCTGACCAACAGCGACCTCAAGCTGGGCACGGTCACCCAGAAGGCCTGCGAGGATCAGCCCAAGGGCAAGATCTGCGACCAGGACCCCAAGCCCGCGACCAAGGTCGACAAGGACTCCACCGTCAACCTCGTCGTGTCGACCGGGGCACCGAAGGTGGCCGTGCCGAACGTGATCGACAAGGACGTCGAGGCCGCTACGAAGCAACTCGAGGCCAAGGGCTTCGAGGTGGAGACCAAGCAGACGGAGTCCTCCCAGGAGGCGGGCACGGTCCTCAGCCAGGACCCCGACCCGGCCACGGAGCTGGAAAAGGGCTCGACGGTGACCCTCGAGGTCGCCAAGGCCGAGGAGAAGGCCACCGTCCCGGACGTCTCCAGCAAGAGCTGCGACGACGCCAAGGCGCAGATGGAGCAGAACGACCTCAAGGGCAACTGCGTCGAGGTCGACACCCAGGACCAGAACCAGGTCGGCAAGGTCATCCAGACCGTCCCGGCGATCGGCTCCCAGGCCGACAAGGGCTCCACGGTCCAGATCCAGATCGGCAGGAGCACCCAGACCCAGGTCCCGTCCAACCTCCAGGGTCTGAGCGTCAAGGACGCGAAGCAGGCGCTCCAGAACGCGGGGCTGAACGTCGGCAACATCACCGGCAACTCGGACGACGACGCCCAGGTGATCAGCTCGGACCCGGCCCCCGGCAGCACCGTCAACAAGGGGCAGACGGTCAACCTGGTCGCCATCAAGAACGGTGACAACAACAACGGCGGCAACAACGGCGGCGTCAACTTCTTCGGCGGCACCGGCGGTTGACCGCACCGCAGTTGACCGCACGACGGTTGACCGCACATGGCAAGGGCGTGGGCCCCACCGGATGCGTCCGGTGGGGCCCACGCCCTTGCTTCACCCGACCGAGCCCACGCCGACAAAGCGATCGTGTCTTCATATCGGCTGACTCGTTGATCGATTGGGGTGGGGTGTCATGTCACAGCTCTGCCCTGGCCGCACGGCCCGACCGGAACAGAGGGGCAGACGTGATCAACGAATCGGCACTGCTGGAATCCAAGAGCCTGCGCGACGGCGTGCTCGAACGCACGGACGTACTCGACAGGGTGAAGGCACTGTCCCTGCTGCCGGACGGGATGCATGTGACCACGGCGATGGTGGCGGCGTACTTCGGCGTCACCGCGGAGGCCATCCGCCAGCTCAAAGCACGACACCGCGACGAGCTGTCGGGCAATGGAATGTCAACCCTGAAGGGCCCTGACCTGGCAGAATTTAAGCGTGACGTCCTGTCACGCTATCCGGCGGGTTATCCACAGCCTCGGTCCAGCCTCACTCTCTACTCCCGTCGCGCGGTCCTCAACGTCGCGATGCTCCTCCGTGACAGTGAAGTCGCCCGTCAGGTGCGCACATACCTTCTCGACATGGAGTACCGGGCGCGGACGCAGCCCAGGGACAACCCGGTCCCCACGCACTCCGTGTCCCTCGACGACCGCATCGACCGGCGCATCACCCACATCCTCGGCCAGACCGTCGTACCCATGTTCAACGCCCTGATCGAAACATCAGGCGAGCACCAACGGGAGCTGATCGCCCTCCGAGCAGGCGTCCAGCAGGTCGAAAAGCGGCTGCGGCAGCACCACGCCCGGCTGCAGCGACTGGAAGCCCCTTCCTCGGGGCAGCCAAGGCCCTGCACGACTCCGAGGTGGCACTGTTCGTAGCAACCTGCCCCTTTACGCGTGATGCCCTCGGGGGCTGTCGGTTCAGCCCAGTTCCTTCGGCGGCGTCCGGTCCGCGTCCACCTTCTCCACGCGCACCAACTCGCCCCACACCACGTACCGGTAGCGGCTCGTGTACACCGGCGTGCAGGTCGTCAGGGTGATGTAGTGGCCGGCCTTCTTCCTGCCGGACTCCTTGGGGATCTGACCGAGGACCTCCACGTTGTACTTCGAGGTCTCGGGCAGGACCGCGTACACCTTGTAGACGTACCAGTCGTCCTTCGTCTCGAAGACGATCGGGTCGCCCTTCTCCAGCTTGTCGATGTTGTGGAACTTCGCGCCGTGGCCGTCGCGGTGGGCGGCGAGCGTGAAGTTGCCCTCCTTGCCGCTCGTCGGGAGAGCGGCCTTGAAGGGGTCGGTGTAGTAGCCGGCGACACCGTCGTTGAGGATCTTCGACGAGGTGCCCTTCTCGACCAGCACCTCGCCGTTCCTCATCGCGGGCACGTGCAGGAAGCCGATGCCGTCCTTGGTGTCGAGCGCCCCGGGACCGCTGTCCTGCTGGGCCCAGTTGTCGCGCACCTTGTCGCCCTGCCGGTCCGCGTGCCGGTCGGCCACGACGTTCGTCCACCACAGGGAGTAGACGACGAAGAGGCCGAGCACCAGGCCTGCCGTGATGAGGAGTTCGCCGAAGACGCTGACGGCCGACGCGATCCGGCCGCCACCGCGGCGCCGCGGCGCGGGATCGGGCGCGTCCACGCGCGCGTGCTCTTCGTGCTCGGTGTCGCCGGTGGTCGCTGCCACGTTCATCTGCCCCTACTCGACTGCACGCCTACTCGACTGCACGCCTACTCGACGAGCGCATCCGGCTTTCCCTTGCTGCGCGGCCGTTCCTCGACCATCTTGCCCCAGACGATCAGGCGGTACTTGCTGGTGAACTCCGGGGTGCAGGTGGTGAGGGTGATGTACCGGCCCGGCCCGGTGAAGCCGGACTCGGCCGGCACGGGGTCGAGGACGCTCGTGTTGCTGGGCGCGGTCACCGGCAGCGAGGACGCCATCTTGTAGACGAAGTACTCGTCCTGCGTCTCGACGACGATGTCGTCGCCCGCCTGGAGCCTGTTGATGTAGCGGAACGGCTCGCCGTGCGTGTTGCGGTGGCCCGCGAGCCCGAAGTTGCCGGTCTTCGCGTCGGGCATCGCCGTCTGCAGCGGGCTCTCGCCGTAGTGCCCGACCATGCCCTTGTCGAGCACCTTCTTGTTGCTGACGCCCTCCGCGATCGGCACCACCACGTCCAGCTTCGGGATGTGCAGGATGGCGAAGCCCTGCCCCGGCGAGAACACCCCGGGGGCGCCCTTGCCGTTCGCCCAGTCGTCCTGGAGGCTGCTGGCCTCCTTGTCCGCCTGCGCGTGCGCCCGCACGTTCGTCCACCACAGCTGGTAGGTGACGAAGAGCAGCATCAGCACGCCCGTGGTGATGAACACCTCGCCGACCGCCCGGCTGGCGACCACGGCGGCGCTCGGCTTACGGGCCCGCTGCCGCCGGCGCGCCTCGACGCGTGACAGCGGCCGCTCGTCCTGCGGCGGCGCGTCGGCCCCGTTGTAGGACTCGGACACCTCACCCGGGCCCCCATGACGGCCGTGACGGCCCTTGGCGGCCTTTCTGCGGGCCGCTCGACCCCCCGCAGGGGTTCCAGGGGCGGGAGAGGCCGTCGAGGCGCCAGAAGCGGATATGGGGTCGCCGCCGAACATGGACGCCGGCGGTATCCGCAGCGCCACCGTCTCCTCGTCGATCGGCGGCTGGTACGGCTCCCCGGCGTAGGGACCTGCTCCGTAGGCATCACCGCCGAACGACTCGTACGGCGCGGTGCCGTACGAGTCCTCGCGCTCGGGGCGCAGCGCGGTCACGCCGAGGCCCTGCCCACCACCGGGGCGAGCCCCGCCGACCTCGCCACCGCGCCCTGGTCGCCGCACTCCACCAGCCAGTTGGCCAGCATCCGGTGCCCGTGCTCGGTCAGCACCGACTCGGGGTGGAACTGGACGCCCTCGACGGGCAGTTCACGGTGGCGCAGGCCCATGATGATTCCGTCGTGCGTACGGGCCGTGACCTCGAGCGCGGCCGGGACCGTGGCCGGCTCGGCGGCCAGCGAGTGGTAGCGGGTCGCCGTGAAGGGGGTCGGCAGGCCGGCGAAGACGCCCCGGCCCTCGTGCTCGACCGGCGAGGTCTTGCCGTGCAGCAGCTCCGGCGCCCGGTCCACGACACCGCCGTACGCCACCTGCATCGACTGCATGCCCAGGCAGACGCCGAAGACGGGGACACCGGTGGCCGCGCAGTGCCGGACCATCTCGATGCAGACGCCGGCCTCCTCGGGCGTACCGGGCCCGGGGGAGAGCAGCACCCCGTCGAAGCCGTCCTGGGCGTGGGCCGTGGAGACCTCGTCGTTGCGCAGGACCTCGCACTCGGCGCCCAGCTGGTACAGGTACTGGACCAGGTTGAAGACGAAGCTGTCGTAGTTGTCGACGACAAGGATGCGCGCGCTCACTGGTTGTCCACCGTCACATCGTTGAAGGGAAGCAGCGGTTCGGCCCATGGGAAGACGTACTGGAACAGCGCGTACACGACGGCCACGATCAGCATGATCGAGATCAGCGCTCTGACCCACGCGTTTCCCGGCAGATGCCGCCAGATCCAGCCGTACATGCCGTCCCTTCCGTCGCATCACGGCACCTGACTCACGCCGTACGCCACCAGACTAACGGCGCAGGGCCTTCGGTTCGCCTGCCTCCACGGGCTGTGTGGAGTCCAGGTGCGCCCAGACGATCAGCCGGTGACTGTGCCCCCATTCCGGATCGCACGTGGTCAACGTCAGGTACCGGCCCGGACGCGTGTACCCCGACTTACGTGGCACAGCGTCGATCACCTCGACATCCGAGGGCACGGTTTTGTAAGGCCCTCTGTCGATCCGATAGGTGAACCAGGTCGTCCCGTCCGTCAGGACCACCGCGTCCCCCCGCCTGAGCTGGGGGAAGTCCTTGAAAGGGTCGCCATAGGTACGGCGGTGACCCGCGACGGAGAAATTCCCGGTCTGCCCGAGCCGCGCGCTGCCCGCGTAGTGCCCCAGCCCCTTCTTCAGGGTGCCGGTCGCCGTGCCTTCGAGCACCGGCTTGTTCCACGTGAAACCAAGACGCGGGATGTACATCACCGCGAAGGGCCTGCCGACGCGGTACGGCGCCGGCTGCGCGGTGGCGCTCGCGCCGGGGGCGGGGGCCACGGTCCCCTGTGCCCACTGGTCGTGCAGGTCGTCGATCTGGTCGCCCATGACCCGGTCGGCCTGTACTCCGGTCCAGAACAGCACGTAGACGACGAAGAGGACGATGACGGTGCCGGCGGTGATGCACAGCTCGCTGAACGTCCTGACGATCACCCGCACCGACACAGGCGCCCCCCGGCGGCCGCTGCTCCACTACTCCACAGGCTTGGCGTAGTGCAGATCCACTGTGCCCGAGTAACCGGGCAGAGTCACCGCCCCGTCCTCGGTGACTTTCCAGCCGAGGCCGTAGACGTTCACGTAGACCATGTAGTTCTGGATCGACGGGGCTTCGGCGAGCGCCTGCTGGAGCTTCTCCGGGTCGCCGACCGCCTGGATCTTGTACGGCGGCGAGTAGACGCGGCCCTGGAGGATCAGGGTGTTGCCGACACAGCGCACGGCGCTGGTGGAGATCAGCCGCTGGTCCATGACCTTGATGCCCTGGGCACCGCCCTGCCAGAGCGCGTTCACGACGGCCTGGAGGTCCTGCTGGTGGATGACCAGGTAGTCGGGCTGCGGCTCCGGGTAGCCGGGGAGCTTGGCGGTGGCGTTCGGCGGGGCGTCGTTGAGGGTGACCGTGATGGCCTTGCCCTTGACCTTCTGGGTGCCGGCGTCCTTCTCCAGGCCCGCGAGCTTGTCGTCCTCGGCCTGGGTGCTGCCGTCGTCGGCCTCGGCCAGCGATTCCACGTCGTCGCGCAGGGCCCCGTTCGTCTCGTCCAGCTCGCCGTTCTTCTGGCTGCGTTCCTGGATGAGGTCGGACAGCTTCAGCAGGGAGGCGTCCGTGCGGATGTTGGTGCCCTTGGCCGTGTTGAAACTGGTGAAGAACAGGAGGCCGGCGAGGGCGAAGACACCCACGGTGAGCACCCGTACGGGCCGGAAGCCGCCCCGGCGGTCGGAGGCGGAGGAGGAGTCGCCCGCGGACTCGGGGGCGGAACCCGTTGTACCCGTCCCGGGGGAGTCGGCAGAATTGCTCAACGTACCCTTATCTCCTTCGGCGCCGTAGAAGCACTACGCTAACGGACGCCCGGGGGAGCCCTTCAGTCCCCTGGCACGCAGCCCCCGAGCCCGATCCAGCACCTGCGCGGCCACGCAGCGCATCGACAGGAGAGACCCTCGTGCCGAAGTCACGTATCCGCAAGAAGGCCGACTACACGCCGCCCCCGGCGAAGCAGGCGACCGCCATCAAGCTGAACAGCCGTGCCTGGGTCGCGCCGGTGATGCTGGCCATGTTCCTCATCGGACTCGCCTGGATCGTGGTCTTCTACGTCACGGACGGATCGCTGCCCATCGACAAGCTGGACAACTGGAACATCGTCGTCGGCTTCGGGTTCATCGCGGCCGGATTCGGCGTCTCCACGCAGTGGAAGTAGCGGTGGCAGCAGCGGGGCCGGCGCGGGCGGAGTAGCTCTGCCCACGGCTATCCCCTGAGTTATCCACAGCAGTTTTCCACATGGGGAAAAGAAAGACGATCTGTGGATAACTCATCGGAGGTTGACGCCGGTGTGACGTAACTACCGGCCGTCACCCTCACTCGAAAGAGTGTTCGCCCCCTGTCTGACCTGTGCAAACGCAGGTCGATGGCAGGGGGCACCGCTGTTCCCGCACGTTGTGCACAAGATTCGACACAGACTGTGGACAACAGTGCGCTCAGGTGAGCTGGACGGTCCTCAGGAGCGTCACCATCACGACGACGGCCAGCATCAACGCGCAGGTCCCGAACTGGACGAGGGCCCGGCGCTCGCGGGGGGCGTGGACCATGCCGATCCCCATCACGACACCGGCGACCAGACCGCCGATGTGCGCCTGCCAGGAGATACCGCTCCACCCGAAGGTGATGACCAGGTTGATCACCAGCAGGGCGATGATCGGCCGCATGTCCTGCCGCAGCCGGCGCATGAGGACGGCCGTCGCGCCGAACAGACCGAAGATCGCGCCGGAGGCGCCCAGCATCGCGGTGCCCGGCGAGGCGAGCAGATAGCTCAGGGCGCCGCCCGCGAGACCGGACACCAGGTAGAGCGACAGATAGCGGGTCCGGCCGAGCGCCTGTTCCAGCGGGCCGCCGAGCCACCACAGGCCCAGCATGTTGAAGGCGAGGTGCCAGGGAGCCTCGTGCGTGAACATCGAGGTGACCATGCGGTACCACTCGCCCTCGGCCACGCCCTCCGTCGGGTTGAAGGGGGCCGGCGGCCACTGACCGATCAGCACCAGGCTGTCCAGCAACGAGGACCGCACCTGCACGGCGAGGAACACCGCAACGTTGATCCCGATGAGGATCTTGGTGAGCAGACGGGGGTCGGCGGTGACGACGCCTCCCGCCAGCGTGCGGGGCTGCGAGGCACCGGGCGCATGCCCCGTACCGGAGCCCTCGCGCACGCAGGTGGGGCACTGGAAACCGACGGAGGCGCTGACCATGCACTCCGGGCAGATCGGGCGCTCGCAGCGGGTGCAGCGAATGCCGGTCTCCCGGTCGGGGTGCCGGTAGCAGACGGGCAGGCCGCTCTGCGCGTCGTCCTGCCGGCTGCCAGGCGCCTGGTCCATGGGCTCCCCCAAGTAAGTCGTCCGAGTCGTCGTGGTCGAGGAGTCGAGTATCGGAGCAGTCGGCGGAGTCGGAAAGGAACCGCCCTGCTCATCCTTACGGACGAGCAGGGCGTTTGGTTCCCCGACAAGGCGCCGGTGGCCCCAGCGTGCGTTGGTGCGTCGCCTCAGCTCTTGCGGCTCTCGACGACGACCGACTCGATGACGACGTCCTTCAGCGGACGGTCGGTGCGCGGGTTGGTCTGGGCGGTCGCGATGGCATCCACCACCTTCTGGCCGGCCGGGTCGACGACCTCGCCGAAGATGGTGTGCTTGCGGGTCAGCCAGGCCGTCGGGGAGACGGTGATGAAGAACTGCGAGCCGTTGGTCGCCGGGCCGGCGTTCGCCATGGCCAGCAGGTAGGGCCGGTCGAAGCGCAGGTCCGGGTGGAACTCGTCCTCGAACTGGTAGCCGGGACCGCCGGTCCCGTTGCCCAGCGGGTCGCCGCCCTGGATCATGAATCCGCTGATCACGCGGTGGAAGACCGTGCCGTCGTACAGCTTGTCCTTGGACCGCACGCCGGTCTCCGGGTTGACCCACTCACGCTCGCCGGTCGCGAGGTCGACGAAGTTCTTGATCGTCTTCGGGGCGTGGTCCGGGTAGAGCCGGATCTCGATGTCGCCGTGGTTGGTCTTCAGGGTGGCGTACAGGTGCTCGGCCACGGTCTGCCTTCCGTTGTCTCTCTGTGACCCACAGATCCTCGCACGGTCCGGGTCAGGCATCGTCCGACAGCCCGTTCCGGCATCAGAACCGGCGGTTCGGGTACACAAAAGCATCCGACCCGTCCGGGACGGGAGCGGGCGGCGCCGATCCGTGGCATCGTCGGTTTTGTCGCCCTGTCGACCCTCTATTGCCGTTGCCCCCGATCCGTCCCCTATCGCAGGTGATCAGCACCCGTATGCCCGTCCACGCGTGCCGGGACGGCCATTGACAGGCATGATCCGTAAAAGGGTGGAAAGTCGAAATACCGTACGCCACCGAGGAGGAGGAACCCGTGACCCGCATCGACAGCGTGCGCGCCGCGACCGGCTCGGCGAAGGACAGCGTGCTGCACGCCGCGGAAGTGGTGGCGCCCTACGCCGACACGGCCAAGGAACGGGCCGCGCTCTACGCGCATGAGGCCCGTGTACGGCTCGCGCCCAAGGTGTCGCTGGCCGCAGAACAGGCCCGCGTGCAGTACGACGCCCACGTCGCCCCGCGTCTTGAGCAGGCGAAGACCCATGTCCCGCCGAAGGTGGACCTGGCCGCGCAGGAAGCAGCCGCCCGCACCCGGCTGGTCGCACGACAGGCCGCCGACTACTCCCGGCCGAGGATCGAACAGGCAGTGGCCGCGGCCGGCCCCGTGAAGGACGAGGCCGCCGCCCGAGGCATCGCCGCGCTGGCCGCTCTGCGCGGCCAGGTGACGCCGAAGGAGATCGAGAAGCTGACGCGCAAGCACCGGCGGCGGGCCAAGGCGGGCAAGCTCGCCAAGGCGCTGATCGTCCTCGGTGCCGTCGCCGGCGGTGCCTACGCGGCCTGGAAGTGGTGGGACAAGCAGGCCAACCCGGACTGGCTGGTCGAGCCGCCGGCGGCCACGGAGGTACCCGTCTCGGGCGGCCTCACCTCGGTGGACGGCAGCGGCGACCCGTCGGTCCTCGACGCCGAGGTACAGGCCAAGGAGGCCGAGGAGGAGGCCGCGAACCGCGACGACCGCAGCTGAGCGGCCGACGGCCCACCTACGCCCCCACCGCATCGAAAAAAGACCCCGCCCACCTGCGTTTCCGCAGGTGGGCGGGGTCTTTTCAGTGGAGCCTAGGGGAGTCGAACCCCTGACATCTGCCATGCAAAGACAGCGCTCTACCAACTGAGCTAAGGCCCCGCAAGAGACGTCCGGCCGGAAAACCTCGTACCGGCGGGCGCCGCAGACCAGAGTACCGGGTCACCCGGGGTATCTCGCAAAAAGATTGGGGGTCCCCGCGGATGACCACTCTCCGTAAGATGCTCGGACGCGGTTCGCTACAGCGAACCGCGGTTTCTGGGGAAGCGATGGGGAGACGCAATGGACGCCGCACAGCAGGAAGCGACCGCGAGAGCGCGGGAACTTCAGCGGAACTGGTACGGAGAGCCGCTGGGGGCGCTCTTCCGTAAGCTCATCGACGATCTTGGCCTCAACCAGGCTCGTCTCGCTGGGGTACTGGGACTCTCGGCGCCGATGCTGTCGCAGCTGATGAGCGGTCAGCGGGCGAAGATCGGCAATCCGGCCGTGGTGCAGCGGGTGCAGCTGCTCCAGGAGTTGGCGGCACAGGTCGCGGACGGCAGCGTCAGCGCCGCCGAGGCGACCGAGCGCATGGACGAGATCAAGCGGTCCCAGGGGGGCTCGGTGCTCAGCAACACCACACAGACGACGAGCGGTTCGGGAGCGCCCACCGTCAAGCGGGTCGTCCGCGAGATCCAGTCCCTGCTGCGCTCGGTGGCCGCCGCCGGCGACATCATCGACGCCGCCGACACTCTCGCCCCGACCCACCCGGAACTGGCAGAGTTCCTCCGGGTGTACGGCGCCGGCCGTACCTCGGACGCGGTCACGCACTACCAGTCCCACCAGAACTGAGCCCTCGGCCCGGTCGCCGAAGGGGGTTCGGCAGCCGGGCAGTCGGCAGCTCGGGGGCATCAGGACGCAGCGGGGCACACGGGGGTCGTATCGCTCATCGCGGGGGAAACAGAGGGACAGAGGGGGAGACCCGAGCGGGACCAGGGGGAGGAGCGTCGCACAGCCATGGGTGAGGTCTTCGCCGGACGGTACGAACTGGCCGACCCGATCGGCCGCGGAGGGGTCGGTGCGGTCTGGCGCGCCTGGGACCACCGCCGCCGCCGCTACGTGGCCGCCAAGGTGCTCCAGCAGAGCGACGCGCACGCGCTGCTGCGCTTCGTCCGCGAGCAGGCGCTGCGGATCGACCACCCCCATGTGCTCGCGCCCGCCAGCTGGGCCGCCGACGACGACAAGGTCCTGTTCACCATGGATCTGGTGGCCGGCGGTTCGCTGGTCCATCTCGTCGGCGACTACGGCCCGCTGCCCCCGGTCTTCGTGTGCACGCTGCTCGACCAGTTGCTCTCCGGGCTCACCGCGGTCCACGCGGAGGGTGTCGTGCACCGCGACATCAAACCCGCCAACATCCTGCTGGAGGCCACCGGTACGGCCCGGCCGCGCCTCAGGGTCTCCGACTTCGGCATCGCGATGCGGCTGGGCGAGCCCCGGCTGACCGAGACCAACCTCGTGGTCGGAACGCCCGGTTACCTCGCGCCCGAGCAGATGATGGGCGCCGAACCGGACTTCCCCGCCGACCTGTTCGCCGTCGGCCTGGTCGCGCTGTATCTGCTGGAGGGCGCCAAGCCGGACGCCAAGGCCCTCGTCCAGTACTTCGCTGAGCACGGAACTCCGGGCGCCCCCAAGAGTGTTCCCGAGCCACTGTGGCAGGTGGTCGCGACCCTGCTCCAGCCGGACCCGCAGGCCCGTTTCCGTACGGCCACGGGCGCGCGCAAGGCGCTCGCGGCGGCCGTCGAGCTGCTGCCCGAGCCCGGCCCGGACGACGAGCTGATCGAGATCTTCGACCAACTCGGCCCGCTGCCGCCGGGTTTCGGCCCCCAAGGCCCACCAAGGCGACCGAGGCCCCCCAACTCCCCGGCCTCCCGCCCGAACACCACCCTCCAACAGGGCATCCCGCACACCCCACCCGAACAGCGATGGCCACGCACCACACCCGACCCGGCCCGCCGCCCGGGCACCACCTCCGACACGGGCCATCCGAGCACCGCGCCTGAGCGGAGCGGCCTGGGTGACGCGCCTGAGCGGGGCGGCCTCGGTCACGCTCCCGATCCCGGCGGCCTGGGCCATGCTCCCGATCCGGGCGGCCCCGGTCACGCTCCCCATCGGGGAGGGCCCGGTCACGCTTCCGATCTGGGTGCCCTGGGTGACGCCTCCGGCCCGGGCGGCCTCGGTCACGCTCCCCATCGGGGAGGGCCGGGTCACGCTTCCGGCCCGGGCGGCCTGGGTGGCGCCTCCGATCCGGGTGCCCCGGGCCATGCTCCCGATCCGGGCGGCCTCGGTCACGCTCCCGATCCAGGCGGCCTGGGTGACGTTCTCGGCGCTGGTGGTTCGGGCGCCGTCCCCGATCCGAGCCGCCCGCACACCGCACCCGGTCCCGGCTCCGGTGGCTCGGGCGCCACACCTGAACCAGGCCGCCCGATCACCCCACCCGAGCCCACCGGTCTCGGCGTCGCGCCCGGTTCGGGTCCGCCGGACGGCGCGCCCCGGTCGGCCGGCCGGGGCGCCGGTTCACTGCCCGACCGTCCCGGAGTGGCCCCCGGTACGGCCCCTGCGGGCACCGGATCTCTCCCCTCCGGTCCAGCGGCGGCCGCCGCCCCTGCCCCTCCGGGCACAGGCGGCCTGCCCTCCCGGCCGGACGGCGCGCCTGATCCCGCCCTCCGAGGCACAGGCACTGGTACGGGTACCGGCACGGGGTCGGGCGTCGGCGGCGGCGTGGGAACCAGCAGCGGTGCCGGGTCTGCGTGGTCGGGCGGTGGATCCGTACCGTCTGCGCCAGGCCGTGCGTCGGGCTCCGTGCCGAACGACCCACGGCAGCAATCGGATTCGACGCCAACCGATCCTCGTCGGCCCACGCGACCGACGCCACGGTCGGCCGGCTCCCACCCCGCCCCCACTCCCGCCCCGGCCCCCGCGCCCTCGATGTCGGACACCGGCAGCTTTCACCTGCCGCCCCCGCAACCGGCGGCCGGCTCCTTCACCGAACCCGGAGCACCGGAGCCCTCCACTCCGCATCCCCCCGCCTACGCGCCGACGCCCGGCCCCCTGGCCGCGCCCCCGTACGAGCCCACCTTCGTGTTGCCCACCCGCGGACAGCACGGTGAGGTGTCCACCGCCTCCTACACCGCGCACGACCCTCACGCCGCACGAGCCCCGCAGGTCCCGTCTTCGCCGCAGGTCGTCTCGCCGCACGGCCGACGCCGAGGGCATCGTGCCGCCCGCCGTGGGCGTCCCGGTCCGCCCGCGAGGGTCGCGCTGCCGCTGCTGTTCCTCGCGCTGGCCTGCTACGCCGTGGGGTTCTGGGCGTTGACGCGCATCTGAGCCGCCGCCCGGCGCCGGGCGGTCAGCGTCCACACCCCGAGCACCATCAGCAGCAGGCTTCCGGTGCCGATGCCGCCCACGGCGACCGCCTTCATCGCGGGATCGTCGCCCGACGTCCCGTCACCCGACGCGTCGGCGCCGGCCGAGCTCCCGCCCCCCGAGGGCACGGGGTCCGGCGCGCCGACGTCGAAGAACCCGCGCGGCACCGACTGCCGCGCGTACCCCGGACCGGCCTGGACGCTGCCGCCGAGCCGGACGCGCAGGGTCAGCCCGTACGGTCCCTCTCCGAAGCGATCGGCGACCTGCGCGGCGAGGTGCACCACCAGGTAGTACGAGCCGGCGAACCGCAGGGACTTCGTCGGGTCGGTGGGGGCGTACCGGTTGGCGTATCCGACCGGCGGGACCGGGGGCAGCGAGGCCGACTTCTGGCTGCCGCCGTAACCGATGCCCGTGTCCTTGACCGAGGCGCGCACCGGGTTGTAGAGCGTCATCTCCAGGGCGTCGACCACATACCCGGAGTTCTTCTCCGCGCTGCCCAGGTCGACGGTGGCGGACAACTGCTGCCCCCAGTCGACGGGCACCTTGTAGAAGAGTGTCTGCCCGGGCACGATCTCGTCGCTGCGGACGCCCTGCTCCACCGCGGCCGCCTCGGCGAAGCCCGCCCCGCCCCGGACGGGGACCGGCTCGTCCACGGGCGGTGTGGGCGTGGACGAGTCCCACACCTCGGGCACGCGCGTGGCGGCCGCCTTCGCCAGGGGCGCTTCGGAGACGGGCGCGAGCTCCAGGTCCCAGGTCCGGCCGTCGGAGAGGTCCGTGTCCTCGTCATCGGTGCCGGTGCCACTGCCACTGCCACTGCCGGTGCCGGTGCGCTCGACGACGACGTAGTACGTACCGGCCTTCCGGCACAGCCCCTTGCCCGGCAGGAGTTCGCGCGCTCCCCAGGCGGTGAGCGGCTGGGGGCTCACGGCGGTCCCGACGGTCACGGTGTCGGAGGAGCACGTGACGCTGTCGGCGTCCTGCACGGAGACGCTGATCCCGTCCCCGGCGGAGAGTGTGGCTCCCGCGCGCGGGATCGCCGTGACGGAGACGTAGACGTCCGACATGCCGTCGAGTTCGAGGCGGTAGTAGGCCTTGTCCTCGCCCCGGAGGGAGCTCCGGTAGGTCGCGCCGGGTTCCAGACGGGCGGCGCCGGTCGTGCCCGTCGTCGCGGGGGCGCTGCGGACGTCGTCGGCGAAGGCGTACGAAGGGACGTCCGGCGCGGCCACGGCGACCCGTCCGGGCAGCACCGCCGACGCCACACAGAGCACCGCTCCTACGACCGCGCTCCGCACGACGGCCCGCCACACGGCCGCTCCACGCCCCGTACGCCGGCCCATCGACCCCGCCCCCTCGCCTTCGACCGAACGTGGGCCATCCTCCCCCGCACGCGCGCGTGCCACCCCCGCATTCCGTACGAGCGTCCGAAAAGCCCGCCTCTAACCGCGGGCCGGGGGATCCGCAACACAAAACCCCGACCGCGAGCGGCGGCCGGGGTCTGTTCAGTCTTCGGTATCGATACTCACGAACCCGTGGGCACGGAGTCAGTCGCCTCCGTCCACAGATCCTGCTCGGCGCGATCCGCCTGGATCTGGCGGTACACGAGGAGCCCGCCGATGGCGGCCAGTGCGACCAGGAGAAGCTTCTTCACCGCGCGACCTCGTCTTTCCTTGACGTAGGGGACCTCTGGCGCCCGACTATACACACCGACCGATACCGATCGGTGACCTGCGTCCGCCCCTCAACTCCCGCCCTCGGCAGCCCAGTAGGAGCGGATCACACCACTCCGATCGGAGGGTGATCACATCCGTACGGACGGTGATTTTTGTCCGCCCTCATCCCATCTGATCCTTACTTCTCCGCTTTTAGAGCTCTTTGCGGCCATCCGGGTGGTGTTCATCAGAACAACGCCACGCCGCGAGCGTCGGTCCACCACTTCGCGCCCTCCTTACACATCATGAGGAAAGTACGCAAATCGCCCAACCCGAAAGTGAGGGGCCATGCCCGAGAACCGGGTCATGAAGCTGTGGACCGCCATCGTCACCGCCTTCCTCGCGCTGTGCACGGCGCTCGGACTCATCACGACGACCGCCACCACGGCGGCGGCGCAGACCGCTCCGACACGCAGCAGCGAGAGCATGACCACCACGGACACGACGGCGTGGCCGACGGTCGCGGCTCCCTGGGTCTGGGCCCAAGCCCGCTCCCTGCCCCCCACGATGAAGCAGCGCATCCGCGCCGAGGCACACGGCAAGTCACCCAGCTGCCGCCACCGCGGCCTCCCGGACACGGAAGCGGCCGAGCACACCACCGCCTCCTGCGACTCCGCGGACCCGGCCGAGCCGGCCACCCCGCTGCAGCGCTGAGCCCCCGGCACGCCACGTGCCGCCTCCCCCGACGTAACGGCGAACTTGCGTACAGCCCGCACGAGCAGGCCCGGCAGCTCCCCAGGAGCCACCGGGCCTTCGCCGTGCCCCCACAGCATTCACTCGTGCCCGGTCAGCAGCTCTCACCACGCCGTGGGCCAAGGACACAGAACTCGTTGCCCTGAGCAAGGGCGCCTACACCGCCCGCGATGATCACCTCGGCCGTCATAGGCCTCGTTGGCCTGGCTGCGGCAGCACTGCTGCCCCGAGAAACGGACCCCGGGTAAACGCCGAAGGCCCCCAACCATCGGCTGGGGGCCTTCGTGTCTGGTGGGGCTAACAGGATTTGAACCTGTGGCCTCATCCTTATCAGGGATGCGCTCTAACCAACTGAGCTATAGCCCCGCCGCGCTCTGCGGTGTGTGTCCCGCGCGCTGACTCCTGAAGATTAGCGCACGACGTGGGCAGTCCCAAAATCGATAGTCGTGGGGCGCTCAGCAGGGTTTGGAACCGCTGCGACGGCAGAGGTCACTCGTCCTCGGCCAGCGTCAGCTCGACGCCGCCGACGAAGCCCGCGGACAGGTTGTAGATGAACGCGCCGAGCGTCGCGAGCGCCGTCGCGAGGACGACGTCGATGACCGCGATGATCGACGTGAACATCAGGACGTGGGACAGCGACAGGAACGACTGGAGGTCGAAGCCGTTCGACTCGTTCGAGCCGGTCGCCTCGGAGACCGTGCTGCCGACCGTCGAGAAGACACCCATCGCGTCCATGACCATCCACAGGACGGCGGCCGCGACGATGGTGCAGATGCCCAGGGCGATGGAGAGCAGGAAGCTGACCTTCATCACCGACCAGGGGTCGGCCTTCGAAACCCGAAGCCGCGCCTTGCGCACCCGGGGCGTGGTGCGGGCGCCGGTCCGCGGACGCCGTACGGCGCCGGCCGCGGCCGGCGCCGCGGGCGCCTGGGTCGGGTAGGCCTGCGGCGGGTGGTAGGGCCCGGCGGGCTGCTGCGGCGGCTGCCGGTCACCGGGGAGCGGCGATGCCTCCTGCTTGGCCTGCGTGCCTCTGGTGTCCGTCACGGTTCCCCCCTGGGATCCCTTCGAGCCTTGCGTGTCGGTCGAGGGTGAGGGCGAGTCGGCCGCAGGGGGCTTGATGGCCTTCAACTGGGTCGTGTGGGTGTCCGCCGCACGCCCCTCGGCACCCCCCGCGCCCCGCGCGTCGGTCGTACGCGCGTCCCCCGCCGGCGCGGCGGAGCCACGGCCGCCGCCGTTCTTTCCCGTACCGGCAGACGTACCGGCGCCCGTGGCTCCGCTCACGATGACTCTCTCCTCGTGCTACTCGGACGAGGGCGACTCACCCTCGTCCGTGCCGTCGGTCGTGGCTGCCTCGACGGTCTCGTCCACGGCGACCTCGCCGTCGACCTCCTCCGCCTCGCGCCCCGCCTCGGCGTTACGTGCGATACCGACGACGGCATCGCGCTTGCCCAGGTTGATCAGTTGGACGCCCATGGTGTCACGGCCCGTCTCCCTGATCTCGTTGACTCGCGTACGAATCACACCGCCCGACAGCGTGATGGCGAGGATCTCGTCGGTCTCCTCGACCACCAGCGCGCCGACGAGCGAACCACGGTCCTCGACGATCTTGGCAGCCTTGATACCCAGGCCGCCGCGACCCTGGACGCGGTACTCGTCGACGGCGGTCCGCTTCGCGTACCCACCGTCTGTGGCAGTGAACACGAACGTACCGGGTCGAACAACATTCATCGAGAGCAGCTGGTCTCCCTCACGGAAGCTCATGCCCTTGACACCCGAGGTGGCACGGCCCATGGGCCGCAGGGATTCGTCCGTGGCGGTGAACCGGATCGATTGCGCCTTCTTGCTGATCAGAAGCAGATCGTCGTCGGCCGAGACGAGTTCGGCTCCGATCAGTTCGTCGTCGGAACCGTCCTCCGTCTCACGGAGGTTGATCGCGATGACACCACCGGCACGCGGCGAATCGTAATCCTTCAGAGGCGTCTTCTTGACCAGTCCGCCCTTGGTGGCCAGGACCAGGTAGGGCGCCGCCTCGTAGTCGCGGATCGCGAGGATCTCGGCGATCGCCTCGTCCGGCTGGAAGGCCAGCAGGTTCGCGACGTGCTGGCCCCGCGCGTCACGACCGGCGTCGGGCAGCTCGTACGCCTTCGCCCGGTACACCCGGCCCTTGTTGGTGAAGAACAGCAGCCAGTGGTGCGTGGTGGAGACGAAGAAGTGGTCGACGATGTCGTCTTCCTTGAGCTTCGCCCCGCGCACGCCCTTGCCGCCGCGCTTCTGGGAGCGGTAGTCGTCCGTCTTCGTGCGCTTGACGTAGCCACCGCGCGAGATGGTGACGACGATGTCCTCCTCGGCGATCAGGTCCTCGATGGACATGTCACCGTCGTAGGGCACCAGCATCGTCTTGCGGTCGTCGCCGTACTTCTCGACGATCGCGGCCAGTTCCTCGCTCACGATGCCGCGCTGGCGGACCGGCGAGGCCAGGATCGCGTTGTACTCGGTGATCTTCGCCTGGAGTTCGTCGTGCTCCTGGATGATCTTCTGGCGCTCCAGGGCGGCCAGTCGGCGCAGCTGCATCTCGAGGATGGCGTTGGCCTGGATCTCGTCGATCTCCAGCAGCGCCATCAGGCCCGTGCGCGCGATGTCGACGGTGTCGCTGCGCCGGATCAGCGCGATGACCTCGTCGATGGCGTCCAGGGCCTTCAGCAGGCCGCGCAGGATGTGCGCCCGCTCCTCCGCCTTGCGCAGCCGGAAACGCGTACGGCGGACGATGACCTCGATCTGGTGCGCCACCCAGTGGCGGATGAACGCGTCCAGCGAGAGCGTGCGCGGGACACCGTCGACCAGGGCCAGCATGTTGGCGCCGAAGTTCGACTGGAGGTCCGTGTGCTTGTACAGGTTGTTGAGGACGACCTTGGCGACCGCGTCCCGCTTCAGGACGATGACCAGGCGCTGGCCCGTACGGGACGACGTCTCGTCACGGACGTCCGCGATGCCGCCGACCTTGCCGTCCTTCACCAGGTCGGCGATCTTCTGCGCGAGGTTGTCGGGGTTGGTCTGGTACGGCAGCTCCGTGACCACCAGGCACTGGCGGTTCTGGATCTCCTCGACCTCGACGACCGCGCGCATCGTGATGGAGCCACGGCCCGTGCGGTACGCCTCCTCGATGCCCTTGCGGCCGACGACGAGCGCGCCGGTCGGGAAGTCGGGGCCCTTGATGCGCTCGATGAGGGCGTCGAGGAGCTCCTCGTGCGAGGCCTCCGGGTTCTCCAGGTACCACTGGGCGCCGGACGCGACCTCGCGCAGGTTGTGCGGCGGGATGTTGGTCGCCATGCCGACCGCGATACCGGCCGAACCGTTGATCAGCAGGTTCGGGAAACGGGCCGGCAGGACGGTCGGCTCCTGAGAGCGGCCGTCGTAGTTGTCCGTGAAGTCGACGGTCTCCTCGTCGATGTCGCGGACCATCTCCATGGACAGCGGCATCATCTTGCACTCGGTGTACCGCATGGCGGCCGCCGGGTCGTTGCCGGGAGAGCCGAAGTTGCCGTTGGAGTCCACCAGCGGCATCCGCATCGACCACGGCTGCGCGAGGCGCACCAGCGCGTCGTAGATCGAGGAGTCGCCGTGCGGGTGGTAGTTGCCCATGACGTCGCCGACGACGCGGGCGCACTTGTAGAAGCCCTTCTCGGGCCGGTAGCCGCCGTCGTACATGGCGTACAGGACGCGACGGTGGACGGGCTTGAGGCCGTCCCGGACGTCCGGCAGCGCGCGGGAGACGATGACGGACATCGCGTAGTCGAGGTACGAGCGCTGCATTTCCGTCTCGAGCCCGACGGGCTCGATGCGCATCACGACGTCGCCGCCCTCTTCAGGGGTGACGGGAGTGTTCTCGTCGGTCATTGCTGGTGAGAATCCTTTCTGGTGCGGTCAGCTGAGACCGACTCAGATGTCGAGGAACCGGACGTCCTTGGCGTTGCGCTGGATGAACGCGCGACGCGCTTCGACGTCCTCGCCCATCAGGACCGAGAACAGGTCGTCGGCCTGGGCGGCGTCGTCGAGGGTGACCTGGCCGAGGACGCGGTGCTCCTGGTCCATGGTCGTGATGCGCAGCTCCTCGGCGTTCATCTCACCGAGGCCCTTGAAGCGCTGGATCGAGTCCTCGCGCACGCGCTTGCCGCGCTGGCGGCCCATCTCGAGCAGCGCGTCGCGCTCCCGGTCGGAGTACGCGTACTCGATGTCCTCCCGGCCCCACTTGATCTTGTAGAGCGGGGGACGGGAGAGGAACACGTGCCCGGCCTCGACCAGCGGCCGCATGAAGCGGAACAGGAAGGTCAGCAGCAGGGTGTTGATGTGCTGGCCGTCGACGTCGGCGTCCGCCATCAGGATGATCTTGTGATAGCGGAGCTTGGAGATGTCGAAGTCCTCGTGCACACCGGTGCCGAAGGCGGAGATCAGCGCCTGGATCTCCTGGTTCTGGAGGATCTTGTCGATCCGCGCCTTCTCGACGTTGAGGATCTTGCCCCGGATCGGGAGGATCGCCTGGTACTGCGGGTTGCGGCCGGACTTGGCCGAACCGCCGGCGGAGTCACCCTCGACGATGAAGATCTCGCACTTGATGGGGTCGTTCGACTGGCAGTCGGAGAGCTTGCCCGGCAGGGACGCCGACTCCAGCAGACCCTTGCGGCGGGTCAGGTCGCGGGCCTTGCGGGCCGCCACGCGCGCGGTGGCCGCCTGGATGCCCTTGCGGACGATGTCCGCCGCCTCCACCGGGTTGCGGTCCAGCCAGTCGTTGAGGTGCTCGTAGACCGCCTTCTGGACGAAGGTCTTCGCCTCCGTGTTGCCCAGCTTGGTCTTCGTCTGGCCCTCGAACTGGGGCTCGCTCAGCTTGACCGAGATGATCGCCGTCAGACCCTCGCGGATGTCGTCACCCGTGAGGTTGTCGTCCTTCTCGCGCAGCAGCTTCTTGTCCCGCGCGTACTTGTTGACCAGGTTCGTCAGCGCCGAGCGGAAGCCCTCCTCGTGGGTGCCGCCCTCATGCGTGTGGATGATGTTGGCGAAGGAGTACACGCCCTCGCTGTAACCGCTGTTCCACTGCATGGCGACTTCGAGGGAGAGGCTCTTCTCCTTGTCCTCCGCCTCGAGGTCGATCACCGTCGGGTGCACCACGTCGCCCTTGCGGGAGTTGAGGTACTTCACGAAGTCGACGATGCCGCCCTCGTAGTGGTACGTGACGGTCTTGACCTCGTCCTTCTCGTCCGCACCCGCCTCGTCCGCACCGGCGGTGGCCTTCGCCGACTCGCGCTCGTCGGTGAGCTTGATGGTCAGACCCTTGTTGAGGAACGCCATCTCCTGGAAACGCCGCGAGAGCGTCTCGAAGGAGTACTCCGTGGTCTCGAAGATGTCGGCGTCGGCCCAGAAGGTGACCGAGGTGCCCGTCTCGTCCGTGGCCTCGTGCTTGACGAGCGGGGCCGTCGGGACGCCCATCTTGTAGTCCTGCGTGTGGCGGTGGCCGTCGGTCTTCACCTCGACCGCGACCTTGCTCGACAGGGCGTTCACGACCGATACGCCCACGCCGTGCAGACCACCGGAGACCGCGTAGCCGCCGCCGCCGAACTTGCCGCCCGCGTGCAGCACGGTCAGCACGACCTCGAGGGCGGGCTTGCCCTCGGACGCGACGATGCCCACCGGGATACCGCGGCCGTTGTCGATGACGCGGACACCCCCGTCGGCCAGGATCGTCACGTCGATGGTGTCCGCGTGGCCGGCCAGCGCCTCGTCGACCGAGTTGTCGACGACCTCGTACACGAGGTGGTGCAGGCCGCGCTCGCCGGTCGAGCCGATGTACATACCGGGTCGCTTACGGACCGCGTCCAGACCCTCGAGGACGGTAATGGCGCTGGCGTCGTACGAGGTGGTGACCTCGCTGGTCGAGGCGGCTGCCCCGCCGCTCGCGCCGGCGTCGGTGGACGGGATGTTCTCGTTGGGGTTGCCGGAATCGGCC
This sequence comes from Actinobacteria bacterium OV320, assembly GCA_001298545.1. Lineage (GTDB taxonomy): Bacteria > Actinomycetota > Actinomycetes > Streptomycetales > Streptomycetaceae > Streptomyces > Streptomyces coriariae. The sequence continues at coordinate 571,253 of LJCX01000028.1, forward strand.
ACGAAGCGCCCTTTCTGGCACAGCACCAGCCAGGCTCGTCGGCAGGTTGCCGGAGCGGCTGCGGCATGTTGCGTTGGTAAGCCTTGATCAGCGTTGCTCAGCTTCTCCCGGGCGGTCCCCACGTTCGGGGCGGGATTGGCTTCCAGTCTACCGGTAGCACTGACACTGATGGGGGTTTGCCGGTACCTGAGTCCGCATGTGCCGCCCTCAACCGGTCTCTTCCGGGTCCCGATATACGGAAGGGGGCTCCAAGAGGCTCACGGAGGCACTCAGCGCTTCCGGGTGTCAACCCTTGGCTACTTGGGAGTCACGTCCGGATTCGCACCCGCACGCAGGCACACACGACGAAGGCCGGGCGGTTCCCGCAGGACCCTCCCGGCCTCGAAAAGCGTGACGCACGTCACCCGTAGGTGTCGCCGGGACCAGTGCTCCCAGGGGCCCTGAGGGGGCCGTAGCGGCGTGCGGGGCCGTTGGGACCGAGCACCTTGATCTGGCGCACCGTCCCGTGGCCCAGATCCTCGTTGAGGCGCGCGACCACGGTCGGCGCGAGCAGCCGCAGGTTCGTCGCCCAGGCCGTGGAGTCACAGCGCACGATCAGCGCCCGCTCGTCCTCGTCGTACTTCTCCGGCACGCAGTGCTTGGCCACGTCCTCGCCGACGATCTGCGGCCACCGGCCCATCACACCGCCCACCGCCGCCGGCGCCTCCCACCCGCGCTCGTTGAGCAGCCGGTTGATCGCCGCGCCCAGCGCCATGGGATCGCGGCCGTCCGCGCGCGCGCCGGAGCGCAGGCCGCCGCCGCGCCGTGCCTGCTTCTTCTGCTGAGCCGCGTCCCCACGCGCGCGTGCCTGCTCGCGGGCCGCCCTGAGCGCCACCCGCGCGAGGTCGACGCCGGACGGCTCGGGGGCCCGCTTCGGGGGCTCCTCGGCGGTCATACGCGCTCCACCGTCCCCTCGGTCACGGCGTACCTGGCCCCCGCGAGCACATGCGGCACGTCGTCGTCGACCGCCGCCGTCACCAGCACCTGCTCACCGGGCGCCACCAGCTCGGCCAGCCGTTCCCGCCGACGGACGTCCAGCTCCGCGAAGACGTCGTCCAGGACCAGCACCGGCTCATTGCCCTCGGCCCGCAGCAGGTCGTACGAGGCCAGCCGCAGCGCCAGCGCGTACGACCAGGACTCGCCGTGGGAGGCGTACCCCTTGGCGGGCAGCTGGCCGAGCTTGAGAACCACGTCGTCCCGATGCGGGCCGACCAGGGTCACGCCCCGCTCGATCTCCTGCTTGCGGACGTCCGCGAGCGCGGCCATCAGCTGCCCGTAGAGGTCCTCACGCGTGTGTGCCTCACCGGGCGCGGACGGCTTGTACTCCAGGGCCACCGGACCGCCGCCGGGCGCCAGCTGCTCGTACGCCTTGTCGGCGAGCGGCTGGATCGCGGCGACCAGGTCGAGGCGCTGGGCGAGCAACTCGGCGCCCACGCGCGCGAGGTGCTGGTCCCACACGTCGAGGGTCGACAGGTCCATGGAGCGGCCGCCGTGCCGTCGCGCGAGCGCGGCCGACTTGAGGAGCGTGTTGCGCTGCTTGAGGACCCGCTCGTAGTCCGAGCGCACGCCCGCCATCCGCGGGGAGCGCGCGGTGATCAGCTCGTCGAGGAAACGGCGCCGCTCACCGGGATCGCCCTTGATCAGCGCGAGATCCTCGGGCGCGAACAGCACGGTCCGTACGATGCCCAGCACATCACGGGGTCTGACCTGCGAGGACCTGTTGATGCGGGCACGGTTGGCCTTGCCCGGGTTCAGCTCCAGCTCGATCAGCTGCTGTCGCTCGCCCTGCCTGATCTGCGCCCGGATGATCGCGCGGTCGGCGCCCATGCGCACCAGGGGCGCGTCCGAGGCGACCCGGTGGCTGCCGAGGGTGGCGAGGTAGCCGACGGCCTCGACGAGGTTCGTCTTGCCCTGCCCGTTGGGGCCCACGAACGAGGTGACGCCCGGGTCGAGCGGAACCTCGACCCGGGCGTACGAGCGGAAGTCGGCCAGCGACAGATGCGTGACGTGCATGGTCGTTCGCCGACCTCCCCCAGGGTTGTGGATCGCGGAGCGACCCTGTGGACTACTTCTTCTCGACCGCGTGGCCGCCGAACTGGTTGCGCAGCGCCGCGATCATCTTCATCTGCGGCGAGTCCTCCTGGCGGGAGGCGAACCGCGCGAACAGCGAGGCCGTGATGGCCGGCAGCGGCACGGCGTTGTCGATCGCGGCCTCGACCGTCCAGCGGCCCTCGCCGGAGTCCTGGGCGAAGCCGCGCAGCCTGTCGAGGTGCTCGTCCTCGTCGAGGGCGTTGACGGCCAGGTCGAGCAGCCAGGACCGGATGACCGTGCCCTCCTGCCAGGAGCGGAAGACCTCGCGCACGTCCGTGACGGAGTCGACCTTCTCCAGCAGCTCCCAGCCCTCGGCGTAGGCCTGCATCATGGCGTACTCGATGCCGTTGTGGACCATCTTCGCGAAGTGGCCGGCGCCGACCTTGCCGGCGTGCACCGCGCCGAAGTCGCCCTCGGGCTTGAGCGCGTCGAAGACGGGCTGCACCTTGGCCACGTGCTCGGCGTCTCCGCCGTACATCAGCGCGTAGCCGTTCTCCAGGCCCCAGACACCGCCGGAGACGCCGCAGTCGACGAAGCCGATGCCCTTGGCTGCCAGTTCCCCGGCGTGCTTCTCGTCGTCCGTCCAGCGGGAGTTGCCGCCGTCCACGACGACGTCGCCCGGCTCCAGCAGCTCGGCGAGCTCGTCGACGGTCGACTGGGTGGCGGCGCCTGCCGGGACCATCACCCAGACCACGCGCGGGCCCTCGAGCTTGCCCACAAGCTCTTCGAGGCTGTGGACATCGGCGAGGTCCGGGTTGCGGTCGTATCCGACGACGGTGTGGCCGGCGCGGCGGATCCGCTCGCGCATGTTGCCGCCCATCTTGCCGAGGCCGACGAGACCGAGCTCCATCAGTTGTTCCTTAAGTCGCTGTGTGGCGTGTGGGGCACCTTCGTACCCATGTCCGAGCCTAAACCCGGACGGTCACGCACACCTGTGGGCATACGCGCTCAGACGTACGACCCCACCTGGGGATTCACCGGTGGCTTCTCCCCAGGGACCGCCCCGGTCGTCCACCGCCTGTGGACGACCGGTCGGATCACGGCACGAGCGTCAGCCGCTGAGACGCACCGGCATGATCAGGTACTTGTAGGCCTCGTCCGCCTCCGCGTCCAGCGCCGGCTTGCCGCTGAGCAGCGCGGGCTTCGTGGACGTCGTGAAGGACAGCTGGGCGACCGGGGAGTCGATGGCGCTCAGGCCGTCCAGCAGGAAGGTCGGGTTGAAGGCGATCGAGATGTCGTCGCCCTCGAGCTGGGCGTCGACCCGCTCCACAGCCTGTGCGTCGTCACTGGAGCCGGCCTCCAGGATGAGCACGCCCTGCTCGAAGCTGAGCCGCACCGGGGTGTTGCGCTCGGCGACCAGGGCCACACGCTTGACGGCCTCCACGAAGGGGGCGGTCTCGATCACGGCGACGGAGTTGAACTCGGTCGGGAACAGCGTGCGGTACTTCGGGAGGTCGCCCTCCAGAAGGCGGGTCGTCGTACGCCGTCCCGCGCCCTCGAAACCGATCAGGCCCTCGCCCGCGCCGGATCCGGAGAGCGCCAGGATGACGCTGTCGCCGCTCGTGAGCGCCTTGGCGGTGTCCAGGAGCGTCTTGGCGGGCACCAGGGCGACCGCGGAGGCGTCCGGGTTCTCCGGCTTCCACAGGAACTCGCGGACCGCGAAGCGGTAGCGGTCGGTGGAGGCCAGCGTGACCGTGTCGCCCTCGATCTCGATGCGCACACCGGTGAGCACCGGCAGCGTGTCGTCACGGCCGGCGGCGATGGCGACCTGGGCGGCCGCGGAGGCGAAGACCTCGCCGGGGACCGTGCCCGTCGCGTTCGGCATCTGCGGCAGGGACGGGTACTCCTCCACAGGCAGTGTGTGGAGGGTGAACCGCGAGGAACCGCAGACCACCGTCGCCCGTACACCGTCTGTGGAGATCTCCACCGGGCGGTTGGGCAGCGCACGGCAGATGTCCGCGAGCAGACGGCCGGAGACGAGGACCGTGCCCTCCTCCTCGACCTCGGTGTCCACGGAGACCCGCGCGGAGACCTCGTAGTCGAAGCTGGACAGGCTCAGCTGGCCGTCCTCCGCCTTCAGCAGCAGGCCGGCGAGGACAGGCGCCGGCGGACGGGCCGGGAGGCTGCGTGCCGCCCAGGCCACGGCCTCCGCGAGTACGTCGCGTTCCACCCGGATCTTCACTCTTGCCGCCTCCTGCTGTTGCCGGCGCTTCTCGCCCTGCCTGGCCTTCGTCGTCTGTCTCGGTGTGGTCGGCCCCGACGAGGGGCAGGACCAACGGGGACCAGTCTGACGCACCGCACTGACAGTCGGTGCCCCTCGGGGTCAAGTCGTGACGAGGGGCAGCCGGGCACCGAGGAGCGAGTTGTGCACAGGACCCCCTTCTAAACGGATTTCTCGCTCTCTCTAGTTGGGAGTAGTAGTAGGGGCTGTGGATACAGTGGATAACCGTGTTTTCGCAGCTCAGAGGCGGAATTTTATCCACCGGGCCTGTGGGCGGAGGCGGTGGACAACCGGGGCCTTCTGTGGAGAACAGAAAGTTCTGCACACGCCGTGCACAGGCTGAGGCGAGTTCTCCCCAGCGGCGTCCCCAGGTTTACCCACCTTTCCCACAGGGCAACCCGGCACCTTCGTGTGACGCCTTTCACTCGACCCGGTGAGGAGGCGCGCCGTGTTGCCGAACAGTGGACAGACATGTGGAGAAGCCCGAGATCGCTGGGGACAACGGGCCGCAGCCTGTGGGTTGTCGGTGGACAACTTCGTGCACAGCCTGTGGATCATTTATTTGTCCACAGCCTGTGGAGATCCTTCGTCCACGAATCCACAGCCAGGTGACCTGCTCCGATGGTCCCGCACCGGCGGCGCCTGTGGACACAGTCTGGACAACTTCCCAGTCCCCAGGGTGTGGACGGGAAAAAGTCACCGAATCTGTGGAGAGTGGCCGTAACCCGGCCGTTAATCGAACAACGGGTGAGCGGTGGACGACCGTTGGCAGGCGAGGTCCGGCCCGGCTCCGGTGCCGTTTCGGCTCGGGAGCGGCCTCGGATCGGCTTGAGATCGGCCTCGGATCGGCTTGAGAGCGGCTTGAGATTGGCTCGGGATCGGCACGGGATGAGCCTCGGATCGACCTCGCGGCTGCCCGCGCCGGGCACTGCGTCAAGCCCTGGAGCGGGCGCCGGGCCAAGCTCGACAGCGCGCTCTGGATCAAGCCCGGGTTCGGCCGCTGTCGCCTCGCCGCGCCCGCCCGCCCCGTCGACGAGGGTCCACAGGCTCGGCGCGTCCCGCCCCCGCCCCGTCCCGCCCCGCGCCGCGCTGGGCCGCGCCGCCCCGCGCTGGGCCGCGCCGCGCCCGGGAACGACGGAGGGCGCCCCCGGATCTCCCTCCGGGGGCGCCCTCAGCGACGTCTGTGAGGCGTTCTGCGGTGCCGTCTAGCCGTTCTTGATGCGGTTGGTCAGCTCGGTCACCTGGTTGTAGATGGAGCGCCGCTCGGCCATCAGATTGCGGATCTTGCGGTCCGCGTGCATGACCGTCGTGTGGTCACGGCCGCCGAACAGCGCGCCGATCTTCGGCAGCGAAAGGTCCGTCAGCTCGCGGCACAGGTACATGGCGATCTGCCGGGCCGTCACCAGCGCGCGCCCGCGCGAGGTGCCGCACAGGTCCTCGACCGTCAGTCCGAAGTAGTCGGCGGTGGCGCCCATGATGGCCGTCGAGGTGATCTCCGGGGCGGAGTCCTCGCCACCGGGGATCAGGTCCTTCAGGACGATCTCGGTCAGTCCCAGGTCCACCGGCTGCCGGTTGAGCGAGGCGAACGCCGTCACCCGGATCAGCGCGCCCTCCAGCTCGCGGATGTTGCGCGAGATCCGGGACGCGATGAACTCGAGCACCTCCGGCGGCGCGTTCAGCTGCTCCTGGACCGCCTTCTTGCGGAGGATCGCGATCCGCGTCTCCAGCTCGGGCGGCTGCACATCGGTGATCAGGCCCCACTCGAAACGGTTCCGCAGCCGGTCCTCCAGCGTCACCAGCTGCTTCGGCGGCCGGTCGCTGGACAGCACGATCTGCTTGTTGGCGTTGTGGAGCGTGTTGAAGGTGTGGAAGAACTCCTCCTGCGTCGACTCCTTGTCCGCGAGGAACTGGATGTCGTCGACGAGCAGGATGTCCATCTCGCGGTACCGCTTGCGGAAGCTGTCGCCCTTGCCGTCGCGGATGGAGTTGATGAACTCGTTGGTGAACTCCTCGGAGCTCACGTAGCGCACGCGCGTGCCTGGGTAGAGGCTCCGCGCGTAGTGCCCGATGGCATGCAGCAGGTGCGTCTTGCCGAGGCCCGACTCCCCGTAGATGAACAGGGGGTTGTAGGCCTTCGCGGGCGCCTCGGCGACGGCGACCGCGGCCGCGTGCGCGAACCGGTTGGAAGCGCCGATGACGAAGGTGTCGAAGAGGTACTTCGGGTTCAGGCGTGCGGTCGGCTCACCGGGGCCGGGCGTCGGCGAGGACTGCTTGGCCGACTGGCCGGGACCGCCGGCGCCGGGCTGGCCGGGTCCCGCCGGGCCGCCGCGGTGCGGATGACCGGGCCCGGCCGACGGGTCGGACAGCTCACGCCGACCGGTGTCGCGCTGGTCGTAGTCGGAGCGTGACTGCTCGTACTCCGAGCGCTTCTGCCGGTACGGCGAGGGGTCGTACGGCGGCCGCTCCATCGACTGGGGACGGTAGTCCTGCGACGGCGGGCCGTAGGAGTCCTGCTGCGGCGGGGCGCCGTACGGGGCCTGGGACGCGGGTCCGCCGTACGTGTCCTGCGACGAGGGCGACGCGTAGGGGTCGCGCTCCGGGAAGCCGAGCCGCTGCTGCTGCCAGCTGTGCTCGTCCTGCTGCGGCCGAGGCCAGGCGCCGGGCTCCGGCCGCTGGTACTCCGACGGGTACGCGGGCCGCGCGGTGGGCATCTGGTCCGGGCGCGAGCCGGGCAGCTGGTCGCCGGGCGTCGGGGGCAGCGGCTCGGCGCGGTGCCGGCCGTAGCCCTCGTACTGGCTCTCGTGCGACTTGTCGTAGCCGTTGTCGTACCGGCCGTCCCCCTGACCTTCGTACCGGCTGTCCTGACCGTCGTAGGGGCCGGCCGGGAGCTCGGTCTCCTCGTAGCGCGACTGCTGCTGCGCGGAAGGCAACGGCGGGGCAGGGGGTTCGCCGACGGAGTCGTCGACGGTGATCGCGATGCGGATCGGCCGCCCGCACTCGCGGCTCAGCGTCTCGCTGACGATCGGGGCGAGACGGCCTTCGAGGACGCCCTTCGCGAACTCGTTCGGTACGGCGAGCAGGGCGGTGTCGGCGACCAGCGCCAGCGGCTGGCAGCGCCGGATCCAGTGTTCGTCCTTCACCTCGACACCCTGGCCGCGGCCCTCCCCGAGGAGCTGCTCCAGTACTCGTGGCCACACTGCGGCAAGATCGGCAGGCACGTCAGCCACAGGGCACGCTCTCTCGTGGGTCCCACGAACGTGTGGTTGTGGGACGGTCGGGATTCATATCGGGTGGGGCCAGGGACAAAGGAACGAATCGGAGTTCAGCCACGGTAGTCAGGGCGACGGCTACGGTTCAAGTTGTTGTCCCCAGCCTGTGGATAGTGTCCCCCGTGACCGCCGGTTTGACCGAATGGCGCAGCCGCGCGTACCGTAACCAGGTCGAGTTGTCGATGGCTGCTGCCGCCTGTCTCCGATGGGCACAGATCACGTCAGGTGATCGGGAAGCGGTGCACTCGGGCGTTTAACCGCGAGCTACCTCGTGGGCGCACGGTGACAGCCAGGACGGCACCCCGCCACCACCGATTGATTTCTGGAGCCCCCGAGTGAGCAAGCGCACCTTCCAGCCGAACAACCGTCGTCGCGCCAAGACCCACGGCTTCCGCCTGCGGATGCGCACCCGTGCCGGTCGCGCGATTCTCGCGAACCGCCGCAGCAAGGGTCGCACCAACCTGTCCGCCTGAGCCTGATCAGGTCATGACGTCGTGCTGCCTACCGAGCATCGGCTGAGGCGGCGCGAGGACTTCGCGACCGCTGTACGACGAGGTCGTCGGGCCGGCCGCCCGACCCTCGTGGTCCATCTTCGAAGCGGTGCCACGGACCCGCACGCGCCTGGGGAGAGCGCTCCCCCGACGCGTGCGGGTTTCGTCGTGAGCAAGGCCGTGGGCGGCGCGGTCGTACGCAACAAGGTGAAGCGCAGACTGCGTCATCTGATGCGCGACCGAGTCACCCTGTTCCCCCCCGGTAGCCTGGTAGTCGTACGGGCGTTGCCCGGGGCGGGCGACGCCGACCACGCACAGCTGGCCCAAGACCTGGATGCCGCCCTTCAACGGCTACTGGGAGGGGGCGCGCGATGAAGTACCCGCTGCTGGCTCTGATCAAGCTCTACCAGTGGACGATCAGTCCGCTGCTCGGGCCGGTGTGCAAGTACTACCCGTCGTGCTCCCACTACGGCTTCACGGCCATCGACCGGCACGGCGCGATCAAGGGAACGGCACTTACCGCCTGGCGGATCCTGCGGTGCAATCCGTGGTCGCTCGGTGGCGTGGACCATGTTCCGCCGCGCAAGCGCCCGCGGTGGCACGAAATGTTGCGTGACGCCTGGCGTGCACGCAGGGGCGGGACCTCCGCCGCCGAAACGGCCACCGAAGAGGGACTTCCTTCTCCTTCGAGCCCGGCCGCAGAGACACCGTCCCATGCCCAAGGAGCATGATTAGTGGACACGATTGCCAGCCTCTTCAGCTTCATCACGACACCTGTCTCCTGGGTCATCGTCCAGTTCCACAAGGTGTACGGGGCCATCTTCGGCCCTGACACCGGGTGGGCCTGGGGCCTGTCGATCGTGTCCCTGGTGATTCTGATCCGTATCTGCCTGATCCCGCTCTTCGTGAAGCAGATCAAGGCGACGCGGGCGATGCAGACGCTGCAGCCCGAGATGAAGAAGATCCAGGAGCGCTACAAGAACGACAAACAGCGTCAGTCCGAAGAGATGATGAAGCTGTACAAGGAGACGGGCACCAACCCGCTCTCCTCGTGCCTTCCCATCCTGGCGCAGTCCCCGTTCTTCTTCGCCCTGTACCACGTGCTCAACGGCATCGCCAACGGCGAGACCATTGGCGTGATCAACGACAGCCTGCTGGAGAGCGCGCAGAAGGCGCACATCTTCGGTGCCCCGTTGGCCGCGAAGTTCACGGACAGCGCGTCGGACCTGGTGTCGTTCGACGCCTCGCTGACCAACGTCCGCATCGTGACCGCGATCATGATCATCATGATGTCGGCGTCGCAGTTCTTCACGCAGCGCCAGCTGATGACGAAGAACGTCGACACCTCGGTGAAGACCCCGTTCATGCAGCAGCAGAAGATGCTGATGTACGTCTTCCCCGTCATGTTCGCCGTCTTCGGCATCAACTTCCCCGTCGGTGTGCTCGTCTACTGGCTGACCACCAACGTGTGGACCATGGGCCAGCAGATGTACGTGATCCGCAACAACCCGACCCCGGGTTCCAAGGCTCAGGCCGCGTACCTGGAGCGGCTGTACAAGCACGTCACGCACCACGGCAAGACCCGCAGCCGTGGCGAGCGGGCCATCGTCAAGGCCATCGTGGCCAAGGGCCGCGACCGCAACGACGCCGAGCGCAAGTTCATCAACGGTCTGACCAAGGTGGGCTTCGCCGCCCAGACCGACGGCACGGTGATCAAGAGCGAGTCCCAGGCCGCGGCCCAGGCCGAGGACGGCACACCGACGAGCGCGGCCGCCGCCAAGCGGCAGCAGCCCAAGCGGCAGTCGAAGTCGCAGCGCCAGTCCACGGCCGCGGCGAAGGGTGCCGACGAGACCATCTCCCTGAGCAAGTCCGACGAGCCGGAGGACGCCAAGCCCTCCGGAGCCGCCGGTACGGCCAAGCAGGCGGCTCCCAAGCCCGCCGGCAGCGGAGGCCGTAGCAAGGCCCAGTCCGGGCAGCGCAAGGGCGGCCCGCAGCGCCCCAAGTCCCCGTCCAAGAAGTAAGAAGGAGCCCATCCCGTGACGGAAGGCACCACCTCCGCCGCCGCCGAGGGTGCAGACACCCTGACCCGCCTGGAGCAAGAGGGCGAGATCGCGGCGGACTACCTCGAGGGTCTGCTGGACATCGCCGATCTCGACGGCGACATCGACATGGACGTCGAGGCCGACCGCGCCTCTGTGTCGATCATCAGCGACGCGGGCACCCGTGACCTGCTCAAGCTGGTCGGTCGGGACGGCGAGGTGTTGGAGGCGCTCCAGGAACTCACGCGCCTGGCCGTCCACCGGGAGACCGGCGACCGCAGTCGGCTGATGCTGGACATCGCGGGTTACCGTGCCCAGAAGCGTGCCGAGCTCTCCGAGCTGGGTGCCAAGGCCGCGGCCGACGCGAAGAACAGCGGTGAGCCGGTCAAGCTGAAGCCGATGACGCCCTTCGAGCGCAAGGTCGTCCACGACGCGGTCAAGGTCGCCGGCCTGCGCAGCGAGTCGGAGGGCGAGGAGCCGCAGCGCTTCGTCGTCGTCCTGCCCAACTGATTCGGTACGTACGTGTCTCCGGCCCCGTCTGTTGCGCAGACGGGGCCGAAACTTTGTCAGCCCGGTAGTTCTGGTGGTCGGCGCTCGCAGCGCTGATGCGGTACGGAAGGACGGTCCCCGTGACGGAGGCAGCGGAGCTCCCCCCTGCGCCTGAGGTGGCACGAGAGGTATTCGGCGATCGCTTCGGCGATGCGGTCCGATACGCCGAGCTCCTGGCCGAGGCAGGCGTGCAGCGTGGGCTCATCGGCCCACGAGAGGTACCCCGCCTCTGGGAGAGGCATATGTTGAACTGCGCGGTGCTCTCCGAGGTCGTGCCCGAGGGCGTGACCGTCTGCGACGTCGGTTCGGGTGCCGGGCTGCCCGGCATTCCCCTGGCGCTCGTGCGGGAGGATCTGAAGATCACCCTGTTGGAGCCGCTCCTGCGACGGACCAACTTCCTCACCGAAGTCGTCGAGCTCCTCGGCCTGGACCATGTGACGGTCGCGCGTGGCCGTGCCGAGGAGGTCATGGGCACGATGCCGCCGGTGCATGTGGTGACCGCTCGTGCGGTGGCGCCGCTGGACCGCCTGGCCGCCTGGGGCATCCCGCTGCTGCGCCCCTACGGTGAGATGCTCGCCCTCAAGGGCGACACCGCCGAGGAGGAGCTGAAGAGCGCGTCCACCGCGCTGAGCAAGCTCGGAGCCGTGGGCACCTCGATCCTGCATGTCGGCGAGGGCGTGGTGGATCCGCTGTCCACGGTGGTGCGGGTCGAGGTCGGGGAGAGCCCGGGCGGTGTGAGGTTCGCCGCCAAGCGGGCCAAGGCAGCCCGGACCAGCCGAACGCGCCGACGCCGCTGAGACCTACTCCACACAAGCAGCCAAACCTACGCATCACGGAGTGTCGCGAGGGATCCGGCCGCCGAGGCTGTGCATCGTGTTTCACGTGAAACGTCGCTCCCTGCTCCACGGCATCATCAGCCGCGGCCGCGCCGCAGCCGAACCCCGCGACCGTAAGCCTCTCGGTTCACTCGATGAGAGACGGGAGTTGTCCACAGAGGTGGATTTCTCCACAGAACACCAGGCCTCACTGGTTCACGACCCCGAAGCCATGGGAGGCTCTGTTCATTGCGAGCCTGAAGTCGAGGAGAGTGAATCCTTGCGGTCCGACGCCAACATCGCGGGACCGATGACCGATCCGGTCCCCGGTCCCCGTACCGAGTCTTTTGGGGAGGATGTTTCACGTGAAACACCGCCCCCGATGGACGACACCCCGATCGGTCGTGCTGCCCAACTCGCTGTGGAGGCTCTGGGCCGCGCCGGCGAGGGCCTGCCACGTCCTGAGCAGACCCGTGTGATCGTCGTCGCCAACCAGAAGGGCGGGGTGGGCAAGACGACGACGACCGTCAACCTTGCCGCTTCCCTGGCCCTGCACGGTGGCCGGGTCCTGGTGGTCGACCTCGACCCCCAGGGCAACGCGTCCACCGCCCTGGGAATCGACCACCACGCCGAGGTTCCGTCCATCTATGACGTGTTGGTCGACAGTCGCCCGCTCGCGGAAGTCGTCCAGCCCGTTCCTGATGTAGAAGGTCTCTTCTGCGCTCCCGCCACGATCGATCTCGCCGGCGCGGAGATCGAGTTGGTGTCCCTGGTGGCACGTGAGAGCCGCCTCCAGCGAGCGATCCAGGCTTACGAGCAGCCGCTGGACTACATCCTCATCGACTGCCCGCCGTCGCTCGGCCTGTTGACGGTCAACGCGATGGTGGCCGGCGCCGAGGTCCTCATCCCGATCCAGTGCGAGTACTACGCGCTGGAAGGTCTGGGGCAGTTGCTGCGCAACGTCGACCTGGTGCGGGGACACCTCAATCCCACCCTGCATGTGTCGACCATTCTGCTCACCATGTACGACGGCCGGACGCGCCTCGCGTCGCAGGTCGCGGAGGAGGTGCGCACCCACTTCGTGGAGGAGGTGCTGCGGACGAGCATTCCCCGCTCGGTCCGTATCTCCGAGGCGCCGAGCTACGGCCAGACGGTGCTGACCTACGATCCGGGATCGAGCGGTGCTCTCTCCTACCTTGAGGCAGCACGAGAGCTGGCGCTGCGAGGTGTCGGGGTCAGCTACGACGGGACACACGCCCATATCGGCGCCCAGAACAACGCGAACATGGTGGAGGGCATTCAGTGAGTGAGCGACGGAGGGGGCTGGGCCGCGGTCTTGGTGCACTGATCCCTGCTGCCCCGACGGAGAAGACACCGGCGCAGGCCGCGGTGGGAGGCGGAGGATCCATGTCCCCCGCAACCCTGTCGGCTCTGACGAACGACCGCGGGGTGGCAGCGGCGAAGGTGGCCGCGCTGCTGCCTGTTTCACGTGAAACGGAGGAGGTGTCGGCGAACGGCTCCGTGGAGATGCCGGCGCCGCCCGTCGGCGCGCACTTCGCCGAGATTCCCCTCGACCACATCGCGCCGAACCCGCGTCAGCCCCGTGAGGTCTTCGACGAGGACGCGCTGCACGAGCTCATCACCTCCATCAAGGAGGTCGGTCTGCTCCAGCCGGTCGTCGTCCGCCAGCTGGGCCCCGCGCGCTATGAGCTGATCATGGGTGAGCGGCGTTTCCGGGCCTGCCGTGAGGCCGGCCTGGAGGCGATCCCGGCGATCGTGCGGGCCACGGATGACGAGAAGCTTCTCCTGGACGCGCTTCTGGAGAACCTCCACCGGGCCCAGCTGAACCCGCTCGAAGAGGCAGCCGCCTACGACCAGTTGCTGAAGGACTTCAACTGCACGCACGACCAACTGGCGGACCGCATCGGTCGATCCCGCCCGCAGGTCTCCAACACGCTGCGTCTGCTGAAGCTCTCGCCGGCGGTTCAGCGCCGGGTCGCGGCCGGAGTGCTCTCCGCCGGTCACGCCCGGGCCCTTCTCTCGGTCGATGACTCGGAGGAGCAGGACCGGCTGGCCCACCGCATCGTGGCCGAGGGTCTTTCGGTACGGGCTGTCGAGGAGATCGTGACCCTCATGGGTTCGCGTCCGCAGACGGCTCAGCGTGCCAAGGGGCCGAGGGCCGGCGGCCGGGTCTCTCCGGCACTGACCGACCTCGCGACCCGGCTCTCGGACCGCTTCGAAACCCGGGTGAAGGTCGACCTGGGCCAGAAGAAGGGCAAGATCACCGTCGAGTTCGCGTCCATGGAGGATCTGGAGCGCATCCTCGACTCGCTCGCGCCCGGCGAAGGCCCCGTACTGCAGAAGGGCCTCGTGGACGGCGACGCCGAGGAGTCGGAAGACTGAGCCGCGGCTCGGCCGAGCGCCTGTCGGCCGTGGGACCTGTGAGCGAGCCGTGTCCGGTGTGTACCGGAACACGGCTCGCTCTTTGCTTTCAGGCGGTATCGATGGAATCGCATCGTGGATACGATGCGATGGGGTTGTGGCGCATCCACCTGGCAGTACCTCGGAGCGGGAGGCGGGGGCCATGCGAACGATGAGCCGGACCGGACTGGTGAGCGCCGGGCTGGGCCTGGGCGCGGTCGGCGGCTTCGTCGGCAGCCTGCTCAGGGAACGGAGCGCTCTGACAGCCGCTCGCGACGCTGCGAGCGAAGGAAGCGAGGAACAGCCTTCATGGGGCGTCGGCTCGTACCGCTCACGCTGGACAACCTTCAAGACCTACCCAAGCGCTGTCGGGCGTGTGTCTTCTGGGAGCTGGACCCCGTCAGCAGTGCGGCCGCGGTAAGGGCGGGTACGCCCGCTCTGGAGAAGGAGTCCTGGATCTCCGCTGTCCTGCTGGACTGGGGGTCGTGCGGCCGGGTCGTCTATGTGGACGACGTTCCCGTGGGGTTCGTGCTCTACGCGCCGCCCGCCTACGTTCCCCGCTCGACGGCGTTCCCCACGAGCCCTGTGTCGCCGGACGCCGTGCAGTTGATGACCGCGTTCATCATGCCGGGCTACCAGGGGCAGGGGCTTGGCCGTGTGATGGTTCAGACGGTCGCCAAGGATCTGCTGCGACGGGGCTTCAAAGCGATCGAGGCGTTCGGCGACGCACGCTGGAAGGAGCCGGCCTGTGTCCTCCCGGCCGACCATCTGCTGGCGGTGGGCTTCAAGACGGTGCGTCCTCATCCCGCTCATCCTCGGATGAGGCTGGAGCTGCGGACCACGCTCTCCTGGAAGGAAGACGTGGAGATGGCGCTCGACCGGCTGCTGGGTGCGGTCCAGAAGGAGCCGGCGCTGCGTCCGCTCTGAAGATCGGTAACGCAATGGGCCAGCCCCTGAGGGCTGGCCCATTCGTGTTTCACGTGAAACATCAGCCGTCGACGGGACGGCTCAGCGTGTCACTCGGAGATGAAGCTCTCCAGGTCGCGGACGAGCGCGGCCTTCGGCTTGGCACCGACGATGGTCTTGGCGACCTCGCCGTCCTGGTACACGTTCAGCGTCGGGATCGACATGACGCCGTACTTGGCGGCCGTACCCGGGTTCTCGTCGATGTTGAGCTTGACGATCTCGATCTTGTCGCCGTGCTCGGCGGCGATGGCCTCGAGAGAGGGGGCAATCTGGCGGCACGGGCCGCACCAGGCGGCCCAGAAGTCCACCAGGACGGGCTTGTCGCTCTTGAGGACGACCTCGTCGAAGTCGGCGTCGGTCACATTCTTCAGGGTGCCGGCCACAGGGGGCTCCTTAATTCTCTGGGCGGTGGGGCGGGAGAGGGTCAGACTGCGGTCTTCTCGGGCTCGGCCTGCTCCTCGTCCGCGAGGCCGGCGAGGTAGCGCTCGGCGTCCAGAGCGGAGGAGCAGCCGGTGCCGGCCGCGGTGATCGCCTGGCGGTAGGTGTGGTCGACCACGTCGCCGGCGGCGAAGACACCCGTCAGGTTCGTCCGGGTGGAGGGCGCGGCGACCTTCAGGTAACCCTCCTCGTCCAGGTCGAGCTGACCCTTGAAGAGCTCGGTGCGCGGGTCGTGGCCGATCGCGATGAAGAGGCCGGTCACCGGGAGGTCCGAGAGCTCACCCGTCTTGAGGTTGCGCAGCTTCAGCCCGGCCAGCTTCGGGTCGCCCTGGATCTCGGCGACTTCGCTGTCCCAGATGAACTTGATCTTCGGGTCGGCGAAGGCGCGTTCCTGCATCGCCTTGGAGGCGCGCAGGGTCTCCCGGCGGTGGATGATCGTCACGGACTTGGCGAAGCGGGAGAGGAAGGTCGCCTCCTCCATCGCGGTGTCGCCGCCGCCGATCACGGCGATGTCCTGGTCCTTGAAGAAGAAGCCGTCACAGGTGGCACACCAGGAGACACCCCGGCCGGAGAGGGCGTCCTCGTTCGGCAGGCCGAGCTTGCGGTGCTGGGAGCCGGTGGTCACGATGACGGCCTTGGCCCGGTGGATCGTGCCCGCGGTGTCCGTGACGGTCTTGATCTCACCCGTGAGGTCAACGGAGACGATGTCGTCGGGGATCAGCTCGGCACCGAAGCGCTCGGCCTGGGCGCGCATGTTGTCCATGAGCTCGGGGCCCATGATGCCGTCCTGGAAGCCGGGGAAGTTCTCCACCTCGGTGGTGTTCATCAGAGCGCCGCCCGCGGTGACGGCGCCTTCGAACACGAGCGGCTTCAGCGACGCGCGCGCGGTGTACAGCGCCGCGGTGTAGCCGGCAGGCCCGGAGCCGATGATGATCACGTTACGGACGTCGCTCACGGCTTGTTTCCTCGTCTCTGGACTGCATCGGTTGAGCGGTGGGAGCTACTTGGACTCTCACCCCACCCAACGGATCCTAAGGGGCGTGCATTCCCGGTGTGTCCGGGCACACGGAGGGACCACACCGTAGGGGATGACGGGGGGACACGGCGCAGCGGCGAGACGGGACGTGGGTCGTCAGCGACGCGTGTAGGAGTTCGTCAGCAGAACCTTCGCCGGACTCGATGCCGGATGATCCACACAGGTCTTGTCCATGACGTAGGCGTCGATCCGTGTGCTGTCGGATGTGTCCGGCAGCACGACGAGGAGGGCGTTCTTCCCCTGGTACGTGCCCTCCTCGACGGCGAGCGCCGTGTCGCTGCGGCCGATGCCCTGCTGAACGCAGGAAGGCACCACGGGCTGCCGGAGGATCTTGGTCGACTGGTCACCGGGTGATGCGGTGTCGGTTCCGCCTTCGATGCCCAGGCTGTGCGCGCCACGGGAGTCCGCGGCCTTGGCGAGGAGATCGGTGACCCGTCCCTCCAGCCCGCTGGCGGAGAAGGTGTCCGGTCCGGTCGACTGATGAGCCGAAGTGCCGGGCTCCCCGCCGTCCGTGAGGGACGAGACCAGGACGGAACCGAGTCCCAGCGCCGCGACGGTGAGGATGGTCCCGAGGACAGCGATCCTGCGGCGGCCGCCCCGCTTGCGGTCCTTGCGGCCCGGGCCGGTGGCGGCGTGGGCGCGCCCGGCGGGCCGGTCCGCCGCTGTCGTTGTTTCACGTGAAACAGGCAGCGCGTCGCCGTCGGTCGTGACGGTATCGGCCGATGGCGAGGTGTCCGCGGTCTCCGGCACCGTGGCGTTCAACAGCGCCTCGGCGGCGAGTGCGGCATCGATGCGGTGGGCGACATCGTCCGGCATGCGCGGTGGGCCGGGGAGGGTGCCCAGAAGGCCACGGATCTCCTCGAGCGACGCGTGGACGTCCGCGCAGAGCTCGCAGGTGTCCAGATGCCGGCGCACGTCGGCGCTCCGGGAGGGAGCGAGCAGGCCCTCGGTGAGGTCGGAGATCTCCGCGACGTCCGGATGCCCGGTCGTGTCCTTCGTCGAGGTCACGCTCGCCCACCTCCGCCCTTCACAGCAGCTGAATCGCCTGTCCCGGCGTTGCCCGGCCCCTCGTCCCGAGGTTCCGCTGCCGGTGGGACGGATGTCCCCTGCGCCCGGTTCCGTCCTGTGCCGTTTTCTCTGTCGCCGCCGGTACCGGCCGGTCGTAGATGGGTGAGGAGCGGCAGGAGTCTGGCTCTGCCCCGGGCGCAGCGGCTCTTCACCGTGCCGGTCGGCACGTCGAGCACGCGGGCGGCCTCGGCGACCGGGTAGCCCTGCATGTCCACGAGGACGAGGGCGGCTCGCTGGTCGGGAGGGAGGGTGCCGAGCGCTTCGAGGAGCTGGCGGTGCAGGTCGTTGCGTTCGACGGGCGCGGACGCCGACTCGTGCGGTTCGAGCAGCTGCTCCAGTCGCTCGGTGTCGTCGACCGGTGAGGTCTTGCGGGAAGCCGCTTTGCGGGCGCGGTCCAGACAGGCATTCACGGTGATGCGGTGCAGCCAGGTCGTGACGGCGGACTGGCCGCGGAAGGTGTGGGCGGCCCGGTAGGCGGAGACGAGGGCGTCCTGGACGGCGTCAGCGGCCTCCTCGCGGTCTCCCAGCGTGCGCAGGGCCACCGCCCAGAGCCGGTCGCGGTGACGCCGTACGAGCTCACCGAAGGCATCGGGGTCGCCCTCTACGTGGCGGGTGAGGAGGTCCTGGTCGCTCGCTCCGTCATATCCGGCGCCTTCCGCCATCGGACCTCCTCTCCTCGCCTTCAGCTGGTCACTTTGATGTCCGTCACGCGGCCACGATAGGTGCCCTCGTCGGTCAGCGGCAGCTTGGTCAGCCAGACCAAGAGGTAGCGGGTCTTGACGGTCTTGGTCGGCTGGAGCGTCACGCTCGTGCCGGAGCCCTCGGCAACCTTCGTGAAGGCGTCCAGAGACGTGGGCTCCGATTCCGTCTCGCTGGAGGCCGCGCGGAGTTCGACGGAGGTGTTCCCCACGAAGGTAACGGTCGCTTTCCCGACCTGCTGCACTTTGCCGAGATCAAGGATGATGCCGAGGCCCGGCTTCAGGTTTCCGAAGTCGGCACCCTTGTAGAAGTCCGTCTGCCAGTACGTCGAAGGGCTGTTGTCGTATGCCTTGTCTATGTCGGCGGGCTTCTCGGACCCGTCTCCGTCGGGGTCGAAGTCGCGGGCACCGGTGATGGTGATCGGCAGGCTGGCGGGCTTCGTCGGGGCTTTGCCGCCGTCGTCGGTCGTCTGGGTCTGATTGGGGTCGTCGGACTGGCCCTGGTCCATCAGGGCGTCCGCCAGCTGCCAGCTGCCCAGGCCGAGGGCGGCGATGAGGAGGGCGGAGACCGCCCACTTCAGTGCCTTGCCGGTGCGGCTCTGCAGCGGGGGCGGCGGGGTCGCCACCTGCTGGGTGACGCCCGGATGCGGCGAGGGACGGCCGTAGGTGCCCTGCTGGTACGTCGTGCGCTGGTACTCGGGCGGGGCGGTGAACGCGGGCTCCGGCGGGCGGATGCGGGGCATCTCGCCGATCGCCTTCACCAGCTCCTCCGGCGTCGTGCAGGCAGCCTCGTGCCGGGAGGCGGTCGCGCCGTCGTTGACGAGGGCGCGCATCGACAGCTCCGACAGGCCCCGGTGGACGCCGGCGCGCACCTGGTCGGGGGCGATCAGACCGACGTCCTTGGGCAGCCCCGAGAGCCCGTAGGCGTCGTTCTCGTAGGGCCAGCGCTGGGTGAGCGCCGCGTACAGCAGGGCGCCGATCGCCTCGGTGTCGGTGCGCTGAGGGGTGTCGGTGATGACACCGCGCAGGGCGGCGTTCACCGCGAGGCCGCGGATGCGCCACTGCCCCGAGGAGGTGCGCAGAACGGCGTTGGGGTTCAGACGCAGATGCGCCAGGCCTTCGCGGTGGGCGGCGGCCATGGCGGAGGCGATCTGACTCGCCATCTGGTAGGCGTCGTGCGGCTCCAGCGGGCCGGCCGCGAGCAACGCGGTCAGCTCGGTGGCGTCGGGCAGCCACTCATGGACCACGTAGACGAGGTCGTTCTCCTCGACTGCGTCCAGTACTTGGACGAACCGGGGATCTCCGAGCAGGGCGGACGAGCGGGCCGCTGCCAGCACCGAACGGGCCCGGGTGTGGTCCGCGGGCAGGATGTGGACGCCCACGGCACGACGGAGTTTTTCGTCGACCGCACGCCAACTGCTGAAACCGTCCAGACGGGTGACGCACTCTTCGAGGCGATAGCGCCTGGCGAGCTTGTGACCACTGTGCAGTTCCGGCGGTGAGGCCTTCCCGGGACGCTCCGCCCCGCCGCTCCCCTGTGCCTCGTCGCTGTCCGTGTCCTGCTCCCGGTTCTTGACCACCCCGTCGGCCGTGGACTGGTCCGCTTGTGCGGTCAGCGGCTTGTCACCGCTGTTGTCTGCCACGTCGACGGCAGCTGTGCTCCGTTCCGCCACCGTCGTTCCTGCCTCCCCATTCAGTGCGCGCCGTCCGGCCTGGTGCGCGCCGTGCGACGCCGAACCCAATTGTGCCCACAGTCCGCCGCTATGCACGACACGCGGCGGCGGACGATGGTTGTGCGCCTACCCCCTGACTCAGCGACCCAGGCGTCCTCGGACCATGCCGACGAGCGAATTGAGCTCCTCGATGCGCATGCGGCGGGCGGCGACGAAGAAGACGCCGAGCAACAGGGCCCCGCCGGCCAGCAGCGCGGCGAAGGAACCCAGGACGCCCTGGCCCAGGCTGTGGCCGATGCCGTAGCAGGCCGCACCGCTGATCAGGGCGGCCGGAACGGAGGCGATGCACAGCCGGGCGTAGGTCCGCAGGACATGGGAGCCGTCGAGGTCGCCGCCGAGCCGCTTGCGCAGCCGGTTCCAGGCCACGCCGACGCCGATCGCGTACGCCAGGCCGTAGGAGGCCGCCATGCCGACCACGGCCCAGCGGGCAGAAAGGACGAAGTAACAGAGTGCCGAGGCGCTCGCGTTGACCGCGGCCACGATGACCGTGTTGTAGAAGGGGGTCCGGGTGTCCTCGTAGGCGTAGAAGGCGCGCAGGACGACGTACTGCACGGAGTAGGGGATCAGGCCGAGGCCGAAGGCCATCAGCATGAAGCCCATGTTCGTGGCCTCGCTGGTGCCGGAGGAACCGAAGATCAGCGTGCACATCGGGATGCCGAGTGCGAGGAAGCCGAAGGCGATCGGGACGATCGCGACGGCCGTGGTGCGCAGGCCCTGGGAGATGTCGTCGCGGACCGCGCCGGCGTCGCCCTCGGCCGCCGAGCGGGAGATGCGGGGCAGCAGCGCGGCCATCAGGGAGACGGTGATGATGGCCTGCGGCAGTCCCCAGATCAGCTGGGCGTTGGCGTAGGCGGCAAAGCCGGTGCCGTCGACCGGCGAGTCCTTGCCCGCCGACGTGGACAGCTGGGTGACGACGAGCGCGCCGGCCTGGTTGGCCAGGACGAACAGCACGGTCCACTTGGCGAGGGTCGCCGCCTTGCCGAGTCCGTGGCCCTTCCAGTCGAAGCGCAGTCGAAGGCGGAAACCGGTCTCGCGCAGGTACGGGATCATGGCGAGGGCCTGTACGACGAGGCCGAGCAGGATCCCGATGCCGAGGAGCCGCTCCCCCTCCGGCGGGATGGTCGTGACCTTCATGCCGGAGTCGGCGGAGGTGCCGTAGACCCAGATGAACATGCCCAGGGTCACGATGATGACGATGTTGTTCAGGACCGGAGTCCACATCATCGCGCCGAACTTGCCGCGCGCGTTGAGGATCTGTCCCATCACCACGTGGACGCCCATGAAGAAGATCGAGGGCAGGAAGTAGCGGACGAACGTGACGCCGACCTCGTTGGCCGCCGGGTTGCTGGCGACCGAGTCGGACAGCAGGCGGATCAGGACGGGCGCCGCGGCGATCGCGGCGACCGTGAGCAGGCCGAGGGCCACCATGACCAGCGTGAGCAGGCGGTTGGCATACGCCTCGCCGCCGTCCTCGTCCTCCTTCATGGCCCGCACGAGCTGCGGCACGAAGACCGAGTTGAGGCCGCCGCCGACGGTCAGGATGTAGATCATCGTGGGCAGCTGGTAGGCGACCTGGAAGGTGTCGCCGAGCAGACCGACGCCCAGCGCCGAGACGATCAGCGCGGAGCGGACGAAGCCGGTGAGGCGGGACACCATCGTGCCCGCCGCCATGACGGCGCTGGACTTCAGCAGGCTACCGGCGCGTCCGCCCTTCTTGGCGGCGGCGGGGGCGGGAGCCGCGGGGGGCGCGGCGGGCGTGGCGGTGAGGTTCATGGTCTGGTCCGCCGCGGACGACGCAGCCACCGGAGCCTGGTACGCCGGTACCGCTCCCGGCCCGCCCGGAGCGTGCGCCGGGCCGGGTACCGACGGGGACTCCGGGGAGCGGGCGCCGCCCTGCTGCTGGTCCCGGAAGAGGTGGGCGAAGGCGTCGGGCTGGTGCTGCTCCTCGCTGGAGTGCGTGACCAGGTCGTCCACACCCACGAACTGCGTCGTACGGGGGTCGTCGCCGTACGGCAGGTACTGCGTGGGGCCCTCCGGCTCGGGCGCAGGGGTCTGGGCCCACACGCGCGGGTCGGGGGCGTACGGGGACTGCGGGGGCCGCCCGTACAGCGGCTGCTGCGGCTGCTGCATGCCAGGCGGCGGCGGGGGGTGCGCGGCACGGTCGTAGAGCGCCTCGGCGACCGGGTCCTGCGCGGTGAGGTCCTGGGCCCGGTAGGGGTCCTGGTCGTAGGCGTCCTGGAGGTACATGTCCGCCGGGTGCTGCGGCGGCACCTGGCCGTGCTCGGGCGGCGGGCCCTCGGGGTGGCCCGAGCCGCCCGCGGCCTGGCCGCGGTCACCGTCGTACGGCGCGTTCATGGTTACCCCACCTCATCGTCCCGGGCCCACCGGCCACGACTTCCTCAACGGTCCACTCTCTCACCCGTGCCGGACGGGTCGGCGCTTTCCACTGCGGTGTCCGGTGTCTCGTCACTCGGCTGCTCCGGGTCGGCTGCCCCTGCTCGGCGGCCGGACTCTTTCTCGGGACGATTCTCACGGTCCCCGGCGTTCTCCGGGCCGTCGGCGGGCTCGCCCGCCTCGTCGGCACCGTCCTCGCCTTCGGCACCGCTCTCGCCGTCTTCCTCGGTCTCGTCGGTCTCGTCGGTCTCGTCGGTCTCTTCCGCTTCCCGGGCCGCGGCGCGCTTGCGCTGGGTGTACATCCGGAAGCCGGCCAGCACGAGCAACAGGACTCCGCCGCCGATGACCAGCATCACCGTGGCCGTGATCTCGGTGACCCGCACGTCGAAGGCGACTTCTTCGCCGTACTTCTGGCCGTCCTCGGTGTACAGCTGGGCGACCACCGTCGTCTGGCCGTTGACCTTGGCGGACGTGGTGAACTTCACCGTCGTGGTGTGCCCGCCGGAGACCGTCACCCGCTGCTCGGCGTAGGCCTCGTCGGAGATCTCGAGACGGGTCGGGTTCTTCGAGGTGAGCCGCAGGACCAGGTGGTCGACGCCCTGCACCAGGTTGTTCTGCACGGTCACCGGGATCGTGGCGCTTCGTCCGGAGAGCTTGGTCTCGGACTTGTCGATCAGCTTGACCTGGCCGGTGAGGGTGTCGAGATAGGCCTGCACGCCCTGCCGGAACGAACTCGCGGCGGTGCTCCGGCCCCGCCAGGACGTGGACATCTCACGGTTCATGGCCCGCCCGAAGGGGGTCACCACCCGGGCCTCGTTGGCGAGGATCACCTTGAAGTTGTCGAGTTTGTCCTGCGTGTACGCGATCTGCTCGAAAGCCGACCGGGGCAGCTCCTGCTTGCGCAGCGAGGAGGGGTACGCCGACCGCGACGGCACCTTCGTGGTGGCGCCCGGGTCGGGCTTGGCCTTGGCGGCCGCCGCGAGCTGCTGGGACTGCGACCAGGTACCGCTCTGGAGGGTGCTGACGGCCTCCGCGAGCGACCGGGCCTGGCTCGTGGTCGGCATGCGCTGCGGGGCGACGACGGCGCTGCGCTGCTTGCCCGTCTGCAGGTTCAGGGCCAGGCTCTGCGCGAGGAACTCCTGCACGGCGAGCGTGGAGGTGGAGGCCTTGGTCAGATCGCCCTTGAACGCCGTCGAAAGCCGCGCGTCCGCGACCACCGCCGTGGTGCCGCCGCCGATGGGCCGGGCCGCGGACGGGGTGTAGGTGAGATCGCCGTTCTCCGTCAGGCTGTCGCTGCGCGCGATCACCTTGTCGGCGCCCGCCGAGGTGGCGACCTTGACGATCGACGGGTCGACGGCGCCGTCCACCGGCCAGGCGAAGTCGGTGTTCGGGGTCACATGGAGGACGGTCTCCACGGTGGTGGCGGCGACGTCGGTGGCCGCCTTGAGCTGGCTCAGGGAGCCGGCGACGCCGGTGCCGTTGTGGGCGAGCGAGGCCAGGTCGGGATCGGCGAAGGGCAGCGCCACGACCTCCTTGCCGAGCACCGCTTCCTGGAGATCGTCGAGCCACTGCTTGGCGACCGCCTGGTGGGTGCCGGCCGTGGTGGTGTCCCCCTCGCCCCGGACCCGGTAGCTGCCGGTCATGGCGTCGACGGACGCCAGCAGGTCCGGGTCGATCACCCAGGTGACGTCGAGCTCCTTGCCCAGGCTCAGAAGCTGCTCCAGGCGACCGCCGGGCGAGAGCTCCTTGGCCAGGTCGTCATTGAGGAAGACCGGCGTCTGCTGCGCGTTGGAACCGGTCTCCGCAGACATGTGGACGGTGGAGACCAGTGGCCACAGCACCGTCGTCCTGGTGGGAGTGTCCGCCTCCTCGGGCTGCCACGGCAGGAAGGTCCGCTGGACGCCCAGCACCTGCTCCCACGGCTGCGCGGACGTCTCGCCCGCGAGGGAGACACCGAGCGGGTAGACGCCGTCGTCGTCCAGGTCGAGCTTGTCGACCGGGACGGAGATGCTGAAGTGCTCGGACACGCCCGGTGTGAGCTTGGCGAACTCGGCTACGTACTTGCCGCCCACCTCGGAGCCGTCGTTGCCGGAGAGGGCGTCCGCGCGCTTGGCCGCACTGTCGATCGCCGAGCGGGTGGTGAGCGCGGAACCCACTTGCAGACCCACGTGGGCGTCGGTGACCGCCTGCTTGCCGTTGTTGGTGACCGTGCCGGAGACCGTCAGGGTGTCCCCGTCGGTGGGAGCGGCGGGGCTGAGCGAGTCGACGGTGACGGCCACCGTGCCGGCGTCGGAGGCCTCCTTGGCGGAGGTCTGGCCGACAGCCTGCGCGGGAGCGGCGGCGGGCAGCTGGAGAAGACCGGCCAGCAGAGGCGCCCCGGCGAGCAGTGCGCCGGTGCGCCGCAGCCACCGGCGGGCAGGTGAGGGAGTCATCCCCGGAAAGTCTGCCGCCTCGGCCACGCGTTCGCCCGTCCCTCGTCGTCGTCAGTGGTCGTCGGAATGTGCGTCCACGCATGGTAACGATGCGCGCTGAGGGGAAGTGCCGCGGTCTGCTCCACAAGATCGCGGAAGCCGGTCGGATCGTCCGCCATCTCTGTGTATGGGTGATAGTGGGCATGTAGGTGTCAAGAGACCGTCTTGCCCGACTATCGCGAGTGATGTCCGCTCGCCCAAATCGGGGCGCCCCGGGTCGGCCGGGCCACGTACCCTCTTCTGTTGTGCCGAACGCCAACGAAGACAATCTCAGCGTCCTGAGCCAGGTGCAGCACCGCGCGGTCAGTGAACTGCTGCGGGTCGCCCCTGTCGCCGACGATCTCGCCCGCCGTTTCCAGGAGGCCGGGTTCTCACTCGCCCTGGTCGGCGGCTCGGTCCGGGACGCGCTGCTCGGCCGGCTCGGCAATGACCTGGACTTCACGACGGACGCCCGCCCCGAGGACGTACTGAAGATCGTCCGGCCATGGGCGGACGCCGTGTGGGAGGTCG
This sequence comes from Actinobacteria bacterium OV320, assembly GCA_001298545.1. Lineage (GTDB taxonomy): Bacteria > Actinomycetota > Actinomycetes > Streptomycetales > Streptomycetaceae > Streptomyces > Streptomyces coriariae. The sequence goes on from LJCX01000028.1 coordinate 596,502, forward strand.
GGATCGCGTTCGGCACCGTCGGGGTCCAGAAGGACGCCCGCGTCGGAGACGTCGATCGCTGCTTCCAGATCGAGGTCACCACCTACCGCTCGGAGGCCTACGACCGCACCTCGCGCAAGCCCGAGGTCTCGTACGGCGACTCCATCGAGCAGGACCTCGTCCGGCGTGACTTCACCGTGAACGCCATGGCCGTGGCGCTTCCCGAGAAGGAGTTCATCGACCCGCACGGCGGCCTCGAGGACCTCACTGCGCGTGTGCTGCGCACCCCGGGCACGCCGGAGGAGTCCTTCTCGGACGACCCGCTGCGCATGATGCGCGCCGCCCGCTTCGCCGCCCAGCTCGACTTCGAGGTCGACGCCGAGGTCGTCACGGCGATGAAGGAGATGGCCGGCCGTATCGAGATCGTCTCCGCCGAGCGGGTACGGGACGAGCTGAACAAGCTGATCCTTTCCGCGAACCCGCGTAAGGGGCTGTCGCTGCTGGTCGACACCGGCATCGCCGACCACGTGCTGCCCGAGCTGCCCGCCCTGCGGCTGGAGAGCGACGAACACCACCGGCACAAGGACGTCTACGAACACACCTTGATCGTCCTCGAGCAGGCGATCGCCCTGGAGGAGAACGGCCCCGACCTGACTCTGCGGCTGGCCGCGCTGCTGCACGACATCGGCAAGCCGCGCACCCGCCGCTTCGAGAACGACGGCCGTGTCTCGTTCCACCACCACGAGGTGGTCGGAATGAAGATGACGAAGAAGCGCATGACAGCTCTGAAGTACTCCAACGAGCTGGTGAAGGACGTCTCCCGACTGGTCGAACTCCACCTGCGCTTCCACGGGTACGGCACCGGTGAGTGGACGGACTCCGCGGTGCGTCGCTATGTGCGGGACGCGGGACCGCTCCTCGATCGCCTGCACAAGCTGACCCGCTCGGACTGCACGACGCGGAACAAGCGCAGGGCGGCCGCGCTCTCGCGGGCGTACGACGGGCTGGAGGAGCGCATCTCCCAGCTGAAGGAGCGGGAGGAGCTGGACGCGATCCGCCCCGACCTCGACGGCAACCAGATCATGGAGATCCTGGGCGTCGGCCCCGGACCTGCCATCGGCAAGGCGTACAAGCACCTGCTGGAACTGCGCCTGGAGAACGGGCCGATGGAGCACGACGCGGCGGTGACGGCACTCAAGGAGTGGTGGGCCGAGCAGGGCTGAGTCCGTGAAACGGGGTCATGTTTCACGTGAAACATGACCCCGGCGACGCGGGCAGGCGCGCATGCGAAGGGGCGGTGTTTCACGTGAAACACCGCCCCTCTCAGCAACTGCCCTACTTCGAGTAGTCCTTCAGGCAGAGCAGGAAGTTACTGCCGTCACCGGTCTCGGTGTACGAGTACTGGAAGTCCTTGGCCTTCTCCTCGCACTTGCTGTCGGCCGTGAGCGCGGTGTACGTGCCCTCGATCTTCGCCAGCACGATGTACTGCGCCTGCGAGGAGTCGCACTTGACGACCTCGAGGTCGGGGTTGTCGTCGCTGCTGCTGCCGCGGTGCATGCAGTCGCCGACCGCCGCCGTGTTGGCGTCGTCCCGGCTGGATATGTAGGCGCCGATACCCACGCCGAGGACAGCGATAACGATGACGACGTTCTTGATCAGCTTGAAGCTGACCTTGCGGCGGGGCTGCTCCGGCGGGACCGCACCGTACGGAGCGGCACCCGGCTGCGGGTAGCCGGGCTGCGGCGGGTACGGCGCCTGGCCCTGGGGCTGGCCCTGGGGCTGGCCGTAGGGCTGCTGGCCCTGCTGCGCGAACGGGTTCTGGCCCTGAGGAGGTGGAGTCGACACTTGGAGGTCCCCCTAGAAAACTTTAGACGTGTGGCGCGAAATCACTCGCGACGTAAGACTCACGTAAGTTACCGGCCCCCACTGACAACCCTGTAGCCGGAGGGAAGTCTGTGTCATTGATGTGACACTTACCGGCGTTCAAAGCGGGCCATAGCGGCAGCAATTGCTCCGTAGATAACGGCGACCGTGACCACCAATGCGGTGGAACGTCCGTCAGGGGGCAGCATCAGTGCGGCGACGGCCGCGGCGCCGACGAAAGCGACGTTGAACGCGACGTCGTAGAGAGAGAAGATCCGGCCGCGGAAGCCGTCCAACACGGACGACTGGACGATGGTGTCGGTGGCGATCTTCGCGCCCTGGGTGACCAGCCCCAGCACGAAGGCCGCGACGAACGTGGTGACCTGGGTGAACGGCAGCATGAGGGCGAGCACCAGGACCGCGGCGGCCGCAGAGCAGACGACGATCCAGCGGGCCGGTCCCAGGCGTCCCGCAGCTGACGGGGTGACCACCGCGGCGACGAAGAAGCCCACGCCCGAGGCTCCTACCGCCAGTCCCAGCAGAGCCAGCCCGTCGTCCGGGTCGGACGACCAGGCGTACCGGCACAGCATCAGCACCATGACGGTCAGGGCGCCGTAGCAGAACCGCATCAGGGAGATCGAGCCGAGCGCCCGGGCGGCCTCCCTGCGCTTCGGCTCGGCCAGGTGACGCAGGCCCGCCGAAAGGCCGCCGGCGGTGCCCCTGAGCGCGTTCGTCAGCCGGGGCTGGACCAGATCACGGTCGGGTCCGAGCAGATCCGCGGCCATGGTCAGAGAGGCGAGCGCGGCGGACAGGTACAGCGCGCAGCCGAGCAGCACCACGGCGGCGTCGGAGTCCGCCACCACCAGCCGGACGACGAAGGCGAGACCGCCGCCCGCGACCGCGGCCAGCGTGCCGGCCGTCGGGGAGAGGGAGTTGGCCATCACCAGGCGCTCGCCGTCGACGACGCGGGGCAGGGCCGCCGAAAGGCCGGCGAGGACGAAGCGGTTGACCGCGGTGACGCACAGCGCGGAGACGTAGAAGAGCCAGTCGGGGACATGGCCGATCATCAGGACGGCCGTCACGGAGGCCAGCAGGGCGCGCAGCAGATTGCCGTAGAGGAAGACCTGTCGGCGGCGCCAGCGGTCCAGCAGGACACCGGCGAAGGGGCCGACGAGGGAGTACGGCAGCAGCAGGACCGCCATGGCGGAGGCGATCGCGCCGGCGGAGGTCTGTTTCTCCGGGGAGAAGACGACATAGGTGGCGAGCGCGACCTGGTAGACGCCGTCCGCGCACTGGGAGAGCAGCCGCACCGTGAGCAGTCGCCGGAAGTTCCCGAAGCGCAGGAGGACGCGCAGATCACGGACGACGGCCATGGGGCCCAGCCTCACATACGGGGAGGGTCCCCGGGTCGCATGACCCGGGGACCCTTCTCAGCCCTGGCAGGAGCGAATTTTCCGTGCGTGCCGAGTTAGCGCTCGACCTCGCCGCGGATGAACTTCTCGACGTTCGCGTAGGCCTCGTCGTCGAAGTACTGGACCGGCGGGGACTTCATGAAGTACGAGGACGCCGACAGGATCGGGCCGCCGATGCCGCGGTCCTTGGCGATCTTCGCCGCGCGCAGGGCGTCGATGATGACACCCGCGGAGTTCGGGGAGTCCCAGACCTCGAGCTTGTACTCCAGGTTCAGCGGGACGTCACCGAACGCACGGCCCTCGAGGCGGACGTACGCCCACTTGCGGTCGTCCAGCCAGGCCACGTAGTCCGAGGGACCGATGTGGACGTTCTTCTCGCCCAGGTCGCGGTCGGGGATCTGCGAGGTGACGGCCTGCGTCTTCGAGATCTTCTTGGACTCGAGGCGGTCGCGCTCCAGCATGTTCTTGAAGTCCATGTTGCCGCCGACGTTGAGCTGCATGGTGCGCTCGAGCCGGACACCGCGGTCCTCGAACAGCTTCGCCATCACGCGGTGCGTGATGGTGGCGCCGACCTGGGACTTGATGTCGTCACCGACGATCGGGACGCCCGCCTCGGTGAACTTGTCCGCCCACTCCTTGGTGCCGGCGATGAAGACCGGAAGAGCGTTGACGAACGCGACCTTGGCGTCGATGGCGGCCTGGGCGTAGAACTTCGCCGCGTTCTCGGAACCGACGGGCAGGTAGCAGACGAGAACGTCGACCTGGCGGTCCTTGAGGATCTGGACGATGTCGACCGGGGCCTCGGCGGACTCCTCGATGGTCTCGCGGTAGTACTTACCGAGACCGTCCAGGGTGTGGCCGCGCTGGACCGTGATGCCCTTGTTCGGGACGTCGCAGATCTTGATGGTGTTGTTCTCGCTGGCACCGATGGCGTCCGAGAGGTCGAGGCCGACCTTCTTCGCGTCGACGTCGAAGGCGGCGACGAACTCGACGTCACCGACGTGGTAGTCGCCGAACTGCACGTGCATCAGACCCGGGACCTTGGACGCCGGGTCGGCGTCCTTGTAGTACTCGACGCCCTGCACCAGCGAGGCGGCGCAGTTGCCTACGCCGACGATGGCTACGCGAACCGAACCCATTCCGGTTGCTCCCTGTGTGTACGAGTGAGGCCCTGAATGGGCTCTCACGTGGCGGTTTCGTCGGGCAGATCCGCCCCGGGGGTGTCCCCGGGGCGGGGCAGGCCGCCCGTCGATCCAGATGTGGTGTTCTGTTGAGCGGACCCCCCGGAGGCGGGACCTGTGAGGTCCCGTCCGGCCCGCTCGCTCTCGATGAGCTCGTTCAGCCAGCGCACTTCGCGCTCCACGGACTCCATACCGTGGCGCTGCAGCTCAAGCGTGTAGTCGTCGAGGCGCTCCCGGGTGCGCGCCAGGGAGGCGCGCATCTTTTCGAGGCGCTCCTCCAGCCGGCTGCGACGGCCCTCGAGTACGCGCATGCGAACGTCGCGCGACGTCTGTCCGAAGAAGGCGAAACGAGCGGCGAAGTGTTCGTCCTCGTACGCGTCGGGACCCGTCTGCGAGAGCAGATCCTCGAAGTGCTCCTTACCCTCCGCCGTCAACCGGTAGACGATCTTGGCGCGACGCCCTGCGAGTGGAGCGGCGAGGGCGTCTTCGTGGGTGTTTCCCGGTTCCTCGATCAACCAGCCGTTGGTGACCAGCGTCTTGAGGCAGGGGTAGAGCGTGCCGTAGCTGAACGCACGGAACACGCCCAGTGACGTATTGAGCCGTTTGCGCAGCTCGTAGCCGTGCATCGGAGACTCGCGGAGAAGGCCCAGGACGGCGAACTCGAGGATCCCGGCACGCCGGCTCATCGTCGCCTCCTCTCGGCCTTATGTCGCGCTGATGTATCGACTCGATACATCACGACGATAGAACGGCGTTCCGGATGCGACAAGAGGGGAGAAGGTGAACGGGATCACATCACCGATTCATTGAGGGCAAGTTGCCTGGTTTGGGATGAACTTCGGGGCTAGGCAGGTTTTGACGGTGCGTAGTCTGTGCGCCATGCAAACCACCGGGACCCATGAGACGCCGGGGGGCGTCGAGGTCCTCGGTGCAGTACGGGTGAATGCGCGACCGACCGCATCCGTACTTCGGGGGGACAGGAAACCAGCCGCCCTTTCCAGGCGCGCACGGATGCGCCTGCCCGAGGAGTAATCGTTCGATGAGCGAGCACCGTCGCAAACCGCCGCAGCCGCAGGGAGGCGGACGTGCCGCGGCCCGACGCGGCCAGTCCGGTCCGTCCTCCGGCCGCCGCGCGGCTCCGCGAGGCGCCACCGGATCTCCTGCCGACTACGGGTTGGGTCACGGGGCCGGAAGCGAGGAGCAGTCGCACGGCAACCGTGCCGACGCCCGGCGCGCGTCCCAGAGAGACTCGGGCGGGCGGCGCAGAGCGGCCGAGCCCACCGGGGGCCGCCGCGGGGCCCCGACCGGTCCCGGACGCGGCAGAGGGCGACCGGCGCCCGACAGCAAGCGTCTGATCGACTACCCGCGCGCCGGCAAGTACGGCTGGCAGCGCTGGATGCCGTCCTGGAAGCTGGTCGCGGGCCTGTTCGTCGGCTTCGTGGGCAGCCTGGTGGCCGTTGCGGGCATCGGGTACGCCATGGTGGGCATCCCGGACGTCGCCAAGACGGCGACGGCGCAGAACAACGTCTACTACTGGAAGGACGGCAGCCAGATGGTTGCCACCGGTGGTGAGACGAACCGGCAGAACATCGACCTCTCACAGATCCCCGAGGAGATGCGCTGGGCGGTGATCTCGCAGGAGAACAAGACCTTCTACGACGACAGCGGCATCGACCCCAAGGGCATCGCCCGTGCTGTGTTCAACATGGCGAGGGGCGGCCAGACGCAGGGTGGATCGACGATCACCCAGCAGTACGTCAAGAACGCCATGCTGAACGACCAGTCGCAGACGATCTCCCGGAAGTTCAAGGAGATCTTCGTGTCCATCAAGGTGGGCGCGGAGGTCGACAAGGACCAGATCATGGCCGGCTACCTGAACTCCGCGTACTACGGGCGCAACGCCTACGGAATCCAGGCCGCCTCCCGCGCCTACTTCAACAAGGACGCGATCAAGCTCAACCCCGGCGAGTGCGCCTTCCTGGCCGCCATGCTGAAGGGCGCCACGTACTACGACCCCGCCGGCGCGACCTCCGTCGACCCGGTCGGCGCCACACCCGCCGCCAACAGCAAGCGGGCGCGGCTCCAGATGCAGGACACCCTCGACAAGATGGTCGAGTACGGACATCTGAAAGCCTCGGTGCGGGCCCAGTACACCGCGCTCCCCAGCTGGCAGAACCCCCGCTCCAACACCGACCTGAAGGGCCAGATCGGCTACCTCGTCGACCTCGCCAACGGTTACCTGGTCACCAACAGCAAGACGACCGGGATCACCCAGGACCTGCTCCAGCAGGGCGGCTACTCGATCTACACGACCTTCGACAAGAAGAAGGTCAACGAGCTCGCGGCGTCGGTCGCGAAGGTCCAGAAGGCCAACATCAAGCCGAAGCAACGGCCGGACACGGACACGCACGTCCAGTTCGGCGGGGCGTCCGTGGAACCGGACACCGGTGCCATCCGGGCCATCTACGGCGGTGAGGACGCCACCAAGCACTTCACCGACAACGCCGACCAGACCGGTGCGCAGGTCGGTTCGACGTTCAAGCCGTTCGTGCTGGCCGCCGCGATGACGTGGGGCGTGCGGGATCCGGATCTGGGATCGTCGCAGGCGCAGGACGAACGCACCATCGTGTCGCCCAAGAGCCTGTTCAGCGGCAAGAACAAGCTCAAGATCGAGAACTACGACGGCTCGGTCTGGAAGAACGAGAAGGGCGAGGAGTGGCTTCAGACCAATGACGGCAACGTCTCTCTGGGGGCTCCGCCCAAATTCAAGATCGACCTTCGGGAGGCGATGCGCGAGTCGGTGAACTCCGCCTTCGTGCAGCTCGGCATGGACGTCGGTCTGGACAAGGTGAAGGAATCCGCCGTCAGCGCGGGCCTGAAGGAGTCCAGCCTGACCAACAGCGGCTTCCCGTCGTTCTCGATCGGCATCTCCGACCCGAGCGCGATCCGGATGGCGGGCGCCTACGGCACCTTCGCCGCCAGCGGCAAGCAGCGTGATCCCTACTCCGTGGAGAAGGTCACGAGCGAGAAGGGCCAGATCTTCACGCACGAGACCAAGACGAAGCAGGCGTTCACCGCGAAGGTCGCCGACAACGTCACGGACGTTCTGAAGACCGTGGTCGAGAAGGGCACCGGTACCAACGCCCAGCTGCCCGGCCGCGAGGTGGCCGGCAAGACCGGCACCACCGACGGCAACAAGTCGGCCTGGTTCGTGGGCTACACCCCGCAGCTGTCGACCGCGGTCACCATGTTCCGCTACGACGACGACGAGTCGAACAAGAACCGCACGTTCCTGGAGATGTTCGGAACAGGTGGCCAGGAGAAGATCCACGGTGCCTCGTTCCCGGCGCAGATCTGGCACGACTACATGGCCGAGGCGCTGAAGGGCACGAAGGCGAAGGACTTCCCGGAGCCCGAGCCGATCGGCGAGGTCGTGAACGCGGAACCGTCTCCGACTCCGACGCCTTCGGTCACCGAGACCGAAGAGGAGTCGCCGTCGCCGTCCGCGTCTCCCAGCGAGACGGAGGTCGAGCCCTCGCCTTCGGCGTCCGAGACCTGCTCGAACTTCTTCGACTGCCAGGACGGCAGTGCGGGGACGACCGACGGAAACGAGAACGGCGGAACTGGGGAGACCACTCCGACACCGACGGCCACGGAATCGGACGGCAACAGCAGAGGCAACGGAAACGGTGGCTTCTTCGGAGGCCCGGGCGGCTAGCCGCACTGTCGTCCAGCTTGGGCGTTTCACGTGAAACATGCGCATGTTTCACGTGAAACGAGGGCCGCTCCACCGAACGAGGTGGGGCGGCCCTCGGCGTTTTGCTAGGTCCGTACGGCAGGATGTCGCTCATGCCCAGTGCAGAATCGACGCCGACGCGCGCGCACGAGCCGGATCCGGTGAAGCCGACCAGCGACGACCCGGTGGCCAAGGCCGGCAGTGAGCTGATCGGCGGTCCCCTGGGCCGCCGGGCCCTGCTCGGGACGTCCTGGTGGACTCCCGTGCGGATCATCGCGCTCGTGGCGATCGGGATGTTCGCCCTAGGACTGATCCAGAAGGCGCCTTGCTACAACGGCGGCTGGTTCTTCGGTGCCACCACCCAGTACACGCACGCCTGCTACTCGGACATCCCGCACCTCTATCAGGGACGCGGTTTTGCCGACGGGCTCGTGCCGTACTTCGACAAGCTCCCCGGCGACATGGACTACCTCGAGTACCCGGTGCTGACCGGCGTGTTCATGGAGGTGGCCAACTGGCTGACGCCGGGCAGCGGCAGCATCCAGGACCAGGAACAGTGGTACTGGATGGTCAACGCCGGGATGCTGATGGCGTGCGCGGCGGTCATCGCCGTCTGTGTGGCCCGGACCCACGCCCGGCGCCCCTGGGACGGCCTGCTGGTCGCCCTGGCGCCCGCCTTCGCGTTGACCGCCACCATCAACTGGGACCTGCTGGCGGTCGCTCTGACGGCCGCGGCGATGCTCATGTGGTCGCGGGGCCGGTCCCTCGCCTTCGGCGTCCTCCTGGGGCTCGCCACGGCCGCCAAGCTCTATCCCGTCTTCCTGCTCGGCCCCCTGTTCGTGCTGTGCTGGCGGGCGGGGAAGTGGCGGGACTTCGGAAAGGCCCTGGGCGGTGCGGTCGTCGCCTGGCTGGTGGTGAACCTGCCGGTCATGCTCTTCGCCTTCGAGGGATGGTCGAAGTTCTACCGGTTCAGCCAGGAGCGGGGCGTCGACTTCGGCTCCTTCTGGCTGATCATGGCGCAGAACTCCAGTGATCCCCTCACCACCGACAGCGTCAACACTCTCGCCACGCTTCTCGTCGTGGTGTGCGCCGCGGGCATCGCCGTGCTGGCGCTGACCGCGCCCCGCCGGCCCCGCTTCGCCCAGCTGGCTTTCCTGATCGTGGCCGCCTTCATCCTCACCAACAAGGTCTACTCGCCGCAGTACGTCCTGTGGCTGGTGCCGCTGGCGGTGCTGGCCCGGCCGAAGTGGCGGGACTTCCTGATCTGGCAGGCGTGCGAGGTCGCCTACTTCCTGGGCATCTGGATGTACCTCGCGTACACGACGAGCGGAGACGCCCACAAAGGTCTGCCGACCGACGGCTACCACTGGGCCATCGGCGTGCACCTGCTGGGAACGCTCTACCTGTGCGGCGTGATCGTGCGGGACATCCTCATGCCGGAACGGGACGTGGTGCGGCAGGCAGGCGACGACGACCCCTCGGGCGGAGTGCTCGACGGGGCGGAGGACGTCTTCGTGCTCGGCGCCGCGGCCCATCCGCCCCGGCACGCCTCCCACTTCGACGGACCGCAGGTGGACTGGGGCAAACAGGACGCCACCGACAGTTCGCTCTGAGCGAACAGGCCGTCGCCCGGAGGCATCAGGGCCCGGCAGCGGGCCGACGGGAAAGGCCGTACACGGAGTCTCGTGTACGGCCTTTTTCGTTGCTGCGTTCTTCGGTGCTCGCGCCTCAGCGGTCCACGATCCGGTCGAACTGCGTGGTGGTGTGCCGCAGATGGGCCACGAGTTCGTCGCCGACGTGCGGCTCCGGCGCGTCCGAGGGCACGAACAGGATGGAGACCTGCATGTGCGGCGGCTCGGCGAACCAGCGCTGCTTGCCGCCCCAGACGAACGGGGAGAGGTTCCGGTTCACCGTGGCGAGGCCGGCCCGGGCGACGCCCTTGGCGCGCGGCATGACGCCGTGCAGGGCCTTGGGGGCCTCCAGGCCCACCCCGTGCGACGTACCGCCCGCCACGACCACCAGGAAGCCGTCGGAGGCCGCCTTCTGCTGCCGGTAGCCGAAGCGGTCGCCCTTGGCGACCCGCGTGACGTCGAGGACGGCACCGCGGTACTCGGTGGCCTCGTGGTCCCCCAGCCACAGCCGCGTGCCGATACGGGCGCGGAAGCGGGTCTGCGGGAACTGCTGCCGCAGCCGGGCGAGTTCGTCGGCCTTGAGGTGGCTGACGAACATCGTGTGCAGCGGCAGCCGGGCCGCGCGCAGCCGGTCCATCCAGCCGATGACCTCCTCGACGGCGTCCGAGCCGTCGGTGCGGTCCAGCGGGAGGTGTATGGCGAAACCCTCGAGCCTGACGTTCTCGATGGCGGCGTGCAGCTGCGGCAGGTCCTGCTCGCTGATGCCGTGCCGCTTCATCGACGACATCACCTCGATGACCACCCGAGCGCCCACGAGGCCGTACACGCCGTCGATCGACGACACGGAACGCACGACGCGGTCGGGCAGCGGGACGGGCTCCTCACCGCGCCGGTAGGGCGTCAGCACCAGCAGGTCGCCGCCGAAGAAGTCCTTGATGCGCGCGGCCTCGTACGTCGTGCCGACGGCGAGGACGTCCGAGCCCAGCCGGGTGGCCTCCTCGGCCAGCCGGTCGTGCCCGAACCCGTAGCCGTTGCCCTTGCAGACCGGGACGAGTCCCGGGAACTGCTCCTGCACGTGCTTGTGATGCGCCCGCCAGCGCGCGGTGTCGACGTAGAGGGTGAGCGCCATGGCCGGACCTGGGACCTTTCTCGTGGCTGCGGTGTGGGGAAACGCGTCAGAGGTGTCAGAGGTGTCAGAGGTATGGAATCACTGAACGTGACGTCAGCGGCGCGACATGTAGATGTCGAGAGCCTTGTGGAGCAGCTTGTTCAGCGGGAAGTCCCACTCACCGAGGTACTCCGCAGCCTGTCCGCCCGTGCCGACCTTGAACTGGATCAGGCCGAAGAGGTGGTCGGTCTCGTCCAGCGAGTCGGAGATGCCTCGCAGGTCGTAGACGGTCGCGCCGAGCGCATAGGCGTCGCGCAGCATCCGCCACTGCATCGCGTTCGAGGGCCGGAACTCACGGCCGATGTTGTCGGACGCGCCGTAGGAGTACCAGACGTGGCCGCCGACGATCAGCATCGTCGCCGCCGACAGGTTCACGCCGTTGTGGCGGGCGAAGTACAGCCGCATGCGGTTGGGGTCCTCGGTGTTGAGGGCCGACCACATGCGCTGGAAGTAGGAGAGCGGGCGCGGCCGGAAGTGGTCCCGTACGGCCGTGATCTCGTACAGCCGCTGCCACTCCTCGAGGTCGTGGTAGCCGCCCTGGACGACCTCGACGCCGGCCTTCTCGGCCTTCTTGATGTTGCGGCGCCACAGCTGGTTGAAGTTCTTGTGGACCTCTTCAAGGGAACGGTTCGCCAGCGGCACCTGGTAGACGTAGCGCGGCTGGACGTCGCCGAAGCCGGCGCCGCCGTCCTCGCCCTGCTGCCAGCCCATGCGGCGCAGCTTGTCGGCCACCTCGAAGGCGCGCGGTTCGATGAAGTCGGCCTCGATGTCGCGCAGTCTCTTCACGTCCGGGCTCTGGATGCCGGCCTTGATGGAGGTGGCCTCCCAGCGACGGATGATCACCGGCGGGCCCATCTTCACCGAGAACGCGCCCTGCTGCTTGAGGTGCGCCAGCATCGGTTCCAGCCAGTCGGTCAGATTCGGCGCGTACCAGTTGATGACCGGGCCTTCGGGAAGGTAGGCCAGGTAGCGCTTGATCTTGGGCAGCTGGCGGTAGAGGACGAGGCCCACGCCGACCAGTTCACCGGTGCGCTCGTCGAACCAGCCGAGGCTCTCCGAACGCCACTCGGCCTTGACATCGGCCCAGGCCGGAACCTGCATGTGGCTCGCCGAGGGCAGGCTCTGGATGTATGCCAGATGCTGCTCGCGGCTGATCGTCCTCAGGGTCAGGCTCATTCGGGGCGCTCCTCGGGCTGGTGTGTCCCCATGGGTACAGGGGCTCCGGCTCTCGCGCCGAAGCCTACTGCGCCTTGCGAGCTGCCTGACTGGGCGTACGGCACCTGCGCCCCGGCCCGCGCGCGGCCGGGGCGTTCCGTCCCTATTCGTAGGTGTCCTACGCGTCTTCCGGCGCGGACGGTGCCCGTGGTGCGGGTACCGGCGCCGGTCGGCTCACCAGATTCCGCCGAAGAGGCCGCCGTGGGCCATTCCGATGAAGAAGCCGAAGCCCGCGGCACCGAGACCCAGGATCAGACCGAAGCGCTCGCGGGTGGTCTCGGAGATCCACTGTCCGTACGCGCCGGTCAGGATTCCCACCAGCCCGGCCCAGGAGCTGAGCAGATGCAGGCTGTGGAAGAACGACGTGATGAAGGCCGTCACGCCGAGCACCAGCGTCACTGCCAGCAGGGTGTCCTGGATTGGATGGGCTTTGCCGTCGGTGGCGAAGAGAGAACCGGCGGTATTGGGTCGCAATGCCTGTGCCATGGGGCACCTCCTGCGAAAGGCGGCGCATCGTAGCGCCATACACACCCGACGTGTACAGACTGACGGTCATCCACGCCGGATTTCAACCGGAAGCGTGTGTGCAGGTAGTCTGTACCCTCTGCACCGGTGTCTGCCCAGGCTTGCCAGGGTGTCCGTCCAGCTGAGAGCGGGGAAGTCGCAAGCCGACCCCCGATTGTCAGTGGCGGCCGATACCGTTGCGTACGCATCACAACCCTCCTGCCACGGATCGACCGTGGCCGCTGAGTCCAAAGGAGGTGGGTTCCACATGCGTCACTACGAAGTGATGGTCATCCTCGACCCCGATCTCGAGGAGCGCGCTGTCTCCCCGCTGATCGAGAACTTCCTCTCCGTTGTCCGTGAGGGCAACGGAAAGGTGGAGAAGGTCGACACCTGGGGCCGTCGTCGTCTCTCGTACGAGATCAAGAAGAAGCCCGAGGGCATCTACTCGGTCATCGACCTGCAGGCCGAGCCTGCGGTCGTCAAGGAGCTCGACCGCCAGATGAACCTGAACGAGTCGGTCCTCCGGACCAAGGTCCTCCGTCCCGAGACCCACTGAGCTCTCCAGCTCAGCTGATCTCGGGATTCTGAGTAGCAGCACTAGCAGCCAGCAGCAAACCCGCCGAGAGGTTCCCCCATGGCAGGCGAGACCGTCATCACGGTCGTCGGCAATCTTGTCGACGACCCCGAGCTGCGCTTCACCCCCTCCGGTGCGGCGGTCGCGAAGTTCCGTGTCGCGTCCACTCCCCGCACCTTCGACCGTCAGACGAACGAGTGGAAGGACGGCGAGAGCCTGTTCCTGACCTGCTCGGTCTGGCGTCAGGCGGCGGAGAACGTCGCGGAGTCGCTGCAGCGAGGCATGCGCGTCATCGTGCAGGGCCGGCTGAAGCAGCGGTCCTACGAGGACCGTGAGGGCGTCAAGCGCACGGTCTACGAACTGGACGTCGAGGAAGTCGGCGCCAGCCTGCGCAGTGCCACGGCCAAGGTCACCAAGGCTTCCGGCCGCAGTGGCCAGGGCGGCCAGGGTGGTTACGGCGGCGGTGGCGGTGGCGGCCAGCAGGGCGGCGGCTGGGGTGGAAACTCCGGCGGCGGCCAGCAGGGCGGCGCCGCTCCCGCCGAAGACCCGTGGGCAACCAGCGCTCCCGCCGGTGGCAACCAGGGTGCCGGTGGCAGTGGCGGCGGCTGGGGTGGGAACTCCGGCGGCAGCAGCGGTGGTGCCGGTGGCGGCTACTCGGACGAACCCCCCTTCTAGGCCGTTCGGGCCCGGGTCTCCGGGCTTGTCCGGGTCGAGGGTGGGTCGTATCCCAACTTCTTGATCACACAGGAGAAACACCATGGCGAAGCCGCCTGTGCGCAAGCCTAAGAAGAAGGTCTGCGCTTTCTGCAAGGACAAGGTCACGTACGTGGACTACAAGGACACGAACATGCTGCGGAAGTTCATTTCCGACCGCGGCAAGATCCGTGCCCGCCGCGTGACCGGCAACTGCACGCAGCACCAGCGTGACGTCGCCACGGCCGTCAAGAACAGCCGTGAGATGGCACTGCTGCCGTACACCGCTCAGGCGCGATAAGGGAAGGGTGACCGACAAATGAAGATCATCCTCACCCACGAGGTCTCTGGCCTCGGTGCCGCCGGCGACGTCGTCGACGTCAAGGACGGTTACGCTCGCAACTACCTGATCCCGCGGAATTTCGCTATCCGCTGGACCAAGGGTGGCGAGAAGGACGTCGAGCAGATCCGTCGTGCTCGCAAGATCCACGAGATCCAGACCATCGAGCAGGCCAACTCTGTGAAGGCCCAGCTCGAGGGCGTCAAGGTCCGTCTGGCCGTTCGCTCCGGCGACGCCGGTCGTCTCTTCGGTTCCGTCACCCCGGCCGACATCGCTTCCGCGATCAAGGCTGCCGGTGGCCCCGAGGTCGACAAGCGCCGCATCGAGCTCGGCTCGGCGATCAAGACGCTGGGCGCCCACGAGACGTCCGTGCGTCTGCACCCCGAGGTTGCCGCCAAGGTCAACATCGAGGTCGTCGCGGCCTGATCGCTGCGTTTGGCTCGAAGAGCTGAGAAGGGGCCGCACCCTGCAGGGTGCGGCCCCTTCCGCTTGCTTGTTTCACGTGAAACGCCGGTCCCCTGCCTAACGGCCGTTTCGCGCTGCCGCCTGTTTCACGTGAAACAGTCAGCGGGTGGCGCCGGTTCAGCGGGTGGCGCCGGTGATGATCCAGCGGCCGGAGCGGGCACGCAGCCAGAGAGTCAGCATGCGGACCACCATCATCAGCGTCATCGCGCCCCACACCGCGGTGAGACCGCCGCCGAGAACCGGCACCAGCAGGGCCACGGGAGTGAAGACTGCCAGGGTGAGCACCATCGCCCAGGCGAGATAGGGGCCGTCTCCTGCACCCATCAGCACACCGTCCAGTACGAAGACGATGCCGCAGACGGGCTGGGAGAGTGCCACCACGAGAAGCGCCGGCAGCGCGGCCTCCTTCACCGCAGGATCGCTGGTGAAGAGCGGCAGGAACACGGGGCGGGCGATCACGACCAGCAGACCGAGCAGGGCACCCACGGCGATGCCCCACTGGACCATGCGGCGGCAGACGTCACGGGCGCCCTGGGCGTCGTCGGCACCGAGATACCGCCCGATGATGGCCTGTCCGGCTATGGCGATGGCGTCGAGGGCGAAGGCCAGCAGGCTCCACAGGCCCAGGGCGATCTGATGTGCCGCGATGTCGTCGTCCCCGAGTCGGGCGGCCACGGCTGTGGCGATCATCAGAATGGCCCGCAGCGAGAGCGTGCGGACCAGCAGGGGAACCCCCGCCTGGGCCGAGGCCCTGATGCCTGCGGCGTCGGGGCGCAGAGACGCGCCATGGCGCCGGGCTCCGCGGACCACCACGGCGAGGTAGACCACGGCCATGCCCCACTGGGCGATCACGGTGCCCCAGGCAGAGCCCGCGATTCCGAGGCCCGCGCCGTAGACGAGGCCGACGTTCAGGGCGGCGTTGGCGACGAAGCCTGCGACGGCGACATAGAGCGGTGTCCTTGTGTCCTGGAGTCCACGCAGGACACCGGTCGCGGCCAGTACGACGAGCATGGCCGGGATACCGAGTGCCGAGATGCGCAGATAGGTGGTCGCGTAGGGAGCGGCGGTGTCCGAGGCGCCGAAGAGTTCCACGAGTGCCGGGGCGGTCGGCAGGGTGGCCGCGATCACGACGGCGCCGAGCAGCAGCGCCAGCCAGATGCCGTCCATGCCCTGGCGGATGGCTGCCGGCAGGTCGCCGGCGCCCACGCGGCGCGCCACGGCTGCGGTGGTGGCGTAGGCGAGGAAGACGAAGACACTGACGGCCGTCATGAGAAGCGCGGAGGCGATGCCGAGTCCGGCCAGTTGGGCTGTGCCCAGATGGCCGACGATCGCGCTGTCGGCCATGACGAAGAGCGGCTCGGCGACGAGCGCGCCGAAGGCCGGGACGGCCAGTGCGACGATCTCTCGATCGTGCTGCCGTCGGACGGTCTCGGGCGACGCGGGAGCCTGTGTCATGAGCACCAATCTAATCGTCCACAGGTAAGAGATCCAGTCGGCCTGTGACCCTTACCTGTCCTCACGCCGTGTAGTGTCTTGCGCGCCGTTCGAAGAGATCTTGGTCCGACCGGGCAACTTTTTCTTCTGCACAGCCGGTGGATGGCGAAAGTGCAGGTCAGGGACGCTCCGCAAGAAAAGACGAGGGCTTGTTCACAGGGCTGTCCACCGGGTCGTGCACAGGTTTTGCGGAGTTCTCCACAGCATCGGGGCCGTCGTCCACATGGCCTGTGGATAACCAGATTGGCTGACGGTGCCGACAGGCCTACCGTGGACCGGCGCCCGCTCCGTCCGTCGGCCGAGGAAACCCTCATAAAACCGACGCGCCACAACCGGAGTTGGCGCTCTCGATTGTCAGTGCCGTGCCGTAGAAAGAAGGGCATGGCGAGGTCCGCTCGGCGGACGGGAGGAGGTTGCTCGGTGAGCATTTCCGAGCCCTTGGACGACCCGTGGGCCGACAGCGGACCCAGTGATCGTCTGCCTCCTGCCCGGCGGCGCGGCGAAGGGGGGCGCGGTCGTGACGAACAGCACGATCGCGGCCGGGAGAGCGGCGAGTGGGAAGGCGGTGGCACCACCTTCGAGCGCGTACCGCCGCAGGACCTCGACGCCGAACAGTCCGTCCTCGGCGGCATGCTGCTGTCCAAGGACGCCATCGCCGACGTGGTCGAGGTCCTCAAGGGCCACGACTTCTACAAGCCCGCGCACGAGACGATCTACCAGGCGATCCTGGACATCTATGCCAAGGGCGAGCCGGCCGACCCCATCACGATCGCCGCCGAGCTCACCAAGCGCGGCGAGATCAACAAGGTCGGCGGCGCGTCCTATCTGCACACTCTCGTCCAGACGGTGCCGACGGCCGCCAACGCCGAGTACTACGCGGAGATCGTCCACGAACGCGCCGTGCTGCGTCGCCTGGTCGAGGCCGGCACCCGCATCACGCAGATGGGATACGCGGGCGACGACGACGTCGACGAGATCGTCAACCGCGCCCAGGCCGAGATCTACGCGGTCACCGAGCAGCGCACCAGCGAGGACTACCTCCCGCTCGGCGACATCATGGAGGGCGCCCTCGACGAGATCGAGGCGATCGGCTCGCGCAGCGGCGAGATGACGGGTGTGCCCACCGGGTTCACGGACCTCGACTCGCTCACCAACGGTCTGCACCCGGGCCAGATGATCGTCATCGCGGCGCGTCCCGCGATGGGAAAGTCGACGCTCGCGCTGGACTTCGCGCGCGCGGCGTCGATCAAGCACAACCTGCCCAGCGTCATCTTCTCCCTGGAAATGGGGCGCAACGAGATCGCGATGCGTCTGCTGTCCGCCGAGGCTCGCGTGGCCCTGCACCACATGCGTTCCGGCACCATGACGGACGAGGACTGGACGCGGCTGGCGCGCCGGATGCCCGAGGTCTCCTCCGCACCGCTGTACATCGACGACTCCCCGAATCTGTCGATGATGGAGATCCGGGCCAAGTGCCGCCGGCTGAAGCAGCGCAACGACATCAAGCTCGTGATCATCGACTATCTCCAGCTGATGCAGGCCGGTGGCTCCAAGCGCTCCGAAAGCCGTCAGCAGGAGGTCTCGGACATGTCCCGTAACCTCAAGCTGCTGGCCAAGGAGCTGGAGGTCCCGGTGATCGCGCTCTCGCAGCTCAACCGTGGTCCCGAACAGCGCACGGACAAGAAACCGATGGTGTCCGACCTGCGTGAGTCCGGCTCCATCGAGCAGGACGCCGACATGGTGATCCTGCTGCACCGTGAGGACGCCTACGAGAAGGAGTCCCCGCGCGCGGGCGAGGCGGACATCATCGTGGGCAAGCACCGTAACGGCCCGACAGCCACGATCACCGTCGCCTTCCAGGGCCACTACTCCCGCTTCGTGGACATGGCGCAGACCTGATCCGGTGCCCTGTAGGGCTCGCGGCTGATGTCGTCATCTCACGGGCCGTGTCGTACCGGTGCCGGATACGACATCGCCGTGCGACCGGCGCGTGGGTGCTGCTGTTCAGCGCCTCGTCTCGTACCTGGTCAGGACCACGCCGCCGGGAAGCGTCCGCGTCTCCACCAGGTTCAGGTTCACCCAGCTGTCCAGCGCGGTGAAGAACGGCGTGCCGCCGCCCACCAGGACCGGATGGGCGGCGATCGCGTACTCGTCGATCAGCCCGGCGCGCATGGCCGCCCCGGCGAGCGTCGCGCCGCCGATGTTCATCGGGCCGCCGTCCTCGGCCTTGAGCCGGGTGATCTCGGCGATCGCGTCGCCGGTGACCAGGCGGGTGTTCCAGTCGACCTTGTCGATCGTCGAGGAGAACACCACCTTCGGCGTGTCCCGCCAGTTCCGCGCGAACTCGATCTGCGCCGGAGTGGCGCCCGGCTGCTGGTCGCCGGTCGGCCAGTAGGAGCTCATCGTCTCCCACAGCTTGCGCCCATACAGCGACAGGCCGCTCGCCTGCTCGTGGTCGAGCCACCACTGGAACAGCTCGTCGCTCGGCGGTCCGCCCCAGCCGATGTCGTCGCCGGCCGCGGCGATGTAGCCGTCCAGGGTCAGGTTCATGCCGTAGATCAGTTTCCGCACAGCCCAGCCTTCCGTCCGTGGGTGTCCGGCGTATGGACCAGCGCGGCGCGGGAAACTCATCGGTGCGCGATCTGGGCTCGCCGCCGGTCCTGGTACTCGGGGCTCAGCGTGGTGTACTCGGCCGACTCGGGCAAGTCGCCTGATCTCGACGTCGCCCTCGCGAGGAAATGCCACGGATCTGAGACTGACCATGGGTGACAAGGCCGTGAGACAGCCAAGAACGCCCAGGTCACGCAAGATCGACATGTCGCGAGCGGCGAGACCCTGCAGCCCTGGGCGGAATGAACTCGACGCCGGCCGCGCGGGCGGGTGGACTGGGCCCATGACAACACCTCAGGAAGAGCTGCTTCCCGGCACCCGGCGGGCGCTGCTGCACCGGATCGCCGTGGCCCAGACCGAGGGACGGGCCCCGTCGCTGGTCGCAGCGGTCGTACGGGACGGACGGGCCGTGTGGCACGGGGCGCGGACCTCGGTCGACGGGCACGCGCCGGACGAGAACGTGCAGTACCGGATCGGCTCGATCACCAAGACCTTCACCGCCGTGCTCGTGCTGCGACTGCGTGACGAGGGAGTGCTCGACCTCGAGGACCCGCTGGAGAAGCACCTGCCCGGATCCGGCGCGGGGGAGGCCACGGTGGCCGAACTGCTCGCCCATACCGGTGGGTTGGCGGCGGAGTCGCCCGGCCCCTGGTGGGAGCGGACCCCGGGTTCGCTGCGGCCCGAGCTCGCCGACGTCCTCGGCGACCGGTCCGCCCCGTTCCCGGCCGGCCGACGTCACCACTACTCGAACCCCGGCTACTCAGTCCTCGGTGCTCTCGTGGAAGAACTCCGTGGGGCGCCCTGGGAAGAGGTACTGCGACGGGAAGTGCTCGAACCTCTGGCGCTCGACCGTACGACCGTCCGATCGCAGGCTCCGGCCGCGGGAGGCTGGGCGGTCCACCCCTGGGCCGACGTCTTGCTGCCCGAGCCCACCGAGGACTTCGGGCGGATGGCCGCGGCCGGCCAGCTCTGGTCCACGACCGGCGACCTCGCGCGATTCGCTGCCTTCCTGGCCCGGGGTGACGAGCGCGTCCTGAGCGCGGAGACCCTGCGCGAGATGTGGACGCCCGCGGCACCGGCCGGGCTGCCGGACGTGGCGGACGGATCCACCTATGGACTCGGGCTGCAGATCCAGCACCGGGACGGCCGGTTGCTCGTGGGCCACTCCGGCTCGGTGCCGGGCTTCCTGGCCACCCTCACCATCGGTGTGGCGGACGACGTGGCCGCGGTGGTGCTCGCCAACTGCACGTCCGGTGTCCTGACGTCCCAGGTGGCCGCCGATCTCGTGCGGATCGTCGCCGAGGCCGAGCCGCGGATTCCCGAGCCGTGGCGTCCGCTGCGGGAAGTGGACCCCGCCGTTCTGGACCTGGCGGGCCAGTGGCACTGGGGGACCAGTCCTTTCGCCCTGCGGGTGAGGGCCGACGGGCTGGTCTCCCTGGGGCCGGTGTCCGGCGCCGGCCGGCGCTCCCGGTTCAGGCCGAACGGGGACGGTACCTGGACCGGCCTGGAGGGCTACTACGCCGGAGAGCTTCTGCGGGCCGTACGGCGGCCGGACGGGAGCGTGGACCACCTGGACCTCGGGTCGTTCGTGTTCACGCGTCAGCCGTACGACGAGCGGGCCACTGTGCCCGGTGGCATCGACCCGGAGGGCTGGCGCGGCATCGGCTAGCCCCACACGAGAAGGAAGCGCCCTGTTTCACGTGAAACAGGGCGCTTCCGTTCGGACCCGGAGTGCTCAGAGCTGGAGCTTGAAGCCCACGTGCGAGGCGACGAAGCCCAGGCGCTCATAGAAGCGGTGGGCGTCGGTGCGCGTGCTGTCGGAAGTGAGCTGCACCAACTGGCAGTTCTCGCGCCGGGACTCCTCTACGGCCCACTCGATGAACCGCGTGCCCAGGCCGCTGCCGCGCTCGTCGGCGTGCACCCGGACGCCTTCGATGATCGACCTGGTCGAGCCGCGCCGGGACAGGCCCGGGATGATCGTCAGCTGGAGCGTCCCGACGACCTGACCCTCGCGGACGGCGACGACCAGGCGCTGGTTCGGGTCGGCGGTGAGCCGTTCCAGGGCGGTCAGATAGGGACTGAGATCGTCCGGCGACTCGCGCTGCGCACCCAGGGGGTCGTCCGCGAGCATGCCGACGATCGCGGGGATGTCCTCGGCGACGGCGGCCCGTATTTCAAGATCTCCCATGCCCGCACCCTATGTGCCCAAGGCGGCGACGGGCGCGTTCAGCGACTCCACGACCCGTACCAGCGGGGCCAGTTCCGCGTTCGTGGCGGCTTCGTCGAGGGCCTCGCGCAGGGCTGCGTCATTGGTCGGACGGGCTTCGGCCAGCAGGTTCAGACCGGCTTCGGTGACGTTGGTGTAGATGCCACGGCGGTCGGTGGGGCACAGGTAGCGCTCGAGCAGGCCGCGGTCCTCGAGCCGGGTCACCAGCCGGGTGGTCGCGCTCTGGCTGAGCACGACCGCGTCGGCCACCTGCTTCATCTGGAGATGGCCTCCGTCGCCGTCGTGCTGCCGGCTGAGTACGTCGAGCAGGGAGTACTCGCGCACGCTCAGGTCGTGCCGACTCTGCAGCGCGCGCTCGATGTGGGCCTCGATCCTCCCGTGCAGCAAGGAGAGGGCGCACCAGCCCTGGGCCAGAGCGGTGAGCGCGGGGTCCGTCGCAGTCATGGGGATTCTCCTCCGTCCCGGAGCGGCTGAGACCAGGATAGAGCAATCCCGCAATATACGGCGGTTGCACATAGCCCGCGTGTGCAACTATTGTTGGAGCACGTAAAGCGCATCTGCAATCATCTCGGAAGGTGTTACCTCCTATGCCTCTCGCGCTTCTGGCCCTCGCGATCGGGGCCTTCGGAATCGGGACGACCGAGTTCGTGATCATGGGTCTGCTGCCCGAGGTCGCGGGCGACTTCGGAGTCTCCATCCCCACGGCCGGCTTCCTCGTGACCGGCTATGCGCTCGGTGTCATGTTCGGTGCCCCGCTCATGACGGTCCTCGGCACCAAGATCTCCCGCAAGCGGATGCTGATGCTGCTGATGGGCCTGTTCATCGTCGGCAACCTGCTGTCCGCCGTCGCTCCCTCGTTCACCGTGATGCTGATCGGCCGCGTGGTCGCCTCACTCGCCCACGGCGCCTTCTTCGGCATCGGCTCGGTCGTCGCCGCCGACCTGGTCGCCCCGGACAAGAAGGCCGGAGCCATCGCGATGATGTTCACCGGCCTCACCGTCGCCAACGTCGTGGGCGTTCCGCTGGGCACTCTCGTCGGGCAGAGCGCCGGCTGGCGCGTCACTTTCGCCCTCGTCGCCGTGCTCGGCGTCGTGGGCCTGCTCGGCATCGCCAAGCTCGTGCCCGAGATGCCGCGGGCCGAGGGAGTGCACCTGCGGCACGAACTGGCCGCCTTCAAGAACGCCCAGGTGCTGCTCGCCATGGCGATGACCGTCCTCGGCTTCGGCGGGGTCTTCGCGGCCATCACCTACATCGCGCCGATGATGACGCACGTGGCCGGCTTCGCGGACGGATCCGTCACCTGGCTGCTGGTCCTCTTCGGGCTCGGCATGGTCGGCGGCAACCTCGTCGGCGGCAGGTACGCCGACCGCGCGCTGATGCCGATGCTGTACGTCTCGCTGGGAGCCCTGGCGGTCGTCCTGGCGCTCTTCACGCTCACCGCCCACAGCAAGGTCCTGGCGGCCGTCACGATCGTCCTGATCGGTGCCCTGGGCTTCGCCACCGTCCCGCCGCTCCAGAAGCGTGTCCTGGACCAGGCCCACGGCGCGCCGACGCTGGCGTCGGCGGTGAACATCGGTGCCTTCAACCTCGGCAACGCGCTGTCCGCCTGGCTCGGCGGCCTCGTCATCGCCGCAGGACTGGGCTACACCGCCCCGAACTGGGTCGGCGCCGCCCTTGCCGCGGGCGCCCTGCTCCTCGCCGTCGTCTCGGCCGCGCTGGAGCGCCGTGACAACGCCCCTGGCGGTGCCGGCGCCGTCATCGCCGGTGGAACGCCCGTCGAGCGGCAGAAGGCCGTCCAGCGCTGAGACCCGCCGTCACCTCGCTGGACCGGGGCCGTCCCGGCGAGCCGGCGCCCATCCCTGATCACCGCGGACCTCGACCGCGCTCGGACCTCGGCAGCACCGGGACCTCGGTCACGCCGAACCTCGACACGACAACATCGCAAGGAGAAGTTCCCCTCATGAGCACCACCACCTTCGCGCCCCTGACCATTCACGACGCCGAAGCCCTCGTCACGGCCGCCCGTCGCGCCGCCGAGGCGGCCGGGGTCACGGTCAGCGTCACCGTCCTGGACGCCGGCGGCCATCTGCTGGCCTTCCGCCGCGATGACCGGGCCGTACTGATCTCCGGGGAGACGAGCACGCGCAAGGCGTACACGGCGCTTCAGCTCGACGCCCCCACCGCCGACCTCGTCGAGGCCGTGCAGCCGGGCGGCCTCTTCCACACCCTGCCCACCGCGCTCGACCGGCCGCTGCTGTTCATCGCAGGTGGGGTGCCGGTGCACCGCGACGGCCGTCTGATCGGCGCGATCGGGGTCGGGGGCGGCGCCCCGGAGCAGGACCACGGCTTTGCCACGGCCGCCGTGGAGACGCTCGTCTGACCTGTCACGTCCACGAAGAACGCCGGTTTCCGACCATCACGGGAACCGGCGTTCCGCCGTGTCTCCGGGCTCAGCCGGCCGCCACCGTCAGCGGGGCGAACCGGCGGCGCCAGTCGCCCGGCAGCTCCGTGATCCCGTGGGTCATCACGGCGTTGAAGGCAACGGACTCCAGACCCCGCGCTTTCACCCACTCCAGCAGTTCCTCGTGCCGTACGTCGATGTCGGTGCGCAGCGGCCGGTCAGTGCGGGCGGCGAGGGAGGCCAGCAGTGCCTTCGCGGTCTTCGTGTCCCTGGCGATCAGCGGGCCCACGACCTGGGTGTCCATGTTGGGCCATGCGGCCGCGTAACCGATGATCCGGCCGTCGTCCTCGGCGACCCGCAACTGGTCGGCGAAAGCGGGCAGACGGGCGATCACATGCGTCCGATCGGTGCCGAAGACCTTCTCGTCGAGCCGGAGAATCGCCGTGAGGTCCTCGGCCGTGGCCGCGCGGGTGATGACGTCCGACGCCGTGTCGTCCGGCGTGAGACGCCCGCGCACCATTTCCGCCCGGCCTGTGGTCTTGAAGCCCAGCTCCTCGTAGAGCGGACGACCGTTCGGTGTGGCGTGCAGGGTCAGCGGGGTGGTGCCCAGCAGGGAGACGACGTGCCGCATCAGCCGCCGACCGATGCCCTGCCGGGCGTACCGCTCGGCGACCAGCACCATGCCGATGGCACCGAGGGTGGGGCGGCCGGGCGGGCCGTACTCGGTGACGACGCAGGCACTGACGAGCCCGCCGTCCGGGTCGTCGATGCCGTAGCCCCTTCCGGCCGAGAGGAGCAGGCCCCACTTGTGCTCCTCGCGCGGCCACCCCCGGTCCTCGGACAGGTCGGCGCAGGCGGTGAGGTCGCGGTGCGTCAGACGACGGACGGGCAGAGCGGTGAGGGAAGGTGTCGGCACGCAGGTCAGGCTGTCCGACCCGTACCGTCGGCGTCCACCTGTTTCCCCTGGGACGCACGTGCTTTTGGCCATGTTCCGGCCCACCGTCCAGCCTCACGGACCATCGTCCAGCGCGGCGGCAGTGCGGGAGTGCGGCAGTGTTTCACGTGAAACAGGGGCGAACGGAAGCTCGGGAGAGGCGCTGTCAGGGAGTTCTCAGGCCTGCCCGTTAGCCTCGGGCCATGGCGAGACTTCACCTCTTCGACCTTGACGGAACGCTGCTGCACGGGACGTCCGCTCCCTTGGAGATCTCGCGTCAACTGGGCCTGGAGGCCGAGACGGCGGTGCTGGAGCAGTCGATCTCGGCAGGGTTGATCGGTCCGCCGGAGTACGCGGCGCAGGTGTACGAACTCTGGACACAGCTCACCGAGGAGCATGTCAGGGCGGCGTTCGAAGGAGCGCCGTGGCTGGCACGCATCCGCGATGTCTGGGCCGAGATAGGGCGCAGAGGGGAGTACTGCGCGGTCGTGTCGCTCTCGCCCTCCTTCTTCGTGGAAAGACTCACCGGGTGGGGCGCCCACGCGACGTACGGGTCCCGATTTCCGGCGGTCCCTTTCACCGAGCCCATGGACCCGGCGGGAGCGCTGAGCGCGGCGGCGAAGGTGCTGATCGCCGACCGACTCTGCGCGGAGTTCGGAGTAACGCGGGACGACTGTGTCGCTTACGGCGATTCGCTCTCCGACAAGGATTTGTTCGCGGCAGTGCCGGTCTCCGTGGCGGTCAACTCGGACCACCATCTGGCGGGTCTCGCGACCCACTCCTACGTGGGGAAGGATCTGTGGGATGCCTATGAATTGGTGTGCCACGACCGCTGATTGACCCCGCATTGACCCCGGATTGAAGAAAACCTGCGGTTCGCGCGCCGCGCGGGCTCCGGGGACGGAAGGGGGGACTTGTGCGGCGGACGGCGGCCGGTATGGTCGACTCCGGTTCGCTTCCGGGACGAAGTGCGCGCGACGCTGTGCATGCATTCCGCGCGAGCCGAGAACAGGGCAATGCAGCCTAACGGGACGGAGAGATCGAAGACCCGCATTTCCGGTGATGTGACCGAGGCGCCCGGGCAGGATGGGATGCTGCGGTGAGAGTGCCGCCCACCTCGCACACTCGCCCTACGTGTGGGTGCGGAGGGGAGATACGGGTGGACCGTGGCGGTCCCGGTCGTGGAACCGAACGGAAAACCAAGCCGTCTGCGGGGGAAGCAGGCACCTTCCGATCCAGGAAGTGCGCAGACCGACCGAAAGATGTTCGAGGCGAGGCACACCATGGACGCTCCGACCAGCAGGTCGGCCGACAACGGCACGTCCGGCGGCGGGGACGGATGGTTCACACCGCGCAAGCAGCCGGAGCCGGCTCCACGGGGCGAGCAAGGGGCTGAGGGCCGTCGCCTGGCCGCACTGCGCCCGGTGGGCAGGAACGCGGTCGACTCCTACGGCGAGGCGCCCCAGGGCGGCACCACGGACGCCGAGCGCCGAATACACCCGGACCCGCCGACCCCCGACGACGCGACGACCGCCCCCGCGAGCGCGCAGCCCCCGCCGCCGCCCTGGCAGGAATCCCCCATCGAGGTCCACCACCCCGACGAGACACCACCCTTCGCGCAGTCTCGGCCACCAGCCCCGCCCGAGGCGCCGGCACCGCCCGAGACACCCGACGCCCCTCGAGGCCACGCGGAACCCGGAGCACTTGCCCGGCAGCATGCGTCCCTGCCGTCGCCGCTGTCGCCCATGCAGCAGCCGATGCCGCCGATGCAGCAGCCGCAGCCGCCGGTGTCCGCGGAAGAGTCCGGGTCCCCGCAGCGGGCCGTGCTCATCGAGTCCCGGTCGGCCGTACAACAGGTCACCGCCTCGCCCGTCGATTCCCTGCCGCCCGCTCAACGGCCGTCGCCTGTCGACAACGCGTCTCCGGACGCCGTCCTCGTCCGGCGCACGATGGCCGCGGTGGCCCCGGTGGCCGACAAGGTCACGTCGTACTTCTACGCGCTGCTGTTCGTCCGCCACCCCGACCTGCGCTCGCTGTTCCCGCCCGCGATGGATGCCCAACGGGACCGGCTGCTGAAGGCACTGCTCACCGCCGCCGAGCACGTGGACAACAAGGCGGTCCTCGTCGAGTACCTCCAGAACCTGGGCCGTGGCCACCGCAAGTACGGCACCAGGGCCGAGCACTATCCGGCCGTCGGCGAATGCCTCATCGGCGCGCTGAGCAAGTACGCGGACGCCGTGTGGAACGCCGAGACGGAGGCGGCCTGGGTCCGGACCTACACCACGATCTCCCAGGTCATGATCGACGCGGCGGCCGTGGACGAACTGCGCGCCCCGCCCTGGTGGTACGCGGAGGTCGTCACGCACGACCTCAGAACGCCGGACGTGGCGATCCTCACCGTCCGCCCCAACCAGCCCTACCCCTTCCTCGCCGGGCAGTACACGAGCCTGGAGACGCCGTGGTGGCCGCGGATCTGGCGGCACTACTCCTTCGCCTCGGCGCCACGCTCCGACGGCCTGCTGGCGTTCCATGTGAAGGCCGTGCCCGCGGGCTGGGTCTCCAGCGCCCTGGTGCACCGCGCCCGGCCCGGCGACGTCATCCGGCTCGGTCCCCCGGCCGGTTCGATGACCGTCGACCACACCAGGAACAGCGGGCTGCTCTGCGTGGGCGGTGGCACCGGCATAGCCCCCATCAAGGCGCTGGTCGAGGATGTCGCCGAGCACGGCACCCGGCGCCCGGTCGAGGTGTTCTATGGCGCGCGCAGCGACCACGACCTGTACGACATCGACACGATGCTCCGGCTCCAGCGGTCCCACCCCTGGCTGGAGGTCCGCCCGGTGGTCGACCGGCACGGTCTGCTCCAGTTGCCCGACGCGATACGCACCTTCGGGCCCTGGGCCGAGTACGACGCCTATGTCGCCGGTCCGCCCGGCATGATCCGCAGCGGGGTGGACGCGCTGCGCGGCGTCGGCATCCCCTCGGAGCGCATACGGCACGACTCGGTCGAGGAACTCGTCGCAACCGGAAGCTGACCCGGCGCCAGGCGGGCCGCTCCGGACCGGGCTCAGCCCGTCAGCCGAGGTCGGGCGCGTGCATGGCGCGGACGCCCTCGATATTGCCGTCGAGGTAGTGCCGCAGCGACAGCGGTACGAGGTGGACGGAGGCGATCCCGACCCGGGTGAACGGCACGCGGACGATCTCGTACTCGCCGGCGGGTTCCTCGATCTCGGGGCCGTGCCGCTGGGCCGGGTCCATGGACTCCAGACGGCAGACGAAGAAGTGCTGCACCTTCACGCCGGTCGCACCCCCGTCGTCACCGATGTGCTCGACGGTGTCGACGAAGCAGGGCACCACGTCGGTGATCTTGGCGCCGAGTTCCTCGTGCACCTCGCGGTGCAAGGCGTCCACCACCGTCGCGTCATCCGGTTCGACCCCGCCACCGGGCGTGACCCAGTAGGGATCCACACCGGGCTTGGTGCGCTTGATCAGGATCAGGTTGTCGCCGTCCAGCAGAACGGCTCGTGCGGTGCGCTTGACCACGGGTCGGACGGTCATGGGAGAAATGTGGCCCGGCTGGTTCCACGTGAAACATCGTGAGAGGTCACCGGAGGAGATCATTCCCTGCCACCGGGTGGAAACCGGGTCAGAACCAGGCGGTGGCCGCGCCCAGCAGCCATTCGTGGGCCCGGGCGATGTGCGGCGTCGCCAGCGTTCCTGTGCGCGCCACCAGAACGTACGTCCGTAGCGGCGGCACCGCCGGCTCGTGCAGCGCCACGATGTCACCACGGTCCAGAGCGGCCGCACACAGATAGCGGGGCAGGACCGCCAGACCGGCGCCCGCGACAGCGCACGCGAGGACCGCGCGCAGATCGGGCACGATGACGGTGCCCGAGGCGGCGGGGCGCGAGTCGAAGACGGAGGCCCAGTAGCGGGAGACGAGGGGCAGGGACTCGTGGACCTCGACGACCGGGAGATTCTCCAGCGCGGTCGCGCCCTTGCGGCACAGCTTCCCGGCATCGATCCGCTCGTCCCACTGCGGGGCGGCGACCAGGACGTGCTCCTCGTCGCACAGCGGAGTGGCCGTGAGCAGCGCTCCGCGCGGTCGCGCCGTGCTGATGGCCAGGTCGTGGTGGCCGGCGGCCAAGCCCTCCAGGACCTCCTCGGCGTTGCCGAAGGAGGCACGCAGGGCGAAACCCTGGCCGTCGTCGCCGGACAGCTCGGTGAGTGCGGGAAGGGCCCGCTCGGCCGTGAATTCGGGGGGCCCTGCGAGATGCAGCGTCCGCCCGGCGGCCTCGTCGTCGGGGCCGGTTCCGGCGATCTCCACCAGGGCGTCGAGATGAGGAGCGGCCTTGTGGGCGAGTTCGTCGCCGATGCTCGTCGGCGTCACGCCGCGGGCCTGCCGCAGGAACAGGGGGCGGCCCAGCTGCCGCTCCAGCGTGCGGATCTGTGAGGTGACGGCCGGCTGGGACAGTCCCAGCAGAGCGGCGGCGCGAGTGAAGGAGCCGGCCCGGTGCACGGTCACGAAGGTGCGCAGCAAAGCCAGATCCACGGAGCGTCCTCCCTTTCCCCGCCTTTCCTCCAGCTCTGAGGCAAGGCCCAACTATAAATAAGTCGATAGGCTTCTGTCGCTACTGTGATTGGACACTGACACAGAGTCAACTAGCCTTGTTCGCGCGGTTCTTCGCGCGCAGAACCGAGGACGGTCCGAGCCACGAGGGGGGAGGCTCGGACCGTCCGTTGTGCGTAGCGGGGCCCCGACGTGGGGTCCGTAAGGCGGTCACCGCGCCGACTCCTCCAGCGCACGCAGCACATCCGCCACCAGGTCCTCGGGGTCCTCGGCACCGACGGACAGCCGGATGAAGCCCTCCGGCACCGCGTCCCCACCCCAGCGCCCGCGCCGCTCCGCGGTCGACCGCACCCCGCCGAAGCTCGTCGCGTCGTCCACGAGCCGCAGGGCCTCGAGGAAACGCTCGGCATGCGTGCGCGTGGACAGCGTGAAGGAGATCACGCAGCCGTAGCGACGCATCTGCTGCGAGGCGACCTTGTGGGACGGGTCGTCCGGCAGCCCCGGGTACCGCAGCCCGCTCACCTCGGGCCGCCCCCGCAGTGCCTCGGCCACGGCCATGGCGGTGGCGTTCTGCCGCTCCACCCGCAACTGGAGGGTGGCGATCGACCGGTGCGCGAGCCAGGCCTCCATGGGCCCCGGGATCGCCCCGACGATCTTGCGCCAGCGCCGCACGGCTGTCATCGGCGTACCGGCCCGCCCGGTGACGTAGCCGAGGAGGACGTCGCCATGACCCGTGAGCTGCTTGGTGCCACTGGCCACCGAGAAGTCGGCGCCGAGTTCCAGCGGGCGCTGCCCGAGCGGGGTGGCGAGCGTGTTGTCCACAGCCACCAGAGCGCCACGCGCGTGTGCCGCCTCGACGAGCCGCCGGATGTCGCACACGTCGAGCCCGGGGTTCGAGGGGGACTCGATCCACAGCAGCTTCGCGCCGTCCAGGACGCTCAGCTGGGCGTCGTCGCCGGTCGGCGCCGTGCGTACCTCGATGCCGTACGCCTCCAACTGCGCGCATACCAGAGGCAGCACCTGGTAGCCGTCGTCGGGCAGCACGACGGCGTCCCCGGCCTTCAGCTGGGAGAACAGCACCGACGAGATCGCGGCCATGCCGGAGGCGAAGGCGAGCGTCTCGACGTCGTCCTGGCCCGGCGCCTCGAGCTCGCCGATGGCATGCTCCAGGTGGGTCCAGGTCGGGTTCTCGTCACGGCCGTAGGTGTACGGGCCCGTGGGCTCGCCCGGCAGGTGGAAGTGCGCCGCGAACACCGGCCCGGGAAGAGTCGGCTCGTACTTCACCGGCTCGGGCAGCCCCGCCCGCACCGCGCGCGTGCCCTCGCCGGGGCCTCTGGAAAGCTCTCCGTCGGTAGCGGATCCGCTCATGCCATTTGTCCTTCCACGTCTTCTCGTACGGCGGCGAGCAGACCGGTGCTCGCCTCCTCCACCATCTCAAGACACTCCTCGAAGCCGCTCAGACCCCCGTAGTAGGGGTCGGGGACGTCGAGGTCGTCGGCTGCCGCGGGAGCGTAGGACCGAAGCAGCCGTATCTTCGCCGCGTCCTCCTGGGTGGGTGCGAGGAGGCGCAGGGCCTTGAGATGCCCGGCGTCGAGGGCCAGGACGAGGTCGAGGCGGGCGAACCACGACGACTCGAAGCGCCGGGCCGTGTGGTCGAGGGCATATCCGTGCTCCTCCAGGACGGAGCGGGCACGCGGATCGGCGTCCTCGCCCTCGTGCCAGTCACCCGTGCCGGCGCTCTCGACGTCGACCAGTCCCTCGAGACCGGCGTCTTCCACGCGCGCGCGGAAGACCGACTCGGCCATCGGCGAGCGGCAGATGTTGCCGGTGCAGACGAAGCAGACGCGGTAGGTCATCGCGGCCTCAGTCGCCGTCGGGCATGACGACGTTGAGGGCCCAGGAGACGACGGAAATGATCAGGCCGCCCAGGACCGCGGTCCAGAAGCCCTCCACATGGAAGCTCAGGTCGAGCTTGTCGGCCAACCACGAGGTCAGCAGCAGCATCAGGGCGTTGACCACCAGGGTGATCAGGCCGAGGGTGAGGATGAACAGAGGGAAGGTGAGCACCTTCACGACCGGCTTGACCAGGAAGTTCACCAGGCCGAAAAGCAGTGCGACGACGACGAGGGTGCCTATCTTCTTGCCCGTGCTGTCACCGGTCAGGGTGATCTTGTCGAGCAGCCAGACGGCGACCGCCAGGGCGCCCGCGTTGGCGATCGTCTTGACTACGAAATTCTTCATGTGTCTGATCGTGGCAGAGAGATCGAGAACGAGCACCGGACAAGGGCGGACCAGGTCGATGAAGGCATTCCGGTTGGATGAACTGGAGGCGGAGCGCGCCGCCAACGACGGTGCCTACCTGCAGTTCCTGCGTGAACGGAACATGTCGGTCGGGCTGTACGCGCTCGACGCCGGCGCGCATGATCCACAGAATCCGCACAACCAGGACGAGGTGTACTTCGTCGTGAGCGGGCGTGCCTCGATCACGGTCGGTCTGGAGACGACTCAGGTGGCGCGGGGCAGTGTGGTGTACGTCCCGGCCGGGGTCGCCCACAAGTTCCATCACATCAGCGAGGACCTTCGGGTCCTGGTCGTCTTCTCGCCGGCCGAGGGCTGAGCTCTTCCGTCCGGTGCCCGACCTGAGCGTGTCCTTCCGCCGGTCGACCTGCGGTCTCGGGGTTCCCTAGGGGTTCGGTCAGGGGAGGACAAGGGGTGCGAGGCCCCCGTCGGCACCCTCTTCGGACCTAGCATCGGCGACAGGACATCGAAACGCTCCGGCCCGACAGGGGTGCCGGACATCGAACGAAGAGGATGAGGACAAGGGCCATGCGAGAGATCTTCGCGGGAATGCCGTGGTGGGTGAAGTGGGTCGCGGTGCCGGTCATCGCCCTGGTCGTGTTCGGTGGCCTCATAGCCAGCGTCGTCGGGTTCGTGATCGGCCTGCTCTTCAAGCTGCTGGTCTTCGTGGCGCTGGTCGGCGGACTGATCTACGTCGTAAGGAAGTTCACTTCGAGTTCCTCCTCGCGCAGCGACTGGTGAGCGGTGCGGGAGGCCGGTGAGCGGTAACAGGAATCGCCTGTTCCCTCGCCCGGGGGAAGTTTCCCTGACAGCCCGTCTGTACGCGGTGGCAGACGGTTAAAGTCCGGAACTCGTCGCGGGGACGAACCCCCCGCGAGTGGCGCACACCCCCCTCCCGTGTTCCTCGCACGGACGTCCCCCTCGCGCTTCGGAAGTGACCCATGGTCATGGTTGACACCGCATCGGCAGAACCGTTCGCACCCTCCTCCCGGCCGCGGTCCGCCGCACCCCCACTGCAACGCCCACCGAACACGACCACCCCCGAGCATCCGCACCCCGCGGCCACCCTGATCGGCTCCGTCCAGCGCGCCATGCGGCTGCTGGAATCCGTCGCGGAGCACGAGTACGGGGCTCCGGCCAAACAGCTCGCCCGCGAGACCGGACTCGCGCTGCCCACGGCCTACCACCTGTTGCGCACCCTCGTGCACGAGGGCTATCTGCGTCGGGACAGAGGGCTGTTCTTCCTCGGCGAGGCGGCTGAGCGGCTCGGCCGGAGCGGAGCCGCGCAGAAACGTCGCAGCACGGTCGCCGACACCCTCGCCCAGTGGCGCGATTCGATCGGTGTCCCCGTGTACTACGCCAGGTATCGCGACGGCGAGATCGAGATCATGTGCGTTTCGGACACCCCCGGCAATCCGGCGGTCGAGGAGTGGGCCGACTTCGGCGAGACCGCACACGCGCACGCCATCGGCCAGTGTCTGCTCTCCCAGTTGGACGAGGACGCCCGCCGCGACCACCTGGCCCGCTACCCCGCCGAGTCGATCACCCCGTACACCGTGCGGGACAACCACGCCCTGCTGCGGCGCCTGGAGCGGATGCGGCGTATGGAACCGGTCGTCGAACGGCAGGAGTACGCGTTGGGCACGGTGTGCGCCGCCGTCCCGATCACCGTGGGCACCACGGCGTCCACGATGGCGATCTCTCTGCCCGCCCATCACGCCGACCGGTTGCTGCCGGCCGCCCGGCAACTTCAGAGCGAGATCGGACGGCTGCTGGGGTCGCTTGCGATCTCTATCAGTATCTGAAAACTCACTCCTTGTGATCTGTTGTGTACTTTCAGCAAGATGCGTGCAGTGTCAGAAGGTCCATTCCCGGCCAGTCGGCGGCAAATGACGAGGTAAGGCGATGCGCGAGTCCGTACAGGCAGTACAGGCAGAGGTCATGATGAGCTTCCTCGTCTCCGAGGAGCTCTCGTTCCGCATTCCGGTGGAGCTGGGTTACGAGTCGTGCGATCCCTATGCCGTGCGACTCACCTTCCATCTGCCCGGTGATGCCCCGGTGACCTGGGCTTTCGGGCGCGAGCTGCTCATCGACGGGGTGGGCAGGCCGTGCGGCGAAGGGGACGTCCGTGTCTCGCCGGTGGATCCCGATGTGCTGGGGGAGGTCCTGATCCGGCTTCAGGTCGGCGGTGACCAGGCGTTGTTCCGCTCCTCGGCGGCACCGCTCGTGGCTTTCCTCGACCGCACCGACAAGCTGGTTCCGCTGGGCCAGGAGGGTGCTCTCGCCGATTTCGACGCCCATCTGGACGAGGCGTTGGACCGGATCCTGGCGGAGGAGCAGAGCGCCGGCTGACGTGATGGCGACGTGCGTGGTGGCGAAGCGAGTGTGGCGAAGGCTTCGCTGTGGTTGGAGTTGTGCAGGAACGCTTCTTCATGGGGTGGCGCAGGCACCGAACAGCCTTGTCGAGCGGAGTGAGGCGTGCGCCCGAGTCGGCCGGTGCGATCGGCACTCGGGCGCCCTCCCGCCTCAGCGCTTGCGCCGCCTGCCCCGGCCGCCCCGGGTCTGGGCGCTGCCCGCCGTCACCGCACCCACCGCACCCACCGCACCCGCCGGAGCCGCGGGAGCCGCTTCCGGAGCCGTCAGGGGCGCCTTCCCGGGGCCGGACCGGTCGGCGGAGACCACCAGGGCCGCCAGGGCCGTTGTGACGGGCACGGAGGCGACCAGGCCGATCGAGCCCACCAGGGTGCGCACGATCTCCTCCGCGACCAGTTCGCTGTTGGCGACGCTGCCCACGCTGCTCTGCGCGATCGAGAAGAGCAGCAACAGTGGCAGCGCGGCACCGGCGTAGGCGAGGACGAGCGTGTTGACCACGGACGCGATGTGGTCGCGGCCGATGCGGATGCCGGCCCGGTACAGGCCGCGCCAGCCCATCGCGGGGTTCGCCTCGTGCAGTTCCCAGACCGCCGAGGTCTGAGTGACCGTCACGTCGTCGAGGACGCCGAGCGAGCCGATGATGATGCCGGCCAGCAGCAGGCCGCTCATGTCGATCGACGGGTACAGGCCGTGGATCAGGCCGGTGTTGTCGTCCGTGTTGCCGGTCAGCGCCGCCCAGTCGATGAACAGCGAGCCGAGGACGCCGATCAGCAGCAGTGAGATCAGCGTGCCGAGCACCGCGACGGAGGTGCGCGCCGAGAGCCCGTGACAGAGATACAGCGCGATCAGCATGATGGCGCTCGAACCCACCACGGCCACGACCAGCGGGTTCGACCCTTGGAGGATCGCGGGCAGCACGAAGAAGTTCAGCACCATGAAGCTGATGGCCAGCGCGACCAGCGCCATGACGCCCCGCAGCCGCCCGACGACCACGACGGCGACCGCGAAGATGATCGCCAGGACCGCCATGGGGATGCGGCGGTTCACATCGGTGACCGAGTACTGGAGGTCCTTCGGCGCGGAGGGCTCGTAGGCGACCACGACCTTCTCGCCCTGCTCCAACTGCCGTGACTGGTCCGGCTGGACGATCTCGGTGAAGGTACGGCCCTTGTCGTCGCCGGTGTCCACCCGGATCGTGGCCCGCTTGCAGGTGCCGGCCGCCTGCTGCTGGGCGGAGGAGCCCTCGGCCGTGGAGGTGTCACCGGTAGGGGTGTCGCCCGACGCGTTCACGGACGCGCAGCTCAAGCTCACGACCTTGGTGACCGTGGCCTGCTGGGTCTGCCGGTCGAAGCCGACTCCGGTGCGCTCGTGTGCCGGGGCTCCGCCGGGCCACAGCACCACGAGCCCCACCAGTACCGCGGCTCCGAACGGGATGAGGATGGCCGCGATGACCTTGCGCAGGTGCTGGGAGACAGGGGCGGCCGGGCCATGACTGTGGCTGTGCGCATGCCCGTGCCCGCCGTCGGAACCGGAGCCGTGCCCGCCGCCCTGGCCATCGCCGGGGCCGTTGCCGTGCCCGCCGCCATGACCACCGTCGGCACCATTGCGGTGCCCGCCGCCATGACCACCGTCGTGACTCTGCTCATGACCGTGTTCGCGGTCGAAGCCATATCCGTCACCAGGGCCGGGACCAGAGCCAGGATCGGAACCAGAGCCGGGACCACGTTCAGGACGAGGGCCCGGGCCAGTACGAGGGCCGGAACCATGGCCGGGGCCGTACTCCTGCCCGGGCACAGACCGATCCCCGTACCCGTCGTACCCCCGGTCGTTCCCGTACCCGCGGTCGTTCTCGTACCCGCGGTCGTCCCCGTATCCCTGGTCGTTCTCGGGCCCTTGCCCGTTCCGGAATTCCTGCCCGCTCCGGTATCCCCGGCCGGTCCCGGGTCCCGGACCGTTCCCATAGCCCCGGCCACTCCCCGACCCCGACCCCGACCCTGGCTGCGCTCCTGGCCCCGACTGCGGCCCCGGCCCTGCCACGCGGTCCTCGACCGGGCCGGGCCCTCGGCCGCCTGGGGTGCCGGCACGTCTCAGCCCGCCGAGCCCGCCTGCGTATCCCGGCTCGTGTTCGGGACTGCGCGGGTGATCGTGACCGTTGCTGAAGTCGCGGTCGCCTCTCGGGCCGCTGTCAGAACCGCTTCCAGAGCCATTGCCGGGGCCGCCGGCGGCGCCCGGTCGGCGGGGCGGCTCGGGCGGCGGATACGGGGGCTGGTGTGTCGTGGTCACCGACCGATCATCGCAAGAACGACACGGGCCCTCTGTTCACCGCGCCAGAATTGACGCTAGCGTGGAGACAACCTTTGCACACGCGGGAGCTCGGAGCACCGGGCTGAGAGGGCGCTGACCTCCGTCTTCGCGATGTTTCACGTGGAACGTCTCTCGAATCGAGTGATGTTTCACATGAAACATCGGCAGGCGGTAGCCGCTGCGTCGACCGCCGAACCTGTTACCGGGTAATGCCGGCGTAGGGAGTAGGTCTCATGACCAACAAGGACGCACGCACGCCTGCCTTCACGCAGAACGCGACCAGCGAAAGCACGGTCGACGTGAATGCCTCGGAGGCCGGGAAGTCCATCGGCTGGCACAAGGGGTACGTCGAGGGCACTCGCCCCGATCTACAGGTGCCGGTTCGTCAGGTGCATCTCACCAACGGGCAGTCGGTCAGCCTGTACGACACCTCCGGCCCGTACACCGATCCACTCGTCGAGACCTATGTCCGCAGGGGCCTGTCGCCGTTGCGCGAGAACTGGATCATCGCCCGGGGCGACACCGCGGAGTACGCGGGCCGCCCGGTCCGCCCCGAGGACGACGGCCTCAAGCACACCTCACCGCGCGGCGGTCTGCGCAACCTCGACGCGGTCTTCCCGGGCCGGCCGCGCCTGCCGCGCCGCGGGCGGAACGGCGAGGCGGTCACCCAGCTCGCGTATGCGCGCCGGGGAGAGATCACACCCGAGATGGAGTTCGTGGCCATCCGGGAGAACGTCTCCCCCGAAGTGGTTCGCGAGGAGATCGCGGCGGGCCGCGCCGTGCTGCCGGCCAACGTCAATCACCCGGAGATCGAGCCGATGATCATCGGCAAGCGGTTCCTGGTGAAGGTCAACGCCAACATCGGCAACTCGGCGGTGACGTCCTCCATCGAGGAGGAGGTCGAGAAGATGACCTGGGCGACCCGTTGGGGCGCCGACACGGTCATGGACCTGTCGACGGGCCGCAACATCCACACCACCCGCGAGTGGGTGCTGCGCAACTCCCCCGTCCCCATCGGCACGGTGCCGCTGTACCAGGCGCTGGAGAAGGTCGACGGTCGCGCCGAGGAACTGACCTGGGAGATCTACAAGGACACCGTCATCGAGCAGGCCGAGCAGGGCGTGGACTACATGACGGTCCACGCCGGTGTCCGCCTTTCGTACGTCCCGCTCACCGCCAACCGCAAGACCGGCATCGTGTCCCGTGGCGGGTCGATCATGGCGGCCTGGTGCCTCGCGCACCACAAGGAGTCGTTCCTCTACGAGAACTTCGAGGAACTCTGCGAGATC
Source organism: Actinobacteria bacterium OV320 (assembly GCA_001298545.1). Taxonomy (GTDB): domain Bacteria; phylum Actinomycetota; class Actinomycetes; order Streptomycetales; family Streptomycetaceae; genus Streptomyces; species Streptomyces coriariae. Next base: position 633,763 of record LJCX01000028.1, read on the forward strand.
CTCGCCGCCTACGACGTCACGTACTCGCTGGGCGACGGCCTGCGGCCGGGTTCCATCGCGGACGCCAACGACGCGGCGCAGTTCGCGGAGTTGAGGACACTCGGGGAACTCAACCGGATCGCGAAGCGTTTCCATGTTCAGACGATGATCGAAGGCCCGGGCCACGTCCCGATGCACAAGATCAAGGAGAACATCGACCTTCAGCAGGAGATCTGTGATGAAGCTCCGTTCTATACGCTCGGCCCGCTGACGACGGACGTCGCGCCGGCGTACGACCACATCACCTCCGGCATCGGTGCCGCGATGATCGCCTGGTGGGGCACGGCCATGCTCTGCTACGTCACGCCCAAGGAACATCTGGGCCTGCCCAACCGGGACGACGTCAAGACCGGCGTCATCACCTACAAGATCGCCGCCCACGCAGCCGACCTCGCCAAGGGGCACCCCGGTGCGCAGGAATGGGACGACGCGTTGTCCGACGCCCGCTTCGAGTTCCGCTGGGAGGACCAGTTCAACCTCGCCCTCGATCCGGACACGGCGCGGGAGTTCCACGACGAGACACTCCCCGCGGAGCCGGCGAAGACGGCGCACTTCTGCTCGATGTGCGGGCCGAAGTTCTGCTCGATGAAGATCAGCCAGAGCATCAACGAGCGGTTCGGCGGAGGGGCGGCCGACGGGGCCTCGGCGGAGGAGATCGCCGAGGGCATGCTGGAGAAGTCGAAGGAGTTCGCGGCGAGCGGGAACCGGGTGTACCTGCCGCTGGCTGACTGACGTACTCGGATCGGCGCTGTCCCCTGAGGTCCGAGGCCTGGGGGCAGCGCCATCAGCGACCGTCACGCAGGGGGAGGGACGACGCCGTTGCGATCGGGGGGAGAGGGACCTTGGAGTGGGTGAAGTCGACGGCGCCGGTCCGGTCGTTGGCCTGGCAGGGCGATGAACTGGTCGATGCGGTGGGTGGCCGGGCGTGGAGCACCGATGGTGTGGAGCGCCGGACGGCCACCGATCACGGGCCCGGCTTCGACCGAAGCGTCGTCTCACCGTCCGGCCGCTACAGCGTCGTCCATGCGGAGCGGGGGACCGAAGCGCTGTTGCTGGAGGGAACGCAGCTCCTCCGTGCACTGACGCGCAGCCAGGATCACGCCGAGGACTACGACTACCCCGTGGCCCTGGGGGTCCTGAGGGACGGCCGGGAGATCCTGGTCCACTGTCCGGAGGAGTACAACGTTCTCGAGATCGAGGACGTGGCGTCAGGACAGCGGCTCACCACCGGCGCCCGCGAAGCGAAGGACGTGTTCCATTCCCGGCTGTCGGTGAGCGGGAACGGCCGGCACCTGCTGGTGGCCGGCTGGGTGTGGCATCCGTACGGAATCGTCGAGGTCTTCGATCTGGAGAGCGCGCTCGCGGACCCGGCCGTACTGGACGGGCGCGGGGTGCTGCCGATGCAGCCGGGGATCGACGCCGAGGTGGAGTCGGCCTGCTGGCTCGACGACGACCGACTCGCGGTGGCGACCGGGGACGAGTTCCTCGACGACGAGGGGGCCGCCTCGCTCGGACCTCGTCGGATCGGAGTGTGGTCACTGTCCCGGCGCGCGTGGCTGCACCGGAGCTCTGTCGATTTCGAGGTCGGCATGCTGCTCGCGGGTGGTGGTCGCGTCGTCTCCTTGCACGGGCACCCTCGGCTGATCGACGTCGTCACCGGTGAAGTGCTGGCGGAGTGGCCCGAGGTGAAGGTGTCGCGCCGTGTCGGTGCCTTCGGAGTCACCCACATACCGACACCGGTCGCGGCGCTGCGTCCCGACGGCACACTCCTGGCGGTCGGCCAGGAGGAAAGAATCGCGCTCATTCGGTTGCCCCAGGGCGTCGGCTCGGCAGACTTGCCTCCATGACAGCGCGATCCCTGAGCAAGGGTGCCAATCTGCCGGTCGACGTGCCCGATGTACGGGTCGAACTCAGCTGGGCCGAAGGGGCCGGTGGGCCGGACATCGACGCCTCGGCCTTGCTGCTGGCGCAGGACGGACGGGTGCGTGACGACAGGGACTTCGTCTTCTACAACCAGCCGCTGCACGCGTCCGGCGCCGTGCGGCACGTCGGCAAGCGGAGCGAAGCCGGTGTCATGACCGACACCGTCCAGGTGGACCTCCGGTCGCTGGAGGGCGCGATCACGCGTGTGGTGCTGTGCGCGTCGGCCGACGGGGGCACGTTCGGCCAGGTGGCCGGCCTGACGTTGCGACTCCTCGACGGGGACGGGCGTTCCGAAGTGGCCCGCTTCGAGATGCAGGCCGACACGGAGACGGCGTTCATCGCCGGTGAGCTGTACCTGCGCGAGGGGCGTTGGAAGTTCCGGGCGGTCGGGCAGGGGTACGCCTCCGGGCTCGCGGGGGTGGCCAGGGACTTCGGGATCACGGTCGACGACGAGCCGGAGCAGGCGGCCACTCCTCCGCACCGCCCGGCGGCGGCCACTCCTCCGCACCGCCCGGTGGCCACCCCGCCTGCAGTAGCCCCACCTGCGGTCACCCCACGGACCATCACCCCGCCCCCGCTCGCCCCGCCGACAACCACCCCAGCGTCGGGCCCCCGTCTGACCAAGGGGGAGGAGCGGCTTCCCGTCGACATGCGTAAGCGGCTGTCGCTGCGCAAGGAGCAGGTCGCCGTCAGTCTGAGCAAGCGAGGGGCGGTGGGGATCAGCGCGAGGGTCGTGCTCGTCCTCGATGCCTCCGGATCCATGGCGTTCCTGTACTCACGCGGTGTGGTGGCGGACGTCGTGGAGCGGATGGCCGCGGTGGCGGCAGAACTCGACGACGACGGCGAAATGCAGGCCTGGACCTTCGCCAGCGATGCCGCCCGCCTTCCCGACCTGCGGTTGGGTGAGCTCCCCGAGTGGCTGCGGCTGCATGTGCGGGTGGGTGAGATCAGTCTGTTCCGGCGGAGCAAGAAGCCGCGCAAGGGGATGGAGCCGGGGCAGGTCGACATGCGCTCGGTCGGCATCCAGAACGAGGAACAGAAGGCGATTTCCCAGGTCAGGTCGTATGTCCGGGAGAATCCGGCGGCCGCCCCGACCTTGGTGCTGTTCTTCTCCGACGGAGGGGTCTACCGCGACGCGGCGATCGAGCGGGAGCTGCGGGCGGCGGTCGAGGAGCCGATCTTCTGGCAGTTCGTGGGGCTCGGCCGGTCCAACTACGGCGTCCTGGAGCGGTTCGACACACTGCCCGGACGCCGCGTGGACAACGTGGGCTTCTTCTCCGTGGACGACATCAGCACCCTCCCCGACCAGGAGCTCTACGACCGGCTGCTGTCCGAGTTCCCCAGCTGGGTCACCGCGGCCGGCCGGGCGGGCATCCTCTGATCGGATGCGCGGATGCGCGGATGCGCGGATGCCCGGACGTGCGCCCCCGGGCCGCCGCCCCTGTGACTCCGACCTGCGCAGGGCAGCACTGAGCACCGCAGGGCGGCACCGATCCGTGGGGCGGCTCTCCGCCAGAGCCGGCCGGCGCTCGGCGCCAGGCACCCGGCGTACGGCTTGCGCTCCCCTCGGCGGGGTCGGCGGGGGCGCAAGCCGAGTGCCTATTCCGGTTGGTGCTCCGGGCCGCCGAAGTCCGGGCTGCTGTAGTCCGGGCTGCTGAAGCTCGGGCGTGGGCCGGTCGAACGGCCGTCGTCCGGGCTGCTGAAGCCCGGGCGGTCGTAGCCGATCTTCGGGAGGCGGTTGGTCGGGGCCGGTGGCACCGGGTCGGTGTGCAGGGCAGCCGCCGTGCCGGGATCGGCGAGGGCCTCCCGGAGGAACGGCAGGATGCCGCGTTCCAGCAGGGCATCTCGCCAGGCTTCCCTGGCCTGGTCGACCTCCTCGCTCAGTTCGCCGTACGGTCCGGCCTCCAGGGAGGGCCGGTTACGCAGGGCGGTGAGCAGCAGCGCGACGGTGGCGACGAGGATCGCGGCCACGGCCACGGCCCCGAACGTCCAGCCGGCGGTGACCATGGTCCGGGCGAACGCCTGCTCGGGGTCCAGCACCCTGAGGAGATAGCCGACGAGCAGGAAGATCACCGCGGCGGTCCCGGCGAGCACGGGGGTGAGGACGGCGGCGACGGCGCCCGCCCCGGCGGCTTCGGCGGCCTGGGCCGCCTCCCCCATGGTGGTGGCGAGCCCCATCGCGGCCACGCCCGGCTCCGCGGAGGCGGTCTCGGACGGGGACGACGGGGTGGACGGCGCGGGGTGGCGCAGTTCCTCGCGGACCTTCACGTAGTGCTGGTACTCGGCCGCCGCGGCCACCGTGATGAGTGCGGAGGCGTTGAGCGCCATGGTGCGCAGTTGTTCGGGGTTGAGCCGCTGTCCGACTGCGGCCAGTTCCGGGTGGTGTGGGGCGGAGCGCAGCGCCTCGTCGAGGATCCGCTCGTACTCCTGGCGGTCCTCGCTGTTCAGGTGCTGCGGAACGCTGTTCATCTGCATCCCCCGATGCTCCGTAGGGCTTGGGGCTCGCATGCCAACGAGCCGTCGGGCAGAAACGGAGGGGAGCCTGCTACGGATAACCCGATGGTAGAGCGGTGACGGCATGGGGTGACAGGGGGTTTGCCGAAATTGGCCCCTGGCCTGCGATGTCGCAGACGGGTCCACAGTGGGGTACTTCTGCCCCGGGAACCGCCCCGGGAATGCTCAGATTTCCAGGGGCAGTTGCTGGACCAGCAGTTTTCCGGCCATCGTCACTCCGCCGTCCATCGCGATGGCGAGCCCGTCCGCGTAGAGGTGCGGTCCCTCGACGTGCGGACCGCCGTTGTCCTCGCCGTCCTCGGAGCCGACTTCGCCAAGCAGGTAGGGAATCGGGCTGTGGCCGTGAACGATGCGGGTACCGCCGTACGTATCGAGCAGGGAGCGTACGGCGTCGGCGCCGCCCTCGTCGCGGAAGGAGAAGCGCTTGGTGAACTTGCGGAAGAGATCCCACACCTCGTCCGCGTCGTTGCGCGTGATCGTCTCGCGGACGGTGTCGTTGACCGCCTCGATCGAGTCGCCGTAGTCGAGGTAGGCGGTGGTGTCGGAGTGCACGAGCAGGTGGCCGTCGACCTCCTCGACCGCGTCGAGGCGGGCCATCCACTGGAGGTGGTGATCCTGGAGACGGTCCATGTCGTACTTCTGGCCGCCGTTGAGCAGCCAGGCCGCCTGGAAGGTGGCGGTGCCCGCGCCGGAGTTGACGGGCGTGTCGCCGAAGCGCTTGGCGCCGAGCAGCAGCAGTTCGTGGTTGCCCATGAGGGCCTTGCAGTACCCGCCGGCCGCGGCGGCCTCGGCGGACAGCCGCATGACGAGGTCGATGACGCCGATGCCGTCCGGGCCGCGGTCGGTGAAGTCACCGAGGAACCACAGCCGGGCGGTGCCGGCGCACCAGTTGCCTGCGGAGTCGACCAGGCCCTTCTCCTGGAGCGCGGCCAGCAGTTCGTCGAGGTAGCCGTGGACGTCGCCGACGACGAACAGCGGTCCCGGGCCGGTCGCGGCCGGCGTGGCCTGGACGGCTGCCGGGTCCACGGTCACTTGGAGGGTGTCGCCGCGTCGGCTGATGACGGGCAGGTCGCGCTGGGTGGGCGTGTAGCCGTCCGGGTGCTCCAGCGGCTCTTCGAGAGGCGGCGCGGCGTTGCCCGGTTCCGTGCCGGGGTCGTACGGACCGGTCTCGTGGACGTACGCGGGCACCCGGAAGTCGCGCAACGTCGCCGTCCGCTCCACCTCGGGTCCCTGACCGGCCCCCTGAGTCATCAGACCCCTCCACCATCGCGCCGCATCTGCACCCTTCGGGCTGCCTGGTCGCAGCGGCCCGCGGTGCCGTGCGTCCATCATAGGAATGCGGATCGTGCCGTGTGATGACCCAGGGGTGGTGAATCGGAGCAAGGCTCCAGTTCATCGCGGCTTTCGCCCCGATTGGGCCGGGCTTCGGCAGTCCGCACGCACCCGGCGCGCGCCTTGCTCGCACCCGCCCCCCCACCCCCGCGGGCTGCTCCGTCGGACGGCGCGGGGGGCGGCATCGGCCGGGCAAGGGTGATTTCGGCGGCCGGAGCAAGGTCGACGAGGCGTCTGTGACCGAAGTGACGTCTGATGTCTTCAGCACCGCAGGAATTCGCCCGTACGTGACTCCCACCAACTTTCTTTGCCGCCCCCCCCCGCCGCGCCCCACGTCCCGGACGGCCCGATGCGGACACCCCGGCCGCCCCTGCCGCCGCGAACGGACCTCACCCCACCTCTCCCCCCCCGCCGCCCCTCGCACAGACCGCCGCTCCCCACAAACCGCACCATGGCGTCGGCGTCGGCTGTGGGGAGCGGCGGCGGGTTACTTCTCCTCCGGTGCCCGGGGTGGGCTGACCGTGGTCCGAGGGGGGCGTCGCTGCGAAGAGGTGCGTACGAACAGCTCGGTCGGTATGACCTGCTCGACCGGACGGTCCGCTTCCTCGCCCTCGATCGCGTCGATGAGGAGTTGGACCACCGCCGTACCGATGCGGCGCGGCTTCAACGAGAGGGTCGTGACGGGCGGCTCGGTGTTGGCGTACACCGTGGACTCGCTGCAGCACACGATCAGCAGGTCCTCGGGGACCCGCAGCCCGTAGCGGCGGGCCGCGGCGAGCAGGTCGGTGCCGTTGGGGTCGAACAGGCCGTAGACGGCGTCGGGGCGGTCGGGGCGGGCCAGCAGCCGGTCGGCGGCCACGGCGCCCGCGCACGGGTCGTGCGCGGGGTAGGCCTCGTAGACCGGATCCTGACCGACCCGCTCGCACCACCGCAGGTACGCGCTGGTCGACAGGTGTGTGTATGTGTCCGTGGTGGTGCCGGTGAGGAGGCCGATGCGGCGGGCGCCGGCGTCGGCCAGGTGGTCGAGGATGTCGAGGACGGCGGCCTCGTGGTCGTTGTCCACCCACGCGGTGACCGGGAGCGTGCCGGCCGGGCGGCCGTCGGAGACGACCGGTAAGCCCTGCCGGACCAGCTCGCTGACCACCGGATCCTGGTCGGACGGGTCGATGACGACCGTGCCGTCCAGAGCCACGTTGGACCAGACGTCGTGGCGCGAGGTGGCGGGGAGGATGACGAGCGCGTAACCGCGGGCGAGTGCGGCCGAGGTGGCGGCGCGCGCCATTTCCGCGAAGTAGGCGAACTCGGTGAAGGTGAAAGGTTCATCCCCGTAGGTCGTCACGGTCAGGCCGATGAGGCCCGACTTGCCGGTACGGAGGGTTCGGGCCGCCGCCGAGGGGCGGTAGCCGAGTCGGTCTGCGACCTCGCGGACATGGCGGCGGGTGGCATCCGGAAGCCTGCCCTTGCCGTTGAGGGCGTCGGAGACGGTCGTGATGGAGACTCCGGCGGCGGCGGCCACGTCCCTGATGCCCGCCCGGCCCGGCCGGCTGCCTCGGCGTGAGGTTTCCGCGCGGCTCACCTGGTGCTTCCCTGCTGCTGTCATGGCGAGCCGATAGTAGGGCTCATTCGGTGGGGTAGGGCGGACGCATATGCACGCGTTGACAGGCACGTTTCTGCAAGGCCAAATGGGGTCAAGTTCCTTGGATGTAAAGGTAGTTGACTCCGTCAATACCAAGACGTGACGCGTCGGCACGGATGGGCCTGCCAACGCACCGATGTTTCGAAGAGGTCTCAACTCACCTGCACGAGGGATGCGCGCCACGGAGTGCACTACCGGCGCGTAGATATATGTGCAGCGCGCCCCCCGACGCGTACGCCTTCGTACGGCTTCGTCCTCAGAAGTCGCAGAGCTCTCTCCGTTTCGGGCACCGGTCCCTGCTCAGCTGTACGCACCCGCGCCGAATCCTCATAAGGTGAGCAGTATTGAAGCCGGTGGTGGTCACGAGGAGGACTGCGGTGAGCGAGACGAGCCCCAAGCTGCGCGCCGAGCTGGAGGGGATCCCCACCTACAAGCCGGGCAAGCCGGCCGCGGGCGGTGGCCCCGTGGCCTACAAGCTGTCCTCCAACGAGAACCCCTATCCGCCGCTGCCGGGCGTGATGGAGTCGGTGACGGCGGCTGCCGCCTCCTTCAACCGCTACCCGGACCTGGCCTGCACGGTTCTGATCAACGAGCTGTCCGAGCGGTTCGGTGTCCCCGCCTCCCACCTGGCGACCGGCACCGGCTCGGTCGGTGTCGCCCAGCAGCTGGTCCAGGCCACCTCGGGCCCCGGCGACGAGGTGATCTACGCCTGGCGGTCCTTCGAGGCCTATCCGATCATCACGCAGATCAGCGGTGCGACGGCGGTGCAGGTGCCGCTGACACCGGGGGATGTGCACGACCTGGACGCGATGGCCGACGCGATCACCGAGCGGACCCGGCTGATCTTCGTCTGCAACCCCAACAACCCCACGGGCACCGTGGTGAAGCGGGCCGAGCTGGAACGGTTCCTCGACCGGGTGCCGCGTGACGTGCTGGTCGTGCTCGACGAGGCGTACCGGGAGTTCATCCGCGACCCCGAGGTGCCGGACGGCGTGGAGCTGTACCGGAAGCGGCCCAATGTCTGTGTCCTGCGGACCTTCTCCAAGGCCTACGGCCTCGCCGGCCTGCGCATCGGCTTTGCCATCGCGCACGAGCCGGTGGCGGAGGCCCTGCGCAAGACGGCGGTGCCGTTCGGTGTGAGCCAGCTCGCGCAGGAGGCCGCGATCGCCTCGCTGCGTGCCGAGGACGCGTTGCTCGGCCGGGTCGGTTCCCTGGTGTGCGAGCGCCTCCGGGTGGTCGAGGGGCTGCGCGCGCAGGGCTGGACGGTGCCCGAGACCCAGGCCAACTTCGTGTGGCTGCGGCTCGGCGAGCAAACGGTCCCCTTCGCTGCCGCGTGTGAGCAGGCGGGCGTCGTGGTGCGGCCGTTCCCGGGCGAGGGCGTGCGGGTGACGATCGGGGAGAACGAGGCGAACGACATCTTCCTGAAGGTGACGGAAGGGTTCCGCAAGGAGCTCTAGCGCGTCGGCTGCGCTGGTTTCGGCTGGTCAGCAGGGGTGACAGGGGGGTTTCCGCGGGTAGGCGGGGACCCCCCTTCGGCTATCGAAAATCGGTGAGTCATACTAGCTTGTGAATGTGAACGCTTTCACAAGCGTGATCCACGAGCGTGAGGTAAGGAGTGACGACGTGGACCTGGCTCTGGCGCCGGAGACCCTGGCGCGCTGGCAGTTCGGCATCACCACCGTCTACCACTTCCTCTTCGTCCCCCTGACGATCTCCCTCGCGGCCCTCACCGCCGGGCTGCAGACCGCATGGGTGCGCACGGAGAACGAGAAGTACCTCAGGGCGACGAAGTTCTGGGGCAAGCTCTTCCTGATCAACATCGCGATGGGTGTCGTCACCGGCATCGTGCAGGAGTTCCAGTTCGGCATGAACTGGTCCGACTACTCGCGCTTCGTCGGAGACGTCTTCGGCGCCCCGCTCGCCTTCGAGGCCCTGATCGCCTTCTTCTTCGAGTCCACCTTCATCGGCCTGTGGATCTTCGGCTGGGACAAGCTGCCGAAGAAGATCCACCTGGCCTGCATCTGGATGGTCTCGATCGGCACGATCCTGTCGGCGTACTTCATCCTCGCGGCCAACTCGTGGATGCAGCACCCCGTCGGCTACCGGATCAACAAGGAGAAGGGGCGGGCCGAGCTCACCGACTTCTGGGCCGTGCTGACCCAGAACACCGCGCTCAGCCAGGTCTTCCACACCATGTCCGCGGCCTTCCTCACCGGTGGCGCCTTCATGGTCGGCATCGCCGCTTTCCACCTGTACCGCAAGAAGCACATCCCGGTGATGAAGACCTCGCTGCGGCTCGGCCTGGTCACGGTGGTCATCGCCGGTCTGCTCACCGCCATCAGCGGCGACACCCTCGGCAAGGTCATGTTCAAGCAGCAGCCGATGAAGATGGCCGCCGCCGAGGCCCTGTGGGACGGCGAGGCACCCGCGCCGTTCTCGGTCTTCGCCTACGGCGATGTCGAGAAGGGGCACAACAGGGTCGCCATAGAGATCCCGGGCCTGCTGTCCTTCCTCGCGAACGACGACTTCAGCTCGTACGTCCCCGGCATCAACGACGTGAACAAGGCCGAACAGGAGAAGTACGGCCCCGGCGACTACCGGCCCAACATCCCCGTCGCCTACTGGGGCTTCCGCTGGATGATCGGCTTCGGCATGTCGTCCTTCGCGATCGGCCTGGCAGGACTCTGGCTCACCCGCAAGAAGTTCCTGCTGCCGCAGCACCTGAGGGTCGGCGAGGACGAGGTGCCGCACGTGGTGCTGTTCAAGAACAAGGCGCTCAGCCCGAAGCTCACCAAGCTCTACTGGCTGGCGGCGATCTGGACGCTGGGCTTCCCGCTGATCGCCAACTCCTGGGGCTGGATCTTCACCGAGATGGGCCGTCAGCCCTGGGTCGTCTACGGCGTCCTCCAGACCCGTGACGCGGTCTCCCCCGGGGTCTCCCAGGGCGAGGTCCTCACGTCGATGATCGTCTTCACGGCGCTCTACGCGATTCTCGCCGTCATCGAGGTCAAGCTGCTGGTGAAGTACGTGAAGGCCGGCCCGCCCGAGCTCACCGAGGCCGACCTCAACCCGCCCACGAAGATCGGCGGCGACTCCCGTGACGCCGACAAGCCGATGGCCTTCTCCTACTAGGCCGAGGGAGCTGCACAGTCATGGAACTGCACGACGTCTGGTTCGTCCTGATCGCCGTCCTGTGGACCGGCTACTTCTTCCTGGAGGGCTTCGACTTCGGGGTCGGCATCCTCACCAAGCTGCTCGCCCGCGACCGGCCCGAGCGGCGGGTGCTCATCAACACCATCGGGCCCGTCTGGGACGGCAACGAGGTGTGGCTGCTCACGGCGGGCGGCGCGACCTTCGCCGCCTTCCCCGAGTGGTACGCCACGCTCTTCTCCGGCTTCTACCTGCCCCTGCTGCTCATCCTGGTCTGTCTGATCGTGCGGGGCGTCGCCTTCGAATACCGGGCGAAGCGGCCCGAGGAGAACTGGCAGCGCAACTGGGAGACCGCGATCTTCTGGACCTCGCTCCTTCCCGCGTTCCTGTGGGGCGTCGCCTTCGGCAACATCGTGGGGGGCGTCAAGATCGACCAGGACTTCGAGTACGTGGGCAACGTCTGGGACCTGCTCAACCCGCACGCGCTGCTGGGCGGTCTGGTGACCCTGACGCTGTTCACCTTCCACGGTGCGGTGTTCACGGCGCTCAAGACCGTCGGCGAGATCCGGGAACGGGCGCGGAAGCTGGCACTGAAGGTGGGGCTCGCCACCGCCGTGTTCGCTTCGGTCTTCCTGCTGTGGACGCAGATCGACAGTGGTGACGCCAAGAGTCTGGTCGCCCTGGTCGTGGCGATCGGTGCCCTGGTCGCGGCGCTTGTGGCGAATCAGGCGGGACGCGAGGGATGGTCGTTCGCGCTCTCCGGCGTCACCATCGTGGCCGCCGTGGCGATGCTCTTCCTGACGCTCTTTCCGAACGTCATGCCGTCCACGCTCGACGAGAACTGGAGCCTCACGGTGACCAACGCCTCGTCCAGCCCGTACACCTTGAAGATCATGACCTGGTGTGCGGGGATCGCCACACCGATCGTGCTGCTCTACCAGGGCTGGACGTACTGGGTGTTCCGCAAGCGGATCGGTACGCAGCACATCGCCGAGGTCGCGCACTGAGTCTGATGTGGGGTGTGTTTCACGTGAAACACACCCCATGAGGAGAAAGCGTGTTTCACGTGAAACACGCTTTTCGAGAAGAGGGTGTTTCACGTGAAACCGATCGACCCGCGCCTCCTCCGGTACGCCCGCGCCACCCGCCTCTTCCTGGTGGCGGTCGTCGGTCTGGGTGCCGTCGGAGCGGTCCTGGTCATCGCGCAGGCGATGCTCATCGCCGAGGTCGTGGTGGGGGCCTTCCAGCACGGTCTGCCCCTCGCCGAACTGCGCACTCCCCTGCTGCTGTTGGTGGCCGTGGCGGTCGGCCGGGCGCTGGTGGCCTGGCTCACCGAACTCGCCGCGCACCGCGCGAGTGCCGCCGTGAAGTCGGAGCTGCGGGGTCGGCTGCTGGAGCGGGCGACCGCGTTGGGACCGAACTGGCTCAGTGGCCGGCGCACCGGTTCGCTGGTCGCCCTCGCCACGCGGGGCGTGGACGCCCTCGACGACTACTTCTCGCGCTACCTGCCGCAGCTGGGGCTGGCGGTGGTCGTACCGGTCGCGGTGCTCGCCCGGATCGTGACGGAGGACTGGGTGTCCGCCGCGATCATCGTCGGCACCCTGCCCCTGATCCCGGTCTTCATGGTGCTGATCGGCTGGGCCACACAGTCGCGGATGGACCGTCAGTGGCGGCTGCTGTCCCGGCTGTCCGGCCACTTCCTGGACGTTGTCGCCGGGCTGCCCACGCTCAAGGTGTTCGGCCGGGCCAAGGCGCAGGCCGAGTCGATCCGGCGCATCACCGGCGAGTACCGGCAGGCGACCATGCGGACGCTGCGGATCGCCTTCATCTCGTCGTTCGCCCTGGAGTTGCTGGCGACGCTCTCGGTGGCTCTGGTGGCCGTGACGATCGGCATGCGCCTCGTGCACGGTGAGATGGACCTGTACATCGGTCTGGTGATCCTCGTGCTCGCGCCGGAGGCGTACCTCCCGCTCCGGCAGGTCGGGGCGCAGTACCACGCGGCCGCCGAAGGGCTGGCTGCCGCCGAGGAGATCTTCGAGGTCCTGGAGACCCCGGCACCGGTGCCGGGCACGGTCGCGGTGGCCGAGGGAGGGGTGGCCTTCGAGGGCGTGACCGTCCGCTACCCCGGGCGCTCCGCCGACGCCGTCACCGATGTGTCGTTCACCGTGGAACCCGGGGAGACGGTCGCGCTGGTCGGACCGAGCGGCGCGGGCAAGTCGACCCTGCTGAACGCGCTGCTGGGGTTCGTGCGGCCGGCCGCGGGCCGGGTTCTGGCCGGGGGAGTCGACCTCACGTCGGCCGACCTGGAGCAGTGGCGCTCTCGGATCGCGTGGGTGCCGCAGCGCCCGCACCTCTACGCCGGGACGATCGACGAGAACGTACGGCTGGCGCGTCCCGACGCCGACGACGCGGCCGTACGCCGGGCGCTGGCGGACGCGGGGGCGCTGGAGTTCGTCCAGGCGCTGCCCGCCGGGGCCGGCACGGTGCTCGGCGAGGACGGGGCCGGGCTGTCCGCCGGACAGCGGCAGCGGCTGGCGTTGGCCAGGGCGTTCCTCGCGGACCGGCCCGTGCTGCTGCTGGACGAGCCGACGGCCGCGCTCGACGGGGAGACCGAGGCGGAGGTGGTGGCGGCCGTGCGGCGCCTCGCCGCCGGTCGGACCGTGCTGCTGGTCGTGCACCGGCCGGCGCTGTTGGCGGTGGCGGACCGTGTGGTGCGGCTGGCCGAGGCCGAGGCCGAGGCACCCGTGCCCGTGGAGGCCGCGCCCAAGAGCGCTCAGGCCCCGTCGGAAGAAGCGGCTGCCCTGCCCGTCGGCGGTGAGTCCGGGACGGGGCTCACCGTGACCGGCGGTGGCGTCCTCGCGCGGGTCCGCGCCATGGCCGGCGCCCGACGCGGGCGGCTCGCCCTCGCGCTGCTGCTCGGCAGCCTCGCGCTCGGCAGTGCCGTGGGCCTCATGGCCACCTCCGGGTGGCTCATCTCGCGGGCCTCGCAGCAGCCGCCGGTGCTGTACCTGATGGTGGCCGTGACGGCGACCCGTGCCTTCGGCATCGGGCGGGCGGTGTTCCGGTACGCGGAGCGGCTCGTGTCGCACGACGCCGTGCTGCGGATGCTGGCCGACACCCGGGTCGCCGTCTGGCGCCGGCTGGAGCGGCTGGCGCCCGCGGGGCTGCGCTCGACCCGACGGGGTGACCTGCTGACGCGGCTCGTCGCCGATGTGGACGCCCTCCAGGACTACTGGCTGCGCTGGCTGCTGCCCGCCGGCTCCGCCGTCCTCGTCTCTGCCGGGTCCGTCGCCTTCACGGCGTGGCTGCTGCCGGAGGCCGGGGCGGTGCTCGCCGCCGGGCTGCTGACGGCCGGGATCGGCGTTCCCTCGGTCACCGGTGCCGTGGCGCGCCGGGCCGAGCGGCGGCTCGCCCCGGCCCGAGGGGTGCTCGCCACCCGCACGGCCGACCTGCTCACCGGCACCGCCGAGCTGACCGTCGCGGGCGCGTTGCCCGTCCGTAGCGCGGGGGTGCGCGCGGCCGACTCCGTGCTCACCCGGATCGCCTCGCGCGCGGCGACCGCCACCGCCCTCGGCGACGGACTGACCGCGCTCGTCTCCGGGCTGACCGTCACGGCCGCCGCCCTGGTGGGAGCCCAGGCCGTTGCCGACGGACGGCTGAGCGGCGTGACCATGGCCGTGGTCGTCCTCACCCCGCTGGCCGCCTTCGAGGCCGTTCTGGGGCTGCCCCTGGCCGTGCAGTACCGCCAACGGGTGCGCAGAAGCGCCGAGCGGGTGTACGAGGTCCTGGACTCCCCCGAGCCCGTGCGCGAGCCGGAGAATCCCCGACAGGCGCCCGCGTCGCCCTTCCCGCTGGTCCTGCGGGGGCTGGCCGCCCGGCATGCCGGCCAGGACCGGGACGCGCTCGCCGAGGTCGACCTCACCCTGACGCAGGGACGCCGGATCGCCGTCGTCGGGCCGTCCGGCGCCGGCAAGACCACGCTCGCGCAGGTGCTGCTGCGGTTCCTGGACGCCGACACGGGCTCGTACACGCTCGGCGGGGTGGACGCGCGGGCCCTGGACGGCGACGACGTACGCCGGCTCGTCGGGCTGTGCGCGCAGGACGCGCATCTCTTCGACAGCTCGGTCCGCGAGAACCTCCTGCTCGCCAAGAAGGGGGCGAACGAGGAGGAACTGCGGGACGCGCTGGCGCGAGCCCGGCTGCTGGAGTGGGCCGACGGTCTGCCCGACGGGCTCGACACGCTCGTGGGCGAGCACGGCGCCCGGCTCTCCGGCGGGCAGCGGCAGCGGCTCGCGCTGGCCCGGGCGCTGCTCGCCGACTTCCCCGTCCTGGTGCTCGACGAGCCGGCCGAGCATCTGGACCTGCCGACCGCCGACGCCCTCACCCAGGACCTGCTGGCGGCCACCGAAGGCCGTACGACCTTGCTCATCACCCACCGGCTGGCCGGTCTCGAGGCGGTCGACGAGGTGATCGTGCTGGGCGAGGGACGGGTGGTGCAGCGGGGTTCCTACGCGGCACTGGCTTCGGCGGAGGGGCCGTTGCGGAGGATGGCCGAACGGGAGGAAGCCACGGAGCTGTTGGTGGCGGCGCGATGACTTGCCGAGCCCATCCCGACTTTCCGTGACAAAAAGGGCTGATTAGGCTCAGGAGATGTCCACGGATCCGCTTTCCGCTCCCCTGCCGGAACTGCGCTCCACCCTGGAGCGGATCTGTGAGACGGCGGTGGAGTCGACCCGGGCCCGGTACGCGCTGATCGGGGTCGTCCGCGAGGGCCACGACGGTCCGACCGACGTCGTCACCCACGGGGTCGACGAGGCGACCGCCCGCCGTATCGGCCGACTGCCCGACGGGCACAGCGGGTTGCGCCTGCCGATCCAGGTCCACGGGGAGGCCTTCGGCACCCTCTGTCTGGCGGAGAGGCGGGACGGGCGGCCGTTCGACGATCAGGACGTGGACACGGCCCGGGTGCTGGCCACCGAGGCGGGCATCGCCATCGGCAACGCCCGCCTGTACGAGGCCGCTCAGCAGCGCGAACGATGGATCGACGGCTCGGTCGCCGTCACCACGGCGCTGCTGTCCGGCGAGGACGCCCATGACGCCCTCCAGGTCGTCGCCGAACAGGCCCGCGGGCTGTCCGGGTCCGCCGCCGGAGTCGTGCTGCTGCCCGCCGACGAGGGCGGCCTGGAGATCGTCGCCGTGGCCGCGGACCGGCCGTCGACGATGCTCGGCGAGGTCGCTCCGCCGGACAGCGAGATCGTCACCGAACTCCTCGACGGACAGGCGGTGTTCGTGGCGGACGCCGCCCGCGATCCGCGCACGCTCACGGCGTCCGCACGAGGCTACGGGCCGATCATGCTGCTCCCCCTCCAGAACGACGGGCGGGTCCTCGGCGCCCTGGTCGTGCTCCGCGCCCGCGGGGAAAGGCCGTTCGGCGAGGACGAGCGCGCTCTCGCCGTCCAGTTCGCCTCACAGGCCGCGCTCGCGCTGATGATGGCCGAGGCGCAGCGCGAACGGGAGCGGCTCGCGGTGTTCGAGGACCGTGACCGCATCGCCCGTGACCTGCACGATCTCGTCGTCCAGCGGCTGTTCACCACCGGGATGATGCTGGAGAGCGCCCAGCGCGGGTCCGTCGTGCCCGAGGTGCGGGAGGGCGTCGCCAAGGCCGTCGACGAACTCGACGTCACCATCCAGGAGATCCGTAGCGCGGTCTTCGCGCTCCAGCAGGGTCCCGCCGAGGCGCCGGCCGGGCTGCGCACGCGGGTGCTGCGGGAGATCAACACCGTGGCCGTGCCGCTCGGCTTCACGCCGTCGCACCGGTTCGTCGGGCCGGTCGACACCCAGGTCGGCGACCTCACCGGCAAGAACCTCGTCGCGGCTCTCCGGGAGGCCCTCTCCAACGCCTTCCGGCACGCGGGGGCCTCCCGTGTCGACGTCGTCGTCGACGCGACGGTGACCCTCCCCGACGGCCGGCCGGGTGTGCGGCTGACCGTCGCCGACGACGGTGTGGGCATCCCCGACGGCGGCCGGCGCAGCGGGCTGCGGAACCTGCGGCGGCGGGCCGAGGCGCTCGGCGGCGACAGTGCGCACGGTCCGGGCATCGGGGCGGACGGCGCCGGTACGACGGTGGTGTGGCAGGCGCCGTACTGAGCCATCAGGGGCGGGGCGTCCCCCAGGCGTACGACTTGAACAGGACCGGGGACCGGTGGCCGGGTCACGATCGCTGACATGCGCTCACCTCGCGGTCGTGTCCTGCTCGTTCCGGTTCTGCTGTGTGTGTCCGGGCTGCTCGCGACCCGGCCCACGGCCGCCGAGGGGGAGCCGGGCGACGGCTCTGACTCCCGGATCAGCGCGCAGGTGGCGCGGTTGTACGAGGACGCGGCGGTGGCGACGCAGCGGTACGAGGCGGGGCGGCGCGAGGCGGAGACGCAGCGGGGGCAGGCCCGGAGTGCGGAGGAACTCCTCACCCGTGAGCGGCGGGAGATCGCCGTGCTGCGCGAGGACCTGGGCCGTATCGCCCGCGCCCAGTACCGCGGCGGTGGCGGTCTGCCGGTTGTCGCGCAGCTGCTCCTGGCGGGCAGCCCCGACAAGCTGATGCGCGGCCAGCACGTCTTCTCGCAGGCGAACCTCGCCGTCGACAACGCGATCGGCAAGAATCGGCGGGCGGAGGCACGGCTGGCCGCCGATGAGGCGAAGGCCGTCGAGGCCTGGCAGGCCGTGGAGCGGCGTGCCCGGGAACTCGCGCGGTTGAAGAAGGACATCGACGACAAGCTCGAACAGGCACGATGGCAGTTGCAGGGCCGGGCGGACGCGTCGGTGGCGGCGGGCTCCTGCCGCGGTGCCGTGCGCCTGGACCAGCCGCCGACGCACTTCGTGGGCGACTGGGTCACACCGGTCGAGACGTACGCCCTGTCCGCGGCGTACGGCAGCGGTGGCACGCGCTGGGCGAACCGGCACACCGGGCAGGACTTCGCGGTGCCGATCGGGACGCCGGTACGTGCGGTCGGTGCGGGCCGCGTGGTGCGGGTCTCGTGCGGGGGCGCCTTCGGGATCGAGGTCGTGGTGCGGCATTCCGACGGCTACTGCACGCAGTACGCGCACCTCGCCGCCGTCACCGTCGACCAGGGCGACAAAGTGACCACCGGGCAGTGGATCGGGCAGTCGGGCACCTCGGGCAACTCGACCGGCCCGCACCTGCACTTCGAGGTGCGGGTGACGCCCGACGCGGGCTCGGCGCTCGACCCGGTGCCCTGGCTGGCGGCACGCGGAGCGCCCGTCGGCTGAGGCTCTCCCCGCGCACCCGACCTGATCGGGCACAGGATGTCGGGTCCGGCCGGATGCCCGCCGCCTAGCGTGGTGAGCGCAACAGCGGAAGGAGACCGGAGTGCTGGAGCGGCTCAACCAGGCGATGGAGTACGTCGAGGGCCACCTCGACGAGCCGATCGACGTGTCGGCGCTGGCACACGCCGCGGCCACCTCGGAGTACCACCTGCGCCGGATGTTCTCCGCGCTCGCCGGTATGCCCTTGTCGGAGTACATCCGGCGCAGGCGGCTGACCGTCGCGGGCGCCGAGGTGCTCGCCGGAGGGGACTCACTGCTGGAGATCGCGGTGCGCTACGGCTACGGCTCGGGGGAGGCGTTCGCCCGGGCGTTCCGTGGCGTGCACGGCGTCGGGCCGGGCGGGGCCCCCCGTACCGGTGCCGCGCTCGTGTCCCAGCCCCGGCTGGCCTTCCGCCTCACCGTCGAAGGGAGCAGCAGCATGCGCTATCGCGTAGTGGACCGACCGGCGTTCACCGTCGCCGGCCTCAAGGCCCGGGTGCCCTTGGTGCACGCGGGGCCGAACCAGGCGATCATCGACTTCGTCCGCGGGATCGACCGGCAGGTCCTGGAGCGCCTGGAGAAGCTGTCGGACCAGGAGCCACAGGGCATCGTCGCGGTCTGCGACGACCTGGATCCGAGCCGGGCCGAGGGCACCGAACTCGACTACTACCAAGGGGTGATCACTTCCGCGGCCGCTCCCGGGGGCACGACCGCCCTGGCCGTACCGGCCGGCACCTGGGCCGTCTTCACCACGTCCGGGCCGGCACCGCAGGCCATCCAGGAGCTGTGGCGGGATGTGTTCACGCAGTGGTTCCCGTCCAACCCGTACCGCAGCCGTCCCGGCCCGGAGGTCCTGCGCACCCGGCTGTCACCGGACGGGTCCGAGGCCGATGCCGAACTGTGGCTGCCGGTGGAGCGGGAACAGGGCTGATGTCCCTCGGGGGAGCTACGCGAGCTACGCCCGCTCGGCGATCAGCTGCTCGATGACGACGGCGACCCCGTCCTCGTTGTTGGCGACGGTCTGCCCGGAGGCGGCCGCGAGTACGTCCGGGTGCGCGTTGCCCATCGCGTACGACCGGCCGGCCCAGGTGAGCATCTCGACGTCGTTCGGCATGTCGCCGAACGCGACGACCTCCTCGTGGGAGATACCGCGCTCCGCGCAGCACAGGGCGAGCGTGCTGGCCTTGGAGACTTCGGGACCGCTGATCTCCAGCAGGGCGCTGGGGCTGGAGCGGGTGACGTTGGCGCGGTCGCCGATGGCCAGCCGGGCGAGGGTGAGGAAGGCGTCGGGGTCGATCGTGGGGTGGAACGCGAGGATCTTCAGCACCGGCTCGTCGGCCCCGGGGGCGTCCGGCGCCAGCAGGCGCTCGGCCGGCGCGAGGGTGTCGGGTATCTCCATGTGCATCTTGGGGTACTCCGGCTCCTGGTAGAAGCCGTAGGTCTGCTCGATGGCGTACATGGTGCCGGGCGCCGCCTCCCGCAGCAGCCGTACGGCGTCCAGCGCGTTCTCCCGGGCCAGCTCGCGCACTTTCACGAACCGGTGGGTGCCGGGGCCGCCGTGCAGGTCGACCACGGCGGCGCCGTTGCCGCAGATCGCCAGGCCGTGCCCATGGACGTGCTCGCTGACGACGTCCATCCAGCGGGCGGGGCGGCCGGTGACGAAGAAGACCTCGATGCCTGCCTCCTCGGCGGCGGCGAGGGCGGCGACCGTGCGCGGGGACACCGACTTGTCGTCGCGCAGCAGAGTCCCGTCGAGATCGGTGGCGATCAGCCGGGGCGGGAGGGTGGCGGCCGGGGTCTCGGGCTGTCTAGTCGCTGAGGTCACCGGGCCATTCTCGCGCATATGCCTGCACGGTCGGGCGGGAGCCCGCACACATGAGACACCGCCGGGGCGCGGACGGCCTGATGCCGAGGTCAGCGCAGTTGCGCCGGGGCCTCCATGGCGATCTGCTCGAAGACCTTCTCGTCCGCGGCGAAGACGGAGTCGGCGATGGGCCAGTGGACCACGATCTCCGTGAAGCCGAGTTCCCGGTGCCGGCCCGCGAAGTCGACGAAGGCGTCCAGGGACTCCAGCGGCCGCCCGCGGTCCGGGGTGAACCCGGTGAGCAGGGTCTTGTCCAGCTCCTGTGCGTCCCGTCCGATCTCGGCACAGATGTCGGTGAGCTTCTCCACCTGGCCGCGAATGGCCTGAACCGACTCCTCGGGGGTGCCGCTCTCGTAGAGCTTGGGGTCACCCGTGGTCACCCAGGCCTGTCCGTACCGCGCGGCGAGCCGCAGCCCGCGGGGGCCGGTCGCGGCGACCGCGAAGGGCAGCCGGGGGCGCTGGACGCAGCCGGGGATGTTGCGTGCCTCGTGCGCCGAGTAGTGGTCGCCCTCGTACGACACGGAGTCCTCGGTGAGCAACCGGTCCAGCAGCGGTACGAACTCGGCGAGGCGGTCGGCCCGCTCGCGCGGGGTCCACGGTTCCTGGCCGAGGGCGGTGGCGTCGAAGCCGGTGCCGCCCGCGCCGATCCCCAGGGTCACCCGGCCGGCGGAGACATCGTCCAGGGAGATCAGTTCCTTGGCGAGGGTCACCGGGTGCCGGAAGTTCGGCGAGGTCACCAGCGTGCCCAGACGCAGGCGGTCGGTGACGGCCGCTGCGGCGGTCAGCGTCGGGATCGCGCCGAACCACGGCCCGTCGCGGAAGGTACGCCAGGACAGGTGGTCGTAGGTGTACGCGGTGTGGAAGCCGAGCTGCTCGGCCCGTGTCCAGGTGGAACGGCCTCCCTCGTGCCAACGTTGGTGCGGGAGGATCACGGTGCTCAGACGCAGACTCATGTCATCGAGCGTATGCGGACGAGCGTGTTTCACGTGAAACAGTCACCGTGCGCGTCCACCCAGCCACGGGCTGAGGCCGACCAGGATGAATTCCTTGTGTACGCGGTCCTGCGGCAGCGGCACCATCAGGAAGTGAGCGGGCGGAAAGCGCCGGATCTTCACCCAGGCGTGGCCGTCGTAGAGAGAGCGGAGAAAGGCGGGGACGTCGTCGCGGTCGACGTCGGGGCACTCCACTCCGTCGACGGTGATCAGGGCGTCGTCGTCGGGGTAGAGCCGCACGCTCACGCTCGGGCGGCCGCCGAGTTCGACGTAGGCCTCGTGCGGCAGCGAGCCGTCAGGGTCGGCGGTGACGCCGACGCCGGCGGAGGTGCGGCGGGAGGTCTGATCGGCGCCGATGTCGTGGGTGACCTCGATCTCGAGCGCGTACTGGGCGGCGATCGACCGGAGGGCGGTGACGGCGGCCTCAGTGGTGGGAAGGTGGTCCATACCTGTGATCATGCCGAAGGAAGAGGTGGCGCGGCAGTCGAAGCCGCACCTCAGTGCCGCTCGGGAAAGCGCAGGTACCGCGCGGGCACGGCCTTCGTCAGCCACACCCCGTTGGCGCTGACATGGAAGACATGGCCGTCGCGGTGCATGG
Source organism: Actinobacteria bacterium OV320 (assembly GCA_001298545.1). Lineage (GTDB taxonomy): Bacteria > Actinomycetota > Actinomycetes > Streptomycetales > Streptomycetaceae > Streptomyces > Streptomyces coriariae. The sequence goes on from LJCX01000028.1 coordinate 655,128, forward strand.
CTTCCGCGTCGACGGCGAGGACCACGGGGCGGCCCCGGCGCGCTCCGACCCGGGTCGCGGTCTCCCGGTCGGCCGAGAGGTGCACGTCGTGCCGGTTCATGGGCCGCAGCCCCTCGGTGCGGATCGCGTCCAGGGAGCGGGCCACGGTCCCGTGGTAGAGGTACGGCGGCGGGGTCGCCGGGGGCAGCCCCAGGTCGATCTCGACGCTGTGGCCCTGGCTGGCGCGGATCCGGCTGCCGTCGATCGCGAAGCGCTTCTTGTCGTTGGCCGCGACGACGTGGTCCAACTCGTCCCGGGTGAAGTGGAAGCCGTGCGCGGCGCAGGCCGTGATCAGTTCGTCGATCTCCACCCAGCCGGCCTCGTCGAGCGTGAGGCCGATCCGCTCCGGCTGGTGCCGCAGGTGCTTCGAGAGGTACTTCGACACCTTCACGGTGCGTCTCTCGTCCCGGTCCATTTCGTTCATCCGCTCAGGATGACGTGAGAGACGCAGATCACGCACTCGGTTTTGGGGCTCAGGTTTGGTCCACAGCCAACTGTAGTTATCCACAGGCAAGTTGGTGATTCTGTGGACAACTGGCCGCCGCTTCAGCCCTCTTCGTCAACATCATTTGACGCAACATGACTTGAGACAAGCAGGTCCAAGGCGCGGGCACGCACCTCCCGTTCGGCCGCGAGCGCGAGAAAGCCCGCGGCATGCTCCGGGCCAACCAGTGCCTCCACGGCCCGCATCGTCTCCACCGGAACCGGCACCGTCCGTGTTCCCGACAGGGGTGGCGGGGGATCACCCGTGCCGAGGTGTCGACGCAGGTGATGACCGGCGAACAGGCGCATGGCCCGCGCCAGTTCGGCGTCCACGGTCTGCCGGGCGAGCGGGCGCAGCCGTCGGACGAGCGAGGCCGCCTCGGCCGCGTCGGCGTCGGTCGGACGGTGCGGTCCGTCGAGGTAGCGCGCGAAGACGTGCTCGGTGGTGAACTCCAGGAAACGGGCCGCGATCTGCTCGACCTGGACCCTCAACTCCCGCAGATGGGAGGTGATCGCGCCCAGTGGAACCCCCGCAGCGTGCAACTCCACCGCCACCGACAGCTCTTGGGGACTGGGCACGAGAAAGGCGTCCTCGTCACCGGGGACAGGTTCCAGCACGCCGAGTGCCAAGGCGTCGACGATCGCCCTGTCGTCGGCGGTGCCCCCGAAGCGGGCCGTCAGGTCGGAGCGGGAGACGCGGGAGGGCTCCTCGTCGGTCCACGGACCGTCCACCTCGGCGACCAGCCCCAGGACACCGCCCAGGCCACGGCCGGTGTCGTGGGCGTCCAGGAGTTCCTTGATGGAGGCGAGGGTGTAGCCCCGGTCCAGGAGGTCGGCGATCTGATGGAGCCGGGTGCGATGGGCGTCGGAGTAGTGGTTGGCCCGCCCCTGACGCTCGGGGCGGGGAAGCAGGCCACGGTCCTGGTAGGCGCGGATGGTGCGGACGGTGGCGCCCGTGAGGTGCGCCAGCGTCTCTATGCGGTACGGGGGCCCGGCGGGCGGCTCGGTGGTCAAGGCGTCTTTCCCCGAACGGTCGTTGCCATGACGGAGGCCGAGTCCGCCGCCGGACGACGCGGGGCCGAGCGGCGGCTCACAGCGGCGGTCCCACCCGCGCCAGCGCCCGCAACGCCCTGGGCAGGAAACGCGACAGCGCGTAGGAACCCCGCGCCTCCGGAGTGACCGGGACCATCGCCTTGTCGAGCACGACCGCCCGCAGGACGGCGTTCGCGACCTTCTCCGGCGGGTAGTTCCGCAGCCCGTACGCGCGCGTGGAGCGCCTCTGGCGACGCCGTTCCTCCTGCGCGTCCACTCCCACGAAGGTCGCCGTGGCGGTGATGTTGGTGTTCACCAGGCCGGGGCATATCGCTGTGACGCCGATGCCCTGGTCGGCCAGTTCCGCGCGCAGGCACTCGCTCAGCATCAGGACCGCCGCCTTGGAGGTGCTGTAGGCGGGCAGCGCCTTGGACGGCTGATAGGCGGCCGCCGAGGCGATGTTGACGATGTGGCCGCCCTGCCCGCGCTCGGCCATCCGCCGGCCGAAGAGAGCGCAACCGTGGATGACACCCCACAGGTTGACGTCCAGAACCCTGCGCCAGTCCTCGGACGTCGTGTCGAAGAACGAGCCCGACAGCCCGATGCCCGCGTTGTTCACCAGCACGTCCACCACACCGTGTTCCGCGTGGACCTTCGCCGCGAGTTTCTCCATCGCCTGCTCGTCGGAGACGTCCACCGCCTCCGCCCAGGCCTCGGGCGCGCCGACCAGGAGCGACAACTCGGCGGTGCGGGCCGCGCTCTCGGCGTCCCGGTCGACGGCGATCACCCGGGCGCCCGCCTCGGCGAACGCGAACGCCGTGGCCCGCCCGATGCCACTGCCCGCACCGGTGACCAGCACCAGCTGACCGGCGAAGCGCTCGGCGTACCGGCCGGTGGCGGCCTTGCGCACCGGCCCGCCCGCGTCGTCCCCGCGGGCCTCTCCCGCCGCCTCGGTCTGCCGCTCCCTCTCGACCGACGAGACGAAGTCGTCGATCCAGGAGGCGAGCCGGTCGGGCCGGGTGCGCGGGATCCAGTGCCCGGCCGGGAGGACGCGCCGGGTCAACCGCGGTACCCAGTCCTCCAGTCCGTCGTACAGCCGCTCCGACAGGAACCGGTCCCCCGAGGGCGTGATGAGCTGCACGGGCGCGTGGGCGTACGCGTCCGCACGCGGGCGGCGCAGGCGCGGCCGTACGTTGTCCCGGTACAGCCAGGCGCCGTGCGCCGCGTCCGACGCCAGCGACGGCGTCGGGTAGTCGCCGGCGGGAACCTTCTCGATCCGCCGCAGGATGCCGGGCCAGCGCTTGCCGAGCGGGCCGCGCCAGGCCAGTTCGGGCAGGACGGGTGTGTGCAGCAGGTACACGTACCAGGACTTGGCTCCCTGGCCGAGGAGTTGGCCGACCCGGCGCGGAGTCGGCCTGGTCATCCGCTTGTTGATCCAGTGGCCGAAGTGGTCGAGGGACGGCCCGGACATCGAGGTGAAGGAAGCGATGCGGCCCCTGGTGCGCTCCACGGTCACGAACTCCCAGGACTGCACCGAGCCCCAGTCGTGCCCCACGAGGTGCACCGGCCGGTCAGGGCTGACCGCTTCGACGACCGCCAGAAAGTCGTCGGTGAGCTTCTCCAGGGTGAACCCGCCCCGCAGCGGCTTCGGCACGCCGGAACGGCCGTGCCCGCGGACGTCGTACAGCACCACATGGAACCCGTGCCGGTCGACCAGCCGGGACGCGACCTCGGACCACACCTCCTTGCTGTCCGGATAGCCGTGCACCAGGACGACCGTCGGCCGCTCCGGGTCCCCCAGCTCGGCCACGCACAGCTCGATCCCGCCGGTCCGCACCCACCGCTCACGCGCACCCTCTGGCAACGTCACTTCCGCTCCGCCTTCCCTGCCGTGTCCGTCGTCGCTCCCGTGCCCGCCCAGCCCCGGACATGCGGCAGATCGTCGTCGAGCCAGAACGCGCTCTCCTCGGGATCCGCGGAGTCCGTGACGACGAGGATCTCCTCGAACTTCGCGCCCGTGCCCCGGAACCCGAGATGGGGTTCGACCGCCCACAGGCCCGGCCGCGGCGGATGGTCGGAGAAGCGGTACGGCGACCACAGCGGCGACCAGCCCTCCCGATGGCCGTGCAGCGCGTCGGCCACCAGACCCTTGAGGGACTGCGTGCCGAACCCGAAGAGCCGGGGCGAGAAGCGGCGCTCCCTGACCCGGTCCACCTTGTGCGCGATCACGCCGAAGGGATACGCGCGGTGCCGGTTGGCGTAGCCCTGGCGGACCATGAGGCGGTCCACGTCGGCGTAGATCTCGCGCAGCGAACGCCGCTCGCGCACCTCGCGCAGGATCAGCTCCCGGTGTGCAGCGAGGTCGGCCATCAGCCTCTCCTGCACGGGATGGGCGCCGAGCGCGCCCGAGTAGCCGATGTCCGCGGTGTACCCCTCGTACACCGGTGCCAGGTCGAGGATGAACGGCATCCCCGGCTCCAGCCGGCGGCCGGTGGGGAAGAACTGCAACGGGACACGGAAGCCGGTGAACGCCGTGCGGTCCCCGAACCAGGCGAACGGCAGGTGGAACCAGTCGCGCACGCCCCGCTCGCGCAGCCACTCCCGCTGCATCCGCGCCGCCTCGCGTTCCGTCACACCCGGTCGCAGTTCGGCGGCCACGGCCTGCGCGCAGTCGTACGCCAGTCGCTGCACCCGCCTGAATCCCCGCAGCTCGGCGGAGAGTTCGCGTGTTCCTGCCGTCGGTGCCGTCGTCATGCCACCCCGTCCCAGCCAGTCCCCGTCGACTGCGCTACGTGTCCGTAACTTGACATCGCTGAATGTGACAGTTGTTAGAGGCCGCGTCAATAGGAGGGTTCGGAGCCTGTGGAAAACCCGCCGCCGCCGCCCCCGTAGCTCTCAGGCATGGCATCCCCTACGGACCCGTACATCTGAGGTCTGAGGCGAAGACGGCTCTGAGGTCTGACGATTTTCGTGGCGTGCGTCACTAATTTCGATGACGTGACTGTGATCGCGACCGAAAGCCTGAGCAAGCGGTTCCCCCGGGTGACCGCTCTTGACCGGCTCTCTGTGGACGTCGGGCCCGGTGTGACCGGGCTCGTCGGAGCCAACGGGGCCGGCAAGTCCACATTGATCAAGATCCTTCTGGGTCTGTCGCCCGCCACGGAGGGCCGAGCCGAGGTGCTCGGCCTCGACGTCGCGAGCAAGGGCGCCGACATCCGCGAGCGGGTCGGCTACATGCCGGAGCACGACTGCCTGCCGCCCGACGTCTCGGCCACCGAGTTCGTCGTGCACATGGCCCGTATGTCCGGCCTGCCGCCCACCGCCGCGCGCGAGCGCACCGCGGACACCCTGCGCCATGTCGGCCTGTACGAGGAGCGCTACCGCCCCATCGGCGGCTACTCCACCGGCATGAAGCAGCGCGTGAAACTCGCCCAGGCCCTCGTCCACGACCCGCAGCTGGTTTTCCTGGACGAACCGACCAACGGCTTGGACCCGGTCGGCCGCGACGAGATGCTGGGCCTGATCCGCCGTATCCACACCGACTTCGGCATCTCGGTCCTGGTCACCTCCCACCTGCTCGGCGAACTGGAGCGCACCTGCGACCACGTCGTGGTCGTCGACGGCGGCAAGCTCCTGCGCTCCAGCTCCACCACCGACTTCACCCAGACCACGACCACCCTCGCGATCGAGGTCACCGACACCGACGACCACCCGGACGGCACCCGCGCGGTCCGCGAAGCGCTCCAAGCGCGCGGGGTGGACGTCCTGGACGGCAACAGCGGCCTGCCGGGCGCGGGCCACGTCCTGCTGCTGACCGCGCAGGGCGAGGACACCTACGACGTCGTCCGGGACGTGGTCGCCGACCTCGGCCTCGGCCTGGTGCGCATGGAACAGCGCAGGCACCACATCTCCGAGGTCTTCACGGACGGCGACGCCACCAACGACCAGCAGCGGAAGGAGGCCGTCGGCCATGGCAGTTGAGCACCCGGTCACCGCCCCCTCGGGTGACCAGACCCGCATCCACAACATCGGCTACCGCAGCTACGACGGTCCCCGGCTGGGCCGCGCCTACGCCACCCGCTCCCTCTACTCGCAGTCCCTGCGCGGCGCCTACGGCCTCGGCCGCTCGGTGAAGTCCAAGGTGCTGCCGATGCTGCTCTTCGTGGTGATGTGCGTACCCGCGGCCATCATGGTCGCCGTCGCGGTCGCCACGAAGGCCGACGAACTCCCGGTGGACTACACCCGGTACGCGATCATCATGCAGGCCGTCATCAGCCTGTACGTCGCCTCGCAGGCACCCCAGTCCGTCTCGCGCGACCTCCGCTTCAAGACCGTGCCGCTGTACTTCTCGCGGCCCATCGAGACCGCGGACTACGTACGCGCGAAGTTCGCCGCACTGGCCTCGGCGCTCTTCGTCCTGACCGCCGCCCCGCTGCTGGTGCTGTACATCGGCGCGCTGCTGGCCAAGCTGGACTTCGCCGACCAGACCAAGGGATTCGCTCAAGGACTCGTCTCCGTGGCCCTGCTCTCGCTGCTCTTCGCCGGTCTCGGCCTGGTCATCGCCTCGGTGACCCCGCGCCGCGGCTTCGGCATCGCCGCCGTCATCGCCGTCCTGACCATCTCCTACGGCGCCGTCTCCACGCTCCAGGCCATCGCCGACGCGCAGAACAGCACCGGGTCCATCCCCTGGATCGGCCTCTTCTCGCCGGTGACCCTCATCGACGGCGTGCAGTCCGCGTTCCTGGGCTCCACCTCCGCCTTCCCGGGCGGGATCGGCCCCTCCAACGGGGAGGGCGTCGTCTACGTCCTCGTCGTCCTCGGCCTCATCGCCGCGAGCTACGGCCTCCTGATGCGCCGCTACCGAAGGGTCGGACTGTGACCACGCTCAGCATCGACCACGTCTCCCGCTGGTTCGGCAACGTGGTCGCCGTCAACGACATCACCATGACCATCGGCCCCGGCGTCACCGGCCTGCTCGGCCCCAACGGCGCCGGAAAGTCCACCCTCATCAACATGATGGGCGGCTTCCTGGCCCCCTCCACCGGCACGGTCACCCTCGACGGCCGGCCTGTCTGGCGCAACGAGGAGATCTACCGGCACATCGGCATCGTCCCCGAGCGCGAGGCGATGTACGACTTCCTCACCGGCCGCGAATTCGTCGTCGCCAACGCCGAGTTGCACGGCCTGGGCGCCAAGGCCGCACAGAAGGCACTGGCCACGGTCGAGATGGAGTACGCGCAGGACCGCAAGATCTCCACGTACTCCAAGGGCATGCGCCAGCGCGTCAAGATGGCGTCCGCCCTGGTCCACGACCCGTCACTGCTGCTGCTCGACGAGCCCTTCAACGGCATGGACCCGCGCCAGCGCATGCAGCTCATGGACCTGCTGCGGCGCATGGGCGACGAGGGCCGCACCGTGCTGTTCTCCTCGCACATCCTCGAAGAGGTCGAGCAACTCGCCTGGCACATCGAGGTCGTCGTCGCGGGCCGGCACGCGGCCAGCGGCGACTTCCGCAGGATCCGCCGTCTGATGACCGACCGCCCGCACCGCTACCTGGTGCGTTCCAGCGACGACCGCGCACTCGCGGCCGCGCTGATCGCCGACCCGTCGACGTCCGGCATCGAAGTCGACCTCGCCGAGGGCGCGTTGCGTATCCAGGCCGTCGACTTCGGCCGCTTCACCGCGCTGCTGCCGAGGGTCGCCAGGGACCACGGCATCCGCCTGCTGACGGTCTCGCCGTCCGACGAGTCCCTCGAGTCCGTGTTCTCTTACCTGGTCGCGGCGTAGGAGGCCCTGATGTACGACCCCACAGTCGCCCGGCTCACGTACCGGGCTCTGCTCGGCCGTCGCCGGGCCCTCATCCTGAGCGCCCTGCCCCTGCTGCTGATCGCCATCTCCGTGGTGGTGCGCGGCCTCGCCGGCGCCGACGACCAGACGGCGTCCGACCTGCTCGGCGGGCTCGCGCTCGCCACCATGGTGCCGATCATCGGCGTCATCGCGGGCACGGGCGCGATCGGCCCGGAGATCGACGACGGCTCCGTGGTGTACCTGCTGTCCAAGCCGCTGAAGCGGCCGACGATCATCTTCACCAAACTGATCGTGGCGGTCGCGGTGACGATGGTGTTCTCGGCGCTGCCCACGCTCATCGCCGGCTTCATCCTCAACGGCAACGGCCAGCAGATCGCCGTCGCCTACACGGTGGCCGCGCTGGTCTCCTCCATCGCCTACGCGGCGGTCTTCCTGCTGCTGGGCACGGTGTCCCGGCACGCGGTGGTCTTCGGCCTCGTCTACGCCCTCGTCTGGGAGGCCCTGTTCGGCTCCCTGGTACCGGGCGCGCGCACGCTCAGCGTCCAGCAGTGGTCGCTGGCCGTCGCCCACAAGGTGGCCGGCGGTGACCTCGTCACCTCGGACGTCGGACTGACCACGGCGACGGTACTGCTGGTCGTGGTGACCGTGCTGGCCACCTGGTACGCGGGACAGAAGCTGCGGGCGCTGACGCTCGCCGGCGAGGAGTGACCGGACCTGCCGGGGTGCGGGGCGGCCGTTCTTGACGGCGGCTTCACCCGCGCCCCGGCACACTGGCCGGAACGGACGTGGCGGGGAGGGCGGGATGGCGGACGACGATCCGGAGAGCGGCGGTCGCGAGCGGTCCGAGGGCGAGATGTGGAACGACCTCGTGCTCGACGAGGACTTCATACGGGCCGCCGACACGTCCGAACCGTCCGCCCGGGCCCGGATGCTGGCCGCACGCTGGCGGGCGGAGGAGCCCGAGCCGCAGCCCTGGCGCTCCGACGAACCGCCCGCGGGCTGGTTCTTCAGCAAGGCACGCCGGCGCAGGTGGCGCCGCCGGTAGCCGGCTCTCGACCCTGGCCCTCGCACGGGTGTTTTATTCGGTGGCGTCCAACTCGTCCTGCGGGCACAGTGGTTGTACCCGCAGGGCCGGAAGGGATCCGGTGCCACAGACTGGGAGGAGCTCGACGATGTCCATGCACGACAGTCCGTCGAGTTCCCTTCAGGGCAGCCAGGGGCGGGTTCCGGAGTAGTTAGCCCTCCGTCGAACCCGTTCCGTACAGGGGAGCTGCCCGGGGCGGCCGCTTCGAGCACGCGATTGTCGCTCTCGCGTGGGCCGCCCACCCGGAGGATTGGCCGAGAGGCAAGGCACCGGCTTGCTAAGCCGTGGTCGGGGGCAACCCCGCGCACGTTCGATCCGTGCATCCTCCGCGAGGCGTTGTCACTGGGACTGGGCGGGAGTTGTGCGGGGCGCGCGGCTTGGCGCCGGCGCATGGCACTCGTGTGGGTTCGTGCGTGTGCGTGTGCGCGCGTGCGCGTGTGGGGGTGCGTGCTGGTGCTGGAAGGAGTTCGGGTGCGGGTGCGTCGTGGCTGGTCGCGCAGTTCCCCGCGCCCCTGATCGCCTACGGCGATCGTCGGGCTCCGCCGGTGCCGGCTTCCCCGAGCGCCGCCCGTGGCCCCCTGGTCGCCCGCGGCTCGATCGGCGTTACCTGCGCCTGCGGTACCAGCGTTCCTCTGCCCCTGATCGCCTGCGGTGGTCGGGGGCGTCTCGGTGTTGTCCTGCGCCTGCGGTCCCGGGGGTCGCGTGGGGCGGTCGGGGTGCTCGCGTGTTTCTGTGGTTCGGCGAACCGTGCGGTACCGGTGCCGGGATGTCTACGCGGGCAGCATGGCTTCGAGGGTTACGGCGATGCCGTCGTCGTCGTTGGAGGTGGTTACCTCGTCCGCTACGGCCTTCAGTTCCTCGTGCGCGTTGGCCATGGCCACGCCGTGGGACGCCCAGGCGAACATCGGGATGTCGTTGGGCATGTCGCCGAAAGCGATCGTGTCGGCGGCCTTCAGGCCGAGGCGACGGGCCGCCAGGGAGAGGCCCGTGGCCTTGGAGAGGCCCAGGGGGAGCAGTTCCACGATGCCCGCGCCGGCCATCGCGACGGTGACGAAGCCGCCCGCGGCCCGCCGGGCCGCCGCGGCCAGCGCGTCGTCCGACAGCTCGGGATGCTGTATGTAGATCTTGCTCAGCGGGGCGGACCAGAGGTCGGACGCATCCGTGAACGGCGTCGACGGCAGGGCCCCGGTGACCGCGTAACCGGGGCCGACCAGCACGTCCCCGTCCAGCCCGTCACGGCTGGCCGCCAGGTACAGCGGGCCGACCTCCGCCTCGATCTTGGCCAGCGCCACACCGGCCAGTTGCCGGTCCAGGGTCACCGAGGTCAGCAGGCGGTGCGCGCCGGCGTCGTAGACCTGGGCGCCCTGGCCGCAGACCGCGAGACCGTCGTAACCGAGGTCGTCGAGGATGTGCCGGGTCCACGGGACCCCGCGGCCCGTCACCACGATGTGCGCGGCGCCCGCCGCGGTGGCCGCGGCGAGGGCGTCACGGGTGCGCTGCGAGATCGAGTCGTCGGAGCGCAGCAGCGTCCCGTCGAGGTCGGTCGCGACCAGGCGGTAGGGGAACGCGGCGGTCACTTGGCCACCGGCTCCAGGATCTCCCGGCCGCCGAGGTACGGGCGCAGCACCTCGGGCACGTACACGGAACCGTCGGCCTGCTGGTGGTTCTCCAGGATCGCGACGATCGTCCGCGGGACGGCGCACAGCGTGCCGTTGAGCGTGGCCAGCGGGCGGACCTGCTTGCCCTCGCGGACGCGGATCGACAGCCGGCGGGACTGGAACTCGGTGCAGTCCGAGGTCGAGGTCAGCTCGCGGTACTTGCCCTGCGTGGGGATCCACGCCTCGCAGTCGAACTTGCGGGCGGCCGAGGAGCCGAGGTCACCGGAGGCGACGTCGATGACCCGGAACGGCAGCTCCAGCGAGGACAGCCACTGCTTCTCCCACGCCAGCAGACGCTGGTGCTCGGCCTGCGAGTCCTCGGGCGTGACGTACGAGAACATCTCGACCTTGTCGAACTGGTGGACGCGGAAGATGCCCTTGGTGTCCTTGCCGTGCGAACCGGCCTCGCGGCGGAAGCACGGCGAGAAGCCCGCGTAGCGCAGCGGCAGGCGGTCCGCGTCGATGATCTCGTCCATGTGGTACGCGGCGAGGGGGACCTCGGAGGTGCCGACCAGGTAGAGGTCGTCCTTGTCGAGGTGGTAGACGTCCTGGGCGGCCTGCCCGAGGAAGCCGGTGCCCGCCATGGACTGGGGGCGGACCAGTGCCGGGGTGAGCATCGGCGTGAAGCCGGCGGCCGTGGCCTGGGCGATCGCCGCGTTGACCAGGGCCAGCTCGAGCAGGGCGCCGACGCCGGTGAGGAAGTAGAAGCGGGAGCCGGAGACCTTCGCGCCGCGCTCGACGTCGATCGCGCCGAGGATCTGGCCGAGCTCCAGGTGGTCCTTGGGCTCGAAGCCCTCGGCGCCGAAGTCGCGGATCGTGCCGTGCGTCTCGAGGGTGACGAAGTCTTCCTCGCCGCCCACGGGCACGTCGGGGTGCACGAGGTTGCCGAGGCGCTGCAGAAGCTCCTGGGTCTCGGCGTCGGCGGCGTCGCGCTCGGCGTCGGCCACCTTGACGTCGGCGGCGAGCTGGCTCGCCTTCTTCAGCAGCTCGGCCTTCTCGTCCGCGGAGGCCTTGGGGATGAGCTTGCCGAGCGACTTCTGCTCGGCGCGCAGCTCGTCGAAGCGGACGCCGGACGACCTGCGTCGCTCGTCGGCGGACAGGAGGGAGTCGACGAGCGCGACGTCCTCTCCACGGGCGCGCTGGGAAGCGCGCGCACGGTCGGGGTCCTCACGGAGCAGGCGAAGGTCAATCACGCGGCCAAGGCTACCCGTGCGGGGTTGCGGCTCACGACACCATTCCGCGCGGTGCGCGGCCCGTTCCGAATCATGGCTTACGTTCCGTTATGAGTGAATTGCCCAACGTGTCAATAAAAAGTGTCTCACTCCCTGGGACGGGGCATGTGGCGGGCGTCTCGTTGACTCGATTCCCTTGCGGGAGAGGGGACTTGGGGGAGGTGTTGTCCACAGGTGTCCGCGCTTCCGAAAGGGTTATCCACAGGGTGTGCGAAAGATCTGTGGACATTGGAATGGATCATTCCGATACCGCCGTGCGGGGTGGGTAATTCCTTGCCCAAACCCGGCTCCAACCCACTTTCGGGTGGAAATGGATCGCCCCAAGGGATTGATCGAAGGAAACAGGTGGACGAAGGGTGACCCGGCGGGTGGGGGTCGCGGTGGGGTGCTGTAGGGCGATTTGTCGACTGGACGGCACTTCGTTGTCGACTTGTCCCCAGGTCGAGAAGCGGGCCTGTGGATAACTTCTGTGGATAACGAAGATGTGCAGATAGGACCGGCCGGAACGGCTACTGGAACCGGCCGTCCTGGCAGCGCGCCACCCAGTCCGACGCCGCCACGAACTCCCCGTCCGAGGTCCCGCGCAGCGGAGCCGCCACATCGGACACGCTCACTTCCGCACGCGGGTACGAACCCAGGAAGCGCACCTCACGGCAGATCCGCTTCAGCCCCATGAGGGCTTCGGCCATCCGGCGGTCGGAGATGTGCCCCTCGGCGTCGATGCAGAAGCAGTAGTTGCCGATACCGGCGCCGGTGGGACGGGACTGGAGCAGCATGAGGTTGACACCCCGGGTGGCGAACTCGCCCAGCAGGTCGCGCAGGCCACCGGGGTGGTCGTCGCGCTGCCACAGGACGACGGACGTCTTGTCCGCGCCGGTCGGTGCCGCGGGCCGGGCGGGCCTGCCCACCAGCACGAACCGGGTCTGGGCGTTCTCGGCGTCGTGGATCTCGGTCTCCAGGGCGGTCAGCCCGTACCGGGCGGCCGCGAACTCGCCCGCGAAGGCTGCGTCGTAACGGCCTTCCTGGACCAGCCGGGCCGCGTCCGCGTTCGAGGCGGCCGACTCCCAGACGGCTTCCGGCAGGTTCGCCTTCAGCCAGTTGCGCACCTGCGGCTGGGCGGCCGGATGCGCGGAGACCGTCTTGATGTCCGTGAGCTGCGTGCCAGGCCGGACCAGCAGCGCGAAGGTGATCGACAGCAGCACCTCGCGGTAGATCATCAGCGGTGTGCCCGCGACCAGCTCGTCCAGGGTCGTGGTGATCCCGCCCTCGACCGAGTTCTCGATGGGCACGAAGGCGGCCTCGGCCTCGCCGGTGCGCACCGCGTCCAGCGCGGACTGCACCGACACGTACGGGATCAGCTGCCGGGTGGCCGCCTCCGGAAGCGTGCGCAGGGCGACCTCCGTGAAGGTGCCCTCGGGGCCGAGATACGCATAGCTCGCTGGCATGACCTCACCCTAATGGCCCTTGCCGAAGCAGGTGTACGTGTCTCAGGACAGCCCCACGCAGGAATGAATCCACCCGAGGAGGCGTAACTTCCCGCTCCCGGCCTCCCGGCCTCCCGGCCTCCCGGCCTCCCGGCCTCCCGGCCTCCCGGCCTCCCGGCCTCCCGGCCTCCCGGCCTCCCGGCCTCCCGGCCTCCCGGCCTCCCGGCCTCCCGGCCTCCCGGCCTCCCGGCCTCCCCAGCCTCCGGGCTCCCGCTCCCGGCCCCGGCGCCCCGGGCCCGAGGCGCCCGGACCTGACGCCCCCAGACCTGCCCCCCCGGACCCGAGGCCCCCGGACCCGAGCCCCCGGGCTTCACGCCCCCGGGCCTCACGCCTCCAGCAGGCGCTGCCCCACGTACTCGCCCTGCGCCGCCCCGCCCGGTACCGCGAACAGGCCGCTCGACTCGTGGCGGATGTACTGCGACAGGGCGTCGCCGCGGTCCAGCTTGCGCTGCACGGTGACGAAGCCGCGCAGCGGGTCCGCCTGCCAGCAGACGAACAGCAGGCCCGCGTCCGGGGTGCCGTCCGGGTCGATGCCGTCGTGGTAGGAGAAGGGCCGCCGCAGCATGGCCGCTCCGCCGTTCTGGTCGGGGCGGGTGATACGGGCGTGCGCGTTGATGGGGACGACCAGATCGCCGTTCGCGTCGGTCTTCTCCAGGTCCATCGCGGTCGTCTCGGTGCCGCCGGACAACGCGGCCCCGTCGGACTTGCGGCGCCCGATGACCTGCTCCTGAGCCTTGACCGACAGCTTCTCCCAGTCGTCGAGAAGCATGCGGATACGGCGTACGACGGCGTAGGAGCCGTCGGCCATCCAGGCAGGGTCTTTGGCGCTGTCCGACGGGACGAAGATGCGCTGGTCGAAGTCCGAGTCGGCCGGCTTGGGATTGCGGGTGCCGTCCATCTGCCCCATCAGGTTGCGGGCCGTCATGGGGTGGGCGGTGGCGCCCGGCGTCCGGTTGAAGCCGTTCATCTGCCAGCGGACCTTGGCGGCATTGCCCGCATCCTTCTGGATCGCGCGCAGGGCGTGAAAGGCGACCAGGGCGTCGTCCGCGCCGATCTGCACCCAGAGGTCGCCGTTGCTGCGTGCCTTGTCGAGGTGGTCGGAGGAGAAGTCGGGGAGCGGGTCCAGGGCGACCGGACGCTGCTTCTCCAGGCCGGTGCGGGTGAAGAAGCTGTTGCCGAAACCGAAGGTGACCGTCAGCGAGGAGGGCCCCGCGTCCCGCGCCACGTCGGTGTCGTCGGTGGCGGCGGCCTCGCCCGCCATCAGCCGCCGGGCCGTCTCCGACCAGCGACGCAGCAGCGCGGCGGCCTCTTTCCGGCCCGCGCCGGCCGCGAGGTCGAAGGCGACGAGATGGCCGCGGGCCTGGAGGCCCTGGGTGATGCCCGGCTGATGTTTCACGTGGAACATCGCCTCGCCGGCGCCGATAGAGGACAGCGGTGTCGCCTGCGAGGGCGCGGCCGTGTAGCCGACGGCCCCGCCGGCCGCGCCGAGCGCGAGCCCCGTGGCACCGGCGGTGCCGAGCAGCCTGCGCCGCGTCAGCCCCTCGGGGGAGGGGGTGTCCGAGGGGACACCCCCTGCCGCATCCACGGGTGGGCGGGCCTCGGGACGGGACTGCGGAATGGACTGGTCGGGCATGGTGCGGTTCAGCCGATCTGCGCGTTCTTGGAGACGGTCACCTGGTCGATGTCGGAGGTCCGCACGGTCACGGAGATCTCCCACTCGCCGGCGATGGGGATCTGCACCCCGTCGGCCGACCAGTGGCCGGTGGTGATGTGGTCGGGGACGACCGGCAGCGGCCCGATGTCCTTGGCCTCGAGGATGAAGGCGACCTTGACCTCGGGCACGTCGAAGGCGCGGCCGTTGGGCCGGGTCACATAGACGTGCATCTCGTTGGCGCCGGTGCGCGCGGGGTCGAGGTCGACGCTGACCACGCCCTTGCCGTCCGTACCGCCGGTGTCGAACGACATGTCCAGCGTCAGGGCACCCGACGCGGAGTCCCCCGCGGAGGACGAGGAGGAGGACGAGGCCCGGTTGGCCGCGGCGGCGTCCTGTTCCGTACGGCCGGGTTCGGTCGACGTCAGGACGGTGGTGACGGCGAGCACCACGACGGCGACGCCGGCCTCGGCGAGCACCGAGCGGCGCAGGCCGAAGCGGTGGGTGTCGGAGTCCCGCAGCCGCTTCTGGCGGGTGGCGTCGACGGCGGCCTGCTGCCGGGCGAGCTGCGCGGCCCGCTTGGCGCTTGTGGAGCCGGGCTCGGCGTCGCCGGAGCTCTGCTTGGCGGTGTCGGTGGTCCCGGCCGACGCCGTGACGTGCTCCTTCTCGGGTGCGGACTTCCGTACCGCTTCCTCGGTCGTGGTGTCCGCCAGCTGTGCCGTCCACCGCCGCGAGATCCACGCGACCCCGACGAGCAGTGCCACGAGCCCGATCTTGAGGAGCAGGAGCTGGCCGTAGCGGGTGTCGGTGAAGGCGGACCAGGAGCCGAGCTGGCGCCAGGACTGGTAGGTGCCGGTGGCGACCACGACGAGGACGCTGCTGAAGGCCAGCCGGGAGAAGCGGCGCGCCGCGGGGGCCTCGACGGGCCGGTCGGCGGGCGCCCGGTACAGGGCGACGAGGAGGGCGGTGAGTCCGCCGAGCCAGGTCGCGACCGCCAGCAGGTGCAGTACGTCGACCGGCATGGCGATGCCCGGCTGGAGTCCGGTCGAGGCGTGCTCGGCCATCGCCCAGCTGGCCGCGAGTCCGGCGGCCACGACGGTTCCGCCGATGGCGAGCCCGAAGGTCAGGTCCCGCTTCTCCTCGCCCTCGCGCTTGTCGTACGCGCCGAAGAGCACGGCGATGAACAGCGCGGCCGCGGAGAGGAGCAGCAGTCGCGACACCAGGGCCGCGCCCGTCTTGGTCTGCAGGACCTCCCCGAGGAGGTCGAGGTCGAAGACGTCGCCGGCCTTGCCGGAGCTGGTGTAGGAGCCGCGCAGGAGAAGCAGGAACAGGGTGGCCGCGGTCATCGTGACCCAGCCGGCGACGACGAGCCGCTGCAGGACCTGTACTCCGGTGCCGCGCTGCCAGCAGGCGAGCACGAAGGCGGCCCCGCCGGTCATCACGATGAACCCGGCGTACGACGCGTACCGGCCGAAGCCGTAGAGCCAGCCGACGACGCCTCCGCCGGCCTCCTGGTCGGAGACCGAGACGCTGGTCTCGGAGGGGGAGCCGATGGAGAAGGTGTAGGCGCCGGCGACGGGATGGCTGTCGGCGGACACCACCTGGTAGGTCACCGTGTAGGTGCCGTCGGGCAGCCCCGAGTGCAGTTGCACGGCGTAGGTCGTGCCGCTGACCTCGGACGGTTTGCCGGTGTCGACGCGGGTGCCCTTGGGGTCCAGGACGCGCAGCGAGTCGTCGTTCATCGAGACGGTCTCGGAGAAGGTCAGCGACACCTGTGTGGGCGCCTTGTCGACCACCACCCCCTGTGCGGGGTCGCTGCCGGTCAGCGCGGCGTGCGCGGATGCGGGCCCGGCGCCGGCCAGGAGCGCACCGGTGACCGCCAGGAACAGCAGCACGAGCATCCGGACGCGGGGGGCGATGGTCTGCGTCAAGGTGGTCCCTCCCTCAGTGGCCGGTCTTCGGGTTGTACGTGGCGGACTCCACCGGCATCTCGACCTCGACGGGGTCGGACGCGGCGAAGTGCAGCTCGACGGTCACCGTCCCGCCCTGCACCGGCTTGCTCTTCAGCTTCTCGAACATCAGATGGTTTCCGCCGCTCTTGAACACGAGTTGACCGTGCGCGGGCACGTCCAGGGACGTGACCTCCTCCATCGACGACCCGACGGTCTCGTGGAGGGTGACGCTGCCCGCCGCGGTGCTCGTGACGGAGGTCAGTTCGTCCTGCGTACCGCCCTTGTTGACGATGGTCAGGAAACCGGCGGCCATGGTGTCGGAGACGGGCTGCGGGATGTAGGCGGCCCGGACGGACAGTTCGGCCCGCCCGTCGGAGTCCGACCCGCACCCGGTGAGCAGCAGCACCGCCCCGGTGATCACCGCGGTGGGTACGGCGAGCAGCCGCACGGGCCCGGCGGGCGTCACACGCCTCACGGGTTCGCGCCCTTGAGGATCTTGGGGAGGTCCTTGGTGTAGTCGTCGACGTCGGCGTCCTCGCCGTACAGGAGGTATCCCCCGTCGGTCTTCGGGGAGAAGGCGACGACCTGGGTGCCGTGGGTGGAGACGATCTTGCCGTTCTTGTCCTTGTGCGGTGCCTCGACGGAGATGCCGAGGGTGCGGGCGGCGGCCTGGATCGTCGCGAACTTCCCGGTCAGGCCGACGACCTGCGGGTCGATGCCCTTGAGCCACTTGCCGAGCGCGGCCGGGGTGTCACGGTCCGGGTCGGTGGTGACGAACACGACGCGCAGCTCGTCCTGCTCGGCCTGGGTCAGCTGCTTCTTGGCGACGGCGATGTTGTTCATCGTCAGCGGGCAGACGTCCGGGCAGTTGGTGTAGCCGAAGTAGATCAGCGTCGGGTGGCCCGCGGTCTCCTTGCGGAGGTCGTAGCTCTTGCCCTGGGTGTCGGTGAGGACCAGGTCGGGCTTGGGGAAGGGCTGGTCGAGCACGGTCGCGGCCTGCTGCTTGACGTCCTCGGAGACGACGGCGACGGGGCTGCTGCCGCTGTCGCCGCTGCCGCAGGCGGAGAGGGTGAGGGTGGCGGCGGTGAGCAGCGCGGCCACGGCGAACGTCTTCTTGCGCATAGAAAAATGTCCCAGATGTGTGAACTCCGGCGCGCACCGGGGGGTACGGGGCGGGATGTACGACAGGGCGTACGGCCCGGTGCGCGCCGTCGAGGAGCAGGCGCCGGGCGACGGTGGCCGCCCGGCGCGGGGGTGGGGCTCAGGCTTCGGTCGTGGTCCGACGGCGGCCGGCGAGCACGCCGTACGCCACACCGGCGGCGCCGACGACGATGCCGACCACGCCGAGGACCCGGGCGGTCGTGTCACTGCTGTCGGAGTCGGAGGCGGCCTCGGTCGTCGAGGCGGCCGCCTTGGCGTCGTCGGAGGACTCGTCGGAGGCGTCCTCGGCGCTCGCGCCGTGGGAGTGCTCGTCCTCGGAGGCGGCGGCCAGGGCGAGCACGGGGGCCGGGTTCTCCGGCTCCTCCGCGCCGTCCGCCTGGACCTCGATCCAGCGCACGACCTCCTTGTTGGAGTACGTCTGGATCGCCTTGAAGACGAGTTCGTCGGCGTCCTCGGGGAGCGCGCCGACGGAGACCGGGAACTTCTGGAAGTAGCCGGCCTCGATGCCCTTGCCGGTGGCGGTCCAGGTGATCTTGGAGACGGCCTCGGAGATCTGCTTGCCGTGCAGCTCGATGGGCTTGGCGAGCTTCGACTTGGTGACCTCGATCTTCCAGCCGTTGATCGGCTCCGGCATCGCGGAGGCCAGCGGGTGGTCGGTCGGGAAGGTGACCTCGAGCTTGGTGGTCGAGGCGTTGTCCCGCTCGTTGGGAACCTTGAAGTCGACGACCGCGTAGCCGCCCTTGGCGGCGGTGCCCTCGGCGGCGACGCTGACGTGGGCGAAGGCGGGCGAGGACAGGACGAGGACGGCGGAACCGGCGACGGCAGCGGCGGCGGCGACGCGGGTGGCGATACGAGAGGCCTTCATGACAGCGAGCACTCCACTCTGAGTGAATCTGCGGGTGGGAGAGGCGTGAGCAGGGATGTGCGCACGCGCGCGTGCCGCACGACGGCGGCCGTTCCCCCCGGGTGTGGAGTGCTGGTCGTGTCGTGTCAGGCAGCGAGGACGAGAAGGGATACGTCCGGCGGGCCGCGCCTGATCACCGAGTGCTGGAGTGCGGTGGTTCGGGGTGCGGGCGCCGTCGTGAGCAGGGCGGTGCGCGGGACACGCGGTCCCGACCCGGGCACGGCGGGCAGCCCGGCGAGCAGGGCGCGCACCAGTGCGAGCGCCCCGCGCAGGGAGCGTACGAGCGCCCCCTCGGCGACGCCGTGGGCCGACAGGGCGAGCAGCCGCAGCAGGGCCGTGTCACCGCGTCGCAGCAGCCATCCGGCGGCGACGGCCGCGAGGACGTGGCCGAGCAGCATGGGCAGGGACGGCAGCAGGGACATCGACGTGCCGGCGGTGCTCAGGGCGTCCGCGGGATGATGCGCGGCCCCCATCCCGCTCATGCCGCTCATGTCCGTACCGCCCCCGGCGGTGTTGCCGGCGCCGTTCGTGTAGAGCCGCGCGTCGACGAGCATCCGCTGGGCCTGGGCGGGGCTGATCGCCGCCGCGGTGGCCCCGCACACCAGCCGGGCCGCCCGTTCGACGAGCGTGGCGTCGGACATGGCCGACGCCGTGGTGGAGGCGGAAGCGGTGACGGAGGCGGTGTGCTGGCCGAGTCCGAACAGTGTGTGCAGCACGGTCTGTCCGACCGCGAGCAGCACCGCTATGCCCGGCAGCGAGCGCTCGCGTCCGGCGAGCGGCACCACGACCGCGAGGGCGCCCAGGAATCCCGCGCTCAGCGTCCACAGCGGAACCGTGGCGCAGGAGGCCATGGTGTGCCCGGCCGCGGCCAGCACGACGCAGACCGCGGCGAACACCGCGGCCCGCAGCAGCCGTAGATCGCGACCTGAGCGCTCGCTGTGGGGGGCAGTCATGGCGGGGTCATCATCGCACTGGCCTCACCGCGGCCATACGGCAGGTCCACAAGATTCCGTACGATGCGGAAGATCACCTTCTGTTGTGACTGGTGCGACTGATGACCCTGAGTCCTACATACACCGATTTCAGGGCCGCGGGCATCCCCCATATGGGCGGCATCACGTGGAATTCGCGCTTACACAGGGCCTTGAGGGGCAATACGTATCGGTATGTCGAGCCGCGGCCTGGAGGCTGGAGCATGAGCATCTGGTGGTCACTCCATCTGCGGCGCGATGCCGCGAGCGTTCCGCTCGCCCGCCGCCTGCTGCTCGGCACCATGGAGACGGCGGGCGTCGATCCCGACGTCTGTTACGACCTCTCCGTGGCCCTGAGCGAGGCCTGTGCCAACGCCGTCGAGCACGGCGGGGGAGCCGCGCGCGGCGGCTGTTCGGAGGCGTACCGCGTCACCGCCTACCTCGACGGCGAGAAGTGCCGCATCGAAGTCGCCGACTCGGGGCCGGGGTTCGCCGGCGGGCGCACCCCCCGCGCCGACCGCTCCGCGTACGGCGACACCTACGCCGAGCACGGCCGCGGCCTCTACCTCATCCAGGAACTCGCCGACCACGTCCACATCGGCAACAAGCCGGGGCGCAGCGGTGCGGTGGTGAGCTTCGACAAGATCCTCAAGTGGCGCAAGGACGCTCCCCTCATGGCCGTCTGACCGTCCGTCAGATGGAGCGGGCGCCGATCTTGGCCGGTCAGGGCCGGTAGGAGCCCCCGGGAAGCGGGAGTTCAGCTTTCTCAGCACTCACAGGTCCCTCTCAGCGTTCCCCCATGTCGCTGACTGGTGGCGTTCCTACGTTCATGTCCATGACGGGAAACCACAAGGACTCCACCATCACGCGGCGCCGCGCCCTCGCGGTGACCGGAGGCACGGTCGCGGCCGGCGGACTCGCCGTCGCCGGGTACCAGTCGGCCTTCGCCGACACGGCCGCGGACGACGGGGCGAGCGCGTCGGCGTCCGCCACCTCGACCTCCACGAGCAGCAGCTGTATGACGCTGATGACGAGCGTCACGGAAGGGCCCTACTACCTCGATGGTGCCTTGGTGCGCAAGGACATCACCGAGGGCAAGAGCGGTGTGCCGCTGACCCTGCGCCTCACCGTCGTCGACGCCACCGACGGCTGCACGCCGGTCTCCGGAGCCGCCGTCGAGATCTGGCACTGCGACGCCTGGGGTTACTACTCCGGCTACACGACCGCCAACCCCGGCGGTTCGGCCCCGGCGGAGAGCGAGGACGGCTCCACCGCCGACGACGACACCTATCTGCGTGGCTACCAGATCGCCAACGCCAACGGGGTCGTCAAGTTCGAGACGATCTTCCCGGGCTGGTACACCCCGCGCACCTGCCACATCCACCTCAAGGTGCACACGGGCGGCCAGAAGGAGGACGGCACCTACGAGGGCGGCAAGGTCAACTACACCGGCCAGCTCTTCTTCCCCGACGGCATCGCCGAGGAGATCTTCACGCTGGCGCCCTATTCCAAGCACTCCGGCAGCTACACCACCCTCGACGACGACATGGTCTACGGCGGCGGCGGCACCTCCAGCGGCCTGCTGACCCTGAAGGCCGTGCACAAGGCCGACCCCTCCAAGGGCTACAAGGGATCCATCACCCTGGGTGTCGACCCCGACGCCGAGAACACCGGCGCGGGCGGCGGCGGAGGCGGCGGCGGTACGCCCCCCAGCGGCGCCCCGGGCGACGCTCCGACGGGCACCCCGCCGAGTGACGCCCCGTCGGCCTCCGCCTCCTCATAAGGTCGGTACATGACAAGCCGTGAGGACGAGGCGCTCGCGCAGGCCGCGGTGGCCGCGCTGACGGGGCAACTGGCCCTGGCTCCCAAGCCGGGCCTGCCCGACCCACGTGACCTGGCCGCCCGCGTCACCCGCAAGGACCACTGCGGGCTGCGCTGGTCGGCCAAGGCGCTCGCACCCGGCCTCGCGGCGATGGCCGCGGCCGCCCGCCGCACCGGCGAACCCACGCCCCGGCTCCGCGCGGAGCTGGGCGCGATCGGGAGATGCACCGAGCACTCGGTGGGCCTGGCCGGCGGCGGGCACCGGGGCGCGCTGTGGACGCTCGGCCTGCTGGTCGCGGCGGCCGCCCTCGACACCCGCGCGCGGGGCGTCGAGGTCGCCGCGACCGCCAAGCGGATCGCCGCCCACCCCGACCGGGCCGCTCCACGGCGGCCCTCGCGGGGCGCGACGGTCTCGGCGAAGTACGGCGCGGCCGGCGCCCGCGGCGAGGCACGCGCCGGATTCCCGCACGTACGGCGTGCCCTGGACGCGCTCGCCGCGGCCCGCTCGGCCGGCGCGGACGAGCCCGAGGCGCGCCTCGACGCCCTGCTCACCGTCATGTCCACGCTTCAGGACACCGAACTCCTGCACACCGCCGGCCCGCTGGGGCTGCGTCATGTGCAGGCCGGTGCCCGCGGCATCCTGGAGGCGGGGGGCACGGCGACCCCGGCGGGCCGCGCGGCCCTGACCGACCTGGACACCGACCTCCACGCGCGCGCGTGGAGCCCACGCGGCAGCGCGGGCCTCCTGGCGGGCGCACTCTTCGTGGACTCCCTACCGGTCGCCGCACTCACCCGGGCGGCCTGAGCCGGACGACGCCGACGGACGACGCCGACGGACGACGCCGACGGACGACGCCGACGGACGACGCCGACGGACGACGGTGATGACGGCGACGGCGACGGCGACGGCGACGGCGGCGACAGCGGTCGACGGTCGGCGGTCGGCGGGTGGCGACGACGGTGGCGGGCGACGACGGTGGCGGGGTCTTCGGGCCGCCTCAGCGGCGTGCTCGGGGCAGCCCGAGGGCGAGCTCAGGGCGTGCTCAAGGCGAACTCAGGGCGTGGTCCCGGCGTGCTGACGGCGTGCTGAGGGCGTGCTGAGGGCGTGCGCCGCCGTCAGCACGCCGGGACCAACGCGGCCGAGGGCTGGGTCGTCCGGACGGCCGCGGCCCTCCGGGCCGCCGGGCCGCCGGGCCCATCGCGTAGGACGCCGCGACCATCGCCGCGCCCAGCAGCAGCCAGCCCGGTGTGCCCCACTCGACCAGCAGCCAGGTCAGGACCAGCGGACCGAGGGTGCGGGCCACCGTGACACCGGTCCCGAACAACCCCTGGTACTCGCCGACCCGGTCGGCCGGCGCCAGCTCGAAGGAGAGCTGCCAGGAACCCGCGGACTGCCCCATCTCCGCGACCACCTGAAGCACCGACCCCAGCACCAGCACGCCCGCCGCCACCCACGGCGAGGCACCCGCGGACAGGGCGAAGACCGCGCACGCGGCACACATCACCCAGCCCGCCCGACGCACCGCGCGCGTGGCGCTCGCCAAACCCGTCACGCCACGCGCCGCCCGCACCTGGAACACCGTCACCACGGCGGTGTTGAGCACGAACAGCGCGGAGACGAGCCAGGCGGGCGCCCCGGTCCGCTCGGTGATCCACAGCGGCAGCACCAGACTGAGCAGCGGCATCCGCAGCAGCAGCACGGTGTTCAGGAGCGCCACCAGGGCGTACGGCCGGTCCCGCAGCACCCCCAGGCCGCTCCCGCGCGGCCTGACCTTCCCGGGAGCCACCCGGGGCAGCCGGGCGAGCAGCGACGCGCACACCAGGAAGCTCACCGCGTCGACCACGAACACCCCGAGGTACGCCTCCCGTGTCCCGGCGTTCAGCGCGAGCCCGCCGAGCCCGGCGCCCACCGCCAGGCCCGCGTTCAGGGTCGCCTGGAGCCGCGAGAGCAGCCCCGTCCGCTCCCCGGCGGGCACCAGCCCGGCCAGCAGGGCCTGCCGGGCCGCCGCGAGCCCCGACTGCGCGGCCGCGTACCCGCACGCCACGAGCACGAACGGCACGAACCCGCGCACGAGGGTGAAGGACGCCACCGCCAGCCCGGTCGCGAGGGCCAGCAGCACCGCCGTCCCGCGCGCCCCGCGCCGGTCGGCCAGTCGCCCCAGCGGCACCCCGGCCACCGAGCCGACCGCCCACCCGAGGGTGAGACCGAGCCCCACGCGCGCGGGGGCGAGACCGATCACCTGGGTGAAGTACAGGGCCGACGTCGTGTAGTACGCGCCGTCCCCGACCGAGTTGCTCAACTGGGCGAGCGCGAGCAGCCGCCGTGGGCGAGTCTTCGACATACCGATGACGCTAGAGCCGCAGTGGGCCGCTCGACAGCACCAATCGCGGGCCGTGGAACTGGCCCAATTCATCGCCGACCATGGTCCGCTCACGGCCCGGTCCCGCTCCGGTCCCGCTCCGCTCCCGCTCGGGTCCCGCTCCGGTCAGTCCCGGCCCAGGACCTTCGTCAGCACGTCCAGGGCCTCCGGATACAGCCGCTCCCGGGGCGTGCCGTACCCCACGACCAACCCCTGCGGGCGCCCCGGGCCGGGAGTGTGCCAGTGCTCGCCCAGACGGCCCACCGCGAGGCCCGCCGCCTCCGCCCGCGCCAGCACCTCCACCTCGTCGCCGACCTCCACCAGCGCGTGCAGCCCCGCCGCGATGCCGCGCACCCCCCGGTCCGCGCCCACCCGTTCCAGAAGCAGGTCCCTGCGGCGGCGGTAGCGCAGCCGGCACGCGCGTACGTGCCGGTCGTAGGCGTGGCTGTGGATCAGCTCGGTCAGCGCGAGCTGCCCGATGGACTCGGTGTGGTGGTCGCTGTGCAGCTTGGCGTCGGCCACCGCGTCCACCAGCTGCGGCGGCAACACCATCCAGCCGAGCCGCAGCGCGGGCCCGAGCGTCTTGGAGGCGGTGCCCAGATAGACCACCTGCCCCGGCGCCATCCCCTGGAGCGCGCCGACCGGCTGCCGGTCGTAGCGGAACTCCCCGTCGTAGTCGTCCTCGACGATCAGCCCGTCACGCGCGCGTGCCCACTCCGTGAGCGCCCGCCGCCGCCCCGGGTGCAGCGTCACCCCGGTCGGGTATTGGTGCGCGGGCGTGACGACCACGGCCCCGGCGTCGCCCAGTTCCCCGACGCGCACCCCGCGCTCGTCCACCGGTACCGGCGTCACGGTCCCGCCGTTGCGTCGTACGACCTCGCGGTGGAAGGGCAGCCCGGGGTCCTCCATCGCGATCCCGGCGCCGCCCAGCACGCGCGTGAGGAGCGCGAGGCCCTGCACGTACCCGGAGGTGATCACGATCCGCTCGGGCGGCGCGATGACGCCCCGCGCCCGCCCCAGATACCCCGAGAGCGCGGTGCGCAGTTCGATGCGGCCCCGCGGGTCGCCGTAGTCGTACGCCAGTGAGGGCGCCGTCGCGATGGCCCTGCGCAGCGCGCGCAGCCAGGCCGCGGCCGGGAACGCCCCGACGTCCGGGCTCCCGGGCCGCAGGTCGAAACGCGGCTCACGCGCGCGTGCGGCGGCGCCCGGCGGTTCGGCGGCGTCGGACGGCAGGGCCGCGACCCGGGTGCCCGAGCCCTGTCGCGCCGTCAGATAGCCCTCGGCGACCAGCTGGTCGTAGGCGGCCTTCACCGTGTTGCGCGAGATGCCGGTCTCGGCCGCGAGCCGCCGGGTGGCAGGCAGCCGGCTTCCGGGCGCCAGCCGCCCCTCCCGCACGGCGTCCCGCAGCGCCCGTTCCAGCCCGGCCCGCCGCCCTTCGGCGGCATCCGGTTCCAGGTGCAGGTCGACGCCGACACCGGACCAGAAGTCGTTCACGCAGTCCCCCTAGACAGAAGCGCCCCTGGACGGAAGTCCTCCTGAAACAGAAGGTCCCCGGGGCAGAGGTTCCCCCGGGCAGAGGTTCCCCTGGACAGAAGTCCTCCTGGACAGGTGAATGGCCGGGTACCCACCAGTACCCGGCCATCGATCAGCTGATGTGTCAGCCCTTCAGCGAGGCCATCCAGGCCTCGACCTCGTCGGAGCGGCGCGGCAGACCGTCCGACAGGTTCCGGTTGCCGTCCTCCGTGACGAGGATGTCGTCCTCGATCCGGACGCCGATCCCCCGGTACTCCTCGGGCACCGTCAGGTCGTCGGCCTGGAAGTACAGACCGGGCTCGACCGTCAGCACCATGCCGGGCTCCAGCGTCCCGTCGACGTACGACTCCACGCGCGCGGCGGCGCAGTCGTGGACGTCCATGCCGAGCATGTGACCGGTGCCGTGCAGCGTCCAGCGGCGCTGGAGGCCGAGCTCCAGGACGCGCTCGACCGGGCCCTCGACCAGGCCCCACTCGACGAGCCGTTCGGTCAGCACGCGCTGCGCGGCGTCGTGGAAGTCGCGGTACTTGCCGCCCGGCTTGACGGCCTCGATGCCGGCCTCCTGGGCGTCGTACACGGCGTCGTAGATCTTCTTCTGGATCTCGCTGTAGCGGCCGTTGACCGGCAGCGTGCGGGTGACGTCGGCGGTGTAGTACGTGTGGGTCTCGACGCCCGCGTCGAGCAGCAGCAGGTCGCCGGAGCGGACCGGGCCGTCGTTGCGCACCCAGTGCAGCGTGCAGGCGTGCGGACCGGCGGCGGCGATGGTGCCGTAGCCGATGTCGTTGCCCTCCACGCGTGCGCGCAGGAAGAACGTGCCCTCGATGTAGCGCTCGCTCGTCGCCTCGGCCTTGTCCAGGACCTTCACGACGTCCTCGAAGCCGCGGACCGTCGAGTCGACGGCCTTCTGGAGCTCGCCGATCTCGAAGTCGTCCTTGACGAGGCGGGCCTCGGAGAGGAAGACGCGCAGTTCGTCGTCGCGCTCGGCGGTGACCTTGTCGGTCAGGGCCGCCTCGATGCCCGCGTCGTGGCCGCGCACGACCCGCACCGGGCCGGTGGCCTCGCGCAGCTCGTCCGCCAGCTCGCGCACGTCGGAGGCCGGGATGCCGTACAGCCGCTCCGCCTCGGTGAGCGAGTGCCTGCGGCCGACCCACAGTTCGCCCTGGCCGGACAGCCAGAACTCGCCGTTCTCGCGGTCGGAGCGCGGCAGCAGGTAGATGGTGGCCTGGTGGCCGTCGGCGACGGGCTCCAGTACGAGGACGCCGTCCTCCGTCTGGTTGCCGGTGAGGTACGCGTACTCGACGGAGGCGCGGAAGGCGTACTCCGTGTCGTTCGAGCGGGTCTTCAGGTTGCCCGCGGGGACCACGAGGCGCTCGCCCGGGAAACGCGCGGAGAGCGCGGCACGGCGGGCGGCGGTCTCGGCGGCCTGGGCGATCGGCTCCAGGTCACGCAGTTCCGTGTCGGCCCAGCCGGACTTCATGCTCTCGGCCAGCTCGTCGGAGACGCCTGGGTACAGGCCGTTCTTCCGCTGCTTGATGGGCTCCTCGGACTCAGTCTCCGGGCCCGCTGCGGTAGCAGCATCATCCGGCACAGCCGGGGTGAGCTCGTCGGCCACGGTCATCCTCCTTGATACGGCACTGGACCCCCTCCATCGTACGGACGTACGTAAGGGGGTCCAGGGCCGAAGGTCCTGTTGCCGGGCCGGCCGCCCGATGTCACCTCCGTGCTACTCGAAGCGCGCCGCCAGCAGCACCACGTCCTCGTCGCTGTCCCGCTCGGCCGCGCCGTCCGGCAGGAGGGTGCGCAGCACGTGGTCGGCGATCGCGCCCGGGTCGTGCCGCAGCGGTCTCGGAACCCCCGAGGCGGCGGCGTGCAGCCGGGCGAAGGCACGGTCGACGGGCTCGCCGGTGCGGTGCAGCAGGCCGTCCGTGTAGAGCAGAACCGTCTCGCCCGGTTCGGCCTCCATTTCGACGCTCGGCGCCTCCCAGCAGGCCAGCATGCCCAGCGGGGCGGAGACGGAGGTCTCGATGAACTCCGTGCGCCGCTCGCCGACCAGCAGCGGCGGGCAGTGCCCGGCGCCGGCCAGAGTGATCTTGCGCAGGGCGGGTTCGCAGTAGGCGAACAGGGCGGTGGCGGACCGGGCGGGCTCGGTCAGCCGCAGCAGCAGCTCCAGGTCGGACAGGACGGCGACCGGGTCCTCGCCCTCCATCACGGCGTACGCCCGCAAGGAGGCGCGCAGTCGGCCCATCGCGGCGACCGCGCTCGGCCCGGACCCGGTGACGGACCCGACGGCGAGGCCCAGCGCGGCGTCCGGCAGCGGCAGCGCGTCGTACCAGTCGCCGCCCCCGCGCGGGCCGGTGTGATGCCGGGCGGCGAGCTGGACGCCGGGTACGCGCGGCAGCCGGGAGGGCAGCAGTTCCTCTGCCATCGTCTTCATGCACGTGCGGGTGCGTTCGAGCTCCAGGAGCCGCGCCAGGTGCTCGGCGGCGTACCGGACGTACAGGCCGATCAGGTGACGTTGACGCTCGTCCGGCTCGGCGGGCTCGTCGTAGAGCCATACGGCCGCGCCCAGGCGGCCGGGAGCGCCGTCCGTCTCCAGGGGCAGCGCGTAGCTGGCGGCGTAGCCGAGGCGGGCGGCCACCTCGCGGTGGCGGGGGTCCATGCCGTCCTCGGCGAACAGGTCGGGCTCGGCGATCTCCCCCTCGCCGCCGGGCAGCCCCTCGAGGATGCGGCCGTAGGACAGGGCGCTGCGCGGCACGGTCTCGATGTGGCCGAGATCGGCGCGGCCGAGGCCCAGTCCGATCATGGTGTCCGGCCCGAGCCCGTCGGCGGGCTCCAGGACGACGAGACCGCGCCGGGCGCCCACGAGGGCGGCTCCGGCGTGCAGCATCTCCTGGAGGGTCTCCGGCAGCGTGTCCGTGCGGGCCAGGCGTTCGGTGAGTTCGTGGAGGGTGGTGAGATCGGAGACCCAGCCGGCGAGCCGGTCGGTCAGGAGGGCGCCCGGGCCGGTGGAGCCGGGTGCGCCGGTGGGGGCGGCAGGAACCGTCGGGGCGCCCGGGGTGGCGGGCGCGGGCGCGACAGTGTGTGCGGGCGAGGGAACCGTTGAATCGATTCCAGCCACTTTCGGAGGGTGAGGGGCGTTCATGGCGTCCGGCTCTCGGACCGGAGCGTATTGCTCAAAAGCATCGCAAACCCCCATGTCATTCTGCGCCGCTAGCGGTGTCTCCACATGTACACGCACTCGTGAGGGGATGTCCAGCATTGTCCTGCTGGGCTTGCTGGTGTCCGTGGGCTCTTTGGGAGAATCGGGCACAGTTCTTCCGGCTCCCTTGCGGAATTGTAAAGTTGGCTTAAAAATGCCTCGGGTAACGGGTGATTGCGGTCGACTGGGCTTGCTCCACGGAGCGTCACAGCGGTCTTGATGGGTACGTACTCGGTAAGGGCCAGGTGTCGTCGGGAGCTCGTTGGGAGCCTCCCGGAACCTGGTGACCGGCCCGGGCGTCATAGTCATCGACGACCGTGCCCCATCCTCCCGTGGCGGAGGCGGAGAGAAATACGCGCGACGGTAAACGCCAGACTTCGCCACCCCACGCCACGCCCAGGCATTAGATGGATGCAAGTCGGACGGAGTGGCCGCGGAAGCAGCCACCGCTCGACCCTGAGGGGTTCCCCTTGTCTCGTACAGGGGTGTGATGCGCCAACAGGTACGCACAGTGAAGTGATCGACACATTTTGTGATGTGGCCCACGGTGTTGCCAGCGGTGCAACGGAAAGGAACGAGCGCTCATGCGCGAGATCCTCGGAAAGCGACGCAGGCTCCTGTCCCAGTCCAGCGACAGAGGACCTGAGTTGATCGACTCGGCCCTGACCTTCGCGACGGAATGGCAGTGGCCCGTCCTCCCGGGCGTGACGGCGGACCCGCAGGGGCGTTCCCGCTGTGGCTGTCCCGACCCGGAGTGCACGGTCCCCGGTGCTCACCCCTTCGACCCCGGCCTGCTCGCGGCCACCACCGAGGCGCGCATGGTGCGCTGGTGGTGGACCAACCGGCCGACCGCACCGATCATCCTGGCCACCGGGGGCACGGCTCCCTGCGCGGTCAGCCTCCCCGCCCTCGCGGCCTCGCGCGCGCTCGTGGCGCTCGACCAGCAGGGCATCCGCCTCGGCCCGGTCGTCGCCTCGCCCACCCGCTGGTCGATCCTCGTCCGGCCGTACACGATGGAACAGCTGGGTGAGCTGCTCTACGCCAAGGACTTCGTGCCCGGCTCCCTCCGCTTCCACGGCGAGGGCGGCTACATCGCCCTGCCGCCGTCCGAGACGGGGCGCGGCGACATCCGGTGGGAGCGCGCGCCGCTCCCCGGTTCGGCCTCGCCCTGGGTGCCCGACGTCGAGGCCGTGGTGGACGCCGTCGTCGACGCCCTCACTCGTACGGGTGTGAGCGCACCCGAGTTGTAGGGGTGTCGGGCGCGCGCCGGACAGCACACCGGCGCTCGCCCTCTATCTTCCGCTACATGAACCTTCGTCTCCTCGCCCTCGTGGGCGCCGTGGCAGGCGCGATCGCGCTGCCCCTGGCCATGGCGTCCGCGGGGCCGGTCGGCGACGAAGGGCGTACGGCCGGCGCGGTCGAAGTGGCCGATATCCGTGCCCCCGGCGGTACGGATCCGAAGGCGCCGCCCGTCGAACCCTCCCGGTCCCCGCTGCTGCTCGGCCTGGGGCTGGCCACCGCCGCCCGCTGCGGCCCCGAACTCACCTCCCCCGACGGCGTGGAGGCGCAGACCTGCGTGCTGTCCCAGGGAGACGACAGCTGGGCGCGCACCTACTACCGCAATGCCACCGGGCGCGCCCTGGACGCCTTCCTGAGCCTCATGGGGCCCGAGGGACGCACGGTGCGGACGCGCTGCGCCGTGGGCACCGAGGACGAGCCGGAATCCTGCGAGACACCCCATGAGCGGACCCGGGGCGAACTGGCGGCGTACACGGCGGTCGCGGAGTTCGCGGGAGCGACAGGAGACGGACCGCTGTTGCTGCGCTCAGGGAGCAACGCCCGGTCTGATACGGGCAGTTGACGTGCGATCGAACCCTGTAAACGGCGCCGGGCATGAAAAGACCCGGTTGCTGACGACGGGGGATGCATCAGCAACCGGGCAACTCGAACGGTAACAAGAGATCTGCTCCACGCAAATTCGATCTCTTGTTTTCATCGGTATTCCGGACACCGGCGAAACGGCGCTTCTTGCGCCGACTCACCCTGCGCGGGCGGGAGTTGTGAGCGGAGTCACGCCACCCGCCGGCGCAAGGGGTGCTGACCGGTCGGTCAGTTCGGCCGGGGGCCTTGTCCGTGCGTCAGCTGAGCGTCACCTGTCGGTTGGTCAGACCGCCCCGCGCGCGGCGCTCGTCGGCCGTGAGCGGCGCGTCCGAGGCCAGGGCGGTGGCGAGCCGCTCGGCGAACTCGGCCGCCGGCTTCTCCACGTCGTCCGCCGTGACCGCGCTCGGCAGGTCCCAGACCGGCACCGTCAGGCCGTGCGCCCGGAAGGAGCCGACCAGGCGCGTGCCCTCGCCGAGGCTCGAACGGCCCGCCGCGTGCAGCCGCGCGAGGGCGTCCAAAAGCCGCTCCTCCGGATGCGGCATGACCCAGCGCAGGTGGTTCTTCTCCGGCGTCTCGCACCAGTACGCGGCGTCCACGCCGGTCAGCTTCACGGTCGGGATCGCCGCGGCGTTGGCACGCTCCAGGGAGGCGGCCACCTCCGGCGCGGCGTTCTCCGGGTCCGGGACCCAGAACTCGAAGCCGCTGTGCACAACTGGCTCGAACACGCCTTCGGCGTCGAGCAGATCCTGCATCCGCGGACCGTCGGCCGGCGCGCGGCGCGCCTGCACCGGAGTGCCGGGGTCGGCATCCAGCGCCCGCCGCAGGGTGTCGGCCAGGTCGCGGCTGATGTCACCGGACGGCGTGTCGTTCTGCAGGCCGAGGAGCACCGAGCCGTCGTCGCGGCGCAGCGCGGGCCAGGCCATCGGCAGCACCGTGGCGAGCGTGACGGACGGGACGCCCTCGGGCAGACCGCCCTTGAGCGGCAGCTCGACCGTGGCGGCCGGCACCAACTCGCGCAGCGCCACCCAGTCGCCCTCGCCCGGCAGGCCTTCGAAGGGGCGCTGCACGAGCTCGGTCACGGCATGTGCGGCGGCCCGGCCGTGACAGGCCTTGTAGCGGCGGCCGCTGCCGCACGGGCAGGGCTCCCGCGCGCCGACGACCGGGATGTCCGCGTCGGTGGGCTGCGGCCGCTTGGCCTTCGTCTGGGGTCGCTTCTTGGCCATCTGGGTGTCTCCCGGGTACGGCTCGTCTGGTACGGCGGGAGCCTAGCCGTTCGTACGCTCCGTCACGGGAACCTGTGGAGGACGCGGGGGCTGTGGACGACGATCACCGCGCTCGGCCCCGCGGCCCCTCCGACCCTTTCGGCGACTCTCCCCGACCGTTTCCGACCGTCTGCGGTCGTTCTGACGTCCCGTTCCAACCGTTCCGACCGTCTCCGGCTGCCTCCGGCGTTGTTCCGGCCGTCTCCGGTGTTGTTCCGGCAACTGTTCCGGCCGTCTCCGGTCTAGTCCAGGTCGTCGAACGCGTCCGCGAAGTCCAGGCCGGGCATCGACGCCACCGACGGGGCCGCGATCCGGGAAGCGAAGTCGTCGCGCCGGCAGCCCGCGTCGGGGTCGTAGACGTCCGCGTGGACGACCACCCAGACCGTGACCTCGCCGCGGGCGTCGTCCCGAACGCCCCAGTCGTCCGCCAGCGCCGTGATGATGTTGAGCCCGCGGCCGCCGTGCGCGGTGACGGAGGGCGTGGCCGGGGCCGGACGGGTCGGGCCGCCGCCGTCGGTCACCTCGACCACCAGCCGGCCGCCCTGATCGACACGCCATGCGGCCCGGACGTCGCCGTCCCCGGCCAGGGCGTCGCCCAGTGGCCTGCCGTGCTTGCACGCATTGCTCAAAAGTTCGGAAAGGATCAGTACGGCGTCGTCGATGACCGATTCCGACACTCCGCCCGTGCGCAACTGATCGCGCATACGGTGTCTCGCATTACCCACGCCCGCAGGGCCATGGGGTACGGCCATGCTCGACGACGCGGGCACCTCCTGTGCCACCACCAACGCCACCCCCGAGACCTCCTTCGCCCCACGCCACGGTGTGGATGCCCCATTGGCCTGTACCGGAAACCGGCCAATGCGGCCCCGGAGACGCATTCGTCATGATCGAACACGGACCGAACGCGCCGGAGCACTCCCTGTGAGGGGCCTGTCAGTGAGTGGCTAAATTTGGACGGTATGGCTGAGAATGGAGGATGCTGCAGCGGCGCTGTGGGGTCAAGAGGTATGGACGGGGCTTCTGTGACTTCTGGGACTTCTGTGACTTCCGCCGGACGCCGCTCAGCGGCCCAGCCGTCGCAGTACCTCACCCGGGCGGTTGGTGATGATGGCGTCGACGCCCAGCTCGACGCAGAGGTCGACGTCCTCCGTCTCGTTCACGGTCCACACGTGCACCTGGTGGCCGGCCCCCTTCAGGCGCTCGATGTACGCCGGATGGTTGCGCACGATCCGGATCGAGGGGCCGGCGATCCCGACCCCCGCGGGCAGCCGCCCGTCGCGCAGCCGGGGCGAGACGAACTGCATCAGGTAGACCGTCGGCACCGTGGGCGCGGCGCCGCGCACGCGATGCAGCGAGCGGGCCGAGAAGCTCATGATCCGCACCGGGGACTCGGCCGCCGAGACCGGCGCGTCCAGGCCGAACCGCTTCAGCAGCACCAGCAGCCGCTCCTCCACCTGTCCGGCCCAGCGCGTCGGATGCTTCGTCTCGATGGCCAGCTCCACCCGGCGCCCCGCGTCGGAGACGAGTTCCAGCAGCCGCTCCAGGGTCAGGACGGAGGTCTCCTCGCGGTCCTCGGGCCGGACCTCCCAGTCGGGGTCCTCCTCGCGCGCGTGCCAGGCCTCGCGGGCCTCCCGTGTCTTCCAGGAGCCGAAGTCCAGCGCCGCGAGGTCGGCGAGCTCCAGGGCGGAGACCGCCCCACGGCCGTTCGACGTACGGTTGACGCGACGGTCGTGTACGCAGACGAGATGGCCGTCGGCGGTCAGCCGTACATCGCACTCGAGGGCGTCCGCACCGTCCTCGATCGCCTTCTTGTACGCGGCCAGGGTGTGCTCGGGGGCCTCCTCGGAAGCCCCGCGGTGGGCGACGACTTGAATGTGGTGCTGCCGTGCGTGGGTCACCGCGTCATGGTGCCATCGGCGCCCGGTCGTCTGAGAACCCTCTGAGATGTTTCGATGATGCGCACTTATTGTACGTAATGACCCATATAAGGAATGGCCAAGGACCCACAGCAACCGCTTATGGTGCTCTGACGGCCCGTGGGAAAAGCTGAGACGTACAAAAGCACATGCACAGCTTCAGCGCGCGGGGTCGACGACAAAGCGCGCGAAAGCGCGTCAAGCGCCGACGAGCGTGACCCAGTGCGACCGACGACAACAGCCGTGGATCGAGGAGAAGAGCTGTGAGCACCGAGAACGAGGGCAAGAGCGAGGGCACCCAGGTACCCCCGGCCCCGTCCGCACCCCCCGTGCCGGTGGAATCTCCCTCGGCCTCCCCGCAGGCGCCCGCGCCCGACGCCGGCGCGCCCACGACTCCGCTCCCGGCGGCGCCGGCGCAGGCACCGGAAGCCGGTCACGCCTCCGCGGGCGCGCCCGAAGGCCACTGGCCGCCGCCCACCGCCCCGCAGGGAGCCCCGGCCCCGGTGGACGGCGACTGGCCGCCGCCGGCCGCTCCGCAGGCCGCTCCGGCCCCGCAGGGAGCCCCGGCCGCCGCCGACGACTGGCCGAACCCGGCCCCGGTGACGCCCGTCTACGCCGACGCCGGCGCGGGCACGCACGCGTACGGCACCCCCGGCTCCGCCGACGTCGCTGCCGGTGGCCCCGGCGCGGTCGGTGGCCCGGGCGGCCCCGGTGGCCCCGGTGGGACCGTCTGGGGTGCCTCCTACCAGCAGCCCGCGCCCAAGTCGGGCCGTGGCCGCGGCGGGCTCGTCGCCGCGGTCCTGGTGGCCGCGCTGGTCGCGGGCGGCCTGGGCGGCGGACTCGGCTACACGCTGGCCAAGAACGACGACGACACCGGCTCGACGACCGTCTCCGCCTCCACCAACGGCGGGGACGTCAAGCGCGACCCGGGCACGGTAGCCGGGGTCGCCGCCAAGGCGCTGCCCAGCACGGTCACGATCGAGGCCGAGTCCAGCAGCGGCGAGGGCGGCACCGGCACCGGCTTCGTCTTCGACACCCAGGGTCACATCGTCACCAACAACCACGTCGTCGCGGACGCGGTCGACGGCGGCAAGGTGACGGCCACCTTCCCGGACGGCAAGAAGTACGACGCCGAGGTCGTCGGGCACGCCCAGGGCTACGACGTCGCCGTCATCAAGCTCAAGAACGCCCCCTCGAACCTGAAGCCGCTCACCCTCGGCGACTCCGACAAGGTGGCGGTCGGCGACTCGACGATCGCGATCGGCGCCCCCTTCGGCCTGTCCAACACGGTCACGACGGGCATCATCAGCGCGAAGAACCGCCCCGTGGCCTCCAGCGACGGCACCAGCAGCGCCGCCTCCTACATGAGCGCCCTCCAGACGGACGCCTCGATCAACCCGGGCAACTCCGGCGGCCCGCTGCTGGACGCCTCGGGCAACGTCATCGGCATCAACTCCGCGATCCAGTCCACCGGCAGCGGCGGCCTGGGCGGCACCACCCAGTCCGGCTCGATCGGCCTCGGCTTCGCCATCCCGATCAACCAGGCCAGGTACGTCGCCCAGCAGCTGATCAAGACCGGCGAGCCGGTGTACGCCAAGATCGGCGCGTCCGTCTCCCTGGCGGACTCCACGGGGGGCGCGAAGATCACCGACACGGCCGAGGGCGGCGCGTCCGCGGTCGAGACGGGCGGTCCGGCGGACCAGGCCGGCCTCAAGCCCGGCGACGTCATCGTCAAGCTCGACGACATGGTGATCGACAGCGGCCCGACCCTCATCGGCGAGATCTGGACCCACCAGCCCGGCGACAAGGTCACGATCACCTACGAGCGCGACGGCAAGTCCCACACCGTGGACCTCACCCTCGGCTCCCGCAAGGGCGACAGCTGACGCCCACGCGCGCGTGCCCGCCCGTGGCCCCGGCCCCCGCGCCGCCGATCGAGAACGGCGCGGGGCGGGTTGCCCGAGCGGCCTACGGGAACGGTCGACGAACAGAGGCGGTCTGCCGGAAGTGTTGCTTCCGGCAGACCGCCTCTGTTCGTCGCGAGCTACGGGATCACGGGATCACGGATCATCACGGGATCACGGGGTCACGGGATCAGAGAAGCGCACCGTCGGTGATCTTGGTGGCGATGCCGTTCTCGATCACGACCTCGGCCTCCACGCCCTTCTTGGCGGCCTTCTCCAGGTCGGCCTCCTCGCACGGGGCGTCCACCTTCGAGCCGGCGGTGCCGCAGATCTGGCCCCCGCCCAGGATCACGGTGTCCTCGGCGAGGTAGAAGGCCTGCTGCTCGCCGCCGGAGCCCTGGGCCGCGGGCCCGTCGACCTGGTACTTGCCGGGCGCCATGTACCGCACGATGCCGTACCAGGTGCCGTTGACGCCCTTGCCCTTGTTGAGGCCGTCCACGACGCCCTCGCTGCCGCCGGACGTGCTCCCGGGGTCGGTCGTGGCGCCGCCGGACGTGCTCCCGGGGTCGGTCGTGGCGCCGCCGGAGGTGCTCCCGGGGGCGGTCGTGCTGCCGCCGCCGGACGTGCTGCCGCCGGAGGACGACGCGGAGGCGCGGCGCTCGGTGATCTGTGTCGCGGCGCCGTCCTTCATCTCCACATCGGCGTTGACGGAGCGTCCGCCCTTGGTGGCGGTCTCCAGGTCGGCCTCCTCACACGGGGCGTCCACCTTCGAGGAGGCGTCGCCGCAGATGGTGCCCGCGCCGAGGATCTTGGTGTCGTCCGCGATCCAGAACTGCTGGTCTGACTTGCCGGACACGCTGACGATGTACTTGCCGGACGCGAGGTACGTCACCGTCCCGCCCGCGAAGGTGCCGCTGACGCCCTTGGCGCCGGACTTGTTCGCCGCCGCAGCCGTCTCGGTCTTGCCGGAGGAGCTGTCGGCCGCTTCGTCGCCCTGGTTGCACGCCGACATCAGCAAGGTGCCGCCCAGGATCGCGGCGGAGACGAGGAAGGCCTGGCGACGGTTGCGAGTCATGGGTCAATTCCCCTGATTGGTCGGCTGGTTGGTGCTGAGGTGCGGTCGTTCCCCCAGCGCTGTTGATCACTATGAGGGGTCCGGGAGTCAAAAGGATGCCTTGGTCCTTGATCCAGGACGACGTCGTCACCGTCCCGTGACATGGGCAACTCGGTTGCACAGAAACGGGGTTGCCGCTCCGCGCCACGAATCGGGGGCCTCGATGGCCGCGGCTCAACTCCGCGGACGGCAACCGCTTTCCGAACGTGATCGGGTGAGTGAATCGCGGTCGGCAACTGTGGCGTGGGCATGACCGAAGCGACATGGCATGTTCACGCTCGATTCACGCGGACACCCCCTCTGCCCCCGATCCTCACGATCATGGAATCTCTGAAGGCTCTGAGACTGACCGTGCCCATGGGACTCGCCGCCCTCGTACTCACCGTGGCAGGCTCGATGTCCACGGCGTCGGCGACGACGTACTGGTCGTACAGCAACGACTACGAGGGCCAGTGCCTGGTCTCGTCGACCGTGAGCGACAAGGTCTGGTCGGACACCTGCAACGACGGGCTCTCCACCCGGAACTGGTACTGGGGTTCGGATTCCTACACTCGCAACTACGACGGCACGGTCTTCCGCCGCCTGGTGAGCAAAGCCAACGGCATGTGTCTCACCACGGACAGCAAGACCGCGACCAACGCTGTCTGGATGAGCGCCTGCGGGAACGCCCCCGGGCAGTGGTGGAGCGGCGACGACGACTACCTCGAATGCGACTTCATCTCCGGAACCGGGGTGTTCCTCCGTACCTCGGCCAACGGTGCCGCCGTCTACACCACCAACTACATCGGCGAAGGCGGCATCGACCCTGCCCGCTGGGTCTGGTGGGGCGCACACAGCTGACGCCGCCACGACCTGACGCAGGCCCTCACACCCTGGAGGAGCGAGGGCAGTGGACCATGCTCCCCGCTTCGAGCCCGCGCCCGGTAGTCTGTACCCGCTCCGCCCCAGGTGGGCAGGGGCGCGGGTGGGTTGCCCGAGCGGCCTAAGGGAACGGTCTTGAAAACCGTCGTGGCAGCGATGTCACCGTGGGTTCAAATCCCACACCCACCGCAGATGAACGGCCCCTGACCAGGTGAATCGGTCGGGGGCCGTTCTCGTGGGCGTCGTTCGTCGGCGTTCGTCGGGCCCCGCGTCCGTCGGGCTTCGCGTCGGCTGGGCTCCGCTGTTTCTCCGGGGCTAGACGGC
This sequence comes from Actinobacteria bacterium OV320, assembly GCA_001298545.1. GTDB lineage: Bacteria > Actinomycetota > Actinomycetes > Streptomycetales > Streptomycetaceae > Streptomyces > Streptomyces coriariae. The sequence goes on from LJCX01000028.1 coordinate 692,765, forward strand.
GAGCAGCCCGGCGAGTGTCAGGGCCGCGGCCGCGGAGAGGAGCCGCGGCTTTCGCCAGCCCGGTCCCGAGGCCTGGCGGGTCAGCTCCCAGGCGCAGACGGTGCCGCCGCCGAGGCCCAGCGCGCTTCGCAGCAGGAAGACGGCGGTGTGCATGGGGAGCCTCCAGGACGTTCGAACGGACGGGAAGGCTACCCCTGGTGGCGGCGGTCGTTGTCCGGCGGAGGCGCGGGTCCTGCTCCGCGAGCAGGGCGACGGGTGTTTCGGGCTCGTGGGCAGGACCGTTTCTTGGCCGGGCTCACGGTCGATCATTGCTGTTCCTTCATCGCGCCTTGGGCTGCGGCGCTGTGTCTTTGACAGGGAACTCCAAGGGCTGGTGGCCCTGGGGGGGGGGGCGGCTCCGGGGCTCGTTCGGTGGTTCGACGGGACGGCGCCCGAGGGGCCGTCCCGTCGCATCGCGATCGAACGTGAAGGACAAGCGTGTCTCGTTCACCTCGCGCCGCCCGGGCGGCCCGCGTCATGGGAACCCTCGCCGCGCTGGTCCTGGCCGGCGGCGGCATCGTCCTCGGGCTCCGCCGTCGGACCGTACGGCGCTCGCACTGACCGTGAGGCGTCCGGGGCTGTCACGGATCAGGGCGGTGCGTGGTCATGCGGGCCGCCGACGTGATCGTCCCCCGTGCCTCCCGTGCCGTCAGGCCGGTTCGTACGGCGGCGTCGACCAGGTCCTCGGTCAACTCCGGGCCGATGCCGTCCTCGTAGGCGCGGCAGGCCGCCCAGAACAGGCGTGTGTTGCGTTGCCCCTCGTGGGCGGCCAGGACGAACTGGACCAGGCCCCGGCCGTGTGCGCCGCCCGCCGTCGAGCCGGGGGCCGGGCGGGAGGAGCGCGGCGGTGGCAGCAGCAGGCGCAGGAGGGAGCGTGGGCAGGGCGCGGGGGTGAGGTGGGCGGTGCCGGGGGCGGTGGCGTAGACGCCGTGGGCGGTGCGGGAGCCGGGGCCGACCAGGTAGCCGCCGGCACCGCGGATGTCGATGCCGGGGGCGAGGCGGCCGGCCGAGTTGGGGACGACGACGTCCGGCGGGCCGGTGAGCCACAGGTGCCGTCCGCCGGACGGGGTGAGGACGACGATCGTGGGCGGGATGGTGAAGAGGTGGCGCAGGGCCAGTTCGCGCAGGGCGGCCGTGGAGTCCGTGTCCGACTTGGTGTCCAGGTCGACGCCGATGAGGTGGTGCGGGGGCAGGCCGCAGGCGATGCCGTAGCCGGTGGCCCAGGGCGCGGCGGCGAACAGTTCGCGGATGCGGGCCGGGTCGGTCGAGGCGTCGTACACGCCGTGGCCGAGGCGGCCGCACTCGCCGTGGCAGGGCGGTCCCGTCGGCTCGGGGGCGTCGCGGTGGGGGGAGCGCAGGGCGGGGAGTTTCGTCCGGGACAGGGGGATGACGGCCAGGCCGCGTTCGGCGGCCGACAGGGCGTGGGCGAGGGCCAGCGTGGTGGCCTGCCGGGGGTACCGGTCGGTGGTGGCCATGGAACTAGTGTCGTACGCGTGTTCGATAAAGGGAAGAGGGTGGGCCGCGACGCGCCCGAGGGCGGCCGTCCGGGACGGAAAAATGCCGGAACGCTTCGCCTCTTGCGGGGCCCGGGAGACGAGTGTCCGACTTGCCGGGGTTTATGGCATCACGTGTAGGAAAAGTGGTGCTAGGGGTTTATCGACTTGTCATCACGCTTGAGTGCTAATTGCGGCGTCCGGGGTGGTTCGCCGGGGATTCGGTGGGCAACTCTGGTCTCGCGACGTCGTCACAAGCGCCGGGGCGGTCGGCCAACTGCCCAGGTGAAGGCCGTGCTTCACACACTTCGGTACTCACGCACTTCGGTACTCACGTACTTCCGTTCTGGAGGAACCACATGGCAAGCATCCGTACCGCCCGTGTCATCGCCGCCGTCTCCGCCCTCCCGCTGGCGGCCGCCCTCTTCACCGGCGTCGCGGTGGCGGACAACGGCGGCTTCGCGGACGACGGATCGAACGCGGGTGTCGCGAGCATCTCCGGCAGCGGCGTCGGGCGAGATAACAGCGGCAACTCGGCCACCACGCAGCAGAACGCCGTCGGCTCGGGCGCCTCGAACCAGAGCAATACCGCGCAGGTCAACGGGTCCGCGTTCACCGCGGTCAACCAGGGCAACAGCAACGTCGCGGTCGCCTTCACCCCGCTGTGGTGGTGATCTGAGGGCTGGGGGCCGGGGGCCGGAAGTCGGGGGCCGGCGCCGGGGGGAGCTTCGCGCCGGGTGGGGGCTGTGGGGGTGGCAACGCGTCTGCGCGGCGGTACTTCGGTGCCGCCGCGCAGGCGTTTTCGTACCGGGAAGTGACCTTGACAGACATTCATATCTGACGGACAGTCAGAAACGGTTCTGGGTAGGTCCCGCCAATCCCTGACATCCCCGGCAAACCCCGGCATCCCCTGCAATTCCCGGTAAGCCCCGGCAAGCCTTTTCCCGCGGAAGGAGTACGGCCGTGGACGACGAGCTCCACGCGCGGCTCAAGGCCTACGAGGGCCGCCCCGCGGCGGTCGCGGGCACCGGCCGGGACCCTGTCAACGCGCCCATGATCCGGCACTGGTGCGAGGCGACGGGCGACCGGAACCCGGCGTACACCGGCCCCGGCGCGATCGCCCCGCCGACCATGCTCCAGGCGTGGATCATGGGCGGCCTGAGCGGCCACGAGGGGCGTGCGCAGGCCTACGACGAGCTGCTCTCCCTCCTCGACGAGGCGGGCTGCACCTCGGTCGTCGCCACCGACTGCGAGCAGGAGTACCTGCGCCCGCTGCGGCCGGGGGACGAGGTCGCCTTCGACACGGTGATCGAGTCGGTCTCGCAGCGGAAGACCACCAAGCTGGGCACCGGGTACTTCGTCACGACTCGCACGGACGTGCGCGTGGCCGAGGAACTGGTCGGCACCCATCGCTTCCGCATCCTCAAGTACGCGCCGAGGACGCACGCGCCGAGCGGGCAGGCATCGAGCGCGCGCGCATCCAGTGGGCACGCATCCAGCGGGCCCGCGCCGAACGAGTACGTACCGAGCGAGCACGCGCCGACGCCGACCGGGCGGGAAGAGAAGGCGCAGGGGCGGCAGGAGGCACCGCGGCGGCCGCGTCCCGTCGTCAACCGGGACAACGCCGGTTTCTGGGAGGGCGTCCGGCGCCACCGCCTCCTCGTCCAGCGCTGCACCGGCTGCGACACGCTCCGCTTCCCCTGGCTCCCCGGCTGCAACGCCTGCGGCTCGCCGGAGTGGGACACCGTGGAGGCCGACGGCGAGGGCACGGTCTTCTCGTACGTCGTGATGCACCACCCGCCCTTCCCGGCCTTCTCGCCGCCCTACGCGATCGGGCTGATCGAGCTCGCCGAGGGTGTCCGCATCATCAGCAACGTGGTCGACGTGCCCTACGACAAGGTGCGGATCGGCATGCCCGTGGAGCTGGAATTCCGGTCCTACGACGATGAGGACGGCGAACTCGTGCTCCCCGTGTTCCGGCCCCGCGCGGGGGAGGTGGCCGCGTGAAGGCCGGTGACGAGCTGCCGCCGCTGGAGATCGGGATCACCCGCACCCTGATCGTCGCCGGCGCCCTCGCCTCGCGCGACTACCAGGACGTCCATCACGACCCCGAACTGGCCCGGCGCAAGGGGTCCCCCGACATCTTCATGAACATCCTGACCACCAACGGCCTGGTCGGTCGCTACCTCACCGACCACTTCGGCCCGACGGCCGTGCTCCGTAAGGTCGCCATCCGGCTCGGAGCACCCAACTACCCAGGGGACATCATGGTGTTGAAGGGCACGGTCGAGGAGTTCGACGGGGCCACCGCCGTGGTGCGGGTCACCGGGGACAACGGGATCGGCAGACATGTCACCGGCACGGTGACGCTCACCGTTCCGCCGGGAGGTGCGGGGTGAGCGTGCGGACGCGGGACTCCCTCGGCGGCCGGGCGGCGATCGTCGGCATCGGGGCCACGGAGTTCTCCAAGGACTCGGGACGCAGTGAACTGCGCCTCGCGGTGGAGTCGGTGCGGGCGGCCCTGGCCGACGCGGGACTCACGCCCGCCGACGTGGACGGGCTGGTGACGTTCACGATGGACACCAGCCCGGAGATCACCGTCGCGCAGGCCTGCGGCATGGGCGAGCTGTCCTTCTTCTCCCGGGTCCACTACGGCGGCGGGGCGGCCTGCGCGACCGTGCAGCAGGCGGCGCTCGCCGTCGCGGCCGGGGTGGCCGAGGTCGTGGTCTGCTACCGCGCCTTCAACGAGCGGTCGGGGCGCCGCTTCGGCTCCGGCGTGCGGCACCGCGAACCGTCGGCGGAGGGGACGGCGCTCGGCTGGACGCTGCCGTTCGGGCTGCTCACCCCCGCCTCCTGGGTGGCGATGGCGGCGCAGCGCTATCTGTACACGTACGGGCTGACCCCGGAGGACGCGTTCGGGCCGGTCGCCGTCACGGCCCGCCGGCACGCGGCGGTGAATCCGGCGGCGTACTTCCACGACCGTCCGATCACCCGCGCCGACCACGCGGCCTCGCGCTGGATCGCCGAGCCGCTCAGGCTGCTGGACTGCTGCCAGGAGACGGACGGCGGCCAGGCGCTCGTCGTCACCTCGGTGGAACGGGCCCGGGACCTGCCGCAGCCGCCCGCCGTGGTCACCGCGGCCGCCCAGGGTGCCGGCCGGGCCCAGGAGCAGATGACCAGCTTCTACCGCGACGACCTGACGGGCCTGCCGGAGATGTCCGTGGTCGCCCGCCAGCTGTGGCGCGGCTCCGGTCTGGCGCCGGCCGACATCGACGTGGGGATCCTGTACGACCACTTCACGCCGTTCGTGCTGATGCAGCTGGAGGAGTTCGGCTTCTGCGCCCCGGGCGAGGCCCCGGGTTTCGTGGCGGAGGACAGGCTGCCGCTGAACACCCACGGCGGCCAGCTCGGCGAGGCCTACCTGCACGGGATGAACGGGGTGGCCGAAGCCGTACGGCAGCTGCGCGGCACGTCCGTGAACCAGGTACCGGGGGCCGCCCGGACCCTGGTGACGGCGGGCACCGGGGTGCCGACGTCGGGCCTGGTCCTGACCAGGGACGGAGCCACGGACTGAGACGTGGACCGAGCCGCGGACGGAGACCTGGGCCGAGCCGCGGACGGAGACCTGGGCCGAGCCGCGGAGGAGCCCTGGCCTGAGCCGCGGACGGAGCCCTGGAGAGAGCCATGGAGAGAGCCATGGAGGGATGAGCACCCAGGGGTCATCCCGTAGTAGTCGGCGCCGCCTCGTCCACCTTCAGGAGGTGGGGCGGGCACCACCCGTACAACCTGAGAGGGATCTGGCTTCGGGACCTGCGGCCGATCCGCCCGAGCGGGCCGCGAACCTAGCGTGGAGGCATGACCACACCCGTCTGCACCAGCGCTTCGAACGGCATGACGCGGCCTTCTCCGTACCCGTCCTTCGCGTCGTACGTCAGGGCCCGTCAGCCGGTGCTGCTGCGCACCGCACGGTCGCTGACCGCGAACCCGAGCGATGCCGAGGACCTGCTGCAGACCGCGCTCACCAAGACGTACGTGGCGTGGGAGCGGATCGAGGACCACCGGGCGCTCGACGGCTATGTCCGCCGGGCCCTGCTGAACACCCGTACGTCGCAGTGGCGCAAGCGCAAGGTCGAGGAGTTCGTGTGCGACGAACTGCCGGAACCGGACCCGGTCGCCTCCGCGGACGACCCGGCGGAGCGGCAGGCGCTGCACGACGCCATGTGGCGGGCGATCATGAAACTGCCCGCGCGGCAGCGGGCGATGGTCGTCCTCAGGTACTACGAGGACCTCAGTGAGGTCCAGACGGCAGAGGTGCTCGGCGTCTCGGTGGGCACGGTGAAGTCGGCGGTGTCGCGGGCGCTCGGCAAGCTGCGCGAGGACGCTGAGCTGGTGCTTGTCCGCTGACGCGAGCCGATCTTCCGGCCCGCGCCGTGAGCCGGGCCGTGCCGTGACCTGATCGATCACCGCTCCCTAGTGACATACCGCGCGGTATGTGCGCAGAATCAGCACAACCGTTACCACCGCGTAGGCAATGTCGCCGCCCTGGGAGGACGCCGTGCTGAGCACCATGCAGGACGTACCGCTGACCGTCACCCGCATCCTCGTGCACGGTGTGCTGGTGCACGGCCGTTCCCAGATCACCACCTGGACAGGTGAGAGCGAGCCCCAACGGCGCAGTTTCGCCGAGGCGGGCACCCGGGCGGTGCAGCTGGCGAACGCCCTGCGCGACGACCTCGGCGTCCGCGGCGACGACCGGGTGGCGACGCTGATGTGGAACAACGCCGAGCACGTCGAGGCGTACTTCGCGATCCCCTCCATGGGCGCGGTGCTGCACACCCTCAACCTGCGCCTCCCGGCCGAGCAGCTGGTGTGGATCGTCAACCACGCCGCCGACAAGGTCGTCATAGTCAATGGATCGCTGCTCCCGCTGCTCGCGCCCCTGCTGCCGAAGCTGCCCACGCTCGAGCACATCGTCGTCTCGGGTCCGGGCGACCGCTCGCTCCTCGAGGGCGCCCACGCGCGCGTGCACGAGTACGAGGAGCTGATCGCGGACAAGCCGAAGACCTTCGACTGGCCCGAGCTGGACGAACGCCAGGCCGCCGCCATGTGCTACACCTCCGGGACCACGGGCGACCCCAAGGGCGTGGTCTACAGCCACCGTTCGATCTACCTGCACTCCATGCAGGTGAACATGGCCGAGTCGATGGGCCTGACCGACCAGGACACCTCGCTCGTCGTCGTCCCGCAGTTCCACGTCAACGCCTGGGGACTGCCGCACGCCACGTTCATGACCGGCGTCAACATGCTGATGCCGGACCGCTTCCTCCAGCCCGCGCCCCTCGCCGAGATGATCGAGAGCGAGAAGCCGACCCACGCGGCCGCAGTCCCCACCATCTGGCAGGGTCTGCTGGCCGAGCTCACGGCGAAGCCGCGGGACGTCTCCTCCCTCACCCAGGTCACCATCGGCGGATCGGCCTGTCCGCCCTCCCTCATGACCGCGTTCGACGAGCTGGGCATGCGGGTCTGCCACGCCTGGGGCATGACGGAGACCTCCCCGCTCGGCACCATCGCCCGTCCGCCGGCCCACGCGGTCGGCACCGACGAGGAATTCGGCTACCGCCTCACCCAGGGCCGCTTCCCGGCCGGCGTCGAGGGCCGCCTCACCGGCCCCGGCGGCGAACGCCTCCCCTGGGACGGCGAGTCCGCGGGCGAGCTGGAGGTGCGCGGCGCGTGGATCGCCGGCGCCTACTACAACGGCCCCGACGGCGAGCCCCTGCGGCCCGCCGACAAGTTCAGCGAGGACGGCTGGCTGAAGACGGGCGACGTCGGCACCATCTCCCCCGACGGCTTCCTCACCCTCACCGACCGCGCCAAGGACGTCATCAAGTCCGGCGGCGAGTGGATCTCGTCGGTGGACCTGGAGAACGCGCTGATGTCCCACCCGGACGTCACCGAGGCCGCCGTCGTGGCCGTCCCGGACGACAAGTGGGGCGAGCGCCCGCTGGCCACGGTCGTCCTCAGGGAGGGCGCCACCACGGACTTCGAGGCCCTGCGCGCCTTCCTCGCCGCCGAGGGGCAGATCGCCAAGTGGCAGCTCCCGGAGCGCTGGACGATCATCGGGTCGGTCCCGAAGACGAGCGTGGGCAAGTTCGACAAGAAGGTGCTGCGCAGGCAGTACGCGGAGGGCGAGCTGGACGTCACCCGGCTCTGAACCCGCCCGTGTCGCGGACGCGGTGACCGACGCGGCAGCCGTCGCGGCAGTCATGCAGGTCGTGTACGCCGGGCAGGGCACCTCGCGGCCCCTGCCCGGCGTACGCCGTTCTGCGCGGCCGTACGGTCAAGGGCCGACTTCACCGCCGCACGGCCGTCACCGCCGCACGGTCGTCACCGTCGTAGGGCCGTCAACGCCGTACGGTCGTCACCGCCGTACGGCCGTGGTCGTCCAGCCCAGGACCAGCCAGGCGCCCGCCACCGCGACGACGCCACCCCAGCCGAAGTGGGTGAAGGCGAGGCCGGCCAGGGCCGAGGCGGTCGCGCCGCCGGCGAACCCCGCGACGACATAGGCACTGTTCGCGGTGGCCGGGGCGGAAGTGGTCGTCAGGGCGAGGGTCTGGTTGGCGACATGGGAGGCGACGAGCGCCGCGTGGATCACGATCGCGGCCACGAAGAGCGCCACGAGCACCTGCCCGCCCAGCCAGAACAGCGGGACCGAGACAGCGGCGAGAAGATACGCGTTGCGGACGACCTTCGCGGCGCCGAAGCGGTCGACCAGACCGCCGGCCAGCGGTGCGACGACGCTGGCGGCCAGTCCGAACAGGCCGAAGAGGCCGGCGGTGGCGGTCGTCAGGCCGTAGGACTCCTCGCTCGTCAGCAGCAGGGCCAGCGAGGTCCACAAGGCGCTCCAGGCGCCGTACATCCCGGCCTGCCGCACGCAGGCCCGCCACAGGTCGGGCGAGCGCCGCACCAGGCCCGGCATCGCGGTGAGACCGGCGAAGAGGTGGCCCTCACGGGGGCGGTGGCGCTCGGAGGGCAGGGCGGCCGCGGTCAGCAGGCCCAGGATCGTGGTGAGGACGGCCGCGCCCACGAACACCGCCCGCCAGCCGAAGGCCTGCCCGGCGAGTCCGCCGAGGACCCGGGCCGCGACGATGCCGGTGAACAGCCCGGCGATGACGGCGGCCACGTGCCGGGCGCGCCGGTCGGCGGGGGCGCGGGCGGCGACCAGCGGCACGAGGAGCTGCGGGACGACGGTCGCGGCCGAGGCGACGAGCACGGCGGCCGCGAGCGCGCCGGTCCCGGCGGCCGTGGCCGCGGCGACCAGGGCCGCCGCGGTGACCAGGGAGAGGACGGCGACCAGTCGGCGCCGGTTCACGCGGTCGCCGAGCGGGGCGAAGACGAGCAGGCCGGCCGCGTAGCCGAACTGGGCGACCGAGGCGATCCAGGCCACGGCCGAGGGCGCCGAGCCGAAGTCGTGGGCGATGAGGGGGAGCAGCGGGGCCGCGAGATAGATGTTGGCCGCGGTGACGGCGGTGCAGAGGGCGATGAGGACGAGGAGAAGCCCGTTGCGGCGGGCCGCGACCGCCGAGGGGGCGACTTCCTCTCCCGCTTCTCGGACTGCTGTGACTTCGGACGGCATGGCGGAGGTGCTCCTTCGAGCGTCGAGCAACTAACCAGTTGGTTGGAACAGAAGGGGAACAGTCTGCGGCGCACGTGAATTCCCTGTCAACCAACTAGTTGGTTAGGCCCTCGCTACGATGGCTCCATGGCAACCACCAGGGATCCCGAGGCCACCCGAGCCCGGATCTTCGACGCCGCCGTCGCGGAGTTCGCCCGCCACGGCATCGCGGGCGCGCGCATCGACCGCATCGCCGCCGAAGCCAAGGCGAACAAGCAGCTCATCTACGCCTACTTCGGCAACAAGGCCGAGCTGTTCTCCCAGGTCCTCGGCCGTCGCATGCTGGACCTCGCCGCCGCGGTCCCCGTCGACCCGGACGACATCGAGGGCTGGCTCGACCGGGTGATGGACTACCACGGCGCCCACCCCGAGCTGCTGCGGCTCCTGTACTGGGAGGGCATCGAGTACGGCGGCACCGAGCTGCTGCCCGACGAGACGGAACGCCAGGAGCACTACGCGCAGAAGGTCGCCGCCATCCAGGACGGCCAGGACCGGGGCGTGATCTCCGACGCGATCCCGGCCCCCGACCTCTTCTTCCTGCTGATCGCCATGGCCAACTGGGCCGCCTTCGTGCCCCAGATGAGCCGTATCCTGGCGGGCTCCGAGGACGCCGACCGCGACCGCCTGCGCGCCTCCATCAAGGAGGCGGCACGACGGATGGTCGCCCGGTAGGTCGAGCCCGGTGGGACCGGCCCGGTAGGACGTCGCCGGGCCGGACGCGCAGGGTCGGACGAGGCCGGCCGGACGGCTCCTAGTTGGTGCCGATCCGGGCCAGCAGGTCCACGATCCTGCTCTGCACCTCCGCGCTCGTCGACCGCTCGGCGAGGAAGAGGACCGTCTCCCCCGACGCCAGCCGCGGCAGGTCGGCCGGGTCGACAGCAGCCGTGTAGACGACCAGCGGAGTGCGGTTGAGCTGGCCGTTCGCCCTCAGCCAGTCCAGGATTCCGGCATGGCGCCGGGACATCTGCATCAGGTCCATCACGACCAGGTTCGGCCGCAGCTGCCCGGCGAGCGTGACGGCGTCCGCGTCGCTCGCCGCCCGCGCCACCTGCATCCCGCGCCGCTCCAGCGTCGAGGTCAGGGCGAGGGCGATCTCGGCGTGCTCCTCGATGAGCAGCACCCGCGGCGGATGCTGCTCGCTGTCGCGCGGCGCGAGCGCCTTCAACAGGACGGCGGGATCGGCGCCGTAGGCCGCCTCGCGCGTCGCCTGTCCGAGCCCTGCCGTGACCAGCACCGGAACCTCGGCGGCCACCGCGGCCGTGCGCAGCGACTGCAACGCGGTACGGGTGATCGGCCCGGTCAGCGGGTCCACGAACAGCGCGGCCGGGAAGGCGGCGATCTGCGCGTCGACCTCCTCGCGCGAGTGCACGATCACCGGCCGGTAGCCGCGGTCGCTGAGCGCCTGCTGCGTACTGACGTCCGGTGCAGGCCACACCAGCAGCCGACGCGGGTTGTCCAGCGGCTCCGGCGGCAGCTCGTCGTCCAGCGGCTGCGGCCGCGGCGGATCCGCCACCTCGACGGCCCCACCGGGCCCGTCCAGCGGCTCGGGCCCCTCGGCGGCGTTCTCGTCCGGGGCTCCTATGGCGTACGACCGTCCGGCGCCCTCGGTCCCCGGCCCACCCGGCACGAGCCGCGACTGACCCGCGAGGGAGGGATGCGGTACGGGGGGCGCTACGGGCGCGGCTGCCGGCGTGGGTGCCGTGCCGGGCGCCGCTGCCGGAGCCACGGCCTGCGCCTGTGCCGGGGCCTGCGCCGCGACGGGCTGCTCGGCCGACGGGTGCGGACGCGCCGTCTGCTCAGGGCGCGTCGTCGGGTCGGGTGGAGTCCCCAGCTTGCGGCGCCGCCCGGAACCACCGGGGGCGTGCGGGGCGGGGGTGGCCGTGGACTGCGCCGACGGCACCCCCGGCTGCGAGTGACGCATCGCCTGAGCCTGCTGCGCGTGCTGAGCCTGCTGCGCGTGCTGCAACTGCTGAGCCTGCTGCACCTGCGCGGCCTGCCGGGTGAACGGCACGCCCTGCCCCAGGGTCCGCACGCTGATCGCCCGACCCTGCGTCGAGTTGGGGTCCGTCGGCCGGCCCGCCGCGGCCTCGGCGGGCAACGGCTGCGCCACCCGCGGCTGCCCGACGGCGGCCTCGGGCGGAAGCGGGGTACCACCGCTGGGCGTTGTCGTCACCGGCGCGGGGGCTGCTGCGGCCGGGGCCGCTTCGGCCGGGAGCGGCTGACCCTGCCCGGGCGCGTTCGGCACGGGGTTGGCGGCCGCCTGCGCGGGGAGCGGCTGACCTGTGGCCGGCTGACCGGGCAACGGCTGCCCGGGGACGGGCACGGCCGCCGGAACCGCCTGCGCGACGGCAGGCTGCGCGGCGGCGACGGGCTGTCCCACCTGCTGCGGCTGGGACGGGGGCTGGGGCTGCTGAACCTGTGCCGGGGCGGCGACCTCCGCGGCCTGAGCGACGGCCCGTCGACGGCGACCCGTGGGCGCGTTCGTGGGGTGCGGCTGGGGCGGGGTGTGGTCGTCGGCCTGGTCGTGCGGGACGGCGTCGTGCCGCCCGTGGTCGATCGCGGAATCCTCGGCGGAGCCCTGAACGGGCGCCTGAACGGGAACGGGCGCCTGAGCCTGAACCGGCGGCTGAGCCTGCGCCGGAACCGGGCCCTGCGCGGGCACCTGAACCGCTCCCAACGCCTGCACCGCTCCCGGAGCCGGAGCCGGAGCCGAGCCCGGAACCGGAATCGGCCCCACTGCTCGGGCGGCTTGGGGAGCTTGGGGAGCCTGGGCGGCGTGAGCGGTCTGGGCGGTGGCACTCGTGCCGACGGCACCGTCCGGCGCCCGGTCGGCCTGCGCGGGCGGCAGGGCGAACACCGCGCGGGGCCCCGCCTCCTGCGCGGCGGCGCGCTCGTTCGCGGCGGCCAGGGCACGCCGTCGCCTGCCCGTCGGCTGTCCGTCCTCCGCCTCCGCCTGTGCCATGGCCCCCGGACCCGTCCCCGGGGCCTCGGCCGGTGCGCCCGCGAGCGCCGGCAGCGCGGGCGGCAACGCGTTCTGCGGCTGCCGGCCGTCCGGTGCGTGGTGCGGGGGCCGCTGGCCGCCCGGCGCGGGCACGCCCTGCGGCGGAACGGTGCCGCCGAGCCCCGTACCCGAGGCCGCGGTCCCCGCCGCGTGCTCGGCGGCCGTGACCACGGCACCCTCGCTCACCCCGCCGTCGAGCGCCGCGGGCATCCCCGCATCGGCTCCCACGACGGCGATCTCGGCCGACCGCCCACGCCGCCGCCCGGTGCCGCCGGAGCCCTCCGGGCCCTCGGCCTCGTCCACGGCGGGCGACAGCTCGCCCGGTGTCTCCTCCGGGGCCGCGGCCCCGGCCCGCCTGCGCCGCCGACCGGTCGGAACCGCCGCCTCTGCTTCGGCGCCGCCCTCCGCGGCCGGGACGTCGCCCTCCAGGAAGGCGTCCACCGAGGACCGTCGAGCCCGTCGGCGCCCACCGGCGCCGTACTCGCCCGGAACGTCCTCCTCCGAGGCCATGGCGGGGGCGGGGGCCGCCGAGGCCGCCCCGCCTCCGGCCGCGAGAGCGGGCAGGGCCATGGCCGCCGGAGCCGCCATGGCTCCCGCGCCACCGCCCAACGGCACCTCCAGCACGTACGCGCTGCCGCTCATGCCCGGCACCTCGTGCGTCTGCAGCACGCCACCGTGCGCCCGCACGATCCCCCGCACGATCGGTTCGTGCACGGGGTCGCCGCCGGCGTACGGCCCGCGCACCTCGATGCGGACGACCTCGCCGCGCTGGGCGGCCGCCACCACGACCGTGTTGTCCATGTAACCGCCCGCCGAGACGGGCGCGTTGCCGGTGGCGTCGACGCCCGCGACGTCGGCCACGAGGTGCGCGAGCGCGGTCGCGAGGAGCCGTGCGTCGACCTCGGCCTCGATGGGCGGCGCGTGCACGGCGAACTGCACCCGTCCCGGCCCGATGAGATCCACCGCGCCGTCGACACCGGCGGCGACGACGGCGTCGAGCATCACCTTCGTCCGGGAGATGACCTCCGCCCCGGTGTCGAGACGCTGGTAGCCGAGCACGTTGTCGATGAGTGTGGTGATCCGCGAGTAGCCGGCCGACAGGTGGTGGAGCACCTGGTTGGCCTCGGGCCAGAGCTGGCCGGCGTCGTCCGCGGCGAGCGCCGCCAGCTCGCGGCGCAGTTCGTCCAGCGGCCCGCGCAGGGACTCCCCGAGCAGGGTGAGCAGCTGCTCGTGCCGCCCGGCGAGCGCCTCGTACCGGTCCTTCTCGCGCTCGCCGAGCGAGGCGTAGCGCTCCTCGCCGGCCGCGAGCTCCTCCTCGTGCCGCTCGCGCAGCTCCTCGAGCTCGGTGACGTGCTGCTGGCGCAGCGCGGTGAGGTCGGAGGCGTGCTCCTCGGAGAGCTTCTCCAACTCGTCCGTGTGCCGCTTCTCGACGCCGTCCTTCTCCTCGGCGAGGGCGTCGTAGGGCCGGCGGTCGGTGAAGGTCATGACGGCGCCGACGAGCTGATCGCCGTCGCGCACGGGCGCGGTCGTCAGATCGACCGCCACCCTGTCCCCGCTCTTGGACCACAGCACCTGCCCGCGCACCCGGTGCTTGCGCCCGGACCGCAGGGTGTCGGCGAGCGGCGACTCGTCGTACGGGAACGGCGAGCCGTCGGCGCGCGAGTGCAGCACGAGGGTGTGCAGCTCCTTGGCGCCGAGATCGCTGGCCCGGTATCCCAGTATCTGGGCGGCGGCCGGGTTGACGAGGACGATCCGGCCGTCGGTGTCGGTGCCCACGACGCCCTCGGACGCGGCCCTCAGGATCATCTCGGTCTGCCGCTGCGAACGCGCCAGCTCGGCCTCGGTGTCGACGGTCCCGGACAGGTCGCGTACGACGAGCATCAGCAGTTCGTCGGAGGCGGAGGAGTAGCCGTAGCCGTCGTAGGCCTGCTGACCGTTCTCGAGATTGGCGCTGGTGACCTCGACCGGGAACTCGCTGCCGTCGGTACGGCGCGCGACCATCCGGGTCGGCTTGGTCCGCCCTCGCGGGTCCATGTGATCGGGCCGCCGCATGGACCCCGGGATGAGCTTGGAGTCGAACTGCGGCAGCAGATCGAGCAGCCCCCGCCCCACCAGCGCGGTACCCGGCGTCTCGAACGCCTCCAGCGCGATGGTGTTCGCGTTGACGACGGTCCCGTTGGCGTTGACCAGCAACAGCGCATCGGGGAGCGCGTCGAGTATGGCTGCGAGGCGAGCAGCGCCTCGGGATGGCCTGCTGCTCACGAGTCGCTTCCTCCCTGTTACCGCACCTTGCCGACCGTTCGGGCCATCTTGCCAACCGGCCCGCACCGTGTCACGCGAGGGAGTCTAAGGGCTGGGGTCCCGTCGGCGGCGCCGGATGAGAGGGAGCTCGCACGACGAAGTGACACAGAACGTGTGTCCTCACCTGTCCTGGCCTGTCCCTGCGCACGACGGACGGCTTCCGCGCCCGCCCCGCATCCCGCTCGGACTGCGCGGGACCTTCGCGCGACCTTTACGGAACCGGTGCTTCCGCCACGCGTCGCCTGTACGTGCACGACCGCGGAGGCGAGGCGGGGCTCGTCGGACACCGGTCGCGCGTCAGCGGGCGGCCGGGCGCAGGGCGGGCAGCAGCGGCACGAGCCGGTCCCACCGCTCGATCTGGCAGCCGTTGCTGCGGTCGTACGTCGCGTCGACCGGCCGCCCGGCCCAGCGGCCCGTGACATGGGCGGTGGCCGGCCCGCCGTACCGCATGGTGCAGATGCCGCCGTCCGGAGCGGGCGCGAAGGCGTCCCTGCCCCACCGGGTGTTGCGGTCCACGGCGCGACAGGCGCTTCCCGCGTCCGGGTGACTGCCGCCTCCCGGGTGGCAGTACAGCTCGAACGTCCCGTTCGCCCGGCCGCCGGCGTGCCGGACGGTGACCGTGAGGTGATCACCGGAGACCCGGTCCTCCTCCCGGACGGGCGGCGGCGCGAGCGACGCGAGCGAGGTGGCGCCGGCGACGGCGGCGGCCGGCGTCGCGGCCCCGGCTGTCCCGGCGGCGTACGCGGTGACGGGCCCGGTGGTGGACGAGGCGACCACGGCGGCGCAGGCGGCGGAAGCGGCGACGGCGAGCCGTCGCAGTGGGGTGACCTGGAACATGACAGGACTAACGCGAGGCCCCCGACGATGTTGCGCCCCGGCAACCGCTTTGCCCTGCGACCCACCTGCCTAGTACCGTGGACGCCGATTGGTGACACGCCCTTCGACTGTGTCATCATCTGCACGCACCACTCGCCCACACGCGAGCGGTTGTGCTGGAGGCGTCGCCTAGTCCGGTCTATGGCGCCGCACTGCTAATGCGGTTTGGGACTTCAATCCCATCGAGGGTTCAAATCCCTCCGCCTCCGCGCGATCACCGAAGCCCCGGTCCACCCGACCGGGGCTTCGTCGTTCCCAAGACCCTCCAGACAGGCGTTTCCGCAGCTCACAAGCGGTATGGCAAACGGATTTCACATGTCGGCGGCAGTCATGTAATGTTCTTCCTGTCGCCGCGAGCGGGCCGGAAGGGCCGAGAGCGAAGACAGAAAAACCGAATAACAAGCACTCGTAGCTTAACGGATAGAGCATCTGACTACGGATCAGAAGGTTGCAGGTTCGAATCCTGCCGAGTGCACAGCTGACCAGAGGCCCTGAGGATCACTCCTCAGGGCCTCTGGCTTTTGCCTTGACCGCAGTGTCTGACGGCAACCGGGTGCGGGGCGGATCAGACCCCCTCGGCTCGGTCGTCGTGACATGCCGCTCCGGCTCTCGCAGCCCGGCTCAGGTTCCTCCTCGCCGACAGGGGGATGCCGGTTGCTCACCGCGAGAGGTCTTTCACCACGGCAATTGCCAACGTAAGAGTCCGTTTCGGCCGCTCACGATCACGGCGGCATTGCGCATCATCGGCAAGCCTCGTGCTATGACAACCTGCCTGCCGGAACACCCATTTGGACCCGGAGGTACACCGCGCGTGGCGGCGAAGACCAATCCCACTGTCAGGAGACGCCGTCTCGGCGCCGAGCTGCGTCGGCTCCGCGTGCTCAGTGGGTTGAAGAGCACAGAAGTGGCCGAGCGGCTCATGGTCTCTCAGCCCAAGATCAGTCATCTGGAGAACGGCAACCGTGCCATCAGCCCCCGTGATGTGCGCGATCTGTGCGTGATCTACGAAGTGACGGACCAGCAAGTCATCGACTCCCTGATGGAGATGGCCAGGGAATCCGGTCAGCGGGGCTGGTGGCACTCCTATGGCGAACTCTCCGGCAGCGTCTACATCGGCCTGGAGACGGACGCCGCTTCCCTGCACACCCACGCGCCCATGATGGTGCCCGATCTGCTGCAGACCCCTGCCTACGCCCAGGCTGTCATCGGGGAAACCATCCCTCAGCTCACTGCCGAACAGGCGGCCACGCAGCTCAAGGTACGGCTGCGCCGCCAGCACCGGATCTACGACCTGGCCTGCCCGCTGCGCCTGTGGGTCATCATCGACGAATCGGCCCTGCGCCGCGTCGTGGGCAGCCCGGACGTCATGCGTGAACAACTGGAGCACCTGAAGGCACTCAGCGCGGAGCCGCACATCACGGTGCAGGTCCTTCCCTACACGGTCGGCGCTCATCCGGGTCTGTCAGGACAGTTCTCCATCCTGCGGTTCGCCGACAGTCCCGAGGCGGGGGTGGTGTACCTGGAACGGTTCGCCAGCGATCTCTACCTGGAGAAGCCATCCGACGTGCGGCACTACAACGTGATGTACGACCACCTCCAGGCGCAGGCCCTCACCCCGGACAGCAGCCGCGACTTCATCACCGACACCGCCGCGACGTACGCCGACGCGCCGATCCCGTCCTGAGTGACGTCGGGTACGAACCACGGGCCGGCGGCAGGCTTCGGCGAGGGAGCCGGTGCGTCGTCGGCGGGCTCAGTCGAGGGTGGCGAGGTGATCGGCAACGTGGTCGGGCTCTGCAGCCGGTCCACCACCGCACGGTCACGGATCAGGAACGGAGCCGGGTGGCCGGCGTCGACCCACTGCAGCCGGCCTGTGGGGATGTCCAGGATCATCATCTGAGCGGTGACGAAGTGATCGGGGCCTAACTGCTCATTGGGCCCTGTCCATGATCGCGTACATCTGGGACAGATCCGTATGGGCCCGTCGCGTGTGGCGATAGGCGCCGACGGCCACCGTCGCCATGGTTGCGGCATCCAGTCCGTGGCCCATCGCGTCGAGCATGGCCACGTGCAGGATGTCGCCGTTGAGGGCGTAGTCGAAGCTGTCGCCGGCCACGTCGTAGGCGGGCTCGAGGATCCCGGCCACCTCGACCTGCGGAACGGTCGTCGACAGCGGGGGCAGCAACGACCACTGGATCTCCGCGGCCACACTCATCGGGGAACTGCGGCGGGCCTGGAAGAACTGGTCGTTGTAGGCGTCCTTGGTGACGATCATGGTCCGTCGTGCTTCAACGACCCCGGCGTATACACACCGGGGTCGCCCTTCCGGGCCGGACGCACGTGAGAGTGTGCCGACCCGCTTCCATGCTATCCCGGGTGCAGATTTTGGACATGTGGCGTCTTTCGTTCTCGCGGGTCAGGTTTCGGCAGTGTGCCTAAGGCCGTTCTTCCGGAAGCCCGACTGCTGACCAGCCAGGAGCGAGCAGGCTCGGCTGCGCGGGCGGTGTCCACCGTGAGGTGGTGGCGGGTTCCGCCGGCCACCGTGCCCCCTCGCCGGACTGCACGCTCTGCCGGCAATGTCGATTGCGTCTCCGGGGGCCGGGAGGCGTTTCTGCGGCGGCTGACCGGCGCCGTCCGGCGGCCCGGCTGACCGACACCGTTCAGTGCGGTGCCTGGCCGGGGTCATTGCGTTGCCGACGGCGCCGCGCATTCAGGGAGTGTTGCGCATAGTCGGAAATGTTAATCAGAGTATTAACGCAGCACTGTCCGCTGTTTGAATGAGAGGGAACTGCCCCTGTTTCGTTGATGCCGGGGCAAGGATATTTCTGCGTAATATGCGGCAGCAGTGAAAAGGCTTCCGGGTGATCGGTAGGGCCCGGTACGCCACGGCCCCCACAGAAAATGGCTTTGATGAAGCTGAAGATCCCTCAAGCAGCTGACCGCCGCACTCTGTCCGGCTTGCTGGCCTCCGCCCTCGCGGCAACGGTTTCCGCTGCGATGGTCTTCCTGACGCCGACGGCCGCGTCGGCGATCGCATTGCCCGTACCTCTGGGCACCACCGCCACTTACTCCGTTCTGGCGGGTCAGGGAGTCACCAACACCGGCAACTCGGTCCTCGCCCACGACCTCGGGACGCACCCGAACCCGGCCATCACCGGATTTCCACCCGGCCAGGTGGGAGGCGCCATCCACCCTGCGGACGCCGCGGCCCTCCAGGCCAAGGCCGATCTGCTCGTGGCGTACAACAACGCCGCCGGCCAGGCCGTGGACTTCGCGCTTCCGGCGGGAATCGGCGGAGGTCCGGCGTTGCTTCCCGGCGTTTACCACGCCACGGCCGGTGTCGGCATCACCGGCGACCTGGTCCTGGACGGTCAGGGCAGCTCCGACGCGGTCTGGGTGTTCCAGATTCCTGAGTCCCTGACGACGGCAACCTCCAGCCGGATTCTCCTCACCAACGGCGCTTCGGCGTGCAACGTGTTCTGGCAGATCGGCGAAGACGCGTCGCTCGGCGTCACCACCGCCTTCGTGGGCACCCTCATGGCCGAGAACTCGATCACCGTGAACCAGGGAACGAACGTCGAGGGCCGATTGCTGGCCGAGGTCGGTTCAGTGACCCTCAACAACAACAGGATCTTCCTCGGCGGGTGCGCGGCCTCCACCGCGGGTGGAACGACGACCGGAACGACCACCGGCACGACCACCGGCACGACCACCGGCACCACGACCAGTGGAGGGCTCCTCGGCGGCGGCCTCGTCAGCGGTGGCCTCGTCACTGGTGGCGTCCTGGGCGGGCCGATCGTCGGGACCGGCGGCACCTCGGGCAACACCGCCGGTAACTCGTCCGGAAACACCGCGGGCAACACTGCCGGGAACAACGCGGGCAACACCGCCGGGAACACCACCGGCGGGAACACCGCAGGCAACAGCGCCGGCAACACCACCGGCGGAAACGGCCCCGGCGGGAACGGCCATGCGCCGGGCGGACCGGGCGGACCGGGCGGACCGGGCCACGGTGGCAACGGTGGCAACGGTGGCAACGGACAGCATGATCACGGCGGCAAGCTCGACCTCGGGCAGTACATCCACCCCGGTAAGCCCGACCACGGCAAGTACGACCACGGCCAGGACGATCACGGCCGGGAAGACCACGGTCAGGACGATCACGGCAAGTACGACCACGGCCAGGACGATCACGGCCAGGACGATCACGGCAAGCAGTCCGGCGAGAACTTCGGCTACGACGACGTGCCCAAGAGCCACGGGGGCGACGACCACTCCCAGGGTCACGAGGGCTAGGCAGCGCACTGCGGTCGGTCCGCTCACCGGATGACGGCGCGCGGCGGAATTCTCATCGAATCCGCCGCGCGCCGCCGGGGGCAGCCGACGCGGAAAGCAGGTGCGAGCAGCTGAACGAGAAAGACGGGGTACGCGGTGGCGAGCGGAATTGACTCAGCGGATGTGAAGGAAGTTCAACACTCCGAATCAGGTCCGGTCGTGCAGGAACGGCCTGACGCGACGGCTGCGCCGCCCAAGCTGCCGAGAGGTGCCCGTGCGCTGAAATGCGGACTGTGCGCCACCGTGGTCCTGTGCCTGATGGCGAGTGTCGTCCACGTGCTTCTGGTGTTTCTTCACGTGGCACCGGCCAACACCATCTCCAAGCGATACAGCCCGCTGATCAATTCATGGGTGTACCCCTTCTTCGAACAGAATTGGCGACTTTTCGCTCCGGACCCCGAATCCGTCAACCGGCAGATTCTGGCGAGAACCGCGCACACCGGCTCCGACGGATCGGTTCAGGTGAGTCCCTGGTTCGATCTGACCGCCATGGACCGTTCCGCGGTCGTGCATGATCCGTTCCCGAGCCACACGGCACAGAACATGTTGCGCCGCGCCTGGGCCGGCTACGTCGACTCTCACGGAGGAGACGACAAGGCGCACACCGAACGCGCCCTGATGATGCAGAAGTACCTGAGCAACATCGCCGCGGACCGCGCCGCCGCCCGCAAGAACGGCCCCTTCGACTTCATCCAGCTCCGCGTCGTCGCACTGTCCATCCCCGCGCCCGGCCCGGCCGCCGGCAATCGTCCGCCGACGCCGGCCGAGAACCGGCTCCTGCCCTGGTGGAAGGTGACCCGCCATGGAAAATGAGGCGCAGGGGTCCGCGTCCGCCGGCGTCGACCGGTGGCTCGCCGACCGGATCACCGGCCTGTGGGACCTCCTGACCGGCCGTCCGCTGTCCCTGTACGCGGCGTCGGTGCTGCGCATCGGCTACGGACTGCTCTACCTGATCTTTCTGCTGCGCGAGTTCCCGCACCGGGACGAGATCTGGGGTCCGGGTTCTGCGTGGACGCCCGCCTTGGCACACCAGCTCTTCGAGCAGACGGGCTGGTTCAGCGTTCTGGTCCTCTCGGACAGTCGTGCCTACTTCGAGCTCTGCTACGTGCTGGCGCTCGTCACGGCCGCACTGTTCATGCTGGGCTGGCGAACCCGTGTCCTGTCGGCCCTCTTCGCCGTCGTGGTGACCTCGTTCCACGGCCGGGCGATCTTCATGACGGACGGGGGCGACAACCTGGTCCTGCTGATGGCCCTCTACCTCGTCCTCACCGCATGCGGCCGACGCTGGTCCCTGGACGCGCGCAGAAACAGGCTGAAGGCGGCCCGTGCGGGCAGCGCGCCGGAATCGGTCGGGAGTGCCTTCGCCCGGCAACTCCGCGATGCCAGGACCACGTTGATCACGGCGGTGCACAACTGCGGCATGTTCGTCATCGCGGCGCAGGTCTGCTTCCTCTACGGATCAGCCGGCCTGTACAAGGTCCAGGGCGCCTTCTGGGGCGGCGGCACCGCGCTCCACTACGTCCTGAACCTCGAACTGTTCCAGCCCTGGCCCGCCATCTCGGCCTTCGTCGACGAGCACACGCTCGTGGTCGCCGTCTTCGGCTATCTGACCGTACTCCTGCAGGTGGCCTTCCCGTTCGTGCTCTTCGGCAGGCTCAAGTACCCCGTTCTGGTCATGCTGCTGGGCATGCACATCGGCATCGCCGTGCTGATGGGGCTGCCCCTCTTCTCCGGCGCGATGATCGTCGCGGACGCCGTGTTCCTTCCCGATCGCTTCTACACCTTCCTGCCCCACCTCTGCCGACGCGCGGTGCGGCGGACGGACAGCAGCAGGCCGTGGCCCGGACCAGCGGCAGGCCCCGGAGCCGTACCCGTGCAAGGCGGGCCGGGCCGTGTGCCCGGCCCGACGCATCGAGTCGTGCTCCCGACAGGGCGGAAAGGCATGATGCCTGCCGCCGAGCCCGCGTCCCCAGGGCCCCCCTCGACAACGGCTGAGTGACCCCGCCACCGCGGCAGGGGACGCGTCGCCACCGCCCGAGCCGCTCCAGGCCTTGTCCGGGCTGTCCGCACCCTGTCCACCGGACCGGTGGCGAATCCTATTGATTACCTTCAAGAGGACTCGAGAAGAAAACCCGCTCGCCCAATAAAGTGCGGAATGAGATGCGTAGTAAATTAATGAAGAAAAGCTCTCCTTGTATTTCACAATGCCAGGGTCACTCATTTGCTGCGCATCTGGAGGAGGGTGAGCGGCGTTAGAGGGATATGACGAAAGAAAGGTCTCAGGGCCTGCCTCGACGCAACGCGAGGACGGATAATCTGCCTGCGGTCCGTGATCTGACAGTGGGGAAGTATATTTTCCCGCCCGGTGCGGCGAGCTTGGAGCTTGCGGTACCGGGCGCCGTGATCGAGGGTGGCGCTTTGGCTGAATGTCAGATCACCGAGCCACTGCTCCGCGAGTTCCTTGCGCTGCTGGAGGCGATCCAGGAGGAACTCAATTCACGATGGAACGGCCAGGGGAACTTCGGCCGTCACGTGGACCACGCCCGACGGGCGCATTCCTATGAATCATGACTATGTAGATCCTTCTTTCGTGCGACGCGAATGGTATTCCGACGCGTACCCCTACGGGTCGGGCGCCGGCTGGAACGCCGGACCTGTTGACGGCGTGCACGCAGGGGTTTCCCTGCCCCCACCCGACGCGGGCTGGGACCCGGTCGAGGAACTCGCCTATCTCATGCAGGAGGCTGTTCCGGCGGAGCAGGCGGCGAGGGTGCCGCCGCCTCGCAGCGAGCCCTCGTCCGGCGTCGACTTCACCGACCCGATGGAGGGCCTGGCGCAGATCACCGCTCAACTGCCGCCCACCCGAGGCTCTTCCGCCGGGCATCGGAAGATGCGAGGTCGGAAATTCCGACGCAGGTGGTTGCAGACCGGCAGTTTCGTCATCGTCGCACTCGTTGCCGTCATGGTGGCGATGGTCAGCGTCTTCGGCGGTGTGGTGGCCTACGCGCCGCTGCAGAACATCCCGTCCGGAACGGGAGGTGGAATGGTCCCGTCGTGGCCTCTTCTCGTGTACGGCCCCTGGACGGTGGCCTCTCTCTCCATCCTCCGGACTGCCTTGCATCAGCGCCGAGCCGTGCACTCATGGTTCATCGTGCTGCTCTTCTCCTCCGTCGCGATAATGCTGTGCGTTGCGCAGGCGGACAGGACCTTCACCGGTATCGCCGGGGCTTCCCTGCCGGCTCTCGCATCTCTCGCGTGCTTCCAACAACTCGTCCGGCAGATCACGTTGACCCTGCCACCGAGACAGGGCACGCGCCGCCACCGCCAGTAGCGGTCGATTTCGCCGGGGAACGGCGGACCTGACGAAGACGACACACAGACGCGCGAAATGGCCGACCTGGACGGTCGGAATCAGAGATCGTCATCCGGGGCCTTCGGTGTTTCCGGGGCCTTCGGTTTTTCCGGGGCGGACGGGCAAGGAGACACGGAACGCCTCTGTTCTGCGCCTGAGGCCAGGGGGACACTGTGCGGCATGCCTGTCTCGTTGCATCACATCGTCATCGACGCTCATGATCTGCCCGGTCTGGCCCGGTTCTGGGCCGAGGTGTTGGGGTGGCGGGTTCTGTCCGAGCGGGAGCGGGAGGTGGTGATCGGGGTGGATGACACGGCCCCGGTGGGGATCTGCTTCATGCCGGTGTCGGATCGCAAGGTCGTCAAGAACCGGCTGCACCTCGATCTGACCTCCGCGGCGGAGGACCGGGAGGCGGAGATCGAGCGGATCCTCGCGCTCGGTGCCCGCAGGGCGGATGTCGGGCAGAGCGGCGACGAGTCGTGGGTCGTGCTCGCCGATCCGGAGGGGAACGAGTTCTGCGTGGTCCGTCCCAAGAAGAACCTCGTTCAGTAGACGACGACTCTCCAGCGCTCGACCCACAGCAGCCACGCGCCGCCCGTGCCGCGTACCTGGACGCGGTCGGGTTCCACCTGCCAGGCGGTGCCGTAGAGCGTGGCGTCGGGGAGGTCCACCCTGACGATGTCGTGGACCTCGAGGTCGTCCTCGACCGGGCGGGTCCACGTGTGCGCGCAGTGATCGCAGTCGTAGCGGACCACATCGCGTCCCGCGGCGGTCGTCGGGCTGCCGGGGCGGACCGCCTCGACGAGGCACCGAGGGCACGGGTCGGCCGTGTGCGCGCCTGCTGATCGGGACATCGTTCGATCCTGCTGCAGAGCGCCGGCGGACGGCAACCTCGATCAGCTGTCGTGGAGGCGGAGTTCCTCCCGGTAGGTGTTGGCCAGGGTGGTGGCGCGGGTGAACCAGTCCGTCAGGACGGCGGTCTCCTCGGGGGAGTAGTCCGCGAAGAGCGCGTCGAGGCGGGCGTAGTACGGCGCGTAGAGGGCGTGGACGCGGGCGACGGCGGAGGGGATCGCGGCGACGCGGACCCGGCGACGGTCCGCGGGGTCGGGGCGGCGGGTGACATAGCCGGCGCGTTCCAGGCGGTTGAGGATGCCGGTCACGGCGCCTGTCGTGACATGGACGCGGGTCGCGAGGTCGCCGGCGGTGAGAAGGTCCTCGCCGGCCTGGATGACGTAGGCGAAGCAGGTCAGGTCGGTGACGTTCAGGCCCAGGCGCTGGGCCATCTCCTGCTGGCCGACCATGCTGGCCGCGATGAGGTCGTCCATCGCCGCGAGCGCTTGCGCGGGGGTGGCGGCGGGGCGGCCATGGTGCGGCGGTGTCGGCTCGGCTGGCATCTCGGGGCTCTCTTGTTCCTGTTCCTGGCTGAGGAGTCTGCGGGCTGCGGGCTACGGGCTGAGGTCTGCGGGCGGCGGGTATGCAGTCCGCGGCCTGCGGGGCGTTGGTTTCTGCTGGGTCCTTGTTATCTGCTTTCGGTTTCTCTTACCCTCTAAGAGGTTTAGTACTGCAACTTCTTAGAAGGTGAGGGAAGTGTGGCGGGTCATCTGTACGACGAGGGGCATACGGTCGCCGGCTGGACCGGCGTCGGCATCGTGACCGTCGGGACCGCCGTGGCGGGGGTGGGGTGTGTGCCGTGTCCGGGGTTCTCCTGGCCGGCGGGCTCGTGGTCGCGGGGCTGGGCGCGTTGGTCACCTGGGCGCTGCACCTCGCCGGGTGGGGCAAGCCGCCGGGGGTGCGGCCGCGGGCGGAGTGGGGGATGCGGGTCCGGGATCCGTGGGCCCGGGACGGGCATCCGGAGTGCGTGGGATGCCGGCTCGCGGGCCGTGCGCCCAAGAGCCTGCCCGTGGTGTCAGTGCCTGGGCCTACCGTGGTGGGTGATGGCACAGGCATGGAAGTGCGCGGGGCTGCGGTGGTCGGCGGAGGGGCCGGAGCTGACGTGGGACGGGGGGCGTCGTAGCCCGTTGTCCTGGGGGAAGCGGGTCTCCTTCGCGGTGGTGGAGGGGGGCGTGCGGGAGTGTGCGGGGGCTCGGGGGCACGCGTGTCCCCGGCGGGTGGTCGTGCCGGGGCGGAGTGCGGGCGGGCGGTGCGAGGAGTGTGCGCGGCTGGACCGGGCGCACTCCGTCGCCGCGGACCGCGTCGCCGACGACCCGCGGCCGTACCGCGTGTACCTCGCGTGGTTCGGGCCCGGTCTGGTCAAGGTCGGGATCACGGCGGTCGAGCGGGGCTCGGTGCGGTTGCTGGAGCAGGGCGCCGTCTGCTTCAGCTGGCTCGGCGGCGGGCCGCTGATGGCCGCGCGGCGCACCGAGGAGCTGCTGCGGGCCGCTCTGCGGGTGCCGGACCGGATTCCGTACGCCGTGAAGCGTGCCGTGCGGGCCGCCCTGCCGGAAACGGAGGCGGAACGGGCCGAAGAGATACGCGAGGTGTACGCGCGAGCGGTGCAACTGGGCGGCTGGCCCGAGTCGTTGGAGCGCACACCCTTCCGGTCGGTCGATCATGTGCGGGCGTTCGGGCTGGCCGGAGCGCCGGCCGCGCTCGGAGAGGTGGGCGAGCTCGTCCCCGGCGGAGCGGTGAGCGGGGAGCTCGTGGCGGCCGCCGGGCCCGATCTGCACCTCGCGACCCCGGCCGGGGTGGTCGTGCTCGACACGCGGTTGATGCGGGGGTGGCAGCTCGTGCCGGTGGCGGGCGGTGAACCCGCCTTCCCCGTACGGCACTTCGAGGTCGGGGCGGACCATCGTCAGGACGGACTGTTCTGAGGAGCCGCGCGGGCCCCCGGCGGGCTCGGGCAGCGAGTGGGCTCGGGTGAGCGAGTGGGCTCGGGTGAGGGAGTTGGCTCGGGTAGAGGGAGTTGGCTCGGGTAAAGAGTTGGATCCCGCTCGGATCCCTTTCGGTAAGAAGGGTGGACCGGGGTGGGGCGTCCGGCTGATCGTGGGTGACATGAGCGAACAGCGCGTGACACCTGTTTCCGCACTTCAACCCCCCTACTACGCCGTGGTCTTCACCTCCCTGCGCACCGAGGAGGACGCCGGCTACGGGGAGACCGCCGAGCGGCTGGGCGAGCTGGTCCAGGACGTCCCGGGGTTCCTGGGGGAGGACTCGGCCCGCACCCCGGGCGGACTCGCGATCAGCGTCGCGTACTTCCGCGATCTCGACGGGATCGAGCAGTGGCGGGCGCACGCCGAGCACCGGGCGGCCAAGGATCACGGACGGGCGCACTGGTACGAGCGGTACTGCCTGCACATCGCCAAGGTGGAACACAGCCACGGGTTCGAGCGGACGCCCCAGGTGATTCTCACGGAACGCGCGTCCTGAGGGCGGCACAGTATCCCGTACCGGGCATACCGCCCTCCGTGGCCGATGCGGAGCGAAGGGTTCCCAGGTGTTGCCTGAGAGGTGCCTGTGCGTTTCTCAGGGAAATCACAGATTAGTGAAAGAGTGCTCTCAGGGGACCCGGCCAAGGTGTTCACCATGACCACGACCTCGCCCCAGGGGCGCACCGAACTGCTGAGGCCGGACGGGAGCCCCGTCCGAGTGCTTGTGGTGGACGACGAGCTGTCGATCACCGAACTGCTGTCCATGGCTCTGCGCTATGAGGGATGGCAGATCCGGAGTGCGGGAGACGGCACCGGTGCCATCCAGACCGCGCGGGAGTTCCGCCCCGACGCCGTCGTCCTGGACATGATGCTGCCCGACATGGACGGGCTGACCGTCCTGGGACGGCTGCGTCGTGAGCTGCCCGAGGTGCCGGTGCTGTTCCTGACGGCCAAGGACGCGGTCGAGGACCGGATCGCCGGTCTCACCGCGGGCGGCGACGACTACGTCACCAAGCCGTTCAGCCTCGAAGAGGTCGTGGCGCGGCTGCGGGGGCTCATCCGGCGCTCCGGTGCCGCCGACCGGCGCTCCGACTCGGTGCTCGTCGTCGGGGACCTCACCCTCGACGAGGACAGTCACGAGGTGTCGCGGGCCGGGGACAACATCCACCTGACCGCCACCGAGTTCGAGCTGCTGCGCTTCCTGATGCGCAACCCGCGGCGCGTGCTCAGCAAGGCCCAGATACTCGACCGTGTCTGGTCGTACGACTTCGGCGGTCAGGCCAATGTCGTCGAGCTGTACATCTCCTACCTGCGGCGGAAGATCGACGCGGGACGCGAACCGATGATCCACACCCGGCGCGGCGCCGGGTACCTGATCAAGCCCGCCGTGTCATGAGCGGGCGACGACGGCCGAGTCCGCAGAAGCGACGAGCGGGGAAGCCGCGCACCCTGCGGACGCGGCTCGTCGTCGCGTCCGTGGTGTTGATCGCCGTCGTCTGTGCGGTGATCGGCACGGTGACGACCCTGGCGCTGCGGTCTCATCTGTACGACCAGCTCGGGGACAAGCTGAAGGACGTGTCGAGCCGCGCGGCCGGGATGGGCGGGCCGCCGGGCGGGATCAAGGAGAGTCAGCCTGGGCAGAACACCACCGGGGCCTCCGGCACCGTCGACCTCAAGGAGTTCGTGACGCGCGGCCCCCAGCCGCAGGGCACGGTGATCGCGAAGGTCGTGAACGGGAGCATCACCGACTCCAAGGTCGGCAAGAAGGACTCCACCAGCACCGACATCAACCCCATGGTGGACAAGGACCTGAGTGAGGCCCAAGAGGCCGCCCTCGGCACCGTCGCCCAGGACCGCTCGTCGCACAGCATCGAGATCCCCGGGCTGGGCGACTACCTCGTCCAGTACGTCTCCGGAGACAAAGGCTCCTACTACGTCGCCATCCCGACCCAGGACACCGACAGCACCATCACCACGCTCATCCTCGTCGAACTGAGCGTCACCGCCGCCGGTCTCGTGGCCGCAGGCATCGCCGGTTACGTCATGGTCGGAGTGGCCACCCGCCCCCTCCGGAGGGTCGCCTCCACCGCCACCCGGGTCTCCGAACTCCCCCTGCACACCGGCGAGGTCAACCTCAGCGAGCGGGTGCCGGAGGCCGAGACCGATCCGCACACCGAGGTCGGGCAGGTCGGGGCCGCGCTCAACCGGATGCTGAACCATGTCCACGGCGCCCTGCACGCCCGCCAGGAGAGCGAGATGCGGGTCCGCCAGTTCGTCGCGGACGCCAGTCACGAGCTCCGTACGCCGCTCGCCTCCATCAGGGGATACGCCGAGCTGACCCGGCGCGGCCGGGAGGAGGTCGGGCCCGACACCCGGCACGCTCTCGGGCGTATCGAGTCCGAGGCCGGCCGGATGACCTTCCTCGTCGAGGACCTGCTCCTGCTCGCCCGGCTCGACGCGGGGCGCCCCTTGCAGTTCGAGCAGACCGACCTGGTCCCCCTGGTCATCGACACGATCAGCGACGCCCGCGCTGCCGGACGCGACCACGTCTGGCGCCTCGAACTTCCCGACGAGCCCGCGCTCGTCTCCGCCGACGCGGCCCGCCTTCAACAGGTCCTCGTCAACCTCCTCGCCAACGCCCGGACGCACACGGCGCCCGGTACGACCGTCACCGCACGCGTGCAGCGCCGCGGGCCGTGGCTGTGTGTGGACGTCCAGGACAACGGTCAGGGCATCCCGGCCGATCTGCTCCCGCATGTGTTCGAACGATTCGCCCGAGGCGACTCGGCGCGCTCCCGTACCACCGGTTCGACCGGCCTCGGCCTCGCCATCGTGCAGGCCGTGGCGACCGCGCACGGCGGCGCCGTGACGGTGGACAGCGTGCCCGGGCAGACCGTCTTTACCGTGCATTTGCCGGCCCTTGCCCCCGCCGTTCCCCAGCCCTCCCCCGAAACGAACTGGCAACTCGACTCACAGGTCGAGCACAGTGCCACCACATGGGTGCAACAGGGCGCCTGACGAAAGTCGATGTCATGCGAACCGACTCTTCTCCCGGCACCCTGCCGGCGCGGGAGCACCTCCCGGCCGACACCGCCGGTACGCCTGTCCTGGACGTAGTGATCCCCGTCTACAACGAGGAGAAGGACCTCCAGCCGTGTGTCCGGAGACTGCACGACCATCTGACGCGAACGTTCCCGTACTCCTTCCGCATCACGATCGCGGACAACGCGTCGACGGACACCACCCCTGTGGTGGCGCAGCGGCTGGAAGCGCGCATCCCGGAGGTCAGGAACTTCCGGCTCGAGCAGAAGGGCCGCGGCCGTGCGCTGCGGACCGTCTGGTCGGCCTCGGACGCCCCGATCCTCGCGTACATGGACGTGGACCTGTCCACGGACCTCAACGCGCTGCTGCCGCTGGTGGCACCGCTGATCTCCGGCCACTCGGACCTGGCGATCGGCTCCCGGCTGGCCCGTAGCTCCCGCGTGGTGCGCGGGCCGAAGCGGGAGTTCATCAGCCGCGCCTACAACCTCATCCTGCGCGGCTCGCTCCAGGCCCGCTTCTCGGACGCGCAGTGCGGGTTCAAGGCGATCCGGCGTGATGTCGCACAGATTCTGCTCCCCCTGGTGGAAGACACCGGCTGGTTCTTCGACACTGAGATGCTGGTACTCGCCGAACGTGCCGGCCTTCGTATCCACGAGGTGCCGGTCGACTGGGTCGACGACCCGAACTCCACGGTGCACATCGTGAAGACGGCGACGGACGATCTGAAGGGGGTATGGCGCGTGGGCCGGGCGCTGGCCACCGGTTCGCTCTCCCTGGACCGGCTGACCAGGCCGTTCGGCGACGACCCCCGCGACCGCGACATCATGGACGTACCCAAGGGCCTGGCCCGCCAGCTTGTCGGCTTCTGTGTCGTGGGTGGCCTCTCCACCCTCTTCTACCTCCTGCTCTACACCGTGTTCCGCCAGTTCGGCGGATCCCAGGTCGCCAACGCGCTGGCGCTGCTGGTGTCGGCCGTCGCCAACACCGCCGCCAACCGCCGGCTCACCTTCGGGGTGCGCGGCCCCGGCGGGGCCGTCAAGCACCAGGCCCAAGGTCTGGTCGTCTTCGGCATCGGCCTCGCGCTGACCAGCGGCTCGCTCTTCGCCCTGAACACGGCGACGTCGAGCCCCGCGCACTCCACCGAACTGGCGGTGCTGATCGCCGCCAACCTCGCGGCGACCGTGCTGCGCTTCCTGCTCTTCCGCGTCTGGGTGTTCTCCGACCGGCGCGAGGGCGACGAGCCGACGAACGGCGTGACGGCCGCCCCGGGCGCCTCCGCCCCGGCCCCCCGCGCCTCCGCCCCCGGCGCCTCCTTCCCGCACGCCTCCGCACCGACGTACCCGACCGGCGCTCCGCAGACCGGTACCCAGCAGACCGGTACCCAGCAGACCGGTACCCAGCAGGCCGGCGGCGCCTCCGTGCCGCTGCCGCAGCGGCACATCGTGCACCCGCACGACCACGACACGACCACTCAGTTCCGCGCCGGCGAAGCCGCGGACGGCACCTGGAGGGACGCGACCAGGCAGATGCTGCCGGTCCGCCGCCCCCATGACACCGACCCGGGGGACGCCCGATGAGCACCGACATCGACCGGACGACGACCTGGGATCCGCAGCCGACCGCGGCGCCGGTCGGCACGGACCCCGACGCCCGCGAGACGGCCGTCCCGGCCCCCGAGTCGGGTGAGCCGAAGCAGCCATGGCATCGCAGACTGTGGCGCGGCCGCCCCGAGGACCCCCGCTGGGCCCGCCCGGCCTTCCTCGGCCTGCTGGCCGCCACCCTCCTGCTCTACCTGTACAACCTGAGCGCCTCCGGCTACGCCAACTCCTTCTACTCCGCGGCCGTCCAGGCCGGCAGCCAGAGCTGGAAGGCCCTGTTCTTCGGCTCGCTGGACGCGGGCAACGCCATCACCGTCGACAAGCCCCCGGCCTCGCTGTGGCCGATGGCGCTGTCGGTCAGGCTCTTCGGTCTGAACTCGTGGGCGATCCTCGTCCCCGAGGTGCTGATGGGCGTCGGTTCGGTCGCCGTCGTGTACGCCTCGGTGCGCCGCCGGTTCAGTGCCGCGGCCGGTCTGATCGCGGGCGCCGTGCTGGCGCTGACACCGGTCGCCGCGCTGATGTTCCGGTTCAACAACCCGGACGCGATGCTGGCCCTGCTGATGGCCGTGGCCTGCTACATGGTGGCCCGCGCCCTGGAGGACGGCCGGACGAAGTGGCTGGTGTGGGCCGGGGTCGCGATCGGCTTCGCGTTCCTCGCCAAGACCCTCCAGGCCTTCCTGATCCTGCCGCCGCTGGCGATCGTGTACGCGGTGTGCGCCCCGGTGAGCGTGAAGAAGCGGTTCGGCCAGCTGGCCGTCGCCACCGGCGCGCTGATCGTGTCCGGCGGCTGGTGGGTGGCGATCGTCGAGCTGTGGCCGGCCTCCTCCCGCCCGTACATCGGCGGCTCGCAGAACAACTCCTTCCTGGAGCTGACCTTCGGCTACAACGGTCTCGGCCGTCTGAACGGCGAGGAGACCGGCAGCGTCGGCGGCGGTGGTGGCGGCGGCGGAGGCACCGGCCAGTGGGGTGAGACCGGCTGGGACCGGATGTTCAACTCCGAGATCGGCGGCCAGATCTCCTGGCTGCTGCCGGCCGCGCTGATTCTGCTGGCCGGCGGTCTGGTGGCCACGCGGAAGCTGAAGCGGACGTCGACGACCCGCGGTCTGTTCCTGGTGTGGGGCGGCTCGCTGCTGATCACCACGGTCGTCTTCAGCTACATGGCGGGCATCTTCCACCAGTACTACACGGTGGCCCTCGCTCCCTACATGGCGGCCGTGATCGGCATGGGCGCGGGTCTGCTGTGGGAGAAGCGGTCCGAGCTGTGGGCCTCGATCACCCTCGCGACCTCGGTCGTCGCGGCGGCTTCCTGGTCGTACGTCCTGCTCAACCGCACCTCCGACTACCTGCCCTGGCTGAAGTGGCTGGTGCTGATCGGCGGCCTGGCCGCCGCGCTCGGCCTGACCTTCGCGGGCCGGATCAACCGTCAGCTCGCCCTCGCGGCGGCCTCCGTGGGCCTGGTGGCCGCGCTGGCCGGACCGACGGCGTACACCGTCAGCACCCTCCAGGAGGGCCACACCGGTTCCATCGTGACCGCCGGCCCGTCCGGCGCGAGCATGATGGGCGGCGGCGGACCGGGCGGCGGCGGTGGCCGAGGCGGCTTCGGCGGTGGCCAGAACCAGAACGGCAACGGCAACACGCAGAACCAGGGTCAGGGTCAGGGTCAGAACCAGCAGGGTGGCGGCACCGGCGGCTTCCCCGGCGGCGGCATGCCCGGCCAGAACCAGCAGAACGGCAACGGCGGTACGCAGGGCCAGGGCCAGAACCAGCAGGGCGGTCCCGGCGGCCAGACCGGCGACGGCGGCGGCATGGGCGGCGGTGGCGGTGTCGGCGGACTGCTCAACGGCGCCTCGGTCACCGACGAGGCCAAGAAGCTGCTGGAGGCCGACTCCGGCAAGTACACCTGGGCGGCGGCCGCGATCGGCGCACAGAACGCCGCGAGCTACCAGCTCGCCACGGGTGACGCGGTGATGGCGATCGGCGGCTTCAACGGCACCGACCCGTCCCCGACGCTGGCGCAGTTCAAGCAGTACGTGACCGACGGCAAGATCCACTACTTCATCAGCAGTGGCTCCGGCGGCGGCATGAGCGGCAGCAGCGACGGCACGTCCTCGCAGATCACCTCCTGGGTCGAGGCCAACTTCAAGAAGGTGACGGTCGGTTCGGCCACCTTCTACGACCTGACGCAGAAGGCGAGCGGCTGACGCTCCGCGGGTTTCGCGGGTGAGGAAGGGCGGTGACCACGGTCGCCGCCCTTCCTCGTGCCCGCTTTCTCGTGCCCGCTCCTCGTGTCCCCGCCTCACACGTCCGCCGCATGTCCCGGATCGTGTCCCGAGGAATGGCCCGAGGCATGTCCCGAACAACTTTGTTGTACGGCGTATGGGAACAGCTCTACGGTGTAGAACATGACTCCGTCCCCGTCCCCGTCCCCGTCCTCGTCCTCGTCCCCCTCCACGTCCACGGCCCTCCTGGGAAGCTCCCCCGGACATCCCCAGCGCTGGCTGATCCTCGGTGTCATCTGCCTCGCGCAGCTCACCGTCCTGCTCGACAACACCGTCCTGAACGTCGCCATCCCCTCGCTCACCCGGGAGCTGGACGCGGCCACCGCCGACATCCAGTGGATGATCAACGCGTACTCGCTGGTGCAGTCCGGTCTGCTGCTCACCGCCGGTAGCGCCGCCGACCGCTACGGCCGTAAGAAGATGCTGGTCGCGGGCCTGGCACTGTTCGGCATCGGTTCGCTGGCGGCCGGTCTCTCGCAGACCACCGCCCAGCTGATCGCGGCGCGGGCCGGGATGGGTGTGGGCGGGGCGCTGCTGTTCACCACCACCCTGGCCGTCGTGATGCAGGTCTTCGTGTCCGAGGAGCAGCCGAAGGCGATCGGCATCTGGGCCGCGGTGAACTCGCTGGGCTTCGCGACCGGCCCGCTCATCGGCGGCTTCGTGCTCAACCACTTCTGGTGGGGCGCGATCTTCCTGATCAACCTGCCGGTGGCGGCGCTGGGCCTGGTGGCCGTCGTCGCCCTGGTCCCCGAGACGAAGAACCCGCAGGGCGACCGTCCCGATCTGCTCGGCGCCTTCCTGTCGACCGTCGGTATGACCTCGCTGGTCTTCTCGATCATCTCCGGCCCCTCGCACGGCTGGGCGTCGTCGCGGGTCCTGGTGAGCGCGGGGCTGGCGGTCGTCGTCCTCGCCCTGTTCGCCTACTGGGAGACGAGAATCCCGTATCCCATGCTCGACCTGGCGTTCTTCCGTGACCGGCGGTTCACGGGCGCGGTCGCCGGCGCGGTGCTGGTCACCTTCGGGATGGGCGGCGCGCTGTTCCTGCTCACCCAGCAGCTTCAGTTCGTCCTCGGCTACGGCCCGTTGGAGGCGGGCTTGCGGACCGCGCCGCTGGCGCTGACCGTGGTGGCCCTCAACTTCACCGGACTGTCGGCGAAGGTGATGGCCAGGCTCGGTGGGCCGGTGTCGGTGCTGGTGGGGATGGCGCTGGTGGCCGGGGGCCTGACGACCGTCGCCACGCTCGCCTCCGGCGGCTATTCCGGGATGCTGCTCGGGCTGCTGCTCATCGGCGCCGGGACGTCGGTCGCCAGCCCGGCGATGGCGTACGCGATCATGAGCTCGATCCCGCCGGCGAAGGCGGGGGTGGGCGCGGGCGTCAACGGGACGCTGGCGGAGTTCGGCACCGGGCTGGGGGTCGCCGTGCTCGGCGCCGTGCTGAACGCGCGGTTCGCGGCCGTGTCCCTGCCGGTGGCGCTGGCGGCGGCGAACTCGGTGGCGGAGAAGGCGCGGGTGATCGACTCGTTCTCCTCCGGCTTGGAGGTCAGCCTCCTGATCGGGGCGGCCGCCGTACTGCTGGGCGGGGTGGTCGCCGCGGCCCTGCTGACCCGGGCGGAGCGCGGGAAGGAGCCGTCGGTGCAGGTCGTCGCGTGAGGACGGTGGGCTTCGGCCTGCCGAGCCCGGTCGGCTCGCCGGCGCGACCGAGCCGCATGTCAGGGCGGTCCCCCGCGCCACGACGGCAGGCCTCGGCCTAGCATCTTCCCCAGTTACCGGAAGGAAGGTGCCTTGCCATGGCCGAGACCGCCAAGGGCGCCGCGCATCGCAGTGTGTGGCTGGAGGGCAGGGCGCGTCGGCGTGGCCGTGGCGGGGGACAGCCCTCCGGACTGGACCGGGACCGGATCACCGAGGCCACCGTGCGGCTCCTGGACGCGGAGGGGCTCGCCAAGTTCTCCATGCGGCGGCTCGCGGCCGAGCTGAACGTGACGGCGATGTCCGTGTACTGGTACGTCGACACCAAGGACGACCTGCTCGAACTCGCCCTGGACAGCGCCTTCGGCGAGCTGACGGCACTGCCCGATTCGACGGCCGAGGACGCGGACTGGCGAGAGCAGCTGCGCGTGCTGGCCACGGAGTACCGCAGGCTGCTGGTCCGCCATCCGTGGCTGTCCCCACTGGCCGGCCACTACCTCAACATCGGCCCGAACTCGCTCGTCTTCTCCCGCACGGTCCAGCAGGTCGTCCGCCGCACCGGCCTGCCCGCGTACGGGATCACCGGCGCGATCTCGGCCGTCTTCCAGTTCGTGTACGGCTACGGCACGATCGAGGGCCACTTCTTCGCGCGGGTCGCGGACGCCGGTCTGACCCCGGACGAGTACTTCCACCAGGCCATGACCGCGACGGCCGGCGCCCCGCAGACCGCCGAGATCATCGAGGAGTCGAAGGCCCTCATGGCGGCCCGCGGCGGCGACACGGTCGAGGAAATGATGAGCCGCGACTTCACCTTCGCCCTGGACCTGCTGATCGCGGGCATCGAGGCCATGGTGAAACGCGGCTGATCCCGGGCTCCGTGGCCCGGCGGCTTCGGAGCTCCTGGCTCGCCTGCCCCGTCTACTGGTCGGGGCGGGCGGCCACCTGCCGGTCGTTCTACTGGTCGGTGACCAGTCGGGCCGGGAAGCCGCCGGTCGCGATCGGGCCCCAACGCTCCGGGGTGATCCGGATGATCGACTTGCCCTGCTTCAGCATGGCCTGGCGGTACTCGTCCCAGTCGGGGTGCTCGCCGGCGATGTTGCGGTAGTACTCCACGAGCGGCTCGACGGAGTCGGGCGTGTCGATCACCTCGGCGTTGCCGTCGACCTGGACCCACGGCCCGTTCCAGTCGTCGCTGAGCACGAGCACGGCGACCCGCTCGTCCCGCTTGGCGTTGCGCGTCTTGGCCCGCTCGGGGTAGGTGGAGACGACGATCCGCCCCGAGTCGTCGACCCCGCAGGTCAGTGGCGAGGCCTGGGAGCTGCCGTCGGCGCGCCGGGTCAGCAGGATCGCGCGGTGCCGGGGCCGTACGAAGTCGAGCAACTCGTCCAGGGAGACCTTGGTGTTCGTCGCGATGTTCGGTGCCATGGCGTCAGCCTAGGCGCAGCGGTGCCCGTTCCGGCTGACCCTGCCGTGCCTACGCCTGGGGCAGTGTGTCGCCCTGCACCGCCTGGACGTCCAGCTCCACCTTCAGGGTCGTGCCGATGGCCGCGATGCCCGCCTGGACGACCTGGTTGTAGTTCATCGCGAAGTCCTCGCGGTGCAGCTCCGTCGTGGCCCGGAAGGCGGCCCGGGTGCCGCCCCAGGGGTCGGAGCCGGTGCCCAGGTAGGCGAGGTCCAGGTCGACGGGACGGGCGACACCGTGCAGGGACAGCTCGCCGTGGACGGTCCAGCGGTCCGGGCCCGCCGGGGTCAGGCCGGCGGAGCGGTAGGTGATCTCCGGGTACGTCTCGACGTCCAGGAAGTCCGCCGAGCGCAGGTGGGTGTCGCGCATGGCGTTGCCGGTGTCGATGGACGCCGCCCGGATCACCGCCTCCACGCGGGACCTGGCGATGTCGTGCGGGGCGACCTCGATCGCTGCCGAGAACTGCGTGAACCGCCCGCGCACGCTGGAGATGCCCAGGTGCTGGGCGACCGCGCCGACGGCGGAGTGCGCCGGGTCGACGGTCCAGGGCCCGGGCGGGGGCAGTTCCGTGCCGCCCTGCCGGGCCAGGGTCACGGTCCCCACCTCCGCGCGGCCGCTTGCCGTCACGATCGCGCTGGAAGCCGCGGGCGCGTACCCGACGGCCGTGACGATGACGGTGTACGCCCCCGGGACGAGCGCGGTCGCGTCCCGGACGGCGCCTTCCCCGTCGGCCTCGGCGCGCAGCACCTGGCCGCCCGCCATGTCGGTCACCGTGACGACCGCGTGCGACACGGCCCACCCGTCCCGCGTACGGATCTTCGCGGTCAGTCCCATCTGATGTACTCCTCGAACTGGAACCGGCCCGGTGCGGGGCAGAACCCCCGCACCGGGCCGGAGCCGATAACTGTCGGAACTACTCGCCGGGGTGGGCGAGTTCGATGTCGTGGCCGTCGACGCCGGCGCCCGCCACGGTCAGCGCGGTGGCCACCGGCGGGTAGCCGGTCGCGATGACCGTGTACTCGCCACCGTCGAGGTCGGCGAAGGCGTACGCCCCGTCCGCGCCGGTGGTGGCGGTGCCGACCACGTTGCCCGCCGCGTCGACGAGGGTCACGCGCGCGTCGGCCAGCGGACCGTACGGCGCCCGGACGACGCCCTGGAGCTGGGCGCCCGCTTCGAGGACGACCTCCTCGCGGGTCACGCCTGTCGCGCCGACCTCGACGGGCAGGGCGCGCGGCCGGAACCCGACGGCGTTCACCGCGACGGTCACGGCGCCCGGCACCAGCTCGGCGAAGGAGAACTCGCCCTGCTCACCGGTGGCCGCGGTGGCCAGCAGATCGCCGCGCACATCGGTGACGATCACCATGGCGTCCTTGACCGGCTCGCCCGATTCGGCGGCGCGCACGACCCCGCTGAGGCCGCTGGTCCCGCTGAGCAGGATGTCGTACGCGACCGGCTCACCGTTCACGACGATCGTGGAGGCCTGCGGCTGGAAGCCGTCGGCGGAGGCGATCAGCACGTACGAACCCGTGCCCGGCGCGTCCAGTCCGTAGGAACCGTCGGCCTGCGCGACCGACCGGCCGAGCTGGCGTCCGGCGAGCGAGATCAGGGTGACGGCGGCCTGCGGGACGGGCGCGCTCTCCGCGCCGCGCACGAAGCCGTGCACCGGGATACCGCCCGAGGGCGCCTGGAGG
The DNA here is from genome assembly GCA_001298545.1 of Actinobacteria bacterium OV320. GTDB lineage: Bacteria > Actinomycetota > Actinomycetes > Streptomycetales > Streptomycetaceae > Streptomyces > Streptomyces coriariae. Next base: position 730,459 of record LJCX01000028.1, read on the forward strand.
GGCTCGGCGGTGGCGACGGCGGCGAGCCGCTGTGTGCCCTGCGGACCGGCCTCCCGGCCCGGCTCGGCAGCGGTCTCGGCGACCGCCCAGCTGGGGACGTGCTCCTCGGCGGGAGCGGTGACCGCGGCCGGAGCCGGAGCCGTAGCCGCTGCCGGGGCAGTGGCGGCGTTCTCCGCCTCCGCCGTGGCGGCCTGTGCCAGCGCGCCCTTGGTCCGCAGCGGGACCTCCTTGATGAACAGGGTGATCAGCAGGGCGAGCAGCGCCAGGACGGACGCGATCAGGAAGACGTCCGCGATGCCGTGGCCGTACGCGCTCTCCATGACCGTGCGCAGCGGCGCGGGCAGCTTGTCCATGTCCGGGATCGAGCTGGAGGAGCTCGAACCGGAGGCGAGGGAGGCGTACTTGGGGCCGAGGTCGGTGATGCCGTCCTTGGCGTAGTCGGTGATCCGGTTGGCCATGACGGCGCCCAGCGCCGAGACGCCCATCGCACCGCCCAGGGACCGGAAGAAGGTGACCGTGGAGCTGGCGGAGCCGAGGTCCTTCGGCTCGACCTGGTTCTGCGTCGAGAGCACCAGGTTCTGCATCATCATGCCGACACCGAGGCCCAGCAGGGCCATGAAGACCGCGGTCTTCCAGTACTCCGTGTCGTAGCGGATGGTGCCCAGCAGACCGAGGCCGGCCGTGATGAGCACGCCACCGCTGACCAGCCAGGCCTTCCACTTGCCGGTCTTGGTGATGAACTGCCCGGAGACGGTGGAGGAGACGAACAGGCCGCCGATCATCGGGATCGTCATGACGCCCGACATGGTCGGGGACTTGTCCCGGGCCAGCTGGAAGTACTGGGCGAAGAACACCGTGCCGGAGAACATCGCGACACCGACGAACATCGAGGCGATGGAGGACAGGGTGATGGTGCGGTTGCGGAAGAGGCGCAGCGGGATGATCGGCTCGGTGGCCTTCGACTCGACGAGCACGAAGATCAGCCCGAGTGCGATCGAGCCCGCGACCATCGCGTACGTCTGCCACGACAGCCAGTCGTACTTGTCACCGGCGAAGGTGACCCAGACCAGCAGCAGCGACACCGCGGCGGAGATGAAGAACGCGCCGGCCCAGTCGACCTTCACGTCCCGCTTCACGGTGGGCAGGTGCAGGGTCTTCTGGAGCACGATCAGCGCGATGACGGCGAAGGGGACGCCGACGTAGAAGCACCAGCGCCAGCCGAGCCAGCTGGTGTCGGTGATGACACCGCCGAGCAGCGGACCGCCGACGGTGGCGACGGCGAAGGTCGCGCCGAGGTAGCCGGAGTAACGGCCGCGCTCACGCGGGGAGATCATCGCCGCCATGACGATCTGCGCGAGGGCGGACAGGCCGCCGACGCCGACGCCCTGCACGACACGGCAGGCGATCAGCATGCCGGGGTTCTGCGACAGACCGGCGGCCGCGGACCCGAGCACATAGATGACCAGCGCTATCTGGACGAGCGCCTTCTTGGGGTACAGGTCGGCGAGCTTGCCCCAGAGCGGGGTGGTCGCCGTCATCGACAGCAGGGTGGCGGTCACGACCCAGGTGTAGGCGGACTGGCCGCCGCCGAGGTCGCCGATGATCTCCGGCAGGGCGTTCGAGACGATCGTGGACGAGAGGATCGCCACGAACATCCCGAGCAGCAGCCCGGAGAGGGCCTCCATGATCTGCCGGTGGGTCATCGGAGTGGCCTCGGCGGAGCCGTGGGACCCTCCGCCGTGCTTCGCGTGAGCCCGCACACCGGCTGGTGTGGTCGTTGCCATGGGCTTCCTTTTCCTATGTTGCTTGTGCGGGTGTACGGGTGGTCGGTGTCTGTTCGCTTACGGGAACGGGAGGCGGCGGCGCGGGCGGGGCCGGCGGCCGGTGCGTGACCGTCCGGCAGTCGCCGAAGCTGGCGCGCAGCCGGGTCAGCAAGGCGATCAGCCGGCCGACCTCGGCGTCGGTCCAGTCACCGAGCCGTTCCGCCAGCAGTTCGGTGCTCCGGCGGGACAGCTCGACGAGCATCGCGTGGCCCTCGGGCGTGAGGTGCAGGATGCGGGAGCGCTTGTCCGCCGGGTCGGGGGAGCGTTCGATCCAGCCCCGGTCGGCGAGGTGCGCGGCGTGTCGGCTGGTCACAGACATGTCGACGGCGAGCAGCTCGGAGAGAGCGCTCATGCGCATGTCGCCGTGGCGGCCGAGGAGCGCCAGTACGCCGGCCGAGCCCGCGGAGCAGTCGGGCGGCAGGATCCGCCCGAGGTCACGCTTGACCGCCCCGACGGCACTGAGCTGACGCGCCAGCTCCTCGTACTGCGCCTGCCCTGCCATCACACCTCCCAGTTTGTTGCTTAGGGCAACCATAGGAGCGGTTGGTTGCTACAGGCAAATAAAACTGCCGTGAGGCCCGCAAAAAGTTGGCAAAGGCAAGTATTGCAACGGTAAATGTGCAGGTGGGGGCGGTGCGGGTGCCCGATCCGAGCGGGATCGGGGGCGCGGCAGCGGGGCTTGGCAGCGGGGGCCCGGCGGCGGGCGTCCGCAGCGGCGGCTCGGTAGCGGGGGTGGCTGGCAGCGGGGGTGGCTGGCGCGGCCCGAGCCGCCTCCCGGTGCGGCGGTGCGGCGGGGCGGCGAGGCGGAGCGGTGCGGCGGTGCGGCGGGGCCCGCCACCGGGTCCGGGGGGTTCCGTTCGGCCGGACTTCCTACCCCCACTTGGGGCGCCCCGCGCATTTTCGCTAGTGTCTCGGCCCATGGCTAACACGCAGGGCCCCCAGGGCAACCACGACCCCGCCGGCAGCACCCAGATGTTCCGCGCGTTCGTCGACGACGGCGCCCCCCGGGCCGCCCAGCCGGCCCCCACCCAGTCCGGCCCCCGTATCGGCCTGATCGTCGGCATCGTCGCCGCGGTCGTGATCGTCGCCGCGGTCGCCTGGCTGGCGCTGAAGTAACCGCCGGCCCGCACCGGACAGGGTGACGGGGTGACGGGGTGACCGAGCGCGTCTACCGCCGTGCGTCACAGCGGGGTCGGCGCGCACGCCCCCGTCTCCCCGCATGTCCGGCGCCGCCCGCTCACTCCCACCGGACCGACACGTCCCGCGTCTCGACGTGCATGCCCAGCGGTACGCGCCACGCGTCGACGCAGACCGTCCAGGTCTTCTCCTCGCGCGCTCCCGCGGCGATCGGCGTCGGGAGCGCGGCCGTCGACTCGCGTGTCGCCCAGTCGATGCCGATCGCGTCGATGACATGGGTCCCGAAGGTGACCGTGCCGGAACGCACCGCGGTACCACCGGAGTTGCGGAAGGTGAGGGTCACGTCCTCGCACCACCGTTGATCCGTCCCCGCGCGGACGGGCTCGCTCACGGCCAGCGAGGCAGGTCCCGCGGGCGCGGTGCTCGGCGGGGCCGTGGGCGACGGTGAGGACGCGTCCGGAGGCGTACCGCCCGTGGAGCCGCCCGCCGCACCCCCAGAGCCGCCCTCGGCGCCAGGGGAGCCGCCCGGGGTGCCTGAGGCGCCCGGGACGCCAGGGGTGGTGGTCCGGGAGGCGCCGGACCCGGTGTCGCCTCCGCCGGTGCCCTCCCACCCGTGTCCGGCCGTTTCGCCCGCCGGGGCCCCCGGACCGGCCGGCCCCGCGGGGGAGCCGCTCTCGTCGTCCAGCGGGACGAGCCGTACTCCGCCCGTCGGATCCGCCGAGTCGCCGGTCCGCGTGTCCGGCAGCGCGGTGTCGCCCGCTCCGCCGATGGCGACGTAGCCGCCCCTGTGCCCGTCTCCCCCGCAGGCGGCCAACAGGCCGGCCGCCATCACGACGGCGGCCGCCGACGCGCCCCATAAGGCGCCCCGGCGGCCACGTGCCCGTGTCGGATCCCGTGTCGGACTTCGCATCGCGTCAGTGTCGCTGACGCTCCGTCAGGAGGGAAGTCCTCGGGCCGCGTCCGGCTAGTCGGAGATCAGGCCCTCGCGCAGTTGCGCCAGGGTCCGGGTCAGCAGACGGGAGACGTGCATCTGGGAGATGCCGACCTCCTCGCCGATCTGGGACTGGGTCATGTTGGCGAAGAAGCGCAGCATGATGATGCGGCGCTCGCGGGGCGGGAGCTTGGCCAGCAGCGGCTTCAGCGACTCGCGGTACTCCACGCCCTCCAGGGCCGTGTCCTCGTAGCCGAGGCGGTCGGCCAGGGAGCCCTCGCCGCCGTCGTCCTCCGGGGCCGGGGAGTCCAGCGAGGAGGCCGTGTAGGCGTTGCCGACCGCGAGGCCGTCGACGACGTCCTCCTCGGACACGCCCAGCACCGCGGCGAGTTCGGCGACCGTCGGCGAGCGGTCCAGTTTCTGGGAGAGCTCGTCGCTGGCCTTGGTGAGGGCCAGGCGCAGTTCCTGGAGGCGGCGCGGGACGCGCACCGACCACGAGGTGTCGCGGAAGAAGCGCTTGATCTCGCCCACGACCGTCGGCATGGCGAACGTCGGGAACTCCACACCCCGTTCGCAGTCGAAGCGGTCGATCGCCTTGATCAGGCCGATGGTGCCGACCTGGACGATGTCCTCCATCGGTTCGTTGCGCGAGCGGAAGCGGGCCGCCGCGTAACGCACGAGGGGGAGGTTGAGCTCGATGAGGGTGTCCCGGACGTACATGCGCTCGGGGCTGTCCTCGGCGAGGGTGGCCAGTCGCAGGAACAGGGAGCGGGACAGGGTGCGGGTGTCGATGGCCCCTGTCGTGAGTACCGGGGCCGGAGCGGCCTCGGGGGCCGTGACGTCGTCGAGCACGTCGAGCACGGCGGGCTCGACGGGCGCGCTTGGCGCGGACTCGCTCTTTGTGAGCGTGAGCACCTCGGAGCTGCCCTGATCTGCGGACATGCCACCCCCTTTGGGTCGCGGGACGGTCGCGGCGAACATTCCCGCTTGAGGAACGTCAGCCTTCACCTGAATACCGGAGCCGAAGCCCCGGCAAACGCGCTTCCGGCAGAATGTCACATGTCGGCAACACGCTGTAGTGACATGTCGACATGTGAGTGACGAATCAGCCCTGGAAAGAGGGGGTCTGACGGCATTTCAGCGCAGATCTGCCGGGAAGGGGCCGGTTGAGTGATTCGCTCTCAGCGGTGACGACTCGCTCATGCTTCCGAGCCCTGATCGAGTGACGTGTCCTTCGGGCCCCGCGTCACGCCTCGATGCGGTTCGCCGAGCGAAGCCGCTGGAAGCTACGCGCGAGTAGCCGGGACACGTGCATCTGGGAGACACCGAGTTCGGCACTGATCTGGGACTGCGTGAGGTTGCTGTAGTAGCGCAGGAGCAGGATGCGCTGCTCGCGCTCGGGGAGTTGGACCAGGAGGTGGCGCACGAGGTCGCGGTGCTCGACGCCGTCCAGCGCCGGATCCTCGTAGCCGAGGCGGTCCAGCAGGCCCGGCAGGCCGTCGCCCTCCTGGGCCGCCTCCAGCGAGGTGGCGTGGTAGGAGCGGCCCGCCTCGATGCAGGAGAGCACCTCGTCCTCGCCGATGCGCAGCCGCTCGGCGATCTCGGCCGTCGTCGGAGTGCGGCCGAAGGCGGTCGTCAGGTCCTCGGTCGCGCTGTTGACCTGCACCCACAACTCGTGCAGCCGGCGCGGTACGTGGACCGTGCGGACGTTGTCGCGGAAGTACCGCTTGATCTCGCCGATCACCGTCGGCATGGCGAACGTCGGGAACTGCACGCCCCGCTCCGGGTCGAAGCGGTCGATGGCGTTGATCAGGCCGATGGTGCCGACCTGGACGACGTCCTCCATCGGTTCGTTGCGGGAGCGGAAGCGGGCGGCCGCGTAGCGCACGAGCGGGAGGTTGGCCTCGATGAGCGCCCCGCGCACCCGGTTGTGCTCCGGCGTGCCCGGCTGGAGCTCCTTGAGCTCACCGAAGAGCAGCTGGGTCAGCGCCCGGGTGTCGGCGCCCCGGCGCCGCTCGGGCGGCTGGACGGGTTCCGTGGGGACTTCCGCGAGGGCTTCCGTGACGGCTGCCGCAGGGGCCTGCGGGACGGCTTCCAGGGCAGGCGCGGGGGCGGGTGCCGGGGGTGCCTCTTCCTGAGGCGGCGCAGTACTGGCCGACACGGTCAACGCCACCTCTTCGTCAGGTCAACATCGGTCAACTCATCCGTCAAAAGCGGTCATAGCATCACAAGACATGTGCACTGTGTGCAAGCACCCCATAACGCCGTGTTGAAGGAGAAGTTCAGCCGTACACCTTGATTCCCGGCGTGCGAAAGCCCCCCGCTGTTCCCGCGGAGGGCTCCGAACCGACGAAAGGGCTGCTTGAAAGTGCGCCGAGAAGGGCGGCTCAGAACTCGTAGTCGGCGACCACCCAGGTGGCGAACTCGCGCCACAGGGCGACGCCCTCCTGGTGGGCCGGGTGCTCGATGTACCGCTTCAGCGCGTCCGCGTCCTCGACCGCCGAGTTGATCGCGAAGTCGTAGGCGATGGGCCGGTCGCTGATGTTCCAGCCCAGCTCCCAGAAGCGCAGCTCCTCGATCCGGCCGCCGAGCGCCCGGAAGGCCGCTTCACCCCGCACGACCCGGGGGTCGTCGCGCTCGACGCCCTCGTTGAGCTTGAAAAGGACCAGGTGGCGGATCATGGGCACTCCCAGTGCGAGCTACTCGGCCCCGTCGGCCAGCCAGGTGAAGAAGTCGCCGACGGCCTTGGCGGCGTCCGATATGCCCTGGAAGCCTATCTGGACGTAGTCGGCCGCCTTCGCCGGGTCCGTGATGATCACGTAGAGCACGAAGACCACGAGTACGTAGACGGCGATCTTCTTGGCGTTCACCGCCACCTGGCCTCCCCTGTATGAGCCCACCCGGGCCTTGTTGACGGCGGCGAGTGTAACCGTAAGTGCGATTTTCACACCGCTTTTGAATGTCCACGGCGCGTTCGTGAACCGATCGCGGGTCGTCATCCGATGAGGGGGTGAACGCCGGTGCGTGCCGGGCGGAGTGGAAGAAGGGAAGGGGAGGAAAATGCTGGGACTGCTGGAACCGCTGACCGTCGCCCCGATGGTCCTCGTGGCGTTGCTGTGCCTGTGGGCGTTGCTCGACTGCGCCCGTACCCCCGGGGAGCGCGTCCGGTACGTGCCGAAACTGCTCTGGCTGCTCTTCCTGCTCAGCGCCCCGGTCGTCGGCGGCCTCGCCTGGGTGTACCTGGGCAAGCACCCCGAGCCACGCGAAAGCTCGCAGACACGGCAAAGGGCCCGACTCATGGAGCCGGACCCTTCATCCAGAAGCGGTAGCGGAGGGATTTGAACCCTCGGTGACTTGCGCCACACTCGCTTTCGAGGCGAGCTCCTTCGGCCGCTCGGACACGCTACCGAGGGAGACCTTACAGCAAGGCGGGCCCTGGTTTGAAATCGGTATTCGGGGGCGGTCAGCGGTCGCGGAAGAACTCCGTGAGGAGCCCCGCGCACTCCTCGGCGAGGACTCCTTCGACGACCTCGGGGCGGTGGTTGAGCCGTCGGTCGCGGACGACGTCCCAGAGGGAGCCGACCGCGCCCGCCTTGTCGTCGCGGGCGCCGTAGACGACCCGGTCCACCCGGGACTGCACGAGCGCGCCCGCGCACATCGTGCACGGTTCGAGGGTCACGACGAGCGTGCAGCCGGACAGCCGCCACTCGCCCAGCGCGGCGGCCGCCCGCCGTACGGCGAGCACCTCCGCGTGGGCCGTCGGGTCGCCGCCGGCCTCCCGTTCGTTGTGGCCCCTGGCGAGGACGGTCGTACCGTCCGGAGCCAGCACGACGGCGCCGACCGGGACGTCTCCGTCCCGGGCGGCCAGCCGCGCCTCGTCCAGGGCGAGCCGCATCGCGGCCCGCCAGCGGTCGCGTACGGGATCCGGCGCCGTTCGCGGTGCGGTCAGCGGACGGTCTCCAGGACCTCCGAGGCGCCCAGGGCGTCGGCGATCTCGGTGACCGCGTCCGAGGACAGCGACCTCAGCTCCTTCTCGCCGACGCCGAGGTCGTCGAGGATGCCGGCGTCGCCGACCGGACCGTGCGGTACGGCCTCGGCCGGGCTGCCGTTCACGACGCCGACGGCACCCTCGTCCTCGGTGTCGTCGTCCTCGTCCTCGTTCTCACCGTCCTCGGTGCCGTCGAGGTCGAGGGCGTCCAGGTCGTCGTCGTCACCCGGGTCCCTTCCGAGCAGTTCGTCGGTGAGCAGGATCTCGCCGTACGAGCTGCGGGCGGCGGCGGCGGCGTCGGAGACGAAGATGCGAGGGTCCTCCTCGCCGTCGATGCGGACGACCCCGAACCAGGAGTCCTCCTGCTCGATCAGCACGAGCACCGTGTCGTCGTCGGGAGAGGCCTCCCGGGCCAGGTCGGCCAGATCCGACAGGGTCTCCACATCGTCGAGCTCTGTGTCGCTCGCTTCCCACCCGTCTTCGGTGCGCGCGAGCAGTGCGGCGAAGTACACCGTGACTCTCCCACTGGTCTTAGGCGTGCCGGTTGGGGGTCCCCCCGGCGGAGGTTGCGGGCGGAGAGAGCTCAGGCTCCGAGCCCCACCCACTCGGAATCGTGGCAGAAACAGAGCGTCCAGGGGACGTCTTCGGCTCCCTGTGTCCGGTGGTTTTGATCGCACGCCCACGCATACGTCCATGTGCACGTACACGAGACGTCCGTCGAGCGACTCACCGGTGCTCTCGTTGCCGCCAACAGCGGATCGTACGCGGCTTTGCCATGCGCCCACGCACGCCCGCCCCACGTGACACCCGTGACGGTGGCGATCTTCCCCGTATGCCCCAAGTCCCGTACGGCCGCGGCTACCAGCGGAAGGTGCGCATGCGCATCGCGTGGCGCAGCCGGGCGGTCTTGGCGCGGCGCGGCTGGACCCGGTCGCGCAGTTCGCGGGCCTCGGCCAGCTCGCGCAGGAACCGGGCGCGGCGCCGTCGCCGCTCGGCGTCGGTCTCGTCCGGCCGCGCCTTCCGCGGCGAGTCGTTGTCGGGCAGGTTGGGCAGCTCAGGCATCAGCACACCACTCCGGGTACCCCGGTCCGTCTCCTTACCTTTCTCCCACTTTCCCTCCGACGGGGGGTTTGATGCCGGTCAACGGCCCAACCCGAGGCCAGCCGAGGGGGAGAGGTTCACTGTGAGTGGGGACGCCGGGCGGGTTCGGCCCGGTTACTGTTGTGGACATGCGTCTCCACGTCGTCGACCACCCTCTGGTCGCCCACAAGCTCACCACGCTGCGCGACCAGCGCACGGACTCCGCGACCTTCCGCCGGCTGGCCGACGAACTGGTCACCCTGCTCGCCTACGAGGCCACGCGTGATGTGCGCACCGAGCAGGTCGACATCAAGACGCCGGTCTCCCCGACCACCGGCGTGAAGCTTTCCCACCCGCGCCCGCTGGTCGTGCCGATCCTGCGCGCGGGTCTCGGCATGCTGGACGGCATGATGCGGCTGCTGCCGACCGCCGAGGTCGGCTTCATGGGCATGATCCGCAACGAGGAGACGCTCGAGGCGTCCACGTACGCCACGCGTATGCCGGAGAACCTCCTCGGCCGCCAGGTGTACGTCCTGGACCCGATGCTGGCCACCGGCGGCACGCTGGTCGCCGCGATCCGCGAGCTGATCCGGCGCGGCGCCGACGACGTGACGGCCGTGGTGCTGCTCGCGGCCCCGGAGGGTGTGGAGCTCATGGAGCGCGAGCTCGCGGGCACCCCGGTCACCGTCGTCACGGCGGCGATCGACGACCACCTCAACGAGCACGGTTACATCGTCCCGGGCCTGGGCGACGCGGGCGACCGGCTCTACGGCGCGGCCGAATAAGCCGACACCCGACCGTCCGACCACCTGACTGCCAGGTGGCGGGTGGCGGGGCGGGAAGGGCTGCTGCTAGCAGCCCTTTTTCGTGGACGCCGTCGGCTGCGGCGCGGCCAGGGCCGACAGCGCCTTGACCGAGGCCGTGGGGCTGGTCAGCGCCTTGAACTGGTTGCCGATGATCAGGTCGAGCGCCGTGCCCGCACGGGCCGCGTCGGTGCGGCGCTCGGCGGTGGTGAGCTGGGTGGCGAGCACCGGCAGCGAGGTGTTCAGCGAGGCCGCGGGGCCGAGCAGTATCCCGGTGCCGGTGACCTTCTTGTCGTACTGCTTGGTGGCGTTGCCCACCTCGCCGATCTTGAAGCCGCGTTTCTTCAGCTCGTCCGCGGTGGTCTTGGCGAGGCCGCTGCGGGTGGTGGCGTTGAAGACGTTCACGGTGATCTGCGCGGGCTTGGGCGCCGCGCCGACCACGGCGGCGGCTGCGGACGCGGAGGCCGCGGGGCTCGCCTTGGTCGCCTTCGTCGAGCAGCCGACTCCGGCAGCCGTGGCCGTGCCTCCACCGCCCGTGAAGACGTCGATGAGCTGGAGGGTGCCCCAGCCGGCCACGCCGAGCACGGCGCCGCAGGCGACGACCACCACGACCAGCCTGCCGCGTCGTCGGTGGGGGCGCATGCGGGGGTATTTGTCCCCCGTGATCCGGTACTTGCCGCCCATGCCGGGGGGAGTCAGCATGCTCATGGGCGCAGCGTAGTGCGCCCGGGCGGCCGTGACGAATAAACGATCATCCGACACCGCTCGAGGCGCGGGAAAGCACCCGAAAGGGTCAACCCGAAGGGTCGGCCAGGGCCGGGGCGGGGTTCTGACAGGGCCCCTGGCGGGGCTCCTGGCCGGGGTCAGTCCAGCTCGAGGACGCGCGCGTGCAGTACCTGTCGCTGCTGGAGTGCCGCCCGCACCGCGCGGTGCAGCCCGTCCTCCAGGTACAGGTCGCCCTGCCACTTCACGACGTGCGCGAAGAGGTCGCCGTAGAACGTGGAGTCCTCCGCGAGCAGGGTTTCCAGGTCGAGCTGCTGCTTGGTGGTCACCAGCTGATCGAGGCGGACCGGGCGCGGCGCGACGTCCGCCCACTGCCGGGTGCTTTCCCGGCCGTGGTCGGGGTACGGCCGGCCGTTTCCGATGCGCTTGAAGATCACACGGAAAGCCTACCGGTCCAGACGTTCCGGGCGCAGCCATGGAGACGGAGTGCGACGCTGGAAAAGACGTGATGAACGGGGGTAAAACGGAACGAGGGTCTGTCGATGAGTGAGCCGACGAGCGCCACTGACATCGCCGCCGGGTACGCCTTCGCCGGGCCCGCCCTCGACCTGGGCGCGCTGCTGTGGGACGGGAAGTGTCTGCCCGAGGCCCCCGTCCGCATCCCCCTTCCCATGTTGAACAGGCACGGACTGGTCGCGGGTGCCACCGGCACCGGAAAGACCAAGACGCTCCAGCTGATCGCCGAGCAGCTCTCGGCGCAGGGCGTGCCGGTCTTCCTCGCCGACGTCAAGGGCGATCTGTCCGGGGTGTCGGCCCCGGGAGCGGTGAACGACCGGGTGCGGGGGCGGGCGGCGGAAGTCGGCCAGAAATGGACGGCGACCGGCTTTCCGGCCGAGTTCTACGCGCTCGGCGGCCTCGGCCACGGCATCCCGCTGCGGGCCACGATCACCAGCTTCGGCCCGGTGCTGCTCGCCAAGGTGCTCCAGCTCAACCGCACCCAGGAGCAGTCCCTCGGCCTGATCTTCCACTACGCCGACCAGAAGGGCCTGGAGCTGCTCGATCTCAAGGACCTCCGGTCGGTCGTCGCCTTCCTGACCTCGGACGAGGGCAAGGCCGAGCTGAAGGGCATCGGCGGTCTTTCGACGGCCACGGCCGGGGTGATCCTGCGCTCCCTGACGGCCTTCGAGGCCCAGGGCATGGCGAGCTTCTTCGGCGAGCCGGAGTTCGACACGGCCGAGTTCCTGCGCACGGCCTCCGACGGCCGCGGTGTCGTCTCGGTCCTGGAACTGCCCGCCGTCCAGGAGAAGCCGCAGCTCTTCTCGACGTTCCTGATGTGGCTGCTGGCCGATCTCTTCCACGACCTGCCCGAGATCGGCGACGCCGACAGGCCGAGGCTCGTCTTCTTCTTCGACGAGGCGCACCTGCTCTTCAACGACGCCTCGAAGGCGTTCCTCGACTCCATCACGCAGACCGTCCGGCTGATTCGCTCAAAAGGGGTCGGCGTGTTCTTCGTCACGCAGACCCCGAAGGACGTGCCCGGTGACGTCCTTGCCCAGCTCGGCAACCGGGTCCAGCACGCCCTGCGGGCCTTCACGCCGGACGACCAGAAGGCCCTCAAGGCCACGGTGAAGACGTTCCCGAACTCCTCCTACGACCTGGAGGAGCTGCTCACCGGGCTCGGTACCGGCGAGGCCGTCGTGACCGTCCTCAGCGAGCGGGGCGCCCCGACGCCGGTGGCCGCGACCCGGCTGCGTGCCCCCGAGTCGCTGATGGGGCCGGTCGACGGCCCTGCCCTCGACCGGTCGGTGCGGCAGTCCCCGCTGTACGAGCGGTATGCACAGGCTGTGGACAGAGAATCCGCGTTCGAGAAGCTGGCGGCCCGGCCCGCCGGGCAACCGGAGCCACCGCGCGGGACGCAGAACACGCGAGGGACGGGGGAGACGAAGAGGGCGAAGGAAGCGCGGGAGTCGGAGGAAGCGCGGGAGTCGGAGGAAGCGGGGGAAGCGCGGGAAGTCCGGGGAGCGAAGGAGTCCAGGTCCCGGGAGCCCGAGGAGGATCGATCCGTCGTCGAGCAGGTCGTCGGCAGCGGCATGTTCAAGTCGCTGGCCCGATCCGTCGGCACGCAGATCGGCCGCGAGATCACCCGCTCGCTCTTCGGCACGGCCCGGCGGAGGCGGTAGTCCCGCCTCCGCCGACCGGTCAGCGGTCCCGGTGCTCCGGGGACTGCTGCGGTTTCGCTTCCTTCACCTGCGGTTTCTGCGTATTGCGCGCGGCCTCCGCGCGCAGCAGTGCGCGCAGGATCGCGTACGGGTCTGTGGGCATGACTCTTTCCCTCGCATGTTCCTTGCGTGAGCGTGATCGCCGACGGGCCTGGGAACGGCGTCCGTCAGCAGCGCAGGACCACGGTGCGCAGGGCGTGCAGGGCGTACGACGGCCGGTGCGGCGCGGGGCGCGGCGGGTCCGCGGGGACACCGGGCGTCGGGGCCGGGAGGGCGGCGGGGCGCGGCGGGGCGGCGGGGCGGTGCGCGCAGGGGGCCGGTCGCAGCGCCGTGTCGAGGACGTCGTACTCGGCGAGCTCGGCGGCGGCGACGGGTGCCGCCGAGACCTCGGCGGCCGCGCCCGGCACCAGCAGGGCGAGCAGCAGCGCGAGCGTCCGCAGCCAGGTGCGGCTGCGGGGGAGGCGTGCTGCGGGGCTCATGAGAGGTCATCTCCCCGCGACACGCCCTGGGTTCAGCATGCCGGGGGTCGGATCCGCCCGTTCGGCGGACAACCGCCTCACACGGAGCGACACCTGGCGGACCACCCGACCGGGCCACCCGCCCTGTTCCGCCGGCCTGGGCGGGTGACCCGGCTTGTTCCGCCGCCCTGGGCGGGTGACCCGGCTTGTTCCGCCGCCCTGGGCGACCCCCTCGGACGCCCTCCCGGGCGGGTGAGGCCGGCTTGTTCCGCCGCCTCGGGTGGGTGCCCCGGACGCTGCCCGGGCGGGTGAGGCCGGCCTGTTCCGTCGGCCTGGGAGGTGACCCGGCCTGTTTCGCCTCCCGGGTGGGCAACCCGGCCTGTTTCGCCGGCCCCGGGTGGGCAACCCGGCCTGTCCCGCCGTCCCGGCCTGCCCCACCGTCCCGGGCGGCACCGCCGACACGGCCTGTCCCGCCGACCCGGGCGGCACCGCCGACCTGGCCTACCCCGCCGTCCCGGTGGCACTGCCGTCCCGGGCGGTACCCGGCCTGGGCGCGCTACTTCTGCGCGGGCTTGTCCGTCCTGTTCGCCTTCTCCGCCTTGGCCGCCTTGGCCGCCGCCTTCATCTCCTGCTTGTGGGCCCGTACCTTCGTCAGCGACTCCGGGCCGGTGATGTCGGCGACGGAGCGGAAGGACTTCGGTTCGCCGTAGGCGCCGGCCGCCTCGCGCCAGCCCGTGGGGCGGACGCCGAGTTGCTTGCCCAGCAGGGCGAGGAAGATCTGCGCCTTCTGGCTGCCGAAGCCGGGCAGTTCCTGGAGCCGTCCGAGCAGCTCCTTACCGCTGCTCACGTCCTTCCAGACGGCGCCGGCGTCCCCGTCGTAGTGCTCGACGAGGTACTGGCAGAGCTGCTGGACGCGCTTGGCCATGGACCCGGGGTAGCGGTGCACGGCCGGCTTCTCGGAGAGCAGTGCGGCGAAGGCCTCCGGGTCCTGGGCGGCGATGTCGTGCGCGTCCAGGTCGTCGGCGCCGAGCCGGTCGGCGATCGTCCAGGGTCCCTTGAACGCCCACTCCATCGGAACCTGCTGGTCCAGCAGCATCCCGACCAGCGCGGCGAGCGGGGACCGCCCGAGGAGCTCGTCGGCCTCGGGGTCCTGGGAGAGGTGAAGGGTGACGTCCATGCGTCGATGATCCCGCCTGGGCCGTCAGCTCGCGCGCCAGTACCCCAGCGCGTGCAGCCGCTCCTTGGGGAGGCCCAGTTCCTTGCGCAGGTAGGCCGACAGTGTCCTGGTGGTGCGGGTGTCGCAGGCGATCCAGACGTAGGGGTCGGGGGTGGCCGTCAGCAGGGCGGGCAGCTCGGCCTTCACCCGCTCGACGAGGTGGGCGCCCGAGTCCACCCGGGGCACGTGCCGTATGTCGTGGCGTGCGGGGTCGGTCCGGAAGGGGAGGCCGTCCGTACCGTCGGGCGAGCCCTCGAACCACACGGTCGCCGGGGCGGCGCCGAGTGCCCCCTCGCCCTCGCCGAGCAGGGAATTGATGGCGGGCAGGGAGGCCGGGTCGCCGATCACGAGGACGTGTGAGGGGGCCGGGGCGGGCGCTTCGAAGCCGGTGCCCTGGACGGTCGCCTCGATGGTGTCGCCGGGCTTCGCCGCCCGTGCCCAGTCGCTGGCCGCGCCCTCGTGCAGCGCGAACTCCAGGGCGAAGGTGCCGGCCGCCGGGTCGGGGTCGACCAGGGTGTAGGCCCGCTGGTGCGGCCGGCCCGCGTTCTCGAACCAGAGCCGGATCCAGATCGTCGGGTGGACGCCGGTGGTGGCGAGCAGCCCGCCGTCCGAGAGGCGCAGCCTGCGGTACTCGCCGGTGACCTCCTCCACGCCGGTGACCGTGAGCGTGAAGTCCTTCGCACGCATCAGTCTGAGGACCGTGCCCTCCCAGCCCCGCCCCTGCGCCATGGCTTCTCCACCCCTCGCGTACGATTTCGGCACCACATACTTAGGCAAGCCTAACCTAAAGCAAAGAAGGGTCAGAGGGTGACCACCGAGATCTACCGTGACGCCTGGGGCGTCCCGCATCTGCGTGCCGACAGCGCGCGCGGCCTCGCCCGCCTCCAGGGATCGGTCACCGCCCGCGACCGCGGCTGGCAACTGGAGGTCGAACGGCACAGGGCGCGCGGTACCTCGGCGTCCTTCCTCGGCTCCGAGGCCCTCGCCTGGGACCGGTTCGTGCGCCGCGCCCGCCTCGACGACACGGCGAGACGCTGCTTCGACGAACTGGAGAGAGAGGACCCGGAGACGGCGGACTGGGTCCGGGCGTACGTCGACGGAGTCAACGAGGCACTGGCCGCCTGCGAGGCCCCCGAGTTCACCCGGGTCGGCCTCGCGCCCGGCCGCTGGGAACCCTGGACCCCGCTCGCCGTCTGGCTGGCCACACACATCCTGTTCGCCGGGTTCCCCGCCAAACTGTGGCGCGAGGAGGCCGCCCGGCACCTCGGCCCCGAGGCCGTCGGCCTGTTCGCCACCGACGGGCCCGGCACCTCCGGCAGCAACGGCTGGCTGGTGGAAGGGGCGCGGACGGTCACCGGGCAGGCGGTCATCGCCGGCGACCCGCACCGCTTCATCGAGGACCCCGGCGTCTACCAGCAGATCCGCCTGGCCTGCGACGAGTTCGACGTCGTCGGGCTCGCCGTCCCCGGTGTCCCCGGCATCGCCCACTTCGGCCACACCGGCACGGTCGCCTGGGCCATCACCAACGCCATGGCCGACTACCAGGACCTCTACCGCGAACGGCTGCGCCGCACCGGCGCGGGCGTCGAGGCGCTCGGCCCGGACGGCACCTGGCGCCGGGTCGCCCGGCACACCGAACTCGTACGGGTGGCGGGCGAGGAGACCGTGGAGGTGGAGGTGCTGGAGACCGAGCGGGGCCCGGTGATCGCGGGCGGCCCGGAAGGCCTCGACGACGGCACCCCGCTCGCGCTGACCCTGCGCCACCCGCCCCGTGTCACCGCCGACCTGGGCTTCCGGGCACTGCTCCCGCTGCTCCGGGCCCGCCGGGTGGCCGACGTGGACCGCGCCTTCGACCTCTGGGTCGAGCCCGTCAACGTCGTCCAGGCCGCCGACACCGAGGGCGGCCTGCTGCACCGGGTCGCGGGCCGGGTGCCGCTGCGCGCCGAGGCGAACGGCACCCGGCTGGTGCCCGCCTGGGAACCCGGTCACGAGTGGACCGGCTGGCACGAGATGCCTCGCGCGGGACTGGCCGACGGTGTCGCGGTGATGGCCAACCAGCGGGGCCCCGCCGCGGAGCTGGGCGTCGAGTTCGCCCCGCCGCACCGCGCCGACCGCATCCGGGCGCTGCTGGCGGAGCGCAGGCAGTGGTCCGCGTCCGACATGCCGGCCATCCACACGGACACCCAGCTGGCCTCCGCCGCGCCCCTGCTGGACCGGCTGACCGCCCTCGACGACCTGACAGGACCGGCCGCCGAGCTCCGCGACCGCCTGCTGCGCTGGGACCGCCGGATGGACGCCGACAGCCAGGACGCGGCACGGTTCGCGGCCCTGCGCAGTGCCCTGGTCCGCCGGCTCGCCGCCCACCCGGCCTTCGCGGCCCTCACGACGCCGCCCGCCTACCCGGAGGTCTTCCTCCCCTGGCTGGCCCTCCTCCCGCGCGTCGGCTTCGCCCTCGAACATCTGCTGCGCGCCGAGGAGCTGTACGGCATCGACCGGGCGGCGCTCGTACGGGAGGCCCTCGAGGAGGTTGCCGGCCGGCCCGCCGCCCGCTGGGGCGACACCCACCGCCTGGCCCCCTGGCAGGCGCTGCCCGACCCCGGCCGGCAGGCCCCGGCCCTCTCCGGCGACCACGACTGCGTGCTGTGCACCTCGGCCGTGCCCGGCTGGACCGACCTCGCCGCGCGGGGCCCGGCCGCCCGCTACGTGTGGGACCTGGCCCGCCGCGAGGACAGCCTGTGGGTCGTCCCCTACGGCGCGTCCGGCCTCCCCGGCCACCCCCACCACCACGACCAGCTCCCCCTGTGGCTCAAGGGCGAACTGGCCCCGGTCGTCACCGACTGGGCACAGCTGAAGAAGGAGAGCGACGATGAGTGACCGCCAGGACAGCCGCGACACCCCGGACGTCTACGTGCACGAGCAGGTGTTCGACGGGTTCGGGACCGTCGGCCTCCGTCCGCTCGACGCCGAGGGCGACGCGGACGTCGTCCACGGCTGGGTGAGCGAGGAGCGGGCCGCGTTCTGGGGCATGAACGGTCTGACGCGGGACCAGGTCGCCGAGATCTACGCCCACATGGCCGGCCTCGACACCCATCACGCCTTCCTGACCGAGCTGGACGGCGAACCGGTCGCCCTCCTCCAGACGTACGAGCCGACCGAGGACCGGGTCGGCGAGTGCTACCCGGTCGAGCCCGGGGACATCGGCGTCCATGTGCTCATCGCACCGGCCGGCGGGCGCGGGGCGCGGTCGGGCTGGTCGGCGGCGCTGATGGGCGCGTTCTCCTCGTACGTCCTGGTCGGCCTGGACCGGCGGCGCGTCGTGGTGGACCCCGATGTGCGCAACGAGAAGGCGGTCGCCCGCTTCCTGAGGCAGGGCTTCGAACCGGGGCCGGTCGTCACCCTGCCGGAGATCGACCTGCCGGACGTGTATCTGCCCGAGAAGAAGGCGCAGCTGGCGTTTCTGCGCCGGGAGGTAGCGTTCCCCGGGTGACCTCACCGCTCACCCCCGAAGACCTCGTCGCGCACTACGGCCTGGAGCCGATCCCTCGCGAGGGAGGCCTGTTCCGCCGCACCTGGGCGGGCCCTGAGGGGCCGGACGGCCGCCCCGCCGGCTCCGCGATCGTCGCGCTGCTCACCGCCGACGATTTCTCGGCCCTGCACCGCCTGCCCACCGACGAGGTCTGGCACTTCTACCTCGGCGACCCGCTCTCGCTGCTGCTCCTCGCCCCCGACGGCACCTCCCGTACGGCGGTGCTCGGCCCGGACCTCCTCGGTGGGCAGCAGCCGCAGCTCACCGTGCCCGCCCGCACCTGGATGGGCGCGCGGGTGGCCACCGGGGGCGCCTGGACCTTCTTCGGCTGCACGATGGCCCCCGGCTTCACCTACGGGGACTACGAGCACGGTGACGCGGCCGATCTCACGGCGCGGCACCCGGACCGGGCCGCCCTCATCGCGCAACTGTGCCGCCCATGACGTTGCTGGCGGGCCGGGTGGCCCTGATCACGGGTGCGGGTGGCGGTATCGGGCGCGGCATCGCGCTGCGGTTCGCCCAGGAGGGCGCGGCGGTGGCGCTGCACTGCCGTACGGGGACCGAGGCGGCGCACGCGCTCGCCGAGCGGATCGCCGACGAGGCCGGCGCGCGGGCCGTCGTCCTGGCCGGCGCCGATCTGACCGTCGAGGACGAGTGCCGAAGGCTGGTGGCCCGGGCCGCCGAGTGGGGCGGCGGGCGGCTCGACGCGTTGGTGAACAACGCGGGCGTACAGCCGGTGCGGGACCTGCCCGGGATGTCGGCGGCCGACTGGCGCGCGGTCGTCGACACCAACCTGACCAGCGTGTTCGCCTGCACCCAGGCGGCGGCGGAGGTGATGCGGGAGCGCGGCGGCAGCATCACGCACATCGCCTCCGTGGAAGCGGCGAGGCCGGCTCCCGGGCACGCCCACTACGCCGCCTCCAAGGCGGCCGTCGTGATGCACGCGCGAGCGGCGGCACAGGAGTACGGGGTGTACGGCATCCGCGTGAACACGGTCTCGCCCGGGCTGATCGACCGGGAGGGGCTGGCCGAGGCGTGGCCCGAGGGCGTGCGGCGGTGGCGGGAGGCGGTCGCGGTCGGCCGGCTGGGCCGCCCGGAGGACGTCGGCGACGCCTGTGTCTTCCTGGCCTCGCCGCTCGCGTCCTGGATCACCGGACACGACCTGGTGGTGGACGGCGGGGTGTCGGCGCGGCCGACGTGGTGAACCGGATGTCCCGTGCATGCGTACGTATCTCCGAGCAGACGAGTCTCGAGTCCCAGGCAAGGCGGAGCGGTGACGTGAGCGAAGGGCGAGATGGCGGACGACACGGTGGTGGGCGGTACGGCAGCGGGGGACACGGCGGCGGCCGAAGGGCATTTCAAGGGCTGGTGCTGCTGGGCACCGTGCTGGTCCTGCTCCTCCTCGGCGGCGGCCCGGCCTCGGCGCACGCGGCCCTCCGCGGCGCCGATCCCGCCGACGGAAGCGTCGTCAAGGCGGCCCCCGGCGCCATCACCCTCACCTTCACCGAGTCCGTAGGCCTGCTCGACGACTCCTTCCGCGTCTTCGACCCCGACAACCGGCGGGTCGACACGGGCGAGGCGGGCCACGCGGACGGCCGTGCCGACACCGCGCGGATCAAGCTCCCCGCGAAGCTCGGCACCGGCACGTTCACGGTGGCCTGGCGCGTGGTGTCGGCGGACAGCCACCCGATCGCCGGCGCCTTCACCTTCTCGGTGGGCACACCGTCCGCGACCCCGCCGGCCCTGCCCGGCACCTCCGTGGAGAACCCGGCCACCGGAGGCCTCTTCAACATCGGCCGCTACCTCGCGTACCTCGCCGCGGCGCTTCTCGTCGGCACGGCCGCCTTCATCGCCGTCTGCCGCCCGCCGGACGTCCGGCCGCTGCGCGGGCTGCTGCTGGCCGGCTGGTGGGCGCTCGCCGGATCGACGGTTTTCCTGCTGCTGCTCCGCGGCCCCTACGAGGCCGGCACCGGCCCCGCGCAGGCCCTGGACCCGTCGGGCCTGACCCGCACGCTGGGCACCCGGCCGGGCCTGGCCCTGGTGGCGCGCCTCGCGCTGCTCGCGGCGGCCGCGGGCCTGCTGCTGTGGCAGCGCAAGGCTCTCGGGGAGGGGAAGCGGCCGCCCCGCGCCGCGCTGCTGACCGGCGCCACGCTGGCCACGGGCCTGGCCCTGACCTGGGCCGGCGCCGAACACGCGTCGGCCGGCATCCAGGTCCCGGCGGCGATGACGTCCACCGTGCTGCACCTGCTGGCGATGGCGGTGTGGCT
The DNA here is from genome assembly GCA_001298545.1 of Actinobacteria bacterium OV320. GTDB lineage: Bacteria > Actinomycetota > Actinomycetes > Streptomycetales > Streptomycetaceae > Streptomyces > Streptomyces coriariae. Next base: position 750,630 of record LJCX01000028.1, read on the forward strand.
GGGCGGCCTGGCGTCCCTGCTCACCCTGTTCTACCGCGCGTCCGTCCCGTCGCGCGTGGTCGGCCGCTTCTCGCAGCTGGCGGGCGTCTCGGTGACCGTCCTGGTGGTGACGGGCGTCTACCAGTCCTGGCGTGGCCTCGGCTCCGTGGCCGCGCTGACGGACACGACGTACGGGCGGGTCCTGCTGGCCAAGCTGGTCGCGGTGACGCTCCTGCTGCTGGCGGGGGCCCGGTCGCGGCGGACGGTGACAAGGGAAAGGACGGCGAGGAACGTGACGGTGGAGGCTGCCGAGGCGCAGGAGGCGCGGGTACCGGAGCCGGTGGGCGGCCGGGCCGAAGGCGCGGCGGGCGGCCTGGCGGAAGGACGGGGGGAAGGCAGGGTGGCGGCCGGCACGGTCGACGCCCCGGCGGGCGGCCCGCCGCTGCCCGGGAAGCCCCGGCCACCGGCCGGTGCGGCCCTCACCCCGGCCGAGGACGCCCAACGCCGGGCGCTGCGCCGCTCCGTGCTGGCCGAGGTCGTCGTCTCCGTCGTCGTCCTCGTCTTCACGACCGTCCTGACGGGCACGCTGCCGGGCCGGGCGGCGGCCGAGGCGGCGACGGCGGAACAGTCCGCCGGGCTGCCCGTGGCCTCCGTGACCAACATCCCCTTCACCATCGGCTCCGACTCCCCCGGTGCCCGCGGCGTCAGCGGCAAGGTGCAGGTCACCCTCGACCCGGGCCGGGTCGGCGACAACGGCCTCCAGGCCGTGGTCTACGGCCCCGACGGCGGCTTCGTCAGCATCCCCGAGCTGCGCATCTCCTTCAGCCTGCCCGACCAGGACATCGGCCCCCTCGACGCCAAGGTCACCGACCGGGGCGGCTACTGGGCCGCCGACACGGTCAACCTGCCGCTGCCCGGCACCTGGGAGATGAAGGTGACGGTACGGGTGTCGGAGACCGACCAGGTGAGCGAGTCGAAGCCGGTGGAGATCGTGCGCTGAGACAGCGGCTGCCCGCGGCGGGGCGGTCGGTCAGCGCGCCGGGTCGGGAGTGGCGTGCCGGGCCGCGAGGGCACGTTCCTCCTCCTCGAGCCGACGGGAGCAGCGGGCGTCCGGGTCGTAGGCGACGGCCGTGCTCACACAGGTGCAGAACACCCGGGCGTCGCGGGTGACGCGGCTGGTGACGCGGAAGGTCGAGCGGCGCAGGTCACCGATGGTCGTGGTGATGGTGACCGGCTCCGGCTGGAGCACGAGGGGCTCCGTGTAGTCGAGTTCGTGGCGTGCGTAGACGAACCTCGGGCGGATCTCCTGCCCGGGCAGTCCGGGGCGCAGATAGAACATGTCGATATGGGCGTCCTGGATCATCTCCAGCAGCCGGACGTTGTTCACATGGTTCATGGAGTCCAGGTCGCTCATGCGTACCTGGCGGAGATAGAGGTGCGGTCGGCAGTCCGGCACCTCGAGGGGCGGGCGGCCGCTGCCGGTACGGCGGATGTCGGACGCCAGGGCGTGGGTCAGGGTCAAGGTGTCACTCCTCGGAACATCGGAACAGGGGTCCCGGCCTCCTGGCCGGTACGCGGTACCGGTGCCGGGGCTACGGGGACTGCGGGTCTACAGGGCCCCCTCGATCAGGTCGGCCGCGGCCGCCGCTCCGCCGGCCGCCGCGATCTCCCGGCGCATGGCGGACACGCCCGCGCGGATGTCCCGGTCGGACGAGACCCGCAGGACGGCCTCGCGCAGCGCCTCGGGGGTGACGCTCTCGCGCGGCAGGTGGACGCCCAGCCGGAGGTGTTCGATCCGGGCGGCGTTGACCCGCTGCTCGGCCATCTGCGGGACCGCCACCAGCGGCACGCCGTAGTGCAGGGCCTCCATCGTGCCGCCCATTCCGGCATGGGTGACGAAGGCGTCCGCGTGGGCGAGCACGGCGAGTTGGGGCACATGGGGATGGACCTCGACGTTGGCGGGCAGCGGCCCCAGCCCGTCCGGCGGGACGGCGCCGACGGACATGACCACATGCCAGGGCAGCTCGGCGAAGGCCTGGACGCAGGACCGGTAGAACTCCGGCCGCCGGGTGAACTGGGAGCCCAACGAGACCAGCAGGACGGGCACGTCGGGCCGCGGCGGCTGCCAGGAGCCCTGGTAGGAGCGGTCCCCGAGCGCCGGCCCGACGTACGCGACGCGCTGCGCCTCGACGGTGTCCGCCCTGCGCTGGAAGGTCCGGGGGAAGAACGCGACGGCGTGTTCGGGCCGTACGAGGTCCTGGATCCGCGCGGCCTCGATCCCGTGGTCGGCGAAGGCGCCCGCCAGCCGCGCGAAGCCCGGCAGTTGCGGGAGGCCGGGCACGCCGAAGAACTCCGGGACGATGCCGTCGTAGGCGAGGTGGGTGGGCGACGCCACGACGGTCGGCACCTGCCACCGTGCCCCCAGCATCAGGCCCGCGAAGGCGTAGATGTCGCACAGCACCAGGTCCGGACGGTCCCTGCCGAACGCCCGGGTCAGCGCGGGCAGGGCCGCGAGCGCCACCTCGACGACCCGCGCGAACCCCTCGCCCATGTCCTCCGGCGCGTCCGAGCCGTCCCCCGAGTCCGGGTAGAGCACGGGCTCGGCACCGGCCGCCTTCACCTGGTGCATGAAGTCCTCGGTGACGGCGTAGCTGACCCGGTGCCCCCGCCGGACGAGCTCCTCGACGACCCCCAGGGTCGGATTCACATGCCCGTGCATCGGAACGTTGAACACGGCGATGTGCGCGGGAATGTGCGCGGGAATGTGCGCGGGATTCGGATGAGTACCAGGCACGACACACAACTCCTGTCCGGCACGGAGCCGGGGCGGGGGATTCGGGAACGGGGCGCCCGAACGGCGGACGCGGAGTCCCGATTAAAGGCGCAAGGACACCGTTCGTGACCGCAAACCTGCGGCAGTGTCACCCCATCAGGGAGCCTCCACGGCCGCGCGTTGACACCTGCGGAACACCTGAGGGGTACGTGGCGGGGCTGCCGGTGACGCGGCGGACGTGACCGCCGGTCCGATCGGCCGTTGGGGGTACAGGACGTCGTCCGTCAGCAGCCGGCCACGACAGGACCGGCCCACGGCACGGACGGCCCACGACAGGAGCAGTCTCATGCCCGGATCGCATCTGCCCTTGATGGAAGAGGGGATGGCCCGCTGGCCGTTCGGCCCGCCCAACGCCGGGATCGCCCTGGACCTCGCGGGCGCCCCACCGTCGCTGGACGAGCTGCGGGCGTTGGTGGAGGAACGCTGGAAGGCGCTGCCCAGGCTCACCCAGACCCTGGTCGCTCCCGGCGGCGCCCGGACGGGCCTGGCCTGGTGGACGGGCCGGCATCGCTGGGCGCGGCGGGACGGCCACGACCTGGCCCAGCAGATCGACAGCGCGGACCTCACCCTCCGGGACGCGGTCCGGCAGTGGTTCCACACCCCGTTCCCGGCCGACCGGCCGCCCTGGAGCCTGCACCTGCTGCGCGGGGCGACGGAGGGGGAGTTCTCCCTGCTGTTCCGGATGCACCACAGCCTGCTCGACGGCCGTTCCCTGACGACCCTGCTGCGCGCCCTCTTCGACGACGGCGGGCCGCTGGACGGGGCCGCGTCCCTGGCGGTGCCCGGCCCCCGGCGACGCACGGTCGGCCCCGGTCCGACGGGGGGCGGCCCGCCGGGGCTGCTGACCACGGGCCGCGCGGTGCCGCTGCCGCACCGGGGCCCGCGGGAGCCCGCGTACACCGTCGTACGGCTGCGCGCCGACGTCCTGCGGGCCGCGCGCGCGGCCGTCTCCGTGGGAGCGGCGGGCGCCTCCCGCCCGGCGACCACCAACGAGGTGTTCCTGGCGGCGGTCTCCGGAGTCCTGCGCGCCTGCCTCGCGGCTTCGGACACCGGTTCCGCCGCCGACGCCGACTCGGGTCGCGCCTCCGTTTCCGGCGGCGGCGACCGGGATCCGGCTGCGCGGCAGGTGTGGCTGTCGGTCCCGGTCGACGAACGGCCCGACGACTGCGGTGAGTTCCTCGGCAACGCGTTCGCCAACGTCCGGGTCCCCGCACCGGTGACCCTCGCCGACCCGGCGGCCCGCCTGACCGCGTGCACCGGCCTGCTGACCACCGTGACCCGCCCCCGGCGCACCGCCGAGAAGCTGGTCGAGGGCACGCTCGCGGCGGTTCCCGGGGCGACCCTGGCGCTGGCCGGCGGAAAGATCTTCGCGCCCGCGTACGCGCCGGCGGCCTGCTCCTACGTCCATCTGCGCGAGCAGGGCCAGACCCTGGCCGGACGACCGCTGCGCCACCTCACGATCGTCCCCATGGTGCCCCCGGCCGACACGGCCACCTTCGCGCTGGGCGGCTGCACCAAGGGCCACACGCTGAGCGTCGCCACCAACTCGGGCAGCGAGGACGCGGGCCTGCTGGCGGAGGCGTTCCTGGACGAGCTGGCGCTGCTCGCCGAAGGGGCTCGCTGACCCGCCGGTTCCGCACATGTCGAAGGGCCCCACTCGGCGAACGGTGGGGCCCTTCGGCATGCGCGGAACCGGGACGGTGCATGGCCGCGGGCTGCGAGGCCACGGTCACCGGCCGGAGCTAGCTCGCCTGGCGTCGAGCCGCACCCATGCCGGAGAGGGGTGCCTGCGCATCCTCGATCAGGAAGATCTCGTCCTCCCCGAAGTCCGGGGCCTGGAAGGGGTTGGTCGTCGGAGGCGGCGATGCCGCGGTGGCATAGCGAGTCGCCCCTTCCGGAGCGGAGAACAGCGAGGTCGGGTCGATGAGAGGTCTCCCATTCGTTACAGGGCCGCGAACGGACCTGGCGTGCCGTGACCGGGCACAGCGGTCCTACAGCTTGCTCATCTTGGTGTAGGGACTCAAGATCCGCATTTGCGCCGAACCGAAATCCACGAGGGCCGCGATTCCGTCCTCGATGCCGATCACGCGGCCGAGGCCGTACATGTCGTGCGTGACCTGGTCGCCCACCTCGAAGTGCTTCGGGGACGGCGCGGCCGGGGCCTTGAAGGGACTGGTGGGCAAGTAGCGCTTCGGTGCCGATGGCTTTGTCATTGCCTCCAGTATGGGCCTGCATGGGCCACTCGTAGCGGCCGTCTTTCCCCGCTGTTCGTCACAGACCCGGACAGCGATCATCACCTCGGCCGGAATGCGGGCAGCCACGCGCCTCTGACCTGGTGTTTCGCCGATTGGCCCGCCGAAGCGCCCACGGGACCCCACCACAGACCGTTACCTTCGGAAACCCACTCCACCTCAGCTGGTCGCGAGAATCATGCTCAGGATCATGAGCATGACGCACAGTGCTCTGGGGCGACGCCTGACGTCCCTGGGGGTCTCGGCTCAGCTGGTCGCAAGGATCAGGCTCAGGGCCAGCAGGGCAAGTCCTGCCACGGCTGTGACGCTGCCCATGAACTTGAAGAAACCAGGGCCGAGGCTCTTGGTGTCCGCGAGACTCAGGTCGCCTGTGCGCCGGCCCCTCAGTTCCAGAGAGGCCCGTCGGCGCGCCAGTGTGGCGTCGACGGCGCCGCGCACGTTGAAGGCCCACCTCGCTCCGATGCAAATGGCTGCGGCCCCCAGGGCTGCGAGGAAGATCAGGACCCCTGTCGGGTTGGATGAGGCTGCGGCCGATGCTGTGGCGATCATGAGCATGACGCGCAGCATCGCAGGCGGTCGAACCGAACGTCACCGGATCGGCGAACTGAGACGGACAACGACGAAGGGCCCCGCTGCAAGCAGCGGGGCCCTTCGACATCGTGCCCGGTGAGGCACTGGCGGAGGATACGAGATTCGAACTCGTGAGGGGTTGCCCCCAACACGCTTTCCAAGCGTGCGCCCTAGGCCACTAGGCGAATCCTCCGCGGCAAACAATACAAGACGTTGAGGAGTGCTCGCGAACTCGTTCCCCCCGCTCAGATCCTGTAGCCTGTGCGCAGCCCCTCACGCGGCGCTATCTGACTGAACTCCCCCAGGGCCGGAAGGCAGCAAGGGTAGGTCGGCTCTGGCGGGTGCGTGGGGGGCGCTTGCGTGTGCGGTGGGGGCCGGGTGCCGGGTCCGCGCGTGGGACCCGATGTCAGCGGTCGCCTATAACCTCGTAAGCGTGTCGTCTCTCGCGCTGTACCGCCGCTATCGCCCGGAGTCGTTCGCCGAGGTCATCGGGCAGGAGCATGTCACCGGCCCGTTGCAGCAGGCGCTGCGGAACAACCGGGTCAATCACGCGTACCTGTTCAGCGGGCCGCGTGGGTGCGGGAAGACCACCAGCGCGCGGATCCTGGCCCGGTGCCTGAACTGCGAGCAGGGGCCCACCCCGACCCCGTGCGGGGAGTGCGAGTCGTGCAAGGACCTCGCCAGGAACGGCCCGGGTTCCATCGACGTCATCGAGATCGACGCGGCTTCGCACGGTGGTGTGGACGACGCCCGTGACCTGCGGGAGAAGGCGTTCTTCGGGCCCGCCCGCAGCCGGTACAAGATCTACATCATCGACGAGGCCCACATGGTCACGCCGGCCGGTTTCAACGCGCTCCTCAAGGTCGTCGAGGAGCCGCCGGAGCATCTGAAGTTCATCTTCGCGACCACCGAGCCGGAGAAGGTCATCGGGACCATCCGGTCGCGGACCCACCACTACCCGTTCCGGCTCGTGCCGCCGGGGACCCTGCGGGACTACCTGGGCGAGGTCTGCGGGCAGGAGGCCATCCCCGTCGAGGAGGGCGTGCTGCCGCTCGTCGTGCGCTCCGGCGCGGGTTCCGTGCGTGACTCCATGTCCGTCATGGACCAGCTGCTCGCCGGCGCGAGCGACGCGGGTGTGACGTACGCCATGGCCACCTCCCTGCTCGGTTACACGGACAGCTCGCTGCTCGACTCCGTCGTCGAGGCCTTCGCCACCGGTGACGGCGCCGCCGCCTTCGAAGTGGTCGACCGGATCATCGAGGGGGGCAACGACCCCCGCCGCTTCGTCGCCGACCTGCTGGAGCGGCTCCGGGACCTCGTCATCCTCGCCGCCGTGCCGGACGCGGCCGACAAGGGGCTCATCGACGCCCCCGCCGACGTGATCGAGCGCATGCAGGCCCAGGCCGGCGTCTTCGGCGCGGCTGAGCTGAGCCGCGCCGCCGACCTCGTCAACGAGGGGCTGACGGAGATGCGGGGCGCCACCTCACCCCGTCTCCAGCTCGAGCTGATCTGCGCGCGCGTGATGCTGCCCGCCGCCTACGGCGACGAACGCTCCGTCATGGCCAGGCTCGACCGCATCGAGCGGGGCGTGAACTTCTCGCCGGGCGGCGGCGCGCAGGGGGCGGCGCACGGTGCGCCCGCGATGCCGACGATGGGTTACGTGCCCGGCCCCGGGGCGCACGCCGGTGCCCCCCTGCCCGGGGGCGCGCCGATCCCGCCCGGTGGCGGGGCGGCCGCCGCCCGCGCCGCGGTAAGGGGTCCGGGCCCGGGGCAGGGTCCCGTACCGGGTCAGGCACCGGACCGGTCGGCCGCGCCTGGCCCCCGCCGCCTCGGCCGGTCCCCCGGCTCCGGCTCCGGCAGCCGCCCCGGCGCCCGCGCCCGGCGGGTACGCGCCCCCCTCCGGCGGCCTCGACCCCCGCATGCTCTGGCCGAACATCCTGGAGGCGGTCAAGAACCGCCGTCGCTTCACCTGGATCCTGCTCAGCCAGAACGCCCATGTGGCGGGCTTCGACGGCACGACCCTCCAACTCGGCTTCGTCAACGCCGGTGCCCGTGACAACTTCACGAGCAGCGGCAGCGAGGACGTGCTGCGGCAGGCGCTGGCCGAGCAGTTCAGCGTCCAGTGGAAGATCGACGCGGTCATCGACCCGTCCGGCGGCTCGGGACCCCCGCCGGCCGGCGGCCTCGGTGGCGGCGGAGGCGGTGCGCCCGGCGGCTACGGCAGCCCCGGTGGCCACAGCAGCCCCGGTGGCTACGGCGGTGGCGGCGGTTCGACGGCCCCGTCGGGCGCGGCCCCGACCCAGGCGCCGTCGGCTCCCGCAGCCCCGGCCCAGCACGCGTCGTCGTCGACATCGGCGTCGGCCCACGCCCACGCGGCGTCCGCCCCGGCGCCGTCCCGTCCGCCCGCCCCGGAACCGGTGGCTCCGGAGGACGACACCCCCGAGGACGACGACCCCGACCTCAACGAGTCGGCCCTCTCCGGCTACGAACTGATCGTGCGCGAGCTCGGAGCGACGGTGGTCGAGGAGTTCACCAACGAGTAGGGGGTGGCACGGACGCCCCCGGCGGCGCCCTCCCCACGCCCTGCCGCTTGGAGGAACGCACGACATCCCCGCCTCCCGGCTTTCGGAAGCCCGCACAAAACACCCCCGCCCCCGCCCGTTAGGCTGACCCCCGTGAACGTCCTCGTCATCGGCAGCGGCGCCCGCGAACACGCCCTGTGCCGCTCACTGTCCCTCGATCCCGCCGTCACCGCGCTGTACTGCGCTCCCGGCAACGCCGGCATCGCCGAGGTCGCCGAGCTGCGCCGGGTCGACGCCCTGGACGGCGAGGCCGTGTCCGCGCTGGCCGTCGAGCTGGGCGCCGAGCTGGTCATCGTCGGTCCGGAGGCGCCGCTGGTCGCCGGGGTCGCCGACGCCGTGCGCGACGCGGGCATCCCGGTGTTCGGCCCCTCCAAGGAGGCCGCGCAGCTCGAGGGCTCCAAGGCGTTCGCCAAGGACGTGATGGCCGCGGCCGGCGTGCCGACCTCCCGCTCCTATGTCTGCACCACCCCCGAGGAGGTCGCCGAGGCCCTCGACGCCTTCGGCGCGCCGTACGTCGTCAAGGACGACGGTCTGGCGGCCGGCAAGGGCGTCGTCGTCACCGACGACCTGGAGGCCGCCGCGGCGCACGCGGCCGGCTGTGAGCGCGTCGTCATCGAGGAGTTCCTCGACGGCCCGGAGGTCTCCCTCTTCGCGATCACCGACGGCGTGAGCGTCGTCCCGCTGCAGCCCGCCCAGGACTTCAAGCGCGCGCTCGACGGCGACGAGGGCCCCAACACGGGCGGCATGGGTGCCTACTCGCCGCTGCCCTGGGCCGACCCGAAGCTGGTGGACGAGGTCCTGGAGACGGTTCTCCAGCCGACCGTCGACGAGATGCGCCACCGTGGCACCCCCTTCTCCGGACTGCTCTACGCGGGTCTCGCGATCACCAGCCGCGGTGTCCGGGTCATCGAGTTCAACGCCCGTTTCGGCGACCCCGAGACCCAGGTCGTCCTGGCCCGGCTGAAGACCCCGCTGGCCGGTGTCCTCAAGGCGGCCGCCACCGGTGACCTCGCCGACCTGCCGGCCCTGCGCTGGAGCGAGGACGCGGCCGTCACGGTCGTCATCGCCTCGCACAACTACCCCGGCACACCGCGCACCGGCGACCCGATCTCCGGCCTCGCCGAGGTGGCCGCCGAGGACGCCCCGCACGCGTACGTCCTGCACGCCGGGACGAAGTACGACGGTGACGACCGCGACACGGTCGTCAGCGCCGGCGGGCGCGTACTGTCCGTCACCGCGACCGGCACGGACCTCACCGAGGCCCGCGAGCGCGCCTACCAGGCGGTCGGCCGCATCGGGCTCGACGGTTCGCAGCACCGTACGGACATCGCCGCGAAGGCGGCGGCCGGCGCGTAGGCACCCGCCGCGGCAGGCGTCAGCAGGGATCTCTCAGGCCCCGGGCCACCATGGAACTCCGCACGGAGGACCCATGGAACCCGGGGCCTGATCGTTGCCCACCGTCATCCACCTTTCCCCAAAGCCATTCCATCGTGTGAGCGCTGAGCTATCCGGCTGACGTGGGCCGGAGCGCCAACTAGGGTGCGGCGCAAGCGTTCCGGTCCTCGTTCCGGCACTTGGCCCACCGGCATTGCGATGTCGGTGGTCGGTGCCACAGTGGGGGAGTGACCACTGCGAAGACAGCCGGGGGAAACAGGACCGTAGGGAGGGGGTGAGGTCCGGTCGTGACCGGTATGGGAGTGGAGATGGGCGCGCAGGCCGCGCGGGCCCGGGCACTGGCGGTGCTACGCATCCGCAGCCGGGCGCTCGCCGTCGCGCTGCTGCCCGCGGCCGCCGCGGTGATCCTGCTGGCGGGCGGTTCCACCGGGCACTTCGTGGGCCCGGGATGGGACGCCGCCCGCTGGACGGTGTCCGTCGTCGCGCTGGTCGTACTGCTGGCCGCCGGCGTCATCGGCCTGGTCGTCGCCCGCGCACGCCCCGCGGTCAGCCCCACGGTCGCCGTCGCCGAGGAGGCGGCCCCCGATCTGTACCGGCTGGTCCGGGACCTCGCCGACCGCCTCGACGTCCCCGCGCCCTCCGCGATAGCGCTCACGCCGGACTGCGACAGCTGGCTGGAGGACCGCACCCACCCGGCCCACAGCCCGCCGCCGTCCCGCGGCGGTGACGAGATAGCCGGCCCGGGCGGCCCTCACGGCCCCCTCCACCGCCGTGCGGGAGCGTCACCGGTGCTCGTCATCGGCTCCCCGTTCCTGTGGTGGATGCGCGTGGGCGAGCTGCGCGCCGTGCTGGCCCCGGTCGTCGCCGGTACGGGCCCTTCGGCGCACCCCGACATAGCCGCGGCCCGGCGCTTCGTGCGCGGGCTGGACGCCGCGGTGGCCGTCAGTGCCTACCGGGGCGACCGGTATCCCGTGCTGCGCCCCGTCTGCTCGGGCATCGGCTGGGCCGCCCGCCTGATGCTGCGCGGCTGTCAGACCCACGCCGGCGAGATGGAGCGGGGCGTCGCCGCCGCGGCCTCCGAGCGTGCACAGGCTGTGGATTACGGGCTGCGCATCGTCGCCCAGGAGCAGGTGGGCCTGGCCTACGCGGGCTGGGACCGTCTGCTGACGCGGGTGGCACTGCCCGCCTGGCGGATGGGCCGCTGGCCCTCCCGGCTGGACGCGGGCGTCGTCGCCGCCCTCACCGAGCTGTCCCGGCGCGACCGGCTGGCCGAGGGGTTCGCCTCCCGGCTCGGCGAGCGCCCCGCCTGCGACCTGCTCGAAGAGCCCGGCACGATCGACGAGGCCGCCTCGCTGCTCGCCGCCCGCCTCTTCCACGGCGGCCCCGCGGATCCGGGCCCGGACTGGTCACCGGTGGCCTGGGAGGACTACCCGGACGAGGTGGTCGACCGTAAGTGGCGCACCGACGCGGCCCGGCTCCACCGGGTCCTCGACACCCTCGGCGTCCGCCGCACCTGCGACCCGACCGGCACCGCCCACTCCGGCGGCCCCCACGGCCACAACAGCCCCACTCTGGCCCGAGTCCTGGACCACCTGACCGACAGACCCACCGCCCCGGAGGACTCTCACCCGACGGACCCGACGGACCCGACGGACCCGACGGACCCGACGGACCCGACGGACCCGACGGACTTGGCGGACCCGACGGACTCGACCGACTTGGCGGACCTGAGGGAGCCGACGGGGCCGACCGGCTTGGCGGGCCCTGCGGAGCCGGCCGACCCGGCCGACCGGACGGACCTGACGGACCGGACGGACCGGACAGAGTCGACCGGCTTGGCGGGCCCGACGGAGCCGACCGACCGGACGGACCCGGCGGAGCCGACCGACCTGGCTCCCCCGACGGCCTCCGCCGCCCCGACGGCCACCCCCGCCGCCGTCCCCACCTCGGCCGACCAGGCCACCGTCCCGAACCCCGACCAGGACCCGGACCTCGCTCTGGGCGCCGTCCCCGTTCCGGACACCACCCCGAACCCGAACCCGGACCTCGCCCCGAACCCGGACCTCGCCCCGGGCGCCGGCCCCGCCGCTGCTCCCGTCACAGCCTCCGCCGCTGCTCCCGGCGCAGCCTCGGCCCCTGCTCCCGTCACAGCGGCCCCCCTCCCGGCCCCCGAACCCGTCTACCTCGCCGAGGACGACGAGCTCTCGCCTCCGAACCCCCGCAGCGCGGCCCTCGCCGCCGGGATCGGTGCCGAGCTGGGGCGGGAGGAGGCCGCGGCAGCGGCGGCGGCGCCCCCCGCCCCGTCCGCGTCCGGTCCCGCAGCGCCCGGGCAGGGCCCCGACATGGCCCTGTGGGACCAGGAAGCGCTCCCCCTGTTCCCCCTCCAGCCGCCGCGCACCGACCGCGAGCTCCTGGCCGATCACGTCACGGCGATGGTCTGTTGCGCCGCGATGGACACCGTCGGTGCCCTTCCGGGGCTCGACTGGCTCGACGGCCCGACCCTCCTGGTCGACGGCGAGCGCGTGGCCGACCTGGCGCCCCGGGTGCTCAGCCTCGTCGAGGACGGCGACGCGGTCCCCCTGCGCACCTGGCTGGTGGAGTTCGGCATACGCCCGGAAAAGCCGGTACGGCTCGGCTGAGCGCTCCGAAGCACCGACGCCGCCCGCGCCGTCCGCCTCCAGCCAGCCGACCCCAGCCGACCTCAGCCGACCCCAGCCGACCCCAGCCGACCTCAGCCGACCCCAACCGATCTCAGCCGCCTCCAGTCGACCCCAGCCGCCCCCTCGGCAACCCCTGCGCCCCACCGACCAAGCCCTAGCGGAGCTCTATATTCCACTTTCGGCCAATTCGCAACGAATAGTGACTGCCTGCGCGCGTTATGTGATGTGCTGGGACCGATCGGGCCCATGGCAAGGGCTTGCGACATAGGACAAACGCGCAGGGCGGTCACGTACGGCGTACGCACGAACCAGCACGGGGGCACAAGGGAGGGGAGCACCATGGGACCCGGACCAGGACCGGAACACATCCGCCGATGGGAGTCGGGAGCACTGGCCCACGCCGTGACGGACCCCTTCGGACAGGGCCCCGTCCCATGGCTGCGCGGCAGCGAGACGTACTTCGACGACACCGGCCAGGTCGTCCCCTGGTACGTGGACGCGGCCCCCGCCCCCGCCCGGGGCGGCCCCCGCGTCCCGGCCCCCCGCACCGAGCCCTCGGCCGGCGGCCCCCGCTCGGCCGACGACGTGCGCCGCCAGATCAAGGGCTTTGTCTCCACCGGCGCGGTCGCCCCCGGCGAGGCGGTCGACTTCCACATCACGGTCGACCCGCCCCAGGAATTCAGCGTCGACGTCTACCGCATCGGCCACTACGACGGCGACGGCGCCGCCAAGATCACCACCAGCCCGCGCCTCTCCGGCATCGTCCAGCCCCCGCCGCTGACCGCCGACCGTACGGTCTCCTGCCACCACTGGTGGCTCTCCTGGCGCTTACAGGTCCCGTCGTACTGGAACGTCGGCGCGTACGTGGCCGTCCTCACCACTCTCGACGGCTACCGCTCCCACGTCCCCTTCACGGTCCGCGACCACCACCCCGCCGATCTGCTCCTGCTGCTGCCCGACGTCACCTGGCAGGCCTACAACCTCTACCCCGAGGACGGCCGAAGCGGCGCCAGCCTCTACCACGCGTGGGACGAGGACGGCCGTCTCCTCGGCGAGGCCGACGCCGCGACCACGGTCTCCTTCGACCGCCCGTACGCCGGCGCGGGCCTGCCGCTGCATGTCGGCCACGCCTACGACTTCATCCGCTGGGCCGAGCGCTACGGCTACGACCTCGCCTACGCCGACGCCCGCGACCTGCACGCCGGTCACATCGACCCCACCCGCTACCGCGGCCTGGTCTTCCCCGGCCACGACGAGTACTGGTCGACGAGCATGCGCCGCACCGTGGAGCTCGCCCGCGACAGCGGCACCTCACTGGTCTTCCTGTCCGCCAACTCCCTCTACTGGCAGGTGGAGTTGGGTCCCTCCCCGTCCGGCGTCCCCAGCCGCCTGCTGACCTGCCGCAAGCGCAAGGGGCCCGGCAAACCCGTCCTGTGGCGGGAGATCGACCGCGCCGAGCAGCAGTTGGTCGGCATCCAGTACGCGGGCCGGGTGCCCGAGCCGCATCCGCTGATCGTCCGCAACGCCGACCACTGGCTGTGGGAGGCGACCGGCGCGGGCGACGGCGACGGCATCGAGGACCTGGTCGCGGGCGAGGCCGACCGCTACTTCCCGCGCACCCCGCTCCCGCCCCACGAGGACCGCATACTCCTCGCCCACTCCCCGTACGCCGACAGCGAGGGCGTCCTCCGCCACCAGGAGACCTCCCTCTACCGGGCCCCCTCCGGCGCCCTGGTCTTCGCCTCCGGCACCTTCGCCTGGTCCCCGGCGCTGGACCGCCCCGGCCATGTGGACCCCCGCGTCCAACGCGCCACGGCCAACCTCCTGGACCGCATCTGCAAACGCGACTGACGCCCGTACGCCCGCTCGCGCCACCCGCTGTCCTTGGTCGATCCCGATGTACGGGACAATCGACCCACCAGGACAGAACCACGGGGAGGAACCGTGTCCGGATTCGTAGAAAAGCCCGAGCCCCTTCAGGTGCCGGGTCTGGTGCATCTGCACACCGGCAAGGTGCGCGAGCTGTACCAGAACGAGGCGGGCGACCTCGTGATGGTCGCCAGCGACCGTACCTCCGCCTTCGACTGGGTGCTGCCGACCGAGATCCCCGACAAGGGCCGTGTCCTCACCCAGCTCTCCCTGTGGTGGTTCGACCAGCTCCGCGACCTGGTCCCGAACCACGTCCTGAGCACGGAACTGCCCGCGGGCGCCCCCGCCGACTGGGCCGGCCGCACCCTGGTCTGCAAGTCGCTCCGGATGATCCCCGTGGAGTGCGTGGCCCGCGGCTACCTCACCGGCTCGGGCCTCGCCGAGTACAAGGAGTCCCGCACGGTCTGCGGCCTCGCCCTCCCCGAGGGCCTGGTCGACGGCAGCGAACTCCCCGCACCGATCTTCACCCCGGCGACCAAGGCCGCCGTCGGTGAGCACGACGAGAACGTCTCCTACGAGGAGGTGGCCCGTCAGGTCGGCGCCGACACCGCGGCCCAGCTCCGCCAGGCGACCCTCGCCGTCTACGGCCGCGCCCGCGACATCGCCCGCGACCGGGGCATCATCCTCGCCGACACCAAGTTCGAGTTCGGCTTCGAGGGCGAGAACCTGGTCATCGCCGACGAGGTCCTCACCCCGGACTCCTCCCGCTTCTGGCCGGCCGACCAGTGGCAGCCCGGCCGCGCGCAGCCCTCGTACGACAAGCAGTTCGTGCGGGACTGGCTGACCTCGGCCGAGTCCGGCTGGGACCGGGCGAGCGAGCAGCCCCCGCCGCCCCTGCCGCAGCACATCGTGGACGCGACCCGCGCGAAGTACATCGAGGCCTACGAGCGCCTGACGGGCATCGGCTGGGCCTGACGCGAAAGGCCCCGGTCGATGACCGGGGCCTTTGCGATGGAGCGGACGACGAGGCTCGAACTCGCGACC
Organism: Actinobacteria bacterium OV320; assembly: GCA_001298545.1. Classification (GTDB taxonomy): domain Bacteria; phylum Actinomycetota; class Actinomycetes; order Streptomycetales; family Streptomycetaceae; genus Streptomyces; species Streptomyces coriariae. Next base: position 765,814 of record LJCX01000028.1, read on the forward strand.
TCAACCTTGGCAAGGTTGCGCTCTACCAACTGAGCTACGTCCGCAGTGCGCCGTGGCGCGAGGCCAACTATACCCAACCGCGCTCCCGGGCGAGCCGCACGGCCGCGTGCCGGTTCTCCGCCCCGAGCTTGGAGACGGCCGACGACAGATAGTTCCGTACGGTCCCCTGGGACAGCGCGGCCCGCTCGGCGATCTCCGCGACGGGCGCCCCGTCGGCGGCGAGTTCGAGAACCTCCGTCTCACGCGAGGTCAGCGGCGAGTCACCGGCGGCGATCGCGTCGGCGGCCAACTCCGGGTCGACGTAACGGTTCCCGGCGTGCACGGTACGGATGATCTCTGCGAGCCGCTGCGCGCTCACCGTCTTGGGGACGAACCCCCGCACACCGGCCGCGAGCGCCCGCTTGAGATGCCCGGGCCGGCCGTGGCTGGTGACGATCAGTGCCTGGCACTCCGGCAGTTCGGTGCGCAGGGATGTGGCGACGTTCACACCGTCGGTGCCCGGCATCTGCAGATCCAGGACGGCGACGTCGGGCCGGTGCGCCAGCGCCATCGCCAGCGCCTCCGGCCCGGTGGCCGCCTCGGCGACGATCACCAGGTCGTCCTCCAGGGAGAGCAGCGCGGCCAGCGCGCCCCGGATGAGATGTTCGTCGTCGGCGAGCAGTACCCGCACGGTCATGAAGCGACCTCTCTCACAGCAGCCTTTCCGCTCAGCGGGACCTCGGCGACGACCCGGAAGACGCCCGCCTCGACGAACCCCGCCTCCAGCGTCCCCTCGACGCCCCGCAACCGTTCCCGCAGCCCGGCGAGTCCCGAACCGCCGCCGGCGCCGGTGGGCCCCGCGCCGTCGTTCTCCACCGTCAGCACCACGTGCCCCTCCGTCCTGTGCAACGCGACCGAGCATCGGCCGGCGTTTCCGTGTCGGAGCACGTTGGTGGTGGTCTCACGCACCACCCAGGCGAGCGCGGACTGCACCTCGGCGGACAGCCCGCCGGTCTCCCCGGTCACCGCGCACGCGATCCCCGCCGCCTTCAGCACCCCCTGCGCGCCCGCGAGTTCGACGCCCAGGTCGGCCTCCCGGTACCCGCGTACGACAGCGCGCACCTCGCGCTGCGACTCCTGCGCGATGCGCTGCACCTCGATCATCTGCTCCACGGCGTCCGGTCGTCCCCGTCGGGCCAGTTGCACGGCCAGCTCGCTCTTCAGGGCGATCACCGCCAGATTCCGGCCCATCACGTCGTGCAGATCCCGCCCGAACCGGAGCCGCTCCTCGGCGACGGCGAGCCGGGCCCGGGTGTCACGTGCCTCGTCGAGCCGGTAGACGGCGTCGAGCAGCCAGACGGAGAAGACGGAGGTGAAGGCGAGGAATCCGCCGCCGACGAACACCGCGGTCATCGTCGCCAGAGTGGCCGGGCCGGGCAGTCCGACCGGGAACGCCACGATCCCGGCGCCCAGCGCGAAGCCGGCGACGACCGCGAGCACCCGTCGTCGTCTGCGCACGCCGAGCGCGGTGAAGCCGGCCCCGAAGACCAGGACGACTCCGAAGACCCCGCCCGCGGCGGTGTCGACGCCGTCGCGGTCCGGACCGTGCTCCGCGATGCCGATCGCGGTGACGGCGACGACCGCGGTGGCCGCGGCCAGGGCCCACAGCAGCCGGACGGGCTGCGGCCGGCGCCCGCGCGTCCAGTCCAGCGCCCGTGACGCCGTCACCGCGCTCAGGACGCAGTGCGCGACCGTCATCGCCGGCAGCCACCACCCCGTGCCGGTCCGCAGCCCGCCGGTGAACGGCAGTCCCACCGCCATGAACTCGGCCACGGCGAAGAAGTGGAACGACCACCGCGTGTATGTCTCGACCTTCGCGGGCGTGCTCTTCCGCCCCCACCAGCCCCACGGCCTGCGCATCCGCACGCCCCCCGTCTCCCCGTACTCCCGGCGCCGCTCGTACCTCAGCGCCGGGGCTCCCAGCGGAACCACCGGCGTACAGCAAACACCGCCAGCAGGGTCCAGGCCAGTGCGGTCGCCAGGGCGCCCAGGGCCTCGTACGCCGACAGACCTCCGGTCCAGCCGCCGCGTATCAGGGTGATCACCGGGGACAGGGGCAGCAGTTCGCAGACGGAGGCGAGCCGGTCGGGCAGCAGTTCCAGGGGGACGGTCACGCCGGAGCCGGTCATCGACACGAGCACCATGGGCATCGTGGTGACCTGCGCGCTCTCGACGGTCCGGGTCACCGCCGCCGTGACCGCCGCGAGCGCCGCGCACATCACCAGGCCCAACAGCACTCCCAGGACGGCGAGATGTGGGGCCTTCGGGGCCGGCACGTCGAGCAGGACCGTGCAGCCGGCCACCAGCACCAGGGACTGCACCAGCCCCGTGGCGACGACGGGCAGCGCCGCTCCGCCGAGGATCTCCGGATCCCGCAGCTCACCCGTACGCAGCCGCTTCAGCACCAGCTCCTCGCGCCGGGCGGTGTAGATGGCCGCCAGCGCCGAGTACACCCCGAACAGCAGCGAGAAGCCGATCGCGGCGGGCAGCAGCACCAGGCCGACGCTGAGTCCGACGTCCTGCACGTCCATGTCCTCGACCACCGACGCCAGGCTCACCGGCAGCACCAGCGGCAGGAAGACGGCCGCGATGATCGTGCTCCTGCTCCGCCCGAGCAGGGTCAGCTCGGCGCGGGCGAGGGCGGCCATCCGGCTCGCGGGAGTCGTGACCGCACGGCCGACCGCAGGGGTGGCCGGGTCCTTCACCGATGCCCCGCTCATGCCGCGACCTCCTCGGTCTCGTCGTTCCTCGACGCCTCCCGGGCGATCCCCAGGAACGCCTCCTCCAACGAGGCCGACCGCACGTCCAGCCTGCGCAGCGCGACCTGGGCCCGCTCGGCCCACACCAGGAGCCCGGTCGCCGCCCGCTGGAGCTCCCGGGTGCGCAGCCGTACGACGCGCCCGTCGACCTCGTGACCGCACACACCCAGCTCGCCCAGCGGAGGCAGATCGCCCACGAAGTACCCCTCGGGCAGTTCGAAGGTGATCCGGGACGGCTGGGCGCCGGTCACCTCGGCGGGTGTTCCGGCGGCCGCGATACGGCCCTTGTGCAGGATGGCCAGACGGTCGGCGAGGTTCTCCGCCTCTTCCAGGTAGTGCGTGGTCAGCAGCACCGTCGTACCGGCGTCGCGCAGCGCGCGCACCAGGTCCCAGGTGTCCCGGCGGCCCTCGGCGTCCAGGCCGGTGGTCGGCTCGTCCAGGAACAGCACCTCGGGTTCTCCGAGGACCGCGAGCGCCAGGTCGAGACGCCGCCGCTCACCGCCGGACAGCTGCTTGACCCGGACGTCGGCCCGCGCGGCGAGCCCGACCAGTGCCAGGGCCTCCCCGATCGGGCGGGCGCGGCTCACACAGCCGGCCCACATGCGCGCGGTCTCGGCGACGGTCAGCTCGGAGGGGAAGCCGCCCTCCTGGAGCATCACGCCGGTGCGCGGCCGGACGGCGGCGCGCTCGGCGTACGGATCGTGGCCGAGGACCCTGATCCGCCCGCCGTCGGGGCGCGCCAGCCCCTCCAGCAACTCGACCGTCGATGTCTTTCCGGCGCCGTTGGTGCCGAGCAGCGCGAAGATCTCACCGCGGTCGACGTGGAAGGAGATCCCACGGACCGCTTCGAACCCGCCCCCGTACACACGCCGGAGGTCGGTGACCTCGATCACGTGTTCATTCGTGTCCATGCCTCAAGCCTCCCCGTGGGCGGAGGCCGGCAGCAGTGCGAGGTGTCACCACTCCGTATGACAAATGTCAGACGGCCGCTCGCGTCACGCACCCGCTCACGGCGCACGAAAAGACCCCGGTCCATTGGACCGGGGTCTGATTCCCGAGCGGACGACGAGGCTCGAACTCGCGACCTCAACCTTGGCAAGGTTGCGCTCTACCAACTGAGCTACGTCCGCATTGCCTCCGACCGGCTTTCACCGATCGGCGCGAGCACCACCCTACCTGATCCACAGCAGTGGTCAGACAGGTCATGCAGAGCGGGTGACAGGGATCGCACACTGCGCCTTCCCCCTGGAAGGGGGATGTTCTACTACTGAACTACACCCGCGTGTACTCCGTGAGCTGGGCTTTTCGGCCTGGCCCCTCGGCGTGCTCCAGACTCTAGCTGACCAGGAGGGGTGCAGCGCAAGTCGGTACGTTCGAGGGGCCGGTGACCGGGCGTCGGCCCGCGGCTCACGGGGAGCCGGTCAGCGGGTGCGGCTCACTGCGCGTCGGCGAACGCCTCGTAGACCTTCTTGGGGATGCGGCCGCGCGCCGGCACCTCCAGCTTGTTGGCCTGGGCCCAGGCCCGGACGGCCGCGGGGTCGGGAGCGACCTCCGTCTGCTTGTACGCCTTGCCGGACCTCGACCGCTTGCGGCCGGCGTCGACGTAGGGCTCGAGAGCCTTACGCAGTTTCTCGGCATTGGCTTCATTCAGGTCGATCTCGTACGACTTGCCGTCGAGCCCGAAGGCGATCGTTTCCGCCGCTTCCGAGCCGTCGATGTCGTCAAAGAGAGTGACCACGACCTTCTGCGCCACGAATATCGGTCCCTTCGTGCGACACCTCTGCGATGACGTGCCAAGACGTCACGGAGATGTCGACTGTCCGCCTGTTATGGGGCAAAGTATCGGCTAATGACAATTCATTTGTACAGTGCCCGGCATTGCAATGTGAAGCTCGACTAAATCTGCCCGCGTGTCCCAGGGCAATAGGGAACGTCGGCACACCCCGGATCTTTCCCTGAAATTTTCGCCGAGGCACTGGTCCGATACCCGATCGTGATGGCGCTCACGTAGTTTCCTACAACTCTACCCGCGTAGAAATTTTGTACGGGTAGTCTGAAGACACCTGTTGGAGACACCCGCAGGCACCTGCTCAGCACCACACCACCGGGAGTGCCAGTGGCACGCGTCGTAGTCGACGTCATGCTCAAGCCGGAGATCCTCGACCCCCAGGGCCAGGCGGTGCAGCGCGCACTGCCGCGGCTGGGTTTCGAAGGCATCTCCGACGTACGTCAGGGAAAGCGATTCGAACTGGAAGTTGACGGGCCGGTCGACGAGGCCGCCCTCGCCCGCATCCACGATCTTGCGGAATCCTTCCTCGCGAACACCGTGATCGAGGACTTCACCGTCAAGGTCGAGTCGGAAGAAGCAGTCGCGGGAGCCGCGAAGTGACCGCTCGTATTGGCGTCGTCACTTTCCCGGGCAGCCTCGACGACCGGGACACTCAGCGTGCGATCCGGCTCGCGGGTGCCGAACCCGTCGCTCTCTGGCACAAGGACAAGAACCTCCATCAGGTGGACGCCGTGGTGCTGCCCGGCGGTTTCTCCTACGGCGACTATCTGCGCGCCGGAGCCATCTCCCGCTTCTCGCCGGTGATGGAGACCGTCATCGAGCAGGCGAAGGCCGGTCTTCCGGTCCTGGGTATCTGCAACGGCTTCCAGATCCTCACGGAGGCCCACCTGCTTCCCGGCGGGATGCTCGGCAACGACCACCTCCACTTCATCTGCCGCGACCAGAAGCTGCGGGTGGAGAACGCGGAGACCGCCTGGACCGCCGACTACGAGGCGGGCCAGGAGATCCACATCCCGCTGAAGAACATGGACGGCCGGTACGTCGCCGACGAGCGCACCCTCGACGAGCTCGAGGCCGAGGGCCGGGTCGTCTTCCGCTACCTGGACGTCAACCCCAACGGCAGCCTCCGCGACATCGCCGGCATCACCAACGAGGCCGGCAACGTCGTCGGTCTCATGCCGCACCCGGAGCACGCCGTCGAGCCCCTCGTCGGCTCCGGCCGCACCGACGGTCTCCCGTTCTTCACCTCGATCCTCAAGAAGCTGGTCAACGCATGAGCCGGACGCCTCTGGACACGGTCGAGCACGCGGCCGAGACCCCCGACGTCGAGCTGCCCTGGGCCGAACTCGGTCTGAAGAAGGACGAGTACGAGCGCGTGGTCGAGATCCTCGGCCGCCGCCCGACCGGCGCCGAGCTGGCCATGTACTCGGTCATGTGGTCCGAGCACTGCTCGTACAAGTCCTCCAAGGTCCACCTCCGCCAGTTCGGTGAGAAGGCCCCCCAGTCCGACGCGCTGCTCGTGGGCATCGGCGAGAACGCGGGCGTCGTCGACGTCGGCCAGGGCTACGCGGTCACCTTCAAGGTCGAGTCGCACAACCACCCCTCGTACGTCGAGCCCTACCAGGGCGCGGCCACGGGCGTGGGCGGCATCGTCCGCGACATCATCGCGATGGGCGCGCGTCCGGTCGCGGTCGTGGACCCGCTGCGCTTCGGCGCCGCCGACCACCCCGACACCAAGCGCGTCCTGCCGGGCGTCGTGGCCGGCATCGGCGGCTACGGCAACTGCCTGGGCCTGCCGAACATCGGCGGCGAGGTCGTCTTCGACGCCTGCTACCAGGGCAACCCGCTGGTCAACGCCGGTGCCATCGGTGTGATGCGGCACGAGGACATCCACCTCGCGAAGGCCTCCGGCACCGGCAACAAGGTCATCCTCTACGGCGCCAGGACCGGCGGCGACGGCATCGGCGGCGCGTCGATCCTCGCCTCCGAGACCTTCGACGACGCCAAGCCGTCGAAGCGCCCGGCCGTGCAGGTCGGCGACCCGTTCCAGGAGAAGCTCCTCATCGAGTGCACCCTGGAGGCCTTCCGGGAGAAGCTCGTCGTCGGCATCCAGGACCTCGGCGCGGCCGGCCTGTCCTGCGCGACGTCCGAGCTGGCCTCCAACGGCTCCGGCGGCATGCGCGTCACCCTGGACGACGTGCCGCTGCGCGACTCCACGCTCTCGCCCGAGGAAATCCTCATGAGCGAGTCGCAGGAGCGCATGTGCGCGGTCGTCGAGCCGGCGAAGGTCGAGCGGTTCCTGGAGATCTGCGACAAGTGGGACGTCATCGCGACCGTCATCGGTGAGGTGACCGACGGCGACCGGCTGGAGATCTTCTGGCACGGCGGCAAGATCGTCGACGTCGACCCGCGGACCGTGGCCCACGACGGCCCGGTCTACGAGCGCCCCTACGCCCGCCCGGAGTGGCAGGACGCCCTCCAGGCGGACGACGCGAACCGGCTGGCCCGGCCCACGACCGGCGCCGAGCTCAAGGACCAGGTGCTCAAGCTGGTCGCCTCGCCCAACCAGGCGTCCAAGAAGTGGATCACTTCGCAGTACGACCACTTCGTGCAGGGCAACACCGTCCTGGCGCAGCCCGAGGACTCCGGCATGATCCGGATCGACGAGGAGACCGGCCTCGGCGTCGCCATCGCGACCGACGGCAACGGCCGGTACGCCAAGCTCGACCCGTACGCGGGCGCGCAGCTGGCCCTCTCCGAGGCCTACCGGAACGTGGCGACGACCGGCGCCAAGCCGCTCGCCGTCTCCGACTGCCTGAACTTCGGCTCGCCCGAGGACCCGGCGGTGATGTGGCAGTTCGCGGAGGCCATCCGCGGCCTCGCGGACGCCTGCCAGCAGCTGGGCACCCCGGTGACCGGCGGCAACGTCTCCCTCTACAACCAGACGGGCGAGGTGGCCATCCACCCCACCCCGGTGGTGGCCGTGCTCGGCGTGATCGACGATGTCGCGCGCCGCACGCCCGTCGCCTTCCAGGAGGAGGGCCAGCTGCTCTACCTCCTCGGCGACACGCGTGAGGAGTTCGGCGGTTCGGCCTGGTCCCAGGTCATCCACGACCACCTCGGCGGTCTGCCGCCGAAGGTCGACCTGGAGCGGGAGCGGCTCCTCGCCGAGATCCTGATCTCCGCCTCCCGCGACGGCATGATCGACGCCGCGCACGACCTGTCCGACGGCGGTCTGATCCAGGCCGTCGTCGAGTCGGCGCTGCTCGGTGGCAAGGGCGCGCGGCTGGTCGTACCGGACGGGCTCGACGCCTTCACCCTGCTCTTCTCCGAGTCGGCGGGCCGTGCCGTGGTGGCCGTCCCGCGCTCCGAGGAGCTGCGTTTCAACGACATGTGCGGGGCGCGCGGCCTGCCCGTCACCCGCATCGGTGTCGTCGACGGCGACACGGTCGAGCTCCAGGGTGAGTTCGAGCTGTCCCTGGAGGAGCTGCGCAAGGCTCACGAGGACACCATCCCGGCGCTGCTCGCGTAAGCACCACCCGCGGCATCCGTACGGCGGTCGAGGCCTCGCCCGTTCCCATGGGCGGGGCCTTCGTCGTGCCGTCACACGGTCGCTGCGGTCGTACGGTCGCGCAGAGCGGCGGGACGGCCCCGGTGTCACAGGCGGCCACTAGGCTCACCGCCATGCCTCCGGCCAGGAAACGCACCCGCGCGTACGACCCCGTCAAGATCCGCGCCGCGGTCGCCGCACAGTTCGCACACGTACGGCGGGCCGTGGCCGGCCTCGGCCCCGAGCAGCTCGCGCTGCCCACGCGGCTGCCGGGCTGGACCGTACGGGACCTGGCCGCGCACGTGACCATGGCGGTGGCGACGGTCGGCCGCAACCTCGACCGGGACGAGCCCCCGAAGGCGGAGCTCACACTCCTCGAGTGGCCGTTCGCCACCGCGGCCCGTTCCGCCGACATCTCCGACGGCACCCGGGACCTCGCGGCGGCCCACCCCGACCTGAACGCCCTGTTCGCCCGTACCGAGGAGCGCATGGCCGAGGACCTCGCCACCGCCTCCGGGGACCGCCTGCTCGCCACCCGCACCGGCGCGATGACCCTCGCCGACTACCTCGTCACCCGGACCGTCGAACTCGTCGTCCACACCGACGACCTGAACACGGCCGTCCCCGGCCTGGACATCCCGTACGACCGCCAGGCGCTGGCCGCCGCCACCCGGCTCCTCGCCGACGCCCTCGCCGCCAGGGCGCCCGGTGGCGCGACGGAGGTGCGGATCCCGCCGTACGCCGTCGTGCAGTGCGTCGAGGGCCCCCGGCACACCCGGGGCACCCCGCCCAACGTCGTCGAGACCGACCCGCTGACCTGGATCCGCCTGGCCACGGGCCGGGTGACCTGGCCGGACGCCGTCGAGCAGGCGAAGGTCGCGGCGAGCGGCGAGCGGGCCGACCTCACGGCGCTGCTGCCCCTCATGTCCTGAATCCGACCCCGGGTGGAACCGACCGCCCCACCCGTCCCGTCGAACCGGCATGTACCGGCAGAGGCACAGCCCTACGCACACGTACAAGCAGCGCCTGACGCTGACCGCGGCCGTCCTGCTCATCCCGCTCGCCGCGGCCTGCGGCAGCGAGAAGGCGGACGGTGAGCGGCCCGGCAGCGGGGCGGTGAGCGCCGAGCAGCCCGTCACCGGTGTCCGCTGGAACGTCGACAGCGTCACCGTGGACGGCGCCACCCACCGCGCCCCGGCCGGCGCGCACGTCGAGATCCGCGACGGCAAGGCGGCAGGCAGTTACGGCTGCAACAACTTCACCGCCAAGGCCGCCGTCGAGGGCGACAGCATCCGGTTCAGCGACGCCAGGTCGACCAGGATGGCCTGCGCGGCCCAGCCGATGGACTTCGAGCGCACGCTGGCCGGCACCCTCGCCGAGGGCACCCTGAGCACCGAGGTCGACGGCGCCACGCTGACGCTCGCCACGGCCGACGGCGATCAGGTCCTGCTGACCAGGAAATGACCCGCGGGCGGCTCCCCGGCTCCGGTGAGGCGTGCCCGTCGGCCCCGATGGTGTGCGACACCTCACTCGCCTCTGCGGAACGGATGCCCGGACGGTCGCCCCCGGGGCCCGTCCGACCATCCAATGGATCATCGTATCCGGCCATTGACCTGCGGAAACGAGTCGATCATGGAGGTGGCGGCCGACCGGTGATCGAGTTACCCGCGGGTATCCCCAATTCGGACCAGTGGTCGATCTCGCCTACACTCGGTGGCGTGCCACGTGGTGACGGTCGACTCAGTCATGATCTGCTCCCCGGCGAGAAAGGCCCCCAGGACGCTTGCGGCGTCTTCGGAGTCTGGGCTCCCGGTGAAGAGGTCGCCAAGCTCACTTACTTCGGGCTCTACGCCCTTCAGCATCGAGGTCAGGAATCCGCGGGGATCGCGGTAAGCAACGGCTCCCAGATCCTCGTCTTCAAGGACATGGGCCTCGTGTCCCAGGTCTTCGACGAGACCTCGCTCGGTTCGCTCCAGGGTCATATCGCGGTCGGACACGCCCGCTACTCGACCACCGGGGCCTCCGTGTGGGAGAACGCCCAGCCGACGTTCCGTGCCACCGCGCACGGCTCGATCGCGCTCGGTCACAACGGCAACCTCGTCAACACCGCCCAGCTCGCCGAGATGGTCGCCGACCTGCCCAAGCAGGAAGGCCGCACCCCGCGCGTCGCGGCGACCAACGACACCGACCTGCTCACCGCGCTGCTCGCGGCCCAGGTCGACGAGGACGGCAAGCCGCTGACCATCGAGGAGGCGGCCCACCAGGTCCTTCCGCAGGTCAAGGGCGCCTTCTCGCTCGTCTTCATGGACGAGCACACCCTCTACGCCGGCCGCGACCCGCAGGGCATCCGCCCGCTGGTCCTCGGCCGCCTGGAGCGCGGCTGGGTGGTCGCCTCCGAATCCGCCGCCCTCGACATCTGCGGCGCCGCCTACGTCCGTGAGATCGAGCCCGGCGAGTTCATCGCCATCGACGAGAACGGACTGCGGACCTCCCGCTTCGCGGAAGCGAAGCCCAAGGGCTGTGTCTTCGAGTACGTGTACCTGGCCCGCCCGGACACCGACATCGCCGGCCGGAACGTGTACCTCTCCCGCGTGGAGATGGGCCGCAAGCTGGCCAAGGAAGCGCCGGTCGACGCCGACCTGGTGATAGCGACCCCGGAGTCCGGCACCCCGGCCGCCATCGGTTACGCGGAGGCCTCCGGCATCCCCTTCGGCGCGGGTCTCGTGAAGAACGCGTACGTCGGCCGGACGTTCATCCAGCCCTCGCAGACCATCCGCCAGCTCGGTATCCGCCTGAAGCTGAACCCGCTGAAGGAAGTCATCAAGGGCAAGCGGCTGGTCGTCGTCGACGACTCGATCGTGCGCGGCAACACCCAGCGGGCCCTCGTCCGCATGCTCCGCGAGGCGGGTGCGGCCGAGGTCCACATCCGGATCTCCTCGCCGCCCGTGAAGTGGCCCTGCTTCTTCGGCATCGACTTCGCCACGCGCGCGGAGCTCATCGCCAACGGCATGACCATCGACGAGATCGGCACCTCCCTGGGCGCCGACTCCCTCTCCTACATCTCCATCGACGGCATGATCGAGGCGACCACCATCGCCAAGCCGAACCTCTGCCGCGCCTGCTTCGACGGCGAGTACCCGATGGAGCTCCCGGACCCCGAGCTGCTCGGCAAGCAGCTCCTGGAGACCGAGCTGGCCGCGGGTCCCGCAGCCACGGCCGCGGCTGACGCCATCCGTCGCCCGTAGCGCCGCAGAGCCCCGTTTCACCAACCCGAAAGATCCCAGGCAATGTCTTCTGTGTCTGATCAGTCCCCTCCGGTCTCGGGCAGTGCCTCCGGCGCGTCCTACGCGGCTGCCGGAGTCGACATCGAGGCGGGCGACCGCGCCGTAGAGCTGATGAAGGAGTGGGTGAAGAAGACGCAGCGCCCCGAGGTCCTCGGCGGCCTCGGCGGCTTCGCCGGCCTCTTCGACGCCTCCGCCCTCAAGCGTTTCGAGCGTCCGCTGCTCGCCTCCGCCACGGACGGCGTCGGCACGAAGGTCGACGTCGCGCGTCAGCTCGGTGTGTACGACACCATCGGTCACGACCTGGTCGCCATGGTCATGGACGACATCGTGGTGTGCGGCGCCGAACCGCTGTTCATGACCGACTACATCTGCGTCGGCAAGGTCCACCCCGAGCGGGTCGCCGCCATCGTCAAGGGCATCGCCGAGGGCTGCGTGCTCGCCGGCTGCGCCCTGGTCGGCGGCGAGACGGCCGAGCACCCGGGTCTGCTGGGCGAGGACGACTTCGACGTCGCCGGCGCCGGTACGGGCGTCGTCGAGGCCGACCGGCTGCTCGGCCCGGACCGTATCCGCACGGGTGACACGGTGATCGCCATGGCGGCCTCCGGTCTTCACTCGAACGGATACTCCCTGGTCCGGCACGTCCTGCTGAAGCAGGCCGGGCTGTCCCTGGAGGCGCGGATCGACGACCTCGGCCGCACCCTCGGCGAGGAGCTCCTGGAGCCCACCAAGATCTACTCGCTGGACTGTCTGGCGCTCACCCGCACCACGGACGTGCACGCCTTCTCGCACATCACCGGCGGCGGCCTCGCGGCCAACCTGGCCCGGGTGATCCCGGACGGGCTGCACGCCGTCGTGGAGCGCTCCACCTGGACCCCGGCCCCGATCTTCGACCTGGTCGGCAGGACCGGCTCCGTCGAGCGTCTGGAGCTGGAGAAGACCCTGAACATGGGCGTCGGCATGATGGCGATCGTGCCCGAGGAGTCGACGGACGTGGCCCTGGCGACGCTGGCCGACCGCGGCGTGGAGGCCTGGGTCGCCGGCGAGATCACCGAACGCGGCGAGCACACGACGGGCGCGGAGCTGGTCGGGGACTACGCCGGCTGAGGACCGGGCGGGCCCGCGACCGGGCAGGCCCATGACCGCGTAGGCAGCACAAGACCCGGTCGGTGACCGAAGTCACCGACCGGGCGGGTGCTCAGTACAAGGTCAAGCGCCGCGACGGTGTTGCGAGGAATCCTCGCCGTCATCCTCGTCGTCGTCCCCGTACAGCTCGGCGTACCGGGCGTACGGGTCGTCGTCTTGCTCATCGTCATCGTCATCGTCCTCGAATGGCTCACCATTCGGCGGAATATTCGATGGCGATGCGCCCAGCTCTTCGGCCAGGCGTGAGAGATCTGTCCCGCCGCTGTTGTACTTCAGCTGGCGGGCGACCTTCGCTTGCTTGGCCTTGGCCCGGCCGCGCCCCATGGCTCGACCCCCTCAACGACGGGGCTCGACGGCCCCAGGTTGACACGCGTTCATGATCCAGGACGGTCTCTCCGTGGAGAGCCCGTCGTAGGGCTCCCACGGTACCTGAGCCCACGCCCGTACGGTACGTCGCCCGTAGCACGCGCGTGTGCGCAGCACCTTTCGGTCGCCCCGTCCTCGCTGGTCAGTGGCGATTTTAACCACTTATCGGCGGCCGACCCGCCGGGAAGAGTGAGAGTTCTCTCCAACTTTCCTCCCGGCGGTACCGCGGAGACCCCCTCAGGGGTCGCCGCGGGGCCCTGCGGCGAGGGTCACCAGCCGCGCGCCTGGGCGGCCTCGTGCATCCGCTGTTCGGCGATCCGGTCGGCCGCGGCGGCCGGCGGAATACCGTCCGCCTTCGCACGAGCGAAGATGGCCAGCGTGGTGTCGAAGATCTTCGCGGCCTTGGCCTTGCACCGCTCGAAGTCGAAACCGTGCAGCTCGTCGGCGACCTGGATGACGCCGCCGGCGTTCACCACGTAGTCCGGCGCGTAGAGGATCCCGCGGTCGGCGAGGTCCTTCTCCACCCCCGGGTGGGCGAGCTGGTTGTTGGCCGCGCCACAGACGATCTTCGCCGTCAGCACCGGCACGGAGTCGTCGCTCAGCGCACCGCCGAGCGCGCAGGGCGCGTAGATGTCGAGCCCGTCGATCTCGATCAGGCGCTCGGTGTCGGCGACCACCCTCACCGAGGGGTGCTTGTCGGCGATCCGCCGGACGGCTTCCTGGCGCACATCCGTGATCACGACCCGGGCGCCCTCCGCCAGCAGGTGCTCCACCAGGTGGTGGCCGACCTTGCCGACGCCCGCGATGCCGACCGTGCGGTCCCGCAGCGACGGGTCGCCCCACAGGTGCTGCGCGGAGGCCCGCATGCCCTGGTAGACACCGAAGGCGGTCAGCACGGACGAGTCGCCGGCCCCGCCGTTCTCCGGTGAGCGCCCGGTCGTCCAGCGGCACTCGCGGGCCACGACGTCCATGTCGGCGACGTAGGTGCCGACATCGCAGGCGGTCACGTACCGACCGCCGAGCGAGGCCACGAAACGGCCGTACGCGAGCAGCAGCGCTTCGGTCTTGATCGTGTCGGGATCGCCGATGATCACGGCCTTGCCGCCGCCGTGGTCCAGCCCGGCCATGGCGTTCTTGTACGACATCCCGCGCGCGAGGTTCAGCGCGTCGGCGACGGCCTCCGCCTCGGTCGCGTACGGGTAGAAGCGGGTACCGCCGAGGGCCGGGCCCAGGGCGGTGGAGTGGAGGGCGATGACGGCCTTGAGGCCGCTGGCGCGGTCCTGGCAGAGCACGACTTGCTCATGGCCACCCTGGTCCGAGTGGAACAGGGTGTGCAGTACATCAGCAGGTGCGCCGGAAACGTCGGTCACTGTGGTGACTCCCGGGTATCGAGCGGCGGTCGGGACGCAGGCACCGTAAGGGTGGCGGGCCTGATGGACTGAGAGTAGAGCCTGCCCGGCCCGCCGACCTCGCAGTGTCGGGGATCACCTTCTCCCGGAGTACCGCCGTGGGACGATTCGCAGGGTTTCCCGATCGGCCGAAGGGGGAGGGAGCAGGCGTGCCCAAGGTGTCCTCGGTGGTCGTTCCGTACGCGGTCTATCTGCGTGTGTACGAGCCGCTGGCCGCCTTCTCCGAGCCCGAGCGCACCCACTGGGCGCGCTACGCCGGCCGCCCCGAGCTCCCCTCCTACCAGGACGAGCTGCGCCGCTCGCTGGCCGACCTGCTGCCCACCCCGCCGGTCGCGGTGCCCGTGCACGAGAGCGGCGACGCGTTCCTGGCCCAGGTGGACGGGCTGCTCTGTGTCTGCCCCTGGCGCACCCGGCTGCGCGGCTGGCTGGCCCTGGCGGAGCTGGACGAGGAGCTGCCCCGGCCGGTCCTGGAGGCGGCACTGCCCGAGGTCGTACGCCTGGAGGCCGCCAAGGACCACGAGCGGTGGCTGGAACGCAACCCCGATGCCCGCCCCTGGATCCGTACCGCCGTCTGGCAGGTGCCCCTGAACTGGTTCGTGCTCGTCTCCGACGAGGAGCGGGAGTACGAGAAGGGGACGGCGGAGGTGGCCCCCGTGCTGCGCTACCGCACTCCGATGGTGCAGGCGCGGCGCAGGGTGGCCCGGTCGCTGCGGACGCTGAAGGACACCATGGACGGCGGGCCGCTCGTCGAGGGCCTGGTGGACGTGGGGCGCTGGCTCGAGGAGTTCCACCCGCGTTCGCTGGTGGAACTGGATTACGGCGGTCTGGTGCACGTGCTGCCGGCGGGTGATCTGGAGGACGATCACTCGGCGAAGGACGTGGCCGAGGGCATCGAGGCGCTGCGGGTCGGCGACGGCGTGGCGGCGGGCGAGGCGTACGCCCGGCTCGTGGAGCGGTGGCGTTCCGTACGGGAGCGGCGCTCGGCGAACTGACGGCCGCCGTGGGCCCGCACGGCCGCCGACCTCCCGCGCTTGCTGTGATCTGACGATGTGACAGACGCGACAGCGCTTTCGTTAGTGACGTACGTCACGGCCGTGAAGCAGTGGAACAGCGTACGGTCAACCGCACTTCACGGAACTGACGGGACGTAGGTCCCGATCCGGGCTTATGTCGCAAGGGTGATGGAACGCACGTACACGGCCCTTGCGTCGGTTGCCCCTCCTCGTGCCAAAATAGGACAAGGAGTCCGGGGAGGGCTCCGTCCGCCTGCTTATGCTCCACTGTGGGGGGAAATCTCAGCATTGCAGCGCTTTGGGGGGTCTGGTGCCTCCTGATCGTCCTGTGACTGATCGTCACAGTGGCGTGACTGTCCGCTATGGCATGGTCCATCGGCTTCCGTCGCCGATGAACACCTGGGGGGCAATTCCATCGGTTTGGCCGACGCGGCTGGACGGATGGTGTAGTTGTAGTGCCGAGGACAAGCCGTTCGTCCTATAACCGACTCGACTCGCGTCCGCCATTTCGGGCAACGCGGGTCAAGGTGCAGAATTTAGAGGAAAGAACCGAGAAGGTTCGGTTCTCCCGAGGAGGCCGCTCATGACCGCTCGCACCCCTGATGCTGAGCCGCTGCTGACCCCGGCTGAGGTCGCCACCATGTTCCGCGTCGACCCCAAGACGGTCACGCGGTGGGCGAAGGCCGGCAAGCTCACATCGATTCGTACGCTCGGCGGACATCGCCGTTATCGCGAGGCCGAGGTCCGCGCACTGCTTGCGGGTATCCCGCAGCAGCGCAGCGAGGCCTGAACAAGTGAATAACCGGGCAACACGTCAGGTCCCCCAACCTGTTCGGACGCCCGAAACCTAGCTACAAGCGACGTGGGTCCTGCCCCAACAGGCCCCTCGCCCACTGGGAACGTCGTCGATCGCGCTGGACTCCGCCGGGTCCAGCGCGATCTTTTTTGTGCGCTTGAGACAGCTTGAGGGTGCTCGGCGGGTTGTATCAGGTGGCTCTGTGAGCGGCCTTGTCGGAGTCTGAGGAGGCTCTGGGAGGGTTCCGGGGGGCATCCTCCGGAGTGGTGCAATTGCACATATAAAATTGACCAGTTGTAGGAGCCTGGTAAGAACCCGGGTTTTCAAAACTCATGCCGTGACACCCGTCACATGCCAGGAGCCTTGTTGCCTCTGGCTCATGTGCGCTAAAGGAGGCTCGCGTTCCAGCTCCCCACGCGGGTACGGCCGTTGGCGGACGCGAGCGCGGGCGCCGGCGCGGCCGGAGGCCATGAGGGCGCCCGGATCACGCCGTCGAGGGGGTCTCGCCCTCCACGGCCCCCTCAGGGGCCTCCGGGCCCCGTGGGGCGCCGTCCATGGCCAGCCGCAGCAAGCGGTGGCAGATCGGGCAGTGGCGGGTCAGATGCCGGTAGGGGGTCGCGGCCGACGGGTGCGCGCGAAGCAGTGCCCGCGTCTCGTGCCTGACCGATGCCGCCATGCCCCACCTCCGTCGGGGGCCACGCGAGAACGGGCCTTGGCTTCTGGGGTACCGGCGGAAGCTGACGGCGTCAAGGGAGCGGTCGAGGGAGCGGATCGAGGGAATGGGTCGAGGGAGTGGTGGACAACGCAGAGAGCCCGGATCCGAAGATCCGGGCTCTCTGTCACTCTTTCACTGCGGTCCTGACGGGATTTGAACCCGCGGCCTCCACCTTGACAGGGTGGCGAGCACTCCAAACTGCTCCACAGGACCAGGTTTTGCGGCACTTGATGTTGCGTTGCGCTGCGAGAAGGACTGTACAGGAGGGTGAGCCCGGTGGTCGAACTCACCCTCCGTGCGGGAGCCGTTACGGCGCCAGCGCGTCGATCGCCTTCACGATCCGCTTGTCGGAGACCGCGTACGCCGTGCCCAGCGCGTGGGCGAAATAGCTGACCCGGAGCTCCTCGATCATCCAGCGGACGTCCAGGACCTGCTGGGGAACCGGCCGGCCCTGTGGCAGCTGCTCCAGCAGCCACGCGTACTCGTCCTGCATCTCGTGGACCTTCTCCATGCGGCTGGTGTCCCGCTGGACGCCGGTGGGCATCTGCTGGAGCCGCCGGTCCGCGGCCACCAGGTAGCGCATGAGGTCGGGCAGGCGGCGCAGCCCCGCCCAGGTCACGAAGCCGGGCTTCACGAGGGCGTCCAGCTGTTTGCGCACGTCCGCCAGGTTCGCGAGCAGCACGGGGCTGCGTACGCCCTTCAGGCGGCGCTCACAGGCCTGCCAGGCGGCCAGGACCTGCTGCACCTGCCCGACCGTCCGCACCGTCGTGTCGACGATCTCCGCGCGCACCTTTTCGTAGAGCTTCCGGTACGACTCCTCGTCCCAGGCCGGACCGCCGAAGTCGGCGATCAGCCGGTCCGCCGCCGCCATCGCGCAGTCGTCGAACAGCGCCTGGATCGAGCCGTGCGGATTCGCGGACAGCGCGAGCTTCTGGGCGTTCGTCAGCTTCTCGGATGCGAACTTTGCCGGATTGACCGGGATGGTGCGCAGGATCAGCCGGCGCGTGCCCTTCCACATCGCCTCCGCCTGCTCCGCCTCCGTGTCGAAGAGGCGCACGGACACGGTGTCGCCGTCGTCGACGAGCGCCGGATACGCCTTCACCGGCTGGCCCGCGCGGCGGGTCTCGAAGACGCGGGCGAGCGAGCCGATCGTCCAGTCCGTCAGGCCCGAACGCTCCAGGGACTCGCCGCCCTGCCGTTCGGCGGTGGCCGCGGCCGCCTGCGAGATGGCCTGCCTCGCCTTCGGTCTCAACCGCAGCTTCAGGGCTTCGAGATCCTTGTCCTCGGCCAGGTTGCGGCGCCGCTCGTCGACGATCCGGAAGGTGATCCTCAGATGGTCGGGGAGCCGCGACCAGTCGAAGTCGTCGGCCTCGAACGGGACGCCGACCATGCGCTTCAGCTCACGCGCCATGGTCGTCGTGAGCGGCTCCTGAAGGGGCACCGCCCGGTCCAGGAAACGCTTCGCGAAGTTCGGCGCGGGTACGTAGTGGCGGCGGATCGGCTTGGGGAGGGAACGGATCAGCTCCGTGACGACCTCCTCGCGCAGACCCGGGATCTGCCAGTCGAAGCCCTCGTCCGTGACCTGGTTGAGGACATGGAGCGGGATGTGGACGGTCACGCCGTCCGCGTCCGCGCCCGGCTCGAACTGGTACGTCACCCGGAACTTCAGCTGACCTTGCCGCCAGGAGTCCGGATAGTCGGCCTTGGTGACGGCCTCCGCCGACTCCCGGATGAGCATCTCCCGCTCGAAGTCCAGGTGATCGGGCTGCTCGTGCCGCTTGTGCTTCCACCACGAGTCGAAGTGCGCGCCGGACACGACGTGTTCGGGCACCCGCTGGTCGTAGAAGTCGAACAGCGTCTCGTCGTCCACCACGATGTCCCGGCGCCGGGCACGGTGCTCCAGCTCCTCGACCTCGCTGAGGAGCCGGCGGTTGTCGGCGAAGAACTTGTGGTGCGTGCGCCAGTCGCCCTCGACCAGCGCGTTGCGGATGAACAGGTCGCGGGAGGTCTCCGGGTCGATCCGCCCGTAGTTGACCTTCCGCTGGGCGATGATCGGGACGCCGTACAGCGTGACCTTCTCGTCCGCCATGACGGCCGCCTGGTCCTTCTCCCAGCGCGGCTCGCTGTACGTCCGCTTCAGCAGATGCCCGGCGAGCGGCTCGACCCACTCCGGCTCGATCTTCGCGTTGACGCGGGCCCACAGCCGGCTCGTCTCCACCAGCTCGGCGGACATCACGAAGCGCGGCTGCTTCTTGAAGAGGGCCGAACCCGGGAAGATCGCGAACTTGGCGCTCCGCGCACCCAGGTACTCGTTCTTGTTGCCGTCCTTCACGTCCTTCATGCCGATGTGCGAGAGCAGCCCGGCGAGGAGCGAGACATGGACACTCTGCTCGGGCGCGTCCTCCTCGTTCAGATGGATCCCCATCTGCTTGGCGACCGTGCGGAGCTGCGAGTAGATGTCCTGCCACTCACGGATGCGCAGGAAGTTCAGGTACTCCTGCTTGCACATACGCCGGAAGGAGGAGGAGCCGCGCTCCTTCTGCTGCTCGCGCACGTACCGCCACAGGTTGAGATAGGCGAGGAAGTCGCTGGTCTCGTCCTTGAAGCGGGCGTGCTGCTGGTCGGCCTGGGTCTGCTTCTCGGCCGGGCGCTCGCGCGGGTCCTGGATGGACAGCGCGGCGGCTATCACCATGACCTCGCGGACACAGCCGTTCTTGTCGGCCTCCAGGACCATCCGCGCGAGGCGCGGGTCGACGGGCAGCTGGGCCAGCTTGCGGCCGGTCTGGGTGAGCCGGCGGCGGGGGTCCTTCTCGGCCGGGTCCAGCGCGTTCAGCTCCTGGAGCAGCTGCACGCCGTCGCGGATGTTGCGGTGGTCCGGCGGGTCGATGAAGGGGAACTTCTCGATGTCGCCGAGGCCCGCCGCGGTCATCTGGAGGATGACGCTGGCCAGGTTCGTACGGAGGATCTCGGCGTCCGTGAACTCCGGGCGGGCGACGAAGTCGTCCTCGTCGTACAGCCGGATGCAGATGCCGTCACTCGTCCGGCCGCAGCGGCCCTTGCGCTGGTTGGCGCTCGCCTGCGAGATCGGCTCGATGGGCAGGCGCTGGACCTTGGTGCGGTGGCTGTAGCGGCTGATGCGGGCGAAGCCGGGGTCGATGACGTACTTGATGCCCGGCACGGTCAGGGAGGTCTCGGCCACGTTCGTCGCCAGAACGATCCTGCGGCCCGTGTGCTGCTGGAACACCCGGTGCTGCTCGGCGTGCGAGAGCCGGGCATAGAGGGGCAGCACTTCCGTGAAGCGGTACTTCTTCTTCTCCAGCGCGTCGGCCGTGTCCCGGATCTCCCGCTCACCGGAGAGGAAGACGAGGATGTCGCCCTTCCCTTCGGACTGGAGCTCCTCGACGGCATCGCAGATCGCGGTGATCTGGTCGCGGTCGGCGTCGTCGGAGTCCTCTTCGAGGAGCGGCCGGTAGCGGACCTCCACCGGGTACGTCCGCCCGCTGACCTCGACGATCGGGGCTTCGCCGAAGTGCCGGGAGAAACGCTCCGGGTCGATGGTCGCGGAGGTGATGACGACCTTGAGATCCGGGCGGCGGGGGAGCAGCTGGGCGAGATAGCCCAGCAGGAAGTCGATGTTGAGGGACCGCTCGTGGGCCTCGTCGATGATGATCGTGTCGTACGCGCGCAGCTCGCGGTCGGTCTGGATCTCCGCGAGGAGGATGCCGTCCGTCATCAGCTTCACGAAGGTGGCGTCCGGGTTCACCTGGTCGGTGAACCGCACCTTCCAGCCGACGGCCTCGCCGAGCGGTGTCCTGAGTTCCTCGGCGACCCGCTCGGCCACGGTGCGCGCGGCGATCCGACGGGGCTGCGTGTGCCCGATCATGCCGCGGACGCCGCGCCCCAGCTCGAGACAGATCTTGGGGATCTGGGTGGTCTTGCCGGACCCGGTCTCACCGGCGACGATGACGACCTGGTGATCACGGATGGCGGCCGCGATCTCGTCCTTCTTCTGGCTGACCGGAAGCTGCTCGGGGTACGAGACGGCGGGCACCCGGCCGCGCCGCAGGACCATCCGCTCCTCGACCTGTGCGACCTCCGCCTCGATCTCGGCGAGGACGGCCGCACGGGCTTCCGGCTTGCGGATCCTGCGCGCGCCTTCGAGCCTGCGCCCGAGCCGGTGCGCGTCGCGCAGGGACAGCTCGGTCAGGCGGGGGGCGAGGTCGCCGAGGGCGGGAGTGCCCGGAGCGGAGGCGCCGGGAGTGGGGTGCGTAGACATACGCGATCCAGGATCTCATCTCGGCGAAAGAAGGGGCGAGTGCTTTTGGGCCCGCCCCGTCCGACGCGCAGCGACGAAAACCCCCTCCGGTCGCCCGGAGGGGGTTTTCGTTCTTGTGGCTGGGGCCGGGGTCGAACCGGCGACCTATCGCTTTTCAGGCGATCGCTCGTACCAACTGAGCTACCCAGCCACGAGGTTTCAGTGAAACCTCAGCGGTCCTGACGGGATTTGAACCCGCGGCCTCCACCTTGACAGGGTGGCGAGCACTCCAAACTGCTCCACAGGACCAAGCTGTTGTGTACGACAGTGTCGCACACGGTGTTGCGTGCCCCCAACGGGATTCGAACCCGTGCTACCGCCTTGAAAGGGCGGCGTCCTAGGCCGCTAGACGATGAGGGCTATCGGCCCGCCTGGGCGCTTCTCAGCGCGTCGGGGACGTCATGAGCATATGGGATGGCGGGGGGTATCGCCAAAACGGTTTACGGGGCCGTCCTGGAGGGGCTTCCGGAGCGGCTGACGGACGGGTTGGCGGACGGGTTGACGGACGGGCTGAGCGGCGGGCTGGGGGAGGGAGTCGGAGACGGGCTCGGGGACGGTACGGCTCCGGGCAGGTTCTCCTTCGGGAGGTGGCGGCTGACCTCGGCCGTCGTCAGCCCCAGGCCGCCGAGTTTGATCTCGTCCCAGGCCTGGAGGTGGCGGGTGTCGCGGTCGAAGTAGAGGATCGACGCCTCGATGGGGTCCGGGTACTTGCCCTCGACGGCACGCAGGCCGCTGCCGCCGGTGGAGCCCTCGACGCGCAGCCGCGTGCCCTTCTTCATGACCTCCATGTCCTCGTGGTGGAGATGCCCGGCCAGCACGAGGGGCACCTCGCCGTCCGTGCCCCGGGCGGCGGAGGGCTCGTGGGCGATGGCCACGTCCGCCGGGGTGCCGGCGCCTCGCTGGGCGCGCAGGGCCTGGGCCAGCCGGGCGCCCGCCTCCTCCTGGGACTCCTCGGCGCCCGGCGCGGAGGAGCGGTCGGGGGTGAACTGGGGGTCGCCGATGCCGGCGAAGCGCAGCCCGGCGAGGGTGACCGCCCGGCCGTCGTCGAGGACGTGCACGTTCTTCATGCCCTCCAGGTAGCGCTGGGTGACGAGCGAGTCGTGGTTGCCCCTGACCCAGACGTAGGGCGCGCCGAGCGTGGCGATGGGGTCCAGGAAGCCGTTCTCCGCGGCCGAGCCGTGGTCCATCGTGTCGCCGGAGTCGACGATCACATTGACCTTGTACTGCTCCACGAGCGAGGCGATGATCTTCCAGCTCGCGGGGTTCAGATGGATGTCGGACACGTGCAGGACGCGGACGGTGGTCGGGTCCGGCTGGAAGGCGGGGAGCGTGGAGGTGACGTCGTAGAGCTTGGTCACGTTGGTGACCAGGCGGGCGAGTTCCTGCTGGTAGACGTCGAACTCGGTGACGATGCTGCGGGCGTTGCCGACGAGCGAGGGTGCGGAGGACAGCAGGCCCGAGAACCGCGGTTCCAGCACCGACTTGGGGTTCCAGGTGGCGTACGCGGTCGCGCCCGAGGCGGCCAGCAGGGTGAGGGCGAGACCGCCCGCGGCGAGGGCGCGGCGGGGGCGGCGGTAGACGGCGAGGCCGAGCGCGGTGGCGCCGGAGACCACGGCGACGCAGGAGCGGAGCGCGAGGTCGAGAGTGCCGTGCTCGATGTCACGGGCGACCTCGTCCTGGAGGCCGGAGAGGCGTTCGGGGTGGTCGACGAGGGCCTGGGAGCGCTCGGGGTCGAGCTGGTCCACGTTCACGTCGAGGCGGACCGGGGCGATGTGGCTGTCCAGGCTGAGCGCGCCCAGCGGGGAGATGTTGATCTTCGTGCCGCCGGTGACGGACGGGCGCAGGGTCATCGTCGTGTTCATGGGGCCGACGGACACGCGGACGTCCCCGACGATCAGCAGGCCGAGCCAGGCACCGACGACGACGACGATGGTCAGGCCGAGAGCGCGGATCCAGGGGTTGGGCCGGGCGGCGAGTTCGGGGACCGGGTTCCCGCTCCGGGCGGGCTTGCGGCGCTTCAGGACTGCGGTGGGGAGGCGGGCTCGGACCATTGGTGCCCTATGCCCCGGTCCGGGCGTTGGTATGCGGACGGTTCACGACCTCCCCCCGGCCGCGTCGTACCGGACAATGGGGTCTGTGCTGGAGATGACGCGCGAGGAGTTCGAGGAACTGGTCGCCGAGGCGCTGGACCGGATTCCGCCGGAGTTGACGCGACTGATGGACAACGTCGCGGTGTTCGTCGAGGACGAACCGGCGGCGGACGATCCCGAGCTGCTCGGGCTGTACGAGGGGACGCCGCTGACGGACCGCGGGGAGTGGTACGCCGGCGTGCTGCCGGACCGGATCACGATCTACCGGGGGCCGACGCTGCGGATGTGCGGGACGCGGGAGGAGGTCGTCGCCGAGACGGAGGTCACGGTGGTGCACGAGATCGCCCACCACTTCGGCATCGACGACACGCGGCTGCACGCCCTCGGCTACGGCTGAGCCGTCCGGCACAGGGGCGCGCGTCGGCGCGTGTCTTCTTGCGGGCGCCGGGAGTTGGGCACGTCGACTCCTTACGCCTGCTCCGGAGGTGGCCCCGTGCGCCCCTTGTACGTACCCGTTCGTCTGGCCGCGACGGTCATGGCCGTCGCCGCGGCCGCCGGCTGCATGAGCGTGGGGCACGAGGAGGGCGGCCGGGCCAAGCCGTCGCACTCGGCGGGGCAGCGGGGCGGTGAGGCTCCCGGCGGGGTCTCGGCGGGCTCCGGGGCCGGCTTCGGGATGGGTGCGGCGGGCGGCGACGGCAAGCACGGGCACGGGAAGGGCGGCAAGGGCGGAGCGAGCGCCTCGGCGTCGGTCCCGGCCCCGCCGTCGGCGGGCCGGAGCGCGCCGGCCTCGGCGGGGGCGGTGCGGCCGGGGACGAGCGAGCAGCCGGGGGTGCCGACGCCCACCGGGGCACAGCCGCCCGCGCCCACGCGCTCGCCGGACCCCGAGCCGCCCGCGCCCACGCCGGAGCCGCCGTCCCCCACGCCGGAGCCGACGGTCGCCGAGCCGTCGTCCTCGGCGCACGAGGGCGACGGGGGCCCGGCGGCGCAGCTGGCGGACCGGGAGCCGGCGCCGGAAGCGGGCTCGCCCGCCTAGACCGGAACCTCCGCCCAGACCGGAATCTCCGCCCAGACGCCCATACCGGAACCTCCGCCCGGACCGGATGCTCCGTCCCGGACAGTCGTTCGTCTCGGTGGTCGGTCGTCCGGCTAGGACAGTCGTTCGCCTCGGTCAGGTGCGCGGGGCCGGGCAGGTCGTCCGTCTCGGGAAAGTCCGTCGCGCAGGTCCGTCGCGCAGGTCCTCTCCTCGGGTCCTCTCCGCGGGTCCTAGGAGGCCGCTGAGCTGCGGTGATGAGGCTCGGTTTGCCTTCGGTGGTCAGGGTGCTTATAGTGGTAGATCGTTTGATCCCATTTGCCCGGCGCCACCGCAGAGCGCGCCGTGTGGCGCGTACTCTCCCTTGCCGTGGCTGACCGCATAGAGGCGGTCGTAGTGCAATGCGAACACGGAGTTGACGGGCGCGTGCCGACTTGAGACTCCGGAAGGTTTCGCATTCGCATGTCCATTTCCAGTACTGATCACTCCGTCGTGCCCGAGAACAACGACGAGCCGATCAACCTCGAGGCGATCGAGGGCGCGGAGACCGTCGGGGCCGCAGAGGCCATCGCCGAGGCCGTCGAGGCCATCGTCGAGACGCCCGAGGCCCCGAAGACCCCCGAACTCACCTTCGCCGACCTCGGGCTCCCCGAGGGCGTCGTGCGCAAGCTCGCGCAGAACGGCGTGACCAGCCCCTTCCCGATCCAGGCCGCGACCATCCCGGACGCCCTGGCCGGCAAGGACATCCTCGGCCGCGGCCGCACCGGCTCCGGCAAGACCCTCTCGTTCGGTCTGCCGCTGCTGGCGTCGCTGTCCGGCGGCCACACCGACAAGAAGAAGCCCCGCGGCATCATCCTCACGCCGACGCGTGAGCTCGCGATGCAGGTCGCGGACGCGCTTCAGCCGTACGGCGACGTACTCGGCCTGAAGATGAAGGTCGTCTGCGGCGGTACGTCGATGAGCAACCAGATGTACGCCCTGGAGCGCGGCGTCGACGTCCTCGTCGCCACCCCGGGCCGTCTGCGTGACCTCATCAACCGCGGCGCCTGCTCGCTCGAGAACGTCCAGGTCGCCGTCCTCGACGAGGCCGACCAGATGTCCGACCTGGGCTTCCTGCCCGAGGTCACCGAGCTGCTCGACCAGATCCCCGGCGGCGGCCAGCGCATGCTGTTCTCGGCCACGATGGAGAACGAGATCTCCACGCTGGTCAAGCGCTACCTGAGCAACCCCGTCACGCACGAGGTCGACAGCGCCCAGGGCAACGTCACGACCATGTCGCACCACATCCTGATCGTGAAGCCCAAGGACAAGGCGCCGGTCACCGCCGCGATCGCCTCCCGCAAGGGCCGCACCATCATCTTCGTCCGCACCCAGCTCGGCGCCGACCGTATCGCCGAGCAGCTGCGCGACTCCGGTGTGAAGGCGGACGCGCTGCACGGCGGCATGACCCAGGGCGCGCGGACCCGCACGCTGGCCGACTTCAAGGACGGCTACGTCAACGCGCTCGTCGCGACCGACGTCGCCGCCCGCGGTATCCACGTCGACGGCATCGACCTGGTGCTCAACGTGGACCCGGCCGGCGACCACAAGGACTACCTGCACCGCGCGGGCCGCACCGCGCGGGCCGGCCGCACCGGCACGGTCGTCTCCCTCTCGCTGCCGCACCAGCGCCGTCAGATCTTCCGTCTGATGGAGGACGCGGGCGTCGACGCCGGGCGTCACATCATCCAGGGCGGCGCCGCCTTCGAGCCGGAGGTCGCCGAGATCACCGGCGCCCGTTCGATGACGGAGGTCCAGGCCGAGTCCGCGGGCAACGCGGCGCAGCAGGCCGAGCGTGAGGTCTCCCAGCTCAGCAAGGAGCTGGAGCGTGCGCAGCGGCGCGCGACCGAGCTGCGCGAGGAGGCCGACCGTCTGGTGGCCCGCGTGGCGCGCGAGCGTGGCGAGGACCCGGAGGCGGCTGTCGTCGCGGCCGCCGAGGCGGTCGTCGAGCAGAACACCGTGACGGAGGCGCCGGCCGAGGCCGCGGTCTCCGAGCAGCCCGCGTACGAGCAGCCGCGTCAGCGCCGTGACGAGCGGGGCAACTACGAGCGCCGTGACGACCGTGGTGGCCGCTCCTTCGAGCGTCGCGACAACGACCGTGGCGGCTTCAACCGTGACGACCGCGGTGGCTTCAACCGTGACCGTCGTGACGGCGACCGTGGCGGGTTCCGCCGTGACGACCGTGGCGGCGCCGGCCGTGACGACCGTGGTGGCCGTTCCTTCGAGCGTCGTGACGACCGCGGTGGCTTCAACCGCGACCGCCGTGACGACCGTGGCGGCGCCGGCCGTGACGACCGTGGTGGCCGCTCCTTCGAGCGTCGTGACGAGCGTCCCGCGGGCGGTTTCAACCGTGACCGTCGCGACGACCGCCGTGACGAGCGCCCCTCCGGCGGCTTCCGCCGCGACGAGCGTCCCGCGGGCGGTTTCAACCGTGACCGTCGTGACGAGCGTCCCTCCGGCGGGTTCCGCCGCGACGACCGTCAGTCGGGCGGCTTCAACCGCGACCGTCGCGACGACCGTCCGTCCACCCACCGTGGCAGCGACCGTCCGTTCAACCGTGACCGTCGCGACGACCGCCCGGGCTTCCGCTCCGGCGGCCACGACCGCCCGTTCGGCCGCCGTGACGACCACCGCGGCACCGGCTCCGGCTCCGGCTCCGGCACGACCGGCCGTCGCGACGACAAGCCGCGTTGGAAGCGCAACGGCTGACGTCGGCTCAGTTGAGTGAACGCCGTGGCCCCCACCGAACATCGGTGGGGGCCACGGCGTTTTCCGTCTCCAGTAACCCCTTTCTCCGGGGCTGTGAAGTGACTGTAGGATCATCCGACTTGCGAGACGGATGTGAAGGCCGGGGGGCCGGGGACCGTGGAAGCCGAGAGGCGTCCGGTCCCGTCCGTCTCCGTTCCCGGGGAGGGACCTTCTTGACTCGTCATGGCTCCGCACGCCTGCGTCTCGTCGCCGCCTCCGCAGTACTGGCGGCCGGACTGACCCCGCTGCTGCCGTCCACGGCGGTCGCGGACACCCCGCAGGAGACGGTGGTGCCGGCGACACTGCGGGACACCTACACGTCGGCGGCCCTGCGGACGGCCTCGGGCCACGGCGGCCACGACTCCGCCGGTCTCCAGGGGGTGTTCCACACCTTGGAGGGCACCAGCGGGCTGCTGTGGACCCGCTACACGGACGGCGAGACGGTGCGCGTGCCGACGGCTCCCCTGGGCACGGTGGGGGCACCGACCGGCACCGACGTCCTGGCGTACCACCACGCCGACGGGCGGGTCGACTTCTGGGACGCGTCCGACGGCGCCACCCGTGGTCTGCGGGTCCCGGCCGGGCTCGCCTACCAGACCTCCTTCGACAACCTGACCGTCGCCTACGCGAGCGGGACCGACGAGGCCGGCAAGGCCACCCGGATCGTGCATCTGCTGACGCCGGGGTCCGACGGGACCACCGGGGACTCGGTGGTCACGGGAGGACCGGCCGGTCTCGTGCTCGGTTTCGCCGTGGGCGCGGACGCGCGGACGCTGTACTTCCGTGGCTCCGTGGACGGGCAGGAGGTGGGTCTGGCCGCCGTGGACCGTGCGACCGGTGAGGTGCGCGGCTGGAGCGGCCCGATCCCCGTCGGGTACAGCCAGGTGAACCTGGGCGGCGGTCATGTCGTCGTCTCGGCCTCCGGCAAGGCCACGGTGCTGGTGTTCCCGCCCGACCTGTCGGCCGCCCCGGTCGAGGTCGCGCTGCAGGGCGTCAGCGACGGGGCGGACGTCGCCCGGGACCTGACCGTCGTCGGCGACTGGCTGGTCAACGGAACCACCACGACGACCGCGCAGCCCCTGACGGGCGGCGATCGGGTGACCCTGCTGCGGTCATCGGCGCAGGGAACCGCGGCGGGGGCCGACGGCGCCGCGGTGAAGATCGGCCGGGTCGGCGCCGACGACTGGGGCATCCGGCGCATCACCGCGGGCACGGACGGCGGTCCGCCCGTGGTCACGCTGCTCAAGGCGCTGCCCAAGCCGCCGCGGACGATCCAGGGTCTGTCCCTGGAGCAGGGGCGGCTGGTGGTCCTGGACCACTACGGCACCGGTGTGCGCGCGGACTGGGTACGGACGGTCCCCCCTTCCGGCACCCCCTCGTTCGGCGAGCGCAGCGCGTTCACCACGGACGTCCCCATGGTCACCTGCGCCGCCACGGACTTCGCCTGCGCCCAGGTCCGGGGCACGGCCGACGGCCGTATCGCCTGGCTGACCCACGACCTGAACACCGACCGGATCAAGGTCCACGGGCCGGACGGCGAACTCTGGGAGCGCACCGGACTGCCCCTGGGCGGGCAGATCGACGACGTCTCGGGCCGCTACCTGCTCTACACGGCACCCGGGCAGCAGTACGTCTACCGGATCGGCAGCGCCGGCGCCCCGGTCGTCACCCGCACACCCGGGCCCGCCGCCCTCTCCGGCAACATCCTGTGGACGACCGGCACGACCCCGGGCACTGTCACCGCGTACGACCTGACGGCCAGGAGAACGACCGAGACCCTCACCACCGACGCGGGGTGCACGCCCACCGAACTCCAGGCGCTGGGCCGGTGGCTGTACTGGACGTGCGAGGGCCGGGCGGGCGTCTACGACCGCACGGCGCAGAACTCCGTGCCGGTCCCGGCCGACGAGGCCGAACTCGGCGACGGGTACGTCGTCACCCACGACAAGCAGGCCGGGAAGCTGACGCTCACGACGGTCGCGGACGGCACCCCCTCCGGCCGGGTCATCGGCGACCTGCCTGACACGGGCGTCTCCCAGCGGGACGTGCGCTGGACGGTCGACGAGTCCGGTGGGAACGCCGCCTACGTCGACGGCCAGGAGCGCGTGCACCTCGTCCCGTCCGGTGTGCGGCAGCAACCGCTGAGCCTGCTGGACGTGCCGCAGGGCGCCACGGAGGTCTCCCCTACGACGTCGCCCGTCCTCACCGACGTGCTGCTCTCGAAGCCGGCCGCCGGCTGGACCCTGACGGTGCGTGACAAGGCGACCGGCAAGGTGGTCGGCGGCACCGACGGCGGCGTCCTGCGCGGTGAGCTGAAGCTCCCGTGGAGCACCGGCATCACGGCCGGGGCGGTCCTGCCCAACGGCTTCTACGACTGGACGCTCTCGGTCACGCCCGCGGACGGCGTCGGCGCCCCTTTGCAGACGGGGGGCACCGTGCGGATGGTGCACGGCAACGCCGTGTTCCACGACTACGTGGGGCCGGCGACGAAGCCGGACGGTGCGGGCGACCTGCTGACCATGCCCACCTCGGGCACGCTGACCTACCAGCAGGGCACGGGCCGGGGCACGTTCTCCGGTCAGGTCAGCGGCAGCGGCTGGCCCGCCGGTATCAAGGCGGTGCCGATCGGCGATCTGAGCGGCGACCGGTGCAACGACGTTCTCGTGCGGCTCAGCAGCGGGGCGCTGCGGCTGTACCGGACGGGCTGCGGCGGCGCGGTACGGCCGACATCGCCGTACACCACGCTGGGCACCAGCGGCTGGACCCAGTTCGACATCCTGACCTCGCCGGGTGACGTCACGAAGGACGGCCGCCCCGACCTGATCGCCCGCAACCCGTCGAACGGCAGGGTCTACCTCTACAAGGGGACGGCCGCCGGGAAGCTGGCGGCGCCGGTGAAGCTCTACGACAACTGGAAGACGTACAAGAAGATCATCGGCGTCGGCGACCTCAACGGTGACGGCATCGGTGATCTGATCGCCCAGGACACGTCGAACAACCTGTACCGCTACACCGGCAAGGGCAACGGCACCTTCTCGGCGCGCGTGAAGCTGTTCGCGAACTGGGGGGCTTCGTACAACGCGGTCGCCGGGGCCGGGGACATCACGGGGGACGGGAAGGCGGACCTCGTGGTGCGCGACACCGCGGGCGGGCTGTACCGGCTGCCCGGCACCGGGACGGGCACGTTCGGGACTCGGGTCAAGATCGGCGCCGGCTGGCAGAACTACAAGGGCATTTTCTAGCCAAGTTGTGACGTGTGTCACGCCCCCGGCGGGGGAATTGCTGGGGGCATGACAGATGACGGCACAGCGGGCCGGCCGGCTCCCGGGAAACTCTCGGACGAAGAGCGGCTGGCCGAACTCGGCTACACCCAGGTCCTCGCCCGCCGCATGTCGGCGTTCTCCAACTACGCGGTCTCCTTCACGATCATCTCGGTCCTTTCGGGCTGCCTGACGCTGTACCTGTTCGGCATGAACACGGGCGGACCGGCGGTGATCGTCTGGGGCTGGGTCGCCGTGGGGCTGATGACCCTGTTCGTCGGCCTGTCCATGGCCGAGATCTGTTCGGCGTACCCGACGTCGGCGGGCCTGTACTTCTGGGCCCACCGGCTGGCGCCCCCGAGATCGGCGGCGGCCTGGGCCTGGTTCACGGGCTGGTTCAACGTGCTGGGCCAGGTGGCGGTGACGGCGGGCATCGACTTCGGCGCCGCCTCCTTCCTCGGCGCCTATCTGAACCTCCAGTTCGACTTCGAGGTGACACCCGGCCGGACGGTCCTGCTGTTCGCCGGGATCCTGGTGCTGCACGGACTGCTCAACACCTTCGGGGTGCGGATCGTCGCCCTCCTCAACAGCGTGAGCGTGTGGTGGCACGTGCTGGGCGTGGGCGTCATCGTCGGAGCGCTGGCCTTCGTCCCCGACAAGCATCAGTCGACGTCCTTCGTGTTCGGCGAGTTCGTCAACAACACCGGCTGGGGCAGCGGGGTGTACGTCGTCCTGCTCGGTCTGCTGATGGCCCAGTACACCTTCACCGGGTACGACGCCTCCGCCCACATGACCGAGGAGACGCACGACGCGTCGACGGCCGGCCCCAAGGGGATCGTGCAGTCCATCTGGACCTCGTGGATCGCGGGCTTCGTACTGCTGCTCGGCTTCACGTACGCCATCCAGTCCTACGACGCCGCGCTCGCCTCCCCGACCGGCGCGCCGCCCGCCCAGATCCTGCTCGACGCGCTCGGCGCGACCGCCGGCAAGCTGCTGCTGCTCGTGGTGATCGGCGCCCAGCTGTTCTGCGGGATGGCGTCGGTGACCGCCAACAGCCGCATGATCTACGCCTTCTCGCGAGACGGGGCGCTGCCGTACTCGCACATCTGGCACACGGTCAGCCCGCGCACCCGCACGCCCGTCGCGGCCGTCTGGCTGGCGGCCGGCGGCGCGTTGCTGCTGGGCCTGCCCTATCTGATCAACGTGACCGCGTACGCGGCCGTCACCTCGATCGCCGTCATCGGCCTCTACATCGCGTACGTCATACCGACCCTGCTGCGCCTGCGCAAGGGCGAGGCCTTCGCGCGGGGACCGTGGCACCTGGGCCGCTGGTCGAAGGCGATCGGCGTGGTGTCGGTGGCGTGGGTGGCCGTCATCACCGTCCTGTTCATGCTGCCCCAGGTCTCCCCGGTCACCTGGGAGACCTTCAACTACGCCCCGTTCGCCGTCCTCGTCGTGCTGGGCTTCGCCGGGGTGTGGTGGCAGGTCTCCGCCCGGAACTGGTTCCTCGACCCCGAGCACGAACGGACCATCGCCCGCGAGGCGTCACGGGCGGCGGCATCCGCCGAACTGCCCGAGCAGTGACCGATCTCGATCGCTTCGCGTCGTCCGGCGCGCCCGTGTCTCCGATACCCGATCGGAGACACGGCCGCGTCCGGCTATGCTCGGGGAGGCAACATCGCCTGGGCCCTTAGCTCAATTGGCAGAGCAGTGGACTTTTAATCCATTGGTTGTGGGTTCGAGTCCCACAGGGCCTACGGTGCGGGTGACGGGGGCAACCCCTCTGACCTGCTGTGCAGCGCTCGGGTCGGCTTCGGTCGGCTCGGGCGCTGACTCGTATTCGGGGCCCTGCGTGAGCGATGCGTGAGCGGATGTTCGAGGGTGCAAGCCGAGGAACATCGCTGCGACAGTTGATGGGCGATCTGCTCGGCGTGACGACACGCCGATGACCACCAGCTTCGGCGAGGCTCCCTGGATCTACGGTATGAGCGCGA
Source organism: Actinobacteria bacterium OV320 (assembly GCA_001298545.1). Classification (GTDB taxonomy): domain Bacteria; phylum Actinomycetota; class Actinomycetes; order Streptomycetales; family Streptomycetaceae; genus Streptomyces; species Streptomyces coriariae. The sequence goes on from LJCX01000028.1 coordinate 798,153, forward strand.
GACGCACACAGCGGTGGCGGCAAGGGGGCGGTCATGGACGCATCTGAGGACACACTCGTCGTGCTGACGGCATTGCCCTTGGAACGTAGGGCAGTACGTCGCCTGCTGGAGGGGCTTGAGAGAGTCGACCAAGCGGGAACGGTGTTCGAGCGAGGCCGGCTCCCGGGTACGTCCTGGACGGTCTATCTGGCCGCCACCGGACCGGGGAACGACTCCGCGGCGGTGATCACCGAGCGGGCCATCAATTTTGTACGTCCGCAGGCCGTCTTCTTCGTCGGTATCGCAGGGTCGCTCAAGCCCGATGTCTCCCCAGGCGACGTGGTCGTGGCTTCTGAGGTGTATGCGTACCACGGAGGTAAGGAGAGCACGGGAGGGTTCAAGGGACGTCCCCGCAGTTGGGAAACCACCCATCACCTTCAGCAGGTGGCCATGCACGTCGATAGCGTGGATGACTGGCGGGGGCGACTGCCGGAAATGGAACGAGACGCGACCCAGGTGCATTTCAAGCCCATCGCGGCTGGCGACCTGGTGCTGGACGCTCCGGCAGGGTCGCCGTCCCGAGTCCTCTTGGATCAGAACTTCAACGACGCCGTGGCTGTGGAGATGGAAGGCGCAGGTTTCGCCAACGCCGCTACCAAGGCGGGGGTTCCCTTCCTTTTGGTTCGTGGGATCAGCGACATGGCGAACGGAACCAAGCAGAGCACCGACGGTGCTGGCATGCAGGAAGCCGGAGCGCAGCACGCGGCTATCCTCCTGGCGGAAGTGATCGCTCAGTTCAAACCTGCTAATGCGGACTTGCGCCCGAAATCGTCTGCTTCCGGACAGCTCGCCGAGGAGCTGATCTGGCAACCTCTCGATCAGCCCGCCAGCGTGGCTTGGTACAGGGACATCGTGCCGTCGAGTGCCTACACCAGCGGTCCCTCCTTGCTGGAGGTCCACTTGGCGCCCGTTTTGATGACGAGCAGGGTTACTGCGACCCGCATGCGGGAGCTGGCCGATGAATTGGTGAGCCTCGGCCGCGTCAACGGGTTCTTCTCGAACACCGAGCACGTTGAGGTGCACGACGGTGCCGAGATGACGGTGGCATCTGTGGTGGGTCGCCACGGGCGGTCAGCTGGGCTGGCGATCACGCGGTCCGGCCAGCGGAGTGCTTGGGAGGCCCTACCACAGCCGGGTCTCGCCTCCGTGCTCGACGAGGAGCACACTCAGGAGCGAATCACCGCTCTGCTGTCGTTGCTGGAGGCTGTCGAGGTACCGACGGCTTCCGCCTACGCGCCGGCGGTCGGCATCGAGAAACCGATGATGGTGATGATTGGGCGCCTCAGCACGGTCGATCCCAATCGAGCCACCCTCTCGCACAGGGGTGACACTCCGGTGAGGGTCGATCCGGACGAAGCGGTCACCGCCGCGATGCTCGTCGGCCGCACCAGCGAGCTTGCCCAGGAGCTGACCGTTCGCTTGATCCTCGCCTTCCGTGGGTCCAGCCACTAGGTTGCTCGCGGTTTAGCAGCCTTCAGCGCGGCGGCCCGAGGGACCAGAGCCGCGGCCTTCTCGGCAATCTCACGGTCCAGTTCCGGGAGCAGGCTCGTGTACGTGTCCGAGGTCAGCGTGATGGTGGAGTGCCGCAGGGTCTCTTTCACGGCGTGGATGTCGCCGCCGCCTCCGTGCGTGAGCGTTGCGGCGACGTGGCGCAGGTCCCGCAGAGTGATGGGCGGCAGGTCTGTCGTGGCGAGAATGCGGCGGAAAGTCTCGGAGACCGTTCCGGGGTGGAGCCACGAGCCGTCTTCCTTAGTGAAGACCTTGCCGGTGTCCTGCCAGGCTTCGCCCCACTTCGCGCGCTCCTTCTCCTGGCGGGCTTTGTGGTCGTGCAGTTCGGAGATGGTCGTGCTGTCGAGCGCGATCGTGTTCGCACTGCCGTCTGTTTTGGGCTCCGACTCGTAGGGGTCCCAGCCGTCCACCACGATCTCCTTGGCTGGAGTGATGAGGCCGGCGTCGAGGTCGATCTCGTGCCAGTCCTGGCCGACCGCCTCGCCGCGACGGAGACCGCGGGTGCCCATGAGGTGGAAGATCGCGTACAGACGGTCCCCCTCCGCCGCGTCGAGGAAGGCGCCAAACTGCTGCGGGGTCCACACCATCACGGGGCCGGGGATCTTGCCCGTCTCGCGCCAGCGCCGGACTCGTTCATCGGTCCAGAGAAGTGGCTTCGGACGCTTGCCGGACTCCAACTCGACGTGGGAGGCCGGGTTGAAGGTGATGAGCTGCTGGGCGATCGCGGAGTTCAGGGCCGCGCGCAGGGTGCGGCGGATCGCCTGATGGGATGCCGGGCCGGTGATCTTCCGGAACGGCTTCATCTCCGCCAGTTTGGCCCGCTCGACCGCGAGCAGCTTCCGCTCGGCTCCTACGGGGCGGCCGGGCTTACTCGGCTTGCAGCGGGCGATCTGCTCGCGGCGGGCCTTGTTCTCGGCAGCGATGACCTCGTTGTCGTCGGCTATCCCGTCGAACATCTCCACCAAGTGTCCGACGTTGAGGCGGTCGAGGCGTACGTGACCGATACGCGGCTTCAGGTGGACGCGGATGTGAGAGGCGTAGCCGTTGAGCGTGGTCTTACGGCGCTTCTTCGCGGCGAACCACTGGTCGAGCCACTCGCCGACGGTGAGGCTGCCGCGGAGGGCCAGGCCCGCCCTCAGACGGCGTCGGGTCTCCTCGATGGCCGGGAGCGGGGCCTTCTCGACCGCGACCTCCTCCAGCATGTCGACGAGGCGCTGAAGGCTGTCCGGGTCGTCCTTCTCCGCGAGGGTGAGCAGGGAGCGGACATGGTCAAGGTCGGCCTGCGCGTCCTTGAGGGACTCGTAGCCGGCGCGGCTGAAGGAGCGGCGGGTGCCGTCTTCGCGGGGCGGGAGTTCCTGGCGTATGGAGTACGAGCCGTGCTTGCGGCTGGAGAGCTTGGGGCACTTCTTGCCGACCGGTTTGCCGGTTTGGGGGTCGCGGCAGTAGCAGCGGCGGTGAGTGGAACCCTTCAAAGATCGTTCTCCTCGGTGGTGCTGGGGTCGGTCTCGGGTGGGTCGACATCGGCGAGTTCCGGCGGCAGGTGCGGTGGGGTGCCGCCGTCTTCGCGGATGAAGGCGCGGGCGCTGCGGAGCCGGTACTTGGCTTCCAACGCCCTTTCTGCGTAGTCGGCTTGGGCGAGTACGGCTTCCTCACGTTCTGCCCGGTTGGGTGCTGTCTCGGCCTTCCAGCGCTCGTGCTTCTCGCCCTTCAGAGCGGCCAGGGCGGCGCGCTGGTGGCGAATGTGGGCTCGGAAGGAACGGAGCATGTCGTCTTCCATGCCGAAGTCCTCCGTGTCGCCGGTGAACCAGCGCATGGCATCCCAGGTCCGCTCGGAGTGCTGCAAGGGGAGTCGCTGGACTCGGTCGACGTAGCCGACGGGGTAGAGCAGGCAGATCGGGTAGGTCCGCAGGGCTTCGGCGAGGACCATGACGTCGACCAGGGGCAGGTTGGCGCGGCGGCCGGATTCCATGTTGGCGATCACATTGCGCGGGATCGGGTGGCCGATCTCCTCGCAGCGGTCAGCCAGGTCCTGGGCGCTCATGCGCAGCTCCTTCCTTCGTCTGCGGACCTCGGCGGCCACTGTCGCCATCACTTGGTCCACCCACTCCGGGACGTCGTCCTCATCCCTTCCAGCATCCAAACCGCGTTGTGTCATGCAGACACATTAGCTTCCCTAACGTTGATTCCATGGCTTGGAGACGAGCGCGATCGCCGTGTTCGCCGAGGGCTCAGTCATGGATGGAGCGCGTATGCGCGAGAACGAACCAGCCGGCCGAATGAAGGGCATGAGCCGAGAGGAGCTGTTGGAGCTTCCCGCCGCCGTTGACCTGGAGACGGGCAACCGGGCGCTGGGGCTCGGGCGGAGCAAGGGGTACGAGCTGGCGAAGCGCGGCCAGTACCCGTGCAAGGTGCTGCGGCTGGGCAACGCCTACCGGGTGGTGACCGCCGACCTGCTGGCCCTTTTGGGGCTGGCCGCGTGAGAGCAGGGAGCGATAGCAGACCGTTCTGCGCTGAGCTGACACAGAAACGCTGGACTGTTGCCGGGCGTGGACGTACGGTCCGTGTTCCCTCGCGATGGCCTGGCGCCCGCGAGAAAGGGGTGGACCCCCGGCGGTGCAACGCCGGAGGCCCGAGCAACCCCGAACGGCCCTGGAAGAACCGACCCGGCGGCAAGGGCGTACGAGCCCGCCGCCGCCAGACGAGGAACTGCCGAGTGCAACCCGAGAACCCCGAGTCCTATTCCGCCCCCGCCCAGGCTGCCTGGCCCGCAGCAGCCATCCCCGGCCAGCCCGGCGCCCACCTGCGCGCCGCGCAGGCTGACGGCGTCGATCCGCGCCCCAGCGGTGATGCGGACGCCCGCAGCGCCGACGAGGCCAAGACGCCGAGCGGACTCGTGGAGATACCCGACGCGGAACCGACCCATGGCTCGAAGCTGCTGGACGAACTGCGCGGGCAGATTGCCCAGTTCGTGATCCCGCCCTCGCAGGAGGCACTGGACGCGATCACGTTGTGGGTGGCTGCGACGCACCTGCAGCCCGCGTGGCAGCACGCCCCGCGCCTGGCGGTGGTGGGGCCGGCGAAGCGGTGCGGCAAGTCGCGGCTGCTGGATGTGCTGACCGAGACGGTCCACGAGCCGATGCTGACCATCAACACCACACCGGCGGCGATCTTCCGGTCGATCACCGAGGAGAACCCGCCCACGCTCCTGGTGGACGAGGCCGACACCATCTTCGGCACACCGAAGATGGCCGAGAAGAACGAGGAGATGCGCGGCCTGCTCAACGCCGGCCACCAGCGCAACCGGTACGTCACCCGGGTCGTCGGCAACGACCACACCCCGCACCGCTTCGCGACGTTCGCCATGGCGGCCATCGCTGGGATCGGTGACCTGCCGGACACGGTCATGGACCGGTCGGTGGTGATCCGGATGCGGCGCCGGGCCGAGGGCGAGAAGGTCAAACCGTTCCGGTCGCGGCGTGACATCCCGGCCCTTCATGATCTGCGCGACCGCATCGCCGCGTGGGCCAGGCCGCTGCTGGACGAGGCCGCGAGCCTGGAGCCGGACATGCCGGTCGAGGACCGAGCCGCGGACACCTGGGAGCCCCTGGTCATCGTCGCCGACCTGGCAGGCGGGCACTGGCCCCGTCTGGCACGGGTTGCGTGTACGCGGATGGTCGCCGCCGAAGTGGCAGCTGAGGAGGACCACCCCAGCGGTGCGCGGATCCTCGCCGACATCCGCCGGATCTTCGTCGCCCAGCGCGAGGCGGACAGCCTGTCCACCGAGGAACTCCTCCACCACCTGCGCCAGGACCCCGAGGCTCCATGGGCGGAGTGGGGACGCGGTGGGCTGAACGCCCGCGAACTGGGCAGGATGCTGCGCGAATTCGACATTCGGCCCGGCAACGTGCGGATGGCCGACCGGACCCAGCGCAAGGGCTACATGCGCAACAAGTTCCTTGATGCCTGGCGCCGGTACTGCCCGGTCGTCCACCCCGTCGACGTCGACACCACTCGCGGCGAGGGCTGAGGTCCGCCCCCGGTTGCCGTACCTGCCGTCCCTGCCGTGATCTCGCAGGCCAAAGGGCATGCAGCCAAGACGGGAACCGGGGCCAAGACGGCACCGCGATCCACCATCGCAGCCCGCCGCCAAGACGCTGCCCGCATCCGTCTTGCGCCGTCCCCCGCCGTCCTGCCGTATCACCGCAGGTCACAGCCCTGCCCACCGGGACGGAAGACGTAACGCCTCTGTCCCGACTCGGGACACGGCCCACCCCGGGCCAGGCCCGCCAGGACGCCCCGACGTCTTGTTCCGACTCGGAACAAGACGTCGGCGGTACCCGCCAGGACGGAGGGCCGAGGCGGTTGCCGTACCTGCTCTGACCTGCGCTTGCAACGGCCAAGACGGCAAAGACGCACCCCACCGCTACCCCAGGAGTACCCCGCTTGAGGATCCCTCGCATGTCCCGTCGCCGAGACCGTCCGCCGCTGGACGATCAGCCCGGTCTGGAGCATCCGGCGAAGACGAAGCTGACTGCGGAGCAGTACGTGCTCCGCGCGGCCGGCATCGTCATCGTGGCCCTTACCGCCGGTGCGTTCTGGCTCTCCTACGCACATCTGGCCGAGGTCGCCGCCCAGCATGGACTCCGTGACTCGCCGACCCGCCGATGGGCGTGGCCTGCGACGCTGGACGCGTTCATCGTTGCGGGTGAGCTGCTCATGCTCCGTGCGGGTCTGCGCCGCGTCACCGACAAATGGGCCATCGGCGTCACCGCCATCGGATCGTTCGGCTCCATCGGGCTCAACGTGGCCGGGGTGACCGGCACGCGCGAAGTCGGCAGCGTGCCGTTGCTCGACTACGTGGTCGCCGCGGTTCCCCCGGCCGCCGCGATGGTGGCCTTCGGCGTGCTGATGCGGCAGATCCACGAACTCGTCGCACAGCCTGTTGCCGGCCATCCGGCCGCCGATTCAGCGCAGGCGCCGCAACCACCGGCCATCACATCCGTCCACCCCGTCGAGCTGTCGGACACCGCAGCCGGCCAGTCTGTCGAGGCTCCGGTCGGGCACGTCCGGCCTGCCGACCTGCTGGTTGAGCCCGGCCGGATCACCGAGCTGCTGACCGCCGCATCTGTCCAGCCGCCGGAATCGCCCGCCGGTGCCGCAGCAGGCAAGCCGCGCGGTGGCCGTCCGCCCGGCGCCCCGCTTGAGGTACTCGTGGAGATCGGCCGGGCTGCTGCCGCTGAGCAGGGCAAGCTCACCCGGACTGTCGTCCGAACGGCGGTTGAGGACAAAGGGCTGACGGTCGGCAGTAGGCGGCTGACCGACGTGATGGACATCCTCCGGGCCGAACTCGAAGCCACAGCCGAGACCGATCGGCCCGGCGACTGACCGGAACCGCAGCCGGGTGACCGGAACCCTTCCGGTCACCCGGCCCGCCGGTCACCGCCCGACGTGACGCGCAAGCGTCCACACCTGTGGATGAGGCGGCAGTCGCCCGAACTCCAGCTGATCTCCGCGGTGACCCGCACGCCCTCCCTCCCCTTCTCCGGAGAACCGTCCATGACGCACGACCCGCTCCACCCCGAGAACGCCTCCGCCGAGCCGCTCCCGCTGACGAAGTCCCCTACGCTGATGGACCGTTGGCGCCGCGCGTTCGGACGGGCTGCTCCGGGCGGAGCCAGTAGTACCCCGAGTCCGACTCAAGGCCGGATCTCGGGGGTCTCCGCCCCGGGGGTGGCAGAGGAGGCCCAGCGCCAGGGGGCGCCAGGCCAGGACGTCGGGGCCGAGGGCGGCCCTGACGAGGACCCGCTCCACACCGTCCAGCGCGAGACCCTGCGCCCTACACGCGCCGCCGAGAGCGTCGGCGGTGAGCCTGTCGTGAAGAGCGTCCAGCCGACGATCCGCCGTTTCACCGGCACCAAGCGCGTCGTCCGCGTCGGCCCCTTGCGCTTCACCGGCGACGAGCACACCCAGCTCCAGGAGGCAGCCGTCGAGCACGGCTACAAGGGCGACTCCGGGTTCGCCGCCGACATCGTCCTCGCCTTCATCACTGGCCGGGTCACCGCCAACCTGCCCCTGTCCGAGGACCGCCGCCGCACGCACATCTTCCGCACTCAGGTCCTGCGCCAGCTCAACCGGATCGGCGTCAACGTCAACCAGATCGCCCGCGCTCTCAACAGCGACCGCACCCCACCCGATATCCGCCAGCGTCTGACCGAACTGCACGACCTGCTGGAGCTGATCGCCGAGGCCCTGCGCCAGCCCGCCGATCCGGAGACGGAGGTGTCCGTGTGATCGCCGCCATCAAACGGGCCGGGTCCAACACCCGTGGCCTGCTCGCCTACCTCTACGGCCCCGGCGACCACGACGAGCACCTCGACCCGCACGTCGTCGCGGGATTCGCGATGCTCGGCATGCCCGACCCCGGCCGAGATGAGAACGCCACCCTCACCGAACTCGCGCGCTACCTCGACGAGCCAGTGCGGCTGCGCAACAGCGAGTTCGGATGCAAGGTCACCGACCATGTCTGGCACTGCCCGGTGCGCGCCGCCCCCGAGGACCGCTACCTCTCCGACGCCGAGTGGGGCGAGATTGCCCAGCGCATCGTCGAGGCCGCCGGCATCGCTCCCGCTGGCGACGACCTGGCCTGCCGCTGGATCGCCGTACGCCACGCCGACGACCACATCCACATCCTCGCCACCACAGTCCGCGAAGACGGCCGCCGCCCCAAACTCCACGACAGCGGCCTCCGCGTCGGTGACGCCTGCCGCGAGATCGAAAAGGACTACGGACTCCGGCAGTTGAAGAAGGGCGACCGCAACGGCACCCGCCGCCCCACCCAAGCCGAGATGCACAAGGCCGAACGCCTCGGCTGGGAACAGCCCAGCCCTGAATGGCTCCAGGACCGCATCCGCGCAGCCATCCCGCACGCGACCAACTCCGAGGAATTCATCGCCTACCTCGAAGCCAGCGGCGTCGAGGTCCAGGTCCGCCGCGGCCCGTCAGGCGACCTCCTCGGCTACGCCGCCGGTCGCCCCGGTGACGTCAACGAGGCCGGCGAGCAGATCTACCACCCCGGAAGCAAGATCTCCCCCGACCTCTCCCTGCCCAAAATCAAGGCCCGCCTCGAATCCAGCCGGCCCGAGGAACACCCCACCGCCCGCCGCAACCACCCCAGCACCCCCTGGCACCAAGCGACCGACGCCCTCGACACCCTCCACAGCGACCTCGCCGACGACACCCACGCCCAGGCCCACATCACCGCCCTCGGCGAACTGCTCGAAGCCACCGCCCAGAAGGCACCCGCCAACCTGCGCACCGAACTCCAGGCCGCGTCCAAGGCGTTCGCCCGAGCCCAGCGCTCCCAGATCCGGGCCGAAGACCGAGCCGCCCATGCCCTGCGCAGCGCGGCACGCGACATCGTCCACACCGCCACCGGCCCCGAAGGCAGCGCACTGGCCGCCCTGGTCGCAACCCTCGTCTGGGCCACCATCGTCGCCGCACGCTGGCACGAAGCGAAGAACCACGCCCACCAAGCCGACGCCGCCCACCAAGCCGTCCAGCACCTTCAGACAGCCGCCGACCGCGCCCTCGCCCCGACATTCGCCGACCTCGCAGCCCGACCGCCCAGGGAGGAAACCCGCCGCGTCCTGGCCAGCGACGTACGAGCAGCCGTCCCCGACCACGCCGAGCGCATCCTCACCGACCCGGCTTGGTCGGCGCTCGCCACCGTCCTCGCCGACGCCGAAGCCCGCGGCCACCAACCCCACCAACTCCTCAAGGAAGCCGCTGCCCAGCGCGAGTTGACCACCGCCCGCCAACCGGCCCGAGTACTGATCACCCGTATCCGGCACACTGGTCGGAACCCGGCCCCGAACCGCCGAGCCGAAGCTGCCCGCCGACGTTCGACCATCACGGCCTCGGTCCGCGCGCAGCAGATCCAAAACGGTCAGACTCCATCGGCGACTACGACGCCTGCCGAACAGCACCGACGGCGCCGGTAGACACCGTCAGAGCCGCAGGGGTTGCGTTCCTCCGGGAGCAGAGGAACGTGCGAGGCTTTCCCTGATCACGCTGTCGCTGGCGCGCAGAGCCGCCGTCAGTTCTCCTCGCAGCTCCTCCGGGAGGGTCCCTGCGCCGAGGGCGCAGGCGCGTACCAGCGCGTGACAGTCCTGCACTTGCCGGTCCGTGGCGATCTCGGTGAACAGAGGGTGAGCCAAGTTCTCGCGGGTCGCATAGCCGTCTTCGGCGTCCGTCGTCCTGCGGTGGAGGTCCTCGACGATGCGGTGCGCGGTGAGCGCCTCGGTGGACCCGATCGCGTCGAGGACCGTAAGCCCGAGCCGGGTGTCGAAGACGGTCATCCCGGGTTCGGTCTTTCGTCCGGAGTAGACCGTCACCAGGTCCGCCAAGTGGTCGTCGGTCGGCTGCCCGGCGTCGCGGCGGCATAGAACGGTCAGGCACGCCGTGACCGCTTGCTCCCACGCATCGCCGGGCACCGTGTCGGCAAGGAGGACAGCGGCCCACGCGGCGTCACCCGCAACGAGGGCGGCGAGTACGGCGACCTGCCGACCGTCGAGCATCCGCTTTCCGATGCCGTGGTGGGCTTCGATGTGCGCCAGCGCCTCGGCCCATCGCCCCTCGGTGGTGAGGGTGCGCGTGCCGTCTGCGAGGAGGACGCGCCACAGCCATGCGCGAACCTCCTGGCGATCATCGCCGGTCGCAGTGAGGTTCGCCGGTACGGTGACGCCCTCGAACCGGGCGGCTGTGCCCGTCTCGACGGCCTTGCACAGGTTGAGGAGTCGCTGACGGCCTTCATCGGCGTAGCCAGCGCGGATCTGGAGGCGAGCGAGATTGACGACCGGTTCCAGTCCTCGGATCGCGCTCATGCCGGGCAGCGGGCAGGCATGAAGGTAGGCGGCAGCGTGCTGGTGGCACATCTCGCGGGCGAGGTCGGGGAGGTCGAGGTCGGAGGCGATGAGTGCGGCCTGGTTGTAGACGGCCGATGCGAGCCCCTGGTCGGTCTTTTTCACCGCGGCGTCGGCCAGGTCGACGAGTGCGCGTACGCGTTCAGGCAGGGGCAGGCAGGCGGGGCGGAAGCGGGCGACGAGCGGGAAACGCTGGGCTGTGGGGCCGTGTGGGTCCATGGTTTCCCCCGGATCGAGAGTGAGGACTGCTGAGGCGACGGTGCCCGCCGGCCGTGTGTCGACGGGCCCCGTCCGCTACACGTGGGGCGTCATCGCCAGTCGACGACGATGCGGTTCAGCGGCGTGTCGAGGGCGAAGAGACCAGGGTGCCGCTCGATCTCGGGGGCGTGGAGGGACTGGATCTCGAACGTGGCCTCACGACCTCGGTACTCCCTGTCCCAGGTACGGATGGTGTCGGCGACCTTCGCGGCCAGCTCGTCGCTGCCGGGCCCGTGGCCGATGACGCCGAACTCCCAGAGCCTGTCGCCCTCGGGGGTCTTCTCCTTGGACACGCGCCGGGCGAGGTAGGTGACGGCGCCCTTGTCGACGACCGCGGTCGACGAGGGGTAGGGGTCCTCGGTGAGCAAACTGCCCTTGGCGCTGCGGGGGAACAGCATTCGGATTAGGCCGGAGGGAAGAGAGCAGGTGACGAACAGCTCCATCCACTCCGGCGATTCCATGGCACGGACCGTCATGCCGGTCCACTCCTCGGTGCGCGGCTGATCAAGCACACCTGCGAGGGCGTCGGCGTCGATGCTGAGCCCGGCGGGGGCCTGGAGTCGTACGGCGCCGTCCGTGCTGAGCGGGATCACTCGGCGGTCGTCGTCGGCGATGCCCCGCCGAAGCGGCATGAAGGTGTTCATCTCGCTGCCGAGGGACACCCACCGGCCGTCGCGCTGCTCGTAGGCGATGGAGCGGGAGACGGTGCCCTTGAGGCGCTGGGGGACGAGGAGCCGGCCGCCGGGTGCGAGCTGCTGCAGCCAGGCGTGCGGTACGCCGTGCGCGCCGACGGTGGCGATGATGCGGTCGTACGGCGCTGCTTCGGCGTAGCCGAGTGCCCCGTCGCGGGTCACGGCTTCGACGTTGGTGATTCCGGCGGCGGCGAGGTGCGTGCGGGCACCCTCCACGAGGTCGTCATCGACGTCGAGGGTGGTCACGTGTCCGTTCTCGCCGACCAGGTGGGCGAGCAGACCGGCGTTGTAGCCGGTGCCGGCACCGAGTTCGAGGATGCGCTCGCCGGGCTGGGCGTCGAGCTGGTCCAGCATGAGGGCGACGACGCCCGGCTGGGAGGCGCAGGAGATGGAGGTGCCGTCGGTGTCGTACTTGATGTGCACCGGTGCGTTGGCGTAGGCGTCTTCGAGTGACGCGTCGGGCACGAACACGTGGCGGGGCACGGTCCGCAACGCGGTCTCGACGGCGGGTGTGCGGGCGTGTCCGTCCGCGCGGAGTTGGTCGACCAGAGCGTTGTGGAGGCGCTCGGCGTCCGCCGTGGGGGTGGTGATCGTGTCGGTGTTCACCGCGCTGAAGCTATCGGTGTCGGCCGTGGCCTCGGTGGGCGACGCGGTGTGGTCACTCGTTCCCATGACTACCTCTCGTGCGATGTGGGACAGGGCGCTCTGGTCGTCCCGGAGGAGACCGGCGCGGTTGGCGTGGAAGATCACGTGGTGGGCGATGACGGCTCGCAGGCCGCGAGTGAGGGCGCCGCGGCCTGCGAGGTTGGCGAGTGCGGCTCCGGCCCGTTCGAAGGCGGTCACCCACTCCTCGTGAGCGTGGAGTGGGCCATCCGGGCGGCAGAGGCTGTGGGCGTCGGCGGTCATGAGTTTCCGCATGGGCGGACTCAGTTCGGCGACTCGCTCGGGTGGTGGTGGAGCGGTGGGCGGTCGAAGGGCCGCGACCTTCGCCCATACGTCGCCCTGTTCGAACCAGTCGAGTCCCGCGCCGCGCATCATGGCGCTCGCCAGCAGGACGGCGGTCTCCCGGCGTCCCAGGTGCATCGGGCTCGGCTGGTAGGTGAGTAGGTGGCGGGAGTCGCAGTGGAACAGTTCGTGGGCTGCGTCCATGGCCTCGGGTCCGCCGAACGTGTCGGTCTCGGGCTCGTAGATGCAGGGCAGGCACGACACGGCCACGCCGTCGCCGATGAGATCGCTCAGGAGGGACTCAATGGCTGGTGCGGGCTTGTCGGCGAGGTAACGCAGCGGCCAGGGCTGCTTGTTCATGAACCACCAGCCGGTGAGCTGCCTGTCGGTCTCGGCCTCGATCAGGGTGGGGCCGAGGCGTTCGGCGATGGTGTGCCGGGCAGTCTCGCGGTCGACGAAGGTGATGTTGTGCTGCTGCCAGCGGTCGGGAGGCATTGAGGTCCTTCGGTCGGTGGATCAAGCGATGAGGAGGCAGGCGTCCCAGGCGGACCGGGGTGGTGTGGCGGTGCTGGGCGCGAGGAGGGCCAGGGCTATGCCGGCGGCGCCGTCGAGTAGGCCGGGGCCGCTTTCCTCGTCCTGGATGAGCGCCATGGCGGTGAGTTCGGAGTCGGTGCCCGGTGGGATGACCGCAGCCAGGAGAGTCGGAATCGCGGCGCGGAGTTTCTCCGCGGTCGAGGGGTGGGCGTCGTCAGCCGTACGCGCAGCAGCGTGAGCGAGGCCGGAGAACCCGTGGCAGAGGCCGTTGTCCGTCGTTGCTTTCAGCTGCTCGGGGTCGGTGAGGGCGGCCACGAGTGCGATCTCCGCGTCGATCTGGCGGCTGGTATCGCCGAGGGCGAGCGCGGCAAGTTGCTGGGCGCGGGCGAGGCCGGCGGTGCCGTAGCACCAGGAGGGCCGCCGGGGCGCGGACGAGGCGAGACGCCCCCTGCGCAGCTCTCCCTGAGTGACCCAGTAGGGCCAGACCGGTCCGCCGTCCGTCTGCTCCTTCCAGCGGTCCAGCCAGGTCAGGATGGTGCGCAGTGCTGCCTGGTGCCCGTCGGTGACGGAGCCGTTCCGAGCGGCGAGGGCCAGGAGCGCGAGCACGCCGCCGATGCCGTGCGCCATACCGGTGTTGGCGTGCCCGCCGGGGAATCGGTCGTCCGGGCTGCCCGAGGGCCCGGTCTCCGCCCACCAGCCCGGCAGGGTCTCACCGTGGTGGGTGATCGGTTCGGTGAGGCGCACGCAGTAGTCGAGAACGGCGCGCGTCGTGGAGCTGCTGGGGTTTCGGCGCAGTAGGTAGGCGCCGTAGCCGGTGAGGCCCCGGATGGCGTCGAACTCGGCGAGCTGCGGCAGGCGTCCGGCGTCGATGCGGCGGTGTGCGGCGTCGAGACGGCGTCCGACGTCGACTGCGATCTGGGCGTCCATCGCGTCGAGAGCACGTTGGTAGGAGTCGGGAAGGTGGTCGGCCGCGCAGGTCAGGGCATGAGCGAAGGCGGGTACTCCGTAGAAGGGATGACTGTCTGGGCCGCTGGTGAGCGGCTGCCGGGAGGCGGCGGTGAGCCAGTTGTGGGCGCGGTGCCACGGGCCGAGGCCGTTCGCGGCGAGCTCGATGTGCAGGAGCGCGATGCCGGGCGGGCCGTAGGCAAGGTGCTGCCGGTCCGAGGACAGCGTCCTGGGGCCTCGGGGCATGGTCTCGGGGGCGGCGAGCTGGGCGGCGATGGCGTCGACCAGGCCGAGCGCAGGGTGGGCGTTCACGAGGCCCTCCCCTTGGTGCGGGCGGTCCAGGCCAGGGCGGCGGCGCGTGCCAGGTAGAGGCATACCTCTTCCTCCGGGAAATTCACGGCGACGTGGCGCACGAAGTGGACGTGCAGCAGGGAGGTCAGGACGTCGTCGACGGCGATGCCCTGGGTGTCCGGGCCGGGCAGGTGCGGCCGGTACGCGGCGAGCGCCGTATCGCGGTCGGTCCATCCCGACACGATGGCGTCTCCGCCCGGGACACGGCGCAGCGCTGCCCAGTTGTGGCTCAGGTCGGCGAGCCGTACGGCCTCGGTGAACTGCTGGCGAGGAACGGGAGTGGGGGCTGTCGGTGGGATGTGGTCAATCAGCCACCGCATCCCGGCTGTGGTGCTGCCGAGGAACGCGGAGGCGATGGAGACGGTGTGGGCCACCACCAGCGTGCGCAGTCCGGGACGCTGTGGCTGCGCGAGCTGGGCCAGGATGGCGCGAGAGTCCGCCCGGAAGACCTCCTCGGCTGCCGCCCATGCTGTGCCGGAGCCCCAGCGGCCCATCTCCCTGTAAGAGGTGGGATAGCGCAGGTCGGCCAGCAGGCCGATGCTTCGTAGCTCGTCGGCCCAGGTGCTCACCGTTCGGGCCGTGTCGGCGAAGGCTTCCGGGTCGGGGAGGTCGATGCGTACGCGGAGGTGTTGGTCCGGGTCTCGGAAGCGGATGAACCACCACGGCGGGTTGCCGAGTTGTTCGAGGAGGCCGGGCAAGTGCTGGGAGAGCAAGACGTCTTGGCGGCGGGGATCGCCGTACAGGGCAGCCAGAAGAACCGAGGAAGCGGCAGGCGTCTGCATCTGGGCCGCCGGCAGGGCACGGGCCTGGCTGGGGGCTGGCAACGGTGGCCATGCCGACGGCCTGGTCGCCTTGAGGGGCACCACGACCTCGTGGGCTCGCCCACCGCACCAGCCATTCGCCTCCGGGGCCTCGACGAGCACGGCCAGACGCGAATCGTCGAGGTGTCTGCGCAGGAGCGCACGGTGGCCGGCTTCGTCGAGGTCGAGGAAGAGGCGTCGGTCGTCCTCTACGAGGTAAACGCGGCTCGGCGGCCTCCGCCGGGCACGCCAGTCGCTGAGCGCGGCGTCCCACTCGGCCCGAGGGCGGGCATGGCCGGGCAGTTCGGACGCTTCCATCCGCCAGCGTGCCGGGGCCAGCACGGAACGGCCGTACCGCAGACGTGGAAGGAACGGCATCGCCGCTGCGGCGCCCCAGTTGAAGACGGTGACCTGCGCGCACTGGGCGCGGGACAGTTCGGTGAGAAACCGCACCAGCGGCGGGGTGTGAGTGTGCAGGTTCAGCGCGTGCATCCCGACGGCCTCAACACGGTGGCCCCGCTCGGGGACGGCGAGGTACATACGGCGGCCATCGCACCCCACAGCCAAGTCCTCCGGAGTGAGGACGGTGTCCTGCGGGGCGCGGTGCTCCTGAAGGCTGATCACGGTGGGCAAGACCTGTGGGGAGCGGGTGACGTGGGCGCTCTCGGAGAGCAGGGGTGGGAAGGACAGCTGCGCGGGCACGGTGTTGCCGTCGGCGGCCGGGAGGTCGCCAAGCTCTGCGACCAGGGCCTCCCGGTTGGCGGGGGCGAGCACGCTGAGGAATCTGCCCGTGGAAACGCCGACACCACGGGACACGCTTACGACCTCCAGCCGGAACCGCCCGCGCTGCAACTCCTCCAAGCTGGCCGCATGCACCCGCACGCCGATCTCCAAGTGCGGCGGCAGCCGAGGCTCGTCGGGACCCACGTCCAGGGCCTCGATCTGTTCGTCCGTGAGGATCACTTCGTCACGGCCGTCGAGCGCGGCAGCCTGAGCCAGCCGTACGAGGGCGTCATCGCGAGCGGAGACGCGGGGCCTGCGTGCGCCGGCCGGAGCGCCTGGGTAGCCGTCGGGATAGCCGGTGCCGCTGTCCGCCACGACCTCCGTGAGCGGCACCATCGTGCCGATGCCGTACCGCTCGTAGAACCGCTGGTGGTACTTGTTCCAGGCGGCGGTCCCGTACGGACGGCTGCTCAAGCGGGTCAGGATGAGAGCGGCGCGCTCGATCTCTCGGGCGACCGCTTCCGGCAAAACGATCTGTGCGTCCAGGCGGAGGTCGAGCGCGACGGGGTGGCGGCGCAGACCAGGGACGAGGTCTCGCATCCGCGCCGCGACGCTGTCCCGGCCGCCGTGCGTGGCGCACTCCTCCAGACCCGCTCGGACCGCGTGGAGTTCGCGTACGGTCTCCGCGACCGGGGCGAGGCTTCCAGCGTCGACTGCATCGAGTTGGCCCACCAGATACCCGAGGGCATCGGTCTCGGTGCCCGGAGCGTGCAGGCCCGTGATCAGCACCCGCCGCCGGATCAACTCCGCCAGCAGTTGACGTGCCTTCTCGGGACCGGCCTCGGGGAACTCTGCCTGGAGCTTGTCCACGAGGGTGCCGAACCGGATCGGCAGTCGGGCCGCGGAGAGGACCGCGTGCACCGGTTCGGTCAGGGCCAAGGATGCCTCGACCGCGCGCGTCCGGTCGTCCCGGACATCGGGCTGGAACGGCACGACGAGACGGTCTCCTCGGTACGTCACGGTGTTGTTGACGACGACGGGCAGCCGTTCGAGCAGGTCCGGGCACGACTCCAATCGTGCGACCACAGCAGCTAGCCACTCTGCCCCCGCGCGGCCGACGGCCACGTGCTCCTCGCCCCAGTCGGCCCGCGCCTGGGGGCCGAACTCCGCGGTGGCCACGCCGGCGAACAGGCCGAAGGGCGTCGCCCGGTGCTGGGCCCGCAGCAGGTAGCGGGCCACGGACAGCGCCACGCGCTGCACATCCCGGAGGGCGGGGTGCTCAGCCGTGCACAGGGCCCCTACCTGCGCGGCCAGGACCGGGCTGGAGTACTGGAGTGCCTCGGCGACGTCCGTGTTCGCCCAGACCGCGCGTAGCCACGCCACACGGGCAGACGAACCACTGGGCGAGCGGTCATCGAGGTCAGGACATGGAGGAAACGGCAGCGAGGGCCGGGCCACGGCGCGCACGAGAGCAGTGGAACCGGTGCGGAACGCAGCAGGCGGAACAACCACCAAGTACCTCCGTAGGAGAGGGGGCGGGCGGCTGGTGCCGCCGCGCGGAGACGCGGCGGCACCAGACCGGGGTGATCTGGGGTCGGGGTCAGGCGACGTTGGTGGTGCAGGCGCCGCAGGTGGACCCGCAGTTGTCGTCGGTCAGGTTGACCAGGCCCGCCGGGTCGGCGATCTCGACGAGGGAGACGTCGAGGTCGAAGCCGTCCGATGCCCCCGGGATCTGCGGGCGTACTTCGGTGCGGCTGGGAACTACGGTGCTGCGCGTCATGGTTCAACTCCTCGTAATCGTTGTGGTGTTACTGGGCGGGAGCGCCCACCAGGTGCCGCCACAGGGAGCGTTGCCGCATGGCTGCTCCGCGGACGGCTCCTGGCCTCCCGGCACGAGGGGGCCTGCTCCACGTAGGAAGTCCTCATGGGCTGCCTGCCTCTGCCGGGAAGTCGAGTGCCGGAAGTCTGATCAAGCGGACGCTGGCCGCCGCTCCATGAAGTAGGCGAGCGCCTGGGCCTTGAGGCGGTCAAGGCACGGCTCGCACGCGTAGAAGGGCGCGTGCTGCCCGTCCCACTGCACCGGGCCGAGCCAGATCACCAGGACGCCGGTACGCCCGCAGCCGAGCCAGCAATCACCGGTGGTCCACGGCCACTCCATGGAAGGACATCCCCTTTCTCAGCTGGTCGGGATAGTCGATCTGGCGGCCTGGCAGTTGGGAGCGCAGGCCCAGAGTTGGAACGGCAGGCCCCGATGGCGTATCTCGCCCAGCCGTCGACCGCTCGCTCCCAGCCGCCGGGCACAGAGGGCGCAGTCCATGGCCATCTGCTGGCGGGGCCGGAGTCGGGCCAGATCCGGAAGGGGCGAGGGCGTCGTGGCCGGGATGCTCACTTGCCGCCCTTGGTACGGAGTTCCGCCCAGACCTCTTTGCCCCAAGGGCGCCTGTCCGAGCCGTGCAGGTCGTAGCCCCAGCGGTCGGCAACAGCGTCGACGAGGAGCAGCCCGCGGCCCGATTCGTCGTCGTCAGCCGCCTGGCTGAGTATGGGAAGACGCGATGGTTCCCGGTCCACGACCCCGACACGCAGTCGAGTCGCGCTCGGCCGCCCAACCGTGAGGCGAATCTCGGGACACGGAGTGTGCCTGGAGGCGTTCGCGATGAGCTCCGTGATGATCAGCGCAGCACGGTCGGCGAGGCCGTCGAGGTGCCACACGCCGAGGACGTCCCGGACGAGTTCGCGGCCGAGCTCGGCCGTGGACGGCTCGCACGGGAAGGCCTGGCTGTACGTGGGGTGGCCGATGGAGAGGGCCTCAACTGGTGTTCTCAGACTCGTCATTGGGGTGGAGCCTTCGTGTCGTCTCGGCGCCCGGCCCGCCCCCGTGGGGGAACCTCGGGGGCGGGCCGGGCCGTCAACAGTCGCCCGCACGGTGGGGCGGCGGCGAGCGACCAGCACCCAGACAACTCCCTTTCCCAGCAGGTTGGTTAGGACGTTCAGGTGCTCAGCCGACGGACCGACCTAGGGCGTTTTGACCTCCCCTTTACCTGGCGGGTGGGGATCGCGCGGACTACCGTGCCCGCATGGACTCCACCCGCAACACCGTTCTTGAGGCGTGGATGGCCGAACACGGCTACAGCTCCAACAGCCTCGCCGAGGCCGTGAACAGGGCCATTGAACGGTTGACCGGGCGCTCTGGAGGACTCGACGGCTCTTCGGTCCGGGCATGGAAAGCGGGCCGGGTCACGTGGCCAAAGTCAGCCGCCCGCAGAGCACTTGAGGACGTCACCGGACTACCCGCCGTCGCTTTAGGGTTCGTGCCACGGGGCCGGCCTTCGTCCACCCCGGCCCCACCGCAGCAGGAGGACCCCGACATGAAGCGCCGCACCCTCGTCGGCAGCATCGCGGCGGCTGCCGCCGCAGCAGCCGCACCCGGCACCGCATCACCGCGCCGGATCGGCATGAGCGACGTCAACCGCCTGAACAAGCGCTTCGCCGAGATCATCGCCAGCGACCACCGCCACGGCGGACAACTCGGCATCGAACAGCGGGCCGCCGCCCTCGCCGACGAGGCGCTCAACCTCCAGAACGCGGGCAGCGCCACCCAGCGGGTACGAAGCAACCTCTACGCCTCCGCAGCCGCCTTCCGCTCCTCCGCGATGTGGGCCGCCATCGACGGCCGGCGCTACGACATCGCCAAGGCGCACATGCGCGAGGCCCAGGCCCTCGCCGAGATGTCCGGCGACCAGGCCATCAAGTTCCGCATCTGGAGCCACGCGGGCACCATGTACCGCCACATGGGCCGACCGGCCGACGCATTCGCCGCCAACGACGTCGCCCGCAACCTGCACCTCACCCGCCGAGACCCCCTCTTCGCATCCCTCGGCATGGCCCGACAGGGCGCCATCCACGGCGCGGCGCAGGACCGCACCGGCACCCGCCGAGCGTTCGATCAGGCACAGGACGCCATGCTGCGCGCCGACCCCGCCGACTACCGGCCGGTGTGGATGCTCGCCTTCTACGACCAAGCCGAACTGGACTCCCTGGCCCTCTCCGCACACTTGGCACTCGGCGACTACTCGACCGCCGAGTACCACGCCCACCGCTGCCTGGCCGCCCTCCGGCCCCACATGATCCGCTCCCGGGCCATCACCACCACCCGGCTCGCACATGCCCAGCTCGCACAGGGCGCCCCCGTCGCTGCCACGGCCACCGCGATGAAGGTCCCCGCCGAAGCCGCCACCCAGCACGCCCGGGTCACGCGCATGCTGCAGGAGTTCGGGGCCGCCCTGCGCGCCACCGCGCCGGGCAGCCCCACCGTGCAGACCTGGACCGAGCACACCGCCACCTGGAGGATGGCCGCATGACCACGGCGCCCGCCATCGAACTCCGAACCTTCACCACCCTCGACACCGCCCGCGGCGACCTCCTCGACGTGTACGCCGACGTACGCGCCCCGCTCCTCCACCTGCCGAACTACGCCGTCACGGCGTTCGGCGAACGCCTAGACCGACACAGCACCGAGCCGGGGTTCACGGCCGTCCTCGCGTACGCGGACGGGCATCCGGTCGGCTACGCCTACAGCAACACCATCGAGCACGGCGACCGCTACTGGCAGCGCACCAGCCCGACGCCGGCCGAGAAGTACACCGAGCGCCCGGCCGTGGCCCTGAAGGAGATCGGCGTCCGGCCGACCTGGCGGAAGACCGGCACCGCCCGACGCATCCATGACGCCCTCCTCGCCACACGCGAGGAGCCGTACGTCACGCTCATGGTCAACCCTGCCGCCGGGGACGGAAAGGTCCACGCGCTCTACGAGTCGTGGGGGTACGAGGACATCGGACAGAGCCAGCCGTCACTGGCCTCACCGGTCCTCACCGTAATGATCCGAGCCAGCCACTGACCGACGCTCACGAGACCCGGTGTAAAGGTGCAGCGGCATGCGGGAGGTACCACCGACAGTTATCGGCGCTGGTCGGCGATCAACTCAAGGTAGCGGGCGTACTGGGTGTCGGCGATCTGGCGGTTGCGGACGAGGCTTCCTTCTTCCATGCGGTAGGTGCGTTCGGGATCACCTCTGAAAGAGAGCCAGTTGAAGGACGTGGTCACCCAAACGTCGTCGTAGACGAGAACCTTGGCGTGGGTGCTTTTCAGACGCGTGAAGCTGAGTTTGTCGCGGTAGCGGTCTGCGAGGTTGGTGAGTTTACGGACGGAGGCAGGGTCGGTCTTGGTGTCGTTTTCCTCGTAGCCGTAGGCAATGTCCACTTTGGCGCCTTGTTTGACCCGGCGTTCGAGTTTGCTAAGGAAGTCGGTGGTGATGATCGCGTTCTTGATCCACGGGGAGATGATCAAGAGCCGGCGGCGGGCGTTGGTGAGTGCGTCGTCGAGGACGTCCGGATGCTCGAAGACTCCGATGGCTCGGATCTCGTCTGCCTGTGGCTGCTGAACTGCCGGCGGACCGGGCATGGGGGCGTGAGCGCCGAGCTGGAATGCGGCCTGTTCTGCACGGTGCTGGGTGACCTCTTGCAGTGGTACGCGGGCCTTTTCGAGGTCGGCGTCCAGAAGAGGGCGTTCGGGGGGCGGCGCGACAGTGATGCCGAGGGCCTTGGCACCACCGTGGCCGATGAGAGCGAGTTCGTGGGCCTGACTGAGTTCGCCGTCGACGACGATGCCGACTTCGACGTCGGTACGGTCCGCGTCGGCATACACCAGGAGCTTGACCGGCAGGACACGGCGGGCCGGGGCCTGGGAGATGCCTTTGACCTGGAGGACTTCGCGTTTGTTGTTGCCATTCTCGCGCAACAGAGCGGTGATTTCCGCTGCGGTGATGTCTCCGTCGTTGACGGGCCCGGACCTTGCGGCGGGCAGCATGATCATGCCGATTTCCTCGGCCTGCCCGCGCGGGATGGTGGTGCGGCGGTCGTAGGGGGCTACTTTCCACAGCATTTGGTCGTAGACGAGCGGCTGGTTGACCCGCACGGGCGCTACCGCGGCGGCCTTCTGGGCAGTGAGGTGGCCCTTGTCTGTGAGCCGCAGGCTGGGGGCCCGGCCTGCGTCTGCGGGGGTGGGGCGGGCCCACTTGAGGTCGTCTGAGCCGAACAGCACGGCGACGGTCCGGTCGACCATGTTTTCGGGCAGGCCGAGTAGGCCGGCGATACCACGGGCGTTGCTCACGTTGTGGTCGACCAGACGCAGTACGAATTCCTCCATAAGCGGGAGGTCCTTGCTGTCCTGGGCGAGGACCTCGGCGGTGATCCGGGCGACAGGCAGTGCGGCGTCGGCGATCTGGATGAGTTCGAGTCCGGGACGGGTGTTGTGGAAGCGGAGGGCCAGGAGGCTGTCGTCGCCGAAGGCGGGGCTAGAGGTAGGCATTGCGGATCTCGCAGTCTTCCGGGTGGCCGCTCATGTAGTCGAGGACGTCGCGCAGAGCGCCGGGCTTGCTGCGGCAGAAGCCAGCGTCGCCGACGATGATCAAACCGTAGCGGGCGCGGGAGAGTGCGACGTTGATGCGGCGCCAGTAGGGCTGGCCAAGGAATCCGAAGCGGCCGCTGATGTTGCTGCGGGTCACGGAGAACACGACGAGATCGCATTCTCGCCCCTGTACCGCGTCGACGGAGAGCACTTCTGGAGCGATGTGCTTGAGTCTCAGGGAGGCTAGGCGTTTGGTGAGTTCTTCGACCTGGCGGCCGTAGGGGGCGATCAGCAGGACGTCGAGGCGCTTGCCGTCGGGAGTCTTGATCACCCCCTTGTCGATGGCCCGGTCGATGACTTCCAGGCGTCGCATCGCGAGTTGGCCCTCAAGGCGGTTGGAAACGCTGGTTTGTGCGGCGGACTGCTCGTCCTCGCGCCGGTTCGGCAGGGCGCTGGTGTCCAGCCACAGGACGGGTTTGTTGACCGTGCTGTAGCCGGGAAGGACATGGTCGTTGGGCGAGATCAGCTTGTTGTCGTAGAAGCAGCTGCTGATCATGTTGCCGATCGCCGGGGTCATCCGGTACTGCTCACGCAGCAGGTGCTTGACGGGTGCCTTGGTGGAGTTGGCGAAGTACTGGAACAGGGTGGTCTTCACCAGCTCGGGGATGAGCTGGTGATCGGCCATGATCTTTTCATCGCGCAGCAGATCCTCATCGATGGGAGGCAGCTGGTTGGTGTCGCCGACCAGCACCCACCGCTTGGCCCTGGCCATTGGCACCAACGCCTCGGTCGCGGTCGCCTTGGACGCCTCGTCGAAGATGCACAGGTCGAATTCGAGATCCCGGGCCGCCGGGTGGCCGAGGAAGCCGAGCGCGGTCCCGCCGATGACGCGCCGGGTGCGCAGGAAGCCCGCGATCAGGTTCTGGTCGGTGCCGATTCGCTGCAGCCATTCGCCCTGGAGGCGCAGCAGGTGCATCAGTTCCCTGCCGGTCCCGGCCGGGCCGAGGAGCGCCTCGACCACGTCGCGGGCGTCTGCGGCGCTCATTTCCTCGCGGAGGGTGAGTTCGCCGTCGAGCATGGTCTGCACTTCGGCGAACAGCTCTGCCCGCTGTTCGAGGAGCTGTTCTCGACGGGCCCGGGTGGTGACGACTTCCTCGCCGAGTTCTCTGGCGGAGGTGGTGCGCTCAGGCACAGGCTGGTTCGCCAGCTCGTCGAGGCGGGCCGTCACATGGGCGAGGTCGGCGGCCACGGCGGCGAGTTCTTCCAGCACCAGGGCCGCTTTGAGGTGGCTGGGCTGCTGGCCGCTGTTGGCGGCCACGCTCTCCAGATGCCGTTCTGCGCGTGTCCGGACACCCTGGGTCCACTTCTTGACTTGCCGGTCGAGGAGCAGCGGCTGTGCGCTTTCAGCGACGCGTGGATCGTCGACGCGGCCGAGGCGGACGAGTTCGGTGATGCCTGCGTCTTCAAGGCGCTTGAGGGCATTGTCGATGGCGATGTGGGTCTGGCTGACGATGAGGATGCGGGCAGTGGGATGCCGGCTGAGGGTCTGCTCGACGATCTCAGCGATCACGGTCGTCTTGCCGGTGCCGGGTGGTCCCTCGACGAGCAGTAGGTCCTGGGTGCCCAGGGCGTGGGCGACGACGTCCCGTTTGCTCTGGTCGAGGTCGGCGCGGACCCAGGTGGTGACTTCGGTGGGCGGGCCGACCTCAAGGGCTCCGGGGTTATCGATGATCTGCCGCAGGTCGAGATTCGCGGTCTGGCCGGCTGCGACCGCGGTAAGTGCGTCGCGCTGCCGGTTGATCGCGTTCTGGCTGGGCCCGAGGAAGGGGAGCAGTACCCCCCGGGCGGGCAGGACGGCCTGGGGACGCGTCATTCGCAGGACGACGGTGTCGTCAGTGCGGTTGGTGATCTCGCCACGGTCGATGGGGCGACTGTAGGGGTACTCCGCGACGGACCACTCTTCACCGATTTCGGCGGTAGTGTCGGGCGCGGCGAGATGGAAGACTCGGGTGCGCCCGCCGCCTTCCAACCGTTCGTACTGGATCGGCTGCCGCCCGTTGGCCGCCGCTTCCTCACGGGCTTCCAGGACGCGGCGCCAGCCGTCGAACAGGTCACCGAGCTGCTGGCGCTTACCCTCCTTGGCCTGTGTCTCGCGTGCGTCAAGTTCTTCGTTGAGGCTGTCCAGCAGCAGGTTGAGGCCGTCGTACGCCGGGTCCTCGCCCGGGTCGTTGAACGTCCAGGTGAGGATGGGGCCGAGTTTGAGGGCGGACGCACGGCGCTTGGCCATCCATTCCTCTGCTCGTTCCTCGGCCGAAACGATGACGCATCGGTCGCTTTGATCCTCGTCGTTGACCAGGCGCAGGAACAGACTCTGGCCGAACACCCGCACCGTGCCGGTGTCGACCTCGTCGCTCAGCGCGTTATAGCCGTAGTCGACGTGAACGGTGCCGGAGATGTCCGCCAGCACCATGCTCTTCACCGCATCCCAGTCGATCTCCTCTCCGGCCGGGGTGGTGCTCAGGCTTTCGGCCGCGCGACGGGTCATCTTCAGCCAGAGCGCGTTGCGTTGGCGGGCATCACGGTTCTCGCAGACCCGCTCGGCCTCCAGGAGCCGGTGTTCGAGGACGATGGCGTTGGCTGGCCGCTTCTTCGGGTCGAGGTCGATGCAGGTTCTCAGGACGTTGCGGATCTCGGTGTCGAGTTCCAGACCGTCGAGTACCGTCGCCAGATCGTGGTAGTCACGTGCCTGGCTGCGAGATAGGACCTGAATGGCCAGGACCGCGTAGGCGTACACGTCACGGACGTACGGGACTGCCTCGCTCTGCTCGGGGGGCGAGTACAGAGCGGACCGGAAGTCCGCGACCGTCTCGTCGGTCACGGCTGCGGCCTTGGACAAAATCTTGGCGATCCCGAAGTCGGCGAGCTTGACCGTGCCGTCGTCGGCCAGCAGGACATTTCCCGGTTTCAGATCACGGTGCTCGATCTCCTTCTCGTGGGCATACGCGAGAGCGGAAGCCAACGGTCCGCCTATGCGTGTGAAGTAGGCCGGCCAGTCAAGGGGACGGCCATCTGCCATCTCGTCCTTGAGGCTGCGGTCAATCCACTCCAGGGCGATGAAGTACCGCTCCAGCCCTTGATCCCAGCCAGAGTCGAGCATCCGCACGATATGGGGGTGGTTCAGGGCTTTGAGCGCCGAGGTCTCCCGCTCCAGGAAGATCCGGGTGATCGCGTCGTCGTCGCGCTGCTTGAGCAGCTTCACGGCGACGTGGTCACCGCCAGCGCTCTTGATGTCCACGGCCTTGCGAACCTCGGACAAACCCCCTGGGCGGGCCTCCTGAGGGAGCAACAGAAACCGGCCGTTAATCGTCGTGCCCACCCACTGCTCCTTGCTCCCCCGACTGCCGCGCAGTCCACCCAAGCGGCCATCTTGCCAGTGGCTTTCCCATCGGATCAGCAGTTTGCCCAGGGTGATACGGACTTGGCGAGTAATGGTCCCTTCGGAGTGGCTCTGCGAGAGGACGCCCCCCTTGACCCAAGCAGCGAGGCGTGATTGGAGTCAGCCTCGAGCACGGTAGAACGCGTTGGGGGCTTGAGTGATGCGTGAGCGGACGATGCAGCGGCGGCCGCGAGGGATCGGATCGAAGGTCACATCGAACCTGACCTGACGAGGTGGTTCCGGACGCCGAAGAAAGCGTCCGGAACCACCCACCAAGATCATGCCAGGGGCTTGGACCCCGAGAAGCCCGCCTCGCGAGTTACTGCTGGCGGTGCTCACTTGCAACTGGCCAGCGGATCGCAGTACCAGGGCCGATGCTTCTCTGTGGGTGTGAGGGGCCTGCGGCGACCCTGGGGCGCGCGAGAATCACGTAGAAAGCTGCCGGACAGTTGTGGTCAGCGATGCATTTCTGGGGGTGTGTCCAGTCTTCTAAAGTCTGTCCCGCAAGCCTCCTGTGCGGCGTCGGGCTTCGTTGCGGTCCCGTGCGACGGCCGATTCACGCAACTGTGTGCCGGAAACCTCACGCCACTCGTCCGCAACGTCGCGGGTTTCATCCAGGGCTGGATCGCGACTCCCGGCGGGTGCATAGGCTGGGGATCGATCTGCACGTAGCGGCACGTGGGCGCAGTACCACGCCCGCTTGGCGCCTGCTCGCTCCGCTTCCGTGCCCGTCCGGAGATACGCGAGCAGTGCCGTCATGACCTTACGGCGCCCGAATGCGTAAACCGCCGGCTCGACGAACCAGCGGCAGAAGCTGGGGTCCGGGTCGTAGACAGCTGCGGCCATGAGCGGGGCGAAGAGCTCCTCGGGCAAGCCGGCGCGCTCCAGCAGCGGCTTGCGGACCGCGTGGGCCAGGTGCCGTGCACGTCGATCTTCCGGCACGTCTGTCCCGGTCCCCAGGTCTAGCAGTTGAGCCACTTCGGCTGCGCAGGACAGGAATGAACGTGCTGCCACCTCATGGCGGTCGTCTTCGGCCATGACACGATTGTGGACTGGTCAACGCCCATGTGGCACCGGCACGTTGGTTGCTGTTCGTGATCTACAGCCAGTTCTGAGCCGCTTCGTCCAAAGTGAAACGATCACGTTGTGGCTGGTGTGATCACGGCGTCGGTGCCGTCCTGGATAGAGCCCTTCACGGGGCTGACCCCGCGCTGCTTCGCCAAGCTGGTAGCCGAGGTAAGACGCGAGCACGCTGCGGATCAACAGCGCGGGCGTCCCTGGAGTCTGCCGCTGGAGGACCGAGTCCTGCTGGTCACGGCATACTGGCGCACGAACTTGACGTTACGACAGCTGGCTCCGTTGTTCGGGATCTCCAAGTCGGCCGCAGACCGGATCATCGACCACCTCGGTCCACTGTTGGCACTCCGGCAGCGAAGGCGGTTCCGTAAGGACACTGTGCTCATCGTGGACGGAACCCTGGTGCCAACCCGCGACCGCACGATCGCCGAGCAGTCCAAGAACTATCGCTACTCAACGGCGCACCAGGTCGTCATCGACGCCGACACCCGCCTGGTCGTCGTGGTCGGCCGGCCCTTGCCCGGGAATCGGCACGACTCCCGCGGTTGGGAAGAGTCCGGAGCCAAGGCCGCCGTCGGGACCACCATGACGATCGCCGACGGCGGCTACCAGGGGACCGGCTTGGTCATCCCACACCGACGCGCAAAGGGGAGCGACCTGCCGGCCTGGAAGGAGGAACATAACCGCTCCCACAAGCGGGTTCGCGCCCGCGTCGAGCACACCTTCGCCCGAATGAAGGGCTGGAAGATCTTGCGTGACTGCCGCCTCAAGGGCGACGGCGTCCACCTCGCCATGCTCGGCATCGCCCGACTGCACAACCTCGTCCTCACCGGATAGGCAACGACCTTCGTACGGCAGCCGAGCCCGCCCGCACCAACTCGAAGATCACTTACGGGACAACCTTTAGTGATCCGCATAAGAGGCCGACCTTTCTGGCTACTTTATTTCTCCTGACCAAGCCCACAGACCTTGGCCGAACAGATAGAAACACCCTCTGCGGCGACTGGTCTCAGGGCCTAGCGGACTGGATCGCCTCCTGCAGGTTGTTCACGGCCCGCTCAGCGTGCGCGCGGACGCTGTCCCAGGCAGCGGTGAAGTCGCGGACCGGGAAGCCCAGCCCAAGCGCGTGGTGGGCGGTGGAGAGTTCCGGCCGCGGCTTTGGATGGACGGCGGAGTTGCGGATGACACGGATCTGGTCCAGGAGCTGTACGGCCTGGTGAACCGCGTCGCGGTCGAGCGCGGGTAGCTTGTCGGCGAGATGTTCCTCTAGTCGCAGCAGGCCCGAGCCTGGACTGCGGCCGGGCACGGTGAAGTCGCGCAGGATGTCGGTCAAGACGACCAGCCCGGAGTTGTAGGCCGCTTCGTCGTCGACGTCCAAGGCGAGGAGGCTGGAGCGATTCATGGGCGGCGGGACAACCAGGGCTTCGCGGAAGACCAGCTCGTAGGTGACGTCGAGGAAGTTCAGCGCGCGCAACAAGGCGCGCGGCTCGGTGAAGGACAGCGCCTCCGGCGGCGCAGGCGGCGACAGGTGGGCGGCGATATCGGCGAGGTAGAGGTCGAGGGTGTCGCAGTCCGCGGATGGCAGCGCGCCGAGTCGACCGGTGAGGGATGTCTTGTTGAAGCGCATGCCCGGCCACTCGCGGTCGGCAATCTGCGCCATGCGCTCCAGCAGGGGACTGGTGCCGTCGATCTCCTTCAGGACGTCGCCGAGGTTCACGTCGATATCGGGCAGGTCGAAGGGGCTGTCGAGGATCTTGTCCTGCTCCCAGGTCATCTGCTGCATATACGCCAGCAGGCCACGGGCAATATCGCGGGCCGTCTGGTCATGCTGCAGGTGGTAGAGCCCCGCCATGGTCAGGTACACCGGCCCGTCGGACTGCGGGGTGAAGCCGTGCCCCCACCACCCGACGGCCCGGTAGCCGGTTGAGACCTGGTCTTGGCCGATCACGGGGAAGCTGTAGAGGACCTTCGCGGCGTCGTGGCCGTGCTTTCGCATGCGGTAAGCGACGTGGAAAAAGTTTGGGAAGCGCTCGTGTTCGACGAACGTCGTCCACACGATGTCGAGGAGGAGTCGTTGCTCCTCGGTGAGCGGGTCTGTCAGGGCGGTCATGGCGTCTATCTCCAGGTGGGCAACG
The DNA here is from genome assembly GCA_001298545.1 of Actinobacteria bacterium OV320. Lineage (GTDB taxonomy): Bacteria > Actinomycetota > Actinomycetes > Streptomycetales > Streptomycetaceae > Streptomyces > Streptomyces coriariae. The sequence continues at coordinate 826,920 of LJCX01000028.1, forward strand.
GACCAGGATAGAGGTGCCGCCCAGCTGGGGCATATCGTGTTTCGGGTCCGTGGGCACCGGCCTTGCTCGGCGTGCCTGGGCCGCCCGCACGACCGTCCTGCAGGGGGCCCTCATTTTCATGCCGGGCCGGAAGGCTGCCGAGCGACAAGTGCTACGAGAAAAGGGCAGGTGTCGGCGGCCGTGCGTTGCGTCTAATAGAGGGCGTGACTGATCAGGCTTCTCCCGCGCTGTGGCGGTTCATCCAGGACGACGACCCCGACGCGTTCACGCTCATTGTGGAAACCGCGAACGGGCAGTACGTGCGGCGCATACGTCCGGCGCTACCGCTGCCGTCCGGCGTGGAGCACGGCCCGGGTGCCGAGGCGGCGGCACATACCGCCGCTGCCACCTGGGGTCTGTCCGATTTCGTCTTCCAGTCCGCCTACGCCAGCAAGGGCTCCGGTCGACGCGAGCTCGGCGACAGGCTGTTGCTCGCCGGAGGACGTGGCGCGGTGATCCAGGTCAAGGCGCGCACGATCCAGCCCAAGGACGCGGACAGCGAGGTGGCCTGGATCCAGAAGGTGGCGACCAAGGCTGTACGTCAGGCCAAGGGCACCGTGCGTCAGTTGCGGATGCTGCCCGCTGACATGGCCAACGGCCGCGATCGCACGCTGTCTGTCGACGGCAACGCCTACGAGTGGATCGGGGTGTTCCTGCTGGATCACGAGCAAGTACCCGAGGGCACGATCTGCTCGCTGGAGCCGATCGGCATGCCCACGATCGCCCTGACGCGGCGGGACTGGGACTTCCTTTTCGACCAGCTGCGCTCTACCACCGCCGTCCTGGACTACCTCTTCCGCGCCGCTGTCGAGCCTCCCGTAGCCCTGGACGAAGAGCCCGTGCGGTACTACGAGTTCGCCGCGGCCGACGCCGAGGCACCCCCCGGCCCCCTTAACCCAGATGTCGCTGGACTCGGCGGGACCCACTTCTCCACCCCATTGCTCCCGCAGGCCCCAGTGGGGTCGGATCATGCTCACCGGGTTATGCGAATCATCATGGAGGACGTCGCCACCAGCGCCATCCCATCGCAGATGAGTGAGCCCAACCGGCAGCTCCTTCTCTCTGACCTGGACAAGCTGCCGGTCGGAGCGCGCGCTGAGTGGGGACAACTGCTGCTGGACATGCTGGCCGACGTGCGTGAGGTGCCTGCGGACGAATCCAAGTGGCGCTGGCGCCGTTCCATCGACCCGTCCGGCACCCGCCAGCTCATCTTCGGATGCGCCACGCGCTTCGGTCCCGAGGTGGAAGCCGCCTTCCAGTCGTACGTACTGCTACGCCACCACCAACTCCACCAGCAGACCGGCCTGGCCGAACAAAGCTCCACCCTCGGCGTGCTGCTTACCCCGCGCACCGATGGCAGCCGGCCATGGGACACCACCTTGCTGCGCACCGAGGGCGACAATGAACTGAGCTCCGAGGAAGTGGAGCGATACAGCGAGCTCTGGAATCCCCAGCCCGCCGAAGCTTCCTGAGCGCGGTCTCCACCGTTCAGCTGATGGCAGGGATGCGGCGCTCGGTGATCACGAAGTCCCGCTACTGTCCGTGATGCTGCCTGATGCGTTCACGCGTGTTGATGACCGCGGAAGTCGCCGCGCTCGTGCAGCGCGAGGTTGCCGGCGGCGCCGTTACACGGAGAACTCGACAACACCGGTGTTCCGCAGTGGTCGGAGACCTTGGTGGCGGCGACCTCGCCGACCTGCCGCGCGTTGGCCTGCAGGAGCCGGTTCCTCGTGTCCGTGTACAGACCACGGGTGACGCCAGCGTGGTCTTCGACGAGTTGAGGGAGATGGGCATGCGCTCACCTCCTGCGGCAGAATGAGGCTGATCAGTCGTTACGCATCGGCGGACTTGCGATTGAGTTCCGCACGGTGCGAACGAATACCGCCCTATGCTCTTCGGTCACCTGAATGTTGTGTTTAAAGTCCTCCAGGAAGCGCGCTCCTTCGACGTTTATTTCGTCCCCTAGTTCCCCGAATGTGGTCATCCTGCTGAGCCACTCTTCCCCCTCTCCCATGGAGTGCTCCGCATTTTCCAGGATCCGCTCCAGATCCTCTATGGAATAGAGTTCCTGCAAGCTCTCTAGGTCGCCAGCGTGGGCGAGTACCTGATTCAGCTGCTCAAATTTGAGGTCTGGCGAGAGTTCGCGGACATGCCTTTCCTGCTCCCGTAGGCGTGCGACGGCTGCCTCGATGTATTGGCCGAACTTGTCTTCTCTCTCGATATTCTCCATAGTTGCGTCAGAGATTGCCTGAGAGGCTTGAGCGACTTCTTCAGGGCCAAGAATCGATATGCGACGCGCGCGTTCCAGCATGCGAGTCGCCGCTTGGTGCAGTTCTGTGCGAAGGGGCCTATGTTGGCCTTCCTCTGCTGGACGGGCCAGCTCCTTTCGCCTGCGGGTGCACTCGTCCCAGGCGTCGAGGAATCCCTCGCAGGCGGAAAGACGTTGTTGCCGTAGCCAATGAGCGTGTTCGTTTGCAGCCTGGTCGTGTGCCTGTCCGCGCACAGCATCGGCGCTCTTGTCTGCTCCGGCCTTGGTGGCCCATGCCGTGAAAGCAGCTCCCAGTATCGAGCCGAGAAGCCCGCAACCTGCCGCTATCAGCGCGACGATTCCCTCATCCACAAGAGGCCATGATGCACGAGGAGTTGGTGCCGTAGTAGTGGACAGGGAAGTTTACGAGCCGAAACAGTGCGGGGGTCGCGCCGAGCAGCGCGGTCAGCCTGCTGAGGGCGCACAACAGAACTTTGCGGTGGGGCAGTTGGGGGGTGCGAAGTAGGGCATGCAGGAGGAGGAGATGCGACCTGTAGTGACGCATTGGGGACGGTGGCCCCTGTCTTGGTATGGATGCGGTCGGCACGTACGACGGTGGGCAGTAGCCGGTCGACAAGTCGCGATCCCACTGAAGTGCAGGAGCATGCTGCCATCTGGCAGATCGCCCAGGCGCTCACAGGGCAGCCGGTTACTGGGCTGTGAAGACACCCTTGCTCGGTATGACGAGGGACCTGCTCTGGTCCCTGGGTACTCTCCACACGTGGGGCATCCGCCCGTTCGCGTCGCGCTCTCAGCTTGCGGTGCTTGGCCGACGCCGGGGAAAAGCGTCCCCGATCGGCCAGTGCTCAGGCAGACCAAGAGACGTGTGGATGGGGCGAGCCGCTGACTGGCGTTCGATGTATATATCGACCAATTGTGCCGTTTCCCAGGTGGGGAGAACGGGGGCTGGAAGCGAGTCAGGTGCGGGGCTTTGCCAGAGGACTGGGACCTTCTTCGCCCAGGTCCAAGGTGCCGGGTTGTCGACGGTCAGTACGCCGCTGACCCGGCTATGGGTCTGATCTTGCGCAGCAGTCCAGTAGCCGTCGGCATTGCGACCGAAGGTCGATCCGGTGTGGTGGGCATACTCGACCGAGGTCCCGTACAACGCGCTCTCGGTGTCCTCATCCTCGGGAAAGGCCGCCGAATTACCAACCGCCACGATGAATGGCAGCGCCAAGTCGCCGTACTTCCTGCCCTTCTTTCTCACGGCTTTGAGTACCCGATCTGAGTCATCGGCGACCCACACCGAGGGATGGAAGCCGATTGTCCTGCTCGTCGGATCGCCTCGCCTGCCGGGGCTGCGGGGGATCGCCTCGAAGCTGAGGCGCCAACCTGCCTCCTGCCAGGTATGCCTGGGTAGCGGCACCTTCTGCTCATACTCGGCAGTGACCTGGTCGGGGTCCAAGCTTGCCAGCCATCGTGTCAGCTCGTTCCTCAACCGCCGTTGCGGCGGCGTGGTCGAGCCAACGCTGTCAACCTTGTATGCCACGTAGAAGTTTGGGCTCGGAAGGCGGTCAATCGCGTCCACCACCTGAGGCGGGAGCGAGCTGCTCCCGGTTGCGTTCAGATTCTCGGCCGTCCAGATCGCCTCGACAACGAATTGCTCGTCGCCACGGGTGACCAGGAAGTCTGGGTACTTTCCCCGTGTGCCTATTTGCTGCTCGATCTCCACGGTGCAACCGGAGCCAAGCAGCATCTCGTGCACGTACAGCTCCCACAACGCGGAGAAGACGTTCGCGTCGGAATTGCGATCGCGTAGCCGACTGCGCAGGCCGGGCTGAGCATCGGGGGGCAGGTGGGACCACCACTCGTTGATCACCTCTCGAACCTGGTCCCAGAACGGACCGGCGATCCGTTCGAAGAATTCGGCATCCGACTCCGATGCTCGCTTCGGTGCCGTATCTGTCCGATGTCGGCTTATGTACACGCCCATGACGAACGATCATAGATTGCTCCGTGCGCCGCTCTCACGGGTTTTCTGCAGCGTCCCGGCGACGCTTGGGTTGAGTCCGAGTGTCGCCGTCGTCCGCACGCCCTTGATGATCGTGCGCCGTCACTCGCTGCCGACGGAGACGCGAAGCAAATGATCAGCAGGTGCTGTTGAGAACTGACCAGCACCTGCGGCTGTTCCGAAACGGAACGCGCCGACTCGGAACGTCGGCTCCGTTCCGAACGGAACGTCGCGCCCTTTCGCCACTAGGCCGGCCGCAGAGATCCAGCCCAGCGGTGACAGCGGTCTCGGCTGCCGAGCGCCTTGGCTTGGCCGACCGCTCGCCGCCAAGTCGGAGCGAGCGCCGAGGTCAGCCCTGGTGTTCCTCCTGCTCGTCCCGCAAGGCGTCGCGCACGGAGCGCCAGGCGCGGATTGCGTTTCCGACGTCCACCAACAGCCCTCGGAGTTGGCGAATCAGAACCCGCGCAGCACAAATGGCAATAACGACTTCGAATTCCACCGCGAGCCCGCTCATCGGCTGCTCCCCACCTCGGGCACCAGCCTCTCCGCCTCGCACCGCGAAGTCTGTACCCAGCCAGGCACATTTCGTGATCACCCTCGGCTTCACCCACGCGATCAGACGGACGCGCGGCTGAACTCAACGAGCCGAGCCTCTTTGGGGCGCCGCGTACAAGACTCGCTGCCGTGCGGGCGCGGGTCAGCATCAGAGTTGATGCATTTGCTGATCTTGAAGATCCGTGTCACGGGAACGAGGCTGAGCCGATGCACCCAGGCTGCCTGTCGAACGGGCCGGTGTCTGTAGGGTCCAGCCTACTTTTTGTGATCTTGGATGGATCTGCAAGCGTGGCCCGTCCGGGGTGTTCCGTGCAGTTCATGCGGGGTGCTCTGCGTGAGCGATGCGTGAGCGGACGGTTCGGCAGAAGCCGTCAGGCACCAATCCCCGATGCACGGTGAAGGTCTCCTGAGCAGGTGGTTTCGGACGCCGACAGAGAGTCCGGAACTACCCGTCATGCTGTGGCCAGGACTTTTAATCCATTGGTTGTGGGTTCGAGTCCCACAGGGCCTACCGGCGGCGAGGCGGGGGACATCCCCTTCCGGCCTGTGATGCGGCGCCCGGGTCGACTTCGGTCGGCCCGGGCGCCGCTTCCGTTTCCGGGCCGGTGCTCGAGCGCGGCTGCCGTGCCGTGCCGCGTCGTTCTCGGCTCGGCTCGGCGGCGGGTCGGTCGGTCAGTGGTCGGAGTAGCTGAAGTCCCCGATGGTCCAGGCGCTGACGTCCTCGATCGCCACGCGGTACATCCCGCCCGTCTCGGGGATCCCCACCGTGCCCTGGAGGATCCGGGCGACGTGGAAGTGCAGATGCGTGGGCGGGCCGTCCTTCTTCGCGGGGGTGTCGAAGACGGCGGAGAACTCCCCCAGGTGGGCGGAGTCCGTCAGCACCTCCGACACCCTCTGCCGCCAGGTGGCTTCGGGAGCCAGTCGACCGGTGATGACGGCACCACCGGTGACGACGGTCAGGGGCATCTGATTGCTCTGCTCGGACTCCACGAGGGCGGCGATGTCAACGATCAGCTCGTCAGGCTTCGGCATGGGATCGGATTCTATGCACCGACCCGTCCGAGACGCGCCCGCGGGGATATCGGTGCCGCGGTCGGCGCAGCGCCGGGCGGCCGGTGGTGCGATGTGTCGGGGTCAGTAGGCGGCAAGGGAGATGGCGACGTAGTGGGAGGCGAAGGCTGCCACGGTCAGGGTGTGGAACACCTCGTGGAAGCCGAACCAGCGGGGTGAGGGGTCGGGGCGGCGGACGGCGTAGACCACCGCACCCGCGCTGTAGAGGAGACCGCCGGCCACCACCAGGGCGAGTACGGCCGCTCCGCCGGCGTGCAGGAAGTCGGGCAGGTAACTCACCGGTGCCCAGCCCAGGGCCAGGTAGCAGGGTGTGTACAGCCAGCGGGGGGCCGAGACCCACAGGACGCGGAAGGCGATGCCGGCCAGCGCGCCCGCCCAGACGATCCACAGCAGCAGGGCCCGCTGGTCCGAAGGCACGAGAAGCACGGCCAGCGGGGAGCAGGTGCCGGCGATGATCAGGAAGATGTTGGCGTGGTCGAGGCGACGCAGAACGGCCTCGCCCAGCGGCCCCCAGGTGCCCAGGTGGTAGACGGCGCTCGTCCCGAACAGCAGCCAGGCGGTGACGGCGTACACGGCGCAGGCCAGGGTCGCTTCAGGGGTCCCGGCCAGGCAGATCAGCACGATGCCGGCGCTCAGTGAGGCGGGGACCATCCCGGCGTGGAGCCAGCCACGCAGCTTCGGCTTGATCGGCTCGACCAGTTCGGCCGCCCGCTCCACCAGGTCGGTGACGGGGCGCGGGTTCTCCCCGGCGTCGTTTCCGCCGTCCACGTCGTCGCGGGACACGACTTCCCGTCCTGTCCCGGAACTCCGGGCATCATCGGCAACCATTCGATCATGCTAGAAGCCCGCAGGGGCCCCAGGTGCCACTTGGACCTGCGGGTCCTTCGAGCTCAAACGAGCGGCGGGCGTTCCGTCACCGGGCCGGGAGTACGGTGGCGGTACCGAGCGCACCTCGCACGCCGTCATCCGTTTCGGCGTCGCCCTCGGGGAACGGCAATGCCGGAGCACATCGTGTCCGGTCGGAAATGAGCCGCCCCACATGAGCCTCATGAGTCTCGGAGTACTCGCCTCCTCCCGCAAGGAGAACGAGTTCCGCCTACCGCTGCACCCCCGCCACCTCGACCGGATCGCCCCGGACGTACGCGAGCGGATCTTCCTCGAGCAGGGCTACGGCGAACGGTTCGGCATCGCCGACGACGCGCTGCGACCACTCGTCGCCGGCCTGCGCTCGCGCGAGCAGCTCATCGCCGAGTGCGACATCGCGCTGCTGCCCAAGCCGATGCACGACGACATCGCCGAGCTGCGCGAGGGCCAGGTCCTGTGGGGATGGCCGCACTGCGTGCAGGACGAGAAGATGACCCAGATCGCCATCGACCGGCGGCTGACCCTGATCGCCTGGGAGGCCATGAACCACTGGACCTCCACGGGCGCCTTCAGCGTCCATGTGTTCCACAAGAACAACGAGCTCGCCGGCTACTGCTCGGTGCTGCACGCCCTCCAGCTCGGCGGGCTGACCGGCCACTACGGCCGTCGCCTGCGCGCGGTGGTCATCAGCTTCGGCGCCACGGCGCGCGGAGCGGTCACCGGCCTGGGCGCCATGGGGGTCACGGATGTCACGGTGCTCACCCAGCGCGCCGCGGCGGCGGTGGCCTCGCCGATGCCCTCGGTCGTGATGGCCCACTTCGAGGAGCAGGAGGACGATCCGTCGCGCCTGCGGGCCGTCACCGCGGCCGGTTCCATGCCGCTGGCGGAGTACCTGGCCGGGTTCGACATCATCGTCAACTGCGTCCTGCAGGACACCGACGCGCCGCTCATGTTCGTCACCGAGGAGGAGCTCGCCCAGTTCCGGCCGGGCACCTTCTTCGTCGACGTCGCCTGCGACGAGGGCATGGGCTTCGAATGGGCCCGTCCGACCACCTTCGGCGAGCCCATGCCCGCGGTGGGGCCGGGCTGTCACTACTACGCGGTGGATCACAGCCCGTCCCACCTGTGGAACTCCGCCACCTGGGAGATCAGCGAGGCGCTCCTTCCCTACCTGCGCAAGGTCATGAGCGGTCCCGCGGCATGGGACGCCGACCCCACGGTCAGGAAGGCCGTCGAGATCCGCGACGGGGTCGTCCAGAACCCGAAGATCCTCTCGTTCCAGCACCGGTCGGCCGCCTATCCGCACGCTCCCGAGGTGCTGGCGACTCCGCTGAGTTCCTAGACCTCGGTGAACATGCCGATGTTCATTCGAACATCGGCATGGTAGAAATGACGTCATGGATGTCGCAGACCGTCTCGACCTGACCCTTCGCCTCGTTCAGGGGCACGGTCAGGACCAAGGGCAGGGGCAGGGGCGGGTCTCCGTCGCCGAGCTCGCTCAGCGGCTCGGGGTCTCGGAGATGACCGTGCGCCGGGACCTGGACGTGCTGGAGCGGCAGGGGCTGGTGCGGCGGGTGCACGGCGGGGCCGTCGCCGGGCGCCCGCGCGAGGAGGGCGGCGGCTTCGAGGCCCGGCAGGCGTGGCAGGCGGCGACGAAGGACCGGCTCGGCGCCGCCGTCGCCGGACTCGTCGAGCCGGGGTCACGGGTGCTGCTGGACGCCGGCACCACGACCGTGCACGTGGCGGAACACCTCGCCGCACGGGGCCCGTTGACCGTGGCCGTGCTCAGTCTCCAGGCGGCGCTGCGGCTGGCCGACCGGCCCGGCATCGACCTGCTGGTCGTCGGCGGCCGGTCCCGCCCGGGTGAGCGGTCCCTCGTCGGGCCGCTGGCCCTGCGCACCCTCGAGTCCCTGGCCTTCGACCTGTTCGTGATGTCGATCGGCGGGGTGCACGCGGTGCACGGCTGGTCGGAGTTCTCGCTCGAGGACGCGGCCGTCAAGCAGGTGGCGCTCGGTCAGGCCGCCCGTACGGTCGCCGTCGCCGACGCGACCAAGCTCGGTGTGCGCGCGTTCAGCCAGGTCGCCCCGCTCGACGCCGTGCAGTCCTTCGTCACCGACGCCGCCGCGGCGGACCCCGCCACCCATCCCGGCGGCCCGCAGACCCTGGACGCCCTGCGTGAGGCGGGCGTCGAGACCCGGCTGGCCTGAACCCGTTCCGAACCCGTTTCAGGAGACCCCGTGAAACCGCTGATGATCCTGGTCGCCGGTCCGTACCGTTCGGGCACCGGCGACGACCCCGCGAAGCTCGCGGCCCATGTGAGGGCCATGAACGAGGTCGCCCTCGTGCTGTTCCGCGCCGGGCACCTGCCCGTCACCGGCGAGGCGCTCGCGCTGCCCCTGCTGGAGGCGGCGGGCGGCGCCGCCCCCGGCGACCCGCTCTTCGACGAGGTCTTCCACCCCGTCGCCGAACGCCTGCTGGAGCGCTGCGACGCGGTGCTGCGCATCGGCGGTCCGTCGCAGGGCGCGGACCGGATGACCGACCAGGCCCGTGCCCAGGGCAAGCCGGTCTACGCCGACCTCGGCGCCGTCCCCGATGTCGCCGCCACCCTCCTCGAAGGCCGCCGATGACCGAGCACCTCGCCGCCTCACCCGCCCCCGCGTCCGGCTCCCACGCCGCTCCGCCCTACGACGCTCCGCCCCGCCCCGCCCCCGGCACGCCCGGCATCGACGTCCCCGACCCCCGCGGCCGCACCGGACTCGACCGCCACGGACGCGACCTCACCGGCAACGACCGGGTCCGCGTCCTAAACGTCGAGGTGCTCGCCTGCGACTGGTCCGTCCTGCGCCGCACCACCTTCGACTACCGGCACAGCGACGGCCACTGGAGCCGCGAACTGCGCGAGACGTACGACCGGGGCGACGGCGCCACGATCCTGCTCTACGACCCCGACCGCCGTACCGTCCTGCTCACCCGGCAGTTCCGGCTGCCCGCGTACGTCAACGGACATCCGGACGGCATGCTGCTGGAGGCCGCCGCCGGACTCCTGGACGGCGACGACCCGCGCGAGGCGATCCGCCGCGAGGCGGCCGAGGAGACCGGACGCGCGGTGCACGACGTCGAGCATGTCTTCGACGCGTTCATGAGCCCCGGTTCGGTCACCGAGCGCCTCAGCTTCTTCGCCGCCCCCTACGACGCCTCCGCCCCCGGTGCCGACACGGCGGGCGTGGCGGCCGAGGGCGAGGACATCGCCGTCGTCGAACTCCCCTTCGCCGAGGCCCTCGACCTCGTCCGCACCGGCGCGATCGCGGACGCGAAGACCATCATGCTGCTCCAGTGGGCCGCGCTGGACGGCCCGTTCGGGCCGCCGGCGGTCAGCCCACGCTGAGCCCGGTGAGGTCGGCCAGCGGCAGCGTGTGCTGGGTCTGGAGGACCTTCGCGCGCAGGTAGCGGACGTTGTGCGGGGTCGTGAAGACGCCCGTCGGGACCCGGTCCTGGACCTCGATGCCCAGGTCGCGCAACTGGCCGGCCTTGTCAGGGTTGTTGGACAGCAGGTCCAGGCTCGTGATGCCCAGCGCGCGCAGCATCTGGGCGGCGGCCGTGTAGTCCCGGTCGTCCTCGGGCAGGCCGAGCGCGGCGTTCGCCTCGTAGGTGTCCAGGCCCTGGTCCTGGAGGGCGTACGCGTCGAGCTTGTTGTAGAGGCCGATGCCGCGGCCCTCCTGACGGAGGTAGAGCAGGACACCGCCGGTCCCGGCTATGCGCTCGACCGCCTCGCGCAGTTGCGGCCCGCAGTCGCAGCGTGCCGAGCCGAAGACATCACCGGTCAGGCACTCGGAGTGCAGCCGGACCAGGGGGGTGGCGCCGGGCGCCGGCTCGCCGAGGACGACGGCGACGTGTTCCTGGCCGTCGACGAGGCCGTGGAAGGTGACCAGTTCGGCGTCGACGGAGTAGCCGTCGGGGAAGCGCAGCGGTACCCGGACGCGGGCGCGCGGGGTGGCGGCGGGGGTGTCGGGCATGCGGTCTCCCGGGTCCGGAGGACAGTGGCAAGGCGGCGCTGGGCCGCCCTGTGCTTCAGATTTGAAGCAGATCCAACGAGTCGTGACCCTACCCCATGCTTTAAATTTGAAGCAACTGGTTTGTGGCGCCCCTCATGTCCCTCACGAGTCCGCGGTCAGGCGGTCACGGGGTGCCGGAGCAGGGCGACGAGCGGCGGCGCCACGGGAGGTCCTCCGGTGCCGTCTCGCCGCCGTCGTTCTCCTGGAATCCGCGTGCGACCTGCGTGAAGATCGCCTCCAGCTGTCCCACCTGCTCGGGCGTGAGCCGGTCGAACAGGGCCGCGCGGACCGTCTCGACATGGCCCGGCGCCACGCTCTCCAGTACCGCGATGCCCTCGTCCGTCAGGACCGCGACGCTGCCGCGCTTGTCCCACTGGCAGTCCTCGCGCCGCACCAGCCCGTCCTTCTCCAGCCGGGAGACCGCGTAGGTCAGCCGACTGCGGGTGATCTTCAGCCGCTCCGCGAGATCGGTCATCCGCAGCCGCCGCTCCGGGATGTCGGAGAGGTTGGCGAGGATGGAGTAGTACAGGTGGGGCATGCCGGCCTCCTGCTGGAGCTGCCGGTCGATCGCGTCCTCGAGGAGGAGGTAGCCGGCAACATACGCGCGCCAGGCGCGTTGCTCCTCGGGGGTGAGCCAGCGAGTCGTCATGCCCCCAGTGTAAGTTTGTTTCAAACTTGAACCAAGCCCTGCCCGTCATCCCAGGGAGAGCCGCGCCGATGCCGTACCCGTACGTCCTGCTGTCCGCCGCCGTCTCCCTCGACGGCTATCTGGACGACACCACGCCCGAGCGCCTGCTCCTCTCCAGCCGCGCCGACTTCGACCGCGTCGACGAGGTGCGGGCCTCCGTCGACGCCATCCTCATCGGCGCCGGCACGATCCGCGCCGACAACCCCCGGCTCCTCGTGAACTCCCCCGAGCGCCGCGCCGCCCGCGAGGCCGCCGGACTGCCGCCGTACCCCCTCAAGGTCACCGTCAGCGGCTCGGGGGACCTCGACCCGGCGGCGAACTTCTGGCACACGGGCGGCGAGAAGATCGTGTACACGACGGAGAAGGGCGCCGAGCGGGTCCACGCGCTGGGCATCGCCGCGGACGCCGTCCCGCTCGGCCCCGAACTGGACTGGCGCCGCCTCCTCGAACACCTCCACGACGTGCGTGGCGTACGGCGCCTCATGGTCGAGGGCGGCGGAACGATCCACACCCAGCTGCTCCGGCAGGGCCTCGCGGACGAACTCCAGCTCGTCCTCGCCCCGCTCTTCGTGGGCGACCCGGCCGCTCCCCGCCTGTTCGGACCGGGCGGCTACCAGGGCGGACGCCTGCGTCTGGTGGAGACCCGGCGCATCGAGGACGTCGTCCTGAACCGCTACGAGCCCACCGCCCCCGGTGCCGGACCGCTGCCCGCCGCCGCCGACCGGCACTGGCTGGCCCTCGCCTGCGCCCTCGCCGCCGACTGCCCGCCGTCGGACACCGCCTTCAGCGTGGGCGCGGTGATCGTGGCCGCCGACGGCACGGAGCTGGCGCGCGGCCACTCCCGCGAGGCCGGCGACCCGGTCGTGCACGCCGAGGAGGCCGCCCTCGCGAAGCTCGACCCCGCCGACCCCCGGCTGCCCACCGCCACCGTCTACAGCAGCCTCGAACCGTGCGCCCGCCGCTCCTCCCGCCCGGCCCCGTGCGCCCGCCTCATCCTCGACGCGGGGGTGCGCAGGGTGGTCACGGCCTGGCGCGAGCCGGACACCTTCGTCACCGAGGCGGACGGAACCGGCCTGCTCACCGCCCAGGGCGTCGACGTCCTCGTACTTCCGGAGTACGAGGAGCGGGCCAAGGAGCCGAACCGCCACCTCCTCTGAGGGCACCAGGGCCCCGCGGATCAACCGATGTGCTTTCCGCCCCGCTGATGGCGTACAGTTGGGTTCATCGCCGCGGGGTGGAGCAGCTCGGTAGCTCGCTGGGCTCATAACCCAGAGGTCGCAGGTTCAAATCCTGTCCCCGCTACTGATGAACCGAAGGCCGGAATCCGAAAGGGTTCCGGCCTTCGGTGTTTCGTCGACCACTTCGACCACGTCGATCAGTTCGATCACATCGATCAGTTCGACTCCCTCGACCACCCGGACGTCTTCCTCACTCTTGGTGACCGGTCGACCGCCCTGCGCATAACGACTGAGTCACCATCACAACTCCCGTGACTGATGAAGCGTTTCCGGGGCATGTCGCGGCGTGGTCAACTCGCCCGTTTTTCACCGCTGGTAGCCCAAAAGTCCAGGCCAGAAATGTTGTTGATCAAGAGGAACAGCTTGGAAACCCACCCCCGGGTCTATTAACGTTCGATAACGCAGCGCGGTCGTCCCAGCCGGCACCAGAGTCGGCTCCGTGCGGCACGTGCCGAATCCCGCAAGGGAACCGGGGAACCACCACCATGGGGTGAATCACGCGGAAGCCGTCGTGAACTCGCAGAGTCCACGACCGGTATACGCGCGTAGGAGACCTTCCCGCTCCGAACCCGTCAGCTAACCCGGTAGGCGACGGAAGGAAAGGAGTGCGCCCGCGTGGCGTCCAACCCGCCTGCCCCCGAGGCCCCGTACGCGCCCAGCCAGCGGTCCACCGAGACCTTCGGCTACGGCGACTACCGCACCGACGAGGGACCTTGGGAGGAGTGGAACCCCACCGCGGAGTCCACTCGCCCGGTACGCGGCAAGCACCGCGTCGCCAAGCAGCGCGGCGGCGGATTCGCCCGCAGCTCCACCGTTCTCGGTGTCGGCGTCATAGCCGCCGTCAGCGCGGGCGGCATGGCCAGCGCCAACACCGGCAAGGCCCCGGTCTCCATCTCGATGCCGGACCTGCCCAACGTGGGCTCGCTCATCTCCGACGACGAGCCCGCCCCGGAAGCCGCGCCGGCCCTCGCCAGCTTCGGCTCCGAAACCGCCGTGGACACCGCGCAGAGCGCCGCCGACGCCGGCGAGGCGCTGCGCAGCCGGATCATGGCGCAGGCCGAGTCGCAGCAGTCCCAGGTCGAGGTCAAGGCCCTCGCCGCAGCCGCCAAGGCCGAGTCCGACGCCGCCGCCAAGGCCGAGAAGGAGGCGGAGGCCAAGGCCGCCGCCGCGAAGAAGAAGGCCGCCGAGGAAGCAGCCGCCAAGGCCGAGGCCGCGCGCCTGGCCGAGCTGGCCAAGCAGTACACGCTGCCGACCTCCTCGTACACCATCACCTCGACCTTCGGCCAGGCCGGTTCGCTCTGGTCCTCCGGCTACCACACGGGTCTCGACTTCGCCGCGCCGACGGGCACGCTCATCAAGGCCGTCCACAGCGGCACCATCACCGAGGCCGGCTGGGCCGGTTCCTACGGCTACCGCACCATCCTGACCCTGGACGACGGCACCGAGCTGTGGTTCTGCCACCAGTCGTCGATCAGCGTCAGTGTCGGCCAGAAGGTCGCCACCGGCGATGTGATCGGCCGGGTGGGCGCGACCGGGAACGTCACCGGGGCCCACCTCCACCTCGAGGTCCACCCGGGCGGCAGCGCCGAAGGCATCGACCCGGCGGCCTGGCTGCGCGACAAGGGCCTCAACCCCTGAGTCGTCCCATCCGGAGCCCTGAGTCGTCGCTCCAGAGCCCCCGGCCGGCCCGCCGGGAATCCCGAGCCCTTCCTTCGGAGCCCGTGAGCCGGTTCGTACGCTCATCCTGATCCACCCGGCAGCCCCGACGCCCTCCGCGTCGGGGCTGCCGGTCTGTGCCGGCCACAGGCACCGGTCACAGGTGCCGGTCATACGTGCTGTTCACATGTTCTTCGCGTCACGCCCGGAATGGGCGGGCCGTCGGCGCCCGTTGACACGAAGCATGACTTCTCTTCGCAAGCTCGGCTCCTCCGACCTCGAGGTCTTCCCGCTCTCCCTCGGCGGCAACGTCTTCGGCTGGACCGCCGACGAGACGGCCTCCTTCGCCGTACTCGACGCCTACGCGGCCGCGGGCGGCAACTTCGTCGACACCGCCGACTCCTACACGGCGTGGATCGACGGCAACAGCGGTGGTGAGTCCGAGACCATCATCGGCAGGTGGGTGCGGGCCCGGGGCAACCGCGACGACGTCGTGATCGCCACCAAGGTGAGCCAGCACCCCGAGTTCCCCGGCCTGTCCGCCGACAACATCAAGGCCGCCGCCGACGCCTCGCTCCGCCGTCTGGGCACCGACCACATCGACCTCTACTACACGCACTTCGACAAGCCCGAGGTGCCCGTCGAGGAGATCGTCGGCGCGCTCGACGAGCTGGTGCGGGCGGGCAAGGTGCGGCACATCGCCGCCTCCAACATCACGCCCGAGCGCCTCCAGGAGTCCCTGGAGTTCTCCGACCGTGAGGGCCTGGCCCGGTACGTCGCCCTCCAGCCCCACTACAACCTGGTCTCCCGCGACACCTACGAGGGCGGACTGCAGGACCTCGCCGCCCGCTTCGGCCTCGCCGCCGTCCCGTACTTCGCCCTGGCCGCCGGTTTCCTCACCGGCAAGTACCGGCCCGGTACGACCGTGCAGAGCGCCCGCGCGGCCGGCGCCGCCAAGCACCTCGACACGGAGCGGGGCCGCAACGTCCTCACCGCCCTGGACGAGATCGCCCAGGCCCACGACACCGCGATCCCCACGGTCGCCCTGGCGTGGCTCGCCGCGCAGCCCACGGTGGCCGCGCCGATCGCCTCCGCGCGGACGGTCGAGCAGCTGCCGGCGCTGCTGGGGGTGGCGCAGCTGGAACTGACGGCGGAGGAGATCACCCGGCTGACCCGCGCCTCGGCCTGACCTGACCCGGGCCTGCCCTGGCCCGGCCTACCGGTGCGAGTGAGGAGCGGGTGCCGCAGGGTACCCGTAGCCGTATCCGTACCCATACCCGTACGACGGCGCCGCCGGACTGCCGTACACCGGCGCCGTCGGGTGGCCGAATCCGGAGCCGTGGCCCTGGGCCTGGGCCTGGGTCGGAACCTGGCCGTACCCGTACACCCCGGGGACCGGCCAGGGCGGCGCGACCACCCGTACCGGCGGGGCCGTCATCCGGGCCGCGTGGTCCAGCGCGGGCCGGGCGACGTCCATCCGCCGCCACAGTTCGTTGAGCAACTCCCGCTCGCGTACCAGGAAGTCCGCGCCGGCCCGCCCCCGTCGGCCGCGGTGCCGCAGGAACGCGAGGGACGTCGCGTACGCCTCGTACCGCGCGACCTCCCGCGCGGCCGGCTTGCCGAGATGCCGGCCGGCGTACTCCCGGGCCAGTCGCCGGGCCCGCATCGAGCCGAGCGCGAACGGCTCGGCCGGGGTGAGCCAGCCGGCGGCCACGTAGGCGGGCAGTTCCTCGCGTACGGTGCGCAGCTCGCGTTGCCGCGTCCACACCACCAGCCAGGTCAGCAGCCCGAACGCGGGCACCATGATCGCCGCGTACACCGCGAAGAACCCGAACTCGCCGAACGACGAGGAGCCGTTCCACAGGGCGTGTATGCCCATCGCGAGGAGCAGTCCGGCCGGCGGGACGAGCACGCGCCGCAGGTGCTGGCGGTCCCCGGAGAGCGCGGCGACGCCGAAGCCGATGCCGGTCATGACGGTGAACAGGGGGTGCGCGAACGGCGACATGACGACGCGCACGAAGAAGGTCGCGGCGGTGACCGAGGCGATGCCGGTGTCGCCCGTGAGCTGGTCGGTGCCGAAGGCGGTGCCGAGGTAGAGGATGTTCTCGGTGAAGGCGAACCCGGTGGCGGTGACCCCGGCTATGACCACGCCGTCGACGATCCCGGTGAAGTCCCGCCTGCGGAAGAGGAACACCAGCAGGACGGCGGCGGCCTTCGCGGACTCCTCGACGATCGGCGCTATGACGGTCGCCCCGAGGGTGTCCGCGCTGGACGGGTCGGCGGTCGCGGTCGCTATCCATCTGGTCGCGAAACTGTTGGCGATGATGGCTATCAGCGCTGCCGCGCACGCGCCCCAGGCGAAGGCGAAGACCAGGTTCCGCCAGGGTCCGGGCTCGACCCGGTCCAGCCATCGGAAGGCGGAGACCAGCAGCGGCACGGGCAGTACGGCGAGCCCGAGCCCGACCAGGAACCCTTCCGTACCGGTCTGTTCGCGCACCAGCGCGAGGATGACCAGGCCGGACAGCGTGAGCAGGGTGATCAGCGCCCCGTACCGCACTCTCCTGCGCTGCCACCAGTGAGCGTGCCGGAGCACACCGTCCTCGGGTGCGCCGCCGGGATGCGGCGGACGGGGCGGAAACGGAGGACTGATGGCCACGGCATCGACCCTAACGAGGGAGAGGACTGTGGTGGAGGGGGAGGACTGTGGTGGAGGGGGAGGTCGGTCGGTGATCCCTTGGTCGGTCTCGTTGACCGGCTCCTGGGCGGTCAGCGATCCCCGGGCCGGACGCGATGCTGTACGCGACGGAAGAGCAGATCGTTCACGACGTGACCCTTGTCCAGCCCCTGGCCCTCGAAACGGGTCAGCGGCCGGAAGTCGGGCCGGGGCGCGAACCCGCCGTCGGCCCGGGTGTTCTCGAAGTGGGGGTGCGCGGTGAGCACTTCGAGCATCTGCTCGGCGTACGGCTCCCAGTCCGTGGCGCAGTGCACGGTCGCGCCCGGCTTCAGCCGGGTCGCGGCCAGGTCGAGGAACTCGGGCTGGATGAGGCGCCGCTTGTGGTGGCGCTTCTTCGGCCAGGGGTCGGGGAAGTAGACGCGCAGCCCGTCGAGCGAGTCCGCCGGCAGCATCTCGCGCAGCAGGATGATCGCGTCACCGTTGGCCACCCGGACGTTGGTCAGCCCGGTGCGGTCCGCGAGGTTGAGCAGATTTCCCTGCCCGGGCGTGTGCACGTCCACCGCGAGGATGCCGGTGCCCGGGTCGGCGGCCGCCATCTGCGCGGTCGCCTCACCCATGCCGAAGCCGATCTCCAGCACGACGGGACGGTCGTCGCCGAACAGTTCGGCGAGGTCGACGGCGTGCCCGTCGATGTCGAGCCCCCACTTGGCCCACAGCCGCTGCAACGCGTCCGCCTGCCCGGCCGTCACCCGGCTGCGCCGGGGCTGGAAACTCCGGATCCGCCGCTCGAAGTGCGACCCGGCGGGATCGGCCTTGGGCCCGTCGGGGAACCTGGGTTCCCCCTTGGCCCGGGTGTGCCGAACGGACTCGCCCGGGTGGTGCTCGCCACCGGGAAAGGGCTGGGGGGCTTCGGGGGTGCTCACGGAATCAGACACAGTGGTGTCGATTTTACGGGTCGGCTCCCAGTGCCTGCCGCGCCCACGAGCCCGTCACCCGCCCGCCGCCTCGGTGAGCCCCGCACCCGACCGCCGCCTCCGCCGCGTGAGCCCCGCACCCGACGCCGCCCTCGTGATCCCGGCACCCCGCCGTTCACGCGTCGGTCAGCGCCTCCAGGGCCCGGCGGGCCACTTCCCGCCCGATCGGCAGGGCGGCGGTGGCCGCCGGCGAGGGCGCGTTCAGCACGTGGACCGTCCGTGGCCCCTCCCGTATCAGGAAGTCGTCCACCAGAGTGCCGTCCCGCAGCACCGCCTGCGCCCGCACTCCGGCCGCCGCCCGCACCAGGTCCCCCTCCTCCACCGCAGGCAGCAGCCGGCGCACCGCGTCCACGAACGCGCCCTTCGACACCGAGCGCCGCAGCTCCCCGACCCCGTACCGCCAGTGCTGCCGGCCCATCCGCCACACCCCGGGCCAGGCCGCCGTCGCCATCGCCTCGCGGGGCCGTACGACGCCCCAGCCGTACCCCTCCCGGGCCAGCGCCGGCACGGCATTGGGGCCGACGTGCACACTCCCGTCGATCCCCCTGGTCAGATGGACGCCGAGGAACGGGAACGCCGGATCGGGCACCGGGTACACCAGCCCGCGCACCAGCTCCGGCCGTGCCAGCTCGTAGTACTCGCCCCGGAACGGCACGATCCGCACCTCGGGCTCGTCCCCCGTCAGCCGGGCGACCTCGTCGCAGTACAGCCCGGCGCAGTTCACCAGCACCCGCCCCCGTACGACGTCCCCGCGCGCGGTGAGCACCGCCACCCCGCGCTCCGGCCGCCGGTCGATCCGCACGGCCCGCGCGCCGTACCGGATCTCCGCCCCGGAGGCCCGGCCCAGCTGCCGTGCGACGGCCGTGTAGTCACAGATGCCGGTCGTCCGCACGCGTATGGCGGCGAGTCCGCGGACCTCGGGCTCGTACTCCGCGATCTGGGCGGCGCCCAGTTCCCGGACCGGAATCCCGTTCTCCCGGCCGCGCTGCACCAGGGCGTGCAGGCGGGGCAGCTCGGCCCGGTCCGTGGCGACGATCAGTTTGCCGGTGACGGAGTGCGCGATGCCGTACTCCGCGCAGAACTTCGTCAGCTCCGCCGCGCCGCGTACCGCGTACCGCGCCTTCAGCGACCCCGGCCGGTAGTAGATCCCGCTGTGGACGACCCCGCTGTTGCGCCCCGTCTGGTGCCGGGCGACCCCGGGCTCCTTCTCCAGCACCGTCACCCGCGTACCCGGCGCGGCACGCGTGATCGCGTACGCCGTGGACAGCCCGACGATGCCCCCGCCGACCACGAGCACATCACAGTCGTAAGCGATCTTCGACACGTACACCACCTCCCGGCTTCGATAGTGCACTGCGCCACTGACAGTGCCTTCAAACCCGGGTCGGGCGTCATGCGGGTCCTGCGCCCCCCTGCGCCGTCCTACGCCGGAGTCATCAGCAGGGGCCGGGCCCGCTCGCGCAGTTCCACCACCCTGGGTTCGTCGCCGTAGGGCTCCAGCCGATGCAGGAGATCCTTGACGTACTCGGTGGTCCGGGCGGAGGAGATACGCCCCGCCACCTCCACGGCCCGCACCCCCTGCGCGCAGGCGGCGTCGAGGTTCCCCGACTCCAGTTCGGCGACCGCCGAGACGACGAGCCGCAGCCCGTGCGACCGGACGAACTCCTCCGTCGGCTGCGACAGCGCCTGCTCGGTGAACCTGCGCACCTGACGCGGAGCTTTCAGGTCGCGGTAGCACTCGGCGGCGTCGGCGGCGAACCGGTCGTAGGAGTAGAAGCCCAGCCAGGACGGATCGTGGTCGCCGTCACGGGACCGCTCCAGCCAGCCCTCGGCGGCCTTCAACGCCGCGCCGGCGGCATGCGCGTCCCCGGCGCGGGCGTGCGCGCGTGCCTCGACGAGCCGGAAGAAGCTCATCGTGCGGGCCGTGGCCAGCCCCCGGTTGCGCTCCAGGGCCGCCTGCGCGAGGTCGACGCCCTCGTCGCCGAAACCGCGATAGGTGGCCTGGAGGGACATGGAGGCCAGGACATACCCCCCCAGGGGTACGTCGGCCGCCGCGCGGGCGAGCCGCAGCGCCTGGATGTAGTAGCGCTGCGCGGCCTCCTGCTGACCGGTGTCGAAGGCCATCCACCCCGCCAGCCGGGTCAGTTCGGCGCTCGCCCCGAACAGGGCCCGGCCGACCTCGTCGGAGTACGAGCCGAGCAGCAGCGGAGCCGCCTCCACCCGCAGGCATTCCGGCACCATGGACGAACGCCAGTCGCCGCCTCCGTACTTGGAGTCCCAGCGTCTGGCGTCCTCGGCGGCCTCCCGGAGCTTCTGCACATCGCTGTGGCCGACTTTGAGCGGTGCGCCGGACTCCTCCACGAGGTGTGCGTCACGCGCCACCGAACTGTCGGCCGGGGTTATCAGCCACCGTGAGGCGGGCGTCGCGTACGCGCTTACTGCGAACGATCCGGCCAGCGACTGCCAGATGCCCCCGGAACCGGCCCGGCGGCCGGCGAGGTCGAGGCGATAGAGCTCCGTGGCGGAGCGCACGGCCTGGTTGACGTCCCTGGGGAAGGCGAGGCCCACTTCGGGCGCGGGATCCGCGTCCGCCAGGCCGATCTCGTGGAGCGGCACCGGACGGCCGAGCTTCTGACCGATGGCGGCCGCGATGAGGTGGGGCGCGGCGCCCTGCGGCACCATGCCCTTCGACACCCAGCGCGCCACGGACGTCTTGTCGTAGCGAAGAGTCAACCCGCGTTGAGCGCCAAGATCGTTGACGCGTCGCGCGAGTCCTGCGTTGCTGATTCCCGCGAGGGCGAGAACGGCGCCGAGTTTTTCGTTCGGCCCGCGTTGCTCCCTGGACATTGCGCCACCCCTCGACACAGACGGCTGCCGCGCTGGCATAACCATGCGGCATTCGTAAACCCAGCGTAGTTCGCCGCATCCCAAGCGTTAAGGGGCATTCTTCCGGTTGGCGGGATTGTGGTCCGTACGAATGCCGGGGCGCCGGTACGGACCGTCGCGGCGTGCTCCCGCTGTGTGGCCGTGCGCCCGGCCGTGCGCTCTTCTCCGGCCACCGCGGGAGCGGTTCCATGGGCCGTGCGTGGGTCGGCCCGCTGTACTGGATCCAGTGGGCTGGGGGACACCGCCGCCTTCATCCCCGCGGGCGGCGGAACGGTCCGGGAGGCGGCGTCCGTCTCCCGGACCGGCGCGAGCCTTGCCGGGCACGCGTGTGTGTACGGAGCGTGTGCGAAGCCTGCGCGGGACGTCCTCGACGCGCGGCGCACAACGGGGATTTGGCCGAAAATCGACCCTCTGTTCTGTGGGGGACAACGCCTCCCACCACGGAAATCGAGGGCGCGCAGGGCGTCTTGGGGGAGCGTACCGAGGGCGCATTCACGTCGCAGACACCGGGGTGCGGAGCGACTCCCCCAGAGCCGCCGACGAGTTGACGCGGGCGCAGTCTCCGGATCGCGAGCGGCGCCGCCTCCTTCTGCAGCGCGTTCTTCGTGGCAGCATGGTGAACCGTTCGTACGGTGCACTCGGTTGTCCACAGCCTGTGGAGGCGTCCATGCGGTGGTTGGTGGGATGGAGCAGCACCGCCGCGGGCGCGCTGGGCGGATCCGTTGCTCACGGCGGTCGTCACGACGACGATGCGGCGTACGGAGGGCGGGTCGGCCACGACGGCGAGACCCTGCACCCGGTCGGCTCCCAACTCCTGTGGGGCGACCCCGATCCGCTGTGGGCCGTGGGCGACTGGCGCCCCGACGAGGTGCGGGTGGTGAAGGCCGACGCCCAGACCCGGGTCGCGGTCCTCGGCACCTGCGGCGCGACCGACGAACAGCTGCGCGTCGGACTGTTCGCCGCGCGCGGAGGGGCACTTCGGCATCTGACGGCCTGGCCGGGCAGCTACACGGCGATCGTCCAGGTCGGCCGGCGCATCACCGTCTGCGGCGATCTGGCGGGCGCGCGCCCGGTGTTCCACACTCCCTGGGCCGGCGGCACGGCGTACGCGACGGCCGCTCTGCCGCTGGCCGACCTCATCGAGGCCAACCTCGACTTCGGCCACCTGGCGGCGCTCCTCGCCGCCCCCGACGTACCGGCCGCCCTGCACGACTCCACCCCGTACGACGGCGTGCACCGCATTCCGCCGGGGCACGCGCTGATCCTTCGCGCCGGAGCCCGTGAGATCGCCGGATACGAGCAGGTCGCCTCGCTCGCCGTGGCGGCGCCCCTGGCCGACCCGGACAGCGCGGTCGGCGCCGTACGCGACGCGCTCATCGAGGCGGTACGCGCGCGTCTGGCCGCGCCCCGGCACGTCCCCGACATCGACCCGGGCCCCGTGCCCGGCATGGGGCCCGCGGAACGGCGTGCCGCGCGCGGGATGCCCGTTCCCGGCATCGGCGCCGACCTCTCCGGCGGTCCGGCCTCCGGCACGCTGGCGCTCCTCGCGGCGGGTCTGCCCGGCATGCCGGGCACGCTGCTGGGGCACGGCACGGGCGCGGGGGAGCGGCTGCTGGCCGTCACCTTCAACGACCTCGCCGTCGGCGGACGCGAGGCCGAGCTGGAACGGGCCGGCACCCTGGCGGCCAACCCGCGCCTGCACCACGTCGTGGTGGCCGGCGGCGAGGAGGCCCTGCCGTACGCCGACCTGGACGGCCCGCTGACCGACGAACCCGGACCGAGCCTGGTCACGGCCGCCCGCCACCGGGCGCGCCTCGCGGCGGGCAGCGCGGACCACTTCACGGGCTACGGCGCCCGCCAGGTGCTGGACGCCCACCCGGCCCGCCTCGCGGACCTGTTGATGGACCGCAAACGCCGGCATCTCGTGCGCCCGGTCGCGGCGCTGACGAAGGCCGACGGCTCGGTGCTCGTCCCCGCGCGCGTGTACGGCGCGGCCCGCCGGCTGGCCCGTACGTCGTACCGCGCGGGCGTGGAGGGCCTGGCCGAACGCCTCCTGCACCGCAGCTTCGGCTCCGACGACCCCTCAGGCGCCGTAGGGGCCTCTCTGGCGGCCCTCACCTGGGGTGGAGCGGGCCCTGCCGCGCGCTGGCTGACGGGGGAGGCGCTGGCTGAAGTATCGGTTCGCCTCCAGGGCGCCGCGCACCGCACCGGCGTCGGACCCGGCCAGCGTCCGGGCGACTACCGGGCCCGCGCCGCCCTCGCCCGGCACGCCATGGACCTGCGCGTCCTGGAACAGGCCGCCGAGATCCGCTCCCAGCGACTGCACGCGCCGTTCCTCGACAACCAGGTCGTCCGCGCGTGCCGCGCGCTCCCCGAGACCCTGCGCGTGCAACCGGGGGCGCGTGCCGCGATCCTGCGCACCGTCCTGAAGGGCGCCGGCGTCACCGACCTCCCGCCCGGCTGGGGCGCCCCCTCACAGGCGTCCGCCACCGCGGCGGCCCGGGCGGGCCTGCGCATGGCCATGGACCCCCTCCTCACCCTCTTCGAGGCGCCCCTCCTCGCGGAGGCGGGCCTGATCGAGGCGAGGGTGGTCCGCAAGGCCCTCAGAGCCGCCGCGGCGGGCGAACCCCTCCCCCTGGACGGCCTGGCCGACCTGGTCTCCCTGGAACTCTGGCTCCGCCGCCTGCTGTCCCGCAGGGGCACCTGCTGGACGGGCACACCGGCACGCGCGCGTGCCGTACCGGCGGGCATCGCGCCCCAGCGTCGGGCGGTCTCCTCCGGAGGGTGAGAGACCCACCGCCCACAAACCCCGTGCCCCACGCCTCACCCCCGGTGACAATGAACGGGTGCGGTACAGAATTCTGGGCGTCACCCAGACAGCGGACGACCAGGGCGACGCCGTACCCGTTCCCGGTGCCCGGCTCCGCGCCCTCCTCACGGCCCTGGCCCTGCGCCCGGGCCGGCTCACCGCCCCGGAGACCCTCATCGACGAGGTGTGGGGCGACACCCCGCCCCAGGACGCCCCGGCCGCCCTCCAGGCCCTGATCGGCCGTCTGCGCCGTGCCGTCGGCAAGGACAGCGTCACCTCCGCCCCGGGCGGGTACCGCCTCGCCGCGACCGGGGACGACGTCGACCTCTTCGTCTTCGAACGTCTCGTACGCCAGGGCAACGAAGCGCTGGGACGAGGTGACGCCCCCACGGCCGCCCGCACCCTGGACGACGCCCTCGCCCTGTGGCGCGGTCCCGCCCTCGCCGACCTCCCCGACCGGACCGCGGCCACCCGTCCCGAGGCGCTCCGGATGGAGGCCACCCGCGCGCGTGCCGAGGCGGACCTCCTGCTCGGCCGTGCCCGCGAAGCCGTACCGCGCCTGACCGAACTGGCCGAGGCGCACCCGTACGACGAACCGCTGCACGCCCTCCTCATCCGCGCCCTGCGCGACACCGGCCGCGAAGCCGACGCCCTCGCCGCCTACGAGACCGCCCGCCGCACCCTTGCCGACGGCCTCGGCACCGACCCGGGCCCGCACCTGCGCGCCCTGCACACCGAGCTCCTCAACCGCCCGGAACCGGCCCACGCCGCCTCACCGGCCCACGGCGCCCCACCGGCCCACGGCGCCCCATCCGCCCACAGTCCCGGACCGGTTGCACCGCCCACGCCCCGGGCACCGCTGCAACTCCCCGAGCGCACCGGCAACATCCGTCCGCGACTTACCTCCTTCGTGGGCCGGGAACCCGAGCTCGACGCCATCCGTTCCGAACTGCACAGGGCCCGTCTCGTCACGCTCACCGGACCGGGCGGCTCCGGGAAGACCCGCCTCGCCGAGGAAGCCGCCGCCGGGCTCCCGCAGGCGTGGCTGGCCGAGCTGGCGCCGCTCGACCGGCCGGAGGCGGTGCCGGGCGCGGTGGTCAGCGCCCTCGGTCTGCGCGAGACCGTCCTGATGACCACCGAGCTGGCGTCCCCGCAGGACGACCCGGTCGCCCTGCTCGTCGAGTACTGCGCCCCGCGCAGCCAACTCCTGATCCTTGACAACTGCGAACATGTCATCGGCGCGGCCGCCGCCCTCGCCGAGACCCTCCTCACCCGCTGCCCAGGGCTCACGATCCTCGCCACCAGCCGTGAACCCCTGGGCGTCCCCGGCGAGTCGGTCCGCCCGGTCGATCCCCTCCTCCCCGACCAGGCGCACCGCCTCTTCACCGAGCGCGCGACCGCCGTCCGCCCCGACGCGGCAGCCGCCCTGCGGGACGAGGAGGCGATCGCGGAGATCTGCCGGCGACTGGACGGACTGCCGCTCGCCATCGAACTGGCCGCCGCCCGCCTCCGGCTGCTCACCCCGCGCCAGATCGCCGACCGTCTCGACGACCGGTTCCGCCTCCTCACCTCGGGCAGCCGCACGGTCCTGCCCCGCCAGCAGACCCTGCGTGCCGTCGTCGACTGGTCGTGGGACCTGCTCGACGAACCGGAGCGCACACTGCTGCGCGAGCTGTCCGTGTTCGCGGGCGGCTGGGACCTGGAGGCGGCGGAAGCCGTGTGCACCGGCCCGGTCGCGGACCTGGTCGGCGCGCTCGTCGACAAGTCCCTGGTCGTCGCCGCGCCGTGCGAGCGAGGCGACGGAGGCGGCATGCGCTACCGCATGCTGGAGACGATCCACGAGTACGCCACCGAACGCGCCGCCGAGCTCCCCCGGTGCCGCGCGGCGGCCCGACGGCGCCACCTCGGGTGGGTGCGCGCGCTCGTCGAGCGGGCCGACCCGCTGCTGCGCTCCGCCGGGCAACTCCTCTGGATCTCCCGCCTGGAGACCGAACTGGACAACATCCGGGTGGCCCTCCAGCGGGCGCTCACCTCGGGCGACGAGGAGGAGGCCATCGCCCTCTGTCTCGCCACGGGCTGGTTCTGGTGGCTGCGCAACTACCGCCACGAGGGCGCCGAGTGGAGCGACCGGATCCTGCGCCTCGGCGCCGTCCTGGACACCCTCCGGGAGACCGGGCCCGAAGAGCCGTTCACCGTCCCCGCCGACCTCACCGCCCGCATGGCCGCCCTGGACCCCGTCGACGCCCTGCTCGGAACACCCGCCGCCACGGAGGAGGCCCACCCCCGGCACGCGCAGCGGATGAACCTGCGGATGCTGAACCTGTTCCTGCTGTCGGAGTCCGATCCGAAGGACCTCGTGGCGGACCCGCGCTACCAGGAGTACCTGGTCCGCCTGCGCGCCGACTACGAGCCGGGCGGCCCCCGATCGGCGCGGATGCCCGGCCTGCTCTGGCCGCTGACGGCCTTCCAGATGCGGGACATGGTCGACGTCCGGGGGGTGCTGGACCGGGCCGTCGCCAACTGCCGTCTCCACGGCGGCGACTGGGAGCTCGGCTGCGCCCTGATGTTCCGCACCCACATGGTCGTCGACTCACCCGGCGGGCTGCACGGCGTGGACGACGACCTGGCGGAGCTGCGCGTGCTCAGCCTGCGCGTCGGCGACCGCTGGATGCGTGCCCAGGTGTGCGGTGCGGCCGGCGAGGCGGAGATGGCGCGCGGCCGTTTCGTGGAGGCGGAGCGGGAGTACCGCGAGGCGCTGCGGCTCGCCTACGAGGTCGGGGCGTACGCCGAGTCGCCGTTCCTCATGGCCCGGCTCGCGGAGATCTCCTACCGTTCGGGCGACGTGGAGGGCGCGCTGACCGCGCTGGACGAGGCGAACGGCGCCGCCGACCGCTACGGCGTGCCCGACGTCCGGGCGTTCGTCCTTCTGCTGCGCTCCCACATCGCGCTGCACCAGGGGGAGGTGGCCCACGCGCGCGTGCTCTGCGACGAGGTCCGCGTGGCGGCCGGGGCGGGCACCCCGCCGCCCCAGTTCGTGGCGGCGCTGAACATGCTCGACGCGGACCTCACCGCCGTTGAGTCCGGCCCGGAGCGTGGCCTGCCGATGCTCGCCGACACACTGCGCCAGGCGGTGGCCGACCAGTGCGCCGAGGCGGTCACGTCGTCGATCCTGGACAGCGCGGCGCACCTGCTGACCCAGCTGGGGGACCACCCGCGCGCGACCCGTCTCCTGGCGGCCGCCGACGCCCTCCTCGGCCCCCACCCGCGTCCCGCCCCGCAGCACGTCCGGGCCGAGCTGGCCGACGCCGCCGCCCGCGACGCCCTGGGCGCCGAGCGGTACGCGGCCGAGCGCGCCCTGGGCACGCCCCTGACGGTGACCGACGCCCTGCACGAGCTCACGGACGGCGTGCGCGACCACCCGGCCGGACCGTCGGCCGCGCAGGCGCCTACGAGCAGGTGAACCCGGAGTCCGCCCAGTCCGCGAGCGCCACCGAGTCGAGGCCGCCGTGCGGCTCGACCACCAGGCGCACGGTGCTGCGGCCGACGAGGTTCACATGGACGGGCACGGCCGGGTCGCCGCCCTTGATCACCCCGGAGGTCCAGACCCGGCGCCCGTCGGCGTAGACGGCGAAGGAGACCTTGCCGAGCTTCATCGTCAGGTCGTCGACGCCGACGAGCGCGTCGTAGGAGGAGCACGCCCGGTTGAGGTCGACGGTGACCGAGGAGTCGCCGTGCACGGTCACCCCGCGCTCGTACCACCGGTCCGCGATGGACAGCCCGGACCGCTGCCACACCCAGCTGCTGCCGCCGAGCCGGATCTCGGGCCCCGTGCCGTCACCGCCGACGTCGAAGGACACCCCGCTCAGCGGATAGACGACCGGGACAGGCGGTGGTGTGGGTGCCGGAGTCGGCGTGGGCGTGGGGGTCGGGGTGGGCGTCGGGGTCGGGACGGGGGTGGGTGTCGGGCTGGGCTTGAGGGTCGGCGTCGGCGTGGGCGTCGACCCGGGGGAGCGGGTCGGGGTCGGGGCAGCCGCGGGGACGATCGCCGGGGGTCGCGGCTCGCGCACCTTCGTCGGTGTCGGCGTCGGGGCGGGAGCCGAGTCGTCGGGCTGCGCGACCGGTGCCGGCGCGGACGCCGGGGGCCCGGCCTCCGGCTGCTGCGCGGGAGCGCCGTGGCCGACGAGCGCGAGAGCCACCGCGGCGGCCGCCACCGCGACCACACCGGCCGCGATCCCGGCCTTCACGGGGGCGCCCAGCCCCTCCGAGGCCAGCGCTCCGCCACCCGCGCCCGCTCCGCTGGAGGAACCGCTCGCCGCGGCGGCCGCGCCCGCGGCGCCCGCCGCCCCCGCACCGGCACCGCCGGCGATGAGCGCCACCGCCTTGGCGTACCCGGCGGCGCCGAACCAGCCGATGACCGCGACCGGCACGACGGCGGGGATGCTGCCGGCGACCTCCTCGATCTGGAGGGCGGCCAGCCGGCACTTGGCGCACTCCTCCAGGTGCTTGCGCAGCCCGCGTTCGGCCCGGGTGCGCAGCCTGCGGCGGGCGTAGGTGCCGAGCTGGTCGGCGTAGCCGGCGCAACTCTCGTCGCTGGTGAGGGTGGCGCTGACATGGGCCTGGAGGTAGGCCTGCTTGAGTCCCTCACGGGCGCGGCTGGCGAGCACGCGCGTGCCGTTGGCGTCGAGGCCGAAGAGCATGGCGACCTCGCTCGGCGACTCGTCCTCGACCTCGGTGTGCCACAGCACCGCCTGCCAGCGTTCGGGCAGCGAGCGGAAGGCCTGCATGGCCATGGACTGCTCGGCGTCGTGCATCGCGCGCACGTC
Organism: Actinobacteria bacterium OV320; assembly: GCA_001298545.1. GTDB lineage: Bacteria > Actinomycetota > Actinomycetes > Streptomycetales > Streptomycetaceae > Streptomyces > Streptomyces coriariae. The sequence goes on from LJCX01000028.1 coordinate 855,508, forward strand.
GGCGCCCAGCTCCAGGCCCGTTCCGAAGGAGCCGATGGACACCGTGTCGTCGGCGGCTTCGGGGGCGCGGGCGGACTGCGCGGCGAACACCGCGAAGTCGTCGACGAGCTGCTCCCGCTTCGCCGACCGCGTCCAGTCGGCGGCCACCCGCCGCACGCAGGTGAGGAGATAGGCGCGGACGGCGTACTCGGGTCCTGAGCCGCCGCGCACCGCCTGGAGCATGCGGGCGAAGACCTCGGCGGTGAGGTCGTCGGCGGTGTGCGCGTCCCGGCAGCAGGTGCGGGCGTAGCGGCGCACGGCGTCGGCGTGCCGCCGGTACAGCTCCTCGTACGCCGAGTCGTCGCCCGAGCGCATCCGGTCGATCAGGTCGGTGTCGGCCGGCGGCAGGTCCCGCGGCGGCGGCAGGACGACCTCGGCCCGCCGCTCGCGCTGGGCCGGAACACTGCCCTCGGCCGGGTCGTCGAGCGGACGCAGCGGCGGACGGACCGCCGGACCGCCCGGGCGGCCACCCGTCGGACCGCCCAGGTGCCCGCTGGCGCGTCCACCCTGGCTCGGCACCTGCGGTGAGGTCGGGCCGTCGGCCTCCGTGTCACCGTCACCGGATGGACCGAGCGAGTCGTCCCCACCGTCAACACTCATTGCGGAAAGCCCCCGCCGCCGGCCCAACCAGTCCTGACCACCGGGTCAGAGTGCCATATTGGCTTTTGTTCAGGACCCCGTGGGACGGACCGTCCACTCGTCCGTGGGGACCTGACGCAATCCAGTACTAGGTTTCACCCGTTCGGGGAAGGTTCAACTGTCGTGCCACGGGCAGCAGTTGAGCTCCCCGTCCGGAATATCGCGAATATCCGGCACGGTGGACGAGGGCGAGGGGCACACGCCACCCCCGCCCACCGTCACCCTTTCGAGCCACCGGCCCGCAAACCGCCGAAGCCGCCCGGCCCGGCCCTCACGAAGAGGGACGCGACCGCAGGCCCTCGAGCAGGATGTCCAGCAGCCGCGCCGAGGCCGCCGCCTGCTGAGCCGGATCCGGCAGCGAGGGCGCCGCCGTCGCGATGACCAGCAGGACGTCCGACACCGACACGTCGGTGCGCAGTTCGCCCGCCTCCCGCGCCCGCTCCACCAACAGGCCCACGACCTCGAGCAGCGCCGCCGCTCCGGCGTCGTCGACGGCCGCCGTCGTGCCGTCGCCCGCGACGAGTCGCAGTTCACCGCCGCCCGACGGGGTCCGCTGCTGCGGCACCCGCGCCTCGCCGGCCGGCACACCCTCGGCCTCGTCCTCCGCGACACCGACCCGCAGCACCTGCGGCGGCAGCAACCGCCCGGCGCCCGACGCCACGGACGTCCGCAGGAAACGCGACAGCGCCGACCACGGCTCGTCCTCCTGGCCGAGCGCCGCCCGCGCCTGATCGGTCAGCCGGGACGTCTCCTCCTCGGCTATCCGCCGCACCAGGACGTCCTTGCTCGGGAAGCGCCGGTACACCGTGCCGACCCCGACCCGCGCACGCCGCGCCACGTCCTCCATCGGCGCGCCGTAACCCAGCTCGCCGAACACCTCGCGCGCCGCGCGCAGTACATGCTCCAGATTGCGCTGTGCGTCCACCCGCAGTGGTGCCGTCCGCGCGCCTTCTCCGCGTCCGTTGCCCACCGCCGTACCGACCGCGCCGCCTGGTGAAAGGGCCGACGTGGACGACCAATGAGAATTGTGAGTGTGCATGAATGTTCCCCCGGTAATGACGTCTCCCCCCGGAGACTCTCCCCGCCATCGAAAGTCGGGGGCGTGGAACACAGGGGACGGCCTCCCCGGGCCCACCCGTCGCAGACCCGCAGAGCACTTCCCCCTGACACCCCGTCGACACACGAACATAGTTGAGAGGGAGTCAATTCAGAAGGGGCAGGTTCCGCACGGAGCGCCCCCCGATCGGAGTACGGGCCGTATACGTCCCGATTGCACCCCTTCCCGCACCCCGGCGCACAGCCGCTGACCTGCGCTCCTGCCCCGCACTCCGGTGTTTCGGCCAACCCTGCGCACACCCGACTCGCGGTCACACAAATTGTCGGGGCTGTGGACAAAATCCGGCGTCCGGTGCGTCATGGGATGGTGAAGGAACGTGCGCGCATTCTCGTTGTCGGCGGCGGCTACGTCGGGATGTACACGGCCCTGCGGCTCCAGCAGAAGCTGAAACAGGAACTCGGCCGGGGCGAGGCCGAGATCACGGTCGTCACACCCGACCCGTACATGACGTACCAGCCCTTCCTCCCCGAGGCCGCCGCGGGCTCCATCTCCCCCCGGCACGTCGTCGTGCCCCTGCGCCGCGTCCTGCCGCACTGCCGGGTCGTGGTCGGCGAGGTCACCGCCGTCGACCACGCCAAGCGCAGCGCCACCCTCACCACCCTCGCCACCGACGAGGAGGGCACCGGCCCCCAGCAGCTGACGTACGACGAACTCGTCCTCGCGCCCGGTTCCGTCTCCCGCACGCTGCCCATCCCCGGCCTCGCCGACCACGCCATCGGCTTCAAGACCGTCGAGGAAGCCATCGGGCTGCGCAACCACGTCATCGAACAGATGGACATCGCCTCCTCCACGCGCGACCCCGCGATCCGCGACGCCGCCCTCACCTTCGTCTTCGTCGGCGGCGGCTACGCGGGCGTGGAGGCGCTCGGCGAACTGGAGGACATGGCCCGCTACACCACGCGCTACTACCACAACGTCAAGCCCGAGGACCTGAAGTGGATCCTGGTCGAGGCCTCCGACCGGATCCTGCCGGAGGTCGGCGCCGACATGGGCCGCTACACGGTCAGCGAACTGCGCCGCCGCAACATCGACGTACGCCTCGACACCCGCCTGGAGTCCTGCGCCGACCGCATCGCCGTCCTCAGCGACGGCGCCCGCTTCCCGACCCGTACGGTCGTGTGGACCGCCGGCGTGAAACCCCACCCGCTCCTCGCCGCCACCGACCTCCCGCTGAACGCACGAGGCCGGCTGAAATGCACCCCCGAGCTGGCCATCGACGGCGTCACGCACGCGTGGGCGGCCGGAGACGCCGCCGCCGTCCCCGACGTGACGGCCGACGAGCCCGGCAAGGAGACCGCCCCAAACGCCCAGAACGCCGTCCGCCAGGCCAAGGTCCTCGCCGACAACATCGTGCGCTCCCTGCGCGGCGAACCCCTGCTGCCGTACTCCCACAAGTACGTCGGCTCGGTCGCCTCGCTCGGCCTCCACAAGGGCGTCGCCCACGTCTACGGACGCAAGCTCAAGGGCTACCCGGCCTGGTTCATGCACCGCGCGTACCACCTCAGCCGCGTGCCCACCTTCAACCGCAAAGCACGCGTGCTCGCCGAATGGACCCTCTCCGGGCTCTTCAAACGGGAGATCGTTTCCCTGGGATCCCTCGAACATCCCCGCGCGGAGTTCGAACTCGCTGCCGGTGGAAAGCCTTCTGACGAGTCTTCCGGCGACCCGAAGGGGTCGTCCTGACCGGATCCAGGAACTCCACCGACCGCCCCCACGTCTGACGAATGTCGGCCCGGACGGCGGCCACACTGCCAGACTGCTCCCTGCTCCAGTCCCTCCCGAGCCCTTCCCGGCGGGCCACCACCCGCCCCCCGACCCACGAGGCCGTTCCACGTGCTCCACACCCCGGGTGCTGTAACAATGTGCGGCCACCGCCGCGCGGCCACCGCAGCCCAGGCCGGGCCCGGAGCCGGGCCGCCGACGACTACACGAGGCAAGGATTCGTGAACTTCACGCGCTGGAGCGCCCGGCTCCCCGGAACGCAGCGCCGCGCCGCCGCGCGAGCCGACCACCCGGTCACCACCACGGACCGGCGGAGCGAAGGCTCCGTACCCGCGGCCCGCGCCGAACGACTCACCGACGAGCCGCCCCCGGTGCCCGCCGTCGACGAGCTCCCGGTCCGTGAGGTCCTCGACCGCGTCCCGGCCCTCGTCGCCCTCGTCCACGGCCCCGACCACCGCCTCGCCTACGTCAACGACGCCTACGCGGCGGCCTTCGGCGTACGCCCCTGCGGCGAACCGGCCTCCGAGGCACTCCCCGAACTCCGCGACCTGGGCCTCATGCCCCTCCTCGACCAGGCCCTGCGCAGCGGCAAGCCCCGCACCCTGAAGTCCCGCAAGGCCCCCGACGGCCGCTCCTACACCTTCACCTGCACCCCGGCCGCCGAGGACAACGGCAAGGGCACCGTCCTGATCTTCGCCACCGACGTCACCGACCACGCCGAAGCCGCCGAACGACTCAGAACCAGCGAACGCCGCCAGCGCGAGACCGCCGTCACCCTCCAGCGCTCCCTCCTCCCCCAGGAGCTCGAAGAACCCGACGACCTGCGCATCGCCGCCACCTACCAGCCCGGCGGCACCGAGGCGGCGGTCGGCGGCGACTGGTACGACGTCATCACCCTCGGCGGCGGCCGCACCGCCCTCGTCATCGGCGACGTCATGGGCCGAGGCGTCCGCGCGGCAGCCGTCATGGGCCAGCTCCGCACGGCGGTCCGGGCGTACGCCCGCCTCGACCTGCCCCCGCACGAGATCCTCCAGCTCCTCGACGGCCTCGCCGCGGAGATCGACGCCAACCAGATCGCCACCTGCGTGTACGCCATCCACGACCCCAACGAGGGCCGACTGGTGTACGCCTCCGCGGGCCACCTGCCCATCCTGGTGCGCGACGACCACGGCACCGTCCTGCGCGCCGACGAACCCACCGGCCCGCCCCTGGGCACCGGCGGCTGGATGCACGCCTCCGGCTCGATCCCCCTCGGCCCCGGCTCCACGGCCGTCCTCTACACGGACGGCCTGGTCGAACGCAGGGACGAAGACCTCGACGAAGGCATCGCGTCCCTGGAGCGCGCCCTGTCCGGCGCGACCGGAACCCCCCAGGTCGTCTGCGACCGGCTGGTCCGCTCGGCCGGCGTCACCGCCGACCACGACGACGACGTCGCCGTCCTGGTCCTCCAGCACCCGGCCCGCACCGGCCCCGACGGCGAGCTGTTCCGCAACGCGGCCCTGGAACTCCTGGGCGGAGTCGAGGCGGCCCCCCGCGCGCGTGCCTTCGCCTCCGGCGTCCTGACCAGCTGGCGTTTCCCGCCCGACCTGCACGACCTCGGCGTCCTCGCCGCCAGCGAACTCGTCGCCAACTCCCTCCAGCACGGCACCCCGCCCATGCGCCTGCGCCTGCGCCGCACGGACCGCCGCCTGATCATCGAGGTCACCGACGGCGACGACCACCTCCCGCGCCGCCGCCGCGCCGAACCGGGCGACGAGTCGGGCCGAGGCATCGCCATCGTCGCCACGATCGCCTCCCACTGGGGCAGCCGCCGCACCCCGGGCGGCGGAAAAGCCGTCTGGTGCGAGTTCGTCCTGCCGAAGCCCGCGGAGTGACAGTCTCAGGGCCGGGGAAGGCCCCCCGGCCGGGTCACGGCCGCCCGCCGACAGGAAAGGCAAAGGCGGCCGCCGCCCTTTCGGACGACGACCGCCTCCACCCGCCTCACGCCTCGGCGGCCACCGGCTCCGCCACCGCGCCACCGCGCGCGACCACCCGCTTCCGCGCCAGCCACGGCTGATCCTGGACGGCGGTCAGCTGCCGCCCCAGCCGCAGCGCCAGATAGGTGATCCCCAGCGAGAACAGCAGGAACGTCACGATGTACGGCGCGTGCAGCGAGGCCCCCATCGGCCCGCCCACCGCCGGCCCGAGGGCCAGCGCGAGCTGCTTCACCAGGGCGAACGCCGAGTTGTACTGTCCCGCCAGACCGGCCGGCGCCAGATCGGCCACCAGCGGCGCGACCGTCGGCGACAGCATCGCCTCGCCCAGCCCGAACAGCGCGTACGTCGACACGAACGCGGCCGTCGCCATCTCCCGACTGCCGTGGCCGAGCCCCGCGTACCCGGCGACGACCCACGCGACGGCCCAGATCAGCCCCACGGCCGCGATCACCCGGGACCGCTTCTGCCGCTCGACGAACTTCAGCACGGCGAACTGCGCGACGACGATCATCGCGGTGTTGGCGGCGAGCGCGGTCCCCAGCGCGGACGTCGAGATCCCGGCGGCCTCGACCCCGTACGCGCTCAGTCCCGACTCGAACTGTCCGTAGCAGGCGAAGAACAGCACGAAGCCCAGCACACACAGCTGCACCATCGCCCGGTTGCCGAGCAACCGCTTCCAGCTGCCCCCGGCAGCCTGCGGGGCGTCCCCGACCCGCGGAGCGTGCGGCAGCCGCACGGTCGACAGCACCACGGCCAGCAGCAGGAACATCGCCGCCTCGATGGCGAACAGCAGCGTGAACGAGGACACGCGCGTGGTGTCCACGAGATGCCCGCCGATCAGTCCGCCCACGCCGAGTCCGAGGTTCTGAAGGAAGAACTGCGTAGCGAACGCCCGCGACCGGGTCTCCGTGGTCGAGCAGTCCACGATCATCGTGGCCAGCGCCGGCTGCATGACTGCCTGCCCGGCGCCGAGCGCGGCCGAGGCGGCCAGTACGGCGGTGGCGTTGCCGGCGAGCCCCAGGCTCAGCGCGCCCAGCGCGGCGGTGACCAGGGCGGCGAGCAGGACCGGCAGTGGACCGCGCCGCACGATCGCCCGGCCGGCGAACGGCAGCACGATCAGCGCGGCCACGGCGAAGACGGCGAGGACGAGCCCCGCCGTCATGGCCCCCAGTCCTCGTACCTGCGCCACATAGACGTACAGATAGGGGACGGTGAAGCCGAGCCCGAACGCGCTGAGTGCGTTGCCCACGTGGATCCGGCGCATCGCTGCGCCCCTCGCCCTGGTCACGTTCACCTCTCTCAGATGTGGTCGTCGTCGGTACCGCGGTCCCAGCAGCGTCAGTACTTCCGCTGCCTCAGTACTTAGTGCCGAAGACTTCGAAGCTAAAGTTAGAAGCTAAACTGTACACCGCGAAGAACTTCAACGCGAACGAGCCCCGTGCGATACTTGCGCCCATGGGCGACACCCCCGGCACGGTCGGCACCGGCAGCGGCGGCGAGCCGACCCTCGAAGAGCAGATCGCGGCCTATCAGCGCGAATTCCAGGACCTCGACCCCCAGGTCGAGAAGATCGTCTCGGCGCTCTCCCGCCTGAACCGCCGGATGAACGTCGCCTATGGCCGCCAGACCGCGGACCTCGGCATCAGCAACGCCGAGTGGGAGGTTCTCAAGGCACTGGTCCTCTCCGGGGCCCCTTATCGCCTGGGACCCAGTGATCTGGCCAAGCGCCTCGGCCTGACGCCGGCCGCGATGACCCACCGGATCGACCGCATGCTCGCCGAAGGACTGGTGACCCGTGAGCGGGACGAGTCCAATCGCGTGCGCGTGATCGTCGAGCTGACGCCCGAGGGCCGTGAGAAGTGGCTGGAGGCGATGCGCATGGCGACGGTCTTCGAGGAGGACCTCCTCCAGGACCTCTCCGCGGACGAGCGGACGGTCCTGGGTGAGGTGCTGACCAGGCTCCTGCGCCGGGTGGAGCACGCCCAGCCGGATGCCGGCGGCCGGCTCAGCGACCTCGACTGAGCAGCCCACCCCGGTCGGGCTAAAAGATCTTGACAGGGGTGGTTGACATCCCCATCCAGGGTCCGTAAAGTTCTTCGGGTTGCCAGGGAGCCGTAACGGTTCTTCGGCAGCACCTCCGCCGCAGTAGCGGCACCACAAACCACCAGCATGATCTCCCCACTGGGTCGAATTCGGCGTGCCCGAATTCAATTCGATTTGGGGTCGGCAGCCCGATTAGGAACTGCCGAGCGGATCCGCTAAGGTTTGAGACGTCGGAACGGCCCAACAGCCGGGAAGACAAGCCCCCTCTGACTGGGAATCAGGCCCGAAAGGATCTGATAGAGTCGGAACCGCCGGAAAGGGAAACGCGAAAGCGAGAACCTGGAAAGCACCGAGGAAATCGGGTCGAGAAAAGATCTGATAGAGTCGGAAACGCAAGACCGAAGGGAAGCGCCCGGAGGAAAGCCTGAGAGAGTCTCTCGGGTGAGTACAAAGGAAGCGTCCGTTCCTTGAGAACTCAACAGCGTGCCAAAAATCAACG
>LJCX01000029.1 GCA_001298545.1 Actinobacteria bacterium OV320
TCGAGACCAAGCAGGCGATGCGTCCCCGTGACGCCATGGCCTCCGCCGGTAAGACGCTGGTCGAGCTGTTCGGTCTCGCCCGCGAGCTGAACATCGACGCCGAGGGCATCGACATGGGCCCGTCCCCCACGGACGCCGCTCTTGCCGCTGATCTCGCCCTGCCGATCGAGGAGCTCGAGCTCACCGTTCGGTCGTACAACTGCCTCAAGCGTGAGGGCATCCACTCCGTGGGTGAGCTCGTCGCCCGCTCCGAGGCCGACCTGCTGGACATCCGCAACTTCGGTGCGAAGTCCATCGACGAGGTCAAGGCGAAGCTGGCCGGCATGGGCCTCGCGCTCAAGGACAGCCCGCCCGGATTCGACCCCACCGCCGCTGCGGACGCGTTCGGCGCGGACGACGACGCGGATGCGGGATTCGTGGAGACCGAGCAGTACTGATCGGTTTTCGGGTGCGGGAGCGCTGTGGCTGGTCGCGCAGCTCCCCGCGCCCCTTCCAGACCCCTTCGGGGATCTGGATCTCCGACGGGCGATCGCCCGCTCGGACACTGACCCCGGTACCTGATACGGCCGGGGCAGACACCTAGGAGAAAGACCATGCCGAAGCCCACCAAGGGTGCCCGTCTGGGCGGCAGCGCCGCGCACGAGAAGCTGCTCCTCGCGAACCTCGCGAAGTCGCTGTTCGAGCACGGCCGCATCACCACCACCGAGGCGAAGGCGCGCAAGCTGCGTCCGTACGCCGAGCGTCTGGTCACCAAGGCGAAGAAGGGCGACCTTCACAACCGTCGTCAGGTGCTCCAGGTGATCACGGACAAGAGCATCGTGCACACGCTCTTCACCGAGATCGGCCCGCGCTACGAGAACCGCCCCGGTGGCTACACCCGCATCACCAAGATCGGTAACCGTCGTGGCGACAACGCGCCCATGGCTGTCATCGAGCTGGTCGAGGCGCTGACCGTCGCGCAGCAGGCCACGGGTGAGGCCGAGGCCGCCACCAAGCGTGCGGTCAAGGAAGACAGCCTCAAGAAGGACGAGGCCGTCGAGGACGCCAAGCCGGCCGACGAGGCTGCGGCCGAGGAGTCCAAGGACGCCTGAGGCATCGCCTCGCAGTGGACGGGTCTGCCCTTCGGGGCGGGCCCGTTCCGCGTTTCCGGAGGCGTTTCCGGAGGCGTCTTCGAAGGTCGCGGGCTTGAGAGGATCCAGGAGTGAGTGACGAAGTACAGCCCGGGTTCGTACGGGTGCGGATGGACCTGTCGTACGACGGGAGCGGGTTCTCCGGGTGGGCCAAGCAGGCCGGCGGGCGGCGGACCGTGCAGGGGGAGATCGAGGACGCCCTGCGGACCGTGACCCGGTCGAGGGAGACCACGTACGAGCTGACCGTGGCCGGGCGGACGGACGCCGGTGTGCACGCGCGCGGGCAGGTGGCGCACGTCGACCTGCCGGAGGAGCTGTGGGCCGAGCACCGGGAGAAGCTGCTCAAGCGGCTCGCCGGGCGGCTCGCCAAGGATGTGCGGATCTGGTCCCTGGAGGAGGCGCCCGCCGGGTTCAACGCGCGGTTCTCGGCCATCTGGCGGCGCTACGCGTACCGGGTCACCGACAACCCGGGGGGTGTCGACCCCCTGCTGCGCAGCCACGTCCTCTGGCACGACTGGCCGCTCGACCTCGACGCCATGAACGAGGCCGCCCGGCGGCTGCTCGGCGAGCACGACTTCGCCGCCTACTGCAAGCGGCGGGAGGGGGCGACGACCATTCGTACGCTCCAGGAGCTGAGCCTGGTGCGCGGTGAGGACGGGGTGGTCACCGCGACCGTCCGGGCCGACGCCTTCTGCCACAACATGGTGCGTTCGCTGATCGGGGCGCTGCTGTTCGTCGGCGACGGGCACCGGGGTCCGGAATGGCCCGGGAAGGTGCTGGCCGCGGGCGTGCGGGACTCGGCCGTGCATGTCGTACGGCCGCACGGGCTGACGCTGGAGGAGGTCGGCTACCCGGCCGACGAGCTGCTCGCCGCACGCAACAAGGAGGCGCGCAACAGGCGGACGCTGCCCGGGGCCGGGTGCTGCTGACCTGCCGGCCCCGCGTCGGCGTCCGCGGTCAGTTCGCGGCCGCCGCGGACGCCTGGGCCTCGCCGCGCTGGCGGATCCGCTGGAAGGTGAACTCCGCGAGGTCGTCGCCCGCGGCGAAGACGGCGGTGTCCTTCGTGGTCACGTCCTTGCCGTCGGTGAAGCCGGTGATGGTGAAGTAGGCGTACCGGCCGTAGGAGTTGGTCGTCGAGCGGCAGATCGCGCCGTCGCAGAAGGTCTTGACGTCCCCGCCGGTGAGGGCCTTGACGATGCTCTGCTTGTCGGCCTGGCTCTTGACCTTGAGGGCCTGTGCCTCGGTGTCGAAGACCGCCACACCGACCGTGACCGCGATGGTGCCCTTGGTGTAGGTGATGCGCATGAGGCGGGTGCAGTCATTGGCGGTGAGCACCTTGGGCAGGGTGCCCTGGACGCCCGTGGTGCAGGTGGTGCTGTCGGCCTTGGGGCCCTTCTTGTACACGGCCGAGCCCATGGTCAGCTGGGTGCCGGGGAAGAGCAGGTCAGGCCCGTTGGGGGCGGTGTCCTTGGCCTTGCTGGCGACGAACTCCTTCGGGTCCAGCGGGGGCGGTGCGCTGGTCGGTGCGAAGGAGGGCGTGGTGGACGCGCTCGGCAGGTCGGTCGCGGGCAGCGAGGAAGTCGGCTTGTTCGCCTCGTCGCTGCCGTTCGCCGACACCACGGCCATGGCCACGGCGGTGCCGATGGCGAGCGTGGCGAGCGCGCCGCCGCCTATGAAGAACAGCCGACGGCGTTTGTTGCGCGTTTCGGACGCCTCCGCGAGCGCGGCCCAGTCCGGGGTCCGGCCGTCATCGCCGCTGGTCCACGGCTGCTGGGAGTTCGGTTTCCACGGATCCCACTGGGACTGAGGTCCCCCCTGCCCATAGCTCATGGGCCGCATCTTAGACGGGGAGCGGGGGATGCTGTTCCGCCTCAACCGGCGCTGAAGTCCCCGGTGTTCCCGGTGCGAGTGCGGGCAAACGTGACATCTCCGGGTGGTTGGTGCGGCATATTCGCAGGCCGGGACCTGTAGTGTGGCGCAGGCCACTCCGGGAGGGGGTTTCCGACGGCGGGTTCCGGTCAGGCTGACATGCTCACGTGTGATCGGATGGCAGGCCCGTTTTGACCCGGCCCCCGAGACGCGGGTATCCTGCATCTTCGTTGTGTATTGGCTTGCTCTTCTCACGGGACGGGCCCTTACACCGGTCCACCGGGCCGATGACCAGCGACCAGCACGCGGTTTGCGTCACCGCAGTGCGGTCTGGGCTGTCGTGATCGTCTTCGGTGACCTTGTCAGGACCAATTCACTGAAGAAGCGAAGGCTACGAACCGTGCGTACGTACAGCCCCAAGCCCGGCGATGTGACGCGCCAGTGGCACGTCATCGACGCCCAGGACATCGTCCTGGGCCGTCTCGCCACCACTGCCGCGTCCCTCCTCCGGGGCAAGCACAAGCCGATCTACGCGCCCCACGTCGACACCGGTGACTTCGTCATCATCATCAACGCCGACAAGGTGCACCTCTCCGGCAACAAGCGGACCCAGAAGATGGCGTACCGCCACTCCGGGTACCCGGGCGGTCTGCGCTCCGTGCGCTACGACGACCTCCTCGCGAACAACCCCGAGAAGGCCGTCGAGAAGGCCGTCAAGGGCATGCTCCCCAAGAACACGCTGGGCCGTCAGATGCTGTCGAAGCTGAAGGTCTACAAGGGTGACGTGCACCCGCACGCGGCTCAGCAGCCCGTGCCGTTCGAGATCACCCAGGTCGCGCAGTAATTCCGGCCACACCCCTAGCTGAAAAGAACTGAGGAGAACCGTGGCCGAGACCACTGCCGAGCAGCCGCTCGAAGAGACCGAGCTCGTCGACATCGACAGCTACACCACCGAGTCCGAGGTCCCCGTCGAGGGTGAGTACACCTCGGAGTCCCTCGCTTCCCGCTTCGGCGAGGCCCAGCCGGCCGCCGGCCTGGGTCGTCGCAAGAACGCCATCGCCCGCGTCCGGATCGTTCCGGGCACCGGCAAGTGGAAGATCAACGGTCGCACCCTCGAGGACTACTTCCCGAACAAGGTGCACCAGCAGGAAGTCAACGAGCCCTTCAAGGTGCTCGAGCTCGACAACCGCTACGACGTCATCGCCCGTATCTCGGGTGGCGGTGTCTCCGGTCAGGCCGGTGCGCTCCGTCTCGGTGTCGCCCGCGCGCTGAACGAGGCCGACGTCGACAACAACCGTGGCGCCCTCAAGAAGGCCGGCTTCCTCACGCGTGACGACCGTGCGGTCGAGCGCAAGAAGGCCGGTCTCAAGAAGGCCCGCAAGGCCCCGCAGTACAGCAAGCGCTAAGCTTCGCTGCCTGCTCGTACGTATTCCGGGTCGGACCCGTGCGGTTCGCTCGTACGTACTCCGAACGCCCCGGCGGCACGCCACAGTGTCGCCGGGGCGTTCGTTTTCTCGCAGCCGTGGGCGTATAACGGCACAAGGTGCTCAAAGGCTTGTGTGATCGGATGTTCAGGGCATCCAATGCCTGGATGCGGAGCCGCCGTCGACCGACTGGTCGGTCGATCGTCCGACGCACCCGCACGGCTTTTGAAACTGACGCTTCCTCAGGAGGACAAGTGGGACGACTCTTCGGCACGGACGGCGTGCGCGGTGTCGCCAACGCGGATCTGACGGCGGAGATGGCGCTCGGCCTGTCCGTCGCGGCGGCGCATGTGCTGGCCGAGGCGGGCACGTTCGAGGGCCACCGGCCGGTGGCAGTCGTCGGACGGGACCCGCGCGCGTCCGGGGAGTTCCTGGAGGCCGCCGTGGTGGCCGGTCTGGCGAGCGCCGGCGTGGACGTGCTGAAGGTCGGCGTGCTGCCGACGCCCGCGGTCGCCTATCTCACCGGTGTGCTGGGCGCCGACCTCGGCGTGATGCTCTCCGCCAGCCACAACGCCATGCCCGACAACGGCATCAAGTTCTTCGCCCGCGGCGGCCACAAGCTGGCCGACGAGCTCGAGGGCAGGATCGAGTCCGTCTACGAGGAGCACCGCACCGGCGCGCCCTGGAGCCGGCCCACCGGCAGCGGCGTCGGGCGCGTGCGGACGTACGACGAAGGCTTCGACCGCTACGTCGCGCACCTCATCGCCGTGCTTCCCAACCGGCTGGACGGGCTGAAGATCGTCCTCGACGAGGCGCACGGCGCCGCCGCCCGGGTGTCGCCGGAGGCGTTCACGCGGGCCGGCGCGGAGATCGTGACCATCGGGGCCGAGCCGGACGGGCTCAACATCAACGACGGGTGCGGGTCCACGCACCTGGACAAGCTGAAGGCCGCGGTCATCGAGCACGGGGCCGCCTTCGGCATCGCGCACGACGGGGACGCCGACCGGTGCCTGGCCGTGGACCACACGGGTGACGAGGTCGACGGCGACCAGATTCTCGCCGTGCTCGCGCTGGCCATGCGGGAGCGGGGCGCGCTGCGGTCCGACACCGTTGTCGCGACCGTCATGTCCAACCTCGGCTTCAAGCTGGCCATGGAGCGGGAGGGGATCCAGCTCGTGCAGGCCGCCGTCGGCGACCGGTATGTGCTGGAGGAGATGAAGGAGCACGGGTACGCGCTCGGGGGCGAGCAGTCCGGGCACGTGATCATCCTCGACCACGCGACGACCGGTGACGGGACGCTGACCGGGCTGATGCTGGCGGCTCGGGTCGCCGAGAGCGGGCGCTCGCTGCGGGAGCTGGCCTCGGTGATGGAGCGGTTGCCGCAGGTGCTGATCAATGTGCCGGACGTAGACAGGTCGCGGGTGGGGGACTCTGCCGAGCTGGCGACTGCCGTCGGGGAGGCGGAGCGGGAACTCGGGGCGACCGGGCGGGTGTTGCTTCGGCCTTCCGGGACCGAGCCGCTCGTGCGGGTGATGGTCGAGGCCGCGGACATCGACCAGGCCCGGTCTGTTGCCGGGCGGCTGGCCGATGTCGTGAAGTCGGCGCTGGGCTAGTCGACGGCGGCGGCGGCGGCTGGCCGGCCGGCCGGGTTCGGGGTGGGGGTTCTGTGTGTTGCGGGCTGCGGCCGCGTCGTGGCTTGTCGCGCAGTTCCCCGCGCCCCTGAAGGGCCTGTGGCTGGGCGGGGTTGAGCCGTTCCGCCGTGCCCCTGATGGGTCTGTGGCTGGGCGGGGTTGAGTCGTTCCGCCGCGCGCCTGATGGGTCTGTGGCTGGGTGGTGTTGAGTCGTTCCGTCGTGCTCCTGGGAGCAGGGCTCTCGCGCTAGCCCGCGTTGGCTCGTTCGCGTTGTCTGGCCCAGAGGTACTTCTGGGCCAGCAGGGTCAGGGTGCCGGCCAGGATGATGCCCAGGAGGTTCAGCAGGAGTTGTTCTGTCGAGCCCCGGGTCTGTGCCATGTCGCCGTAGCTGAGGGCCACGGCGGCGTTGGCGGCCGCCGGGACCGTCGTGACCGAGATGGCCACGCCCACCAGGGCGCCGGACTTCGCCGAGGTCAGGGAGAGGGTGCCGGCGGCGCCCGCCAGGACGGCCACGATGAAGGAGAAGGCGTCGGGGGCGTAGACGAAGCCGGTCTGGGGGCGGTCGGCCTCCAGTTGTTCCTTGCTGAACAGGTCGATCGCGTCCATGAAGAGGCTGAAGCCCACCGTCGCCGCCATCGCCACCGCGAAGCCGACCAGCAGGGCGATCAGCGAGCGCAGGGCCAGGCGGGGAGCGCGCTGCACGATCGACGTGCAGACGCCGGCCAGGGGGCCGAACTCCGGGCCCACGGCCATCGCGCCCACGATCAGCACCGCGTTGTCGAGCACCACACCGCAGGCCGCGATCATCGTGGCGAGCGTGATGAACGCGAGATAGGTGACGGAGAGCGTCGACTCCTCGTGGGTGGCGTCCGTGAGGTGCTCCCACAGGACCGCGTCGGCGCCTTCTCCCGGCGCCTCCGCCTCGGCCTTGTCGGCGCGCAGCGAGAGCGACAGGTCGATGTTCTCCACGGCGATCGAACCGGTCTGATCCAGGCCCAACTTTTGTAGCCCGGTGAGGAGTTCGTCGCCCGCCTCGCGTGCCACATCGCACAGCACGACATCGCCGGCCGGGTTGCGGGCCGCGCCCGGCAACACCACGAGGTGGGTGGTGCCGACGGTGTTCTCGATCAGGGCGACCACGTCGTCGGTCCTGCCCGACGGGGTGATCAGGCGCAGGTGCAGCATGCAGGCAGGGTAGCCGTCAGAGTTTGCGCAGGCTCAGCCGCTGCACCTTGTGGTCCTGGCCCTTGCGGACGATCAGGGTGGCCCGGCCCCGGGTGGGCGCGATGTTCTCCACCAGGTTGGGCTTGTTGATGGTGCGCCAGAGGGTGCGGGCGTAGTCGACGGCCTCGTCCTCGGAGACCTGGGTGTACTTCCTGAAGTACGAGTCCGGGTTCTGGAAGGCCGTCTGACGGAGTTTCCGGAACCGGTTGATGTACCAGCGTTCGATGTCCTCGGCGCTCGCGTCGACGTACACGCTGAAGTCGAAGTAGTCGGCGAGGCCGACGCGGGTGCGGCCGTCCTTGCCGGGCAGGGCGGGTTGAAGGACGTTCAGGCCCTCGACGATGAGGATGTCGGGGCGCCGGACGGTGAGTTTGCGGTCCGGGACGATGTCGTAGATCAGGTGGGAGTAGACGGGCGCGGTGACCTCGCCCTTGCCCGCCTTGATGTCGGCGACGAAGCGGGTCAGCGCGCGGCGGTCGTAGGACTCGGGGAAGCCCTTGCGGGACATCAGGCCGCGGGCCTCCAGCTCCCTGGTGGGGAGCAGGAAGCCGTCCGTGGTGACCAGTTCCACGCGCGGGTGTTCCGGCCAGCGGGAGAGCAGGGCCTGGAGGAGCCGGGCGACGGTCGACTTGCCGACCGCCACCGAGCCCGCGACGCCTATCACGAACGGGGTGCCGGACTGGGAGCCCTGTTCGCCGAGGAAGGTGTTCAGGGCGCCGCGCAGGCCGTCGGTGGCGCCCACGTAGAGATTGAGCAGGCGCGACAGCGGCAGGTAGATGTCACGTACCTCGTCGAGGTCGATGACGTCACCGAGGCCGCGCAGCTTCTCGACCTCCTCGGCGGTCAGCGGCAGCGGAGTCTTCTCGCGCAGCGCGCTCCACTCGGATCGGGTGAGGTCGACGAAGGGAGTCGCCTCCGGCCTGTGCCGGTGGGCGCTCCGGGGCATCGGGGAGACCGGAGAGATCACAGTCCATTGTTAACGGAGTTTGAACAGGATGGTGGGTGGGGTCCGTCACGCCCGGCCGAGGGGGCGTACAGCCGTGGGAATTTCCGAAATCGGGCACGCGGAGGCTCTTTCCGGGCGTGATTGGGTCGTAGGCTGCCGCGCATGTGCGGAATCGTGGGATACGTGGGGTCTCAGTCGGCGCTGGAGGTCGTGCTGGCCGGGCTGAGGCGGCTGGAGTACCGGGGCTACGACTCGGCGGGTATCGCCGTGCTGGCGGACGGAGGGCTGGCCGCCGCGAGAAAGGCGGGCAAGCTCGTCAATCTGGAGAAGGAGCTCGCGGCCCGGCCACTGCCGACCGGGACGACGGGCATCGGGCACACCCGGTGGGCCACACACGGCGGGCCGACGGACGCCAACGCGCATCCGCATCTCGACAACGCCGGGCGGGTCGCCGTCGTGCACAACGGGATCATCGAGAACTTCGCCGTACTGCGGGCCGAACTGGCCGAGCGGGGACACGAGCTGTTCTCCGAGACCGACACCGAGGTGGTGGCCCATCTGCTCGCCGAGGAGTTCTCGGTGACGGCCGACCTCGCCGAGGCCATGCGGCTGGTGTGCCGACGGCTGGAGGGCGCGTTCACCCTGGTCGCGGCGCATGCCGACGAGCCGGACGTGGTGGTCGGCGCGCGCCGGAACTCGCCGCTCGTGGTGGGCGTCGGGGAGGGTGAGGCCTTTCTCGCCTCGGACGTCGCCGCGTTCATCGCGCACACCCGGTCGGCGATCGAGCTGGGGCAGGACCAGGTCGTCGAGCTGCGGCGGGACGGTGTGACGGTGACCGGCTTCGACGGGAGCCCGGCGGACGTCCGGTCGTACCACGTCGACTGGGACGCGTCGGCCGCGGAGAAGGGCGGCTACGACTACTTCATGCTCAAGGAGATCGCCGAGCAGCCCAAGGCCGTCGCCGACACCCTGCTCGGCCGCATCGACGCCTCCGGCGCGCTGTCGCTCGACGAGGTGCGGATCCCGGCCTCCGAGCTGCGGGAGGTCGACAAGGTCGTCATCGTCGCGTGCGGTACGGCCTTCCACGCGGGTCTCATCGCCAAGTACGCCATCGAGCACTGGACGCGGATCCCGTGCGAGGTGGAGCTGGCCAGCGAGTTCCGCTACCGGGACCCGATCCTCGACTCGCGGTCCCTGGTCATCGCCATCTCCCAGTCCGGGGAGACGATGGACACGCTCATGGCGCTGCGGCACGCGCGGGAGCAGGGGTCCAAGGTGCTGGCGATCTGCAACACCAACGGGTCGACGATCCCCCGGGAGTCGGACGCGGTGCTGTACACGCATGCCGGGCCGGAGGTGGCCGTCGCCTCGACCAAGGCGTTCCTGACGCAGTTGGTGGCCTGCTATCTCGTAGCGCTGTATCTGGGCCAGGTGCGCGGCACCAAGTGGGGTGACGAGATCCGGGCCGTCATCCGGGACCTCGCGCAGATCTCCGGTGCCGTCGAGCGGGTGCTGGAGACGATGGGGCCGGTGCGGGAGCTGGCGCGGTCCCTCGCCCACAAGGACACCGTGCTGTTCCTCGGGCGGCACGTCGGGTATCCCGTCGCGCTGGAGGGCGCCCTGAAGCTGAAGGAGCTCGCCTACATGCACGCGGAGGGGTTCGCCGCGGGTGAGCTGAAGCACGGGCCGATCGCGCTCATCGAGGAGGATCTGCCGGTCGTCGTGGTGGTGCCGTCGCCCCGGGGGCGGTCCGTCCTGCACGACAAGATCGTGTCGAACATCCAGGAGATCCGGGCCCGGGGGGCGCGGACGATCGTGATCGCGGAGGAGGGGGACGAGACGGTGGTGCCGTACGCCGACCATCTGGTGCGGATCCCGGTCACGCCGGTGCTGTTGTCGCCGTTGGTCGCGACGGTGCCGTTGCAGGTGTTCGCGTGTGAGCTCGCTACTGCGCGAGGTAACGAGGTGGACCAGCCTCGTAACCTCGCGAAGTCGGTGACGGTGGAGTGAGGCGGTTCTGAGCGGGGGCGCCTGAGGGGGTGGCGGTTCTCGCCGCGCGCGGGTGCGGGCGCTTTGTGGCTGGGCGCCCACGCGGCGGTGCCGCAGATCGACAGGGCCCCGCGCCCCTGGTTGGGCAGGGACCGCCACAGGCGGTCCCGGCCCCCAGGGGCGACCCGTCAGCCTCGCCTGCGCTGCCTTCTGGCCGCGTAGACCTTCCAGGTGGCGAAGGCGAGGGGGAGTTCCAGGATCCAGACGCCCGTCACCGCGTCCCACTCCGGGGCGGTGGCCGAGGCCTCGTCGGCCGTGATGATCCCGCACAGCAGGCCCCATGCCGCCGCGAGCAGGCCGACCAGCCAGAGCGCGACGGTCCAGCCCACCGTGGAGCGGCCGTTGCCGGCGGACCGCGGGCCGGAGGTGCGCTTGCGCGGCTGGGGGATGTGGTCGGGCTGGCGGGCCGGCATCCGTACCACTGCCCCGGCGGGCACGGCCGCGTCCAGCGCGGCGACGCGTTCCGGTGTCACCCCTCGGTACAGGGTGGGCTCCACGGTGACCGAGAAGCCGTCGTGGCCGGTCAGGGTGCGGGCGCCGTCGGGGCGGGCGGTCATCGCCGAGCAGGCGTCGTAGCGGACGGTGACCGGGCCTCTCGGGGTCAGCAGGCTCACCCCCTCGGCGCCGATGACCAGGGTGACCTCCTCGTCCTCCAGGGACTGGTGGCGGGTGCCGGTCAGGGCGGCCTGCGAGTGCTGCGGGGCGAGGGTGAGGCCCGCCCAGTCGACGCCCCGGCCCGGCACCTGGAGGAGCGCGTTGTCCCAGGTCTCCCGCGCGACCTGGCGCAGGTCGTCCGTGGTCACCGCGTTCAGCTCGGCCCGGTGCTGCTCGGGGGTGAGGATCCGGTGCCCGAGCAGCAGGCTCAGCGCGTACGAGGGGAGCGCGGCCGCCGCGAGGTCGGGAGTGTCGTACATCTTGAGGAGCTTGGCGCGGGCGGAGTCCAGTTCGGACTGCTCGATGCGGCCCGCGCGCAGCCGGGCGAGGGTGTCGACGAAGCCGCCGACGACCGCGTCCTGCTTCTGCGGGAGGGAGTCCGCGTAGGCGGTGAGGGTGGCGAAGTCGGCGTCGCGCGGGGTGTAGTCGGCCTCCGCGGAGTAGGAGTAGCCGCCCTCCTGGCGCAGGTCCTTGAAGAGGGCCCGGCCGAGGACGTCCGCGAAGACGCTGGCCGCGGTGGAGCGGCGGAGCACCGAGGTGAGGACGACATGGCCGTCGTCTCCGCTGATGAACGCGGGGGTCCTGGGCAGTGCGCCGGTCGCGGCCGGAGCGGGGAAGCGGGTGCCCTGGGGGAGCGTGAGGTCCAGGCCGTCGGGGACCCGGTCGCTGGTGATCCACAGCACCGCGTTGTCCCTGGTGAAGCGGGTCTCGGCCCAGTGGCGCACCTGGTCCGGGGTCAGGCTCCAGGTACCGAGCTCGTTGTAGCTGGACAGGCCGTAGCCCTGGGCGCCGTACCGCCACAGCGGCATCTGGTGCTGGGGGCCGTTGCCCCGGCCGGCCGCCTCGGTGCGCAGGATCTCCTTCTCGGTCTCCAGCCGCTCCATCGGCAGGTCCCGCAGTCCCGCGCACACGCTGTTGAGGTACTTGACGACCTCCTCCTCGCTGCCGGTGACGTGGAAGAGGGTGTACGCGTTCGCCGTCGCGCCGTTGTAGTGCAGATCGGACAGGCCGAGGCGGTGCAGGGCGAGGTGTTCGACGAGGTGGGTGAGGCCGGCGGTGGCCAGGGTCTCGTCGGCGCGGCCCACCCGGAAGAAGAGGCCGGCGGTGATCTCGTTGCCGGAGGCGGGGGCGTAGAGGGTGGGGATGTGCTGGGTGGTGGTGTGCGAGACGAGGCCGGCGAGGGCGGCGAGACCGGCGCGGTCGTCGTGCTCGTGCAGGTCGGTGCTCATCGGTTGCCGCCTCCTCGGGTTTCCAGCGCGGCCTTGCGGGACTTGAGGAACGAGGACTTCTTGTCGGGCACGTAGTGCCACGGGGACTCGGTCGCGCGGTCGCCGATGAAGGCGAAGTGCGGGGCCGCGTACTCCCAGTGGTTGCCGAGCGAGAAGGCGAACGCGAACGCGTTGTGCGCGCCGAGCGAGTTCCAGTCGGGCCGGTGGGCCGGGTGCAGCACGGAGACCTGGGCGGCGTTGCGCAGGTCGTCGCGGACCGACAGGCCCCGCATGTAGGCCGCGTCCTCGCCGCTGTCCAGGTCGAGCCAGCGCTCGATGTGCGCGAGGGCGACCAGGGCGCCGGAGTTCGAGCCGTCGGGGGCCGCGGTCGCGCATTCGCGGGCGAAGCCGTGCGCCGCCTCCCAGGAGCCGCTCCACTTCGGGCACAGCTGCTGGAGCAGCTGGGCCTGCGCGTGGTACTGGTGCGGGTGGTGGGCGGACAGGCGGTCGTAGCGGCGGCGCGCCTCGGCCTGTCCCAGCTGGAGGCCGCGCGCGGTCATCAGCCGGGCGGTCCAGGCGGGGGCGTACGAGGGGTGCTCGGCGCAGATCTCGATCAGCAGCTGCTCGGCCCTGCGCAGCCAGTCGTGGAACTGGGTGAACTGGTCCCGGGAGACGTGCTGGGCGCGGGCGCCGCTGCGGATGTCCCAGCCGATGTAGACGTACCGCTCGGCCAGCAGCGTGCGCGGCAGCGGGTCGCCGGGCGATTCCGCCGCCGCCCGCTCCAGGAAGTTCTCGACGCCGGGGATGTCGGCGAGGAGGCCGACGGCGGAGGAGAGCTTGTCGACCGAGTCGAGGCCCGCGAACCAGGCCCGCACCGTCGGCCAGTGTCCGGCCTGCGCGGCGGTGCGCATCGGGATCAGCTCGGGTGTGTTGTCGTACGGGTCGAAGGTCGGTCCCCAACCGCTCGTGGGTCCGCCGCCGGCCATGCCGTTGGTGGTGCTGGTCATTCCTCCGCCCCCTGGCGTCACTGTCCGCGGCACGCGGGCTGGCCCCCCAGGGCGTGCGGCGGTGAGATCCTGCTCTTCGACTGACGTGATCAAGTCGCCGCAGGCTAGCAGCAGGCTGTGACAGCCCGGCCTTAGGGTGCTCGGCATGAGCATCATCGGGGTCGGTATCGACGTGGCCGAGATCGAGCGGTTCGCGGCGTCAATGGAGCGGACGCCCGGGCTGGCCCAGCGGCTCTTCCTGGAGAGCGAGCTGCTGCTGCCGAGCGGGGAGCGGCGGGGCGCCGCCTCGCTGGCGGCACGGTTCGCCGCCAAGGAGGCTCTCGCCAAGGCGCTGGGGGCGCCGCCCGGGCTGCTGTGGACGGACGCGGAGGTGTACGTCGAGGACAGCGGGCGGCCCCGGCTGCGGGTGCAGGGGAGTGTCGCGGCGCGGGCGGCCGAACTGGGAGTGCGCAGCTGGCATGTGTCGCTGAGTCACGACGCGGGCGTCGCCTCGGCGGTGGTGGTGGCCGAAGGCTGAGCCGGAGGGCGCACCGCGGGGTGGGCTGACGGCGTGCGGTGACGGCGTGCGGTGGCGGGGGAGTCCGGGGGAGACTCGACCGTATGCGTACTGCCTACCGCGTCGAGACCGTCCGTCGTGCCGAGCGAGAGCTGATGGCCCGGGTTCCGGAAGGGGCCCTCATGCAGCGGGCGGCCGCCGGGCTCGCCGCCGCCTGCGCCGACCTGCTGGGGCGGGTGTACGGGCGGCGGGTCGTGCTGCTGGTCGGCAGCGGCGACAACGGGGGTGACGCCCTGTACGCCGGCGCCCGGCTCGCCCGGCGCGGGGCGGGCGTGACCGCGGTGCTGCTCGCGCCCGAGCGGACGCACGCCGCGGGGCTCGCGGCCCTGCGCCGGGCGGGCGGGCACACGGTCGCGCCGGCCGGCGCCGAAGCCGTCGTCCGGCGGGCCGACCTCGTGCTCGACGGCATCGTCGGGATCGGCGGGGAGGGGGGGCGGCGGCCGGACGCGGCCTCGCTGGCCGCGATCGTCGCCGGGGCCCGGGCCGCCGTCGTCGCCGTCGACCTGCCCAGCGGCGTCGACGCCGACACCGGCGAGGTGCACGGGAGCGCGATCCGTGCCGACGTCACCGTCACCTTCGGCACGCACAAGCCGGGGCTGCTCGTCGATCCGGCGCGGGAGTACGCCGGGTCGGTGCGGCTCGTCGACATCGGGCTCGGGGGCGAGTTGCCCGCCGAGCCCGAGCTGGCGGCCCTTCAGCACGCGGACGTGGCCGCCCTGCTGCCCGTGCCGGGCGGGGAGAGCGACAAGTACCGGCGGGGCGTCGTCGGGATCGCCGCCGGGTCCGCCCGGTATCCGGGGGCCGCCGTGCTGGCCGTCGCGGGGGCGCTGCGGGGCGGGGCGGGGGCCGTGCGGTACGTGGGGCCGGCCGGGGACGCGGTCGTCGCGCGGTTCCCCGAGACGCTCGTGTCCGACCAGGGGCCCCGGCAGGCCGGACGGGTGCAGGCCTGGGTCGTCGGGCCGGGCGCCGGGGACGACGCCAAGACGGTGGCGGAGGTGCTGTCCGCCGAGGTGCCGGTGCTGATCGACGCCGACGGGCTGCGGCTCGCGGACGCCGACGCGGTGCGCGGGCGGACTGCGCCGACGCTGATGACACCGCACGCGGGGGAGGCGGCCGCGCTGCTGGGGGTGGCGCGGGAGGAGGTGGAGGGGGCCCGGCTGCGTTCCGCGCGGGAGCTGGCGGCCCGCTATCGGGCGACGGTCCTTCTGAAGGGCTCGACGACGCTGGTCGCGGACGCGGGTGGTGCGGGGGTGGTGCGGGTGAACGCGACGGGGACGGCGTGGCTGGCCACGGCCGGGAGCGGGGATGTGCTGTCGGGGCTCGCCGGGTCGTTGCTCGCGGCGGGGCTGAGCGCGTTGGACGCGGGGAGCGTGGGGGCCTATCTGCACGGGCTGGCGGGGCGGTTCGCCGCGGACGGGGCGCCGGTGGGGGCGCATGAGGTGGCTGCGGCGGTCGCGGGGGCCTGGCGGGACGTGCGGCGGTAGGGGGCAGGGTGTGACGGGTGTGACGGGTGTGACGGGTGTGACGGGTGTGACGGGTGTGCCGGGTGATCTCGCTCCCGCCGCCCCTTCCCTTCCCGTCCCTGGGGCTGTGCCCCCAGACCCCCCTTTCGGCCTGGACGGCCTCGTCCTCAAACGCCGGACAGGCTGTGAGGAGCCCCCCGCTGAAAGAGTGACGCTGCCGCGCGGCAGCCCTGGGCGCCTCGGATCGCGCGCTTGTCTGATCGGATGTTCAGCACACGAACCGTGGCTCTCGTTGTCGCCGCCGTCGCGCTTCTTCCCCTGGGTACGCCCGCTCGCGCCGCTCCTCCGCCGTCCCCTCCGTCCACTCCGTCCTGGGAGATCGACACGCCGGACCAGGTGCTCGCGCCGAGGGTGTACACGCCCACCGCGGCCGAGGACGCCGTCGAGCCGCGGGACGCGGCGGAGGGGACGTACGCGCTCGTCGAGTACGTGCCGCTGGACGAGGTGATGACCCGGGTGGCGTGCAGCAAGCGGGCCGGGCCCTACCAGCGGGCGGTCGAGCGGTGGCTGAAGCTGACCGTGGACGGGAAGCAGTCCGCCGCCGACTGCAAGGCGATCCGTGCGTTCCAGCGGCAGCAGGGGATCGAGCCCGCGATCGGGTTCGCCGGGCCCGTCACCTGGGCCCGGATGCAGCTCGTCGCCGCGAGGAAGAACCCCAACGCCAAGAAGAAGTGTCCGGTGCGGACCCACCGGGTCGCCTGCGTCGATCTCAACCGGCAACTGACCTGGGTGCAGAAGGGGACGAAGGTCGTCTTCGGACCCGTGTCGATGCGCAGCGGGCGGGCCGTGCACCCGACCCGCAAGGGGTGGCACACCGTCTACTGGCGGCACAAGAACCACGTCTCCACGCTCTACAACGCCCCCATGCCGTATGCGCAGTTCTTCGACGGCGGCCAGGCCTTCCACGCCGTCTACGACAGCATCCACACCACCATCGGCTCCATGGGCTGCGTCAATCTCACCGTCGGTGACGCGCGCCGGCTGTGGGATGTGCTGAAGCAGGGCGACCGGGTCTACGTATGGGGGCACCGGCCCGGTACTTAGGGGGCGGTCCGGGCCCTCTGAGACACTGGGCGCGATGAGTGAGACTGCCAAGCCGCCCGCCCCCCCGTCGCGCGCCCGTGCCGAGATCGACCTGGCCGCGCTGCGGGCCAACGTGCGTACGTTGCGCGCCAAGGCGCCGGGCGCGGAGTTCATGGCCGTGGTGAAGGCCGACGGGTACGGGCACGGGGCCGCTCCCTGTGCCCGCGCCGCGGTCGCGGCCGGCGCCGGCTGGGTGGGCACCGCCACGCCCGAGGAGGCGCTGGCGCTGCGCGCGGACGGCGGGCTGCCGGCGGACGTCAGGATCATGTGCTGGCTGTGGACGCCGGGCGGCCCCTGGCGGGAGGCGGTCGAGGCCGGACTCGATGTGTCGGTGAGCGGGCTCTGGGCCCTGCGGGAGGTCGTCGAGGGGGCACGGGCCGCCGGGCTGCCCGCCCGCGTGCAGCTCAAGGCCGACACCGGGCTCGGGCGCAACGGCTGCCAGCCCGCCGACTGGCCCGAGCTGGTGGGCGAGGCGCTGCGGGCCGAGAGCGAGGGGCTGCTCCGGGTCACCGGGCTGTGGTCGCACTTCGCCTGCGCCGACGAGCCCGGACATCCCTCCATCGCGCCCCAGCTCGACCGCTTCCACGAGATGGTGGCGTACGCCGAACGGCAGGGTGTGCGGCCCGAGGTGCGGCACATCGCCAACTCCCCGGCCACGCTCACGCTCCCGGAGACCCACCTCGACCTGGTCCGCCCGGGCATCGCGATGTACGGCCTGTCGCCCAGCCCCGAGCTGGGCTGCGCCGCCGACTTCGGGCTGCGCCCGGTGATGACCCTCGCGGCCTCGCTGGCCCTGGTGAAGCACGTCCCGGGCGGCCACGGCGTGAGCTACGGCCACCACTACGTCACCCCGGGCGAGACCACCCTGGGCCTGGTCCCCCTCGGCTATGCGGACGGTGTCCCCCGGCACGCCTCCGGGAGCGGTCCGGTGCTGGTCGCCGGCAAGTGGCGGACGGCGGCCGGCCGGATCGCCATGGACCAGTTCGTCGTCGACCTCGGCGGCGACGAGCCCGGCCCCGGCGCGGAGGCGGTCCTCTTCGGACCGGGCGACCGCGGTGAACCCACGGCACAGGACTGGGCGCAGGCGGCCGGCACCATCGGGTACGAGATCGTCACGCGCATCGGATCGCGCGTACCCCGCGTCTATGTGAACGAGTGACCAGGACGGGTAACCCGCAGTCAGTACAGGGGCATCGGCCAAAGAGGAGCGGTACGTGAGCGAGAGCAGCGCGGAGGCGGTGGCGAGCGCCGCCTCGGCGGTCGTTGCCGCCTCCGCCACGGGGGCGGGCGGGGGGTGGCGCCGGGCGACCGGCATCGCCGGCGCCGCGATAGGCGTGATCGCCGCGGGCGCCGCGGCGGGTGTGGCCCTGGAGCGGATGACCGTCGGCCGCGGCATGCGGGCGAAGGCCCGGCTCGCGCTCGACTCGACGGGGCCGTACGGCGGCCTGCGCGGCACTCCCGGCAAGGCGTACGCCGAGGACGGCACCGAGCTGTACTACGAGGTCGACGACGTCGAGCCGCAGGGCGGACCGGCGAACCGGCGGCGCAGGCTCTTCGGGCGCAAGGCCCCGCTCCCCGTCACCGTGGTCTTCAGCCACGGCTACTGCCTCAACCAGGACTCCTGGCACTTCCAGCGGGCGGCCCTGCGGGGCGTCGTACGGACCGTGCACTGGGACCAGCGCAGTCACGGCCGGTCCGGGCGCGGCACCGCCCAGATACGGGACGGCGAGCCGGTCACCATCGATCAGCTGGGGCGCGACCTGAGGGCCGTGATCGACGCGGCCGTGCCGGAGGGGCCGATCGTGCTCGTCGGGCACTCCATGGGCGGGATGACGGTGATGGCCCTGGCCGCGCTGTACCCCGAGCTGATCCGCGAGCGGGTCGTCGCCACCGCCTTCGTCGGTACGTCGTCGGGGCGGCTCGGCGAGGTCAATTTCGGGCTGCCGGTCGCGGGCGTGAACGCGGTGCGGCGGGTGCTGCCGGGGGTGCTGAAGGCGCTGGGGCAGCAGGCGGCCCTGGTGGAGAAGGGGCGACGGGCCACCGCCGATCTCTTCGCCGGGATCATCAAGCGGTACTCGTTCGCGTCGCGGGACGTGGATCCGGCGGTGGCGCGGTTCGCCGAGCGGATGATCGAGGGCACGCCGATCGACGTGGTCGCCGAGTTCTATCCGGCGTTCACGGATCACGACAAGACCGAGGCGCTGGCCTGTTTCACCGACATGCCGGTGCTGGTGCTCGCCGGGATCGGGGACCTGGTCACGCCCAGCGAGCACAGCGAGGCGATCGCCGACCTGCTGCCGGACGCCGAGCTGGTCCTCGTCCCCGACGCCGGGCATCTCGTGATGCTGGAACACCCGGAAGTGGTCACCGACCGCCTCGCCGACCTGCTCACCCGCGCGGGTGCCGTGCCCGCAGGAGCTACCGTGAACGGCTATGGAAGCACCAGCAGCGCACAACCCGGCTGAGCCCGGACCTCTCGGAGACCGCGTCAAAAACCGCGTCGAGATCGTCGTCAACTCCCCCGAGCAGATGGGGGAGCTGGGCCGTCGTCTCGCCAAGCTGTTGCGCGCGGGTGATCTCGTGATGCTCAGCGGGGAACTCGGCGCGGGCAAGACGACGCTCACCCGCGGGCTCGGCGCGGGACTCGGGATCCGGGGTGCCGTCACCTCCCCGACGTTCGTGATCGCCCGCGTGCACCCCTCCCTCTCGGACGGTCCGCCGCTCGTCCACGTCGACGCGTACCGCCTGGGCGGCGGGCTCGACGAGATGGAGGACCTCGACCTCGACGTGTCGCTGCCCGCGTCGGTGATCGTCGTGGAGTGGGGCGAGGGCAAGGTCGAGGAACTGACCGACGACCGGCTCCAGGTCCTCATCCACCGTGCCGTCGGCGACACCACGGACGAGGTGCGGCACGTGACGGTGACGGGGCTCGGCGAGCGCTGGGCCTCGGCGGACCTCGGCGTGCTGTCGGCCTGATCGACGGGTGATCGCCGTGATCGGCGGGCGGTCGGCCGGACGGGTGTCCGCGGCGCCGGTCGCCGGTGGCGCTCACGCCGCCCTGGGACGCTCCACCGGCTGCTCGGTGAGTGCCGGGTCGGGCAGCCGCGGCGGCGTCGAGACGGCTTCCGCGGCCGCGCACGAGGCCAGCAGATCCCGCATGGACACACCGGCGAGCGTGAACGGCCGCGACGGCCGGCCCTTGGGCTCGGTGACCGACATGGACGCCTCCTGAGGTTCGGGGGCGGGCGTAGTTAGGTAGACCTAACTACGAAGTTGATTCCATGTGACCACGCACCGGACATCCGACGCAACATTTTGCCGACGTCTCGTCGGAACGTTCACGGGATACTCGGGCGCCGCACCCCGGCCCCGAGCCACCCCTACGGGATCACGACGACGGCCTGTCCGATCGTCGCGAAGTCCCACATCGCGTCGCCGTCCGCGACGGTCTGCCGGATGCCGCCCGTCTTCACCGTCGGGTCGGGCTCGGGCAGCGAGCCGTCCAGGGCCGCGCTGAAGCCGATCGTCACGTCGTCGGCGGTGGTGAAGCGCACGACGTGCTCGATGGGGGTGCCGTCGGTGCCGGTGACGGCGGCCGCGCGGGAGGTGACGGCGTACGTGCCCGGGAGCGGGTCCACACTGCCGGGGGCGACCTCGAACGTGCGCTTGACCCCGCCGTCCGAACCGACCAGCCAGACCCGGTCGTCGTCCAGCGAGTACACGACCCGCGTGCCGAGGCCGGAGTCGGCCGGCAGCGCGGCGGGGTGGTCCTTGTCCCGGGGCGCCTTCGCCGCCTTGGCGGGGGCGCCGCTGCGCTGTGGCCGGGACAGGTCGACGGGTGCGCTCGCCGACGCCTGGAAGGTGAGGAACGCGACCGTCGCCAGGGCCGCCGCGGTGAGCCCGGCCACGAAAGTCGAGCTGTTGCTTGGCATCGACGACCACCCAGTCTGTCCCGTACGTCACGTTTCGCGGTGACGTTAGCAGTCATCACGCCTCCGACCGGCGC
The DNA here is from genome assembly GCA_001298545.1 of Actinobacteria bacterium OV320. Classification (GTDB taxonomy): domain Bacteria; phylum Actinomycetota; class Actinomycetes; order Streptomycetales; family Streptomycetaceae; genus Streptomyces; species Streptomyces coriariae. The sequence goes on from LJCX01000029.1 coordinate 20,311, forward strand.
GGCCATGTCCGGGGCACGGGAGCCGTAGGCTGTTTGCGTGCTCTTGCTCGCTCTGGATACCGCCACCCCCGCCGTCACCGTCGCGCTGCACGACGGCACGGACGTCATCGCCTCCTCGAGTCAGGTGGACGCGCGCCGGCACGGCGAGCTGCTGCTGCCGGCCGTCGACCGGCTGCTCGCCGGGGCCGGGCGCAGTCTCGACGCCGTCACCGGGATCGTCGTCGGCGTCGGCCCCGGCCCGTACACCGGGCTGAGAGTCGGTCTGATGACCGCCGACACCTTCGGGCTCGCGCTCGGCGTCCCGGTGCACGGTCTGTGCACCCTCGACGGCCTCGCCTACGCGGCCGACCTCGAAGGACCCTTCGTCGTGGCGACCGACGCCCGCCGCAAGGAGGTCTACTGGGCGCGTTACGACAACTCCCGGACCCGGGTGTCGGGCCCCGCGGTGGACCGGCCCGCCGACATCGCCGACGAGGTGGCCGGGCTGCCGTCCGTCGGCGCGGGCGCGCTGCTGTACCCGGACACCTTCCCCGAAGCGCACGAGCCCGAGCACGTCTCCGCCGCCGCCCTCGCCTCGCTCGCCGCCGAGCGGCTCGTCCGGGGCGAGGAGCTGCCGGCCCCGCGCCCGCTGTACCTGCGCCGGCCGGACGCCCAGGTGCCGAAGAACTACAAGGTGGTCACCCCCAAGTGACCGAAGCCGCCAACCCGACCGGCCGGCCCGTGCTGCGGGAGATGCGCTGGTGGGACATCGAACCCGTGCTGGAGCTGGAGAAGGACCTCTTCCCCGAGGACGCCTGGTCACGGGGCATGTTCTGGTCCGACCTGGCCCATGCCCGGGGCCCCGAGGCGACCCGGCGCTATCTCGTCGCGGTCGAGACCACGGCCGAGGGCGAGCGGATCGTCGGGTACGCGGGCCTGGCCGCGGCCGGCACGGGGTCCGACAGCGGCTTTCCCGCGGTCGGCGACGTCCAGACGATCGCCGTCGCCCGCGGCCACTGGAGCACCGGTCTCGGCGGCCGCCTGCTGACGGAGCTGCTGCGCGCGGCGACCGCCTTCGAGTGCGCCGAGGTCATGCTGGAGTGCCGGATCGACAACGTGCGCGCCCAGAAGCTCTACGAACGCTTCGGGTTCGAGGCCATCGGCTTCCGGCGCGGCTACTACCAGCCGGGGAACGTGGACGCCCTGGTGATGCGGCTGACCGATCCATCGACATCCGTACCGACACCGGTACAAGGGACACAGGAAACCGAGAACAATGGCTGACGAACCCCTGGTTCTGGGGATCGAGACCTCCTGCGACGAGACCGGCGTGGGCGTCGTGCGCGGCACGACCCTGCTGGCGGACGCGATCGCCTCCAGCGTCGACGAGCACGCCCGCTTCGGCGGGGTCGTACCGGAGGTGGCGTCCCGGGCCCACCTGGAGGCGATGGTCCCGACCATCGAGCGGGCCCTGAAGGAAGCGGGGGTGAGCCCGAGGGACCTCGACGGCATCGCGGTCACGGCCGGTCCCGGTCTCGCCGGTGCCCTGCTGGTCGGCGTCTCGGCGGCGAAGGCGTACGCCTACGCCCTCGGCAAGCCCCTCTACGGGGTGAATCACCTCGCCTCCCACATCTGCGTGGACCAGCTGGAGCACGGCGCGCTGCCCGAGCCGACGATGGCGCTGCTGGTGTCCGGCGGCCACTCGTCCCTGCTGCTGTCCACCGACATCACCTCCGACGTCCGTCCGATGGGCGCCACCATCGACGACGCGGCGGGCGAGGCCTTCGACAAGATCGCCCGGGTGCTGAACCTGGGCTTCCCGGGCGGCCCCGTCATCGACCGCTACGCCCGCGAGGGCGACCCCAAGGCGATCGCCTTCCCGCGCGGCCTGACCGGCCCGCGCGACCCGGTGTACGACTTCTCCTTCTCCGGACTGAAGACGTCGGTCGCCCGCTGGATCGAGGCGAAGCGGGCGGCGGGCGAGGAGGTCCCGGTCCGTGACGTGGCGGCCTCCTTCCAGGAGGCGGTCGTGGACGTCCTGACCCGCAAGGCCGTACGGGCCTGCAAGGACGAGGGCGTCGACCACCTGATGATCGGCGGCGGCGTGGCCGCGAACACCCGGCTGCGGGCCCTGGCCCAGGAGCGCTGCGAGGCCGCCGGCATCCGGCTGCGCGTCCCGCGCCCCAAGCTGTGCACGGACAACGGCGCGATGGTGGCGGCCCTGGGCGCGGAGATGGTGGCCCGCGGACGCGCCGCGTCCGACTGGGACCTGTCGGCGGACTCCTCGCTGCCGGTGACCGACCCCCATGTGCCGGGCCGCCCGCACGACCACGACCACGTCCACGCCCACGAGAGCGGCAAGGACAACCTCTACTCATGACGGTCGCGCTGATGTGGGAGGCCCGGGCGGTCACCGGCCGGGGCGAGGACCTGCTGGCCTGGGCGCGGGCGCAGGATCTCGCGCCCGCGCCCGGGCGCCGGGAGACCTTCCGCGCCCCGCAGGACCGGGTGCTGGTCATCACCTGGTGGGACGCCGACTACGACGCCGTCCTCCCCGAACTCCCCGATCCCGACGCGGCGCTGGTGAGCCGGGCCGCGCACCGGTGGCGGTTCGAGCCGGTACCGGACCCGACGTGAGCGGCCGGGGCCCGACCGCGAGGCGCGGGTGCGAAGGCTTTACCCCGGAGGGGCCAACCGACGAACCGACCGACGAACCGACCGACGAATCGACCGACGAATCGACGGACGAACCGTCCTGGTACGGCGTCCGGTGCGTCTTCCGGCACGGCTCCCTGGGCGTCTACGAGGAGCGCATCACCCTGTGGACGGCCCGGTCGGCGGACGAGGCGGTCGAGCGGGCGGAGGCCGAGGCCGCCGAGTACTGCGAGGACCTCGACGGCGTCGAGTACGCCCGGCTCGCCCAGGCCTTCACCCTGTTCGGGACGCCCGGCGACGGCGCCGAGGTGTTCTCCCTGATGCGCGGGAGCACGCTGCCGCCGGGGGAGTACGTGGACCGTTACTTCGCGACGGGGGACGAACGAACGGCGTGAGGCGGCTACCACTACGGCTACGGCTGCGGCGCGGTGCCGTGACGGCCGCGTCGAGCACCGTCCAACTCCGTGTACTCGGGGGAGTTCACCGCGTCGGTGTCACCGGCGGACAGTGCCCGTGAACACGTCAATTTCGTAGGACGTCCGCCTCGCACCGCAGCCGCCGCTCCGCCCCCACCTCGCGCACCGGCCCGGCGAGCCGCACCCGCGCCACCTCCCGCGCCTGCCCGCTGGACGTCCCCAACCGCAGCTCCAGATTCCCGGGTTCGACCACCCGGCGTCCCGCGCGGTCGGTGAACGCCGACAGGTCGGCGTGGAAGCGGAAGGTCACCCGGGCCGACCCGCCCGCCGCCAGCTCCAGCCGCTGATAGCCGATCAGCCGTACGTCGGGACGGGTGACGCTCGCCACCGGGTCGTGCAGATACAGCTGCACGACCTCCGCGCCCGCCCGCTCGCCGGTGTTGCGGACCGTGACGGACAGGTCGTACGAGCCGTCCGTGCCGATCTCCGCGTCCGGGCCGGAGAAGTCCTCCCACGCGAACCGCGTGTACGAGCGCCCGTGTCCGAACGGGTACAGCGGGGTCGGGTCCAGGTTGCTGACCTCGCCCGCCAGACCCAGCGGCGGCTGGAGGTAGGTCCAGGGCTGACCGCCCGGCACGCGCGGCACACTCACCGGGAGGCGGCCCGAGGGGTTCACCCGGCCCGAGAGCACGCCCGCCACCGCCGGACCGCCCTCCTCGCCCGGGAAGAACGCCTGGACGACCGCACCCAGCCGTCCGTGCCAGCGGCCGAGCGCGTACGGGCGGCCGGTGAGCAGCACCAGGACGACCGGGACGCCCGTCGCGACCAGCGCGTCCAGCAGTTCGCCCTGGACGCCGGGCAGGGTCAGGTCGGCCACGTCGCAGCCCTCGCCCGAGGTGCCCCGGCCGAACAGGCCCGCCCGGTCGCCCAGGACGGCCACGCAGACGTCCGCCTCCGCGGCGCGGGCGATGGCCTCGGTGAAGCCGGACGGGTCCGGGTCCGAGACCCCGCACCCTTCCGTGAACGTGACCTTCGCGTCGGGGAGTTCGCCCCGCAGGGACTCCAGCACGGTGGGGATGTCGATGCCCAGGTCCACCTCGGGGTGGTGGGTGAGGACATGGGACGGGAAGGAGTAGCAGCCCAGCATGGCCAGCGCGTCGGCGGCCCGCGGGCCGACCACGGCGACGCGGGTGTCGGGGGCGAGCGGGAGCAGCCCGTCGGGGTTGTCCAGCAGGACCACCGACTCCTCGGCCAGCCGGCGGGCCAGGGCGCGGTTCGTCGCCGGGTCGAGGTCGACCGACTCGGGGATCGGCGGCTGCCAGTCCTCGTCCAGCAGGCCCAGTTCGCACTTCTGCAGCAGGACGCGGTGGGCGGCCCGGTCGACCAGCTCCTCGGGGAGCTCACCGGCGCGCACGGCCGCGACCAGGGTCTCGCCGTAGTACTTCACGGTGGGCAGTTCGACATCGATGCCGGCCGCCAGGGCGAGGTGGGCGGCCTGCGCGGGGGTGCCGGCGACCCGGTGCAGGGTCTGCAGGAAGCCGATGCCGAAGTAGTCGGCGACGACGGTGCCGGTGAAGCCCCACTCCTCCCGCAGGAGGCGGGTCAGCAGCTCGGGGTCGGCGGAGGCCGGGACACCGTCGCGTTCCGTGTAGGCCGCCATCACCGAGCGGGCGCCGCCCTCGCGCAGGGCCATCTCGAAGGGCGGCAGGGTCACATCGGCGAACTCCCGGGTGCCCGCCCGCACCGGGGCCAGGTTGCGGGCGCCCGCCGAGGAGGCGTACCCCGCGAAGTGCTTGAGCGTGGCGACGACCCCGGCGGACTCGAGCCCGCGGACATAGGCCGTGCCGACCGTGCCGACCAGGTACGGGTCCTCGCCGATCGTCTCCTCGACCCGTCCCCAGCGCGGGTCGCGGACGACGTCCAGGACGGGGGCGAGGCCCTGGTGGACGCCGACCGCGCGCAGGTCGCGGCCGATCGCCCGGCCCATCTCCTCCACCAGTGGCGGGTCGAAGGCGGCGCCCCAGGCCAGCGGGACCGGGTAGGCGGTGGCCCGCCAGGCGGTGAAGCCGGCCAGGCACTCCTCGTGGGCGACGGCCGGGATGCCGAAGCGGCCGGCCGCGGCGATCCGCCGCTGGGCGAGGGCCAGCGCGCGGGCGCCGAGCGCGGGCTCCACGGGCGCGGTGCCGAAGGACCGGGTCAGCTGGCCGAGCCCCCGGGTGATCAGCTCGTTCCAGTCGTAGTCGGCGGTCATGTCGTGCTGATGCGGGGCGACTCCGTCGCCGTCCGTCGCGGCGCCGACCCACACGCCGTACAGCTGGGCGGTCTTCTCCTCCAGGGTCATCCGGGAGAGGAGGTCGTCGACACGGGCGGCGGCGGGCAGGGCGGGGTCACGCCAGGGGGCGGTGGTCATGAAACTCCTGTCAGAGGTCGGTGAGCCACCAGGTGGACAGTCGGTGCGGAGAGCAAGAAGTACGAATGTTTCGAGCTGTACTTCGAATGTTCCGGGAACCTATGGCGTCGCAATAGGTTCGTCAAGAGGTCGCGTGGCGATACGATCGCCGCCATGACACCCTCGGAGCCCGTGGAAACGCGGACAGAAGCGCGGCCGACACAGACCGCGACGCTCGCGGAGATCGCCCGTGAGGCCGGCGTATCGGCACCGACTGTTTCGAAGGTCCTCAACGGCCGCGCCGATGTCGCCCCGACGACCCGTACCCGCGTCGAGGAACTGCTGCGCGCCCACGGCTACCGTCGCCGCCGCGCCGAGGCGACCCGGTCCCCCTTGATCGACCTGGTCTTCCACGAGCTGGAGAGCGCCTGGGCGATGGAGGTCATCCGGGGCGTGGAGAACGTGGCGCGCGACGCCGGGCTGAGTGTCGTGCTGAGCGAGAGCGCCGGACGGCTCACGCCCGGCCGGACCTGGGCCGACCAGGTGGCGGCCCGCCGTCCGCACGGGGTCGTGCTGGTCCTGTCCGGGCTCGACGAGTCCCAGCGGGCGCTGCTGACCAGCCGGTCCATCCCGTTCGTGGTGATGGACCCGGCCGGCGACCCGGGCGCCGACGTGCCGTCCATCGGGGCCACCAACTGGCAGGGCGGCCTCGCCGCGACCCGGCACCTGGTCGAGCTGGGGCACCGGCGGATCGGGGCGATCAGCGGGCCGCCGCAGATGATGTGCAGCCGCGCCCGGATCGACGGCTACCGGGCCGCGCTGGAGACGGCCGGGCTGCCGGTCGACCAGCAGCTGATCAAGACCGGCGACTTCCACCACGAGACCGGCTACCGGCTCGGCCGTGAGCTCCTCGACCGCCCCGACCGGCCCACCGCCGTCTTCGCGGGCAACGACCTCCAGGCGCTCGGCTGCTACGAGGCCGCCCGTGAGCTGGGGCTGCGCATCCCGGAGGACGTGAGCGTGGTCGGCTTCGACGACCTGCCGGTGGCCCGCTGGGTGGGTCCGCCGCTGACGACCGTCCGGCAGCCGCTCACGGAGATGGCCGAGGCGGCGGCCCGGCTGGTGCTGGAGCTGGGGCGCTCGGCGTCCCGGGAAACGCCCACGGCGACGCGCGTGGAGCTGGCGACGAGCCTGGTGGTGCGAACGAGCACCGGGGCGCCGCCCGTCCGGTAGGGCGCGGGGACGCGGGTGGCCGGAAGTTGACGTATTGACGGGTGTGACGGACGCCCCCACACTCCTCCGAAGTCAATCGGTTGCACGACCGAAACTTTCGGAGGCACCCGCAATGAGATCCTCCAGTTCGTCGATACGTGCACGTCTCGCCGCCCTGCTCGCCGGGGCGGCCACCGTCGGCGCCCTCCTGAGCGGAGTGGCGCACGCCGCCGACACCCCCCTGCGCGACCTCGGGGCGGCCAAGGGCAAGGTCGTCGGCACGGCGGTCACCGGCTCCAAGCTCACCGGGACCTACGGCGACATCGCCGGGGCGCAGTTCGGCTCGCTGACCCCCGGCAACGCCATGAAGTGGGGCTCGGTGGAGCCGACCCAGGGCTCCTTCAACTGGGCGGAGGCCGATCAGATCGTGGCCTTCGCGCAGGCCCACGACCAGCAGGTGCGCGGCCACACCCTGGTCTGGCACAGCCAGAACCCCAGCTGGCTCACCAACGGCACCTGGACGTCCGCCCAGTTGAGCACCCTGCTGCAGAACCACATCAACACCGAGGTCGGCCGCTACCAGGGGAAGATCGCCGCCTGGGACGTCGTCAACGAGCCCTTCAACGAGGACGGCACCTACCGCTCGACCCTCTGGTACAACGGCCTCGGCGTCGACTACATCGCCAACGCGCTGACCTGGGCGCGGGCCGCCGACCCCGCCGCCAAGCTGTACGTCAACGACTACAACGTCGAGGGCGTCAACGCGAAGAGCACCGCCCTCTACAACCTGGTCAAGTCGCTGAAGGAGCGGGGAGTCCCGATCGACGGGGTCGGCCTCCAGGCCCACCTCATCCTCGGTCAGGTCCCGTCCACCTTCCAGCAGAACATCCAGCGCTTCGCCGACCTCGGCGTCGATGTGGCCATCACCGAGCTGGACATCCGGATGACGCTCCCGTCCGACAGCGCCGAACTGGCCCAGCAGAAGGCCGACTACAAGGCGGTCACCGCGGCCTGTGTGGCGGTGGCGCGCTGCGTGAACCTCACCGTGTGGGGCTTCACCGACTCCGACTCCTGGGTGGAGAGCACCTTCCCCGGACAGGGGGCGGCGACGCCGTACGACGCGAACTACGGGCCGAAACCGGCGTATTACGGCATCGCGGAGGCGCTGGGCGGCACGACGACGCCTCCGCCGGCCGGCGCGTGCACGGCGGCCTACAGCGTGGGCAGTCAGTGGAACACCGGGTTCACCGGGAACGTGACGATCTCCTGCTCGGGCGCCGCGCTGTCCTCCTGGAAGGTGACCTGGACGTACGGAGCGGGCCAGCAGATCACCCAGGCCTGGAACGCCGGCTGCACCCAGTCGGGGGCGGCCGTGACGTGTGTGAACGCCTCGTACAACGGGTCGGTGCCGGACGGGGGTTCGGTGAGCTTCGGGTTCAACGCGAGCTGGAGCGGCAGCAATCCGGTTCCCACGGTGACGCTGGGCTGAGGATCGTGAGATTTTCACAAGAAGTTCGCCGTGCGGCGGCCGTCCTAACAGTTCGCTCATAATTCGGACTTACGTTCCTGTGCGTGACGCGACACGAGGAGCAGGACGACGCGGGCAGACAGCGGGGCCGGCGGTCGAGAGTGCTGAAGGCCGCCGGTCTCACCCTGGCCGCCGCCCTGGTGGTGGGCATCGGGACGGCGGGCTGGGCCTACTGGCACCTCAACGACAACATCAAGAGCGTCGACATCGACAACGCGCTCGGCGACAACCGCCCCGCGAAGGCGGTCACGGCCCCCTCCCCGTCCGGCTCGGCGTCCGCCTCCCCACTGCCCACCGAGGCCGTGAACATCCTGGTGCTGGGCTCGGACTCGCGCAGCGGCGAGGAGAACCAGGCGCTCGGCGGCGGCGACAGCTCGGGCGCCCGTTCCGACACCGCGATGGTCGTGCACATCGACGCGGGCCGCACGACCGCCACCGTCGTCAGCATCCCGCGCGACACCCTCGTCACCCGCCCCTCCTGCCCGCTGTCCGACGGCGGCTCGACGGCGGTGGCGTACGGCGTGATGTTCAACACCGCCTACTCGGTCGGCGGTCCCGTCTGCGCCGTCAAGACGGTCGAGTCGATCACCGATGTCCGCATGGACCACTACATCGAGGTCGACTTCTCGGGCTTCGCGAAGCTCGTGGACGCGCTCGGCGGGGTCACCGTCACCACGGACGAGGACATCGACGACGACGACAGCCATCTGCGCCTCGCGGCCGGCACCCACCATCTGGACGGCACCCGGGCGCTCGCCCTGGCCCGCACCCGGCACGGCATAGGCGACGGCAGCGACCTCGGCCGCATCGGCCTCCAGCAGACGCTGGTGAAGGCCCTGCTGGAGCAGATCGCCTCGACCGACCTGCTGACCAGCCCCACCGAGCTGTACTCGGTCGCCGACGCGGTCACCGGCAGCCTCACGACGGACACCGGCCTCGACTCCCTCGCCGCGCTGATGGAGCTCGGCCAGAGCCTGAAGGGCCTCTCGGCCGCCCACCTCAGGACGGTGACCATGCCCGTGGTGGCGGCCCCCTCCGACCCCAACCGGGTGGTGGCACGGGAACCGGCGGCGAGCGAGCTGTGGGCGTCGCTGAGGTGAACCGGCCCGGCTGGCCGCGGAAGGGGGCGTGAGCTGCGGAAACGCCGGCCGGAAAAGTTTCCGCGAAAAAGTCCGGCGGGGGCGTCGATCCGGTCGGCCCCCGTTCGACGAAGGGGTGAGAGGCCGGGAAGGACCCGGCTCACCGCATCCGAGGAGTCACCATGCCCCGCTACCTGTCGCTCGTGAAGATCGACGAGGCCACCGCCCCCGCCGAGGGCCCCAGCCCCGAGCTGATGCAGCGGATGGGCGAGCTGATCGAGGAGGTCACCAAGGCCGGCGTCATGCTCGACACCGCCGGGCTCACCCCGTCCGCGCAGGGTGTCCGCGCGCACTGGGAGGGCGGGAAGATCTCCCTCACCGACGGACCCTTCACCGAGTCCAAGGAGGTCGTCGGCGGCTACGCGCTCATGCAGTGCAAGGACATGGCCGAGGCGATCGAGTGGACGAAGCGGTTCCTGAAGGTGCACGAGGAGCACTGGACGGTGACCTGTGAGGTACGGGAGATCGCGGAAGGCTGAGCTTTCCTTGCCTTCTCTGCCTTCTCTGCCTTCTCTGCCTTCTCTGCCTTCCTTGCCTTTCTTGGCCTGAACGACCGCCGGGGTGTTCGATGGTGGGTTGTGGAACAACAGCCCGCCTCGGACCCCAAGAGCCCCTCGGATCCCCGTGCCGCCATCGAGACCGTCTTCCGCCTCGAGTCCCCCCGCGTCATCGCCGCCGTCGCCCGTGTCGTGCGGGACGTCGGCATCGCGGAGGAGCTGGCGCAGGACGCCCTGGTCGCCGCCCTGGAGCAGTGGCCGCGCGACGGGGTGCCGGACAACCCCGGCGCCTGGCTCACGGCCACCGCCCGGCACCGCGCCGTCGACCTGGTCCGGCGCCGGGAGAACTACGCCCGCAAGCTCCAGGAGATCGGCCGCGGTCTGGACCCGGCGGCCCCGCCGGAGGAGCCCGCCGATCCGGACGCCATCGACGACGACCTGCTCCGGCTCGTCTTCACCGCCTGCCACCCGGTGCTCTCCGCCGAGGCCCGGATCGCCCTCACCCTGCGCCTGCTCGGCGGCCTGAGCACTCCGGAGATCGCCCGCGCCTTCCTGGTCCCCGAACCGACCGTCGCCCAGCGCATCGTCCGCGCCAAGAAGACCCTGGCCACCAGGAACATCGCCTTCGAGGTGCCGTACGGACCCGACCGCGAGGCCCGGCTCGGTTCGGTCCTCGACGTCATCTACCTCATCTTCAACGAGGGGTACGCGGCCACCGCGGGCGACGACTGGCTGCGCCCGGCCCTGTGCGAGGACGCGCTGCGGCTGGCCCGGCAGCTCGCGGCCCTGATGCCGAAGGAGCCCGAGGTGCACGGCCTGGTCTCGCTGCTGGAGTTCCAGGCGTCCCGCACGGCCGCCCGCACCGCCCCGGACGGCAGGCCCGTCCTCCTCAAGGACCAGGACCGGCGCCGCTGGAACCGCATGCTCGTCGCCCGTGGCATCGCCGCCCTCGACCGGGCAGGAGCCGTGGCCACCGGCGCCCCCGGCCCGTACGCCCTCCAGGCGGCCGTGGCCGCCTGTCACGCGCACGCCCACACCTACGAGGACACCGACTGGACGGCCATCGCCACCCTGTACGGGCTGCTGGCCGCCCGGACCCCGTCCCCGGTCGTGGAACTCAACCGCGCGGTCGCCGTGTCGATGGCGGACGGCCCGGGACCCGCGCTGGAGATCGTCGACCGTCTCGTCGCCGAACCGACCCTGCGCGACTACCACCTCCTGCCCAGCGTCCGCGGCGACCTGCTGCTGCGGCTGGGCCGGACGGCGGAGGCGAAGGCCGAGTTCGAACGGGCCGCGGAGCTGACGGGCAACGAACGGGAACGGGAGCTGCTGCGGGCGCGGGCCGACGGGTGCCGACCGCGGTGAGGGCACCTCGCAGCCCGCACGCCTAAGGCCCGCACGCCTAAGGCCCGCACGCCTAAAGCCCCGGCAATTTCGAACGTTTGTCGGCTGAAAATGCGTTCCCTTTGTGGCGGGGGCGACCTAGAGTGATCCGGCCGCTGTGAAACGACTGTGCGGCCGAGGGGAAACGGCGACGGGGGACGGCGCCGACCCGACCCGGCCCACGCGCGGCTCCGACGACATCATGTGATCCCCGGGGGTCTACAACTTGAGAATGTTCACGCGCCGCCGTGCCGCGGCGCTCGCCACCGTGGCGGTGCTCGCCGCCGCGGGCACCCTGGCCGCCGTACCCGGCGCCGTCGCCGACGACGCCGGACCCTGGCCGGGCACCGAGGGCAAGATCCTCAACGACGGCGGGTTGCTCGTCGACCCCGCCACCGGCCAGACCAGCACCATCCCCAACGTGGGCAGTTACGCCACCTGGGCACCGGACGGAAGCCGCGTCCTCAGCGTGTCCGGCCAGATCTCCAGCGTGCTGCCCAACGGCACGAAGAAGATCACCCTGCCGTGGGCGCAGGGCCTGCGCTCCAGCGCCCCGTACGAGGACCTGACCTTCTGGAACGGCGGCCGCTACGTCGTCTTCGCCAGCGGCGGCCAGCTCGCCTACGGCCCCTCCGACGCTTCGTGGGCGCCCGGCCCGCTGCTGCCGGCGAACCTGGAACCGGCCACCGTCTGCGACTCCGAGCCGAGCGTGAACGTCAAGGGCCTGGTCGCGTTCGAGCGCCGCGCGGGCAGCTGCAACGCCGGTGCCGGCGTGTACGTCTACGACGGCACCGCGAACACGGTCAAGCTCGCCCTGGCCGACGCCGAGCAGCCCGCCTGGTCGCCGGACGGCACCAAGCTGGCGTTCGTCCGCAAGGACACCGACGGCAACCCGCAGATCTTCACGGCGAACGCCGACGGCACCGACGTCAAGCAGCTCACCACCGGCCCGCGCCGGTACGCCGCCCCGTCCTGGTCGCCCACCGGCAAGCGGATCCTGTTCGACGCCCACACCTCGCCGAACAGCGACGACGTGCACACCGTCGAGTACGTCGACACGACGACCGGCGAGCTGACCGCGGTCACCGACGCGACGCAGAGCAGCCACGTCGGGAACCCCAGCTGGCAGCCGCTGCGCAAGAACGGCACCGCTCGGGTCTGGGGCGCCAACCCCTACCTCACCGTCACCGCCTCCTCCCGCTGGACCTGGAACACCGTCGGCGGGAGCGTGCCCGGCCTGATGGACGCCAAGTCCGCGGTGCTGGTCAACCAGGACGACCCGGCGTACGCCGTCACCGCGCCCGCCCTGGCCGGCCGGAAGGAGGGCCCGGTGCTGATGACCCAGAAGACCGGGCTGTCCTCGACGACGAAGAACGAGCTGAAGCGGATGCTGAAGCCCGGCAAGCCCGTGTACCTGGTCGGCAGCACGTCCGTCCTGGACAACACGGTCCTCAACCAGGTGAAGGCGCTCGGCTACGTCCCCGTGCGGCTGACCGGCGCGGACCGCTACGCGACCTCGGTGATGGTGACCAGGACGATCTCCTCCGCCCCCAAGTACGTCTTCCTGGCCGGCGGCACCGAGTACCGCGCGGCCCTCTCGGCGGCGGCCGCGGCCGGCTCGGACGGCGCCGCCAGCGCGGGCGGTGTCGTGCTCACCAACGGCAACAAGCTGACCGCGTCGGTGCAGTCGTACCTGAACAGCCTGAACCCCGACAAGACCATGATCATCACGGTCGGTGCGGCGGCGAAGTACGCACTGACCCACTCGAGCTTCTCGCGCTGGCCGTCGACGTACTCGTACTACCCGATCTCGGGGACCACGGACCCGTCGATCTCGGTGGCCATCGCGATGTTCTGGTGGTCCGCGCCGAGCCAGACCGGCCTCGCCTACTCCGGCTCCTGGCGCGACGGCGTATCCGCGGCCTCGGCGATGAACGTCTTCGGACCGCTCCTGTGGACCACCAGCGCCGCCGCCCCGTCGGCCGAACTCACCAGCTACTACCAGCGTGAGACGGCCAGCGTCCACTTCACGGCTGCCTTCGGCGTCAACAGCTCGATCTCCCCGGCCGCGCTGAACACCGTGGGCGCCACGATGGGCCCGGGCAGCGCCTACGTCACGTACACCCCGTACCTCAACGGCGTCATCCCGCCGAGCACGTCGGCGAGCGCCTTCGCCGCGCGCACCGACGGCGACGCCTCGGACACCACCGCGCAGCGTCCCGGCGCGGTCGGTGCCCAGCCGAACCTGGCACCGCTCAAGACGCTCCACCGGCAGTAACGGCCGACCCGGCGGGGGCCCCGACGAGCATCGTCGGCGCCCCCGCCACCCGTGTCAGGAACACGGTCGCCGAGTGCGGCCCCTGACCCTTGGGGAGCACCTTCCTGCGCAGCTCCTCCGGCTCCACCGCCGACCCCCGCTTCTTCACGGTCAGGATCCCGACCTCCCGCTCCCGCAGCAGCGCCTTCAACTTCTTCACGTTGAAGGGAAGCCGGTCGGTGATCTCGTAGGCGGTGGCGTACGGGGTGGGCCGCAGGGCGTCGGCGGTGACGTAGGCGATGGTCTCGTCGATCAGCCCGCCGTCGAGCTCCCGGGCCACGTCGGCGACCAGATGGGCCCGGATGACGGCGCCGTCGGGCTCGTACAGATACCGCCCGACCGGCCGGACGTCCGGATCGGGCAGCCCGGCGCCGAGCAGGGTCCGCGGCCCCGGGAGCAGGGTGGCCCGCACGGCCCCCGGCTCGGTGCCGAACCACAGCACCGCCTCCTTCACGTCCCCGCCGTCCGAGATCCACTCGGCCTCGGCCTCGGCCGGGATCGCCTCGTGCGGCACGCCGGGTGCGATCTTGAGGGCGGCGCGCGGGGCGGCGAGGGCGGCGCCGACCGCCCACGACAGCGGAGGCGAGTACGCCTCGGGATCGAAGATGCGCCCGCGGCCGCCCCGGCGCGCCGGATCGACGAACACGGCGTCGTAGCCACCGGTGTCCACCTCGGTGACGTCCGCCTCCCGCACCTCGATCAGCGCGCTCAGCCCGAGCGCGTCGGCGTTCGCGCGCGCCACCTCGGCCGTGACCGGGTCCCGGTCCACGGCCAGCACCCGGATCCCGGCCCGGGCGAGCGCGATCGCGTCGCCGCCGATCCCGCAGCACAGGTCGGCGACCGAGGTCACGCCCTGTGCCTTCATCCGCTCGGCCCGGTATCCGGCGACACTCGCCCGCGTCGACTGCTCCACCCCGTTCGGCGTGAAGAACATCCGCTCCGCGTCCGCGGCCCCGAACTTCGCCGCCGCCCGCTGGCGCAGCCGGGCCTGGCCGAGCGCCGCGGACACCAGGCCGGCCGGGTGCTCACGGCGCAGCCGGGTGGCGACGGCGAGCTCGTCGGCGGGGGCGGTGCCACGCACCAGGTCGAGGAGGGCACGGCCCTCGGCGGTGAGGAGGGGAGCGAGGTCGTTCACCACCTCATTGTCGACCAGCGGCCCGCGGCGCCGGTCACCGCCCGCCGCTGCCGGTCTCTTTGGGCCAGTCGGTGGATGAGGTGTCTTCGGCGGCGGTGTCGGACGGGGGTTGCGGGGCGGTGACTGCGAGGATCCGGCGCCATGGGATCTGTCGTACAAAATGATGACAAGCACGGCTGTTCTCGGGTACCGCGGCGACGCGGGCCGGCCCGCCGGCGCGCGGGCGTCCGGAGCCTGATGGCCGTCCTCGCGCTGGCCACCATCGCCTCGGGCTGCGCGGGAGGCGGCGAGGGCGCCGGCCGCGCGGCCCGCCCCGCGCCGGGCCAGCAGCACCGGAAGGCGGGGCCGCCCCCCGCGGCGCCACCCGCCCGCGCCCTGCACTCGTACGCCTCCAGGCTCCGCGCCGCACACCAGGCCCGGGTCGCCGCGGCGAAGCGCTGGGGTCTGAAGAAGGTCCCGCTGACACCCCCGGCGCCGCCCGCCGACAAGCCGGAGATCACCACCCGCAAAGGCTTCGAGGTCGACGATCACGAGGAACTCGGCCTCCCGCCCGTCTTCACCACGATCCCGACCAGGGACCGGGTCGTCTTCCTCACCATCGACGACGGCGCCGAGAAGGACCCGGCGTTCCTGCGCATGATGAGCGAGCTGAAGATCCCGTACACCGCCTTCCTCAGCGACTACCTGGTCAAGGACGACTACGGCTACTTCAAGAAGATGCAGGACCGGGGCGTGGGACTGAACAACCACACCCTGCACCACCCCTACCTGCCCGCCCTTTCCTACACCCGCCAGAAGCGCGAGATCTGCGGCATGCAGAACGTGATCGAGAAGCGCTACGGCAAGCGCCCCACCCTCTTCCGGCCGCCGTTCGGCAACTACGACCAGGACACCCTGCGCGCCGCGAAGACCTGCGGCGTGCGCTACGCCCCGCTCTGGGCCGAGGAGGTCTTCGTCGACCACTGGGAGTACCGCGAGTGGGACCAGGACCTCCACCCCGGCGATATCGTCCTGAGCCATTTCCGCGGCCGTGGCGACTGGAAGGGCACGATGCCCGACATGGTCCGCCGGTTCCTGAACAAGGTCACGGCGAAGGGGTACGCGGTGGCACGGCTGGAGGACTACCTGTGAGGACGCGGGGGCTGCCGGCCGTACTGCTGATCCTGACGACCCTCACGACACTGGCGGCCCTGGCGGGCTGCGCCCAGTCCGTCGACCCGATCGAACGGCTCGGCAAGAAGGCCGCCGCCCGGGTCCGCCCGCACGGCCCGGCCGCGCAGGACGCGTACCGCCACTGGGGTCTGACGGCCCCGCTGGCCCCCGCGCCGCGCCACCCCGCCCGCTCCCTGGCGGGCAGCCCGGGAGCGGCCTTCCCACCGGTCGTCGACCACGTCCCGACCACCGACAAGGTCGTCTTCCTCACCTACGACGACGGCGCCGAGCGCGACCCCCGTTTCGTCGACATGGTCCGCGAGCTGCGTCTGCCGGTGAGCATGTTCCTCACGGACAGCGTGGTGGGCCCGGGCTACGCCCACTTCGCCCGCCTGCGGTCCGTCGGCGCGAACATCCAGAACCACACCCTGGACCACCCGGCCCTGCGCGGCCTGCCCTACGCCGGCCAGCGCGCCGAGATCTGCGGCCAGCAGGACAAGCTCCGCGCCCGCTTCGGCCTGCGCCCCCGCCTCTTCCGTCCGCCGTACGGCATCTACGACACCACCACCCGACGCGCCGCCGCCGACTGCGGCATCGCGGCCGTCGTCCTGTGGCGGGCCTCGATGGGCCCCACCGACCTCACCTACACCCACGGCCCCCACCGCCTCCACCCCGGCGACATCATCGCCGTGGCCCCGGACGAGTCGACGGGCCCGGGCCTACGGGAACGCACGACGCGCCTCCTGCGCCGGGTACAGGAGCAGGGCCTGACGGTGGGCCGCTTGGAGGACTACGTCTGAGAGTTCTTCCCGGCCTCGGGCAGGTGCCTGCCCTGCGGCCCGTCCGGCGGGGGTCTGCCTTTCGGCGCCGACCGGGTGTCTGTCTCTCAGCCCGTCCGGCGATTGAGGACGAGGCCCCTTCAGGGCCGAAGCGGGGGCCTGGGGGCGGCAGCCCCCGGTACGGGACTCACGCATGCGCACAACGGCAGAAGGGCCACTCGCCCGAGCTGAAATCCGGCCGACGCGCCGCAGGCATTGGCACTCCGCTTGACCGAGTGCTAATCACGGTCATAGTCTCAGTTCTGGCACTCCCCCCTGGAGAGTGCCAACACGCGACGGGCAGGTCCGGCACCCGCGACGACGGATCCACCTGGTCGCCACCTCAGACAGTTAGCCCCGTGAGATCTCCGAAGGGGGAGGTCGGATCGTGACGACCACCAGCTCCAAGGTTGCCATCAAGCCGCTCGAGGACCGCATTGTGGTCCAGCCGCTCGACGCCGAGCAGACCACCGCCTCTGGCCTGGTCATCCCGGACACCGCGAAGGAGAAGCCCCAGGAGGGTGCTGTCCTCGCGGTGGGCCCGGGTCGCTTCGAGAACGGCGAGCGCCTGCCGCTCGACGTCAAGGTCGGCGACGTAGTCCTGTACAGCAAGTACGGCGGCACCGAGGTGAAGTACAACGGCGAGGAGTACCTCGTCCTCTCGGCTCGCGACGTGCTCGCGATCATCGAGAAGTAATTCACCCGGTTTTGCAGTGAACTGCGCCCCTGGCCCCCGCGACTCAGTGAGCCGGGTGCTGGGGGCGCCGTTCGTTTCACCCACGTTTTCCGAGAGGGCTGAACCGCTCCCATGGCGAAGATCCTGAAGTTCGACGAGGACGCCCGTCGCGCCCTCGAGCGCGGCGTCAACAAGCTTGCCGACACGGTCAAGGTGACGATCGGCCCCAAGGGCCGCAACGTCGTCATCGACAAGAAGTTCGGCGCCCCCACCATCACCAACGACGGTGTCACGATCGCCCGCGAGGTCGAGCTCGACGACCCGTACGAGAACCTCGGTGCCCAGCTGGTGAAGGAGGTGGCGACCAAGACCAACGACATCGCGGGTGACGGTACGACCACCGCCACCGTGCTCGCCCAGGCGCTGGTACGCGAGGGCCTGCGGAACGTTGCCGCGGGTGCCTCCCCGGCCGCCCTGAAGAAGGGCATCGACGCCGCCGTCAAGGCCGTGTCCGAGGAGCTCCTCGCGACCGCGCGCCCGATCGACGACAAGTCCGACATCGCCGCCGTCGCCGCGCTGTCCGCCCAGGACCAGCAGGTCGGCGAGCTCATCGCCGAGGCGATGGACAAGGTCGGCAAGGACGGTGTCATCACCGTCGAGGAGTCCAACACCTTCGGTCTGGAGCTGGACTTCACCGAGGGCATGGCCTTCGACAAGGGCTACCTGTCCCCGTACTTCGTGACGGACCAGGAGCGCATGGAGGCCGTCCTCGAGGACCCCTACATCCTCATCAACCAGGGCAAGATCTCCTCGATCGCCGACCTGCTGCCGCTGCTGGAGAAGGTCATCCAGACCAACTCCTCCCGCCCGCTGCTGATCATCGCCGAGGACCTCGAGGGCGAGGCCCTGTCGACCCTGGTCGTGAACAAGATCCGCGGCACCTTCAACGCGGTCGCCGTGAAGGCCCCCGGCTTCGGTGACCGTCGCAAGGCGATGCTGCAGGACCTCGCGGTCCTCACCGGCGCCACCGTCATCTCCGAAGAGGTCGGCCTCAAGCTCGACCAGGTCGGCGTCGACGTGCTCGGCCCCGCCCGCCGCGTCACCGTCACCAAGGACGACACCACGGTCGTCGACGGTGCCGGCGACTCCGCCGAGGTCCAGGGCCGCGTCGGCCAGATCAAGGCCGAGATCGAGAACACCGACTCCGACTGGGACCGCGAGAAGCTCCAGGAGCGCCTCGCGAAGCTGGCCGGCGGCGTGTGCGTGATCAAGGTCGGCGCCGCCACCGAGGTGGAGCTGAAGGAGAAGAAGCACCGTCTCGAGGACGCCATCTCCGCGACCCGTGCCGCGGTCGAGGAGGGCATCGTCTCCGGCGGTGGCTCCGCGCTCGTCCACGCCGCCAAGGTGCTCGAGGGCGGCCTCGGCAAGACCGGCGACGAGGCGACCGGTGTCGCCGTCGTCCGCCGCGCCGTCGTCGAGCCGCTGCGCTGGATCGCCGAGAACGCGGGCCTCGAGGGCTACGTCATCACCGCCAAGGTCGCCGAGCTCGACAAGGGCCAGGGCTTCAACGCCGCGACCGGCGAGTACGGCGACCTGGTCAAGGCCGGCGTCATCGACCCGGTCAAGGTCACCCGCTCCGCCCTGGAGAACGCCGCCTCCATCGCCTCCCTCCTCCTGACGACCGAGACCCTGGTCGTCGAGAAGAAGGAAGAGGAAGAGCCGGCCGCCGCGGGCCACTCCCACGGTCACTCCCACTGACGCAGCGCGTCGGTACACCGGCCCGGGTCGACATGAACTGACCCAGGTCGCAGGCACGGCAGAGGCCCGGCACCCCACGAACAAGGGGTGCCGGGCCTCGGCGTCTCCTACCGCTCCAGCGCGTCCAGCGCGCCCAGCTGCTCCATCAGCCCCAGCCGGTCGTACTGCCACCAGGCCTCGACGATCTTCCCGTCCTCCCGGCACCGGAAGACGGTCGTGCCGGTCATGGTGACCCGCTTCCCGGTCGCCGGGATCCCCATGAAGTCACCCTTGTGGGTGCCGCTCCAGGTCCACCGGTTGCACACGCGGTCGCCCTGCTCGATCTGGTCGTCGAGGGAGAAGGCGAAGTCGAACCCGCCCCGCCACATCTCGACCTCCCGGCGCATCGCGTCCATCCCCATGGTGTCCTGCTCGTTGGCGGGATCGTGGTCGTGATAGTCCTCGGCCAGCAGACCGTCCAGCGGAGCCAGTTCGCCGGGCGCGCCGATCGTCTCGAAGAACCGCCGCGCCGTCCCGGCGTACAACTGCTCGTCCCGTACGACATCGAGATCCGTGAAGGTCGGCATCTCGTCGCACAGGGCCACCAGCTCCCGGAAGACCTTGTCGGTCTCCGGAAGGTTCGAGTTCCGCATCGCTTCCTCGTACGAAGGGAACTCCACGATCTCGATGAAGTGCGAGGCGTCCGAGCGGTCCTTGCCGACCACCGCGTGCGACGCCGTCCGCTTGCCCCTGGTCTGTTCGACCCAGGTGTCCATCAGCCGGTCCATCTCGTCGAACCGGCTGGTCTTGCAGTCGATGAGCTGTACGAACGTCATGACGCCGCCTCCGGCCCCCCTGGGTCCGGTCCCTGTCACGCCCATTTTCCCACCGGAGCGCCGACGTCACCCGCCCACCGCCGGGCCCGCTACTGCGGCCCGTACTTCCGGCCCGTCCTCGAACTGATCCCGCCCAGCAGCGAGCGGGGCGTCACCTTCACCAGGCCCATCAGCGCCTTGTAGCGCGGGTCGGGGATCGACAGCGACTTCCCGCGCGCCAGGTCGTGCAGCGCCGCCGCGACCAGCTTGTCCGCGTCCAGCCACATCCAGCCCGGGATGTTGTCCGTGCCCATCCCGGCCCGCTCGTGGAACTCCGTGCGCACGAACCCCGGGCACAGCGCCATCAGCCGCACCCCGCTGCCTGCCAGGTCCTTCGCCGCACCCTGGGTGAACTGCACGACCCAGGCCTTGGACGCCCCGTACGTCCCGCGCGGCACGAAGGCCGCCACCGAGGCCACGTTGACGACACCCCCGCGCCCGCGCTCGCGCATCGCCGCCGTCGCCGCGGACGTCAGCCGCAGCACCGCCTCGCAGTGCACCTTGAGCATCTTCAGCTCGTCGGCCATGGACACGTCGAGATAGCGGCCCTTGTTGCCGAAGCCGGCGTTGTTGATCAGCAGATCGACGGGGTTCTTGCGGTCGTCGAGCCGGGCGGCCACCGCCTCGATGCCCCCGTCCGTGGCGAGGTCGGCCGTCAGCACCTCCGCCTCGATGCCGTGCCGGTCGTGCAACTCGGTCGCCTGCTCGCGCAGCCGCTTGATGTCCCGTGCCACGAGGACGAGATCATGCCCGTCCGCCGCCAGTCTGCGCGCGAACGCGGCACCGATGCCCGCGGTCGAACCCGTAATCAGAGCCGTTGTCATGGCAGAAGATTAGTGACCCGGAGTACCGGCGTCCGTTCTCTGCACGCGGCCTCCCGAAGGTGAAGACTCCGTGCGCACACCCGCGCCCGCCGCGCCGCGCCCCGCCCCGCGAAACCGACTCGGCTGATGCCGACTCAGCACCCGCAACCATCACCGGACTTGCCCCAGGACCCATCCCCGAACCGGCCCGGAACCAGCCCCGGACCCGCCCGATGCCCTAGCCCCGGACCCGCCCGATGCCCAAGCCCCGGACCCGCCCGATGCCCTAGCCCCCGGACCCGCCCGATGCCCTAGCCCCCGGACCCGCCCGATGCCCAAGCCCCGGGCCCGCCCGATGCCCAAGCCCCGGACCCGCCGATCCGGCCCACGCCCATCGCCCCGAACTGGCCCCGGACCGAACTGGCCCCCGAATCCGGACCCGGACTAGTCCCCGGCCCCGGCCCCGGCCCCAGCCCCAGCCCCGGAGCCGTTCCCGTTCCCGCCTCCGTACTTCGCCATGTACTCCCGGGCCGCCGCCAGTGTCTCCGAGTGCAGGGCCTCGCCCGCCGCGAGCAGTCGGGGCAGCAGCTCCCGGTGCGTGGTGGCGGCCTGGAACTGCATCCTGGCCGTCACCTCGTGTTCCGGCAGGTGGACGATCCGCACCGGATCCCCCGCGCGGATCTCACCCGGCACGACGACCCGCAGATACGCGCCCGTGGCCGCCTTCTCGGTGAACCGCCGTACCCATCGCTTCTCGCCCACGTGCCCCTGGAAGGTGCGGCACGGTATCCGCCCGGACGTCACCTCCAGCACCACCTCGGGGCCGATCCGCCAGCGCTCGCCGATCCGCGCGCCGGAGACGTCGAGACCCGTGGTCGTGAGGTTCTCGCCGAACGCGCCGTTGGCCAGCGTGCGCCCCAGCTCGCGCTCCCAGTCGTCGAGATCCTCGCGCGCGACGGCGTACACCGCCTGGTCGTCGCCGCCGTGGTGGCGCAGGTGGCACACGGCGTCCCCGGCCAGTCCGCTCCCCCCGACCCCCTTGGGACCGGGCGCCGCGATCCGCACGGGTCCCTCGACCGGCCGCTTGTCGATCCCGGTCAGGCCCTGCGGCTGATCGGTGTACGGCACGGCCTTCGGGCGGCCCAGATTGACAGACAGAAGCCTCATAGCGGCACGGTACGAGCCCGGAGGTCAAAGTGTCCAAGCATTATTCGCGCGACTGTCCAAGGCTCGCTTATGCTCGGCGAATGATCGAGGCCCGTCATCTCCGCGTCCTGCGTGCCGTGGCCGCCACCGGCTCCTTCTCGGCGGCCGGGCGCGAACTGGGCTGCACCCAGCCGGCCGTCAGCCAGCAGATGAAGGCGCTGGAGGCGTCCGTCGGCACCCCCCTGCTGATCCGCAGCGGACGCGAGATGCGGCTGACCCAGGCGGGCGAGGCCCTCGTCCGGCACGCGGCCGGCATCCTGTCCGGACTGACCGCCGCCGAGGAGGAGGTCGCCGCCATCGCGGGGCTGCGCGCCGGCCGGGTCCGTCTCGTGTCCTTCCCCAGCGGCAGCTCCACCCTCGTCCCCACCGCCCTCGCCGCCCTGCGCGCGGCCCACCCCGGCACCCGGGTCTCCCTGGAGGAGGCCGAGCCGCCGAAGTCGGTCGAGCTGCTCCGCGAGGGCGACTGCGACATCGCTCTCGCCTTCCGCTACGAACGCGCGACGGGCACCGGCGACGCCGAGCAGGCAGGCGAAGGCGAATGGGACGACCTGGTCGTACGGCCGCTGCTGACGGACCGGCTGGTCGCCCTCGTCCCCGAACGGCACCGCCTGGCGCGCACGGGACCCTCGGGGTCCGTCGCCATCGGCGACCTCGCCGCCGAGCCGTGGATCGCGGGCTGTCCGCGCTGCCGCGGCCAGTTGGTCCAGGTGTGCGAGAGCGCCGGCTTCACGCCGCGCATCGACTTCGCGACCGACGACTATCCGGCGGTGGTCGGCCTGGTGGGCGCCGGCCTCGGCGTCGCCGTGCTGCCCCAGCTCGCGATCGAGTCCGTCCGGCCGCGTGGCGCCCGCGCGGTGACCCTGGAACCGGCGGTGCGACGGGAGATCGTCGCGCTCACGCTGCCCGACCTGGCCCAGGTGCCGGCGGTGTCGGCCACGCTGGAGCAGCTGGGGCGGGCGGCGGCGCGCCTCGGCTGACTGCGGCCGGAAACGGCGGGCACGTCAGCCGGAAACGGCGGGTACGGCAGCTGAAAACGGGGGGTACACACGTGTGTGCCCGCCGTTTTGGGAACCGCCGCTTCACAGCGCTTTGCAGAAACGTTCCTTCATGTGTTCGAGGAAGCGTCTCTCGCGCCCGACGACGCCGATACCAGGCGATTGCGCGCCCGGCCCATCAGCTCCTCGCGCTCGTCCTCGGTCAACCCGCCCCACACGCCGTACGGCTCGCGTACCGCCAGCGCGTGCGCCGCGCACTGCGCGCGGACCGGGCACCTCATGCAGACCTCCTTGGCCGAGTTCTCTCGAGCGCTCCGAGCCGCCCCGCGCTCACCCTCCGGATGGAAGAAGAGCGAACTGTCCACCCCGCGGCAGGCGGCCAGGAGCTGCCAGTCCCACAGGTCCGCGTTCGGTCCGGGAAGGCGGGAGAAATCTGCCATTGCGTGACCCCTTGTAGCCGTTCAGAGCGGATACGGTGCCCACGACCGTACAACTACGATCTAAGGAGATGAAAATATGACTCATTGCGAATCTAGCCTCAGACACCAGTAAAAGGGAAGAAATAGGGCCGAATGGGGCATCGCTTGTGATGAAAGCTTGAGGGTCCGCGTGGTCGCCTCCTCTGTATCCGCCCCCTCACGTAGAGTGCCGAAGAATGCATGCAGCCCCGTAACTCTTTCGAGTGACCGTCGTTGAGAGTGCGGTGGCGGTTGAAAACACAAACGCTCGGGCAGGCGTCCGAGACGGTCGACCGCACAGGTGACGATTCGTAACAGCCTGGAGGCACAAGGTGACGCGCATCAGCTGCGGAGGGCGGCCATGACTTCCGTCCTCGTCTGCGACGACTCCCCGCTTGCCCGAGAGGCGCTCCGCCGCGCGGTCGCGACCGTGCCCGGCGTCGAGCGCGTGACGACGGCGGCCAACGGCGAGGAAGTCCTCCGCCGCTGGGGTGCCGACCGCTCGGACCTGATTCTGATGGACGTACGCATGCCCGGACTGGGCGGCGTCGAGACCGTGCGGCGGCTTCTGTCCGCCGACCCCGGAGCACGCATCATCATGCTCACCGTCGCGGAGGACCTCGACGGCGTCGCCCTCGCGGTGGCCGCCGGCGCCCGCGGCTATCTGCACAAGGACGCCTCGCGCGCCGAACTGCGGGCGACCGTCACGCAGGCGCTCGCCGACCCGACCTGGCGGCTCGCCCCGCGCCGGCTGCGCTCGGCCGAGATGGGCGCCGCGCCCACGCTCACCGCGCGTGAGATCCAGGTCCTCGAGGGCATGAGCCACGGCCGCTCCAACGCGGAGATCGGCCGTGAGCTGTTCCTCTCCGAGGACACCGTCAAGACGCACGCCCGTCGGCTCTTCAAGAAGCTCGGCGCCTCGGACCGCGCGCACGCGGTGGCGCTCGGCTTCCGGTGGGGACTGGTCCGTTAGGCCGCGTCCCCGCCCTCCCGTCCCCGCCGCCCGTCCATGCGGGTCCGGAGCGGTCCGGAGCGGGACGGGGACCGGACCGGTTCGAGGCGGGGCGGCCCCCGGCCCTCCGGCAGATCCGACCGGGTTCGGGTGACATCCGTCATTCAGTGAGGAGAGCGGGGTCATGGGTGAACCTCCCTGCTCAGACGCGGTGCGGAGGTCGGACGAGGACCCCTCCCACCGCACGGCGGACGGGGGCGGCACAGGCTCTCGCCGGGTGCCCGCTGCTCGTTTCGCCGCGGATGCCGCATCCTTGAGGTGTGGAGTTCCTCGGGGACGAGTCGGTCGAGCGGGAGGGGAGGGCGCAGGGGATGAGTTCCGGCGCACCTGCTCATAACGCTTCGGTGCACAACGACGGGCACGGTGCCGCGGCCGGTCCGGCCGCAGTGCACCATGGACCGATGCGCGATGACGAGGCGGTCTCTGCCGTGGGGACGATCGGTTCGCTCGTCCATCGCGCCGTGGACGGCGACGAGCAGGCCACTCACGACCTGCTGGCCCATGTCCACCCCCTGGCACTGCGCTACTGCCGCACCCGGCTGTCCCGGCTGCCCGGGGACGCGCGCCACTTCGTGGAGGACCTCGCCCAGGAGGTCTGCGTCGCGGTTCTTCTCGCGCTGCCCCGTTACCGGGACACCGGCAGGCCCTTCGAGGCCTTCGTCTTCGCCATCGCCGCGCACAAGGTCGCCGACCTCCAGCGCGCCGCGATGCGGCACCCGGGCTCGACGGCGGTCCCCTCCGACGAGATGCCCGAGCGGCCGGACGACTCGCTCGGCCCCGAGGAGCGCGCCCTGCTCAGCAGCGATGCCGAGTGGGCCAAGAAGCTCATGGCCAACCTGCCGGAGAACCAGCGGGAGCTGCTCCTGCTGCGGATCGCCGTGGGCCTCACCGCCGAGGAGACCGGCCAGATGTTGGGAATGTCACCCGGAGCGGTCCGCGTGGCCCAGCACCGGGCACTGAGCAGACTGCGCGCGCTCGCCGAGCAGTAGCAGTCCGCAGCAGCCCCTTCGGAACAGGCGTCGATGAACAGGGCGCCGACCGTTTCCGTACGAACATACGAAGCCCGGAGTCACACTCGGCCGTGGAATTCGGGAGGTGCGCTTCCCGTTAGCATGGACATCCGCACCGATCAAGGCCATTTGGGGAAGGTGTCATGACTGCCAACGTCGACGGAGTGCCCGGAAAATTCGCGACCCTCGGGCTGACCTACGACGACGTGCTGCTGCTGCCGGGCTCGTCGGACATGGCTCCCGACGAGATCGACACCGCCTCGTACGTCTCCAAGAACGTGCGGGTGAACATCCCGCTGCTGTCCGCCGCCATGGACAAGGTCACCGAATCGCGCATGGCGATCGCGATGGCCCGCCAGGGCGGCGTCGGTGTTCTGCACCGCAATCTCTCCATCGAGGACCAGGCCAACCAGGTCGACCTCGTGAAGCGCTCCGAGTCCGGCATGGTGACCGACCCGATCACCATCCACCCGGAGGCCACGCTCGCCGAGGCCGACGCGCTGTGCGGCAAGTTCCGCATCAGTGGCGTCCCGGTCACCGACGGCAACAAGCGGCTGCTCGGCATCGTCACCAACCGCGACATCGCCTTCGAGACCGACCGCACGCGCCGCGTGCACGAGGTCATGACGCCGATGCCGCTGGTCACCGGCAAGGTCGGCATCTCCGGTGTCGAGGCCATGGAGCTGCTGCGCAAGCACAAGATCGAGAAGCTGCCGCTGGTCGACGACGAGGGCGTCCTCAAGGGCCTCATCACGGTCAAGGACTTCGTCAAGGCGGAGAAGTACCCGCACGCCGCGAAGGACGCCGAGGGCCGTCTGCTGGTCGGCGCCGCCGTCGGCGTCGCCGGTGACTCCTTCGAGCGGGCCCAGGCCCTGATCGAGCGCGGCGTCGACTTCATCGTCGTGGACACCGCCCACGGCCACTCGCGGCTCGTCGGCGACATGATCGCCAAGATCAAGTCGAACCACACGCGGGTGGACGTCATCGGCGGCAACATCGCCACCCGCGACGGCGCCAAGTCCCTGGTGGACGCGGGCGCCGACGCCATCAAGGTCGGCGTCGGCCCGGGCTCCATCTGTACGACCCGCGTGGTCGCCGGCATCGGCGTCCCGCAGGTCACCGCCATCTACGAGGCCGCGCTCGCCGCCAAGGAGGCCGGTGTCCCGGTCATCGGCGACGGCGGCCTGCAGTACTCCGGCGACATCGCCAAGGCCCTGGTCGCGGGCGCCGACACGGTGATGCTGGGTTCGCTGCTCGCGGGTTGCGAGGAGTCTCCGGGCGAGCTGCTGTTCATCAACGGCAAGCAGTTCAAGTCGTACCGCGGCATGGGCTCCCTGGGCGCCATGCAGACCCGCGGCGAGCGCAAGTCGTTCTCCAAGGACCGCTACTTCCAGGAGGGCGTCGCCTCCGACGAGCAGCTGATCCCCGAGGGCATCGAGGGCCAGGTGCCCTACCGCGGCCCGCTGTCCTCCGTCGTCCACCAGCTGGTCGGCGGTCTGCGTCAGTCGATGTTCTACGTCGGTGGCCGGACCGTGCCGGAGCTGCAGGACAACGGCCGCTTCGTCCGGATCACGTCCGCGGGCCTGAAGGAGAGCCACCCGCACGACATCCAGATGACGGTCGAGGCGCCGAACTACAGCCGCAAGTGACCCCCACGCGCGCGTGAAGCGTCCGTAAGGCGTACCGAGGGCGGTCCCGGAGACTCCGGGGCCGCCCTTGTCGTACCCGTCGGCGATACTGGAAGACGCTGCAACGCATCAGGGAAAGGCCACACACGTGACTGAGATCGAGATCGGGCGCGGCAAGCGCGGCCGCCGGGCGTACGCCTTCGACGACATCGCCGTCGTCCCCAGCCGCCGTACCCGGGACCCGAAGGAGGTCTCGATCGCCTGGCAGATCGACGCCTACCGGTTCGAGCTGCCCTTCCTGGCCGCCCCCATGGACTCGGTCGTCTCCCCGGCCACCGCCATCCGCATCGGCGAGCTGGGCGGCCTCGGCGTCCTCAACCTCGAAGGCCTGTGGACCCGGCACGAGGACCCGCAGCCGCTGCTCGACGAGATCGTCGAGCTGGACGCGGAGACCGCGACCCGCCGCCTCCAGGAGATCTACGCGGCCCCCATCAAGGAGGAGCTGATCGGGCAGCGCATCAAGGAGGTGCGCGACTCGGGCGTGGTCACCGCGGCCGCGCTCTCCCCGCAGCGTACGGCCCAGTTCTCCAAGGCCGTCGTGGACGCGGGCGTGGACATCTTCGTCATCCGCGGCACGACCGTGTCGGCGGAGCACGTCTCCGGTTCGCACGAGCCGCTGAACCTGAAGCAGTTCATCTACGAGCTCGACGTGCCGGTGATCGTCGGCGGCTGCGCCACCTACACGGCGGCCCTGCACCTGATGCGCACGGGCGCGGCGGGCGTCCTGGTCGGCTTCGGCGGCGGCGCGGCGCACACCACGCGCAACGTGCTGGGCATCCAGGTCCCGATGGCGACGGCGGTCGCGGACGTGGCGGCGGCCCGCCGCGACTACATGGACGAGTCCGGCGGCCGGTACGTGCACGTGATCGCGGACGGCGGCGTCGGCTGGTCCGGCGACCTGGCCAAGGCGATCGCCTGCGGCGCCGACTCGGTGATGATGGGCTCGCCGCTCGCGCGCGCGACCGACGCGCCGGGCCGCGGCCACCACTGGGGCATGGAGGCGGTCAACGAGGAGCTGCCGCGCGGGCAGAAGGTCGACCTCGGCACGGTCGGCACCATCGAGGAGGTCCTCACGGGCCCCTCGCACACGCCCGACGGCTCGATGAACCTCTTCGGCGCCCTGCGCCGTGCCATGGCCACCACCGGCTACAGCGAGCTCAAGGAGTTCCAGCGCGTCGAGGTGACGGTCGCGGACTCGGTGCACCGGCGATAGGCGCTTTTCCGTAGGACGTCGGCAGGGGCCGGTCAACTCACTCGGGTGAGGGGGCCGGCCCCTTTCGCATGCCCGGACGGGCCGGGGCGTGTGGCGTGCAGTGGGGGCGCCCGGTTGCGTTCGGCGTGGAACCGGGCTGGTCAGGGGGGTCGCGGGCGATAGCTTCCGGGTCGGCGCCCCAGATGTGTGGGGTGCCCCCTTCCAAGGACATGGTTCCGGACCCCGGCGCTCGGGGCCCGGCCCGAGTTCCTGAACGTGTCGTCCACCGGGTCATGGGCGGCGTCGTGGAAGGGGGCGCCCATGGGACGTCACCGCAAGCCCACCCGCTGGGACCGACTCCGTCTTCGGACGGTGCAGTGCCGGAGGAGGTGGATCTTGCGTCTTTTCGGATGGTGAGCGGCCGCCCCCACACACAGTAGGGGCGGACACTCCGTGATCCATCCTGGAGCCTGCCGCAGTAGCCCCTGCGGTGGGCTCCACCTGTTTTCGGATGGTGAGCGGCCGCCCCCACACACACTAGGGGCGGACACTCTGTGATCCATCCTGGAGCCTGCCGCAGTAGCCCCTGCGGTGGGCTCCACCTGTTTTGTACGTTACCGGCGGGCCGTGGCGCACGCCACCAGCCCCCGGAGCCGGGGCGGCCACGTGCGCCCCGTCTCACAACCGGTGCGCCGCCCCCGTAGGGGTGGCTCCCCGCGTGTCCAGCAGCAGCTGCGCCTTCACCGACAGGCCCTGGAGGTCGTACGTCCGGTGCTGCTGGAGGAGGATCGTCAGGTCGGCGTCCGCGGCGGCCTCGTAGAGGGAGTCGGCGCGGGGCACCGGGCGGTCCAGGACGTTCCAGGACGGGACGTGCGGGTCGTTGTAGCTGACGGCGGCGCCGAGCTCCATCAGGCGGATCGCGATCTCGCGCGCGGGGGTGTTCTGCTGGTCGGCGAGGTCGGGCTTGTAGGTGACGCCGAGCAGCAGCACGCGTGCGCCCCGGGCCGACTTGCCGTGCTCGTTGAGGAGGGCGGCGGCGCGCTGGACGACGTACCGGGGCATGCGGCTGTTGACCTGCTGGGCCAGTTCGACCATGCGCAGCGGGCTGCCGGGGTGGCCGGTGCGGTCCAGCGGGACGGAGTGGCCGCCGACGCCGGGGCCGGGGCGGAAGGTCTCGAAGCCGAAGGGCTTGGTCTCCGCGCAGCGGACGACGTCCCACAGGTCGACGCCCAGGTCGTGGCAGAGGACGGCCATCTCGTTGACGAGGGCGATGTTGACGTGCCGGAAGTTGGTCTCCAGGAGCTGCACGGTCTCGGCCTCTCGCAGGCCACGCGCGCGTACCACCTTGTCGGTGAGACGGCTGTAGAAGGCGGCGGCGGACTCGGTGCAGGCGGGGGTGAGGCCGCCGATGA
The DNA here is from genome assembly GCA_001298545.1 of Actinobacteria bacterium OV320. GTDB lineage: Bacteria > Actinomycetota > Actinomycetes > Streptomycetales > Streptomycetaceae > Streptomyces > Streptomyces coriariae. The sequence continues at coordinate 49,995 of LJCX01000029.1, forward strand.
CCTTCGGGGTGTTGGCCGGGTTGAAGGCGCGGCTGCCCGGGTCGACCCGGCTGGGGGAGTAGGCGAGGTGGAAGTCGCGTCCCGCGCGCAGGCCGGAGGTCTCCTCCAGCAGCGGTCGCAGGAATTCCTCCGTGGCCCCGGGGTACACGGGTGACTCGAGGATCACGGTGGTGTGCGGGCGCAGGTGTCCGGCGAGGGTGCGGGCGGCCGTCTCCAGCTGGCTCAGGTCGAGTCCGCCGTCCGCGTCGCGCGGGGTGGGGGCGCAGATGACGGCGGTGCGTACCCGGCCCAGCTCTGCCGGGTTGGTGGCGGGCCGGAAGCCTCCCGAGAGCATCCGGCGCAGTTCGGCGGGGCTGAGGGAGCCGGCCTCGGGGCCGGTGCGGTAGCCGATGGTGGGGATTCCGGCGGCCACGGCGGCCTGGGCCAGGGGCAGGCCGAACGGGCCGAGTCCGATGACGGCGAGATCTGCGGGCATGGCGTATGCCGTCCTTCCCAGTAACCGAGGTGGGACAGGTGCGCAAGCCCGGTGGACAGAGTGGGCGAGCGCAATGTCAGACTAGGAGTAAATATGACCGTTATGCGGGATTGATCGACTGTGTTGGCCGGTTGTGTCGACCGGCCTGCTCGGGCGGTGTGGCGACCGGCGGTGACCAGCCGTGTCGTCCGCCGCGTCGCCGCCGCGTTCTCCGCCGTGTTCTCCGGAAGGCCGGTTCGGGTTCCGCGAGAGTTGTCCACAGGCTGGGGGCGAGTGGTGGCTGAAGCCGGGCATCAAGGTCAGAATTTGGGCATGAGGGATACGAACCGGATCTCGCCCTGAGGGTGCGGCCGGCGCGACCTACAGCGGGAGGCAGTGGTGAGGACAGCGACACTGGGGCCGGCACAGCGAGCCGAGTCACTGGCAGCCATGGCCGAGCGGGAGCTGGACGTGCTGGTGGTGGGGGCCGGTGTGGTCGGCGCGGGCACCGCCCTGGACGCCGTGACGCGCGGCCTGTCCACGGGGCTGGTCGAGGCGCGCGACTGGGCGTCGGGCACGTCGAGCCGGTCGAGCAAGCTGATCCACGGTGGCCTGCGCTATCTGGAGATGCTCGACTTCGCGCTCGTACGGGAGGCGCTGAAGGAGCGAGGGTTGCTGCTGGAGCGGATCGCTCCGCACCTCGTGAAGCCCGTGCCCTTCCTGTACCCGCTCCAGCACAAGGGCTGGGAACGGCTGTACGCCGGTTCGGGCGTCGCGCTCTACGACGCGATGTCCATGGCCCGCGGGCACGGCAGGGGCCTGCCGACGCACCGCCACCTGACCCGCGGTCATGCCCTGCGGGTCGCCCCCGCCTTGAAGAAGGACGCGCTGGTCGGCGCGTTGCAGTACTACGACGCCCAGATGGACGACGCCCGCTTCGTCGCCACCCTCGTGCGCACGGCCGTGGCCTACGGGGCCAAGGCGGCCAACCGCGCGCGGGTGACGGGCTTCCTCCGCGAGGGCGAGCGCGTCGTCGGCGCGCGGGTGCAGGACGTCGAGGGCGGCGGGGAGTACGAGATCCGCGCCCGGCAGGTCGTCAACGCCACAGGTGTGTGGACCGACGACACCCAGGCGATGGTGGGGGAGCGCGGGCAGTTCCACGTCCGCGCGTCCAAGGGCATCCATCTCGTCGTGCCGAGGGACCGGATCAGTTCGTCCACCGGTCTGATCCTGCGCACCGAGAAGTCCGTGCTGTTCGTCATCCCGTGGGGCCGGCACTGGATCATCGGCACCACCGACACCGACTGGGACCTCGACAAGGCCCACCCGGCCGCCTCCAGCGCGGACATCGACTACCTGCTGGAGCATGTGAACTCGGTCCTGCGGGTGCCGTTGACCCGCGACGACGTCGAGGGCGTGTACGCCGGGCTGCGGCCGCTGCTGGCCGGCGAGTCCGACGCCACCAGCAAGCTGTCGCGGGAGCACACCGTCGCGCATCCGGTGCCGGGGCTGGTGGTCGTGGCGGGCGGCAAGTACACGACGTACCGGGTGATGGCGAAGGACGCCGTCGACGAGGCGGTGCGCGGGCTCGACCAGCGGGTCGCCGACTGCGTCACGGAGGACGTGCCGCTGATGGGCGCGGAGGGCTACCGGGCGCTGTGGAACGCGCGGGCGCGGATCGCCGCCCGGACCGGGCTGCACGTGGTGCGGGTGGAGCATCTGCTGAACCGTTTCGGTGCGATGGCGGAGGAGGTGCTTGACCTCATCGCCGCCGACCCGACGCTGGGCGAGCCGCTCCAGTTCGCCGACGACTACCTGCGCGCCGAGATCGTCTACGCCGCCTCGCACGAGGGAGCGCGGCACCTGGACGACGTCCTGACGCGCCGCACCCGCATCTCCATCGAGACCTTCGACCGCGGCACGCGCAGCGCCCGAGAGGCCGCCGAGCTGATGGCGCCGGTCCTCGGCTGGGACAAGGACCACATCGAGCGCGAGGTCCAGCACTACGAGAAGCGGGTGGAGGCCGAGCGCGAGTCCCAGCGCCAGCCCGACGACCTGACGGCGGATGCGGCACGCCTGGGAGCACCGGACATCGTGCAGCTCTGACGTTCCGTTCCCCTGCCTGCTCGGGCCCTGCCCGGTCCCGTTCGGGCCCTGCCCGGTCCCGTTCGGGTCCTGCCTGGTCCCGTTCGGGTCCTGCCTGGTCCCGTCCGGGTCCTGTCCGGTCCTGTTCGGGTCCTGCCCGGCCGCGTCGGGTCGGGCCGGGTCCGGCCGGGTTCGGCTTTCTCGTGGTTGTTTCACTCGAACGGGTGTCGCGATCCGGGATCTCCGTTCGGAACCGGCTCGTTCTACGTATTGCGAGGGCAGAACTCGGCGGCGAGCAGGGCCGGTTCGAGGGCGGGGTCTGCGATCGCCGTCGTGTTCACCCGAAACGTGAGGACACGCCGACCGTCGACGGTGGCCGCGGTGCGCACGTAGCTGCCGGAGATCCGGCCGTTGTGCCCCCACACCGTGACGCCGCACGGGAGCTTCGCGGGGAACAGGCCCATGCCGTACGAGCCGTGTGCGGTACGGGTGTCGAGCATCTCGCGCAGCCGGCGCGGGGGCAGCAGTTCGCCGCCGAGCAGCGCCGCGTAGAAGCGGTCCAGGTCGGTGAGTGTGGTCACCAGTTCGCCCGCGGCCCCGGCCACCCGCGGGTCGAGTCCGGTGACATCGGTCCCGTCCGGGTCGTAGGCGCGGCCGTGCGGGGAGGGCAGAGAGGTGCGGGAGCCGGGGAAGGAGGTGCCCGTCAGACGCAGGGGAGCGATGATCCGCCGCTCCGCCTCCGTGGCGTACGAGCGGCCGGTGACCTGCTCGACCACCAGGCCGAGCAGGACGTAGTTGGTGTTGGAGTAGGCGAAGCGGCCGCGGTCGGCCGGAGGGTGGGTGACGGCGATACGGACGGCTTGCAGCGGGAGCACGGGGACGGTGCCCTCGGTGTCCCGGGTGAAGTCGTACAGGCCACTGGTGTGGGTGAGCAGGGAACGCAGGGTCAGCGCGCGCCCGTCGTTGCCCGCCCCGCGCACCAGGCCCGGCAGGTGCGACTCCACCGTGTCGGACAGTGAGAGCCGGTGCTCGGCGGCCAGTTGGAGCACGACGGTCGCGAGGAAGGTCTTGGTGATACTGCCGGCCCTGAAGTGGTCGGACCGGGAGATGCCCGGGCCCGCCTCCGCGTAGCGGGTGCCGCTCTCCTCACGGGCCAGCAGGGCGGCGGCGGGCGCCTTGCCCCGGGTGAGGAGCAGCGGGAGGAGGGAGTCCGTGGCGGGCACGGGGGCCGCCTGTGAGCCTGTTGTGAACAGGCCGAGGAGCGCGAGGGACACGGGTACGGCCACCATGCTGCGAAGCGGTCGCATCACGGCTCCTCCCTTCTTCCCTTCACTCCCGGCAGGCTCATCATCCAGGGCCGGTCGCGCCTCACTTCATCGGGTCCCCGGCCGACGAAAGGGGCTCGTGGGGGCTCCGTGGCCGGAGCGTGCTGCACCTTCTGGCCGGAATGCACCGCTCCTGAGTGCGGCCGGGAGGGGATGAGAGGCACCCTGGGCGTCGGGCACTTGTCGGGTGAGGGACAATGGAGGCTCTGTCAGGGCGGGTTGCATGAGGGGACGCATGTCGGAGGCGGAGCGGGCGGGAGCATCCCGTCAGGACAAGAGCGCACGTCTCCTCGCCGGGCGGTACCGGCTGGGAGATGTACTCGGCCGCGGCGGCATGGGGACGGTGTGGCGCGCCGAGGACGAGACCCTCGGACGCACGGTCGCCGTCAAGGAGCTGCGGTTCCCGGGGAACATCGACGAGGACGAGAAGCGCCGGCTGATCACGCGGACGCTGCGCGAGGCGAAGGCCATCGCGCGGATCCGCAACAACAGCGCGGTGACGGTCTTCGACGTGGTCGAGGAGGACGACCGGCCGTGGATCGTGATGGAACTCGTCGAGGGCAAGTCGCTCGCCGAGGTCATCCGTGAGGACGGCGTGCTGGAGCCGAAGCGTGCGGCGGAGGTCGGGCTGGCCATTCTCGACGTGCTGCGTTCGGCGCATCGCGAGGGCATCCTGCACCGTGACGTGAAGCCGTCGAACGTGCTGATCGCCGAGGACGGCCGGGTCGTACTGACCGACTTCGGTATCGCGCAGGTCGAGGGCGACCCGTCGATCACCTCCACCGGCATGCTCGTGGGCGCGCCCTCGTACATCTCCCCGGAGCGGGCCCGCGGTCACAAGCCGGGCCCGGCGGCCGACCTGTGGTCGCTCGGCGGTCTGCTGTACGCGGCGGTCGAGGGCTCGCCCCCGTACGACAAGGGTTCGGCGATCGCCACGCTCACCGCGGTGATGACCGAGCAGTTGGAGGAGCCGAAGAACGCGGGTCCGCTGAAGGACGTCATCTACGGCCTGCTCACCAAGGATCCCGCGCGGCGGCTCGACGACGCCGGTGCGCGGGCGATGTTCAACGCGGTGCTGCACGCGCCCGAGCCGCGGCACGCCGAGTCGGCGGACGCGACGAAGGTCGTGCCGTTGCCGGTGCTGCCGGACGCCGCCGGAGGCAGGGGCAGTTCGGCGGGCGCCGAGGCGGGCGAGAAGCTGCGCGGCGCGTTCCGCTCCGTGCGCAAGGCCGCCGTCGCGGCGGGCGCCGCGACCTCGGCGGCCGCGGCCCGCGCCAAGTCGACGAACGGCACGAGCGCTTCCGGTTCCGTGGGGGCGCCCGAGACGCGGAAGAGCGGTACGCAGCAGGACGGTGCGCAGCGAAGTGGTGCGGGCCGGGGTGCCGGGGCCTCCGCTTCCGCCGCCGCTCCGTCCGCCGCCGCGCCCGCGGCCCCGGTCTCCCGGGCCACGACGGGGTCGGCGCCGACCTCGGCGTCCGGGCCGACCTCCAAGCCGACGTCCAGGCCGGCGTCCGGGCCGGTGTCCGGTGCGGCGCAGGCTTCGCCGTCCGTACCGGCGGCGCGTTCCGGTTCCGGTTCGGGCACAGGTGCGGGTGCGGGTGCGGGCAGCGGCGTGGGTGCCGGTGCTGGTTCCGGGGGCAGTGGCGGGGGTGCCGGGCGCAGTTCCGGGTGGCCCGTGATGACGCCGCCGGATCTGCCGCCGCGGTCCGTGCCCAGGGCACCGCTGACCGATGTGGTGCCCAAGCGGACGCTGGTGATCATCGCCGTCGTGGTGGCGCTCGCGGTGCTCGGTACCGTGCTGGCCCTCACCCTCGGCGGTGGTGACGACACCGCCGGCGGCGCGAAGGGCGGCGGCGGTTCCCGGGCGGTGGCCGGCGGGAGCGCGAGCGCGAGCACGAGTGCCGACACCAAGGAGGACGAGGACAACGGGACCCGTACGGACGGCTCGTCGTCCTCGGAGTCCGCCGCGTCCTCCGGTTCCGCGTCCGGCGACACCTCCGCGGCCGGGGGTGCCGGATCCGGTGTTTCCGCGTCCGGGGACAGTAAGACGACGACGTACAAGGGTGGTCAGGGGTACTCGATCGGGCTGCCCACGGGGTGGAAGTACCAGTCCTCGGACTCCGCGGGAGACCGGTTCACCGGGCCCGACGGACAGAAGCTGCTCGTCGCCTGGACGACCACGCCCAAGGGCGATCCCGTCGCCGACTGGAAGAACCAGGAGCGCTACATGACGCGCTCTCAGTACAAGAAGATCCGAATAGAGGCGGTGGACTACCGCGGCTGGAACACGGCCGACTGGGAGTTCACCTACACGGACGGCGGGACGGCGTACCGCACCATCGACCGCGGCTTCGTCGTGAACGACAGCCTCGGGTACGCGCTGATGTACACGGCCAAGTCCGCCGCCTGGGGTACCGACCTGCGGCAGACCACCTGGACGACGTTGACGGAGACGTTCACGCCCAAGAAGTAGCGGCCGCCGAGTGGCCGTGTTCGGGCGTGAGATCTGGCATCCCCTCTTTGCGAGTTGCCTCCGGCACGTATCGTGAGTGCTTGCGGACCGTACGCATCCAGCTATACGGCCGGATACGGCTGTAACGGCACGCAACGCGAACGGAATTGACCGACCGGGCGGCCGGGGGAGGCAACGTGGACGACTACGCGGGTCGAGTACTCGTCGACCGCTACCGCCTGCCGTTGCCGCCCTCCGACGAGTACGAACTCACCGAGACACGCGCCTTCGACACCTACAGCGGGCAGGAAGTCCTGGTCCGCCAGGTGCCGTTGCCGGAGGTCGTCGAGGCCGAGGTGCTCGACGCGGAGGGGCTGCCCGAGGGCTTCACGGCGCGCGAACGCGGGGCACGGGGGCCGAGGCCACGGGGCGTGGGCGTGGGCGAGGGGACGCGACGGCCCGCCGACCCCGTCGTCCGGCGTGCCATGGAGGCGGCGCAGGCCACGGCGAGTATTCCCGACCATCCGCGGCTCGACCAGGTCTTCGACGTGTTCGCCGAGGGCGGCTCGCTGTGGATAGTGAGTGAACTGGTGGCCGCACGGCCGCTGTCGGCACTGCTCGCCGAGAAGCCCCTGACGCCGTACCGCGCGGCCGAGGTCGCCGCCGACGTACTGATGGCACTGCGGGTGCTGCACGCTCACGGCTGGGTGCACCGGAACATCACCGCGCGCACGGTCCTCGTCTGCGACGACGGGCGGGTCATGCTGACCGGCCTGGCGGTCGGCGCGGCGGAGGAGGCGCTGTGCGGGTACGACCCGGTGCCGGCGCCGGACGCGGCGGAGCGTGAGCGGGCCGCCGCGGCCCGGGGGAACGGGGACGCGGGCGGCCACGGCGGGAGCGTCGCCGGGCCCCGGACTTCCGCGCCTGAGCCCCGACAGGGAGGACAGGACGGGCCGGGCGCTCTCGGCGGCCCGGGTGGCCCCGCCGGTTCCGGTGGCTCGGGCGGTTCCGGTGGCTTCGGTGGTTTCGCCGGGTCCGTCGGGTCCGTCGGGGTCGGCCCCGGTGGGGGTGGGCTCGGTGCCGGTGCGGTCGATCCCGAGGCCGCTCGGCGGGCCGCCATAGAGGCGCGGGCGTCCGGCGCGTTGCCGGTGCCGGCGGGTGAGCCGTCCGGTGGCGGCGGGGCGTCCGGGGCGGTGGCCCGCAGGGCGCCCGTGGAGACCGGTGGAGACATCCGGGCCGCGCGTGCCGGGGCGATCGCCGCGTACCGCGCGGGAGCGCGGGCGGCGGCCCGGGTGCAGGAGGCCCAGGAGGCGCAGCAGAACGGACGTGCGGCCCTGCCCGGCGCCCGTACCCCGGGCGACGACGGCCACGGGACCCCGGCAGGCAATCCCCCCGGGCAGATCGCCGACCCCTACGGCGTCTCGGGCGCGCCCGTGCCCGGCCCCGCCGGGTACGGCCAGGGCCGGCCCGCTCATCTCCACACCGCCGGTCCAGCTCCCGGTGCCGGCGGCGCACCGTATGCCGCCCCTCCGGCGTCGCACCACCCTTCGCTCACGCCCGTCCCCGGTGCTCAGGTGCCCGCACAGGGCCAGGGGCCGGCGGGCGAGGTGCGGGGCGGGGCCCGGTGGGACGAGCTGGTGGCCGGGACGCCCGGGAGCGTGCCCCGGCGCGGGCCCGCCACCGCGTTGGCCGCCGAGCGAGCACGTCAGGCGCGGATGGCCGTGGTCGGTCCGGTCACCGAACGCTGGGCGCCCGAGCAGGCCGGGCCGGTGCACGAGAACTGGCAGCTGGCCGCGCCGATCGGTCCCGCGACCGACCTGTGGGCGCTGGGCGCGCTGCTCTTCCGGGCCGTACAGGGGCATGCGCCCTACCCGGAGGAGTCGACGGCCGAGCTGGTGCAGATGGTGTGCGCGGAGCCGCCGGCCTTCGCGGAGGAGTGCGGACCGCTCAGGCCGGTCGTGGAGTCGCTGCTGCGCCAGGACCCGACCGAGCGCCTCGGCTTCGAGGAACTGCGGGGCTGGCTGCGTTCGCTGGTGCGGTCCGCGCCGGAGCCGGAGGCGGGCACGTACGTCGTCGCCGCGCCGCCGACCGATCCGCGCCGGCTGCCGATCGTCCGCCGCCGGGGCGAACTGGTGCGCAGACGCCGTGCCGGTCTGCCCGCCACTCACGGGCGGCACAAACGCGGCCGGCCGGAGGCGAGCGGTTCGCCCCGCAGCCTGGGCCGCACCCTGCTGGTGCTGATCCTGCTCCTGCTGGCCGGGGCGATCGCGTACGCCCTGATGTTCATGCCCAAGGCGGACGAGGAGGGCGCGGCCGGGACGGACGGCTCCCAGCGGACCGGGGCCACCGGAGCACCGGGCGGCCAGGCTCCCGAGGCGAGCAGCGAACCCAGGCCCGACCAGACCTCGCCGGGCACCGGCGCCTCCCCGTCCTCCGCGTCCTCGGGGGCGGAGGCCACCCAGACGCAGACCGGTGGGTCCGGGACACAGGCCGCCGCCGGGTTCACCGTCCGCGCGGACGACGCCGGCTTCCGGGTCGCCGTGGCCAACGGCTGGGACCGCACCCCGAAGAACGGGCGCGGCCAGGTCGTGTACACGCACGGCGACTTCGAGCTGATCGTCGTACCCGGCCGCGACAGCGCGGCCTCGAACGGCAGCGATCCGATGGTCTACCAGCGGGAGAAGGAGAGCGAGCTCCAGCCGTACCGTGACTCCAGCTGGGCGACGGCCTCCGGGCTGCGCACGACGACGGTGGGCGCTCGGACCATGGCCGAGGGGCAGTTCACCTGGACCGGCGGCGACGGACGGGCGCTGTACGTCCGCAATGTCGCGATCCTCATCTCGGGGCGGTACCACATCGTGCAGGTCAGGGGCCCGGAGGCCGAACGGGACGAGGTCACCAGGCTGTTCGAGCAGGCGTCGGCCACCTACCAGTACACCGGCTGAGCGACCACCCGGTCCCGCCCGGTTCCGTTCGGTTCCCCGCCGGCCGGGGAAGCGACAACCGTCACAGTGCTGTCACCTTGGCACCCTGCCGGTTCCCCGGAAGGTGCCCGGTCCTTAGGCTTGCGCTGTCAAGAGCATTGCGGGGCAACGTGAATCAGATGCAGGGCCTGCTCCTGGCGGGTCGCTACCGGCTCGCCGACGCCATCGGGAGCGGCGGTATGGGCCGGGTGTGGCGTGCGCACGACGAGCTGCTCCACCGGGCCGTCGCCATCAAGGAGTTGACGGCGGCGCTCTATGTCGCGGAGGGCGACCAGGCCGTCCTGCTGGCGCGGACCAGGGCGGAGGCCCGCGCGGCGGCGCGGATCAACCACTCCGCCGTGGTCACCGTGCACGACGTGCTCGAGCACGACGGCCGGCCGTGGATCGTGATGGAACTGGTCGAGGGCCGCTCGCTGGCCGACGCCGTCAAGGAGGACGGGCGGGTCGAGCCCACCGAGGCGGCCCGGATCGGTCTGTGGGTGCTGCGCGCCCTGCGCGCCGCGCACTCCGCCGGCGTCCTGCACCGTGACGTCAAGCCCGGCAACGTGCTGCTCTCGCACGACGGCCGCGTCCTCCTCACCGACTTCGGCATCGCCCAGATCGAGGGCGACAGCACCATCACCCGGACCGGGGAGGTGGTCGGCTCGGTCGACTACCTGGCCCCCGAGCGGGTGCGCGGCCAGGACCCCGGCCCGTCCTCCGACCTGTGGGCGCTGGGCGCGACGCTGTACACGGCGGTCGAGGGGCGGTCGCCGTTCCGGCGCACCTCGCCGCTGACCACGCTTCAGGCCGTCGTCGAGGAGGAGGCCGCCGACCCCCGGTACGCCGGCCCGCTCGGCCCGGTCATCACCGCCCTGCTGCGCAAGGACCCGGCCACCCGTCCCGACACCGCCGAGACCGAGCAGCTCCTCGCGGAGGCGGCCGAGGGCCGGCGCCCCAGCGGGGCACAGGCGTACGTGCCGACGCAGTACGGGGGGCCCGACCGCACCGCCGGGGGGCATCCCTCCGGGGCGCACCCGCTGTCCCACCCGACGGCCGGCACCGCTTACGTTCCGGTGGCGCCGGAGGCGGCGACGCCCGTTCCCGGTCACCCCGCGACCTCCGCGACCGCCGTGGGGCCGACGGACATCGGCCCGGGCCCGGACACCCGGCAGTCCCGGCCGCCTCGGCGCCGTCGTCGTGTGCTGGCGCTGGTGGTCGTCCTCGCCGCGCTGGTCGGCGGGGGTACGGCCGTGGCGTGGCAGAAGTGGGACGAGGGGCGGCAGGGCACCGGCGGGTCCGCGTCGGCGTCCACCTCGCCGAGCCCGAGCGCCCCCACCGGGACGAGCACCCCCGGCGAGCAGGGCGCCGACTCCTGGAAGGAGATCAACGACCCGCTGGGCTTCGGGCTCTCGCTCCCCAAGGGCTGGGAGCGGGACGTGTACCAGGACGACGGCGACCTCAAGCAGATCGACTACACGCCCGACGGCGGCGAGCACTTCATCCGTATCGCCCTCGACAGGTCCCCCGACTTCAGCGACCCGTACGCGCACCAGATCGACCTCGAACAGCAGCTCGAGCGGCTGGTCGCCTACAACCGGGTCACCCTGGAGAAGAACGTCTACCGGGACCGGGAGGGCTCCGAGTGGGAGTACACCTGGACCGCGCTGGCGAAGGACACGGAGTTCCCCGGGCCGCGCCGCGCGATCGAGGAGACGTACGTGTCCCGCGACGGCACCGAGTACGCGATCTACATGTCCTCGCCCGCCGAGGACTGGACCGAGGCGGCCAAGCAGTTCAAAACCGTACTGCAGAGCTGGCGGGAGCCGACTTCGTAGAGTTCCGCCCGTCCCGGTAGTTGGCCGGACGGCGCCCCGGAGGCGTGACGTCCGGTGGGGCATGATGAGCCCATGGGGACAGAGGGGGGCGGGGACGCCGTACGGGTCATCGCGGGCCGTTACCGGCTGGACGCGAGACTCGGGCGCGGAGGCATGGGGGTCGTGTGGGGCGCCACCGACCAGCTGCTCGGACGGCGTGTCGCCGTCAAGGAGCTGACCCAGGACGACACGCTCTCCGACGAGGAGGCGCGTGGCCGCCGTGACCGGACACTGCGCGAGGCCCGCGCGGTGGCCCAGCTGAGCCACCCGCACATCATCGTCGTGCACGATGTCGTCGAGGACGGCGAACGCCCGTACATCGTCATGGAGTTGATCGACGGCGGCTCGCTCGCCGACCGGATCGCCGCACGGGGACCGATCGAGCCCGCCGAGGCGGCCCGGATCGGCATCGCGCTGCTCGGGGCCCTGCGCGCCGCGCACGCGGCCGGGGTCCTGCACCGGGACATCAAGCCCGCCAACGTCCTGCTCGAAGGCGACAGCGACCGAGTCGTCCTCACCGACTTCGGTATCGCGCAGGTCGCGGGCGCCACCACGCTCACCGAGACCGGGTCGTTCGTCGGCTCGCCCGAGTACACCGCGCCGGAGCGGATGTCCGGGGCGCGGACCGGCGCGGAAGCCGACCTGTGGTCGCTGGGCGCGCTGCTGTGCACGGCGCTGAGCGGCGAGTCCCCCTTCCGTCGCGACTCGTTGGGCGGCATCCTGCACGCCGTCGTGTTCGCCGAGATCCGGACGCCCGCGCAGGCCGAGCCGCTGCTGCCCGTCGTCCGGGGGCTGCTGGAACGCGATCCGGACCGGCGGCTGACGGCCGAGGAGGCGGAGCGGCTGCTGCGCGCCTATCTGGACACCGGGCGTACCCCGACGCCGGTGTCGTCGAGGTACACGCCGACCCAGGCGGACCTGCCCCGGCCGCGGTGGGAGGCACCGGCCCGGGAGCGCTCCACGCGGGGCGTGCTCGTGGCCGCGCTGCTGGTCGCCGCGATGGCGGGGGCGGGGGTGTCGGCGGCGGCGCTGCTGCTGAACGGCGACGGCGACGGCGGGCGCACGCCCACGAGTTCGGCGCCGGGGTCCTCGGCGAGCGGCTCGACGAGCCCCACGCCCACCGGGGCCTCCTCGGCCACCCGTTCCCCCTCCGGCGCCACCACGTCCTCCCGGCCCTCGGGGCCCGCCGCGTCCGCCACGGGGGGCTCCGCCTCCCCCGCCTCGGACGACCGTCCCGGTACGCCCACCGCCCCCTCCGGCTACCGCGTGGCGGTGGATCCCGCCGGGTTCTCGCTCGCCGTGCCGGAGGACTTCACCCGCGTACCGCAGGGCGAGCGGGTCTTCTACATGTCCCCCGGGCAGGTCTTCCGGCTCGGCGTCAAGGTCGCCGCCGCACCGCCCGGCGGCCCGCTCGCCGTGATGGAGTCGGCCGCCGCCGAGGGCCCGGACACCAACCCGGGTTACCACGACGGCCGGGTCACCGAGACCGGTCACGGCGGGCACCCCGCCGCCCTCTGGGAGTTCACCTGGAACGGCTTCAGCGCGGCGGAGGGGCCCCGGCACACGTACGACCTGTGCTGGGAGGAGGGCGGGCTGCTGTACGACGTGTGGGTGTCGGCGCCGGTCGGGAAGGTGCGGGAGGCGCGGGAGTACTTCGACGTCGCGGTGGACACCTTCGCCGTATCGACCTAAACGGGAGATAAGGAACGTTGCGCGTCACGGGTCTGTGACCGGTGGGGGCCGCCGGTGGATACCGGCCTGCCTGGCGCGATATGGATGGACCCATGAGTTTCGACGGGGGCGCCGGCCACGAGGCCGACGAGACGACGAGTTTTGTTCTGCAACCGCCCAGGCCGGCACCGCAGCAGCAGGCGGCGGTGCCTGTCCAGGTCGCCGCGCCGCAGGAGCCGGGCGTCGGGCGGCTCATCGCGGGACGCTACCGGCTGCTCGCCAAGCTCGGGCACGGCGGCATGGGCACGGTGTGGCGCGCCAAGGACGAGACGGTGGACCGCGAGGTCGCCGTCAAGGAACCCCGTGTGCCGGACCACCTTCCCGAACGTGAACAGGCCAACGCGTTCGAGCGGATGCGCCGCGAGGCGCGGGCCGCGGCCCGGCTGGACCATCCGGCCGTGGTGAACGTGCACGACGTGGCGGTCGTCGACGGCCGGCCGTGGATCGTGATGGAGCTGGTCCACGGGCGCTCGCTCGGCGACGCCCTCCAGGAGGGCACGCTCGGCGCGCGCGAGGCGGCCAGGGTCGGCCTGGAGGTGCTCGGCGCGCTGGAGGCCGCGCACGCGGCGGGCATCCTGCACCGGGACGTGAAGCCGGACAACATCCTCCTCGGCAACCACGACCGGATCGTCCTCACGGACTTCGGCATCGCCCAGATCGAGGGCGAGACCAACCTGACCGACACCGGCGGCTTCGTCGGCTCGCCCGAGTACATCGCCCCCGAGCGGGTGCTGGGCCAGCGCCCCGGTCCGGCCTGCGACCTGTGGTCCCTGGGCGTGGTGCTGTACGCGGCGACGGAGGGCGTCTCGCCGTTCCGCCGCAGCAACACCCCGGCCACGCTCCAGTCCGTCCTCAACGCGGTGCCCGCGCCGCCCGCCGCCGCCCAGGGCCCGCTCGCCGAGGCCGTCAACGGTCTGCTGGAGAAGGATCCGGCGCGCCGCCCGGCCGCCGCACGGGTGCGGGCCCTGCTGGAGGCCGCCGCCGAGCCGCCCGCCCCCCAGGCCACCCAGGTCGTACGGCAGGTGGAAGTCCCGCGCGCCCGGCGCCGGTTCGGCCGCGCGGTGTGGACCGGGCTCGGCGCGGCGGTCGTCGCGGCGGCGGTGGCGGCGTACCTGGTGGTCGCGGACCCGTTCGCGGGGCCGCTGCCGGACGGCTGGACGACGAAGCCCGAGAAGACGGTCACCGCGACGCTGGCGGTGCCCGACACCTACGTACGCGGCGAGCCGGGGAAGAACGCCGCCGACGACGAACACTGGGTCAGCTACACCGACCCGAGCGGCGCGATCTCGGTCGTCCTGCTGGTGGACCGCAAGGCCGAGGACACCGGCCACGAGATCAAGGCCTCCGCGGCCGCCGAGATGTACGCCGACGACGGGGACTTCAAGGAGTCCGGCAGCTACGAGCTCGAAATGCCGGAAGGGCCGAAGACCTCGACCGACGACAACATGACCTTCCACGACCGGAAGGCCGCCGGGAACACGGTCGTCTACACCACCACCGACACTCAGGAACCGGCCCCGCGCGAGCTCAGGATCCTGTACTACAAGTCCACCGGCGGTGACATGTACAAACTGATGATCGGCTACCCGGGCAAGGGCGACTTCACCCGGCGCGGCCAGGAGGTGGCCGACATCGCGATCGCCAACCTGAAGATCGACAAGCTCTAGGCCGGTCCCTGGCCGGGCGCGGCCCGGTACCGCCCCGGGGTCGTCCCGAACTCCCGGCTGAAGGCGTGGGAGAGGGCGTACGGGCTGCCGTACCCCGTCTCCCGGGCCACCGCCGCCAGCGGCGCGTCCGTCTCGCGCAGCCGGGCCGCGGCGAGCGTCAGCCGCCACCACGTGAGGTACGCCATCGGCGGACGGCCGACCAGCGCGGTGAAGCGGCGCGCCAGTGTCGCCCGGGAGACCCCCGCCCGGGCCGCGAGACTGTCGTTGGTCCAGGGCGCGGCCGGGTCCGCGTGCAGCGCGCGCAGCGCGGCCGTGGCCACCGGGTCGCCGAGGACGGCCGGCCAGGTGCCCGTCGCGGCCCGCGCCAGCCACGCCCGGACCATGTAGACGAGCAGCAGGTCGAGCAGGCTGGGCAGGGCCAGGGAGGACCCCGGCCGGCGGCCGTCGAGCTCATGGGCCAGCAGGTCGACCGCGCCCCGGAGTTCGGACGGCCGGTCGGCCCGGATCGCCAGGTGCACCACCTGGGGCAGCTCCGCGAGGAGCGGGTGCGTACGGCTGCGGTCCAGCCGGTACTTGCCGCACAGCAGCTCCACGTCACCCGCCGTGTGAGGCGGCCGGACCTCTTCGAACGGCACCGCACGGGCCGCCGTCGCCGCGTCCACCGGCCCGTCGGCCAGCACGTGCCCCGCACCGTGCGGCAGCAGCGCGACGTCCCCCGGGCCGAGGGGGATCCCCGTACCGCCCTCCGGCAGCAGCCAGCAGCTCCCCGCCAGGACGACATGGAAGCCGGCCCCCTCGTAGGCGGCGATCCGGGTGCACCAACTCCCGCTCACCGCCAGCCGGTCGGAGTGCGGCCGTCCGGTGCGTACCGAGGAGATCGCGTCGCTCACCACGTCCATGAGGGAAGCGTAGGTGAGGCGGACGCGTATCCGTTTGAGCGGTTCGGGCATCGAAACGCTCAGGGGTGCCTCCCTAGGCTCGCCGACATGACTGACGAACACGTGCAGAGCTTCACGGTCGGGGACGTCGAGATCCTCCGGGTGGTGGAGTGGCAGTCCCTCTTCGTGCCCGCTCCCGACCTCGTCCCCGGCTGCGGTCCCGAGGTGTGGAAGGAGCACCGGGAGCTGCTCGCCCCGGACCACTGGGACCCCGACAGCGACCGGGTGATGTCGGCGCTGCAGACCTGGGTGGTGCGCAGTGCCGGCCGGACAATCCTCGTCGACACCGGCGTCGGCAACGGGCGGGAGCGGCCGGGCTTCCCGCACTTCCACCGGCGGCAGGGAGACCTGCCGGGGCGGCTGGAACGGGCCGGGGTGCGCCCGCAGGACGTCGACGTCGTGGTCAACACCCATATCCACGCGGACCACGTCGGCTGGAACACCCTCGATGTCGAGGGGGAGTGGGTGCCGACCTTCCCCCGCGCCTCCTACCTCCTCCCGGCCGCCGACGACGCCCACTTCGGCCCCGCGGGCGGCTACGGCGGCGGCGTGCGGGAGGACGACCGCCTGGTCTACGAGGACAGCGTCGCTCCCGTGCACCGGGCCGGGCAGGCGGTGCTCTGGGAGGGGGAGCACCGGGTCGACGAGCACCTCACCCTGGAGTCGGCCCCCGGCCACACCCCGGGCTCGGCCGTCCTGCGGGTGGCCTCGCGCGGCGAACGGGCCGTGTTCGTCGGCGACCTGCTGCACAACCCGGTGCAGGTGCTGCGGCCCGAGTGCAGCAGCTGCTTCTGCCTCGACCCCGCACTCGCGGCGGCCCAGCGCGCCCGGATCCTCGAACGCGCGGCAAAGGAGAGAGAGTTGGTGATTCCCGCACACTTCGCCGGGCCGGGTGCGGTGGAGGTGCGGCGGCTGGAAACGGGACGGTTCGCCGTGGGCAGGTGAGGGCGCCGGAGATCGTGGTAGTCATGGAGGCATGAGCAACGACGGGGACCCCGGCGGCGCCGAGAACCGGACGGTGGGCGGGCGCTACCGGCTGCTGGAACGTATCGGCTCCGGCGGTATGGGCACCGTCTGGCGGGCCCGCGACGAGCTCATGGAACGCGAGGTCGCCGTCAAGCAGCCCCGGCTGCCCGGTGATCCCGAGGACGACTTCCACCGCCGGGCCGCCCATCGCCTGCACCGCGAGGCCAGGGCCGCCGCCCGGGTCGACCACCCCTGCGCCGTCGCCATCCACGACGTCGTGGTCGAGGAGGGGGCGGGTGCCGACCCGGAGGGCGGACTCCCCTGGATCGTCATGGAGTTGGTCCGCGGCGAGTCCCTGCACGAGGTGCTGAAGCGCGGACCCCTCGATCCGGCCGAGGCCGCCCGGATCGGCCTCGCCGTCCTCGGCGCCCTGCGCGCCGCGCACGCCGTCGGCATCGTCCACCGGGACGTGAAACCCGCCAACGTCCTGCTCGGCCCTCCCCCACCCCCGACCTCGCCCGAGCGGGGGCGCCCCCATGGCCGGGTCGTCCTCACCGACTTCGGCATCGCCCACATCCAGGGCGAGGAGTCCCTCACCGTCAGCGGCGAGTTCGTCGGCTCGCTGGAGTTCGTCGCGCCCGAGCGGATGGCCGGACGGGGCGGGGGCCCCGCCTCCGACCTCTGGTCCCTGGGCGTCCTGCTGTACGCGGCGGTGGAGGGCCGGTCCCCGTTCCGCCGTACGACCGTGGAGTCCACGCTCGCCGCGGTCGTCGCCGCGGACCCACCGGAGCCGAAACAGGCCGGCCCGCTCGGCCCGCTCGTCGTACGGCTCCTGGTACGCGACCCGGTACAGCGGCCCGACCCGGCGGAGGTCGCCGAGATCCTCGCGGCGATCACGGAGGGCCGACCGGTCCCGGCCGGGGAGCAAGGGGGGCAAGGGGAGCGCGGGGAGCGCGGGACTGAGGAGTCGGAGGAAGCGGAGAAGGCGAGGGCGGCAAAGAGGGAGAAGGCGGAGGAGGCGGCAAAGAGGGAGAAGGCGGAGGGGGAGAAGGCGGAGGGGGCCGAGCCTCAGGACATGCGGGCCCTGCGGGAGTTCGGTGAGGACGCGGGAACGCTACGCGTGGGTGCGGCGCGGCCCGACCCGGCGCGACCGAGCGCGCGGCCCGCTGCGAACGACCGCCCCGGACCGCAGCCCCACCCCGCCCCGGCCACCGAACCGGGGCCGGCCGGTGCGGGCCGCCTCCGGCGCCCGCCGACGCGTCGCTCGCTGACCCTGGCCGTGCTCGTCGGGCTGCTCGCCGGCGGGACCTGGTGGGGGAGCTCCTGGCTCGGCGGAGCCGACAGCGGGGCGGCCGAACGGCCGGTGACCTACGCCGGTTCGGCACCGACGGAACCCTCCGCCTCCGCCTTTGCATCCGCCTCAACCTCAGCATCCGCCTCAGCGTCCGCATCCGCCGTCGCGGGCGCACCGTGGGTCGCTCACCGCGAGGCCGGGCTGGCCGCCGTCCTCTCCCTCCCGAGCCGGTACCGGCAGTCGGCCCGGCAGGCCGACGCGGATCGGCAGCCGCGCCTGGTGGTCTACTCGGCGGGCGCGGTCGACGTCCGCCTCACCCTCTGGGACAAGGCGCCCGCCGCCCCGATGGCCAGGGCCGCCCAGGCGCACGAGACCTGGAACGGCCACCACCCGGACGCGCGCACCCGGACCACCCGCACCAGCTTCCACGGCGCCCAGGCCGCCCTCGCCGATACCACCTACGGTCTGGACGCCACCCCGACCCGGGTCATGGAGCTGTTCGTCCTCACCGCCGACGCCCGCATGTACGAGCTGCGCGTCGACATGCCCAAGGGGACGCCGGAGGAGAAGCAGGGCACGGCGGTGTTCAAGGAGGCGCGCGACCGGCTGGAGATCGGTAAATGACCGGGCATGACGTCCTGATCAGCAGGTTTGTTGCCAGTGAACGCTGGCGCCATGTGTGCGGTCGGTGAAACCGTATTACCGGCGGGTACCCAAAGTCCTCCCCACGTCATACTCTGCGCCTCATGACGGACTCGCAGGCCCCGGAAAAGACCGGCACCGAGATCAGTGGGACGACCACGACCGGTACCAACCCCCTCGCCCCCGCCCCCACCGGCGTCCGTACCGCCGCAGACGTGGTCACGCCGGAGCTGGTCGCCCAGCTCACCAAGGGGGTGACCGGCTCCGGCCGTACCGCCAACCACACGCCGTTCACCGGCGAGAAGCTGGCCGACCTGCCCGAGTCCACGCCCGACGACGTGCTGAAGGCCTTCGAGGCGGCCCGCAAGGCGCAGGCGGTCTGGGAACGGACGCCCGTGCGGGAACGCGCCGCCGTCCTGCTCCGCTTCCACGACCTGGTGCTGGAGCGCCAGGCCGAGGTGCTCGACCTCATCCAGCTGGAGACCGGCAAGGCCCGTCTGCACGCCCACGAGGAGGTGCAGGCGGTGGCCGTCGCCGCCCGGCACTACGGCCGCAAGGCTCCCGCCTACCTCCGCCCCAAGCGGCACGCGGGCGCCATGCCGACGCTGACGAAGGTGACCGAGCTGCGCCACCCGCGCGGTGTCGTGGGCCAGATCGCCCCCTGGAACTACCCGCTGGAGCTGTCGGTCGGCGACGCGCTGCCGGCGTTCGTCGCGGGCAACGCGGTCGTGATGAAGCCGGACACCGAGACCTGCCTGACCGCCCTGTGGGCCCGTGACCTGCTCGTCGAGGCGGGTCTGCCCGCCGAGGTCTTCCAAGTCGTCCTCGGTGAGGGTCCCGTCGTCGGCCCGGAGGTCGTCCGGCACGCCGACTACGTCTCCTTCACCGGCTCCACCCGTACCGGCCGCGAGGTCGCCCAGGGCGCCGCCGCCCGTCTCATCGGTGTCTCCCTCGAACTCGGCGGCAAGAACGCCATGCTGGTCCTCGAGGACGCCGACATCGAGAAGGCCGCGGCCGGCGCCGTCCGCGCCTGCTTCTCCTCCGCGGGCCAGCTCTGCATCTCCATCGAGCGGCTGTACGTCCACGAGTCGATCGCGGACGCCTTCGTCGAGCGCTTCGCCGCCCGCACCAAGGCCATGCGCCTGGGCACCTCCCTGGCCTACGGCGCCGACATGGGCTCCCTGGTGGGCGAGCGCCAGCTGGAGACGGTGACCCGGCACGTGGAGGAAGCCGTCGCCAAGGGCGCCAAGGTCGTCGCCGGCGGGGTCGCCCGCCCGGACATCGGCCCGTACTTCTTCGAGCCGACGATCCTCGACGGAGTGACGGAACCCATGTCCGTCTGCACCGAGGAGACCTTCGGCCCGGTCGTCTCGATCTACCGCTTCAAGACCGACGACGAGGCCGTCGAGCAGGCCAACTCCACGCCGTACGGGCTGAACTCGTCGGTCTGGACGAAGGACGGCCGCCGCGGCCGGGACGTCGCCTCGCGCCTGCGCACCGGCACGGTGAACGTCAACGAGGGCTACGCCCCGGCCTACGGCAGCGTCCAGTCCCCGATGGGCGGCATGAAGGACTCCGGTCTCGGCCGCCGCCACGGCTCCGAGGGCATCCTCAAGTACACCGAGGCCCAGACGGTGGCCCAGCAGCGCCTCCTCCCGATGGCCCCGGCACTGGGCATGAACGACGAGAAGTACGCGGAGTTCATGAGCCGGAGCCTGCGGCTGATGAAGGCGTTCCGCTTCCGCTAGGGCGCCCGTGCCGGCGCGCACCCCCTCACACCCGTTCTCAAAGAGGAGAGCACGTGTCCCAGGACACCTACGACTACGACGTCCTCGTCGTCGGATCCGGCTTCGGCGGCTCGGTGACCGCCCTGCGCCTGACGGAGAAGGGCTACCGAGTCGGTGTCCTGGAGGCGGGCCGCCGTTTCACCCGGGAGTCGCTGCCCAAGAACTCCTGGGATCTGAGGAACTACCTCTGGGCCCCCAGGCTCGGCATGTACGGCATCCAGCGCATCCATCTGCTGGGCAACGTCATGGTGCTGGCCGGCGCGGGCGTGGGCGGCGGCTCCCTCAACTACGCCAACACCCTCTACGTACCGCCGAAGCCCTTCTTCGACGACCCCCAGTGGCGTGACATCACCGACTGGCAGGAGGAGCTGAAGCCGTACTACGACCAGGCGCGGCGCATGCTGGGCGTACGGCTCAACCCAACGACGACCCCCTCCGACGTGCATTTGAAGGCGGCCGCGGAGCGGATGGGCGTCGGCGACACCTTCCACATGGCGCCCGTCGGTGTGTTCTTCGGCGACGGCGAGGACGCCGACGGGACGGCGAAGGCCGAGCCGGGGGAGCAGGTCGCCGACCCCTACTTCGGGGGCGTCGGCCCGGCCCGCAAGGCCTGCACCGAGTGCGGCGAGTGCATGACCGGCTGCCGGCACGGCGCGAAGAACACCCTGAACGAGAACTACCTCCACCTCGCCGAGAAGGCGGGCGCGGTCGTGCACCCCCTGACGACGGTCGTCTCGGTCACGGAGGACTCACAGGGCGGCTACGCGGTCGCCACACTCCCCACCGACGACCGCCGCAAGGCGAAGGGCAGGGTCTTCAAGGCCCGCCGCGTGGTGATCGCCGCGGGTACCTACGGCACCCAGACGCTGCTGCACCGCATGAAGGCAGGCGGTCAACTCCCGCACCTCTCTGAGCGGTTGGGCGAGCTGACCCGTACCAACTCGGAGGCGCTGGTCGGTGCGCAGACCGACGACCGCCGCTACCGCAAGGCGACGGGCGCGGCGAAGGTGGACTTCACCCGTGGAGTCGCCATCACCTCCTCCGTCCACCCGGACGACAGCACCCACATCGAGCCCGTCCGCTACGGCAAGGGCTCCAACTCGATGGGCGGCCTGTCGATCCTGCAAGTGCCGTACGCGGAGGGTTCGTCGAGGGTCGCCGGCTGGCTCGCCAACGCGGCCCGCCACCCGCTTCTCGTCCTGCGCTCGCTCTCCAACCGCCGCTGGTCGGAGCGGACCATCATCGGCCTGGTGATGCAGTCCCTGGACAACTCGCTGACGACATATCTGAAGCCGACGGGTGTGGGCCGCGGCCTGCTGACGGCACGCCAGGGACATGGCGCCCCCAACCCCAAGCAGATCAGGGCCGCTTCCGAGGCCGCCTCCGCGATCGCCGCCGACATCAACGGCTTCGCCGGCTCCAATGTGGGCGAGCTGATGGGCACCCCGCTCACCGCGCACTTCCTCGGCGGCTGCCCGATCGGCGACTCGCGCGAGACGGGTGTCATCGACCCGTACCACCGCCTCTACGGCCACCCCGGTATCTCGGTCGTCGACGGCGCCGCGGTCTCGGCCAACCTGGGCGTGAACCCGTCGCTCACCATCACCGCCCAGGCCGAGCGCGCGATGTCGTACTGGCCGAACAAGGGCGAGACGGACCCGCGTCCGACGCAGGGCGCGGCCTACGAGCGGCTGAAGCCGGTGGAGCCGGTCAGCCCGGCGGTACCGGCGGAGGCGTTCGGCGCGCTGCGCCTGCCGTTCCTGGGAATCCCGGCCGTCCCGCCCAAGCAGTAACGGATCCGCCCGGACAAAAGGCGAAGGGACCTGCGCCCCCCTCCGAGCGCAGGTCCCTTCGCTGGTCTGTACGCGCGTTACGCGTGCGTGCCCGCCTTGCGGCGACGGGCCGCGAACACCGCACCGGCGCCGGCCACCACGGTGACCCCGCCGACCAGTCCGATCATCGGCAGCGCGGAGTTCGAACCGGTCGAGGCGAGGCTGCCGCTGATCGGCTTGGCGCTGCCCTGGGGCTTGGCGCCGTCGGTGGGCTTGTCACCGTTCGGCTTGGCGTCGTCGACACCGTCCACGGAGCTGCCGGCGGCGAGGATCTCGATGTCGTACAGGTCGCCGTTGCCGTAGCAGGTGGAGTCCTTGCCCGCGTAGACGGCTTCGCTGAAGGCGAGCGAGGAGCCCGCGGGTGCGGAGGACTTGACCTTCAGGCGCAGGTCGAGGGTGGCGGAGGAGTCCTTCTCCAAGGAGTCGAGCAGGCCCACGAAGGAACTCGTGAGGCTGGCCTGCTTGCCGTTCTCGTCCACGTCATAGTCCTGGAAGCTGTCGGTCCACTTGCCGTCCTCCTTGACCTGGATGACGGCGAGGCCCTCGGACAGCCATTCGTCCGTGTCGTCCCCGTACTCCATGAAGGCGTCGATGTACACGTTCTTCAGGTCCTGGTCGGAGTCGTTCGTGACGACGAACTTGAAGCCGTGCCAGCCGGAACCGGCGACGATCTTGCTCGGCAGACCCTTGATCTGGGCGGTGAGCTTCTCGTCGAGTTCGAAGGACTCGCAGTCCGTGTACGGGTCGAAACCGTCTTCGCTCTCGCTCGCCGACGGGCTCGCGGAGGCCTTGCCCGAGCCGGACGCGGACGGCGACGAGCTGCCGGACGGGGAGCTGGAAGCGCCGCCGCTCTGCGATCCGGACGCCGACGGCGACGAGGTGTCGGACTCCGAGGCGGAGGCGGACGGGCTCGACTCGCTCGAACCGGACGGCGAGGCGGAGGTGCCGTCGGACGCGCTCGCGGACGGCGAGCCGCTCTCCTCCGCGAAGGCGGCGGGCGCGGACAGCAGGGCGAGCGGCGCGATGACGGCCGTCGCGGCCATGGTGACGAGCGTACGGCGAAGCTTCATGAAGACCTCGGTCGATCCGGTGGGAGGCCTTCCGCATGGGGGTCGGGATGTGGCCTTTGGTTCGGAAGGTGTGACAGGCCAAAGCTGTGAACAGTTGTACTGGGCTCACAGGATCTTTATATGGCGCGCGTCACACCTTCCCGGCGAGGCCTCCCGCTCAGCCCTTCCCCGTATCCGTCTCGGTGTCCGTCGGGAGGAGCTCTCCCACCTCGGTCCCGCACTCCTGCTCGATCCTGGCGACCGAGGCCTTGCGGGCGGTGTCGTCGACCGACGCGGAGGTACCGGCACCGGCTTCCAGCGACCTCGCGTACCGGCGCAGCGCCGAGGTGTCCTTCCCGGCCGGTCCGGCGAGGTCGGCGAGGTCGGTGAGGACGGAGGCGAGCTCGTCCGGTGTGTGACGGCTGTCCTCGGACACCGCGAGCGGCGCGGCGACGGAGCAGAAGGTGTCGGCCGGCTCGCTCGCTCCCGCGACCTTCTGGTAGCGGGCGGCCGGGTCGAGGCCGAAGTACCGGGCGGCCGTGGCGTCGGGAGTCGTGCTCCGCAGGATCCCCTGGACACCGGTGGCCGGCTTCCCCGCGGTCCGGAACGCCATCGGTTGCTCGTCGCCGGGGATCAGCCGCTCCTCCCACGTCGAGCGGTAGGCGTCGGCGGTGCCCGTCTCTCCCTGGAACTCCCCCTCGCCGATCCGGCCGTGGTCGTAGGGCAGGACACCGCCCGAGCCCAGCGGTGACCACGTTCCGTCGGAGAAGCGGGCGAACGTGATCACGTAGTCGTGGCCGACCTCGAGCCGCGAGGAGTCGGGCGACCCCAGTTCCTTCTTCGTACCGTCCTTCAGCTGCCATCCGTCGGCGGTGACCGACACCGTCGGCGGGAGGGCGGGTGCGTCGGACCGGGCCCAGACGAGCTCCTCGACCTGGAGGTCGACCGTCCGCGACAGATAGTCCTCTTCCGTCCCGGCCTCCTCGTCCGTGTCCGTGTCCGTGTCACGACGCTCGTGCTCGGCCGTGACCCGGACGACGGCGACCTGATCCCCGTACGACACCCAGTCGGTCGCGGTGAAGGACGGCACCGCCTCCTTCTCCGCCGTACCGAGTACGACGTTCGAGCTGTCCGCCGAGCTGTCCGCCTCGCCTCCGGAGCCGTCGTCGGTCAACGGGACGAGCGCGAGCGCACCGGCGACGGCCGCGCCCAGCACGGCCCCCGTGATCTTCGTTCGCGTGGTCATGGCCACGGGACTCCCCCTCGGGTCGGTTCGGACGGTCATCACTGTGACGCCGCGAGGGCCCTGTTCGTTCGGGGACGGACCGGAAGGGGCGGACCGCCTGGGGGAGACGGTCCGCCCGGTCACCGGAGGCCGGTCACCTCGGGCCGGTCACCTCGGGTCGGTCACTCCGTGTCGCCCGTGTCGTTCGGCAGGAGGTCACCGACGTCGATGGTGCAGGCGCGCGCGATCCGGGTGGCCGCGGTCCTGCGGATGGTGCTGGCGGTCCAGTTCGCGTCGTCCCCGGTGCGCAGCTGCGCCGCGTAGGCACGCAGGATCGTGCTGTCCGCCGCCTCCGACATTCCGGCGAGGTCGCCCACGATGTCCGCGAGCTCACCCGGCGTGTACTTGCTGTCGGCGTCGGTCGCGAGGGGCGCCGCCACCCGGCAGAAGGTGTCCGCCGCCGCTGCCGCCGCCGCTGCGGCCTTGGCGACCAGCCGCGCCCGGGCGACCGCGTCGAGGGCGTAGTTCTGGGCGGCGGTGGCGTCGGGGGTCGCACTGGTCAGGAGCGTCTTGACGCCGGCCGCGGTCTTGCCCGCCGCCTGGTAGGTCAGGGGTTCGGCCACCCCGGTGACCAGCCGTGAGGCCATCGTCGAGCGGTACGCCGCGGCGGTCACCGTCGAGCCCTGGTACTCGCCCTGGCCCACTTCGCTGTTGTCGTAGGGGAGGATGGCGCCGGTCCCCAGCGTCGACCACTCCCCGTCGGAGAAGTGGGCGAACGAGACCAGGTAGTCGTGCCCGACCTCCATGCGGGACGCGTCCTGCGAGCTCACGCGGAGCTTGCCCTCGTCCTTGAACTCCCAGCCGTCCGCGATGATCGACAGGGTGTCGGGCAGGGCCGTGGCGCCCGACCGGGACCACACCCGTTCCTTGACCTGGAGGTCGATCGTCCGGGAGAGGTAGCCCTCGCCCGCCGCGACCTCCTCGCTGTCCGCGACCCCTTCGTGCTCGGCGGCCACATGCACGACCGCGGCCTGGTCGCCGTACGAGACCCAGTCGCCCGCCGTGCGCGACGGGATGGCGTCCTTCGACTCGCCCAGCACGACATCGCCGCGCCGGCCGGCGTCGGTGGCGCGCGCGTCGTCCGTGAACGGGACGAGCGCGGCCGAGCCGGCCAGGACACCGGCTATGGCGGCGCCCAGCACGGTCCCCGTCATCTTCTTTCGGGTGCTCATTGCCACGAATTTCCCCCTGGTCAGGTCTCAGTAGGTCGCGTTGATGTTTTCTTTGTTGTTGGCGCCGAGCTTGTAGACGTCGTTGTACGACATGCAGCCGAGGCGGTCGTCGTACAGGCCGAGGCGGGGGCCGGCTTCGGGGCCGTGCGTCAGGCCCACGGCGTGCCCGGTCTCATGGCACGCGTCGGACTTGTTGACGGAGCCGATTCCCGTGTGGTCCTTGTTGAAGACGATGTAGTGCTGGTCGCACTTCTTGGTGCTGGAGGCGTCGTCGCACCAGGTGATGCCGATCTTTCCGCGCGACAGGGTCTTCGCCTTGTAGATGACGTCCGTCTCGGCGCTGCCCCGGTAGACACCGGAGGACTGGATCTTCACCACGAGGTCGGTCGGCCCGTAGTAGTCCTTGGCCGCGCGGGAGATGGTGTTCTTCTCGGCCGAGGACAGACTGCCCTCCCGGTAGATGGTGAGGGTCTTGTTGTCCGTCTGGCAGAACCCGTCGCCCATCTCGCCGTCGACACAGGTGTGGAAGTAGTTCCCGGTCGGATACATGTTGTCGGTCAGAGCGGCCTGGACGATGGTGGTGCCCGCGGCCAGGGCCGCGGTCGCCACGCCTATGACGAAGACACTCCTCCGTTTGATCGCCACTGGCGATCCCCCCTTATCTGTCCGCTCCCTGTGTGTCTCCTCGGAAGTTCCGGTGAGCGTGGGGCGGTCGGGGTGATCTAACGGGACCAAGCACTGGCCAAATGTTGACCGAGCGTCGATTGGCTTGAAGCGATCACTAAGAGGCTGAATGTGTTTATGATGTGAAAGACCAGTGAAAGCATTCAGAAATCATTGGTCCCTTATTGCCACTTCCGCTATTGGGCCGCTCGGGCCACGCATTTCTTGCGGGGATATCTTGCCGGGACATGACGAAGGGCCTCGCGGGACGGATCCGCGAGGCCCTTCTTTATCGTCAGCACCGGCGTCAGGGCAGCGCCGGTGCCTGGGAGCGGCGCCGGGGGGTCGCGCCGCTGGCCTGGACCTGTGGCAGTGCGGGCAACGCACGGAAGAGGGTTGCCCGGAGGGGGACTTGGGGCTGGTCGGGGCCTTCTACGCATCGTGCTGGATGAGCGCGGCGCCCGCAACCGTTTGACCCAGCCCTTGTGCATTTTTGCATTTTTCGCCGGTCGGCTCGGCCCCGGGCGTCCCCGAGGCCGGCCGTTCTCTTGGGTGACCGGGCTGCTGTCCCCTGCCGTCCGGTCACTTGTCCGGAGCGAGGTCCCACGGCGCACGGCACGATCCGTACGCCTCATCGCTCCAGCGAGCCACGCGTGGTTATTCCGGGCCCGCCCCTGGCTGGAACGGACACCGGGACCAACGAAGCCGTCCGGGAGGCGGTCACGCGCCCGTACGGGTGAGAAGGGGGCTGACGGGGGCCGAACTGACGCCCGACCTCAGACCCGGCCCCGGCACAGTTCGAGCAGCGTCATCGCCAGGGACGTGCCGGGCTTGCCGAGGGCGTCCCTGTAGTGGCCGAGGATCTCCATCTCGCGGGAGAGGTTCACGCGCCGGCCGCCGGACGTGATCCGCGCATCCTGAATGACGGCGGAGACGGCCATCCGTTCCTGGATCAGACCGATGATCCGGTCGTCGAGCGAGTCGATGCGCTCACGTGCGCCGGTGATCACGTCGGCCGCCTCGGGGGTGCGGGCGCCGGTCAGGTCGATGGTGGTCATGGGGGCTCCTGTGGTGGATACGGGTGCCCCGGAGCGGCAGGACCCGGGAGAAACGACAGGCGCCCCGGGCCTTGTCGGCCCGGGGCGCCTGGGAAGTCGCTCGTCAGTTGCTCAAGCAGCACGACCATGGCAGCCGGTGGGCCGGTTGCCATAGGTAAAGACGAAGGTCGGGTGCGTGAGCATGCGGCCAGTATGCAGGGTCGCCGGGTGAGGTCCAAGGCGGTTCACGAGGCGGTTCGCATCCTGAGACGCGGTGCTGGTTCCGGTGCCGGGACCGGTCCCACGTCCACCTCGGTAGAATCGGGTTACACAGAGACCCCGCCCCACCGCCGGAAGGCCCCCGTGTCATCAGCGACTCCTACTGCCGCCGCCCCCGACACCGTCCTGGTCGTCGACTTCGGCGCGCAGTACGCCCAGCTCATCGCCCGTCGAGTCCGCGAGGCGCGGGTCTACAGCGAGATCGTGCCGAGCACCATGCCGGTCCAGGAGATGCTCGCCAAGAACCCGGCGGCGATCATCCTCTCCGGCGGCCCCTCGTCCGTGTACGAGGAGGGCGCCCCCCGCCTCGACCGCGAGATCTTCGAGGCCGGCGTTCCCGTCTTCGGCATGTGCTACGGCTTCCAGCTGATGGCGCAGACCCTCGGCGGCACGGTCGACAACACCGGCGCCCGGGAGTACGGCCGCACCGAGCTGCACGTCTCCCGCTCTTCCTCCACCCTCTTCGAGGGCACCCCGGCCGAGCAGGCCGTGTGGATGTCGCACGGCGACGCCTGCTCCGCCGCCCCCGAGGGCTTCAGCGTCAGCGCCTCCACGGACGTCGTCCCGGTCGCCGCCTTCGAGAACGACGAGAAGAAGCTGTACGGCGTCCAGTACCACCCCGAGGTCATGCACTCCACGCACGGCCAGCAGGTGCTGGAGCACTTCCTGTACCGCGGCGCGGGCCTCACCCCGGACTGGACCACCGGCAACGTCATCGAGGAGCAGGTCGCGGCCATCCGCGAGCAGGTCGGCGACAAGCGCGCCATCTGCGGCCTCTCCGGCGGCGTGGACTCGGCGGTCGCCGCGGCCCTCGTCCAGAAGGCCATCGGCTCCCAGCTGACCTGCGTGTACGTCGACCACGGTCTGATGCGCAAGGGCGAGACCGAGCAGGTCGAGAAGGACTTCGTGGCCGCGACCGGCGTCCAGCTGAAGGTCGTGGACGCGGAGGAGCGCTTCCTCACCGCCCTCAAGGGCGTCTCGGACCCCGAGGAGAAGCGGAAGATCATCGGCCGCGAGTTCATCCGGGTCTTCGAGCAGGCCCAGGCGGAGATCATCGCGGACGCGGGTCCTGCGGTGGAGTTCCTGGTCCAGGGCACCCTGTACCCGGACGTCGTCGAGTCCGGCGGCGGCACCGGCACCGCGAACATCAAGTCCCACCACAACGTGGGCGGCCTGCCGGAGGACCTCGAGTTCCAGCTGATCGAGCCGCTGCGCAAGCTGTTCAAGGACGAGGTCCGCATGGTCGGCCAGGAGCTCGGCCTGCCGGAGGAGATCGTCCAGCGCCAGCCGTTCCCGGGCCCGGGCCTCGGTATCCGGATCGTCGGCGAGGTCACCAAGGACCGCCTGGACCTGCTCCGCGACGCCGACGCGATCGCCCGCGAGGAGCTGACGGCCGCCGGTCTCGACCGTGAGATCTGGCAGTGCCCGGTGGTCCTCCTCGCGGACGTCCGCAGCGTCGGCGTGCAGGGCGACGGCCGCACCTACGGCCACCCGATCGTCCTTCGCCCGGTCTCCTCCGAGGACGCGATGACCGCCGACTGGTCGCGCCTCCCGTACGACGTCCTGGCGAAGATCTCCACCCGGATCACCAACGAGGTGCGCGACGTCAACCGGGTCGTCGTCGACGTGACCTCGAAGCCGCCGGGCACCATCGAGTGGGAGTAGGTCCTTCCGAGGCACTCTGAGGCTCTCTGAGGCCCTCTGAGGTCAGGTCCGTTTGAGCGTGCGCACCGGCGCTCCGGGCTGCCAGACCTGGGCGACCAGATACGTGTCGTCCTCGACGTAGGTCCGTACGACCTCCGTCAGCTCGGTGCGGAAGAGGTGGAACGGCTGCGGCGGTTCCACCTCTTTCACGTACGCCGCCCTCGCCTCCCCGTCCGCCACCTCGACCGCCCGGCCCGCGACCCGTACGTCGCCCCCGCCCATCCCGGTGCCCTCGCCGGGGTTGGCCTGGAGGCAGAAGCGTGCGTCACGGCGCAGGTCGAGGGCCTTGAGCGAGTCCGGCATCATGCCGAGCCACAGCTCACCGCCGAGGAAGCGGACCTCGATGCCGGTGGTGCGGGGGGAGCCGTCCTTGCGGAGCGTCGCGAGGACGTGATGCGTGAAGGCTCCGAAGCGCTGCTCGGTGATCTTCGCGAGTGCGGGTTCGGCTGCGGCGAAGGCCGCCCAGTTCGCTGTCATACGGCGAGTGTGGCCCCCATACCCGACATCCGCTGTCGGGTATGGCCGGGCTGGGGGTCACCAGCGCTGCGGGTCAGAAACCCTGCGGCACCGGCCGTACGTACCGCTCCAGCCCCGCCGCGTCCCGCACCGGAGTGCAGCCGGCCGCCATGAGCCGCTGCGCCAGCTTCGCGCGCCGGGTCGTGTTGACCTTGAGGGAGCCCAGCATGAACAGCGGCATCAGCACGGCGAGGGGGAGCAGGACGGCGTACTTGCCGGTCAGTACCGCCATCAGCAGGAACAGCACCGCCGAGCCCCAGCCGATGCCCAGCAGCTGCTTGCGGTTGGCGGCCGCGCCGAGGGCGTCGTGGCGGATGAGCGCCGTGATCACGTCGATCTCCGGCTGCACCTCGGGGACCGGGGTGAGCGAGCCCAGGTACATGCCCGGCACCGGGCGGCCGGGGCCCGGGTCGGGGAAGGCCGCCGAGTTCGCGGCGGCCCGCTGCCGCGCCCAGGGGCTGGAGTCGCGCACCAGCTGGACGTGCATGATGCGGTGTTTGCCGACCAGGCGCACGCTCTCGTACCGGAAGCCGTAGCACTCGGCGAGGTAGACGAGTGAGCCGAACGTCTCCAGCTCCGCGAAGGGGTGGACCAGCTCGATGTCGTTGCGCGTCGCGATCTGACGCATGAGGGCGGTGATGTGGCGGTCGGCGAGACTCACGGTGTGCTCCGAAGGTGACGGAAATCGTCATCTTTACATAACGGCTCTGCCCTTTTGCACTGACCGACGGTAACTTCCGCGTCGTAAAGCAACCAGTGCTGGAGGACCGATGCACGGGCCCACGCCGCCTGCCCCCCTGCCCACCGACCGGCTTCAGTTCGCGATGCCGCCGATGCACGACTCGGTGGAGGACGAGCGCCGCCACCGCAAGGAACGCCTGGCGGGCGCGGTACGCATCTTCGGGCGGCTCGGCTTCGAGGACGGGGTCTCGGGGCACATCACCGCCCGCGACCCGGAGTTCGACGACTGCTTCTGGGTCAACCCGTTCGGGATGCCCTTCAAGCACGTCACCGTCGGCGACCTGGTGCTGGCCAACGCCGACGGACAGGTCGTCGAGGGCCGCTACCACGTCAACCAGGCCGCGTTCACCGTGCACGCCCAGGTGCACGCCGCCCGCCCGGACGTCGTCGCCGTCGCCCACTGCCACTCGGTGCACGGCCGCGCCCTCGCCGCGCTCGGTGAGCTGCTCGACCCCATCACCCAGGAGAGCTGCGCGTTCTACGAGGACCACGCGCTCTACGACGCCTACACCGGCGTGGCCGTCGACGCGGAGGAAGGACGGCGGATCGCGTCCGCGCTCGGCTCCCGCAAGGCGCTCGTGCTGCGCAACCACGGGCTGCTGACGGTCGGCGACTCGGTGGACGCGGCCGCCTGGTGGTTCCTGTCGATGGAACGCTCCAGCCAGGTCCAGCTGACCGCGCGGGCGGCGGGCCGGCCCGTCCTGATCGACCACCGGGCGGCGGTCGCGACCAGGGAACAACTCGGCGGCGACCTCGTGGCGTGGATCAACTACCAGCCGCTGTGGCAGGACATCAGCCGGGGCGAGCCGGACCTGCTGAGCTGAGACCCGCCCCGGCGGTCGTGTCCGCAGCCCGGGTCCGCAGCCCGTGTCCACATGCCGTGCGCTGAATGGGGCCGGGTGCTGGACGGAGGCAGTGTGCTGGGCGGAGGCAGTGTGCCGGACGGTGGCCGCGAGCCGGACGGCGGCCGTGTGCCGGACGGTGGCCGTGTGCCGGTGCGGGTTCTAGAAGCCGCGCAGGACGACCGCCTTCGTCCGGGCGAACTCCTCGTCCGTGAGCACCCCGTCCCGGTGCAGCTCGCCCAACTCGCGCAGTCGGCGCAGCAGGACGTCGTGGTGGTCGGACGGGGGCGGGACGGACGCCGCGAGTCCGCGCCCACGGGCCAGGCCTCCGTATTCGCGTACCTGCTCACGTTCCTGGTCGCGCTCGTGCTCCCGCTCCGTACCCGTGTGGCTGGAGGGGTGCGGGAGACGGGCGGTGACCGCGGTCGCGACCAGGGCCGTCAGCAGGTCGCGGCTCACGTTCCCCCACAGGTCCAGGGCGTACGGGTCCTTCTCGGCCGGCAGTTTCGAGAACACCGTCTCGCGGGTCACGAACCGCAGGAAGCCGTCCTCCAGGCCGGAGTTGGGCAGCCACTCGACCCGCACGACATCGCCGACGTTGATCACACGCGGGCCCGTCGCCCGCTTCACCCGGTCCGAGGTGTCCGCCCAGTCGACCCGCACCTGGGTGCCGTCGAAGGAGACCGTGCCGTCGGAGGAGCGCACGGAGACCGGAACCGGCGGACCCGGCAGGAGGTAGGCCTTGGTCGGCTCGCCCGGGACCTGGTCGAGGAGCAGCGCGTGCCGGATCTCCTCGGCGAGGTACTCGGCGACCCCGGAACGGTCCACGTCCACGGTGAGCCGGTAGGGATCGGCACGGACGGGGAGCCGGCCGCCGGTCGCGTGCAGCAGCGGATCCGCCCCTTCGCGCAGCCGCATCCGCAGCCGCCCGCGCTTGCGTTCGGGCTCGTAGACGATCCCGGCGACCGCCTCCAGGGGCACGGTGATCTCCCCGTACGTCTGCCGGAACAGCGGTACGGAGCGGTGGAGTCCCGGGGTGATCCTGACCGATGTGCCGTCGAAGGCCCAGGTCCCGTCCCGCTGGATGATCTCGGCCATACGGAAATTCTCGCAGTCGGGTCAACACGGCCCTGCCCGCTTCACCCGCGCTGACCAGACCTGCCGGGAACAAGGGGTGTGCCGTAGGGCACAATTCGCTGTCATTGCGGGGGAGTTGTTCACAGTGCGGCGGCCGGGATCCGGACAGGGTCCTTCGAGGGCCGCCATCCGATCGGGTCGTGGGGAAGGCGGGCGTCGGACATGGCGGTACAGGAGGCGAGACAGGGCACCGAGTCGAGCAGGGGGCCGGGCGCTCACGACGGGGGCTGCACCTGCGGCGACTGCCCGCACGGGGCCCGCGCGGGACACCGGCGAGCGGTGGCGGAGTTCCTGGTCCAGCGGGACGGGTTCGCGGCCGGGCACGGCCTGCCGGCCGCCGTCGCCCACTCCGTCTCGGCTTCCCGCCAGTGGGTGTCCGAGGAGCTCACCCAGTCCGCGGAACTCGTCGCCGAACGCGGCCGCGCCGAGGGCGAGGCCTGGCTGTCCCGCCTGTGGTTCCGCACGGCGGTCACCGTGTGGGTGTCGGTCGTGGCGCTGTTGCTGGTGCAGTCCCTGACCGCCATCGGCGCGGGCTGGACCGACGCCCGCACCGCCGGACTCCTCGCCGCGCTGGTCGTGGCCGGCGCGCTGACCGCCGCCTCCTGGTTCCACCGGGCGCGCGGTGGGGCCCTCGCCCCCGTGATCGGCGAGGACAACCGCCTCTCCACCTCCCGCGCGGTCGCCGTCGGCTGGGTGCTGCTCGTGGCCTACGCGGTACTGGTCCTGGTGGGCCGGCTCGCCGCCGCCTCCGGCCACGCCGAACGCGACGCGCTGCTCGCCGGGCTCGATCTCTCCCGCGGCGCCGGCGTGGTGACCGTCCTCGCCGTCGTCTGCGGGATCGCCGTGCTGGTGCGCCGGGTGGTCGGCCTGCGGGTCCTCGGCCAGCGGCTCCAGAAGGTCCGCGCCCACCGCCCCCGGGCCGCCGACCTGCTGACCGACGACGCCGGCCGCGGTACCTTCGCCGACATCCAGTACGTCGTGATCTGCGCCGTCGCCCTGGCCTTCGCCGCGGTCCGGCTGGCCCGCCGCCCCGACCAGCTGCCCGACCTCCCCTGGGGCCTGGCGGTCGTGGTCCTGGTCTCGGCCGCGACCTACCTCGCCGGCAAGTACGCGGAGGGCGGCCGCCCCGTCATCCTCTCCGTCGTCCGCTCCCGCGAGGCCGGTGACCTCGACGCCCCGATCCGCACCGGCGACGACATCGAGATCCGCGGTGCCGGATTCGTCCCGCCCGGCGCCCAGACCGCCGACCGGCTCTCCCGCATGGTCGTCCGCATCGGCCCGGTGCATGTGCACGTCCCGCTCGTGCCGGTCACCGGTGGCTTCAGCAACCCCACCGACGCCGTCCTCACCGTC
This sequence comes from Actinobacteria bacterium OV320, assembly GCA_001298545.1. GTDB lineage: Bacteria > Actinomycetota > Actinomycetes > Streptomycetales > Streptomycetaceae > Streptomyces > Streptomyces coriariae. The sequence goes on from LJCX01000029.1 coordinate 83,786, forward strand.
CCCGTCCCGGCGGACGTGGAACCGGGCCGGTTGGACGTACAGGTCGTCACGGCCGCGGGTGCGGAGACCAACCGGTACGCCATCGACGTGACGGACTGAACCGGACCGCACGGGACCGGACGGGACCGGACCGGACGGGACCGGACGGCACCGGATCGGTGGGGTGGAGGGGGCCCCTCGGGCTCGGGTGGGCCGACGGGCCGGAGTGAATCGGTCGGGCGAAGTGAACCAGTGGTGCCGAGAGCTCGTGCAAACAGTTGAGCGCACCCCCCATTTCGTACGTATGGTCTGTTGAGGGGTCCCACACTCCGGGCGAGAGGCGGCTACGGGCGATGACTCATGGCATGAGGACGTATACCTATCCCCCCTATCTCGACGGCGGCGGCCGCGACTGGCGGGACACCGCCACCCGGTACGCCCTCCTTCCCTTGCGCATCTTCCTCGGCGTCACCTTCATCTACGCCGGCCTCGACAAACTCACCGACGGCGCCTTCCTGAAGGACAGCGGCGCCGGCTCGATCGGCGACACCATGCGCGCCGTCCGTGACTCCTCGGCCATCCCGGCCCTGGTCGACATGGCCCTGAAGAGCCCCGTCGGCTTCGGCTACGCGATGGCCTTCGGTGAACTCGCCGTCGGGATCGGCACCCTGCTGGGCGTCCTCACCCGGCTCGCCGCGCTCGGCGGCGCCCTGATCTCGCTCAGCCTGTGGCTGACGGTGAGCTGGGCCTCGGACCCGTACTACTACGGCAACGACCTCGCCTACCTGATGGCCTGGCTGCCCCTGGTTCTCGCCGGCGCCCCCGTCCTCTCCCTCGACGCCGCCTGGCGCTCCAGGCGGCGCCAGCGAGCGGGAACCCGAGCCAGGTAGGGCCTACGCCCGGACGGCCCCACCGACGCGTGGATCGTGCGGCCTGCCGGTCTACCCGGCCGGTCTGCCGGTCTGCCGGTCTGCCCGTTTGTCCCTCCGCCGGTCTGCCGGTCTGACCCGTCTGTCCCTCCGCCGGTCTGCCGGTCTGTCCCTCTCCCGGTGAGCCGGTGAGCCGGTCAGCCCGCCAGCCGGTCAGCCGGTCAGCCGGTCAGCCGGTCCGTCGATCAGGCGGCCGGGTCCGAGCCGGTCCCGGGTGGGGCGGTCCGGCGGGACGGGCCTCGTCGTCTGCGTATGCTCCTCGCCACGACGCCCGTCGCGCCCGCCAGACAGAGCCCGGCCGTGACGACCGGGATCACCACGAACCACGGCGTCTCCCAGAGGCCGCCCGCGTCACCTGCGTAGATGACGCCCGCGAGGGTGAAGAAGGCGCCGGCGACCAGCCTGCCGGGCCGGAACTCATGACGCAGCACGGGCCACCTCCGCCTGTCCCACGCCGACCTGGAGGTCGAGGTCGATGGTCCCGGCGTCCTTGGCGCCCGAGACCGGCGACAGGGTCACCTCCTTGTGCTTGCCCGGCTGCACATCCACATCCTTCTCGTCGTCGCCCGGCAGCTGGATGTCTCCCAGCCCCACGTCGATCCTCACGTTCACGGTCACGTCCGGCGGGACGATCACCCGCAGTCGGCCCGCCCCCACCTCGGCATTGGTGCTCACCGTCTGTCCCTTCGCGAGTTCCAGCCGGGACAGGTCCAGGGTGCCGTCCCCGGTGCCCAGGTCGTAGGCCGTCCGTACGTCCGCCACCGCGGCGGGCTGCCACACCGTGTCGATCCAGTGCGTCCCGATGTCCTTGGGCAGGACGGTCGTACCGGCCAGCAGAGCCGCCGTGACGATCGCCAGGAACACCGAGCCCGCTCCGGTCCGCCCCAGGAACGAGCTGACCGCGATACCCACGCCGAGCACGATGAGCGCGGCCGCGAGCCCGGCCTGCAGGCTGGTGCCGAGCGGGTGGTCGTCCCAGGTGAGCCGCGTGACGAGGGCCGCCGCGCGCGCGGCGAGCAGGAAGAGCCAGCCACCGATCCAGCGCGGGCCGCGCGGTCCGGCGTACGGCCTGTGCAGGGTGCGTATGTCCTCGGGACGGCGTGTGTGGCCGACGAGGTCGACGTCGATGGTCTCCGTGATGTCCCGGGCCCGGGCGTCCCACGGGCCCCACAGATAGCCCGTGCCGCCGTCGTGGGTGCCGTCCTTGACGATGGGGTCGCGCCACCAGGACGGGTAGGCGGAGGGGGCGGGCGGTGCCTGGGCCTCCGGCGGGGCGTCGGCCACGGCCTGCGCGGCCAGCGGGTCGGGGTCCGAGGCGTCCCGGTGCCGTGACCAGTAGCCGGCGCCCGCGAGGAGGAAGGAGACGACGACGGCGAAGGTCAGCACGCTGCCGTTGTTCAGCATCGACAGAAACACCCCGCAGCCGACCAGCGCGAACAGCACGGCCGCGAGAGCCTGGCCGTCGACCCGGCCGGTCAGGAGCTTGCGCACCTCGTTCTGCTCGTCGTCGGAGTAGGGGACGAAGAGCCAGGCGAAGCCGTAGAAGATGAGGCCGATGCCGCCGGTCGCGGAGAGCACGGCGAGCGTGATCCGGAAGATCACCGGATCCATGTCGCACTGCCGCCCGAGGCCCGCGCACACCCCGGCGAGCACCTTGTGCTCCCGGTCCCGCCGGAACCTGGGCGGAGGCCCGACTGCCTCGGCCGCTTGCGGTCCCCGGGGACCACCCGGTCCCAGGCCTCCGCCTGCCCCCTGGCTTGCACCCGGTCCCAGGCCTCCGCCCGACCCCTGGCCCCCGCCTGTCCCCTGGCCTCCCCCCGGTCCCTGGCCTCTCCCCGGCCCTCGGCCCGGGCCTTCTCCCGGCTCTTGGTTTCCGTCCGGCGAACCGTCGTCGGATTCCGTCCCGCCGTTGGTCGCCGCGCCGGTGCGGGCCGCCGCCGCGGCGGCGGTCGCGGCCTCGGTGGCCGCCTCGACCACTGTCCTGTCGTCGGCGTCCGTGCCCGCGCCGGTATTCGTGTCTGCGTCCGGGCCGGAGCCCTTCGACGGGCCGCCTCCCGCGCCCTCTCCCTGTTTCCCGTGCGCGCCCGCCCGCTCGTGCGCGCGAGGTTCCTCACCCGCGGCGCCCCGGGCGCCGGAGGACGGGGCGGCCGCGTCGGGCGCGGTGCCCCCGTCGGGCACGGCGTCCGCGGCGTGCTGGTGATCTGTCATGAGTCCATGGTGGCGGGCGAGCCGCCCTCGCGGCAGTCGGAACGACCCTGGTCGGACCCTGATATCGCCCCTGATCCGGGGCGGGGGAGGCGTTCGACGGGCGAGGACCCCGGAGATCAGGGGAGTCTCGGGGGCGAACCCTGATGCCCGGGACCGGCGCCCGTGTGACCATCGTTGGCATGCCGGAAGCCGCAACAGTGCCACTCGTCGAACCGCGGCCGCCGCGCAAGCTCTACCGCAGCAGTGACGGACGCTGGCTCGGGGGCGTGGCGCGGGGGCTCGCCGGGCATCTCGGGCTGCCCGTGGTGTGGGTGCGGCTCGTCTTCGCCGGCCTGTTCATGGCGGACGGTCTGGGCGCCCTGCTCTACGCGGCCTTCTGGTTCTTCGTGCCGCTCGGGGTCGGCGGGGTCGGCGGCCAGAAGCCCCCGGCGCTGGTCGGCACCGAGACCGCGCCCGACGGCCGTCGCAGGCTCGTCGCCCGTAAGCCGGACAAGGGGCAGATCGTCGCGCTGCTCCTCATGGTCGTCATCGCCATGGTCTTCGTGGGCAATGTGAATCTGGGCAGCGGCGCCAAGGCGTATCTGCTGCCCGCCGTCCTCGTCGGCGCGGGCGTCGCCCTCGTCTGGCGCCAGGCGGACAACGCGCGCCGGGCCCGCTGGGTCGAGGTCGGCCGCAGACGCCGTACGCTCACGCTCCTGCGGGCGGGCGCCGGCGTCCTGCTCGTCACGGCCGGCGTCTCCGGCATCTTCGTCCTCCAGGGCTCCGCCGCCCACCTCGGCTCCGTGCTCCAGGCGGCGCTCGCCGTCCTCGTCGGCATCACGCTCCTCGCCGGCCCCTACCTGGTCCGTATGACCCAGGACCTCTCCGAGGAGCGCCTGATGCGCATCCGGGCCCAGGAGCGCGCGGAGGTCGCCGCACACGTCCACGACTCGGTGCTGCACACTCTGACCCTGATCCAGCGCAACGCGGAGAACGCCGGGGAGGTGCGCCGCCTCGCCCGCGCCCAGGAGCGCGACCTGCGCACCTGGCTCTACAAACCCGAGGGCACCGGCAAGGAGGAGGCCGACGAGCCGACCACGGTCGCCGACGCGGTGCGGCGCAACGCCGCCGAGGTCGAGGACAAGCACGGCGTCCCCATCGAGGTCGTGGTCGTCGGCGACTGCCCGCTCGACGAACGGGTCGGGGCACAGATGCAGGCCGCGCGTGAGGCGATGGTGAACGCGGCCAAGTACGGTGGCGAGGGCGGCGCCGTGCAGGTCTACGCCGAAGTCGAGGGCGGGACGGTCTTCGTGTCCGTCCGGGACCGCGGACCCGGCTTCGACCTCGACTCGATACCCGCCGACCGCATGGGCGTCAGAGAATCGATCATCGGCCGCATGGAGCGCCACGGGGGCACGGCGCGACTGCGGGCCGTCCCGGACGGCGGCACGGAGGTCGAACTGGAGATGGAGAGGGCGGAGAAGACGTCATGAGCGACCCGACCGACACGAACAGCACAGGGGGAGCGGCGGAGGCGGCCGAGCCGTCGCAGTCCTTGGGCGGCGGCACGGGCGGGCGCCATGTGCGCGTGGTCCTCGTCGACGACCACCGCATGTTCCGTACGGGAGTACAGGCCGAGATCGGCCAGACCGAGCAGACCGGCGTCGAGGTCGTCGGCGAGGCGGCGGACGTCGATCAGGCCGTCACGGTGATCACCGCGACCCGGCCCGAGGTGGTCCTCCTCGACGTCCATCTGCCGGGCGGCGGCGGGGTCGAAGTGCTGCGCCGCTGCGCTCCGTTGATGGCCGACGCCGAGCGGCCGGTGCGCTTCCTCGCCCTGTCCGTCTCGGACGCCGCGGAGGACGTGATCGGAGTGATCAGGGGCGGCGCCCGCGGCTATGTCACCAAGACGATCACCGGCACCGACCTCGTGAACTCCATCTTCCGGGTGCAGGAGGGCGACGCCGTGTTCTCGCCGCGGCTCGCCGGGTTCGTGCTCGACGCCTTCGCCTCGACGGACGCTCCGCCGGTCGACGAGGACCTGGACCGTCTCACCCAGCGCGAGCGCGAGGTGCTGCGGCTCATCGCCCGGGGCTATGCCTACAAGGAGATCGCCAAGCAGCTCTTCATCTCCGTCAAGACGGTCGAGTCGCATGTCTCGGCGGTGCTGCGCAAGCTCCAGCTGTCCAACCGGCACGAGCTGACCCGCTGGGCGACGGCACGACGGCTGGTGTGAGGGACGGGCTGCCTGATCGGCGTGCCTCACCAGGCGTGCCGCACCGGGTGGGCTCACACGACGCGCGTCGCGCCCGCGAACGGCATCTCGTCGATGGGCGCCACACGCACCGGAGCCGACGGGTTCGGTGCGTGGATCATCTGGCCGTCGCCGATGTAGAGGCCGACGTGGGTGATGCCGGAGTAGAAGAACACCATGTCGCCCGGGAGGAGTTCGGAGCGGGAGACGCGCTGTCCGGCGCCGATCTGGGCGTAGGTGGTGCGCGGCAGGGAGACGCCGGCGGAGCGGTACGAGGCGAGGACCAGGCCCGAGCAGTCGAAGGCGTTCGGCCCGGTCGCGCCCCACACGTAGGGGCTGCCGAGCTTGGAGTAGGCGTAGGAAACGGCCTCCGCGGCACGGGAGTCTGGGGCTCGGTCGGTGGCCGTGCCGGGGGCCTGGAGGTCGTCGCGCCCGTCCGCCGAGGAGCGTGAGGCGCGGCCGCTCGCGGTGCCGCCGCTCGTTTCCTCGCCGATCCGGGACCGATCCGCCGCCGTCAGTCGGTTCAGCAGGCGGCGCGCCGCGTCGAGTTTGCCGGTGATCGTCTTCTTGTGGGTCCTCAGCTCGGCCTGGCGCGTCTTGAGCGAGGTCAGTTCGACACGCGCGGCGCCGCGCAGCTGCTCGATCTCCCGCAGCTGCCTGCGTACGCGGGTGACGGCGGCCGACTGGCGGTCCCCGGCCCGTTCGGCGAAGGCGGCGCCGTCGAGGTAGCTGTCGGGGTCGTCGGAGAGGGCCAGTTGCACGGCCGGGTCGAGCCCGGTGCTGCGGTACTGCGCCGCCGCCATCGAACCCAGCGCCTCCCGTGCCGTGTTGAGCTTCTCCTCCTTGCGCGCCGCCTCGTCCCGCAGGCTCTCCAGTCGCTGCTCGGCGGCCGTCGCCTTCTCGCGGGCGCCGTTGTACTTCTCGGTGGCCTCCTCCGCCTCCTGGTAGAGCTTCGCCACCTTCGCCTTGACCTGGACCGGAGTCAGGTTCGGTTCGGCCTGTCCGGTCCCGTCGAAGGCCGTCGCCGTCGCGGCGCCCGCGAGAGCGAGGGTGAACGCCGTGCGGGCCGTCTGGCCGCCGAGCGAGCGCTGTCGGGGCTTGCGGTGCGCTGCCACGTGGGAACTGCACGTCCTTTCGTACGACCGCCTCATCCGTCCGTACAGCTGCCGGAGAGCCGTCGGGGGAGCGGACGGACGGCCCCGGAGGGCGGTTGACGCGTCCGGCGACGGCCCGCACAGGGGGAGCGGGACGCCGCCGGACCTTCTCGGCGGTGGTGGCCGACTGCCGCCCCTGGCCCGGGCGGCGGTGGGGAGCCGGTCACCTGGGGGAGGACGCTAGGCCCGGCTGTGACAGTCCGGTAACGCGAAGTGCGGAAGTGACACGAGCGGACCGCTTCATGATCACAAATGCCCGAAAGGTCGGACCCGGGCCGTCGGGTTCGCGCGGCGCGTTGACCGAAACGGCTATTTCGAGACAAGTGCAAGGGGCCAGATGCTATGGGGCGCATATATGCGGCTTGAGCCTTGGCGGAGAGCGGCTGTCGGGACACCTCCACCGCGCAATAACATCCGGCCTCATGAACTTACTCATTCATCTTTTCGTCGGCCTGCACATCATCGGCATCGCCTCGCTTCTGGGCGGCTACCTCACGCAGTTGAAGGCCTTGGGCGGCCAGGACACGGCCCGCTTCACCCCCTTGATGCTCCGCGGCGCGGTGACCATGCTGGTCACCGGTGTGATCCTGGTCAGCCTCAACCGGGCGGACGACCAGGACGTCGACAATGCCAAGATCGGCGTGAAGCTTGCTCTGCTGATCGTGATCCTCGCCCTCGTCTATGTGAAGCGGGACGAGACGGCGGTGAAGAAGCCCCTGTTCGCCCTGGTCGGACTGCTGACCGTGACGAACATCTTCATCGCGGTGCTCTGGACCTGAGGGAGACGCGGGCCGCGGCCAGGGCGGCCACGGCGACGGCCAGCCAGGCCGCCACCGCGATCCACAGCAGCACCTGCCCGGGCCCCCTCAGCGACGGCACGTCGACAGCGGCGGCGACGGACAAGGTCGCCGCCGCCGTCATGCCCATCGGGAACACGGTCGCCCAGCGGCACATGTCGTAGCGCGGACGCGGCCACCGCACCTCGGCGACGAGCAGGACGGCGTACCAGGCCAGGGCGAGCACCAGCAGCGCCACGGTCACCGTGCGCAGGACGCCGGTGTCGTCGGCGTTCCACAGATACAGGCCCCCGTCGTCGGCCGCGAGGAGATCCGCCCCCGCCAGCGCCGAGATGGCGAGCGCGCCGCCCGCCACCCACTGGTCCCCGGCGCCCTCGGCCACCTGCCGCAGATCGAAGAGCGCCAGGGCGACGCCGTAGAGCACGAGCCCGAGCCAGAACAGCACGAGCGCGGTGTGCGCGAGCCAGGCCACCGCCTCCGCCTCGGCGAGGACCGCTCCCTGCACGGCGAGCCCCTGGGTGGCCACACAGCACAGGAACACCACTCCCGGCATGCCCCGCCTCCACTGCCGTACGACGGTCACGAGCAGCACGGGCCACAGCACCGCCGCCAGCGCCAGCAACGCCTCGGCGAGGGTGTGCCGGCCGAGCGTGGAGATCCGCGTGCCGAGCACGGTCGTCGCCGCCACCGCGTTGAGCGCCCCGGGCGTGCCCGCCTCCGTCAGCCACCGCTCGCGCTTGCGCACCAGCCGCACGACGAAGTCCGCCGCCAGCGCAACCCACGCGACGCCCGCCATCGCCAGGGCGACGCGGGACAGGACGTCGTATCCCGTCAGGTGCAGTCCGATCGACAGGATGCCGGTCGCCATGACCGCGGCCCCCGCCGCCGGTGGCCGCTGCGCCCACCAGACGCGGAGCGGTGAGCCGGGGGAGGGGGCCGGCGACGGGAGGGCGGGGGAGCCTGGCATGCGGCCGATGCTAAGGAGCACGGCGCGCTGCGGAAGCGGGGCACGCGCGCGGGCGCGCAGAAATACGCGCGGGTGCAGGGCGAGGGGTGTGCGCAGGGGCGGGGGTGGGTGTGCCGGGGATGCGCGCAGGTCCCCGTGGTGGGGTGCCCTTCGTCCTCAGGCCGGGCGTACGACGCTGTGGATGCCCGACTCGCCGTCGTAGAAGACGGACTCCTCGCGGACGTACGCGCCCGGCTTCGGGGCGTGGATCATCATGCCGGTGCCGATGTAGACGCCGACGTGGCTGACGTCGTCGTAGAAGAAGATCAGGTCGCCGGGCCGGGCGTCGGCGAGGGGGACCGTGGTGCCCGCGTTCACCTGGTCGTAGGTGGTGCGCGGGAGGGTGACGCCGGCCGCCTTCCACACGGCCTGGGTGAGGCCCGAGCAGTCGTAGGAGTCGGGGCCCGTGGCACCCCAGACGTACGGCTTGCCGATCTGCGCGCGGGCGAAGGCGAGCGCCTTCTCGGCCTTGGTGGCGTACGAGGGGTCCTCGGAGCCGGAGCCGGAGGTGGAGGGGGCGGTCGAGGACGACCCCGTGCCCGCCGACGCGCCGCCGCTCTCCTGCCGGGCCGCGGCCTGCTCCGCCGCCTGCTGCCGGGCGAGCTCCGCCGCCTTGCGCGCGGCCTCCTCCTGCCGCTGCTTCTCGATCGCCGCGAGGCGCGCCTTCTCCTGGGCCGTCAGCCGGGACAGCAGCTCGCGCGCCTCACCGAGCTTCTTCTGGACGGTGGCCTTGGCGACCTTCAGGTCGTTCTGCGCGTCGGTGAGCGTCGCGAGGCTCTCGGTGGCCTCCTGGCGCTGCTTCATCGTCGCGGACCGCTCGGTGACGTAGTCGTCGACCGCACCCTTCTGGCGGTCGGTCAGCCGGCTCATCAGCTGGTTCTGGTCGAAGTAGTCCTGCGGGGTGTCCGCGAGCAGGAAGGCCGCCGTGTCGGGCGCGGAGGCGCCGGTGCGGTACTGGGCCGCCGCGTAGGAACCCAGCTCCTCCCGCGCCTCGTTGAGCTTCTGGGTGCGCTGGGCGACGTCGTCCACGAGGCCGTCGGTGCGCTTGCGCTGCTTGGTCGTCTTCTCCTTGGCGGCGTTGTACTTCTCGGTCGCCGACTCCGCCTGGCGGTAGAGGTCGTCGACCTTCTTCTCGACCTCCTCCAGGCTCGGCTTGCCGTCGTCCGACGGAGCGGCGTTCGCCGTCTGGGAGAGCAGGGCCACGGACGTGAGGGCGGCGGTGGCGAGGGCGGGGGTGCGTATCCCCGCCACGCGCGCGCCCGCGGAGCGCGGCTTGCGGTGCTGCGACGCCAAGGGAGGCGACTCCTTCCAGTGCTCCGCCTGCCGGGTCAGCGGTGGGGGTCTCTCCCAGGCTGGTCGGGCACTGGGGGAGGGTTCGGGCAGGTATGTCGGAAGGGTTGCCCTACGGCCCGCCCCGGAAGGGCGTTGGGCCGATTCACCCCGAGGTCTCGGTGACTCCCCGGTTCCGTCGGCGTGAGCGGACGCGTCGGGCTCGGCGGAGGCCGTGCGGTCCGGCGGGGTTCGCCGGTGGGGGCCGTACGGCCTTTCGGCACGGTAGCCAACTCGTGTGGTCCGTGTGAAGGTTGATGGGCGATATGCCCGATACATTTTCGTGACCTTCGGCCGGAAGTCCGCGCCGCGGTCGCGCGGGTCGCGGATCGTGACAGGGGTGCCCCGGAGGGTGAGGACGGGAGATGTTCCCGGGACGGCGCCGGGTTGTCAGTGGCGCCCCCTAGACTCGGAGAGCGATGAGCAGCCTCTTTGACGACAGCTTCCTGGCGAACCTCCAGGGCCCCCGCGCCCACGAGGAGGAACCCCCGCCACCGCCCGAGGACGATCACGGACCGGAGTCGGTTCCGGACGATCTGTTCGGCGGGAAGTTCGACGTGCCCCCGGACCGGGACACCCACTACCGCGACGGCGCCCCGCGCCCCGTCCTGGACGCGGCCGCGCTCCTGGAGGGGCTGAACGAGAACCAGCGCGCGGCCGTCACCCACGCGGGCTCGCCGCTGCTCATCGTGGCCGGGGCCGGCTCCGGCAAGACGCGCGTGCTCACCCACCGCATCGCCCACCTCCTGGCCGAGCGGCATGTGCACCCGGGGCAGATCCTCGCGATCACCTTCACCAACAAGGCCGCGGGCGAGATGAAGGAGCGCGTCGAAGCGCTCGTCGGCCCGCGCGCGCACGCGATGTGGGTGATGACCTTCCACAGCTCGTGCGTGCGCATCCTGCGCCGCGAGAGCAAGCGGCTCGGCTTCACGTCGTCGTTCTCGATCTACGACGCCGCCGACTCCAAGCGTCTGATGGCCCTGGTCTGCCGCGACCTGGACCTCGACCCCAAGCGCTACCCGCCCAAGTCCTTCAGCGCCAAGATCAGCAACCTGAAGAACGAGCTGATCGACGAGGAGGACTTCGCCGCCCAGGCCGCCGACGGGTTCGAGAAGACCCTCGCCCAGGCCTACGCCATGTACCAGTCCCGGCTGCGCGAGGCGAACGCCCTCGACTTCGACGACCTGATCATGACGACGGTCAATCTGCTGCGCGCCTTCCCGGACGTCGCCGAGCACTACCGCCGCCGGTTCCGTCATGTCCTGGTCGACGAGTACCAGGACACCAACCACGCCCAGTACGCCCTCGTGCGCGAGCTGGTCGGCACCTCCGAGCACCCCGTCGACGTCCCCCCGGGCGAGTACGACGTACCACCGGCCGAGCTCTGCGTCGTCGGTGACGCCGACCAGTCGATCTACGCCTTCCGCGGCGCGACGATCCGCAACATCCTCCAGTTCGAGGAGGACTACCCGGACGCGACGACGATTTTGCTGGAGCAGAACTACCGCTCCACACAGACGATCCTGTCCGCCGCCAACGCCGTCATCGAGCGCAACGAGTCCCGCCGCCCCAAGAACCTGTGGACCAACGCGGGCGCGGGCGCGCGCATCACCGGCTACGTCGCCGACACCGAGCACGACGAGGCGCAGTTCGTCGCCGACGAGATAGACCGGCTGACGGACGCGGGCGACGCGAAGGCGGGTGATGTCGCCGTCTTCTACCGCACCAACGCCCAGTCCCGTGTCTTCGAAGAGATCTTCATCCGCGTCGGCCTGCCCTACAAGGTCGTCGGCGGGGTCCGCTTCTACGAGCGCAAGGAGGTCCGGGACGTCCTGGCCTACCTGCGCGTGCTGGCCAATCCGGAGGACTCGGTGCCGCTGCGCCGGATCCTCAACGTGCCGAAGCGGGGCATCGGCGACCGCGCCGAGGCGATGATCGACGCCCTCTCCCAGCGCGAGAAGATCAGCTTCCCGCAGGCCCTGAAGCGGGTCGACGAGGCGTACGGCATGGCCTCGCGGTCGACGAACGCCGTGAAGCGGTTCAACGCGCTGATGGAGGAGCTCCGCACGATCGTCGAGTCGGGCGCCGGCCCTGCGACGGTCCTGGAGGCCGTGCTCGAACGCACCGGCTACCTCGCCGAGTTGCAGGCCTCCACCGACCCGCAGGACGAGACCCGGATCGAGAACCTCCAGGAACTCGCCGCCGTCGCCCTGGAGTTCGAGCAGGAGGTCGGCGAGGCGGAGGGCGAAGGCACGACACCGGCCGGGCTCTCCGCATTCCTGGAGCGGGTCGCCCTGGTCGCCGACTCCGACCAGATCCCCGACGAGGACGACGGCTCGGGCGTCATTACCCTGATGACCCTGCACACCGCCAAGGGCCTCGAGTTCCCGGTCGTCTTCCTCACCGGCATGGAGGACGGCGTCTTCCCGCACATGCGCGCCCTCGGCCAGACCAAGGAGCTCGAGGAGGAGCGCCGCCTGGCGTACGTCGGAATCACCCGCGCGCGGGAGCGGCTCTACCTGACGCGGTCCGCGCTGCGCAGCGCGTGGGGGCAGCCGTCGTACAACCCGCCGTCCCGGTTCCTGGAGGAGATCCCGCCGACGCATGTGGACTGGAAGCGGACGGGGGCGACCGCGCCCGTGTCCTCCGGTCCCGTCTCCGGTGTGGCGGCCTCGCTGTCCTCGTCCCGCTCGCGTTCCTCGGCCGCGGGCGCGTCCGGCTTCGCGACGCGCCGGTCCGCCGCGGACAAGCCGGTGGTCACGCTGGCCGTCGGCGACCGCGTCACCCACGACCAGTTCGGTCTCGGCACGGTCGTCGGCGTGAAGGGCACGGGCGCGAACGCGGAGGCGACGGTCGACTTCGGCGACGTCAAGCCGAAGCGTCTGCTGCTGCGGTACGCGCCGGTGGAGAAGCTGTAGCGGCCGGGACCGCGTCCGCGCTTGTGGCTGTGCGCGTGAAGTGAGCCCCCGCTTCGGGGGCGGGGGCTCACTTCACGCGCTTACGGCGAGCGGTCGCAGGCACGCTCGGCCTTGTCGGGTCGAGCGCCTACGTCGGGTTGAGATCGTGGCTGCGCAGCCACGGCAGCGGGTCGATCGCGGAGCCTCCCGCGGGCCGGACCTCGAAGTGCAGGTGCGGGCCGGTGGAGTTGCCGGAGTTGCCGGAGTATGCGATCGGGTCGCCGGCCTTGACCGTCGTACCGGAGGAGACGCGGTAGCTGGAGAGGTGGCAGTACCAGGTCTCCGTGCCGTCCTTCGCCGTCACGATCATCATGTTGCCGTAGGCGCTGTTCCACTGCGTCCGCACGGTGCCGTCGGTCGCCGCCATCACGGTCGTGCCGTAGGAGACGGGGAAGTCGATACCGGTGTGCTGGGACATCCAGTTGATGCCGGCCTGGCCGAAGTAGGCGCTGAGGCCGTGCTGCGCGACCGGGAGGGCGTACTTGGGGCGCAGCCGCTCCTTGCGGGCCGCCTCGGCCGCCGCCTTCTTCTTCTCGGCTTCCTGCTGCGTCTTGAGGTCGATACGTTCCTGCGTCCGGCTGGCCCGGTCGGCGAAGTCGTCGGCCCCGGCGCTGAGGGTCTCGAGCTGGGCGTCCAGCTTGTTGTTCGCCGCGGACGGTTTCACCGGCTGCGCGTCCGAGGCGGAGGCCGTGGTGTCCTTGTCGTCGCCGCCGGTCAGCGTGCCGACCGAGGCCGCGGCGATCCCGGCGACCCCCATCACACAGGCCGAGGGCACGGCCACGGTCAGCAGCGCGGAGCGCTTCGCGGGCATCCGGCGCCGGGAACGGTTCGCGTTGCGGGCGGCCGCCCGCCCACCCGGCGCGGGGGCCGGGGCCGCCTCCTCCTGGTCGTCGAGGAGGAGCAGCGGGGTGTCGCCCTCGGACAACTCGCCTTCGGCCGGGGCGTGTTCGTCGAGCCCCACCTGTTCGAAGGTGGCGGTGGCCTGCTGGTCGAACGGGACCTCGGCCTGCTGCTCGTGCTCGTCGGAGGCCTGCTGGGCGCCCTCGCCGCCGTCGGAGTTCCACTGCGTGGCGTCGTAGGCGCCGGTGTCGAAGGCCTGCGTGCCCCATTCCCACTGCTGGGTCTGGTCGGCGGGACTCACGGCCTGGTCGGGCTGGAGCCAGGTGCTCGCGTCCCACTGTCCGCTGACATCCGGCGCCGTTCCCTGCTGCGGAACGGCGTTCAGCTGCTGGTGGTGATCCGTGGACCAGGCGGTGGCGTCGTACGCGCCCGTGTCGTAGGCGGCGTGGTGCTGGGCCGCGTACCCGTCGTAGTTCAGGGTCTGGTGACTGCCCGTGTCGGGGACCTGGTGGCCGCCGGTGCCCCACTGGGTGTTGTCGTACGTACCGGTCGCGGGGGCCGTGCCGTCGCCCGGAAGCTCACCGAAGAGCGGGTCGGCCGGCGTGAAGTGGCCGGTGGCGTGGGCGCCGGCGTCGAAGGCGCCGGTCTCGTAACCGTGGTACGTGGTGAAGCCGTCGTACTGGGCTTCCTGGGTGCCGTACGACGCGTAGTGCGCCGAAGCGGCGTCGGAAGCCGGGGTCGGGGTGGTCATGATCCCCGACGGGTGACGGTCGTTCACCAACTTCTCTTTCGCCGACAACAGGGGCTGCCAGAGCAGTGCGGCGACTGTACCCGGCAGTACGCGGGCACGACAATCTTCCGCAGGTTTGGTGCCTGCGGGAAAGGGGCATTCGGCCGTGTTTCGGGGGACGGCGGGCGCGGGTTTGGCCCTACGTTCGAATGGCGTTCGATATCGGACGGCGGGCAGACGGCAGTCGGGCGACGGTCGGAGGGCGCTCGAGGGGCGGTCGAAGGGCGCTCGAGGGGCGGTCGAAGGGCGCTCGAAGGGTGGTCGGACGGCGGTCGGACGGCGGTCGGACGGCGGTCGGACGGTCGTGAGGGTGCCGGCGCAGGTGTCGGCGGGGCCGCTGTCAGGCGACGGTGAGGCCGCCGGCCTGGGTGTCTGTGCGGGTGGCGGCGGACGCTTCCGTGGGCGCCGTGTCGAGGGCCTGCCGTATGCCGGTGGCGACAGCCGGGTGGACAGGCAGGGCGAGGTGGCCGATCCCGGTCACCCGGACGTTCTGCACCAGCAGGTCGGGATGCTCGACGCAGGCGGACTCCAGTGGGTCCATGAGGTGGTCGAGGTCGCTCCAGAAGCTGACGAACTGCGTACGGCAGCCCGGCGCCGGCCGGGAGAGTTCCTCGATCAGTTCGGAGCCCGGGCGCATCTGGCGCACGATCGGGTGCGCGTTCGCCAGCGGTGCCACCCGGGTGCCGGAGTGCGGGGTGCCCAGCGTGACCAGCGTCCTGACCCGGCCGTCACCGCCCAGCCGCTGCACGTAGTAGCGGGCGATGAGGCCGCCCAGGCTGTGTCCGACCACGTCGACCTGCGAGCTGCCGGTGCGCTCGCAGATCTCCTCTATGTGCCGACCGAGCAGCTCGGCGGCCGTGCGGATGTCGCAGGTCAGGGGGGAGTAGTTGAGCGACTCCACCCGGTGCCTGCCGTGCTGGGCGAGGCTGCGGCGCAGCAGGACGAAGACGGAACGGTTGTCGATGAACCCGTGCAGCAGGACGACCGGGAGCGGGGCCTTGGTCGGCAGTTGTGCCGGGTCCTCGGCGCCGGCCGCCCTGGGCAGCGCGGGGCAGGCCGCGGCGCGGCGCTCCTGGGCGATGCCGGAGGGGTAGAGGAGCAGGTGGCCCGCGAGGATCGCGAGATCCAGAGCGGTCGCCTTGAGGAGCGTCAGGGACAGCCCGGCCAGTCTGCTGGGCAGGCCTGGCAGGCCGGGGAAGCCGGGGAATCCTGGGAGGTTCGGCAGGCTCGGGAGGCTTGAGAGGTGCAGGATGCCCGGAAGGGTCCGCATGTCCGGCAGCAGACGCTGGCACAGCGGAAGAAAGGGCTGAAGTGCCCGGGTGACCTTCATGGCCGACCTCCTGTCGGCACGCTGAGGACTTCTCTGTCCCCCGTGTGCCCTCGTGGAAGTCGCGGTGGAGGAGGTCGATCGGGCACGGCAGGGAGTGGGGCGGGTGCGGCCTGGCGTGCGGGGCGTGTACGGCTTGTGTGACACCCGTTGCACCGATGACGACAAGGAGCCCTGCCGGTCTGGCGACGAGGCTCCCCGCTGTCGTGCCTTACCTGTCCTACGTGCCCATCGTGCCTTCCGATGCGCCGTACCGCCACGCCAACGGCCTGTGGCGTGACGGTACGGCGACCTCTTTGCGGCTCCCGGTGCGACTGTTCCCCCGTGGTGCGGGGGATCGGTGCGCGGTGAAAGTGTCCCTTCGTGTGATTTCCCCCTCGGTCCACGCCGTGAAACTGCCGGTTGCGGGATGCTGGCGATAACGTTCGTTCACTTCCCCGGGCGGTCTGGCACGGGGTGTCCGTGCCGTTGAGGATGGACGTAGTCGCTTCATGGAGGCAGTGATGGGTGTGGCAGCCGGTCCGATCCGCGTGGTGGTGGCCAAGCCGGGGCTCGACGGCCACGATCGCGGGGCCAAGGTGATCGCGCGGGCGCTGCGTGACGCCGGTATGGAGGTCATCTACACCGGGCTCCACCAGACGCCCGAGCAGATCGTCGGCACGGCGATCCAGGAGGACGCCGACGCGATCGGTCTGTCCATCCTGTCCGGGGCCCACAACACGCTCTTCGCCGCGGTGATCGAGCTGCTGAAGGAGCGGGACGCGGCGGACATCCTGGTGTTCGGCGGGGGCATCATCCCGGAGGCGGACATCGCGCCGTTGAAGGAGAAGGGGGTCGCGGAGATCTTCACGCCGGGGGCGACCACCGCTTCGATCGTCGACTGGGTCCGGGCGAACGTGCGGCAGCCTGCCGGCGCCTGAGCGGGTTGTCGTGCGGGTGGCTTTGGGCGGGCCTTCCCTGGGGGCGCTGCCCCCAGACCCCCGGTCGGCCCTGAACGGGCCTCGTCCTCAAGCGCCGGACGGGCTGGATATGTGGACCGGGGTTCCTGAGTCGTCGGACGGGCTGGATGCGTGGACCGGGGTTTCTGAGTCGTCGGACGGGCTGGATGCGTGGACCGGCGTTTCTGAGTTGAGTTCCGCTGTCATCACGGCCCGCAGGCGCAGTGTCCTGCCCAGTCGTTGGAATGCCTCCGCCCAGTAGCCGCCGGCGCCCGGGGAGGCGTCCTCCGGTTCGTCCGGTACTGCCAGGAGGGCGTCCAGGCGGGTTGCCTCCTCGGGGTCGAGGCAACGTTCGGCCAGGCCCATGACGCCGCTGAAGCTCCAGGGGTAACTGCCCGCGTCCCGTGCGATGTTGAGCGCGTCCACGACGGCACGGCCGAGCGGCGTGGCCCACGGCACGGGGCACACGCCGAGCAGTTGGAACGCCTCCGAGAGGCCGTGGGCGGCGATGAAACCGGCGACCCACTCGGCTCGTTCGGCCACCGGAAGCGTGCCCAGCAGCTTGGCCCGTTCGGCGAGGGAGACCGCGCCCGGCCCGCCCGCGCCCGGCGCCGACGGCACCCCGAGCAGCGCCCGCGACCAGTCGGCGTCGCGCTGCCGGACGGCGGCCCGGCACCACGCCGCGTGCAGTTCGCCCAGCCAGTCGTCGGCCACCGGCAACGCCACGATCTGCTCCGGTGTACGGCCGCCCAGGCGCGTCGGCCAGGTGGCGAGCGGGGCCGCCTCCACGAGTTGGCCGAACCACCAGGACCGCTCCCCCCGGCCGGCCGGCGCCTTCGCCGACACACCGTCGCGTTCCATGCCGGCGTCGCACTCGTGCGGGGCCTCGACGAGGAGCGTCGGGGTGTCCAGGGTGTGGTCGACGGCCACGCACGCGCCGGCCCGGACCGCCATCCGCGCGGCGAGCGCCGAACCCGGCAGCGCCGAGAGCAGTTCCGCGGCGGTGGCCCGCACGTTGCGGGACCGGTCCGTCAGGGCCTGTTCCAGGAAGGGCTCGTCCCGGGTGCCGAGGCCGGTGCGCAGCGAGTCGAGGAACATCAGCCGGTCCTCGGCACGCTCCGTCGACCAGGACGCGGCCAGCAGTTCGCGCGCCGCGTCGGGGTCGCGGAAGCGGATCGACGCCAGGAGGGCGACCCGCTCGGCGAACAGGCCTTCCTGCCACAGCTTTTCGGCGCGTTCGGTCTCCGTGGGTCCCGGCAGCGAGGTGCCGCCGCCCGGTGTCGCGCGCAGTGCGAACCGCCAGTCGGGGTTCAGCCGGGCCAGCCACAGGGCGCGCGGCCCGGCGAACTCCAGCGCCGCCGGGCGCAGGTCCGTACGTCCGCGCGCCGCGTCGAGCAGCGCGGGCAGGGACTCGGCGGGGGCGGCGAAACCTCGGGCGTTCACCGCCGTCAGCCACTGGGGCAGCAGCTCCATGAGATCCGGTGCGGTGCCTCTGCGGCCACCGGGGCCGGTGCCGGGGCGGTCGGCCAGCAGGAAGGCGAGTCGACGCGCCGCCGCGACGGGCAGTGCCGGACGGGGATCCTCGGCGGCCGGCGCCGGCCGAGGGGCCGCCCGGCCCGGGCGCAGGCCGGCCCGTCGGCGTACGGTCTCCGCGGCCGCCGCGTCCAGGAGCGCGGCCGGCGCGGTCCGGCCGGGGGCCGCGCCCGGGGGTGTACGGCGATCCGTGCCGAGCAGGGCGGCGGTGACCAGGTCCTCCCAGGCGGTCGGTGAGGGGAGGGGCGGGGGGGCGTTCATGAGGCTCCCTTCTGCTGCCGTTCCTCTGTTGCCGTCGTCGTCGTGGTGGTTGGTGTGCCTGGTGTGCCTGGTGCGGCTGTCGTTGCTGATGCGGGGCGTTGGTTCAGCACAGGCGTACCGCCTCCCCCGGGGTCGTCGGCCAGGCCGTCAGCGGGGTGAAGCCACGATGGCCGCACTCGCCGAAGACCTTGACGGGGGCGCCGCCCGAGAGCGCGACCAGGCGCCACAGGCCTGGGCGCGACACCGCCGCGGAGGTGAGCGGCAGCGCCCTGTCGCCCTCGGTGTCCGCCAGTTGCCAGGCGTCGCCGTCCGGGGTCGGTATGACGTTGTCCAGCGTCACCGGGACCGAGTCCTGCCAGGGGTCGTGGCGCAGGATCTCGCCGTATCGGGCGGTCGCCTCGGCCGTCGTCATGCCCGGGGGACGTGTTCCGGTGAGGACGGGTGGGGCGAACTGCTCGCCGAGGGAGACCCGTTGTCCCGCGCCCGGATGCGCCGACACTTCGGCGTCCAGGGCGAGGCCCACGGGCAGCGTGAGCTCCGGTGCGCGGCCCGCGGCGCCGTACGAGAGGAGGAGAGCCGTGCGGCCCGAGGCGGTGCCGTGCAGCCAGATACGGCGGGTCGTCAGTTTCGGGTCCGGCGTGTCGTACTGGGCGAGCACCAGCCAGTGGTCGCGGACGGGTGGGCCCGTCGGGGAGGTCGGCAGACCCACGCGGGCACGGACCGTCGCCGCCAGGGTCTCCGGCAGTCGCTCACGGTGCAGCCAGCCCCGGTCGAGGAGATGGAGCAGCGCGCACTCCTCCAGCAACCGCACCGGCCAGCTGGGCCCGGACCCCGGGATCGCCCCCAACTCCCGTACACGAGAAGCCAGCCCGGGTGCCTGCGCGTCGACCATGCGGGCCGCCGTCTCCTCCCACAGCGTGTACCCCGACTGTTCGGCGGTGGCCAGGCCCGAGCGCAGGAGATCGGCGAGCCGCTCCTCCAGTTCCGTCGCCCCCGAGGTGATCCGCTCGGCGCGTCGCTCGGCCCTGCGGCGCGCCCCTTCCGGATCGGCGGGGCCGGATCCGGAACCCGTGGGGTCGGCCTCCCGTTTCTCCTGTGTACGCCTGCGTCCCGCTATCCACTGCTCGGCCCAGTCCGGTGCCCGCCCCGCCGGTGTCGCCCCCTCGCCGCCCGACCAGAGCAGCAGCAGCCCGAGCGCGTGCTTGCAGGGGAACTTACGGCTCGGACAACTGCACCTGTACGCCGGACCGGTCCCGTCCGCGGTGTCGACGACCGTCCGGTACGGCGTGCCCCCGCTGCCCTCGCACAAGCCCCATACCGCCCCCTCCCGCGAACTGCCCGTGCCCGACCACGGATCGGCCGTGCCGAGTTTGCTTCCCGCTTTGCGTGACGTGGAGTCAGGCGCCAGTGCCAGCACCTGGTCCGCCGTCCAGCGCACCCCCTGCTGAGTCATGTCATCGAAGGTAGATCCCACCACTGACAATCGGTCCGGCGAGCGTCCGTCGACCGTCGGCAGGCCGTCCGTCGCGGGTGGCCGGGAGGACGTTTTCGCAGGTCGGATCGCATTGTCAGTGGCGTGGTGCACGGTGGACACCAGATGCCGAACCGGCCGAGCTGGAGGGGGCCTCAGCCATGTCCGTGTCCGTAGATCCCACGACAGATCCGACGTCCGTGCAACCGAGTGGGAACGAGCCGGCGGAAGCATTGCGTCCGCACGCCGAGGACGCCTTCGCCGACGAACTCACCGCGCTGGCCGCGCAGGACGACCGTCCGCGCCCGGCCCGCTGGAAGCTGTCGCCGTGGGCGGTCGCCACCTATCTCCTCGGCGGCGTCCTGCCGGACGGCACAGTGATCTCGCCCAAGTACGTGGGCCCGCGCCGCCTCGTCGAGGTCGCCGTGTCCACCCTCGCCACCGACCGCGCCCTGCTGCTGCTCGGTGTCCCGGGCACCGCCAAGACCTGGGTCTCCGAACACCTGGCGGCGGCGGTCAGCGGTGACTCGACGCTGCTGGTGCAGGGCACCGCGGGCACGCCGGAGGAAGCGATCCGCTACGGCTGGAACTACGCGCAACTGCTCGCGCACGGCCCCAGCCGGGACGCGCTGGTGCCCAGCCCCGTCATGCGGGCCATGGCGGAGGGGGCGACGGTGCGGGTGGAGGAGCTGACCAGGATCCCGGCCGATGTACAGGACAGCCTCATCACCATCCTGTCCGAGAAGACACTGCCGATACCGGAGTTGGGGCAGGAGGTGCAGGCGGTCCGCGGGTTCAGCCTCATCGCCACGGCCAACGACCGTGACCGCGGGGTCAACGAGTTGTCCAGCGCCCTGCGCCGCCGCTTCAACACGGTGGTGCTGCCGTTGCCCGAGAGCGTCGAGGCGGAGGTGGACATCGTCGCCCGGCGCGTCGACCAGATCGGCCGCTCCCTCGACCTGCCGGCCGCTCCCGACGGCATCGACGAGATCCGCCGGGTGGTGACGGTCTTCCGTGAACTGCGCGCGGGCGTCACCTCCGACGGACGTACGAAGGTGAAGTCGCCGAGCGGCACGCTGTCCACCGCCGAGGCCATCTCCGTCGTCACCGGCGGTCTCGCGCTGGCCGCGCACTTCGGCGACGGCGTGCTGCGGGCGGGGGACGTGGCCGCGGGCATCCTCGGCGCCGTCGTCCGCGATCCGGCGGCCGACCGGGTCGTCTGGCAGGAGTACCTGGAGGCGGTCGTCCGGGAACGGGCCGGCTGGACGGACTTCTACCGGGCCTGCCGGGAGGTGAGCGCGTGAACGGGAGCGACGCAAGCAAAGGGAACGAGGAGGTTCGGGCGTGGGCCCGCGGAGCGTGGAGGGCGGCTGTGGACGACGACACGAGGTGGCCCCGCAGGCGTGAGGGCAGGGGATGACGGGGGTCGCGGAGGGCGGCGGCCAGGGCCCGGAGGCGGGCCGGCCGTTGCTGCTCGGGGTACGTCACCACGGGCCGGGATCGGCGCGGGCGGTACGGGCGGCGCTGGACGCCGCCCGGCCCCGGACCGTACTGGTCGAGGGGCCGCCCGAGGCCGACGCGCTGATCCCGCTGGCCGCGGACGAGGACATGCGGCCGCCGGTCGCGCTGCTCGCCCACGCCGTCGACGAACCCGGCCGTTCGGCCTTCTGGCCACTGGCCGAGTTCTCCCCGGAATGGGTCGCCCTCCGCTGGGCCCTGGAGCACGGCGTCCCCGCCCGCTTCATCGACCTCCCGGCCACCCACACCCTGGCCTGGGAGGCCTGGGAGAAGGAGGGGCATGAGGAGGGACTGGAGAAGGGACCGCGACCAGAGGGACAGCATCAGGGCGGGGGCGAGGCCGGCAGCGAGAACAGGAACGGGAACGGGGGTGCGAGCGGGGATGACGACGCGCCTGGTGCCTGGGAGGGGGTGCGGGGGGACCCGCTCGGGCGGCTCGCCGCGGTCGCCGGATACGACGATCCCGAGCGGTGGTGGGAGGACGTCGTCGAGCACCGGTCGACGGGGGCGAAGGACCCGTTCGCGCCGTTCGCCGCGATCGAGGAGGCCATGGGGGCGCTGAGGGAAGCGTGCGCAACCGAAGCAGGGGAGCACGGCGACGGCCGGGATCTCGTGCGGGAGGCGTACATGCGCATCCAAATGCGGGCGGCGCAGAGGGAGTTCGGGCCGGACGGGGTGGCGGTGGTGTGCGGGGCGTGGCATGTGCCCGCGCTGCGGCGGAAGGTCGCCGTCGCCGCCGACCGGGCGCTGGTCAAGGGGTTGCCCAAGGTCAAGGCCGACCTGACCTGGGTGCCGTGGACCCACCGCAGACTGGCCCGGGCCGGGGGCTACGGGGCGGGCATCGACTCGCCGGGCTGGTACGCCCACCTGTTCGGTGCGCCGGACCGGCCGGTCGAGCGCTGGCTGACGAAGGTGGCGGTCCTGCTCCGTGCGGAGGACCGGATGGTGTCCTCGGCGCATGTCATCGAGGCGGTCCGGCTGGCCGAGACGCTCGCCGCCCTGCGCGGCCGGCCGCTGCCCGGCCTGAGCGAGACGTCCGACGCCGTGCGCGCGGTGCTGTGCGAGGGCTCGGACGTTCCGTTGGCGCTGGTGCGCGACCGGCTGGTGGTCGGGGACGTCCTGGGGGAGGTGCCGGCCGGTGCGCCCGCCGTGCCGTTGCAGCGCGACCTCGACCGGCTTCAGCGCAGGCTGCGGCTCAAACCGGAGGCGGACGCACGCGAGTTGGCGCTCGATCTGCGCAAGGACAACGACGCCGAGCGCAGCAGGCTCCTGCACCGGCTGCGGCTGCTGCGCATCGAGTGGGGCGATCCGACCGCCTCGCCCGGCAGCACGGGAACCTTCCGTGAGGCGTGGCGGCTGCGGTGGGAGCCGGAGCTGTCGGTGCGGACCGCCGAGGCCGGGGTGTGGGGGACGACCGTGCTCGCCGCGGCGACCGCCAAGGCGGAAGCGGACGCGGTCGCCGCGCGGGGCCTCGCCGAGGTGACCGGGCTCGCCGAGCGCTGTCTCCTGGCCGGTCTGCCGGACGCGCTCCCGACGGTGATGCGGGTCCTCGCCGACCGGGCGGCACTCGACACGGACGTCGGCCATCTGGCCCAGGCCCTGCCCGCGCTGGTGCGTTCGCTGCGCTACGGCGACGTACGGGGCACCGACACCCGTGCACTGGCGGAGGTGGCCGCCGGCCTCGCCGAACGGGTCTTCGTCGGCCTCCCCCCGGCCTGCGCCTCGCTGGACGCCGACGCGGCGGACGAGATGCGGCGCCATGTGGACGCGGTGCACGCAGCGGTGGGGATGCTGGAGGAGACGTCGACGACCCCGGGGCGGGCCGACGCACCGGCCGGGACGGCGGCCGAGACTGCGGGGGGCCGCCCCGGAGCGGTGGAGAGGGACGGGGGCGGGGGGCGGCCGGGTGTCTTCACGGGGGGCGACCCGGACCTCGGCGGTCAGTCCCGCCCGGCTCGCGGGGGTCTGCCCGGGGCGGTGGAGACGGACAGGGGCAGGGGGCGGCCAGGTGCCTCCACAGGGGGCAACGAGGACCTCGGCGGTGAGTTCCGGGCGGCTCGTGGGGGTCTGCGGGAGCGGTGGCGGGGGGTGCTGCGGGTGCTGTCCGGGCGGGACACCGTGCCCGGGGTGATCCGGGGGCGGACCGTGCGGCTGCTTCTGGACGAGGGGGAGTTGGACCAAGGCGAGGCCGCGCGGCTGATGGGACTCGCCCTGTCACCGGGGACACCGCCGTCGGACGCGGCCGCCTGGATCGAGGGCTTCGTCGGAGGCGGCTCCGGGGGCGGACTGCTCCTCATGCACGACGAACGGCTGCTCGGCCTGGTCGACGGATGGCTCACGGCGGTGCCGGCGGACGCGTTCACGGACGTACTGCCGTTGCTGCGGCGGACGTTCTCGGCGTACGAACCGGGGGTGCGCAGAACGCTCGGCGAGCTGGTCCGGCGCGGCCCGGGGCAGCGGGGAGGCGGGCCGGGCACGGACTCCGGGACACCCGGATTCGCGGCCGGACTCGACGAGGGACGCGCGGACGCCGTACTGCCGGTGGTGCGGCTGCTGCTGGGGCCGGCACCGGGACCAGGGCCGGGGCCAGGGCCGGGATCGGATCCTGGCCCGGCCGACGACGACGAGCTTGCGGGGGTGGGCACATGACGACGACCGACGCGGCGACGACCGAGGCCGGACAGGAGCGGCTGCGGCGCTGGCGGCTGGTGCTCGGGGGCGACACGGCCGACGGCACCGGCCACGCGCTCTCCGGGCGGGACGCCGAGATGGACGGGGCGCTCACCGCGCTCTACGGGAAGGAGAGCGGGGCGCGGACGGGGCGGGACCGTTCGGCGGGGCTCGGGGCCTCGGCGCCGTCGGTGGCCCGCTGGCTCGGGGACATCCGCACGTACTTCCCCTCCTCCGTCGTACAGGTCATGCAGCGCGACGCCATCGACCGGCTGGGGCTGTCCGCGCTGCTGCTGGAACCGGAGATGCTGGAGGCGGTGGAGGCCGACGTGCACCTCGTGGGCACGCTGCTCTCGCTGAACAAGGCGATGCCGGAGACGACGAAGGAGACGGCACGGGCCGTGGTCCGCAAGGTCGTCGAGGACCTGGAGAAGCGGCTCGCCACCCGCACCCGGGCCGCGCTCACCGGCGCCCTCGACCGCGGCACGCGCGTCCACCGCCCGCGCCATCACGACATCGACTGGAACCGCACGATCGCCGTCAACCTCAAGCACTACCTGCCCGAGTACGGGACGGTCGTGCCGGAGCGGCTCGTCGGGTACGGGCGGGCGTCGCGCTCCGTGAAGAAGGAGGTGATCCTCTGCATCGACCAGTCGGGTTCGATGGCGTCGTCGGTGGTGTACGCGTCGGTCTTCGGGGCGGTACTGGCGTCGATGCGGTCGATCAGCACCCGGCTCGTCGTCTTCGACACCGCGGTCGCCGATCTCACCGACCTGCTCGACGACCCGGTGGACGTCCTGTTCGGCACCCGGCTCGGCGGCGGTACGGACATCAACCGGGCGCTCGCGTACTGCCAGGCGCAGATCACCCGGCCCGCCGAGACGGTGGTGGTGCTCATCAGCGACCTGTACGAGGGAGGCATACGGGACGAGATGCTCAAGCGCGTCGCGGCGATGAAGGCGTCCGGCGTGCAGTTCGTCGCGCTGCTCGCGCTGTCGGACGAAGGGACGCCCGCGTACGACCGGGAGCATGCGGCGGCACTCGCGGCGCTGGGGGCACCGGCGTTCGCCTGCACACCCGATCTGTTCCCGGACGTCATGGCGGCGGCGATCGAGAAGCGCCCGCTGCCTGTGCCGGACACCGCCTGACGCAACGCGGGGAGCACATGCAAGGATCTGGGGCACGTAGTCGCCGCACGGGAGGAACTTCCCCCCTTGACCTGGCTCACCACCCCGCTTGGTGCCGCTCTGCGGATCCTGCGCGTCCTGCGCGGCGCGGCCGGGCGGCGCGTGGTGCAACTGGCGCTCCTGGTGGGCGGGTTGTTCGCGCTCGGGTTTCTCTGCGGGGAACAGGCGCACGCGGCGGAGGGCCTGACGGCACCGGCCCTGTCGGCACCGGCACGGTCCGCACCGGCCCTGGCCGCACCGGGCCTCTCGACTCCGGGCCTCTCGACTCCGGGCCTCTCGGCTCCGGGCCTGCCGCCGGTTCTGTCCGTGCCGGCCGCGGTGACCGACCGGGTCGAGGGCCCGAGTTCGGTTCCGGCGGTCGGTGATGTCGTGGTGGCGGCCGTGGGTGAACAGCGTGAGCAGCGTCAGCGGCTCTCGGCGCAGGTGTCGCCGCCGCCGGTCTCGCCGTTGCCGAGGCAGCCGATCGAGCAGGCCTTTTCCGAGCTTCCTGAGCTTCCCGACTTCCCCGAGTTCCCCGAGCTTGCGGCTCTTCCCAGGCTCCCTGAGGTCTCCGGCCTGACCGACCTCCCGAGTCTGCCCGCCCTCCCAGCCTTCCCAGCGCTCCCAGCCCTGCCCGCCCTTCCGGCTCTCCCCGTACTCCCCGCTGTCCCGGACCTTGCGGATCATCCGGCCCGTCCGGCCCTTCCGGCGGTTCCGGTGAGCGCGAAGGTGGCGGTGGCGGACACGGCGGTGGATGCGGGTACGGCGTCGTACGGCCCGGTGAAGACCGGCGTCGGCGGTTCGGTCGACGTCGGTCACCGCCTCGCGTCCGCCCGCACCGGTCAGGCTCCCGTCAACGCTCCTGCTCCTGCTCACGCTCCCGGGCCGGTGCGCCGCGGGCCCGCCGGTGACCGTGACGGCGTGCTGGGCGGCGGTGTGTCGGTGTTCGACGGCGGCGCGCCCCGGCACGGCGACACCTACGCCGTCACGCCGCGTCACCTGATCCCGCTGCGGCTGGTGCCCGGCGGTACCGCGCGCTCCGAGCCGGCCGGTACCCGGGACGGGCACCGGAGCATCCCGGTCTTCCCCGGCTAGGGACAGGCGCCCCTCCCTCCCCGAGCCCACGAACCCCCGAGCCCCGAGCCCCGAGCCCCCGAGCATGCGGAGCCTCCGGCGTTCGGGGCTCCGCGCAGATCGCGCGCACCACGTTCCACGGCAGCGCGTCACGCGTCTGACCGGTTGACTCCGTGAGGCGGCAGGCCCCCGGACGGCCGAAAGCCACCGGTTCGTCCGACCGAAACCTCACGGGTGGGGTCGAGCGTTCCTCATTGGGGTGAGGATCGACCGACCTGGGCCCTCAAAGGGCTGTTCAGGGGGCCTCACCGGGTCAACCCCAACCCGGTGAGGCCCTTCCCCTCTCCTCCCGATCTCCTCACACCCGGCACCGGGTGCCAGTGATCCCGGCATCATGTGACAGGTATCACCGCTCAGGTGTGACCCTCGATTTAGGGGCCTCCTGCAAGCAGCGATAACCTGCGAGACGGACATGCCGCGCGCTCGGACACCGTGTGCGCCTCCCTTGTGACTGACAGACGGCGGACGTCACGTTGCCCTCGCGGCACGCCCACGCAGACAACGAACCGCGAGATCACTGATAGGGACGGAAGCGCGTGGACCTGTTCGAGTACCAGGCGAGGGACCTCTTCGCCAAGCACGATGTACCGGTGCTGGCCGGTGAAGTCATCGACACGCCTGAGGCGGCCCGCGCAGCCACCGAGCGTCTCGGTGGCAAGTCCGTCGTCAAGGCCCAGGTGAAGGTCGGCGGGCGTGGCAAGGCCGGCGGCGTGAAGCTGGCCGCGACCGCCGACGAGGCGGTCGAGCACGCGACCAACATCCTCGGCATGGACATCAAGGGCCACACGGTCCACAAGGTGATGATCGCCGAGACGGCCCCGGAGATCCTGGAGGAGTACTACGTCTCCTTCCTCCTGGACCGTGCCAACCGCACCTTCCTCTCCATCGCGTCCGTCGAGGGCGGCATGGAGATCGAGGAGGTGGCGGAGACCCGCCCCGAGGCCGTCGCCAAGACGCCGATCGACGCCAACGTGGGTGTGACCCCCGAGGTCGCGCGCCAGATCGTCGAGGCCGCGAACTTCCCGGCCGAGGTCGCCGACAAGGTCGCCAACGTCCTCGTGACGCTGTGGAAGACCTTCATCGAGGAGGACGCCCTCCTCGTCGAGGTCAACCCGCTGGCGAAGGTCGCCTCCGGCGACGTCATCGCCCTCGACGGCAAGGTCTCGCTGGACGAGAACGCCGAGTTCCGTCAGCCGGGACACGAGGAGTTCGTCGACCACGCGTCGGCCAACCCGCTCGAGGCCGCCGCGAAGGCGAAGAACCTCAACTACGTCAAGCTCGACGGCGAGGTCGGCATCATCGGCAACGGCGCGGGTCTCGTCATGAGCACCCTGGACGTCGTCGCGTACGCCGGTGAGGCGCACGGTGGGGTCAAGCCCGCCAACTTCCTCGACATCGGTGGTGGCGCCTCCGCCGCCGTCATGGCGAACGGCCTGGAGATCATCCTCGGCGACCCGGACGTCAAGTCCGTCTTCGTCAACGTCTTCGGTGGCATCACCGCCTGTGACGAGGTCGCCAACGGCATCGTCCAGGCGCTTCAGCTGCTCGCGGACAAGGGTGAGGAAGTCACCAAGCCGCTGGTCGTGCGTCTCGACGGCAACAACGCCGAGCTGGGTCGCAAGATCCTCTCCGACGCCAACCACCCGCTGGTCCAGCGTGTGGACACCATGGACGGCGCGGCCGACAAGGCCGCCGAGCTCGCGGCTGCGAAGTAAGGGAAGAGGGACAGAACAGCCATGGCTATCTTCCTGAACAAGGACAGCAAGGTCATCGTCCAGGGCATGACCGGTGCCACGGGCATGAAGCACACCAAGCTCATGCTGGCGGACGGCACCAACATCGTCGGTGGCGTGAACCCCCGTAAGGCGGGTACGTCCGTCGACATCGACGGTACCGAGATCCCGGTCTTCGGCACGGTCGCCGAGGCGATCGAGAAGACGGGCGCCAACGTGTCCGTCCTCTTCGTGCCGCCGGCCTTCGCGAAGGCCGCCGTCGTCGAGGCGATCGACGCGGAGATCCCGCTGGCCGTCGTCATCACCGAGGGCATCGCCGTCCACGACTCGGCCGCGTTCTACGCGTACGCCGTGTCGCAGGGCAACAAGACCCGGATCATCGGCCCGAACTGCCCCGGTCTCATCACCCCGGGCCAGTCGAACGCCGGCATCATCCCGGGCGACATCACGAAGCCGGGCCGTATCGGTCTGGTCTCGAAGTCCGGCACGCTGACCTACCAGATGATGTACGAGCTGCGTGACATCGGCTTCTCGTCCGCCGTCGGCATCGGTGGCGACCCGATCATCGGTACGACGCACATCGACGCGCTCGCCGCGTTCGAGGCCGACCCCGACACCGACCTGATCGTCATGATCGGTGAGATCGGCGGCGACGCCGAGGAGCGGGCCGCGGCCTTCATCAAGGACAACGTGAAGAAGCCGGTCGTCGGCTACGTCGCGGGCTTCACCGCGCCCGAGGGCAAGACCATGGGCCACGCCGGCGCCATCGTCTCCGGTTCCTCCGGCACCGCCCAGGCGAAGCAGGAGGCCCTCGAGGCCGCCGGCGTCAAGGTCGGCAAGACGCCGACCGAGACGGCGAAGCTGGCCCGCGAGATCCTCGCGGCCGGCTGAGTCCAGGCCGGATACCGGTGGGCCCGTTCCCCTTGTGGGGAGCGGGCCCACCGGCGTTTCCGGGGCGCGGCTGCCGGGCACGGGCCGGGCGGGCGGGCCGGGTTCATTCGGCGAGCGGGATCAGCCGTTGCGGGCCGTGCTGGATCCCGGACCTCAGCTTGGCGCGCAGGTTCAGTTCCGCGTCCGAGAGCGTGCCGGGGGCGGATCGCGGGGGGACGCCCTGCACCGTCTCACCGGGGGGTACCGCGGGCTCGTAGCGGGTGGGGGCCGTCCGTACGGTCAGCGCGGTCGCGCTGATGATCGCGACCGTGAACGCGATCGCCGCCCTGGTCCAGAAGCGTGCTCGCTGTTCGCTGCCCGCCCGCACGGTGGTCGGCTCGGCCGCACGCAGCCGTTCGGCGGACGCCACCTCCGCCAGCCGCCGGTGCAGGGCCGAGGGGCTCGCCAGCTCGGGCAGCCGCGCGGCCACCGCCTCACGGGCGTGCAGCAGCCGGTTGGCCGCCGCGGGGGTGCTCGCCTCCGTCTCCGCCGCCGTCTCCGGGAGGTCGAGGCCGACACCGTCGTAGAGGAGGAGCGTGCGGCGGTAGGGCGTGGGGAGGGTCAGCAGGACGTCCAGCAGCGCGCGGTCGGCGGCGTCGGACGGGGGCGGCTCCGGGTGGCGGTAGCGGGGGCGGAACCGGTGCCAGGGCGAGAGCGCGTACTCGTACGCCGTCGCCCGCACCCAGCCGGCCGGGTCCCGGTCCACGGCCACCTCGGGCCAGCGCTGCCAGGCCACTTGGAACGCCCGCTCGACCGATTCGCGCGCGAGTTCGCGGCGGCCGGAGAGCAGGTATGCCTGCCGTACGAGGGCGGGGGCGCAGAAGGCGTAGAGGGCGTCGAAGGCCTGAGCGGGCGTCAGGGTGGTCCCGGTGGGCCCGCCTCCAGGGGCTTCGGGGGCTGCAGGGGCTTCGGGGGCTGCTGGGATTTCTGGTACTTCCAGGGTTTCGGGGTGGTGACGGTCGTTGTTCAGGCACACCGTCACCCGGGGCGGGTGTGCTGCCTCCTGGGTGTTCGTCACCGTGTCCGCCCCGGTCAGCGATGCCAGCAGTTTCGCGTAGGCCTCCCGCCTGCGGCCGCGCGGCGTCGTGCGGCCGGACTCCCACGCGCGCACCGTCTCCCGGGCGACGCCCACCCGCTCGGCGACCTGATCATGTGTCAGCGAGGCCGCCTCGCGCAGGTGTCGGCGCAGCTTGGGCGGGGGGAGTGAGGTAGGGCTCTGTGTCACAGGGGAACCCTTCGCACGAAAATGTACATAAACGTATATTGAGCGACACAACGGGACTTCGCCTGTTACGACGGGAAAGCGCGTGTCGTTGGGAGCATGACGGGCGTGACCCAGATGACCGCTCGCCGACTGTCGTTGTCGCCCCTGCTCAGCCGGATGCGTGACCGAACCTCCGGGCTGGCCGCCGGCCTCCTGGGCGGTGCGCTCGCGGCCGGGCTCGGGCTCGGTTCGTTCGCCGTGCTCGTGATGGTGCTGTGGATCAGCTCGCCGTATCCCGACAGCGGGCCGGACGGCGCGCTGCACGTCGCCGCCGCGCTGTGGCTGCTGGCCCATGGCGCGGAACTGGTACGCGTCGACACGCTGTCCGGGGTCCCGGCGCCGCTCGGCGTCACCCCGCTGCTGCTGCTCGCGTTGCCGGTGTGGCTGGTGCGGCGCGCCGCGCGGGACGCGGTGGACGGGGGCGGCGGTGACGTCGAGGGCGCGCTGCTCGGGAGTGCCCGTACGGCGTGGGCGGGTGTCGTGCTCGGCTACCTCGCCGTCGGGACGGGCGTCGCCTGCTACGCCGCCACCGGTGGCGCGCTGCGGCCCTCGTGGGCGTGGACGGCGGTGTGCGTACCCGCGGTCGCGGTGCTGGCCGCCGGGGCGGGGGTGTGGTCGGCCTCCGGCCGTCCCCGCGGGCCCGTCGACAGCGCGCTGCTGGTACTGCCCCGCGGTGTGCGGCGGCTGCTGCTCGAGCCGGACGGGCGGGAGCGGCTCGCGGTCGCCGGGCGGGCGGCGGGGGCCGGGGCGGCGGTGCTCTTCGGGGGCGGGGCGGCGCTGGTGGCGGTGTCCTCGGTGTGGCACCTGGGCGCGGCCCGTGAGGCGTTTCTCCAGCTGACGGAGGGCTGGTCGGGGCGGTTCGCGGTGCTGTTGCTGTGCGTGGCGCTGGTTCCGAACGCGGCGGTGTGGGGGGCGGCGTACGCCCTCGGGCCGGGGTACGTCCTCGGCGCCGGACATGTGGTGGCGCCGTTGTCCTCCGACCCGGCGCCCCTGCTGCCGCAGTTTCCGCTGCTGGCGGCGGTGCCGGAGGCGGGGGGCGGGACGCCGTGGAACTGGGCGGTCGGGGTGGTGCCGGTGATCGCCGGAGTGACGGTGGGGGTGTTCGTGGCTCGGGGGGCGGGGGCCGGAGGCGCCTGGTCGCGCGGACGGACCGCGGGCGGTGTGGTGCTGGCGGGCGTGTTGTGCGGGCTGTTGATGGGAGGGCTCGCGGGGTTGGCCGGTGGGCCGTTGGGGGTCTCCGCGTTGGCTCGGTTCGGGCCGGTGTGGTGGCAGGTGGGGGGTGCGGTGCTGTTGTGGACCGTGGGGGTGGGGGTGCCGGTGGCCTTGGTGGTGCGGGGGTGGCGGCGCTGGGGGGCGGCGAGGGTGGCGAAGGAGGGGGTTGTGGGCTCTGAGGGTTGTTCTGTGGGGTCTGGGTCTGGGTCTGCTGCCGCCGGCTCGGTGGTGGGGGCCGGGCTGTATGACTTCTCGCCGGTGGAGCGTGGTGGTGTGGGGGCGCACGGTGGTGCGGTGACGTATGACGACCCTGCCGAGACTGTCTCGCCCGGGTCGGCCGTACCGGCCGTACCGGCCGTGCCAGCCGTGCCGCCCGTGCCTGGTGTTGCGCCCGGGCCTGTCGAGCAGGTGGACCCCATCGGCCTTCCGGACGCCGACGCCATGGACTTCCTGGGTCCCCTGCACCCCCGGGACCCGATGCACCCCCGGGACCTCTTCGACCCCATGGACCCCAGGGATCCCGTGGGTTACGTGGAGCCGGTGTGGCATGGGGATGTGGCTCGGGAGGCTCGGTGGGCGGCGTTGCGGGAGGCGGGGGGGGGCGAGGGCGTCGACGGTTCGGAGGGGAGTGAGGGGCGTGGGGTGGGGCGGTGACCGTCCAGAGGGATTTCGCCCCCGCCGCCCCTTCCCTTCCCGTCCCTGGGGGCTGCCGCCCCCAGGCCCCCGCTTCGGCCCCGAAAGGGCCTCGTCCTCAAACGCCGGACGGGCTGGAAGCACGCCGGGACGGGCTGGAAGCACGCCGGGGCGGGCTGGGAGTTATGCGTTGGCGCCCAGGATGTTCTTCAGTTCCTTCGGGAGCAGGTCGTCGCAGGACTGTTTGGCCTCGTTGGTGAGGGCGTCGTTCGTGCAGGTGTAGTAGTCGCTGTAGACCAGCTGCGCGGTGAAGCTCGCGGCGACCAGGGCCAGGGCCAGGGACGCGGTGACCAGGCCGCTGACGGCGGCGGTCTTCTGAGGGCGGCCGGTGGGCTCCGGGGTGGGCGGGGCGTCGGGGTCGGGGGTGCGGGGCTTGGCGCGCAGGGCGCTGATTCCCCAGTTCAGGGCCAGCGCGCCGAGCAGCAGGGCCACGTACGGCCAGCCGAAGAGCGCGAAGAAGAAGGCCCACATCCCGCAGAGCAGGGCGTAGCGCGCGTGGCGCTGGGCGGGGTCGGTGGGGTCCCAGCGCTTGGCGGGGTCGGTGCCGGGGCCGCCGCCCTCGGGGGTGCCGCCGGGTCGCTCGCCGAAGCCGCCGGGGGAGCGGCCGGGCTGCTGGTCGCTCCACTGGCCGCCCCACGGGGTGCGCCCGCCCTCGGGGGCGCCGCCCGCCGGGCGCCGGGGCTGCCAGGGACGGTCCGGGGTGCCCTCGGGGGGCGGGGCGAAGGGGTTGTCGTCCTCGGGGGGCGGGTTGTCGCCCGGGTTGTCGCCCGAGGGGGCGTCGGGGGGAGAGGTTGGGCGCTCTCGCAGCAGCACGGCGCCGCGCTCCCCTCCCTGCCGTGACTGCGGGGGGAGCGTGAGGAGTCGCAGACTGCGGTCCGGCATCAAGTGGGCGTCTTCCCCTAGTGATCGGCTAGTGATCGGCTTTGGCTGGTAATGAACGGTTTTGGGCTGGTACTGCCTAGCTGGGCCGTCACCTGCAGAACGCACCGCGTCGCCACCGCGTTCCCGAGCCCGCTCGCCCCAGACGCTACCTTCCGGCCACGCCCCCGTCCCGTGGGGGCCGTCCGGTGTGCCGGTATCGTTGCTGACGGTCGGCCGCTTCGTAGACTTCCCCGTATCCCGGGGCGCGAAGCATTCGTACGAATGTATAAACCGGCCGTGCAAACGCTTCCCCGAGAAAGGGCCCCCACCGTGGCCGCCAAGCCCGTGGCCAAGCGCCTCGTCGTGCTGGTCTCCGGATCCGGTACGAACCTCCAGGCTCTCCTCGACGCCATCGCGGCCACCGGTGTCGACGCCTACGGCGCCGAGATCGTCGCCGTCGGAGCCGACCGGGAGGGCGTCGAAGGGCTCGCCCGGGCCGAGCGCGCCGGGATTCCCACCTTCGTGCGGAAGGTCAAGGACTTCGGGAGCCGACAGGAGTGGGACGCCGCGCTCGCCGAGGCGGTGGCCGCCCACGAGCCGGATCTCGTCGTCTCCGCCGGGTTCATGAAGATCGTGGGGAAGGAATTCCTGGCGCGGTTCGGGGGGCGGTTCGTGAACACGCACCCTGCCCTGCTGCCCAGTTTTCCCGGGGCTCACGGTGTGCGGGACGCGCTCGCGTACGGCGCCAGGGTCACCGGCTGCACCGTCCACTTCGTCGACGACGGCGTCGACACCGGACCGATCATCGCCCAGGGCGTGGTCGAGGTCCGGGACGAGGACGACGAGAGCGCTCTGCACGAGCGCATCAAGGAAGTCGAGCGAAGGCTGCTCGTCGAGGTCGTGGGGCGGCTCGCCCGCAACGGCTATCGCATTGAGGGACGAAAGGTAGTTATCCAGTGACCGCCGACAGCACTGTCACGGCAGAGAGCAGCAAGCGGGGCATCCGTCGCGCGCTCGTCAGCGTCTACGACAAGACCGGTCTGGAAGAGCTCGCGCGCGGGCTGCACGAGAGCGGCGTCGAGCTTGTCTCCACCGGGTCCACCGCCTCCCGTATCGCCGCCGCCGGTGTCCCCGTCACCAAGGTCGAGGAGCTCACCGGCTTCCCCGAGTGCCTGGACGGCCGGGTCAAGACCCTGCACCCCAAGGTGCACGCCGGCATCCTCGCCGACCTGCGACTCGAAAGCCACCGGCAGCAGCTGGACGAGCTGGGCGTCGCGCCGTTCGACCTCGTCGTGGTGAACCTCTACCCCTTCCGGGAGACCGTCGCCTCGGGCGCCTCCGAGGACGAGTGCGTCGAGCAGATCGACATCGGCGGGCCGTCCATGGTGCGCGCCGCCGCGAAGAACCACCCGTCGGTGGCCGTGGTCACCAGCCCGGCGCGGTACGCCGACGTCCTCTCGGCCGTGCAGTCCGGCGGCTTCGACCTGGCCGCCCGCAAGCGGCTCGCCGCCGAGGCCTTCCAGCACACCGCCGCCTACGACGTGGCGGTCGCCTCCTGGTTCGCGTCCTCCTACGCGCCCGTGGACGAGTCGCGGTTCCCCGACTTCCTCGGCGCCACCTGGGAGCGCAAGAGCACCCTGCGCTACGGCGAGAACCCGCACCAGCCCGCCGCGCTCTACGTGGACGGCAGCGGTGCCGGTCTCGCCGAGGCCGAGCAGCTGCACGGCAAGGAGATGTCGTACAACAACTACACGGACACGGACGCCGCCCACCGTGCCGCGTACGACCACGCCGAGCCGGCCGTCGCCATCATCAAGCACGCCAACCCGTGCGGGATCGCCTTCGGCGCGGACGTCGCCGAGGCGCACCGCAAGGCGCACGCCTGTGACCCGCTGTCGGCCTTCGGTGGCGTCATCGCCGTCAACCGGCCGGTCAGCAAGGAGCTGGCGGAGCAGGTCGCCGAGATCTTCACCGAGGTCATCGTCGCGCCCGACTACGAGGAGGGGGCGCTCGAGGCCCTCACCAAGAAGAAGAACATCCGGGTGCTCAGGGCGCCGCAGGGCCCCGCGGGCGCCGTCGAGCTCAAGCCCGTCGGCGGCGGCGCGCTGCTCCAGGTCACCGACCGGCTCCAGGCCGACGGCGACGACCCGGCGAACTGGACCCTGGCGACCGGCGAGGCGCTCGGCGCGTCCGAGCTCGCCGAGCTGGCCTTCGCCTGGCGGGCCTGTCGGGCCGTCAAGTCCAACGCCATCCTGCTCGCCAAGGACGGCGCCTCGGTCGGCGTCGGCATGGGGCAGGTCAACCGGGTGGACTCGGCGAAGCTGGCCGTCGAGCGGGCGGGTGAGGAGCGGGCGCGCGGCTCGTACGCCGCCTCGGACGCGTTCTTCCCCTTCCCGGACGGGCTGGAGGTGCTGGTCGAGGCGGGCGTCAAGGCCGTGGTGCAGCCCGGTGGTTCGGTCCGTGACGAGCTCGTCGTCGAGGCCGCGAAGAAGGCGGGCGTGACGATGTACTTCACGGGGACGCGTCACTTCTTCCACTGATCGCCCGGCCGGGTGGTCAGTGAACCGGCCCTGGCCCCCTCCTGCAGGAGGG
This sequence comes from Actinobacteria bacterium OV320, assembly GCA_001298545.1. GTDB lineage: Bacteria > Actinomycetota > Actinomycetes > Streptomycetales > Streptomycetaceae > Streptomyces > Streptomyces coriariae. Next base: position 119,311 of record LJCX01000029.1, read on the forward strand.
GGCCAGGGCCGTCGTCCGTTCATCCGCCGCTCGGCGCGAGGCTGCCGTTCAGTTCTGGATGACCATCGTGCTCGCGGCCTTGTCGTGCCAGCCTTGCTGGCGGCCCGACTTGTCCCAGAACGGCGACAGGTAGACCAGGAGCTGTCCGATGCCGCAGGCCAGGCTGCCGACGAGCGGAATGATCCAGCGGATGAACGAAGAGCCGAGGCCCGGCTTCTGGCCGGTGTCCGCCTTCACCACGCGGATGCCGACGGCGAGCTTGCCGAGGGTGCCGCCGACCAGGCCAGTCATCAGCCACTCGTAGAGCAGGCCCACGATGGCGAGGACGCCGATCACCGCGCCGACCTTGGCGGCGATGTCGGACCCGGCGTTGTTGAGGCACGTGTTGTAGTCGGCGGCGTTCGGGTCGCAGTCATTGGCGGCGTTGACGGAGCCCGCTACGCCGATGGCCCCGAGGATGATGTAAATGACCACGAAAGCCACGGCGTCGATCGCGCGGGCGCCCAACCGTCGGCCCATCGACGCGACCCGCGGACCCGGTCCGCCCTGGTAGCCGTAGCCGGGCTGCTGCGGGTAGCCGTAACCCTGCTGCGGGTAGCCGGGCTGCTGGGGGTAGCCGGGCTGCTGCGGCTGGCCGTATCCCTGCGGGGGGACGCCCTGCGGCGCCTGCTGGCCGTAACCGGGCTGGCCCTGCTGGGGGTAGCCGTAACCGGGCTGCCCCTGCTGGGGGTTCTGCGGCTGACCGTAGGGGTCGTTGGGCGGGCCGAAGCTCATGGCGGATTTCCTCCGTTGCACATGCGGGGACGACGCGGAGTGCGCGGAGGAACATCTTCAGATGAGCGGTTTTCCCCCCAACACCGACCGCATACTGCGGAGCCCCATCGTTCTTGGACAGGTGTGCTCCTGTCCAGCCGCATTCCGCAGGCTTTGTGCAAGTGCAACCTTCCCGATCATGGCCGAAACGGCACCGGGCGGACCCGTCGAAGGGGGTGGCCGGAGCCGGGTTCGCCGGTGCCCGGGTTCATCCGGATTGGAACCGGGGGCCCGTCATCCGGGAGGATGGGTCCATGACCGCCCAGATTCTCGATGGCAAGGCCACCGCAGCCGCGATCAAGTCCGATCTGACCGCCCGGGTGGCGGCGCTCAGGGAGAAGGGCGTGACGCCCGGACTCGGCACGATCCTCGTCGGCACCGACCCCGGCAGCCAGAAGTACGTCGCCGGCAAGCACCGTGACTGCGCCGAGGTCGGCATCGCCTCCATCCAGCGCGAGCTGCCCGGCACGGCCACCCAGGAGGAGATCGAGGCGGTCGTCCGCGAGCTGAACGACGACCCCGCCTGCACCGGTTACATCGTCCAGCTCCCGCTGCCCAAGGGCATCGACGAGAACCGGATCCTGGAACTCATGGACCCGGCCAAGGACGCCGACGGCCTGCACCCGATGAACCTCGGCCGGCTGGTCCTCAATGAGCCCGCTCCGCTGCCCTGCACCCCCAACGGCGTGCTCACGCTGCTGCGCCGGTACGGCGTCGAGATCAAGGGCGCCGAGGTCGTGGTCGTCGGCCGCGGTGTCACCATCGGCCGCTCGATGCCGCTGCTGCTGACGCGGCGCAGCGAGAACGCGACGGTGACCCAGTGCCACACCGGCACCCGCGACCTCTCGGCGCACCTGAAGGGGGCCGACATCATCGTCGCCGCGGCCGGTTCCGCGCACCTGATCCGGGCCGAGGACGTCAAGCCGGGTGCGGCCGTGCTGGACGTCGGTGTCTCCCGCAACGCGGAGGGCAAGATCGTGGGCGACGTCCACCCGGACGTCCGCGAGGTGGCCGGCTGGGTCTCCCCGAACCCCGGTGGCGTGGGCCCGATGACCCGTGCCCAGCTGCTGGTCAACGTGGTGGAGGCGGCGGAGCGCAGTGCCCACTGACGGAACGACCGGCAGGGCCGGGAACATCGACGAGACCAAGAGCCCAGGCGAGACCAAGAGCCCAGGCGAGACCAAGAGCCCAGGCGAGACCAAGAGCCCAGGCGAGACCAAGAGCCCAGGCGAGACCAAGAGTCCCGACGAGACCAAGGGCCCTGACGCAACCAAGGGCGCCGAGGGGACCGGGAGCGGCGACGGAACCGAGGCCACCGACGTCGCCGACGGTGCCGAGGTAGCCGGCGGGACGGACGGTATCGACGACATCGAGGTGCGGGACCCGATCAGCGCCCCCGACGCCGACGGGGTGCCGCGCCGCACCACCCGCCGCTTCCCGCTGTTCACCCGGGACACCGCGCGCCCCGAGGGCGGCGGCCGGGCCGCGCCCGGTGACGCGCTGGCCGCCCGGCAGTGGCCGATCATCGTCGTCCTGGGCATCGTCGCGCTCGGTCTGCTGGTGACCGCGCTCGACGTGTTCCGGATCGGCACGATCCTGATCGGCGTCGGGCTGCTGGTCGGCGCGGCGCTGCGCTGGCTGCTGCCCGGGGTCGGCATGCTCGCCGTACGCTCCCGCTTCACCGACATCGTGACGTACGGCGTGCTCGGCATGGTCATCGTCATGCTGGCGCTGATGGCGCAGCCGAAGCCGTTGCTGAAGATCCCGTTCCTCAAGGACACCCTGCACTTCACGGTCAGCAGCAGCTGACGGCACACGAACACACGGCGGCCCGTCCTCATCCCCCGAGAGGGACGGGCCGCCGATGTTTGGCATGTTCCCGCATCGTGAGCATGAAGTTCTACACGTGCGCATCCCCGTACACCGGCCCCTTGGGCGACTCGAATTGCAGCTCCGCGTACTTGTCCCGCAACTCCCGCCGCCGCTTCCGCAGGAAGGACCGGTCATCCTCATGGATCGCAGCCTTGTCGATCCGCAGCTCCTGCTTCCCAAAGGGATCGAAGCACGGCAGGTCGAGGCCGGGGGGAACGGTCAGCGAATGCAGGTCCCGCAGGACGCCGCCTAGCTCCCCATACGTCGCCTTACGGTCCCCCTCAACGATCAGGTGCCAGAACGCCACCGGACGCCCGTCGATCAGGAGCGGCTGCTCCACCTCCTCGACGACGCGGGCGGCTGAGAACCCCTCCGCTGCCAGCCACCGAGCAACAGCCACCTCATTACGAGCCGTGGACACCCACTCCTCGCCCCGCGCGATACACACGACGACCGGCGCACCGAGGTCAGCCGGAACAACGCGTTCTCCCCGAAGCGGATCAGCTCCGTGTCACTGCCATCGAGCCCTGCCGCCAGGCACGCGACACGTAACACCTCCGTAGCCCCGCCGACGTGAATCCCTCATCCGTGCGAGCAGCGTCAACCGCCATGTCCGTACCAGCTCCCCTAGTCGCGCGCGATCAACCGGCACACGCACACGGCGCCCAACTCGACGTGCACCAGACATGACAAGGACCGTACCGAGAACCACCAGCTTGCGACGAGACCCGAAACTTCCTCCAGTCATTGAGCATCCCCATGACCTGGCAGTTGCGGACGTCGCCGATCGCCCTGCAGTGCTGGTAGGCGCCCCCGACACCCTCGTCCCCCTTCTTGATCACCTGGGTGTCGTCCAGCACCAGCGTCGCGTCCCGGTCTCCCAACTCCCGTGCCACATAGGCCTGTATCTCGGCCAGCAACGCGTCCGCACTCCAGGACGCCTCCCCAAGAACCACCTGGATCCGGTGCAGTGTGGCATGCCCGGCCCGACCGGCCATCGTCCAGCCGTTCATTCGGCCCAGGTCCGACAGCAGCCCCTAGATGAGATCGGCGAGAACCTCACGCGGCTCCGGCCGGGCGGACATATGACCCAATCCGCCCGTCAAGGCAGCCAGTTCCTCCGCCCAACCCTCAACGTGCTCCGCACCCACATCCATCAGCATGACCGGACGACGGCCAGCACCGATCACCAATCACAGATTTAAGGCTGTAGTGCCAGTCTACCGATTACTTGACTTCGGATTCAAACTCTTCATGTCGCGCAGGTGGCGTTCAATGCGCCTACGCTGCTAACAACAAGAAGAGAGGTGGAGATGTCATTCATTTTAGTTCCTTACTCGAGTCAAGATCGAACGGGTGATGCGACCCACTGCCATCTGGGTTTCCTGCAATGAGCAATGCGTCAAGACCGTGCAGGCTCGATCGGATGTCCTGCTTAGCTGCAGGGAATACATTCTCATTCGCAATCCGACTCGGTGTCGGATGCTTCTCGGTCTTTGATTTTCTTGAAGATATCTCTCAATGCGAGCCAAGTGTCCCAGCGTAAAGAGGACGAGAAACCTGGCCCTGCAGGAGGGGACACCTCAGCAGGGCCTGTTGCCCCATCGGATGCGGTGTGGCGAAGCCGTTCGAGCTGCTGATGCCACATCTGAAGGAGCGGCGGCTGGTGCTGAGGGTGCGGCCGGGTGCTGGGACTCGGTGGTATTCGCGCGATGGCCGGAGCTGGGGACATGGCAGCGTCCACGGTGTCGCGTGGACTGTGCGAGTTGGAGCAGTTGGGGAGCCTCGGTAGCCGTGTCCGGGCGGTGAGCGGAGGCAACAAGCGATTGTGGGATGCCGGGCCGACGCTGGTGCCGGCCCGGCTGGTGCTGGTAGGGCCAAGGCGGTGGGGGAATCGGAGTCGCCGTTGCGATGGACGGTGAAATCCACCCGAGCCCTGGCCGAAGAGCTGGTCCGATGGGGGCGTCGGCTCCAAACAAGGCAACGGATGCAAACGGGGCAGGTGAACGGCCGACAAAATCTATCAATCGGAGGCGATATGAGGACCATGAGGGCTATGTATACACAAAGAATGGAATTAGCCTTTAAAGAGTTTTAAGTCATCGAGGGTGCCTGTGGCCTTGTGTTAAAAGCGAGCGTTATGGCAATGTGACCAAGCGGGCGTTGCTTGGGTTCGAGCTTCGAACATATAGTCGGTTCTCATGAATCGAGTGCTCTGCAAGCGCATTGGCGTCACCATAGCGGCTGCATTCTCGGCGATTGTTTTGTCCATCGCACCTGCGGCGGCAATCACCGACATCACCATCTCGGCCGCCCAGGGCAAGATGACCTTCCATGACGACGGTGACGTATTCGAGGTGTGTGACACGAAGGCAGACGGAGCAGCCGTTCTGGGACGGCTGTACTACAAGCCTATCGGCGGTGACTGGTACGTGACGGATGAAGAAGAAGACGGCGGCGACGCCGACTGTGACAAAATGCCGCATGATATCAACGGCGTAGGCAGCTATCAGATGAAGCTGTACTGGTTGGGAACGGGTTACCCTGGCGTTCTGATCGCCACAAGTCGGACCTTCAACGAGTAATCATGCGTAAGGCTGCGGAGAGCAGAACAGTGGTCCTCGCGAAGTGATCATGTGCCTCAGTGGCCGATGGCTGGTTCGAGGGGGAGGGTGTCCTCGCCCAGGGCCCTCGGGGAGAGTTCTGTAGATCCCGGTTTGGTCAGATGACCAACGGTGGCCGGAGATGAGACGAGCACGGCTTTTGTGGATCATGGAGTTGCCTACGCTCCCGGATCAGCAAGGCTGCCGTGCTCGTCCTTCCATTCTCTCTCGTGTCCGTGTCTGTCGGCACGGCCCCCTCTTCGTCCGTTGCCCAGGCCGGGAAGGTGCATCCGTCCGGTTTTGTTGCAGGCCCCGGCCGCGGTACCCGATCCCCGGAATCCAACGTGGAGTGCGCCACCATCTGTCCACGCTGCTGGCAATCGGGGTACGCGATGACGGCGGCCAGCCACAACTTCCTGGTCGCGATAGCGGAGTGAGCCGCCGCTGTGACCAGCCGGTACTGGCCCGGTTGGGGGTCTCTCCGATCCGTCCGCGGCCGCTTCTGGGCTCCGGGAGAGCGAACGTTGCGGAATGTCTTCGCCTGGGGCGATCCCAGCGCCCTCGCATCGGCTGGATTCGCCCGGCTCACCGCGCTGACACCGGCCCTGGTGGGGTAGCTGGGCCCGGATGGCGTTGCGGAGCGTGAACAGCGTCGCGCTCGCACCTACCTTCTCGCGGCCACCGCCCTGACCGCCCACCACAGCGACGCCTACCACCTCCAGCAGCAACACTGGCGAGCCCTGCACCAGACTTGGGCCGCCATCAGCTACTACTAACGGCGCGGCGACCCCCTGCCCGCCCGCCTCTACCTTTGGCGACAACCCGAGCAGAACCGATCACAACATCAAGATCTGAGGCTGTAGCACTGGGGGGCCGCTGAGAGGTCAGCACCTACTCAGCACATGAACCATGATCAGCGGCGACCTACGCCAACGAACAGCAAGATCTAATCAGCCCGGCAGCCTTCCTTATCTGCAGGTTTGCCAAGGACGGGTGACACACGCTAAGCAACAAGCCGGAAGTGCTGCCTGTTCAACAGTCGGCCGGTCGCTGTGGCACGGAAGTGACCGTTCCGCCACGGTGTGCGCGCCCCGCCACAGCCGCCCCCGCTCCGGGAACCGTCCGGCCGTCCCGCGTCGTCCCCCCAACGGATCGAAGGAAAGGTGGGCGGGATGGGCGCCTGGCAGCCGCTGCCGGACGGGCTGCCGTCCGAGGTACGACACTTCGTGGAGCAGTTGCGGCAGCTCAAGGACGGTACGGGCCTCAGCCTGGCCTCGCTCGGCGCGCGCACCGCGTACAGCAAGTCCTCCTGGCAGCGCTATCTCAACGCCGTCCAGCCGCCGCCCCGGCAGGCCGTCGCCGCGCTGTGCCGGGTGGCGGGTCTGGCCGGCGCGGACGCCGAACGGCACGTCGTGCGCTGGGAGTTGGCCGTCGAGGTCTGGCCGCGGCCGATGCCGGCGAACCCGGCCGAGGAGTACCGGGACGACCCGACGATCCCCTGGTGGGACCGCCCGGAGGAGCCCGCCCCGCAGGCCTCGCCCCGGCCCGCCGGACGCCTGCTGCTGTACGCGGCCCTGCTTCTGCTGGCCCTGCTGTGCACCGCCGTCGGGGGAGCGGTCGTCTTCGGCTGATGTGCGTTCGTCGTGCGGATGTGCGCTCGTCGTGTCGATACGTTGACAGTTCGGGTATCTGTCCCGAATCGTCTCGTCATCGGGGCTAACGTGACCAATGGGGGACTTGGCGGAGGGAGGGGGTTCGATGGCTCGCTGGAGGGCATTGCCCGGTGAACTCGACCCGCAGGTGAGGGAGTTCGCCGAGCAGTTGCGGCGGGTCGTGGACCGCACGGGACTGAGTGTCGCGGCGGTGGCCGACCGTACGGGCTACAGCAAGGCGTCCTGGGAGCGGTATCTCAACGGCCGGCTGCTCGCCCCCAAGGGCGCGATCGTCGCGCTGGCCGAGGTCACCGGCACACCTCCCATCCATCTCACCACCATGTGGGAACTGGCCGAGCGGGCCTGGAGCCGCTCGGAGACACGGCACGACCGGACCATGGAGGCCGTCCGGATCTCCCAGGCGCGGGCCGCGCTGGGGGAGTTCGGGCCGGCGCCCGATGTGCGCGAGTTCGACGCGGGCCGGATGGCGTTGACCCCGGGCGTCGCGGGACCGGCGGGCGTGTCACCGACGATGCCGGTGTCGCGGGAGACGCGAGAGGCGCGGCGGACGCGGGAGGCGCGGGAGAAGCGCGGTTCCGCGGGGGGTGCCCCGGGTGGTTCCGGCCCCCGGCGCGCGACGCTGTTCGTCGCGGGGGTCGTGGGGGTGGTGACGATCGTCGTCGGCGCGTTCCTGCTGACCGACGCAGGGGACCCGCGGCAGGCGGTGGGCACCACCGGGTCGCCGTCGCCCTCCCCGGCCGCGCCGAGCACCGCCCTGCCCTCCGGGGTGCTGTGCGCCGGCGCCGACTGCACGGGCCGGGACGCGGAGGAGATGGGGTGCAGCGGCGACCTCGTGACGACGGCGAAGAGCGCGACGGTCGGGACGACCCTGGTCGAGGTCCGCTACAGCAGGACCTGCGGGGCGGCCTGGGGCCGGATCACCGGGGCCGCGCAGGGCGACGAGGTGCGGGTGACCGTGGGTCCGGTGCGGCAGACCGGCGCCGTCACGGTGGCCGGCGACCCGATCGCGTACACCCCGATGGTGGCGGTGAGGAGCGCGTCGGACGCGACGGCGTGCGCGGTGCTGGCGTCGGGGCAGCAGGGGTGCACGCCCTGAGACGGCCCAACGCCGGGCCCGGCGCTGGGCCGAACGAGTGAGGTGAGCGGCGTCCGTGGAACCTGGCGCAAAAAAGTCGGAGCGGGCAGGAATACCCGCCTCCGCCCCGGGCACGCGAACCGTACCCCCACGGGAGTCCGGCGCGACCCGGTACCCCCACCACGGCGGCCGCTCGGTTCCACCTCTCCCGGACCGGCGGCCGCCGCTTTCCGTACGGCCGGGGCCGCTCCACCGGGACCGCCGCGGCCACTGCGGCCGGGCAGCCGGGACCACTCTGTGGGACGGGCCACACAACCCCGGCCGCCCGGGATCCCGGCGGCGCGATAGCCTGACCGCTGGTTGGATCTCTTGATACCAAGAGATCGATCATTTGTACGTCCCACCAGGGGCAGGGACGCCCCACCGACAGCTGTCATACGGAGAACGCCATGACCCGCACTCCCGTGAACGTCACCGTCACCGGCGCGGCCGGCCAGATCGGTTACGCCCTGCTCTTCCGCATCGCCTCCGGCCAGCTGCTCGGCGCGGACGTGCCGGTCAAGCTGCGCCTGCTGGAGATCACCCCCGCGCTGAAGGCCGCCGAGGGCACCGCCATGGAGCTCGACGACTGCGCGTTCCCGCTGCTCCAGGGCATCGACATCAGCGACGACCCGAACGTCGCCTTCGACGGCGCCAACGTCGCCCTCCTCGTCGGCGCCCGCCCGCGCACCAAGGGCATGGAGCGCGGTGACCTCCTCGAGGCCAACGGCGGCATCTTCAAGCCGCAGGGCAAGGCCATCAACGACCACGCCGCGGACGACATCAAGGTCCTGGTCGTCGGCAACCCGGCCAACACCAACGCCCTGATCGCCCAGGCCGCCGCCCCGGACGTACCGGCCGAGCGCTTCACCGCGATGACCCGCCTCGACCACAACCGCGCGCTGACCCAGCTCGCGAAGAAGACGGGCTCGACGGTCGCCGACATCAAGCGGCTGACCATCTGGGGCAACCACTCCACGACCCAGTACCCGGACATCTTCCACGCCACGATCGCCGGCAAGAACGCGGCCGAGACCGTGAACGACGAGAAGTGGCTGGCCGAGGACTTCATCCCGACCGTCGCCAAGCGCGGCGCGGCCATCATCGAGGCGCGTGGCGCGTCCTCCGCCGCCTCCGCCGCCAACGCGGCCATCGACCACGTGCACACCTGGGTCAACGGCACGGCGGACGGCGACTGGGCCTCCATGGGCATCCCGTCGGACGGCTCATACGGCGTCCCGGAGGGCCTCATCTCCTCCTTCCCGGTCACCACCAAGGACGGCTCGTACGAGATCGTCCAGGGCCTGGACATCAACGAGTTCTCCCGCGCCCGCATCGACGCGTCGGTGCAGGAGCTGGCGGAGGAGCGCGAGGCGGTCCGCGCCCTCGGCCTCATCTGAGTCCTGCCGGCCGGTCCCTGACCGCTGCCGACCGTTTCTGATCCCCGGGTGGCTTCGGCCGCCCGGGGATCAGTGCGTCCGGGTCCTGACGACCCGCTCGGCCAGGTCGAGGAACTCGTTCAGGGTCGGCGGCCGCAGCTGGCTCAGCTCCCGGTCCTGGAAGCGCGGAGAGCTCAGCGCCCGGTCGAAGGGGACCGCGATCACCTGGTTCACGCTCACCCCGATACGGCTTGCCAGGGCGGCCGGTACCCGCCGGGCGGAGGGCCCCTCGACCTCGGTGACGACGATGATCGCCTCGTCGGCCAGCCGCCAGCGGCGAGCGGCGCGCAGCCGCTCGAGGACCTGCCGGGCGGCGGTGAGGAACCAGTCCGCGGTGCCGCAGCACAGGATCAGCCGGTCGGTCAGGTCCAGCACGGTGTCCGCCGAGTCGTCGAGCCGCTGCGGGGCCCAGTCGGTGAGCACGAAGGAGTAGAAGGGCTCCGTCCGGGCCAGCACATGCTCATAGGCCTGGGCGTGCACCAGGTTCGGGTTGGCGTGGCCGGTGGGGTGCGCGGCCACTTCCAGCCCGGACGGCAGACGGGTGGTGAGGGCGCGGACCTCGTCGTACGGGGAGTCGGCGGGAAGACCCGCGAGATCGCGCACGGTAGCCGGGTTACGGTCCGTCAGGAAGCGGCCCAGGGCCCCCTCGTGGGCCGCCCCGTCGAGGGCCAGGACGGGCTCGCCCCGGACGGAGGCGAGCAGGGAGCCGAGCACCATGGTGGTGGTCGCCCGCCCGCTGTAGTGGTAGGCACCGACGACGGTGAGGCGCCTGCCGTGGCGCAGCGGCGTCCGCAGCCTGGCCAGCCGGGCCTCCGCCGCACGGCGGGCGGCGCCGAAGCGGGGCGGGCGCAGGGCCGACGGCGCGCCGGCGCCCGCCGGGGCGGCGGCCGGCGGCAGGGCGAGCGGAACGCGCTCCGTGGGCAGTGCGTTGACCGCGGACGCCGGCGGGACGGTGCGGGTGACGCGGGACTGGGCGATGTACCGGGCCAGGACGTCCGCGACCTCGGCCGCGCTGGGCCGCTCGGCCGGGTCCGCGGCCAGGCAGCGCAGGACGCGCCGCCGCAGTTGCTTCCAGGTGTCGCCCTGCCACAGGTGCATGCCCTCCGGGCGGCCGGGCAGTTCCCAGCCCGCCTTGCTGCTGACGATCTGGAGCAGCTCGCCCAGCGCGCGCACGTTGTCCTCGGGGGTCGGCGCGGGCCCTGTGCCCGCGTACGCGCCGTCCACGGCGCAGTCGGACAGGTCCGTGAGGACGACCGACCGGCGCAGCACGTGGATGTTCTCGGCGTTGAGGTCCGTGGGGACGATTCCGTGCAGGTGGCACAGGGCCAGGGCGCTGGCGAGGTGCCAGCCGACGACCAGCGCGGTGATCTTGTCGAAGGGGGCGCGGCCCCCCGCGTGGGCCGCGTTGAAGATGTCCGACAGGACCGCCAGGCTGGGCTGCTGCGGGCCGTCGCCGATCGGAGCCACCGCCAGCCAGGGCCGTTCGTCGCGGACCCCGGTGGCGAGCAGGGCGGGGGCGTACTGGCCGCCCAGCCGGCGCAGCGCCTCCGTCTCGGCCGCCAGGGCGTCGCCGGCCGGGAGTTCGGGGCGCGGGGTGCGGACCAGGGCGCGGCCGCCCTGCTGGTCGACGCCCTCGTACTCCACCGTCCGTCGCAGTCGTCGGCGTCGCAGCAGCAGGTACGGTCCGAGGTGCCGCGGGTCGTCCTCGATCAGCCGGGTCCAGCCGTCCGCCGACTCGGCGCTGCGGCCGCGCCCCGCTTCCAGCCCCTGCGCCTCCCGCTCGAACGACACCCCGAAGCGGGTGAGCAGCCGGCGTTCGACGCTGGTGAACGGGCGGTGGCTGCCCGGGAGATGGGCCGGGCCGTCCGGGTGGGCGAGCCAGGCGGGGAAGTCGGGTGAATGGCCCGCGAGTTGTTCCAGGCGCTGTCCGATGCTGCGGCTGGTCCTGAGGAGTTCGGCCTGCGGAACCGCGTCCAGGAGCACCAGTCTGGAGGTGTCGGAGAAGTCGAAGACCTGGTGCTTGGCGGGCAGTGGACCCGGCACCGGCGCGGGGTGCGGGCGCATGAGTCCGCCGAGGAAGACCTCCGCGAGGTGGGCGGTCCGAGCCCGCCACGGGACCGCCGTCTGCACGAGCCGCATCACCGGCACGGTCAGCGGCGACACGGCCGCCAGATGCGCCGCGAGCCGGTAGGCCTCCGGGGTGGCGGCGTCCCGGAAGTGCTGGGCGTCGCCCGGGTCGGGGGCGGGTCCGGACGCGCTGTACCGGCCTGGCCGGGAGAGCAGGGGCAGCGGGACCGTGGCGCCGGGGGAGGCCAGAAGATGGGCCCAGTTCCGCAGGGAGGCGGCCGTCGGCTCCAGGACGGGTACCGGCACGCCGTCGAAGGCGGCGAGATCGGCCGGGAGGACCGGGTCGTTGATCTCCCAGGAGGTGTTGGCTCCGCCGATGCGCCGGGTCGTGGCCTGCCAGCGTTCGGCGCGGATGCCGGATCCCTCCCACAGGTCGGGCGGGAGCGTGTGCAGCACCGCGGTGGGTCCGCGGGAGGCCCACTGCGACAGCAGCCGGTGCAGCGACCCGCTGCGCCAGGAGGCACCCGTGCCGTCGCTGACGACGAGGACGAGGGTGTGTCCCGACGGGTCGCTGACCGAGCTGAGCGGCACGGGCGGGCTGTCGTGCCGGAAGGGGCGGGCGTGCAGCCGGGGTTCCTGAGCGCTGCGGGTGTCGAGGCCGAGGACGCGGTTGGTGGCGAAGGCGCCGAGCCGTTCGAGGAGGGTGCGCAGTTCCGCGCCGAGGCGGTGCCACAAAAGCATCGACAGGCCGTCGTCGACGAGCAGCACCAGATGCAGCCACCGTTCCTGCACGGGACGTTGCACCACGTCGGGCAGCCGGGTCTCGGCGAGTTCGGCGGCGGTGCGCTCCTCGTCGATCTCCAGACGGTGCGGGCTGGGGCGCCGGCGGCGCAACGGCCGGAGCGCGCGGGCCAGAGCCAGTTCGGCCGCGAGGGCCTTGTCCTCGGGCACCCGGACGGGCATCGCCCGGTTCGGCTCGGTGCTCGGCCGCAGCCGGATGTCGGGCAGCTGCGGCGGTGCCGGACGGGCCGACCCGTACAGCGAGGACGCGGTCAGGTCGGGCAGTTCCGGATCGTCGGGGTCGGGCGCGGTCCGCTCCCGGTCGGCCGCGTCGGCCTCGGGTGCGGATGGTTCGGCGTCCGCCGGGTGGTCGGCGCCGGTGGACCGGCCGAGCGGGGTGGCCGCTCCGGCGGGCAGCGCCCTGGCCAGCCACAGCACGTCGAGTACCTGGTCCGCGTCCAGCTCGTGCCCGCAGGCCCGCAGCACCCGCAGGGCCTCCGCGAGCCGTGCACCACCTTCCTGGGCCCCGGTCACCGCACCCCCCTGGTCACGGCCGCCTCACATCGCGCCGGTGAGCTGGTGCAGTACGGCGTCCAGCAGGCCTTCCGCGTCGAGGTCGACGCCTCCGGTGCGCAGGAACACGGCGTTGAGGAGCTGGTCGGTGGCGAGTTCGCCGGGGGCGCGGCGGCGCAGGAACGCGTCGATCAGATCGTCGGCCTCGCGCAGCGCCTCCTCACCGAGGTGGGCGGTGACGATGGCCCGCAGCCGTGCCTCGTCGGGCACCGGCAGGTCGAGCCGGACGCAGCGGCGCAGGAAGGCGGGCGGGAAGTCGCGCTCGCCGTTGCTGGTGATGACGGCCACCGGGAACTCGGCGCACTGGACCCGTCCCTGGCGTACCGTCACGGTGCCCCGGTGGTCGGCGGTCTGCACTTCCACCTCCGCCATGTCCTCGGGCAGCCGGGTCAGTTCGGGGATGTCGAAGTAGCCCTCCTCGAAAACGGTGAGCAGGTCGTTGGGCAGGTCGACGTCACCCTTGTCCATCTCGTCGATGAGCAGGGCGCGGGGCGTGGCACTCGGTACCAGCGCGGTGCCGAGCGCGCCGAGCCGGATGAACGTCCCGATGGACGGCTCGCGTTCGCCCCGGTCGCGACTGAGGGTGGTCTCGCGCAGTCGCCCGATCGCGTCGTACTGGTAGAGCGCCTCACGCACGGTCGACCGGCTGTTGATGGACCACCGCAGCAGCTCGCCGAGCCGCAACTCGTGTGCGACGGCCCGCGCCAGCGAGGACTTGCCCGTGCCGGCCGGTCCGGTGACCAGCAGCGGACGGCGCAGGTGCAGCGCGGCGTTGACGACGTCGGCGTGCTGCGGCTCGATCAGGTACGGAAGTTCGGGGCGGACGGCCGGCGTCGGGCTGAAGCGCCGCCATGGCGGGGCCGAGGGCAGGTCGACGGCCCGCGGGACGCCGTCACCGCGGAACAGGCGCCAGTCGGGGCCGGCCCCGGAGTCCTCTGGGGAGGTCATGCGCTCTCCTGTGGTTCGGTCAGGTGCAGCCGGGGCACCGTGCGGTCGGCGTCCGCCCAGGCGAGGACCGGGCGGCCGGGGAACTCCGGAGCGCGTTTTCCCTTGGCGTTGGCCCGGTAGACGCGGACTCCGTCGGGCAGTTCACGGGTGGCGACCGCCTCCATGTGCCGGACGACATGAGACGGCGTCGAGGAGGGAGACGCAGTGGAGGCCGCCGAGGATGACACCGAAGACGAAGAGGACGCCTCTGCGCCCGATCCGCGGTCCCACACCACCACCGGTATGCCCACGGCGAGACAGATCTGAACGATGGCGTCGCGCGGGCCCGGGGGGACGTCGACGCAGACGCGGACCGTGTCGAGCCGGCCCATCAGCTCGTAGTAGATCTGGTGCGGGTCCTGGGAGGGGTCCGAGACGACCAGCGTCTCCCCCGAGTCGAGCTGCCTCCACCGCTCACGCCAGTCCGGCAGGAAACGCTCGTGCCGGCGCAGCAGTTCCGGGCAGTGCACCACCAGCGGGAACTCGACCCCGAGCACCCCCGGCACGATCTCCCCCGGCGACTGGGCGGCCCATTCGTCGACCGGGAGATTGAGGTCGGCGCGGTCCACGAGGACCTCGACCAGCGGCCGTGCCCCGTCCGTGGCGGAGGGCGCGAGGGATTCCAGGACGCGCAGCAGTTCGCGTGCCGCTCCCGACGCCGAGAACGTGGCGGCGCTGTCGGTCGACATCTGGCGCGGCCCCGTGCCCTCGTCGCACCACACGCGCAGCCGGTGACGCCCCCGCCCGGCCCGCGTCACCTGGGCCAGGACCCGCACCCGCCGGGCCCCGCCGCGCAGCATCCGGGCCCAGTCCTCCGCGTCGGAGCGCCGCTCGCGCAGCGCCGCCGCGGGGATGCCCAGCCGTCCGGCCACCGCGTCCGACCACAGCCGCAGGTCCGCCTTGCGGGGTTGCGGACAGAGCGCGGCGATGTACTCGACGACCCGCAGCAGCGCCGGGACCCGGGGCCCGCCGTCGTCGGAGTGGCCGTCCCCGGGCAGCGTCTCCAGACGGTCGAGGACGACGTCGAGGGTGTCCCCCTCGGCGGGCACCGCGACCCGCTTCGTCGCCTCGCGCACCGCTTCGGGGAACCGCGCGAGGACGGGCCGCTCGACCCGGCGCAGCACCTGGTGCAATCGGCGGTGCTCGCGCGGCGCGAGCAGCAATGGCGTGTCGGTGAGCCGGCCGGCGACCAGGAGCCGGTCGGCGGAGCCCGGATCCCTGGGCCGCAGGATCTCGACCAGGGCGGGCAGCGCTCGCGGGTGGGTGACGAGGAAGTCCGCGAACTCCTCGACCGCGGGCGGCGTCACCGGGCTGCCCGGTTCGATCCCGCACTCGTGCGCGAGCCGGCGGGCGGTGTCGCCGAGCGTGTACGGCGACGCCAGGACGTTCCGCAGCGCCATCACGAGCATGCCGCGAGCGGGGTCGTCGGACTCGGCGCCACCCGCGCCCCCCGCGTTGCCTCGATCTCCCGTGTCGAGGACGCCGAAGGGCCGCAGTTCCGCCTCGACCCGCTGCCAGGGGATGCCCCAACTTCGTCGGATCAGGTGCTGGGGGGAGGCCGGCAGGGGTGCTCCGCCCGAATCGCACGGCGGCATGAAATGCGCGGCGACGAGTCCTACGACGGCCCCGTCCTCCTCCGACCACAACGGGCCCCCGCTGTAGCCGGGGCCGACCGCCATACCGGTGCTCTTTCCGTCGAGGTAGCCGATCGGGCCGTCCAGAGCGGCGACCCGAAGATCGGCGAAGGTCGCGCCGTGCCCACTGCCGTGCCAGGCCCGCACCTGCTGGCCCGGCGCCATGGCCGCACAGGGAACCGGGGCGGGGATGCTGCCGAGCGGCGCGTCCACCCGCAGCACAGCGAGGTCACCGAGCCACTCGCTGTCGCCGTCCCGTACGGCCCCGCCGTCCCGCGCGCGTGGGGCGACCCAGTGCACCACGCGCGCGGGAAACCGCACCGTGCCGCGCGGCCCGTCCAGCGCGACGAACACGTCGTCGAGCCTCGGTGTCCGGGCGTCGAACAGATCCCTGCCCAAAGCGTCGTTGACGACATGTGCGCAGGTCAGCACGGTGTCGATGCCGAGGATGACCGCCGCGCCCGCCGGCGAGCCGTCGGCCGCCCGGCGCACGGACGCCACGCGCGACCTCGTCTCCTTGTCGCCGGACGCCCCCACGGCCCTGAACCACCCCATGGCTCACTCCGCGCCGGGCGCCGGTTTCCAGCTGGCGGTCACCGTGAGATGTGCCTGCCCGTTCCCGCCCACGATCCCGAGCTTCAGGTCCTGCCCGATCTGGACACCGAACGTGACGCTCAGCTCGGCGGGTGGGTCCGGCACGGCCGAGACGACGTCGTGCACCTCTTGCAGCAGCGGCCCGAGCGGCTTGAGCGCGGACTTCAGCGCCCCCGCCGCGAAACTGGCGACGGCGGCGCCCCCGGTGGCCACGGGGACGGCCCGGCCCATGCCCTCGGGGAGACCGTCACCGCCCGCCGGGACGGGGGCGGCCCTGGGCGTGAGGAGGAATCTGACGGGGGTTCCGTCGTCCAACTCTGCCTCTGCGCTTATCGGTTCGGCCACGCCGACATTGTGATCGACGAGACGAAAACGGACCAGACCCCCGCATCGAACAGGAGCGCTCCGCGCTCCGGGGCTTTACTGTCCCGCACGGGGACGAGGGCGGGGACGCCTTCGGCGACTTCGAGGCACTCGCCGGCGTCCGAGTTGCTGTAGCTGGACTTGCGCCAAGTGGCCGTGCTCAGGAAGTCGTCGGAGACTTCCAGGCAGTCGCCGCCAGTGGTGTTGCTGTAGCTGCTCTTGCGCCAAGTCGCGTTGCTCAGATCGATGGCTCGCACGGCGCTTCCTCCAACATCCGCGTGACGAACTTGAGCGACTCAGCCGGAGAGAGCGCCAGGTCGCGTACCGCATCATATGTGCGCTGCAAGTACTCAACCCTGCTGCTTTCTTCGATGAGTTCACCGCGCACGTCGTTCTCGGTGTACGCCACGGTCGTGCCGTCCAGCTGTCGCAGGAACTTCACGGCGGTGTTCATCAGGCCATGGGGACCAGCACAGAAAGGCAGAACCTGGAGTTTGATGTTCGGCCGCTCCGACGCCTCCGCCAGATGCTCCAGCTGGGCCCGCCACTCCTCTGCGTCGCACAGCCGGGTGCGTAGCACCGCCTCCGAGAGAATGACGCGGAACGGGGGAGCCTTGTCCCCTTCCAGCAACTTTCGTCGGCCCCTGCGCGCTTCGACCTGCTGGTTGAGCTCCGTGCCCAGGAGGCCGCCCGCCGCGAGCGCCTCCCGCGCGTACCCGGGTGTCTGGAGCAAACCGGGCGGCGCGCTCACGGCGTAGTGCCACAGACTCACCGCCTCCGCCTCCAGCACCATGTACCGCCGGTACTGCTCCCGGAACTGGCTCGGATCCGCCAGCGCCAGTTCCCACAGCGTCAGCAGCAACCCCGGCGTGCCGTAGTGCTGGTCCAGTGCCTCGACGATCTCGGGGCTGCCCAGCGACTCCCCGCTCTCCATCTTGCCGAAGGTGGACGGGTCCCAGCCCAGCCGCTCGCCCACCTGCCGCAGGCTCTCCCCGCGCGCGCCGCGCAGCAGCCGCAGCTCCTCGGCGAACCGGCGGCGCGGTTCCTGGCTCCGTCCGGTGACCACTCGTCGCGATGGCATCGCACGCTCCTCGGTGTAACCCATGGAACACGCAGAGTAATTCAACGCCGTTCGGGGATCAGGTGGTTCGCCGGTACTGCCTGGTCGGCGGCCGCCCCCCGGTCGCGCAGGCCGGTCACGACCGCGGCGGTCGCGGCGAGGACGAGCACGGCGACCGTGCGCAGCGCCGGGCCCATGCCGCCCGTGAAGTCGGTGTGGCCTGCCAGGACGGTGCCGGTGACCGCGACGCCCAGGGCCGCGCCGATCTCCCGGGCCGAGGTGCCGAGGCCGGAGCCGAGGCCCGCCTGGTGGTGGGGGAGGGAGGCGACGACGCCCAGGGTGAGGGCGGGCATCGACAGGCCCGTGCCCGCCGAGATGACCAGCAGCCAGCAGGCGTAGAGCGCGTAGGGCGTGCCGGCGTCCGCGGTGGACGCGCCGAGCAGGCCCAGGCCGATCAGGGCGAGGCCGGTGCCGATGACCGGGCGCGGGTGGGCCGACCAGCGGGCGGCCAGCTTCGGGACGATGGCCATGCCGGTGATCAGGGGGACGATCGCGAGCCCGGTGACGGCGGGCCCGTAGCCCTTCACGTCCTGCAGGTACTGGGAGTTGACGAAGAACAGCGCGAACAGGCCGAAGAAGCCGGTCGCCAGGCCGAGGCCGGTTGCCCGCAGGGCGGGGGAGCGGAACACGCGGGGGTCGAAGAGGGGGGTGCGGGAGCGCAGGGCCTGGAGGGTGAAGGCGGCGACGAGGAGGGCTCCGGCACCGAAGGAGCCCAGGATGCGCGGCGAGGTCCAGCCGTGGTCCGGTCCCTCGATGACGCCGAAGAGGACGGCGACCAGCCCGGCGGTGAGCAGCAGGGTGCCCAGCGGGTCGAGGTTGCTGTGCGGGGAGCGGTCGGTGCGCGGGGTGGTCAGTGCCACGGCGAGCGCCAGCAGCGCCGCCAGCGGGACCATCGCGCCGAACAGGGCCCGCCAGGTCAGGAACTGGCCGACCAGGCCGCCGCCCAGGTTGCCCGCCAGGCCGCCGAGGCCGAGGGCGAGGGTCCAGGACGCCATCGCCTGGGCCCTGCGCCGCGGTCCGGCGAGGTGGACGAGGATCGACATCGTTGCCGGGGTGATGAGTGCCGCGCCCGCTCCCGAGATGCCCCGGCCCGCGATCAGTACCGCCGGGTGGGTCGCGAACGCGCTGGTGGCGGCGCCCGCGGCGAACAGGCCGAGTCCGGCGAGCAGGGCGCCCTTGCGGCCGTAGCGGTCGCCGAGCGCGCCGGCCGGGATGAGCAGACCGGCGAACGCGATGACGTAGGCGTCGACGGTCCACAGGATCTCGGTGTGCGAGGGGTGCAGGGACGACGAACCCAGTTGCGGGATGAGGAGGTTGATCGCGGCGACCATGCTCTGCGCGACCAGCACGCAGGCGCACAGCGCGAGGAGGGTGGACCGTTTCAGGGCGTGCGAGGGCACGGCTCCTCCCGGGGAGCTCGTCGGAGTGGGATGCCCTTTCGGGCCCTGTCACCGTAGGCTCGCCTCCGACCTGCTTTCCAGTGCAACCTTTGCAAGGGACGAATGCGCATGACGCAATCCGTGACCGGGCCGGTGGACGGATCGGCGGGCGGTCCCGCGGGCATCGACCTGAATCTGCTGGTCGCGCTGGATGTGCTGTTGGAGGAGCAGAGCGTGCAGGGCGCGGCCCGGCGCCTGCACCTGTCGGAACCGGCGATGAGCCGCACCCTCGGGCGGATCCGCAAGGCGCTCGGCGATCCGGTTCTGGTGCGGGCCGGGCGGCGGATGGTGCCGACGCCCCGTGCGATCGCCGTACGGGCCGAGGTGAGCGCGGTCGTGGAACGGGCGCGGGCGCTGTTCGCGCCGGTCGGGGGCACCGACCTGAGGACGGTGGTCCGTTCCTTCACGATCCTCGGCCACGACGCCATCGCGGCCGCCCACGGCCCGGCCCTCTACGCCCGCATCGCCGCCGAGGCGCCCGGTATCCGGCTCCGTTTCCTGAGCGAGAGCCACATCGACGCGCCGTTCCTGCGCGAGGGCACCGCCGATCTGGAGGTGGGCGTCCTCGACACGGCGGCCCCCGAGGTGCACCGCGAACAGCTCCACGAGGACCGCATGGTGGGGGTCGCCCGCGCCGGACACCCCTTGCTGGAGAGCGAGTTGACGCCCGAGCGGTACGCGCGGGAGGCCGACCACATCCTGGTGTCCCGGCGCGGCAGGCTGCACGGGCCCATCGATGCCGCGCTCGCCGAACTCGGCCTGGAGCGGCGGGTGGTGGGAACCGTCGGTTCCCTGCCCTCCTCCCTGTTCGTCATCCGCGACACCGATCTGGTGGGCCTCAACACCGCCTGGGGGCTGCCGCTGGCGGAGAGCCTCGGCCTGGTCTCCTTCGAGGTGCCGCTGCCCCTGCCCCCGCTCCGGCTGGGCATGGCCTGGCACCCGCGCCACGACGCCGACCCGGCCCACGCCTGGCTGCGCGGCGCGGTGCGGGACCTGCTCGCCCGGTAGTCAGCGCAGCGGCGTCGCCGGCGGGAGCCGCTTCTCGAACCAGTGGTCGGCGTAGACGTGGTCGACGTACGCCGGGATCTCGCGGTACCCGCACGCCCGGTACATCGCCCGTGCCTCGGTGAGCGACGCGTTCGTGTCCAGGCGCAGCAGGTTCAGGCCGCGCTCGGCCGCCGCGCGCTCCAGATGTTCGAGGAGCCGCCGGGCCAGGCCGAGGCGGCGGGCGCCCGGGTGCACCCAGACGTGCTTGAGCTCGCCGACGCCGGGTTCCAGGGTGCGCAGCCCGCCGCAGCCCACCGCCCGTCCCTCCTCGTAGGCCACGAAGAAGGCGCCGGTCGCGCCGGAGACCTCCTCCGGGCCGACCAGGTCGGACGCGGTGAAGCTGCCGAAGCGGGCGGTGAGGTCGGCGGCGTAGGCCTCCAGGCAGGCGCGGGCGTCCGGCGCGGCGCCGTCGACCCGTTCGACGGTGATGGCGGCCAGGCGCAGCAGGCGGCGCGCGGTGGCCATCGCCTCGGTCAGTTCCGTGCGCTGTCGCCCGTCGAGTCCGGTCAGCAGGTCCGCCGTGCGCACGTCGGCGCGGCGGTTCTGTTCCTTGAGCTCGACGTGTCCGGCCGGGGTCAGTTCGACCATCCGCAGCCGGTTGTCGTCGGGATGCACGCTGATCCGGACCATGCCCTGCGCCTCCAGGGCCTTCGCCATCCGGCTCAGATACCCGGCGTCCAGGCCGAGCCGGGCGCGCAGCGTGCGCAGGGACACGCCGGTCTCGGCGTCGGCGACCTCGAACAGCAGCCGGGCCTCGCCCAGCGGGCGGCCCTGGCCGAGGTAGTGGTCGTCCAGGGCGCCGATCCGGCGCGTGAAGTAGCGGTTGAAGCGGCGGAAGGCCGCCACCTGCTCCGCCTGCACCTGCTCTGCCCGCATCTGCTCCGCCTGCATCTGCTCAGCCGGCATCGGCTCCGTCTGCACCACTGGCTCCATAGTTCTTTGACTTTAGTCAAAGGTTCTGGCCGCGTCCATGGTCCGTCCAGGGTGACCGGTCATGGTCAGACGTACGGTTTGTCGCTTTATGTCCATAACTTCAGTGATGCAGCGCACTTTCGGCCAAACATTGCGCATGCAATGAGAGGTTGGGGGCATGTGGACGCCGTCGCCGAGACAGACCCATAGGTGACGCAGGGGGACTGAACAGGAACGGAAGGCGACAGCGATCATGGCCGACAGGACGGAACAGCCGGAACAGCGCGACCACCGGACGATCCACGCGGGCGGAGAGTGGCTGGAAGCCGTCTCCGGCGCGACCCGCGAGATTCTCGACCCCGCGGACGGCCGCCCCTTCGCGGTGGTCGCGGAGGGCGACGAGAAGGACACCGACCTCGCGGTCGCTGCCGCCCGCACCGCCTTCGACGAGGGCGACTGGCCGCACACTCCCGTCGCCGAACGCGCCGCCCTGCTGTACCGCGTCGCCGATCTTCTCGTGCGCGATCGCGAACGGCTCGGCCTGCTGGAGAGCCGGGACGCCGGCAAGACCGTCGAGGAGGGGCGCGTCGACATCGACTGCGTCGCCGACGCCTTCCGCTACTTCGCCGCCCTCGTCGCCGCCGAGTCCCCGGGCCGGGTGGTGGACGCGGGCTCACCCGACATCCACAGCGTCGTCGTCCATGAGCCGGTCGGCGTGTGCGCGCTCATCACCCCGTGGAACTACCCGCTGCTGCAGGCGAGTTGGAAGATCGCTCCGGCGCTCGCCGCGGGCAACACCTTCGTCGTCAAGCCGAGCGAGATCACCCCGATGACGACGATCGCGCTCATCGACCTGCTCCTCGAGGCCGGGCTGCCCGCCGGGGTCGCCGGCATCGTCACCGGACCCGGTCACACGGTCGGCGCGCGGCTCGCCGAGCACCCCGACGTCGACCTGGTCTCCTTCACCGGCGGCCTGGTCAGCGGCACGAAGGTCGCGCAGGCGGCCGCGCCGACCGTCAAGAAGGTCGCCCTCGAACTCGGCGGCAAGAACCCCAACGTGGTCTTCGCCGACGCCTGCGCCACCGACGAGGCCTTCGACACCGCCGTCGACCAGGCCCTCAACGCCGCCTTCATCCACAGCGGCCAGGTCTGCTCGGCGGGCTCCCGGCTCATCGTCGAGGAGTCGGTCCGGGACCGCTTCGTCGCCGAACTCGCCCGCAGGGCCGAGCGGATCCGGCTCGGCCGCGGCACCGAGGACGGCGTCGAGTGCGGTCCGCTCGTCTCCGAGCAGCAGCGCGCCAAGACCGAGGCGTACGTCGCCTCCGCCCTCGCGGAGGGCGCTGTCCTGCGGTCCGGCGGCCGGCGTCCGGAACCCGCCCCGCAGCGGCCGGAGTCCGGCTACTTCTACGAGCCCACCGTCCTCGACCGCTGCCACCGCGAGATGCGGGTCGTGCGGGAGGAGGTCTTCGGACCGGTCCTCACCGTCGAGACCTTCCGCACCGAGGACGAGGCCGTCGCGCTCGCCAACGACACCGAGTACGGCCTCGCGGGCGCCGTCTGGACCGCCGACGCGGGCCGGGCCCGCCGGGTCGCCGGCCGGCTGCGGCACGGCACCGTCTGGATCAACGACTTCCACCCCTATCTGCCGCAGGCGGAGTGGGGAGGCTTCGGGAAGAGCGGAGTGGGCCGCGAACTCGGCCCCGCCGGGCTCGCCGAGTACCGCGAGTCCAAGCACATCTACCAGAACCTCGCGCCGCGCCCCGTCCGCTGGTTCACCGGCTGACGCCCCGCCCGCCCCGAGCCTGATCGAAGACTTCGCACGCCCCTGGAGTACCCCCCATGCCAGAGAACGCACATGTCTACGACTACGTCGTCATCGGAGGCGGAACCGCCGGTTCCGTCATCGCCTCCCGGCTGACCGAGAACCCCGACACCACCGTCGCCGTCATCGAGGGCGGCCCCAGCGACGTCGGCCGCGACGACGTCCTCACCCTGCGCCGCTGGATGGGCCTGCTCGGTGGCGAGCTCGACTACGACTACCCGACCACCGAGCAGCCGCGCGGCAACTCCCACATCCGGCACAGCCGCGCCCGCGTCCTCGGCGGATGCTCCTCGCACAACACGCTCATCGCCTTCAAGCCGCTGCCGTCCGACTTCGACGAGTGGGAGGCGGCCGGCGCCCGCGGGTGGGGCGCGGTCCCGATGGAGGCGTACTACGCGCGCCTGCTGAACAACATCGTCCCGGTCGACGAGAAGGACCGCAACGCCATCGCCCGCGACTTCGTCGAGGCCGCTCAGCAGGCCACCGGAGTGCCGCGGATCGAGGGCTTCAACAGCAAGCCCTTCGACGACGGCGTCGGCTTCTTCGACCTCGCCTACCACCCGGAGACCAACAAGCGGTCCAGCGCCTCGGTGGCCTACCTCCACCCGGTGATGGACGAGCGGCCCAACCTGACGATCCTGCTGGAGAGCTGGGCCCACCGGCTGGAGCTCGACGGCACCCGCGCCGAAGGCGTGCACGTCCGCACGAAGGACGGCGAGGAGATCCTCGTACGGGCCCGGCGCGAGGTCGTGCTGTGCGCGGGCGCCGTCGACTCGCCGCGCCTCCTCCTGCACTCCGGCATCGGCCCGAAGGCCGACCTGGACGCGCTCGGCATACCCGTCGTGCTCGACCTGCCCGGCGTCGGCGAGAACCTCCTCGACCACCCCGAGTCGGTGATCGTCTGGGAGACCCACGGGCCGCTCCCGGAGAACTCCGCGATGGACTCCGACGCCGGTCTCTTCGTCCGCCGCGACCCCGCCCACCAGGGCCCCGACCTGATGTTCCACTTCTACCAGGTCCCCTTCACCGACAACCCGGAACGCCTGGGCTACGAACGCCCGCCGTACGGCGTCTCGATGACCCCCAACATCCCCAAGCCGAAGTCCCGCGGCCGGCTCTACCTGGAGAGCGCGGACCCGGCCGTGAAGCCCGCCCTCGACTTCCGCTACTTCACCGACGAGGACGACCACGACGGCCGCACCCTCGTCGACGGGATCAGGATCGCCCGCGAGATCGCGAAGACCGAGCCGCTGGCCGGCTGGCTCAAGCGCGAGGTGGCGCCGGGCCCGGACATCACGGGCGACGAGGAACTGAGCGAGTACGCCCGCAAGGTCGCACACACCGTCTACCACCCCGCGGGCACCTGCCGCATGGGCGCCGAGGACGACGAACTGGCCGTGGTGGACCCACGGTTGCGGATCCGAGGCCTGGACGGCATCCGCGTCGCGGACGCCTCCGTGTTCCCCACCATGACCGCCGTGAACCCCATGATCGGGGTGCTCATGGTCGGCGAGAAAGCCGTCGACCTGATCGGAGACGATGCGCGATGACGATCATGCCCGCCACCCGTAAGCCGCCCACCGCGGACACCGAAGCCCCCGTCTTCTCGGTGGACGGCCTCTGGAAGGTCTTCGGACCCAAGTCCGGGAGCGTCCCGGCCGACCCCGAGCTCGCCGCGCTCCCGCCCGCCGAACTCCGCTCCCGCACCGGTTGCACCGCCGCCGTCCGCAACGTCTCCTTCGACGTGCGCAAGGGCGAGGTCTTCGTCGTCATGGGCCTGTCCGGCTCCGGCAAGTCCACCCTGGTGCGCTGTCTGACCCGGCTGATCGAGCCGACGGCCGGCACCATCGTCGTCGACGGCGAGGACGTCCGCGCGATGGACCGCACCCGGCTGCGCGAACTGCGCCGGCACCGTGCCGCGATGGTCTTCCAGCACTTCGGCCTGCTCCCGCACCGCACGGTCCTCGACAACGTGGCCTACGGCCTGGAGATCCAGGGCATGGGCCGCGCCGAGCGACGCGCCCGCGCCAAGGAGGTCGTCGACAAGGTCGGCCTGGACGGCATGGAACAGCGCAGGCCCGCCCAGCTCTCCGGCGGCCAGCGGCAACGCGTCGGCCTGGCCCGCGCGTTGGCCGTCGACCCGGAGGTGCTCCTGTTCGACGAGCCCTTCAGCGCCCTCGACCCGCTCATCCGGCGCGACATGCAGGAGGAGGTCGTCCGGCTGCACCGCGAGGAGGGCCGCACGATGGTCTTCATCACCCACGACCTCAGCGAGGCGCTGAAGCTGGGCGACCGGATCGCCCTGATGCGCGACGGCGAGGTCGTGCAGCTGGGCACGCCCGAGGAGATCGTGGGCTCCCCGGCCGACGACTACGTCCGCGAGTTCGTCCGTGACGTACCGCGCGAGCAGGTCCTCACGGTGCGTACGGCCATGCGGCCCGCGTCCCTGGAGGAGGCGGGCACCGGCCCGGCCGTGTCCCCGGACGCCACGGTGTCCCAGGCCATCGAGGCGGTCGCCCGGGCGGGCGTCCCGGTACGGGTCATGGACTCGGCCCGCTGCCTGGGCGTCGTCGACCACGAGGGACTGCTCGGCGTGGTGGCCGGCACGGGCCCCGCAGCCGTCCCGGCCGGACGGGGGCCCGGATCCGTCGCCGTCGGAACGGAGCCCCGTAAGGAGGCGGTCTGATGGCCACGCTGACCACATCCGCCCCCCGGGTCGCCCTCCCGGGCTTCCTCAAACACCAGGCCGTCCGCAAGCTCCTGATGCTCGCGCTCGCGGCCGCGATCCTCGTCCCCCTGGCCCACGCCCGGTGGTCCAGCGGCACCTGGCCGCACGCGCTCACCGTCGACCTGACCGACCCGCTCACCGGCGCCAGCGACTGGATCGTCGACAACCGCGACAGCAACCCCCTGTTCCTCTACTTCTTCGGCTACCTCAGCAACGGCGTGGTCCTCTCGGTGCGCGCCGTGTACCTGGTGCTGCTCGGCGCCGGCTGGGCCGGGGTCACCGCGGCGGCCGCACTGGTCGCCTGGCGGGTGGCCGGGGTGCGGCTCGCGCTCGGCACGGCGGCCGCCTTCCTGGCCTGCGGCCTGCTCGGCATGTGGGTGCCGACCATGCAGACACTGGCCCTGATGATCGTCGCCGTCCTCGTGTCGGTCGTCGTGGGCGTGGTGCTCGGCCTGGCCGGCGGTCTCTCCGAGCGCCTGGACCGCGGCCTGCGCCCGATCCTCGACACCATGCAGGTACTGCCCGCCTTCGCCTATCTGCTCCCGGTCGTGCTCGTCTTCGGCATCGGCGTCCCGGCGGCCGTCCTGGCCACCGTCGTCTACGCCGCCCCGCCCATGGCCCGGCTCACCGCGCTCGGACTGCGCGGCGCCGACAAGGAGGTCCTGGAGGCGGTGGAGTCGCTGGGCGCGACCGCCCGGCAACGCCTGCTGACCGCCCGGATCCCGCTGGCCCGCAAGGAACTCCTCCTCGGCCTCAACCAGACGATCATGATGGCGCTGGGCATGGCGGTCATCGCGTCGGTGATCGGCGCGGGCGGCCTCGGTGACCGCGTCTACCAGGCACTGGCCTCGGTCGACGTGGGCGCCGCCCTCGCCGCCGGCATCCCGATCGTGCTCCTCGCGGTCGTCCTGGACCGCGTCACGGCCGCCGCGGGCCGCGCCGGCGACGGCGAACCGGGCAGCCACCGGGCCGGCTGGCTCTACGCCGCCGGCGCCGCCGTGGCCGTCGCCCTCGTCGGGCGCGCGGTCGGCCGGCTCGACTGGCCCGACGCCTGGACGGTGAGCATCGCCGCCCCGGTCAACGACGCCGTCGACTGGATGACCGACCACCTCTACTCCGGGGTACCCGTGATCGGCGGCACCGCCGACTGGGCCGGCCACTTCACCACCTGGGTCCTCGACCCGCTCAGGGCCGGCCTCCAGGGCCTGCCCTGGTGGGCCGTGCTGCTGCTGGTCGCCGCGATCGCCTGGCCGATCGGCACCTGGCGCACCGCGCTGACCGCCGTCCTCGCGCTGGCCGCGACCGGCGTGCTCGGCGTGTGGGAACCGTCCCTGGACACCCTCTCCCAGGTGCTGGCCGCCGTCGCCGTCACCCTCGTCCTCGGCTTCGCGACCGGTATCGCCGCCGCCCGCAGCGACCGCGTCGAACAGGTGCTGCGCCCGGTCCTGGACGTGTTCCAGACGATGCCGCAGTTCGTTTACCTGATCCCGGTCGTCGCCCTGTTCGGCGTCGGCCGCGCCCCCGCCGTCGCGGCGGCCGTCGTCTACGCGCTGCCCGCCGTCGTCCGCATCACCACCCAGGGCCTGCGCCAGGTCGACCCGGCGGCGATGGAGTCCGCCCGCTCCCTCGGCGCGACCGGCGCGCAGCAACTGCGCCAGGTCCAGCTCCCGCTCGCCCGGCCCGCACTGCTGCTCGCCGTGAACCAGGGCGTGGTCCTCGTCCTCGCCGTCGTCATCATCGGCGGTCTGGTCGGCGGCGGCGCGCTCGGCTACGACGCCGTGTTCGGGCTCGCCCAGGGCGACCTCGCGACCGGTCTGGTGGCCGGCGCCGCGATCGTCTGCCTCGGCCTGATGCTCGACCGGGTGACCCAGCCGGCCGACCGCCGCGTGAAGAAGGGAGCGTGACATGCGACTTCGTGACCTGCGGCTTCGTACGACAGCCATGACCGCCGGGGCGTCCGCGCTCCTGCTGCTGACCGGCTGCGGCGCCGCCGACATGACCAAGCAGGCGTCGCCCTTCGCCAACGCGCAGGGCGCCAAGACCGTGACCCTCTCGGTCCAGTCCTGGGTGGGCGCGCAGGCCAACGTGGCCGTCGCCCAGTACCTCCTGGAGCACAAGCTCGGCTACCGCGTCGACACCGTCCAGGTCGACGAGGTGCCCGCCTGGGACGCGCTCAGCCAGGGCCGGGTCGACGCGATCCTGGAGGACTGGGGCCACCCCGACCAGGAGCAGCGCTACGTCGACGACAAGAAGACGATCGCGCGCGGCGGCGACCTCGGCGTCACCGGGCACATCGGCTGGTTCGTCCCGACGTACTTCGCCAAGCAGCACCCGGACGTCACCGACTGGAAGAACCTCAACAAGTACGCGTCGCAGTTCCGCACCGCGGAGAGCGGCGGCAAGGGCCAGCTCATGGACGGCTCCCCGTCCTACGTCACCAACGACAAGGCCCTGGTGCAGAACCTGAAGCTCGACTACCAGGTCGTCTTCGCCGGTTCCGAGGCCGCCCAGATCACCCAGATGCGGCAGTTCGCCAAGGAGAAGAAGCCCTTCCTCACCTACTGGTACGCCCCGCAGTGGCTCTTCAAGAAGGTCCCGATGACCGAGGTGAAGCTGCCCGCCTACAAGGAGGGCTGCGACGCGGAGCCGGACAAGGTGGCCTGCGCCTACCCGCACACCCCGCTCCAGAAGTACCTCAACGCGGACTTCTCGAAGGACGGCGGCAGGGCGGCCGCCTTCCTGAAGAAGTTCAAGTGGACGACGGAGGACCAGAACGAGGTGTCCCTGATGATCGCGGACCAGAAGCTCACTCCGGAGGCGGCCGCCAAGAAGTGGGTGGACAGCCACACCTCGACGTGGAAGGCGTGGCTGTCCTGACGGTCACGGCCTCAGCTCGGTGGCGAGATCCCGCAGAAGGACCATCGCCCGCTGCTGGAGTCCCGGTCCGAACGTGACGCGGGTGGCCCCGAGTTCACCGAGTGCGGTGGGCGAGGGGCCCGCGCCGACCTGCGCGAACACGTTCAGGGGCCCCTGCGTCCCGGACCGCAGCAGCGGCAGGAGGGCCGCCGGGGCGCCGATCGGATAGACGCAGTCGGCACCCGCCGCCACGTACGCCGCCGCGCGTCCGATGGCGTCGTCCGGGTCCCCGTCGCCGTACGCGAAGGTGTCGATGCGCGCGTTGACGAAGAGCCGGTCGCCCGCCGCCCGCCGCACCTCGGCGAGCCACTCGGCGTGCTCGTGCGGGTCCTTGAGGACGCCGTCGGCCGAGTCCTCCAGGTTGCAGCCGACGGCGCCCGTCGCCAGCAGCCGCTCCACCAGCTCCTCGGGCGCCAGCCCGTACCCGTCCTCGACGTCCGCCGACACCGGCACGTCCACCGCCCGTGCGATCCGGGCGACCGCCGCGAACATCTCGTCGGCCGGGGTCCGCCCGTCCGCGTACCCGAGCGAGGCGGCGACACCCGCGCTGGCCGTGGCGAGCGCCGGGAACCCCGCCTCGGCGAACACCCGGGCACTGGCCGCGTCCCAGGGGCCGGGCAGCACGAGAGGGTCGTCCGGCAGCCGGCCGTGGTGCAGCCGGCGGAAGTCGTCCACCTTGCTCTTGGCGTCCACCTCGCTCATGGTGTGTACCCCCCGGGCGGGATACGGCGGGCGACCATCACCCGGTTCCAGCTGTTGATGGCGGTGATCAGCGCGACGAGGTGGGCGAGCCGCGGGGCGTCGAAGTGCCTGGCCGCCCGCTCGTACACCGCGTCGGGCACGAAGCCTCCCCCAGAGCCAAAAGCCTGGGAGGTGCCCCCAGTCAGCAGGGTCACCGCCTCGGTCAGCGCGAGCGCGGCCCGCTCCCGCTCGTCGTAGACGTCCCCCGCCTCCTCCCACGCGCTCAGCAGACCGAGCTGCTTCTCGCTCACCCCGTGCTCGCGGGCGATGGTGAGATGCATGTCGAGGCAGAACGCGCAGTGGTTGAGCTGCGAGGCGCGGATCACCACGAGCTCGGCGAGCGCGGGGTCGCCGAGACCCTGCTTCGCGGCCGCGCTGAGCGTGGACATGGCCCGGCCGACCTCGCGGTCGAGGAGGTTCGTGCGGCTCATGCGTGCTGCCCCGGCCGGTAGTGGCCCGGCACCAGCCGGCAGGTCACGCCGAACCGGTTCCACGCGTTGATCACCGTGATCGCGGCGATCAGCTGCGCCAGCTCGGCCTCCTCGAAGTGCGCGGCGGCCCGCTCGTACACCGCGTCGGGCACGAAGCCCTCCGTCAGCACGGTCACCGACTCCGTGAGGGCCAGCGCCGCGAGCTCCTTCTCGGTGTAAAAGTGCGCCGACTCCTCCCACGCGCTGAGCTGGATGATCCGCTCGACGCTCTCGCCCGCCGCGAGCGCGTCCTTGCTGTGCATGTCGACGCAGAGCGCGCAGTGGTTGATCTGCGAGGCCCGGACCTTCACCAGCTCGACCAGCTTCGGGTCGAGGCCCTTACGGGCGGCGGCGTCGAGCCGGAGCATCGCCTTGAGCACCTCGGGGGCGTGCGCGGACCAGTTCAGCCGGGGGGTGTGCTCGGGGGCGTAGGGAACCTGTTCTTCGGTGGTCGTGGGGTCTGCGTGCGTCGTCATGCCCTCGACCCTAGGAGCGGGGCAGCCCAGGAGTATGGTCCATTTCCATGGCGAGATCATGGGCCACTTTCGGCGTCGACCTGCATCTGGAACCGACCGGACCACACCTGCGCCGGGGCCTGACCGACGCCCTGCGCGAGGCCGTCCGCAGCGGCCGGCTGCCCGCCGGCACCAGGCTCCCCTCCTCGCGCGCGCTCGCCGCCGACCTGGGCATCGCCCGCAACACGGTCGCCGACGCCTACGCCGACCTCGTCGCCGAGGGCTGGCTCACCGCCCGCCAGGGCTCGGGCACGCGGGTGGCCGAGGGGAGGGCCGCCCCGACCGCGGGCGCGGTACCCCCTCGCCCCGAGCGCCGCCGGCCCGCCTACGACCTGCGCCCCGGCACCCCCGACCTCGGGTCCTTCCCGCGCGCCGAGTGGCTCAGGGCGGCCCGCCGCGCCCTCACCGCCGCCCCCTCCGAAGCCCTCGGCTACGGCGATCCCCGCGGCCGGATCGAACTGCGCACCGCCCTCGCCGGCTACCTCGCCCGCGCCCGCGGCGTGCGCGCCGACCCCGAACGCATCGTGGTGTGCGCCGGGTTCGCGCACGGCCTGAGACTGCTCACCACCGTCCTGCGGGCGCGCGGGGTGCGCACGATCGCCGTCGACTCGTACGGCCTGGACGAGCACTGGAGGCTGCTGGCGGCGACCGGGCTGGCCATGACCGCGCTGCCCGTCGACGAACGCGGCACGGACACACGGCTGTTGACGGACCCAGGGCTGTCGCAGGGCGCGGGCGCGGTCCTGCTCACCCCCGCCCACCAGTTCCCGATGGGCGTGCCGCTGCACCACGACCGGCGGGCGGCCGTCGTGGACTGGGCGCGGCACACCGGCGGGCTGGTCCTGGAGGACGACTACGACGGCGAGTTCCGCTACGACCGCCAGCCCGTCGGTGCCCTCCAGGGCCTGGACCCCGACCACGTGGTGTACCTGGGTACCGCGAGCAAGTCACTGGCTCCCGGCCTGCGCCTGGGCTGGATGGCCCTGCCGCCGGACGTCACGGAGGAGGCGCTGGCGGCCAAGGGCGGAGTGGACACCTCGGGGGTGCTGGACCAGTTGACGCTGGCGGAGTTCATCACGTCGGGCGCGTACGACCGTCATGTCCGGGCCGCCCGCACCCGCTACCGCCGGCGCCGTGACGCGCTGGTCGCGGCCCTGGCCGCGCACGCCCCCGCGATCCGCGTCACCGGAATCGCGGCGGGCCTGCACGCCGTGCTGCGGCTGCCGCCCGGCACGGAGGAGGCGGTGGTACGGGCGGCGGCCTACCAGGGCCTGGCGGTCGACGGCCTCACCCTCCGCCACCGCCACCCCGACGCGGTCACCGAGCCCCTCGACGCCCTGGTCGTCGGCTACGGGACCCCGCCGGACCACGCCTGGTCCGGCGCGCTGGACGCGTTGTGCGCGGCGCTTCCTTTCGGCGAGAACGGCTCCGGAATTCCTTTTCCCGGATAGATTCCCGGTCGCAAGGGTTAGAGTCACCCCATGACGAACAACAATTCCGTTTCCCGCGTGGCCCTCAAGAAGATAACCCCCGATGTTTCCGCCGCGATGGGATCCCTGCACGGTGCCGCCGTTTCCGCCGCCCAGGAAGCCAAGGTCGAACCCGAGATCCTGGAACTGGTCAGGATCCGCGCCTCACAGCTCAACGGCTGCGCGTTCTGCCTCGACATGCACACCAAGGACGCCCGCGCCCAGGGCGAGGCCGAGCAGCGGATCTACGCGCTGAACGCCTGGCGGGAGACCCCCTTCTTCAGTGCCCGGGAGCGCGCCGCACTGGCGTTGACCGAGGCGGTGACCCTGGTCCATGACGGGCAGGTGCCGGACGCGGTGTACGCCGAGGCCGCCGAGGTCTTCGACGAGGCCCAGGTGGCGGCGCTGATCTGGACGGCCACGGTCATCAACGCGTACAACCGGATCGCCATTGCGACGCGCATGGTGCCGGGGGCCTATCGGCCGGCCGGGAAGTAATTCCGGGCACCGTCCCGGGAAAAGCATTTCCGGACCATGCGGAATCGGGGCATCGGCGATATTCGCCGATGCCCGTCTTTTTACATCTGCTCTCCGCTCTCTCCGCTCCCTATCGATCCGGAAGCGGCTCCGGCAATCCCTCCAGCCATTCCCGCCATTGCGGCGCCCGTACCGCGCGCCCGGCCGTCATCGGCTCACCGATCCAGCTCGTCACCGGCCGCAGCCCGTGCAGCGCGTTCACCGTCCACACCTCCCGGCCGTCCAGCTCGGCGAGGGTCCGCTCGCGGTGGGCGACGGTGATCCCGGACCGTGCGGCCCGCTCCCGGACGAGTCCCACGGTCACTCCGGGCAGGACGGGCAGCCGGGGCGGCGGCAGGCACAGGGTGTCGCCCTCCCACCACAGCACGCTCGCGGTGGCCGACTCCAGCACCACCCCGGACGGACCGACCAGCACCCCTTCCTGCGCCCCTTCGTCGACCGCCCGCCCCCGCACCCGGGCCAGGACGTCCAGGTCCGGGCCCTTGCGGCGGGGCGCGGTCCGCCGGTCCGGCTGGCCGACGGACCACAGGCGCACCTCCGTGCCGAGCGGCGGGGCGGGCCGCAACCGCAGTCTCAACTCCCGTGAACCGGCTGAACCGGCTGAACCGGCCGTGAGTTCCACCCGGGGGAACCAGACGCCGGTGCGCGGCAGCGCCGCCGTCATGTCCCGCCAGAACTCGACGAGCCGGCGGGGCCCCGGGCCGCCGCACTCCGCGCAGGCCCGCAGAAACCGCTCCCGGTGCCGGCCGTACCCGCGCACCCGGCCCTCGCGGACCAGCCACGAGTCCGCGACCAGCAGCGGCCCGTCCGCCACGGACCCCGCGGCGACGGCCAGCCCACGGCCGGGCGTCCACGTCGACAGTCCCTCGCCGACGGTCGGTCGTACACCCACTCGGTCCTCCTCAGTACTTCCCGCCCGCCACCGCCGGCGCCCCGCCCCGGGGTCCGTACGGCGCGTGCTCCAGCCATGAGCCGCACGAGGGCAGCACGGGCGCCAGGGCCGCCGCCGCGCGCTGTCTGAGCCGCACGGTCCGACGCCGTGGCCGCAGATGCTCCAGGGCCAGTCCGGCGGCCTCGCTGTTGAACAGCCCCGCGGCCCGCCGTACGTCCGCGAACGCGGCCACCGCCTCCGGCGTCCCGGCGGTCACGGCCCGCGCGGCCGCCGCCGCGTCGGCGATCCCGCTGTTCATGCCGCGCGCGCCGAACGGCGGGAACAGATGCGCGGCCTCGCCGACGAGCAGCACCCGCCCGTGCGGGTCCGTGAAGGAGGCCGCGACCTTGCGCAGGAAGCGGTACGTCGACACCCACAGGATCCGGTCGGCGTACCCGTCGCCCACCACCCCGGGCAGCCACTCCCGCACGGCGTCCTCGGTACCGAAGGCCTCCTCCGGGTCGTCGTCGCGGCACTGGAGGTCCACCTGGAAGCCGCCGGTGAACGGCACCCGCATCACACTGCGGCCCCCGACACCCGGATGCTCGTAATGGAAGACCCGCTCCAGCGGCAGCTCGGCGCCCGGCACGTCCGCCACGTCGACGACGACATGGAAGCCCTCGCCGCGCACGCCCTCCAGGGGAATGCCCAGCCCGCCCCGGACGGCCGAGCGGGCCCCGTCGGCGGCGACGACATACCCGGCGTCCCACTCCCGTCCGCCCTCGCCGACGAGCGTCACACCCGACCCGGAGGTGCGGACGCCCTCGATCCGCGCGTCCCAGACGAAGTCCACCCCGGCCCGCTCGCACGCGGCGCGCAGGAAGCGCTCGGTGTCGAGCTGGCGCAGGCTCGTGAAGGGCGGCGGCCCGGACGGGGGCGGGAAGGTGCGCGCGTACACCTCGCGGCCCCGGTAGAGGGTGCGCCGGGTGTGCCAGGTCCGGCCGTACGCCGTGATCTCGGCGGCCAGGCCCGGGGACATCCCGTCGAGCAGCCGCAGGGTCTCCCGGTGCACGAACAGGGCCCGGCTGCCCGGCCGTTCACGGTCGGCGGGGTCCGCCTCCAGGAGCACGACCGGCAGCCCGTGCGCGCGCAGGGCCAGCGCCGCCGACAGGCCGACCGGACCCGCGCCCACCACGATCACGGGATTCACGCGCGCACGCCCGCCGGGGTCTGCGTCAGCTGTGCCAGCATCCGGGTGATCTCCACCCGCTTCACCTTCCAGGTCGCCGTCATCGGCAGTTCCTCGAACCGCCACTGGCGCGGCTCGGCCATCGCGGGCAGATCGGCGGTCGCCTCCCGCCAGCGCTCCGGGTCGAGCGGCTGTTCGCCCCGCACGCACACCACCGGCACCGGCTCACGGTCCGCGCCGGCCACGATCACGACCTCGCGGAGCTCCTCCAGCCGCTCCATCAGCGCGTCCTCGACCGCCAGATTGCTGTGCACGGCGTCGATCCGGTCGACCTCCCGGTCGATCAGATGCAGCGCGCCCAGGCGGCTCATGTAGCCCAGGTCGCCCATCTGCCACCAGCCGCCGTCGAGTTGACGCTCGTACTGCGCCCGCGCGCCGAGGTAGGTGAGGATGCGCCCCCTGGTGCGGGCCTCGATCCGCCCGGGAGTGCCGGGCGGGACCGGCCTGCCGTCGGGGTCCGCGATCCGGACCCGGGTGAAGCCGGGGATCCCGATCCCCACCCGGCGCCCGTCCGCCCGCTCCACGCTGCGCCGGGTGAACCACTGGAACGCGACGGGCCCGGTCTCGCTCTGCCCGTACAGCTGGATCAGCCACGGCGCACGGCGACGCGAGGCGCCCAGCAGCCGCCGTACGGTGCGCGGATGGATCGCGTCGAAGGTGGAGCCGTACGACTTCACCCGGGACAGCGGAGCGCCGGGCGCGTCGGCCAACTCCTCCCACAGCACGAAGGTGTTGGGGTGGGTCTCGACGATCCCGGGGCGGTGCCGGGCCAGCAGCGGCCCCACGCTCGCCGGCTCCGGATCGGTGATCAGCACCAGCGGGCTGCCGAAGTGCAGCAGGACGCCGAGCAGGTGGTAGAAGCGCGAGTGCACGAACGACATGTGCAGCGCGGCGGTCTCGCCCCGGGTGGGCCAGCCCATCGCCTTCTGCGGCACCAGCCGGTTCCACATGGTGTTCGCGCAGTGCACGGCCAGCTTGGGGACGCCGGTCGTGCCCGAGCTGTGGGTGATCAGGGCGGGCTCACGCGGGTGCAGCCGTACGGGAGCGGGCGGCTCGGCGCCGGCGTACTTGGCCAGGGGTTCGGCGCCGGGCCCGTCGTCGACGGAGAGGGTCCGGCGCACCCACGAGGCGATGCCGGCGTCCTTCAGCGGCCCCTCCAGCTTGGCCCGGTCGGTGATCAGCCAGGGCTGCCGCAGCCGTTCGAGCAGCTGCCCGACGACCGGGCCGGCCAGACCGGGGGACAGGAGCACGGGGACCGCGCCGATACGGGAGACCGCGCAGGCCAGCAGCACGATGTCGACGTT
The DNA here is from genome assembly GCA_001298545.1 of Actinobacteria bacterium OV320. Taxonomy (GTDB): domain Bacteria; phylum Actinomycetota; class Actinomycetes; order Streptomycetales; family Streptomycetaceae; genus Streptomyces; species Streptomyces coriariae. The sequence goes on from LJCX01000029.1 coordinate 154,963, forward strand.
GTCCGTCTTGTGGACGACCACCTGTTCCGAGGGCCGCACCCCGGCCGCCCACAGTCGGCCCGACAACTCCTCGACCACGTCGGCCAGTTGCCGGTAGTCGAGGTCGACCCCGAGGTCGGGGTGGGTGTCCAGCGGCCGGTCCAGCGTGACGAAGACGGCGCCGTGCCGGTCGGCAGCCCGCCGGAACAACGGACCCAGATAGAACCCGCGGTCGGCGAGCAGGGGTTGCTGCGACATGTGGCTGTTCCTCTCAGACACGGACGGGGACAAGGACGAGGGAGGAGGACACGGACGGGGACCGGGAGGCGGTCGGGCACGGGGAGGCGGTCGGGCACGGGGACGGGAAGGCGGACGCGGTCACCACGCCCCCTGGCGGACCAGGTGCCGACGGAGCTTGCCGGTGGGAGTACGGGGCAGCGACGCGACGAAGCTGACACCCCGCGGCACCTTGAACGCCGCGAGCCGCTCCCGCGCGAGTGCGACGAGCTCGGCCTCCAGCGGGGCGAGCCGGGTCGGACCGGAGGGGCCGGTGGGGACGACGAAGGCGCGCAGGCGGGTGCGGCCCTGCCCGTCCGGGACGGCGACGACCGCGACCTCGCGGACCGCCGGGTGGGTGCGCAGGACGGCCTCCACCTCCAGCGGGGAGACGGTGATCCCGCCGACCATCTCCATGTCGTCGGTGCGGCCCAGGTGCCGGTAGGCGCCGTCAGGTTCGCGGCGCGCCCGGTCGTGGGTGGCCAGCCAGCCGCCGACCAGCGTGCGCCGCGTCTCCTCGGGCCGGTTCAGGTACCCGGGTGTCACCGTCGGCCCGCGCACCCACAGCTCCCCTTCCGTCCCGTCCGGCACCGGCCGACCGGCGCGGTCGCGAAGCTCCACCTCGAACCCCGGCACGGGACGCCCGACGGTGCCCGGACGGTCGTGGCCGAGACTGTTGGCGCAGAAGGCGTGACCGGCCTCGGTCGAACCGATCTGCTCCAGCACGGGCGCGCCGAGCAGCTCGGTGATCCGTCCGCCGAGCCCGTCCGGCAGGCCCTCGCCGGCCGACACCGCGGCGCGCACCGAGGCGAAACAGGCCGCGTGACCGCTGCCCCGGTCGGCGACCAGCGCCGCGTACGCCGACGGCACGGAGTAGAGCAGGCTCACCCGGTGCCGGGCGACGAGTTCGTCGACGGCGGCGGGTATCGGACGCCGGTCCACCAGGACGGCGCTGGAGCCGGAGAAGAGCGGGAAGACGAAGGCGTTGCCGAAGCCGTAGGCGAAGTACAGCTTCGACACCGACAGCGTGACGTCCTCCTCGGTGATCCCGAGCAGCCGCCGGCCGATGAGGTCGTGGTACGTCCCCGGGTCGCCGTGCGTGTGCACGACCCCCTTCGGGCGGCCCGTGGTACCGGAGGTGTACTGCACGTACAGCGGCGTCCGCGCGTCCACCGGGTGGGCGGCGGCCGGCTCGGCGGCGGGGGCGAGCGCGAGGAACTGGTCGGCGCCGAGGCATGCCCGGTCCGGGAAACGGTCCTCGAGACCCGGCCCGGTCACACACAGCACGGCGTCGACGTCCGCGGCCATGAACGCGTGCTCGGGCGCGGGAAGTTCGGGATTGACCAGGACGGCCACGGCCCCGAGCCGGGCGACGCCGAGGAAGGCCGCGACCCACGCGATCCCGTCGGGCAGCGCCAGCAGCACCCGGTCCCCGGCCCGCACCCCGAGCTCCGTGAGCACCCCGGCCGCCCGCGCCCCCAGCTCGTGCACCTCACCGTGGGTCCACACCTGGTGTCCCTGATGAAACGCGGCCCGCCCACCCCACCCGCTCCGCTCGGCGAGCGCGGCAAGCTCCGCGGCGAGATTCCCGGCCCCGACGCCCACCCCCTGCTCATGGGAGTCGGCGGCGGGCTGTGACGTCGTCGTCGACCGCGGGGGCGTCATCGGGTGGCCCCCTGCGCGTCGGCCGGGCCGGGTCCGGGGGTGGTGCCCCGGGAGCGGCCCGCGGCCGCCCGTGCCTCGGCAGGCTCCGGTTCCCGCTCCCCGGGCGCCCGGGTGAGCGCCGTGCCGTGCTCCCGCAGGGCCCGCATCTGCGCGGCCGTCTTCAGCAGCATCTCGTCGTACTCCGCGGCCGGATCGGAGTCCAGGACGATCGCGCCCCCGGCCCCCATCCGCATCAGGCCGTCGGCCAGGACGGCCGTGCGGATGACGATGTTGAGGTCCGCGCCGCCGCTGCACCCCAGATAGCCGAGGGCACCCGCGTACACACCGCGCGCCTCGGTCTCGAGACCGTCGATGATCTCCAGGGTGCGCTGCTTCGGTGCCCCGGTCATCGAACCGCCGGGGAAGCAGGCGCGCACGCAGTCCACCGCGTCGGTGCCCTCGCGCAGCCGGCCCTCGACGGTGGAGACGAGCTGGTGCACGGTGGCGTACGTCTCGGTGGCCATGAGCCGGGAGACCCGCACCGTCCCGGTCCGGCTGACCCGCCCCAGGTCGTTGCGGAGCAGGTCGACGATCATCAGGTTCTCGGCGCGGGTCTTGGCGTCCGCCGCCAGCGCGTCCCTGAGCCGGGCGTCCTCCAGCGGACCGGCACCGCGCGGCGCGGTCCCCTTGATGGGCTTGGCCTCGGCGACACCGTCCCGGGTGATCCGCAGGAACCGTTCGGGCGAGGAGCCCACCACGTCGAGGTCGCCGAATCTCAGGAAGGCCGCGTACGGCGCGGGGTTGACCCGGCGCAGCACCCGGTAGAAGCCGTACGCGTCGTCCGGAGCGGGCAACACCGCGGCGTCGGTCAGACAGATCTCGTAACTGGTGCCCGCGGCGAGCTCGCGCCGGCAGGCCGCGATGTCCGCGAGATAGGTCGCCCGGTCCCGCACCAGCCACGGCTCGACGTCCCCGACCCCGTGATCCCCGACCCCGTGATCCCCGCCCCCGAGTCCGCCCCCGGCCCCCCCGCCCCCGTGATCCCCGACTCCGAGTCCGCCTCCGGCCCCGCCGCCTCCGACCCCGAGTCCGCCTCCGGCCGTGCGGAACCCCGCCCGGACTTCAGGCCCGCCGGTACCGAGCCCGGCTCCGGCCGTCCCGAGCCCGGCTCTGGCCGTCCCGGGTCCGGCCCCGCCGCCTTCACGTGCCGCCGCACCCCGTGTCGTCCTCGTCCCGTCCGCCCCGCCCGTCCTGCCCGTCCCGGGCGGTGTCAGGCGGGGTCGGTCCGGTTCGGTGGGCAGGGAGGTGAGCCGGACCAGCATGGTCTCGAGCCAGTCGGTGGCCTCGCCGGCGGCCTGGGGGGTGTCCTCCGCCAGACAGACCGCGTAGGTGAAGCCCTTCTCGTGGTCCACCGCGATCAGCCGGTCGGCGAACAGCCAGCAGGCGTCCGGGGTGGTGGCGCGATGCCGGTTGGGGGAGCCGCAGTCGGCCTTGGTCTCGTAGCCGAAGTAGCCGACATAGCCGCCGGTGAAGTCGAAGGGGAGCCCGGTGGCGTCGACCCGACGGCTCGCCAGCTGCCGCTTGAGATAGTCGAAGACGCTCGCCCGGACCTTGCGCGTCGGCCGTCCCGCCCGCTCGATCTCGCAGAGGCCGGCCTCGACGTCGTACCGGACGAACTCGGCGAGCGGACCGCTGTCGTCGCCGAAGAACGAGAAGCGGGAGAGTCCCCGCTCGACCCGGGAACTGTCCAGCCAGAACGCCCGCGGCGATTCCGCGTACAGCCGCGTGAAGGCGGCCTCCGTGTCGATCGCCTCGGCGATGCGGCGGGTGTGCAGCCGAAGGGCGGGCCGGTCGGCCCGGCGCGGGCGGGGGACGGTCACCCTGGGGCTCGGCATCGCCGCCGCGGCCGGGGTGACCGCGGTGTTCTTGGTGCGTGGCCTGCGGGCCCGCTCGGCCGTCAGGTTCCGGAAGTTGACGAGCATCCGGTGGCCGTATTCGGTGAGCACCGACTCAGGGTGGAACTGCACGCCCCACAGGGGCCGTTCGCGGTGCCGCAGGCCCATCAGGACGCCGTCCTCCGCCCAGGCGGTCGGCTCCAGGGAGTCGGGCAGCGGCTCGCGTACGGACAGCGAGTGGTAGCGGACCGCGGTGAAGTTCTGCGGCAGCCCCTGGAACAGGTCCCGACCGTCGTGGCGGACGGCCGACAGATGCCCGTGCCGCGGCTCGGGGGCGGGCACCACCCGGCCGCCCTCCCCGTGCGCGATGCCCTGGTGGCCGAGGCAGACCCCGAGCACCGGCACCGGGGACTCGGCGAGCACTCTGGCGCTGATGCCGAAGTCACGCGTCTTCGACGGATGCCCGGGTCCCGGCGACACCACCACGTTGTCGAAGGCGGAGATATCGGGAACGGCGTCCGCGGGGGCGTCATTGAGGATCACCACCGGCTCCTCGCCGTTGACCTCGGCGATCAGCTGGAACAGGTTGTACGTGTAAGAGTCGTAATTGTCGATGAGCAGGGTCTTCACCCGCCCACCTCCTTGGGGTCGTTCTCTGGCGTTATGCGGTCCGTCGTTTATGCCGTCCGCGAAGCGCCTGGAGCGGTGGATACAGCCATTTCTTGAAGAAACGCTGAAGGCGAGGCATGAGAATCCAGGTGACCAGGGCCGTCACGCACAGGCAGAGCAGCAGTGTGCGAATGAACGGGTTGAGGTCACCGAGATAGGGAAGCACGATCAGATTGAACAGGAGCACCGGCGGGAAAACCGCGCTCATATTCACGAACCACAACTTCCATTTCGACGGCGGGGCCGGCGCCTTCGGTGCGGGGGTCTGGGCGTCGAACCAGGCCTTGGAGCCGCGCACGCTCCTGCGGTCCGTCTGCCGGGCGATGTCCAGCGCCCGGCCGTCCCACTCGACCCTGGCGGCCGAGTCCTCCCAGGCCCGGGCCGTGCCTTCGGTCGCGAAGCGATAGACCACATGCCACTCCGCCTCTCCATCGACAAGTACACCGCCCCCCAGGAAGCCGGGTTGCCGTGCGCTCGCGCCCAGCATGGCCCACCCCCAGGAGTGGAAGTCGGCCTCGCGGCCCGGCACCACGCGATATGCGGCGGTGACGGTGACGGGATTACTGGTCACACCGTCGAGTACGCGGGAGAGAGCGCTTGCGTTCACAGGTTCTTCAAAGTTCTACAACTGTCTCCTGCTGTCCGGAACGCGGCTTTTGATCTCCTTTTCGGCGGTCTTGACTCCTTCTGTCGAGCGGTACTGCCGGTAACTTCTCCGGGATTCCTGGAAGCGCTTGCCGGTGCGTCGGGAGAAGTGCACGATCGAGCTCCCCCGTCGAAGGAGGATCATGTCCAGGTACGACTGGAATCTGACCCATGAGGGAATCGAAAGGGCCCGTTCGGCAATAGAACCGGTCCGAAAGGAAGTGACCGCTCATCCGATCTATCAGCGGATAAGCAGCCGGGAACACATGGCGGTCTTCATGGCGCACCACGTGTTCGCGGTATGGGATTTCATGTCCCTGCTCAAGTCGCTCCAGCGCGACCTCACCTGCGTCGACGTCCCCTGGGTGCCGCGCGGCTCGGAGGTGAGCCGGCGGCTCATCAACGACATCGTCCTCGTCGAGGAGAGCGACGAGCTGAACGGCGGCTTCACCAGCCACTTCGAGCTGTACCGGGCCGGCATGGCCGAGGCGGACGCCGACACCACCCGGATCGACACCTTCCTCGCGCTGATCGGCGAGGGTCACGACGTGCCGTCGGCGCTGCGGGTCGCCCGGGTCCCCGCCCCCGCCGCCGAGTTCGTGCGCACGACCTTCCGGATCATCGCCGACCGGCCGCTGCACTGCCGGGCCGCCGCCTTCGCCTTCTCCCGGGAGGACCTCATCCCGGACATGTTCGACCAGGTGATCAAGGAGGAGGGCACCGACCGGTTCCCGCTCTTCCGCGACTACCTGGCCCGCCACATCGAGGTGGACGGCGAGGAGCACACCCCCATGGCCATGCAGATGGTCGCCGACCTGTGCGGCACCGACGACACCCGCCGGCAGGAGGCCGTCGAGACGGCCACCCTCGCGCTGGAGGCGAGGATCCGCCTGTGGGACGGCATCACGGAGGCGATGGCCTGACCGGCGGCTCCGGTGCCGGCTCCGCCACGGGCGCCGCTTCGGGCGCCTCCCCGAACCGGGCCAGTGCCAGCGCTCCCGCCACGGCGACGGCGAAGCCGAGCACGGCCAGCCAGCCGAGCCCCTCCCGGGTCCGGTCGCCCAGCCACACCACGCCCACCAGCGCCGGCCCGATCGTCTCGCCGATCACCATCCCGGCCGTGGCGGTCGTCACCGACCCCCGCTGGAGAGCCGTCGTCAGCAGCAGGAACGCGGCACCGCCACCCAGCAGCAGCGCGTACAGCGCCGGGTCGGTGAGCAGCTCCGACGGGTCGAGCGAGTCGATCAGCCGCACCGCCACCTCCACCACCCCGAACCCGAAACCGGCCCCGAGGCCCAGCACCAGCGCCCGTGCGCGCCCGGTCAGCCGCCGTCCGGCCAGTCCCAGCAGCAGCACCCCGCCCGCCGCGCCGAGCATCACCCACGGCAGCGCCTGCGGTCCGCTCTCCTCGCCCTCCGTCCCCGCCGCCAGACCCAGCATCGCCAGGCCCGCGCACACCACCCCCACCGCCGCCCACTCGGTCCGGCTCAGCCGCACCCGCAGCAGCCGCGCCGCGACCACCGCCGTCACCGCCAGGCTCGACGCGAGGGCCGCCCCCACGGCGTAGATCGGCACCGAGCGCAACGCGGCGATCTGGAACAGGAAGCCCAGCCCGTCCAGCGCGAGCCCCGCCAGATACCGCCACTCCCGCACCGCCCGCAGCACCAGCGCCGCGTCCCCGCCGCTCCCGCCGACGGCCGCCCGCGCCGCCATCGCCTGCAACACCGTCGCCGTACCGAAGCAGACCGCCGCGCCGAGGGCACACACCATTCCAAAGAGCACGAAAGGACTGTAGGGGAACGGCTGGTGGGCGGGCCGCCTTCGGTCGCCCTCGGCACGGTGTCTAGGCTGACGGCCGGAAATCGTCGTAGCGGCGATGCGGAAACGGGGAGACGGAACATGGCGGACGCGCGTCGCAGACTTCGCTCGGGCACGGTCGTACTCGGCGGTATGGGAGTGCTCGCGGCGGCCCTGTCCGCCTGCTCCTCCGACCCCGACAAGCGGTGCGTCGACCGCGACAGCTACAACCTCACCAAGGGCTACAAGGTCGTCGCCGACAAGAACTGCAAGTCCACGTCCGGCAGGTCCGGCTCGGCCGGCAAGGTCGGCAAGTCCGCCACGGCCGCCACCGACGCCGCCTGGTACTACGGCGGCGACAAGAAGGGCTCCTGGGTCGACGGCGGCTCCTTCACCAAGCCGGGCAAGGGGTCCAGCGGCTCGACCGGTTCGAGCGGCAGCAGTGGCGGCGGCAGCAGTAGCAGCGGCGGCAGCGGCAGCAGCAGTGGCGGCAGCGGAGTCGACCGGAACGGGTTCGGCGGCGACAGCGACAGCGGCAGCGGTGTCGGCAAGGGCAGCTCGGGCGGCTGAGCGCCCGAGCGGCTGAACAGGACACCGGCACCGTGCGACGTCACAGCATCGAACCCCGCCCCGACTGGCAGCGGACCGTCGAGGACCAGGGTCTCGTCTACCCCCTCACCCGGCACCCCGACGGCCGGCTGCGCCCCTACTGGGACGAGAGCGCGTACTACGTCTTCACCCTCGACGAGGTCGAGGCGCTGGAGGAGACCGTCGAGGAACTGCACACCATGTGCCTGGCGGCGGCCGCCCACCTCGTCGAGACCGACCGCCTCGCCGACCTCGGCATCACCGACCCGCGGCTCGCGGCGGCGGTCGCCGAGGCCTGGCACCGGCGTGCCGAACTCCCCTCCGTCTACGGCCGTTTCGACCTCCACTACGACGGCACCGGCCCGGCGAAGCTCCTGGAGTACAACGCCGACACCCCCACCTCGCTCGTGGAGGCGGCCTCCCCCCAGTGGTTCTGGATGGAGGAACGGTTCCCCGGCGCCGACCAGTGGAACTCCCTCCACGAACGCCTGGTCGCCGCCTGGAAGAAGCAGGCCCCCCTGCTCCCGCCCGGCAGCCCGCTCCACTTCGCGCACTCCTCGCAGGACGAGCTGGGCGAGGACCTCATGACGGTCGCCTACCTCAAGGAGACCGCCGAGCAGGCCGGCCTGGACACCGCCTGGATCTCCATGGAGGAGATCGGCTGGGACCCGCTGTCCGGCCGCTTCGTCGACCGTCAACTCCGCTTCATCCGCAGCTGCTTCAAGCTCTACCCCTGGGAGTGGCTGACCACCGACCGCTTCGCGGGCCATGTCCTCGACACCCTCGACAACGGCGGCGGCACCGGCACGACCCTGTGGATCGAACCGGCCTGGAAGATGCTCCTCAGCAACAAGGCCCTGCTGGCCGTCCTGTGGGAGCTGTACCCCGGACACCCCAACCTCCTCCCCGCCTACCTCGACGGCCCCCGCGAACTGGCGGCCACCACCGGCTATGTCGCCAAGCCGCTGCTGGGCCGCGAGGGCGCCGGCGTCACCCTGCACGCACCGGGCGCAGAGCCCGCCCCGCGCACCGACGAAGCCTGCTGCTACCAGCAGTTGGCGCCCCTGCCCACGTTCGACGGCAACCACGTCGTCCTCGGCGCGTGGACGGTGGAGGGCGAGTCGGCCGGCCTCGGCATCCGCGAGTCCTCCGGCCTGATCACGGACGAGTACGCCCGCTTCCTGCCCCACGTGATCCTCTAGGCCCCGCGATCCCGGTCCGACGGCCGCTCCAGGGGGACTGGAGGCCCGCTCCCGCGCGGGTCCGACGCCGCTCGCATGGTGGACGCCGGACCTCGGGATTCGGGCCTGCCCGGTAGGCTGGCGAGCGGGCCGTGACTGGCGCGCTGGGATGGGACGGACCATCGGGGAGCGGCCTGTGAGCGACAAGAGTGCCGTGCGCCTGGGCCAGACCGAGAACCGTGACCGCACGCCACGCCCCCGGAGGCCGACGACATGTCCGAGCAGCAGTCCCTCTCCCCCGAGTCCACCGCCTTCCGTGCCGCACTCGACGTGATCCGCGCCGTCGAGCCGCGCGTCGCCGACGCCATCGGCCAGGAGGTCCACGACCAGCGCGAGATGCTCAAGCTGATCGCCTCGGAGAACTACGCCTCCCCGGCCACCCTCCTCGCGATGGGCAACTGGTTCAGCGACAAGTACGCCGAGGGCACCATCGGCCGCCGCTTCTACGCCGGCTGCCGCAACGTGGACACCGTCGAGGCGCTAGCCGCCGAGCACGCCCGCGAGCTCTTCGGCGCCCGCCACGCGTACGTCCAGCCGCACTCCGGCATCGACGCCAACCTCGTCGCCTTCTGGTCGATCCTCGCCGACCGCGTGGAGGTCCCGGCCCTCGCGAAGGCGGGCGTCCGCCAGGTCAACGACCTCTCCGAGGCCGACTGGGCCGAGCTGCGCCAGGCCTTCGGCAACCAGCGGATGCTCGGCATGTCCCTGGACGCCGGCGGCCACCTCACCCACGGCTTCCGCCCCAACATCTCCGGCAAGATGTTCGACCAGCGCTCCTACGGCACGGACCCGGCCACCGGCCTGATCGACTACGAGGCCCTGCGTGTCTCGGCCCGCGACTTCAAGCCGCTGATCATCGTCGCCGGCTACTCCGCGTACCCCCGGCTGGTGAACTTCCGGATCATGCGCGAGATCGCCGACGAGGTCGGCGCGACCCTCATGGTCGACATGGCGCACTTCGCGGGACTGGTCGCGGGCAAGGTCCTGACCGGCGACTTCGACCCGGTCCCGCACGCCCAGATCGTGACGACCACCACCCACAAGTCCCTGCGCGGCCCGCGCGGCGGCATGGTCCTGTGCGACGACTCCCTCAAGGAGCAGGTCGACCGCGGCTGCCCGATGGTCCTCGGCGGCCCGCTCCCGCACGTCATGGCCGCCAAGGCCGTCGCCCTGGCGGAGGCCCGGCAGCCGTCCTTCCAGGACTACGCCCAGCGCATCGTCGACAACTCCCGCGCCCTCGCCGAGGGCCTGACGCGACGCGGCGCGACCCTGGTCACCGGCGGCACGGACAACCACCTGAACCTGATCGACGTGGCCTCCTCCTACGGGCTCACCGGCCGCCAGGCCGAGGCGGCGCTGCTCGACTCGGGCATCGTCACCAACCGCAACGCCATCCCCGCCGACCCGAACGGCGCCTGGTACACCTCCGGCATCCGCATCGGCACCCCGGCGCTGACGACCCGGGGCCTGGGCACGGCCGAGATGGACGAGGTCGCGTCCCTGATCGACCGGGTCCTGACCACGACGGAGCCCGGCACGACGAAGTCGGGCGCCCCCTCGAAGGCCGCCCACGTCCTGGACGCGAAGGTCGCGGACGAGATCTCCCGGGGGGCGACCGACCTGGTGGCGGGCTTCCCGCTGTACCCGGAGATCGACCTCGGCTGACCCCGGCGGCACCCCGGGCGGCCCCCGTGGCCGCCCGGGACCCGTTCCGGGCGGTCTCCGCGCTCTGAGACAATGTTGGACATGGCCTCAGACCGACCCCGCGTGCTCTCCGGAATCCAGCCCACCGCAGGCTCGTTCCACCTCGGCAACTACCTCGGCGCCGTCCGCCAGTGGGTGGCGCTCCAGGAGACCCACGACGCGTTCTACATGGTCGTCGACCTGCACGCGATCACGGTCCCGCAGGATCCGAAGGAGCTCAGCGCGAACACGCGGCTGGCCGCCGCCCAGCTCCTCGCGGCCGGTCTCGACCCGGACCGCTGCACGCTCTTCGTCCAGAGCCACGTCCCCGAGCACGCCCAGCTCGCCTGGGTCATGAACTGCCTCACCGGCATGGGCGAGGCGAGCCGGATGACCCAGTTCAAGGACAAGTCCGCCAGGCAGGGCGCCGACCGCGCCTCCGTGGGCCTGTTCACGTACCCGATCCTCCAGGTCGCGGACATCCTGCTGTACCAGGCCGACGAGGTGCCGGTCGGTGAGGACCAGCGCCAGCACATCGAGCTGACCCGCGATCTCGCGGAGCGTTTCAACGGCCGCTTCGGCGAGACCTTCACGATCCCGAAGCCGCACATCCTGAAGGAGACCGGGAAGATCTACGACCTCCAGGACCCGTCGATCAAGATGAGCAAGTCGGCGTCCACGCCGAAGGGCCTCATCAACCTGCTCGACGAGCCGAAGGCGACGGCGAAGAAGGTCAAGAGCGCGGTCACGGACACCGACACGGTCGTCCGCTACGACACCGAGAACAAGCCCGGCGTCAGCAACCTGCTCGGCATCTACTCGACGCTGACCGGCACCGGCATTCCCGAGCTGGAGCAGCGGTACGAGGGCAAGCTCTACGGCGCGCTCAAGACGGACCTCGCCGAGGTCGTCGTCGACTTCGTGACGCCGTTCCGGGACCGTACCCAGCAGTACCTGGACGACCCCGAGACGCTCGACTCGATCCTGGCCAAGGGCGCGGAGAAGGCCCGCGCCGTCGCCGCGGAGACGCTTTCCCGGACGTACGAGCGCGTGGGCTTCCTGCCCGCGAAGCACTGAGCGGCGCGCGGAGGCACGCGGAAGCACTCGGGGCGCACCGCACACCTGTTCCTCTGGGCAGAGCGCTGCACATCACTTTCCCTGCGCCTGCCCAGAGCACAGCTGTGGCCGTACAGTCGATAGCCGTACGACTGAGTACGAACCCGGCAACACACCCCGCCAGGACGACATGACGACAGGAGAAGACGTGGGGACCGTAACGATCGGTGTGTCGATCGCGGTCCCGGAGCCTCACGGCAGCCTGCTCCAGGAGCGGCGCCTGGGCTTCGGCGACGCCGCGGCTCACGGCATCCCCACGCACGTCACACTGCTGCCGCCGACCGAGGTCGGGAAGAGCGCGCTGCCCGCCGTCGAAGCGCACCTCGGCGAGGTCGCCGCGGCCGGCCGTCCCTTCCCGATGAGGCTGTCCGGCACCGGCACCTTCCGGCCCATGTCGCCGGTGGTCTACGTGCGGGTCGTCCAGGGCACCGAGACCTGCGCCTGGCTCCAGCAGCGGATCCGGTCCGCCTCCGGGCCGCTGACCCGCGAGCTCCAGTTCCCCTACCACCCGCACGTCACCGTCGCGCACGGCATCGACGAGGCGGCGATGGACCGGGCCTTCGACGAGCTCGCCCACTACGAGGCCGAGTGGTCCTGCACCGGCTTCGCCCTGGCCGAGCAGGGCGCCGACGGCGTCTGGCGCAAACTGCGCGACTACGCCTTCGGGGGCGCGGTCGTCCCCCCGCAGGCGGCCCACGTCGACCGCGGCTCGCTGCCGACGCGCTGAGGCGTATCCGCACAGTCCCGCCCCGGGGGCTCCGCTAGATCGGCAGCCTGCGGAACAGCCCGCGGGGCGTGTGGCGCAGCGCCGACATCACCACGCGCAGCACGCCCGGCACCCACACCGTCTCCGAGCGGCGCCGCAGCCCCAGCTCGACGGCCGTGGCGACCGCCTCGGGGGTGGTCGCCAGCGGCGCCTCGGGCAGCCCGTCGGTCATCTTCGTCCGGACGAACCCGGGGCGTACGACCATGACGTGCACGCCGGTGCCGTGCAGCGCGTCGCCCAGTCCCTGGGCGAAGGCGTCGAGGCCCGCCTTGCTGGAGCCGTAGATGAAGTTCGAGCGGCGGGCCCGCCCGCCGGCGACGGAGGAGAGGACGACCAGGGAGCCGTGGCCCTGGGTCTGCAGGGCGCGCGCGGCGACCAGCCCCGCCGACACCGCCCCCGTGTAGTTGGTCTGCGCGACGCGCACCGCGGCCGCCGGGTCGCGCTCGTCGTTCGCCTGGTCGCCGAGGACGCCGAAGGCGAGCAGCACCGCGTCGACGTCGCCCTCGGCGAAGACCTTGCCGAGGACCGTCTCGTGGGACTCGGGGTCGAGCGCGTCGAAGGGCACGGTGTGGACGTCCGCCCCCAGGGTGCGCAGCTCGGCGGCGGCCGACTCCAGGGCGGGCGACGGGCGTCCGGCCAGCCACACCGTGCGGGTGCGGCGGACGATCAGCCGGCGGGCGGTGGCCAGCGCGATGCCGGACGTGCCGCCGAGGACGAGAAGGGACTGGGGGAGGCCGAAGGCGTCCTTCATGGTGACTCCTGGAAGTTGAGCCGGCGGGCGAGGTCCGACACGAACACCCCGCGCGGGTCCAGCTCCGCGCGCAGCGCGCGGAAGTCGTCGAGGCGCGGGTACATCGCGGTGAGCAGTTCGGGGCGCAGCCGGGAGTCCTTGGCGAGGTAGACGCGGCCGCCCGCGGCGGCCACCTCCTCGTCCAGCTCGTCGAGGAAGGCGCCGAGGCCGGGCAGTCCGGCCGGGATGTCCAGGGCGAGGGTCCAGCCCGGACGCGGGAAGGACAGCCAGCCGGGGTCGGCGTCCCCGAACCGCTTGAGGACGGCCAGGAAGGACGGGCAGCGGCGGGCGGAGATGCGCCGCACGATCCGGCGCAGGGTGTCCTCCCGGCCGTACCCGACGACGAACTGGTACTGCACGAAGCCGTCGCGGCCGTAGACACGGTTCCAGTGCGGGACGCCGTCGAGGGGGTGGAAGAAGGCGGACAGGCTCTGGAGTTCGCCGGTACGCGCGCGGGGCGCCCTGCGGTACCAGAGCTCGTTGAACAGTCCGACGGTCGCGCGGGTGAGCAGGCCGCTCGGCAGGAGCGCGGGAGCGGCCGGCAGCCGGGACGGGCGGAACGCGAGCGGGGCCCTGCGCGCGCGGGCGGGCAGCGCGTCCAGGGGCGCGTGCTCGCCGCGGGTCAGGACCGCGCGTCCGGTGGCCGCGCCGCGCGCGAGGAGGTCGATCCACGCGACCGAGTAGCGGTAGCGGTGGTCGCCGGCCGTCAGCCGGGCCATCAGGTCGTCGAGGTCGGCGGCCCGCTCGGTGTCGACCGACATCAGCGACGTCCCGACCGGCTGGAGCCGGATCCTGGCCGTCAGGACGACGCCGGTCAGGCCCATGCCGCCGGCGGTCGCGTCGAACAGGTCGGTGCCCTGCTCCACCGTGCGGATCGTGCCGTCCGCCGTGAGCAGCTCGAAGGACAGCACATGCCGGGCGAAGGACCCGGACACATGGTGGTTCTTGCCGTGGATGTCGGCGCCGATCGCGCCGCCCACGGTCACGTACCGGGTGCCGGGGGTCACCGGCACGAACCAGCCGAGCGGCAGCAGGACCTCCATGAGCCGGTGCAGGGAGACCCCCGCGTCGCACAGGACGCTCCCGTCGTCGGCGTCGATGACGTGGATCCGGTCCAGCCCGGTCAGGTCGATCACCGCCCCGCCGGCGTTCTGCGCCGCGTCTCCGTAGGCGCGCCCCAGACCCCTGGGGATGCCTCCGCGTGGCCCGCACTCCCGGACCGCCGTCACGGCCTCCGCGTAGGTCCGGGGGCGGACCAGGCGGGCGGTGGTGGGAGCGGTGCGGCCCCATCCCGTGACGGAGACGTTCTCGGCAGTGGTCTCGGCAGGCATGCTGGTGACCGTATCGCCTCTATATGGGCGATTAATTTTGAAACATGCATTACTCCCCGAAATGGGTGATTAATGGGATGTCGCTCAATATTGCCGGAGTTCCGAGGACGCAGGCGTGAACAGTGGGTCCACATGGACGAACTCGACGACCTGGACCACCGGATCCTCTCGGCGCTCCACGCCCGGGGCGCGGACCCACGCGTCGCCCGCGTCGCGCGCGCCCTCTCCTGGGCGGGCGAGCACGCCGCCCTGTGGCTCGCGGCGGGCGTCGCGGGAGCCGCCGTCGACGGCCCCCGACGCGGCGCCTGGCTGCGCGCCACCGCGCTCACCGCGGGCGCGCACGCCGCCAGCATGGGGGTGAAACGTATCGTCCGACGCCCGCGCCCCGCCCACGTCGAACCCCTCGTGCGCACCGCGGGACGGCACTCCTTCCCCAGCTCGCACGCGACCTCCGCCGCGGCCGCCGCCGTCGCCTACGGCTCGCTCGGGGCGTACGCCACCGCGCCGCTCGCCGCCGCGATGTGCCTCTCCCGTCTGGTCGCCGGCGTCCACCACCCGTCCGACGTGGCGGCGGGCGCGGCCCTGGGGGCGGTCACCGCGCGACTGGGGGCGCGCTGGATGAGAGAGGGCCACCATGGCTGAGGCACTGCTCCACCAACAGCGCACGCACCGCCCGCCGGCCCCCCGGCCCCCGAACGACCGCCCCGGCACCCTCGTCGGCGGCCTCCTGCGGACCACCCGCCCCAAGCAGTGGGTCAAGAACATCCTGGTCGTCGCCGCCCCCGCGGCGGCCGGCCGGCTCTTCTCCCTGCACGCGGTCACCCGACTCGCCCTCGTCTTCGCCCTGTTCACCGCCTGCGCCGCCGCCGTCTACCTGGTCAACGACGCCCGTGACGCCGAGGCCGACCGCGCCCACCCCACCAAACGGCACCGCCCGATCGCCGCCGGACAGGTCCCGGTGCCCGTCGCGTACGGCGTCGCGGTCGCCCTCGCGGTCCTCGCGCCGGCCGCCGCGGCCCGGCTGACGACACCCGCCGTCGCGCTGCTCCTCACCGCCTACCTGGGCATGCAACTGGCGTACTGCGTCAGCCTGAAGCACGTCCTGGTCGTCGACCTCGTCGTCGTCACGACCGGCTTCCTGATGCGGGCCATGGCGGGCGGACTCGCCCTGGGCATCCCGCTCTCCCGCTGGTTCCTGATCACCACCGGGTTCGGGGCGCTGTTCATGGTCGCCGCCAAGCGCTACTCCGAGGCCGTCCAGCTGGCCGGCGCGGCGGGCGCCACGCGCGTGCTGCTCACCGAATACACCACCGGCTATCTGCGCTTCGTCTGGCAGCTGGCGGCCGGCGTCGCCGTGCTCGGCTACTGCCTGTGGGCCCTGGAGGAGGGCGGCGTCCCGCACCCGGGCGTGCTGCCCTGGCGCCAGCTGTCCGTGGTCGCGTTCATCCTGGCCGTCCTGCGGTACGCCGTCTTCGCCGACCGGGGCACCGCGGGCGAGCCCGAGGAGGTCGTCCTGGGCGACCGCGCCCTCGCCCTCATCGGCCTGGCCTGGCTGGCCATGTACGCGCTGGCCGTGGCCGGTTGGTGAGCCACGCGCACCTGCCGCGACCAGAGGGCCCGGCACCGGCCACCGTCCCGCGATTCCGGGGTACCCGAATTCTGGTGTTCCGCGATATCCGCATCGGCGATATCCGCGTCTTTCCTCCGGACAGGGGCAGAGTCGGATCATGGACTGGCTGAAGAAGCTCCCCGGCATCGGGCCGTGGGTCGCGCGCCTCATGGCCACGCACGCGTGGCGGTCGTACGAGCGACTGGACCGGGTGAAGTGGACGCGGCTGGCCGCCGCCATGACCTTCGTCAGCTTCGTCGCGCTCTTCCCGCTGCTGACCGTGGCCGCCGCCGTCGCCGCCGCCACGGTGAGCGAGTCCCAGCAACAGGAGCTGCAGGACAAGATCGCCGATCAGGTGCCCGGCATCTCCGACCAGCTGGACATCAACGGCCTGGTCCAGAACGCGGGCGCCATCGGCCTCATCGCCGGCGCGCTGCTGCTGCTCACCGGCATCGGCTGGGTCGGCCAGATGCGGGACTGTCTGCGCGCCGTCTGGGAGCGGCCCGACGACGACGAGAACCCCGTCCTGCGCAAGGTCAAGGACACGGGCGTCCTCGTCGGCTTCGGCGGCGCCGTCCTGCTCACCCTCGCCATCTCCACCGTCGCCTCGGCGCTGGTCGGCTGGATCATCGAGCAGTCCGGCATCGACAAGGAGGGCTGGGGCAGCGTGCTGCTGCGCGTCGCCGCGTTCTCCGTCGCCGTCCTCGCCGACTTCCTGCTCCTGCTCTACGTCCTCACCCTGCTGCCCGGCGTCGAACCCCCGCGCCGCCGCCTCGTCGTCGCCGCGCTCATCGGCGCCGTCGGCTTCGAACTGCTCAAGCTGCTGCTGAGCGGCTATATGCAGGGCGTGGCCGCCAAGAGCATGTACGGCGCGTTCGGCGTGCCCATCGCCCTGCTGCTGTGGATCAACTTCACCTCGAAGCTGGTCCTGTACTGCGCGGCCTGGACGGCGACGGGCAGCGTCCCCGACAACCCGCGGGACATCGACGTCAGCGACGACGTCGTACCAGGTCCGGCAGCGGCCAGCGGCGGTTGACGAGGTACCCGCCGCCCGCGAGCAGCACCAGCAGTCCGCCGGTGATCGCCAGCGCGATCCACATGCCGCCCGAGCCGCTCTCGGTCACCGCGCCCGCCACCGGCTTCGCCGACACGTCCCCGGCGCCGCCCGCCTGCCCGGACCCCTCGGAGGCCGACGGGTTGGCGCCGGGCTGCGAGCTGGCCTGCGCGGTGCCCTTCGGCGCGACCAGCTCACCGACCGGCGTCACCTTGCCGGCCGCCTGGAAGCCCCAGTCCAGCAGGGCGGCGGTCTCCTTGTAGACCTCGTTGTGGTCGGTCTTCTCCGGGTTCATCACCGTGACGAGCAGCACCTTGCCGTTGCGCTCGGCCACCCCGGTGAAGGTGGCGCCCGCGTTGGTGGTGTTGCCGTTCTTGACGCCCGCGATGCCCGGGTACTGGGAGATGTCGTAGTCGCCGCTGAGCAGCCGGTTGGTGTTCTGGATCTCGAAGGTCCCGCGGCTCGTCTTGCCCTTCTTCTTCGTCGTCTCGCCGGGGAACTTGGCCGTGACGGTCGAGCAGTACTCCCGGAAGTCCTGCTTCTGCAGTCCCGAGCGGGCGAACAGCGTCAGGTCGTACGCGGAGGAGACCTGGTGCGGGGCGTCGTAGCCGTCCGGGGAGACGACGTTCGTGTCGAGGGCCTGGAGCTCCTCGGCGTGCTCGTTCATGTCCTTGACGGTCTCGGCGATGCCGCCGTTCATCTGCGACAGGACGTGCACCGCGTCGTTGCCGGAGCGCAGGAAGACGCCGAGCCACAGGTCGTGGACCGTATACGTCTCGCCCTCCTTTATGCCGACGAGGCTGGAACCGGCCCCCATGCCGGCCAGGTCCTTCGCCTCGACCTTGTGCACGGTGGTCTTGGGGAACCTCGGCAGCACGGTGTCGGCGAAGAGCATCTTCATCGTGCTCGCCGGAGGCAGCCGCCAGTGCGCGTTGTGCGCGGCGAGCACGTCCCCCGACTCGGCGTCGGCGACGATCCACGACCGCGCGGTGAGGTCCTTCGGCAGCACCGGCGCGCCACCCGCGATCGCCACCTGCGTCCCGGCCTGCCCGAGCCGCGTACCGCCCAGGGACGACATGTTCGCCGGGGGAGTGACCGACGGCGACGCGGAGCCGGACGGTGAGGTGGACGCCGATCCGGACGGCGAGACCGACGCGGACGGCGATCCGGATGCCGCCGGGGACGGTGACGGGCTCGGCGCCGCGAGCGAGGCGGGCGCGGTGAGCGCGAGGGACGCGAGGGTCGCGGAGGTGACCAGCAGGGTTCGCCTGACGGTCTGCTTCATGGGTGCGGGCACGACGGAGAACGTACCTGGCACGCGACGGGAAGTCCCGTCACCCTCCCCACCCCGGTCACGGAACCGGACAACCGCCGGTGATACTGAACCCATGAAGCTCAGCCGCCCCGTCTCCTCGTTCCTGCTCGCCTTCGGGGTGTGGAGCTGGGTCATCTGGGTCACCTTCGTCAAGAACCTGATCAAGGACAGCAGCGGGCTCGCCTTCGACGACGGCGATCCCACGGCGTACTTCTGGGTCCACCTGACGCTCGCTGTCGTCTCCTTCCTCTTGGGGACGGCCGTCGGGGCCATCGGGTTGCGCGGTCTGCGCGCACTGCGGCAGGCGTCATAGCCATGGTGATCGTCTTCGCCCTGCTCGCCCTGCTCGCCCTGACCGTGCTGGTCACGGCCAACTGGTACCTGTGGCGGCGGCTGTTCCGCGACACCACCCGCGGCCCCGGCCGGGCGCGCCGCGGTGGCGCGGTGCTGGTCGCGGGCGGCTGGGCGCTGGCGATCGGCGCCCTGGTCGCCGAACGCACCGGCGCCCCCTTCTGGCTCCAGCGCGCACTGGCCTGGCCGGGCTTCCTGTGGCTGGCCCTGTCGGTCTACCTGCTGCTGGCCGTGATCGTCGGCGAGGCCGTACGGCCGCTGCTGCGCCGCTTCCTGGAGAAGCGGGCGAAGCGGGCACTCGCCGAGGCGACCGTCGAGGCACCTGCCGAGGCGACCGTCGAGGCACCCGCGGCGCGCCCCGAGCCCAGCCCGCTCCCGGTCGGCGGGCCCGCCCTCCGGTCACCGGAGCCCGAGGACCCGGCACCGCCCGTTTCCGCCCCGTCCCGCCGGCTCTTCGTGTCCCGGGTCGTGGCCGGTGCGGCGGCCGCGGCCGCCGTCGGCACGGTCGGCTACGGCACCTACGGCGTGCTGCGCGGCCCCAGGGTCAAGCGGGTGACGGTGCCCCTGGCCAAGCTCCCGCGCGGCGCCCACGGCTACCGGATCGCGGTCGTCAGCGACATCCATCTGGGCCCCGTCCTCGGCCGGGGCTTCGCGCAGAAGGTCGTCGACACGATCAACGCGACGCAGCCCGACCTGATCGCGGTCGTCGGCGACCTGGTCGACGGCAGCGTGAAGGACCTGGGCCCGGCGGCCGCCCCGCTCGCGCGGCTGAAGGCCCGGCAGGGCAGCTTCTTCGTCACCGGCAACCACGAGTACTTCTCCGGCGCCGAACAGTGGGTCGAGGAGGTGCGGCGGCTCGGCCTGAACCCGCTGGAGAACGCCCGTACGGAGCTGCCCTGGTTCGACCTGGCCGGCGTCAACGACATCGCGGGCGAGAGCGAGGGCCAGGGGCCCGACTTCACCGGCGCGCTCGGCGACCGTGACACCACGCGCGCGTGCGTGCTCCTCGCCCACCAGCCCGTCCAGATCCACGACGCCGTACGCCACGGCGTCGACCTCCAGCTCTCCGGCCACACGCACGGCGGCCAGCTGTGGCCCGGCAACCTCCTCGCGGCCGCCGCGAATCCGACCGTGGCGGGGCTGGAGCGCTACGGCGACACCCAGCTCTACGTGTCCCGGGGCGCGGGCGCCTGGGGCCCGCCCACCCGGGTCGGGGCCCCCTCCGACATCACCGTCGTCGAACTGGCCTCGGCACACGCCTGACGGCCGGTCAGAAGCCTGTGGAGAGGCTGTGAAACCCGGTCGAAACAAGGCGTCGGTAAGTTCTTTCCCATCTCGCCAGAATCCTCTTCCCCCTGGCGAAACACGTGTGATTAGGTGAGCCCGCCGCCAAGGGGAGCGGCACTTTTTCTGTGGACTGGGCCCGTCTGGCGGCCTGGGGAGGCAGGGCATCACCATGCGATCTGTTCGCATGCGGATACTCCTGACGCTGCTGGTTCTCGCGGTCGTCGGAGTGGGTGGCTGGCAGTTGCTGCCGTCGCAGGACAGCGGGGGCGCGACCATCACGGTCGGCACCACGGACACCGTCACCTCGCTCGACCCGGCGGGCGCCTACGACGCCGGATCCTGGGCGCTGTTCAGCAACGTCTTCCAGTCGCTGCTGACCTACGAGCCGGGCGGTGTCTCGCCCGTACCGGACGCGGCCGAGAGCTGTGCCTTCGACAAGGGCAGCCTCGTCACGTACACCTGCGAACTGCGTGACGACCTCACCTTCGACAGCGGCTCCGCGGTGACCGCCGAGGACGTGAAGTACTCCTTCGACCGGGTCGAGAAGATCAACTCGGATGTCGGCCCGGCATCCCTGTTCTCGACCCTGAAGTCGGTGGACGCCAAAGGCCTGAAGGTCACCTTCCACCTGTCGTCGCCGGACGCCACCTTCCCGTTCAAGGTGGCCACCGGAGCCGGCTCGATCGTCGACCACACCCGCTACCCGGCGGACGGGCTGCGCGTCGGCAGCAGCGTCGACGGCACCGGACCGTACCGGCTGACCGGGTACACGAAGGGCAAGAAGGTCCTGCTGTCGCCCAACTCGCGCTACAAGGGCGCCGTGTCGACCGGCTCCCCGATCGAGTTGCGCTACTACGCGGACCCCCAGGCCCTGGAGAAGGCCTGGAAGGCCAAGCAGGTCAAGGCCGCCGCCCGGCAGCTGCCGCCCGCGGTGCTGGCCGCCCTCGACACCAGCGACCCCGACCAGCGCGTCTACGAGGCCGACGGCTCCGAGACCCGCAACCTGTACTTCGACACCCGCTCCGGTTCACCGCTGCACGAGACGGACGTCCGCAAGGCGGTGGCCTGGCTGATCGACCGCGAGCAGCTGGCGGCGAGCGTGTACGACGGGACCGTCGACCCGCTGTACTCGCTCATCCCGACCGGCATCACCGGACACACCACCTCCTTCTTCGACAGCTATCCGGACCGGAGCGCCGAGAAGGCCCGCAAGCTGCTGAAGTCGGCCGGCGTGAGCATCCCGGTGGAGTTCACCTACGGCTACGGCCTGGGCAGCGGCGCCGCGGCGGCCGAGGCCCAGGAGCTCAAGCGGCAGCTGGAGGCGAGCGGTCTGTTCAAGGTGGACGTCAAGGGTTACGAGTGGACCGACTTCCAGAAGCGGTGGGCCACCGGCAAACTCGACGCGTACGCGGTCGGCTGGGTCGCCGACTACCCCGACCCGGACACCTTCGCGGGCCCGCTCGTCGGCACCGACTCCACCATGAACACCGGCTACAGCAGCAAGGCCGTCGACAAGTACATCGCCGCAAGCCGGCAGTTCGCCGACCGCAGCCGGGCCGCCGGCGACTTCCGCGACCTCCAGCAGGTCATCGCCCAGGACGTGCCGGCCGTCCCGCTGTGGCAGCGCAAGGAGTACATCGTCACCAGCGCGGACATCGGCGGCGGACAGTTCCTCGCGGACGGCAACGGCGTGTTCCGCCTCTGGAAACTCGACTGGATCTGAGCCGAAGTACCCACCCGGCTCGCACACTTGATCCCGTGAGCCGGGCATGCGCCCCCGTCGCACCGGGCAGGCACCCCAAGCGGCACCATGTGACGGAGGTGTGTACGGGATGAGGAGCAGACGTGCTGAGACGCAACTCCTTCCGGCTGCCCCGGCATCCGGCGTCCGTCGGTCTCGCCCGGCGCCGGGTACGGGACCATCTCGCGGACTGGGGGCACGGCCCCGACGACCCGGCGCTGGCCGACGCCGTTCTCGTCGTGTCCGAGCTGGCCACCAACGTCGTGCGCCACGGCCCCCTTCTCGAGCGGGAGTTCGAGGTGGCCGTCACCGCCCTCGGTGACGGTTCCTGCCTGATAGAGGTCTCCGACGAGGGCCGGCTCGAACCCCGGCCGCGGCCGGTCGGTCAGGTGGAGGAACACGGCCGCGGGCTGCACCTGGTCGAGCACCTCGCCGCCGCGTGGGGCGTGTGGAGCAGAGGCCGGCACGGCAAGACGGTATGGGCCCTGGTCACGGCCCCCACCTAGGGCGCTACGGGCCCGCCCCGCGGTGGCCCGCGCTCAGCCGCAGGCCTTCGGCCGGGCCGGCAGCGTCACCGTGACGGCCAGTCCCTCGCCCGGTGCCGTCCGCACGCTCACCTCGCCGCCGTGCGCCTGGACGACCCCCTGCACGATCGCCAGACCGAGGCCGCTGCCCGCGCCGCCCCCGGCCCGGAAGAAACGGTCGAAGACCCGCGCCGCGTCCTCCGGTCCCAGCCCCGGCCCCTTGTCCTCGACCGACAGCCGTACGACCCCGTCCACCCGCTGCACACCGAGCCGCACCGGAACCTCGGCCGAGGTGTGCGTGCGCACGTTGGTGACCAGGTTGCCCAGCACCTGACGCAGCCCCGACTCGTCGGCCCGCACCAGCACGGCGCCCTCGGCCTCGACCGTCACCGGCCGCCCGGGCTGCTGCGCGCGCAGGTCCTGCGCCGAGTCCCGCACCAGACGGCTCACGTCGACGCCCCGCAGCCGCAGTTCGGGCCGCTGGTCGAGGCGGGCCAGGGTGAGCAGTTCGTCGACGAGCCGGCCCATCCGGTCCACCTCGCCGTTCATCCGGTCCCAGGCCCGCCGACGCTCCTCCTGCTCGACCAGCATGCCCTGGTCGTACAGCTGGAGGTAGCCGCGGATCGCGGAGAGCGGGGTGCGCAGTTCGTGCGAGGCGTCGGCCACGAAGCGGCGCAGCTGGGCCGCGCTGTGTTCGCGCGTGCGGTACGCCGTCTCCACCTGGTGGAGCATGGAGTTCAGGGCGAGCCGCAGCTGTTCGACCTCCTGGGTGGGGTGGTGGCTGGACGGCACGCGCCGGGTCAGGTCCCCCTCGGCGATCGCCGACGACGTCTCCACCATGTCCTCCAGCGGCCGCATCCGCTGCCGCACGCTGAACAGGGTCAGACAGGCGAGCAGGGCCAGCAGCAGCGTGCCGACGGCGAGGTCGAGCTTCAGGGCCTTCGCTATGCCCCGGTGGAGGGCTTCGGTGGAGGTGGCCAGCAGGATGTACGTGCCGTCGGGCAGCCGGGTCGCGGTCGCGCGGTAGGTGTCGCCGTGCACGGTGACGTCGTGCGGGTCGGCGTCGGCGCTGAGGGCGAGCGGGTCGGACACCGCGTCCGCGAGGCCGCGCTGGGATGCGGTGGGCCGGACGTCGAAGATGGCGAGGGCGGTGCCCCGGCCGTCGACGGCGGTGAAGATCGAGTCCGGAGCCGGCCGGGTGTCCGTGCCCTGCGGGTCCGTGTTCTGCGTGTCCGTGTTTTGGGGCACGAGCCGGTCGCTGACCACGCTCAGCACGGACAGCGAGTCGATCTGGCGCAGGGTGAGCTGCGAACTGCCCAGCGAATCACGCATCTTGGTCAGCTCGGCGTCCACCTGGTCGAGCAGGTAGTGCCGCATCCCCATCAGGCTGACGGCGGTCGCGACGACGATGCCGAGCGCGAGCAGACCCACGTTCGCCGCCGTCAGCTTGGCACGCAGCGAGTGGATGCCGTGCCGGTGGATCCGCCTCACGCCAGCCCGTATCCGACGCCCCGCCGGGTGGTGATCACCGGCGGTCCCAGGACGTCCAGCTTGCGCCGCAGATAGCTGATGTAGGTCTCGACGACCGTCGACTCCGGCGGGGTGTGCTCGTACTGCCAGACATGGCGCAGGAGTTGTTCCTTGGGCACGATCCGGCCGCCGTTGCGCACCAGGAACCGCAGCAGCGCGTACTCGGTGGGGGTGAGCTCCACCGAGCGGCCCGCGCGGCGCACGCTGTACGTCGTCTCGTCGAGCTCCAGGTCGCCGTACCGCAGTGGCGGCCGCTGCGGAAGGACGTCGGCCGGGCGGGTACGGCGCAGCACGGCGGTGATGCGGGCGACGACCACGTCGATGTCGAACGGTTTGGTGATGTAGTCGTCGCCGAAGCCGAGGGCGCCGACGATCTCGGTCGGCGCGTCCCGCGCGGTGAGGAACACCAGCGCCAGGTCCGGCCTGCGCGACCGCAGTTCACGCCCCAGGGCCCGGCCGTCGCCGTCCGGCAGCATCACGTCCAGCAGGGCCACGTCGGGCCGGGTGCGGTCGGCGAGGGCGAGGGCCTCGCGGACGGTGCCCGCCGTCATGACCTCGAAACGGTGGTAGCGCAGGGCGATGGCCAGGACGTCCGCGATGCTCGGTTCGTCCTCCACGACCAGCACGGTGCCGCAAGCCGTCGTCATGCCCCCAGTATCGGCGGACCCACCGACGATCGCGCCGGTTCACGCTTTGGAGTTCCTTGAGAGTCATGGTCGTCACATGTCCACGCACGCGTGGCGCCACCGATCCTGTTGCCCAGGACCTGGGGGACCGACCGACGATCTGGTGAAGGAGATTGAGCGTGGCGGCATTGGCACGCTGGTGCTATCGGCACCGGCTGGTGGTCCTGTTGCTCTGGGTGGGGGCGCTGTTCGGCCTGGGATTCTCGGCCTCGACGGCGGGCACGGACTACGCGAACGTCTTCTCCCTCCCCGACACGGACTCCAAGAAGGCGTACGACCTGATGGAGAAGGCGTTCCCGGCGAGCGCCGGCGACACCGACACGGTCGTGTGGAAGGTCGACGAGGGCTCGGTACGGGACCAGGACGTACGGTCCCGGATCCAGCCCGCGCTCGACAGAATCGCGGGCATGAAGGGCGTCGGCGGGGTCACCGGCCCCTACGCGGCGGACACGGCGGGCGCGGCGCAGATCAGCGGTGACGGGCGGATCGCCTACGCCCAGATCACCTTCACCGAGCAGGCGAACGCCGTACCGAAGGAACTCGTCCAGGACGTCGTCGACACCGCGCGGGGTGCCGGACAGGACGGCCTGGACGTCGAGGTGGGCGGCCAGGCCGTCCAGCGGGTGCAGGAACCGCCCACCGGCCTCGCCGAGATGGTCGGCCTCGCGGCGGCGGCGGTGGTCCTGTTCCTGGCCTTCGGCTCGCTGTACGCGATGCTGCTGCCGCTCGCCGTGGCGGTCTTCGGCGTCGGCATGGGCCTGTTCTCGACCCAGCTGCTCAGCCATGTCACCGACATCCCGGACCTGGCCCCGCTGCTGTCCTCGCTGATCGGCCTCGGCGTCGGTATCGACTACGCCCTGTTCATCGTCACCCGGCACCGCAAGGGCGTCCTGCGCGGCCTGGACCCGGAGGAGTCGACGGTCGTCGCCCTCAACACCTCGGGCCGGGCGGTGCTGTTCGCGGGCGGCACGGTGTGCATCGCCCTCGCCGGCATGCTGGTGACGAACCTGCGCTTCCTGGACGGCGTCGTCATCGGCACCTCCCTGACGGTCGTGCTGAGCGTCCTCGCCGCGACGACCCTGCTGCCCGCGCTGCTCGGCTTCCTCGGCGCGCGGGTGCTGAGCCGCAAGCAGCGGCGCGTGCTGGCCGCGACCGGCCCGGAGCCGGAGAGGTCGAGTGGTCCCGCGGCCCGCTGGTCCGTGGGCGTGCAGCGCCGGCCGCGGACGATCGCCGCGCTCGCGCTGGTCGTCATGGCCGTCCTCGCGCTCCCCGTGCTGTCGCTCCGCCTCGGCGCCACCGACCAGGGCAACGACGACGCCTCGACCACCACCCGGAAGGCCTACGACCTGCTCGCCGAGGGCTTCGGGCCGGGCTTCAACGGCCCCCTCCAGGTGGTCGTGGACGGCGGTGACGCCACCGCCCTGACCGCGGGCATCAAGGACACGCCCGGCGTCGCCCAGGCGGCCGCCCTGCCGCCCGCGAGCGGGGTCACGGTCATCCAGGTGGTGCCCACGACCTCCCCGCAGTCCGCGGAGACGGACACCCTGATCGACCGGCTGCGCGACGACGTCATCCCGGAGGCCGGGGCCCAGGCGCACGTGGGTGGCGTCACGGCGGTGTCCAAGGACTTCGCCACGGTCACCGGCGACCGTCTGCCGCTCTTCATCGCCACCATCATCGGCCTGGGCTTCCTGCTGCTGCTGGTCGCCTTCCGCTCCCTGGTGGTGCCGCTGACGGCCGCCGTGATGAACCTGGTCGCGGCCGCGGCCTCCTTCGGTGTCCTCGTCGCGGTCTTCCAGTGGGGCTGGGGCCTCGATCTGCTCGGCCTCGGCAAGGAGGGGCCGATCAACGCCTTCCTGCCCGTCATCATGCTGTCCCTGCTCTTCGGCCTGTCGATGGACTACCAGGTCTTCCTGGTCAGCCGGATGCACGAGGAGTGGGTGCACACCAGGGACAACGCGCGAGCGGTCCGGGTGGGCCTCGCGGAGACCAGCCGGGTCATCAACTCCGCGGCCCTGATCATGGTCTGCGTCTTCCTCGCCTTCGTGCTCAGCGGCGACTCGGGTGCGGCGATGGCGGGCGTCGGCCTCGCGGCCGCGGTCGCGCTGGACGCGTTCATCCTGCGTACGGCACTGGTCCCGGCCGCGATGCACCTGCTCGGCGACTCCAACTGGTGGCTGCCCGGGTGGCTGGAGAAGCGGCTGCCGCATCTCGCGGTCGAGCCCAAGGAGGAGGCGGCGCCGGCGACGGCCGCGGCGGGCGAAGGACCGGCCTCGGTCGTGCACGGCTTCGTCCGGAACACGGCCGGTGAACCGGTCGAGGACGCGACGGTCACCCTGATGTCGCAGGGCGGACGGGAACTGGACCGCGTGACCTCCCTCGCCGACGGCTCGTACATCCTCTCCGTCCCGGCCCCGGGAACGTATCTGCTGGCGACGACGGCCGCGCCGCCCCTGCTGAAGCGTGCCCGGCAGCTGACGGTCGCGGGGGAGCCCCTGGTCTACGACGTGGAGCTGGAGGAGGCCGCGGAGGTCAGCTGACTCCGTCCGGAGAAGAGCCCGCAGAGCCGGCAGAGCCCTCGGGGCCCGCAGGGCCTTCAGCGCCCGCCTGGCCCGGCGGGCTCTTCTTCGTGGGGTCCGGCAGGGCGTTGGTCATGCCGGGCAGGAAGTCCGTGAACAGGTCGTGGACCTCGAGGACGAGCGGCCGCAGCACCCGGAACCGGGCCAGCGCCACGCCCCGCGCGGTGAGGCGCGCGCCCCGGCCGGCCAGCCGGTAGCTGCGCTCGCGCCCCGGCGTACGGTCGTAGATCCAGTACATGACGAGGCCCATCTGGGAGAGCCACATCAACTCGGGCAGCACCTCGCGCAGCTCCTCGGGAACCTTCGCCTTCGACCCCGCGAGCACCTCCTTGTGGACGGCGATGGCCTCCACGCGCGCGTGCTCCGACTCGGCGGAGAAGGGGCTGAGCGGGCTGTCCGGGTCGGCGGCGTTCTTGAAGAACTGGACCGCGAACTCGTGGTACGGCTCGGCCACCCCCAGCCAGACCCGCAGCACCCCCGCCAGCCGGGCCTCCAGGCTGCTCTCCCGCGCCAGGACGTCCCGGACGGCCTCCCGGTGCTCGGCGGCGAGCCGGTCGTAGAAGCCCTGGATCAGGTGCTCCTTGCCGGCGAAGTAGTAGTAGGCGTTGCCGACCGAGACGCCGGCCTCCTGGGCGATGGCCCGCATCGTCGTCTTGTCGTAGCCGCGCTCCTGGAACAGCCGCATCGCCGTCTCCAGGATCAGAGCGCGGGTCTGCTCGGACTTGGACGTGGGGGCGGCCTCATGACGTTCGGCCGCGGAAGCGGCCTCATGGGGCTCGGACGGGGAAGCGGCCTCGGCGGGACCGTCGTTGTTCGCGGGCACATGCACGAGCCTAGCCAGTGGAACAGGTGCCGTCGGCACAGGTGGGCGGGTGGTAGCTCCAGCCCAGCTGCGGGTCGTACGACCAGCCGTCGCCACGGCGGTAGACGCCCCCGCCCCAGCCCACGGACCGCCCCTGCCCGTCGCGCCACTTGGCGGCGGCGAGAACGGCGCCCCGCGCCAGTTTCGCGCCGGCCGGCGTGCTCAGCCGGTGGGACAGCGGGCGGTACTCGCGCAGCGCCCACAGGGTGACGATCCAGGCGGCGGCGCCCCGGTAGACCTGGCCGGAGTCGCCGACGACGGTGATCTCGTCGAGGGTCGCGCGATGGTCGAGGCCGGGGAAGCGGGCGGCCGCCTGCGCGGACCCGGCCGGGACGAACTCCAGCGGCACCAGCTGCGGCTGCCGGCCCAGCCAGTCGCGCAGGAAGCCGCACAGGGAGCATTCGGCGTCGTGGAGCACGGTGAGCCGGCGGACCGGGACGCGCCGTGCGTCCCGGTCGGCGGCGTCCCGGTCGGCGGCCATCGTGTTCACGCCCCGGCGGTGGGCGCCGAGGGGGCGGCCCAGCCCTGCGGGGCGACGGGCGGGACCTGCTCCCGCTCCATGACCCCGCGCCGCCGGATCCGGTTGAGGACGTACACGTTGGCCAGGTGCATCGCGCCGAGCACCAGCAGCACCACACCCACCTTGGTCGACAGGGCCTCGAAGATGCCGCGTGTGTCCTCGATGGTGTCGTCACCGCTCAGGTAGAGGGCGACGAAGCCGAGGTTGACGAGGTAGAAGCCGACCACCAGGAGGTGGTTGACGGCGTCGGCGAGCTTCTCGTTGCCCTGGAGCACGTCGGCGAGGAAGATCCGTCCGTTGCTGCTGAGGGTCCTGGCCACCCAGACGGTCAGTCCGATGCTGACGACCAGGTAGACGACGTAGGCGATGACCGTACGGTCCATGTTCCCCACCCTTTCTTGAACGCGTTCAAAACGCTGTCGTGGACGACTGTAGCGCTTGTTTTGAACACGTTCAACTGAAGGCGTGCGGGCCCGGTGCCGCCGCCTCGCCGTCCTAACGCCTCGCCAGCTCGGGCCGCTTGAGGTAGTCCGTGAACCCGAGGACGTTCCCCCACGGGTCGGCGATCTCGACGGTCCAGCCGGTGGACGTGGAGAACGGCGGATCCAGGGGGGTGATGCCCGCCTCGGTCAGCCGCCGCGCCGCCGCCCGTGCGTCCGGCACCTCAAGCCAGACCCGTGGGGACGGCCAGGGCGGCGGCCGGTGCCCCAGGGCCTCCTCGTGCCGGAGGAGGACTCCCGGTGTCTCGCCCCCGACCTTCAGCAGCGCGATCCCGGCCTCGTCGAACCGCAGCCCCACCGTGAACCCGGCCCGCTCGTAGAAGTCGACCGCCTCGCCCAGGTCCCCGACGGGCAGCAGCAGGTTGTCGAAACCGAGCAGCTCGTACGACTGGTCATCTGACATGCCGTCAGATTAGGTGTGGGGGACCCGAAAACCGGTCAAGAGCACCCCGGTCTCCGCGTGGCGGGTTTTCTGCTGCAAGATGTTCTGCATTCATCCGCACGCGTCTCATCTGCGGATGATCCGATCACCAGACCTCGGGGGAACTCACCTTGTCCGAAACGCCCCAGCAGCCCCATGAGCCCCAGCAGCCCCAGGAACCCCAGCAGCCGCCGCAGCCGCCCCCGCCCGGCTACGGGTACCCCACCGGCGCCCCCGGGGGTCCGGGCGGCCCGCAGGACGCGGCACCCGGCCAGCCGGGCCCCGGCCCCTACGGCTATCCCCAGCCCAGCCAGCCGTACCCGGGCTACGCCCACCCCGGTTACCCCGGCCCCGGCTACCCGGGCCCCGGCTATCCCGGCGGCGGCTACATACCCCCCGGCACCTTCACCGGCGACCCCCAGGCCCCCTACGGGTACGACCTCATGGGCCGCCCCTACTCCGAGAAGTCGAAGATCGTCGCGGGCGTGCTCCAGCTCACCCTGGGCAGCTTCGGCGTCGGCCGGTTCTACATGGGTGACGTCGGCATCGGCCTCGCCCAGCTCTTCACCTGCGGCGGCCTCGGCATCTGGGCGCTGATCGACGGCATCATCCTGCTGGTCAGCGACGACAAGACCGACTCCAACGGGCGGATCCTGCGTGGCTGACGCGGAGCGCCTCTCCGCGAGGTGTTCGGCCGCGCTGCGGCACCCGGCGGCGGCTCCCCTCGTGGTGCTCGCCGCCGGCGCGGCCGGTTCCGCGTATCTCTACGTCACCGACCCGCACCAGCCCGGCCACTGGCTCCCAGGGTGCCCGTTCCGGCTCGTCACCGGGCAGCTCTGCCCCGCCTGCGGCGGCACCCGCATGGTGTACGACCTGATGCACGGTCACTTCACGCAGGCCTGGCTCGACAACCGTGTCCTGCTGCTCGCCTCGCCGTACGCGCTCGCGCTGCTGGTCCGCTGGATGTGGGCGGGCCTGCACGGCCGCGTCTGGCATCCGCGCCTGGGACCAGGGGCTTTGACGCTCGTCCTCGGCGTCGCGGTGGCGTGGGCGGTGCTCCGGAACGTAGTTGACTGATTTTGATCACGGATCAGGAACGATGGATCATTTGTACTCCCTTTTTACCCTCTGTTTTCTCTAGGCTCACCATTCACAGGGGGGACGTCCTGGCATGGCGGAGCTGTGCGAGGGCGTGGGTCGAGATCGGTCGACGTCGGTCGACGCGGGTGATTGTCGCGTCGCGTGCCTCCTGGACTCCCCATTTCGGAGCAGGCCGCACCGGCCTCCCGCAGGCATTTCAGGAGCAGTTCTCATGACCGTCCCCACCCCGCAGGCCCCCTACGGGGTCGACCCGCTTGGTCGTCCGTACTCCGACAAGTCCAAGATCGTCGCCGGTATCCTCCAGCTCTTCCTGGGCACCCTCGGCATCGGACGCTTCTACGTCGGTTCCGTCGGCGTGGGCGTCGCCCAGCTCTTCACCTGCGGCGGCCTCGGCATCTGGGCGCTGATCGACGGCATCCTGTTCCTCACGAGCAACGACCGCACCGACAAGCAGGGTCGCGTCCTGCGCGGCTGACACCGCCCGACGACGGCGCGGCGACATCGGCGGACGTCGGCGCGGCAACACGGCGAGGGCCCCGCTCCTTCAAGGAGCGGGGCCCTCGCCGTGTGCGCGAAGCAGCGAGCCGGGAGGCTCAGAAGCGGCGCGTGATCAGCGCTCGCTTCACCTCCTGGATCGCCTTCGTGACCTCGATACCGCGCGGGCAGGCGTCCGTGCAGTTGAACGTCGTACGGCAGCGCCAGACGCCGTCCTTGTCGTTCAGGATCTCCAGGCGCTGCTCACCCGCCTCGTCGCGCGAGTCGAAGATGAAGCGGTGGGCGTTCACGATCGCGGCCGGACCGAAGTACTGGCCGTCGTTCCAGAACACCGGGCAGGACGACGTGCAGGCCGCGCAGAGGATGCACTTCGTCGTGTCGTCGAACCGCTCGCGGTCCTCGGCGGTCTGGAAGCGCTCACGCGTGGGCTCGTTCGTGTCCTTCGTGATGAGGAAGGGCATGACGTCCCGGTACGCCTGGAAGAACGGCTCCATGTCGACGACCAGGTCCTTCAGGACCGTCAGGCCCTTGATGGGCTCGACCGTGATCGGCTTCTCGGGGTTGATGTCCTTGATCAGCGTCTTGCACGCGAGGCGGTTCTTGCCGTTGATCCGCATCGCGTCCGAACCGCAGATGCCGTGGGCGCAGGAGCGCCGGAAGGTCAGCGTGCCGTCGACGTCCCACTTGATCTTGTGGAGACCGTCGAGGACGCGCTCCTTCGGGTCGATCTCCAGCGTGAAGTCCTGCCAGACGGCCTCCGCCGAGACCTCCGGGTTGAACCGGCGGACCCGGAAGGTGACCGTGATGTACGGAGAGGCCGCGGACTCCGCCTCGACCTTGTCCAGAACGGGAGTTGCCATCAGTACTTACGCTCCATCGGCTGGTAGCGGGTCTGGACGACCGGCTTGTAGTCGAGACGGATGGACTCGGTGCCGTCGTCGCCGACCTCGCGGTACGCCATGGTGTGGCGCATGAAGTTGACGTCGTCGCGGTTCGGGTAGTCCTCGCGGTAGTGACCGCCGCGGGACTCCTTGCGGGCCAGCGCCGACACCGCCATGACCTCGGCCAGGTCGAGCAGGTTGCCCAGCTCGATGGCCTCCAGCAGGTCCGTGTTGAACCGTCGGCCCTTGTCCTGGATCGAGATGTTGCGGTAGCGCTCGCGCAGCTCGGCGAGCTTCTCCACCGCCGTCTTGATCGTCTGCTCGGTGCGGAACACCATGACGTTCGCGTCCATGGTCTCCTGGAGCTCGCGGCGCAGCTCCGCCACCCGCTCGGTGCCGGTGGACGCGCGCAGGTGCTCCACCTGGTCGATCACCTGCTGCGCGGGGTTCTCCGGCAGCTCGACGTACTCCGCCTTCTGCGAGTACTCGGCGGCGGCGATGCCCGCCCGCTTGCCGAACACGTTGATGTCCAGCAGCGAGTTGGTGCCCAGCCGGTTGGCGCCGTGCACCGACACACAGGCGACCTCGCCGGCGGCGTACAGGCCCGGGACGACCGTGGTGTTGTCGAGCAGGACCTCGCCCTGGACGTTCGTCGGGATGCCGCCCATGGCGTAGTGCGCGGTGGGCTGGATCGGAATCGGGTCCGTGTACGGCTCGATGCCGAGGTACGTGCGCGCGAACTCCGTGATGTCCGGGAGCTTCGCGTCCAGCTGCTCCGGCGGGAGGTGGGTGAGGTCGAGGTAGACGTGGTCGCCCTCGGGACCGCAGCCGCGGCCTTCCCGGATCTCCGTGTAGATCGAGCGGGACACGACGTCACGCGACGCCAGGTCCTTCATGACCGGCGCGTACTTCTCCATGAAGCGCTCGCCGTCCTTGTTGCGGAGGATGCCGCCCTCACCGCGGGCGCCCTCCGTCAGCAGGATGCCCATGCGCCAGATGCCGGTCGGGTGGAACTGGAAGAACTCCATGTCCTCCAGCGGCAGCCCGCGCCGGTACACGGCCGCCTGGCCGTCACCCGTCAGCGTGTGCGCGTTCGAGGTCACCTTGAAGAACTTGCCGGTGCCGCCGGAGGCGTAGATGACGGCCTTCGCCTGGAAGACGTGGATCTCGCCGGTCGCCAGCTCGTACGCGACCACACCCGCGGACCGCTTCACACCGTCGACCTCGGTGATCAGCTGGTCGAGGACGTAGAACTCGTTGTAGAACTCCACGCCCTCCTTCACGCAGTTCTGGTACAGCGTCTGGAGGATCATGTGACCGGTGCGGTCGGCCGCGTAGCAGGACCGGCGGACCGGGGCCTCGCCGTGGTTGCGGCTGTGACCGCCGAAGCGGCGCTGGTCGATCGTGCCGTTGGGCGTCCGGTTGAACGGCAGGCCCATCTTCTCCAGGTCGAGGACCGAGTCGATGGCCTCCTTCGCCAGGATCTCGGCGGCGTCCTGGTCGACCAGGTAGTCACCGCCCTTGACCGTGTCGAAGGTGTGCCACTCCCAGTTGTCCTCCTCCACGTTGGCCAGCGCGGCGGCCATGCCGCCCTGCGCGGCGCCCGTGTGGGAGCGGGTGGGGTAGAGCTTGGTCAGCACGGCGGTGCGGCTGCGCTTCGTCGACTCGATCGCGGCGCGCATACCGGCGCCGCCGGCGCCGACGATGACTGTGTCGTACTTGTGGATCTTCATGAGTGTTTCTCTCAGTCCCTCGGTCCCGTGCGCCTAGCGGATGTTCGGGTCGAAGGTGAAGATCACCAGCGTGCCCAGCAGGATGGTGAACACCGTGGCGGTGTAGAGCAGGCCCTTCAGCCACAGCCGGGTGTTCGCGCGCTCCGCGTAGTCGTTGATGACCGTGCGCAGGCCGTTCGCCCCGTGCAGCATGGCGAGCCACAGCATCAGCAGGTCCCAGACCTGCCAGAAGGGGGAGGCCCAGCGGCCGGCCACGAAGGCGAAGCCGATCTTGGAGACACCGCCGTCCAGGACGAGCTGGATCAGCAGGTGACCCAGGACCAGGACGACCAGTACGACGCCGGACAGGCGCATGAACAGCCAGGCGCCCATCTCGAAGTTGCCCCGGGTGGACCTGGGGGTCTTCTTGGTGCGCAGGCGCGGGGGCTCGATGAAGGGCGCGGGGTTGTCCACGCAGTAGACGGAGCCGCCCTCGACGGGGCCGATCCCGGCCGCGGTGGTTTCAGTGGTGGCCATCGGTCTCAGCTCCCGAACAGTTCACGAGCGGCGTGGCCGAGCACGGGGTAGATCGCCCCGAGCATCAGCAGCAGCCACAGGCCCACGACACTCCAGAGCATCTGCTTCTGGTAGCGCGGGCCCTTCGACCAGAAGTCGACGGCGATGACGCGCAGGCCGTTGAGCGCGTGGAAGAGGATGGCGGCCACGAGGCCGTACTCCAGCAGCGCCACGACCGGCGTCTTGTAGGTGGCTACGACCTTGTCGTAGTCCTCGGGGGAGACACGCACGAGGGCGGTGTCCAGCACGTGAACGAACAGGAAGAAGAAGATGAGGACGCCGGTGACTCGATGAGCCACCCAGGACCACATTCCTTCCCGGCCGCGGTACAGCGTTCCAGCCGGCACGGAAGAACCCTCCGGGAGCGGGGATTGGGGCCTGCCGGCTTGGGGTGTCGGACGGGCCCGGCCGGGTACGGTCCACCGGCCCCCAGCATCGTAGCGAGGCACTGGCGCTCGGCTTACGTCGGGCCTACCTGTGTGATCAAAGTGGCACGCAGATGGGTGAGCGTTGCGGCATCTGGGGTGGAGTGTCCCGTTTGGGTCCGGATGGGACGCCGTGGTGCCCGGTCGCGCCCCGCGGCGGAGCCGCACGGGTCACCGCCCCGCGCCCCTCAGGCGAGCCGCGTCAGCCGTTGCCTCGCCAGTCTCCGGAGTTCCTCCGCCGCCACTACCCGCTCGTCCTCGGGATCGTTTGTCAATCGTGACCGGATGCCCTCCAGGACGTGGTCCAGGGACTCCTCCTGGGGAACACCGTCGAGGCAGATGACGAACGCGTGTCCGAATCGGGCCTCATAGGCCGCGTGGGCCGCGTCCAGCGCCATGTGCGCCGCTCCGTACGCGTCCGCCGGCAGGCCGGGCAGGGACTCCGCCGCCAGGGCCTCCGCCAGATCGGCCGGGCTCAGGTCGTACGCGGCCTCGTCGGAGGCGGCCAGCAGGGCGTCGAGCGTCGGATACGGGCGGTGGTCGGCGATCCGGCGGGCCCAGCGGAGGCTGCGCAGACAGGCGAGGAGCGTGCGGTGCGCCTCGGCGGCGGGGACGGTGTTGAAACCGTCCGGCGGAGGTGCGGGTGAGGTCCGGGTCTGCGCCGGTATGGCGAGGCAGCCGGAGGAAGGGGAAAGACGGTGCGCAGGCAGCGTGGATCCTCGCGTCACGTGTGATGTGGCAGGGGATGCAGTGAAAGGTGTGTCGACACGTTATCGAGAGCGGTCAGGACGTGTCTGACCGATGCCTGAATTTCACCCGAACGAGAGAGTTTCGGAATGTGTCGTGGACTCCGTCACGACGGGCTCGACGCGCTTCGGGCGGCCGGGAGTCGTACGGTGGGCGGAGTGAGCAGGCACAGGCATCGGCGCCGGGCGCCGCAGAGGAAGCCGCACCAGCAGGTCGCGGCACGGGCAGTGATGGCGGGCGCCCTGGTCGCCGCGCTCGGTGTCGGGCTCGGCGTGTGGGCCTCGTCGGACGACGACGGCACGACACCGGCCGGATCGGCAGCCTCCCGGCAGGCCGCCGCGAGGACGCCCGGCGCGGGCGACACCGGCGCCGCCGCCGCGCAGGCCCCGACCCCGACGCCCACCCGCTCCTACGCCCTGTCCACCACCCCCCGCACCATCCCCGCCGTCAGCGCCCACACCCCGGCGCGCGGCCCCGGGTGGAAGCCGCAGTCCACCCGCCGGGTGGTGGTGAGCGACGCGGGCCTCGCCGACGAGGGGCGGCTGGTCGCCGGCGAGCTGGGGCTGACGTACGCCGGGGAGAAGGACGACGTGCGCGCCGGGGACCTGCGGCTGGCGCTCAACGACGACGAGGGCGCGAACCCGGAGTCGTACACCATGACCGTGCGCGGCGGGCGGGTCACCATCAGCGCGCCCTCCGACGCGGGCGTCTTCTACGGCACCCGCACCCTCAAGCAGGAGGTGCACGCCGGCGGTACGGCGCCGGAGGGCGTCGTACGGGACCAGCCGGCCAAGCCGCAGCGCGGGTTCACGCTGGACATCGCGCGCAAGCACTTCACCGCCGCCTGGATCGAGGACCGGGTGCGCGAGCTCGGCGATCTGAAGTACAACCAGATCGGCCTGCACTTCTCCGACGACCAGGCCTTCCGGATCGAGTCCGACAGCCACCCGGAGATCGTCTCGAGCGTTCACCTCACCAAGGCCGAGGTGAAGAAGATCGTCGACCTCGCGGCGAGCCGGCACATCACCGTCGTGCCCGAGATCGACTCACCCGGACACCTGGGCGCCGTCCTCGCGGCCCACCCCGAACTCCAGCTGCGCAACGCGAACGGGGTGGCGACCCGCGGGGCGATCGACATCTCCAAGGACGAGTCCGCGGACCTCCTCGACGACCTGCTCGACGAGTACGCCGACGTCTTCCCCGGCGCCTACTGGCACCTCGGCGGCGACGAGTACCAGGCCCTGACGGTCTCGAACCCGGCCGTCTCCTACCCCCAGCTGGCCGCCGCCGCGACGGCCCGGTACGGCTCCGGCGCGGGCGTCGCCGACCTCACCACCGGCTGGCTCAACGACCGCGCCGACACCGTCCGCGCCCACGACCGCACCATGCGGGTGTGGAACGACGGCTTCTTCCGCGGCACGTCGGTCAAGCCGGCCTCCGACCTCGTGGTCGCCTACTGGACCGGCAAGGAGATCGGCGCGCGGCCGCCGGTCGAGTACCTGAGCGCCGGGCTCAAGATGCTCAACTACAACGACGAGTACCTGTACTACGTCCTCGGTGAACCGAACGACTTCGTCTACCCGACCGGGAAGCGGATCTACGAGCAGTGGACCCCGCGGGTGCTGCGCGGCACGACGCCGGTCCCCGCGAAGTACGACGCCCAGATCCTCGGCGGCTCCTTCTCGGTGTGGTGCGACCTCGCGAACTCGCAGACCCAGGACCAGATCGCGGCCGGCATCCGGATGCCGCTGCGGGCCACCTCGCAGAAGCTGTGGGACGCCGGAACACCCCCACTGACCTGGACACAGTTCACGGCCCTGGCGAACCGGCTCGGTTGATTTCCGCTGGACGTGCGGTGTCGGTGAACCGTATGTTCCGCGTGCTGCCGCGCGTGAGGCTCAGGGGAGAGCCGGGCGCGGCCTTCACACGGACCTCGGGGGATCTCATGCTGCGCTCACCTGTCACGCTCGCGCGGGCGGCCGCCGCCCTGCTGGGCCTCGTCATCGCCACCGACCTGTTCGCCCTGTGGGCGGATTTCGTGATGTTCGACGTCACGGGCGACATCGCCGACGGCGCCCAGGGGGAACTGGGCCGGGCCCGCCAGGCGGACCGGCTCTTCGGCTGGGCCGGCTATGCCCAGAGCGCGGCCCTGGTCGCCTGCGTC
The DNA here is from genome assembly GCA_001298545.1 of Actinobacteria bacterium OV320. GTDB lineage: Bacteria > Actinomycetota > Actinomycetes > Streptomycetales > Streptomycetaceae > Streptomyces > Streptomyces coriariae. The sequence continues at coordinate 192,463 of LJCX01000029.1, forward strand.
ATCGTGTTCCTGTGCTGGTTCCACCGGGTGCGGGTCAACGCCGAGGTGTTCCGGCCGGACGGGCACAGCAAGTCGCGCGGCTGGGCGGTCGGCGCCTGGTTCACCCCGATCGTGAACCTCTGGTACCCGCGCCGGATCGCGCTGGACATCTGGGACGCCAGCAGCCCCGGCACCCCCTGGCACCGGCCCCGGCCGCACGGGCTGGTCAACGCCTGGTGGACGCTGTGGATCATCTCGCTCGTCGCCGACCGGGCGGGCTTCCAGTCGTACCGAAAGGCCGGGACGGCCGCCGAGATCTACGACGCCCTGATCCAGGTGATCTCGGCGGACCTGGTCGACATCGTCGCGGCCGCCCTCGCGATCGCCTTCGTCCTGCGGCTGACGGGGATGCAGAACGAGAAGGCGCTCCAGGGTCCGGGCGCGGTGTCGCCGCCGGTCGGAGCCGTCGGCGGCCCTGCCTGAGTTGGCTGAAAAGGCCTGCCTGTGACACTCCTGGCCCGTCGCACGCAGTAAGGGGAAGTGTGGGCTCCGTAAGGTCGGTGCCCTGGCGAGGGAGGCGCGGATGAGCCTGGTGGAACTGATCGCTCAGGCCGACGAACGCGGACTGGCTGCCAGTGGGCTGGCTTGTTTGGATCGGTGCATACCCCTGCTCGGGGGTGACGACGAGATCCTGCGACCGCTGTGGGGCACCCTCACAAAGGACTCCGACGCCGCCGACTGGGGCGAACTGCTGGAACAGGCGCGGGGCAAGCTGGCGTCGGCCGCGCAGGAGGGCGACGAGGCCGAGCTGCTGGCCCGCCGGATGCTGGCCGCCGCACCCGAGAGCCGCTCCGCCGCCGAGGTGCGGCTCTGGTCCGACGCCTGCTCCGTCGCCTCGCTCCAGATCCACCGCCTCCTCGACCCGGCCGAGGACGCCTCCCCGGTCGACTCCCGCCGGGAGGGCCGTACGGAGGGCATGTCCCCCCTCGTCGCCGCCGAACTGCGCCGCCAGGTCGCCGTCCTGGAGGTGCTCGCCGGTCACGGCGCGGGCGGACTGCGCCGGGCGCTGGAGGTGACCACGGAAGGGCGCCGGGTGCTGCGCGCGGTGGTCTCACGGCGGGCTCGTGGACGTAAGTGAGCGGAGTGCGGGGGATGTGGGGCGGTCCTGCACCGGTCTCGGAACAGCCCCGAAAATGAGTGACGCAACCCGCGCCGACCTCGCTCTTCCTGATGTGACGCGTAGGACGACCGACCAGACCGACCGGAGCGAGCAGCCGCCCCGTCCCTCCGCCGCCGCGAAGCCCGTGCGGTGGGCGGCGGAGGCGGTGGCGGCCGCGCCCGACGGCATCCGGCCCCATCTCGACCACTCCGCGCAGAGCCTGTGGCGCGTCGACCGGCTGCTCGAGGAGCTGCGGCGGGAGGGCTCGCCGTACACCGCCGTGGAGCACGTGCTGCGCGGCCTCGGCGCGTACGCCGGTGAGGTGATCGTCCGGCAGACCGGCGCCGAGTGGTGGGGTTCCGGCGGCGACCACTGGGTCCGCACCCCCGACGGCCGTCTCTGGGAGCCCCTGGACGAGGCCCGCCGCTGCTTCGGCGGCCACGGCTCCCTGCGGCTGCTGTGCCGGGACGCGATGCGGGGGCGGCGGTAGCCGCACAGCCGATGTCCGGATTCGGCAAGCGCGGCACGTTCGTGTGGTGCGAGTCGGCCGCGGCCTGAGAGAGGGCGCGCCGGTCGGGTGGACCGGTGGCGCGTTCGTCCCCTGTGACACTTCTGCGCGGCCCGGCGCTGAATGACCGTGAGGGCGTGGCCGTGTTCGGACCCGAGGTCCGGCGGGGGAGTCGCGCGCCGGAACGAACTCCGCACGAACGAGGACAGTCTTGGGCCAGGGAGGGGAACCCCGGCGCGCGCAGGCGTACGACGGGGAACTGGGCGCGGCCGTGACGCGGGCCCAGGACGGCGACGAGGCCGCGTTCGCCGTGGCGTACCGGATCGTGCAGCCCGGACTGCTCGGCTATCTGCGCGGGATCGTCGGCGAGGACGCCGAGGACGTGGCCTCCGACGCCTGGCTGGAGATAGCCCGGGACCTGGGGCGGTTCAAGGGCGACGGCGCCGGGTTCCGCGGCTGGACCGCGACCATCGCCCGGCACCGGGCCCTCGACCATCTGCGCCGGCTGCGGGTCCGGCCCCGGTCGGCGGTGCTGGACCAGGACGTCGTCCTCGACCTGGCCGGCCCGCACAGCACGCACGACGAGGCGCTGGAGTCGCTCTCCACCGAGCACGCCCTGGAACTGGTCCGCGGGCTGCCCCGCGACCAGGCCGAGGCGGTCCTGCTGCGGGTGGTCGTCGGGTTGGACGGGCCCGCCGCGGCCCGCGTCCTCGGCAAGCGCCCCGGCGCCGTCCGTACGGCCGCGCACCGGGGCCTCAAGCGGCTGGCCCACCAACTCGGTGCCGCGGGCGCGGGCGAAGGTGTGACGGATGGCGGTCCCCGAACGCTGGGGGAGTCGACATGAACGGTGAGGGCCGCGGACCGTATGGATCGGTGGCAGGCCAGGCCACCAGGTCGAACGGCCTGATCGGACGGACGCGACAGAGGCGGAAACGGACATGGGTGAACGGCTGAACGACGGCGCGGGCCACAGCCGTCGGCGCACACACCCCGTGGACGCCGCCGCCGACCACGAAGCCGCCGCCGGTGCACCAGAAGCGGCGGCAGCAGGGGCGGCGGCAGCAGGGGCGGCGGCACCCGCGCTGGAGGCGCTGCTCCTCCGGGCCCTGAGTTCTCAGGCCTTGAGTTCTCAGGCCCTGCACGCTCAGGGCCTGCGCGGGCCCGGCGACGGCGAGCGGCGGGCCGTCGCCGCCTTTCGGGCCGCCCGGGACGCGGGTGCGCACAAGGCCCGTACCCGGCGCAGGGACGACTGGCGGCCCAGGGACCGGCGGCACACGGTCCGCTCGCTGCGGGCCACGCTCTCCGTGCTGGTCGCCGGACTCACCCTGGGCGGGGTCGCGTTCGCCGCCGTCGGGTCCTCCACGGACGGCGTCGCCGGCGGCGCGGGCCGCCCCGAACCGGCGGCGACCACGACCGCGACCGCGTCTGCGTCCGGGGCCGGGTCCGCCGACACCGTCTCCGTGAGCCCCCAGCCGCCCGCTGCCACCGGCCGGGACCGTCCCGTGAGCGCCGAGGACACCGACGCGCACTGCCGTGCCTACGAGAAGGTCGTGGGGCGTGGCAAGGCGACGGACTCCACCGCCTGGCAGCGGCTCGTGACGGCGGCGGGCGGCGCGGAGAACGTCGTGGCGTACTGCGAGGCGGCGGCAGCGGCGGCGGCAGCCACATCGGAATCGGGATCGGCCGGGGGCGGGCCGAAGTCCGGCACGAGCCCGAAGACCGACAAGACCGCGGAGGCCGGTTCCGGGGTCGGGGCCGGCAAGACGCAGAAGGCCGAGCCTGCCGCGAAGGCCGGGAAGACACCCGAGGTCGGGCAGAGCGCCAAGGCCACCAAGGCCGCCAAGAGCGGGGCCGAGAGCCAGTAACCGGTTGCCGCCAAAGCAACGGCCGAGGCCGCCACCCCCCACAGGAGAGGCCCCGGCCGTCGCGCGGCACGGGCCGCGCGGCGGCCCGTACTCCCTACAGCGCCATGAGTGCGTTTTCTGTCACACCCCGCGCGCGCCCGCTCGCGTCACGAGTTAGTTGCATGTTCTACGGACATGGACGTGCGGCGGTTTCAGGTCGTAACGTGCCTTTCGCGCCGGAAGGCCAAGCGGCAGACCACCGCAACGACCTGCGGTCCAGAAAACCGCGCACCATCGACCGAGGAACCACGACGTGGGGGACGACGCGGAGCTGACAGCCGCGGTGCTCGCGGCACAGAACGGGGACGAGACCGCGTTCCGGACTGTGTACCGCACGGTGCACCCGCGGCTGCTCGGGTACGTACGCACGCTCGTCGGCGACCTCGACGCCGAGGACGTGTCCTCCGAGGCCTGGCTCCAGATAGCCAGGGACCTGGAGCGCTTCAGCGGCGACGCGGACCGGTTCCGCGGCTGGGCCGCCCGGATCGCCCGCAACCGCGCGCTGGACCACATACGCATGCGCGGCCGGCGCCCGGCGACGGTCGCCGACGAGGCCGAACTGACCGGCCGCCCCGCCGAGTCCGACACCGCGGGCGAGGCCATGGAGGCGCTGGCCACCGGCCGCACCCTGGGTCTCATAGCCCGGTTGCCGCAGGACCAGGCCGAGGCCGTCGTGCTGCGGGTCGTCATGGGCCTGGACGCCAAGACGGCCGCCGAGACGCTCGGCAAACGGCCCGGTGCCGTGCGTACGGCCGCGCACCGCGGCCTGAAGAAGCTCGCCGAACTGCTCGGCGAGGACCCGGAGACGGCCGGCGCGCTCGACGCACTGCCGTCCCAGCGAGAACCGCGCTCGCGCGCGGTGACGTCCGCCGGTGTGACGCATACGTGCGCGCGGACGCAGAAGGACATGTGATGGCCGACAAGCAGGACAGGTGGCTCGATCGCGAAACGGCGGAGCGTCTGCTGCGCGGTGAGTCACCGGACAACGCTGTCGACGCCGTCGATGCCGTGGCCCGGGAAGAGGCCGAGCGGCTCGCCCGGACCCTCGGCGCGCTCGCCGCGCTGGCCGCCGAGCCCCTGCCCGCCGACGAGGAACTGCCCGGTGAGGCCGCGGCCCTGGCCGCCTTCCGCAAGGCCCACGCGGACCGCGCCGACCTCGCGGGACGAGCCGGTCGGGCCGGCCTCGCCACGGATCCCGCCGGCCTCGACCGCGGGACGACGGCCGCCGCCACCGGTCGGCTCCGGGGTACGCGCGACGCCGACGCGGGACTGGTGCGCATCGGCGGTCGCGTCGCGGACACCGGGCGTCCGGCCCGGTGGAGCCGGCCCGTACGGCTGGGGCTGGCCGCCGCGCTCGCCGCCGGGATGGTGGGCGGGATCGCGGCCGGGACCGGTGTCCTGCCGACCCCGTTCGACGGCGCCGAACCCGCCCGTCCCGTGGCATCCGTCTCGGCCCCCGTGCCACCGGACGAGCACGCGCTCGTACCGCCCACGCCGGACGCCTCGGGCAGCGACGAGGACCCGGCGACACCGGACGGCGGCACGGGTGCCGCCGGCCGCGAGGACACCGGGAACGGGAAGACGGACGGCGCGCCCTCGGCCACCCCGGACCCCCGCGGCGCCTGGCCGACCGGCGTGACCTCGTCCTGCCGCGACCTGAGCGCCGGCCGCACCCTGGACACCGAGCGCCGCCAGAGCCTGGAGCACCTCGCGGGCGGCCCGAAGCGCGTGCCCAAGTACTGCGCGGGCGTCCTCGACGGCACCGCCGCCGGAAACTCCCGGGGCGACGACCGCACTCCGAACGCCACCACCGGCCGGGACACCGGAAAGAACCAGAGCGACCGCGGAGGCCGCGGCGGCGCCACGGGCGACCGGTCCGGTTCGGGCGACAAGGGCGGCTCGGACGACGACGGCGACGGCGACGGGGGCCGTGACCGTGATCGGCACGGCGACCGCGACCGCGACCGGGGGCGTGGCCACGGTGGCCGTGGCGCGGGACACGGCGGCGGTGGGCATGACGGCGACGGTGACGGTGACGGTGGTGGTGACGGCCGGGACCGCGGCGGCTCCGGCCATTCCGGCGGAAACTCGTCTTCTCACCGCTACTGACCTGCGGTTTCGCGGATCGCCGAAGTTTCTTCGCCAGGGGTGTGACGTTTTCGGCGGCCGGAGCGCAGTAAGAAGTGAGCCGACTGGTCATCGGCCCTTGCACAGAGCCGGGGTTCCCCCCGTACTTCCGGCTCGTGCGCTCGGCGCGGGCGGGACACGTTCCCCCGGTCCCGCTCGCGCCCCAAACACCTCACACCGTTCTCGCGCCGCCCGCGCTCACCAGGACACGACGACCTTGTCGCCGTTCCTGACCTGTGCGAAGAGACTCGCGATCGCCGTCTCGTCCCGCACGTTGACGCATCCGTGCGAGGCCCCCGCGTAGCCGCGGGCGGCGAAGTCGGACGAGTAGTGCACCGCCTGCCCGCCGCTGAAGAACATCGCGTACGGCATCGGTGAGTGGTAGAGCGTGGACACATGGTCGCGGGACTTCCAGTAGACGTGGAACACACCCTCTCGGGTGGGCGTGTACTGCGAGCCGAAGCGGACCGACACCGTCGTCAGGGTCCGGCCGTCGACCATCCAGCGCAGGGTCCTGGTCGTCTTGTCGATGCACAGCACCCGTCCGGACAGGCAGCGCGGATCGGGCGCGGCGGCCGGCTGGCCGCCCATCGGATACAGCTCCCACTTCCCGGGCTCACGGGTCATCCGCAGCAGCCGCTGCCAGGTGACGCTGTCCGTCCGCCCCGTCACCGGCAGCCCGCGCTTGCCCTGGAAGCCCTTCACGGCCGCCTCGGTGACCTCGCCGTACGTTCCCGTGGGCCCCACGAAGAGCCAGGCGATCTGGCGCAGCCGGGCCTGGAGTTCGCGGACGTCGCGTCCCTTGTCGCCGCGCGACCACAGGACGGCGGGAGGCGGGGCGCCGGTGGCCGGGGCGCTCGGCCTGTCGTCGGTGGTGGTCCGGGCCGGCGCCGACGGCGAGGCCGTCCGGCCGTCGTCGGAAGGGACGGTCGCGCGCGCCGTTCCGTCCCGGTCCGGGTCCTGCCCGCTACAGCCGCACACCGTCACCAGGGCCGCCGTGCCGGCCAGGACGGCGATCGATCTCCGCATCCGCATGCCTGAGATGTTCCCCCGGGATGACGCCCCGCGAACGGACCGGCATTGTGGTGACCGGCACCGCGAACAGTCTGTGAGGAAGGTCCCAGCGTGGTCCTCCGCACCGGCTGCGCGCGTGCCGATACAGTCCGTCGGACGATCGGACCGTACTGGCGGGTAACCTGCGGGCCGGTCGGACAGGTGACCGGTAGGTGACCCGAGTGGTCGAAGCAGCGGGTATTGCTCAGCGGGAGGCATCACACCCATGACGCGTGAGTCGGAGTCCGGACTGCCCATCGAGCCGGTGTACGGGCCGGAGGACCTGGCGGGCTGGGACCCGGCCGGGCAGCTGGGCGAGCCGGGCAAGTACCCCTTCACCCGGGGCGTCTACCCGTCGATGTACACCGGCCGCCCCTGGACCATGCGCCAGTACGCGGGCTTCGGCACGGCGGTGGAGTCCAACGCCCGCTACCAGCAGCTGATCGCCAACGGCACGATGGGCCTGTCGGTCGCCTTCGACCTGCCCACCCAGATGGGCCACGACTCCGACGCCCCGATCGCGAGCGGCGAGGTCGGCAAGGTGGGCGTGGCCATCGACTCGGTCGAGGACATGCGGGTGCTGTTCGGCGGGATCCCGCTGGACAAGGTGTCGACGTCGATGACGATCAACGCCCCCGCGGCCCTGCTGCTGCTCATGTACCAGCTGGTCGGCGAGGAGCAGGGCGTCCCGGCCGACCGGCTCACGGGCACGATCCAGAACGACGTGCTGAAGGAGTACATCGCGCGCGGCACGTACATCTTCCCGCCCAAGCCCTCGCTCCGGCTGATCGCCGACATCTTCAAGTACTGCAAGGCCGAGATCCCGAAGTGGAACACGATCTCGATCTCCGGCTACCACATGGCGGAGGCGGGCGCGTCCCCGGCGCAGGAGATCGCCTTCACCCTGGCGGACGGCATCGAGTACGTGCGTACGGCGGTGGCGGCGGGGATGGACGTGGACGACTTCGCGCCCCGCCTGTCCTTCTTCTTCGTGGCCCGCACGACGATCCTCGAAGAGGTCGCGAAGTTCCGTGCCGCGCGCCGGATCTGGGCGCGGGTGATGCGGGAGGAGTTCGGCGCGAAGAACCCCAAGTCGCTGATGCTCCGCTTCCACACGCAGACGGCCGGCGTCCAGCTGACGGCCCAGCAGCCGGAGGTGAACCTGGTCCGGGTCGCCGTCCAGGGCCTGGCCGCGGTCCTCGGCGGCACCCAGTCCCTGCACACGAACTCCTTCGACGAGGCGATCGCGCTCCCCACGGACAAGAGCGCGCGTCTCGCCCTGCGCACCCAGCAGGTGCTGGCCTACGAGACGGACGTGACCGCGACCGTCGACCCCTTCGCGGGCTCCTACGTCGTGGAGAAGATGACCGACGACGTCGAGGCGGCGGCCGTCGAGCTGATGAAGAGGGTCGAGGACCTCGGCGGCGCCGTGTCGGCCATCGAGCACGGCTTCCAGAAGAACGAGATCGAGCGCAGCGCGTACCGGATCGCCCAGGAGACCGACTCCGGCGAGCGGGTCGTGGTCGGCGTCAACCGCTACCAGCTCGACACGGAGGAGCCCTACGAGCCGCTCCGGGTCGACCCGGCCATCGAGGCCCAGCAGGCCGAGCGGCTCGCGAAGCTGCGGGCCGAGCGCGACCAGGGGGCGGTGGACACGGCCCTGGACGCCCTGAAGAAGGCGGCCGAGGGCGAGGACAACGTCCTGTACCCGATGAAGGACGCGCTGCGGGCCCGGGCGACGGTGGGCGAGGTGTGCAACGCCCTCCGGGGGGTTTGGGGGACGTACGTGCCGTCGGATGCGTTCTGAGCTGGGCGATTCCCGCGAATGGGTGATCGGGGGCGGAAACCGCCCGTTCCTGGTTAGGCTCGTGGAGGGTGGTCCCGATAAGGAGGGTGCCGTGGCTGTGATGCTGCACGAGTCGTCGCTCGCTGATGCTGCCGACCGGCTGTGGGAGGAGCTGCCCGGGCACCGGGTGGAGATCCTCAACGGGAGCATTGTCGTGACACGGCCGCCGGATGGGCCGCACCAAGTGACACTGTCCTGGCTGATCGTGGCGTGCCACGAAGCCGGGGATCGGCAGGCCGGGCTGAAAACGGTCGGGGGAATCGGCTTGTGGTTGCCGACCGGGCCGGATGATTACGCCGTGCCGGACCTGTCCGTGGTGGATGCCGACTTCCACGACGCACTGGTCGAGAAGAACTGCTATGCCCCGCATGTCTTCCGCATGGTGTTGGAAGTGACGTCCTCCAACTGGACGAACGACACAGCCACCAAGGTCGACATCTACGCCAGGGCCAACATCCCGGTCTACGTCATCGCCGACCGCAGGCATGACGTGGTGCTCCTGTATCGAGACCCCGTCGACGGCAAGTACCCCGACCCCCTCCGCTACCAGCGAGGCCAGGCCGTCCCCGTTCCCGAGTCCGTCGGTGTCGCTCTCGAGCTTTCCGTCGACACCCTCCTCGACGGCGACGACTAGCCGAGGCCGACCCGTGCGCGGTAGGACGCGAGGCCGTCCTCCGTGGCGCCCGCCCAGCCCACATAGCCGTCCGGGCGGACCAGGAACACGCCGTCCGGCAGGGTCACCAGGGTCCAGTCCGGGCCCCTGAGCCGGTCGAAGAGGCGGACGCCGTCGACCGTCAGGTCCGGGACGCGGTCGCCGGCGGACAGCGGACCGGGGTTCTCCCGGGTCTCCTCGCTCAGTGACGAGTGCCGGTAGTTCAGGCCCAGTTGGCGGGTCGACGCACCCCGCCTCGCCTCCTCGCGGTGGATCGCGGTGGAGAGGCCGAGCACGTGCTCGGCGACGGGGCGGCGCTCCTCCTCGTAGGTGTCCAGCAGGGCTTGTGGAGCCCGCCCGCCCAGTACCGCACCCAGTTTCCAGCCCAGGTTGTACGCGTCCTGGACGCTGGTGTTCAGGCCCTGGCCGCCGGCCGGGGAGTGGACGTGTGCCGCGTCGCCCGCCAGGAAGATCCGTCCCTCGCGGAAGCGGTCCGCCAGGGCGGCGCGCGGGCGGAAGTCGGACACCCAGAAGAGCTCCGTCACCGCCCCGGGTGCGAGGTGGGTGCGCTCCGAGACCAGCTTGCGGACGCCCTCCAGGGAGAGATCCGGATCCGTCCCGACGGGGAGCCGCGCCACCAGCTGGAACTGGTCCGTCCCGGCCAGGGGGCACAGTGCGAGGTAGCCGGAGTCCGGCCCGCTCGGCGGGAACAGATGCCACCAGGTCCGGTCCAGGTCGGGGATCCGCACGTCCGCCACCAGGGCCGCGTCCGGGTCGAGCGTCTCGCCCCGCATCTCGATGCCCAGCGCGCGGCGCACCGCCGAGCGGCCGCCGTCCGCCGCGACGGCGTACCGGGCGCGGACCGGCTCGCCGGAGGCGAAGTGCGCCGTCACGCCCTCGGTGTCCTGCTCGAGCCGCACCACCTCACGGCCGAAGGCCACGGTCCCGCCGAGTTCCGTCAGCCGCGCCAGCAGGATCTCCTGGTTGCGCCACTGCGGGACCATCCAGGGGACGGTGAAGCGGCAGCCCTCCTCGCCGTCCTCCATCGGGTCGAACATCGCGTGTTCGCCGACCTGCTCGCCGTCCGCCCAGACCATGCCGACCGGGTACGCGCCACCGGCGGCGAGGATCCCGTCGAGGACGCCGAGATCCTCGTAGACCTCCATCGTGCGCGGCTGGAGGCCCTTGCCGCGGGAGCCGGGGGCGAGGGTCTCGCCGCGTTCCACCACCAGCGCTTCCACTCCGCGCCGGGCCAGGTCGATGCCGAGGGCGAGGCCGGTGGGACCCGCGCCGACGATCAGGACGTCCACGTTCATATCCATGCAACTCCCCTTAACGCTGTTAAGTGCCGTCGCTCACGAGGATGGCCTTAACGGCGTTAAGCTGTCAAGCGTGAGTACCGAACGACGCGCCCCCCTCGACCGCAAGCGGGTGGCGGACACCGCGCTCAGGCTGCTCGACGAGGCAGGTCTCGACGGGCTGACGCTGCGTGCCATCGCCCGCGAGCTGGACGTCAAGGCCCCCGCCCTGTACTGGCACTTCAAGGACAAACAGGCCCTGCTGGACGAGATGGCGACCGAGATGTTCCGGCGGATGGTCGCGGACACGGCACTCGACCCCGCCGATACCTGGCAGGACCGGACGCGCAAGGCCAACCACGGGTTGCGCGCGGTGCTGCTCGCCTACCGCGACGGCGCGCGGGTCTTCAGCGGCTCCCGCTTCACCGGCACCGACCACGCCGTCCAGCTGGAGCAGAACCTGCGCCTGTTCACCGCCGCCGGCTTCGCCCTCGCCGACGCCGTACGCGCCACGTCGACCGCGTTCGCGTACACCATCGGGTTCGTCACCGAGGAACAGGGCGTGTACCCCCGTCCGGACGAGCGGCGCGAGGGGTTCGACGTGGCGGAACGCGCCCGGCTGCTCGCCGAGTTCCCGCTGTCGGCGCAGGCGGGCGCGGAGATGTTCGAGGACTACGACCGGCAGTTCGAGGAGGGTCTGGAGATCATCGTGGCCGGAATCGCCGCCCGGTACGGCGTGCGGTAGGTCCCATGTCCAAGGCCCGTCAGCCGTAGGTCGCGAGCCGGAGCCGTCCGTCGATTCACCGCATTGCGGCACTCATCGCGCGTTCTCATCGCGTTCACATCGCGCACCTAGTTTCGCCGAATGCCTGACATATCCAGCCGGGTGCAGGAGTCCCGCGTGCCCCGTCAGCGGGGTGGCGCCGCACTCGTCTCTTATGTACTGCCCGTCTTCAACGAACAGGACGGGATCCGCCACTTCCACGAGGAGCTCGTGGCGGCACTGCGCGAACGCCCCGAGTGCACCTTCGAGTTGGTGTACGTCGACGACGGCTCCGCCGACGGCACCTCGCTCATCCTGGAAGACATCGCGAAGAACGACCGGCGCGTCCGGGTCGTCGACTTCGCACGCAACTTCGGCCACCAGATGGCCATCACGGCCGGTATCGACGAGGCGCGCGGCGACGCCGTGATCGTCATGGACACCGACCTCCAGGATCCACCGAAGGTCAGCCTCCAGCTGATCGACGCCTGGCGGGACGGCGCGGAGATCGTGCACGCCCGTCGGCGCAGCCGTCAGGACACGCTCTTCAAGCGGGCCACCGCGCACGCCTACTACCGTCTGCTGCGGTCCTCCACCGAGGTGGACATCCCGCTGGACACCGGCGACTTCCGGCTGATGGACCGACGCGCCGCCGAAGAGCTGCGACGCTTCCGGGAGCGCAGCCGGTTCGTGCGCGGCATGGTCGCCTCGATGGGCTTCCGGCAGAGCGAGGTGCACTTCGACCGCGACGAGCGGTTCGCCGGCGAGACCAAGTACCCGCTGCGCAAGATGGCGCGTCTCGCCATCGACGGCCTGACCGGCTTCTCCACCGCGCCCCTGCGGATGATCACCAAGCTGGGTTTCGCGGTGCTCGCGCTCTCCCTCGTCGGCATCTGCTACGCGCTCGGCATGAAGGTGCTGCGGCCCGAGATCACCGTCTCCGGCTGGACGATGCTGATGGTCGTCGTGCTGTTCATGGGCGGCGTGCAGATGCTGTCGCTCGGTGTGCTGGGCAGCTACATCGGACGGACGTACAACGAGGTGCAGGGGCGGCCCCTGTACACCGTGCGGCAGGTCATCTCGCACGACTCGGAGGCCGGCGCCGGCGGCAGCGGCCATGGCCACTGAGGACATGGTGCGGGCCGGCACCCGTACGGGCACCGACGCCCCGGCCGGCGGCGACACCCCGCAGGACACCGGCACCGGCACCCGCACCCGCGACCTCCGGCAGCTGATCACCTACGCGCTGGTCGGCGGCAGCGGCGTCCTCCTCGACCTGGGCGCGTTCCTGCTGCTCTACAACGTGGCCGGCCTGCACGAGCAGGTCGCCAACGTGCTCTCCACCAGCCTCGGCATCACCAACAACTTCGTCCTGAACGCCCTGTTCACCTTCGGCAAGCGCGACCGTCTGCTGCTGCGCTATCTGCGCTTCTACGCCGTCGGCCTGACCGGTATCGCCCTGACGTTCGTCCTGCTCGCGGTGTTCTCCCGAGGGCTCGGCATCGATCCGAACCTGGTGAAGGCGGGCTCCCTGCCGTTGGTGCTGGTCTTCCAGTTCGCGCTCAACAGAAAGTGGAGTTTCGCATGAACCTCGGCGTCATCGGCGCGGGAGCGACCGGCCTCACCGCCGCGTACGACGCGGTCAAGCGGGGCCACGCGGTCACCGTCCTGGAGGCCGCCGACGAACTCGGCGGGCTCGCCGCGTCCATCCCCGTCGGGGGAGTGCCGCTGGAGCGCTACTACCACCACATCTTCCGCAGCGACCGCTCGATGATCGAGCTCATCGAGGAACTGGGCCTGGGCGGCTCCCTGCGCTTCCACAGGACCACCACCGGTGTGTTCCGGGACGGGCGCATCCACCCCTTCAGCACGCCGCTGGAGATGCTGACCTCCCCGCTGTACGGCCTGCCCGCCGGTGTCCGCTTCGGTCTGTCGTCGGCCTGGCTGAAGCTCGTGCGCGACGGGGAGCGGTTCACCGACCGCACCGCCCTGAGCTGGCTGCGCAAATGGGCCGGGCGGCGCGCCACCGAGGCGGTCTGGGAGCCGCTGCTGCGCGGCAAGTTCGGCGACCGCGCCGACCAGGTGTCCATGGCCTGGCTGTGGGCGCGGGTCCACTGCCGCACCTTCGAACTCGGCTATATGGACGGCGGGTTCGAGCGGGTCTACGCGACGCTCGCCGACCGGATCGCCGAGCGCGGCGGCAAGGTCGAGTTCGGCAAGCGGATGGAGACGATCCGTCAGGACGGCGACGACGGGCAGGTCACCGTGCGCACCGCCGACGGCGCCTCGTACGCCTTCGACCATCTGATCGTCACCACGGCGCAGCCCGCCTTCGCCAAGGCCGCCGACGTGCCGGCCGACGACGCCGTCTGGCGCAACCAGTACCTGGGCGCGACCTGCTTCGTGCTGGAGCTGGACCGCAGCGCCATCCCGTACTACTGGCTCAACATCAACGAGCCCGACTTCCCCTTCCTGGCGGTCGTCGAGCACACGCAGATGATCGACCCGGCGCGGTACGGGGGCCGTCACATCCTCTACGTGGGCAACTACGTCGAGCGTGACGACCGGCGCTTCACCACCGAGCCGGCCGAGCTGCTGGAGCGGTTCCTGCCGTGGCTCCAGCGGGTGAACCCGGAGTTCGACCGGTCCTGGATCAAGGACTGGCACTTCTCGCGGGCGCCCTTCGCCCAGCCCGTGGTCACGCCCGAGTACAAGGCGCTGATCCCCGGCCACGAGACCCATCTCAGCGGGGTGACCCTCGCGACGATGGCGCAGATCTACCCGCAGGACCGGGGGCAGAGCTACTCGGTGGAACTGGGGCACAAGGCGGCGCGCATCGCGGGAGTGGCCTGACCCGGCCCGCCGCACGGAGGAACGGCCCCGGCGGGGAGTTCACCGCCGGGGCCGTTCCTGTGCGCCGTACCTGCCTCAGCGGCGTGCGGTGCACACCACGAGCTGCTGCCCCTCCGGCTCGGGGCACTTGTACGCCCTGCGGATGTCGGCGGCGATCCGCGGGTCGATGATGCCGAGCGACAGCCAGCTGGGCTGGTAGACGGCATAGGCCGCCGGGTGCTCCTGCGTGATGCAGCGCACGTTCTCCCGGGTCGACTCCAGCGAGGGCACGTCGGTGAGCTGCTTGGGCACGTTGAAGAAGGTGGGGAAGGGATACCGGCAGGCGGTCGGGTGGCCGATGTAGTACGCCTGCTGGCCGAAGGTCAGGTACAGCACGGGCGCGCCGTCCGGGAGCCGGGCGTCCACCCGCTCGGCCGCCGCTCGCGCCGACCGCGCCTGTTCCTTGAGCTCCGCGTTGGTCGTGACGATCCGCCCCTCGATCACGCGGACCCCGGACAGGGGCCACACGGTCGCGGCCAGGCACACGACGACCGCGAGGACCGGCAGGGCGACCGGAACGCGGAGGGCGCGCGGGCGCGGTGCCCGCACCCACAGCAGGTCCATCACCCCGGCGAGGAGCGCCGCCGCCGAGGCGAGCCACGCGACGACGTCCGTGTCCACGTCCGCACGGACGAGGGCGAGCAGCGGGGCCAGTGCCCCGTACACCAGGGCGAGCACGGTGAGGCACAGCGGAGGCCGGCCGTGCGCGCCGTACCAGCGGCCGATCGCGAGAGCGGTCAGGGCCGCGGCCACCACCGGCAGGCTCTCGCCGTGGTAGGCGAACCAGTTGCCCTGGTAGACCACGACGGCCAGACCGACGACCAGGAGCAGCAGCGTGACGAGCACGGCCTCGACGCGCTGCCGGCGTGACGCAAGCGTGGCGGCGAACAGCAGCAGCGCACCGGGCAGCAGCGCGAGCACCGGCGTCACCGCGATCCGGTCGCCCAGGTAGTCGGCGGTCCGCAGCAGCAGGTCGGAGGCGACGATCGGGTCCTTGCCGAGCGCGTGCGCGTTGATGTGCGGCATGTCGCGCAGCCACTGGAGCTCGCGCGAGCCCGACCAGGCGCTGACCGCGAACAGCAGGCCGGTGCCGACGGCGGTCGCGGCGGCGAGCAGCAGGCCCCGTGTCCGGTCCACGGCGAGGACCACGAGGAGCGCCATCGCGGCGGTGCCCGCGGTGGAGAACTTCATCAGCACGGCGAGACCGAGCGGCAGCGCGCCGAGCGCGGCGGCCTGCCAGCGGCCGCGGACACCCAGCGCGGCGGCGACGCCGACCGTCGCGAAGACGATCGCGAACCACTCCGGCTGCAGGTAGTCGATGACGGGCGCGAAGGCCAGCGTGAGGGCGATCAGGCCCGAGACGAGCAGCGCGTCCCGCTCGGGCATACGGCGGCGCAGGCTCCGGTGCAGCAGCAGACCGGCGGCCGCGCACAGGGCGATGCCGATGAGCCGCAGGAGGGCCTCGCGCACCGCGTTCGAGCCGCCGGTGACGGAGTCCAGACCGTCGAGCAACCAGCGGTAGAAGAAGGGCCGGTGGGCGAATATCTCGGACGGGGAGAGTCCGCTCGCCCCCGTCGTCCGCAGGGCGGCGAGTACATAGCGGATGTCGAGAAAGACACCGGCGGTGAGGGTCGTCCAGATCAGCAGCGCGGCGGTGGTGAGGGCGGTGGTCCACCCCGCGGGGGAGGCGAGGCGCAGCCGACGCGATGCCGGTCCGTGCGGACTCCGCCCGCGCCGCTCGGCGGGCGGAGGTGCGGTGGATATGTCGGTCACGTGCGCGAACGTAGCATCGAATTCCGCGAGAATTACGGGGTGATGAAAAGGGGAGGCGCCGGCTCACCCGTTCTTCATCTGCCATTTCCCGACCCGATCCGGATGTCACGCCGAATTCACCTGAGGGTCGGCGACGGGACATGCGGAAGCTGATCCTACTTTCTTAGGATCACTTGACTTTCCGCTGAGAATCCAGGTGCGCACTCGTGGCCAACACACCGACCCTGTCCGTCGTCGTCCCCTGCTACAACATCGAGTCATATCTACCCGAGACGGTGACCAGTCTGGTCAACAATGCGCGGGACGACTTCGAGTTCATCTTCGTCGAGGACAGATCCACCAAGGACAGGACCTACGAGGCGCTCCTCGCCCTGACGGAGCGGCTGGGGAACAGCCGGGTGATCCGGCACGAGCACAACGGCGGACTGGCCACCGCGCGCAACACCGGCATCGACCTCGCGGAAGGCCGCTACCTCACCTTCCTCGACGGCGACGACTGGCTCGCGCCCGGCTATCTGGCCCGGCTGGTGGACGTCGTCGAGCGCTTCGACGTCGACTTCGTCCGCACCGACCACGTACAGGTCACCGGTGTCGAGCGGGCCGTCCACCGGGCTCCCGAGGGCCGCCGCCACACCCCGCTCGACCCGCGCACCTCGATCCTCCCCGTCGACGACACCACGATGGTCGACTATCCGTACGCCTGGGCCGGCGTCTACCACCGCCGCCTCCTGGACCGGGGCATGCTCCGCTTCCACGACGGGCTGCGCACCGCCGAGGACCGGCCGTGGATCTGGGACCTGCACCGCAGGGCGGAGTCCTACGTCGTCGCCAGCCTGCACGGGGTCTTCTACCGCCGGGGCATCGCCAGTTCGCTCACCCAGATCGGCGACGTGCGCCAGCTGGACTTCTTCCGCTCCTTCGACCTCGTCCTCGCCGAACTCGCCGACGATCCCGAGGCCGACCGGCTGCGCGGGAAGGCGCTGCGCAACTTCTGCGTCGTCATCGCCCACCAGCTGATCGACCGGCGCCGGTTCGAGCGCAGTGTCGCCGCGCAGCTGAAGCGGCTGGCCGCCGAGGCGCTCGGCGCGATGAGCGAGGAGGAGCTGAGCGAGGCCGTGGTGGGGATGGGCGAGGAACGTGTCCAGGTGCTGCGCCGGGTCCGCGGCGGTATGAAGGGTGTGGCGGCATGATCCAGATATTCTGCTCGGCCACCCAGTACGCGGCCGCGACCGTCACCGCCGCGATCCGCGCCGGCCGGTTCGGCCCGCGCGAGGGCGTCCGCCGCATCCTCGTCGTCAGCAACACGGCCGCCGCGCCCGAGGTCTCCACCCCACTGGACCGGATGGCCGGCTTCGAGAAGCTGCGCCCCGAGTTCGACCAGGTGTACTCCTGGAACGAGTTCATCTCCCCGCACCACCCGGCCGGCTGGTCGCCGCGCGCCCAGGACACCCGGCTCTGGGAGAAGGCCGTACGCCTCGCCTGGGACCTGGGCGAGGAACCGGTCGAGATCGCCTGCGAGTCCATCCAGGCCAACCCGTCCCGCGCGATCGCCGACATCTTCGCGGACAGCCCGATCCACGTGTACGCGGACGGACTGATGAGCTACGGCCCGACCCGCAACCGCATCCCGCACGGCATGAGCAGCCGCATCACCCGCGTGCTCCACCTCGACCTGGTGCCCGGACTGCGGCCGATGCTCCTGTCCGAGTACGGCGTCCGGCCCGAGGCCGTGCCGGGCGAGGCGATGGTCGACGTCCTCGCGCAGATCGGCGAGTCCGGCGCCGGCGTCCTCGCCGAGCGGCTCCCGGCCGACCACCGCGCCACCGCCGTGCTCCTCGGCCAGTACCTCTCCGCGATCGACCTGATCACCCAGGACGAGGAGGAGCGGCTGCACGTCCGCATGCTGCGTGCAGCCGCCCGCGCGGGTCACCGGGACGTGCTGTTCAAGCCGCACCCCAGCGCGCCCGCCGTCTACAGCGAGTCCCTGGAGGCGGCCGCCGGTGAACTCGGCGTGCGGCTCACCGTGCTGAACGAACCGATCCTCGCCGAGACGGTCTTCGCCTTCCTGAAGCCGAAGCTCGTCATCGGCTGCTTCTCCACGGCACTGATGACCGCCGCCGCCTTCTACGGCATTCCCGTCGCCCGGGTCGGCACGGAACTGCTCCTGGACCGCATCACGCCGTACGAGAACAGCAACCGCGTCCCGCTCACCATCATCGACGCGGCGCTGCCCGACGCGGAGCACGCGGAGCTCGGCGCCCCGCTCGAACTGGCGGGGGCGGCCGAGCGACTGACGCCGCTGATCCGGGCCGTGGGGTACTGCATGCAGTCCCGCAAGTACCACGGCCTGCGCGCCGAGGCGGTCGCCTGGCTCGCCGCGCATCTCGCCGAACGGTCCCCGTACCAGCGCTACTTCAAGCGCCGCCGCCTCACCAGCCTGCGCCTCCCCGGCGGCGGCCCGATCCGCGCCGAGGCCCTGCGCCGCCACCCGGCGGTACGCCGTGCGGTACGCCGGCTGCGGCAGACGGCGCAATAGCGGCGGAGTGGGTGAGCGGGGACGCGCAGCGCCCCGCTCAGGGGCGCGGGGCTCTGTCGATCTGCGGCTCCGCCGCGTGGGCGCGACCTGCCACGACGGTGCCGCGGACGGCTTACGGCGTACCGCGGCACCGCCGGACGCCGGACCGCTCAAGCCCGCCGCACGGCGAGCGCCCGCTTCAGCCGTGGCCCGACCGGCTTCTCCACGAACCGGTGCAGGAGCCAGGCGATACCGAGCATGGACAAGACGGTCGTCCCGAACGTCAGCCACGCGTTCAGACCGAAGTCGCGGTACAGCACCCGGATGAAGAACCAGCCCAGGTGCTCGTGGATCAGATAGAAGGGGTACGTCAGCGCCCCGGCCACCGTCAGCCAGCGCCAGTTCGCCCGGCTCGTCCAGCCCAGGGCCACCGCGGCGACGGCGACGAAGGCGACGAGGACGATCAGCTGGATGACGTACGGACTGCGGTGGAACTGGCCCTGCGGGCCGGGGTGCCACAGGGCCGTGACCGAGTAGCGCTGGCCGAGCAGGAAGCTGAAGCCGACGATGCCCCACAGCAGCAGGTCGTTGCCGAAGCGGTGGATCAGGTAGAAGGCCAGACCGCCGATGAAGTACGGGGCGTGGTCACGCATCACCAGCTCGTCGGTCAGCGGGTTGTCGGCGACCCGGGCGAAGACGCCGGCCAGCGTCCACAGGCAGCAGAAGATCACCACCCTGCGGTAGGTGACGCCCCGCCAGACCACGAACAGCGCGAACAGGGCGTAGAAGCGCACCTCCACCCAGAGCGTCCAGTCCACGCCCAGCACCCGGGGCACACCCATCGGCTGCTGGAGCATGGTGAGGTTGGTGAGGATCTCGTCCGAGCGCAGCGGCGAGGCCACCACCGGCAGGATCAGGCCCGCGGCGGTGACCAGGACGATCGCCGCCCAGTACGCCGGGTACAGCCGGGCGACCCGGGAGCGGAAGAAGTCCCCCGTGCTCCGGCCCCAGCTGCTCATGCAGATCACGAACCCGCTGATCAGGAAGAAGAACTGCACGCCCAGGCTGCCGTAGGTGGCGAACTGCGACAGCGTCGGGAACTTCTGGCCGGGGGACTGGTGCCAGGACTGCGCGACCTCGCCGTTCTTGCCGGCGTAGTGGTAGAAGCAGACCATCAGGGCCGCCAGCAGGCGCAGCCCGTCCAGGGCCCGCAGCCGGCTCTCCGCCCGGGGCCGGACCGGCGCCCGGTCGGGGAGGGGAAGGTTCAGCCGGAGTGCCGGTGTCGGGGCCGGTGCCGCCGCCTGGTCAGCCGCGCTCATCCTGGGACCTTCCGTGGGAGTCATGAGAGGTGTTCCGTCGTGCGGGACGGCCGTGGCCGTCGGCTCGACGACGGAACGCTATGCAGCTCCGACAAGTCCGGGATGAGTGACGGCTGACTCGCCGGCGGCGCCAGAATGACGATCGGATGAACAGCTGTCCCGGTATGTCATGTTTCCGGTCGTGGAGTGACCGGCACACCGGAGACGCGACCGCTACCGCTTGCCGGTCGCGCGCTTCAGGGCCCGCGCCCGGCGCGCCAGGCGGCGGACGGTCGCGTTGCGCGGGATGAAGGCGAGCCGGCCCGGGACGGCACCGGGGAGGGCCATGGCCGCCAGGCGCCGGCGCTTGAAGTAGCGCCAGGTGTGCGGGTCGAGGTGCGTGGAGAGGTAGCGCTCCGCCTCGGCCCGCAGCCCCGGGTAGATCTTGGGCTGCATCGCGAAGCCGACGGCCTTGAGCAGCACGGCCAGCTCCGCCACCCGCTCCGCCGACGGCATGGCCCACGCCTGCACCGCCGGCCCGTCCGCCAGATCCGGCAGCAGGGCGTCGACGATGGTGACCGGCACCCGGTTGCTGTTCTGGTACGGCGCGAGCCCGGCCAGCACGGTGCCGGTGCCGACCCGGGCGACCGGGAGGCCGTACAGACCGGCGGCGGTGAGCAGCGCGGTGGAGAAGCAGCCGACCACGAGGGCGGGCCGCAGCCGCTGGTAGGCCACCTCCGCGAGGACGGGCCGGTCGAGGAGGGCGAGTTCGGCGCCCAGCTTCCTCGCCTCCTCCTCCAGCAGCCGGGACCAGCGGGCGGGTGCCACGGGGTGCGGCTTGAAGACGAGCCTGCGGTGGCCGAGCGCCACGGCGCCGCGCACCATGCCCAGATGCAGCTCCTCCTCCTCGGCGTCGCCGAGGATGCCGAGCGCCGAGAGGTACTGCCCGAGGAGCAGCGCCGGTTGCTCCTCGGGGGCGGGCACCTCGGTCTCGTCCTCGGCGAGTTCGCCCAGCACCTTCAGGAACGCCTCGGACGGCACCAGCACCGGCGGCACGCCGAACTCGGTGAGCAGCAGGGGGGTGAGGCCCGGCACCAGATCGAGGTGCAGCAGCCGGTCGACCCGGGTGCCGACCAGCGGGTCGATCTTGTCGCGGGTGGGGCCGTAGCTCATCAGGCCGTCGGCGTAGACGTCGACGGGCGCGCCGGTGAACATCTGGCACAGCGCCAGGGCCGGGTTCACCTGGATGGACTCCACGGCCAGGCGGACCTCGTCGTCACCGAGGTCCCACAGCAGCCGTACGTACCGCTCCCACATCGGGATGTCGTCCCCGCGGGGGCCCCAGCCACCGGGGTGGAAGGGGGCGATGGTCTCGTTCCAGGACAGCACCTCGTCGAAGCGCTCACGGATCCGGGCGAAGCCCGGCATGGCGTCCACGGACGGCGTGATCTCCGGATTGACCGCGTTGTTGGTGACGAGCAGCAGCCTGCGGTCGGTCGGTTCGAAGAGCCCGGCGTCGAGGGCCGCGGCCAGGGTCGCGGCGCCGTACAGGGTCGAGACGCAGAAGATCCGGGTCGTGCGAGGCATCAGACGGCCACCGTCCGTGCCGCCACCGGCCTGCGCCGTACCCGCCGCAGCGCACTCGCCCGCTGTACGTCCATCGAGTCCATGACCTCCGCGAGCACGTCCTGCGGCATGCGCTTCAGGGCGGCGGCGCACAGGGAGCGCAGTTTCCGTGCCACGGCGGGTTCGAACCTTTCGATCGAGCCGAGGTGATGCGTCATGATCGCGCAATAGGTGCGCACCGCCTTGGGCAGCAGCTTCTCGCCCTCGGCGTCCCGCGCCGTCTCCTCGATCACCTGGTCGAAGGCGCGGATGAAGTCCAGTTGCCGTACATCGCCGATCTGGGTGAGGGAGGAGGCCACCCCGCGCCGGTAGTGGACGCCCAGCAGCCCCACCACGGCGAAGGTGTCGGCCTCCCGGTGGAGCCTCCAGATCCAGGGCCGGTCCTCGGCCGTCCGCAGCCCGTCGGTGAAGTGCAGCAGTCCGCGGTCGACGAGACGGCGGTGGTAGATGCCGGCCCAGGCGTAGGCGTAGTCCACCGAAGTGGACCGGTCGGCGGGCAGGATCGCCTCCCGCGGGTTCATCACCGTCCCGCGCCTGCCGTGCGGCACGCGGTGAATGCTCCGGGCCCGCGCGGTGCACTGCACGTGGTCGGTGCGGACGAAGTCGCAATCCAGCTGCTCGATGGAGGCGAGGAGCCGGGGAAAGTATCCGGGCGCGAGCCAGTCGTCGCCGTCCAGGAAAGTCAGATAATCGCCGCGGGCCTTGTCGATGCCGGTGTTTCTCGCGGTCGCCAGCCCTCCGTTCTTTTCGTGTCTGACCAACACCGCGCCCGGCAGTTCTCGCTCCGCACGCGTGAGGATCTCCGAGGTCGCGTCGGTCGAGCAGTCGTCGACCAGGATGAACTCGAAGTCCTCGCGTGCGTTCGAACGCAGGCTCGTCAGGGTGTCGGGCGCGTATTGCTGAACGTTGTAGAACGGCACGATCACGGAAAGCTTGGGCACCTGCGAAACCCTAGAAGGGCACCCGGCGGCAAAACTTTCCGGTGTGGATACGGGGGGTGAACTCGATGTGTCGGAATGGTGCACCCCCTGCGCTTTCGTTTGATAGGCGGGCCAGTTCGGCGTTCGGTGGTCCGCTGTTAACTTTTTGTTGAGGGGTGATTGGGCAAAGCCTGGCTTTTGCTTTCTAGCGTCTTGGCCGTGCCAGCAAGTACTGCCAACCCCCCACGGATCGCCGTCCTCGCGGACTCCGACACCCGATGGAAATGGGGTGCGCTGACCGCGACGCGGATCGCGCCCTCCATGGAAGCCGGATCCGGGAGCGGGGCGCAAGTCGCCCCCGTCCTGGACGGATTCCTGCTGCGCGGCCGGGCCACCCCGACCCCCCGCCAACTGGCCGAGGTCGGCGTGCACGCCGACTCGCTGAGCGAGGTCACCGCGCTCGAGTTCCTGCGCGCCACGACGCGGACCTCGTACGACGTCCTCGTCCTCGCCCTGGTCGGCGGCGGCGTCCAGGCGATCCTGCACGGCCTGAAGCGGATCTGGGAGGGACGGACCGAGCGTCCCGTCGTCGTCACCGGCTATGTCGGCGTCGTCTACGAGAAGCTCGCCGACGGCCTGCTGCTGCGGCACGGCGCCGACCTCGTCCTCGCCAACTCCCGCCAGGACGCCGAGCGTTTCCGCGCCGTGTACGAGGGCGTGGGCGCCGACGCCTCCTCGGTCACCGAAGTGGCCCTGCCGTTCCTGGGCGGTGCCCCGTACACGGGTGAACACGACCCCTACACCGTCGTCTTCGCCGCCCAGCCCTCCGTGCCGGAGAACCGCAGGGACCGTACGTACCTGCTCGACCGGCTGGTGCGGCACGCGCGCCTGCACCCCGAGCGGGAGGTGCTGCTGAAGCTCCGTTCCAAGCCGGGCGAGCACACCACCCACATCGAGGAGCTGCCCTACCAGAAGCTGGTGCAGAAGCTCGATCCGCCGCCCAACTTCCGTCTGGTGTACGGGAACATGGGCGAAGTCCTCGACCGCACCGACCTCATGGTCACGGTCAGTTCGACGGCCGCCCTGGAGTCCCTGCACCGCCGGGTCCCCACGGTCGTCCTCACCGACCTCGGGGTGCGCGAGGCGCTCGGCAACCACCACTTCGTCGGCTCCGGCTGCCTCGCCTCCTGGGACCAGCTCGACGCCGGGCACCGGCCCGCCCCCGACGAGGAGTGGGTGGCCCGGCAGGGCGTCGCGGTGGACGGCTCGTACGCGACGGCCTTCGACGCCGCGCGTGAGCGGATCGGCAAAGCGCTCAGCGGTCCCGGAGGCCTTCCGCCCCTCGCCCCCTACTACACGCCCGCCACCGCGCCCGGCTATCTGCCCGGCATCCTCGCCCGCCACCACCTCGGCCCCGACGGCAGCCCGCTGCCCGGCGCGCCCGCCGCCGACCGGGAGCCGGGACCGGTCCGGCAGATCGTGCGCCGGGCGGCGCGCGGCGCCTACCGGCACGGCGTGCAGCGGGTGGCGCCGGTGATCCGGCGGATGGGGGAGCTGTGACCCGTCAAGGAGAGAAACCCATGTCCGACTCACCAGCCGGGGTGCGCCGTGTGCTCGCGGTGATCCCCGCGCGCGGCGGCTCCAAGGGCGTGCCCGCGAAGAACCTCGCGCCCGTGGGCGGGGTACCGCTCGTCACCCGCGCGGTCCGCGAATGCCGGGCGACCCGTCTCGTGACGGACGTCGTCGTCTCCACCGACGACCACGCCATCGCGGCCGCGGCGCGCGAGGCGGGCGCGGAGGTCGTGCTGCGGCCCGCCGCCATCGCCGGCGACACCGCGACCTCCGAGGCGGCCGTCCTGCACGCCCTGGACGCCCACGAGGCACTGCACGGCTCCCCGGTCGACGCCGTCCTGCTCGTGCAGTGCACCAGCCCCTTCCTCGTCCGCGACGACATCGACGGCGTCGCCGCGGCCGTCGTCGAGCAGGGCGCCGACACCGCGGTGACGGTCGCTCCGTTCCACGGCTTCGTCTGGCGCGTCGGGGACACCGCGCAGGACGCGGACGCCGACGGGGGCCCCGGTGGCCCGGCCGGCGGCTTCGGCGTCAACCACGACAAGGCCTTCCGCCCCCGCCGCCAGGACCGGCCCCAGGACCTCCTGGAGACCGGCGCCGCCTACGCCATGGAGACCGACGGCTTCCGCGCGCACGGCCACCGCTTCTTCGGCCGCACGGAACTCGTCCGCACCGACCCCGCCCGGGTCCTGGAGATCGACGACCCGCACGACCTGAACCGGGCCCGTGCGCTGGCGCCCCTCTTCGACACCAACCGGCCCGGCTCCCTCCCCACGGCCGCCGACATCGACGCGGTCGTCCTCGACTTCGACGGCACCCAGACCGACGACCGGGTGCTGATCGACTCCGACGGACGGGAGTTCGTCTCCGTGCACCGCGGCGACGGCCTCGGCATCGCCGCCCTGCGCAGGGCGGGCCTGCGGATGCTGATCCTGTCGACCGAACATAACCCGGTCGTCGCCGCCCGGGCCCGGAAGCTGAAACTCCCGGTCCTGCACGGCATCGACCGCAAGGACCTCGCGCTCAAGCAGTGGTGCGAGGAACAGGGCATCGCGCCGGAGCGCGTGCTCTACGTCGGCAACGACGTCAACGACCTCCCCTGCTTCGCCCTCGTGGGCTGGCCGGTGGCGGTCGCGAGCGCCCACGACGTCGTCCGCGGCGCCGCCCGCGCGGTCACCACCCTCCCCGGTGGCGACGGCGCGATCCGGGAGATCGCCGGCTGGATCCTCGGACCCTCTCTCGACCCCCTCACCACGTAAGGACATCTGCGCCATGAGCACCAACTCCCGTCTGCGTGCCTTCGGTTCCCGCGAGGTCGGTCCCGGCAGGCCCGTCTACATCTGCGGCGAGATCGGCATCAACCACAACGGCGAGCTCGAGAACGCGTTCAAACTGATCGACGTGGCCGCCGAAGCCGGCTGCGACGCCGTGAAGTTCCAGAAGCGCACCCCCGAGATCTGCACCCCGCGCGACCAGTGGGACATCGAGCGCGACACCCCCTGGGGCCGGATGACCTACATCGACTACCGCCACCGCGTCGAGTTCGGCGAGGACGAGTACCGGCAGATCGACGAGTACTGCAAGGAGAAGGGCATCGCCTGGTTCGCGTCCCCGTGGGACACCGAGGCGGTCGCCTTCCTGGAGAAGTTCGACGTCCCGGCGCACAAGGTGGCGTCCGCCTCGCTGACGGACGACGAGCTGCTGCGCGCCCTGCGCTCCACCAACCGCGCCGTCATCCTCTCCACCGGCATGTCGACGCCGCGCCAGATCCGGCACGCGGTCGAGGTCCTCGGCAGCGACAACATCCTCATGTGCCACGCCACCTCCACCTACCCGGCCAAGGCCGAGGAGCTCAACCTCCGCGTGATCAACACGCTGGAGAAGGAGTACCCGAACGTCCCGATCGGCTACTCCGGCCACGAGACCGGCCTGCAGACCACCCTCGCCGCGGTCGCGCTGGGCGCCGCCTTCGTCGAGCGCCACATCACCCTCGACCGCGCGATGTGGGGCTCCGACCAGGCCGCCTCCGTCGAGCCGGGCGGCCTCACCCGCCTCGTCCGTGACATCCGCACCATCGAGGCCTCCCTCGGCGACGGTGTCAAGAAGGTCTACGACTCGGAGCTCGGCCCCATGAAGAAGCTGCGCCGCGTCTCGGGCGTCGTCGCGGAGGCGGAGATCGCGGCGGCGGCGGGCGAACCGGTCGCGGTGTGACCTGAATACCCCTCCGAGTGCCTTACGGGATGGTCGTCCGACGATGAGTCCTCGCGCCGGGAAGAACACCGGCCACACCCCCCACACCCTCGCCTTCGTCGAGAGTCCGGTGCAGCTCCTGAACGTCCTGGAGTGGGCGCACGCCCGGGAACTGCGTCCGCGCGAGGAGCCCGGCGCGGGGCTGACCCTCGTCGTCCTGTCCCCGACCGACCCGATGACCCGCGGCCAGCTGCGCCGCATGGCCGAGCTGGCCCGCCGGGAAGGGCACACGGTCCGCTGGGAGGAGGCCCGCGGCGGCACCACGGCGCCCTTCCGCACCATCGGCGGCCTCACCCCACTGCTGCGGCGCGCGGAACGGATGGTGATGGGCGACCCGTTCTCCCGGTACGTCCAGCTGCTGCTGACCATCACCAGGGCGAGCGAGCTGGTCGTGGTGGACGACGGGACGGCGACGATGGAGTTCGTGGGCCAGCTGGCCCGTGGCGAACGCCTCGTCCGCTGGCACCGCAATGGCGGCCGCACGGGCCCCCGCGACGTGCTCTTCGCGCCGGTGTCCGCCGCGGCCCGCCGCCGGCTGACCCCCGGCCCGGAGCGCGGGGTCGAGGTCTTCTCCTCCATGCCCATCAAGGACGCCCCCGACGGCGTCACGATCACGTCCAACGTGTTCGCCTGGACCCGCGACCGCTTCGGCCCGCCGCGGGTGACGAAGAGCGCGGACATGGTCGGCACCTCGCTGGTGGAGACCGGCGTGGTGGACGCCGACCGCTATGTGGAGGCGGTCCGGACGCTGGCCGAGGCCCACGGCGCGACCCGCTACTTCGCGCACCGCCGGGAGAGCACGGAGAAACTCCACCGGCTGGCCGTCGAGACGGGTCTGGAGGTGGTCCGCCCGGAGCTCCCGCTGGAACTGATCGCCCGCCGCGGCCCCATCGGCCGGACCGTCCTCAGCTTCCCCTCCACGGTCGTCCACACCCTGCCGCTGGCCCTGTCCGGCACGGACGTCCGGGTCGCGGTCTGCGACATCGACCCGGCCTGGCTGACGGACCACGCCTCGCCCAGAGCCCAGGGGTTCCTGTCCGGGGTGACGGGCACGGCCAGGGACGTCCACCGGCTGGCAGCGGTGAGCGTGCTCTGACGAGGGCCGGGACCAGGGTGTCTACGAGCCGCTGCCCCGTGGGGGCGGCGGCTCCGCCCGTTCCTCCGCCCGTTCCTCCGCCCGTTCCTCCGCCCGTTCCTCCTCCCAACGGCCGAACCCGTCGAAGAAGCTTTCCTCGCGCTCGGCGCGCGCCCTGTCGCGCCACCGGGTGAACGCCCACAGCACCCCCGCGAGCAGACACGCCGTGACGGCCATCACCGTCAGCCCGGTCAGCGCCAGCGCCACCACGCCCCTCGCCAGGACCCCGGGGATCCGATCCTCGCCGCAGCCGCACGTCATCGTCTCCATGAGGGCACCGTGCCCGGTCGGCCCCGCGCCGTCGCCCAGCGTCGCGCAATCGCTGCACGGAGGTGATGATTCCGGGATCGGTCCCGGTACGTGGACAGACCCAGCGTGCCTCTAGTGGTCCGTGTAATCGTGAAAGGAAGGAAGAAGTGTGGGTGCCGACCGAGAAGCCGGCGAGTTTACCCATCCACCACAACAGCCATGCGCCGCGCGGCCAACTTTTCTTCGCCTAACGGGTTGAACTTTTGTTGATCGGGTCAGTTGGCCGCCCGGGCGTCCTACCCTTCAGAGGGTGAAGCAACTGATGTCCCGAGAGTCCGAGGCCGATCCGTCAGGGGAAGACGTGCTCCCCGGTGCACTTCCGGGTGCGCTGCCCGGCGCCCTTCCCGGCACCTTGCCGGAGGCGCTGCGCGCAGAGCTCGTGGCCTTCCGCCGCGACATGCACATGCACCCCGAGCTCGGCAACCAGGAGTTCCGTACGACGGCCGCGATCAAGGCCCGCCTGGAGAAGGCGGGCCTCGAGCCGCGCGTACTCGCCGTAGGGACCGGCCTCATCTGTGACATCGGGACCGTGGGCGGAGGGGGCGTGGCGGGCGCCGGGGCCGACGGGGTGCCCGTCCTCGCGATGCGCGCCGACATCGACGCGCTGCCCATCCCGGACACGAAGACCGAGTGCGCGTACCGCTCGACGGTGCCGGACCGCGCGCACGCCTGCGGGCACGACGTGCACACCACCGTCGTCCTCGGCGCCGGACTCGTCCTCGCCGAGCTGCACCGGCAGGGCCGGCTCCCGCGGCCCGTGCGGCTGATCTTCCAGCCCGCCGAGGAGGTGCTGCCCGGCGGTGCAGCCGACGCCATCGAGGGCGGGGCGCTGGACGGGGTCGGACGGATCATCGCCGTGCACTGCGACCCGCGGGTCGACGCGGGCAAGGTCGGGCTGCGCGAGGGTGCCATCACCTCCGCCTGCGACCGGCTGGAGATCTCGCTGGACGGGCCCGGCGGCCACACCGCCCGCCCGCACCTGACGACGGACCTAGTGACCGCCGTCGCCCGGGTCGTCACCGACGTGCCCGCGCTGGTCGGCCGTCGCGTCGACACCCGGGCCGGGCTGGCCGTCACCTGGGGCCGGATCGAGAGCGGCCACGCGCCGAACGTGATCCCGCAGCACGCCGAGCTCTCCGGGACCGTCCGCTGCCTGGACATCGAGGCATGGCGGCAGGCCCCGGACATCGTCGTCGCGGCGATCGACGAGGTCGCCAACCTGCACCGGGCCAAGTCGGAGATCAACTACGTGCGGGGTGTCCCGCCCGTCGTCAACGACGGCGACGTCGCCGGGCTGCTGCGGGACGCCATGGTCGTCCGGCGCGGCGAGACGGCCGTGGAGAGCACCGAACAGAGCCTCGGCGGCGAGGACTTCTCCTGGTACCTCGAGCGGGTGCCGGGCGCGATGGCCCGGCTCGGGGTCCGCCCGCCCGGCGAGCGCACGGTGCGCGATCTGCACCAGGGCGACTTCGACGCGGACGAGTCGGCGATCACCGTCGGCGTGGAGCTCTTCACGGCGGCCGCGCTGCTGGACGCGGCGACCCGCGCCCACTGAGGCGACTCCGGCGCGGCGACTCCGGCGAGGGAAGCCGGCGGGGGAATCCGGGCGAAGGGGTGTCGGGCGAAGGGGTGCCGGAAAGGCGCCCCTTCGTCCCCTTGTGTCACCCACCCGTAACCCCGGGGACGCGCTTGTAACCCCGCGTCGGCACGAATCGATAACGGCCCGGAGAAACCCCGTTCCCCTCCGCTTCTACGCGCGTTACTGTGCGCCGGAATCGCCACCGGGAAAGGCTTGTCGGGGAGCCCCTCCTGAACGGCGCCACCAAGGGGAAGCGGGCCGGTCACGGCGCCGTGGGGATGAAGGGGTGCTTGCTATGCGTCTGATATCTCGGAAGACGAGATTCTCCCGGGCCGCGGTGACCGTCGCGGTCGTCGCGCTCGCCGCCGCCGGCTGCGGGAAGTCCAGCAACGACTCGGGGTCGAGCGACTCGGAATCCAGCAGCGGCGGCTACTCGGGCAAGGGCATCGGCCTCGCGTACGACATCGGCGGCAAGGGCGACCAGTCCTTCAACGACGCCGCCTACGCCGGTTTCCAGAAGGCCGAGAAGGAATTCAAGATCGGCGGCCAGGACATCGAGCCGCAGGACGGCGAGTCCGACGCGGACAAGGTGCAGCGCCTGACCCAGCTCGCCCAGGCCGGCTACAACCCGGTGATCGGCGTCGGCTTCGCCTACGCGCCGGCCGTCAAGGAGGTCGCCGCCAAGTTCCCGAAGATCACCTTCGGGATCATCGACGACGAGCAGATCCAGGCGAAGAACGTCGCCGACATGGTCTTCCACGAGGAGCAGGCCTCGTACCTGGCCGGTGTCGCCGCCGCCAAGGCCAGCAAGAAGGCGCACATCGGCTTCATCGGCGGCGTGGACATCCCGCTGATCCACAAGTTCGAGGCCGGTTACGTCCAGGGCGCCAAGTCGGTCGACCCGAACATCAAGGTCGAGTCGCAGTACCTGACCGAGACCGCCCAGGAAGGCGGCTTCTCCAGCCCCGACAAGGGCAAGGACGCGGCGAGCGGTCAGATCGAGGCGGGCGCCGACGTCATCTACCACGCGGCCGGCCTCTCCGGTCAGGGCGTGATCACCGAGGCCGCGGCCAAGAAGGTGTGGGCCATCGGCGTCGACTCCGACCAGTACAGCCAGAGCGCGCTGGCGGCGTACAAGGACTACATCCTCGGCTCGGCGCTGAAGAACGTCGGCGGTGCCGTCTACGACCTCGTGAAGTCCGTCCACGCGGGCAAGCCGCTGTCCGGCGTGGTCCGCGGCAGCCTCTCCAACGACGGTGTCGGATTCGCCGACAGCAACCCGAAGTACAAGGCGATGACGGACGTCGTCGCGGCCGTCGACAAGGCCAAGCAGGACATCATCGACGGCAAGATCACGGTAAACACCAAGTAACGGCCCGAAACCCGTTCCGACCGGCTCCGGCTACGCCCTTCCGAGCGTCCTTGCAGCCCATACGCCCCTTGCCTCCCGCAAGGGGCGTACTGCTGTCCGTAACCTTGACCGCGACTGTGGCCACAGCTCGGTAACGGACCGGACAGAAGGGTTTTTCCGTCTGGTCTACGCGCGTTACGCTGCGGCGGAACCAGCGCCTGGTTTGGGCGCTTGCACAAAGGAGTCAAGTTCCATGCGCCGGGTGTCCCGAATCGCGGTTGCGGGTGTTGCCACCGCAGCTCTCGCCGTGACCGTTTCCGCTTGCGGAAGCTCCTCCACGTCGTCCTCCTCCTCCGACAGCAGTGACAAGAACCTGGGCCTCGCGCTCGCGTACGACGTCGGTGGCAAGGGCGACCAGTCCTTCAACGACGCCGCCACGGCCGGCCTGGACAAGGCCGACAAGGAGTTCGGCTACAAGTCCACCGCGGTCGAGCCGCAGGACGGCGAGTCCGACGCGGACAAGGTGCAGCGCCTGGAGAGCCTTGCCAAGCAGGGCTACAACCCGGTGATCGGCGTCGGCTTCGCCTACGCGCCGGCCGTCAAGGAGGTCGCGGCCAAGTACCCGAAGACCACCTTCGGCATCGTCGACGACGAGCAGATCAAGGCCGACAACGTCGCCGACCTCGTCTTCCACGAGGAGCAGGCCTCCTACCTCGCCGGTGTCGCCGCCGCCAAGGCCACCAAGACCAACACCGTCGGTTTCGTCGGTGGCGTGGACGTCCCGCTGATCCACAAGTTCGAGGCCGGCTTCAAGCAGGGCGTCGAGGACACCAAGAAGGGCGTCACGGTCAAGTCGCAGTACCTGACCGAGACCGCCGCCGAGGGTGGCTTCTCCAGCCCCGACAAGGGCGAGAGCGCCGCCGAGGGTCAGATCGACGCCGGTGCGGACGTCGTCTACGCCGCCGCCGGTCTGTCCGGTCAGGGTGTCATCAAGGCCGCCAACGCCCACAAGGTGTGGGCGATCGGCGTCGACTCCGACCAGTACAAGCAGGACGCGCTGAAGGCGTACAAGGACTCGATCCTCACCTCGGCGATGAAGAACGTCGAGGGCGCGGTCTACACGCTGGCCAAGTCCGTCGAGGACGGCAAGCCGGCGACCGGTGTCGTCCGCGGCAGCCTCGAGAACGGCGGCGTGAGCGTGTCGGACTCGAACCCGGCCTTCGCGAGCAACACCGCGATCCAGGACGCGATCAAGAAGGCCGAAGAGGGCATCAAGAACGGCACCATCACGGTGAAGACCTCCTGACCTTCTGTCAGAGGCCTTGGCCAATGGAGCGCTGTAATGGCAGCGTTACGGCCACGGAACCGGGCGCGGGAAGGATGTCCTCCCCGCGCCCCGTTCGCGCGGCAGAATGCTCGGAACGGATCGAGACCTGATCAGGATGGCCCCATGGCGGCTATCAAGATCATTCAAGTTCGACCCGATCCGGGCACTATTTAAAGCAGGGGCGCTACGCGCGTAGAGCGGCCCCTTTCCCAAGGAGAGTGCGCCATCGACGCGTCCAGCAGCCCTCCGCTCACCGCACAGTCGACGATCGCGGTAGAGCTGGCGGGGATCACCAAGCGCTTCCCCGGTGTCGTCGCCAACCACGACATCCACCTCGCCGTCCGCAAAGGCACCGTGCACGCCCTCGTCGGCGAGAACGGCGCCGGCAAGTCGACGCTGATGAAGATCCTCTACGGCATGCAGAAGCCGGACGAGGGCACCATCGCGATCGACGGCGAGCAGGTGAGCTTCTCCAGCCCCGCCGACGCCATCGCACGCGGCATCGGCATGGTCCACCAGCACTTCATGCTGGCCGACAACCTGACCGTCCTGGAGAACGTGGTGCTGGGCAGCGAGAAGCTGTACGGCATCGGTGGCAACGCCCGTAAGAAGATCAAGGAGATCTCCGACCGCTACGGGCTCGGCGTGCGCCCCGACTCCCTGGTCGAGGACCTCGGGGTCGCCGACCGCCAGCGCGTGGAGATCCTCAAGGTCCTCTTCCGCGGCGCCAAGACCCTCATCCTCGACGAGCCGACCGCCGTGCTCGTCCCCCAGGAGGTCGACGCGCTCTTCGACAACCTGCGCGAGCTGAAGTCCGAGGGCCTGTCCGTCATCTTCATCTCCCACAAGCTGGGCGAGGTGCTGTCCGTCGCCGACGAGATCACCGTCATCCGGCGCGGTACGACCGTCGGCACGGCCGTCCCCGCCGAGACGACCCCGCGCCAGCTCGCCGAGATGATGGTCGGCAGCGAGCTGCCCACCCCGGAGACCGCCGAGTCCACGGTCACCGACAAGCCCGTCGTCCAGGTCTCCCACCTCACCGTGTACGCCAGCGGCGGCGCCTCCCTGGGCATCGAGGCGGAGCCCACGGCCGGCGGGGTCAGCGGCATGATCTCGCCCGAGGTCGCTCTCGGCGGCGAGGTCAAGAAGGCACTCGACGACGTCAGCTTCACCATCCACGCCGGTGAGGTCATGGGCATCGCCGGCGTGGAGGGCAACGGCCAGACCGAGCTGATCGACGCACTGATCGGCACGAAGCACGCCGACTCCGGCACCATCGCCTTCCTCGGCGAGGACATCACCCCCTGGAACACGCGCAAGCGGCGCGAGTCCGGCGTCGGCTACATCCCCGAGGACCGCCACCGCCAGGGTCTGCTCCTGGAGGCGCCCCTCTGGGAGAACCGCATCCTCGGCCATGTCACCGAGGCGCCCAACGCCAAGGGCTTCTGGCTGAACATCAAGGGCGCCCAGGCCGACACCCGCCGGATCGTCGAGGAGTACGACGTCCGCACCCCCGGCATCGACGTCACCGCCGCGTCGCTCTCCGGCGGCAACCAGCAGAAGCTGATCGTCGGCCGCGAGATGAGCCACAACCCGAAGTTCCTGATCGCCGCCCACCCCACCCGGGGTGTGGACGTCGGCGCCCAGGCCCAGATCTGGGACCGCATCCGCGAGGCCCGCCGCGAGGGCCTGGCCGTGCTGCTGATCTCCGCCGACCTCGACGAGCTCATCGGCCTGTCGGACACCCTGCGCGTGATCTACAACGGCACGCTGGTCGCGGACGCGGACCCCGCCACCATCACCCCGGAGGAGCTCGGCTCCGCCATGACCGGCGCCGCGTCCGGTCACCTGGAACACGTGGACGAAGAACGCGCGGACGACGCGGAAACCACCGAGGAAGCTGCCGGTCCGGAGGACGAGGCCCGATGAAGAAGTTCGACAAGGAGCGCGTGCTCCTCGCGGTGGCCGGCCCGGTCATCGCGCTCGTCGCGGCGATCCTGCTGACCTCGGTCGTGCTGATCGCCTCGGGCAAGAGCCCGATCGAGCCGTACACGCTCATGCTGGAGCAGGCCGGCTACTCCGACGTCCAGGTCCTGATCGTCAACCAGGCCTCGATGTACTACATCGCCGCCCTCGCGGTCGCCATCGGCTTCCGCATGAACCTGTTCAACATCGGCGTCGACGGCCAGTACCGCCTCGCCGCGATGATGACCGCCGTGGTCGGCGCGAACATCGCCCTGCCGTCCTTCCTCCAGATCCCGCTGCTGCTCCTGGTCGGCGTCCTCACCGGCGCCTTCTGGGCCGGCATCGCGGGCGTCCTGAAGGTCACCCGCGGAGTCAGCGAGGTCGTCGCGACGATCATGCTGAACGCGATCGCCACCAGCGTCATCGGCTACCTCACCCTCGACGACATGTGGGGCGTGCAGGTCGGCAACAACAACACCACCGGCATCATGAAGGACTCCGGCTGGGTGCCCGGCATCGACCTCGGCGCGGACGTCGGCGAGATCTACGGCCTGGTCTTCCTCGCCATCGCGCTCGGCATCGTCTACTGGGTCGTCCTCAACCGCACCCGCTTCGGCTTCGACCTGCGCGCCACCGGTGAGTCCGAGACCGCCGCCGCGGCCTCCGGCGTCGACGCCAAGAGGATGGTCCTGACCGCCATGCTCATCTCCGGCGGCATCGCGGGCCTCTCCGGCCTGCCCCTGCTGCTCGGCGACGCGCACACCTACAGCCTGAGCTTCCCCACGGGCCTCGGCTTCACCGGCATCACCATCGCCCTGCTCGGCCGCAACAACCCGGTCGGCATCGCCTTCGCCGCGCTCCTGATCGCCTTCCTCGACAAGGCCTCTCCCGCCCTCGACTACGCGACCCCGGTCGCGTACGAGAAGGAGATCGCCACGATCATGCAGGGCCTCATCGTCTTCGCGGTCGTCATCTCGTACGAGGCCGTACGCCAGTGGGGTCTGCGCCGTCAGCAGAAGCGCGTCGGCGCCGAGCTCGCCGCCGCCGCCCAGAACACCAAGAAGGAGGTGACGGTCTGATGAGCACCACGACCATCGCCAAGCCGCAGGCGAAGCAGCCCGGCAAGGGCGGCCGCAAAATCTCGCTCCCGGTCCTCCTGCTGATCATCGCGGGCGTTCTGGTGCTGACCTCCGTCGTCCGCCTCATCACCGGCGCGGACGGCATCACCTCCACCGGCCAGATGTCCACGGCGCTGCGCCTCGCCGTGCCGATCGGCCTCGCCGGTCTCGGCGGTCTGTGGGCCGAACGCGCGGGCGTCGTCAACATCGGCCTCGAGGGCATGATGATCCTCGGCACCTGGTTCGGCGCCTGGGCCGGCTACCAGTGGGGTCCGTGGACGGGCGTCGCCTTCGGCATCATCGGCGGCGCGCTCGGCGCCGTCCTGCACGCCGTCGCGACCGTCACCTTCAACGTGAACCACATCGTCTCCGGTGTGGCCATCAACATCCTGGCCCTCGGCACCACCCGCTACCTGTCGAAGTTCACCTTCGAGAACGCCGACGGAGGCTC
The DNA here is from genome assembly GCA_001298545.1 of Actinobacteria bacterium OV320. Classification (GTDB taxonomy): domain Bacteria; phylum Actinomycetota; class Actinomycetes; order Streptomycetales; family Streptomycetaceae; genus Streptomyces; species Streptomyces coriariae. Next base: position 227,833 of record LJCX01000029.1, read on the forward strand.
CGCCAAGCAGTCCCCGCCGATCGACTCGCTGGGCACCTTCGACGTGCCGGGCCTGTCGAGCTGGCTGGACACGCTCAACGAGAAGCACTGGTTCCTGATCTCGGACGTCGCAGGACTGGTCGGCGGTCTGATCACCGACCTGTCGCCGCTCACCGTCGTCGCCGTCGCCCTCGTCCCGGCCACCTGGTGGGTGCTGTGGCGGACCGCCTTCGGCCTGCGGCTGCGGTCCTGCGGCGAGAACCCGGTGGCCGCCGAGTCCCTCGGCGTCAACGTCTACAAGTACAAGTACATCGCCGTGATCATCAGCGGTGGCTTCGCCGGTCTCGGCGGCGCGTTCCTGTCCATCGTGGCCTCGAACGTCTACCTCGACGGCCAGACCGCGGGCCGCGGCTACATCGGTCTCGCCGCGATGATCTTCGGCAACTGGATGCCGGGCGGCCTCGCCCTCGGCGCGGGCCTGTTCGGCTACACCGACAGCCTCAACCTGCGCGGCGGCACCACCAACGTGCACGCGCTGATCCTGCTCCTCGCGATCGTCCTGGTGTTCGGCGCGGCCTACCTGGCATGGCAGAAGAAGTACGTCCCCGCCGTCGTCACCGCGCTGATCTCGGCCCTGATGTTCGTCTGGTACCTCGGCACGGACGAGGTCCCGCGCCAGGTCGTCACGGCTGCGCCGTACGTCGTCACCCTGCTGGTGCTCTCGCTCTCCGCCCAGTCCCTCAGGATGCCCAAGGCGGACGGCATGCCGTACCGGAAGGGGCAGGGCAAGTGACCCCGCCCGCCGCCGGATCAGCCGACACGGTCGACTGGGAGAAGCTGCGTACGGTGGCCCGGGACGCCATGTCCCGGGCGTACGCCCCGTACTCCGGCTTCCCGGTCGGCGTGGCGGCCCTCGTCGACGACGGCCGCATCGTCTCGGGCTGCAACGTCGAGAACGCCTCCTACGGGATCGGCCTGTGCGCGGAGTGCGGGCTGGTCTCGGAGCTCCAGAACACCGGAGGCGGCCGGCTGACGCACTTCACCTGCGTGGACGGCCGTGGCGAGATCCTCGTCCCGTGCGGCCGCTGCCGCCAGCTGCTCTACGAGTTCGGCGGCCCGGAGCTGCTGCTGGAGACGCCGGCGGGCATCCTGCCGCTGGCCGAGATGCTCCCGCAGGCCTTCGGCCCGGGTCACCTCACCAAGTAAGTCCCGCGCGGCCCCTCTGACTGGCGCAGAGGGGCCGCGCGATTTCCGGAACGTCTTGTCGCACCACCGTGCACCCCCCGGTGCACCACGGAAGGAAAGCCATGGCCATGGACGCCGTCTCCGTCATCCGCACCAAGCGGGACCGCGGTGAGCTCAGCGACGCGCAGATCGACTGGGTCATCGACGCGTACACCGGCGGTGAGGTCGCCGACTACCAGATGGCCGCCCTCAACATGGCGATCCTGCTCAACGGCATGAACCGTCGCGAGATCGCCCGCTGGACGGCCGCGATGATCGCTTCCGGTGAGCGCATGGACTTCTCGGCGCTGTCCCGCCCGACGGCCGACAAGCACTCCACGGGCGGCGTCGGCGACAAGATCACGCTCCCGCTGGCCCCGCTGGTGGCGGCCTGCGGCGCGGCGGTCCCGCAGCTCTCCGGCCGCGGTCTCGGCCACACCGGCGGCACCCTGGACAAGCTGGAGTCGATCCCGGGCTGGCGCGCGCTGCTGTCGAACGAGGAGATGCTGCACGTCCTGGACACGACCGGCGCGGTGATCTGCGCGGCGGGCGACGGCCTGGCCCCGGCCGACAAGAAGCTGTACGCGCTGCGGGACGTCACGGGCACCGTGGAGGCGATCCCGCTGATCGCCTCGTCGATCATGTCGAAGAAGATCGCGGAGGGCACCGGCTCCCTGGTCCTCGACGTGAAGGTCGGCACCGGAGCCTTCATGAAGACCATCGAGGACGCGCGTGAGCTGGCCTCGACGATGGTCGGCCTCGGCACCGACCACGGCGTGAAGACGGTCGCCCTGCTGACCGACATGTCCACCCCCCTCGGTCTCACGGCCGGCAACGCCCTCGAGGTCCGCGAGTCGGTCGAGGTGCTGGCCGGCGGCGGTCCGGCGGACGTGGTGGAACTGACGATCGCGCTCGCCCGCGAGATGCTCGACGCGGCCGGCGTGAAGGACGCGGACCCGGCGAAGGCGCTGGCCGACGGCTCGGCGATGGACGTCTGGCGCCGCATGATCGCGGCCCAGGGCGGCGATCCGGACGCCCCGCTTCCCACGGCGAAGGAACAGCACGTGGTGACGGCGGACGCCTCGGGCGTCCTGACCCGCCTCGACGCCTACGACATCGGTATCGCCGCCTGGCGCCTCGGCGCGGGCCGGGCCCGCAAGGAAGACCCGGTGCAGGCGGGCGCGGGCGTCGAACTCCACGCCAAGCCCGGCGACACGGTCACGGCGGGCCAGCCCCTGCTGACCCTGCACACGGACACCCCGGAGCGCTTCGCGTACGCACTTGAGGCGGTGACGGGCTCGTACGACATCGGCGCGGCCGGCACCGGGTTCACCGCGTCCCCCGTGGTGCTGGAGCGCATCGCCTGACGGGACCGCCCGGCGGCGGATCGCCCGCTTTCGATGAGTTGGGCGCCCCGCGCCGGTCTACCGATCGTGGAATCGACGACACCGCCCGTGTTCACCCTGACAGGCCCCGTCACCCGCCCCCGGGTGGCCGGGCTCGTCGACGACGTGCGGGCGCTGATGGAGGCCACCGGCGCCGCCGTCGTCGTCTGTGACGTCGCCGGGATAGGGCCGCCGGGGCTCACCGCCGTCGACCTGCTGGCGCGGCTGCAGCTGGCCGCCCGGCGGGCCGGGGGACACCTGCGACTGCGCGCCCCCGACCCGGTCCTACGCGCCCTGCTCGACCTCGTCGGTCTCCGCTTCGAGGTGGAGGGGGAGGCCGAAGAGGGGGAACCAGCGCTGGGTGTCGAGGTAGAAGTGGAACCCGGTGAGGCGGCCGTCTGAGATCTCCAGGACCTGGATCGCCCACGGGGTGAATCCGCCCTTGTCGGGGTCCGGCTTGTACTGGGCGAAGCCCGGCAGGCCGTTGACCTGGACCGGCAGCAGGCGCGAGCCCTCGCACGCGGAGCCGAGCGTGGTCATGAAGCCGGTGATGTCGTCGTGGCCGGTCAGCCACAGGTCGAACGGCGGCATCGTCATGATGGCGTCCTCGTGGAGGAGGGCCGTCAGCGCCGTCATGTCATAGCCCTCGAAGGCCGCCACATAGCGGTCGAGCAGCTTCTGCTGCTCCTCGTCCAACGGGTCGGACACCGCCGCGTCCGCGCCGGCGCTCTCCCGCTCGGACAGGGTCGCCCGCGCCCGCTGGAGCGCGCTGTTGACCGAGGCGACCGAGGTGTCGAGCAGCTCGGCGACCTCGCTCGCCTTCCACGCCAGCACCTCCCGCAGGATCAGCACGGCCCGCTGTTTCGGCGGCAGCTGCTGCAGCGCGGCCATGAACGCCAGGCGCACCGACTCCTTGGCGACCGCCGCCTCGGCCGGGTCCTCCACCGTCGGCAGCACACGGGCGTCCGGCATCGGCTCCAGCCAGGTGTTGTCGGGGCGGGGCGAGAGCGCCGCCCGGGCGAGCGGGGTGGACTCGGAGAGGTCCATCGGCCGGGCCCGCTTGTTGCCGGCCGTCAGCATGTCCAGACAGACGTTCGTCGCGATCCGGTACAGCCACGAGCGCAGACTGGAGCGGCCCTCGAACTTCGCGTAGCTCCGCCAGGCGCGGACCAGGGTGTCCTGCACCGCGTCCTCGGCCTCGAAGGAGGAGCCGAGCATGCGGTAGCAGTAGCCGGTCAGTTCCGTCCGGTGCTTCTCCAGTGCGACGTCGATCTCGGTCGTCGTCGCCGTGCTGTCGCCCATCGTCCACCCACCCCTGTGGCCGTTCCGTCACGCGTCTTCGCGCCCAGCACCTCGGAAGCTACCGCAGCCCACTGACAATGGCCCGCCGAGTCGGCAAAGGCCCAGCTGGAAGGCGTGTGGACGGCACGTGGACGGCACGTGGACGGCGCCTGGACGGCACCTGGAAGGCGCTCTCAGACCAGCTGCTTCACGGACATCAGCAGGTGCCGATGGACCTCGGGCGCGTCCGCCGCGCCGAGCAGCGCCCGCTGGCCCGTCCCCAGCAGCTCCACCCGCAGCCTCGGCGCCTCGAAGGAGGTCAGCGCCTCCAGCAGGTAGACCGGGTTGAAGGCCACGGTCACCTCCTCGGCGCCGGTCAGCCCGGCGGGCAGCCGCTGAGCGGCCACGTCGTCGCCGTAACCGGCGCGCAGCAGGACGGACCCGGCCGAGAAGTCCAGCCGTACCGGGCTGTTCGCCTCCGCCACCACCGCCACTCTCCGTACGGCCTCCGTCAGCGCTGCGGTGTCCACCTCGGCGACCGCTGCCCCCGCCATGTCGAACAGCTTCCCGTAGGCGGGCAGCCGTCCGTCCAGCCGCCTGACCACCGTCCGCGTCCGCCCGCCCTCGAACCCGATCGGGCCGGCCCCCGAGGCCCCGTCGAGCCCGACCCGGACGGTCCCGCACCGGGCCAGCGACCGGGTCACGTCCAGCAGCCGCCGGGCCGGCACGAGCGCCTCCGCCACCCCTTCGGCGGCCGCCTGCGGCTTCCACTCCAGCCGCCGTACCGCGTACCGGTAGCGGTCCGACGCCGACAGCGTCATCTCGTCGCCTTCCAGGTGCAGTTGGACGCCGGTCAGGACCGGCAGCGTGTCGTCGCGGCCGGCGGCCACCGCGACCTGGGCGACGGCGGTCGCGAACGCGGCCGCGTCCACGGTGCCGTACGCCCGCGGCGGCTCGGGCGGGGTGGGGTACTCCTCGCGCGGGAGGGTCGACAGGCCGAAACTGGTGCCGCCCGCCTCGACCGTGAACCGGGTGCCGGCCACGGCGCAGCTCACCGGTCCGTCCGGCAGCACCTTGCAGATGTCGAGGAGCCGGCGGCCGAGCACGAGCACCCGGCCCGCCGCACCGACCTCGGCGTCGGTCTCGATCCGCGCCGCCGTCTCGAAGTCGAACCCCGACACGGTCAGCCGGCCCGCCGCCGCGTCCAGCAGCAGCCCGCCCAGCACGGGCACCGGCGTACGGGCGGGCAGCGCGCGGGCCGCCCAGGCCACCGCCTCGGCGAGGTCACCGCGGTCGATCCGGAACTCCATCAAAAAACCCCCTGCTCGTACCGGTCGTCGCGCGGAGGCTATGCGCCACCACTGACAACCGGCCCCGAGCAGGGGGAAGACCGCGGGACGGCCGCGGGACGATCAGTGAGCGGCGACCAGCGTCTCCCGGCGGGCCGCCCGGGTCCCGAACACCGTGATCGTCACGACGCCGAGCACCGCCAGGACACCCACGCAGACCGTGCCGGCCCAGCCGCCCGAGTGGAAGGCCAGCGCGCCGACCGTGGAACCGGCGCTGGAGCCGATGTAGTACGCGGACTGGTAGAGGGCGGAGGCCTGGGCGCGGCCGGTCGTCGCCGTCTTGCTGACCGCCGAGGAGGCCACCGCGTGCCCCGCGAAGAAGCCCGCCGTGATCAGGACCAGGCCGAGCAGGACCAGGGCCAGCGAGTCCGCCAGCGACAGCAGCAGTCCGGTGGCCGTGGTGCCGCCCGCCAGGTACAGCGCGCCGCGCCGGCCGAGCCGGCCGACCAGCCGGCCCGCCGTCGACGCCGACACCGTGCCCACCAGGTACACCAGGAAGATCGAGCCGACGATGCCCTGGGGGAGGGAGAACGGCGCCTCCGTCAGCCGGTACCCGATCACCGTGTACACGCCGCCGAAGACCGTCATGAACAGCGCGCCGATCGCGTACAGGCGGCACAGCAGCGGGTTGGCGAGGTGTTCGCGGACCGTGCCGATCAGCACGCGGGGCGCCAGTGAACCCGCCTTGAAGTGCCGGGGCGCCGGCAGCAGCAGGCGGAAGGCGATCGCGCAGGCCACCGCGAGGGCGCCGATCACCCCGACGGCCACCCGCCAGCCCCACTCCTGCGCGACCCAGCCGGTGATGACCCGCCCGCTCATCCCGCCGACGCTGTTGCCCGCCACGAACAGGCCGATCGCCGTGACGAGCGCCTTCGGCCGGACCTCCTCGGCGAGATACGCGGTCGCCGACGCCGGGAGACCGGCCAGCGCCGCGCCCTGCACGGCCCGCAGCACGACCAGCGTGCCCAGCGAGGGCGCGAACGGGACCAGCATGCCCACGCCGACCGCGACACCCAGCGAGGCCGTCATGACCGTACGGCGGCCGTAGCGCTCCGACAGGGCGCTCATCGGGAGCACGAACAGCGCCAGTCCGCCGGTCGCCGCCGCCACCGTCCAGCTCGCCTGACTCGCCGCCACCCCGAAGTCGGTGGAGATCAGCGGCAGGAGCGCCTGCGTGGAGTACAGCAGGGCGAAGGTGGCCACACCGGCGAGGAAGAGCGCGAAGCTCATCCGGCGGTAGCCGGGGCCGCCGGGGGCCAGACGGGAGTCGGCGGACAGGGGAGTGGAGGAGACGGGAGCGGAGGACGCGGCGTCCACGATCGTGGACGCCCCGGTACTGGCGGGAGACATGCCTCGAAGTTACGTACGCCCCCGCTCATCCGTCCAATGCATGGAATCGTCATAATCGTTCCCATGGTGCATCAGCAGAGGTCAGAGGCTCGCCTGTCACCGTCCAGTGACACAGAAGACATGGCGGACACGGCAGCCATGTCGAGGACGCTGGCCCCCCGGCTCGCGTACTTCGCCGGAGTCGCCCGTACCGAGCACGTCACGCGCGCCGCGCAGGAGATGCAGGTCCCGCAGTCGACGCTCTCCCGGGCCATGGTCCGCCTCGAACAGGACCTGGGCGTCGACCTGTTCGCCCGGCACGGCCGCACGGTCTCCCTCACCCCGGCCGGGCGCACCTTCCTCGCCTCCGTCGAGCGGGCCCTCGGCGAGATCGAGCGGGGCGCCGACGAGGTCCGGGCGGACGCCGACGCGGCTACCGGCAAGGTCGCCTTCGGCTTCCTGCACACCATGGGAGCGGAGACCGTCCCCGGGCTGATCCACGCCTTCCGCGCCGATCACCCCCGCGTCCGCTTCAGCCTGGTCCAGAACTACGGCGAGGCGATGCTCGAACGGCTGCGGGCGGGGGAGCTGGACCTCTGTCTGACCTCCCCGGTCCCGGACGCCCCCGACCTGGTGGCCCGCCGCCTCGACGAGCAGAAGCTGCGCCTGGTCGTCCCCGCCGACCACCGTCTCGCGGCCCGCAGGCGGGTCCGCCTCGCCGAGGCCGCCGACGAGACCTTCGTGACCCTGGAACCGGGCTACGGCCTGCGCCGGATCACCGACGACCTCTGCAAGGAGGCCGGTTTCCGGCCCCGGATCGCCTTCGAGGGCGAGGAGGCGGAGACCCTGCGCGGACTGGTGGCGGCGGGGCTGGGGGTGGCGCTGCTGCCGCCGCCCGCCGTGGCCCGCCCGGGAGTGGTGGAGCTGACGGTCACGGCCCCGAGGGCCGCCCGCGAGATCGGCGTGGCCTGGCTGGACGGACATCCGGACACCCCGCCCGTGGCGGCCTTCAAGAAGTTCCTGCTGTCGAGGAGGGGCAACCTCCTGCCGGACTGAGGGCCGTGCCTCACGGGCGGCCCGGGCGCCGTAACGAGCTGCCGAACCCCACGGCCAACGGCATCCGCAGCCCCAGCGGCGGCGGGGCGGCGAGCGCGTCCTCCACCGGCCGGGAGAGCGCCCGGCCGAACAGCGCGCCCATGACGAAGTCCTCGGCCAGCGCGAGGACTTCACCGCGGTACTGATGCAGCCCGTGGCCGTCGGAGTGCACCTCGAACCGGCACACGTCCCGGTTCGCCTTCTTCGCCCGTGCCGCGAGCCGGAACGACAGTTCGGGGTCGCAGCGCTCGTCGTTCGTGCCGTGCACGATCAGCACCCGCCGCCCGGCCAGCTGCTTCACCGGTTCGGGTGGAGCGGCCATGTCCTCCTCCGGCAGCCAGGGAGCGATCGCCAGCACGGAGTTGACGGCCTCGTGACCGCCCGCCCGCAACGCGGCCCGCGCGCCCATGTCGACGCCGGTCAGGCACACCGGGACGTCTCCGTAACGCCGTACGGCCTCGTCGGCCGCCCAGGCCGCGTCGGCCGCGAGATGCGCCTCGCTGCCGTTCCAGCCGCGGTAGCGGTAGTGCACGGCGTGCACGGCGAGGCCCTCCTCGCGTCCCGCCCGGGCCAGCCTGCGCCCCAACCCCCGTACGGAGGCGGCCGCCCACACGGCGGACGGCCTCCGGCCGGACACCTCCTCGCCGCCCGGGAGCAGCAGCACCACCCCGCTCACCGCCGTCGGCGCGGGGCCGAGCGCCTTCCCCAGCCGGACCGTCCGAACCGGCGTCACATCCTGTGCCATGACAGAACAGTGTCAGAAGCGCCGTTGTACTCCACCTGTCCGGGCGGTCACCGTTACGTATCGGCGGAGTTGTACAGCGCGCCGTCTACGCGCGTAGGAGTTAGAGTGCGGAAATGACGAGCCAGAGCACCCAGGCGGGCATCACCCCGAGCTCGGACCAGATCCGGCGGGCACCCAAGGTTCTGCTGCACGACCATCTCGACGGCGGGCTGCGTCCCGGCACGATCGTCGACCTCGCCCGGGACTCCGGGTACGCCGGGCTCCCGGAAACCGACCCCGACAAGCTCGGCATCTGGTTCCGGGAGGCCGCCGACTCCGGTTCGCTGGAACGGTACCTGGAGACCTTCTCGCACACCGTCGGCGTGATGCAGACCCGCGACGCGCTCGTCCGGGTCGCCCGCGAGTGCGCCGAGGACCTCGCCGAGGACGGTGTCGTCTACGCCGAGGTGCGCTACGCGCCGGAACAGCACCTCGAGGGCGGACTGAGCCTCGAAGAGGTCGTCGAGGCCGTCAACGAGGGCTTCCGGGAGGGTGAGCGCACGGCTCGGCAGAGCGGCCACCGCATCCGCGTCGGCGCCCTGCTCACCGCCATGCGGCACGCGGCCCGCGCCCTGGAGATCGCCGAACTCGCCAACCGCTACCGGGACCTGGGGGTCGTGGGCTTCGACATCGCGGGCGCGGAGGCGGGTTTCCCGCCCACCCGGCACCTCGACGCCTTCGAGTACCTCAAGCGCGAGAACAACCACTTCACCATCCACGCCGGCGAGGCCTTCGGGCTGCCGTCGATCTGGCAGGCCCTCCAGTGGTGCGGCGCCGACCGGCTCGGCCACGGGGTGCGCATCATCGACGACATCGAGATCGCCGCCGACGGCAGTGTGCGGCTCGGCCGGCTCGCCTCCTACGTCCGCGACAAGCGCATCCCGCTGGAGCTGTGCCCCAGCTCCAACCTGCAGACCGGAGCGGCCGCCTCCTACGCCGAGCACCCCATCGGCCTGCTGCGACGGCTGCATTTCCGGGCCACCGTCAACACGGACAACCGTCTGATGTCCGGCACCAGCATGAGTCGCGAATTCGAGCACCTTGTCGACGCGTTCGGCTATACGCTCGACGATCTCCAGTGGTTCTCCGTCAATGCTATGAAGTCAGCATTCATTCCTTTCGATGAACGACTTGCCATGATCAGTGACGTGATCAAGCCCGGTTATTCCGAGCTGAAGTCCGAATGGCTGTTCCAGCAGACCGCCTCCACCAGCGGTTCTACGGGTATCGAAGGCTGAGTAGCGGTTTTCCGGGGCACGGAATGCGGGCGGATGTTCACCATCCGTCCGCATTTCGATGTTTGCCGCCGACCCCTCTACGTGTTTACGGTCGAGAACCGTTCAGTTCCCCGTATCCCATTCGAGGACGCATTCATCATGAAGCAGTCTGCTGCCAAGACCCTCGGTGTCGCCGCTCTCGGTGCCGCCTTCGCCGCCGTCGGTGCGGGCGCCGCGAACGCCGCCCCGGCCGTCCCGGACGCCACGCAGGCCCTGGACGGTGTCACCAGGACCCTGCCGGCGGAGAAACTGACCTCGGCGCTGCCCGCGGCCGGTGAGGTGCTGACGCAGGCCCAGCCGGCGCTCGGTGCGGGTCTGACCGCCGCGCAGCCGGTCGCCGAGAAGGTGCTCGCCGAGGGGCCGACCTCGCCCGTCGCCGGTCTGCTCGGTGGTCTGCCGCTCAAGGGCCTGCCGACGCACGGCCTGCCGGTGAACGGCATCCCGCTGGGCTGAACGGCACCGTCCGTCACGCACGACACGCCGTCGGGGCGCACCCGGAAACACCGGGCACGCCCCGACGGCGTTGCTGTGGACGGCCGTCACCAGGCCGTGCGCGCCGCCTTGTCCTCCGACGGCAGCAGGACCCACAGCGCTATGTAGAGCAGGAACTGCGGGCCGGGCAGCAGACAGGAGAGCACGAAGATCACGCGCATCGTGGTCGCGGAGGTGCCGAAGCGCCGGGCCAGCGCGGCGCACACTCCGCCGATCATGCGGCCGTTGGTGGGGCGAGCGAGGCTGGACATCTGCGGCTCCTTCGCGAGCGATGGGGGCCCACCCGCTCGAGCGAAGTCGAGGGTGGGGGACGGAGGCGGCCCCTGCGGCCCCTCCATCTGTCTTCCACGCTACGGTGACGAAGGGGACGAAGCGTCGCTCTACGGTGCGACCCCGACCCTGGGAATCCTCGGGGTCAGACCCTGAGCGGCCTCCTCCTGACGGACCGCGGCCCATCCCCGGCGCTCGTCCCTGCGGCGCAGCCACGCGCGCGCCGGCGGCACCACCGCGACATGCGCCAGCGCCACGCCCAGGGTGTTCAGCAGCATCGAGTCGACGTCCGCGACCTGACCGGGCACCCCGGTCTGCAGCAGCTCGATGCCCAGCGACAGCAGGGCGCCCGCCGTGACCGTACGGATCAGGGAGGCGAGCGGCGAGACCCGGAGCCTGCCGTGCACCAGCGGCAGCAGAAAGCCCAGCGGGGCCAGCAGCGCCAGTCCCTCGCCGATCCGCCGGGCCGCCTCGGGCCAGCCCAGTCTCAGGTCGGCCCGTATCCCGTCGAACGGATGGAGATTGGCCGGTACCACCCAGGGGACGTTCAACGGGCGCAGCGCGACCCAGGCGACGAACACGAGGTGGGCGGCCAGGAGGAGAATCCCGGTCGCGCGGATGCGGATCGCGGCGCTGCCGCCGATGGAGCCTTGACGCTGCACGCCCCCCAAGACGCGCCCCCCGGCACGATCGGTTCCGGCTCGCCCCCAGGCACCCGCCCACGACACCCGCCCCGCCCGCCGCCGCACCCCCTTCGGCAGAGGGTGACCTGCGGCGACCACGGCCGCCGGACGCGACGTGAGGCGTCCGCCACACCAGGCCGGACGCCCGGTCCGGTTCAGCCGCTGTCGGTGACCGCCGAGGACGGGGGTTCCGTGCTGCCGGGGCGTGAGCGGACCTCGTCGGTGCACTCGTAGCGGCGCAGCGGGTCGGAGCCGGGGCCGCCCAGGATCACCGAGCCGTCGCCCTCGGCCGCCGCCGAGTCGGAGAACGTGCAGACCAGCTGGGCGAGGGCGTACGAGGTCAGGCTCCCGGGCCGGGTGCTCAGCCGCAGGGCGTCGTCGGGGTCGTTCGCCCGGGGCCCGCCGACCGTCATACCGCCGCGCACGTCCGTCGTGTACCCGGCCTCCTTCTCGCCCGCCGACGGCGACTCGGCGAGCTGGTCGAGCAGGCCCTGCGCCACCAGCACCCGCCGCTCGAAGTCGGCGGCGCCGTCCGGCACCCGCACGGACCGGTCGACGGTCACCAGCGACGAACCGCACAGCAGGAACACCTGCACCGGCACGCCCACCCGGGCGGACTGCGACGTCACGTCCGGCTCGGTGAGCGAGCAGCGCGCCCGGGAGGGGGCGGGCCCGAAGTCGGTCGGCACCTCGGTCGCCCGGATCCCGCAGCCGGCGAGCAGACCGGCAAGGCCGGCCAGCACGGGCACGGCGAGCAGTCGTCGTACCGTCGCACGGCGCATGGTCACTACGCGTCCCCCTTGTCCTGCACGGACTTCCCGGACTGCACGGGCATGGACTGGACGGACGGCGTCGGCCGCACGGCCCGCTCGTCCTCCTCGCCGCCCTGCTCCGCCGCCTCCAGGACGCCCCGGGGCAGCCGCAGCGTGAACACCGCACCGCCCTCGGGGGAGTTGGCGGCGGTGATCTCGCCGCCGTGGATGTGGGCGTTCTCCAGGGCGATGGACAGACCGAGCCCGCTGCCCTCGGAGCGCGGCCGGGAGGCGCTCGCCTTGTAGAACCGGTCGAAGACGTGCGGCAGCACCTCCTCGGGAATGCCGGGCCCGTGGTCACGCACCGAGATGACGACCGCGTCGTCCGCCGCCGACACCGACACCCGCACCGGCGAACCGCCGTGCTTGAGCGCGTTGCCGATGAGGTTGGCGAGGATCACGTCCAGCCGGCGCGGGTCGAGCAGGGCGTGGATGCCGCGCTCGGCGTCCAGGTCGACCGCGTCCAGCCAGGCGCGCGCGTCGATGCAGTGGGTGATCTGGTCGGCGACATCGACGTCGTCCAGGACCAGCCGCGCCGTGCCGGCGTCGAAGCGGGTGACCTCCATCAGGTTCTCGACGAGGTTGTTCAGCCGCCGTGTCTCGCTGACGACCAGCCGCACCGCGGGCTCGATCATCGGGTCGATGCTGCCCGACTCGGCGTCCAGCTCCTCCTCCAGCACCTCCGCGACGGTGGTGATGGCGGTCAGCGGAGTCCGCAGCTCGTGCGACATGTCGGCGACGAACCGCCGCGAGGCGTTGTCCCGCGCGGCCATGTCGGCGACCCGCTTCTCCAGGGACTCCGCGGCCCGGTTGAACGTCCTTGACAGATCGGCGAGTTCGTCCGTCCCGGACACCTGCAGCCGGGTGTCGAACCGGCCCTCGCCGAGCCGCCGCGCCGCGACGCCCAGCCGGTGCACCGGCTTCAGCACGGTCGTCCCGGCGGCCTGCGCGAGCAGCGCGGCCCCGATCAGCGCGAGGCCGGTGGCGATCCCCAGCGACCAGGCCAGCGAGTTGAGGTCCTTGGCCTCCGGCTCCAGCGACTTGCGCATGTACCCGGTCGGCCCGCCCCCGTTCACCTGCGTCCCGGCCACCAGATACGGCGTTCCGTGGTCGACGACCCGCTGCCAGTACAGGTGGTACGGCGCCTTGTTGCCGCCCGTGACGTCCTGCCGCTTGTTCACCGCCGTACGCAGCGCCCCGGGCACGTCCTCCAGCGAGAACCCGTTGAGGCCGCCCGAGTTGCCGTAGACGGTCTTGCCGCTGGAGTCCTCGCCCACCAGCAGCACACTGAAGCGCTGGCTGCTGTTGGCCATCTGCCCGGCGGTGTGCTGGAGCTCGTCCTGCGAGGGATGCTCGGGCAGCGAACCCGCCCGGTTCTCCATCTCCTGCTCGAAGTCCCGCAGCACCGCACCCTGGGTACGGGTCAGCACGGCCTCGCGGTTGAGCCAGTACGCGATGCCGGACGCGGACACCGCGGCGGTCAGCGCCACCGCCCCGAAGACGACGACGAGCCGCAGCCGCAGGCTGGTGAAACGCAGCCGCGAAAGTCTTCCCTTACGCGCCGCGGACCAGCCGCGGAGCCCCCCTTGCCGCTGTGTCACTGAGGGGCGTCCAGGCGGTAGCCGACGCCGCGCACGGTACGGATCAGGACCGGGGACGACGGCACGTCCTCCACCTTGGCCCGCAGCCGCTGGACACAGGCGTCCACCAGTCGCGAGTCGCCCAGGTAGTCGTGCTCCCACACCAGCCGCAGCAGCTGCTGCCGGGACAGCGCCTGCCCCGGCCGCCGGCTCAGTTCGAGCAGCAGCCGCAGTTCGGTCGGCGTGAGCTGCAGATCCTCGCCGTTCTTCGTCACCGTCATCGCCGCGCGGTCGATGACGAGACTGCCGAACGTCGCCGAATCGCTCGACTCGCGCTCGCCGCGCCGCAGCACGGCCCGGATCCGGGCGTCCAGCACCCGGCCCTGCACGGGTTTGACGACATAGTCGTCGGCGCCGGACTCCAGTCCGACGACCACGTCGATGTCGTCGCTGCGCGCGGTCAGCAAGATGATCGGCAGTTGGTCGGTGCGCCGGATGCGTCGGCACACCTCGAATCCGTCGATGCCGGGCAGCATCACGTCCAGCACGATGAGATCCGGCCGCTGCTCGCGCAGCAGCTTCAGACCGTCCTCACCGCTGGCAGCGGTGGCCACCCGGTGTCCCTGGCGCGTCAGTGAGAGCTCCAGGGCCGTACGGATGGCGTCGTCGTCCTCGATCAGCAACAGGGAAGGCACGGGCTCATTCTGGCCCATGAGGGGGCTGTCGTTCGACCTGTGGGTCGGTGGTGAGGCGCCAGAGGGAGATGGTTTCCGCGGCGCGGGCCGCGTACAGGGGGTCGGACCCATCCCGCGAACTCCTGTTCCCAGGCCGTACACCGGTACGGCCCGCAACCCGCGGACCTGCGGTTTCGACGAGCCGGAGCAGCTCCTCGCGGTGCGCGGACCGAGGTGTTCGGCCAGCTCGGACAAGATCAGCCGGCCCTCGCCGCCCGGCCGCAGGTGCTGCCCCGGACCCGCCAGGAACCCGCCCGACATCCCGCTGTCCTCGTCGAACACCCCCGGTTCCAGAGCGGCGGCCGGCCGGCCGGGCGGCCACGGCGGGTCGCAGACGACGAGATCGACACGCCCGGCCGCGGCGCCGTCCGCCGCGCCCCCCGCCCGGATACAGCCCCGGAGCCACCGCGATCCGCCCGTCCAGCCCGAGCCGCCGGGCGTGGTCCCGGGCACGGTCGACGGCGCGCGGGCTGATGTCCGTCCCACCACCCGGCCGACGCCGCGCCGGCACCGCCGCGAGGCCCCCGGTGCCGGTGCCCGGGTCGAACGCGAGGGCCGCGGCCGGGTCGCGCCGTACCGTCCCACGGTGACCTGGGCGGACCAAGTCAACTGCCGTACCCCGGACGCCTGTGGACGGTCTGTGGAGTGGTCGTGACAGGCCCCTGTGACAGGTCTGTGACAGTCGGCGGACACGGCGATGAAGTGCCCCGGGCAATCTTTTGGTCACGGACAAGGCGACGCGGAAACACAGCGGAGCCGGACCGGCGCAGGAGACCGAACACCGGAAGTCCACGACGGGGGGCGCGAGATGAACACGCTGCACGGTATGAGCACCAACGCAGTCGCAGTCGTCACGCGTCTGCACGACGTACACCGGGGTTCCGAGAAGTCCGGTGCCGTGAGCGGGCGGGGGTGCGCTCGCGGCACCGGGCGACAGCACACCACCTTCATGACGGTGGTCGACACGGGGGAACAGGCGGCTCACGGGGGAGCCGCGTACAGGGAGGACACGGGGGAGCGTCGCTCGCTGACCGAGGCGGAGTTCACCGCCTACGTCCAGGAGCGCCGCGCCTCCCTGTACGCCACCGCCTACCACCTCACCGGCGACCGCTTCGAGGCCGAGGACCTGCTCCAGAGCGCGCTGTTCTCGACGTACCGGGCGTGGGACCGGATCAGTGACAAGGCCGCGGTCGGCGGATACCTCCGCCGGACGATGACCAACCTGCACATCAGCGCGTGGCGCCGCCGCAAGCTGAACGAGTACCCGACCGAGGAGCTGCCGGAGACGGCCGGCGACACGGACGCGATGCGCGGCACCGAGCTGCGCGCGGTCCTGTGGCAGGCGCTGGCCCGGCTCCCCGAACTCCAGCGGACGATGCTGGTCCTTCGTTACTACGAGGGCCGCACCGACCCGGAGATCGCGGAGATCCTCGACATCAGTGTCGGCACGGTGAAGTCGAGCATCTGGCGGTCGCTCCGCCGGCTGCGCGAGGACGAGGTCCTCAGCTTCGGCCGTGACGAGGAAGACGCCTTCGGGGAGCTTGTCGCCTGAGGGTGAACGGGGGAAGGCCCGGCTCCGCTCAGGGGAGCCGGTGAACGGGGGAACACGGGGGAAACACGGGGGAAGCGGTACCGGGGGGCCCGACGGGGGACGTCGGCGGAGCGGTACCGCGCAAGCACGGGGGAAGCACCACCCCGGGGGGACACGGGGGAGCACCGAGGAAGCGGGGCTGGAGGGCCGGGGGGTCCGTCCAGTCCCGCTTCTGCGTGTCCGCCCGCGCCGGTGGGAGCGTCCTAGGCGGCCGTACGCGCCGACGGGGCGCGGTCGCCCGCCGTCGCCGCCGCCAGGCGGCCCAACGCCTCGTCGCGGTCGCAGGCGTGCGCCCCGAGCGCGGTCTGCCGGGCGACGATCGAGCGTTCGGAGCGCATCAGCCGCCAGCCGCGGCGCAGCAGGAAGGGCACCGACTTGCGGCCCTCCTTCAGATCGCGCAGGAAGCGGCGGCGGAAGGTCTTCACCGGTCCGCGGCTCAGGCACAGCGCGTCGGCCAGGACGCCCAGTTCGCGGCACCGGTTCACGATCTCGGCGGCGAAGATGCCCTCCGCGATGAACACCGGGGTCCGTCCGAAGTCGATCGCGTCCGCGCCGGTACGCGCGCTGAGCGAGATGTCGTAGACGGGAACGTTCGTACGGCCCGTGCCGCACAGTTCCACGATCGAGGCGAGGGCCGTGTCCGCGTCCCACGAGCCGGGGTGGTCCCAGTCGATGTCGGAACTCCCGTCGACCAGCGGCAGCGTCGGGTCGTCACCCTCCTTGTAGAAGTCGTCGAGCCGCAGCACAGGGAGGCCGGAGCGGGCCGCGAGCAGGGACTTGCCGGAGCCGGAAGGGCCGCAGAGCAGCACGACTCGCGTCGGTATGGGCAAAGGGGAGGTCACGGGACACCAGTGTGAGGCATCCCCCCGGCCGTCAACGACCCCGCGGGTCGGCTTTGATGCGCGCGTCACACCTCAACTACCCTTCGTGTCGACCTGATCACCTTGCGCATCAGAAGGCGGCATCGATGGCCCGACACGCTTCCCCCCAGACCTCCACCGGCCGGCGCGCCCTCGCCGCCCTCGCGACCGCCGGGGTGGCGCTGGGCGCCGGCGCCGGGACCGCCGCCGCGGCGACCGGAGAGCCCGCCGTCGACGTGGTGCGGACGAGGCCCACCTCGGTCGGTCAGCTCGACCCGCAGGCGGGCGTGCAGGGAGCGCTCGGCTCCCTGACGTACGTCACCGGGGCCGTCACCGGCCTCAAGCCCAACCCTCTCGCGGGCACCGGCGTCGACCCGCTCGACAACGGCGTCGGCACCCAGCTCGCCGACTTCAAGCCGCTGACCTCCCAGATGCTCACCGGGCCGGTGGCGCAGGCGCAGTCGATCGGCTCGGTCCCGGTGCTGGGTGACGTGACGAAGGTGCTGGGCGGCTGAGGCCGGCCCGCACGGACGGAAGCCGCGCCGCCCCCGGACGGAGGGGCGGCGCGGCTTCCGCGTCTCAAGGGCCCGGTGGCCTGCCTAGTACGACGAGCCCGAGGCGCCCAGTGAACCCGTGGGGTGCCAGACCGTCTTCGTCTCCAGGAAGGCCGTCATGCGGTCGGTGCCGGGAGCCGCCGACCAGTCGTCCACAGGCTGTGGACGAAGGACGCGCTTCAGGTTGTCGGCCGCCGCGATCTCCAGCTCCTTCGCCAGCACGTCGTCGGCGCCCGCCAGGTCGATCGCGTTGACGTCCTGGTGGGAGGCGAGCGGCGCCGCGATCTCCGCCGTACGGCCGGACAGGACGTTGACGACCCCGCCGGGCACGTCGGAGGTGGCCAGCACCTCGCCGAGCGACAGCGCCGGGAGCGGCGAGCGCTCGCTCGCGATCACGATCGCCGTGTTGCCGGTCGTGATCACCGGGGCGAGCACCGAGACCAGGCCCAGGAAGGACGACTCCTGCGGCGCCAGAACCGCGACCACGCCCGTCGGTTCGGGCGAGGAGAGGTTGAAGTACGGGCCCGCGACCGGGTTTCCGCCGCCCACGACCTGGGCGATCTTGTCGGTCCAGCCCGCGTACCAGACCCAGCGGTCGATCGTCGCCTCGACCTGGTCGGCGGCCTTGGACTTCGACAGGCCCTCGGCCTCGGCCACCTCGTGGACGAACTGGCCCTTGCGGCCCTCCAGCATCTCCGCGACGCGGTAGAGGATCTGGCCGCGGTTGTACGCCGTCGCCCCGGACCAGCCGCCGAACGCCTTGCGCGCGGCGACGACCGCGTCCCGGGCGTCCTTGCGGGACGACTGCGGTGCGTTGGCCAGCCACTTGCCCTTTGCGTCGGTCACCTCGTACACCCGGCCGCTCTCGGAACGCGGGAACTTCCCGCCGACGTACAGCTTGTAGGTCTTGAAGACGCTGAGCCGCTGCTGCTGATCGGTCTTGTCGGTCTTATCGGACATCGAGGTACGCCTCCAGGCCGTGGCGGCCGCCCTCGCGGCCGAAGCCCGACTCCTTGTAGCCGCCGAACGGCGACGTCGGGTCGAACTTGTTGAACGTGTTGGACCAGATCACGCCCGCGCGGAGCTTGCTCGCCACCGCGAGGATGCGGGAGCCCTTCTCCGTCCAGATGCCGGCCGACAGGCCGTACGGCGTGTTGTTGGCCTTGGCGACGGCCTCCTCCGGCGTGCGGAAGCTGAGGACCGACAGGACCGGGCCGAAGATCTCGTCGCGGGCGACGGTGTGCGCCTGGGTGACGTTCGTGAAGAGCGTCGGGGCGAACCAGTAGCCGGACGTGGGCAGTTCGCAGGCCGGGGACCAGCGTTCGGCGCCCTCCGCCTCGCCCTGCTCGACGAGCGAGGTGATGCGCGAGAGCTGCTCGGCTGAGTTGATCGCGCCGATGTCGGTGTTCTTGTCGAGCGGATCGCCGAGCCGGAGGGTGGCGAGGCGGCGCTTGAGCGACTCCAGCAGTTCGTCCTGGATCGACTCCTGGACGAGGAGCCGGCTGCCCGCGCAGCAGACCTGGCCCTGGTTGAAGAAGATGCCGCTGACGATGCCCTCGACGGCCTGGTCGATCGGCGCGTCGTCGAAGACGATGTTGGCGCCCTTGCCGCCCAGTTCGAGCGTGACCTTCTTGTGCGAGCCCGCGACCTGCCGGGCGATCGCCTTGCCGACGGCGGTGGAGCCGGTGAAGGCGACCTTGTTCACGTCCGGGTGCGCGACCAGCGCGGCACCGGCGTCGCCGTACCCGGGAAGGATGTTGACGACGCCCTTGGGCAGGCCCGCCTGGCGGCAGACGTCCGCGAAGAACAGGGCGGACAGCGGGGTCGTCTCGGCCGGCTTCAGGACGACCGTGTTGCCGGTGGCGAGCGCCGGGGCGATCTTCCACGCCAGCATCAGCAGGGGGAAGTTCCAGGGGATGACCTGGCCGGCGACGCCCAGCGGCCGGGGGGACGCTCCGAAGCCGGCGTGGTCGAGCTTGTCGGCCCAGCCCGCGTAGTAGAAGAAGTGCGCGGCGACCAGGGGCAGGTCGGCGTCGCGCGTCTCCTTGATCGGCTTGCCGTTGTCCAGCGTCTCCAGGACGGCCAGTTCGCGGCTGCGCTCCTGGATGATCCGGGCGATGCGGAACAGGTACTTGGCGCGCTCGGAGCCCGGCAGCGCGGACCACTTCCCGAAGGCCTTGCGGGCGGCCCGCACGGCACGGTCGACGTCCGCCTCGCCCGCCTGGGCGATCTCGGAGAGGACCTCCTCGGTGGACGGCGAGACGGTCTTGAAGACCTTGCCCTCGGCCGCCTCGGTGAACTCGCCGTCGATGAACAGACCGTAGGAGGGGGCGATGTCGACGACCGAGCGGGACTCGGGGGCCGGAGCGTACTCGAATGCGGATGCAGTCGTGGATGCCATGGTGATCAGTCCACCGTCACGTAGTCGGGGCCGGAGTAGCGGCCGGTGGCCAGCTTCTGACGCTGCATCAGCAGGTCGTTCAGGAGCGAGGAGGCGCCGAAGCGGAACCAGTGGTTGTCCAGCCAGTCCTCGCCCGCGGTCTCGTTGACCAGGACGAGGAACTTGACCGCGTCCTTGGTCGTCC
The DNA here is from genome assembly GCA_001298545.1 of Actinobacteria bacterium OV320. Classification (GTDB taxonomy): domain Bacteria; phylum Actinomycetota; class Actinomycetes; order Streptomycetales; family Streptomycetaceae; genus Streptomyces; species Streptomyces coriariae. Next base: position 247,697 of record LJCX01000029.1, read on the forward strand.
TGATGCCGCCGGCGGGCTTCACGCCGACCTGGACGCCGGTCTGGGCGCGGAAGTCGCGCACCGCCTCCAGCATCAGCAGGGTGTTCGCGGGAGTGGCGTTGACGGCGACCTTGCCGGTCGAGGTCTTGATGAAGTCGGCGCCCGCGAGCATGCCGAGCCAGCTCGCCCGGCGGATGTTGTCGTACGTCGACAGCTCGCCCGTCTCGAAGATGACCTTCAGCCGGGCGGCCGTCCCGCACGCCTCGCGCACGGCGATGATCTCGTCGTACACCTTCAGGTACTTGCCCGCGAGGAACGCCCCGCGGTCGATGACCATGTCGATCTCGTCGGCGCCCGCGGCGACGGCGTCACGGACGTCCGCGAGCTTCACCTCGAGGGCGGCGCGGCCGGCCGGGAAGGCGGTGGCGACCGAGGCGACCTTGACGCCGGAGCCGGCGACGGCCGCCTTGGCGGTGGCGACCATGTCCGGATACACGCAGACCGCGGCCGTGGTCGGGGTCGTACGGTCGGTCGGGTCGGGGTGGACCGCCTTCGCGCCGAGCGCCCGGACCTTGCCCGGGGTGTCCGCGCCTTCCAGCGTCGTCAGGTCGACCATCGAGATGGCGAGGTCGATGGCGTACGCCTTCGCGGTCGTCTTGATGGAACGGGTGCCGAGCGCGGCGGCGCGCGCCTCCAGGCCGACCGTGTCGACGCCGGGCAGCCCGTGGAGGAAGCGGCGCAGCGAGCCGTCGGACGCCGTGACGTCCGTGAGTGCGTCGGCTGCGGTAGGTGTATTGGTGGGCATGGTCACCAGACGAGCATATCTACGCGCGTAGCGGCTGTACACCCCGTCGGTTGCATCCGTGCTCTTCGGGAACGGCGGGGCTGCGGATGAGCGGGCCGGTGGGCGTCGGGCAGAATCGTGGCCATGACGACCCCGGAAGACCAGTCACCCGCGCCGCAGCCTTCGGCACCCGAGACCAAGGACCGCGTCTACCGGTCGCCCGCGGGCATGGCCGGTGGCGTGCTGTTGCTGGGCCTGGTGGGCTGGCTCGGCCTCGACGCGATCCTCGTGGGCGAAGGGAGCACGCCGTGGCTGGCGCTCGCCTCGCTGATCCTGGCGGTGCCGCTGGTCGTCGCCTTCACGTTGCGGCCCGCCGTGTTCGCGGGCCAGGACCGGCTCCGGGTGCGCAATCCGTTCCGGGTGATCGTGCTGCCGTGGGGGCAGGTGGCCTCCCTGCGGTCCGGCTACTCCAACGAGGTCGTCGACGCGTCGGGGAAGAAGTTCCAGCTGTGGTCCATCCCGGTCTCGCTGCGCGCGCGGAAGAAGGCGAACCGGCGGGAGTCCAAGGCGGCGGCGGAGCGGACCGGGCGGACCGGCGGCCGTGACGCCGCCCGGGGCGGCGGCGGATTCGGAGGGCTCGGCGGCCTCGGCGGCGGGCTGTCGCGTGGCGGCGGCGCCGCCGTACCGGACGGGCCCGTGCGCGCCGAGACCGACCGGGTCATGGACGAGCTGCGGGAGCTGTGGGGGGCGCGAGAGAAGGAGGAGACGGCGCAGGGCGAGGTCACCGTCCGCTGGGCCTGGGAGATCCTGGGTCCGGCGGTGGCGGGGGCCGTGGTGCTGGGGATTCTGCTGGCTGTGGGGTGAGGGGGGCGCGGGGTGTTGTGTGCGGGGGCCGGTGGCCCGGCGCGGGGCGCTGGTGGGGGGGCGGGGGGGTGGGGGCGGCGGGGGCGGGGGGCGGGGCGGGGGGGGCTGGGCGGGGGGTGGGGGGGGCAGGGGGCCGGGTGTCGTGTGCGGGGTGTCGGGCGCTGGGCGTGGGGTGCGGGCGTCGCGTGCCGCGTGCCGCGTGCCGGGTGCCGGGTGCCGGGCGTGCGCAGCGGGGTGTCGCGTGTGGGGTGTGGCGCGGGGCGTAGGGGGTGTGGGGCCGGGGGCCCGGGGCGGGTTGCGGTGGGGTGTCGAAGCTCGGTGCCGAGCTGGTCGTCGTCGGCCCGGGGGCGCGCCGCTGGTCGCTGGTATCGCTGACGCCGTGGGCGACACCGGCATCCCGGTGTGCGGCCCGTCGGGTGAGGCGGATTGTGATCTGGGCGTTGCCGTGGATCACAGGGTCTTTCGTCATCATCGGCACATGCTCTGATCGTGACGGGTGTGGCTCGTGCCCTGGTGGTCATGGGCGTGGCTCTTGCCCCTGATGTGACGGGCGGGGCTCGTGTACCGGTCGTCACGGGCGCGGCTCGTGTCTCGGTCGGGACGGCCGGTGTGGGGCCGGAGATCTTGTGGTCGGTAGGTAGGTCGGGGGAGCGATGAGTACGGATTCTGCTGAGGTTCTGCGGCTGCCGGGGGCGGTGATACCCGAGGGCTGCCGGTCCTGGGACGCCGAGCAGGCGGGGCGCTGGACGCGCGGGCTGCCGCCGGGCTGGGTGCCCGTGCGGGCGCGGACGTCCGTGTTCGTGGCGCTGCCGTTGGTGGCCACCGCCGGTGCCGGTCTGCTGCACCGGTCCGCGGGACTGCCCGCCTGGGCTGCCGCGCTGGTCGCCCTGCACGTCGTGTGGCTGGTGCTGCGGCCCGAGGCCGCCCTGGTCCTCGTGCCGTTCGCCGTTGCCGTCGTATCGACGCTTGGGGACCTCGCCTGGCCCGTCCGGCTGGGGCTGACGGCTGCGCTCGTGGCCGTCTGGGTGGTCGTGGGCCTGCGGCTGGCCGCGCGGAAACGGCAGCGGGCGGCGGGGCTGGAGGCTGCCGGCGGAGTGAGCGCCGAGGTGCCCCGGGCGCCCGGGGCCAGGGGCGGGGGCGGACGGGCGGAGCGGGGCACGTTCCTGCTGTGGTCCGGGCTCGTCACCGTCGTCGCCGGAGGCGCCCTGTACGCCACCGCGGGCCTCTGGGACCTGGCCGAGGACCGGCAGGTGGTCCCGGCGGCCGGCTGGTGCCTCGCGGGGCTCGGCCTCACCGTGCTGTTCTCGGCGGTGTCGGCCCGCCGCCGGGCCGTCGGCCTGCGCGGGGCGCCCGCCCCGGTGCTGCGCGTGCTCGTGCGGGAGAACGGCGACGTCGAGACCGAGGTCTTCGCCGCCGACGACCTCGCCGCGCTGCGACCCCTGTTCACGGTCTCCACCATCGAGGTCGACGGGCGCGCGGACGACGACGAGGACGACGAGGACCAGGACGAGACCGAGGACGACGCTGACGACGAGAGCCTTCGGGAGCTGATCTCGCGGATCGACGACGAGCGCGCCGGGCCGCTGCGCGAGGCCGTGCTGTACGGGACCCCCTACGACGGCGCCGAGGTCGTCTTCCTCGCCGCGGCCGACAAGGCCGGTGAGCCGCCGGTGGTGGAGGCGTCCGTGGGGCCCGTGCGGCCGGTGACGGCCCTCGCCTACCGGTGGCGGGCCAGGACCGAGCGGGGGAAGGCTCTCCGGGAGGCCCGGCAGGAGGAGCTGCGCGGGGCCGCCGCCGCGGTCGTCGTCGCCGAGCGGACCGGCCCGAAGGTCGCCGCGGGGGTACGGAAGTGGCGAGCCGGGTGGGCCGACTGGTTCGCCGTGGGGCTGGTGCTGCTGTTCCTCCCGGTCTACTGGGAGGACTCCGGGTGGTGGAGGTACGGCTACGGCCTGGCCGCCACCGCGGTCGCCGCCCTGATGCTGCCGCGCCGGATCTGTTGGCGGGTCACCGCCGACCGCGAGGGCATGTGGTTCAACGGCCTGGGCGCGGCCCGGCACCTCGCCTGGGAGCACGTACGGGCCGTGGAGTGCGAGGGCGCCCGGCTGCGGATCCACAGCCGGCAGGCCTCGTTCGAGGAGTGGCGGGTGGCCTCGCCCCGCTGGCCCTGGCTGGAGGCCCGGTTCGGCCTGCTGCACCCGTACGAGCGGACGGCCGCCGAGATCACCGCGATGTGGCGGGACCCGGAGGCCCGCCCGGCCGGTCCGGCCGACGCGCGGCAGCGCGGGCGTGCGCTGTGGCCGATCGGGATCGCCATCGGCGTCGTGGGCGCGGCGGCGGTGCTGTTCCTGCCGTGACGTGACGGCCCCCGGCCGGGCGGGGGGCCTCGGACGACGTCGCCGTCGGCGGACCGGGTGCGGTGCCGGGTCACCCGGGAGGGGCGCACGGCGCACGGATCCCGTCGGTTCAGCCCGCCACGTCGACGAAGGGCGCCGGCGGAGACCGCGGCCGCGGTGCCCGCCGTGCCGGGGCAGGGCCACCGCCAGGAGCCGTCGGCGTACGCGCGGACGGTGGTCGTTCTCCTTGACGCCCGCCCTGCCCGTGAAGGGTCTGCGGCACCCGTAAGGGGCCGCACGCCGCTGTGCGGTCCGCCCCACGGGGTTCGTGCGGCTCGGCTCGGCGCGGCTCTCCACCGCCCGCGCGACCGAACGCCTCGCCGGGCTTGCCGCGCGTATGACGCGCGGCAAGCCGCGAGGTCCGCGAGGTCCGTGCGTCCGTGCGGTCCGTGCGGCTGGGTCTCTCGGGTGGCTTCCGAGGTCAGATGCCGGCCGCCGCCGACAGGTCCCGCTTGATCGCGGTGAGCAGGTCGTCCGCCGTGGCGCGGGCCGTCGGGAGGTCGGCGTGGGTGGGGGCCGGGACCACGACCTCCAGGTAGCACTTCAGCTTCGGTTCGGTGCCGCTGGGGCGGACGATGACCCGGGCGCCGTCCAGCGTGTAGCGCAGGCCGTCGGTGGGGGGCAGCCTGTCGGTGCCCAGGGTGAGGTCCTCGGCCCGGGTGATGGCCAGGCCCGCGAGGGAGGTCGGGGGCTGCTCGCGGAGGCGCCGCATCGCGCGGGCGATGAGCGAGAGGTCCTGGACGCGTACCGAGAGCTGGTCGGTGGCGTGCAGACCGTGCTCCACGGCGAGGTCGTCGAGCAGGTCGAGGAGGGTGCGGCCCTCGGACTTGAGCGTGGAGGCGAGCTCCGTGACGAGCAGGGCGGCGGTGATGCCGTCCTTGTCGCGTACGCCCTCGGGGTCGACGCAGTAGCCGAGGGCCTCCTCGTAGCCGTAGCGCAGGCCGTCGACGCGGGCGATCCACTTGAAGCCGGTGAGGGTCTCCTCGTAGGGCAGGCCCGCCTTCTCGGCGATCCGGCCGAGGAGGGAGGAGGACACGATCGACTCGGCGAACGTGCCCCGCGCGCCGCGCCGGACGAGGTGCGCGGCGAGGAGCGAGCCGACCTCGTCGCCCCGCAGCATGCGCCAGTCGCCGTCGTGGGGCACGGCCACGGCGCAGCGGTCGGCGTCCGGGTCGTTGGCGATGATCAGGTCGGGACCGGTCTCGCGGGCCCTGGCGAAGGCCAGGTCCATCGCGCCGGGCTCTTCCGGGTTGGGGAAGGCGACGGTCGGGAAGTCCGGGTCGGGTTCGGCCTGCTCGGCGACGAGGACGGGCTCGGGGAAGCCCGCGCGGGCGAAGGCGGCCAGCAGGACGTCCTTGCCGACGCCGTGCATCGCGGTGTACACCGTGCGGGCCGTGCGGGGGGAGTCCGCGCCGAGGACGGCGTCCGTACGGGCCAGATAGGCGTCGAGGACGGCGTCGTCGAGGGTCTGCCAGCCGGCCTCCGGACGCGGAACGTCCTTGAGGGCGGCGATCGCGTCGATCTCGGCCGCGATCCCGGCGTCGGCGGGCGGCACGATCTGCGAGCCGTCCCCCAGGTACACCTTGTAGCCGTTGTCGCGCGGCGGGTTGTGGCTGGCGGTGACCTCCACGCCGGCGACCGCGCCCAGGTGCCTTATGGCGAAGGCGAGGACGGGAGTGGGGAGGGGACGGGGGAGCACGGCCGCGCGGAAGCCCGCGCCCGTCATCACGGCCGCCGTGTCGCGGGCGAAGTCCTCCGACTTGTGACGGGCGTCGTAGCCGATGACGACGATGCCGCCGGTCCCGCCGTTCTTCGTGAGGTACGCGGCGAGGCCGGCCGCGGCCCGGATCACGACGGAGCGGTTCATCCGCATGGGCCCGGCCCCGAGCTCACCGCGGAGCCCCGCCGTACCGAACTGGAGGGTGCCGCCGAAGCGCTCGGCGAGCTCGCTGACGTCCGCGGCCTCGATGAGCGCGGCGAGCTCGTCGCGGGTCTCCGGGTCGGGGTCCTCGGCGAGCCACGCGTGGGCGCGGGCGATGACGTCGTGCACGTCGGTGTCAACCTCTCGTCGTCTCGTGGTCCGGGTTCCCGGGGACTGCGGCCCCGGAGCCCCATCGGCCCGGAACGGGCCTCGTCGAGCACCGGACGGACCGAGTCGCAGGGACCGGCGCCGCGGTGCGAGCGCCCCTACAGCCGGCCCAGCACCTGTGCCAGCAGGGAGCCCATGCGGGTCGCCGAGTCGCGCCCCGCCTGGAGGACCTCCTCGTGGTTCAGCGGCTCGCCGGTCATGCCGGCGGCGAGGTTGGTCACGAGGGAGATGCCGAGCACCTCGGCCCCGGCCTCACGGGCCGCGATGGCCTCCAGCACGGTCGACATGCCCACCAGGTCCGCGCCGATGGTGCGGGCCATCCGGATCTCGGCAGGGGTCTCGTAGTGCGGGCCGGGGAACTGGGCGTAGACACCCTCCTCCAGCGTGGCGTCGATCTCCTTGCACAGGGTGCGCAGCCGCGGCGAGTACAGGTCCGTGAGGTCCACGAAGTTCGCGCCGAGGATGGGGGAGGTCGCCGTGAGGTTGATGTGGTCGCTGATCAGCACCGGCTGCCCGGGGCGCATGCCCTCGCGCAGGCCGCCGCAGCCGTTCGTCAGCACGATCGTCTTGCAGCCGGCCGCCACCGCCGTACGGACACCGTGGGAGACGGCGGCGACGCCGCGGCCCTCGTAGTAGTGGGTTCGGCCCAGGAAGACCAGCGCCCGCTTCTCGCCGATCTGGTACGAGCGGATCTTGCCGCCGTGGCCCTCGACCGCGGGCGGCGGGAAACCGGGCAGCTCGGTGACCTGGAACTCGGCGTCGGGAGCGCCCAGGGCGTCCACGGCCGGTGCCCAGCCGGAGCCCATCACGAGGGCGACGTCGTGGGTCTCGGCGCCGGTCAGTTCGCGCAGGCGTGCGGCGGCGGCGTCGGCCGCGGCGTGCGGGTCGCCCTGGATGTCGTCCGGGAGAAGAGATGCGTTCACGCGATGAGGGTAGCCGGTTCCGGCCTACGCGCGTAGATGACAGAGCCCACGGGATGGCGATCGTTGTCTTGTCGTTTCCAACGAGGCGCGGACCGCTGGGCGACGATCAGTCGTCGGTGATCAGGACGTCCTTGTCGTTGAACACCTCGACGATGAAGACCAGCAGGCGTCCGCGGCTGACCGTGTACTCGACGAGAATGTTCTGGGTCAGGCGGATCGTACGGTCGTCGCCGGTGGACCCTATGGGCCTGGACACCGAAAGGAACGGATCGCGAGCCAGCAGGGCGATGCCCTTGTCGAACGAGGTGCGCTGTTGATCGTCGAGCCGGTCACGGGCCTCGGCGGCCTGCACCGTGTAGTAGACGTCATATGTGCTGGGGCTCATGCGGTCTCCCGTTGGTGCGCAGATGCTCCGAGTCTAGAGTCGGTCGCGCTCAGCAAGGCCTCTTGCGGAGCTCCATCACGTAATCGTGTGGGGCTCCCGCCGATTCCGCCGCGTCGGCGATCTCGCCCAGGTAGCGGGCCGCCGGCAGGCCGCCCTCGTAGCCGTTCAGGACGAACATCCAGGCGGACTCCTCCCGGTCCATCGTCTGCACCCGCACCCGGGCGCGCCGGTAGATGCCGAGACTCACGCCCTCCCAGCGGTCCAGCGAGTCCTCGTCCATGGGGGCGACGTCGTACAGCGCGACGAAGACCTGCGCGCCGGGGTCCGAGGGATCCTCGACGACCGTCGCCAGCGCGCCCTCCCAGCCCAGCTGTTCGCCGCCGAACGTCAACCGCCACCCGTTCAGCCAGCCGGTGGCACGCAGTGGCGAGTGGGGGGCGCGGCGGGTCATCAGCCGCGCGTCGAGGTTGCCGGCGTACGCGGCGTAGAGCGACATGCAAGGAGAGTACGGCAGCCCGCGCACGCGTCACTCTCGTAACAGTGGCGCCCCCCGCGGCCCCCGGGGCAGTACCACCGGCCCCCGTGCGGGACAATGGAGTACGTGACTCGGATCGTGATCATCGGTGGCGGACCCGGCGGCTATGAGGCAGCGCTGGTGGCCGCGCAGCTCGGCGCGGAGGTGACCGTCGTCGACTGCGACGGTCTGGGCGGAGCGTCGGTGCTGACCGACTGCGTGCCGTCGAAGACCCTGATCGCCACGGCCGAGGTGATGACCACCTTCGACTCCTCGTACGAGGAGCTGGGGATCATCGTCGCCGACGACACCCCGCCGCTGGAGCAGGCCGCCCGGGTCGTCGGGGTGGACCTCGGCAAGGTCAACCGCCGGGTGAAGCGGCTCGCGCTCGCCCAGTCGCACGACATCACCGCCTCCGTCACCCGGGCCGGCGCGCGCGTGCTGCGCGGGCGCGGCCGGCTGGAGGGCATGCAGGCCCTCGACGGCTCGCGCAAGGTCGTCGTCAGCGCCGCCGACGGCACCGAGGAGACCCTCACCGCCGACGCCGTCCTGCTCGCCACCGGCGCCCACCCGCGCGAGCTGCCGGACGCCCAGCCCGACGGCGAGCGCATCCTGAACTGGACCCAGGTCTACGACCTCGGCGAGCTCCCCGAGGAGCTCATCGTGGTCGGCTCGGGTGTGACCGGCGCGGAGTTCGCCGGCGCCTACCAGGCCCTCGGCTCCAAGGTCACCCTGGTCTCCTCGCGCGACCGCGTGCTGCCCGGCGAGGACCCGGACGCCGCGGCCGTCCTCGAGGACGTCTTCCGGCGCCGCGGCATGAACGTCATGGCCCGCTCGCGCGCCGAGTCCGCCAAGCGGGTCGGCGACCGGGTCGAGGTCACCCTGTCCGACGGCCGGGTCATCACCGGCTCGCACTGCCTCATGGCGGTCGGCGCCATTCCCAACAGCGAGGGGATGGGGCTGGAGGAGGCGGGCGTCAAGGTCCGCGAGTCGGGTCACATCTGGACCGACAAGGTCTCCCGGACCACCGCCCCCGGTGTGTACGCGGCCGGCGACGTGACCGGGATCTTCGCCCTGGCCTCCGTCGCCGCCATGCAGGGACGTATCGCCATGTACCACTTCCTCGGCGACGCGGTGGCCCCGCTCAACCTCAAGACCGTCTCCTCGAACGTCTTCACCGACCCCGAGATCGCCACCGTCGGCTACAGCCAGGCCGACGTGGACGGCGGCAAGATCGACGCCCGGGTCGTCAAGCTGCCGCTGCTGCGCAACCCGCGCGCCAAGATGCAGGGCATCCGCGACGGCTTCGTCAAGATCCTCTGCCGGCCCGGCACCGGGATCGTCGTCGGCGGTGTGGTCGTGGCGCCGCGCGCCTCGGAACTCATCCACCCGATCTCGATCGCCGTCGACAACAACCTGACGGTCGAACAGATCGCGAACGCGTTCACCGTGTACCCGTCGCTTTCCGGGTCGATCGCGGAAGTGGCGCGACAGCTGCACACCCGCAAGACGGCGGACGAGGGCTGACGGCCGGTTCCGACTCCCCGCTGGTCACGGGGAGTTGACGGCGCGTCGTCGCCGGGTTGCCGGACATGCGGGAGGCATAGGCGCCGGAACTGGGCCCTATACCACTCCCCGTCCCCCTGTGCGAACAACTTCTACTATTCGGCGCAAAGAGCTGAAAGCAGACGGTCGTCCGCGTTACTGTCAGTTTCGTGTTCGCTGCAGAACGTCGCCAATTGATCCTCGAAATGGTGCGAGCCAACGGGGCCGTGTCGCTCCGAGAACTCGCCCGCGTCGTCCAGACCTCCGAAGTGACCGTACGGCGGGACGTGCGCGCACTGGAGGCAGAAGGACTCCTCGACCGCCGGCACGGCGGTGCGGTATTGCCGGGTGGGTTCACGCGAGAATCCGGCTTTCCGCAGAAATCCCATCTCGCGACCGCCGAAAAGACCGCCATCGCGGACCTCGCCGCCAACTTCGTCGAAGAAGGCGAAGCCATCGTGGTCGGGGCGGGCACCACCACACAGGAGCTGGCCCGCCGGCTCGCCCGGGTGCCCGGTCTGACCGTCGTCACCAACTCCCTGCTCGTCGCCCAGGCGTTGGCCCATGCCAACCGGGTCGAGGTCGTGATGACCGGCGGCACCCTGCGCGGCTCCAACTACGCCCTCGTGGGGAGCGGCGCCGAGCAGTCCCTCCAGGGGCTCAGGGTGTCGCGGGCCTTCATCTCCGGGAGCGGACTGACCGCGGAGCGCGGGCTGTCCACGTCCAACATGCTGTCGGCGTCCGTGGACCGGGCGCTGGTGCAGGCGGCCGCCGAGGTCGTCGTCCTCGCCGACCACACCAAGCTCGGGACGGACACGATGTTCCAGACCGTGCCGACGGACGTCATCACCCGGCTGGTGACCGACGAGCCGCCCGCGCACGACGACCGTGCGGCCACCGAGCTGCAGGCTCTGGCGGACCAGGGGGTGCAGATCGCCGTGGCCGGGGCGTCGGGGAGCCCGGGGGGTGACGCGGTCCCGGCGCGCCATCAGCAGCAGCGTCGGGACGTGCCGTTGCCGGCTCCACGGCGGGGGCAGGTGCCGGGCTCTGCCGCGGGCCTGCGGGCGGCCTCGATGCTGGGTGAGCAGGCGCCTGGCGGGGAGCGGGCGCGGGTCGCGGACCTGCGTCGTCGGTGACCTCGCCGGTCCGCCGCCCCTGGGGGCTCCGCCCCCAGACCCCCGTTCGGCCCTGAACGGGCCTCGTCCTCAAGCGCCGGACGGGCTGGATGGGCCGGGCGGGTTCGGGAACGCGGGCCCAAGGGCCCGGATGGATCCGTCAGGGTTCTGAAACGCGGCGAGGCGCCCGGGGAGCGGGCGCCTCGACACGGGTGATCCCTGGGGTCAGTCCTTGATCTCGCAGATCGCCGCGCCCGAGGTGATGGACGCGCCGACCTCCGCGGCCAGGGCCTTGACGGTGCCGGAGCGGTGCGCGTTGAGCGGCTGCTCCATCTTCATCGCTTCGAGGACGACGATCAGGTCGCCCTCCTTGACCTCCTGGCCCTCCTCGACGGCCACCTTCACGATGGTGCCCTGCATGGGGGAGGCCAGCGTGTCGCCGGAGGCCATGGGGCCCGACTTCTTGGCCGCGCGGCGCTTGGGCTTGGCGCCCGCCGCGAGGCCCGTGCGGGCCAGGCTCATGCCGAGCGAGGACGGGAGGGAGACCTCCAGACGCTTGCCGCCGACCTCGACGACGATCGTCTCGCGGTCGGTCTCGTCCTCGGCCTCGGTGTCGGCCGGGGCCGAGAACGCGGGGATCTCGTTGACGAACTCGGTCTCGATCCAGCGGGTGTGGACCGTGAACGGGTCCTGGCTGCCGGTGAGCTCCGGCGCGAACGCCGGGTCCCTGACCACCGCGCGGTGGAACGGGATGGCCGTGGCCATGCCCTCGACCTGGAACTCCTCCAGGGCGCGGGCGGCCCGCTGGAGCGCCTGCTCACGGGTGGCGCCGGTGACGATCAGCTTGGCGAGGAGCGAGTCCCACGCCGGGCCGATCACACTGCCGGACTCGACGCCCGCGTCCAGCCGCACACCCGGACCGGACGGCGCGGCGAACGTGGTGACCGTGCCGGGGGCCGGCAGGAAGCCCCGGCCCGGGTCCTCGCCGTTGATACGGAACTCGAACGAGTGACCGCGCAGCTCCGGGTCGCCGTAGCCGAGCTCCTCGCCGTCGGCGATCCGGAACATCTCGCGCACCAGGTCGATGCCCGCGACCTCCTCGGTCACCGGGTGCTCGACCTGGAGACGGGTGTTGACCTCCAGGAAGGAGATCGTGCCGTCGACACCGACGAGGAACTCGACGGTGCCCGCGCCGACGTAGCCGGCCTCCTTGAGGATGGCCTTCGAGGAGGAGTACAGCTCGGCGACCTGCGCCTCGGAGAGGAACGGCGCCGGGGCCTCCTCGACCAGCTTCTGGTGGCGGCGCTGGAGCGAGCAGTCACGGGTCGACACGACGACCACGTTGCCGTGGCTGTCGGCCAGGCACTGCGTCTCCACGTGCCGCGGCTTGTCCAGGTACCGCTCGACGAAGCACTCGCCCCGGCCGAAGGCGGCGACCGCCTCGCGGACGGCCGAGTCGTACAGCTCCGGCACCTCTTCCAGCGTCCGGGCGACCTTCAGACCACGCCCGCCGCCGCCGAAGGCGGCCTTGATCGCGATCGGCAGCCCGTGCTCCTCGGCGAAGGCGACGACCTCGTCGGCTCCGGAGACCGGGTCGGGTGTACCGGCGACCAGGGGCGCACCGGCCCGCTGGGCGATGTGCCGGGCGGCGACCTTGTCGCCGAGGTCACGGATGGCCTGCGGGGGCGGGCCGATCCAGATCAGGCCCGCGTCCAGGACCGCCTGCGCGAAGTCGGCGTTCTCCGAGAGGAAGCCGTAGCCGGGATGAACGGCGTCGGCCTCGGACTCCCGTGCCGCGTTCAGCACCTTCTCGATATCGAGATAGCTGGTCGCAGGAGAGTCACCGCCCAGGGCGAACGCCTCATCCGCTGCGCGGACATGCAGAGCGTCCCGGTCCGGGTCGGCGTACACGGCCACGCTCGCGATACCGGCATCCCGGCACGCCCGGGCCACGCGGACTGCGATTTCGCCACGGTTGGCGATGAGCACCTTGCGCACGATTGAGGCTCCCTCCTTGAAACAAGCCGAGTTTAGGGACTGCCGACACGCCTCATCGACCCGTCCCCAAAGGTGAGCTTGCCCACACGGAGCGTGATGCCAGGCTCACTCGACCGCGAAATCCCTTGTAGTACCGCCGTACGCAGCACTCCTCCGGCAAACCCTAGCCCTCTGATGTGGCCAAGGTCTCTGTGAGCACGTGCTGCGGCACACTCCGTTTCTTTGTGGAGTCCCTACGAATGGCCCAACGATTCTTTGCCGCGCGCAGAACCCTTGTCCCGCGGTTTACCCGTTAGTAGCGTTCAGGATGTTCCGAACGTACTTCAGGTAACAGCACCCTTGCTCGGGTCGGGGTCGAAAGTGGGTGGGACCGGTGGTGCGCAGACCGGTGGCGTGGATCGTGGCGGTCGTGCTCTTCGCGGAGGCGCTCGGCGTCGCCGCGGTGAACTGGTTCATGGGCGTCGTGGTGGACCGGCAGGACATGTCCCTGGCCGGAATGGACCCGGACGTGATGTCGACGTCCTCGAAGGTCGGCGGGATCCTCTTCGGCCTCTACTTCGGCCTGTGCGCCCTGGTGGCCCTGCTGGTGGCGCTGCGCGACCGCGCGCCCGCCGGGGTGGGCCGGGTGCTGCTGATCAGTGCCGCGGTCGTGCACGGCCTGCTGGGCGCCTTCGCGTGGGGTCTGCTGGGCTGGACGCAGTTCCTGTTCATGGTGGTCGTCCTCACCCTGATCGTGCTGCTCCTGATGACGTACGACGCCCAGGAGCGGCCCGTGGCCCGGCAGCCGGAGGACGGCAAGGGCGACGGCGGCGCCCCACCGGTCGCGCCGGCCCCGGTCACGCCTCCGACGGCGCCCACAACTCCGTGATCCCGACGCCCAGTTGCGCCAGCAGCCGGCGCACGAGGGGCAGGCTGATGCCGATGACGTTGCCGTGGTCGCCGTCGATGCCCTCGATGAACGGGGCCGAGCGGCCGTCGAGGGTGAACGCCCCGGCGACGTAGAGGGGTTCGCCCGAGGCGACGTACGCCGCGATCTCCTCGTCGGTCGGCTCGCCGAAGCGGACGACGGTGGAGGCGGTCGCGGAGGTGTAGCGCCCGCTGAGCGTGTCGTAGACGCAGTGGCCGGTCTGGAGCGTCCCGGCCCGGCCGCGCATCGCCTTCCAGCGCGCGGTGGCCTCCGCGGCGTCCGCGGGCTTGCCCAGCGCCTCGCCGTCCAGGTCGAGCACCGAGTCGCAGCCGATCACCAGGGCGCCCTTGACCTCGGGCTTCGCGGCGACGACGGAGGCCTTCGCCTCGGCGAGCGCGAGCGCCAGGTCGGCCGGGGTGGGGGCGGTGACGGCGTCCTCGTCGACCCCGCTCACGATCACCTCGGGGGCGAGACCGGCCTGGCGCAGCAGGTTCAGCCGGGCGGGGGACTGGGAGGCGAGGACGAGTCGGCGCATGCGATCAGCCTAGCGGCGTGGCGCGCTTTACCTGAGCCCCAGCACGATCATCGCTATCACCATGGCCAGTGCGAGGAAGAGGCCGAGTCTCCGCAGGCTCTCCTGCATCTCGCGGAGTTCCTCGGGGGGCTCGTTCTCGGGGTCGGACCACAGCATGCCACCAGCGTGCGGCCCGGCGGCTTGACGGCGCCTGAGTACCCGTACTCAAGTTGTGGGCCCGCAGTCGTTCACCCGATGTTCGGGTGCTTGCCGACTGCGGGCCGGTGGGGGCTGATCGCGCCCGCGCGGCGGAGCCGCATGTCGATACGGCCCCGCGCCCCTCAGAACAACAGGCAGACGGGCTGCGCTCAGCTCGGCCAGTAGGTGCGCGTCCAGGACGCCTGGCCGGGCTGGGGCAGGCGCTGTCCCGCGATGCGGGCGGGATCGGACCACGCGTCCCTCGGGGGCTCCGCGCCGGACGGCGTGGCCGCTGCCGCCGCGGCGCGGGCCCGGACCACCGCCAGGGCGGCGGCGAGCTCCTCGGGGGTCGGGTTGCCCCGTACGACCTTGATCGTCACAGCGGCTCCTTAGAGGGGGATGTTGCCGTGCTTCTTCGGCGGGAGGGATTCCCGCTTGGTGCGCAGTTGACGCAGGCCGCGCACGATGTGCCGGCGGGTTTCGGACGGCATGATCACCGAGTCGACGTAGCCGCGCTCGGCCGCGACGTACGGGTTGAGGAGCGCGTCCTCGTACTCCTGGATCAGCCGGGCCCGCACCGCCTCCAGGTCCTCACCGCTCGCCGCCGCCTCCGCGATCGTGCGGCGGTGCAGGATGTTGACCGCGCCCTGGGCGCCCATGACGGCGATCTGGGCGGTCGGCCAGGCCAGGTTGAGGTCCGCGCCCAGGTGCTTGGAGCCCATGACGTCGTAGGCGCCGCCGAAGGCCTTGCGGGTGATGACGGTGATGAGCGGGACCGTCGCCTCGGCGTAGGCGTAGATCAGCTTGGCGCCGCGGCGGATGATGCCGTCGTGCTCCTGGTCGACGCCGGGCAGGAAGCCGGGCACGTCCACGAAGGTGATGACCGGGATGTTGAAGGCGTCGCAGGTGCGGACGAAGCGGGCCGCCTTCTCCGAGGCCGTGATGTCCAGACAGCCCGCGAACTGCATCGGCTGGTTGGCGACGATGCCGACCGGGTGGCCCTCGACCCGGCCGTAGCCGGTGAGGATGTTCGGCGCGAACAGTGCCTGGGTCTCGAAGAACTCGGCGTCGTCCAGCACGTGTTCGATCACCGCGTGCATGTCGTACGGCTGGTTGGCGCTGTTCGGGACGATGGAGTCCAGCTCCAGGTCCTCGTCGGTGACGGACAGGTCCGCCTCCTCCGGGAACACCGGGGCCTCGGAGAGGTTGTTGGACGGCAGGTACGACAGCAGCTGCTTGACGTACTCGATGGCGTCCTTCTCGTCGCCGGCCATGTGGTGCGCCACGCCCGACACCGCGTTGTGGGTGCGCGCGCCGCCCAGCTCCTCGAAGCCGACGTCCTCGCCGGTCACCGTCTTGATGACGTCGGGACCGGTGATGAACATGTGCGAGGTCTGGTCCACCATCACCGTGAAGTCGGTGATCGCGGGCGAGTACACCGCGCCGCCCGCGCACGGGCCGACGACCAGGCTGATCTGCGGGATCACACCGGACGCGTGCGTGTTGCGGCGGAAGATCTCGCCGTACGCGCCCAGGGACGCGACACCCTCCTGGATGCGGGCGCCGCCGGAGTCGTTGATGCCGATGACCGGGCAGCCGGTCTTCAGCGCGAAGTCCATGACCTTGACGATCTTCTGGCCGTAGACCTCGCCGAGGGCGCCGCCGAAGACCGTGAAGTCCTGGGAGAAGACGGCGACCGGGCGGCCGTCGACCGTGCCGTACCCGGAGACGACGCCGTCCCCGTAGGGGCGGTTGTTCTCCAGGCCGAAGTTGGTGGAGCGGTGTCGGGCGAACTCGTCCAACTCGACGAAGGAACCCTCGTCGAGGAGCAGCTCGATCCGCTCACGGGCCGTCAACTTGCCCTTCGCGTGCTGCTTCTCGACGGCACGCTCCGAACCGGCGTGCGTCGCTTCCTGGATGCGGCGCTGGAGATCCGCGAGCTTGCCCGCGGTGGTGTGGATGTCGATCCCTGGGATCTCGTGGCGCTCTTCCGGCTCGGACATCGGGATGTGGCTCCCTGCCTGCTCAAAAGGGGGGACGGTTACTCATCCGTAGAGTAGTGCTGGCCCTGGGGATCGGCAGTGCGGCATTCAACACACCTAGGGTGGCTTGCATGACACCGCGAGATGCAGCAGACGAGGGCGGCAGCCGGTGGTCCGATCTGGACCGTCCGCCCCTCAACGCCCCGGCACTGCGCCGGGCGCTGGTACGGGAGGGCGGGCTGTGGTCCCAGGTGGGGGTGGTGCAGAGCACCGGTTCCACCAACTCCGACCTGGTCGACGCGGCGAGTGCCGGCCGGGCGGTCGAGGGCGCGGTCCTCGTCGCCGAGGAGCAGACCTCGGGGCGCGGCCGGCTGGACCGCCGGTGGACCGCGCCCCCGCGTTCCGGGTTGTTCTTCTCGGTACTGCTCACCCCGAGCGAGGTGCCGGTGGCCCGCTGGGGCTGGCTGCCCCTGCTCACCGGGGTCGCCGTGGCGACGGGACTGTCCCGGGCGGCGGGCGTCGACACGGCACTCAAGTGGCCCAACGACCTGCTGGTGACCGTCGGGGGAGAGGAACGCAAGGCGGGCGGCATCCTCGCGGAGCGGGCCGGTCGGGACGCGGTGGTCGTCGGTGTCGGCCTCAACGTCACCCTGCGCGCGGACGAGCTCCCGGTGCCGCTGGCGGGGTCGCTGGCCCTGGCCGGCGCGCAGAACACGGACCGGGACCCGCTGCTGCGGGGCGTCCTGCGCTCGCTGGAGGAGTGGTACGGGCGCTGGCGGGCGGCCGGCGGCGACCCGGCGGCGAGCGGTCTCCAGGAGACGTACGCGGCCGGGTGCGCGACGCTGGGACGAACGGTACGGGCCGAACTCCCGGGAGACCGGTCGATCGTCGGCGAGGCGGTCGCGGTCGACGGGGACGGACGGCTTGTGATCGCCACGAAGGAAGGGGTACAGGAGCCGGTGGGCGCGGGAGACATCGTGCATCTGAGGCCGGCGTGACCGAGCGCCGGGTGACCTGACCCCGCCGAACCGGACGGAGTGAGCTGGCGCACACCTGCCGTAGAGTTGAGGCCGGTCGATACCTGACCGCGGAAGATCGGAAGGGCAGCAGGCGTGACCGTCGACGACACGGGCTCCGGCGCGGGCGCGGACGGCCGGGGAAACCTGCCGGCCGAGCCGGGTGAGCCGGGCGACCCCGGAGAGGACCCGCATCCTCTCGCCCTGCGCCTCGAACAGCTCATCCTCGGCGCCGAGCGGCGCTACACCCCGTTCCAGGCCGCCCGCAGCGCCGGTGTCTCCATGGAGCTGGCGTCGCGTTTCTGGCGGGCCATGGGCTTCGCCGACATCGGGCAGGCCAAGGCGCTCACCGAGGCCGACGTCCTCGCCCTGCGGCGGCTGGCCGGTCTGGTGGAGGCGGGGCTGCTGAGCGAGGCGATGGCCGTACAGGTGGCGCGGTCCACCGGGCAGACCACCGCCCGGCTGGCGGAATGGCAGATCGACTCCTTCCTGGAGGGCCTGACCGAGCCGCCCGAGCCGGGGATGACCCGCACCGAGGTCACGTATCCCATCGTCGAGCTGCTGCTGCCCGAGCTGGAGGAGTTCCTCGTCTACGTCTGGCGCCGGCAGCTCGCCGCCTCGGCGGGACGGGTCGTCCAGGCCGCCGACGACGAGGAGATGGTCGACCGGCGGCTGGCCGTCGCCTTCGCGGACCTCGTCGGCTTCACGCGGCTGACCCGGCGGATGGAGGAGGAGGAACTCGGCGAACTCGTCGAGGCCTTCGAGACGACCGCCGCCGACCTGGTCGCCGCCCGCGGCGGACGGCTGATCAAGACGCTCGGCGACGAGGTGCTGTACGCGGCCGACGACGCGGGCATCGCCGCCGACATCGCGCTGCTGCTCGTCGAGACGATGAGCAACGACGAGACGATGCCCGAACTGCGGGTCGGCATGGCCTTCGGCACGGTCACCACCCGGATGGGCGATGTCTTCGGCACGACGGTCAACCTGGCCTCCCGGCTGACGTCGATAGCTCCCCGGGACGCCGTGCTCGTCGACAGCGCCTTCGCCGAGGAGCTGATCCGCACCGGCGACGCCCCGGCCTCGGAGGCGGAGGCCGCCGAGGAGGCGGCCGCCGCCGAGAAGGAGGGCGAGGAGCCGCCGAAGTACCGCTTCGCGCTCCAGCCGATGTGGCAGCGGCCGGTGCGCGGTCTCGGCGTGGTCGAGCCCTGGCTGCTGACGCGACGCAACGACGCCGACGGCTAGAGCCTCGGTGCGGCGGCACCCAGCGGGTCCACGCAGAGGCCGATGACGGGAACGCAGACGCCCGGCTGACGTGGCGCGTCGGGCTGCTCCGGCCGGGGCGCGGGCGTGGGCGCGGCCGTGGTCGGGGCGGGTGCCGGTGTTCTCGGGGGCGAGGCGGGCCGCGGGGCGGCGCTGGTGTCGGGCGCCGGGGAGCGGGGTGCCGGCGCGGCCGGGGTGTAGGTGGTGCCCGGGGTGAGGGCGACGGACGTCGGCGCGCCGGGGACGCCCGGGAGCAGGCCTGCCTCGGGCGCCGGGGCGGGGGTCGCGCCGCCCATCGCGCTGGGCGCGGTCGGCGAGGGCACGACGGGGGTGGACGGGCGGGCCGGGCGGTCGGCGTCGGTGTCCGTGTCGGCGGCGGTGTCGGCGGCGGTGTCGGTGCCCGCGACCGGTTCGGGACGGGGTTCGGCCTCCGCGGTGCCGAGACCCCCGGCGCCGCCCGGGTCGGGGGTCAGCCGGACGAGGCTCAGCACCCCGGCGGCCAGCGCGAGGCCGCCGGCGGCGAACAGCACCTTGCGGGGGCGGGGACGGCGGTGCCGGCCCCGGGGGCGCGGGGCCCACAGCCCGCCGGCCTCCCCGGACGCCGTCTCGTCCCGCGCAGCCGTCTCGTACGGCCCGGTCCACGTGCTCACCGGCGTGCTCGTCATCGCGTTCTCTCCCCGGTGCGGTGGCGCCCCCGATGCGCCGGGGCGGACGCACGTTATGCGCTCCCGTGGGCGTTGCGGGGGGAGTTGGGCGGCATGTCACCCGAACGGGTAGCCGGGGCCCGGATACCGGGGGTTCAGGGGGCCGGTCCGCTCTTTCGTCTCCCGGTCCCGGCTGCGATGATCGGACGAGCGTTGTTAACCCGCGTTAACCGGAGGGTGTCGTGAGCGGTGTCGGGAACGGTGGCATGAGCGAGGAGCGGTTCGGGGAGTTCGTCCTGGTGCGGCGGCACGGGGACGGCGGGCACGTCGCCGAGCTGGTCCTCGACCGGCCGAAGGCCATGAACGCCGTCTCCACCGACATGGCCCGGTCGATCGCCGGGGCGTGCGCGGCGCTGGGCGCGGACCGGGACGTGCGGGTGGTGGTGCTGACCTCGACGCACGAGCGGGCGTTCTGCGTCGGCGCCGACCTCAAGGAGCGCAACTCCTTCAGTGACGCCGAACTGCTGCGGCAGCGGCCGCTCACCCGTGCCGCGTACACCGGGGTGCTGGAACTGCCGGTGCCCTCGGTCGCGGCCGTGCACGGCTTCGCGCTGGGCGGCGGCTTCGAACTGGCGCTGGCGTGCGACGTGATCGTGGCCGACGG
The DNA here is from genome assembly GCA_001298545.1 of Actinobacteria bacterium OV320. Taxonomy (GTDB): domain Bacteria; phylum Actinomycetota; class Actinomycetes; order Streptomycetales; family Streptomycetaceae; genus Streptomyces; species Streptomyces coriariae. Next base: position 267,474 of record LJCX01000029.1, read on the forward strand.
CACGGCCGTGGTCGGGCTGCCGGAGGTGTCGGTGGGCGTGATCCCCGGCGGCGGCGGGACCCAGCTGCTGCCGCGCCGGGTGGGGGCGGCCCGGGCGGCCGAGCTGGTGTTCACGGCCCGCCGGGTGGCGGCGGCCGAGGCGCGGGACCTCGGTCTGGTGGACGTCCTGGTGGACGACGGGCGGGACCGGGAGGAGGCGCTGGCGCTGGCCGCGCGGATCGGCGGCAACTCGCCGGTGGGCCTGCGGGCGGCGAAGCGGGCGCTGCGCCTGGGGCAGGGGCTGGACCTGCGGGCCGGGCTGGAGGTCGAGGACGCGGCGTGGCGGTCGGTGGCCTTCTCCGGGGACCGGGCGGAAGGGGTGGCGGCCTTCAACGAGAAGCGGAAGCCGCAGTGGCCCGGCGAGTGAGCGGGCGCCGGACGGCGGGCGACACGCGACCGGACGTGCGCTCATCACGCTCAGTGGCCCTTCGGTGTCCCCTTTCGGGCTGAATGTCCCTAGCCTGGGGAGATGGGTGAGGACAGACGCCTGGTGGCCGTGGTGGCGCTCGCGCAGGGAATGGCGGCCGCGCACACCCCCCGTGAGTCGTGGCGCGCGGCCGCGCTCGGGGCCTGCCGGGCGCTCTCCGGAGGCTTCGCCGCGCTCTCGGTGTGGGAGCGGGACCTCGGGCGGCTGCGCGTCCTGGTGAACGTGGGGGAGCGGGCCGCCGACGAGGACGAGTTCCCGGACGGGGAGGCCTATCCGGTGCACCAGTTCCCCGAGATCACCGAGTTCCTGCACGAGCGCTGGCTGGCGGGCGGCGAGCCCGACGCCTGGGTGGAGACGGCCGAGGGCCCCGCCGCCGGGCGCCCCGGCTACTGCCATCAGCGGGTCGCCGCCCTGCGCCGCCGGGGCCGCGGCTCCTGTGTGGTCGCGCCGATCGTGCTGCACGGCCGCGCCTGGGGGGAGCTGTATGTCGCCCGGTCCGTGGGCACCCCCGTCTTCGACCGGGCCGACGCGGACTTCGCCACCGTCCTCGCCGCCGTCGTCGCCGCCGGGCTCGCCCAGACCGAGCGGCTGGAGGAGGCCCGCCGGCTCGCCTTCACCGACGCCCTCACCGGGCTGGCCAACCGCCGCGCCGTCGACGTACGGCTGGAGGAGGCGGTCGAGCGGCATCGCGCGGAGGGGGTCGTCGTCAGCCTCGTGGTGTGTGACCTCAACGGGCTGAAGCGGGTCAACGACACCCTCGGGCACGCGGTCGGGGACCGGCTCCTCGAGCGGTTCGGATCGGTGCTGTCGCTGTGCGGGGCCATGCTGCCCGGCGCGCTGGCCGCCCGGCTCGGCGGCGACGAGTTCTGTCTGCTGGCCGTCGGGCCGCTCGCCGACGAGGTCGTCAAGGTCGCCGACGACCTCTGCCGGCGGGCCGGTGAGCTGGAGCTCGGTGAGGGGGTGGCCTGCGGGGTCGCCTCCACCGAGGACCCCATCGGGCCGGTGACCTCCGCCCGCCGGCTGTTCCGGCTGGCCGACGCCGCCCAGTACCGGGCCAAGGCCGTGCGGGCCGCCCGGCCGGTGGTCGCCGGGCGGGAGGGCCCCGACGATCCCGTCGTACGCCTCGCGGACGAGCCCTCCCACGAGCGGACGGCCGAGCGGCGGCGGTTCAGGGGGCGGCGTTGAGGATGTGACCTATTCGGTAAGGGGTGAACCCGGTACCCACTGGTGACATCCCGGTCTTCACTGCGTACGCTCCTGAATATGGATATGCACACTGTGGTGGTGGGGACGTCCGGCGTGACCGCGTCCGACGTGCTCGCGGTGGCGCGCGGCGGCGCCCGGATCGAGCTCTCCGGCGAGGCGGTGGCGGCCCTCGCCGCGGCCCGCGAGATCGTGGACGCGCTGGCGGCCAAGCCCGAGCCCGTCTACGGCGTCTCCACCGGGTTCGGCGCCCTCGCCACCCGGCACATCAGCCCGGAGCTGCGCGCCCAGCTCCAGCGCAACATCGTCCGCTCGCACGCCGCCGGCATGGGCCCGCGGGTCGAGCGCGAGGTCGTCCGGGCGCTGATGTTCCTGCGGCTGAAGACCGTCTGCTCCGGGCACACCGGCGTCCGGCCCGAGGTCGCGCAGACCATGGCCGACATCCTCAACGCCGGCATCACCCCGGTCGTGCACGAGTACGGCTCCCTCGGCTGCTCCGGCGACCTGGCCCCGCTCTCGCACTGCGCCCTCACCCTCATGGGGGAAGGCGACGCGGAGGGCCCGGACGGCGCCGTACGGCCCGCCGGCGAGCTGCTCGCCGAGCACGGCATCACCCCCGTCGAACTGCGCGAGAAGGAGGGGCTGGCGCTCCTCAACGGCACCGACGGCATGCTCGGCATGCTGGTCATGGCCCTCGCCGACCTCGACATGCTCTACAAGTCCGCCGACGTCACCGCCGCGCTCAGCCTGGAGGCCCTGCTCGGCACCGACAAGGTGCTCGCCCCCGAGCTGCACGCCATCCGCCCGCACCCGGGGCAGGGCGCCTCGGCCGCCAACATGCTGGCCGTGCTGGCGGGTTCGGAACTCACCGGCCATCACCAGGACGACGCGCCCCGGGTCCAGGACGCCTACTCGGTGCGCTGCGCCCCGCAGGTCGCCGGTGCCGGCCGCGACACCATCGCGCACGCCCGGCTCGTCGCCGAGCGGGAGCTCGCCTCGGCCGTCGACAACCCGGTCGTCCTGCCCGACGGCAGGGTCGAGTCCAACGGCAACTTCCACGGCGCGCCGGTCGCCTACGTCCTGGACTTCCTCGCCATCGCCGTCGCCGACCTCGCCTCCATCGCCGAGCGGCGCACCGACCGGCTGCTGGACAAGAACCGCAGCCACGGCCTCCCGCCGTTCCTCGCGGACGACGCCGGCGTCGACTCCGGGCTGATGATCGCCCAGTACACGCAGGCCGCGCTGGTCAGCGAGCTGAAGCGGCTGGCCGTCCCGGCGTCCGCCGACTCCATCCCGTCCTCCGCGATGCAGGAGGACCATGTGTCGATGGGCTGGTCAGCGGCCCGCAAGCTGCGCACCGCCGTCGCCAACCTCACGCGCGTGATCGCCGTCGAGCTGTACGCCGCCGGCCGAGGTGTGGAGCTGCGCGAGGGGCTCACCCCGGCGCCGGCGACGCGTGCGGTCATCGAGGCGGCACGCAAGGCGGGCGTGCGGGGCCCCGGCCCGGACCGGTTCCTCGCGCCCGACCTCGCGGCGGCGGACGCCTTCGTGCGCGACGGAGGGATCGTCGCCGCGGTGGAGACGGTCACCGGACCGCTCCGTTAAGGCGCGCCGGTAACGCGAAAGGGCCCCGCCGCATCCGTGCGGCGGGGCCCTTTCGGCGTGCGTGGGGCGGCGGCCTACTTCAGCTTGGCGACCTGCGCGTCGACCACGGCCGCCGGGACGGCGCCCATGTCGCCGCCCTTCGACATCGCGGCGAAGTTCACCGTGTAGAACGAGGCGACGGTGTTGCCCTTGCGCACCACCTGGGTGTGGAAGGTGGCCGTGCCCGCGCCGTCCATGTCGACGTCCGCGGCGAAGGTCACCGCCTCGTCACCCTTGGCGGCGCCCTTCTCCGCGACCACCTTGGTGACCTTGGTGGTCTCACCCTCGGCCGTCAGGCCGTAGCCGCCGGCACAGGCCGTCACGCCGTCGGAGACGGCCTTCATGGCCTTCTCGGCGCCGTCACCCTCGTACGAGGAGAGACCCACGAACGTCATGTCGACGTCGAAGGCGTCCGCGATGTCCTCCGGCTGCGCGGTGGCGCCCGACGCCTTGTCCTCCGAGACCGTGTTGCTGGCGTTCGCGTCCGTGTCGCCCGGGGCGAGAGCGGCCGTGGCCCAGGCGAGCGGGTCGCAGGCCGGCTTGTCGGTCTTCACCGAGGTCTTGGAGGCCGGCAGGGTGTCGTCGCCCGATTCGGACTTGTAGCCCTTGAGTTCGCCCTGCGCGAGCAGCAGCTTCTCCAACTCGGCGGAGGTGAGCGCCTTCGCGGCCGGAGCCGATGAGGAGGAACCTGCGGACGCGGAGGCGGAGGTCTTGGAGTCCGCGGAGTCCTTCGACCCGTCGTCCGAACACGCGGTGAGGAGGGAGAGCGACAGTGCGCCTATTGCGGCGGTGGCGCACAGCCGTGCCCCCGGTGATCTCTTCATGAGCGAACTATGAAGAGCCTGTCAAAGAACAGTCAAGTTGATTCAAAAACCCAGGCGTTCCCGGCGAACGGAATAGACCACGAAGCCCGCGCCGAGCGCGAGAAGCGTGGTTCCGCCGACGACGTAGGGGGTCGTGTCGAAGCTGCCGGTGTCGGCGAGCCGGGTGCCGTCGTCGACCGTGGTGTCGGCCGCCGTGTCGGCCGCTGTATCGGCTGCCGTCCTGGCTGTGGTCCCGGTGGTGCCGTCGGCGGCGGTGCCGGCGGTGGTGTCGGTCGTGGTCGCCGACGCGGCCCGTGCCTGGGTCGTGATCTGCGTCGTCGTGCCCGTTCTGGCCGGGGTGTCCTGGGACGCGTTCGCGGACGGGACGAACCACAGGGCACCCAGCAGGGTTCCCGCGGCGGTGGCGGTCAGCAACGGACGTCGAGCGGATGACACGGAATATCGATCCCCTTGTGGCGCTGGCGAATTGGCCGTGTGGTCCGATGCTAATGAAAGTCGCGGGTCGCGGGAAAGTTGCGGGAGCTGTGAGCCGTACGCTCCGGCCATGAGTACTGAAGAGACATCACGTTTTGTGCGGATCAGAGTGGATATTCTCCTCGAGGTGCATGACGAGAACGCCGTGACGACGGCGGCGCTGCGGCGGATCGCCGACGACGCGGAGCTCCCGGACGCCGAGCGCGCGCACGCCGAGGGGGCTGTGACGGAGGACACTGCGGAGGCCCTCGCCTATCTCGTCGACCCGTTCGACCTGGTCGGTGAGGTACCCGGGGTGGAGCTCCAGCAGGCCTCCTGGTCCAGCGAACGGATCGACTACGACCCGGATTCGCCGGAGTGGGACCTCGACGAGGATGATGTCGACGAGGATGACGAGGCGGACGGCGAAGAGGGACGCATCGGCTGAGCGTTCCGGGAAACTCGTCACCCCGGACGGCAACCGCCGACCGGGGTTTCGTCGTCTCACCAGGCGCACGAACCGACACCCGCATCATCCGCGCCACGAACGTGGCGTGCCCCACACCTTCGGGAATGTGGAACGGGAGGAACCGGTCGTAGCGTTGATGTTCTTGACGGGGACTCTCTGGGTTCTGGCAATCGGCAACGATGGAGAAGCGTGTGATGACGGACAGTAGGCGGCGCCGAGGTCTGATGACCGCGTCCGCACTGCTCGGCGGTGTTCTGGTGCTCTCTGCGTGTTCCGGCGGCGACAATGACGCCTCCGACGGCGGAGGCAGCTCCTCGCAGGCCAAGGCCGACGAGGCGGCGGCCAAGAAGTCCTCCGAGGCCCAGATCAAGATCACGCCCGCGGACGGCTCGGACAACGCCTCCATCAACAACTCCGCGGCGGTCACGGTGAGCAAGGGCACGCTCACCACGGTGACGATGACCACCTCCGACGGCACGGCCGTCGAGGGCGCGCTCTCCGCCGACAAGACCAGCTGGAAGCCGAACACGCAGCTCGAGCGCTCCACCACCTACAAGGTGGCGGCCGAGGCCAAGGACTCGGGCGGCCTCGTGGCGCACGAGAACGCCTCCTTCACCACGGTCTCCCCGGACAACAGCTTCATAGGCAACTTCACGCCGGACGACGGCTCTACCGTCGGCGTGGGCATGCCCGTGTCGATCAACTTCAACAAGGAGATCACCAACAAGGCGGCCGTCCAGAAGGGCGTCACCGTCACCTCCAGCAGCGGCCAGGAGGTCGTCTGCCACTGGTTCTCCACCCAGCGCATGGACTGCCGTCCCGAGGACTACTGGAAGGAGAACTCCACCGTCACGCTGAAGCTCGCGCTCGACGGGGTGGAGGGCGCCGACGGTGTCATCGGGGTCCAGCAGAAGACGGTCACCTTCAAGGTCGGCCGCAATCAGGTCTCGTACGTCGACGCGAAGACCAAGCAGATGAAGATCACGCACAACGGCGCGGTCATCAAGACCATCCCGATCTCGGCCGGCTCGCCCGACAACAAGACCTACGAGGGCCAGATGGTGATGTCGGAGATGTTCAAGGAGACGCGCATGAACGGCGCGACCGTGGGCTTCACCGATGACGACGGCAAGGGCGAGTACGACATCAAGGACGTGCCGCACGCCATCCGCCTCACCAACTCCGGCACCTTCGTGCACGGCAACTACTGGGGCGCCAAGTCCGTCTTCGGCTCGGTGAACACCAGCCACGGCTGCGTGGGTCTGTCCGACACCAAGGGCGCCAACGACACGGGCACGGCGGGCTACTGGTTCTTCACCCACTCCATCGTGGGCGACGTCGTGGTGGTCAAGAACACCGGCGACAAGACCGTGTCCCCGGACAACGGCCTCAACGGCTGGAACATGGACTGGGCGCAGTGGAAGGCGGGTTCGGCCGTCTGAGGTAGTTCCTGACGGTCGGTCCGACAGTCCGCCCACAGCTTTCCGGTGCCGCCCCCAGGGGCGGCACCGGTGTTTCCGGGGTTGATCACAGCCTTCTCATCGTTCTCTTATTTCGGCCTTATCCTGTCATCACGCGCGGTACCTACCGTGCGGCCATGTTCTTCACCTACCTGAGGCGCGAACTGCGCCGCCGTAGAAAAGCGGCCCTCGTCGTCGCCTCCGGGCTCGCGCTGGGTATCGCGCTGGTCATCGTGGTCACCTCCGTGTCCTCCGGCATGGGGAAGGCCCAGGACAAGGTCCTCCAGTCCCTGTACGGACTGGGTACGGACATGACGGTCACCAAGGCCGCCTCGCCCACCGCGAGCGCCTCGGACCGGCCGCGCTTCCAGTTCGACGCGCAGGACGACGACTCCGACGCGGAGCAGAGCACCGACCGCGTCATGGTGCAGGGCTTCCAGACCCTGTCGACCGCGACCGTCACCAAGGTCGGCAAGCAGGGCGGTGTCTCCGACGCGGTCGGCGGACTGAGCCTCCAGGTCCTCAAGGTCGACGGCCAGTTCACCCGCGGCCAGTTCCAGCAGAACGACAACGCGGGCGGCGGCGGCCAGCAGGGCGGCGGCGCCGGTGGCAACGGCGGCGGCAACGGCCAGCCGCAGGGTGAAGTGCAGGGCGGCGGAGCCAACTTCGACGTCAACAGCTACTCCGTCTACGGCACCGACGTCACCGAGCCCGCGCTCGGCCCGCTGACCTCCTCGACGATCACCAGCGGCCGCACCTTCAAGACCACGGAGAACAACGGCAAGGTCGCCGTCCTCGACTCGGCCTACGCCAAGGAGAAGTCGCTCAAGGTCGGTTCCACGCTGACCATCAGCAAGGTCAAGTTCTCGGTGATCGGCATCGCCACGGCCGACAGCGGTGACGCCGCCGCCAACGTCTACCTTCCGCTGACCCAGGCCCAGACCCTCAGCGACTCGAAGGACAAGGTCACCACGATCTACGTCAAGGCGACCGACTCCCAGAAGATCGACAGCGTCAAGTCGACGATCCAGAAGAACGTCTCGGGCACCACGGTGACGACCTCCGCCGACCTCGCCGACACCGTCTCCGGCTCCCTCTCCACGGCCTCCTCGCTCGCCACCAACGTCGGAAAGTGGCTGTCCATCGCGGTCCTCATCGCCGCCTTCCTGGTCGCCGGTCTGCTCACCTCCTCGGCGGTCTCCCGCCGCGTCCGTGAGTTCGGCACGCTGAAGGCGCTGGGCTGGAAGTCCGGCCGGGTCACCCGCCAGGTCGTCGGCGAGGCCATGGTCAACGGCCTGCTGGGCGGCGCCCTGGGCATCGCCCTGGGCCTGGGCGGCGCATACGTCGTGACCGCCATCAGCCCCACCCTCCAGGCCCAGCTGGGCGGCGGCGGTGGCGGCGGGGGCCAGGGCGGCCCCGGCGGCGGTGGCGGCGGCTTCGGCGGTCCCGGTCGCCAGGCGGCGGCCAAGACCCTCGACGTGGCGCTGACGGCGCCGGTGAGCGTCACGACGGTGGCCGTCGCGGTGGGTCTCGCCGTGGCCGGCGGTCTGATCGCCGGGGCGTTCGGCGGCTGGCGCGCCTCCCGGCTGCGCCCGGCCGACGCGCTGCGCCGCGTCGAGTAGCCGAACCGCCTCCAACCAACGAACGCACACCAGGAGTTGTTGTCCCCATGTACGAACTCAGAGGCGTCACCAAGCGCTACAGCCGGGGCAAGGAGACGGTCCACGCCCTCGCCGGGGTCGACCTGACCATCCCGGACGGCGACCGGCTCGTCATCCAGGGCCCCACCGGCGGCGGCAAGTCCACGCTGCTCCAGATGATCGGCGCGCTCGACCGGCCGTCCGAGGGCGAGATCGTCCTCGACGGCGTCGACCTGGCCAAGCTCTCCGAGGCCAGGCTCACGAAGGTGCGCAGCGAGAACATCGGCTTCGTCTTCCAGTCCTTCAACCTCATCCCGACGCTCAACGCGCAGGAGAACGTCGAGACCGCGCTCGTCCCGCTCGGCGTGAAGGTCAAGGAGCGGCGCGAACGGGCCGCCGAGGCGCTGAGGTCCGTCGGACTGGGAGAGCGCCTCGGGCACCTGCCGTCCGAGATGTCCGGCGGCCAGCAGCAGCGCGTCGCGATCGCCCGCGCGCTGGTCAAGCAGCCGAAGGTGCTGCTCGCCGACGAGCCCACCGGCAACCTCGACGAGAGCATGCGCGACGAGATCATGGACGTGCTGCACACCATGTGGAAGGAGCACGGGCTGACCTTCATCATGGTCACCCACGACTCCTCGATCGCGAAGAAGGCCCCGCGCGTGGCGACGATCCGCAAGGGCAAGATCACGGTGAAGGAGAACGCGGCGTCGGCCTGACGGGGCCGCGGGACACCGGTTCGCTGAGCGCTGAGCGAACGCCCGCCGGAAGACGAGCCTCCGGCGGGCCGTTCGTGCTTGCGTGGCCCCATGACGGCACCCGAGACAAGCACGCCCCGCACCACGGTCGAGTACATCCGGTACCGGATCCCCGAGGAGCGGTCCGCGGAGTTCCTGGCCGCGTACACCCGAGCCGCGCGTGAGCTCGCGGCCTCCCCGCACTGCGTCGACTACGAACTCGCCCGCTGCGAGGAGGACTTCGGCCACTACATCCTGCGGATCACCTGGACGTCGACCGAAGACCACCTCGAGGGCTTCCGCACCTCGGACCTGTTCCCCGCCTTCCTCGCGGAGATCCGCCCGTACATCGGGCACATCGACGAGATGCGGCACTACAAGGCCACCTCGGTGCACGGGACGGGCTCCGCCGTGCCCACGCTGTACGACTGGGCGGGCGGCGCGGAGGCCTTCGCCCGGCTCACCGAGGCCTTCTACGCCAAGGTGCTCCGGGACGACCTGCTCGCGCCGGTCTTCGCGGGCCTCGCCCCCGAGCACGCCGAGCACGTCGCCCTCTGGCTCGCGGAGGTCTTCGGCGGGCCGCAGAGCTACTCGGCGACCCAGGGCGGCCACAGCCACATGGTGGCCAAGCACTTCGGGCGGGACATCACCGAGCCCCAGCGCCGCCGCTGGGTCAACCTCATCCAGGACGCGGCCGACGAGGCGGGTCTGCCGACCGACGCCGAGTTCCGTTCGGCGTTCCTCGCCTATGTGGAGTGGGGCACCCGACTCGCCGTCTACTTCTCCGGCCCGGACGCCAAGCCGCCGGCCGAGCAGCCGGTGCCGCAGTGGGGATGGGGCGCGGCCCCGCCGTACCAGGGCTGACCGCTGCCGAAGGGGGAGGGGCGGCTCTCAGGCTCTCAGCCGCTCAGGCGGACGGTGCCTGGGAGTCCGCTCCCGCGCGCGTCGCGTCGACGCCCCAGCTCGCCAGCAGCCGCAGCGCCTCCGCCGAGGCCGACCCCGGATCCGCGTGATACGTCACCATCGTCTGTTCGCCGTCGCCCGCCAGCCTGAACCCCTCGAAGTTCAGGGAGAGTTCGCCGACCAGCGGATGCCTCAGCAGCTTCACGCCGTGGCTCTTCTCCTTGACGTCGTGGGTCGCCCACAGCCGCCGGAAGTCCTCGCTCTTCACCGACAACTGGCCCACCAGCGCGGAGAGCCGCGGGTCGTCCGGATAGCAGCCCGCGTCCATGCGCAGGGCGCAGACGATGTCGATCGCCTTCTGCTCCCAGTCCACGAAGAGGTCCCGGTAGTCGGGGCGCAGGAAGACCAGCCGGGCCCAGTTGCGCTCCGCCACCGGCAGCTCCGCCCAGTCGCCGAAGACGGCCGCCGCCATCCGGTTCCAGCCCAGGATCTCGGTGCGCCGCCCGATGAGGTACGCCGGCACCGAGTCCATCGCGTCCAGCAGCTGCCGCAGCGGACCCCGCACCTGCTGCGGCGGCGCGCTGTGCTTCTTCTTGTGCTTGGGCTTCGCCAGGTGGGTGAGATGCGCGTGCTCGGCGTCGGAGAGCCGCAGCGCCCTGGCGATGGAGTCCAGCACCTCCGCCGACACGTTCCGCCCGTTGCCCTGCTCCAGGCGCGTGTAGTACGCCACCGAGACCCCGGCCAGCTGCGCCAGCTCCTCGCGGCGCAGCCCCGGCACCCTGCGGTGCCGTCCGAAGTCCGGCAGCCCCACGTCCTCCGGCTTCAGCCTGGCGCGCCGGGTGCGCAGGAACTCGCTGAGTTCGGCACGCCGGTCCAGGGGGGCGCCGGGAGGTTCGGGGTGTTCGTCCATGCCGTCCAGTATTCCCGGTCGTACGCACACCAGCCTGACCCCGCCAGTGGTAGGCACAGCAGACGTACGCAGAAGCGTGACCTGGGTGAATGTTGTGCGATGGGGCAGGCTGAACGTCGTACCCGGCCGGAAGGCAGGCCGGAACACGAACCCCCCGCTTAGGAGATCCAGGGCATGACCACCGTTGCCGCGTACGCCGCACCCTCCGCCAAGGCTCCGCTGGAGCGCACGACGATCGAACGCCGCGCGGTGCGCGAGTTCGACGTACTCATCGACATCGAGTTCGCCGGAATCTGTCACTCGGACATCCACCAGGCCCGGGAGGGCTGGGGCGAGGCGATCTTCCCGATGGTGCCCGGTCACGAGATCGCGGGCGTCGTCTCCGAGGTGGGCCCCGGTGTCACCCGGTTCGCCGTCGGCGACCGCGTGGGTGTCGGCTGCCTCGTCGACTCCTGCCGTGAGTGCGACAACTGCAAGGCCGGCCTGGAGCAGTACTGCACCGGCGGCAGCGTCGGCACGTACAACGCCGTCGGCAAGGACGGCGAGCCCACCTACGGCGGCTACGCGCAGAAGATCGTCGTGGACGAGAACTACGTCGTCCGCATCCCCGACGGCCTCTCGCTCGACGTCGCCGCGCCGCTGCTCTGCGCCGGCATCACCACGTACTCCCCGCTGAAGCACTGGAACGCCGGCCCCGGCAAGAAGGTCGCGATCCTCGGCATGGGCGGCCTCGGCCACATGGGCGTCAAGATCGCGCACGCCCTCGGCGCCGAGGTGACCGTCCTGTCCCAGTCGCTGCGCAAGAAGGACGACGGCCTGAAGCTGGGCGCCGCCCACTACTACGCCACCAGCGACGAGAACACCTTCAAGGAGCTGAAGGGCAGCTTCGACCTCATCCTCTCGACGGTCTCCGCCCCGCTGAACCTGGACGCCTACCTGTCCCTCCTCAAGACCGACGGCGCCTTCGTGAACGTCGGCGCGCCCGAGGAGCCCGTCGCCCTCAACCTGTTCTCGGTGATAGGCGGCCGCAAGACCCTCGCCGGCTCCGGCATCGGCGGCATCCAGGAGACCCAGGAGATGCTGGACTTCTGCGCCGAGCACGGCCTCGGCGCCGAGATCGAGCTGATCAGCGCCGACCAGATCAACGAGGCGTACGAGCGGGTGCTCGCCAGCGACGTCCGCTACCGCTTCGTGATCGACACGTCGACGATCTGACGGTCCCCGCGGATCCCGTGACGGACCTCGTCGCCCTCGGGTCGGTCCCCGCGGCTTCCCGGCGGTGAGTGGGCCCCCGGCGCATCGCGCCGGGGGCCCTCCTCGTCCCCGGACGGGCGCCGGACGCCTCAAGGGTTCGGCCGGTCCCTCCGCAGCAGCCACGGCAGACACGGCCCGCCCACCAGCGAGGTCAGCGCGCCCACCGGGATCTCCAGCGGCGGCAGCAGGGTGCGGGGCGGCCAGGTCCGCGCGGTCCCGGCGGGCACGTTCGGGACGGACTTCCGCATCGGCGTACGCACAGCACTGCCCGGAATCCCGGGTTCAGGACACCGGGAACGACTCGCCGTCGCCGTAGGACCGGACGAGGACTCCGCCGCCCGGGGCGGGACGCACGGAATGGGCCCGGCCGCGCCCGGCCACCCGCGCGCGGCCGTCGCCACCCTCGCCCCCGACCTCCAGCAGCGTGTTCTCGTCGATGGCCACCCCGTGCGCCAGCCGTCCGTCCGCCACGACGGCCGCCAGCCGCCCCAACGTCCCCCACTGCGCGGCATGGTTGTCCACCCCGAACGGCACGAGCCCCAGCCCGGGCCGGACCTCGAGCTCCTCGAGATCCTCCGCGGTGTCCGGCGGGCACACGGCGACCCCGTCCACCAGCCACCCCCCGACCACCGCGTCCCGCGCCGCCATCGCGGCTCCCGCGGAGAACCCGGCGTACGGCAGTCCCCGCTCGCGCAGCAGGGCGGACAGCGGACCGGAGGACTCGGCGAACGCCTCCTGATACGCGGGCGTCAGCCCACCGCAGACGAACACCCCGGCCACGTCCTCGGTCACCGTGCCGACCTCGAACCGCTCCCCGACCGGCACCAGCACGGGCACGGGCGTACAGTCCCCGGCCTTCCGCAACGCGACGTCGTACCGGGCGAACTGCTCGGCCCCGTCGCCCTCGTCGACGATCACACACAGGACGCGGGGCGCCGACCCGGAGCCGGATCCCGACGCCTCCGAGGCCTTCGACGCCTCCGCCGCGGCGCGGGCCGCGCGCAGGAACGGTCCGTGCACGACGTCGGCGACCGTCTCCTCCCACCCGCCGCCGATCAGGAACACCCGGCCACCACTGCTCTTCGTACCGCTGCTCACGCGCGCTTCCCCCCAGGGTTCATGGCTCATGGACGACTCGGGCAAGTAACTCACGAAGGGCGGCCGGTCCGGCCGGTCCGGCCGGTTCGCGCCTCAGCCACCGGCCCGGAGCCCCTGGAGACCGTCGTAGGCGGCCATCACGAGGTCCAGCCCCCGGGTGTCCTGCGCCGGTTCGCGCATCTGATTGGTCACGTAGGCCACCACCGCGCGGGCCTCGGGGTCGATCATGACCGTCGAGCCGCCCCAACCGCCCCACCCGTAGGTGCCGCCGAACCGCCCGTAGCCCAGACCCCAGCTGATCGGCATGCCCAGGACGCGGTCCTCGCCGCTGAACTGCTCCTCCCAGGCCCGGTCACAGCCCGCCCGGGACAGCAGCCGCACCCCGTGCACGGAGCCCCCGCAGGCCATCGCCGACTGGACGAGGGCGACCGAGCGGGCGTTGCCGAAGCCGCTCGCCGCCGGGATCTGCGCCCGCCGCCAGGCCACGCTGTTGCCGTCGCGGAGCCGGATCGCGGTCGGGGTGGCCGTCACGGTCCGGGCCACGTCGCTGCGGGCCGCGCCCGCCGTGTAGTCCTCGTCCCGGGACGGCGGCGGGACCGTGAGCGCCACCCGGTGATCGTGCTCGGCCGGCAGCCCCATGCGGAAGTCCGCGCCCAGCGGTCCGGCGATCTCGTCGGCGAAGAACTCACCCGGGCTCCGGCCGGTGATCCGGCGCACGACCTCGCCCACGAGGAACCCCTGGGTGAGCGAGTGGTACCCGGCCGCGGTGCCCGGCTCCCACTGCGGAGCCTGCGCGGCCAGTCGTGCCGTCGCGGCCGGCCAGTCGTAGATGTCCGCCACCGGGCCGTCCCAGTCGGGCAGTCCGGCGGTGTGCGAGAGCAGGTGCCGTACCAGCACCGCGTCCTTGCCCGCCGCCGCGAACTCCGGCCAGTACCGGGCCACCGGCGCGTCCGGGTCGAGCTCGCCCCGGTCGGCCAGAACCAGCGCGCACAGCGCCGTCATCGTCTTCGTGACGGACCAGACGTTGACGATCGTGTCCCGCTGCCAGGGGACACCGCGCGCCGCGTCGGCGAACCCGCCCCAGACGTCCACCACCGGCTCGCCGTCCACGAAGACGGCCACCGAGCCGCCGAGGTCCCCGCCGTCCAGCAGCGCGGCCAGCGCGGTGGGCACGGCGGTGAACAGATCGTCGTACGAGCCCTGGATGTCAGCCATGCCCGTCATTGAGCCCCCACGGGACGGCCGGAGGCAACCGAATTCCGGCGCCGACAGGCGCTACCGGCCGGGCCCGCCCACCGGTTCCCGGGGCTCTCCGGGCGGGGAGGCCTGTGCGCCCATGTCCAGCCGGAACGGCGGGTACGCGTCGGTCATCAGCGCCGCGTAGGCGCCCACCCGCGCGACCCAGCGGGCCAGGCCGAGCAGGAAGTCGAAAAGGTGCACCGGATAACGGCCGGTGAAGGCCAGGATGATCACGGCGACGAAGGAGAGGAAGAAGACGAGCCCGCCCCCGTGCCACCGGTCCATCCCGCCCCCGCCCCAGCCCCAGTCGCCGACGAACATCCCCACGACGATGTACTGCGGGATGGCAAGCAGCCACCACTTCACCAGCACCAGACCGCGCGACAGACGCTCGGGATAGGCGATGTCGAAATGCGCCGGGTAGTCGGGCACCTCGGGGAGGGTGAACGGCGGGTACCGGTCGGTACCGAGCGCGACGTGGGCGTAGTAGGCGACCCGCCAGTTCCAGCGCATCACACCGACGTTGAAGTCGAAGAGCGCCCGCGGATACCGGGCCGTGAACAGGATCGCGAAGAACGCGACGACGGTCACGAAGGAGAACGCGATCCAAAGGAAGAAGAGCACGATGTAGTGCGGGATGGCGAGGAACCACTTCACCAGCCACATCCATCTGGACAGCCGCGGATCGAGAAACGCCTCGATCCGCACAGGAGACACGGCGACCGGAATCATGGGGACCAGCTCAGTTCCCGGATCATGATCCCAGGCTCGCACACCGCAGGAGGGGCCGCGACCGGGGCTGTTTCGCTCCCCCGAACCCGCTGGAAGACGGGCTGGGCGCTGCGGGGTTTCGGGGGCGAGGGGGCGGAGGGCGACGGGGGCTGAGGGCGAGGGGCAGGGGCGCGGGGCGGGGTCACGGGGCGGGGTCACGGTGCGGGTTTGGGTTCGACTTGGGTTCGGGCGACTTGGGTTCGGGAGGGGGCACAGCGGCTGCCCGCCCGGTGGGCTTACTCAGGCCGAGTTGAGTAGGTGCGCTCATGCCCGGCGGGTGGCCGGGCGGCGAGCATCGGTGCAGCGGCGCGGGGTCCGGTGCGCCGGTCCGATGCAGCTGACTCAGTTACGGAGAATCCCATGTCCCGTCGTCGTATCGCGCTGTCCGTTGCCGCCGGTGTCGTCGTCCTCGGTACTGGCGGTGCCTTCGCTCTCGCCCACGCCGGGGAGCAGCCTCCGGCGCTGGCGGACAGTACTGCCCGCTACACCGCGCCGGACGGCGACCGCGACGGCTCGCTGAGCTTCCGCACCGATGTCACGGCGTCCTCCGGGGTCAAGAGCGTGAAGGTGCTGGCATGGCCGGAGAGCTCGTCCTTCGCCGAGAAGCAGCTGACCACCAAGGACATGGCAGCGGCGGAGCCGGCCGTCTGCGAGCCCTCCGGGCAGGACACCGTGCGCTGCACCTACACCGCTGAGATCACCGCTTCCGACGCCGAGTCGGCCCCGCGCGGCCTGTGGCACATCGCGGTCCTGGCCACCGCCCAGGACGGCACCACGACCCTGAACACCGAGGCCTCCGACTTCACCGTCAGGTAGGCCGGCGCGCGGATGCCCGAGGGCGGGAGTGAGGGCGGGAGCGGGAGCGGGTGGCGACGGGCTCTCGGCCGCACGCCGCACCTCCCCGGCAGGGGGCTGCGTGCGGCTACTCGCCCGACAGCTCGATGAAGCGGGGGTCCGGCCACGAGGCGATCGGCTCGTCGGAGACCGAGTAGATCTCCAGGAGGGAGAGGTAGCCGTCCTCCGTGCAGACAATGACACCGGCCGAGTGCGGTGTGCTGTACCCCGCGTCAGCGGCCGGATTGTCGTGCGACGGTGCCGGAGCCGCCGCTGTACGGTCCACTTCCAGATCGACCGTCACACAGCCGCAGCCGCATGTGCCCACCACCCGAGTGTGCGGAATCTGGGCCAGCAGCGCACCGCTCACCGGATCCGGGCCGGCCAGCAGCGCCCGCAGGGTCGCCGCAGCCTCCGGCGACAGGGGCTCAGCCATCTGCGCCGGCCACGCATGCCGGGCAGGAAACCCACGTCCCGGCGAGGGCGCGGTCCCGTCTGCCCCCTCGGCCGCGGTCGGCCCGCGGGTGAATCAGCTCGTCATCCCTTGAAGTGGGCAAGGAGTTCGTCTCCAACGGGACAAGGGTGAGCCCTTTCTGTCATCGGCGCACACAGCTTACCGGCGCTGGGGGAATGCGACAGTTTGAGTACTGGGCCCCGGCAGGGTCCTGGTTACCCTTCAGTCACGTTGACCTGCGGGGATGGCCCTAGGGGGCGACCTTTGACGAGTGGATATGCGAGACGGCGATTGCTGGATAGAGTCGTCTCGTTACAACTGGTTGCGGGGACAACCAAAGTGCCTTCGGCTGCCCCCGTCCTGGGGAGGGCCTGCAGCACATGAGTCGTCGCTCTACTGGTTCTGTCGGCGTCTGGGCTGAGATGCAACGGCAGCAGCAGCGCCAGCTGGAAGCCGAAGCCAGACGGCGCAGACAGCAAGAACAGCAAGCGCGGGCCTACCAACGGCGAGCTGCCCAGAGCCATCGTGAATACCGGCAGGCAGAGGCTCTACGGCGCACGGAAGAACTCGACGCGCAGGTCGTGTCGTTGCAAGGTCTTCTTGCCTCGGGCTGCCAGGCTCCGGCCTTCAAGGCCGCCTCTCTCATGCGACCTGAGGATGTCCAGGCCTTCGCTCCAGGACCATTGGCACAGCCGGTACCCATGCCGGATCTCAGTCACTACCAAACGCAGAGCGGCTGGACCGCGAGTCGCAGGGCCCAGGCGCAGGCCGAAGCACGCGCGCGCTTCGAGCGTGACTGGCAGGCTGCCCAGGCCGCGGAGACCCAGCGACTGCAACAACTGGCTTCGTACCAGCGGGAGTACCAGCAATGGGTTGATGCCCAGCTGGCAGATGTACGGCGGCACAACGCCGGCATCAGCGCGATAACCGAAGGCGTGAGGCGCCAGGATCCCGACGCCGTGATCGAGTACTTCTCTGCCGCCCTCTACGCCTCGACGGCATGGCCGGAAGGTTTCCCACGTCAGGTAGCAGCTGCCTACGACCCGGCCGCACGGCAATTGGTGCTGGACTGGGAGCTGCCCGCTTACCGCATCGTGCCGGAGATCAAGGCCGTTCGGTACATGTCCGGGGTCGACCAGGACAAGGAGACCCCCCGCCCAGTAGGCCAGCGCCGGGCCCTGTACAGGGAGGTTTTGGCTCAGTGCATGCTGCTTGTTCTGCACGAGCTGTTCGGCGCGGACGAGCTGGGTGCGCTTGAGTCCGTGGCCTTGAACGGGTTCGTCGACGGGCACGATCCCACGACGGGCCGACCGGGTCATATCTTCCTCGCAACCGTCATGGCCTCGCGCTCGTCGTTCCGTGACCTGCACCTGGCACAGGTCGACGCAAGCAGTTGTCTGGCCGACGCACTCCGCGGGCAGCTCTCGGTGCGACCCGACCAACTCACGCCAGTGCGACCGAGCAGGCGGCCGCAAGAGGTCGGGAACCGCGTTGTCGCCCACGGCAGCGATGAGGAACCGGACCTGTTCGCCATGGATCCGATCGCCTTCGAGAATCTTGTCGCCGATCTTTTCCGCGCCATGGGGATGCAGGCGGTGACCACCCAGCGCTCCAACGACGGCGGTGTGGACGTCGACGCACTGGATCCGACACCGATCCGAGGCGGCAAGATCGTCGTGCAGGTGAAGCGCTACCGCAACACGGTGCCGCCCACCGCTGTGCGCGACTTGTACGGAACCGTGCAGGACGCCGGCGCCAACAAGGGCGTCCTCGTGACTACGTCGGGGTTCGGCCCTGGCTCACACACCTTCGCCAACGGCAAGCCACTGGAACTCATCTCGGGCCCTGAACTCGTCGACCTGCTCCATCGCCATGGACTGCGTGGTCGGCTGGGTGAGGGAGGCCGCCAAGTCCCTGCGCAGGCGACGCCATCGAGGCCGGACACTCGGCTGCCCGACGATTACAACATCCTGGGTATGTCGTGGACCGGAAGCGTCGCCTTGGACGTGTGCGCTCTCGTCTGCCGTGGCAACCGGGTTCTCAGCGACGATCACTTCGTCTTCTTCAACAACCCGCAGACGCCGGACGGCTCAGTGCGTGCCCTTCCCGCCACCGCACCTGACAAGGCCGCGATCTGTGTCTCGTTCGACGGGTTGCCCGATGAGGCCGACCGGTTCGTACTCGTGGCAGCCATCGACCCAGAGGTCAACCCGGACGCCGACCTCTCTGGTTTCACGGACGCCGGCATCCGCCTACTCGACCCAGAACTCGCTGAGCTGGGACAACTCGAAGTCTCCGACGGCCGGCTCCGCGAAACCGCCTTGGTGCTCGGCTCCTTCCGCCGAAGGTCGAACGGGGACTGGGACTTCGTACTGGGCGGCAAGGGCTACACGGGCGGCCTGGAGGAACTCGTTCAGGATTTCGGCATCGAGGTGGAGTAGAACCCATCTGGGTCCAGAGCTGCTGCGCCGCATGAGGTCTGTGAACGCGGCTTGATGATCCACGTCAAGCGGTGTTCACAGCCCTCTTTGCTGCCGATGGCACCTCGAGGGATCAACGCCGAGGAGGGCGACGATGTGGGCACGGCAGGCCGGTACAGCCTTGGAGCCCATCTCTCGTGGCTGGTCCGAACGCTGTCATGCGGAAGCAACCACCTCGCCGGCCATGACCTGGGGAGGGTTGGGAAGCAGTGACGCCAGGTTGTCCCGCACGAAGTCCGCAGCCCTCGAGATCGATTCTTCGGCACCGGCATGGTCCTGGAAGATGCTGGTGGAGACCATCACTCCCTCCCCGGTATCGATCCAGTAGTAGGCCACGAAGCCGGATACCTGGCGCATGAGCGGCACGAACCCCTCGTTCACGAGACGTGCCGCCTCGGCCGAATCGGTCACCCCTTCGTACCGCCGGACTGCTGCGTACATCCCCAAGCTCCTCACGCCATCTGGGTTCGGTCCTCTGCTGAGACGTCGTACCCCTGCGACGGCTGTCTGGCTCATGGGGTGTCCGCCCATCACCTGAAGGGTCGCCTCGGGTGATCCGAACGGCGGCCGCCGGCCAGGACGCAAGGCCCTGCGCAGGTGCGCCACGAGACAGCCTCGACGTGGAGCAGAGCAGCCTGGGTCGGTACCTTCCCCTGCCATTGAGG
The DNA here is from genome assembly GCA_001298545.1 of Actinobacteria bacterium OV320. Lineage (GTDB taxonomy): Bacteria > Actinomycetota > Actinomycetes > Streptomycetales > Streptomycetaceae > Streptomyces > Streptomyces coriariae. Next base: position 286,975 of record LJCX01000029.1, read on the forward strand.
CCGTGACATGAAGGGCTCTGGGACGGCGACGCTCGCGACGAGTTGAGCCCGGTTCGGTCAGGCTTCAGCACCACTGCGGCTGTGGCTGGTCCGGCGAGTCCACAGGGACAGATCACTGCTCGTCGCTACGGCAAGGGTCTGCCCGGAGGGCGAGAAACCGACAGCTCGGAGCTCGGAGTAGTTGGAGTGGAAGATGTGCCACCACCGCTCACCGTACGGACCGGAGTGAGGCAGTCCGCTGCCACGGGAGAGCAGGACACGCTCATTGGGCCAGGCCGGGGCAACGACCTCCAGAGCCCAGCCGCCCGCGGTGGAGGTGTGCAGTCCACCCCCGAAGAGCCCGGCGATGCGCACTCTGCTTCCGGCGACGGGTCCCAAGCCAGGGCACGACAGATCGGCGTCAGCGTCAGGGGTGCTGTCCTCGGGGGCGGGGTCGCGGTCCCGGGCGATCTTCTCTCCCGTGACGGCGTCGAAGAGACCATGACCGTCGTGCGAGACGACCATCACCAAGTCGTCTCCGGTGTCCGGATGCGACGCGAAACCGATCCCGAGCAGCCCGCCGACAGCGACGTAGGCGATGTGCTGCCAGGGCTCGGGCGCTGGCAGTACGGGGGCCGCGAGGAGCCTTTTCCGCATCGCCTGCTGGTACGCGGACAGCTCCGGCTCACAGTCCGGCTGCTCGACCAGAGCTTCCTTCTTCGTCTACTTCATCACGCGGCCATGATCCATCCCTCGGCGGTTACGCCCAAGGGAGTTGATACAGGCCAGGGTCAGGTACATGCCCCTGGAGTCTGTGAACGCGGCTTCATGATCCACGTCATCCTGTCCCGCTTCCACACGGTCGGGAAACGGCCGTCGCGGGCGGCGGGCAGGCCGATTTCCGGGGAGTACGCCTGCTAGACGGTGATCGTGGACTCCGTGTGAGCCGCACGGATGCCGTGTCGCGGTTGTTCCATAGTGTGCAGCGTGGGGTGGGCCGGTGAAGGCGGCCACTGATTTCGAACCGCGGTTCACCGCACCCCGGTCGGGCCGGAGACCCTGAAGGCGTGGATACGCAGCCTAGGAAGGGACGGGGGCGTCGGCGCCGGCGTCCGATGTGTCGGTGGCGCTCGGAGGGGACGGTTCTCGGAGTTGCTCGCGCCCGTAGTTCCAGACCACCGCGATCAGCGCGGCGATCGGTACCGCGAGCAGACTGCCCACGATGCCGGCCAGGCTGCCGCCCAACGTCACCGCCAGCAGGATCACTGCCGCGTGGAGGCCGAGCCCACGACTTTGGATCATGGGCTGGAACACGTTGCCCTCGAGCTGCTGCACCACGACGATGATGGCCAGCACGATCAGCGCGTCCGTCAGGCCGTTGGAGACCAGCGCGATGAGAACCGCGACGAGACCGGCGAACAGGGCGCCGATGATCGGCACGAACGCGGAGACGAAGGTCAGCACCGCCAGCGGGAGCACCAGCGGTACCCCCACGATCCACAGACCCAGGCCGATCAGGACGGCGTCGAGCAGGCCGACGGCCGCCTGGGAACGCACGAACGCTCCCAGGGTGTCCCAGCCGCGCTCGGCCACGGCCGGGACGTCGGTGGCGAGCCGACCGGGCAGCTGACGGGCGAGCCACGGCAGGAACCGCGGGCCGTCCTTGAGGAAGAAGAACATCAGGAAGAGGGCCAGGACGGCGGTGACCAAGCCGTTCACCACGGTGCTCACTCCCGTGACGACAGCGCCGACCATGCTGCCGAGACCGTCCTGCGCGCGGGAGACCGCGGTGTCGAAGGCCTTGTTGATCTGGGCGTCACCGATGTTCAACGGCGGCCCGGCGGCCCACTCGCGCAACTTCTGGATGCCTTCGACCACGCCGTCGGTCAGATCACCGGACTGGGATGCCACCGGTACCGCGATCAGCGCCACGACGCCGATGGCGACCAGGAGGAACAGCACCGTCACGACCGATGCGGCGAGGGCGGGTTTCCACCCGCGGCGAAGCAGGAAACGGGTCGGTGGCCAGGTCAGCGTGGTCAGCAGCAGGCCGACCACGAGCGGCCAGACGACCGACCACATCCGGCCCAGGATCCACAAGGTCACCGCGAGCATCAGAAGTATGAGCAGCAGCTCGGCGGAGGCACGCGCCGTCGTGCGGAGCGCGGCGCGGGCTCTTGTGGAACTCAACGTGGCAGTCACGGATGCACCCTATGGGTACGCAAGTCATACCGGAATCGCTGCTCACACTGCCTGGCACACGAGAGCCGCCGAGCCGGGACAGCACCCCCGGTTCCAGGCGGGCCACCGGCTGCGGATGCCGCGGCCGGGACCCGCCCCGCCCGAACTGGGGGCGTCCCTGTCCGTGTTCGAGTCTCTACAGGGAATCTCTCGCGGAGCGGCACGCGATGCTCGGGGCAGAGCTCAGATGTTGCTCAGACGGCTTGCTGGTCGGCCGCCGTACTGGTCAGCTCGACGCACGCCTGAGCGACACCGAGCGCTCAGTGCCGAAGGGGTCCCAAGGACAGTGTTCGGCAACACACCCTGGTCTCAGGGTGCACACGGGGGAGGAACGCTCATGCGATACGGACTTCGCGCTGCCTTGGGGACAGCGCTGCTGCTGGTCACGGCCTCGACGGGCTGCTCGGGTGGCGACGGGAGTCCAGCGAGGCCGTCCGGCTCCCGCGCCCCTGCCTCGACCGCTGCACCGACTCCCTCGCATCCGGACCTGACCGAGGTGCTCGACAGAACCCGAACCACCCTGATGAAGTCGGGGGCGGTGGGTGCCGACGCCCCCGGCTCCCAGGGCCTGATGCTGATCGAGCCCTGGCCGACCGGCGCCGCCTACGCCTGGGAGACCCGCGACCGGCGACTGTGCTGGGCATCGGTCGCCGAGACTGCGTTCTCCGAGCGAGCCTGCGCTTCCAAGCCCATGGCCATCGAAAACTCAAGGGGTGTGCACCCGCTCGCAACCCTCTTCACCGACGGCTGGGTTCGTCTGTTCGCCGCCGACCACCAGCAGGTGACTTCCGCGACCTGTGGCGGAAAGCCCCTGGAAGTCCGCCGCGTCGGCACCGTTGCGCAGGGGGTCCGGACACTGTATGCCGTGTGGTTCCCGGACTACACGAAGGGCAGCATTGTGCTGTCGCTGAGCCACGACGGCACAACGTCCGAGGCCTCGCTCCGGCTCGGTGACGTCGGCGACCGTACCTGCGTCGATGTCCCCTAGGTTCTGGTCCGGAGCCAGATGATCGTTGCTGCGACGGCAGCATGGATGAGGTCTGTGAACGCTGCTTGATGATCCATGTCAAGCGGCGTTCACAGACCTCTTGCTCGGGCGGATGCGGGCACATGTCGCCGGCTGGTCAGTGTTGAGCGACGGTGCCGTTGCTGTGCGCAGGGGCGCGGGTCCACAGAGATACATCACTGCTCGTCGCGACGGCGATGGTCTCCCCTGAAGGAGAGAAGCCGAAGGCTCGCAGTTCCGAGTATGTGGAGTGGAAGATGTGCCACCACTGCTCTCCGTACGGGCCGGAGTGGGGGAGTCCGCCGTCGACCGAGAGCAGCACACGATCGTTCGGCCAGGCCGGTGTGACGGCCTCCAAGGTCCAGCCGTCCTCGGTCGTGGTGTGCAATCCTCCGCCGAAGAGCCCTGCGATGTGTACGCGACTGCCGGCGATCGGTCCCAGTCCGGGGCACGTCAGGTCGGCGACCGCGTCGGGGGTGCTGTCCTCGGGATCGGGGTCGCGGTCCCTGGCGATCCTCTCGCCGGTGACGGCATCGAAGAGACCGTGACCGTCGTGCGAGACGACCATGACCAGGTCATGGCCTCTGTCGGGATGCGACGCGAAACCGATGCCGAGAAGTCCGCCGACAGGGACGCCGTACTCGTACTCGAAGACGGGCCGCCAGGGTTCGGGCGCGGGCACCACAGGGGCCGCGAGCAGCCGGTTCTGCATGTCCCGCTGGTAGGCCGTGAGTTCTGGCTCATGGTTCGGCTGCCCGACCGGAGGCGTGTCCTTCGTCCGCTTCATCACAGCCCCATGATCTACGCAGCGAGAGCGCCGGCGGGCTGTGAACGCCGCTTGATGGCCCACGTCAAGCAGTGTTCGTAGACCTTGTTGGTGTGCCGCGGTCGTCCCGTCGATCTGCCGAGCGGGATGCGCGCGAGCTGGAGCGCTGGGTTGCAGCGGGAGACCTGCACGGCGCGAGCTGGGTCAGCTGGTCCGAGCTTGCTTCGTTGGATCTCGCGACACCATCAGTGTCCGTACGCCCACGCCTGAAAGGATCCGGCCGGTGCCGGACAGGACGGTTTGTGGAATCCATGACGGAAGAGGAGTCGCGCCAGAGGCAGCGGGCGCGCTTCGAAAGACTGGCGCACGTGGTGGTGGAACCGTTGCACCGGTATCTGCTGCGACGGACGAGCGCCGACATGGTCGACGACATCCTGGCGGAGGCGATGCTGGTGCTGTGGCGCCGTATTGACGACGTCCCCGGCCTCGGGTCGGCGCCGGCTCCCCTGCCCGACCCCGATGACGTGCTGCCGTGGTGCTACGGGGTGGCGCGGGGCTGCCTGGCGAATGCCCGGCGTGCCGACGGGCGCCGGCTCCGGCTGGTTGAGCGGTTGATCCGGACGCAGGAGCAGCAGCCGGCCGGGGTCGCCGACCACAGCGATCTGCACGCCGCGCTCGCCGCCCTCGGGGCACTGGACCGTGAGGTGGTGCGGCTGTGGGCGTGGGAGGGGCTGGCGCTCCGGCAGATCGCGGAGGCGACCGGTCTGACGTCCAACGCCGTGAGTATCCGGCTGCACCGGGCGAAAAAGAAACTCGCCGAGCAGCTGAGGCGAAAGCAGGGCGAACCGTCCGGACACAAGAGAGATGAAGGAAGGAGCGGTCAGTGAATGACGACGAGTTGCTGGCCCGGCTGAAGTCCGCGGACCCGGCGCTGACCCCACATGCTCCGCCGCCCGGCATCGACCGACTTGTGGAGGACATCTTGAACACCGACACCGACACCGCGCTCCGGACCGGCAATTCGGTCCCCTCGACGACCGCTGCGCGACGGAGCCGCCGTCAGCTCCTCGGACTCGCGGCGGCTGCCGGTCTGCTTCTGCTCGGCGGCGGCATCGCCGCAGGAGTCATGGCGAACGACGGCGGGCACTCGGCCTCGACCGGCCCACTGACACTCACCACCCACAGCGGCTTCGGCACCCAGAAGTGTGTGGCACCCAGCCCCGACACCCTGCGTGGGTACCCGACCCTCTTCGTGGGAACGGTCACCTCCATCAAGGGTTCCACGGTCACCTTCCGCGTCGACCACTGGTTGAAGGGCGGCGACACGGAGACGGTCGTGCTCGACAGCGACGCGAGCCGGCCGGAGGCGCTGACGTTCTCGGAAGGTGAGCGCTACATCGTGGCCGCTGAGAACGGCGTCGTCCCGGTGTGCGGTGCGAACGGGGCCTCGGACGAGATCGTCGGTGAGTTCCGCCAGGCATTCGGGAAGTAGCGGAAACCAGCTGCACGGACGGTCCGAGCCCACCGACGGCCGCGGTGGGCTCGGGCCCGTTCGGGAAGTCGGCGCTTCTCTTGCCATGACCGTGTGCGCGCCGCGATGGTCCGTTCACAACCCGTTGGGTCAGGGCGCGCGCCGCACGCCTTTCTGCGCCCGTCCCTGAGGGCGTCCGGCACTGGCGCGGTCGTGGCTCAGGAGGTGGCGTTCCAGGAGTGTGCGACGTCGATGACCACGCGATCATCCAGCTGCGTCACCCGGAACGGCAGCCGCTCACGCACGCCGACCCCGATCAGCGCATCATCCTCAGGGGCATCGACGTAGCGAGTGTCCTTGAACGTCTGGTAGCCCGTGATGTCCACTCCGGGCAGCGGTTGCCCGTGCTGCCCCGGGTAGGACTGCGAGCCGGTCGACGGGTCGAAGTTCGGGCCCACGGAGATCTGGAGGATCGCCCCGCCGTCGACGGGGATCTCCCCCGTGCCGGGCGTGGTCAGCTTGTCGACGTACTTGACGCGGTAGCCGATCGACCCCGCCGCCGAACCCTTGAAGTCGAGGACCATGCGGTCGAAGCACTCGTACTGAGCGGTCCCGATGTTCACCAGCGGGGGCTTGTAGTCCTCCGTCGGCGACACGTGCTTCTCGAGGCTCCCCCACCCGGTCTCACACACTGCCGACGCACCGGTGTCGGCCTGTGCTGTCCCCACCGTTCCTGCGATCCCGGCTCCCGCCAGCATGAGAACTGTCAGTGTGGTTCCGAGTCGTCGCATGGTTGCTGCTCCCAAAGATCGAGTACACGTGTACGGCGTCAGGGCCTGCCCACCAGAACGGGCCTCAGGAGGCCGCGGTGGTTCAGACTGGGTCCGCAATGTGATCGGACCTGGCCCGGACCATCACGAAAAGGCAACAGTCAAACGACCGAGGAAGCGCCCCCGCGCCCCCGTTGAGGTCCCGATGAGCCGGTTTCAGTACCTCGCCTCATCGGCCAGGAAGGCGCTCGGGCTGTTGCGGAGCATGGGGCTGCCCTGTTCGGCGCGGACTTGCCGGGTACGTCCACGCCTGCCACACCTTCTCTGCGGGTGCATCGAGTGTCCGGCTCAGCTTGTAGCTCCAGACGCCCGCGGGCGCGGAAACTCATCGCTCGGCCGGGGCTCCCATGGCCCATCACCAGAAGAACACGGTGATGAGGGTGAGCGGTGGGCTAGCGCCGCAGGTGGGCCAGCTCCTCCTCCGCGACCGGATACGGCCGCTCCTCCGGCAACAGCTCGGTCGCACGGCCGAGTTCACCGGCCCGCACCTGCGCGTGCACTTCTCTCACCAGCGGCGTCACGTCCTCGATCCCGACGATCCACTCGTCGGCGTACCGCACGGTCGCCTCGCCCGCGAGCCCCAGCTGAAGAGACCGGTACGGAAGGGCGTTGAAGTGCAGGTCCCGCTCTGGATCCCACTGCACCCGCGCCGGAGCCTGCTTCAACTGCCGCTTCCACTCGGCCTGGTCAGCATGCAGTTCCGGCACATAGTGCGACAGACACGCATGCCGCAGCGCCCACTCGAATCCCTCCCGGCTGATCTCCACGGCCAGTACGGTCTCCTGACCCTCCTTCAAGCCCCAACCGCAGCGGTACATCATCCACATGAAGCTGGGCTTGATCCATGTCATCCGGTCCCGCTTCCACGCGGCGGGGAAACGGCCGTCGCGGACGGCGGGCAGGCCGATTTCCGGGGAGTACGCCTGGTAGACGGTGATCGTGGATTCCGAGTGGGTCGCACGGATCCTGTGTTGCGGTTCTTCCATGGCGTCCAGCGTGGGGTCGGCCGGTTCAGGCGGCCACTGATTTTCGACTGCCGTTCGCCGCGACCGGGAGCGCCGACGGCACCGTGCCCCTACTTGCTCCTACATGCCCCTACTTGCCCGTGGCCCCCGGCGCTGGAGCGATACCCGTCGGGCACGACGCCCCCCAGTTCGTCTCCAAGGGGTCACCCAACTCGACACCCGTCCCGCCGATCCCGCAGTACCCGCCCGGGTTTTTGGCGAGGTACTGCTGGTGGTGGGTCTCGGCCGGGTAGAACGGGCGGTTCGCGGCCGGGAGGATCTCTGTGGTGATCGGGCCGTGGCCCGCGGTGGCGAGGGCCCGTCGGTACGACGTGCGGGAGGACTCGGCTGTTGTCGCCTGGGCCGGGGAGTGGGTGTAGATCGCGGAGCGGTACTGGGTGCCGACGTCGTTGCCCTGGCGGAAGCCCTGGGTGGGGTCGTGGGCCTCCCAGAACGTCTTCAGGAGGCGCTCGTACGAGATCACCGCCGGGTCGAAGACCACGCGGACGACCTCCGTGTGGGCGGTCAGGCCCGAGCAGACCTCCTCGTAGGTGGGGTACTCGGTGTGGCCGCCCTGGTAGCCGACCACGGTTGTCCACACACCTGCCGGCAGCTGCCAGAACGTGCGCTCCGCGCCCCAGAAGCAGCCCAGGCCGAAGTCGGCGACCTCGAGGCCCTCGGGGTAGGGGCCGAGGAGCCGGTTGCCGAGGACGGTGTGGCGGTCGAGGACGGAGTACACCGGTGCCGGACGGCCTTGCAGAGCCTGCTCGGGCGTCAGGATCCGGGGTGTGTGGCTGTGCGGGAGCATGCGGTCTCCAGGGGCGTTGAGGGTCCGTGCGGGTCAACATGCACACGGCCCATCGGATTCCGGCCCGCCTCAGCCCCTCCTGCCCAAGCCCCCTCGGCCCCTCCCGGCTCGGCCCCTCCCGCCTCGGCCCTCCTGCCTGCCGCAGCTCTGTTGCCTCGGCTGCCCGCCCCGGCTGCGTGCCTCAGCTCCGCGCGGCTGCCGCCCCGGCTTCGACTGCTTGCCTCGGCTGCCCGCCCGGCTCCGTGCCTCGGCTGCCCGCCTCGCCGGCCGCCCCGCGTCCCGGACGGTTCGCCCGGTCGCTGCGGAATGGCCGGGGTCAGCGGGGCAGTGTGGCCCGGGTCAGTGCGGCAGGGTCGCCGGGCTGCCGCCGTTCGCCTCGTAGCCCGCCACCGCCAGTGCCCGGTAGACCGCGAATTCGCCGGCCGGGTCGGGGGAGAGGGTCCACGGGAGGGCGCCCACATGGCCGTCCACGTGTATGAGCTGGTTCATCGCCTCCGACCAGCGTTCGGCGCGCACCAGGAAGAAGATCAGCAGGTGACGGACGTGCGCCAGCATCGGATCGTCGGGACGGGCCGCGTGCACCGCGAACAGGGCGCCGTGCATCGCCTTCGTCACGACCTCGCTCTGGTAGAAGCTGCTCACCAGGTTCACCTCGGGGAGGTGCTCGAAGACCGCGAACAGCGGCATGGCCGCGAGGAGGGAGCCCTGGGGGGCTCGCGCGGCCGCGGCCTCCGTGAACGTGTTCGCCAGTTCGCGCGAGCCGTGCCACTTCTCGCACCAGTAGTGCAGGGCAGCCAGGTGCGCTCCCATGTGCGCCGGGGCGCGGTCCAGGATCTTCAGCCAGAGCTGCTCGAACTCCTTCTGCTCGTACTGGAGCCCGCGGGCCACCGACAACTCGACGATGTACGGGATCGGGTCACCGGGGGAGAGCAGCGCCGCCTGACCGCAGGCGTCCTTCGCCTCCTCCATGATGATCCGGAAGTCGTCCGTGCCCCGCGTCGACGTCCGCCACGCCTGCTGCACCAGGAACTCGGCGTGCACCGCCGCGCCGCCCGCGTCCTTCGGCGCCTCCGTGCGCCACACCCGCAGCCACTGCCCGCCCGGCGTCTCGCTGACCCCGCCCGGCCGCTGCTGGAGCTCCAGTGCCGCCGCGCCCGCGAAGGCCTGCACGCGCTGCCAGCGCAGCTCGCCCGCCGTCTCCGTGCCGGCCAGCAGCTGCTGTGCGGCCCGGTAGTCCTGCGTGTGCTGCACCACGTCCAGGACGTCCAGCAGGTCCTGGTCGGGGCCGGGCATGCGGATGTCCAGTTCCTCCGTGCGCACGAACCCGTAGGTCTCGGGGTCCGCGGCGTCCGGGTGGCCCGCCGGGACCTGCTCGACCATGCCGCGCCTGCGCCGCAGGAACGGCAGCAGCACGAAGCTGATCATGAGCACCGCCATCAGGACGAACAGAATCTCCATGTCTCAAGCGAACCAGACCGCGCCGACAATTGGCCAACCCACCCCCACACCTGTGGAAAAACCTCGGAGGAGGGCCGTCCCGCGCCGTCCGCCCCCGCCCGCGCGCTCCCGCCGTCCCGCAGCAGGCCCGCGAGCGGACTACGCTCGGTCCTCATGAGCGACAGGCACATCAGTCAGCACTTCGAGACCCTCGCGATCCACGCGGGCAACACCGCCGATCCCCTCACCGGCGCGGTGGTCCCGCCGATCTACCAGGTCTCGACCTACAAGCAGGACGGCGTCGGCGGTCTGCGCGGCGGCTACGAGTACAGCCGCAGCGCCAACCCGACCAGGACCGCCCTGGAGGAGAACCTCGCCGCCCTCGAAGGCGGCCGCCGAGGTCTCGCGTTCGCTTCCGGACTGGCGGCCGAGGACTGCCTGTTGCGTACGCTGCTCAGCCCCGGTGACCACGTGGTGATCCCGAACGACGCCTACGGCGGCACGTTCCGGCTCTTCGCGAAGGTCGTCGCCCGCTGGGGTGTGGAGTGGTCGGTCGCCGACACCGGCGACGCCGCCGCCGTGCGGGCCGCGATCACCCCGAAGACCAAGGCCGTGTGGGTGGAGACCCCCTCCAACCCGCTCCTCGGCATCACCGACATCGCCGCCGTCGCGCAGGTCGCCCGGGAGGCGGGCGCGCGTCTCGTCGTCGACAACACCTTCGCCACGCCGTACCTTCAGCAGCCCCTGTCGCTCGGCGCGGACGTCGTGGTGCACTCCCTGACCAAGTACATGGGCGGTCACTCGGACGTCGTCGGCGGCGCGCTGGTCACCGGCGACGCGGAGCTGGGCGAGGAGCTGGCGTACCACCAGAACGCGATGGGCGCGGTCGCCGGGCCGTTCGATTCCTGGCTGGTGCTGCGCGGCGCCAAGACGCTGTCGGTGCGCATGGACCGGCACAGCGAGAACGCCACCAAGGTCGCCGACATGCTGACCCGGCACGCGCGTGTGACGAACGTGCTGTACCCGGGTCTGCCCGACCACCCCGGTCACGAGGTCGCGGCCAAGCAGATGCGGGCGTTCGGCGGCATGGTCTCCTTCCAGGTCGCCGGTGGCGAGGAGGCGGCCGTCGAGGTGTGCAACCGCGCCAAGGTGTTCACCCTCGGCGAGTCGCTGGGCGGCGTCGAGTCCCTGATCGAGCACCCGGGGCGCATGACGCACGCGTCCGTGGTCGGCTCGGCGCTGGAGGTCCCCGGCGATCTCGTCCGGCTCTCCGTCGGCATCGAGAACATCGACGACCTTCTCGCCGACCTGCAGCAGGCTCTCGGCTAGACGGCCTTCCGCCGGAGCCTTCCGCCGGTCTTCGGGGTCACCAGCCGGTCAGCGGTGGAGTCGTCTGCGACGGCGGCTCCACCCACGGCTGGGCCACCACCGCCCAGACCGTGAACGCCAGCGTGGCCGCGAGCAGCAGCAGCCACAGCAGCCGACGGGCGAGCGTGCGGCGGCGCAGTATTCGGCCGCCCCGGCGTACGACGTCCGCGTGGAGTTCCGTCGGTACGTGCGGCGCGCTCCGCTCCATGAGCTGTCGTACGGCGGCCTCCCGCTCGGGCCGGTTCACGACGCCGCCGCCTTCGCCCGGTGCACCGCGGGCGCCGGGCCCCGGGGCGGATGCAGAAGCGTCGCCGTGGCCCGGTCGCAGACCGTGCGGATCCGTTCCACCGGCAGGCCGAGCAGGGCCGCCACCTGTTCGTCGGCGACACCCTCGTAGAGCCTCAGGACCAGGACGAGACGCTCCTGGGGGGTGAGCCGTGCCAGCGGACCGACGGCGGTGAGCGGCCGGCCGCGGCCGAGGGGCAGAGCGGCGTACCGGTGCCAGGCGCCGTGGGCGAAGCGGGTGGCCAGATACTCGCGGGCCCGGTTGTAGGGGTCCTCGCCGTGCAGCCGGTCCCAGCAGGCGTACGTGTGCGCGAGGGCGAGTGTCAGCAGGCGCCGCGCGCGCGGGTTGTCGGCCGGGGCCTCCGCCGTGAGCAGTGTGGCGGCGTGCAGCAGCCGCCCGCCCGCTCCGGCGACGAACGCTTCGAACTCCCGTGCCCGGCGGGCTTCCTGGGCCGTACGCCGCTCTCGCACACCGAGCCTCCCGCCTGACGGCGTCCCCCTGGAGGGCCATATGCCCCGGTCTCATATGAGGCCAGGGGTGGGCTTTCGGTCAAGAGCCGCGCACGGCCGCCGGAAAGTCGTCGCACGCGCGCGTGCGACCGGTTCAGGAAGCGGTCGACGACGGCTCCGCGCCCGGTACGCCCTGGGCCGCCATACGGGTGGACAGCGCCGTGTTGAAGCGGGTGAGGAGGTCGCAGAACGTCTCGCGCTCCTCCGGCGCCCAGTCGTCCGTCAGCTCGGCCATCAACTGGCGCCGGGACGACCGTACTTCCTCGAGCCGGGACTGCCCGCGCGGGGACAGCTGGAGCACCACGGCCCGTCCGTCCTCGGGGTGCGAGGTCCGCTTGACCAGGCCGGTGTCGACGAGCGGAGCCACCTGCCGGGTGACGGTGGACGAGTCGATGCCCATGCTCGCGGCGAGTGCCTTGACACCCATCGGGCCTTCCTTGTCGAGGCGGTTGAGCAGCAGGTATGCGGCGCGGTCCATGGAGTTGCGTACCTGCCCGACGCCGCCGAGCCGGGTCTGTTCGGCACGGCGGGCGAACACCGCGACCTCGTGCTGCAAGGTGTCGAGAAGACCGGTGTCACCGACGGTCGTCATGTCCATCGACATTTCAGGTGTTGTGGGCATGGCCGGGGGCTCACTTCATGAAGGGGCTGCTGGAATGGGGGACAGAGTACGCGGCCGGAAGGCGGGTCGTACCGACGCTGCGGAAACCGGTCTCGGAGGTTGGTCACAGCGGTCGTGGCCGCCTGTGAACTGCGATGCTGGAGTCATGAGCTACCGCACGGCTGACTCCTTGCGTCCCGTCACCCTCGACGATGTGCGCGGGGCCCAGAAGATGCTGTCGGGTGTGGCGCGGACGACCGCGATGGAGGGCAGCAGGCACCTGTCCCAGCTGGTCGGGGCGCCGGTGCACTTCAAGTGCGAGAACCTGCAGCGCACGGGGTCGTTCAAGCTGCGCGGCGCGTACGTCCGGATCGCCGGGCTGCTGCCGGAGGAGCGGGCCGCGGGGGTGGTCGCGGCGAGCGCGGGCAACCACGCGCAGGGTGTGGCGCTGGCCTCGACGGTGCTGGGCGTGCACTCCACGGTGTTCATGCCCCAGGGCGCTCCGCTGCCGAAGATCAGCGCCACCCGCGAGTACGGCGCCGAGGTGCGCCTGCACGGTCAGGTGGTCGACGAGACGCTGGCCGCGGCGCAGGAGTACGCGGCCGAGACGGGTGCGGTCTTCATCCATCCCTTCGACCACCCCGACATCATCGCGGGTCAGGGCACGGTCGGCCTGGAGATCCTGGAGCAGTGCCCGGAGGTGCGCACGATCGTCGTCGGGATCGGCGGCGGCGGGCTGGCGGCGGGCATCGCGGTCGCGGTGAAGGCGCTGCGGCCGGACGTGCGGATCGTCGGGGTGCAGGCGGCCGGGGCCGCGGCGTACCCGCCCTCGCTGGCGGCCGGGCGGCCGGTGTCGATCCGCACCCCGGCGACGATGGCCGACGGCATCAAGGTCGGCCGGCCCGGTGACGTGCCGTTCTCCATCGTCGGCGACCTGGTGGACGAGGTGCGCACGGTGACGGAGGACGAGCTGGCCGCGGCGCTGCTGCTGTGTCTGGAGCGGGCCAAGCTGGTCGTCGAGCCGGCCGGGGCGAGTCCGGTGGCCGCACTGCTCAGCGAGCCCGGCGCCTTCGAGGGCCCGGTCGTCGCGGTGCTGTCCGGCGGCAACGTCGACCCGGTGCTGATGGAGCGCGTCCTGCGGCACGGCATGGCGGCGCAGGGCCGCTACCTGGCCGTACGCCTGCGACTGACGGACCGGCCGGGCGCCCTCGCCACGCTTCTGGGGGCGTTGTCAGTGGTCGACGCTAACGTCTTGGACGTGAGCCATCTGCGGACCGACCCCCGGCTCGGGCTGACCGAGGCGGAGGTCGAGCTGCACCTGGAGACGAAGGGGCCGGAGCACTGCGCCGAGGTCGGCCGAGCCTTGCGCGAGGCCGGTTACACCGTCATCGACTGACGCCGACGGGGGCGTCGACCGAGGTCGGAGCCCCGGCCGGAACCCGTTCCGAGCGTGCTCGGAACCCACTCGGAGCTCGCTCGGAGCCCGCTTCGAGTCCCTTCGTCACTCGTTCGAGAAAGAGCGTTGTGAGACGCGATACATCGCGTTATGGTGTGTCTCACGCCGCCCCCTTCCCTCCCATCGGGCGGAACGAAAAGTACATACCTAGGCTTTCCGAAGAATCCTCAATGACGTGGAGACTGTTATGCCAGGTGCCATCTATGCCGAAGGCCTGGTGAAGACCTTCGGCGACGTAAAGGCTCTGGACGGCGTGGACCTGGACGTCCCGGAGGGCACGGTTCTTGGCCTGCTCGGGCCGAACGGAGCGGGCAAGACCACCACGGTCCGCTGCCTGACCACGCTCCTGCGCCCCGACAGCGGCCGGGCCGTGGTCGCCGGCCTCGACGTGCTCAAGCACCCCAACGAGGTCCGCCGCTCCATCGGCCTGTCCGGCCAGTTCGCGGCCGTGGACGAATACCTCACCGGCCGCGAGAACCTCCAGATGGTCGGCATGCTCTACCAGATGAAGGCGGGCGCGGCGAAGGCCCGGGCCGCCGAACTGCTCGACCAGTTCGGCCTCACGGAAGCCGCCGACCGCACGGCCAAGACCTACTCCGGAGGCATGCGCCGCCGCCTCGACCTGGCCGCGGCACTGGTCGTCTCACCGCCCGTGATGTTCATGGACGAGCCGACGACCGGCCTCGACCCGCGCAACCGCCAGATGCTGTGGGAGGTGATCAAGCGCCTCGTCTCCGGTGGTACGACACTGCTGCTCACCACGCAGTACCTCGAAGAGGCCGACCACCTGGCGCACGACATCGCGGTCGTCGACCACGGCCGGGTGATCGCCCGCGGCACCTCCGACCAGCTCAAGGCCCGCACCGGCGGAGAGCGCGTGGAGGTCGTGGTGCACGACCGCGAACACATCGCCACGGCCGCGGAGGTGCTGACCGGGTTCGGCAAGGGTGAGACCACCGTCGAGCAGCACACCCGCAAGCTCACCGTGCCCGTCGCCGGCGGCGCCAAGCTCCTCGCCGAGGTCATCCGCGAGCTCGACGGCCGGGGCATCGAGATCGACGACATCGGCCTGCGCCGCCCCACCCTCGACGACGTCTTCCTGTCCCTGACGGGACACGTCGCCGAGGCGAAGGCCGAGGAGAGCGAGGAGGACCGACGGGACGCCCCGCGCGGCCAGAGCGGCCAGAGCGGCCAGAGCGAGAGGGAGACCGTCAAATGAGTGCCGTCACCGACGCCGTACGCGGCGCGGCGCCCAAGCCCGCCCATCCGCTGGGACAGTCCGTCCGCGACTCACTGGTCATCGCGAAGCGCAACCTGATCCGGATGTCCCGCATCCCGGAGATGGTCATCTTCGGGCTCATCCAGCCGATCATGTTCGTGGTGCTGTTCACCTACGTGTTCGGCGGATCCATGCAGATCGGCGGCAGCACGAGCGCCACCGACTACACGAACTTCCTGATGGCGGGCATCTTCGCGCAGACCGTCACCTTCGCCACCGCCGGAGCCGGCGCGGGCATCGCCGACGACATGCACAAGGGCCTCATCGACCGCTTCCGGTCCCTGCCCATGGCGCGTGGCGCGGTGCTCACCGGCCGCACCCTCGCCGACCTCGTACAGACGGCGCTCACCCTGCTCGTCCTGGCGGTGGTCGCCCTCCTGGTCGGCTGGCGGGTCGGCTCCGACGGCAGCACCGACGCCGCCCGGGTCCTGGCCGCCTTCGGGCTGCTGCTCCTGCTCGGCTACGCGTTCACCTGGATCGGCGCCCTGATCGGCCTGAGCGTCCGCACCCCCGAGGCGGCCACCTCCGGCGGACTGATCTGGCTCTTCCCGGTGACCTTCATCTCCAACGCGTTCGTGGACACCAGCAACATGACGCCGTGGCTGCGCCACATCGCCGAGTGGAACCCGTTCAGTGCCACCGTCCAGGCCTGCCGGGTGCTCTTCGCCAACCCGGGCCAGTCGGCGTCCGACGCCTGGCCCATGCAGCACCCGGTCTGGGCCTCGCTGATCTACTCGGTGCTGATCGTCGTGATCTTCCGGACGCTGGCGGTCCGCAAGTACCGCTCGGCGACGGCCTGAGCGCCCCGGACATGACGAAGCCCCCGGCGGCGTGGGCGCCGGGGGCAGGTCACAGCGGGGCGACGGACAGGGGCCGGTCAGCCGCTGTAGGCCTCGGCCTTGAGAATGCGCACGGAGGCCTTCTTGCCGTTGGGCAGCTCGTACTCCGCGTCCTCGCCGACCTTGTGGCCGATCACGCCGGTGCCGAGCGGGGACTGCGGCGAGTAGGTCTCGATGTCCGAGCTCGCGTACTCGCGCGAGGCGAGCAGGAACGTCATGGTGTCGTCCTCGTCGCCGTCGAAGGCGATGGTCACGACCATGCCGGGCGCCACCGCGCCGTCGGCGGAAGCCGGGGTCTCGCCGACCTTGGCATTGTCGAGAAGCTGGGTCAGCTGGCGCACACGGAGCTCCTGCTTGCCCTGCTCCTCCTTGGCCGCGTGGTACCCACCGTTCTCACGCAGGTCCCCCTCCTCGCGCGCGGCCGCGATCTTGGCGGCGATCTCCGTGCGCGCAGGACCAGTAAGGTACTCAAGCTCGACCTTGAGCTTGTTGTACGCCTCCTGGGTCAGCCAGGTGACGGACTCGCTGGTCTGGGTCACAGGTGCTCCTCGTCGGTACTGGGAATACAAAGCATCGCCCTGCCAAAAGCATGTTCCTCAGGTGATGGGCGAAACCACGAGCCTAACAATTCAGTGGCCGAAGGGGGAGGACATAAGCCATCAGAATTACGTCAACGCAGGTCAGCGTGTACGTATTGCGGAGGATGCGGCTCGCCCGGCGGCCCCCGCGTCACTCCCTGCCGGTCGGCGTCGGTCGGCGTCAGTCGGCGTGACAGCCGAGCAGCTCGGCCGTCGTGCCCTTGGCCGTCGTACGCAGCGTGACCGTCTTGTCGATGCGCGTGTCCGAGCCGGCGAAGCGGAAGTCCGCCCGGCCCACCTCGGCGCCGTCGGCCGACTGCGAGCGCACCGTGCAGTAGCCGCTCGCGCCCGAGTCCTTGCGGACCTCCAGGTGGAGCTGCACCGCCTCGTCCGAGGTCGCCTTGAAGGTGATCACCTCGGCGCTGATCTTGTTCTGGCCGACGTAGTGGTAGGCGAAGTAGCCGACCAGGGCGAGCAGGAACGCGCCCAGTACGGCGCCGGTGATCCTGAGGTTGTGGTCGGCCCGCTCGTCCGAGGAACGGCCGTAGCGGCCCTCGGGGAGTCGCGTGCTCGCCGTACTCATGATCGTCCTCCCGGCACGGAATTATTCGCCTCCCGATTCGGTCACTATAGAAGCCTGCGATCGCGCCGGTTCACACCGGGCGCCGACTTACCGAGGATTGAGTCTTGACTGACCAGCTGCGACTGATGGCCGTTCACGCGCACCCCGACGACGAGTCGAGCAAGGGCGCGGCCACCATGGCGAAGTACGTGTCCGAGGGGGTGGACGTGCTGGTCGTGACCTGCACGGGCGGGGAGCGCGGCTCCATCCTCAATCCCAAGCTTCAGGGCGACAAGTACATCGAGGAGCACATCCACGAGGTACGCAAGAAGGAGATGGACGAGGCTCGCGAGATCCTCGGTGTCAAGCAGGAGTGGCTCGGCTTCATCGACTCGGGCCTGCCCGAGGGCGATCCGCTGCCGCCGCTGCCCGACGGCTGCTTCGCCCTGGAGGACGTCGACAAGGCGGCCGGTGAACTGGTGAAGCAGATCCGCTCCTTCCGTCCCCAGGTGATCACCACCTACGACGAGAACGGCGGCTATCCGCACCCCGACCACATCATGACCCACAAGATCTCGATGGTGGCGTTCGAGGGCGCGGACGACGCCGCGAAGTATCCCGAGGCCGAGTTCGGTCCCGTGTACCGGCCGTCGAAGCTGTACTACAACCAGGGCTTCAACCGTCCCCGCACCGAGGCGCTGCACCACGCGATGCTCGACCGCGGCCTGGAGTCGCCCTACGGGGAGTGGCTCAAGCGCTGGGACGAGTTCGGCCAGAAGGAGCGCACGCTCACCACGCACGTTCCGTGCGCCGACTTCTACGAGATCCGCGACAAGGCGTTGATCGCGCACGCCACGCAGATCGACCCCGACGGCGGCTGGTTCCGGGTGCCGATGGAGATCCAGAAGGAGGTCTGGCCCACGGAGGAGTACGAGCTCGCGAAGTCCCGCGTCGATACCTCCCTCCCCGAGGACGACCTCTTTGCGGGCATCCGCGACAATGCCTGACATGAGCGCAAGCGTGAGCCTGGCAATGACGCACCTCGTCCCCCTCGCCAAGGAGGTCGACGAGAACAAGGTCACCCCCGGCGTCCTCGGCTTCATCGTCTTCGCGGCGATGGCCGTGGCGGTGTGGGGCCTGATGAAGTCCATGAGCAAGCACATGGGCAAGGTCGACTTCAAGGAGCCGGCGGACCCCGAGCAGACCTCCGCCGCCGGCACGGCGAAGGCGACGGGGAAGCCCTCCTCGACGTCTTGAGGCGAGTGCGCGGCGAGAGCGCGCGGCGCGGCGACGCGTGGCGCCGGGACGCGTGGCGCCGGGACGAGTGGCGCCGGGACGCGTGGCGCCGGGACGAGTGGCGCCGGGGTGCGGGCTGACCGCCTCGCTCCGGCGCCGGTCTCGCCCTTGAGCGTGCCCCACCCCGGGCCCGTCGCCCTCCTGCGCATGCCCCGCCGCCCGTCGCCCCCCAGCGCATGACCCGCCCCGGGCGAGCTTCACCCGGGGTCTGCCCCGGCCCGCGCCCGTTCTGCCCGGCGCCTGCCGTGCCCCGGCGCCCGTCTCTGTCCCGGGAGCCTGCCCTGTTCCGGCGCCCGTTCTGCCCGGCGCCCGCCTTACCCCGGCGCCCGCCTTACCCCGGCACCTGTCTCGCCCCCCCCGCGCCCGCGCCTGCCCCGCCCCCGGGGCGCGCCTCACCCCGGCACCCGTCTCACCCCGCGCCTGCCCGCGCGCGGGGCGCGCCTCACCCCGTGTGCCACGCCCGGTTCGCGGCACCTACTCGTCGTTCACCGTCACGCCCATGACCTCTCGGCCGTGTCTGCCGGGTACCAGGCCCAGGCGCCAGGCCTGCCAGCCGGACTCCAGGCGGATGCCTCGTTCCAGCAGTAGCCCGTAGGCCTCCAGGCACTCGGTCAGTCGGGTGTCGCGCAGTGGGTGGTGGGTGCGGACCAGCTGGGCCAGTTCCTCCTGGGCCACCGCCGTGCCGACCTCGACCCCGCCCGGGGCCGCGTAGGGCAGCAGGGTGCAGCGCAGGAAGCGGGCCCAGTCCTCGCCGCGCCGGTCGCCGTACGAGGCGAACAGGCCGGCCGCCTCGTCGCACAGGGCCAGGGCGGCCTGCGTACGGGCGTTCCCCGCGTCGACGATCGCGAGCTCCAGGCAGGTCCAGGCCTCGCCGTGGGCGACGCCGATGCGCTGGAAGTCGGCGCGCGCGTCGACCAGGAGCTGCCGGGCGAAGCCCGAGTTGCGCAGCGAACCGGTCTGGGCGGCGCGCTGGTCCCGGGTCACCCGGGCCGAGTGGTGGCGGGCACAGGCCAGGCCGTAGACGTCACGCATCCGGGAGAAGAGGGAGCGGGAACGTTCCAGCTCGCGGACGGCGTGATCCAGGTCGCCCGTCTCCTCCAGGGCCAGGCCCAGGTAGTAGACCGTCCAGGCCTCACCGCGCGCGTCCTCGTTGTCCCGGTGCCGCGCCGACGCCCGGCGCAGGTCCTCCGCCGCCGGGTCCGGGTCCCCGGCGATGAGCCGGGCCCGGGCCAGCTGGGTCAGCGCCCAGGCCTCACCGCGGGCGTCGCGGGTGCGGCCGTAAAGATCGAGGGCCTCGCGCAGATCGGTCTCGGCCCGCGGGACGTCGCCGCGGCGCAGGTTCAGCTGGCCCAGCTGGAAGTGCGCCCAGGCCTCGCCGTGCACGGAGCCGCCCTCGCGGTGCAGGACCAGGGAGCGGGTGAGCAGGTCGAGGGCCTCGGCGAGATGCCCCCTGTCCCGCTCGACCGCCGCCAGCGCGTGCATCGTCCAGGCCCGGTCCGTGGCCAGCTCGGGCGCGGCCTGCAGGTCCATCGCCTCCCGCAGCTTCGCCGCCGCCTCCGTCAGCTGGCCCTGGTGGTGCAGGGTGATGCCGAGCGAGCAGAGGGCGCGAGCCGCCCCCGCGTCGTGGTGGGCCTGGAGGTAGAGGTCGACGACCGAGCTGAGCGTCGTACGGGCCTTGTCCAGCTCGCCCAGTTGACGGGCCGCGATACCGGTACGCCACTGCACGGACCGCACCAGCAGGTCCTGGCCGACCGACTGCGCCAGCTCGCTGATCTCACCGAGCCGGTAGAGGTCGCCGCGCAGCAGGCAGTAGTCGCACAGGGCGCCCAGCAGGCTCAGCACGGCGTTCTGGTCCACGCCCTCCGCGTGCCGCAGCGTCGCCGTGATGAAGCTCGACTCGTCGTCCAGCCAGCGCAGCGCCTCGTCCAGGGAGGTGAAGCCGTGCGGGGTGAAGCGGTCGGAGCGGGTCGACATGTTGCCGTCGACCAGCCGCAGCACGGAGTCGGCGAGCTCGGCGTAGCTGACGATCAGGCGTTCCTGGGCCGCCGAGCGCTCGTTCTGCTCCTCCTCGTCGAGGAGCCGGGCCTGGGCGAAGGCACGGACCAGGTCGTGCAGGCGGTAGCGGTCGCCGCGGACGTGGTCGACCAGGCCGGCGTCGGCGAGGGCCGTGAGATGGCGGGTCGCCTCCGCACGGTCCGTGGCGAGGAGCGCGGCCGCCGCGGCCGTCCCGAGCGAGGCCCGTCCGGCCAGGGCCAGCCGGCGCAGCAGCCTGCGGGTCACGTCCGGCTGGTCGGTGTAGCGCAGCCACAGGGCGCGCTCGACCGGCTCCACCGGTCCGTACACCCCCAGGTCCGCCGCCAGCGCGCGCGGTGAGCGCGGGCCGAGCGAGGAGCCCACGACGCGCAGCGCCAGCGGCAGCCCGCCGCACAACTCCCGTATGCGGTCGGCGGATTCGGCGTCGTACGGGCCGGAGGCGTCCTGGGCGGCCGCGCCCAGCAGTTCCTCCGCGCCCGCCGCGTCCAGGGGCCGCACCGCCAGTTCGTGCACCCAAGCGGACAGTTCGGCCGGCAGCCCCAGCGGGGTCCGGGCGGTGACCAGGACCAGGCTGTCGGAACGTTCCGGCACGAGTGCGAGGACCTGTTCGGGGTCCGAGGCGTCGTCCAGGATCACCGTGACCGGCAGGCCGGTCAGGTGCTGCTGGTACAGCTCGGTGAGCCGCTTGACCTGCTGGTCCGCGGAGGAGCGCTCACGGAAGAGGAGCTGTTCGCGGGGTGCGCCGAGCCGGTTCAGCAGGTGCAGCAGGGCGTCCCGGGTGGGCAGTGGCGCCTCCTCCGCGCTGTGGCCGCGCAGGTCCACCACGCAGGCGCCGCGGAACTGGTCGCGCAGATCGTGCGCGGCCCGCACCGCGAGGGTGGTGCGGCCGCTGCCGGGGGGTCCGTGCAGCACGACCACCGTCGGCCGTGTCTGGGTGCTGGCGCGCGCCGCCTGCACCCACTGCCGGAGCTGTCCGAGTTCGGTCCGGCGCCCGGCGAACGGGCCCTCCGCTTCCGGCAGTTGGGCGAACGACTGGGCCAGCACGTTCCGTCCGCGGGCCGCCGCGCTCTTGTCGGCGCCGCGCAGCTGCGGTCCCGGCGCCTTCTTCGGGCCGGTCGTCGCGCTCAGCATCCGCTGCTGATCCAGGAAGGGCCGGATGCCCCGCACCTCCAGCGCGGTGAGCCATTGCAGCCGCAGTTGCTCGGCTCCGCCGGGCTGCCCCGCCTCGCCGGCCCGGTGATGCGCGGCCGGCAGATGGGAGCCCGCCACCTTCACGACGGTCGCCGCGGCGCCGACGACGCCGACGGCCACCCCGGCGCCGAGCGCCGTGCCCGGCCCGGTGCCCAGCGCGAGATCGGCGACCGCCGTCGTGACGGCGGCAACCCCCGCCACCAGCAGGGGAGTCCGTCCGCCCTCGCGCGCGTACCGCTGTCCGAAACTGACCTGGTGGGACTCCGTCTCCTCCAGGGCGCGCGCGTACGCCTCGTACTCCTCGGCGGCCGTCTGCGCCATGGCGTCCAGCGCGCCGCGCGCCCGCGTCATGAGCACCTGCCGGTCGCTGCGCCCGCCGGACCGCCGTACTTCCTCCTCCACGGCCCGCGCCAACAACCGCTCGGCTTGCGCCCTATGGCCGTCCCGCATGTCCCGTCCCCCTCCGGAGGTCACAGCTTTCCTTGGTCAAGTGTGCGGGGGGCGGCGCCGCGAAGCGAGGGGGCGAAGGGTCCCGGGTCGCCGGGCGGTGATCGCCCGGGGGCGCCTGACGTCTGCCGGGCGGGGTACTGCGGCAGGATGGACCCCATGCCGAACCGACTGGCCCATGAGACGTCCCCGTACCTCCTCCAGCACGCCGACAACCCCGTCGACTGGTGGCCCTGGTCGGCGGAGGCCTTCGAGGAGGCGCGCAGGCGGGGCGTGCCGGTGCTGCTGAGTGTCGGGTATTCGAGCTGCCACTGGTGCCATGTGATGGCGCACGAGTCCTTCGAGGACCGGGCGACCGCCGACCAGCTCAACGAGCACTTCGTCAGCGTCAAGGTCGACCGGGAAGAGCGTCCCGACGTGGACGCCGTCTACATGGAGGCCGTGCAGGCGGCCACCGGCCAGGGCGGCTGGCCGATGACCGTGTTCCTGACGCCCGACGCCGAGCCCTTCTACTTCGGGACGTACTTCCCGCCCGCGCCCCGGCAGGGCATGCCCTCCTTCCGGCAGGTGCTGGAGGGGGTGCGGCAGGCCTGGACCGAGCGGCGGGACGAGGTGGCCGAGGTCGCCGGGAAGATCGTCCGGGATCTGGCGGGACGGGAGATCTCCTACGGGGACGGCATGGCCCCCACGGAGCAGGAGCTGTCCCAGGCGCTGCTGGGGCTGACCCGGGAGTACGACCCGCAGCGGGGCGGGTTCGCCGGAGCGCCGAAGTTCCCGCCGTCGATGGTGATCGAGTTCCTGCTGCGCCACCATGCGCGGACCGGCGCCGAGGGCGCTCTCCAGATGGCCCGGGACACCTGTGAACGGATGGCCAGGGGCGGGATCTACGACCAGCTCGGCGGCGGGTTCGCCCGGTACTCCGTCGACCGTGACTGGGTCGTGCCGCACTTCGAGAAGATGCTGTACGACAACGCCCTGCTGTGCCGGGTCTACGCCCATCTGTGGCGGGCCACCGGCAGCGAGCTGGCCCGGCGGGTCGCCCTCGAGACGGCCGACTTCATGGTCCGCGAACTGCGCACCGAGCAGGGCGGGTTCGCCTCCGCGCTCGACGCCGACAGCGACGACGGGAGCGGGAAGCACGTCGAGGGCGTGTACTACGTCTGGACGCCCGAGCAGCTCACCGAGGTGCTCGGGCCGCAGGACGCCGAGCTCGCCGCCCGCTACTTCGGCGTCACCGAGGAGGGCACCTTCGAGCACGGCTCCTCCGTCCTCCAACTCCCGCAGCAGGAGGAGGTCTTCGACGCGGAGCGGATCGCCGGGATCAAGGAGCGGCTGCTGCGCGAGCGCGGCGGACGGCCCGCCCCGGGCCGGGACGACAAGGTCGTCGCCGCCTGGAACGGGCTCGCGATCGCCGCGCTCGCCGAGACCGGCGCCTACTTCGACCGGCCGGATCTCGTCGAGGCCGCGGTCGGGGCCGCCGATCTCCTCGTCCGGTTGCATCTCGACGAGCAGGCACGTATCGCCCGTACCAGCAAGGACGGACAGGTCGGGGCCAACGCGGGGGTCCTCGAGGACTACGCCGACGTGGCCGAGGGGTTCCTCGCCCTCGCCTCCGTCACCGGGGAGGGCGTCTGGCTGGAGTTCGCCGGATTCCTGCTCGATCACGTCCTCGTCGGGTTCGTCGACCCCGGGTCCGGTGCGCTGTACGACACCGCGGCGGACGCCGAGCGGCTCATCCGGCGTCCGCAGGATCCGACCGACAACGCGGCGCCCTCCGGCTGGTCCTCCGCCGCCGGCGCGCTGCTGAGCTACGCCGCCCATACCGGTTCGGAGCCCCACCGCAGCGCCGCGGAGCGGGCGTTGGGCGTTGTGAAGGCGCTCGGGCCGCGGGTGCCCCGGTTCATCGGATGGGGGCTCGCCGCCGCCGAGGCACTGCTCGACGGGCCGCGCGAGGTCGCCGTGGTCGTACCCGGCACGGCCGACCCGGCCTCGGCGGCGTTGCACCGTACGGCGCTTCTGGGCACCGCCCCGGGGGCCGTCGTCGCGTTCGGCACGACGGGGAGTGACGAGTTTCCGTTGCTCGCCGACCGCCCGCTGATCGATGGTGAACCGACCGCGTACGTCTGCCGTAACTTCACCTGTGACGCGCCGACCGCCGACCCGGAGCGACTGCGCGCGGCGTTGACCACCGTGGTGAGCGGCTGAAACGCCCACAAAACCCCTGCGGAACACCGTGGCTCCGCAGGGAAAGCTGAGCATCTGTTCGGATAAGTCGGCTTACAGGCGGCAGAGTTCCGAAACAATCTATTTATCGGAAGAGTTCCCGGACTTCACAGAGTCCCCCTAGTCTCTCCACAGTGACGCGACGGATGTGACACGCCGTCGCGACAGGGGGCTCTGGGATCTGGGGGGATCTGCTTGCTCACGTCTGTCTTCATCGCTGCCGTCTCACTGGCCTTGTTCTGGATGGCGGCGTTCACCTTGTGGTGGCAGATGCACGCGTGGCGTACGCCCGAAGTGCTCGCGTCCACCCGGTTCAGCAGCCCTGACGGCGACGAACACGTCTCCTTCTCGCTGCTGCTTCCGGCACGGCATGAACAGGCCGTGCTGGACCACACCATCCAGCGGCTGCTGGAATCCGGCCACACCGACTTCGAGATCATCGTCATCGTGGGTCATGACGACCCCGAGACCACGGCGGTGGCCGAGAGCGCCGCCGAACGCGACCCGCGCGTCCGTGTCGTCGTCGACACCCACGAGAAGAAGAACAAGCCGAAGGCCATGAACACGGCGCTGCCGCACTGCCGCGGCGATGTCGTCGGGGTCTTCGACGCCGAGGACCAGGTCCATCCCGAGCTGCTCTCCCATGTCGACCACGCCTTCCGGACCACGGGGGCCGACGTCGTGCAGGGCGGGGTGCAGCTCATCAACTTCCATTCCAGCTGGTACAGCCTGCGCAACTGCCTGGAGTACTTCTTCTGGTTCCGCTCCCGGCTCCATCTGCATGCGCAGAAAGGATTCATCCCGTTGGGTGGCAACACCGTCTTCGTGCGGACGCACACCCTCAGGGAAGCCGACGGCTGGGACCCGGACTGCCTGGCCGAGGACTGTGATCTCGGTGTCCGCCTCTCCAGCGTCGGCAAGAAGGTCGTCGTCGCCTACGACTCCGCCATGGTGACCCGGGAGGAGACCCCGGGCTCGCTGATGTCCCTGCTCAAGCAGCGCACCCGCTGGAACCAGGGTTTCCTCCAGGTCTACCGGAAGAAGGACTGGAAGCAACTCCCCGGGTTCGGACAGCGGTTGCTGGCCCGCTACACCCTTATGACGCCTTTTCTCCAGGCGTTCTCCGGGGTCGTCATCCCGCTCAACGTGGCGATCGCGCTCTTCCTCGACGTGCCCGTCGGGATCGCCTTCGTCACCTTCCTGCCGGCCGTGACGGCACTCGTCACCTTCGTCTTCGAGCTCGTCGGCCTGCACGACTTCGGCAAGCAGTACGGCCTGCGCGTCCGCCTCGTCCACTACCTCAAGCTCGTCGTGGGCGGACCCTTCTACCAGGT
Organism: Actinobacteria bacterium OV320; assembly: GCA_001298545.1. Lineage (GTDB taxonomy): Bacteria > Actinomycetota > Actinomycetes > Streptomycetales > Streptomycetaceae > Streptomyces > Streptomyces coriariae. The sequence goes on from LJCX01000029.1 coordinate 312,520, forward strand.
CCTCCTCGCGGGGGCCGCGATGCGCGCCGTCTGGCGTGAACAACGCGGCCGTACCGACTGGGAGCTGACCTCGCATGTCGGCGCGCATCTGACCGCCGCCGCTCCCGGACCCGCAGCCGGGTCCGTGGCCGGTCCCGTGGCCGGTCCCTCGACCGTGGCCGGACCCGCTTCCGATCCCGCAGTGATACGAGAGGACGTTCCTGCGTGACCTCCACCCTTCCCGCGGTGACCACCGGCACGGTCCCCGCGCGGCGCCGGCCTGTGCCTGATCCCCGTTCGACCGGTCGAACCGCTATGGCGGAGCGGCTGCGTCGGTCCCGTCCCGACCTGATCCTGTGCGGCGTGCTCCTCCTGGCGATCCTCGTCGTGCAGGGCTGGAACATCGCCGACTACCCGACCCTCAGCGACGACGAGGGCACCTACCTCGCCCAGGCCTGGGCCGTCCAGGAGGGCAGGGGCCTCGCCCACTACACCTACTGGTACGACCACCCGCCCCTCGGCTGGATCCAGCTCGCCCTGCTGACCTGGATCCCCAAGCTGATCAGCCCCGACTCGATGACCGTCGGCGCGATGCGGCCCGCGATGCTCGTCGTCAGCGCGCTCAGCGCCGTGCTCGTCTACGTCCTCGGGCGGCGGCTGTCACTGCCCCGATGGGCGGCCGGGCTCGGCATGGCCTTGTTCGGGCTCTCCCCGCTCTCGGTCGTCCTCCAGCGGGAGATCTTCCTGGACAACCTGGCGGTGATGTGGACCCTGCTCGCGTTCACCCTGGCCGCCTCGCCGAGCCGCCACCTCTGGCACCACTTCGCGGCGGGTGTCGCCGCCGCGACGGCCGTGCTCACCAAGGAGACGATGCTCTTCGTCCTCCCGGCGGTCTTCGTCACCATGTGGCGGCACAGCCACCGCGACACCCGTAAGTTCGCCCTCACCGGCGCGGTCACCGCCTGCGTGCTGATCGGCCTCGCGTATCCCCTCTTCGCCCTGCTCAAGGGTGAGTTGGTGCCGGGCAGCGGCCATGTCTCGCTCTGGGACGGCATCGCCTACCAGATGACCAGACCCGGGTCGGGCTTCATCCTCGACCAGGGCTCGGGGTCCTACGACGCGCTCCGGTCGTGGCTCTACTACGACCGGGTGCTGATCCTCGGCGGCCTCGCGGGCGCGCTGCTGCTCCTGCTCACCTGGCGCTGGTCGGTCACCGCCCGCGCCCTCGCCGGACCGTCGCTGGCGGTGGCGATCCTCGCGGTGGTCGCGATGCGGCCCGGCGGCTACCTGCCCGCGATGTACGTCATCCAGGCGCTGCCCTTCCTCGCGCTCGTCCTCGCCGGCGGCACGGCGAGCATCGCCCACGCCGTCCTGCGCAGACGGCGCGGGCCGGACGAGGCACGCCGGCGGACCGGCGGCCGCTACGCCCTCGCGGCCGTCCTCGCCCTGGCGGCGGGCGCGTACGTCGTCCCGCGCTGGTACGACGGCGACCGCACCGCCGTCACCGCCGACGCCAACGCCCCCTACCGGGCCGCCTCCGCCTGGCTGGCCACCGAGGTCGAGGACCCGGCCGGCACCCGGGTCCTGGTCGACGACGCGCTCTGGCTGGACCTGGTGCACGCCGGCTACCGGCCCGGACCCGGGGCCATCTGGTTCTACAAGGCCGACCTCGACCCGGCCGTCACCAAGACCCTGCCGAACGGCTGGCGGGACATCGACTACGTCGTCGCCTCGCCGACCGTCCGGCGGGACGCGAGCGACCTGCCGCAGGTCGGGGCGGCTCTTGAGCACTCGACGCCGGTGGCCACCTTCGGCTCCGGTGAGGACCGGATCGAGATCCGGCGGATCCAGACCGACTCCGGAGGCGTCCGATGAGCCACGAACACACCGAGTACAGCGCCCCCGTCCCCGATCTGAGCGCCGCCCAGCTCGCCGAGCCCGGCGCGGTCACCATCGTCGTACCGACCTTCAACGAGTCGGCGAACATCCGCCAACTGCTGCACCGGATCACCGAGTCGGTTCCCTCCCGGCTGCCCTGCGAGGTCGTCTTCGTGGACGACTCCACCGACGACACCCCCGAGGTCATCCGGGACGCGGCGCGCGACTGCCCGTTCCCGGTGACCGTGCTGCACCGGGAGGAACCGGTCGGCGGGCTCGGGGGCGCGGTCGTCGAGGGGATGAGGACGGCCGGCTCGGACTGGATCGTCGTCATGGACGGCGACTGCCAGCATCCCCCGTCCCTGGTACCGGAGTTGGTGGCCACCGGGGAGCGGTCGAACGCCGCGCTCGTCGTCGCCTCCCGGTACATCAAGGGCGGCAGCCGCGCCGGGCTCGCGGGCAGCTACCGGGTGGCCGTCTCCCGCGGGGCCACCTGGCTCACCAAATCCCTCTTCCCCCGGAAGCTGCACGGCATCAGCGATCCGATGAGCGGGTTCTTCGCGATCCGGCGCAGTGCGGTCACCGCCGACGTCCTCAAGCCGCTCGGCTACAAGATCCTCCTCGAACTCGCCGTCCGCAGCCGCCCGCGCGCGGTCGGCGAGGTCCCGTTCGTCTTCGAGGAGCGCTTCGCCGGCGAGTCCAAGTCGAGCGCGCGGGAGGGCTTCCGCTTCCTGCGCCACCTGGTCGGCCTGCGCACCGCGTCACCGGTCGCCCGCATGGTCGGCTTCGGGCTGATCGGCGCGACCGGGTTCCTGCCCAACCTGCTGGGACTGTGGGCCCTCACCGCCGCCGGAGTGCACTATGTGCCGGCCGAGATCCTCGCCAACCAGTTCGGCGTCGCCTGGAACTTCGTCCTCATCGAGCATCTGCTGTTCCGTGACCGCCGGGCCCATCGCCGCTGGTGGGACAGGGCCGGCCGGTTCGCGCTGCTCGCCAACGCCGATCTGGTGCTGCGCATCCCGCTGATCGCGCTGTTCGTGCACCGGTTCGGGATGGGCGCGCTGTCCGCGACCGCGCTGGCCCTGGTCACGACGTTCGTCGTGCGCTTCGCCGGTACCGAAGCGCTGGTCTACCTCCCCCGCCGGAGGCCGCGGGGGAGCCGCACCGCAAGGAGAGCCGTGTGAACAGACGCCGCAGACGGATCGCCATGCTGGCGGTGACGGGCCTCACCGGAGGCCTGTTGCTGGCGGGCCCGCAACCCGCGTCCGCCGCCAACCTCATCAAGAACGCCGGCTTCGAGACGGCGGGTACGGACGGCATGCCGTACTGCTGGGAGAAGTCGGGCTGGGGCGACAACGACTTCGCCTTCGCGCACACCTCGGACGCGCACACCGGCGCCAAGGCGATGAAGGTGACGCTGACCCGCCGGGTCGACGGCGACCGCAAGGCGCTGATCACCGAGTCGACGGAGTGCGCGCCCGCGGCGACGCCGGGCAAGCAGTACGACCTGTCACTCTGGTACAAGTCGACGACCCCCGACACCTCCCTCACCCTCTTCCGGCACGACGCGACGGCGGGCTGGCAGTACTGGACGGACCTCAAGACGCTGGACATGGCGTCCGCCTACACCGAGGCCACCGTCCGCACCCCCGCGGTGCCGGCCGGCACCGACCGCATCACCTGGGGCGTCTCCGTCTACGGGACCGGCTCGGTGACCACCGACGACTACACGATGGAGCAGGTGCCGGACGTCCTCCCGCCCGCGACCTGCACGGGCACCGCCGACACTTGCGCCAATGGCCGCTGGGACGTGCTGCCCACGCAGAACCCGGTCCGCTCCATGCACTCCGTCGTCCTCAACAACGGCAAGGTGCTGCTGATCGCCGGCTCCGGCAACAGCGAGGAGCAGTTCAACGCGGGCACGTTCACGTCGGCGGTGTACGACCCGGCGACCGGCAGCTACAAGGTCGTCCCCACGCCGAAGGACATGTTCTGCTCCGGGCACGTGCAGCTCCAGGACGGGCGCGTCCTCGTGATGAGCGGCAACAAGGCCTACCCGGTGGCCGGCGGGCACGGCTACGAGGGCTTCAAGGACTCGTACGTCTTCGATCCCGTCACCGAGACGTACAGCAGGACCAACGACATGAACGACGGCCACTGGTACCCGTCGGCCACGGTCATGGGCAACGGTGACGTGCTGTCCTTCGGCGGGCTGCGCGAGGACTCGACCGGATCGGTGACGGCCGAGCTGTTCTCCCAGGCCGAGCAGCAGTGGCAGCCGCTGTGGAAGGTCAACCAGACCTGGTCGTACTGGGGTCTGTACCCGTCGATGATCCTGATGCAGGACGGCCGCCTCTTCTACTCGGGCAGCCATGTCTTCGGCAACAACATCCCGGGCACGGGTTCGGCGGTCTACGACTACGACGCCAACACGGTCACCCAGATCCCCGGTCTGCAGAACAAGGACCAGCGCGACCAGTCGGCGAGCGTCCTGCTGCCTCCGGCGCAGGACCAGAAGGTCCTCACCCTCGGCGGCGGCAACATCGACTCCAACCCGGACGGCAACCGGCTCACCGACATCATCGACCTGAAGGCCGCGAACCCGTCGTACGTCGCCGGACCGCCGCTCCCGCAGGGCACCGTCGACCTCGGCAACGGGCCGGTGGCCGAGACCGGCGCGCAGGGCAAGATGTACGTGTCCGCCGTGCTGCTGCCCGACGGCAAGGTGCTGGAGACGGGCGGCGCGCTGCACAACCGGGCCGACCCGGTCTTCGAGTCGTCGATCTACGACCCCGGCACGAACACCTTCGATCCCGTCGCCGCCGACCCGCAGGCCCGCGGCTACCACTCGTCCTCGTTCCTGCTGCCCGACGGCCGGGTGATGTCGACCGGCGACAACCCGGGCAACGGCACCTGGAACCACAACGTGTCGATCTACACCCCGCCCTATCTGCTCAAGGGCACCCGGCCGGCGATCACGTCGGTCATCGACACGGAGTGGACGTACGGCGACACCCAGCGCATCACGGTCGACCGGCCCATCGCCAAGGCGGAGCTGATCCGCCCGGCGGCGGTGACCCACTCCTCCGACCCGAACCAGCGCTTCGTGGACCTCCCGCTGTCCGTCGACGGCAACAACGTCGACCTCAACGTGACGAGCAACCCGAACCTGGCGCCGCCCGGCTGGTACATGCTCTTCGCGGTGGACGCGAACGGGGTGCCGTCGGTGGCGAAGTGGGTGCACCTCCAGGGTCCGGCCGGACTCGCCGCGGACTCCGCCTCGACCTTCTCCGTGTCCTCGGGCACCGCGGCCGCACCGCACGTGCACTCCTTCGCCGACGACCTGACCGGCAAGGTCACCGGCCCCGGCAGGAAGCGGACCTCGCAAGCGGTCGGCCCGACCGTCTCCGGCTGCGACCGGCACTACGGCTCGATCAACGTGTGCGTGCCGACGGCGTTCCCGGCGACGGTGAAGAGGACGACGGCCGCCCGCTGCTCCTGGCTCGAGGCCAACGACTACGGCCGGCTGAAGGTCAACGGCAAGGACGACCCGCTGGGGCTCGACCCCGACCGGGACGGCCTCGCGTGCGGAAAGGGCGACCTGCGCAAGGGCTAGCTAGGGCCTGCCCTGTCTCGCGAACTCCGCCAGGGCGCGCTCCACGATGGCCACCAGCTGCTCGTGGTGCGCGCCCTTCCAGTACGCGCGCCCGCAGGACAGGCACTGCGCGAACACGTCGTACGACTGCCGCGTGCCGTGGCGCAGCTGGTCGGCGACCTCGTCCTTGGTGGCCTTGCGCAGCAGACCGTTGCAGGCGGTGCACCTCGTCCAGGGAAGCAGCTCGGGCGCGAACCGGTCGAGGACGTCGCGGAGCTGCTCCTCGGGGTCGGTGCTGTAGACGAACGCGCCCGCCCACAGTTCGCGCCGCCGCAGCAGGCCCCGGTCCCGGCTCAGCATGACGCGCTGTTCGGCCGCCGACCGGGTGGCGAGCGCCGGGTCGCCGATGTCGGTCGACTCGTACGCCGTGTCCACGCCGAGCAGACGCATCCGGCGGGCCAGGGTGCCGAGGTGGACGTCGAGGAGGAAGCGCAGCGGCGCTTCCGGGATCCGCTGAGGGCGGGCCACGGGGCGGACGGTCACCGACTCGCCGGCTGCGGGGATGTGCGAGACCGGTACCGCACGGCCGTCGACGAGCAGGGTGCCGACCTCGGTGAGGGGCACCCCGAGCGACTCGACGACATGGCCGAGGGTGGAGACGCCGTCGACGGCGAGCGCGGTGGCTCCGGCCCGTCGCGCGGGCGGGACGAACAGGGCCAGCTCCGGGGCGACTTCGACACGGATCTCGAATGCGTTCACCTGGTCAGGATGGCACGGCCCAGGGGCGGAGGCTCAGGTGTTTTCCTTGCTCAGGCCGTGCTCCAGGACGTCCAGGGTGCGGTCGAGGAGGGCGCCGAAGTCGTCCTCGTGGCCGTGCTCGCCCCAGTACAGGGCCGTCTCCATCAGGCCGCCGAGCAGGGACATCGTGTAGACGCGGACCTCCAGGCTGTCGGGGTCGCGGCCGGAGCGCTCGCCGATCGCGACGCAGAGCATGCGGCCGAGGACCGACATGCTCTCCATCATCCGCGAGCGCACCGCCGGGACCTGGACCATCAGGTGGGTGCGCAGCCGGGCCATGTCCGGGTCCTCGTCGAAGCCCATGCGGGCGCCTTCCCGCATCACGTACCGCATGGTGTCCGCCACCGCCTCGCGGGCGGGCCGGGAGCGCAGCAGCGCCAGCAGGATCGGATCCTGCTCGTCGGTGAGGACGATGTCCTCCTTGGTCGGGAAGTAGCGGAAGACGGTCGACGGCGACACCTCGGCGCGCTCGGCGATCTGGTCGATCGTCGTGGCGTCGTACCCCTGCTCCTTGACCAGCGCGTAGGTCGCGGCGCGGATCGCCTCGCGGGTCTTGGTCTTCTTGCGCTCCCGGAGACCCGGCTGCGGGTGGTCGGCGGGAGAGCTGGTGCGTGCGGCCGTCATGGGCTCATTGTCGGGCATCGGCCGCGGGGGTGACCAAGCCGGGACCGGCGTCCTCGGCCGCGCCCTTCACCGCATCGCTCCGGTCGACCTGCGCGGTTCCCGGCAGGAACGCGGCCGCCAGCAGCGCGGAGGCCAGGGCGGCGATGCCGCACACCAGCAGCACCAGGCTCATGCCGTGGACGTAGGCGGAGTCCGCGGAGGCGGCGAGATCGGTCAGGTGCCCCTTCTCGGCGATCACCTGGGCGGCGACCACCGAGTCCCCGGCGGTGTCGGCGGCCCCCGCGGGCAGACCGGTGACGTCGAGGCGGTCGCGGAAGGCGCTCGCGAGCAGGCTGCCGAGCAGCGCGATGCCGATGGCGGCGCCGACCTGGCGCAGGGTCATCAGCAGGCCGGAGCCGCTGCCGGCGCGGTCGGAGGGCAAGGTGCCCAGGGCGCCGGCCATCGCGGGCACGATCGAGAAGCCGAAGCCGAACCCGACGATCGACAGCCACAGCGCGGTGAAGCCGTAGCCGGAGTCGACCGTCGTCCGGCTGCCCAGCAGCATGGCGAAGGCCAGCACCACCAGGCCCGCGCTCACCACCGCCCGCGCCCCGAACCGGACCACGACGGGCTGCGCGGCCCGCGCGGCGACGATCAGACCGCCCATCATCGGCAGCAGCCGCACCCCGGTGCCGAGGGCGTCGTTACCGAGGACGGCCTGGAGGTACTGCGGCAGGACGAACAGCAGGCCGGACAACACGAACATGAGAAGCGTCGCCGCGAGCGTGTTGAACAGGAAGCCGCGGTGGGCGAGCAGCCCCATGTCGAGCATGGGCCGCGCGGACCGGCGCTCGCGCAGGACCAGCGCGGTGATCAGTACGACGGCGGTGGCGTCCATCGCGAGGACCAGCGGGTCGCCCCAGCCCCGGGTGGGCGCCTCGATGATCGCGTAGATGAGGGCGCCGAGACCGGCCGCGGTGAGCGCGGTGGAGACGATGTCGACCTTGGGGGAGGCCGGGTCGCGGGTCTCGGGCAGCAGGAAGACGCAGGCGGCGATGCCGATCGCGGCCATCGGGAGGTTGATGAGGAAGACCGAGCCCCACCAGAAGTGGTTGAGCAGCCAGCCGCCGATGATCGGCCCGAGCGGCAGGCCCAGCGTCGAGCCGGCCGAGACGATGCCGACGGCCTTGGTGCGCTCTTCGGGCGCGAACAGCGAGGGCAGCACCGACAGCGCGAGCGGTGTGACCAGCGCGGCCCCGACGCCCATCACGGCGCGGGCGGCGATCACCGCGTTCACGTCCCCGGCCAGGGTGCCGACCAGCGAGCCGACGAGGAAGATCCCCAGCCCGGTGATCAGCATGTTCCGCCGGCCGAAGCGGTCGCCCAGCAGGCCGGCCGGGAGCATCAGCGCCGCGAAGACGACGATGTAGGCGTCCGCCATCCACTGCTGCTGACCGGTGCCGGCGCCGAGCTGTTCCGCCATCGTCGGGAGGGCCACATTGAGGATCGTGGTGTCGAAGCCGAGCGTGAGCATGCTCGCGACCAGGGCCCCCAGGGCCCACCAGCGGCGGGGGTCGGGCCCCACCGCAGCAGAGTTCGTGACAGTAGCCATGAAATGAGAGTAGCTCTCAAAAGATGGTTGGTGTCAATCGCTATGCTCTCCCGGTATGCGGAACCGGCGCGCGAAAAAGGGCCACGGCTCGGAAGCCGTGGCCCGGAGGGGGCGGAGAGGTGGTGCTATCCGTGCTGGTAGGCCACCAGGGAGATGCCGACGTAGTGCACGACGAAGGCGGCGAGGGTCAGCGAGTGGAAGACCTCGTGGAAGCCGAACCAGCGCGGTGACGGGTTGGGGCGCTTGATGCCGTAGATCACGCCGCCCGCGCTGTAGAGGAGCCCGCCGACGATCACCAGGACCATGACGGCGATGCCGCCCGCCCGCATGAAGTCCGGCAGGAAGAAGACGGCCGCCCAGCCCATCGCGATGTAGCAGGGGGTGTAGAGCCAGCGCGGGGCGCCCACCCAGAAGACCCGGAAGGCGATGCCCGCGATCGCCGCGGCCCAGATGCTCCACAGCAGCCACTGCCCCTTCGACTCCGGCAGGAGCAGCAGGGTGAGCGGTGTGTAGGTGCCCGCGATGATCAGGAAGATGTTCGCGTGGTCGAGTCTGCGCAGGACGCCGTCCATCCGCGGGCTCCAGTTGCCGCGGTGGTAGAGGGCGCTCACCCCGAACAGGAGGCAGGCCGTCAGGGCGAAGATTCCGCAGGCGATGCGGCCGCGGGACGAGTCCGCCAGGGCGGTGAGGACCAGTCCGGAGACGAGAGCGGCCGGAAACATGCCGAGGTGCAACCAGCCGCGGAGCTTGGGCTTGATCTCTTCCGACAGGGAGTGCGCGACGGACGCGGGGCCGGCGGCCGGCGAGTCCGTGGGCGCGTCGGGGACGGACGCAGTCATGGACGAATCGTACCTACGGAACCGTAACTTACGTGTCGGTCCGGCGTATCGGGGTGTCAAGAGTGGCCATCGTCTCACGGGGGCGGGTCAAGCGGCCGTCGGCTGAACGTCATGTGGACGCAAAACGGCGCCGCTACACGTGGCCATCCTCACTCCGCTCACCTGTGAGGCCCTCTGGACATATGGGCGGTAGCATCGGATGATCAAATGAGTGCGGTCGACACCGGATGAGCGCCAAGGTCACCATCCGAAGCATCCGGGTCGCAGCCCCCACGGGGCCTCCAAACAAAAAATCCCTCATTTAGGAGCAATCGTGGCGCGCGACATCGCGGCTCCCCCCGTCATCCCCACCCAGCACCAGGAACTCGTCTCCTGGGTGAACGAGATCGCCGAACTGACGCAGCCGGACAACGTGGTCTGGTGTGACGGATCCGAGGCCGAGTACGAGCGACTGTGCGACGAGCTCGTGGAGAAGGGCACCTTCAAGAGGCTCGACCCGGTCCAGCGCCCGAACTCCTACTACGCGGCCTCCGACCCCACCGACGTCGCCCGCGTCGAGGACCGCACCTTCATCTGCTCCGAGAAGGAGGAGGACGCCGGCCCGACCAACCACTGGAAGGCGCCCGCCGAGATGCGGGAGATCTTCTCCGGTGACAAGGGGCTGTTCCGCGGCTCCATGCGCGGCCGCACGATGTATGTCGTCCCCTTCTGCATGGGCCCGCTGGGCTCCGACCTCTCCGCGATCGGCGTCGAGATCACCGACTCCGCCTACGTCGCCGTGTCCATGCGCACCATGACCCGCATGGGACAGCCGGTGCTGGACGAACTCGGCACCGACGGCTTCTTCGTGCGTGCCGTGCACACGCTCGGAGCGCCGCTGGCCGAGGGCGAGGCCGACGTGCCGTGGCCCTGCAACAGCACCAAGTACATCTCCCACTTCCCCGAGAGCCGCGAGATCTGGTCCTACGGCTCCGGCTACGGCGGCAACGCCCTGCTCGGCAAGAAGTGCTACGCGCTGCGCATCGCGTCCGTCATGGCCCGCGACGAGGGCTGGCTCGCCGAGCACATGCTGATCCTCAAACTGACCCCGCCGCAGGGCGAGTCCAAGTACGTCGCCGCCGCCTTCCCGAGCGCCTGCGGCAAGACCAACCTCGCCATGCTGGAACCCACCGTCTCCGGCTGGACCGTCGAGACCATCGGCGACGACATCGCCTGGATGCGGTTCGGCGAGGACGGCCGCCTGTACGCCATCAACCCCGAGGCCGGCTTCTTCGGCGTGGCGCCCGGCACCGGTGAGCACACCAACGCCAACGCGATGAAGACCCTCTGGGGCAACTCGGTCTTCACCAACGTCGCCCTCACCGACGACAACGACATCTGGTGGGAGGGCATGACGGAGGAGACTCCCGCCCACCTCACCGACTGGAAGGGCAACGACTGGACGCCGGAGTCCGGCACCCCCGCCGCCCACCCCAACGCCCGCTTCACCGTCCCCGCCGCGCAGTGCCCGATCATCGCGCCCGAGTGGGAGGACCCCAGGGGCGTGCCGATCTCGGCGATCCTCTTCGGCGGCCGACGCGCCTCCGCGGTCCCGCTGGTGACGGAGTCCTTCGACTGGAACCACGGCGTCTTCCTCGGCGCCAACGTGGCCTCCGAGAAGACCGCCGCCGCCGAGGGCAAGGTCGGCGAACTGCGCCGCGACCCCTTCGCCATGCTGCCGTTCTGCGGCTACAACATGGGCGACTACATGGGTCACTGGGTCGACGTCGCCAAGGGCAAGGACCAGTCGAAGCTTCCGAAGATCTACTACGTCAACTGGTTCCGCAAGAACGAGGCGGGCAAGTTCGTCTGGCCCGGCTTCGGCGAGAACAGCCGCGTGCTGAAGTGGATCGTGGAGCGCCTGGACGGCAGGGCCGAGGGCATCGAGACCCCGATCGGCATCCTGCCGACCAAGGACGCCCTCGACACCAAGGGCCTCGAACTGGCCGACTCCGACCTGGAGTTCCTCCTCACCGTGGACAAGGAGGTCTGGCGCGAGGAGGCCTCCCTGGTCCCCGAGCACCTCAACACCTTCGGCGACCACACCCCGAAGGAACTGTGGAACGAGTACCGCGCGCTGGTGCAGCGCCTGGGCTGAAGCCCACCGAGAACTCCGCGGCCGGCACGGGATTGCCCTGACCAGTGATCGTCACGGCCGGCCGCGGTGCGATGCGGCGAGCCGCGTACAACGGCGTACGTGGCCATGGGCCTGTCGTCGTCTCCCCGTCCGCCCCGACGAGGAGACGACGACAGGCCTTCGCCTATGGGCGGCGCCGGTCGGGCGAACGGTCCTGCAGGTACCGCGTGTGCGTCTCCTGGCGGCGCGCCTCGATCTCCCCGATCCCGGCCGTCAGCCGCTCGGCCTCCTCCTGGAGAAGCGCCAGCTGGCGCTCCAGGTGCCGCTCCGGTGGTTCCTGGCCGGGGGCCATCCGCGTCCACCAGCGCGTCCGTACGAAGCTGTCGACGGCCTCGGGCAGGTCCTGCCGTACGGTCCGGGAGAGCGCGTGGACGCCCTCCGGGTCCTGGGCGAGGACCTCGGCGACCCAGCCGGGCTCCAGCAGCGCGGCCAGCAGGCCGGTGAGTTCCGTGAGGCGGCCGCCGGCGGCGGGCGGCAGCTCGATCTCCGCGAGATACCCGCCGAGCCGCTCGAAGTCGTCGCGCACCGCGTCCAGCTGGGCCGACGGATCCGGGAAATCGGGCAGCGGCGGCCGCTCCGGCGGGGCGATCAGCGCGCCCGCACCGTACAGACCGACCACCACGACGGGCCAGTACGCGCCCGCCGCCCCCGTGAAGGCCGGCACCAGTGCGGCCAGCCCGGCCGCGCTGCCCGCGATGTTCTTGCGGGACTCCAGGTACCCGACGAACCTACTGGTAGCCACGGATCTCCTCGAAGGCGCCGTCCAGCGAGCCCTGCCGCGCGTCGAAGAGCCGGCCGCCGGTCAGCTCGGCGATGTGCTCCAGTTCCGAGCGGTCGGAGTCGCCGAAGAGGATGGGGAAGACGGGGATCCGCTGTCCGGCCGGGGTGAGGCCGTCCCGGTAGAAGGCGTCGAAGTCGTCGGCGTCGTCGCCCTTGGTGTTCTCGCCGTCCGTCATCAGCACGATGGAGGTGAAGGTGTTGCGGTCGGTGCCCAGATGGTCGTAGGCCTTCTCCAGCGAGGTGTAGATCGCGGTCTCGCCGTCGGCCGTGAGCTCCTCGGTGTCCTCGCGGATCGCGGCCAATCCGGTCTGCGGGTCGGCGGGGCTGACGACATGCGTGGCGACGCTCTTCACGTCCGACCCGAACGGCATCAGCGTCACCTCTTCGCGGTCGCGGAAGTCACCGGTGAGGTCGGCGAGGGCGTCCTTCAGCCGGCTCAGCCGGTCGCCCTCCATCGAGCCGGAGGTGTCGAGGACGTACACGGTCCGCGACGGGCGGCGCAGCTCGTTCTCGTAGGCGTCGAGCAGCCCGTCGGCGACGGAACGGCTGCCGGGGAAGGGCAGTTCGCGCCGGCGGGTGGTGTCGAGACCGGCCGCGGGCGGTACGGAGGCGACGACCGGGCGGCGGTGCGTCCGGGTGGTGATCAGCCGCTGGACGGCCTCGGTGCGCAGGGCGTCGGTGACCCGCTTGACGTCCTTGCGGGTCGTCGCGTCGGTCGCGGCGAGGGAGGAGAGCGGGTAGTCGGCGGTGACGACACCGTCCGTGGGGCGGATCACGGTCAGCCCCGGGACGCCCTTCAGCACGGACTCGTAGTTGAGCAGCGCGTCGACGTCACCGCGCCGGGTGTACGCAGCTGCCAGCCAGCCCGACGACCCCGAGGTCAGCTGCTGCCCCTCGAAGAACTCCTTCAGCCTCGGCGTCGCCTTGGTGACGTCCGCGTCGGTGAGCGCCGACTGGGCTCCCGAGAGCGCCGAGGCGACCGAGATCAGCGTGGCGAAGCCGGAGTTGGAGCGGGCCGGGTCGGTCATGCCGTAGGTGAGCTTCCCGTCCCGCACCGCCTGCTCGATCTGCGTCCAGGTGACCTGGCCGGCCGTCCAGCCGAGGGCGCCGAGCTTGGCGGTCTTCACCCCGAGGGCCACCGGGCTCGACATGATCGGCGTCTCCGAGACGACCTTCCCCGCCGCGTCGGGGCGCAGCCGCAGATAGTCGTCGGAGGACAGCCACAGGGCGTCGTACTTCCCGTCGGTGCCGCCCTTCGCCAGCAGGTTCACGGCGTCCAGGGTGCCCATGTAGGTCGGCCTGACCTCGACGCCGGTGTCCTTGCGGACCTGTTCGAGGACCGGCGCCATGTCGCTCAGCTCGCTGGAGGCGAGGATCCGCAGGGTGCCGGGCCGGGCGGCGTCGCGGTCCTTCTCGTCCCCGTCGGCCGCCGCCGAGCAGGCGGTGAGCAGCAGGGCGAGGGCGGTCAGCGCGAGGAGGGGCCGAAGAGGCCGTCTCATGCGAGCCCGCCTTCCAGGGCGCCCCGCGAGCGGCTGCGGTCCAGATAGCTGCTCGCCTGCCGGAGTTCGGCCGTCAGGCTCTCCACGGTCACCGCCATCGCCTCGGTGGCCTGCACCTTGTAGGTGTCGATGGCGTCGAGGGTGCGGTAGATCTGCTGGAAGGCGGAGCGCAGGGTCTCGGCGCCGACCGCCGGATCGGCGGCGATGCGCTGGATCTCCCCGCTCTGGGTCGCCAGCATCTCCGCGTTGCCCCGGATGAGGTCCTCGGTGGTGCCGCGCAGCGCGTTGACCTGTTCGACGACCTTCTTCTGGTGGTCCAGCGCGGAGGCCAGCATCACAGAGATACGCAGGGCCGCGACCGTGGTCGTGGCCGCTCGGTCGACGCCCTTGATCAGCTCGTCGTTGTTGCGTCGTACGACGTCCATGGCGAGGTAGCCCTGCGCGCAGACCGCGAGCTGGGTGAGCAGGTCCTGATGCTTCTGCCGGACGGGGAAGAGGACGTCGGCGCGCAGGCCGTCGGCCCGCTCCGGGTCCGTGGCCTCGGCGCCGGCGATCCGCTGCCCGACCGCCGTGTCGAGGGCGTCGGTCAGCACCACGTACTCCTGGAGCTTGCCCATCGTCTCCCAGAGCCGGACGCGTTCGGTCTGCAACGCGGCGTTGTCGCGCCGCAGCTCGTCCTGGCCGCCGCGCAGCGAGCCCACGATCCGGTTGAGCGTGCCCTGCGCGGAGGCGTACTTGGCGACGTGGTCGCGCAGCTTGTTCCCGCCGGGCAGCCGGGACAGGAACCTGCGTCCCCTGGAGGCCGGCAGGTCACGCGGGTCCAGGTCCTCGACCACGCGCCGGAGTTCGACGAGCGAGCCCGCGACCTGCGACTGGGCGTCCCCGCCCTGGTCCGGCAGACTTCGGATGGTCCGCTCCAGCATGCGGTTGGACTGCGCGGCGGCGGTGCGCATCTCACCGGCGCCGAGCGCGGTGATCTCGCCCACCTTGCCGGCGAACTCGGGCGAGCGGGCGTCCAGCGCGGCGAGCCCCTCGACGTACGCGGCGGCCTTGGTCGCCATGTCCGTGACGACGGAGTCGTCGAGGGGCACGAGCCCGCCGGCCTTCTCGCGCGGCACGGCGGCGACGGCCTCGGGCGGCGTGAGGGTGAAGGTGCTGTCGTCGGTCATGTGCTGTTCCCCCTATCCGCGCGCCCGTCGCGCCAGCTCGTGCAGCACCGTGGAGGTGGGCACGGGCGCCTGGCGGACGCCGGTCAGTTCCTGCTTGAGGTAGGTGGTGGCCGAGGCGAACTCGGCGGTGACGCCCTGCGGACGGAACCCGTGCCGGATCTCCAGCTTCCGCAACTCCGGCTCGGTCGACAGGAGTTGGGCAAACGCTCGGCCGTTCTCGGTGAGCGGTACGGCGGTGTGGTCGCTGTTGACGGTGGTGTCCGGGTAGAGCACCACCAGGTCGTCCGGCTGCTGCCCGCCCGCCAGGAGCGAGGCGACCTGCGACTCGTAGACCAGGACGAGCGGGTTGCCGGCGCCGCTGACGAAGTCCCGGAAGGCCGCGTCCGTGCTGGACTGCTGGGCGCCCTGGACGCTGACCAGTTTGTGCAGCAGGGGCGCCGTGCGCTCGACCTCCGCGTCGCTCGCGACCACCTTGCCGCCGCCTGCCACGTAGGACGCGGCGGCCAGGTAGAGGGCGCCCGAGCTGGAGGTCTCCGGGTCGGTGCTGGACAGGTAGAGGGTGCCGGTCAACTCCCCGTACTTCTCGGCGCCCTTGAGCTGCTGCCAGGTCCGGTCGGCGCGGGCCGCGTCGAGGTAGCGGGCCATCTTCAGCGTGCCGCGGTGTGCGGCGTCCAGAGCGGCCAGGCCGTTGCCCGCGAGCACCCCGGCGGCGTTCTGGTGCGCCACCACGACGAGGGGCGAGTAGAAGGGGCGCGGGAGGGTCCCCCGCACCTTGTACTTCGCGGCCAGCTCGGTGGCGGGCGCCTGGCTGGAGGGGAAGGCGAGGTCGTACCCCTCGAGGTCCAGCCCTTCCATGGCCCAGGACCCGGAGGTCTCGGCCTCGACGGTGTAGCCCTTGGCGGCGAGGGCCTTCACCACGTCCGGGTCGGCGAAGAACTCCGCCTTCTCCGACCCGATCACCATCCGCACGGTCTTCGTTGCCGTGCCCTTGTCCTCATCACTGCGGCCCGCGACGACGGCGACCACCACACCCGCCATCAGCAGTACCGCGAGGACGATTCCTGCGATTCGTCTCACAGGGGGAGCGTGCTCGCGGAACCCCACGTTCCCGGGTGGTCCGGGTGAACGGGGGGTGAAGGGGGTGCCCCGGAACACAACAGGAAGGGGAGGTTCCCGTTGGTTCGTGACGGCCGGTCAGTCCGTGCGGTCGCCGGCCTTGCCGTAACGCCGGAAGTCGTCGGTCTCCACGGTCCAGGAGCTGAAGGGCACCTTGTCGCCGTAGATGTAGGACTCCGTGCGGGTGTAGCGGCCCACGCACGGCTCGGAGTGCACCTCGACCGTGCCCTTGCGCGGGTCGACGATCATGTAGTGCGGGATGCCCATCGCCGGGTAGTCGGCGAGCTTCTCGATCAGGTCATTGTTCGGATCGGCCGGTGAACCGATCTCGACGATGGCCACCACCTGCGTGGCGTCGACCGCGAGCCCCTCCTCGTCGAGCACGTCTTCCAGGAGGACGACGGCATCAGGAATCCGCATGCGAGCCAGTGCGGGGTGCTCGATCGCGGGACCGTTCTCGCAGGTGTAGCCCGGATGAGTGAGGGGAATCTGGGCATTCAACTGGTTGCGGATGCGGCGGATCGTGCCCTCGTGACGCTTGGACGGGCACATCATCGCCAGTATCGG
The DNA here is from genome assembly GCA_001298545.1 of Actinobacteria bacterium OV320. Classification (GTDB taxonomy): domain Bacteria; phylum Actinomycetota; class Actinomycetes; order Streptomycetales; family Streptomycetaceae; genus Streptomyces; species Streptomyces coriariae. The sequence goes on from LJCX01000029.1 coordinate 329,131, forward strand.
TCCGGCCGGGCCGATCTCGACGCTCCAGGCCCCTTCGAGCCCCTCGGCGTAGGCCCCGAGTTGTTCGGCGATCGCGCGCATCTTCGCGTAGTCCATGCCCATATCCGCATGGTGCGGAGGAAGATGGCGCCCGGTCCGCGCGTCGCTGCGGGTGCACGCGGACCGGGGCCGTTCACGGTCCCCGGAGGGGAGCCCCGGCCAGGGGTGGTGCCGGGGGAGGGGTTCACCGGGAGGGTGGCCCCGGTGAGGGGGTTCAGCCGGCGGTGCTCAGTTCCTTCTTCTCCGCGAGGGCGGCCGCGTGCGCGTCCATGCGCTGGGCCGCCAGGATCGCCGCCGCGGTGTCCGCGCGGGACGCGGCGACGAGGAGGGCGCGGCCCGCCAGGGCGTGCGCCCGCTCGTGCAGGACCGCGAGGCGCGGGTCCGCCGGGTCGGCGGCGAGGGGGGAGCGGACCGGAGTCCGCCCGCCCCGCAACCGGAGCACCTGCTGCGCGAGCCGTGCGGGCGCGGTGTCCAGGTCGGCGGAGGGTGCCGCCGCACGGAGCTCGTCGGTGACGGCGAGCAGCGCCGCGAGATGTGCCGCGAGCTGGATGTCCAGCTCTTCCTCGCGGGAGCGGTGGGGGAAGTCCGAGGGCTTGCCGGCCATCGTGGTGTGGGCGGACCCACGGGAAGCGGGGGTGCGGATCGGCTCGTACATGAGGATGGCCTCCTGTGCTGTCAGGAAACCATCCTAGCTTAGATCTCGTCTAAAGTTGAGTCGTCCATAGAACCGCCGCTAGGGCTGGCTGTAGCCGTCCAGGAAGCGGGCGATCCGGCCCACCGCGTCCCGCAGGTCCGTCGCCGTCGGCAGGGTGACGACCCGGAAGTGGTCCGGCTCCGGCCAGTTGAAGCCGGTGCCCTGGACGACCATGATCTTCTCCTGGCGCAGCAGGTCCAGGACCATCTGCCGGTCGTCCTTGATCTTGAAGACGGTGGGATCCAGACGCGGGAAGAGGTACAGCGCCCCCTTCGGACGGACGCAGGTCACGCCCGGGATCTGCGTCAGCAGCTCGTACGCCGTGTCCACCTGCTCCTTGAGCCGCCCGCCCGGCAGCACCAGGTCCTTGATCGTCTGGCGCCCGCTGAGCGCGGCCACGACCCCGTGCTGCCCCGGCATGTTCGCGCACAGGCGCATGTTCGCCAGGATCGTCAGACCCTCGATGTAGGAGTCGGCGTGCGCGCGCGGACCGGAGATCGCCATCCAGCCGACCCGGTAGCCGGCCACCCGGTACGCCTTCGACATGCCGTTGAAGGTGAGGGTGAGCAGGTCCGGGGCGACCTTGGCGGTCGGGGTGTGCGTGGCGCCGTCGTAGAGGATCTTGTCGTAGATCTCGTCCGAGCAGACCAGGAGGTTGTGGCGGCGCGCGATGTCCGTCAGTCCCCGGATCATCGCCTCGTCGTACACCGCGCCCGTCGGGTTGTTCGGGTTGATGATGACGATCGCCTTGGTGCGGTCGGTGATCTTGCGCTCGACGTCGGCGAGGTCGGGCATCCAGTCCGACTGCTCGTCGCACCGGTAGTGCACGGCGGTGCCGCCGGACAGCGAGACGGCGGCCGTCCACAGCGGGTAGTCGGGGGCCGGTACGAGGACCTCGTCCCCGTCGTCCAGCAGCCCCTGCATCGCCATGACGATCAGCTCGGACACGCCGTTGCCGATGAAGACGTGCTCGACGTCCGTCTCGATGCCGAGTGTCTGGTTGTGCATCACCACGGCCCTGCGCGCGGCCAGCAGTCCCTTCGCGTCGCCGTAGCCGTGTGCCGTCGAGACGTTGCGGAGGATGTCCTCCAGGATCTCCGGCGGGCAGTCGAAGCCGAAGGCGGCAGGGTTGCCGGTGTTCAGCTTGAGGATGCGGTGACCAGCCGCTTCCAGGCGCATCGCCTCTTCGAGAACCGGGCCCCGGATCTCGTAACAGACGTTGGCGAGCTTGGTCGACTGGATCACCTGCATGTCTGGGAGCTTACGGCCCGGTAACGCTTCCGGGGGCGTGTTTCCCGCCACGTGAGACGGGTGGTTTGGGTCGTTATCGCCGGTAGCTGTCCCAGGAGTCACTCCTGTCCCTACAATCCGCGCCATGTTCAGGTCAGGTGAGAGTGGCGCACCTCCGGTGCGGCCGATCGTGTACCACCCGTCCGCCGAGACCGATCCGGCGGCGTACGAGCGGTACGCCGATCCGGCGGCCGCCCATGGGTGGGAGAACGCCTACGACGAGACCGCCGAGCTGCCTCGGGTTCGCCCTTCGGAGGGGGAGCCGGGCGGCCGCGCGGACCGTCGGCGCGCCGCGCACCGGACGGGCGGCCGGCCTTCGCGCCGCGTGCTGGCCGCCGCCGGGGCGGTCGGGGCGGTGGCGCTGGCCGCGGTGGTGGCGGGGATGTCCTTCTCCGGGGACCAGGGCGGGGACCAGCGGGGCAGGCAGGGGGGCACACGCTCGGCGCCGGACGACGCGGTGAGCCCGTCGGACGGGCCGGCTTCGGCCGCGAGCGGCTCCGCCGGGTCCGTGGAGCCGGCCCCGTCCGCTTCGGTCGCTCCGGTGCCGTCCTCTGGGGTCACGGCGTCCGAGGGGCCCTCGGACGAGCCGTCGGCCGAAGCCGCCACGAGCCGGGCGGCGAGTGTCGCGCCCTCCGCCTCGGCTTCCGGGACGGCGAAGGGCAATCCCGGGAAGGGCCGGGGCCGGGGCAAGGGGGGCGGGTAGGCGGGGACGCTCACCGGGCCCGCGACGTACCGCCCGGTCCGCCGGCAGGCCGTGATCGCTCAGGGCAGCGTCCAGATCTGGGTCGTGACGAGGTAGAAGACCGCGACCCAGAACGCCATCAGCCCGGCGACGATGCCGAGGCCGACGAGGTTGGTCCGCGCCGCCGGTTCGTCCGGGGGCGGTCGCAGCCACCGCCCGAGGAGCCGGTTCACGTAGTGCGGCATGGTGAGGAAGCTCATCAGCAAGCTCGACAGCAGGTTGCCCACGAGCAGCCCGAGCCAGAACGGCATGCCCAGCGGCGACAGGGCGAGGGTCAGCAGCACGACGGTCGGGTACAGGCCGACCCAGACGGCGAGGGAGGTCTTCGTCTCCGAGGGCGGTGGCGCCTCCTTGCCGTTCTCGTCGAAGGCGAACCAGCTGCCGAACGAGTTGTCGATCGCGCGCAGTCTGAAGTCGTTGAACTTCGCGCCCTCGGCGAGCAGCTCCTGCCGCCTCGGTGAGGTCAGCCAGGCGTCGAGATGCTCGGCATTGTCGAACCGGTACATGGTGGTCCAGTCGGCCTGGACGCCTTCGACCGGACGGAACAGCTCGGTCCCGCGGAATCCCTCGAACTTCCCCTCCTCGTGGCTCATACGCCGCTGCCATGCGAGGAAGTCGTCCACATGGGCGGGATCGACATGGTGCGTGATCACGACCGTCACCAGTGGATCCGCCGGCCGGCTGCCGCCGCTGACGACCTGCTGCGTTCCCGGGCCGTCCAGATATGTGTCGCCGATCGCCAGGAGGCGCTGTCTCGTCGCGCTGTTGATCCACGCCTGGAGATGGGCCACCGAGTCGAACCGGTAGACGACGACCCATTCGGGCTGGAGGTCCGTCGGCCGGGACACCTCGACGCCCAGATATCCGGGGTAGTCGGCGGCGGCGGTGTTGACGTCTCGTTGCCATGACTCGTATTGCTGTTCGAATCCGGACAGCACCTTCTGGCCGATGATCGCGGTCACCGCCGCGTCCTGGTGCTGGTCGGTGCTCATGAGCCCGGGCCCGTCGGCACCGACTGCTTCTCGATCAGCCGGCTGTAGATCCGCTCCGGAGTCAGCGGCAGCGAGCGGAAGCGGACGCCCGTGGCGTCATGCAGGGCGTTCGCCAGCGCCGGGGCCACCGGGTTGATGCAGCACTCCGCCATCCCCTTCGACCGCAGGGGGCCGACGGAATCCGTCGAGGCCACCAGGAGCACTTCGGTGCGCGGGACATCGGCGAAGGTGGGGATGCGGTAGTTGCGGAAGTTCGGGTTCACCATGACGCCGTCGTCGTCGACGTGATGGTTCTCGGTCAGCGCGAATCCGATCCCCTGAGCGACACCGCCCTCGACCTGTCCGCGGACCTGGGCGGGGTTGATGACCACGGCGGCGTCCGCCGCTTGGACGCTGTGCAGGACGCGGATCTCCCCCGTCACCCGGTGGACGGCGATCCGGAACCCCTGCGTGTTGGAGGTGACGCTGCGGGGCGTGCCGTAGGCCTTGCGGGCGGCGGTGAACCGGATGCCGCGCGCCCGGGCCGACGCGACGAGCTCGGCCAGCGGCACCCGCCGGTCCCCGCAGACCACCTCCTCGTCGTCCATCGAGCACAGCACGAGGTGGACGCCGGTGTACGTGGCGGCGTATTCGAGGATGCGGTCGCGTACCGCGTCGGCCGCCCGCAGGACCGCGTTGCCCGACACGAACAGCCCCGCACTGGCGAAGGCGCCGGTGTCGAACCCGGTGCGGTCGGTGTCGGACTGCACCAGGTGGATCCGCGCCGGTGTCGTACCCAGCTGCCCCGCCGCGATCTGGACATGCGCGGTCGACGTGCCCTCGCCGAACTCGACCGTCCCGACGGCCAGTTCGTAGACGAGGTCGTCCCGCAGCGTCACCCAGGCCTCGGAGACGTGCTCGGTCGGGGGCGCGGTCTCGTGCAGCGAACTCGCGACGCCGGTACCCACCAGCCACTCCGGGCCGGGGGACGGCTGGTCGGCGGTCCGGGCCAGCGCGCCCTCCACCAGGTCGATGCACTTCGCGAGGGAGTCCTCGCTGAACGCCACGTCGTCGGGGCCGTCGTGCAGGGCGACGAGCGGATCACCCGGGCGCACGATGTTCCGGCGTCGCAGCTCGAGCGGATCGATGTGCAACGCGCGCGCCAGTTCGTCCATCGCCGACTCCACGGCGAACGCCGGCTGCGTCATCCCGTAGCCGCGCAGCGCCCCGCTCGGCACGGTGTTGGTGTAGACCGAGAACGCGTCGTACCTCTTGTTGGGGCAGCGGTAGATCATGACGGCGGAGCCGCCCGCGTACAGCGTCTCGCCGCCGTGGTTGCCGTAGGCGCCCGTGTTCGACACATTGCGGACCTGGAACGCCGTGAGGGTGCCGTCCGCCTTCGCGCCGAGCCTGACCGTCAACGTCATCGGGTGCCGTGGCGAGGCCGTGGTGAACTCGTCCTCACGGGTGTACTCGAAGCAGACGGGTCGCCCGGTGTCCAGGGTGGCGAGCGCCGCCAGATCCTCCGAGATCACCTCCTGCTTGCCGCCGAAGCCGCCACCGACGCGCTTGCAGAACACCCGGAGCCGGTCGGGGCGCAGCGCGAACAGATAGGCGAGCTTGACCTTCGCGATCGACGGCGACTGCGAGCTGGTGCGAACGTTCAGCCGGCCGTTCTCCATCCAGGCGATCGAGCCGTGGGTCTCCAGATGCGCGTGCTGCACGCGGGGCGAGAAGTAGGTGCCCTCGTGGATCACGTCGGCTTCGGCGAACCCCGCGTCCACGTCACCGATGTGTGTGTGCAGTTCGAGCAGGATGTTGTGGACGGGATCGCGGACGAACGGGTCGTCCGAGCCGTGCAGTTGCGGTGCCCCCTCCGCCATCGCCTCCAGCGGCTCGAACACGGCCGGCAGCACCTCGTACTCCACGACCGTCCTGCGGCAGCCCTCCTCCGCCGCCCCGACGGTGTCGGCCAGCACCGGGACGACGCGTTGGCCGACGAAGCGGACCGTGTCGTCCAGGATGCGGGTGTCGTCCGGATCGACGAGATGGTCGGTGTGGATCGCCGTGGTGAAGCGTCTGCGCGGCACGTCCTGCCAGGTGTACACCCGGCGCACCCCGGGAACCGCGAGGGCGGCGCTCTTGTCGATCGAGACGATCCGGGCGTGCGCGTGCGGTGAGTGCAGCACCTTGAGGTGCAGCATGCCGTCCAGGCGGGTGTCCATCGTGAACTCGGCGCGGCCGGTCACCACGTCCTCGGCGGCAGGCGCCCCGACGCTCCTTCCGACGGCCTTGCCCGGCGCGGCGCTCTCCACGCCGGCCACGCCGTTCACCGCGTCCTCGATCGCCCGATAGCCGGTGCAGCGGCAGAGGTTGCCCTTCAGCGCCCGGGGCAGGTCGGCCTTCTGGGCGTCGGTGAAGGTCGCCGAGGTCATGATCATCCCTGCGGTGCAGAAGCCGCACTGGAATCCCGGCGCGTCGCGGAAGCGTCGTTGCATCGGATGCAGGTCGCCGGGTGAGCCAAGGCCCTCGATCGTGGTCACCTCGCGGCCGTCCGCGCGGAAGGCGGGGGTGATGCAACTGTGCACCGGATCGCCGTCCAGCCACACCGTGCAGGCGCCGCAGTCGCCCGCGTCGCAGCCCTTCTTGACGCCGTGGTGGCCGAGCGCGCGCAGGAACGTGCGCAGACACTGGCCGGGTTCGGGTTCTTCGTGGAAGCTCCTGCCGTTCACGAGGTAGGTCATGTCAGGCCCCAACCGTGGGTTGTCAGGTCCCAGCCGTGAGTTCGCGACGAATCTCCTCGGCGAAGTGCCTTGTCAGATGGCGACGATGGCCGGGGGTCCCGTTGGGATCGGCGAACCAGACGTCGGCGGGGACGGCGTCGATGCTCTGCCGCAGGGTCCGGGCGTCGGGCGGGCCGTCGAACGCCATGCGCACCGGCCGTGTGGTGCCCGCCGTGACGGTGAGCAGCAGGTCGTCCGTCCCGGGGGTCCGGGTGCCGATCAGGAACACCGTCGAACGGCCGAGGCGGGTCAGGGTGAAGCGGCGGTGGGCGGCGCGCTTCCTCAGGGCGCGCGCCGGAATCACGACGCGCCGCAGGATCTCGCCGGGAGCGAGCACGTTGCGGTGGTCCCCGGTCACGAACTCCAGGGCGTCGACGACGCGGGTGGACCCGTCGGGAGCCCACAGGTCGTAGCGCGCCTCGAGCGCGACCGTCAGCGTGATCATCGGCCCGGCGGGCAGGGACAGGCAGATGTTCCCGCCGACCGTCGCCGCGTTCCAGACCTTGAACGAGGACAGCAGGGCCTCGCAACCGCGCGCGAGGAGAGGTCCCGCGATCCAGTCACCGGGTGGCGTGAAGGCGTACAGGTCACGGATGGTGCACGTGGCGCCGATCTCGAGGCCCGCGTCGCTCGCGACCAGCGGGTCCCAGTGCAGCGCCGTCAGGTCGACCAGGCGGCGCAGATCCGGCTGTTCGGCGGAGAACAGCCACGTTCCGCCCGCGAGCCAGGCATCGCCTTCGCGCCACTCCGTGCCGGGCCGGCCGGACGGTCGCCGGACGATCTCGGTGATGGTGTTGAGGTCCATGGGAGTCGATCTCCCTCACGGCGACGGGCGTGCTTCGGGCACTGTCGACGGGGCGCGATGGGCACGGAGAGTCCTTTCAAGGGTATCCCCGGGCGGGTCGCACCCGCGATGTCAGGTCTTCGGCGTGACGGCGGGACCCCCTGCTGCCCGGCCGCTGTCGGGCTGCTGTCCGGCTGCCGCCTGGCCGAAAGCCGACCCTTGCTCTCCCCTCCTCCGGCACTAACAATGCGCATGACAAAACAGCGGGCGGCCGGAAGATCTCCGGTCGCCCTGTCGTAAGAGGGGACCCCCACATGAGAAAGCCTCTCGTCGCCGTGCTCTTCGCCCTGGCCATCGCCGGGGCGGGTGCGGCACCCGCGGTAGCCGCGCCGGTGAGCGCGAAGCCCGCGACGGCCTCCGCCGCCTCGGCCTCCGCGGCTTCCGCGGTCACGGCGGACACCAAGGCCGCCGCCGCGCCGACGCTCCAGGCCGTCAACCTCGCCGGGACCGTCGCGCTCAGCAACTGTTCCGGCTCGGTCGTCCGCTTCCCCAACTCCCTGGACACCGACCCGGCGCTGGTGCTCTCCAACGGCCACTGCCTGTCGACCGGCTTCCCGGAGCCCGGCGAGGTGCTCGTCAACCAGGCCTCCAGCCGCACCTTCGGCCTGCTCAACTCCGCCGGCACCCGGGTCGCGACCCTGCGCGCCAGCAAGCTGGCCTACGGGACGATGACCGACACGGACGTCTCGATCTACCAGCTCACCAGCACGTACGCCACGATCAAGAACTCGTACGGGATCTCCGCGCTGACCGTGCAGGACACCCACCCGACCGCCGGCACCGCCATCACCGTGGCGTCCGGCTACTGGAAGCGGCTCTACAGCTGCAACATCGACGGGTTCGTGTACCGCCTGAAGGAGGGCGACTGGACCTGGAAGGACTCGGTCCGTTACACCTCCGCCTGCCAGACCATCGGCGGCACCTCCGGCTCGCCGGTGATCGACCAGTCCACCGGCAAGGTCGTCGCGGTCAACAACACCGGCAACGAGGACGGCGCGCGCTGCACGGAGAACAACCCCTGTGAGGTCGACGCGAGCGGCACCGTCACCGTCCGCCAGGGCATCAACTACGCCCAGGAGACCTACCTGATCCCGGCCTGCTTCACGACCGGCAACCAGCTCAACCTGAGCGCGACCGCCTGCACCCTGCCCAAGCCGTAGGGCTCGCACCACCGGGCGCGGCGTTCCGTCACACGGGACTGCGACGGACCGCCCGCCCCGCCAGTACGTCCGTGCGCCGGCCGTTCTCGATGACGAAGCGGCCGTCGATCAGGACGTGGGGGATGCCGGTGGGCAGGGTGCGCGGGGCTTCGTAGGTGGAGCCCGCCGCCACGGTCCGCGGGTCGAAGAGCACCAGGTCGGCGCGGTGGCCCTCGCGGACCAGGCCCCGGTCCGGCAGGCGCAGGCGGGCCGCCGGGCGGCCGGTCAGGTGGGCCACGCACTCCTCCAGGGACAGGATCCCCGACTCCCGTACGTAGTGGCCGAGGTAGCGCGGGAACGTGCCGTACGCCCGCGGATGCGGCTTGGCGCCCGTCAGGACGCCGTCCGAGCCGCCCGTGTGGACGCGGTGGCGCATGATCGTGCGGACGTTCTCCTCGTGGCCCACGTGCTGGAGGATCGTGGGCGCCAGCCGGTCCTCCAGGAGCAGACGGCGGGCCGTCGTCCAGGGCTCCTCGCCGCGCAGGAGCGCCGACGCGTGGACCGTGCGGCCCACGTGGTCCGCCAGCCGTTCGTCGCCCACGCCCGAGATCTCGATCGTGTCCCAGTCCACCGGCACCCCGTGGCAGCCGTCCGCGCCGGTCACCTCCAGGTCGTGGCGGATGCGGGCGGCCGTGTCGTCGTCCGCGAGGCGGCGCAGGATCTCCGGCGGGCCGCCCTCGCTCGCCCAGCTGGGCAGCAGGGCCGCGAGGGTCGTGCAGCCGGGGGTGTAGGGGTAGGTGTCGAGGGTGATGTCGGCGCCGGCGGCCAGGGCCTCGTCCAGGAGGGTCAGGAGCTCCGGGGCGCGGCCCTCGTTCACGCCGAAGTTCATGGTGGCGTGGGCGAGGTGCAGCGGGCAGCCCGCCTCGCGGGTCAGCTCGATCATCTCCGTGTACGCCTCGAGCGCGCCGGCCCCGTAACTGCGGTGATGGGGGCAGTAGTAGCCGCCGTACCCGGCCACCACCCGGCACAGTTCGGTCAGTTCGGCGCCTCGCGCGTACATGCCGGGCGTGTACGTCAGCCCGGAGGACAGGCCGACGGCGCCCTGTTCCAGCCCCTCCGCGACCAGCCGGCGCATCCGGTCCAGCTCCCGGTCGGTGGCCGGGCGGTCCTCCCAGCCGACGACCAGCGCGCGGACCGTGCCCTGGGGGACGAGATAGGCCGCGTTGACGGCGATGCCCCGGCCGTCGAAACCGTGGTCGAGGCGGTCCAGGTACTCGCCCACCGAGCGCCAGTCGAGGTCGAGGTCGTCGCCGTAGCCGTTCCAGCCGGTGATGGCCCGGCGGACCCCTTCGAGGGTGCGGTCGTCGACCGGGGCGTACGACAGTCCGTCCTGGCCGAGGACTTCGAGGGTGACGCCCTGCGCCGCCTTCGCGCTGTGGTCGGGGTCGCGCAGCAGGGCGAGGTCGCTGTGGGCGTGCATGTCGATGAAGCCGGGGGAGAGGACCAGCCCCTCCGCGTCCAGCTCCCTTACCGCCTTCGGGCGCTGGCAGCCGGCGGCCGCCGCCTCCTTCACGATGGAGACGATCCTGCCGTCGTCGATCAGCACGTCCGCGCGGTAGGAGTCCGCGCCGGTGCCGTCGACGACGTCCGCGTCCCGGATGACGAGGTCTTCCACGTTCCCGCTCCCTAGAAGAATGTGCGGATGTAGTCGACGACGGTGCCGTCCGCCTCGGCCAGCGGGATCAGCGGCCACTTGTCGAAGGACGTGCAGGGGTGGGAGAGGCCCAGGCCGACCCAGTCGCCGACCTCGACGTCGGCCTCGGCGTCGGTGCGCAGCCAGGCGTGCTGGTCGGAGAGCGCGGTCACCGAGACACCGGTGGCGGGGCGTTCCGTGCCGTCGCGGCGGATCACCTGGGCGAACGGCAGGTCCAGGTCGTAGGCCGCGTCCCGCTTGCCCGCGTTGACGAAGGCCTGGTCGGGGGCGGGGCGGGAGACGACCTGGGTCCACAGCCGGAACGCGGGCTCCAGCGCGCCCTCCTCGGGGACCCGGTTGAACGGGGTCAGCCTGCGGTAGTGGCCGTCGTCGTGCGAGACGTACGCGCCGGAGCGCAGCAGCTTCAGCACCGGCAGGGAGAGTCCGGGGATCCCGGCGAAGACCTCGGCGACGGTGTCGAACCAGGCGCTGCCGCCCGCGCTGACCACGATCTCCTCGGCGCCCGCGAACCGTCCCGCCTTGTCGAAGTCGGCGGCGAGGGAGACCAGGCGGTGCAGCCAGGCCCGCACCCGCTCCGGGTCGGCGCGCGGGACCTCGCCCTCGTAGCCCGCGACCCCGACCAGCCGCAGGGTCGGCGCGGCGGCCACCGCGTCCGCGACCGCCGCGCACTCCGTCTCCGTACGGACCCCGGTGCGGGCGCCCTCGCCCGCGGCCAGTTCGACGACGACGTCCAGGGGGCGCCGGGCGCCGCGCAGGGCGGTGTCCATCAGCTCGACCCCGCGCACGGAGTCGACGTAGCAGACGAGGTGGAAGGCGGGGTCGGCGTCGGCTTGCGCGGAGATCCAGCGCAGGGCTGCGGGGTCCACCAGTTCGTTGGCGAGGAAGACCCGCTGGACGCCGTAGGCCCGGGCCACCCGCACCTGGTGCGGGACCGCGAGGGTGATGCCCCAGGCGCCGCGGTCGATCTGGCGCTGGAAGAGCTGCGGGGCCATGGAGGTCTTGCCGTGCGGGGCGAAGGCGAGCCCGTGGCGGGTCGCGTAGGTCTCCATGAGGGCGAGGTTGTGTTCGAGGCGCTCGGCGGAGAGGGCCAGCACGGGCGTCGCGAAGCCGTCGGTGAAGAGGTTGCGGCGCTGGGCGGCCAGCTCGCCGACGGTGAGGCCGTCGGCGTCCGGCGGGAGGCCCTTGAAGCGGTGGTCGACGCGTTCCCCGGCCAGTCGGGCGAGCGCCTCGAATGCCTCGGTACTCATGGAACCTCCTGATCAGGAGCGTTGCACCTACTGCAACGTCCATTGCGTATATCGCTTACTGCTGTCTAACATCTCGGCCAACGCGGGGTCAACGGAGCCTCCCCCAGCCCTCGGCCGGGGAGACCCCCATCTCGCTTCGCTCGCCCGCACCAGCACAGGAGCCATGACGATCGTGACCGCCACCGGACCCTGCAACGCCCCCGACGCCGTGGACGTCGTCGCGCTCGGCGAGTCCATGGTCACCTTCCTGCCCTCCCGGCCCGGCCGCCTCGCCGACGTGCCCTCCTTCGACCGGGGCATCGGCGGCGCCGAGTCCAACGTGGCCTGCGCGCTGGCGGCGGCCGGACACACGGTGCGCTGGGTCAGCCGGGTGGGGGCGGACGGGTTCGGCGACCATCTCGTCGAGACCATCGGCTCCTACGGGGTCGACGTGACCGGCGTACGGCGCGATCCCGACCGCCCGACCGGCGTCTACTTCCGCACCGCGGGCGACCGGGCCACCGACGCGCACGAGGTCGCCTACTACCGGGCCGGGTCGGCGGCCTCCGCGATGTCCGTCGACACCGTCGGCCTCGACGCCGTACGGGCCGGCCGGGTGCTGCACCTCACCGGGATCACCGCGGCCCTCTCCGCGGACTGCCTCGGCCTGCTGCGGGAACTGACGGCCCCCCGGCCCGGCCGGCCCCTCGTCTCCTTCGACGTCAACCACCGGCCCCGGCTGTGGACGGACGGCAACAGCCCCCGGGTCCTCCTCGAACTGGCCCGCGGCGCCGACCTGGTGTTCGTGGGCGAGGACGAGGCGGCCGAGGTGTGGGGCCTGGACGGCGTCGACGCCGTACGGACCGCGTTCCCCGACCCCGAGACGCTCGTCGTCAAACAAGGGGCGCTCGGGGCGACCGTCTTCGACCGGGAGCGCGTCCTGCACGTCCCCGCCCCGCACGTCGACGTCGTCGCCGCCGTCGGAGCCGGGGACGCGTTCGCCGCCGGGTTCCTCTCCGCCACCCTGCGCGGGCTGCCCGTGCGCGACCGCCTCCGGCACGGGCACCTGATGGCCGCCGCCGCCCTCACCGTCCCCGGTGACCTGGCCGTGCCGCCCTCCCGCGACCACGCCGACCGGCTCGCCGCCCTCGACGACGCCGCGTGGGGGAGACTTCGACTCGGCCCCGGCTGGACGCACGCCGAAGACCGGGCCGACGAGGAGGTACCCACCCCATGAGCCAGACCGTCGACCGAGCGCTGAGCATCCTGCCGCTGCTCGCCGAGGGCCCCGCCGACCTCGGACAGGTCGCCGACCGCCTCGGCGTGCACAAATCGACGGCCCTGCGGCTGTTGCGCACCCTGCACGAGCACGGCCTCGTCTACCGGCAGTCCGACCAGCGCTACCGCCTGGGCGCCCGCCTCTTCGCCCTCGCCCAGGAGGCGATGGAGAACCTCGACATCCGCGAGATCGCGCATCCGCACCTCGCCCGTCTCAACGAGACCTGCGGGCACACCGTGCACCTCGCCGTGTACGAGGAGGGCGAGGTCCTCTACATCGACAAGGTGGAGAGCCGCTACCCGGTGCGCATGTACTCGCGGATCGGCAAGCCCGTCGCCATCACGGTCGCCGCCGTCGCCAAGCTGCTCCTCGCCGATCTGCCCGAGCCCGAGCGGCGGGTGATCGCCGAGAAGCTCGACTACCCCCTCTACACGGCCCGTTCGACCCCCAACGCCCCCGCTTTCCTGCGCGAGCTGGAAAAGGTGCGCGAACAGGGCTGGGCCACCGACCTCGGTGGCCACGAGGAGTCCATCAACTGTGCCGCCGCGCCGATCCGGGGCGCCGACGGCCGGGTGGTCGCCGCGATGTCGGTCTCCGCGCCGAACGTCGTCGTCACCGCCGACGAACTCCTCACCCTGCTCCCGCTGGTACGCCGCACGGCGGACGCGATCAGCGGCGAGTACTCCGGCAGAACCCCGATCAAGGAAGCCCCGAAGGAATGAGCCCGGCATGACCGAGAAGACCGCCCTCACCCCCAAGACCCACACCACCCCGCCCGCGAAGTTCTCGCACGGGGTGAGGAAGGGCAACATCCTCCAGGTCGCGGGCCAGGTCGGTTTCCTGCCCGCCGAGGAGGGCAAGCCCCCGACGCCCGCGGGCCCCAGCCTGCGTGAGCAGACCCTCCAGACCCTCGCCAACGTCAAGGCGATCCTCGAGGAGGGCGGCGCGAGCTGGGACGACGTGATGATGATCCGCGTCTACCTGACGGACACGGCGCACTTCGCCGAGTTCAACGAGCTCTACAACACGTACTTCGGGGAGCAGTCCCTCACCGCCCCGCCCGCGGCCCGTACGACGGTCTACGTCGGCCTTCCGGCCGGGCTCCTGGTCGAGATCGACGCACTCGCCGTCCTCGGCTGACGCACACCTCACCGACCGGCCCGATCGGCCGGCCCCACCGACCCGGCCGGCCTCACCGACGCGGCCGGGTCGGCCGACACAGCGTCAACTCCCGCACGCCGTAACGCCTCACGGCACGGCGTCCCCTCTCGCCGGGGACGCCGTGCCGCGATACCCCCTGCCCGAAAGCACCGTGAACCCCAGCAGAGGACCCCCGAATGCCCCTTCCGCTCGCGGCATCCACCCCCGCCGAGGCGCCACCCCACACCGGCGGACTGCTCCTCCTGATCGACGGCACCGCAGGCCTGCTGACGGTCGCCGCCCTCGGCATCGCCCTGCTCCTCTTCCTGATCATCAAGGTCAGGATCCAGCCCTTCGTGGCCCTTCTCGCGGTCTCCATAGCCGTCGGTCTGCTGGCCGGTCTGTCCGTGACCGAACTCTTCGGCACCGTGCAGCGGTCGGACGCCGTCTCCACCATCGAGTCCGGGATGGGCGGCATCCTCGGCCATGTCGCGATCATCATCGGACTGGGCACCATGCTCGGCGCGGTCCTCGAAGTCAGCGGCGGCGCCGAGGTGTTGGCGTCCCGGCTGCTCGGTGTGTTCGGCGAGCGGCGGGCGCCCCTCGCGATGGGCCTGACCGGCCTGATCTTCGGCATCCCGGTCTTCTTCGACGTCGGCATCTTCGTGCTGGCCCCGATCGTCTACGCGGCCGCCAAGCGGGGCGGCAAGTCGATCCTGCTGTACTGCCTCCCGCTGCTCGCGGGTCTGTCGATGACCCACGCGTTCCTGCCCCCGCACCCCGGCCCGGTCGCGGCCGCCGGCCTGCTGCACGTCGACCTCGGCTGGGTCATCCTCATGGGGGTCGTCTGCGGCATCCCGGCGGTGCTGGCGGCCTGGGTGTTCTCGGCCTGGATCGGCCGCCGCATCTTCGTCGCCGTGCCGCAGGACATGGTCGAGGCGGCGGCGGAGGCCAAGCGGGCGGTCGTCGAGGAGCAGCGGACGCAGGGCGTCGTCCCGCGCGAGGACCCGGTGCCGCTGGGCACGGTCCTCGGGATCATCGGCACACCGCTGGTGCTGATCCTGGCCGCCACGTTCTCGTCGATCGCCCTGGACCCCTCCACTGTCCGCTCGGTGATCGAGTTCTTCGGCAGCCCGTTCGTGGCGCTGACCATCGCCCTGCTCCTCGCCTACTACCTGCTCGGCATCCGGCGCGGCTGGTCCCGCAAGTCGCTGGAGACGGTCTCGACGGCCTCGCTGAAGCCGGTCGGCAACATTCTGCTGGTGGTCGGCGCGGGCGGGATCTTCGGTGCCGTCCTGAAGGCGAGCGGGGTGGCCCAGGCGCTGTCGGACACCTTCAACGACGTGGGTCTGCCGGTGATCGTCCTGTCCTACCTGATCTCGGTGGTGCTGCGCGTCGCGCAGGGCTCGGCGACGGTGGCGATCGTGACGACGGCGGGCATCGTGGCGCCGCTGCTCGCCGAGGGCGACCACTCGCAGGCCTTCGTGGCCCTCGTCATCATGGCGATCTCGGCGGGCTCGATCTTCGCCTCGCACGTCAACGACGGCGGATTCTGGATGGTGGCCAAGTACTTCGGCATCAGCGAGCGCGACACCCTCAAGACGTGGACCGTGCTGGAGACGGTGCTGTCGGTGGCCGGGTTCGTGATGGCGGCCGGAATGAGCCTCTTCGTGTAGGACTCCGGTAACGAAGTCAGGGGCTGACTGTGTCCGGCACAGGATCTTCGACCATACTGCCCGCTGTGGAGCAGCGCATAGGTTCGAGCAGCCAGCCCCTGGAGGGCGCCGGGTTCGACCCGGCATTCATCCCCGGGCTCACGTCGCCCGTGACCGCGGAGCCGGAGGACAAGAGGCCGGCCGAGGACGACGGCGTCGACGCCGTCGAGCCCGAGGCGGGGAAGGGGGAGTCAGCGGCGCCGGAGCGCCCGGACGGGTCGGCGGAGCCGGACACGTCCGACGGTTCCGACGGGTCCGACGGGTCCGAAGAACCGGACGAGTCCGCCGAGTCCGCCGAGTCCGTCGAGTCCGTCGAGGGGCCCGTCTTCGAGGCCTCCGACCGCCGTGCGCGGATCGCCGCCGACGCCCAGGGCGTCCGGCTCCGCCTCGACGAGGAGTCGTGCGAGTTCCGCTGGGACGAGATCGGCGCGGTCGAGACCGAGGCACCGCGCTTCGGCAAGCGGTTCACCATCACGGTGCACACCCCCGACCGCCGCTGGTACCCGATCGAGATCGAGGCGACGGCCAGGTCCCGCTTCAAGGAGTGGGAAGAGCAGTTGGACGCCGTCCTCGACGCCTACTTCGAGGACGGCGAAGCCGAGGCGGAAGCGGGCGCCGACGACGAGGCCGTCGAGGCAGCCGGGGTCGACGCCGCGAACGCCGCCGCCCCCGACGCCGACGCCGAGGACACCGGGGCCAAGGCCGCCGAGGCCGAGGACGACGAGGTCAAGGACGCCGACGCCAAGGCCGCCGACTAGCCGCAGTATCCAGCCGCAGTACCTAGACGCAGTACTGGGACTGTTTCCCGATGGACCGGTACATGCAGTCCGCGTTCTCGAGAAGCTGAAGCACCGCGTCACGGTTACGGGAGGTCTCCCGCTCGATGATCTCGTCGGGCGGGTAGAACCCCCCTCCGGAGGCCGACGACGGGTACATCTCGAAGGTGTACGAGAAGATCTTCTGCGTGCCCCAGAGGTAGTCGTCGATCGACCCGTCGGTGATGTACAGGTCGCTCGACTGTTCGGGGGTGTACCCGTTGCTCGCGGCCATCTTCTGCCCGACGGCCTTGAACGCGGCGTTGTCGTCCGCGGTCATCCCGGTCGCCGTGTCCGCGGTGGTGTAGCCGAACGGCCACAGCACCAGCTGGCTGTACGTGTGGAAGTCGATCCCGGCGGTGATCTGCTGCTTCCCGCCCACGATCCGGCTGCGCACGAAGTCGGCGACGACCTTCACCTCGGGCGCGGACTCGGCGGCCGCGCCCCGGTAGGTCTCGGAGGACGTGGACCCCGAAGAGCCGCCGCAGCAGCCGAACCTGTAGTTCCAGTTCCGGTTGAGGTCCGTACCGACGTACGAGCTGCCGGAGTTGGGCTGCCGGTTCTTGCGCCACGAGCGGTAGGAGCCGGAGGCGATGTCGTACTCGCCGCCGTCCGGGTTGAGGTCGGGGACGATCCAGATCTCGCGCCCGTTGACCATGCTGGTGACGCGGGAGTCGGAGCCGTAGCCGGCGCCCAGTTCGCGGATCAGGTACAGCGCCATCTCGACGGTGAGGTGCTCGCGGGCGTGCTGGTGGTGGGTGAACAGCACCTCCGGCTCGGCCTCGTCGGTGGCGACGTTGTCGCTGATCTTGACGGCCACGATGTCCCGGCCCTGGTACGACTTGCCGATGACCCGCTTGCTCATGATGCCCGGGTAGGCGGCGATGCGCTGGTCGATCTCCGTCGTCATCTCGGCGTAGTTGTGGTACTTCGAGTCGGCGGTCGGGAAGTCGAAGAGCCGTACCTCGTCCTCGGCGACCCGGTCGGGTGCCGAGCCCAGCAGGGACACCTCGTACCCCTGCGCGCGCAGCTTCCTCACCTGGTCCGCGCGGCCGGAGACCACGACGGTCTCCTCGTCGGCCTCGTCGACGCTCACCCCGGACGCGGCGATCGCGGTGCGCATCTGGGGGGTGCTGTGGTGGACGTGGATCTCGTACTGGCGGATGTCGTCGGCGGAGGGGGCCGCCTTCGGTGCGCTGCCCGCCGCCGCGTCGGTGACCGTCGCCGAGACCGGTGCGGCGAGTGCGAGGGCGAGCAGTGCGGCGAGGACGGCGGTCCGCCTGCCGCTGCGGGCGCTTGTGGCGCCGGCGCCTGAGCCGCGAATGCGAAGTCGCATGAACTCTCCTTGTGGGGAGCCGGGTTGTGGGGGGCTGTGCGCTTGCTGTGTGCGGCGGTGCGGTGCCGCTCATCGTCGGGGCATGGCATGAGCAGGTCAAGAGACGACAAAGGGCCGCTGGCCGAAATCATGCGGAATGCGACGAGCGGCCGGCCGCGCAGTTTATCCGCGCCCGCGCCGGTGGGCCGGTATCCGGGGTTTGACCGGAGTGTGAGCACATCGGGTGGAGATCCCGCACGCACCCTTGCCGGAGCGGCCTCTTTGGGTTTTCTTGACCTCCATGGCGGACACCACGGGACCCCCCACGGGAAACTCCACGCACTCCGAGGCACCATCCGGCATCGACAACGCGGCCCCCCGCAGATCCAGTTGGAAGTACATCGGCCCCGGCATCGTCGTCGCCGCGACCGGCGTCGGCGCCGGCGACCTGGTGGCCACGCTCATCGCCGGCAGCAACTTCGGCTACACCCTGCTCTGGGCGGCGGTCGTCGGCTGCCTGGTCAAGATCTCCCTCGCCGAGGCGGCCGGCCGCTGGCACCTCTCCACCGGCCGCACCCTCTTCGACGGCTGGGCGAGCCTCGGCCGCTGGACGACCTGGTTCTTCGTCGTCTACGTGGTCGTCTGGGGCTTCGTCTACGGCGCGGCGGCGATGTCGTCGAGCGCGCTGCCCCTCCAGGCACTGTTCCCGGACGTGATGGGCCTCGAGGCGTGGGCCATCGCCTGCGGTCTGGTGGGCCTGGTGTTCGTCTGGTTCAACAAGTACGCCGTCTTCGAGAAGGTCATGACGGTCCTGGTGGGCGTCATGTTCGTGGTGACGGTGTATCTGGCGATCCGGGTCACCCCCAATCTCGGCGACGCTTTCGCGGGCCTCCTGCCGGTCCTGCCGGACGAGAAGGACTCCGTCCTCAACACCCTGGGCCTGATCGGCGGCGTCGGCGGCACCATCACCCTCGCCGCGTACGGCTACTGGGTGAACGCCAAGGGCTGGACGAACACCGGCTGGATGAAGGTGATGCGGCTCGACAACCGGGTCGCGTACGTGACGACGGGCGTCTTCGTCGTCGCCATGCTCTTCGTCGGCGCGGAGCTGCTGCACTCCGCGAACGTGGCGATCGCGAGCGGCGACAAGGGGCTCATCCAGCTGAGCGACATCCTGGAGGCGGAGTACGGCACGGCGACCGCCAAGTTCTTCCTGATCGGCTTCTTCGCCACCTCCTTCACCTCCCTGATCGGCGTCTGGCACGGCGTGAGCCTGATGTTCGCCGACTTCGTGGCCCGCTACCGAGGCCGCGGCGACGCGAGCGGGGCGGAGGTCGCCTCCGGCGAGCGGGAACGCTCCTGGCCCTTCCGCGCGTATCTGCTGTGGCTGACCTTCCCGCCGATCGTGCTGCTCTTCCAGGGCGAGCCGTTCCGGCTGATCATCCTGTACGGCGTGCTGGGCGCGGCCTTCCTGCCGTTCCTGGCCGGGACGCTGCTGTGGCTGCTCAACTCCTCCCGCACGCCCGGCGAGTGGCGCAACGGACTGCTGAGCAACGCGATGCTGGCGCTGGCCGGTCTGCTGTTCCTGGTGCTGTGCGTCAAGCAGGTCTGGGACCAGCCGTGGTCGGAGTTCTTCTGATGATCACCGCGGCTCGAACTTGCGTAACTCAAGCTTGAGTTTCGCAAGCATCTCTCCTAGGCTGCTGACCCCCTAGGAGAGGTGCCGTCGCCGTGGCTGTGACCGTGCTGGACGACAAGACCGCGCTCGTGCTGATCGACCTCCAGGCCGGCACGCTCGCCGCCCCCACCGCGCCGTACCCGGCGGCGGACGTGGTGGCCCGGGCCGCCGAACTCGCGGACGCCTTCCGCGCCGCGGGCGCCCCCGTCGTCCTGGTCCGCATGTCCACCTCGCCCGACGGCGCCGACGCGGTGCCCGGCCGCAGCGAGGCGGCACGGCAGGCCGGCGGCCGCTCCCGCCCCTACGACCTCGGCCCGATCGCCGAACCGCTGACCGGCCACGAGGGCGACATCCTGGTCACCAAGCGGACCTGGGGCGCCTTCCACGCCACCGACCTCGACCTTCAGCTGCGGCGCCGGGGAGTGACCCAGATCGTCCTCGCCGGCATCGCGACCAGCCTCGGCGTCGAGTCGACCGCCCGCGCCGCCCACGAGCACGGCTACCACGTCACGTTCGCGGTCGACGCGATGACCGACATCGACGAGGGCGCGCACCAGCACCGCGTGTCGTACCTCTTCCCGCTGATCGGCGAGCCGGGCACGACGCGGGAGATCCTCGACCTGCTGGCGGGCGTCCGAGCCTGAACCCGAGGGCCAGTCCATTCGCGCTCTCCGTCCGTCAGTCCTCGGTGGCCGTCCACCGGGGGCTGAGCGCGACGGCCCGCAGCTGCTCGATCGTGAGGGCGGGCTTCGCACGGGTCGCGGTCTTGTCCTGCTCGGCGGCGTTGAAGGCACTGACGACCACCCGCAGACCGTCCTTGCGCAGGGTGTCCACGGTCCACATCACGACCCCCGCACCGCCCTTCTCGCCCGGCCCCTGCTTCACCGAGACACGCGTGCCGTCGGGGAGGGTCTCGGCGCCGGAGCCGTACAGCGAGCCGGCCACGTCGGACATGTTCGGCTGCACGTTGACCTGGACCAGGCTCGCGCCCTTGCCGTCGTCGACGACGAAGTAGCCGTACCCGGTCTCCTGGCTGCCGTTCCTGACGCGGTCCAGGTCCTTGGGCAGCAGGAGAGCGAGCTTGCGCAGGATGAGCCAGCCGGCCATCTCCGCGGGGCGGGCGGACGAGCCCGACGGGGAGACCGGCTTCTTCTCCTCCCCGGGGATCGCGTCGGCGATCCGGCGCCACTCCGAGGCCGCGGCCAGCGTCTTCAACTGGCCCGTCGTCAGCGGCGGTTCGGGGCGGGTGACGGGCTTGCCCTTCTCCGCGGCGGCGTTCCACTCGATGACGCTCACATGGTGCCCGGCCGGGGTGACCAGGTCCGCGCCCCACGCCTTGGTGTCCTCGCGGCGGTCGGGATACTCGTAGCCCTGGTAGACGGTGATCGCGGAGCCGTCGGACAGCAGCTCGGTCTTGCAGCTGTCGAGGCCCGTCTGCTCTCCGTCGGGGCAGGGCATCACGGCGGTGGACGGAGTGATCTCACCTCCGTTCGCCGGGATGCGGGCCAGGCCCACGGAGACGGATCCCTCGCCCTTGCCGTCGTCGAACACGCCCACCGCCAGCGGCGGCAGGTCCTCGCTCGTGCCCCGCGCCTCCGACTCGGTGAACTTCCCCTCGGGCAGCAGCTTCTTGAGGGTACGGACGACGTCGTCGGCGGAGAAGGCCGCCTGCTTCGCGCTGCCGGACGCGGCGACGGAGGAGGGCCCGGCCGCCGGCTTGCCGCCCCAGGGCGCGAGCAGCGCCCCGCCCACCCCCACCAGGGCGAGGCTCGCCGCTCCTCCCGCGATCGCGGTCCTGCGCCGCAGCCGCATCCGGTCACCCCGGGCCCGCCCGGCGGCGGCGAGCGCGGTGGGGCTGTCGAAGGCGCCGCCGGCCTCCCGCAGGGCGACGGCGAGCTGCTCCTCGAAGGGGTCGCTGTACTGGTCGACGGGCATGGTGAACCACCGCTTTCGGCGAGACGGGTCGAAGAGAGTCGAAGTACGGGGGGTGAGGGACGAGCAGCGTGCGCGGTGCGCGGTGCGCGTTTCCGGGGAGGGTCGGGTGCCGGACGGCTCAGGGGCGGGCGGACTCGCCGATGTCCTCGCCCAGCAGTTCCCGCAGCCGCCCCAGCGCCCGCGAGCAGCGCGTGCGCACGGCCGCCGAACTCGCGTTCATCGCGCCTGCGGTCTCCTCGATCGAGCGGTCCTCCCAGTACCGCAGGACCACGACCGCCCGGTCCTTGGCGGGCAGCCGCCCGAGGGCCTGCATCAGGGTCAGCCGCAGCGGTGTGTCGGTACCGCTGCCGTCGGCCACGTCCGGGAACGCCTCCACGGCCCGCTCGCGGCTGCTGCGCCGCCGCTGGTGGGCGAGGAAGGTGCGGGTGAGGACGGTCTGCGCGTAACCGGCCGGGTTGTCGACCCGGGACACCCGCCCCCAGCGGACGTACAGCCTGCCGAGGGTCTCCTGGACCAGATCCTCGGCCAGGTGGGTGTCCCCGGCGGTGAGCAGGCACGCGGACCGGTACAGATGCCCGGTACGCGCCGCCGCGAACTCGGCGTACTCGTCCGCGCGGGCGGCCTGCCTCATGAATGTTCCCCCTGTGTCGGTTGCCGTGCTGTCCTCAACTCCCTAATGCGGTGGGGCGCGGGAAATGTTTCAAGGGAGACCGAAAGTGGCCGCACAGGATCGCGAGGGTACTTTTTCGTTGTGACAGACCAGCCGCCGTCCCCTCCGCCGCCGCCGGGCTTCGGCCCGCCCCCGCCGCCGTACGCCCCACAGCACCCACAGCACCCGCAGCACTTCGCCCCGCAGTACGCCCCGCAGGCGGAGCCGCCGCCCGGTCCCGAGTTCCTCGGGGTCGACAAGCACAACTCGGTCGTCGTGGACGCGGCGGGCGTCGCCTTCGAGATGTACGACATCACGGTCGAGTTCCCCTGGCCCGAGGTGCGCAGCGTCCACTACAGGGCGAGCCCCAACGGCAAGGCCCTCATGGTCGCCGTGGTGCACGTGGACGGCAGGGTCTACGAGTGCGTGGTGACGGCGAAGCCGAGGGAACGGCTGCAGGGCTGGTTCGCCCAACTGGCCTGGGTGCTGGGCCACTACCGGCCGGCGGGGTACTGACGGGGCGCCAGTCGGCGGCCGCGCCGGACGTAGGGGAGGGTGCCGCCCACGGTCGTCCCGTGGAGCGACACCCTCCGTCACCGGCTACCGGCTACCGGCTACCGCACCGCGCCGCCGCTACGGCAGCCCGTGCACATGCGGGCCCACGGCCGCCGACCACGCGTTGCCCGCCGACGCGTCCCAGTTCGTCGACCACGTCATCGCGCCCCGCAGTGCGGGATAGGTCTTCGACGGCTTGAAGGAGCCGCAGCCCGTGCCCTTGGTGAGGCAGTCCAGGGCGTTGTTGACCACCGTCGGCGACACGTATCCGCTGCCCGCGCCGCTCGTCGAGGCCGGCAGCCCCAGGCCCACCTGGGACGGGTCCAGACCGCCCTCCAGCTGGATGCAGGCCAGCGCCGTCAGGAAGTCCACCGAGCCCTGGCTGTAGACCTTGCCGTCGCAGCCCAGCATCGAACCGCTGTTGTAGTACTGCATGTTGACGACCGTGAGGATGTCCTTCACGTTCAGCGCCGTCTGGAAGTAGCCGTTCGACGTCGACTGCATGTCGATCGTCTGCGGGGCCATCGTCAGGACGAGCCCGGAGCCCGCCTTCGACGACAGGGACCGCAGCGCCTGCGACATGTACGTCGCGTTCAGGCCGTTCTCCAGGTCGATGTCGACACCGTCGAACCCGTACGTCTGCATCAGCGAGTACACCGAGTTCGCGAAGTTCGTCGCGGACGTCGGGTCGCTCACCGAGACGGTGCCGTTCTGGCCGCCCACCGAGACGATGACCTTCTTGCCGGCCGCCTGCTTCGCCTTGATGTCCGCCTTGAACTGGTCCACCGTGTAGCCGCCCAGGCCCGCGGAGTCCAGGTTGAAGGTCACGGCGCCCGGCGTCGTCGTCGCGTCGGCGAAGGCCACGGCGATGATGTCGTACTGGGAGGAGACGGCCGAGATCTTCTGGACGGTCGCGCCGTTGTTGAAGTTCTGCCAGTAGCCGGTCACGGCGTGCTTGGGCACGGTCCCGCCCCCGGTGCCGACCGCGGTCGTCGTGCCCGTGACCGCCGTGGACTTCACCGACTCGCCGGCCGCGTTGGTCGCCGTGACCTGGAAGCTGTACGACGTCGAGGCCGCGAGG
Source organism: Actinobacteria bacterium OV320 (assembly GCA_001298545.1). GTDB lineage: Bacteria > Actinomycetota > Actinomycetes > Streptomycetales > Streptomycetaceae > Streptomyces > Streptomyces coriariae. Next base: position 352,735 of record LJCX01000029.1, read on the forward strand.
CCGGTCACGGTCGCCGAGGTCCCGGTCACCGCCGTCACCTTCGTACCGCCGCGGTAGACGGAGTAGCCGGTCGCGCCGGAGACCGCGTTCCACGAGAGGGACACGGACGACGAGGTCGTGCCCGACACGGCCAGCCCGACCGGTGCGCCGGGCACCGTCGGGGCCGGGTCGCCGCCTCCGCCGCCGTCGGGGCCGTACACCGACACGTCGTCCGCGTAGTACGCCGCCTGGCCGTACCAGCCGTGCGTGTACACGGACACGGACGTGGTCGACGCGCCGGTGGTGAAGGTCGTCGACAGCTGCTTCCACGACGCCGAGTCCGGCGTCCAGGTCGACACGTCCGTCGTGCCGGTGCCGGTCACGCCCAGGTAGGTGTAGCCGCCCTGGACCCACGCGCTGAGTGTGTACGTCGAGTTGGGCTTCACGGCCACCGTCTGGGCGCACCGGGCGTTGTCCTGCCCCGCCGGGGTCGCCTTCAGCGCGGCCGCTCCCGCGTGCGCCGGCGAGGAGACGGTCGTACCGCTGCCCGCCGAACAGGTCCAGTTGGTCAGGCCGGACTCGAAGCCGGCGTTCCTCGCGTTGTTCAGGTCCACGGCGGACGCCTGAGCCGCGCCCGTCATGGACAGGGCGAGGGCGGCGGCGAGGACGCCCGCGGCTCCCGACCCGAGTCGTGTCGTTCGTTTCAGTGGGGACATGACAGTAAGTTGGTCCAGACCAATTCCGTTGTCAAGAGGTCCGGCCGTGGAGGGCCGGTGGAGGAGGCGCGTGCGTAACCTGCCCCGATTTGACGGGACTTGCGCGAAGAAGAGTTGCTTGGCAGCCGGGGAAAGCTGTTCTCCGGCCACAGAGGCGTGGATACAGTGCTGAGGTAGTCACGCAATGAAGTCACCCCGGTGCACCGGAGTAACGCCGGTGGGCCGGACCGCGGGAATCGGGGAGCTGCGCGTGCCAACAGCCATTGCCGTGACCGGAGCCGACCTGGCGCTGCCGCCGCAGGACGAGCGCACCCTGCCCGCCACCGTTCTCGCCGACCTCGACCGACAGCCGCTCGACGGTGCCCTCGCCGCCGTCCAGGCCCTCGTCGATCAGTACGGACACGTGATCGTCGTGTACTCGCGGTCCGTCCCCGCCGCCGTCGAGCAGCGGCTGCACACCATCCGCTCCCTCCTGGAGAGCGACCGCATCGCGCTCTTCCGCCCCGACCTTCCGCCGCTCGCGACGGCCGTCCTCGCCCGCCAGCTGCGTCAGCTGGCCTCCTGCGACCTCGGCCCCGGCGTCCTCGCCTCCGCGGGCCGGCTGCTCACCCACTACCTCCACGCGGGCGCGCTGCTCGGCTCGGTCGCCCGCCTGGACCGGGTGCCCGTGGTCGGCCTGACGTCGCATGCCAGGTCATGGGTTCCGGGTAGTCAGTTCGGTGTGCTCGCCCACCCGCAGCCGGAACTGGTCAAGGCCACCCCCGAAACAGTGCTGCCCGGACCGGAGTTCGGTACCTGGCTGCTCGTCGCCCGCGGACAGCTGCAGTCCGACTGGGTCACCGACGTCCTCGCCCCCGCCTGGAAGGTCCAGGGGCTGCGCGAGACGCACCTGCCCGCCGAGTCCGCCGACTGGTGGGGCACCGGCAAGGCGATCGAGTTCTGCGCCTACCTGCCCGACCTGTCGGTCCTCTACCAGCTGGTCACCTCCGTGCGGCAGAGCGTCTGCCACTGGTGCGGCATCGACGTCATCGGCGACCGCTGCGTCTTCTGCTCCGCGACCCCGCCGCCCGCCTCCGACCTCACCGCCCGCCCCGCCGCCCGCGCGCTCACCGCGGGCGACTGAACCAGCCCGACCAGCCCCACCAGCCGGACCTGCTCGACCAGCCCGACCCGCACGCCCGTTCCCGTCCGCTCGACCCGACCCCCAACGAGGTTGCACGGTTCATGAACTCCCGTCAGCGCCGCGGCGTGATTCTCCTGCTCCTGTCGATCCTGTGCGCCCTCGGCGCGTTCGCCGGCGTCCTGTCCGTCATCGACGACGTGAAGTCCAAGGTCGGCCCCGAGGTCACGGCGTACGAGCTGCGCTCCGACGTGGCGCCCTACACCACCCTGAACGCGGGCCAGTTCAAGAGGATCGAGATGCCGGAGCGCTGGCTGTCGGAGAACGCGGTCACCGACCTCGCCGCCATCCGCGGCAAGATCGCCGTGACGACGCTGAAGAAGGGCTCCCTGCTCCAGAGCGACATGATCGTCGACCAGCCCGCCCTCCAGCCGGGCCAGCAGGAGGTCGCCATCATGATCGACGCGGCCACCGGCGTCGCCGGCAAGATCACCCCGGGGTCGTCCGTCAACGTGTACGCCACCTTCGAGGGTGCCCGGGAGAGCGATCCCGACCAGTCGAAGATCATCGTCACCAACGCCCGGGTCCTCGACGTGGGCGAGCTGACCGCCCTCGAGCCGGACGAGAACAACCGCAGCCAGTCGCCCACCGACGCGGTCCCCATCACCTTCGCGCTGTCCACGCTCGACGCCCAGCGCATCACGTACGCCGAGTCCTTCGCCAAGCGCGTCCGCCTCGCCCTCGTCGCGCCCGGCGGCGACACCACGGTCCCCGACCAGGACCGTACCTACGAACTCGTCACGGACAAGTGAGAGGCCGCCGCCCATGCCCACGAGGATCCTCCCGGCCGTCGGCGACGCGGACGCGGTCCGTTCCCTCACCACCCTGCTCAGCCAGCTCCCGGACGCCGAACCGGTCGCCCCGGTCTCCGACTCCACCCAGCTCGTGGACACCCTGGCCCGGCTCGCCGCCGAGTCGGTCGACGAACTGCCCGAGGTCGTCGTCGTCCACGAACGCATCGGCCCCGTACCGGCGCTGGAGCTGGTCCGGGAGGTCGCCCTGCGGTTTCCCGCGGTCGGCGTCATCCTCGTCACCACCGACGTGGGGCCCGGCCTGTTCGCCGCCGCCATGGACTCCGGCGCCCGCGGCCTGGTCACCCTCCCGCTGAGCTACGAGGACCTCGCCAACCGCGTCCAGGCCGTCGCCCAGTGGTCGGTCGGCGTACGGCGCCATCTCGGCCACGGGGCCGACGTGTTCACCGGCGTCGGCGGCACCGTCGTCACCGTCAGCGGCGCCAAGGGAGGCGTGGGCACCACTCTCACGGCCGTACAGCTGGCCCTCGCCGCGCAGGCGTCCGGCCGTCCCACCGCCCTCGTCGACCTCGACCTCCAGTCCGGTGACGTCGCCTCCTACCTGGACGTCCAGTTCCGCCGCTCGGTCGTCGACCTGGCCGCCATCACGGACATCTCGCCCCGCATCCTCGCCGAGGCCGTCTTCCGGCACGACACCGGCGTGGCCCTCCTCCTCGCCCCCGCCGAGGGCGAACGCGGCGAGGAGGTCACCGACCGCGCCGCCCGCCAGATCATCGGCGCCCTGCGCTCCCGCTACGAGGTCGTCGTCGTCGACTGCGGCGCCCAGCTGAGCGGCGCGGGCGCGGCCGCCGTCGAACTGGCCGAGCGGGCCCTGCTCGTCACCACCCCCGACGTGGTCGCCGTCCGCGGCGCCAAACGCACCGTCCGCATGTGGGACCGGCTCCAGATCCGCAAGGCCGAGGAGACGACCGTCGTCGTCAACCGCCACACCCGGAGCACGGAGATCCAGCCCCCGCTCATCCAGAAGATCACCGGCACGGCGATCGCCGCGACCACGGTCCCCGCCAACTTCCGGGAACTCCAGGCCGCGGTCGACGCCGGCCGGGTGCACGCCCTCGACGGCAAGGGCGCCGTCCGGCAGGCCCTGTGGGCCCTCGCGGCGGAACTGGGGCTGGTCAAGGCGCCGGAGACCGCCCTCGTGCGCAGGGCGGGCGGCCGGGCGCGCGGTGGGGACCGGGGCGCGGCCGGGTTCCGGCGGCGGAGGGAGTGAACGGCATGTGGGGACACAGGGCACGCGACCGGGGCCAGGTCACCATCGAGTTCCTCGGCATGACACCGCTGATCATCGTGACCTTGGTGGTGGTGTGGCAGTTCGTCCTCGTGGGGTACACGTTCACGCTCGCGGGGAATGCTGCCGACGAGGCGGTGCGGGCGGGGACGGCGGCCCCTCCGGGGGAGCGGCTCGCGGCATGCCGACAGGCGGGCCTGGAAAAGCTCGGGGACGCGTGGAAGGGGAACGCCGTGGTCGATTGCGGCGGCAGCGGCTATGTCACGGCGGACGTCTCCCTCAAGGTCCCGGTCCTGTTCCCCGGCACCATCGACTTCCCGTTCACGGTGCACGGGCACGCGGGCGCCGTCGAGGAAGAGGACGGCGACTGAGATGGCCCACGGACGCCGCTCCCGAGAAGGGGCACGCTCGCGAGAAGGGGCACGCTCCCGCGACCGGGGCCAAGTGGCCCTGGAGTACCTGGGGTTCCTGCCTCTCCTGTTGCTGGTCGCGCTCGGGGCCGTACAGCTCGGCCTGATCGCCTACGCGGCACAGCAGGCGGGCACGGCCGCCCGCACCGGGGCCCGCAGCGCCTCCCTCGACGAGGACTACGGCGCCGACTGCGCGCAGGCGGTGAGCAGTTGGCTGGACGTGAGCTGCAGCGCGGCCGGCCTGGGCGACGAGGTCCGGGTCACCTCCACCGTCACCATCCCGTCCGTCATTCCCGGCATCGGGGACTTCGGCCAGGCCCACAAGACGGCCACGATGCCGGTCGACCACTGAGGGAAGGGCATCCGACATGAGCCTGCGGGCACGCATCACCTCCCCCGAGGAGAACGGCGGCCGGGGCGAGGACGGCCACCTGGTGACCTCCTACCGCGCCAAGCTGCTGGAGGAGATCGACCTCGCCGAGATGAGCTCGCTGGCCGCCGCCGAGCGCCGGGCGCGGCTGGAGCGGGTCCTGGGACACATCATCAGCCGCGAGGGCCCCGTCCTGTCCACGGGGGAACGCTCACAGCTGATCCGCCGGGTGGTCGACGAGGCACTGGGCCTGGGCATCCTGGAGCCGCTCCTCGAGGACGCGTCGATCACCGAGATCATGGTGAACGGCCCCGACGCGATCTTCGTCGAACGGGGCGGCAGGGTGGAACAACTCCCCATCCGCTTCGCGTCGAACGACCAGCTGATGCAGACGATCGAACGGATCGTCTCCACCGTCAACCGCCGCGTCGACGAGACGAACCCGATGGTCGACGCGCGGCTGCCGTCGGGCGAGCGGGTCAACGTCATCATCCCCCCGCTGTCGCTGACCGGCCCCACCCTCACCATCCGCCGCTTCCCACGGTCCTTCACCCTCCACGAACTGATCGGCTTCGGCTCGCTGGACGAGCAGATGCTGTACCTGCTGGCGGGCCTCGTACAGGCCAAGTTCAACGTGATCGTCTCGGGCGCGACGGGCACCGGCAAGACGACGTTGCTGAACGCGCTCTCCGGCCTGATCCCGGACGGCGAACGCATCATCACCATCGAGGACTCGGCGGAGCTCCAGCTCCAGCAGTCGCATGTGATCCGCCTGGAGTCCCGGCCCCCGAACGTCGAGGGCAACGGCCGCATCACCATCCGCGACCTGGTCCGCAACTCCCTGCGGATGCGCCCGGACCGGATCGTGGTCGGCGAGGTCCGGGGCGGCGAGTCGCTCGACATGCTCCAGGCGATGTCGACCGGCCACGACGGCTCCCTGGCCACGGTCCACGCCAACAGCGCGGAGGACGCCCTGATGCGCCTCCAGACCCTCGCGTCGATGTCGGACGTCGAGATCCCCTTCATCGCGCTGCACGACCAGATCAACAGCGCGGTGGACGTCGTCGTCCAGCTCACCCGCTTCGCCGACGGCGCCCGCCGCATCACCGAGATAGCCGTGCTCGACAGCCACGGCGGAGAGCCGTACCGGCTGGCGACGATCGCCCGCTTCAACGCCCAGCCGATGGCCGCCGACGGCCGCGTCTACGGCGCCTTCGAGTACTTCCCCCTCCCACGCCGCACCGCGGACCGCCTGTACATGGCGAGCCAGCCGATCCCGCAGGCGTTCGGGGTGGCGCGCGCGGCACACGAACTGACGACAAGGGAAGCCCGGTAACGCTGATGGAGCTCGAGACCCTGATCACCCTCACCACCGGCGGAACCGTCCTGACCTGCGCCCTGGCCGTCGCGGGCCTGCACGCGTACGCACGCGGCCGGGCTCAGCGGGCGGAGCTGGTGGAGCGCCTCTCCTACACCGGCCGGCTTCCCGGCACCGGCCGCCGACGCCGCTTCCGTACCCTGGACCGACGACTGCGCCGTACGAGGACGGGCCGCAGGCTGGAGCTGAAACTGGCGGCGACCGGCCTGGACGTGACCCCCGGCGAGTTCTTCGCCTACATGCTGGCGGCGGTGGCCGGCCTGTGGCTGATCGGCCAGGCCACCCTGGCCCCCTTCTTCGGCCCGATCGCCGGCCTCCTCGGCGTCTGGGCGGCCTGGCAGTTCCTCAACTGGCAACGCCAGAAGCGCATCGAGAAGTTCATCAACCAACTCCCCGAACTGGCCCGCATCCTGGCCAACGCGACCCACGCGGGCCTGGCGCTGCGCACCGCGATCGGCATGGCGGCCGAGGAACTGGAGGCCCCGGCGGGCGAGGAACTCGCCAAGGTGGCGAACCAGTTGGCGGTGGGTCACTCCATGGACGACGCCCTGGGCGAACTCGCCGACCGGCTCCCCTCCCGCGAACTGGTCGTCCTCGTCACCACCCTGGTCCTCTCCAACCGGGCCGGCGGCCAGGTCGTCGGCGCCCTGCGCAACCTCACGGAGACGCTGGAGGAACGCAAGGAGACCCGGCGCGAGGTCCGCACCCAGCTGTCGCAGGTGAACATGACGTCCTACGCGGTGCCCGCGCTGGGGATCGGGGCGTTGTTCCTCATGAACAGCGTCGAGGACGGAACGCTGGACCGCATGACGGGCTCGGCCGTCGGCCAGGCCTGCGTGATCATCGCGTTCGGCCTCTACGCGGTCGGCTTCGTCCTCATCCGCCGCATGTCCCGTATCGACGTCTGAGCAGGAGGTGGCGTAGGAGATGGAACTTCTGCTCGCACTCGCCGTGGGCCTCAGCGTCTGGGGCATGTTCGCCGGCATCCGCATGTACCGGGCCGACGTGAAGCTGCCCAGCGACCTCGCGCTGGCCCTGGAGGTCGGCTCGACGCGTACCGGCGCAGTCGGCTCGCTCGTCGACCGCATGGGCATGCGGTACGCCCCCGCCGTCCTGCGGCTGATGGGCCCCAAGCAGGTCACCAGGTACCGGCGCCGGATCGACCTCGCGGGAAACCCGGGCGGCCTGACCATCGACCGCTACGCGGCCCGGCGCGCCGTCTACGGAGCGATCGGCGCCCTCGGCGCGTTCGCCGCGCTGCTCCAGGGCAGCTTCTTCGTCGGGCTGCTCATGCTCGCCTTCGGCGCGTTCTGGTCCGAGGTCGGCATCTGGTCCGCGATCCGGGTCCGCAAGGACGCCATCGAGCGGACCCTGCCGGACTTCCTCGACGTCCTCGCCGTGGTGGTGAGCGCGGGCCTCGGCTTCCGGCAGGCCCTCGACCGGGTGGCGTCCCGCTACGCGGGCCCCTGGGCGGACGAGATCCGCATCACGCTGCGTCAGATGGACCTCGGCGTGAGCCGCCGCGAGGCCTTCCAGGAGCTGCGCCGCCGCAACGACTCCGAGCAGGTCGCCATGTTCGTCACGGCGCTCCAGCAGGGCGAGGAACTCGGCGCGCCGATCGTCGACACGCTCGTCTCGATCGCCAAGGACATGCGCCGCACGGACGCGCAGAACGCCCGCCGCAAGGCGGCCCGCGCGGTCCCCAAGGCCACTTTGATGATCACCACGTTCATGGTCCCGGCGACGATGCTCCTCCTCGGCGCGGGGATGCTGCTCGGCTCCGGTACGGACTTCACCTCGATCACGGGCGAGTAGGCGGACGGGATGACGGCCATGACGACGGCGACGACGAGCGTGACGGTGAGGGCGCGAGCACGGGCGAGGGCGCGGGCACGCGGCGGAGTGGGCGGAGTGGGCGGAGTGCTGGGGCGCCGCCGCCCGGAGCGGGAGGCCGGCCCGGCACCGGCGGCCACCATGGAGACCGGCACCGGCACCGGCACCGGCACCGTCATCGGGGTGCCGAACGCCGAGGTACCGACGGCCGAGGTACCGAAATCCGAGGTGCCGAAAGCCGAGGTGCCGATACTGGAGGGCGTTCCTCTTCAGGTCAACGCGCTCCAGGCGATGTGCCGGCAGGTGTTCGGGTTCCGGCTGGCCATGATCGCGGTGGCCGCGCCCGCGGCCCTCCTCAACGCCGCCCCGGGCCTGGGCACCCGCCTGGTGGGCGCGGCCGTGGTCGTCACCTTCATGGGGTCCTACGTCCTGTTCCGCGACTGGGAGCGCTTCGGCCCCCTCCTCCTGCGCCACCCCTCGCTGCTGGCCGTGGACACCCTGTTCGGCACCCTGCTGCTGATCTCGGCGGGGCCGGACACCACGCTCGCCTACGTCAGCGTCTGTACCCCGCTGCTGGCCGGCATCGTCTACGGCTGGCGGGGCGCCGCCTGTTTCGCGTCCCTCCAGTCACTGATCCTGCTGCTGGTCCACGCGACCCTCGTGCAAGAGCCCGGCGTCGGCCTCGCCGAGAGACTGCTGCTGCCGGGCCTCTGCGTCATCACCGGTGCGATGGGCTCGTCGCTGCGCCACCTGATGCTCCGCTTCGGCGCGGCCACCCAGGCCCTGACCGCGGTCAAGGCGCGCCTGGCCGGCACCGAGGCGGTCGCCGCCGAACGCGCGCGACTGGCCCGGGAGATGCACGACTCCGTGGCCAAGACGCTGCACGGGGTGGCCCTCGCCGCGGACGCCCTGGCCCATTCGGCGGGTTCGCCGGGCATGGACCCGGTCATCGTGCGGCAGCACGCCGAGCTGGTGGCCCGCGCCGCGCGCCGCGCCGCCGCCGAGTCCCGGGAACTCCTCACCGACCTCCGCCGGGAGTCGGACCCGGCGCAGGACGTCGACCTCCTGCCCGAACTGGCGGCCCACACCGACGTGTTCGGTGTCCGGACGGGCCTGCCGGTCAGCTACCACGCCTCCGGCGACCGCACGACGCTCCCCGTTCCGCCCGCGGTGGCCCGACAGCTCCTCACGATCATCTCGGAGGCGATGGAGAACGCGCACCGCCACGCGGCCCCGACCCATGTGGAGGTGCGAGCGGCCGTGAACGGCGAGCTCCTCACCCTGAGCGTCCGCGACGACGGCCGTGGCCTCCCGCCCGGCGCCACCCTCGAACAGCTGCGCCGCACCGGCCACTTCGGCCTGGTCGGCATGACCGAGCGGGCCGCCTCCGTCGGCGCCCGCATCCGTATCGGCCACGGCCACGACTCCCGGGGCACCGAGGTGCGCCTGGAACTCCCGCTGGCCGTGCTCACAGAGGAGGTCGTCTGATGCCGGACCGACCGCCCCACCGCCCCGGCGCCGAGCACCCGCTCTTCCCGCCACCGCCCAGGCCCTGCCCCGTACGCGTGGTCGTGGCCGACGACAACCCGGTGGTCCGCGCGGGCCTGACCGCCCTGCTCTCCGGCCGGGAGGACATCACGGTCGTCGCGCAGGCGGCGGACGGCCGCGAGGCCTACGAGGCGGCCCGCCTGCACCGCCCCGACGTGGTCCTCCTGGACGTCCGCATGCCCGGGGTGGACGGACTCTCGGCCCTCCCGCACCTGGTACGGATCGCCCGGGTCGTGATGCTGACGTACAGCCACGAGGCCGAGATCGTCCGGGAAGCCCTGCGCGGGGGAGCCGGGGGCTACCTCGTCCACGGGGAGTTCACCGTGGAGGAGTTGGTGTCGGCGGTGCGGGATGTCACCCGGGGCCGCGCCCACTTCACCCCGACGGCGGCGACAGCGGTACTGGCGCACCTGCGAAACGATGCTACTGCACACACCAAAGCGGACCCATCTCCCCTATTTTCTATGACTTCCACGGAAGCGCTTTCGCAGTTGCAACCAATCGTGAGACAGTCGTCCTCGGTATTGAGGGCGGGGTTCCAACTCAGCGCGAGGGAGGCGGAGATCATGGACCTCATTGCGTCGGGCATGAACAACCAGCAGATCGCCGCCACCTGCTTCATCAGCGAGAAGACGGTCAAGAACCACATCAACCGCATCTTCGCCAAGCTGCACAGCAGCAGCCGTTCCGAGGCCGCGGCCAAGTGGCTGGGCACGGCGGTGACCTCATGAGATACCGCCGGACCTTACTTCTGCCCTCCGCCTGGGCCCGGGATTGGGCCCAGGGACCCTTCTCCCAGGTGGACACACGGTCATACGTTGCCGGTCACGCCACCGATGGAGAGGAACGCCATGAGCGACCTGCTGCTGAAGACCGCCGTCGCGGCCAGGGTCCGGGTGAGCGGCTGGACGAACACGACGGTGCGGGCCGTACGGCGCCGCGCCGACAACGACAAGGGGCAGACCGCCGTCGAGTACCTGGGCATCATCGCGGTGGTGGTGGCGATCGTGGTCCTGATCGCCAACACGAACCTGGGCCAGACGATCGTCGACAAGCTCACGACCCAGATCGGCAAGGTCGCCCCCTGATCCGATCTCGCGGGTACGGCGACGCAGGGCAGGTCTTCCCCATCTACATCGTGGTGGTGGCGGGCCTGCTCTTTCTCGCGTTCGCCTACTTCGCGGTCGGCCAGGCGGCGGTGAACCGCAACGGCGCGCAGACGGCCGCCGACGCGGCGGCGCTGGCGTCGGCCCAGGAGGCCAGGGACGAGCTCGCAGATCTGTGGAAGCTGGCCTTCCTCGACCCCACGCAGTGGCAGAGGATCTTCGACGGCGATGTGGGACTGAAGCCCTCGTGCTGGCGCGCCTATGAGCTCGCGGCGCAGAACGACGCCAGTGTGGACGACTGCGAAGACGGCTTCCGGACCACGGTCAGGGTGCAGGCGAACAAGCCGGCCGGGGACTCCGTAATCCCCATCACGAGTACCACGAGGGCACACGCCTCGGCCACCGCGGTGATCGAGTCCCTGTGCACGTTCGAACTGCCCTCCGCGCCACCGTCCGAGCCGTCTGGCGAGCCGTCTGGCGAGCCGTCGGGTGAACCGTCGGGTGAACCGCCGGGCGAGGATGCCGAGGACGACGTGCTGCCGACGCTCACCTGCAAGGGTGGGAACTGGGAGCTGGACCCGGACGATCCCACCGATCTGCCCGGGCCCGAGGATCTCTTCGATGTCCACCTGGCCGACTGAACGAGCGAACGACGAGTGAAGAAGGAGGCAGAGCGATGAGCATGCGGTTCACTGCGAAGGTCCGCACGGGGACGGTCGCGCTGGCCGTCGTGGCCGGGCTCGCCCTCGGCGCGACCGCCTGTGGTGGCGGTGGCGACGACGACAAGAAGCCGCAGTCCTCGGCATCCTCCTCCAAGTCCACCGGAACGCAGCCGAACCCGCAGGAGGGGCAGTCGGAGGAACCGATCGCCGAGCTGAAGGGCCCGAGCGGACTCCTGCTCCAGATCACCTCTGCCGAGCGCGACTCCGGCGGTTTCGTCACCGTGAACGGCGCTCTGAAGAACGACAGCGGCACGCTGGTCACGATCCCGTCCGCCCTGAGCGGCAACGAGACCGAGATCATCAACAACGGACGATCTCTCGGCGGCGCGACCCTCGTCGACTCCAAGAGCAAGAAGCGCTACTACGTCCTGCGTGACACCGAGGGCCGTCCCCTCACCACCACGGGCTTCTCGACGATCAAGGCCGGGGAGTCCATCGACGTCTTCCTCCAGTTCCCCGAGCCCCCGGCGAGCTCGACGGACGTCTCCTTCCAACTCCCGCTGTTCCCCAGCGGGGTCATCAAGATCTCCGGGTGAGGCCGATCATGACCCCACGTCTCACTCTGGCGGTGGCCGCGGCCACCCTCGTGATGGTCGGGATGGCGCCCGGCGCCGAAGCCGACACCACCCCCAGCGTTCCCCCCGGTACCGAGCCCACCGCCACCGCGCCCGTGGAGGTCGACCCCAACGACCCCGACCTCAAGCTCCCCGAGGGCGGCACCCTCGCCGAGCCCAAGGTGCTCGACATCAAGCAGGTCGTCGAGGACGAGTCGGGTGACGAGCGCCGGGAGGACACCAACGCGGACGTGACGTTCGCGCTCCAGGCCGAGGTCCTCTTCGGCAAGGACAGCGCGAAGCTCGGCACGGAGGCGAAGTCCCGTATCGCCACGATCGCCGCGGAGATCAAGAAGCAGAACAACACCACCGTGGTCCGGGTCTTCGGCTTCACGGACAACCTGGGCTCCTCCGCCCACGGCGACGTCCTGTCGAAGCAGCGGGCGGACGCCGTCCAGGCGGAACTCGCGGGAGACCTCAACGACCCGGGCATCACCTTCGAGGTGCGCGGCTACGGCGAGCAGTACCCCATCTCCGACAACTCCACCGAGGCCGGCCGCAAGAAGAACCGCCGGGTGGAGGTCACGTTCCCGCGTACGGCGAGCTGACCCTCACCTCCACCCGCACCCCCACCCGCAACCCCCACCCCTCCATCGCCCCGGCCGCCGCCTCCAGCACATGCCGGGACCGCAGCCGGGGCAGGCCCAGCCGCCCCGGCCGCATGGTGCGTACGGCGATGACGCGGAGCCGCCGGTCCAGGTACGCGACGTCGATCGGCATGCGCATACGAAAGGTGTGCACGCTGCCGGCGGGCGACAGCAGCATCGCCCCGTCCACCGAGTCCCGCCCGAGCAGCCCCCGGGTACGGGCCCGGTAGGAGGCGGCGATCTCCAGGGGCACCCGAAGACCGCCCCCGTCCCCGTCCCCGTCCCCGCCGCCGTCTGCGCCGTCCCCGCCGGCCCCTCCGTCCGCGTGGCCCCCCACCACGAGTTCTCCCCACCCGTCCCGCCAGCGCGCCATCCCCGTCTCCCCTCGGTCGTGTCGCTACCCTCTGGACCTTCTGGATCTGTCGCACCGTAGCGAGCCGGAACACGAAGAGGGGACCGTCGTATGGGGAAGATCGTCCTGATCATGTCGATGTCTCTCGACGGGTACATCGAGGGCCCGGACCGCGACATCTCCTGGCACCAGGTCGACGACGAACTGCACCAGCACTTCAACGACATGGTCGGAGAGCTGGGCGCCCTGCTCAGCGGCCGGACCACGTACGAGCTCATGGCCGACTACTGGCCGACCGCGGACGCCGACCCGGACACCCCCGCCACGATGGCCGAGTTCGCCGCGATCTGGCGCGAGAAACCGAAGATCGTGTACTCGCGGACGCTGGCACACGCCGACTGGAACACCACGATCGTCCGGGACGTCGTCCCCGAGGAGGTCGCGCTGCTCAAGGAGCAGATGGACGGCGACCTGGGACTCAGCGGCGCCGACCTGGTCGCCGAGTTCCTGCGCCGCGACCTCGTCGACGAGCTTCGCGTCTACGTCCACCCGGTGCTCGTCGGCCGGGGCAAACCCCTGTTCCCGCACCCCGACGCGAGCATCCCGACCGTGCTCCGCCTCACCGAGTCCCACGCCTTCGGCAACGGGGTCGTGCTGCTGCGCTACGCGTGACGGGCCGTCGTAAACCGGCGGCACCCCGGCGACCCCTCTGCCACCATCCCCGTATGGACGACAAGGGCCGGGCCACCGGCGACGACAGCGACCACGCGGACCCCGCCTTCGAGGCACTGCTCGCCGAAGGGGCCGCCGTCCCCACCGAGGGGTGGGACTTCTCCTGGTTCGAGGGACGGGCCACCGAGGCGCGGCCCTCCTGGGGGTATGCGATGTCGCTGGCCGGACGGCTGGCGGGCGCGAGCGCCGCGCTCGACGTGCAGACCGGGGGAGGCGAGGTCCTGGACTTCGCGCTCGGCCGGGCGGCCCCCAAGGCCCCCGTGCTCACCGTCGCCACCGAGGGCTGGCCGGCGAACGTCGCCAAGGCCACCGCCCTGCTGGGCCCGCGTGGCATCGCGGTCGTCGCGTCCCCGGAGGACGCCCCGCTGCCCTTCGCGGACGCCACCTTCGACCTGGTCGCCAGCAGGCATCCGGTGCGGCCTCTCTGGGAGGAGATCGCCCGCGTGCTCCGGCCCGGCGGCACCTACTTCGCCCAGCACGTCGGTCCGCGCAGCGTCTTCGAGCTCGTCGAGTACTTCCTCGGGCCGCAGCCGGAGGAGGTGAGCGGCGCCCGGCATCCCGAGCGCGAGCGCGCCGGGGCGGAGGCGGCGGGGCTGGAGGTCGTCGGGCTGCGGACGGAGCGGCTGCGTGTCGAGTTCCACGACATCGCCGCCGTGGTCCACTTCCTGCGCAAGGTGGTGTGGATGGTCCCCGGCTTCACGGTGGAGGCCTACCGGCCCCGACTCCGCGCCCTGCACGAGCAGATGACGGTCGAGGGCCCCTTCGTGGCGCACAGCACCCGCCACCTCTTCGAGGCCCGCCGCCCGTAGCGCGGACTGGCCAGGAACCGTCCTCCGACCGGTCTTGCGCCGACCGCTGCCTCCCGCGCTCGGGATCCTGCCTCCACAGAGTTTCCACATCGTTATCGCGATCGGTTCATATCCCCTGTCGACCTCGCGTAAGTTCTCCTTCGGGCAATTCGCGTACGCAAAGCTGCGTGGACGTCACCGCGCAGTGGAGGGGGCTGCGCGGTGACGCCCGCGTCAAGCGGGCGTTCACGGCCGGGGTAGCCCGTCGGGGGGACGGGCGGGCGATGGGTCGACGGAGCCCCAAGTTGCTCCAAAACCTCAGCTTTCCCTGGCAATCGTGCCCATTCCCCTGGGAATCGGTTGTGTTCCGGCCATGCGCCACCCATGAACCACGCATTCCGCGACCACCGGCGCGTCGCCGCGCGACTCCGGAGAGTAGTTGTGGCGCGCCGATGCACGCAGCATCACTTACGAAGGGTTATGGTGGAAACCCCCCCTCGGGCCGGTCCGTCTCCCCCCCCACGGACCGGCCCGTTTTTTTGCCCCGGCACAGTCGCTCGGGCGGGGGCGGCGCCTTCCACCCCCGTCAACGGTCCAAGCCCCGCGGGGGTAGGCTGCGCCCCGCGGGGACCGCACCGTACGGAGGGGCTGACAATCACGTGAACCTGCGCGACAAGCTGCGCGGCCTTCTGGTCAGGCTGTACGCACGCCGGGTGGAAGGTCACCTGGACCACGCTCAGGTGCCGAAGCACATCGGCGTCATCATGGACGGCAACCGACGCTGGGCGAAGGCCTCGGGTTCCACCACCGTGCACGGTCACCGCGCCGGTGCGGAGAAGATCGAGGAGTTCCTCGGCTGGTGCACCGAGACGGACGTCGAGGTCGTCACCCTCTGGCTGCTGTCGACGGACAACCTCGACCGCCCCGACGACGAACTCGTCCCGCTCCTCGGCATCATCGAGGACGTCGTCCGCACCCTGGCCGCCGACGGCCGCTGGCGCGTCCACCACGTCGGCACCCCCGACATCCTCCCCTCCCAGGTGCAGATCGCGTTGAAGGTCGCCGAGGAGTCCACCGCCCACGTCGACGGGATACTGGTCAACGTCGCCATCGGCTACGGCGGCCGCCAGGAGATCGCCGACGCCGTGCGCTCGATGATCGTGGACGCGGCGGACCGGGGGACCTCGATGGAGGACCTCGCCGACTCCGTCAGCGTCGACCTGATCAGTCGCCACCTCTACACCGGCGCCCAGCCCGACCCCGACCTGGTGATCCGTACCAGCGGCGAGCAGCGGTTGTCCGGATTCATGCTGTGGCAGACGGCCCATGCGGAGTACTACTTCTGCGAGGTCTTCTGGCCGGCCTTCCGCAAGGTCGACTTCCTGCGGGCCCTGCGTGACTACGCGGCCCGGCACCGCCGTTACGGCGGCTGAGGCACAAGTCGGCGGACGCCCTTCGAGGGCGTCCCGTGTACCCCGTTTGGGGCGGAAGTAACGAGGAGTTCACCGGCGCGCCGTCATATGCCGTGGCATGGCGGCGCATGTTCGAGGGCATAAGCCAAGCAGGTCGACGCCCGAACCACGGGTGTCGGATCTCAGCGGGCGGCACGGGGCCGTCCGCCCGGGAGGCCCTTTTGCACCAGCCCGACCGTGCGGTCACGGCACGGAAGAAGCAGCGGGGGGCCGGTTCTCGGCCCGTGCGAAGCGGCCGGAAACCGGTCCAGCTCCACTCCGTCGCTCCCCGACCTCATCCGAGGGGGTACGTCCTTCCGTGGTGACCAGCACAAAGCGCCGTATGCCAGACCGGCGCACCTATGTTCTCGACACCAGCGTTCTGCTGGCCGACCCGAACGCCCTGACCCGCTTCGACGAGCACGAGGTAGTGCTCCCCATCGTCGTGGTCACGGAACTGGAGGCCAAGCGGCACCATCCGGAGCTCGGCTACTTCGCCCGGCAGGCGCTGCGCCTGCTGGACGACTACCGGGTGAAGTTCGGTCGCCTCGACGCCCCCATCCCGATCGGGGAACTCGGCGGCACCGTCCGTGTCGAGCTCAACCACTCGGACCCCAGCGTGCTGCCTTCCGGCTACCGCCTGGGTGACAACGACTCTCGCATCCTCGCGGTGGCCCGCAATCTCCAGGCCGAGGGTTTCGACGTCACGGTCGTGTCGAAGGACCTCCCGCTCAGGATCAAGGCGTCGTCGGTCGGTCTCCTCGCGGAGGAGTACCGCGCGGAGCTCGCGATCACGGGCTCCTCCGGCTGGACCGGAATGTCCGAACTGACCCTGTCCGGTGAGCAGGTGGACATCCTCTTCGAGGAGGGGCACATCCACGTGCCCGAGGTCGCCGACCTTCCCGTGCACACCGGCCTGACCATCCAGTCGGAGCGGGGCAAGGCCCTGGGCCGGGTCACCGCCGACGGCAACGTCCGGCTCGTGCGCGGTGACCGTGAGGCCTTCGGCATCAAGGGCCGCAGCGCCGAGCAGCGCATCGCGCTCGATCTGCTGCTCGACCCGGACGTCGGGATCCTGTCCATGGGCGGCCGGGCCGGCACCGGCAAGTCCGCGCTCGCGCTCTGCGCGGGTCTGGAGGCGGTCCTGGAGCGCCGCCAGCACCAGAAGGTGATGGTCTTCCGGCCGCTGTACGCGGTGGGCGGACAGGAGCTGGGCTATCTGCCCGGTTCCGAGGCCGACAAGATGGGCCCCTGGGCGCAGGCGGTCTTCGACACGCTGTCCGCGGTCACCAGCCGCGAGGTCATCGAGGAGGTCACCGCACGAGGGATGCTGGAGGTCCTGCCCCTGACCCACATCCGGGGCCGCTCCCTGCACGACGCCTTCGTGATCGTCGACGAGGCGCAGTCGCTCGAACGGAATGTACTTCTCACCGTTCTGTCCCGGATCGGCGCGAATTCCCGGGTCGTTCTGACCCACGATGTGGCGCAAAGGGACAATCTGCGGGTCGGGCGTTATGACGGCGTGGTCGCCGTCGTCGAGAAACTGAAGGGCCATCCGCTCTTCGCGCACGTCACGCTGAACAGGTCCGAGAGGTCCCAGATCGCAGCACTTGTGACCGAAATGCTGGAGGATGGGCAGATCTGAATGACCCGCCCCAATTGACCGGGGACAAGCGGTGATTGGCGCCGTCCGACAAAGGCTGTGAGCCTAGTCGGGCGGCGCCGGCGTATGTGGGGGTTTCGCGAAATCCCCAGGGTCTCCACGGGTGTGAGCTTTCACACGCAACTCGGAATTGCCTTGCGCAGTCTGGTTACGGCAAAGTCTCAGTCCTGTCAGGCCCCGCATGCGACACATCTGTGCCTCCAGCAGTACGGCACCGCTTGAGCATCACCTTCAACTCCATACCGACCGTCGTATGCCGCCCGTGCACCATGTGGCACTCCTTCACCGGGAGTTGCCCACCGGGCCCGTGTCTCCTGTGACCCCGCAGTTCGGAGACCAGCGACAAGGGCACGATTGCGTCCGCCAGGGTCACCGAAGCGGGCGATGCCGGAAGGAAAACCGTGTGAGCCGGATCTCGGTCCGGGGATTCGCAGTGGCCTCGGCCACGGCGGTCACCGCTGTCGGAAGCGTCGTCGGCGTTGCCTCGGGCAGCGTCGCGCAGCCCAACGACGCTGAAGCGACGGCCAGCGACGCGACGCTCCTCGCCGACATACCCGTGGGCCAGCAGGCCCAGGTGCAGACGGCGTCCCTCACGCAGCAGGCCAACGTACAGGCCATCGCCGCGGACGAGGGCGCGAAGAAGGACGCCGAGGAGTCGGCCCGCAAGGCCGCCGCCAAGTCGGCGATCGCGAAGAAGGAGGCCGCCGAAAAGGCTGCCAAGGACCGCGCGGAGGCCAAGGTCAAGGCCAGCCGCAGCTCGGGCGACTTCCCGATCCAGAGCTCCTACTCCATCGCGCAGATCCAGGCGATGGCGGCCCAGATGGTGCCCAGCGGCCAGTTCCAGTGCTTCAGCAACATCGTGGACCACGAGTCCAGCTGGAACTACCACGCCGTGAACGCCTCCTCCGGTGCCTACGGACTCTTCCAGGCCCTGCCCGCCGGCAAGTACGCGTCCGCCGGCTCCGACTGGCAGACCAACCCGGCCACCCAGATCAAGTGGGGCCTGAACTACATGGACAGCCGATACGGCAGCCCCTGTGAGGCATGGTCGTTCTGGCAGGCCAACCACTGGTACTGAGTCCACGCGGCCCTGGTCGTGCAGTTCTCCACCCGACGGCACAACAGAAGGAAACCGCGTGAGCCGGATAACGGCCCGGGGATTCGCCGTGGCCTCGGCCACCGCGGTCACCACTGTCGGCGCTGTCATGGGAGTGGCCCAGGGCAGCGTGGCCCAGCCAGGCGACGACGCCGAGGCGACGGCGGGCGAATCGACGCTCCTCTCGGACTTACCCGTAGGGCAGCAGGCCCAGGTACAGACGGCCTCGCTGACACAGCAGGCCGACGTCCAGGCCATCGCCGCGGACACCACCGCCAAGAAGACGGCGGAGGAATCCGCCCGTAAGCAGGCGGCCAAGGACGCCGTGGCCAAGCAGAAGGCGGCCCTGGCCAAGGCGAAGGCCGCCCAGGAAGCCAAGGACAAGGCGGCCGAGGCCGCCAAGACCAAGGCCACCACCGAGGTCGCCTCGACCTCGTCGGCCGGCAGCTTCCCGCAGCAGGCCTCGTACACCGTCGCCGAGGTCCAGGCCATCGCCCGCCAGATGGTGCCCAGCGGCCAGTTCCAGTGCTTCAGCAACATCGTGGACCACGAGTCCACCTGGAACTACCAGGCGGTCAACCCCTCGTCGGGCGCCTACGGTCTCGTCCAGGCCTATCCCGGCTCGAAGATGTCGTCCGCCGGCGCCGACTGGCGGACCAACCCGGCCACCCAGATCAAGTGGGGCCTGAACTACATGAACGACCGCTACGGCAGTCCCTGCGACGCATGGGACTACTGGCTGGCCAACGGCTCGTACTGAGCCGCGGCCGCCCTCGGCCGCTCAACCCCGCGCAGCCCCTCCCCGTCCTAGGGGGAGGGGCTTTCGCCCTGTACGGTCGGTACGGCCGGGGCCGACGACTCCAGGGGGAGTGGTGGGGGAAGACGGGGGAAGAGGACGGATCATGTCGCGAGTTCCAGGATGGCTCGGCAGGCTCGGTGCCGGACTGAGCGAGATGGGTGAGCGGCTCGACGAACGGCGTGCCGAGGTCGAACGGGAGACGCGGGAGAGCGCCGCCGAACCGGAGCCGACACCGCCCGACACCGCCGTACCGGCCGCCGAGGCCTACCCGGAGGAGGTCGTGCCCGCCGCCCCGCGTCCCGACCCCGCCCAGGCCGTGCCGTGGGGGGTCCGGGTCGCCGCCGAGGCGGGCTGGCGGCTGCTGGTGCTCGCCGGGACCGTCTGGGTGCTGATGAAGGCCATCAGCGCGGTCCAACTGGTCGTCATGTCCTTCGTGGTCGCGCTGCTGCTGACCGCGCTCCTCCAGCCCACCGTGGCCCGGCTGAAGCGGGCCGGAGTGCCCGGCGGTGCGGCCACCGCGCTGACGGCGATCCTCGGGTTCGTCGTCATCGGGCTGATGGGCTGGTTCGTGACCTGGCAGGTCATGGCGAACATCGACGACCTCTCCGGCCAGGTCCAGGACGGCATCGACGATCTGCGCCGCTGGCTGCTCAACAGTCCCTTCCACGTCACCGACAAGCAGATCAACGGCATCGCCAAGAACCTGCGGGATGCCGTCGGGGACAACACGGACTCGATCACCTCGGCGGGCCTGGAGGGCGTCACCGTCGTCGTCGAGGCGCTGACGGGCATCCTCCTGGCGTTCTTCTCGACGCTGTTCCTGCTGTACGACGGCAAGCGCATCTGGGAGTGGACGCTCAAGCTGGTCCCGGCCGCGGCCCGGCCGGGCGTGGCGGGCGCGGGCCCGCGGGCCTGGGCGACGCTCACGGCGTATGTGCGCGGCACGGTGATAGTCGCGTTGATCGACGCGATCTTCATCGGCCTCGGCATCTACTTCCTCGATGTGCCGATGGCCGTCCCGCTCGCCGTCTTCATCTTCCTGTTCTCCTTCATCCCGCTCGTCGGTGCGGTCGCCTCCGGCGCGCTGGCGGTCGTGGTCGCGCTGGTCACCCAGGGCGTGTTCACCGCGGTGATGACCCTGGCGGTCGTGCTGGCCGTGCAGCAGATCGAGGGCCACATCCTGCAGCCGTTCATCCTCGGCCGCGCGGTACGCGTCCACCCGCTGGCGGTGGTCCTGTCGGTCGCCGCGGGCGGCATGGTGGCGGGCATCGGCGGCGCCATCGTGGCGGTGCCCCTGGTGGCCGTCACCAACACGGTGGTGGGCTATCTGCACACCTACTCCCGCGAACAGGCCCTGCGGCACGCACCACGGCCGAGGGGCGCGACAGCGGCGGGGGTGGCACCGGTGGCGGCCCCGACGGCCTCCCCGGCGGCTCCTCCGGCGGTCTCCGCGGGTCCCGAGACGTCCGGAACGCCCGCGGACAAGGCTCCCTGAGGGAACGGCCGCAGTCTTTCAATCGGTCAAATGGACTCCGAACAAAGCGAATTGAGTCCCTCGACGGAGCAACTTCCGTCAGCTCAGGGCAGGTCGGAAATCCCTCGCTGGAATATGCGTACGGACTGATACACATTCCCTCCTCAGCGCTACGCGTCAGGCGTATGTGCGAGAGGTCCAAGGGGAGTGATGTCGGGCTACCAGCTGCTGGCACGCGACCTCGCCGCGTGCGGCCGGGACGGCTTCACCGGGGAACTGCGCGTTCTCGGCTCGCCCGGCGGCGTCTTCCATCTGCACGGCGGGCTGGTCGTCGCCGTCGAGTCGCCGGGCGCGCCCGCCCCCGAGGCGCTGCTGCTGCGCTCCGGCCGGATCGGCGGCGAGGAGTGGGCCGGGCTGGTGCGGGAGTCGGGCGGCGCGCGCTGGCCGGCCGCCGGGCTGATCGCCCACGGCTACGCGGGGGCCGCCCAGCTCCGGGTGGTCTGCGCGATGGCTCTCCAGGACGCCGTGTTCGCGGTCGTCGCGGGCAGCGTCGACGGCTGCGAGCGCGGCCCGGCGACCGGGGCGCCGCCCGCCCCGGTCGTCGTGGGCGAACCGCCCACCCGGCTGCTCCAGGTGGCGTCCCGCAAGCTCGGCGCGCTCCTGGAACAGCCGTACCCCGTGCGTCCGGACCGGGAGCGGCCCGTGCCCGCCTCCCTGTCCTACGCGGCCGGCCGGCTGGGTGTGCTCCAGCGCGATCTGCTGGCCCACGCCGACGGCCGGTGCACCTCCCGGGACCTTGCCTTCCGTACCGGGCGCGGGGTCTACACCGTGACCGTCGAGGTGGCCCGGATGCTGGGCGAGGGGCTTCTGGAGTGCGTGGAAGCGCCCCGGCCGATCCCGGTCCGGCTGCCGCCCGACGGGCACGGCATACGCCCCCGTGAACCGGCTCCGCCCCGGCAGCCGCCGGTGGCGGTGCCGGAGGCGACGGCCCTGCCGCGCCGCCGTCCCGGCGCCAGCGGCATCAACGAAGCCCTCACGACGGAACGGAACGGCACCGGCTGGAAGGAGTTCTTCCGCCTGCGGAACCCCACGGCGAAATAACGGCCCCACGCAGGAAAAGGCAGAAACCCCACGTAGGCCCCCACCAAGAAGACGGTCATATGCGATCAGAATTAGGGGAGTTGCGCTCATGGACCACACAGCCCTCGCGCGGGAGATGCGCGGCCTGCGGGAGCAGGTGACCGGTATCACCGACACGGCGCTGGCGGCGGCGGACGGACTGCTCATAGCCGCCGACACCGCCGACACCATCGACCCGGAGGGACTCGCCGCCCTCGCCGCGGCCGGCCTCGGCCTCGCCCGCCGCACCGCGCAGGCGACCGCCCGTGGCGCCCTGCACCGCACGGTGGCCTACGGCAGCCACGGCTGCGCCGCGTTCTACGCGGTCGGCGACACCGCGCTGATGGTCGTGCTCGGCGACGAGGGCATGGACGTGGAGCGTCTGCACCGGGCGACCCAACCCGCCCTGCGCCGCATCGATCTGATCCTGACCGACCGGACCGAGACGACCGTGAAGACCGCCGAAGGAGTCTGAAGGGATGGCGACGAAACGTATGACCCCAGGTTTCTCCGACCAGGTCATGGGCCTGGTCAAGTCACTGCGCACGGATGCCCCCGACTGCGTCGCCTCCGGCGTCGTCGACATGTCCACCGGAATGCTGCTTTCCTACGAGACCGTCGACAACCATCCGCCCGAGGTCCTGGACCTGCTGGCGGGTGCGACGCTCGACCTGTTCCAGGGCCGTACGGTCGTGATGATCGAGGACGTCTTCAAGGAGCGGCGCGGGGTCCAGAGCGACAACCACTTCTTCCAGGAGATCCTCGTGAACAGTGAGAATCTCACTCACCTGTTCGTGCGGATGACCGAGCAGCAGGACGTCGTCGCGGTGGTCGTCTGCCGCAAGTCGGTCAACGTCGGCATGCTGTTCGCCCAGGTGCGCAGGGTGGTGCGGGAGTACCAGCTCTGAACGCGGAACGGTCCCTCCCCGGGCGGGGAGGGACCGTCTGTTCATCGCGTGCGCACCGAGCGCACCGCGCTCACCGTGCGCACCGCGCTCACCGTGCGCACCGCGCTCACCGCGCGCACCGCGCTCACCGTGCGCACCGCGCTCATTCGGTGCGCAGGCCGTCCGGCCGCAGCAGTTTGAGCAGCGGCGGCAGGCTCAGCACCGTCACCAGCAGGACGACGGCCGCCCCGCAGCCGGTCATCGACAGCACACTCGCCCAGTCCACACCCACCGGCGTGTCCGTCATCTTCAGCAGGATCGCGCCCAGCGTGATCCCCACCCCCATGGCCAGCAGCAGGCCCAGCCCGATCGGGATCGCCGTCTGCCACAGCACCGACAGGCCCAGCGTCCGCCGCCGGGTGCCGAAGGCGACCAGCGACGACAGCAGCTTGCGGCGCTCGCGCAGCTGCTCCAGCTGGGAGACCAGCAGGCTCGCCCCGATCAGCAGCAGCACACAGGCCGAGCCGACGAGCAGACCGGAGCGGATGGTGGTGAACTTCGTGTCCTGCCGGGTGGACGACCACATCATCGGGTCGGCCAGCGGAGCCACGTGGAACGCCGTGTTGCGGGCGTACTCGTAGGCGTCGGGCACGGACTCGTCGATCGACAGGTAGATCTGACCGGTGACCAGCTTCTCGGCGGCCGCGGGCAGCGCGCTCGGCGTCATCAGGAAGCCGCCGCGCTTGAAGTCGGTGAGGCCCTTGACCGAGTGGGCCTCGGTGATGCCCGCGGGGACGGTCCAGAGGACGTCCTGGCTCTCCCCGGAGCCGGACGGTTCGATGTACAGCTTCTTGCCGGGCTTGTTCATCTGCGGCCCGTCGGCGGAGTACTCGTCGCCGTCGAGGACGAACATGTCGCCGTCCTTGCACGAGGGCAGCTTCGCCACCTCGCGCAGCGCCGGACAGGCACCCACGGTCAGCTCGGTGGAGAGGTTCGGGCCGTTCTCGCTGTTCCAGGAGGAGTCGCCCAGGTAGCCCTCCCACAGGGCCGTGACCTTGCTGACGGCCTTGGTGTCGGCGAACTTCTGGGCGGTCGCGGCCAGCGGAGCGCCGTCCGGCACCCGGACCTGCATCTGGGCCCGGGTGAGGTCCTGGCCGGTGGCCTCGGTGTAGGCGCCGTCCACGCCGGCGAACAGCATCTGGAGCGCGATCGCACCGGCCACCGCCACCGCGATGCCGTTGACCATCCGGGCCGCCGTACCGCTGCTCAACTGCAGCCTTCGTACGGCCAGTTGCCAGGCCACGCCACCGGAGCCGAGCCGGCCGACGACCGTCTCCACGAGCCACGGCAGCAGTGCGGTGATGCCGACGAGGATCAGGATGACGCCGCCGCTCACCAGGTACTGGTTGAAGTCGCCGTTGGTCTGGCCCTGCCCGATCATCGGGTAGAGCATCGCGAAGCCGCCCAGGGGCAGCAGCAGCCGCCACCACAGCCGACGCCGTGCGGGCTTCGCCGTGCGCACCACGCCGAGCGGCTCGATCACCACACCGCGCAGGGCGAAGAGGGTGACCAGGACCGCCGCGGCCGGCACCGCGAGGGCGACCAGCGCGGCCAGCGCGGGGGAGGGGTCGAGGTAGCTGGGCCAGACGCTGATGCCCATCACCTCCACCGAACCCGCCACCTGGCGGCCGACCAGGAAGAACACCGTGCCGAGGACCAGGCCCAGCAGTGCCCCGGCCATCGCCTCGCCGGCCGCGATACGCCGGGTCATCCGGCCGTCCGAACCGATCAGCCGAAGGGCGGCGAGCCTGCGGTCCCGCCGCTCACCGCCGAACCGCACGGCCGCGGCGATGAACACCGCCACCGGCATCAGGAGCACCACGATGACGACGAGGATCAGCAGGAGCAGCACCGGGTCGGTGTCCTCCTTCGAGGGGTTCGGGTTCCCGAACTCGTTCAACCGGGTCGCCCCGTAGCCCTCCATGTGGGAGGCGAGATCGGTGGAGCCCGAGTAGTAGGCGAGTTCCTGGGAGCCGACCAGTCCGCTCTCCCCGATGGTCCCGACGACGCGGTACGGGAGCCGTTCCCGCAGCAGCGCCGAACCGTCGGCGGCGAGCAGCTCCTTCAGCGCGGGCGAGACCACCATGTCGCCCTCGGCCGGGAACCGGCTCAGGCCGGGCGGCAGCGGCGCGCGCGATCCTTCGGGTTCCACCAGCCGACCGCGTACGTCCTTGTCACGGAACGTCGTGTCGGCCTGCGCGATCACCAGGGTGTCGTCGCCCTTGGCCGGCTGCTCGCTGCCGAACGGCCAGTCCAGCCGCGCCTGTTCACGGTCGTGGCGTACGCCCATGGCGCTCGGCACCGCCGTCGTCAGCAGCAGGACCGCCACGCCGAGCCCGACGCCGACCGCGGTCAGCACGGCCCGTATCCAGCCCTCCCGGCCGCCGGCGAAGGCGAACCGTACCCCCAGGCCCAGGTCCCTGGACCACTGCCGCAGGCTCATATGACCCGCTCCATGTCCCGCGACTTCCCGTCCCGTACGACGATCTCGCGGTCGGAGTAGGCGGCCACCCGGGCCTCGTGCGTGACGAGGACGACGGCCGTGCTGGCCGACCGGGCGGCCTCGGTGAGCAGTTCCATCACGCGCTCGCCGTTGAGCGAGTCCAGCGCGCCGGTCGGCTCGTCGGCGAACACCACGCGCGGGCTGGTGACGAGCGAGCGCGCCACGGCCACCCGCTGCCCCTGTCCGCCGGACACCTCACCGGGGCGCTTCTTGCCGAGGTCGTCGACCTCCAGCCGTTCCATCCAGCTCAGTGCGGTGCGCTCGGCCTGCTTGCGCGGGGTGCCGTTCAGCCGGAGCGGCAGTGCCACGTTCTCCACGCAGGTGAGTTCCGGCACGAGCTGCCCGAACTGGAACACGAAGCCGAACTCGGAGCGGCGCAGTTCGCTGCGCCGGGCGTCGCTCATCGTCGCGAGCTCGCGACCGTCGTACATGATCGAACCCGAGTCGGGCGTGACGATCCCGGCCAGGCAGTGCAGCAGTGTCGACTTGCCGGACCCGGACGGGCCCATCACCGCGACGACCTCGCCGGGGTGGATGGAGAACTCGGCGCCGGCCAGCGCCATCGTCGGCCCGTACGCCTTGTGCAGGTTCTCGGCGGCGAGCAGGGATCCCCCGGGGGCGTTCACGCGATCACCGCGGCCTTCAGCTTGTCGAGCCGGGCGGCGGCGAGTTCCAGCCAGCGCAGGTCGGCCTCGAGGTGGAACAGGGCGTGGTCACAGATCAGCTGGTCGGCGAAGTCGCCGGAGCGCTTGCGGTCCGTGAGGATGCGCATGCTGCGCAGGTGCTCGGCACGCTGGGTGTCGAGGATGTCGGCCGCGTCGCGGTGGGTCAGCAGCGCGAGGACGACCTTGGTGTACAGCGTCGACTGGAGATACGGCTCGGGCTTCTCGGGCGTCGCGAGCCACTGCTCGACGTCGGTGATCCCGGCGTCGGTGATCGCGTACCGCTTGCGCTCGGGACCGCCGCCGGCCTCGATGCCGTCGACCTCGACGAGCCCGTGCTTCAGCAGACGCGACATCGTCGAGTAGACCTGGCCGTAGTGCAGCGGCCGGTCGTGACCGAACTTCTCGTCGAAGGCCCGCTTGAGGTCGTAACCGTGGCGGGGCCCGGACTCCAGGAGTCCCAGGAGGGTGTGACCGATGGACATGGGGAGGACTGTACATGCGGTGTATACCCGGTGTGTATACGTCCTGTGTGCAGGTGACGGCAGGGAGTGGGAGTGCGCAGGTGAGAGCCGATTGTCACTGTTCTGCCACAGGCCCGGCGCCCGTCCTTGTGGGGGAGGAGGGCGAGGCGAAGCCGGTCAGGTCGGCGGGGGGCCTGGGGGCGGGCCGCCGGGGGGCCGGCCGCGACGCGGGAGGGGTCCGGTGTCGCCGGGCAGGCGCCCGGCCTCCTTCAGCGCCTTGCGCAGCAGGAACTCGATCTGCGCGTTCGCCGACCGCAGCTCGTCCGAGGCCCAGCGGGCCAGCGCGTCGTGGACCAGCGGATCCAGCCGCAGCAGCACCTGCTTGCGCTGCTGCGGCCGACGCTGAGGGGTCGGACCCCCGGCTGCGTCACTCACTGGTAGAGGGTCCCGGTGTTCAGTACCGGCTGGGGCGCACGGTCCCCGCACAGCACCACCATCAGGTTGGACACCATCGCCGCCTTCCGCTCGTCGTCCAGCTCCACGATGCCCTGTTCGGCGATGCGCTGGAGCGCGGCCTCGACCATTCCCACGGCCCCGTCCACGATCTCCCGCCGCGCCGCGACCACAGCGCCCGCCTGCTGCCGCTGGAGCATCGCCGAGGCGATCTCGGGAGCGTACGCGAGGTGGGTGAAGCGGGACTCGATGATCCGGACGCCGGCCGCCTCCACGCGCGCGTGCAGCTCTATCGCCAGCTTCTCGGTGATCTCCTCCGCGTTGCCGCGCAGCGAGAGACCGTCCTCGTCGTGCGAGTCGTAGGGGTACTCGATGGCGATGTGCCGGACGGCCGCCTCGGTCTGGGTGGCGACGAACTCCAGGAAGTCGTCCACCTCGAAGCTGGCCTGCGCGGTGTCCCGCACGTTCCACACCACGACCGCGGCGAGTTCGATCGGGTTGCCGTAGGCGTCGTTGACCTTCAGTACGGCCGTCTCGTGGTTGCGGACCCGGGTGGAGATCTTCTCGCGGGAGGTCAAGGGATTCACCCAGCGCAGTCCGTCCTCGCGGATGGTGCCCCGGTAGCGGCCGAAGAGCTGCACCACGCGGGCCTCGCCCGGCGACACCGTGTTCAGTCCGCACATCGCGAGGAACGCGGCGAGGGCGACCAGGATGCCGCCGGTGATCAGCGCCGCCTTGGGGCCCGCCGCGTCCACCTGGGCGCCGAAGGCGATCATCCCGGCGCCGGCGAGCAGTCCGGCCAGGCCGAGCAGCAGCGCGAGTCCGCCGGCCACGCTGTGCGCCGGGAACTCCTTCACGCGCGGGGCGGGCATCTCGGGCACGTCGACGGTGTCGGTGTCGGTGACGGCTTCGGTGGCGGCCGAGGGGTCGTGAGTGGACATGGTGGGTCCCCGTTTCTCGTCGCCGCCTGATTCAGTAATCGGCGGCCTATCTAAGTGATATCACTTTAGCGCCTCATGGCAACCCTGTGCCACTCTCGTACGTCGGACTCGGTGGGGACGTCCGGGCGGTTCCCTCGCGCGGGGTGCTGATTCTCACGCCCCGTACGGACCGGACCGAGACCCCTTCGTCATAGACAGCGGTGTTAGCTTTCTGAGCTGACCTGCCCCTGCCCCCGGGCACTGGTGTGACTGCCGAGTAGGAAGCGGAGCGAGCGGACTCATGGGACGAGCGGAAGAGAGACGAGCTCGACAGCGCGGTGGGCGCCGCGCGGCGCCCAGGGGCCGCTCGGTGGAGACGGACTCGACGACCCCTGCGACGGCGGAGTCCGTGGCGACCGCCGAGGCGCCCGACACCGCTCCCGCGACCGGCGGCCGCGCGGCCGCCCGCCGGGGCGCGAAGAAGAGCGGCAAGGGCACCAAGGACAAGGCCGGCAAGAAGGACAAGAGCTTCATACGCCGGCTCTTCACCTGGAAGAAGATCCTCGGCACCTTCCTCGGCCTGATCGTGGTCGTCCTCGGCGCCTTCGTCTGGCTGTACGTGAGCACGCCGATCCCCGAGGGCAACCCCGACGCCGACCTCCAGAGCAACGTCTACGAGTACGACAACGGCGCGATCCTCGCCCGCGACGGCGAGGTCAACCGGGAGAACGTCGAACTCGCGAAGATCCCCAAAGAGGTCCAGCACACCTTCGTCGCCGCCGAGAACAAGTCCTTCTACACCGACGCCGGCGTCGACCTGAAGGGCACCACCCGCGGTGTCCTCAACACCCTCATGGGCAAGGGCGCGCAGGGCGGTTCGACGATCACCCAGCAGTACGTCAAGAACTACTACCTGACCCAGGAACAGACCGTCACGCGCAAGCTGAAGGAACTGGTCATCTCCCTGAAGCTGGACCGGGAGAAGGACAAGGACTACATCCTGGCCGGGTACATCAACACCAGCTACTACGGCCGCGGCGCCTACGGCATCCAGGCGGCCGCCCAGGCCTACTACCGCGTCGACGCCGAGAAGCTGTCCGTGCCGCAGGGCGCCTACCTCGCCGCGCTGCTCCAGGCCCCCAGCCAGTACGACTGGACCTCCGCCTCCGACACCGGCAAGAAGCTCGTCACCGCCCGCTGGAACTACGTCCTCGACAACATGGTCGAGCAGGACTGGCTGGACAAGGGCAAGCGCGACGCCATGACGTTCCCGGTGCCCAAGGAGCCCAAGGCCGCGCCCGGCAAGGAGGGCCAGATCGGCTACCTCGTCGACGCGGCCAACACCGAACTGGCCAAGCAGCTGGTGGCCCAGGGCGTCGCCGACGACTACGAGTCGGGCATGGCCCTGGTCAGGCGTGGCGGCTGGAACATCGAGCTGAACATCGACAAGAAGAAGCAGAAGGCGCTGGAGACGTCCGTCAAGGAACAGCTGACCAGCAAGCTGGACAAGAAGAAGCGCTCGGTCGACGGCGACGTCCAGGCCGGTGCGGTGTCGGTGAACCCCAAGACGGGCGCCGTCGAGGCGATGTACGGAGGTGCGGGCTACACCGAGCACTACACCAACAACGCCACTCGCACCGACTACCAGCCCGCCTCGACCTTCAAGCCGGTCATCCTCGCCGCGGCCTTCGACGAGG
The DNA here is from genome assembly GCA_001298545.1 of Actinobacteria bacterium OV320. Classification (GTDB taxonomy): domain Bacteria; phylum Actinomycetota; class Actinomycetes; order Streptomycetales; family Streptomycetaceae; genus Streptomyces; species Streptomyces coriariae. The sequence goes on from LJCX01000029.1 coordinate 382,338, forward strand.
CCGCCAAGACGCAGGACGGCGACCAGATCACCGCGAACACGATCTACGACGGCACCAGCAAGCGCCCGGTCGTCGGCAGCGACATCGGCTTCGCCCCGGAGAACGAGGACGACCAGGACTACGGCGACGTCACCGTCCAGACGGCGCTCAACAAGTCCATCAACTCCGTCTTCGCGCAGATGGGCGTCGACGTCGGCATGCCCGAGGTGCTGAAGGTCGCGGCCAACCTCGGCATGGACACCGCGGACCTCAAGGCCGTGCCCGCCCAGACCCTCGGCACCATGGGCGCGAGCCCCCTGCAGATGGCCGGCGTCTACGCCACCCTCGACAACCACGGCAAGCAGGTCACCCCGGCGCTCATCAAGTCGGCGGAGAACAGCGCCCACCCGACGTTCAAGCACACCGACCCCATCGGGGAGCAGGTCATCAGCCGCGAGGCCGCCGACTCGGTCACCTCGGTGCTGACCGGCGTGGTCGACGACGGTACGGCGAAGAAGTCCGTGCGGGACAACCCGCTGCGCAAGGGCCAGAAGGTCGCGGGCAAGACGGGTACCTCCGACAACAACAAGTCGGCCTGGTTCACCGGCTACACCCCCGACCTGGTCACCTCGGTCGGCCTCTTCGGCGAGTCCGCGAAGGCCCCGCACCCCCAGGTCCCGCTCACCGGTGCGACGAACGGCCTGACCTCGGACGCGGGCCGCGTCAACGGTGGTGGCTTCCCGGCGCAGATCTGGGCGTCGTACACCTTCGGCGTCTCCACCAAGGTCACCAAGTTCGACCTGGACACCGACCAGGGCGCGGCGGTCCAGACCGCGTCGCCGTCCCCGACCACCTCGCCGTCCCCGTCCTCGTCCCCGTCCTCGTCCCCGTCGACGAGTTCGTCCCCGTCCTCCTCGCCGTCGACGAGTTCGTCCCCGTCCACGTCGTCGAAGCCGAGCTCGTCCGCGTCCAGCACACCGACGGGTGACACCTCGTCGGAACCGAGCACGGACGACCCGTCGACCGAGCCGGAGGATCCGGAGGATCCGCTCTTCGGCCAGTAGCGGCCGCCGGCGGTGGAAACAGCGGAGAGGGCGCCCGGAGATCTCCGGGCGCCCTCTCCGCGCGCTCAGCGCGTTTGCCTCAGCTCCGGTTCAACTCGAACCAGACCACCTTGCCGGTGCTGAGCCGGGTGGCCCCCCACCGTCGGGCCAGCCGGTTCACCAGATACAGGCCGCGGCCACCCTCGTCGGTCGCCCGGGCCTGCCGCAGCCGAGGCAGCTGCGGCACGTCGTCGCCGACCTCGCAGCGCAGCACATCGGTGCGCAGCAACCGCAGGGTCACCGGCCGCGTGGCATACCGCACCGCGTTCGTGACGACCTCGCTGACCAGCAGCTCGACGGAGTCGGTCATGTCCTCCATCCCCCAGCGGGACAGCGCCCGCCGGGCCAGCCGGCGGGCCCGGCCGGGAGCCGCGTCCTCCGGTTCGAGGAACCAGTAGGCCACGTCGCTCGGCGCGATCCCGTCGAACCGGGCGGCGAGCAGCGCGATGTCGTCGTCCCGGTCGCCCGGGCCGAGCATGTCGAGCACCTCGTCGCACAGGGCCTCGAGCGGCGGCGGATGATCGGGGCCGGTCAGCTGGGCGGTCGCGGCGAGTTTCTCGCGCAACTGCTCTATGCCGGTCGCCACGTCCCGCAGCCGCGACTCGACCAGGCCGTCGGTGTACAGCAGCAGTGTCGCCCCGGCCGGGGCGTCCAGCTCCACCGCCTCGAAATCGACCCCGCCCACGCCGATCGGCGCGCCCGGCGGCACCCGCAGCACCTCGGCCCGGCCGCCCAGGTGCAGCAGAATGGGCGGCGGATGCCCCGCGTTGGCGATGGTGATGCGGTGCGAGACCGGGTCGTAGACCGCGTACAGGCAGGTCGCCATGCGGTCGGTGCCCAGCCGCTGGGCCTGCTCGTCGAGATGGTGCAGGACCTCCTGCGGCGGCAGGTCGAGGCCGGCGAGGGTCTGGGCCGTCGTCCGCAGCTGCCCCATGATGGCCGCCGACGTCATGGAGTGCCCCATGACGTCGCCCACCACCAGCGCCACCCGGCTGCCCGGCAGCGGGATGGCGTCGTACCAGTCGCCGCCGACCCGCGCGGTCTCGGCCGCGGGCAGGTACCGGGAGGCGAGCCGCACGCCCGTGGGGCGCGGCAGGGTCTCCGGCAGCATCGTGCGCTGCAACTCGTCGGCGATGTACGCCTCACGGTCGTACAGCACCGCCTTGTCGATGCCCAGGGCGCTGTGCGTGGCGAGCTGGGCGGCCACCAGCAGGTCGTCGTTCTCGAACGGGATGCGTTCCGGGCGGCGCAGGAACACCGCGGCGCCGATCACCCGGCGGCGGCCCCGCAGCGGGGCCAGGACGGCCCGCTGACCGCTCGGGATGGCCAAGGTGCTGTCCTCGCCCAGCAGTTCGGGCAGCGCGGCGCCGGCGGCCGGATGGTCGGCGAACACCGGACGCACCCCGCGCAGCACCTCCGCGAGCGCCCCGCCGGGCCGCACCTCGCACAGCTCGCCGACCGCGGCCGACAGCTCGGCGGTCAGCTCGCCCGGTTCCGGGGGCGGCAGGGCGAGCGCCGCGAAGCCGGTCTCGGTGTCCCGTTCCTCCGGAATACGGTCGGTGCGCCGCAGCCGCAGCATGATGCGGTCCGCCGCGGGCCGCTCGTCGCCCACGGGGAGCGGGTCGCGCAGGTAGACGAGGATCGCGTCGGAGAAGGTCGGCACGGTGGCCCGGCACAGCCCCATCACGATCTCGTCGAGGTCCAGGCCGCGGGCGATCCGCCGGGTGGCGGCGCCCACGAAGCGCAGCCGGTCCCCGTCCCGCCGCATCGGCGTGGGGCGGCCGGGCGTCAGTCCCCCTCCGGCGCGCCGGTCCTGCCCGTCCGGACCGCGCTCCGGGCGCGCGTCGGTGCCCGGCTGGGCCGGGATGGACTCGGGGGCGGGGCGCGGCCGGTGGTCACCCACGCTCGGCTTGGCCCGCGCGGGAGGAGCCCCCATCGCCTCGTCGGACGCCGACGGCTGGGAGTGCTCGGTGCCGGAACCGGCCTCCGAACCGGCCGCATCCATTCCCGTGGCTCCCTGGCCGCCCATGACACCCTTTCCGCCCTTGCCGCGCGGCGTCGTCGTACCCGAGGTGTCGGGAGGTAAGGCGGACTGGCCCGGCGCCGGTGCCTGGGTATGCAGCAGTGCCCCACGGGGGTCCGTGGGGTCGACGCCCTGGGGGCGTTCGTAGGAGGTGGGCTGCTCCGTCACGCGTGTCGAATCCGTCCGTCCGGGGCTGCGCGCCGCGCGCGCAGTTGGTCCCGCAGGAAACCCGATACCCGGAATACATGCCCCCGGAACGGAATTCCCGCGTGGTCAGAGGTTGTTCCTGTGCCACCGGTGGACCGCACGCGGCCCAGGGGGCCGACGTCGAGCGTCCCGCCGGTGTTGCCCTCGTACCCCTCGCTCACGTGCTGCCGCCCCTCGGTGACGTTCGGTCAGGCCCGGCGTCTGCTCCGGGAGTTACTGCCAGCGTGCCTTGCGGAGGACGATCCTACGTTTGTTGCCCGGGGGCGCATCAAGGGTCTCATGTGGACATGTGCGCGGGCGTACGGTCCCAGTCCTCCGGCAGCAACGGTACGGCCCAGGACGGATCCGGGCGCCAGTGCTGCCATCCCTCGCTGAACGGAGGCCCCCACGCGCGGATCACCTCCATCGCCCTGCTGCCCGCCTCCCTCACCTGTTCGGCGACCGCCCGGTCCATCAGTCCGTCCTGCTGGGCCTGCGCGAACTCGTCCTCGTCACGCAGACCCCAACTGCGGTCCGGGTAGACGCAGATGTCGAGGAAATGGTCCTCGGAGTCCACGCCGCCGTCCCAACGGGCCAGTGGCGTCTCCAGGTTGACGTACCAGTTCTTGAACTGCCAGCCCTGGTCCCAGAACAGCCACACCGACCACGGCTCGCCGGGCCGGGCCACCTTCAGCACCCCGGTGCCGAGCCAGCGTCCCCGCGCAACGGTACGCGGCTTGGTGTACCGGGTGCGCAGCGGCTCCTGGTGCGGCGGGGTGCCGTCCGCGAGCACCGGCTTGACGCACTGCGTGCCCGGGGCCAGCCACACGGCGAGCAGCTCCTCGTCGTCCCGCACGACGGTCACCGGGCGGGCGATGTGGAAGTTCACCCCGCCGTTCTCCCGGTAGCGCCACAGAATCCGGCTCCCGGGCTCCCAGAAGGCCGCCGCACCACCAGTTCCCACGCGTCTCACCGCTTCACCGTCTGCCATGCACAGATATTAGGTGCCATGGGCATACGACGCTGCGGCGCGCGTCACGGTTCTCGCGCCGGGGGCGCGAAAGCGCACGAGGGTTTACGGGTGTGTCATCCGCAGGACATCCAGCGCCTCGTCGAGCTGCTCGACCGTCAGATCACCGCGCTCCACGTACCCGCCGTCCAGCACCACCTGGCGGATCGTCCGCCGCTCCGCCAGCGCCTTCTTGGCCACCTTCGCGGCCTCCTCGTACCCGATGTACTTGTTCAGCGGCGTGACCACGGACGGCGAGGACTCGGCGTACTCCCGGGCGCGCTCGCGGTGCGCGACGATCCCGTCGACGGTCCGGTCCGCGAGCAGCCGGGACACGTTGGCGAGCAGCCGGATCGACTCCAGCACGTTCTTGGCGATCACCGGCAGCATGACGTTGAGCTCGAAGTTGCCCGCCGCGCCCGCCGTGGCCACGGTCGCGTCGTTCCCGACGACCTGGGCGGCGACCATCAGCACGGCCTCCGGGATCACCGGGTTGACCTTGCCGGGCATGATCGAGGAGCCGGGCTGGAGGTCGGGCAGGCTGATCTCGGCGAGTCCCGTCCGCGGCCCCGAAGCCATCCACCGCAGATCGTTGGCGATCTTCGTGAGGCCCACGGCGATCGTCCGCAGCTGCCCGCTGGTCTCGACGACCCCGTCCCGCGCGCCCTGCGCCTCGAAGTGGTCGCGTGCCTCGGTCAGCGGCAGCCCCGTGGCACGGGCCACCTCCTCGATGACGGCCGCGGAGAAGCCGGGCGGCGTGTTGATGCCGGTACCGACCGCGGTGCCGCCCAGCGGCAGCTCGGCGAGCCGGGGGAGCGAGGCGTTGAGCCGCTCCACGCCGTACCGCACCTGGGCGGCGTACCCGCCGAACTCCTGGCCAAGCGTCACGGGCGTGGCGTCCATCAGATGCGTCCGCCCCGCCTTCACCACGTCGGCGAACTCCGCGGACTTGCGCTCCAGGGCCGCCGCCAGATGCTCCAGGGCGGGGATCAGATCGCGGGTGACGGCGGCGGTGGCCGCGATGTGCAGGGACGAGGGGAAGACGTCGTTGGAGGACTGGGAGGCGTTGACGTGGTCGTTGGGGTGCACGGCCCGGCCCAGCCGCTCGGTGGCGAGCGTGGCGACCACCTCGTTGGTGTTCATGTTGGACGAGGTCCCGGACCCGGTCTGGAACACGTCCACCGGGAAGTGCTCGTCCCACCGGCCCTCGGCGACCTCCGCGGCCGCCTCCTGGATGGCGTCGGCGATGTCCTTGTCGACCACCCCGAGCCGCGCGTTCACCTTCGCCGCGGCTCCCTTGATCCGCGCCAGCGCCTCGATGTGCGCACGCTCGATGCGCTGTCCCGAGACGGGGAAGTTCTCGACGGCGCGCTGTGTCTGGGCCCGCCACTTGGCTTCCGCCGGGACGCGTACCTCACCCATGGAGTCGTGCTCGATCCGGTATTCGCTCATGTCCGGTACAGCGATCGGGGCGGCCGGGATGTTCCGCGGGCTGGGCCGTCCGGATGGCGTCCGGCATGTGACCCAGGTCTCGTCGGGGCCGTGCAGCAGACGGGGGCGCGCTCGCGTCGAGGAGGGGTGACAGGAAGGGAGGAGCGTGTGGAGACGGACTTCCAGGATTTCGTGGCCGCTCGATCGACCGCGTTGTTCCGGGGCGCACTGGTCCTCACGGGAAACCGTGAGGCGGCGGAGGACCGGTCCAGGAGACCCTGGAGAAGGCCTGCCGCAGATGGCGCGTCATCGAAGCGAAGGACGCTCCGGACGCCTACGTCCGGCGGATCATGGTGAACCTGGCCAACGACCGCTGGCGGAGATTCCGCCGACTGACCACGACTCACCACCCCGAAGGCGGCGACACCGTCGCCCCGGGGGACGAGTACGGGCAGGTCGACAGCAGGGACCAGTTGGTGCGCGCGTTGCAGCAACTGCCCATGCGGATGCGGACGGTGGTGGTGCTGCGATACTTCGACGACCTCTCGGACAGCGAGATAGCGGCCGACCTCGGCATCACGCCGAGCACGGTCCGCTCCCAGCTGGCCCGGGGCATCGAGAAGCTCAGAAGTCAGTTCCCCGCACTCTCCGACCCTTCACCGCGGCGGCACACGGAAGGTATCCGATGACCTCGTACGGCGATGCACGGCCTTCCAGCTGCACACCCTTCGAAGAGGAACTGACGCACGCCATGAACCGATTCGCGAACTCCGCCGAGACCCCCGACTTCGACGCGCCGCAGATCCTGCGCCGCACCCGTCGCCGTCGGACCGTCGGCATCGCCGCCGTCGCCGCCGCCCTCATCGCGGCGGGCGGCGGGACGGCCCTGGCCACCTCGGTCGCGAGCAACAGCTCGACCCCGGCGGCGACCGGCACGGACGCCAAGAACGACGACGCCACCACTCTGCTCTACCGCTTCGGCGACGGTACGACCACGCGGATCCCCCTCGCGGGCCTCAGCCTGGACATGGCCAAGCCGTTGCTCGAAAAGACGCAGACGAAGCTCGGCACCGTCACCAAGAAGGCCGTCAAGGGCTGCAAGCCGACCTCGGTGCTCGAGGTGACCCCGCACGCCCCGAAGACCATCGAGCCGGGCGACACGGTCGACTTCACCATCTGCGCCGGCTGACCGGACCCCGACCCGACAACGACGCCCGCCCCTGCGTCAATCAGGGGCGGGCGTCCGTCACAGCATCACGCGCGTCACACCAGACCCGGGCCCCGTACCGGGATCGATGTGAACGTCGGGGCCGGGGCCGGGTCCTGGAAGAAGTCGTTGCCCTTGTCGTCGACGACGACGAAGGCGGGGAAGTCCTCGACCTCGATCTTCCAGACGGCCTCCATGCCGAGCTCCTCGTACTCGACGACCTCGACCTTCTTGATGCAGTCCTGGGCGAGCCGGGCGGCCGGACCGCCGATGGAGCCGAGGTAGAAGCCGCCGTGCGTGCCGCACGCGTCCGTGACCTGCTTGCTGCGGTTGCCCTTGGCGAGCATGACCTTGGAGCCGCCGGCGGCCTGGAACTGCTCGACGTAGGAGTCCATACGGCCGGCCGTCGTCGGGCCGAAGGAGCCGGAGGCGTAGCCCTCGGGGGTCTTGGCCGGGCCCGCGTAGTACACCGGGTGGTCCTTCAGGTACTGCGGCATCTCCTCGCCCGCGTCGAGACGTTCCTTGATCTTGGCGTGCGCGATGTCGCGGGCCACGACCAGCGGGCCGGTGAGGGACAGCCGGGTCTTGACGGGGTACTTGGTCAGCTCGGCGAGGATGTCGTCCATCGGCTGGTTGAGGTCGATGCGGACCACGTCCGACTCGTCGAGGTGCTCGTCCGTGGTCTCCGGCAGGAAGCGCGCCGGGTCGGTCTCGAGCTGCTCCAGGAAGACGCCCTCGGCGGTGATCTTCGCGACGGCCTGCCGGTCGGCGGAGCAGGAGACGGCGATGGCGACGGGGCAGGAGGCGCCGTGCCGGGGGAGGCGGACGACCCGTACGTCGTGGCAGAAGTACTTGCCGCCGAACTGCGCGCCGATGCCGATCTTCTGGGTCAGCTCGAAGACCTTCTCCTCGAGCTCCTTGTCCCGGAAGCCGTGCCCGAGCGGCGAACCCTCGGCCGGGATCTCGTCCAGGTAGTGCGCGGAGGCGTACTTGGCGGTCTTCAGCGCGTACTCGGCCGACGTGCCGCCGACGACGATCGCCAGGTGGTACGGCGGGCAGGCGGCCGTACCGAGCGAACGGATCTTCTCCTCCAGGAACTTCATCATGGAGGCCTCGTTCAGGACGGCCTTCGTCTCCTGGTAGAGGAAGCTCTTGTTGGCCGAGCCGCCGCCCTTGGCCATGAACAGGAACTTGTACGCGCCGCCGTCGGCCGCGTACAGCTCGATCTGGGCCGGGAGGTTGGAGCCGGTGTTCTTCTCGTCCCACATGGTCAGCGGGGCCATCTGCGAGTAACGCAGATTGAGGTTCAGGTAGGCGTCGTAGATGCCGCGGCTCAGGGCCGCCTCGTCGCCGCCCTCGGTGAGCACGTTCTGCCCGCGCTTGCCCATCACGATGGCCGTGCCGGTGTCCTGGCACATGGGGAGCACGCCCGCGGCCGCGATGTTCGCGTTCTTCAGCAGGTCCAGCGCGACGAACTTGTCGTTGCCGGAGGCCTCCGGGTCGTCGATGATGCGGCGCAGCTGCGCGAGGTGGGCCGGGCGCAGGTAGTGCTGGATGTCGTGGATGGCCTCCTCGGCGAGCTTGCGCAGCGCCTCCGGCTCCACCTTGAGGAACGTCCGCCCGTCGGCCTCGAAGGTGGAGACACCCTCGGCGGTCACCAGCCGGTAGGGGGTGGTGTCCTCTCCCATGGGAAGCAGATCGGTGTACGCGAACTCAGGCATCTCGCCCATTCCTCACTCGACAGACAGCGGGCCCGCCTCCATCGGCGGGCGCTCACCAGCGTAGGACCTGCCGTCGCCGACGAGCTTGTGAGGTAAGGCTCAGTTCGTCCGCCGCCCGTTCCGAGCTGGGGCTATCGCGATCTATCGTGTTTCGGTACGCTGCTCCTCGTGGACCTTCACAAGCAGACCGCCGCCCCCGCGCCGGCCGCGGAGTTGCGCGCCTCGGACGCCGACCGTGACCGTATCGCCGACATGCTCCGCGAGGCTCTCGCGGAGGGCCGGCTGACCGCCGACGAGCACGCGGAGCGGGTCGAGGGCGTACTGGCCGCCAAGACGGTCGGCGAGCTGGAGGTCTTCGTCCGGGACCTGCCCGCCGCGCACGAGCGGCGCACGGCCCCCTCCACCGCCCCCAGCCGGCCCACCGCGGGAGCGATCCCCGCCGACCCCGACGACAACGTGGTCGCGGTCTTCAGCAGCGCCGTCCGCAGGGGCCGCTGGCGCGCGGGCCGCCGTATCCACGCCTACGCGGTCTTCGGCACCGTCGAGATCGACCTGACCGAGGCGCTCTTCGAGTACCAGCAGGTCGTGATCAAGGCGATCTCGGTCTTCGGCAACGTCGAGGTCCGCGTCCCGGAGAACGTCTCGCTGCGCGGCACCGGTGGTGCGGTGCTGGGCAACTTCGAGGTGTACGCGCTCGATTCGCCCCAGCCCGACGCCCCGGTGGTCTACGTCGACGGCTGGGCGGTGCTGGGCAACATCGAGGGCCGGCCGAAGCGGGGCAAGCTCGTCGCGGACATTCTCGACCGGGTCCAGCACAAGGTCGACAGGGGTTTGCGCAAGCACCTGGACCGCTGACGGTCGTGAAGTCCGCCTCGAGTCCTCCGCTGGGCCGCCTCGAGTCCGTCTCGAGTCCGCCGCTGGGCCGTCTCGAGTCCGCCGCGAGCCGTCGCGAGGTCGTCGCGGGCCATGGCGGTCGGGAACTCAGTGCATAGGCGCGCGCACAGCGGGTAGGCCTTGCTGCATCGTCTCTCGCTCGCGAAGCCGTCGTCAGGAGTAGACCCGTGCTGCAACCGCCGCATTCGCCCGTGCAGGTCGCCGCTGTTCCGGCCCCGCGGGTACCAGCGCGCGACAGGGATCAGGACGCCCCCTGGCATACCGAGGCGGTGTGCCGGCGCGACGAGGCAGGCCTGTTCTTCGCCCCCTCCAAGGAGCCCACGGCCGCCCGGCTCTCCCGCGAGGAAGCCGCGAAACGCGTCTGTGCGCGCTGTCCCGTCATGGTGGAGTGCCGCGAGCACGCGCTTCTCCAACCCGAGCCCTACGGCGTCTGGGGCGGCCTGACCGCCGCCGAACGCCGGGTGGCCCTCGCCCGGCGCCGCCGCCGTGACGTGGAACTGAAGAAGGCGGCACAGTCGGCGGGCCGCATAGCGGCGGCGGGCTGAGCGGCGGGCCGAGAAGTCCTCGGGGCACGCGAAAGGGGCACCCCCACCGCACCGGGGGTGCCCCTCTCACGCGCCACGGGGGCCGTTCGGCCCGACCGGACCGCTACCGGGTCGCTCGGCCCGACCGGACCACGGGGCTACTTGGCCCGGTCGAAGTCGACCGCGCTGTAGGCCCGCAGCTTGCTCAGCCGGTGCTCGGAGTCGATCCGCCGGACCGTCCCGGACTTCGACCGCATCACGATCGAGTCGGTGGTCGCGGTCTCCGACCGGTACCTGACCCCCCGCAGCAGCTCACCGTCGGTGATACCGGTGGCGACGAAGAACACGTTCTCGCCGGTCACCAGGTCCTCGGTGGTCAGGACGCGGTCGAGGTCGTGCCCGGCGTCGAGTGCCCGCTGCCGCTCCTCGGCGTCCTTGGGCCACAGCTTGCCCTGGATGACACCGCCCAGGCACTTCACGGCACAGGCCGAGATGATGCCCTCGGGGGTGCCGCCGATGCCGAGCAGCAGGTCGACGCCGGTGCCCTCGCGCAGGGCCAGGATCGAGCCGGCGACATCACCGTCGGAGATCAGCTTGATGCGCGCTCCGGTCGCCCGGATCTCCTCGATGATGCCCTCGTGCCGCGGGCGGTCCAGGATGACGACGGTGACGTCCTCGGGCGTGGCCCGCTTGGCCTTGGCGACCCGCCGGATGTTCACGGCCACGGGCGCGTCGATGTCGACGAAGTCGGCGGCCTCGGGGCCGGTGACCAGCTTGTCCATGTAGAACACGGCGGACGGGTCGAACATCGCGCCCCGCTCGGTGGCCGCGAGGACGGCGATCGCGTTCGGCATGCCCTTGGCCGTCAGCGTGGTGCCGTCGATCGGGTCGACCGCGATGTCGACCTCGGGCCCGGTCCCGTCACCGACGCGCTCGCCGTTGAAGAGCATCGGGGCCTCGTCCTTCTCGCCCTCGCCGATGACGACCACGCCGTTCATCGACACGGTGGAGACGAGGGTCCGCATGGCGCGCACCGCGGCACCGTCGGCGCCGTTCTTGTCACCGCGTCCCACCCAGCGGCCCGCGGCCATGGCTGCGGCTTCGGTCACCCGGACGAGTTCCAGGGCGAGGTTGCGGTCGGGGGCCTCGGAGGGGACATCGAGTTCGGACGGCAAATGATGATGCTCGGTCATCGGAGCGCACCTTTCTGATACGACGACGGCCGGATGAGGGTTCGATCCCGACTCTATCGTCAGTCCGACAAAATGAGCAGGGGACCCCACGGATGAGCGCATCGGGCACCTGCGACGATAGGGGCGTGGCAGGTTCGAACGGCAAGCAGAAGACAGCCCGCGACATGATTCTCTCCCTCGGGGTGATCATGATCGCGGCGTGGGTCATATACCTCTTCGTCCCGCACGACGATCGCCCTCGCGAGGTCCAGCAGGTCGACTACCGCGTCGAGCTCCTCACGGCGCGTCGCGCGGCGACGTACCCGGTGGCCGCGCCCGAGGGCCTGTCCGACGCCTGGAAGGCGACCTCGGTGCGGTTCCAGGGTGAGGACTTCGACGCATGGCACCTCGGTTTCCACGCTCCCGACGGGGAGTACGTGGCGATCGAGCAGTCCACTCAGCAGCGCTCGGAGTTCGTCGAGGAGGCCAGTCAGGGCTCGAAGGCGACCAAGGTCACCGAGCGGATCGGCGGCCGCACCTGGACCCGCTACACCGGCGGCCGCTACGACGCGCTCGTTCTCCAGGGCGAGACGGGCTCCACCACCGTGGTGGCGGGCACCGGGTCCTTCGAGCAGCTGTCGGCGATGGCCGGCGCGCTGAAGCTGGCGTGAGCGCCCTCCGACCCGCGAGCAGCCCTGCGAGCAGCCCCGTGCGGTGACACGCGAGGTGACATGTGACGAGGCCCCCGCCGAGTTCGGCGGGGGCCTCGTCACATGTCACCGGTCTCAGACGGTGGTGACGACCTCGTCGTACGCCAGGCGCGGGGAGCGCGGGTAGGAGGCGCCCTCGCCCGGCTTGCCGATGTTGACGACCATCAGCGGGGTGTGGTCGTCGTCCAGGAACTCCTTGCGGACGCCCTCGAAGTCCACGCCGGTCATCGGTCCTGCGGCCAGACCGGCGGCGCGGACGCCGATGATGAAGTACGCGGCCTGGAGGGCGGCGTTCAGCGCGGCGGCGCCCTCACGGGCCGGACGCTCGCTGAAGAACAGCTCCTTGGCCTGCGGGAAGGCCGGGAACAGGGTCGGCAGCTCCTGGTGGAACTCGTTGTCCGCGGAGAGGATCGCGACCAGCGGGGCGGTGGCGGTCTTGGGCTGGTTGCCCTCGGCCATGTGCTGCACCAGGCGCTCGCGGGCCTCGGCGGAGCGGACCAGGGTGATGCGCAGCGGGGTCTGGTTGAACGCCGTCGGCCCGTACTTGACCAGGTCGTAGATCGCCTGGACCTGCTCGTCGGTCACCGGCTCGTCGGTGAAGGTGTTCGCGGTGCGGGCCTCGCGGAACAGCAGGTCCTGGGCGGTGGGGTCGAGAACGAGAGACATGCGGGAACTTCCTCGGTGGTGACGTCCGGATCCCGTACCGGACCGCGGTCCGGATAGGCTGACGGCACCGACACTACGCGGGGAAGGTTCAAGTTTCAACAAAAGCCGGAGCGACGTGATCCGCTTCACAGGCTTGCCGCACAGGACCGATTCACCGCACCCCCGGCCGGGAGTGCCTCGGCTCACTCCCCCTCTTCCGCCCCGCCCTCCTCGGCCAGCGCCGCGTCCAGCCGCGCCCGGGCGCCCTCCAGCCAGCGCCGGCACACCTTGGCCAGTTCCTCGCCGCGCTCCCAGAGGGCGAGGGACTCCTCCAGCGTCGTACCCCCCGCCTCCAGACGCCGTACGACCTCGATCAGCTCGTCGCGGGCCTGCTCGTACCCGAGCGCCTCGTCCGTCTTGCTCGTCATGCACCCAATCCCAGTGGTCGTCGTGTGGTCGTTGTGGACGTTGGTGCCTAGTTGTCGACGTCGTCGACCCGGACGGTGAACTCGCCCTCGGCGACCCGTGCGCGCAGGGTCTCGGCGGCCGTCACCTCGGCCGGATCCCGGACCACGTGCCCGTCGGCCTTCTGGAGCACCGCGTACCCCCGCTTCAGCGTCGCGGCCGGTGAGAGTGCCACCACGCGCGCGTGCGTGTGGGTCAGCTCGGAGTCGGCGCGGTCCAGGAGGTGCCCGAGCGTGCGCCGCGAACGGTCGACGAGCGAGGAGACGTGATCGGCCCGCTCGTCGATCATCCGGTGCGGATCCTGTATCACCGGCCGCGCGAGGGCGTGGGCGAGCCCGCGTTCCTCCCGCTCCAGGAACGCCTGCGCGCACCGGCGCGCCCGCCCGCGCAGCATCCGCACCCGCTCCAGTTCCTCGCCGACGTCCGGTACGACCTTCTTCGCGGCGTCGGTCGGCGTCGAGGCGCGCAGGTCGGCCACATGGTCGAGGAGCGGGTTGTCCGGCTCGTGCCCGATCGCCGAGACGACCGGCGTACGGCAGGCCGCGACCGCCCTGACGAGTTGCTCGTCGGAGAACGGCAGCAGATCCTCCACGCTGCCACCACCACGCGCGACGATGATCACGTCCACCTCGTCCAGGTCGTCCAGCTCCTTCACCGCCTGGACGACCTGCGTCACCGCGTGCACACCCTGGACGGCGACGTTGCGCACCTCGAAGCGGACGGCGGGCCAGCGGTGCCGGGCGTTCTCGAGGACGTCCCGCTCGGCGGCGGAGGCCCGTCCGCACACCAGCCCGATGAGCTGCGGCAGGAAGGGCAGCGGCTTCTTCCGGGCGGGGGCGAAGAGGCCCTCCGCGGTCAGGGACTTCTTCAGCTGCTCCAGCCGCGCCAGCAGCTCACCGACCCCCACCGGCCTTATCTCGACGGCCCGCAGCGACAGCTGGCCGCGCGGCGCGTACCACTCCGGCTTCGCGTGGACGACGACCCGCGCGCCCTCCCCGACGACGTCCGCGACCGCGTCGAAGACCTGCCGGTAGCAGGTCACGCTCACCGAGATGTCGTGCGACGGGTCCCGCAGCGTCAGAAACACCACGCCGGCACCCGGGCGCCGCGACAACTGGGTGATCTGCCCCTCGACCCACACCGCGCCGAGCCGCTCGATCCAGCTTCCGATGAGCCGCGAGACCTCGCCGACGGGCAGCGGGGCGTCCGCGGACGTGTTCACAGCCATGCGCCCGAGCGTATCGGCCGCCACCGACAATCCGCGGGTCCCGCCCCCGGGGCGGAATAGGGCGGGGGCCGGGGAAACGGCAGGGCGGAGCGGCGGCGTACCCCTAGGCGGCGGTCCGCGGCCGCCCGCGCTGCGCGAACAGCACGACCGCTCCCACCGCCAGCCAGATCAGGCCCACCAACTGCGCCGTGCCGGACGCCTCCGCGATCACCGCGATCGTGATCGCCGCACCCGCCACCGGCATCAGCACATGCCGCCACCACACCACCGGGCCACCCGCCCGCCGCACCGCGAACCACCCCACCACGCTCGCGTGCAGCAAGGTGAAGGCCGTCAGCGCGCCGATGTCGACCACCGACACCAGGTGATCCATCCCGTCGTCGCGGCGCGCCGCCCACACCGCCGCGACCATCGTGACGACGGCCGAACACAGCAGCGCGACCCGCGGCACGCCCCCGTCCGTCCGGGCCAGCACCCGCGGCAGCCGCCGCTCACGTCCCATGGCGAACAGCAGCCGGCCGGCCGCCGCCTGCCCGGCCAGGGCGGCGAACGCGGCCCCGATCGCCTTGCTGACCGCCACCAGATCGTGCAGCCAGGTACCGACGGACACGTCCACGGCGTCATAGAACGCCGACCCCTGCCGACCGGGATCGGCGGCCAGCTCGGCGGACGACACCGGCTCCAGCAGCGCCACCAGGTACGTCTGCGTCACGAACAGCACACCGGCCAGCGCCAGGCAGAACAACAGGGCCCGCGCGACCTTCTCCGAGCCCCCGGTGACCTCCTCCGCGAAGCTCGCGATCGCGTCGAAGCCCAGATAGGACAGGACGGCCACCGACACCGCGCCGATCACCGCGGACAGCGCGAACGCCCCCTGCGAGCCGTCTCCGCTCAACGGCGACAGCCAGCCGCGCTCCGCACCGTCCCGCGCGAGGACCACCACCGCGGACACCACGAAGACGACCAGGACGACGATCTCCAGCGCCAGCACCAGGAAGCCCACGCGGGCCGCCGCCCGCACGCCCCACAGGTTGAGCAGGGTGGTGAGCACGACCGCGAGCGCCGTCCACACCCACCGGGAGACCTCCGGGACCAGCGCGTTCATCGCGATGCCGGAGAACAGGTACGCCACGGCCGGGATGAGGACGTAGTCCAGCAGCGCCATCCAGCCGGCCACGAACCCGGCCCTCTCGCCGAGCGCCACGCGCGCGTAGGCGAACACCGAGCCCGCCTGGGGGACCACCCGCACCATCTGCGCGTAACTGAAAGCGGTGAACGCCATGGCGACCGTCGCGACGACGTAGACCAGCGCCACCGCTCCGTGCGACTTCGCGTCCAGGGTGCCGAAGATGCCGACCGGCGCCATGGGCGCGATGAACAGCAGCCCGTAGACGACCAGGTCGCGAAAGCGCAGGCTCCGCCGCAGGTGTCCGGGGCCCTCCCGGGCCGGACGGTCCTGGGTGCCGGTGTCGGCGGTCTCGGACATCAGTGCCTCCGCGCGTCGGGTCCTGGCCACCCCCTCATCGGCTCACCGCCGGTCTGCCCAGTCTCCCCAAAGCGGTGATCTCCGACCCCTCGGGCGCGGCCTTACGATGGGACGCATGACTGCTTCGCCTGGCCGCCGCCGTGTCCTGCTCGCCGCCCCCCGGGGCTACTGCGCGGGCGTCGACCGTGCCGTGATCGCCGTCGAGAAGGCCCTGGAGCAGTACGGGGCGCCGGTCTACGTCCGGCACG
This sequence comes from Actinobacteria bacterium OV320, assembly GCA_001298545.1. Classification (GTDB taxonomy): domain Bacteria; phylum Actinomycetota; class Actinomycetes; order Streptomycetales; family Streptomycetaceae; genus Streptomyces; species Streptomyces coriariae. Next base: position 398,369 of record LJCX01000029.1, read on the forward strand.
AGATCGTCCACAACAAGTACGTCGTGCAGACCCTGGAGCGGAAGGGCGCCGTCTTCGTCGAGCGGACGGAGGAGGTCCCCCCGGGCAACATCGTCATGTTCTCCGCGCACGGTGTCGCCCCCGTCGTCCACGAGGAGGCCGCGCGCGGGCGACTGGCCACCATCGACGCCACCTGCCCCCTGGTCACCAAGGTGCACAAGGAAGCCGTCCGCTTCGCCAGCGAGGACTACGACATCCTCCTGATCGGGCACGAGGGCCACGAGGAGGTCATCGGCACCTCCGGCGAGGCCCCCGAGCACATCCAGCTCGTCGACGGCCCCGAGGACGTCGCCAAGGTGGAGGTCCGCGATCCGTCGAAGATCGTGTGGCTCTCCCAGACCACCCTCTCGGTCGACGAGACCATGGAGACGGTCGACGCCCTCAAGGAGAAGTTCCCGCAGCTCATCTCCCCGCCCAGCGACGACATCTGCTACGCCACGCAGAACCGTCAGCTCGCGGTGAAGCAGATGGGCGCGGAGGCGGAGCTGGTGATCGTGGTCGGCTCGCGCAACTCCTCGAACTCCGTGCGGCTCGTCGAGGTCGCCAAGCTCGCCGGCTCCCGCGAGGCCTACCTGGTCGACTTCGCGAGCGAGATCGACGAGGCGTGGCTGGAGGGCGTGACCACGGTGGGCGTCACCTCCGGTGCCTCCGTCCCGGAGGTCCTCGTCGAGGAGGTCCTGGCCTGGCTCACCGAGCGTGGCTACGGGGACGTCGAGCTCGTCAAGGCGGCCGAGGAGCACATCACCTTCTCGCTGCCCAAGGAGCTCCGCCGTGACCTGCGCGAGGAGGCCGCGGCCCTGGCGGCCCAGCGGGGCGGCAGCGGTACGGCGTCCGAGGCCGCGTCCGACCCGGTGTCCGGCACGTCGTCCGACGCGGGGTCCGGTCCGGCGGACGGCTGAGCGACACCTCGGCCGAGTGAGTGACTGTCAGTCGACCGTCGTAACGTAGGGCCATGCAGATCTTCGGCGTGGACATCGGCGGTTCCGGGATCAAGGGTGCCCCGGTGGATTTGGACAGGGGCGACCTGGCTCAGGAGCGGCACAAAGTGCTCACCCCGCACCCGGCCACGCCCGAGGGCGTGGCCGACGGCGTGCGGGAGGTCGTCGAGCACTTCGAGTGGACCGGACCGGTGGGCCTGACCTTCCCGGGTGTGGTCACCGGCGGCTCCACGATCCGTACGGCGGCCAACGTCGACAAGAGCTGGATCGACACGGACGCGCGTGCCCTCTTCAGCGAGCGGCTGGGCGGCCTGCCGGTGACGGTGGTCAACGACGCGGACGCGGCGGGCGTCGCGGAGGTGTCCTTCGGCGCCGGCCGCGACCGCAGCGGCACGGTGATCCTGCTGACGTTCGGCACGGGCATCGGCAGCGCGCTCTTCGTCGACGGCGTCCTCGTCCCCAACACCGAGCTCGGCCACCTGGAGCTGCACGGGCACGACGCCGAGAAGCGCGCCTCCAGCAAGGCCAAGGAGGACGGCGAGCTGACCTGGGAACACTGGGCCCGCCGGGTCACGAAATACCTCGCCCACGTCGAGATGCTCTTCTCGCCCGAACTGTTCATCATCGGCGGCGGCGTCAGCCGCAAGGCCGACAAGTTCCTGCACCTCATCGAAGGCATCCGGGCGGAGATCGTCCCTGCCGAACTGCAGAACAACGCGGGCATCGTAGGAGCGGCGATGCGAGCGGCAAAGAGCGACTAGCCCCCGCCGGTCCAGCTGCCTGCCCGGCCTCCGGCCCGGCAGCCTGCCCGACCTCCGGCCCGGCCCCCGGCCAGTCCGACGCCCGGCGGCCCGGCGGCCCGGTGGCCCGGCGGCGGTGGTGGTGTCGGGAGGCGTGTCGGTGGCGGCGGCAGGTCGCGGCTAGTGGTGGTTTGCGGTGTGTCGGCGGGCCGCTGCCCGGCGCAGTCCGCGCGCCAGGATGGCGGCTGCTGCCACGAGCGTTCCGGCGTACAGCCAGCCGACCTGTGTGGCCAGCGCCGTCACCAGGCCCATCAGCCGCGCCCCGACGCCGTTCCCGCCCTCGGACACGGGCAGCAGTCCCACGGCGAAGGCGATCGGTACGACGACCGGCGCGGACAGCAGGTCGCCCCCGCGCACCCACAGGGCGGTCAGCAGGCACACCGGCAGGAACAGCACGCTGTACACCGTCAGTGAGGCACCGAACAGCAGCTGGTCCAGGCAGCCGATGCCGAACATCAGCACCCCGCTGAACAGCCCGCCGCCGAGCCCGGTGAGCCGAGGGTTCGGCATCCGGCGTGCCGTCCGTTCCAGGGGCGGCGCGGGCCGCCGCCCGGCGGGGGCGGGACGGGGTCCGCCGGAGCGCGGGGCGCCGGCCCGGCCGGGGCCACCCGCCGGGCGCGGCTGCTTGCGGCCCGGTTCCCGACCGGCCTCCCGGCCCGCCTGGGGCGGCAGGGGTGGCGGGTCGCGGCGGGGGCCTTGGGCCGGGGGGGGGGGCCTGTGTTGCTCCACCGGACCAACTTAGGTCGGTTTATGTGCCGAATCCGGTGTCGGACACGCCGTGGGGCCGAGCTTGGCCATGCGTTCGACAGGTCCGCCGGGGCGGCGCCGGGCACGCCGTAAACTGGTGGACCGGTCAGCTCTCTGGCCCCTGGCCCTCTCACTCCGGGAACTGGCCTTCCGGCCCTCTCACCACGGGAAGTCGCAACGTGTCGCTCACGATCGGAATCGTCGGTCTGCCGAATGTCGGCAAGTCGACCCTGTTCAACGCCCTGACCAAGAACGACGTGCTGGCGGCCAACTACCCGTTCGCCACGATCGAGCCGAACGTCGGCGTGGTCGGCGTCCCGGACGCCCGCCTCACGAAGCTGGCCGAGATCTTCTCCTCGCAGCGGATCCTCCCGGCGACCGTCGACTTCGTCGACATCGCGGGCATCGTGCGCGGCGCGAGCGAGGGTGAGGGCCTGGGCAACAAGTTCCTGGCGAACATCCGCGAGTCCGACGCGATCTGCCAGGTCATCCGCGCCTTCAAGGACGAGAACGTCGTCCATGTCGACGGCAAGGTCTCGCCCAAGGACGACATCGAGACGATCAACACCGAGCTGATCCTCGCGGACCTCCAGACGATCGAGAAGGTCCTGCCGCGCCTCCAGAAGGAGTCGCGGATCAAGAAGGAGGTCGCGGCGAAGGTCGCGGCGGTCGAGGCGGCGCAGGCGATCCTGGAGAAGGGCGACACCCTCTTCTCCGCGGGCATCGTCCAGGGCTCCGGGCGCGAGGAGCTCCTGCACGACCTGCACCTGCTCACCACCAAGCCCTTCCTGTACGTCTTCAACGTCGACGAGGACGAACTGGTCGACGACGAGTTCAAGGCCGAGCAGAGCGCGCTGGTCGCCCCGGCCGAGGCGATCTTCCTCAACGCCAAGCTGGAGCAGGACCTCGCCGAGCTGGACGAGGAGGACGCGATGGAGCTGCTGGAGTCGGTCGGCGCCGAGGAGCCCGGCCTCGCCACCCTCGCCCGCGTCGGCTTCAACACCCTGGGCCTCCAGACGTACCTCACGGCCGGCCCCAAGGAGTCCCGCGCCTGGACCATCAAGAAGGGCGCCACCGCGCCCGAGGCCGCCGGTGTCATCCACACCGACTTCCAGAAGGGCTTCATCAAGGCGGAGGTCATCTCCTTCGCCGACCTGGTGGAGACCGGCTCGGTCGCCGAGGCCCGCGCCAAGGGCAAGGCCCGCATGGAAGGCAAGGACTACGTGATGCAGGACGGCGACGTGGTGGAGTTCAGGTTCAACGTGTAGTCGTTCGGACGCTCCGCGCCGGGCGGTTCGTCGGGCGGACGGGGCAGGAGGGGCCGGGCTCATGGAGCCCGGCCCCTCCTGCGTACCCGTACCGCTACCGCGTCGGTGCCGGCCTGTCAGCCCGCCGGGGCGGAGTGAGCTTGTCGAGATCGAGGCTGATCTCGAAGGGCACGGGGCGCTCCAGGACGCCCCGGAAGATACCGGCGGGTGCGTAGGCGCCGGTCGGCTCGTCGAGTTCGTAGACGTGGACCACGGGGGCGCCGTCCTCGTCCTCGATGCACCAGTAGTGCGGGATTCCGGCTTCCGCGTACTTGCGGAGCTTCACGGTGCGATCGCGGTGGGCGGATTCGGGGGAGACGACCTCGATGACGAGCCGTACCTCGTCCGGAGCGAACCAGGTGCGCTCTCCGTCGTAGTCGGCCGTCGTCAACAGCAGATCCGGTTCGGGCCGGTTTCGTGCGTCCAGCTTTATGGTCATCTCGCGGCCGACCCTGACATCGGCGGGCGCCTGCTCCATAAGAGCGACGGTGAGCATGGTGACGAGGTGGCCATGCCACCAGCGCTGGGGCGACAGCATGAAGACGAGGGCTCCGTCGATGAGCTCGGTGTGGCGGGGTGCCTCGGGGAGGCGGTCCAGGTCCTCCGCGAGCCAGCCTTCCTCGCGCGGCGGGCGCATCCAGTCGGGCAGTGCGGTCATGGGTCAACCCTAGCGATCGCGGCCGTCACGAGGGGTGCCGTCCGGAGTGACCTCGTGCGACGGCATCCGGCCACCCTTCCGGGTTCGCGACGAAGAGGTTCTCGCCACCGCGCCGACCGTAGTGGTCCGCGATTCGCGGGACGGTCGGGACACCCGTCGGAGGCCGACGCGAGCGCCGGGCGGAAGTAGCGGAAGTAGGGGCGGTAGTCGGGGAGGAAGTGCTGGTCAGAGGTATGGGAGGGGCCTCAGGGCAGGTCGGGATCATGGGCTCGGCCGGCCTCCTCGGTGTGTCGGTCCGGGGCTCGATAGGGCAGGGATAGCCGCTTCGGTTCGGGCGGATAGCGGTGGGCGCAAGAGTGTTTCTCGTCAAGCCACCCCCCACCGGATCGTGAGGACCTGAAGATGACCGAAACCCAACTCCGCCCGGCGTCGGGGGAGGTGACGTCACCGGATGCCGCCGTGCTCAGCGCGGTCGTGAAGCGGTTCGCCAACGCCAAGGGCGAGGAGTTCACCGCCGTGGACGGGCTGGACCTGCGGATCCGGCGCGGCGAGGTCGTGGCGTTTCTCGGACCGAACGGCGCGGGCAAGACGACCACGATCGACATGCTCCTGGGCCTCACCCGGCCCGACTCGGGGCAGGTGGAGCTGTTCGGCGAGGCGGCGCAGCAGGCGGTGCGCGCCGGCCGCGTGGCCGCGGTCCTGCAGAGCGGCGGACTGCTGCCCGACCTGACCGTCGAGGCCACCGTACGGATGCTCGGCTCGCTGCACCCCGGCGCCGACCCGGAGACCGTGATGAGCAGGGCCGGCGTCACCAGGCTGCGGGACCGCCGGGTCTCCGAGTGCTCCGGTGGTGAGCAGCAGCGGCTGCGGTTCGCGATCGCGCTGCTGTCGAACCCGGAGTTCCTGGTGCTGGACGAGCCGACCGCCGGGATGGACGTGGCGGCCCGCCGCGAGTTCTGGGCCACCGTCCGCGAGGACGCCCGGCACGGCATGACGGTCCTGTTCGCCACGCACTACATGGAGGAGGCCGACCGGTTCGCCGACCGGGTGGTGATGGTCGACCAGGGGCGGGTCGTCGCCGACGGGTCCGCCTCCTCGATCCGCACCCGTATCAGCGGCCGTACCGTCTCCGCGCTGATCAGCCCGCAGGACGCGGCCTCGGTGGCCGGCTCGCCGTCCGTCCGGTCGGTCGCGGTCCGCGGCGATCGCCACCACTTCGACTCCACCGACTCCGACGCCCTGCTGCGGCTGCTCGTCACCCGGACCTCCGCCACCGAGATCGAGGTCGCGCCCCGAAGCCTCGAGGAGGCCTTCATGGCCATCACGCAAGCCGGCCGCACCGGCCAGGAGGGCCCGCGATGACCACCTCGACCGCGCCGCCCGCCCGCCCGCGCGCCTCGTCGTTCAGCGGAGTCAACCCCACCTTCGTCCGCTACGAGCTGGCCCGCCGCTTCAACCGTCAGACCACGATCTTCACCCTCCTCCTCCCGGCCGTCCTCTACCTCGCCCTGTTCCGTACCGCGCCGGCCCACGGCACGCTGCCGCACGGCAACTTCGCCGCCTGGATGATGATCGGCCTCGCCGTGTACGGGGCCGCGATGGCCGCCACCAGTTCCGCGGCCACCATCTCGGTCGAGAAGTCGGCCGGCTGGATGCGCACGATCGCGCTGAGCCCGCTCGCCCCGCCCGGATACCTGCTGGTCAAGGTCCTGTGCTCGGTGGTGATGGCCGCCGTGCCGGTGGCCATCGTCGGAGTGCTGGGCTTCGTCACGGGTGCGCACGCCGACGCCGAGGTGTGGGTGACGTCCCTGGTCGTCGCCTGGCTCGGGGCCGCGGTCTTCGCGGCGCTCGGCATCTCGCTGGGCCTGGCCCTCAAGCCCGACGTCGTGATGCACATGCCGGGGCTGACGATGACCGCGCTGGCCTTCCTGGGCAACCTGTTCATCCCGCTGAGCGGCACCATGCTCGAGATCTCGCGGTACACGCCGATGTACGGCGTCTCCACCCTCGCCCGCTACGCCCTCACCGACGGCTACAGCTTCAGCGGCGAGCACTCCAGCCTGGCGGGCGCCGTCTTCAACATCGTCGCCTGGTTCGCCGGGTTCGGCTTCATGGCCGTCCGCCGGTTCGCGAAGAGCACCGGTCGCCAGTAGCACCGGTCGCCGGTAGCACCGATCGCCAGTAGCACCGGTCGCCGGTAGTTCGCCCCACCCGGCGCCATTCCGCCTCACCTCTCTTCACCTCGCCCCGCCCCGCCCCACCTCACCCCACGTCACCCACCTCACCGCATCCCATCCGCATCCCACCGCCTGCCGGCCCGAGCGCCGTGCGACGGGCTCAACACGAAAGGGGGATAGAACACATGTTCGCAATCATGGCGCCGGGTCAGGGCTCCCAGACCCCTGGCATGATGGCCGGCTGGCTGCGCGACCCGGTCCACGCCGAGCGCGTACGGGCCTGGTCCGAGGCCGCGGACTGCGATCTCGTCCACTTGGGCACCCGGGCCTCGGCCGCGGAGATCGCCCGCACCGAGAACACCCAGCCGCTGCTGGTCGCCCAGGGCCTGCTGGCCCACGAGGCGCTGGCGGCGGCGGGCACCGCGGTCACGGCCGGCCACTCGGTCGGCGAGCTCACCGCCGCCGCCCACGCCGGAGTCCTCACACCCGCCGACGCGGTGCGGCTGGCCGCGGTCCGTGGCCGGGCGATGGCCGCGGCCTGCGCCGAGGCACCCACCTCGATGGCGGCCGTGGTCGGCGGCGATGAGGCCCTGGTGCTGGAGCGGATCGCGGAACTCGGCCTGTACGCGGCCACGTTCAACGGTCCCGGCCAGATCGTCGCCGCCGGGCTCGCAGAGGACCTCCAGCGGCTGGCGGCGGCGCCCCCGCACGGGTCGACCGTCAAACCCCTGCCGGTCGCGGGCGCCTTCCACACCCCGTACATGGAGTCCGCGCGGCAGGCCTTCGCCGCCGCGGCCGCCGCCACCGACTTCGCGGCCCCCCGCGGGGCCCTGCTCTCCAACGCCGACGGCGAGGTGGTCGCCGACCCCGAGGGGGTCCGCCGGCGGCTCGTCGAGCAGGTGGTCCGGCCGGTGCGCTGGGACCTGTGCCTGGACACCCTCGCCCGCCTGGCACCCGGGCTGACGGTGTCGCTGCCGCCCGCCCGCACCCTCGCCAACATCCTCAAGCGCCGCCACCCCGAACTCGACGTCCTCCCGGTCAACACGGCCCGCGACATCGGCAAGGCCCTCGTGCGCATCGGCGAGAGCACCCGTAAGGAGGAACCCGCCCATGCCGGTGTCTGACCTCTTCGAGCGCGCCCGCGCCGAGCGCCCCGACCACCCCGCGGTCGTCGACGGCGACGGCACCCTGACCTACGCCGAGCTCGGCGCGGACGTCGACCGCGCGGCCGGCTGGCTGCGGGCCCAGGGCGTCGCCCCCGGGCAGCGGGTCGTCCACGCCGGTGGCAACGACCGCACCTTCCTCGCCCTCTTCCACGCCACCCTCCGGATCGGCGCCGTCTTCGTCCCCGTCCACCCCGACCTGACCGACCTCCAGGTCGCCGGCATCGTCGAGGACTGCTCGGCCGCCCTGGCGATCTGCCCGCCCGGCGCGGGGGAGCGGGCCGGCCGGACCGTCCCGGTCCGGCAGGCCCGGCGGGAGATCCGGGACGCCGCCGCCGACGGCTTCGCCGCCCCGATCCCGGACGACGGCGTCGCGATGCTGATCTACACCTCGGGCACCACCGGGCGCCCGAAGGGCGTCGTCTGCCCGCACCGGCAGATGATCGCGGCCGTCGAGGCCGTGGGCACCTGCCTCGGCTACACCGCGGACGACGTGGTGCTGTGCCGGCTCCCGCTCTCCTTCGACTACGGCCTCTACCAGGCCCTGCTCTGCGCCCGTACCGGCGGCACGCTCGTCCTTGCCGAACGCGGCCGCGACCGGGGCCTGTTGCGGACGATCGAGCAGCACGGCGTGACCGTCGTCCCGCTCGTGCCCTCGCTGGCCCAGATCCTGGCCCTGCTCCAGAGCAGGCTCCGGCGGCCCACCGGGGTGCGGCTGTTCACCAACACGGGTGCCCGACCGGGCCGCGCCGTCATGGCCGAACTCCTCGAGGTCTTCCCGGGGTCGGCGTTCGCCTCGATGTACGGCATGACCGAGTGCAAGCGCATCTCGATCCTCGACCCCGCCGAGTACGCCACCCACCCCGACTCCGTCGGGCGGCCCATCCCCGGCGACCGGGTCCGGATCGTCGACGGCGACCGGCGCGAGCTCGGCCCCCGTGAGGTCGGCGAGATCGTCGTGGCCGGCGCCACCGTGATGGGCGGCTACTGGGGCATCCCGCTGGAGGCGCAGAACCGCTACGTCCGCGGCGCCGACGGCGCGCTGGAGCTCCACACCGGCGACCAGGGCTACCTCGACGAGGACGGCCGGCTCTACTTCGTCGGCCGCGACGACGACATGATCAAGCGGCGCGGGATCCGCCTCGGGCTGACCGAGATCGAGGACGCCGCCGAGCGGATCCCCGGCGTGATCGCGGCGGTGGCGCTCCGGCCCGAGACCGAGGACGCCCCCCTGCTCCTGGCCGTGCAGACCTCCCTCACACCCGAGGAGATCCGCGACCGGCTGCGGCTGCGCCTCGACCGGGCCCGGCTGCCCGACCGGATCGTCCCCCTCGACGCCGTACCGCTGACCGCGAACGGCAAACCGGACCGCAAGGCCGCCGAGCTGCTGGTCCGGGCCGACGACCCCCGCCCCATCGGACAGACGACACGACAGCCCACACAGACGAGGACCACCCATGAACCAGTCGCAGTTTGACCAGCTCGTCGAGGAGATCTGCGCCGTCACGGTCACCGACCCGCAGACCCCGCTCGTGGACCTCGGCGTGGACTCGCTCCAGACCATCGCCCTGGTGATGGCCGTCGAGGAGCAGTACGGCATCGAGATCGACCCCGAGGCGCTCGCCGACCCGGCGCTCACCTCCTCGGCCGGCCTGCTGGCTTGCGTGCAGGACCAGTTGGCCGCCGCCCTGCCGGCCAGAACCGGGAGCTGACCGCCATGTGGACCGACACACGACCCGCGGTGGAGATGCCGCGACTGTTCGAGCGGGGCGGGGACCTGATCTCCTTCGCCGGGGGCCTGCCCGACCTGGACGTCCTGCCGCTGGACGTCCTCTCCGCCCAGCTCTCCCGGCTCCTGCGGCTCGGCGGGAAACTCGCCCTGCAGTACACGACCCCGCATGTCGCGGGGGCCTTGGTACCGGCGATCACCGACCTGATGGCCCGTGAGGGCGGGCGCACCACCGCCGAGAACCTGGTCCCGACCGGCGGCTCCCAGATGGGGCTGATGGCGGTGGCCCTGGGCCTCGCCGCCCCGGGGGAGACGGTCCTGTGCCAGACCCCCGCCTACCCGGGCGCCGCGGCCGCCTTCCGCACCGCCGGACTGCACCCGCACGCGGTGCCCGAGGACGCCGAGGGGCTCGACCCCGAGGGACTGCGCGAGACGGTGCGGCGACTGCGCGCCGACGGCCGCACCGCCCGCCTCCTGTACTGCAACCCGACCTTCCAGAACCCGACCGGCGCGACCCTCTCCGTCGCCCGCCGGCAGGAACTGCTCACCGTGGCCCGGGAGCTGGACCTGCTGATCGTCGAGGACAACCCCTACGGCCTGCTCGGCTTCGACGGGCGGACCACCGACACCCTCCAGGGCCTCGACCCCGACCGGGTGATCTATCTCGGCACCTTCTCCAAGGTGTTCGCGCCCGGACTGCGCTGCGGCTGGATCGCGGCGCCGGCGGAACTCGCGAGCACCCTGCGCCGTACGACCGAGATCATGGCGCTGTCCCCGTCGGCGCTCGCCCAGGCGGCGCTCGCCGCGTTCCACACCCGGTCCGGCTGGACCGACCTCGTCGACGCCTACCGGGCGAGCTACCGGGAGCGCTCGACGCTGATGGCCGACGCGCTGGACGCCGGACTCGGCACCGACGGGCCCTGGTCGTGGCAGCGGCCGGACGGCGGCTTCTACATCTGGCTGCGGCACCGCGACGGCGTCGACACGAACACCTTCGCCGACGCGGCGGCCGCGCACGGGGTCTCCTTCGTGCCCGGCTCCCACTTCGGCATCGGCGGGGGGAACGCCGACGCGCTCCGGCTGTGCTTCAGCAACGTGCCGAAGAAGCGGATCGCCGAGGGCATCTCCCGGCTGGCGGCCGCGCTCGGCCGACGGGCGGCGGAAGGGGCGGCGGCATGACCGGCACGCTCGAAGCGACCCGCACGCTCGACTGGACGGCCTTCGGACCGTCGTACCGGCTGGGCGACAGCGCGTGGCGGGTGTGGGGCGTCGGACTGCTCCGCAGTGCGGGGTTCCCGGTCTCCGGCCTCGGCCTGATCGGCGGACCGCGTGCCGCCCACGCGGCGCGGCTGCTGGAGACCGGCGGCGGGACGGACGGCGGGACGGACGGCCAGGAGGCCTTCAGCGCCGCCTACCGCGCCGACACCGACGCCGAGGCCGGGCGGCTGGCCCGGCTCGCCACCGACGACAAGGTGCGCACCGCCATCGCCTGGCAGAACCGCACCGTCTACCAGATCCTCGACTCCCTCGCCGCGCGCAAGGGCAAGGAGTCCAAGCGCCGGCAGCGGGAACGCACCCTCGCCATGTACTGGCTTCGGTACTGCGCCAAGGCCGACACCATCGGCTTCTTCGGCCCCGGGGCGTGGATCTCCGTCGGGCAGGGGCAGCGCGCCGTCGATCTCGAGGTCGGCCCCTCGCTCACCTCGCGCAGCCGTACCTTCCTCGAACGCTGGACGGTGGCCGCGCTGGCCGACTGGATGGCCGGGCAGCCGGGCGCCCGCTGGTGGTTCCCGCCGATGCTGCGGCCCGACGTGCACCTCGACGGCGACCGGCTCGTCCTCCAGGGCGGCCGTACGGTGCGGCTGCGCGAGGACGACGTCCGGGTGCTGCGCCTGGTGGACGGCGACCGCGGCGGCGAGGCCGTCGCCGAGGCGACCGGCTGGGATCCGGCGACGGCGCGGGAGCGGGTGGAGAAGGTCCTGACCCGGCTGCTGCGGCAGCGGGTACTGACCTGGGACGCCAACATCCCCGTCGACGTCCGTGCGGAGGAGGTGCTGCGCCGGCGGGTGGCCGGCATCGGCGACCCGGAGCTGTTCGTCCGCTTCGACGCGGTCCTCACCGGACTCGACCGGCTGCGCGACGGCATCGACCGCGCGTCGAGCGCCGAGGAGCTCGTGGCGGCGCTCGACCGGCTCGACGAGTTCTTCGTCCGGACGACGGGACAGTCCGCCTCCCGCGACGAGGGCAAGGCGTATGCCGGCCGCACGCTCTGCTACCAGGACTCCCTCCGGGACTGCCGGATGGACCTGGGGCGGGACTTCCTGGACGGGATCGCCCGTCCGCTGGCCCTGGTCGCGGACGCGGCGGACTGGTTCGGCAACCGGCTCGCCGAACTGGTGGAGGCGGAGGTCGCCGGGTTCGTCCGGAAGGCCGCGGCCCGCCGCCGCGGGGACGTCACCCTCGCCGACGTGTGGACGCAGGTGCTCGGGCTGTTCTGGGGCGACCACGCCACCCCGGTGCGGACCGCGACCCGTGAACTCGCCGAGAAGTGGCGCGAGGTGCTGCACCTCGCCGAGGAACAGCGGGCCCCGGTACGCCTGTCGGTGTCCGAGATCGAGGAGCGGGCCCGCGAGGTCTTCGCGACCGGTCCGGTGCGCTCACCCCATCTCGCCGTGCACAGCCCCGACCTGCAGGTGGTGGCCCGGTCCGTCGACGCCTTCAACGCCGGCGACTACACCACCGTCCTCGGTGAACTGCACGCCTGCCTGGCCACACTGGACCTGCCGTTCCTCGACTGGACCACCGACGCCGGCTCCCTGCGGGACAAGGTGAACGCGGCGATCGGCGCCCGGCGCCTGGTGCCGCTGCTGCCGGTCGAGTGGAAGCGCAACAGCGGCCGCATGGTGCCCGCCCCGATCGGCGCCGGCGACCGGCTGATCGGCTTCACCCGGGCCCCGTACGACGACCGCGCCCGCGTCGACCCCGCGGTTTGCGTCGGCCTGACGGAGCAGGACGGCACGGTCACCGCGACCACCCCCGACGGGGGTGTCTGGAGCATCGCCGAGCTGCTCGCGGTGCCCGTCGCGATCATCGCCGCGGACGCCTTCAAGATCGGCCTGGACCGGCCGCACGCCCCGCGCGTGAGCCTCGACGACCTGGTCCTGTTCCGGGAGACCTGGCGACTGCCGGCCGCCGGAACGGCACTGCCCGACAAGGCCGAGCGGGAGCGCGACTATCTCGCCGTCCGCCGCTGGGTGGCCGAACACGCCCTGCCCGACCTGCTCTTCGTCAAGTTCCCCGAGGAGACCAAGCCGTCCCTCGTCGACTTCACCAGCCCGACGCTGGTGCTGTCCTTCGCCAACCTCGTCCGGGCCGCGCGCCGGCTCGACCCCGACGCCGTCATCACCCTCAGCGAGCCGCTGCCGGCTCCGGAGGACTCCTGGCTGCCGGACGCCGACGGCGAGCGCTTCGTCAGCGAACTGCGGCTCCAGATCAGCAGAAAGGTGCCGGAATGACCGTCCTCGCCTCCGACGGCGCGGCCCTCGCGGTCCGTGCCACCCGCACCCGGGACCCCGACATCGTCGCGACGATCGGCGGCACCCCGCTGGTCGCCCTCGACCGCCTGTTCCCGCCCGCGCGGTTCCAGGTGTACGCCAAGTGCGAGCGCTTCAACCCCGGCGGCTCCATCAAGGACCGCGCCGCCAAGTCGATGATCGAGCACGCCATCCGGACGGGGAAGCTCGTCCCCGGCGTCTCCACGGTCGTGGAGTCCTCCTCCGGCAACCTGGGCATCGCCCTCGCCCAGCTGTGCAACTTCTACCGGCTGAACCTGATCTGCGTGATCGACCCGCGCACCACCCCGCAGAACGCCGCCATCATGCGGGCGTACGGCGCCAAGGTCGAGGTCGTCGACCGCGACCCGGCCACCGGCGAGTACCTGCCGGCCCGGATCGAGCGGGTGCGCTCGCTCCTGGCGAGCGTCCCGGACGCCTACTGGCCCAACCAGTACGCCAACGAGCACAACTCCCGGGCCCACCACCACACCATGCGGGAGATCCACGAGGCCCTCCCCGGCGGCCCCGACCACCTGTTCCTCGCGGCGGGCACGACCGGGACGCTGCGCGGCTGCGCCGAGTACATCCGCGACCACGGCCTGGCCACGAACGTGGTGGCGGTGGACGCGGTCGGCAGCGTGATCTTCGGACCGCCGGAGCCGTGGGAGCTCACCCACCGGCGCACGATTCCCGGCCACGGGGCGGCGGTCGTGCCCCCGCTGCTGCGGCCCGGCCTCGCGGACCGGGTCGTCAAGGTCACCGACTTCGACTGCGTACGCGGCTGCCGGCAGCTGCTCGCCCAGGAGTCCATCCTCGCCGGCGGCTCCTCGGGTGCCGTCGTGGCCGCCCTCCAGGCCGCCGCGTCCTGGATCGAACCGGGCGCGACCTGCGTGGCCGTCCTTCCCGACGGCGGCGACCGCTACCTCGACACCGTCTACTCCGACTCCTGGGTCGAGGACCGCTTCAAGGAATTCCCGCTCACCGACGACAACCCCGTTCCCGACACCACCGATCACGAAAGGAGTCAGTCATGAGGATCCTCGGTCGCGACGACGTCGAAGTGGCCCTGAAGGGCCTCGGACCCGCCGTCCTCGACGCGGTCCGCAGCGCCTACGTGCTGCACGGCCAGGGCCACTCGCAGGTGCCGTTCTCCAGCTTCCTGCGCCCGCCGCGGCCCGCCGGCTCGCGCATCATCTCCCTGCCCGCCTACCTGGGCGGCCCGGAGCCCGTGATGGGCCTGAAGTGGATCTCGTCCTTCCCGGCCAACGTCGAGCAGGGTCTCCAGCGGGCCTCCTCCGTCCAGGTGCTCAACGACCTCGACACCGGATATCCGCAGGCCCTGCTGGAAGGCAGTCAGATCTCGTCCTCCCGGACCGCGGCGAGCGCCGCCCTCGCCAGCGGCGCGCTGCACGGCTCCCGTCCGGTGCGCACGGCCGGGCTCATCGGCTGCGGCACCATCAACCAGCGGGTCCTGGCCTTCCTCACCCTGACCCACCCCGAGCTCGAGACCGTGGTGCTCCAGGACGTGGTCCCGGGCCGTGCCGAGGTGTTCGCCGCCGAACTGGAGTGCGAGTACCAGGGGATCACCTTCCGCACCGGTGACGTCGCCGCGGCGCTCGGCGCCGAGACGGTGAGCATCGCGACCACCGACTCGACGTACTGGCTCGACCTGGCCGACCACCCCCACCGCCCGTCCCGCCAGGTGATCCTGCACCTGTCACTGCGCGACCTGAGCACCGGCTCGGTGCTCGGCGCGTACAACGTGGTCGACGACATAGAGCACGCCGTCCGTGAGCGGACCTCCCTGCACCGGGCCGAGCAGGAGACCGGTCACCGGGAGTTCGTGCACGCCGAGATCGCCACCGTGCTGGGCTGCTCCGAGCCGCCGGCCACGGACGGCACGATCGTCTTCTCGCCCTTCGGGCTCGGCATCCTCGACCTCGCGGTCGCCCAGGCGGTCCTCAAGGCCGCCACCGCGGCCGGCCTCGGCACCGAGGCCGCCGGGTTCGACCCGGGCAGCCACCGCGTCACCGCGGCGATGGTGGGGAGGGCCGCATGAGCACCTTCTTCGCCGAGGGCACCAAGGCCCTCGTCACCGGCGCCTCGCGCGGCATCGGCGCGGCGATCGCGCTCACCCTGGCCGAGCACGGCTGCGACGTGGCCCTCAACTACCGCTCCAACGCGGCGAAGGCCGAGGAGGTCGCCGAGCGGATCCGCGAACTCGGCCGGGAGGCCCTGCCGGTCCGGGCGGACGTCTCCGACGAGGCCCAGGTCGCCGCCATGTACAAGCAGCTGAAGGCGGCCTGGGGGCGTCTCGACGTCGCCGTCCTCAACTCCGGTGTCACCGCCGACGGTCACCTGGCCGCGATGAGCTCCGCCAAGTGGCAGGAGGTCATCGGGACCAATCTGACCGGCACCTTCTACACCGCCCGCGAGGCGACCAAGCAGATGTACGCGAGCGGCGGCGCGATCGTCTTCATCGCCTCCACCAGCGGCATCGCCGGCCGGGCCGGCCAGGCCAACTACGCCGCCAGCAAGGGCGGGGTGATCGCCATGGCCAAGACGCTGTCGTACGAGGTCGCCCCGCGCGGCATCCGGGTCAACGTCGTCGCGCCCGGGTTCATCGACACCGACATGGTCAAGAAGGTGCCGCCGGCCCACATGAAGGAGGCCCTCCAGGTCATCCCGATGGGGCGCATGGGCACCGCGGCCGAGGTGGCCCAGGCGGCCGCCTTCCTGGCCGCCCCCGCCGCCTCCTACATCACCGGCAAGGTGCTCACCGTCGACGGCGGAATGATCCCCAACTAGCCATCAGAACGCAGTAAACGCAGCAGTTGCACACCACTTGTCCCTCTGTGAAAGGAAGCACCGTGTCCGTCGCCACCTTCGAGGACATCCGTACCCAGGCCGAGACCCGTCTCGCGAAGAACATGAAGGTCAAGTCGATGATCATCGACCGCCTCGGCCTGGACGTCGAGCCCGCCGTCGTCTCCGACAACCAGCCGCTGTTCGGCCGCGGCCTGGAGATGGACTCGCTGGACACCCTGGAGATCGTCGTCATGGTCAACAACGAGTACGACGTGCTGATCAGCGACGACGACTTCGAGGCCTTCGGCTCCATCAACGCCCTGGTCGACTTCATCGAAGCCCGCGAGGTCTGAGCATGACGATCGCCTCCGAGGCCCCCGCGAGGCCGAAGCAGAAGCACAGTTACTCCTCCGACGACATCAAGCGGATGCTGCCGCACCGCTGGCCGATGCTGATGATCGACCGTGCCTACGACGTCGTCCCCGGCGTCTCGGGCCGCGGTGTGAAGAGCGTGTCGGTGAACGAGCCCTTCTTCGCCGGGCACTACCCCGACCACTCGATCATGCCGGGCGTGATGATCGTCGAGGCGATGGCCCAGCTGGTGGCCGTCGTGTATGTCGCCGAGATCATCGAGGAGGCCGCGGCGGCAGCGGCCGCCGGTGAGCCGGCGGGCGGCGGCGACCCCTCCGCGAGCGTCGGCTACCTCGGGTCCATCAGCTCGATGAAGTTCTCCCGGCTCGTCGTCCCCGGCGACCAGCTGACCCTGGACGCCAAGCTCGGCCAGCGGCTGGGCGGCCTCCGGCAGGTGTCGGTGCGGGCGAGCGTCGGCTCGGAACTGGCCGCCGCCGGCTCCCTGATCGTCACCACCGGCCGCAAGGCCTGACCCCCTCCGCACGGGTCCCGCCCGAAGAACTCCAGAAGAACCCTCGAAGAACCCTCGAAGAAAAGGAGGTGAGGCATGTCCATCACGATCCGCCCGTACCAGGAGGGCGACGCGCATGACATCGCGGCGCTCTACAACCGCCACCGCGACAACCCCAACCCGGTAGCGGGCGGCATCACCGGTGACGAGCTGGAGCGCGAGCTGGCCGAACGGGACACGGGAACCTTCCTCGTGGCCGTGGACGGCGGGCGTGTGGTGGGCACCTTCGGCCTGTTCCACAACACCGGCCGGCGCTCCGCCCGCGCCGGTGAGCTCATCGCCGACATGTTCTTCGTCGCCCCCGCCTACCGCAACGGCGTCATCACCGGCCGGCTGTTCACGGAGGCCGTCGAGTGGATGGTGCAGTCCGGCTGCCTCGTGCTCCGGCTCACCGTCAACCCGGCCAACAGCGTCGCGTTCAAGCTCTACCGGCGCGTCGGCTGCGTCTCCGTGGGCCGGACCGTGCCCGGCGAGGACGGCAACGTCGAACTGCACAACTACATCCCGCTGGTCCTGCGCAGCGTGTTCGCGGACCTGGGCCCGGAGGTCAGGTCGGCCCTCGGGGGACTGAACAGCTTCGGCACGGTCACCGAGGCCCGGGACGACGAACTGCGCTCCGACGTCCGGCTGGTGGACGGCGTCCGCACGGTCGACTACCACCTGGCGCTGGGCGAGTTCCGGATCACCGCGAGCGTCGACGTCGACCGCGGCGTCGTCCGCGAGGCGGAGGTCACCGGACCCGACGGCACCGCCCGCGCGCTGCGGCTCACCGAACCGCCGTACCACGTGCGCGCCCCGCGGCGGCCGGAGCCGCACCGGTTCGGCTCCGGCGGGCTGGTCTGCGAGGTGGACGGCGACGACGGCACGCTGTCGGTGCTGGCCGAAGGCCACCACGGCCCGCTGTTCGTCTCCACCTGGCCCAGCTGCCGGGCCGACCGCCCGGCGGGCTGGCGCGAGGGCGAGCCCCGCGACCTGGACATCGTCGCCGTCGAGAACGGGGTCCGGGTCACCGAGCGGTGCGGCGAGGACGAGGTCGTCGGCACGGTCACCCTCACCGAGGGCACCCTGCGGCAGGACTTCGCCTTCACCAGCCGCCCCGGCCGGATCTTCCAGACGGTCGGCCTGCGGCAGGGCACCTTCGTCCACCCGGAAGGCGAGCGCCACCCGATCGGCCTCGGCCTCGGCGTCCGCGACGCCTCGGAGGCGGTCGCCGCCTCCCAGGTGGTCCCGGCCGGCACCGAGCTGGCCTGGCGGGGAACCTCGTGGGGCATCGGGCTGCCGGTCCGCGAGCCGGTCAGGCTGATCCACAGTGCCCTGCTGGAGCGCGGCCTGGCGGCCGGCCAGGACGGAGTGGCCCGGCTGCGGACCGACTTCCGCCCGGCGGACGCGGGGACCGACGCGGGGACGGAAGCGGTACGACCCGCCCGTACCGTCCCGAAGCCGGGCGCCGTCCGCCGGCTGGAGCTCACCGCCTCCGCCGCCGGGGTCACCTCGTGGAAGGAGGGCACCACCAAGGTCCTGCGCAGCCCGTACCCGCGCACCCGGGCCTTCGGCTACAACCCCCGCTGGTCGTCGGGCATGTGGGTCACCGCGGAGAACAGCCGGTTCGGCCGCGCGAGCGGTCTCGGCTGGGGCGTGGCACCGGGCGCCTGGGAGGAGAAGCACCCGCTCGGCCTGTTCGCCCCGCGCGAGCGGATCGGCTGGGAACTGACCGCCCCCGAGGACACCGCCGAGCCGGTCCGGGCCGACATCCAGGCCCCGGACAGCGAGGAGGAGATCGTCCTCTGGCTCACCCCGAACACCGCGCGCGAGACCACCGTGCTGCTCGACTCGGCCGGCACCCGATGGGAGCTCGGCTCGGCCGGCTTCCGCCAGATCTGGGCCACCGCGGCCACCGTACGACTCGCCGACGGCCATTGGCTCGACGTCCGGCCCGCCGACGGCGCGTGCCCGCAGGCCGAACTCGTCCTGCGTACGACCCCTTCCGGCCTGCTCATCGGCTGCGTGTCCCCGGCCCGCCGGCCGAGCGCCTGGCAGCTGGCCGTGCACAGCGGACCCACCCGGTCCTGAACCACCGTCAACCACTTCTTTTCCCGAGAGGAAACGCCACACCATGACCACCACCACCGTCTCCGCCCTCCGTACCGCCTCGGACGACTACGCCACCGTGCGCACCACCATCGGCGCCTACCGGATCGACGCCCCGCTGGTCCGGGTCTCGGGCGACGAGCGGCTGTCGCTGCTCGACCAGTTCCTGGCCAAGTCGGGCGACTTCGTCGAGCCGGACTCCGTCCGCGAGGTGCTGGCCCTGAACGCCGACGGCACCCCGTTCGCGATCCTGCTGCACTTCGAGATCGGCGAGGACGCCTGGCTGCTGCCCCGCACCCGGGTGAGCGCCGACGAGCTGCGCGGCTACCTCGACGGGCTGGACGTCCCCGAGGGCGTCGAGGTCGACATCGAGCCGGAGGGCTGGGCCGCCACGGCGTTCGAGGGCCCGACGGCCTGGTCCGTCGCGGCGCGCTTCGTCGACTTCGACATCTCGGGCCTGACCCTGCACGCCGTCACCGAGGCCGCGCTGCCCGACGACCCGGCGGCGCTCGCCCACCTGGCCCGCGTCGGCACCACCGGCGAGTACGGCTACCTGCTCATCAGCAACGCCCCCGAGGCCGCCCACCGGGCCGTGCTGGCCGCGGTCCGCGAGGAGGGCGGCGCGCCGGTCGGCGACGAGGGCCTCGCCCGGGTCCAGGCCGAGGCCGGCATGGCCGTCTACGCGGCCGGCTTCGCCGGTCTCTCGGTCGACGAGGCCGACCTGTCCTGGATGATCGACTGGAACCGGATCGGCGAGTTCCGCGGCTCCGACGACCTGGTCAGGCCCACCGCCGAGACCGCCCGGCTGACCGCCCTGGCCGCCCCCGCGGACAGCCGGTTCACGGCCGGCACGCAGGTGACGGCGGCCGGCCGGGAGATCGGCACGGTCCTGTGGCAGGCGCCCTCCGCCAACCCGGAGGAGGAGCTCGTCCTCGCCCTCCTGGACGCCCCGTTCTGGGTCTCCGGCCTCGAACTGGCCGCCCGGGACGAGCAGGCCGCCGAGCGCCCGCTGCGCACCGTGACCCTGCCCCGTGTCATCGCCCGCTCCCTCACCACCCGGATCGCCTGATGTCCACGCCGAGAATCGCCCTGACGGGCCTGGGACTGATCACCGGTGCCGGTGACGACGTCGAGAAGGGCTGGTCGTCCATCGCGGCCGGCACCTCCGGCATCCGCACCAACACCCTCATGGACACCTCCGAGCTGCTGACCGAGTGGGCCGGCATGGTCACCGGCGAGCAGCCGGCCGACGTCGACCGCTGCTACGGCCTCGCCGCCACCGCCATCCGGGAGGCGCTGGAGAGCAGCGGGCTCGACCTGGACACCGTCGACCGGGACCGGGTCGCGGTCGTGGTCGGCTCCAGCCTCGGCGCCATGCCGACGCTGGAGAGCGTCCACGCGGACCTCGTCCACGAGGGGAAACTGGACGCGGAGCGGGCGGCCGCCGTCCAACTGCCCTGCGTCGGCGACTACATCGCCGCCGAGTTCGACCTGCGCGGCCCGCGCGTGGTCCTGTCCAACGCCTGCGCGGCCAGCGCCGTGGCCCTCGGCTACGCGGCCGAGCTGCTGTGGAAGGGGGACGTCGACCACGTCATCTGCGGCGGCGTCGACCCCCTCGCCTCGCTCTCGGCGTACGGGTTCAGCGCCCTGGGCGCGCTCGACCCGGAGCCGTGCTCGCCGATGTCGGCGTCCACGGGCCTGACCCTCGGGGAGGGGGCCGGGTTCATGGTCCTGGAGTCGGCGGACCGCGCCGCCTCCCGGGGCGCCCGCGTCCTCGCCGAACTGGGCGGCTACGGCCTCTCCTGCGACGGCTACCACCAGACAGCTCCCGACCCGAGCGGCAAGGGCGCCTGCGCCGCCATGGCCCAGGCCCTGGACACGGCGGGACTGACCCCGAGTGACGTCGACTACCTCAACCTGCACGGCACGGGCACCCCGGCGAACGACGCCTCCGAACCGAAGGCGGTGAAGCTGCTGTTCGGCTCCTCGGTGCCGCCGGCCAGCTCCACCAAGTCGATCCTCGGCCACACCCTCGGCGCGGCCGGGGCGGTCGAGGCGGTGGTGAGCACCCTGGCCATCGACCGCGGCACCCTGCCGCCGACCATCAACACCCGGGGCGTGGCCCAGCCGTTCGGCCTGGACGTCATCCCGGACACCGGCCGTGCCGGGGCCGGTCCCGAGGTGGTCATCTCCAACTCCTTCGCGTTCGGCGGCAACAACGCCTCCGTCGTCCTCAACCGGCCGGGCCGCCCGAGCTCGGCCCCGCGCCGTACCGAGCAGGTCCACGAGGTCGTCGTCACCGGGGTCGCGGGACTGGCGGGCGGCGCGGGCAACACCGCCGACCTGGTGGCCGCCCTCGGCGACGAACGCGCCTGCTTCACCGCCACCGAACACGTGCGGGGCGTGGGCGAGGTGCCCGTCGGCCGGGTGGACGTCAAGTCGGCGTCCCGGGGCATCAACCCGAGCCGGGCCCGCCGGATGGACCCGCTCAGCCTGCTGGCCGCCGCCGCGGTCGCCGACCTCTACGGCCGGCACGGCAAGCCCTCGCGGGCCGAGGCCGAGGGCACGGGCATCGTCTTCGCCACCGGCTACGGACCGGTCACCTCGGTCCTGCAGTTCCACAAGGGCGTCCTCCAGCAGGGCATCAGCGGCGCCAACCCGGCGCTGTTCGCCAACACGGTCGTCAACGCGGCGGCCGGCCATGTGGCGATGCTGCACCGCTACCGCGGCTACACCGCGACCATCGCCAACGGCGGCACCAGCTCCGTCCTGGCCCTCCAGCTCGCCGCCCGGGTCATCGCACGCGGCATGGCGGACCGGATCATGGTCGTGATCGCCGACGAGTTCCCCGAGCAGGCGCTGGCCACCCAGGCCGGCCTCCCCGGCTACGCGCGCTCCGGACCGGTGGTCCCCGGCGGCCGCAGCGGCATGGTGCTCAGCGAAGGCGCGGCGGCCGTCCTCCTGGAGAGCGAGCGCTCGGCCTCGTCCCGGGGCGCGGACGTCCTGGCGAAGGTGCGCGGTTACGGCGCCTCCGGCGAGTCGGCCGGGATCGGCCGCATCGGCCGGGACGGCGAGGCCTGGGCGCGGGCGCTGCGCGGCGCGATGGCCGAGGCGCGGGTCACGCCCGACGAGATCGACACCGTCGTCTCGGCGGCCTCCGGCTACAGCCTGGTGGACACCGCCCAGTCCCGGGCCCTGCGCCTCGCGGGCCTTGCCGACCGCCCGACGATCACCCCCAAGGCCCTGCTGGGGGAGACCTACGGCAGTGCGGGCGCCCTGGGCCTGGTGGCGGCGCTGACCGCCCCGACCCGGCAGGGCAGGCTGCTGCTCTCCAGCTTCGCCTACGGCGGCAGCTACGCGGCGGCCGTGTTCGACGCGGAGGCGTGATGGGAGCGCTGCTGGGGCTGGTGATGGATCCGGTGGTGCGCGGCGCGGCGCGACCCGCCCCGATCGACTGCCTGGTCACCCACCACCCGCACCTTCCACGCGACCGCATGGGCCACCGCCTCGACGCCTCCGGCCGTTCGCTGATCATCGAGGCCGTCGCCCGGGTGTACGGCCTCGACATCGGGGCGCGGGACCTCACGAGGGACGTCCACAAGCGCTGGTACGTCCCGGCCCATCACCTCTCCGCCTCGGTCGCGCACTGCGACGGCTACAGCGCCGTGGCCCTGTCGGCCGGTCCGGTGCACCTCGGGGTGGACCTCCAGGACGAACGGGACCGCCCGGCCGCCATGCGGTGGCTCGGCACCCTGCTCGGCCGCCGGCAGCCCGCCGAGATCCGGGACTTCGCCGAGTGCGAGGCGCTCATCAAGGCCTCGCACGTCACCAAGGAGACCTTCGCCGGGGTCCGGCTGCCCGCGTGGCGGCCGGGCTGGCGGCCCACCAACGTGGGCTCGTACCGGGTGCGTTCGACGACGGTGGCCCCGGCGATGCACCTGGCCCTCGCGGCCGACGCCCCCGCCCCCGTCCGTATGCACACCTCGACCCTGGAGCCGGCATGACAGCCACAGCGGCGGCCGTACGGCCCTACACCCGCCGTATCTCGCAGATCGAGCGCGGCTACCTGAACGCCGCGGCCACCGGCACCCCGCAGCTGATCCAGATGATCGTGGAGGGCGAGGGCGGCATCGACCCCGACGCGCTGCGGGACGCGGTACGGTCCGCCACCCTGGCGAGCCCCGGCCTCGCGGTGCGGCGCCGGGGTGCCGGCTGGCGCGCCGACGGCCCGCTCCCGCCGGTCGTCGAACTCCCCGCCGGCGACGGTTTCGACGCCCCTTTCTTCCACCGCGACCTGGACGTCGTCACCGGCCCGGTCTGCGAGGTGGGGCTCGTCGCGGGGCCGTCGACCCGGCTGGTCGTGCGGGCCAGTCACATCGTCACCGACGGCCGCGGGCTCCGGCAGTGGATCGCCGACGTGTTCCGGGTGCTGCGCGGCGAGGAGCCGGTGGGCGCCGCGTCCGTCGTCGACGACACCCACTTCCGGAAGGCCGCCGGGAAGGTGCCGCCCGCCGAGCCGCCCGCCCGGCTGGAGGGACTGCCCGCGATCCTCGGGGAGGGACCGGCCGACGGCACCCCGCTCTGGATGCGGCGCCGGGTGCGGGCGGCCCCGTCGGCGGTCACCGCCCGGGTGGCCGCCGCCCTCTCCGGCCGGCTGGGCGGCGAGACGGGCCGGCTGATCGTGCCGGTGGACCTGCGCCGCCACGACCGCACGGTCCGCTCCACCGCCAACCTCACCTCCCGGCTGGTGCTGGACCTGCACCGGGACGACAGCTGGAAGCGGCTGCACGGCCAGATCGTGCGGGCTCTGCTCGGCAAGCGCGAGGTGGCCGCGCTGGAGGGGGACTTCCTGCGCAGCAATCCCTTCGCCAACTCGCTGCGCGAGGCCCAGGAGCTGGACGGCACCCGGTTCCCGTGCACGGCGATCATCTCCGACCACGGCCGGATCGACACCGGCGAACTGCGCACCGACCGGTTCCGGCCGACCGGCTTCTCCACGCTGCCGATGCTCGTGCCCTACGCCGAGATGTTCCTGAGCACCTGCCAGGTCGGCGACGAGACCGAACTGACCCTGTCCTGCCGCAGGCGCCCCGGCGCGGCCGAGGCGGCCGGGGCGGTCCTCGACGACATCGAGCACGCCCTGACCGACACCCGCTGACGGACCCGAGCCGCCGGGCCCCCGACGGACCGAGCCGCCGGCCCCGGCAGACCCGAGCCGCCGGCCCCCGGCAGACCCGTGCCGACCGGCCCCCGGCAGACCCGTGCCGACCGGCCCCCGGCAGACCCGTGCCGACCGGCCCCCGGCAGACCCGTGCCGACCGGCCCCCGACGGACCCGTGCCGACCGGCCCGAGCCGCCTGCCCGAACCGACCGGTACGCCCCGAGGCCGGTACGCCCCGAGGCCGGTACGCCCCGACCGGCGGCGAACCGCCCCGGCCCCTCGCCCCGGCCCACCGCCCTGTTGACCTCATCGCCCTGCTAAGGACGCCCACCCATGGCACTGACCGAACAGACCAAAGAGGACGCGCCGAGCCCTCCGCGGGCCGCTTCCGGCCCCGCCCTCGTCACGATGGCCGCGGCCATCATGGGCGGCTTCCTCGCCCTGCTCGACACCACCATCGTCAATGTGTCCCTGCACGAGACCACGGCCAGGTTCGGCTCCATCGGCCAGGTCCAGTGGGTGGTGACCACCTATCTGATGGCGCTGGCCGCCACCATGCCGGCCACCGGCTGGCTCGCCAACCGGTTCGGCGTACGGCGCGTCTTCGCCGCCGCGATCCTGCTGTTCGCGCTCGGCTCGGCGGCCTGCGCGGCCAGCCAGAGCCTGCCCGAGCTGATCGCGGCCCGCGGGGTGGCCGGCGCCGCCGCCGGTGTGCTCACCCCCGTGTCGACGATCCTCCTCACCAGTGGCGTGCCCCGCGAACACCTGGGCCGGGTGCAGTCGTTGAACGGCAGCGTCATGCTGATCAGCCCGCTGCTGGGCCCGACGATCGGCGGCCTCCTGGTCGAGGCCGGGGGATGGTCCGCGGTGTACGTCGTCAACGTCCCGCTCTGCGCCGGCCTGCTGTACGTCACCCTGCGCCGGGTCCCCGCGGACCGCCCGAGGGAGGGTGCCGCCAAGCCGCTGGACGTGATCGGCCTGGTGTCCTCGGCCGCCTGCACGGTCTGCACCGTGCTGGCCGTGCACGAGTTCTCCGACCACGCCCTCGACGGGCGGGCGGCCTTCCTGGTCCCGCTGGTCCTCGCCGTCGCGAGCGGTGCCGTGTTCGTCGTCCGGGAACTGCGCGCGGCCCACCCGCTGCTCGACGTGCGCCTGTTCGCCCACCGCGTGTACCGGACGGCCGCGATCAACATCTTCTGCCTGGGCTTCGTCCTCTACTCGCCGATGATGCTCATCCCGCTCTACTTCGAGACCGCCCGCGGCGAGACGGCCGTGACGACCGGTCTGCTGATGTCCACGGGAGGCCTCGGCGTGGTCACCGCGGCCTGGCTGTGCCGGGTGCTGATGAAGCGGCTGGGCGGTGGCGGCACCGTCGTCGTCGGCATCACCCTGACGATGGTGGCGACCGTGCCGCTGACCACGCTGTCCTCGGACACCTCGTACGTGCTGCTGTGCGCGAGCCTCGTGGTGCGCGGCCTGGGCACCGGACTGACGATCGTGCCGGCGATGACCCGGGCCTTCCAGTCGGTCCGCCCGCAGTCCATCCCGGACGCCTCCTCCCAGCTCAACCTGATCCAGCGGATCGGCGGCACGGTGGCCCTCGCCGTGGTCACCGTGGTCCTGGAGCAGGCGGCCCGCGAGCGCCACGGACTGGTGCCCGGCGCCTTCGCCCACTCCTTCACCTGGGTCCTCGCGATCTACACCGTCACCCTGCTGCCCGCCCTGGCCCTGCTCCTCGCCGACCGCAAGGAGGCACGCGTCGGCGCGGTGCCCGCCTGAGCGCACGGGCCCTGTCGTCGCACCTCCGCCGTCCGCGCCCCGGGCGCGGCGGGCGGGCATGCGACGACAGGGCCCGAGGCGACCGGCCGGTACGGGTCACCCGTACCGGCGCCCGGCGGTCGGCGCTCAGCACTCAGCGCGAGGAGGGCAGCCAGCCGTCCTGGACGGCGTGCACCCCCGCCTCGAAGCGGCTGCGCGCGTCCAGGCGTTCCATCAGGGTGGCGGCGGTGCGCCGGGCCGTGCGCGGGGAGACGCCGAGGCGCTTGGCGATGGCCTCGTCGGTGTAGCCCTGGGCGAGCATCTTGAGCACGGCACGCTCCTGCGGCGGCATGCCGTTCGCCTCGCACTTCGGTGTACTCCCCAGCGCCGTCGCGGTGTTCCACACGCCCTCGAAGAGCGCGCACAGGGCCGCGACCGTCCCCGCCCCGCTCAGCACCACTCCGCCGACCCGGGCGTCGCTCGTGTCGACCGGCAGCACCGCCTTGCACCGGTCGAAGATGATCATCCGGACCGGGAGTTCGGGCACGGTACGGACCTGTCCGCCGCGGGAGTGCAGCCAGCCGACGTGGTCCAGCGTGGGCTGATGGTTGCGCACACTGTCGAGATAGACCGTCCGCATCCGCACCCCGCGGTCGAGCAGCGCGGAGTTGGGAGCGCGACTGGCCTGAAGGTCCTCGGCCCGGTGCGCGCCGCCCGGCGCGAACGTGGCGACCTCGACCTGCGCCGACTGGGCCAGTTCCGTGAGCCGTTCCCGGATCGCCTCCAGGCCGTCCAGCTGTTCGGAATCGCTGTCGATGCCCCGTGGTCGGAGCGAGGAGCATTCGGCGATCAGTTGGGCCGCGGCCGCTCTGGATTTCTCCACGCGCATCTGCTGCGCCGCCAACTCCGCCTGCTGGCGCGCCAGCAGCACCTCCATGGCGGTCTCCGGGCCGACGGCCCGGAACCCTATGCCCTTGCGGGCCGATGGCTGGATCAACGCGAGTTCGCTGAGCCGGTCCAGCCCCGCGCGCACCCGCTCCTCCGGCAGCCCGAGCCGGGACACGAGGACGATGATGCCCTCCAGTGGATTGGCCAGCATCCACCGGTAGATGGCTTCTGCCTCGGCATCCAGTCCCAGAACCTCCAACATGATGCAGTCCCCCTGTTGCTGTCACACACTGCACACACTGTGTTCGAAACTTAGTGCCCCCGAGCTTACTGACCTTGAACTGCGGATGGCGGCTCGGCGGCACGGAGGACGGTTCCGGCCAATCGCTCGGCTTTCAACCATCCGTGGTGCCAGAGTGAGGGCCACTCCGCATCCCGGCCGGCGCGAGGCGCTGCCCCGCCCATTCGAGGACGGCTTCCGGGACGGCTTTCGGCTTCCTTCCGTATGACGCTTCATGCCATGGCACAAAGCGTCCATCGCGAGCGGGTCCACGGTTGCTGAACAGCGCCGAAGATGAAGTCATGTATCTCATCCACGTGCGCCTGCGCGCCCCTGCCGAGGAGTCCGCCCGGCCCGATCTGGCGGCGATCATTTCCTCGTGCGCCGAGGAAGGCGACGGCCTGGAACACGTCTCCGTGCACGCGCACGCCGGCGAGGGCCTCACGCTGGGTCTTTTCCTCCTCGCCGACTCCCTGGCCACGGCCGAGGACAGCGCCGCGCGGCTGTCGCGGCGGGCCGTGGAACAGCATCCGGACCTGCTCGGCTACGGCGTCGTGACCTCCGGGGCCGTCCTGGTGCCCGGCCCCTGGTGGGACACGTGAGCCTCGCGTTTCCCCAGGTCGGGGTGGACGGGTTAGGCCGCTGCACATTCCGTCCAGCCGTCAGCTGTTCCCTCCGGCCCGCCCGCCGAGCAGAGTTGAGCCATCGACGGAACGAAAGCCGCCGAAGACTTCACCGAAGAGTCCGCTGAATAGTCCGGAAGTATTCACTCCGGAAATCCACTCACTCAATCGAGGAGAAAATCCATGCAGGGCACCCGTGTCTCCAAAATCGTCGCCGCCGCGCTGATCGTTCTCGGCGGAATGGCGATGACGGTGACCGTCACGGATTCTCCGAAGAACATCACGCACGCCGTCGAGAGCGACCTCCGCACCACCGCGGGCGACCACACCGACGGCGATGTCACCTGGGGCCCCTGAACATTCACGGGGGCATGTGCTGAACCGAGTTGAAAGACATCGGGGGACAGAAGAAATGGAATTCCTGGTCCTGGGATCTCTGGAACTGCGTGAGTCGGGCATCCCGATCCGCGTCCGGGGCATGCGGCAACAGCGGCTCCTCGCCCTGCTGCTCCTCAACGCCAACCGGGTCGTTCCGATGGACGCGCTGGTGGACGAACTGTGGGAGGACCCACCGTCGTCGGCCCGTCCGCAGGTGCACAACGCGATCCGCGACCTGCGCCGCATCCTCTCCGCGTCGGAGGGGACCAGCCTGGTCACCGTGGACGTCGGCTACCGCCTGGTGGTGCCCGAGGACGCCGTGGACGCGCACCGGTTCGTCGGCCGGGTGCGCGCGGCCAAGGTGGCGGAGCGCGAGAACCGGTACACCGAGGCCGTCCGGCTGCTCCAGTCGGCGGTGGACCTCTGGCGCGGGGAGGCCTTCGCCGGGATCCAGTGCCCGACGGTCTCCGGCGCCGCGGTCAAGCTGGCCGAGCAGCGGCTGACCGCCGTGGAGGACCTCGTCGCACTGCGCCTGAAGCTCGGCGAGACCGGCTCCCTCGTCGGGGAACTGCACGCGCTGATCGCGGAGTACCCGCTGCGCGAGGCCCTGCGCGGCAGCCTGATGATCGCCCTGTGCCGCAGCGGCCGGCAGGCCGACGCCCTCGCGGTCTACGACGAGGGCCGGCGGTTCCTGGTGGACGAGCTCGGCCTGGAGCCGAGCCCCCGGCTGCGCGCCCTGCACGCGGAGATCCTCGCCGACTCCCCGGACCTGCACGGCTCGGCGGGACCAGCGCTCGCGGCGGCGGCCGGCGCCGAGCCGTCCGACGACCGCGGGACGGGACCGTCCGCAGCGCCCGGGAACGGCAGGCACTACCTGCCCCACGACCTCACGGACTTCACCGGGCGCACCGCGGAACTGGCCACCCTGACGGCCGTCGCCGCACAGGAGCCGGGCGGCTCGCCGGTGATGGTGGCGATCGACGGCATGGGCGGGGTCGGCAAGACGACGCTCGCGGTGCGCCTCGCCCACCGGGTCACCGAGCTCTACCCGGACGGGCAGTACTTCATCAACCTGCACGGCTTCAGCGCGACCCGGTCGCCGGTGCCGACCGAGCACGCGCTCGCCGTCCTCCTGCAGGCGAGCGGCCTCACCGCGCGGGAGATCCCGCCCAGCCTTGAGGAGCGCAGCGCCCTGTGGCGCTCACGCCTGGCGGGCCGCCGCTGCCTGGTCGTCCTCGACGACGCGGCGGACAGCGCCCACGTCACGCCCCTGCTGCCGGGCACCGGGGGCACGTTGGTGCTGGTGACCAGCCGGCGCAAGCTCAGCGCCCTGGACGGCGCGCAGCCGCTCTGCCTCGACGTGCTGCCGCCCGCCGACGCGGTGACGCTGTTCCGGCGGATCGTCGGAGAGCCCCGCGCGCGGCGCGAGCCGGCGCGGGTCGCGCAGGCCGTCGAGCTGTGCGGCCGGCTGCCGCTGGCCCTGCGCATCGCCGCGACCCGGCTGCGCGACCGTCCGGCGTGGGCCGTCGCCGACCTCGTCGAGCGCCTCGCGCAGCCGGCGCAGCGGGCCCGCTGTCTGCAGACCGCCGACCGCGACCTGATGGCCGTGCTGCGGGTGTCCTACGACCATCTGAGCGCGCCCGAAAGGCGGTTCAGCAGGCTCATCAGCCTTCAGTCGGCCGCCTCCTACGACATCGCGCACGCGGCCCTCGTCACGGGACTGCCGGCCGGGGACGTGGAACACCACTTCGACGCGCTGATCGAGAACAACCTGATCCGGGAGGACACCCCGGCCCGGTTCTCCTTCCACAGCCTGATCCGGGACTGCACCCGGGAACTGCTCGTCGAGGAGGCGGGCGCGGCGGCCTGAACCGAATCTCCGTTCCGCCCCTGGTCGTGCCGCGCTTACGATGCGCGCAGTCGTACAACTGCCTGAACCGTCTGAACCAGGAGCACGGTACTCGTGTCCATACCCCCGCCTCCCGGGCCGCACCAGCCCCAGGACCCGTACCAGCCTCCGCAGCCGCAGAGCCCGTACCCGCAGGACCCGTTCGCCCCGCCCCCGCAGGACCCGTACGCCCAGGGGCCGTACGGCCCGCAGGGACCGCAGGCCCCGATGGGTCCGGGGCCGATGGGTCCGGGGCCGATGGGTCCGGGCCCGGGTCCGATGGGGCCGTACCCGCACCCCTCGTACCCGCAGGCCCCGTACGGTGCGGTGCCGTACCCCGTCTGGGGTCAGGGCTACAGCCCCTACGGCCGGCCCTCGCCGGTCAACGGTGTGGCCATCGCCGCCCTCGTCCTCGGCCTGCTCTGCTTCCTGCCGGGCGTCGGGCTGCTCCTCGGGATCATCGCCCTGGTGCAGATCAGGAAGCGGGGGGAGCGCGGCAAGGCGATGGCGATCGTGGGCACGGTCCTGTCCTCGGTCGGACTCGCGGTGTGGGTCCTCGCGCTGTCCACGGGCGGCGCCTCCGACTTCTGGGACGGCTTCAAGGAGGGTGCGAGCGGCAACTCCAGCTTCGCGCTCGCCAAGGGCGACTGCTTCGACGTGCCGGGCGAGACCTTCGACGAGGACGTCTACGACGTCGACGAGGTGGACTGCTCCGGTGAGCACGACGCCGAGGTGTTCGCGTCGGTCCCGCTGACCGGCGACAGCTTCCCGGGCGACGACCACGTCACGGACGTGGCCGACGACAAGTGCTACACGCTCCAGGACGCCTACGCGATGGACCCCTGGGCGCTGACCGACGAGGTCGACATCTACTACCTGACGCCCACCGCCGACAGCTGGAGCTGGGGCGACCGCGAGATCACCTGTGTCTTCGCCAACGTGGACGAGAAGGGCACCCTGACCGGCTCGCTGCGCGCCGACGCGTCGACGCTCGACCCCGACCAGTTCGCCTTCCTGAAGGCGATGGCCGCCGTCGACGACGTCCTCTTCGAGGAGCCGGAGGAGTACGCCGAGGAGGATCTCGCGAGCAACCGCACCTGGGCGGGTGACACCGGCGAAGTGACCGGCAATCAGGCGGACCAGCTGGGCAGCCACCTCTGGGAGGAGCCGGACCGGGAAGCACCCCTGGCCGCCCTGGTGAAGGACATGCGGACCGCGAGCAAGGAGTGGGCCGCGGCGGCGAAGGCGGCCGACGCCGACGGCTTCTACGAGCACTACGACAAGGCCTACAAGTACGTCGACGGCGCCACCACCGTCACCGCCCGCAAGGCTCTGGGCCTGGCCACCACCGTGCCCACCTATGACGAGGACTCCGACAGCGGGAGCGGTGGGACGGGCGGGGGCGACAGCGACAGCGGCCTGGATGTGTGATCGCGTCCATAGCGGGGAGAAAGTGCCTGGGTAAAGGGTTTCCCGGGCGCATGTCATCACATCGAGTGATTCTCTGGCCTTTGCTTGCACGGTACAACCCACGGTTGCCAGGCTGTAGCTGTCTGTACAACCTGATGGGAGTGGCCAGTGACATTCGGTGAGCAGCCGGCGTATCTGCGTGTCGCGGGTGATCTCCGCAAGAAGATCGCCGACGGGTCGCTGCCACCGCACACCCGGCTCCCTTCGCAGGCGAGAATCCGGGAGGAGTACGGGGTCTCCGACACCGTCGCCCTCGAGGCGCGCAAGGTGCTGATGGCCGAGGGGCTGGTCGAGGGCCGCTCCGGTTCGGGCACCTATGTGCGCGAGCGGCCCGTGCCGCGCCGGATCGCCCGCTCCGGCTACCGCCCCGTGAGCGGCGCCACGCCCTTCCGGCAGGAGCAGGCCGAGGCGCACACGCGGGGGACCTGGGAGTCCAGCAGTGAGCAGGCCGAGGCGGGCGTCTCCGTCGCCGAGCGGCTGGGCATCGCGTCCGGCGACCGCGTGATGTGCACCAGGTACGTCTTCCGGGAGGCCGGCGAGGCGATGATGCTCTCCACCTCCTGGGAGCCCCTGGCCGTCACCGGCCGCACGCCCGTCATGCTGCCCGAGGAGGGTCCGCTCGGCGGGATGGGCGTCGTCGAGCGGATGCGCGCCATCGACGTGATCGTCGACAACGTCACGGAGGAGGTCGGCGCCCGGCCCGGTCTCGCCGAGGAGTTCCTCGCCCTCGGCGGCGTCCCGGGGCATGTCGTCCTGGTCGTCCAGCGCACGTACTACGCCTCGGGCCGCCCGGTCGAGACGGCCGACGTGGTGATCCCGGCCGACCGTTACCGGGTCGCCTACCACCTGCCGGTGAAGTAACCGCCGGAGTGCGCCGGGGCGTCTCCCGGCGCGGGGCGGGCTCCGCCCCCGGCGGCGTGGGTGAAGCGGTGGGGGCGGGGGTGCCGTCCGGGGCGGTAGCGCATTCCCTCGGGCGGCGCACACCCTTCCGGCAGTTGCCCCCGGTATCCGCCCGCCGTGGGCCCGCCCGCGCGCCGTCGGAATCCGGTCGTTTCCGGTTGTTCCCGCAGGTCGTCCCGTAGGTGCCCGGAACCCCGCCGACCGGACGCATCGCGGCGCGCGCACGGCGCGTTCGGCCTCGTGCGCCCCCTGCGTCTTGGCTGGTTGCGTACCTCTTTGTGCAAAGTCGTGTTCGGTGCGTAAAGGTAAGGCGTACGCTCGGGCATATGCGGATTGCGGTTTCCTTAGAGGGCGGGGCGCGAGGCGTGCCGCGGACGGGATCCGGGCGGGCCGGGACGAGAAGGGGGTGTGGGGCTCGATGAACGACAGCACCATCTCCCTGCCCTGGCTCGTCATACGGCAGGACGACAACGGCAATCGCTACCGCGTGGGCAGGTACGCGACCCGGGCCGAGGCCCAGAAGATCGCGGACAGCCTCGACAGCCGCGGCCACAAGCAGCTCTACTGGGTCGAGCGCATCGGCCAGGCGCAGGCCCAGGGCCAGGCCCAGGCGCAGAACGGGGACGGCACGCTGAACTGACGTTCCGTGCGGTCCCGTAGGCTCCGGCACATGACGGAACGGATCGTGGTGGTGGGAGCCGCCCTGCTCGACGCCGGCCGCCTGCTCGCCGCGCGCCGCAGCGCGCCCCCGGAACTCGCCGGCCGCTGGGAACTGCCCGGCGGCAAGGTCGAGCAGGGAGAGGCGCCCGAGGCCGCCCTCGTGCGCGAGCTGCGCGAGGAACTCGGCGTCGAGGCCGAGACGGTCGAGCGCGTCCCCGGCGAGTGGCCGCTCAGGCCGCCCTACGTCCTCCAGGTGTGGACCGCCCGGCTGCGCCCCGGCTCCGCCGCTCCCGAGCCCCTCCAGGACCACGACGCGCTGCGCTGGCTCACCCCGGCCGAGATCTGGGACGTCGACTGGCTGGACCAGGACGTGCCCGCGGTACGCGAGACACTCTCGAAGCTCGGCACAGGGGCCCACTGAACCGGAGGCCCGCCGAAACGGGGCTTGCGCAACCAGGGCTTGTGCAACCAGCGCCGCTGGGGCGGGGCCCGTCGACGCGGGGGTCCGTCGAGCCGGGGGCGCGTCGGGCGGCGGTGGGTTCGATCCGGGGGCGCTTCGACCGGGGGACGGGTCGCCGCGTACGCCGTTCGTGCCACAGTGCGCCTCGCTGTGCGGTACTGGCCACCAAATATCGGGTATGTGGCCATTAACCCCACGAAACCGGACATGGGTGTACTCGCTGGCCCGGGAAGTGATCGGCGTGATCGACACCGACGGAGAATGCGCCGAGTGGACGTTCCCCGCGGACCCCGGTGCGGTGCGCACCGCTCGCGGTGCCGTCCGCGGCCAGTTGCACGGCTGGGGCCTCGACAGCCTGAGCGACATCGCGGCGCTGCTGGTCAGCGAGCTGGTGACCAACGCCCTGCGGCACGCGACCGGCCCCATCGGCCTCCGTCTGGTCCGCCCCGCCGGACTGGCGGGCGTCCTGCTGGTCGAGGTCTCCGACCCGCTGCCCGACCCGCCCCGCGAGCGGGTCGCCCAGCCCGAGGACGAGAGCGGGCGCGGACTGCAGCTCGTGGCCTCCTCCTCGCGCCGCTGGGGTACCCGGCCCGGGAACACCGGCAAGACGGTCTGGTTCGAGCTGGCGGTGCCGGGTTGACGGGGCGTCTCACGGGGATGAGCCGGTGTACGGCGGGGCTCGCGGTGTCGCCCGTTCGGTTCCGGTCTCCGAACGGTCCCGGAAGAGGTGGTTCGACGGCGTGTCCGCTGGTTAGAAGACTGGAAGTGTTGTCGCGGGACGGGCCAAAAAACGCCTGGACCGTGCTGTGATCGTGAACACCGTGTCGTGCGGACCCGTAGTGCTGGATACTGCGGGCAGCCGCCGCCGGTGACCGGTGCCGGACGCGGTGAGCTGGAGGGGACGGTTCGCGTGAGCGAGATACCAGCGAAGGCCACGGAGTCCGAGGACCCGTCGGGCGGCGCGAGGGCGAAGGCCGCGGGTGCGCTCGCCGCCGATGCCGCGCACGGCTTCGCCGACGGCCCGGGCGAGGCGGCGACGCCAGGTGACGCCATGTGGCAGAGCAGTCCGCCGGGTTCGATCTACGACTACATCAAGGTCGCCTCGTTCTCGATCGGCCCCGACGGCCTCGTCGACCAGTGGAGCCTGCGCGCCGAGCAGATCTTCGGCATCCCCGCCGACCGGGCCGTCGGCATGGACCCCATCGACGCGTTCATCGACCCCGACCTGCGCGAACGCGGCCAGCGCAAGATGGCCGAGATCCTCGACGGGCGGGAGTGGACCGGCGTGGTGCCGTTCCGGATGCCGGACCCGGTGCCCGGCGGCGGCCGCGGCGAGAAGGGCCTCGCCGAGGTCTACGTCATGCCGACGCGCAGCCTGGACGGCGAGAAGGCCGCCGTGTGCATCGTCGTCGACGTCCGCACGCTCCGCAGCATCGAGACCGACCTCGCCGCCTCGCAGGCCATTTTCGGCCAATCCCCGTTCGGCTTCCTGCTGATCGACCCCGACCTGCGGGTCCGCCGCGCCAACCACCGGTTCGCCTCGATCTTCGGCGGCACCCCCGACGACCACCGCGGCAAGGGAGTCCACGACTACCTGCCCCGGCCCGAGGCCGACCGGGTCAGCGCGACCCTGCGCAGGGTCCTGGAGACCGGCGACTCCATCACGGACATGCACGTCACCGGTTTCGTGCCGGGCTCCGACGAGCGCCGGCACTGGTCGATCAACCTCTACCGCGTGCACAGCGGCACCGGCAGGCCCATCGGCATCGCCTGGCTCGGCACCGACATCACCGCCCGCCGCGCCGCCGCCCGCGAGGCCGCCGCGGCCCGGCGCAATCTCGCCCTGCTGAACGAGGCGGGTGCCCGCATAGGGAACTCCCTCGACCTGGAGACGACCGCGCGCGAACTCCTCGACGTCGTCGTGCCCGGCTTCTGCGATCTCGCCACCGTGGACCTCTACCAGGGCCTCCTGGCCGGCGACGAGACCCCGCCCGGCCTCGCCGACGGCAGCGCCGAACTGCGCCGGGTCGCCTTCTCCTCCGCCGTCTCCGACGCCCCCTTCCCCGGCGCCGGCGCGCCCGTCGCGGTCGGCGCGGTCCACCACTTCCCGTTCAACTCGCCCTGCGCGGACGCCCTGCGCACCGCCCGCCCGCAGGCCATCCCCGGCGAGGAGGGCGGCCTCGTGCAGTCCACCCTCGCCGTCCCGATGGTCGCCCACGACACCGTCGTCGGCCTCGCGCAGTTCTCCCGGACGAAGGGCAGCGAGCCGTTCGGCGACCGGGACCGCGATCTGGCCGTGGAGCTGGCGGCGCGGGCGGCCGTCTGTATCGACAACGCGCGCCTGTACCGGCGGGAGCACGAACGGGCGCTGATACTGCAACGGTCGCTGCTGCCGCCCGGGGACCCGGTGGCCTCGGGCCTGGACATCGCCTGCCGCTATCTGCCGGGCAACGCCTCCACCGGCCGTCCGAGCGAGGTCGGCGGCGACTGGTTCGACGTCATCGAACTGCCCGGCCACCGCACGGCGCTGGTCGTGGGCGACGTCATGGGCCGCGGTCTGCGCGCGGCGGTCGCGATGGGCGAACTGCGCACGGCCGTCCGGACGCTGGCGCTGCTGGACCTGGAACCGGCCGAGGTCCTCTCCGCGCTGGACGAGATCGCGCGCGGCCTCGGCACTCCCGGAGGCGTCCAGCAGGCAACCCGGGCCGCCCGCCGCCCCCGTGAGGCCGACCTGTCCGAGGTGTACCTCGCGACCTGCGTGTACGCCGTCTACGACTCGGTGACCCGGCGATGCACGTTCGCCAACGCGGGCCATCTGCCCCCGGTGCTCGTCGAGCCCGGTGAGCCGGCCCTGATGCTCGACGTGCCGCCCGGCCTCCCGCTCGGCGTCGGCGGCGAGCCCTTCGAGGAGGTGGAGGTCGATCTCCCCGAAGGCGCCCTGCTGGCGCTCTACACGGACGGTCTGGTCGAGTCGCGCGACCATCCGCTGGACGAGGGGCTCAACGCGTTCGTCGGAGCCCTCACCGACCCCTCCAGCCCGCTGGAGGACGTCTGCGACCACGTCCTCAACACCCTCGACTCGCACCACGGCGAGGACGACATCGCGCTGCTGATGGCACGCGTGCAGGGCCTGCCCGTCGACTCGGTCGGCGACTGGACCCTGCCGCGCGAGCCGCGCAGCGTGGGCCGGGCCCGGGAACACGCCCGCGGCCAGCTGCTGGCCTGGGACCTGGAACCCCTCGTCGACACGACGGAACTGCTGGTCAGTGAGCTGGTCACCAACGCCCTGCGGTACGGCGAGGGCGAGATCCGGCTCCGGCTGCTCCTCGACCGCACGCTGGTGTGCGAGGTCTGGGACGCGGGCCTCGTCCAGCCGCGCCGCCGCCGCGCCCGGGACACCGACGAGGGCGGCCGGGGTCTCCAGCTCGTGGGCCTGTTGTCGGCGGCCTGGGGCTCGCGCCGCACTCCGCGCGGCAAGACGGTGTGGTTCGAACTTCCGCTGCCGGACGGCGAGACGGGCCTGGCGGACCCGGCGGAGGCCTTGCTGAGCCTGTTCTGAACCCGTTCCGAACCGGTGGTACCGGGCCGGTCCCGGAGCCGGTCCGGAGCGGGTCCGGAGCCTTTTCGGACCTTTCCTGCGGTCCGTCGCCGGTCACTTCCGGTCACTCGGGGCCGGGCCGGGCCCGGGCGGGCCGGGCCGGTCCGGCGAAGCCCGCGGGCGTCCCGTCCTCGGGCTCCTCGGCGAGGACGATGCCGCCGAGCACGGCCCCGCCGGTGCCTGCCGTCTCCTCGGCGCCGACGGCAACCACGTACGGGTTCCCGTGCGCGCGTACGTCGCGCTCGGCCAGCTCCCGGGCCTCCAGGGCGAGGAGGTCGGCGGGCGGACGGTCCGCCGGGTCGCCCGTGGCGAGGAGCCGTTCCGCCTCCGCCAGCCGGATACGCGCG
The DNA here is from genome assembly GCA_001298545.1 of Actinobacteria bacterium OV320. Taxonomy (GTDB): domain Bacteria; phylum Actinomycetota; class Actinomycetes; order Streptomycetales; family Streptomycetaceae; genus Streptomyces; species Streptomyces coriariae. Next base: position 435,710 of record LJCX01000029.1, read on the forward strand.
GTGGCGCCGACCGCGCCCCGGTGCGTCGCGACGAAGTCGGCCGCGGCGGCGGTGGCGGTGCGGGCGGTGATCAGCGCGGCGGCCGGCAGCACCCCGGCCCGCCCCGAGGTGACCGGGGCGGTCGCCCGCACGATCCGGCGCAGCACCCCGACCGGGTCCCTGGGCTGACCGCCGGTCAGCTCCTGCCGCACGGAGTCGAGCACGGCGTCCACGTGCAGCAGCCGGACCTCGAACCCGCCCGGGGTCGTCCCGGCGGCAGCGAGCGGCGCGCTCGCGTCGGGGCGGGGCTCGGCCGGGCGTGGGGTCGCCGGTCCGGGGGCCGGCCGCTGTCGCGCCGACGGCTCCGGCTGACGTCTGGCCCAGGCCAGCTCCGCCTCCGCGCCCGTGAGGGCGGCCGGCACGGTCCGCTCGGCCGACCGCAGCTCCGCGGCCAGCCGGTCGACGCCGTCGACGAAGACGGCCGCCTGGGCGACGGCGCCCTCGGCGGCGCGCAGTTGCCGGGCCGCCCGCTCCGGTCGCCCCGAATCGGCGGACTGGCGGGCCTGGTTCAGCCGGACGGTGGCGAACAGGAGGCGGTCTTTGGCCTGTTCGACACTCCCGGTGACGGACGCGGTGGCCGTGGGCGCGTACCGGTCCCGGAGCCCGGCGAGCACCGCCTCCGAGGCCCCCGCACGCCCCGCCAGCTCCCGGAACCGGCCCTCGGCGATCCCCAACGCCTCACCCAGCCCCTGTTCCAGTCCCCGTAGCCGCCCGAACTCCGCGGCCACGGAGTCCAGCCGCCGGCCGGCCTCCGCACACCGTCCGACGATCCCGGCGAGCGCGTGCTCCCGGGCCGCCTCCTCGGCCGGCACGCCCTCGTCGTACCGCTGCCGCATCCGGAACGCGGCGGTGAGTTCCGTCTCCGCCTCGTGGACGGCCCGGCGGAAGGTCTCCAGGTCCTGCGCCGTGCACAGCGCCCCGGCGAAGCCGAGCTCGATGCGCGCCGCCCGGACCCGGTTGTCGGCCTCGACCAGCGCCGCGCAGGACTGCTCGTCGAGGGCGGCGAGAGGCGGCGACGACCTCGCCGGCGGTGGGCTGCCGGTCCCGCCGGGAGTCGTCCGGACGCGGGTACGCCGGACGCGTCGTATGTACCCGTATCCGGCGATCGCCCCGGCCGTGCCGACCGCCAGGAGCGGCAGCACCAGATCGACGGTGGACCTCTCGTCGGCCTCGGCCGCGGCGGCGCTCGCGCCGGGCGCCGGGTTCTTGATCGCAACCGGAGCGTCGCCACCGGACGTCATCCCTGGCAACACCAGCCACACGACCCCGACCGCACAGCCCAGCACGGCATGCGCCACCCGCACGGATATGTGCGACTCGGCACGCCGCGGCCGGCCCCGGTGCAAGGAAGAGGTCACATTTGGGAGCGTATGGCCGCGATTACGGCCACGCGACCGGGATGCACCCGACACGGGGGCGGTGGGGCGGAACGACACGCAAGGGGGAACCGCGATGGAACGGCCACCGGGTCGCACGAAGCCGGACACGGACACGAACGGGGTGCCGGAGGCGGAGCCGCGGTCGGGGACGGACACGAACGGGGTGCCGGAGGCGGAACCTGGCTCGGGGACGGACGCGGAGACGGCGTCGGAGACCGAGCCGCGGGCGGGCACGGACGCGGGCGGGGTGCTGGAGACGGAGCCCGAGTCGGGGACGGACGCGGGCGGGGTGCCGGGGGCCGATCCGCGGTCGGGGGCGGGTGAGGCGTCGGTCGGGTCCGGCGCGGTGGACGGCGAAAGTGGCGCGGGTGGTGCCGGAGGCACGGGCGGCGCCGAGGGGAACGGGACCGGCGACGAACCCGGCGCCGAGACGGCGCCTCGGCGCGGGCGTCGCGGACGGCTGGTGCGTCGCACCGTCCTCGCCCTGGTCCTGCTTCTCCTCGTCCCGGTCCTCGCCGCCGAGACGGCCCTGCGTGTGAACTACCTCGGCGACCCGGCCGACGGCACGTACACCCGCGGCAAGGACGCCATCTGGCTGGGCCACGCCTGGGTCGACGGCCGCAAGACCGACGCCGACGTCAAGGCCCTGGCCGACCGGCTCGGGAAGACCGGGATCCGAGACCTGTACGTCCACGCCGGCCCCCTGGAGCACAACGGCACCCTCCCCGCGTCGGCGTACGCGGGCGCGCCCCGGTTCATAGCCGCCGTCCACCGGGAAGCACCGCAGCTCCGCGTCCAGGCCTGGCTCGGCGACGTCCTCGCCAGCGAGAGCCCCAACGGCATGCGACTGGAGCGCGCCGAGACCCGCGCCGCGGTCGTGCGGTCCACCCGCGAGATCCTCGCCGCCGGCTTCCAGGGCGCCCACTTCGACCTCGAACCGCTGCACTCCGGCGACGGCGACTACCTGGGCCTCCTGGACGACCTGCGTGCCGTCACCAAGGCCCGGAACGCCCAACTCTCCGTCGCCGCCCACCAGATCGACCCGGTCCCCGGCTTCCACTCCTTCTGGGGCACGACCACCGGCCACCCCAAGTGGTGGTCGCAGAAGTTCTTCGGCCAGGTCGCCCGCCGCGTCGACCAGATCGCCGTGATGTCGTACGACACCATGCAGCCGCTGCAGAGCACGTACGGCGGTTACGTCGCCCAGCAGACCTCGCTCGCCCTGGAGGTCACCCCGGCCTCCACGGACCTCCTGATGGGCCTGCCCTTCTACCACGAGAACCGGTTCGGCCACTGGAATCACGCCGAGACCGTCGCCGCCGCCGTCCGGGGCGTCCGGCTGGGACTGTCCCGTACGGATGCCGACCGTGCGAACTTCGGCGTCGCGGCGTACGTGGACTTCGCGGCCACCGAACAGGACTGGACGTCGTACGAGAAAGGCTGGGTCCGGTAGCAGCGGCTGATCCGGTAGTTCCGGTCGCCCCCTCGCCCCGGCCCCGGTCCAGGTGGGATCATGAGCGCATGCTGCACTGGAGTCTGGTGGTCACGGCCGTCGTCTGTGTGACGGTCATGGCGGTGGTCGGTGTCGCGGCCGTCACGCGGGAGTGGGTGCCGCCGTTCGGCCGCAAGCGGGTGCTGCGGCCGCGACTGTGGGGCGTCGGCGCCCTGATGAGCGCCCTGGGTCTGGGCCTCTTCATGTTCCTGGGCCCGATGGCCTCCCACGACCTGGCGGTCAACCTGTACGTCCCGCCCGTCGGAATGGCCGTCAACCTCGCCGGTCTCGCCGTCCAGACGCTCGCCCAGCGTCCCGGACGCGCGTCCCGGCTGCACCCGACGCCCCCGACGCCTACGACGAGCGCCTCCTGATCTTCGAACCCAGCCACACCAGCGGGTCGTACTTGCGGTCGACCGCGCGTTCCTTCAGGGGGATCAGCGCGTTGTCCGTGATCTTGATGCCCTCGGGGCAGACCTCCGTGCAGCACTTGGTGATGTTGCAGTAGCCGAGGCCGTGTTCGTCCTGGGCCGTGCGCCCGCGGTCCAGGCCGCTCTCCTCGGCCGCGTCCAGCGGGTGCATGTCCAGTTCGGCGACCCGCATGAGGAAGCGCGGGCCCGCGAACGCCGTCTTGTTCTCCTCGTGGTCGCGGACGACATGGCAGGTGTCCTGGCACAGGAAGCACTCGATGCACTTGCGGAACTCCTGCGAACGGTCCACGTCCTCCTGGAACATCCGGTACTCGCCCGGGCCGACCCCCTCGGGCGGCACGAACGCCGGAATCTCCCTCGCCTTGGAGTAGTTGAAGCCGACGTCGGTGACGAGATCGCGGATCACCGGGAAGGCGCGCAGCGGCGTGACGGTGATGGTCTCCGCACGGTCGAACACCGACATGCGGGTCATGCACAGCAGCCGGGGCCGCCCGTTGATCTCCGCGGAACACGAACCGCACTTGCCCGCCTTGCAGTTCCAGCGGACGGCGAGATCGGGCGCCTGGGTGGACTGGAGGCGGTGGATGATGTCCAGGACCACCTCACCGTCGTTGACCTCGACCTCGAAGTCCTTCAGGCCGCCGCCCTCGATGTCGCCCCGCCACACCCGGAAGCGGGCCTCGTAGCTGCTCACTCGTACAGCTCCTCTTCGGTGAGGTACTTGACCAGCTCCTCTTTCTCGAAGAGGGCGAGCAGGTCGGGGCGGATGGGTTCGGTGGTCTCGCGGGTGAGGGCGATCCGGCCGCGGACGGGGTCCGTCGCCGCCGGGCCGTCGACGGGGTCGACGGGCGCGCACAGCAGGTTGACGTTGCGCCACGCGCGGTCCATCGTCGGGTGGTCCTCGCGGGTGTGCCCGCCGCGCGACTCGGTGCGTTCCAGCGCCGCCCGGGCCACGCACTCGCTGACCAGCAGCATGTTCCGCAGGTCGAGCGCCAGGTGCCAGCCGGGATTGAACTGCCGGTGCCCCTCGACCCCGGCCCGCCAGGCGCGTACCCGCAGCTCGGCCAGCTTCTCCAGGGCGTGCTCCATCTCGCCCTCGCGGCGGATGATGCCGACCAGGTCGTTCATGGTCTGCTGGAGTTCCTGGTGGAGGGTGTACGGGTTCTCCGGCGCGTGGTCCGCCCGGTCCCCGGGGCCCTCCGCGGAGAACGGCCGCAGCGCCTCCGCGGCCGCCGCGTCGACCTGCTCGTCGTCCACCGCCGGGCGTTGCGCACCGGCCCCGGCGGTGTACTGCGCCGCGTGCAGTCCCGCGCGGCGGCCGAACACCAGCAGGTCGGAGAGGGAGTTGCCGCCGAGCCGGTTGGAGCCGTGCATCCCGCCGGCCACCTCGCCGGCCGCGAACAGCCCCGGCACCCCGCGGGCGGCGGCCGTCTCGGAGTCGACCGCGATGCCGCCCATCACGTAGTGACAGGTCGGTCCGACCTCCATCGCCTCCGCGGTGATGTCGACGTCGGCCAGCTCCTTGAACTGGTGGTACATGGAGGGCAGCCGGCGCCTGATGACCTCGGCGGGCATCCGCGTCGACACGTCCAGGAAGACCCCGCCGTGCGGGGAGCCGCGGCCCGCCTTGACCTCCGAGTTGATCGCGCGGGCCACCTCGTCACGCGGGAGCAGCTCCGGCGGGCGTCGGTTGTGGTCCGGGTCCTCGTACCAGCGGTCGCCCTCCTCCTCCGACTCGGCGTACTTCTCCTTGAAGACGTCCGGGACGTAGTCGAACATGAACCGCTTGCCCTCGGAGTTCCTGAGCACCCCGCCGTCGCCGCGCACCGACTCGGTGACGAGGATGCCCTTCACCGACGGCGGCCAGACCATGCCCGTCGGGTGGAACTGCACGAACTCCATGTTGAGCAGCGGCGCACCGGCGAGCAGGGCCAGCGCGTGGCCGTCGCCCGTGTACTCCCACGAGTTCGACGTCACCTTGAAGGACTTGCCGATGCCGCCCGTCGCGATCACCACGGCGGGTGCCTGGAGGACGAAGAACCGGCCGGTCTCGCGTTCGTAGGCGAAGACCCCGCTCACCCGGGAGCCCGCGGCGGAGCCGCTGTCGGGCACGGTCTTGAGGATCCGGGTGACCGTGCACTCCTGGAAGACCTTCAGCCGGGACTCGTAGTCGCCGGTCTCGCGGTAGTCCTCCTGCTGGAGCTGGACGATCTTCTGCTGGAGCGTGCGGATCAGTTCCAGGCCCGTGCGGTCGCCGACGTGCGCGAGGCGCGGGTACTCGTGGCCGCCGAAGTTGCGCTGGGAGATCCGGCCGTCCTTGGTGCGGTCGAAGAGGGCGCCCCAGGTCTCCAGCTCCCACACCCGGTCCGGGGCCTCCTGGGCGTGCAGCTCGGCCATCCGCCACTGGTTGAGGAACTTGCCGCCGCGCAGGGTGTCGCGGAAGTGGACCTGCCAGTTGTCGTGCTCGTTGGCGTTGGCCATCGCCGCCGCGATGCCGCCCTCGGCCATCACCGTGTGCGCCTTGCCGAACAGCGACTTGCAGATGACGGCGGTGCGGGCGCCGCGTTCGCGCGCCTCGATGGCGGCACGCAGTCCGGCGCCTCCCGCGCCGACCACGACGACGTCCCACTCCTGGCGGTCGACCACGGACATCAGCAGGCCCCACTCATCTAGAAAAACCTCGGATCGTCGAAGGCACCGGACGCGACGAGATACACGTAGAAGTCGGCGAGCGCCACGCTCATCAGCGACACCCACGCCAGCAGCATGTGATGGGCGTTCAGCTTCCCCACGAACCGCCAGGCCCGGTAGCGCACGGGGTGTCTGGAGAAGTGCTTCAGCTGGCCGCCGACGATGTGCCGGCAGGAGTGGCAGGAGATCGTGTACGCCCAGATCAGCGTGATGTTGACCAGGAAGACCAGGGTCCCGAGGCCCATGTGACCCCATGCGTAGTGCTCGTCGCGGAAGGCGAGCACGGTGTCGTAGGTCAGGATCCCGGCGACGACGATCGCGGCGTAGAAGAAGTACCGGTGGATGTTCTGGAGGATCAGCGGGAAGCGGGTCTCGCCGGTGTACTTCTTGTGGGGCTCGGCCACCGCGCAGGCGGGCGGGGACGCCCAGAAGCCGCGGTAGTACGCCTTGCGGTAGTAGTAGCAGGTCAGGCGGAAGCCGAGCGGGAAGATCAGGATGAGGACCGCGGGGGAGAGGCTCCACCAGCTGCCGAACAGGTCCCAGTTGGGGCCGGAGCGCATGGATTCGCAGTTCTCCGCCAGACACGGGGAGAAGAAGGGCGAGACGTACGGCGCCGCGTAGTAGTGCGCGTTCGCGAAGGCCCGCCAGGTCGAGTAGACGACGAACGCCAGCAGGCCGGCGGCGGTGGCCGCGGGCGCCAGCCACCAGCGGTCGGTCCGCAGATGGGGAGCGGCGATCGCGGCGCGTCCGGCGCCGCGTACGCCGCTCGGGGGACGGTGGTCGGTGGGGGATGGTTCCGTACCAGTGGCCAACTCAGGACTCCGGTCGGGTCGGGGGGCGTGCCGGGTCAGGGGGCGTGCCGGCCCCGGGCGCCGAGTCCCTCGTCGTCCGTGTCGATCCACAGGGAGTCGTCGTAGGGGGTGTCGGGGATGGTGACGAGCTCGGGCCTGCGCGACGAGCCGGGCTGGGAGGCGGCCTCGCGCAGCAGCGCGACGCTCTCCCTCAGATGGTCGGCGTCGGCACGGACCCGGCGCATTTCCAGGCCGGTGCTGCCGAGCTGTTGTTCCAGGCGGCCGACGGACCGGGAGAGGTCGTCTAGGCAGCGCTGGGCCGTTGTCAGGTCGTCGTGCACGGACATGAGCAGTCCTCGCTTCCGTGTGGGCTGGGCCCTGGACGGCAACGTTCATGCGCCTGCGAGTGTTGCGCGTCACACCGGTCGATGTGAAGGCGTGTGCAGCGATTGGCGGGTGCGTTGCTCCGCACGAGTGGCCTTGGCAGGCCATGCCGCCGTGTCGCCCACGGCAGGCGAACCCTTTCCTCTTCAGTGAGCTGTAGATCTGATCAACTCCAAAATACCGCCAAACGTGATCAAAACGCACCCGCGTCGACGTATCCGCGTCCATGGGATGTCGGGGTGTCGGGTCACCGGCGGCAGCGGCTCACCGGAGGTACCAGAGATGTCCCACGACGGCGTCGGCCCGCGCGCGGTGATGCGCTCGGTCGCCTTCCTCACCGCGGGCGCGCTCGCGGTGCCCCTGCTGTCCGGCTGCGGGTCCGCGGACGAGGCAGGCAAGCCCCTGGCCCGCCAGGACATCGCCCCGGTCGGCCGTGCCCTGGTCGCCGAGGGCGGCACACTCAGGTGGGCCGTGGACACGGTTCCGGAGACCTTCAACACCTTCCAGTCGGACGCCGACGCGACGACCACACGGGTCGCCCAGGCCGTCCTGCCCTCGATGTACCGGCTCGACGCGACCGGGCGCCCGCAGCGCGACTCCGACTACCTGGAGTCCGCGAAGGTCGTCGACACCGAGCCCAAGCAGGTCGTCCTGTACAAGCTGAACCAGCAGGCCGTCTGGAGCGACGGCCGGGAGATCGGCGCCGCCGACTTCGCCGCCCAGTGGCGGGCCCTGTCGGGCAAGGACAGTGCCTACTGGACCGCCCGCAACGCCGGCTACGAGCGCATCGAGAAGATCGAGCGCGGGGACAACGACCTGGAGGTCCGGGTCACCTTCAAGCGGACCTACGCCGACTGGCGCTCACTGTTCTCCCCGCTGTACCCCAAGGACGTCATGGGCACGCCCGACGCCTTCAACGACGGGGCGCGCCGCAAGCTGAAGGTGACCGCCGGGCCGTTCGTGGTGAAGAAGGTCGACCGCAAGAACGACCAGGTCCGGCTCACCCGCAACACCCGCTGGTGGGGCCGGCCGGCCAAACTCTCCGAGATCGTGCTGACGGCCGTCCCGAGGAACGAGCGGGCGTCCGCGCTGGCCGCCGGGAAGATCGATCTGGCCGAGATCGACCCGGCCGCGGCGCAGCGCGTCGACGGCGCGGCGAACGGCACGGCCGGACCGCTGGCCGGTCCCGGCTCCGGGCGCACGGCCGCGAAGGCGCTGCGTTCCTGGGCGCTCGCCCACGGTTCGGACGAGGACACGGCCGAGGACGAGGTCGAGGCCCGCACCGAGCTGCGCGAGCAGATCGCGAAGTGGGAGGAGCAGCAGAAGGCGCTGCGCGACTTCGAGGTGCGCAGATCGCTGGAGCCGGCGTACACGCAGCTGGCGCTGAACGGCGCGGACGGGCTGCTGGCGGACGAGCGGGTGCGGCGGGCCGTCGCCCGGGCGCTGGACCGCAAGGAACTGGCCAAGGTGGTACTCAAGCCGCTCGGTCTGCCCGCGGAGCCGGTCGGCAGCCATCTGGCCCTGGCCGGGCAGGACGCGTACGCGGACAACAGCGGGGCGCTGGGCGGCCAGGACACCGCCGAGGCGCAGGCGCTGCTCGCGGACGCCGGGTGGGTGCCCGGAGGCCCGGTCAAGAAGCAGGAGAACGCCGAGAAGGCGGCCGGCTCGGAGGGGAAGAAGGCGGACGGCAAGAAGGGCGACTCCGACGACGACTCCGCGGACGGCGACGGCACGTACGTCGTCGGTGAGGACGACAAGGGGCGGACCGCGCGCAGGAGCGACGACGACCGGCAGCTCGCCCAGGACGGCAAGCAGTTCAAGCAGGTGCACGGCGGCGCCCCCGGCGCCTACGCCCCGAAGGGGACCGCCGCACCGGCCGCCGCCCCGGCCAAGGCGCTGGCCAAGGACGGCAAGGCGCTCAGCCTGCGGTTCGTGCTGCCGTCCGGCCCGGGGTCGGAGCCGCTGGCGGCGGTCGCCGCGCGGATCACGAGGATGCTGGCGAAGGTCGGCATCGGCACGGACATCACCAAGGTCTCGGACGAGAGCTACTTCAAGGACCACATCGCCTCGGGTCAGTACGACCTCGCCCTGTACTCCTGGCCCGGGTCCGCCTTCCCCGCCACCGACGCCCGGCCGATCTACGCCAAGCCGGTGCCGGCCGCCGACGGCTCGCTGAGCGTGGAGCAGAACTACACCCGGGTCGGCACCGATCAGGTCGATCAGTTGTTCGAACAGGCGGTCTCGACCCTGGACGAGGGCGAGAAGCGGTCCCTGATCCGCAAGGCCGATTCCCGTATCTGGGCAGCTGCCGGATCGATTCCTCTCTATCAGCGCCCGCAGCTCACCGCGGTACGGAAGAGCGTGGTCAACGCGGGTGCCTTCGGCTTCCAGACCCCCGTCTACGAGGACATGGGCTTCCTGAAGAAGGGCGCGAAGAAGGGGGCCAAGGCGTCCGCGAGCCCCTCCGGGAAGTGAGCGAGAAGTGAGCCGAGTGGCCCTGCGGGGGCCGTCCCCCGCCGGGCCACGTACCATGGGGTGAGGCCGTGGCGTGTCAAGCCCGGCAGGGCCCGCGTAACAGACGTACGCAGCAGGGTCGCCCTCACACTCCGGGAGAACGCCGCTTTATGGCCACGCGCCACGACATTCGCAACGTAGCCATCGTCGCCCACGTCGACCACGGCAAGACGACTCTGGTCGATGCCATGCTCAAGCAGGCCGGTGCCTTCGCCGCGCACGCTGCCGAGTCGCTCGACGACCGCATGATGGACTCGAACGACCTGGAGCGTGAGAAGGGCATCACGATCCTCGCCAAGAACACGGCGGTGAAGTACCACCCCAAGGACGGGGGGGACGTCATCACCATCAACATCATCGACACCCCCGGTCACGCCGACTTCGGCGGCGAGGTGGAGCGCGGCCTGTCGATGGTCGACGCCGTCGTGCTGCTGGTGGACGCCTCCGAGGGCCCGCTGCCGCAGACCCGCTTCGTGCTGCGCAAGGCGCTCCAGCAGCGTCTGCCCGTCATCCTGTGCATCAACAAGACCGACCGGGCGGACTCCCGGATCGACGAGGTCGTCAACGAGACCTACGACCTCTTCCTGGACCTGGACGCCGACGAGGACCAGATCGAGTTCCCGATCGTCTACGCGTGTGCGCGTGACGGTGTCGCCTCGCTGACCAAGCCGGAGGACGGCACGGTCCCGCAGGACAGCGACAGCCTGGAGCCGTTCTTCTCCACGATCCTGTCCCACGTCCCGGCTCCGGAGTACGACGAGGCGGCTCCGCTCCAGGCGCACGTCACCAACCTGGACGCCGACAACTTCCTCGGCCGTATCGCGCTGCTGCGCGTCGAGCAGGGCGAGCTGCGCAAGGGCCAGACGGTCACCTGGATCAAGCGCGACGGCACCCTGTCCAACGTGCGCATCACCGAGCTGCTGATGACCGAGGCGCTCACCCGCAAGCCGGCCGAGATGGCGGGCCCCGGTGACATCTGTGCCGTGGCCGGTATCCCGGACATCATGATCGGTGAGACCCTCGCCGACCCCGAGAACCCGATCGCGCTCCCGCTGATCACGGTCGACGAGCCGGCGATCTCCATGACCATCGGCACGAACACCTCGCCGCTGGTCGGCCGTGGCGGCACCGGCAAGGGTGCCTCGGCCAAGGCCGCGGTCAAGGACCGCAAGGTCACCGCCCGTCAGGTCAAGGACCGTCTGGACCGCGAGCTGGTCGGTAACGTCTCGCTCCGCGTCCTGGACACCGAGCGTCCCGACGCCTGGGAGGTGCAGGGCCGCGGCGAGCTGGCGCTGGCCATCCTGGTCGAGCAGATGCGCCGTGAGGGCTTCGAGCTGACCATCGGCAAGCCGCAGGTGGTCACCCAGGAGATCGACGGCAAGGTGCACGAGCCGGTCGAGCGCATGACGATCGACGTGCCCGAGGAGCACATGGGTGCGGTCACGCAGCTCATGGGCGTCCGCAAGGGCCGGATGGACAACATGTCCAACCACGGTTCGGGCTGGGTCCGCCTGGAGTTCGTCGTCCCCTCCCGCGGTCTCATCGGCTTCCGGACCGAGTTCCTGACCGGCACGCGCGGCACGGGTATCGCCCACTCCATCCACGAGGGCCACGAGCCGTGGTTCGGCCCGCTGACGACCCGTAACAACGGTTCGCTGGTCGCCGACCGCGCGGGTGCCGTCACCGCCTTCGCGATGACGAACCTCCAGGAGCGCGGCGTGCTGTTCACCGACCCCGGCACCGAGGTGTACGAGGGCATGATCGTCGGCGAGAACTCTCGCGCCGACGACATGGACGTGAACATCACCAAGGAGAAGAAGCTCACCAACATGCGCTCCGCCGCGGCCGACTCGTTCGAGGCGATCGTGCCGCCGCGCAAGCTGTCGCTCGAGCAGTCGCTGGAGTTCTGCCGTGACGACGAGTGCGTCGAGGTGACCCCGGAGGCGGTTCGCATCCGCAAGGTCGTGCTCGACCAGCGTGACCGCGCCCGCACCGCGAGCCGCGCCAAGCACGGCTGATCCGCGGGTAGTTCACCGCCGCAGCACACTCGGAAGCCCGGGTGTCCCCATCGTGGGGGCACCCGGGCTTTCTGCAACCCGTTTTTCGGGGCTCTCCCGGCGACCGCTGTCCGAAATGCGGTGATCCTCGCCCGATAGCCATGTAACAAGTCCGTTTCGCGCCCTTCTCACGCCAGAGACTTTGTCCGGATTTTGGAAGATCTAGGCGTCAGCTGTGACTGAATTGAGATTTAAAGACGGTGGTCGGCACATGGCGCATGCCAGATAGTTAGCCGCGTAACGCTCGGGTCAATGGGTCTCGCGCTGTGGGGACAGCGCCGACTCGCGAGCACCAGGGGGTGTCTGACCCTCCGTCAGGGGTGTCGGAGGTCGGACGAGCGCCCCCTCCTGTCGGTGAACACGTGGAGTCACAAGGAGGATCCCCATGCCAGTCAACCGGCCCATGCGGTCCATCACCGGTCTGTCCGCCTCCGCCCGCGGCGACTGTCACTGACCTGACGTCCGGCCGCCGAGTGCGGCCGTTCGGCTACGCGCGTCCGGCTGCGGCTTCTTCCGAGCCGTCCGTGCGGCGCGCTCCGGCGTCCCTTCATGCACCGATCGGCGATCACGCGGCAGCAGCCCGCGTCCGTCGCCGGCTCGGCACACCCACACCCGTGAAGTGAAATGGGCGAACTGTGACAAGTCCTACCGACATCGAGGGCGGCGGTACGTCGGTCGTGGTCGACGGCGACCAGGAGCCGGCGGCGGCGCCCGAGGCCAAGGTGCCCGTGGGCCGGTCTCCCGGTCAGCTCATGTGGCTCCGCTTCAAGCGGGACCGCACGGGCGTGATCTCCGCCTACGTCGTGCTGCTCTTCTTCCTGGTGGGCCTGCTCGCCCCGCTGATCGCGAAGCTCTACGGCAACAACCCGTACACCGTGTACGCGGACGAACGGCCGGAGTTGTTCGACAGCGCGGGTGTGCCGGTGCAGCCCAACGGCGGGATCAGCGGCGAGTTCTGGTTCGGCCTGGAACCGGGCAACGGCTACGACGTCTTCACCAAGCTGCTCTACGGCATCCGCAACTCCCTGGGCATCTCCCTCGCGGTCACCCTCGCCACCGTGCTGACCGGCATCGTCCTCGGGGTCGCGGCCGGTTATCTCGGCGGCAGGACGGACTTCCTGATCAGCCGGGTGATCGACTTCCTGCTCGCCATCCCGGCCCAGCTGTTCTTCATCGCGAGCATGCCGGTCGTGGTCTCCCTGTTCGTCAGCCCGCGCGACGAGACGCCCGTCTACGTCCGGGTCGTCGCCCTGATCTCGGTGCAGTGGTTCCTCGGCTGGATGAGCCTCGGCCGCATCCTGCGCGGCACCAGTCTCGCCCTGCGGGAACGGGAGTTCATCGAGGCCGCCAAGGTGAGCGGGGCGCCGCCGGGGCGGATCATCCGCAAGGAGATCCTGCCCAACGTGGTCACGCCGATCCTGGTGCAGGCCACCTACATGCTGCCGAACTTCGTGACCGCCGAGGCCGGTCTGTCCTTCCTCGGCGTGGGACTGGTCGAACCGACGCCGGACTGGGGCCAGATGTTCTCCAAGGCGGCGACCGAACTCGTGATGCAGAACGACATCACCTACATGTTCTTCCCCGGTGTCTCGATGATCATCTTCATCGTGGCGTTCAACCTGCTCGGGGACTCGGTCAGGGACGCCTTCGACCCCAAGACGGCGCGCTGATCCGCACATCACGTCTTTTGGACTCACAGAGTGCTGGACTCAAAGAGATGGGTGGGAAACGAGTGATGGGTAAGGGTGGACGCCGCGCGTACGCCGCGCTCTCGCTGGTCGCGGCCGGAGCGCTCGTGCTCTCCGGCTGCAGCGAGGGCGGCAGCAAGGAAGGCAGCAACAAGGACGACAAGGAGAACGCCCAACGGCAGCAGTCCTCCATCGACTTCGGCGACGCGAAGGCCTCGACCGGCCCGGCCACCGAGGTCCCCGGCGCCAAACCCGGAGGCGCGGTCACCGTTCTCCAGAGAGACAGCTACGCGCACCTCGACCCCGGACAGATCTACGTCTCCGACGAGATGGCGCTGTCGCAGCTCATCCACCGCGGTCTGACCGGCTACAAGGCGACCGGTGAGGACGGCAAGAAGCACGAGGTCGTCGGCGACCTGGCCACCGACAGCGGGACCACCACCGACGGCGGCAAGACCTGGAAGTACACGCTGAAGGACGGGGTCAAGTGGGCCGACGGCTCCGCGATCACCGCCACCGACGTGCGGCACACCTTCGAGCGGCTGTTCGCGCCCTTCGTCGCCAACGGCCCGACCTTCATCCAGCAGTGGCTCGCCGACACACCGGGCACCGGGTACCGCGACCTGCTCAAGGACGGCCCGTACGGCGGTAAACACCTGCCGGACACCGTCCTGGAGACGCCGGACGCGAAGACGGTCGTCTTCAAGTTCAAGAAGGCCAAGCCGGACCTGCCGTACGCGCTGGCCATGGCCGGCTACTCGCTCGTCTCGAAGGCGAAGGACACCAAGGAGAAGTACGACAAGGCCCCGATGACCGCGGGCCCGTACAAGATCCAGGAGTTCAAGTCCGGCAAGTCGATGGTCCTGGTGAAGAACACCAACTGGGACCCGAAGACCGACCCGATCCGGCACCAGTACATCGACCGGTTCACCTTCGCGTTCAACAAGCAGTACGAGGACTCCACCAAGGCCATCCTCGACGACTCCGGGGCCAACGCCACCGCGGTCAGCTTCAACAACGAGGTCGACGCGGGCAACCTGTCCAAGGTCCTCGCCGACGCGACGCTGAAGTCCCGTACCGTCGCCGGCTACCAGCCGTACGTGGGCCAGATCGACATCAACCTGACCCAGAAGGAGATGCAGGACAAGACGGTCCGCGAGGCCATCGCCTACGCCCTGCCGATCACCCCGTTCGTGCGCGCCTACGGCGGCACCGCGGCCCGCGAGGTCGCCGGCGGTCTGATCAGCCCGACCGTCTCCGGCTACAACCCGAACTTCGACCCGTTCGGCAAGAAGAAGAAGCCGGCCGGTGACCCGGTCAAGGCCGAGGAACTCCTGGAGAAGGCCGGCAAGGTGGGCCTGAAGCTGACCTTCGGCTACATCAACACCCCCGAGGGCCAGCAGTACTCCACCGCCATGGCCGCGGGTCTGGAGAAGGCCGGTTTCGACGTCCAGCGCCAGGAGATCCCGGCCGAGACGTACTACGACCAGGTCGGCAAGGTCAAGAACAACTTCGACATCTACCACACCGCGTGGGGCGCCGACTGGCCGAGCGCCTCGACCGTCATCCCGCCGCTCTACGACGGACGCCAGATCCAGGACGGCGCCGCGAACTACTCGCACGTCAACGACCCGAAGGTGAACGCCGACATCGACAAGGCGAGCACCATCACCGACCCGATCAAGGCCGCGGAGGCCTGGAACAAGATCAACGAGTACATCGTGAAGGACGTCGTCTCCAACATCCCGACGGCGTACTACAAGCAGACCCAGATCGCCGGCTCGAAGATCGGCGGCCTCGTGTACGACGACGTCATCGGCGGCATCGACCCGCGCAGGCTGTTTGTGAAGTAACCCCTTCCCGAGCGCGGCGCCCGGTGCGCCCCGTCCCGCTTCCGCGACGGGGCGCGCCGGCCCGCACGGCCCTTTGAGCCGGCTCCACGAGCCGGCCTCACGAGCCCGAAAGCTGCCACTGAGATGCTGCGCTTCCTCCTTCGCCGGACCCTCGGCTCGCTGGTGATCCTGGTCCTGCTGACCGTCGTCGCCTTCCTGCTGTTCTTCGGCATGCCCCGTGACCCGGCGCTGCTGATGTGCGGCAAGACGTGCACGCCCGACGCGCTGGCGAACATCCACCGCACGCTCGGCATCGACAAGTCGATCCCCGAGCAGTTCTGGATCTTCCTGCAAGGGCTGGTCGCGGGCCGGGACGACTTCGCCCAGGGGCCCTGCCCCGCCCCCTGTTTCGGCTACTCGTACCACACCAACGAGCAGGTCTGGTCGACCCTGATGGACCGGCTGCCGCTCACCGTCTCGCTCGCGCTCGGCGCCACCGTCGTCTTCCTGTTCGTCGGGCTCGGCACCGGAATGCTGGCCGCCTGGCGGCGCGGCACGCTCATCGACAAGTCGTTCACCGCGGGCTCCATGGTGCTCAGCTCGATGCAGATCTACTTCCTGGGCCCGCTCGCCCTCGCCGTGCTGGTGTACCAGACCCATCTCTTCGACGAACCCCGGTACACCGAGCTCACCAAGGATCCCGTCGCCTGGTTCACCGGGCTGATGATCCCCTGGGTCGTGCTGTCCACGATCTTCGCCGCGCAGTACACCCGTATGGCGCGCTCGTCGATGATCGAACAGCTCCAGGAGGAACACATCCGCACCGCCCGCGCCAAGGGGATGAGCCGGCGGTACGTCTTCTTCCGGTACGCCTGGCGCGGGTCCCTCATCCCGATCGTCACCATCCTCGGCATCGACCTCTCCTCGATGCTCGGCGGCGCGATCATCACCGAGTACACCTTCGGACTGCCCGGCCTCGGGCATCTCGCGGTGGAGTCCGTGCAGTTCAGCGACCTTCCGCTGCTGCTGGGCGTGATGCTCTTCGCCGCCGCCGTGATCCTGCTCTGCAACATCGTCGTCGATGCCTGCTACGCCTTCATCGACCCGCGCGTACGGCTGTCCTAGCCGTTTCCCGGACCGTCGTCAGGAGCTTTGTCGTGACCACTGTGACCAAGGAGGCCGGGGCGCCCGTCCCGGCCGGCGCGGGCGCGTTCCTCTCGGTGCGGGACCTGCACGTCAGTTTCAGCACCGAGGACGGATCCGTCCGGGCCGTCGACGGGCTCTCCTTCGACCTCGAACGCGGCCGCACCCTCGGCATCGTCGGTGAGTCGGGATCCGGGAAGTCCGTCACCAACCTGACCGTCCTCGGGTTGCACAACCCGATGTTCACCACCGTCGAGGGCGAGATCCTGCTGGAGGGCCAGGAGCTGACCACGGCCCGGGAGTCGGAGCTGGAGAAACTGCGCGGCAACAAGGTCGCGATGATCTTCCAGGACCCGCTCACCGCGCTCTCCCCGTACTACACCGTCGGCCGGCAGATCGCCGAGCCGTACATGAAGCACCGGGGCGCCTCGAAGAAGGCCGCCTGGGAGCGCACGGTGGAGATGCTCGGCAAGGTCGGCATCCCCAACCCCCGGGAACGGGCGAAGGACTACCCCCACCAGTTCTCCGGCGGGATGCGGCAGCGCGCGATGATCGCGATGGCGCTGGTCTGCGATCCCGACCTGCTGATCGCCGACGAGCCGACCACCGCGCTCGACGTCACCGTCCAGGCGCAGATCCTCGACCTGCTCAAGGACCTTCAGCGGGAGTTCGGCACCGCGATCATCTTCATCACGCACGACCTCGGTGTCATCGCCGACATGGCCGACGACATCATGGTGATGTACGCGGGCGGCGCGGTCGAGCGCGGGACGACCGAGCAGGTGCTGCGCTCACCGCAACACCCGTACACCTGGGGCCTGTTGAACTCCATGCCCCGGCTCGACTCGGACCTGGGCACTCCGCTCGCCCCCATTCCGGGCGCCCCGCCGTCGCTGCTGACCCCGCCCTCCGGCTGCCGCTTCCACCCCCGCTGCACCTTCCGGGACCGGGTGAGCGGCAACCGCTGTGTCACCGAACGTCCCCCGCTGGCCCCGGACCGCGCCTCCGCCTGTCACCTCACGGCGGAGCAGAAGCGGACCATCTTCGAGGACGAGATCAAGCCCCGACTGGGGTAGGGGCAGGACCTGAGGAGCAAGCACGTGAAGAAGGCCAGGAGGAGCACGTGAAGAAAGAGGAACTCGTTCTCCCCGCCCCGCGCGAGGCGGGCGCCGACGGCGACGGGGAGCAGCTGCTCGTCGTGACGGGGCTCACCAAGCACTTCCCGGTCAAGGGCGGCTTCCCGATCCGGCGTACGGTCGGCCAGGTGCAGGCCGTGGACGGCATCGACCTGAGCGTGCGGGCCGGTGAGAGCTTCGGTCTGGTGGGGGAGTCGGGGTGCGGCAAGTCCACGACCGGCCGGCTGATCACCCGGCTCCTGGAGCCCACGGCCGGGACGATCACCTACCGCGGGCAGGACATCTCGCACGCCTCACGCCGGCAACTGGCGCCGATCCGGTCCGAGATCCAGATGATCTTCCAGGACCCCTACTCCTCCCTCAACCCCCGGCAGACCGTCGGCAAGATCATCTCCGGGCCGATGGAGGTCAACGGGATCGAGCCCGCGGGCGGGCGCGAGGCACGCGTGCGCGAGCTGCTGGAGATCGTCGGTCTCAACCCCGAGCACTACAACCGCTTCCCGCACGAGTTCTCCGGCGGCCAACGGCAACGGATCGGTGTCGCCCGGGCGTTGGCGCTCGAGCCGAAGCTGATCGTGGCCGACGAACCCGTCTCCGCGCTCGACGTGTCGATCCAGGCGCAGGTGGTCAACCTGCTCCAGCAGGTCCGGCAGGAGCTCGGCATCGCGTTCCTGTTCATCGCGCACGACCTGGCCGTCGTACGGCACTTCTCGCAGCGGGTGGCCGTCATGTACCTCGGGAAGATCATCGAGGTCGGCGACCGCGACTCCATCTACACCCGGCCCCGGCACCCGTACACCCACGCGCTGCTCTCCGCGGTCCCCGAGGTGAACGTCGCCGGCGGGGAGACGGCCGCCCGGGAGCGGATCCGGCTGGCCGGGGACGTGCCGTCGCCCATCGCCCCGCCCTCGGGCTGCCGGTTCCGGACCCGGTGCTGGAAGGCGCAGGACAAGTGCGCGGCCGAGGAGCCGCCGCTGATCCGGATCTCCGGGAACCACGAAGGCCATCTGACGGCCTGCCACTTCCCCGAGGAGCCGACGATCGAGGCGCGCGAGGAGGACATCGTGCTGGACCCGGCGCTGGCGGCGCTGGAGGAGGGGCGCGAGTGACTCCGGCAGGCCGGCGGCTGATCTCCGGCGTCGCTCCGGCGGGGTGCCTGGTTTCGGTGTCGTCCGGCGTGTGGTGACGGGTGCGGGTGCGTGGTGGTTGGTTGCGCAGTTCCCCGCGCCCCTGGGGGCTGGTTCCGGCGTGTGGTGACGGGT
Source organism: Actinobacteria bacterium OV320 (assembly GCA_001298545.1). Taxonomy (GTDB): domain Bacteria; phylum Actinomycetota; class Actinomycetes; order Streptomycetales; family Streptomycetaceae; genus Streptomyces; species Streptomyces coriariae. The sequence goes on from LJCX01000029.1 coordinate 454,549, forward strand.
GCGGGTGCGTGGTGGTTGGTTGCGCAGTTCCCCGCGCCCCTGAGGGGGTGGTTCCGGCCCGTGGTGTCGGGTGCGGGTGTGTTGTGGCTGGTCGCGCAGTTCCCCGCGCCCCTGGGGGGCCCCGGGGCCCCGCAGGGCCCCCAGGGGCGCGGGGCTATCCGGCCGGTGTCGCTATCGTGATGATCTCCGGGCTTGTCCGGGTCAGGGGGTCCCGGTCCCAGGTCCCGTACTGCTCCTCCACCCGCAGCCCCGCCTCCGCCAGGAAACCGGTCAGGCTCCCCGGGGTGAGGAAGCGGAGGGTGGCGCGGCCGGTGTGGCGTCGGGGCCAGCCGGGGGAGTCGAAGGTCTCCGTGAACGTGACCCGGTCACCGGAAGGTTCGTCCGCCACCTCGTGCCAGACCCGTACGACCCGGCCTTCCGCGTCGGTGACCTCGCGGACGCGGTCCGGGGTCCAGCTCTCCCAGGCCCGCGCGGCCGGGTTGCGGGTCTCGAACACGAACCGCCCTCCGTCGCTCAGGGCCGACCGTACGGCTCGCAGCGCGCCGCGCAGCTCCTCGTCGCCGAGAAGTACCTGGAAGGCATGGCCCGTCATGATCACGAGGTCGAAGTCGCCCTGCCACAAACGGGTGTCGAGGTCCCCCAGCAACCACTCCACGCCGGGCGCCCGGCGCCGGGCCTGGACGAGCATCGCGGCCGCCGGGTCGAGGCCCGTGAGCCGCCCCGGATGGCCGTCCGACGCCGCCCGCGCGAGGAGCCGGCCCGTGCCGCAGCCGACGTCGAGCACCGAGTCGGCGGATCTCACCAGGTTCAGATAGAAGTCGTCGTCCGGCCCCCACGGATTGATGCTGTCGTACAGCGCGGCGAGTGTCAGATCAGCGAACGAATGATCGACCACCGCGGCAGTGTGCCACACCTCGGCGCGGCACAGGACAAGATCCAGAACATCCGAATTCCCTCGACAGGCGGGCCGGGGACGGACATGCTCGGCGCGATGACGAGAACAGACGACATGCCTTCCGCGTGGGACGAGCGCACCCAGCTCACCACCTTCCTCGACTACGCCCGCGACACCGCCCGCGCCAAGTGCGAGGGCCTCTCCGCCGAGGACGCCCGCAAGGCGCCCCTGCCGGGTTCGCCGCTGATGACCCCGAGCGGCCTGGTCAACCATCTGCGCTGGGTCGAGTACTACTGGTTCCGGGTCGTGTTCCTCGGCGAGGAGGACGAGGGGCCGTGGACCGACGAGGACCCCGACCGCGAGATGCGCATCGCCGTCGACCTCCCGCTCGCGCAGGTGCTGGACGAGTACGCCGAACACGCCGAGCGGCACCGCAAGCTGGTCGCCGAGCAGGACCTCGACGCCAAGGCACAGCGGGCGACGCGCGACGGCCGTCATGTGGACCTGCGCTGGATCCTCCTGCACCTGATCGAGGAGACGGCCCGGCACAACGGCCACCTCGACATCCTGCGCGAACTGATCGACGGCCGCACCGGCGTCTAGGGGCCGGCCGCGCTTCTCTCCCCCCGCGTCGAAGGGGTTTCCGCTGGTCGGGCCGGGGTGGAAGACCGACGAAAGACCGGTGAAAGATCGCCGAAGGGGTCCGGAAAGACGGCTCGGCGAGACTCTTGTCCGGGGCGGGCGACCGACGGGGGACACGCGGCGCCCGCCCCGCCCCGGGCCCGGCCGCCCCGCCTCGTACGGCACCCGGCCGCCGCCCCGGCCCCGGCCGCGGGGATTGGCCGGATCCCGACGCCCGGGAACCCGCCGGTTCCCGATCGTGAAGGTCGGCGTTGCCCGGCAGTCGCCCCTGGACTACGTTCTGTGAATGCTCACCCCACGGCCCCGGTTCCGCCTGCTCGGACCGCTGGACGTCGAGATCGACGGACGGGCCGTCGTACTCACCGGCCGGCAACGCGCGCTGTGCGCCGTGCTCCTGCTGCACGCCAACCATGTCGTCTCCGTCGACCGGCTGATTCAGTGCCTGTGGGACGACCGGCCGCCCGGCGCGGGCGCGGCCCGGGTACGGGCCCTCGTCGCGGAGGTGCGGCGCGCCCTCGGCCCCGCCGGGGCGGAGCTACTGACCACCCGTCGGCCCGGCTACGTCATCCACGCGGGCCCGGACGAACTCGACCTGCTGGCCTTCGAGAACCTCATCAGGGACGCCTCGCGGGCCGCGGCCGACGGCGACTGGCGAGCGGCCCGGCGAGGCGGTGAACAGGCCCTCGCGCTGTGGCGGGACGAGCCGCTGGCCGACCTGTCGGAGGTCGCGGTGCGCGAGGCCGAGCGCCAACGCCTCGCCGAACTGCACCTCGTGGCCCGCGAAGGCGTGGCCGAGGCGGGGATCGAGACCGGCCGGCACCGCGAGGCCATCGCCGAACTCCTCCGGCTGACCGCCGCCCACCCGCTGCGCGAACGCCCGCACGGCCTGCTGATGCGCGCCCTGCACCAGGACGGCCGCAGCGCCGAGGCCCTGGAGCTGTACACCGCGCTGCGCCGGCGCATGGTCGACGAACTCGGCATGGAGCCCTCGGCCGACCTCAGGGACCTGCACCAGCGGCTGCTGCGAGGCGGCGGCCTCTCCGCAGGCGCCCCGCCCGAGCGGCCCGCCCCGGCGTCCGAGCGCCCCGTGCCGCGCCAACTCCCGCCCACGCCACGCCGTTTCGTCGGCCGTGACCGTGAACTCGACCGCCTCGACTCCTGTCTGCGCACCTCGGAACCGCTCGCCCTGATCGTGGGACCGGCGGGCGTCGGCAAGAGCGCGCTGGCGCTGAACTGGGCCCACCGGGTCGCCGACCGCTTCCCCGACGGCCAGCTCTTCCTCGACATGCGGGGCTTCGACAACGCCGAGCCGATGACCCCCGGCGAGGCCCTGCCGCTGCTCCTCCAGGGCCTGGGCTGCGCCCCGCGCGACATCCCGCTGGGCGCCGAGGCGCAGACCGCGCTGTACCGGACGCTGCTCGCGGACCGCAGGGTGCTGGTCGTCCTCGACGACGTCGCCGACGCGTCGTACGTACGGCGGCTGCTGCCCGCCCCGGCGGGCGCGCTGACGCTGGTGACGAGCCGCGACAAGCTCAGCGGCCTGGTCACCCTGGACGGCGCCTACCGGGTGTCCTGCGACGTCCTGGACAGCGCCGCCGCACTGGAGCTGATCAGCGGCGCGGTCGGCGCGGAGGCCGTCGCCGCCGATCCGGAGGCCGCGGCGCGGCTCGTCGACCTCTGCGACCACCTGCCGCTCGCCCTGTGCGTCGCGGGCTCCTGGATCGGCGACCGGCCAGGCAGTATCCGGGCCTACGTCCGTGACCTCGCGGACCGGGGGCGACTGGCCCGGCTGCACGTCGAGGGCGAGGAGTCCGTCGCCGTACGGGCCGCGCTCGACCTGTCGTACGGAGCGCTGCCGGACGAGGCCCGGCGGGCCTTCCGCGCGCTGGGCGCGCTGCCGGGCACCGGCCGGTCGGTCCCGGCGGCCGCCGCGGCCGCCGGGACCGACGAACATCGCCTGGCCGACCTGCTGCGGCTGGCCCAGCGGGTCCATCTGCTGCGCGACGTCGAGCACGGCCGCCCGGCCTGGCACGACCTCGTGCACGAGTACGCCCGTGACCGGACGGCCGCCGAGGACTCCCCCGAGGAGCGGGCCGCCGCCGTCACCCGCGTCCTGGACCACTACCTCCAGAGCGTCGTCAACGCGGCCGCCACGGCCGGCCTGTACGTCATGCGCACCCGTCCGCCCGCCGTCGACGGCTCCCTGCCGCGGGAGTTCGACGGCACCGAGGACGCGTACGCCTGGTTCGACGGCGAGTGGGACGACATCGCGGCCGCGATCGGCCACGCCGCCGAGCACGGCCCCGCGCCGTACGTGTGGTGGCTGGTGGACGCGCTCCAGGACCTCTTCCATCACCGCAGGCCGCTCTCCGACTGGATGCGGCTGGCCACCCTCGCCCGGGAGGTGGCCGCCCGCGGCGGGGACGAGGTCGGCCAGGCCTCCATGTCCCTGTCCCTGGGCAGCGCCCGCTGGCGCAACGGCGATCTGCGGGGCGCGCTGACGGAGTACGAGGAGGCGGAGCGACTGGCCCGCCGGGCCGGCTGGACCTACGGCGAGGCCGGCAGCCTCCAGGGCAAGGGCGTCACCCTCAAGCTGCTGGGCGAACTGCGCCGCGCGCTGCCCTGCTACGACCGTGCCCTCGCGCTCTACCGCACCCTGGACAACGTCAAGAACGTGGAGATCATGCTGATCAACACGGCGTCCCTGAACCTCGCCCTGGGGCGTCTGGACGCGGCCGAGGAGGCGGCGTGCGCGGCCCTCGACCTGATCGGCGACACGGTCCACCACAACCGTGCGATGGCCCTCGTCAACCTCGCCCTGGTCCGGCAGAAGCAGGCCCGGTTCGACGAGGCGGCGGCGGCGCTGCGCACCTGCTTCCTCGTCTCCCGCGACTCCGGGTCCACCTACACGGAGGCCGTGGCCCTGGAGGCGCTCGGCCGGGTCCGCGCCGACGCCGGCCGGGACGACCGGGCGCTGCTCGCCTACGAGGACGCCCTCGCCGTCTCCCGGCGGGTGGAGAACCGCAACTGCCAGGTCGACAGCCTGGTCGGGGTCGCCTCGGTGAAGCTGCGCGCGGGCCGCGCCGAGGAGACGGCCGAACACCTCGACGCCGCCTTCGAGATCGCCGAGCGCACCGGTCACCGGGCGGGCCTCGTCGAGGTCCTGCTGGCCCGCGCCGACCTGGCCCGCGCCCAGGGCCGCCCGGCCGACGCCCTGGACCATCTGGAGCGCGCCGAACGCCTCGCGTCCGACGGCAACCCCCTCACCCTCCCGCGCGTCCACCTCACCACCGCCCTGACGCTCCTCGACATTGACGCCGACGCCGACGCCGACGCCGACGCCGACGCCGACGCCGACGCCAGCACCGACACGGGCACCCACGCCGCACCCACCCGGGCCCGCGACGCGGCGACCCTGGCTGCCGCCCTCGCCCGGGACTCCGGCCAGCGCCTCCTGCACGCCCGTGCCACGGCGGCCCTCGCCCGCGCCCACGAGGCGCACGGTGACACCGGCCCGGCAGACGAGGCCAGGACGGAGGCGACCGCCCTGTACGCGGCGCTGGGTGTCGGGCATCCCCCCGGGACGCCCGCCCCGTCCCGCCCGCTGCCCCACCACCGTCACCGCGAACTCCCTCCGGACGCCGAGTCCCGCCTCACCCTCTACCTGACCGAGCACTTCGACGGCTGATCCGGTTCAGACGGACGTGGCGTACGCGCTGCCGAGCCGCAGCCGCGGGTCGCGGGCGAGGATCCGTTCGTGCAGGGACCGCAGCTCCGGGCCCGGTTCGCAGCCCAGCAGGTCGATCATCCGCAGGCGCAGCAGCTGGAAGCAGTCCAGCGCGTCCGCCTGGCGTCCCCCGCGGTGCAGGGCGAGCATCAGCAGGCCCGTGACCTTCTCGTCGAAGGGGTGCATCTCGGCCAGCCAGTGCAGCTGCGGCAGGCACTCCTCGTGCCGTCCCACCCGCAGGTACAGCTCGGTGCTGCCGACCAGCGCCTCCCGGTGCTCACGCCGCAGCGTCACCCGCGTCGACTCCGCCCAGGCCGTGCGCACGACGGACAGCGGCTCGCCCCGCCACAGCTCCAGGGCCCGCGCGTAGAGGCCGAGAGCCGTCTCGGTGTCACCGGCGCGGGCCTCCTGCTGCGCCTGCCGGACCAGGGCGCGGAACCGCGCGGTGTCGACGCAGCGTTCGTCGATCGCGAGGACGTATCCGCCTCGCTTCCGGATCAGTTCGAAGCCCTCGGTCAGCTGCCCGTCGGCCCGCAGCGCCTTCCGCAGCCGGGTGGCCTGGATGTACAGCGCGTCACGCGGGTGCTGGGGCCGGCGCTCCTGCCAGACGCGCTCGATCAGCGTCTCGTCGGCGACGAACGCGCCGGGGGTCCAGGCCAGTGCCGCCAGCAGCAGTTTGGTGCCGTGCGGAAGCGGCAGCTTGTCGCCGGAGCGGGCCCGTGCCTCGACGCAGCCAAGCAGCTGAATTTCCATGTACCCCCCGTACCTCGAACCACTCGAGTCACCACTGTGCGCGCGAGGTGTTCGGCTGGCGCATGGATGCTGCACGGGATGGCTGCCGCCGGCTGGGCGGGGGCGCGGCAGGGGTGGGTGGGTTGCGGTGCGTCGCGCGGGTGCGGTTCGTCGTGGCCGGTCGCGCAGTTCCCCGCGCCCCTGGCGGCCCTGCGGGCCCCGCAGGGCCCCCGGGCCCGCCAGGGCCAGGAAACGGTGAAGGCCCGCGCCGGGTGAGCGCGGGCCTTCGTCCCCTGGACCGGACGTTCATGGGCTCGGGTCAATGGGCCGAGAAAGTCCGCTCCGAAAGGGGGCGGCTGACGAAAAGGGGTGTGTCAGGCCGCCGCCTCGGGGTCCTTGGCGAGACGGGGAGCCGGCACGGTGGCCGGGACGTCCGTCGTCTCGGGATAGTGGCACGCCGTCAGGTGGCCGGGCTTGTTGCCCTCGACCTGCACCAGCGGCGGGGCCTCGGTCGCGCACTTCTCCGTCGCCTTCCAGCAGCGGGTGCGGAAGCGGCAGCCGGAGGGCGGGTTGATGGGCGAGGGCACGTCACCGACGAGGCGGATGCGCTCACGGCCCTGGACCCCCTCGTCCTGCACGGTCGCCTCGGGCACGGCGGACAGCAGCGCCCGGGTGTAGGGGTGGCGCGGGTTGCCGTACAGGTCGTCGCGGTCGGCTATCTCGACGATCCGGCCGAGGTACATGACCGCCACGCGCTGCGAGAAGTGCCGTACGACGGCCAGGTCGTGGGCGATGAAGACGAACGCGATGCCCAGGTCCCGCTGGACCTTCTGGAGCAGGTTGACGACCTGCGCCTGGATGGAGACGTCGAGCGCGGAGACCGGTTCGTCGGCCACGATCAGCTTCGGCTCCAGGGCCAGCGCCCGGGCGACACCGATGCGCTGGCGCTGGCCGCCGGAGAACTCGTGCGGGAAGCGGTTGTAGTGCTCGGGGTTGAGACCGACGATCTCCAGCAGCTCGCGCACGCGTGCCTCGCGCCCGCCGGCCGGGTGGATGTCGTTGATCTCCATCGGCCCGGAGATGATCTTGCCGACCGTCTGGCGCGGGTTCAGCGACGCGTACGGGTCCTGGAAGATCATCTGGATCTCGGAGCGGATCGGGGCCAGCTGCTTGCGGCCCGCGTGCGTGATGTCCTCGCCGCGGTAGGCGATCCGGCCGCCGGTCGGCTCCAGCAGCCGGGTGATCAGCCGGCCCGTCGTCGACTTGCCGCAGCCGGACTCGCCGACCAGGCCCAGGCTCTCGCCCTCGGCGACCTGGAAGTCCAGCCCGTCGACGGCCTGCACGGCACCGACCGTACGCCGGATCGGGAAGCCGCCCTTGATCGGGAAGTGCTTGGTGAGCCCGGAGACGTCCAGGAGGGGAGTGGTGCTGCTCATGGTGGTGAAATCCCGTCTCTTGTACGTCAGTTCGCGGCGCTGCCGGCGAGGTCCGTGAAGAACTCGGCGCGCTGGTCGGCGGTCAGGTGGCAGGCGGAACCCCGGCCGTTCGTGACCTCCAGCGGCGGCTGCTCCTTGGAGCACAGGCCCCCTTCGACCTTCTCGGCGAAGGTGCACCGGGGGTGGAAGCGGCAGCCCGTGGGCGGGTTCAGCAGCGAGGGCGGCGAACCGGGGATCGGGTTGAGCGGGACGTCCACCGGGTGTTCCAGGTTCGGCATCGAGCTCAGCAGGCCCAGCGTGTAGGGGTGCTGCGGGCTCCGCAGCACCTCCCTCTTGGTGCCTCGCTCCACACACCGGCCGCCGTACATCACCAGCACGTCGTCGGCGATGTCGGCGATGACGCCCAGGTCGTGCGTGATGAAGACGATCGAGGTGCCGAACTCCTGCTGGAGGTCCTTGAGCAGGTCCATGATCTGCGCCTGCACGGTCACGTCGAGAGCCGTGGTCGGCTCGTCGGCGATCAGCAGCTCCGGGTCGCACACCAGCGCCATGGCGATCATCGCGCGCTGGCGCATACCGCCGGAGAACTGGTGCGGGTAGTCGTCCACCCGGACCTCCGGCTGGGGGATGCCCACCCGCCGCAGCATCTCGATCGCCCGGGCCCGCGACTGGCTCTTGGAGGCGCCGGTGTGCTTGCGGTACGTCTCACTGATCTGCTTGCCGATCGTGTGATACGGCGACAGCGAGGCCAGCGCGTCCTGGAAGATCATCGACATCTTGTTGCCGCGCAGCCGCTCCAGCTGCTTCTCGGACGCGGTCAGCAGTTCCTTGTCGTCCAGCAGGATCTCGCCCTCGATCGCCGTGCGGTCGCGGTCGTGCAGACCCAGGATGGCCAGGTTGGTGACCGACTTGCCGGAGCCCGACTCGCCCACGATGCCGAGCGTCTTGCCCTTCAACAGGTCGAAGGAGAGCCCGTCGACGGCCTTGACGATGCCGTCCTCGGTGGAGAAATGGACTTTCAGGTCCCTGACGGAGAGGAAGGGCTGCTGATCGGTGCTCGTCACGGGGACGCTCCTGGGGGGTGATGCGAGAGGTAGGGGGCTTGGCGGAGGTCAGGCGAGCCGGATCCGCGGGTCGATGAGAGCGTAGACGGCATCGACGATGATGTTGAAGAACACGATCGCACCGGCCGCCAGGAGGGTCACGCCGAGCAGCATCGGCAGGTCGCTCTGGTCCACGGACTTCACCGCGAGCCGGCCGATGCCCGGGAGGCTGAAGGTCTGCTCGGTGATGATGGCGCCGCCGATGAGCGTGCCGAGGTCGATGCCGAACACCGTGACGATGGGGCCCATCGCGCCGCGCCAGGCGAACCGGAAGAACACGTTCGCCCGGGACAGGCCCTTGGCGCGGGCGGTACGGACGTAGTCCTCGCTCAGTTGCTCCACGAGCTGCGAACGGGTCATACGGGTGTAGTTGGCGGTGAAGATGATCGCCAGGACCAGCCAGGGCAGCAGCAGTCCGGAGAACCAGGCGACCGGGTCGTCGCTGAAGGGCGTCCACGACGGCTGGTCGAGCCATCCCAGCTGCGCGACGAAGTAGTACATCGCGATGTAGCCGACGAAGTAGATCTGCAGCGACGAGCCGAGCAGCGACGCCGAGCTGGCGAACTTGTCCAGGAACCGGCCCTGCTTGAGGGCGGCGAGCATGCCCGCGCCGACACCGAGGACGAGGAAGACGACGGCCGCGCCGAAGGCGAGCGAGAGGGTCGTCGGCAGGCGGTCCATGATCGTGTCGAAGACCGGCACGTTGTTGGCGAAGGAGTAGCCGAAGCAGGGTGCGTCGCAGTACCCGTAACCGGCGTAGTCGCGACCGGCGAAGACGCCCTTCAGCCAGTACCAGTACTGCACCGGGATGGAGTGGTCGATGCCCAGGTTCTTCCGGATCTGCGCGAGGTTCTCAGGCGTGCAGTTCTTGCCGCAGGACATCATGGCGGGGTCACGCGGCACGGCGTAGAAGAGCCAGAAGGTGATGGCGCTGATGATCAACAGAATGACCAGCGCGCCGATGACTCGGCGGACAAGGAAGCGGAGCATGAGGCGTGACTTTCCGGACGGGGCGCCGTCGCCGCGGTAAGGAGAGGGGGGTGGACCGCAGGGGGTGGCCATGGTGACGGCCACCCCCAGGGGGCGTGCGCTTACTTCTTGGCGTAGAGCTTGGAGAGCGCGACGCAGGTGTTGGCGCTGTCCCAGATGACGTTGCCGACCTTGGAGCCGTACAGGTAGTTACGGATCTTGTGGTAGTCCGGGACGACCGCGGCGAGCTCCATGATCATCTTGTCGATGTTGCCCCAGGCCTTGTTGGCCTCCGCCACGTCCGCGATCTGGGACGCCGCGTCGATCGCCTTGTTGACGCTCGGGTCGTTCAGCTGGGCGTAGTTGCTGCGGCCGTCGCCGATGTTCTTGCCGCTCCAGCAGGGGTAGAACTGCGAGTAGCCGTTCGGCCAGTCCGGGCTCCAGCCGGCCGCGAACAGGTCGAAGTCGTTGTCGATCTTGCCGATCTGGGTGTAGAAGGTCGACTTGTCGACCTGCTTGTTGACGACCGTGAAGCCGGCCTCTTCCAGCGCGTTCTTGATGGCGACGGCGGTCTTCACCGCGGTGTCCGACTGCTGGTAGGCGATGACCAGCTTCTGGCCGACCTTGCCGGCCTCCTTCAGCAGGGCCTTGGCCTTCGCCGGGTCGCCGCCCGGCTTCTTGTCCACGCCGTACAGGTCGAACTTGGTGTAGCCGGGCGTCACCGGGGCGAAGATCGTGGTGGCGATCTCCTGGCTGTAGGCGCCACCGCCGATGGTCTGCAGCTGCTGGTGCGGCCAGGCGTAGTTGATGGCCTGGCGGACCTTGAGGTCCGTGATCCGGGTCATGTTGATCGGCCAGTAGTAGGTGACCGTGTCGACCGCGGTGAGGACGCGCTTCTTCAGCTCGGCGTTGGTGAGGACCTGGGCGATGCGCTCGGGCGCGACCTCGTTGAAGATCGGCACCGCGTACTGGTCGGTGCCCTTGTCCGCGATCCAGCGGTCGGTCGAGGCGACCAGCTCGTAGCCCATCTGGAACAGGTACTTGTCCGGGTAGGCGTTGCGGATCGCGTCGGTCTTCGGGTCCCAGTGCTCGTTGCGCACGAAGGTCATCGACTTGCCGATGTTGCGGCTCTCGACCTTATACGGGCCGCAGGAGATCGGCTGCTTGTCGTACTTCTCCTTGGTGTCGTGCTTCTTGGGCACCAGGGAGTAAGCGCGCATCGCGAGCGTGAAGTTGAAGTCGGCGCGGGCTTCCTTCAGACGGAAGGTGATGGTCTTGCCGTCGACCTCGATGGAGTCGAGGCTCTTGCCCTCGTACGGGCCCTTGTACTTGTCGCCGCCCACCAGGAAGTCCTGGACGTAGCGCGGACCCTCGGTGACGAAGGTGGCGAAGAGGCGCTCGAAGGTGTGGCGGAGGTCGTCCGAGGAGACCTCGGCGCCGTCCTCCCACTTCAGACCGTCCTTCAGCGTGAAGGACCAGGTCTTGCCGCCGTCCTTCATGGTGCCGGCGTCGGTCGCGGCGTCGCCGACCAGGGTGGCGTTGCCCTTGGCGTCCAGCTTGTAGCCGGTCAGACCGCGCATGATCGGCACGGTGATGGCGCCCTCGGTGGAGACGTAGATCTGCGCCGGGTCCATGTGGTCCATGTCGAACTGCTGGAGCGAGTAGATCGTCCCGCCCTTGACCGCGCCCGTCACCTCGGGGGCCGGGCCGGTGGAGTCGGCCTTGGTGCCGACCGGGATCTCGACCGTCTTGGCCCCGGTGACCTTGGGGGCCTTGTCCTGCGAGGAGCCCCCCTCGCTGCCGCTGCTGCACGCACTCAGCACCGACGTCGACGCCGCGGCAACGCCGGTGGCGATGAGGAAGTTTCTGCGCGAGAAGGACATGCTGCCTGCCTTGAAGTGGAAGTGATGAGAGAGATCCGGCACCCGGCGTCCTTGCCGTGGGCCTGGAGACGGCCGGAGCTAGCGCTTGGACTTGGGGTCGAGTGCGTCACGCACCGAGTCGCCGAGCAGGTTGAACGCGAGGACGAAGATCACCATGGACAGGCCCGGGAAGAGCATGAAGGTGAGGTCCTCGGTGTAGAAACTTGCACCCCGCGCGATCATGACGCCCCAGTCCGGGGTCGGGTCGATCATGCCGACTCCGAGGAAGGCGAGACCCGCTTCAGCGGTGACGTACGCCGGGAGCATCAGCGTGGTCTGGATGATGATGGGCGTCCACAGGTTGGGCAGCAGCTCCTTGAAGACGATACGCCCCGGTGATGCACCCGTGACCTTCGCGGCCTCGACGAACTCCCGTTCACGCAGGCCCAGTACCTGGCCGCGCAGCAGCCGGGCGATGGACGCCCACCCGAAGGCGGAGAGGACGATGATCAGAGCTGTGGCCCGCAGCCAGGTCGGGATCTCCTCGTCGGGGGCGACGAAGAGCCCGAACACGACCGGCATGAAGGCGATGAAGAAGAGCGTGGAGGGGAACGACAGCAGGATGTCGATGACCCGGCCCACGAGATAGTCCGTCTTGCCGCCGAGGTAGCCCGCGGTGGTGCCGATGACCACACCGACGACCACGGTCAGCACGGTCGCGGCGAGCGCGATGCCCAGCGAGTTGCGGATCGCGTAGAGCAGGAAGGTGAAGACGTCGCGCCCCAGCTGGGGTTCGATGCCGAACCAGAACTCCGAGCTCATGCCGCCGTTCGGGCCGGACGGGTAGGCGAAGGGGTTCAGCAGCTCGGGCCGCTGGCTGGCGTACGTGGTGTAGGGGTCCTTGCCGTACAGCTTGGCTATCAACGGAGCGGCGACGGCGATCACGAAGAAGAAGCCCACGATGCACGCGGACATGACGCCCGTGCGGTCCCGCTTGAAGCGGTTCCACGCCAGCCGTCCGGGGGAGCGGCCTTCGCTGCCCTTGTGGGTGGAGGGCGTGGGCGACTTCGCGACGCTCTCGTCGGTCACCTCAAGCGGGGCAGCCGCTGATGGAGTTGGGGGGGTCATGGTGCTCCTGGCCCACGGGAGGGTCTGATGACTCCGCAGGGCACTCCCTACGGGCTACGCCGGACTTTTTCAACGCAATTCGTTCACGGTCAATAAATTCTGGTCTCCCTTGGTTTTCTCTTTACTTTCTTTACCTGGACTTGACCATATCGTAGCTACGCGTGTAGCGCGCCGTGATCGTTCCGTGTCTGAATTCGGACCAACTACACTAAACGGGCAAGGGGTTCGATATTCGGACGCCGGGGTGTCGGAATGCGTACATCTCGGGGTCACAATCCAACGGTTCGGCATCGGATGGTGAAGATCCGTTGCGCACTGCACCGAAGATCCATCGTGACCTGCGAAGAAGATCCTTTTCGACCCCCCGCCAGGATCCTGCTGCCGGCCTCCGGCGCACTTGTGCCGTCCCCCGAATAGCCCTCCGATGGCCTCCCGTTGGGCGCGGCCCCTGTGCGTAATGCACCTTTTAAGTTGATATTTACCGGTAATGGATCAGTGCTTCGGTGCTGACGGCACAGCGCTCAGGTAAAAGCGCGGTCAATGAGGAGGCATCCATGCGTGGAGCCACGCACGCCAAGTGGGCCGCATGCGCGGCGGCGGCAGCACTCGCGGCGACGGCGTGCGGGGGCGGGGGGAGCGACAGCGGCGGCGGTGACGGCGGCGCGGTGCTCAGCTCCTCCTGGGGTGATCCGCAGAACCCGCTGGAGCCCGCCAACACCAACGAGGTGCAGGGCGGCAAGGTCCTCGACATGATCTTCCGCAGCCTGAAGAAGTACAACCCGGAGACCGGCGCGGCCGAGGACATGCTGGCCGAGAAGATCGAGACCACGGACTCCCAGAACTTCACGATCACCGTCAAGGACGGCTGGACGTTCAGCAATGGCGAAAAAGTGACGTCGAAATCCTTCGTCACCGCGTGGAACTACGCGGCGAGTCTGAAGAACAACCAGAAGAACGCCTACTTCTTCGAGTACATCGACGGCTACGCCGCGGCCCATCCCGCCAGTGGCTCGCAGACCACCGACGTCCTGTCCGGGCTCAAGGTCGTCAACGACAGGACCTTCACCGTCAAGCTCAAGCAGAAGTTCTCCACCTTCCCCGACACCCTGGGCTACCCCGCCTACGCCCCGTTGCCGCAGGCCTTCTTCACCGACCACGCGAACTGGGTGAAGAAACCGATCGGAAACGGGCCGTACACGATCGACTCCTACACCAAGGGCTCCCAGATGGCCCTGAAGAAGTGGGACGGCTACCCCGGTGACGACAAGGCGGAGAACGGCGGCGTGACCCTGAAGGTCTACACCGACAACAACACCGCCTACACCGATCTGCTGGCCGGCAACCTCGACCTGGTCGACGACGTGCCCGCGGCCCAGCTCAAGAACGTCAAGAACGACCTCGGCGACCGCTATCTGAACACCCCCGCCGGCATCATCCAGACCCTGGCCTTCCCCTTCTACGACAAGAAGTGGAACACCACCGGCTCGGACAAGGTCCGTACCGGCCTCTCCCGCGCGATCGACCGCAAACAGATCACCGAGACGATCTTCCAGAACACCCGCACCCCCGCCACCGACTGGACCTCCCCGGTGCTCGGCGAGGAGGGCGGCTTCAAGGAAGGCCTGTGCGGGGACGCCTGCGAGTACGACCCCGCCGCGGCGAAGAAGCTCATCCAGGAGGGCGGCGGCCTGCCCGGCGGCCAGGTGAAGATCACATACAACGCGGACACCGGATCCCACAAACAGTGGGTCGACGCGGTCTGCAACTCGATCAACAACGCCCTCGACAACGACAAGGCCTGCGTCGGCAACCCGGTCGGCACGTTCGCGGACTTCCGCACCCAGATCGGCGACCGGAAGATGACCGGACCCTTCCGGGCGGGGTGGCAGATGGACTACCCCCTCATCCAGAACTTCCTCCAGCCGCTCTACTACACGAACGCCTCCTCCAACGACGGCAAGTGGTCCAACAAGGACTTCGACAAGCTCGTCGACCAGGCCAACGCCGAGACCGACACCGCCAAGGCCGTGGAGATCTTCCAGCAGGCCGAAGGGGTCGTCCGCGACAACATGGCCGCCATCCCGCTCTGGTACCAGAACGGCAGCGCCGGCTACTCGGAGCGGCTCTCGAACGTCAAGCTCAACCCGTTCTCCGTCCCGGTCTACAACGAGATCAAGGTCAGCTGACCCGCCATGGGCCGGTATGTGATCCGGCGTCTGCTCCAGATGATCCCGGTGTTCATCGGTGCCACGCTGTTGATCTTCCTGATGGTGAACGTGATGGGCGACCCCATCGCGGGCCTGTGCGGCGACCGGGAATGCGACCCGGCCACCGCCGCCCAGCTGCAGAAGGAGTTCGGTCTCGACAAGCCGGTCTGGCAGCAGTACCTGACCTACATGGGGAACGTCTTCACCGGAGACTTCGGTACGGCGTTCAACGGCCAGCCGGTCACCGAACTGATGGCGACGGCCTTCCCGGTCACCATCCGGCTGACGATCGTCGCGATCGTCTTCGAGATCGTCATCGGCATCACCCTCGGCGTGGTGACGGGTCTGCGCCGCGGCCGGCCCGTCGACACCGGGGTCCTGCTGCTCACCCTCGTCGTGATCTCCGTCCCCACCTTCGTCACCGGCCTGCTGCTCCAGCTGCTGCTCGGCGTGGAATGGGGCTGGATCAAACCGTCGGTCTCCTCGGAGGCCACCTTCGGTGAGCTGATCGTGCCGGGCCTGGTGCTCGCCTCCGTCTCGCTGGCGTACGTCACCCGACTGACCCGCACCTCCATCGCCGAGAACCGACGGTCCGACTACGTCCGCACGGCTGTCGCCAAGGGGCTGCCCCGCCGCCGGGTCGTCACCCGGCACCTGCTGCGCAACTCCCTCATCCCCGTGGTCACCTTCATCGGCACCGACATCGGCGCCCTGATGGGCGGCGCGATCGTCACCGAGCGCATCTTCAACATCCACGGCGTCGGCTTCCAGCTCTACCAGGGGATCCTCCGCCAGAACACCCAGACCGTCGTCGGTTTCGTGACCGTCCTCGTCCTGGTCTTCCTGGTGGCCAACCTGCTCGTCGACCTGCTGTACGCCGTACTCGACCCGAGGATCCGCTATGCCTGAGCCGACGCCGGAGCACCATCTGCCGGGCGCCGGCCGCACCCCGGAGGACGGAGCCATCGCCGACACCGGCATGGGCGGCGCGATGGACCTGGCCACGGCAGAGGGCGAGACCCTGGAGAAGACACCCGGCGGGCCGCAGGGCACCGGGCCGTCCGAGAAGGCCCGTTCCCTCTGGTCCGACGCCTGGCGGGACCTGCGCCGCAACCCGGTCTTCATCATCTCCGGCCTGGTCATCCTCTTCCTGGTCTTCATCTCGCTGTGGCCCGGCTCCATCACCTGGCTGAGCCCCCTCAAGTGCGACCTCGCCAAGGCCCAGGAGGGCTCCCAGCCCGGCCACCCGTTCGGCTTCGACGGCCAGGGCTGCGACGTCTACACACGCGTCGTCTACGGCGCCCGCACGTCCGTCACGGTCGGCGTCCTGGCCACCCTCGGCGTCGCCCTGCTCGGCAGCGTGCTGGGCGGTCTGGCCGGGTTCTTCGGCGGGGCGGGGGACTCGATCCTGTCCCGGATCACCGACATCTTCTTCGCCATCCCGGTCGTCCTCGGCGGCCTGGTCCTCCTCTCCGTGGTGACCAGCAATACGGTCTGGCCGGTCATCGGGTTCATGGTGCTGCTCGGCTGGCCCCAGATCTCCCGGATCGCCCGCGGCTCGGTGATCACCGTCAAACAGAACGACTTCGTCCAGGCGGCCCGGGCCCTGGGCGCCACCCACTCGCGGCTGCTGCTGCGGCACATCGCGCCGAACGCGGTCGCCCCGGTGATCGTCGTGGCGACCATCGCGCTCGGCACGTTCATCTCGCTGGAGGCGACCCTGTCCTACCTCGGCGTCGGACTGAAACCGCCGACCGTCTCCTGGGGCATCGACATCTCCGCAGCCTCGCCCTACATCCGCAACGCCCCGCACGCCCTGCTGTGGCCCTCGGGCGCCCTGGCCCTCACGGTCCTGGCGTTCATCATGCTCGGCGACGCGGTGCGCGACGCCCTCGACCCGAAGCTGAGGTGACGGCCGGATGCTGCTCGAAGTACGCGACCTG
This sequence comes from Actinobacteria bacterium OV320, assembly GCA_001298545.1. GTDB lineage: Bacteria > Actinomycetota > Actinomycetes > Streptomycetales > Streptomycetaceae > Streptomyces > Streptomyces coriariae. Next base: position 471,193 of record LJCX01000029.1, read on the forward strand.
CACGTGGAGTTCCGCACCCGGGACGGGATCGCCAGAGCCGTCAACGGCGTCAGCTACGGCGTGGACGCGGGCGAGACCCTCGCCGTGCTCGGCGAGTCCGGCTCCGGCAAGTCCGTCACCGCCCAGGCGATCATGGGCATCCTCGATGTGCCGCCGGGCCGGATCACCGGCGGCGAGATCCTCTTCCGCGGCAAGGACCTGCTGCGCTTCAAGGAGGAGGAACGCCGCAAGGTACGCGGCGCCGAGATGGCGATGATCTTCCAGGACGCCCTGTCGTCCCTGAACCCCGTGCTGTCGGTGGGCGACCAGCTCGGCGAGATGTTCGTCGTGCACCGGGGGATGTCCAGGAAGGACGCGCGGACCAAGGCCGTGGAGCTGATGGACCGCGTCCGCATCCCGGGCGCCCGGGAACGGGTCAGGGACTACCCGCACCAGTTCTCCGGCGGTATGCGCCAGCGCATCATGATCGCGATGGCGATGGCCCTGGAGCCGGCGCTCATCATCGCCGACGAACCCACCACCGCCCTCGACGTCACCGTCCAGGCCCAGGTCATGGACCTGCTCGCGGAACTCCAGCGCGAGTACCACATGGGCCTGATCCTCATCACCCACGACCTGGGCGTGGTCGCGGACGTGGCCGACCGGATCGCGGTGATGTACGCGGGCCGGATCGTCGAGTCGGCCCCGGTCCACGACATCTACAAGGCCCCGGCCCACCCCTACACGCGAGGCCTGCTCGACTCCATCCCGCGGCTGGACCAGAAGGGCCAGGAGCTCTACGCCATCAAGGGCCTGCCGCCCAACCTCATGCACATCCCGCCCGGCTGCGCCTTCAACCCGCGCTGCCCGATGGCCCAGGACGTGTGCCGTACGGACGTGCCCCCGCTGTACGCGGTCACCGAGGTCGAAGAGGTCGACGAGTCCGACGCGGACCGCACGAGCGCGTGCCACTTCTGGAGGGAGTGCCTGCATGGCTAGTTCCGCATCGGCCGAGCCGATCCTCGAAGTGAACGGGCTGGTCAAGCACTACCCGCTCACCCAGGGCATCCTGTTCAGGAAGCAGGTCGGCGCGGTCAAGGCCGTCGACGGCGTCGACTTCACCCTTCACCGCGGCGAGACCCTGGGCATCGTCGGGGAGTCCGGCTGCGGCAAGTCCACGGTCGCCAAGATGCTGGTCAACCTGGAGAAGCCGACGGCGGGGGAGATCCGCTACAAGGGCGAGGACGTCACCGGCCTGTCGGGCAAGGCGCTGCGGGCCGTCCGGCGCAACATCCAGATGGTCTTCCAGGACCCGTACACCTCGCTCAACCCGCGCATGACCGTCGGCGACATCATCGGGGAGCCGTACGAGATCCACCCCGAGGTCGCGCCCAAGGGCGACCGGCGCAGAAAGGTCCAGGACCTGCTGGACGTCGTCGGGCTCAACCCCGAGTACATCAACCGCTACCCGCACCAGTTCTCCGGCGGCCAGCGGCAGCGGATCGGCATCGCGCGGGGGCTGGCCCTGCGTCCGGAGGTGATCGTCGCCGACGAGCCGGTGTCCGCGCTGGACGTGTCGGTGCAGGCACAGGTGATCAACCTGCTGGACCGGCTCCAGAGCGAGTTCGACCTCTCCTACCTCTTCATCGCCCACGACCTCTCGATCGTCCGCCACATCTCGGACCGGGTGGGGGTGATGTACCTCGGCCGGATCGTGGAGATCGGCCGCGACGCCGAGATCTACGACCATCCGACGCACCCCTACACGCAGGCCCTGCTCTCCGCGGTGCCCGTTCCGGACCCGGAGGCGCGGGAGCACCGGGAGCGGATCATCCTGGCGGGCGACGTCCCGTCCCCGACGAACATCCCCTCCGGCTGCCGCTTCCGCACCCGCTGCTGGAAGGCGCGGGAGCGGTGCGAGCTGGAGGTGCCGGTGCTGGCGGTCCCGGCGGAGTTCCGGCACGCGGCCGGCCCGGCGGCGCACGACTCGGCCTGTCACTTCGCGGAGGAGAAGCAGGTGGTCCCACCGGAGGAAACACGGGAGGAACCACCGGAGGAACCACCGGATGATCACACCAACGGCGGTGTATAGCAGCACATTTGCTCAGCAACCGCGTTAACACACAGGCAACTTGACCGACCCGATTCCGATATACGGACGGGCCACTCTGAACAGCGTACGGCCGTGCGGGTGCCGTAAACGGGCCGGGAGCGCCATGTCTCCCGGCCCGTTGCCGTGCCTACGGCACTACGTCAGCCCCAGTGAACGCTTGAGGAAGTCCACCTGGAGCAGCAGCAGGTTCTCCGCGACCTGTTCCTGGGGGGTCATGTGGGTGACGCCCGACAGGGGGAGTACCTCGTGCGGGCGGCCGGCGGCCAGCAGGGCCGAGGAGAGCCGCAGGCTGTGGGCGACGACCACGTTGTCGTCGGCCAGCCCGTGGACGATCATCAGCGGGCGGTGGGTTCCGGCGGGCGAGGAGAGCCCCTCGTCGGTGACGAGCGAGCTCTTCGCGTACGCCTGCGGGGTGGTGGCCGGGTCGCCGAGGTAGCGCTCGGTGTAGTGGGTGTCGTAGAGCCGCCAGTCGGTCACCGGGGCGCCCGCGATGCCGGCGTGGAAGACGTCGGGGCGGCGCAGCACCGCCAGGGCCGCGAGCCAGCCGCCGTAGGACCAGCCGCGGATCGCCACCCGGGAGAGGTCGAGGGGATGGCTCTTCGCCAGCTCCTCCAGCGCCTCGACCTGGTCGTCCAGGCTGACCGTGAGGTCGTGGTGGATCGCCTTCTCCCAGCCGGGGGAACGGCCCGGGGTGCCCCGCCCGTCGGCGACGACCACCGCGAAACCCTGGTCGGCGAACCACTGGGAGGTCAGGTGGGCGTTGTGCGCGGCGAGCACCCGGGGTCCGTGCGGGCCGCCGTAGGGATCCATGAGCACGGGCAGGGGGGTGTCACCGGGGTAGTCCGTAGGCATAAGCACGGCGCACGGGATGCGCCGTGCGCCCCCTTCGGTGAGCTGTACGCGGGGGGACAGACCGGGATCTTCGGCGTACGACCGGACAGTCGCCGCCGGCTTCCCGTCCCGCAGGACCCGCGCCACGCTGCCCGGCCGGTCGAGCACCGCCGACACCAGAACGGTCACGTTCCCCGAGCGCACCGCCGAGTGCACCCCGGGCTCCTGGGAGAGGCGCTCGACGCCGAGTTCGTTGACCCGGTAGACGTGCACCTCACCGGTTTCCGGCGCCGCCGCGTCCGCCCCGGCCGAGGCGGCGACCAGCACGTCGTCGGAGGTGACGTCGAGCACCGCACGTACGTGCAACTGGGCGCCCGTCAGCGGGCGTTCCCCGACCGCCAGGACCCGGGCGCCGCCCTCGTCGGCGATCCTGACCAACTGTCCCGACGGGCTCCAGCACGGCACGCCAGGGAAAAGATCGAGCCAAATACGATCTTCGTCGGCGTGCACCATCCGGGTCGCCCCGGAGTCGGTGTCCACCGCCAGGAACAGCTGACTGCGCTGGTCGCGCGCCTGTACGAGCAGCAGCGGCGCCCCCGCCCCTGACCAGTGCACTCGCGCCAGATACGGATAACGCGCCCGGTCCCAGACGACCTCCGTGCGCACCCCGTCGAGCCCGAACACGAACAGCCGCACCTCGGCGTTGGCCGTCCCGGCAGCCGGATAGGGCACGTGTTGTGGGTCACGTTTCGGCTCGGCCGGATCGGAGATCCACCACCGCTCCACGGGCGCGTCGTCCGCCCGCGTGACCAGCAGTCGATCCGACTCCGGAGACCACCAGAACCCCCGCGAGCGGCCCATCTCCTCGGCCGCGATGAACTCGGCCAATCCATAGGAAACCGTGTCCGATTCCGGCTCCGCCAGCGCCCGGTCGCCGTCACCCTCGGCGCCCACCACCCGCAGGGCGCCCCCGACGACGTACGCGACGAGCCGCCCGTCGGGGGACGGACGGGGGTCGATCACCGGCCCGGGGACCGCGAGTTCGGTCGCCGTACCGGCCCGCAGCTCCGCCGTGAAAAGCCGCCCTGACAAGGCGAAAGACGCCAGCTCGACGGCGTCGTCGGTGGCGTAGCCGATGATCCCGGCGCCGCCCTCACGGCTGCGCTCGCGACGGGCGCGCTCCTGCGGCGAGAGGTCCTCCGAGGTGCCGCCGAGGAGGGCGCGCGGGTCGGCTGCCGGGCGCTCCGTGCCGTCCGCAGGGTCGAGGACCCACAGCGCACCCGCGCGGTCCGTGCCGGAGCCGGAGCGCAGGAACACGACCCGGGAGCTGTCGGGGGCCACCGTGAACGAACGCGGCGCGCCGAGGGTGAATCGCTGGGTGCGGGCGTGTCTGCGGGGGAAGGAGTCGGACTCGGTCGTCATCCTCCGACCATATTGGCCATGCGACCCCCTTGTGCGGCTGTGCGCCGCGAGATGCGCACCCACACATAGTTATGATCACTAGCGCTGTGTGGGTATGAACCTGCTGGCTGATGTATGGATTTACAAGTTCCCTTGTTCTGCTTTTGCCCCCACGTTCCCGGGTCCTTGGAGGTGAACCGCCGTGGCACTCTCGATTTCGGCGGTGGTGCTGCTGGCGATCATCGTCTTCTTGCTGGTCAAGAAGTCCGGGCTGAAAGGCGGTCACGCGGTCGTCTGCATCCTGCTCGGCTTCTATCTGGCCTCCTCGACGATCGCGCCCACGATCAGCGACCTGACGACGAGCGTGGCCAGCATGATCGGCAGCATCAAGTTCTGACGCGTGCCGACGCATGGGCTCCGGCGGGCGACCGACCGGAGCTCGCCACCGGCCGCCTTGTGCTGCGCCTGCCCCGCATTCGGATCCGTAAGCAGGCTGCTTCAGCCTTCGGACGCGTGCGGCACGAAGTCGGCCCAGGCCTTGGGCGAGAGCGCGAGGCGGGGGCCGCTGTCGGCGTGCTTGGAGTCGCGGACGTGGACGGTGGCGGGGGTGGTCGCGATTTCGACGCAGGAATCGCCCTCGGTACCGTCGCTGTAGCTGCTCTTGAACCAGGCCAGCTCGGAGGGGGCTCCAGCGGAGTACTTGCGGATCATGTTTCTCCCAGCAGTTGCTCGATGAAGACGAGTGACTCCCCGGGCGTGAGCGCCTCGGCCCGGATGGTGCTGTAGCGCAGTTCCAGGATGCGGAGTTCCTTCGGCTCCGTCGTCGGGCGGCCGTTGAACGCCCCGTCGGAACGCCCCACAGCCGTACCGTCTGCGAACTTCAGCAACTCGATCTTGCCATCCACGCCGGGGTGAGCGCCGCTCTCGATTGGCATCACCTGGAACGTGACGTTGCGCAACCGCGCCACCTCCAGCAAGTGTTCGAGCTGTCGGCGTCGCACCATTGTGCCTCCGATGCGACGACGCAGTGCCGCCTCTTCCTGGACGAAGCTCAGCGCAGGCACGGGTGACTTGTCGAAGACTGCTTTCCGCGTCATGCGGGCAGCAACCAGACGCTCCACTTCCTCCTCCGAGTACGGCGGTTGCCGGGCCTCGAACAGCGCCCGCGCATGCTCCGGCGTCTGCAACAGCCCGTGCAGGCTGAGCCCGACATACACGCCGAGTTCGACCGCCTGAGCCTCCAACTTGGCGATCTCGCGGACGTTCTTCGGGTACCGGACCTTCTTCACGTCCTCCTTCATTGCCGAGAGCAGTCCACCCGCCCCCAACACCTTGTCGGCCTTGTCCAGGTACTCGGGACGAGGGATGCGCTTCCCACTCTCGATCTTGTAGACGAGGTCCTCGCCGTACCCGACCGCCAGCCCGAAGTCGGCCGCCCGCATCCCCACGGCCTCTCGTCGCAGCTTCAGCTGCCGACCGACCGTCTCCACGACGGCGGTGCCCCACTCGTCGTCCGGATCCACCTCCCAACCCGGTTCGTCCGCCTCCTCCTTGAGCTGGATCGGCTTGCCGTTCACCTGCGTCATTCGCGCCCCTCCGTCACTCGAACCGACAGTCCCGACACGACCGGACAACGCCCGGACAGTCACCGTACGCAACGGCTCCATCACTGTTCACGGTAAGCGGGGGTGGCCACTCTGAGTGACGTGTTCCAGGAATCCGTCTCCTCCGGGACCCGACCCGGCCAGCACTTCCGCAACTTCAGCGTGCGGTTGTCTCCCACACCTCGCGGAGCGCGCCTAGCCCGTCTGCTGACCACCGAGCAACTGCGCTCCTGGGGACTGCCGTTGGACCCGGCCGGCCAGATCGTCGCCGAACTCGCGGCGAACGCGGTGACCCACGGACGCGTACCGGGCCGGGACTTCAGACTCACGCTCTACGTCATCGCGCACACGCTCCGCATCGAGGTGACCGACACGGCGGGGGACCGCCCTCCCCTCCTGCCGTGTCCGGGCCCGGATCGCGATTCCGAGTCCGGCCGTGGACTGCTCCTGGTCGAGGCGCTCGCCGACCGCTGGGGCTGGGCCCCGGAGCTGCGCCCGCGCAAGACGGTGTGGGCCGAGGTCGTACTCCCCACCGGATGACGCTGCACGGCGAATGAGTGAATCGTCGTAGCCCTGTGTGGCCGGAACCTGTACGCACCGTTGAACACTCCTGTTAAGCCTCGGAAGATGGTCACGAGCGGATGACTCGGTGGCCGGTCTTTCGCGGCCGGTGGAACGGGGGCTGAGCGGTGCTGGCAGGTGACGACGCGGTCGTGAGTGGTGTCCGATGAGGAACCGTATGCAGGTCGCGCTCCAGATCATGCTGGCGCTGGTCGCCTGCTTACTGGGAATCGCCACCAACTATGCGACCAGTACCGACAGGGTTCCCTGGGCGCTGGAGGCGATTCAGCGGTTCTCCGTCCCGGCCATCGGTGTGCTGATCGTGGCACTCGTGGTCGGACAGGTCGTCGTCTACCGGCTGGAGAATCCCGCGCTGCCTCGGAGCGAGTGGCCGCGAGAGCGGGTTCCGTACCCAGGCCTCGACGCGTTCGACGAGGACGAGGCACCCGTGTACTTCGGCCGGGAGACACAGGTTGCCGAACTCACGCGCAGGGTGCACACCACCGCCACCCGCCCCGCGGATCGGTTCCTGTTGTTGGTCGGGGCGTCAGGAAGCGGGAAGTCCTCGCTGGTCAGGGCCGGGGTGATGCCCCGGCTCCGGGAAAGCCGCTGGACGGTCGTGCCCGCTTTTGCCCCCGGCCCCAACCCGCTGGGCGCCCTCGCCGGCGTACTGGCAGCCGCCGCCGACGGGCAGGAACCGGCGAGCGCCGTACTGCGCAGGCTGCGTCAGCGGCCGGACGCGTTGCGGGCCGAGCTGGCGCGGCTGCGTGGCGGCCGGTTCCGGCGGATACTCCTCGTGGTCGACCAGTTCGAGGAGGTCGTCACCCTGGCGGGGGAGCGTGAACGCGCCCAGTTTCTGGAAGCGCTGCGCATCTGCGTTGAGCAGGATCCGGCGGTCCGCGTACTTGCCACACTCCGGGTGGATCTGCTCGGTCGGCTCCTTGGCACCAGACACGCGGAACTTCTCCAGCACCCCGTCGCCATCGGCACGTTGGGTAGGGCACAGCTCGCCGAAGTCGTGGAGCGACCCGGTGCCCTCGTCGATCTCCGCTTCGAGCCCGGAGTCGTCGACGCCATCGTGAGTGAGACCGGGACGGACGACGCCCTGCCGTTGCTCGCCTACCTCCTCCAGGAGTTGTACTTTGCCTCCGGCCCTGGTGGGACGGTGACCGAGGAGCTGTACCGGCGGCTCGGCGGAGTCCCCGGCGCGCTGGCGCGGCAGGCGGACAATACTGTGACCGGGCTCGGTGCGGGTGTGGGAATCGACTTCGTCCTCCGCGTCCTGCTCAGGTTCGTCACCGTCGAGGGCCAGGACGTAGCCCGCCGCCATGTGCCGCTGTCCGAACTCGACGAAGGGGACCGCCTTGTCGTCGACGCCTTCGTCGAGGCGCGGCTGTTGCGCACCGATGTCGCGGGCATCAGCTCCACGACCAGCAGCGAGCCGTATGCGCAGGTGACGCACGAGGCACTGTTCCGTCAGTGGGCTCCGCTGAGGCAGGAGGTCGAGGCGCGTGCAGAGCGACTTCGCGAGCGTGCAGAACTGGAGCGGTGGGCGGTCGACTGGGAGCGGGCCGGTCGCAGCGACGACTATCTCCTTACCGGGGAACGCCTCGCGGCGGCTCAGCGCTGGCTCGAAGCCCTGGAGGAGTCCGGGCAGGCGTCCGCACCCGCTCGCGCGCTCGTCGAATCCTCGCAGCGCCACGATCTGACGTTTCTCAGCCGGGTTTCCGACAGCATCGGCCGGCATGTCCTGCTGAGCCCGGAGAGCGAACCGGAGCGCTCTCTGCTGCTTTCGATTGCCGCGCTCGGCGAGTGCACGCCCACGGCCTCGGCCAGACGTGGGCTGATGGCGGCCTTGGCAGCGAGTCACCTCCGTGCCCGGCTCGACGGACACACGGACACTGTCCGGCGCATCGCATGGTCCCCCGACGGAAGATTGCTGGCCACGGCGTCCAGGGACGGTACTGCCCGCATTTATGACGCACGGTCCGGTCGCACACTGCTGGTGCTCTCGTGCGACGACGTCATGGTCGAGTGCGTTGCCTGGTCGCCCGACTCGGCGAGGGTGGCAACCGTCGGACGTGACCGTGTGGTGCGGATCTGGGATGCCGTCTCGGGGGAACCGACCCGGCTGCTCACCGGCGCCGGGGACCTCAGCAGGCAGGTTGCCTGGTCGCCGGACGGTCGGCATGTCGCAGCGAGTTCCAAGGACCGGACCGTACGGGTCTGGGAGGCCGATACGGGACGGCTGGTGCGCGAACTGCGTGGGCACGGTGACGATGTGTGGGGCCTGGCATGGTCGCCGGACGGCAGCCGCCTTGCTTCCGTGTCCCACGATCAGACCGCGATCGTGTGGGATCTGGCCACCGGCACGGCGCTGACCACGCTCACCGGACACTCGGACTTCGTCGAGGGCGTCGCCTGGTCACCGGACGGACGGCACGTCGCCACCGGCTCCGGGGATCACACGGCCCGGATCTGGGACGCGGAAAGCGGCGACCTGCGCCTGTTGTTGCGAGGACACACCGACTACGTGTGGAACCTGGCATGGTCGCCGGACGGGCGGATGCTGGCCAGCGCCTCCTCCGACCGTACCGTGCGCATCGTCGGCACCGACGACGCCAAAGTCCTGGCTGTGTTGCGTGGCCACGCCGACACCGTCTGGGGCGTCACCTGGTCACCCTGCGGGACCATGCTCGCCACCGGCTCCACCGACGGCACCGGCATGGTCTGGGACCTGCGCCCACGCGGCGCCGAGGCAGTCATGGCCGACGGACACCTGGGCCCGGTGAACCAGGCCACCTGGTCCGGCGATGGCAGCCTATTCGCCACGGCCTCGGACGACGGCACCGTACGGGTGTGGGACGCGGTCACCGGCGTACCAGCGGGACCGGTGACTGAGGTGGAGGACCGGGTCTGGGCCGTCGCCTGGGCTCCGCAGGGGGAACGTCTCGCGTTCGGCACCAACGACGGCCTGTTCCGGATCGCCGACGGTCATGGCGGCACGCTGTTCGAACGACAGGGCGAGGTCGTCGAGGGGTGCGCTTGGTCTCCGAACGGCGGACGGATCGCCACCGGCGGTCACGACTGGGCCGTGAGCGTCCGATCCGCCTCGGACGGGACCGAGCTGCTGAAACTGACGGGACACCAGGACTGGGTGGGGCGTGTGGCCTGGTCGCCGAGTGGACGACTGCTCGCCAGTTGTTCCGACGACCGCACGTGCAGACTGTGGGACATCGGGGAGGGACAGCAGTTCACAGTGCTGCGCGGCCACAACAACTATGTGGAGGACGCGGCCTGGTCCCCGGACGAGACGAGGATCGCCACCGCTTCCGGCGACTGGACGGCCGCCGTGTGGGACGTCGTCACGGGACGGCGCATCGAGGTCCTGAAGGGGCACGAGGGACGGCTTCGCGCCGTTGCCTGGTCGCCCGACGGCAGACACATCGCCACAGGCGCCGACGATCGCACCGTCCGGGTATGGTCCGCCACCACCCTTGAGGAGATCGCCGTCGTCGGTGTGCACCAGGACAAGGTGACCTCCGTGGCCTGGTCCCCGGACGGCACACGGCTGCTCACGGGATCGGCCGACGGGACGGCGCGCGTCTGGCGGGCGGAGCCGGACTACGACCGGCTTGAGGCGACCGCCCGGGGAAGGGTCTTCCGCACCCTCACCCAGGAGGAACGGCAACAGCACTTGCTGCCGCTCGACCCCGTGTGACCGTGTGATCAGCCCGCGTGACCATGTGATCAGTAGACACCTTCGACCGTGCGGTCGTCGGTGTGGACCAGGTAGTCGTCCGGGGACAGGTCCATGGCCTTGCGCTCGGGCGATGACCAGTACAGCGCGTTGCGCTCGGCGAAGGTCTCCGGGCCCTCGTACGAGATCAGCCACACGAATTGGTTGCGCCCCCGGTCCACCCAGGCCCCTCCGATCGTGAACCCCAACTCCAGTCGCAGCGGCACGATTTCCTCCCGCCACCGATCCACCCATGCGTCGAGCAGGCCGTCCCGGACGGTGTAAGTGCGCAACTGTGTCGTCTTCGGCATGGAGACATCCTCTCCGAGGGCGGGCCGCGCGACCACGAGTTGGCATAGGCCGGCATGACCCCGTCACCTGCTGCCAGGACGCCGCAGCTCGTCATGGGGCCTTAGCGAAGCCGGTCCCGCCACCGGAACCCGAGTTCTCATGCTCCGGTGCGAGGAGCGCTCTCTCCAAAGGACCACTACGGCGGGAAAAGGACCCGACCAAACCCCACCCCTCCCGCCCGTCGAGCAAACTCACTCCCGCGAGTGAATATGCCCAACTCGACTGGATTCGTGACGGGTTGCCTGCCTTACGCTCAGCGCAACACGGCACGCCCACGCAGCACCACAGCCGCAGACATGCGACGGCCCCCGCCGGGACGGCAATCCCAGTGCGAGGGCCTGACCACCGAGGAAGATAGAGGCTTCCCGATGGACACCCAAAACCCTAGCGCGCCCCCATGCGCCGAGTCCCGTAAGGCGGGCAAAAACCACCCCCGCGCGGGCGGACTCACCCACGACAACGCCCGTCACACCACCCGCTTCACGGTGATCGGCAACCACCTCGCCCAGCACCGGGAGTTGTCGCTCCTGGCGATCGGGCTGGGCGTGCACATCCAGTCGCTGCCGAAGGGCGCGCGCGTCGACATCAAGTCCCTCACCGCCCGCTTCCCCGAGGGCGCGACCCGTATCGCCGCAGCCCTGCGCGAACTGGAGTCCCACGGCTACCTGCGCCGCGAACGCGCCCGCGTCCCCGACGGCCGCATCATCACCCGCACGGTCTCCTGCAACCAGCCCGGCCATCACCGCCGGACGGCCGCCGCCGACCGCGCCCACGCCCCGGGGGCCTCCGCCCAGCCGAAGAAGCGCACACCCCGCAAGCCGCTGCCCGCCGTGCCGCGTCCGGCCTGCCCCGCCCCCGCGCTTCTCCAGACGGCTACGGACCTCCTGGCGGGCCTCCGCCGTCATGATCCCCGCCTCCTCCTCTCCGCCTGCGACACGGCCCATCTCGCCCCCGGCGTCGCCGCCTGGCTGGAGCGGGACGTCAGCCCCACCGCCGTACGCCAGGCCCTCACCGCCGACCTTCCGCCCGAAGGTCCTCGCCGTCCCGCCGCCCTCCTGGCCCACCGGCTGACGGCCCTGCTGCCGCCCCCACCACCGTTCCGCGAGCCCGCGGCCCCACCGGCGGCTGCTCCGCCCCGGATGCGGAACTGCGACGGCTGCGACCGCGGCATCCGCTCGCCCGAGCCGGGCGCCCGCTGCCGCGACTGCCGGGGGCGGGCGGCGACGGCCCTCTGAAGACCCCGTAGGCAAAGGAACCGCATGGTCAGCCCAAGCACGAAGACATCGTCGACCCCATCATTGAACTCGTCGCACAGGGCCTGGGCAGCCGCCCGGCCAAGGAGCTCTGGAGGAACCTGGTGGCCGTGGATCTTTCCTTCTACAAGTCGGACCTCGCGGAGGAGCTCCGCGACGAAGGGAGTGTCAACACCTACGGGACGGCCATACTGACCGTCCTGGAACAGCGCGGCATCGATGTGCCTGCCGACGCGCGTCAGCGGATCACGGAGTGCGGAGACCTCGAGATCCTCCACGCATGGCTCGTCCGCGCCGCCACCGCCACGTCTGCCGCAGAGATCTTCGCGGATGGAAAAGCCTGAGTGGCAGACGGCCGGGCGGGCGACCCGGGGCGGGCGGCGGCCTCGTAGGCTGGCCCCATGACGGAACTCCCCGCCCGGCGTCTGCTGCTGGTGCACGCGCACCCGGACGACGAGTCGATCAACAACGGCGCGACCATGGCCAGGTACGCGGCCGAGGGTGCCCATGTGACGCTGGTCACCTGCACCCTCGGTGAACGCGGCGAGGTCATCCCGCCGGAGCTGCGGCATCTGACCGGTGCCGCCCTGGGGGAGCACCGGCGAAGTGAACTCGCCGCCGCCATGGCCGAACTCGGCGTCGACGACTTCCGCCTGCTCGGCGGCCCCGGTCGCTACGGCGACTCCGGGATGATGGGCCTCCCCGACAACGACGACCCCGCCTGCTTCTGGCGGGCCGACGTCGACGAGGCCGCCGCGTCCCTCGTCCAGGTCGTCCTCGAGGTGCGCCCCCACGTCCTCGTCACCTACGACGACGACGGCGGCTACGGCCACCCCGACCACATCCAGGCCCACCGCGTCGCCATGCGGGCCGCGGAGCTGGCCGAGGACGCCGGGTGGCGCATCCCGAAGGTGTACGTCAACCGCGTCCCGCGCTCCGTCGTCGGGGCCGCCTTCGCGCGGCTCCGGGAGGAACTGCCGGGACTGCCCTTCGCCAAGAGCGCCGTCGTCTCCGATGTGCCGGGCGTGGTGGACGACGGCCTGGTCACCGCCGCGATCGAGGGCGGCCCGGCGCACACCGCCGCCAAGGCCGCCGCGATGCGCGCGCACGCCACCCAGGTCGAAGTCGCCCCCGGCGAGCAGTACTTCGCCCTCTCCAACGAGCTCGCGCAGCCCCTGTTCCCGATCGAGTACTACGAACTCGTACGCGGGGAGCCCGCCGGGAAGAGGGAGAGCGACCTGTTCGCCGGTACCGGCGACGCGACGGAGGTGGCGTGATGTCCGACCGCGGTTCGATGCTCGCCCAGCCCCTGCGGATGCCCCCCGCCGGACGGATCGCCGCCTGTGCGGGGCTCCTGCTGCTGGGCGCCGTCACCGGTCTCGCCGGGGCGCTCGTCCAGGCCGGCTGGTTCCCGGGCGGACTGCTCCTCGCGCTCGTGGGCGCGGCCGGGCTGTTCCTCGGCGGGGCACGGGCACTCGGCAGCCGCGCCGGGGCCGTCGCGCCCGCCGCCGGCTGGATGATCTCCGTCATCCTGTGCACGGCGGGCCGTCCCGAGGGTGACTTCCTGTTCGGCGCGGGAGGCGGTTCGTACCTCTTCCTGCTCGGCGGCATGGCACTTGCTGTGATCTGCGCCACCATTGGTTTGGGGCGGCAACCGGTCGGCCGCGACGTCCGACTTGGCAAGTGACGTACCACTTCACCGTGGCGTGCCCGTGGGAGTCCCGTGTGGGTTTCCCCGGCGGTCGTGGGATACGCGCCAGAAGTGGCCAGTATGGTGGTGCGCGCCGCCGAGCTGCCCGTGAGGCCGTGCGGGCGGCGGAGCCAACCTGGAGAACCTGCCTTGAGTCGTGAAACTGACAGTCCGTCCTCCGGGCCCAACGGGCGCGGCGGAGCCGCATACCCCTCGGGCACGCCGCCGTACGGCACCCCCGTGGTGTCCGACGGCGGTGCGGACGCGGGCCGTTCGTCCGCGCAGCCGGAGGAACGCAAGACCGAGACCACGCTGACGACCCGGATCCGCATCAACATCCCGGGTTCGCGGCCGATTCCGCCGGTCGTGATGCGCACGCCCGTCGCGGACGCCGAGAGCAAGGGCGGTGACAGCCCCGACGGCAACGCCCAGGCCGGTGCCGACGCGCAGTCGGCGCCGTCCGCGCCCGCCGTCGGCCACTCCTCGTCCGAGACGGGCTCGTTCGAGCTGCCCGCCGGACCCGCGCCCGCCGCGGAGACGAGCAACTGGTTCGCGCCCCGCAAGTCCGGGCCGGGCAAGGGCGGGCAGGGCGGCGGCTCCACCAACGGCGCGGGTCTGCCTGGCGGTTCCGCCGCCGGTACGGGCGCCCCCCCGGGCCCCCCCGCCGGTGCGGCGGGACCGGGTGCCGCCCGGGCAGGCGCCCGGCGGCGCGCGGCCCGGCAACGGACGTCCCGGCCGGGGGGCGGGGCGCCATCGCCGAGTGGGCGGGTCGGCTGGCCGAACACCCGGCGCGGATGCGGCTGCTGACGGCGGCCGAATCGGCGGGGATGCTGGTGGGCGGCCGGGGGAGAGCGGGGGGGGGGCAAGGGCGGGGGGGGCGGCGCCTCCACCAACGGCGCGGGTCTGCCTGGCGGTTCCGCCGCCGGTACGGGCGCGCCGACGGGCGCCCCCGCCGGTGCGGCGGGACCGGGGGCCGCGACCGGGGCAGGTGCGCCCGGCGGCGCGCGGCCCGGCAACGGACGTCCCGGCGGTGTGGTCGGCTCCATGAGCGTGCCGGGCGGTTCGCGTCCCGGCGGCACCAACGGCGCCGGGGTCCCCGGTGGCGCCACCGGCGGTCCCGTGGCTCCGGGACACGGCGGCGGCACGGGCTCCTTCGACGTCACCGAGGCGCTCGCCGCGGGCCCGCTCGGCAACGGCTCGCGACCGGGCCAGCCGCCGGTGCAGGGGCCGGGGCAGGGGTCGGCACAGGGGCCGGGGCAGGGCGCCGGCGGTGCCGAGCCGCGGCGTGACAACCTGCCGTACTTCTCCGACAACGGCCAGAACGGCCGGCCGGGTCAGAACGGCCAGCAGGGCTTCGGCGTGCCGAACGGCACGCACGGCCAGGGCCCCCAGGGCGGTCTCCCGGCCGGTCCCGGCGGCTCCTACGACTTCAACGGCCCGGACGGACCCGGCGGTCCCGGCGGCCGTGGCGGCCCGCAGGGCGGCCCCGCGGGCCCGACCGGCGGTCCGGTCACCGGCGACGGCCCGATGGTGCCTCCGATGGGCGGCGTCCCGCACGGCGCTCCCGGCGCTCCCGGGGTGACCCGTCCGCCCGGCGCCCCCTCCGGTCCTGGTGGCCCCGGCGGCCCGAACGGCCGTGGCGGTCCGGGCGGTCCGGCCGGCCCCGGTGGCCAGGCAGGTCCCGGCGGTCCGCGTGCCCTCGGCGCCGGCCCCGGCCCCGGCCCCGGCACCGGTCGTCTCCCCGGCGGTGGCCTGAGCGACGACACCGCGATCCTCACCCCGCAGAAGCCCGCCCCCGAACCGGGCGCGGGCGGCTACGGCGGCCGTCCCGTCGACAACGTCTCCGGGAACACCGTCACCAGCGGCATCCCCGTCGTGCCCGGCGGCCAGGGCGGTACGCGCACCGACGGTCCGCTGCCGCACACCCCGCCGAAGGGACCGGCCCCGGCCCCGCAGAGCGCGCCCGCGGGCGAATCCAGGAATTCCCAGAAGAAAAAGAAGAAGGGCCGCAGCAAGCTGCCCCTGCTGGGCGGCCTGGTGGTCGTCGCGGGGATCGGCCTCTACGGCGCCGGCCTGCTGATGAACCACTCCGACGTGCCCAAGGGCACCACCGTGCTCGGAGTCGACGTCGGCGGCGGCACCAGCGACGACGCCGTCAAGAAGCTCGACGACGCCTTCGGCAAGCGGGTCACCCAGGCACTGAAGCTGTCCGTCGACGGCGACACCGTCACCCTGAAGCCGGATCAGGCGGGCCTCCAGTTCGACCTGCAGGCCACCGTCGACGACGCCGCCAAGAGCGACTACAACCCGGTCTCCGTGATCGGCTCGCTGTTCGGGCAGCACCGTGAGGTCGAGCCGGCGATGCCGGTCGACGAGGAGAAGCTCCAGGCGGCCCTCGAGTCCGCCGCGGGCGGCTCCGGCTCGGCCACCGACGGCACGATCAAGTTCGAGTCCGGCAAGGCCGTCGCCGTCTACGGCAAGGCGGGCAAGGGCATCGACGCGGCGCAGGCCCAGGAGGCCGTCGTCGAGGCCTACCGCACCCAGGTGGAGACCGGCACGGCCGCCGGGGTGAAGGTCCCGACGACCGACAAGCAGCCGACGATCTCCGATGCCGAGGTCGACCGGATGATGAAGGAGTTCGCCGAACCGGCGATGTCCGGCAAGGTCACCGTCATGACCGACGCCGCGCACACGGTCTCCTTCAGCCCGAAGAACTCCCTGTGGAAGTTCCTCCAGGTCAAGGCGGTCAACGGCAAGCTCGTCGAGAGCTATGACCAGGCCGCGCTCACGGAGCTCTACGGCGGCACCTTCAATGGTGTGCTGATCACCCGCGGCACCGGCCAGAAGACGGCCGTCACGGTCCAGGACGTCATCAGCGCCCTGCGCCCGGCCCTGAAGAGCGAGACGGAGCGGACCGGGGTCATCGACACCGACCCGAGCTGATCCGACGGCGGTGCCGCATGACATCTGTCATGCGGCACCGAGGACGGCAGACACTGCCGCCCACCCGGTCCCCGGGGCGACGATCGCTGTCATGACGACGACAGCACCGGTGGTCGGGTTCGACCAGGTGAGCAAGAGTTTCGGGGACGTGCGGGCCGTGGACGGCCTGACACTCGCGCTGCGCCCGGGGGAGACCGTGGCGCTGCTGGGTCCCAACGGCGCGGGCAAGTCGACCACCCTCGATCTGCTGCTCGGCCTCAAGCAGCCCGACAGCGGCACGGTCCGCATCTTCGGCACCGGCCCGCGGGAGGCGATCGTCGCCGGCCGGGTCGGCGCGATGCTCCAGAGCGGCGGCCTGATGGACGAGGTCACGGTCGCCGAACTGGTCGCGCTGGCCTGCGGACTGCACCCCAAGCCGTACCGGGTCGCCGATGTGCTGGCCCGCGCGGGCGTCACCCAGATCGCCGACCGCAAGGTCGACAAGCTCTCCGGCGGCCAGGCCCAGCGGGTCCGGTTCGCCCTCGCCACCGCCGGCGACAGCGACCTGATCGTCCTGGACGAGCCCACCACCGGCATGGACGTCACCACCCGGCAGGCGTTCTGGGCCACCATGCGCGAGCAGGCCGACCAGGGCCGCACGGTCCTGTTCGCCACCCACTACCTCGAAGAGGCCGACGCGATCGCCGACCGGGTGCTGGTCCTGCACCGGGGCCGGCTCCTGGCCGACGGCACGGCGGCCGAGATCAAGGCCAAGGCGGGGGCGCGCAGGATCGCCTTCGACCTGGCGGACGGGATCGACGAGGCAGCCCTGCGCGCCCTGCCGTTCCTCACCAGCCTGACGGTGTCCCACAGCGGCTCCGCCGCGGGCTCCGGCCGGACCGTCCGCATCCAGTCCACCGACGCCGACGCCACCGTCCACGCGGTCTACGGCCTCGGGCTCTACCCCCGCAACCTCGAAGTCGCCGGGCTCGGCCTGGAGCAGGCCTTCGTCGCCCTCACCACCGCCGAGGAGGCGAAGTCCAAGTGAACGGCCTGATCAAACTGGAACTCACCCGCGCCCTGCGCAACCGCAAGTTCCTGTTCTTCTCGGTGATCTACCCGTCGGTCCTGTTCCTGCTCATCGCGGGCAGCGCCGACGGCGCGGAGAAGGTCGACGGCACGGGCCTGACCCTGCCGACCTACATGATGGTCTCGATGGCCTCCTTCGGCGCCCTCACGGCCGTCCTGATGGGCAACAGCGAACGCATCGCCAAGGAGCGCCAGAGCGGCTGGGTGCGGCAGTTGCGCCTGACCACGCTCCCGGGCCGCGGTTACGTCCTGGCGAAGACGGCGAGCGCGGCCGTGGTCAGCCTGCCCTCCATCGTCGTGGTCTTCGCCGTCGCCGCGGCCGTGAAGGACGTACGGCTGGACGCCTGGCAGTGGTGCGCCCTCACCGGCGCGATCTGGGCCGGCAGCCTGGTCTTCGCCGCCCTGGGCGTGGCGATCGGCTACCTCGCGAACGGGGACGCGGTCCGCCCGATCACGATGATCACCTACTTCGGCCTGTCCATCCTCGGCGGCCTGTGGATGCCGACGACGACCTTCCCGACCTGGCTCCAGGACATAGCCAAGTGGGTGCCGACGCACGCGTACGCTGCCCTGGGGCAGTCCATCGAGCAGAGTCAGGCCCCGCATGCCAAGGACATCGTCATCCTGGTCGTCTTCTTCGCCCTGTTCACGGGCGGCGCGGCCTGGCTGTACCGGAAGGACACGCTGAAGGCGTGAGCGTCATGACGGACGACCAGCTGTCGGAGAAGGCCCGGGGCGGATCGCCGATCGCGCTGGGCCAGACCGCCCGCACGACACGCGAGCTGTGGCGGCGCAAGGTGCTGTGGATCGGCGTCTGGCTGGTGTTCCTCAGCTCGCCGGTCCACGACCTGGTCTCGGGCGACCACACCACCGGCGGCACGGTGGCCGGCTGGCTGGGCCTGGCGGTGTTCGTCACCGTCTACCTGTCGCTGCTCTTCCGGGACATGGGGGCCGCGCCCTACCCCGACAGGCTCGTCGCCGCCCTGATCGCCTCCATGGCGGTGCTCGCCACCGTCCTGTGCCTCACCCTCGGCTCCTCCTGGCTCGGCCTGTACTGCTACGTCTCCGTGGCCTGCGGGATGGTGCTCCCGCTGCGGGTGGCGTTCTGGACGATCCCGGGCACCGCCGCGGTGATGCTCCTCGTCGGCCTGCGCACCGACGAGGACGAGGCGCTCAACCTCCTCCTGTTGGTCCTGCTCATCGGCTTCGCGATGACCGGGGTGAGCCAACTGGTCCGCACGACCGTGGAGTTGCGCAAGGCCCGCGCGACGGTCGCCCAGCTCGCCGCCAACGAGGAACGGCTGCGCCTGGCCAGGGACCTGCACGATCTGCTGGGCCACTCGCTCTCCCTGATCACCCTCAAGAGCGAGCTGGCCGGCCGGATGCTCCCCGGCCATCCCGAGAAGGCCGCCCAGCAGGTCGCCGACATCGAACAGGTCAGCCGCCAGGCCCTGGTGGACGTCCGGGAGGCCGTCACCGGTTATCGGCGGCCCCGCCTCGCCGCCGAACTCGCGGGCACGCAGGTCGCGTTGACGGCGGCCGGCATCACCGCCGTGATCCCCGCCGAACCGGACCTCGACGGCGTCCCCGAGGAGAGCGAGTCCGCCCTCGCCTGGACCCTGCGCGAGGCGATCACCAACGTCGTACGGCACAGCGGCGGCGCCCGCTGCACGGTGGACCTGGTGCGGCGTCAGACCCTGGACGGGCCCGTCCTCGAACTCTCCGTCGAGGACGACGGTTCCGGCGGCTCCGGCAAGGGCCCCGGCAACGGCCTCACCGGCCTCACCGAGCGCCTGGAGAAGGCCGGCGGCACCCTGGAGGCGGGCCGCGTCCGGCGCGGCTTCCGGCTGACGGCCCGGGTCCCGGCCGGCCCGGTGCCGGACGTAGGATCCGGCTCATGAGTGGTGGCATGATCAAGGTCCTGCTGGCCGAGGACCAGTCGATGGTCCGCGAGGCCCTGGCGGCCCTGCTCGGCCTCGAGGACGACATCGAGGTGGTCGCCCAGGTGGCGCGCGGCGACGAGGTCCTCGCGGCCGCCCGCGCCCACGACATCGACGTGGCCCTCCTCGACATCGAGATGCCGGGCGCGACGGGCATCGAGGCCGCCGCGCAACTCCACAAGGAACTACCGGGGTTGAAGCTGGTCGTGCTCACGACCTTCGGCCGCCCCGGCTATCTGCGCAGTGCCATGGAGGCCGGCGCCGACGCCTTCCTCGTCAAGGACGCGCCCGCGGCGCAGCTCGCGGAGGCGGTCCGCAAGGTCCTCGCGGGCGAGCGGGTCATCGACCCCACGCTCGCGGCGGCGGCCCTGGCGGGCGGCGCCAACCCGCTCACCGACCGCGAACGCGAGGTCCTGCGCGCGGCGGCCGACGGTTCGACGAACGCGGAACTGGCGGCGGCCCTGCATCTGTCCCAGGGCACGGTCCGCAACTACCTGTCGACGGCGATACAGAAGCTGGCGGTACGCAACAGGGCCGAGGCGGTGCGGACCGCGAGGGAGAAGGGCTGGCTGTGAGGGGCAGCGCCCCCACCAGCCTCCGACGCCCCTCCCGCGGGCCTGCGACGCCCCTCCCGCGGCCCGCGACGAGCCCCCGGCCAGCCTTCGACGAGCCTCCCCGGGCCTCAGTTCAGCATCGCCCGCGCGGCGAACGCCTCCTTGCGCACCCGCTCCGCGGTCCCCTCGTCCACGACCTCCACCAGCCCCGCGTACTCCTCCAGCTCCACGGCCCCGCCGACGAAGTCCCCCCGCTGCACCAGCAACTGCCCCTTCTCGTACCGCAATCGCGCCGGATGGGAGGGCACCGCCAGCGCCAGCTCCACGGCCCACAGCGCGACGTCCGACCGCTCCGGCCGGGCCAGGGCCCACGACCGGATGTTGTTCAGGATCCGCATCACGACGTCCAACGGCTCCGCCGGGACCAGCATCGACGGCTCGAGCCGCGCCCCCGTCGCCGCGGTGACCAGCGACTCCGCGTCTTCGCCCGACAGGATCCGGCCCCCGTCGAAGGGATCGACCAGCACCTGGCGCTCCCGGTCCGCGGGCGGCCCGAACCCCACCACGAAGTGCCCCGGCAGCGCGACCCCGTACACCGGCGCCCCGGCCCGTCGCGCCACCTCCACCCACACCACGGACAGCAGGATCGGCAGGCCCCGCCGCCGTACGAGCACCCGATGCAGCAGCGACGACTCCAGCCGCTCGTAGTCCGCGGCCGCGCCACGGAACCCGTACCGCTCGCCGAGCAGCTCCCGCAGCGCCACCGCCCACTCCCGCGGCCCGCCTGGCCGGTACGGCAGCTCTCCCGCCAGCCGGTCCAGTTCGATCTGCGCGGCGTCCAGCGCGGCCTCGTCCAGCTCCCGATCCGGCTCCGCGCCGATCAGCAGGCACAGCAGGGCCAGATCGGGCCGCTCGGCCCGCGCCTCCTCGGCGAACCGCCGCCGCGCCTCCCCGGCCTCGAACCCGCTCACGCACGCTCCCGATAGTGGTGGTACGCGTGATGCGCGGCGAAGCCCATCCCGGCGTACAACGCCCGTGCCCCCGTGTTCTGCTCCTCCACCTGGAGCCAGGCGGCCGACGCGCCCTCCTCCAGTGCTCGCCGGGCGAGCGCGGCCATCACGACGGTGGCCAGCCCCCGCCGCCGCTGCGCCGGATCGACCTCGACCGCCGCGAACCCGGCCCAGCGCCCGTCCACGACACACCGCCCGATGGCGGCGGGAGCCTCGCCGGGCTCCCCGGGCACCGACGCGAACCACACCGAGGCCCCGCTCCCCAGTACCTTCAGGGCCACCTCGCTCACCCCCTTGCGCTGATACCGGGCCAGCCACGCCTCGTCGGCCTCCCGGGCCAGGACCACCCCCTCAGCCTCCGCCCGGTCGGCGAGGGGCGCCAGTGCCCCGATCCACAGCTCGGCGCTCACCTCACGCACCCACCCGCGCCGCTCCAGCTCCGCGCACAGCAGCTCCTGGGTGCCCTCGGCCCCCGTCGCGGTCTGTACATAGGCGGGCAGCCCGCGCTCGCCGTACCAACGCCGTACGACGTCCAGGGCCTCGTCGAGCGGGACGCCCGGCGCGCCGAGCGGCAGCACCGAGTTGGCCCGGCGGGTGAAGCCGGCGGCGGCCCGCAGCTCCCACTCGCCGAGCCGCGCGCTCTCCAGCGGACGCCAGGCCCGGGAGGCGATCTGCGCGAGCTCCTGGTAACCGGCGGCGGGACCCCGGCGGCGGGCCGGAGCGGCCGGTACGACCTTCCCGGCGACCAGCGAGGTCGCGTCAACGCGGACGCTCTCGCCGCTCTTCCGTGTGATCACCAGCACACCGGCGTCCCATGATGTGAGAACGCCTACCGTGTCGGTGAATTTCCCCCCGGCGGTACCCGCCTCGGTCAGGCAGCGTACGGAGACACGTTTGCCCACGTCAGCAGTGGTGATGCGGACCTCGAGGCGTCCGGCGGCCGAGATTTCCACAGGTCAGTTCACCCCTCCTGTTCGGATCATGCCCAAGAACGGAGATACTAGAGGCGGGCATCGACGACGCCGCGCTCCCGCGCGCCAGGCGGCGGAGCCTGAGGAGGCCCGCCAGCGCCCTATCGAGGAGGAACGACAGCGTGACCTACGTCATCGCGCAGCCTTGTGTCGACGTCAAGGACAAGGCGTGCATCGAAGAGTGCCCGGTCGACTGCATCTACGAGGGCCAGCGGTCCTTGTACATCCACCCGGACGAATGCGTCGACTGCGGTGCCTGTGAGCCGGTCTGCCCGGTCGAGGCGATCTTCTACGAGGACGACACTCCGGAGGAGTGGAAGGACTACTACAAGGCGAACGTCGAGTTCTTCGACGAGCTCGGCTCGCCCGGCGGCGCCAGCAAGCTGGGACTGATCGAACGCGACCACCCCTTCGTCGCCGCGCTGCCGCCGCAGAACCAGTAAAGCGGCTCGCACCTCGTGCCGCCTCGGTCCCGTACGGCCTGATCACCTCAGATCGCCGTGCGGGGCCGAGGCGTTTGCCGTAAGGGGCAGCTCCCGTACCAGAAAGTGAGCCAGAAGCCGTGTCCGCAGTCTCCGACCGTCTCCCCACCTTCCCCTGGGACAAGCTGGCGCCGTACAAGGCGACGGCCGCGGCCCACCCGGGCGGCATCGTCGACCTCTCCGTCGGCACCCCCGTCGACCCGGTCCCCGAGCTGATCCAGAAGGCCCTGATCGACGCGGCCGACTCACCCGGCTACCCGACGGTCTGGGGCACGCCCGAGCTGCGCGACGCGATCACCGGCTGGGTGGAGCGGCGGCTCGGCGCCCGCGGTGTGACCCACCGGCACGTGCTGCCGATCGTCGGCTCCAAGGAACTGGTCGCCTGGCTGCCGACCCAGCTGGGCCTCGGCCCCGGCGACCGGGTCGCCTACCCGCGCCTGGCCTACCCGACCTACGAGGTCGGCGCCCGCCTGGCCCGCGCCGGGTACGAGGTCTACGACGACCCCACGGACCTGGACCCGGAGGGGCTGAAGCTGCTCTGGCTCAACTCGCCGTCCAACCCCACGGGCAAGGTCCTCTCCAAGGACGAGCTGACCCGGATCGTGGCCTGGGCCCGTGAGCACGGCGTCCTGCTCTTCTCCGACGAGTGCTACCTGGAGCTGGGCTGGGAGGCCGACCCGGTCTCGGTCCTGCACCCGGACGTCAACGGCGGCTCGTACGAGGGCATCGTCTCGGTCCACTCGCTGTCCAAGCGCTCGAACCTGGCGGGCTACCGGGCGGCCTTCCTGGCGGGCGACCCGGCCGTCCTGGCCCCGCTCCTGGAGATCCGCAAGCACGGCGGCATGATGACGTCGGCGACCACGCAGGCGGCCGCCGTGGCGGCCCTCGGCGACGACGCCCACGTCCGTGAGCAGCGGGAACGCTATGCGGTCCGCCGCACCGCGCTGCGCGAGGCACTGCTCGCCCACAGCTTCCGCATCGAGCACAGCGAGGCCAGCCTGTACCTGTGGGCCACCCGGGACGAGTCCTGCTGGACCACCGTCGCCCACCTGGCGGACCTGGGCATCCTGGTGGCCCCCGGCGACTTCTACGGCGAGGCGGGCGAGAACTTCGTCCGCGTGGCCCTGACGGCGACGGACGAGCGGATCGCGGCGGCGGTCGCCCGGCTCGCCCGCTAGGACGCCGCCCGCCCGGCCTGCCGCGACGACGAGACGGGGCCCAGGGAGCACCCTGGACCCCGTCACCGGCTCGACGGCCGCGGGCGTCAGCCGAGCGGCAGGCTCTTCACCGGCAGGGTCTCGGCGCCGGGCAGCCCGCCCTTGGTGAGCGTGTCCGTCGGCAGTCCGCCCTTGGTGGCGGTCGACGCGGTGTCCCCGAGGAGGCCCCCGGCGGAGCCCGCCGCCTCACCGGCAGTCTTCTGCGCCGCGGGCGCCGCCTTCTTCACGGCCTTGCCGCCGGTCTTGCCCGCGGCCGGCACCGTCTGCTGCACGGCCTTGCCACCGGTCTCACCCGCGAGTCCGGTGACGTTCTGCGCCGCGCCGTCGACCGTGGTGCCGACGCTCGCCGCGTCCAGGGCGGTCAGTCCGCCGAGGTTCGGGGCGGCGGGAAGGCTGGGGGCCGCACTTGCGGAGCCGGCCGCACCGACCCCGGCGGCCGCTCCCGCAGCGACAAGCAGCGCGGCACGGGCGATCCGGCGGGTCAGGGGGAGGGACATGATGCTCCTTCGACGGGAGAGAACAAGGACTGTCTGTGACTGCTGTGACTGTCTGTCTGTCCGGGCCCGGACGCAGTGACTACCGCTCGAAGCCCGCGAAGGTTGCGCACGGCCAACGTAAAGAGTTGGCAATGCGTCGCATTATCGCCTGCGGATAAAAACGGGCAAAAACCGCCCGATGTGAAAGTCCGTCAAACCCCTGTAGCCCTTTGTCCGCAAGGGATTCGTCGGATGCGGGGGTGACGGCGCGAAAACCTGAGCACCAGGTCGCCCGAACGGCCCGTACGTGACCCCACCGAGTGACGACCCGTACTCCTGAGCGGTCTACCGCGCGGTGACGATCCGTACGCTGCCGCTTCCGCCGCCCGCCCCGGTCGCCCCGGCGGCCTCCGCGCTGGTCGAGCCGGTCGCCCGCCACCGGCTGTCGGTGTTCCCGGAGACCCACTCCCGGCCCGCGTACGACACGCTCTCGATGCGCAGCGCCGAGGCGTTGGCCACCGCCCAGTGCGCCAGCTGCCAGCCGCGCTCGCCGACACTGCGCCCACCGGAGGCGGTGTCCTCGGTCACGGGCAGCGTCACGGTCCGCCCACCGCTCTCGGCGGCCGGCGCGTCCGGGTCCGCCGGGGGAGTGGACGAGACGTCCCGTGCGTCGGCCTGCGAGCCCGCCTGCTGCAGCGCGTCCCGCCCGAAGTCCCGCGCCAGCGCCGCCCGCACCGCGTTCGGACCGGTGGTCGTGGGTGTGGTGGCCGAGCGGCCGTTGCAGGTCAGCGTGGCCGCCGCCGTCCCGGTCAGCGCGGCGGCCAGCACCGTGGCGTCCGGCTCGTGCTTGGCGTACGCCTCCGGGTAGCCGCTGCGCTGCACGCGCTGCGCGGCGACGGTGAGCGGGAGCTCGGCGTAGTCGCGGACCTTCGCGAGGTGCTCGTAGAAGATGTTCGCCGCGTACGCCGGGTCCGTGACCTGCTTCTCGGTGCCCCAGCCCTGCGAGGGCCGCTGCTGGAACAGCCCGAGCGAATCCCGGTCGCCGTGGGTGAGGTTGCGCAGCCCCGACTCCTGGAGGGCGGTCGCGAGCGCGATCGCCACGGCGCGCTCGGGCATGGCCCGGTTGGTGCCGACGGCGGCGATCGTGGCCGCGTTCACCGCCTGCTCCGGCGTGAACTCGTACGCCGCCCCGTTCGCGCCGCCCGAGACGACCCGGCAGCCCGGATCGTCGGTGCCGCCGGTGACGTACTGCACCACGACATAACCCGCGACGGCGGACAGGACCACGCAGGCCGCCCCGAAACGGAGGAGGCGGCCGCGGCGCTGGGGAGAGGGTGACGGCTCTGGCACGCGTACAAGGTACTGGAGAGTACTGAGGAGTAGGAGGCCCGTGCGCTGAGCGCGGAAAAGCTGGACGCGCGGCAGGCGCGTTAGGGTCGACCGCATGGCCGACACCACCCTTGACCTCACTCTGGACGCCGCCGCACTCACCGCGCGGCTCGTCGACTTCCGTTCGGAGAGCGGCACCGAGAAGCCGCTCGCGGACGCGATCGAGGCCGTCCTGCGCGAGCTGCCCCACCTCACGGTGGACCGCTACGGCAACAACGTGATCGCCCGCACGGACCTGGGCCGTGCGGAGCGGGTGGTCCTCGCCGGCCACATCGACACGGTCCCGATCGCCGACAACGTCCCCTCGCGGCTGGACGAGGACGGCGTCCTGTGGGGCTGCGGCACCTGCGACATGAAGTCCGGGGTCGCGGTCCAGCTGCGCATCGCGGCGACGGTCCCGGCGCCCAACCGCGACCTGACCTTCGTCTTCTACGACAACGAGGAGGTCGCCGCCGACCTCAACGGCCTCAAGCACGTGGCCGAGCACCGCCCGGAGTGGCTGGCGGGCGACTTCGCGGTGCTGCTGGAGCCCTCCGACGGCCAGGTGGAGGGCGGCTGCCAGGGCACCCTGCGGGTCCTGCTGAAGACCAAGGGCGAGCGGTCCCACTCGGCACGCAGCTGGATGGGCTCCAACGCCATCCACGCGGCCGCCCCGATCCTGGCCCGCCTCGCCGCCTACGAGCCGCGCTACCCGGTCATCGACGGCCTGGAGTACCGCGAGGGACTCAACGCGGTCGGCATCACGGGCGGGGTGGCCGGCAACGTCATCCCCGACGAGTGCGTCGTCACCGTCAACTTCCGCTACGCGCCGGACCGGAGCGAGGCGGAGGCCGTCGCCCACGTCCGCGAGGTCTTCGCCGACTGCGGGGTGGCGGAGTTCGTCGTCGACGACCACAGCCCGGCCGCCCTCCCCGGCCTCTCCCACCCGGCGGCGGCGGCCTTCATCGAGGCGGTCGGCGGCACCCCGATGCCCAAGTACGGCTGGACGGACGTGAGTCGCTTCTCCTCGCTGGGCGTCCCCGCGGTCAACTACGGCCCCGGCAACCCGCACTTGGCGCACAAGCGGGACGAGCGCGTGGAGACGGCCAAGATCCTGGCGGGCGAGGAGCGGCTGAGGGCCTGGCTCACCGCCTGAGGAGACGTTCGGCGCGTGGGCGCTTCAGGGCGGACACGCCGACGTCCCCCGTCCGTAACCCGCGTAGATCTACGCTGAGGTGGAACAAACCTCCCCGGCTCTCGGGTTCGCCCGAGCCGGGGAGGCCCCAATCGCGGAGGGAGCTCACCATGGCTACAGGGAACCCCGAGGGCAAGAAGCAGCCACCGGACGAGCAGCGCCTGGGACCCGTCCTCCGTAGGCGGGACCAGGTGCAGTCGAGCACCACGGACCAGCGGCTGCTGGACGAACGGGCGCCCTCCGACTGGGTGCACACGGACCCCTGGCGGGTGCTGCGGATCCAGTCGGAGTTCATCGAGGGCTTCGGCACCCTCGCCGAACTTCCTCCCGCGATCAGCGTGTTCGGTTCCGCCCGCACACCGGTGGGCTCCCCGGAGTACGAGGCGGGCGTACGGCTCGGCAGCGCCCTCGTCGACGCCGGCTGGGCCGTGATCACGGGCGGGGGCCCGGGCGCGATGGAGGCGGCCAACAAGGGGGCGTCCGACGCGGGCGGCATCTCGGTGGGCCTCGGCATCGAGCTCCCCTTCGAGCAGGGCCTCAACCCGTACGTCGACATCGGCCTGAACTTCCGCTACTTCTTCGTGCGGAAGATGATGTTCGTGAAGTACGCGCAGGGCTTCGTGGTCCTGCCCGGCGGCCTCGGCACCCTGGACGAACTCTTCGAGGCGCTCACCCTCGTCCAGACCCAGAAGGTCACCCGCTTCCCGATCGTCCTCTTCGGCACGGAGTACTGGGGCGGCCTGATCGACTGGCTGCGCAACACCCTGATCGCC
This sequence comes from Actinobacteria bacterium OV320, assembly GCA_001298545.1. GTDB lineage: Bacteria > Actinomycetota > Actinomycetes > Streptomycetales > Streptomycetaceae > Streptomyces > Streptomyces coriariae. The sequence continues at coordinate 498,712 of LJCX01000029.1, forward strand.
CAGGGCAAGGCCTCCGAGAAGGACCTCCTCCTCTTCCACGTCACGGACGACGTGGAGGAGGCGGTGGCCCTGGTGTCGAAGGAGGCGGGCCGCTGACGACTTAGCCTGTCCGGCGCTTGAGGACGAGGCCCTTTCGGCCGAAAGCGGGGGTCTGGGGGCGGCGGCCCCCAGGTTCGGGGCGGGAAGGGGCGGCGGGGGGGAGGAAACTACGCGAGCCCCCGCCGTGCCACCGCCGGTGCCCGATGCCCCGCGATGGTGGCGACCATGTCCAGCACCTGCCGCGTCTCCGCCACCTCGTGCACCCGGTACACCTGCGCCCCCAGCCACGCCGACACGGCGGTCGTCGCCAGGGTCCCCACCACCCGCTCCTTCACCGGCCGGTCCAGCGTCTCGCCCACGAAGTCCTTGTTGGACAGGGACACCAGCACCGGCCACCCCGTCTCCACCATCTCCCCGAGCCGCCGGGTCGCCTCCAGGCTGTGCCGGGTGTTCTTCCCGAAGTCGTGCCCCGGATCGATCATGATCGACTCCCTCGGCACGCCCAGCCGCGCCGCCCGCTCCGCCAGCCCCACGGTCACCCGCAGGATGTCGGCCATGACGTCGTCGTACGTCACCCGGTGCGGACGGGTCCGCGGCTCGGCGCCCCCCGCGTGCGTGCACACCAGCCCCGCCCCGTACCGCGCCGCGACCTCCGCCAGCCGCGGATCGACGCCGCCCCAGGCGTCGTTGAGCACATCGGCGCCCGCCTCGCAGACCGCCTCGCCGACCTCGGCCCGCCAGGTGTCCACGCTGATGATCACGTCCGGGAAGCGCCGCCGCACCTCGGCCACGAAGCCGACGGTCCGCCGGGCCTCCTCCTGTGCGGTGACCTCTTCACCGGGCCCGGCCTTGACGCCGCCGACGTCGATGATGGCCGCACCCTCCGCCACCGCCTGTTCCACGCGTGCGAGGGCCGGCTCGTCACGGAAGGTGGCCCCCTGGTCGTAGAAGGAGTCGGGGGTCCGGTTCACGATCGCCATGATCACCGGCTCGTGCGCGCCGAATTCACGCCTGCCCAGCCTGAGCATCCCCTGTGACCTCTCCTAGTACGTCCTGCACATCCACCGCCTGCGACCCTAACCGGCGGACCCGCATGGCACGATCGGACCCAAGCACATCCACTCCGAGCACACCGAGCGTGGGGACCCACCGATGGTTATGTTCTTGTTCCTGGTCATCGCGCTCGCCGTCGTGGTCGCCGCGGTGACACTCGCCGTGGTGGGCGGCGGCGAGGGCACCGGCCCGCTGCCGGAGGTCGCCCCCGAGCGGCTGCACGACCCGCTGCCCCCGGACCGCCCGGTCGACCGCTCCGACATCGACCACCTCCGCTTCCCGCTGGCCGTCCGCGGCTACCGCATGGCCGACGTGGACGACGCCCTCAACCGCGTCGCCGCCGAACTCGCCGAGCGTGACGCGCGCATCGCCGACCTGGAGTCCGCCCTGGCGGGCGCCAGGACCCCGGCCGGCGGCGGCCATGTCTCCATGGAGAAGCCGGCCCCGGAGGACCAGCAGTGAGCGACGGGGGTGCCCTCGCCGGCGCGGACGGCGCGCTGCGCTGTCCCTGGGCCCTGTCCACGCCGGACTACGTGACCTACCACGACGAGGAGTGGGGCCGCCCGGTCCACGGCGACGACGCGCTGTTCGAACGCCTCAGCCTGGAGGCCTTCCAGTCCGGCCTGTCCTGGATCACGATCCTGCGCCGACGCCCCGGCTTCCGCACCGCCTTCGCCGACTTCAAGATCGCCTCGGTCGCCGTCTTCACCGACGAGGACCGCACCCGCCTGCTCGCCGACCCGGGCATCATCCGCAACCGCGCCAAGGTCGACGCCACCCTCGCCAACGCGCGCGTGCTGGCCGACTGGGCGCCCGGCGACCTGGACGAGCTGATCTGGTCGCACGCTCCCGACCCGGCCGGCCGGCCGGTCCCGAAGACCCTGGCCGACGTGCCGGCGGTGACGGACGAGTCGACGGCCCTGTCGAAGGCCCTGAAGAAGCGGGGCCTGCGCTTCGTGGGCCCGACGACGGCGTACGCGCTGATGCAGGCCTGCGGCCTGGTGGACGACCACCTGGAGACCTGCGTGGTGAGAACCGCCCCGTGAGGGGCACGGGGAACCGCGCGACCTGCCATGCCGGTCCCGCGGCCCACGAGGCTCCCGAAGCCGCTCCTGCGCTCCTGTGACCGGGCTCAGCGGCCCAGGTACTTCGGCTCCTCCTTGTTGACGAAGGCCCGCACCGCGATCGCGTGGTCCTCGGAGGCCCCGGCCCGCGTCTGCAGCTCGTCCTCCCGGTTCAGCGTCTCGGCGAGCGAGTGGGAGGACCCGTAGGCCACCGCCTCCTTGATCGCCGCGTACGCCACCGTCGGCCCCTCGGCCAGCATCCGCGCCAGCTGCTCGGCCGCCGTGCGCAGCGAGGCCGCCGGTACGACCCGGTTGGCGATGCCCAGCTCGTACGCCTCCTGGGCCGTGATGCTGCGCGGGAAGAGCAGCAGGTCGGCGGCCCGGCCCGGACCGATCACCCGGGGCAGGGTCCACGAGACACCGGAGTCGGCGGTGAGCGCGACCCCCGCGAACGAGGTGTTGAAGGACGCCGTGTCGGCCACGACGCGGTAGTCCGCGGCCAGCGCGAAACCGAAACCGGCTCCGGCGGCGACCCCGTTCACGGCGGCGACCACCGGCTTGGGCGCCTCGGTCAGGGCCCGCACGATCGGGTTGTAGTGCTCGGCGACCGTGCTCATGACCTGCTTCGAGCCCTCGGCCAGCAGCCCGATGTGTTCCTTCAGGTCCTGCCCCACACAGAACGCCCGCTCGCCGGCGGCGGTCAGCAGGACGGCCCGTACGGCGTCGTCTGCGGCCGCGGACTGGACCGCGTCCCGGAGGGCGACCTTGGTCGCGACGTTCAGCGCGTTCATCGCCTCGGGGCGGTTCAGCGTGATCGTCGCGAGCCCGTCGCTCACCTCGTAGAGCACGGTGTCGGCCATGGCGTTTCCCCTCCGTGTCGCGGCTCCGGCGTACTACTGGTCAGTACGTCCGGTGTACGAGGACAGCATGGCGGAGATCACCGTCCATGGACCGGACCCGACATGTGACCTGCGTCAAAGAATTCGGGACGGTTTCCGGTGCGCGGAAGTCCGTGCGGCGGTGCAGTATCGCAGTCACATCGCCGAATTGAGTGGTTTTGCTCGCGCGCGTTGCCCAAGCGATGCCGACTGATGTTGGTCATCGGGTCCTGAGATGCGGGATAATGGCCTGGAAGCAATGTGTTCGATGCCGGTGTCGTGTGTCCCACGCTGGACCGCGGCTGCCCTCCACGGGGCCGTCGGCTTTGGCGATGAGCTGGTTTCAGGAAGGGGAACGAGCATGGCGGCCATGAAGCCGCGAACGGGTGACGGCCCGCTCGAGGTGACCAAGGAGGGGCGGGGCATCGTCATGCGCGTTCCGCTCGAAGGCGGCGGTCGACTCGTCGTCGAGCTGACCCCCGATGAGGCCGACGCGCTCGGCGACGCCCTCAAGAAGGTCGTCGGCTGACGCGCAAGCGACCCTACTCTTTCGACCGCTCCGGCATCCCTCAGGGTGCCGGAGCGGTTGTTTTCTCAGCTTTCCCGCGGTCCGTTCTCCCGCGGTCCGCAGGGGCCGCATGGCCCGAAAGGCCCAAGGGCCGACCACGGGCCTGCCGGCCACGATCCGCGCACCTTCGGACTCAGCGTTTGACCGCGCACAGCAGTCCGTCGCCCACCGGCAGCAGCGAAGGCACCAGCTCCTGGCTCTCGCGCACCGCCCGCAGCAGCTCCCGGATCCTTATGACCTCCGTGGGCTGCGGACCGGAATCGACCGTGCGGCCATTGGCGAAGACACCCTCGAAGACGACGAGTCCTCCCGGCCGCAGCAGGCGCAACGATTCAGCGAGGTACTCCATCAGTTCCAGACGGTCGCCGTCGCAGAAGACGAGGTCGTAGCCCGCGTCCGCGAGGCGGGGCAGCACGTCGAGCGCGCGGCCGGGGATGAACCGGGCCCGGTTGCTGGCGAAGCCGCAGGCGCGAAAGGCCTGGCGGGCGAACTGCTGGTGCTCCGGCTCGGGGTCGACGGTCGTCAGGACGCCGTCCGGGCGCATCCCGTACAGCAGGTGGATCCCGGAGACGCCGGTGCCGGTACCGATCTCCGCGACCGCCTTCGCGTCCACGGTGGCGGCGAGCATCCGCAGCGCGGCGCCCGTGCTCGGCGACACCGAGCGCAGCCCTGCCTCGCGGGCCCGGTCACGGGCCCAGTGCAGCGCTTCGTCCTCGGCGGCATAGGCGTCGGCGAACGCCCAGCTTGCCTGCCGGTTGCCGCTAATGACCCTCTCCTGTCCCCGTGGTTGCCTGGGCGTGACTGTATCCGTTGCCGCCGGGAACCCGCAGATGGGACCGCGCGTTTGAAGGGGTGGGAACGACAACGGGGGGACACAGTTGGATCACGACGAGGGACCGGGTGTCGAGCAAGTGCTGACGCAGCCGTATGAGCCGTGCCAGCACAGATCAATTTCTCGTAAAACCGCTTATCCGGAGCTAACGGGCGAGGTGGCTATGGTAGGGGCTCCACTGGACATCACCACCAGAGCCGACAGGGGAGGTGTGGCCGCGCCCGTGGATCGGGGAGGAGTGCTGCGGCGCTTTCTCGGTTCGGCAGGCAGGCCGAAATCCGTGAACGACACCGCTGCTGACCACAGCCAGGCCGCAGGCACCGCCGCCGGCCCCGCCCAGACCGCGACCTTCTCCACCGACGCGGACGGGCAGGCGTGGACTCCGCCCACGTGGGAGGAGATCGTCAGCATGCACAGCGGCCGGGTCTACCGGCTCGCCTACCGTCTGACCGGTAACCAGCACGACGCCGAGGACCTCACCCAGGAGGTCTTCGTCCGCGTCTTCCGCTCCCTCTCCACGTACACCCCGGGCACCTTCGAGGGCTGGCTGCACCGCATCACCACCAACCTCTTCCTGGACATGGTCCGCCGCAAGCAGCGCATCCGCTTCGACGCGCTGGGCGACGACGCGGCCGAGCGGCTGCCCAGCAAGGAGCCCACCCCTCAGCAGCTCTTCAACGACGCCCACTTCGACGCGGACGTCCAGCAGGCCCTCGACACCCTCGCGCCGGAGTTCCGCGCCGCGGTCGTCCTCTGCGACATCGAAGGTCTGTCCTACGAGGAGATCGCCGCGACCCTGGGCGTCAAGCTGGGCACGGTCCGCTCGCGCATCCACCGCGGCCGTTCGCAGCTGCGCAAGGCCCTCGCGCACCGCTCGCCCGAAGCGCGTGCCGAGCGCCGCTCCTTCGTACCCCGCGTGCCCGCTCTGGGAGGAGGAAGGGGAGCGACCGCGTGAGTGGATCCCGACACAACTCCGCCGAGAGGCTCCTCGCCGAGCAGCACCTCGGAGACCGGCTCTCCGCCCTGGTGGACGGCGAACTCGGTCACGACACCCGCGAGCGGGTGCTGGCGCATCTGGCGACCTGCCCGAAATGCAAGTCGGAGGTCGACGCACAGCGTCGGCTGAAGAACGTCTTCGCGGAAGTCGCCCCGCCGACCCCCTCCGAAAGCTTCCTGGCCCGCCTCCAGGGGCTCCCCGGGGGAGGCGACCCGGACGGCGGCACGCCGCTGGGCGGCGGCGGGTTCGGCGACGGAGTCTTCGGAGTGAGCGGACCAAGACGGGACGAGCCGTTCGAGTTCGGCTACGTACCCGCCCATGGCCACGGCTCCTTCCTGTCACCGGCCTCGGACCGGGGCTTCCGTATCCACCCCGTCGGCCGTGGCGACCGTCATGACGCCGAGCGTTCGCGCGGTATGCGGTTCGCGTTCGTCGCCGCCGGCGCGGTGTCGCTGGCCGCGATCGCGCTGGGCGGCATGACGACCGTCGCGCCGATCGACACCACCGCGGACGGTCGCGGGGGCGCGGGCTCCGGGAGCAATGTGACACCGGCCCGCACCCCGGGCACGGGCTCGGCGGCATCGCCCGAGAACCAGCGCCGCCGTTCCGTCGGCCCGCTGCTCTCCCAGGGCGGTCAGCTCGGCGACACCCAGGTTGCCCCGACCGAGGTGTCCGCACCGCTGCTGCCCGGCGTGCCCGCCCCGGCCGTCGGCCCGGTCGAGCAGGCCCTGCACCGGCTCACCTCGCCCATGGTGGCCGGCGCCGCGGTGATGTCCCCGCTGATACGCCCGCTCGGCACCACCCCGCCGATCGCCCTGACCTCCCTGACCACCGCTCCGGAGGTCACCGGGCTCGGCCTGCTCGCCGCACCCGTCCCCGCCACCACCACCTCGCCTTCCTCGCAGAACACCCGCTGACCCGGGCCCTGCGCCGCTCCGCCACGAACCTGGTTGAATCCAGGGAGGATCCGGGGAGGACCGCGCCCTGCCAGGCAGCCGGGCGCGAAGGCGGGTGGGGGAGAGCATGGACGACGGGAAGCCCACGAGGGCGAAGTGGTGGAGCAGGCCTCGACCGCAGGGGTCCCCGGGGCGACAGAGCCCCGCGGACCCGGTCCCCGAGGAGACCTTCGGCCCCGAGCCGTCGACCAGGACCGAGGACGAAGGCGACTTCGAACTGGCCCGACCCGCACGGCCGGCACCCCCCACCGACGACGGCGACTACGAACTGAGCCGCCCCGCAACAGAAACGGCTCCTCAGCCGACACCCCCGGCCCCGTTGCCGGCGCCTGCGGCTCCGGAGGCCTTGTTTGCTGAGGCCGCGGCTCCGGACTCCCTGGCTGTTCCGACTGCCTTGGAGGCCCCGGCTGCGTCGGAGGCTCTGGCTGCGCCGGTTGCTCCGGAGTCCCTGGCTGTCTCTGAGGCCCTGGCTGCGCCTGCGGCTGCGGAGGTTTTGGCTGGTCCGGAGGCCCCGGCTGCGTTGGAGGCTCTGGCTGCGCCGGTTGCTCCGGAGTCCCTGGCTGTCTCTGAGGCCCTGGCTGCGCCTGCGGCTGCGGAGGTTTTGGCTGGTCCGGAGGCCCCGGCTGCGTCGGAGGCTCCGGCTGCGCCGGTTGCGCCGGTTGCTCCGGTGGCCCTGGCTGTCCCTGAGGTCCTGGCTGGCCCGGGGGCCCCGGCGGAGCGGGTCGGTCCGGAGGCTCCGGGCGGTCGAGCCGACGCCGTCGCGTCCGTCGAGGTGCCTGCCACCGAGCCGTCGTCGGTCACCGACGAACGGCCCAAGCCCCTGCACGACCCCGACCCCTACAGCACCCCGCCGTACGGCGAACCGGGTCCCTGGGCGCCCGCGCCGCCGGTCCAGCACCCGACGGCGACCTCCACGCCCGCTCCGGCCGCACATGGCGCCGCGCCGGCCACACCCGCGCCCGCGCTCACCACGGTGCCGATGGCGTTGGAACCCACGGGCCCCGGAACGACGGCCACTGCGCCCACCGCACCGATCGCGCCCACCTCGCCCGCCGCACAGGTCGGGCCTGCCACATCTGCCGTGTCGCACGCACCCGTCCCACCCGCCGTGCCCGCCGTGCCTGTCACACCCGTCACACCTGCCGTGCCCGCCGCGTCGCCCGGCGCGCCCGCCGTCGGTTCCGTCGGGGGGCAGGTCTCCGCCGGGGATCCCGGTGCCGCGCTCCCTGCCGACCCCTGGCAGCGCTACGACCCATGGTCCGCCGAACCCCTCGCCGGGGCTGCGGCCTCCGGAGGTCCAGGGCGCGGAGCGCTCGTCGGTGGGCCGCTTCAGTACCAGGGTGCGGGCGTCCTCAGCGAGTCCCAGCAGCGCAGGCGGCTGCGGGGACGGCTGGTCGGTGGAGCGCTGGCCGTCGCGCTGGTCGCCGGCGGGCTCGGCGGAGCCGTGGGCGTCTATCTGGAGCGCAACGGCGGGCTCGACCCGGTGGAGCTGCCGCAGGCCGCCGCGGCGCCCACCGGGCGGTCCGCGGACAGCGTGGCCGGGATCGCCGCGCGCGCCCTGCCCGGCGTCGTGACGCTGCACGTCAGCGGAAGCGAGGAGTCCGGTACCGGTACCGGCTTCGTGCTCGACTCGCTCGGCCACATCCTCACCAACAACCACGTCGTCGAGCCCGCCGGAGGCGACGGCCGGATAACCGTCGTGTTCAACGGGGGACAGACCGCCGAGGCCGAGGTCGTCGGCCGGGACAGCGGCTACGACCTCGCCGTGGTGAGGGTGACCGGGGTGAAAGGGCTGAAGCCCCTGTACCTCGGCAACTCCGACAACGTCCGGGTCGGTGACCCGGTCGTCGCCATCGGCGCCCCCTTCGATCTCGAGGGCACCGTCACCTCCGGCATCATCAGCGCCAAGGAACGGCCCATCACCGCCGGTGGCGGGAGCGGGGACGGGAGCGACGTGTCGTACGTCGACGCCCTGCAGACCGACGCGCCGATCAACCCGGGGAACTCCGGCGGCCCCCTTCTCGACGCGCAGGGTCATGTCATCGGCATCAACTCCGCCATCCGTTCCGCCGACGACGGCACCGACTCCGGCACCGCCCGGGCCGGCTCGATCGGCCTGGGTTTCGCCATCCCGGTCAACCAGGGCAAGCGCGTCGCCGAGGAGCTGATCAACACCGGCCGGGCGACCCACCCGGTCATCGGCGTCACGCTCGACATGGACTACGCGGGCGACGGCGCCCGGGTCGGTACGGCGGACAGCACCGCGGGCGACCCGGTCACCGAGGGCGGGCCCGCCGACCGGGCCGGAGTCCGCGCGGGGGACGTCATCACGGAGATCGACGGCCGGCGCGTCCACTCCGGCGAGGAGCTGATCGTCAAGACCCGCGCCCACCGTCCCGGCGACCGGCTGGCGCTGACGATCGAACGGGACGGCGGGGAACGCACCCTCACCCTGGTCCTCGGCTCGTCCGGCGGCGGCTGACGCGGCCCGCCCCTGTTCCGGCGCTTTCCCAGGGATTGACAGAAACGTCACAGGTCGGGCCCCGAAACCCGGTCCCACAAGGCAAACAACGCGGAAAACCGGCCGCGTACACGTACGCGGACGCCCCCGGACGGTACCGGTCGGACAGGTGCGACAGGTACCGTGGACCCGGCCCGGACCACGGAAGACCCGACTTGACCACCGAGGGCCGAGGGCCCAGGGCCGCGGACATCGCAAGGAGCTTCAGGTGTTCAATGACATAGGACCGCTCGAGCTGGTGACGATCGTCGTCCTGGCCGTGCTCGTCTTCGGTCCGGACAAGCTCCCGAAGGTCATCCAGGACGTGATGCGTACCGTCCGGAAGATTCGTGAGTTCTCGGAGAGCGCCAAGGCGGACATCCGCAGCGAACTGGGTCCGGAGTTCAAGGACTTCGAGTTCGAGGACCTCAACCCCAAGACGTTCATCCGCAAGCAGCTGGACAACGACGAGCTGGGGCTCAAGGAGATCCGCAACGGCTTCGACCTGAAGAAGGAGATGGCCGAGGTCACGGACGCGGTCCACAGCCGCGACACGGACGCCGCCGTCTCGGGTTCGGCCGCCTCGGCGATTTCGTCGGGTTCGGCGGCGTCTTCGGGGGACGGTCGTATCGACATGACCAAGAAGCCCGAGGAGCCCGCCAAGGACGACCGTCCGCCCTACGACGCGGACGCCACCTGAGTGACGCGCGCTCCCCGATGTGAGGGGGCGCACGCCGCACGCGCCGGGCGGCTTCCCGGCAGCGCGGAGCGGGGTGGCTATGCTGCCTGGTTGTTGTGCGGAGCGGACGAGTACGCCCGAAGGGGGGCGGGCCGGTCGTTCCGTCGAGAACGAGGAGGCGTCCGGGCACATGGAGACGACGAGTCGGGCAGTCGAGCAGACGCCGGCCGCGGAGGGCGGACAACACGTCCCCACCGCGCGGCGTACGGTCGACGGCTACTTGGAGGCACCCTTCCCCTGGTACGGCCTCGACGAGGCCTTCACGGGGCCGCGCTGGCTGATGCAGGTGGGTGCGGCGGTCGACGGAGCCGTCGAGCACGGTTCCATCGGTCACGGTGACGAACCCTCCGTACGGCACGAGACGGCCGGTGAGGACCGCGGGAAGTTCGCGGTCGTGGTGACCGTCGCCGCGAACCCCGTACGGCGCAGCCCGGACGGCACGGGCCTGCTGGAGGCCACCTCGGTGTCCTCGGCGGCCTGGCTGGCGGGGGTGGGCCTGCTGACCTTCACCTGGCCCGGCCAGATGGACCACAGCCTGCGCGACGACTGGCTGGACCAGCAGACCGAGACGGCGTGGGTCCTCGCCGACGACCTCGCGGGGCCGGACTGGTCGACGCTGTCCCTGCCGGTCGACGGGGTGCCGACGTCCTTCCACTACCGCGAGTCGGAGTTCGGCTGGGTGCTGGCCGGTTCGACCTCGCAAGGGGTGCACGTGGGGGCGTACGGGAGGGGCATGAGCGCGTACGGCCTCGGTTTCGCCATGATCAAGGACATCGAGACCTACGCCTGATCAGCCGTACGAGAGCGGGGGCGCCGTCCGTGCTGGACGGCGCCCCCGCTGTCGTGGGAAGGCGAATGTAGATGTACGGGACTCGCGGCCGGGCCGGAGCGCCGGGCTAGAACTTGTTCCTGGGCGTGATGCCGAGCGACAGTCCCGAGAGACCGCGCTGCCTGCCGCCCAGCTTGCCCGCGATGGCCCGCAAGGCGGAGCCGGCCGGGGACTCGGGGTCGGTCAGGACGACCGGCTTGCCCTCGTCACCGCCCTCGCGCAGCCGGACGTCGATCGGGATGGAGCCGAGCACCGGGACGTTCGCGCCGGTCGTGCGGGTGAGGCCCTCGGCCACCGACTGTCCGCCTCCGGTGCCGAAGACGTCGACCATCTCCCCGCAGTGCGGGCAGGGCAGACCGGACATGTTCTCGACCACGCCGACGATCTTCTGGTGGGTCTGCACGGCGATGGAGCCCGCCCGCTCGGCCACCTCGGCCGCCGCCTGCTGCGGGGTCGTCACGACCAGGATCTCGGCGTTCGGGACCAGCTGCGCCACGGAGATCGCGATGTCGCCGGTGCCCGGCGGGAGGTCGAGCAGCAGCACGTCCAGGTCGCCCCAGTACACGTCGGCCAGGAACTGCTGGAGCGCGCGGTGCAGCATCGGGCCGCGCCAGACGACCGGGGCGTTGCCCGGGGTGAACATGCCGATGGAGATGACCTTCACGCCGTGCGCGGACGGCGGCATGATCATGTTCTCGACCTGGGTGGGACGGCCGTCCGCGCCCAGCATGCGCGGCACGCTGTGGCCGTAGATGTCGGCGTCGACGACACCCACCTTCAGACCGTCGGCCGCCATCGCCGCCGCCAGGTTCACCGTCACCGAGGACTTGCCGACGCCGCCCTTGCCGGACGCGACCGCGTACACCCGGGTCAGCGAGCCGGGCTTGGCGAACGGGACCTCGCGCTCGGTCTGGCCGCCGCGCAGGGCGTTCGCCAGCTCCTTGCGCTGCTCGTCGCTCATGACGTCGAGCGTGACGTCGACGCGGGTGACGCCGTCGACCCGGGAGACCGCGTCGGTCACCCGCTGCGTGATCGTCTCGCGCATCGGGCAGCCGGAGACCGTCAGGTACACGGTGACCGCGACCGTCCCGTCCACGCCGATCTCTACCGACTTCACCATCCCCAGTTCGGTGATGGGCCGGTTGATCTCGGGGTCGTTCACCGTCGCCAGTGCCTCGCGCACCGCGTCTTCGCTAGCCATAGGGACGATGGTACGGCGCTCGGCGGGGGCGCCGGTAAGCCTGTCACCGGTCTTCTACGTCACGTCCCCGCGACCGTTCTGCCGGGAATACGGCATGTTCGCGATGCCCGTCCCGCCGTTCCTCCAGTTCCTTGACCATGTCCTGGAGCTCCGAGCGGATCCAGTCCCGGGTGGCGACCTCGCCGAGACCGATCCGCAGGGCGGCGATCTCCCGGGTCAGATACTCGGTGTCGGCGATGGACCGCTCGTTCTGCTTGCGGTCCTGCTCCAGGTTGACCCGGTCACGGTCGTCCTGCCGGTTCTGCGCGAGCAGGATCAGCGGGGCCGCGTAGGAGGCCTGCAGCGACAGCATCAGGGTCAGGAAGATGAAGGGGTAGTTGTCGAAGCGCAGGTCGCGCGGGGCGAAGATGTTCCACAGGACCCAGACGATGATGACGATCGTCATCCAGACGATGAACCGCCCGGTGCCCAGGAACCGCGCGATGCGCTCCGACAGCCGCCCGAAGGCCTCCGGGTCCCACTCGGGCAGGATCCGGTGCCGGGGCGGCCGCGGCTGGTCCAGCCGGGCCCGGGGACGGCTGGTCGCCGTGGCGCCGGCCGGGGTGCGCTCGACGCGCCCGGCCTCGCGGTCAGGAGCCATGCGGGCCCACCTCCTCGGTCGTGTCCTCGTCGAGGTGGAACTCCGTCATCCGCCAGTCCTCCGGCAGCATGTGGTCCAGGACGTCGTCCACGGTCACCGCGCCCAGCAGCGAGCCCGCTTCGTCGACGACGGGCGCCGCGACCATGTCGTACGTCGCGAAGAACCCGGCGACGACGGGCAGCGCCGCGTCCGGCGCCAGGGCCTGGAGATCGTCGTCGAGCATCGAGCTGACCAGCGTGTACGGGGGGTCGCGCAGCAGCCGCTGGAAGTGCACCGTGCCGAGGTACTTGCCGGTCGGGGTCTCGTCGGGCGGGCGGCAGACGTAGACCTGCGCGGCGAGGGCGGGGGAGAGGTCGCGGTTGCGCACCCGAGCGAGGGCGTCGGCGACGGTGGCGTCGGGGCGCAGGATGATCGGCTCGGTGGTCATCAGCCCGCCCGCGGTGTGCTCCTCGTACGACATCAGGCGCCGCATGTCGGCCGCGTCGGCGGGCTGCATCAGGCTCAGCAGCCGCTCCTGGTCCTGCTCCGGGAGTTCGGAGAGCAGGTCGGCCGCGTCGTCGGGGTCCATGGCCTCCAGGACGTCCGCCGCGCGCTCCTCCTTCAGCTTGCCGAGGATCTCGATCTGGTCGTCCTCCGGGAGCTCCTCGAGGACGTCGGCGAGACGGTCGTCGTCGAGCGCGGCGGCGACCTCCGCGCGCCGCTTCGGCGACAGATGGTGCAGGACGTTGGCGAGGTCGGCGGGGCGCAGCTGCTCGAAGGTGGCGAGGAGACTCTCCGCGCCCTGTCCGTGCTCCTCCAGCGAGAAACCGGTGACCGCCGACCACTCCACGGTCAGCGTCTCGCCCTTCGCCCGCCGGAAGGCGCTCGCCTTCTTCCCCTTGCGTACGAAGACCCGGTCGAGCTCCCAGTCCCGGCGGGCCGGCAGCTGCTGCACCGACACGTCGAGGACGGTGACCTCCTCGCCGGTCTCGACGAGCGTGACGCGCCGGTCGAGCAGCTCCCCGAAGACGAGGCGCTCGGTGGGCCGCTGTTCGAAGCGGCGGACGTTGAGGACGCCGGTGGTGATGACCTGGCCGGACTCGATGCCGGTCACCCGGGTCATGGGCAGGAAGATGCGGCGCCGGGTGGACAGTTCGACGACCAGTCCGAGCACCCTCGGCGGCCGCCGCCGCACCCGCAGCACGACGACCAGATCGCGTACCCGCCCCACCTGGTCGCCGCTCGGGTCGAAGACCGGAACGCCGGAGAGGTGCGAGACGAAGATCCGCGGGGCGCCCGCCACCATGACCGCACCTCCTTCTTCCGTACTGCCGTCAGTGCTGTTGCCGGTGATGTTCTTTTCCCAATTGCCCGCTCGTGCGGGCTTCAGGCTAGCCCGTCCCGATCGGATCCGCCCTGGTGGGCGGTCCGGACGGACTGGCTCCGTTCGCCCGCCGCGACCCCGGTACGCTGCCGTACGCCGCTCAGCACACCCCCGCAGAAAGGCGGCCTTCTCTGTGACTGCGATTCCCCAGGGCCGAACTCGCCGCGCCTCGCTGGTGAGCGCGATGTGCGCTCTGGTCGTGGGCATGGGACTGACGGGATGCAGCGAGGATCCGGACGCGGGCACGAACGGGGTGGGCAAGCTGTCCGCCGCGCAGATCCAGGCGAAGACGAAGGCCGCGGCCGGCGCCGTGGACGCGGTGCGGCTCGCCGGGAGCGTGGTCACCAGCGGGCACACGTACAAGCTGGACATGAGCCTGAAGGCGGACGGCGGCACCGGGTCGGTCACTGCCGAGGGCGCCACCTTCCACCTGCTGCGGGTCGGCGAGCAGCTGTACCTGAAGGCCGACGCGGCGTTCTGGAACAAGGAGGACGGCAAGTCCGGCGAGGACGGTTCGGACACGGCGGCCGCCGACAAGCTCGACGGCAAGTACGTGAAGGTGCCGACGGGCGACCCCTCGTACAAGAAGTTCAGCGGCTTCACGGACAAGGACCTCCTCCTCGACGGTCTGCTGACGCTGCACGGCTCGCTGGCCATCGACGGCCACCACGAGCAGTCCGGCGTCCGGACGATCCGCATCACGGGCGACGGCGGTTCCGGCGGCAAGCTGGACGTGTCGCTGGAGGGCAAGCCCTACCCGCTGCGCCTGGAACGCGCCGGCGGGGCAGGAACGCTGAGCTTCTCCTCCTGGGGCAAGGACTTCGCCCTGAAGGAACCGGCGAAGGACGAGACGGTGGACTACGGGAAGCAGCTCCCGACCTCGTGAGCCGCCGCCTGCGGCACCGGCCCCCGACCGCTCGCGGTACCGGCTACGCGCGTTTGCGCTTGCGCAGCAGCAGCTTCGGCAGCCCCGCCGGCGCCGGCTCCCGCGTGGTGGCGGGCGAGGGCACGGGCCGTGCCGCCAGATCCCCTTCGGGCAGGGGGAGTGTGGCCCCCGTCGGCTCCAGGCGGAGCACCCGGCACTCGCGCGCCCAGCGCTCGGTCATCGCCTCGCCGTCGGGCGCGTTCAGCCGCTTGCCCTTGAGCTCGGCGACGGCCGCCTGCCACGCCTCGGAGCCGGGCGCGAGGGTGACGACCTTCGCCGTCCAGCAGACCAGCCGGCCGCCCTTGTCCTTGCTGCGGACGGTGACCTCGGCCGCACCGCCCTCGGTCAGCCCGGCCAGCGGTTGCTCCCCGGGCCCGTCGCCGACCAGACAGGCGGCGCCGTCGTGCCACACGTGCCACAGCGCACGCGCGGCCGGTTCACCGGCGCCCTGGACCCAGACGAGGCCGGACTTCTTGGTGGCCTCCTCGACGAGGGCCTGGTCGAGCAGCAGCTCTCTTGTCATGGCTCAACCCTAGTCAGCCGGTACCGGGGCGCTCACAGCCAGCCGTTGCGCTTCAGCGTGCGGTGGATGCCGACACAGAGCGCCACCATGGCCGACATGACCACGGGATAGCCGAACTTCCAGTGCAGTTCCGGCATGTAGTCGAAGTTCATCCCGTACACCCCGCACACCATCGTCGGTACGGCGATGATGGCGGCCCAGGACGTGATCTTCCGCATGTCCTCGTTCTGCGCGACGGACGCCTGCGCGAGGTTGGCCTGGAGGATCGAGTTGAGCAGTTCGTCGAAGCCGATGACCTGCTCCTGGACCCGGGCGAGGTGGTCGGCGACGTCCCGGAAGTACTTCTGGATGTCGGGGTCGACCAGCCGCATCGGCCGCTCGCTCAGCAGCTGCATCGGCCGCAGCAGCGGCGACACCGCCCGCTTGAACTCCAGTACCTCACGCTTGAGTTGGTAGATCCGGCCGGCGTCCGTGCCGCGCGGGGTGCCCTTGCGTCCCGGCGAGAACACCTCCGTCTCGACCTCGTCGATGTCGTCCTGGACGGCGTCCGCGACCGCGATGTAGCCGTCGACGACGTGGTCGGCGATGGCGTGCAGCACCGCCGAGGGGCCCTTGGCGAGCAGCTCGGGGTCGTCCTGGAGGCGGTGGCGCAGCGCGCGCAGCGAGCCCTGGCCGCCGTGCCGGACGGTGATGAAGAAGTCCTTGCCGGTGAAGCACATGACCTCACCGGTCTCGACGACCTCACTGTTGGCTGTGAGCCGGTCGTGCTCGATGTAGTGGATGGTCTTGAAGACCGTGAAGAGCGAGTCGTCGTAGCGCTCCAGCTTGGGCCGCTGGTGCGCCTGCACGGCGTCCTCCACGGCCAGCGGGTGCAGCCCGAACTCGCTGGCGATACCGGCGAATTCGGCCTCGGTCGGCTCGTGCAGACCGATCCACACGAAGCCGCCGTCGCGCCGCACCCGGCGCATCGCCTCCTGCGGGGTCGGGGGCTGCGCGTAGGTGACGCGCGCGCCGTCGCGGTAGACCGCGCAGTCGACGACGGCCGACGGCGTCGCGGGGTCGCGGGTGGTGTCGTAGGCGCCGGTGTCCGTACGCCCGCCCCCCTTGCGCAGGGAGGGACGGGCCGGGCGGACAACGGCACGGAGGTCGCGGATCATCGACATGGCAGGCTCCTTCGCGACTAGCAAAGAAAGACCGCCACGACGGGTGGAACTGCCCGGAATGAGGACGTCCTGAGAGCGGAGGTTTGGCACGTCCACAAAGCGGGGAGCACCGCTCCGTCGCGGTGGCGAGCTTCGCTACTGAATCAGACCGGAGAGATCTGGCAGATCAGACAGATCGAGCAGATCAGGTGAAAAAGGAAACGAAGTGCTCTTCCGCATGAAGATGAGCGCGAGAGGTGGCGACCAGCCGGGGGCCAAGAAGCCGGAGCAGCTGCGTCAGCGGCAGGAAGAGCGAGTGGTACTGCACGGGTGACTTCGATCCATGACAGCCCCACCTCCTCCAGCCGGTCCCTCGTAAGGGAGTCTCGTCTGCGTCGGGGCAAGATCGCGACGCTTCTGCGTGCTGCCCCGAACCACCGGCTCAGAATAGCAGTCGACAGAAGTGTCAAGGCGCTGCTTTGCCCAGCACCGACGAGTTCTATGCTCGCCGCATGGTTGATGTTCTTCCTCTGGTCGAGGCTCGTTTGCGCAGCGCGCTGGGCGAGCCGGACGCCCGCGCCGCGGTCACCTTCCTCGGTACGGACCGCCTCGAGGTGCTGCGTTTCCACGAGGGCGACGTCGTCCGCTACGCCACGCTCGGCATGTCCGCGCAGCCGATGAGCGACCCGACGGCGATGCTCGCCGACCCGGTCGAGGGACCGCGCGCCGAGCTGGTGCTGTCCGTCCGGCCGGGCGCGTCCGACACCGACAAGGTGCTCCGCCCGCTGGCCGTGCTCGCCGCGTCCCCGCAGGTCGAGGGTGTGGTCGTGGCTCCCGGTAGCTCCCTCGATGTGGGTGAACCCCTGTGGCCGGGCGCCCCGTTCACCTCGGTCCTGGTCGCCGAGCCGGGCGGTCTGGTCGAGGATCTCGACCTCGAGGAGCCCCTCGATCCGGTCCGCTTCCTGCCCCTGCTCCCGATGACTCCCAACGAGGCCGCCTGGAAGCGCGTGCACGGCGCCCAGGCCCTCCAGGAGCGCTGGCTGACGAACGGGACGGACCTGCGGGATCCCTCCCGCAGGTCCGTCCCGCTCGATTGAGGTCCGGGTGACCGATGTCACCAACGCTCGAGCCTCGATCGTCAGTTGACGCCCGGTCGGCTCAGTCGGCGAAGACCGAGACCCCGTCCTGCGTCGCGTGCCGCGCTTCCAGTTCCTCGGCTTCGCCGGTGAGCGCCTTGCGTCGGACGACGACCACGACCGCGCCGAGCAGCGCGGTGACCGCCGCGACGGCGAACGGGACATGGATGTCGGTCCACTCCTCGATCTTCGGCGCGAAGTAGGGAGCGGCCGCCGCGGCGAACCACCGCACGAAGTTGTAGCCGGCGCTCGCCACCGGGCGCGGGGCGTCCGAGACGCCGAGCGCCAACTCGGTGTAGACGGTGTTGTTCACGCCGATGAACGCGCCCGACAGGATCGTGCAGACGATCGCCGTGGTGTGGTCGCCGTACCCGAGGACGAACACGTCGACGGCGAGCAGCACCAGCGAGCCGCCGAGCACCTTCAGCGAGCCGAACCGCTCCTGGAGCCGCGGCGCCACGAGAACCGAGAAGACGGCGAGCAGCACGCCCCAGGCGAAGAACACCGCCCCCGACTTGTAGGGGGTCATGTTCAGCACGAACGGGGTGAAGGCCAGCACGGTGAAGAACGTGTAGTTGTAGAAGAACGCCGAGGCCGCGGCGGAGGCGAGGCCACCGTGCCCGAGCGCCTTGATCGGGTCCAGGACGGAGATCTTCCGGGCCGGCTTCGGCTGGTCCTTCAGGAACACCGTGATGCACAGGAAGCCGATCGCCATCAGGAACGCGGTGCCGAAGAACGGGTAGCGCCAGCTGGCGTCGCCGAGCAGTGCGCCGAGCAGCGGTCCGCACGCCATGCCGAGGCCGAGGGCGGACTCGTACAGCAGGATGGCGGCCGCGCTGCCGCCGGCCGCCGCGCCGACGATCACCGCGAGGGCGGTCGACACGAACAGCGCGTTGCCGAGCCCCCAGCCCGCCCGGAAGCCGACGAGTTCGCCGACCGAGCCCGAGGTGCCCGCGAGGGCCGCGAAGACGACGACGAGGGCGAGGCCGACCAGCAGCGTCCTGCGGCCGCCGATGCGGCTGGAGACGAAGCCGGTGACCAGCATCGCGAACGCGGTGATCAGGAAGTACGAGGTGAAGAGCAGGGAGACCTGGCCGGCCGTGGCGTCCAGCCCCTGGGCGATGGACGGCAGGATCGGGTCGACGAGGCCGATGCCCATGAAGGCGACGACGGACGCGCCGGCCGTCGCCCACACCGCCTTCGGCTGTCGCAGGATGCTTCCGGCTCCCGCATCGAATGGGTCCATGGTTCCGCTCACCCCTCGAAGGTAGTTGGTATATACACACGATAAGTTAGATCGCCTAATTAATGCAAGTTACATCTATGTCGGGGTGGGGTGGTCCGAAGAGTGGTCGAGGAGGTGGCCGAAGGGTGGCCGGGGCGGTCGCGGGGCGGTCGCGGGGCGGTCAGTTCCGTCCGGACGGGTGATCGTCCTTGACGTGGGCGTGCTCGGGTAGGACCGTGGGGCTCTATGAGGGGCGAACCCAGTTGCCCGAAGTGTGGTGGCCGGGTCAGGGCTCCCGGACTCTTCGCCGATTCCTGGCAGTGCGATGTGCACGGGACGGTGCATCCGCTTCAGCCCGTGATCCCGCCCAGCGTCGAGGCTCTCAGCGTCGTCGTGCATCGCACGCAGGTGCCGGTGTGGATGCCGTGGCCGCTGCCGGTCGGCTGGCTCTTCACGGGCGTGACGTACGCGGGGGACGACCGCAGTGGAGGCCGTGCCACCGCGGTGGCCTGCTCCGGGCCGGGCCCGCTCGGTGGGATGGGTGAGCTGATCCTGGTCGCCGAGGAGCTGGGTGTCGGGCTGGGTGCGCGTTATGCCGGCGTCGACGGGCCGGACCCGGGTCCGTACATGAGCGTCGAGAAACCCCCGCAGGCCAAGGTCCTGGCCGCCGGCCGGCCCACCCCGCTCTGGCATGTCTCCGCCACCCCGGACGACCGGGCCGTCTTCGCGGGGGAGGCGCGCGGGCTGTGGTTGTGGGCGGTGGTGTGGCCCGAGCAGTCCGGGCTGCTGATGTACGACGAGCTGGTGCTCACGGATCTGCGGGACGCGGGGGCCGAGCTGGAACTGGTGCCGTGCGGGGCGCTGTCGCCGCGCCTGCTGAAGCCTTAGCCCCCCACTGGGCTCGGCTGATGGGGGTGCGTGGCGCTTCCGGTCCTGGTTGTCCGCCGCGCCGTCGTGGCTGGTCGCGCAGTTTCCCGCGCCCCTAGGGGCGGCCTGGGGCCGTACGTGTGTTGTGGGCCGGGGGTTCTGTGGGGTGTGTGTAGGGGGTGCTCGGTGGTTTTGGGTGTGACAGGGGTGGTGTGATTACCGGCTATGCTGGAGCGTCCCCTTCCGTCCCGTCACCGCCTGGAGCCTGCGTCGTGCGCATCGATCTGCACTGCCACTCCACGGCCTCCGACGGTACGGACACCCCGGCCGAGCTGGTCCGCAACGCGGGTGCCGCCGGTCTGGACGTCGTCGCGCTGACCGATCACGACACCACCCGGGGATACGCCGAGGCCGTCGCCGCGCTGCCGCGGGGGCTCACGCTGGTGACCGGAGCCGAGCTGTCCTGCCGTGTCGACGGCATCAGCATGCACATGCTGGCCTACCTGTTCGACCCCGAGGAGCCCGCCCTGCTCGCCGAGCGTGAGCTGGTGCGCGACGACCGGGTGCCGCGGGCGCGGGCGATGGTCGCCAGGCTCAACGAGCTGGGCGTCCCCGTCACCTGGGAGCAGGTCGCGCGGATCGCGGGCGAGGGGTCCGTCGGGCGGCCGCATGTCGCCACCGCCCTGGTGGAGCTCGGCGTGGTGCCGACCGTGAACGACGCCTTCACCGGGCACTGGCTCGCCGACGGCGGGCGGGCCCACGTCGAGAAGCACGAGACCGACCCCTTCGAGGCGATCCGGCTGGTCAAGGGCGCCGGCGGGGTCACCGTCTTCGCGCACCCGGGCGCGAGCAAGCGTGGTCGTACGGTGCCGGAGTCCGTGGTCGCCGAACTGGCGGCCGCCGGTCTCGACGGCATCGAGGTCGACCACATGGACCACGACGCGGACACACGCGCGCGGCTGCGCGGGCTCGCCGCCGATCTGGGGCTGCTGGTCACCGGCTCGTCGGACTACCACGGCAGTCGCAAGACCTGTGTGCTCGGCGAGTACACGACCGACCCCGAGGTGTACGGGGAGATCACCCGGCGCGCCACCGGCGCGTTCCCGGTGCCGGGCACCGGCGGAGCCTGAGGCTCACCTCCAAGCGTCCCGGCCCACCCCCTTTCCTGCAAGGCTTCCGCACTGATGTTCGACGTCGCCGTCTTCGGCTCCCTCTTCCTCACCCTTTTTGTCATCATGGATCCCCCCGGGATCACCCCGATCTTCCTCGCGCTGACCGCCGGACGCCCCGGCAAGGTGCAGAAGCGGATGGCCTTCCAGGCGGTCTGCGTGGCCGGCGGAGTCATCACCGTCTTCGGGCTCCTCGGGCACCAGATCCTCGACTATCTGCATGTCTCCGTCCCCGCGCTGATGATCGCGGGCGGGCTGCTGCTCCTGCTGATCGCGCTCGACCTGCTCACCGGCAAGACCGACGAGCCGAAGCAGACCAAGGACGTCAACGTCGCGCTCGTCCCGCTGGGCATGCCGCTGCTGGCCGGGCCCGGTGCGATCGTGTCCGTCATCCTCGCCGTGCAGAAGGCCGACAGCGCGGCGATGCAGGTGTCGGTCTGGGTGGCCATCCTCGCCATCCATGTCGTGCTGTGGCTGGTGATGCGCTACTCGCTGCTGATCATCCGGGTCATCAAGGACGGCGGCGTCGTCCTGGTGACGCGGCTCGCGGGCATGATGCTCTCCGCGATCGCCGTGCAGCAGATCATCAACGGGATCACTCAGGTGATCCGGGCCGGCTGACCGGGCCCCGGTACGCGCAGAGCCCCCCACGGCGTCGCCGTGGGGGGCTCTGAAACCTGTTGGGGGATCCGCGTTACGAGGCCGAGGTGTCGGCCGGGCGGATCCACAGTCGCTGCCCGATGGCGGCGGCCTGCTGAACGATCCGATTGACGGAGGCGGCGTCTACGACGGTGCTGTCCACGGGCGTGCCGTCGACGTCGTCGAGTCGCATGATTTCGAAGCGCATGGGCTTCTCCCTTCGTCTGGTCATCCTCCTGAGGAGAACTACTTGGTTACACAGGGAGTCAACGGGATGCGTGTTACAAACATTCCCTACGCTAAAGAAATTTTTCGAACAGCTAATTACTGACGAGTAAGTGGGTTTGCGGAGACTGAACGGGACCGGTTGTGTTCGCAGCGTGACCACCGGAACAATGGAGGCGATGAACGACGACCTCCCGGCCCTCGCCGACCGTATCGACCGCACGAACGCGCTGCTGACCCGCATGCTCGCCGAGGTGGCCAAGACACCCTCGACCCACGCGATCTTCGTCGACGCGGGGTATCTGTACGCGGCCGCGGGGCGCCTGGTGGCCGGGACCGAGGACCGCAGGGCCTTCGATCTCGACGCCGAGGGTCTGATCGAGGCGCTCATCGACCGCGCCCGCTCGATCTTCGCCGACAGCCGGCTGCTGCGCGTCTACTGGTACGACGGCGCCCGGCGCCGCATCCACACCTCCGAGCAGCAGTCCATCGCCGAACTGCCGGACGTGAAGGTGCGGTTGGGCAACCTGAACGCCAACAACCAGCAGAAGGGCGTCGATTCGCTGATCCGGACCGACCTGGAGTCCCTGGCCCGGCACCGGGCCATCAGTGACGCGGCCCTGCTGGGCGGCGACGAGGACCTGGTCTCGGCGGTGGAGGCCGCGCAGGGGTACGGCGCCCGGGTGCACCTCTGGGGCATCGAGGCGCCGGAAGGCCGCAACCAGGCCGATCCGCTGCTCTGGGAGGTCGACAGCCAGCGCACCCTCGACCTCGACTTCTTCAAGCCGTACGTCTCACGGCGCACCGCCCCCGCCTACGAGGGCCCCGGCGCGAACCGGCCCACCCGTGAGGCCGTCCGTTTCGTCGGCGCGCAGGTGGCGGCGAAGTGGCTGGTGGCGCGGGGCCGGGAGTCGCTGGCCGAGCTGCTGCCGGGCCACCCCTACCTCCCCGGCTCCGTCGACCAGGATCTTCTCGTGGAGGCGGAAGGCATCCTCCAGTACTCCCTGCGCGGCCAGGCCGACCTGAGACGCGCCCTGCGGGACGGTTTCTGGGAGCACGTGCAGACGCAGTACTAGGGCTTGACCGGCCGGACGGGCCCCCGGCGCCCGGGGTGACGGTCCCAGAAATCGGCGAGCGCGTGGGCCGTCGGCAGCGGCTGGTCCTGGTTCGGCGAGTGCTCGGCGCCCGGGACGACCGTCCGGTGCGCCCGCAGCTCCAGGGCCATGTCGTCGAGGAGGGACACCGGCCAGGTGTCGTCCCGCGCACCCGACAGGACATGGAACGGCAGCGGAACGGCGGCGAGTTCACCGACCCGGTTCGGCTCCACGCACAACTGTCGCCCGGTCACCAGGAGTTGAGCGGGCTTGTGGTTCAGCCAGCGCCGTCGCAACAGCTCGGGGTCGCCGGGGCCGCGGGCCGGACCGCCGACCTCCTCCGGCGGACCCATCGCCAGGATCGCCTCCCACACCTGCGGCATCGTCATCACCGCGAGCGCGTCGTGCAGCAGCTTCACGCGCTGCTTCTGGGACTCCGAGATCTCGGCCGGGCCCGAGGCGACGAGCGTGAACGACAGGAAGGGGGAGTGGTCGAGAAGCACGGCGGCACGGGCGATCTGACCGCCGAGGGAATGCCCCATCAGGTGCACAGGGGTGTCGAGAGCCGCCGCCTGCGCCAGCACGTCCCGCGCCAACTCCTCACGCGCGTAAGCGGATTCGTCGACAGCCGGTCCGTCGGACTCGTTCTGCCCGCGCCCGTCCACGGCGACGGTCCGGTAGCCGCGGGCCGCGAGCGGCTCGTGCATCCGGTGGAAATCCTCCTTGCTGCCGGTGAAGCCGGGCATCAGCAGCGCGACACCCCGCTGCTCGACACCGGCGGGCACGGGCGCGTCGACGACGGCGAACTCGCCGCGCTCGGTCCGCAGCGGATACGAGAGCGCGCCGGGGGGCGGCGGGAAGGGGCTGCTGGAGCTGGGCCTGGTCACGCCCCGAGGCTACCGGGAGGGCCCATCGCGCGCCGTCGGTGGTACCTCTCCCGGAACGCTCTTCCGAACGCTCCCTCGGGAACGCCGACGGCCCGGCCCCTCGCCGAGGAGGGACCGGGCCGTCGGGCCGTCATGCCATGCCGGTGGATCAGCCGTCCGCAGGCTCCGCGGCAGCCGTCGCCTTGCGGGTGCGACGCACCCTCGGCTTCGCCTCCGCCGTGTCGACCGCGGTCTCGGCCTCGGCGGGGGCCGGGGCGGTGGCGGCGGTCTTGCGGGTGCGGCGCGGCTTGGTGGCTTCCGCTTCCTGGGTGGCCTGGGCCGGGATGTCGGCCGTGGTGGCCGTCGTCTCGGTGGCCTTGCGGGTGGTGCGGCGGCGGGGCTTGGCCTCGGTCGCTTCGGCCGTGTCGACGGCGGCTTCGGCCGGGGCCGCGGCTGCCGTCTTGCGGGTGCGGCGCGGCTTGACCACGGTCTCGGCGGCCGCGACGGCCTCCGGGGCCTCGACGGTCTCGACCACGGCTTCGGCCGGAGCCGTCGCCTTGCGGGTGCGGCGGCGCGGCTTGGCCTCCGTCGCCTCCGCGATGGCGACAGCGGCCTCGGCGGCCGGCGCCTCCGTCACGGTGGCCGGGGCGGTCGCCTCGGTCTGCACGGCCTGCACGGTCTCCGCGGTCTTGCGGGTACGGCGGCGACGCGGCGCGGCCACGGTCTCCGGAGCTGCCTCCGCAGCGGTGCCCTCGGCGGTCGCCACGGCCGCCACAGCCGCGTCCGCTGCCTCGGCGACGGGCTCGACGGTCGCCGTCGCCGTGCCGGCCGGCACGGCCGTCACGACGGCGGCCTCGTGCGCGGACGTGTTGCGGGTACGGCGCCGACGGCGCGGAGTACGCGGGCCTGCGGCCTCCTCCGCCACGGGCGTCGGCTCGGCCACGGGGGCCTGCTCGGCCGCCGTGGTCCCGGCGGGCGTCGCGTCGAGCGGGGAGCCGTTGCGCGTACGACGACGGCGACGGGGCGTACGCGCCGAACGCTCGCGCTCTTCGGTCTGCTCCGCCGTCCGGTCGCCGGAACGGGACTCGCTGCGGCCACCGCGGTCGTCACGACCGCCCCGGTCACCACGGCCGCCTCGGTCACCACGGCCACCGCGGTCACCGCGGTCACCACGACCGCCCCGGTCGCTGCGACCGCGCGCTCCGCGGCCGCCCGGCTCGCCGAGGTCCTCGAGCTCCTCCGCGTCGAGCCCGGCGCGGGTGCGCTCCGAGCGCGGCAGAACACCCTTGGTGCCCGCGGGGATGCCGAGTTCCTCGAAGAAGTGCGGAGAGGTGGAGTACGTCTCCGGCGGGTCGCTGAACTCGAGCTCCAGCGCCTTGTTGATGAGCTGCCAGCGCGGGATGTCGTCCCAGTCGACCAGCGTGACCGCGATGCCCTTGGCACCCGCGCGGCCGGTACGGCCGATGCGGTGCAGGTAGGTCTTCTCGTCCTCGGGGGACTGGTAGTTGATGACGTGCGTGACGCCTTCGACGTCGATGCCGCGGGCGGCCACGTCGGTGCAGACGAGGACGTCGACCTTGCCGTTGCGGAAGGCGCGCAGCGCCTGCTCACGGGCGCCCTGGCCGAGGTCGCCGTGGACCGCGCCGGAGGCGAAGCCGCGCTGCTGGAGCTGGTCGGCCAGGTCGGCGGCGGTGCGCTTGGTACGGCAGAACACCATGACCAGGCCCCGGCCCTCGGCCTGGAGGATCCGCGCCACCATCTCGGGCTTGTCCATGTTGTGCGCGCGGTACACGTGCTGCTTGGTGTTCGCGACGGTCCTGCCCGCGTCGTCCGGCGACGTGGCGTTGATGTGCGTGGGCTGCGACATGTAGCGGCGGGCGAGGCCGATGACCGCGCCCGGCATGGTCGCCGAGAACAGCATGGTCTGGCGCTTCGCCGGAAGCATGTTGATGATCTTCTCGACGTCGGGCAGGAAGCCCAGGTCGAGCATCTCGTCGGCCTCGTCCAGGACGAGCGACTTGATGTGCTTGAGGTCGAGCTTCTTCTGGCCCGCGAGGTCCAGCAGTCGGCCCGGGGTGCCGACGACCACGTCGACGCCCTTCTTCAGGGCCTCGACCTGGGGCTCGTAGGCCCGGCCGCCGTAGATGGCGAGGACGCGGACGTTGCGTACCTTGCCCGCGGTCAGCAGGTCGTTGGTGACCTGCGTGCACAGCTCACGCGTGGGGACGACGATGAGCGCCTGCGGGGCGTCGGTGAGATCCTCGGGCCGGGCTCGGCCGGCCTCGACGTCGGCGGGGACGGTCACGCGCTCGAGGAGCGGGAGTCCGAAGCCGAGCGTCTTGCCGGTGCCGGTCTTGGCCTGGCCGATGACGTCCGTGCCCGTGAGGGCCACGGGGAGCGTCATCTCCTGGATCGGGAAGGGACTGATGATGCCGACGGCCTCAAGGGCCTCAGCGGTCTCGGAAAGAATGCCGAGCTCTCGGAACGTGGTAGTCAGGGTGCTGCCTCTTCTGTGTGCGCGGTGCGAGGCGAGCGCGGGGGTCGTGTCAGGACCGTGCCGGGGGACGTCGACTGCCTCACGGGCCAGCCGTCAGGACACGGGACCTCTGCCGACGCTCTAGCGCTCGTACCGCTGAGGGGGTCCCCTCCGGGTTTCCGTACGCACAGTGCCGTACGGGCGAGGAGGGCTGTCGGGTCGGAGCCGATCGGGCCACCGACCGGGCATCCTCATACGTGCGGCCCGTCGAATATTCGGCAGGCGCATTACCACCATACCCCGGAATCGCGCACACGCGATGGCCGATTCGGTCACGTTGTGGTTGTCACAGTGCCGGGGGTGGTCCCGTACGTCTTCGTTGTCACACTGATTGACCAGGGACTTCCCCCGTGCGACGAGCGGGCTATTGTGCGCTTCATGACGACCTCTGACAAGCCTGAGAACACCGCCACCGGGATCGCAGCCCAGGACTGGACGACGGCCTCGGCCGACCCGCAGTACCGGGCCGCGGTCGTGGATCTGCTGGGTGCGCTGGCGTACGGCGAGCTGGCGGCGTTCGAGCGGCTCGCTGAGGACGCCAAGCTGGCGCCGACGCTGGAGGACAAGGCGGAGCTGGCGAAGATGGCGTCGGCCGAGTTCCACCACTTCGAGCGGCTGCGCAACCGGCTCACCGAGATCGGTGAGGAGCCGACGCGGGCGATGGAGCCGTTCGTCGCCGCGCTCGACGGTTTCCACCGGCAGACGGCCCCGTCGGACTGGCTGGAGGGCCTCGTCAAGGCGTACGTCGGCGACTCGATCGCCAGTGACTTCTACCGCGAGGTCGCGGTGCGCCTGGACACCGACAGCCGCGCCCTGGTCCTTGCCGTGCTCGACGACACCGGCCACGCCGGCTTCGCGGTGGACCGGGTGCGTGGCGCGATCGACGCCGACCCGCGGGTGGGCGGACGGCTCGCGCTGTGGGCGCGGCGGCTGATGGGCGAGGCCCTGTCGCAGTCCCAGCGGGTGGTCGCGGACCGCGACGCGCTGTCGACGATGCTCGTGGGCGGCGTCGCGGACGGTTTCGACCTCGCCGAGGTCGGCCGGATGTTCTCCCGGATCACCGAGGCGCACACCAAGCGGATGGCGGCGCTGGGGCTGGCCGCCTAGAACTTGTCCGGCCGGTCGAGTCGCGGGGGAGCGGCCGCACAGGCCCCTCCCCGCCGGCTGTCACCGGTCGTCGCCGGGCTCAGGCCGGGGCCGACCGCCGGCGGAGTCGGCCGGCCGGGCGCAGCAGCAGGGAGAGCGAGGCGGCGGAGACGATCCCCGCGCCGAGGAGACTCGCCAGGGCGGTGCCGGGGCCCAGCGCGCTGTGGGTGACGAAGTCACCGAACAGCGCTCCGGCGACGCCCGTCGCGAAGACGAGGGTGCGCACCGGCAGTCGGTGCGAGAAGCGGTGGACCGCCGCCCACGCGAGCACGAGACCGAGCACAGCGGAGCCGAGCGCTTCCAAGATCATATGGGTCCCTCCCGGACGGTTGGGGCTCTGCATCAAGGTCGTAGCCCGTCATACCCGTGACCTGCGGAATGCAATCCTCCTCTGTGGCCGACTTGTGCTCCATCTGTGGAGAGGACGCCGACAGCGAAACCGGCCGGGCGCCCGACGGCGGGAAGGTCCGGCGGGAAGGCCGGTGGGGACGTCCGGTGGGGATCTCCGGTGGCGAGAACGCGAGTGGGGCCCGGCGACCAGATGGTCGCCGGGCCCCACTCGCGTTGCTTCGCCTACAGAGCGCCGAAGCCCACCTTGCGCGGGGCGGGCTCGCCCAGCTCGACGTAGGCCAGGCGGTCGGCCGGCACCAGGACCTTGCGGCCGTGCTGGTCCACGAGGCTGAGCAGCTGCGACTTTCCGGCCAGGGCCTCGGCCACCACGCGCTCGACTTCCTCGGGAGTCTGACCGCTCTCCAGAACGATCTCGCGGGGTGCGTGCAGCACGCCGATCTTGACCTCCACGGCTATGTCCCTCCGACGGTCATGAGGTGCGCGGGCGTCCGCGCCGTACGCTGCACACATTAGCCCGGTGAGGGGACGTTCACGGCGTGGCCGTCCACGCCAGGAGCGAACAGCGGGCGGGAACAAACGGCCGGGCGCCCCCGCGGTCAGTGCTGATCGGTGCCGTGCAGCGGGAAACCGGCGATGCCCCGCCAGGCCAGCGAGGCCAGCAGCTGCACCGCCTGGTCGCGCGGCACGCTGCGGTCGCTGTGCAGCCAGGACCGCGCCACGACCTGGGCGAGGCCGCCCAGACCGGAGGCGAGCAGCATCGACTCCGCGCGCGAGAGGCCGGTGTCCTCCGCGATGACCTCGCAGATCGCCTCGGCGCACTCGGTGGTGACCTTGTCGACGCGCTCGCGCACCGCGGGCTCGTTCGTCAGGTCCGACTCGAAGACCAGGCGGAAGGCGCCGCCGTCGTCCTCGACGTAGGCGAAGTACGCGTCCATCGTGGCCCGGACCCGCTGCTTGTTGTCGGTCGTCGAGGCGAGCGCGCCGCGCACGGCCTGGATGAGCGACTCGCAGTGCTGGTCCAGCAGGGCCAGGTAGAGGTCGAGCTTGCCGGGGAAGTGCTGGTAGAGCACCGGCTTGCTGACTCCGGCCCGCTCCGCGATGTCGTCCATGGCGGCGGAGTGGTAGCCCTGCGCCACGAAGACTTCCTGGGCGGCGCCCAGCAGCTGGTTCCGACGGGCACGGCGCGGCAGGCGGGTGCCTCGCGGGCGCGCCGCCTCTGTCTGCTCGATGGCTGTCACGCCGCCTCCCAAAGTGGTCCTCATGCGGTGAGCGCCGCGACGCCATCGTACTTTTCGGTAACCGTGCTGTGCGCGGTGCGCGTGCAGAATTTCACGGACTGGACGACGACAAAAGCGGTGTAAAAAGGTTTGGACCGGGATGTTACGGGCATACTCCGCCGCGCTCCAGCTCGGCCCATGTCAGCGATAGTCGTCCTCGTCGAGGGAGACGACGCGTGCCTGTTCGACGAGATCGGCTTCGTCGGCCCGGGCGGGATCCACGTCCTCCAGGGAGTCGTCGCGCTTCGGGATCACGTCCTTGGACTGCTCGGCGGCGTCGTTCTCCGGCGCTTCGACGTCGATCTCCCCGAAGTCGTCGTCCTCTTCGAACGTCTCCGGGTCGGTGGGGTCAACGGCCATGGTGGGCTCCCTTCCTACGAACGTCCCTGCGAGGTGCAGGGGCCACAAGCGGGTGCCCTCGGTACGAGCCTAGGAGACACCCGTTTCGGACGCCATGCGATCGCTGTGCGGAGTGCCCCCGATTCGGGCGGGTATGGCACCGGCGCGGTGCCGGGGCGGTGTGCGTCCCGCGCGCGTGCGACCCGCGCGTGTGACGGCGAACACACAAAGGCGGGCGTGATCGTCTCGTAACATTGCCCGCATGTCTTCGACCGAGCTGCCTTCCGTGCCGCCCACCAGTGTGCTGCCGAAGGCGATCGCGGTCCGGGTGGCCGAGGGCGAGAGGCTCCGGTCGGTCGGGCTGCCGGGCGTCACGCTCACGGTCCGCTCCAGGCCGCCCGCGCGCGAGGGCCTCGAGCCCGCCCTGTACGTGCACGGCCTGGGCGGTTCCTCGCAGAACTGGTCCGCGCTGATGGCGCTGCTCGACGGGGCGGTGGCGAGCGAGGCCCTGGATCTGCCGGGCTTCGGCGACTCCCCGCCGCCGGACGACGGCAACTACTCCATCACGGCACACGCGCGTGCCGTCATCCGCTATCTCGACGCGGTCGACCGCGGACCCGTGCACCTGTTCGGCAACTCCCTCGGCGGTGCGGTGTCCACGCGCGTCGCCGCGGTCCGGCCCGACCTCGTGCGGACGCTGACGCTGGTGTCACCCGCGCTGCCGGAACTGCGGGTGCAGCGGACGGCGGTGCCCACCGGACTGGTCGGGCTTCCCGGCGTGGCCGCGCTCTTCACCAGATTCACCCGCGAGTGGACCGCCGAGCAGCGCGTCCGCGGCGTCACGGCGCTCTGTTACGGCGATCCCGGGCGTGTCAGCCCGGACGCGTTCCGCCACGCGGTGGAAGAACTGGAGCGGCGCCTTCAGCTGCCGTACTTCTGGGACGCGCTGACGCGTTCCACGCGCGGCCTGCTCAGCGCGTACACGCTGGGCGGTCAGCACGGGCTGTGGCGCCAGGCCGAGCGTGTCCTCGCTCCGACCCTCCTGGTCTACGGTGGTCGCGACCAGCTCGTCGGTTTCCGCATGGCGCAGCGGGCCGCCCGTACCTTCCGTGACTCCCGCCTGCTCACGCTGCCCGACGCCGGGCACGTGGCGATGATGGAATATCCCGAGACGGTGGCGACGGCGTTCCGGGAGCTGCTCGCCGACACCGCGACCAAGACCTCGGGAGGCTGAGACCTACGTGGGACGCCACAGCCGGCGTGGACCCGCGCCCAGGAGTGCCGCCAAAGGCGGCTCCAAGGGCGCGTCACAGGGGGCTCCTCCGGAGCCGTCCCCCCAGGGGGACCCGCGTGGCGCCCGCGTCCAGGTGCCGCCCCCGGGGTACGACGGAACCCCCTCGCACGGAGTGCCCCGCTTTCCGTTTCCCGACGGAACTCCGGCCCATGGGTTCCCGCAGGTGCGGGGCGGTCACCCCGAGCAGCGTGAGGGCGGGGGCGGCTGGGGTGACTTGAGGGGACGATCAGCGGGTACCGGGCAGCCCGTGATACCGCGTCAGCGACCCATACCCCAGGACGGTCCGCGCCAGGGCCCTCGTCAAGGTTCCCGCCAGGGCCCGCGTCAGGAGTACCTCGACGCCTTCGGCGAGGACGACGAGGACGGCGAGGACGTCTTCACGCGCGCGAGGGTGCCGTCCGCCGCCGCACGAGTGCGTGAGCAGGATCCTTACTCCACCGACACCGACCGGGAGGCTGCCTTCCGTACCACCGGCCCGGCCGCCGTCGACGGCGGCGACGCGCCGCCCACCGGCGAGCCCGCGACCGCCCCGGGAGTCAAGGGGCGGGCGTTCGCCGGTATCGCGGCCGCCGCCGTCACCACAGTGCTGGCCGTCGTCGTCGCCGGACAGGTCGCCACCGGCCGGGACGACGACTCCGTCCGGTCGCAGTCCGCCTCCGGGCAGACCCGTGAGGCCGTCGACGACGACACCGCGCGCGGGGAGGACCGGCCGAGCCCGTCCGTGTCCGCCGGTGCGCCCGGCGCCGCGGCCACGCTGACGTACGCGCAGCGGATGGACAGGAAGTACGCGCTCGGCGCCGAGCTCAAGGGGTCGGGAAAGTTCGACGCCGTCGCGGGCGTCGACAAGGCGCCCGGCAAGGGGCAGAAGTACACCTACCGCGTGGACGTGGAACAGGGCCTCGGGCTCGACGGCGAACTCTTCGCGCAGGCCGTGCAGAAGACGCTCAACGACGACCGCAGCTGGGCCCACGACGGCGCCCGCACCTTCGAGCGGATCCAGTCGGGCGAGGCCGACTTCGTCATCACGCTCGCCAGTCCGGGCACCACCGCCGTGTGGTGCGCCAAGTCCGGTCTGGACACCACGGAGGACAACGTCTCCTGCGACTCGGCCTCCACCGAGCGCGTGATGATCAACGCCTACCGGTGGGCCCAGGGGTCGGAGACCTTCGGCGACAAGATGTACGCCTACCGGCAGATGCTGATCAACCACGAGGTCGGCCACCGCCTCGGCTACAGCCATGTCACCTGTGACAAGGACGGCGACCTGGCGCCCGTCATGCAGCAGCAGACGAAGTTCCTCGACCACGACGGGATCCACTGCCTGCCCAACGCCTGGCCCTATCCCGGCAGTTGAGCCTCAGGGATGGACAGGTGTCTCATGGGGCGCGTTGACATGCCCAAAAAGTTCCTCCATATTGCTGCGTATGTGGTCTAGTCATCCCGTCGACAGCAGCGCCGCCATCGAGCTGGCGCTCTTCGGCGTGACCGCGCTCTGCGTGGCCGACATCCACTGTCGCTGACGCCGCCCTCAGGCGCGTGCGTCGCGAATTCCCTTTTCTCTCCGAGCCGTGACCCGGTCACGGCCACGGCTCTTCGACGACCCGGCGCCGGGGCGGACGTCTGTTCACGTTCGTCTCACTCCTCGTCCACAAGTCTCGGATACCGAGATGCCCCGGCAGGGGCCGCGAGACCGCCAACCGAGAGGTCGTCATTCCGATGCGTCAACCGTCCCTCACAGCGCGCCGCGTCGCCGCGGTATCCGTCAGCCTGGTGGTGGCCGCGGGCGCCGCCGCCTGCGGGCCTGAGGACAACGATGCCAAGGCCTCCGGCGGCGACTCCGCCCCGCACCAGGGCGGGACCCTCACCATCCTGAACCGCAACCCCCAGCAGGACTTCGACCCGGCCCGCCTCTACACCTCCGGCGGCGGCAAGGTCCCCACCCTGGTCTTCAGAACCCTCACCACGCGCAACCGTGAGAACGGAGCCCCCGGCACCGAGGTCGTCCCCGACCTCGCCACCGACACCGGGCGCCCCAACAAGGACGCCACCGAGTGGACGTACACCCTCAAGGAGGGCCTGAAGTACGAGGACGGGACCGCGATCACCTCGGCCGACATCAAGTACGGCATCGAGCGGTCCTTCGCGCCCGAGCTCTCCGGCGGCGCGCCCTACCTGCGGGACTGGCTGGTGGGCGCGGCCGACTACCAGGGGCCGTACAAGGACTCCAAGGGTCTCGCCGCCATCGAGACGCCGGACAGCCGGACGATCGTCTTCCATCTGAACAAGCCCGAGGGCGAGTTCCCGTACCTGGCCACGCAGACGCAGTTCGCGCCCGTCCCGAAGGCCAAGGACACCGGTACGAAGTACGAGGAGCACCCGGTCTCGTCCGGCCCCTACAAGGTCGTCAAGAACGAGAACGACGGCGAGCGGCTCACCCTGGAGCGCAACACCTACTGGTCGGCGAAGACGGACGCCGAGCGCAAGGCGTACCCCGACAAGATCGACGTACGGTCCGGGCTCGACTCCTCGGTGATCAACCAGCGGCTGTCCGCGTCCCAGGGGGCGGACGCCACCGCCATCACCACGGACACCAACCTCGGCCCGGCCGAACTCGCCAAGGTCAGCGGCGACAAGGAACTCGCCGCGCGGGTCGGCACCGGCCACTTCGGCTACACCGACTACATCGCGTTCAACCCGAACGTGAAGCCGTTCGACGACATCAGGGTGCGGCAGGCGATCTCGTACGCCGTCGACCGGTCGTCGGTCGTCAACGCGGCGGGCGGCTCTTCGCTCGCCGAGGCCGCCACCACCTACCTGCCGAACCAGAAGTCCTTCGGCTACGAGCCCTACGACCTCTTCCCGGCGGGCAGCACGGGCAACGCGGCGAAGGCCAGGGAACTGCTGAAGCAGGCCGGTCACCCGAACGGGCTGACCATCACCCTCACCCACTCCAACAGCCAGGACTTCGAGACCAGCCCGGAGATCGCGACCGCGATCCAGGACGCGCTCAAGAAGGCCGGCATCACCGTCAAGCTCCAGGGCCTGGAGGACAACGACTACTCCGACACGATCCACGACGTGAAGACCGAGCCCGGCTTCTTCCTGGCCCACTGGGGAGCCGACTGGCCCTCCGGCGGTCCGTTCCTCGCCCCCATCTTCGACGGCCGGCAGATCGTCAAGGACGGCGCCAACTTCAACACGGGCTTCCTGAACGACAAGTCGGTCAATGCCGAGATCGACGCGATCAACAAGTTGACCGACCTCGACGCTGCCGCCAAGCGATGGGGTGCACTGGACAAGAAGATCGGGGCGCAGGCGCTGACCGTGCCGCTGTTCCACCCCGTCTACAAGCGGCTCTACGGCGAGGACATCCGCAACATCGTCATCAGCGACTGGGACGGCGTCCTGGATCCCTCGCAGGTCGCGGTGAAGTAGCACCGTGAGCGAGGCAGTCACCAAGGCGGCCGCCGAGGCCGTCATCGCCGCCCAGGCCCCCGGTACGGACCCCGCGTCCGTCCCGGGGGCCTCGGGCGCCCGTCAGTTCTGGCGGCGGCTGCGAGCGCAGCGTGCCGCCCTCGTCGCGGCGGTCGTCGTCGCGCTGCTCGTCCTGGTCGCGCTCGCCGCGCCGCTGCTCACCGCCCTCGAGGGCCAGGACCCGACCACCTACCACCCCTCCCTCATCGACTCCGCGCGCGGGGGCGTGCCCGTCGGCCCGCTGGGCGGCATCGGCGGCGACCACTGGCTCGGCGTCGAACCGCAGACCGGACGCGACCTGTTCGCCCGTCTCGTCCACGGCGCCCGGGTGTCGCTGGGCGTCGCGCTGGCCGCGACGATCATCCAGATCGCCATCGGCGTCACCCTGGGCATCGCCGCCGCGCTCGGCAGCCGATGGGTTGATCAACTGTTGAGCCGGATCACCGACATCTTCGTCGCCCTGCCGCTGATGATCATGTCGTTGGCGCTGCTCGCGATCGTCCCGGCGGGCTTCCCCCGGCCCGTCCTGGTCACCCTGGTCATCGGGCTGCTCTCCTGGGGCAACATCGCCAAGGTGGTGCGCGCCCAGACGCTCACCCTCAAGGGGCTCGATCACGTCTCGGCGGCCCGGCTCAGCGGCTGGGGCACCTGGCGGATCGCCCGCCGGGAACTGCTGCCCGGGCTCGCCGCCCCCGTCATCACCTACGCGGCGCTGCTCGTGCCGCAGAACATCACCGTCGAGGCCGCGCTGTCCTTCCTCGGGGTCGGCGTGAAGCCGCCGACGCCGTCCTGGGGACAGATGCTCACCGCCGCCGACGTCTGGTACCAGGCGGCCCCGCAGTACCTGCTGCTGCCCGCCGGCGCCCTCTTCGTGACCGTCCTCGCGCTGACCGTCCTCGGCGACGGCGTGCGCACGGCACTGGACCCGCGCGCGGCGTCCCGGCTGCGGGTGGGGACCGGACGCCGGCGGGAGCACCGAGCGGACACCGCAGGCGAGAAGGAGACGTCCTCATGAGCGGCTTCGGCGGTTTCGGCGGCTTCGTGCTGCGCCGGGGCATCGGCACGATCCTCACCCTGTTCGCCATCTCGGTGATCGTCTACGTCGTCTTCTACGTCACCCCCGGCGACGTCGCCCAGATCACCTGCGGGCCGCGCTGCTCGCCGGCGCAGGTGCACCAGGTCGCCCAGCAACTGCGCCTCGACGAACCCCTCTACGTGCGGTACTGGCACTTCGTCGAGGGTCTCGTCGCCGGACAGGACTACTCGACCGGCACCTCCGTGGAGCACTGCCCGGCGCCCTGCCTGGGGCTGTCGTACCAGAGCGATCAGCAGGTCACCCGGCTGATCCTGACCAAGCTGCCGGTGAGCCTGTCGCTCGTCCTCGGCGCGATGGTGGTCTGGCTGATCCTCGGTGTCGGCACCGGTGTGCTCTCCGCCTGGCGGCGCGGGCGGCTCACCGAGCGTGTCCTGACCGCCGTCACGCTGGCCGGAACGGCCACGCCCGTGTTCGTGATCGGCCTCATCCTGATGATCGTCGTCTGCGGCGAGCTCGAACTGCTGCCCTTCCCGCAGTACGTGAACCTCACCGACGACCCCGAACAGTGGGCGTGGAACCTGCTGCTGCCCTGGCTCTCGCTCGCCCTCATCGAGGCCGCCTCGTTCGCCCGGCTGACCCGCTCGTCGATGCTGGAGACCCTTGCCGAGGACCACATCCGCACCTTCCGCGCGTACGGCGTCGGCGAGCGGTCGATCATCGGGCGGCACGCGCTGCGCGGGGCGTTCGCGCCGGTCATCGCGCTGAACGCCAACAACTTCGGCTCCGCGGTCGGCGGCGCCGTGCTCACCGAGACCCTCTTCGGGCTCCCCGGCATCGGCCAGGAACTGGTGCACGCGGTCAACGTCGTGGACCTTCCGGTGGTCGTCGGCATGGTTCTGGTCATCGGTTTCTTCGTGGTCCTCGCCAACGCCGTCGCGGACGTCCTGTACGCGGTGGCCGACCGACGGGTGGTGCTCGCATGAGCCTGGTGGAAGTCACGGACCTGACGGTCGAGTTCGGCGCGCTGCGCGCCGTCGACGGCCTCTCCTTCCGCCTGGCCGAGGGCGCCGCCCTCGGCCTCGTCGGCGAGTCCGGCTCCGGCAAGTCCACGGTCGCCTCGGCCCTCCTGGGGCTGCACCGGGGGACGGGCGCCGCCGTCGGCGGCTCGGTACGCGTCGCCGGGACCGACGTACAGGCCGCGTCGGACGAGGAACTGCGGCGGCTGCGCGGCGGCCGGGCGGCGATGGTCTTCCAGGACCCGCTGTCCTCCCTCGACCCGTACTACGCGATCGGTGACCAGATCGCCGAGGTGTACCGCGTGCACACGCGTGTGTCGCGCCGTACGGCACGCGCGCGTGCGGTGCAGGTCCTGGACAGGGTGGGGATTCCCGACCCGGTCCGGCGCTCCCGGTCGCGGCCGCACGAGTTCAGCGGCGGCATGCGCCAGCGGGCCCTCATCGCCATGGCGCTGGCCTGTGAACCCGACCTGTTGATCGCCGACGAGCCGACGACCGCGCTCGACGTGACCGTCCAGGCCCAGATCCTCGACCTGCTGCACGCCCTGCGCGAGGACACCGGCATGGGGCTGCTGCTGGTCACGCACGACGTGGGCGTGGCGGCGGAGAGCGTCGACGAGGTGCTGGTCATGCGGCACGGCCGGCTCGTCGAGCACGGGCCCGTCGAAGCCGTTCTGGCGGCTCCCGCGCAGCCGTACACCCGCGAGCTGCTCGGAGCCGTGCCCCGGGTGGAGGCACGTCGAGCGGTCGGGCACGGGTCGCCCGGGCAGGACGCGGGCGGGTCGCAGCCGGACGGACCGCGTCCGGCCGCCGAGCCGTCGGGCGAGGTCGTGCTGGAGGCGCGCGGGCTGCGCCGCGAGTTCGGGCGCGGCAAGCGGGCCTTCGCGGCCGTGGACGGCGTGTCGCTGACCGTCCACCGCGGCGAGACCCTCGGCGTCGTCGGGGAGAGCGGCAGCGGCAAGACGACCCTCGGCCGGATGCTGGTCGGACTGCTGGAGCCGACGGCCGGCGAGGTCCGGTACGAGGGCCGCGTGTCGTCCGGGGTGAACCCGACCGTGCAGATGGTCTTCCAGGACCCCGTCTCCTCCCTCAACCCCCGCCGCAGCGTCGGTGAGTCCATCGCCGACCCGCTCCGCGCACGCGTGCGCGGCGTGCGGGGGAAGGACGAGGCACGCATCAGGGGACGCGTGACGGAACTGCTGGAGCGTGTGGGACTCGAAGCCGCGCACTACGACCGCTACCCGCACGAGTTCAGCGGCGGGCAGCGCCCGCGCGTGGGCATCGCGCGGGCACTCGCGGCCGACCCGCGCGTCATCGTGTGCGACGAGCCGGTCTCCGCGCTCGACGTGACCACCCAGGCCCAGGTCGTCGCCCTGCTCGGCGAGCTCCAGCGGGAACTCGGTCTCGCGCTGGTCTTCGTCGCCCATGACCTGGCCGTGGTGCGCCAGGTCAGCGACCGGGTCGCGGTGATGCGGCGCGGCCGGGTCGTCGAGGAGGGACCCGCGGACGAGGTGTACGAGTCGCCGCGGGACCCGTACACCCGGCAGCTGCTGGCCGCCGTACCGGCACTCGACCCGGCGGTCGCCGCCCGCCGACGCGCCGAACGGCGGCAGCCGGCCCTGGCCTGAGACCCGTGTGGCACGTGTGACGTGACGTTTCGCAGTCGGATGATCCCCTAGCGCGACCGAACGCGACCCGCACGGGAAAGTTACGACCGTTCACCCCTTTTGGTGGTGCGACGGACAACCGTCCGTCGCACCACCACCTTGTCCGCATACGTTCGTCCCGCTGCGAGCCGCCGGGTCAACGGCGGCTCCCCAAACGGGAGATCGGGAGTGTGCGTGCGCATCGGACTGCTGACGGAGGGCGGCTATCCGTATCTGAGCGGTGACGCCGGGCTCTGGTGCGACCGGCTCGTGCGCGGGCTCGGGCAGCACGAGTTCGACCTCTACGCGCTCAGCCGTGCCGAACACCAGGAAGAAGCGGGCTGGGTCGAGCTGCCGCCGCAGGTCAGCCGGGTGCGTACGGCACCGCTGTGGACGGCGCAGGACGACGGCGTCGCCTACGGCAGGCGCGCGCGCCGGCGCTTCGCCGAGTCCTACGGCGAGTTGGTGACCGCGCTGTGCGAGGGGGACCGCCCGGATCCGGCGGGCCCCCCGGAGGCCGCTGCGGCCGCTGAGGCGGACCGTTTCGCCAACGCGCTGTACGGCCTCGCCGAACTCGCCCGGGACGAGGGCGGCCTGGTGGGGGCACTCCGCTCGGAGAGTGCCGTGCGCGCTCTGGAACGTGCCTGCCGCGCGCCCGGCGCGCTGCGTACGGCGCGCGAGGCGCGCGTGCCCGAGCTGCTCGCCGTCGCCGCGCACCTCGAACGCGCCCTGCGCCCCCTCTCGCTCGACTGGTACGGGGACGAGAGCGGAGGCGACGGGGGCGAGGGCCTCGGCGCGGTCGACCTGTGCCATGCCACGTCCGGCGGTGCGGCGGCCCTGCCCGGGCTGCTCGCACGGCACTTCTTCGACGTGCCGCTGCTGGTGACCGAGTACGGGGTCCGGCTGCGGACGCACTATCTGAGCTCGGGGACGGGCCCCTCGCCGACAGGATCCGCGGGGCCCGCGCCCGCGCCGTCCGCCGACGCGGCTCCCGCCGTCCGGTCGCTGGTCGCCGCCTTCCACGGTCGGCTCGCCGCCGAGGTGTACCGGCAGGCGGCAGGCGTCCCCCCCGGCAACGCCCACGCCCGCCGCTGGCAGGAGCGATGCGGTGCCGACCGCGCCAAACTTCGCACCGTCTACCCGGGCATGGACGCGTCCCGCTTCGCCGAGGCGGGCGACTCCCTCGACACCGCCGATCCGCACACCCTGGTCTGGGTCGGCCGGGTGGAACCGGCCAAGGACCTGGTCTCCCTGCTGCACGCCTTCGCGGAGCTGCGCAAGCAGGAACCGCGCACCCGCCTGCGGATCATCGGCGCCGCGGCCGGGGCGGAGGGGCAGGCCTACCTCGGCCACTGCAAGGTGCTGGCCGCACAGCTCTTCCCCGACGAGGCGGACGGACCGCACGCCGTCGGCGACAACCCGGTGTCCTTCGAGGAGATCGGCGGCCCGGACGCGCCCACCCTCGCCGAGGCGTACACGGCCGGTGCGGTGGTCGTCCTGTCCAGCGTCGTCGAGGGGTTCCCGGTCGGCCTGGTCGAGGCGATGTTCTGCGGCCGCGCGACCGTGTCGACCGACGTCGGTGCGGTGGTCGAGGTCATCGGCGGCACGGGACTGGTCGTTCCGCCGCGCAATCCGCGGGCGCTCGCCGAGGCGTGCGTGGCGCTGCTGCGCGACCCCGAGCGCCGTGCACGCCTGGGCGCGGCCGCCCGCGCCCGAGCCCTGGAACTCTTCACGGTCGAGCAGAACGTCACGGCATTTCACGGCATTTACCTGGAGCTCGTCGCCCGGGCCCCGGCGCGGCGATTCCTCTTCGACGACGGCGATCCCCGTCCGTTCGCCGTCCCGGCCGAGGCATGTCTGACGGGTCCCTGGGCCGGTCCGGACGCGCAGGTCACCGCCCGGGGTGGACCGAGCTGGGCGGCGGGGCCGGCGGCACGGGACACCTCGCCGATCGCCGCGACGGAGGGTGCACGATGAGCGGGCTCGAAGAACTGGACCGGCCGGGTACGCCGGGTGCACCGGGTGCACCGGGAACGCCGGGTACGCCGGGTACGCCGGGAACGCCGTCGCCGGGAACGCCGGGAGCGCCGGGGGCTGCGGAGGCGCCGGGGGGATTCGGGGCGCGCGTCTACGCCGATGCCGAGGGGCGGGCACCGGCCGCTCCCCGCCGGGGTGCCGCGGATCCGGTGAAAGCCCTGATGCACCGTCACCGTGAGCTGTGCGAACGCGCCGTCGACCCGCTGGAGATCGCGGCGGGCCTGGAGGCCCACGGGGTCACCGACCGCACCGCCGCACGCTTCCGGCACCGGGACGTCTTCTCCCTCGCGGAGGAGATGTACGCGCGCGTCCCCCGCGACGGCGACGCGCCCCCGCCCCCGACGGTCCAGGCGACCCCGCGGCCCCGCCTGGACCGGGCACTGCTCACCCTCCTGCCCGGTGTCCTGTGCGCCGCCGCAGTGACCGGTGTGCGCCTCACTCATGGGCGCACCTGTCTGCTCGTCGCCGCAGCGGGCGTCCTCGCCGTCGCCCTCGCCCTGCGCGCGGTACTGCGCCGGGGCCCGCTGAGCCCGCACCGCGGCGCCCACCCCGGCCAGCACCGGACGGGTGCCTGGACCTGCTGGCTCCTCGGCTACGCGGCCCTCGGCGACAGCCTTCTGCGTACGGCCGTCGCCGGAGGGCCCGACGGCCTGCCCGACGGGACGACGGGGGGTCCGTGGCCCTTCGCCGCCGCCCCGCTGCTGACCCTCACCCTGGCCTGCGCTCCGGCCGCCTGGAGCGCCCATCTCCTCGCCGTACACGCCCGGCGCCGGCTGGACACCAGCCGTGGCCTGGAGGAGTTCGCCGCCTCCGTACAGCCCCTGCTGCTCGGCACCTTCGCCCTGTTCCTGGGCACGCTGGCCGCGCTGACCCCGCTGAGCGCCGCGGTCCTGGGCGAGCGGGCCGACTACGGACACACCCTCACCCTGGGCGCGCTCCTCTTCCTCGCCCGTCTCCTCACCGTGCACGGCTTCACCCACGCCCCGGCGGTCGTCCTCGGAGTCGTCGGCACGGCGGAGGCGCTCGCCCCGGCCACGGTCTTCGCGGGTCGGCTGCCCGGCTGCGGCTTCCTGGCCGCTCCCGTGGAGAGCCTGATGGCCGCCTGGGGCCCGGCCGGTGTCCCGACCCTCGTCTGCGGAGCCGCCGCGCTGACCCTGCTGTTCCACGCGACCCGCACGCTGACCAGGGCCTCGGCCCACGCACGAACGGACCAGCCGTGCTGAAGGAACCAGCCGTGCTCAACGGACCAATGGTGCCGGACGGATCAGTCGTGCGGGACGGATCAGTCGTGCTCGACGGACCAGCCGTGCCGGACGGACCAGCCGTGCCGATCCGAGCCCGTCCCCGTCTTCGTACCCGTAGCCGCCCGCCCCTCCGACGCCTGCCGTCGACGGCACGGCCACCGCGCGCGGCGCATCCCCCGCCGCACTTCCCGCCGGACCCGGACCACGCGACGCACGTGTTCCTCCCCCCAGTCGCACCCCACCGCAACACGCTTGAAGGAGAGACCAGATGACCACCTCCCGATCCGGAGCGACCGGAGATACCGGGGCACCCGCGGTCACGGGCGCCCCCGCGGTCGCAGGAGCAGCCGGAGGACACGCGGCGACCGGAGCCCCCGCGGCCCCGGCCACAGCCACCGCGCACACCCCGGGAGCCGCACGATGAGGGTCCTGTTGATCGGAGCCAACGGCTACCTCGGTCGTTTCGTCGCCGACCGTCTGCTCGCCGACCCGGCCGTCCAGCTCACCGCGCTCGGCCGCGGCGACGACGCCGACGTCCGCTTCGACCTCGCGTCCGGCAGCCCCGGCGCGCTCACCCGCTTCCTCGACGCGGTCCACCCCCAGGTCGTCGTCAACTGCGCGGGAACCACCCGGGGCGGCGCCCGCGAACTCACCCGGCACAACACCGTCGCCGTCGCCACCGTCTGTGAGGCCCTGCGCCGCAGCGGCTGCGGCGCCCGTCTGGTGCAGATCGGCTGCGGCGCCGAGTACGGCCCGAGCCAGCCCGGCTCCTCGACGGCCGAGGACGCCGTGCCGCGCCCCGGCGGCCCGTACGGCGTCAGCAAGCTCGCCGCCACCGAACTCGTCCTCGGTTCCGGTCTGGACGCCGTCGTGCTCCGGGTCTTCTCGCCCGCCGGTCCGGGCACGCCCGCCGGCTCCCCGCTGGGCCGACTCGCGGAGGCCATGCGCCGCGCCATGCAGTCCGGCGACGGCGAGCTCAAGCTCGGCGGCCTCGGCGTGCAACGCGACTTCATCGACGTCCGGGACGTCGCCCGGGCTGTGCACGCGGCCTCGCTCTCCGCCGCGCAGGGCGTCATCAACATCGGCTCGGGCCGCGCCGTCCGTCTGCGCGACGCCGCCGCGATCCTCGCGCGCGTGGCCGGGTACGGCGGCGCACTGCACGAACTCGACGGGCCGCCCGGCGTCCACCTCAGGCCCGCCATCGGCCACCCGCGCCCCGAGTCCGACCAAGCGGGCCCGGTCGCGTACCCGTATCCGGACGGCTGCGGCACTTGGCAGCAGGCCGATGTGCGCACCGCCCGCGACCGGCTCGGCTGGCGGCCCCGCATCAACCTCGAGGAGTCCCTCGCCGACATCTGGATGGAGGCGGCATGTCGTATCTGACCGGAACCCCGGCGGGCACCGCGAGCGCCGGCACCACCGACGTCCGCACCGGCTTCGGCGTACCTGGCATAGCGCACCCCCTTCTCGCGCCGACCGAGTGGCGCGAACTGGCCCGTTCCGGCAGACCCCTGCACTGGGTCGTCCTCGATGTCGCCGACGGCCCCGGCGTCCGCCCCGACCCGCGCTGCCTGGAAGCCGCGGGCCGGCTGCGCAACGCCGGCGTCCGGGTCCTCGGGCGACTGGACACCCGCTACGGCGCCCGGCCCTTCGCCGAGGTGATCTCCGACGCACAGCGCCACCTCGACTGGTACCAGGTCGACGGTTTCCTCCTGGACCGGTGTCCGGCCGGGCGCGCCGAACTCCCCGGGCTGCGCCGCACGGTCGGGACACTCCGCACCCTCGGCGACGCGCCCCACATCGTCCTCGGGCACGGCACCCACCCCTACCCCGGCTATGTCGAGCACGCCGACCAGATGGTCACCTTCTCGGGCTCCTGGAGCGACTACCGCTGGTCGCAGGTGGCCGAGTGGACCGCGGAGCACCCGCCCGAGCGCTTCTGCCACCTCGTGCACGGCGTACCGCGTGGTCACCTCGACGAGGCGCTGCGCATCGCCCGCTGGCAGGGCGCCGCGACGATCTGGTTCACCGACGGCACCGACCGCGGCGGCCTCGTCGACCCCTGGGAGGCCATGCCCGGCTACTGGGACGAACTCGTCTCGCGGATCGGAACGGGTGTCTCGGAATGAAGAAGGCCATGGCAGTGTTACGGGGAGAACAACTGTAGTGATCGACCGACCAACGGAGTCCCCGTGTCGCTGCCACCCCTGGTCGAGCCAGCCTCTGAGCTCACCGTAGACGAGGTTCGCCGGTACTCCCGCCACCTGATCATTCCCGATGTCGGGATGGACGGGCAGAAGCGGCTGAAGAACGCCAAGGTGCTCTGTGTGGGCGCCGGCGGCCTGGGCTCGCCGGCGCTGATGTACCTGGCCGCCGCGGGCGTGGGCACGCTCGGCATCGTGGAGTTCGACGAGGTCGACGAGTCGAACCTCCAGCGGCAGATCATCCACAGCCAGGCCGACATCGGCCGCTCCAAGGCCGCGTCCGCCCGCGACTCCGTCCTCGGCATCAACCCGTACGTGAATGTGGTCCTGCACGAAGAGCGGCTCGAGGCCGACAACGTGATGGACATCTTCAGCCAGTACGACCTGATCGTCGACGGCACGGACAACTTCGCGACCCGCTACCTGGTCAACGACGCGTGCGTGCTGCTGAACAAGCCGTACGTGTGGGGCTCGATCTACCGCTTCGACGGCCAGGCGTCCGTCTTCTGGTCCGAGCACGGTCCCTGCTACCGCTGCCTCTACCCGGAGCCCCCGCCGCCGGGCATGGTCCCCTCCTGCGCCGAGGGCGGCGTGCTGGGCGTGCTGTGCGCGTCGATCGGCTCCATCCAGGTCAACGAGGCGATCAAGCTCCTCGCGGGCATCGGCGAGCCGCTGGTCGGCCGCCTGATGATCTACGACGCCCTGGAGATGCAGTACCGCCAGGTCAAGGTCCGCAAGGACCCCGACTGCGCGGTCTGCGGCGAGAACCCGACCGTCACGGAGCTCATCGACTACGAGGCCTTCTGCGGCGTCGTTTCCGAGGAGGCCCAGGCGGCGGCGGCCGGCTCGACGATCACTCCCAAGCAGCTCAAGGAGTGGATCGACGACGGCGAGAACATCGAGATCATCGATGTCCGCGAGCTCAACGAGTACGAGATCGTCTCCATCCCGGGCGCCAAGCTGATCCCGAAGAACGAGTTCCTGATGGGCACCGCCCTGGAGGCCCTGCCGCAGGACAGGAAGATCGTTCTGCACTGCAAGACGGGTGTCCGCAGTGCGGAAGTCCTCGCGGTGCTGAAGTCCGCGGGCTTCTCGGACGCCGTGCACGTCGGCGGCGGCGTGATCGGCTGGGTCAACCAGATCGAGCCGAGCAAGCCGATCTACTGACCCGGCTGCTCCCTTCGCGCACCGGGGTACCCGGTCCGGTCGGCGGGGGCTTCGCGCACCACGAGTGCGCGAAGCCCCCGCCGT
This sequence comes from Actinobacteria bacterium OV320, assembly GCA_001298545.1. Classification (GTDB taxonomy): domain Bacteria; phylum Actinomycetota; class Actinomycetes; order Streptomycetales; family Streptomycetaceae; genus Streptomyces; species Streptomyces coriariae. Next base: position 543,033 of record LJCX01000029.1, read on the forward strand.
CGTCATGAGCAGACCTTGCCGTCCTTCGGCACCGTCCCCTTCAACAGGTACGCGTCCACCGCCGAGTCGACGCAGTCGCTCCCGCTGCCGTAGGCGCCGTGTCCCTCGCCCTTCCAGGTGAGCAGCACACCGACGCCCTTGCCGAGCTCGTCCGCCATCTTCCGCGCGCCCTCGTACGGCGTCGCCGGGTCCCCGGTATTGCCGACCAGCAGGATCGGCGCCGCGCCCGCCGCGCTCACCTCCGGGGTGTCGTACTGCCCGGCCACCGGCCAGTCGTGGCACCAGCCGGCCGTGTCCCAGCCCAGGAAGTCCCCGAACACGGGTGAGATCTTCTCGAACTCCGGCAGCAGCTTCTTCGTCTCCTCGGCGGTCGGCCGCTGCTTGTCGTCCAGGCACGATATGACCCGTTGCGAGTGGGTCGTCGTGCCGTAGTGCCCCGAGGTGTCCCGCTCGTTGTAGCCGTCGGCGAGCGTCAGCAGTTCGGAGCCGTCCCCGTCCTCCGCCGACTTCAGGGCGCTGGTCAGGCTCGGCCAGCCCTGCTTGCTGTACAGCGGCAGGACGATGCCGGTGACCGCGAGGGTCTGCGTCAGCTTGCGCCCGTCCGACGTGGGGAGCGGGTCGGTGTCGATGCGGTCCAGCAGATCCGCGATCTTCTTGCTGCCCTTCGCGGGGTCCTGGCCCGTGGACTTCAGGTAGTCGTCGAGTGCCCGCTGGAAGCCGCGTGCCTGGTTCTGCGCGTGGCCCACCGAGTCGGCGCTCGGGTCGACGACCGCGTCGAGGATCAGCCGCCCGACGTTCTTCGGGAACAGGTGGGCGTACACACCGCCCAGTTCGGTGCCGTAGGAGATGCCGAAGTAGTGCATCTTCGCGTCGCCGAGGACCTGGCGCATCAGGTCCATGTCGCGGGCGGTGTCGGTCGTCGACACATGCGCCAGCAGCTTGCCGGCGGCCTTCTCGCAGCCCTTGCCGAATGCGGTGGCGTCCTCGAAGTAGGTCTGTTCCTCGGCCGGGGTGTCCGGCGTGGAGTCGAGGGACTCGGCGGCCTGGATGCCCTTGTCGGTGCGGCAGCGGACGCCCTCGCTGGCGCCGACCCCGCGCGGGTCCCAGCTCACCAGGTCGTACTGGTCACGGAGCGAGGAGTACGCGGAGCCGTAGGAGGGGAGCGTCGACACTCCCGAGCCGCCGGGGCCGCCGAAGTTGAACAGCAGCGAGCCGGCCCGCTTGCTCCCCTCCGCCCGGGACTTGGTGCGCACCAGGGCGAGGCCGATCGTGTTGCCGTCCGGCTTCGACCAGTCCAGTGGCACCTTCAGCGTCGCGCACTGCCAGTCGCTGCCCGGCGCGGCGGAGTCCGCGGTGGCCTTGCAGCGTCCCCAGTCGAGCTTCTGCCCGGTCAGCGAGGCGGGCAGCGCGGCCGTCGGGGCGGTCGCTCCGGAGGAGGCGGTGGGCTGCGCGTCGGCCGTACCGCCCTTGTCGTCCCCGTCCCCGTCCGACGCACCGCTGCTACAGCCCGCCACCAGCAGCGCCGCGGCGGCCCCCAACGCCGTCCACCGTACGAATCGCGCCATGTGCACTTCCCCCCTCGCCGGCCGTCCGCGCTCGGCGGCGAACGGCTGTCAGGCCATATTAGGCGGCGCACGGCCCACCCGTCGGGGCCTGTGGATAACCTTTTGACCTGCGGGTTTATCGGGGAATTCGAGGCGGCGTCAGGAGCAGTGGCGGGAGCGGCGTCAGGAGCAGACGGTCCCCGCGGCCGGCACCTTGCCGTTCAGCAGGTAGCCGTTCACCGCCGTCTGGACGCAGGTGTTCTTGCTGCCGTACGCACCGTGCCCCTGCCCCTTGTACGTCAGCTCCACCCCGACCCCGCGGCCCAGCGCGGCCACCATCTTCCGAGCCCCCTCGTACGGGGTCGCCGGGTCGCCGGTGTTGCCCACGACGAGGATCGGCGCCGAACCGGGCGCGCTCACGTCGGGATGTTCGGCGGCGCCGGGGACGGGCCAGTCGGTGCAACTGACCATGCCCCAGGCCAGGAAGTCCCCGAACAGGCTGGAGGCGGCCCGGAACTCCGGCAGCCGACGCTGCACATAGGCGGTGGAGTAGCGGGGCTTGTCGTCGGAGCAGTTGATGGAGATGTTGGCGGCCGCGATGTTGCTGTACTCGCCGTTCTCGTTGCGGCCGTTCATCAGGTCCGACAGCAGCATCAGGATCTTGCCGTCCCCGGCGTAGGCCTGCTCCAGGCCCTCGGTGAGGTACTCCCAGAAGTCCTTCGAGTACAGCGCCTGCGCGATGCCGTTGGTCGCGGCGCTCTGGGTCAGTTCGCGAGGGAAGATGCCCGGGATTGGCTTGCCGTCCAGGCTTTCGAGGAGCCTCGCGATCCGGTCCTTGACGTCCTGCGCGGTGTCCCCGACGGGGCAGTCCTGCGTCTTGGACGTGCAGTCCTCGGCGAAGTTGTCGAGGGCGAGCTGGAAGCCCTTGGCCTGCCCGAGCGAGCCCTGTTCGGACGTCTGCGTCGGGTCGACGACCGCGTCGAAGACGGCGCGTCCCACGTTCTTGGGGAACAGGTGGGCGTACACGCCGCCCAGTTCGGTGCCGTAGGAGATGCCGAAGTAGTACAGCCGGTCGTCGCCGAGGACCTGGCGCATCAGGTCCATGTCGCGGGCCGCGTCCGTGGTCCGCACGTTCGGCAGCATCTTCTTCGCGTTCTTCTCGCAGGCCGCGTTGAAGTCCCTGGTGTTGTCCAGCAGAGCGGTGCGCTCGACGGCGTCGTCGGGTGTGCCGTCCTGCTGGAAGTACGCGTCGAGCTGCTGGTCGTTCTCGCAGCGCACCCCGGAGCTGCGGCCGACCCCGCGCGGGTCGAAGCTGACCAGGTCGTAGCGGGTGCGCAGGGCCGCGTACTCCTCCCCGAAGGCGGGCAGGGTGGAGACGCCCGAGCCGCCGGGTCCGCCGAAGTTGAAGACCAGGGAGCCGATCCTGTCGCTCTCGTCGCCGCTCGTCCGGGCCCGGATCAGCGCGATGTCGATCGTGTCGCCCTCGGGGTCGTCCCAGTCGAGGGGCGCCTTCATGGTGGCGCACTGCCACTGGTCGCCGTCCGGCAGCGGGGAGGGGGCGCTGCCGCCGCCCTCCGCCTGGGAGGGGGCCGGGCAGTCCTTCCAGCTCAGCTTCTGCGCCGTCAGGTCCTCGTCCTGCGCCTCGTCGCCGCAGCCCGCCACCATGGAGGACAGCAGCAGGGCGGCGGCGGTCACGGCGACGGCGCGCAGGCGGGAGGGGTTCGGCATGATCCCATCCTGCGGTCGCGCCCGGGCACGCGCGCGGGACGCGGGCCGTACGAGGTACGGGCGCGCGCCTCCTACAGGGCGCCCTTGCGGGTCAGGTGGTTGAAGGCCAGCCAGCCCGGCAGCACCGGCAGCCACAGCGTCAGCAGACGGAAGAGCAGCACCGCGGGAGCGGCGACCTCCTTGGGCAGGCCCACGGCGATCAGACCGACCGTCAGGGTCGCCTCGACGGCGCCGACACCGCCCGGTGTCGGGGCGGCGGAGCCGAGCGCGTTGCCGGCCAGGAAGACGACGGCGACGCTGGCGATGCTGAGCGAGGTCGACTCGTCGCCGAACGCGCGGATCGACGCGTCCAGGCACATCACGAAGCATGCGGTGAGCAGGAGCATGCCGCCGATGCCGGTGACCAGCTTCTGCGGCCGCTGAAGCACGTCCAGCATGCGCGGCACGACACCGGCGAACAGGGACCGCACGCGCGTGACGACGAACTTGCGCAGGAACGGCACCGAGGTCACCACGAGCACGAGCACAGCCACCGTGAGCAGACCCGCGATGACGGTGCGGGACGGCGACAGCGACGGCGTCTTCTCGGTACCGGTCAGATAGCCGAACGACAGCAGCATCAGGATGTGGCAGCCGAGCCCGAACAGCTGCGAGGCGCCGACGCTGGCCACCGCGAGGCCGGGGCGTACCCCCGCGCGCTGGAGGAAGCGGGTGTTGAGGGCGACCCCGCCGACCGCGGCCGGGGCCACGATCTTCACGAACGACCCGGCGACCTGCGCGGCCACGGTCCGCGGGAACGGCACCCGCTCCGGCACGAAGCCCAGCAGGGCCATCGCCGCGGCGACGTAGCTCACCGCGGAGAACAGCACGGCCGCGGCCACCCAGCCCCACTCGGCGTTGGCGATGAGCGGGCCGAACTCGATGTGGGTGAGCTGTGTGAGCAGGAAGTAGGCGCCGATGGCACCGGCGATGAAACTCATCAGGGTGCGCGGCCGCACCCGTTCCAGCCGGGCCGGCTCGACCGGGGCCTGCGGCCGGATCAGCAGCACCTCGTGCCGGATCTGGGTCAGCAGATCCTCCTCGCGGGCCTCTTCCAGCGCGTCGTCGATGGCCCGTTTCTCGGCCCGTGCCTCCGCGCGGACGGCCTTCTTGTCCGGCTTTTCGAGGACGACGGGCGCGGTGTCGTGCCCTGCCGCCTCCAGACGGGCCTGCTTGGCCTGCTGCGAGGCCTCCAGGACCGCCTCGCGTTCCCGCTGCGCACGCTCGCGTGCCAGTCGGCGCAGCGTCGCGCGCGTGGAGCGGGTCAGGGCGATGGGCTGGAGCATCGGCAGACAGTCCGCGACCGCGTCCGGTCCGAGCACGCCCACCGCGGAGGCCACCGCCCGTTCGGCGCCCACCAGCAGGCCGAGCGTCGTCACCAGCTGGGCGACGTCCATGCGCAGCAGCAGGTCGCCGGCCGCGATCTCGCCGCCGCGCAGATCGGTGAGGATCACCGCGCCGGAACGATCCACCAGAATCGCGTCACCCGCGAGCCGGCGGTGCGCGATGCGCCGCGACTGGAGTGCCTGCACCTGGTGCCAGGTGTTGCGCAGCAGGTCGTCGGTGATCTCGTCGTCCGCCAGCGAGTCGAGGGTGCGGCCGCCGGTGTGCTCGTAGACGAGCATGACCGCGTCGGGACCGAGCTCCGAGGTCGCGATCAGCTTCGGCGCGTTGGCGCCCGCCGCGATGGCCGCGTACGCGAGCAGCGCCTCCTGCTCGAGCGCCTGGCGCAGCGACTGGAGGCTGCTGCGGGTGGCGAAGCCGCGCAGGGTCAGATTGCGCCACGCCCGGTAGAAGAACCCCTGGGCCTGCTGTTCCCGGTCGACGACCGTGACGTCGAGGGGTGGACCGTCCTCCAGGGTGACGAAGTACCGTCTGCCCCGGTCGCTCTCCGCCGCCTCCGGCCCCTCCTCGCGGGCGGCGCTCACCGGGCGGAAGCCGACGTGCCGCAGGCCCGCCATCAGCGTCCGTCCCGTGGGACGCACGTTCGGGGAGCCGACCGCGTACAGCGTCCCGTACGCCACCGTCCAGCCGATCAGCACCGTGAGGATGATCGAGAACGGTGTCGTGTAGCCGGTGACCAGCATCGAGAAGGCGTCGAGGAGCAGCACGATCCACAGCACCGAGCGCCAGCGCGGCCGACGGGACATGCCGACGGCCGTCATATAGGCGATGACGGGCGCGAGGTAGCCGTGCACGGGGTCGGTGAGGGCGTGGATGTCACCGGGGGAGGGCTGGGTGAGCGCCTCCTGGATCGAGCCCGGGGCGGCCTTGGCGACCCACAGGTCGGTGGCGAGGGTCACACCGTGCGCGAGGACCGCGGCGAGGACGCCGTCGGCGATGCGCAGCCCGTCGCGTTTGATCAGCCGCTCGATCGCGAACGCGACCGGCACCAGCAGGATCGCGATGCTGGACGCCAGTCCGGCGATCTTGATGAGGAGATCGGGGGCCTGTCCGGTGCCCTTGTTGATGTCCTGTTCGAGACCCGAGGTCGTCCCGTGTGCGAAGGCGGCGATGCCCAGGAGCAGGGCCACGGCGAGCACGCCCACCAGCAGCCGCATCAGGTCGGACGGACGGTGCACGCGCGCGGGGAGCAGCGGTTCGTCGCCCTCGACCTCGTCGATGTGCACCTCTTCCCGTGCCTCGTCGGTGGTGTCCGGGCGCGGGGCAGCGTCAGAGGTGCTTTCCGCGCCCTCAGGATGCACGCCCTGCTGCTTCATCGTCTCTTCTTGATCTCGTATCACCGGTGTCACCGCCCGCACGATGGTGGCATGCCCCACCGACACACGGGGGCATCAGGGTGCAAACGCGGGGGCGCACAGTCTGCCTGAAGCGCCGCCCGGGGGCGAGGGTCACACAGGGTCGCGGGCCCGTCGCATTGTCGGTGCCGTGGGGCAGGATGGGGCGGATGAGCGAGCAGAGCCTTCCGGACGACGCCCGCCCGGAGTACACGGACACACTGCCGGAGTACGCCGAGCGGGTCCTCGAGGTCGCGGAGCTGATCCCGCCCGGGCGGGTCATGACGTACGGGGACGTCGCGGAGTGGCTGGAGGAGGGCGGGCCGAGGCAGGTGGGCCGGGTGATGGCCCTCTACGGCGGCGCCGTCCCCTGGTGGCGAGTGGTCCGCGCGGACGGGACGCTGCTCCCGGGCCACGAGCTGCGGGCGCTGGCCCGCTACCGCGCCGAGGGCACTCCTCTGAAGCAGGCGAGCAGGGCCGCGCAGGGGCACCTGCCGCGCCTCGACATGAAGCGGGCGCGGTGGGACGGCGGCGAGCGCGCGGAAGGTCACACCTGACAGCTTCCGCCATCGGGCGGCGCCGAGGGGACCTTGTGGCCCGTACGGGGGAAACGGCGCAAAGGGGGCACGTCCGCGGCATGGCGTACGTTCGAGGGACGAAGGACGTGCGTGGCATCCGGGCCGGGAGGAGTGTGAGGGCCGCGAGGGCCTCGAGAGAAGAATCGGAAGCCGTCCGTCCGGCCCGCTCGTCGGCGTAGCGTCGGCTGCACGCGTCCCTCTCATCCCGTGATCACCGCTCGCCCCGATCGGTGCTCCGTCAACCAGTACACCCACCAGGACCGGCGAACCACGTGAGCTCCTCTTCCTCCACCAGGCGCCCGTCGCACCCCCAGGGGCGACAGGGGGACCGTGGCGCTTACCGGCTGGTGCGTACCCCGCCGACCCGGGTGGGCCCCCCTCGTCTGGACGCCGCACAGCGCTCCGTGGTTGACCACGGCGCCGGCCCGCTGCTCGTCCTCGCAGGCCCGGGCACCGGGAAGACCACCACGCTCGTCGAGTCCGTGGCGGCCCGGATCGCCCGCGGGGGCGACCCCGAGCGCATCCTGGTGCTCACGTTCAGCCGCAAGGCCGCCGTGGAGCTGCGGGACCGGATGGCGCACCGCATGGGCGCCGCCCGCGCGCCCCAGGCGACCACCTTCCACTCGTACTGCTACGCCCTGATCCGCGCCCACCAGGACGCCGACCTGTTCGTGGAACCCCTGCGGCTGCTGTCGGGACCCGAGCAGGACGTGGCCGTCCGCGAGCTGCTCGAGGGCCAGCTCGACCTGCAACGGCTCGGTCTCGCACATGTGCGCTGGCCGGACGAGCTGCGTGCCTGCCTCACCACACGCGGCTTCGCCGACGAGGTCCGCGCGGTGCTCGCCCGCAGCCGCGAACTGGGCCTCGACCCCGCGGCCCTGGACGCCTTCGCGCACCGCATCGGCCGCCCCGACTGGCGCGCCGCCGCCGCCTTCCTCGCCGAGTACCTCGACGTGCTCGATCTGCACGGCGTGATCGACTACGCGGAACTCGTCCACCGCGCGGTCCTTCTCGCCCACCGCCCCGAGGTGGCCGAGCGGCTCGCCGCGCGGTACGACGCCGTGTTCGTCGACGAGTACCAGGACACCGACCCGGCCCAGGTCCGGCTGCTGCACGCCCTCGCAGGCGGCGGCCGCGGCCTGGTCGCCTTCGGCGACCCCGACCAGTCGATCTACACCTTCCGGGGCGCCGACGTGAACGGCATCCTGGACTTCCCCGACGCCTTCCCCCGCCCCGACGGCCGTCCGGCCCCCGTCGAGGTCCTGCGCACCTCCCGCCGCTCCGGTGGCGGTCTCCTGGCCGCCACCCGGCTGGTCACCCAGCGGATGCCCCTGACCCGCCTCCCGGCCGAGAAGGTGCGTGCCCACCGCGAACTGACCGCCGCCCGCGACGGCGGCCGCGTCGAGGTCTACACGTATCCGACCCCCGGCACCGAGCTGGACAACGTCGCCGACATCCTGCGCCGCGCGCACCTGGAGGACGGCGTGCCCTGGCGCGAGATGGCCGTCCTGGTACGCGCCGGCTCCCGCACCATCCCGACGGTCCGCCGCGCCCTCACCGCCGCCGGTGTCCCCCTCGACATCGACGGCGACGATCTTCCCCTGCGCCACGAACCCGCCGTGGCACCCCTGCTGACGGCCCTGCGGGCGGTGGCGACGGCGGAGGCGTCCGCGCCGGCAGGGGACGAGGCCCCCGCGGCCGCCGCGGATGCCTGCTGGCTGGACACCGAGACCGCCCTCACCCTCCTCGCCTCCCCGCTCGCCGGCATGGACGCCGCCGATCTGCGCCGCCTCGGCCGGGCCCTGCGAGAGGAGGAGCGCGCCGCGGGCAACGCGCTGCCGCCGCCCTCCGACGAACTGCTCACGCGCGCCCTGGCCGAGCCGGAGCGGCTGGTCGCCCACGACCCGACGTACGCGCGCGGTGCCCAGCGCCTCGGCGCGCTGCTGGCGACGGCCCGGCAGGGCCTCGCGCGCGGCGGTACGGCCGAGGAGGCCCTGTGGGCCCTGTGGGACGGCACGCCCTGGCCCACGCGCCTGGAGCGGGCCGCCCGGCGCGGCGGCGCGGCCGGGCGCAACGCCGACCGGGACCTGGACGCCGTGTGCGCGCTGTTCGCCACCGCCGCGCGCGCGGAGGAACGCACCGGCGGCCGGGGCGCCCTGAACTTCCTGGCCGAGATCGAGGCCGAGGACATCGCCGCCGACACCCTCACCCGGCGTGCCGTGCGCCCCGACGCCGTACGTCTGATGACCGCCCACCGTGCCAAGGGCCTGGAGTGGAGCCTGGTCGTCGTGGCAGGCGTCCAGGAAGGGCTGTGGCCGGACCTGCGCCGCCGGGGCTCCCTCCTGGAGGCGGACCGCATCGGGCGCGACGGACTCGCCGAGCCGCTCACCCCGGGCGCGCTGCTCGCCGAGGAGCGCCGCCTGTTCTACGTCGCCGCCACACGCGCGCGGGAGCGGCTCGTCGTCACCGCCGTGAAGGCGCCCGCCGACGACGGCGACCAGCCCTCCCGCTTCCTGGCCGAACTCGGCGTCGAGCCCAAGGACGTCACCGGCCGCCCGCGCCGCCCCCTGGCGGTCGCCGCGCTGGTCGCCGAACTGCGCGCCACGACGGTCGACCCACGGGCCTCCGCCACCCTCCGGGAGGCCGCCGCCCGCAGGCTGGCCCGGCTGGCCGCGCTCGCCGACGAGGACGGCAGGCCCCTGGTGCCGTCCGCCCACCCGTACCGCTGGTGGGGCATGTTCGAGCCGACCGAGAGCAAGGTGCCGCTGCGCGACCGCGACCAGCCCGTCGTGCTCTCCGGCAGCGCCCTCGACCAGCTCGCCAACACCTGTGCCCTCCAGTGGTTCCTCGGCCGCGAGGTGAAGGCGGACGCCCCCGCCACGGTCGCCCAGGGGTTCGGCAACGTGGTGCACGTACTCGCCGACGAGGTCGCCTCCGGGCACACCCCGGCCGACCTCGACGTCCTCATGGAGCGCCTCGACTCCGTGTGGAACGCCCTCGCCTTCGACGCCCCGTGGAAGTCCGCGCAGGAGAAGGCACACGCGCGTGTGGCGCTCGAACGCTTCCTGAAGTGGCATGTGATGGACCGCACCGGCCGCACACCGGTCGCCAGCGAGCACGACTTCGACGTCACCCTCGAAGCGGGCGAGTACGAGGTACGCATCCGCGGCCAGATGGACCGCGTCGAGGCCGACGCCGAAGGCCGTGCCTACGTCGTCGACTTCAAGACCGGCAAACACGCGCCGACCGCCCGCGAGGTGGAGCGCCACCCCCAGCTCGCCGTGTACCAGCTCGCCGTCCGCGAGGGCGCCGTCGACGAGGCCTTCGACGGCGTACGGCCCGCTCCGGGCGGTGCCGAACTCGTCCAGCTGCGGCAGAGCGCCGCCAAGCGGGACGGCGGCGAGAGCCTGCCCAAGGTGCAGGCGCAGGAAGCCATCGAGGGCGCGGCGGGGGAGTGGGTCGGTGACCTGCTCGCCACGGCGGCCGGCAAGGTCCTCGACGAGCGCTTCACACCGACCGCAGGCCAGCAGTGCACCCACTGCGCGTTCCGCGCCTCGTGCAGCGCGCGGCCCGAGGGACGGCACGTGGTCGAGTGACAGACGCGTGTGACGGACCGCACCACTGGTGTTGACCTGCGCTTCTCTCCTTCTCTGCGGGCGATTTGTCATCGACTGTCAGTGCCCGCCGCTAGCCTCTCCCCATGCCCGCCCGTATCAGCGATCCCGAGCAGCTCAAGGAGCTCCTCGGGATCCCCTTCACCCCGGAGCAGACGGCCTGCATCACCGCGCCGCCCGCCCCGCAGGTGATCGTGGCCGGAGCCGGGTCGGGCAAGACGACGGTGATGGCCGCGCGCGTGGTGTGGCTGGTCGGCACCGGCCAGGTCGCCCCCGAGCAGGTCCTCGGCCTGACCTTCACCAACAAGGCCGCCGGAGAGCTCGCCGAGCGCGTCCGCAAGGCACTGGTCAAGGCGGGCGTCACCGACCCCGACCTCATCGACCCGGACAACCCGCCGGGCGAGCCGGTGATCTCCACCTACCACTCCTTCGCGGGCCGCCTGCTGACCGACCACGGTCTGCGCATCGGTCTGGAGCCGACGTCCCGCCTGCTCGCCGACGCCACCCGCTACCAGCTCGCCGCCCGTGTGCTGCGCGAGGCCCCCGGCCCCTACCCGTCGCTCACCCGCTCCTTCGCCGACCTGATCAGCGACCTCCTCGCGCTCGACGCCGAACTCGCCGAACACCTCGTCCGGCCCGAGGACCTGCGCGCGTGGGACGCCGCGCTGCTGAACGGCCTGGAGGGCGCCGGACTCACCAACGCCGACCTGCGCAAGGTGCCCGAGGCGGCCGCCGCCCGCCGCGAACTGGCCGAGCTGGTGCTGCGCTACCGGACCGCCAAGCGGGAGCGCGACCTGCTCGACTTCGGTGACCAGATCGCCCTGGCGGCCCGGCTCTCCCAGGTTCCCGAGGTGGGCCCGATCCTGCGCGAGGAGTTCCGGGTGGTCCTCCTCGACGAGTACCAGGACACCTCGGTGGCCCAGCGCATCCTGCTGGCCGGCCTGTTCGGCGGCGGCACCGGACACCCCGTGACCGCCGTCGGCGACCCCTGCCAGGCCATCTACGGCTGGCGTGGCGCCTCCGTGGCGAACCTCGACGACTTCCCCGAGCACTTCGCGCACACCGACGGAAGCAGGGCGCGCCGCCAGTCGCTCAGCGAGAACCGCCGCAGCGGCGGCCGCCTCCTGGACCTCGCCAACGGCCTCGCCGAGCCGCTGCGCGCCATGCACGCGGGCGTGGAGGCCCTGCGCCCGGCCCCGGGTGCCGAACGCGACGGATTGGTGCGCTGCGCCCTTCTGAACACGCACGCCGAGGAGATGGACTGGATCGCCGACTCCATCGCCCACCTCGTGCGCACCGGCAAGGCACCCGGTGAGATCGCCGTCCTGTGCCGTACGGCCACCGACTTCGCGGAGATCCAGGGCGCACTGGTCGCCCGGGACATCCCCGTCGAGGTGGTGGGTCTCTCCGGTCTCCTGCACCTGCCCGAGGTCGCCGACCTGGTCGCCGTCTGCGAGGTCCTCCAGGACCCCGGCGCCAACGCCTCCCTGGTCCGCCTGCTCACCGGCCCGCGCTGGCGCATCGGCCCCCGCGACCTCGCGCTCCTGGGCCGAAGGGCACGGCTGCTCGTCACCCACGCGCGCGGGGGCGGCGACGACGACCCGGACCGCCGGCTCGCCGAGGCCGTCGAGGGGGTGGACCCGTCCGAGGTGATATCGCTCGCGGACGCCCTCGACACCTTCCTGGAGACGCCCCTGTACGGCGACGGCGGTGCCGGGTACGACGACGGGCTGCCCTTCTCGCCGGACGCGCGCGTGCGGTTCGCGCGACTCGCCACCGAACTGCGCGACCTGCGCCGGTCCCTGGCCGACCCCCTGATGGACGTGCTGCACCGCGTCCTCGCCGTTACCGGCCTCGAGGTCGAACTGTCGGCGTCCCCGCAGGCCCTGGCCGCCCGGCGCCGCGAGACCCTGTCCAACTTCCTCGACGTCGCCGCCTCCTTCGCCGCGAGCGAGAGCCAGGCGAGCCTGCTGGCCTTCCTCGGCTTCCTGCGCACCGCTGCCCAGTACGAGAAGGGCCTCGACAACGCCCTCCCCGGCGGCGAGAACACCGTCAAGGTGCTCACCGCGCACAAGTCCAAGGGCCTGGAGTGGGACGTCGTCGCCGTCCCCGGCCTGGTCACCGGGACCTTCCCCAGCGGCCAGGGCCGCGAGAAGTGGACCGCCCAGGCAAAGGTGCTGCCGCACGAACTGCGCGGCGACGCCGCCACCCTCCCCGACCTCGATTCCTGGGACGCGCGGGGCATGAAGGCCTTCCACGAGGCCATGAAGGACCACCAGCACACCGAGGAACTCCGCCTCGGGTACGTCACCTTCACCCGACCCCGCTCCCTGCTCCTCGGGTCCGGCCACTGGTGGGGCCCCACCCAGAAGAAGCCCCGCGGCCCGTCCGACTTCCTTCAGGAGCTGTACCGACACTGCGCGGCCGGGCACGGCGAGATCGAGGCCTGGGCGGACGAACCCGAGGAGGGCACGGAGAACCCCGTCCTGCACCGGCCGACGGCCGACCAGGTCTGGCCGCTCCCCCTGGACGACGACTCCCTGGCCCGCCGACGCGCAGCCGCCGAGACCGTCCTCGCCCACCTGGAGGACCTCGCCTCGCACCAGGACGGCAACCCCGGTGCCACCCACGACCCGGACACCTACGACGACCCGGACTGGCCCCCGCCACCGGACGAGGACGAGCTCTCCTACGGCTCCGAGTACGACGAGCCCGAGTACGGAGACCCCGAGTACGACGAGCCCGAGTACGGCGGGCCCGGGTACGACGACCCCGAGTACGGGTCGGACTCCTCGTACGACGAGTCCGGCCCGTTCGAAGACGCGCCCCTCGAGAACACCCCCCTCGCCGTGCCGCACCAGGCGACGGCCCCCGAGCTCCCCGTGACCCGCCCGCGCAGGAGGCCCTCCCTCACTCCTGAGGAAGCCCGCGCCGTCGCCTCCTGGGACCGTGACCTCGACGCGCTCGCCGGCGAGCTGCTCCGCGCCCGCCGCAGCGTCACGGACGTGACTCTTCCCACGACGCTGACCGCCTCGCAGGTCCTGCGGCTGGCCGCCGACCCGGACGGTCTCGCGCAGGAACTGGCCCGCCCCATGCCGCGCCCCCCGCAACCGGCCGCGCGCCGGGGTACCCGGTTCCACGCCTGGGTGGAGGCCCGCTTCGAGGAGCTGACGCTTCCCCTGCTGGAACCGCACGAGCTGCCCGGCGAAGACGCCGAGATCGCCGACGAACGCGACCTGGAAGCCCTCAAGGAAGCCTTCGAGAGCACCGAGTACGCCCACCGCACGCCGTACCGCGTCGAGGCCCCCTTCCAGCTCGCCCTCGCCGGCCGCGTCGTACGGGGCCGTATCGACGCGGTCTACAAGGAGGGCGACGGCGACACGGCCACCTACGACATCGTCGACTGGAAGACCCATCGGGCCCGCACCGCCGACCCCCTCCAGCTCGCTCTCTACCGGCTCGCGTGGGCCGAGCAGCAGGGTGTGCCCGTGGAATCCGTCACAGCGGCGTTCCTCTATGTACGCAGCGGCGACGTCGTACGACCGGAGGGTCTGCCCGATCGCGCCGCCCTGGAGCGCCTGTTGACCGGGGAGGACGGTGCCGGGGACGGGCGCGGCGGACCGGCCGCGCAAGTAAACCCTGCGCAAGGGCCCGGCGAGGATGTCGGTGCGGGCCGATAGGCTCGTGACCATGAGCCATACCGTTGACAGTGCCGTCAGCGCCGTCCGCACGTACATCGAGCAGCACCGCGCCGCCTTCCTCGACGACCTCGCCGAATGGCTGCGCATCCCGTCGGTGTCGGCACAGCCCGACCACGCCCCCGACGTACGGCGCAGCGCGGACTGGCTCGCGGCCAAGCTCAAGGAGACCGGCTTCCCGACCGTCGAGGTCTGGCAGACGCCGGGCGCTCCGGCCGTCTACGCGGAGTGGCCGTCCGGCGATCCGCAGGCTCCCACCGTCCTGGTCTACGGCCATCACGACGTACAGCCCGCCGCCCGCGAGGACGGCTGGGACACCGACCCCTTCGAGCCCGTCGTCCGCGGAAACCGCCTGTACGCGCGGGGAGCGGCCGACGACAAGGGCCAGGTCTTCTTCCACACCCTCGGTGTCCGCGCCCATCTCGCCGCCACCGGCCGCCCGGCCCCGGCCGTCGGCCTCAAGCTGCTGATCGAGGGCGAGGAGGAGTCCGGCTCCCCGAACTTCCGCGCCCTGGTCGAGGAGCAGGCGGACCGCCTCGCCGCGGACGCTGTGATCGTCTCCGACACCGGCATGTGGTCCGAGGACACCCCCACGGTGTGCACCGGCATGCGCGGCCTCGCCGAGTGCGAGATCCGGCTGTCCGGCCCCGACCAGGACATCCACTCGGGCTCCTTCGGCGGTGCCGTGCCCAACCCCGCCACCGCGGCCGCCCGCCTGGTCGCGGCCCTGCACGACGAGCACGCGCGGGTGGCCGTTCCCGGCTTCTACGACGGCATCGTCGAGCTCACGGACCGCGAGCGCGAACTCTTCGCAGAGCTGCCGTTCGACGAGGACGGCTGGCTGCGCACCGCCAGGTCGCACGCCACCCACGGCGAGGCGGGACACACCACCCTGGAGCGCGTCTGGGCCCGCCCCACCGCCGAGGTCAACGGCATCGGCGGCGGCTACCAGGGCCCGGGCAGCAAGACGATCATCCCGTCCTCGGCCTTCGTGAAGCTGTCGTTCCGGCTGGTCGCCGGCCAGGACCCCGCGCACGTGGAGAAGGCCGTCCGCGCCTGGGCCGCCGAGCAGCTGCCCGCCGGGATCCGGCACGAGATCACGTTCAGCCCGGCCACGCGCCCGTGTCTGACCCCGCTGGACCACCCGGCGCTCCGGTCCGTGGTCCGCGCCATGGGCCGCGCCTTCGAAGGGCCCGTCCGCTTCACCCGGGAGGGCGGCTCGGGACCGGCCGCCGACCTTCAGGAGGTGCTCGGCGCCCCCGTGCTCTTCCTGGGCATCTCCGTCCCCTCGGACGGCTGGCACGCGCCGAACGAGAAGGTCGAGCTGGACCTCCTCCTCAAGGGCGTCGAGACCACCGCGTACCTCTGGGGCGACCTGGCCGAGCACTGGCGCCGTGCGCCCTGACGCCCTCGCACGGTCCGGAGGGGACACGCGCGCGGGGCACACTGGAAAGACCGCCCCGCACCGCGACACCGCACCGAAACCGGTCGTCCTCTGCCGTACGTCCCGCTGAACCGCCCGCCGAAAAAACCGTTCCACCGGGGGAGTTGGAAGTACCCGTGACCACCTGGACCGACCAGAACGCCGATCGCCCCATCTCGCTCACCGCGCCGAGCGGTGTCGACCGGGCCGCCCACCACCGGCTCGACGAGGCCTGGCTCGCCGCGGCGTGGAGCCACCCCACGACACGTTGTTTCGTCGTCTCCGGCGGCCAGGTCCTCATCGACGAGACGTCCGAAGGCCACACCGAGCTCGTCATGACCCCGTCGTTCGAGGCGCCCCTCACCGAGGCGCACCGCTACTTCCTGGGGACCGACGAGGACGGCGTCAGCTACTTCGCCCTCCAGAAGGACGCGCTCCCCGGCCGTATCGACCAGTCCGCGCGCCCGGCCGGTCTGCGTGAGGCCGGCCTGCTGCTGTCGCCGCGCGAGACGGGACTGATGGTCCACGCGGTGGCCCTGGAGAACTGGCAGCGCCTGCACCGCTTCTGCTCCCGCTGCGGCGAGCGCACGGTGATCGCCGCGGCCGGCCACATCCGCCGCTGCCCCGCCTGCGGTGCCGAGCACTACCCGCGGACCGACCCCGCGGTGATCATGGCCGTCACGGACGAGGAGGACCGCATCCTCCTCGGGCGCCAGGTCCACTGGCCGGAGGGCCGCTTCTCGACCCTCGCCGGCTTCGTCGAGCCCGGCGAGTCCATCGAGCAGTCCGTACGCCGCGAGGTCTTCGAGGAGGCCGGCATCACCGTCGGCCAGGTCGACTACATCGCCAGCCAGCCCTGGCCGTTCCCGTCCAGCCTGATGCTGGGCTTCATGGCCCGCGCCACCTCCACCGACATCGACGTCGACGGCGACGAGATCCACGAGGCCCGCTGGTTCTCCCGCGACGAACTCGGCGCCGCCTTCGAGGCCGGCGAGGTGCTGCCCCCCTACGGCATCTCCATCGCGGCCCGGCTGATCGAGCTCTGGTACGGCAAGCCGCTGCCGACCCGCAGCTTCATCTGACCCACGACGCGAGAAGGGCGGTCCCCCGACACCTCGGGGGACCGCCCTTCTCGCGTGCGGCCGAGCGCCGGACGCGGTTACGCGCCGATCTTCTGCTTCACCTGCGCCAGCGACGGGTTCGTCAGCGTGGAACCGTCGGGGAACAGCACGGTCGGAACCGTCTGGTTTCCGCCATTGGCCTTCTCCACGAACGCCGCGGACTGCGGGTCCTGCTCGATGTTGATCTCGGTGTATCCGATGCCCTCGCGGTCGAGCTGCTTCTTCAGCCGCTGGCAGTAGCCGCACCACGTGGTGCTGTACATCGTCACAGTGCCCAGCATGTCTTTTGTGCTCCTTCGGCGGGTCGGGGCAGGTGGTCGCAGTGGGAGAACGTACTTGAAAGGGCCACCATTCCCGTCGGGCCCGTTCCTCCGAGGGTGACACTCGCCGCATTAGTACGACCGCGAGGGCCCACCTGTGGACAACCGGCTCGCCCGTCTCCGCCGACCTGGCAGCATGGCCATGTGACAGCAGCAACGCACTCCCCCCTCTTCCCGCAGGTACCGGACTCGGCCGACGCGGTGCTCGAAGGGCTCGACCCCGAGCAGCGCGAGGTGGCCACCGCCCTGCACGGTCCGGTGTGCGTGCTGGCAGGAGCGGGCACGGGCAAGACCCGGGCGATCACCCACCGCATCGCCTACGGGGTGCGCGCCGGCATCCTGAACCCCTCCAGTGTGCTGGCCGTCACCTTCACCAACCGTGCCGCCGGAGAGATGCGGGGCCGGCTGCGCCTGCTCGGCGCCCAGGGCGTCCAGGCCCGCACCTTCCACTCCGCGGCCCTGCGTCAGCTTCAGTACTTCTGGCCGAAAGCGATCGGTGGCTCCCTGCCCCGACTCGTCGACCGCAAGATCCAGCTCGTCGCCGACGCGGCTGCCGCGTGCCGCATCCGTCTCGACCGGGGCGAGCTGCGGGACACCACCGCGGAGATCGAGTGGTCCAAGGTCACCCAGACCGTGCCCGCCGACTACGCCCTGGCCGCCGCCAAGGCGGGCCGCGAGATCCCCCGCGACCCCGCCGAGATCGCCCAGCTCTACGCGGCCTACGAGGACCTCAAGCGGCAGCGCGGTGTGATCGACTTCGAGGACGTCCTGCTGCTGACCGTCGCCGTCCTCCAGGACCGGCACGACATCGCCGAGCAGGTCCGCGCCCAGTACCAGCACTTCGTGGTCGACGAGTACCAGGACGTCAGCCCGCTCCAGCAGCGCCTGCTGGAGCTGTGGCTCGGCGAGCGGGACGACCTGTGCGTGGTCGGGGACGCCAGCCAGACCATCTACTCCTTCACCGGAGCCACCCCCGACCACCTCCTCGACTTCCGCACCCGCCACCCCGGCGCCACCGTCGTCAAGCTGGTCCGCGACTACCGCTCCACCCCCCAGGTCGTCCACCTCGCCAACGGTCTGCTCTCCCAGGCCCGGGGCCGCGCCGCGGACCACCGCCTGGAGCTCGTCTCCCAGCGTGGCCCAGGGCCTGAGCCCGGTTACGGCGAGTACCCCGACGAGCCCGCCGAGGCCGAGGGCGCGGCCCGCCGGATCCGCGAGCTTCTCGACGCCGGAGTGCCGGCCGCGGAGATCGCCGTCCTGTTCCGCACCAACGCGCAGTCGGAGACCTACGAGCAGGCCCTCGCCGACCGCGGCATCCCGTACCAGCTGCGCGGCGCGGAGCGCTTCTTCGACCGTCCCGAGGTCCGCAAGGCGGGCGTCGCCCTGCGCGGCGCGGCTCGCTTCGGCGGCAACGACACCCTCCTCGAGGACGCCGTCGACCTGCCCTCCCAGGTACGTGCCGTCCTGTCGGGGGAGGGCTGGACCCCGCAGCCACCGGCCGGCTCCGGGGCCGTCAGAGAACGCTGGGAGTCGCTGGCCGCGCTGGTCGGCCTCGCGCAGGACTTCGCCGCCGCGCAGTCCGGCGCCACCCTCGCCGACCTGGTCGCCGAGCTGGACGAACGGGCGAACGCCCAGCACGCCCCGACCGTCCAGGGCGTCACCCTGGCCTCCCTGCACTCGGCCAAGGGCCTGGAGTGGGATGTCGTCTTCCTGGTCGGGGTCGCCGAGGGCATGATGCCGATCACCTACGCCAAGACCGACGAGCAGATCGAGGAGGAGCGCCGCCTCCTCTACGTGGGAGTCACCCGGGCCCGGGAGCGCCTGTATGTCTCCTGGGCGCTCTCCCGCTCGCCCGGTGGCCGTCCGAGCCGTCGCCCCAGCAGGTTCCTCGACGGTCTGCGTCCCGGTTCGGGCGCCGCCGCCGGCCGCGGGGGCAGCGGGGGCGTCGCGGGCACCGGAGGCATCGAGCGCGGCTTCACCGGCGCCGCGGCGGGCGCCCCGGTCGAGCGGCGCCGGACCCAGCGGACCCCGGCCCGCTGCCGGGTCTGCGGGCGCACCCTGACCGACGCCGGCGAGATGAAGCTGATGCGCTGCGAGGAGTGCCCCTCCGACATGGACGAGGGGCTGTACGAACGGCTGCGCGACTGGCGGGCGGTCCAGGCACAGCGGGCGGGACAGCCCGCGTTCTGCGTCTTCACCGACAAGACTCTGATGGCGATCGCGGAGACCGTCCCCGAGGAGGAGGGCGAGCTCGCGCGGATCCCGGGGGTCGGCGTCCGCAAGCTCAACCGCTACGGAGCCGATGTCCTGGCCATCTGCGCAGGCCAAGAGGTCGAAGGGGACGACGAGGGGGACTGAGGGCGGACGGCCGGGCAACTGATCCGAACTCGTCGGAAAAATAGTTTGCGCATGCCCCGGCAATCCCCATAGGTTCTTAGACACGGGAACGGCGGCCTTCTCGAAGGCCCTGATTCCGTGCTGTACTTGTATACCCGCCGGACCGGATTCACCCCCGGTCCCCCGAGACGCCGAGAGGAGGCGATTCCAGTGATCATCATCAACCGCAGCTCCACCGCCAAACTGACCGATCCCTCGGTCGTCTCCGTGTGCATGCTCGACGCCTCGATCCTGGGCACCGGTCTGTCCGGCATTCGTGCCGACCGGCCGGCGTCCTCCTCCGTTGCCTCCGCGGTTCTTCCCAGCCGCGAGCGCAATGAGCGACCGACCGAGGCACTGGAAGCAGTAGGAGCACAGGCGCACGCCTATGCCTTTACGGCAGCCGGTGCCGGAGCCCGGAAGCAGACGACGCAGCACCACCTGATGTGGGCCTTCCGTGGGCCAGAACCCTGGAGTGATCCAGCCTGATCGTCGATCAGGCCGGCGCCTTCAGGGCCGCGGAACCCACCCGGGATCCGCGGCCCTTCTGTTTGCCCCGAACACGGGGACAGCGGAGCGAAGGGGCCTCGGGACAAGAAAAGAACCCGGTACCCAGCCGACACCCGGTCCTACAGGACCGGACCGACAGACGAGGAAAGACGACCGTGCAACTCGAAGCGCACGCCCCGTCAGTACCGCCTTCCGAAACGATCCCCCCGCCCGGCCTCACGGAGGACTCCACCTTGACCCCGCTCACGGCGCTCACCGCGCTCGACGACGCCATCGAGAACCTCGGCGTACCCGTCCCCTGCCGTTCCTACGACCCGGAGGTCTTCTTCGCCGAGTCGCCGGCCGACGTCGAGTACGCCAAGTCCCTCTGCCGCACCTGCCCGCTGATGGAGGCCTGCCTCGCCGGCGCCAAGGAGCGGCGCGAGCCCTGGGGCGTCTGGGGTGGCGAGCTCTTCGTCCAGGGTGTCGTCGTCGCCCGGAAGCGGCCGCGTGGCCGCCCGCGCAAGAACCCGGTCACGGCATGAACACCGCAGGAACGATCGACCGCCCCCTCACGCAAGACCCCAAGAAGCAGGCCCCGATGAAGCCGTTCCCCAGCGAGCCCGCAGGCTCCGCGATCGAAGACATCACCACCACCGGCGCGTACGACTCGCGTCAGAACAGGACACGCGAGATGCAACTCATCCCAGAAGCCCTGGCTCGTGCGCATATGCACGACCGACTGCACGAGGCCGAGCGGGAACGCCGGGCACTGCGCCTGGCGACCGCTCGCCGGATGCAGCGACGGGCCGAGCGCGCCTCGATGCGCGCCCGGCGTGCGCTCGCCATGGCCGTGATGCAGTAACCACACCCACCTGAAGCGGTGGCCTCCCGACAGGGAGGCGAAGCTCTCCCCGCGGGGGCCGGTCCGTCCGAACGGACCGGCCCCCGCGGTGCGTTGTGCGGAGGATCCACCGCCTCGGAGTTATCGTCCCGAAGATGACGAGTCCTCCCGGAGACGGTGACCGAGGCGCTTCCCCGACGGAGCCCCGCCCCCTCGTGTGTGCCCGCTGCGGCGCCCGGGCGCAGGAGCCCCCGCCCGTCACCTGGACCTGCTCCGTGGAGAACGGCGTCCGGCGCTACTTCTGCGAGGCCTGCGCGCGCGAGAACCTCAGGGCGATCGAAGGCCGACTGGACTCGGAGTGGTGGTGAATCGCGTCACAGTCCGGTCGGGAGGTCCGGGCGCTCACGCCTCCGCGACCGACTCCTCCGCCTCGAAAGCCTCCAGGACCTCCGCCGCGAGGAAGCCGGGCAGCCACTCCTCCAGCTCCTCGCGCAGCCGCACCGTCGCGCCCAGCTGGCACAGCACGCCGATCGTGCTGAGCGTCACCCGGTGTATCAGCAGATAGGCCGGCGGCAGGTTGAGCTGCTTGCCCAACTGGTGTGCGGGGGAGCGGGGGTCGGCGATCCGCGCCGCCTGGCTGCGCATCCAGCCACGGCTGAACGTGAACTCCTCCACCTGGGCCGGCTCGATGATCGGCAGGAGGTAGTCGAGGACCGCGTCGGGATCCAGCTCTATGGAGTCCTTGACGAAGCCCTCCGTACGCAGGAGTTCGTAGACCGCCTCCGCGTCACCGTCGAGGGTCATGCGCAGGGACT
The DNA here is from genome assembly GCA_001298545.1 of Actinobacteria bacterium OV320. Taxonomy (GTDB): domain Bacteria; phylum Actinomycetota; class Actinomycetes; order Streptomycetales; family Streptomycetaceae; genus Streptomyces; species Streptomyces coriariae. The sequence goes on from LJCX01000029.1 coordinate 564,360, forward strand.
CTCCGATCGGGTCCGGCAGACCGCCCGGGAGCCGGTCCACCGTGCCGAAGTCCAGGACGCCCAGGCGCCAGTCGTCCTCGCCGTCCGGTCCGCCCGGCAGGAGGCGGAAGTTGCCGGGGTGCGGGTCGGCGTGGAGCAGGCCGGTGCGGGCCGGGCCGGAGAAGAGGAACCGGGACAGCAACTGGCCGGCCCGGTCTCGCTGCTCCTGGGTGCCGTCGGTGATCACCTCGGAGAGGGGCACACCGTCGATCCACTCGGTGACCAGGACCTGCTCGCGCTGGTGGACCACCGCCGGGATCACGACGTCGGGATCGCCGGCGAACTCCTCCGCGTGGGTCTGCTGAGCCTGTGCCTCCAGGCTGTAGTCGAGCTCCTCGGAGACCCGGTCCTTGAGCTCGGCGATCAGTGGCTTGACGTCCATGCCCGGGATGAGGGGGCCCAACAGGCGCGCGAAACGGCTGAGTTGGTTCAGGTCGGACAGCAAAGCCTCACCCGCCCCGGGGTATTGGACCTTGACCGCGACCTCCCGGCCGTCGTGCCACACCGCTCGGTGCACCTGGCCGATCGAGGCCGCCGCGGCCGGCTTGTCGTCGAACTCCAGGAACAGCTCGGGCCAGTTCTCACCGAGCCGCTCCGCGAGCACGGAGTGCATCGTGCGGGTCGGCATCGGCGGCGCCGCGTCCTGGAGCTTGGTGAGGGCCGCGCGGTAGGGACCGGCGACCTCCTCGGGCAGGGCGGACTCGAAGACGGACATGGCCTGCCCGAACTTCATCGCACCGCCCTTCAGCTCGCCCAGCACCTTGAACAGCTGCTCGGCGGTGCGCTGCTGCAGTTCGCGGCCGACGATCTCCGCGGACTCGCCCACGATCCGCTTGCCCAGACCCCAGGTCGCCCGCCCGGCGAAGCCGAGCGGGAGCGCGGCGAGTTTGGCGGTCCGGGTGACCGCCTTCCGGGGAAGATCAGACATGCGCCCTCCAAGTACCGGCCAGCCGCGCGGCGTCCGTCGTACGGCAGAACTCCTGCGAATGCTGCACTGCCATTGTCGCGTGCGTTCCCCGGTCCTCGGAGATGTGTTCCTGCTTACCTTTCTCCGCGGCCCCGCACGAACAGGCTGAATGGGGCCATACCGGACGGGCGTGCCACTGGAGGGCGGGAACGGAAATCTCCCAGCGGGCGCCGGTGCTCGACGGGGTCCGGCCGTCGAGGAAGGTGAGCGCGTGGGCGGCGGCCAGCCCGGCGACGGTCGTGGCCAGCGTCACATCGCAGGCGCGCGCCGAGCGCCTTCTCCCGGAGTGCCACTGGGCGACCAGCCGCGGCCAGGCCGGGTCCCGGTCGGTGCGCTCCTGATGCAGGCAGCCCGCGCAGCCCGTCTCGCCCGGCAGGACGAGCGGGCCGACGATGCCCGTCCCCTCGACGACCCCGGCATAGAGGTGCGGTGTGCCCGAGGCGATCAGAGGTTCCGCCGCCGAGGGAGCGGGCGCGTGCACGGACACGTCGTCCCGCGGGGCGATGATCACGAGCGAGAAGCCGGGGGTGTCCGCCTCGGCCGGTGACTTCGGGCCTCTGCGGGATGCGGGGCCCGGGGCGGCCCGGCGTACGGCGCGGCGGGCGGACTCGTCCCGACGCTCGCCGACCGACTCGGCGGACAGACCGCCCGGTGCGATGTCCCCCGGCTCGACCCGGCCGCCGTCCCGCACGTCCACCTCGCCGACCCCCGCACCCGAGAGCAGCGCTGCCAGCGCCACGCCGACCCGGCCCGCGCCCCGCACCTGGACCCGCAGCCGGCGTCGGACGGCCAGGTGCTCGATCGCGTCGCCCGGCTCCGAGGTGAGGAGGGACAGCGCGGCGAGATCGGGGCGCAGTCGGTCCAGGACCTCTTTGCGCTCCCGCAGATCGGCGGCCTCCGGCCCGCCGCCGCGCGCGTCGTCGAGCAGCCCCGCCCGCGCCAGCCGTTCCACCAGCCGGTCGACATGACCGTCGGGCAGGTCCATGCGGCGGCCCTCCTCGCGCAGCAGCTCCAGCCCGCGGGTGCCGTCCAGCAGGTCGAGGAAACTGCCCGTCGCCGTGTCCACCGGGCCGAGTGTCAGCGCGTGCGCCGGTGTCATCCCGAACTGCACCGTGTTGAGGTCACGCCAGCCGCGCCGCAGCGCGGGCTTCACCATCGGATGCATCGAAGGCCCCCGTATGCCTATGCCTGGAAACTCCCCGTCACATCGGCGGAGCGGGAGCGTGAGGGTGTCCTCGCTCCGCCGACGAGTGCCAGCATGCCCGGACCCACTCGAGCGCGCCCAAAGTTGTCCACAGGCAGGGGCGTTCATCGTACAAATCCGTCGTACGAGGCAAACACGGCACGACGGATCGGAACCTGACCGTCCCGGAGTCGGGACTTCCCCCGTGTGCAGCGGGTAACGTCGGGGCGTGTCCGCCGACCCATTGCACCGCGCCGGAACACCACAGCGCAGCACGACGAGCCAGCCGCCGAGCGGCTCACGAACGAGCGCGATCGAGGTCCGCAGGAGCGCCCGTCGACGTCGGACGGTCTCCGCGTACCGCGAGGGCGATCGCACCATCGTGCTCATCCCTGCCCGGATGTCCGAGGCGGAGGAGCAACGCTGGGTGAGCGTCATGCTCGACAAGCTCGCCGCCCAGGAGAGCCGGCGCGTACCTGGTGACGCGGAGTTGGCCGAGCGCGCCGAGCGGCTGTCGGCCCAGTGCTTCGGCGGCCGGGCCCGGCCCGCCTCGGTCCGCTGGGTGACCAACCAGAACACCCGCTGGGGCTCGTGCACACCGGCCGAGGGCAGCATCCGCCTGTCGCACCGCCTGAAGGGCATGCCCGAGTACGTCATCGACTACGTCCTCGCCCACGAGCTCGCGCATCTGCTCGTGCCCGGTCACGGCCCCGACTTCTGGCGGCTGCTGGAGGCGTACCCGCGCACCGAGCGCGCCCGTGGCTACCTCGAGGGCGTCGTCGCGGCGGATCGGCTGCCCCACCTGCCCGCCGCCGCTGACGAGGAGTGACCTGCGGCGTACGCGGTGAGCCCGTCCCCCGGCACCTGACGTTGGTTGTGTACCGGGTCTGTACCGACATCGTGCGTTGTCCGACTTTGCCGTTAGCCTGACGCGACGCATTCACAATCGGGATGGGGGACGGTCGTTACGCATGCCCAGGGAATTCCAGCGCGGCCACAAGGCCAGGATCAGTGACCTCACCGCGGGCACCGATCTGTACGTAGGCGTGCAGATCACCGCTCCCGGCCTGACCTTCGACATCAGCTGCTTCGGCCTCGACGCCGACGAGCGGCTCTCGGACGACCGGTACTTCATCTTCTTCAACCAGCCGAAGTCGCCCGAGGAGTCCATCCAGCTCCTGGGCGCCCAGGCGGGCGACACGGAGTCCTTCCGCATCACCCTCGACCGGATTCCGCAGCAGATCCAGAAGCTGTCCTTCACGGCGACCCTCGACGGCGCCGGGCAGATGTCGCAGATCAGCCCCGGCTATCTCCGCATCGTCGCGGGCGGCGAGGAAGTGGCCCGCTACGCGTTCAACGGTTCCGAGTTCTCCAGCGAGCGGGCCGTGATGCTGGGTGACTTCTACCTGAAGGACGTGTGGCGGTTCGCCGCGGTCGGACAGGGCTTCGACGGCGGTCTGGACGCGCTGCTGAAGAACTTCGGTGGCGAGGTCGGGGGGGAGGGGGCGCCCGCCGCGCCGCAGCAGCCGCAGGCCGGTGCCGCCACCCCCGGCTTCGCCCCGCCCGCGTTCGGCGCACCCTCGGCGCCCGCTCCGGCGCAACCGCAGCCCGCCGCGCAGGGCTTCGCGCCCCCGCCCGGCGCGACCCCGCCGGCGCCCGCGCCCTCGGTGCACGCCGCGCCGACCATCATCGCGCCCCTGACCCCGCCCGGCGGCGGCCACGTGCCGCCTCCCGCTCCGGCCCCGGCGCCCTACGGCCAGCCGCCCCAGCCGCAGCCGTACGGTCAGGGCCCCGCGCCGACCGCGCCCATGCCCCCCGGATACGGTCAGCAGCCGCAGGCACCTCAGGCCCCGCAGGCCCCGCCCGGCTACGGTCAGCCGCCCCAGCCGCCCGGCTACGGTCAGCAGCCCCCGTTCGGGCAGGTCCCGGGCCAGCAGGCCTACGGCGTACCCCAGGGCGCGCCCCAGGGCGGTGCCGGAGTGGCCGCGGCGCTCCAGCAGTTCAAGGAGACGCCCACCGGACAGCGCTGGACGCAGCAGAACCGGAAGCTGGTCCGCGTCGACCTCGGGATGGGAGGCCAGCCCGTGCTCGCCCGCCAGGGCAGCATGGTCCTCTACCAGGGCAAGGTCGACTTCAGCTACAAGGGCGCCGGGTTCGCGGGCCGGATCGTCGGCAACGCCACCGGTCAGGAGATGCAGCTGATGCGCTGCACCGGCCAGGGACAGGTGTTCCTCGCCGAGAACTCCACGATGCTGCACCCCATCGAACTCCAGGGTGACGGCATCTGCGTCTCCGCGGAGAACGTCCTCGCCTTCGACGAGAGCCTCCAGTACGAGGTCCGTCGCATCGAGGGGCACGGCATCCCCGGCGGCGCCCTGTTCACCATGCAGTTCACGGGCACCGGCACGATCGTCGTCAAGACGCACGGCACGCCCGTCGTCCTGCCGGTCACCCCCACCACGTTCGCCGACTGCAACGCCGTCGTCGCCTGGTCGTCCGCCGCCCAGGTGGTCGTCTCCAGCCAGGTCCGCATGCGCCGCAACGCCTACCCCGGCGACACCGGGGAGAGCGTCAACCTCCAGTTCCGGGGCGCTCCCGGCAACTTCATCGTCGTCCAGCCGTACGAGGTCTGAGGGAGCCCGTCATGAACCAGCCACTCGCGGGCTACGCCCCCGCACCCGTCACCGCCCGTATGGAGAACCACGGCAACCACATGCTGAAGGTCGCCCTCCAGACGGGGAACGACCTCCTCGCGCGCGTGGGCTCGATGGTCGCCTACGAGGGCTTCGTGCAGTACGAGCCCAACCCGCCGGCCGTGCGCCAGATCGCGCGCGACTGGATGACCGGCGAGGGCGCGCCCCTGATGAAGTGCTCGGGCGACGGACTGCTCTACCTCGCCGACTACGGCGCCAACGTCGTCGTGATCAACCTCAACGGCGACGGCATCTCCGTCAACGCCACCAACCTGCTCGCCTTCGACGCGCACCTCACCTGGGGCGTCGAGCGCGTCAAGGGGCTCGCGAAGTTCGCCGGCCAGGGCCTGTGGAACACCAAGATCTCCGGACAGGGCTGGGTCGCGCTGACCTCCCGGGGCAAGCCGATCGTCGTCGACTGCGGCGGCGGCGAGGACGAGACGTACGTCGACCCCGACGCGCTCGTCGCCTGGTCGCCGAACCTCAAGGTGAAGGGCAAGCGCAGCTTCAAGGCGCAGTCGCTCATCGGCCGGGGCAGCGGCGAGGCCTACCAGATGGCCTTCTCCGGCCAGGGCATCGTCGTCGTCCAGCCCAGTGAGGACAGCACCGACCGCCTCCGGGTCCGGGGCTGAGGGGGAGCCAGAAACGCCATGCAGAGCTCACTTTTCGCGCACAACGACTCGCAGACCCAGGAGCGCTGGAGTCTCCAGAACAAGCAGATGCTCCGGGTCAGCCTCGAGGGCCACGACGACATCCTCGCCCGCAAGGGCACGATGGTCGCCTACCAGGGCCTGATGGAGTTCGACGCCGAGTACCAGAACAACCAGCAGGGACGCGCGCGTGCGCACACGGGCGAGGGCCTGGACCTGATGCGCTGCCACGGGCAGGGCACGGTGTACCTCGCCAACCTCGCCCAACACGTGCATGTCATGGACGTCGAGCAGGACGGCCTGACCGTGGACAGCAGCTATGTCCTGGCCATGGACTCCTCGCTGCACCACGAGGTCATCGCCGTCGACAGCCTCTACGGCATCTCCGGCTCCGGGAAGTACCAGCTCAACATCACCGGCCGCGGCAAGGTCGCCCTGATGACCTCGGGCGCGCCACTGATGATGCAGGTCACGCCCGACAAGTACGTCAACTGCGACGCCGACGCCATCGTGGCCTGGTCCACCGGGCTGCGGGTGCAGATGCAGGCCCAGACGCACTCCTCCGGAGTGTGGCGCCGGCGCGGCAACACCGGTGAGGGCTGGGAGCTCAGCTTCATGGGCTCCGGCTACGCGCTTGTCCAGCCCAGCGAGCTGCTGCCGCCGCAGAACGCCCAGATCGGCTCCGGGCTGGCCGCCCAGTACGGCATGGGACAGCAGGGTGTACGGCAGCAGAACCAGGGCAACGCCTGGAGCTGACCGTCCGGAAAGCAGACGTAAGGGGCGGCCGCCAGGAGGTCGCCCCTTACTCGTCTCGGCTCACGGCCGCCCGTCACCCACTTCCGGCTCACAGCCGTCCCTTCGGCCACCTTCCGGCTCACAGCCGCGCGCGAGTCGCCTCCAGCAGGCGTACGACCGACTCGTCGGCCACGCCTGCGACCTCGTCGTACGCGAACCAGCGCAGGTCGAGGGACTCGTCGCTGATGGCCTCCACGGCCCCGGCCGGAGCGAGCGCCGCGTACTGGACGTCGTAGTGCCACGCGCACGGCGTGGGATGCCGGTCCAGGCGCACGGGGCCGCCGGGGAGCAGGGCCAGCCCCCCTATGCCGGACTCCTCGGTCGCCTCGCGCAGAGCGGCGGCCCGCACGGTCTCGTCGGCCGGCTCGCAGTGGCCGCCCATCTGGAGCCACATCCGCATCTTCTTGTGCAGGGTCAGCAGCACCCGGCCGCGCTCCGGGTCGATCACCAGCGCGCTCGCCGTGACATGGCCGTCCCCGCAGGCCTTCCACATGCCGTCCGGGTGCGCCCCGAGGTGGTCCAGATAGGCCTGGCGCAGCTCTTCCTGGCCCTCGTACCCCTTCAGGACGAGGACCGCGTCGTCGTACAGGCTCACTCGGTGTCGTCGTCCTTGGAGTCGGTCCCGGAGTCGTCCTTCTTCAGGTTCGGCCTGTCGCCGGAGCCGCCGCTCGCCGCCTCGCCGAGCATCTTGTCCAGCTCGGAGAAGTCCAGCTGCTCGCGGTGCACGAAGCCGTCGGGGTCGTCCAGGTCGGACGCCGTGGGCAGCATGTCCGGGTGGGCCCACAGGGCGTCACGGCCGTCGACCCCGCGCGCGTCGGTGAGGGACGCCCACAGGCGGGAGGCGTCCCGCAGGCGGCGCGGACGCAGCTCCAGGCCGATCAGCGTCGCGAACGTCTGCTCCGCAGGACCGCCCGAGGCGCGACGTCGGCGCAGTGTCTCGCGCAGGGCGTCCGCCGACGACAGACGGGGTTTCGCGGCCGCGTGCACCACCGCGTCCACCCAGCCCTCCACGAGCGCCAGGGCCGTCTCCAGACGGGCCAGGGCGGCCTTCTGCGCCGGGGTGTCCTCCGGCTGGAACATGCCCTGCTGGAGCGCGTCCTGCAGCTGCTCCGGATTCTGCGGGTCGAACTGACCGACCACGTCCTCCAGCTTGGCCGTGTCGACCTTGATCCCGCGCGCGTAGCCCTCGACGGCGCCGAACAGGTGCGAGCGCAGCCACGGCACATGCGCGAACAGACGCTGGTGGGCCGCCTCGCGCAGCGCGAGGTAGAGCCGCACCTCGTCCTTCGTCACACCGAGGTCCTTGCCGAACGCCTCGATGTTGACCGGCAGCAGCGCGGCACGCCCGGCCGGGCCGAGGGGCAGGCCGATGTCGGTCGAGCCGACGACCTCGCCCGCGAGCACGCCCACGGCCTGGCCGATCTGCGAGCCGAACATCGCGCCGCCCATCGAGCGCATCATGCCGATCAGCGGGCCGGCCATGGCCTGCATCTCCTCCGGCAGGACATCGCCCATGGCCGCGCCGACCCGCTCGGCGACCGGGTCGACGAGCTCCTTCCACGCGGGCAGGGTCGCCTCGACCCACTCCGCGCGGGACCACGCCACGGCCGTGCCCGCGCCGGACGGCAGGGACGTCGCGTCGTCCAGCCAGAGATCGGCCAGACGGACGGCCTCCTGGACGGCGGTGCGCTCGGAGGGGCCGACGCTGGCGTCCTTCACGCCGTCGGCGGTGCCCTGGGCGACCGTCTGGCGGGCGATCTGCTTGGCCATGTCCCAGTTCACCGGGCCGCCCTCGTAGGAGAGCATCTGGCCCAGCTGCTGGAAGGCGGCGCCCAGGTCGTTGGGGTTCAGTGAACCGAACATCGCGGCGAGCGGGTTGTCCGCACCGGGGGCGCCAAAGCCTCCGGCGCCGGGCAGCCCGCCGAAACCGAACGGGTTGGCCGGTCCCTGACCACCGCCGCTCTGCGGGTCCTTCTTCTTGCCCTCGTCGCCGTCTTCCGGCTCCTCCGGCGGAAGGCCGAATCCGAATGGGGTGTCACTCACGGGGTTCCTCGGCTGGTAAGGCCACCGGTTCTCGGCCGGCGGCGACTGCCCTGCAACACCACCCAGCGTAGACACCCCGGCTCGATCGGGCCTCGGTGCTTCGCCGACTCCTGGCCTGCGGCAGGATGGATGCCACCTGGTACGTACGCTTCACTCGCGCCCGTATGCCAAGACAACCGCTGGAGACACCTGGTGAGTTCCCCAGATCCGCAGGTTCGCGCAGCGCGAAACCACTCAACCCCGGTCGGCGCGCGCGGGCCCGTCGTGGCCGTGACCGGCGCCGCGACCGGGATCGGCGCGCTGCTGACCGAGCGGCTCGCCGCGTCGGAGGAGGTCAAGCAGGTCGTCGCCATCGACGAGCGGCGCGGCGAGTGCGACGCGGCGACCTGGCACATCCTCGACGTCCGGGACCCGGCGATCGCCGACAAGCTGCGCGGCGCGGACGTCGTGGTCCACCTCGCGCTCGACCTCGACCTGGGGAGTGACGCCGCCGCCCGGACGGCCTACAACGTGCGCGGCACGCAGACCGTGCTGACGGCCGCCGCGGCGGCCGGGGTGCACCGGGTGGTGCTGTGCACCTCCGCGATGGTCTACGGCGCGCTCGAGGACAACGAGCTGCCGCTCTCGGAGGACGCGGAGCTGCGGGCCACGGCGGAGGCGACCGGCGTCGGGGACCTCCTGGAAATCGAACGGCTGGCCCGGCGCGCGCCCCGGGCGCATCCGGGGCTCAACGTCACCGTGGTGCGGCCCGCGGTGCTGGTCGGCGGTACGGACACCGCGCTGACGCGGTACTTCGAGTCGCCGCGGCTGCTGGTCGTCGCCGGATCACGGCCGGCCTGGCAGTTCTGCCATGTCGAGGACCTGGTGAGCGCCCTGGAGTACGCCGTCCTGGAGAAGGTCGACGGCGAGCTGGCCGTCGGCTGCGACGGATGGCTGGAGCAGGAGGAGGTCGAGGAGCTCAGCGGGATCCGGCGCATGGAGCTGCCGTCGGCGGTCGCGCTGGGCGCCGCCGCCCGGCTGCACCGGATCGGGCTGACGCCGTCGCCCGCCGGGGACCTGGCCTACACGATGTACCCCTGGGTGGTGAGCGGGAGCCGGCTGCACGACGCGGGATGGCGGCCGCGGTGGACCAACGAGGAGGTCCTCGCGCAGTTGCTGGAGGAGGTGGCCGGACGGCACACCGTCGTCGGCCGGCGGCTCGGCCGCAAGGACGCCACCGCGGCGGGCGCGGCGGGCGCGACGGTCGCTCTGCTGGGTGCGGCGGCCGTGGTGCGGCGGGCCCGGAAGGCCCGGCGGCGGTGAGCGTGGGGTCACCCCCGCGCGCCCCTTCCTCGGACGGGCTGACTTTGGAGGTCGCTCCAAAGGGGCACGCGTGCGTGCCGGGCGATCACGCTATTTCGCCTGCTTCCCGGGGTGCGGCACGATGGGGGTATGGCAGCCATCGACGACCATCCCGGCGAGCGGGCAGCGCAGGACCCCATCAAGCTGATCGCCGTTCGTGACACCGCGCTCTCCCTGGACGAAGTCTTCAAGGCCGTCGGGGACGACGCGGCGGGCGGGATCGCGCTGTTCGTGGGCACGGTGCGCAACCACGACGGCGGCGCCGACGTCGACGCCCTCGGCTACTCCTGCCATCCCGGCGCGGAGGCGGAGATGCGGCGGATCGCGGAGAAGGTCGCCGCCGAGTACCCGGTGCGGGCGCTGGCCGCGGTGCACCGGGTCGGCGACCTCGGGGTCGGTGATCTCGCCGTCGTGGTGGCCGTCTCGTGTCCGCACCGCGGCGAGGCCTTCGAGGCCTGCCGGAAGCTGATCGACGATCTCAAGCACGAAGTGCCCATCTGGAAGCACCAGAAGTTCTCGGACGGTACCGACGAATGGGTCGGAGCCTGCTGAATTCCTTCCGGTTGCGTAACCGGACCCCTGCCGTGAGCGTTGTCGGTGCAGATGGTTAATCTGCTGATCAGTCAGTTGTGGTGGCTCACAGGGGTTGGGAGGTCGGCATGGGTGCGCTCGTCTGGTTGCTGATTCCGCTTGTCGCCGCTATCGGCGCCGGTCTGTGGGGCACTTGGGCCAACCGGACCCGGAAAGCCCGCAGCGACGGCCCTGAGCTGGACGGATACGCCCGCTTCCGGGCGGCCATGGAGAAGCCCCACTCGCGTACGTGACCCGGGTGGCAGCCCTGACGGTGCGCTGACAGAGGCGTCCCGTAGTGTCGAGACATGCCACGCCGCACCGCGACGATGCTCGCCTCCACCCTGATGCTGATCGCGCTCCTGTGTGCGGGCGTACTCATCCCTGTGCCGTACGCGGAGATGTCCCCCGGGCCGACGGTGAACACCCTGGGCGATCACGGCGGCGAGCCGGTGCTCCAGATCTCCGGGCGCAAGACCTACACGACCAGCGGTCACCTGAACATGACCACCGTGCGGGTCACCAGCGCCGACTACCGGATGAACCTGGTCGAGGCCGTCTACGGATGGCTCGCGCACGACAACAAGGTCGTGCCGCACGACACGCTGTACCCGGACGGCAAGACCGAGGAGCAGTCCACCCAGGAGAACGCCGAGGAGTTCAGCCAGTCCCAGGAGAGCGCCAAGGTCGCCGCCCTGAAGGAGCTGGACATCCCGGTGACGTCCTGGGTGATCGTCTCGACGGTGGTGAAGGGCTCCCCGGCGGAGGGCCGGCTGCACGCCGGTGACGTGATCAAGGCCGTGGACGGCACCGCGGTGAAGGAGCCGGGCGACGTCGCGAAGCTGGTGACCAAGCACAAGGCGGGGGAGAAGGTCGTCTTCCGCATCGTCCCGGCGAAGGACCAGGCGGCCGCCGAGAAGGCGAACAGGACGGCGACCAAGACCCAGGACGTCACCATCACGACCGCGACCTCCGACGACAGCGGCGAGAAGCGGGCCATCGTCGGGATCTCGGCCGGGACCGACCACACCTTCCCGTTCACCATCGACATCAAGCTCGCCGACGTCGGCGGGCCGAGCGCCGGTCTGATGTTCGCGCTCGGCATCTACGACAAGCTCACCCCGGGCAGCCTGACCGGCGGCAAGGTCGTCGCCGGCACCGGCACCATCGACGACGCCGGCAAGGTCGGTCCGATCGGCGGCATCGAGATGAAGACGGTCGGCGCGCGCAGTCAGGGCGCCCAGTACTTCCTGACCCCCGCGGAGAACTGCGCGGCCGCCGCCAAGGACACCCCCTCGGGGCTCAGGCTCGTCAAGGTGAACACCATCGACGACGCCCTCGGCGCCCTCAAGGACATCCGCGGCGGCGACACCGCGGACCTGCCGAAGTGCGGGAAGTAGCCGGAAGGGCTACTCCGCGAACGTCACCGACAACGCCTCGGCGAGGCCGGGCACCAGACCCGCCCCGGTGAGGACCTCCGTCGGGGCGTCCTTCTCGCGCAGCCGGAGGGCCGAGTCGCGAGTGCCGTCACGCAGGACGCCGACCGTGATCCGGACCTCCTGACGGGCGGGGTGATCCGCGACCCACTTCGCGAGCTTCTTGTCGCTCAGGCCCTGCGGGACCTGAGCCTCGGCGGACGGGGGCAGCATCAGACGCTCCACGGTGAGGGCACAGCCGACCACCGCGTCGGGCCAGGCGATCGTGGCGAGGAACTCGTCGAGCGGCTTGTCCGTTGGCACTTCGTCCTGCTCGATCGGGGTGAGACCGGTGGTCTCGGACTCGTCCTGAAGGCCGAGCTGGGCGGCGAGCGACGGTTCCTGAGTTCGCAGCCGAGCGGTGTCTACGAGGGCGAAAAGGCGGGCGGGCTGGTCCCAGCCGAGGCCGGAGGCGTACTCGTCGATCTCGAGTACGGCCCGGGTGAGCGGGCTCGCCGCCATGGGAGTGTTGGACATGGTCACAATCCTGCCTCGTTCAGGGGTGGAATCGGGAACCGAGTAAACGGTGAGTAAGTTGCATAGGTGTGGGCCCCCGATCACCGGGGGCCGCTAACGGTCCACGAACACGCGGGCCTGATGGATCAACTGCGACTTTCGAGGTGCGCACCTTGGCTTTCCAGATGCCGGACCGCGGCGGAGGCCCCACGGGGCCGCGGATCAGAGTGGGCCGCCCGTCCCGGCGCGTCCGGACCCTGCTCATGACACTGGGCGTCCTAGCCGTGATCGGCATGGCGTTCACGATGTTCGCGGGCTTCTGGACGGACTGGCTCTGGTACCGCTCGGTGAACTACTCGTCGGTCTTCACGACCACGCTGTGGACCAAGATCGGGCTGTTCTTCGTCTTCGGTCTGCTGATGGCCCTCGCGGTCGGCTTCAACATCTGGCTGGCGCACCGGCTGCGGCCGCCGCTCAGCGCCATGTCGGTGGAGCAGCAGAGCCTCGACCGCTACCGCATGGGCATCGCGCCGTACAAGACATGGCTTCTGCTCGGCATCACCTCCCTGGTCGGCCTGATCGCGGGCGCCTCGGCGGCGGGTCAGTGGCGGACCTGGCTGATGTGGGTCAACGGCGTGCCCTTCCACCAGAAGGACCCGCAGTTCCACCTCGACGTGTCCTTCTTCGCGTTCGACCTGCCCTGGTACCGGTTCCTGCTCGGCTTCGGCTTCGCCGCCACGATCCTGTCGCTGATCGCCGCCGCGCTCACCCACTACCTGTACGGCGGGCTGCGCGTCACCAGCCCGGGCGCGCGCGCCACCGCCGCGGCCACCGGCCATCTGTCGGTGCTGCTGGGCATCTTCGTCACACTGAAGGCGGTCGCCTACTGGCTGGACCGCTACGGCCTGGCCGTGAAGTCCAGCGACTTCAAGGCGACGGACAACTGGACGGGCCTGCGGTACGTCGACGCCAACGCCTATCTGCCGGCCAAGACGATCCTGTTCTGCATCGCCGTCATCTGCGCCCTGCTGTTCTTCGCCACCCTGTGGCGGCGCACCTGGCAGCTGCCGGTGATCGGCTTCGGCCTGATGGTGCTCTCGGCGATCCTCATCGGCGGGCTGTACCCGGCGATCGTCCAGAAGTTCCAGGTCCAGCCGAACGAGCAGGCCAAGGAAGCCCCGTACGTCGAGAAGAACCTCAAGGCGACACGTGAGGCGTACGGCATCGACGGCGCGCAGGTCACCGAGTACTCGGGTACGAGCACCACCAAGGACAAGACGACGCTCCGCGACGACGTCGACGCCACGGCGAGCATCCGCGTCCTGGACCCGAACATCGTCTCCCCGACGTACCAGCAGCTCCAGCAGATGCGGAAGTACTACGCGTTCCCGACCAACCTGGACGTGGACCGCTACAACGTGAACGGCGCCGACCAGGACACCGTCATCGGTCTGCGCGAGCTGAACCTCGCGGGCGTCGACAAGCAGAACTGGATCAACAACCACTTCCGCTACACCCACGGCTACGGCGTGGTCGCCGCCAAGGGCACCACCTCCGACGCCGAGGGCCGCCCGCTCTTCACCGAGTCCAACCTGCCCTCCGAGGGCGACCTGGGCACGTACCAGCAGCGGATCTACTACGGCGAGAAGACGACCGCGTACTCGATCGTCGGCGGTCCCCAGAAGGAGATCGACTACTCCGACGACGCCGGTGAGAAGACCACCAGCTACACCGGCAAGAGCGGGGTCAACCTCTCCAACCCGATCAACCGGGCCGCGTACGCGGTGTCGTTCGGTGAACCGCAGATCCTGTACTCCGGCGCCATCGGCGAGGGTTCGCGGATCCTGTACAACCGCACGCCCAAGGAGCGCGTCGAGGCGGTCGCCCCGTGGCTGACCATCGACGGCGACGCCTACCCGGCCGTGGTCAACCACAAGATCCAGTGGATCGTCGACGCGTACACCACGACGAACGGCTATCCGTACGCCTCCCGTACGACCCTCGGCGACACCACGGCCGACTCGCTGACCGCGACCAACGACAACCGCGCGGTGGTGGCCCAGCAGAACCAGGTCAACTACATCCGCAACTCGGTGAAGGCGACCGTCGACGCGTACACCGGCGAGGTCAAGCTCTATCAGTGGGACACCAAGGACCCGGTCCTGAAGACCTGGATGAAGGCGTTCCCCGGCACGGTGAAGTCCAAGTCGTCCATCTCGGCCGACCTGATGGCCCATCTCCGGTACCCGCAGGACCTGTTCAAGGTCCAGCGTGAGCTGCTCACCCGCTACCACGTGAAGGACGCGACGACGTTCCTCAGCGGCAGCGAGGTGTGGCAGGTGCCGGACGACCCGTCCAACAAGTCGGGTGACGCGGTCCCGCCGTACTACCTGAGCATGAAGATGCCGGACCAGAAGGCACAGGCGTTCTCGCTGACGACGACGTTCACGCCCAACGGCCGGGACAACCTCAGCGCGTTCATGGCGGTCGACTCCGAGGCGGGAACTCCCGACTACGGCAAGATCAGAGTTCTGAAACTGCCGACCAGTACGACCGTCGACGGACCCAAACAGGTGCAGAGCCAGTTCAACTCCGAACAGGACATCGCCGAGTCCATCAGGCTCCTGAAGGGCGGCGACTCCGACATCGAGTACGGCAACCTGCTGACGGTGCCGCTCGACGGCGGTCTGCTGTACGTGGAGCCCGTCTATGTGCGCGGTGGCGGACTCAAGTACCCGCTCCTGAAGAAGGTGTTGGTGACCTACGGAGGCAACACCGCCTTCGAGGACACCCTGGACGAGGCCCTGAACAAGGTCTTCGGCGCGGAGGGTGCGACCCCGCCACCGGCGGACGAGGGCGGCGGTACGACCCCACCGCCGACGTCCACCAACCCGACGGTCCGGGAGGCGTTGGCCGACGCCCAGAAGGCGTTCACGGCCGGCCAGGAGGCTCTGAAGAAGCCCGACTGGGACGCGTACGCCAAGGCGCAGAAGGATCTCGAGGACGCGCTGAAGCGGGCCGAGGACGCGCAGGCCGAGGCCGACAAGGGCGCCAAGGCGAGCAGCAGTCCGAGCCCGACGAGTTCGGCGAGTCCGAGCGGTGGCTCCGGCAGCAGCTCCGGAGGAAGTACCGGTAGCAGTCCGAGTCCGAGTCCCAGTCCCAGCAGCGGCTGACCCAGCCGCGGCTGATCTTGCCCACCCCGCGTCGTGATACGGTTGTGGAACACGACGCGGGGTGGAGCAGCTCGGTAGCTCGCTGGGCTCATAACCCAGAGGTCGCAGGTTCAAATCCTGTCCCCGCTACTGAATACGAAGGCCCGGATCCTGAAAAGGATCCGGGCCTTCGTGGTGTGCGAACGCATGTGCCGGGGGGACTGGTGGCCGCGCCGCTGTGGGGAGTTGAGCGATCTGTGTTTGACTTGTCTCTCTGTGGGCATGTCGACAAAACGCTGAAGTGACCTTACGGGCCGCGGTATACCAGGTGTACCCGGGTTGCGGGTGGTGCGACGATGGACGTTATGGGGGACAAGGCAACTCTGTTCGAGACAGGGCGGTTTGTGCAGCCTTCCGGTGAGGAAGCGACCCCGGACGAGAGCCGGGACGAGACGGCGGACGCCGTCGAGACGGGGGAGGCCGTCGAGGAGATGAGCCTGCGGCTCGCGGCGCAAGCCGGCGATGTCGAGGCCGTCAGCGTCCTCGGGGCCATGTTGCTGCGCCGCGGTGACCTCGACGGAGCCGAGCCCCATCTGCGTGCCGCCACCGCGGAGGGCGACCGGGCCGCCGCCAACAACCTGGGCGTCCTCCTCCACCAGCGCGGTTACCCCGACGAGGCCGCCGGATGGTGGCGGGTCGCCGCCGTCGCCGGCTCCGCCGCCGCCGCGCACGCCCTGGGCCGCCATCGCCGCGAGTGCGGCGACGAGCCGGCCGCCGAGTACTGGCTGCGCCAGTCCGCCGAGCAGGGACACGCGCTGGGCGCGTACGCCCTCGCCGACCTGCTGGAGCACCGGGGGGACCCCGGCGCCGAACAGTGGATGCGGGCCGCCGCCGAGCGGGGGCACCGAGAGGCGGCGTACCGGCTGGCCCGAGCCCTCGACCACCAGGAGTGCAGGGGCTCCCGCACGGACGGCGACACGGAGGGGTGCGAGCATGACAACGGTGTCATCGTGCGCGCGGAGGCCGAGCAGTGGTACCGCCAGGCCGCCGCGCGCGGACACCGGCGGGCCCCCCTGCACCTCGGCACGATCCTGGAGCGGCGCGGCGATCTGAAGGAGGCCGGACGCTGGTACCTGACGTCCGCCAAGGACGGCGAGGCACGGGCCGCCTGCGCGCTCGGGTTCCTGCTGCGCGACGCCGGTGACACCGAGAGCGCGGCCATCTGGTGGCTGCGGGCCGCGCAGGAGGGCGACGGCAACGCGGCGAACGCGCTGGGTGCGCTGCATGCCGAGCGGGGACAGACCCAGACGGCCGAGCGCTGGTACCGGGCCGCGATGGACGCCGGGGACGACAACGGCGCCTACAACCTCGCCCTGCTCTGCGCCGAGCAGGGCCGCACCGTGCAGGCCGAGCAGTGGTACCGGCGTGCCGCCTACGCAGGGCACCGGGAGGCGGCCAACGCGCTGGCCATCCTGCTGCTCCAGGGCGGCGACACGGCCGGGTCCGAGCCCTGGTTCTCCAAGGCGGCCGAGGCGGGCAGCGTCGACGCCGCGTTCAACCTCGGGATCCTGTTCGCGGGGCGGGGCGAGGAGGCCGTCGCGCTGCGCTGGTACGAGCGGGCGGCCGCCGCCGGGCACACCGAGGCGGCGCTCCAGGTCGGGATCGCGCGTCTGCGCGACGGGGACGAGCAGGAGGCCGAGCGGCATCTGCGGTGCGCTGCCGGCGGCGGGAGCGCGGAGGCGGCGTACCGGCTGGCGGCCGTGCTCGACGCGCGGCGCCCGCCGCAGCCCGCGCACGAGCTCGGGGAGACCGTGCACGAGAAGACCGAGTGCGAGGAGTGGTACGAGCGGGCCGCGACCCAGGGGCACCGGCGGGCGCAGGTCCGGGTCGGGATGCTGGCCGCCGCGCGCGGGGACGTGGTGGAGGCGGCACGGTGGTACCGGACGGCCGCGGAGGCCGGGTCGCGCAACGGTGCGTTCAACCTCGGACTGCTGCTCGCGCGGGAGGGCAGCGAGCCCGAGGCGGCTGTGTGGTGGACGCGGGCGGCCGATGCCGGGCACGGGCGGGCGGCGTTGCGGCTCGCCCTGGTCTACGCGCGTCGCGGTGAGCTGGCCGAGGGGCAGCGGTGGGCGGACCGGGCGGTGTCGCTGGGGCCGGGGGAGGTGGCCGAGCGGGCGGCTCGGTTGCGGGACGCGTTGCGCGAAGAGCTGTCTGCCTGACGGCGGCCCTGGTCTGGCCGGGCCGTGGAGCGGGGTCGTGGGGCGGGGTGGTGGGGCCGGGCTGAGGGTTCCGAGGCGGGGCCGTGGAGCCGGGCCGAGGCCTGTGTGGCTGGATTTCGCCCCCGCCGCCCCTTCCCGTCCCGTCCCCGGGGGCTGCCGCCCCCGGACCCCCGCTGTCGGCCCTGAACGGGCCTCGTCCTCAAACGCCGGACGGGCTGAAGTGCTCTGACCGTGTCGGCAGCCGACGGGCTGAAGGGCTCTGACCTGCGTCGACAGGTGCCGGTCAATGGATTTGCCTTTGTCCTTCCCCTTCACGTAACGTTGCATTCAACGGCGCGGGGTGGAGCAGCTCGGTAGCTCGCTGGGCTCATAACCCAGAGGTCGCAGGTTCAAATCCTGTCCCCGCTACTGAAGACCGAGGGCCGGAATCCGAAAGGGTTCCGGCCCTCAGTCATGTGCGGGTACGCCCCGCCGCGATGCGCAACAGGGTTGCGCGTACGGAGCGGGGCGTTACGCAGTCGCGCAGTTCGGGCAGATCCCGCGGTACGTCACCTCGACGTCCGAGACCGCGAAGCCGAAGCGCTCCGAGTCGGGGAGGTCTGCCAGCGGGTTGCCGCTCGGGTGGACGTCCTTGATCGCCCCGCACCGGGCGCACACCAGGTGGTGGTGCGGGCGGTGCGCGTTCGGGTCGTATCGCTTGGCGCGCTTGTCGGTGGCGACCTCGAGCACCTCGCCGAGCGAGACCAATTCGCCGAGCGTGTTGTAGACGGTCGCCCGGGAGATCTCGGGCAGCCGGACGACGGCCCTGGAGTGCACCTCGTCGGCGGTCAGGTGGACGTGGTCACCGTCGAGCACCTCGGCCACGACGCGCCGTTGGGCGGTCATCCGCCATCCGCGTCCGCGCAGCCGTTCCAGGAGATCGCTCATGAAATCAGCCTAGCAGCTACAGGGACCAGGTCCCGAACAGGTGTGACTTTAGATCCCTGATCGAATTGGATGAAGTCCACTGTAGGATCAAGTCGACAGAATCCACGGCGAGCGGCTGGAGGTCGCGGTCCCAGGCCCTGCGCGGCTGACAGCACTGGACCGCTTGTCGTGGGTGAACGGGCCGGGCTTCCCTTCGGGGGTCCGGCCCGTTCGTGCGCTCAGGCCGGTACCTGCTGCCGCGCCGGCGCCCAGCAGCGGATGATGTCGCGGACCGAGACGATGCCGGCCGGTTCGTCGCGGTCGAGGACGATCAGATGACGGAAGCCGCCGTGGGCCATGGCCTGGGCCGCCTCCTCCAGGGTCCAGCTCGGGGTGGCGAAGACGACGTCGTTGGTGGTGTGGGCGTGGGTGCGTTCCGTGTCCGGGTCCTGCCCCATTGCCACGGAGTTGAGGATGTCCCGCTCGGTGAGGATGCCGATGCCGCCGGCATCCGGGTCGTGGACGATGGCCGCGCCGACGCGGCGGGCGGACATCAGGGCGGCGGCCTGACGGAGGGTGTGTGCGGGGCCGATGGTGAGGACCACCGTGCTCATGGCGTCGCGGACGAGCATGGCTGGAGCCACCTCCTAAGAACCCACGATTGTTCATGGATTCACAAGTTCACAAGTGGGGGGTGCTGTCAGCGTGGCAGGTAAAGCGGGGGTCAACAAGAGGGCGCGCGCAGCCAATTGAGGGCGCGCGCGCTCATCTGTGAGGCTTGGGCGGGGCTTTCAGTGGCGCTCGTTGAGGTAACCCAGCAGTTCCTCGTGGAGCAGGCCGTTCGAGGCGGCCGCGTTGCCGCTGTGCGGACCCGGGCGGCCGTCGAGGCCCGTGAAGGTGCCGCCGGCCTCCGTCACGACGATCGCCGTGGCCGCCATGTCCCAGAGCGAGAGCTCGGGTTCGGCGCACAGGTCGACCGAGCCCTCGGCGACCATCATGTACGGCCAGAAGTCGCCGTACGCGCGCGTGCGCCACACCTCACGGGTCAGGTCCAGGAAGCCGTTCAGATGCCCGCGCTCCTCCCAGCCGGTCAGCGAGGAGTACGCGAAGGAGGCGTCCGAGAGCTCCGAGACCCGGGAGACGCGCAGTCGGGTGGCGGAGGTCAGGCTGCGGCCGGTGAAGGCGCCGTGCCCCTTCGCGGCCCACCAGCGACGGCCGAGCGCCGGGGCGGAGACCACGCCGACCACGGGCTGGTAGCCCCCCTCGCCCGCCTCCGTCAGCGAGATGAGGGTGGCCCAGACGGGCACGCCCCGCACGTAGTTCTTCGTGCCGTCGATCGGGTCGACCACCCAGCGGCGGGGGCCTGTGCCCTGGACGCCGTACTCCTCGCCGAGGATGGCGTCGCGTGGACGGGCCCGCTGGAGCTGACCGCGGATGAGTTCCTCGGCGGCCTTGTCGGCCTCGCTCACCGGGGTCATGTCCGGTTTGGTCTCGACCTTGAGGTCGAGGGCCTTGAAACGGTCCATGGTCACGGCGTCGGCGGCGTCCGCGAGGACGTGCGCGAATCGGAGGTCGTCGTGGTAGTCCGGCATGGGACGAACCGTATCCGCCGAAGGTGAGAACGGGCCACAGGGGACCGCGGGGTGGACGTGCGGGAGCCGTGGACACGGCCGGTTAACCATCGGCCGCCGCCGCGAACCCTTGACAGTGCTCCCGTCCGCGTCAAACCTGGGCGCAGAGCCGCTCGCCCCAGGGAGGCGATGATGCCTGCAGCGCGGGAATCCCTACTGGACGCCGCCTTCAAGGCGCTCGCACTACGGCCGTGGGCCGCGGTGCGGATGGTGGACGTCGCCGCGGCGGCCGGGGTGTCCCGGCAGACGCTGTACAACGAGTTCGGCAGCAAGGAAGGCCTGGCCCGGGCGCTCGTGAGGCGCGAGGCCGACGGATACCTCGCCGGGGTCGAGCGGGCGCTGGCCGTGCACGGCGACGCCCGGGAGAGGCTCACCGCCACCGCCGAGTGGACCACTTCCGCCGCCCGCGACAACGTTCTCGTACGGGCCGTCCTCACCGGCTTCTGGAGCGAGCGCCTGCCCTCGCCGACACTCTCTGCGGTGCCGTCCTCCTCCGCCGTCCCGGCCCAGCGCCGGGCCGACGGGCCGCTGCCCTCGCCCGGTGACCTGGTGGGCGCCGTCCGCGACCGGGCCGTGGCCGTGCTCTCGGGGCCGGGCGCGATCCGGGCCGACGCCGCCGACCTGGCCCGCTCCTGCGAACTCGCCGTCCGGCTCGCCCTGTCCTGTGTGGCCGCGCCCCCGGCGGGGGAGGACGGCGTCGCGGAGCTGGTGCGGGGAGCGCTCCAGCGCCAGTGACCCGACCGGTCGGGTCAGTGAGCCGACCCCGACAGCTGGAGCCCGATCACTCCTATGATCACCAGGCTGATCGAGATGAGCTTCAGGACCGACACCAGGTCGCCCAGGAAGACCATGCCGTAGATCGCGGTGCCCGCCGCGCCGATGCCCGTCCACACGGCGTAGGCGGGGCCCACGTCGAGCTTCTTCAGGGAGAGGGTCAGCAGACCGAAGCTCCCCAGCGCGAAGGCGCAGAAGGCGATGGTGGGCCAGAGCCGCGTGAAGCCGTGGGACAGCTTGAGGCACACGGCGAAACCGGTCTCGAGCAACCCGGCCACGACGACCAGCAGCCACGCCATGTGCTGTCCCTCCGTACGCCCGGCCCGGTCCGGCTCCGGCTCGGTGCGATTATGCACTTACCGGGGCCGGGGGGACGCAAACAACGCGGTGGTCAGCCGGTGGATCAGCCGGGGTCAGTCGGTGGATCGGCCGGGGTCAGCCGGTGGTCAGCCGGAGGATCAGTCGCCCTCGGTGCGCTCCCGGGTGGCCAGCAGCCGGCGCAGGGAGTACAGCCGCGCCGGATCGGCATGGCCCTCGGCCACCCACGCGTCCAGCGCGCAGTCCTTCTCGTCGTGGCTGCACGCGCGCGGGCAGCCCTCCGTGCCCGGCACCAGGTCGGGGAAGGCGAGGACCACCCGGGACGGGTCGACGTGGTGCAGGCCGAAGGACCGTACGCCCGGGGTGTCGATCACCCAGTCGTCCGTGCCCGCCAGGGGCAGGGCCAGCGCCGAGGTCGTGGTGTGGCGGCCGCGGCCGGTCACCGCGTTCACATGGCCGGTCACCCGGCGCCGCTCCTCCGGGACCAGCGCGTTGACCAGGGTCGTCTTCCCGACGCCCGAATGACCGACGAACGCCGTGATCCGCCCGGCCAGGAACGCGCGCACCCGGTCCGCCGCGTCGCCGTTCTCCAGTTCGTCGCGGCTGGTGACGACGTACGGGATGTCGAGATGGCCGTACAGCTCCAGCAGCTTGTCCGGCGAGGCCAGGTCCGACTTCGTCATGACCAGCAGGGGCGTGAGGCCGGCGTCGAAGGCCGCCACCAGGCAGCGGTCGATCAGACGCGGGCGGGGCTCGGGGTCGGCGAGGGCGGTGACCACGGCGAGCTGGTCGGCGTTGGCCACGACGACGCGCTCGTAGGGGTCGTCGTCGTCCGCGGTGCGGCGCAGTGCCGAGGTGCGCTTCTCGATGCGGACGATCCGGGCCAGGGTGTCCTTCTTGCCGGACAGGTCGCCGACGATCGCGACCCGGTCGCCCACGATCGCGGCCTTGCGGCCCAGTTCGCGGGCCTTCATCGCCATCACGATCCGGTCGTCGACCAGACAGGTCAGCCGGCCCCGGTCGACGGTGAGGACCATGCCCTCGGCGGCGTCCTCGTGCTTGGGACGGATGTGGGTGCGCGGCCGGTTGCCCTTGCGGTTCGGGCGGCTGCGGATGTCGTCCTCGTCGGTGTTCTTGCTGTAGCGGCGCATGGCGAAAGTCCCTATACCCCGAGCATCCCGGTCCACAGTTCGGGGAAGTCCGGCAGGGTCTTCGCCGTCGTCGCGACGTTCTCGATCTGCACGCCCTCCACGGCCAGGCCGATGATCGCGCCGGCCGTCGCCATGCGGTGGTCGTCGTAGGTGTGGAAGATCCCGCCGTGCAGCCGGCGCGGGCGGATGTGCAGACCGTCGGCGGTCTCCGTCACATCGCCGCCGAGCTCGTTGATCTCCTTCGTCAGCGCGGCCAGCCGGTCCGTCTCGTGCAGGCGCAGGTGGGACACGCCCCGCAGGGTGGACGGGGAGTCCGCGAGGGCGGCGACCGCCGCGATGCCCGGGGTCAGCTCGCCGACGTCACTCAGGTCGACGTCGATGCCGTGGATCGAGCCCGAGCCGGTGAAGACCAGGCCGTAGTCGGCCAGTTCGCAGGAACCGCCCATCTCGGTGAAGATCTCGCGCAGCCGGTCACCCGGCTGGGTGGTGCGGGCCGGCCAGTCGGGGATCAGCACCCGGCCGCCCGTCACCAGCGCCGCCGCCAGGAACGGCTGGGCGTTGGACAGGTCCGGCTCGATCGTCAGGTCCCGGCCCAGCAGGGCGCCCGGGGTGACCCGCCAGACGTTCGGCTCGCCGCCCGACTCCGGGGTGTCCACCTGCGCGCCGACCGCGCGCAGCATGTCGACCGTCATCCGGATGTGCGGTACGGAGGGCAGCGTGGAGCCGGTGTGGCGGACCTCCACGCCCTGGTTGAAGCGGGGGGCCGACAGGAGCAGGGCCGACACGAACTGGGACGAGGAGGAGGCGTCGATCTCCACCGTCCCGCCGTCCAGCGCGCCCCCGCCGTGCACGGTCAGCGGCAGCGCGCCGCGCCCGTCGTCGTCGATCCGCGCACCGAGGACCCGCAGCGCGTCGACGACGCCGTTCAGAGGACGCTCGTACGAGCGCGGGTCGCCGTCGAAGCGGACGGGGCCGTCGGCCAGGGCGGCGACCGGCGGCAGGAAGCGCATCACCGTGCCCGCGTTGCCGACGTCGACCGTGGCTGGTCCGCGCAGCCCCGCGGGGAGGATCCGCCAGGCCTCGCCGGTGCCGTCGGGGCTCCCCGCGCCGGAGGAGCTGGACGACACGGTCTCCTCGATGCCGACGCCCATCTCGCGCAGGGCGCCCGCCATCAGCAGGGTGTCGCGGGAGCGCAGGGGGCGGCGCAGCCAGCCGGGCTCGGAGGCGAGGGAGGCGAGGACCAGGGCGCGGTTGGTGACGGACTTGGACCCCGGCACGTGGACCGTCGCGGCGACGGCCTCGCTCGCGTGCGGGGCGGGCCAGAGGGCGGTGTGTGCGGGGTTCGGGGCCATGGGGTCCACTTTAGTGGTCGGCCGTGCATCGGGTGCGGCGCCGTCGGGGCCGGTCGCGCCCCGCGGCGGAGCCGCCGACGTCACATCCCGCACGCCTGTGACGCGCCGCTCCGGGGCTGCCTCACAGCCCCAGCAGCCACCGGCCCCCGCCCAGCAGGGCGCACAGGCTCACCGCGTGGAACAGGAACAGCCACAGGCCCGCCGGTACGTGGGTCAGCCGGGACAGCTGGTCCGCGTCCGAGTCGCCCGCGCCTCCCCGGGAGCGCTTCGCCTGGAGCTCGAAGGCCGGGCGGACTCCGCCCAGCAGCAGGAACCACACCACCGCGTACGCGAAGGCCGCCTGCACCTGCGGTCCCGCCAGCCAGGACACCAGCAGGAAGGTGCCGCCGGTGAGGACCACCGTGAGGGCGCCGTACGCGTTGCGGATCATCACCAGCATCACGACGAGCAGGGCCGTGGCCACCCACAGCAGCAGGGTGATGCGGCCGGCCCCGAGGAGGGCGGCGCCGCCCAGGCCGAGCAGCGGGGGAGCGGTGTAGCCGGCCGCCGCGGTGAGGATCATGCCGAGGCCGTGCGGCTTGCCCCGGCTGAGGGTCAGGCCACTGGTGTCGGAGTGCAACCGGATCCCGGTCAGCCGGCGGCCGGTCAGCAGCGCGACCAGGCCGTGACCCCCCTCGTGGGCGATGGTGATGGCGTTGCGCGATATCCGCCACAGGGTGTGCGGCACGACGACCGCGAGGGCGGCGACCGCGGTGGCCACCACCACCCACAGGTCGGGGTCGGTCTGGGTGCCGACGAGGCGGTCCCACAGGTCGGGCAGCGCGAGGGCGGCGGTGCTCTCCATGTTTTCTGGTGGCTCCCTTTCGGCTCACGGAGTCTGGCAGTGTGGCACGTATGTGCGGACGGTATGCAGCGAGTCGCAGGCCCGAGGATCTCGCAGGAATCTTTGAGGTCGAGAAGTGGGAGCCCGAGGAGGCCCTGGAGCCCGACTACAACGTGGCGCCGACCAAGGAGGTCTACGCCGTCCTCGACCGTCCGTTGAAGGACGCCGACGACAAGCAGCCGGTTCGGCAGCTGCGGAAGCTGAAGTGGGGACTGGTCCCCTCCTGGGCGAAGACCCCCGAGGGCGGCGCGCGGATGATCAACGCGCGCGCCGAGACCGTCCACGAGAAGCCCTCCTACCGCCGCGCCTTCGCCACCCGGCGCTGCGTCCTGCCCGCCGACGGCTACTACGAGTGGGTCACCGGCGTCCAGGAGCGGGACCTGGAGGTCGAGGGGAAGAAGAAGCGGCCGCGCAAGCAGCCCTACTTCGTGCTCCCGGCCGACGGCACGGTCTTCGCGATGGCCGGGCTGTACGAGTTCTGGCGGGACCGGACCCTGCCCGACGACCATCCGCGGGCCTGGTGGGTGACGTGCTCGGTGATCACGACCGAGGCGGAGACCTCCCCGCTCGCCGTGGCCCCCGCCGACGGCCCGCCCGCCCTCGCCGACATCCACCCCCGGATGCCGCTGATGCTGGCCCCGGACCGCTGGGACGCCTGGCTCGACCCGGCGCGGACGGACGTCGACGACCTCCGCTCCCTCCTCGAACCCCCGCCGGCCGGGCTGATGCGCGCCTACCCGGTGTCCACGGCCGTCAGCAACGTCCGCAACAACGGCCCGGAGCTGCTGAAGGAGCTGGAGGGGCCCGAGGAGGGCACACTCTTCTGACGTGAGCAGCGAAACAGTGGTGAACACCGAGACGGTGGAGACCGAGGCGGGTACCGCCCGCATCACCTGGCACCGCGCCGAGAAGCCGCGGCTCGTCCTCGCCGTCAGCCATGGCGCCGGGGGCGGTGTCGAGGCCCGGGACCTGCGGGCGCTCGCCGCCGCGCTGCCCGGACGCGGGGTGAGCGTCGCCCTCGTCGAGCAGCCCTGGCGGGTGGCGGGCAAGAAGGTCGCGCCCGCGCCGAAGACCCTCGACGTCGGCTGGCGCGGGATCTGGCCGGCCGTCGTCGCGCCCGGGCTGCCGGTGATCTCGGGCGGCCGGTCGGCCGGCGCGCGCGTGGCCTGCCGTACGGCCACCGAGCTCGGCGCGCACGCCGTGCTGGCGCTGAGCTTCCCGCTCCACCCGCCGGGCAGGCCGGAGAAGTCCCGCGCCGACGAGCTGCTCGGGTCGGGGGTGCCGACCCTCGTGGTCCAGGGCGGCAACGACCCCTTCGGCAGGCCGGACGAGTTCCCCGCGGGCGGGTACGACCTCGTGGAGGTGCCGTACGGCGATCACGGCTTCGCGGTGCCCAAGCGGGCCGGGGTCACGCAGGAGGAGACGCTGGAGGTCGTCACCGCGGGAGTCGTCGGGTGGGTCGCGTCACTCGGGTGAGGCGACGGGTGGGAATGCGGAGGGGCCGGGCGCTGTTGAGGCGGACAGAAGTGCTGAACAACCGGCACCGACGTCAGTGGGAGAGGAAGTCCGCCGCATGGGTTCGACCATCTGCCCGAGCCGCAGCAGCCGCACCGGTCTGGACTGGACGGTGCTGCACGCGGCGAGGACCGCTCCTATTGGAGCGGCGGCAGGCGCGGGTAGTCGTCTATCCTCCGATTCGAGTGGGATCGGTTTCGGTCCTACCCGCGATCTTGAGGAGGTGGGTCCGGTCACCGGTACCGACGCAGGGACCGACAACGGCCAGGCGGAGCTGCCCGAGGGCCAGGGCGTGAGCGGGGAGACGGGCGCGGAGTCCACCGCCGAGCGCAGCGCGCGCTTCGAGCGGGACGCGCTCGAGTTCCTCGACCAGATGTACTCGGCCGCGCTGCGCATGACGCGCAACCCGGCGGACGCCGAGGACCTGGTGCAGGAGACGTACGCGAAGGCGTACGCGTCCTTCCACCAGTTCCGTGAGGGCACCAACCTCAAGGCCTGGCTGTACCGGATCCTCACCAACACCTTCATCAACTCGTACCGCAAGAAGCAGCGTGAACCCCAGCGCAGCGCGGCCGAGGAGATCGAGGACTGGCAGCTGGCGCGTGCCGAGTCGCACATGTCCACCGGTCTGCGCTCCGCGGAGTCGCAGGCGCTGGACCACCTGCCCGACTCGGACGTGAAGTCGGCGCTTCAGGCCATCCCCGAGGAGTTCCGGATCGCCGTGTATCTCGCGGACGTAGAGGGCTTTGCGTACAAGGAGATCGCGGACATCATGGGGACACCCATCGGTACGGTGATGTCCCGGCTGCACCGGGGCCGCCGTCAACTGCGCGGCATGCTCGAGGACTACGCCCGTGAGCGCGGGCTGGTCCCGGCCGGTGCCGGAGAGTCGAACGAAGCGAAAGGTTCGGGCTCATGAGCTGCGGAGATCCGCACGAGACGGACTGCGGTGAGGTCCTCGACCACCTGTACGAGTACCTCGACAGCGAGATGCCTCCGCTGGACCGGGACAAGTTCCAGCACCACTTCGAGGAGTGCTCCCCCTGCCTGGAGAAGTACGGGCTGGAGGAGGCCGTGAAGAAGCTGGTCAAGCGGTGCTGCGGGCGGGACGACGTGCCGACCGACCTGCGCGCCAAGGTGATGGGCCGGATCGACCTGATCCGCTCCGGCCAGGCCGTCCCCGAGCACGACGTGACGGCGACGGCCCAGGAGACCTGAGCCGCTCTCAGCAAGCGCTGCCGTCACTCGAATGTGCTAATCCGCGGCTGATACGCCCGCGGACCCACCCCCGGCCGCCCTAGGCTCCTGAGCCCGGACAGGTACGGCTGGGGGAGGCGTCATGGAGGGGATTCCGGCGCGGGCGCGCGGATACGCCGCCTGTGTCGCCCTCGGCGCCCTGCTCTGCACGCTCCCCTCGCTGCCCGGCGCGAGCACCCCCTGGTGGGCCGTCGCCCTGCTCGCCGCCCTGTACGCCGGCGGCGAGCGGATCGCCCGGCGCAGGTTCGCAGGCACCCTCCACCCCGTGCTGCTGGCCGGGGCGTTCCTGCTCTCGCCGGCGGCGGCCGCTCTCGTCCCGCTGCCCGGGGCGCTGTTCTCGCACGTCGAGCGGCGCCCCTTTCTGCTGCGCCGGGTCTGGCGGGGCGCCCACGCGTCGCTCGCCGTGTGGGCGGCCGCCCGGGTGCACGCCGCGCTCGGCGGCCGGGACGCCGTGGCCGGCTCCGACCTGCCGTACGCGCTGGTGCCGGCCGGCGCGGCCGTGCTGGTGTTCTGCGCCGCGCTCGCCCTGCTGGACGGCGGGATGCTCGCGCTCGCCGAGGGGCTGCCGCTGCGGCGGGCCTGCCGGGGGCTGTTCCTGCGCTCCCTGGCGCCGCTGGCGGTGCACGGGCTCGGCGGGCTGATGATGGCCGTGCTGTGGCTCAGCCCCTACGGGCCGGTGGCCGCCCTGCTCGTGCTGTTCCCGATGGCCGTGTCGTGGTGGGTGTTCGCGCAGTACCACCGGGAGCGCGCCGCTCACCAGGCGACCATCCGCGCCCTGGTGCAGGCCGTCGACATCAAGGACGGCTACACGCGCGGCCACAGCGAGCGCGTCGGCCAGGCCTCGGTGCTGATCGGGCGTGAACTGGGGATGGACGAGGGCCGGATCGACATGCTCCGCTTCGCCGGGATCCTGCACGACGTCGGCAAACTCGGCGTCCCCACCCGGCTGTTGCGCAAGGAGGGGCCGCTGACACTCCAGGAGCGGCGCGTGATCGAGCTGCACCCCGAGTACGGGCACGAGATCACCCGCGGGATCTCCTTCCTGGGCGAGGCCCGCTCGGCGATCCTCCACCACCACGAACGCATCGACGGCAAGGGCTATCCGTACGGGCTGGTGGGCAGCCAGATCCCGGAGCCGGCCCGGGTGGTCGCCGTCGCGGACGCCTTCGACGCCATGACGTCCACCAGGTCCTACAGCAGGGCCCGGCCGGTGCACGTCGCCCTGGAGGAGCTGCGGCGGTGCGCGGGCGCCCAGTTCGACCCCCGGATGGTCGCGGCGCTGGCGCACGCCATCGCCCGGGACGGCTGGCATCCCGTCGTGACCGCCGAGGAGGACCGGCCTGCCGTGCCCGCGCAGACCTCCGACGACCGGTCCGGGGTACGCCGATGACCGTCCGCCGGTCGCACGTCGCCCTCCACTGCGCGGCCGCGCTGCTCGTCGGCCTCTCCTTCCTCGGCACGTTCCTGACGGGTGTCGAGGACCGCCCCGTCGCGCTCGCCTTCGGGATCCTCGTCGCCGTCGGGGAGCTGACCCGCCCCCAGAGCGGACCCCGGCTGCGGGAGGCCGCGCCGCTCGGTGCCGCCGGGTCACTGTCGTACGCGCTGGTCGGAGGGCATGCCGGGCACCCCACGCAGCACGGGGTCACCCAGGTGGTGGCAGTGGTGGTCGCCGCCTCGCTGCTCGGCAGCGTGCCGCAGCTGGCCCGGGGACAGGCCGTCCTCGACCACCTGGTCCGGCGGGTACTGGCCGTCGGGTTCGCCGCCGCCTGCTTCCAGCCCCTCCACAACCGCGGGGTGTTCGACGCCTGGAGCGGGCCCGCCTACGCGCTGCTGCTGCTCGCGCTGCTCGTCCTGACCGTCCTGTGTGACGTCGTGGTCGCCGCCGCGCTCGCCCACTCCCGTACCGGCTGGCCGTTCACCCCGCTGCTGCGGGACGAGTTGCGGGCGGTGCCCGGGATCGGCTCGGCGGTCTGCGCGACGGGGGCGGTGATGGCGCTCGCGGTGGCCGTCGTCGGGCTGTGGGCGCTGCCGGTGTTCTCGGTGCCGCTGCTGCTCACCCAGCTGTCCCTGCGCCGGTACGCGGCGGTGCGGGCCACCTACCGGCAGACCATCGCCTCGCTGGCGCGGGCCACGGAGATCGCCGGGTACACCCCGGCCGGCCACGCCCGCCGGGTCGCCGCCCTCAGCCAGGCCGTGGGCCTGGACCTGAGGCTGCCGGAGCCCGAGCTGACCGTCCTGGAGTACGCGGCCCTCATGCACGACATCGGCCAGCTCAGCCTCGTCGACCCGGTCCCGGCCGGTGCCACCGCCGGGCTGCCGGCGGCCCAGCAGCGGCGGATCGCGCTGCTCGGCGGCGCCGTCGTCCGCCAGACCGGGGCGGGCGCCCAGGTCGCCACGGTCGTCGAGCGGCAGGCCGACCCCTACCCGGAGCAGCCGGTGGCCGCGCGCATAGTCCGGGTGGTGAACGCATACGAGGAGAAGGTCCGGGGCAGCGGTCCCGGTGGGCCCCTCACCGCCCTGGAGGAGCTACGCCTCGGCACCGGCGGGGAGTACGCGCCCGAGGTGGTGGAGGCCCTGGCCAGGGTGCTTTCGCGGCGTTGTCTGACCTCGCCCGTGGGTGGGTAACCCATGGGTAATGAGCGGCCCTCCGGCCACACGTGGTTGGATGCGAGGGAGAGAGTGTCCGGGGGCACTGGCCAGCCCACAGAACGGAACTGGCAGGCGGGAATCGTGAGGATCTTCGGCAAGGGACGGCACCGGCCCTCCGCCTCCTGGCGGCAGGCCACCGACCGCGCGTTCACGCTGATCGGCGACGGGCGGTACGAGGACGCGGGCGCGCTGCTGACACGTGCCGCAGACCTGGAACCCTGGCTGTCCGAGTCCTGGTTCAACCTCGCCCTGCTGCACAAGTTCCGGCACGACTGGGAGCAGGCCCGCACGGCGGGGCTGCGGGCCGTTGCCCTGCTCGACCGCGAGGCCGGCGCCCCCGACTGGTGGAACGTGGGCATCGCGGCCACCGCCCTCCAGGACTGGCCGCTGGCCCGCCGGGCCTGGCAGGCGTACGGGCTGCGGGTGCCCGGCAACGCCATAGGCGCGGGCGAGCCGGTCGGCATGGAGCTGGGCAGCGCGGCCGTACGGCTGTCGCCCGAGGGCGAGGCCGAGGTGGTGTGGGGGCGGCGGCTGGACCCCGCCCGGATGGAGGTGCTGTCCATCCCGCTGCCCTCGTCCGGGCGGCGCTGGGGCGAGGTCGTGCTGCACGACGGGGTGCCGCACGGCGAGCGGACCACGGCCACGGGCCACTCCTACCCGGTCTTCGACGAGATCGAGCTGTGGGCGCCGTCGCCCGTGCCGACCTGGGTCGTCCTGCTGGAGGCGGCCACCGAGTCCGACCGGGACGCGCTGGAGCAGCTGGCGGCCGACGCGGGCTTCGCGGCGGAGGACTGGTCGTCCTCGGTGCGGCTGCTCTGCCGGATGTGCTCGGAGTCACGGATGCCGTCCGACGAGGGCGACGGCGAGCATCTCGACCCGCACGACCACAGCGAGCCGGGGCACCCGGGTCCGCTCGGGCACCGGACGGACGGGCAGCTGTGGGTGCCGGAGCGGGAGTGTGGCGTGGCCGCCCCGGCCTCTCTGGTTCGGGGGTTGCTGGACGGGTGGGTCGCCGACAGCCCCGATTCAAGGGACTGGCGGGACCTGGAAGAGGTCTGCTGACCGCTTTCGGTCGCGTGTTCGTCGTGGCTGGTCGCGCCGTTCCCCGCGCCCCTGAGGGGGCGCGCTGCCCGTACCCTGTATCGAGCATTCACCCCCTGTCTGTTTGAGGAAGGCATCGTCGGTCATGGCGCAGCAGGACACCGATCAGCAGCACGCGGGCGTGCTCCCCGTGGACGACGAGGGCTTCGTCATCGACACCGAGGAGGCGGAGGCGCGCGAGCTGGCATGGCGTGAGGCCGGCACCTCGCGGCCGATCACCGTCGTCGGGAACCCGGTGCTGCACAAGGAGTGCAAGGACGTCACCGAGTTCGGCGAGGAGCTGCGGCAGCTGGTCGCGGACATGTTCGCCTCGCAGCACACCGCCGAGGGAGTGGGCCTGGCCGCCAACCAGATCGGCGTCGACCTGAAGGTCTTCGTCTACGACTGCCCCGACGACGAGGGCGCCCGGCACACCGGCGTCGTCTGCAACCCGAAGCTCGTCGAACTGCCCGCCGACCGGCGCCGGCTGGACGACAGCAACGAGGGCTGTCTGTCGGTGCCCACCGCCTACGCGCCGCTGGCCCGTCCCGACTACGCCGAGGTGACCGGGCAGGACGAGCAGGGCAATCCGATCAAGGTGCGCGGCACCGGTTACTTCGCTCGGTGTTTGCAGCACGAGACCGACCACCTGTACGGCTACCTCTACATCGACCGTCTGTCCAAGCGTGAACGCAAGGACGCCCTGCGGCAGATGGCCGAGAACGAGCCCCGTTATCCCGTGGTCGCCAACGACTGAGCCCACCCGCACCACCGCGACGCCCGGCCGGGATCCTTCCGGTCGGGCGTCGTTCGTGTGTCCGACGGACGTTCGATCGCTTACGCACATCTACTACACATCTGCTGATCCGTAACCAGTCACGCAGGGGCGGATTCTCGGCATGTTGGGGTGGTGAATGAAGCAAATCCGTTCCCAGAACGGTCAGTTGTAGTGCTGAATGGGAAGTGCGGGGATACGCAACGGCGCACGCCCGGCACGGGGGGAGGGGTGTGTGCCCACTGGCGGCTGAGAGGGGTTGTCCGTGCCAGCTTTCCCATACAGCACCACATACAGCACCACAGCGACGGTGGCCGCGCCCGCGGTCCCTCCCTCGCTCTCTCTTCCGGTCATCGAGGCGGCGTTTCCCCGGCAACTGCATCCGTATTGGCCTCAGTTGCAGGAGAAGACACGCTCCTGGCTGCTGGAAATGCGGTTGATGCCGGCGGACAAGGTCGCAGAATATGCCGATGGACTTTGCTACACCGACCTGATGGCGGGCTTCTACCTCGGCGCACCCGACGAGGTCATGCAGGCCATCGCCGACTACAGCGCGTGGTTCTTCGTCTGGGACGATCGGCACGACCGTGACGTCGTACACGGCCGCACGTCCTCCTGGCGGCGGCTCAGGTTCCGCTTGCACGCGGCCCTGGACGCCCCGGTGCAGCATCTGTGCCACCCGGATCCGCTGGTCGCCGGGCTCGCGGACAGTGTGAGCCGGCTGTACTCCTTCCTTCCCGCCACCTGGAACGCCCGGTTCACCCGGCACTTCCACGCCGTGATCGACGCGTACGACCGGGAATTCCACAATCGAATCGAAGGGCGCATTCCCGGGGTCGATGAATACCTGGCGCTGCGTCGGCTCACCTTCGCGCACTGGATCTGGACCGACCTGCTGGAGCCGAGTGCGGGGCATGAACTCCCGGACCCGGTGCGGAAACACCCCGCATTTCACCGTGCGGCGCTGCTGAGTCAAGAATTCGCCGCCTGGTACAACGACCTCTGCTCGCTTCCCAAGGAAATCGCGGGCGATGAGGTGCACAATCTCGGAATCAGTCTCATCACCCATGAGGGACTGACCCTGGAAGAGGCGGTGGAGGAAATCAAGCGACGCGTCGAGGAATGCATTTCCGAGTTCCTCGCCGTCGAGAAGGACGTTTTACTGCTCGCCGACCGGCTGGCCGACGGGACGGTCCGTGGAAATCAACTCGGCGTCGCCGTGCGGTCCTGCCTCGGCAATATGCGGAACTGGTTCAGTTCCGTCTACTGGTTCCACCACGAGTCCGGCCGATACATGGTCGACAGCTGGGACGACCGGTCCACGCCCCCGTACGTCAACAACGAAGCGGCAGGTGAGAAATGACCGTCGAGTCGGTGAAACCCGCGACCCCCGCGGCGCCCGAACTGCGTGAGCCACCGTTGGCCGGTGGCAGGGTTCCGCTCCTCGGACACGGCTGGAAGCTGGCCCGTGATCCGCTGGCCTTCCTGGCCCAGCTCCGCGACCACGGCGACATCGTCCGCCTCAGGCTCGGCCCCAAGACGGTGTACGCCGTCACCGCGCCGGAGCTCACCGGCGCCCTGGCGCTCAGCCCGGACTACATCATCTCGGGGCCCCTGTGGGAGTCCCTGGAGAGCCTGCTCGGCAAGGAGGGCGTGGCCACGGCCAACGGCCCGCTGCACCGCCGCCAGCGGCGCACGATCCAGCCCGCGTTCCGGCTCGACGCCATCCCCGGCTACGGGCCGATCATGGAGGAGGAGGCGTACGCGCTCGTCGAGCGCTGGCGAGGCGGCGAGGTCCTCGACGTCACCGCGGAGTCCTTCCGGGTGTCCGTGCGCATCTCCGCCCGCTGTCTGATGCGCGGCAGCTATATGGACGCCCGGTCCGAGCGCATCACGTCCGCGCTCGCCACACTGTTCGCCGGTATGTACCAGCGCATGGTGGTGCCCCTCGGGCCGCTTTATCGGGTACCGATTCCGGCCAACCGCGAATTCAACCGGGCGCTGGCCGATCTGCATCGGCTGGTGGACGAGATCATTGCCGACCGCCGCGCATCCGGTCAAAAACCGGACGATTTGCTGACGGCTTTGCTGGAGGCGAAGGACGAGAATGGTGACCCGATCGGGGAACAGGAGATCCACGACCAGGTCATCGCGATACTCACCCCGGGCAGCGAAACAGCCGGCTCTGTGGTCATGTCGCTGCTCCACGTCCTCACCGAGCACCCCGACCAGGTGGACAAGATCCGCGAAGAGGTGAAAAGGGTCGTCGGTGACCGGCCGGTCGCATTCGGCGACGTCCGAAAGCTCCAGCACACCGCCAATGTCGTCGTCGAGACCATGCGGCTGTATCCCGCCGTATGGATATTGACCCGGCGTGCGGTGACCGAGACCGAGCTCGGCGGCTACCGCATTCCCGCGGGCGCCGACATCGTCTACAGCCCGTACGCCGTACAGCGCGATCCGCGGTCGTACGAGCGGCACACGGAGTTCGATCCCGACCGCTGGCTGCCCGGCGGCTCCCCGGAGGTGCCGAAGTACGCCATGACGCCGTTCGGCGTCGGCAACCGGAAGTGCCCGAGCGACCACTTCTCGATGGCGGAGCTGACGCTGATCGCCGCGGTGGTGGCGTCCGCGTTCCGCTTCGAGCCGGTGCCGGGCTCCGACAACCGGACGCACATCGGCATCACGCTGCGGCCGCGACGGCTGCTGCTGCGGGCGGTGTCCGGGTGAGAGCCGCGGCTCAGGCGACGGCCTGCGGGCCGCGGAAGGTGCGCCGATAGGCGTTGGGGGAGGTCCCCAGCGCCTGTACGAACTGGTGGCGCAGGGCGCCGGCCGTACCGAAGCCGGCGCGCCAGGCGATCGCGTCCACCGTCTCGTCCGTCGCCTCCAGCAGGTGCTGGGCCAGCAGCACCCGCTGACGCAGCAGCCAGCGGTAGGGGGTGGTGCCCGTCTCCTGCTGGAACCGGCGGGCGAAGGTGCGCGGTGACATGTGCGCGCGTTCCGCGAGCTGCTCCACCGTGACCTCCTCGTCGAGGTGCTGCTCCATCCACGCGAGCACCTCGCCGACGGTGTCGCACCGCGACCGGGGCAGCGGCCGCTCGATGTACTGGGCCTGGCCGCCGTCCCGGTGCGGCGGCACCACCATCCGCCGGGCGATCCGGTTGGCGACCTCGGGCCCCTGCTCCTTGCGGACCAGGTGCAGACAGGCGTCGATACCGGCGGCCGTGCCGGCCGAGGTGATCACCGGGTCCTCGTCGACGTACAGCACGTCCGGCTCGACGGACGTCCGGGGGTAGCGGCGGGCCAGCACGTCAGCGTGCCGCCAGTGCGCGGCGCAGCGGCGGCCGTCGAGCAGCCCCGCGGCGCCCAGCACGAACACCCCGGAGCAGACGCTGAGCACCCGGGCACCCCGGTCCACGGCCCGGCGCAGCGCGTCGAGCAGCTCGGGCGGATACGCGCGGTCGATGTTCGCGTCGGCGGCCGGTACGGCGATCAGGTCGGCCTCGTCCAGCCGGTCGAGGCCGTACGGCGTGGACACGGTGAGCCCGCCGACGTGGGTGCCCAGGACCGGGCCCTCCGCCGACACCACGGCGAAGTCGTACACCGGCAGCCCTTCGTCGCTCCGGTCGAGGCCGAACACCTCGCAGACGACGCCGAGTTCAAAGGGATGCACACCGTCGACCAGGACGGCGGCCACGTTTTTCAGCATGCTGCCAGTGTGCACCCGAAGTGGCAGGAATTTGAAGGTGTACGGCAGTCCTGCCACTCACGGTCAGGAGTGTCCGGCAGCAGACTGATGTCCATGAATACGAACCAGATCGAAGGCCTCATCGGAATGCTCATGGTCCTCGGGATCCTCGTCCTCCTGGTCCTCCCGTCCGTGCTCGGCATCGTGCGCGACCGGCGCGCCGACCGGCAGATCAGGGAGGCCCAGGAGGCCCGAGGGGAGAGGGAGGGTCAGAAGTCCTCGTCCAGGTCGACGGTGCCCTCCACCGCGACCTGGTACGCCGACGGACGGCGCTCGAAGAAGTTGGTCAGCTCCTGAACGCCCTGGAGCTCCATGAAGGAGAAGGGGTTCTCCGAGCCGTACACCGGGGCGAACCCGAGCCGCGACAGACGCTGGTCGGCGACGCACTCGAGGTACTGCCGCATCGAGTCGGTGTTCATGCCCGGCAGCCCCTCGCCGCACAGGTCGCGCCCGAACTGGAGCTCGGCCTCGACGGCCTCCCGCAGCATGGCGGTCACCTCCTCCTGGAGCCGGTCGTCGAACAGGTCCGGCTCCTCCTTGCGGACGGTGTCGACCACCTCGAAGGCGAAGCTCATGTGCATCGTCTCGTCACGGAACACCCAGTTGGTGCCCGTGGCGAGGCCGTGCAGCAGACCCCGGCTGCGGAACCAGTAGACGTACGCGAAGGCGCCGTAGAAGAACAGGCCCTCGATGCACGCGGCGAAGCAGATCAGGTTGAGCAGGAAGCGGCGGCGGTCGGCCTTGGTCTCCAGCCGGTCCAGCTTCTCGACCTCGTTGATCCACTTGAAGCAGAACTCGGCCTTCTCGCGGATCGACGGGATGTTCTCGACCGCGTCGAAGGCCGCCGTCCTGTCCTGCGGGTCGGGGAGGTAGGTGTCCAGAAGCGTCAGATAGAACTGGACGTGAACGGCCTCCTCGAAGAGCTGCCGCGACAGATAGAGGCGCGCCTCGGGGGAGTTGATGTGCTTGTACAGCGTGAGCACGAGGTTGTTCGCCACGATCGAGTCGCCCGTCGCGAAGAACGCGACCAGCCGGCCGATCATGTGCTGCTCGCCCTCGGACAGCTTCGCCAGGTCGGCGACGTCCGAGTGGAGGTCGACCTCCTCGACGGTCCAGGTGTTCTTGATGGCGTCCCGGTAGCGCTCGTAGAAGTCCGGGTAGCGCATCGGGCGAAGGGTCAGCTCGAAGCCCGGGTCGAGCAGGTTCTTCTCGGTCTTCTCGGGTGCGGTGGTCATTACTGGCAGGCCTCGCAGGACTCGGGGTTCTCAAGGGAGCAGGCGACGGCGTCGGGCTCGGTCACCTGCTGCACGGGGATGGTCTTCTCGGGCTGAGCCTGCGCCTGGGCCGCGCGGGCGATGCGGGTCGCCGGGCGGGAGCGCAGGTAGTACGTCGTCTTCAGGCCCGACTTCCAGGCGTACGCGTACATCGAGGAGAGCTTGCCGATGGTCGGCGTCTCCAGGAACAGGTTCAGGGACTGGGCCTGGTCCAGGTACGGGGTGCGGGCGGCGGCCATGTCGATCAGGCCGCGCTGCGGGATCTCCCACGCCGTGCGGTACAGGGCGCGCACCTCCGCCGGGATCCAGGCGAACTCCTGCACCGAACCGCTGGAGTCGCGCAGCGCCTCACGGGTGCGGGCGTCCCAGACGCCGAGGTCCTTGAGGTCCTGCACCAGGTAGGAGTTGACCTGGAGGAACTCGCCGGACAGCGTCTCGCGCTTGAACAGGTTGGACACCTGCGGCTCGATGCACTCGTACACGCCCGCGATGGACGCGATGGTGGCGGTGGGGGCGATGGCGAGGAGCAGGGAGTTGCGCATGCCGGTCTGCGCGATCCGCTCGCGCAGGGCCGCCCAGCGCTCGGGCCAGCTGAACTCGACGCCGTAGTGGTCCGGGTGCAGCACGCCCCTGGCCGTACGGGTCTTCTCCCAGGCCGGCAGCGGGCCGTTGCGCTCGGCCAGCTCGGCGGAGGCCTCGTAGGCGGCGAGCATGATGCGCTCGGCGATCCGGGTGGACAGCGCCTTCGCCTCGGGCGAGTCGAAGGGCAGCCGCAGCTTGAAGAAGACGTCCTGGAGGCCCATCGCACCCAGGCCGACCGGGCGCCAGCGGGCGTTGGAGCGGCCCGCCTGCTCGGTCGGGTAGAAGTTGATGTCGACGACCCGGTCGAGGAAGGTGACGGCCGTGCGGACGGTCTCGTCCAGCCGCTCCCAGTCGATCGTGCCGGCCGCCGTGTCGACGAACGCGCCGAGGTTCACCGAACCCAGGTTGCAGACCGCCGTCTCGCCGTCGTCCGTGACCTCCAGGATCTCCGTGCAGAGGTTGGAGGAGTGCACGACGTGGCCCGGCTCGGCCGTCTGGTTGGCGGTGCGGTTGGCCGCGTCCTTGAAGGTCATCCAGCCGTTGCCGGTCTGCGCGAGGGTGCGCATCATACGGCCGTAGAGATCACGGGCTGGGATGGTCTTCTTCGCGAGGCCCGCCTCCTCGGCCTTGCGGTAGGCCGCGTCGAACTCCTCGCCCCACAGGTCGACGAGCTCGGGCACGTCGGCGGGGGAGAACAGCGACCAGGGGGCGTCGGCGTTGACCCGGCGCATGAACTCGTCCGGGATCCAGTGCGCGAGGTTCAGGTTGTGCGTCCGGCGGGCGTCCTCACCGGTGTTGTCCCGCAGCTCCAGGAACTCCTCGATGTCGGAGTGCCAGGTCTCCAGGTAGACCGCCGCCGCGCCCTTGCGCCGACCGCCCTGGTTCACCGCGGCGACCGAGGCGTCGAGCGTCTTCAGGAACGGCACGATGCCGTTGGAGTGCCCGTTGGTGCCACGGATCAGCGAACCGCGGCTGCGGATACGGGAGTACGAAAGGCCGATGCCGCCCGCGTGCTTCGACAGCCGGGCCACCTGGTGGTAGCGGTCGTAGATGGAGTCCAGCTCGTCCAGCGGCGAGTCGAGGAGGTAGCACGACGACATCTGGGGGTGCCGGGTACCGGAGTTGAAGAGCGTGGGGGAGGACGGCAGGTAGTCCAGACGGCTCATCAGCCGGTAGAGCGCGGCGACCTCGTCCAGGGAACGGAGCGTGTCGTCCTCGGCGAGGCCGCAGGCGACGCGCAGCAGGAAGTGCTGCGGCGTCTCGACGACCTTGCGGGTGATCGGGTGCCGCAGAAGGTAGCGGGAGTGCAGGGTACGCAGCCCGAAGTAGCCGAAGCGGTCGTCGGCCTGCTCGTCGATCAGGGCGTCGAGACGGACCGCGTGGACGCGCACGAACTCGGCGGTGCGGTCGGCGATCAGGCCCTCGCGGTGGCCGACGGCGACCGATCCGGTGAACGAGGTGACGCCCTGGGAGGCGGCCTCCGCGGCGATGCTGATCGTCAGCAGCCGGGCGGCCAGCTTCGAGTAGGCGGGGTCCTCGGAGATCAGGCCCGCGGCCCCCTCCGTGGCCAGCTCGCGCAGCTCTCCCTCGTCGGCCCGGGCGGACCGGCCCCGCAGGGCGGCGGCGGCGACCCGGCCGGGGTCGGCGTCGGGCAGGTCGGCGGTCAGCTCGGTCAGGGTCCGCAGCAACGCGGTACCGGGACCGTCGGTCTCCAGCTCGGTGACGGAAACCGGGTCGGCTGGCGCGATGGTCACGTGGGGCTCTCCCTCGCTCGGCGATGGGCCTTGCGGAGGGCAGGGGGCAGCTCGCGAGCGCGGGGCGTCGCGTCCACCGGCCCACTCCACGAGACCCGGACGTCAGGGCACCCGGACCGGACGGCCGGGCACGCTGTCGGCAGGACCTCGGACTGAACAGGCGTGCGCATACGGGTATGCATGCACGCAAGTACACCGTTGCGGGACAGTTCCGGATTCGCACCGGATTCCCCTGCGGCGACAGCGAGCATGAGCATACATCTTGTGCTCACCTGTCACGCCACCCCCAGATGTTGTGTCGGGGCGGTTTCAGAGCGTCAGCTGACAGGCGATCAGGGTGAGATCGTTCCGGTGTGGCACGGGATGCCGGATCAGCTCGGGTGTACGGACGAAAACCGTATGTTCGCAGACCTGGTCCCGGGTTGCGGAGCGTGCCGGGAGTGATTCCATGGAAGTAGGCGTCGGCGCCGTGCGAATCCTGTGACCCGCGAGTCCCCCGTCCGGGGAACCGCCTTCCCGGAACTCGCAAGGAGCACGCCATGACGAGGGTCGTCCGCCATCCGCCCGGCAAGGACCGACCGCGCGACGCGCCGATGGCCACCCTGGTCTTCCGAAGGGCGGGACACCGGATCGGACACGGGTTCGTCGGCCGCTGGCACTCCCTGACGATCCGTCTGGAGGCCCGCCGCGGCGCCACCCGCCCCAGGAAATGGCGCCGATGCGTCTCCTACGCCAACGTCACCAGGGTGATCTGGCTGGTCGCCGTGCTGGCGCTGCTCGCCTGGGTCGGGGAGGGCCTGTTCATCCTCGTCACGCACGACACGACCGGCTTCGAGCAGTGGCGGCAGGGCAACGAGGGGTTCGACACCGTCTTCAAGTTCGTCGGCCCGATCCTCGCCGCCTCGATCGCCGCCGCGCTCTTCCTGTTCTGGTGGTACCGCTGGACCAAGCGGCGCTATCTCACCAAGGCACTGCGGGACCCGCGCCGGCTGGTGCCCACCGCCGGATACGACACCGCCGAGATCGTGGGCCGCGAGGACATCGCCCAGGTCATCGCCGAGCGGCTGCGCGAGCGCGACACCCGGCGGCCGTATCTGCTCGTCGGCGGCGTCGGAACCGGGAAGACCGCCGTCCTCGTACGGCTCACCGAACTCCTCGCCCGCCAGCACGCCGTACCGGTGCCGGTCAGACTGCGGGACGCGGCGGACGGCACCGACCTGAACTTCGAACGCCTGGCGAGGCAGCGCTTCGCCCAGGAGGCGCCCAAGGGCATTCTGGCGCGCAGCAAGACCGACCGGGTGTGGCAGCAACTCCTCGCCGACGACAAGCCGGTCGTCCTCGCCGACGGCCTGGAGGAGGCCCTTCTCGACGACGGCCGGCAGCAGAACCGGGACAACGTCATCCGCCGGGCCATCGAGCGCGCCCGCGAGGAGAAGCTGCCCCTGGTCATCGCCTCCCGGCCGCACAGCCCGCTGGAGGCCACCTCCGCCGCGATCGTGGTCCTGGAACCGCTCAGCGAGGAGGAGGCGCTGCGCTTCGTCGAGGCGGACGTACCGGAGACCGACGAGCGCCGGGTGGACTGGATCGTGGAGACGGCGGAGGTGACCGAGTCGCCGATCTACCTCCAGATCGCCCGTGAACTCCACCGGCGGGGAATCCTGGAGCACGACCGCCCGGACGGCGATCCGCGGCACCTGAACACCCGCA
The DNA here is from genome assembly GCA_001298545.1 of Actinobacteria bacterium OV320. Lineage (GTDB taxonomy): Bacteria > Actinomycetota > Actinomycetes > Streptomycetales > Streptomycetaceae > Streptomyces > Streptomyces coriariae. The sequence goes on from LJCX01000029.1 coordinate 605,299, forward strand.
GCCGCGACCGCGCCACCCTGCGGCTCTGGCTGCTGGAGACCTGGGCCGAGGCGCTGTGCGAGGGGAAGCTGCGCGAGGAGGTCGCGCTGAACCCGCGGGAGCGCCACGACACGCTCGAAGTGGTCTCGGCCCTGGCCTGTGTCGGGCTGCTCCAGGACAAGCTGGAGGTCGGCTTCGCGGAGCTGCTCGACCCGGACATCCTGCACCCCGGCCCGGCCCGGCGCGCGCGGACCCGAGCCGAACACGCCTGGGCCGGCCGCGGCTTCGACCAGTACGGCAAGCGCGGCAACACCCTCTCCGACTGGCACCGGCGCCGGATCTGGGACGCGCTGTGCGAGCGGCTCGGCGACGCGGAGCGCAGGCGGCTGCGCGAGGGCAACATGGACCAGTGCCATGCCGTCCTCGCCCGCTTCGCGGCCCACGCGAGCAAGCTCAGACTGGTGGAGGGCTTCGAGCACAGGGTCCGTTTCCCGCACAGCATCATCCAGGCCTACTTCGGCTGCCGCCTGCTGAACCACCTGGGGGAGCGGGGCGCCGGGGACCTGGCCGAGCAGGCGCTGCAACCGCCCGGCCCCAGCCGGGAACTGCTCATCGCCCTCGTCCTGCTGTCCCGTGGCCGGGCGGCGAACCCTCCGGCCCGGGGACATGGTGTGCGTACCGAGATGCGCAAGGAGATCGCGGAACTCGTACGGCGGACGCCCGTGCGAGGCCGCCCGCTCGCCCACCGGCTGTGCGCCGCCGCGGGCCGCCGCACCGACGACCCCAAGGCCCTGGACCTCTATGCGGCCGCCCTGGAGATCGAGAGCGCCGAGGACGACCCGGGACGGCTGGGCGAGATCGTCACCGCGGTGCGCGCACACTGGGCCGGCATCAAGGGGGACCGGCGCACCCTGCGGGACGCCAAGCGCAGAGTGCTCAAACAACTGGGTGCCGCGCTGCGGAAGGTCTCCGACCGGATCGACACCACCCCGCTGTACTGGGAGCTCTTCCGACTGGGCATCCAGGAACCCTCGTACTCCATCCGCCTCGTCGTCGCCCAGGAGTTCGGCACCGGCGGCAACGCGGCGTTCGCCGTGATCCGCGAGCGGGTCGGCCTGAACAGCGACCCCGTCAAGGAGTACAACGACCGGCTGGACAAGCTGAAGGCCTGGAAGAGGCAGGAGTACGAGGCCTGGTCCGCACGCATGGGCAGGGCGCGGGCGGACCGTACGACCCCCGGGGGCGTGTCGGCCGAGGACATCGGGCGGCTGCAGGAGGACCGCAAGGAACTGAACCGGCGCTACCGCGACCGACGGGTCGATCTCTTCCGGGAGTTCGTGATGCGCGCCTGGATGCTCCCGATGCTTCTGGGCTCCGTCGACGAGGCCCATCGCGACGAGGCCCGGGAACGCCTCACCAAGTGGCTGCGCCACCTCGACCCGGAGTTCACCGGCGGCGCCCCCGATCTGCCGCTCGCCCTGGAGGCCGCGCTGGCCCAGGGCTTCAAGTACGCGGCCAACCGCCGCCACCGGCACCCGCACACCTACCTGGGGGGCCGCAACGAGCTGATCCGCCAGGCGGAGACCGTGCTCCAGCAGTCACGCTGCTGGTACGCGCAGCTCAGCCTGCTCCAGGCACTGTGCCTGTGGGAGCTCCCGGACGGGGCCGGCGGCCGGCCCGACGGTCACCAGCCGTTCCAGCGGCTCGGCGGGGCCACCGCCGTGGGGACGGTGAAGCGCTGGCTGTCGATGGCGGGCACGGTGAACGCGGTGCCGGGGAACCCGGACCGGCCCGGCGCACCGGCCCGGCGGCGCCTGCATCCGTTCGTCGCCGAGGCCGGCGACCTGGTCGCCCTCGCCCTGGAGACCGGGCAGCCCGAGCGGTTCCTGTGGATCGACGAGAAGGGGGTCGCCGACAACATCGGCGCCCGCGCGGGCAGCACCGGGGGATACCGCAAGCACAGCCTGTGGATTCCGCCCTCGGTCGGCTGGAGCACCCTCGACCCGCGCGCCCAGCGTCTCGTTGCCGACGTACTGGTGATGCTGAACCTCATCGAACGGGACGGGCACCCGGACGAGGTCGAGGAACGCCTGGCCCGCATGGAACAGCCCGGAATGTCGTTGCCGCCGTGCATCTGCACGGACCGGGAGCCGCTGCGGCCCGGACTGCGCGTCGGCACGTCCACCCCGCCCGCACCGGGTTCGACCTGTCTGCCCGGCTGCAGGTTCCAGCTCTGTCCGTACCCGCCCCGGGGCGGTGTGCCCCGGGGAGAGATCCGCGAGCCGTTCTGCCGCCAGCAACAGGCCCTGCTGCCCGGCAGCGTCCGGCGCTGGCTGCCCCGGGGGCTGCGCAGGAAGACCCCGCACTGGGTCGGTATGCGGGTCCGTGAACTGGACCGCTTCTGGGACGCGATGGCCAGACGGACGCGGGACTAGGACCCGTCCGGCCGGCCATCGCCTGCCCCTGGGCCGCTCAGTGGCCGGCGCCCGCCGTGGCCGGGGGCAGCTCCACCGCCACGCCCGGGTCGCCCGCGTCCGCCGTGTAGTCCTCCGGCTTCGTCTCGTCGATGCCGTCGGGAGCCTTGGCGGCCCTCAGGACGAAGGTCAGCACCACCGTGACGACGACGTTGATCACGAACGCCGTGAGACCGATGTAGCCGATCTCGCCGATGCCCGGGATCTCCTTCGACGAGCCGCCGAAGTGCTTCTGGGTCGGGGACGCGACACCGTACGCGGCGAAGGTGCCGTAGACCATGCCGACCGCCCAGCCGGCGAGCAGGGCCCAGCGGTGGAACCAGCGGGTGAAGAGGCCGCCGACCAGGGCCGGGAACGTCTGGAGGATCCAGATGCCGCCCAGCAGCTGGAAGTTGATGGCGACCGTCTTGTCCATGGTGAGGACGAAGACCAGGGCGCCCACCTTCACCAGGAGCGAGACCAGCTTGGAGACCTTCGTCTCCTGCGCGGGCGTCGCGTCCGGCTTGATGAAGTCCTTGTAGATGTTGCGGGTGAAGAGGTTCGCGGCCGCGATCGACATGATGGCCGCGGGCACGAGCGCGCCGATGCCGATCGCCGCGAACGCCACCCCCGCGAACCAGGACGGGAACATGTCCTCGAACAGCTGCGGGATCGCCAGCTGCCCGTTGGTGACCTTGACCCCGGCCGCGATCGCCATGAAGCCGAGCAGCGCCAGCAGACCCAGCATCAGGGAGTACAGCGGCAGGATCGTGGTGTTGCGGCGGATCACCTCACGGCTGCGCGACGACAGCGTCGCCGTGATCGAGTGCGGGTACATGAACAGCGCCAGCGCCGAGCCCAACGCCAGCGTGGCGTACGTCCACTGGCCGGGTTCCGCCGGTGCCAGCGCGCCGCGCGGCTTGCCCGTCGCCGGGTTGGTCTGGCTGAACGCCTCGCCGGCCTTGGCGAAGATGTCGTCGAACCCGCCCAGCTTGATCGGGATGTAGATGATCGCCACCGCGATGACGATGTAGATCAGCGTGTCCTTCACGAACGCGATCAGGGCGGGGGCCCGCAGACCCGAGGAGTAGGTGTAGGCCGCCAGCACGCCGAACGCGATCAGCAGCGGCAGGTCCTTCACGAACCAGTTGGTGTCCTCGCCGCCGCCGACGCCCATCACGTCGAGCACGGCCTGGATGCCGACCAGCTGGAGCGCGATGTACGGCATCGTCGCCAGGATGCCGGTGACGGCGACCGCCAGCGACAGGCCCTTCGAGCCGAACCGGCCCCGCACGAAGTCCGAGGTCGTCACATAGCCGTGCTTGTGGGACACCGACCACAGGCGGGGCAGGAAGGTGAAGATCAGCGGGTAGACGAGGATCGTGTACGGCACCGCGAAGAAGCCGGCCGCGCCCGCCGCGTAGATCGCCGCGGGTACGGCGACGAAGGTGTACGCGGTGTACAGGTCGCCGCCGAGCAGGAACCAGGTGACCCAGGTGCCGAACGACCGGCCGCCGAGGCCCCATTCGTCGAGGCTGTCGTTCTCGGCCTTGCGCCAGCGCGCGGCCAGGAAGCCCATGACCGTGACGGCCAGGAAGAAGAAGATGAAGACGGCGAGCGCGACGCCGTTCACGCCGTCCTTCACTCCGACGCACCGCCCTTCGCGGAAGCGGACGAGGAGCCGGCGCGGCCGCGCTGGTCACGCTGCCACAGCTTGTACGCGGTCACGGTGAGCGCGGCGGACAGGGGCACCCACAGCATCTGGTACCAGTAGAAGAAGGGGATCCCGATGAACGCCGGATCCACCTTCGCGTACGAACCCACCCACAGCATTGCCACGAAGGGCGCGATCAGACAGAGGGCGATGGCGACGCGCACAGGCGTCACCACCGGTTCCCTCGTTTCCTCGTCGGACATCGGCGGCCGTCCCCTCACTCTGATCGCCTTGATCACAGATGTAATGCGCAGGCAATGTAAGTGACGGATAAGCCGAGCGGAAGACCCTCCACAGACCCTCTACTCGGTGGGCCTCTTCAGCCGGGCCACGAACTTGTACCGGTCGCCCCGGTACACCGACCGCACCCACTCCACCGGCCGGCCCTCCTGGTCCAGTGAATGGCGGGAGAGCATCAGCATCGGCAGGCCCACGTCGGTGCCCAGCAGGCCCGCCTCGCGCGGGGTGGCCAGCGAGGTCTCGATGGTCTCCTCGGCCTCGGCGAGACGGACGTCGTAGACCTCGGCGAGGGCGGTGTACAGCGAGGTGTACTTGACCAGCGACCTGCGCAGGGCCGGGAAGCGCTTCGCCGACAGATGGGTCGTCTCGATGGCCATCGGTTCGCCGTTGGCCATGCGCAGGCGCTCGATGCGCAGCACCCGGACGCCGGCCGTTATGTCGAGGAGGTCGGCGAGACGGTCGTCGGCGGTGATGTAGCCGATGTCCAGGAGCTGCGAGGTCGGCTCCAGGCCCTGGGCGCGCATGTCCTCGGTGTACGAGGTGAGTTGGAGTGCCTGGGAGACCTTGGGCTTGGCGACGAAGGTGCCCTTGCCCTGGATGCGTTCGAGGCGGCCCTCGACGACGAGTTCCTGCAGGGCCTGGCGGACGGTCGTGCGCGAGGTGTCGAACTCGGCCGCCAGGGTGCGCTCCGGCGGGACCGGGGTGCCCGGAGACTGTGTCTCCGTGATGTCGAGCAGGTGTTTCTTCAGGCGGTAGTACTTGGGCACACGCGCGGTACGGACGGTCGCCCCACCCTCGTTCTCCGCACTGCTCACGTCGGTGCTCATGGCCTGCCTTCCCGGCTGCGGGTGCCGAAATGGCCGACACGCCGTCGGCCGCGGCTCACATCGTGGCACGGACGCGGGGATGCTGCTCCACCGTTCCGTGATCCCTCTGTATACCGTCGCAACCTTTGCTGGTCTAGTCCACCAGGGCAAATGGTCTACCGGAGCGGCGCCCTCCGGGGCCCGGGTTTTCGAGGGCTTCTTACTTAAAGGTTCCTGCATATGTAGGTCCCATAACGGCTGTTCGGAGGGGGTTCGGCCACCCTTGACAGGCTTATTGGTCTGAGCCAAGCTCTGCGCACTGGTCTACACCATTGGTCCAGATCGAGTTCCCGGCCCGTGGGCGGGGGGTGTGGCATCCCTGAGGAGGATGGCGTGAAGCGCAAGCTGATAGCCGCGATCGGTATCGCGGGCATGATGGTCTCCATCGCGGCGTGCGGGGACGACAGTGGCAGCGGGGACTCGAAGGGCACCGACGCCAAGGAGCTGACGGTCTGGCTCACCGTCGACGCGCAGAACAACTGGCCCGATCTCGTGAAGGCCGCCGACGCGGCGGTGACGAAGGCGCACCCCGGCGTCAAGATCAACCACGAGTACTACGGCTGGCCGGACAAGAACGCCAAGCTGGACGCGGTTCTCGCCACCGACAAGGCCCCCGACGTCGTCGAGATGGGCAACACCGAGATGCTCGGCTACATGGTCAAGGGTGCCTTCGCTCCCCTCGACACCGCCAAGTTCGACAACTCCTCCGCCTGGCTCGACGGCCTCAAGGCCTCGGTGACCTACGACGGCAAGACCTACGGCGTCCCGTACTACGCGGGCGGCCGGGTCGCCAACTGGCGCAAGGACCTCTTCGCCTCGGCGGGCGTCAAGACCACGCCGAAGACGTACACCGAGCTGACGGCCGCGCTGGACAAGGTCCAGAAGAAGGAGGGCGACAAGTTCTCCGCCTGGTACCAGCCCACCCGTGACTGGTACGCGGCCATGTCCTTCGTCTACGACGCCGGCGGCTCGATCGCCAAGGAGGACGGCGGCCAGTGGAAGGCCAACCTGTCCTCGCCCGAGTCGGTCAAGGGCCTCAACGAGTTCAAGAACGTCCTCGACAAGTACATGCACGGCGACAAGACCAAGGACGAGTCCGACCGTTACATCGTCTACGGCCAGGGCAAGTCCGGCATGATCTTCGCCCCCGCCTGGGAGGGCGCGACCGCCGCGGCGAAGGAGAACGACAAGACCGGCAAGCTCGCGAACAACGTCGAGAACTTCGTGATGCCCGGCCCGTCCGGCAAGAACCTGCCCGTCTTCCTGGGCGGCTCCGACCTCGCCGTCCCGGTGAAGTCGGACGCACAGGCCCTCGCCGCCGAGTGGATCAACGCCTTCACCGGCCCGTCCGGCCAGAAGGGCCTGATCGCCAAGGGCAACCTGCCCAACAACAAGACCGACCTCGCGACCCTCAAGAGCGACCCGGCCACCGCGGTCCCGGCCACCGCCGCCGAGTCCAACTGGTTCGTCCCGATGGCTCCCGGCTGGGGCCAGGTCGAGAAGGCCCAGGTGCTCCAGACCATGCTGCAGAGCATCGGCACCGGCAAGAAGACGGTCGAGGCCGCCGCGAAGGACGCGGACGCCGCGATCGACAAGGTCATCAACACCAAGTGACCTGAGGGCAGGGCCCCGTCGACCCCGGAGGGCTTCATCGGGGCGGGGCCCTGCCTCCCGTACGACCCGTACGGGGCTTCGCCTTCGTACGACCCGAGGGACCGCTGAGGAGCGCGCGGATGAGTGCCGCAGACACGACCACTGCCAAAGTGCCGCCGACGCGGCAGTCGCCACCACCACCGCCCGCGGGCGAACCCGGCGCGAAGAGACCACGCGGCGGCCGTGGTTCCCGCGGGGCCACGACCCCCTGGCTGCTCCTCGCCCCCTGCCTGCTGGTCCTCGCCCTGGTGATGGGCTATCCGCTGGTCCGGCTGGTCACCCTCTCCTTCCAGAAGTTCGGGCAGTCCCAGCTGTGGGGCTTCCAGCCGGCCGAGTCGGTCGGGTTCGACAACTTCACGGGCGTGCTGGGCGACGGGGAGTTCTGGCAGGTCGTCATCCGCACGATCGTCTTCGCGGCCGGCTGCGTGATCTTCACGATGGTCATCGGCATGCTGATCGCGCTGCTCCTCCAGCGGGTCTCCGGCTGGGTGAAGACCCTCGTGAACATCGCGCTCGTGGCCAGCTGGGGCATGCCGGTCATCGTCGCCACCACCGTCTTCAAGTGGCTGTTCGACGCCGACTACGGCATCCTCAACGCGGTCCTGAGCAGGCTGCCGGGCGTCGAGCTGATCGGCCACAACTGGTTCGCCAGCGGACCGCAGGGGCTGGCGGTCATCATGCTCCTCGTCGTCTGGGGCGCCGTGCCCTTCGTGGTCATCACCCTCAGCGCCGGCCTCACCCAGGTCCCGGCCGAACTGGAGGAGGCCGCGCGCATCGACGGCGCGGGCGCCTGGGGCGTCTTCCGGTACGTCACCCTGCCCATCCTCAAGCCGATCATCGTGATGCTCACGACCCTGTCGGTCATCTGGGACATGGGCGTGTTCCCCCAGGTCTTCGTCATGCGCAACGGACACCCGGAAGCCGAGTTCCAGATCCTGACGACGTACTCCTACGACCGCGCCTTCGTGGTCAACGACTACGGACAGGGCTCGGCGATCGCCCTGATCACCGTGCTGCTGCTGCTCGGTGTGGTCGCCGTCTACATGCGCCAGATGCTGAAGATCGGAGAGGTCGAATGAGTGCCGTTGCCTCCGAGGCGAGCCGGGCGGGAAGCCGGTCCGGGCGCCGCAGGTCGAAGTCCGGCTGGAACCTCCTCGGCGTGCTCGTCTTCGTCGTCGCGGGCTTCCCCGTCTACTGGATGCTCAACACCGCGTTCAAGCCGGCGAAGGACGCGATCGACCCGGACCCGAGTCTGCTGCCGACGGGACTCACCCTCGACAACTTCAGCCGCGCGCTGCACATCGCCGACTTCTGGGGCCCGGTGGGCCGCAGCCTGCTCGTCTCCCTGGCGGTCGTGGCGATCGGCGTCGTCGTCGGCATGCTGGCCGCCCTGGCCATCTCCCGGTTCGTCTTCCGCGGCCGCAAGATCGTGATCGTGGGCATCCTGGCCGTCCAGATGGTCCCGCTCGTCGCCATGATCATCCCGGTCTTCCTGCTCCTGAACGACCTGGGCCAGTACGACAAGCTGACCGGCCTGATCCTCACGTACCTGACCTTCATCCTCCCCTTCACGGTGTGGACGCTGCGCGGCTTCATCGTCAACATCCCGAAGGAGCTGGAAGAGGCCGCGATGGTCGACGGCTGCTCCCGCACCGGGGCCTTCGTCCGGGTGGTCTTCCCCCTGCTGGCGCCGGGCATGGTCGCCACCTCGGTCTACGGCTTCATCCAGGCCTGGAACGAGTACCTCTACGCCCTGATGCTGCTCAGCCAGAAGAACCAGACGGCCACCGTGTGGCTCAGCAACTTCTCCACCAAGCACGGCACCGAGTACGCCCCGATGATGGCCGGCGCCACCATGATGGCGCTACCGATCGTCGCCCTGTTCCTCCTCGTCCAGCGCAAGATGGCCGCGGGGCTGACCGCGGGCGCCGTGAAGGGATAACGCCCCCGATGACGACAATCGCCAGCGGCACGGACACTCTCACCCGTGACGCCCTGACGGTCCTCCAACCCGGCTTCCCCGGCACCACCGCCCCCGACTGGCTGCTGCGCCGCCTGGGCGAGGGTCTGGCGTCGGTGGGCCTGTTCGGCCGGAACATCGCCTCGCCGCAGCAGCTCGCCTCGCTGACCGCGCAGTTGCGCGCGGAGCGGGACGACGTCCTGGTCGCGATCGACGAGGAGGGCGGGGACGTCACGCGCCTGGAGGTGCGGACCGGCTCCAGCTTCCCCGGCAACCACGCGCTGGGCGCGGTGGACGACGTCTCGCTCACGCTGGAGGTCGCCGCCGAGCTGGGCCGCCGCCTCGCGGAGTGCGGCGTGAACCTCAACTGGGCGCCCTCCGCCGACGTGAACTCCAACCCCGCGAACCCGGTCATCGGGGTCCGCTCGTTCGGCGCCGACCCCGGCCTGGTCGCCCGGCACACCGCCGCCTACGTCACCGGCCTCCAGTCGGCGGGCGTGGCGGCCTGCACCAAGCACTTCCCGGGGCACGGCGACACGGCCGTTGACTCCCACCACGCGCTCCCGCGCATCGACGCCGACCCCGCGGTCCTGACGGAACGCGAACTGACCCCGTTCCGCGCCGCCATCGCCGCCGGCACCCGCGCCGTGATGAGCGCGCACATCCTGGTCCCCGCCCTGGACCCGGCCCGGCCGGCGACCCTGTCCCCGCGCATCCTCACCACCCTGCTCCGTGAGGAACTCGGCTACGACGGCCTGATCGTCACCGACGGCATGGAGATGCAGGCCGTCGCCGCGACCTACGGCATCGAGCGCGGCAGCGTCCTCGCCGTCGCGGCCGGCGCCGACGCCATCTGCGTGGGCGGCGGCCTGGCGGACGACGAGACGGTACGCCGCCTGCGCGACGCCCTGGTCACCGCCGTCCGCACGGGCGAGCTCCCCGAGCAACGCCTCGCGGACGCGGCGCGGCGGGTGCGGGCCCTGGCCCGCTGGACGGCTTCGCGGAGCACGGCCGCGGCCGGACCCGACGAGGGGACGGCGCGCGCGGGCCGCGGCGCCGGGCGAGCCGATGTCGGGCTGATCGCCGCCCGCCGGGCACTGCGCCTCACCGGCGACGACGTCTTCACCCCGCTCACCGAAGCGCCGTACGTCGCCGCGCTCACCCCGGTCGCGAACATCGCCGTCGGCGACGAGACCCCCTGGGGCGTGGCCGCGGAGCTGGGCCGGCTGCTGCCGGGGACGGAGACCGGCAGCTTCGCGGGCGCGGACGCGGGACACGCGGCGCTGGTCGCGGCGGGCGAGCGGCGGATCGTGGCCGTGGTCCGCGACGAGCACCGGCACCCCTGGATGACGACGGCCCTCGACACCCTCCTCACGGCACGCCCGGACACGGTCGTCGTCGAGATGGGCGTCCCCCAGGCCCCGCCCCGCGGCGCCCTGCACATCGCCACCCACGGCGCGGCCCGGGTGTGCGGCCGCGCGGCGGCGGAGGTCATCGCGGCCGGCACGCACGCCTGAGCGCCACCGACGACGAAGGCGCCGGACTCCTGAAGAGGAGTCCGGCGCCTTCGTCGTCGGTGGTGAAGGTGCGCTCAGATGCCCTGCCACGCCGGCTTGTCGGCGTACGTGTGCCGGAAGTACTCCGCGAGCTTCAGCTTGGACGCGGCGGCCTCGTCGACGACGACCGTGGCGTGCGGGTGCAGCTGGAGCGCGGAGGCCGGGCACACCGCGGCGACCGGCCCTTCGACGGTGGCCGCGACGGCGTCCGCCTTGCCCTCCCCGGTGGCGAGCAGCACCAGGTGCCGCGCCTCCAGGATCGTGCCGATGCCCTGCGTGATCACGTGGTGCGGGACCTGTTCGATGTCGCCGTCGAAGAAGCGCGCGTTGTCGACGCGGGTCTGCTCGGTCAGCGTCTTGATCCGGGTGCGCGAGGCCAGCGAGGAGCACGGCTCGTTGAAGCCGATGTGCCCGTCGGTGCCGATCCCGAGCAGCTGGAGGTCCACTCCGCCGGCCGCGGCCAGCGCGCGGTCGTACGCCTCGCACGCGGCAGTGACGTCCGTGGCCGTGCCGTCCGGCCCGAGGAAGGCCTCCATGCCGATGCCCAGCGGCTCCAGCACCTCGCGCCGCAGCACCGAACGGTAGGACTCGGGGTGCTCGGCGGGCAGGCCCACGTACTCGTCGAGCTGGGCGATCCGCGCCCGCGCGGTGTCCACCGATCCGGAGCGCGCCTCGGCCGCCAGCGCCTGGTAGACGGGAAGCGGCGTGGAGCCGGTGGCCACACCGAGCAGGGCGTCCGGCTTGCGCCGCAGGAGCTGAGCCATGGCCTCGGCGATGAGCTCGCCGCCCGACCGGGCGTCCGCAACGATGACAACTTCCACGCTGGCCTGCCGTTCTGAGAGGGGCACGGGGGGCCCGGAAGGGCGATGTGGTTTAGACCAATCTATGGGGTCAATCTAACAGAGTCGACGGTGCCCGTCTCGGGGCGTGGGAGGGTCAGGAGGGCCGCTCCTGCAGCGGATCGCGGAAAATGCCGCGCGTAACTGGCCCCGCGCGGGAACCCGCACAGGCTAGGCTGCGTTGTGGATGTCAGAGCGTCCGTACACCCAAGACAACGAACGACCTTCCACACATGGACACCCCTAGTGGTCTAGTCCACAATGGAGGGGAGCGCGACACAGAACCTCCGTCTTCCCCGCACAGGAGGGCGGACCGAGGACCCGGAGCTCTCTGCCCTGACTGCCCCGGTTCCTCACCCTTCGGTCGACGGGACCGCACACCCCGCGGCCGATATTGCTCCGGGCTGCGGTGCCGGGAGGGCTGAGGGTCCCTCTCAGGCGCCGCGGCCCGCGGGTGTTTCCGGGCCCGGGCGCCCCGCGCGGCCGCCCGAGCGCCGCCGACGGGTTTAGGCCCCGCACAGACCCACGGGTACGCTCGCAGACGTGCCCTCCATGAACGAACTCGTACGCCAGCACACCGCACTCGACGACTCCGACCTTGAGTGGCTCCACCTGCTGGTCTCGGAGTGGCAGCTGCTCTCCGACCTCTCCTTCGCCGACCTGGTCCTGTGGGTCCCCACCCGGGACGGCACCCGCTATGTCTCGGTCGCCCAGATGCGGCCCAACACCGGCCCGACCTCCTACCAGGACGACATGGTCGGCCACCTCGTCCCGCGCGGCCGCCGTCCGCTGCTCGACGCCGCCCTGGACGAGGGCCGGATCGTGCGCGAGGGCGACCCGGAGTGGCGTGAGGAGGTCCCCGTACGGGTCGAGTCGATCCCCGTACGGCGTGAGGGCTGCATCCTCGGGGTCATCGCCCGCAACACCAACCTGCTCACCGTGCGCACCCCCAGCCGCCTGGAGCTCACCTACCTCCAGAGCGCCTCCGACCTCGCACAGATGATCGCGGCCGGCTCCTTCCCGTTCCCCAACCAGCAGATGGACATGGACGCCGCCCCGCGCGCCGGCGACGGCCTGATCCGCGTCGACGGCGACGGCATCGTCCAGTACGCCTCCCCGAACGCGCTGTCGGCCTACCACCGCATGGGCCTCGCCTCCGACCTGGTCGGCCAGCACCTCGGCCGGACCACGGCCGAACTCGCCCCGACCCATGGCCCGGTGGACGAGGCGCTCGCCAAGGTCGCCAGCGGCTGGGCGCCCCGCGAGTTCGAGATCGAGGCCAACGACGGGGTCATCCAGTTCCGGGCGATCCCGCTCAAGCCCAAGGGCACCCACATCGGTGCGCTCGTGCTGCTCCGCGACGTCACCGAACTGCGCCGTCGCGAGCGTGAGTTGATCACCAAGGACGCGACCATCCGGGAGATCCACCACCGGGTGAAGAACAACCTCCAGACGGTGGCGGCCCTGCTCCGCCTCCAGGCGCGGCGCATCGAGTCCGAGCGCGGCCGGGAGGCGCTGGAGGAGGCGGTCCGCCGGGTCGGTTCGATCGCCATCGTGCATGAGACGTTGTCTCAGAACCTGGACGAGCGGGTGGAGTTCGACGAGATCGCCGACCGGGTGCTGGCGATGGTCGCCGAGATCTCGCCGGGCAAGGTCGCCGGCCGGCGCAGCGGACGCTTCGGCATCCTGGACGCCGAGGTCGCCACCCCGCTGTCCATGGTCCTCACCGAGATCCTGCAGAACGCCCTGGAGCACGGCTTCGCCGAGGGCGACACCGGCACCGTCGAGGTCTCCGCGGTCCGCGGCGGCACCACCAAGGAGACGCGTCTCCTGGTCACCGTCCAGGACGACGGCGTCGGACTGCCCGCGGGCTTCGACCCGCACACCTCCGGCAACCTCGGCCTCCAGATCGTACGGACGCTGGTGGAAGGCGAGTTGGGCGGAACCTTCGACATGGTCCCGGGACCCGAGCGCGGCACCCAGGTGATCCTGGACATCCCGGTGCGCGCACAGAAGTAGCAGAAGCAGCGGGCACGCGACGGCGTGGGCAGACGGCGTGGGCACGCGGTGGGGCAGACCGCGGGCGCACAGCAAGAAGCCCCGGACCGTTCAGGGGTCCGGGGCTCGAATGCTCGTTGGCAGCTTGTGCTGCGCATCGGGGGTACTGCGCGCTGCGGCTCGGGGGCGGGAGATGCGTACTCGCTGTACGCGCCGCCAAGCTCAGGCTTGCGGGGCGGGTGTTGTCAGGCGGAAGCCTGACGGGCCCGGTTGCGGGCGGCGCGGCGCTTCATCGCACGACGCTCGTCCTCGCTGAGGCCACCCCAGACGCCGGAGTCCTGGCCGGACTCGAGCGCCCACTGCAGACACTGCTCCATAACCGGGCAGCGACGGCAGACGGCCTTGGCTTCCTCGATCTGCAGCAGCGCAGGACCGGTGTTGCCGATGGGGAAGAAGAGCTCGGGGTCTTCCTCGCGGCAAACGGCGTTGTGACGCCAGTCCATGGCTGCTACCTCTCCTTGGTATTACGTGCAAGTTGCTTGTGAATGTGAACGCTTTCACGAATCCCTCAACAAGTGAAGGGCCACCAGCCAGGTTCCCTGGCGCGGTCCTGTTGTTTGAAGAGGGGTTCCGGTGATCAGTGGATGCCGGTGTTGCGGGCCGTCCCGATCGCCACGTAGAGACTCGCAAACCTCAGCGGCGGATACAACCCCTTCCGGAAAGTTTTTTTTGATTCCTCGGTGTCGACTAGGTCACAGCCGTACTTCCATGGGGTGGACCCTGGCCTAAACGTTCGAGTGAAAGGACTTCAGCCCTTTCTGCTCACACAATCACACGCAGTGCACGGCGTACGCCTGTGAACGTCACGCTTGTTCGCAGCCCCAGGTGGTCACCGTCCATCTGAAGGGGCAAAGGGACCTTCGAATGCAAGGTGAACTGGTCCAGATCGTGCAGGGAGACGGCGTGCTTGCCGTGCGGTCCCCGTTCGGGGGACGAAGTGAGCAACTGGGTGCCATATCGGGCAACCGAGGCCGTGGACAGACGGCTGAGACCCAGTACGTCGAGCCCTGTATCGAACGAGGCCTTAGGCGACGCGTACACCGGGCGATTGCCCAGATAGGTCCACGGAGCCGTGTTGCAGACTATGGACAGCACCAAATCGGTCACCGGTTCGGCACCCGGACGCTCCAGGGTGATCGACCCGTGCCGGCGCTGTGACTCACCCAACAACTGGCGCATGGCCTGACGGATGTAAAGAGCGTGGGTGGATCTCCGGCCGCGCTCGCGCTGCTGCTCCACCCGCCCCACCACCCCGGCGTCGAAGCCCAGTCCGGCGTTGAACGTGAACCAGCGCGACGGCACCGCCTCGTCCTCCGTGCCCGGCGTACCCGCCGCGAGGCCGAGCCCGACCGTGCGCTCACCGCCTTCACGCAGGGCGTCCAGCAGCGCGCCGGTGGCTTCCACCGGATCGTTGGGCAGCCCCAGGGCGCGGGCGAAGACGTTGGTGGAACCGCCGGGGACCACCGCTATACCGGGCAGGTTCTCCGGGTCGGGGCCGGCGTGCAGGAGGCCGTTGACCACCTCGTTGACCGTGCCGTCGCCGCCGAGGGCCACCACCAGATCGACGTTTCCGCTGTCCGCCGCCTGCCGGCCCAGGTCACGCGCGTGTCCGCGGTACTCGGTGGTGACCGCCTCGAGCTTCATCTCGCTCGCGAGCGCGTGGATGAGGACGTCGCGCGTCCGTGCACTCGTAGTGGTTGCCGCCGGATTGACCACGAGAAGTGCACGCATGAGTTGCAGCGTACCTACTGGGTGGTACCGGGCACAGGCCGAGGTGGGGATCGGGTAAGAGATCGCGGAGTGAGCCTCGACACGAGCGCCGCGCCCTCGCGCGCGGGTGGCCCGGGGCCCGTCCAGAGGTGCGGGCTACCCTTCTGGGGTGAGCAGTGACGAGACTTCCGCCGCCCCGGAAACCGCCGGACCCCGCCCGCGTCGGCTGACGTACGCCGCCGCGCTCGTAGCCCTGGAGGGGCTGGCGCTGGTCGTCGGCGGGGTGTGCATGCTCGCCCTGGGGATCACCGGCGACCCGGGCGACCGTCAGCAGGCCGTCACCGGCGGAGTCACGCTGCTCGTGCTCGCGCTGCTGCCGCTGCTCGCCGCCCGCGGGCTGCTGGCTCTGCGCAGCTGGAGCCGGGGACCCGCCGTCATCACCCAGGTCATGGCGCTGCCGGTGGCCTACAACCTTCTGCAGGCCGACAGCCTGGCCATCCCGGCGGGTATCGCGCTCGCGGCCACCGCCGTCGCCTCGCTCGTCCTGATCGTCAACGGCGAGACGACCCGGGCCCTCGGGATCCGGGGGCCGGGCCGCGCATCGGAGTAGGCCGGTTTCGCCGCCGCTCCTCTGTACCGCTATTCCTCGACGAGCAGTTTCTCCCGCAGCTGGGCCAGGGTGCGGGCCAGCAGGCGCGAGACGTGCATCTGCGAGATGCCGACCTCCTGCGCGATCTGCGACTGGGTCATGTTGCCGAAGAAGCGCAGCAGCAGGATCCGCTTCTCGCGCGGCGGGAGGTCCTCCAGGAGCGGCTTGAGGGACTCCCGGTACTCGACGCCCTCCAGCGCCTCGTCCTCCGCGCCGAGGGTGTCCGCGACCGCCGGTGACTCGTCGTCGGTGTCGGGCACGTCCAGGGAGAGGGTGGAGTACGCGTTGGCGGACTCCAGACCCTCCAGGACCTCCTCCTCCGAGATCGCCAGCTTCTCGGCGAGCTCGTGGACCGTGGGGGAGCGGCCGTGCTGCTGCGACAGCTCGGCCGTCGCCGTGGTCAGCGCCAGGCGCAGCTCCTGGAGCCGGCGCGGAACCCGTACCGCCCAGCCCTTGTCACGGAAGTGGCGCTTGATCTCGCCGACGACCGTCGGGGTCGCGTACGTGGAGAACTCCACGCCGCGCTCCGGGTCGAAGCGGTCGACCGACTTGATCAGGCCGATCGTCGCGACCTGGGTGAGGTCGTCCAGCGGCTCGCCGCGGTTGCGGAAGCGCCGCGCGAGGTGCTCGACGAGCGGCAGATGCATGCGGACCAGCTGGTTGCGCATCTCCGCGTACTCGGCACTGGTGTTCTCGAGCTTGCGCAGCTCGATGAACATCGCCCGTGCGCCGCTGCGGTCCCCCGGCGCGGGGGGTACCGGCGCGGGGGTGGCCGGCACAGGGGCGGCCGGTGGTTCGTGCTGCGTGCCCGGCACGCTCTGTTCGCCGTCTCGCTGGTGCTCGCTCATTGTCCCGCCCGTCGCCCTCTGTCGAGCCCTCGCCTCTGCTCGGCCCGGGGGCGAGCCCCCGATCCGCCTCTCCCGAGGCGAGCCCTGCACGGCACCTTCCGGCAGGCCCGCCTGCGCGGAGACCGAGTCGTCCTCCGGATGCGGCCGGGCCTGCTCGGGAATGCCGTCGATGCCGTCCGCCATGCGTCGGGAACCGTCCGGAGAGACTGGAATCTCGGCGTTCTCGGCCGGCAGCTCCCGTGTGCCGCGCTCTTCGTCCCGCACCGGCCCGTCCCCGTTCCTCACGCCGGCCCGGGTCCCGCGCCGCGTTGTTTGTAGAGACTGATCGTCACGGTCTTGTCCTCGTCGACGGCGGAGGACACCTTGCCCGCGAGGGCGGACAGGACGGTCCAGGCGAAGGTGTCCCGTGAGGGGGCGTGTCCGTCCGTGGTCGGCGCGGAGACGGTGACCTCCAGCGAGTCGTCGACGAGTCGGAACACGCAACTGAGTACCGAGCCGGGCACGGCCTGCTGGAGCAGGATCGCGCAAGCCTCGTCCACCGCGATGCGCAGGTCCTCGATCTCGTCCAGGGTGAAGTCCAAACGGGCCGCGAGGCCGGCCGTGGCCGTCCGCAGCACCGACAGGTAGGCACCCGCAGCCGGCAGCCGGACTTCCACGAAGTCCTGGGTCGCGGGCTCGCCTGCGATCTGGGACACCCTCACCTCCAAGGTGGTACAAGCTTTTCGGGGCCGAGGGTCGCCCCCCGGGGTAACGCGTGTGTGGTGCAGCGGTGACGCTATCGCGCTCTCAAGTTTCTGTCCCCGGGACCCCAACCCCCTGGCGTCACTCACAGTAAAGCTGTGAACACGCTCCGTGTCTAGAGGTCGGTCGGCCCAAATGGGAACAGGGCGCGCCGGGTTGACGTACCCAGGCGTCAGATGGTCGAACCGTACCCGCAGGACGGCCGGGGCGTCATGGTCTCCTCATACGGGGCTCCTCATACGAGGACATGGTCGACGAAGCACCAGCGCCAGTTCTCGCCGGGTTCGAAGGTCCGCATCACCGGGTGACCCGACTCCTTGTGGTGCGCCGTGGCGTGCCGGCTCGGCGAGGAGTCGCAGCAGCCGACGTGGCCGCAGCTCAGGCACAGCCGAAGCTGCACCGGGTGGGTGCCGTCCCGCAGGCACTCCGGACACGTCTCGCCGAGCGGGACGGGTTCCGGGTGGGGCAGCGCGTCGGCATGCGTGCACTGTTTCATGATTGCCAGATTACGACGGGCGTGCGGACGACCGCGCGGAAAAACGAGGGCGGGCTGGACATGGACGTGATGCCACTGCTGTTGCTGGTGGCCGGCAGTGCGGCTTTCGCGGCGGCGGCCCGGCGCACCCCGGTGCCCGCGCCGCTGCTGCTGGTGGCGGTCGGCCTGCTGGTGTCCTATGTGCCGGGGGTGCCCGACTACACCCTGGACCCGGACGTCGTGCTGCCGCTCCTGCTGCCCCCGCTGCTGTACACGTCCGCCACCGACAGCTCCTATCTCGACCTGCGCGCCCAGCTGCGGCCGGTGGCCCTGCTGTCGGTCGGGTACGTGCTCTTCGCGACCTTCGTCGTCGGCTGGGCGGCCTATCTGATCGTCCCCGGTCTGCCGCTGACGGCGGCGCTGGTGCTGGGCGCGGTGGTGGCGCCGCCGGACGCGGTCGCGGCCACGGCGGTGGCCCGCCGGGTCGGCCTGCCGTCACGGATCACCACGATCCTCCAGGGCGAGTCGCTGCTGAACGACGCCACCGCGATCACCGCCTACAAGGTGGCCCTCGCGGTCGTGGTCGGCGAGGGCGCGTCCTGGGCCGGCGGTATCGAGGAGTTCCTGGTGGCGGCGGTCGGCGGGACCGCCGTCGGCCTGATCCTGATGGCCCCGCTGTACTGGCTGCGCACCCACCTCAAGGAACCCCTGCTCCAGAACACGCTCTCCCTGCTGATCCCCTTCGTCGCCTACGCGGCGGCCGAGCAGTTCCACGCCTCCGGCGTCATCGCGGTGGTCGTCGTCGCGCTCTACCTGGGCCACCGCGCGTGGGAGGTCGACTTCGCGACCCGCCTCCAGGAGGAGGCCGTGTGGAAGATGGTCGCCTTCGTCCTGGAGTCGGCGGTCTTCGCGCTGATCGGCCTCCAGCTCCCGGTCGTCCTGAAGGGCCTCGGCGCCTACGAGGGGGTGGACGCCGCCTGGTACGCCGTCGCGCTGTTCCTCGTGGTCGTGGCGGCGCGCTTCCTGTGGGTGTACCCGGCGACCTTCCTGCCCCGGCTGCTGTCGGCGCGTATCCGCGCGCGGGAGGAGAATCCGACCTGGCGGGGGCCGATCGTCATCGCCTGGGCCGGCATGCGAGGCGTGGTCTCGCTCGCCATCGCCTTCTCCATCCCGCTCACCGTGGACCACGGCGACGCACCCTTCCCGTACCGCAATCTGATCCTCTTCCTCACCTTCACGACGGTCATCGGCACCCTGGTGGTGCAGGGGCTGAGCCTGCCGCCGCTGATCCGCCTGCTGAAGTTCCCCGAGCCCGACCCGCAGGCCGCGACGCTCGCCGAGGCCAATGCCCAGGCGCAGGCCTCCCGGGTCGCCGAGGAGCGCCTGGACGCGCTGCTGTCCGACGAGCGCAACGCGCTGCCGCCGCCGCTCGCCGACCGGCTGCGCAGTGTCCTGGAGCGGCGCCGCAACGCCGTCTGGGAGCGCCTCGGGCAGGTCAACCCGATCACCGGCGAGACCGTCGACGACACCTACCGGCGTCTGTCGCGCGAGATGATCAGCGCCGAGCGCGAGATGTTCGTCCGGCTGCGGGACGGCCGCTACATCGACGACGAGATGCTGCGCACGCTGCTGCGCCGGCTGGACCTGGAGGAGGCGGCGGCGTTCCGGGAGACGGCGTAGGCGCGGCCGTCCCCCGTGGCCTCACGGGAACGGGCGGCCGGTGATCACGGCCGTCACGGTCGACCCGCGCGCGAAGGCGCCCTCCTCGGCCAGGGCGACAAGGCCGTAGAGCGACTTGGCGACATAGAGACGTTCCACCGGCACTCCGTGGCGTCGTTCGAAGTCCGCCGCGAAGGTCTCGAGCTCGGGGGTGACCCGGGCGTAGCCGCCGAAGTGGAAGCGTTCGTCGAGCCGCCACTCGCCCCGTCGGCCGCCGAACGCCTCTTCCTGCAGCGCCTGTATCGCGTCGCCCAGGAAGCCGCCTCTGAGGACCGGTATGCCCAGGGCCCGCTGGCCGGGGGCGAGGCCGGCCGCCAGGCCGGCGAGGGTCCCGCCGGTGCCACAGGCGAGGACGACGACGTCGGTGCGGTCCCGCAGCTCCTCGCCGAGCGCACGGCAGCCGCGGACCGCCGCCGCGTTGCTGCCGCCCTCGGGCACGACGTACGCGTCCCGCGCGCCGACCGTGTCCAGCAGCTGCCCGAGCACGTCCGGCTCGGTCTTGCGGCGGTAGGCCGAGCGGTCCACGAAGTGCAGGCGCATGCCGTCGGCCGCGCACCGGGCCAGGGACGGGTTCAGCGGCCGGCCGGCCAGTTCGTCGCCGCGCACCACGCCCACCGTGGGCTGCCCCAGCAGACGGCCGGCCGCGGCCGTGGCCCGCAGGTGGTTGGAGTAGGCGCCCCCGAAGGTGAGGAGCGTGCGTCCCGCCGCCTCTTCCAGGTTGGGCGCGAGCTTGCGCCACTTGTTGCCGATCAGCTCAGGGTGGATCAGGTCGTCCCGCTTCAGCAGCAGCCGGACGCCGTACCGCCCGAACCGGTCGTCGGACACTTCCCGCAGGGGAGACGGCAGGCGGGGGCGGAGGTCGGTCACCCGCTCATTGTCGAACACCGTTCGGTGAAACGTACCTCTTCCCTGCCCACGTAGATCCATTCCCGCTCGTTCGGGTAATAGCACGAGCACGCACCGTGATGGAAGGCTTGCCGCGTGAACGAAGTGCATCGGCGCAGTTCGGCGTCCGTGCATGAATCGGGAGGGCATTTCTCATGTCGGTAGGCGAAGAGGTCCGCGCGGATTCGGGCAAGCCGCAGCAGAGTCTCGGCACCGCGGCCGCGCGGAACCTGGCCACCACGACCAAGTCCGCACCGCAGATGCAGGAGATCAGTTCCCGCTGGCTGCTGCGGAATCTGCCCTGGGTGGATGTGCAGGGCGGTACGTATCGGGTCAACAGGCGTCTGACGTACGCGGTGGGCGACGGCCGCGTCACGTTCGTGAAGACCGGCGACCGCGTCGAGGTCATCCCCGCCGAGCTGGGCGAACTGCCCGCGCTCCGCTCCTACGAGGACGAGGAGGTGCTCGGGGAACTCGCCCAGCGCTGCCGACAGCGGGAGTTCGGCCCGGGCGAGGTCATCGCCTCCTTCGGCAGCCAGAGCGAAGAGGTCTACCTGCTGGCGCACGGCCGCGTCGAGAAGGTCGGCACCGGCCCCTACGGCGACGACCAGGTGCTCGGCGTCCTGGCGGACGGCGCGTACTTCGGCGACCAGGCGCTGCTCGACGCGGACGCCATCTGGGAGTACACGGCCCGCGCGGACACGGCCTGCACGGTGCTGATCCTGGCCCGGCAGGACGTCGAGCAGGTCGCGGAGCGAGCCGAATCCCTGCGCGAGCACCTCCAGCAGCTGCGCGCGATCCCCGAGCAGCGCACCAACAAGTACGGCGAGAAGGAGGTCGACCTCGCCGCCGGCCACGCCGGCGAGCCGGACATCCCGCACACCTTCGTGGACTACGACGCCCGGCCGCGCGAGTACGAACTGAGCATCGCCCAGACCGTCCTGCGCATCCACTCGCGCGTGGCCGATCTGTACAACCAGCCGATGAACCAGACCGAGCAGCAGTTGCGGCTGACGGTCGAGGCGCTCAAGGAGCGCCAGGAGCACGAGCTCGTCAACAACCGCGAGTTCGGGCTGCTGCACAACTGCGAGTACGACCAGCGGCTCCAGCCGCACGACGGCGTGCCCAGCCCGGACGACCTCGACGAACTGCTCAGCAGGCGGCGCGGCACCAAGATGCTGCTCGCCCACCCGCGCGCGATCTCCGCGATCGGCCGTGAGCTCAACAAGCGCGGGCTCGTCCCCGAGACGATCGACGTCGGCGGCAACCGGATCCCGACCTGGCGCGGGGTGCCGATCTACCCGTGCAACAAGATCCCGGTCACCGAGGCCCGCACCAGCTCCATCATCGCGCTGCGTCTGGGCCAGGAGGACCAGGGTGTCATCGGCCTGCGTCAGTCCGGCATCCCGGACGAGATCGAGCCGAGCCTGTCCGTGCGGTTCATGGGCATCAACGAACAGGCCATCATCAAGTACCTGGTCACGGCCTACTACTCGGCCGCGGTCCTGGTGCCGGACGCGCTGGGCGTCCTGGAGAACGTCGAGATCGGCCGCTGGCGGTGACTTCCGCCACCAGGCGGTACCGGGGTGAGACGCGCGAGAGGCGGAGGCCCATCGGCAGCCAGGGCGACAGCGGTCCGGGGTCGGCCGACGGGCACGACGCGGCGGTGATCCTGGAGCGCTCCCGGGCGTCGGTCGACCCCGAACTGCGCCGGGCCATCGACTCGTTGCCCGGCTCCATGCGCCGGGTCGCGCTCTACCACTTCGGCTGGGAGCACGCGGACGGCACCCCGGCGGCGGCCAACGCGGGCAAGGCGATCCGCCCGGCCCTCGTGCTCGCCGCGGCCACCGCGCTCGGTGGCCCGGCGGCCCGCGCGGCGGCCCTGCGGGCGGCCGCGGCGGTCGAACTGGTCCACAACTTCACGCTGTTGCACGACGACGTGATGGACCGGGACACCACCCGCCGGCACCGCCTCACCGCCTGGACCGTGTTCGGCGACGCCGACGCGATCCTCGCCGGGGACGCCCTGCAGGCCCTCGCCCTCGGACTGCTGGCCGCGGATCCGCATCCCGCGTCCTCGGCCGCCGCCCGCCGGGTCGCGGCCTGTGTGGTGGAACTCTGCGCCGGCCAGCAGGCGGACACGGCCATGGAGAAGCGCGGCCCCGCCGAGATCACCCTCGACGAGGTGCTCGTCATGGCCGAGGCCAAGACGGGAGCGCTGCTCGGCTGCGCCTGCGCCGTGGGCGCGCTGTACGCGGGGGCGGCCGAGGAGGACGTGGACGCGCTGGACGCGTTCGGCCGGGAGGCCGGGCTCGCCTTCCAGCTCATCGACGACGTCATCGGCCTGTGGGGAGACCCGCGGCACACCGGCAAGCCGGCCGGCGCGGATCTCGCCGCCCGCAAGAAGTCCCTGCCGGTGGTCGCCGCGCTGACCTCCGGCACTCCGGCGGCCGGCGAACTGGCCGAGCTGTACGCGGCGCCCTACGACCCGGCCGACCTGGACCGCACGACGCTGGCCGTCGAACGGGCCGGCGGCCGTGAGTGGGCGCAGGAGCAGGCGGCCGACCGTATGGCCCGCGCGATGCACGAACTGGCCCGGGCGATCCCGGACCCGGAGTCGGCGGGCGGCCTGCTGTCCCTGGCGGAGTTCGTGACCCGGCGCAGCAGCTAGGACCTGACCTGACCGGTCCGAGGACGAGGGAAAGGGCGAGGACGAGGACGAGGAGGGGCGACGGGCGAAGCCGGGCTGTCTTCCGGCGGGTTCCGGTCCGGCGGGTCCCGCACATCCCCACGGTGTGCGGGGCCCGCCGCCGTGTGTCCTACGCGGGTTCCTCGGTGCCGTCCGGGACCACCGTCGCCACGATCCGCTCGACCAGCCCCTCCGGCACCCCCACCCCCGGCAGGACGCCGTCCAGGACGCCCGGCAGGGTCAGGTGCTCCAGGATCAGTCCGAGCATCGCGAGGTACAGGACGACGACGGTCTCGTCGCCGCCGGGCAGGCCGGCCTCGCGGTGGAAGGACATGCCGTGGTCGAGGTCGCCGCGCACCGACGTGGTGAAGGAGGCACGGAGCTCGGGGCGCCGGGTGGCCTCGAGGCGCATCTCCAGCAGGGCGAGGTAGCCGCTCCGGTCACGGGTCGCGCGGGCCATCAGGTCGTGCATGAACGCCGTGACCAGACAGCGGTCGCGCGGCCGCGCCAGCAGTGCGCCCAGCACCTCGGGGTCGGGCGCCAGCCGGACGTGCAACCGGGCATCGATCTGCCGCAGCAGGTCGTCGCGCCCGGTGAAGTAGTTGGAGGCGGTGCCCACCGGCACCGCGGCCGCCGAGTCCACCGCTCGGAACGTGAGCCCTCGCGCGCCCTCACGCGCGAGCACTTCCACCCCGGCGTCCACCAGGGCCGCCCGGCGCTCCGGATTTCCGGCCATGCGGAACCTTCTCTCTCACTTGGCCCCGTTTCCCGAAACACCGGGAAACCCGCTTGCAACCACTACACCTGAAGTACTACAACTGGAGTGGTTCGGAAGTCAGCCTACGGAAAGAGCCCCACTTGCGAAAGCTCACGTACTTCATCGCCTGCTCCGTCGACGGCTTCATCGGAGACGTGAACGGCGACGGCTCGGCGATGGTCGCCTACGTCGACGAGGAGTTCCTCGACTTCCTCAAGGCGGACTACCCGGAGACCGTGCCGACCCACGGCCGTCGCGCGCTCGGCTTCGACGACCTGGAGAACAGGAGGTTCGACACGATC
Source organism: Actinobacteria bacterium OV320 (assembly GCA_001298545.1). Taxonomy (GTDB): domain Bacteria; phylum Actinomycetota; class Actinomycetes; order Streptomycetales; family Streptomycetaceae; genus Streptomyces; species Streptomyces coriariae. Next base: position 629,392 of record LJCX01000029.1, read on the forward strand.
ATCCAGGGCCGGGCCAGCTACGACGTGGCGCTGAAGGAGGGCATCCCCAGCCCGTACGCACACCTGCGCCAGTACGTCGCCTCCCGCACCCTCGGCGAGTCGCCCTCCCCGGACGTCGAGATCATCGCGGACGGTCTGCTCGACAAGGTCCGGGAGCTGAAGGCGGAGGACGGCGGCCTCGACATCTACCTGTGCGGCGGCTCCCGTCTCGCGGGCGAGCTGCTCGACGAGATCGACGAGCTCGTGATCAAGACCTATCCGATGGTCTACGGCGCCGGCATGCCGATGTTCGGCGCCGGCTTCGACATCGCCCGCTTCACCTTCGGCGGGGTGCGCTCCTTCGGCAACGGCGCGGTCGTACGGACGTACGACAGGGAACGCTGACCGACACCGACGTACAGCGGGGAGCGCTCGGGTCCGTGCCGCCCTACCCTGGAGGCATGGACCGGGAACAACGCGTCTGTCCCACCTGTGGGCAGCCAGTGCAGTCCGTCGTCCGGCGACACAAGACGCTGGGCGCGTGGGTCCCGCGCTGGGTACCGGGCCCGTGTCACAACGCGCGCTGCGAGGCGTACGTGGAACCGGGCACCCGGCACAAGGCCGCCGAGCACAAGGCCGCTGAGCACAAGGCCGCTGAGCACAAGGCCGCCGAGACCGAAGAGGAACCCGAACCCGAAGCCCCCGCTGCCCCGACCTCCTGACACCCGACCTCCTGACCGCCTCACCTCCCGATCTCACCGAGCGGAGACCGATGACCAGCCGAGTGACCTTGGTCTCCCCGGCGATCACTTCGGCCCTGCGCGAGGCGCGATTCGACGACGGCAGCTGCGAGGTGGACGCCGCCGGGGTGCGCCGGGCCCGGTCGGTCGCGGCCCTGCTGCCGGGCGCGGACCGTTCGGCGGCCTCGCCCTCCACCCGGTGCCGGCAGACCGCCGAGGCGCTGGGCCTGCCCGCGCCCCAGGTACCCGCGCTCGCCGCTCTCGACGTGGGCCGCTGGCGCGGCCGGACCCTCACCGAGGTGACCGCCGCCGAGCCGGACGCGGTCGCGTCCTGGCTGGCGGACCCGGCCCATGCCCCGCACGGCGGGGAGACGGTGCGGGAGCTGTGCGACCGGGCCGGGGCCTGGCTGGAGGACACCGCCCGGACTCCGGGGCGGGTGACCGCCGTGGTGGAACCCGACGTCGTGCGAGCCCTGCTCGTGCGTGCGCTGGGCCTGCCGGAACCGGCCTTCTGGCGCCTCGACGTGCGTCCGCTGACCGCCGTGGACCTGAGCGGCCGGGCGGGACGGTGGAATCTGCGGGTGGGCGCGCCGCTGGGAGAGGGGCCGTAAGCGGCCCGGCGCTCAGTGGCCGGACGTCGGTCCGGTGGCCCGGGAAGCCGCGCGGGGCAGCCCGCCCGTCTCCGCGTCGCGCCCGGTCAGGCAGTACAGGCCGCCGGTCGGGTCACGCATCACCGTCCAGTGCGGTCGGCGGGCGACGAGGACCGCGCCGAGCTCCTCGTGCCGGGCGCGTACGGCGTCGATGTCCGGGCCGCAGGCCAGGTCGGGATGGGCGCGGACAGCGCTCTCCGTGTCGAGCCGCTGGAGCAGGATCCGGATCGGCAGCCCCGGCGGCGGCTCGACCACGTGGAACTCGGGCCGGGAGCCCGGCCGGGCCGACCAGTCGGGCAACAGGCCGCTCCAGAAGGCCACTTCGGCGTCGTACGCCGACGGCGGGGTGTCCATGCACACCTGGTCCAGACGGCTGCCGGCCACCACGGGCGGCCGCACGGACTCCCCCTGCCACGGCACCGCGCAGAACAACTGCCCGGCGGGGGAGCGCAGTACGGCCCAGCCGTCGTGCGCGGCGGCCGTCTCCGCGCCCAGTTCCCGCGCCCACGCGACGAAACCGGGCACATCCCGCACGGAGAGGTCCAGATGCGCGCCGCCCTCGCCGTCCGTGACGGCCTGCGCCTTCACACAGGTGTCGGCGTCGGCGCCCTTCGGCAGCAGGGTGACGAACTCCGCGTCCTCGCCCCTGGGGGCGGAGAGGGACGTGTCGGTGACGGCGGTCCAGAAGTCGCACGCCCGCGCGAAGCTCGGGGTGGGCCGGTCGACGAAGACGTGGGCCCAGCGGACCGGTCCGCTCATCCGGTCCGCTCCATGAACCGCAGCATGTTCCCCGCCGGGTCACGGAACGCGCAGTCGCGCACCCCGTAGGGCTGGTCCGTCGGCTCCTGGAGCACCTCGACGCCGGCCTCCCGCACCCGCGCGTGCAGCGCGTCGCAGTCGGCGGTGGTGAAGATGACCCCGCGCAGCACGCCCTTGGCCAGCAGCCGGGCCATCGCCTCCCGGTCGGCGGGGGAGAAGTCCGGGTTCGCGCCCGGCGGCTCCAGTACGAGGTTCACGTCCGGCTGGAGCGGCGACCCGACGGTCACCCAGCGCATCCCCTCGAAGGAGACGTCGTTGCGGACTTCGAGGCCGAGCACCTCGACGTAGAAGTGCAGCGCCTTGTCGTGGTCGTCGACGGCGACGAAACACTGGTGGAGTTTGAGGTCCATGGCGTCCAGCCTAGGTGTGCCTGCCGCGCGGCGGGCGGGTGTACGTCCGGGCCACACAGGACGGGATCACCGCGCCGGCCTCGTGCGACCGCGCCCGGTACGCGCTCGGGGTCTCGCCGACCAGTTCGGTGAAGCGGGAGCTGAACGAGCCGAGCGAGGTGCAGCCGACGGCCATGCAGACCTCGGTCACGGTCAGGTCGCCGCGGCGCAGGAGGGTCTTGGCGCGCTCGATCCGCCGGGTCATGAGATAGCCGTAGGGCGTCTCGCCGTAGGCCTCGCGGAAGCTGCGCTGGAAGTGGCCCGGGGACATCAGCGCGGTGCTCGCGAGCGCCGCGACATCGAGTGGCTCCGCGTACTCACGGTCCATCCGGTCACGTGCCTGCCGCAGCCGTTTCAGGTCCTCGAGGGTCACGGGGCCAGCATCGCACGGAGGGCGGCATCCCGGCGGCGGAGAAAAGGAGACCGCACCCGGGCCGTCGGGGTCGCCGTGTTCGGCGGCCCGCGGACCGGGTGCGGACAGGTGGGCGTCGCGACCGGCGCAGGCGCAGGTCGGACGGCCCGGGACGAACTTCAGGCCTTGATCAGGCCTTCTTGGTCTCCCAGAAGATCTTGTCGATCTCGGCGATGAGCTCCAGGGCCTTCTCGCCGGTCTTCGGGTCCGTCGAGGCCTTGGCGGCCGACAGGGCCTTCAGGGTGTCGTTGACCAGCTGGTGCAGCTGCGGGTACTTCTCGAAGTGCGGCGGCTTGAAGTAGTCGCTCCACAGCACGGAGACGTGGTGCTTCGCGAGCTCGGCACGCTGCTCCTTGATGACGGTGGCGCGCGCCTGGAAGTGCGGGTCGTCGTTGGCGGCCATCTTTTCCTGGACGGCCTTCACCGACTCCGCCTCGATGCGGGCCTGGGCCGGGTCGTACACACCGCAGGGCAGGTCGCAGTGTGCGCTGACCTTGACCTTGGGGGCAAACAGGCGGGAAAGCATGGAGCGTTCCTTCCTCGTGATCGTCTTCTCAGGTGGGACATTACTCCCTGGGAGACGGCTTTTCGCGAGTGCCCCCATGGGCTTAGGACAAAAGTCCGGGGTCAGACTGAGACTGGTGGAGGAACAGACCGGGGAGGTGCCGGCGATGCCGGAGCTGTCGCAGGAGACCGAGCGCGCGAGGGCGGCCGCGCTCTTCGGACTGGCCGAGGTGACCGGCCCGTCCATGGTGCCCACGCTGTACCAGGGAGACCGGCTGGTGGTGCAGTACGGCGCCCGGGTCCGGGTCGGTGACGTGATCGTGCTGCGGCATCCGTTCCAGCAGGACCTGCTCGTCGTCAAACGGGCCGCGGAGCGTCGTGAGGGCGGGTGGTGGGTCCGTGGGGACAACACCTACGCCGGCGGCGACAGCACCGACTACGGGACCGTGCCCGACGAGCTGATCCTGGGCAAGGTGCGGCTGCGCTACCGCCCGTTGAAGCCCGGTCAGCGTTCGCCGCTGGCGGTGGTGCGCTGGGCGCTGTCGGCGGCCAGGCCGGTGCTGGCCGTCCGGTCCGCCTCCAGGCGCTTGCGGGCGCGGTAGGCGGCCACGTTGGCGCGGGTGGCGCAGCGGTCGGAGCAGTAGCGCCGGGAGCGGTTGGTCGAGGTGTCGAGGTAGGCGTTGCGGCAGGGGCCGGCCTCGCACAGGCCCAGGCGGTCGACGCCGTACTCGGTGAGATGGAACGCCAGGCCCATGGCCGCGATGGCCGCGTAGCCCGCCGTCGCGTTCGACGGGTGGTCGGCCAGGTGCATGTGCCACAGCGGGCGGCCGTCGTCGTCGCGGAAGTCGTGGCCGGAGATCTGCGGGCTCACCGGGAACTCCAGCAGGAGCGAGTTCAGCAGGTCCACCGCGAGGGTCTCGTCGCCGCCGTCGGCCGCCTCGAAGACCGCGCGCAGGCGGGCCCGGACCGAGCGGAACCGGGTGACGTCCGCGTCGGTCGCCCGACGGCCCGCCGACTGGTTGCCGCCGAAGAGGGCGCGGACCGCCTCGACCGAGGTCAGCGCGTCCTTGCCCCGGGCCGGTTCCTCGCTGTTGACGAGGCGCACGGCGTAGTCCGAGTAATAGGCCAGTTCCACTTGTAGTCCTTACGGTGGCGCTCTATGGTCGGGGTGCGGGCGGGGGTAACAGCCGTTCGTGCTTCCAGGGTATTACGTGACGAACACGGCGGAGGGTTGCGATGACGGACGCGCAGACGACCACGACCGGTGCCATGAACGGTGTCACGACGGGTGCCACGGCGGGTGCCACGAACGGCGCCGACTGGGCTGCCTGGCAGCGGAGCTGGGACCGCCAGCAGGAGTGGTACATGCCCGACCGCGAGGAACGCTTCCGGATCATGCTCGACATGGTCGAGGGGCTCGTCGGGCCCGCCCCGCGCGTCCTCGACCTCGCCTGCGGCACCGGCACCATCACCGCCCGGCTGCTCGCCCGCCTCCCCGGCGCGACCAGCACCGGCGTCGACCTCGACCCCGCGCTCCTCGCCATCGCCGAGGGCACCTTCGACGGCGACGACCGCGTCACCCTCGTGACGGCGGACCTCAAGGACCCCGACTGGCCGGCCCGCCTGCCGTACGACACGTACGACGCCGTCCTGACCGCCACGGCCCTGCACTGGCTGCACAGCGAACCCCTCGCCGCCCTCTACGGCCAGGTCGCGGAACTCGTCCGCGACGGCGGTGTCTTCATGAACGCGGACCACATGATCGACGACACGACGCCCCGGATCAACGCGGCGGAGCGCGCGCAGCGCCACGCCCGCATGGATCAGGCCAGGGCCGACGGGGTGCTCGACTGGGCCGAGTGGTGGCAGCTCGCCGCCAAGGACCCCGTACTCGCCGGGCCGACCGCCCGCCGCTTCGAGATCTACGGCGAGCACGCCGACGGCGACATGCCCTCCGCCTCCTGGCACGCTCGCGTGCTGCTCGAACAGGGCTTCAGCGAGGCTCGGCCCGTGTGGGCGTCACCCTCCGACACTCTGTTGCTGGCGTTGAAGTGACCGCGGCACCGTACCGACGAGATCCGGCCAGCCGGCACTGATCCGTCCCGAACGGCGGAAAGGGCGGTACGGGATTCCCGTACCGCCCCTTCTCGTCCGCCGTGCCGCTACAGCACCTTGGACAGGAACGCCTGCGTCCGCTCGTGCTGCGGGTTGGTCAGGACGTCGCGCGGGTTGCCGGACTCCACGACCACGCCGCCGTCCATGAAGACCAGGCTGTCGCCCACCTCGCGGGCGAAGCCCATCTCGTGGGTGACGACGACCATCGTCATGCCGGACTCGGCCAGGTCGCGCATGACGTCGAGGACGTCACCGACCAGCTCCGGGTCGAGCGCCGAGGTCGGCTCGTCGAACAGCATCAGCTTCGGGTCCATCGCCAGGGCCCGGGCGATGGCGACGCGCTGCTGCTGGCCGCCGGAGAGCTGCGAGGGATAGGCCCCGGCCTTGTCGGCGAGGCCGACGCGGTCCAGAAGCTCCTTCGCGCGCTCTTTCGCCTTGGCCTTGCTGATGCCCTTGACCTGGACCGGGGCCTCGATGACGTTGTCCGCGGCCGTCATGTGCGGGAACAGGTTGAACCGCTGGAACACCATGCCGATGTCCCGGCGCTTCAGCGCGACCTCGCTGTCCTTGAGCTCGTACAGCTTGTCGCCCTTCTGGCGGTAGCCGACCAGCTCGCCGTCGACGTACAGCCGCCCGGCGTTGATCTTCTCGAGGTGGTTGATGCACCGCAGGAAGGTCGACTTGCCGGAGCCGGAGGGGCCGATGAGGCAGAACACCTCGCCGTTCTTGACCTCCAGGTCGATGCCCTTGAGGACCTCGACCGCGCCGAAGGACTTGTGCACGCCCTCGGCCTTCACCATCGCGGTCATGACGCCTTCCTTTCGCGGCCGATCGAGAACAGGTTCGCCCGGATCTTCTGGAAGACCGTGGGCGGGAGGCTGCGGCTCGAACCGCGGGCGTAGTACCGCTCCAGGTAGTACTGGAAGACGCTGAAGACGCTGGTCATGACCAGGTACCAGATGGAGGCGACGAACAGCAGCTCCATCACGGCGAACGACGAGGAGCCGATCACCGAGGTCGAGCGGAGCAGTTCGTTGTACGTCACCACGTACACCAGCGACGAGGTCTTCAGCATGTTGATGAACTCGTTGCCGGTCGGCGGCACGATCACCCGCATCGCCTGCGGGATGACGATCCGGCGCAGCGTCTTGGCGTGGCTCATGCCGAGCGCGTGCGAGGCCTCGGTCTGTCCCTCGTCCACGGCCAGCAGGCCGGCCCGGCAGATCTCCGCCATGTACGCGGCCTCGTTCAGACCCAGCCCGAGCAGGGCGCACATGAACGGCGTCATGACGTCCGTCATCTCGTCCTTGTAGATCGGACCGAGGTTCAGGACGGGGAAGATCAGCGCCAGGTTGAACCACATCAGCAGCTGCACATACACCGGGGTGCCGCGGAAGAACCAGATGTACAGCCAGGCGACCGTGCTGGTCACCGGGTTCTTCGACAGCCGCATCACGGCCAGCAGAACGCCCAGGACCACGCCCAGCACCATGGACAGGACGCTGATCAGCAGGGTGCGTCCGGCGCCCGCGATGACGGTCGAGTTGAACAGCTGGTCGCCGACCGTGTCCCACTGGATGTCGCCGTTCGCGAAGGCGTTGACCAGCAGCGCCAGGAGCGCGATGACGATCACGGCGCTGACCCAGCGGCCGTAGTGGCGCACCGGGATGGCCTTGATGGCCTCCGGCGGGCCGGAGAACGCCGAGTCCTTGGCCACCGGCGGGGTGTCCTCGGGTGGTGCGCCGCCCGCGGAGGACTTGTCGAGCTTGTCAGTCATGGGGACTGCCCTTCGAAGACTTCAAGAGGTGCGGGTGGATCACTTGCCGCCGTTGATCGCGGAGGCCTTGATCGCGCCGCTCTCGGCGCCCCACTTCTCCAGCACCTTCTGGTAGGAGCCGTCCTTGATGATCGCGTCGACGGCCTCCTTCAGGGCGTCACGCAGCTGCGTGTTCTTCTTGTTGACGACGATGCCGAACGGAGCGGCCTCGTACTGCTTGTCGAGGACCTCGAAGGTGTTGCCGTTGCCCGCCTTGCGGGCCATGTCCACGGCGACCGGGTAGTCGTTGACGCCGGCCACGGCGCCGCCGGACTTCACGCGGGTCTGGGCCTCGGTGTCGTTCTCGAAGGACTCGATCTTGAGGGCCTTCTTGCCGCCCTCGGTGCACGTCTTGGACTGCGCCTGGAGGGCCTCTTCGTAGGTGGTGCCCCGCTGCACGGCGACCGTCTGACCACAGAGGTCGTCGATCGTCTTGATGCCCTTGGGGTTGCCCTTCTGGACGTAGATGGCCGTGCCGGCGGTGAAGTAGTCGACGAAGTCGACGCCCGTGCCGAGCTTCTTGCCGCTGTCGTCCAGGCCTTCCTGGCGCTGCTTGTTGTCCGTGATCGACGACATGGCCACGTCGTAGCGGCCGGTGTTGACCGCGGTGATCAGGGTGTCGAAGCCGCCCGAGGTGAACTGGAAGTCGACGCCGAGCTGCTTGCCGAGCGCGGCGGCGATGTCGGGGTCGACGCCCACGATCTTGCCGCCCTCGACGGACTCCATCGGGGCGTACTCGGCGTTGGTGCCGACCTTGATGACACCCGCCTTCTGGATGTCGGCCGGGAGCTTCGAGAAGAGGGGAGCCTTGTCGGAGCCGCTCGACGACTCGGAGGAGCTGCTGCCGCCCTCGGTCTGGTCGCCGCAGGCGGTGAGCAGCAAGGCGCCCGCGACCGCGAGGGATCCGACCGCAGCCAGGCGGGTGCGCGCGGCGGTCGTGCGACGGGTGGAGCTTGCGGTCATGGTGGATTCCTCCGGCGGATGGATGGAGATGCCGATGGGTCGACAAATGCCGATGGGTCGACGAGAACACACACCTTCGGGTGTCGCGACCTCGTGTGATGACGGCATCTTGCCATTCGGACTACGCCATTCAGGGGGCCAGCCATGTCAAAATCGGATAACGGGCGACCCCCGAACCGCATCACTCCGGTACATCACGACCGGACGGAGCCGGACCATCTGCGGGAATCCCCCGTTCCGGCCGAAAGATCTTCGGTTGATCTCATGGTGTGGTCGCCCGGCGCGCGCGCCGTTTCGGCGACGTGAGTCCGTGTCAAGGGTTCGCGGCAGCTTGGCGAGACTTCGCGCATGAGTCATGTCACTCAAGGTGACCTCTGTCCAAGGTCCACAGAGTGAGCCATGTGACCTTGCACGGAATGGACTCGTCGGCTGTGGTCTCCGTCCGGTAAGAAGGATTTTTACACCCCTCATCCGGGGCTCAGGGCGCGTGTGCGGCGCGCCCGACGCGCAGGCGCCGTACGCATCACCTCTGGGGCCAGCGCGATGCCCGCCCACTTCTCAATCAGGAGTGGCCACCCTCAAACCATGCAGACCTAAGGGGTAAGACACAGTGGCAGCGGAGATCGTCAATCCTCGCAGCGAGAGCGCCGACCGAACGGGCCAGGAGGGCGGTGCGGAGCCCCTCGACTCGTTCGACCCGGTGTTCGCGCTGCACCGCGGCGGAAAGATGGCCGTGCAGGCCACCGTCCCGGTTCGCGACAAGGACGACCTGTCCCTCGCCTACACGCCCGGCGTCGCTCGCGTGTGCACCGCGATCGCGGAGCGGCCGGAGCTGGTGAACGACTACACGTGGAAGTCGTCCGTCGTCGCCGTCGTCACCGACGGCACGGCCGTGCTCGGGCTCGGCGACATCGGCCCGGAGGCCTCCCTCCCGGTCATGGAAGGCAAGGCGATTCTGTTCAAGCAGTTCGGCGGTGTGGACGCGGTTCCGATCGCGCTCGCCTGCACGGACGTGGACGAGATCATCGAGACCGTGGTGCGCCTCGCGCCCTCGTTCGGCGGTGTGAACCTGGAGGACATCTCGGCGCCGCGCTGCTTCGAGATCGAGCGCAGGCTCCAGGACGCCCTCGACATCCCGGTCTTCCACGACGACCAGCACGGCACGGCGATCGTGACGCTGGCGGCGCTGCGCAACGCCGCGCGGCTGAGCGGCCGGGGCATCGGCGAGCTGCGCGCGGTCATCTCGGGCGCCGGCGCGGCCGGTGTCGCCATCGCCAAGATGCTGGTGGAGGCCGGCATCGGGGACGTCGCGGTCACCGACCGCAAGGGCATCGTCTCGGCGGACCGCGAGGACCTCACCGACGTCAAGCGCGAGCTGGCCGGGTTCACCAACAAGGCCGGGCTGAGCGGGTCGCTGGAGGTCGCGCTGGCCGGCGCCGACGTCTTCATCGGCGTCTCCGGCGGGACGGTCCCGGAGGAGGCGGTGGCCTCGATGGCGAAGGGCGCGTTCGTCTTCGCGATGGCCAACCCGACGCCCGAGGTGCACCCGGACGTCGCCCACAAGTACGCGGCCGTCGTCGCGACCGGGCGGTCGGACTTCCCGAACCAGATCAACAACGTGCTGGCGTTCCCGGGGATCTTCGCGGGCGCGCTTCAGGTGCGGGCGTCGCGGATCACCGAGGGCATGAAGATCGCGGCGGCCGAGGCGCTGGCGGGGGTCGTCGGTGACGATCTCGCCGCCGACTACGTGATTCCGTCGCCGTTCGACGAGAGGGTTGCTCCCGCGGTGACTGCGGCGGTCGCCGCGGCTGCTCGGGCCGAAGGGGTTGCGCGTCGCTGACGTGTGTGTGGGTGGCCCCGTCGATTTCGGCGGGGCCACTTTTTTTGCCCACCCACCCGCCCGATCGGGTGATGACGCGGGCGCCGCCGCCGCACCCCCGCTTCGGCCCTGAACGGGCCTCGTCCTCAATCGCCGGACGGGCTGGAAGTGCCCGGCCGGTGCTCGATCGGCGCCGTGGGGTGGGCTGGACGCATCTGGCCGGTGCGCGATCGGGGCCTCGGGGTGGGCCGGAGGTACCCGGCCGGGGCCCGGTCTGCGCCGTGGGGGCGGGATGCGCAAGAGGGTATGTCTCACAGTGGTGTCCGGTTTCGCTTGTCGGCGTCGGACCCTATTGTCGGCTGCATGTTCGCCGTCTACGCCGCCCGAATCGACCGCGACCAGCCGCTTTCCGGACTGGAGTTGGGGGAGCGCCCGGCCCCCGAAGCCCGGCCGGGCTGGAGCACCGTCCATGTCAGGGCCGCCTCCCTCAACCATCACGATCTCTGGTCGCTCCGGGGTGTCGGACTCCCCGAGGGCCGGCTGCCGATGATCCTCGGCTGCGACGCCGCCGGCGTCGACGAGGACGGCAACGAGGTCGTCCTGCACTCCGTCATCGGCCAGACCGGGCACGGTGTCGGGCCCGACGAGCCTCGTTCCATCCTCACCGAGAGGTACCAGGGCACCTTCGCCGAGCAGGTCGCCGTGCCGACCTGGAACATCCTGCCCAAGCCCAAGGAGCTCTCCTTCGAGGAGGCCGCCTGTCTGCCCACGGCCTGGCTGACGGCGTACCGCATGCTCTTCACCAACGCGGGCGTACGGCCCGGTGACTCCGTCCTCGTCCAGGGCGCCGGCGGCGGTGTCGCCACGGCGGCCATCGTGCTGGGCCGGGCGGCCGGACTGCGGGTCTTCGCCACCAGCAGGGACGAGGCCAAGCGGAAGCGGGCCCTGGAGCTCGGTGCCGTCGAGGCGGTGGAGCCCGGCGCGCGGCTGCCGCAGCGGGTGGACGCCGTCATCGAGACCGTCGGCGCGGCCACCTGGTCGCACTCGGTGAAGTCCCTGCGGCCCGGCGGCACGCTCGTCATCTCCGGCGCCACCAGCGGTGACCGGCCCTCGTACGCCGAGCTGACCCGGATCTTCTTCCTGGAGCTGAAGGTCGTCGGCTCCACCATGGGCACCAAGGACGAACTGGAGGACCTGCTCTCCTTCTGCGCCACCACCGGTGTGCGCCCCGTCATCGACGAGGTGCTGCCGCTCGACCGGGCCCGCGAGGGCTTCGAACGGCTCGCCTCCGGCGACCAGTTCGGCAAGATCGTGCTCACCAACGGCTGACCTGCTGTCAGGCGGGTCCGGGGTTCCGGGCCCGCCTTTTGCGTGCCGTTCGCCGTTCGTGTCAACTGTGGTTGACATGCCTCTCGTGTCAACGTACGTTGACATCATGACCGAAGCAACGGATCTCGCCGAGCGCGCAGGAGACCGCGATCCACGGGTCGGGCTGCGCGCCGTCGCCGCACTGCGCCGGCTGCTGGAGCAGTTGGAGGCGGTGCAGGTGCGCAGTGCGCGCAACCAGGGCTGGTCGTGGCAGGAGATCGCCGCGGAGCTCGGAGTCAGCAGGCAGGCCGTGCACAAGAAGTACGGGAGGCATTGATGTTCGAGCGGTTCACGAAGGACGCCCGTGCAGTGGTCGAGGGTGCGGTGGTGCACGCCGAGCGGGAGGGGACGGCGCGGGTCGAGGAGACGCATGTGCTGCTGTCCCTGCTCGACCGTGAGGGCAGCCGCGGTTCCTTCGCGCTGGCCTCGCTCGGTCTGCCGCCCGGTGGGCGGGCGGGGCTGGTGCGGGACCTGGACGAGACGCGCCGTCGCGGCGGACTCTCCCGGGCCGACGCGGACGCCCTGTCCGGGCTGGGCATCGACCTGTCGGAGATCGTGTCCCGGGTCGAGGAGACACATGGCGAAGGAGCGCTGGCCGCCGCCGGCCGGGGCGGTCTGTTCGGCGGGCGGTCCGGCCGACGGGCGTTCAGCCGCGGCGCCAAGGACCTGCTCACCGGCACCCTGCGCGTCGCCATAGCCCAGGGCGAACGGCACATCGGCGACGAGCATCTGCTGCTCGCCCTCACCACCCGCCGGGGCGTTCCCTCGGAGATCCTCGCCGACCACGGCGTCACCCACGCGTCCCTCACCCGGGTGCTGTACGGCGCCGGCCGAGGAGGCGAGCCCGGGACCGCGACCGAGGCCAAGGCCGGCTGAGCGGGCCGCCTGCCCGGCCCCTGCCCGGCGGGCCGCCTGCCTGGCCCCTGCCCGTCTGGTGTCCTGCCTGTCTGGTTCCCTGGTTCCCTGGCTGCCTGTGCGTCTGCTTGTCCGTCCTGCGGTCGCCGGTCTGCCGTGGGTCGGCCGGGGGCGTCAGGGTTTCGGCGCTCGCAGGATCACCCCGATGTGTGCCGCCGCCGTGGACAGGTGGCGTCGCGCTTCGCGGAGCTGCTCTCCGCTGACGCCGTGGTCGCGGGCCGCGTCACGGATGTCGTCCCGGAAGCGGTCGAGCAGGCGGTCCAGATCGCGGGCCGGTTCGCCGCCGGTGTCCTCGTGGGCCCAGGCCGGTTCGTATTCGGCGGGGAAGTCCTCCGGGGTACGGGAGTACTCGGCGGCGCGGGAGGCGTCGGCGGTGCGGGACTTCTCCGTGGTGCGGGACTCTTCCGCGGTGGGGGACTCTTCCGCGGTGGCGGAGTCCTCCGGGTGCGTGGTTGCCGTCGAGCCCGCCGTGGCCGTCGTCGAGCTCGTCGTGGAGGCTGTCGTACCGGTACGGCCGAAGCCGAAGTCCCTGCCGTACTCCCTGCCGAAGTCCCCGAACTCCTTGGCGAGTTCCGTCAGGCCCTCGCGGACGCCGGTCGGCCAGTCGCCCCGGGTGAAGTGGTCCTGGACCTGCTCCTGGACCCGGCGGGCGATGCGCTGTACCTCTTCCTGGGCCTGGGTGCGGGCCCGCTCCTGTGCCTCCTTGGCCTGGCGTCGGGCCCGCTGGGCCTCCTCGCGGGCGCGGCGGCTCTCGTCCTTGGCCCGGCGCGCCTGCTCCTTCCACTCCTGCTTGACGCGGCGCATCTCCTCCTTGGCGGCGCGCCACGACTCCTTGTCGCCGTACTCCCCGTACTCGCCCTGTTCGCCGGGCTCGGTGGCGCCCGCCCCGGTGCCCTGGCGTGCCTCGGTGGCCGCCGCCCGCATCTCGCGCCGCAGATCACCCGCCGCGCCGCGTACGTCGGCCCGGATCTCGGCGGCCAGCTCGGCGACCGACTCGCGGATCTCCAGCTCCAGGTCGGCCAGTTCGCCGCTGCGGTCCGCCAGTTCGGCCCGGCCGGCGTCGGTGATGGCATAGACCTTGCGGCCGCCCTCGGTGGTGTGGGTGACCAGGCCCTCGGTCTCCAGCTTGGCCAGCCGGGGGTAGACCGTGCCCGCCGACGGCGCGTAGAGCCCCTGGAAGCGTTCTTCGAGGAGACGGATCACCTCGTAGCCGTGCCGCGGCGCTTCGTCCAGCAGCTTCAGCAGGTAGAGGCGGAGACGGCCGTGGGCGAAGACGGGAGGCATGTCAGAGCACCTTCTTGTCGGTCGTGCTGTCGGCCGGGTCGCCGGAGGAGCTCTCGCCGCCCGGGCCGGAAACGGCATTGTCCCCCGAGTCGATGGGCCGGTTCGAGCGCGCTTCACCCTCCGGACCGGCCGCCGGAACCGAGGTCGGGGCCGAGGTCGGGGCCGAGGGCGGTTCCGCTGCCGCCGTTGGTGCCGGTGCCTGCTTCGGTGTGCCGGTCGCCGTCGTCGTTGCCGTCTTCGTCTCCCGCTCCTCCCGCTCCTCCCGCTCCTCCCGTTCCTCCCGGTCGTCAGGCCGGGCGTCGTCCGCCGTGTAGTCCGTAGCGTCTTCCGTCGGGGGCCTGCGCAGCAGGGCGATCGAGCCGGAGATCGTCGTCGCCTTCAGGCTGCCGTTGCCCGCGCCCAGGCGGCCGGTGATGCGCTTGGCGCCCCACTGGCCGCTGACCCGGAGGTCCTCGAAGGCGTTGGAGACCGAGCCGCTCGCGGTGTTCGCCTCCACCCGCGCGTCCGCCGGATGGGGCAGCCGGATGGCGATCTCGCCCGAGACGCTGGTCAGGTCGATGGTCGTGGGGCGGCTCGTCGGATCGAGGTCGACGATCATCGACCCGCTCACGGAGTCGGCCTTCACGGAGGAGCCCGCCTCCACCACCGTCAGATCGCCGGACACGGAGTTGAAGTGCAGGTCGCCGGTGAGGGCCTGGGCCTCCACGCTTCCGGAGACGGTGTCCGTGCGCACCGGGCCGGCGAGCCCCACCAGGGTCGTGTCGCCGTTGACCCCCTTCACCTCGGCGCGGCCCTCGATGCCGGAGACCACCGCGCCGGCGCTGACCACGCCCACCTCCACGCGGGTGCCGGCCGGTACGGCCAGCGAGACCACCGCGCTGCGCCGCCAGCCCTTGCGGTCGAGCCACTTGAGGAAGCCCTTCCAGGGGAGGTCCTCGTAGGCCACCGTCAGGTTCCCGTCGCGATGGCTCACCAGCAGGGGCGGTCCTTCGATCCGTGAGATCTCCAGGCGGGCGGGGCCCTCGTCGGTGCCCACGATGTTCACGGTGCCGTCGACGATGCGCACGCGCAGTTCGCTCACGGGCTCGTCGAAAGAGAGCTTCCTCGGCTCGGCGACGGACCACTCGGACATGGTGCGGACCTCCTCCACGACAGCGACACGACACGCCATATCGCGTCTCACGTAAAACACGATATATCGCGGTGGGGGAAAGTCAAGACACTCGTTCCGGTGGTCACTTCCGCCCACGCAAAAGGGGCGCCCCAGGGCGCCCCTCCACGTGAACCGCCGCCGGCCGGCCGCCCAACGGACTACTCGTCGTCCTCGTCGTCCAGCCGTGCCAGCCAGGTCGCCAGCCGCTCCACCGGCACCTCGAAGTCCGGATTCAGGTCGACGAACGTCCGCAGCTGCTCGGCGAGCCACTCGAAGGTGACTTCCTCCTCGCCGCGCCGCTTCTCGAGTTCCTCGATTCCGCGATCGGTGAAGTACATGGATCGTGCTCCGTGGGTCGGTCGCAGGGATAGGGATCCCCCCTCGGGGGAAGGACCCTTGTTCCTGCGAGGGGAGGAAGAGATCCGCTCTCCGATGGGGAGGGGACAGGAAAAGGATAGGCGCAGGGGGACGGCGTCCCGCGGGCCGCCGGGGCCCTCGCGCGGTCGGCACCCCGTGGCGGGCCCGCGCACCGACGGGCGCGGCCGGGGGGACTGGGGACAGCGGGGGAGTGTCATGAGTGGTGAGGACGTGACGCGGGTGGCGCGCATCGCGCTGCCGGACGGGACGCCCGTCTGGGCCCGGATCTCGGGGGCGGGGGAGCTGTCGGCGCCGTCCGGGCGGCTGTCGTACAGCGACACCGGCTTCGCCGAGCGGGTGGAGGCGAGCGTGGAGAGCCTGCACGCGCTCGTCACCGGGGTCGCGCGGTCGCTGGCGGAACCGCTGCGCGCGGTGCGGCCGGACGAGGTCAGCGTCGAGTTCGGCATCGAGCTGACCGCCAAGGCCGGGAAGGTCGTGGGTCTGCTCGCCGACGGGGAGGCCAAGGCCGGCATCACGGTCACCCTCACCTGGAACAGCGGGCCACCGGACCTCGACGCACCACCTCCCGAACGCTCCGGCGCGCGCGCCCGCGCGCGGGACGGCTCGCCGTCCGACGAGGACGGGGTCCGGCACGCGGGCGCGTCTCCCGGCGCGCCGATGCACGGGGGCGCCGACGGCAGTGCGGGCGGGGGCGCGGAATGACGGGCGGGCACGCCCCGGGCGCATCGAACGCGTTCGATGCGGCCCGTCGTGCACTGCGTGGACTCGTCGTGGCGGCGACCGTGCGCATTCATCGCCCGGTCGTCGGGTATGCCCTGGAGGAGCCCGGCACGTTCCTCGGGAGCGGCTTCTTCGTCGCCCCGAACTGGGTTCTGACCTGCGCACATGTGGCTTGCGGCGGGGGGGGGGGGGGGGGCGCGGGGGTGTACGAGACGGCGCCGGGGCGGGGTACCTCCGCCGCCCCCGGCCGCGTGGTGGCGACCCTTCCCGACCGGGCCGACGGTGCCGGGCGGTCCCTGCCCGCGGGCAACTGGCCCGCCCCGGACCTCGCCCTGGTCCAGCTGACCGAGCCCGTCGACGACCACGAGTGCGTGTACGTCTCCGAGCGTCCGGCGGCCTATTACGGCGAGGGCCGGGTGCTGTACGCCGGCTGGACCGAGAACGAGGGCCGCTTGCAGGTCCTGGACGGCACGCTCACCGTGCAGGGCACCATCGGTGGCTGGTCCTCGGACGTGCAGATGCGGCTGGGCGACAACGACCTGCCGTACGGCGTCTCGGGCGGCCCGGTGATCGACCCCGAGCGCGGCGAGGTGATCGGCGTGCTGAAAGCGCGCTCGGACCACCGGCCCGGCGGCACGTCCACGGGGATCGAGCAGTTGCGCACCCTGCGGGTCCCCGCGGAGGCGGTGGCCGAGCACAGCGACCTCTACCAGGCGGTCTTCCACGCCCACGACCGCTACCACCGCGACCGCCAGCGCCACCCGGCCTCCCGGCGGCAGACCTGGACCGACGTCCAGGGCAGGCTCGGCGCGCGGCCGGGCCGCACCCTCAGCCCGGACGAGCGGATCCAACTGCTGGGCCGGCTCGCCGAACTCCCGCCGCCCGAGAGCACCCGCGGCCTGCTGGACATCCTCGACTCCCTCCCCGACTTCCAGGCCCTCACCCCGCTGCCCGCGCCGCGCGGCTGGCGCGACGGCCTCGGAGCGCTGTACGAGAGCGCGAGCGACGACGGGGCACTGGAACTCGTCCTCGACTACGCGATGCGCGCGATGTCCGCTCCGCGCCCGTTCGTCGTGCCCAGCACGCCGGACGCCGAGAAGGCCCTGTGGGTCTGGGTGTGGCAGGCCGCGCAACGGCTCGGCGCCCGC
This sequence comes from Actinobacteria bacterium OV320, assembly GCA_001298545.1. Taxonomy (GTDB): domain Bacteria; phylum Actinomycetota; class Actinomycetes; order Streptomycetales; family Streptomycetaceae; genus Streptomyces; species Streptomyces coriariae. The sequence goes on from LJCX01000029.1 coordinate 646,564, forward strand.
TACCGGTCCGGTCTCGCCGAGCAGCGCATCGAGCGGCTGCGCCGACGGGACGAGGCGGAGCGCGACGCCCCCGACACGGTCCCCGGCGGCATCCGCCCGACGGACGGGCCCGGCGGGCGCAGGGGGCACCGGCGTGGTGCGCCCGACGCACGCGCGCGTGCCCGTTCCGCCGGCAGTGTGGCCCGGCCCTCCGCCCTGCTGGAACTGGTGCCACGGGGCTGGGAGCCGGACCGCTGCGACTGGTCGGTCTCCGTGGCCGCGCCCGGCGGTGAGGTGGTCCGGCTGCACGAGGCCGAGCGCACTTTGCTGACCGACCTGCCCACGCACCTCGCCGGCCCGCTGGGGGAGGCCTTCCGGCACTGCGACGAGCCCGGCAGGCCGGCGCTCCTTCAGGTTGCGCTGCCGCAAGCGCTGCTCGGCCTGGACGTCGACAACTGGCAACTCGCTTCTGGAGAAGCGCCGTTGGGGGTGCTGCGGCCGGTCGTCGTGCGCTGCTCCGACCGCGACCGGCTGCCCGACGAGGCGTTCGGCGCGTACGGCGGCGGAGTACCGGACGGCAGGGGCGAAGCCGCCGGTGCCGGCGGTGGTGACGGTGCCGGCGGTGGTGACGGTGCCGGCGGCGTCGAAGGGGTCGACGACCCGGACCGCCTCGACGACCTCGACGACCTGGACGACCTGGACGACCTGGACGTGGAGCGACGGGCCCGCTGGCGCTGGCTGCACGCGCATCGCGCCAGGGCCGAAGTCCTGGACTGCGACGAGGGGTTGCGCAAACCCGTACCGACCGTGGAGCAGTTGCGCGCCCTGGCGCACGGCACCGTCCCGGTGCTCTGCCGCTACGGCGACCTCCGTTACGAGGACGACGCGGAGGCGCTCGCCCGGATCGTGCTCGGCGGCTACGGCGTGGCCCTGTGGCGCCGGCGGCGCGGCCGGGCCGATGCCGTCTGCGGGGAGTTCCACCGCGGCACGATCGACGGCATCGCCGAACCGCCCACCGCGCAGCACCTGCCCGAGGCCGTGCACGAGCTCCGGATGCGACTGCGCGCGGGCCGCACGGAGTCGTTCTGGGCCGACGGGGTCGCCCTGCTGTACGACGATCCCCACCAGCCGCTGCCCGGCACTGGAGACCTGCTGGAGGCCCCTTGAAGCCACCCGCCCGCGGGGCCGGCCGGCCCCTTACCAGGCACCTCCAGGATGGATAACGTGATGCACGTTCGGACGGCCGCGGCGGTGGACGAGTGACGAGGACCGGATCATGACCGAATCCAGTGAGTGGCTCATCTACCGAGGCGCCGGCGAACCGCACGACGGCATCGAGCGGCTGCCCGACCCGCCCCCCTGGCGGGACTTCACCAGCCGGGACGCGGCCGGCTCCGGCGACGGGTCGCAGGACCGCAGGCTCGGCGCCCACCGGCACCTGGCGGAACTGCACCGGCCGGGCGCCGAGGAGCTGGAGATGATCAACGCGGCGCTCTATCTGCGCCGCCCCCTGCTCGTCACGGGCAGTCCCGGCGCGGGCAAGAGCACGCTGGCCCACTCGGTGGCGTACGAACTCGGCCTCGGCAACGTGCTGCGCTGGTCGATCGTCAGCCGTTCCGCGCTCCAGGACGGGCTGTACCACTACGACGCGATCGCCCGGCTCCAGGACGTGCAGATCGCCGCACAGGGCGGGTTCGGGTCGGCGGCGGGCTCGCCGGGCGCGGTCGAGGGCATCGGCAGCTACATCCGGCTGGGACCGCTCGGCACCGCGCTGCTGCCCTCCGACACCCCGCGCGTGCTGCTCATCGACGAGCTGGACAAGAGCGACATCGACCTGCCGAACGATCTGCTGAACGTGCTGGAGGAGGGCGAGTTCGCCATTCCCGAGCTGGAGCGCATCGCCGACCGGCTACCGGACGGCGAGGCGGAGGTGCTGACCGCCGACGGGGTGAAGGTCCGGGTGCGGGACGGGCGCGTACGCTGCCGCGCCTTCCCGTTCGTCGTGCTCACCAGCAACGGGGAGCGCGACTTCCCGGCCCCGCTGATGCGCCGGTGCATCCACCTGGAGCTGGGGCGCCCCGACCACAACCGGCTCGCCACCTTCGTCCGCGCCCATCTCGGCGACGAGGCGGCGCGCGCCGGGGACGACCTGATCACGCGGTTCCTGGAGCGGTCGCGCAGTGAACTCCTCGCGGCGGACCAGTTGCTGAACGCGATCTACCTCACCGACGCGGCCGCGCCGCCCAGTCGGGACCGTCTGGCCGACCTGCTCATCCAGCGACTCGACCGTCCGAGGTGAGGGCCTGATGCCCGACGCAGCGGCCCGCCACGGCCCAGTCCCGCCCGACGGCCGCCGTCCCGGCCCCCCGGGCGCCGTCCCGGCCGCAGGCGGCTCCGTCGAGCCCGGTGGTGCCCCGCCTCCCGTGGCGCGCGGCGGTGATCCGCTCGCCGAACTCGTCGCGCGGTTGCGTGACGTCGGACTCGACCCCGATGTGCCGCAGTTGTGCGACGCGCTCTGGCTGGCGCGCTGGACCCGGCCGGTCGAGGCCGCCGACCAGGAGGACCCGCCCGCCGGAACGGGTGGCCGGCCCACGCCCCGGCCCGACGGCGCACGTGGCCCGGACGGGGACGGGCGGCCGCGCGGGGACCGCCCCGAACGACCGGAGCCGCCGCCCCAGGACGTGGGGGCCGACGGGCGGGTGAGCCTGTACCCGGTCCCGCAGGACGGGGTGGAGCGGACCCGTGGCGCGGGACGGGCCGCCGCGCTCCCGGTGGGTGTACCCGCCGCCCCCGTGCTGCCCGCCCCACTCGAACTCCAGCGCGCATTACGCCGGTTGCAGCGCTACCGCAGCCCCGCGCCGCCGCTGCGCATGCGGCTCGACGAGACGGCGACGGCGGAGCGCAGCGCGCAGGCGGGCGGCCTGATCCTGCCCGTCTACCGGGCCGTCACCCGGGGCGACGCCCGGCTCCAACTGGTCCTGGACGCCTCGTCCTCGATGCGCGTGTGGGACAGGCTGTTCATCGAACTTCAGCAGGTTTTCGGCCAGTTGGGCGCCTTCTCCGACATCCAGGTCAGTCATCTGCACCAGGGGCCGGACGGTGAGCCGGCCGTCAGCCGCAGCCCCGACGCCTACGCGGCGCCGCTGCACTCCGCGGACCGGCTCAGCGATCCCACCGGCCGCCGGATCGTCCTGCTGGTCAGCGACTGCGCGGGTCCCCTGTGGCACAGCGGCCACGCGCACCGGCTGCTGCACCACCTCTCCCGGCAGGGCCCGGTCGCCGTGCTCCAGCCGCTGCCGCAGCGCCTGTGGAACCGCACGCGACTGCCGGTGCTGTTCTGCGAGTTGAGCCGCGGCGAGACGCTGGGCGGAGCGGCCGCACTGCGCGTACGGACCCCCGCGGGGATCCCGGCGGAGGCGCGTCGGGGAGCGCTGCCGGTGCCGGTGCTGCCGCCCGAGCCGGTGGCCCTGGGCGCCTGGGCCAGGCTGCTGTCCGGGGCCGGCGCCGGGCCCGTCCCGGGGGCCGTGGGGTGGGTGCGCGCGGACCAGCCGGCCGCCCCGGCGGCCCGTTCCGACCGTCGGCGCACGCCCTTCGAACGGGTCAGCAGGTTCAGCTCCAGCGCCTCCCCGGCCGCCGGCCGGCTCGCCGTGTACCTGGCCGCCGCACCCCTGTGCCTGCCCGTGATGCAGCTCGTCCAGCGCACGATGCTGCCCGACTCAGGACCGGCCGAGCTCGCCGAGGTGCTGGTCGGCGGCCTGGTCACGCGCGCGTCGGAGGAGTACGCCGACGGCGGCGCCCAGTGGTACCGCATCGAGCCCGACGTGCGTGACGCTCTGCTGTCCCGGCTGGGCCGCGACGAGGCCATGCTGGTGCTCAAGCACTGCTCGGAGTACATCGAGCAGCGCTTCGGCAAGGGCGGCCCCAACTTCCCCGCCCTCGCCCTGGCCCAGCTCGGCGACGGCGGCGCGGGCCGCCCGTACACACCCAGCACCCAGCGCACGGACAACGGCGACAACGGCGACAACGGCGACCACCGGGACAACACCGACCGCGCTGACCGCGCCGACCACGGGGACCACGGGGACCACGGTGGCAACGGCGAGGAGGCCTCCGTGCCCCAGCCCTTCGCGGAGGTCGCCGCCCGCGTGCTGCGGCGGTTCATGCCGCTGCCCGAGCAGTTCGAGAGCCCCGCAAGCCGGACCGGACCGGGCCAGCCGGTGGAACGGCCGACGCACCAGGCGGTCCGCAGGGCCCGAGCGCTGATCGAGCGCTTCGACAGCGAGGGCATGATCCAGGACGTCATCGACGCGGTGCAGCTGCTGCGCGGCGCCACCGCACGCGAGCGGACGGGCGCGGACCCCGAACTGTGGGCCGAGTACGCGCACTGCACCCTGCGGCTGTGGGAGGTACAGGGCGGCGACGACCTCCTCCAGGAGGCCGAGGCGGCCGCGGAACGGGCGACCGCACACCCGCGCCGGTTGCACGAACGGGCCGTGCTGGCCCGGGTGTTGCACGCGGCCGCGACCGACCGCAGGCGGCGCGGCGACCGCACCGGCGCCCTGGACCTGCTGCGCCGCGCCGACCGCGAGTACGCCGTCGCCTGCGCCGCGCCCGGGCTCGACGAGAACCAGGCGCTGAAACTCACCCTGGAACGGGTCCGCGCCCTGGAGGCACAGTGGCGGCTCGGCGGGGACAGCGCGCTGCTCCAAGGCGCCGTCGGCATGCTGGAGGCCTTCGCCGACGTCTGGCCCGACCGGCGCCGGCGCCCGCCCGAACTCCCCCTGGAGCACGGCAGGATCCTGCTGCGTCTGTCCGGCGCCACCGCCGATCCCGTCCAGGCCCGCCTCTACGCCGAACAGGGCGCTCAGTCGCTGCGCAACGCCCTGGACAACGGCACGGAGCCGTACACCGCCGAGTCGGCACGCGCGCGTGTGCGCATCCTGCTCGACCTGGTCGACGCGCTGCTCCAGGCGGGCGGCCCGCTGGACGACGCCCAGGCCCGGGTCGACGAGGCCCTCGCCCTGGTGCGCGAACAGGGACGGCGCGCGTCCTTGCTGGCGCGGGCCGGCCGGATCGCCGTGGCCCGCTACGCCGAGTCGGGCGAACCGGCGGAGCTGGAGGTGGCGGCGGACCACTTCGCGCAGGCCGCCCAGCGGATGTCCCGCGACGCGCCCGCGCACGCCGACGTCCTCGCCGAGTGGGGCGAGGCGCTGCTGCGGCTGGCCGGACTCCAGTCCGGGGTACGGGCGCAGGACGTGCTGTCCCGGGCGATCCGCGTGCTGCGGGACTGCCGGATGGAGACCGCGGCGGGCAGCCGCCAGGTCGCCCACCGGCTGCTGCTGCTCGGCCGCGCGCTGATGCTGCGCTACCGGGCCCGCGGGGACCGGGTCGACCTGCGCGAGGCCGAGCACCTTTTCGGCCTCGCGGCGGCGGAGGCGGGCGATCCGCTGCTGGCCGCCCGCTGCCGACTGGACCTCGGCCAGGTCCAGTTCGAGGCCTACCGCAGCCTGCGCCGCCCCGCCCGGCTCGACCTCGCGGTCGACGCCTTCCGCGACGCGGCGGAGGCGGCCCGGGAGGCGGAGGGGGTGGCCGAAACCGGTCGTCGGCGCCATGAGGCCGTCGAGTTGTGTGCGCAGGCGCATCACTGGCGGGGTATGTCCTACGAGGCGGCCGCCCGGCCGCGTGCCGCCCGCGAGGCCTACCGACTGGCCCGCGCGGAGTGGTCGAGACTGCCGGACGACTACCTGGGCACGGGCGAGCCGACGGCGGAGCAGACGGCGCGGCGGCTGGCCGAGCTGGGCTGAACGCGGCGGTACGGGTCACGTCGGCACGAGAGGGGAACGAGATGGACAGCTCGGACCGCACGGACAGCGCGGACGGCACGGAAAGTGCGGACGGCGCGGACGGCGCGGACCGCGTGGAGCCCACGGGAGACCTGTCGGCGCTGCCGGACCTGACGGAGCTGAGCCTGGCCGAGCTGGCGACGGTTCAACACCCTTTGCTCCAGGAGGTGTTGGCGGATCTGCGCGAGCGGGCCAGGCGGCCGAGCGAGATGCTCTGGGGATGGGCCAACTCCTTCTGAACACCCGCCCGGCCCACCACGGAGTGCCTCCCGCGCGCCACACCGGTTTCGGTCGTGTCGTCCACCGAATCGGCCAGCGTCACCCGCTCGGCGTTTGGGCCGTCCCCCGGGACGGGAAGCGGTTCCCTTACGAGCGGTTTCGTGGCGCGGGCATACGACGGGGGGTGCTGATGTGGCGGAACAGCACGCGCCCTTCCGGCAGTTCATCGTCAAGGTCCATGGGCGTTGCAACCTCGCCTGCCGGTACTGCTACCTGTACGAGGGCCCCGACGACACCTGGCGCGGCCGCCCCGCCGCCGCGCCCCCGGAGGTCCTGGACCGCACCGCCTCCCGCATCGCCGAGCACGCGCGCGCCCACGGTCTGACCGCCCTCTCGCTGATCCTGCACGGTGGCGAGCCGCTGCTGGCCGGAGCGGAGACGCTCGGCCGGTTCACCGCCCTGGTCCGCGACCGCGCCCCGGCCGGCTGCACGGTCCGCGCCGTCGTCCAGACCAATGCCACCCTGCTGACCGAACCGCGCCTGGCGATCCTGGCCCGGCACCGGATCGGTGTCGGCATCAGCCTCGACGGAGGTCTCCCGGCCCACAACGCACGGCGCGTCGACCACGCGGGGCGCCCCTCGTGGCCCGCCGCCGCGCGCGGGGCGCGCCTCGTCGCCGACCGCTTCCCGGAGTCGTACGCCGGAATCCTGGCGGTCGTCGACGTCACACAGGACCCGGTGCAGACGTACGAGTCGCTGCTCGCCCTGCGCCCGCCGGCCCTGGACCTGCTTCTGCCGCACGGGAACTGGTCGGAGCCGCCGCCGCACTGGGACGGCACCGGAACGGTGTACGGCGGCTGGCTGTGCACCGTCTTCGACCGCTGGTGGAAGGCCGGGCGCCGGGAGACGCGGGTGCGGCTGTTCGAGGAGTGCATCGCGCTGCTGCTCGGCCTGCCGGCGATCACGGAAGCGCTGGGGCTGCAGCCCTTCGACGCCGTGGTGGTCGAGACGGACGGGGCGATCGAGCAGGTGGACTCCCTGAAGTCCGCCTACGAGGGCGCGGCCCGTACCGGGCTGGACGTCTTCCGGCACGGGTTCGACGAGGCCCTGCGGCATCCGGGGGTGCGCGCCCGGCAGGCGGGCGCGACGGCCCTCGCCGAGCAGTGCCGCGCCTGCCCGCTGGTCTCGGTCTGCGGAGGCGGTCACTACGTCCACCGGTACCGGGCGGGGCACGGCTTCCGTAACCCCTCCGTGTACTGCGCCGACCTCCAGCGCTTCATCCGCCACGTGGCCACCCGGCTCGGCGCCACGGCCTCCGCCACCACCGCCACCTCTGCCATGGCCACCGCTGTCGCCGCCGTCGTCCCGAGCTCACCTGAAGGGGGCATCCCGTGATTCTCCCGGCGATCCCGGACCGGGCCCTCGCCGAACTCGGCCGGTCCGAGGGCGGCCCCGAAACGCTCGCACTCCTGGCCCGGGACCAGGACGCCCGGCGGCTGCTTCTGCTGCGTGCCGTGCTCGACGCGGCTCAGGCGGCGGACCCGGCCGTCTGCTCCGCGGCGCAGAAGTCGCGGTTGCGGGACGACTGGGCGCTGCTGGCCGAGGCGGACCGCGCCGTGCCCTCCGGTCTGCGCACTGCCGAGACCCCGGACCGGCCGGAACCCTCCTTCGCACGCACCCGCCTGCTGTACCCGCTCACCGGACCGTGGGCCCTGAGCTGTCTGCGCGGCCTGCACCCGGTGGAGCGACCTCCCACCGGGGAGAACGCGCGCGAACTCCGCCGCGCCCTGGCCCACTTCAGCGGCCTCGCCGCCGTGGCCGCCGCACGTGCCGGGATCCCGTTCACCGCCGACCTGACAGCCCATGAAGGGGTGCTCCACCTTCCCTCCCTCGGGACCCTGCGCATGGCGACAGCCGGCGACGTCCCGGTCCGGGCGACCTGCACCCGAGGCCGGGTGACGCTCCGCCAGCCCGATGCCGCGGACGTGATCGTGTTTCCGGAACGCGGGCTCGGCGCCTGGTCCGGGGCGCTCGCGTGGACACCGGCCCACGCGCTGCCCGGGCTGGTGCCCGAGGCCGATCCGCTGCCCCTGGACGACCTCGACCCGTACCGCACGGCACGGGGCCATCCCCGCCACCGCGCGCTGAGCGCGCCGACGACCCTGGACGACCCGGAACGCAAACGGTGGCTGCAGGCCTGGTCGGGCACGGCCGCCGCGCTGCGCTCGGGCGGAGCGCACCGGGTGGCGGAGGCACTCGCGCTGCTGCGGTGCCTGGTTCCCCTGGAGATGCCGCCGGACGCGGAAGACGACGGAGACGGTGGCTGCAGCGCGACCCGGCGCGACGCGTTCGGCGCGCTGTTGTGCAGCACCCCGCCTTCGCCGGTGGCCTTCGCCGGGACCCTCGTCCACGAACTCCAGCACGCGAAACTGGCGGCGCTGAGCGACCTGACGACACTCCATCAAGCAGGCCCGGAGGCACGGTACTTCGCTCCCTGGAGACCCGACCCCCGACCGTTCGACGGCCTGTTGCAGGGCGCCTACGCGCATCTGGGGCTCGCGGACTTCTTCCAACGCCGCGCCCTCACCGCCGACCCGGCGCACCGGGAGTCGGCATGGGCCCAGCACGCCCGCTACCGGGCCCAGGTCGGTGCGGCCCTGCCCGCGCTCGTCGGGGCCCCGCACCTCACCGCCCCGGGGCGCCGGTTCGTCGACGCCATGGCCGCCGCCTACGAGGACATGGGCGCCCATCCCGCGCCCCGGGGCCACACGGCCAGGGCCCAGGCGTACCTGAAGGCCGCGCGCACCTTGTGGACACGGCGCCAGACCCCGTCCGTGCCACGGCCGAATGGGTGAAGATACCGGCGCCGAGCCGTCCACTGCGGAAAGATCGTCGCGCCGAGGTGTCGTTCGCGGGCCCGCCGCACTTACCAGCGATGCGCCGAGGTTCTAGGATTTTCGTGGACTACGCGCTGGAGGCCGCTGCATGTCTGGAGCTCGTACGCCGGTCGGGACGACCGTGGGGGAGGCGGCGAATCAGACCGTCACCATCAGCTTCGCCGGGTTCAACCGGGCTTGGGCGGCCTGGATCGGCGACCGGCTGGAGCGCCGGGGGCTGCGCGTGGTGTTCCAGCGATGGGACTCGCCCGCGGACGTCCCGCTCGTGGACCTGCTGCGCCACCTGAAGATGGCCGAGGGCCGGATCCTCGTGCTCGTCAGCGAGTGGTATTTCCAACTGGGCCCGCGCACCCGCGAGGAGTGGAACGCGGCGCTGGGAGAGGTCGTGGGCCCCGACCCGTCCCGGTTCGCGGCCGTCTCGGTCACCACGGCGTCCGTGCCCACCGCCGCCGCCGTACTCGCCCCGGTCGAACTGATCAACGTGGGCGCCGACGAGGCCGAGCGGCGCCTGCTGGACCGGCTCGGCCTGCCCGCCGGACCGCTCCCGCAGGCGGCAGCGGTCGAGCGCCGCGCGCCGCGCTTCCCCGCGTCCATGCCCGAGGTGTGGGGCGGGGTGCCGCGCCGCAACACGCGCTTCACCGGCCGCGAGTCCCTCCTCAACGACGCCTATCACCAGCTGCAGGGCGCGGCGCCGGGCGCGGGCGTGGTGACGTTCCACGGCATGTCGGGAGTGGGCAAGACCCAGCTCGCCGCCGAGTACGTCTACCGCTTCGGCTCCGAGTACGACGTCGTCTGGTGGGTCAACGCCGAGAAACGGGTCACCTACCGACGGCTGCTGGCCGAACTGGCCCCCAAACTGGGCCTGCGGACCGGGCAGGAGTACGGCGAGCGGCTGCGCGCGGTGCGGGACTCGCTGCGCCGGGGCGACCCCTTCGCCCGCTGGCTGCTGATCCTGGACGGCGCCGACGAGCCCGACCAGATCTGGGACCTGGTGCCCACCGGTCCCGGGCACGTGATCATCACCTCGCGCAACCCCGAGTGGAGCGAGCACAACAGCATGCTGCTGGAAGTGCCGGTGTACGCGCGTGACGAGTCGGTGGCGTTCATCCGCCGCCGCGCGCCGCGTCTCGCCGAGCCGGAGGCGGACCTGCTCGCGGAGGCGCTGGAGGACCTGCCGTTGCTGCTGGACCAGACGGCGGGCTGGCTCAACGACTCCGACCTGTCGGTCCAGGAGTACATCGGACTGCTGGAAGGCGGCATCGACCAGGACGTCGTGAAGGTCTCGGCGGACTTCCCGCTCGCCTTCCAGACCGCCTGGTCGATACTGCTGAACAAACTCCGCGAGACCGTCCCCGAGTCCGTCGACCTCCTGCGGCTGTGCACCTTCTTCGCGCCCGGTTTCATCCCCGTACGCCTCCTCAAGGAGATGCCGAGCGGCGACCTGCCCGAACAGATCGCCAGGCTGCTCAACGACCCGCTGCTGTGGAACAAGGCGATCAGTCAGCTGCGCCAGTACTCCGTGGTGCGCCTGGAGTCCCACGAGACCCTCGGCGACGAGGTGGTCTCCTCCGGTGAGTCTCTCTACCTGCACCGCATGGTCCACCAGATCGTCCAGAAGGACATGCCGGACGCGGACCGGGCCGAGTTCATCGATGTCGTGCGCAGGGCGCTGGCCGCGGCCGATCCGCGCCGGCCCACCGACACCCGCCTGTGGCAGCGGTACGCCGACATCGTGCCGCACCTGAAGTACGCGGACGTCCTCAACAGCCGGGACTCGGGTGTCCAGGGCCTGGTCCTCAACTGTCTGCGCTACATGTACTTCTCCGGCGAGTACGTGGCCGGCAGCAAGCTCGGCGAACGCGCCATGGAGTCCTGGCGTTCGCTTCTCGGCGAGAGCCACCCGAGGATCTGGGAACTGACGTTCCACTACGTCAACGTGCTGCGCGCCGGCGGTGAGTACGCGCGTACCGAGGCCCTCAACCGGGCGGCCGTCGACCAGCTGCGGGAGGAGCGGGGAGCGCAGGACCTGGAGCACCTGCGCTTCGCCAGCGGTCTCGCCGCCGACCTGCGCGGCCTGGGCCGCTACGAAGAGGCGCTCGAACTGTCCCGCTGGAGTCAGCTGGCCTACCACGAGCTCCTCGGCGAACAGGACTCACGCACTCTCAACGCCCGCAACAACGTGGCCGTCTCGCTGCGCCTGCTCGGCGCGTACCCGGAGGCGCTGGACATCGACCGGCAGGTCATGGAGGCGCGGCGGCTGGTGCTGAAGGGGCGTCACCCGTGGACGCTCGACTCGCAGATCTCCTACTCCATCGACCTGCGGCTGCTGGGCCGCTACACCGAGGCCGAATCGATCCAGGCGCAGAGCGTCCGCGACAACGCGATCGTGATGGGGGACAGCAACCCGCAGACCCTGAAAGCCGAGTACAACCTCGCGCTGTGCCACTACCGCAACGGCGATCGCGCGCGGGCCGGCGAGCTCTTCAGCACCGTCCTGGACAACGGCGAGCGGGTCATGGGCGAGACGCACCCGTGGACCCTCATGTTCGGCTGCGCCCAGAGCTGCTTCGCCCGGGAGCACGGCGATATCGACCAGGCCCGGGAGCTGAGCGAGGCCGTCGTCGCGCGCTACGAGGTGATGCTCGCCGACGACCATCCCTTCGTCGCCGGAGCCCGCGCCAACCAGGCGCTCATCCTGCGCAACGTGGGCGAACGCGAGCATGCCCACGTCCTCCTCGAACAGGCGCTGGCCGCCATGACGGAGGCGGTCGGGGAGAACCATCCCTGGAGTCTGGGGTGCGCCCTCAACGCCTCCGCCCTGCGCAACCTCGTCGGCGACACGGAGAGCGCGGCAGCGCTCAGCAGGGACACGGCGACCCGGGCCGCCGAGCTGCTCGGGCGCACCCACCCGCTCACCCTGTCGGCCCGCATCGCGTACGCGGCCGATCTGCGCGGACTGCGGGACCGGCGCCAGGCGGAGAAGGTCGAGCAGGAAGCCCTGTCGGATCTCGAGGCGACGCTGGGCAAGCAGCACGTGCACACCATCTCGGCACGCTCCCGCAACCGGCCGTACTGGGACTTCGAACCCCAGACGACCTGATCCCGGACGCCCCGACCCCGGACGACCTGATCCCGGACGACGGCCCGGACGAACGGCGAAGGGCCCGCCCCCCGAAACCTCGGGGGCGGGCCCTTCGCCGTCGGACGGTCGTCCGACAGGTTCGTCGGACGGGTTCGTCAGGCGGTTCGCAGGCTCAGGCCTCGAACACCTCACGCACCAGCTGCTCCTGCTCCGCCTGGTGCCGCTTGGCGGAGCCGACCGCCGGGGACGAGCCGTGCGGGCGCGAGATGCGGCGCAGGCGCTCGCCGTGCGGCACGTCCGCGCCGACCGCGAGGTCCAGGTGGTCGATCAGGTTCAGGGCGATGAACGGCCAGGCGCCCTGGTTGGCCGGCTCCTCCTGGGTCCAGAGGTACTTCTCGGCGTTGGGGTACTTGTTGACCTCCGCCTGGACCTCGGCACCCGGCAGCGGGTACAGCCGCTCGAGGCGGATGATCGCCGTGTCCGTGACGCCGCGCTTCTGACGCTCGGCCTCCAGGTCGTAGTAGACCTTGCCGGCGCAGAAGACGACCTTCTTCACGGCCGCCGGGTCGGTGATCGTCGAGTCGCCGATGACCGGGCGGAACTGGCCGCTCGTGAACTCCTCCGCCTTCGACGCGGCGGCCTTGAGGCGCAGCATCGACTTCGGGGTGAAGACGACCAGCGGCTTGTGGTGCGGGTTGTGCACCTGCCACCGCAGGAGGTGGAAGTAGTTCGACGGGAGCGTGGGCATCGCGACCGTCATGTTGTTCTGGGCGCAGAGCTGGAGGAAGCGCTCGACGCGGGCCGAGGAGTGGTCCGGGCCCTGGCCCTCGTAGCCGTGGGGGAGGAGGAGCGTGACGCCGCTCGTCTGACCCCACTTCTGCTCGGCCGCCGAGATGTACTCGTCGACCACGGTCTGCGCGCCGTTGACGAAGTCGCCGAACTGCGCCTCCCACATCACGAGCGCGTCGGGGCGGGCCAGCGAGTAGCCGTACTCGAAGCCCATCACCGCGTACTCGGAGAGGAGGGAGTTGTAGACGTTGTAGCGCGCCTGCTCGTCGTTGAGGTACTGGAGCGGGGTGTGCTCCTCGCCCGTCTCGCGGTCGATGAGCACCGCGTGGCGCTGGCCGAAGGTGCCGCGCTGCGAGTCCTGGCCGGACAGCCGGACCGGAGTGCCCTCCAGCAGCAACGAGCCGACGGCCAGCGTCTCGCCCATGCCCCAGTCGATCGTGCCGTCCTCGACCATCGACGCCCGGCGCTGGAGCTGAGGCAGCAGGCGCGGGTGGACGTGGAAGTAGTCCGGGATGTTGACCTGGGACTCGGCGATGCGCTTGACGACCTCGGCGGAGACGGCGGTGTTCACCGCTACCGGGAAGTTGTCCTGCGGCTCGTGGGCGTCGCCGGCGGCGGGCTGCGCGGTGGCCTCGCGGACCTCCGTGAAGACCTTCTCCAGCTGGCCCTGGTAGTCCTGGAGCGCCTGCTCGGCCTCTTCCAGGGTGATGTCGCCGCGACCGATGAGGGACTCGGTGTACAGCTTGCGCACCGAGCGCTTCTTGTCGATCAGGTCGTACATCAGCGGCTGGGTGAAGGCCGGGTTGTCCGACTCGTTGTGACCGCGGCGGCGGTAGCAGATGAGGTCGATCACCACGTCCTTGTTGAACGCCTGACGGAACTCGAAGGCCAGCCGCGCGACGCGGACGACGGCCTCGGGGTCGTCGCCGTTCACGTGGAAGATCGGGGCCTCGATCATGCGCGCCACGTCCGTGGCGTACATCGAGGAGCGCGAGGACTCCGGGGCGGCGGTGAAGCCGACCTGGTTGTTGATGACGATGTGGACCGTGCCGCCCGTGCGGTAACCGCGCAGCTGCGACATGTTCAGGGTCTCGGCCACCACGCCCTGGCCCGCGAAGGCCGCGTCACCGTGCAGGGCGACCGGCAGGACGGTGAAGTCCGTGCCGCCCTTGTTGATGATGTCCTGCTTGGCGCGGCTGATGCCCTCGATGATCGGGTCGACCGTCTCCAGGTGGGACGGGTTCGCGGCCAGCGAGACCTTGATCTGCTCGCCGTCCAGGCCCGTGAAGGTCCCCTCGGCGCCCAGGTGGTACTTCACGTCGCCGGAGCCGTGCATCGACTTCGGGTCGAGGTTGCCCTCGAACTCACGGAAGATCTGCGCGTACGACTTGCCAACGATGTTCGCGAGGACGTTCAGCCGGCCGCGGTGGGCCATGCCGATGACGACCTCGTCCAGCCGCGACTCGGCCGCGCTGTCCAGCACCGCGTCGAGCAGCGGGATGACGGACTCGCCGCCCTCCAGGGAGAAGCGCTTCTGGCCGACGTACTTCGTCTGCAGGAAGGTCTCGAAGGCCTCCGCCGCGTTCAGCCGGCGCAGGATGCGCAGCTGCTCCTCGCGCTCCGGCTTGCTGTGCGCGCGCTCGATGCGGTCCTGGATCCAGCGGCGCTGCTTCGGGTCCTGGATGTGCATGAACTCGACGCCGGTGGTGCGGCAGTACGAGTCGCGCAGCACGCCCAGGATGTCGCGCAGCTTCATCAGGGACTTGCCCGCGAAGCCGCCGACCGCGAACTCGCGCTCGAGATCCCACAGGGTGAGGCCGTGCTCGGTGATGTCCAGGTCGGGGTGCTTGCGCTGGCGGTACTCCAGCGGGTCGGTGTCGGCCATGACGTGGCCGCGGACCCGGTAGGAGTGGATCAGCTCGAAGACCCGGGCGGCCTTGGTGACGTCGTCGTCGTGGCTGGCGTCGATGTCCTTGAGCCAGCGGACCGGCTCGTAGGGGATGCGCAGCGCCTCGAAGATCTCGTCGTAGAAGCCGTTCTCCCCGAGGAGGGAGTTGGCGACGACGCGGAGGAACTCGCCGGATGCGGCGCCCTGGATGACCCGGTGGTCGTAGGTCGACGTGAGCGTCATGACCTTCGCGATGCCGAGCTTGTTCAGGGTGTCCTGGCTGGTGCCCTGGAACTCGGCGGGGTAGTCCATCGAGCCGACGCCCATGATGACCGACTGGCCGGGCATCAGACGCGGCACGGAGTGCACGGTGCCGAGACCGCCGGGGTTGGTCAGGGAGACCGTGACGCCGGTGAAGTCGTCCATCGTCAGCTTGCCGTCGCGGGCGCGGCGGACGATGTCCTCGTAGGCCTGCCAGAACTCGAAGAAGTTCAGCGTCTCGGCCTTCTTGATGCCGGCCACGACGAGCTGGCGGTCGCCGTTGGGCTTCACCAGGTCGATGGCCAGGCCGAAGTTGACGTGCGGCGGCTTGACGAGGGTGGGCTTCCCGTCCTTCTCCGCGTAGTGCCAGTTCATCGACGGCATGGCCTTGATGGCCTGCACCATCGCGTAGCCGATGAGGTGGGTGAAGGAGATCTTCCCGCCCCGGGCGCGCTTGAGGTGGTTGTTGATGACGATGCGGTTGTCGAACAGCAGCTTCACCGGGACCGCGCGCACGGACGTGGCCGTGGGCAGCTCCAGCGAGGCGTTCATGTTCTTGGCGACCGCGGCGGAGGGGCCGCGCAGCGTCACGAACTCCGGACCCTGCGCCGGCGCGGCCGAAGCCGCGGCGGGCGCGGGCTTCGCGGCGGCCGGGGCCGCCTTCACCGGAGCCGGAGCGGCGGCCGGGGCCCCGGTGCCGTCGTCGATGACGGCCAGCTCGGCGCCGACCTCGACCGTCTCGTCCTCGGCGACCTTGATGGAGGCCAGGATGCCGGCGGCGGGGGAGGGGATCTCGGTGTCGACCTTGTCGGTCGAGACCTCGAGCAGGGGCTCGTCGGCCTCGACGCGCTCACCCTCGGCCTTCAGCCAGCGGGTGACAGTGCCCTCGGTGACGCTCTCGCCGAGCGCCGGAAGGGTTACGGAAACCGCCATGGTTTCGGTTGCTCCTTACGAATTGCGGAAGTCTGTGTCGTCGCGGAGTCGCTTCTTCGACCGAGGGTCAGTCGTGCGAGTGCAGCGGCTTGCCCGCCAGGGCCAGGTGGGCCTCGCCGAGCGCCTCGTTCTGCGTCGGGTGAGCGTGGATGAGCTGCGCGACCTCGGCGGGCAGCGCCTCCCAGTTGTAGATCAGCTGGGCTTCGCCGACCTGCTCGCCCATGCGGTCGCCGACCATGTGGACGCCGACCACGGCACCGTCCTTCACCTGGACGAGCTTGATCTCGCCCGCGGTGTTGAGGATCTTGCTCTTGCCGTTGCCCGCGAGGTTGTACTTCAGAGCGACGACCTTGTCCGCGCCGTAGATCTCCTTGGCCTTGGCCTCGGTGATACCCACGGAGGCGACCTCGGGGTGGCAGTACGTCACCCGGGGGACACCGTCGTAGTCGATCGGGACGACCTTCTGACCGGCCAGACGCTCCGCCACCAGCATGCCCTCGGCGAAGCCGACGTGCGCGAGCTGGAGGGTCGGGACCAGGTCGCCGACGGCGGAGACGGTCGGGACGTTGGTGCGCATGTACTCGTCGACCAGGACGTAACCGCGGTCCGTGGCGACGCCCTGCTCCTCGTAGCCGAGACCGGCGGAGACGGGCCCGCGGCCCACCGCGACCAGCAGGACCTCGGCCTCGAACTCCTTGCCGTCGGCCAGCGTGACCTTGACGCCGTCCGCGGTGTACTCGGCCTTGGAGAAGAAGGTGCCCAGGTTGAACTTGATGCCGCGCTTGCGGAACGCGCGCTCAAGAAGCTTGGAGGAGTTCTCGTCCTCGACCGGGACGAGGTGCTTCAGGCCCTCGATCACCGTCACGTCGGAGCCGAAGGACTTCCACGCCGAGGCGAACTCGACGCCGATGACGCCGCCGCCCAGGATGATGGCGGACTTCGGCACACGGTCCAGGACGAGGGCGTGGTCCGAGGAGATGATCCGGTCGCCGTCGATCTCCAGGCCCGGCAGCGACTTCGGCACGGAGCCGGTCGCGAGCAGCACGTGGCGGCCCTGGACGCGCTGTCCGCCCACGTCGACGGAGGTCGGGGAGGACAGGCGGCCCTCACCCTCGATGTACGTCACCTTGCGGGAGGCGATGAGCCCCTGAAGGCCCTTGTACAGCCCCGAGATGACACCGTCCTTGTACTTGTGGACGGCGGGGACGTCGATGCCCTCGAAGGTGGCCTTGACGCCGAACTGCTCGCTCTCGCGGGCCTGGTCGGCGATCTCGCCCGCGTGCAGCAGGGCCTTGGTGGGGATGCAACCCCGGTGCAGGCAGGTGCCGCCGACCTTGTCCTTCTCGATCAGGGCGACGTCCAGGCCCAGCTGCGCCCCGCGCAGGGCCGCGGCGTAACCGCCACTACCACCGCCGAGGATCACTAGGTCGAAAACGGTGCTGGCGTCGTTCGCCACGTCACGTCCTCCATGCATGTGCGCCGTGCGCCGGTCGTCGCTGACCGCCGGCGGCTGGTGTCCGGCCGCTCTTTCTTCGGCCCTGTGGTGGGGGCCCTGTCCTGCCGAGGCCCATCTTCGCACTTGCGGGAGGCGAACGAGACGCGGGGCCGGGGTGTGAGACACCCCACGCTCACTTGTGACATGGGGGACCGGCCCCACTCAGGGGCACGGGGAACTGCGCGACCGGCCACATTCGGCCCGCACCCGTCACATGACGGACGGACCCGAGTGACCAGGCGCACAGTCCCCCTCTGCCGGAGGGACTAGCCGAGATCGCCGGAGGCGGTCAGCTCGGCCAGCCGCACCAGGGTCCGCACGGCGGTCCCGGTACCACCCTTGGGCGTGTACCCGAAGGGGCCGCCCTCGTTGAACGCCGGCCCGGCGATGTCCAGGTGCGCCCAGGTGATCCCCTCGCCCACGAACTCGCGCAGGAAGAGACCGGCCACCAGCCCGCCGCCCATCCGCTCACCCATGTTGGCGATGTCCGCGACGCTGGAGTCCATGCCCTTGCGCAGGTGCTCCGGCAGCGGCATCGGCCAGGCCGGCTCACCGACCTCCTCGGCGGCCTCGTGCAGCGCGGAGCGGAACGCGTCGTCGTTCGCCATGATCCCGAAGGTCCGGCTGCCCAGCGCCAGCATCATCGCGCCGGTCAGGGTCGCGACGTCGACGATCGCGTCCGGCTTCTCCGCGGAGGCCGCCCACAGCGCGTCCGCGAGGACCAGCCGGCCCTCGGCGTCCGTGTTGAGGACCTCGACGGTCTTGCCGCTGTACATGCGCAGCACGTCACCCGGGCGGGTGGCGGAGCCGGAGGGCATGTTCTCGGCCAGCGCCAGCCACCCGGTGACGTTCACCTCGAGCCCGAGCCGCGCGGCGGCGACGACCGCGGCGAAGACCGCCGCCGCACCGCTCATGTCGCACTTCATCGTCTCGTTGTGCCCGGCCGGCTTCAGCGAGATGCCGCCCGAGTCGTAGGTGATGCCCTTGCCGACGAAGGCCAGGTTCTTCTTGGCCTTGGAGGAGGTGTAGGACAGCTTCACCAGGCGCGGGGCCGAGGCCGAGCCGGAGCCGACGCCGAGGATGCCGCCGTAGCCGCCCTTGGCGAGCGCCTTCTCGTCGAGCACCTGCACCTTGATGCCGTGCTCCTTGGCCGCCGTCTGGGCGAGAGCGGCGAACGCCTCGGGGTCGAGGTCGTTCGGCGGCATGTTGATCAGGTCGCGGGCGCGGTTGAGCTCCTCGCCGACGGCGGTGGCACGCAGCAGCGCGGCCTTGTGGGCGGCGTCGCGCGGCTTCCCGCCGAGCATGGCGGCCTCGGCGAGCGGGGCCTTGCCGTTCTTGGCCTTGGCGTCGTCGCCGTTGTGCTTGTACGCGTCGAAGGAGTACGCGCCGAGCACCACGCCCTCGCCGATCGCGCCGATGTCGGCGGCGTCGGTCACCGGCAGGGCGAAGACGGCCTTCTTGGCGCCGGTGAGGGTGCGGGCGGCCGCGCCGGCCGCCTTGCGCAGCGCCTCGGGGTCGAAGCCGGCGTCCTTGTCGGGCTCCTGGCCGAGCCCCACCGCGAGCACGAGCGGTGCTTTGAAACCGGCCGGTGCGGGCAGCTTGGTCAGCTCGCCCTCGGCCCCGGAGGCACCGAGGGTTTCCAGGATGCCGGCGAGCCTGCCGTCGTAGGCCTTGTCGACGGCTTCGGCGCCTGGGGCAACGATCGGGCCTTTCGCGCCCTTGGCGACACCGATCACGATCGCGTCGGCCCGGAGGCCGGGCGCCGCGGCGGTGCTGAGAGTGAGAGCAGTCACGGTGGTGAAATCTCGCTTCCGATGTGGAGTTGCGGTGGCCGGAGTGTGTGGGTCGACCGGGCCCGACAGCCGACCCTAGATCCGGGTCGTGGGTGCGGTCGTATCCGGGGGTGTGCCCCACCGGCGCGGCGAACCGGCGTGGCGGATCCCGGAATGAGCGTACGCGTGCGTGTGCGGTCGCTCATGCACGCGCGTGTTCACCTGTCGGTGGCGTCGTAGCCACTTCTCGATCCTCGCACCCCGTGCGCGGGGCCACACCCTTCGGGTCGGGGTGGGCCGACGGCACGCGGCCGACATGGGCGATCATCGGCGGACACGTCGCCGCACATCCTGGAGCCCGCCCGGTGAGACGCCCGATCCCGCTGGTGCCCCTGCTCGCCCCGCTGCCGGCGGGCTGCGCCTCCACGCCGGACGGCAGGATCTGGCAGCCGGCCCCCGGCACCGGGCGAACGCTGGCTCGACATCCGCGCGTTGGACGTCCTGGAGCCCCTCATGGCGGCCCGTCTCGACATGTGCCGCTCATCGCCGAACTCGCCCACGACCGGGGCATGTCGGTCGGACCGAAGAACGACCTCGACCAGATCCCCGAACTCGTCGACGACTTCGACTTCGCGGTCGACGAACAGTGCGCCCGGTACGACGAGTGCGCGGACCTGACCCCCTTCGTCGAGACGGGCAAGGCCGTCTTCCACGTCGAGTACGAACTCCCCACGAGCGAGTTCTGCGCCGACTCCCGTCGGCTGCACCTGAGTTCACTGCTGAAGAAGTACGAGCTGGGGGGGGGTGTGGTGGGAAGCCTGTCAGCCGGTCAACGGCCCAGGCAGAACACCACGAGGGCGGTGGTCGCCGCCGTCTCCGCCAGACCGCCGAAGACGTCCCCCGTGACCCCGCCGAAGCGCCGCGTGCAGTGCCGCAGCAGCAGTTCGGCGACGGCGAGGGCGGCGAGGACCGCGAGCGCCGGCCGGACGGCGTCGTACGGCTCGAACGGGGCGCCCGGCTCGACGTGCCCGATCAGGACGACGACGCCGCCCTCGTACGGCCCGCACCACGCTCCCACGGCCGCCGCCGCCAGCGTCACGGCGACCACGGTGAGCACCGCACCCCGCACCGGGACCACTCCGGCGACCGCCGCCCCCAGCCCTTCCGGCCGCGCGGCCGGCACCCCGGCGCGTGCCGCCAGGGTCAGCGCGAGCCGCGCGGTGGCGGCCGAGACGACGGCGGCCACCGCGCCCAGCGCCCACGAGGTGTCGTAGAGCTGCGTCAGCGCGGCCACCTGGGCGAGCAGCACGAGGACGAGCGTCAGCACGCCGAACGGGCCGATGTCGGACTGCTTCATGATCCGCAGCGCGTCCTCGGCGGGCTTGCCGCTGCCGAGTCCGTCCGCGGTGTCGGCCAGCCCGTCGAGGTGCAGACCGCGGGTGAGGACGGCGGGCACGGCGGCCGAGGCGACGGCGGCGAGCAGCGGGCTCGCGCCCAGGTACAGCAGCAGCAGGCCGAGCCCGGCCGCGCAGCCGCCGACGACCAGCCCGACCACGGGAGCGCTCAGCATGCCCCCGCGCGCGGCCTGACGGTCCCAGCGGGTCACCCGGACCGGGAGCGCGGTGAGGGTGCCGAAGGCGAAGCGGAGGCCGTCGAGGGGCGAGGTCGTGGACACGGCGGCAGACTAGCCCGGACGCCCCGCCCACGAGGCAGCCCGCCCCCCGCCCCGGGAGACTGGTGACATGGTCCAGTGGGTGCAGCGCAACATCGTCGAACCGGGCAAGGTCCCGCTGCTCATCGCCCTGACGGCGTTCGTCCTCACCTTCCTGATCACCCGGATCATCACGCGCCTCATCCGGGCGGGCAAGGGCCCCTTCGGCAACATCAGCTCCGGCGGGGTGCACATCCACCACGTGGTCCCCGGGGTCGTCCTGACCGTCGCGGGCGGCTTCGGCGCGGTGGCGAGCGGTCGGCACGGCTTCGGGGCGGGCGCCTTCGCCGTGGTCTTCGGCATCGGCACCGGCCTGGTCCTCGACGAGTTCGCGCTGATCCTGCATCTCGACGACGTGTACTGGACGGAGGCGGGCCGCAAGAGCGTGGAGGCCGTGGTCCTGACGGCGGCGCTGGGCGGACTGCTGCTGGTGGGCTTCTCGCCGTTCGGCGTCAACGACATGAGCCAGGACGAGCTCCAGGACCGGGGCGGCGTCATCTCGACCGTCGTCCTCAACTTCCTGTTCTCCCTGGCCGTGCTGAGCAAGGGCAAGGCCAAGATGGCCGTCTTCAGCGTCTTCATCCCGCTCCTGGGCCTGGTGGGCCTGGTACGGGTGGCCCGGCCCGGCTCGCCGGGGGCCCGCCGGTTCTACCGGCGGCGGCCGAAGGCCCGGGCGAAGGCGGTGCTGCGGGCCTACCGCGACGACCGCCGCTGGGCGGGGCCGCGCCGGGTGGTGGGGGACTGGCTGGGCGGGAAGACGACCGCGGAACTCGCTCAGTCCGAGGAGCGGAACTGAGGCGCCCGGTCCGGACCGGGCGCGTGGGCCGTGCGGCGGCCGCGGGGCTTCGTGGCCGGCCGCGCCCCGTGGCGCGGCCGCGGCCCCCCGGCGCGCCGCCCGGGCCCCCGGGTGCGGCCGCGGGTCTCCGCCACCGCGCACAGCACCAGCACCGCCGCGATCGCCGCCAGATGCTCCTTGCCCGCCAGGTTGTCCTTCAGCAGTACCTCCACCACCATCGCGACGATCACCGCCCCCGCCGTCACGTACGCGCGGTAGCGCCAGCCCAGGAACACCGCGAGGCCGACCACGGCCGCCGACGGGCCGGTGTCCACGATCAGGGCGTCGGCGGCGGGCAGGCCGAACGGGCCGCCGGGGCCGAGGGCGATGCCCACGCGCGCGTACAGGGTGCCCGCGAGCGTGGCGGCGTAGGCGATGACGAGGGTCCGCCACCAGCCCAGGCAGAGTTCCGCGATCCCGAACACCAGCAGGATCTGCGCGAGGGCGCCCCAGACCGGCAGGTCCAGCGCGGGCACGAACAGGGACAGCGGGGTGCGCAGCAGGGCGAGCCCGAGCGGGTCCTCGGCCCGCACCGCTCCGAGGGCCTGGACCGGACCGTAGCCCCACGCCTGGTTCTGCACGAGCTGGGTCACCGACGTCAGGCACACCGCCGCGAGGGTCATCGGGACCGCCCGCCACCGGCGCCGCACCAGGGGGACGCTCACGGCCTCGTACAGCGGTCCCCACTCGGCGCGGGCCCAGCGGGCGACCGCGTTCACCGGTGGGTCTCCAGATGCCCCCGGCGCAGCCACTTCGGCAGCCCCGGCGCCTCCAGGAATCCCTCCGCCCGCGCCGACGCGACACCGATGCGGGGCAGGTCCGCGCTCTTCTCGAAGAGCAGGAATCGGGGCTCCCAGATGGGCCGGTACTTGGCGTTGGCGCGGTACAGCGACTCGATCTGCCACCAGCGGGAGAAGAAGCAGAGCAGCGACCGCCACAGCCGCAGCACCGGTCCTGCGCCCAGCCGCGCGCCCCTTTCGAACACCGAACGGAACACGGCGAAGTTCAGCGAGATCTGCGTGATCCGGGGCGCCCGGTCGTCCCGCTCCTCGCGGGCGTGCCGGAGCAGCTCGATGACCATGAACTCCATCAGCCCGTTGTCGCAGTCGCGGTCCCGCCGCATCAGGTCGAGGGAGAGCCCGTGCGGTCCCCAGGGTACGAAGGAGAGCAGGGCCCGCAGTTCACCGTCGGCGTCGGCGCACTCCAGCATCACGCAGCGGCCGTCCCGCGGGTCCCCGAGCCGCCCCAGCGCCATGCTGAACCCGCGCTCGGTGGCCCCGTCGCGCCAGTCGTCGGCGCGCCGCAGCAGGGCCGCCATCTCGTCGGCCGGGATGTCCTCGTGCCGTCGTACCCGCACCGTGTACCCGGCCCGGCGGATCCGGTTGCAGGCCTGCCGGACGGTCCGCATGGCCCGCCCTTCGAGGGTGAACTCCGCGACCTCGACCAGGGCCTCGTCCCCGAGCTCCAGCGCGTCCAGTCCGTGCCGGGCGTACACGGTCCCGGCCTCCTCGCTCGCGCCCATCACCGCCGGGATCCACCCGTGCGCCCGCGCCTCGGCGAGCCACGGCCCGATCGCCCCCGGCCAGGCCTCCGGATCCCCGAGCGGGTCCCCGGACGCCAGCGACACCCCGCCGAGGACGCGATAGGCGACGGCCGCCTTCCCGGTCGGCGACCAGCACACGCTCTTCTCCCGCCGCAGCGCGAAGTAGCCGAGCGAGTCCCGCTCGCCGTGCCGGTCGAGGAGCTCCCGCAGCCGTTTCTCGTCGTCCTCGGTGAGCGGGTCGACGGCCCGCCGGGAGCGGAAGGCGGCGTACAGGACGGCGAGGACGAGCGCCGTGCTCAGCACGTTGACGGCGACGTCGACCCAGGTGGGCGGGGCGATCCCGGGGAGCCGGTACTCGTCGGCGGCCACCGAGACCAGCCGCAGCGTGCCGTAGCGCCAGCGTTCGAGGAAGGTGGAGGGGGCGGACGCCCGGTTGGTGACCGTCACCAGCAGCGCGGCCAGCAGCGAGGCACCCAGCAGCCCGCCGGCGCCGACGGCCGCGGCGAGCCTCGGATTGGACCGGTCGCCCTTCGCGTAGAACTCCCGCCGCCCGGCCAGCAACGCCACGACGAAGACGGCGGTCAGCGCGAGCGAGACCCAGTTCTGCGGGTGCCGCCGGACCTCCGGGAACGCCATGGCCAGCGCGAACAGCGCCAGAAACGCCCCGCTCAGGCCGAGGTTGAGGATCCACGCGGCCCGTTTGCGCCGCCGCATCGTGACGGCCAGGAACGCGGTGAACACCCCGGAGGCGAAGCCGGCCGTCAGCAGATACGGCGTGAAGAGATTCTCCTGGTTGTGCCGCCGGACGTCCTGCCCCAGGGAGACCCACACCGCACTGAGGAAGTTGACGAACGCGACGGCACGCAGGTACCAGACGGCGAAGGCGGCGGCGCCCCGGGTGTTGCCCATGAGCGGTGATCATATGGGTGCACTTCGGGGAATCCGCTCTTTTGGCGCCGCCTGTCCCTTTAAGCCGCTTCGCTACTCCGTTTCCCGCTTCTTCTCCTCGTGCTGCTCACCGGGGACTGCGGACGCCTCGGACGCCCCCGTTGCCTCGGACGCCTCCGATGCCTCGGACGCCTCCGATGCCTCGGAAGTCGCGAACGCCTCTGCTGCCTCCGGCTCCTCCGACTCCTCCGACTTCTCAGGCTTCTCGGGGAGTTCGGCCGCCAGTGCGGCGGCGGCCTGCACCAGCGGGAGCGCGAGCAGGGCCCCGGCGCCCTCGCCGACCTTCACGCCCTGGTCCAGCAGCGGTTCGAGGGCCATCCGGTCGAGTGCCTTCGCCTGTCCCGGTTCACCGCTCTTGTGTGCGGCCAGCCACCAGTCCGGCGCCCGGAACGCGACCCGCTGGCCCACGAGCGCGCAGGCGGCCGCCACCACGCCGTCCAGTACGACGGGCAACTTCCGTACCGCGCACTGGAGCAGAAAACCCGTCATGGCGGCGAGATCGGCCCCGCCCACCGTGGCCAGCAGTTGCAGCTGCTCCCCGAGCACCGGCCGCGCCCGCCTGAGGGCGTCCCGGACCGCCGCGCACTTGCGCATCCACGCCAGGTCGTCGATCGCCTCGCCGCCGCGCCCGGTCACCACGGACGCGTCGGTCCCGCACAGCGCGGCCACCAGCGCCCCCGCGGCCGTCGTCCCGCCGACGCTGATGTCGCCGAGCACGACCAGGTCCGTGCCGGAGTCGGCCTCCTCGTCCGCGACGGCCACGCCCGCACGGAAGGCCGCCTCGGCCTCCTCCAGCGTGAGCGCGTCCTCGATGTCGATACGGCCGCTGCCGCGCCGCACCCGGTGCCGTACGACGTCCTCGGGGAACATGTCCGGATCGCAGTCCAGTGCCATGTCCACGACGCGCACGGGCACGCCGAGCCGGCGGGCGAGCACGGAGACCGGACGGCCGCCCTCGATGACCTCGCGCACCAACTCCGAGGCGCTGCCCGCCGGTCGGGCGGAGACGCCGAGCTCGGCGATGCCGTGGTCGCCGGCGAACAGCACCACCCGCGGCCGCTCGACCGGCCGCACCGGCGACGAGCCCTGTGCCGCCGCCAGCCACTCACCCAGGTCGTCCAGGCGCCCCAGCGATCCGGGCGGCACGATCTGACGTTCCCGGCGCGCCTCCGCGTCGCGGCGCACCCCACCGTCGGGGCGCTCGATCAGATCGGTGAAGTCGTCGAGATTAAGCGAGCTCATTCGCCGAACAGTACCGGCACCGATCGAACGGTTCCGCGCCACATCGCCACCACACCCACCTGACGTCATTGCGCCAAAGATCGGTATCCCATACGTTCCGTTTTGCCGCTAATTGTCGTTCGCTCTCGATGTCATCCCCGGAGCCGCTCATGCCCCCCAGGCCCGTTCACGAGCCGCGCCGCGACGACTGCCCCTGGTGCGGCTCGAAGCGCCTGCGCACCCGGCTGCGCGCACCCGACCTGCGCCACCGCCGGCCGGGCACCTTCGTGGTCGACGAGTGCCGGGACTGCGCGCACGCCTTCCAGAACCCCCGCCTGACCCCCGAGGGGCTGGCGCTGTACGGCGCCGAGGGTGAGGAACGGTCCGACCGCGGGCACCTCAGGGCGACGGCCCGGGCGATGCTGCCCTTCCCCGAGCCGGAGAGCTGGCTGGACGTGGGCACGGGGGACGCGTTCTTCCCGGCGGCGGCGAGGGAGCTGTTCACCTACACGGCGTTCGACGGGGTGGACCCGACCCCGAGGGTGGAACGGGCGAGAGTCGCGGGCCGGATCGACGAGGCGCACCGGGGCCCGCTGACGGCACCGGAGGTCCTGTCCCGCCTGCGCGGCCGCTACGACGTGGTCAGCATGCTCCACCACCTGGAACACACCCGGGACCCGCGGCGGGAGCTCGCGGCGGCGCTGACGGCCCTGCGGCCGGGCGGCCACCTCCTCGTCCAGCTCCCGGACCCGGCCAGCATGTCCGCGGCCGTGCTGGGCAAGTGGTGGCACTCCTACGACCAGCCCCGCCACCTCCACCTGATCCCGCCGGCCAACCTGCGGGCCGAACTCGAGGCCCAGGGCTGCGAGATCGTCGTGACGGACCACCGCACCCCGCACACCCCGCACGACCTGTCGACGGCCGCCTCGCTCTACCTGAACAGGAGCCGGCTGCGCCGGACGGCCGGGCCGCTGACCGCCCTGGCCGCCGTACTCGACCACCTGCTGGCCCCGGCCCTGCGGCGCACGCGCTTCTCGAACGCCTACCAGGTCATCGCGCGCAGGAACTGACCGTCAGGCGCCGGGCACCGGTCCCCGCAACACCAGTGCCTGGCCCGCCACCACCAGGACCACCTCCTCGCACTCGGCGGCGACGGCCGCGTTCAGCCGCCCCAACTCGTCCCGGTACCGCCGGCCCGACGCCGTGGCCGGCACGATCCCCGACCCCACCTCGTTGGAGACCAGCACGACGGTCCGCCGGGCCGAGCGCACCGCCTGCGCGAGTTCCACCACCCGCGCGCGCAGCGCCCGTTCGCCGCCGTCCGCCCACTGCGCGTCGTCCCACGCCCCGACGGAGTCCATGACGTCCGTCAGCCACAGCGACAGACAGTCGATCAGCAGCGGGGCGCCGTCCTGCGTCAGCAGCGGCACGAGGTCGCAGGTCTCCACCGTCCGCCAGGAACCCGGCCGCCGGTCGCGGTGCGTCGCGACCCGGGACGCCCACTCGGTGTCGCCGCCCCGGGTCCCGCCGGTGGCGACGTACAGCACGTCAGGGAACGACTCCAGCCGCCGTTCCGCCTCCACCGACTTCCCCGACCGGGCCCCGCCCAGCACCAGCGTCCGCCGTGACACGTCCGGCACGTCCTCGTACACCCCCACGATCAACGTCGAGCCGTCCGGCACCGCCCGCGCCCCGGCCGCCGCGAGCCGCCGCCGCAACTCCGCGCCCGGTGGCACGTCATGGTCCAGGTGGACGGCGACCACGTCGGTCGCCGGCCCCACCGCGCCCACCGCCCGCAGCTTCGCCAGCGCGTCCGGGCGCCCCACCAGATCCGCCAGGACCATGTCGTACGGCTCGGCGGCCTCAGACCCCTCCTCCAGACCGGCCGGCGCGCCGCCGGGCGGCAGGTACAGCAGCCGCTGCCCGTCCGGGCCGGCCACCGCGTACCCGGTGCCGGGCGCGTCCATCGCCACCGCCCGCACCCGATGACCCGTCACCAGCGGCGACTCCCGCCAGTCCGGCACCCGGCCGGGCTGCGGCAGCCCGGCCGGCACCTCCACCGGGGGCCCGTCGTGCGGATGCGTCAGCAGCACCTGCCGCACCCCGCCCAGCGAATGCCCGGCCCGCGCGGCCGCGAACGCCGCACCCGGCGTCAGATCGAGCAACAGGGCCCCGTCGACGAGCAGCGCGGTCGCCGCCCGCGCGTCAGCCCCGAGCGAGGTCGCGCACACGGCGCAGGAGCAGTCGGGGCGGGGCAGGCCCGCGGGGGCACCGGTACCGAGCAGAGTGACTTCCACGGAGCTGATTTTCGCGCGTCTGACCAGCTCTTGCGCATCCGACTAGGCTGCACAGCAGAAGCCGGACCAAGATCCGGCTTCTGCTCTGCACGTGGTCACAGCTGGGAGGCGTACATGGCGGCATGGACGTGGCGGTTCGAGAAGGCCGACGGGACGGAGGTCCAACCAGCGGTACAGCCCGAGGAGTTCACCACGCAGGGGGACGCCGAGTCCTGGATCGGGGAAGTGTGGAAGGACCTCCTCGAAGGCGGCGCGGACCAGGTGCGGCTCTTCGAGGACTCCGCCGAGATCTACGGCCCGATGAGCCTGCACGCGAACGAGGCGTAGCCCTGCGTCGGGGTGGTCGCCGCACGGCCACCCCGGCCACCGCTCACCCGGACGAGTGAAGAACGCCGGTCCGGCTCAGCCGCGCACCCCGCACAGATGCAGCAGCGCCGCCACCTGCCGGTAGGGGTCGGTCCGTCCGGCCCGCTCCTCGGCGGACAGCAGGCTCTCCCGCTGCCGCGGGTCCTGCGGGATCTCCGTCCCGTCCGCCGCCGTGTCCGTGAAGACCCGCACGCCGTACCAGGCCTGCAGCGGCGCCCCGATCCCGGCCAGCGCGTCGGTCAGCGTCGCCAGCCGGTCCGCCCGTACGTCGAGCCCCAGCCGGTTGCGATAGGCGACGGTGTCGAAGGCGCCGAGCGCGCCCGTCCAGTCGCCCGACATGCCGGGCCGCATGGCCAGCGCGTCCGCGTTGCGCACGAGCAGCGACAACAGCCCGCCCGGGGCCAGCATCCGCGCGAGCCCCGCGAGCAGCGCGTCCGGCTCCTCGACGTACATGAGCACGCCGTGGCAGAGCACCACGTCGAAACTGCCGGGCAGGAAGTGCACACCGGTGTCCCGGCCGTCGCCCTCGATGATCCGCATCCGCTCCCGGATGCCCTCGGGCTCGCCGCACAGGGCCTCCCGGGCCGCGGCGATCATCGTCGCGTCCCGTTCGAGCCCGGTCACCTGGTGCCCGAGCCGGGCCAGCCGCAGCGCCTGCGTGCCCTGGCCCATCCCCACGTCCAGCACCCGCAGCCGCTGCCCGACCGGGTAGCGCCCCGTTATCTGCTCGTCGAGCTGCCGGGCCACCAGCTCCTGTCGTACGACGTCACGCAGCCCACCCAGCCTGTTCAACCAGGCCTCGGCCGCCCCCCCGGAGAAAGCCGCAGTGCTCAGGGCCGTGCTCCGCGCTTGATCTGCGGCTTGGGCAGCCGGAGCCGACGCATCTGGAGGGAGCGCATCAGCGCGTACGCCACCGCGCCCCGCCGGTTCTGGTCGGGGAAGCGCTCCGCGAGCTGCTTGCGCAGCCGGAAGCTGGTGACGAACGAGTCCAGCACGATCAGCACGATCACGACCAGCCACAGCAACAGCGCGATGGTCTGGAGCGAGCCCACCCGCACCATGCTCAGCACGAGGATGACCACGGCCATCGGCAGGAAGAACTCCGCCACGTTGAACCGGGAGTCGATGAACTCGCGCGCGAACTTGCGCACGGGACCCTTGTCGCGGACCGGCAGATACCGCTCGTCCCCGCCGGCCAGCGCCTGGCGCTGCCTGTCCAGCTGGGCGCGGCGCTCGCTGCGCTGCCGCTTGGCGGCGTCCTTGCGGGACGTCGAGGTGTTGGCGACGCTGCGGCGCTGGGACTGGGCCTCATTGCGCTTGGGCGTGGGCCTGCCCTTCTTGGCCTGCGGGTCACGGGGCTGCATGGAGTCGGTCACCACGGCCTTGTCGGCGGGGGCCTTCTCTTCCTTGGCACGGCTACGGAACACAAAACCCAAGGGTAAGCGCTCGCGAGCATGGACCCCAGCCCGGAGGGGAACGATCCGGCAACACCAGTCGTCTGTAGAGGGGACAGACCGGGACAGGAACGGGAAAGAAGGGGCGCAGGGTGACCGATCGCTCACCCTGAAGGTCACCTACTCCCTACGCCGGAGCAAGGTCTTGGTCAGTCGTCCTTGGGGATGAGCGCATCCGTCCCCGAACAGTGCGTCAATGGATGCAGGGCCCGTACTGTGGGTTCTGTCGCAGAGCTGGAGCTGGACGTCAGAAGGGGGCGCGCGAAGCCCATGAGCGGTGTCATGAAGCGTATGGGGATGATCTTCCGCGCGAAGGCGAACAAGGCCCTTGACCGGGCCGAGGACCCGCGCGAAACCCTCGACTACTCGTATCAGAAGCAGCTGGAGCTTCTCCAGAAGGTCCGCCGCGGTGTCGCCGACGTCGCGACCTCGCGCAAGCGCCTGGAACTCCAGCTGAACCAGTTGCAGTCGCAGTCCTCCAAGCTGGAGGACCAGGGCCGCAAGGCCCTCGCGCTCGGCCGGGAGGACCTCGCCCGCGAGGCGCTCTCCCGCCGCGCGGCGCTCCAGCAGCAGGTCACCGACCTCGAGACGCAGCACTCCACGCTCCAGGGCGAGGAGGAGAAGCTCACCCTCGCGGCCCAGCGCCTGCAGGCCAAGGTGGACGCCTTCCGTACGAAGAAGGAGACCATCAAGGCCACCTACACCGCCGCCCAGGCCCAGACCCGCATCGGCGAGGCCTTCTCCGGCATCTCCGAGGAGATGGGCGACGTCGGCCTGGCCATCCAGCGCGCCGAGGACAAGACCGCCCAGCTCCAGGCCCGCGCGGGCGCCCTCGACGAGCTCATGGCGTCCGGCGCCCTGGACGACCCGACGGGCATCGCCAAGGACGACCTCCAGGCCGAGCTGGACCGGCTCTCCGGTGGTACGGATGTAGAGCTGGAACTGCAGCGCATGAAGGCCGAGCTCGCCGGGGGCAGCTCGGCCGGCCAGCAGGCCATCGAAGGTGGCGCGAGCCAGTCGCAGTCCCAGCAGCAGCCGCAGGACACCCCGCGCTTCGACAAGCAGTAGCCCGGCGCCGGGGACCGGAGCCGAGGAGGGCGACATGATCGTACGGATCATGGGGGAGGGCCAGTGGCGACTGGCCGACTCCCATCTCGTCGAACTGAACACGCTGGACGACGAGCTGCTCGCGGAGATGGAGAGCGGCGACGAGGACGGCTTCCACCGCACCCTCGGCGCCCTCCTGGACGCCGTCCGCCGCCTCGGCGACCCACTGCCGGACGACGCCCTGGAACCCTCGGAACTGATCCTCCCGGCCCCGGACGCGAGCCTGGAAGAGGTCCGCGAGATGCTCAGCGACGACGGCCTGATCCCGGGCTGAGGGCAGCGGCCTCTCAGCGCCGGTCACGGCTTCCAGCCCGTCCGGCGATCGAGGACGAGGCCCGTTCGGGGCCGACAACGGGGTCTGGGGGCGGCAGCCCCCAGCTACGGCGAGGAAAGCGACGGCAACTAAAAAGTGACCCTCCTTTCCCGGGCCGAGTGCCGGCTCAAGGCGCACCCCCTCGCCCTGGACGCGGGCCTGGCCGCAGGCGTACTGCTCTGCATGCTGGCCGGCTCCTTCGTCGACCCGCACGGAGGGCACGGCGTCAGCTGGAGCATCCGCAGCCCGGACCCGCTCAGCCTGCTGCTGATGACCCTCTCCGCCGTCGCCCTCGTCTTCCGCCGCAGCGCCCCCATGACGGTCCTCGCCCTCACCGGCGCCGCCTCCGTGATCGAGTCCGTCACCGGCGATCCCCGGGCCCCCGTCGCCATGTCCGCCGTGATCGCCCTGTTCACCGTCGCCGCCTCCACCGACCGCGCCACCACGGTGCGCGCCGGTCTGCTCACCATGACGATCCTCACCGGCGCGGCCATGCTCGCCGGACCGCTGCCCTGGTATGCCCAGGAGAACCTGGGGATCCTCGCCTGGACGGGCATCGGCGCCACCGCGGGTGACGCGGTCCGCAGCCGCCGGGCCGTCGTGCAGGCCATCCGGGACCGCGCCGAGCGCGCGGAGCGCACCCGGGAGGAGGAGGCCCGCCGCCGGGTCGCCGAGGAGCGTCTGCGCATCGCCCGCGACCTGCACGACGTCGTCGCCCACCACATCGCCCTGGTCAACGTCCAGGCCGGAGTCGCCGCGCATGTCATGGACAAGCGGCCCGACCAGGCCAAGGAGGCCCTCGCCCACGTCCGCGAGGCCAGCCGCTCCGCGCTCAACGAACTGCGGGCCACCGTCGGGCTGCTGCGCCAGTCCGGCGACCCCGAGGCCCCCACCGAGCCGGCACCCGGCCTGGACCGGCTCGACGAACTGGCCGGCACCTTCCGCAGCGCCGGCCTCCAGGTCGAGGTGGCCCGTACCGACCACGGGACCAAGCTCCCGGCCGCCGTCGATCTGGCCGCCTACCGGGTCATCCAGGAAGCCCTCACCAACGTCCAGAAGCACGCGGGATCCGAGGCGAAGGCCGAGGTCAGCGTCGTACGCGTGGGACCGAACATCGAGGTCACGGTCCTCGACAACGGGCGTCCCGCGGACGACGGGCCCCCGGAGGTCGGCGGCGGCCACGGCCTGCTCGGCATGCGCGAGCGCGTCACCGCCCTGCGCGGCACCCTCACCACCGGTCCCCGCTACGGAGGCGGCTTCCGCGTCCATGCGATCCTGCCGGTCAAGACCCGCACGGCCACCACGGGGGAGAACGCATGACCATCCGTGTCCTGCTCGCCGACGACCAGGCGCTGCTGCGCAGCGCGTTCCGGGTGCTCGTCGACTCGGAGTCCGACATGGAGGTGGTCGGCGAGGCGTCCGACGGCGCCGAGGCCGTCCGGCTGGCCGGGGAGCAGCGCGCCGACGTCGTCCTGATGGACATCCGCATGCCCGGTACGGACGGTCTCGCCGCGACCCGGCTGATCAGCGCCGATCCGTCCCTCGCGCACGTCAGGGTGGTCATCCTGACGACGTTCGAGGTCGACGACTACGTGGTGCAGTCGCTGCGCGCCGGCGCCTCCGGTTTCCTCGGCAAGGGCAGCGAGCCGGAGGAACTGCTGAGCGCGATACGGGTCGCCGCCGGCGGGGAGGCCCTGCTCTCGCCGACCGCCACCAAGGGCCTGATCGCCCGCTTCCTGGCCCAGGGCGGCGCGACGGACGACGAGCACGACCCGGCCCGCTCCGCCCGGCTGGACGCACTCACCGTGCGCGAGCGCGAGGTCCTCGTGCAGGTCGCCGGCGGCCACTCCAACGACGAGATCGCCGAGCGCCTAGAGGTCAGCCCGCTCACCGTGAAGACGCACGTCAACCGGGCCATGGCCAAGCTGGGCGCGCGCGACCGGGCCCAGCTCGTGGTGATCGCGTACGAGTCGGGGCTGGTACGTCCGAGGGTGGAGTGAGCCCGGCCTTTGCGTACTGCGCCCGGAGTAGGCGCGGGATAAGTAAATGGACCTGGAGCGTACGGATCGCCGTACCGGTATGGCCCAGGGTGAAGAAGCCACACGTGACACGGGTGCACCTCGTGTCACACGTGTCACTCACCCGCCACGCCTGGCACCGCTTCTGCCGCTCACAGAGACGAGACCCGTACCCATGTCCTGGCTGTCCCGCTTCAGCCTCGCGCAACGGGCCCTGATAGGCCTCATGTCCATCGTCGCGATCGCCTTCGGCGCGATCGCGATCCCGCAACTGAAACAGCAGCTCCTGCCCACCATCGAACTCCCGATGGTCTCCGTCCTCGCGCCCTACCAGGGCGCCTCCCCGGACGTCGTCGAGAAGCAGGTCATCGAGCCGATCGAGGACAACCTCGAGGGGGTCGACGGCATCACCGGCGTCACCTCCACGGCGAGCGAGGGCAACGCCGTGATCGTGGCGTCCTTCGACTACGGCAACGACACCGAGCAGCTCGTCGCCGACGTCCAGCAGGCCGTGAACCGGGCCCGCGTCCAGCTCCCCGACGCCGTGGACCCGCAGGTCGTCGCCGGTTCCACCGACGACATGCCGACCGTCGTCCTCGCGGTCACCTCCGACCGGGACCAGCAGGCCCTCGCCGACCAGCTCGACCGGAGCGTCGTCCCGGCGCTGCGGGACATCGACGGCGTCGGCCAGGTCACCGTCACCGGCGTCCGGGATCTCCAGGTCTCCGTCACCCCGGACGACGCGAAGCTGGCGAAGGCCGGTCTGACCACGCAGTCCCTCGCCCAGGCGCTCCAGGCGGGCGGCGCGACCGTGCCGGCCGGCTCCTTCGACGAGGCGGGCAGCAACCGCACGGTCCGGGTCGGCGGCGGCTACACGTCCGTCGCGCAGATCGAGGACCTGCGGATCCCGGGGCTCGCCGGCCGCAAGCCGGTCCGCCTCGGTGACGTGGCCGCGGTGCGGCAGCAGGAGGCCCCGGCCGACTCCCTGACCCGCACCGACGGCAAGCCCAGCCTCGCGGTGATGGTCACCATGGACCACGACGGCAGCGCCGTCGCCATCTCCGACGCCGTCGACGCCAAGCTGGCCGACCTGCGCCAGGACCTCGGCTCGGGCGCGACGATCACCGTCGTCAGCGACAGCGGCCCGGCCGTCGCGAAGGCCATCGAGGGCCTGACCACGGAAGGCGCCCTCGGTCTGCTCTTCGCCGTCCTCGTCATCCTGGTCTTCCTGGCGTCGATCCGCTCGACGCTGGTGACGGCGGTCAGCATCCCGCTCTCCGTGGTGCTGGCGCTGATCGTCCTGTGGACGCGCGACCTCTCGCTGAACATGCTGACGCTGGGCGCGCTGACCATCGCGATCGGCCGTGTCGTCGACGACTCGATCGTCGTCCTGGAGAACATCAAGCGCCACCTCGGCTACGGCGAGGAGCGGCAGTCCGCGATCATCACGGCCGTCCGCGAGGTCGCCGGGGCGGTCACCTCCTCCACCCTCACCACGGTCGCCGTGTTCCTGCCGATCGGCCTGGTCGGCGGCATGGTGGGCGCCCTGTTCGGCGCGTTCTCGCTCACCGTGACGGCGGCCCTGCTGGCCTCCCTGCTGGTCTCGCTGACGGTCGTCCCCGTCCTGTCGTACTGGTTCCTGCGCGCCCCCAAGGGCACCCCCGAGGACGCCGAGGAAGCCCGCCGCGCGGCCGAGGAGAAGGAGGCGAAGAGCCGCCTCCAGCGCTTCTACGTCCCCGTGCTGCGCTTCGCCACCCGGCGCCGCCTCACCAGCGTGGCGATCGCGGTCGTCGTGCTGATCGCCACCTTCGCCATGGCGCCCCTGCTGAAGACCAACTTCTTCGACCAGGGCGAGCAGCAGGTCCTGACGGTCAAGCAGGAGCTGAAGCCGGGCACCAGCCTGGCCGCGACCGACGCCCAGGCGAAGAAGGTCGAGCAACTCCTCGCCGCCACCGAGGGCGTGAAGGACTACCAGGTCACCATCGGCTCCTCCGGCTTCATGGCGGCCTTCGGCGGCGGCACCGACACCAACCAGGCCTCCTACCAGGTGATGATCGAGGACTCCGCCTCGCACAAGGACGTGCAGAAGCGGGTCGAGGACGGGCTGAAGAAGCTCGACGGCATCGGCACGACCACCGTCGCCGCCGGTGACGGCTTCGGCAGCCAGGACCTGAGCGTCGTCGTGAAGGCGGCCGACGCGGGGGTGCTGCGCACGGCCGCCGAGCAGGTCCGGGAGGCCGTGGCCGGCCTCGACGACGTCACGGACGTGACCAGCGACCTCTCGCAGAGCGTGCCGCGCATCTCGGTCAAGGCGAACGCCAAGGCCGCCGCGGCCGGCTTCGACGACCAGACGCTGGGCGCGGCGGTCGCCCAGGCGGTCCGCGGGACGACAGCCGCGAAGGCCGTCCTGGACGACACCGAGCGCGATGTCGTCATCACCTCGGCGAAGCCCGCCACGACCCTCGCCCAGCTCCAGGCCCTGCCCCTGGGCGCGGTGAAGCTCGGTGACATCGCCACCGTGGAACTGGTCGACGGCCCGGTCGCGATGACCCGCATCGACGGCCGTCGGGCGGCCACCGTCACCGCGAAGCCGACCGGTGACAACACCGGCGCGGTGAGTGCCGAGCTCACCTCGAAGCTCGACGCGCTGAAGCTCCCGGCGGGTGCCACGGCCGAGATCGGCGGGGTCTCGCAGGACCAGGACGACGCGTTCAAGAACCTCGCCCTGGCGATGCTCGCGGCAATCGCGATCGTCTTCATGCTGCTGGTGGCGACCTTCCGGTCGCTGGTCCAGCCGCTGATCCTGCTGGTCTCCATCCCCTTCGCGGCGACCGGCGCGATCGGGCTGCTGCTCGTCACCGGCACCCCGATGGGCGTTCCGGCGATGATCGGCATGCTGATGCTCATCGGCATCGTGGTGACCAACGCGATCGTCCTGATCGACCTCGTCAACCAGTACCGCAAGCAGGGGTACGGCGTGGTCGAGGCCGTGGTCGAGGGCGGGCGGCACCGGCTGCGCCCCATCCTCATGACGGCGCTGGCGACCATCTTCGCCCTGCTCCCGATGGCCCTGGGCGTCACCGGCGAGGGCGGCTTCATCGCCCAGCCGCTGGCGGTGGTCGTGATCGGCGGTCTGATCACCTCGACCCTGCTCACCCTGCTGCTCGTCCCGACGCTGTACGCGATGCTCGAACTCCGCAAGGAGCGCCGGGCGAAGAAGCGTGCCGCGAAGCGACAGCCGGCGCAGCCCGAGAAGACCCCGGAACCCGCCGGGGTCTGAGCCCGCAGCGCCAGTGCCCTTCCCCCGTACGGGTTCCCTATCCTGTGAACTCGAACTGCTCGGCGGGGGAAGGGGACCGGGGCGTTGGCGCTGCACAAGGACGACCCGAAGACGCTCGGCGGGTACCGGATCGTGGACCGGATCGGATCCGGTGGCATGGGCGTCGTCTACCTGGGCCGGTCCCGTTCAGGGCGTGAGGTCGCCGTCAAGGTGGTGCACGCCCAGTACGCGGAGGACAAGGTCTTCCGGGCCCGCTTCCGGCAGGAGATCGACGCCGTCCGCAAGGTGAGCGGTGCCTTCACCGCCCCGGTCGTGGACGCCGACCCGGAGGCCGAACGGCCCTGGATGGCAACCCAGTACGTGCCCGGACCGGCGCTCTCCGCCCGGATCCGGAGCGGCGGCCCGCTGAAGGGCGCGGAGCTGCGCCGGCTGGCCCTGGGCCTGGTGGAGGCGCTGCGGGACATCCACCGGGCCGGGGTGGTCCATCGCGACCTCAAACCCTCCAACGTCCTGATGGCGCAGGACGGCCCCCGGGTCATCGACTTCGGCATCTCCCGGGCCACCGAGAACCAGACCCTCACCGAGACCGGCCACGCCATCGGCACCCCGCCGTTCATGTCCCCGGAGCAGTTCAAGGACGCCCGGTCGGTCGGCCCCGCCTCGGACGTCTTCTCCCTCGGCGCGCTGCTGGTGTTCGCCGCGACCGGCCGCGGCCCCTTCGACGCCGACAGCCCCTATCTGACGGCGTGGCGGGTGATGCACGAGGAACCGAAGGTGGACGCGGTCGCCGAGCCGTTGCGCGCGATCATGACCCGTTGCCTGGCCAAGGACGCCGGCGACCGGCCCGGACTCGAGGAGCTGGCGGGGGAGTTCGCGCAGGCACTGCCCGAACCGGCGGCGGGCGACATGGAGACGGTGACCCTGCGTCTGCCGCCCGCGCCCGGGGCGGGCGAGGAACCGGGACCGGCCGCGGCCCCGCCCCGCACGGGCCGCCGCTCCCGGCTGCGCCGGTGGCCGGTCCTGGCGGCAGTGGCGGGTGTCCTGGCCGTGGCGGTCACCGGCTACTTCCTGTTCGACCCGTTCCGGCGCGGGGACGCGAGCGCGGCGTCCGACGGCACTGGCCAGAGGACCTCCCGCTGGGATCCCCTGCCCGCCGGCTGGAAGCCGTGGCGGACCTCGGTCTACGGGTCCGCGCTCTCCGGCGTGACCCAGCCGATGAACGGTGACGGGAGTTCCTACGGCACCACGCTGTCCTGCGCGACGGGCGAGGGCGCCCTGTACTGCGGGGGCAACGGTGTCCTCCCCGTCCGCGTCGACGGGACCACCGGCCGGCTCGCCTGGCGCGCGGATTCCGTGCCCTCGGGAGTGCCACGGGAGGAGTACGACAGTACGGTCCTCGGGGAGCACGACGGTGTGCTGCTGGTCAGACAGTCGGTCGTGAACAGCACCGGCGACGACACGGTGATCAAGGTCGTGGCTCTCGACTCCGGCACCGGTGAGCGGCTCTGGTCGCGTCCCATGGACAGCCGGGCCGTCCAGCCCGCCGTCGTGGGTGATCTGCTGCTGACCCCGGACGGCAAGCGCGTGACGGCCCGCGACCCGCGCGACGGAACCGCGCGCTGGACCACGGACCTGCCCGCGGGGCCGAGCTATTCCTGCGAGTTCCACGACATCGGCGGCCTCCCGTACGCGGGCTGTGGCGACGCGGGCTCACCGTCGCGCACCGTGTTCTACGCCGTGGACCCGGCCGACGGCGCGACCCGGGAGGTGAGCGTGCCGGACGGCGACCTCGAGCATGTCGGTGACCTCGACGGCGATCTGGTCTTCCTGGCGTTCGGCGGACGGGGCGAGCCGATGTCCGGGGACTCGACGTACACCGAGGTCCTGCTGATCGACCCGGACACGGGGGCCGTGCGCCGGAAGAACCTGCCGAGCAGCCCACGGGGCCAGGCCGCGCTGGTCGGCGGCGTGCTCTGCTTCGCCGCCTCCAGCGGCCTGGTGACCGCGCACGAGCCCGGGACGGGCAAGCGGCTGTGGGCCACCTCGACCACGCTTCAGCAGCCCGGCGGGCCCGTCCCCGACGCGCGGGGCCGCACCCTGTTCACGGCCAGCGCTTCCGGGCGGGTGGCCGCGCTCGACACGGCGACGGGCCGGCTGCTGTGGGAGTCCCCGGCGCGGGCCGAGCAGGTCTTCCCGACGAGTTTCCACACGGCACGGGTGTTCCGCGACGAGGGCGCCCTGGTGGTGCTCGCCCCCGACGGGACGGTCTTCACGCTGGACCCGGCCCACCCCGACCGGGAGCCGGTGTCGGGGTGAGCCGGGCCCACGGCGCGGCTACGGCAGCGCCAGCATCCGCTCCAGCGCCAGCTTCGCGAACGCCTCGGTCTCCTGGTCGACCTGGATCCGGTTGACCAGCTTGCCCTCGGCGAGGGACTCCAGGGTCCAGACCAGGTGGGGGAGGTCGATCCGGTTCATCGTCGAGCAGAAGCAGACCGTCTTGTCGAGGAAGACGATCTCCTTGCCCTCGGGCGCGAAACGGTTCGCCAGCCGGCGCACCAGGTTCAGTTCCGTGCCGATGGCCCACTTCGAGCCGGCCGGAGCCGCCTCCAGCGCCTTGATGATGTACTCGGTCGAGCCGACGTAGTCCGCCGCGGCCACGACCTCGTGCCGGCACTCGGGATGCACCAGCACGTTCACGCCGGGGATCCGGGCGCGGACGTCCTCGACCGACTCCAGGCTGAAGCGGCCGTGCACCGAGCAGTGGCCCCGCCACAGGATCATCTTCGCGTCGCGCAGCTGCTCGGCGGTCAGCCCGCCGTTGGGCTTGTGCGGGTTGTACAGGACGCAGTCCTCGAGGGACAGGCCCAGGTCACGCACGGCGGTGTTGCGGCCGAGGTGCTGGTCCGGCAGGAAGAGGATCTTCTCGCCCTGCTCGAAGGCCCACTCCAGAGCCCGCTGGGCGTTGGAGGAGGTGCAGATCGTGCCGCCGTGCTTGCCCGTGAACGCCTTGATGTCCGCGGACGAGTTCATGTACGAGACGGGCACGACCTGCTCGGCTATGCCGGCCTCGGTCAGCACGTCCCAGCACTCGGCGACCTGCTCGGCGGTGGCCATGTCGGCCATCGAGCACCCGGCGGCGAGGTCGGGGAGGACCACCTTCTGGTCGTCGGACGTCAGGATGTCCGCGGACTCGGCCATGAAGTGCACACCGCAGAACACGATGTACTCGGCCTCCGGGCGGGCGGCCGCGTCCTTGGCCAGCTTGAAGGAGTCGCCCGTGACGTCGGCGAACTGGATGACCTCGTCGCGCTGGTAGTGGTGGCCGAGCACGAAGACCTTGTCACCGAGCTTCTCCTTGGCGGCGCGGGCCCGCTCGACCAGGTCAGGGTCCGAGGGCGAGGGCAGGTCGCCGGGGCACTCGACGCCCCGCTCGCTCTTCGGGTCGGCCTCACGGCCGAGCAGCAACAGGGCGAGCGGAGTCGGCTGTACGTCGAGCTCCGTGGTCTGGGCGGTGGTCACGACACGCACCCTTTCTACTTTTCGTCGATCTGACGTTATCTATCATAACCCGCTTCACGTCACTTTGACGATGGTCATCGCGTCGATGTGACGTGAATCCCGCGCCCCGGCCGGCACCGCTCCGAAGGCCGCTGTCCGCCGCATCGCGCGTGTGCGAGCATGAAGGGCAAGAAGAGGAAAGAAGTGGAAACACGACTCCTCGGCGCGGAATGAATCCGCGGCCCCGACGGTTGGAAACGTCGGCAAGCAGTCTCCGTACAACCCGGGAGAGATGTAGATGTCCGTATCGGACGAGAAGACCACTGTCAGCGACGGCATCCTCCTGTCCGACGCCGCCGCGGCGAAGGTCAAGGCCCTGCTCGACCAGGAAGGCCGCGAGGACCTGGCCCTGCGCGTCGCCGTTCAGCCCGGCGGCTGCTCCGGCCTGCGCTACCAGCTCTTCTTCGACGAGCGCTCGCTCGACGGTGACGTGGTGAAGGACTTCGACGGCGTCAAGGTCGTCACCGACCGGATGAGCGCCCCGTACCTGGGCGGCGCCTCCATCGACTTCGTCGACACCATCGAGAAGCAGGGCTTCACGATCGACAACCCGAACGCGACGGGCTCCTGCGCCTGCGGCGACTCCTTCAGCTAGGTCGCCCGTTCGCACGGCTGAAGTACAGGAAGGCGGCGGCCCCCTCCAACGGGGCCGCCGCCTTCGCGTTCGCGCCGCGCGAACCGCCGCCGGGCGTTACTGGACCTGCGGCAGCCGGGCGCCCGGCTTCTCCACCGGGATCGCCGCGCCGTCCGAGCCGACGACCTTCCGGCTGCCCAGCGACTCGTTCAGGTGCACGCTCTGGTGGTACTCCTTGGCGATCAGGATGCAGACCTTGTCCTTCCACGGCGTCTCGGTCACGGTGACCTTCACCTCGTCACCGCTCTCGGTCGCCGTGGCCTTGTAGTCGCCGCACACCCCGCCGGTGAAGCTCACGACCAGATCGTCGCCCTCGGCGG
Source organism: Actinobacteria bacterium OV320 (assembly GCA_001298545.1). Lineage (GTDB taxonomy): Bacteria > Actinomycetota > Actinomycetes > Streptomycetales > Streptomycetaceae > Streptomyces > Streptomyces coriariae. The sequence continues at coordinate 687,327 of LJCX01000029.1, forward strand.
TGTAGCCGTCCACCTTCACGTCCCGCGTCCCCGAAGAGGCGGTCGGCGACGGCGTCGGCGTCGCGGCGGACTTCAGATACGCCGGCTCCACGGCCGGCTGCGTCACCGTGTAGCCGCCCGCGACCCCCGCGGCCTGCACGTCGAACAGCCAGGACGGGACGAGCACCTGCCGTCCGCCCGAGGTGTGCGGGGCCAGCCCGAGCACCGCGTCCTCGACCGTCGCCGTCTGCGCCTGGGGGGCCGCCGTGGACGCGCCGCACGGACTCTCCAGCCGGTCCTTCAGCGGCACCGGACTGGCGCAGCCGCCGATGCCCATCCGGTGGTCCGTCCCCGGTGCCGCGTTCAACGCGTCCAGCGCCTCCCGCGCGCTCAGCAGGGGGTACGTGTCGCCCTTCACGGGCGGTTCCAGCTGCCCGTTCCCGCCGACCACCGCGCCCTGGGCGTCGACGCTGATCCCGGTCGTCCAGCCGTAGGTGGGCAGCTCGCCGAACACCGGGTCGGCGTTCACCACCCGCTGGCTCCCCATGACCTGACTCGCGTCCACCCGGGCGCCGTCCTGCCCGACCGCCTCGAGAACCGGCGCCGCCGCCTTCTTCGCGGCCGCCTCGCTCACCGGGGTGCCGGATCCGGCCAGGGGGGTCGCCGTGCACTTGTCGGTGCCGGCCGTGCAGTTGTCGGTGCCGGGCGCGTACCGGGTGAACGTCCACATCCCCGGCGCCTGCCGGTTCACCCGCAGCACCGGGCCGGAGCCGTCGTTCCCGGCGCCGACCTTCCACGCCTCGCCGTCGACGACCGGCGTCCCCTCGGCCCCCAGCGCCTTCGCCAGCCGGGCCACCTCGTCCTTCGTGACCTCGCCCTTCGCCCAGTACACGGGCGCGGAGCCGGGGCCGTCGGGAAGGGTGCCGGCGGCCTTGTAGGTCACCCCGTAGGGGTTCGGCTCACCGGGCGCGATGCCGCTCGTACCGCCCTCGGGGGTACCCGTACCCGTACCCGTGGAGTAGCCGTCCAGGAGGAGCGCCGCGGGCGTGCCGTCACCGGACGGTGAACCGGCGCCGGCACCCCCACCGGAGCCGCCGACCGTACTGGAGGTCAGATAGGCCCCGCCCCCGCCCACCAGCAGCACGGCGGCCGCGACGGAGGCGATGAGAACGGGGGAGCGGCGGCGCGGGCCGGCCGGGGGCGCGTCGTCGGCCATCGGTCCGACGACGTGCTCGTCCGGCCCCTCGTCCGCACCGGAGCCGGAATCGCCCGGCACCTCACCTACCTCGGCCCCTACCTCGGCCCCTACCTCGGCCTCGGACGCGGCGGCCCGCTCCTCACCGGCGTCGCTGCCGGTGTCCGCGGTGGTGGTGTCCGCGGTGGTGGTGTCCGCGGTGTCGGCGTTCGTGCTGCCGGTGTCCGCGGTGGTGTCGGCCTCGGAAACGGCGGAAGCCCCGGCGTCGGAGCCGGCGGGAGTGTCGGCAGGGCCGGCCTCCTCGTCCACGACGCCGGCCTCTGTGGCCGGCGCGTCCTCGGCCCGTGCCTCCTGGACCTCGGTCTCCCGGACCTCGGCCTCGGCCGTCTCCGAACCCGTCTCCTCCGGCTCGCGCGCGGCGTCGTCGTTCTCGGGTCGCTCGGTGTTCACCGCATCGCTCCTTCGGCTGCCCTGCTGGCGTACCCCACACCCCCTTTACGGGGGACGGCGATGGGACGGGACGGGGGAGCGCACGGTTCCCTCCCGAGCGCCGTTCCGAAGGAAAACGAGGGTTTACCCCTAGTTGCCGTAGTCCGGCATCGCCTCCAGGAGCCGCGCCGACGTCGCCGGAACGATCACGCCGAGGATGAGTGACGGGGAGACCGGACGGGAAGTGATCTTCTCCGGGGCGGCCCAGTGCCGAGCCATCCGGGCGCCGTCACCGCGCAGCGACGCCAGGTCGCCGTCGAGATCGGCCGGAGCGGGGGCGTGGACCTTGAGGTTCGTCATAGCCGAACCGTATGCACGCCGGAGGCCGCGAAGAAAGATCTACTATCGGGTAGTTTCGGCTGCTTCAGTGGCGCGGGTCGACCGGGTAGCGTGAACTGTCAATCCCCCTCCCCTCAGGAGAGTCCACGCCGTGCGCATCGCAGTCACCGGCTCCATCGCCACCGACCACCTCATGACGTTCCCCGGCCGCTTCGCCGACCAGCTCGTCGCGGACCAGCTGCACACGGTCTCGCTCTCCTTCCTGGTCGACAACCTGGACGTGCGCCGGGGCGGCGTGGGCGCGAACATCGCCTTCGGCATGGGTCAGCTGGGGACCGACCCGATCCTGGTCGGCGCCGCGGGCGCGGACTTCGACGAGTACCGGGCCTGGCTCGACCGGCACGGCGTCGACACCGGTTCGGTCCGTATCTCCGAGACCCTGCACACCGCCCGCTTCGTGTGCACCACCGACGCCGACCACAACCAGATCGGCTCCTTCTACACCGGCGCGATGAGCGAGGCCCGCCTCATCGAGCTGAAGACCGTCGCCGACCGGGTGGGCGGCCTGGACCTGGTTCTGATCGGCGCCGACGACCCGGAGGCGATGCTCCGGCACACCGAGGAGTGCCGCACCCGCTCGATCCCCTTCGCGGCCGACTTCTCCCAGCAGATCGCCCGTATGAACGGCGACGAGATCCGGATACTGCTGGAGGGCGCGACGTACCTGTTCTCCAACGAGTACGAGAAGGGCCTCATCGAGTCCAAGACGGGCTGGACGGACGCCGAGATCCTCTCCAAGGTCGGCCACCGCGTCACCACCCTCGGCTCGCGCGGCGTCCGTATCGAGCGGGCCGGCGAGGACCCGATCGAGGTCGGCTGCCCGGACGAGGAGGCCAAGGTCGAGCCCACGGGCGTCGGTGACGCCTTCCGCGCCGGCTTCCTCTCCGGCCTGGCCTGGGGCGTCTCCCACGAGCGTGCCGCGCAGATCGGCTGCATGCTCGCGACCCTCGTGATCGAGACGGTCGGCACCCAGGAGTACCAGCTGCGCCGCGCCCACTTCATGGACCGCTTCACCAAGGCCTACGGCGACGAAGCCGCCACCGAGGTGCGGGGGCACCTGGCGTGACTCAGGACAGCCGGCGGACCACATAGGCCGAGCCTCGGTCCGCCGGCTGCTCACCGACGTACTCCTGGTCCCGCATCTCGCACCAGGCGGGGATGTCCAGACGGGCCGCCTCGTCGTCGGACAGCACCCGCACCGTGCCCCCGACCGGCACCTCCCCGATGACCTTCGCCAGCTCGATGACGGGAATCGGACACCGCTTGCCCAGCGCGTCCACGACGAGCTCGTCGCCGCGTACGGCGGCACCGGCCGGCGCGACGGGCGCCCCGAGCTTCTCCCGCACCCCCGCCACCGCCCCCGGCAGCACGGCGAGGAACCGCTCGACGTCCTCCTCGGCGACCCCCGTCGGCAACGAAACCCGCACGTTTCCCTCACTCAGCACCCCCATCGCCTTCAGCACATGGCTGGGCGTCAGCGTGCTGCTGGTGCAGGACGACCCGGAGGAGACGGAGAACCCCTCCCGGTCCAACTCGTGCAGCAGCGCCTCCCCGTCGACGTACAGACAGGAGAAGGTGACGATCCCCGGCAGCCGCCGCAGCGGGTCCCCGACGACCTCCACGTCCGGTACGACGGCCGCCACCCGCGCCCGGATCCGCGCCGTCAGCTCCCGCAGCCGTACCGCCTCGGCCGCCGCCTGCGCCCGTACCGCCCGCAGCGAGGCCGCCGCGGCCACGATCGCCGGAATGTTCTCGAACCCGGCCGCTCGCCCCGACTCACGCTCGTCCACCGGCCCTTGGACGGCGAACCGCACCCCCTTGCGCACCGCGAGAAGCCCCACCCCGGACGGCCCGCCCCACTTGTGCGCGCTCGCCGCCAGCAGCGACCAGGGCCCCTCCACCGGCCCCCAGCCGAGCGACTGCGCCGCGTCCACCAGCAGCGGCACCCCCGCCTCCCGGCACAGCTCGGCCACGGCCGCCACCGGCTGCTCGGTCCCCACCTCGTGGTTGGCCGACTGCAGACAGGCCAGCGCGGTCTCGGACCGCAGGGCGTCGCCGTAGGACTCGACGGCGACGGCACCGGTCCTGACCACCGGGACCCGGGTCACCGCCCCGCCCTCCGCCTCGAACGCCTCTGCCGAATGGAGTACCGAGGAGTGTTCGACGGCTGACACGATCAGGTGACGTCCGACCCTTCGGCGCCCGGCCAGCGCGCCCGCGATCCCGGTGTGCACGGCGCGCGTTCCGGAAGCGGTGAAGACCAGTTCGTCCGGCCGGCAGCCCACCGCCTCGGCGGCCGCCTCCCGGGCGGCGTCCAGCAGCATCCGCGCCCGCCTCCCCTCCCGGTACAGCCGGGCGGGATCGGCCCACCCCTCGTCGAGCGAGGCCAACAGGGCCTGGCGGGCCACGGGATGCAGGGGAGCGGCGGAAGCGGCGTCGAAGTAGGACACACCCCAACGTTAGAACGCCGGTGACCCATCCAGGGGCGCGGGGAACTGCGCGAATGGCCCCCACCGGCCCGGAGTCGCCACACAACCCGCATTGACGACCTATTAGGCGCCCCTCCCCACCCCTTCGGGGTGACCCGCGGCGCGTATGCCACCCTCCCCGCGAACCCCCGGAGGGCGTCGGCTAGGGTTTGGTCCGCATAAACATCCAAACCCCTGCCCGACGCAGGGCGGCGACCGACCCGCGAGAAGGCAGGCCGCAGCCAACCGCGCGGGCGAGACTCTCGGGAAGGCGCTACGTGAGTCCCAACGGCTCCGACCGCTCGCCGCGGCGCCCGATGCGGCGGAAGCTGCTCCAGGCAATGACCGCGGGCCTGGTCCTGGCGACCGCCACCGGTTGCACATACAAGGACTTCCCCCGCCTTGGTATGCCCACCCCGGTCACAGAAGAGGCTCCGCGGATCCTCTCCCTGTGGCAGGGATCCTGGGCAGCCGCGCTGGCCACCGGCGTGCTGGTGTGGGGCCTGATCCTGTGGAGTGCTTTCTTCCACCGGCGCAGCCGCACCAAGGTCGAAGTTCCTCCGCAGACCCGGTACAACATGCCCATCGAGGCGCTGTACACGGTGGTTCCGATCATCATCGTCTCGGTGCTGTTCTATTTCACGGCCCGTGACGAGTCGAAGCTGCTGAGCCTCGACAAGAAGCCCGATGTCACGGTGAACGTGGTCGGCTTCCAGTGGAGCTGGTGCTTCAACTACATCGAGAACGTCGACGGTTCCGACGGGAACGCGAAGACCGACAAGAACCTGGCCGCGATCCCGGACCGGTTCAAGGCGGACTTCCCCGACAACGCCGGCGGCGTCTACACCTGCGGTACTCCCGGTGAGCGGAACCCGCAGACCAACAACCCCGGCCCGACCCTCTGGCTCCCTGAGGGCAAGACGGTCCGCTTCGTCCTCACCTCGCGTGACGTCATCCACTCCTTCTGGGTGGTGCCGTTCCTGATGAAGCAGGACGTCATCCCGGGCCACACCAACTCCTTCCAGGTGACCCCCAACAAGGAGGGCACCTACCTGGGCAAGTGCGCCGAGCTCTGCGGCGTCGACCACTCCCGGATGCTCTTCAACGTGAAGGTCGTCTCCCAGGAGCGCTACGAGCAGCACCTCAAGGACCTCGTGAAGAAGGGGCAGACCGGTTACGTTCCCGCGGGCATCGAGCAGACGAGCCACGAGAAGAACCGGGAGACGAACAACCTGTGAGCATCCTCAACGAACCCCAGGGTGCCTCCGCAGCTGAGGACTCGTACGAGAACGAGCTGCCGGTCAGGCGCAAGCAGCCCGGCAACGTCGTGGTGAAGTGGCTGACGACCACCGACCACAAGACCATCGGTACGTTGTACCTGGTCACGTCGTTCGCGTTCTTCTGCATCGGTGGCGTCATGGCGCTCCTCATGCGCGCCGAGCTCGCCCGTCCGGGCTTGCAGATCATGTCGAACGAGCAGTTCAACCAAGCGTTCACGATGCACGGCACGATCATGCTGCTGATGTTCGCGACGCCGCTGTTCGCCGGCTTCACGAACTGGATCATGCCGCTCCAGATCGGCGCGCCGGACGTGGCCTTCCCGCGGCTGAACATGTTCGCCTACTGGCTCTACCTGTTCGGCTCGCTGATCGCCGTCGCCGGTTTCCTCACCCCGCAGGGTGCGGCCGACTTCGGCTGGTTCGCCTACGCCCCGCTGTCGGACGCGGTCCGCAGCCCGGGCATCGGCGCCGACATGTGGATCATGGGTCTGGCCTTCTCCGGCTTCGGCACCATCCTCGGCTCGGTCAACTTCATCACCACGATCATCTGCATGCGCGCGCCCGGCATGACGATGTTCCGGATGCCGATCTTCACCTGGAACGTCCTGCTGACCGGTGTCCTGGTCCTGCTGGCCTTCCCGGTCCTGGCGGCCGCGCTGTTCGCCCTGGAGGCGGACCGCAAGTTCGGTGCCCATGTCTTCGACGCGGCCAACGGCGGCGCGTTGCTGTGGCAACACCTCTTCTGGTTCTTCGGCCATCCAGAGGTGTACATCATCGCCTTGCCGTTCTTCGGGATCATCTCCGAAGTGATCCCGGTGTTCTCCCGCAAGCCGATGTTCGGCTACATGGGCCTGATCGCGGCCACCATCTCGATCGCCGGTCTCTCGGTGACGGTGTGGGCGCACCACATGTACGTCACGGGTGGCGTGCTGCTGCCGTTCTTCTCCTTCATGACGTTCCTCATCGCCGTGCCGACAGGCGTGAAGTTCTTCAACTGGATCGGCACGATGTGGAAGGGCTCGCTGTCCTTCGAGACACCGATGCTGTGGGCGACGGGCTTCCTCATCACCTTCACCTTCGGTGGTCTGACCGGCGTCATCCTGGCCTCGCCGCCGATGGACTTCCACGTGTCGGACTCGTACTTCGTGGTGGCGCACTTCCACTACGTCGTCTTCGGCACCGTCGTCTTCGCGATGTTCTCCGGCTTCCACTTCTGGTGGCCGAAGTTCACCGGCAAGATGCTCGACGAGCGCCTCGGCAAGATCACCTTCTGGACGCTGTTCGTCGGCTTCCACGGCACCTTCCTCGTCCAGCACTGGCTGGGCGCCGAGGGCATGCCGCGTCGGTACGCCGACTACCTGGCCGCCGACGGCTTCACCGCCCTGAACACGATCTCGACGATCAGCTCGTTCGTCCTCGGTCTGTCCGTGCTGCCGTTCTTCTACAACGTGTGGAAGACCGCCAAGTACGGCAAGCCGGTCGGCGTCGACGACCCGTGGGGCTACGGCCGCTCCCTGGAGTGGGCCACCTCCTGCCCGCCGCCGCGCCACAACTTCCTCACCCTGCCGCGGATCCGCAGTGAATCCCCGGCGTTCGACCTGCACCACCCCGAGATCGCCGCGCTCGAGCAGCTGGAGCACGCCGGCCACGGTGCCAGTGCCATCTCGGGCAGCAAGGAGGCCGGCAAGTGAAGATCCAGGGCAAGATGTTCGTCTGGCTGAGCGTCTTCGTCCTCGTCATGGCGATCGTCTATGGCGTGTGGTCGAAGGAGCCGGCCGGTACCACGGCCCTCTTCCTGGCCTTCGGCCTGTGCATCATGATCGGCTTCTACCTGGGCTTCACCGCCCGGCGGGTCGACGCGGGCGCGCAGGACAACAAGGAGGCGGACGTCGCGGACGACGCCGGCGAGCTGGGCTTCTTCAGCCCGCACAGCTGGCAGCCGCTGTCGCTGGGCATCGGCGGCGCCCTGGCCTTCCTGGGGGTCGCTGTCGGCTGGTGGCTGCTGTACTTCTCCCTGCCGCTGATCCTCATCGGTCTGTGGGGCTGGGTCTTCGAGTACTACCGCGGTGAGAGCCGCACCCAGTAGCACGCACTGAACGCGGGCTGAGCCCGGACACTCCGTCAGGAGGGTCCGGGCTCACGCTTTTGCCGCAACGGTGCTCCTCCGTCCGTGTCACTCAGCGCGCCGCGGCCGACCCGGCTCCCTAGCGTGAAGCCATGAGCCACGAACCCCGCCCTCGCACCGTCGTGGGCTGCACCCTGCTGGTGATCGCCCTGGGCGCGGTTGCAAGCGCCTGCGGCTCGGACGGCAACCCGCTCTCCGCGCGTCCCTACGACGCGACGGACCAGATCTCCTTCAACAACCTCGGCGGCGACGGGAAGAAGTCCGACCCGGACAAGCCCCTGGAGGTCACCGCGGAGGACGACGACCGCATCACGGACGTCACCGCCGTGGACGGCGCAGGCCGTTACGTGGCGGGCGAACTCGCCGCCGACGGCAGCCGCTGGCACAGCACCGAGCCGCTGGCCGCGAACGCCCACTACACGGTCCGCGTGAGCACCGAGGACGACGACGGCGCCCCCGGCCGCCGGGTGCTCACCTTCGAGACCGGCAAGCCCACCTCCAAGAAGCGCCTGGGCGTCGAGTTCGGCCCCGACGCGGGCGAGTACGGCGTCGGCCAGCCCATCACCGCCAAGCTGGACCAGCCCATCAAGGACCCCGCCCAGCGGGCCGTCGTCGAACGCGCCCTCAAGGTCGACTCGACGCCGTCCGTGCAGGGCGGCTGGCACTGGGTGGACGACAAGGAACTCCACTACCGGCCGCAGGAGTACTGGCCCGCCCACGCCGGCCTCCGGGTGCACAGCAACCTGGACGGCATCAAGATCAGCGACCGGCTGTGGGGCGGTCCCACGAAGGACCTCAAGCTCACGATCGGCGACCGGGTCATCGCCGTCACGGACGCGTCGTCGCACTCCATGACGGTCTTCAAGAACAACGAGGAGATCAACCAGATCCCCGTCACCACCGGCAAGCCCGGCTTCGAGACCCGCAACGGCGTCAAGGTCGTCCTGGGCAAGGAGTACTTCGTACGGATGCGCGGCACCAGCGTCGGTATCGCGGAGGGCTCCTCGGAGTCCTACGACCTGCCCGTGTACTACGCCACCCGCGTCACCTGGAGCGGCGAGTACGTCCACGCCGCCCCTTGGTCCGTGGGCTCCCAGGGGTACGCGAACGTCAGCCACGGCTGCACCGGCATGAGCACGGGCAACGCCGAGTGGTTCTTCGACAACATCCGCCAGGGCGACGTCGTCCAGGTCGTCAACAGCTACGGCGACACGATGGAGACCTTCGGCAACGGCTTCGGCGACTGGAACCTGGACTGGAAGAAGTGGACCAAGGGCAGCGCCCTCACGGGCGGCAAGCAGAAGGCGGAGCCGGACACGTCGAGACTGCGGCCCGCCGCGGTGTAGGCACCGCCGGGGGTGCTGCCGGGGGCGCGGGGAACCCCACGCCCCTGCTGCCCCGCTAGGCGCTCTGTGTAAGGCTCTTGCGCCGCATGAGGGACGCCAGGGCCGAAGCGAACTCCACGGGCTCCACAGGCAGCGTCACAGCCGCGTCAGCGCGGCTCCAGGTGGCGAGCCAGGCGTCCTGGGGCCGCCCGATGAGCAGAAGCACCGGCGGGCACCGGAAGACCTCGTCCTTGATCTGCCGGCACAGCCCCATGCCGCCCATGGGCACGGCCTCGCCGTCCAGGACGACGACGTCGACGCCGCCCCTGTCCAGCTCTCGCAGCACCGCCGCGGGCGTCGCGCACTCCAGGAACTCCACCACGGGGACGTCCGGCGCGGGCCTGCGCCCGGTCGCGAGCCGGACCTGCTCGCGGGTGTTGGCGTCGTCGCTGTAGACCAGCACCGTGGCGGTCGCCTGCATGCTTCCTCCGTGACATCAGCGTCGTACGGACAGAACCGATGCCGCGGATGCTACTCCCTTGAACACGTCGTCAACACCGCTTGGAACACCACTTCGATGGGCCATACGGGCAGTACACACGGTGCGAACACTCCGAACGGCACCCCCCGGAGTGAGGGCGGGATAAGGGACCGACATAATGTCGGTCGTGGCGACAGCAACGACAGTAGAAACCGGGCACGCGCACCCGTCGGTCAATCGGCCGAACCTCACCAGTGTCGGAACCATCATCTGGCTGAGTTCCGAGCTGATGTTCTTCGCGGCCCTCTTCGCGATGTACTTCACCCTGCGATCGGTGACGGGTCCTGATCACTGGAAGGAAATGGCCGAGGCCCTGAACTTCCCGTTCTCGGCCACCAACACCACGATCCTGGTGCTCTCCTCGCTCACCTGCCAGCTCGGCGTCTTCGCCGCCGAGCGCGGTGACGTGAAGAAGCTCAGGATGTGGTTCATCGTCACCTTCATCATGGGTGCGATCTTCATCGGCGGTCAGATCTTCGAGTACACGGAGCTGGTGAAGAAGGACGGGCTCTCGCTCTCCTCCGACCCGTACGGCTCGGTGTTCTACCTGACCACCGGCTTCCACGGCATGCACGTGACGGGCGGCCTCATCGCCTTCCTGTTCGTCCTCGGGCGCACCTACGCGGCCAAGAGGTTCACCCACGAGCAGGCGACCGCGGCCATCGTCGTTTCCTACTACTGGCACTTCGTCGACGTCGTCTGGATCGGCCTCTTCGCCACGATCTACATGATCAAGTAGCCGGGCACGCTCGCTCCCGCACATCCCAAGCATCGACGCAGAAGATCCTGACACCGGGGTAATCCGTGAAAAAGCTCTCCGCACGACGACGCCATCCGCTGGCGGCGCTCGTCGTCCTACTCCTCGCGCTGGCGGCTACCGGGGGGCTGTACGCCGCGTTTGCGCCCGCGAGCAAGGCGCAGGCAGACGACACCGCCCAGTCCCTCGCCATCGACGAGGGCAAGAAGCTCTACGCCGTCGGCTGCGCAAGCTGCCACGGCACCGGCGGTCAGGGGACCTCCGACGGCCCGAGCCTGGTCGGCGTGGGCGCCGCGGCCGTCGACTTCCAGGTCGGCACCGGGCGCATGCCCGCGGCTACCTCCCAGGGCGCCCAGGTGCCCTCGAAGAAGGTCATCTACACGCAGGCCGAGATCGACCAGCTCGCCGCGTTCATCTCCTCCCTGGGCGCCGGCCCCTCCGTCCCGACCGACGCCGAGTACGGCCCGGAGGGTGCGGACATCGCCAAGGGTGGCGAGCTGTTCCGCACCAACTGCGCGCAGTGCCACAACTTCACCGGCAAGGGCGGTGCCCTCACCAAGGGCAAGTACGCCCCGACCCTCGAGGGCGTGGACCCGAAGCACATCTACGAGGCCATGCAGACCGGCCCGCAGAACATGCCTTCCTTCCCCGACACCACCCTGTCGGAGCAGAACAAGAAGGACATCATCGCGTACCTGCACGCGGTCAACAGCGACGAGACGAACAACCCCGGTGGTCTGGAGCTGGGCGGCCTCGGGCCGGTCAGTGAGGGCCTGTTCGCGTGGATCTTCGGTCTCGGTGCCCTGATCGCGGTAGCCGTCTGGGTCGCCGCTCGGACCGCAAAGGCCAAGAAGTCATGAGTAGCCAAGACATTCCAGAAGAGAACCTGCCCGCTGAGCAGGGCCACGCACACGGCAGCGCCGTAGGCGTCGCGGACGAGCAGAACCCGTTCGCGGACCCGGGGCTGCCGCCTCACGAGCATCGCATCCAGGACATCGACGAGCGGGCCGCCAAGCGGTCCGAGCGTGCGGTCGCCTTCCTGTTCACGCTGTCGATGCTCGCCACGGTCGGCTTCATCGCCTCGTACGTGGCGATCCCCGCCGACAAGTCGATCTTCGTGTTCCCGATCGGCCACCTCAGCGCGCTGAACTTCGCGCTGGGTCTGACGCTGGGCACGGCGCTGTTCACCATCGGCGCCGGCGCGGTCCACTGGGCCCGCACCCTGATGTCCGACGTGGAGGTCGCCGACGAGCGGCACGCGATCGCCGCGCCCCCCGAGGTCCGTGCGAAGGTCCACGCGGACTTCAAGCAGGGTGCCAAGGAGTCCGGGCTCGGCCGTCGCAAGCTGATCCGCAACACGATGTTCGGCGCGCTCACCCTGGTGCCGCTGTCCGGTGTCGTGCTGCTGCGCGACCTCGGCCCGCTGCCCGAGGACAAGCTGCGTCACACGCTGTGGGCGAAGGGCAAGCTGCTCGTCAACATGAACACGAACGAGCCGCTGCGTCCCTCGGACGTCGCCGTCGGTTCGCTCACCTTCGCCAAGCCCGAGGGCCTGGAGGAGCACGACGAGGAGTTCCAGAACGAGATCGCCAAGGCGGCCCTGATGATCGTCCGGCTCCAGCCGGACAACATCAAGGACAAGCAGGAACTCGACTGGTCCTACCAGGGCATCGTGGCGTACTCGAAGATCTGCACCCACGTCGGTTGCCCGATCTCGCTGTACGAGCAGCAGACGCACCACGTGCTGTGCCCCTGCCACCAGTCCACCTTCGACCTCTCCGACGGTGCCCGAGTGATCTTCGGCCCCGCCGGCCACGCCCTGCCGCAGCTGCGCATCGGTGTGAACGACGAGGGCTATCTCGAGGCGCTCGGCGACTTCGAAGAGCCCGTCGGTCCTGCTTTCTGGGAGCGCGGATGAGCACGAACGAGAACACCGAGAGCAACGAGTCCCGCGACCGCGGGAAGGCTCCGGCGGGCGAGCGGATCGCCGACTGGGCCGACGGCCGGCTGGGGATCTACTCCCTGGCCAAGGCCAACATGCGCAAGATCTTCCCCGACCACTGGTCGTTCATGCTGGGTGAGATCTGCCTCTACAGCTTCATCATCATCATCCTCACGGGTGTGTACCTGACGCTGTTCTTCCACCCGTCGATGAACGAGGTGGAGTACCACGGCAGCTACGTCCCGCTCCAGGGACAGCTGATGTCCGAGGCGTTCAGCTCGACCCTGCACATCTCCTTCGACGTGCGCGGCGGTCTGCTCATCCGGCAGATCCACCACTGGGCGGCGCTGATCTTCCTCGCCGGCATGTTCGTGCACATGATGCGGGTGTTCTTCACGGGCGCGTTCCGCAAGCCGCGTGAGATCAACTGGCTGTTCGGTTTCCTGCTGTTCGTCCTCGGCATGTTCACCGGATTCACCGGTTACTCGCTCCCGGACGACCTGCTCTCCGGCACCGGTGTCCGCTTCACCCAGGGCGCGATCCTGTCGATGCCGATCGTCGGCACGTACATCTCGATGTTCCTGTTCGGCGGGGAGTTCCCGGGCCACGACTTCGTGGCGCGGTTCTACTCGATCCACATCCTGCTGCTGCCGGGCATCATGCTCGGGCTCGTGGTCGGCCACCTGATCCTGGTCTTCTACCACAAGCACACGCAGTTCGCGGGCCCCGGAAAGAGCAACAAGAACGTCGTCGGCATGCCGCTGCTGCCGGTGTACATGGCCAAGGCCGGAGGCTTCTTCTTCCTGGTCTTCGGTGTCATCGGGGTCATCGCGGGCATCGCCCAGATCAACCCGATCTGGGCCATGGGCCCCTACCGTCCGGACCAGGTGTCCACCGGCGCCCAGCCCGACTGGTACATGGGCTTCGCCGAGGGTCTCATCCGCTTCATGCCGGGCTGGGAGATCAACATCTGGGGCCACACCCTGGTCCTGGGCGTGTTCATCCCGCTGGTCCTGTTCGGTGTTCTGCTCGCGATTCTCGCGCTCTACCCCTTCATCGAGTCGTGGGTCACGGGCGACAAGCGCGAGCACCACATCCTGGACCGGCCGCGCAACGCCCCGACGCGTACCGCGCTGGGCGTCGCCTGGGTCACGATGTACATGATCATGCTGGTCGGCGGTGGCAACGACCTGTGGGCCACCCACCTCCACCTGTCGATCAACTCGATCACCTGGTTCGTCCGGATCTTCTTCATCGCCGGACCGGTCATCGCGTACGTCGTCACCAAGCGGATCTGCCTCGGCCTCCAGCGCCGGGACCGGGACAAGGTGCTGCACGGTCGCGAGACCGGCACCATCAAGCGCCTGCCGCACGGTGAGTTCATCGAGATCCACGAGCCGCTCAGCCAGGAGCAGCTGCACACCCTCACGGCGCACGAGCAGTACGAGCCGGCCGCGATCGGCGCCGCCGTCGACGACAACGGCGTCGAGCGCAAGGTCAAGGGCAAGGAGAAGCTCCGCGCCAAGATCAGCGGGGCCTACTTCGGTGAGGACCAGCAGATTCCGAAGCCCACCGCGGAGGAGTACAAGGAGATCACGAGCGGCCACGGCCACCACTGATCGCTGAGGCGTCGCCACGCCACAGGAAAGGGCCCCGTCCGGTCTTCGGACGGGGCCCTTTGCCGTGCCCACGGGCTGGATAGGGTGGGGTGCACCTTGTCACGAGGCGCACGACGGCACCCGACGTACCCGACGTACCCGACGTGCCGACGAACACGACGACACACGCAGGAGCGGCTATGAGCGCTGTGACCCCCGCTGGAGGCGACACCGCGGCGGGCCGTTCCTGGCCCGAGGTGCTGAACGGTCTGCTGTACGGTCGCGACCAGGACGCCGACGCCACGTTCTGGGCGCTGGACCGGATCATGCGCGGCGAGGCGACCGACGCGCAGATCGCCGGGTTCGTGGTGGCGCTGCGGGCCAAGGGTGAGACCGTCGCGGAGATCAACGGGCTCGTCCGGGCGATGTACGAGCACGCCAACCTGATCGAGGTGCCCGGCCGGACCGTCGACATCGTCGGCACCGGCGGCGACGGCGCGAAGACGGTCAACATCTCCACGATGTCGGCGATCGTCGTGGCCGGCTCGGGTGCCACGGTCGTCAAGCACGGCAACCGGGCGGCGTCCTCCGCGTCCGGCGCCTCCGACGTCCTGGAGAAGCTCGGCGTCAATCTGGAGCTGACCCCGCGGCGGGTGGCCGAGGTGGCCCAGGAGGCCGGGATCACCTTCTGCTTCGCGATCAAGTTCCACCCGGCGCTGCGTCATGTGGGCGCCGCGCGCGGCCAGTTGGGTATCCGCACGGTGTTCAACGTGCTCGGCCCGCTGACCAACCCCGCCAAGGTGCGGGCCCAGGCGGTCGGAGTCGCGGACCCGCGGATGGCGCCGGTCGTCGCGGGTGTCTTCGCCGAGCGCGGCAACTCGTCCCTGGTCTTCCGGGGCGACGAGGGCCTCGACGAGCTGACCACGACGGCCACCTCCCATGTGTGGGTCGTCCGCGACGGCAAGGTCACCGAGGAGACCTTCGACCCGCGTGACGTCGGGCTCGAGCTGGTCCCGGTCGAGGCCCTGCGGGGCGGGGACCCGTCGTACAACGCGGAGGTCGCCCGCCGCCTCCTGGAGGGCGAGACGGGCCCGGTGCGGGACGCCGTGCTGCTGAACTCGGCGGCGGCGCTGGTGGCCCTGGAGCCGGGCTCCGGGACCCTGGCCGGGCAACTGCGCGACGGCATGGACAAGGCGGCCGAGTCGATCGACTCGGGTGCGGCCAAGCGGGCGCTGGACCGCTGGGTCGCCGCCACCCGGGCGTGACGCCCCACCGCTGACGACCGTCCCGCGATCCGGACACGGGTTGCGGGACGGCGATCACCTCACGTACGTTCCTGTATCAGGTCATGAGTGACAGTCATGAGGCCCCGGCCGACTGTCCGGCAACCCTCCGTCCGTGGCGGGGTGCCCCGGGTGAAGACCAGGTCGTAGGCAGCGAGGTCTACGGCAAGCGCGGACCCCTCGCACTCTTCTGAGTGAGTACCGCCAGGGGTCCTGGTCGTTCGAGGGAGTCTTCCGTGAGCAAGCGAATGCGATAGGGCGTAGAGCCCCGCCTCCGCACCCCCCTTTCACCTTCCTCCGTGCTCGAGCCACGCCCGCTCGCACGGCGGTTCCCCCTTGCCTCTCACGGGAGTTCGCCATGTCTGTCTCCACCGCTGCCGCCGCCCGTACCGTTTGTGCACCGCTGCCCGTTCTCGGCCGGGATGTCACGGTCCCGCTCGTCACGGGCGGCGAGGTCACCTACGCGGCGCTCGACTACGCGGCCAGCGCCCCCGCCCTCCAGCGCGTCTGGGACGACGTGGCGGCCTACGCCCCGTACTACGGCAGCGTCCACCGGGGTGCCGGCTACCTCTCGCAGCTGTCCACGGACCTCTTCGAGAACGCCCGCAGGACGGTGACCGAGTTCCTGGACTGCCGCCCCGACGACCAGCTGGTCTTCACCCGCTCGACGACGGACTCCCTCAACCTGCTGGCGCGGGCCCTCCCGGCCGGCTGCCAGGTCTTCGTCTTCGAGACCGAGCACCACGCCTCGCTGCTGCCCTGGCAGGACGCCCGGGTCACCTACCTCAACGCCCCGCGCACCCCGCGCCAGGCCGTCGAGACGCTGGAGCGGGCCCTCGCCGACCGTGACCCGCACGGCCCGGCCCTGGTCTGTGTTACCGGCGCCTCGAACGTCACCGGCGAGCTGTGGCCGGTACGCGAGCTGGCGGCCGCCGCGCACGCCCACGGCGCCCGGATCGTCCTGGACGCGGCCCAGCTGGCCCCGCACCACCCGGTCTCCGTGCAGGAGCTCGACGTCGACTGGGTCGCCTTCTCCGGTCACAAGCTGTACGCGCCCTTCGGCGCCGGTGTGCTGGCCGGTCGCGCCGACTGGCTGGTGGCGGCCGACCCGTACCTCGCCGGCGGCGGCGCCAGCCGCAAGGTCACGCGGCGCGAGGACGGGGGAGTGGACGTGGAGTGGCACGAGAGCGCCGCCCGCCACGAGGCCGGCTCCCCGAACGTGATCGGCGCCTACTCCATCGCCTCGGCGTGCAAGGCCCTCACCGAGGCGGGCTTCGACAGCCTGGTCGCCCGGGAGGAGTACCTGATCGCGAAGGTGCGGGCCGGTCTGGCCGAGGTCCCGCAGGTGAAGGTGCTGTCCCTGTTCGGCGACGACGCCCCGCGGGTCGGCGTGATCTCCTTCGTCGTCGAGGGCTGGAACAGCTCCCACTTCGCCGCCGCCCTCTCCGCCGAGTACGGCATCGGGGTCCGCGACGGCCTCTTCTGCGCCCACCCCCTGGTCCGCACCCTTCTGGGCAGCGACCCCCAGACCCAGGGCGAGTGCGGCGCCCCCGAGGCGGCTCCCGGCGAGAAGTCCCTCAACGCGATCCGGGTGAGCTTCGGCGCGGGAACCCCGGACGAGCACGTGGAGCGCTTCGTGAACGCGGTGCGCGAACTGGTGAGCGAGGGCGCCCGGTGGCAGTACCGGACGGAGGACGGCCGCTGCGTGCCCGCCGTCTGAGCGACGGGCCGCCGGAGGCGGTGTTCAGCCGGTCAGGAGTCCAGCCCGATCGCGAACGCCGCCTCCAGGTCGTGCTGCGAGTAGGTGCGGAAGGCGACGTGCGTGTCCGTGCCCTCCACCCCGGGGATCTTGCTGATGCTGCCCGGGATGACCTCCGCCAGGTCCTCGTGCTCCTTCACCCGCACCATGGCGATCAGGTCGTACGTCCCGGTGACGGAGAAGACCTCACTGACGGAGTCCAGCGAAGCGATCCGCTCCGCGATCTCGGGAATCCGGTCCACGCTGGTCTTGATGAGGACGATCGCGGTGATCACGGCTGGTTCTCTCCCTCGGGGGCCGGAGCTGGGGCGGGCTTCACTCTAGTCGCCCGCCCGTCACCCGCCGCCGCCCCTTCGAGGCCGCCCTTCGGGCCCGGTTTCCTACCGAAACGGGCCCACGCGTAGAGGAGCCCCAGGCCGAAGCCCACCAGGTGCGCCAGGTAGGCCACCCCCGGGCCCTGGGCGGCCCGCCCCGCCGCCACCCACTGCAGCGCCGCCCAGAAGGGCAGCACGACCCATGCGGGGAAGCGCAGCGGCAGGAAGAACAGGAACGGCAGCAGACTGGTCACCCGCGCCCGGGGGAACAGGTACAGAAACGCGCCGAGGACCGCGGAGATCGCTCCGGAGGCGCCGACCAGGGACTGCGACGACTCGGCGTTGGCGGCGGCGTAGCCCAGCAGGGCCAGGTAGCCGCAGCCGAGGTAGAAGAGCGTGAACTCGACGCGGCCCATCCGGTCCTCGGTCATCGTCCCGAAGACATAGAGGAAGAGCATGTTGCCCAGCAGGTGCACCCAGCTGCCGTGGACGAAGAGGGCCGTGGCCGGGGTCAGGGCGGCCCGTGGCGCGCCCTCGAAGAGCTCACCCGGCACCACGCCCCAGCGCCGGAAATAGGCGTGCTGCGCCGCCAGCAGCTCGTCGCCGGAGCCGTACGCCGGATTGAAGCCCGAGGCGGGCCCGATCAGGAAGATCAGGCAGCACAGGGCGATCAGTGCGTAGGTCACCGGCGCAGGGCGGTCGCGGACCACCCTGCCGACCGTCCCGTTCCAGTCGCCGATCATGAGAACAAAGCATGACGTAATCGGACGCACTCGTCCGGACCGCCTCGCCGCCGCGGACGGATGGGCGGCGAGTACCCGCCAGGCCGTAGGGTTACGAGCCATACGCGCGGGGGAGCCTCCGGCCCGACCCCGGCAACCGGAAGCACGACACTAGAAGGAAGCGGATAGCCACGATGACGGTTCCCCTGCCGACCGCCGCGACGCGGTGGCGCTGCACGCTCTGCGGCAACCTCACGCGGTTCGACGTGACGCGCTCGTCGAAGGTCGTCGAGTACGTGCACCTCGACCTCGCCGGTGAGCCGAAGGTCGAGGAGCGCGAGGTGGTCAGTGAGACCATCGAGTCGGTGC
The DNA here is from genome assembly GCA_001298545.1 of Actinobacteria bacterium OV320. Lineage (GTDB taxonomy): Bacteria > Actinomycetota > Actinomycetes > Streptomycetales > Streptomycetaceae > Streptomyces > Streptomyces coriariae. The sequence continues at coordinate 705,812 of LJCX01000029.1, forward strand.
GGTGCCGCTGGTGCAACGCCGTGGACCAGGTGGAACTAGTGGATCGGCCGGGCGCCGGTTCCTGACGATGGGGGTCCCCCCGCTCGAGCGAAGCGGAGAGGGGGAGGCCCGCACAGTATTGGGGTGTGACGGATGGTGGAGAGCGTAGGCGGGGGGCCGGGCGACGGCGCCGCCGAGATGCTCGACCGTCCGCTGCCGGACGGCGTGCGGCGCAGGGTCGTACAGATCGTCTCCGACGGCTTCGGCGGGCTGACCGTCGGCGAACTGCCCGTCCAGTTGCGGCAGTACGCCCGGTTCGCACCGAACCGGCGGGCGAAGTTCGCGGGCAACGCGATGGCCGCCGCACTGGAGACCGATCCGCTCTTCCGGCAGCGCATCGCCGAGAAGTTCAGAGAGGCCCAGCCGGAACTCGCCGGCGCTCTCGACTCCGGCTCGCCGACCCCGGCCGCGGACCCGCACGAAGTGGCGGCCGCGGCCTATGTGCTGCGGCCCACCGGCTGGGTGAAGCTGGTCACCGCGGCCGGCGAGGAGGCCCAGCGGGCGGACGCCGAGCGGGCCGGCGAGGAGAGCCGGGCCGAACTGGAGCGGCTGCGTGAGGAGCTGGACCGGGCCCGTGAGCAGTCCCGGGCGGGCGCCGAGGGGCTGCGCGCCGAACTGGACACCGCGAAGAAGGAAGCGGAATCGCTCCATCGCAAGCTGCGTTCGGCCCTCAGCGACGTGAAGCGGGGCGAGGCCGCGCTGCGCAAGGTGCGCGGCGAGCTGGAGACCGTGCGCGCCGAGGGGCAGACCCAGGTGTCGGCCGCGGAGAGCGAGACCCGGCGGCTGAAGGCGCGGCTCGGCGCGGTGGAGGCGGCGCTGGAGGCCACCCGGCGGGCGGCGCGCGAGGGGCGCAGCGTCGAGGACATGCGGGTGCGGCTGCTGCTGGACACGGTGCTCGACGCGGCCCAAGGGCTGCGGCGGGAACTGGCGTTGCCGCCGGTGTCGGTGCGTCCGGCGGCAACCGTCGACGCGGTCGAACCGGGACGAATGACCCCGAAGGACATCGCCACGCGTGCTCTGTCGGAGAACGATCCGGCCATTCTCGACCAGTTGCTCGCGCTGCCCCAGGCCCATCTCGTCGTCGACGGCTACAACGTCACCAAGACCGGCTATCCGCAGATGCCGTTGGAGAAGCAGCGGCTCCGGCTGCTCGGGCAGCTCTCGCAGCTCGCCGCGCAGACCGGCGCCGAGGTCACCTGTGTCTTCGACGGGGCCGAACTGGCCGCTCCGGTGCTGCTCGCGCCGCCGCGCGGGGTGCGGGTGCTGTTCTCCAAGCCGGGTGTCACGGCCGACGAGCTGATCCGTCAGCTGGTGCGGGCCGAGCCGCCGGGCCGGCCGGTCATCGTCGCCTCGACCGACCGTGAGGTGGCCGACGGGATCACCAAGGCGGGCGCCCGACCGGTGGCTTCCGCGGTACTTCTGAAGCGACTGTCCTAAACGTCGAAGTTCCAGGTTTATTGCCCGAATTGGTGGGATCGTCACGCAACGTAGCGTCAATCGAGCATGACTACACGTGAGTTGATTGAAAAAACTGCGTTGCGTGATGGGTTTTTTTCTCCTGAGGATTTGAACTGATCACGGCGAGGTCACTAAGGTCAGGGCTCGCATCTCCAAACGGGTGATCACTCAAAAGAAGGAGCCCGTCTCCGTGGCGTCCCACCGTCGACCGAAGCAGCCGAGTCGCGCACGCGTGACCGTGCTGACCACCGCAGCCGCCGCTGCCGTCGTACTGAGCTCGCAGGCCGCCAACGCGGCGCCCAGCGAGAAGCTCACCAAGGACGAGGTCAAGACCAAGGTCGACAAGCTCTACGAGGACGCGGAGCAGGCCACCGAGAAGTACAACGGTGCCAAGGAGAAGCAGGAGAAGCTCCAGAAGGAGATCTCCACCATCCAGGACAACGTCGCTCGGGGTCAGGCCGACCTCAACGAGCTGCGCGACTCCATGGGTCTGGCGGCCGCGGCCCAGTACCGCACCGGGTCCATAGACCCCTCCCTGCAGCTGCTTCTCTCCTCGGACCCGGACGACTACCTGGACAAGGCGTCCGCCGCCGACCAGCTCAGCGCCCAGCAGGTCGAGGCGCTGAAGAAGATCCAGGAGAAGCAGCGCGAGCTGGCGCAGGAGCGCAGCGAGGCCTCCACCAAGCTGAAGGACCTCGCCACCACCCGCACCGAACTGGGCAAGAAGAAGAAGGAAGTCCAGGCCAAGCTCACCGAGGCGCGCAAGCTTCTCAACACGCTGACGGCCAAGGAGCAGGCGTCCCTCGCGGCCGCCGACGACCGCGCCAGCCGCGACGCCGGCGACCGGGTGGACCTCGGCGACTCCCCGACGGGCTCCGGCCGGGCCATGGCCGCCTTCCAGGCCGCCCAGAGCCAGCTCGGCAAGCCGTACCAGTACGGCGCCACCGGCACCGCCACGTACGACTGCTCGGGTCTGACCTCCTGGGCCTACGCCCAGGCGGGCGTCTCCATCCCGCGCACCTCGCAGGCGCAGGCCAACGCCGGTACGCGCATCTACTCGCAGAGCGCCCTCAAGGTCGGCGACCTGGTCATCTTCTACGGCGACCAGCACCACGTCGGTTTCTACGCGGGCAACGGCCAGGTGCTGCACGCACCGCGCACCGGCACCGTCGTGCGCTACGAGTCGATCAACAACATGCCCTTCCAGTTCGGCGTCCGGATCTGATCGGTCCCCGGACCGGGACACCATGCCGCCCGAACGGGCGAATTACGGCAACGAGAAGTGACCCCACGCCCCGCCGGTGACCTGCGTCAGCGGCGGGGCGTCACTGTGCGTCGCCGCCGAGGTCTTTGGCCGACCCCCCACCGCGGGGCTACTGTCTGCCGCGTTTCCCTGTCCGCCAGCGGAAGGAGCGCGGCATCCCGTGGGGTCCCATCGCCGCCATGCACAGTCCGGGTTCGACCGGGGCGCCACCAGCGCCCTGAGCGTGCTGTCCGTCGCGGCCGCCGCACTCGGCGCCGTGTCCGCCGTACCGGCCACGGCCGCTCCGCACGACGACACCCGGGCCGAGGTGGACCGTCTCTACGAGGAGGCCGAGAAGGCCACCGAGGCCTACAACACGGCCGACGAGCGCGCCGACACCCTGCGGGGGCAGGTCGGTGTGACCCAGGACCACATCGCCCGGCAGCAGGAGCGCATCAACGGCCTGCGTGAGCAGCTCGGTTCGCTGGCCGGCGCCCAGTACCGCTCCGGCGGCCTCGACCCCTCCCTGGCGCTGCTGTTCTCCGACGACCCGGAGGAGTACCTCGCCAAGGCGTCCGTCCTCGACCGGATCACCGCCCACCAGGCCGGGGAGCTGAGGGAACTCCAGGGCGCCATGCGGGAACTCACCCAGGAGCGCGCCGAGGCCGCGGGCCAGCTCGCCGAGCTGGAGAAGAGCCGCAAGGCCGTGGTGCGGCACAAGCGGACCGTGGAGCAGAAGCTCGCCAAGGCGCGGCAGCTGCTCAACTCCCTGCCGTTCGCCGAACGCGCCGCCTTCGACCGTGCCTCCCGCTCCGGCCGGGACGCCATGACCGACCTGTCGGGCGCCGTCCCGGCCTCGGGCCGCGCGGGCGCCGCCGTGGCCGCCGTGCGCTCCGCGCTCGGCAAGCCGTACGTCTGGGGCGCCAACGGGCCCACCGGGTTCGACTGTTCGGGCCTCATGCAGTGGTCGTACGCGCAGGCCGGGATCTCGCTGCCGCGCACCTCGCAGGCCCAGGCGCACGCGGGCCGGCGCGTGCCGCTCTCCCAGGCCCGGCCCGGCGACATCGTCACCTACCGCTCCGACGCCAGCCATGTCGGCATGTACGTCGGCAACGGTCAGGTCATCCACGCCCCCTATCCGGGGGCGCCGGTGCGTTACGACCCGGTCGGGATGATGCCGGTCTCGTCCGTCACCCGGCCCTGAGCGGAGCCCGCGCGGGGCCGCCGCCGTACGATCGGGAGGATGGCTGGTCGAGGGCGGGCGCGCGGACCCGGGGTCCTGGGGCTCTGCCTGCTGCTCGTCTCGCTCCTCGGCGCTCTGGTCGGCTGCGGCGGGCGGGCCGCGTCGGACCACGCGAAGGCCGATGTGCAGCGGGTCCTCGACCGGCGGGCCGCCGCGGTCCTGGACCATGACCCGGGCGCCTACGCGGCCACCGGCGCCGCCGCCGGGTACGCCGAGGTGCGGGCCGTTCCGCTGGCGGCCTGGTCGTACCGCGTGACGGCGCTCCACCGCAGCGGGGACACCGCCACCGCCGACGCCGAACTGAGCTACCGCGTCGACGGCTACGACAAGGCCCCGGTGACCACGGCCCGCGTGCTGGGTCTGGCCCGTGACGGGGCCGGCCGGTGGTCGGTGACCTCGGACAAGCCCGCGACGAAGGCCGGCCAGCAGCTGTGGGACCAGGGCGCGGTGCGTGCGGTACGGGGCGCGCACAGTCTGGTGCTGGGGGTCGGGCAGTCCGAGGCGCGGCTGCGGTCCTTCGCCGACCTGGCCGACGACGCCGTCCCGGAGGTCTCGGCGGCCTGGGGCACCGGCTGGGCGGGGCACCTCGTCGTCCTCGTACCGAAGTCGCTGGAGGGCATGGCGGGGCTGCTCGGCTCGCCCGCCTCCTCCTACCGGGGGATCGCCGCGGTCACCACGGGCGAGACGGGCGGCGGGGCCAGGACGCCCGCGGACCGGATCATTGTCAACCCGGACGCGTACGGCATGCTCGGCCGGGTCGGCCGGCAGGTGGTTCTCACCCATGAGGCCACCCATGTCGCGACGCGCGCGCACACCAACGCGGCCACCCCGCTGTGGCTGTCCGAGGGGTACGCCGACTGGGTGGGCTACCGCGGCACCGGCCGTACCCCCGCCGAGGTCGCTCCGGAGCTCCAGCAAGCCGTCACCGACGGCGCCGTCCCGGCGGCGCTGCCCACCGACGGCGACTTCGGCTTCTCCGGCGACGCCGACCGGCTGGCCCAGGCGTACGAGGGCGGCTGGCTGGCCTGCCGGATGATCGCCGAGCGGTGGGGCGAGGTGAAGCTGGACGCGTTCTACCGGGCCGTGGGGGAGCACCGGGAGCGGCCGGGGGCGGTGGAGGGCGCGCTGAAGAGCGTGCTGGGCACCTCCCTCGCGGAGTTCACCGCGGACTGGCAGGGCTACCTGAAGATTCAGCTCGCCTGAGTCAGCTGCTCGATCGCCTCGCGCAGCCAGGCCCGTTCCGCCTCGCCCGTCGCCCGGGCGACCCGCAGCATGCCCTGCCGGAACAGGTCCCCGGTCTCCTCCGCCCGGACGGGCCTGCCCTCGGCGTAGAAGAAGCTCGTGGGCGTCTCGAGGAAGTCCAGCCGGCGCCGTAGGACGGCTGCCTGCTCCCCTCGGTCGGGCAGGTGCCTCAGGAACGCGAGGACCGTGTTGAAGCGGACGTGGTCGGTGATCTCCGGCTGCCGGGGGCGACGGAGGCGTTCCAGCAGGTCCACCCGGCCCTCGTCGGTGAGGGAGAGCACCCGGCGGGGGGCCGCGCCCGCGCCGTCCTCCTGGTGCTGGTCGAGCCTGCCCGCGGTGACGAGACGGGTGATCGCCGGATAGAGCGCGCCGTCGCTGACCGGGCGGACATGGCCGGTCAGCGCCTTGATCCGCGCCTTCAGCTCATAGCCGTGCAACGGCTCTTCGGCCAGGAAACCGAGGATCGACAACTCGAGCATGGCCCTCCCTTGCGGACACGATGACGCCATGCTACCTCTTATCGAGCTATCTCGTTTAGATGTAGCTCGATAAGAGGCAATCCGTTTCGCAGCAATCCGTTCATCAGAGGCAGCGCGTTCGGAGCTGCTCCGTTCGAGGGGGATCCGTCATGACCGGTCATCGCACGCAGCTCGTCTCGCTCGCCCGCCCCGTCTACTTCTCGCTGCTCGCCTCCGTCGCCGCCGGGATCATCAACACGGTCTGGGTGTCCCGGCTCGGCGGGCCCGCGGTGGCCGCCGTCGCGGTCGCCACCAACGCCGAGAACGTGCTGCTCGGGGTCGCGCTGGTCTTCGCCTCCGGGACGACGGTGCTGGTCGCGCACGCCCGAGGGACACGGGACCCGGGGGCCCTGCGGGCGGCCGTGCGGGGTGGGTGGGCGCTGTGCGCGGTGGTCACGCCGGTCGTCGCGGGCGGGGGCTTCCTGCTGCGTGAACCGCTGGCCCGGCTGGTCCTCGGCGGGCACGGCGGCCCCGCCCTGCCCCTCGCCGTCTCCTACTTCGCGATCTCGATGCCGGGCATCGCCGTCTTCTTCGGCCAGCAGCTCGTGGACGGCATCCTCAAGGGGGCCGGGGACACCAGGACCCCCATGCGGCTGGCGCTGCTCGCGAACGGTCTGATCCTGGTCTGCGACCCGCTGTTCATCCATCGCTACGGCGTCCGGGGCGCCGCCCTCTCCACGGTGCTGTGCCGGTGCGTGGCGCTCGGGGCCGGGCTGCTGGCCCTGCGGCGCGACGCCGTGCTGCGGACGGCCGCCAGGGTGGCGCCCGCGCTCTCCACCGGTGCCGCGCTGCGGCGCACCCTGACGACGGGGCTGCCGATGTCGGCCGACTTCACCCTGCGCCAGGGCGGCGCGCTCGCCCTGGTCGCCGTGGTGGCCCGGCTCGGGGTGACGGCCGTGGCCGCCTACTCGATCGCGTACAAGGTCATGTACGTGGCGACCATGGCCTTCTACGCCGTCCGCCAGGCCGCCTCCATCCACACCGCGCACAGCCGGGGCGAGGGCCGGGAGGAGCGCCGGGCGATCGGGCGGCAGGCCGTGCTCGTCTCCGGGACCGTCGGCCTCGTGGCGGCCGTGCTGCTGTGCGCGACGGCCCCCTGGATCATGGCCGCCTTCGGCGCCGGGCCCGCCGTGGCCCGTGAGGGCGTGCTGTTCCTGCGCTGTGTCGGGCCGTATCTGCTCCTCATGGCCGGGTTCATCGCCCTGGGCGGGGTCTTCGAGGGAAGCGGGGGCGCGCCCGTGCTGCTGCGGGTGACCGTGCTCGGCACGGCCGTCCAGCTGCCGTCGGCGTACGCGCTGTCGGGGCTCGGGCTGCCGGGTGTGTGTCTGGCGCTGGCGCTCGGCATGGCGGTGCAGTGCCTGGTGGTGGGGGTGGTGCTGCGGCGGGCGTGGCCCAGGCGTCAGGGCGAGACCGCGGGCTCGCTGGTGCGGGCGGCCTGACCGGCCGGGGGAGCGGGGACGGCGCCCGGCACCGTCGAGCGCCACAGCCGGACGGCCGCGACGATCGTGGCGGCCACCAGCAGGCCGTTGCGCAGGAACAGGAGGCTGACGCCGAGCGGGCTGCTCGCGACGACGTCCGCGAAGAAGACGGGGAACTCCAGCACCGTCACCAAGGACGCGGCCAGGACCAGGACCGCGGGCAGGGCCATGCAGCCGGCGCGGAAGCACAGGCAGACCGCCGCGAGGCCGATCAGCCACACCAGGTACTGCGGGCTGATCACCCGGCTGGTGACGGTGAACAGCAGGACCGCCGTGAACGCCGCCTCCGCGAGCGTCTGCGGCGCGAAGCGCCTGGCCGTCAGCCGCCACAGCAGCAGCCAGCCGAACGCGACCGCGGTCAGCCCCAGGGCCACGTCGCTCACCACGCCGACGTACGGGCCGAGGAACTCCAGCGAGCCGTAGTTGAGCAGCACCCGGCCCTGCCAGCCGAACTGCCGGGCCACATGCAGGGCGAGCGCGCCCAGCGACTCCACCTCGGTGCCCCGGTCGCGCTGGAAGGTGAGGAAGGCGAAGGCGCCGGGCATGGTCAGCGCGAACAGCGCGGCCAGCGCGCCGACGGTCACCACCGCCGCGCCCCAGGCCCGCCTGCGCACGGCCCCCGCCAGCAGCAGCACGGGCCACACCTTCAGCAGCACCGCGAGACCCGTCAGCGCGCCCATCACCCGGGGCCGCCGGACGCCGGCCACCAGCGCGGCGACCGCCACCGCCGTCACCATCACGTCGTAGCGGGCGTAGACGGTGGGGCCGAGCAGGGGCACGCCCGCCACCCACATCCAGGCGCCGCGCAGCGACCGGCCGGGGCGCAGCCCCGTGTTCAGCAGCAGCATGAGGACGGCCAGGTCCGCGAGGAAGGCCAGGACGAAGAAGGCCGACGCGTAGTCGAGGAAGGGCAGCAGGCCGGGGGAGAGGATCGCGAGGGCGGCGGCGGGCGGGTACTGCCAGGTGACGTCGGCGGCCGGGAACGTGCCGCCGCTCAGCACCTCGTACCAGCCCTGGTAGGTGACGGAGATGTCGCTGGTGACGTCCGGTCCTGGGAAGAGGAACACCTTGAAGACGAAGAGCAACAGCGCGAGCCGGGTCACGCCCCAGGTCGTCAGCAGGCACGTCAGGGGCCGCCCCGCGGCCGTCGTCTCCATGGCCCACATGATCTCCCGCGGGGCTGTGAAGCGCGGTCGGGCGCGGCTGTGAACGGCGTTTGGATAAGGTCGGCTGCGATGCACAAGACCCTCATCGTGACGAACGACTTCCCGCCCCGCCCGGGCGGCATCCAGGCGTTCCTGCACAACATGGCGCTCCGGCTCGACCCCGACCGACTCGTCGTCTACGCGTCCACCTGGAAGCGTTCCCGCGAGGGTGTCGAGGCGACGGCCGCCTTCGACGCCGAGCAGCCCTTCACCGTCGTACGGGACTCCACGACGATGCTGCTGCCGACGCCCGGAGCGACCCGCAGGGCCGTCGGGCTGCTGCGGGAGCACGGGTGCACGTCGGTGTGGTTCGGGGCGGCCGCGCCGCTCGGGCTGATGGCGCCGGCGCTGCGCAGGGCGGGCGCCGAGCGGCTGGTGGCCACCACCCACGGGCACGAGGCCGGGTGGGCGCAGCTGCCGGCCGCCCGGCAACTGCTCGGGCGGATCGGCGAGAGCACGGACACGATCACCTACCTCGGCGAGTACACCCGCTCGCGGATCGCGACCGCGCTGAGCGCCGGGGCGGCCGGGCGGATGGTGCAGCTGCCGCCGGGCGTCGACGAGAAGACCTTCCACCCGGGGTCGGGCGGCGAGGAGGTGCGGGCGCGGCTCGGGCTGACCGACCGGCCGGTGGTGGTGTGCGTGTCGCGGCTCGTGCCGCGCAAGGGCCAGGACACGCTGATCCTCGCCATGCCGCGGATCCTGGCCGCCGGGCCGGAGGCGGTCCTGCTGATCGTCGGGGGCGGGCCGTACGAGAAGGATCTGCGCAGGCTCGCCCACGAGCGCGGGGTGGCGGACGCGGTGCGCTTCACCGGGGCGGTGCCCTGGTCGGAGCTGCCCGCCCACTACGGCGCCGGGGACGTCTTCGCGATGCCGTGCCGGACGCGACGGGGCGGACTGGACGTCGAGGGGCTCGGGATCGTCTACCTGGAGGCGTCGGCGACCGGGCTGCCCGTCGTCGCAGGGGACTCGGGCGGGGCGCCCGACGCCGTGCTCGACGGGGAGACGGGGTGGGTCGTGCGGGGCGGTTCCCCGGCCGACGCGGCCGAGCGCATCGTCGCCCTGCTCGGGGACGCGGAGCTGCGCCGCCGGATGGGGGAGCGCGGGCGCGCCTGGGTGGAGGAGAAGTGGCGGTGGGACCTGCTGGCGGAGAAGCTGAAGACGTTGCTCTAGCTTCGGCGACCGACAACTGCGGCCGGGTGAAGGGGTATTCGACGCCGTACGTCACCGACGGTTCGTTGGTGCCGGACACCATCGGCGTGAACCCGTTCGCCACCGCCACCGCCACCGCCACCGCCACTGCCACCGCCACCGCCACCGCCCTCGCCGAACGCACGATGGCGCGGGTCCTCGTGGAGGACACCGCGCCATGACGCTCCGTCAGGAGGTGCTGAACGGCTGCTACTTGGCGTAGATCGCCTCGATCTCGCCCGCGTAGTCCTTCGCCACGACATTGCGCTTGAGCTTCAGCGACGGCGTGAGGTGGCCCGAGTCCTCCGTGAACTGGGCGGAGAGAATGCGGAACTTCCGCACCGATTCCGCCTTCGAGACCGCTGCGTTGCCGTCGTCGATCGCCGACTGGATGGCGGCCTGAAGGTCGGCGTCCCCGTGCAGCGACGCCGCGGTCGAACCCGCCGGTTTGCCGTGGTCGGAAGCCCAGCGGCCCAGGAACTCCTCGTCGATGGTGACCAGCGCGCCCACGAACGGCCGCCCGTCGCCCACCACCATGCACTCCGCGACCAGCGCGTGCGCCCGGATCCGGTCCTCGATCACGGCCGGCGCGACGTTCTTGCCGCCCGCGGTGACGATGATCTCCTTCTTGCGCCCGGTGATCCGGAGATAGCCGTCCTCGTCGAGGGTGCCGATGTCACCGGTGTGGAACCAGCCGTCGGCCAGCGCCTCGGCGGTCGCGACCGGGTTGTTCCAGTACTCCTTGAAGAGGTGCTCGCCGTGCAGCAGCACCTCCCCGTCGTCCGCGATCCGCACGACCGAGCCGGGCAGCGGCTGACCGACCGTGCCGATCTTCTGCCGGTCCCAGGGGTTGAAGGCGGTGGCGGCACAGGACTCCGTCAGGCCGTAGCCCTCCAGGACGGTGAAGCCGATGCCGCGGAAGAAGTGACCGAGGCGCTCGCCCAGCGGGGCGCCGCCGGAGATCGCGTACTCGCCCTTGCCGCCGAGGACCGCGCGCAGCTTGCTGTAGACGAGCCGGTCGAAGACCTTGTGCTTGATCCTCAGCTTCAGCGGCGGGCCCGCCGGGAGCTCCAGCGCCTTGCTGTAGGCGATCGCGGTGTCGGCCGCCTTGTCGAAGATCGCGCCCTTGCCGTCCGCCTGCGCCTTGGCGCGCGCCGAGTTGTAGACCTTCTCGAAGACCCGCGGCACGCCCAGGATGAGCGTCGGGCGGAAGGCGGCCAGCTCGTCGGTGAGGTTCTTGATGTCCGGGACGGTGCCCAGCTTGATCGGCGCCATCATCGGGGCGATCTGCACGAGCCGGCCGAAGACGTGCGCGAGCGGGAGGAAGAGCAGCACGCTGCACTCGCCCGTGCGGAACAGCGGCCGCAGCCGCTCCACGACGTTCCCGCACTCGGCGAAGAAGCTGCGGTGGGTCAGCACGCAGCCCTTGGGGCGGCCGGTCGTACCGGACGTGTAGACGATGGTCGCCGGGTCGTCGGCCTTGGCCTGCGAGCTGCGCTCCTCGACGACCTCGTCGGAGACGTCCTTGCCGAGCCGCCCGAGCTCCTCGACACCCCCGGCCTCGATCTGCCAGACGTGCTTCAGCGCCGGCAGCGACTCGCGCACCGACTCCACGGCCGCCGTGTGGCTGTCCAGTTCGACGACGACGGCGGTCGCGCCCGAGTCGGAGAGGATCCACTGCACCTGCTCCGGGGAGCTGGTCTCGTACACCGGCACGGTGACCGCGCCGGCGCACCAGATCGCGAAGTCGAGCAGCGTCCACTCGTAGCGGGTGCGCGACATCAGGCCGACCCGGTCGCCGGGCTGGACGCCGGAGGCGATGAGGCCCTTGGCGGCGGCGTGCACCTCGGCCAGGAAGGCCGTGGCCGTCACGTCCTGCCAGGTGCCGCCCACCTTGCGGGCGATGACGGCGACGTCGGGATGCTGCGCGGCGTTTCTGCGGACGATGTCGGTCAGATTGCCGTCCGCAGGGACCTCGTACAAAGCCGGAAGGCTGAACTCGCGCAAGACTGCTGCTCCTCATAGGGCGCCGGCGCCACGACGTTGTGTGCTGCGACGATGCGGTCCAAGGCTCGGGACTGTGCTCGGGACCTCGGTGGATCTCGATGGTTGAAATCCTGAGCACGACTGGACTGCCCGGACGTTACCCGTCGGTATGGCGTCTTCGACAGGGGGGTCCGGCGAGATGTTCGCTGCGTCACACAGATTGGTGTTTCCCGGCCGACAGTAGTCCACCGCTTTACTGACTGGCCAGTAACCGGTATCCCGATCGACACTGTTCACGTATGCCGCACACGCCTACCCTTGATCGTCATGGCATCCACACCGCCCGGAAACCGCCGGACACGCATCCACGTGGTCAGCGACGTGCACGGCAACGCGCGCGACCTGGCCCGGGCCGGAGAGGGCGCGGACGCACTGATCTGTCTGGGCGACCTGGTCCTGTTCCTGGACTACGCCGACCACTCCCGCGGGATCTTCCCCGACCTCTTCGGGGTGGAGAACGCCGACCTCATCGTCGAACTGCGCACCGCCCGCCGCTTCGAGGAGGCCCGCGAGCTCGGCGCCCGGCTGTGGGGCGGCATCGGCGGCGACCGGGCGGCACTGATCGAGCAGGCGGTCCGCAAGCAGTACGCCGAGCTCTTCCCGGCGTTCCCGAGCCCGACGTACGCCACCTACGGCAACGTCGACATGCCGCGGCTGTGGCCCGAGTTCGCCGGGCCCGGCACGACCGTCCTGGACGGGGAGCGGGTGGAGATCGGCGGCCGGGTCTTCGGCTTCGTGGGCGGTGGCCTGAAGACCCCCATGCGCACGCCGTACGAGATCAGCGACGAGGAGTACGCGGCGAAGATCGAGGCCGTGGGCGAGGTGGACGTGCTGTGCACCCACATCCCGCCGGAGGTGCCGGAACTCGTCTACGACACCGTGGCCCGCCGCTTCGAGCGGGGCAGCCGGGCGCTGCTGGACGCCATCCACCGCACCCGGCCCCGCTACGCGCTCTTCGGGCACGTCCACCAGCCGCTCGCCCGCCGGATGCGGGTCGGCGCGACCGAGTGCGTCAACGTGGGGCACTTCGCGGGCAGCGGGAAGCCGTGGGCGCTGGAGTGGTGACCGAGCGACGACCCGACGCCGTCCGGAGGGTGTCCTGACTCCGGGTGACGGCGGCAGGTCGGGCGCGCGGTAGCCTTCACGCTGCACACACGTGCGCGGCGGCTGGCGCACGGTGTCCTCTTCTCTACCTTTACCGGCCCGCATCTGGAGGAGCCACAGCGATGGCGGAACACACCAGCTCGAGCATCACGATCGAGGCGGCACCGGCTGAGGTCATGGCGGTGATCGCCGACTTCGCCCGCTACCCGGACTGGACCGGAGAGGTGAAGCAGGCGGAGGTCCTCGAGACCGACGGGCAGGGCCGCGCCGAGCAGGTCCGCCTGGTCATGGACGCCGGAGCCATCAAGGACGACCAGGTCCTCGGCTACACCTGGACCGGCGAGCACGAGGTGTCCTGGACGCTGGTGAAGTCCCAGATGCTGCGCCAGCTCGACGGCTCCTACCTCCTCAAGCCGGCCGGCGCGGGCGCGACCGAGGTCACCTACCAGCTGACCGTGGACGTCAAGATCCCCATGCTGGGCATGATCAAGCGCAAGGCCGAGAAGGTCATCATCGACCGCGCACTGGCCGGCCTGAAGAAGCGGGTGGAGTCGGGAGAGGCCGGCTTCGAGGCGCCCGGGAAGTAGCGCCGGCCGCGGGACCCGGGAGCCGGCGGCTCCCGGGGCGGGGCGAGGAGGTCGGGGGGCTGCCCCGACCTCCGTTACGGTTCACCCTCATGCGCACCATCCTGATCACCGGCCCTGGCGGCAGCGGACGCACCACCGTGGCGGCCGCCACCGCACAGCGCGCGGCAGCGGAAGGCACCCGCACCCTCGTCCTCAGCGCCGACCGCACCGACACCCTCGGCGCGGCGCTCGGAGTGCGCACCGGGGCGAACCCCGTCCCGGTCGCCCCGCGCCTCACTGCCTGGCGCCCCGACGCCACCGCCGGCTTCCGGGACGACCTCGCCGGTTTCCAGGACCGTGCCTCCACCGTCCTCGACCTGCTCGGCGCCTCCCGGCTCGACCCGGAAGAGGTCACCCCCCTCCCCGGCGCCGAGGAGCTGACCCTGCTGCGCGCGCTGCGGGACGCCGCCCTCGCCGACGGCGGTGAGCTGCACGAACTCCTCGTCGTCGACCTGCCGCCGGTCTCGCAGGCCCTCGCCCTGCTGGCCCTCCCGGAGGAGCTGCGCCGCTATCTGCGCCGGCTGCTCCCGCCGGAACGACAGGCCGCCCGCGCCCTGCGCCCGATGCTCGGCCGTCTCGCCGGGGTGCCGATGCCCGCCGAGTGGCTCTACGAGACGACCGCCCGCTGGGACATGGAGCTGGCCGCCGTCGCGGCCGTCCTCGCCGACCCCGGTACCGCCGTACGCCTGGTCGCCGAGCCGGGACCGGCCGGCGCCGACGCCGTCCGCGACGCCCGTCTCGGCCTCGCCCTGCGCGCCCTGCCCGTCGAGTCGCTCGTCGCCAACCGCGTCCTGCCGGAGGCGGCGGGTGACGACGGCCTGCTCGGCCGGCTCGTCACCCAGCAGCGCAAGGCCCTGGGGGAGTGGGGCGAGGCGGCCCGTCCCGTCGCCCACCTCGGGTACGACCCCCGCGGCGCCGACGACCTCGCCGCGCTCGCCGTGCCCGCCGTCAACCCGGCGACCTCCCCGGTCGAGTGGCCCGTGGCCGACCGGCTCGCCGAGGACGGCGTGCTCGTCTGGCACCTCCCGCTGCCCGGCGCCATACGCGACGAGCTCGACCTCATCCGGCGCGGTGACGAACTCGTCGTCACCGCCGGGCCGTTCCGTCGTATCGTCGCGCTGCCCTCCGTGCTGCGCCGCTGCACCGTCGACGGTGCCGCGCTGCGCGACGGCGAGCTGTGCGTGCGGTTCGCGCCGGATCCCGGGCTGTGGCCGCGCACCCACTGAACGGCGTTCCGCCGTTCGGGTAACGTCGTAGGGACGAGCCGTCATCAGGCGTCGTCGACCAGGAGTCATCAGGAGTCCGCCATGAGCGAAGAGCGACCCACGCCCGACGCCGCCGGGGAGCCCGCCGGGACATCAGGGTTCGACGAGCAGCCCCGCGCGACCGACGCCGACGCCTGGGCCACCGCCGCCGCCGAGGACCTGGCGGCGGAGAAGGCCCGCCGCCGTGCCCAGGACGACCGGCCCCCGGGCTCGGCCGCCGAGGAACTGCGCAAGCTCGTCGACGCCGTCGGCGACAAGCTGTCCTCGCTCCAGTCCCCGCTGCTCGGGGCGGTCGCCGGACCGGCCGCGCAGCAGGTGGTCCGCCAGGTCGGCGAGCAGGCCAAGGCCGCCGTGGAGCCCGTCATCGAGCGCAACCCGGACGTCTTCGACCACCTCGCGGCCGCCGGCACCGAACTCCTCGCCGCCTACCGCTCCGCCGTCCAGACCCAGGAACAACGCTGGACGACAGGATCGAAGGGCCCGGGGAACACCCCGCGCGATCAAGGTCGCGACGGCGACGACACCGGTCCCGGCCAGCGCATCGACTTGGACTGAAGCCCTCCGGGGGCAGGGCCTCGGGTACGGTTGGCCGTAGCGGGGCTCGACCGAAACTGAGGGATTCATGGGACTCACCATCGGCGTCGACATCGGCGGCACGAAGATCGCGGCCGGCGTGGTCGACGAGGAAGGCAACATCCTCTCGACCCACAAGGTGCCGACCCCGGGCACGCCCGAGGGCATCGTGGACGCCATCGCCTCCGCCGTGGAGGGCGCGCGTGCCGGGCACGACATCGTCGGTGTCGGCATCGGCGCCGCCGGCTATGTCAACCGCCAGCGCTCGACGGTCTACTTCGCGCCCAACATCGACTGGCGCCAGGAGCCGCTCAAGGACGAGGTCGAGGCCCGCGTCGGTCTCCCCGTCGTGGTGGAGAACGACGCCAACGCCGCGGCGTGGGGCGAGTACAAGTTCGGCGCGGGCAAGGGCCACCGCAACGTCATCTGCATCACCCTCGGCACCGGCCTCGGCGGCGGCATCATCATCGGCAACAAGCTGCGCCGCGGTCACTTCGGCGTCGCGGCCGAGTTCGGCCACATCCGCATGGTGCCGGACGGTCTGCTGTGCGGCTGCGGCTCGCAGGGCTGCTGGGAGCAGTACGCCTCCGGCCGCGCCCTCGTGCGCTACGCCAAGCAGCGCGCCAACGCGACCCCCGAGAACGCCGAGATCCTGCTGTCGCTGGGCGACGGCAACCCCGACGGCATCGAGGGCAAGCACATCTCCATGGCCGCCCGGCAGGGCGACCCGGTCGCGGTCGACTCCTACCGCGAGCTCGCCCGCTGGGCCGGCGCCGGTCTCGCCGACCTCGCCTCCCTCTTCGACCCGTCCGCCTTCATCGTCGGCGGCGGTCTCTCCGACGAGGGTGAACTGGTCCTCGACCCGATCCGGAAGTCGTACAAGCGCTGGCTGGTCGGCGGCAACTGGCGCCCGGTGGCCGATGTCATCGCGGCCCAGCTGGGCAACAAGGCGGGCCTGGTGGGGGCGGCGGACCTGGCAAGAGAACCCGACCCGATCATGTAGTCGTACCGCGCATTGCTGCATATCGCGTCAACACGGGGGCCGCTCGCGGCCCCCGTTCGCTTTTCCGGACGTAGGGGACGCGGCGGCGTATCTTGATCGCTATGCCGACGACCTCGCCGCTACCCAACTCCCGCACCGAGCCCGACGGTTCGGCCGTCATCCGGGTCCTCAGCTACAACATCCGCTCCCTGCGGGACGACACCGGGGCCCTGGCCCGGGTCATCACGGCCTGCGCCCCCGACCTGACCCTGATCCAGGAGGCACCCCGCTTCTTCCGCTGGCGCAAGAAGCTCGCCCGACTCGCGGCCGCCTCCGGCCAGGTGATCCTCACCGGCGGCGGCACGGCGGCCGGCCCGGCCGTCCTGTGCTCGCTGCGGGCGACCGTCGAACGCACCGAGGACGTCCTGCTGCCGCTCACCCCCGGCGAGCACCGCCGGGGCCTCGCGACCGCCGTGGTCCGCTTCGCCGGTGCCCGGCTCGGCGTGGCCGGCTGCCACCTCGGTCTGACGGCCGCCGAGCGCTACGAGCAGGCGGGCATGCTGCTCGACCGTCTCGCCGGGATGGGTGTGGAGCACGCGGTCGCGGGCGGCGACATCAACGAGAGCCCGGGCGGCCGCACCTTCGGCCGCCTGGCCACCGCGCTCCAGGACTGCCGCGCCGTCGCCCCCTGGGGCGCCGAGGACAGCTTCCCGTCCACCGGGCCGGACCGCCGCATCGACGGGATCTTCGTGACCAAGGGCGTGGAGGTGCTGGGCTGCGGGGTGCCCATCGGGCTTCCCGGAGTCACCGGGAGCGACTTGAGGGCGGCCACGGACCACCTTCCGGTCCTCGCCGCCCTCAGGATCCCCGCGGACAGGCCCTAGACGACCGCTCCCCGCCCCGGGTCCCCGTCCTCCTCGTCGTCCGTGCGCATCCGCATCACCAGTGTGGCGAAGCCGCCGAGGAAGCCGCCGATGCCGACGGTCGACAGCCACCACGTCATCTCCCAGCCCAGCAGCACCGCGAGCAGGAGCAGCAGCGGCCCGCCGATCACCCCGAGCCAGGCGAACTTGGCCGTGGTGTCGGCGGCGGGCAGCGGCGGCGGCTCCGGCGGGACGAAGTGACCCTCGTCGTCCCCGTCGAAGTCCTCCTCCGCGGCCTCGGGCGCCGTGTGGTCGCGCGGGCCGACGCCGGGCGCGAAGGCGATCGAGCCGCCCAGCGGCTTGGCCGGTTCCTTCTCCTCGCCGGGCTCCTTGGCGGGGTCCTTCACGGAGTCCGTCGCGGGTTCCTGGTCGGATTCCTGGTCGGATCCCGTCCCGGACGCCTCGTCGTTCGTCCCGACCTCGAGCAGCGCCAGGTCCTCGACCGACTTGAACGGCTTGGCGCCCGGCGGGTCCGCCGGCTCCTCGCCGTATCCCGCGACGATCGCCGCCCACGCGGCGGCCTCGTCGAAGGGCACGCTCTGCTCCTCCGACGCGCGGCCCTCCCGGCCCTCCGGGCCGTCCCGCTCGTCCCGGTTCTCCCGGTCCTCACGGTCGGAGTCGTGCTCAGCCACCTACGGCCGTCCCTTCCTTGCCGACACTGGGCGCGATCCGGGCGATGAACGCGTAGCTCTCCTCGAAGATCCGGTCCGCATCGTGGTCCAACGTTGCCACGTGGTAGCTCTGTTCCAGCAGGATCTCGGTCACGTCGGTCGACGACACCCGGCCGAGGACCCGGGCCGAGTCGGCGGCCGGTACGACATGGTCCTGGGCGCTGTGCAGAAGCAGCAGCGGCTGGGTGACCTGCGGCAGTTCGCCGTCGATCATCCGCAGGAAGGTGCGCAGGGAGTGCGCCGAGTGCAGCGGCACCCGGTCGTACCCGCTCTCCAGCACGCCCTCCTTCGCGATGTCGCTGGTGATCCCCTTCGTCGTCCGGACGAGATGGCGGGCCACCGGAAGGGCGTACGCGGACAGGCCGTGCACCTTGTTCGCCGGGTTGACGACGATGACGCCCTCCACCCCCTCCCCGTGCTTCGCGGCGAGCCGCAGGGCCAGCGCGCCGCCCATCGACAGGCCGGCCACGAACACCCGGGAGCACCGGTCGCGCAGGGCGCGCAGCTCGCGGTCCACCTCCGCGTACCAGTCCGGCCAGCCGGTCAGCGCCATGTCCTCCCAGCGCGTGCCGTGTCCCGGCAGCAGCGGCAGCGAGACGGTCAGGCCCTGCCCGGCCAGGTACCGCGCCCAGGGGCGCAGCGACTGCGGGGAACCGGTGAAGCCGTGACAGAGGAGCACCCCGACCTCTCCGCCCTCATGGCGGTACGGCTCGGCTCCAGGAAGGACCGGCACCTCGGTCTCCTGTCTTCGTCTGTGCTGCGTGGGAGGGACGTGTCCTTCACCGTACGCGACCGCACTGACACCGACCAGGGTCGTCGGAGCCTTTGCGGCCACTCCGGGTTAAGGTCTGAGCGACACAAACAGGAGGCACTCGCTTGTTGTACGGCGCGATGAAGGTCGCTATCGGGGGACCGCTGAAGGTCACCTTCAGGCCCTGGGTGGAAGGCCTCGAGAACATTCCCGCCGAGGGCCCCGCGATCCTGGCGAGCAACCACCTGTCCTTCTCGGACTCGTTCTTCCTGCCCGCGGTCCTCGACCGCAAGGTGACCTTCATCGCGAAGGCCGAGTACTTCACCACACCCGGTGTGAAGGGCCGGCTGACGGCGGCCTTCTTCAAGGGCGTCGGACAGCTCCCGGTGGACCGCTCCGGCGGCCGCGGGGCCGGCGAGGCGGCGATCCGCAGCGGCGTGGAGGTGCTCGAGCGGGGGGAGCTGTTCGGCATCTACCCGGAGGGCACGCGGTCGCCCGACGGCCGGCTCTACCGCGGCAAGCCCGGTGGCCTCGCGCGCGTGGCGCTCGCCACCGGCGCGCCCGTGATCCCGGTCGCGATGATCGACACCGAGAAGATCCAGCCGCCCGGGAAGGTGCTGCCGAAGGTCATGCGGCCCGGCATACGCATCGGCAAGCCGCTGGACTTCGCCCGGTACCAGGGCATGGATCACGACCGCTTCGTGCTGCGCGCCGTGACCGACGAGGTCATGTACGAGATCATGAAGCTCTCCGGCCAGGAGTACGTCGACATCTACGCGACCGCCGCCAAGCGGCAGATCACGGAGGCGGCGAAGGCCGAGAAGGAGGCGGAGAGGGCCGCGAAGGCGGCGCTCGCGCAGGCCGAGAAGGACCAGGCCAAGAAGGACAAAGAGCAGTAGTCCGGCGGTCGGTGGGCGGCAGTCGGTAGTCGGGGCCCGGGGGCGGGGGACGGATGGCCAGGCGCGAGAGAGTCATCAGGATGTCGGTCGAGCTGCCGCTGTGGCGTGCGCTCGCCGGCTATCGGGTGCTCACCATGCTGTACGCGGTGGGTTTCTTCGCCACCGCCTACGACGGGTTCGCCCGGCCCTGGGTCGCCGTCGGCTACTACTGCGTCCTGTTCGTCTGGACCGTGGCCACCCTGCCCAAGGTCGCGAGCGCGGCGAGCTGCACCAAGCGCTTCCTCGCCGCCGACCTCACCATCGCGCTCACCGGCATCCTGCTCACCACCGTGGCCGACGCCCACGAGCGCATCCAGTCGGGCGGCCCGACCCTGCCGTCGATATGGACCGCGGGATCCGTCCTGGCGTTCGCCATCAAGGGCGGCTGGCGCTGGGCGGCGTTCGCGTCCACGGCTGTCGCGGTCGCCAACCTGGTCGAGCGCGGTACCCCGGCCCGCGACACCATCCACAACGTGATCCTCGTCTGGGTCGCCTCCATCGCCATCGGCTACGTCGTCGAGGTCGCCCGCGCCTCCGAACGCACCCTGGCCCGCGCGCTGGAGATCGAGGCCGCGACCCGGGAGCGGGAGCGGCTCGCCCGGGACATCCACGACGGCGTGCTCCAGGTACTGGCCATGGTGCAGCGGCGCGGCGCGGTGCTCGGCGGCGAGGCGGCCGAACTGGGCCGGATGGCCGGGGAGCAGGAGGTCGCGCTGCGCACCCTGGTCGCCGGCGGCCTGGTGCCCGTCTCGCGGGTGTCGCAGGACGCGGCCGAGGGCGCCGTCGTGCAAGTGGTGGAGGAGCCGGCGGAGCAGACCGGTCCGGTCGACCTGCGCTCGCTGCTCGCCCCCTTCGCCGCCGCCCGCGTCAACCTCGCCGAGCCGGGCGCCCCGGTGATGCTGCCCGCGCCCGCCGCGAAGGAGCTGGCCGCGGCGGTCGGGGCCGCCCTGGACAACGTACGCAGACACGCCGGTGAGGACGCCCGGGCCTGGATCCTGGTGGAGGACGAGCCCGGCGAGGTGATCATCACCGTGCGCGACGACGGGCCCGGCATCCCCGAGGGGCGGCTCGCGCAGGCCGAGGGCGAGGGGCGGCTCGGGGTCGCCCAGTCGATCCGGGGCCGGCTGCGGGACCTCGGCGGCAGCGCCGAGCTGATCTCCACCCCGGGGCAGGGCACGGAGGTCGAACTGACGGTGCCGAAGGAGAAGAACGTGCGGCGGGGGAAGGCGGAACAGCGATGAGCAGTCAGCAGGATCCGATCAGGGTCATGGTGGTCGACGACCACCCCATGTGGCGCGACGCCGTCGCCCGGGACCTCGCCGAGGCCGGCCTCGACGTGGTCGCCACCGCGGGCGACGGGGAGCAGGCCGTGCGCCGGGCCAAGGCCACCACGCCCGATGTGCTGGTGCTGGACCTGAACCTGCCGGCCAAGCCCGGCGTCCAGGTCTGCAAGGAGGTCGTCGCCGCGAACCCGGCCCTGCGGGTCCTCGTGCTGTCGGCGAGCGGTGAGCACGCCGACGTGCTGGAGGCGGTGAAGTCCGGTGCGACCGGCTACCTGCTGAAGTCGGCTTCCACGGAGGAGCTGTTGGACGCGGTGCGCCGCACGGCCGTCGGCGACCCGGTGTTCACCCCGGGCCTGGCCGGGCTGGTCCTCGGCGAGTACCGCCGGCTGGCCTCGGACCCCGGCCCCGCCGCGGGCGGCGGCGACGAACCGAACGCGCCCCGGCTGACCGACCGGGAGACCGAGGTGCTGCGGCTGGTGGCCAAGGGCCTGAGCTACAAGCAGATCGCCGAACGCCTCGTCATCTCGCACCGCACGGTCCAGAACCACGTCCAGAACACCCTCGGCAAGCTCCAGCTCCACAACCGGGTGGAACTGGTCCGGTACGCGATAGAGCGCGGCCTCGACGACGAGTGACGACGGCCGCTCGCGGCGGCGGCCAATTCCCCGGCGATTCACCGGAATTGAATCTGCCGAGCCATATCTGTGTGACCTGGATCACCATTACCGTGACCTTCGTCGGCCAACCGCGGCGAAGGGACACTTCCATGCGCGTCGGAGTACTGACCGGGGGCGGGGACTGCCCCGGCCTCAACGCCGTCATCCGGGCGGTCGTCCGCAAGGGCGTCCAGGAGTACGGCCATGAGTTCGTCGGATTCCGCGACGGCTGGCGGGGCCCCCTGGAAGGGAGGTCGATCCGCCTCGACATCCCCGCCGTGCGCGGCATCCTGCCCCGCGGCGGCACGATCCTCGGCTCCTCGCGGACCAACCCCCTCAAGGAGGAGGACGGCATCCGCCGGATCAAGGACACCCTCGCCCGGCAGCGGGTCGGGGCCCTCATCACCATCGGCGGCGAGGACACCCTCGGGGTGGCGGCCCGGCTCTCCGACGAGTACGGGGTGCCCTGCGTGGGCGTCCCGAAGACCATCGACAACGACCTGTCCGCCACCGACTACACCTTCGGCTTCGACACCGCCGTGGGCATCGCGACCGAGGCCATCGACCGGCTGCACACCACCGCCGAGTCCCATATGCGCGTCCTCGTCGTCGAGGTGATGGGCCGTCACGCCGGCTGGATCGCCCTGCACTCCGGCCTGGCCGGCGGCGCCAACGTCATCCTCATCCCCGAGCAGCGCTTCGACATCGAGCAGGTCTGCGCCTGGGTGACCTCCCGCTTCCGGGCGTCGTACGCCCCGATCGTGGTCGTCGCCGAGGGCGCGATGCCCCGGGACGGCGACGCGGTGCTGAAGGACGGCTCGCTGGACTCCTTCGGGCACGTCCGGCTGTCCGGCGTCGGCGAGTGGCTCGCCAAGGAGATCGAACGGCGGACGGGGAACGAGGCCCGCACCACGGTCCTCGGTCACGTCCAGCGCGGCGGCACGCCGAGCGCCTTCGACCGCTGGCTCGCCACCCGCTTCGGCCTGCACGCCATCGACGCCGTCCACGAGGGCGACTTCGGCACGATGGTCGCCCTGCGCGGCACGGACATCGTCCGGGTACCGATCGCCGAGGCCACCGCGCAACTGAAGACGGTGGACCCGGAGCTGTACACGGAGGTCGGCGTGTTCTTCGGCTGAGGCGCCGCCGGCCGGCCGCTACCGGGCCGGCCGCGGTTCGGCGCCCACCCGGGCCACCAACTCCCGCACCACGGCGGCCCCGTTCAGCGTCAGCACCGACTCCGGATGGAACTGGACCCCGGCGACCGCGTTCATGGGTGCCCCTTCGGCGCGCCCCGGCCCGCGCAGCGCGTGCACCTCGCCGTTCGCGGCCCGGCTCACCTCCACCCCGTGCGCGGCCAGTTCCCGCAGGCTCTCGTCGTCGCACAGCGCCACGAAGCTGTTGTAGAACCCGACGGTCTCCGCCCGCCCGAACAGGTCCACGGTCGTCTGCGCCCCCTGGTACGGCACCTGCTTGCGTACGATGTCCAGCCCCAGCTCCGCCGCGATCAGCTCGTGCCCGAGGCAGACCCCGAGGACACCGTGCCGGTGCTCCCTGATCACCCGCGCGGTCAGCCCCCGCAGCAGCCGCATCTTCGGGTCGGTCAGGTCGGACGGGTCGCCGGGGCCGGGGCCCAGCACGACCGGTCCCTCGTGCGCGAGCACCGACTCCGTCAGCCCGGGTTCGTCGTAGCGCCGGACGCTCACCTCGAGCCCGCTCGAGCGCAGCACATGCGCGAGCATCGCGGTGAAGGTGTCCTCGCCGTCGACGACGAGCGCGTGCCCGGTCAACTCCTGCGTCCGCTCCTGCATCCGCAGCCAGAACGGCGCCAGCGAGGCCCGGCGCCCGTCCAGCGCCGCCCGCACCCGGGGGTCGTCGGCCAGCCGGGGCCGCGCGCCGTCCGTCCGCGGCCGGCCCGGCCGGACACCGAGCGCGGCCAGCACACCCGCCGCCTTCGCGTGCGTCTCCGCGACCTCGCCCGCCGGATCCGACCCGCGGACGAGCGTGGCGCCGACCGGCACCCGCAGCCGCCCGGCCGCGTCGATGTCGGCGGTGCGGATGAGAATGGGGGAGTCGAGGGTCTGCGCCCCGCCCGGGTCCCGGCCCAGCAGCGCCAGCGCGCCGGCGTAGTAACCCCGCCCGACACCGTCCGGCCCGAGGGGCTCGTACCGCTCGATGACCCGGCAGGCGTTCTGCACGGGCGAGCCGGTGACGGTCGCCGCGAACATGGTCTCCTTCAGCACCTCCCGCACATCCAGCGAGGACCTGCCGCGCAGCTCGTACTCCGTGTGCGCGAGATGCGCCATCTCCTTCAGCCGGGGTCCGATCACCACCCCGCCCATGTCACCGACGGTGCACATCATCTTGAGCTCCTCGTCGACGACCATCGACAGCTCCTCGATCTCCTTGCCGTCGGCGAGGAAGTCCAGCAGCCGCTCGGGCGTCGGACCCTCCGCCGGATACCGGTACGTCCCGCTGATCGGGTTCATCACGACCGTGCCGCCGGACATCCGCACATGCACCTCGGGGCTCGCTCCCACCAGCGTCCGGTCCCCGGTGTGCACGACGAACGTCCAGTAGGCGCCCCGCTCGCCTTCGAGGAGCCGCCGGAAGAGGGCCAGCGCGTCGGCCCGGCCGAACCCCGGGATCCGCCCCCGGTAGGTCCGCCGGATCACGAAGTTGGCACCCTCGCCCCGGCCGATCTCGTCCCGCAGCACCCGCCCGACGATCTCCGCGTACTCCTCGTCGGCCACGTCGAAGCCGCCGTCCTCGACCCGCACGTCCCGGGCCGGCAGCCGGTCGAGGGCGTCCGCCAGAGGCAGGACGTGACGTTCCTCGGGAACCAGCACCGCCAGCGGGGTGCCGTCGTCGCGGACGTCGAAGCCGCGCTCGCGGATCTGCCGGAAGGGGACGAGCGCCAGGCACTCCTCGGGCAGGTCGGCGAGCCGTTCGTACGTGGTGACCGGGCCGAGGAGTACCTCCACCGTGTCCGCGTCATGGCCGGGAGTGCGGCGGCGGAGCAGCGCGAACGGGCGGTCGTCGTGGAGCAGCCGTGCCAGGTCCATGGGTTCCTCTTCCGTCGATCTCGATCTCGATCGATGTCGGTATCGGTGAGGAACGGCCCCGGACACGCCGAAGGCCGCCCCTCGGGCGGCCTTCGCGAAGTCTTGCGTACGCGCAGTTCAGTGGGCCGCCGGATGAGCGGTCCACCACCAGTTCTGGGTCGAAAGCGCGAACATGCGACGCACCCTACCCCACGCGCACCTGAGCACAGGGGCGTCTCACCTGTCGAGCCGGGCGAAAACGACTCGACACGACCCCGTAATGTTGAGGGCGTGACCGTGAACGCTAAGACCAGCGCCAGCGCTGGCAACACCTGGCGAGACCTGCCCGCGGCGCAGCAGCCCGAGTACCCCGACACCGAGGCTCTGCGCGCAGTGATCGCGGAACTCGAGTCGTATCCGCCGCTCGTCTTCGCGGGCGAGTGCGACCAGCTGCGCGCCCGGATGGCGGCCGTCGCCAAGGGAGAGGCGTTCCTTCTCCAGGGCGGCGACTGCGCCGAGGCGTTCGACGGGGTGTCCGCCGACCAGATCCGCAACAAGCTCAAGACGCTGCTCCAGATGGGCGCCGTGCTCACGTACGCGGCCTCGGTGCCGGTCGTCAAGGTCGGCCGGATCGCCGGCCAGTACTCCAAGCCGCGCTCCAAGGGCACCGAGACCCGCGACGGCGTGACCCTGCCGACGTACCGCGGCGACTCGGTCAACGGCTTCGCCTTCGACGAGGCGTCCCGTGTCCCGGACCCCGAGCGCCTGAAGCGGATGTACAACGCGTCCGCCTCCACGCTCAACCTGGTGCGTGCCTTCACCACCGGCGGCTACGCCGACCTGCGCCAGGTGCACGCCTGGAACCAGGACTTCGTGAAGCAGTCCCCGTCCGGTCAGCGCTACGAGCAGCTCGCCCGCGAGATCGACAACGCGCTGAACTTCATGCACGCCTGCGGGGCCGACCCGGAGGAGTTCAAGACGGTCGAGTTCTTCTCCTCGCACGAGGCGCTGCTGCTCGACTACGAGTCCGCCCTGACCAGGGTCGACTCCCGCACCGGGCGGCTGTACGACGTCTCGGCGCACATGGTGTGGATCGGTGAGCGCACCCGGCAGCTGGACCACGCGCACATCGAGTTCGCGTCGAAGATCCGCAACCCGATCGGCATCAAGCTCGGCCCGACGACCACGGCCGAGGAGGCGCTGCAGTACATCGACCGCCTCGACCCCGACCGCGAGCCGGGCCGGCTGACCTTCATCGTCCGCATGGGCGCCGACAAGGTCCGCGACAAGCTGCCCGAGCTGGTCGAGAAGGTCAGCGCCTCGGGCGCGACCGTCGCCTGGATCACCGACCCGATGCACGGCAACACCTACGAGGCCGCCTCGGGTCACAAGACCCGCCGGTTCGACGACGTGCTCGACGAGGTCAAGGGCTTCTTCGAGGTCCACAAGGCGCTCGGCACCCACCCGGGCGGCATCCACGTGGAGCTGACCGGCGACGATGTCACCGAGTGCGTGGGCGGCGGCGACGAGATCTTCGTCGACGACCTGCACCAGCGCTACGAGACGGCCTGTGACCCCCGCCTGAACCGCAGCCAGTCCCTGGACCTGGCCTTCCTCGTGGCGGAGATGTACCGGGACCAGTGACCTTCCGGTCATGGATCATGGAGTGGGGCGCGGATCACATACGATCCGCGCCCCACTCCACTTTTGCGTCCGTCGACCGCCGGGTAAGGTTAGGTTAGCCTTATTGATCTCGGCGGGAGGTGAATCCGCGTGTTCGTATGCAGCTGCTTCGGTGTGACCGAGGCGCAGGTTCAGCAGCACGCGGACAACGGAGCATGCACCCCCCGCCAGATCGCCTCCGCCTGCAAGGCGGGCACGGACTGCGGGTCGTGCGTCCGTCGTATCCAGGCGATCCTCGGCCGGGGCGCCCTTCCGCGCCGCGACCTCGCCGCCCAGGGCAGGCCGGTCCTCGCCGGACTCGAGGAGTACGAAGACCTCGAGGAAGCCGCCTAGCCAGGGGCTCAGCTCTCCGGCTGCTCGATCAGCTGCGCCAGGTACAGCGCCTCACCGAGCTTCTCCACCAGGTCCAGCTGCGTGTCGAGGTAGTCGATGTGGTGCTCCTCGTCCTCGAGGATCGACTCGAAGATGTTCGCGGACGTGATGTCGCCCTTCTCGCGCATCACCTTGATCCCGCGCTTCAGCCGGTCGATCGCCTCGACCTCGACCTGACGGTCGGCCTCGAACATCTCCTTGACCGTCTGCCCGACCCGCACGTGGAAGAGCCGCTGGTAGTTCGGCAGCCCGTCCAGGAACAGGATCCGGTCGGTGAGCACCTCGGCGTGCTTCATCTCGTCGAACGACTCGTGCCGGGTGTACTTGGCGAGCTTCGTCCAGCCGAAGTTCTCCTGCATCTTGGCGTGGAGGAAGTACTGGTTGATCGCGGTGAGCTCGCCGGTGAGCTGCTCGTTGAGGAACTCGATGACCTCGGGGTCGCCCTGCATCGCAGAGGCTCCTTCCACGTGGGGGATCGGGGTGGGGGGAATCGGGGAGGCTGCCGCCGAATGATTGCACCGGTGCCGAAGATCGTCCAGTAAGTGCGTACTTAGTAAGTTAGTGCATGCTTAGTAGCAGTTGCCCGATTCGGGATATGCCCGGTCATGGCTGGTCATGTGCATCGTCCGGGGTCTGTCAGGATGGAGTCATGGGTCAGCCGGTGGAGCGCGAATCTGGAGAAGAAGCAGTGTCCGAGCTTCCGCCGGGACAGCGACTTCAGCGGGGATGGCCCGTCACGCACTACGGCCCGGTGCCCAAGTTCCGGCCCGAGCGCTGGGAGTTCAGGGTCTTCGGCGCCACCGCCGACGGTGAGAAGCGCTGCTGGAACCACGAGGAGTTCACGGCCCTTCCGTACGCGTCCGTCGTGGCCGATCTGCACTGCGTGACGAAGTTCAGCATGCTCGGCGCCGAGTGGGGCGGGATCCCGGCCCGCACCATCCTGGAGAGCGCTCCGCCCGCCCCGAACGTCACCCATGTGATGGTGTGGGCCGAGTACGGCTTCAGCTCGAATCTGCGCCTGGCCGACTTCGCCGCCGAGCGCACGATCTTCGCCACCCACAAGGACGGCGAGCTGCTCACCGCCGAGCACGGCTTCCCGCTGCGGCTGGTCGTGCCGCACCTCTACGCCTGGAAGGGCCCCAAGTGGGTCCGCGGCGTCGAGTACATGACCGCCGACCGCCGTGGCTTCTGGGAGGAGCGCGGCTACCACAACCTCGGCGACCCGTGGAAGGAACAGCGCTACTCGTACCAGGAGGGGCCGGGCGACGGCCCGGAGCTCTGACTCTCCCCCGGACTCCGAACTCCCCGGAACTCTGCTCTCCCTGGAACTCTGCTCTCCCCGGAACTCTGCTCTCCCGGTACGGCGTCAGCCGTCCCGGAGCTTCTTCAGCCGCTCCACGTCCGCCGCGTGCCCTTCCTTGCCGCCGGGCGTCTCGATGATCAGCGGTACGCCCGCGGTGGCCGGGTGGGTCATCAGTGCCCGGAACGGGTCCTCGCCGATGTGACCCGCGCCGATGTTCTCGTGCCGGTCCTTGTGGGCGCCGACCACGTCCTTGGAGTCATTGGCGTGGATCAGCTTCAGCCGGCCCTCGCCGACCGTGTCCACCAGCAGATCGAGGGTCTGGTGCATACCGGCCGGGCCGGTCAGATCGTGCCCGGCCGCGAAGATGTGGCAGGTGTCGAGGCAGACGCCCAGCTTGGGATGGGCGTCCAGCGCCTCGAAGTACGGCCCGAAGTCCCAGGTCCGGGAGCAGAGCGAGGCGCCCTGGCCGGCGGTGGACTCGAGCAGCAGGAACGGGTCGTCGTCGTGGGTCAGCTCGTCCAGCAGCGGCAGCAGGTACTCCCGCACCTGCTTCAGCGCCACCGACCGGTCGCGCCCGCCCGTCGCGCTCCCCGTGTGCACGACCACGCCCAGGGCGCCGATCTCCCGCCCGCGGCGCAGCGAGTGCCGCATCGACTCCACCGACCTCTCGGCCGTCGCCTCGGTGTGCGAGCCGAAGTTGATCAGGTACGGCGCGTGCACGTAGGCCGGGACCGACCGCGTCGCGCACGCCTCCCGGAAGGCCTCGTCCTGTCGCGGGTTGCCGACCGGAGTGGCCCAGCCGCGCGGGTTGGCGACGAAGACCTGGACCGTCTCGGCGTCGAGGTCGTGCGCGTACGACATGCCCACGTCGTGCAGACCGCCGGCCACGGGGACGTGACCGCCGATGGGGTTGCGGGAGGGGAGGGGGGCTGGAGAACTCACCCGGTCAGGGTGTCATGCTCCGCGCACCGCCCCGGCACCCGCCCGGTCACCGGATGGTGATCGTGATCGTCGATCCCTTGGGCGCGGTGTCGCCGCCGTCCACGGACTGGCTCTTCACGGTGTCGCCGAAGAGCCCGAGCAGCCCCCGGTCCTCCTCGACCTCGAACCCGGACTGCTCCAGGAGTGACTTGGCGTCGTCGACGCTCGCCCCGACCACGTCCGGGACCTCGACCATCTCCGGTCCCTTGGACACCGTCAGCGTCACCGTGTCGCCCTCGGCGGCCTCGGCGCCCTCCTCCGGGGTCTGCGTCGCGACCCGGCCCTTGTCGAACTCGGAGTTGACCTGCTCGGTGGCGACCTTCACCTTCAGACCGGCCTCCTGCAGCTCGGCCCTGGCGTCGTTCAGGGCATCGCCGGTGACGTCCGGGATGTCGATGGGGGCGCCCTTGCTGACCACGATCGACACCGCCGTGCCCGCGCGGCGCTTCGTGCCCGCCTCCGGGTCGGTGCTGATCACGAAGCCCTTGATGACGTCCTCGCTGAACTCCTGGGAGACCAGGCCCGGCTCCAGGCCGTCCGCCTTCAGCAGCTCCTCGGCCTTGTCCTGCCGGGAGCCCGTCACATCCGGCACCTTCACGATCTCCGGGCCGTCGGAGACGGTGAGCGTCACGGAGTCGTGCTTGCGGATCCGGGCGCCCGGATCGGGGTCGGTGTCCATGACGGTGCCGCGCTTCACGGTGTCGCTGTGCTGGTGCCGCACCTTGCCGACCTCGAGGCCGGCGGCCTCCAGTCGTGTTCTGGCCTCCGCCTCCTTCTGCGTCAGCACCGCGGGGACCTTGGTGAACTGGCCGGAGTTGATGTACCAGACACCGGCGCCCACGCCGAACACCAGCAGGACGGCGGCGACGAGCGCGAGCACCCCGCGCCGCGGCCGCGCGGTCCGGCGCCGGGGCGGCAGGGGCGGCCCGCTCTGGAAGCGGGAGGTGCGGTTGAGCGGGTCCTCGCCGTCGGCGGGGTCGTCGTCGTTGACGGGCAGCGGACGGGGCACGGTGAGCGAGCGCGGGATCACGCTCGTCCGGTCCTCGGCGTTGTCGTGTCCCGCGGAGACGGCCTGCGGCGGCATCGCGTCCAGCTGGTCCGCGCTGAGCGGAGCACGCGCCTCCCGTACCAGTCCGAGCAGCGCGACGGCGTCGTACGGCCGGACCTCGGGGGTGCGGGCGGTGGCCGACGCCACGAGCTCGTCCAGCTCGAAGGCCATCCCGGGGACGAGGGCCGACGGCGGCGGAACGTCCTCGTGGAGGTGCTTGTAGAGCACGATCGCGGGGGAGTCGCCGTCGTGAGGTTTCTCACCGGTGAGCATCTCGTAGAGCACCACCCCGCACGCGTACACGTCGACGCGGGGGTCGGCGGCGCCGGGCTGCTCGATCTGCTCGGGGGCGAGATAGGCGACGGTGCCGAGCACGGCTCCCGTGGTGCTGGTCACGGTGTCCACGGACCGCACCAGCCCGAAGTCCGCGACCTTGACCCGCCCGTCGTCCCCTATGAGGACGTTCTCGGGCTTCATGTCCCGGTGCACGAACCCGGCCCGGTGCGCGGCGCCGAGCGCGGCCAGCACGGGCTCCAGGATGTCGAGCGCGGCCCGCGGCTGGAGCGCCCCGCGCTCCCGCAGCACGTCACGCAGCGTGCACCCGGCGATGTACTCCATGGCGAGATAGACGTACGACCCGTCGGCACCCTGATCGAACACCTGAACGACATTCGGGTGGGCGAGCCGGGCGACCGACTTCGCCTCCCGGATGAACCGCTCGACGAACGCCCCGTCGGCGGCGAGCGCCGGGTGCATCACCTTGAGCGCGAGCACGCGGTCCAGGCGGGTGTCCACGGCCCGGTAGACCGTGGCCATCCCGCCGACCGCGATCCGCGCCTCTACGCGATACCGGCCGTCGAGCAGCTGCCCGACCAGAGGGTCCTGAAGGGTCGTGTCCACGCAGGTGAGTGTACGAGCCGCCGCTGACACCTCCGCCGGTTCCGCCGCGATCGCAGCGCGACTGGAGCCGACCTGTGACGCAACCCACGGGTCCCGCGACTCCCGTATCCGGAGACCGGACGGTAGCGCGGCGGAGCTCAGAACGCGGGGCGCTCGGGGTCCAGCACGGCCCGGCCCTCCACGGGCGAGGACGCCTCCGCGAAGTAGCGGGGCGGGATCCGTCCGGCGAGCCGGGCCAGCCTTCCCGCCTCGACGCCGGCCCGCATGGCCGACGCCATCCGCTCGGGGTCGCGCGCCCGCGTCACCGCCGACGCCAGCATCACCCCGGCGCACCCCAGCTCCATCGCCAGCGCCACGTCCGAGGCGGTGCCCGCCCCCGCGTCCAGGATCACCGGCACGCGCGCGTGCTCGACGATCAGCCGGAAGTTGTGCGGGTTGCGGATGCCCAGCCCGGAGCCGATCGGTGAGCCCAGCGGCATCACCGCCGCGCATCCCACGTCCTCCAGCTTCCTGGCCAGCACCGGATCGTCGTTCGTGTACGGCAGCACCGTGAACCCGTCGTCCACCAGCGTCTCCGCCGCCTCCAGCAGCTCGATCGGGTCCGGCAGCAGCGTGCGCTCGTCGGCGACGACCTCCAGCTTGATCAGATCGGTGCCCAGCGCCTCCCGCGCGAGCCGGGCCGTCAGCACGGCCTCCCCGGCGGTGAAACAGCCCGCCGTGTTCGGCAGCACCCGGATACCGAGCCGCTCCAGCACCGACAGCACGGAACCGTGCACCGAGGGGTCCACCCGGCGCATCGCGACCGTCGTCAGCTCGGTCCCGGACGCCACCAGCGCCCGCTCCAGCACCTCCAGGCTGGGCGCACCCCCCGTGCCCATGATCAGCCGGGACGAGAAGGACCTGCCCGCGAGGACGAAGGGATCGTCGGCCATGGCTCAGCCCCCCTGGACCGCGGTGAGGACTTCCACCCGGTCACCGTCGCGCAGCGCCGTGGACGGCCACTGCGCGCGCGGGACGACGGTCTCGTTGAGCGCTGCGGCCACCCCGGAGGGCGCCGGCGTCAGGGACCGTACGACGCTGTCGAGGGCCGTACCGGCGGCGAACTCGCGCCGCTCTCCGTTCACCGAGACATGCACGGGGGCGTTCTCCCGGGCGGTTTCCCCGGCGTTTTCCTGGGCGTTCTCCTGGGCGTTCTCCTGGGCGTTCTCCTGGGCGTTCATGCGGGCTGCTCCGAGAGTGCGTCGGCGCCGAAGCGCCGGGGTGTGAAGGGACGGGCCTCGTCCGGGAGCTCCCCGGTGGCCAGGGCGTGCGCCATCGCGTCACCCGTCACCGGCGTCAGCAGCACGCCGTTGCGGTAGTGGCCGGTGGCCAGCAGCAACCCCGCCAGCTCCGTCGGCCCGAGCAGCGGCGCGTTGTCCGGGGACCCGGGCCGCAGCCCCGCGCGCGTCTCCGTGAGCGGCAGCTCGGTGATCCCGGGGACCAGCTCATGGGCGTCGCGGAGCAACTCGTACACGCCCCCCGCCGTCACCGTGGTGTCCCAGCCCAGCTCCTCGCTGGTGGCGCCCACGACCAGCTCGCCGTTCTCCCGGGGGACCAGATAGACCTGGCTGCCACGCACCACGGCCCGCACGGTCCGGCTCAGGAACGGCGCGTACCGCGACGGCACGGTCAGCCGCAGCACCTGGCCCTTCACCGGCCGTACGGGGGGCAGCACGTCCTGCGGCACCCCCGCGAGCCGTCCGCTCAGGCTGCCGCCTGCGAGCACCACCTGCCCAGCCTCCAGGGCCGTGCCGTCCGGCGTGACGACCCCCGCGGCACGCTCGCCCACGACGGACAGCCGCTCGGCCCGTACGCGGTGGAAGGCCACCCCGGCCCGCTCGCACGCGGCCACCAGCGCCGCGGTCAGCCGCCGGGGGTCGATCTGGTGGTCGCCGTCGACCCGCAGCCCGCCCCGCACCCCGGGCGCCAGCAGGGGCTCCAGGCGCCGGCACTCCCGCCCGGACAGCCACTCCGACTCCAGCCCCGACTGCTGCTGAAGTGCGTGCAGTTCGCGCAGATGGGCGCGGTCGTCGGAGTCCAGCGCGACCGCGAGCGTGCCGCAGCGCCCGTAGCCGAGGTCGTGCCCGGTCAGCTCCGTCAGCTCGGCGACGAACTCCGGATAGCGGCGGGCGGGGGCCAGGTTGAGGCCGAGCAGGGTCTGCTCGCCGTGGTGCAGTTCCGTGACGGCGGCCAGCATCCCGGCCGCCACCAGGGCGGCCCCGCCGCCCGGTGCCGGGTCGACCACCGCCGTGGCGAAGCCGCGCTGCGCGGCCCGCCAGGCCGTGACAAGGCCGATGATCCCGCCCCCGATGACGAGGACGTCTGACGTACGTGGAGACGACATGGGCGTCCAGCCCCTCCCTTCGCCGGCATGACCCGGATCAGGTTCGACGGTCGGAGGCCGCCAGCCTCCCTCTCAGCCCGGTGCGTCCGGACTCCCGCGTGTGCTCTAGGTTGGCCACCCTAGCCCGTGGTCCGGCGCCTCTGTAAGGGAGCCTTTCGTCATGCCCCGCTCGTTGGACGGCCTCGTCCTCGCGCCCGTCGCCGACCAGGCCCCGGGCCAGGTCGGCACCCGCACCCGCTTCACGTACCACGAACGCGGCGGCGAGATCTGGGCGGAGTACGCGGGCGGCGATGTCGTACGCGGGCATCTGGTGGGTACCCGGGAGGGGGACCGGCTCGACTTCCGGTACGTACAGCTCAAGCACGACGGGACGACGTCCTCGGGGCACTGCGTCTCGATGGTCGTGGAGCTCGGTGACGGACGGGTGCGGCTCGAGGAGAGCTGGGCGTGGGAGTCGCAGGAGGGCAGCGGCACCAGCGTTGTGGAGCAGGTCACGGCGCACGACGGCTGACTGACGATTCGTCAGCCGCCTAAGGTGATCAGGTGAGCGAGCAGAGGCAGGAAGAAGGCGGTCCGTCCGGGCGGCGCGTGGTGGTCGTCGGCGCGGGCATGGCCGGGGTGCAGACCGCCGTGGCCCTGCGTGAGCAGGGCTTCGACGGCACGGTGACGCTGATCGGCGCGGAGCCCCACCAACCCTACGACCGGCCCCCGCTGTCCAAGGCCGTCCTGCTCGGCAACGCCGAGGGCTCCGCCTTCGACGTGGACTTCGAGGGCCTCGGCATCGAGCTGGTGCTCGGCCGCGAGGTCGGCGGCCTGCGCCCCGCCGACCACGAGCTGGACACCGAGGCCGGGCCCGTCCCCTACGACGTCCTCGTCCTCGCCACCGGCGCCGAACCGATCCGGCTGCCCGGCGCCGAGGGCGTGCCCGGCGTGCACCTGCTGCGCACCCTGGACGACGCCGAACGGCTGCGGCCCGTACTCGCCCGGCAGCACGACATCGTGGTCGTCGGCGCCGGCTGGATCGGCGCCGAGTTCGCCACGGCGGCGCGGGAGGCCGGCTGCGCGGTCACCGTCGTCGAGGCCGCCGGCCGGCCGCTGGCCGGGGCCCTGCCCGCCGAGGTCGCCGCCCCGATGGCCGCCTGGTACGCCGACAGCGGCATCGAGCTGCGCACCCACGCGCGCGTGGAGCGCGTCGAGCCCGGTGCGGTCGTCCTGGAGGACGGCTCCCGGCTACCCGCGGGCGCCGTCGTGGTGGGCATCGGCGCTCGCCCCGCCACCGCATGGCTGGCCGGCTCCGGCGTCGCGCTCGGCGCCCACCGCGAGGTCGTGGCCGACGTCCATCTGCGGACCTCCGTGCCCGATGTGTACGCGGTCGGCGACTGCGCCTCCTTCCCATCGGGGCGGTACGGCGAGCGGCTCCTCGTGCATCACTGGGACAACGCCCTCCAGGGACCGCGCACGGTCGCGACGAACATCGTCGGCGCCGCCACCGACGAACCCCTGGCCGTCTACGACCCCGTCCCGTACTTCTGGTCCGAGCAGTTCGGCCGCTTCGTCCAGTACGCCGGACACCACGCCGACGCCGACCGTGTGCTGTGGCGCGGCGACCCGTCGGGACCCGCCTGGTCGGTGTGCTGGCTGCGCGGGGACCGGCTGGTCGCCCTGCTGGCCGTGGGCCGGGCGCGCGACCTCGCCCAGGGCAAGCGGCTGATCCAGGCGGGCACGCCCATGAACCCCCGGCTCCTCGCGGACCCGGCGAGGCCTTTGAAGGCGGCGACGGCGGTGGCCTGAGCGCCTGCTCGGACCGGCCCGGTTTCCGACTGTCAGCGGCAGATGGCAGGCTTGTTCCCGTGACCGAGATTGACGCAAAGACCGATGCTCTCGTCCCCGCCTGGCTCACCGTGCCCGACATCGCGGAGATGCTCGATGTCGACGTGATCCGCGTCCGGCAGCTGATCAAGGACGGCCAGCTCATCGCCGTACGCCGAGGCGAGAACCGCGCGCTGCACATCCCCGCCGCCTTCATCGACGAGGACAAGGTGGTGAAGGGCCTGGTCGGGACCCTGACCCTGCTGCGGGACGACGGCTTCAAGGACGAAGAGATGCTCGAGTGGCTCTTCACCCCCGACCCGAGCCTGCCCGGCACCCCCGCGCAGGCCCTGAGTGAGAATCGCGGCACGGAGGTGAAGCGCCGCGCCCAGGCGCTCGCCGTCTGACCCGCGTATTCGGACCGACACACGCGGTGTACGGGGGCGCCCGCTCCCGTACGCCACCGCACTGGGGGGACCTTCGTATGCCCGACACCGCCCGCACCGGCCTGGCCGGCGCCCTGCTGTACCTCTGCACGGACGCCCGCACCCGTCAGGGGGACCTCCCGGAGTTCCTGGACGCGGTCCTCGCGGGCGGTGTCGACATCGTCCAGCTGCGCGACAAGGGCATCGAGGCGGCCGAGGAACTGGAGCACCTCGAGGTGTTCGCCGACGCCTGCGCCCGGCACGGCAAGCTGCTCGCGGTCAACGACCGCGCGGACGTCGCGCACGCGGCCGGCGCCGACGTGCTCCACCTCGGCCAGGGCGACCTGCCGGTCCCCGCGGCTCGCGCGATCCTCGGCGAGGAGGTCCTCGTCGGCCGCTCCACGCACTCGGAGGCGGAGGCCGGGGTCGCCGCCGTCCAGGAGGGTGTCGACTACTTCTGCACCGGCCCGTGCTGGCCCACCCCCACCAAGCCCGGCCGGCCCGCCCTCGGCCTCGACCTGGTCCGGCACACGGCCGCCCTCGGCACCGACCGCCCCTGGTTCGCCATCGGCGGCATCGACCTCGGCAACCTGGACGAGGTACTCGCGGCGGGCGCCCCCCCGGGGCGCGCGGGCCCGGGGGGCACCGGGGCGGGCGACCCGGGGGCGGCGGGGGCGGGGGGCGCGGGGGGGGGGGGGGGGGGGGGGCGGGCGGCGCCCGCCCCCGGCCCGCCCCGGGCCCCGCCGCCCCTGGTTCGCCATCGGCGGCACCGACCTCGGCAACCTGGACGGGGTCCTCGCGGGGGGCGCCCGCCGGGTCGTCGTCGTCCGGGCGATCACGGACGCGGACGACCCGGGTGCCGCGGCGGCGGAGTTCGCGAAGCGGCTGCGCGAGGCGTGATCCGGCCGGCCCCGGCCGGTACTTCCGGCACGGCCGGCACGTCTGGTACGGCTGTCCCAAGGGGTGGACAACAAGTCGACAAACCGGGCAAATTTCCCGCATCGGGTTGGGGGACCGCCCACCCCTGGCTAACCTGCGGGTATGGCCCTAGGAACCGCATCCACCAGGACGGACCGCGCGCGCACTGTGCGCGACATCCTGGCGACCGGCAAGAAGACGTACTCGTTCGAGTTCTACGCGCCGAAGACGCCCAAGGGTGAGCGGAGCCTGTGGAACGCGCTGCGCCGGGTCGAGGCGGTCGCCCCTGACTTCGTCTCGGTGACGTACGGTGCCGGCGGCTCCACCCGGGCGACCACGGTCAAGGAGACCCAGCAGATCGTCGTCGACACCACCCTCACGCCGGTCGCGCACCTCACCGCCGTGGACCACTCCATCGCCGAGCTGCGCAACATCATCGGCCAGTACGCCGACGCCGGGATCCGCAACATGCTCGCCGTGCGCGGCGACCCGCCCGGCGACCCCATGGGCGCGTGGGTACCGCACCCCCAGGGCCTGACGTACGCAGCCGAACTCGTCCGGCTCATCAAGGAGTCGGGCGACTTCTGCGTGGGTGTCGCGGCCTTCCCCGAGATGCACCCGCGCTCCGGGGACTGGGACACGGACGTCACGCACTTCGTCGACAAGTGCCGGGCCGGCGCCGACTACGCCATCACGCAGATGTTCTTCGAGCCCGAGTCCTATCTGCGGCTGCGCGACCGCGTCGAGGCGGCCGGCTGTGTGACTCCGGTCATCCCCGAGGTCCTGCCGGTGACGAGTGTGAAGATGTTGGAGAGCCTGCCCAGGCTCAGCAACGCCCACTTCCCGGCCGCCCTGAAAGAGCGGATCCTCACAGCCAAAGACGATCCGGCCGCTGTACGCTCCATTGGCATCGACTTCGCCACGGAGTTCTGCGCACGGCTGCTGGCCGAGGGAGTGCCCGGACTGCACTTCATCACGCTCAACAACTCCACGGCGACGCTGGAAATCTACGAGAACCTGGGCCTGCACCATCCGCCGCAGGCCTAGACCGGTCGCATTCACATACGACACACTGCGTAGCGGCCACTGGGAGAGGGGCGTACATGGGCTGGACGGTCCTCTACATCGCGTTTGGCTTTGTCGCGCTGTGGCTGCTCGGCGAGGTTCTGCTGCAGTACAAGGCGCGGCTGCGCTGGCGGTTGCTGGCTTTCGTCGGCTTCCTCGGCGTGGTCCTCGGTGTCCTGATCCCGTCGGTCGTCGTCATCGCACTGGGCGCGGCCGCCTTCGCGGTCGGCCAGACCTACGTCACGCTGTCGTTCCGGCGCGGCTTCGCCGAGGGCTGGGCCTTCCGGCGCGGGGACGCGGATGCGGACGGTGAGGACGGGGCCGTCACCAAGCGGCGCCGCGGCAAGGCCGAGCGCAAGGACCCGACGCTCGAGGTCTCCGGTCTGGAGGCGGGCGAGGCCGGTATCGGCTCCGATGCGCAGTACGGCACCGGCGACGTGGCGTTCGGCCAGGACAGGAACGCCTTCGGCGACAAGAGCGCCTCCGGCGACGACGACTACGACCGGGACGACGTCTTCACGCCCGCGGCCCGCGGCGCCGACCCCTCGGCCGCCGAGACCACGTCCGTGTACGAGCCGCAGCCCCTGCCCGACGACACCGGCTCCTACGGCATATACAGCGACACCGCGTACGCGGCCGCGGGCGGCCAGGGCCAGGCGCAGGGCCAGCCCCAGGACCAGTACGCGACGGCCGCCCAGAGCACGGACCAGAACTACGGGTACGACACGTACTCCGGGTACCACCAGCAGCAGTACGGCTACGACGCCACCGGCGAGCAGCAGTACGCCGCCTACTCCGACCCGTACATCGGCACCCAGACCTACGGCGGCGGCTCCTACGACGCCGGCTACGGCCAGCAGCAGTACGGGCAGCAGGCCTACGGCCAGGAGCAGTACGGCACCGGCGGCTACGGGGAGACCCCGGCCGGCGGCGTCTGGGTCCCGCAGCAGCGCAGCACCGACGACCCGCTGGGCGGCGAACTCCCGCCCGAGCAGCAGTACCCGTACCAGGGCGACGGCCAGCAGCAGCACGGCCAGGGCAACGGCTACGACGAGCAGTATCGGTTCTGACGGCCGCGTCTTCCCGGGAACGCCTGCTGTCGGGGCGGCCGCCGGGAAGCCCGGTGGCTCACTGCGAGCCCCGGAACTGCGGGCCCTCCACGATCAGTCCGGACACCAGCGCGCCCGACATGCCCGCGTGCGGCAGTCCGCCGCCCGGGTGCGACCAGCCGCCGACCGTGAACAGCCCTTGCAGGCCTGTGGAGTTGGCGGGATGCAGCAGCCGCCCCCCGGCCGCGGCCAGGGCCGGCGCCGGGACCGCCCCGCCCGCCGCGCCGGTCTCCCGCGCGATGTCGGCGGGGGTGCGCACCTCGCGCCACAGGACGCGGTCGCGCAGACCGGGGACGGCTCGCTCGGCGGCCGCGACCAACGCGTCCACGTGCGCCTCGTGAATCTCCGCGCCCGCGGGCACCACCGCACCGAGCGTGACCGCCTCGTGGGCGCCGTCCGGGACCAGGGCAGGGTCGTCGGGCCGTAGAACCGTCACCGTCGGCCGCGCGGGCACGGACGGCGCCGTACCGAAGAGGCTCTCCGACTCGCCGTCACGGTCCACCGAGTGCACCACCGTCCGGTGCGCGGTCCCCTCCGGCCGGGCGCCGCGCAGCGCGAGCAGTACGGTCAGCCGGCTCGGCAGGCCCTGCGGGGGCGCGACCTCGCCGTCCGCGCGGGCGGGCAGACCGGCGGCGCTGCCGGGGGCGACCACGAAGTCCGCCTCCCGCACCTCGCCGTCGGCGAGTTCCACGCCCACCGCCCGGCCGTCCTTCTCCAGGA
The DNA here is from genome assembly GCA_001298545.1 of Actinobacteria bacterium OV320. GTDB lineage: Bacteria > Actinomycetota > Actinomycetes > Streptomycetales > Streptomycetaceae > Streptomyces > Streptomyces coriariae. The sequence goes on from LJCX01000029.1 coordinate 745,007, forward strand.
TCCGGGTGACCTCGGCGCCGAAGACGAACTCCACCCGGCGGGCCAGGCACCGCTCGTGGACCGCGCGGGCCAGCTCGCGCATCCCCCCGCGCACGTACCAGGTACCGAAGGCGTGCTCCATGTACGGCAGCACGGCCGCGCTCGCCGGGGTGACCCGCGGGTCCAGGCCGTACGCGAGCGCGTGGCCCTCCAGCAGCGCGGTGAGCCGGGGGTCACGCAGCTCCCAGGCGCCGACCTCGGCGAGCGTGCCCGCCCGACGGGTGCGCAGCAGGCGCTTGTGCGGGACCGCCGGGTAGGGCTCGCGGGCGGCCAGCACCGACCAGTCGTCCCACAGGGGCTCCTCCAGGAGCGGACGGCGGGTGCGGTCCCAGGCCTCGCGGGCCCGGACCAGGAAGTCGCCCCAGCGCTGCCCGGCCGGCGCCCCGAGCGCCGCGTCCAGCGCCGCGACGACCCCCGCGCGCGAGGCATTCGGCAGCGCCACCTCGGTGCCGTCCGCGAAGACGTGCCGGGCGGACGGATCGACCTGGACCAGCTCGACGCAGGCCTCCAGCGGCTCCTTGCCGGTCTTGACGAAGAGGTCGCGGTAGACGGCGGGAAGGGGCAGCAGACCGGGACCGGTGTCGAAACCGAACCCGTCCCGCTCGAAGCGCCGCACCGCTCCGCCGTACGTCTGCGTACGCTCGTACACCGTCACCCGGTGGCCCGCGACGGCCAGCCGGGCGGCCGCCGTCAGCGCGCCCATCCCGGCGCCGATCACCGCAATCCCTGCCATGCCCGCGACTTTATCGGCCGCCACCGACAGTCACGTCGTCAGCCCGGTGGCGGCGGCCACGGGAGCCGGGCGAGCCGGCGTTCCTCCCGCCGCTGCGCCCTGCGCCGCAGGAACCGGCGGATCCGCGAGACCAGGAGGAAGAGCACCGCCAGACCTGCCAGCAGCAGCGCCCCCGCGATGATCGCGGCCGCTTCCGGGTGGAACATCGCGAACGTCACGATCCCGGCGACCCCGAGATCCTCGGCCAGGCTCACGATCACGTTGCTGAACGGCTCCGGCGAGGAGTTCACCGCCATCCGGGTGCCGGCCTTGACGGCGTGGCTGGCCAGCGCCGTCGAACCGCCGAGCAGGCCGGCCGCCGCGTCGGAGAGCGAACCGCTCTGCCCGGCGAGCACCGCCCCGACCCAGGCTCCCGCCGCCGGCCGGACGACCGTGTGCACGGAGTCCCACGCCGAGTCCACGTAGGGGATCTTGTCGGCGACCGCCTCGCACAGGAACAGGAGGCCGGCGGCGATGAGCACCTCGGGCCGCTGGAGCGTCTCGGGGACGTCTTCGCTCAGCCCGGTCGCGCCGAACACGCCGAGCAGCAGCACCACCGCGTAGGCGTTGATGCCGCTGGCCCAGCCGCTGGTGAACACAAGGGGGAGTACGGACACGGACGCGATCGTAACCAGTCGGCCGCGCGGCGTCCTGGGGATGAGTGCGCAGGGCTGAGTACGCGTACCTAGTGAGTGAGTTGAGTACGCGCGCGGATGGGGGCGGACCTGCGCGAACGAGACAGTGGTGGCACGGAAAGAGGCGCGGCTCCGGCACCGGCGACACGGGGCGCCGGAACGGAGCGGCCCTCGATCCGCTCCTTCCGCCGGCCGGTTCGGCGGGAGTGAGACGCGGGGGGCACCCCGGGGGAACGACCGCACGGGGGAACAACGGGGGAGGGAACGGGGGAACAGGGGGAACGGGGGGAACGGGGGAGCACGAGGAAGCGCCGGTTCGAGGCGGCCCACGGGGGACGGGGCCACCGCGGACCGGCGCTTTCGTGTGCCCACGCGCGCGGCGCGGTTCGGACCCGCGCCACGCGCGCGTGGGCTACCGGTGACCGCTCACCCGTCCCTGGAGCAGCCGGGACAGCGCCGCGTGGACGTCGTCCAGGGAGCGCTCCGGCTGGAAGGCCTGCCAGTCCAGCGCGGCCACCAGCACCATGCCCACCAGGGCGGCCGCCGTCAGCGGGACGTCGATCTCGTCGCTGAACTCGCCGTTGTCGACGCCCTCGCGCAGCACCCCCTCGACGACGGCCACCGCCTCCTGCCGGACCACCATGAGGGTGGACTGCCAGGCACGGTTGGTGCGCCACAGCTCGGCCACGTAGAGCTGGGTGAAGGACGGGTAGCGGTCGATGAAGACGAGGCCCGCGCGGACCATCGCGTCCAGGGCGTCGACCTTGCTGCCGCCGTCCCGCGCGGTGCGCTCGGCCGCCTCCCGCAGCGAGGCGGTGAGGAGGCCGACGCCGTGCCTCAGCAGTTCCTCGAAGAGGACCGACTTGCTCGCGAAGTTGTAGTAGACCGTGCCCTTCGCGACGCCGGCCCGTTCGGCGATCTCGTCCACGGTCGTCGCGGAGAAGCCCTGCTCGGCGATGAGCGTGACGGCTGCCTCGTAGAGCTTCTGCCGGGTGGCCTCGCGGCGGGTGCTGCCGCCCGGGGTGGTGCTGCTTTCCATGGTCCTGATTGTCACAGGAACCCGGCCCGCCGGACGCCGGATCCTCACAGGCTCAGCTCCGGGTGCAGCCGGTCCAGTGTCCACACCTGGCGGCGGCGCGCCGACAGGGCGGTCAGCGCGAGGGCTCCCACGGTGAAGGCGACCAGCACCACGCACGCGTGCCACACCGGAGTCAGGCCGCCGCCCGTGATGAGCCTCCTGAGCGCGTCGACGACGTGACTCATCGGCAGGTAGGGGTGGATCGCGTTGAAGAAGCCGGGGCTGGTCTGCACCGGATAGGTGCCGCCCGCCGACGTCAACTGCAGCATGAGCAGGGCGAGTACGAGGATCCGGCCCGCCGCCCCGAAGCGCGCGTTGAGCCACTGCACGAGGGCCGCGAAGCACGCCGTCACCAGGAACAGGAAGCCCACCGTGCCGACCGCCCGCGCCATCTCCAGGCCGATCGCCCAGTGCAGCACGGCCATCAGGGCCGTCGTCTGGAGCACCCCGATCGCGACCACCGGCAGCCAGCCCGCCAGCGCGATCCGCCACGCCGGGGCGCCCGCTGCGAGCGCGCGCCGGTTCATCGGCGCGATCAGCATGTACGCCACCATCGCGCCGACCCACAGCGACAGCGGGATGAAGTACGGGGCGAAGCCGGTGCCGTAGTTGGGCGCCTGGTGCAGGTCCTTGGAGGCGAGCTGCACCGGGTCGGCCATGACGGCGGTGCGCGCGTCGCGCTGCTGCGTGTCGTAGTCGGGGATCTGTTCGGCGCCGTCGTGCAGTCCGTCGGCGAGCTTTCCGGAGCCGTCGGAGAGCTTGAAGATGCCGCCGTTGAGGTCCTGGGCGCCCGTTTCGAGCTTGGTGACGCCCTCGTCGAGGTCGACCGACCCCGTCTTGGCCGTGCCGAGCCCGGTGTGCAGCTTCTTGGCACCCTTGGCGACCTTCGCGGCGCCCGTGTTCAGTGCGTTGACCTTGGTCACGGCGTCGTCGAGGTCCTCGGAGAGGTGCGGGGCGCTGTCGGCGAGCGACTGCGCCTGCTTCTGGAGGGTGGCGAGGTTCGTGCGGAGCGTCTTCAGGTCGCCGTCCTGGTCGGCGATCAGCGTGTTGAGGTCGTCGGCGACCTTCGCCACGTCGGCGGCCGCGTCCTTGGCCTTCTTCAGGTCGGCGCACGCCGGGTCGGGCAGTACCGGCGTCTCGCAGCGCGCCTTGTGGACGGCGGCGAGGGTGTCCGAGGCCGTGTGGGCGCCCTCGGCGGCGGTCGGGGCAAGCTTCACCAGGGTGGCGAGGTTGTCGCGGATCACCTTGGCCGAGTCGGCGACCAGTTGGGCGGTGTCCCCGATGGTCTTCTCGTTGTCCTTGACGAAGGGCCCCAGTGTGTCGGCGACCCCGTTGACCTTGTCGGCGAGCGTCTGGGTGCCGTCCGCGACCTTCTGCGAACCGTCCTCCAGGTCGTCGGCGCCCTTGTCGAGCTTCTTCAGGCCCTTCGCCAGCTTGCCGCTGCCGTCCTTGGCGTCGCTCAGCCCGTCGGCGAGGTCCTTGGAGCCCTTCTCGGCCTTCCCGATGCCGCCGGTGAGGTCGTCGGCCCCGTCGGCGGCCTTCGCGGTCGCCCCGTGGATGTCGGAGAAGGAGACGAAGATCTTGTCCAGGAAGGACCGTGAGGTCTTCGTGGACGCGGCCGTGCGCACCTCGCTGAAGACCGTCCGCGAGATCTGTCCGACGATGTAGTTGTTGGCGTCGTTGGTGCGCACCTGGAGGGCGCTCGTCTCGGGCGAGTCGCCCGCGCTGGAGGCGATCCGCCCGCTGAAGTCGGCCGGCATGGTCAGCGACAGGTAGTACCTGCCGTCCTCCACGCCCGCGCTTGCCTCGGCGGCACTCACCTCGTGCCAGTCGAAGACCTCGCTGTCGCGCAGGCCCTTGGTGATGTCGTCCCCGGCGGTGATCCGCTTGCCGTCGGCGGTGGCGCCCTTGTCGTCGTTCACGAGGGCCACGGGAATGCGGTCCAGGCGCCCGTACGGGTCCCAGAAGGACCACAGGTACAGCGCGCCGTACAGCAGGGGCAGCAGCAGGAGCGCGACGAGGGCGGCCCGGGGAAGTCTGCCCCGGCCGAAGCGCCGCAGCTCAAGCGCGGCCAGTTTCGGCGATCGCATCCGTCTTCTCCTCTTCCTGCTCGGACCCGGTGGGCTCGGTGGACCGGGTGGGTTCACCGGACTCGGTGGACTCGGCTGTCGTTCGGGCGGATTCGGCGGCGGGTTCGTCGGAGGAGTCGATGCCGTCCTCTCGACCACGGGCCTCGACGGCGTCCTCCCGGTCGGTGGCCTCGGCGGCGTCCTCCCGGCCACGGGCCTCGGCGGCGTCCTTTCGGTCGAGCGGGGCGGCCTGCGGGCCGGTGGAGACCGTGACCGTGCCCTCGGGGGCCTCGCCGCACACGGCGAGGACGGTCGTCCCCGCCTCCGTGAGGGAGCCGAGCAGCGCCCAGACCTCCCCCCGCTCGGCGTCCGTCAGCTTCAGGTCGATGTCGTCGACACCGAGCAGCCCGGGGCGTCCGATGAGCGCCAGCGCCACGGACAGCCGCAGCGCTTCGAGGCGCTCCAGATCGCGGACGGCGGTCCGCGAACCCTTGGGCAGGGCCTCCCGGTCGAGCCCGGCGGCGCCGAGTGCGGTGTCGATCCGCAGCCCCACCTCGGCCGCCCGCTCCGCGCGCGGTCGCAGCAACTCCCGTACGGGGCCGCCGAACCGCCGCTCCAGCAGCGCCCGTTCGCGCAGGTGCTCCCCGACGGTCAGGGCCGGGTCGAGGTCGGTGACGCCGGCGACGTGCGCGAGCGCGCTGACGCGCCGCACGGCGGCCAGTTGCTTCGGCAGCCGTGCCCCGCCCACGGTCGCCGTCCCCTCGGTCGCCTTCATCCGCCCGGTGAGGGCGAGCAGCAGACTGGTCCGCCCGGAGCCGGACGGCCCCTCGACGGCGATCAACGAGCCCGGCTCCGCGTCGAGGCCGATGCCCCGGAACGCCCATCCGCGAGGGCCTCGGAGCCCGAAGCCGTCGGCGGTGACACCGACTCCGTCCACAGGTCCCCCTGATTGACGACTATTTGAACTGACTGGTCAGTGCAAAAACTAGCCCGAACCTTCGATCGAAGCAAAAGCCCAGGTCAGAACGGATTGTCAGTGCCATACCCCACGATGGCCACATACGGCAACCCGTATCAGGGCGTGCCGTCACACAGACGACAGGAGGTTCGTCATGGCCACCTACCACGCAGCCGCCGCAAACCGGCGCCGCGCCGCCGGCCCTGCCCCCTCACTGAACGGCCCGGCGAGCGATGTGCACCCCGTGCTGCGCCGCACCACGGCCCCGCCCGCCGCCCTCGACCTGCTCGCCCAGGCCCGCGCGGGGCTGGACGAGGCGGCCGTCCTCGAAACCCCCAACGAGCGCTACGCCACGGCGCATCTGGCGGCCCTGCGCACCGCGGCGGCCGTGCTCGCCGCCCGGGGCCGCCCGGATCCCGCCCCGCGCCGCCGGGCCCGCATCCGGAGCGCCTGGGAAGTGCTCCCCGAGATAGCGCCCGAACTCACCGAGTGGAGCGCGCTGTTCGCCTCCGGGGCCCGGCGCCGTGCCCGGGCCGAGGCGGGCATCCAGGGCGCGGCCACCCGCCGGGGCGCCGACGACCTGATACGCGACGTGGCGATGTTCCTCCGCCTCGTCGAACGCATGCTGGTGCTCCAGCCGGTCCTCCCGCAGCCGCGCCAGGAGGGGGACGACCCGGACGGCTCCCGTGCGGGGCGCGACCTGCCGGACGCGGGCTGACATGCCCGCCGCCGGGGCGCACCACCGTGACCGGGCGATGGCGCCGGAGGCCATAGGGTGGAAGACGCCTGAAGCCTTCCCTCGGCCCACCCCGCCCCGCCCGCTCACCGGGCCGGGTCGGATCGGGCCGGGAAGGCAGCCCGTTCGCTCCGCCGCGCAAGAGGCGGTGCCGCGCCGAGGAGTCAACTGCCGTGTCGGACCCGATGCGCCCGCCCGTCTCCCACCCCAGCCCGCACCCGACGCCGCTACGCTCCGACCCCCCTCGGCCCCGCGCCGCCCTCCGTACGGCCGTCGTCTGGGAGGTCCTTCAGGACGCCCTCGAGCGCCGGGTCAAGACGACCGGGCGTGAGTCGCTCGACGTCCTCGACACCGGCGGCGGCAGCGGGAACTTCGCGGTGCCCGTCGCCCTCCTCGGACACCGGGTCACCGTCGTCGACCCCAGCCCCAACGCGCTGTTCGCCCTGGAGCGCCGCACCGCCGAGGCCGGCGTCGCCGACCGCGTGAAGGGCGTCCAGGGCGACGCCCACGGGCTCTTCGACGTGGTCGAGCGGGGCGGCTACGACGCGGTCCTGTGCCACGGCGTCCTGGAGTACGTGGACGACCCGGCCGAGGGCGTCCGCAACGTGGTGGCCGCGCTGCGCTCCGGCGGCGTCCTCAGCCTGCTCGCCGCCGGCCTCGGCGGAGCCGTGCTCGCACGCGCCCTCGCCGGCCGCTTCAAGGAGGCCCGGCAGGCCCTCACCGGCCCGGACGGCCGCTGGGGCGAGGGCGACCCGGTGCCGCGCCGCTTCACGGCCGAGCAGCTCACCGCCCTGGTCGAGGGCGCGGGCCTGCGGGTCGGGTCGGTGCACGGCGTGCGGGTCTTCGCCGACCTCGTCCCCGGTGTGCTCGTGGACACCGAGCCCGGCGCCATGGAGGCCCTGCTGAAGCTCGAGGAGGCCGCCGCCGAACTCGCCGCCTTCCACTCCGTGGCGACCCAGCTTCATGTGCTGGGGGAGACGCAGGGGGCCGACGGGAGCTGAGTGCCTCCTGGGGCGCACCGCTGATCAGGGCCTTGGCAGCGCATGGAGTACGCCACAGGCCCCCCGTTCGGGCGCAGTGCGCCGTATGATCGAGGGAGACCGCCCGGCATGACGGGTCGGCTCCTGGGGAATGGAAACCTCAGCGGGCCGGGACGTCCATGACGGGCTCCGGTTGGCCAATTGGCGTAGAGGGGCGGGTTTCACGGGGGCGATTCCCTGCCTATCCTGAAGGGACCCCCCGGGTCGCCCCGGCGACTGCACGATGAGGAGGACTCCGTGCCGCTCTCGGAGCACGAGCAGCGCATGCTCGAGCAGATGGAGCGAGCGCTGTACGCCGAAGATCCCAAGTTCGCGTCGGCGCTCGAGGGAAGCGGGCTGCGTACGTACACCCGGCGGCGGGTCTACCAGGCGGTCGCAGGCTTCCTCGTGGGTATCGCGCTCCTCATGGCCGGTATGGTCGCCAAGCAGGTCTGGCTGAGCGTGGTGGGCTTCCTCGTCATGCTGGGCTGCGCGGTTCTCGCCGTGACCGGCTGGCGCAAGGCGCCCAAGCCGGGCGAGCAGCCCGCGGCAGGTGCCGCAGGAGCCCCGGGTACCCCGCGCAGTCGTGGTCAGGGTCGGCAGAAGCGCTCCATGATGGACCGGATCGAGCAGCGCTGGCAGCGCCGCCGTGACGAGCAGGGCGGTCACTGACCGCAGCACCACCCCCATGCGAAGAAACGTTGAGGAGGCGACCACCCGGCCGGGTGGTCGCCCCCTCAACGTTTCGGTTTCGCCGTCCCGGCCGCGCGTGTCCCCGGCTCGTGCAGAGCCCCTGCGGGCCGTGCGGGCCGTGCGGGCCGTGAGCCGTGCGGGCCGTGCGAGCCCTGCGGACCCCTGCGTGGCCGGTGCTCGGCGCGGGCCGGCCGGCGTTTCAGATCGGGCTCGGGCTCGGGCCTGGCTTGCGCGGGGCTCGGGCCGGGCTCGGGCCGAGCACGGGCCCACCTGGACGCCGGCTCGGCCCTTTCTCAGCCGCTCTGCTCCTGGCTCTGCGGCCCGGACGAGCGGCGCACGAGAGTCGCCAGACGGGCCGCCCAGGACGCCTTGAGGGCCGTCCAGCGGTCGTTGAGGTCCCAGACCGCGCGGATGGCCGAACGCGGTGCCACGACGGCACGCACACGCGTGGTCCAGCCGACCCGCTCGCGCAGGGCCCCGCGCACCTTGCGCACCTCGTCGGCCAGGCCGCCCTCGGCCCTGGGCTCCGGAGCGAACAGCACCTGCTCCACGGCGCCGGCGACCCGGTGCACCGAACGGCCCACCGTCTCGTCCAGCTCCCCGATCCGGACGATCCGCGCGGCCGCTCGCCGCGGGGTCAGCGCGTCGTCCGGCTCGATGCCGTAGTCCCAGGCCGAGTCGGTGAGCTCGCGCCACACCGCCAGCACATGCTCGACGGCCGCCTCACCGGCCTCCTGCGGCGGCACGTCCAGCAGCACCGCCGGACCGGGGTCGCCCGGCTGCCGGCCGTCCCCGACGGCACCGCCGTCCTTGCGCCCGCCCGGAGGTGCCCCGGCGGGCGAGGAGGCGGAGTGCTGGGCGGACGCCAGCCGCACCGCACGTCTTCTCAGCCGCCACAGCATCGGCAGCAGCGGCAGGGCGAGCGCCCCCGCCCCCAGCAGCGTCCAGCCGGCGACCTGGTACCAGGGGGTACCGCCGCCGTCCTGCTCCGTCGGGTCCAGCGGCAGCGCGGCGGCGCAGCCCTCGATCTTCTTGTCCTGGGCCGAGCAGCTGGTGCTCGCCGACGGCTCGGTCGAAGGCGCCGCGTCCGCAGAACGGGAGGCCTGCGGCAGGTCGGGAACGGTCTCGCCCGAACTGTCCGGCAGCGTGTACGTGGGCGTCGTGCCCCGGGTCGGGGTCGGTTCGAAACGGGTCCAGCCGACGCCCTCGAAGTACAGCTCCGGCCAGGCGTGCGCGTCCTTCAGACCCACCGCCAACGAACCGTCCGCCTGCGGGGAACCCGGCGCGAAGCCCACCGCGACCCGCGCCGGTATGCCCAGCGTGCGGGCCATCGCGGCCATCGCGAACGAGAAGTGGACGCAGAAGCCCTGCTTGTCCTTCAGGAAGCGGGCGATCGCGTTGGGGCCGCTGCCGACCTCGACCTCGGTGTCGTACTCGAAGCCGCCCGTCACCGCGAAGTAGTCCTGGAGCGCGACCGCCTTCTCGTAGTCGCTGGTGGCGCCCTTGGTGATCTCCCGGGCCTGCCGCGCCACCACCGCGGGCAGGGAGTCCGGGACCTTGGTGTAGGTGCTCTTCACGGAGCCGGGCGCCTCGGGCGCCGAGGCCAGCTGCTCCGCCGTCGGCTGCACATCGAGGCTCGTCACCTGGTACGTCTTGCCGCTGGTCTTCTGGCCGTGGTCGCCGACCAGGGTCATGCCGACCGGCTCGTACCGCCAGTTGCCCTTGATCTGCACGCTGCTCGGCGGGTACGGCATCGGCAGCCAGTCCTGGCCGTAACCGGCGGCGGCCGCGATCCGGGTCGTGACCTCCGTGCGCTTGACGTCCTGACCCAGACCGGTGGGGGAGGGGAACTCGTCCGGCACGGCGATGATGTGACGCTTCGCCGGCTTCCACGTCGTGCCGTCGAAGTCGTCCAGCGACACGATCCGCAGGTACATGTCCGAGATGTTGCTGGTGGTGGTCCGCAGGGTCAGGACCGTGCGGTCCTCATCCACGTTCAGGCTGTCACGCAGCGACACCAGCGGGTTGACCGCGGAGATCGTGCCCCCGCTGCCGTTGCCCGCGCCGACGCCGGTGCCCGCCCCGTCCAGCAGGCCGCCCTGTATCGCCGGCAGCGGCAGGAGCGGCACCACGAGGGCGACACCCAGCGCGGCCATGCCGATGCGGCGGCCGGTGCGCACCGGGGCCACCGGGCCGGACGGCGCGCCCGGACCGCGCGGTGCCCCGCCGAAGACCCGGCCCCACTGCGAGAGGCGCTCCCGGCCCTCGGCGAGCAGCAGCATCAGATAGCCGGCCGCGGCGACCAGGAACCACAGCCAGTCGGTCACCCCCTCGGACAGGCCCGCGGCGACCGAGTACAGCGCCAGCAGCGGCAGGCCGGCCGGGGCGGCGTTGCGGTAGGTCACCGCGAGGGTGTCCACCGCCAGGCCGATCACCAGCACCCCGCCGATCACCATCAGCCGGATGCCGTCGGACAGCGGGGCCGGGATCGCGTACCGCCCCACGTCGTCGGTGCCCGTCTGGAGCAGGTCACCGAAATGGCGGAAGGCCTCCGGGCCGGGGATCAGGCCGGCGAGGGCGTGCTCCCGGGCGAAGAGCAGCGTCAGCAGGACCAGCGTGACCAGGGTCTGGACGGCCACGGTCAGCGGCCGGGCCAGCGGCACCCGCCGGGTCGCCGCGCCCACCCCGGACTGGACGGCCAGCAGGAACGCCGCCTGGAGGAGCCAGGTCGCCGGGGTGACAAGGGGCAGCAGGGCGCACGAGGCCATCAGCGTCGCCGCCGCCGAGCACAGCGTCAGTCGGGCCCGCCCGCTCATGACCATCCCTCCCCGCCGCTCGTCGTCATCACGCCCGCCCGCTCGCGGTCCGCCTGGCGCCACAGCTCGTTCAGCGGAGCGCCCCGCGGCACGCTGAGCGCCGTCCAGCCCGCCTCGCGCAGCATCCGCAGCCGCTCCTCCTGCCTGTTCATCGGATCGGAAGCGCCGTTCGGTTCACGCGCCCAGCTGTCGCCGTCCAGCAGGAAGGCGACCGCGCCGCCGCTGCGCTGGCGCATCTTCGCGGCCACCGCCGCCGGCTCCTCGTCGAGATCGCCGAGGAAGGCCACCAGCAGTCCCTCGTTGCCGCCGCGCAGCACGTCGTAGGCCCGGGACAGGCCCGTGCCGTCGGAATGGTCGACCACCGCCAGGGTGTCCATCATCAGCCCGGCGGCGTCCGCCGACTCCTGGCTCGCGCCGGCGAACCCGTCGGAACCCTCACCGGGCACCGAGTTGCCCGTGTCCGTCAGCAGCCGCACCGAGAAGCCCCGCTCCAGCATGTGCACCAGCACGGACGCGGCGCCCGAGACCGCCCATTCGAAGGCGGAGTCCGGGCCCGCGCCCTGGTAGGAGAGGCCCCGGGTGTCCAGCAGCACCGTGCAGCGGGAGCGTTGCGGCTGCTCCTCGCGGCGCACCATCAGCTCGCCGTAGCGGGCGGTCAGACGCCAGTGCACCCGGCGCAGGTCGTCGCCGTAGCGGTAGCCGCGCGGGATCACGTCGTCCTCGCCGGCCAGTGCCAGCGCGCGCAGCCGTCCGTCGCCGTACCCCTTGGCCTCGCCGCTCAGGCGTACCGGGGGCAGTGGCTCCACGCGCGGGATCACGGTCAGCGTGTCGTAGGTGGAGAAGGCCCTGGTGAGTTCGCACATGCCGAAGGGATCGCTCAGGCGCAGTTGCAGCGGGCCCAGCGGGTAGCGGCCGCGCAGGTCGGAGCGGACCCGGTAGGACACCTCGCGGCGGCCGCCCGCCTCGACCCGGTCCAGGACGAACCGGGGACGCGGACCGAGCACGTACGGCACCCGGTCCTGGAGCATCAGCAGGCCGGTGGGCAGCCGCGAGACGTTGTCCATTCGCAGGTGGACCCGTGCCTCGCTGCCGGCGGGCACCCGCGCGGGAGAGAGCCGACGGCTGCCGGCGACCCGGTAGCGGGTGCGGTAGACGACGGCCGCGCAGATCAGCGGCAGCGCGGCCAGCAGCAGCCCGACCCGCAGCAGGTCGGGCTGTCCGAGCACGTAGGCGCAGATGGCGGCAGCGATGCCGGCGGCGAGGAAGGAGCGGCCGCGGGTGGTCAGACCTGCCAGGGCCGTGCGTGCGCCGCCCTTCTCGCCCTTCTCACCGTGGCCCGTGGACGGCTGCCCGGTGCCCCCGGCGGTCATCACAGCCTCCGCGACTGCTGCTGGCCGTACGCCTGGGTGCCGTGGCCGAGTCCGTACCCGTGCTGCTGGGGGCTCGCGGGCACCGAGGTGCGCTGGATGATCTCCTCGACGACCTGCTCCGCCGTGCGGCGGTTCAGCTGCGCCTGCGCGGTGGGCAGCAGACGGTGGGCCAGGACGGCCACGGCGAGGTTCTGCACGTCGTCCGGGAGCGCGTAGTCCCGGCCGCTGAGGGCGGCGGTCGCCTTGGCCGCGCGCACGAGGTGCAGCGTCGCGCGCGGGGAGGCGCCGAGTCTGAGGTCCGGGTGGGTGCGCGTGGCGGAGACCAGGTCGACCGCGTAGCGGCGGACCGAGTCGGCGACATGGACACCGCGGACGGCGTCGATCAGCTTCACGATCTCGTGGGCGTGCGCGACCGGCTGCAGGTCGTCCAGCGGGCTGACCCCGCCGTGGACGTCGAGCATCTGGAGCTCGGCCTCCGGGCTCGGGTACCCGATGGAGACACGGGCCATGAAACGGTCGCGCTGGGCCTCGGGCAGCGGGTAGGTGCCCTCCATCTCGACCGGGTTCTGGGTGGCCACCACCATGAAGGGACTGGGCAGCTCGTACGTCGTCCCGTCGATGGTGACCTGGCGCTCCTCCAGCGACTCCAGGAGCGCCGACTGCGTCTTGGGCGAGGCGCGGTTGATCTCGTCGCCGATCACGATCTGCGAGAAGATCGCGCCCGGCTTGAACTCGAATTCCCGGCGCTGCTGGTCCCAGATGGACACCCCGGTGATGTCCGAGGGCAGCAGGTCGGGCGTGAACTGGATACGGCGGACCGAGCAGTCGATGGACTTCGCCAGCGCCTTGGCCAGCATCGTCTTGCCGACTCCCGGCACGTCCTCGATCAGCAGATGCCCCTCGGCGAGGAGCACGGTCAGCGAAAGCCGTACGACCTCGGGCTTGCCCTCGATCACTCCCTCCACCGAACTGCGGACACGCTCCACAGTGGCGGTCAGATCTGTGAGGCTCGCTCGCTCGTCATAGGTCGTCACCCGGCCCTCCTCGGCCCAAACTTTCTCCGGGCCGACGCTCTGTGCGGCAAACCGGCCCACCCCGAATCACGGACGCCGTGCACGAACTGCTCAGCGTGACGTCACACCCGCATTCTTGCTGCCGTTACCGATTCGTGTCACTCGCCTGTGGACAACTGTCCGCGTTATGTCGGTGTTATGACTATTTGGGCGTCCGAGGTGCGGAAATCAACAGCGAAACGACAGCGAACGACGGCGTCCGTGAACGGTCGCACAGGGGCGCGGGAGCGATTACGCGGGGTCGATCTCGCGCAGCAGGCCCGTCTTCACGTCGAACACGAAGCCGCGCACGTCGTCGGTGTGCAGCATGAACGGGGAGGTGCGCACCCGCTGCATCGACTGCCGTACGTCCTGGTCGACATCCCGGAAGGCCTCCACCGCCCAGGCCGGACGCTGGCCGACCTCCATCTCCAGCTCGGTGCGGAAGTCCTCGGTGATCGCCTCGAGGCCGCAGCCGGTGTGGTGGATGAGGACGACGCTGCGCGTGCCCAGCTTGCGCTGGCTGATGGTGAGCGAGCGGATCACGTCGTCGGTGACCACACCGCCGGCGTTGCGGATCGTGTGGCAGTCGCCGAGCTCGAGGCCGAGCGCCGCGTGCAGGTCGAGGCGGGCGTCCATGCAGGCCACGACCGCTACGTGCAGAACGGGGCGCGCGTCCATGCCGGGGTCGGAGAAGGCGGCCGCGTACCGCACGTTCGCCTCGACGAGGCGGTCGGTGACGGTGTCGTCGGTTATGGCGCCTTCGGGCCGTGCGGGAACCGATGCAGAAGTCGTCATACCGAAGACGGTACTGGTCACGTGCGTTCTGGGCCTGCTGTGAGAACGGAAAAAGAGTGTCATCACGTGCTCTTTGTGAGGTAAGCCACAGAGGAGGCGGGGCGGGGGATCCCGTCGGGCCGCGCCGCGCAGGCCGGTTGATTGACCGCGAGACACCGTGGACTAAAGTGACGCGAAGCGGGAGGCGACGATCTCCCTGCTGGACTGAACCCCGTGAGACCCCGGCCCGGCCGCCGGAGATCTCCCCGCGGCGCCGGCAGGCCTTCCCTTCCTCAGGGGGCGGGGACCCGGCGATGCGTACACCCGCCGGATCTGAGAGGGCCCCTTGAGTCACAGTCGACACGTCCCGGTGATGCTCCAGCGGTGCCTGGACCTGTTGGCCCCCGCCCTCCAGCGGCCGGGATCGGTGGTGGTGGACTGCACGCTCGGCCTCGGCGGCCACAGCGAGGCCCTGCTGACGCAGTTCCCCGAGGTCCGGCTCGTCGCCCTCGACCGCGACAAGGAGGCGCTGCGCCTGTCCGGTGAGCGCCTCGCCCCGTTCGGCGACCGCGCCACCCTCGTGCACGCCGTCTACGACGAACTGCCCGACGTACTGGACCGGCTCGGCATCGCGCGCGTGCAGGGCATCCTGTTCGACCTCGGCGTCTCCTCCATGCAACTCGACGAGGCCGACCGCGGCTTCGCCTACGCCCAGGACGCCCCGCTCGACATGCGGATGGACCAGACGACCGGCGTCAGCGCGGCCGAGGTCCTCAACACGTACCCGCCCGGTGAACTGGTGCGGATCCTGCGGGCGTACGGCGAGGAGAAGCAGGCCAAGCGGATCGTCTCCGCAGTGGTGCGCGAGCGCGACAAGGAGCCGTTCACCAACAGCGCGCGGCTCGTGGAGCTGATCCGCAACGCCCTTCCCCAGGCCGCCAAGCGCACCGGCGGCAACCCCGCCAAGCGCACCTTCCAGGCGCTGCGCATCGAGGTCAACGGCGAACTCTCCGTCCTGGAGCGGGCGATCCCGGCGGCGGTGGAGGCGATCGACGTGGGCGGCCGGATCGCCGTCCTGTCGTACCAATCGCTCGAAGACCGGCTCGTGAAGCAGGTGTTCGCGGCCGGTGCCGCCAACACCGCGCCGCCCGGGCTGCCGGTCGTCCCCGAGCGCTACCAGCCCCGGCTCAAGCTGCTCACCCGCGGTGCCGAACTTCCCACCGAGGAAGAGATCGCCGAGAACCGGCGTGCCACCCCGGCGCGCCTGCGCGGGGCCGAGCGAATCAGGGAGTCCATCGAATGACGGGCGTGAGCCGAGGGTTCGGAATTCCGACCCGGGGGAGGCCGAGTGAGTAGGAAACCCGAACTGAAGGGGAGGGCCGCCCGGCTCGCGCGGCTTTTCCCGGCCGGCCCCCGGCAGGCGGCCCGCACCCCGTTCGTCCTCCTCGTCGTCCTTCTCCTGGGCGGCGGTCTCATCGGACTGCTCGTACTGAACTCCGCGCTCAGCGAGGGCTCGTTCAAGATGGACGACCTCAAGAAGGACACCAAGAGCCTCACCGACGAGGAGCAGGCGCTCCAGCGGGACATCGACTCCTACTCCGCCCCCGACGCCCTCCAGCGCCGCGCGCGCGAACTCGGCATGGTCCCCGGCGGGGACCCGGCCTTCCTGAACCCCGACGGCACCGTGAAGGGCGTCCCCTCGCCCGCCGCCCAGCAGTCCCTGGAGGAGGCTCCCGCCGCCGTACGGCCGCCGGAGGCCCTCCTGCTCTCCCAGACGATCGAGGGGCCGCCGTCCCCGGCGACACCATCGCCGAGCGCCCCTTCCGAGCCGACCGAGCCCCCGGCCCCGAGCGCCGCCCCGACCGAAGCCATCCCCGAGACCCCCGGCAGGTGACGGAAGTGTCCGACAGGGAACCGCCGCGCCGGCGCGTGCCCGGCCCCGCCCGGCCCTGTGGCGCCGGGTCCGCCCAGGGCCCTCGCCCTTCGTGCCCTCGGCGGGGGCCTCCTCGGCGATACCCGGGTGTACCTCCCGCCCCGGGCCCGCCCAGCGGCGGCCGGGGCCCGGCGCCCGTCCCGCCCGCCGCCCCACCGCACCCGCTCCACGCCCCGCGGCGCAGCGTGTCATCCGGCTCGGCAGCCCCCGCCCGCGTCTGCGGATGGTCGGCCTCGCGCTGGCCCTGGTGCTGATCGCGTTCGTCGTCCGTCTGCTCCAGGTGCAGGCCGTCGACGCGAGCGCCTACGCCGCCAAGGCCGAGCAGAACCGGTACGTCGGCCAGGTACTGGCCGCCGAGCGGGGCGAGATCACCGACCGCGCCGGCGTGGCCTTCGCGACCAGCGTGGACGCCTACGACATCACGGCCGACCCCACGATGTTCACGCGCGCGCAGCTGAAGGTCGACGACGCCCCCGAGCAGGCGGCCGCGCTCCTCGCGCCGATCCTCGGCCAGGAGCAGTCCGCGCTCGTCAAGAAGCTGCGGCCGAAGGACGCGAGCCTGCGCTACGTCAAGCTGGCCGGCCGGCAGACCCCGCAGGTCTGGAAGCAGATCAAGGACCTGAGGTCCGCCCTGTCCACCAAGGCGGAGACGGACAAGGCCACCGTCAACGTCCTCGCCGGCGTCTTCTCCGTTCCCAGCAGCAAGCGCGTGTACCCCAACGGGAACCTCGCCGCCGGGATACTGGGCTGGGTCAACGCCGACGGCAAGGGCGGCGGCGGTGTCGAGCAGCAGCTGAACGCGACCCTGACCGGCAAGGACGGCAAGATCCGCTACGCCCAGTCCGGCGGCCGCCAGGTGCCCACCGTGGGCTCCACCGAGACCCCCGCGGTGCCCGGCTCCGACGTCGAGCTGACGATCGACCGCGACATCCAGTGGGCCGCGCAGAACGCCATCACCGAGCAGGTGGAGGAGTCCCGGGCGGACCGCGGCTACGTCATCGTCCAGGACAACCGCACCGGCGAGATCCTCGCCATGGCCAACTCGCCCGGCTTCGACCCGGGCGACCTCTCGCAGGCCAAGTCCGCGGACATGGGCAACGCCTCCGTCCAGGACGCCTACGAACCCGGCTCCACGGCCAAGGTCATGTCGATGGCCGCCGTGCTGGAGGAGAACGCCGCCACACCGCTGACGCATGTCACCGTGCCCAACCGGCTGCACCGCGGCGACCGGCTCTTCCAGGACGACATCGACCACGCCACCTGGTACCTCACGCTCAACGGCGTGCTCGCCAAGTCCAGCAACATCGGCACCATCCTGGCCACCGGCCAGCTCGGCAAGACGCAGGCCCAGGCCAACCAGGTGCTCTACTCGTACCTGCGCAAGTTCGGCATCGGCAGCCAGACCGGACTCGGCTTCCCCGGCGAGACGAAGGGCATCCTGGCCCAGCCAGGCAAGTGGTCGACCTCGCAGCAGTACACGATCCCCTTCGGCCAGGGCATGTCGCTCAACGCGCTCCAGGCGGCCTCCGTGTACTCGACGATCGCCAACGGCGGAGTCCGTGTGGAGCCCACCCTGGTGCGCGGCACCAAGGGCCCGGACGGACGCTTCGCCCCCGCCGAGGCGCCCGCGAAGACCCGGGTCGTCAGCCAGAAGACGGCGAAGACCCTCGCCCAGATGCTGGAGTCGGTCGTGGACGACGAGGAGGGCACGGGCGCCAAGGCGCGGATCCCCGGCTACCGCGTCGCGGGTAAGACCGGTACCGCCAACCGGGTCGATCCGGCCACCGGCACCTACAAGGGCTACACCTCCTCGTTCGCCGGTTTCGCGCCCGCCGACAACCCCCGGGTCACCGTGTACTGCGCCATCCAGAACGCCACCAAGGGCAGCTACTTCGGCGGCCAGATCTGCGGTCCCGTCTTCAAGAAGGTCATGGAGTTCGCCCTGAAGACCCTCCAGATCCCACCGACCGGCGCCAAGGCCGCGAGCCTCCCGGTCTCCTTCACCCCCTGACCCTCCCGCACCGCCCGCCTCCGACCCCCGCCCGTCACTGTTCAGCGCCGAACAAGCCAGGAACCAGCCCGTGACCATGATCACTCCCGACCCCGGGACCCCCGTGCCGCCCGCATCGTCGTCCGCGGCCCCGCCCTCGCTTCGCCCGCAGGCGGGTACGCCCGGTACGCTCACCGCCGTGCCACACGCTGATCAGTCCCAAACCCCCCAGAAGGGCGCTTCCGTGACATATCCGGGACCGCCGCGACCGGCCCAGGTCTCCGCAACACCCCTCGCGGAGCTCGCCGATCAGCTGGGTGCCGAGCAGCCGGGAAGCGCCGCCGTCGAGGTCACGGGCATCACCCACGACTCGCGTGCGGTCCGCCCCGGCGACCTGTACGCCGCTCTGCCGGGCGCCCGCCTGCACGGCGCCGACTTCGTCACCCAGGCCGCGGGCCTGGGCGCGGTCGCCGTCCTGACCGACCCCACCGGCGCGCAACGCGCCGCCGCGACCGGCCTGCCGGTCCTGGTGGTCGACGACCCGCGCGGACGGATGGGCGCGCTGGCGGCCACGATCTACGGAACCCCGGGCCGCGACCTGCTCCAGATCGGC
Organism: Actinobacteria bacterium OV320; assembly: GCA_001298545.1. Taxonomy (GTDB): domain Bacteria; phylum Actinomycetota; class Actinomycetes; order Streptomycetales; family Streptomycetaceae; genus Streptomyces; species Streptomyces coriariae. The sequence goes on from LJCX01000029.1 coordinate 763,557, forward strand.
ATCACCGGCACCTCCGGCAAGACCACCACCGCGTACCTCATGGAGGGCGGCCTCAAGCCGGTCAGGTCGACCGGACTGATCGGCACCGTCGAGACGCGCATCGGCGACGAGCGGATCAAGTCCGAGCGCACCACCCCCGAAGCCACCGACCTGCAAGCGCTGTTCGCGGTCATGCGCGAGCGCGGTGTCGAGGCGGTCGCCATGGAGGTTTCCAGCCACGCCCTGGTCCTCGGCCGGGTCGACGGCTGCGTCTTCGACGTCGCGGTCTTCAACAACCTCAGCCCGGAGCACATGGAGTTCCACTCCGGCATGGAGGACTACTTCCAGGCCAAGGCGCAGCTGTTCACCCGGAAACGCAGCAAACTCGGCGTGGTCAACTTCGACGACGAGTACGGCCGTCGGCTGATCCGGGAGGCGGAGATCCCGGTCGTCAGCTTCTCCGCCGAGGGCGACCCGGACGCCGACTGGCGCGCGGTCGACGTCGAGATCGGTCCGCTGGACTCGACGTTCACCGTCGTGGGCCCGGACGGGGTGCGGGTCGCCGCCAGGGCGCCGCTGCCGGGTTCCTTCAACGTGGCGAACACCCTCGCCGCGATCGTCGCCCTCGCCGTCGCCGGCATCGACCCGCGGACCGCCGCCGACGGTGTCGCCGCGGTACCGGGCGTGCCGGGCCGGCTGGAGCGCGTGGACGCCGGGCAGCCCTACCTCGCGGTCGTCGACTACGCCCACAAGACGGACGCCGTCGAGTCGGTCCTGAAGGCGCTGCGCAAGGTCACCAAGGGCCGGCTGCACGTCGTCCTCGGCTGCGGCGGCGACCGGGACCGCACCAAGCGCGTCCCGATGGGCGCCGCGGTGGCCCGGTTCGCCGACACCGCCGTACTGACCTCCGACAACCCCCGCTCCGAGGACCCCCTCGCGATCCTCGCGACGATGCTCCAGGGCGCGGCGTCCGTGCCCGCGCACGAGCGCGGTGAGGTCCTGCTGTTCGAGGACCGGGCCGCCGCGATCGCCGCGGTCGTCGGCCGCGCGCACGCCGGGGACACCGTGCTGATCGCGGGCAAGGGCCACGAGCAGGGCCAGGACATCGCCGGGGTGGTCCGTCCGTTCGACGACCGCCAGGTGCTTCGCGAAGCTATCCAGCAGACCCAGGGATGAACTTGTGATCGCCCTCTCCCTCGCCGAGATCGCAGCAGTCGTCGGCGGGCAGACCCACGACATACCGGATCCGTCCGCGGAAGTCACCGGACCCGTCGTCCGGGACTCCCGTGAGGTGGTGCCCGGCAGCCTCTTCGTCGCCTTCGTCGGCGAACGCGTGGACGGCCACGACTACGCGGCCCAGGTCGTCGAGGCGGGCGCGGCGGCCGTACTGGCCTCGCGCCCCGTCGGCGTCCCCGCGATCGTCGTGGACGACGTCCAGACGGCGCTGGGCGCCCTCGCCCGGCACGTCGTGCGGAAGCTCGGCGCGACCCTCGTCGCGCTCACCGGCTCGGCCGGCAAGACCAGCACCAAGGACCTCATCGCCCAGGTCCTGCGGCGCAAGGCGCCCACCGTCTTCACACCGGGTTCGCTCAACAACGAGATCGGGCTGCCGCTGACCGCCCTGTCCGCGACCGAGGAGACGAAGTTCCTCGTGCTCGAGATGGGCGCCCGCGGGATCGGTCACATCCGCTACCTCGCCGATCTGACGCCCCCGAAGATCGGCCTCGTCCTCAACGTCGGCACCGCGCACATCGGCGAGTTCGGCGGCCGCGAACAGATCGCACAGGCAAAGGGCGAGCTCGTCGAGAGCCTGCCGCCGGCCGGTGAGGGCGGCGCCGCGATCCTCAACGCCGACGACCCGTTGGTCCGGGCCATGGCCTCCCGTACGAAGGCGAAGGTGGTCTTTTTCGGAGAGTCCGGCGAAGCGGACGTACGGGCCGAGAACGTGCGACTCACGGACAGCGGACAGCCCTCGTTCAGCCTTCACACACCCTCCGGGTGCAGCGACGTGACCATGCGCCTGTACGGTGAGCACCACGTGTCGAACGCGCTCGCAGCGGCCGCCGTCGCCCATGAGCTGGGCATGTCCGCGGAAGAGATCGCCACCGCGCTCTCCGAGGCGGGCTCCCTCTCCCGCTGGCGGATGGAGGTCACCGAGCGCCCGGACGGCGTGACGATCGTCAACGACGCCTACAACGCGAACCCCGAGTCCATGCGAGCCGCTCTGCGCGCGCTCGCGGCCATGGGCAAGGGGGGCCGGACGTGGGCGGTGCTCGGCAAGATGGCCGAGCTCGGGGACGAGGCGCTCGCCGAGCACGACGCGGTCGGACGGCTCGCCGTCCGGCTCAATGTCGGCAAGCTCGTCGCGGTCGGGGGCAGGGAAGCCGCCTGGCTGCAACTGGGCGCATATAACGAGGGTTCGTGGGGTGAGGAGTCGGTGCACGTGTCCGACGCACAGGCGGCGGTCGACCTGTTGCGCAGCGAGTTGCGCCCGGGGGACGTCGTACTCGTGAAGGCGTCCCGTTCGGTCGGCCTCGAGAGCGTCGCGCAGGCGTTGCTCGCGACCGGCACCGAGGGTGAGGTCGCCGCCCGATGATGAATCAGATCCTGTTCGCGGGTGTGATCGGCCTCTTCCTGACGCTGGTCGGTACGCCGCTGCTGATCAAGCTGCTGGCGCGCAAGGGCTACGGCCAGTACATCCGCGACGACGGCCCGCGCGAGCACGCCAGCAAGCGCGGTACGCCGACGATGGGCGGCATCGCCTTCATCTTCGCGACGATCGCCGCGTACTTCCTGTCCAAGGTGATCACCGGCAAGCCCCCGACCTACTCGGGTCTGCTGGTGCTCGGCCTGATGACGGGCATGGGTCTGGTCGGCTTCCTCGACGACTACATCAAGATCGTCAAGCGGCGGTCGCTGGGTCTGCGGGCCAAGGCGAAGATGGCCGGCCAGCTGATCGTCGGTATCGCCTTCGCGGTGCTCTCGCTGCAGTTCTCCGACTCGCGCGGCAACACCCCGGCCTCCACGAAGCTGTCGTTCATCACGGACTTCGGCTGGACGATCGGCCCGGTGCTGTTCGTCGTCTGGGCGCTGTTCATGATCCTCGCGATGTCCAACGGCGTGAACCTGACGGACGGTCTGGACGGCCTCGCCACCGGTGCCTCCGTCCTCGTCTTCGGCGCCTACACCTTCATCGGTGTCTGGCAGTTCCAGGAGTCCTGCGCCAACGGCGAGACCCTGACCAACCCCAGCGCCTGTTACGAGGTACGCGATCCGCTGGACCTCGCGGTCATCGCGTCCGCGCTGATGGGTGCCTGCCTCGGCTTCCTGTGGTGGAACACCTCGCCCGCCAAGATCTTCATGGGCGACACCGGTTCGCTGGCGCTCGGCGGTGTGCTCGCGGGCCTCGCGATCTGCTCCCGCACCGAGCTGCTGATCGCCCTCCTGGGCGGCCTGTTCGTGCTGATCACGATGTCGGTGGTCATCCAGGTCGGCTCCTTCAAGCTCACCGGCAAGCGGGTCTTCCGGATGGCGCCGCTACAGCACCACTTCGAACTCAAGGGCTGGTCCGAGGTCCTGGTGGTGGTCCGTTTCTGGATCATCCAGGGCATCTGTGTGATCGTCGGACTGGGCATCTTCTACGCGGGATGGGCAGCGGACAAGTGACCGACTGGCAGGGGAAGAACGTCACCGTCGCCGGGCTCGGCGTCTCCGGCATCCCGGCGGCCAAGGTGCTGCACGGGCTCGGCGCGAAGGTCACCGTCGTCAACGACGGAGACGACGCACGCGCGCGTGAGCAGGCCGCCGAGCTTCAGGCACTGGGCGTCACCGTGCGCCTCGGTGACGGGGCGACCCTGCCCGAGGGCACCGAACTCGTCGTCACCGCACCCGGCTGGAAGCCCGACAAGCCGCTGTTCACGGCGGCCCACGCGGCCGGGGTACCGGTCTGGGGCGATGTCGAACTCGCCTGGCGACTCAGGGAACTGGACGGCCGCAAGGCCGCCCCCTGGCTGTGCGTCACCGGCACCAACGGCAAGACGACCACCACCCAGATGCTGGCGTCCATCCTGAAGGCGGCCGGCCTGCGCACGGCGGCCGTCGGCAACATCGGTGTCTCCCTGCTGGACGCCGTCCTCGGCGAGGAGCCGTACGACGTCCTCGCCGTGGAGCTCTCCAGCTACCAGCTGCACTGGGCGCCCTCGCTGCGCGCCCACTCGGCCACCGTCCTGAACCTCGCCCCCGACCACCTCGACTGGCACGGCTCCATGGAGGCGTACGCCAAGGACAAGGGTCGTGTCTACGAGGGCAATCAGGTCGCCTGCGTCTACAACGTCGCCGACAAGGCCACCGAGGACCTGGTACGGGAGGCGGACGTCGAGGAGGGCTGCCGGGCGGTCGGCTTCACCCTCGGCGCCCCCGCGCCGTCCCAACTCGGCGTCGTGGACGGCATCCTGGTCGACCGCGCCTTCGTCGAGAACCGGCAGCAGAACGCCCAGGAGCTCGCCGAGGTCTCCGACGTCCGCCCGCCCGCCCCGCACAACATCGCCAACGCCCTTGCCGCGGCGGCCCTCGCGCGCGCCTTCGGGGTGCCCCCCAAGGCCGTACGGGACGGCCTGCGGGCCTTCACGCCGGACGCCCACCGCATCGCCCACGTGGCGGACGTGGACGGCGTCGCGTACATCGACGACTCCAAGGCGACCAACACGCACGCGGCGGAAGCCTCGTTGGCGGCCTACGAGTCGATCGTCTGGATCGCGGGCGGCCTGGCGAAGGGCGCCACCTTCGACGAGCTGGTCGCCAAGTCGGCGAAGCGGCTTCGCGCGGCGGTGCTCATCGGCGCCGATCGCGCCCTGATCCGTGAAGCCCTGGCGCGACACGCCCCGAAAGTACCCGTCGTCGACCTCGAGCGGACGGACACTGGGGCGATGCTCGCGGCTGTCCAGGAGGCTCGGCGCCTCGCCGTCGAAGGCGACACGGTGCTCCTCGCCCCGGCCTGCGCCTCCATGGACATGTTCGTCAACTACAACCAGCGCGGTGACATGTTCGCCCAGGCGGTTGGCGAACTCGGAACCTGACCCGGCCGCCTGCCGGGCGACCTTGGGAGGGACGCGTGGGACCGTCACGGCCGACGTACGGCGCGGCAGCCGGGTACAGCGGCTGCGCCGCGCACCGAGGAGCAGCGGATGCCCGGTAGCCGTACCGGGCGTCCGCCTGTCCAGCGGACCGTCCGCAGACCCGCGACAGTCTCTCGCCCGCTCCGCGACAACCCCGTACGGCGGCTCCACACGCGTGTGCAGAAGGCCTGGGACCGGCCGCTGACCGCGTACTACCTGATCTTCGGCGGCAGCCTGCTGATCACCGTCCTGGGCCTTGTGATGGTCTACTCGGCCTCCCAGATCACCGCGCTCCAGATGTCGTTGCCGGGATCGTTCTTCTTCCGCAAACAGTTCCTGGCCGCCTCCATCGGGGCCGCGCTGCTGCTGGTCGCCTCCCGGATGCCGGTGAAACTGCACCGGGGGCTCGCCTACCCGATCCTCGCCGGTGCCGTCTTCATGATGGCGCTGGTGCAGGTGCCGGGGATAGGGATGTCGGTCAACGGCAACCAGAACTGGATCTCGCTCGGCGGCTCCTTCCAGATCCAGCCCAGCGAGTTCGGCAAGCTCGCGCTGGTGCTCTGGGGTGCCGATCTGCTCGCCCGCAAACAGGACAAGAAGCTGCTCGCGCAGTGGAAACACATGCTGGTGCCGCTGGTGCCGGTCGCGTTCATGCTGCTCGGGCTGATCATGCTCGGCGGCGACATGGGCACGGCGATCATCCTGACGGCGATCCTGTTCGGGCTCCTGTGGCTGGCGGGGGCGCCCACGCGGCTCTTCGTCGGGGTGCTGTCGATCGCGGCGACCCTCGGTGTGATCCTTATCAAGACCAGCCCGAACCGGATGGCCCGCCTGCAGTGCATCGGCGCGACCGACCCGGGCCCCGGGGACGCCTGCTGGCAGGCCGTGCACGGGATCTACGCCCTGGCCTCCGGCGGGATCTTCGGCTCGGGTCTCGGTGCGAGTGTGGAGAAATGGGGCCAACTGCCCGAAGCCCACACCGACTTCATCTTCGCCGTCACCGGCGAGGAACTGGGTCTCGCGGGGACGCTGTCGGTACTCGCCCTGTTCGCGGCTCTAGGCTATGCGGGTATCCGCGTGGCCGGACGCACGGAGGACCCCTTCGTGAGGTATGCCGCGGGAGGCGTGACCACCTGGATCACCGCTCAGGCAGTGATCAACATCGGTGCGGTGCTCGGCCTGCTGCCGATCGCCGGCGTCCCGCTCCCGCTGTTCTCCTACGGGGGTTCCGCCCTGCTGCCGACCATGTTCGCCATCGGGCTGCTCATCGCGTTCGCACGCGACGAGCCCGGTGCGCGGGCGGCGCTTGCGATGCGGCACCCCCGCTTTGGTAGAAAGCGGGGGGCTGGGGGCTCCGCTTTCGACCGGAGCCCCCGGAGATGGAACACGATGCGACGGCGTGCCTCGGCGGCGCGTCCGTCCGGAGAGCGGTGAATTTCGGTGCATGTCGTACTCGCTGGTGGGGGGACCGCCGGCCACATCGAGCCCGCGCTCGCCCTCGCGGACGCCCTGCGCAGGCAGGACCCCACTGTGGGGATCACGGCACTGGGCACGGAGCGCGGTCTGGAGACCACGCTCGTTCCGCAGCGGGGCTACGACCTCGCGCTGATCCCCGCCGTCCCGCTGCCGCGCAAGCCCACCCCCGAACTGATCACCGTCCCGGGCCGGCTGCGCGGCACGATCAAGGCCGCCGAGCAGATCCTGGAGCGCACCAAGGCGGACGCGGTCGTCGGCTTCGGCGGTTACGTGGCGCTGCCCGGCTATCTGGCCGCCAAGCGGCTCGGCGTCCCGATCGTCGTCCACGAGGCGAACGCCCGCCCCGGCCTGGCCAACAAGATCGGCTCGCGCTACGCGGCCCGGGTCGCCGTCTCCACGCCCGACAGCAAGCTGCGGGACGCCCGCTACATCGGCATCCCGCTGCGCCGCTCCATCGCCACCCTGGACCGCGCGGCCATGCGCCCCGAGGCCCGGCACATGTTCGGGCTCGACCCCAACCTGCCCACCCTGCTGGTCTCGGGCGGTTCGCAGGGCGCCCGCCGCCTCAACGAGGTCGTCCAGCAGGTCGCGCCCTGGCTCCAGCAGGCCGGCATCCAGATCCTGCACGCGGTCGGCCCGAAGAACGAACTGCCGCAGGTACAGCAGATGCCGGGGATGCCCCCCTACATCCCGGTACCGTACGTGGACCGGATGGACCTCGCGTACGCCGCCGCCGACATGATGCTCTGCCGCGCGGGCGCGATGACCGTCGCCGAACTCTCCGCCGTCGGGCTTCCCGCCGCCTACGTCCCGCTGCCCATCGGCAACGGCGAACAGCGGCTGAACGCCCAGCCGGTGGTCAAGGCGGGCGGCGGACTGCTGGTCGACGACGCGGAACTGACCCCCGAGTGGGTCCGGGAGACCGTCCTGCCCGTCCTCGCCGACCCGCACCGGCTGTACGAGATGTCCCGCGCCGCCAGCGAGTTCGGCCGCCGGGACGCCGACGAACTGCTCGTCGGCATGGTGTACGAGGCGATCGCCGCCAGTCGTGCACGCCGTTAGGAAACGCGTCGGCCCGTGAGCCGAAGGGGCGCGTCGGTGTCGAGGGGCCGAGCCCGCAGGGGCCCGAAGGGCTGAGCACGGCCGGCCTCTCGACACCGGCCGCGGCGCCCCGGAGGTGAACCGGGCCAGGAAAGGGAGTGTGCGTGGCCGGATCCGCCACCGCCGAGCGCGGTGCACGCCAGCAGGAGTCGTCCGGCCCGCCCCTCGTCCGGCGGTTGGGGCCGCGCCGACTTCGTACGATCATCATTCTCGCGCTGGCCGTCGTGCTCCTCGGCGCGGGCACCGGCTGGGTGCTGTACGGCTCGCAGTGGCTGCGCGTGGAGCGGGTCTCCGTGTCCGGCACGAAGGTGCTGACGCCGCCGCAGGTGCGCGAAGCCGCCGCCGTACCGGTCGGATCGCCCTTGGTCTCGGTCGACATCGACGCGATCGAGGCCCGGCTGCGTACGGAATTGCCCCGAATTCATTCGGTCGACGTGGTGCGTTCCTGGCCCCATGGAATCGGCCTGAAAGTGACGGAGCGTACGCCGGTTCTTCTCGTGCAAAAGGGGGCGAACTTCGTGGAAGTGGACGACGAAGGCGTCCGTTTCGCCACGGTTTCCGAGGCTCCCAAAGGCGTCCCGATGCTGGAAATGGCCGTCTCCTCGTCGCGTTCGGCCGCCGCGAGCCTGCGCCGCTTCGGCGAGGCCCGGCTGGTGCGGGAGGCGGTGAAGGCGGCCGGTTCCCTGCCCGTCGGCGTCGCGCGGGCCACCCGGGTCGTCAAGGTCCGTTCCTACGACGACATCTTGCTGGAGTTGAGCGGTGGCCGCACGGTCGCGTGGGGAAGTGCCGAGAAGGCCGCGGCGAAGGGCCGTACACTCACCGCTCTCATGAAAGCCGCCCCGGACGCGCGGCACTTCGATGTCAGCGCTCCCACCGCCCCTGCGTCAGCGGGGAGTTGACGCACGTCTGCGCAGGCCAGCACCCTGGTTGGGCAGTGACACGCCTGATCACATAGGGTGAAAAGAAAAACGGGAGGTTCGGCGTGTTCGTTGAACGGGCGCCACTTGTCGACTTAGTGTCCTGTTCAGAAGACTCCAAGGAACAGACACACTGGTAACCCTAAACTTCAGCGTTAGGGTTCGGGTCGGCGAAACGGACCGGCCCATTCGGCATCAGTCGTCGGATCGCATCACCTGCGAGGCGACGACACGTAACTCGAGGCGAGAGGCCTTCGACGTGGCAGCACCGCAGAACTACCTCGCAGTCATCAAAGTCATCGGTGTCGGCGGCGGTGGTGTCAATGCCATCAACCGGATGATCGAGGTCGGTCTCAAGGGCGTCGAGTTCATCGCCATCAACACCGACGCGCAGGCGCTGTTGATGAGCGACGCCGACGTCAAGCTCGACGTCGGCCGTGAACTCACGCGCGGACTCGGCGCCGGCGCCAACCCGGCCGTGGGCCGCAAGGCCGCCGAGGACCACCGCGAGGAGATCGAGGAGGTCCTCAAGGGGGCCGACATGGTCTTCGTGACGGCCGGAGAGGGTGGCGGCACCGGCACCGGCGGCGCGCCCGTCGTGGCCAACATCGCACGCAACCTCGGCGCCCTCACCATCGGCGTGGTCACCCGCCCCTTCACCTTCGAGGGCCGGCGCCGCGCCAATCAGGCAGAGGACGGCATCGCCGAACTCCGCGAAGAGGTCGACACCCTCATCGTCATCCCCAACGACCGACTGCTCTCGATCTCGGACCGCCAGGTCTCGGTCCTCGACGCCTTCAAGTCGGCCGACCAGGTCCTGCTCTCCGGTGTCCAGGGCATCACCGACCTGATCACCACCCCCGGTCTGATCAACCTCGACTTCGCCGACGTGAAGTCGGTCATGTCCGAGGCCGGTTCGGCCCTCATGGGCATCGGCTCGGCCCGTGGCGACGACCGCGCGGTGGCCGCCGCCGAGATGGCGATCTCCTCGCCGCTCCTGGAGGCCTCGATCGACGGCGCCCGGGGCGTCCTGCTCTCCATCTCCGGCGGCTCCGACCTCGGCCTGTTCGAGATCAACGAGGCCGCCCAGCTGGTCAGCGAGGCCGCGCACCCCGAGGCCAACATCATCTTCGGTGCGGTCATCGACGACGCCTTGGGCGACGAGGTACGGGTCACCGTCATCGCGGCCGGCTTCGACGGGGGCCAGCCCCCGGCCCGCCGGGAGACCGTCATGGGCTCGTCCTCGTCCTCGGCACGGCGCGAGGAGCCCACTCCGGTGCGGCAGCCCGAGAGCCGGCCGTCCTTCGGTTCGCTCGGCAGCGTGACGCCCAAGGAGGAGGTGCAGCCGGCACCCGAGCCGGTGGCCGACCTGCCGGTCTCGCCGCCGGTGCCGCCGTCGCGGTCCTACTCGGACAGCGCGGCCGAGGAGCTGGACGTGCCGGACTTCCTGAAGTGATAGGACAGCGCGAGAGCGTGAGCGGCGCGCACTTCGCCTTCACCGACCGGTGGGGCGGGGTGAGCGCCGCTCCGTATGAGGAGCTCAACCTCGGCGGAGCGGTCGGCGACGACCCCGACGCCGTACGCGTCAATCGTGAACTGGCCGCCAAGTCGCTGGGTCTGGACCCCGGCCTGGTCGTCTGGATGAACCAGGTGCACGGCAATGACGTCGCCGAGGTCGACGGACCGTGGACCACCGGGCTCACCCCGCCGGTCGACGGTCTGGTGACCGCGACCCGGGGGCTCGCCCTCGCCGTGCTGACGGCGGACTGTGTGCCCGTCCTGCTCGCCGACCCCGTCGCCGGGGTGGTCGCGGCGGCCCACGCCGGGCGGCCCGGCATGGTCAAGGGGATCGTGCCGGCGGCCATCGACGCGATGGAGTCGCTCGGCGCCGTCCCCTCCCGGATCGTCGCCCGCACCGGACCCGCCGTGTGCGGGCGGTGCTACGAGGTGCCGGAGGCGATGCGCGCCGAGGTGGCCGCCGTCGAGCCGGCCGCGAGCGCCGAGACGAGCTGGGGCACTCCCGCCGTCGACGTGATCGCCGGGGTGCACGCGCAGCTCGACCGGCTCGGGGTGCACGACCGGGAGCGGTCGCCGGTGTGCACACGGGAGTCGAACGATCACTTCTCGTATCGCCGCGACCGCTCCACGGGGCGACTCGCGGGATATGTCTGGTTGGACTGATGGGGCATGACGGACCGTAAGCACGAACTCACCGCAAACCTCGCGAAGGTGGAGGATCGGATCGCCGCCGCCTGTGCGGCCGCGGGCCGCGCACGGGAGGAGGTGACCCTGATCGTGGTCACCAAGACCTACCCGGCGAGCGATGTGCGGCTCCTGTCGGAACTCGGCGTGCGCCATGTCGCCGAGAACAAGGACCAGGACGCGGCGCCCAAGGCGGCCGAGTGCGCCGGGCTGCCGCTGCGCTGGCACTTCGTGGGCCAGTTGCAGACCAACAAGGTGCGTTCCGTGGTCGGTTACGCGGACGTGGTGCAGTCCGTCGACCGGGCCCGGCTGGTGACGGCCCTGTCGAAGGAGGCCGTGCGGGCCGGGCGCGAGGTGGGCTGTCTGCTGCAGGTGGCGCTCGACGCCGGGGCGAGCGAGCGGGGTGAGCGGGGCGGTGTGGCCCCGGGCGGCGTCGAGGAGTTGGCTGCTCTGGTCGCCGGATCGCCGGGGCTGCGCCTTGACGGACTGATGACCGTCGCACCTCTGACCGGGGAGTACGCCGGGCGCCGACGCGAGGCCTTCGGGCGGTTGATGGATTTGTCGACTGACCTGCGCCGAGCCCATCCGGCTGCGAACATGGTGTCGGCAGGGATGAGTGCGGACCTCGAGGATGCCGTGGCGGCCGGAGCGACACATGTACGCGTCGGCACTGCGGTACTCGGAGTCCGCCCCAGGCTCGGGTAACGTCGCCAGGAAGTCGGACCACAGCAGAAAATATGGTCATTACCGCCGAAGGGCGGACACAAGGGCCACGTGGATCGCGGGACTTGGCAGTTGAAAGTCGATCCACCACAGAGCGGAGGACTCAGAGAATGGCCGGCGCGATGCGCAAGATGGCGGTCTACCTCGGCCTCGTGGAGGACGATGGGTACGACGGCCGGGGATTCGACCCCGACGACGACTTCGAACCCGAGCTCGACCCGGAGCCCGAGCGGGACCACCGGCGACACGAGCCGTCCCACCAGTCACATGGTGCGCATCAGTCCCAAAGGGACGAAGAGGTGCGAATCGTGCAGCCACCGGCGCAGCGTGAGCCGGTGGCTCGTTCCGCTTCGCTAGGCGCGGAATCCGGGCGTCCGGCGCGCATCGCGCCCGTGGCATCCATCACACAAGAACGTCAGTCCCTGGAGAAGAACGCACCGGTGATCATGCCCAAGGTCGTGTCGGAACGAGAGCCGTACCGGATCACCACGCTTCACCCCCGGACCTACAACGAGGCCCGTACCATCGGGGAACACTTCCGTGAGGGCACCCCGGTGATCATGAATCTGACTGAGATGGATGACACAGACGCGAAGCGACTTGTCGACTTTGCGGCCGGTTTGGTGTTTGGTCTTCACGGCAGCATCGAGCGGGTGACGCAGAAGGTGTTCCTGTTGTCGCCTGCTAACGTCGATGTCACGGCGGAGGACAAGGCCCGCATCGCAGAGGGCGGGTTCTTCAACCAGAGCTGAGACGCTCGACCGGAAACGGCAGTACAGAGAAGCACGGAACAGGGGAGAGGGAAGCACCGAACATGAGCGTGGTCCTGGATGTCGTCTACATCGCGCTGATGGTCTTCCTCATCGTGCTCATCTTCCGGTTGGTCATGGACTACGTCTTCCAGTTCGCCCGCTCATGGCAGCCCGGCAAGGCGATGGTGGTCGTTCTGGAGGCCACCTACACTGTCACCGATCCACCGCTCAAGCTTCTTCGGCGGGTCATCCCGCCGTTGCGTCTCGGGGGCGTGGCGCTCGACCTGTCCTTCTTCGTACTGATGATCATCGTCTACATCCTGATCTCGATCGTGAGTCGGCTGTGAGCGATGTGAACTACCGTCTTGCCGATGCCGAAGACTACGTTGAGGTGAAGAGATGCCGTTGACCCCCGAGGACGTGCGGAACAAGCAGTTCACGACCGTCCGCCTCCGAGAAGGCTATGACGAGGACGAGGTCGATGCCTTCCTCGACGAGGTCGAAGCCGAACTGACCCGCCTGCTTCGTGAGAACGAGGACCTGCGGGCCAAACTGGCCGCGGCCACGCGCGCTGCTGCCCAGAACCAGCAGAACATGCGCAAGCCGCCCGAACAGGACCAGCAGCAGGGTGGCATGCCCCAGCAAGGTGGCATGCAGCAAGGCGGTATGCAGCAGGGCGGTATGCAGCAGGGCGGTATGCAGCAACAGGGCATGCCCCAGCAGGGGATGCCTCCGCAGGGCATGCCGCAGCAGGGCATGCGAGGCCCGGGCGCCCCGGTGCCCGCCGGCATATCGGGCCCGCCGCAGCAGCAGATGGGTGGCCCCATGGGTGGCCCGCCCCAGCTGCCGAGCGGTGCGCCGCAGTTGCCCGCCGGACCCAACGGTGGTCAGGGCGGTCCGCAGGGTCAGGGTCCGATGGGCCAGGGTCCGATGGGTCAGAACCCCATGCAGCAGCAGATGGGCCAGGGCCCCATGGGTCAGGGTCCGATGGGTCAGGGCCCGATGGGCCAGAACCCCATGCAGCAGCAGATGGGTGGCCCGATGGGTGGCCCCATGGGTGGTCCGATGGGCGGCCCCGGTCAGGGTCCCGGTGGCGACAGCGCCGCCCGTGTCCTGTCGCTGGCCCAGCAGACCGCAGACCAGGCGATCGCCGAGGCCCGTTCCGAGGCCAACAAGATCGTGGGTGAGGCGCGTTCGCGTGCCGAGGGTCTCGAGCGGGACGCCCGTGCCAAGGCCGACGCCCTGGAGCGGGACGCGCAGGAGAAGCACCGCGTCGCGATGGGCTCCCTGGAGTCCGCCCGCGCCACGCTGGAGCGCAAGGTCGAGGACCTGCGTGGCTTCGAGCGCGAGTACCGCACGCGTCTGAAGTCCTACCTCGAGTCCCAGCTCCGTCAGCTGGAGACCCAGGCCGACGACTCCCTCGCTCCGCCGCGCACTCCGGCCACGGCATCGCTGCCGCCGTCCCCGGCGCCTTCCATGGCTCCGGCCGGCGCCGGTGCTCCGTCCTACGGCGGCAACCCGGGCATGGGTGCTCCCAGCCCGGCGGCCCCGTCCTACGGCGGGCAGCAGCAGATGTCCCCGGCGATGACCCAGCCGATGGCTCCGGTGCGGCCGCAGGGCCCGTCGCCGATGGGCCAGGCTCCCTCGCCGATGCGTGGTTTCCTCATCGACGAGGACGACAACTGACGGCCTGTAGTACGCCTTAGGCGTCGGCAGCGTTCAAAGGGCGGGACCCCGGATCACCATCCGGGGTCCCGCCCTTTTACGCGTGTTGAGGGCGATCATGCGCGCGACTTCCTCCGTGAGGACGCCGGGCCCTCCGCACGCCGGACATGCGGAGGGCCCGGCCCCCCTCGGGGGAACCGGGCCCTCGCGGAGGTGCTTACGCCTTGCGCAGGCGGAACGTCAGCGTCAGGGCGTCGTCCGTGAACGGGGCGCCGTAGGTGTCGTCCGCCTCACCCTGGGCGAAGTCCGTGGCGAGGACCTCGTCGGCGATGAGGCCGGCGTGGCCGGACAGGGCGTCGGCGGTCGCCGGGTCGGTCGCGGTCCAGCGCAGCGCGATGCGGTCGGCGACGTCGAGGCCGCTGTTCTTGCGGGCCTCCTGGATCAGCCGGATCGCGTCCCGGGCCAGACCCGCGCGCCGCAGCTCCTCGGTGATCTCCAGGTCGAGGGCGACCGTCGCGCCGGAGTCGGAGGCGACCGACCAGCCCTCGCGCGGGGTCTCCGTGATGATGACCTCGTCGGGGGCCAGGGTGATCGTCTCGCCGTCGACCTCCACCGAGGCCGTGCCCTCGCGCAGGGCTAGGGAGAGGGCGGCGGCGTCGGCGTTCGCGACGGCCTTGGCCACGTCCTGGACGCGCTTGCCGAACCGCTTGCCCAGAGCGCGGAAGTTGGCCTTGGCGGTCGTGTCGACCAGGCTGCCGCCGACCTCGGAGAGGGACGCCAGCGACTCGACGTTGAGCTCCTCCGTGATCTGCCCGTGCAGCTCGCGGTCGAGGGCGTCGAAGCCGCTCGCGGCGATCAGGGCGCGCTTCAGGGGCTGGCGGGTCTTCACGCCCGACTCCGCGCGGGTGGCGCGGCCCAGTTCCACCAGACGGCGGACCAGGACCATCTGCTTCGACAGCTCCGGGTCGATCGCGGCGAGGTCCGCCTCCGGCCAGGCGGCCAGGTGGACGGAGTCCGGGGCGCCCGGGACGACCGGCACGACGAGGTCCTGCCAGACCCGCTCGGTGATGAACGGGGTCAGCGGGGCCATCAGCTTGGTGACCGTCTCGACGACCTCGTGCAGGGTGCGCAGCGCGGCCTTGTCGCCCTGCCAGAAGCGGCGACGGCTGCGGCGGACGTACCAGTTGGACAGGTCGTCGACGAACGCGGAGAGCAGCTTGCCGGCGCGCTGGGTGTCGTACGCCTCCAGAGCCTGCGTCACCTGGTCGGTGAGCGCGTGGAGTTCGGAGAGCAGCCAGCGGTCCAGGATCGGGCGGTCGGCCGGGGCCGGGTCGGCCTCGCTCGGCGCCCAGCCGGACGTACGGGCGTACAGGGCCTGGAAGGCGACCGTGTTCCAGTACGTCAGGAGCGTCTTGCGGACGACCTCCTGGATCGTGTTGTGGCCCACGCGGCGGGCCGCCCACGGGGAGCCGCCGGCCGCCATGAACCAGCGGACCGCGTCGGCGCCGTGCTGGTCCATCAGCGGGATCGGCTGCAGGATGTTGCCCAGGTGCTTGGACATCTTGCGGCCGTCCTCGGCGAGGATGTGGCCCAGGCAGACGACGTTCTCGTACGACGACTTGTCGAAGACCAGCGTGCCGACGGCCATCAGCGTGTAGAACCAGCCGCGGGTCTGGTCGATGGCCTCGCTGATGAACTGCGCCGGGTAGCGGGACTCGAAGAGGTCCTTGTTCTTGTACGGGTAGCCCCACTGCGCGAACGGCATCGAACCCGAGTCGTACCAGGCGTCGATGACCTCCGGCACGCGCGTGGCCGTCCGCCCGCAGTCGTCGTGGGGGCAGGCGAAGGTGACCGCGTCGATGTACGGGCGGTGCGGGTCCAGCTCGGACTGGTCGGTGCCGGTCAGCTCGGTGAGCTCCGCGCGGGAGCCGGCGACGGTGAGGTGGTCCTCCTCGCAGCGCCAGATCGGCAGCGGGGTCCCCCAGTAGCGGTTGCGGGAGAGCGCCCAGTCGATGTTGTTGTTCAGCCAGTCGCCGTACCGGCCGTGCTTGACCGTGTCCGGGAACCAGTTGGTCTTCTCGTTCTCCTGGAGGAGGCGGTCCTTGACGGCCGTGGTGCGGATGTACCAGGACGGCTGCGCGTAGTAGAGGAGCGCGGTGTGGCAGCGCCAGCAGTGCGGGTAGCTGTGCTCGTACGGGATGTGCTTGAAGAGGAGGCCGCGCTGCTGGAGGTCCTCGGTGAGCTTTTCGTCCGCCTTCTTGAAGAAGACGCCGCCGACCATCGGGACGGACTCCTCGAAGGTGCCGTCCGGGCGTACCGGGTTGACGACGGGCAGGCCGTAGGAGCGGCAGACCTTGAGGTCGTCCTCACCGAAGGCGGGGGACTGGTGGACCAGACCGGTGCCGTCCTCGGTGGTGACGTACTCGGCGTTCACCACGTAGTGGGCGGGTTCCGGGAACTCCACGAGCTCGAACGGACGTTGATAGGTCCAGCGCTCCATTTCGGCGCCGGTGAAGGTCTGGCCGGTGGTCTCCCAGCCCTCGCCGAGCGCCTTGGCGACCAGCGGCTCGGCGACGACCAGCTTCTCCTCGCCGTTGGTCGCCACGACGTAGGGGACCTCGGGGTGCGCGGCCACGGCCGTGTTGGAGACCAGTGTCCAGGGGGTCGTCGTCCACACCAGGAGGGCGGCCTCGCCGGCGAGCGGACCGGAGGTGAGCGGGAAACGGACGTACACGGAGGGGTCGACGACCGTCTCGTAGCCCTGGGCCAGCTCGTGGTCGGACAGACCCGTGCCGCAGCGCGGGCACCAGGGGGCGACGCGGTGGTCCTGGACCAGCAGGCCCTTGTTGAAGATCTCCTTCAGCGACCACCAGACCGACTCGATGTACTCGGGGTCCATCGTGACGTAGGCGTCGTCGAGGTCGACCCAGTAGCCCATGCGGGTCGTCAGCTCGGAGAACGCGTCGGTGTGGCGGAGCACGGACTCGCGGCACTTGTCGTTGAAGGCGGCGATGCCGTACGCCTCGATGTCCTGCTTGCCGGAGAAGCCGAGCTCCTTCTCGACCGCCAGCTCCACCGGGAGGCCGTGGCAGTCCCAGCCGGCCTTGCGGGCCACGTGGTAGCCGCGCATGGTGCGGAAGCGGGGGAAGACGTCCTTGAAGACGCGCGCCTCGATGTGGTGGGCGCCCGGCATTCCGTTGGCGGTGGGCGGGCCCTCGTAGAACACCCACTCGGGGCGGCCCTCGGACTGCTCCAGGCTCTTGGCGAAGATCTTCTGCTCGCGCCAGAAGTCGAGCACCGCGTGCTCGAGGGCGGGCAGGTCGACCTGGGCGGGCACCTGGCGGTACTGCGGCTGCGTATTCAACGAGCTTCCTCCGGCGGACATACTGCCTTCCGTCGGAGGGACGAGAGCCGACTTGCCTGTCTACGCCGTGTGCGGCGCGCTCCCGCGGTACCACCCTCCTTGGCCCTCCGGTGCGCTCCATGCGCCGGTGAGCCCCCTCATTGGGGTCGCGATGCCGGTTCTACTGGCCCTCGCCTGTCGGCTGCGGCTTTCTTCCGGCGGCTCCGGGGTGATCTTCACGTCGCGCTCGCCCCCGGGCTTCCACCGTCCCCGGGTCGCTCTGGGCTGCGTACGCCGCTACTCGTCCCCATCCACACTTTTCGCTCCGCCCAGTGTACGGCTCCCCGACGACAGCGGCCGACGGGTTTTCGGGGGCGCGGGACCCGGTCGACG
Organism: Actinobacteria bacterium OV320; assembly: GCA_001298545.1. GTDB lineage: Bacteria > Actinomycetota > Actinomycetes > Streptomycetales > Streptomycetaceae > Streptomyces > Streptomyces coriariae. Next base: position 781,222 of record LJCX01000029.1, read on the forward strand.
ACCGAGTCCGTAATGACCCGAATGGTGGCTATGTGTGATGGTGTGTGCGTTCGGATTCCGGGATGTCCGGCTCGGCGGATTACCGGGCGGGGAGCTGGGCACAACGGATGCAGGCTTGCCGCGAGGCGGGCGAATCGAGCGGTGCGCCCCGTTGCCGCGGGCTCCAAGTCGATTTATCGTCCCAGCACGATTCGCGTGCAAGATCACAATATGTGAAGGGGCTGCGGCCATGGTGGCGAAGAAGACCGCCGTACAGCAGTCGGCGTCCGGCAGCTCCACGAGTGCCTCCGGTGCCTCCGGCGGCGCGGCCAAGGGCTCCAGGGCCGTGAAGTCGGTGCGGTCCGCGACGGCCGGAGCACCGGGGAAGGCCCCGGCAGGGAAGCCGGCTGCCAAGAAGGCGCTGGCCCGAAGACCCGAGGAGGAGGAAGCGGCGGAGGCAGGGGCGGCGGAGCCGGTCGAGAGGGACGGACCTGCCGGGAAGGCGCCCGCCGCGAAGAAGAGCGCCGCGAAGAGGGCGGTGAAGAAGGCGGCCACGGACGCGGTGGTCGCCACGAAGGCGGTCACCGGGAGGTCGGCCGCCAAGAAGACGGTCGCCAAGAAGACCGCGGCAGAGAAGGCGGCTGCGGCGGAGACGACGACCGCGAGGAAGCCGGCTGCCAGGAAGGCGGCCACCAAGAAGGTCACCAAGAAGGGCATCGCCGAGAAGGGCACCGCCGAGAAGGGCATCGCCGAGAAGCCGGCGGTCGAGAAGATCGCCGGCGCCGAAGGCGTGACCGGGACGAGTGCGGGCAGGAAGAGCACGGCCAAGAAGGTGGGCGCGGCCTCGGCCGCGGAGCAGACGGGAGCCACGACTGTGGTTGCGAAGAAGACTCCGGGTACGGCCACTGCGGCGAAGACCGCTGTTCCCAAGGCGCGCCTCGCGGCGGTGGAGCCCGGCGAGCTCGCGGTGCGCCCCGGCGAGGAGCCGTGGACGCCGCAGGAGGTCGAGGAGGCCCGTGCGGAGCTCCAGTCCGAGCAGGGACGGCTGCGGGCGGAGCTCGCCTCGTCCGAGGCGGCCCTGACGGGGCTGATGCGGGACTCGGGGGACGGCGCGGGCGACGACCAGGCGGACACCGGGACGAAGAACATCACGCGTGAACACGAACTGGCGCTGGCCGCCAACGCGCGCGAGATGCTGATCCAGACCGAGCACGCCCTGGAGCGGCTGGACGCCGGCACGTACGGCCTGTGCGAGAACTGCGGCCAGGCCATCGGCAAGGCCCGGATGCAGGCCTTCCCGAGGGCCACGCTGTGCGTCGAGTGCAAGCAGAAGCAGGAGCGCCGGTACTGATCACCTGGCGGTCGGGGGGTGTGCCGTACCCTCGTCCTCAGTCAGGTACCTAGGTTGAGGGACTCACGTGGCAGAGGCGGAGCGCGTCATCGGTACGCCGGACATCCCAGAGGCGGGATCCGAGCCGGAGCAGTCGTCCGGCCCGGACGGGCAGGAGAGCACCGAGGCGCGGCCCAGGGGCAAGCGCCGGATCGCCGTGCTCTTCACCGTCGCCACGATCGCGTACGTGATCGACCTGGTCAGCAAGATGCTCGTGGTCGCCAAGCTGGAGCACCACGCGCCGATCGAGATCGTCGGGGACTGGCTGAAGTTCGAGGCCATCCGCAACGCGGGCGCGGCCTTCGGCTTCGGTGAGGCGTTCACCATCATCTTCACGGTGATCGCGACGGCCGTGATCGTGGTGATCGCCCGGCTCGCCCGCAAGCTCTACAGCCTGCCCTGGGCGATCGCCCTGGGGCTGCTGCTGGGCGGCGCGCTGGGCAACCTCACCGACCGGATCTTCCGCGCGCCGGGCGTTTTCGAGGGCGCGGTCGTGGACTTCATCGCCCCGAAGCACTTCGCGGTCTTCAACCTCGCGGACTCGGCGATCGTCTGTGGCGGCATCCTGATCGTGCTGCTGTCCTTCAAGGGCCTGGACCCGGACGGGACCGTCCACAAGGACTGACCGCCCGGCGGTTGTCCACAGGGCCGTACGGCGGTACCGGAGCCGTCCGGCATACTCGACGGGTGAGCACGATTCCCGAGACCCGCACCCTGCCCGTGCCGGACGGCCTGGAGGGCGAGCGCGTAGACGCCGCCATCTCCCGCATGTTCGGCTTCTCCCGTACGAAGGCCGCCGAGCTGGCTGCGGCGGGGAAGGTCACGGTCGACGGCTCGGTGGTCGGCAAATCCGAGCGGGTGATCGGCGGGGCCTGGCTGGAGGTCGAGATGCCCCAGGCCCCGGCGCCGGTGCAGATCGTCGCCGAGCCGGTCGAGGGCATGGAGATCGTGCACGACGACGACGACGTGGTCGTGATCGTCAAGCCGGTCGGCGTGGCCGCGCACCCGTCGCCCGGCTGGAGCGGGACGACCGTCATCGGCGGGCTCGCCGCCGCCGGGTACCGCATCTCCACCTCCGGTGCCGCCGAGCGCCAGGGCATCGTGCACCGGCTGGACGTCGGCACCTCGGGGCTGATGGTGGTCGCCAAGTCGGAGCGGGCGTACACGTCGCTGAAGCGCCAGTTCAAGGAGCGCACGGTCGACAAGCGCTACCACACGCTCGTCCAGGGCCACCCCGACCCGACCAGCGGCACCATCGACGCCCCCATCGGCCGGCACCCGCACCACGACTACAAGTGGGCGGTCACGGCCGAGGGCAAGCCGTCCGTCACGCACTACGACCTGATCGAGGCCTTCCGCGCGGCCTCCCTGCTGGACGTGAAGCTGGAGACGGGCCGGACGCACCAGATCCGCGTCCACATGGCCGCCCACCGCCACCCCTGCGTCGGCGACCTGACGTACGGCGCCGACCCCACGCTGTCCAAGCGGCTCGGCCTGGCCCGGCAGTGGCTGCACGCGGTGCGGCTGGGCTTCGAGCACCCCGGGGACGGGCAGTGGGCGGAGTTCGCCAGTGACTACCCCGAGGACCTGGCCCAGGCCCTGGAGCAGGTCCGCGAGGAGACCTACGGATGAGCGGGCCGTACGGGTACACGGTGCGGGTCGCCGAGGACCCGGCCGACCGGGAGGCGTGCTTCGCGGTGCGCAAGGAGGTCTTCGTCGGCGAGCAGGGCGTGCCCGAGGACCTGGAGTACGACGCGCACGACGCCGGCGCCGTCCACGTGCTGGCGGTCCGGGAGGACGGGCTGCCGCTCGGCACCGGGCGGCTGCTGTACGGCGAGGCGGTCGCCGACCGGACCGGCGGCGACCTGTCGGTCGGCTCGCTGGGGCGGCTCGCCGTGACACGCGAGGCGCGCGGGCTGGGCGTCGGGGTGGCGCTGGTGCGGGCCATCGAGGAGGCGGCACGCGCGCGGGGGCTCGCGGCCGTGGACCTGCACGCACAGACCCAGGCGCTGGGGTTCTACGAGCGGCTGGGGTACGCGGCGTACGGGCCGCAGGACATGGAGGCGGGGATTCCGCACCGGTCCATGCGGCGTTCTCTGTAGCGGACGGTGGTCGTGCGACGCTGGAGGTCTGGATGTTCTTGATCGTCTAGACCCGGAGCGCTGACCGTGGACCAGCTGGCCCTGTTGTTCGTCCTGTTGCTCGGGGCCGTGGTGAGCGTTCCGGTCGGGGACCGGTTCGGGTTGCCCGCGCCGGTGCTCATGACCCTGCTCGGGATCGTCCTCGCGGTGCTCGACTTCGTGCCCAACGTGGACATCCCGCCGGACCTGATCCTGCCCCTGCTGCTGCCGCCCCTGCTGTACGCGGCGGTGCGGCGGACCTCCTGGCGGCAGTTCGCGGCGAACGTGCGGCCGATCTTCCTGCTGGCCGTCGCGCTGGTGTTCGTCACCATGGTGTGTGTGGCGGCCGTGGCCCACACGATCGTGCCGGGGCTGCCGATCGCCGCGGCCGTGGCGCTGGGCGCGCTGGTCGCGCCGCCCGACCCGGTGGCCGCCACCGCGGTGGCCGGACAGCTCGGGCTGCCCCGCCGGCTGGTGTCCATCCTGGAGGGCGAGGGGCTGTTCAACGACGTGACGGCCATCGTGCTCTACCACGTCGCGATCGCCGCGGCCGTGAGCGGGTCGTTCTCGCCGTGGCAGGCCGGCCTCGACCTGGTGCTGTCCGCGGTGGTGGCGGTGGCGGTGGGTGTCGCGCTCGGCTGGGGCGCGAACAGGCTGCTGGACGTCCTCGGGGACACGACGCTGCAGATCGGGCTGACGCTCCTGGTGCCGTACGCGTCGTACGTGCTGGCGGAGGAGTTCCACGGGTCCGGGGTGCTGGCCGTCCTGACCACGGCCATGTTCCTCGCCGAGTACGCCACCGACCCCGACGACGTGCTGACCCGGCTGGCCGGCCACACCTTCTGGGACATCATCGACACCCTCGTCACGGGCGTCGCGTTCGGGCTGATCGGCCTGGAGCTGCACAACGCGATCCGGACGGCGTCCGGGCGGTGGGGGGAGATGCTGGGCTGGGCCGGGGTGATCGTGGTCGTCGTGGTCGTCGTACGGCTGCTGTGGCTGCTGCCGGCGACCTGGCTGACGCAGCGGCTGCACGCCAGACAGGACCACCTCGAGGACATTCCGACGAACTGGCGGGAGACCCTCGTCATGTGGTGGGCCGGGATGCGCGGGGTGGCCTCGGTGGCGCTGGCGCTGGCCGTGCCGCTGAAGACCGATGACGGGGGGCCCTTCCCCGACCGGGACGAGATCATCTTCATCGCGTTCGGCGTGATCATGGCGACCCTGGTCCTTCAGGGACTGACCCTGCCGTGGCTGGTGAAGCGCCTCGACGTGCAGGCGGACAGCGACCACGAGAAGGAGTTCGAGAAGGAGCTCGCGGTGCGGGCCGCGAAGGCGGCGAAGCGGCGGCTGCGGGAGATCGAGGCCGAGGAGGACCTGCCGGAGGAACTGTCCGAGCAGATGCTGCGGCGGGCCTTCGACATCGGCCTGCGGATCAGCCCCGACGTCGGGGAGGACGAACGGCGGGAGGGCCACGACCAGCGGGTGCGCAGGCTGAAGCGGGTGCGGCGGATCCAGGGGGAGATGCTGAGCGCCGCCCGGCACGAGGTCGTGGCGGCGCGCAGCGAGCCGGGCGCCGATCCGGAGATCGTGGACCGGGTGCTGCGGCATCTGGACGTGCGCAGCCTCAAGTGAGGCGACCGCGCCGGCCGGGCCCGCCTTCCGCGGCCGCCCGGTTCATGGCAGTCGCGTAAACGGCCATGTCCCCTGTCGGTACCGCTCGTTACGCTCGAACCATGGCACGCAATGTGGTGATCAGTGGAGGCGGAACAGGGATCGGGCTCGCCGCGGCGCGGGTCTTCGCCGCGGACGGGGACCGGGTGCTGCTGCTCGGGCGGCGGGCGGAGGTGCTGGAGCAGGCCGGGGTGGCCGGGGCGCTCACCTACGCCGCCGATCTGAGTGAGCCGGAGCAGGTGCGGGGGGTGGCCCGGTTCGTCGAGGCGGAGTTCGCCACCGTGGACGTGCTGGTGCACAGCGCCGGGGGCGCCGGGCACCTGGAACCGCCGAGCGACAGCGCGGATCCGCTGGACCGCGTCGCGCACCACTGGACCGTCAACTTCCGTAGCAACACCCTCAGCGCCGCCCTGCTCACCGAGGCCCTGAAGGACCGGCTCGCCTCGCCGGGCGGACGGGTGCTGTTCGTCAGCTCGATCGCCGCCTACCGGGGGTCGGGCAGCGGGGCCTACGGCGGCGCCAAGGCCGCGCTGCACCCGTACGCCCGTGATCTCGCCCGGGAGCTGGGGCCCCGGGGCATCACCGCGAACCTCGTCGCCCCGGGATACGTCGAGGACACCGGGTTCTTCGGGGACGCCATCGAGCCCGCGCGGCGCGAGCGGCTCGTCGGCGAGACCTTCACCGGGCGCGCCGGGACGCCCGGGGACATCGCCGCCACCTTGCACTGGCTGGCCTCCCCGGGCGCCGGGCACGTCACTTCGCAGGTCGTCCAGGTCAACGGGGGTGCGGAGCGCGGGAACTGACGCTCAGCGGCCCGTCCGCGGCGGCTCGTGGACGCGCCGGGCCGCACCGTCGGGGGAGTGGGACTGGCCGGGCAGGCGGCCCGGGGGCAGCGCCGCGTCCGCCGTGTTGACCCTCGGGAGCGCGTACGGGTGCTCCTTGGACAGCCAGCGGATCATCTCCTCGCGGACCCTGACCCGCACCGTCCAGATGTCGTCGGCGTCCTTCGCCGTGACCAGGGCCCGCACCTGCATGGTGTTCGGCGTGGTGTCGGTGACGTCGAGCCCGCAGGCACGGCCGTCCCAGGCCGGGCACTCGCGCAGGATGTCCCGCAGCTTCTCGCGCATCGCCTCCACCGGCGCCGCGTGGTCGACGTGCCAGTAGACGATGCCGGTCATCTGCGGGGTGCCGCGCGACCAGTTCTCGAAGGGCTTCGAGGTGAAGTACGAGACCGGCATCGTGATCCGGCGCTCGTCCCAGGTCCGCACGGTCAGGAAGGTCAGGGTGATCTCCTCGACCGTGCCCCACTCGCCGTCCACCACGACCGTGTCGCCGATGCGCACCATGTCGCCGAAGGCGATCTGGAAGCCGGCGAACATGTTGCTCAGGGTCGACTGGGCGGCCACACCGGCGACGATGCCGAGGATCCCGGCCGAGGCCAGCAGGGAGGCGCCCGCCGCGCGCATGGCGGGGAACGTCAGCAGCATCGAGGCCGCCGCGACCACCCCGACGACGGCCGCCACCACCCGCATGATCAGCGACACCTGGGTCCGCACCCGCCGGACCCGGGCCGCATCGCGGTGCACACGCGCGTAGCGGGTGTACGACGTCTCGACGATCGCCGCCGCGATCCTGATCACCAGCCAGGCCGCCGAGCCGATCAGCACCAGGGTGAGGAACTGGCCGATGCCGGTCCGATGGTCCTCCAGCAACTGAGCGGCGTCGTACGACCCTCTCAGCAGTGCCGCGCACAGCACGAGCTGATAGGGGATGCGGCCACGGCGCAGCAGACCCCACAGCGGGGTCTCGGGGTGCCGCAGGTCGGCCTTGGACAGCAGGCGGTCGGTGGCCCAGCCGATGAGGACTGTCAGCACGACCGAGCCGCCGACCACGATCACGGGGCGGAGCAGGTTCTCCATGCCTTCGAACGTAACCGGGTCGGAGGGGTCCTGAACATGCGGTTTCTGTGAGGAGGCGCACGCACGGCGTTGTCAGTGCAGGCTGGCACCATGGGCACATGAACATCATGCTCTTTCACTCGACCTATGGTCCGCGGCCCGCGGTGCGCGCCGCGGCGGACCGGCTGCGCGCCGCCGGGCACGAGGTGTGGACGCCGGACCTCTTCGAGGGACGCACGTTCGACACGGTCGAGGAGGGCATGGCGTACAACGAGGAGATCGGCAAGGACGAGCTGCTGAAGAGAGCCGTCCTGGCCGCCGCGCCCTACTCGGAGCGCGGGCTGGTGTACGCCGGGTTCTCGCTCGGTGCGTCGATCGCCCAGACCCTCGCCCTCGGCGACGCCAGGGCGCGCGGCCTGCTCCTGCTGCACGGCACCTCGGACCTGGCGCCGAACGTCTCGGTGGACGGACTCGCGGTGCAGCTGCATGTCGCGGAGCCGGACCAGTTCGAGACCGACGACTGGCTGAGCGCCTGGTATCTCCAGATGGGCCGAGCGGGCGCCGATGTGGAGATCTACCGGTACGCGGGAGCCGGGCACCTGTACACCGACCCCGAGCTGCCCGATTACGACGAGGAGGCGGCCGAGGCCACCTGGCGGGTGGCGCTCGGCTTCCTCGAGTCGCTCTAGAAGGATCCGGGGCTCGATCCGGGGCTCCGGAAGGAACTAGACCGGGTCGTAGGTCCGCTCCACCTTCTGGGTGCCGCTGCGCGTGCGGTACGAGCGGGACCAGGCGGAGGTCGCCGTGGTGGTGGTGCGGTCGGACAGGACGTAGTAGTCCATCTGCGCGCGCTCGGCCGTGATGTCCAGGACGCCGTAGCCGTGCCGGTCGGTGTCGACGAAGTGGACGTGCCGGTTGGCGGCCCGGATGATCGGGGAGGCGACCGCGGTGAGCGTGCCCTCCGGGACCTTCACGATGTCGTCGAGGTTGTCGGAGGTCACCGAGGTGACCACGAACTCCGTGGCGGCCGAGGCCGACAGCGGGTAGGTCCCGGCGTCCACCGGCACGTCGTTGGCCCACGCCATGTGGATGTCACCGGTCAGGAAGACGGTGTTGCGGATGGCGTGGGAGCGCAGATGGGCCAGGAGTTCGCGGCGGTCGTCGGTGTAGCCGTCCCACTGGTCGGTGTTGAGGGCGATGCCCTCCTGGGGCAGGCCGAGCAGCTTGGCGAGCGGCTTGAACAGGTCCGCGGAGAGCGAACCGATGGCGAACGGCGAGATCATCACCGAGTTGCCGACCAGCCGCCAGGTGGTGTCGGACGCCTGCAGCCCGGCCTTCAGCCAGTCGAGCTGGGCGCGGCCGGTGAGCGTGCGGTCCGGGTCGTCGACGGTGCCGTTGCCGACGGCGGCCTGCTGCGAGCGGAAGGACCGCAGGTCCAGCAGGGACAGATCGGCGAGCTTGCCGAAGCGCAGCCGGCGGTAGGTGGTGCCGGCGATGGCCGGCCGGACCGGCATCCACTCGAAGTAGGCCTGCTTGGCGGCCGCCTGACGGGACGACCAGGCGCCCTCGGCGCCCTCGGTGTGGTTCTCGGCGCCACCCGACCAGGTGTCGTTGGCGAACTCGTGGTCGTCCCAGATCGCGACGACCGGCGCCTTCGCGTGCAGGGCCTGAAGGTCCGGATCGGTCTTGTACTTGCCGTGCCGGGTGCGGTAGTCGGCGAGGGTGAGGATCTCGTGGGTGGGGGCCGTCTGCCGTACGACGGTCCCGCGTGTGCCGTACTCGCCGGTGCCGTACTCGTAGATGTAGTCGCCGAGGTGCAGCCAGGCGTCCAGATCGCCGCGGGCCGCGAGGTGACGGTACGAGGAGAAGTAGCCGGCCTCCCAGTTGGCGCAGGAGACCACGCCGAAGCGCAGGCCCGGCACGGCGGCGTCCGCCGCCGGCGCGGTGCGGGTGCGCGCCACCGGGGAGTCGGTGCCGCCGGCCGAGAAGCGGAACCAGTAGTCGGTGGCGGGCGCGAGACCGCGGATGTCGGCCTTGACGGTGTGGTCGGTCGCGGCGGAGGCGGTGGTGGAGCCCCTGGCGACCACGTTCGTCAGTGCCTTGTCCGTGGCGACGACCCAGCTCACCTCCGTGGCCGGACCGAGCCCGGAGCCGGGTATCGCCTCGGCGGTGGGCGTCACCCGGGTCCACAGCAGGACTCCGTCGGGCAGCGGGTCGCCGGAGGCGAGGCCGTGCAGGAAGACCGGGGCCTCGGCGGCCCGGGCCGGCAGCGCGGCGGCGAGCGGGCCGGCCAGCACCGCGGTGGCGGCCACGGCCTTCAGCGCCGTACGGCGGCGCGGCGACAGCGAGTTGGGGCGCTCGGACGGGGTGTCGGCGCTCTCGGAGGATCTGTATCGACTGGTCACGGACGATCAGATTACTGACCAGTACGACAAAAGAGCGGGCGAACTCCCAAAAGTTCGCCCGCTCTTCCTCGAAGCGTCGGGTCAGGAGCGGGTCAGCCCTTGAGCGCCGCGTCGATCGCCGTGGTGAAGTCGGCCACCGTCATCGGGGCGTTGCCCTGTCCGTCGGAGCCGGTCAGCGTCTTGCCGTCCATCTTCAGGGTCGGAGTACCCGTGACGCCGCTCTTGTCGAACGTCTTGGACATCTCCAGCGCCCACCGGTCGTAGGTGCCGTTCTTCACGGCGCTCTGGAACTTGGCGTTGCCCTTCAGCGCCGAGACCGTGTCCGCCACCTTGATCAGGTAGGAGTCGTCCTTGAACTTGTCCTCGGTCTCCTCGGGGTGGTACTTCGCCGAGTACATCGCGGTCTTGTACTCGAGGAACGCCTCGGGGCTGACGTTGAGCGCGGCACCCAGGGCGCTGAGCGCGTTCTTGGAGCCCTCGCCCGTCAGGCTGCGGTCGAGGAAGGTCGCGCCGACGTACTCGATCTTGAACTTGCCGGCGTCGTAGTCGCTCTTCACCGTCGCGCCGACGGTCTGCTCGAACTGGGCGCAGACCGGGCAGCGCGGGTCCTCGTACATCACGAGCGTCTTCTTGGCGCTCGCCTTGCCCATGACGACCGTCGTGCCGTTCTTGCCGCTGGTGTTGGCCGGCTTGACCAGCTTGGCCTTCGCCGCGTCCTCCCAGTAGCCGGGCTTGTTCGCCTGGACGACGGCGTAACCTATGCCGCCCGCTGCGGCGAGCACCCCGACGACCGAGAGGGCGACGATGATCTGCCGCCTGGTCTTGGCCCGCTTGGCCTCGCGCTCACGCTCGATGCGCAGCCGCTCCCGGGCCGCCGTCTTCGACGCAGCGCTGTTCCGCTTGCTCATGGTGTTCTCCCAAGGGACGCGCACATCTCGTACGCGGAAGTTCGTGTGGGGACTGAGGGACTGAAGTGCTGCTCGGGCGCCTGGGCCTGCGCAGACGTGCGGGTCTGTTCAGACCGCGGCGAGCGAGCACGGCGGTCCACGCCGTCCCAGGGAGTGCACGAGAATCCGCTCGCGGACGGTGGTCGACCGGCGGGTGGGCCGCGGCAGGCGGCGGGCCGCCGGGGGGCGTCGTACGGCCACGGCGGCGACGGCCAGCAGCAGCGGCCGGAAGGTCGTCGCGGTCGCGGCCCGCAGCAGTTGGGCCAGCGCCCGCTCGCCCCGGCGCAGCCAGGCGGCCGCGATCAGGCCGACGCAGACGTGCGCGCCGAGCAGCAGCCACGCGGCGGCCGGGTCGGGGTGGGCCAGGAGCCCGCCCAGCCGGTCGGTGTCGGTGCCGGTGACCTGGGCCAGCGGGGTACCGACGGGAGTGCCGTCGCCGCACAGCACGTCCCAGCCGACCGAGGCCAGCGGGCCGGCGACCGGGCCGCCCGCACGGCCGTAGCAGACGTGCTGGCCGGTGGTGAAGACGGTGTCGGCCGCCAGCTCCAGCGGGATCAGCAGGGCGGCGATCCGCCCGAAGCCGCACTCGCGGCCGGCGAGGACGTACGCGAGGGCGAACACGGCGGCCGCGACGGCGGCCACCGTGTTGAGCGGCAGCGGGGCCCGGGACAGCAGCACGTGCGACGCGGTGCTGAGCGTCACGACGCATGCCGTGAACAGCGCCGCGCGTACGGCTCTGAGGCGGGTCCCGGATATGTCCATAGCGGAGGAGAGTGTGTCACGTGCTCCTGTAGGAGACCCCTAAAGGGTCCCTGTGAGAAGGCGGACCGTTAGAGACCTGGGATCCGGCCGTTGCGGAACAGGTCGACGAAGATCTGGTGGTCGGTACGCGCGCGTGCGCCGTACGTGTGCGCGAAGTCGACCAGGAGCGGCGCGAAGCCGTCCTCGTCGGCCGCGATCGCCGCGTCGATGGCCCGCTCGGTGGAGAAGGGCACCAGGGACTCGCCGGAGGTGTCGTCCGCCGCCGCGTGCATCGTGGCCGTGGCCCGGCCCAGGTCGGCGACGACGCCCGCGATCTCCTCCGGGTCGTCGATGTCGCCCCAGTCCAGGTCGACCGCGTACGGCGAGACCTCGGCGACCAGCTGCCCGGCGCCGCCCAGCTCGGTCCAGCCCAGCCACGGGTCGGCGTGCTGCTGGAGGGCGCGCTGGGAGATCACCGTGCGGTGGCCCTCGTGCTGGAAGTAGTCGCGGATCGCCGGGTCCGTGATGTGCCGGGAGACGGCCGGCGTCTGGGCCTGCTTGATGTAGATCACCACGTCGTTCTCCAGGGCGTCGCTGTGGCCCTCCAGGAGGATGTTGTACGACGGCAGACCGGCCGAGCCGATACCGATGCCCCGGCGGCCGACGACGTCCTTCACGCGGTAGGAGTCCGGGCGGGCCAGGGAGGTCTCCGGCAGGGTCTCCAGATAACCGTCGAAGGCCGCGAGCACCTTGTAGCGGGTGGCGGCGTCCAGCTCGATGGAGCCGCCGCCCGGTGCGAAGCGGCGCTCGAAGTCACGGATCTCCGTCATCGAGTCCAGCAGCCCGAAGCGGGTCAGGGAGCGCGCGTCGCGCAGCGCGTCGAGCAGCGGGCCCTGCGCGGTGTCCAGGGTGAAGGGCGGCACCTCGTCGCTCTTGGCGCCGGTGGCCAGCGCGTGGATCCGCTCCCGGTACGCGCCCGCGTAGACCTCCACCAGCTCACTGATCTGATCGTCGCCGAGCGCCTTCGCGTACCCGATGAGGGCGATGGAGGCGGACAGGCGCTTCAGGTCCCAGGTGAAGGGGCCGACGTACGCCTCGTCGAAGTCGTTGACGTTGAAGATCAGCCGGCCTGTCGCGTCCATGTACGTGCCGAAGTTCTCCGCGTGCAGGTCGCCGTGGATCCACACGCGCGAGGTGCGCTCGTCCAGGAACGGGCCGCCCCGCTTCTCGGCGTCGAGGTCGTGGTAGAAGAGGCCCGCGGTACCGCGGTAGAACGCGAACGCCGAGGCCGCCATCTTCCGGAACTTCACCCGGAACGCGGCCGGGTCGGCGGCCAGGAGCTCGCCGAACGCGGTGTCGAAGACGGCGAGGATCTCCTCGCCGCGGTGCTCGTCGTTGAGCTGCGGAACCGACATCGCTGGGTGCCTCCTGGTGCATGACATGTACGACAGCGCTTCTGTCGCATCCAACGGGCGGAGCCGGGCGAAAGTGCCCGCGGCCCCACCGTGAAGGTACGTGGGGAACGAGCCCGGGTGTCAGTCGCGAGGCATAGACTTCGACGCTGTCCCCCGATCCGTCCGTAACCGGTGGGACACCCGTTGCCGTTTGTTTCCCTTGGAGGCCGCAGCCGTGTCAAAGCCGCCGTTCACGCACCTGCACGTCCATACCCAGTACTCGCTGCTGGACGGTGCCGCGCGGCTGAAGGACATGTTCGACGCGTGCAACGAGATGGGCATGACCCATATCGCCATGTCCGACCACGGCAACCTGCACGGGGCGTACGACTTCTTCCACACCGCGAAGAAGGCCGGAGTCACCCCGATCATCGGGATCGAGGCGTATGTCGCCCCCGAGTCGCGGCGCAACAAGCGCAAGATCCAGTGGGGCCAGCCGCACCAGAAGCGCGACGACGTCTCCGGTTCCGGTGGCTACACCCACAAGACGATCTGGGCGGCCAACGCGACGGGTCTGCACAACCTCTTCAAGCTCTCCTCCGACGCGTACGCCGAGGGCTGGCTCCAGAAGTGGCCCCGGATGGACAAGGAGACGATCTCCCAGTGGTCCGAGGGGCTCATCGCCTCCACCGGCTGCCCCTCGGGCGAGCTCCAGACCCGGTTGCGCCTCGGCCAGAAGGAGGAGGCGCTGAAGGCGGCGGCCGACTACCAGGACATCTTCGGCAAGGACCGGTACTTCCTGGAGCTGATGGACCACGGCATCGAGATCGAGAGCCGGGTCCGTGACGGCCTCCTGGAGATCGGCAAGAAGCTCGGCATCCCGCCGCTGGTCACCAACGACTCGCACTACACGTACGCGCACGAGGCGACCGCGCACGACGCGCTGCTGTGCATCCAGACCGGCAAGAACCTCTCGGACCCGGACCGCTTCCGCTTCGACGGCACCGGCTACTACCTGAAGTCCACGGACGAGATGTACGCCATCGACTCCTCGGACGCCTGGCAGGAGGGCTGCGCCAACACCCTCCTGGTGGCCGAGCAGATCGACACCACCGGCATGTTCGAGGCGAAGAACCTCATGCCGAAGTTCGACATCCCCGACGGCTTCACCGAGGTCACCTGGTTCAAGGAGGAGGTCCGCCGGGGCATGGACCGCCGCTTCCCGGGCGGCGTCCCCGACGACCGGCAGAAGCAGGTCGAGTACGAGATGGACGTCATCATCCAGATGGGGTTCCCGGGCTACTTCCTCGTCGTCGCCGACTTCATCATGTGGGCGAAGAACCAGGGCATCGCGGTCGGTCCCGGGCGTGGCTCCGCGGCCGGCTCGATCGTCGCCTACGCGATGGGCATCACCGACCTCGACCCGATCCCGCACGGCCTGATCTTCGAGCGGTTCCTCAACCCCGAGCGCGTCTCCATGCCCGATGTCGACATCGACTTCGACGAGCGCAGGCGCGTCGAGGTGATCCGGTACGTGACCGAGAAGTACGGCGCCGACAAGGTCGCCATGATCGGCACCTACGGCAAGATCAAGGCGAAGAACGCCATCAAGGACTCCGCGCGCGTGCTGGGCTACCCGTACGCGATGGGCGACCGCCTCACCAAGGCCATGCCCGCCGACGTCCTGGGCAAGGGCATCGACCTCAACGGCATCACCGACCCCTCGCACCCGCGCTACAGCGAGGCCGGCGAGATCCGCGCGATGTACGAGAACGAGCCGGACGTCAAGAAGGTCATCGACACCGCCAAGGGCGTCGAGGGCCTGGTCCGGCAGATGGGTGTGCACGCGGCCGGCGTGATCATGTCCAGCGAGCCCATCGTCGACCACGCCCCCATCTGGGTACGGCACACGGACGGCGTGACCATCACCCAGTGGGACTACCCGCAGTGCGAGTCGCTCGGCCTGCTGAAGATGGACTTCCTCGGCCTGCGCAACCTGACGATCATGGACGACGCCGTCAAGATGGTGAAGTCCAACAAGGGTCTCGACCTCGACCTGCTGGCCCTGCCGCTCGACGATCCGAAGACCTTCGAACTCCTCCAGCGCGGTGAGACCCTCGGCGTCTTCCAGTTCGACGGCGGCCCCATGCGCTCGCTGCTGCGCCTGATGAAGCCCGACAACTTCGAAGACATCTCCGCCGTCTCGGCGCTCTACCGTCCCGGCCCGATGGGCATGGACTCGCACACCAACTACGCGCTCCGCAAGAACAAGCTCCAGGAGATCACCCCGATCCACAAGGAGCTCGAGGAGCCGCTCGAAGAGGTCCTGGCGGTCACCTACGGCCTGATCGTCTACCAGGAGCAGGTGCAGAAGGCCGCCCAGATCATCGCCGGGTACTCGCTCGGCGAGGCCGACATCCTGCGCCGCGTGATGGGCAAGAAGAAGCCCGACGAACTGGCGAAGAACTTCGTGCTCTTCCAGGAGGGCGCCAAGAAGAAGGGCTACAGCGACGAGGCGATCAAGGCCCTGTGGGACGTGCTGGTCCCCTTCGCCGGCTACGCCTTCAACAAGGCCCACTCCGCCGCGTACGGCCTGGTCTCGTACTGGACCGCCTACCTCAAGGCGAACCACCCCGCCGAGTACATGGCCGGACTGCTCACCTCGGTCAAGGACGACAAGGACAAGTCGGCCGTCTACCTCAACGAGTGCCGCCGCATGGGCATCAAGGTGCTCCCGCCGAACGTCAACGAGTCGGTGCACAACTTCGCCGCACAGGGCGACGACGTGATCCTCTTCGGCCTCGAAGCCGTGCGCAACGTCGGCACCAACGTGGTGGAGTCGATCATCAGGAGCCGCAAGGCCAAGGGCAAGTACGGCTCCTTCCCCGACTACCTCGACAAGGTCGAGGCGGTCGCGTGCAACAAGCGCACCACGGAGTCGCTGATCAAGGCGGGCGCGTTCGACACCCTGGGGCACACGCGCAAGGGCCTCACCGCGCACTTCGAGCCGATGATCGACAACGTGGTCGCGGTCAAGCGCAAGGAGGCCGAGGGCCAGTTCGACCTCTTCGGCGGCATGGGCGAGGAGGAGACGAGCGAGCCCGGCTTCGGACTCGACGTCGAGTTCACGACCGACGAGTGGGAGAAGACGTATCTGCTCGCCCAGGAGCGGGAGATGCTCGGTCTGTACGTCTCCGACCACCCGCTCTTCGGCCTGGAGCACGTGCTGTCCGACAAGGCCGACGCGGGCATCGCCCAGCTCACCGGCGGAGAGCACGCGGACGGCGCGGTCGTCACCATCGGCGGCATCATCTCCGGGCTCCAGCGGAAGATGACCAAGCAGGGCAACGCCTGGGCGATCGCCACCGTCGAGGACCTCGCGGGCTCCATCGAGTGCATGTTCTTCCCGGCGACCTACCAGCTCGTCTCGACCCAACTCGTCGAGGACGCCGTCGTCTTCGTCAAGGGCCGCCTCGACAAGCGGGAGGACGTGCCCCGGCTGGTCGCCATGGAGCTCCAGGTCCCCGACCTGTCGAACGCGGGCACCAACGCCCCCGTGATCCTCACCATCCCGGCCACCCGGGTCACCCCGCCGATGATCAACCGCCTGGGGGAGATCCTCACTCACCACCGGGGTGACAGCGAGGTCCGGATCAGGCTCCAGGGCCCGACCAAGACGACCGTCCTGCGTCTGGACCGGCACCGGGTCAAGCCCGACCCCGCGCTGTTCGGGGATCTGAAGGTGCTGCTCGGCCCGTCCTGCCTGGCCGGCTGAGCGCGGCAGAGAAACTACGAGGGGCGCATCCGGTACCGGATGCGCCCCTCGGTGCGTGCGAGCCGCAACGGCCCGTCGCCCGGATGTCAGTTGTGGCCGAAGCGCTTCTGCCTGCCCTTGCGGGCGACATCGGCCGGCGTCACCTGTGCGATGCGCTGCTCGGCCTGCGACTCCATCGAGGACTGCTGGGCCGCCTGCTGACCACGCTCGGACTGCGGCTGTTTACGCTCCTGCTTCTTGTTCTTGGCCATGGTGATCTGCCTCCTGGGGGGATCTGGGGGCCATCGACGGGACCAGACTCACATAGGCTGACTTACAACGCATTTCGGATAATTACCGTCTGTAACAGGGGTTGTCGGAGCGCAAGCCCCCGAAACGCCACGCCGAAGATCGAGTTCCGGCCGTTAACCTCCGCGTGGTCGGGCAGACTCGAAGAAAGCCCGATGCAAACCTCCCGGAAAGAGGGTGAGTCGTGTGGACCGCTGCATCGTCCTGGTGGACGCCGGGTATCTGCTGGGGGCCGCCGCCAGCCTCCTCGCCGGAGAGCCCTCGCGATCGAGGATCACCGTCGACCACTCCGCCCTCGTCCAGGGCCTGCGCGAACAGGCCGAGTCGGAGACCGAGCGGCCGCTGCTGCGCATCTACTGGTTCGACGGCGCCCCCGACCGCGTTCCCCAGCCCGAACACCGCAGACTGCGCGTGATGCCCCGGGTGACCGTCCGGCTGGGCGCGCTGACCCGCAGCGACGGCCGCTGGGCCCAGAAGGGCGTCGACGCCGCCATGCACGCCGAGCTGACCGAGCTGGCCCGCAACCGCGCCTGCTCCGACGTCGTCCTCGTCACCGGCGACGGCGATCTGCTGCCCGGCATGATGGCCGCCAAGGAGCACGGCGTCGCCGTCCACCTGTGGGCCGTCCAGGCCGCCGACGGCGACTACAACCAGTCCGAGGATCTGGTCGCCGAGGCCGACGAACGGCGCGTCCTGGACCGCATCTGGATCACCAAGGCCGTACGCGCCAAGGAGGTCGGCGGCAGCTGCGCGTCGCCGCCCGCGCCCCGGCCCGAGATCGCCGCGATCCTCTCCGCGCCGCTGCCCGACTCCGGCCTCGCCCGCGCCTCCGAGCGAAGCGCCGAGGAGACCGAGCACGCCTCTGCGGCCGGCGCCTCCGAGAACGGCACCGAGGAGCGCATCCCCGCGCCCAAGGGAGGCGTGCCGACCCCCAAGGACCTGGCCGCCCTGCGCACACCCGGCGCCCAGGCCGTCCAGCACCCCACCACGGCGACCCTGCGCTGGTCCTCCGACAAGGGATGGGTCGACCGTCCCGGGACCCCCGCCGAGCCCTCCGAGGTCGCCGCGATGCCGACGCTCGCGCAGCTCACCACGGCGGAGCAGCGGTGGGCCGACCGCGAGGAGGACATCACCACCGTCGGCGGCGACCCGTTCGAGGTGGGGCAGGTCTTCGCCCGCCGGTGGATGGCGCGCCTCGGCGAGCAGGGTCAGCTCCAGAAGCTGTCGGGCATGTACCCGCGGATCCCGCACCGCATCGACGGCGAGCTGCTGAGGTACGCGGCCCGCTTCGGACTGCTCGCGCACAAGGACGACCAGATCGACGAACACGACCGGTACGCCATCCGAGCGGGATTCTGGCGCGAGATCGACGTACGGACGGCCGCCGAGCACGCTCCGGCCGGGGACTGAACCGGCCGCCCGGGAAGCCCCGACGGCGAGCGACGGTCCGTGACCCCGTAGTCTCGTCCCTTGTGAGTACGCGCGCGGCACCGCCCATTCGGCACAGGGACGAGGTCGTGTGTGCCGTGCGCGGGCTGACCAAGACCTATCCGGCGGTCCGCGGCCGGCGCGGCACTCCCGCGACACCCGAGGTCCGGGCCACCGACGACGTAGTGCTGGACATCCGGCGCGGTGAGATCTTCGGGCTGCTCGGGCCGAACGGCGCCGGGAAGACCACCCTCGTACGGCAGATGACCGGGCTGATGCGGCCCGACTCTGGCAGCGTGGAGATCCTCGGGCACGACATCGTGCGCCACCCCGAGCGGGCCGCGCGGATCCTCGCCTACCTCGGGCAGGAGTCCACCGCCCTCGACGACCTCACCGTCTCGCTGGCCGCCGAGACCACCGGACGGCTGCGCGGGCTCGACGTGCGCGCGGCGCGCCGGGAGCGGGACGCCGTCCTCGACGAGCTGGGTCTCACGCCGATCGCCGGACGGCCGCTGCGCAAGCTGTCCGGCGGACAGCGCCGGCTGGCCTGCTTCGCCGCCGTGCTGGTGGGGGAGCGCCCCCTGCTCGTGCTGGACGAACCGACCACCGGGATGGATCCGGTGGCACGGCGGGCCGTGTGGGCCTCCGTGGACCGGCGGCGGGCCGAGCGCGGGACGACCGTGCTGCTCGTCACCCACAACGTCATCGAGGCGGAGACCGTCCTCGACCGGGTCGCCGTCATCGACCAGGGCCGGGTCATCGCCTGCGACACCCCCACGGGGCTCAAGGAGCAGGTCGCCGACGAGGTGCGGGTCGAACTGGTGTGGCGCGAGCGGGCGCCGCTGGACGTGCCCGAGGTCGCCGCGCTGCGCGAGCGGGCCGTGGAGTCGGGCCGCCGCTGGACCCTTCGGCTGGCGCCCGACGAGGCCCGCGCGGTCGTCGCCACCGTCACCGGCGGAGCCGCCTTCGCCGCCCTGGACGACTTCACGCTGGCCACACCGAGCCTGGAGGACGTCTATCTGGCGCTGGGCGGCGCGGCACGGCAGGGGCTGGTGCGGGCTTGAGGGCGGCGAGAGCGCGGGGCGCCGAGGTGAGCGAGCGAGCCTCGAGGCCCGTATGGGACGGTAGGGGAACCGTAGGGAAGAGGAGCAACGTCACGTGAGTGTCGTACCCGCCGAGGTTCTGCCGGGAAGCGCCCGGGCCGTCACAGAGCCGGTGCCCCGCGCCGCCGCCGAGCTGGCCCCCCGCGCGCGGCTGTGGCCGTCGCTGGTGGCGGTGTACCGGGCCCAGCTGTCCCGGGCCCGGGTGGCGCGCATCCCGCTGCTGTTCGTGGCGACCTTCCAGTCGGTCGGCATCCTGATCATGATGCGGGGGGTGGTGGACGGGGGCCGTGAGGCGGAGGCCGTGGTGGCGGGCTCCGCGGTGCTCGTCGTCGCGTTCGTCGCGCTGAACCTGCTCGCGCAGTACTTCGGACAGCTGCGGTCCAGCGGCGGGCTGGACCACTACGCGACCCTTCCGGTGCCGCCCGCGGCCGTGGTGCTCGGGGCGGCGGGTGCGTACGCGTCCTTCACCGTGCCGGGAACCCTGGTGACCGCGGTCTTCGGGTGCGTGCTGTTCGGGCTTCCGCTCACCCATCTGTGGATCCTCGCGGCCGTGATCCCGCTGGCCGGCGCCGCCCTGTCCGGACTCGGCGCGGCCTTCGGGCTGCTCGCGCCGCGGCCGGAGCTGGCCACCGTGCTGGGGCAGCTCGGCATGTCGGCGGCGC
Source organism: Actinobacteria bacterium OV320 (assembly GCA_001298545.1). Taxonomy (GTDB): domain Bacteria; phylum Actinomycetota; class Actinomycetes; order Streptomycetales; family Streptomycetaceae; genus Streptomyces; species Streptomyces coriariae. The sequence goes on from LJCX01000029.1 coordinate 801,026, forward strand.
TGCTGCTGGGCGTGCTGCCGCCGGACCGGATGCCGGAGGCGGTGCGCTTCGCCCGCGACCTGCTGCCGTCGACGTACGGGGTCGAGGCGTTCGCCCGGACCTTCCGGGCGAGTCCCGACTGGGCGTTCGTCCTCGCCGACCTCGCCGTGTGCGCCGGGGTCGGCGTCGTTTCGCTGGCCGTCGCCACCTGGGCGTACCGCCGAGCCGCCGTCCGGTGACGCGCGGCACAGGCGCGCCTGGCACGATGTCAGAGTGACCGCACCGCTGACTCCGCCTCCGCCGCCGCACGAACCCTCCTCGCACACGGCCTGGCCTCCGCCGCCCGGCGGGTTCGCGGGGGTGGCCACCGCGCCCCATGACGTCGCGTACGGACAGGACGGGCCCGGCATGAAGACCGAACTGCGCGAAGCCGCCGTCATCACGGTGGCGGTCGCGCTCGCCGGAGCGCTGCTCGGGCTGTTGTGGGTGTGGCTGGCGCCCAAGGTGCCGCTCGTCGGTGACCTGGTGGACGACAACTGGGTCGTCTACTTCAAGGACACCGAGGGGGAGCAGGCCATCGGCGTGGACGGAACGTTCACGCTGCTGGCCCTGGCGTGCGGGGCCGTGAGCGCCGCGGCCGTCTTCCTGTGGCGGCGGCGCGGTGGAGTGCCGCTGGTGATCGCTCTCGCCGTCGGGGGGTTCCTCGGGTCGTTGCTGGCGTGGCGGCTGGGGGTGTGGCTGGGGCCCGACTCCGATGTGATCGCGCATGCGCAGTCGGCTGGCAAGGGGGTGACGTTCTCCGCGCCGCTGAAGCTCGGCGCGAAGGGGGCGTTGCTGGCGTGGTCGTTCGCCGCGGCGCTGGTGCATCTGGGGCTCACGGCGTTGTTCGGGCCCCGGGATCCCGATCCGTATCAGGCGTACGTGGGTGTGCCCAAGGACGGGTACGGGGCGCCGATGGGCTAGCGGGGATTTTTCTCGCCCCCGCCGCCCCTTCCCGTCCCGACCCCGGGGGCTGCGCCCCCAGACCCCCGCTTTCGGCCTGGACGGCCTCGTCCTCAAGCGCCGGACGGGGTGTTCAGGCACCGAACGGGCAGCGTCCTCGAGCGCCGGACGGGGTGTTCAGGCGCGGGCGATCTTGGACAGGACCGCTCCCGTGAGGCCGGCCAGGTCTGTCGGGGAGAGTTCCACCTCCAGGCCTCTGCGGCCCGCCGAGACGCAGATCGTGGGGTGGGTCGAGGCCGAGGCGTCCAGGACCGTGGGGAGCTTCTTGCGCTGGCCCAGGGGGGAGATGCCGCCCCGGACGTAGCCCGTGGTGCGTTCCGCGAGGGTCGGGTCGGCCATCGCGGCCCGTTTTCCGCCCACCGCCGACGCCAGGGCCTTCAGGTCCAGGGAGCCGGCCACCGGGACCACGGCCACCGTCAGCGCGCCGTCCACGTCCGCGACCAGGGTCTTGAAGACCCGGTCGGGGGAGAGGCCCATCGCCTCGGCGGCCTCCTCGCCGTAGGACGGGTGGCTCGGGTCGTGGTCGTAGGCGTGGACGGTGAAGTCCACGCCCGCCGCCGTCAGGGCCACCGTCGCGGGCGTACCGGCGGACTGCTGCTGCTTCTTCGGCTTCTTCGCCATGCGGGCCTTCAGTTGAGACTGGTCGGGCCGCGCGTCAGGTCCGACGCGGGCAGCGAGGGCAGGCTGCGGATGATCGCCGTCTCCGCGCGCAGCAGTTTCAGCTCGTCCCGCAGGCGGGAGGCCGTGTCGGGGGCCTGGAGCAGACGCTGCTTGGTCGGGGTGTCCAGCATCATCGCGGCCGCCACCAGGTACGACACCACCGACGGGTCGTCCGGGAGATCCGCGCCGGTGGTCAGTGAGCGCTCGCGGGCGCCCGCCAGGCGCTTCTGGTACTGGCGGAAGGCGCGCAGCACGCCTTCCGCGAGAGCGCCCGCCTCGTCGCCCGGGTCCTCGGGCAGTTCCTGGAGTTCGGCGGTCAGGAACGGGCCCGAGGCGTCGACCGACAGCAGCTTCACGCGGGTCGTGCCCGTCGCCAGCACCTCGAAGGTGCCGTCGGCACGCTCGCGGATCGTCGCCGCGTCGGCCACACAGCCGACGTCGTGGAACGCCTTGAGCGGGGCGTCGCCGAAGCCGGCCGCGGGGCCGCGCTCGGGCAGCGCGGTCTGGTCGGGCAGGCCGTGGGAGCTGGGGGCCACCTCATGGCCGTCGCGGATGGCCACGACGGCGAACCGGCGTGATTCGTCCTCGGGGGTCTTCAACAGGTCGCGCATCATGGCGCGATAGCGCTCCTCGAAGACGTTGAGCGGGAGCACGAGCCCCGGGAACAACGCCGAGTTCAGGGGGAAGAGCGGCAGACGGACGGTGGTCACGACGCTGAAGCCTAGTGGTCCGTGGAGTGGGCTCGTCCGCCGTGCCCGATCCCTGGACGCCAGGGGGGCCGCTCGGACGGTCCCGAGCGCACTTCCTCGCGTACCGCCAGGAAGTGGCCGAGCGGGTCGTCCGACAGCCGGCCCCAGGGGAAGGACGTGGCGTAGGGGCCGATCAGGCGCAGTTGCGCGAGGGCGTCGTCGTGGCGGTCCAGGCGGACCAGGACGTACGTCAGCACATTGCGGATCTCGGCCGGCCACGGGTCGACGGACGGGAAACGGGCGGAGAGCGCGATGGCGCGGTCGGCCGCCGCGTCCAGTCGCTCGCGCGGCACCTCGGGCCCGCAGCCGTCGGTCAGGTACGCGAAGGCGGCCCGCGTCGGCAGCGCCTGGACGAGGGAGCCGGCCGGCGCGTCCTGCGCGGCACGGTCGGCGAAGTCGAAGCACTCCCGGTGGGAGCCGTGCCACGACTCGGCGAGATAGCGCTTGGCGGCGACATGGCAGCCGTAGTGGTGCGGGGCGCGGCGGACCGCGGCCGACCACAGTTCGCCGAAGTACTTGTGTCCGGCGCGGGTGCCGCGCGCGTGGTCCAGGGCGATCCGCCACGGCACCGGGTCGCGGACGTCGCTCTGCGCGGCGGCGGTGATCAGCGGGCTCACCTCGCGCAGCAGCTCGGCCCTGGCCGGTGAGCGCCAGGCCCGGTGCACCGCGAGCTGGGCGGCGACGAGCAGGACGTCCGGGTCGCGCGGGGCGGCGGCGCTCCACTCCTCGAACCACTCCGACCGGGAGTGCGCGAAGGACGCCAGCCGGGTGGCGTACCGGTCCCGGTACTCCCACTCGGAACGTTCCCGGGTCTGGGCCATGAGCCGGGCGGCGGGCGCGTAGGCGCCCAGTCCGGCGGCGACCAGGGCGGGACCGAGCCGGTCGTCGGGCACGTCGAGGAGCACCTCGTCGTCGGCGGGGAGCCCGGCGGCGCTGTGGGGGGCGGCGGCGTTCCGTGCCGTCCGGGATGCCCGGGAGGCGCGGATGAACGGGGGCAGCAGAGCCATGGTGTGGCCCATTGAAAAGCCGCGGGTTCAGATTGCGCCAGAGGGTTCCGGCACCTTCACGAAAGTTGTACACCGTACGGTCAAGGAGCGGTAAAAGGTGACTGTGGGCGACGAGGCGTGAGCCCGCTGTCCACCGGTCATCCCCGGCGCAGCAGTCGCGTGGCCCCCGCCGCGACCGTCGTCGCCAGGATCCAGCCGAGCAGGATCAGCGCCGACGACAGCCACTGCCAGCCGCCGCGCAGCTGCCACTCGCCGACCTGCCCGAGGTCGATGACCGGCAGCAGCAGGTCGAGGGCGAAGAGGGCGGGATTCCAGGGCGGGTGCCCGTCCCGGTGGACGGGCGGATGCGCGGCGTGCGCGAAGGCCAGCGAGCTCGCCGCCCACAGCACCGCCATCCACACCGCCGCGCGGCCCGGCCGGTACCCGTAGGCGACCGTCCAGTCCTGGACGTAGCCCCAGAGCTTCGCGGCCGGCGGCAGCGTCTCGCGGCGCCGCCGCTGCTTGGCCAGCAGTACCTCGCGGGCGTCCTCGTCCTCCCCGCCGGTCCGCAGCACGGTGGCCAGCCGTTCGTACGGCTCCGGGGCGTACTCGGCGGTGGCCGCGGCCACCCAGCGCAGTCGCTCGGCCAGCGGGAACGGACCCTGCGGCACCAGGTTCTCGTACGCGAAGCCGCCCATGTGCACACTGCCGGGGCCCGGCCACGCGCTCGCCCGGTCCACCAGGTTGATCACCCGGGCGCCCGACAGCACCACCTTGCCGCGCGGCGGCCGCTCCCCGAGGAAGCGCAGCTCGGGCGTCTGCACCCGGCGCAGCGACAGCTCCTGGTCCTCCGTGAACACGAACCGGGCCCGCTCCAGGTCCACCGCGTCCCCGAACCGCCCGTCGTCCAGCCGCACCCCGCCCCGACACTCGAAGCGCTGGATGCGGGTCCCGCGCGCGGGTGTCCTGCCGCTCAGCGCCTGGCCGCCGACACCGGCCGGGGTCAGGTACAGCGAGCGCTCCACCGTCAGTTGGGGCGCGTTCAGCGCGAGCGGGGTGTACGGGTTGGCCAGCCGTGCCCCGCGCAGGCTCAGCGACACGCCGATCTTGGCGCTGCGCAGGCTCAGCTCGCCGTGCGATTCGAGCAGCTCGGCCTGGAGGTCCTGGCCGACCGTCAGGCCGTCGGCGGCGATCGAGCGGCCGCTGCGGTCGCGGTAGACGATCGCCTGGTTGAGCAGCAGGTCCGTGCCGATGTGCGCGTCGGTGAGCCGGACGCCGTTGTGGAAGCGGCAGCGGGGGAGGTGCAGATCGCCCTCGGTGTGCACCCGGGCGGCCTCGAGACGCGGCACCGAGCAGTCCACCATCCGCACGGTGGTGAACCGCGCCTCCGGCAGCAGCACCTCCCGCTCGAACCGGCAGCGCTTCATCTCCAGGTACGGCACCACCGTGCCGCCCGCGAGGTCCAGGGTGCCGCTGATCTGCACGCCCGCCAGCTTCAGCGAGGCGACCCGGCCGGCCAGCGCGGGCGGCCCGTCCAGCAGCAGCCAGGCGACGATCCGCGCCCGCACGGTCCGCGACGCGCCCCACGGATGGCCGCCGTGCGGGTCGTCGACGACCGTGTCCCCGCTGCTCAGGTCGTACACGCTGCCGTTGCGGAAGGCCTGCCACATGCCGGCCTCGGCGGCGGTCAGGTCCTCCGGCAGATCGCCCGGATCGCCTCCCGCGCGGCTGTCCGCCCCCTCGGTCACCCTCTTCACCCCCTTCGTCACTCACGGTTTTCGCACAGCTGTTCATGCCCGGTGGGCGACCCCCGAACGCTAGACCCGAAGCCGATCTTCCGGATTCCGGCCAGGTTCTGTATCAGCCATTGATACGCGCGGACGACGCCCGATCCCGGTCTGAGAGAATTGACGGCGTGATCTCCCGAATCGATCTGCGCGGCGACGCCCTCCCCGAGGGACCCGCCCTGCGCGACCTGCTGCCCCGAGCCGACTTCGACGTCTCGGCCGCCCTCGAGAAGGTGCGTCCGATCTGCGAGGCCGTGCATCATCGGGGCGACGCGGCGCTGATCGACTTCGCCGAGAAGTTCGACGGGGTGCGGCTGGAATCCGTACGCGTGCCGGTGTCGGCGATCGCCGACGCGCTCGAGCGGCTCGACCCGGCCGTCCGCGCGGCCCTGGAGGAGTCCATCCGCCGCGCCCGCCTCGTCCACCGCGAGCAGCGCCGTACGACGCACACGACCCAGGTCGTGCCCGGTGGGTCGGTGACCGAGAAGTGGGTGCCGGTCGAGCGGGTCGGGCTGTACGCGCCCGGCGGCCGGTCGGTCTACCCCTCCTCCGTCGTCATGAACGTCGTGCCGGCGCAGGAAGCCGGCGTCGGATCCATCGCGCTCGCCTCCCCGGCCCAGTCCGAGTTCGGCGGCCTGCCGCACCCGACGATCCTCGCGGCCTGCGCCCTCCTCGGCGTCGACGAGGTGTACGCGGCCGGCGGCGCCACGGCCGTCGCGATGTTCGCGTACGGCACCGAGTCCTGCCCGCCCGCCAACATGGTCACCGGCCCCGGCAACATCTGGGTCGCCGCCGCCAAGCGCTACTTCGCCGGCAAGATCGGCATCGACGCGGACGCCGGCCCGACCGAGATCGCGGTCCTCGCCGACGACAGCGCCGACCCGGTGCACGTCGCCGCCGACCTCATCAGCCAGGCCGAGCACGATCCGCTCGCGGCCGCCGTCCTGGTCACCGACTCCGTCGAGCTGGCGGACGCGGTCGCGAAGGAACTGGAGCCGCAGGTCGCGGCCACCAAGCACATCGAGGACCGGATCGTCCCGGCGCTCGCCGGCCGGCAGTCCGCGATCGTGCTGGTCGACGGCGTCGACGAGGGCCTCAGGGTGGTCGACGCGTACGGCGCCGAGCACCTGGAGATCCAGACGGCCGACGCGGCCGCCGTGGCCGACCGGGTGAAGAACGCGGGCGCGATCTTCGTCGGCCCCTGGGCGCCGGTGTCCCTGGGCGACTACGCGGCCGGGTCCAACCACGTGCTGCCGACGGGCGGCTGCGCCTGTCACTCCTCCGGGCTGTCCGTGCAGTCCTTCCTGCGGGGCATCCACATCGTCGACTACACGCGGGACGCGCTGGCCGAGGTCGCGCGGCACGTGGTGACGCTGGCGGAGGCGGAGGACCTGCCCGCGCACGGCGCGGCGATCAAGGCGCGGTTCGACTGGAAGGTACCGGCGAGCAAGTGAGCTTCGGAATCGACGATCTCCCCGTACGGGACGAGCTGCGTGGCAAGTCCCCCTACGGCGCGCCCCAGTTGGACGTCCCCGTACGGCTGAACACCAACGAGAACCCCTACCCGCTGCCCGAGGCGCTCGTCGAGCGGATCGCGGAGCGGGTGCGCGAGGCGGCCCGCAACCTCAACCGCTACCCCGACCGGGACGTCGTGGAGCTGCGCACGCGGCTCGCGCAGTACCTGACGGACACCTCCGGGCACGAGGTCGGCCCGGCGAACGTGTGGGCCGCCAACGGCTCCAACGAGGTCATCCAGCAGCTGCTCCAGACCTTCGGCGGACCGGGCCGCACCGCGATCGGCTTCGAGCCGTCGTACTCGATGCACGGGCTCATCGCGCGCGGCACGGGAACCGGCTGGATCTCGGGTCCCCGCAACGAGGACTTCACCATCGACCTGGCGGCCGCCGAGCAGGCCGTCGCCGAGCGCCGGCCCGACGTCGTCTTCATCACCACCCCCAACAACCCCACCGGCACCGCGGTCCCGGCCGAGACGGTCCTCGCGCTGTACGAGGCCGCGCAGCGCGCCAAGCCGTCGATGGTGGTCGTGGACGAGGCGTACATCGAGTTCAGCCACGGCGACTCACTGCTGCCGCTGCTCGAAGGTCGGCCGAATCTCGTCGTCTCGCGCACCATGTCGAAGGCCTTCGGCGCGGCCGGCCTGCGCCTCGGCTACCTCGCCGCGCACCCCGCGGTCGTGGACGCCGTCCAGCTCGTCCGGCTGCCGTACCACCTGTCGGCCGTCACCCAGGCGACCGCGCTGGCCGCCCTGGAGCACACCGACACGCTGCTGAAGTACGTCGAGCAGCTCAAGTCGGAGCGCGACCGGCTGGTCACCGAGCTGCTCGCGATCGGCTACGAGGTCACGGCGTCCGACGCCAACTTCGTGCAGTTCGGGCGCTTCGAAGACGCCCACGCGGTCTGGCAGCAGATCCTCGACCGGGGCGTCCTGGTCCGGGACAACGGCGTACCCGGCTGGCTGCGGGTCACCGCCGGAACCCCCGAAGAGAACGACGCGTTCCTCGACGCGGTCCGTGATGTGAAGAAGGAGCAGAGGCCATGAGCCGCGTAGGACGTGTAGAGCGCACGACGAAGGAGACGTCGGTCCTCGTCGAGATCGACCTCGACGGCACCGGCAAGGTCGACGTGGCCACCGGCGTCGGCTTCTACGACCACATGCTCGACCAGCTCGGCCGGCACGGTCTGTTCGACCTGACCGTGAAGACCGACGGCGACCTGCACATCGACTCCCACCACACCATCGAGGACACCGCCCTCGCGCTCGGCGCCGCCTTCAAGCAGGCCCTCGGCGACAAGGTGGGCATCTACCGGTTCGGCAACTGCACGGTCCCGCTGGACGAGTCCCTCGCCCAGGTCACCGTCGACCTCTCCGGCCGGCCCTACCTCGTGCACACCGAGCCCGAGAAGATGGCGCCGATGATCGGCGAGTACGACACCACGATGACCCGGCACATCCTGGAGTCCTTCGTCGCCCAGGCACAGATCGCGCTGCACGTGCACGTGCCCTACGGGCGCAACGCGCACCACATCGTGGAGTGCCAGTTCAAGGCGCTGGCCCGGGCCCTGCGCTACGCCTCCGAGCGCGACCCGCGCGCGGCCGGCATCCTCCCCTCCACGAAGGGCGCCCTGTAGAACCATGAGCGGACTGTCGACCATCCTGATCGTCGTCGGCCTCTTCCTGGTCGGCGGCATCTACTCCTTCGTCAAGCAACAGATGCCGAAGAGCCTGATCGTGCTGCTCTCGATCGGCGCCGCGATGTGCCTCGTCGCCGGCGTCGTGCGGCTGGAGGTGTGGAATTGAGCACCGCCCCGAACAGCTCGAAGAGCCCGAAGAGCCCGAAGAAGGTCGTCGTCTTCGACTACGGCTTCGGCAACGTCCGCTCCGCCGAGCGGGCCCTCGCGCGCACCGGGGCCGACGTCGAGATCACGCGTGACTTCGACACGGCCATGAACGCCGACGGGCTGCTGGTGCCGGGCGTCGGCGCCTTCGCCGCCTGCATGCGCGGCCTGAAGGAGGCCCGCGGCGACTGGATCATCGGCCGCAGGCTGTCCGGCGGACGCCCCGTGATGGGCATCTGCGTCGGCATGCAGATCCTGTTCGCGCGGGGCATCGAGCACGGCGTGGAGACCGAGGGCCTCGACGAGTGGCCCGGCGCGGTCGAGCCGCTCCAGGCCGAGATCGTCCCCCACATGGGCTGGAACACCGTCGACGCCCCGGCCGACTCCGAGCTGTTCGCCGGGCTGGACGCGGACGCGCGCTTCTACTTCGTACACTCCTACGCCGTGCAGGACTGGTCCCTCGACGTGCACAACCCGCTGCTGCGGGCGCCGAAGGTGACCTGGTCGACGCACGGCAAGCCGTTCGTGGCCGCCGTGGAGAACGGCGCCCTGTGGGCCACGCAGTTCCACCCCGAGAAGTCCGGCGACGCCGGAGCCCAGCTCCTCACCAACTGGATCGGAACACTGTGAGCAAGCTCGAACTCCTCCCCGCCGTCGACGTCCGCGACGGCCAGGCCGTCCGCCTCGTGCACGGCGAGTCGGGCACCGAGACCTCCTACGGCTCCCCGCTCGAGGCCGCCCTCGCCTGGCAGCGCTCGGGCGCCGAGTGGCTGCACCTGGTCGACCTGGACGCCGCGTTCGGCACCGGCGACAACCGCGCGCTGATCGCCGAGGTCGCCGGCGCGATGGACATCAAGGTGGAGCTGTCCGGCGGCATCCGCGACGACGACACCCTTGCCGCCGCCCTGGCCACCGGCTGCACCCGGGTCAACCTGGGCACGGCCGCCCTGGAGACCCCCGAGTGGGTCGCCAAGGTCATCGCCGAGCACGGCGACAAGATCGCGGTCGGCCTGGACGTACGGGGCACGACCCTGCGCGGCCGCGGCTGGACCCGCGACGGCGGCGACCTCTACGAGACGCTGGCGCGTCTCGACAAGGAGGGCTGCGCGCGCTACGTCGTCACCGACATCGCCAAGGACGGCACGCTCCAGGGCCCGAACCTGGAACTCCTGAAGAACGTGTGCGCCGTGACGGACCGGCCGGTCGTGGCCTCGGGCGGCGTGTCCTCCCTCGACGACCTTCGGGCCATCGCCGAGCTGGTGCCCCTCGGCGTCGAGGGCTCCATCGTCGGCAAGGCCCTGTACGCCAAGGCGTTCACCCTGGAAGAGGCCCTGGAGGCGGTCGCCCGGTGAGCGAGGTACGACGCATCACGACCGGCGCGCCCTGGGAGGAGACCTTCGGGTACTCCCGCGCGGTGGAGCTTCCCAACGGCCTGGTGCTGATCTCCGGGTGCACCTCGATCGTGGACGGCGAGATCGCCGGCGGCGGTCCCTACGAGCAGACGGTCAACGCCTTCGGTGTCGCCTTCGCGGCGCTGGAGCAACTGGGCCTCGGGCGCGACGACGTCGTGCGCACGCGCATGTACCTCACCCACGCGCGGGACGTGGACGACGTCGGACGCGCCCACAAGGAGCTGTTCGAGACCGTCCGGCCCGCCGCGTCCATGCTCATCGTCTCCGGCCTCGTGGACCCCAGCCTGGTCGTCGAGGTCGAGGTGGAGGCCTATCGAGGAGGGTCCTCGGCATGACCCTTGCCGTACGAGTCATCCCCTGCCTGGACGTGGACAACGGCCGCGTCGTCAAGGGCGTCAACTTCCAGAACCTGCGCGACGCGGGCGACCCCGTCGAGATGGCCAAGGTGTACGACGCCGAGGGCGCCGACGAGCTGACGTTCCTGGACATCACCGCCTCGTCGGGCAACCGCGAGACGACCTACGACGTGGTGCGCCGCACCGCCGAGCAGGTGTTCATCCCGCTGACGGTGGGCGGCGGGGTACGCACCCCCGAGGACGTCGACAAGCTGCTGCGGGCCGGCGCCGACAAGGTGGGCGTCAACACGGCCGCCATCGCCCGCCCGGAACTGATCAAGGAGATCGCCGAGCGGTTCGGCAGCCAGGTGCTGGTGCTGTCGGTGGACGCCCGGCGGACCCCCGCCGGGGCCTTCGAGGTGACGACGCACGGCGGCCGCCGGGGCACCGGCATCGACGCCGTCGAGTGGGCGCACCGCGCGGCCGAGCTGGGCGCGGGCGAGATCCTGCTCAACTCGATGGACGCGGACGGCACCAAGGACGGCTACGACCTGGAGATGATCGCCGCGGTGCGCAAGCACGTGACGGTCCCGGTGATCGCCTCCGGCGGCGCCGGCAAGCTCGCCGACTTCGCGCCGGCCGTCGAGGCGGGCGCGGACGCGGTGCTCGCCGCGTCGGTGTTCCACTTCGGCGACCTGCGGATCGGCCAGGTCAAGGACGCGCTGCGGGAGACCGGACACCCGGTGCGCTGAGTTCAGCCCTTCGGCTGGGTCAGCTGCACGAAGTTGCCCACCGTGTCGTCCAGGACGGCCGCGACGACCGGTCCCTGGTCCTGCGGGGGATGGGTGAAACGCACACCCAGCCCCCGCAGCCGCTCGTACTCCGCACCGAGGTCGTCGACCGAGAAGACGATGCACGGCAGCCCCGCCTCCCGCAGGGCCGCCCGGTACGGCTCCGCGATGGGGCCGTGGCCGGGCTCCAGCAGCAGCTGGAGATCCCGCTGGGCCCCTTCCGCCGCGCCCACCGTGACGAACAGCGTGCCTTCGCCCAGATCCATGTGCAGACGCGTCTCGAACCCCAGGACCTCGGTGTAGAACGCGTGGGCCTTCGCGACGTCGTCGACGTACACGCTCGTCATGGCGACCTTGATCATGTACGGCCTCTCAGATGCTGATCAGATTCCGAGCTGCTTCCCGCCGTGCAGCCTGGTGATCGCTTCCTTCTCGCCTTCCAGTTGCACCTCCGCGGCGCTCTGCCGGCCGTACAGGAACAGCAGCAGCTCCGACGGCTCCCCGGTGGCCGTCACGACCGGGGTGCCCCGGTTGGCGACCGCGGTACGGCCGTCCGGGCGCCGCAGCACCAGACCGGTCGGGGTGCCGCGGCCCATCAGACGGGCGGTGCGCTCCAGGCGGGTCCACAGGGCGTCCTGGAAGACCGGGTCGAGCGCGCGCGGCGTCCAGTCCGGCCGGGCCCGGCGGACGTCCTCGGTGTGGACGTAGAACTCGATCGTGTTGGACGCCTCGTCGAGCTGCTTGAGCTGGAAGGGCGAGAAGCGCGGCGGACCCGTGCGGATCAGCTGGATCAGCTCCTCGTACGGCTTGGCGGCGAACTCCTCCATCACCTTGTCCAGGCGGGACGCGAGCTGCTTGATCAGAATGCCTCCGGCGGCGTCCGGGCGGCGCTCGCGCACCACCACGTGCGCCGCCAGGTCCCGGGTCTGCCAGCCCTCGCAGAGGGTCGGGGCCTCGGGGCCCGCCGTTTCCAGGAGGTCGGCGAGAAGAAGTCGTTCACGCTTGGCGAAAGTCGACATGCCGTCAGCCTACGACCACGTGGAGGGTCCGCCCAGTGGACATGGGCCGTCACTGTCAGTGGCGCGCGGCACAATGGTAGACATGACCAGCACGCCCCCGCCCGCCCGTCGCCCATCCAGTCACCTCGACCCCCGGATCGCCGCGCGCCTCAAGCGCAACGCCGACGGGCTCGTCCCCGCCATCGCCCAGCAGTACGACACCGGTGAGGTGCTCATGCTCGGCTGGATGGACGACGAGGCGCTGCACCGCACGCTCACCACCGGCCGCTGCACCTACTGGTCGCGCAGCCGCCGGGAGTACTGGGTCAAGGGCGACACCTCCGGCCACTTCCAGTGGGTCAGGTCCGTGGCCCTCGACTGCGACGCCGACACGGTGCTCGTCAAGGTCGACCAGGTCGGCGCCGCCTGCCACACCGGGGAGCGCACCTGCTTCGACGCCGACGTGCTGGTCGAGAACGCCGATTCCGGCGTAGCCGCCACGGATCAGTAAGGTCAGCCGCCATGGACCTCGAGACGTTCCGCAAGCTGGCCACCGACCGCCGCGTCATTCCGGTCACCCGCAAGCTCCTCGCCGACGGCGACACCCCGGTCGCGCTCTACCGCAAGCTCGCCGCCGAGCGCACCGGAACCTTCCTCCTGGAGTCCGCGGAGAACGGCCGCTCGTGGTCCCGGTACTCCTTCGTCGGCGTCCGCAGCGCCGCGACCCTCACCGCGCGCGACGGCGGGGCCCACTGGCTCGGCACCCCGCCCGTCGGCGTCCCGGTGGACGGCGACCCGCTCGCCGCCCTGCGCGCCACCATCGAGACCCTCCACACCCCCCACGAGGAGGGCCTGCCGCCCTTCACCGGCGGCATGGTCGGCTACCTCGGCTACGACATCGTGCGCCGCCTGGAGAAGATCGGCCCCGGCGATCGAGACGACCTGCGGCTGCCCGAGCTGACCATGCTCCTGACCAGCGACCTCGCCGTCATGGACCACTGGGAGGGCTCGGTCCTGCTGATCGCCAACGCGATCAACCACAACGACCTCGACACGGGCGTCGACGAGGCCTACACGGACGCGGTGGCCCGGCTGGACGCCATGGAGGCCGACCTCTCCCGCCCGGTCGCCCAGCCCCCGGCCGTCCTCCCGCCCTCCGAACTCCCCGAGTACAGCGCCCTGTGGGGCGGCCCCGACTTCCAGCGGGCCGTCGAGGACATCAAGGAGCGCATCCGCGCGGGCGAGGCCTTCCAGGTCGTCCCCTCCCAGCGCTTCGAGACGCCGTGCACGGCCGGCGCGCTGGACGTCTACCGGGTGCTGCGGGCGACGAACCCGTCGCCGTACATGTACCTGTTCCGCTTCGACGGTTTCGACGTCGTGGGCTCCTCCCCGGAAGCCCTCGTCAAGGTCGAGGACGGGCACGCCATGGTCCACCCCATCGCCGGCACCCGGCACCGCGGGGCCACCCCGCAGGAGGACCAGGCCCTCGCCGACGAACTGCTCGCCGACCCCAAGGAGCGCGCCGAGCACCTCATGCTCGTCGACCTCGGCCGCAACGACCTGGGCCGGGTCTGCGAACCGGGCTCGGTCGAGGTCGTCGACTTCATGTCCGTCGAGCGGTACTCGCACGTGATGCACATCGTCTCGACCGTCACCGGGAAGGTCGCGGCGGGCCGCACCGCCTTCGACGTCCTCACCGCCTGCTTCCCCGCCGGCACCCTCTCCGGCGCCCCCAAGCCGCGCGCCATGCAGATCATCGACGAACTGGAGCCGTCCCGGCGCGGCCTGTACGGCGGCTGCGTGGGCTACCTGGACTTCGCCGGCGACTCCGACACCGCCATCGCCATCCGGACGGCCCTCCTGCGCGACGGCACCGCCTACGTCCAGGCCGGCGCGGGCATCGTCGCCGACTCCGACCCGGTCGCCGAGGACCAGGAGTGCCGCAACAAGGCGGCGGCGGTCCTGCGCGCCGTCCACACCGCCAACCGACTGGGGAAGGGGAAACAGGGCGCTTCCGGACAGAGCGCCGGGGCACCTTGCGAAGATAGGACGCGTCTCACGTGAACCCCGGGTGACGGTTCGCCCGGGGTTCAGGCGATAGTGGAGTACGTGACTGCTGTTCCGCACCCCCGATCCGAAGCCGACGCCCCCGCGGGGTCCGGCCGCCGAAGCCTCGCGCTCGCCCTGCTGTTCGGCGCGCTGGGCTCGGCCGTGACCCTGCTGTCCACCCGGCAGCGCTGGTCGGAGGGCACGGCCACGGTGGCCGGCGGCGCCTTCCCGCTGACCGCCAGGGGCAGCGACGTGACGGGCGTGCCCGCGGCGCTCGCCATAGCGGCCCTCGCCGCGCTCGTCGCCGTCTTCGCCGTCCGCAGGACCGGCCGCTTCGCGGTCTCCGCGCTGCTCGCGCTCTCCGGCGCCGGCATCATGGCCGCCGCCCTGCTCGGCGCCTCCGACGGCTCCTCGCTCGACGAGCAGGCCGCCCGTGCCTCCGGCGACACCTCGGCGACCGTCGCCTCCTTCAGCCACACCGCGTGGCCCTACGCCGCGGCCGCGGGCGGCGCCCTGATCCTGCTGGCCGGCCTGCTCGCCCTGCGCTACGGCCGCCTGTGGCCCGCGATGTCCGGCCGCTACGAACGCGACGGCACCCCGCGCCCCCGGCGCGCGGCCAAGCCCGTCGACCCGGACCGGCCCGAGGACATGTGGAAGGCGCTGGACCGGGGCGAGGACCCGACGGGCGCGGACCCCGCCTGAAACCCGACCGCGCGGCCCGGCCGACATCCGGCCGCACGGTTCCCGGATGTGGTGAATCAGACGTGACCGGAAGCCACCCCCGCGTCCGCGACGCGCGCCGGTACGGGACAATGGACGACGAGCGTCCGGCTCGGACGGACACAGAGACAGCAATGAGGAGCAAGTCATGGCGGGCAGCAGCCACGGACACACCCCGGCCGCCTGGACCGGTGTCACCATCGTCTTCATCGGGTTCACCGTCGCGGGCGCGTTCATGGTGATGGCCGAGCCGCTCGGCTTCTGGGCCGGCATGGCGATCGTGGCCCTCGGCGGTGTCGTCGGCGGCATCATGCGCTCGATGGGCCTCGGCATGCCGAAGGAGGCCCACCCGGTGCACCAGGTCACGGCCACCCGCGAGCCGGCGGCCGCCGAGGCCTGAGCCCCGAAGGCTTCGGCAGGACTTCCGCAGGACCTCGTGAGGGGCGGCCGGTGTGCACCGGCCGCCCCTCACGCGCGCGTGATGCCCCGCCGGGGCACAATACGAGGCGTGAACGCCGACAGCCGGCGGGTGACACCCCGGCCGCCCCCGACACCCCCGGCAACCCTGCTCGGACGACTCGCGGTGCCCTCCGGGACCCTCGCGGCCGTCGCCGGGGCCTTCGCGTACGTCGGGACCGTCGACCCCAACGAGCCCGGCCACTATCCGGTCTGCCCGCTCCTGCGCCTCACGGGCCTGTACTGCCCGGGCTGCGGCGGACTGCGCAGCGCGCACGCCTTCGTGCACGGGGACCTCGCCGCCGCCCTGCACGACAACGCACTGGCCGTCGTCGGCTATCTGGGCTTCGCGGTGATGTGGACCGTCTGGGTGGTCCGCGCGGTGCGCGGACGACCCGCGCGCGTGGAACCGACCTCGGTGCTGCTGTGGACGCTGGGCGCGTTCGTGCTGGTCTTCACGGTTGTCCGGAACCTGCCGTTCGGTGGCTGGCTGCATCCTTGATCAACCGGCGAATGTCCAGGTAGTGGGACCGGCGTCAACCGGATGTGAGGCCTTCGCCTTCCTCCGGATACCATCGCAGTGACCACCTCTTTTCTCCTGGTCGCTGGAACTGCCAACCGTCTCTCAACCGCTGGAAGGGGGCCGCTCGCGTGAGTGTGCTCGACGAGATCATCGACGGAGTCCGTGCCGACCTCGCGGACCAGCAGGCGCGCGTCAGCCTCGACGAGCTCAAGGAGCGCGCGGCGAAGGCCCCCGCCGCCAAGGACGGGGTGGCCGCGCTCCGGGGCGACGGCGTCAAGGTGATCTGCGAGGTCAAGCGCTCCAGCCCGTCCAAGGGCGCGCTGGCCGCGATCGCCGACCCGGCCGGACTGGCCGCGGACTACGAGGCGGGCGGCGCGGCCGTCATCTCCGTCCTCACCGAACAGCGCCGCTTCGGCGGCTCCCTGGCCGACCTCGAGGCGGTACGCGCGCGGGTCGACATTCCCGTGCTGCGCAAGGACTTCATCGTCACCTCGTACCAGCTGTGGGAGGCCCGCGCGTACGGCGCCGACCTCGCGCTGCTGATCGTGGCCGCCCTCGAACAGCCCGCCCTCGAGTCGCTGATCGAGCGCGCCGTCTCCATCGGCCTCACCCCGCTCGTCGAGGTCCACGACGAGGACGAGGTGGAGCGCGCGGTCGACGCGGGCGCCAAGGTGATCGGTGTCAACGCGCGCAACCTGAAGACCCTCGAGGTCGACCGGGGCACCTTCGAGCGCGTCGCCCCCGAGATCCCGGCCCACGTCGTCAGCGTCGCCGAGTCCGGCGTCCGGGGCCCGCACGACCTCATCGCGTACGCCAACGCCGGCGCCGACGCGGTCCTGGTCGGCGAGTCCCTGGTGACGGGCCGCGACCCGAAGACGGCGGTGGCCGACCTGGTGGCGGCGGGCGAGCACCCCGCACTCCGGCACGGCCGCGGCTGACCTCCCGATAGGATCGGCCCCGATGACACCCACCACGACGGCCATGGACAGGTACGCCCGCCTCGCGCGCGGCTGCCGCCCCCGTGGCTGCCGCGCGCCCGCACGCCGGGTGCACGGCCGGCGCGTGCGGTACGTCATCGGAGACGAGCCCGGCCAGGTGAACGGCATGCGATGGCAGCGCCCCGTCAGGGGCGCGGGGCTCTTTCGGATGTGCGGCAACCGCCGCGCGGGCGCGACCGGCCACAACGGTCCCGCAGCCGACTGACCGTCCCCGCCCCACGGCGACAGTGCCCGACACACAATCACCGTGAGGTTTCCGCATGCCCAGCGAGTTCTTCATTCCCGACCCCGACGGTCAGGTCCCCAGCGCCGAGGGTTACTTCGGCGCGTTCGGCGGCAAGTTCATCCCGGAGGCCCTCGTCGCCGCCGTGGACGAGGTCGCCGTCGAGTACGACAAGGCCAAGCACGACCCCGAGTTCGCCCGCGAACTCGACGACCTGCTCGTGCACTACACCGGCAGGCCCAGCTCCCTCACCGAGGTGCCGAGGTTCGCCGAACACGCCGGCGGTGCCCGGGTGTTCCTCAAGCGCGAGGACCTCAACCACACCGGCTCCCACAAGATCAACAACGTGCTCGGGCAGGCGCTGCTCACCCGGCGCATGGGCAAGACGCGCGTGATCGCCGAGACCGGCGCCGGCCAGCACGGCGTGGCGACGGCCACCGCCTGCGCCCTCTTCGGCCTCGAGTGCACCATCTACATGGGCGAGATCGACACCCAGCGGCAGGCCCTGAACGTGGCGCGCATGCGCATGCTGGGCGCCGAGGTCGTGGCCGTGAAGTCCGGCAGCCGCACGCTGAAGGACGCCATCAACGAGGCCTTCCGCGACTGGGTCGCCAACGTCGACCGCACCCACTACCTGTTCGGCACGGTCGCCGGACCGCACCCCTTCCCGGCCATGGTGCGCGACTTCCACCGCGTCATCGGCGTCGAGGCCCGCCGCCAGATCCTGGAGCGCGCCGGACGCCTCCCCGACGCGGCGGTCGCCTGCGTCGGCGGCGGCTCCAACGCCATCGGCCTCTTCCACGCCTTCATCCCGGACGCCGACGTCCGGCTGATCGGCTGCGAGCCGGCCGGCCACGGCATCGACACCGGCGAGCACGCGGCCACCCTCACCGCGGGCGAGCCCGGCATCCTGCACGGATCGCGCTCCTACGTCCTGCAGGACGACGAGGGCCAGATCACCGAGCCGTACTCCATCTCGGCGGGCCTGGACTACCCGGGCATCGGCCCCGAGCACTCCTACCTCAAGGACAGCGGCCGCGGCGAGTACCGCGCGGTCACCGACGACGCGGCCATGCAGGCGCTGCGCCTGCTGTCGCGCACCGAGGGCATCATCCCGGCCATCGAGAGCGCGCACGCGCTGGCCGGGGCCCTGGAGGTCGGCAAGGAGCTCGGCAAGGACGGGCTGATCGTCGTCAACCTGTCCGGCCGCGGCGACAAGGACATGGACACGGCCGCCCGCTACTTCGGCCTGTACGACACCGACGCCGAGGTCGCCGCCAACGCGGCCGACACCGCCGAGATCGAGGGGGACGCCAAGTGAGCGGGGCCGAATTCACCGGTGGGAACAGGGGGCTGCTGTCGGACACCCTCGCCGACGCCAAGGCGGAGGGCCGCGCCGCGCTCATCGCCTATCTCCCGGCCGGGTTCCCGACCGTGGACGGCGGCATCGAGGCGATCAAGGCCGTCATCGACGGTGGGGCCGACATCGTCGAGGTCGGTCTGCCGCACAGCGACCCGGTCCTCGACGGCCCGGTCATCCAGACCGCCGACGACATCGCCTTGCGCGGCGGGGTGCGGATCGCGGACGTGATGCGGACGGTCCGGGAGGCCTTCGAGGCCACCGGGAAGCCGATCCTCATCATGACCTACTGGAACCCGATCGACCGCTACGGCGTCGAGCGCTTCACCGCCGAGCTGGCCGAGGCGGGCGGCGCGGGCTGCATCCTGCCCGACCTGCCGGTCCAGGAGTCGGCGCTGTGGAGGGAACACGCCCACAAGCACGGCCTCGCGACGGTCTTCGTCGTGGCGCCCAGCAGCAAGGCCGCGCGGCTCGCGCAGATCACCGAGGCGGGCAGCGGCTTCGTCTACGCCGCTTCGCTGATGGGGGTCACCGGCACCCGTGAGTCGGTGGGCGCGCAGGCCCAGGACCTGGTCGAGCGGACCAGGGCCACCGGCACCGGCCTGCCCGTCTGTGTCGGCCTCGGCGTCTCCGACGCCAAGCAGGCCGCCGAGGTCGCCGGCTTCGCCGACGGCGTGATCGTCGGCTCGGCCTTCGTCAAGCGGATGCTGGACGCGCCGGACGAGGCGGCCGGTGTCGAGGCGGTCCGCGAGCTCGCGGGCGAGCTGGCGAAGGGCGTGCGCCGCCAGGCGTAGGCGGGGACAGGCGTAACAGAGCGGGATATTTCTCCAGGTCACTCGAACGGGTGGACCTGGGGTCGGGGAGGCGCAATGCGCCTCCCCGGTTCGTTCTGGGGGTGTGAGCGAGAAGAATCGTGCGGGAAAGCGC
Organism: Actinobacteria bacterium OV320; assembly: GCA_001298545.1. Classification (GTDB taxonomy): domain Bacteria; phylum Actinomycetota; class Actinomycetes; order Streptomycetales; family Streptomycetaceae; genus Streptomyces; species Streptomyces coriariae. The sequence goes on from LJCX01000029.1 coordinate 820,338, forward strand.
ACCGCCAGGGAGCGGCTGGCGGACGAGCGAGAGAAACAGAAGGCCGCGGAGCGGCGACGGCGGACGTTGATCGTCGCGTCGAGCGTCGTCTGCGTCCTGGGACTGGCGGCGGTGATCGGGGTCGTCGCGGCGAACTCCGGCAAGGACGACAGCAGTGACAAGGCGGGGCCGGTCGTCGCCCCCTCGGGAGCGCAGGGCGAGGACGCGCTCGCGATCCCCGTCGGCAAGGACGGTGCCAAGTCCACGCTCACCGTGTGGGAGGACTTCCGCTGCCCGGCCTGCAAGGCCTTCGAGACGGCGTACCGCCCCACGATCCACGAGCTGACGGACGCCGGGAAGCTCAGGGTCGAGTACCACCTGGCCACGCTCATCGACGGCAACATGGGCGGCACCGGCTCCCGTAACGCGGCCAACGCGGCGGCGTGCGCGCAGGACGCCGGGAAGTTCCCCGCGTACCACGACGTGCTGTACGAGAACCAGCCGGAGGAGACGGACGACGCCTTCGCCGAGAACAGCAAGCTCATCGGGCTCGCCGCCAAGGTCGACGGCCTCGACACGCCCGCGTTCCGCACCTGCGTCGAGGACGGCACGCACAACAGCTGGGTCGAGAAGTCCAACCAGGCCTTCCAGAACGGCCACTTCGGCGGCACCCCGACCGTGCTGTTCAACGACAAGAACATCTACGCCGACCAGTCGATGACGCCGGCCAAGCTGAAGCAGATGGTGGAGGAAGCCGACAAAGGGTGACCGGGGGTGAGGCCCCCGCACACCCGCCCGTTATGGAGCCGTAGCCGGGCTGCCCGTCGTCGGCCCGGTCCGGCACGGTAGCGTCGACCCTGCCATGGAACTTGCCTACATTCCCAGCCCGTCGCACGGGGTGCTGTATCTCGGCCCCGTTCCGTTGCGCGGCTACGCGTTCTGCATCATCATCGGCGTCTTCGTCGCGGTCTGGCTCGGCAACAAGCGCTGGGTCGCCCGCGGCGGACAGACCGGCACGGTGGCCGACATCTCCGTCTGGGCGGTGCCCTTCGGACTGGTCGGCGGCCGGCTCTACCACGTGATCACGGACTACGAGCTGTACTTCAGCGAGGGCCGCGACTGGGTGGACGCCTTCAAGGTCTGGGAGGGCGGCCTCGGTATCTGGGGCGCGATCGCGCTCGGCGCGGTGGGCGCGTGGATCGGCTGTCGCCGCCGGGGCATCGCGCTGCCCGCGTACGCCGACGCCATCGCGCCCGGCATCGCCCTCGCCCAGGCGATCGGCCGCTGGGGCAACTGGTTCAACCAGGAGCTGTACGGCAAGCAGACCGACCTTCCCTGGGCGGTGCACATCACGTCCTCGGCGGACGGCAGGGTGCCCGGCTACTACCACCCGACGTTCCTGTACGAGTCGCTGTGGTGCATCGGCGTCGCGCTCCTCGTCATCTGGGCCGACCGCCGCTTCAAGCTCGGACACGGGCGGGCCTTCGCGCTGTACGTCGCCGCGTACTGCGTGGGCCGCGCGTGGATCGAGTACATGCGGGTCGACGACGCCCACCACATCCTGGGCCTGCGGCTGAACGACTGGACAGCGATGGTCGTGTTCGTGCTCGCGGTGATCTACATCGTGATCTCGGCGAAGAAGCGGCCGGGGCGCGAAGCGGTGGTCGAGCCGGGTGCGGTTGCCTCCGGCGGTGGGACGGAAGCCGACGGCGAGGGCACCTCGGATTCGGAGGACGCGGCCGAGGAGAAGGCCGGGGCCAAGGACAAGGCTGAGGGCAAGGACAAGGCTGAGGGCAAGGACAAGGCTGAGTCCGGCGCCGAGGCGAAGACCGGCGCGAAGAGCGACGGCGAAGCGAAGGCCGGGATCGACGCCGACGCCCAGGGCGAGGCGGACACCAAGGCCTCTGGCGACGCCAAGGCATCTGCCGGCACCGAGGCTTCCGCCGGTGCCAAGGCCTCCACCGATGCCAAGGCATCGGCCGACGTCAAGGCCGACGGCGGCACGAAGGCCGACGCCGGGAAGGCCGCTGCGGTGAAGGCCGAGGACCCGGCCGCAGACGTGGCCGGGGCGAAGGACGAGGTCAAGGACGGAGCCGAGTCGGCCGGCAAGAAGAGCTGACGACTGGTTGTTCGTACGACGACGAGGGCGCCCGGGATCTGCCGGGCGCCCTCGTCGTCTGTGTGCGACGGGGAGGTTCAGTCCCCGCGGGCTGCCAGGGACAGGGTGCGCTGTGCCATCGCCACCACGGCCGCGTCGACGAACCGGCCGTCCGGGAGGGCCTGGGCGCCCTGCTCGGTGGCCGCCGCTTTCACGATCGTCTCCGCTTCCTCCAGCTCGTGCTGGGTGGGCAGGTAGGCCCGTTCGATGATCGGGAGCTGGCGGGGGTGGATGGCGGCGCGGCCCAGGAAACCGAGGGTGCGGCCGTGGGCGCAGCTGGTGGCCAGGCCCTCCAGGTCACGGATGTCGGGGTGCACCGACTGGGGTGGGGGCGCCAGACCCGCGGCCCGGGCGGCGACCACGACCCGGGCGCGGGACCAGTCGAGGCCCGCGTCGTCGCGGACGCCCAGGTCGGCTCGTAGGTCCGCCTCGCCCAGGGCGATGCCGCGCAGCGAGGGGTGGGCGCAGGCGATGGCGAAGGCGTGTTCGATGCCGAGGGCCGTTTCCAGGAGGGCGTGGAGGGGGGTGGCTCCACGGTCCGCGGGCGGCACGGCCGCGGCGACGCGGGTGATCTGGTGCGGGGACGTCACCTTCGGCAGGCGCAGGGCGGAGACCCCGGGGAGGGCGGCCATCGTGCGCAGGTCCGCCGCGGCGAAGGGGCTGTCGAGGGCGTTCACCCGGACGTGGACCGGGACCGGCTGGGGCTCGCGGAGGCGTTCGGCGGTGGCCGTGCGGGCGTACTCCTTGCGGTCCGGGGCGACCGCGTCCTCCAGGTCGACGATGACGACGTCGGCGCCGCAGGCGAGAGCCTTGGTGACGGTCTGTGGGCGGTCGCCGGGGACATAGAGCCAGGTCAGAGGGGTTTTCGTCATACGGCGCCCGCCTCGCGGAGGGACGTCAGCTCGGCTTCGGTCAGGCCCAGTTCGGTCAGGACCTCCTCGGTGTCGGCGCCGTGCGGGCGGCCGGTCCAGCGGATCGCGCCGGGGGTCGAGGAGAGCCGGAAGAGGACGTTCTGCATGCGGATCCGGCCCAGCTCCGGGTCCTCGACCGCGGTGATCGTGTCGAGGGCCTGGTACTGGGGGTCCGCCATCACGTCGCGTACGTCCTGGATCGGGGCGATCGCGGCCTCCGCCTTCTCGAAGGCGGCGAGGACGTCGGTGCGGCTGCGGGCGGCGATCCAGCTGCCGACCGCCTCGTCGAGCAGGTCGGCGTGGGCGGCCCCGTCGGCGCCGGTCGCGAACCAGGGCTCGTCGATCAGGTCGGGGCGGCCGACCAGGCGCATCACGCGCTCCGCGATCGACTGGGCCGACGTGGAGACGGCGACCCAGTTCCCGTCGGCCGTGCGGTAGGTGTTGCGCGGGGCGTTGTTGGCGGACCGGTTGCCGGTGCGGGCCTGGACGTATCCCAGCTGGTCGTACCAGAGCGGCTGGGGGCCGAGGACGGTGAGGATGGGCTCGATGATCGCCATGTCGACGACCTGCCCCTCGCCGGTGCGGTCGCGGGCGGCGAGGGCCGTCATGACGGCGTAGGCGGTGGCCAGACCGGCGATCGAGTCGGCCAGGCCGAAGGGCGGGAGGGTCGGGGAGGCGTCCGGTTCTCCGGTGATCGCCGCGAATCCGCTCATCGCCTCGGCGAGGGTGCCGAAGCCGGGGCGATGGGCGTAGGGGCCGAACTGGCCGAAGGCGGTGACCCGGGTGAGGACCAGGCGGGGGTTGGCCGCCGACAGCGCGTCCCAGCCGAGGTCCCACTTCTCCAGGGTGCCGGGCCGGAAGTTCTCGATGATCACATCGGCGGTGGCGGCGAGGCGCAGCAGCGTGGCGCGGCCGCCGGGCCTGGAGAGGTTGAGGGTGATGGTGCGCTTGTTGCGGCCGAGGAGCTTCCACCACAGGCCCACGCCGTCCTTGGACGGGCCGTGTCCTCGGGAGGGGTCCGGCTGGGTGGGGTGCTCGACCTTGACGACCTCCGCGCCGAAGTCGCCGAGCATGGTGGCGGCGAGGGGCCCGGCGAAGAGCGTGGCCAGGTCCAGGACGCGGACACCGTGCAGGGGAGCGGTCTTCTCAGGGGCCTTTTCAGGGGTGTTCTCGGGGGTCTTCGCGGTGGCCTCTTCGGAGGCCTTTTCGGTGGTCTTCTCGGTCATGACGCGTACTGCGTCTCGATCTCGGAGCGGTAGGGCATCGAGGCGGAGGCGCCCGGTCGTTGGACCGACAGGGCCGCCGCCGCGGACGCCCAGGCCAGCGCCTCCCGTACGGGCCGGCCCTCGCCGAGCGCGACCGCGAGGGCGCCGACGAAGGTGTCGCCCGCGCCGGTCGAGTCGACGGCGGTGACGCGCGGGGCGGGCACGGTCAGCGGCTGTGCTCCGCGGGTGGCGTACAGGCTGCCGGACGCACCGAGCGTGATGACCACCTCCGGCACGCTGTCCAGCAGGGCGGTGGCCGCCTCGCGCGGGTCGGTGCGGCCGGTGAGCGTGGCCGCCTCGTGCTCGTTGGGGACCAACAGGTCGGTGGCCGCAAGGAGTTCGGGCGGGAGCGGCTGGGCGGGGGCCGGGGTGAGGATCGTCCGGACGCCGTGGGCGCGGGCCGCCCGGGCGCTCGCGACGACCGCGGCGAGGGGGACCTCGAGCTGGAGCAGGAGCGCGTCGGCGGAGGAGATGAGGACCTCGTCGCCGGGGACGAGGTGGTCGACGGTGCCGTTCGCGCCGGGGACGACCACGATCGCGTTGCCGCCCTCGTCGTCCACGACGATGTGCGCGGTGCCGGAGGGGCTCTCGACGGTGCGCAGGTGGTCGGTGTTGACGCCGGAGTGCTCCAGGGTGGAGCGCAGCCGGGTGCCGAAGGCGTCGTTGCCGACGGCGCCGATCATCGAGACGGTGCCGCCCGCGTGGGCGGCGGCGACCGCCTGGTTGGCGCCCTTGCCGCCGGGGATCGTACGGAACTCCCGTCCCGTCACGGTCTCCCCGCGCTGCGGGGGCTTCGCCACGTAGGCGACGAGGTCCATGTTCGTGCTGCCGAGCACGACGATGTCGGTCATGGCTGGGAAGCCTCCCGGGGGATGAGGGACCAGGTGAGGTGGGCCAGGGTGTCGAAGCCGACGCCGTCGAGGCCGGCGACGGAGGTGGCCAGGCGGTTCTTGAGGGGGGCCGTCCAGTGGTCGGGCAGGGCGGCCGGGTCGCCGGTGAGCAGGGCGGCGATCCCGCCGGCCGTCGCGCCGGCCGAGTCGGTGTCCAGGGCGCCGGACACGGCACGGCCGATGGAGCCGGTGAAGTCGCCGTCCGCGTGGGTGAGGGCGGCGGCGATCAGGGCGGTGTTGGGGATGGCGTGGACCCAGTGGTGCCCCTGGTGGGCGGCGTGGAGTTCGTCCACCACGGTGTCGAAGTCGGGGTGCTCCCCGGCCAGCCGGACGGCGTGGGTGACCGCCTGCGCGAGACGGGAGCGGGGCGGGACGACGGTCAGGCCGGTGCGCAGACAGGCGTGGACGTCATGGACGCCGGTCGCGGCGGCGGCGATGGTGGCCGCCGTGAACATCGCCGCGTAGACGCCGTTGGCGGTGTGCGTGAGGGTGGCGTCGCGGTGGGCCTGCTCGGCCGCCGCGGCCGGGTCCCCGGGGTTGGTCCAGCCGTGGACGTCGGCGCGGATGAGGGCGCCGATCCACTCGCGGAAGGGGTTGCGGTGGCGGGCGGTGAGCGGGGGCTCGATGCCGCAGAGGAGGTTGCGCAGGGCGAGGCGCTCGGCGGTGAAGGTGCGGCCCGCGGGGAGTTCGTCCAGCCAGAGCCGGGCCACGTCGGTGGTGGTGAAGTCCCTGCCGTGGCGTTGGAGCAGGAGGAGGTTGAGAAGCGGGTAGTTGAGGTCGTCGTCCTCGGGCATGCCGTCGATGTTCTCGGCGAGGGAGGTGGTCGCCGAGCGGCGGTTCCAGGGGTGCGCCTCGAGGAGGGGCTCGGGGATTCCGCGGGCGGTGAAGTAGCCGGCGAGGGGCCAGTTGCCGGTGGACCGGGCGAGTTGGCGGACGGCGTCCAGGGGGAGTTTCTCCACCGGTTTGCCCAGCAGGCAGCCGACGGCCCGGCCCAGCCAGGCCGCTTCCAGCGCGGCGGGGGCGGGGGCCTGCGCGGGCGCGCCGGCCGGACGGCTCGGCCACTGCGGGCACAGGGCCCTGATCTTCTCCAGTCCGGTCGGTTCGTGTTCCGCCGACCTGCTGGGCAGGTCGGCCAGTTCGTCCAGCAGATCGTCCGCGAGGAGGCGCAGATAGCGCGAGGCGCGCTGCGGGGACGCACCGGCGCGGGCGGGGGCCTCACAGCCGCCGGCCGCTTTCCAGCGTGCGGCGATCGCCCAGGGTTCCCGGCCGTCCTCGGCCGCCTGGCGCAGTTCGTGGCCGAGGAGGTCCTCGGGCTGGACCCAGGTCAGTCGGAGCATCGCGGACCTCCGATCGCGGAGAACGCCCGCTCGTGGGTGCGGCGGTGGTGGACGTCGCGGTCGAAGATCTCCCGGGTGACCTCGGTGAGCGTCGCCGCGGGCTGCCGGAGGTCGAGGCGGCTGGCCTCGCCGACCTGCTTCGACCATTCGTCGGGGACCGGCGAGCCGAGGGCGCCGGCCACCGCTCCCGCCATCGTCGCGATCGAGTCGCAGTCGCGGCCGTAGTTGACCGCACCCAGGACCGCCTGCCGGTAGTCGCCGTCGGCCACCAGCAACATGCCCAGGGCGACGGGGAGTTCCTCGATCGCGTGCAGGCGGGACGGGCGGCGGGCGGCCAGGGAGGGCCGGCGGTAGTCGGGGCCGACGGTGTCGTACGGCGCCACCGCCTCCCGGAGCGGCACCAGCGCCGATTCGAAGTCGGTGTGCCGGGCCGCCGCTTCGCAGACCTTCTCGATCGCCGTGCGGGTCCCGTCCTGGGCCAGGGCCAGACAGGCCGTGACGACGGAGTCCGCCGTCGCGCCCGGCGTGCACGCGGCCGCCACCGCCGCCGCGAAGACTCCCGCCGCCTCGCGGCCGTACGACGACTGGTGGGCGCCGGCGATGTCCAGCGCCTCGGCGTACGCGCCCGCCGGGTTGGCCGCGTTGACCAGGCCCACCGGCGCCATGTACATCGCCGCACCACAGTTGACGATGTTGCCGACGCCTGCCTCACGGGGGTCCACATGCCCGTAGTGCAGCCTTGCCACCAGCCATTTCTCCGCCAGGAAGATCCGCTGGAGGGGAAGCGCCTCCGCCTCCAGCTCCGGGATCCAGCGGGGTGTCGTCAGCAGGTCCGGGACCAGGTGGTCGGCGATCGCGTAGGCGTCCAGGTGATCGCGGACCGTGGCGTAGACCCTGATCAGCGCGTGGGTCATCAAGGTGTCGTCGGTGACGTGGCCGTCGCCCTTGTGGTACGGGGCGATGGGGCGGGCGGTGCGCCATTCGTCGCCGTTCCAGGGACCGACGACGCCGTGGACCCGGGTGCCGTGGCGCTGGAGGATCTGCTCGGGGGAGTAGCCCTCGACGGGGCCGCCGAGCGCGTCGCCGACGGCCGCGCCGACGAGGGCTCCGGTGATGCGGTCTTCCAGGGTTCCGCCGTTGCTTTCTTGTGCTTTGGGCGTCATGCCCCGAATCATCCTCCTGGAGGGGCCGGTTGCGTGGCTTCCAGGAGTTCGGCGAGTTCCACCAGGTCGGTGCCGGTGAGCCGGGGCAGTACGCAGCCGGAGAGGACGCGGCAGCTGTCCCGCCAGGAGGCGGGGATCGTGGCGCCGCCGCCCAACGCGCCGGTCAGCGCGCCCGCCAGGGCCGGGGCGGAGTCCGCGACCCGGGAGAGACAGGCCGCCGCCGGTACCGCTTCGCCGATACGGCCGCCGGACGCCGCCACCAGGGCCAGGGCCACCGGGACCGTCTCCGCCGCCGCGATGCCGTAGCTGTAGACGTGGTCGACGATCTGGTGCTCCAGGAGGGGGACGAGCGTGAAGGCGCTGTCGGCGCCGCGGGCCAGTTCCAGGGCGTGACGGGCGTTGCGGCCGACCTCGGTGTGCTCGGGGAGTTCGGCGAGCGCCGCCGCCACGCAGGCGTCGGGGTCCGCGCCGACGAGGGCCAGCGCCAGCGCCGCCGCCATCGCGCGCGCACCGTGCACGCCGTCGCCGTCCTGTGTGTAGCGGGCGTCGAACTCGGCGAGTTCGGCGGCGAGTCGGGGGTCGCCGGGGTGGGCCACGGCCAGGACGCAGGCGCGCACGCAGGCCGCGTCGTCGAAGTAGTGGGGGTTGTCGTGGCCGGTGGCGGGCGGTCGCAGTCCTGCGGCGAGGTTGCCGAGGCCGGCGCGGACGGAGATCCGGGCGCGCAGGGGGAGGACGGCGGACTCGATCTCGGGCGCCCGGTCGGCGGCGGCCGCGACCTCGCAGGCGATGGCGTTCCAGGTGAGGTCGATGGCGGCGCGCATCCGGCGTTCCCGGCTGAGGTCGCCGAGGGCGGCGTCGTCGCCGGCCCGCAGGACCGCCTCGGCCGCGAAGGCCGCCCACTCGGCGTCGTCGGAGGGGCCGAGGCGGAGGGGTTCGGGGGGTTGGTTGAGGGCGATGGGGACGGGGAGGGTGGTCGTCGCGTTGTGTTCGGCGAAGGTGTCGAGTTCGCGGGTGAGGCGGCGGGTCCACTCCGGCATCCGGGCGGCTCGGTGGCGGGCGGCGGGCCAGCCGGCGGCGTCGCCCGCGGCGAGGCCGAGAAGGAGGCCTTCGATGCGGCGCGCGTCCCGCGGGTGGGCGGTCTCCATGGCCTCGGCTGCGCCTTCGGCCTTGCCGTTCCCACCGGCACCACCCGTGCGGCTTTCGTCGTCGGCTGCGGGTGGCCCCTGCCGAGCGTGCTCGCCGTCGGCGGCCGCGGGTTCGTCCGGGTCCGCCATGAGCATTCCGGCCGTCATTCCCTCGTCCAGCGGTCCGGGTGGCCTCACAGCCGTACCTCCGTGGTGTCGTTCGTCGTCAGGGGGAAGGCGGTCGGGTCCGGCAGGGGGAACCGGGCGAGGCCCATCAGGCTGGGCACGAGGTCGTCCATGACCATCCCCTCGCCCCACTTCCCGCCCTCGCCCGGCACCAGCAACTCGGCCACGTCCAGCACGTGGTGGCCCGCCATGGACGGCAGGCAGCTGCCCCGTGCCGGGCCGATCGCCGCCGCCCACTCCGCCGGGATCGCCGACACGCCCTGCGTGGCACCGGCCAGGGCGCCCGCCACCGCGGCCGTCGTGTCCGCGTCGCGGCCCATGTTCACCGCCGTCAGGACGGCTTCGCGGAAGTCGCCGTCGGCGGCCGCGTAGGCGCCGAAGGCGAGGGCGACGGCCTCGGGGGCGAGGTCGGTCCAGGGGTAGCCGCCGATGACGACGGCGGAGCGGACCGCACGTTCGCCCCGGTGGGCCACCGCCACCGCCCGGCGCAGCGAACGCGCCGTCCAGGAGTCCTCGGGGACCACGGCGAGGGCGGAGGCGACCACCGAGATCGCCGGCGCTCCCGCCATCGCCGCCGCCACTCCCGCCGCGACCGCCTGACCGCCGTAGATGCCCTCGCCGTCGTGGCTCACCGCGCCGTCGATCGCGACCAGACGGGCCGCTTCGGCCGGGCGGCCGGCGGCGAAGACGCCGAAGGGGGCGGCGCGCATCGCCAGGCCGTCGCTCCAGGCGTGCCGGTGCTGCGCCGAGATCGGCGCCGCCAGGCCTCGGCGGAGGTTCTCCAGGGTGCCGCGTTCGCTGAAGCCGGCGCCGCGGAAGGGGCCCTCGTCGAGGTCGGCGATCCACTGGTGCCAGGCCGCCTCGACGTGGGCGGGGGTGAGCGCGGAGCCGTGGCGGGCCAGCAGCAGGCCCGAGAAGATCGCGTACTCGGTGTCGTCGGTGCCGGCCGGCCGGTCGGTGACGTATCCCGTGATACGGCCCCAGCGGGCGCGGATCTCGGAGGGCTTCATGTTCTCCGCGGGGGCTCCCAGGGCGTCTCCCACGGCCAGGCCGAGCAGGGCGCCGCGGGCCCGTTCGCGCAAGTCGGCGGTGTCCCCGGGCGCCGGGACCGAGGGGATGCGGGCGGTCGATGCCATACGCGACCTCTCCTCAGGGGCTCCGCACGGGGCGCGGGGCCCTTTTGCGGATGTGTCCCACCGTCGGCGGTTGACCTCAGCCTCACAGGCCCTCATGTCACCCGGTCGACATCTGTGCAGCCAGTCGATCGTATGAGCATTCGAGGGTAAAACCGCAGGTTAGCCCAGCCTTTCCTTCCTGGCGGGCGGGAATCTCCCGGCATATCTTGGGTGTTGTCGAATAGTGGAATCAGTCCAGACTTAGCTTTGCCTCAGCTTGCTGGGGCGCCGTGGAACACCCTGGGGGACCTCATGGCCATCATCGAGACCGAAGCCGCACTGCACGAGGCGCACCGCGACAACCACACCCACCGGGACGTCAACGGGGGCTGGTTGCGGCCCGCCGTCTTCGGCGCGATGGACGGCCTGGTCTCCAACCTGGCCCTGATGACCGGTGTCGCCGGCGGTTCGGTGGGTCACCAGACCGTGGTCATCACCGGACTCGCCGGTCTCGCCGCGGGCGCCTTCTCCATGGCCGCCGGTGAGTACACCTCCGTCGCCTCGCAGCGCGAGCTCGTCGAGGCCGAACTCGAGGTCGAGCGCCGGGAGCTGAGAAAGCACCCCAAGGACGAGGAGGCGGAACTCGCCGCGCTGTACGAGGCCCGGGGCGTCGAGCCCGAGCTGGCCCGGCGGGTCGCCCAGCAGCTGTCGCGCGATCCCGAGCAGGCCCTGGAGATCCATGCCCGTGAGGAGCTGGGCATCGATCCCTCCGATCTGCCCTCGCCGCTGATCGCCGCCGTGTCGAGCTTCGGCGCGTTCGCGCTGGGCGCGCTGCTGCCCGTACTCCCTTATCTCCTGGGTGCCGCTTCGCTCTGGCCGGCCGTGCTGCTCGCGCTGTTCGGGCTGTTCGGCTGCGGGGCCGTGGTGGCCCGGGTGACCGCGCGCACCTGGTGGTACAGCGGACTGCGGCAGCTCGCCCTCGGTGGCGCGGCGGCCGGTGTGACGTACGCCCTGGGCAGCTGGTTCGGAACGGCCGTAGGATAGTGCGGATGCTACTTATGCGTTGGGCCGCATAAGTAGCCGTTACTGACTGGTTTCGAGTGCTTAACCAGCGGGCATGAGCCGTAAGCGCTGTGGGCAATGACGCCTTCGGCGTACTCGCGAGGTGAACGACGCCGCTCTCCTCGCCTGCCGGACCGGCGGACACCGATCTGATCGATCTCGTCCCGTTCGGTCCCCACATACTTTCAGCCACGTGCGCGATACCCCCGTCGTGACACCGTGGCGTCCGCATGCTGGAACGGAGTATCCGGTTCCCGAGAACCGCTCCATCATGTAACCTGCACGAAATTTTGCGTTACGCAGAGGGCCAACGTCGTCCCTTCGCCAGCAGATATGCCACTTGAGACGACGACGGGAGAGCCGATGCGTACGCCGCGCCAGCCGTCCCAGCATTCCGCGAATGGCCAGAACTGGTCCTTCATGGATGCTCGCCCTGCTGCGCAGGGTATGTACGACCCCCGCAACGAGCACGACGCCTGTGGCGTCGGCTTCGTGGCCAACCTCACCGGCGAGGCGAGCCACACGCTGGTCGAGCAGGCGCTCACCGTTCTGCGCAACCTCGAACACCGCGGCGCCACCGGCTCCGAGCCGGACTCCGGCGACGGCGCGGGCATCCTGACCCAGGTCCCGGACGCCTTCTTCCGCGAGGTCGCCGGACTTGAGCTCCCCGAGGCCGGCGGCTACGCCGTCGGTATCGCCTTCCTCCCCGAGGACGGCATCGACCAGGTCGTCTCACAGATCGAGACGATCGCCACCGACGAGGGCCTCACCGTCCTCGGCTGGCGCGAGGTCCCGGTCGCCCCCGGGCTGCTCGGCGCCACCGCCCGCTCGACGATGCCGGCCTTCCGCCAGATCTTCGTCACGGACCACGCGAGCACGGGCATCGACCTCGACCGCAAGGCGTTCGTGCTGCGCAAGCGCGCCGAACGCGAGGCCGGCGTCTACTTCCCCTCGCTGTCCGCGCGGACCATCGTCTACAAGGGCATGCTGACCACCGGTCAGCTCGAGCCCTTCTTCCCGGACCTGTCCGACCGCCGCTTCGCCTCGGCCGTGTCGCTCGTCCACTCGCGCTTCTCCACGAACACCTTCCCGTCGTGGCCGCTCGCGCACCCGTACCGCTTCGTCGCGCACAACGGTGAGATCAACACCGTCAAGGGCAACCGCAACTGGATGACCGCCCGCGAGTCGCAGCTGGTGTCGGACCTCTTCGGCCCGGACGAGAAGTCCATCGAGCGGATCTTCCCGGTGTGTACGCCGGACGCCTCCGACTCGGCGTCCTTCGACGAGGTGCTCGAGCTGCTCCACCTCGGTGGCCGCTCGCTGCCGCACTCCGTGCTGATGATGATCCCGGAGGCGTGGGAGAACCACGACTCCATGGACCCGGCCCGGCGCGCCTTCTACGAGTTCCACTCCACGATGATGGAGCCCTGGGACGGCCCGGCCTGTGTCACCTTCACCGACGGCACCCAGGTCGGCGCCGTGCTCGACCGCAACGGTCTGCGTCCCGGCCGCTACTGGGTCACCGACGACGGCCTCGTCGTCCTCGGCTCCGAGGTCGGCGTCCTCGACATCGACCCGGCCAAGGTCGTCCGCAAGGGCCGCCTCCAGCCCGGCCGGATGTTCCTCGTCGACACCGCCGAGCACCGCATCATCGAGGACGACGAGATCAAGGCCCAGCTCGCCGCCGAGAAGCCCTACGCCGAGTGGCTGGAGGCCGGCGAGATCGAGCTGGTCGACCTGCCCGAGCGCGAGCACATCGTGCACACCCACGCCTCGGTCACCCGCCGCCAGCAGACCTTCGGCTACACCGAGGAAGAGCTGCGCGTCATCCTCGCGCCGATGGCCAAGACCGCCGGCGAACCGCTCGGCTCCATGGGCACGGACTCGCCGATCGCCGCGCTCTCCGCCCGCCCGCGGCTGCTCTTCGACTACTTCACCCAGCTGTTCGCGCAGGTCACCAACCCGCCGCTGGACGCGATCCGCGAAGAGCTCGTGACCTCGCTGCGCTCCTCCCTCGGCCCGCAGGGCAACCTGCTCGAGCCGAGCGCCGCGTCGTGCCGGACGGTCACCCTGCCGTTCCCGGTCATCGACAACGACGAGCTGGCCAAGCTCATCCACATCAACGCCGACGGCGACATGCCCGGCTTCAAGGCCGCGACGCTCTCCGGTCTGTACCGGGTGCACGGCGGCGGTGACGCGCTGGCCGCGCGCATCGAGGAGATCTGCGCCGAGGCCGACGCCGCCATCGACAACGGCGCCCGTCTCATCGTCCTGTCGGACCGCCACTCGGACGCCGAGCACGCCCCGATCCCGTCGCTGCTGCTCACCGCGGCCGTCCACCACCACCTCATCCGCACCAAGCAGCGCACCGAGGTGGGCCTCCTTGTCGAGGCCGGTGACGTCCGCGAGGTCCACCACGTCGCGCTGCTGATCGGCTTCGGCGCCGCCGCCGTCAACCCGTACCTGGCGATGGAGTCCGTCGAGGACCTGCTGCGCGCGGGCACCTTCCTGGACGGCATGGAGCCCGAGCAGGCGATCCGCAACCTGATCTACGCGCTGGGCAAGGGCGTCCTGAAGGTCATGTCCAAGATGGGCATCTCGACCGTCGCCTCCTACCGCGGCGCCCAGGTCTTCGAGGCCGTCGGTCTCGACGACGCCTTCGTCACCAAGTACTTCAGCGGCACCGCCACCAAGATCGGCGGCGTCGGCATCGACGTCATCGCCAAGGAGGTCGCCGCCCGCCACGCCAAGGCGTACCCGGCCAGCGGCATCGCGCCGGCCCACCGCGCCCTGGAGATAGGCGGCGAGTACCAGTGGCGCCGCGAGGGCGAGCCGCACCTGTTCGACCCGGAGACGGTCTTCCGCCTCCAGCACTCGACGCGCACGGCCCGCTACGACATCTTCAAGAAGTACACGGACCGCGTGAACGAGCAGTCCGAGCGCCTCATGACGCTGCGCGGCCTCTTCGGCTTCAAGACCGGTGTCGGCGGCCGTCAGCCGATCTCCCTCGACGAGGTCGAGTCGGTCGACGAGATCGTCAAGCGCTTCTCCACCGGCGCCATGTCGTACGGCTCCATCTCCAAGGAGGCGCACGAGACCCTCGCCATCGCCATGAACCAGTTGGGCGGCAAGTCCAACACCGGTGAGGGCGGCGAGGACGCGGACCGGCTGTACGACCCGGCGCGCCGCTCGGCGATCAAGCAGGTCGCCTCCGGCCGCTTCGGCGTCACCTCCGAGTACCTGGTCAACGCCGACGACATCCAGATCAAGATGGCCCAGGGCGCCAAGCCCGGCGAGGGCGGCCAGCTGCCCGGCCACAAGGTCTACCCGTGGGTCGCCAAGACCCGGCACAGCACCCCCGGTGTCGGTCTGATCTCCCCGCCGCCGCACCACGACATCTACTCGATCGAGGACCTGGCCCAGCTGATCCACGACCTGAAGAACGCGAACCCGCAGGCGCGGATTCACGTGAAGCTGGTCTCCGAGGTCGGCGTCGGCACGGTCGCGGCCGGTGTGTCCAAGGCGCACGCGGACGTCGTGCTCATCTCCGGCCACGACGGCGGCACCGGCGCCTCCCCGCTCACCTCGCTCAAGCACGCGGGCGGCCCCTGGGAGCTCGGCCTCGCCGAGACCCAGCAGACGCTGCTGCTCAACGGCCTGCGCGACCGGATCGTGGTGCAGACCGACGGCCAGCTGAAGACCGGCCGCGACGTGATCATCGCCGCGCTGCTCGGCGCCGAGGAGTTCGGTTTCGCGACCGCGCCGCTCGTCGTCTCCGGCTGCGTCATGATGCGCGTCTGCCACCTGGACACCTGCCCGGTCGGCATCGCCACCCAGAACCCGGTGCTCCGCGACCGCTTCGCCGGCAAGGCGGAGTACGTGGTGAACTTCTTCAAGTTCATCGCCGAGGAGGTCCGCGAGATCCTCGCCGAGCTGGGCTTCCGCACCATCGAGGAGGCCGTCGGCCACGCCGAGGTCCTCGACGTCGAGCGCGCCGTCGACCACTGGAAGGCACAGGGCCTGAACCTGGCCCCGCTGTTCCACGTGCCCGCCCTGCCCGAGGGCGCGGCGCTGCACCAGGTCGTCACGCAGGACCACGGCCTGGAGAAGGCGCTCGACAACGAGCTGATCAAGCTCGCCGCCGACGCCCTGGCCGCGGACTCCGCGACCGACGCCCAGCCGGTGCGCGCCCAGGTCTCCATCCGCAACATCAACCGCACGGTCGGCACCATGCTCGGCCACGAGGTGACGAAGAAGTTCGGTGGCGCGGGCCTGCCCGAGGACACCATCGACATCACCTTCACCGGTTCCGCCGGCCAGTCCTTCGGCGCCTTCCTCCCGCGCGGTGTCACGCTGCGTCTGGAGGGCGACGCCAACGACTACGTCGGCAAGGGCCTTTCGGGCGGCCGTGTCGTCGTCCGCCCGGACCGGGGCGCCGACCACCTCGCCGAGTTCTCGACGATCGCGGGCAACACCATCGCCTACGGCGCGACCGGCGGCGAGCTGTTCCTGCGCGGCCGGACCGGTGAGCGGTTCTGCGTCCGCAACTCCGGCGCGACGGTCGTCTCCGAGGGCGTGGGCGACCACGGCTGCGAGTACATGACCGGCGGTCACGCGGTGGTCCTCGGCGAGACGGGCCGCAACTTCGCGGCCGGTATGTCGGGCGGCATCGCCTACGTGATCGACCTGAACCGCGACAACGTCAACGCCGGCAACCTCGGCGCCGTCGAGACGCCGGACGAGACCGACAAGCAGTGGCTGCACGACGTCGTGCGCCGGCACGCCGAGGAGACCGGTTCGACGGTCGCGGCGAAGCTGCTCGTCGACTGGGACACCGCCGCGGAGCGCTTCAGCAAGATCATCCCCAGCACGTACAAGGCAGTGCTCGCCGCCAAGGACGCCGCCGAGCAGGCGGGACTCTCCGAGTCCGAGATCACCGAGAAGATGATGGAGGCGGCGACCAATGGCTGACCCGAAGGGCTTCCTGAACCACGGCCGCGAGGTCGCCAAGTCCCGTCCCGTCGACGTGCGTCTGAAGGACTGGAACGAGGTCTACGTCCCCGGTTCGCTGCTGCCGATCATCGGCAAGCAGGCCGGCCGGTGCATGGACTGCGGCATCCCGTTCTGTCACAACGGCTGTCCGCTGGGGAACCTGATCCCCGAGTGGAACGACTTCGCCTACCGCGAGGACTGGACGGCGGCCTCCGAGCGGCTGCACGCCACGAACAACTTCCCGGAGTTCACGGGCCGCCTGTGCCCCGCTCCGTGCGAGTCGGCGTGTGTGCTGGGCATCAACCAGCCGGCCGTCACCATCAAGAACGTCGAGGTCTCGATCATCGACAAGGCGTGGGAGACCGGTGACGTCGCCCCGCAGGCGCCCGAGCGCCTGTCCGGCAAGACCGTCGCGGTCATCGGCTCGGGTCCAGCGGGCCTGGCCGCCGCCCAGCAGCTCACCCGGGCCGGCCACACCGTCGCCGTCTACGAGCGCGCGGACCGCATCGGAGGCCTCCTCCGGTACGGCATCCCCGAGTTCAAGATGGAGAAGCGGCACATCAACCGCCGTATCGAGCAGATGCGCGCGGAGGGCACCCGCTTCCGTACCGGGATCGAGATCGGCCGCGACCTCAAGGCGACCGACCTGAAGAAGCGCTACGACGCCATCGTCATCGCCGCCGGCGCCACGACCGCCCGCGACCTTCCGGTCCCCGGCCGTGAGCTCAAGGGCGTCTACCAGGCGATGGAGTACCTGCCGCTGGCCAACAAGGTCCAGGAGGGCGACTTCGTGGCGCCCCCGATCTCGGCCGAGGGCAAGCACGTCGTGGTCATCGGCGGTGGCGACACCGGCGCCGACTGCGTGGGCACCGCCCACCGTCAGGGCGCGGCCTCGGTCACCCAGCTGGAGATCATGCCCCGTCCGGGCGAGGAGCGGGACGCGGTCTCCCAGCCGTGGCCGACCTTCCCGATGCTCTACAAGGTCACGAGCGCGCACGAGGAGGGCGGCGAGCGGGTCTACTCCGTCTCCACCACCCACTTCGAGGGCGACGAGGACGGCAACGTCCAGTGGCTGCACCTCAGCGAGGTCGAGTTCATCGACGGCAGGCTGACCCCGAAGCCGGGCACGGAGCGCAAGATCCCCGCCCAGCTGGTCACCCTCGCCATGGGCTTCACCGGCACCGACCGTGAGAACGGCGTGGTGGAGCAGTTCGGTCTGGAGCTCGACGAGCGCGGCAACATCGCCCGCGACGCCGACTTCCGGACCAACGTCCCGGGCGTGTACGTCGCCGGTGACGCCGGCCGCGGCCAGTCGCTCATCGTGTGGGCGATCGCGGAGGGCCGCTCGGCCGCCCGCGGCGTCGACCGGTTCCTGACCGGCGCGAGCGAACTGCCGGCCCCGATCCGCCCGACGGACCGCTCGCTGCTGGTCTGACGGCCCCGTAGGGCCCCTCAAGAACGTCCCGTACAAAGGCGTACGGAACACAGACGGCGCCTGCCCCACAGTCCCCGACCGGACGACCGGGCAGGCGCCGCCGCATGTCCGCCTTCAACTCCGGCCGCCTGGCTCTACGGCACTCGGTACGTCTCCCCGTACACCTGCCACCGCAGCGGGGGGCGCAGGCCGAGGTTGCCCTCGTTCAGGAAGCGGCGCTGGGTGGTGTCGACGCGCGAGGTGTCGATGCCGGGGTGCCGGGTCAGCATGGCCCGGCGGCGGGCGTCCAGGAAGGCGTCGAGGTAGTCGGTCTCCTTGCCGCCCTGCGCCGGGGTGCGGGCCTGCCGCATCGCGCGCGCCCGGATGCCCTCGAAGCTGGTCGGGCCCGCGCCGGGGCCGTGGAAGACCAGGGCGTCGTAGTAGATGAACTGGCCCAGCGCGCCCAGGCCGTCGACCCGGCCCCGGTGGACCGCCGGGCCGAAGTAGACACGGTCGCGCTCGACGTCCTGGGCGGCCCGGAAGGCGGGCACCCTCGACTCCGCCCGCCAGGCGGCCGGGAAGCCGGGGTCCAGACCGGCGTGCGAGGCGGTGCCGTCGACCCGGCGCAGGGCGGGGAGATAACGGGCGAGGGCGTTGTCCGGGTGGTCGCGCGTGTAGCGCTCGACGAGGGTGAGCAGATCGTGGGTGCCGGTGCAGAAGCCGATCAGTCCCGCCGTGTAGCCCTGTCCGTCACCGATGTCCTCGACATAGCCGTACGCGCTGCGCCAGTTCAGCGTCCCGTTCTCGGCGCTGGCCACGATCTTCTGGGCCAGTTCCTTCTGGGTCGGGGCGGTGAGGCCCGGCCGGGTCGCCTGGACACCGGCCGTCGGCTGGGCGGGCTGGGCGGGAGTGAACAGATACACCGTCGACGCTACGGCGGCGCAGACCAGGGCGGCGGCACGTTTCATGCCGCACACCCTAGAGCGGGAATGCCGTGTTCCTTGTCATTCCATCCTAATTAGTCGACGAACGAACAAAAGGGCGAAGGCCGGTGGGTGTGGGAGGCTGTGCGCCATGGTCGCGATCAGTCTCACCAAGGTCCAGGAGACCGCACCCGCGCTGGTCAACCTCTACAAGAGCGCCGGGGTCTCCCTCACCAAGCACGGTCTCGACGGTCAGCGGGCCGCCGTCTATCTCGTCGTCGACTACTCGGGGTCGATGAAGCCGTACTACCAGGACGGCAGTGTGCAGGCGCTCGCCGACCGGGTGTTGGGCCTGTCCGCGCACCTCGACGACGACGGCCGGGTGCCGGCCGTCTTCTTCTCCACCGACGTCGACGCCGTCACCGACATCGCCCTCGCCGACCATCGGGGGCGGGTGGACCGGATCGTGGCCGGGCTCGGGCACATGGGCAAGACCAGTTACCACCTCGCCATGGACGCCGTCATCGACCACTACCTCGACAGCGGCTCGAAGGATCCCGCGCTCGTCGTCTTCCAGACCGACGGCGGCCCGATCAACAAGCTCGCCGCCGAACGCTATCTGTGCAAGGCCTCGAAGCTGCCCCTGTTCTGGCAGTTCATCGGCTTCGGCGACCGGAGCAGCAAGCAGTTCGACTTCCTGCGCAAGCTCGACGAACTGCCCGTACCGGCGAAGCGGGCGGTCGACAACGCCGGTTTCTTCCACGCCGGTTCGGATCCGCGCAAGGTGTCGGACGCGGAGCTGTACGACCGGCTGGTCGGGGAGTTCCCGTCGTGGCTGAGGGCGGCCCGGGCGCAGGGGATCATCCGGTGACCGTCCTGCTGCCCGCCGCCGGGCGTGCGGCCACAGCCTGGAAGAACGGCGGCGGGGTCACCCGTGAGATCGCCTGCTTCCCGGCGGGCGCGGGCATGGCCGACTTCACCTGGCGGGTCAGCCTGGCCGAGGTCGCCGCGGACGGCCCGTTCTCCGTGTTCCCCGCGGTGGAGCGGACGTTGACGCTGGTCGAGGGCGCGGGCATGGACCTGACCGTGGGCGGGCGGCGACGGCTCGTCGACGCGACCGGCGTGCCCTGGGACCTTCCCGGCGACGAGCCCACCGACTGTCGGCTGCTGGACGGGCCCGTCGTCAACCTCAACGTGATGTGGCGCAGGGGCGCCCCGGCCCCGACCGTCGCGGTCGTACGCGGCCGGCTCGGCCTGCGGGCGGCGCACGCCCTGATCGTCGCCCTCGGCGAAAGCGGGTCCGCCGACGTCGACGGGGTGCGGCTCGCCCGCCACGACGCCCTCCTGCTGAACGGGGAGGACGCGACCGTGCACGCGCACGGCCCGACGGCGGTGGTCGGCCTGACCCCGTGACGGCGGCGCCGGTGGCCCCGCCGTCCCCGGTTCCGGGCGCGGCCGGCGCGTGCCGTGTCCGGGCGGACCGGCCCATCCCGAAGCCGACGCCGGCTGAGCATCGCGAACCGACCGGCGGGCCGGGGCGCTGACACCGGCTCTTCCCGCACGCATGCCCGTCCGTCTGCGTACGTGCATGCCCGTCCGTCTGCGTACGTGCCTGCGCGCGCCTGCCCGCGTGCTGTCTGCGTGCGCGCCTGCCGCTTCGGTCAGTTCTTGGGCGGCCAGTTGCGCAGCAGGGCGTCCAGGGCGTCCAGGATCCGGGTCCAGGTCTCCTGGGTGTCGGGGGCGCTGTGGCTGAAGCCGCCGCCGAGCTCCAGGCTGACGTAGCCGTGGAAGACGCTGCCCAGGAGCCGGACGGCATGGGTCTGGTCCGGCTCCGTGAGGTCGTAGCCGCGCAGGATCGCCCGGGTCATGCGGGCGTGCCGCGGTCCGGCGCTCGCGGCCGCCGTCTCGGGGTCGAGTCGCAGCTGGGCCGCGGCGTAGCGGCCGGGATGTTCGCGGGCGTAGTCGCGGTAGACGTCGGCCAGGGCGGTCAGGGCGTCCTTGCCGGCCCGCCCGGCGAGCGCGAGGTCGCCCCGGTCGGCGAGCTCCTCCAGGGCGAGCAGGGCGATCCGGGTGCTGAGGTCGTCGGAGTTCTTCACGTGCGAGTACAGGCTCGCGACCTTGACGTCGAAGCGCCGGGCGAGCGCCGAGACGGTCACCTGGTCGAAGCCGACCTCGTCGGCCAGCTCCGCGCCCGCCCGGACCAGACGATCCGTGGTCAGCCCCACACGCCCCATACCCGTCCTCCTGCGTCTCGCCCCGTACTCCTCCGCCGATAGCCATTATGCGTTTGCCTAAAAGCTTTAGGCAAATTAGCCTGCGTTATATGAAGCCGCTCACCGAGCAAGAGATCCGTGCCGCGTTCGTCAACTGCACCAAGGGCGAGGCGAAGCGCCTGGCCGTCCCCCGCGACCTGGCCGACCGGCCCTGGGAGGACCTCGACTACCTCGGCTGGCGGGACCCCCAGGCCCCCGACCGGGCCTACCTCGCCGTCGAGCTGGACGGCCGGCCGAAGGCCCTCGCGCTGCGCTCCTCCACCTCGGGCTCGTGGCAGGCGCGGCGCAGCATGTGCACGATGTGCCTGACCACCCATTCCGGCGGCGTCTCGCTGATGGTCGCGCCGAAGGCGGGCAGGGCCGGCCAGCAGGGCAACTCGGTGGGGGCCTACATCTGCAGCGACCTCGCCTGCTCGCTGTATGTGCGGGGCAAGCGGGACGCGGGCGCCGGGGCCCGGCTGCCCGAGACGATCACGCTGGAGGAGAAGATCGGGCGGACCGTGGCGAACCTCGCCGCGTTCGTCGCCAAGGTGACCGGCTGAGGCCAGGGCCCGTCGTTTGGATCACGCCGCAGACGCGGGGTCTAGGCGCGGCCGCGCAGGACCTCCGCCCGGCAGTCGTCCGGGGTGCCCCAGGCCGTGCGCAGGGCGCGGGCCTTGGTGAGCCAGAGCGACAGGTCGTACTCCGCCGTGTAGCCGATCGCGCCGTGCAGTTGGAGTGCGGTGCGCGCGGTCGCGTACGCCGCCTCGCAGGCGCTCACCTTCGCGGCGGCGACATCCGCCGGGCTCATCGTCACGGCGGCGCCCAGGACCAGGGGGCGGGCGAACTCCAACGCGATCTTCGCATCCGCCAGCCGGTGCTTGACCGCCTGGAACGAGCCGACGGGGACGCCGAACTGCACGCGCTGCCCGACATACGCCACGGTCCGCTCCAGCAGCGCCAGACCCACCCCGAGAGCCTGCGCGGCGGTGGCCAGACGGGCCCAGCACAGGGCACGGTCCACCGGCGGGTCCGGGGTGAGGAGTTCGCCGCCCGGCAGCAGGCGGGTGAGGCGACGGGCGGGGTCGAGGGAGGGGCGTACCGGACCGTGCCCGGGAGCCAGCCGGAGGCCGTCGCCGGCCGACGCCAGGCGTAAGGTCGCCGCGTCACCGTCCACGGCGTACGCGCCCTCGGGCGCCAGCGTGGCCATCGACCTGCCCGCGGCCAGAGCGGGCAGGAACCGCTCTGCGGGGCCCGGATCGAGCAACAGGGCCGCCGCGGCGACCGTCTCCACGAGTGGGCCCGGCACCGCGTGCCGCCCCAGCTCCACGAAGGCGACGGCCAGCTCCACCGGCCGGGGCCCCAGCCCCTCGTACGCCTCCGGGACGGCCAGGGCGAACACACCCGCCCCGGCGATCCGCGACCACAGGGCGAGGCCGCTCGTCCGCTCGCCCCGGCTCCAGTCGCGGATCACGGCCGGGGTGTCGGCCGCGCTCAGCATCGCGTCCAGCGAAGCGGCGAACGCCCGCTGTTCGGTGTCCAGCAGGAACCGCATCGCCGGCGGGGCCGGCCTGGGCGAAGTCATCGACGGCGTCCCCTCGGCAGGCCGAGCAGTCGCTCGGCGACGATGTCGCGCTGGATCTCGTTCGTGCCCGCGTAGATCGGGCCGGCCAGAGAGAAGACGTACCCCTCGGACCACTCGGTGTCGGCCGCCTCCCCTTCCGCGTCCTGCGCGCCGAGCAGATCCAGCGCCGTCTCGTGCAGCGCGATGTCGTACTCCGACCAGAACACCTTGTTCAGGCTCGACTCCGGGCCGAGCCGCTCCCCGGCGAGGAAGCGGGAGGCGGCCGCGTAGGTGAACAGCTGGTAGGCGCGGGCGCCGATCAGCGCGTCGGCGACGCGGGCCGCGCCGGCCTGCGGGCTGCCCCGGTCCACCCAGAGGGCGTGCAGGCGGTCGGCCGTGGCGAGGAAGCGGCCGGGGGAGCGCAGGGTGAGCCCGCGTTCGTTGGCCGCCGTCGACATCGCGATCCGCCAGCCCTGGCCCGGCTCCCCGATCACGTCCTCGTCCGGCACGAACACCTCGTCCAGGAAGAGTTCGGCGAACGCCGGCTTCCCGTCCAGGCGGCCGATGGGGCGGACGGTGACTCCGGGGGCCCGCAGGTCGAACATGACGTAGGTGAGGCCCTGATGGGGTTTCGGGGCGTCGGGGTCGGTGCGGAACAGGCCGAAGGCGCGGTCGGCGAAGGCCGCGCGCGAGGACCAGGTCTTACTGCCGCTCAGCCGCCAGCCGCCGGCCGCACGGACCGCCCTGGCGCGCAGCGCGGCCAGGTCCGAGCCGGCCTCGGGCTCCGACCAGGCCTGCGCCCAGACGACCTCGCCGCAGGCCATCGGGGGCAGGACCCGGGCCCGCTGTTCCTCGGTGCCGTGGTCGAGCAGGGTGGGGGCGAGCAGGCTCACGCCGTTCTGGTTGACGCGGCCCGGGGCGCCCGCCGCGTAGTACTCCTCCTCGAAGACCAGCCAGCGCATCAGCCCGCAGTCCCGCCCGCCGTAGCGCGTCGGCCAGTTGACCACCGACCAGCCGGCCGCGGCCAGTTCGGCCTCCCACGCGCGGTGCGCCGCGAAGCCCTCGGCGGTCTCCAGGGAGGGCAACGGCCCGGACGGCACCCGCGCGCGCAACCAGGCCCGGGCCTCGGCGCGGAACGCCTCGTCGGCGGGGGAGTGTGCGAGGTCCACGGGCGTCCTCCTCGTGCGCACGTTCTTCCCTAACAAGTGTTTGGTAGGTTAGCGTGCCGTCATGAAGAACGTCGAGGGTCCGCCGTACGTTCCCGGGCACGCGCTGCTCGACGGCCGCAGCGCCGTGATCACCGCGGCGGCCGGCGCGGGCATCGGCGGAGCGACCGCGCGCCGCTTCCTGGAGGAGGGCGCGCGCGTGCTGATCAGCGACGCCCACGCACGGCGGCTCAAGGCGCACCAGGCCGAACTGGCCGCCGAGTTCGGCGAGGCGTCGGTGACCGCCCTGCCGTGCGACGTCACCGACGACAGCCAGGTACGGGCCCTGTTCGACACCGCCGTGCGCGAACACGGGCGGCTGGACGTCGTCGTCAACAACGCGGGCCTCGGCGGGACCGCCGAACTCGTCGACATGACCGACGAGCAGTGGTCACGCGTCCTGGACGTCACGCTGGGCGGAACCTTCCGGTGCACCCGGGCCGCCCTGCGGCTGATGCGGGAGACCGGCGGGGGAGTCGTCGTCAACAACGCCTCCGTCGTCGGCTGGCGCGCCCAGGCCGGACAGGCGCACTACGCCGCCGCGAAGGCGGGCGTGATGGCACTGACCCGCTGCGCGGCGATCGAGGCGGCCGGGTACGGCGTACGGGTCAACGCCGTCTCGCCGAGCCTCGCCATGCACCCGCACCTGGTGAAGGTGACCTCGGCCGAACTGCTGGAGGAGCTCACCGCCCGGGAGGCCTTCGGGCGGTACGCCGAACCCTGGGAGGTGGCCAACGTGATCGTCTTCCTGGCGTCGGACTACTCCTCGTACATGACGGGCGAGGTCGTCTCCGTCAGCGGCCAGCACGCCTGACGGCCGGAGCAGACGACAATGTGCTCGTGCCGACCAAGAAGAAGCCCCAGGTGACCGCGGCGCCCGCGCGTCGCCGTGAACTCCTCGACACCGCCGCCGAGGTCTTCGCCGAACAGGGCTACAACGCCACCACCGTCCGGAAGATCGCCGACCACGCGGGCATGCTCGCGGGCAGTCTCTACTACCACTTCGACTCCAAGGAATCGATGCTGGAGGAGATCCTGCGGACCTTCCTCGACGAGCTCTGGGACGGCTACGACACCGTCCTGGGCGCCGAGCTCGGACCCCGGGAGACACTCGCGGCCCTGGTCACCGAGTCCTTCCGGGAGATCGACCGGCACCGCGCCGCCGTCGCGATCTACCAGAAGGAGAGCAAGCAGCTCGTGGCGCAGGAACGGTTCGCGTTCCTCGCCGAGTCGCAGCTCCGGTTCGAGAAGGCGTGGCTGTCCACGCTGGAACGCGGCGTCACGGACCGGGTCTTCCGCACCGACCTCGACATCCGCCTCGCCTACCGGTTCGTCCGCGACACCGTGTGGGTCGCCGCGTCCTGGTACCGGCCCGGCGGACAGCACAGCCCGGAGGAGATCGCCCGGCAGTACCTGTCGATGGTGCTGGACGGGATCGCCGTACGTGAATAGCCCTTTCCTGTGAGGGAGTTGACATGGCCGAGGCCTACATCGTCGAAGCGGTCCGTACGCCCGTCGGGCGGCGCGGAGGAGGACTGAGCACGGTCCATCCGGCCGACCTGGGCGCGCATGTGCTGAAGGAGCTCGTCGCGCGGGCCGGGGTCGACCCGGCCGCCGTCGAGGACGTCGTCTTCGGCTGCCTGGACACCGTCGGGCCGCAGGCCGGGGACATCGCTCGGACCTGCTGGCTGGCCGCCGGGCTCCCCGAGGAGGTGCCCGGCGTGACCGTGGACCGGCAGTGCGGCTCCTCGCAGCAGGCCGTGCACTTCGCCGCGCAGGGCGTGCTGTCCGGGACCCAGGACCTGGTGGTCGCGGGCGGCGTGCAGAACATGTCGCAGATCCCGATCGCCTACGCCACCCGGCAGGCAGCCGAGCCCCTCGGCTTCACCCAGGGCCCCTTCGCGGGCAGCGAGGGCTGGCGCGCGCGGTACGGGGACCGGCCGGTGAACCAGTTCGCCGGCGCCGAGATGATCGCCGCGAAATGGGGCATCAGCCGCCGGGACCAGGAGGAGTTCGCCCTGCGCTCGCACCGGCGGGCGGTGCGGGCGATCGACGAGGGCCGCTTCGCCCGCGAGACCGTCGCCCACGGGCAGGTCACCGCCGACGAGGGGCCGCGCCGGGACACCTCCCTGGAGAAGATGGCCGCGCTGAAGCCCGTCATCGACGGCGGGACCGTCACCGCCGCCTGTTCCTCGCAGGTCTCCGACGGCGCGGCGGCCCTGCTGCTGGCCTCGCAGCGGGCGGTGCGCGAGCACGGCCTGACACCACGCGCGCGCGTGCACCATCTCTCCGTCCGCGGCGAGGACCCGATCCGCATGCTGACGGCTCCCATCCCGGCCACCGCGCACGCCCTGAAGAAGACCGGGCTCTCGATCCACGACATCGACCTCGTCGAGATCAACGAGGCGTTCGCGCCCGTCGTCCTGGCCTGGCTGAAGGAGACCGGCGCGGACCCGGAGAAGGTCAACGTCAACGGCGGCGCGATCGCCCTGGGTCACCCGCTCGGCGCGAGCGGCGCCAAGCTGATGACCACCCTGCTGCACGAACTGGAGCGCACCGGCGGCCGGTACGGCCTGCAGACCATGTGCGAGGGCGGCGGGCAGGCCAACGTGACGATCATCGAGCGGCTGTGACGGCCCCACCGGTGACGGTCAGCGAGCGGCTCCGGGCCGGTCCAGGGAGGCGAGTGTCTCCGCCGCCTCCCGCATGATCCGGGCCACCAGCTCCGCGCACGACGGCAGGTCGTCGATCACCCCGGCGACCTGCCCGGCGGCCATCACCCCGGCGTCCGTACGCCCCTCCACCATCGCGGACCTGAGCATCATCGGGGTGTTCGCGGCCAGCAGTACCTGACTCCAGGCGAGGTCCTTGCCGTGGCGCAGCGCCAGGCCGTCGCGGACCATCTCCCGCCAGCCGAGGCCGGACAGCCTGCGGAAGCCGGCCGCGTGCCGCACCGCCCGCACCAGGGCCGCGGCCCGGCCGGCGTCCTCCAGGGCGTCGACCAGAGCGGTACGCAGCATGCGGTGCGGGAGGCCGTCCACCGCCCGGGTGACGGTGACGTCCCGGACCGTCGCCGCCAGGTACCGCGCCTTCACCGCGTCCGGGACCGGCGAGTCCGAGGTGAGCAGGAACCGGGTGCCCATCGCGACCCCGGCCGCCCCGTACGCCAGCGCCGCCACCAGCCCCCGCCCGTCGAAGAAGCCGCCCGCCGCCACGACCGGGATGTCCACGGCGTCCACCACCTGCGGCAGCAGAACCGTCGTCGCCACGTCCCCGGTGTGTCCGCCGCCCTCCCCGCCCTGCACGATCACCGCGTCCGCACCCCACGCGGCGACCTTCTCGGCATGCCGGCGGGCCCCGATGGACGGGATGACCACGACCCCGCCCTCCTTGAGCTCGGCGATCAGCTCGGGGGAGGGCGCGAGCGCGAAGGACGCGACCCGCACGCCCTCGTCGAGGATGATCCGCACCCGGTCGCCGGCGTCCGCCGCGTCGGCCCGCAGATTGACCCCGAACGGCGCCGCCGTCCGCGACCGCACCTCGCGCACCGCCGCCCGCAACCCGTCGACCGTCATGGTCGCGGAGGCCAGGATGCCCAGCGCACCCGCGTCCGCCGCCGCCGACACCAGGCGCGGGCCCGCCACCCATCCCATCCCGGTCTGCACGATCGGGTGACGGACCCCGACCAGCCGGGTGAGCGCCGTCTCCATCAGCCGGCGACCTCCCGGGCCCGGGTGTTCCCCGGATCGATCACCTCGCGGATCAGACGCAGTTCGCCCGCCGTCGGTTCACGGGTGCGCGACACCTCGTCCGGGACCACGAGGCCGAATCCCGTCGCCTCCCGGACCTGCTCGACACTCACCCCGGGATGCAGCGAGGCCAGCCGCATCGACCGGTCGGGGGTGGCGAAGTCGAACACCCCGAGGTCGGAGACGACCCGCGGGATGCGGTGGTGGCGCGCACCGGCCGCACGGTCGTACCCGACCCCGCACACCATGTCGACCCGTTCCACGAACACCCGCCGGGAGTGCCTGGGCACCCAGTAACTCGTCGGGTTGTTCAGCGTGTTGACCGGCGCGCCGCGCACCCCGAGCAACTGCCGTGTGGGCTTCGCCCAGTCGCCGATGCACGAGATGTTCTGGTTGCCGAACCGGTCGATCTGGCTCGCGCCCATCATCACGTGCCGCCGGCCCCCGGTGACCAGCGCCAGATGCTGCCGGTACGGCAGCCAGCCCTCGACGGTGCCGTCGAGACCGACGAGCAGCGCCTCCCCGTCGGTCAGCAGCAGGTCCGGCGCGAAGGTGTGCCGGGCGAGACGGGCACCGACCGAGGGGATCAGGCCCATCGGACTCGCCAGGATCTCGCCCGCGCCGCGCCACGCCTCCGCGCAGGCGATCACGCAGTACTCGGCGCGCGTCACTCCGCTCACGCCCTCGCCCTCTCCCTCGCGCACGCCCCCGCTTGCGCTCTCGCCCACGCCCCAGCTCACGCCCCCGCTCATGACTCCTCCCCGACGGCCGACCGGTACGCCTGCTCGTCCCCGGCGAGGAACCGCGCCGCGAACTCGGGCCAGGGCGTCGACGCGTACCGCCTCTGGAACGCCTCGTCCCGGCCGTAGTCGGGGGCGCAGGACGTGAAGTGCGCCCCGTTCGGGGCCTCGATCACCCCGGTCACCGTGTGCCGCTTGAGCAGCAGGGTCTGCGGCGCCGCCGCCTTCGTCAGCTCGGCGGTGTCGACGACCTGCTCGCAGCTGACGTACGCCGCGTCGGCCGCCTCGCAGAACAGGTCGTCGAAGTACGGATCCGGGCCCAGGTACTGCCCGTTGCCCAGCCGGTCGGCCCGGTTGACGTGCACCAGGGCCGCGTCCAGCCGCAGGGCCGGCATGGCCACGAACGTCTCCTGGTCCTCGTACGGCGAAGTCACCGTCCGCAGCCCGGGGTTGACCCGCATCACGTCCGAACCGACGCCCGCCCGCACGGGCAGGAAGGGCAGCCGGTTCGCGGCCGCGTGCAGGCCCCACATGAACATCGCCTCGTCGACCTCCGTCAGTTCGAAGGCCCCGCGCTCGCGGGCCGCGCGGTAGTGCGGCTCCAGGGGGATCGAGTCGAGGGTGACGAAGGCGGTGACCAGCTTCCGGATCCGGCCGGCCGCGGCGAGCATCCCGACGTCAGGGCCGCCGTACGACACGACGGTGAGATCGGTGACCTCCGACCGGAGCAGCGCCCTGACCAGCGCCATCGGCTTGCGGCGGGAGCCCCAGCCGCCGATGCCGAGGGTCATGCCGCTGCGCAGCCGGGCGACCGCCTCCTCGGCGGTCATCGTCTTGTCACCCACGCCTGCCCCCGTCCCTGTCCTCGCCGAAGGTGTCCCGGACCCGGTCGGCCACCCCGGAGGCGTCCGCCTCGTAGGTGAAGCCCTGCTCGAAGCGGTAACTGCGGCGCACGTCGACCGGGTCGATGCCGTTGATCGCCGCCTTGGCGAGCCGCAGCAGCTCGCCGTCCTTGGCGGCTATCTCGCGCGCCAGCTCCAGCGCCGCGGCGCGCAGCCCCTCGCGCGGGACCACCCGCCACACCGAGCCGTGCGCGTGCAGCTCGGCCGCGGTGACGGTGCGCGAGGTGTAGTACAGGGCACGCATCAGGTGCTGGGGGACCAGCCGGGCCAGATGGGTGGCCGCGCCGAGCGCGCCCCGGTCCAGCTCGGGCAGCCCGAACACGGCGTCCTCGCTCGCCACGATCACGTCCGCGTTCCCGACCAGGCCGATGCCGCCGCCCAGACAGAAACCGTGCACCGCCGCGACCACCGGGACCTCGCACTCGTACACCGCCGCGAACGCCTCGAAGCAACCGCGGTTGGCGCCGACCAGCGCCGACCGCCCCCGTGCCTGGATCTCCTTGATGTCCACGCCCGCGTTGAACCCACGGCCTCCGGCGGTCAGCACCACGCACCGGGTCTCCGGGTCGCGGCCGGCCCCGCGGACCGCGTCGGCCAGCGCGAACCAGTCGTCCACCGCCAGCGCGTTGACGGGCGGGACGTCGACGGTCGTCACGGATATCCCCTTTTCGGGGGACGAGGTGGAGACACCCATGGAAGCATCAGCTACCTTTCCACCAAACGTTTGTTAGGTGGAAGGTAGCAGCGAATGGAGCTGGACGGGAAGGTCGCCGTCGTCACCGGCGGCACGCGCGGAGTGGGCGCCGGCATCGCACGCTCCCTCGCCCGCGCGGGCGCACACGTCGTGGTCTGCGCCCGCCGGCCACCACAACACCCCCTCGAAACAGCCGAGTTCATACCGCTCGACGTACGGGACACCGACGCCGTACAGCGCTTCTTCACCGACCTGCCCCGGCTCGACATCCTCGTCAACAACGCCGGCGGCGCCCCCTACCGCCCCCTCGCGCACACCGACGCCGCACGGCACGCGCGCGTGATCGAACTCAACCTCCTCGCACCCCTGACCGTCTCCCTCGCCGCGTACGACCACCTCGAGCACGCCGGCGGCTCGATCGTGATGATCGGCAGCGTCAGCGGCAGCCGCCCCTCGCCCGGCTCGGCCGCCTACGGCGCGGCCAAGGCCGGCCTGGAGAACCTCGCCCGCTCCATGGCCGTCGAATGGGCGCCCCGGGTACGCGTGAACACCCTCGTCGTCGGCATGGTCCGCACCGAACTGACCCACCTCCACTACGGCGGCGAGGACGGCGTCGAAGCCGTCGCCCGCACCGTCCCGCTCGGCCGGCTCGCCCTCCCCGCCGACGTGGGCGCCGCAGCCGTCTTCCTCGCCTCCGACGCCGCCCGCTACATCAGCGGGGCGAGCCTGCTCCTGCACGGAGGCGGCGAACGCCCCGCCTTCCTCGACGCCGCAACCGCCAACAAGGAGAAGTGAGATGAGCGGAATCTGCCACCGGCGCGTCGTCGTCGTCACCGGCGCCGGACGCGGCCTCGGACGCGCCCACGCGCTCGCGTTCGCCGCCGAAGGCGCCCGGGTCGTCGTCAACGACCTCGGCGTCGACCTCGACGGCACACCCGGCGCCCACAGCCCCGCCGGGCAGGTCGTGGACGAGATCCGCGCGACCGGCGGCGAAGCGGTCGCACACGACGGGGACATCGCCACCCCCGAGGGCGCCGCCACCCTCGTCGACACCGCCCTGGACACCTACGGCCGCCTCGACACCCTCGTCAACAACGCCGGCTTCCTGCGCGACCGCATGCTCGTCAACCTGGCCGACGACGACTGGGACGCCGTCCTGCGCGTCCACCTCAAAGGACACTTCCTCACCCTGAAACACGCCGCCGCACACTGGCGCGCCGAGACCAGGGCGGGCCGCCCGCCCACCGCCCGCGTCATCAACACCAGCAGCGGCGCGGGACTGCTCGGCTCGGTCGGACAGGGCAACTACAGCGCCGCGAAAGCCGGGATCGTCGCCCTCACCCTCGTCGCCGCCGCCGAACTCGCCCGCTACGGCGTCCAGGTCAACGCCATCGCCCCCGCCGCCCGCACCCGCATGACCGAGACCACCTTCGCCGCGACCATGGCCGCCCCCGACGACGGCTTCGACACGATGGCCCCCGAGAACGTCTCCCCGCTCGTCGTCTGGCTCGGCTCCGCCGCGAGCCAGGGCGTCACCGGACGCGTCTTCGAAGCGGACGGCGGACGGATCACCGTCATGGAGGGCTGGCGGCCGGGACCCACCACCGACAAAGGAGCCCGCTGGACCCCCGCCGAAGCGGGCGAGGCCGTACAGAAACTCCTGACGCACACGACACCACCCGGCCCGGTCCACGGGACCCAGGCCCCCTGAAAACCCACACACCCGGGACGCGAGCCTCCCCACGGCCCACCTACGTGTCGCACTCCAGCACCGTCCGGCACAACGCGCACCGCGCCCGGACCCGGCCCCGTACCGGCACCCTGATCCGCTGGTGACAGGTGGGGCACGCGAACGTCACCCGCAACGCCCCCGGCGCATCCGGAGCGAAGCTGTACGGGCCGTCCGGGGCCGCCACCGACGGCTGCTCCTGGGCATGCCGGCGATCGCGCGCGTAACGCCGCCGCCCCGCCCAGCCCGCCGCCGTCAGCGGAGGCTGCCGCTCGTCATGCCGGGCCCGCTCGAAACCCCGCCCGTACGCCGTGTACGCCTGCGCACTCGTGAACCACACCGACGGATCCTCACCGAAGACCAGCGACCGCTTCGCCAGCACGTACCCGAACTCCTCCGGAGTCAGATACCCCAGCTTCTGCGAGGACGCCCCGTCCTCCCGGTACGCGTCGAGCAACAGCCAGCCCGCCCCCAGATACGTCGTCGCCGTGTCCGTCAGGATCTCGTTGTCCCGCGTCCCCGGGAACGACAGCCCCACCCGATGCAGATAGACATGCATGATCTCGTGCGCCAAAGCCGCGCCGATGTCCCGCCGATGCGTACGGAACCGGTCGTTCAGCTCGACGAAGTACTCCGGACCCGCCGTGAGTTCGACGTTCGCCGCATGCTCCATCGCACGGAACGCGACGATCATCCGCGCCTGCGGCAACCGGAAGTGCCGCACCAGCTCACGCGCCACCCGCTGCACCCCCAGATGCAGATCGTCGGTGTCACAGAACGCCACGTCCGCCGGCACCACACTCGACGTGAACTGATGGATGGTGTCGTACGACAACCGCCTGTACAACGCCGTGACAGCCGCCCGCACCGTCTCCAGGTGCGGGTACCCGTGCTCGACCGGCCCGCCGTTCGCCACGCCCGCACCCCCAAGACGCCGAGAACCCCATTCCACTGTAAGGGCAGGCCACCCCCGGAGCAGGCCCGGCGGACGCACTAGGGTGGACGCCCATGACCACCAGCAACACCCCCGGCCCCGGAGACGTCGACCCCGCCGTCCGCGAGGAACTCGCCCGGCTGCGCGACAGCATCGACAACATCGACGCCGCCGTCGTCCACATGCTCGCCGAGCGCTTCAAGGCCACCCAGCAGGTCGGCCACCTCAAGGCCCGCCACCAGCTGCCGCCCGCCGACCAGGCCCGCGAAGCCCGCCAGATCGCCCGGCTGCGCACCCTCGCCGAGAACGCCAAACTCGACCCCGCGTTCGCCGAGAAATTCCTGGGCTTCATCATCGCCGAGGTGATCCGCCACCACGAGCGCATCGCCGAGGACACCGTCAACGGCCCCGCCCCAGCACCGAACTGACCCCCGCGGCGGTCGCCACTGACGGTAGCCGGACGAACACGACCCGTCGGCGCCGCCCGCCGCGCCCACACCACCCCACGACCGGCACGGCGCTCCGGCGCGAGAAGGGACATAGGGCACGTACCGATCCGCCCCTGTGCCCGGCCAGCGGTATCAGGCAGCATGTCGTTCATGTCCGTACTGACGCGCGACGAAGCGCAGAGCCGTGCCAAGCTCCTCGACGTCCACCGCTACACCATCGAGCTCGACCTGACGACCGGCGACGAGACCTTCGAGTCCAGCACCGTCATCCGGTTCGCCGCGCGCGCCAACGGGGACACCTTCGTCGAGGTCAGGCCCGCGACACTGCACTCCGTCACCCTCGACGGCGAGCCCCTCGACCCGGACACCCTGGACGGCAACCGGCTCCCCCTCAAGAACCTCACCGCCGGCGAGCACGAACTGCGCGTCCGGGCGAGCATGCGCTACTCCCGCACCGGCGAAGGCATGCACCGCTTCACCGACCCCACCGACGGCGAGACCTACCTCTACACCCAGCTCTTCATGGAGGACGTCCAGCGCGTCTTCGCCGCCTTCGACCAGCCCGACCTCAAGTCCGTCTTCGAGCTGACCGTCAAGGCCCCCGAAACCTGGACCGTCCTCGCCAACGGCATCACCGAACACCTCGGCGAAGGCCGCTGGCAGGCCGCCCCCACCCCCCTCATCTCCACCTACCTCGTCGCCGTCGCCGCCGGCCCCTGGCACTCCGTGACCACCGAACACGACGGACTCCCCTTCGGCCTCCACTGCCGCCGCTCCCTCGCCCCCCACCTCGACGCCGACGCCGACGAACTCCTCGAGATCACCCGGCAGTGCTACGACCGCTACCACGAGAAGTTCGAGGAGCCCTACCCCTTCGACTCCTACGACCAGGCGTTCGTCCCCGAGTTCAACGCCGGCGCCATGGAGAACCCCGGCCTCGTCACCTTCCGCGACGAGTTCGTCTACCGCTCCGCGGTCACCGACACCGAACGCCAGACCCGCGCCATGGTCATCGCCCACGAGATGGCCCACATGTGGTTCGGCGACCTCGTCACCCTCCAGTGGTGGGACGACATCTGGCTCAACGAGTCCTTCGCCGAGTACATGGGCTACCAGACCCTCACCGAAGCCACCCGCTTCACCGACACCTGGACCGACTTCGGCGTCACCCGCAAGCCCTGGGGCTACGAAGCCGACCAGCGCCCCTCCACCCACCCCGTCGCCCCCGAGAACGTCGACGACACCGCCTCCGCCCTCCTCAACTTCGACGGCATCTCCTACGCCAAGGGCGCCTCCGCACTGCGCCAACTCGTCACCTGGCTCGGCGAGAAGGACTTCCTGGCCGGCATCAACACCCACTTCGCCCGCCACCGCTTCGCCAACGCCACCCTCGCCGACTTCATCGACTCCCTCGCCGCCCACACCGACCGCGACGTCCACGCCTGGGCCGACGCCTGGCTGCGCACCACCGGCGTCGACACCCTCACCCCCACCCTGGGCGGCAGCAACGGCGACCACACCCTCACCATCACCCACCACGGCAGCCGCCCGCACCGCGTCGCCGCCGGCCTCTACGACCTCGACCTCACCGACGCGGGCAGCCTCACCCTGCGTGAACGCCTCGAGATCGACATCCCGCAGCACGCACCCCAGCCCATCGGCAAGCGCCCCGCCCTCGTGCTCCTCAACGACGGCGACCTCACCTACACCAAGGTCCGCTTCGACCCCGCCTCCTCCGAAACCGTCCGCACCAGCCTGTCCGGCCTGCCCGACCCGATCACCCGCGCCGTCGTCTGGAACGCCCTGCGCGACGCCGTCCGCGACGGCGACCTCGCCCCCACCGCCTACCTCGACGCCGCCCGCGCCCACCTCCCCAAGGAAACCGACCTCGCCCTCGTCCAGGGCGTCCTCGCCTACGCCTCCGCGCAGGTCGCCGACCGCTACGTCACCCCCGAGCAGCGCCCCGCCGCCGTCGCCACCCTCTCCGCCCTGTGCCGCGACCTCATCCGCCGCACCGAGGACGGCGACCACCCCGGCCTGCGCCTCATCGCCGTACGCCACTTCATCGGCGTCGCCGCCCACCCCGACACCATCGCCGCCTGGCTCGCCGACGGCACCGTCCCCGGCGGCCCCGAACTCGACCCCGACCTGCGCTGGCGCGTCCTCGCCCGGCTCGCCGTCCTCGGCGCCACCGACGAACGCGCCATCGCCGCCGAACTCGACCGCGACCCCTCCGCCACCGGCCAGGAAGGCGCCGCCCGCTGCCGCGCCGCCCTCCCCGACGCGGACGCCAAACGCACCGCCTGGGCCGCCATGTTCGACGACGACACCCTCTCCAACTACCTCTTCACCGCCACCGCCCAAGGCTTCTGGCAGCCCGAACAGAGCGACCTCGTCGCCGACTACGTCCCCCGCTACTACCAGGACGCCGTCACCCTCGCCGCCCGCCGCGGCCCCGCCATCGCCGAAGCCGCCGGCCGCTGGGCCTTCCCCACCCACGCCGTCACCCCCGACACCCTCCGCCTCGGCGAAGCCTGCCTCACCGACGCCGACCCCATCCCCGCCCTACGCCGCAAACTCGTCGACCAACTCGACGACCTGGCACGCGCGTTGCGGGTACGACAGGCGTAGGCCAACCGCGGCCCCTGGAAGCCCCAGGGGCCGCGCTTCAGGCGCAGGTCCGCAGTTCCGGCCCGTCCGGCGATTGCGGACAAGGCCCCTTCAGGGCCGAAGCGGGGGCCTGGGGGCGGCAGCCCCCAGCGGCGCCCACACCAGCCCCGGTGCCATCTCCCGCACCGGGGCTGAAAACCCACGTCCCCCGTAAGGGTTCCCTCACCGGATCTTCCGGACGCGCCCCCGCAATCCCCGACAAGCTGGCACTCCCCGCTGCGGCCACCCGCCCCGCGCCCCGGAGGAGCCCCCCGTGAGCATGCCGCCCCTCGCCTCAGGACCCCAAGGCCCCGACGCCCTGAAGCCGTTGCTCGCCACCGTCCTCGACGCCCTCGCCACCGGCACCCGGGCCCGCGGCGGACCACTGCCCGCAGGCGGCCCCCGAGCAGTCGCCACCCGGCTACGGCACGCCCTGGGCGACATCCTCCCCGAACACGGCGACCCCACCGCCCTCGCCACCCTCGTCCACGCCCTCGCCGAAGGCGCCGCCGACCCCGCCGACCCCCTCTGCGCCGCCCACCTGCACTGCCCACCCCTCGCCGTCGCCACCGCCGCCGACCTCGCCGTCTCCGCCCTCAACCCCTCCCTCGACTCCTGGGACCAGGCACCGGCCGCCTCCGAACTGGAGGCCCTCGTGACACGGACACTCGCCGCACAGGCCGGCATGGCCGACGCCCTCGTCACCACCGGCGGCACCGAAGCCAACCAGCTCGCCCTCCTCCTCGCCCGCGAAACCCACGGCCCCACCCTCCGGCTCGTCTGCGGCGCCAACGCCCACCACTCCCTGCCCCGCGCCGCCTGGCTCCTCGGCCTCCCCGAACCCGTGATCATCCCCACCCCCACCGGCACCCTCGACCCCACCGCCCTCACCCACACCCTCACCACCCTGCCCGGCCCCCTTCTCGTCGCCGCCACCGCAGGCACCACCGACGCCGGACTCATCGACCCCCTCCCCGCCATCGCCGCCCTGACCACCACCCACGGCGCCCGCCTCCACATCGACGCCGCCTACGGAGGCGGCCTCCTCTTCAGCGACCACCACCGCCACCTGCTCACCGGCCTCGACACCGCCCACACCGTCACCCTCGACCTGCACAAACTCGGCTGGCAGCCGGTCGCCGCCGGACTCCTCGCCGCCCGCGACGCAGACGACCTCACCGCACTCCACCACCACGCCGACTACCTCAACGCCGACGACGACACCGAAGCCGGCCTCCCCGACCTCCTCGGCCGCTCCCTGCGCACCACCCGACGCCCCGACGCCCTCAAGATCGCCGTCACCCTCAAAACCCTCGGCCGCACCGGCCTCGGCACCCTCGTCGACCACGTCTGCGCCCACGCCCACGAGCTCGCCGACCTCGTCACCGCACACCCCGGCCTCGAACTCCACGCCCCACCCACCATCAGCACCGTCCTCTTCCGCCCCACCGGCGCCACCGACGACACCGTGGCCGAGATACGCCGCCGCCTCCTCACCCACGGCCACGCCGTCCTCGGCCGAGCCCGCCTCGACGGCCGGCTCTGGCTCAAGGCCACCCTCCTCAACCCCCACACCCGCCCCCACGACCTGGCCGCCCTCCTCGACCTGGTGGAAGGAAACACCCCCCGATGAACACACCCCCACACCTCACCGCCGACACCCCCCGCGACCTCGTCGGCATCGGCATCGGCCCCTGCAACCTCTCCCTGGCCGCCCTCGCCCACCCCCTCGCCGAACTCGACGCCGTCTTCTACGAACAACGCCCCCGCTTCGACTGGCACCCCGGCCTCCTCATCGACGGCGCCCGCATCCAAGTCCCCTTCCTCGCCGACCTCGTCACCCTCGCCGACCCCACCAGCCCCTGGACCTTCCTCAACTACCTCAAAACCCACCAACGCCTCTACCCGTTCTACTTCGCCGAGCGCTTCCACACACAACGCGCCGAATACGACACCTACTGCC
Source organism: Actinobacteria bacterium OV320 (assembly GCA_001298545.1). Lineage (GTDB taxonomy): Bacteria > Actinomycetota > Actinomycetes > Streptomycetales > Streptomycetaceae > Streptomyces > Streptomyces coriariae. Next base: position 857,687 of record LJCX01000029.1, read on the forward strand.
GCTGGGTCGCCGACCAACTCCCCGGACTCCACTTCCGCCACCAGGTCGACGCCGTCCGCTGGAACCCCGAACGCGACGTCTTCGAAGTCGACCACACCCAACTCGACACCGACGGCGAAGCCGAAGCACTCGGCCGCACCCACACCCGCAACGTCGTCCTCGGCATCGGCACCGAGCCCTACATCCCCGACGCCCTGCGCCCCCTCGTCGACGCCCCCGGCGTACCCGTCGTCCACGCCGCCGACTACCTCACCCACCGCGACACCCTCCTCGCCGCCGGCCACATCACCGTCGTCGGATCAGGACAGTCCGGCGCCGAAGTCTTCCTCGACCTCCTCCGCCACCGCCCCACCGGCCGCGAACAACTCCACTGGATCGGCCGCACCGACGCCTTCGCCCCCATGGAGTACTCCAAACTCGGCCTCGAACACTTCACCCCGGACTACACCCGCTACTTCCACGCCCTCCCCGAAAGCACCCGCGACCGCCTCACCGCCGCCCAATGGCAACTCCACAAAGGCATCGACGCCACCACCCTCGCCGCCATCCACGACGAGCTCTACCAGCGCACCCTCGGCGGCGGCTGGCCCGACACCGTCCTCACCCCCGGCGTCCGCGTCCGCACCGCAGGACGCATCGCCACCACCAAGATCGAACTCCACCTCGAACACATCCAGCAGAACACCCGCACCCGCCTCACCACCGACGCCGTCGTCCTCGCCACCGGCCACCGCGAACGCCCCCTCGACCGCGTCCTCGCCGGCCTCGACCCCTACATCCGCCGCGACAACAGCGAACGCCCCCGCGTCGACGAACACTTCCGCCTCGTCCTCGACCCCTCCGTCACCGCCACCGGCTGCAACATCTACCTCCAGAACGCCGAACGCCACACCCACGGCGTAGGCGCCCCCGACCTCGGCCTCGCCGCCTGGCGCGCCGCCACCATCCTCAACACCCTCACCGGCAAAGAGACCTACCCCCTCCCCACCCGCACCGCCTTCACCACCTTCGGACTCGAACAACCACAACCCCGAGTCCCCGCCGCCCGACAGGCACCCACCCTCACCCCCCTCGTCGACCGACGCTGAAAGCCACACCCGACACCCGACGGCCCCCAGCCCCCGGCCCACGCACGCGAAAGGCGGTGCTCCCACAGTGACCGACCCGGCCACCGCACGAAACACCGCCCACCGCCCCGCGGGACTACACGACTGACGAAGCCCTAGAAGACCGGCGTACCGTCACGCGTCAGCTTCCAGTCCACCGACGCGAAGTCCTTCGGGTCCAGCACACCCTTCGCCGTCACCCACTCCGAAATCCGCGTACGGATCTCCGTCGACTCCGCCCACAGCTCCTGCGCCGACGCCACATGCGGGAACGCGCCACCACCATTGGCCCGGTAGTTGTTCACCGCCAGCACGAACTGCTGCGCATCGTCCAACGCCGCCCCGTTGTACGTCAGGTTCTTGATCCGCGAACCCGCCGCCTGCGCGATGTCGATCTCGTACACCAGACCCGACACATAGTCGTAGTTGTAGTCCGGACGCCCCGCCGCGTTCGTCAGCTTCTCCGTGTCGACCACCGCACCCGCGGCCGTCTGCACGAAGTACTGCGCCGAGTACTCCAGGTACGCCCGCACCTGCGCACCCGTCATCAACTTCGCCACCAGCGTGTTGTCGTACACGTACAGGCTCGACAGATCCCGGATCGTCACCTCGCCGGCCGGGATCTCCGACGTCCGCGAGAACGGCGACGCCTGCGCGATCACCGGCAGCGACGCGTACGACGTACCCGCCAGCGCCGCCTTGACGACATCCTCCTGAACCTTCGTGATCAGGTCGATGATCGGAGCGTCCTTGTACCGCGCCTCCACCGTCGTCAACGTCTCCGTCGCCGAACCCACCACCTGGTTGACGTACGCCACGACCTTCGCGTGCTCGTCACCCAGCAACTTCGTGATCTTCGGATCGTCCGCGACCGTGTTGGAGTTCAACACCTTCGAGGCAACGGACTCGACCGTCCACCGCCCCTTCTCGAACACCAGCTCCACATCGAACACCGACAGCCGCTCCGCATACGCCAACGGCTCCGACAACACGACCGTCTTCCCGGTCTTCGCGTTGACGACCTTCAGCTCCGGGATCTCCACATGCGCGTGACCCACCAGAATCGCGTCGATGTCGGGCACCTGCTGCGCCACCAACGCCGCCGAGTTCTCCACATACGGCAGCTGATCACCGTACGACGACGTACCCGACGAACCCGAGTGCGCCGACACGATCACCACATCCGCACCCAGCGACTTCAGCTTCGGCACCCACTTCGCCGCCTGCTCCTCCAGCCCCGGAAACGCCAGCTTGCCCTGCACATACGCCTTGTCCCAGATCGCGATACCCGGGTTCGTCAGCCCCAGCACCGCCACCTTCACCGGCGGCGCACCCTTCACACAGAACGTCTTGATCACATAGGGCGCGAACGCAGGCTTCAGCGTCTTCGCGTCCACCGCGTTCGCACCCAGCAACGGGAACCGCAACTGCGACTCGAACTTCCGCAGCGTCTCGATGCCGTAGTTGAACTCGTGGTTGCCCAGCGCCGCCGCGTCATACCCGATCGCGTTCATCGCCTGCGCCATCGGATGCACCGGACCACCCTTGGCGGTGATCGGGTCCACCTTCGCGTAGTAGTACGTCAGCGGAGTGCCCTGGATCGTGTCACCCGCGTCCAGCAGCAGCGTGTTCTCGCGCCCCTTCTCCTCACGGATCTGGTTCACCAGCGTCGAGATACGCGCCAGCCCCTGCGCGTTACCGGCCGCGTCCTTGTACTCCGCGTCCTTGAAGTAGTCCCAGTTGAACACGTGACCATGCAGGTCCGTCGTCCCCAGCACCGTCAGCGCATACCGCTTCGGCTGCTTGACCGGCTTCCCCGGCTTCTTCGCCTCGGCGGCCTGCGCCGGAGCCGCCGCAGCACCCGCGATCGCCACCCCCGCCCCGGTCACAGCGGACTTCTTCAGGAACTTCCGGCGATTCAACGGCATGCTCATGCTCCTCGGGGAAAGGTCAACGACGCGCGTAGATTCTGACCCGGACACGACCGACGGCAACAGGTCCAGGAGGTTGCGATCTGATGACCAGCACGGTCAACTCCCGCCAGGAGCCGGGGAAAGCCATGACAAGGTAGGACGTATGACCTCCCCGCAGAATCCCCCGTACGGCACACCCGACGCCCCCCTCCTCACGGTCCGCGGCGAGGCCGAACTCGAAGTCGACCCCGAGATCGCCCGCATCGGCATCACCCTCACCGCCCGCGGCCGCGACCGCCGCACCACCCTCGACGACCTCACCCGCCGCAACACCACAGCCCTCGACCTCCTCAAGTCCTACGGCGACGCCGTCGAGAACCTCTCCACCGGCACCGTCTCCCTCACCCCCGAACTCGCCCCACGAGGCCGAGGCGAACGCGTCCGCACCTACCACGGCACCATCCACCTCACCGCCGAACTCACCGACTTCACCGCCCTCGGCGAACTCACCACCCGCCTCGCCGACCTCGACCTCACCAGGATCGACGGCCCCACCTGGGAACTCCGCCCCACCTCACCCGTCCACCGCCAAGCCCGCCGACAAGCCGTACGCGAAGCCGTACAGCGAGCCACCGAATACGCCGAGGCGCTCGGCACCACCGTCGCCGCCCTCCTCGAACTCGCCGACACCGGCACAGCCGGCGGACGCCCCCGCTCCGCCTTCGACCGCCGCGCCGTCCGCTTCTCCATGGCCGCGGCCGACGCGGACACCACCGCGCCCGAACCCCTCGACCTCGAACCACAACGCATCCAGGTCCACGCCGAGGTCACCGCACAGTTCACGATGAATCCGCCGAGCCTGTGAATTCACCCATTCGGGGAAGCCGCGGCAAGAGCCGAAGTAAAACCGAAAAGTGCTCATCAGAGCGGCAGCCCGCACAATTCATTAATTGACGGCGGCCGACAACAACCCTTCACCCAACGGTTGTTGGACGGCCATGCCCTCCGAATTCCCTACCCACCGGTAAGACATAAGCTCGAAACATGCGCCGAGCAAAAATCGTCTGCACCCTGGGCCCCGCCACCGACACATACGACCAGATCAAAGCCCTGGTCGACGCCGGAATGGACGTAGCCCGCTTCAACCTCAGCCACGGCGGCCACGCCGAGCACGAGGAGCGCTACCAGCGCGTCCGCAAGGCCTCCGACGAAACCGGCCGCAGCGTCGGCCTCCTCGCCGACCTTCAGGGCCCGAAGATCCGCCTCGGCAACTTCGCGGAAGGCCCCGTACTCCTTGAACGCGGCGACACCTTCACCATCACCGTCGAAGAAGGCGTAGAAGGCGACCGCCACAGCTGCGGCACCACCTACGCCGGCCTCGCGGCCGACGTCACCACCGGCGAACGCATCCTCGTCGACGACGGCAAAGTCTGCCTGAAGGTCACCGACGTCGACGGACCACGCGTCCACACCCGCGTCATCGAAGGCGGCGTGATCTCCGACCACAAAGGCCTCAACCTCCCCGGCGTCGCCGTCTCCGTCCCCGCCCTCTCCAAGAAGGACGAGGACGACCTCCGCTGGGCGCTCCGCACCGGCTTCGACGTCATCGCCCTCTCCTTCGTCCGCAGCGGCCGCGACATCGTGGACGTCCACCGGATCATGGACGACGAAGGCCGCCGCCTCCCCGTCATCGCCAAGATCGAGAAGCCCCAGGCCGTCGAGAACATCGACGACATCGTCGCCGCATTCGACGGAATCATGGTCGCCCGCGGCGACCTCGGCGTCGAGATGCCCCTCGAACAGGTCCCCATCGTCCAAAAGCGCGCGATCAAGCTGGCGAAACGCAACGCCAAGCCCGTCATCGTCGCCACCCAGATGCTCGACTCCATGATCGAGAACTCCCGCCCCACCCGCGCCGAAGCCTCCGACGTCGCCAACGCCGTCATCGACGGCACCGACGCGGTCATGCTCTCCGGCGAGACCAGCGTCGGCAACCACGCCATCCAGACCGTCCGCACCATGGCGAAGATCGTCGAAGCGGCCGAAGAGGACATCCTCGCCAAGGGCCTGCCCGACCTCACCGCCAACAACAAACCCCGCACCCAGGGCGGCGCCGTCGCCCGAGCCGCCGCAGAAATCGGCGACTTCCTCGACGCCAAGTTCCTCGTCGCCTTCACCCAGAGCGGCGACACCGTCCGCCGCCTCTCCCGCTACCGCTCCCCGATCCCCCTCCTCGCCTTCACCCCGGAACCGGCGACCCGCTCGCAGCTCAACCTGACCTGGGGCGTCGAGACGTTCCTCGGCCCGCACGCGGACTCCACGGACGCGATGGTCGACCAGGTGGACGAGCTGCTGCTGAGGTACGGGCGCTGTCAGAAGGGTGACGTGGTGGTCATCACGGCGGGTTCGCTCACCGGCGTCTCGGGCTCGACCAACCTGGTCCGCGTCCACCACGTCGGAGAGGACGACAGTCCTAAGTAGGGGTTAGTACTTGGGGCCTACGTGGGTGTCGAGTAGGGCGACGGACGCTTTGCGGGCGATGGAGATGTTGAACGGGTCGCTGCCGCGAGCGAGAGTGGTCCACTCGATGCCGACTTTGTCGAGAGTGTCACTGAAGAGCTTCCGGATGTCGTCCGACTTGTTGGCGAAGAAGTAGCGCGGATATTCGTAGCGCTTGCGCTCACCGCTGACGGTCTTCTCGGTCCAGTTGGTGATGCGGCAGCCGTCCGAGTGGATGAGGCCGCGGATGAACTCCCAGGGGTGTGCATCGACGATGGCCTCTTGCCAGGGGGCAAGGATGATCAGCCGCTCGTGTTTCTTGCCGGGGCCGTGCTGAGGGAAGAGGCAGTGCAGGTGCTTCGAGTAGACCTTGACATTGCGGCAGCCTGTCCTGCGGACTCGGCAGACGGAGTTGTCGGGGAAGACCGTGCGCATGGCCTGCTCGCATTCATCCATGAGGCCGGGCCATGATTCGGCGCAGGTGATCATGAGGTTGGGCACACGGTGCTCTGAGTAGTGGCTGATGTGGCCGTCGCCGAGGTAGAGCCCCAACAGGTAGCTGTATGCCGACTCGTCGAGCTCCCGCCCGTCGCACCGGGGGCACTTTGGGTCATGTGAGCCCGGACACTCCCCGCGTTTGGCGCGGTCCATGTGCTTCCAATAGCCAACTGTTCCCAGCGGAACGTCGAGGCCACGGGCCACAGCGGCGTTGCTCATGCCGTCACGCAAGAGGGTGAGGGCTTTCTGTCGTACTTCAGTGCCATGGAAGTTCATGCGGACACTCTGCGTTACTGCTCGTGACGGCATGCAGCAAAAAGCGGATGTTCACGAGAACGTGAACATCCGCTTCTGATGTGCCCGGTGTGGGATTCGAACCCACATGCCCGAAGGCACGGTGGTTTGAGCACCGCGAGTATGACCAGTTCCTCCAACCGGGCAAGCTGGTGAGCTGTTGGGAAGTGTACCGGGTCACCGCAGGTCCATGCCTCTAGGTAGGCTGCATAAGCAGCAGCACTGCCCGGCCCGCAACAAGGAGCCCCCGTGACCGCCCCCGAGTCGCCCCAGCCCGTAGACGCGCCCGACGACGACAAGTCGCACGTGCCTCCGCTGACGACCCGTGTCGTCATCGCCGAGGACGAGGCCCTGATCCGCCTCGACCTCAAAGAGATGCTGGAGGAGGAGGGCTACAGCGTCGTCGGCGAGGCCGGTGACGGTGAACAGGCGATCGAGCTGGCCCGTGAGCACAAGCCGGACCTGGTCATCCTCGACGTGAAGATGCCCAAGATGGACGGCATCTCCGCCGCCGAGAAGATCGCCGAGGAGCGCATCGCGCCGGTGCTGATGCTGACCGCGTTCTCGCAGCGCGACCTCGTCGAGCGGGCGCGGGACGCCGGTGCGATGGCGTACCTGGTGAAGCCGTTCAGCAAGAGTGACGTCGTCCCGGCGATCGAGATGGCCGTCTCGCGTTTCACGGAGCTGCGGGAGCTGGAGAACGAGGTCGCGGACCTGACGCTGCGGCTGGAGACGCGCAAGCTGGTGGACCGGGCGAAGTCGATTCTGCAGACGGAGTACGGGCTGACGGAGCCGGCCGCGTTCCGCTGGATCCAGAAGACGTCGATGGACCGTCGGATGTCGATGCAGCAGGTGGCGGAGGCGGTCATTCAGGACGCCGACGAGAAGAAGTCGTCCAAGGGCTGAGCAGCCCGGACATACGCGAAACGACGAGGCCCGCGCCCGGAGAAGGGGCGCGGGCCTCGTCGTGTGCGAGGGGGTCCTCAGTCCTCGCCGAGGTACGCCTTGCGGACGGACTCGTCGTGGAGGAGGTCCTGGCCGGTGCCGGAGAGGACGATCTTGCCGATCTCCATGACGTGGCCGTGGTCGGCGAGCGACAGGGCGGCCTGGGCGTTCTGCTCGATGAGCAGGATGGTCATGCCCTGGGCCTTGAGCTCGACGATGGTGGACATGATCTTCTGCATCATGATGGGGGAGAGGCCCATGGAGGGCTCGTCCAGCATGAGCAGTTTGGGCTGGGACATGAGGGCGCGGCCCATGGCGAGCATCTGCTGTTCGCCGCCGGACAGGGTGCCGGCGGCCTGCTTGCGGCGCTCTCCCAGGATGGGGAAGAGGTCGTAGGCGCGCTGGATGTCCTTTTCGATGCCGGGCTTGTCGTTGCGGAGGAAGGCGCCGAGGCGGAGGTTGTCCTCGATCGTCATGCGCGGGAAGATGTGCCGCCCCTCGGGGGAGTGGGCGAGTCCGAGCGAGACGATGTCGTGGGCGGGGATCTTCTTCAGCGATTTGCCGTTGAATTTGATCTGGCCGCCGACGGGCTTGAGGAGTCCGGACAGGGTGCGCAGGGTGGTGGTCTTGCCCGCGCCGTTGGTGCCGATCAGGGTGACGACCTCGCCGGCCTCGACCTTGAACGAGATGCCTTTGACGGCCTCGATCTTGCCGTAGGCGACCCGGAGGTCCTCGACTTCGAGCAGTGCGGTCATCGGTCGTTCTCCTTGCCGGGCGCGGCGTCCGTCGGGGTGGCGGCGCTCTCGGCTTTCGCTTCGGCGGCCTCGACTTCGGCTATTTCTTCGTCGCCGGGGGCGTTTTCGAAGGGTTCGCCGAGGTAGGCGGCGACCACTCGTTCGTCGCCCTGGACGGTCGCGCTGTCGCCTTCGACGAGCTTTTCGCCCTGGACGAGTACGGCGACCCGGTCGCAGAGGTTGAAGATGAAGCGCATGTCGTGCTCGATGACGAGGACGGCGATGCCCTTGTCGCGGATGGCGAAGACGAGTTCTTCGGTCGCGCGGGTTTCCTGGGGGTTCATGCCTGCGGTGGGCTCGTCCAGGAGGAGGAGGCCGGGTTCGCTGGCGAGTGCGCGGGCGATTTCGAGCTTGCGCTGTTCGCCGTAGGGCAGGTTGCGGGCGAGGTGGTCGGCCTTCTTCTCGAGGCCGATGAACTCCAGGAGTTCCATGGCCCGTTCGCGGCTGGCGGCTTCGGCCCGGTGGAAGGAGGGGAGGCGCAGGACGGCCGACCAGAAGCCTTCCTTGGTGCGGGTGTGGCGGCCGACGAGGACGTTTTCCAGGACGGTCATGTTGGAGAACAGACGGATGTTCTGGAAGGTGCGGGCGATGCCTGCGGCCGTGACCTTGAAGGACTTGGGCGGCAGGACGGTGCCCTTGTAGCGGACTTCGCCCTCGGTGGGGATGTAGAGGCCGGTGAGGCAGTTGAAGAAGGTGGTCTTGCCGGCTCCGTTGGGGCCGATGAGACCGACGATTTCTCCGGCGTTGACGTGGAGGTTGACGTCGCGGACGGCGGTGAGGCCGCCGAAGCGCATGGTGACGCCGCGGGCGTCGAGCACCGTCTCGCCGACAGGGGCGACAGGGGCGTCCTTGGTGGTGGTGTCGGTGGTCATGGTGGTCAGGCCCCTGCCTTGGTCAGGACGGTGGGAGCTTCCGCGTCCTCGTGGAATTCGAGCTGGCGGCGCCGGTTGGGGATGAGTCCCTCGGGGCGGAAGCGCATCAGCAGGATGAGGGCGAGGCCGAAGGCGAAGAGCTGGTAGTCGCCGAGGAACTGGAGCTTGTTGGGGATGAGGAAGAGCAGTGCGGCGCCGATGAGGGGTCCGCTGATGGTGCCCATGCCGCCGAGGACGACTGCGGCGAGGAGGAAGGCCGAGTTGGGCGGGATGGGGCCGGCGAAGAGGTACTGCTCGGGGGTCACGGTGTAGGTGACGTGCGCCTGGACGGTGCCGGCGAGGCCGGCGAGGGAGGCGCCGACGGCGAAGGCGATGAGCTTGACGCGGAAGCCGTTGATGCCCATGGCGAGGGCGGCGGTCTCGTCTTCGCGGATGGCGACCCAGGCACGGCCGATGCGGGAGTCGCCGCTGCGTCGGAAGACGAGGACGACGATGGCGGTGATGACGAGCATCAGGAAGAAGTAGTTGGCGAACCGGCCGATGGTGAATCCGGCGATGGCGTGTTCGGCTCCGAAGTCGAACCCGAGGATGTTGAGGTTCGGGATGGAGGAGATGCCATTGGAGCCGTTGGTGATGTCGGGGCCGGAGGTGCCGTCGAGGTTGTTGGCGGTGATGCGGAAGATCTCGCCGAAGCCGAGGGTGACGATGGCGAGGTAGTCGCCGCGCAGTCGCAGGGTCGGGGCGCCGATGAGGACGCCGAAGACGAGGGATGCGGCGGCTCCGACGAGGACGGCGGCCCAGAACGGGAAGTGCACGTCGAAGGGGGAGCTGGGGGAGCCGGAGACCATGGCGGCGGCGTAGGCGCCGACGCCGAGGAAGGCGACGTAGCCGAGGTCGAGGAGACCGGCGAGGCCGACGACGATGTTGAGGCCGAGGGCGACGGTGCCGAAGATGAGGATGTAGACGCCGACGGTGGCGTACTGGTCGTCGGTCTGGGTGAAGGGGAACATCGCGGCGGCGACGAAGGCGCCGCAGATGGTGATGTTCTGGTGGCGGGCCGTGATCTGGCTGGCCTGGGCGACGAGGCCGGCCTTGTTGAGCGCGGCGAAGCCGAAGGCGGCGGTGATCAGGAAGCCGATGAAGAGTTCGTCGTACTCGGTGCCGATGCCGTAGGTGAAGACGGTGAGGCCGAGGCCGAGGACGGCGACGATGATCAGGATCTCGGCGTAGGAGGGCAGGGCGCCGAGGGGGCGGGCGGTGCCGCTGGCGAAGGCTGCCTTGGTGGTGTCCCGTCCGGCGCGGAGACGGTGGCGGACGAGGTCCCAGCCGGTGTCGTCCGGGTCGTGGGGTTCGGGTTCGGGGCGCTCGAAGGGGAGGGCGAGGGCGCCGAGGAAGGAGGCGAGGGTGGTGAGGGCGGCGATGTAGCCGCCGGGCTCGAGGTTGACGACGCCGCCGAGGTCGACAGTGATGGCGATGACCGTGTACCAGACGGTGGCGAAGGCGGCGAGGGCGGCGAATTTGATCGCGCCGTCGCCGCCGGCCGGGGTGAGCCAGCGCAGGCCCTTCACGCCGTACGAGGACAGGCCGAAGAGGGTGGTGAGGGCGCCGCCGATGAGGGCGAGGACCTGGAGGCCGCCGGGGTAGCCGTAGACGGTGAGGTCGCCGGGGAAGGCGGAGGTCCAGGTCCAGGCAAGGAAGGTGGAGACGACGGTGAGAGCGCCGCCACCGGTGGCGAGGGCGCGGCCGAGGTGTGCCGGGATGCCGATGAGGCCGGTGGCCGGCCCGGAGGCGGGGGTGCTCGGGGTCTCGGGTGCGGTGGTCTGTGTGGTCATCGGTGTCACGCCCTGTCCGCGACGCGCTCGCCGAGCAGGCCTTGTGGCCTGAACAGCAGTACGAGGATGAGAAGTACGAAGGCCCAGACGTCGGCCCAGGACTGGCTGCCGAACTTGTCCATGCCGGGGATGTCGGCGATGTAGGCGGTGGCCAGGGTTTCGGCGATGCCGAGGACCACGCCGCCGATCATGGCGCCGTAGATGTTGCCGATGCCGCCGAGGACGGCCGCGGTGAAGGCCTTGAGACCGAGGATGAAGCCCATGCGGTAGTCGATCTGGCCGTACTTCAGGCCGTAGGCGACACCGCCGATGGCGGCGAAGACGGCGCCGAGGGCGAAGGCGATCACGATGATGCGGTCGGTGTTGACGCCCATGAGCTTGGCGGTGTCCGGGTCCTGCGCGGTGGCCTGCATGCCGCGTCCGGTGCGGGTCTTCATGACGAAGTAGGCGAGGACGGCCATGCTGATGGGGGCGGCGGCGAGGAGGAAGATGTCACCGGTCTGGATGGTGACGTCGCCGATGTGGAAGGGGCCGCCCTCGATCTGGGGGAAGGTACGGGCCGAGGTGGCCTCGGGGTACCAGGCCCAGACCGCCTGCTGGAGGGCCAGGGAGAGGCCGATGGCGGTGATGAGGGGGGCGAGGCGGGGTGCGCCGCGCAGGGGGCGGTAGGCGAACCGTTCCGCTCCGATGGCGACGAGGACGGCGACCAGGATGGCGCCGATGAGCATGAGCGGCAGGGCTATCCACATGGTCGTGCCGTTCGGCAGTACCCAGAGGTAGACGGAGAGAGCCCCGAATGCGCCCGTCATGAAGATCTCGCCGTGGGCGAAGTTGATGAGCTGGACGATGCCGTAGACCATTGTGTAGCCAATGGCGACCAGCCCGTACATGGATCCCAGTAGCAGGCCGTTGACCAGCTGCTGCGGCAGTTCGTTCACCGCATGTCCTCCGAGACGTTCGGATAATTTCGACGTGTGTGTCCGGATGTGAGTTCGCGCGGGGCGCCAGTGGAACAGCGCCCCGCGCGGCTCATGTGATGCGGGGTGGGTCAGCCGGAGTAGGTGCCGGACTTGACCGGCTTCCAGGCGCCGTTCTCGACGGCGTAGACGGTGAGCTGCTTGTTGGTGGCGTCACCGAACTCGTCGAAGGAGACCTTGCCGGTCACACCGTCGAAGGAGACGTTCTGCATGGCGGCGGTGACCTTGGCGCGGGCGTCGTCGGGAAGCTTGCCGTCGTTGTCGTCGACGACCTTCTTCACGGCCTCGATGATCGCCCAGGCCGAGTCGTAGGAGTAGCCGCCGTAGGCCTCGTAGGCCTCCTTGTAGCCCTCGGTCTTGTAGTTGGCGACGAACTCCTTGGCGGAGGGGAGCTGCTCGACCGGTGCGCCGACGGAGGTGGCGAGGTCGCCGGCGGCGGTGGCGCCGGCCAGCTTGATGAAGTCGGCGCTGTAGATGCCGTCACCGCCGACCACGGGGATCTTGGCGCCGGCGGCCTTGATCTGCTTGCTCAGCGGGCCGGCCTGCGGGTACTCGCCGCCGTAGTAGACGACGTCGGCACCGGAGGTCTTGACCTTGGTGGCGATGGCCGAGAAGTCCTTGCTGTCCGGGTTGATGTGCTCGGTGCCGGCCACCGTGCCGCCGAGCTTCTTGAACTCCTCGGTGAAGGTTCCGGCCAGGCCGGCGCCGTAGGTCTTCTTGTCGTCGATGACGAAGACCTTCTTCTTCTTGGCGTCGTTGATCAGGTACTGCGCGGCGAACGGGCCCTGGATGGCGTCCGTGGTCGCGGTGCGGAAGTACGACTTGTAGACGCGCTTCTTGGAGGTCGCCCAGTCGGTGCCCTGGGTGAGCGCCGGGTTGGTGTTGGCCGGGGAGACCTCGACGAGCTTGGCGTCGTCGAAGACCTTCTGCATCGACTCGGCGACGGAGGAGTTCAGCGGGCCGACCACGCCGAGGACGGACTTGTCGGCGACCAGCTTGGTGGCGTTCTGCTGGCCCGAGGACGGCTGGGCCTGGTCGTCGAGCGCCTCGATCTTGAACGTGATGCCGTCGACGTACTTCTGCTTGTTGGCCGTCTTGGCGGCGAGGTCGACGGAGTTCTTGATGCCGAGGCCCAGCGCGGACAGGTCGCCGGTCAGCGGGGCGTCGATACCGATGGTGACGGTGGTGCCACCGCTGTCGGAGCCCTTGTCGTCGCTGTCGCGCGAACCGCAAGCGGTGAGGGTGAGTGCTCCTGCGGACAGCGCGGCGGTAATGGCGATGAGCGAACGTTGACGCACGTTCCAGTCCTTTCCCTGGGCGGCCCTCCCCCCTGGAAGAGGCCGAGTCGAGCGCTGGGCCGAAGGGGTATTCCAGCCGCGCGGTGACTGGGCGTGACTCTAAGCGGGTGAAGCTGACGGGGAGGAGGGTCTGACCGATGCTGTGACGCTCTTGTTATGACACGAGGTAATGCAGAGCGGTACTTGGTGGGTGGAACAGCTGAATTCAGGCCGATTCGCCCTGTCCGCATGGTGAGAACGTGCAGGACGAACCCGGGTTGGTTCAGGCGTCTCAGGTGTTTTGGTGATTACCTGAATCGTTGCTACAGGCGACTTGTAGGGCCTCGGACAGGTCGTGTGCATAGCGCGTGCCGAGGATGAAACTGTGGACTTGTATTGCGCGCGCATTACGTAGAGTTACGTCCACGAAAGGAAGTCCGACGTTCTTCGGCACTTTTCCGCATTCCGTTACCCGCATGGTGATGACGACCTTGCGGGCGGAACCCGCTTTCGTCCTGAAGGGGGCCCGGGGGTCCGAGGTCAGGGAAAGCCCGAGGTACGGCTGCGCGAGTCGGGTCACGGTGACCGGCGGGCCGGACTCCACGCCGAACACGATGTCGAACGCGAAGGTGCGGGGGCGGGCCCCGGGCGGTACGGCGACCTCGCCGAGGTAGCTGACGTCCACCACCTGGGACGGGAACGGCGGTGCGGGGGCCGCCTGTTCGGTGTCGTGCGGCCGCGTCGCGTACAGGTAGCCGCCGCCCGCGAGGAGGACCGCCGTGGCGAGGACGGCCGACGCGGCCCGGCGGTGCGCGGCATGGCGGCGGACGAGCCCACCAAGCAGGCGGGCGGCGGGAGTTGAGGCGTCCGCGCCGAGTGCGCCGGGGGCGTCGGCGTGGGCGGGCGCGTGGACGGAGGCGTGGGCGGGCGCGTGGACGGACTCGGGGGTCTCCCACGCGTGCGTGCCCTCGCCGGGCTCCACGGGGCCGACGCCGCTCACTGCCAGGGACCCTCGGTCGGGCCGCCGGAGCGGTACCGGTCCGCGCAGCCCTCGGCCGCCTCGCGGCCGATCAACTCGTCCGCCGCGTCGGCCCCTTGACGCTTCTTCGCGATCCGCGCGGCATCCACGACGGTCCGCAGGATCTCGTACTGCCCGTTGGACAGCCCCATCGACTGGTAGTCCCCGTAGGCGGTGCTGTCCAGGACCTCGCGCGACCAGTGGGCGACGATGCGGGTGCACAGCTCCTCGGGCGAGGTGGTGGACGCCGGCGGCGACGGGGTGCCGCTCGCGCCGGCGCTCCCCGAGGCTCCGCAGCCGGTCGCCAGCAGCCCCGCCAACAAGGCCGCCGGTAACGCCGGTCCTCCGGGCAGCCGCCCCGCCGCCCCCGCCCGTGGGGCACCTCCCGTGGTCATGCCCCGACGCTAGGCCGCCGCGGTGGCGGTGGGCAACGGCCGCGCGTGGGTGACCCTCCGCAGTGCCGGTGCCGTCAGCGAGCGGCGCGCACCTGCGCACCGTCGCCGGCCCGGACGTCCCGCAGCAGACAGGTGAGCCGCGCGGTGCACACGCGCCGGCCCTCCTGGTCGCTGATCACGATCTCGTACGTCGCCGTGGAGCGCCCCTGGTGCACGGGCGTGGCCACGCCGGTGACCAGGCCGGAGCGGACGCCGCGGTGGTGGGTGCAGTTCAGGTCGACCCCGACCGCGATCTTGGTGCTGCCGCCGTGCAGCATGGAGCCGACCGAGCCGAGGGTCTCGGCGAGGACCGCGGAGGCGCCGCCGTGCAGCAGGCCGTAGGGCTGGGTGTTGCCCTCGACCGGCATGGTGCCGACGACCCGGTCCGCGGAGGCCTCGATGATCTCCACGCCCATACGGTTGCCGAGGTGTCCCGCGGAGAACAGGGCCAGGATGTCGATGCCGAGGGCGTCGTACTCGTCGATGACCTCTTGCGGGAACTTCACGTGCTGCTGCTCACCCATGGGGCCCGGCTCCGTTCGTCGATCACAGTCCAGCGTGACTTAAGCAAACGCTCAGTCGGTGGCCGATTGTTCCAGACGGACGACGACGGACTTGCTGGCCGGGGTGTTGCTCGTGTCGGCGGTGGCGTCCAGCGGGACCAGGACGTTGGTCTCCGGGTAGTACGCGGCGGCGCAGCCCCGGCTGGTCGGGTAGAGCACGACCCGGAAGCCGGGCGCCCGCCGCTCCACCCCGTCCCGCCATTCGCTCACCAGGTCCACGTAGGAGCCCTCGGCGAGCTCGAGGTCGCGCGCGTCCTCGGCGTTGACCAGGACGACCCGGCGGCCGTTCTTGATACCCCGGTAGCGGTCGTCGAGGCCGTAGATCGTGGTGTTGTACTGGTCGTGCGAGCGCAGCGTCTGCAGGAGCAGCCGGCCCTCGGGCAGCCGGGGGTACTCGACGGGGGCCGCGGTGAAGTTGGCCTTGCCGGTCGTGGTGGGGAAGCGGCGCTCGTCGCGTGGGGCGTGCGGGAGGGTGAAGCCCTCGGGGCGGGCCACGCGCGCGTTGAAGTCCTCGAAGCCCGGGATCACGCGCGCTATGCGGTCACGTATCGTCGCGTAGTCCTTCTCGAACTCCTCCCACGGCACCTTGCTGTCCTCGCCGAGCACGCGGCGCGCGAGGCGGCAGACGATGGCGGGCTCGGACAGCAGGTGCGCGCTCGCGGGCGCGAGGCGGCCGCGCGAGGCGTGCACCATGCCCATGGAGTCCTCGACGGTCACGAACTGCTCGCCGCCGCCCTGGAGGTCGCGCTCGGTGCGGCCGAGCGTCGGCAGGATCAGCGCCCGCGCGCCCGTCACCACGTGCGAGCGGTTGAGCTTCGTCGACACGTGCACCGTCAGCCGGGCGCGCCGCATGGCCGCCTCGGTGACCTCGGTGTCCGGGGAGGCGGAGACGAAGTTGCCGCCCATCGCGAAGAACAGCTTCGCCTCGCCGTCGCGCAGCGCGCGGATCGCGCGGACGACGTCGAAGCCGTGCTCGCGCGGGGGCGCGAAGCCGAACTCCTTCTCCAGGGCGTCCAGGAAGGCGGGCGCGGGCCGCTCGAAGATGCCCATGGTGCGGTCGCCCTGCACGTTGGAGTGCCCGCGCACCGGGCACACGCCCGCGCCCGGACGGCCGATGTTGCCGCGCAGCAGAAGGAAGTTGACGACCTCGCGGATCGTCGGCACGGAGTGCTTGTGCTGGGTGAGGCCCATGGCCCAGCAGACGATGGTGCGCTCGGAGGCGAGCACCATGCGCAGGGTCTCCTCGATCTCCGCGCGCGTGAGGCCGGTCGCGGTGAGCGTCTCGTCCCAGTCGGCGGCGCGGGCCGCGTCCGCGAACTCCTCGAAGCCGTGGGTGTGTTCGGCGATGAACGCCTCGTCGAGCGCGCCGTCGGTGTCCAGGACGAGCTTGTTGAGGAGGCGGAAGAGGGCCTGGTCGCCGCCGATACGGATCTGGAGGAAGAGGTCGGTGAGCGAGGCGCCCGCGGTGAGGCCCTTGGGGGTCTGCGGGTTCTTGAAGCGCTCCAGCCCCGCCTCGGGCAGTGGGTTGACGCTGATGATCTTCGCGCCGCCCGCCTTGGCCTTCTCCAGGGCGGACAGCATCCGCGGGTGGTTGGTGCCCGGGTTCTGCCCGGCGACGATGATCAGGTCGGCCTGGTAGAGGTCCTCGAGCAGGACACTGCCCTTGCCGATGCCGATGGTCTCCGACAGGGCCGAGCCGGACGACTCGTGGCACATGTTGGAGCAGTCCGGGAGATTGTTCGTGCCGAGCTCGCGGGCGAAGAGCTGGTAGAGGAACGCGGCCTCGTTGCTGGTGCGGCCCGAGGTGTAGAAGACGGCCTCGTCGGGAGAGGCGAGGGCGGCGGTCTCCTCGGCGATGATGCCGAAGGCACGCTCCCAGGTCACCGGCTCGTAGCGCTCCGCGCCTTCGGGGAGGTACATGGGGTGCGTGAGGCGGCCCTGCTGGCCGAGCCAGTAGCCGCTGCGCCCGGCCAGGTCGGCGACCGGGTGCGCGGCGAAGAACTCGGGGGTGACCCGGCGCAGGGTCGCCTCCTCGGCGACCGCCTTCGCGCCGTTCTCACAGAACTCCGCGGTGTGCCGGTGCTCGGGCTCCGGCCAGGCGCAGCCGGGGCAGTCGAAGCCGTCCTTCTGGTTGACGCGCAGCAGGGTCAGAGCGGTGCGCTTCACACCCATCTGCTGCTGGGCGATCCGCAGGGAATGCCCGACGGCCGGCAGCCCCGCCGCCACGTGCTTCGGCTCGGCGACCTGCGGAGCGTCCTGGACCGGATCGGCCTTGGGCGGCTTCGTTGCCATCGCGCGCTCTCCTTCGCTCGCCTGCGCCACACACCGCATGGATCCTCGCACGAGGCGCCGACAGTGTGGACGCGCGGGCCGGTCGGCGGGCGGCAGCAAAGCTTGCGGCGGACGGCGGGCGGCCCGCGGAACCCCGTGAGCCGTGGCGGCCGGGACCGAGTGTCAGTGGGGCGTGGCAGGATCGGGGGCGTGGCAGAGACAGCAGCGAAGAAGACCGACACCCCCGCCGGCAGCCGGCCCCGCCTGATGCTCATGGACGGGCACTCGCTGGCCTACCGCGCGTTCTTCGCGCTGCCCGCGGAGAATTTCACCACCGCGACCGGCCAGCCGACGAACGCGATCTACGGCTTCGCGTCGATGCTGGCCAACACCCTGCGTGACGAGGCGCCCACGCACTTCGCGGTCGCGTTCGACGTGTCCCGCAAGACCTGGCGCTCCGAGGAGTTCACCGAGTACAAGGCGAACCGCTCCAAGACACCGGACGAGTTCAAGGGCCAGGTCGAGCTGATCGGCGAGCTGCTCGACGCGATGCACGTGTCCCGGTTCGCGGTGGACGGCTTCGAGGCGGACGACGTCATCGCCACCCTCGCCACCCAGGCCGAGGCCGAGGGCTTCGAGGTGCTGATCGTCACCGGCGACCGTGACTCCTTCCAGCTGGTGTCCGAGCACACCACGGTCCTGTATCCGACGAAGGGCGTCTCGGAGCTGACCCGGTTCACCCCGGAGAAGGTCGTCGAGAAGTACGGGTTGACGCCCGCCCAGTACCCCGACTTCGCGGCGCTGCGCGGCGACCCGTCCGACAACCTGCCGGGCATCCCCGGCGTCGGTGAGAAGACGGCCGCGAAGTGGATCAACCAGTTCGGTTCGTTCGCGGAACTCGTCGAGCGCGTCGAGGAGGTCAAGGGCAAGGCCGGGCAGAACCTGCGCGACCACCTGGAGGCCGTCAAGCTCAACCGCCGCCTCACCGAGATGGTCACCACCGTCGAGCTGCCGAAGACCGTCCTCGAGCTGGAGCGCGCCCCGTACGACCGCACGGCCATCGCGATGATCCTGGACACCCTGGAGATCCGGAACCCGTCCCTGCGCGAGCGGCTGTTCGCCGTCGACCCCGGCGGCGAGGAGGCCGAGGCGACGCCGGTGATCACCGGCGGGGTCGAGCTGGACGGCACGGTGCTGGGCACCGGCGAGCTGGCCGGCTGGCTCGCGGAGCACGGCACCGACACCCTCGGCGTCGCCACCGTCGACGCCTGGGCGCTGGGCGCCGGCTCGGTCGCCGAGATCGCACTCGCCGCCGCCGGGGGAGCGGCCGCCTGGTTCGACCCGGCGGAGCTCGACGAGGCCGACGAGAACGCGTGGGCGACCTGGATCGCCGCCGAGGACCGCCCCAAGGTCCTGCACAACGCCAAGGGCGCCATGCGGGTCTTCGCCGAGCACGGCTGGTCCGTCGCCGGCGTCGGCATGGACACGGCGCTCGCCGCCTACCTGGTCAAGCCGGGCCGCCGCTCCTTCGACCTGGACGCGCTGTCCCTGGAGTACCTGGGCCGTGAGCTGGCCCCGGCCGCCGCGGCCGACGGCCAGCTCGCCTTCGGCGCGGACGACGGCGCCGAGGCCGAGGCCCTCATGGTGCAGGCCCGCACGATCGTCGACCTCGGCGAGGCGTTCAGCGGCCGGCTGCAGGAGGTCGGCGCGGCCGACCTGCTGCGCGACATGGAGCTGCCGACCTCCGCCCTCCTGGCCCGCCTGGAGCGGCACGGCATCGCCGCCGACCGCGCCCACCTGGAGGCCATGGAGCAGATGTTCGCGGGCGCCGTCCAGCAGGCCGTGAAGGAGGCGCACGCGGCGGCCGGGCACGAGTTCAACCTGGGCTCGCCCAAGCAGCTCCAGGAGGTCCTCTTCGGCGAACTGGGCCTGCCGAAGACGAAGAAGACCAAGACCGGCTACACCACCGACGCCGACGCCCTGGCCTGGCTCGCGGGCCAGACGGACAACGAGCTGCCGGTCATCATGCTCCGCCACCGCGAACAGGCGAAGCTGCGGGTCACCGTCGAGGGCCTGATCAAGACGATCGCCGCGGACGGCCGCATCCACACCACGTTCAACCAGACCGTCGCCGCGACCGGCCGGCTGTCCTCCACCGACCCGAACCTCCAGAACATCCCCGTCCGCACCGACGAGGGCCGGGCGATCCGCCGCGGCTTCGTCGTCGGCGAGGGCTTCGAGTCCCTGATGACGGCCGACTACAGCCAGATCGAGCTGCGCGTGATGGCGCACCTGTCGGAGGACGCGGGCCTCATCGAGGCGTTCACCTCCGGCGAGGACCTGCACACCACGGCCGCCTCCCAGGTGTTCGGCGTCGAGCCCGGCGCGGTGGACGCGGAGATGCGGCGCAAGATCAAGGCGATGTCCTACGGCCTCGCCTACGGACTTTCGGCGTTCGGCCTGTCCCAGCAGCTGAACATCGACGCGGGCGAGGCCCGTGGCCTGATGGACGCCTACTTCGAGCGCTTCGGCGGCGTCCGGGACTACCTGCGCCGCGCGGTCGACGAGGCACGGGCGACCGGCTACACGGCGACGCTCTTCGGCCGCCGCCGCTATCTGCCCGACCTCAACAGCGACAACCGCCAGCGCCGTGAGGCGGCCGAGCGCATGGCCCTCAACGCGCCGATCCAGGGCACGGCGGCGGACATCGTCAAGATCGCCATGCTCAAGGTGGACGCGGCCCTGCGCGCGGCGGACCTCAAGTCCCGCATGCTGCTCCAGGTCCACGACGAAATCGTTCTGGAGATCGCCCCCGGCGAGCGTGCGGCGGTCGAGGAGTTGCTTCGCCGTGAGATGGCCCACGCGGTCCAGCTGAGGGCCCCGCTGGACGTGTCGGTCGGCGCGGGCGCGGACTGGGAGTCGGCGGCGCACTAGTCTCCGCCGGGGGCGGCCCGCCGCTCTCCCCGCGACAGCCAGGACAGGCGGAACAGGCGGAACAGGCGGAACAACGGGAAGGGGCTCTGCCGACACGGGCAGGGCCCCTTCGCGTGCCTCGTGCGAGCCGGTGCTGTACGAGGCGGTGGCGTACGAGGCGGTTTATGACGAGGCGGCGCCTTCGCGAGGGGTCCGGTCACCGTCGGTACGTCGCCCGAAGGGCCCTCACCCGCGTGGCCCCCGAGAACAGGCCCCCGCCGGGTCCGGGCCACCAGGATGCCGCCATGGGTATACGCATGCTCCACCGCCGGAAGGCCCACGCACGCGTTCACGCCACGGCGGCCGCGGACACGCGGTCCCGGCCCGGCCCGGCCTCCCGGACACGGCCGCGTCCCGCCCTCGCGCCGGGCGCCGCCGACCCCCGCATCCCGTGGACCCCCGGCGCCGCTCTGCGCGCGGCCGCCGCACGGCTCCGGGGTCCGGCTCCCACCCGGTTCCCGCTCCGGATCCTCGCCGGGCTCGTCTCCCGGAACGACAGCCGGTGGCGTCTGTGGGCCGAGGCGGTACGCGGTCACCTGGCGCCGGCCCTCGGTGTCCTCGGCCGCCTCCACGGCCGCCGTACGGTCCGCCGCATCCCCCTCTTCGTCGCGACGGCGCCCCCCGTCACCGAACGCCCGGGCGGCTCCGCCGCACACTGACCCCGTCTGCGTCTGCGTCTGCGTCTGCGTCTGCGTCTGCGTCTGCGTTCACGTCCGCTTCCCGCAGAGCCGGTCGGGCCGTAGGAGCCGGGCGCCACAGCCGCACGCCGACCGCGTACAGCAGCACCCCCAGTACCAGCCCCGCACCCGCCCCGAAGCACAGCGTCGGGATGAGTTCCCACGGCTTGGCCTCGCGCGCGCCCCAGTACTCCCACCACCGCGTCGCCCGCCGCACCGCCGCGACCAGTGCGCAACCGCCGATCACGGCACCCGCCCACCACCGGTCCCGCGCCGACAGCACCGCGACCCCCACCGGCTCGCCGGCCGGCGCCCGGCGCAGCGCGTACGTCACGAACGCGGCGAGCACGACCGCGGCCACGGCCGAACCGCCGTACTGGAGGTACCAGTACAGAGGCGAGCCTGCGATGTCCTCGCCGAGGACGGGGAACAGCCGCATGCCCCAGCGGTCGAGGTGCGTGAACGCGTCCCACACCACATGGGTCAGCGCGCCGAGCGCCGCGGAGACGTACCACCACCAGACGGTGGACGGCCCTACACGCGCGCGTGGCGCACCGCAGCGGGTCAGCGTGGCGGTCCGGCCCTGCCGGGACCGCGGCAGCAGCGCCACCAGCGGCTCGCGCACCAGCAGCCAGACCCCCACCAGCACCCAGGCGACGAGCACGTCCACCGTGAACACGCCGGGCAGGGAGTGCGTGACGTCGCCGAACTCCATGGCCCCGGACAGGACACTCGCCGCGTAGTAGGTCATGTCGGGAGCGAAGGAGCCCGCGACCAGGGCGCCCGGGACGAGGTGCCCGCGGCCGGTGCCGTCGGCGCGCACGGCGGGCAGTACGGCCGCCGCGTGACTCAGCGTGAACGGCAACGGGGCTCCAGGGGGCGGACGTTGACGGGCCGGCCGGCCCGGTGATCTACGACGTCCAGTATGCGGGGCACGGTTCCCGGCCGACGGCGCATGGCCGACTGGTGAAAACGGCACCCGAACGGGTGCCGGTGCAAAAGAAGTTGTCGTAGGGTCGCCTGGGTCGGTGCGCCCGCGGGCGCGTCGAACAGCAGGGCAGAGCAGGGCAAACCGCCCATGAGTGCAACCGTCGGAGCGGGTTGATCGTCACACCGGTGACGGCGGCGGCCATGGCAACGGCCACAACAGTGGCAACAGCCGTAAAGGGCGCAGGCGAAGAGACGGGCGTACCGCGTCCACGGGAGGGTTTCACTTCATGTCGGCGCATTTCGGCACGAGGCTGCGCAAGGGAGCGGTCAACACGACCGTGGCCGCACTGGCGGTAGCGGCTCTGGCCGCGTCCCAGGCACCGGACGTCACGGCCGACGGCCACGGCAGACAGACCGCCGCCGACACCCCGTCCGCCGCCGACGACGGCAGCGGCATCGGTGACAGCGCCACCGGCAACTCGCCGTACTACACGGACCTGCCGCCGCTGAACAGCCCGCTCCCCGCGCCGAGCGAGAGCTCCTCCACCACCCCGGCCGCCACCGGCACCACGGAGGCGGGGATCCCGGCGACCGTCCTGGACGCCTACAAGAAGGCCGAGGCGGAGCTGGCGCGGTCCAAGCCCGGCTGCAACCTGCCCTGGCAACTCCTCGCCGCCATCGGCAAGGTCGAGTCGGGCCAGGCCCGCGGCGGCAACGTGACCGCCGACGGCACCACCATCTCGCCGATCCTCGGCCCGGTCCTCAACGGCGTCGGCTTCGCGAACATCAGCGACACCGACAACGGCGCGTACGACGGCGACAGCACCTACGACCGTGCCGTGGGCCC
Organism: Actinobacteria bacterium OV320; assembly: GCA_001298545.1. Taxonomy (GTDB): domain Bacteria; phylum Actinomycetota; class Actinomycetes; order Streptomycetales; family Streptomycetaceae; genus Streptomyces; species Streptomyces coriariae. Next base: position 880,407 of record LJCX01000029.1, read on the forward strand.
CATGCAGTTCATCCCGTCCACCTGGGCGTGGGCGGGCCGCGACGGCAACGCCGACGGCAAGAAGGACCCCAACAACATCTACGACGCCGCGCTCGCCGCCGGCCACTACCTGTGCCGTTACGACTGGGACATGTCGGCCACGTCCGGGATGCGCAGCGCGATCCTCAGCTACAACAACTCGACGGACTACCTGAACACCGTCCTGTCGTGGCTGGAGTACTACCGCAAGGGCACGCACGAGATCCCCAACGGCACCGGTACCGTGCCGGACAACCGCAGCGACGACGGCACCGGTTACACGCCCACCTCGCCGTCCACCCCGTCGACGCCCAGCACCCCCAGCACCCCCAGTACACCCGACACGCCCAGCAAGCCGAACACCCCGTCGACGCCCGGCACCCCGACCCCGACCCCGACCCCGACGCCGACCGAGACGGTCGGCCACCTCGAGGACGCGGGCACGGCCAGCCTCACCGCCACGGCGGGCGACGCGTTCACCGAACGCATCAGCACCCGCGCGGAGACGGCGGCCGGCAAGGCCGTCGCCAAGGTCCGGATCCGCTTCACCGTCGTCGGCGACACCGACGCCACCTTCACGGGCGGCGAGAGCGTCGCCACGATCGTCACCGACGCCAAGGGCGTCGCCCTCGCGCCCGCCCTCCAGGCGGGCGAGAAGACCGGCGGCTTCACCGTCCGGGCCACGGTCCTCGGCCGTACGCTCTCCGCCCTCGACTACAAGGCCACCGTCACCGCCCGCGCCGCCGACACCCTCGCCCGCACCAGCAGCACCGCGCTGACCTGCACCGCCGGCGGCAAGTTCGCCGACCGGGTCGAGGTGAAGGCCACCTACAAGGGCGCCGTCGCGGACAAGGTCGCCGCCACCGCCACCCTGATCAAGTCGGCCGACGACACGACCACGAACGACAAGGGCCCCTACTCCAAGGACGCCGCCGGCAACCCCGTGCGCACCCTGGACCTCCAGACGGACGCGAACGGCCTGCTGACGCTGCCCGAGCTGTACGCGGACGACACCGCCGGCACCTATCTGCTGCGCATCACCACCACGGGCGGAGCGACCCTGACGGTCGAACTCACCGTCACGGCGGCCGAGACCTCCACGCCCACCCCGACGCCCAGCGAGTCGGAGTCGACGACCACCGCCTCGTAACCCCCGCGGACCCTGCTCCGGACCGCGTGCGCACTGCGCCGCGGACTGCGCCGCGGACTCCGCTGCGAACGAAGACGGCGGCGCCCCTGTCACCACAGGGGCGCCGCCGTCGTGCGCTACGTGTTCTCATCTCGCCCGCCCGTTGCTACCGTGCCCGACCTGACGTCCCGTCAGCTCCGGGAGGACCGTATGCGTGCCCTGATCGCCGCCGCGACCGGTCTCGCCGTCGCGCTCGCCCTCGTCCTCACCCTCTCCGCACTGGGCACACCGGCCGGCCGGACCTCCCCGAAGCCACTGCTGACGACGGTCCCCGCACACCCCTAGCCGCCCCGCCCGCCGGTTCCGCCCGCGAAGGAGGCCGAGATGCGCCGCAAGGCAAGCCTGATCCTGCTCGCCCTCGCCGTGTTCTTCGCGGCGCTGTCCCCCCTGCTGCGCTGGTACGCCTACCCGCGCCTGGCCAAGATCCCGGCGAACGAATACCAGACCATGGTCCTGGAGGCCAAGAACGCCACCCTCCTCGACTACGGCAGCATGACCGCCCGCACCGTCCCCAAGATCACCATCGTGCAGACCCTCAAGGGCGACGTGGAGGCCTCCGAGAAGATCGAGAAGACGGCCGGCCGGGACGTCGTCGTCTGGGACGGCCTCTCCTACGTCCAGGGACCCGACGGCAAGATGGTCTCCAAGGTCCCCGAGCGGTACATCTTCGACGCCCACACCCAGGAGCCCGTGCACGCCACCGGCGAAATGGTCGACGGCGACCCGGTACGCCGGGAGGGCATCGAGTTCAAGTGGCCGTTCCTGACGGAGAAACGGGACTACGAGTACTTCGACGCGCAGACCCGCACCACGGCCCCCATCCACTACCAGGGCACCCGGACCTTCCGCGGCCTGGAGGTCTACTACTTCGAGCAGACCGTCCCCTGGACCAAGGTCGCCATGCCCAGGACGATGCCGGTCGCGGGCATCACCCCGGAGACCGTCGCCAAGACCGGCACCACCCGCTGGTACACCACGGTCCGCAAGTTCTGGGTCGAACCCGTCACCGGCGCGCCCGTCTACGGCGAGGAGATCCACCAGGAGGAACTCCGCGGCGGCACCCTGCTCGGCGGCCGCGCGAAGGTCACCGCCTTCGCCGGGCACGTGAAGATGCGCGAGGACTACATCGAGCACACCGTGTCCGTGATCAAGGCCAACCGCACCCTGGTCCTGCTGCTGACCGCCTACCTGCCCTGGGGCTTCCTCCTGCTCGGCGTCCTCCTGATGTGCCTCTCCCTCTACCTGGAGGCCCGCTCCCGCCGCCCGGACGGACCCACCGCCGCCGAACCCGCCGCACCGCAGCCCGTCACCGCCTGAGGCGCGCGTTGGTGAACCGGGTCGGCTCGGCGCCGGCCGGATCCTCGGGCCAGGGATGCTTCGGATACCGGCCGCGCAACTCCGCCCGCACCCCCTTGTAGCCGTCCTTCCAGAAGGAGGCGAGATCGGCGGTGACGGCCGCGGGCCGCCCCGCGGGCGACAGCAGATGCACCAGCAACGGCACCCCGGCGACCCGCGGCGACTCCTGGAGCCCGAACATCTCCTGCAACTTCACCGCGAGGACCGGCCGCTCCGGGTCGGCATAGTCGATCCGGATCCTGGACCCGCTCGGCACGGTGATCCGCTCCGGCGCCAGCTCCTCCAGCCGCGCCGCCTCGCCGGAGGCCCAGGGCAGCAGCCGTCCGAGCGCCTCCCCGGCACCGATCCGCCCGAGATCGCTCCGCCGCCGGGCCCGGCTCAGCTCGGGCTCCAGCCACTCGTCCACCCGCGCGTGCAGCGACGCGTCGCAGACGTCGGGCCACGGCTCTCCCCGATGCCAGCGCAGGAACGCCAGCCGCTGCCGCAGGACCTCCGCCTCGGGCGACCACCGCAGCAGCCGCAGCCCGTCCTTCTCCAGCCCCTCGACCAGCGCACCGCGTACGAGCCCGGCGTCGGCGTTCCGCAGCGGACGCACCGCCAGCTCCACGGCCCCCAGCCGCTCCACCCGCCGTGCCACGACGTCCCCGTCGGCCCAGTGGACCTCGTCCCGCTCGTCGAGCAGCGCGCCGGCCGCGAACCGGGCGACCTCCTCGTCCACGACCGCGGCGAGCTGCACGCGCGCGTGCCCCTTCCCCACCGGCCGGTCGGCCACGGCGACGGCGAGCCAGGGAGCCCCCCGCAGATCCGTGCCCTCGCGGACCTCGGCCCGGGTGCCGGAGACCATGAGATAGGAACCCCCGTCCGCCCTGGCGAGCCGCTCCGGGAAGGCGAGGGCGACGACGAGCCCGGCGAGCGCGTCCGAACCGGCAGCATCCTCGCCGCCGTTTCCTGCGCCGCCGTTTCCTCCGCCGCCGTTTCCTGTGCTGCTGCTTCCTCGGGTGGTGTTTCCTCCGGCGGCGGGCCCGGCCGGCGTCGAGCCCTCGGCGACGGCCCGCAGCCGGCGCACCTCCGCCCGCCACCGCGCGCCGTAGGCGTCACCCCCACGCCGCGCCGACCGCAGAACAGCCGCCAGGTCGTCGCCGTACTCCCGCGGCGCCTCCTCACTGAGCAGCGCGACCACCTCGGCGGCCCGCTCCACCCCCACCGACGCGGCCCCGTCCAGCAGAGCCCGGCCCAACCGGGGGTGCAGCCCCAGCCGGGCCAGCCGCAACCCCCGCTCGGTGGCCCGGCCGGCCGAGTCCACCGCCCCGATCGCCGTCAGCAGAGACCTCGCCGCCGCCATCGCCCCACCCGGCGGCGGATCCAGCAACGCCAGCCCGGAAGCGTCAGGATCCCCCCAGCACGCCGCCTGAAGGGCGAACGCCGTCAGGTCGGCCACCTTGATCTCCGGGGCCGGGAACGACGGCAGACGGGCATCCTCCGCCTCCGCCCAGCACCGGTACACCGCACCCGGCGCCTCCCGCCCGGCCCGCCCCGCCCGCTGCCGGCCCGCCGCCTGCGAGGCCCGCACCGTCGCGAGCGCGCTCAGCCCGCGCGCGTGGTCCACCCGCGGCTCCCGCGCCAGCCCCGAGTCGACGACCACCCGCACCCCCGGCACCGTCAGCGAGGACTCCGCCACGGAGGTCGCCAGGACCACCCGGCGCCGCTCCCCGGGAGCCAGCACCGCGTCCTGCACGGCCGCCGGCGCCCGCCCGTGCACCTGGAGCACGTCCACCCCGGCCGGCGCACCGAGGAGCCCCGCGACCCGCGCGATCTCCCCGACACCCGGCAGGAAGCACAACACGTCCCCCGACCGCTCGGCCAGCGCCCGCCGCACCACCGACGCCACGTGCGCCAGCAACGCGGGATCCACCCGCATCCCGTGCGGCGGCCGCACGGGACGCGCCGGGGGCGCCCAGACCACGTCGACACCGAAGACGGAACCCCGCGCCTCCACCACCGGTGCCCCGCCCAGCAGCCGCGACCAGCCCGCCGTGTCCGTCGTCGCCGAGGCCGCCACCAGCCGCAGCTCGGGCCGCAGCGTCTCGCGCACGTCCCACAGGAAGGCGGCCGAGGTGTCCGCGTCGAGATGCCGCTCATGGCACTCGTCCAGCACCACCACATCGACGCCCGACAGCTCCTGGTCGCGCTGGAGACGCTGGAGCAGCACACCGGTCGTGACGACCTCCACGCGCGTGTGCCGCCCGACGACCCGCTCCCCGCGCACGGTGTGACCCACGCTCTCCCCGGGCCGCTCACCCAGCAGCCACGCCATCCGCCGGGCCGCCGCCCGCGCCGCGATCCGCCGCGGCTCGGCCACGAGCACCCGGCGCGCCGGCCCCTCGCCCAGCAGCCCGGCCAGCGCGAGCGGCACCAGCGTCGTCTTGCCCGTGCCCGGTGGCGCGGCGAGTACGGCCGTGCCGTGCCCGTCCAGGGCGTCGTTCAGGGCGGGCAGGGCGGCCCGCACGGGCAGCGCGTCCAGGGCGTCGTAACGGGGGATCACGCCCCCAGTGTCGTACGCCGGCGAAAACCACCCCGCACACGCACGCGCGCGTGCGTGTGCGGGGTGGGAGAGGAGAAGGGACCGAGCGAGCGGGAGGCCGCTAGTCCCGCTCGCAGACGAAGACGGCCGTACCCGGGATCAGGTTCCCGCGCAGCGGGGACCAGCCGCCCCACTCCGAGGAGTTCCAGGCCGGCCACTCCGGCTCGACCAGGTCCACCAGCCGGAAACCGCCCGCCACGATGTCGCGGACCCGGTCGCCCAGCGTCCGGTGGTGCTCCACGTACACCGCCCGGCCCTGGTCGTCCTGCTCGACATAGGGAGTGCGGTCGAAATAGGACGAGGACACGGTCAGCCCCTCCGGGCCCGGCTCGTCCGGGAACGCCCAGCGGATCGGGTGGGTCACCGAGAACACGAAACGGCCCCCGGGCCGCAGCACCCGCCGCACCTCCTTCAGGACCAGCACCGGGTCGGCCACGAAGGGCAGCGCCCCGTACGCCGAGCAGGCCAGGTCGAAGGAGCCGTCCGCGAAGGGCAGCGCGCCCGCGTCGGCGCACACCAGCGGGAACGAGACGCCGATGCGCAGCGCGTGCTGGAGCTGGCGGTGCGAGAGGTCCAGGGCGACCGGACGCGCGCCCTGCGCGGTCAGCCAGCGCGCGCACTGCGCCGCGCCGGCGCCGATCTCCAGGACCGACTTGCCCTTCAGCTCCTCCGGCGGGCCGAGCAGCTCCGCCTCCACCTCGTCCAGACCCTCGGGACTCCATACGAACCGGTCGTCGCCGAGGAAGGTGCCGTGCTCGATCTGGTATTCGTCCGCGTTGCGGTCCCACCAGCCCCGGTTGGCCCGGGAACTCTCGGTGACGTCGGCGTCACGTCGGGTGGCTTCCGGCTCGTAGGCCGGCTCGGACGATTCAGGCTCTTGGATGATCGGCTCCCTCGTCGTACTCTTCCGTGCAACCCGCCCGTCGGTGCCACCCGAGGTGTCACCGGTGAGGCTTCCTGCGGCCTGTGTGACCTCAGGAGAAAGGTTGTGTGCCGGGTATGCGGCGATCCGCCCCGGGTGTGCGCCTTCGCGCATTGACCCCGCCCGGCTGCCCCCGTATGCTACAAGTTGCGCTGCGGGCCTGCGCACCTCAGACGTAGCAGGCTGCGCTCGCATCTGTTGTTGTCCCCTCGGTTCTCGAGGTGCCATCACCGGTCATCCGGTGAGGTGCTTCCTAAGCTGTCCGGCTTCTTCAGAGCGATCACGGGCTCCCGGCGTAGCAGTACCTACGACTCACTGTCCGTACCGGAGCCCTTTCCCACATGACGAGCAGCACCGAGACCACCTCTACCACGCCGCAGGTAGCGGTCAACGACATCGGTAACGAGGAAGCCTTCCTCGCCGCGATCGACGAGACGATCAAGTACTTCAACGACGGCGACATCGTCGACGGCGTCATCGTGAAGGTCGACCGGGACGAGGTCCTGCTCGACATCGGTTACAAGACCGAAGGCGTTATCCCGAGCCGCGAGCTCTCCATCAAGCACGACGTCGACCCCAACGAGGTCGTCGCCGTCGGTGACGAGATCGAGGCCCTTGTTCTCCAGAAGGAGGACAAGGAAGGCCGCCTGATCCTCTCGAAGAAGCGCGCCCAGTACGAGCGTGCCTGGGGCACCATCGAGAAGATCAAGGAAGAAGACGGGATCGTCACCGGTACCGTCATCGAGGTCGTCAAGGGTGGTCTCATCCTCGACATCGGCCTCCGTGGCTTCCTCCCGGCGTCCCTCGTCGAGATGCGCCGCGTCCGCGACCTCCAGCCGTACGTGGGCAAGGAGCTCGAGGCCAAGATCATCGAGCTGGACAAGAACCGCAACAACGTGGTCCTGTCCCGCCGTGCCTGGCTCGAGCAGACCCAGTCCGAGGTCCGCCAGACGTTCCTCACGACCCTCCAGAAGGGTCAGGTCCGCTCCGGCGTCGTCTCCTCGATCGTCAACTTCGGTGCGTTCGTGGACCTGGGCGGCGTCGACGGTCTGGTCCACGTCTCCGAGCTTTCCTGGAAGCACATCGACCACCCCTCCGAGGTTGTCGAGGTCGGCCAGGAAGTCACCGTCGAGGTCCTCGACGTCGACATGGACCGCGAGCGTGTCTCCCTGTCGCTGAAGGCGACCCAGGAAGACCCGTGGCAGCAGTTCGCCCGCACGCACCAGATCGGGCAGGTTGTTCCCGGTAAGGTCACGAAGCTCGTTCCGTTCGGTGCGTTCGTGCGCGTCGACGAGGGCATCGAGGGTCTGGTCCACATCTCCGAGCTGGCCGAGCGCCACGTGGAGATCCCGGAGCAGGTCGTCCAGGTCAACGACGAGATCTTCGTCAAGGTCATCGACATCGACCTCGAGCGCCGCCGCATCAGCCTCTCGCTGAAGCAGGCCAACGAGTCCTTCGGTGCCGACCCGGCCTCGGTCGAGTTCGACCCGACCCTGTACGGCATGGCCGCGTCGTACGACGACCAGGGCAACTACATCTACCCCGAGGGCTTCGACCCCGAGACCAACGACTGGCTCGAGGGCTTCGAGTCGCAGCGTGAGGTCTGGGAGAACCAGTACGCCGAGGCGCAGACGCGCTTCGAGCAGCACCAGGCTCAGGTCATCAAGTCCCGCGAGGCGGACGAGAAGGCCGCTGCCGAGGGTGGCGACACCGCGGGTGCGGCTCCGGCCGCGTCCGGTGGCAGTGGCGGTGGCTCCTACTCCTCCGAGGGTGCCGACACGTCCGGCGCGCTGGCCTCGGACGAGGCGCTCGCCGCTCTGCGCGAGAAGCTGGCCGGCGGCCAGAGCTGAACTCCCCCGGCGGGGACAACCCCAGCCGCTGAGGTTTAGCAGTGTGTCGAGGGCCCGCACCTTTCGAGGTGCGGGCCCTCGGTGCTGCCCGGACGCGTGATCGCCGCTCACCCCGTGACCCTCGCGCGCGCCCCCGCCCCGCCCCGACCTCACCCGCTCCCCCCGACCGGTGAGAAGCCGGCCGGAGTCATGTGATCAAGGCGCGTGGACCGGGAATGCCCACGGTCCGGCGCGCGTTGGACAGAAGGAACACGAGGGGAGCGGTCCAAGTGCTTGATCCGCAGGGTTTGTACGCATGGGAGCCGAAAGGCCTGGCAGTCGTCGACATGGCGCTGGCCCAGGAGTCGGCCGGACTTGTCATGCTCTACCACTTCGACGGATACATCGACGCGGGCGAGACCGGTGACCAGATCGTCGACCGGCTCCTCGACTCGCTGCCCCACCAAGTCGTCGCCCGCTTCGACCACGACCGGCTGGTCGACTACCGCGCCCGCCGCCCGCTGCTGACCTTCAAGCGCGACCGGTGGACCGAGTACGAGGAGCCGGCCATCGAGGTACGGCTGGTCCAGGACACCACCGGCGCACCCTTCCTGCTCCTGTCCGGACCCGAACCGGACGTGGAATGGGAACGCTTCGCCGTCGCCGTCAAGCAGATCGTGGAGCGGCTCGGCGTCCGCCTCTCGGTGAACTTCCACGGCATCCCCATGGGCGTCCCGCACACCCGCCCCGTGGGCCTCACCCCGCACGGCAACCGCACGGACCTCATGCCGGGCCACCGCAGCCCCTTCGACGAGGCCCAGGTCCCCGGCAGCGCCGAGGCGCTCGTCGAGTACCGCCTCATGGAAGCCGGACACGACATCCTGGGCGTCGCCGCACACGTCCCGCACTACATCGCCCGCTCCGCCTACCCGGACGCGGCCCTGACCGTCCTGGAAGCGATCACGGCCGCCACCGGCCTGGTCCTGCCGAGCATCGCGCACGCCCTGCGCACGGACGCCCACCGGACGCAGACCGAGATCGACCGCCAGATCCAGGAGGGCGACGAGGAACTCACCGCCCTCGTCCAGGGCCTGGAGCACCAGTACGACGCCGCCGCCGGCGCCGAGACCCGCGGCAACATGCTCGCCGAGCCCGTCGACATCCCGTCGGCGGACGAGATCGGGCAGGAGTTCGAGCGGTTCCTCGCCGAGCGCGAGGGCGAAGGCTGAACGCTCCCGCCGAGCGTCCAAGCCGAGCCCTCCCGACCGAACGTTCCGGCTGAGCAGTACGGCCGCGCCGGCCGAAGAAACAGCACAGGGGCCTGTCGGGTGCACCGTCACCGACAGGCCCTAAGCTTCCGCTCATGCTGACAGTGGGCCTGACCGGCGGGATCGGCGCCGGCAAGAGCGAGGTGTCACGGCTGCTCGTCGAGTGCGGGGCCGTACTGATCGACGCCGACCGCATCGCACGCGAGGTCGTCGCGCCGGGCACCCCGGGACTCGCGGCGGTCGTGGACGCCTTCGGCACGGACATCCTCGCCCCGGACGGCAGCCTCGACCGCCCCCGCCTGGGCTCGGTCGTCTTCGCCGACCCCGCGAAACTGGCGCTCCTCAACTCGATCGTGCACCCCCTGGTCGGCGCCCGCTCCCGCGAACTCGAGGCGGCCGCCCCCGAGGACGCCGTCGTCGTCCACGACGTCCCCCTCCTCACCGAGAACGCCCTCGGCTCCCTCTACGACGTCGTGGTCGTCGTCGACGTGACCCCCGAGACCCAGCTCGACCGGCTCGTCCGGTTCCGCGGCATGACGCGGAAGGACGCCCGCGCGCGGATGGCCGCACAGGCGACCCGCGACGAACGCCGGGAGATCGCCGACATCGTGATCGACAACGACGTACCGCTCGCGGAACTCCACCGCCGCGTGAAGGACGTATGGGCCGACCTCACGCACAGAGCCCACGCGCCGCACGGGACCGCTCCGGAATAGCGGTCCTCGCTCCGCGCGTTGAACCCATTGAGCAAGGGAAGGATTTTTCCGTGCCCGATACCAGCGGTTCGACCGGACGTACTCCGGAGACACATGTCATCGACTTCCGTGCCGCGGAGCATCTGCTCGCCGCACGGGACCCGCGGGGCGCGGTGAAGTTGCTCGACGGAGTCATCGCCGCGCACCCCGAGAACACCGCCGCCCGGCTGCTGCGCGCGCGTGCCTTCTTCGCCGCCGCCCAACTGCGGCCTGCCGAGCTGGAGTTCACCATCGTCCTGGAGCGCGAGCCGGACAACGCCTTCGCGCACTTCGCGCTCGGCCGCACCTATGAGCGGCAGGGCCGCAGCGACCAGGCCAAGCGCCACTTCCGACTGGCCGCGGCACTGGACCCGAACCCGGAGTACCTCAAAGCGGCACGCTTCGAGAGCTGAGAGAACGGACGGCCGCCGGGCCCCCGGGCCTCTGAATCTCGTCGAGGCTTCCGGGCCTCAAGGGAGGCGGTGCTCGGGCGGCCGGTACGGCGGGATGTCGCGGCCCGGCTGATAGTGGGGACCCTGCCGCCGATGCCTGAGGATCATCGTCAGATCGACCGTGATCACCAGCCACAGCACCCCGCACGCGGCCGCCCACCCCGGACGCCCCACGACAGCGAACGCGGCCGTCCCGAAGATCGCCCAGGCCAGGCCCCACAGGGTCAGCCACAGACGCATCCGCAGCGCACTGCGCGCTGTCACCGGCTCACTGCCCGTACGCATCCCGATCACCGTTCCTCCTTGCAACGTACTCCCCGGTCCGGACGTTCTCCAGGGGGCCGGTGTCCTCGCCCCCGGCGCACCTCGAACAGAGGGGTCATCCCTCGAACGGGTGAACCGACGAGGATGGGGAACGGCCCTACGGACACGGGCCGTTGAACGGGCATGAAGCTGGAAATGCGAGAAGGACACAAGGGAACCGGTCCCGGTGCGATCACCCCGGACGGCTGCGCGGTCGAGCTCTACTCCCGCCTGCCGGTGGGGAACGAGCCGGAAGTCATCGCCGAGGCAGTGCCTCCGGGCGCGCACATCCTCGAGCTGGGCAGCGGAGTCGGGCGAATGACCCACGCCCTGCTGGAGCGCGGGTTCACGGTCACGGCGGTGGACGAGTCCGCCGAGATGCTGGAGCGCGTCCGCGGGGCCCGCACGCTATGCAGCCCCATCGAGGATCTCGCCCTGGGCGAGACGTTCGACGTGGTGCTGCTCGCGTCGTTCCTCGTGCACAACGGTGACGTCGAGTTACGGCGAAGGATGCTCCGGGCCTGCGCACGGCACATGGCGAAGGGCGGCTGCCTGCTGATCCAACGGGAAGGCGAGGACTACCACTCGAACGTGCCGCGCGAGCGCGTCGACCCGAGCGGCTTCACGATCCGGATCGTCTCGACCGAGCCCGTCGGGGACGGCGTCCACTCCGTACGCGCGGAGTACGACTTCCCGGACGCCGCGTGGAGCCAGACGTTCCGCTCCCGACCACTGACCAAGGACCAGTTCGAGGAGGCCCTGGCCGAGGCGGGTCTGAGAGTGGAGCGCTACCTGACGGAGGACCGGATATGGGTGAAGGCGGTGCCCGTGACGGAGGAGAGGACGGACTAGAGAGGGGAGGGACGGCGGTAGGACCGGAGAAGACGGAAAGGGGCGGGGCGGGAGGGACGGCCAGGGGGCAGGGACGCCAAGGGGGCAGGGACGGCAAGGGCGGCGAGAGCGGTGGTTCGAGAAAGCCCGGCAAGGTGCGATGAGTTCGCTGAGGGAGGTCGGTCTACCTCCCTGACAGCACAACGGACCGCTCACCGCAGGAGACCCTCATGTCCGAGACCACGGCTTCCCTCACCGCCACCACGTCCGCAGCCGCTCCCCGGCCCGCCTCCGCGCTCGCCCGAGGCCGCCGCGCCCGGATCGCCCTGCGAGGCTTGCAGGTGCTCCTCGCGCTCTTCTACGGGATCGCCAGCGCGCTGCCGAAGCTGATCGCGCACCCTTCGGCCGCCGACGCCTTCGACGAGATGGGCTGGGGCAGCGCGGGCATGTACACCATCGGTGCCCTGGAACTCGCCGGCGCGATCGCCCTGCTCGTTCCGGTGCTCCAGTCCGTGGCGGCGATGGCGCTGGGCGCGCTGATGGTGGGCGCGTTCGTCGTCCAGGTCGTCGTCTTCGACGGCCAGAACGCGGCGACGCCGCTCATCCTGCTCGTACCGCTGGCGCTCATAGCCTGGAAGCGACGGGAGTCGAACACGGAGCTGCTGCGGTGGGCGCGCCGAGAGGCATGACGAGAGGCGCGCCGAGAGGCATGACGAGTCGGATGGGCTGGAGAAGGGGGGCGGGGGGAGGGGGCCCCAGCTCCAGCCTTCAGCCCTCCCCCTCCGGGCCCGGTCAGTCGGCTCGGATCGCTCCGGCGCGGTCTTACCGTGGAGACATGGACGCCTCCGAGGCCCCCTCCGATTCCGCCCCCGATTCCGCAGCCTCCGCCTCCGCCCTGGTCGTGCTCGACCGGCGGGTCGGGGGCTGTCGGGCGTGTCCTCGGTTGGTGGACTGGCGTGAGGAGGTGGCCCGTACCAAGCGGGCGGCCTTCGCGGACTGGACGTATTGGGGTCGGCCCGTACCCGGCTTCGGCCCGTCGGACGCCCGGATGCTGATCGTCGGGCTGGCCCCGGCCGCGCACGGGGGGAACCGTACGGGGCGGATGTTCACCGGGGACCGTTCCGGCGATGTGCTGTACCAGGCGTTGTACGACGTGGGGCTGGCGTCGCAGCCCACCGCCGTGTCCGTCGACGACGGGCTGGAGCTGTACGGCGTGCGGATCACGTCGCCCGTGCACTGTGCGCCGCCCGACAACAAGCCCACCCCGGGGGAGCGGGACACCTGCCGGCCCTGGCTCGTGCAGGAGCTGAGGCTGCTGCGGCCGACGTTGCGCGCGGTCGTCGTGCTCGGCGCCTTCGGTTGGCAGGCCGCGCTGCCCGCGTTCGCCGAGGCGGGCTGGACGGTGCCCCGGCCGCGCCCCGCCTTCGGGCACGGGACCCGGGTGACGCTCGACGGCCCGGGTGGTGCCGACGGCCCGGGTGGCGCCGATGGCCTGGATGTCTTCGGCTGCTTCCACGTCAGTCAGCGCAACACCTTCACCGGCCGGCTCACCCCCGGGATGCTGCGTGATGTGCTGCGCACGGCCGCGGGGGCGGCGGGGCTGCCGTGAGCTCCGGTCAGACGATGCGTGCCGCGGTGACCGGCCGTGACGCGACGGGGTAGGCCTTGTCGCGGGCGGTGTTGACGCTCCAGCGGTAGCGGGAGAACTCGCCGGTGGTGCCGGAGGCGTAGAACATCATGTGGCCGATGCCTACGCCCTCGAACTGCTCCTCCGCGAGGAGGCCGACCATGCGGGTGTCGGGGTATTTGGGGTAGTTGGTCAGGGCGTACACGCCGTGCGGCTCGGCCGTGCAGTCGACGACCTCGACGGCGTACTGGGTCTCGCCGGTGAAGTCGGCTACCCCGCTGAAGACGCCCTTGATCTCGCGGACCATGACGATGTGACCGGTGTTGTCCTCGACCTGGCCGTTGTAGTCCACCGCGATCAGATCGCCGGGCCGGAGGTCGGCGACCGTGCGGATCTGCTGGAAGCGGGGGCCCGCGGTGCCGTTCGCGAAGGCCCGGCGGTAGTCGGCGGCCTCGGGGATGCGGTCCTGGAAGTACTGGGTGAAGTAGGAGTCGGTGGCCCATCCGTAGGTGTGTCTCAGGACCCAGGTGACGAAGGACGAGCAGCGGGCCCGGGCGATCCAGCTCGGCAGGTCGTCGGGTGTGCCCCAGGTGACTGTCGACGGGGAGCCGATCAGGTAGACGTTGTTGAGGCGGGCCGTGCGGCCGCTGATCAGGGAGATCTCGTCGGCGCTCAGGGCGCGGCCGTACGCGCGCACCTCGTCGACGGAGCCCTTGAAGTGGTTCACGTAGGCGCCGTTCCAGCGGGCCCGGCCTATGTTGAAGCCCTGGGTGGCGGCCCAGGACAGGGTGGCGTCGGCGGTGCCTTCCGGTACACCGTTGACGTACAGGTGGACTCGGGTGCCGTCCCACACCCCGGTCAGGTGGGTCCACTGGCCCGGCACGGGGGGAGTGGTGGCGAGGGCGGAGATCTTGGCGCTCTGGTCCTCGGCGCGCACCTTGAACGCCCAGGCGCCGGCGGTGTCGTCGTACTGGAGCAGGAAGCGGCTGCAGCCGGCGCCGTCCTGGCTGACGGCCGTGTACATGTTCGTCAGGACGGCGTCGTCCGCGAGGCGTACCCAGGCGGAGACGGTGAACGGGGCCGTGGTGTCGAGCACGGAGGCCGTGGCGGCGTAGGCCGCGTCGAGGGTCAGTTCGCCGCCGGCCCGCAGGGTGGTCCAGCTCGCGCCGGTGCCGAGGGTCACGGGGTGGTCGTGGCCGGAGCGGTCGGCGCCGGAGCCGTCCAGCGGCCAGTGTCCGGTGAGGCCGGTGGGCAGGTAGCCGGCCGTCAGGAGGCGCTGGTACTGGACCATCTGCTCGGCCTGGGCGAGATGGGGTGCGGCGACCGGTGTGAACGGCGTGTCCAGTGGGGCGTCGGCGGTCGCGCTCCCGGCGGCGCCGAGTACGCCGGTCACCGCTCCCGCCCCCACGAGTGCGGCTCCGCTCAGCAGTCCGCGTCTGCTCACCATGGTTGTTCTCCCCGTCCCGTTCGCCGTGTGCGCGCCTTCGGGCAGCTGTCCGAAGGGTCAGGGGATTGTAGGCGGAGCATGATCGGGGGAGGGCGGGGTCTGCGGAGGGTTCGTTTCCCCGAACAGGTGCCGGACCGTGGAGCGGTAGTTGGCCTGTACGTGGTTCAGGGCGTGGGCGCGGGCGCGGGCCGGGTCGCCGGAGGCGATGGCGTCGTACAGGTCCTGGTGTTCGGTGAGGAGTTGGGGCCATTCCTCGTTGCGTCGGGTGAGCCATTGCAGGCGGCCGGCGACCGGTTCCATGACCGAGATCAACAGGGTGTTGCCGGCCATGGCGAGGAGCCGGTCGTGGAAGCGGGTGTTGATGTCGGTGATCGCCTCGGCGTCCCCGGCGTCGGTGGCGCTCGCCGCGTTCGTCAGCAGTTCGCGTAGTTCCGCGAGGTCCTGCTGGGTGGCCCGGGCGGCGGCCAGTCCGGTCGCGTACACCTCCAACGCCTCCCGCAGCTCGAAGAGTTCCTTCACATCGGTGGGGCTCAGTGGCCGTACGACCGTCCGGCGCGGGGTCTCGAACAGGACGAAGCCCTCGGCGACGAGTGCCCGGATGGCTTCTCGGACCGGGACCCTGGAGACGCCGAACCGGTCGGCCAGCTCACGCTCGACGAGCCGGTCTCCGGGACGCAGCCTGCCGGCGATGATCTCCTGCCGCAGGGACCCCAGGACGCGCTCGCGCACCGCTCCGAGGGGTTCGATCTTCGTCATGGGCCCATCCTCGCCGATGCGAGGGGGCTTTTACGGAGCCGTAACGGGACGGACATCGGTCAGAACGCTTGACGACGGGACCATGTCAGCAGTTTGGTATACCAAACGGTCCGGTCAGCAGTAGTCCTCCTCCGTCCCCTCGCCCAGGGAGGCCCCGTGTCCCTCGCCGACAGCGCCGAAGCCACCGGCGCACCAGCGTTCGTCCCCGACCCCCGGCTCACCAACGAAGACCTCGCACCCGCCGAGAAGCGGAACTGGAAGGTCTTCGACCTCTTCGCCATGTGGATGTCGGACGTCCACAACCTCGGCAACTACACCTTCGCCGCCGGACTGCTGGTCCTCGGGATGAACGTGTGGCAGATCTTCACGTCCCTCCTCGTCGGCTTCGTGCTCATCTACGTCGGCATGAACTGGATGGGCCGGATCGGCCAGCGCCACGGCGTGCCCTTCCCGGTGGTCAGCCGCATCAGCTTCGGCGTCTGGGGCGCCAACATCCCGGCCCTCATCCGGGCCGTGATCGCCATCATGTGGTACGGCATCCAGACCTACCTCGCTTCCGTCGCCGTCAATGTGATGCTGCTGGCGGCCTGGCCGGGCCTGGAGTCCTGGACGCACAACTCCTTCCTGGGCCTCGACGCGCTGGGCTGGCTGTCCTTCGTGTCCCTCTGGCTGGTCCAGGCGATGATCATCAGCCAGGGCATGGAGTCCGTGCGCAAGTTCCAGGACTTCTGCGGCCCGGCGATCTGGCTGGTGATGATCGCGCTGGCGGTGTGGGTGCTGTCCAAGGCGGGCTGGACCATCTCGCTCACCTCCACCCCGCACCCGGTCTCCGTGGGGGAGCAGTGGCGGCAGTGGTTCGGCGCGATCGGCCTGATCCTCGCCACGTACGGCACGCTGATGCTGAACTTCTGTGACTTCTCCCGCTTCGCCCCCGACTACCGGACGGTCCGCCGCGGCAACTTCTGGGGGCTGCCCCTCAACTCGACGGCCTTCGTGGTCGTCTCCGTGATCGTCACCGCCGGCTCGCTGGAGGTGTTCGGCGAGGCCATCACCGACCCGGCGGAGCTGGTCGCGAAGGTCGGCAACACCTGGGTGCTCGTCCTGGGCGCACTCACCTTCGCCATCGCCACCATGGGCGTCAACATCGTCGCCAACTTCGTGTCGCCGGCGTACGACCTCGCCAACGTCTGGCCACAGAAGATCACCTTCAAGGTGGGCGGCATGATCAGCACGGTGGCGGCGCTCGTGGTCACCCCGTGGAACCTGTTCTCCAACCCCACGGTCGTCAACTACTTCCTCGGCGGCCTCGGCGCCTTCCTCGGCCCGCTGTTCGGCGTGATCATGGTCGACTACTACTGGGTCAAGCGCGGTCGCGTCGACGTGAACGAGCTGTTCGACGCCACCCCCGGCTCCCGCTACTACTACCGCAAGGGCGTCAACCCGAAGGCCCTGTGGGCGTTCCTTCCCTCGGCGGCGGTCGCGGCGGTGCTCGCGCTGGTGAAGACCTTCAGCGATGTGGCGCCGTACTCCTGGTTCATCGGGACGGCCCTGGGGGCCGGGCTGTACGTGCTGCTGTGCCGGGTCGAGCGGGCCGCCGGGTCCGCGGTCGTCGCCGAGAAGCCCGTGGAGGTCTGAGGAGCGTGCGGAACGTACGGATCGTCGTCACCAACTGCAACACCACGCAGGAGATGACCGAGGAGATCGTGCGAGGTGCCCGGGCCGCGGCAGGCCCGGGCACCACCGTGACCGGGCTGACCCCCGCCTGGGGGCCCGAGTCGGCGGAGGGCTGGCTCGACAGCTTTCTCTCCGCCGCGGCGGTCATGGACGCGCTGCGGACCTACGACGGGACGCCCTACGACGCCGTCGTCATGGCCGGCTTCGGTGAGCACGGGCGGGAGGGCGTACGGGAGCTGGTGGACGTGCCCGTCGTCGACATCACCGAGGCCGCGGCGCATCTGGCGTGTCTGCTGGGGCGCCGGTACGGGGTCGTGACCACGCTGGAGCGGTCCTGCGGCCAGATCGAGGACAGCCTGGAGCTGGCCGGGGTCGGCCGCAACTGTGCCGCCGTCGTGGGCACCGGGCTCGGCGTCCTCGATCTGGGCGACCGCGACCGCACCGAGGCGGCCTTTCTGGCGGCCGCCGAGCGGGTCCGGGCGGCGGGGGCCGAGGTGCTGGTCCTGGGGTGTGCCGGGATGACGGGACTGGAGCGGATGGTGGGCGACAAGCTGGGCCTTCCGGTCGTCGACGGGGTGGGCGCGGCGGTGAAGCTGGCCGAAGGGCTGGTCGGGCTGGGGCTGACGACCAGCCGGGCGGGGAGTCTCGCGAAGCCCGAGCCGAAGCGGAGGGTGTGGGGGGCCGGGTAGCCGGACGGCGGGGCGCCCGGGACGGGGCCGTGGATCACGGGGGCTCGCCGGGGCGGCGAGCCGTGGTTCACGGGGGCTCGCCGGGGCGGCGAGGTCGTGGATCGTGGGGACTTGCCGGGGCGGCGGGGCCGTGGATCATGCGGGCTCCTCGGAGGTTTGGAGGGGCGGCGGGGTCGTGGATCACCGGGGCTCCTCGGGGTCGCGTATCCGTGGGGCGCGCTCTGTTCGGAACTCCTCGCTGCGCTCGGCCGCTTCGACCCGCTCGACGCGGTAGAGGCGCAGCTGCGGCGCGGCCCGCGCGCGGGGATCGATGCCGAGCCGGTCCGGCGGCCCGAGCAGCCGGAGCACCAGCGGGCCCGTCCACCCCCGCATCCGCAGTCCGGCCAGCGACACGTACTGCCGCTCGTCCTCCCTGTACCTCACCAAGGCCCACTCCCCCCGCCGCACTCCCGTCGTGACGCTCTGTCACGGCACCTCCCATTGAAGCGCGCCCCACTGACAATCGCCGTGCGGCCGATAACCGTTGGACAGCCCCGAGCCGTACTCGCCACGCTGCTGCCCATGCGGAGCAAGCACCTCGGCCGATTCACGGCGGCGGACTTCTCAGTGCCTCGCCGGAGATTCCGGCGGGCCCTTGGAGGTCTGCCATGTCCCGTACCGTCCATCACGTCCGGCCGCGGCACCGCGTCCGGCCCGACGACCGGTCGTCGCAGCGCCGGGGCTGGAGCACCGGCCATCGTCTCGGCGAACTGCGGTACAGCGAAAGGGAGATGGCCCGGGCGCGGCGCGAGCGGCGACGGCCGGTACCCGTTCCGCTGGTGCGCGCGTTCCGCTCCTCCACCTTTCCCCGGTCCCTGAACGCGCGGATCGACGGCCCGTACGAGTCCCGTGCGCGTGCCGCGCTGTCCGTGTTCCGCTCGGCGGCCCGCAACCGGCTCCGCGCCGCCCCGGCGGGTGGGCTGCTCTCCGCGGCCGAGGAGCTGGATCACCCGCCGACCCGCCACCGTCACCAGAACGTGTGGGACTGCTGATCGGAACCCGCTCATGCCCCCAGCCGCCGCCTCCGCCCCAGCCGCGGCCTCCGCCGCCTCCGGCTCCGCCAACTCCGCGCCCCCTTCCTCCAGTTCCTCCAGTTCCTCCGCGGGGCTTCGCGGGTCTGATCCCGGCGAACTGGAGGATGCGTGGGGAAGGGCCGGCCGTCTCTTCGGTCGATAACCCTTTGGGGTGACGGTGCGGGAGCCGCTACCGTCCTCGTCGTGGCGAAACTCAATCAGATCATCGCGGTCGAGAAGGGCATCAAGTCCAAGGCCCACCAGGACCTGAGCACGGCCCAGCACGGACTCCAGAAGCCCGCGCTGCTGGCCGGTATCTCGCGGACCTACCAGCCCAAGGACGAGGAGGGCGAGCAACTGCCGCCCGAGTCGACGCGGGTGCAGGTGAAGGCCGAGGACGTGCTGCGGGAGACCGCGGCCACGCTGACCCGGCTGTTCGACGTGACCGCCACGAAGGACTGGGCCAACTGCACCGCCCGCGCCGACGTGAAGGTCGACGGCCGGGTGCTCGTCGCCGAGGTACCGGTGTCCTACCTGCTCTTCCTCGAGAAGCAGCTCGTCGACCTGACCGCCTTCGTGCGCAGGCTGCCCGTGCTCGACGCCTCCGAGTCCTGGGCGCAGGACCCGTCCACCGACGCGTGGAAGACCGAGCCGGTGCGGACGCTGCGCACCAAGAAGGTGCCGCGCAACCATGTGAAGGCGGAGGCGACCGACAAGCACCCGGCGCAGGTCGAGGTGTACTACGAGGACGTGCCGGTCGGGTACTGGACGACCGTGAAGTTCTCGGGAGCCCTGCCCGCCCGCCGGGTCAACGAACTTCTGGCGCGCCTGGAGAAGGTGCAGCAGGCGGTGAAGTTCGCCCGGGAGGAGGCGAACGGCTCCGACGTCGTCGACCAGCGGGTCGGTGACGCCGTGTTCGGCTATCTGTTCGGGTAGCCTTCGAGACTCCCCGGTCCTTCGTGACCGGGGTGCGCGAGGAGCGCAAGCTGAACCTGAAGCTTGTCGTGACGAGCGAACCGTACCCGCCGAGCAATTCAGGGACGGATCGCGATGAATCTCAGACTCTTGCTCCAGACTCAGCATTCGCCGCCGATCGCCGGAGCGACCGGGCCCAGGCCCCCGGACGTCGAATTGCCGGTTCAAGTCCGGCCCGCGCAGCTCGATGCGCGGTGGTCCAAAGGCAGGACGCGACGACATCACGACTGACCTGGGTCCTCAAGTGCGCCGGTGTGCGACATGGGTGGCTCCACAGGGGCCGGGGGCAGGCTACGCCCCCGGCCCCGCTCCCGTTTCCGGCCTTGCGTTCATAAAGAACGCGGGTTTCGGGCCAGGCGTCACCTCGCCGAAACGAAACCGCCCCCACCTCTGCAGAACCGCCCCGTACCGTGGACACCACAGCTCACAGCTGACCAGCCCCGGCCACCGTCGCCCGAAGGCACACCCCCGCCCTCGCCCCGACAGGAGCTCCGTGTCCCCGCGCCCGCACCTTCCCGCTCGCGCATTCCGCCCGCTCGCCGCTCTTCCGCCCTGGCTCGCCCATGCCCTGCGCGCCCAGCGCGGACCCGTCCCGTGGAGCGCGGTCACGCGCGGGGCGCTGGCCGCCGGGCCGCTGCTGCTCGTGTCCGTCCTCGTCGGCCGGACCTCTCTCGGGGTGGTCGCCGCCATCGCCGCGATGCTCGCCGGGATCAACGACCGGCCCGGCAGCAGGCGGACCGCCGTGAAGCGGCTCGGGGCGCCCGCCCTCGTGGGCGCGGGAGGGCTGCTCGTCGGGACCTATGTCGGGGATCACGTCGGCGCCGTCGCACTGACGGCCGTCCTCACCGGGCTCGGGCTTCTCGCCGGCGGGATGAGCGCCATCGGGCCGGTCGCGTCCGGCGGCGGCACGCAGCTGCTCGTCGCCTCGGCGATCGGCGCCGGGATGCCGGTCGCGGAGCCCGGGTGGGCGCGCGCCCTCGCCTTCCTCGCCGGGGCCGGATGGCTGCTCGCGCTGCGGCTCGTCCTGCCCACGCCCGGCGCGATGACCGGCGACTTCCGGTTCGACGGTGAACGGGACGCGGTGGCCCGGGTGTACGACGCCGTCGCGGACCTGCTCGACGCGACGGGGACCGACCACGCCACCGCCCGCCGCGCCGCGCTCACCGCGGCCCTCGACCACGCCCAGGACGCCCTCGCCGGACCGCGGCTGCGGCGTTACGCCAGTTCCTCCTCCGAACGGCGGCTGCACGCCCAGTACGCCGCCGCCCTGCCCCTCGCCGAGGCCGCGACGGCCCTCGCCTGGGCCGCGGAGCCGCTGTCCGAACGGGCGTCGGCCGGGCCCCGGCGGCTCGCCGCCGCCGTCCGGGAGAACACCCACACCGGGCCGCTGCCCGCGCCCGCCCGGTCCGCCCCCGCGCTGCGCGCCCTCGACGACGCCCTGCTGCACGCCGCCGACGCCTTCGACCAGGGCGGCGGCGGTGACCTGCACGCCCGCAGGCACGGCGTGCGGTACCTGCTGCGCACCGGGTTCGGCGCGGGCGGCCGTGAGTACGGGCTGCGGGTCGCGCTCTCCTTCGGGGCCAGCGCCGCCGTCGCGCAGGCCCTCTACCACTCCCAGTGGTACGGCCGGCACACCCACTGGTACTGGCTGCCCGCCACGGCCGTCTTCCTGGTCAAGCCCGACCTCGGGCCCCTGGTGTCGCGGGTGCTGTGCAGGGCCGCGGGGACCGTGCTCGGGGCGCTGCTCTTCGCCGGTTTCGCCGCCGTGCTGCCCCGGCCGGAGGGGCTGGTGGCGCTGGTCGCCCTGTGCGGAGCGCTCATCCCCGTGTCCACCCGGCACTTCGCCGCGCAGACGGCCGTCGTCACCGTCCTCGTGCTGTCGCTGGTGATGGTCGGCGGAGAGCCCCAGGCCTCCGCAGGCCGGATCGTCGAAACCCTGCTGGCCTGCGGGATCGTCCTGATCGTCGGGCATCTGCCGATGCCGGGGAGGCGTGGCGGCCAGGTGCGCGCCCGGCTCGCCGCCGCCGTGCGTGCCGCGGACGCCTATCTCACCCATGTGCTCGACGGCTCCGACGACGACCGCGCCGCCCGCTGGGCCCTGCGTCGCGAGGCCTACCGCACGCTCGCCGAGGCCCGCACCGCCATCGCCCTCGCCGCCCACGAACTGCCCGCCCTCGCCCGGCACACGGAGGGCACGGACGAGGTCGCCGCCGTCCTGGAACGGCTCGTCGACACGACCACCGCCTGCGCCGTCCACCTCGACGACACCGGACGGCTCACCGCGCGGCACCGGGAGCGGCTCGCCGAACTCCTCGACGAACTCGCGGCGGGGCGGGACCGGGTGGGGCTGCGGGCGCCCGTGCCGGATCTGCCGGTGCCGGCGGCCGGGTAGCGCTGCCCGGCGCGTCAGTCGATCCGCACCCACACCGGCGCGTGGTCCGACCCCGGTTCGTTCCTGCGTGCCGCCGGATCGAGCCCCACCGACGGGAGCCGCAGCTCCTCCCGCGACCCCGTTCCCGCGTCCGTGCCCGTGCCTGCCGACGTCAGCCGGTGGACCAGGCGGTGGCTCGTCAGTACGTGGTCGATCAGCTCGCGGCGACCGGAGTTGATCCGCGAGTAGCGGCGCTCGGCGGGGATCAGCGGGGCCACGTCCCACAGGCGGGCCGCGTCGCCCTGGTCGGGCGTCTCGAACCCGCGGGTGCCGAGCTCCGAGCCGGGCGGGCCGAGCAGGATCTGCGTGGTCGCCGCCTGGACCTCGTCGTTCAGGTCGCCCAGCACCGCCACGTCCCGCTCACGGCCGTCGCCGGCCAGGAGATCGTCGGCCAGGGCGCGCAGCGCCGTCGCCTCGGCGGCCCGCCGGTACAGGGCGTAGGCGCCGTAGCGGGCCCGTTCGCCCTCGTCGCGCGGGAAGAAACGATCACCCGGGTACGACAGCAGCTTCGATTTCAGATGGGCCACCGCCACCCGCAGCGGCCCGGCCGGCGTGACCGTCTGCACCGCGAGGAAGCCACGGCCGGACCCGTCCGAGGTGGCCCCCGAGTCGTCCGCCTGCACGGGTCGCAGTCTCGCCGGGTACGCGCGCGTGTCGGCCAGTACCTCCAGGGGCGTCCGGCTGATCACGCCGACCCGGATGCCCCGGCCGTCGGGATGCGCGGACAGCGCCGCGTGCCAGGTGCCGCCCACCGTCTCCAGCAGGTCCGCCAGCGCCTCGGGCTCGCCGACCTCCTGGACGCCGAGCACGTCCGGGTCGAGCGCGGTGACGACGGCGGCGAGCGCGGCGAGCTTCGCCTCGTAGGCGGCCTTGTCCTTCGGGCCGGACGGCCCTCCGGGCCGGTACAGGTTCTCGAGGTTCCAGGTGCCGAGGAGCATGCGGGGCTCCCTCCAGGAAGTGTCGTGGCGCCAGGGTGCCCGCCCGCCGGGGCCTGCGACAGGTCCGGGACAAGATGCGCGCCACGGCTCGTTCGCGGGCACGACCCCGTCGTACGTCGACGCGATGACGCCTTCTCCGCCGCCCTCCCCGGAGCCCAGACCCCCGGAGCCCCCGGGGCCTTCCCGTACCGCCGATCCCGCCACCGGGGACCCCCGCCGGCTCACCTCCCGCCAGGCCCTCCACCACGCCACCCTCCACCACGCCACCCTCCAGAGCGCGGTCGCCGTCGGACTCGAGGACCGGATCGGCCGCATCGCCCCCGGCCGGCGCGCCGACATCACCCTCGTCGACATCACCGGGCCGCACACCCGGCCTGACGGCGCTGGGGCCGCCGAGCGGTGCGCCGGTCCGATACCACGATGAGTACGAGTTCTGACACGGAGCGTGCCGGATATGTTCGTAAGGTGACCGGATTCTCACACTCGGCGTTGAACGCGTGTCAACTACGTCTCAGTCCCGCATCCAGTCGAGCCCTACTCCATCCCCAGAGCGTTAACTCCTACAAGTACGACGCTGAACGGAGGTGCGAGATGGTGAACGGGCGGACCGTGCTCGAGCGCTTTCCCGCGGGTGGGCCGCGGGGCTCGTGGCCGGCGGAGGAGTTCGCGCAGGCACGACGTAGGGAGGGACTGGCCGCCGAGGTCGTCATGGACCTCGCCACCGACACCTTCCTGGTGGTCGTCCGGGGCGGTGACACCGCGCGGTGAGCCGTCAGCCCGCCTGTGACGGGGCGGGCACCGGCACCTGCGCCGTGAACTGCTCGGCCTGCAGTGTGTACAGCTCGGCGTAGACGCCACCGCCCGCCAGCAGCTCGTCCGGGGTCCCGGACTCCACCAGCCGGCCCTGGTCCAGGACGTGCACCAGATCCGCGTGCCGGACCGACGCCAGCCGGTGGGTGATCAGCACGACCGTCTGGCCGCTGTCGGCCAGCGCGCGGATCTTCTCGAAGACCTCCAGCTCGGCCCGGGCGTCCAGGGCCGCCGTCGGCTCGTCCACGATCAGGATGCGCCCGCGCCGGTACGCCGCCCGGGCGATGCCGAGGCGCTGCCACTGGCCGCCGGACAGCTCGTGACCGCCGCTGAAGTGCCGGGCCAGCAGGGTGTCCAGTCCCCGCGGCAGGTCCTCGACCACCTCCTGGGCGCCCGCCTCCGCGACCGACGTGGCCAGCCGTTCCTCGGTGAGCGGCGCGGCGGAACGGCCGATCGCGACGTTGACGCGGGCCGTGAAAGGCCACCGCTTGAAGTCCTGCGCCACCATCGCGATGCGCTCGGCCAGCTGGTGGCGGTCCGCGTCCGCCGCGTCCACGTCGTCCCACAGGATCCGCCCCCGGTCCGGCTTGTACAGCCCCGCCAGCAGCTTCACCAGAGTCGTCTTGCCGGAGCCGTTCTCGCCGACCAGCGCGATGATCCGGCCGAGGGGCAGCGAGAGGCTGATGTCGTCGAGGGCCGGACGGGTCGACTCGCCCGGATAGCCGAACGTGACGTTCTCGAAGCGGATCTCGCGCGGCTCGTCCGGCAGGGCCGTGCCGCCCACCGGGATCGCCCGTTCGGCCGCCTCCACGTAGAGGCGCTGGAGGTCGCCCACGAACAGGGCCTCCTCGTGCAGCTGGTTGACCTCCAGGACGAGGGTGTTCAGGCTCGCGGAGCCGCTGCGGATCGCGATCACGGCCGTGCCCGCCACCGCCAGCGCCATCGTCCCGGTGAGCAGCAGCCCGCCCAGCGTGGCGTATGTCGCCAGCGTCGCCAGGCCCGTCCAGGTCGCCGCGAACAGTCCGGTGCGGGCCGCGAGCCGGGCCAGCCGGGCCTGCTCCGCCTCCGCCGTCTCCGACATCGCGCGGAAGTGCCGCAGCAGGAAGGGGCCGACGTCGTGGACGCGTATCTCGGGCGCGGCCGCCGGTTCGGTGAGGAGGCCGGCGATCAGATGACCCGCGCGCGCGTGCTGCACCCAGGTGTGAAAGGACTCGTAGCGGCGCCGGGCGTTGGTCAGGGCGCTCCAGGCGCTCGGCAGTGTCATCGTCACCAGCAGCGGCAGCAGGAGCGGGTGGAGCACGGTGAGGACGCCCGCCGACGCGGCCAGCGAGATCATCGCGTTCACCACGCGCGTGCCGTGGCTGATCATGTACCGGCTGGACCGGGCCCCGTACTGCGCGGTGTCCAGCAGCTTGTGGAAGGCGTGGTCCTCGATCGCGGCGAGTTCGACGGCGGCCGCCCGCTCCAGATACAGCTCGGTCGCCACCCGCTCCACCTTGGGCTCGAGCCGCCCGGTGGCGTACGTCGACGCGGCCCGCAGCAGCGCCCCGACCAGGAGGACGACGGCCATGGCGGCCAGGGCGGGGGCGGCGCCGCGCAGCCGGTCCTCGATCGGGCCGCCGGTGATGAGCTCGCCCAGCGCGGTGTTCATCGCGAGCAGACCGATCGCCTGCGCCACGCCCCGGGCGATCTCGGCGGACAGCACGATCCGGGCGGCTTTCGGGTCGGCCTGCCGGGCCAGCCGGAGGCTGGTGCGCAGGAGGGACGGCAGCCGGGTGACCATGGCGCGGAAGTTCAGCTCCAGAAAGGCGTCCCGGTGCTGGTTCCAGCCCATGTCGTAGCGGAGCGGGCCGCCGAAGAGGAGCCGCTCCGACTCGGACACGTCACGCTCGTCCGAACCCTGCGGTTTGCGTGCCTTTCCCGCCTCCCGAGGCGTGCCCGCCCTCTGTGCGGTGCCCGCCTCTCGTGCCTCTCCCACCGTCGGCCTCCCCCGGTCGCGATAGTCGACGAACGGCCACTATCGCGGGACGAGACGGGTGAGGGCAGGGCGCGGGGCGGGGGAGCCGGGACGCGCGGGCGTGCGCCGGGACGGCCCCGGGAGCGGCTCGCTCGGAGGCGGCGAGGCTACGCGCTGATCGCCCGTGACCAGGTCGGCGTCGTGCCCGTGAGGCGGCACAGGGCCAGGTAGAGGGGGATCGGCGGGGTGTACGGAAGCGTGCCGTCCGGCATGTGGATGAGGCCGGGGACGTGCGGGGAGTCCGGCAGGAGGGCGCCCGTGGCGTAGTGCGCGGGGGCGGGCCACTCCAGGGCGTAGTCGGAGTCGGAGGGCACCAGCCACCACCAGCGCGCCTCGTCGGCGTAGACGCAGCCCACGCGTGGCAGGCGCGGCATGAGCAGCGGGCCGAGGCGGGCGGGGACGGAGACGGCGTCGCAGCCCAGCGGGGCCGTCATGCCGTCGGGCACGGCCAGCCGGCGCGGCGGCTCGGGGGTGTGCGCACCGCCCGGCCCGCGCTTGAGGCGGACGAGCGTGTCGAGGGTCAGCAGCGGAGCCCGACCGGAGACCGCGCTCATGCCCTTCCCCGCTCGCGGCCGTGCTCGAACGGGAGGGCTCCGGCGGAGTGGCCGGCCGGCCGTCCGTCGCGGCCGGCCTCGTATCCGCCGTGGCCGCCGGGAGTGCGGTGCCACTGCGGGCCGACGCGGGGTCCCGGACCGTCGGGTGCGGCTGCGGCTGCGGCTGTGGCTGCGGGCTTGGGCGAGGTCGCGGCGGGTGCGGCCGGCGGCACGGGGTGGGGCCGTCGGGCGGCCCGGCCGGCCATGGCGCGGTACCACTGCTCGGCCTGCTCGTCCTCGTCGGCCGGACCGTCGGCCGGTCCCGGCTTCGGGCGGGAGCCCCAGCCGAGGTCGTTGCGGGGCACGGCCGGACCGGTGTGCGGCTCGGCGGGGCTGTCGTGGAACTCGTCCAGGGTGTCGAGGAGCTCGCCGAGGTCGGCGTGCTGCGACGCGGCCGTGTCCAGGCTGTTGCAGGGCTCGGCGGGATCGCGGGGAGCGTCGGCCTTGCGGGTCAGGTCGGCCCAGACCAGCAGGCCGGGCCCGTGCTCCTGGGCGCCCCAGGCGTGACACAGGGCTTCGACGAGGAGCAGTCCCCTCCCGTGCTCCTCCTCGGGGCGCTGCGGGGAGGGATGGGGGTCACCGGGCGCACAGCCCTCGTCGCGCACGGCTATGCGGACCAGGTCGTCGCCGTCGCGCAGCTCGCAGACGACGACGTCGCTCGCGGTGTGCACGATCGCGTTGGTGACCAGCTCGGATATGACCAGGGCGGCGGTGTCGCAGGTGTCCTCGCACACCGACCAGCCGGTCAGCCGGGCCCTCGTCAGGCGTCTGGCCTGGGCGGGGGAACCCGGATGGGCGGCCAGTTCGAATCGGAACCGGCGCTCGGCAGCGGCCTGGTCTGGGCCTGCTCCCGCGCTGGCACCGAGACCCTGGGGGCGGCCTGCGGCGGCGTCTGTTCCTAAGGGCGCGGACGGAATCACGCTTGCCACTATCTCCCCGCCGTGAACACTTGGCAAGTGTCACTCTGAAAATTGCAGAGTGCTGTGTGACGCGGTGGGGGGCCGTGGCACACTGCTCGCAACAGCACGTTGAACGGCGCCAATTGGGATCGGCGAAGATCCGTACGCATGCGTACAGACTTTCGAATCGATCTTCGAGCGGCGCCGTAAGGCTGTCGGGATTCTTTTCGTGACCGGCCGGGTCGGGGCTCGTGCGGCCCCCCGCGTGACCGGCCGGCTCTTCGTGGAGGTGGAGCGTGAGCGAACCGCGGTCCGCGCCGACGGTCGGACAGGTCGTCCTCGGTCGGCGCCTGCTGGACCTGCGGGAACGCGCCGGGCTCAAGCGCGAGGAAGCCGCCCGCATCCTGCGCGTCGCGCCCGCCACGGTCCGTCGTATGGAGATGGCCGAGGTCAGCCTCAAGATCCCGTATCTTCAGCTGCTGCTGAAGGCCTACGGGGTCACCGAGGAGGAGGCCGAGGGCTTCGTCCAGCTCGCCGAGGACGCGAACAAGCCGGGCTGGTGGCAGCGGTTCCACGACGTCCTGCCCGGCTGGTTCTCCATGCACGTCAGCCTCGAGGGCGCCGCCGCCCTGATCCGTCAGTACGAGCCGCACTTCGTGCCCGGCCTGCTCCAGACCAAGGACTACGCGCGCGGTGTCCTGAAGTCCGGAGCCATCGGCCAGACCCGCCCGGAGGACATCGAGCGCCTCGTCGACCTGCGCATGCAACGCCAGGATCTGCTCACCCGTCAGGACGCCCCCCGACTGTGGGTCGTGATGGACGAGACGGTGCTGCGTCGCCCGGTCGGCGGCCCGGAGGTGATGCGCGCGCAGATCGACACCCTGCTCGAGGCCGCGAAGCAGCCCAATGTGACGTTGCAGGTCGCCCCGTTCGAGAACGGGCCGCATCCGGGCACGTACGGGCCCTTCGTGCTGTTCCGATTCGCCATGCCGGAGCTTCCGGACATGGTCTACAGCGAGTACCTGACCGGCGCCGTCTATCTCGACGCCCGCACCGAGGTGGCGACCCACCTCGAGGTCATGGACCGCATGGCGGCGCAGGCCGCTACAGCACATCGCACGAAGGAGATCCTCCGGGATCTCCGCAAGGAGTTGTGAATGAATCACATCAGGACCCAGTCCAGGCCGAGGGTCCGCGCTCAGCGGATCTACAACGGCATGCCCGCCCGGGAACTGGGCAGCGAGGGCTGGCACAAGCCGTGGAGCGGCGGCAACGGAGGCAACTGCCTGGAAGCGATGAAGCTCGCCGACGGCCGGATCGCCGTCCGGCAGTCCACCGACCCCGACGGACCGGCGCTGATCTACACCTCCGACGAGATGACGGCGTTCATCGAGGGAGCCAAGGCGGGGGAGGCCGACTTCCTGCTGTCCTGAACGGACCCGTCCGGCACTTTTTGCTCAGCTCACCCCCCACCCGTCTTTCGTCCACCTGTCCCTTGCCTTCGCCTTCGCCTCAACTTCCTTAATTTGGTACTGACTTGAACACTATCCGCGTCGCATGCTTACGGAGTGCCTCATGACCGGGCAGGACCCCACCGGAGCCGTCGAGATCGACACCAGCAAGCCCCATCCCGCACGGATGTACGACTGGTACCTCGGCGGGAAGGACAACTACCCCGTCGACGAGGCGATGGGCCGGCAGATGCTCGCCCTCGACCCGCGCGTGCCGGTGATGGCACGAGTCAACCGGGCCTTCATGCACCGCTCCACCCGCTGGCTGGCCACGAACGGCGTACGGCAGTTCCTGGACGTCGGCACGGGCATCCCGACCGAGCCCAACCTGCACCAGGTCGCCCAGCGGATCGCGCCGGACGCCCGGGTGGTCTACTGCGACAACGACCCGATCGTCCTGGCCCACGCGGCCGCCCTGCTGCGCAGCACGTCGGAGGGCGCCACGGAGTACCTCCAGGCGGACGTCCGTGACCCGGACGCCATCATCGCGGGGGCCGGGAAGATCCTGGACCTCAGCCGGCCGGTGGCGCTGTCACTGGTCGCGCTGCTGCACTTCGTCTCCGACGAGGACGGCGCGCACGAGCTGGTGGACCGGCTGCTCGCCGCACTGCCCTCCGGCAGCTACCTGATGATGACCCACGCCACCGCGGACTTCTCCCCGGAGGAGTCGGCGGCGGCCACGGCGAAACTGAAGGCGGCGGGCGTCACCCTCGCCCTGCGGTCCCGCGAGGAGTTCACCCGCTTCTTCGACGGACTCGACCTGGTCGAACCCGGCGTCGCGGTGGTGCCCGAGTGGCACCCCGAGCTCGGCGAACCGGTGCCGGGACAGGACGACGGCGTGATCCCGGGGTACGGGGCGGTGGGCCGCAAGCTCTGAGGCCGCCGCCGCATCCGGAGGCATGCGCGCCGTGGGACGTCCGTGGGACGTCTCGCGGCGCGCTTCATCCGGCGGCGGGGCCGCGCCGCCCGTCCGGCGGCGGCAGGATCCGGCACAGCGCCTCCAGGGCCGCCGCGTAGGCGTGCTCCGGCGGTGTCGCGTAGCCGACGACGAGCCCGTCCTGCGGCGCCATGTCGGTCGCCGGATGCCGGAAGGCGGCCAGGCCGTCCAGGGCGACGCCCTGCCAGGCGGCCGCCTTGAGCGCGGACCGCTCGGTGCCGGGCGGCAGCCGCAGCACCGCGTGCAGACCGGCCGCGACCCCGGTGACCTCGACGTGCGGCGCCTGCGTGGAGAGCGCCTCGACCAGCCGGTCCCGGCGAGCGCGGTAACGCTGCCGCATGCGCCGTACATGACGGTCGTACGCCCCGGACGCGATGAGGTCCGCCAGACTCAGCTGATCCAGGGCGCTCGCCCAGGCCTCCCGCTCGCCCTTGGCCGCGAGGACGCCGTCGACGTACCGCTCGGGCAGCACCATCCAGCCCAGCCGCAGCGCGGGCGACAGACTCTTGCTGACCGAGCCGAGGTAGATCACCCGCTCGGGGTCGAGCCCCTGGACGGCGCCGACGGGCTTGCGGTCGTAGCGGAACTCCCCGTCGTAGTCGTCCTCGAGCAGGACCCCGCCACGCGCGCGTGCCCAGTCGATCACGGCCGTCCGGCGGCTCGCGTGCAGGGGGCCGCCGGTCGGGAACTGGTGCGCGGGGGTGAGCAGCACCGCCCGCTCGCGATCCAGCCGCTCCACACACGCCCCGTCCGCGTCCAGGGGCAGCGGAGCCGTCCGTACACCCGCCGCCGCCAGCAGCCCCCGGTGGAAGTCCAGGCCGTACGCCTCCACGGCCAGCGGACCGCGCGGGAGCCCGCTGCCCGGGCCGAACAGAAGCCGCAGCGCATGGGCGAAGCCCGAGCAGATCACGATGCGCTCGGGCTCGGTGCGCACGCCACGCGCGCGTGCCAGGTACTCGGTGAGTGCCTCCCGCAGCTCCCGGCGGCCGGCCGGGTCACCGGGACCGAACACCTCGTTGGGTGCCTGCTGGAGGGCCCGCCGGTAGGAGGCCAGCCAGGCCGCGCGCGGGAACGACGACGCGTCCGGGGTGCCCTGCCGCAGGTCGTGCCGGGGGCCACGCGCGCGTGGCGGTGCTTTGACGGGCGTGCGCTCCGCCGGCCGCAGGGGCGCGGTCCGGTCGGCGACCCGCGTCCCCGATCCCTGCCGGGCGGTCAGCCAGCCCTCCGCGACGAGCTCCGCGTACGCGTCGGCCACCGTGTTGCGGGCGACACCGAGGTCGGCGGCGAGCGAACGGTACGGCGGCAGCCGGGTGCCCGGCGGCAGGCGCCCGCCGCGCACGGCGTCGCGCAGCGCCCGGATCAGGGCGGCCCGCCGGCCGCCCGGCCCGGACAGCTCCACATGCAGGTCGGCGCCGATCCGCTCCGCGGAATTGACCCACGAATCCACCATGGAAATGCACCCTACAGGGGGTCTTTCCGGCCCGTAGGTTGAGGGACATGACAAACGGGATGACGACGAACGACGCGGGTACCGGTGTGGCGACGGCGGAGGCCGGACGGTCCCGCCTCGACTTCGGGAAGGCCGCGGGCAAGGGCGTTCCGCGCCCTCATCGGCTTCGACGCCGCCGCCCGCGAGGGCCTCGACCCGGCGCTCGTCGAACTGATCCAGATCCGCGCCTCGCACCTCAACCACTGCGCCTACTGCCTCCACATGCACACGAGCGACGCCCGCAAGGCCGGCGAGAGCGAGGAGCGGCTGCACATGGTCGCCGTCTGGCGAGAGGCCCGCCACTTCTTCACGGAGAAGGAGCAGGCGGCCCTGGCCCTCACGGAGGCCGTCACGCTGGTGGCCGACGGCGGCGTCCCGGACGACGTCTACGCCGAGGCCGCCGCCCGCTTCGACGAGCGGGAGCTGGCCCAGGTGCTGGCCCTCATCTGCGCGATCAACACCTGGAACCGGGTGGCCCTGGCGACGGCCAAGGTGGCCGGGACGGACGAGCGCCGCTGAAACGGGGGCCGTCGAAACGGGGCCGTTGCAACGAAGGGGCCGTTGCAACGACGGGTCGGGTCGGTTGCACGAGGGCGCTGCACCGAGCGCCGCCGAAACGATCCGGCCCCGTGCCGTCCCGGACGCCACGTACGCGGGTGCCCTGTCCTGGACGTCCCGGGCTAGCTGCTCATCGGGCGGTCGTACGGGCCGATCGGCGCCGGCAGCCGTGAACTCCCCGTCAGATGGCGGTCGACGGCCGACGCCACCGCCCGCCCCTCCGCGATGGCCCACACGATCAGCGACTGCCCGCGCGCCGCGTCCCCCGCGGCGAACACGCCGGGGACGTTCGTCGCGAAGTCGCCGTCCCGCGCGATCGTGCCGCGCGGCTCCAGCGTCAGCCCCAGCTGCTCGACGAGCCCGTCCTCCCGGTCGGGCCCGGAGAAGCCGAGGGCCAGCAGCACGAGGTCGGCGGGGAGTGCCCGCGCGGTGCCCTCCACCGGCCTGCGCCGCGCGTCGACCTCGACGAGGTGCAGCGCCCGTACGTGCCCGGTTTCGTCGCCGGTGAAGCGGAGCGTGGACGCCGCGAACAGGCGGGCGTCCGCGTCCGCCGCCGGCGCGGACTCCAGATCGCGCGCCTCCTCGTGCGCCGCCGAGAGCCGGTAGATCTTCGGATACGTCGGCCAGGGGTCGGTGTCCTCGTCGCGCTCGGGACCGGGCTGCGCGTAGATGTCCAGCTGGGTCACGGACGCGGCGCCCTCGCGCACCGCCGTGCCCAGACAGTCGGCGCCCGTGTCGCCGCCGCCGACGATGACGACGTGCTTTCCGGCGGCGGACATCGGGGACGACTCCAGATCCCCCTCGCCCACCCGGTTGGCCAGCGGCAGATACTCCATCGCCTGCTGTATGCCGGTCAACTCGCGCCCCGGCACGTGCAGTTCACGCCATTCGGTCGCCCCGGTGGCGATCACCACGGCGTCATAGCGGACCCGTAGATCCGCGGCCATGACGTCCCGGCCGATGGTGGTCGAGGTGCGGAACTTCGTGCCCTCGGCCCGCATCTGCTCGATCCGCCGCTCCAGGTGGTGCTTCTCCATCTTGAAGGAGGGGATCCCGTACCGCATCAGTCCGCCGATCCGGTCGTCCTTCTCGTAGACGGCGACCGTGTGCCCGGCCCGGGTCAGCTGCTGTGCCGCGGCCAGCCCGGTGGGCCCGGAGCCGATCACCGCGACCGTCTTGCCGGACAGCCGGTCCGGGGGGCGCGGCGGCGTGAGACCGTCCGCCCACGCCCGGTCGGCGATGGCGGCCTCGACGTTCTTGATGGTGACGGCCGGCTGGTTGATGGCGAGGACGCACCCGGCCTCGCACGGCGCCGGGCACAACCGGCCGGTGAACTCGGGGAAGTTGTTCGTCGCGTGCAGCCGGTCGCTCGCCGCCCGCCAGTCCTCCCGGGACACCAGGTCGTTCCACTCGGGGATCAGGTTGCCGAGCGGACAGGCCTCGTGGCAGAACGGGACTCCGCAGTCCATGCAGCGGTCGGCCTGCTTGCTGACGATGGGCAGCAGCGCTCCGGGGACGTACACCTCGTCCCAGTCCCGCACCCGCTCCTCGACCGGCCGCCGGGGCCAGTCCTCGCGGGGCGTGGTCATGAATCCCTTGGGATCGGCCATGGGCGTCTTCCTCGCGTACGCGTAACGACAGGCCGAGCGTCATCGGGCGGCACTCTTTCGGCCACGATACGTCGCGTCGGGCACCCACGCAGAGTGGCGGACAGCGCTTTCCGCCGTGGG
This sequence comes from Actinobacteria bacterium OV320, assembly GCA_001298545.1. Taxonomy (GTDB): domain Bacteria; phylum Actinomycetota; class Actinomycetes; order Streptomycetales; family Streptomycetaceae; genus Streptomyces; species Streptomyces coriariae. Next base: position 914,023 of record LJCX01000029.1, read on the forward strand.
CGTCCGGGGCCCCGCCGATCGTCCGTGTCCGGTCAGGCCAGAGCCAGGACGTACACGACCGCCGAGGCCGCGGACGCGACCGCGCGCACGTGGTTCCACCGCGTCCACTGACGCAGGTAGACCGGCCAGTACGCGACGGCCTCCGGCGTGCCCGGTGCCAGCCTCGCGAGGGCCTCGTTGCGCGGCACGTTGGCCGCCACGGTCACCCCGAACGCGCCGCACAGGTACAGCGCGCTGCCCAGCAGCAGGTCGACCGTCCCGTCGTCCGGCCACAGCACGAAGGTCACCACGGCGATCACCGCGCACACCGCCGCCGCACCGAGGAACAGAACCATGAACGCCGGAGTCAGCGCCGAGGAGTTGATCGCGTTCATCGCCGCGACGCCCTGCGCGGGCGGCAGCGCGGCGAGACCCCGCATCACCAGGACCGAGAAGGCACAGAAGACCCCGGCCATCAGCCCCGTGGTCACCGTGCCCACCATCGCGAGCACCTCGTAGGGTCCATCGATCATGACAACGTCAACTCCCACCCGTAGTGCGCAGATCCTGCCCGGGTCCGTCCCTCACCTCAAGTGAAATCCTGTTCATGATCGGTGACCATGGCCGAAACGCGCGGGGACATGCGTGGACGTCCACCAGGCTGCCGTCCGCGCTACCGGACCATCTCGTCCGTCCCGCCGTCTCCCTCCCGCCACATCCGTATCCGGGCCTCCACATCCGCCGCGATCCGCCGGCGCGCCTCGCGCCGGGGCACGCCACTCATCAGCAGCCGGTCGTACGGAGTGTCCAGATGCCGTACGGACGCCACGACCGCCGAGACCACGGCCCCCTCGGACAACGCCCGCCCGGCGGCGCTGCGTCCCACCCGGCCGCTGCCCCGCAGGGAGGCGTGCGCCGCGATTCCGCGCGCCCGCTCTCCCGGGCAGCCGGGAAGCAGCCGCAGGATCTCCGCCGCGAACGTCTGCGCGAAGCGCTCGTCCTGTGCCGCCCGGCGCCGCGCGTCCCGGGTGCGGCGCCGCTGCCGTGCCTCCGCGTCCGCCAGGCACCGCTCCTCGGCCCGGATGAGCGCCGCCTCCTCGACCAGGACGCCCTGGCGTTCGTAACGCCCCTTGCGCCGGTTGAAACGGACCACCACCGCCCACAGCCCGCTCTCCTCCCGCGACCTGCGGGTCAGTGCCGTGTCCCCGCGCGGCAGGAACACCAGGTGCCCGAGATCGGCGCAGTCGAGGCAGCGCGGCGCGGCGTCCTCCAGGACCAGCATCGGCAGCGGCCCGCGACGGCACCCGGCGCAGTGCTTCCGCCGGACCGGCTGGACGACGAGGAACCCGGTGCGGGGCGCGGAAGCGGTGGGCGCTGCGACTGCCATAGGGCCTTCATGCCCCCTGGCGGAGGCGTCGGCACCTGGTCGCCGGCCCGTGGGCGGGCGGGACGCCGGCCGACCGGCGCGGGCCGCACCGGGCGAGGCGGCCGGACCGGTGCCTGACGCATCATGGGCCGTGTGCGACTCGAAGCGATCACCTGGGAACGGCTCGGCGACCTCCTCGCCGAGCGGCTGCTCGACCTGAAGCCCGACGACGGCATCCGTTGGCCGCGCGTCGCCTTCGACGGCGCACCGGCGGCCCGACCCGGAGAGCTCGCCCAGCGGGTCGCCGAGGCCCTGCGCACCCGCGGCCGCCCCTCCAAGGTCGTGGACACGCACGGCTTCCTGCGTCCCGCCTCCCTCCGCCTGGAGTACGGCCATCACGACGTGGACGCCTACTACGACGGCTGGTTCGACACCGGCGCCCTGTGGCGCGAGGTGTTCGATCCCCTCGAACCCGGCGGCGACGGACGGATCCTGCCCGATCTCCGGGACCCCGTCAGCGACCGCGCCACGCGCAGCCCCTACGTCCCGCTCCCGCCCGGCGGCTTCCTGCTGCTGCACGGCCCCTTTCTGCTGCGGCACTGGTTCCCCTTCGACCTGACCGTCCACGTCCTCCTGTCCCCGCCGGCCCTGCGCCGGCGCACGCCCGAAGCCGACCACTGGACGCTGCCCGCCTTCGAGCGATACGTCCAGGAGACCGACCCGGCCGCCGCGGCCGACGTGCTCGTCCGCGCGGACGACCCCCGCCATCCGGCCTGGGGCGGCTGATCCCGGGCCGGACGCCCAGGGGTGCCATGGGGCGGAGTGCCGTGGGGCGGACTCGGCTCGACGGGCCGGGCTCGGCGTGCCGCGCTCCGGGTGCGGGCGTCAGGTCACGCGGCAAGAATGTAGGGCGCCGGGACTAGCGGTGCCCCTCCCCGCGCCGCGCCGGCCGTCCGGCACCGGGAGGTACCGATGACCACCGCCGGAGACATCATGCACCGGGGCGCCCAGTGGATCCCCGCCCACGAGACCCTCGACCGCGCCGCCCAGCTGATGCGTGAACTGAATGTCGGCGCGCTGCCCATCAGCGACGAGAACGAGCGGCTCTGCGGGATCCTCACCGACCGGGACATCGTCGTCGGCTGCGTGGCCATGGGGCACGACCCCGCCAAGGTCACCGCCGGCGAGATGGCCCAGGGCACACCGCGCTGGATCGACGCGGGCGCCGACGTCGGCGAGGTGCTCCACGAGATGCAGGAACACCGGATCCGTCGACTGCCCGTCATCGAGAACAAGCGACTGGTGGGCATGATCAGCGAGGCCGACCTCGCCCGGCACCTGCCCGAGGAGCAGATCGCCACCTGGGCCGAGACCGTCTACGCAAGGTCCTGACCCGTCCGGCACCGCACGCTCCGGCGGTCGTTCAGAGCCAGCCGTTGCGCCGGAAGCCGCGGTACAGGACCCAGCAGGCGACGGATATCACGCCGACGACCAGGGGGTAGCCGAACCTCCAGTGCAGCTCCGGCATGTGGTCGAAGTTCATGCCGTACATGCCGCAGACCATCGTCGGCACGGCGATCACCGCGGCCCAGGCCGTGATCTTCCGCATGTCCTCGTTCTGCGCGACCGTCACCTGCGCCAGGTGCGCCTGAAGGATCGAGTTGAGCAGCTCGTCGAAGGCGGCGATCTGCTCCGTCGCGCGCAGCAGATGGTCGGAGACGTCCCGGAAGTAGGCCTGTATCTCCGGGTCGATCACCCGGACCGGCCGGTCCGCGAGGTCCAGGAGCGGACGGCCGAGCGGCACCACCGCCCGCTTCAGCTCGAGGAGTTCCCGCTTGAGCTGGTAGATGCGACCCGGATCCGCCCGTGCGCCGTTCGCCGCGAAGACATCCGTCTCGACCTTGTCGATGTCCTCCTGCACCGAGTCGATGACATTGAGGTAGTCGTCCACCACATGGTCCGCGATCGCGTGCAGCACCGCGGACGGCCCCTTGGCCAGCTGAGTCGTGTCGGACTCCAGCTCCTCGCGCAGCGGGCCCAGCGACCCGTGCCGGCCGTGGCGCACCGTGATCACGAAGTCGCGGCCGACGAACACCATGATCTCGCCGGTGTTGACCACCTCGCTGGTCTCCGTGAGTTCCTCGTGCTCGACGTAGCAGACCGTCTTGAACACCGCGAACAAGGTCTCCCCGTACCGCTCCACCTTCGGCCGCTGATGGGCCTCGACGGCGTCCTCGACGGCCAGCGGATGCAGGTCGAAGAGCTCGGCGATGCCCGCGAACTCGTCGTTCGTCGGTTCGTGCAGGCCGAGCCACACGAAGCCGTGACCGTGCTTGCGCACCCGTTCCACCGTCTCGACCAGATCGCCGCCGCGCGGGGCGCGGACACCGTCCCGGTAGGTCACGCAGTTCACCACCGAGGAACCCAGCGGGGACCGCGCGGGGTGACTCAGGTCGACCCGCGGCCGTCGCCGGGCCAGCCGCGCCACCCTGCGCAGGCCGCCGACCGTTCCGAGGCCGGTGACCTTCCGCAGATTCCCCGCCATGGTCATCTGGGTCTCCTTGCGTGTAACTCCACGGGCCGCGTTCCCGCGTCCTGGCGCGCCAGTCTGCCAGGCCCGCGTATGCCGAGGGTAAGCCTGTGGACAGGGCCGGTTCCGCTTTGTTCCCGCCTGTGGACGACGGATGCCCCGGCCCGTTCGCGCGACCGGTGCCCGCCCGACCCCGGTACGGGTTCCCGGCGTCGCCGACCGCATCCGGGCCGCGCCGTCCGGTCCCCCGTCCCGGCCGCGTCGACGACCTCCGGTGAGCGGGACAACTGGGATGATCGGCGCATGACGCGATCCGACGGGTACCTTCTGGACAACCGGCAGCCCGAGGCGGGGGAACGCTTCGACGCCTTCGCCGCCCTCTTCGACGCCACGACGCTCCGCCACTTCGAGGCGTTCGGGGTCGGACCCGGCTGGCTCTGCTGGGAGGTGGGCGCCGGCGGCACCTCCGTGGTGTCCTGGCTGGCGAAGAAGGTCGGCCCGACGGGCAAGGTCCTCGCGACCGACATCGACACCTCCCGGCTGACGTCGGTCGCCCGCCCACCGGTCGAGGTACGCGTCCACGACGTCGGCACCGAGGAACCGCCGATGGAGGGCTTCGACCTGGTGCACGCCCGGCTCGTGCTGGTCCATGTGCCGGACCGGGAGCGGGCGTTGCGATCGATGGTCAAGGCGCTGCGACCGGGCGGACGGCTCCTGATCGAGGACGGCGACCCCGCCCTGCAGCCTCTGCTCTGCCCCGACGAACACGGCCCCGAACAGCAGTTGGCGAACCGCTTGCGGCACGGCTTCCGCAAGCTCCTGGCCGGCCGGGGCGCCGACCTCTCCTACGGTCGTAAGCTCCCGCGTCTGCTCCGCGAGGCCGGGCTGCGCCGGGTCGAGGCCGACGCCTATTTCCCCGTCACCTCACCCGCCTGCGCGGTCCTGGAGTCCGCGACGGTCCGCCAGATCCGCGGCGAACTCGTCGGAGCGGGCCTCGCGACCGACGAGGAGATCGACCGGCACCTGGCGAACGTCGCCTCCGGAAGCATGGACCTGGCCACGGCGCCGATGATCTCGGCATGGGGACGCAAGGACTAGTGGCGTGAGCGGGTAGGTGGCGCCAGCGGCAGCAGGTGTCAGCGGTAGGAGGCGGCAGCGGTCGGAGGGGCGGAGCACGTCGGCGGTGGGCAGAGGTGGGAGGGGCCAGCGGTCGGAGGGTTGGAGCACATCGACAGCGAGGGCCCGGCGTGGTGCCCTCAGCCGGCGTGGGCGCGGTATGGCGTCGCCGCCGCGCCGTCGCCCCGCGCGGGGGGTCTGCCGCCCACCCGTTCCACCGCTCGGGCCCCCGCCCGGCACCCTTCGGCCGCCGCCGCCCCCGCATCGGCGCCCGCGAGCAGCGCGGCGAGGAAGGCGCCGGTGAAGGCGTCGCCGGCGCCCGTGGTGTCCAGGGGCGTCGCCGGAGCGGCGGGGACGCGGACGAGCACCGTGCCGTCACGGGCCACCAGCGCACCGTCGGCCCCCTCCTTGGACACCACCAGCGGGACCAGACGGCTCAGCGCGGCGGCGGCGCCCGCCCCGTCGAGCAGGCCGGTCAGCAGACAGGCCTCGGCACGGCTCGGCAGCAGCACGTCCACTCCCTCGACGAGGGACAGGAAGCGGTCGACGCCCAAGTCCACCAGGAAGCCCGCCGACGCCGGGTCGAGACTCACCGGCACTCCACGCGCGCGTGCCGCCGCCGACGCCGTGCCCACCAGCGCGCGCCCGGATTCGGAGAACAGCAGGTAGCCCGACAGGTGCAGTCGGCCGACCCCGTCCAGGAGGGCGTCCGACCAGTCGCCCGGGTCGAGCCGCAGGGACGCGCCGCTGTCGGTGAGGAACGTCCGCTCGGCCGCGGCACCGGTGTCGACCAGGCAGATCACCGTCCCGGTGGTCGCCTGCGGGTCGACGACGAGCCGTGGCCGCACCCCGCAGGCGGTCAGCTCCCGTTCGTGCCAGGCCGCCGACTCCGCGCCCACCCGGCCGAGGAGTCGTACGTCCGCGCACCCCCAATGCGCCGCCCAGCACGCCACGTTGGCGCCCGCCCCGCCCGGCAGGGTCCGGATCACGGAGGCCGTGTCCGTACCGGAGGCCAGCGGGCCCCGATGACGGGCGACGACGTCCGTCACGACGTCCCCGACGACCAGCAGCGCCCCGCCTCCCGAGCCGCCGACCGCGGGCGCCCCGGGCGCCCTCCCGCCCGGCCCCGAGCGCGATCCCGGCCCCGAGCGCGATCCCGGCCCCGGCCCCGATCCCGGCCCGGGGCTCGCCCCTGGCTCCGCTCCCGGCCCGGGGCTCGCCCCTGGCTCCGCTCCCGGCTCGGGGCTCGCCCCTGGCTCCGCTCCCGGCTCGGGGCTCGCCCCTGGCTCCGCTCCCGGCTCGGGGCTCGCCCCCGGCCCCGCTCCCGGCTCGGGGCTGGCCCCTGGCCCCGATCCCGGCTCCGGCCCCGATCCCGGTCTCGCCCCCGATCCCGGTCTCGCCCCCGATCCCGCATCCCCGATCGGCTCGCCGGGGTCGCTGGGACCGCCGTCCGTCCCGTCCGGCCGGGCGGTCATGCCTGGGCCCACGCCGTCGCGATCCGTGCCGCCAGTCGCACATTGCCGCGCACCGCCGCCAGATTGGCGCTCAGGGACGCGCCGTCGGTGTGCCGGACCAGGTAGTCGAGCAGGAACGGTGTGACGCCCTGACCGGTGACGCCGGCCTCCTCGCACGCGTGCAGCGCGTCGGCGAGCACACGCGCGTGCAGTTCGGGATCGAGCTGCTCCTCCTCGGGAACCGGGTTGGCGACGATCAGCGCGGACTCCGGGACACCGAGCGCGTCCTGAGCCCGCATCACATCGGCCACCTGCCCCGGAGTCCGCAGCGTCCAGTCCACGGGATGCCCCGAGTCGGAGAGGTAGAACCCCGGGAAGCTCTCGGTGTCGTAGCCCGCGACGGCGACGCCCAGCGTCTCCAGCCGCTGGAGGGTCGCCGGCACGTCCAGGATCGACTTCACCCCCGCGCACACCACCGTGATCCGGGTGCTCGCCAGCAGCCCCAGGTCGGCCGACTCGTCCTGGGTGACCGTCCACTCCCGGTGCACCCCGCCGAGCCCGCCCGTCGCGAACACCCGCACCCCCGCGAGCGCCGCCAGCAGCGCCGTGGCGGAGACGGTGGTCGCCCCGCTCGCCCCCGAGGCCACGGCGAGCGGCAGGTCGCGATGGCCCAGCTTGCGGAAGCCGTCCTCGTTGGCGACCCGATCCAGCTGCTCCTTGTCCAGGCCCACATGGGGCCGCCCGTCCAGCACGGCGATCGTCGCCGGTACGGCGCCCTCCGCGCGTACGACCGCCTCCAGCTCCAGCGCCACCTGGAGGTTGCGCGGGCGGGGCAGCCCGTGCGAGATGATCGTGGACTCCAGGGCCACCACGGGTCGACGCGCGTCGACCGCGTCCCGCACCTCTTCCGACACCACCAGCACCACGCGCCCGCCTCCTGTCCGTCGGTCTCCCCTCATCTCTGGCGGGCGGCACGCCCGGCCAAACCCTTGCGGCCTGTGGAGCAGGACACCAGCCTGGGAGGTATGACGGACAACACGACACGTCTCGACCATGTCGTCCTGTGGGTACGCGACCCGATCGCCGCCGCCGACTTCTACGAGAAGGCCGTCGGCCTGGAGCCCGTACGGCTCGCCGAGTTCGCCGCCGGAGAGGAACCGTTTCCCTCCGTACGGGTCAACGAGGAGGCGCTCCTGGACCTCATGCCGTCGTCGATGGCCGAGCGGATGAAGATGCTCCCCGGCGCCGCCGAGAGCGCGGGACACCCCGTGAACCATGTCTGCCTCGCCCTGCCGCGGGGCGACTTCGACACGCTGCTGGCCCGCCTCGAGGAGCGCGCCGTCCCCGTGTCGGATGTCTCGCAGGGTTCCTTCGGCGCCCGCGGCGAGGCCACGCGCAGCTTCTACTTCCGCGACCCGGACGGCAACGTCATCGAGGCACGACACTACGACTGACCCGGCCACCACTGACCCGGCGACCACTGACCTGGCCACCTGTGACGGGGGTACGACCGGCGTGGCTCCGACCGCCGTACCTACGACTGTCGTACGCCCGGCGGGCCGTCCTCCGCTGCCGCCCTGGACCTGTCTTCGTTCCCCTTCGCCTTTCCCTTCGCCTTCCTGTCCCCGGTCCGGGTGGACAGCACCAGGGCGGCCAGCGGGACGAGCAGACTCGCCGCGGCGGCGTTGAGCCACGCGTAGCTCGCCTGCGCGACGATCAGCCCGGCTATCGCTCCGCCGAACCCCGCCGAGGTGTTCATCGTGAGATCGGAGATCCCCTGGGCGGCGGCTCGCGCGGACTGCGGCACCGAGTCCGTCAGCAGCGCGGAACCCGACACGAGCCCGGCCGACCAGCCCAGCCCGAGCACGAAGAGCCCGGCGGCGGTCTGCCCGTGGCTGTCGCCCGCCGTCCCCGCCAGGAACATCGCGACGGCCAGCAGCCCGGCCGCGAGTCCCGCCACGGAGAACCGTCCCACCCGGTCCGCCAGGCGTCCCATCAGCGGCGCGAACGCGTACATGCCCGCGATGTGCCCGCTGATGACGAGCCCGATCAGGTCGATGCTCGCGCCGTGGTGCGTGAGGTCGAGCGGGGTCATCGACATGACCGAGACCATCGCCGTGTGCGACACGGCCACCGTCACGAGGGCGAGCCGCGCGCGGGGCGAGGCGGCGACGGCCGCCAGACCGGCACGCAGGGAACGGGCCTGCGGGGACCTCTCCTCCTGCGGCGCGAGCGCGCGGGCCGTCAGCAGCGGGTCGGGGCGCAGCAGGACGGCCACCAGGACCGCGGCCATGACGAAGATCCCGGCGGCCCACAGGAAGGGGCCCGCCGCCGGGGGTATGCCGAGTCCGGCGACGCTCCGGCCGGCGGGCGCGGCGATGTTCGGGCCCAGGACCGCGCCGATGGTGGTCGCCCACACCACGTTCGAGATGGCCCGGGCGCGCCGTCGCGGCTCGGCCAGGTCGGCGGCGGCGAACCGCGCCTGGAGGTTCGCGGAGGAGGCGGCGCCGAAGGCGGCCATGCCGCACAGCAGCAGCGGGTAGTTCCCGGCCCGCGCCGCCACCACGACGACACAGGCGCCCAGGGCGCCCACCAGATAGGCCAGTACCAGCCCCGGCCGGCGCCCGCGCGCGGTCATCAGCGCGGCCATCGGCACGGACAGCACGGCCGTACCGGCGACGGTGGCGGTGGGCGCGAGCCCGGACAGCGCCTCGGTGCCGCTGACCTGCCGGGCCAGTACGGCGGACAGCGCGATGCCGGTGGCGACGCCGAGGCCGCCGAGGATCTGGCTCGCGACCAGCACTCCGGTCGTGCGGCGCCGCAGCGCGGGCAGGAGAGCTGCGTCGACGGGCCCGGCCGCGGCGCGCTCGACGGCGGTCACGGCCCGCGCCGGACCGTCGCGCGGCCGTGGCGACGACCGGGGGATGTGGTCACCGGCGCAGTGTCCCCTCAGAACAGCGGCTCGGGTAGTACCCCTTCCAGCGCGAGCAGCTTCCGCTTGGTCTCCAGACCCCCTCCGAACCCGCCGATGCCGCCGTCGCTCTCCACCACCCGGTGGCAGGGCACGACGACCGGCAGCGGATTGGCGCCCATCGCCACTCCCACCGCCTGCGCCGCCAGCGGCTGTCCCACCCGCCTGGCGAGATCGCCGTACCCGACGACCGCCCCGTACGGGACGCCGGACTCGAGTTCGCGGAGCACCTGCCGGTTGAAGCCCGAGATCAGCGACCAGTCCAGCGGCAGCTCGAAGGCCCGTCGCTCACCGGCGAAGTAGGCCTTCACCTGGCCTATCGCCTCGGCCAGCAGCGGGGAGTCGGGCGCCTCGACGGGCTCCGTGCCCAGTCGGGCCGCGAGCCGGCCGAGCGCCTGGTCGCGTACCGCGTCGGTGGCGTGGAACACGACGTTGAGCAGGCCCTCACCGGTCGCGGCCAGCAACAGCGGACCGATGTCGGTACCGACGACGGTCCACACGACCCGCTGCTCGTCCTGCCCATGGCTGTCCATGCGCCCCACCGTACGGCCTGCCACTGACAACGCCCCGGGGCGTCGGCACGGCCGGCTCCCGCACCGGGGCCGCCGGCGTCAGTACCCGTACAGGGCCCGCCGCACCACGTCGGGCTTGTTGGTGATCACGCCGTCGACGTCGTACGCGGCGACGGCCTCGGCGGTCGCGGGGTCGTCGACGGTCCAGGCGAAGACCTTCATCGGCTTGCCGTGCGGCCCGGCGAGCGCGTGCACGGCGGAGACGTACGCGGGGGACAGGGCGGTGTACGACGGGTTGATCAGGTCGGCGAAGCCCGCGTACCGGGGCAGGTCCGAGACGGCCGGCATCCCGAGCAGACCGGTCCGCACCCCCGGCTTCAGGTCGTGCAGGGTCCGCAGGCTTTCGGCGCTGAAGCTCTGCACGATCAGCCGGTTCGTGAGGTGCCGCCGGTCCAGCCAGCCCTCGTTGCTCAGCACCTTGAGGGTCTGCAGCTCGATCCCCGGATAGAGCTCGGGGTTCTTGACCTCCAGGAGCAGCTTCTGGTGGTGATGCTCGACCCGCTCGACGTACTCCTTCAGCGTCGGCACCCGCGCGCCCGTGTACGCGGCGCCGAACCAGCTTCCCGCGTCGAGCCGGGCTATCTCGGCCGCCGTGAAGTCCCGCACCTTCCAGGGGGCCCGGCCGGGAAAGACCTCCTCGGCGTCGGTCGTACGGCGGAGACTGTCGTCGTGGATCACCACGAGCTCGCCGTCCCTGGTGCGCTGGACGTCGTTCTCCACCCACAGGATGCCCAGCGAGGCCGCCTCGTCGACGGCGTCCAGGGTGTTCTCGGGGGCTTGGGCGGAGGCTCCCCGGTGGGCGATCACCGACGGCCGGAAGGCGCTGCCCGCCCGGGCGTCGTGAACGGGGAGCAGGAGGGCGACGGTGCCCAGGACCGCGGTGGTCGTGGCGGCAACTACGCGCGCGTGCATGCGTACTCCTCGCGTCGGGCCATCACATACAGCTCAACAGTGACAGCAGAGGGTCGACGCCGGGTGAGTACAGGATGACCACAGAACGAAAGGAGACCCCGGAGGCCGCTCACTGGTGCCGCACATGTGCGACAAGGGCGTGTTTCTTTGCCGGAAAATCGTTCGACCATTCCGGTGGGGGTCATACTCTCTCTCAGCCTTGACCGCGCTCAGCGGTCCCGGGGAGGGGCGAGTTTCAGAAGATCAAGCAACAGGGCGAAGGGCTACCGCGCATGCAAGGCACGGTCGACGGTTTCAGCTACGGACTCGTCACACCGCTGGTGGCCTACCTCATGGCCTGCCTCGGCGGTGCTCTCGGTCTGCGCTGCACCACCAGAGCCCTGCTCGTCGCCCAGTCCTGGCGCCCGGGATGGCTGGCCCTCGGCTCGGCGGCGATCGGCTCCGGCATCTGGACCATGCACTTCATCGCGATGATCGGCTTCACGGTCGACGGCGCCCCGATCCACTACGACAAGCCGATGACCTACGCGAGCCTGGGCGTCGCCATCGTCATGGTGGGCGTGGGGATCTTCATAGTCGGCTACCGGGGCGCGACCGGGACGGCGCTGTTCACCGGGGGCACCATCACCGGCCTGGGCATCGCGTCGATGCACTACCTGGGCATGGCCGGAATGCGCTTCAACGGGACCTTCGAGTACAACACGATCACCGTCGCCACCTCCGTCGCCATCGCGATGGCGGCCGCCACCGCCGCCCTGTGGGCCGCGGGGCAGGTCAGGGGCTTCCTGTGGAGCGTGGGCGCCAGCCTGGTCATGGGGCTGGCCGTGACCGGCATGCACTACACCGGGATGGCCGCCCTGAGCGTCCATCTGCACACGGGTGCCCCGACCGCGGGTGACTCTCCCGCCGCCCTCCTCGCGCCGATGCTGATCGGCCCCCTCGCCTTCCTGTGCCTCGCGGGTGTCGTCGTGATGTTCGACCCGCTGATGGTCATGGGCAAGCCCGACTGGACCCCCGCCGAGCACAAACCCGGCGCCCCGGCGCCCCCGCCGGCCCCGCACCCGTCGCGCCGCTCCCAGCTCCGCAGCCGCCGGAAGGTGCCGCACCGCGAGTCCCGGACCCCGCAGAACCGCTGACTCCCCTACCCGCGCGGCCCGGGGGCCGGCCCCCGCGAAACCGCTGATCGGACCTCGTTGTCAGTGGGGGGTCGTACGGTGGATGACATGCGGCCCGTTTCCCACATCGAACGCACGGTGGCGCCTTTCGAGGTCGTCAGCCCCTATCAGCCCAGCGGCGACCAGCCGGCGGCCATCGCCGAGCTGGCCAAGCGCGTCCAGGCAGGTGAGAAGGACGTCGTCCTGCTCGGCGCGACCGGCACCGGAAAGTCCGCGACCACCGCGTGGATGATCGAGAAGCTCCAGCGCCCCACCCTGGTGATGGCGCCGAACAAGACCCTGGCCGCCCAGCTGGCGAACGAGTTCCGCGAACTGCTGCCGAACAACGCGGTCGAGTACTTCGTCTCGTACTACGACTACTACCAGCCCGAGGCGTACGTCCCGCAGTCGGACACCTACATCGAGAAGGACTCCTCGATCAACGAGGAGGTCGAGCGCCTGCGCCACTCCGCGACCAACTCGCTGCTGACCCGCCGTGACGTCGTCGTGGTCGCCTCGGTCTCCTGCATCTACGGCCTCGGCACCCCGCAGGAGTACGTGGACCGCATGGTCCCGCTCCGCGTCGGCGACGAGCTCGACCGGGACCAGCTGCTGCGCCGCTTCGTCGACATCCAGTACACGCGCAACGACCTGGCGTTCAGCCGCGGCACCTTCCGGGTGCGCGGCGACACCATCGAGATCTTCCCGGTCTACGAGGAGCTCGCCGTCCGCATCGAGATGTTCGGCGACGAGATCGAGGCCCTGTCCACCCTGCACCCGCTCACCGGCGAGATCATCAGCGACGACCAGCAGCTGTACATCTTCCCGGCCACGCACTACGTGGCGGGCCCCGAACGCCTGGAGCGGGCCGCCAACGACATCGAGAAGGAGCTGGGCGAGCGCCTGGCCGACCTGGAGAAGCAGGGCAAGCTCCTGGAGGCCCAGCGGCTGCGCATGCGCACCACGTACGACCTGGAGATGCTCCGGCAGATCGGCTCCTGCTCCGGCGTCGAGAACTACTCGATGCACTTCGACGGCCGCTCGCCGGGCTCCCCGCCGAACACCCTGCTCGACTACTTCCCGGACGACTTCCTGCTCGTCATCGACGAGTCGCATGTCACCGTCCCGCAGATCGGCGCCATGTACGAGGGGGACGCCTCCCGTAAGCGCACCCTCGTCGACCACGGCTTCCGGCTGCCCTCCGCCCTGGACAACCGCCCGCTGAAGTGGGAGGAGTTCCAGGAACGCATCGGGCAGACCGTCTACCTGTCGGCGACCCCCGGCAAGTACGAGCTCTCCCGCGGGGACGGCGCCGTCGAGCAGATCATCCGTCCCACCGGCCTGATCGACCCGGAGGTCGTCGTCAAGCCGACCGAGGGCCAGATCGACGACCTGGTGCACGAGATCCGCACGCGCGTGGAGAAGGACGAGCGCGTCCTGGTCACCACACTCACCAAGAAGATGGCCGAGGACCTCACGGGCTACTTCCTGGAGCTCGGCATCCAGGTGCGCTACCTGCACAGCGACGTCGACACGCTGCGCCGGATCGAGCTGCTGCGCGAGCTGCGGGCCGGCGAGTTCGACGTCCTGGTCGGCATCAACCTCCTGCGCGAGGGCCTCGACCTGCCCGAGGTGTCGCTGGTGGCGATCCTCGACGCCGACAAGGAGGGCTTCCTGCGCTCCGGTACCTCGCTGATCCAGACCATCGGCCGCGCGGCGCGCAACGTCTCCGGTCAGGTCCACATGTACGCCGACAAGATCACCCCGGGCATGGAACGGGCCATCGAGGAGACCAACCGCCGCCGGGAGAAGCAGGTCGCCTACAACACGGCGAACGGCATCGACCCGCAGCCGCTCCGCAAGAAGATCAACGACATCGTCGCCCAGATCTCCCGCGAGGAGGTCGACACGGAGCAGCTGCTCGGCTCGGGCTACCGCGCGAAGAAGGACGGGCGGGGAACCAAGGCCCCGGTGCCCTCCCTCGGCGGCAAGGCGGCCAAGGGCGCCAAGTCCGGGTCGGCCAGGGGCAGGTCCGAGGAGACGGTGCCGACGGACCGTCCCGCAGCTCAACTCGCCGAGCAGATCGAGGAGATGACGGAGCGCATGCGGGCCGCCGCCGCCGACCTCCAGTTCGAGGTCGCCGCCCGGATCCGCGACGAGGTCTCCGAAATGAAGAAGGAACTGCGTCAGATGAGGGAGGCGGGTCTGGCTTGACGGACCCCTGCGGTTGCTGTGCCCCCGCCCCGCACGCCCTGTGTTGCAAGACCGACACAAAGTGCGGGCCTGGGTACGGCACTGTCAGTGCCTTTGCGTAGGGTTTCCGTCAACCGCGGGCTCGCGGCAACAGGGGACAGCTCGAGAGGGGAATCAGCGCGTGACCGTCAACATGACCAAGGGTCAGGCCATCAGTCTTCAGAAGCACGACGGGGGCAGCCTGACCGCGGTGCGCATGGGTCTCGGCTGGCAGGCGGCCCCGCGGCGCGGCCTGTTCGGCTCCCGGACGCGGGAGATCGACCTCGACGCCTCCGCCGTCCTGTTCGCCGACAAGCAGCCGGTCGACGTCGTCTTCTTCCGCCACCTGGTGAGTGACGACGGCTCGGTCCGTCACACCGGTGACAACCTCGTCGGCGGTGTCGGTCAGGGCGGCGACGACGAGGCGATCCTCGTCGACCTCGCGCGCGTGCCGGTCCACATCGACCAGATCATCTTCACGGTGAACTCCTTCACCGGCCAGACGTTCCAGGAAGTGCAGAACGCCTTCTGCCGTCTGGTCGACGAGACCAACGGCCAGGAGCTCGCGCGCTACACGCTGGCGGGCGGCGGCGCCTACACCGCCCAGATCATGGCGAAGGTCCACCGGGTGGGCGGGGGCTGGAACATGACGGCCCTCGGCGCTCCGGCCAACGGCCGCACCTTCCAGGACCTGATGCCCGCGATCCTGCCCGCGCTGTAGGGCGCAGAGCGGCACCGAGACAACATCACACGCGACGCAGGGGGACGACAGGCGATGACGGCCGAGCTGGTGCGGGGGCAGAACCACCCGCTCTCCCAGGTCCGCCTCGAGATCCGGGTCTCGGCCGGCAGGCCGGTCATGGCGGTTGCCACACTCGGTGACGAGAGCGGCAAGGTCCCCGGCGTCGAGTGGGTGGCCCACCCCGGCGTACCCACCCTGCCCGGCCTGGAGGTCTCCCGGCAGGCGGCCGCCGACCACCGTCTCGCGGTGGATCTGGACGCCGTGTCGGCTGCCGTGCACCGGGTCAGCGTGCTGCTCGCGCTGCCCACGGGCGTCGGCGGGCCGGCCAGCTTCGGCTCGGTCGCGGCACCCTTCGTCGCGGTCACCGGCCTCGACGGCGCCGAGGTCGCCACCTACACCATCACCGGCCTGGACGCGGAGTCGGCGGTCGTCGCGCTGGAGCTGTACCGGCGGCAGGGCGCCTGGAAGGTGCGTGCCGTCGGCCAGGGCTACGCGGGTGGCCTCGCCGAACTCCTCACCGACCAGGGTCTGACGCAGGCGCAGCGACTCGCGGCCGGCATCAACGACGCCGTGGTCCAGGGCCTGGCCCGCTCGGTGCAGGCGCCGCCGCGTACCGCCGAAGGCGACCGCTCCCGGCAGGCGGCCGCGTCCGCCCTCGGCCCGGACCAGAGCGGCTCGCCGTACGGCACGCAGGGCACCCAGGGCGGCGCCGGCCCGTACGGGGCGGCCCAGAACCCGCAGGGCCCCTCGGCCACGGGCTACCCGGCGGGCGCCGCTCCGGCGGATCCCGACGCCACCCAGCCGACGCCGACGGCGCCCACCGCCGGTGGCCCGATCGACTACAGCCATCCGCGTCGGCAGACCGCCGCTCCGCCCCCGCCTCCGCCCACCGCGCCCCCGGCCCGGCCCGGAGAGCCCGCCCGGCCCGTCGCGGGTGACGCGACCGGCTGGTCCATGGAGGAGCGGCTCTACAACCAGGTCTGGGGCATGTTCGAGGACCTGGCCCGCAGCACGGCGGCGTATCGCAGCGCGGTCGACTTCGCCGATACGCGGATGGAGAAGGAGCTGGACCAGGTTCTGTCCGACCCGCGCAGCAGGATGGGCGGCCAGGGCGACGCCGCCCGCGAGGCGGCCCAGGCCAAGCACATCCAGCTCGTCGACCAGGCCCGGGAGGCACTGGACCGGGATCTCGTCCAGCTCGGCGCCGAGGCCGACGTGGTCGAACCGGCGCTGCCCGCGGCCTACGCGCGCTGGGACAACCCGGTCTGGCACGCCTACCGCGTTCCCATGGAGATGCCCATGGCCGTGCGCCTGGGCGACCTGCACCTTCCCGAGAGCGACCCGCTGCGCATCCCGATGCTGGTCAGGCTTCCGCTCGAGCGCGGCCTGTGGATCGACAGCGGGCGGTCGGGTCTGTCCGACGGGTCGTTCGCCGACTCCCACGAACTGCGCCGCCTCGCCATGGAGTCGGCCGTGGCGCACACGGCCCGGCTGCTGGCGGTGCATCCGGCGGACGAGTTCACCGTGCATGTCGTCGATCCGGCCGGTTCGGGCGCCCGGGAACTCGCGCCGCTGGTGCACAGCGGCGTGCTCGCGGCCCCGCCCGCGGTCGGCGCGGCCGGGGTCGCGGCGGTCCTGGGCCGGCTCACCGAGCGGGTCGACCTGGTACAGATGGCGGTGCGGGGCGGCATGGCCGACTCGCTGCCGCCCGGCTTCGACACGGCGCAGCAGCTCCTGGTCGTCAACGACTTCCCGCACGGCTTCGACGACCGTGCCGTGACCCAGCTGCGCTACCTCGCGGACGAGGGGCCCGGCGTCGGTGTCCACCTGATGATGGTGGCCGACCGGGAGGACGCCGACAGTTACGGTCCGTTGCTGGATCCGCTGTGGCGTGCGCTGCTGCGGCTGACGCCGGTGGCCGAGGATCACCTCGCCGACCCCTGGGTGGGGCACGCCTGGACGTACGAGCCGAGCCTGGTGCCGGCCGGCAGCCAGGTGCTCCAGCAGGTCCTCGCACAGGTCGCGGCAGCTCGCGCCAAGTACTAGTAAAGTCCCCTGACCAGGGAACTTGGCATTTCTTTTACCAATCGCTTTACCTTTTCTTGGTGGTTGGGGTACTGTTTTCCTCACGGAGGGGAGTACTCCCTGCTGCGGCGTACCCGTCAATACGGATCAGGCCTGATCCCGGGGCGTCGGCCCATCTCGGGTGGAAGAGACCTCCGGCAGCGCGACGACGCTGATCACCTGCCGTTACGTACTGTCGGAGGCGCAGTGAATGTTTCCCTGGCCCTATGGGTCCTGACCATCGTGGGCCTCGCCGCCCTCATCGCGGTCGACTTCTTCATCGGCCGCAAGCCGCACGACGTGTCGATCAAGGAAGCGGGGATCTGGACCGTCGTCTGGATCGCCCTGGCCGGGCTCTTCGGAGTCGGGCTGCTCGTCTTCAGCGGCGGTGAGCCGGCCGGCGAGTTCTTCGCGGGCTTCATCACCGAGAAGTCGCTCAGTGTCGACAACCTCTTCGTCTTCGTCCTGATCATGGCGAAGTTCGCGGTCCCGTCCCAGTACCAGCAGCGGGTCCTGCTCGTCGGTGTCCTCATAGCCCTGGTCCTGCGGGCGATCTTCATCGCCGCGGGCGCCGCGATCCTCGCCAGCTTCGCGTGGGTGTTCTACCTCTTCGGCGCCTTCCTGATCTGGACCGCCTGGAAGCTCATCCAGGAGGCCCGGGCCGACGAGGACGACGAGGAGTTCGAGGAGAACAAGCTGCTCAAGGCCGTGGAGAAGCGGTTCGGCGTCGCCGACCGCTATCACGGCACGAAGCTGTGGATCGAGCAGAACGGCAAGCGGGTCATGACCCCGATGCTGGTCGTGATGCTCGCGATCGGCACCACCGACGTGCTCTTCGCCCTCGACTCGATCCCCGCGATCTTCGGCCTGACGCAGGACCCGTACATCGTCTTCACCGCCAACGCGTTCGCGCTGATGGGCCTCAGGCAGCTGTACTTCCTCATCGGCGGCCTGCTGAGGAAGCTGGTCCACCTCAGCTACGGCCTGTCGGTCATCCTCGGATTCATCGGCGTCAAGCTGGTGCTGCACGCGCTGCACGAGTCCGGGGTCCACGTCCCCGAGATCAGCATCCCGGTCTCGCTCGGCGTCATCTGCTCCGTCCTGATCGTCACCACGATCACGAGTCTGCTGGCTTCGAAGAAGCAGGCGGCGGCCGAGGCGGCGCGTACGGAGAGCGAAGGCGCTCCGAAGGACAGCATCGAGGCCTGACCACGCGGGACGTAGGAACAACCACCCCCGGGAGCGGTGCGCGGCGCATTGCCGAGCACCGCTCCCGGTGCTTCGTTGGGAGCTGGGCGTTTCCACCCGGGGACGCCCGTTCCGGGTGGAGGCACCGTGGGCACATCGCAGAGGTTCGTCCAGATCCTCGAGTTCGAGACCGACCGTATCGACGAGATGCGGGCGCTGGCCGAGGAGGGGGACCAGCGCATCACGGGCCGGGCCGACGGCCCGACGCGCCGCCTCGTCCTCGAGGACCGAAACCAGCCGAACCGCTACCTCGTGGTGATCGAGTTCGACTCCCGCGAGGAGGCCATGCGCAACAGCGAAGACCCGGAGACGGGCAAGTTCGCGGAGCGGATGGCCGCTCTGTGCACCCGGCCCCCGTCCTTCACCGACTGCGACGTCCAGGACACGACCGAGTTCAGGTGACGGCAGCCGCCCACTCGCCCGTCCTGCCCGCACGGGCGGGACGGGCCGCACGGGCGGAAGGGCCGGAATGCGGAGCCCCTACGGCTCTGCGACGATCGCTGCATGATCGCTCGGCTCAGGTCGGTCACGACCCGGTGGACAGCCCTCGTGCCGGCGCTGGCGGTCGTCCTGCTGGCCCTGACCTGGGGACGCGACCTGCCCGGCGCGGTCGTCGTCGTGGTCACGCTGGTCCTCGCCGGATCGGTCCTGGCCGCCGTGCACCACGCGGAGGTCGTCGCCCACCGGGTCGGTGAACCCTTCGGATCCCTGGTCCTCGCGGTCGCCGTGACGATCATCGAGGTCGCCCTGATCGTCACCCTGATGGCGGACGGCGGGGACAAGAGCTCGACCCTGGCCCGGGACACGGTCTTCGCGGCCGTGATGATCACCTGCAACGGCATCGTCGGCCTCTCCCTCCTGGTCGCCTCGCTGCGCCACGGCACGGCGATCTTCAACCCCGAGGGCACCGGAGCGGCGCTCGCGACCGTCGCCACCCTGGCCACGCTCAGCCTCGTCCTGCCGACCTTCACCACCAGCAAACCGGGCCCGGAGTTCTCCGCCGTCCAGCTCACCTTCGCCGCCCTGTCCTCCCTGGTCCTGTACGGCCTGTTCGTGGCGACGCAAACCATCCGGCACCGCGACTACTTCCTGCCGGTCACCCGCCAGGGAGACGTGATCACCGCCGACGACCACGCTGGAGCCCCCACGGCCCGGACCGCCCGGATCAGCCTCGGGCTGCTCGGCCTGGCGCTGATCGGCGTGGTGGGCCTCGCCAAGGGGGTCTCGCCGACGATCGAGTCCGGAGTGGAGGCCGCCGGACTGCCCCAAGCGGTGGTCGGTGTGATCATCGCGCTGCTCGTACTGCTCCCCGAGACGATCGCCGCGCTGCGCCCCGCCCGCCGCGACCGGGTGCAGACCAGCCTCAACCTCGCGCTCGGCTCCGCCATGGCCAGCATCGGGCTCACCATCCCCGCGGTGGCCCTGGCCTCCCTCTGGCTCTCCGGGCCGCTCGTCCTCGGGCTCGGCCCCACCCATATGGTGCTGCTCGCGCTGACCGTCGTGGTCAGCTCGCTGACGGTGGTCCCGGGACGGGCCACGCCGTTGCAGGGCGGCGTCCACCTCGTGCTGTTCGCGGCCTATCTGGAGCTGGCGATCAATCCGTAGCCGGCCGCACGGCGGCCACCCGCACCGGCCGGGTCTCCGGCAGCAGCGCGAAGCAGCCCAGACTGAGCAGCGCGATCCCCGTCAGATAGGCGCCCACACCCCACGGGACCCGCCCCGAGCGCTCGGCGAGGGCGGTCGCCACGATCGGCGTGAGCGCACCCCCGAGGACACCGCCCAGGTTGTACCCGACCGCCGCACCGGTGCAGCGCACGCGCGGCGCGTAGAGCTCCGGCAGATACGCCGAGATCACCGCGAACATGGTGACGAAGGCCAGCAGCGCCCCCAGGAAGCCGAGGAACATCGGCAGCGGCTCACCGGTCGAGAGCAGCGCGACCAGCGGGAACATCCACAGCGCGGCCGCGGCACAGCCCACGAGGCACAACGGCCGGCGGCCGAAGCGGTCGCCGAGCATCGCCATCACCGGAGTCAGCGACCCCTTCACCACCACCGCGGCCATGATGCAGACCAGCATGACGGTACGGCTGACCCCGAGCCGTTCCGTCGCGTACGCCAAGGACCAGGTCGTCACGGCGTAGAAGATCGCGTAGCCGGCGGCGAGCGCGCCGGCGGTCAGCAGGACGAGCCGCCAGTGGTCGCGCACCACCTCCACGAGGGGCACCCGCGCGTGGTCGTCGATCTCCAGGAACCGGGGGCTCTCGGGCAGCGACGACCGCAGCCACAACCCGAGCACGGCCAGCACCCCGGCCGCCCAGAAGGGCACCCGCCACCCCCACTGCGCGAACTGCGCCTCCGTCAGCGTCACCGACAGGACCAGCACCACTCCGTTGGCGAGCACGAAGCCCACCGCGGGCCCCACCTGCGGGAAGCTCGACCACAGCCCGCGCCGCTCGGCGGGCGCGTGTTCCGCGGTCAGCAGCACCGCGCCGCCCCACTCCCCGCCGAGCCCGAGCCCTTGCAGGAAGCGCAGGACGAGCAGCGACAGGGGAGCGGCCACCCCGATCGTGTCGTACGTCGGAACACAGCCGACCGCGACCGTCGAGGCACCGGTCAGCAGCAGGGAGACGACCAGCACCGGCCGGCGCCCGCGTCGGTCCCCGATGTGCCCGAACAGCACCGAGCCCAGCGGCCGCGCCAGGAACCCCACGCCGAACGTCGCGAACGCGGCCAGTGTCCCCGCCAGCGGCGAGAACGTCGGGAAGAAGAGCGGCCCCAGGACCAGCGCGGCAGCCGTCCCGTAGACGAAGAAGTCGTAGAACTCGATGGCCGTCCCGGCGAGCGAGGCGGCCGCGAGCCGCGGCATGGAGGGCGTCCTCACGGTGTGTACGTCGCGCATGCCGCGTCAACTACCCACAGTGATCGCGGGTTACGGGGGCGTGCGGGGGCGCGGACCGCCGCGAGGGGGGCTCAGTAGGTCACGGTGATGCGCCGCGCGGGACCGTCGACGCGGATCGTGCCGCCGTAGGGGATGACGAGTTGCGGGTCGGTGTGGCCGAAGTCCACGTCGAACACGGCCAGGGTGTCGGGGGCGTACGCGCGCAGCGCGCGTTCCACCGCCGCGCGCTGTTCGGCCGCGTAACGGGCGCCTTCCTCGGGGCTGTTGGGGCGCTCGAAGGACCGGCTCTTGGCCCGGGCCATCAGCAGCGCGGGGAAGCGCCGCAGCAGACCGCGCTCGCCCATGTTGCGCAGGATCCGGAAGACCTCCGTGGCGCTCGGCAGTTCCTCCGACGTCTCCAGGATCAGCACCCCGCCGTCGTACACGGCCAGGTCGCGGGCGATCTCGCGGTCGGCCATCAGCAGCCAGGAGAGGATCTCCAGATTGCCGCCCCAACTGCGCCCCTCCACCACGCGGTCGGCGTTGACCCAGCTCCAGCCGGCTCCGGGCCGGCTGTCGGGCTCCGCCGCGAAGGTCGCCGGGTCGCCCCAGTCGCCGCCGAAGTCGTTCCACCGCTCGGCGGGCCGCAGCTCGTAGGGGCCCGAGGTGAACAGAGCGGCGCGCAACGAGTCGGCGGTCAGCGGGTGCATGGCTCCGGGGCGTCCCAGCTCGCACATCACGCTCGCGCCGTGGTAGGCGACGACGCCGGAGTTGTAAAGGAACGCCAGCAGGTTGGTGTTGTCGCTCCACCCGAAGAACGGCTTCGGGTCGGCGCGCAGCAACTCCCGGTCCAGCAGCGGCAGTACGGTGATCTGGTCCTCGCCGCCGATCGACGCGATGACCGCCCGCACGCCCGGGTCGGCGAACGCGGCGTGGATGTCGTCGGCGCGCTCCTGCGCCGTCGCCCCCATCCTGCGCGTCGTCGGGTACTCGACGGGCTCCAGCGCGAAATCCTCGCGCAGCCGCTGCACGCCCAGCTCGTAAGGGCGCGGGAAGAGCCCGGGCAGGCCCGCGGAGGGCGAGATGACGGCTATGCGGTCGCCGGGCGACGGCTTCGGGGGATACGAGGGCGCGGTCATGCCGGGAGGGTACGGCCTGCTGCCCTGCGGTTTCACCGTGATAAACCGGTGTGAGCGGCGGCCTTGGACGGGCCGCCCACGAACGGACCGGAGGAACCGTGCCCCGCAGCCTGGCCAACGCCCCGATCATGATCCTGAACGGCCCCAACCTGAACCTCCTGGGCCAGCGGCAGCCGGAGATCTACGGTTCCGACACGCTCGCCGACGTCGAGGCGCTGTGCGTCAAGGCGGCGGCCGCGCACGGCGGCACCGTGGACTTCCGGCAGTCCAACCACGAGGGGCAACTGGTCGACTGGATCCACGAGGCGCGGCTGAACCACTGCGGCATCGTGATCAACCCGGGCGCCTACTCGCACACGTCGGTCGCCATCCTGGACGCCCTCAACACCTGTGACGGTCTGCCGGTGCTGGAGGTCCACATCTCCAACATCCACCAGCGCGAGTCCTTCCGGCACCACAGTTACGTCTCGCTGCGCGCCGACGGCGTCATCGCGGGCTGCGGGGTGCAGGGATACGTGTTCGGCGTGGAGCGCGTGGCCGCGCTGGCGGGGGCCGGCAAGGCGGACGCGTAAGCACCGCCCTCCAGGCCGTAGCCCCTTACCGCGCCCCTCAGAGGCGGCCCGCCTCCACGATCCGCCGCAGGAAGCGCTGTGTGCGCTCCTGCTGCGGATCGCCGAACAGCTGCTCGGCGGTGCCCCGTTCCAGCACGACGCCTCCGTCCAGAAAACAGACCTGGTCGGCGACCTCGCGCGCGAAGCCCATCTCGTGGGTGGCGAGCACCATGGTCATGCCGTCGGCCTTCAGGTCGCGGACGACGTTCAGGACCTCGCCCACCAGCTCGGGGTCGAGGGCCGCCGTGATCTCGTCGAGCAGCAGCAACCGGGGACGCACGGCCAGCGCGCGCACGATCGCGACCCGCTGCTGCTGGCCACCGCTGAGCCGGTCGGGATACTCGCCGGCCTTGCCGGCCAGCCCGAGCCGCTCCAGGAGCTCCCCGGCGTGCTTCTCGGCCTGCGCGCGGGCGACGCCGTGCACCCGGCGCGGGGCGAGCGTGATGTTCTCCAGCACCGTCATGTGCGGGAACAGGTTGTACGCCTGGAAGACCACGCCGATCCGGCGCCGCACCGCGTCCTGGTCGACGCGCGGGTCGGTGATCTCCTCGCCGTCCAGCCAGATCGCGCCGTCGTCGATGTCCTCCAGCAGGTTGGCGCAGCGCAGCAGCGTGGACTTGCCGGAGCCGGAGGCGCCGATCAGCGCGGTCACCGTGTGCGGGGCGACCTCCAGGTCGACGTCCCGCAGGACGACGGACCCGCCGAAGGTCTTGCGGACGGACTCCATCCGGAGCACCGGAGCGGCGTCGCTCATGTCGTTCCTCCCTGGGCCCGCTGACGGTCCATCCGGGCCGTCACCCAGTCCGTGAAGCGGGTCATCGGGATGGTCAGGGCCACGAAGACCAGTCCCGCGACGATGTACGGCGTGTAGTTCAGGCTGCGGCCCACGATGATGTCCGCCGCGCGGACGGCGTCGATCGCGCCGCCGATCGAGACGAGACCCGTGTCCTTCTGGAGCGACACCAGGTCGTTCAGCAGCGGCGGCACCTGGCGGCGCACGGCCTGGGGGAGTACGACGTGACGCAGCGCCTGCCGGTTGTTCAGGCCCAGCGAGCGGGCCGCGGCGCGCTGGGAGGGGTGCACGGACTCGATGCCCGCGCGGAACACCTCGGCGACGTACGCCGAGTACGTCAGTGTCAGTGCCGTGCCGCCCAGCAGCACGGGGTCGACGGTCACGCCCTGCAGCCGCAGTGCCGGGACGCCCAGCACCACGATCATCAGGTTGATGATCAGCGGCAGACCGCGGAAGAAGTCCGTGTACGCCGCCGCCAGCGCCCGCAGCGGGAAGAACACCGGCCCGCGCAGGGTGCGGGCCACGGCGATGAGCATGCCGAGGACGAGCACGGCGGCACCGCAGACCAGCAGCAGCCTGACGTTCAGCCAGAGTCCTTCGAGGACCTTGGGGAACGCCTCGCGCGCGTACTGCCCGTCGAAGAAGGTCTCCCTGGCGCGCGGCCAGCCGGGCGCGCCGACGACGACCAGGTAGAGGACGGCACCCGTGACCAGGGTCGACAGCGCGGCGATCGCGGTGGCGCGGCGGGCACGCGTGCGCCGGTAGCGCTCGCGCTCCAGCCGCCGCTGTGAAGGGACGTAGCCGTCGTCGGGGGCTCCCTTGTCGCCCCCGGACCTGCTGTCCCCGCCGTCCTCGTCGTCCGCGCCCTCCGCGCCGTCTACGTTGTCCTCGTCGTCCGCGCCTTCCCGGCCGGACTCGTCCTCGGTGACCGTCACTTGAGCACCGGCGCGTCGACGGCGTCGGAGAGCCACTGCTGCTCGATCTTCGCCAGGGTGCCGTTCTCGCGGAGCGCGTCGACGGCGCCGCTCACGCAGGAGGTGAGCGAGCTGCCCTTGTCGAGCACCAGCCCGAACTGCTCCGGTGTGCCGCCCTGGTTCTCGAACTGGCCGACGATCTCGGCCTCCGTGACCTCGGCGGCCGTGATGTAGAAGGCGGTCGGCAGGTCGGTGACGATGGCGTCGACCTGGCCGTTCTTCAGCGCGGACTTGGCCTGGTCGTTCTTGGCGTAGACGGCCGCGTCCCGGGTCGGCTTCACCACGTCGTCGATGTAGTCGAGGCTGGTCGTACCGACCTGGGCGCCCAGCTTGAGGCCCTTGAGGTCCGCGACGCTCGTCGCCGCGGCGGCCTTCGTGCCCTTCAGGGCGATGACGGCCTGGCGCACGTCGTAGTAGCCGGACGAGAAGTCCACGGCCTTCTTGCGCTCGTCGCTGATCGACACCTGGTTGATGTCGAAGTCGAAGGTCTTCTCGCCCGGCGCGTAGGCCTTGTTGAACGGCACGCTCTGCCAGACCACGGCGCTCCTGTCGTAGCCGAGCTGCTCCGCGACGGCGTACGCCACCGCCGACTCGAAGCCCTTGCCGTTGGCCGGCTTGTCGTCCTTGAACCACGGCTCGTACGCGGGCTCGTCGGTCGCGATCGTCAGCTTGCCGGAGGTCTCGGTGGCCAGTTCACCCTTGGCGCAGGTGTCCGCGCTCGAACCGGAGGGCGACGACGCCGCCTTGTCCTCCGGCTGCGGGGCACAGCCGACAGCGGTCGCGAGGAGGGCCACGGTGGCGCCGGCGACGGCGCGGCGCAGTACACGAGGGGCGAGGTGCATGGCGGGAGAGTGGCAGCGAGAACCCCGGTTTGTCGAGGTCACACCATGACTTGTCCGCATACTGGGAACGGGTGTTGCGTTCTCGTGAACAGGCTCGGCGGACCCGCCGGGGCCGCCGGCCGAGGGCGGGGATCGTAGACCGGCGGCCCGATCCGCGCCGGAGCCGTCATCCCGCGCGGAACTGACACCAGTCGACCGCGTGACCACGAGTGCGGGGAGCGCGCGTGGGGGACCGGCGCGTGCGCTCGATTCACACGGGGCGCGCGTTCGATGACGCGCGCCCCCTGTCGTGCGGACTCACCACCCGCGCGCGTGCCACTCCGGAAGGTGCGGCCGCTCCGCGCCCAGCGTCGTGTCGTTGCCGTGCCCCGGATAGACCCAGGTCTCGTCCGGCAGCGCGTCGAAGATCTTCGTCTCGACGTCGTGGATGAGACGGGCGAACGCCTCGGGGTCCTTACGGGTGTTGCCCACGCCGCCGGGGAAGAGGCAGTCGCCGGTGAACACGTGGGGGTGGCCGTGCGGGTCGTCGTAGACCAGGGCGATCGAGCCGGGCGTGTGCCCCACCAGATGGCGCGCGGTGAGCTCGACGTTCCCCACCCGGATGACGTCACCGTCGTCGACCGGGACGTCGGTCGCCACGGGGATGCCCTCGGCGTCCTCCCGGCCGGCGTAGGTACGCGCGTGCGTGGCCGCCACGACCTCGGCGAGCGCCTGCCAGTGGTCGCCGTGCTGGTGCGTGGTGACGACGGACGCGATGCCGTCGTCGCCGATCGTGCCGAGCAGGGCGTGCGCGTCGTTGGCCGCGTCGATCAGCAGCTGCTCGTCCGTGGCCCGGCAGCGCAGCAGATAGGCGTTGTTGTTCATCGGGCCGACCGCGATCTTGGTGATCATCAGGTCCTTGAGCTCGTGCACGTCCGCCGGTCCGCCGACCGTCACCTCACCGCTGTACGTCATGGCGGCAGCCTATAGCGGCGGAAGGACCGGCAGCGGCCCGCCGTCCGTCGTCAGCCCCGAGCCGTCGCGACGCCCGGCGAGCCAGCCCAGGAGCTCCGGGGCCGGGCCTCTGACGCCGACGGGGCCGCCGGGAGCGCCGCCGCCCGTGGTCCAGGTCCCGCCGTCGTCGCTCCTCAGGCCCGTCGACGGCACGGCCTGGTGCCCGGCGAAGCGTTCCGCGAGGAAGTCGATCTCCCGGACGACGAACTCCTGCGGCAGATCCTCCAGCTCGTAGCCGATCCCGAGGTCCACGGCGTGCAGCTCCACCTCCACCCACCGCCGGAACGGCACGCGGGCCGCCGCGTCGACGACCCCGTTGCGCAGCTCCACCGTGCGTGACCAGTCCGCCGGCACGGCCCCCGTCGCCTGGAAGCGGGCCGCGCTCTCCCGGACGTCCGTGAGCTGGACGTCCAGGGGGCGCGGGGCGTCCCGCTCGATGTCGGCGTCGCGGACGAATGCGTCGGCGTACATGGGGCGGCCCTCGAGGACGTTCGTGAGGGCGTCCGCGTTGCGGGCGATGTGAGCCAGGACATGTCCGCGGCTCCAGCCGGGCAGGCGTGACGGCTCGGCCGCCGACGCGTTGTCCAGTTCGGCGACTGCGGTGAGGAGCCGCTCGGTCGCTTCGCGTACAGACTCCAGGTCATGAGCGTGATCAATCATGGTGCTGACCCTAGCCTCGCCACCTCTTCGGGTGAAGGTGGTCGACCGAGCCCGCAAATCGAATGCACGTGCTATATGGTCGGTGGCGGCGTCGGGCATGCTGGAAGGCCGGGGATTGTTGTGAACCGGTGAATCCCGACCGGCGTTGTCAGTGGCTCGCCCTAGTCTGAGAAAGACGGGGGCCCCGCCCCTGTCACTTCTCTCAAGAAAGGTGCGGACCGGCGTGGCCGACCGTCTCATCGTCCGTGGCGCGCGCGAGCACAACCTCAAGAATGTCTCGCTCGATCTGCCACGCGACTCGCTCATCGTCTTCACGGGCCTGTCGGGGTCGGGCAAGTCCTCGCTGGCCTTCGACACCATCTTCGCCGAGGGCCAGCGGCGCTACGTCGAGTCCCTCTCCTCGTACGCCCGGCAGTTCCTCGGCCAGATGGACAAGCCGGACGTCGACTTCATCGAGGGCCTCTCCCCGGCTGTCTCCATCGACCAGAAGTCGACCTCGCGCAACCCGCGCTCCACGGTCGGCACCATCACCGAGGTCTACGACTACCTGCGTCTGCTCTTCGCGCGCATCGGCAAGCCGCACTGCCCCGAGTGCTCCCGGCCCATCACGCGCCAGTCGCCGCAGGCCATCGTCGACCGGGTCCTGGAGCTGCCCGAGGGAAGCCGCTTCCAGGTGCTGTCACCGCTGGTGCGCGAGCGCAAGGGAGAGTTCGTCGACCTCTTCGCCGACCTCCAGACCAAGGGCTACTCCCGCGCGCGGGTCGACGGCGAGACGATCCAGCTGTCCAGCCCGCCCACGCTGAAGAAGCAGGAGAAGCACACCATCGAGGTGGTCATCGACCGCCTCACGGTGAAGGAGTCCGCCAAGCGCCGGCTCACCGACTCGGTGGAGACCGCGCTCGGCCTCGCCGGCGGCATGGTCGTGCTCGACTTCGTCGACCTCCCCGAGGACGACCCCGAGCGCGAGCGCATGTACTCGGAGCACCTGTACTGCCCGTACGACGACCTGTCCTTCGAGGAGCTGGAGCCCCGCTCCTTCTCCTTCAACTCGCCCTTCGGCGCCTGCCCCGAGTGCTCCGGCATCGGCACGCGCATGGAGGTCGACCCCGAGCTGATCGTCCCGGACGAGGACAAGTCCCTCGACGAGGGAGCCATCCACCCCTGGTCGCACGGCCACACCAAGGACTACTTCGGCCGGCTGATCGGCGCCCTCGCGGACGCGCTCGGCTTCCGCACCGACATCCCCTTCGCGGGGCTGCCGCTGCGCGCCAGGAAGGCCCTGCTGCACGGCCACAAGACGCAGATCGAGGTCCGCTACCGCAACAGGTACGGGCGCGAGCGCGTCTACACGACCCCCTTCGAGGGCGCCCTCCCGTTCGTGAAGCGCCGGCACGGCGAGGCCGAGAGCGATGCCAGCCGGGAGCGCTTCGAGGGCTATATGCGCGAAGTGCCCTGTCCCACCTGTGAGGGCACGCGCCTCAAGCCGCTCGTCCTGGCGGTCACGGTCATGGAGAAGTCCATCGCCGAGGTCTCCGGGATGTCCATCAGCGACTGCGCGGACTTCCTGGGCGAGCTGAAGCTCGACGCCCGCGACAAGAAGATCGCCGAGCGGGTCCTGAAGGAGGTCAACGAGCGGCTGCGGTTCCTCGTCGACGTCGGTCTGGACTACCTCTCGCTCAACCGCGCGGCCGGCACGCTCTCCGGCGGCGAGGCCCAGCGCATCCGCCTGGCCACCCAGATCGGCTCCGGCCTCGTCGGCGTCCTGTACGTCCTCGACGAGCCGTCCATCGGCCTGCACCAGCGTGACAACCACCGGCTGATCGAGACCCTGGTCCGGCTGCGGGACATGGGCAACACGCTGATCGTCGTCGAGCACGACGAGGACACCATCAAGGTCGCCGACTGGATCGTCGACATCGGTCCCGGCGCGGGCGAGCACGGCGGCAAGGTCGTGCACAGCGGCGGCCTGAAGGAGCTGCTCGCCAACACCGAGTCGATGACCGGGCAGTACCTGTCCGGCAAGAAGGCGATCCCGGTGCCCGACATCCGGCGCCCGCAGGACCCGTCCCGCCGGCTCACCGTCCACGGCGCCCGCGAGAACAACCTCCAGGACATCGACGTGTCCTTCCCGCTGGGCTTGTTCACCGCCGTCACCGGCGTCTCCGGCTCCGGCAAGTCGACGCTGGTCAACGACATCCTGTACACGCACCTGGCCCGTGAACTGAACGGCGCGAGGAGCGTGCCGGGGCGGCACACGCGCGTGGACGGCGACGACCTCGTCGACAAGGTCGTGCACGTCGACCAGTCGCCCATCGGCCGCACCCCGCGGTCCAACCCGGCCACGTACACCGGTGTCTTCGACCACGTGCGCAAGCTGTTCGCGGAGACCACCGAGGCGAAGGTCCGCGGCTATCTGCCGGGCCGCTTCTCCTTCAACGTCAAGGGCGGCCGCTGCGAGAACTGCGCGGGCGACGGCACGATCAAGATCGAGATGAACTTCCTCCCGGACGTCTACGTCCCGTGCGAGGTCTGCCACGGCGCCCGCTACAACCGGGAGACCCTGGAGGTCCACTACAAGGGCAAGTCCATCGCCGACGTCCTGAACATGCCGATCGAGGAGGCGACCGAGTTCTTCGAGGCCGTCCCCGCGATCGCCCGCCACCTCAACACCCTGAAGGACGTCGGCCTCGGCTACGTCCGGCTCGGCCAGTCCGCGACCACCCTGTCCGGCGGTGAGGCACAGCGTGTGAAGCTCGCCAGCGAGCTCCAGCGCCGCTCCACCGGCCGCACGGTCTACGTCCTGGACGAGCCGACCACGGGTCTGCACTTCGAGGACATCAGCAAGCTTCTCAAGGTGCTCGCCGGCCTGGTCGACAAGGGCAACACGGTCATCGTCATCGAGCACAACCTCGACGTGATCAAGACCGCCGACTGGGTCGTCGACATGGGTCCCGAGGGCGGCGCCGGCGGTGGCCTCGTGATCGCCGAGGGCACGCCGGAGGAGATCGCCGCGGTGTCGACCAGCCACACCGGCAAGTTCCTGCGGGAGGTACTCGGCGCCGACCGGATCAGCGACGCGGCTCCGGTGAAGGCCCCGCGCAAGGCGGCGGCGAAGAAGACGGTCGCGGCGAAGACGACCGCGCGCAAGACCGCGACCGCCAAGACGACGACGGCCAAAACGGCCACGGCCCGGACGACCGCCGCGAACAACACGGCGGCCAAGAAGGCCGCCGGGGCGACCACGAAGGCGACCCCCGCGAAGAAGGCGACGCGGGCCCGCAAGGCCTGACCCGACACGGGCCGCGCGGCCCGCTCCAGACCCGGGCCGAGAGGCCTGGCGAGCCGGTGAGAGGGACGGCGCCCCGCGGGAACTCCCCGCGAGGCGCCGTCCGTCGTTCCACTGGCTGCACTGGCTGCACCGGCTGCACTGGCTGCACTGGCTCTTCGGCAGGCCTACGACGGGTCCGGGAAGCCGCCCAGTTCGGAGGCGTACGGCGGCTCCGCGCCGGCCCGGGAGCAGGTGATCGCCGCCGCGCGGGCGGCGAACCGCAGCAACTGCTCCCACCCGTCGGCGCCCAGGTCCGCGAGGCCGGCCGGGGACAGGGCGTCCCGCATCGCAAGGCCGTGCAGCAGAGCCGCGTTCACGGTGTCCCCGGCGCCGATGGTGTCCACGACGTCCACCCGCTCGCCCGGCACCGCGTACACGGCCCCGCCCTGCGTGAAGGCGGTCAGCCCGTCGCCGCCCTGGGTGATCACGACGGCCGAGGGACCGGCGGACAGCCACTCGCGCGGGGTGCCGCCCAGCCACGCGGCGTCCTCCTCGGAGAGCTTGAGCAGGGACACCGAGGGCAGCCAGCTCTTGAACCGGGCCCGGTAGGCGTCGGCGTCGGGGATCAGCCCGGCCCGGATGTTCGGGTCGAGCGCCGTGAACAGTCCTCGCGCCGCGGCGGTCCGCATCAGCTCCTCGTACGCGCTCGCACCCGGTTCGAGGATCAGGCTGCAGGTACCGAAGGACACCGCGCGCGTGCCCGCGGGCAGGGCGGCCGGGGCCGTGAACAGGCGGTCGGCGGTGCCGTCGACGTAGAAGGAGTAGGCGGCCGAACCGTTCCCGTCGAGGGTGGCGACCGCGAGCGTCGTCGGCTCCGTGCCGCGCTGCACCGCGGACACGTCCACGCCCGAGTCCCGCAGCCCGGCGAGCAGCGCCTCGCCGAAGGCGTCCTGCGAGGTGCGGGAACAGAAGGCCGTGGGAGAGCCCAGGCGGCCCAGGGCGACGGCCGTGTTGTAGGGGCCGCCGCCGAGCGCCGGCTGGAGACCGGCGAGGGCGCCCGCGCCCTGCGGTACCAGGTCGATCAGGGCCTCACCGGCGACGACGATCACGGGGCGGTTCCTCTCTCTGGCTGTCTGCGGCCGCTCGGACCGTGCCCGCGGGGCGGGGCGGCCGCACCGGGTGCGACGGACGCAGGAGCAGGTGAGCCGCAGGCCGGGAAGCTACCCCATTGCGGAGCCGCGCGGAAAGCCTGGGCCCTTCACTCCCAGTCCCAGCCGATGCCGACCATGCCCGACCGCACCCGAGGCTCGACGAGGTGCACCGAACGGTGCCGGCCGCTGAGCGGCAACTCCTGGCGGCCGCCGCGCGGGGCCGCCGCCGAGTTCTGGGTGAACCGGTGGCAGCGCACGGGCACGGCGTTCTCGGCGAAGCGGATCTGGAGGGCGTACTGGCCGCCCGCCGCGCCGAAGCCGCGGACGTACTCACGGGAGACGTCGGCGGTGCCGTCCTCGACGGCGTAGCGGAAGAGGAAGGTGTCGCCGGTCCTCAGCCGGGTGTCGAAGTGGAGTTCCGCCACGAGCACGCCGGTGTCGTGGTGGCTGCGGACCCGGCCGGCCCGGCAGTTCTCCAGGGCGTGCACCGTCATCCGTTCCGGTGAGCAGCCGGGGTCGCCGTGATGGACGGCCACGAAGCGGTCGACGCCGTCGCGGTGCGCGCGCACGATGTGCTGCGACTCGCGTCCCAGCAGTTCACGGCGCGACCCGATGCGGACCCGTTCATGGTGGCCGAGGATGTGCAGCCCCCCGTCGACGGGGCACTCCAGTTCGCCGAGCAGCTGTTCGAGAATGCCGGAGGCCTCCAGCAGCGAGCGGTAGGAGCGGCCCGCGGACTGCCCGGCCGTCGCGCCGGCGTCCCCGCCGTCGGGCTCCGCGAGCAGCCGGATCAGCGACTCGTCCGGCAGGTGCAGGATCTCCTCCAGCGCACGCACGGCGCGCAGCGACTCGGGGCGCTGCGGCCGCCGGGCGCCCTGCTGCCAGTAGCTCAGACTGGTCACGCCCACCTTCACCCCGTACCGCGACAGATGGTGCTGGACGCGTTGCAGGGGCAGGCCACGGGCGGCGATCGCGGCACGCAGCGCCACATGGAAAGGACCGCCTCGCAGGGCCGTGTCCAGTTCCGCGGAGGCGGAGTCGACGGCGGCGTCCGCGTGCTGTGTGGCGTGCGGCATGCAGGGGCCTCTCTGTGAATGCTCACGACGGCTGGTCGGACCGTTCGTGCGGGTGGTCGGGGCCTTTTCCGGCGTCGCCGGAACTCCTTCACATCCGTAGGGCGGCCTTCAGGGCCCGAGTCCCCCCGCATTGAAGCGTGTTGACCAAGTCCCGACAACACCTGATGCCCGAGTGGCACATGCGTGTGGCCGAGTCGATGCCTCCGGGTCCCGCCCTCGGCACCCCGCTTGTCCACAGGCCCGTCGGACACCCGGCCGTCGTCCACAGCCCGCCGGAGTGTCACCCCGCGCCAGTAGGGTGTGAGACATGGCCGACCCCTCCAGTTACCGCCCCAAGCCGGGACAGATCCCGGACTCCCCGGGGGTGTACCGATTCCGCGACGAGCACCGCCGGGTGATCTACGTCGGAAAGGCGAAGAGCCTGCGTCAGCGCCTGGCGAACTACTTCCAGGACCTGTCCGGCCTTCACCCGCGCACCCGCACGATGGTCACCACGGCCGCGTCGGTGGAGTGGACGGTGGTGTCCACGGAGGTCGAGGCGCTCCAGCTGGAGTACTCCTGGATCAAGGAGTACGACCCCCGGTTCAACGTCAAGTACCGCGACGACAAGAGCTATCCCTACCTCGCGGTGACGATGAACGAGGAGTTCCCGCGCGTCCAGGTGATGCGCGGCCACAAGAAGAAGGGCGTCAGGTATTTCGGGCCGTACGCGCACGCGTGGGCGATCCGGGACACCGTCGACCTGCTCCTGCGGGTCTTCCCCGTGCGCACCTGCTCCGCAGGCGTCTTCAAGAACGCCGCCCGCACCGGCCGGCCCTGTCTGCTCGGCTACATCGGCAAGTGCTCCGCGCCGTGCGTCGGCCGGGTCTCCGCCGAGGAGCACGGCGAACTCTGCGAGGAGTTCTGCGACTTCATGGCCGGCCGCACCGGAACCTACCTCCGCCGGCTGGAGAAGCAGATGATGGAGGCGGCCGAGGAGATGGAGTACGAGCGGGCCGCCCGCCTGCGCGACGACATCGAGGCCCTGAAGAAGGCCATGGAGAAGAACGCGGTCGTGCTCGCGGACGCGACCGACGCCGACCTGATCGCGGTCGCCGAGGACGAGCTGGAGGCGGCCGTCCAGATCTTCCACGTACGCGGCGGACGCGTCCGTGGCCAGCGCGGCTGGGTGACCGACAAGGTCGAGGACGTGACGACCGGCGCCCTCGTCGAGCACGCCCTGCAGCAGCTGTACGGCGAGGAGCGGGGCGACTCCGTGCCCAAGGAGGTCCTGGTCCCGGCCCTGCCCGAGCCGGTCGAACCGGTCCAGGAGTGGCTCACCGAGCGCCGCGGGTCCAACGTCTCGCTGCGCATCCCGCAGCGGGGCGACAAGAAGGCCCTGATGGAGACCGTCGAGCGCAACGCGCAGCAGGCGCTCGTCCTGCACAAGACCAGGCGCGCCTCCGACCTGACCACACGCTCGCGCGCCCTGGAGGAGATCGCCGAGGCCCTCGACCTGGACAGCGCGCCGCTCCGGATCGAGTGCTACGACATCTCGCACCTCCAGGGTGACGACGTGGTGGCCTCCATGGTCGTCTTCGAGGACGGTCTGCAGCGCAAGAGCGAGTACCGCCGCTTCCAGATCAAGGGCTTCGAGGGCCAGGACGACGTCCGCTCCATGCACGAGGTGATCACCCGCCGCTTCCGGCGCTACATCGCCGAGAAGGAGCGGACGGGGGAGTGGACCGACGGCGAGAACGCGCTCGCCGGCGCCACCGGGACGCCCCTCGCCGACGTGCCCCTGACCGACGCCACCGAAGCGCCCCTCACCAGCAGCCTCAAGGACGATGACGGCCGCCCCAAGCGCTTCGCCTACCCGCCTCAGCTCGTCGTCGTCGACGGCGGACAGCCGCAGGTCGCGGCGGCCAAGCGGGCGCTGGACGAGCTCGGCATCGACGACATCGCCGTCTGCGGCCTGGCCAAGCGCCTGGAAGAGGTCTGGGTGCCGGACGACGACGACCCGGTCGTCCTGCCCCGCAGCAGCGAGGGTCTCTATCTGCTCCAGCGCGTGCGCGACGAGGCCCACCGCTTCGCCATCACCTACCAGCGCACCAAGCGGGCCAAGCGCTTCCGCGCCGGTCCCCTGGACGAGGTGCCCGGCCTCGGCGAGACGCGCAAACAGGCACTGATCAAGCACTTCGGCTCGGTGAAGAGGCTCCGGGCCGCGACGATCGAACAGATCTGCGAGGTTCCGGGCATAGGCCGCAAGACGGCCGAGACCATCGCCGTGGCCCTCGCCAGGGCGGCATCGCCCGCCCCCGCCGTGAACACGGCGACCGGAGAGATCATTGATGATGAGGAGCCCGGTACGACGGCGGGTTCCCCCGGAGACCCCGTGACGACGGGCGCCCCGGAAGAACGACGGGGGCAGGAGACATGACCGAGCACGAGCACGACGCACACCCCACAGCGGAACAGGAACAGGCGCCCACTACTGTGCCCACAGCCGCGTCCCAGCAGGGACCCAGGGAACCAGGCGAGGATTCCACCCCGCAGCCCGCGGTCCCCGACAGCCCTCAGCAAGAAGTACGCCAGGAAGACGGAGCACAGGTGAGTACGGACGTCACGCCGCCCGGGATCCCCGACGCGGCCATCCCCGAGCTGGTGATCATCTCCGGCATGTCCGGGGCCGGTCGCTCGACGGCAGCCAAGTGTCTGGAGGACCTCGGCTGGTTCGTCGTCGACAACCTCCCGCCCGCCCTGATCCCCACCATGGTGGAGCTGGGTGCCCGCTCCCAGGGCAACGTGGCGCGGATCGCGGTCGTCGTCGACGTCCGCGGCCGGCGCTTCTTCGACAACCTCCGCGAGTCCCTCGCCGACCTCGAGTCGAAGAGCGTCACCCGGCGGATCGTCTTCCTGGAGTCCTCCGACGACGCCCTGGTGCGCCGCTTCGAGTCCGTGCGCCGCCCGCACCCCCTCCAGGGCGACGGCCGCATCGTCGACGGCATCGACGCCGAGCGCGAGCTGCTGCGCGAGCTGCGTGGCGACGCCGACCTGGTGATCGACACCTCCAGCCTCAACGTGCACGAACTGCGCGCCAAGATGGACGCCCAGTTCGCCGGCGACGAGGAGCCCGAGCTGCGGGCCACCGTGATGTCCTTCGGCTTCAAGTACGGCCTGCCGGTCGACGCCGACCTGGTCGTGGACATGCGCTTCCTGCCCAACCCGCACTGGGTCCCGGAGCTGCGCCCCTACACCGGCCTCAACGAGGAGGTCTCGGCGTACGTCCTCAACCAGCCCGGCGCCAAGGAGTTCCTCGACCGGTACGCGGAGCTCCTCCAGCTGGTCGCCGCGGGCTACCGCCGGGAGGGCAAGCGCTATGTGACCATCGCGGTCGGCTGTACCGGCGGCAAGCACCGCTCGGTGGCCATGTCGGAGAAGCTCGCCGCGCGTCTCGCGGCCGAGGGCGTGGAGACGGTGGTCGTGCACCGGGACATGGGACGGGAATGACAGGACGTTCTCCACGGCTCGGCCGACTGCGCAGGAATGCCTCCGACGGGCGTGTGGTCCGGCCGGTCGAGGCACGCGGCGGCAAACCGCGCCGCCGCGGCACCCAGCCCAAGGTCGTCGCCCTCGGCGGCGGCATGGGACTGTCCGCCTCGCTCACCGCGCTGCGCCGGATCACCGGCGACCTCACCGGTGTCGTCACGGTGGCCGACGACGGTGGTTCCAGCGGACGGCTGCGCGAGGAGCTGGGCGTACTGCCGCCCGGTGACCTGCGCAAGGCGCTGGCCGCGCTGTGCGGTGACGACGACTGGGGCCAGACCTGGGCCCGGGTCATCCAGCACCGCTTCCAGTCGCAGGGCGAGATCAACGGCCACGCGGTGGGCAATCTGCTGATCGTCGCCCTGTGGGAGCAGCTCGGCGACCACGTCCAGGCGCTGGACCTGGTCGGCAAGCTGCTGGGCGCGCAGGGGCGCGTGCTGCCCATGTCCGCCGTACCGCTGGAGCTCCAGGCGCTGGTCAAGGGCCACGATCCGGAGCGGCCGGACGACGTCGACACGGTCCGGGGACAGGCCACCGTGGCGCTGACGCCCGGCGAGGTGCAGTCCGTGCACCTGGTGCCGCACGACCCGCCGGCCGTCCCGGAGGCGGTCGAAGCCGTCCTGGACGCCGACTGGGTGGTGCTGGGCCCCGGCTCCTGGTTCTCCTCGGTCATGCCGCACCTGCTGGTGCCCGATCTGCTGGACGCCCTCATGGAGACGAAGGCGCGCCGGGTGCTCTCCCTGAACCTCGCCCCGCAGCCCGGAGAAACCGACGGCTTCTCCCCGCAGCGTCATTTGGAGGTTTTGGGACGACACGCCCCTAAACTCGCCCTGGACGTGGTGCTGGCCGACGTGGCCGCCGTGCTCGACCGCGACTCGCTGACCGACGCCGCCAAAAGGTTCGGGGCCGCGGTCGAGCTGGCGCCGGTGGCTCGGCCCGACGGAACCCCGAGGCATGACCCGGAGCTGTTGGCTGCCGCGTACGACCGTATTTTTCGGATGCATGGAAGGATCGGCCCATGGCGATGACGGCAGCGGTGAAGGACGAGATCTCCCGGCTCCCCGTCACCCGGACCTGCTGTAGAAAGGCGGAGGTCTCCGCCGTTCTGCGGTTCGCCGGCGGCCTCCACCTGGTGAGCGGGCGGATCGTGATCGAGGCGGAGCTGGACACCGCGATGGCGGCACGCCGGCTCAAGCGGGACATCCTGGAGATCTTCGGCCACAGCTCGGAGCTGATCGTGATGGCCCCGGGCGGTCTGCGCCGCGGCTCGCGCTATGTGGTGCGGGTGGTCGCGGGCGGTGACCAGCTGGCCCGGCAGACGGGGCTCGTCGACGGCCGTGGCCGTCCGATCCGGGGGCTGCCCCCGCAGGTGGTCTCCGGCGCGACCTGTGACGCGGAGGCGGCCTGGCGCGGGGCCTTCCTGGCGCACGGCTCGCTCACCGAGCCCGGCCGCTCGTCCTCCCTGGAGGTGACCTGCCCGGGCCCGGAGGCCGCGCTCGCGCTGGTCGGCGCGGCCCGCCGGCTGTCCATCGCGGCGAAGGCCCGTGAGGTGCGCGGGGTCGACCGCGTCGTGGTCCGGGACGGCGACGCGATCGGCGCGCTGCTCACCCGGCTGGGCGCGCACGAGTCGGTGCTGGCCTGGGAGGAGCGCCGGATGCGCCGCGAGGTGCGGGCCACGGCGAACCGTCTGGCGAACTTCGACGACGCCAACCTGCGCCGCTCGGCGCGTGCGGCGGTGGCCGCCGGGGCCCGGGTCCAGCGCGCCCTGGAGATCCTCGGTGACGAGGTGCCCGAGCACCTCGCGGCGGCCGGCCGGCTCCGGATGGACCACAAGCAGGCCTCCCTGGAGGAGCTGGGCGCGCTCGCCGACCCGCCGCTGACGAAGGACGCGGTCGCCGGACGGATCCGCAGGCTGCTGGCGATGGCCGACAAGCGGGCCTCCGACCTCGGCATCGCGGGTACGGACGCCAACCTCAGCGACGAGCTGGCCGACAACCTGGTCGGCTGACCCCGGCTCTCCTGACGGCTCTTCAAAACGCCGGTGGTATCGCCCCTTCGGGTGACACCACCGGCGTTTGCGTGGCTTCGAGGCGCTCTTGACTGGATCATCAACTGTCATGAGCCTGGCAGAGTTCGCTGCTGGGGCGAACTCAGGCTAGGGGGGTTCATGAGACGAAGAGCGAGATCGATCCTCGCTGTCGGCGCGCTGTTGCTCGGCGGAGCGGCACTCGCACCCATCGCCCAGGCACAGCCCGGCACCACACCGAAACCCGACGCGGACGAGGTCAAGGTCTTCCGCGCCGAGGTCACCAAGCAGCAGGTACCCCTGCTGCTGGCGGCCGGCCAGGACGGTCACGAACTCAGCGAGCAGGCGCCCGAGAAGGGCAGCGCGACGGTCGAGGTCTACCTCACCGACAAGCAGGCGAAGAAGCTCGAGAAGCAGGGCGTCGCCCTCACCGAGCACACACTTTCGGCCAAGGCGGAGAACCGCGTCGAGGCCGCCGCCGACGGTGTGTTCCGACCGTACAGCGGCAGCGGCGGGCTCCAGGAGGAGATCCTGCGCACCGCCCGGGAGAACCCGGGACTCACCAAGGTCGTCTCCATCGGCAGGACGGTCGAAGGCCAGGACATCCTCGCGCTCAAACTGACCAAGAACGCGAAGAAGTCCAAGGACGGCTCCAAGCCCTCGGTCCTCTACATGTCCAACCAGCACGCGCGGGAGTGGATCACGCCGGAGATGACCCGGCGGCTGATGCACTACTACCTGGACACCTACAAGACCGACCGGCGCGTCAAGAAGATCGTCGACTCCAGCGAGCTGTGGTTCGTCCTGTCGGCCAACCCCGACGGCTACGACTACACCTTCGAGAACACCGACAACCGCCTCTGGCGCAAGAACCTGCGGGACGTCAACGGCGACGGCGCGATCTCCACCGGCGACGGCGTCGACCTCAACCGCAACTTCCCCTACAAGTGGGGCTACGACGACGAGGGTTCGTCCCCGAACCCCACCAGCCAGACCTACCGCGGGGCGAGCCCCGGCTCCGAACCCGAGACCAAGGCGCTCGACGCCTTCGAGAAGCGGATCGGGTTCACGTACGGCATCAACTACCACTCCGCCGCCGAACTGCTGCTCTACGGCGTCGGCTGGCAGGTCGCGACCGACACCCCGGACGACGTCGTCTACAAGGCGCTCGCCGGCACCCCCGACAACTCCGCGGTCCCGGGCTACCACCCGCAGGTCTCCTCGGAGCTGTACACGACCAACGGCGAGGCCGACGGGCACGCGGCGAACGTCAACGGCACGGCGATGTTCACCCCCGAGATGTCGACCTGCCAGACCGCGTCCGGCATCGACCCGAACGACCAGTGGAACGCCTCCGACTGCCAGTCGGTCTTCAACTTCCCGGACGACGAGAAGCTGATCCAGGACGAGTTCGCCAAGAACGTGCCCTTCGCGCTCTCCGTCGCCGAGTCCGCGGCACAACCCGACCAGCCGAAGTCCTCGGTCGGTCTGTCCGCCGCCGACTTCACCCCGGCGCCGTTCACCACCTCGTACTCGCGCGGCGCCGACCAGGAGATCTCCGTCGTCGCACGCAAGGCGATCCGCGACAAGGAGCTCAAGTACCGCGTCAACGGCGGCCGTACCCGGGACCGGGCGCTCAAGGCATGGAAGGGCGGCGAGACCTTCGGCGGTGACGACAACCTCTACTACGACGAGTACCGGGCCGAGGTGCGGGACGGCGAACCCGGCGACAAGGTCGAGGTCTGGTTCACGGGCGAGGCCAAGAACGGCAAGAAGGTCTCCGGCGCGCACTTCACCTACACGGTCGCCACGCGGCCCAAGGCCGACACCCTCGTCGTGGCCGAGGAAGGCACGGCCGCCACACAGGCGCAGACCTACGTCGACGCGCTGAAGGCCAACGGCCGCAGGGCGATCGTCTGGGACGTCGCCACCCAGGGCGCGCCCGACGCGCTCGGCGTGCTGAGCCACTTCGACACGGTCGTCCACTACACGGGCGCGAGCGTCCCCGGCAATCCGACCCAGCTCGAACTGCGTGCCTTCCTCAACGAGGGCGGCAAGCTGATCGAGGCGGGAGAGCTGGCCGGCGGCAACGTCGACCTCGGTGACGGCACCCCGTCGAACGACTTCAGCCAGTACTACCTGGGCGCCTACTCCCGTACGTCGACCCCCGGCGCCACCGGCTTCACCGGCTCCGGCAAGCTCGCCGGTGCCGGCGGGGCCCTCGGCCCGGCGACGGGCAACCCGCTCGACCGGGCGGGCACCTACGGTGTCACCTCGGACGAGCTGCCCGCCTCCGCGTACCCGCAGTTCGCCAGCGCGGGCGCCGGTCGGTTCGCCGGGACGGTCAACCCGTACGGGCCGTTCACGGGCTCGTACATGGCGGCCGCCGTGCACACCGACGACGGCTACAAGCGCCTCACCCGCACCATCGACCTCACCGGTGTCGGCGCGGCGAGCAAGCCGGCCCTGCGCACCCAGCTGCTGTGGGACACCGAGCCCGGCTACGACAACGCGATCGTCGAGGTCCACACGGTCGGCGCCGACGACTGGACGACGCTCCCCGAGGCGGGCGGCGCCACCAGCACCGCCGTCCCCGCGGAGTGCGGCGGCGGCTTCTACATCGGCGAGCACCCGTGGCTGCGGCACTACCTCACCCTCGGCGCGGGCGACTGCACCGCGACCGGCAGCACCGGCTCCTGGAACGCCCTCACCGGCGCCTCCAGCGGCTGGCAGCAGGTGAACTTCGACCTGAGCGCCTACGCGGGCAAGCAGGTCGAGGTCTCGATCGCCTATGTCACCGACCCCGGCAGCGGCGGCCACGGTGTCCTCGCGGACGACACCTCGCTGGTCGTCGGCGGCACCGCCACCGGGACGGAGGGCTTCGAGACCTCGCTCGGCGTCTGGCAGGCCGCGGGTCCGCCCGCGGGCAGCCCGGCCGTCCTGAAGGACTGGACGCGCACCGGCGCCCTGTTCCAGACCTACGGAGCGGTCACCACCGACGACACCGTGCTGCTGGGCTTCGGCCTGGAGCATGTCACCGCGGCGGCCGACCGGGTCGCGCTCATCGGGAAGGCGCTCGCCTCACTTGAGAGCTGAAGAACGGCTGTCAACTCCGAGTGACAGTTCGTAATCACATCGAGCGATCGGGTCTTCCGGTCCGGGCGGTCCGTACCCCTACTGGCGGGTACGGACCGCCCTGCCGTGTATGGGCGAAGTCGATGTCACTCCGGCGGCCTCGGAGAGGTAGGGTCGTGGGTGGTCGGGGACATCCCAAATACAGCTCGCCGGCACCGCATAGCCGGCGTACCAACGAGGAGATCGGTTCGTGACGATCCGCGTAGGCATCAACGGCTTTGGCCGCATCGGTCGTAACTACTTCCGCGCGCTGCTGGAGCAGGGTGCTGACATCGAGATCGTGGCTGTCAACGACCTGGGTGACACCGCGACCACCGCACATCTGCTCAAGTACGACACCATCCTGGGCCGCCTCAAGGCCGAGGTGTCGCACACCGCCGACACGATCACCGTCGACGGTCACACCATCAAGGTGCTGTCCGAGCGCAACCCGGCGGACATCCCGTGGGGCGACCTGGGCGTCGACATCGTGATCGAGTCGACCGGCATCTTCACCAAGAAGGCCGACGCCGAGAAGCACATCGCCGGCGGCGCCAAGAAGGTCCTCATCTCGGCTCCGGCCAAGGACGAGGACATCACCATCGTGATGGGCGTCAACCAGGACAAGTACGACGCGGCCAACCACCACGTCATCTCCAACGCCTCCTGCACCACCAACTGTGTGGCGCCGATGGCCAAGGTCCTCGACGAGAACTTCGGCATCGTCAAGGGTCTGATGACGACGGTCCACGCGTACACCAACGACCAGCGCATCCTGGACTTCCCGCACTCGGACCTGCGTCGCGCCCGCGCCGCCGCCGAGAACATCATCCCGACCACGACGGGTGCCGCCAAGGCCACCGCCCTGGTCCTGCCGCAGCTCAAGGGCAAGCTGGACGGCATCGCCATGCGCGTCCCGGTCCCGACCGGCTCGGCCACCGACCTGGTCGTGACCCTCCAGCGCGAGGTCACCAAGGACGAGGTCAACGCCGCGTTCAAGAAGGCCTCCGAGGACGGCGACCTCAAGGGCTACCTGGCGTACACCGAGGACCAGATCGTCTCCTCGGACATCGTCGGCGACCCGGCCTCCTGCACCTTCGACTCCTCCCTGACCATGGTCCAGGAGGGCAACTCGGTGAAGATCCTCGGCTGGTACGACAACGAGTGGGGCTACTCCAACCGCCTCGTCGACCTGACGGTCTTCGTCGGCAACCAGCTCTGATCGTCGGATCAGGCACCTCGATGTGAGTGCAGGGCTCGGGCGGCGCAGGGACGCGCCGCCCGAGCCCTGACGCACGTACGGATCAGCCTTCCTCACGGTCCCCGGCGACCACGAGTGATCACGAGTACCACGAGTCCTCCTCAGGAGCCCCCGTAATGAAGACGATCGACGAACTTCTCGCCGAAGGCGTCGCAGGCAAGCGGGTCTTCGTCCGCGCCGACCTCAACGTGCCGCTCGACGGCGCCACCATCACCGACGACGGCCGCATCCGCGCCGTCCTGCCCACCGTCAAGGCCCTCGCGGACGCGGGCGCCAAGGTGGTCGTCGCCTCGCACCTGGGCCGCCCCAAGGGCGAGCCGGACCCGGCCTTCTCCCTCGCCCCCGCCGCCGCCCGGCTGGGCGAGCTCCTCGGCACGGCCGTGGCCTTCGCGACCGACACGGTCGGCGAGTCCGCACGCTCCACCGTCGCGGGCCTCACCGACGGCCAGGTCGCCGTCATCGAGAACCTGCGCTTCAACGCGGGCGAGACCAGCAAGGACGACGCCGAGCGCGGCGCCTTCGCCGACCGGCTCGCCGAACTCGCCGACCTCTACGTCGGTGACGGGTTCGGGGCGGTGCACCGGAGGCACGCCTCCGTCTACGACCTCCCGGCCCGGCTGCCGCACGCGGCAGGCTTCCTGATCGCCACCGAGGTCGGCGTCCTGAAGCAGCTCACCGAGGACGTCAAGCGGCCCTACGTCGTCGCCCTCGGCGGCTCCAAGGTCTCCGACAAGCTCGCCGTCATCGACCAGCTGCTCGGCAAGGCCGA
Organism: Actinobacteria bacterium OV320; assembly: GCA_001298545.1. GTDB lineage: Bacteria > Actinomycetota > Actinomycetes > Streptomycetales > Streptomycetaceae > Streptomyces > Streptomyces coriariae. The sequence goes on from LJCX01000029.1 coordinate 957,443, forward strand.
CCGCATCCTCATCGGCGGCGGCATGGCCTTCACCTTCCTCAAGGCGAAGGGGTACGAGATCGGTGCCTCCCTCGTCCAGGACGATCAGCTGCCCGTCGTCAACGAGTACGTCGAGCGCGCCGAGAAGAACGGCGTCGAGCTGGTTGTGCCCGTCGACGTCGTGGCCGCGGCCCGGTTCCCGGACCTGAGGACCAAGGCCCCGTCCGACCCCGTCACCGTCGCCGCGGACGCGATCCCCGCCGACCTGATGGGCCTCGACATCGGTCCCGAGACCGGTGCCCTGTACGCCTCGAAGCTCGCCGACGCCGGCACCGTCTTCTGGAACGGCCCCATGGGCGTCTTCGAGCACCCCGACTACGCCGAGGGCACCAAGGCGGTCGCCCAGGCCCTCATCGACTCCCCGGCCTTCACGGTCGTCGGCGGCGGCGACTCCGCCGCGGCCGTCCGCCTCCTGGGTTTCGACGAGAACGCATTCGGCCACATCTCGACCGGCGGTGGCGCCTCCCTCGAATACCTCGAGGGCAAGACGCTCCCCGGCCTCGCCGCACTGGAGGGCTGACCCCGCATGACCACTCGCACGCCGCTGATGGCGGGCAACTGGAAGATGAACCTCAACCACCTCGAGGCCATCGCGCACGTCCAGAAGCTCGCCTTCGCCCTGGCCGACAAGGACCACGAGGCCGTCGAGGTCGCCGTCCTGCCGCCCTTCACCGACCTGCGCTCCGTGCAGACCCTGGTCGACGGCGACAAGCTCAAGATCAAGTACGGCGCCCAGGACATCTCGGCGCACGACTCCGGTGCCTACACCGGCGAGATCTCCGGCTCGATGCTCGCCAAGCTGAAGTGCACGTTCGTGGCGATCGGCCACTCCGAGCGCCGCCAGTACCACAACGAGACCGACGAACTCGTGAACGCCAAGGTCAAGGCCGCCTACAAGCACGGCCTGACCCCGATCCTGTGTGTCGGCGAGGAGCTGGACGTCCGCGAGGCGGGCAACCACGTCTCCCACACCCTCACCCAGGTCGAGGGCGGTCTGAAGGACCTCCCGGCCGAGCAGGCCGAGACCATCGTGATCGCCTACGAGCCCGTCTGGGCCATCGGCACCGGCAAGGTCTGCGGTGCCGAGGACGCGCAGGAGGTCTGCGCCGCCATCCGCGGCAAGATCGCCGAGCTCTACACCCAGGAGCTGGCCGACAAGGTCCGCATCCAGTACGGCGGCTCCGTGAAGTCCGGCAACGTCGCCGAGATCATGGCGCAGACCGACATCGACGGCGCGCTGGTCGGCGGTGCCTCGCTGGACACCGACGAGTTCGTCAAGATCGTGCGCTTCCGCGACCAGTGATCCGAGCTGCGTGTATGCGGTAGCGGCGATCCGTCGTACCCTTGCGGGGGCATAGCGGTTGTCGCTATGCCCCCGTCGTTCGTCCGAGTCGTTATCCGAATCCGAGGAAGTTGGTCCAGCCGTGGTTTTGGGGTTCTCGATCGCCCTGATCGTCTTCAGCCTGCTGCTGATGCTGCTGGTGCTGATGCACAAGGGGAAGGGCGGCGGCCTCTCCGACATGTTCGGTGGCGGCATGCAGTCCTCCGTCGGCGGCTCCTCGGTCGCCGAGCGCAACCTCGACCGCATCACCGTCGTGATCGGTCTGCTGTGGTTCGCCTGCATCATCGTTCTCGGCATCGTCATGAAGACGAACAGCTGATCAGCTTCGCACAGTCACGCACATTCCGGTACGTAAGGCCCCATGTTCGGTACGCGCAGCTGAGCGCGGCCTATCATGGGGCTTGCGTCTAGGTGTGGAAGCTGTAACTCCAATCACTGGACGCGCGTTGGGCCTTACGTAGACTGAGGCGCTCGCAGCGAAGCGAAACGCCGACTCGCTTTGCGGCACCATCACGCAGGGAGTTACGACCGTGGCAAGTGGCAACGCGATCCGAGGAAGCCGGGTCGGGGCGGGGCCGATGGGCGAGGCCGAGCGGGGCGAGTCCGCGCCGCGTCTGCGCATCTCCTTCTGGTGCTCCAACGGACACGAAACGGTGCCCAGCTTCGCCAGCGACGCGCAGGTTCCCGAGACCTGGGACTGCCCGCGCTGCGGCTTTCCCGCCGGGCAGGACCGGGACAACCCCCCGGCCCCGCCGCGAACCGAGCCCTACAAGACGCACCTCGCCTATGTGCGGGAGCGGCGCAGCGACGCGGACGGCGAGGCGATCCTCGCCGAGGCGCTCGCCAAACTGCGGGGCGAGATCTGACGAACCGAGACCGGCCGGGTGCCCGAGGGCGCCTGGCCGGACATGTTTCGCGTGCGCATGTCCGCCCGCGGGCCGTCTGACAGCGGTGCCCTTCACGCGCCCGTGCGGCGCGCCCTGGTGGACCTCGAGGCCCTCGGCGGGGCCCACGTCTGCCTGATGACCGGTCACCCAGCCGGCCGGCGCACTGCCGGCCGGCTCTTCGCGCGCGCCGAAACGGCGACGCGGCCCCCCTCGTGCCACACGCTCGCCGTCGCCGCGTTGATACCCGCGGGCCGGGCGGACGTATCTGTTGTTGTCCCGTACGACCGTGGCCCGTCAGCTCGCCCGACGCGCTGATCAACTAGGTTGGAACCGGCGGGGCAAGGCGTGCGCAGCACGGACAGATGAGGAAAGAGGGCTGAAGTCCGACATGAACGCAGACGGCCGTACGAGGCTCAACCAGACGCCCGAGTGGGCCGCTCTGGCCAAACACCGCGAGGAACTCGGCGAGGTGCGGCTGCGGGAGCTGTTCGCCGCCGACCCCGAGCGCGGCGCGGGATACACGCTACGGGTCGGTGACCTGCACATCGACTACTCCAAGCACCTCGTCACCGACGAGACACTGCGGCACCTGCGTGAACTGGCCGTCGCCACCGACGTCTTCGGCCTGAGGGACGCCCTGTTCCGCGGCGAGAAGATCAACACCACCGAGGACCGCGCCGTCCTGCACACCGCCCTGCGCGCCCCGCGCGACGCGGTGATCGAGGTCGACGGGGAGAACGTCGTCCCGGCCGTGCACGCCGTGCTCGACAAGATGGCCGGCTTCGCCGACCGCGTCCGCTCCGGCGCCTGGACCGGCCACACCGGCCGTCGTATCCGCAACGTGGTGAACATCGGCATCGGCGGCTCCGACCTGGGTCCGGCGATGGCCTACGAGATGCTGCGCGGCTACACCGACCGCGAGCTCACGGTCCGTTTCGTGTCCAACGTGGACGGCGCCGACCTGCACGAGGCCACCCGCGACCTGGACCCGGCCGAGACGCTGTTCATCATCGCGTCGAAGACCTTCACCACCATCGAGACGATCACCAACGCGACCTCGGCCCGCAGTTGGCTGCTCAACGGACTGGACGGCGACGACCGGGCCGTCGCCAAGCACTTCGTCGCGCTGTCCACGAACGCCGAGAAGGTCGCGGACTTCGGCATCGACACGGCCAACATGTTCGAGTTCTGGGACTGGGTCGGCGGTCGCTACTCCTTCGACTCGGCGATCGGCCTGTCCCTGATGATCGCCATCGGCCCGGACCGGTTCCGCGAGATGCTCGACGGCTTCCATCTCGTCGACGAGCACTTCAGGACCGCGCCCGCCGAGTCCAACGTGCCGCTGCTGCTGGGCCTGTTGGGCATCTGGTACGGCAACTTCCACGACGCGCAGTCGCATGCCGTGCTGCCCTACAGCCACTATCTCTCCAAGTTCGCCGCCTACCTCCAGCAGCTGGACATGGAGTCCAACGGCAAGTCCACAGGCCGGGACGGCCGGCCGGTCGACTGGCAGACCGGCCCCATCGTCTGGGGCACGCCGGGCACCAACGGACAGCACGCCTACTACCAGCTCATCCACCAGGGCACCAAGCTCATCCCCGCCGACTTCATCGGCTTCGCCGAGCCGGCCGCCGAGCTGAGCGAGGAACTCAAGGCGCAGCACGACCTGCTCATGGCCAACTTCTTCGCCCAGACGCAGGCGCTGGCCTTCGGCAAGACGCCCGAGGAGGTGCGCGCCGAGGGCGTCCCGGAGGAGCTGGTGGCCCACAAGACGTTCAAGGGCGACCACCCCACGACCACGATCCTCGCCCGTGAGCTGACCCCCTCGGTCCTCGGCCAGCTCGTCGCGCTCTACGAGCACAAGGTGTTCGTGCAGGGCGCCGTGTGGGACATCGACTCCTTCGACCAGTGGGGCGTGGAGCTCGGCAAGGTGCTCGCCAAGCGCGTCGAGCCCGCCCTGACCGAGGGCACCGAGGTCCCCGGCCTGGACGCCTCCACCAAGGCCCTGGTCGCCAAGTACCGGGAGCTGCGCGGCCGGTAGCGGTCACCGGACCGGGAAAACGGGAAGCGGGCGGCGGTCGGCCGTCCGCTTCCCGTAGACTCCCCGGCGATCATGAGTGGCGATCTCTCGGGGGAGAGCAACGTGACCGGTGCACGCAGGAGTTGGACCGACGGCTCGCTGTCCGGCCGCTCGTTCCTGAAGCCCCACAAGGCGGCGTGGGCGGTGTTCCACCCGGCGTGGATACCCCAGGCGCTCGATCCGACGGTGGAACGGCTCAAGCGCGGCAGGGTCGTCGCCGGGGCGGTGGCGGCTGTCGGCGTCTACACCTTCGTCGAGGGCGGCTTCGCCTTCGAGGAGATGCTGGAGAACACGGCGATCGCCTCCGCCGTGCTGTTCTTCCTCACCCCGGTGACGGTCGGCGTGATGCTCTTCGTCTGGCGGCGCACCGGCACTGTCGGACAGCTGAAGAGGCCGCTCCTCGACTCGCTCAAGCTGCTGCTGCTCTTCGTCGGCTGTGTCATGACGACCGTGGGGATCTTCCGGTCGAGCGAGATGTTCGGGCTGGTGCCGAGGATGCTGCTCACCCTCGTGGGCCTCTGGATGGCCTTCTTCGTGATGGCGGGCGCCGTCCGGCTCTCCGGGAACTTCTTCGGTTCCGCCGCCGTGCACCGCTGTCTGCCACCGCTGCTCGCCACGGTGACGACCTGGCTGATGGCCGTCCCGGATCTGATCACCGGCGACCTGCACGGTCTCAGCCTCACCATGGGCATCGTCTTCATCCTGGGCGCACCCGTGACGGTCACCGGGCTCGCGCTGCTGGAGATGCGCCGCCTCAAGCGGCGGTACGGCATCCGGCTGACGGCCCACCCGGCCACCCTGCCGCCGACACCCGCCGGGGCGCCGCCCCAGGCCCCGCAGCAGGGAAACCCGTACGGACACCCGCAGGCAAACCCGTACGGGCAGCCGTACGCACCGCACCCGGGGCAGCCGTACCAGCCGTATCCCCAGGGCAACCCGTACGGGTCCTACCGGGCCCACAACGGGCAGAACCCGTACGGCGGTTGACCGTACGGGTTCTGTGCAGCGGTGACCGGGTCAGGCGGACGCCGGAGGGTACAGCGACCTCGGGAGTCGGGACGCCGCCGCCGTGTCCAGCAGCCACAGGGTGCGGGAGCGGCCCCGGGCGCCCGCCGCGGGGGCCTGGATCTCGCCCGCGCCGGACAGGGCGATCGCCGCGGCCTGCGCCTTGTCCTCGCCGGCCGCGAGCAGCCACACCTCACGGGCCGCCCGGATCGCCGGGAGGGTGAGGGTGACCCGGGTCGGCGGGGGCTTGGGCGCGCCGCGCACACCCACCACCGTGCGCTCGGTCTCCCGCACGGCCGGCAGCTCCGGGAAGAGCGAGGCCACATGGGTGTCCGGGCCGACGCCCAGCATCAGGACGTCGAAGGCGGGCACGTCGCCGTGGTTCTCGGGGCCGGCCGCGCGGGCCAGCTCCTCCGCGTAGGCGGCCGCGGCCGCCTCCACGTCGGCGCCGTACGGACCGTCGGACGCGGGCATGGCGTGCACGCGCTTCGGGTCCACCGGGACGGAGTCCAGCAGGGCCTCACGGGCCTGCGTGACATTGCGCTCCGGGTCGCCCTCGGGCACGAAGCGCTCGTCGCCCCACCACAGGTCCAGCCGGGCCCAGTCGACGGCGTCGCGGGCGGGCGCGGCGGCCAGCGCGGCCAGCAGGCCGTTGCCGTTGCGGCCGCCCGTGAGGACCACGGACGCCTGGCCCCGGGAGGCCTGGGCGTCCACGATCTTCGTGATGAGACGGGCCGCCGCGGCCTGCGCCATCAGTTCCTTGTCGTGGTGCACGACCAGCTGGGGAGTGCTCACTGCGGATCCGCTTTCCTGACCGGGGGCATCTGCGCCGGAGTCGGCCGCTCGGCGTCGCCGTGGCCCGCCGGGGCGGCGGACGGCGGAGCGGACGAGGAGCCTCGGCCCGCGGCCGCCGGGTCCGGCACCGCGCGGACCGGGAGGGACGGTGCGGGCTGGCCGGCGGCCTCGGCCCGCTCCGCCTCCCGCTCGGCGGCCGACTGGATCCCGCCCAGCCGGTCCACGCCGAACCGCAGAGCGGAGGCGTACGTGTCGTCGGGGTCGAGCCTGCGCAGCTCCTCCGCGAGCAACTCGGACGTCTCGCGGCGCTTGAGCGCCACCGCGCGGTCCGGCTGGCCCGGCAGCGCCAGGGTGGCCATCGCGCCGTCCGACCGGTGCAGTGTGATCGGACCGCCGGTCGTCTCCATCCGGACCTGGGTCAGACCCGGACCGGCCGAGATCGCGCGGCGGACGTGCACATGGAGCCGGTCGGCGAGCCACATGGCGAGCAGCTCGACGCTCGGGTTGGCCTCCTCGCCCGCCACTTCGGCGGAGACGATCTCGCAGCTGACCTGGTCGAGGGCGGCGGCCAGCATCGAGCGCCACGGGGTGATCCGGGCCCACGCCAGATCGGTGTCGCCCGGCTCGTAGCTCTCGGCACGGGCCCGCAGCTCGTTGATGGGCTTCTCGGCCGCGTAGCTGTCGGTGACCCGGCGCTGGCCCAGGGCGCCCAGTGGGTCGCCCGCCGGGTCGCGCGGGGCGTCCACCGACCACCAGACCACCACCGGCGCGTCCGGCAGCAGCAGCGGCAGGACGACGGACTGGGCGTGGTCGGAGACCTCGCCGTACAGGCGGAGGATCACCGTCTCGCCGCTGCCCGCGTCCGCGCCCAGCCGTACCTCGGCGTCGAGGCGGGACTGGGTGCGGCCCCGGGCGGACCGCGAGACGCGCTTGATGACCACGAGCGTGCGCGAGGGGTGCTCGTGCGAGGCGTCGTTGGCGGCCTTCAGGGCGTCGTAGGCGTTCTCCTCGTCCGTGACGACGACGAGGGTGAGCACCATGCCGACAGCGGGGGTGCCTATCGCACGCCTGCCCTGCACCAACGCCTTGTTGATCTTGCTGGCAGTGGTGTCCGTGAGGTCTGTCTTCATGGCCGGCGCCAGCTCCGTCCGTCTCGCTCGAGCATCTCGTCGGCCTCGACGGGCCCCCACGTGCCCGACGGGTACTGCGCGGGCTTGCCGTTCTTGTCCCAGAACCGCTCGATCGGGTCGAGGATCTTCCAGGACAGCTCCACCTCTTCCGTGCGGGGGAAGAGGTTCGAGTCGCCCAGCAGCACGTCGAGGATCAGACGCTCGTACGCCTCGGGCGAGGACTCCGTGAAGGACTCGCCGTAGGCGAAGTCCATCGACACGTCCCGGATCTCCATCGAGGTGCCGGGCACCTTCGAGCCGAAGCGGACCGTGATGCCCTCGTCGGGCTGGACGCGGATGACGATCGCGTTCGCGCCGAGCTCCTCGGTGGCCGTGGAGTCGAAGGGGGAGTGCGGGGCCCGCTGGAAGACGACCGCGATCTCGGTGACCCGGCGGCCGAGGCGCTTGCCGGTGCGCAGATAGAAGGGGACGCCCGCCCAGCGACGGTTGTCGACCTCCAGCTTGACGGCCGCGTAGGTGTCGGTCTTCGACTTGGGGTCGATGCCGTCCTCTTCGAGGTAGCCGACGGCCTTCTCGCCGCCCTGCCAGCCGGCCGCGTACTGGGCGCGCACGGTGGCGCGGCCCAGGTCCTTCGGCAGCCGCACGGCGCCGAGCACCTTGGTCTTCTCGGCGGCCAGCGCGTCCGCGTCGAAGGAGGCCGGCTCCTCCATGGCCGTGAGGGCCATCAGCTGGAGCAGGTGGTTCTGGATGACGTCACGGGCGGCGCCGATGCCGTCGTAGTAGCCGGCCCGGCCGCCGACGC
>LJCX01000030.1 GCA_001298545.1 Actinobacteria bacterium OV320
GGTCAGGTGGCTGCCAGGAGGATGGCCGTGTAATGCGCGGTGAAGGCGGCGATGGTCAGGGCGTGGAAGACCTCGTGGAAGCCGAACCAGGCCGGCGAGGGGTCGGGGCGCTTGAGTCCGTAGACGACGGCGCCCGCCGTGTAGAGCAGGCCCCCGGCGATGACGAGTACGAGGACCGCGACGCCACCGGTGCGGGCGAAGTCCGGCAGGTAGAAGACGGCCACCCAGCCGAGGACGATGTAGCACGGGGTGTACAGCCGGCGCGGAGCGCCGATCCACAGGACACGGAAGGCGATGCCGACCAGAGCGCCCGCCCACACCGCGGCCAACAGCACCCGCTGCTGCCCCGTGGGCAGCAGCAGCACCGCCAGCGGGGTGTAGGTGCCGGCGATGATCAGGAAGATGTTCGCGTGGTCCAGCCGCCGCAGGACCGCCTCCCCACGCGGGCCCCACGTGCCGCGGTGGTAGACCGCGCTGGTACCGAACAGCAGGCAGGCAGACAGCGCGTACACCGAGCAGGCCGCCACCGCCGCCGCCGAGCGCGAGACGGCGATCAGGACGATCCCACCGACCAGCGCCAGGGGGAACACGCCGGCGTGCAGCCACCCGCGCATCCTGGGCTTCAGCGCAGCCGCCGCGCGTTCCACCGTGCCTTCCAGACCGGCGGCGGCAGTCAGCCGGCCGGCTGTACCGGCAGGCGCGTCAACCGCCGCGGCGAGCGGGACGTCGGGCGGGGCTTCGGGGCCGGGCTGGGATTCCCGTCCGTGGACCGGCGGTTGAGCATCTTCGGCGATCATGCGCTCGTATTCTCACATCGGCTGATCAGTGCGGCCTGGCGCGTCGCTGGGGGCTGGAGTCTGGGGGCGTTCTGCTGGCTGCTGCGGGTCAGGTGCCGGCCATGTGCCCGGAGGCGGCGCGGCGGTACTCGGCGTTGATGCGCTGGGCTTCTTCGAGTTGGTCTTCGAGGATGATGATGCGGCAGGCGGCCTCGATGGGAGTCCCGTGGTCGACGAGTTCCCGGGCGCGGGCGGCGATCCGCAACTGGTAGCGGGAGTAGCGGCGATGTCCGCCCTCGGAGCGCAGCGGGGTGATGAGGCGGGCTTCGCCGATGGCGCGGAGGAAGCCCTGCGTGGTGCCGAGCATCTCGGCGGCCCGGCCCATGGTGTAGGCGGGGTAGTCATCGTCGTCGAGACGGCCGAACGTGTCGTCTACAGTCATTGCACCTCTCTGTGGAACGCGTGGAGGGGCCCTGGCGCCGTACGGCGCCAGGGCCCGAAGGAACTGCTACACCATCGCCGGCCCTTCTACTGCGCCGGCCTTCTGTTTCCGCAGACCCGACCGAGATGCAGTCGGGCTTGCCGGGATCGCGGTTGCTTGACCGGAGACCACCTCACTATCGATGTCCTGCGGTACCCGGGCTCAAGACTTACGCCCGGGCGATCCTGATGGCGTTCGGCTCCTCCGTTCTTCCCTGGTTTTTCCTGATTGATCAACTGCTTGCCAAACGGGGAACTGCGTACTGCCGAACCTCCCGGTGCGCGCGCCCGCAGCCGACGCCTTCACCGAGGTACCGCTCACCGACTTCACTGCGGGTACTGCCACTGCGGTACTGCTCACGGCGGCCCCTGATCACTGCGGGCCCCCCGGTCCGGCCGTCAGCCCCGTCGCCGTCCTGCGACAACCCTGGCTTCGGAACTCCACCACCGGACCGTCCTGCGCACTGCAACTGCGGTACTGCTGACCGGCAGTTCGTGTCTGCCGGTCCTGCTGTCTCTCTGGGCTACGAGAGAAACCATAACCACGTCACCGACCAATGTCTACTCTCGTCGGCATAGATTTTCGTGCGCTGGGTGGTGAGGTACGGTCCCGAGCCGCTCTTCCACGGCAGGGACCGACGGCTGCACGCCGGCCACCTCCCCTCGGCCGGCCACCGTCGTCGACGGCCGCGCTCAGGCAACAGCCGGTGCCGGATCGTCGACGGCCATCGACTCCAACCGCTTGATCTTCCGCCGCACCACATACAGCGGAATCACCCCGAACACCCCGAACGACATGTCGATCACGCTCCACCAGAAGGGAATCCCCCGGAGCGGTCCGCAGATCAGCGCGAGCGGGACGATCCCGGCGCAGGCGATCATCGAGAACTCGACGACCCAGATATTGCGGACCGGGTCGCGGTAGGGGCCGTAGAAGGCGACGGCGATGACGAGATGGGCGAAGGCCAGCCAGTCCGTCCCGTAGAGGAGGAAGGGGTAGTCGGCGTCGGCGGTGTCGAGCCCGCGCCGGACGCGCTCGATCCACTCCATGAGCCCGGGCAGATGCTCGGGGACGGACAGGTGGCCCAACAGCTGCTCGGCCCAACGCAGTTCGTGCACCAGCGGGAAGGCGGTGGCCCCGCTGAGCACCAGACAGACGACGAAGAAGCCCAACCATGCGCGGATGCCCTTCACCAGGGCGGCTCGGTCGCTCATGGGGGTAGCGTACGCCCGTAATTGAACACGTTCAAAACTGCCCCCTCCTTCACATCCGGGCCGACTCGTAAGGCCGTTGACCCGGTCGCGGGGAAGTGCCGGTCGCGGGGCGGGAGGCGCCGGTCGCGGCCGGGGATCGCGTGCCGGACACGGCCGGGGATCACGTGCCGGGGACGCGACCGAGCGCGCTCCGACGGACGGGTTCAACAGCTGTGGCGCGGGGCCGATGACGCCTTCCCCCGGGGCTCGCGAAGCGCACCCCCACAGGGCGGCGCACGGGAGACCCCGGAGGCTGTGAGCGGGGGCGTCGGGTCCGGATCCGAAGTGGACCCTTTACCCGTGCCTGATGGCATGGCCGCGTCAAATCTGTCAGGCTTCCGGCAGCCGTCGCGCACCGCCCTCCGGTACACCCACGCCGTCAGGGACAGCCACCCAGCAGGCCGGAATCCCGGCCGCCGCAAAGGAGCCACGTGTGAGACCCACCCCCCGCAAGGCCGTCGCCGCGAGCGCCCTCACCCTCGCCGCGCTGGCCGCCGTCTCGCTCCCCGCCACTCCCGCGACAGCCACGCCGGAGCAGGCCGCCTCGGTCGCGGCCGCGCCCGGCACCGCCTCCACCAGCGTCGCCGAGACCGGGAGCGCGGCTGCCGCGCCCGCGAAGGCGGCTGCCGCGGCCGACGCCTGCACCCCGGCCCAGGTGATCACCAACGGTGGCTTCGAGAGCGGCACCTCGTCCTGGACCCAGTCCTCGACCAGTGTGATCACCAGCCGCACCGGGCAGAGTGCCCACGGCGGCACCGCCTTCGCCTGGCTGGACGGCGTGGGCAGCACCCACACCGACACGCTTTCGCAGAGCGTCACGATCCCGTCCGGGTGCGCCACCGCCACCCTCACGTTCTGGCTGCACATCGACACGGCCGAGACGACCTCGTCCACCGCGTACGACAAGCTGACGGCCAAGATCGGTACGACGACACTGGCCACGTACTCGAACCTGGACAAGAACACCGGCTATGTCCAGAAGTCGTTCGACGTGTCGGCGTTCGTGGGCCAGACCGTGAGCCTCGCCTTCACCGGCACCGAGGACTCCAGCCTCCAGTCGAGCTTCGTCCTCGACGACCTCGCGCTCAACACCTCAGGCGACACCGCTCCGCCCGCCGACGCCACCCGCACCCCGGCGGCACCGTCGTACACCGTCAGCCTGACCAGCAACACGGCCGGCACTGTCTGGACCGGTCACGAGAGCGCGACCTTCACCAACGCCTCCGCGACCGCGCTCAGCGAGGTGTATCTGCGGCTCTGGGACAACTACCACGGCACCTGCACATCGATGCCGATCGCGGTCAGCAACGTCACCGGCGGCACCGCGGGCGCCCTGTCGGTGGGCTGCACGGCCCTGCAGATCACCCTCGCCAGTCCCCTCACCCAGGGGCAGAGCGCCACGATCGGCTTCGACCTGGGCATCACCGTGCCCAGCGGCGCCGACCGGTTCGGCTACGACGGGGCGTTCAGCTTCATCGGCAACGCGCTGCCCCTGCTGGCGGTGAAGGACGGCGCGGGCTGGCACCTGGACCCGTACACGAACAACGGCGAGTCGTTCTACTCGCTGGCCGCGGACTTCAAGGTGACCCTCGACCATCCGACCACCCTCCTGGTGCCGGCCACCGGCGCCTCGGTCGACGTCGCCGGCACCAGCGGTCGCACCGTCACCACGGCCACCGCCACCAAGGTCCGTGACTTCGCCTGGGCGGCCGGTCCGTTCAGCAAGATCTCCGGCACCTCGACCGCCGGGACCCCGATCAACGTCTACTCCGTCACCGGCATCAGCTCGGCCAACGCCCAGTCGATGCTCACCACCGCCAAGACCGCCGTGGACGCGCACGCCGCCCGCTTCGGCGCCTATCCGTACGGCGAGTTGGACGCCGTCATCGACAACAACTTCTGGTTCGGCGGCATGGAGTACCCCGGCTTCGTCCTCGACCTGGTCAGCACCACGGCACTGACCCATGAGATCGGCCACCAGTGGTGGTACGGGATCGTCGGCGACGACGAGTACAACAACCCCTGGCTCGACGAGTCGTTCACCGACTACGCCACCGACCTGGCGCTGGGCAAGACGGGCACCAGCTGCTGGAGCAGCGTCTCGTGGGCCTCGTCGGCCGAGAAGATCACCAACTCGATGGCCTACTGGGACACCCACTCCTCCCGGTACTCCACCGTCGTCTACGGCTACGGCAAGTGCGCCCTGCACGACCTGCGTCGGCTCATCGGCGACACCGCAATCACCAAGCTGCTGAAGGACTACGCCACTTCGCACTGGTACGGCGTCTCGACCACGGCCGAGTTCAAGGCAGCCGCCCAGGCCGCCACGACCACGGACCTGACGTCGTTCTGGACCACCCACCGCATCGAGGGCTGACCCGGCCCGGGCCACCGGCCCCTTTCACCGGCCACCGGTTCCGCGGGGGCGCCGTCCTGCGCCCCCGCGGTCCCTCGGTCCCGTTACCGGTCGCCGAACCCCGATCTTCCGGCTTCGGCTTCCGGCCTTCCGGTCAGCGGCCCAACGGGCCAACGGGCCAACGGGCCAACGGGCCAACGGGCCAACAGATCAGCGCATCAGCCGATCAGCTCGGCGAACACCTGGTACGCCTGCTCGTCGAACAGCACGAACCGCACCTCCTCGACCGCTGTCCTTGCCGTGCGCACCGTCTCGACCGCGATGCGGGCGGCGTCCGCCATCGGCCAGCCGTACGCCCCGGTGGAGACGGCCGGGAACGCGACGGTACGCGCGCCCAGCTCGTCCGCGACCTCCAGGGATGCGCGGTAGCAGGAGGCCAGCAGATCGGGGTCGCTGCCGGAGACCTGGTACACGGGGCCCACGGTGTGGATCACCCAGCGGGCGTCCAGTTCCCCCGCGGTCGTGGCCACCGCCCGGCCGGTGGGCAGGCCCTTGCCGTAGTGCGAGGCGCGCAGCCGTCGGCAGTCGGCGAGGATCGCGGGGCCGCCCCGGCGGTGAATGGCTCCGTCGACGCCACCGCCGCCGAGCAGCGAGGAGTTGGCCGCGTTGACGACGGCGTCCACGGACTGCCGGGTGATGTCGCCCTGGACGAGCGTGATCGTGGTCATGCCTGCGTTTATACGACACGCGGCGGACGGCCGGTCACCTTTGCTGCCGCAGCATCCGCCATACGGCCTTCGCCGCGTTGTGACCCGACATGCCGTGCACGCCCGGGCCGGGCGGGGTGGCCGAGGAGCAGATGAAGACGGCCGGGTGCGGGGTGGCGTACGGGAACGGCGTCAGCTTGGGCCGCAGCAGGATCTGGAGCCCGGAGACCGCTCCGGAGGCGATGTCCCCGCCCACGTAGTTGGCGTTGCGGGCGGCGAGTTCGGCGGGGCCCGCGGTCGCCCGGGCGAGGACGCGATCGCGGAACCCGGGTGCGAAGCGCTCCAGTTGGCGTTCCATGGCGTCGGTGAGGTCGCCGGTCCAGCCGCTGGGCACATGGCCGTACGCCCAGAAGACATGCCGGCCGGCCGGGGCCCGGCCGGGGTCGACGACGCTGGGCTGCACCGTGATCATGAAGGGCCGGTCGGGTGCCCGGTTTTCCCGGGAGACCGCTCTGAGGGCGGCGCCGATCTCCGCGCTGTCCGCGCCGATCTGCACGGTGCCGGCGGCGCGGGCCTCCTTCGCGGTCCACGGGACCGGACCGTCCAGCGCGTAGTCGATCTTGAAGACGCCGGGTCCGTAGCGGTAGCCCTCGTAGTAGTTGCCGAAGCCCGCGATGCGGCCGAGCGCGGTGGGCGAGGTGTCGAAGACGTAGGCGCGGGCCGGCGGCAGGTCGTCGAGGCGCTTGACCTCGTAGTCGGTGTGGATGCTGCCGCCGAGGTCCTTGAGGTAGGCGGCGAGGGCGTCCGAGATCGACTGGGAGCCGCCGCGGGCCACCGGCCAGCCGCGGGCGTGCGCGGCGAGGGCGAAGACCAGACCGATGGCCCCGGTGGCGAAGCCGCTCAGCGGGGCCATGACATGCCCGACGAGTCCGGCGAACAGGGTCTTGGCCCGCTCGTCACGGAAGCGGCGGGTGAGCCAGCTGGACGGCGGCAGACCGACCAGGCCGAAACGGGCCAGGGTGACCGGGTCGCGCGGGAGCGCGGTCAGCGGCAGTGACATGAAGTCGCGGGCCAGGGTGTCCCACTTGGGCAGGAAGGGCTCGACCAGCCGGCGGTAGGTGCCCGCGTCGCGCGGCCCGAAGGAGGCGGCCGTCTCGGCGACCGACCTCGACAGCACCGCGGCAGTGCCGTCGGGGAAGGGGTGGGCCATGGGCAGCTCGGCGTGCAGCCACTCCAGGCCGTAGCGCTCCAGGGGCAGTGCGCGGAACGCGGGTGAGTTGATGCCGAGGGGGTGCGCGGCGGAGCACGGGTCGTGGTGGAAGCCCGGCAGGGTGAGTTCCTCGGTGCGGGCTCCTCCGCCCACGGTGTCCCGCGCCTCGAAGAGCGCCACGGAGAAGCCGCGCCTGGCCAGCTCCACCGCCGCGGTCAGCCCGTTGGGCCCCGCTCCCACCACGACCGCATCGAGCATCGACGGCACTTCGACCCCTTCGTCAGCCGGTGACCTCCGTAGACCGGTGGCCCCCACGATCAGGATATGCCGGGGGTACGACAACACCTGCGGCGCGGGGCCCTCGAAACATCCCCGCACTCCTCGATCGAGCCGCCCCCAGGGGGCGTCCGCCGGGGGTCCCGCGCATCGGCCGCCGGACCCGGCCCAGGGTCTCTCGGCGCGGCAGTCACTCGCTCGCGCCCGGCCGGAGCGGCTGCGGTCCCGGCACGTCCCGGAACGGGAGCCGGTCCGGCCCGCCTCACCTCGACCGGGGCCCGGCTCCGGACAGCAGTCCCGCCACGCGACGGGCCGTCGCCGCGTCCCGGGCGGCCGTGAAGGGCAGGGAGTTGCCGCCCGTGATCCGGAACGGGCCGCCGTCCAGGGTGAGATGGGCGCCGCCCGCCTCCTCCACCAGCAGCAGGCCCGCCGCGTGGTCCCAGGCCGCCTCCCAGGAGAATGCCGTGGCGTCCAACTCACCCCGGGCTATGGCGAGATACTCGAGCCCGGCCGATCCGCAGGCGCGTGGTGCGACGCCGTCCGTCCAGACCCCCAGCAGGGCGCTCTTCTGCTCGTCGGTCGTGTAGTCGGGGTGGGAGGTGGCCACCACCAGGTCGCGGCCCGGCTCGGGCGGGCCGGCGAACAGTCGCTCGCCGTCCAGGAAGGCGCCGCCGCCGCGGACGGCCGTGGCCAGCTGGTCGCGGGCCGGGGCGTAGGTCCAGGAGGCGAGCAGGACGCCGTGCCGGACGAGCGCGACGAGGGTGCAGAAGCCGTCGTCGCCGTGCACGAACTGCCGCGTTCCGTCGACGGGGTCGACGATCCAGACCGGCGCGTCGCCCTGTATCGCCTCGTACGTGGCCGGGTTGGCGTGCACGGCCTCCTCGCCGACGACGACCGAGCCGGGCAGCAGGGCGCCGAGGGCCCGTGTGAGGTAGAGCTCCGCGTTGCGGTCGGCGTCCGTCACCAGATCGTGCGGTCCGCTCTTCTGGTCGACCTCGTGCGCGCCGAGCTGCCGGAAGCGGGGCATGATCTCGGCCGCGGCGGCCTTGCGGACCGCTTCCTCCACGTCGGCGGAGTGGCGGGCGAGAAACTCGTCGATGGTTTCCGTGTCTTCGATCATGCCTCCATGAGAGCACGCCCCACTGACAATCCCCACCTGCCCGGTGCATCCCGGGTGGAATCGGGATGAAGAACAGGAACGCTTCCCTCCGCTCCCCCGCGTGAGCAACCCGCCCCGCACGCGCGCGTGAGCGGCCCGCCCCGTACGCGCGCCGACGACCCGAGCCGTGCCCGGCGTCAGCGACCCACGGCGTACCCCTGCATCCCGCGCGGGTTCGCGGCCGCGAGCAGGATCCCGGTCTCCGGGTCGCGGGCGACCGCGCACAGCCGGCCCTCGGACCACGGGTCGCCCAGGGTCACGTCATGGCCGCGCCGCCGCAGCTCCTCCACCACCCCGGCCGGCATCCGGGACTCCACGGTGACGCTGCCCGGCCGCATGCCGCGCGGGTAGAAGGAACCGGGGAAGGCGTCGTTGTGCCAGTTCGGGGCGTCGATCGCACCCTGGAGGTCGAGACCGCCGCGCACCCGCCCGCGCAGCGCGACGGCCAGCAGGAAGTGCAGCTGCCACTGGTCCTGCTGGTCGCCACCGGGTGTGCCGAACGCCAGCACCGGCACCCCGTCGCGCAGCGCGATCGAGGGGGTGAGCGTGGTGCGGGGGCGGCGGCCGGGCGTCAGCGTGTTCGGCAGACCCTCCTCCAGCCAGGTCATCTGGAGCCGGGTGCCGAGCGGGAAGCCCAGCTCGGGCACGACCGGGTTGGACTGCAGCCAGCCGCCGCTGGGCGTGGCGGCGACCATGTTGCCCCAGCGGTCGACGACGTCGAGGTGGCAGGTGTCGCCCCGGGTGGCCCCCTCGGCGCCCACCTCCGGTTCGCCCGGCACGGGGGACGTGGTGCGCTTGGCGACCGTCGGCTCGCCGGCGCCCATGGGGCTGAAGGCGGGGTCGTCGTTGGCGACCACGTACGCGTGCGTGCTCAGCCGCGGGCCACGGCCGCCGGGGCTGCCGGGCCGCAGCTCGTACGACGCCTTGTCGCCGATCAGCCGCCGCCGCTCCGCGTTGTAGCCGGCGGCGAGCAGCTCGCCCAGCGGGACCTCGGCCGCGTCGCCGTACCAGGCCTCACGGTCGGCCATGGCGAGCTTGCAGCCCTCGATCAGGAGATGGACGTAGTCGGCGGAGCCGTACGCGGGCAGCTCGGGCGGGAGCAGGGCGAGCTGCTGGAGGAGGGCCGGGCCCTGGCTCCAGGGGCCGGCCTTGCACACCGTCCAGCCGTTCCAGTCGTACGTCGCCGGCGCCTCGTAGGAGGCGGACCAGGCGGCGAGATCGGCGGCCGTGAGCGTGCCGGTGTGGCGCTCGCCACTGGTGTCCAGGGTGGGCCGGGCCGCCTGACGGACGAGGGCCTCGGCGACGAACCCGGTCCGCCACACCTCTCGCGCGGCCTCGATCCGCGCCTCCCGGTCGCCCGCCCCTGCGGTCTCGGCGAGCAGTCGCCTCCAGGTGCCGGCGAGGGCGGGGTTGCGCAGCAGCGCGCCCGGGCGCGGCGGCTTCCCGCCCGGCAGGTACACCTCCGCCGACGAGGTCCACTCCGTCTCGAAGAGCTCCCGTACGGTCTCGACGGTCGCGCCGACGTTCTCCACGGGCGCGTGCCCGTGTTCGGCGTACCCGATGGCGTACTGCAGCACCTCGTCCAGGGACTTGGTGCCGTGGTCGCGCAGGAGGAGCATCCAGGCGTCGAACGCGCCGGGCACGGCCGCGGCCAGCGGTCCGGTGCCGGGTACGAGGTCCAGGCCGAGTGCCCGGTAGAGGGCGACGGTCGCGCCCGCCGGCGCCACTCCCTGCCCGCACAGCACGCGCACCTCGTCGCCGGCCGGGGCGAGCAGGATGGGCACCTCGCCCGCGGGCCCGTTGAGATGCGGTTCGACGACGTGCAGCACGAACGCCCCGGCCACGGCGGCGTCGTAGGCGTTGCCGCCGCCCTCGAGGACGGCCATCGCCGACTGCGAGGCCAGCCAGTGCGTGGACGACACCATGCCGAAGGTGCCCTGGAGGGTGGGGCGGGTGGTGAACACGGGGGCTCCTCACTGCGCTGCGGCCGTTCCCGGGATCGTACGTACCCACCCGCCGGGCACCCGCACCCGTCCCTTGCCCCATGAAGAGGCCCGACGATGAGGCCCCATGAAGAGGCCGCGTGAGGAAGCCGCGTGAGGAAGCCGCGTGAGGAAGCCCCACAAAGTGGGCGTGCAAAGGGGCAGTACAAAGGGGGGCGTGCAAGACCGCCGTAGGAGACGGCCACGAGGACGTGTCGCATGAGGGTGTCGCCCGAAGGCGTCCCGTGAAGGCGTCTCGTGAAGATGTCTCATGAAGGGCCGTGATGTCCCGGTTGGGCCGGGCCCCTTCGTCACCGCGCAGCCACGGAGCGAGTTCACACTTCCGCCCCACAGGGAGTCATGTGACACTGGCGTCCACTGTCCGCACTGCGGACCCCGTCCGCACCGTCCCCCACGAAAGTGCGCCGTGCGCTCACTCCCACTGCCGCTCGCCCTCACCGCGCGCCTGACCCCCGTGGTCGTGCTCGCCTGCGCGGGCTGGGCGATGTCGTCCGGCCCGCTCACCGAAAAGCAGGACACCGCGGCCAAGGACACGCAGAAGACCCAGTCCGAGAAGGCGTCCGGCCCCTCCTCCACGGCCGTGTCCAAGACGTACGCCGCCGCGCCCGCCCCGTGCACCAGCATCGCCGCGAAGACGGTCACCGCACTCGTGCCGGGCGCCAAGACGGCGGGCAAGGAGATCCCCTCCACGGACACCGATCTGCGCCGGACCTGCTCCTGGAACGCGCTCAAGGGCTACGACTACCGGTGGCTCGACGTCTCCTTCGAGATCACGGAGTCGGACGACGCGGCGCAGACGTCGTACAAGGAGCGGACCGGCGAGAAGAGCGGCGGCGGCGCGGTCCCGGGGCTCGGCAACGAGGCCTACTCGGTGGTGAACCTCACGACCGAGGACAAGCAGCAGACCCGTGAGGGCGTCGTCATCGCCCGGGTGTCCAACGCGCTGGTGATCGTCAACTACAACGGCAGCGACTTCGAGACGAAGAAGGCGCCCAGCACCGACGAGATCAACAAGGGTGCGATCAAGGCCGCGAAGGAAGTGGTGGCCGCCCTGTCGAACGGCCAGAAGAGCTGAGCGCTCCCGCCGCGCACCGCACGGACCGGGACACGCCACGGCCGGAAGAGCGCACTCGCTCCTCCGGCCGTTCTCGCGCCACACGTCAGACGGCGTCCGCGGGCTCTGCCTGCCGTGCGGGCAGCAGCAGCATCAGGGCCAGGTACAGCACCATCGAGGTGCCGAGCCCGACCGCCCAGCCGTAGTCGGCGAGGGATTCCAGCGCCGGGATCGGCCGTCCGTCGACCAGCGGCTTGAAGCTGGCGCCGCCGACGGCGAGCACTCCGCCGGTGACGAAGGCCACCACGGCCCGCCAGTTCCAGCCGCCGTCGTACCAGTAGCGGCCGCCCGTACGGTACAGATCGGCCAGGTCGAGCTTGCCGCGGCGCAGGATCCAGTAGTCGGCGATGAGGATGCCGGCGACCGTGCCCAGCAGACCGCCGACCAGTCCGAGCCAGGTGAAGATGTAGCCCTGCGGGTCGGAGTACAGCTTCCACGGGAAGATCAGCACCCCGAGGACACAGGTGGCGAGGGCGCCGGTACGGAAACTGATCTTCCGGGGCGCGATGTTGGAGAAGTCGAAGGCCGGCGAGACGAGGTTGGCCGCGACGTTCACGGACAGGGTCGCCACCAGCACCGTCACCAGCGCGAACAGCAGACCGAAGACGTTGTCGGTCTTGGCGGCGAGCTGTACCGGATCCCAGATCGTCTCGCCGTACACCGCCTGCGAACCGGAGGTGACCATCACCGACAGCAGCGCGAACAGCGTCATGGTGGTGGGCAGGCCGAGCGCCTGTCCCCAGGTCTGCGCTTTCTGCGACTTTCCGTACCGCGTGAAGTCCGGGATGTTCAGCGACAGCGTCGACCAGAAACCGATCATGCCCATCAGGGACGGCCAGAACAGCTTCCAGAAGTCGGCGCCCCAGCCGAGCTTGGACGGCTGGTCGAGCAACGGGCCGAAACCGCCTGCCTTGTTGCTCATCCAGATCAGCATCACCAGCGCGCCGACCAGGACGAAGGGCGCCGCCCAGTTCTCGAACCGCCGGATCGTCTCCATGCCCCGGTAGATGATCGCGACCTGGATCGCCCAGAAGATCGCGAACGACAGCCACATCGTCCAGGCGTAGCCGCCGATCTCACCGGCGTCGCTCCAGCCGTTTCCGATCAGTTTCCCGGCGAGGAAGTAGATCGCCTCGCCGCCGATCCAGGTCTGGATGCCGAACCAGCCGCAGGCCACCAACGCCCGTACGACGGCGGGCAGGTTGGCGCCGCGGATGCCGAAGGAGGCGCGGGCGAAGACCGGGAACGGGATCCCGTACTTCGGCCCCGCGTGCCCGGTGAGCAGCATCGGGACCAGCACGATGAGGTTGGCCAGGGCGATGGTGAGCACCGCCTGCTTCCAGTCCATGCCGACGGCGATCAGACCGGAGGCGAGCGTCCACGACGCCGTGTTGTGGGCCATGCCGACCCACAGCGCGGAGAAGTTGTACGTGGTCCAGGTGCGCTTCTCCACGGGGACCGGAAGCAGGTCCTCGTTGGCGTAGGGGCCGCTGGGCTGCGGCGAACCAGGGGCGATCTCCACCCGGCCGTCGGCGAGGGTGACTTGAGAAGTCGGCGGTATGGCCGTGGGAGCGGTGTCGGTCATGGGCAGGCCAATCAAACGAGGGGCGGATCCGGAAAGGCCGTGCGGGCTCCGGCCCCCTCCTCCGGGACGTCGGAGGAGGGGAGAACTGGAGTGGGGGGATGGGGAGTTGAGCGGTTTCTACGGTTTGCGGTTCGGCGCCGCCGTACGGCGCTCCGTGCGTCTCGCGACGGTCGGTGCACCGTACGGCGGTCGGCGCGCGGTCAGCCGTTGACGGCCGGGATCACCCTCGCCCCGTAGGCGTCGATGGTGGCCTCCTGGGCGTCGTGCATGTCGTAGACGGCAAACTGGTCCACGCCCAGTGCGCGCAGCGCCTCGAGCTTCTCGATGTGCTTCTCGACCGGTCCGACGATGCAGAACCGGTCGACGATCTCGTCGGGCACGAACGCGGTGTCGGGATTGTCGGCCCGCCCGTGGTGCGAGTAGTCGTACCCCTCACGGGACTTGATGTAGTCGGTCAGTTCGTCCGGTACGGCGGCGGAGTGCTCGCCGTACTTGGACACGAGGTCGGCGACGTGGTTGCCGACCATCCCGCCGAACCAGCGGCACTGCTCACGCGCGTGGGCGAGCGCCTCGGGCGAGTCGTCCTCGGTGACGTACGCCGGGGCGGCGACGCAGATCTTCACCTCGGCGGGGTCACGGCCGGCGGCGACTGCCGCGGCCTTGACGGCCTTCACCATGTACTCGGTGAGGTAGAGGTCGGCGAGCTGGAGGATGAAGCCGTCGGCCTCCTCGCCGGTCATCTTCAGCGCCTTGGGGCCGTACGCGGCCATCCATACGGGGAGCCGGGCGTCCTCCTTGATCCACGGGAACTTGACGACCGTGCCGCCGAGGTCCGCCTCCTGGCCCGAGCCGAGCGCCCTGATGACCTTCATGGCCGCACTGATCCGGGCGAGGGTGTTCGGGGCACGGCCCGCGACGCGCATCGCGGAGTCGCCGCGGCCGATGCCGCACACGGTGCGGTTGCCGAACATGTCGTTGAGGGTGGCGAAGGTGGAGGCGGTGACCTCCCAGGTGCGGGTGCCCGGGTTGGTCACCATCGGGCCCACCGTCAGCCTGCTGGTGTTCGCCAGGATCTGGCTGTAGATCACAAACGGTTCCTGCCAGAGCACGGCGGAGTCGAAGGTCCAGCCGTAGGTGAAGCCGTTGCCCTCGGCGCGCTTCATCAGCTCGACGACCTTCGAGGCCGGCGGGTCGGTCTGCAGGACGAGTCCGAAGTCCATGTGCGCTGCTCCTAGTTGAGGTACTGACAGGTGGAGCGCGGGGTGTAGGCGCCGTGTCCGGCGTGTCCGGTGTACTCCCGCTCGGTGATGACGAGTTCGCCCCGCGACAGGACCGTCTCGACGCGGCCGGTGAGCCGCTTGCCCTCGTACGCCGAGTAGTCGACGTTCATGTGGTGCGTGTCCGCGGAGATGATCTGCTCGGCGTGCGGGTCGTAGATCACGACGTCGGCGTCGGCGCCCGGGGCGATGGTGCCCTTCTTCGGGTACATGCCGAACATGCGGGCCGGGGTGGCGCAGGCGATCTCGATCCAGCGGCGGCGGCTGATGTGCCCGTCGACGACGGCCTGGTGCAGCAGGTCCATCCGGTTCTCGACTCCCGGCAGACCATTGGGGATCTTCGAGAAGTCGCCCCGGCCGAGCTCCTTCTGGCCCACGAAGCAGAAGGGGCAGTGGTCGGTGGAGACGACCTGGAGGTCGTTGGTCCGCAGGCCCTGCCACAGCTTGGCCTGGTGCTCCTTGGGCCGCAGCGGGGTCGAGCACACGTACTTCGAGCCCTCGAAGTCGGGTTCCGCGAGGTTGTCCGTCGACAGGAACAGGTACTGGGGGCAGGTCTCGCCGAAGACGTTGAGCCCCTCGTCGCGCGCCCGGGCCAGTTCCGCAACCGCTTCCATCGCCGATACATGCACCACGTACAGCGGAGCACCCGCGACCTGCGCGAGTTTGATGGCGCGGTGGGTGGCCTCGGCCTCGAGGAGGGCCTTGCGGACCTCGCCGTGGTACCTCGGATCGGTCTCGCCGCGGGCCAGCGCCTGCTCGACCAGGACGTCGATGGCGATACCGTTTTCCGCGTGCATCATGATCAGTCCGCCGTTCTCGGCGGAGCGCTGCATGGCACGCAGGATCTGACCGTCGTCGCTGTAGAAGACGCCGGGGTAGGCCATGAACTGCTTGAAGGAGGTGACGCCCTCCTCCACCAGCAGGTCCATCTCCTTCAGCGTGTCCTGGTTCACGTCGGAGACGATCATGTGGAAGCCGTAGTCGATGGCGCAGTTGCCCTCGGCCTTCGCGTGCCAGGCGTCGAGCCCGTCGCGCAGGCTGCGTCCGACGCTCTGCACGGCGAAGTCGACGATGGTCGTCGTGCCGCCCCAGGCGGCCGCCCGGGTGCCGGTCTCGAAGGTGTCGGAGGCGAAGGTGCCGCCGAACGGCAGCTCCATGTGGGTGTGGACGTCGACTCCGCCCGGGATCACGTACTTCCCGGTGGCGTCGATGACCCTCTCGGCGGTCCAGGCCTCGGCGGCCGTGGTGCCGGAGGCGGCGAGGGCGGCGATACGGCCGTCCTCGATCAGGACGTCGGCGTGGATCTCGTCGGACGCGGTGACGACGAGGCCGCCGCGGATGACGGTACGGGTGCTCATGCGTGGACGCTCCGCTGGGTTGTGGTCGTGGCGTGCGGGTCGTTCGAGGCCGGTCGCGCCCCGCGGCGGAGCCGCACACGGACGCCGCCCCGCGCCCCGGAAGGGGACGCGGGGGCCTCGGGTCTTACGGTGCGGTCAGCGGGCCGTAGGCCTCCGGGCGACGGTCCCGGTAGAACTGCCAGCGGTCGCGGACCTCGCGCAGCTTGGCCATGTCGAGGTCGCGGACGACGAGTTCGCTCTCCTTGTCGCTCGCCACCTCGCCGACGAACTGGGCCTCCGGGTCCACGAAGTACGAGGTCCCGTAGAAGTCGTTGTCGCCGAGTTCCTCGACGCCGACCCGGTTGATCGCGCCGACGAAGTACTCGTTGGCGACGGCGGCCGCAGGCTGCTCCAGCTGCCACAGGTACGCGGACAGACCACGCGAGGTCGCCGACGGGTTGAAGACGATCTCGGCGCCCTCCAGCCCCAGCGCGCGCCAGCCCTCCGGGAAGTGGCGGTCGTAGCAGATGTAGACGCCCACCTTGCCGACGGCCGTCTCGAAGACGGGCCAGCCCACGTTCCCGGGGCGGAAGTAGAACTTCTCCCAGAAACCCTTTACCTGCGGGATGTGGTGCTTGCGGTACTTGCCGAGGTACGAGCCGTCCGCGTCGATCACGGCGGCGGTGTTGTAGAGGACGCCCGGCTGCTCCTCCTCGTACATCGGCAGCACCAGGACGATGCCGTGCTCCTTGGCGAGCGCCTGGAAACGCTTGACGATCGGGCCGTCGGGGATCTGCTCGGCGTACTCGTAGAACTGCGGGTCCTGGACCTGGCAGAAGTACGGTCCGTAGAACAGCTCCTGGAAACACAGGACCTGAGCACCCTGCGCGGCCGCGTCGCGGACCGCCTGCTCGTGGACCTGGATCATCGATTCCTTGTCGCCGGTCCAGGCCGTCTGGAAGACGGCGGCACGGATCACTCTGCTCATCGGGACCTCCGGTCGCTCGGTGTACGAGGAGCCTAGGAAGCCGGCGAGCCTGCTTTGAGTTGCACGGTGTCACGCCTGCGTGCGTCCGGCGTGCCACCGTGTCACGTCTTTCCGGACCCATGTTTCACCACCGTTTTCCCTGGTCGTTCCATGTTTCCTGGCTGTTGCCGGCCGTCTGCGGTCAGCCCTGTTGCGCGTCGTGCGCGAGCAGCGCGATGTGCACCGAGGCGGCCTGTTCGAAGTCGTCGAGGTCCACGCCCAGCCGTCCCTCTATCGCCTCCAGCCGGCGGTACAGCGCGGGCCGCGAGACGTGGTGGAGCTGGGCGGTGCGGGACTTGTTGCGGCCGGTGGCCAGGTACGTCCGCAGGACGGCGAGCAGGTCGTCCCCGGCCGCGCACAGCAGCCCGTCCAGCTCCCGCTCGGCGAAGGACTGCACACGCGGGTCGTCCCGCAGCAGCCGGACCAGGCCGCGCAGATGGACGTCCTTGAGGCGGACGACGGCCGGGAGGTCGAGGGCGGCCGAGGAGTCGGCCACGGCGTCCGCGACATGCTGGGCCTCGCGCAGCCCGGCGGACACGTCGTCCCAGACGATGCGCGGGGCGGCCGCCGCGACGACCGTACGGCTCTCCCCCGACTCGGTCCGCAGCCGGGCGGCGAAGTGCGCGGTGAGCGCCTGGGCGTCCTGGTCGCGGGCCAGGCTGAGCAGCACGGCGGTGGCCCCGTCGGCAAGCTCGGCGACCAGCCCGGGCATGCCCAACAGGCGGAGCATGCGCTCCAGTTGGGCGGGGTCGCCGTCACGCACGACCAGGGGGACGAAGGTGCGCCGGTTGACGGGGAGCCCGGCCGCCCGGGCCCGGGGCAGCAGTTGCCGGGCGGGCACGACCCCGGAGACCAGGTCGGTGAGCAGGCTCTGCGCGGACTGCTCCTCCCAGGTGTGGGCGGAGGTGCCGCCGAGCATGCGGTGCAGGACGAGTGCCTCGGCGGCCCGGTCGGCGAGGAGCCGTCCGCCGGCGGTGTCGCCGCGGTGGCCGCAGAGCATGATCTGTCCCCACCGCTCGCCGCGTCCGCCCAGCTCGGCGCGGATCCAGCCGTCGCCCTCGCTGCCGCCGGCCTGGCGGGCGATGCGCTCCCAGTCCCGCAGCACGTCGTCGACCGCCGACCGCTCCCCCGCCGTCGCCAGCACCCGGTGGGCGAGGTTGGTGACGACCACGGGACAGGCGGCGTGCTGGGCGACCTCGTCGAGCAGCAGCTGAAGCGGTGCGCCCGCGGTGATCAGAGAGGTGAGGGCGGTCCGTACGGCCTCCGACAGGCTGACGGCGGCGAACTTCCGCTGGACCAGCCGGGACTGGACCACCTCCGTCAACTCGGCGAAGGGGAAGGGCCGGTGGAGCACGACCATCGGGAGCCCGCACCGCTCGGCGGCGCGCCGCATCACGTCCGGCGCGGCGGGGAAGGCCCGTCCCAGTCCCAGCACCACGGCGGCGGCCTCGGCGCGGTGCAGGGACTGGATGTACTCGGTCTGCGCGTTCTCGTCGCCGGCGAGCAGCACTCCGGTGGTGAGGACCATCTCCCCGCCGCTGAGCATCACACCGACGTCCGCGGCCTCGGCGACGTGCACCCAGCGCACCGGCCGGTCGAGCTGGCCCGCGCCGGCCACCACCTCGGGTTCCCCGGCCAGCACCCTTTCCAGGGCCAGGACCTGACGGACCGACAGGGCGGGTTCCAGGGGCTCTACGGGCCCCCAGGGCTCCAGGGTGATGGTCATGGTGTCGTGTTCCCTTGCTCAGGCCTGCGCTACTGCGTGCTCCTCAGGGCGCCTTCGAGGATCGCGGCACCCTCCTCGGCCTCCGCGACGGTGAGGGACAGCGGCGGGGCGATCCGCAGGGCGCTGGTGTCGTGACCGCCGCCCTTGCCGATCAGCAGCCCGTCGGCGCGGGCCGCCTCCAGCCCGCCGGCCGCCCGGTCCGGGTCCGCCAGGTCGGTGCCGGGTTTCGTCAGCTCGACGCCGATCATCAGCCCGCGCCCGCGCACCTCCCGTACCCCGGGGTCCTGGGCGGCGACGGCCCGCAGCCGCTCGATGAGCAGACCGCCGACCCGCCGGGCGTTGCCCTGGAGGTCGTGCTCCAGCAGGTAGGAGAGGTTGGCGAGGCCCGCCGCCATGGTGACCTGGGTGCCGCCGAAGGTGGAGATGCTGTTGGCGTCCAGGCAGTTCATGATCTCGGAGCGGGCGATGACACCGCCGATGGACATGCCGTTGCCGATGCCCTTGGCGAAGGTGACGATGTCCGGCGGTCCGCCGCGGCCGTGCGCCTGCCAGCCCCAGAAGTGCTCGCCGGTGCGGCCCCAGCCGGTCTGCACCTCGTCGGCGATCCACAGGATCCCGTATGCGTTCAGCACTTCACGGAATGCCGCATACAGTCCGTCCGGCGGCGAGGTGAACCCGCCGACCCCCTGGATGGGCTCGGCGATCAGGGCCGCGGGCGGACGGGTGTGACCGAGCAGGTCCTTCAGGTCCTCGACGCAGGCCTCGATGAACTCGGCGTCGCCGAGACCGGCGAACGGGCCGCGTCCGCGTACCCCGCCGTGCACGTAGAGCGTCTGCAGCGGGGACAGCGAGGTCGGCGACCAGCCGCGGTTGCCGGTGATGCCGACCGCGCTGAAGGAACGGCCGTGGTAACTGTTGCGCATCGCGAGAACGGTGTTGCTGCGCCGGTGGGTGGTGGCGAGCAGCAGCGCCGTGTCGTTGGCCTCGGTTCCCGAGGTGGTGAAGAAGACGCGGGCGTCGGGGATGCCGCTGATGTGGGCGATGCGTTCGGCGAGGTCGACCATGGGCCGGTTGAGGTAGAGCGTCGAGGAGTGGTTGATCCGCCCGGCCTGCTCGCTCACCGCCTTGGTGACCTCGGGCAGCGCGTGCGCGGTCATGGTGGTGAGGATGCCGCCGAAGAAGTCGAGGTACTTGTTGCCCTCGGCGTCCCAGACGTGCCGGCCCTCGCCGTGGGTGATCTCCAGCGGGTCCTCGTAGTAGAGGGCGAGCCAGTCCGGCAGGACCTTCCGGTGGCGGGCGTGGAGGTCGCTCACGGCTGCACCAGCCCGTCGTAGGCGTCGGGACGGCGGTCGCGGTAGAAGGCCCACTGCTGCCGGACCTCCTCGACCAGGTCGAAGTCGAGGTCGCGGACGACGAGTTCCTCGTCCTTGTCGCTCGCGACCTCGCCGACGAACTTCCCGCGCGGGTCGACGAAGTACGAGGTCCCGTAGAAGTCGTTGTCCCCGTACTCCTCGACGCCGACCCGGTTGATCGCGGCGACGAAGTACTCGTTGGCGACGGCGGCCGCCGGCTGCTCCAGCTGCCAGAGGTGGGCGGAGAGGCCGCGGTGGGTCGCGGACGGGTTGTAGACCAACTGGGCGCCGTTGAGACCGAGTTGCCGCCAGCCTTCCGGGAAGTGCCGGTCGTAGCAGATGTAGACGCCCACCTTGCCGACGGCCGTGTCGAAGACGGGCCAGCCGATGTTGCCGGGCTTGAAGTAGTACTTCTCCCAGAAACCCTTTACCTGCGGGATGTGGTGTTTCCGGTACTTGCCGAGGTACGAGCCGTCCGCGTCGATCACGGCGGCGGTGTTGTAGTAAAAACCGGACTGCTCGACCTCGAAGACCGGCACGACGACGACCATGCCGGTCTCGCGCGCGAGCTCCTGCATACGACGCACGGTCGGCCCGTCGGGGACCGGTTCCGCCCAGCGGTAGTGCTCCGGCTCCTGGACCTGACAGAAGTAGGGAGCGTTGAAGACCTCCTGGAACCCGATGATCTTCGCGCCCCGGCGGGCCGCCTCGCGGGCGTGCTCCTCGTGTTTCGCCACCATGGACTCGGTGTCGCCGGTCCAGGTGGCCTGAACCAGTGCGGCACGTACGACGTTGGCCATGAGCTGCTCCTTCGACGGGACGTCAGAGCCTCTACGCCCGTAGACGAAGGTCGTAGAGGGACGAACGTAAGCCTCCGGGACGGGCTTGCCAAGACCATCGTCGTTAACCCGCCGAGTCGATCGCGTTTCACACTCCGGTGGGTGAGTCGCCGGGCGTACGGCGTAAGGGCGTGGCCCGGGTCAGGCGGTGAAGCCGGCGACCCTGAGGGCGTGCACCAGGTCCCAGTGGCGTTCCTCCGAGACCGTCCGGGCGGCCTCCAGCACGAGGGGGACGAGGGTCTCCGGGGCCGGGGCGACGCTGCGCGCGGCCTCCTCGGGGGTGCGGACCCGGACGTAGGCGTCGAGCAGCGCGCCGACCTCGCGTCGCCGGCCCTCCTCGACCAGTCCCAGGACGGCCTGCCCGATCTCGGTGGCCGGCCGGGCGACGCCCTGGCGCAGGATCTGCTCGCCGTCCGCCGTGCGCCCCACCGCGACCAGCGCGTCGGCCGCGGCGACGAGCCGGTCGGCGGGGAGGGAGGCGGCCTCCCACAGCAGGGTGGTCCAGTCGGCGGTGAGCCCGGCGCGCTGGAGTTCGGCCGCGAGCAGCGGGATGCGGGCGGCCGGCCAGTAGGCGAGTTCGACGAGCAGGGCGTGCGCCTCGCCGCTGCGGCCTTCGCCGCGCAGACGTACCAGCCGTTCGACCGTCTCGACGGTCTCCCGCCGGGCCGCCGTGTCCAGCGGCTCGCGCCGCGGCTCGGACCGCTCGGCCTGCTCGGTGGCGGCCCCGGCGAAGCGGGCGCCGCGCGGGGTGCGGCGCCCGGTCGGGGCGGGGGCGGGCGCCACCGGTTCGGCGGCGGGCGGCACGGCGAGGGAGGCGGCGTCCTCCTCCTCGGCCATACCGGCGAAACGGGCGCTGCCGCGGCGGCGCTTGCGCTGTTTGGGGACGACGGCCGGGGCCGGGGCGGGGATGTCCTCGTCGGGAGCCGGCCAGGAGGCGGAGGCTTCGGCCGCCGGCGCCGCGGCCGCGGCCGCGGCCTCGTACGTGTCGACCGGCGCTCCGGCCACGGACCCGGCGGCGTCGTACCCGGCAGGGGCGTCGTATCCGGCACGGGCGTCGTACCCGGCAGGGGCGTCGTACCGGCCTGCCGTCTCGCGGGCGGGGTCCGCGGCGGCGGTGTGCGGGGCGGGCCCCGAGGCCGCGCCCGCCGACGGGAGCCGGTGCGACTCCGGCATCCCGGAGCGGAGTTCGGGGCACCCTGCGGGGGGCCGGTCATTGGCGCCCGGGGCCCCAGCCGCCGTCGACAACGCGATCGGCAAGAATCGGCGGGCGGGGGGGCGGCGGGGCGCCGCGGGGGGGGGGGGGGGGGGGGGCCGGGGGGCCGCGCCCGCCGACGGGAGCCGGTCCGACTCCGCCATCCGGTAGCGGAGTTCGGCGCACCGTGCGGTGGCCCGTTCATGGTCGTCGTGGGCCCAGGCGAGGTCGAGACGGATGGCCTCGGCCTGCTCGTGGGTGGCCGCGGACGGGAGCCTGCGGCCCAGCTCGGCCAGCCGTTCGGCGGCGTATCGCTGTTCGCGGAGCATCACGTCGAGCCGGTCCCCGAGGGCGTCGCGGCCACCGGGCCGGGCGTCGTGGGCGGCGAGGGCGGCGGCGTGCAGGGGCCGGACCCGTTCCGCCTGCTGCGCGGCGACCGCGGTCCCGTACTCGGCGGCGAGGTCCTGGAGCACCGCCTCCACCACGTCCCAGGGCGGCACCTCGCGCCCGTCGAGGCAGGCCTGCATGCCGTCGGGATCGCGTTGCCAGAACACGGCGCACCAGCCGGCGCCCTGATCGAGGCGCGACAGCAGTCCGTTCAGGTAGCTCGCGAACTCCCGTACTCGGCCCGGGAGTTGATCCACAGCCATCGCTCGACTCCCGCCCCGACCGGAACACTCCGGTTCGTAGAAAACACCAACCGTGTTACAGCGCGGCTACAGCCAGTTTTCGAAACCGACGCGACGACCTGTGCGCGATCCCGAACGGGCGCGGACAGCGACCCCAGGGTGTCACGCGGGGGCGGGCACGCACAGCCCCGCCAGCTCGTCCATCGAGAGACCGAGCACGCGGGCGAGCGCGGCGACGGTGAAGAACGCCGGCGTCGGGGCGCGGCCGGTCTCGATCTTGCGAAGGGTCTCGGCGGAGAGGCCGGCGCTCGCCGCGATGTCGGCCATGCTCCGGGCGCCGCGGGCCTCGCGCAGCAACAGGCCGAGCCGTTCGCCGCGTTCGCGCTCTTCGGGGGTGAGGGGGGTGCGTACCATGCACCCATTCTAATACCGGTATAGTAATTGGCATGGTGGAGCTCAAGACAGACACATCGATCGAGGCCATGTACGAGGCGGGACAGGTCGTCGCACGAGCGCTGACGGCCGTGCGCGAAGCCGCCGACGTGGGCGTATCCCTGCTGGAACTGGACGAACTGGCACACGACGTGCTGCGGGAGGCGGGAGCGACGTCCCCCTTCCTCGGCTACCGCCCGTCCTTCGCCACGACGCCCTTCCCGGCGGTGCTCTGCGCGTCCGTGAACGACGCGATCGTGCACGGCATCCCCACCGGCTACCGGCTGCGCGACGGCGACCTCCTCTCGGCGGACTTCGGCGCCTCGCTGAACGGCTGGGCCGGTGACTCCGCCATCAGCTTCACCGTGGGCACGCCGCGCCCGGCGGACGTCCGGCTGATCGAGACCGCCGAGCGGGCCCTCGCGGCCGGTATCGAGGCGGCGGTCGTCGGCAACCGCATCGGCGACATCGCGCACGCGATCGGCACGGTGTGCCGGACGGCGGGCTACGGCATCCCGGAGGGCTTCGGAGGCCACGGCATCGGCCGCCACATGCACGAGGACCCCGCGGTCCCCAACGAGGGCCGCCCGGGCCGGGGGTATCCCCTGCGCCACGGCATGGTCATCGCGATCGAACCGATGCTGATCGCGAGCGGCAAGGACGGCTACCACGAGGCGCCGGACGGCTGGACCCTGTGCACGAACGACGGTTCCCGGGCGGCCCACGCGGAACACACGGTGGCGATCACGGAAAACGGACCGAGGGTCCTCACCGAGCGCCGGTAGGACCGTTCCGCCGCCGGGCGCGGACCGTATCGGCCTGCGGCCCGCGCCCGTGGGCACCCCAGCCCACGGCCCCTGCCCCGGCAGACGCGGCGCCGTACCGATCTGCCGCTGCGTGCCGCGGGCGCGACCGCCCACGCAAGGACCGCGGCCCCTGCCCCCGACAGGCGCGGCGCCGTACCGAGCTGCGGCTGCGCCCCGGGCGCGACCGCCCACGGACGGTGGGTCGGCCGTCGTGCGGTGGGCGGGCCCAGGACATGCCGCGCCCTGCGGATCGTGCCATCGTGGTGTAGCCCGGGACGGACAGGGCACCCGTCCGCACCGGCAGCGCAAGTCGATCGAACGGAACGCCATGACCAGCGGCTTCTCCAGCCCGGAGGGGTACGGCGACCCCTTCGGCGAGTTCCTGGCCCGCTTCTTCGGCGGACCCCGCCCCGGCCCCCGGCAGATCAACATCGGCCAGCTCCTCAGCCGGCCCGCGCGGGAGCTCGTGCGCGGCGCGGCCCAGTACGCGGCCGAGCACGGCAGCCGCGACCTGGACACCGAGCATCTCCTGCGCGCGGCTCTCGGCGCGGAGCCGACCCGCACTCTGCTCAGCCGGGCCGGCGCCGACCCCGAGTCCCTCGCGTCGGAGATCGACGAGCGCTCGGGCCCGGTCCAGCACCCGCCGGGCGAGGTACCACCGCCCACATCGCTGTCGCTGACCCCGGCCGCCAAACGCGCCCTGCTGGACGCGCACGACCTGGCCCGCTCGCGCGGGGCCGGTTACATCGGCCCGGAGCACGTGCTGAGCGCCCTCGCCTCGAACCCGGACTCCGCGGCCGGGCACATCCTCAACGCGGCCCGCTTCGCCGCCGCGGGCCTGCCGAGCGAGCCGGCGGACACCGCGCAGACGCCCCGCCCCGGCGACCGGCAGCGACCCACCGGCACACCCACCCTGGACAAGTACGGCACCGATCTCACCGAGCTGGCCCGTCAGGGCCGGATCGACCCGGTGATCGGCCGCGACGACGAGATCGAGCAGACCATCGAGGTGCTCTCCCGGCGCGGCAAGAACAATCCGGTACTGGTCGGCGACGCCGGCGTCGGCAAGACCGCCATCGTGGAGGGACTGGCCCAGCGGATCGCGGACGGGGACGTGCCGGACGTCCTCGTCGCGCGGCGCGTGGTCGCCCTGGACCTGACGGCCGTGGTCGCGGGCACCCGCTACCGCGGTGACTTCGAGGAGCGGCTGACCACCATCGTCGACGAGATCCGCGCCCACTCCGACGAGCTGATCGTCTTCATCGACGAGCTGCACACCGTCGTCGGCGCGGGCGGCGGTGGCGAGGGCGGCGGGTCGATGGACGCCGGCAACATCCTCAAGCCGGCCCTGGCCCGCGGCGAGCTGCACATCGTGGGCGCGACGACGCTGGAGGAGTACCGGCGGATCGAGAAGGACGCGGCGCTCGCCCGCCGTTTCCAGCCGATCCTCGTCCCGGAGCCGTCCGTCGCGGACGCGCTGGAGATCCTGCGCGGGCTGCGCGACCGCTACGAGGCCCACCACCAGGTCCGTTACACCGACGAGGCGCTCGTCGCGGCCGTGGAGCTGTCCGACCGCTATCTCACCGACCGCCGCCTGCCGGACAAGGCGATCGACCTGATCGACCAGGCCGGCGCCCGGGTGCGGCTCGGTGCCCGCACCAAGGGCACGGACGTACGGGCGATGGAACGCGAGGCCGAGGAACTGGCCCGCGACAAGGACCAGGCGGTCGCGGACGAGCAGTACGAGCAGGCCACCCGGCTGCGCGACCGCATCGTCGAGCTGAAGCAGCGCATCGCGGACGCGACCGGTGAGGTCACCTCCGACGAGGGCCGGCATCTGGAGGTCACCGCGGAGGCGATCGCCGAGGTGGTGTCCCGGCAGACCGGCATCCCCGTCGCGAGCCTCACCCAGGAGGAGAAGGACCGCCTGCTCGCCCTGGAGGAGCACCTGCACGAGCGGGTCGTGGGCCAGGAGGAGGCCGTACGGGTCGTCGCGGACGCGGTGCTGCGCTCGCGCGCCGGGCTCGCCAGCCCGGACCGGCCGATCGGCAGCTTCCTGTTCCTCGGCCCGACCGGCGTCGGCAAGACCGAACTGGCCCGCGCGCTCGCCGAGTCGCTGTTCGGCAGCGAGGAGCGGATGGTGCGGCTCGACATGAGCGAGTACCAGGAGCGACACACCGTGAGCCGTCTGGTCGGCGCTCCGCCCGGCTATGTCGGCCACGAGGAGGCCGGGCAGCTGACGGAGACGGTCCGCCGCCACCCCTACTCCCTGCTCCTGCTCGACGAGGTGGAGAAGGCGCACCCGGATGTCTTCAACGTCCTGCTCCAGGTCCTCGACGACGGCCGGCTCACCGACTCCCAGGGGCGCACGGTCGACTTCACCAACACGGTCATCGTGATGACCAGCAACCTGGGTTCGGAGGCGATCACCCGGCGCGGCGCCGGCATCGGCTTCGGATCGGGTGGCGCGGACGCCGACGAGGAGGCGCGGCGCGAACAGATCCTGCGGCCGCTGCGCGAGCACTTCCGGCCGGAGTTCCTCAACCGGATCGACGAGATCGTCGTGTTCCGGCAGCTCACGGGTGAGCAACTGCGGCGGATCACGGACCTGTTGCTGCAGCGGACGCGGCAGCTGGTGCAGGCCCGGGGCATCACGGCCGAGTTCACCGACGCGGCCGTCGACTGGCTCGCCGAGCGCGGCTACCAGCCCGAGTACGGCGCCCGTCCGCTGCGCCGCACGATCCAGCGCGAGGTCGACAACCAGCTGTCCCGGCTGCTCCTCGACGGGCGGGTCGAGGAGGGCGACCGGGTGACGGTGGACGTCGAGGACGGGCGGCTCGCGTTCCGTACGCGGACCGGCGAGCCACCCGCCCCTGAGCTCTGACGCCCGACACTCGACGAGGTCGGACGCCCGATCTGTCCGCTCCGGGTCCTACGGCGCCGGACGCACCACCTGTGCCGAGCCGCCGCCGCGGCGTACCTTCTCGGCGGCAGCCAGCCACTTGCCGTTCGGCAGCCGCTGCACGGCGGTGGCGGCGCCGATCTCCGGGTTGAGCTTGAAGGAGTGCCCGATGGCCTCCAGTTGGGCGCGCAGCCCGTCGGGGCTGGTGTCGTCGTAGAGCGCCGGCTCCAACTCCGTCTGGGCGGCGTTGCGTTGGCTGGCGCGCGGGGCGGCGATCGCGTCGACGAGCGGCAGTCCGCGGTCGACGAACTCGGTCAGGGTCTGCAGCACGGTGGTGATGATGGTCGCGCCGCCGGGCGAACCCAGCGCCACCACCGGCTTGTTGTGGCGGTCGAGCACGATCGTCGGCGAGATCGACGAGCGCGGCCGCTTGCCCGGTCCCGGCAGGTTCGGGTCGTGGACGGCCGGGCTGGCGGGGGCGAAGGAGAAGTCCGTCAGCTCGTTGTTGAGGAGGAAGCCGCGACCGGGCACGGTGATGCCGCTGCCGCCGGTCTGCTCGATGGTGAGCGTGTAGGAGACCACGTTGCCCCACTTGTCGGCGACGGTGAGGTGCGTGGTGTTCTCGCCCTCGTACGTCGTCGGCGCCGCCGTGCCGCCCTTGCCGCAGGCGGCCGGGTGACGCGGGTCGCCGGGCGCCACCGGGCTGGTGAGGACCGCGTCGTCCTTGATGAGGCAGGCGCGTGAGTCGGCGTACCTCTGCGACAGCAGCTGCTTCGTGGGGACGTCCTCGAAGGCGGGGTCGCCGACCCAGCGCCCGCGGTCGGCGAACGAGATCCGGCTGGCTTCGAGGTAGTGGTGCAGGTACTGGACCTCGCTCGCCTTCGAGAGGTTGGTCTTCTCCAGGATGTTGAGGGCCTCGCCGACCGTCGTGCCGCCCGAGGACGAGGGCGCGATGGAGTAGACGCCCAGACCGCGGTACGAGGTCTTCGTGGGCGCCTGCAGCTTGGCCCGGTAGGCCGCGAGGTCTTTGGCGGACAGGTCGCCCGGCCGGGCGTTCCAGCCCGAACCGGGGTCCACGGGCGGCTTGTTCACGGTGGAGACGATGTCCTCGCCGAGGTCGCCGCGGTAGATCGCGCCGACGCCCTCGCGAGCCAGCTCCCCGTAGGTGCGGGCCAGGTCGGGGTTCTTGAACGTCGATCCCACGACGGGGAGTTGCCCACCGGGCAGGAACAGCTTCGCCGTGTCGGGGAAGTAGCGGAAGCGGGTCTCGTTGGCGGCGGTCTGGCTGCGGAAGGTGTCGTCGACGGTGAAGCCCTCGCGGGCGATGCGCTGGGCGGGCTTCAGGACGGTGCCGAGCTTCTCGCTGCCCCACTCCCTCAGCGCGGTCGCCCAGGTGGCGGGGGTTCCCGGCGTGCCGACGCCCAGGCCGCTGCTGACGGCGTCCGCGAAGGCGAGCGGCTTGCCGTTCTCCAGGAAGAGACCGGAGTCCGCGGTTAGCGGCGCGGTCTCACGGCCGTCGATGGTGTGCACCGCACGGGAGTCGGCGTCGTAGTAGACGAAGTAGCCGCCTCCGCCGATACCGGAGGAGTAGGGCTCGGTGACGCCGAGGGCGGCGGCGGTGGCGACGGCCGCGTCGACGGCGTTGCCCCCCTTGCGCAGTACCTCGATGCCGGCCGCGGAGGCGTCCGCGTCGACGCTGGCGACCGCACCGCCGTAGCCGACCGCGACCGGGACCTTCGCAACAGGGGCTCTCTCAGCGGCGGGTGGAGCCGCGGCCCCCACCGTGACCACGGCGGCCGAGACCGCCAGGGCCGACAGTTTCCGCGCGACAGGGCGACGCATCCGTACCTCCAGTCCAGGACAGTCCGCGCAGCGTAACCACATTCACGGGGCCCCGACAGCCTCCTTCCGGGCACTGTCATACGAACGCCACACCTCGAACACGAGTACGCCCCGGCCGCGCTCGCCCGCTACCATGCGCGCCCATGAACGACGACGTGCGCAACATCGTCCTGGGCGTGGTCGCGGCCGGCATCAGTGCCGCGCTCGGCTGGTTGACCCGCACCTACCTGTGGAAGCGCAGACTCCGGCGCAAGCAGGCCTTCTTCGGGCTGCCCGAGAACTCGGAGTGCCTGCTGGTCGTCAACCGCGACGCGGGCAGCCCCGACCTCGCGGTGCACCGCCACGACGTGTTCGCGCTCCTGGAACTCGCCGCGCTCATCAAGGACTGCGGCGCGGGCGCCGAGGTGGTCACCCAGGACGCGGCCCGGCAGGGTTTCGGAGAGCGGACGGAGTTCTGTGTCGGCGGCCCGGGATCGAACCGGCGGATGGCGGCCCACATCCAGGCCATGCTGCCCGGGGTGCGCATCAACACCGACCGCGAACCGGGCCCGGACCGGCTGGCGTTCCAGATAGGCAGCGACCACCACCGCATGGAACCGGGCGTCACCGAGTACGTCCTGCTGGCCCGGCTCACCGCCGGCCGGCGGCGCGAGGCGCGGCCGGTGTTCCTGTTCTGCGGCCAGCGCGCGATCAACAACCAGGCCGCCACCCGCTATCTGGTCCGCAACCACGAACGGCTGGCCCGCAAACACGGGTACGACTCCTTCGTGCTGCTCCTGAAGGTCATCAACTCCCAGGTGTACGGCCCCGATGTGGTCGAACTGGTGGCGGACGTGACCCGGGCGGCGCAGGCACCCCTGCCGGACACGACAATTGTTACTGCGACGTAACTTACCGACGGTTACCTCCGACGGGGCACAGCGGTTACCGTCGGGTCACTTTGCGATGGCGCAGGCAAGAGGAGTGACCCGTGGGACGACCGCACCGCATGGCCCTTCGCACGACCGCCATGGGCGCCGTCTCGGCGACCCTGGTCGCCGGCGGGGTACTGGGCCTGGCACCCGCCGCGCAGGCCGGCGCCGGCGGGGTCCGGTACGTCGACATCGCCGGGGACGGCGGTACGGTCCTCAAGGCCAACGTGGTCGTCCCCTCCGGCACCGACGGCAGCCGCCGCCACCCGCTGATCGTGCTGCCGACGAGCTGGGGCTTCCCGCAGGTCGAGTACCTCGCCCAGGCACAGCGGCTCGCCGACTCCGGTTATGTCGTGCTCAGTTACAACGTGCGCGGCTTCTGGCAGTCCGGCGGCGAGATCGACGTGGCCGGGCCGCACGATGTCGCCGACGCCGCCAAGGTCGTCGACTGGGCCCTCGCGAACACCCCGAGCGACCCGGGACACGTCGGCATGGCGGGCGTCTCGTACGGCGCCGGGATCAGCCTGCTGGCCGCCGCCCACGACCCGCGCGTCAAGGCCGTCGCCTCGCTCAGCGGCTGGGGCGACCTGATCGACTCGATCTACTCCGGCCGCACCCAGCACGTCCAGGCCGCCGCCGTCCTCGACACCGTAGGCACGGTCGCCGGTCGCCGCAGCTCCGAGTCCCAGGAGGTCTTCTCGGCCTTCTACTCCTCCGACCTGTCGAAGGAGCAGGACATCGTCGCCTGGGGGCAGAAACGTTCCCCCGCTACCTACCTGGACCAGCTCAACAAGAACGGCACGGCGATCATGATGGCCGGCGCCTGGGGCGACACGATCTTCCCGCCCAACCAGTCCGCCGCCTTCTACGAGCGGCTGACCGGCCCGAAGCGGCTGGAGTTCCGCCCCGGCGACCACGCGACCGCCGAGCTCACCGGGCTGTTCGGGCTGCCCAACGACGTGTGGAGCGACACCGAGCGCTGGTTCGACCACTACCTCAAGGGCGAGGACAACGGCATCGACCGCGAGCAGCCCGTCCGGCTCAAGTCCCGTTCCACAAGCGGTTACGAGGGATATCCGGACTGGAAGTCGGTGAACGCGACCCGGAACAAGATCGCCCTCGCCGGCTCCACCACGATCCACACCAACGTGGACTCGGGCGCCGACGGCGGGATCGTCTTCCTGTCCAGCATCCTCGACCAGGTGGCCAAGCTGCCCCCGGTGGCCGCGATCCCCCTGCTCCCCCGGCGCTGGGCCGCCGTGTGGCAGTCCGGCAAGTACGCCACCGCCCAGCAGGTGCGCGGCACCGCGCGGGTGCACACCACCGTCACCCCGGCCCAGGAGAGCGGCACCCTCGTCGCCTACCTCTACGACGTGGGGCCGCTCGGCCTCGGCAGACTGGTCGCCAACGCGCCGTACACCTTTCACGGGCACACGCCGGGCAGGCCGTTCGGTCTCGACCTGGACCTGTTCTCCACGGCCTACGACGTCCCGGCGGGGCACCGGCTCGCCCTGGTGGTCGACACGGTCGACCCGCTCTACATCGAGCACAACCCGTCCGGCGCGCGGCTGACCTTCTCCTCGCCGGCGAACGACCCGTCGTACGTGTCGGTTCCGCTGCGCGGGCAGTGATCTCCGGCCGCCGCCGGGGCGGGTGGGCTCTGCGGCTGGCGCCGTCGCTCAGTGCTTGAGGATCTTGGACAGGAAGTCCTTGGCGCGGTCGCTGCGCGGGGCGGTGAAGAACTCCTCGGGGGTGCGGTCCTCGACGATACGGCCGTCGGCCATGAAGATCACACGGTTGGCGGCCGAGCGGGCGAAGCCCATCTCGTGGGTGACCACGACCATGGTCATACCCTCCTGGGCGAGCTGCTGCATGACCTCCAGGACCTCGTTGATCATCTCGGGGTCGAGGGCGGAGGTGGGCTCGTCGAACAGGAGCGCCTTGGGGTCCATGGCGAGGGCGCGGGCGATGGCCACGCGCTGCTGCTGGCCTCCGGAGAGCTGGGCGGGGAACTTGTCGGCCTGGTCGGCGAGGCCCACCCGGTCGAGCAGTTCACGCGAGCGCCGGTCGGCCTCGTCCTTCTTGCGCTTGCGTACCTTCACCTGGCCCAGCGAGATGTTCTGCAGGACCGTCTTGTGGGCGAACAGGTTGAAGGACTGGAAGACCATGCCGACCTCGGAACGCAGTCCAGCCAGCGCCTTGCCCTCCTCGGGCAGCGGCCGTCCGTCGAGCGTGATCGAACCGGAGTGGATGGGCTCCAGCCGGTTGATCGCGCGGCACAGCGTCGACTTCCCCGACCCCGAAGGGCCGATCACCACGACCACCTCCCCCCTGCCGACGGTGAGGTTGATGTCCTGCAGGACATGCAGCTCCCCGAAGTACTTGTTGACGTCACGCAGCTCGATCAACGGATCGACGGCCATGCGCAGCCCTACTCACTTTCAGCTGTGTCGTGGTTGCCGCAAACTATCCACAGAAGACTGGAGTTGAGGCACGACACGCACTTTTCTGTCATTAGCCGTATTTACGCGCTCGTACTTCAGTTCTCGGCCACCTCGGCGTACAGCTGGGACAGTTCGGGGGTCCCGGTCGCGGCCCACTCGCGGCCCGCGGTGACCACGTCGACCTCCCGGCCGGACGCCAGCCGGACGACGGGTTCCCCGCCGGGCCAGATCACCCAGACGGAACCGGGCACCGTACGCACGACGACCGTGCCCAGGTAGAGCCCGGCGTCGTGACCGAACCAGGGCAGGGTCTCCTCGTCCTCGCGCCAGCGCGGCGGAAGCTGGTCCAGTGCCTCCAACGAGGCGGCCGTGTCGTCGAGTCCGATCCCCTGCCGGGCCGCCTGGGAACGCAACAGCTCGCATTCGGAGAGGAGTTCGGCGATCCCCTCGGGGTCCTCGGCGAGCACCGCCGCACGGTACTTCTTGCTCCTGTTGCCCAGGAAAGGGATGTTCATAAGCCCAGCGTGACATTCGCACCGGCGTGCGCACCACAGGCGCGCTGGCATCCGCCGACCGCCTGGCCCCCGGCCCCGGGCGGGCAGGGGGCGCGGGCGGACGGGTACCGGCTCCCGCTACACCTCGAGGTCGACGACGACCGGAGCGTGATCCGAGGCGCCCTTGCCCTTGCGTTCCTCGCGGTCGACGTAGGAGTCCTTGACGGCCTTGGCGAACGGCTCGTTGCCGTACACCAGGTCGATGCGCATGCCGCGGTTCTTGGGGAACGCCAGCTGGCGGTAGTCCCAGTACGTGAAGGGGTGGTCGTACTTCAGGGGGCGCGGGACGACGTCCGACAGGCCGGCCTCACGCAGGGACGCCAGGGCGGCACGCTCGGCCGGGGTGACATGGGTGAGACCCTCGAAGGCGGCCACGTCGAACACGTCCTCGTCGGTCGGCGCCACGTTGTAGTCGCCCATCACCGCGAAGGGGCGCCCGCCCGCCGCGTCGCCCGCGACGGCGGCCTTGAGTGCCTCGAACCACTGGAGCTTGTAGGCGTAGTGCGGGTGGTCCACCTCGCGGCCGTTCGGCACGTACACCGACCAGACGCGGACCGGGCCGCAGGTCGCCGCGATGGCGCGGGGCTCCGGCGCCCCGTCGTAGCCGGGGTCCCCGGGCAGGCCCTTGACCACGTCCGCCAGGCCGACGCGGGAGATCACCGCCACGCCGTTCCACCGGCCCGTGGCGTGCACCGCCGCCTCGTAGCCCAGTTCGCGCAGCTGGTCGAGCGGGAACTGCGCCTCGGCGACCTTGGCCTCCTGCAGGCACAGCACGTCGGTGCCGCTGCTCTCCAGCCAGGCCAGCAGCCTCGGCAGGCGGGCGGTGATCGAGTTCACGTTCCAGGTCGCGATACGCATGCCTCACAACCTACCCGGCGGGTCCGACAACGCCCTCGCTCAGACCTCCGCGGAGGCCCCGGGCGCCAGCCGGCGATGGTCGGCGCCGCCCAGGTTCCCCAGGTGCGTGTCGTAGATCGGGCGGGCGAGGTCGGTGAGGAGGGCGTCGTGGATGTCGTAGACGCGCTGCGGCCGGACCTCGCGGACGTACTCGATGACCTCGGAGATCTTGTTCCAGGGGGCCTGGACCGGGGCCAGCAGGGTCTCCACCGGGTGTCCGGGGACGGTGAGCGCGTCTCCGGGGTGGAAGACGCGGCCCTCGTCGACCAGGAAGCCGACGTTGGTGACGCGCGGGAGGTCGGGATGGATGACGGCGTGCAGCTCGCCGTGGACCTGGACGTCGAAACCCGCGGCGGTGAACGTGTCGCCGTGGCCGACCGTGTGCACCCGGCCGGGGAACGCCGCGGAGAGCTTCTCCGCGACGGACCTCAGGGTCCAGATCCCGACGGCCGGGTCGGCCTCCAGGGCCGCCCGCAGCCGCTGCTCGTCGAAGTGGTCGGGGTGCTCGTGGGTGACCAGGATCGCGTCCGCCCCGACCGCGGCGTCCACCTCGCTGAATCCGCCCGGGTCGAGGACGAGCGTGCGCCCGTCCTTCTCCAGGCGCACACACGCGTGCGACTTCTTGGTGAGTTTCAGAGCCGTCATGAGATCCATCCTGCCCCCGCGTCCGGGCCGGGGCTCACTCGGTGGGGGTGGTCTCCTCCCGGATGACCTGCTGTGCCACCTTGAACGCGCTGTTCGCCGCGGGTACGCCGCAGTAGACGGCCGCCTGGAGCAGCACCTCCTTGATCTCGTCCGGGGTGAGGCCGTTGCGCAGCGCGGCACGGATGTGGAAGGCGAGCTCCTCCAGGTGGCCGCCCGCGACCAGCGCGGTGAGCGTGACGCAGGAGCGGGAGCGCCGGTCGAGGCCGGGCCGGTCCCAGATCTCGCCCCAGGCATAGCGGGTGATGAACTCCTGGAACTCGCCGGAGAAGTCGTCGGCCTGCGACAGCGCCCGGTCGACATGGGCGTCCCCGAGGACCTCCCGGCGCACCTTCAGACCGGCGTCGTACGGATCGGGGCGGCCCATGGTCTGCGCCGGTTCGAGGACCGGTGCGGGCGCGATCTCCGCGATGGCCACCGGCTGCGGGGGCTGCTGGGGCACGGTCAGGACCGCCCTGACGGGGATGCCCGGCACGGCCGTCTGCCCGGTGCCGGAGTCGTAGGCGGGCTGCCAGGCGGTGGAGAAGTGGCGGACCAGCAGGTCGGTCACGGCCGCGGGCTGCTCCACCGGGACCAGGTGCGAGGCGCCCGGTACGACGGCCAGCCGGGCGTCCGGGATGCCGGCCACCAGGGTGCGCGCCTCGGCGGGGCCGGTGACCTGGTCGTCCGAGCCGACGAGGACCAGGGTCGGCACACCCACGAGACCGATCTCGGCCCGCACGTCGAAGGCGGCGAGCGCCTCGCAGGCCGCTATGTAGCAGCCGGGGTCGGTGGTGCGCACCATCTGCACGGCCCACTCGGTGATCGCGGGCTGCGCGGCCGCGAAGCCGCTGGTGAACCAGCGGTCGGGCGAGCTGCGGGCGATGGGGTCGAGACCGTTGGTGCGGACTATCACGCCCCGCTGCCGGAACTCGTCGGCCGTGCCGAACCGCGGCGAGGCCGCGATCAGCGCGAGGGAGGCGACCCGCTCCGGGTGCCGCAGCGCCAGCTGCACGCCGACCGCGCCGCCGAACGCGCAGCCCGCGTAGCCGAAGCGCTGCACGCCGAGCCCGTCGAGGGTGGCGAGCAGCCGCCCGGCCAGGTCGGAGACCGAACCGACCGGGTAAGCCGGGGCGCCGCCGTGGCCGGGCAGGTCGTAGCGGAAGATCCGCCACTGCTGGGCCAGCTCGGGAACCTGACGGTCCCACATGTGCCATGTCGTGCCCAGTGAGGGGCCCAGGATCAGGACAGGGGCGTCCTCCGGCCCGTCGAAGCGGTATTGCAGGGTGTTCGTCGTACTCTCGCTCACCCGGTTCACGCTCCCACATCTCACAATTTCTCACGCGCTTGGGTCGGAACCCCGTGCAAGCCGTCCCAGGTTGTGGCAGCCCCGCGAAGATCCTCTGCACCGGGCTTCACCCGCCCGCGCCGGGCGGTCCGTGAGACCCGATGCGCGTGCATCGTACAGACGGACTCCGCGAAACCCGTGCCGAGCCCCGGGCCGACGCTTTTCCGGCGTACGCGCGTTCCCCTCAGACCGCCCGGACGGGGTGCCGGACCACGGCGTCGAACAGATATCCCTGGGTGTTCGGGACGGTCGTGTCGGGCTGGGTGCGGCCGGTGCTGTCGGTGGCCCGGGCCAGCAGGGTGTACGCGCCGGGCGCCGACGGGCGCCAGTCGGTGGACCAGCGGACCCAGCCCGCGCGGCGCGGGGCGTCGTGCAGCCGGGCGCGTCGCCAGCGGGCCCCTCCGTCGGTGCTGACGTCGACGCGTACGACCGCACCGGCGCCGGACCAGGAGCGTCCGGTCAGACGGTGCACGGCACCCGCCCCGAGGCTCGCGTCCCAGGGCAGCTCCCAGGCGCTCTTGACGGTCTGCCGGGTCAGCGGGGCGCTGCCTCCGTCGGGGTGGGCGCTGCCGAACAGCCTGTAGAAGTCGGTGTTCCAGGGCGAGTAGAGGGGCTGCGCGGACACCTCGATGTCACCGACCCACTTGATCGACGCGATGCCGATCCAGTTCGGCACCAGGACGCGTACGGGGAAGCCGTGGTCGTACGGCAGCGGCTCGCCGTTCATCTCGTAGGCGAGGAGGACGTCGTCGAGCGCCTTGGACACCGGCAGGGGACGACGGACCCGGCCGAGGTCGGTGCCGTCGGCGGTGACGTAGTCGGGGTCGAGGCCGCGGGGCAGGACGTCGACGGCGTGACGGGAGATCCCCGCCCGTCGCAGGACGTCGGCGAGGGGGACCCCGCGCCAGCGCGCGGTGCCGATCGCGCCCAGCGTCCACGCCGTGCCGCTGACGGTCTGGCCCTGCTGGGAGGTGAAGAAGCTGCGGCCGTTGCCCGCGCACTCCACGAACGCCGTGCGGGTGACCGCGGGGAACTTCTTCAGGTCGTCGAGG
This sequence comes from Actinobacteria bacterium OV320, assembly GCA_001298545.1. Lineage (GTDB taxonomy): Bacteria > Actinomycetota > Actinomycetes > Streptomycetales > Streptomycetaceae > Streptomyces > Streptomyces coriariae. Next base: position 36,169 of record LJCX01000030.1, read on the forward strand.
GTGAACTCGACGGGGGTGGCGTGGGTGAGGCCGTCGCCGTGGACGGTGAGGGTCCAGTCCGTGGCGTCGAGCACGGGCGTGGAGGTGTGGTTGCGGACGAAGAAGTGATCGACGGGGGTGTGGTAGCCGGTTCCGGCGAGGGAGGCGAACTTCGTCTCGGCGTTGGTGCCCCGGACCGTGAACCGGTCGTCGGGGAGCGCCTTGACGATACCGGGCGACGTCGCTGCGGCGGCCGGCGCGGAGAACGCCGGGGCCGCGGCGGTGGCGAGTCCGGCGGCGGCGACGAGGCGGAGCAGATCGCGCCGGGAGACACCGTCGGCGCGGGCCTCGCCGGCCAGCCACTGGTGCAGTCTGCGGCGGTCGTAGGCGGATTCGGGCGTGGGAGACGTGGGCATGGACCGGCCTTTCCGGGGGCGGGGTGCCTGGACCGGGACGCGATCAGGGCGTCAGAAGGCGCGGCGGGTCCACGGCGGGAGGGTGCAGCGGGGTGAGGTGAGGATCAACAACAGCCGCGCGAGAGCAGCGCGCGGTACCGCGGGGCGGGGCGGTGGTCGTCGACAGTCACGGGCGCCATCGTACGAGGCGGGCGGAGAAGTGGGGGGCGGTTCGGGCGAGTTGGGCTGCCGCGGGGCGCGGACACCGGCGGGCCCGTGACCGGCTCCGCCGGCCGCCCTGCGCGCCGATCCGGCCGGGCGCCTCAGAGCTCGTCCGAGCCGCCCAGACCGGTCAGCGCGCCCACCGGGTCCGGGTCGGGGGTACCGCGCGGCCACCAGTCCTCCTGGCCCGGTTCGGACTCGTACGCGTACCACAACCCGTCGCGTCCGAAGCGGAGTTGGACATGGCCGCGGGGGTGGGTGAGGTGGTTGCGGCGCGGGCGGAAGGCCGGGAGGTCGGCGGCGAGGAGCAGCGGCCGGGCCCGGTCGAAACGGCCGGCCGGCGGGTCCCAGGTCTCCTCCAGGACGGTGAGCCCGTCCGGCCCGCCCTGCCGCCAGGCGGCCACCGCGCGGGCCAGTTCGACGGGGGTGCGGCCGACGGCGGCGGCGAGCGCGGCGTAGAGGGCGCGGGTGGTGACGGTGAGCCCGGAACCGGGGCGGGACGCGGCGAGCCGTACGGCGTCCCGCCACAGGGTCAGCTCGCCGATCTCGTCCTGGCCGCTGACCAGCAGGGCGTGGGCGCGGGCGGCCGCGTCGGTCGCGAGGTGGTCCAGCGCGAAGGAGTCGGGGCCGTTCGGCGCGGACGGGTAGGCCGGGGGCTGCTCGGGGTGCGGGGGCACGGGCAGCGGGGCGGGCAGCGGCGGGAGCCGGCGCTCGGCGAGGGCTTCGGCGGCCCGTACGCCCGGCAGGGGTTCCGGTTCCTGCTCCTGGGCGGCGCGGGCCGCGCGGGTGGCGTTGCGGCGGGACAGCGCGTCGAGCACCTCGCGTTCGCCCCGGCCGCGCAGCAGGAGCAGCACGAACGGGTCGGCGTCGAGCAGCCGCGCGGTCTGGTAGCAGAGGGCGGCGGCGTGCTTGCAGGGGTGACCGCGGTCGGGGCAGCTGCACTGCGGCTCGAGGTCGCCGGGGCCCGGAAGCAGCGGCACCCCGCACTCGGCGAGGGACTCGGGCATCTCCTTGTCGAGCAGCGCGGCGATGTGCCCGGGGCGCTCGACGGCGGCCTCCAGGAAGCGCTCCCAGTCCTCGGCGCCGAGGGTGCGCAGCCGTACCTGTACGCGGTAGGGGCGGGGGCGGCTGCCCTGCACGTACGCCAGCACGAGCCCGGGGGTGACGGTGATCGCGTCCACGTTCCCCTGCTCGGCGTAACCGCGCCCGCGGGCCAGGCGCTTGGCGTCGAGGGCGCCCTCCTCCAGCGCGGCGACCCAGGCGTTGCCCCACCAGGTTCCCGCGAAGTTCCCGCCGGTGCGCGGCGGGAAGGCCGGGAAGGTACGGCGGTGCTCGCCGTCCCGTGCGGGGGCGGCCATGGAACGGGGGGTGCGGGGCGGTTCGGCAGGCAGGGAGGGCGCGCCGCCGAGAGCAATCACGGAGGCCGCAGCTTCGGATGAACTTCCGCCGGCCGCCCCCGCGCTGCCGACAGCGCCCCCGGGCTTGGGCTCGGTCCTCGTCCCGGGCTCGGGCTCGGTCCTGGGCTCGGGCTCCGGCTCGGGCCTGGACTCGGGCTCGGTCCTGGCCTCGGCCCTGGACTCGGGCCTGGGCTCGGCCCTGGACTCCGCCCTGAACTCGGGCTCGGGCTCGGTCCTGGGCTCGGGCTCGGCTTCGGTCGAGTCCTCCGACGGCATCCGGAAGGCGTCCGCGAGCAACTCCCTTACGGCACGCGCTCGTTCGTCGGCCACCTGGTCAGGTGCGCCGGGGTGTCGCCGGGCATCGGTGGGGCGAGCGTCCGGGCGGGGGCGGAGGCCGGCATCGCCGCGTGGGGTCCTGCGGCCTGCCCGGGTCGGGGCCTCGGCCTGGTTCCGGCGGGCAGCCTCCGCGCGGGCGGCGCGCAGGGCCTCCCGCGCGATGTCCCCGGGGCGCGAGCCCGCGCCGCCCTGCTGGGCACCCGGTTCGGCGGCCACCGGCGAGGCATCGACCGACGAGGCATCGGCCGGCGAGGCCTCCGCCGGCGGGGTGGGGGGCGCTACGGGGTCGGCGTCGGCGGCCGGGGCCGCTTCCCCGGGGGGCGAGTCCGCCACAGCCGCGGGCTCGGTGTCGGCCGCGGATTCCGCCACCGGCGCTGACTCCGCCGCGCGCCGCAGGGCCGCGCGGGCCGCGTCGCCAGCGGACGCGGACTCCACCACGGGCGCCGGTTCCACCGCGAACACCGGTTCCGCCACAGGCGCGGATTCCACCGCGGGTGCGGGCTCCACCGTGGGTGCGGGCTCCGCCGCGCGCCGCAGGGCCGCCCGGGCCGCGTCGCCGCCGGAAGCGGATTCCACCACGGGCGCCGATTCCACCACGGGCGCCGATTCCGTCGCAGATGCGAGCTCCGCCGCACGCCGCAGCGCCGCGCGGGCCGCGTCGCCGGGCCTGGGGGCGGGATCCCCGGCCCTGGGGGCGGGGTCGCCGGGCTGTGGCGTGGAGGCGTGTGACGGTGTTCGGGGCGGCCCGTGCGGCGGTGTTTGCGACGGGCGGCGCGGTGCTTGCGTCGGCTCCTGTTCCTGCGAGCGTTCCCGAGCCGCGCGCAGCGCTCGGCGAGCCTCGTCGGCCGGGCCGGCGCCCTTCTCCCGTTGCTCCTCGGCCGGGACGGCAGCGGCGGTGTCGGCGGTGTCGGCGACAGCGGTCTCGGCCTTCTCCGTCTCGCCCATCACGCCTCCCTCCGCAGTCTGACCAGGTCGGTCAGTTCGCGGTCCGTGAGTTCGGTGAGGGCCGACTCGCCGGAGCCGAGGATCGCGTCGGCCAGGGCGCGCTTCGCCTGGAGCATCTCGGCGATGCGGTCCTCGACCGTGCCCTCGGTGATGAGGCGGTGCACCTGGACCGGCTGGGTCTGGCCGATGCGGTAGGCGCGGTCGGTGGCCTGTTCCTCCACCGCTGGGTTCCACCAGCGGTCGAAGTGGACGACATGGCCCGCGCGGGTGAGGTTGAGGCCGGTGCCGGCGGCCTTCAGGGAGAGGACGAGAACCGGGGTCGCACCGGCCTGGAAGCGGTCCACCATGCGCTCCCGCTCGGGGACCGGGGTGCCGCCGTGCAGCAGGTCGACCGGGACCGCGCGGGCGGTGAGGTGGGCGGTGATCAGACGGGCCATGCCGACGTACTGCGTGAAGACGATGGCCGAGCCGTCCTCGGCGAGCAGAGTGTCCAGCAGTTCGTCCAGCAGGGCGAGTTTGCCGGAGCGGGCGGCCAGGGCGTCGCCGACGGAGGCGGTCTCCTCCTTGAGGTACAGGGCCGGGTGGTCGCAGATCTGCTTGAGCGCGCCCAGCAGTTTCAGCACCAGGCCACGCCGGGCGATGCCGTCCGCCGTCTCGATGGCCAGCAGCGACTCCCGCACCACCGCCTCGTACAGCGCGGCCTGTTCGCGGGTGAGCGGCACCGGGTGGTCGGTCTCGGTCTTGGGCGGCAGCTCGGGCACGATGCCGGGGTCGGACTTCTTGCGGCGCAGGAGGAACGGGCGGACCAGCCGGGCAAGGCGCTCCACCGCCTGGTCGTCCTCGCCGTTCTCGACCGCGCGCGCGTGCCGGGCGCGGAAGGACTTCAGGGGGCCGAGGAGTCCGGGTGTCGTCCAGTCGAGCAGGGCCCACAGCTCGGAGAGGTTGTTCTCGACGGGGGTGCCGGTCAGGGCCACGCGCGCGGAGGTCGGGATCGTGCGCAGGGCCTTCGCCGTCGCCGAGTAGGGGTTCTTCACGTGCTGGGCCTCGTCGGCGACGACCATGCCCCAGGGCTGCCCGGCGAGGGTGGGCGCCGCCGAGCGCATCGTGCCGTACGTGGTGAGGACGAAGCCGCCGCCGAGGTCCGCGAGGCTGCGGTCGGGGCCGTGGAAACGGCGGACCGGGACGCCGGGCGCGAAGCGGTTGATCTCGCGCTGCCAGTTGCCCAGCAGGGAGGCCGGGCAGACCACCAGGGTCGGTTCGGTGCGGGCCCGCTTCAGGTGCAGGGCGATGACGGTGATCGTCTTGCCGAGGCCCATGTCGTCGGCGAGGCAGCCGCCGAGGCCGAGGGAGGTCATGAGGTCCAGCCAGGCCAGTCCGCGCAGCTGGTAGTCGCGCAGGGTGGCGTGCAGACCGGCGGGCGGATCGGCGGGGTGCACGCCGGTGGTGAGGCGGTCACGCAGGGCGGCCAGGGCGCCGACGGGGACCGCCTCGACGCTCTCGCCGTCGACCTCCGCGGTACCGCTGAGGGCGACGGACAGGGCGTCGACCGGGTCGAGCAGGCCCAGTTCCCGCTTGCGGGCCTTGCGCACGAGGGCCGGGTCGACCAGGACCCACTGGTCACGGAGCCGGACCACCGGGCGGTGGGCCTCCGCCAGGGTGTCCATCTCGGCCTCGCTGAGCGGATCGCCGCCGAGCGCCAGCTGCCAGCGGAACTGGAGCAGTTCCTCGCTCTCGAAGAAGCCGGTGCCGTCGGTCGCCGAGCCGGGCGCGGTCCTGACCACCGCGGCCGCGCTGAGGTCCTGCGCCAGGTCCCTCGGCCAGTGCACGGCGACTCCGGCCGTCGCGAGCCGGGTGGCCGCCACCCCGAGCAGATCGCTCAGCTCGTCCTCGGACAGGGCCAGGACGTCCGGCGCGTCCTGTTCGGCGAGCCGGGCGAGCGGCGGCCAGACGCGGGCCGCGCGCCGTACGGCGAGGGCGGCGTCCACGCGTGCGCGTGCCCCGAAGGCGGCGTCGGCCTCGCCCGCCCACAGGGACGCGGCGTCGGTCATCAGGGTGGGGTCGGCGAGGCTGTGCACCTGGACGATCGCGGCGCCCGCCCGGCGCGCCCGCTCGCCGTCGTCGAGCCGGTCGAACATGTCGTAGGCGGACAGGTCGAGGCGGAGCGAGATCCGCACGCCCGCGTCCATGCCGGCGGCGACCTCCGCGGCCCAGTCGTGCGCGCCGGGCAGCCGTTGGGGCCGGCGGTCGGCGAAGGGCTTCCCGCACGCGTGCGGTGCGGCCGGGGTGCGGGGCAGGGTGTCCGCCACGGCGTCCAGGAAGGACCGCATCAGGGCCTCGGGCCGGGGCAGCAGCAGCGGCCCGGAGCCGGGGAGCGGCACCGCGTGGCCCTCGTGCGGGAGCGCGGCGGCGACCGCGCGCAGATGGGCGATGTCCTCCGGGTCCAGCGGGCCCGCCCGCCAGGCGTCGTGTCCCGTGGGCGTCAGGCCGGGCAGCAGACGGCCGCGGGCGGTGAGCCGCAGCGCGTGCAGCGCGGCCGCGCCCCAGCAGGCGGTCGCCGGGTGGGCGGCGGGGTCGCGGCGGGCCCGCACGAGCAGCGGGAGCGCCTTGTCGAGCGGCAGGGACAGGGCGGGGGCCTGCGCGCGGCGGATGGCGGAGCCGCGGCGCCGGACGACGGTGAGCTCCGTGTGCTCCGCGTCCGCCGTGGTGGGCAGCGGGCCGTCCGCCGGGTCCCAGAAGGCGACGCGGCCCTCGCGCGGGAGGGGCGCGGGCAGGAAGACGGCGGCGAGCCGAACGCAGCCGGAGCCGGGCTCCGCCGCGACCGCGCCGTCGGCCATGACGCTCATGCCGTGTGTCCACCTCCCGCCCGCATGTCGGATCAGTCGTCTTCGACTCTACGGGCGGGGTCTGACAATCGGTCCCGGCGGCCGGCCGGGTCACGGCGTTGCGGCCCGGTCACGGCCGTCCGGCCCGGGCGGGACCGGTCAGGGGACCGTGCGGGAGACCACGTAGACGAAGGGGTAGACGGCGTTGCCGGTGTTCACCACCACGTCCAGCGTCGGCATGGGCTTCTTCTGTTCGTGGACGATGCCGAAGTCGTCCCCGGGGCGCGAGCCGGGGCCCGTGAACTTCCAGCCCGTGACCTCCTGGTCGCGGGCGCTGATGGTGATCTCGCCCTTCTTCAGGTCGGCCCTGCTGACGCCGATGCCGGCGAGGAACTCGTCCAGTCCCGCCTGGGTGGTCTGGAACTGCGCGTACAGACGGCTGGTCTTCCAGTTGTTCGTCTCGTAGTAGGCGACCTGGTTCGACGGGTGCGGGATCGGCACCTGGTACAGACGGCGCTGGACCTTCGACGGCCAGCCCTCGGTCAGGCCGGTCGCCGAGTACTTCGCCTCTTTGTCCTTGCCGCTGTCGCGGCTCTGGTTGGCGGAGATCACCAGGTAGCCGGCCGGGACACCGATGAGCAGCACGATGATCAGCAGGGTGAGCGCCCTGCGGCGGATCACGTGCCGGCGGTCCTCCGGCGGGCGGTGCGGCTCGTCGGGGGGCGCGGCCTGGCGGGGCAGCGATGCTGTCATGCGGTGTCCCGGGTCGTGCGGGGCGGTGCGGCGGTCATGCGGTGTCCTGGGTCGTGCGGGGTGGTACGGCGCTCACGCCGTGTCCTGGGTACGGCGGGCCGCCTCGGTGAACCGTTCGAAGCGCTCGTAGCGCTCCACGCGGCGGCGCTTGGCGCGCCGGAAGCGGCGGGCGACCAGACGGGCCAGGTCGGCCGCGCCGACCATACCCGCCTCGGGGCCCAGCTGGGCGCGGACGATACGGGCCTCGGGCCGGTAGCCGCGGCCGGTGAGCTGGCGCTTGAACGCGTCCCGCGCGGGGCTGATCAGCAGGTCGTCGGCGGCCGAGACGCCACCGCCGATCACGAAGCAGGACGGGTCGAGGGCGGCGGCCAGGTTGGCGATGCCGACGCCGAGCCACTGGCCGATGTCCTGGAGCAGCTCGATGCACATGGCGTCGCCCTCGCGGGCCAGCTCGGTGATCATCGGGCCGGTGATGTCAGCGATGTTGCCCTTGACGTGCTCGATGATCCCGTAGGCGACCGGGGAGTCGGCGGCGGCCAGTTCGCGGGCCTCCCTGACCAGCGCGTTGCCCGAGCTGTACTGCTCCCAGCAGCCTCGGTTGCCGCACGGGCAGCGGTGGCCGCCGGGCACGACCTGCATATGGCCGAACTCGCCGGCGACGCCGTACTTGCCGCGCTTGACCTGGCCGTCCTCCAGGATCGCGCCGCCGATGCCGGTGCCGAGCGTGATCATGACGAGGTGGTCCTCGCCACGGCCCGCGCCGAAGCGCCACTCCGCCCAGGCGGCGGTGTTGGCGTCGTTGTCCACCAGGACGGGAACCGCGAGACGGCCGGAGAGGCGGTCGCGCAGCGGCTCGTTGCGCCACGACAGGTGGGGCGGGAACAGGACGCGGTTGCGGTCCGCGTCGACCCACCCCGCCGCGCCGACGCCGACCGCGTGCACGTCGTGGCGGTCGGACAGGTCCAGGACCAGCTCGACGATCGTGTCCTCGACGACCTTCGGGCTCTTGGACTTGTCCGGAGTCTCCGCGCGGATCTTCTCCAGGATGTTGCCGTCGGCGTCGACCACCCCTGCCATCACCTTGGTGCCGCCGATGTCGATGCCGACCGTCGGCACACGGGGCGCGGTGAGGTGCGATCGGCGCTCCCTCGTGCCCACGGTGCGGAGTGCGGGCGCGCGGCGGGAGCCGATGGGGGCGGTGAAGTTGCCGTAGGTGCTCATCGTCGCCGATTCTGCCTCACCCTCCCGCCGGGTGCCGAGCCGGGCGGCGGCGGGGGCGGGCGGCCTCTGCCGTGCCCGGGCGCGTCGTGGCCGGTCGCACCGGGTACGGCCGGGCGTCGGCGCGGCCCCGGCTTCCCCGGGAGCCTCCCGTGCGGACCATGCCGTCGACGCGGGGTCCGGCAGGCGCCCGCGTCGCCACGCGCCGGACCCCGCTCACCGGCGCCGAACGGTCCCGCCGCCGCCCCGCGATCCGATCCGATCCGATCCGATCCGCACGACGGGACCAGGACCGGCGCAGTTCGTGGCGGAGGTCGTCCAGGTCGTCGCCACCCGCCAGCTGGCGCGTGAGCTCCTCCAGGGTGATCCCGTCACGGGGGGGTGCCCCTATGGGTTTCGTCAAGCTGATGTGGCGGGCTGTGGGTCGTAGAAGGTGCCGTCGCGGAGCATTGCGAAGAGCACGTCGGCTCGTCGTCTGGCGAGGCAGAGGAGGGCTTGGGTGTGGTGCTTTCCCTGGCTGATCTTCTTGTCGTAGTAGGTCCGGGAGGCCGGGTCGGCCAGAGCCGCGAACGCGGACAGGAAGAAGGCCCGTTTGAGCTGCTTGTTTCCGCGCCGGGATGGTTGTTCGCCGCGGATCGAGGAGCCCGAGCTGCGGGTTGTTGGGGCGAGGCCGGCGTAGGCGGCGAGGTGGGCGGCGGTCGGGAACGAACTGCCGTCACCGACGTCGATGAGGATGCGGGCTCCGGTCCTGACGCCGATCCCCGGCATGGACGTCAGGACCTTCGAAAGAGGGTGGTTCTCCAGCAGTTCCTCGATCCGTGTGGCCAGGAGTTTCCGCTGGTCAAGCACCGCTCGGAGCGAGTTGGTGAGGCTGGGGACGATCAGAGCAGCCGCGTCGGTGCCCGGGACGACAACGGTCTGTTCGTCCAAGGCGGTGAAGATGTGCTCGACGAGGCGCTCGGCCATCCGCGGCGCCTTCGGACGTATCAACGCAGTGAGCCGGCGCCGTCCGGCTTTGCGGATCTGGGCCGGGGAGCCGAACTGGTCGAGGAGTTCGAGCACGGCCGGGTGCTGGATGCGCGGGCCCAGGACCCGTTCCAGCGACGGGTGGATCTGCGTCAGCAGGCCCCGCAGGCGGTTGCTGATGCGGGTTGCTTCGCCGGCCAGGTCGTCGTCGAAGCCGACGATCATCTCCAGCTCGGCGATGGTCTCGTCCTCGAGGTCGACCGAGCGGAGCGTGTGAGGCATGACGCGGGCCGCGTCGGCGATGACGAACGCGTCGCGGGCGTCTGTCTTGGCCTCGCCGGGATAGAGGTCGGCGATCCGCCGCATCGTCAGCCCGGGCAGATAGGCAACCTCGCAGCCCATGTCCCGGGCCACCGCCAGCGGCAGAGCCCCGATCGAGGCCGGCTGGTCGACCACCACGAGCACGGTCCCGTGCTTGGCCTGCAGTTTCCCGAACACTTCGCGGAGCTTCGGCTCGCTGTTGGGCAGCCGCTTGTCGAAGGCCTTCTTCCCGGCCGGGGTGACGGCGGTGGCGTGGTGTTCGCCTTTGCCGACGTCCAGGCCGAGGAAGGCGCCGATGTCACTGACGTCGATCACATGCGTCCTTCGGTCGTCCTCGCCCGGCCGTCCACGGCACCGATCGCCACATCCACATTACGAAGAGCCTCCCGACCTACGAAGAAGCCGGTGGTCATGCCCCTAATCAGCGGTCTGTCGATGCCTCCGGAGCCGGTGACACCACCCCCCAAGACATGCGATCGACAGGGGGAGAAAGTCATGCCAACTCCGAAGGCCAGGCGCCCCATTGCGGGGCTACCAAAACGGTAATGGGGAGCGCCCACCGTGGCACCCCTCCGCAGCAGGACGAACCTGTCCCCCACCAGGTACGCGTGATGCGGGTTGTGGGTGATCAGCACGACGCCCAGACCCGCGTCCCGGGCCGCCGCCACATAGTTGAGGACCACGCCGGACTGCTTGACGCCCAGCGCGGCGGTCGGCTCGTCCAGGACGAGGACCTTCGCGCCGAAGTACACGGCCCTCGCGATCGCCACGCACTGGCGTTCGCCGCCCGAGAGGGTGCCGATCGGCTGGTCGACGTCGCGCGGGTCGATGCCCATCCGCAGCAGTTCCTCGCGGGGGTCCCGCGCATGAGGTCGACGTCCAGGTGCCTGAAGGGGCCGGCGCCCTTGCGCGGCTCGGAGCCCAGGAAGAAGTTGCGCCGCACCGGCATCAGCGGGACCTTCTTGCCGTGTTCTGTCGAACGCCCGCATCGGGTGACCTCTCACCGGACACAAACGCCCCATTGTCGAACACAGGGATCACGCACCCGGGGGCCGGGGACCGCCCATCACTCACCTTGTCCGGACATCCGGTCACATTGTCTGGACAATGCGACCAAGGCGGGCCGATCGCGCGGACGGATCTCAGGGGCGGACGAGCAGCTGGAACTCGAAGGAGTAGCGGGTCGGCCGGTAGATGTGGTCGCCGAACTCCACCGCCCGGCCGGTGTCGTCGAAGGTCGTGCGCTGCATCGTCAGCAGCGGGGCGCCCTCCTCCTCGGCGAGCCGCTCGGTCTCGGCGGTGGTGGCGGCGCGGGCACCGATGGACTGGCGGGCGCTGTGCAGGGTGATCCCGGCGGCCCGCATCAGCCGGTACAGACCGGTGGCCTGCAGCTGCCCGGTGTCCAGGTCGAGCAGGCCGGAGGGCAGATGGTTGCACAGGTACGCCATCGGCTCCCCGTGCGCCAGGCGCAGCCGCTCCACCCGGTGCACATCGCTGCCCTCGGCCACCGCGAGCGCGGCCGCGACCTCGGCGGATGCCGGGACCATGGTGTTGACCAGCACCGTCGTCGCCGGCCGCTGCCCGGCGGCCTCCAGGTCGTCGTAGAGGCTGCTCAGCTCCAGCGGGCGCTTGACCTGGCTGTGCACGACCTGCGTCCCGACGCCTCTGCGACGGACCAGCAGGCCCTTGTCGACGAGCGACTGGATCGCCTGGCGGACGGTCGGCCGGGACAGGCCGAGCCGGGCGGCGAGCTCGATCTCGTTGCCCAGCAGGCTGCCGGGGGTCAGCGATCCGTGCTCGATCGCCGCCTCCAGCTGCTGGGCGAGCTGGAAGTACAAAGGCACCGGAGAACTTCGGTCCACACGTAGTTCTAGCTGCACGGTCGGGTCCACTTCTGGTTTCGGCACGGCCCGAGCGTAGCTCCGTGACCGGTTGACGGGAAGTTGTGTAGTTCGGTTGTCCGGACATACGCATTGACAGCGCCCGGCCTGCAACGCACCTTTGTCTCATGCGCATCGGGGTCATCGGGACGGGCCGCATAGGCACCATTCATGCGAACACACTCAGCCGTCACCGCGAGGTCGGATCCCTGATCCTGACGGACGCGGACCACGCGCGGGCCCAGGAGCTCGCGCATCGGCTGGGCGAGACGGCCGCCCCAGGGGTGGACGAGATCTTCCGCTGGGGCGTGGACGCCGTGGTCATCACGACGGCCACGTCGGCCCACGCCGAACTGATCGGTCGGGCAGCACGCTCCGGGCTTTCGGTCTTCTGCGAGAAGCCGATCGCCCTGGATCTGGCGGGCACGTTGGCGGCGATCGCCGAGGTCGAGAGCGCCGGAACGATCCTTCACATGGGCTTCCAGCGCCGCTTCGACGCGGGGTACACCGGGGCCCGGGAGGCGGTGCTCTCGGGGCGGCTCGGGCGGCTGCACACCGTACGGGCGCTGACGTCCGACCAGTCGGCGCCGCCGGCCGCCTGGCTGCCGGTGTCCGGCGGGATCTACCGGGACGCGCTCCTGCACGACTTCGACTGCCTGCGCTGGGTGACCGGCCGCGAGGTGACGGAGGTGTACGCCGCCGGCTCCGACGCCGGGCCCGCGATGTTCCGCGAGGCGGGGGACGTGGACACTGCGGCCGCGGTCCTCACCCTCGACGACGGCACCCTCGCCACGGCGACGGCGACGCGGTTGAACGGGGCGGGCTACGACGTCCGCATGGAACTGGCCGGAGAGCTCGACCAGATCGTCGTGGGTCTGGACGACCGCACCCCGATCGCGTCCACCGAACCCACCGGTCCACCGGCCGCGGACAAACCGTGGACCGGGTTCCTGGAGCGGTTCGAGCCCGCCTACGCGGCGGAGCTGAACGCCTTCGTGGACGTGGTGCGGGGCGAGCGGGCCAACCCCTGCGACGGCCGTGAGGCACTGGAGGCCCTCCGGATAGCCGAGGCCTGCGAGGTGTCCCGGCGAGACCGCCGCGCGGTGTGGCTCTCGGAGATCCCGGCGACCTCCGGGACGGGCTGAGCGGGGCCGGCCCCGGGGACGCGGGGCCCGGCCGACAGGTGGGGCGGCGCGGCCACTGTGCTGTCGCGGCCACTGCGCTACCAGCGCACCGGGAGGCTGCGCATCCCGCGCATCAGGGGGCCGGGCAGCCAGTCGCCGGGCGGGCCGTCGAGGGCCAGGGCGGGGGTGCGGTCCAGCAGGGACCGGATCGCCGTGCGGGCCTCCAGGCGGGCCAGCGGGGCGCCCAGGCAGTAGTGGATGCCGTGCCCGAAGGCCAGGTGGCCCCGGCTGTCCCGGCGGATGTCGAAGCCGTCGGGGGCCGGATAGCGCCCCGGGTCGCGGTCGGCCGCGGTCAGACCGACCATCACCGCCTCGCCCTGCGCGACGGAGATGCCGGCGATCTCCAGCGGTTCGGCGGCGAACCGGTACGTGGCGTTCTCCACCGGCCCCTCGTAGCGCAGGGCCTCCTCGACGGTGCCGTCGAGGAGGGTCATGTCGGCGCGCAGGGCGGCCAGCTGGTCGGGGTGGGTGAGCAGGGCGTGGACGGCGTTGGTGATCAGGTTGACGGTGGTCTCGTGTCCGGCGATGAGCAGGACGAACGCCATGCCGCGCAGCTCGCCGGGCGAGAGCCGGTCGCCGTCCTGCGCGGTGGTGCGGATCAGGTCGTCCAGCAGGTCGCCGCTCGGGCCGGCGCACCGCTTGTCCTCGATCAGCTCGGTGAGATACGTGCCGAGCCGTACGAACGCGTCGTACTCGGTCTCCGCGCTGGTGGGCGCGACGGCCTCGCCCGACAGCTCGCGAAAGGCCGCGCGGTCCGCCTCGGGGACCCCGAGGAGCTCGCAGATGACCGTCAGCGGCAGGGGGTAGGCGAGCGACTCGACGAGGTCGGCGCGGCCGTGCGGCAGCATCGCGTCGAGCAGGTCGTCGGTGATCTGCCGGATCCTCGGCCGCAGTTGCTCCACGCGGCGCGCGGTGAAGGCGCGGGAGACCAGCGCGCGCAGGCGCGTGTGCTGCGGCGGGTCCGCGGTCAGCAGGTGCTTGCCGATCAGCTGCTCGTCGAGGAACGTGACGCCGATCCGTTCGGAGTCCTTGGCCAGCCGGGGGTCGGCGAGCGCCGCGCGCGCCTCCTCGTGCCCCACGACGAGCCAGGTCACATGGTGCGCGTCGGGCACGGGCAGCCGCACCCGGTGCACCGGGCCGCGCTCGCGCAGTCGCGCGTACACCGGATGCGGGTTCCTGCGGAAGGCGTCGCCGAACTCCCCCAGGTCGATCACCTCGGTCATGTCCCTCCCCCTCGGTCCTGACGGCAACGATCCGTCATCACGGCAACGAGTGGGACGCCCGCCCGGTGCCCGCCACGCCGACTTCCTCGCGGCCCGTCACCCGGGCCCGTCCGCTCCCTCTTCCAGGAGCCCCGCGTCATAGGCCAGCAGGGCGATCTGCACCCGGTTGTTGAGGCCGAGCTTGGCCAGGACCCGGGAGACATGGGCCTTGACGGTGGCGACGCTCATGAACAGCTCCGCGGCGACGTCCGCGTTGGACAGTCCCCGGCCGACCGCGACGGCCACCTCGCGTTCGCGTTCGCCGAGGGCCGCGAGACGCACGCGCGCGTGCGTGCGCCGGGTGTCGGCCGTGGCGCCGGCCGCGTGGTCCATCAACTGCCGGGTGACCGTGGGCGACAGGACGGGGTCACCGGCCGCCACCCGGCGCACGGCGTCGAGGATCTCGGCGGGCGGGGTGTCCTTGAGGACGAATCCGGCGGCGCCCGCGCGCAGCGCCCGCAGCACCTGTTCGTCGGCGTGGAAGGTGGTGAGCACCACGACCTGCGGGGCGTCCTCGCGTCCGCGCAGCCGTTCCGTGGCGGTGAGTCCGTCCACGGACGGCATCCGGATGTCCATCAGGACCACGTCGGGGCGGGTGCGCTCCACGAGCCCCTCGACCTCGCTCCCGTCGGCGGCCTCACCGACGATCTCGATGTCGTCGGCGCCTCCCATCATGAAAGCCAGACCGGCCCGCACGAGGGGATCGTCGTCGACGAGGAGGAGTCTGATCGCAGTCATGGACCTCACGTAATCACGGTTGTGGGCGGGCGGGTTCACGGTTCGCGACGAACGGGCCGGCCGGGGCGGTCACACCCGGCCCCCGTCAGGGCGTCGCCCGCCACGGCAGCCACGCCCGCACCTCGAATCCCCCGTCCCCCCACGTCCCGTGCGCCAGTCGCCCCCCGGCCAGGGTGGCCCGTTCGGTCAGGCCGATCAGCCCCTGGCCGGAGCCGGGAACGGGCGGTACCTCACCGACGGGGGCCGGGTTGCGCACGCTCACGTCGAGGCCCTCGCCGGGGCTTCCGGTCACGGTGACCGCGACCTCCGCGCCCGGGGCGTGCTTGCGGGCGTTGGTCAGACACTCCTGCGCGATGCGGTACGCGGTGCGGCCGACGGAGGCGGGAACGGCTCCGGCGTCGGTGACGCGTTGGTCGAGGGTGACCTTCATGCCGGCCTCGCGGGACTCGGCGACCAGTGTGTCCAGGGCGGCCAGCGTCGGCTGGGGACGGCCGGCGTCGTCCGGTTCGGCGGCCCGCAGCACGCCGATGATCTCCCGCAGGTCCTGGAGGGCCTCGTGGGCGCTCTCGCGGATGACGCCGGCCGCCCGCGCGATCTCCTCGCGGGGCGCGTCCGGGCGGAACTCCAGCCCGCCCGCGTGCACGCTGAGCAGGGTCAGCCGGTGCGCGAGCACGTCGTGCATCTCCCGGGCGATGGCCTCACGGGCCAGCCGCTGCGCCTGCTCGGCGCGCAGCCGGGCCTCCGTCTCGGCGCGCCGGGCGCGGTCGCGCAGGCTCAGCATCAGCTGCCGCCGGGAGCGGACGAACATGCCCCAGCCGATGGCCGTGACGGTGAACAGCACGCTCCACGCCACCGAGGGCCCGTACGCCAGGGTGGGGTCCGGGCGGGCCCAGGCCAGCAGCGGGATCAGGGCCACCTGGGCGCCGCCCACCCAGGCCACGTACCGGAACGGCCGGTGCACGGCGAGGGTGAAGAGGGCGACCGTGCACGCGCCCGCCGAGGTGGTCGACAGGAAGCCGAGGGGGACCATCGCGATCGCCAGGCCGAGGGGCCACCGGCGGCGCAGCCAGACCGCCGCGCAGGCGAGGGCGCCCAGGAGCTGGTCGGCCGCGGCGACGACCTCGGGGAGGTCCCGTTCGCCGGGGAAGGAGTCCGCGACCGTCAGGCCCACGGCCACGGCCACGAGGAAACAGAGGAAGTCGACGATCCAGTCGCGCGCGGTGCGCCGGTGCGGCCGGCCCGGGTGCCCGGCGTCCGGGGCGAGTTCCGCGACCACGGCGGACGGCAGCAGCCATCGGCGTCCCGTGAACCCGGGTGCCGCCGGTGCCGTGCCGTCGTCCGCCCTCATGGTCGACAAATCTACGCAGCGCGGGACCGCCACACCTCCCTGTCGACGCGCATCCCCTACCGAAGGCGGCGAAGGACCGACCCACGTCGCGGTGGCGCCCTACTTTCGGCGCGGCCGGACCGCCGGTCCGCAGCCTTCCGTCGCACAGGTCCCGCCCGCCGGCCGATGGTCCGCGCGGGCTCCGCGGGGCGAGTGTCACGAGCATGAAGGAACTGCTCGGACTACTCGGATTTCTCGCCCTGGTGCAGGGCGTCCTGGGCCTGCTGCACGAGTTCACCCGCTGGCACCTGGGCCTCGTGCAGCGCCTCGGCTTCCTCGACGGCTACGAGGTGTACGCGAGCGTCGCGCTGATCGTGCTGGCGTTCGCCCTGTTCGCCGCCGCGGAGAGCCGGAAACCGGGCTGAGCGCAGGGGGCCGGGCTCCGGTTAACGCCGTGAAAACTTCTCGGGCCCGAAGGCAAATTCCCGCGTCTTGTCATTGACATGACACTGTCTACGCGCGTCATCATGAGGTCATGAGATTCCCCCCACGGATCACTCGTACCGTCACGTCGGCGGCCGTCCTGTCCGCCCTCCTCGTCGGCGGCGCCGTCTCCGCCACCACGGCCCACGCCGCCGTCGGCAGCGTCTGCTACACGAAGCTGCCCTCCCAGGCGTACGACACGCTCGACCTGATCGACGCGGGCGGGCCGTTCCCGTACTCGCAGGACGGAGCGGTCTTCCAGAACCGGGAAGGCGTCCTGCCCGGCCAGACGTCCGGCTACTACCACGAGTACACGGTGAAGACCCCGGGCTCCTCGACGCGCGGCGCGCGCCGCATCGTGACCGGGAAGAAGTCCGCCGAGGACTACTACACCGCGGACCACTACGTCACTTTCAACCTGATCAACTACGGCTGCTGACCGACACCGTACGCCCGTCCGATCCACAGACCCTCGCCCCGCGGACCCCCCACGTCTCCAGGCCGCGGGGCGAGGCACGTCCGGACGGAGCCGCCCGGCGCGGTGGTCAGGCCGCCGGTGGGCCGGCACTGTCCCTCGGACCGCGCTGTTCCCCGGACCGCACCGGCACCACCCCACCGGCGCCCGCGACTCGTCGGCTCAGCCCGCGTTCGTCGAGAACAGTCCGCCGGTCGGCCCCTGCTTGTCGCCGCCCTGGGCCTTCCTCAGGGCGTTGGCGAGACTCTCGATGGTGAGGGACTGGAGGATGACGCGGCCGCTGCCCTCCAGGGTGGCCAGGGACAGGCCCTCGCCGCCGAACACCGCGTTCATGACCCCCTGGCGGTTGAGACCGCCGACCCGCTGGACGCCGTACCGGATGCCCTCCTCGAAGGCGACCACGCAGCCGGTGTCGACCTCGATGCGGCCCCCGAAGTCGGCGGGGTCGAGGTCGATGAAGTTGCCGGCCCCCGCGATGATCACCGTGCCGCGTCCGGTGAACTTCTCCAGGACGAAGCCCTCGCCGCCCTTCATCCCGGTGCGGCCGCCCTGGAAGGCGATGCCGAACCCGACGGTGGACTCGGCGGCCACGAACGCGTCCTTCTCGGCGAACCACGCGCGCGTGCCGTCCAGCTCCAGGGCGCGCATCTCACCGGGGAGCACGCCCGCGAAGCCGACCGTGCCCTCGCCGCCCTGGGCGGTGAAGTACTGGAACGCCAGCGACTCGCCCGCGAGGGCGCGCTGGCCGACCTGCATGGCCGTGCCCATGGCCTGGCGCAGCATGCCGCCCATGCCACCGCCGGACGAGCCGCCCTGGGGTTGCCCGCCACTGCCGCCGGCCGGGCCGCCGGAGGTGCCGCCGGAGGGGCCGCCGAGGCGGGTCTCCATGGTCACGTTGACCGTCTTGAACAGGAACTTTCCGGCTTCGCAGTACACGGTCTGGCCGGGGGACAGGTTGACGACCGCCATCTGCATGGCGTTGCCGACGATCTCTTGCTGAAGGGTCACACGGTGAGAACGCGGCAGGCGGAGGAAAGAGTTCCGCTCTTCCGCGGACCGCGCGGTCCGCCCGTCCGTCACCGTCCTGCCGCCCCGGGCGATCTCGACGTCCGTTCGCCGCCAGCGCGCGGGGGCGCCGGCCGCTGGGATGGACCCATGACAACGATGACGACGACCGACAAGACGCTGAACGGCAAGGTGGCCCTCGTGACCGGCGGCAGCCGCGGCATCGGAGCGGCCACCGCGCTGCGGCTCGCCCGGGAGGGCGCGGACGTGGCGGTGACCTATGTGAACGGCAAGGAGGCGGCCGAGGACGTCGTGGCGGCCGTGGAGGCGCTGGGACGGCGGGCGGTGGCGCTGCGCGCGGACTCCGCGGACCCCGGGGAGGCGGCCGGGGCGGTGGACCGCACCGCCCGGGCGCTGGGCGGCCTCGACGTGCTGGTGAACAACGCGGGCGTCGGCGTCCTCGGACCGCTGGAGGGGCTCGGCCTCTCCGACGTCGACCGGGTGCTCGCGGTGAACGTGCGTGGGGTGTTCCTGGCCTCGCAGGCGGCCGCCGGACGGATGACGGAGGGCGGCCGGATCATCACGATCGGCACCTGTATGACCCAGCGGGTGCCGGGCCCCGGCGGGACCCTCTACGCGATGAGCAAGTCGGCCCTGATCGGTCTGACCAAGGCCCTCGCCCGGGAGCTGGGCCCGCGCGGGATCACCGCGAACCTCGTCCACCCCGGCCCGATCGACACGGACATGAATCCGGCGGACGGCCCGTACGCGGCCGGTCAGGCGACGATGACCGCGCTGGGCCGCTTCGGCACGGCACAGGAGGTGGCCGCGACGGTCGCGCACCTGGCGGGGGCCGCGTACGTCACGGGCGCCGAGTTCGCCGTGGACGGCGGGCACGCGGCCTAGGGATCCGGGTCGGCCGCATCCGGATCGGGATCCTCACCGGGGTCGGGATCCGTACGGGGATCCGGATCGGGCGAGGCTCGCGCGGGAGGGCGGGGCCGGCATCGTGCCGCCACCGCCGTGAACACCCTTCTCCCGCCGGGGGTGTCCACGGTGGTGGCGGTCGGTTCAGCCGCCGAGCTCCTGGTGGCGGGCCGTCAGCGCCGCCGCGCCCGCTTCCGTGAGGGAGCCGAACAGGCGCAGGCGGGAGATGCCGCCGTCGGGATAGATGTCCACGCGCGCGTGCGTACCGACCGCCGAGGACGGCAGGACGAAGCGGTGGTTGGTGTCGGGCTGGAGACGAGTGCGCGGGAGGATCTGCGTCCACTCCCCGCTCTCGCCGTCCTTGACCGACACCGAGGCCCAGCCCGCGCTGTTGCCCTTCAGGTAGGCCGTGTCGATCTCCAGCGCGCGGATCCGCGCCTGGGCCGCCAGACGGTAGCGGATCCAGTCGTTGCCCCGGTCGCGGCGGCGGCGGGTCTCCCAGCCGTCGTCCATCTTGCGGGAACGGCCCGGCTGGATGGTGTTGCTCGCCGGCGAGTAGAAGAGGTTGGAGGCGTCCTCGGCGCGGCCGCCGTTCTCCAGGGCGACGACGTCGAAGGTGCCGAGCACCGACAGCCACTCGGGGTCGGGCACGACCTCCCCGTACACGCGCAGGCGGGCGATGCCGCCGTCGGGGTGCTGGTTGACCCGCAGGTGGGTGAAGCGCTGCTCGACCGACACGGAGAAGCCGTTCGCCGCGTGGCCGCCGACCGGCGTGCGCGGGACCAGCGTCGTCCACTTCACATGGTCGCCGAGGAGTTCCTCGGCGGACGGCGAGCCCGGCACCGAGGCGCCCTCGACCGACACCGCCTGCGGGTAGTTGCCGCGGAAGTGCGCCGTGTCGACGACGACGCCCCGGATCACCCCGGGCGCGCCGAGGCGGACGAGCGCCCAGTCGTGGTCCTCGGCGGTCGGCCACGGATGGTCGGCAGAGGCACCGCGGCGGCGGCGTGTCTCCCAGCCGTCCATGACCTTGCCCTTGTGCCCGAAGTGCTCCGGGTCGAACTCGGCGGGTCCGGGCACCAGCAGGTTCTCGCGCTGGGCGAAGAACTCGTCGTTGGCGGCGACGACCGCGGCTCCGAGCCGCCGGTCGGCGAGGTCGACGAACCGGGTGAAGGGGAAGTCGGCGGTGCGGTAGTCCGCGTACGGGTCGCCGCCGCCGTAGGGGTTCGCGTCGCCGGTGAAGCTCTCTATCGCCGTCACGGTGATCAGGTCTGCCTTTCGGGAGTCGGCCGGTGCGGGTGCGGGTGACAGGGGAACGGGCAGGTCGGGCACTCCTTCGGCTCAGGGGGTACGGGTGAGGAGCCGGCCCTTCGGCTCGGTGAACTCGCCGTCCGAGAAGATGCGTTCGCCGCGCAGCCAGGTGGATTTCACGACGCCGTACAGCGTCTTCCCGGCGTACGCCGTGACCCGGTTGCGGTGCTGGAGCGCCGCCGGGTCGACGGTGAAGGTCCCGTCGGGGGCGAGGACGGCGAAGTCGGCGTCGCGGCCCGCCTCGATCGCGCCCTTGCGGGAGAGGCCCGCCAGGGCGGCCGTGCGTGCGGACATCCAGCGGACGACGTCCTCCAGGCCGTGGCCGCGTCGGCGGGCCTGCGTCCACACGGCCGGGAGGCTCAGCTGAAGACCCGAGATGCCGCCCCACGCCGTCGCGAAGTCGTCGGTCTTGAGGTCGGCCGTGGACGGGGAGTGGTCGGTGACCACACAGTCGATCGTGCCGTCCGCCAGGGCCTGCCAGAGCAGATCCTGGTTGGCGGACTCGCGGATGGGCGGGCAGCACTTGAACTCGCTGGCGCCGTCGGGGACTTCCTCGGCGGTCAGCGTCAGGTAGTGCGGGCAGGTCTCGGCCGTGACGCGGACGCCCTCCGCCTTGGCTGCGGCGATCAGCGGCAGCGCGTCGCCGGAGGAGAGGTGCAGCACGTGCACGCGCGCGTGGAGGCGCTTGGCCTGCGCGACGAGGTTCGCGATGGCGGTGTCCTCGGCGTCGCGGGGACGGCTGGCCAGGAAGTCGGCGTACCGGGGGCCGCCCCGCTGCGGGGCGGCGTCGAGGTGGTGCGGGTCCTCGGCGTGCACGATCAGCAGACCGTCGAATCCGGCGATCTCGGCGAGGGAACGGGCGAGCCGGTCCTGGTCGAGGTGCGGGAACTCGTCCACGCCCGACGGGGAGAGGAACGCCTTGAAGCCGAAGACGCCGGACTCGTGCAGCGGGCGCAGGTCCTTGACGTTGTCGGGCAGGGCGCCGCCCCAGAAGCCGACGTCGATGTGCGCCTTGTCGGCGGCGACCTCCCGCTTGACCCGGAGGTGGTCGACCGTGGTGGTCGGCGGGAGGGAGTTGAGTGGCATGTCGACGAGGGTGGTGATACCGCCGGCCGCCGCCGCCCGGGTGGCGGTCCAGAAACCTTCCCAGTGGGTGCGGCCGGGGTCGTTGACGTGCACATGAGTGTCGACCAGACCGGGCAGCAGGACGTCGTCGCCGAGGTCCTCCAGCCGGGCTCCCTCCGGGACGGGGGCGTCGTACGGCAGTACCGCCGTGATCCTGCCGGCGGCGACCGCGACCGCGGCGGGGCGTGACCCCTCGGGAGTGATGACGCGCGTCGAGCGCAGCACCAGTTCAGCCTCGGACACCCGGGCCCCTCTCTTCCGTTCTCATCCGGTTACGCCGGAGAAACTTCCACGTAACGGAATTCAACGTTCTGTTGAAGGAGTCTTCCCCTCCTGCCCTCGCGCCGTCAAGGGCCCACTCCCCCAGAGTGCACCGACCCCCGGCACTCTGGACGTTTCCACATAATGGAATTACTATTCCGACCAGCAGAATCTAACTACGGGCAAGCGAGGAGTCAACCGACCGCCGGGTAGGCTTCAGCCCTTCCGCCAGTTTCGAAAGGAACGCGCCGTGCCGACGTCCAGCGCCAGCACCACCGACTCCGCCAAGTCCGCCAGCGGCGGGGTCCAGTCCCTCGAGCGCGCCTTCGATCTCCTCGAGCGGATGGCGGACGCGGGCGGCGAGGTCGGTCTGAGCGAGCTGTCCGCGAGCAGCGGGCTGCCCCTGCCCACCATCCACCGCCTGATGCGCACCCTGGTGGCCTGCGGTTACGTCCGTCAGCAGCCCAACCGCCGCTATGCGCTGGGCCCCCGGCTGATCCGGCTCGGCGAGTCCGCAGCCCGGCTGCTGGGCACCTGGGCCCGCCCCTACCTGGCCCGCCTGGTCGAGGAGACCGGCGAGACGGCCAACATGGCGCTGCTCGACGGCGACGAGATCGTGTACGTGGCGCAGGTGCCGTCCAAGCACTCGATGCGGATGTTCACCGAGGTCGGCCGCCGTGTCCTGCCGCACTCCACGGGGGTCGGCAAGGCGCTGCTCGCGGGCTTCCCGGACGACGAGGTGCGCGCCCTGCTCGCCCGCACCGGCATGCCCGCCGCCACGGACAAGACGATCATCACCCCGGACGGTTTCCTCGCCGCCCTCGCGGACGTGCGGCAGGCCGGTTACGCGGTCGACGACAACGAGCAGGAGATCGGCGTGCGCTGCCTGGCGGTGACGGTGCCGGACTCCCCCACCCCCGCGGCCATCTCCATCTCCGGCCCGGCGGGCCGCGTCACGGAGTCGGCCACGGAGAAGATCGTGCCGGTACTGCGCCAGGTCGCGGAAGAACTGTCACAGGCGCTGACGAGCCCCGGCCCCGCGGTCCAGGGCGGGCTGTAGCCGCACCGCGTCCGGCCGCGCCCGCCGGGATTCAGCGGCGCGGCGCCTGCCCGAACAGCTCCACGGCGTGGCGTACCTCCGACAGGCTCCGGGCCAGCGCGCTCACCGAGCCGATCGCGCCCGCGATCAGCAGCAAGGAGCGGCGTAACCGGGGGACTTCGGGGACGCCGTGGGTCACCATCGCGGCGAGCGCCGCGAGTTCGTCCTCGGCGATCGCCCGGTCCGGGAACTCGACCGGGTACGTGGCGAGTTCGCGGCGCAGCCGGGACACCGCGGTCCGCAGTTCCGCCACCCTCGGATCCTCGTAGCTGCCGGTCACTGCCCTCTGCCTCAAGCTCCGCAACACAGCTCTCCCCCCACGCGCGTTCCGCTGAGCGCGCGTGCGCGCTCACCCGCCCCGTGGCCCCCGCGGTACCGGCACCGGGCACCGGAGGACGCGCGGGTCAGTAAACGCCACCCGACGCGGCGCGCGCCACCGCGCGGACCGAAATTCAGCCCCACGGAAACCGCACCGCCGACGCCGCGTCAGGTATGCAGGACGCATGACGCACATGGAAGACCGGGCCGCGGACCAGGTGACCGGCCTGCTCCTCGCGGCGGGCGGCGGCCGCCGGCTCGGCGGACGCCCCAAGGCCCTGCTCGAACACCGGGGACGGCCGCTCGTCGAACACGCGGTGGAGGTGCTGCGCGCGGCGGGCTGCGCACGGGTGCATGTGGTGCTCGGGGCCGCCGCCGACACCGTACGGGAGCGGGCGCGGCTGACGGGGTGCGTGATCGTGCCGAACCCGGCATGGGAGCAGGGCATGGGCACATCGCTGCGGGCCGGGCTCGGCTCGCTCGCCGGGACGGGGGCACGGGCCGCGCTGGTCTCCCTGGTCGATCAGCCCGGCATCGGACCACAGGCCGTGGCCCGGGTGCTGGCCGCGTACGAGGACGAGTCCTCGCTCGTCTGCGCCGCCTACGACGGAGTCCGCGGCCATCCCGTCCTGTTCGGAGCCGGCCACTGGGCGGACATCGCGGCGACTGCCACCGGCGACCGGGGGGCACGCGCCTATCTGAAGGAACACGAGGAGGCGATCACGCTCGTCGAGTGCGCGGACGTGGCCCGCCCCTTCGACATCGACACCCCGCAGGATCTCGCGCACCTTGAGTGAGGAGCCTGGCACTGAGCGCCACCTTGCCTCGACGCGGAGAATCTCGACATCAACAAATTATTGAAGTTCCACGATGAGGAAACTAGTATCCACTGTTCAGAAGGACCCGGCCCGTCCGGGGCCCCGCCCGCCGTACTCGGTTCGACTGGCACCCGGTGCCACCGCTGAAGGAAGTGACCGCTCATGTCCGCACCAGCGCCGTCCCCGCTGGCCATCGTCGACGCCGAGCCCCTGCCGCGGCAGGAGGAGGTCCTCACCGAGCCGGCACTCGCCTTCGTGGCCGAGCTGCACCGGCGGTTCACCCCGCGTCGCGACGAACTCCTCGCCCGGCGTGCGCGGCGCCGCGCCGAGATCGCCCGCACCTCCACGCTGGACTTCCTCCCGGAGACCGCGGCGATCCGCGCGGACGACTCCTGGCGTGTCGCCCCCTCCCCCGCGGCCCTGGACGACCGCCGGGTCGAGATCACCGGCCCGACCGACCGCAAGATGACCGTCAACGCCCTGAACTCGGGCGCCCGGGTCTGGCTCGCGGACTTCGAGGACGCCTCCGCGCCGACCTGGGAGAACGTCGTCCTCGGTCAGCTCAACCTGGCCGACGCCTACACCCGGAGCATCGACTTCACCGACCCGAGGTCGGGCAAGTCGTACGCGCTGAAGGACCCGGACGAGCTCGCCACGGTCGTGATGCGCCCGCGCGGCTGGCATCTGAACGAACGTCACCTCGTCGACGCCGACGGCCGTCAGGTCCCCGGCGCCCTGGTCGACTTCGGCCTCTACTTCTTCCACAACGCCCAGCGCCTGCTCGACCTCGGCAAGGGCCCTTACTTCTACCTGCCGAAGACGGAGTCGCACCTGGAGGCCCGCCTCTGGAACGAGGTGTTCGTCTTCGCGCAGGACCACGTCGGCATCCCGCAGGGCACCGTCCGCGCCACCGTGCTGATCGAGACGATCACGGCCGCGTACGAGATGGACGAGATCCTGTACGAACTCCGCGACCACGCCTCCGGGTTGAACGCCGGCCGCTGGGACTACCTGTTCTCCATCGTCAAGAACTTCCGTGACGGCGGGGCCAGGTTCGTCCTGCCGGACCGCAACGCGGTCACGATGACCGCCCCGTTCATGCGGGCGTACACCGAACTCCTCGTCCGCACCTGCCACAAGCGCGGGGCGCACGCGATCGGCGGCATGGCGGCCTTCATCCCGTCCCGCCGTGACGAGGAGGTCAACAAGGTCGCCTTCGAGAAGGTCAAGGCGGACAAGGACCGTGAGGCGAACGACGGTTTCGACGGGTCGTGGGTGGCCCACCCGGACCTGGTGCCGATCGCCATGGCCTCCTTCGACGCCGTGCTCGGCGACCGGCCGAACCAGAAGGACCGGCTGCGCGAGGACGTCGACGTCAAGGCGGCCGACCTGATCGCCGTCGACTCGCTGGAGGCGCGGCCGACCTACCCGGGCCTGGTCAACGCCGTGCAGGTCGGCATCCGTTACATCGAGGCCTGGCTGCGCGGCCTGGGCGCGGTCGCCATCTTCAACCTGATGGAGGACGCGGCCACCGCCGAGATCTCCCGCTCGCAGATCTGGCAGTGGATCAACGCGGGGGTGGAGTTCGAGCGCGACGGGACCACGGTGAAGGCCACGCCCGAGCTGGCCCGCGAGGTCGCCGCCGGGGAACTGGCCGCGATCCGCGCGGAGATCGGCGAGGAGGCCTTCGCGGCCGGCCACTGGCAGCAGGCGCACGACCTCCTGCTGACCGTCGCCCTCGACGACGACTACGCGGACTTCCTCACCCTGCCGGCGTACGAGCAGCTCAGGGGCTGAGCACCGGCACCGGCCGGAAGGCTCACCTGTCCGAGTGGCCCAGGGACCGTCCCGGGGCCACTCGGTCACGTACGAGCTTCTTCACCGCGGTCGGCTCCGGGAAGCCCTGTTCGCGGCGGTCCCAGATCACCTCGTCGTCCACCCGGACGACGAAGACGCCGCCCTTACCGGGCTTCAGGGCCAGCTCCGTCAGCTCGGCCTCGAAGGTCGTGAGCAGCTCCTGCGCCAGCCAGGCCGCGCGCGGCAGCCAGCGGCACTGGGTGCAGTACTCGATCTCGACCCGCCCGCTCGCGTCGCTCAGTTCGCTCATCCGAGGTGCACCGACCAATCCTGTTCCGCGGCCGGCTTGCCGTGCAGGTCGGGGACCCGCTTCAGCCAGTCGGGCCGTCCTTGCCGTGTCCTCGCCGCGCGCCGTTCCTCGTCGGCGGCGAGCTCCTGCGGGGCGGGGAAGTCGGTGGGCAGCCAGGCCGCCGAAGCCCGCACACGCGCGTGGAGGTAGCGCACATACGCCTCCCGGACCGCGTCCGGGGTCGCGAACCCCGGCTCGCCGGTCAGCCAGGCGTCCGGTACCTCCGCCACGATCCGGCGCAGCAGCTCCTCGGTCACCCTGGGCGCCAGTTCGGCGTCGGCCGCCCGGGTGTCCGGGGCGCAGCGGCCGAGGGCGTGGTGGCGGAAGTCGTAGCGCTTCTCGGGGTCGGCGCCGTCCCAGCGGTGGTGGAAGACGAGGGCGGCGCCGTGGTCGATGAGCCACAACCGCGGCGGGGCGATGCCGAACGTCGGCCAGACCATCAGGTTGGAGCTGTGCACCGTCCGGTCGACGTTGACGGTCAGGGCGTCCAGCCAGACGATCCTCCCGGCCTCCAGCGGCTCCACCGGGAAGGCCTCGGCGACCTCCGGCGTGAAGTCCTGCGCACCCGGCAGGAAGTCCATCCCGAGATTGAGCCCCGCGCTCGCGGCGTGCAGCTCCCGTACCTCCTGGTGCGGTTCCCGCTCCGCGATCGCCGGGTCGAACCGGACCAGGACCAGTTCGGGAAAGCGCAGCCCGAGGGCGCGGGCCAGCTCGCCCACGATCACCTCGGCGACGAGCGCCTTGCGGCCCTGCGCGGAGCCCGTGAACTTGACGACGTAGGTGCCCAGGTCGTCGGCCTCGACGACGGCGGGCACGGAGCCGCCCGCCCGCAGCGGAGCGAGGTAGCGGGTCGCTGTGACCTCGGTCAACATGACGCTCTCCCTCTGGCCTGAATGAGCATAGTAACCAGGCCCGACAGCCGACGAGAGGGCCCGAGCCGCCGTACGGAAAGGCCCGCGGGCGGCCTCCGCGGCTGTGGTAGCTTGCCAAGGCCAGTCGAACCCATGTGCGCACGAGAGTGCGTACGGGTCAGGGAATCCGGTGCGAATCCGGAGCTGACGCGCAGCGGTGAGGGCGACGGGCGGGGCAACGGCCACTGGACGGCGTACGCGGTCCGGGAAGGCGCCTCGTCCGGGTGACCCCGAGTCCGAAGACCTGCTGGCCACCCCGCCGCCGGGAGAGGGACGGGGAGCACCGTACGACCGGGCTTCGCGCTTGAGCCCTCGACGCCGAAGGAAACCCTGTGCCGTTCGCACGTCCCGTCCGTTCCGCCCGGCCTGCCGTTCTGTTCCTGGCCGGTGCCCTGCTGCTGGCCGGCTGCGGCTCCTCGGGCCCGGCGGACTCCACCGGTCCGGCGGGGAAGAGCGGGGCCGCCGGCCGTCCGGTCCGTCTCGACAACTGCGGGCGGCAGGTCCTCGTCGACGGCCCTCCGCGGCGGGCCGTCTCCCTCAACCAGGGCACGACCGAGATCATGCTCTCCCTCGGGCTGGCCGACCGCATGGTGGGCACCGCCACCTGGACCGACCCGGTGGCCGAGGGCCTGCAGAAGGCGAACGCGAAGGTGAAGCGCCTCGCCGACGACGCCCCCTCCTTCGAAACGGTCCTGGACACCGAACCCGACTTCGTCGCCGCCTCCTTCGCCTCCACCCTCGGCAAGGGCGGGGTCGCCCCGCGCGAGCAGTTCGCCAAGCTCGGCGTGCCCACGTACCTCTCCCCCTCCGACTGTGTCGGCAAGGACAACAGCGGTGACGGCGACGGCGTCCGCACCGAGCCGCTGACCATGGACGCGGTCTACGGCGAAGTCCGCGACCTGGCCGAGGTCTTCGGTGTCCGGGAGCGCGGCGAGCGGCTCGTGGCCGGGCTGAAGAGCCGGGTGACCAGGGCCACCGCCGGCCTCGACGCCCGGGGCGTGACCCTCATGTACTGGTTCGCCAACTCTCGGTCCCCGTATCTCGCGGGCTGCTGCGGCGCACCGGGCATCGTCACCGACGCGCTCGGCGCGAAGAACGCCTTCGACGACACCGATCAGGAGTGGCCCCAGGTCAACTGGGAGACGGTCGCCGACCGCGACCCGGACCTCCTCGTCATCGGCGACCTGACCCGTAGGCAGCAGACGGCCGAGACCGCCGCCAAGAAGATCGAGTTCCTGGAGTCGAACCCGGTCACCAAGAACATGACCGCGGTGAAGAAGAAGCGGTACGTGCTGCTGTCGGGACAGGCCATGAACCCGACCGTCAGGACCGTCGAGGGCATCGAGAAGGTGGCGGCGGCGCTGCGCGGCCAGGGCCTCGCGGGATGACCGCCGCGCCGTCGGCGTCCAAGACCGCGGCGTCCGAGGCGCCGTCCAGAGGGGCCAGGGCGGCGGCCGTGGGCGGACTGCGCCGCACGCTGCTGTGGGCGTCCGGTCTCGCGCTGCTGTGCGCCTCGGTCGCCGTGGCCATCACCATCGGCCCCGCGGACATCGCCGTCGGTGACGTGTGGTCCGCCGTCGCGGCCCATCTCGGCTGGGGGCGGGCGCGGTTGACTCCGCTGCGGGACGGCATCGTGTGGAACCTGCGGCTGCCGCGCACCCTGCTCGCCGCGGTGTGCGGCGCCGGCCTCGCGGTGTGCGGGGCCGTGATGCAGTCCCTGCTGCGCAATCCGCTCGCCGACCCCTTCGTCCTCGGGGTCTCCTCCGGCGCCTCGACCGGCGCGGTGCTGGTCGTCGTCCTCGGCGCGGGCGGCGGCCTCCTGTCGGTCTCCGGCGGCGCGTTCCTCGGCGCGCTGGTCTCCTTCGCGCTGGTACTGCTGCTCAGCCACACCCTCGGCGGCACCACGGACCGGGTGGTCCTCGCCGGAGTCGCCGCCATGCAGCTGTTCTCCGCGCTCACCTCCTTCGTCGTGATGACGGCCGCCGACGCGGAGACCACCCGCGGCATCATGTTCTGGCTGCTCGGCTCGCTCAGCGGCGCCGACTGGACGGACGTGACCGTCGGCGCGGCCGCGCTGGTCGTGGCGCTCACCGTCTGCCTCGGTCACGCCAGGACCCTGGACGCGTTCGCCTTCGGGCAGGACGCCGCCCTCTCCCTCGGCGTCTCCGTGGCCCGCACCCGTCTGGTGCTGCTGTGCACGACCGCGCTGCTCACCGCCGCCCTGGTGAGTTCGGCCGGGGCGATCGGCTTCGTCGGCCTGGTGCTCCCGCACGCCGCGCGCGTCCTCACCGGCCCCGGCCACACCCGGCTGCTGCCCGCCACCGCCCTGACCGGCGCGGTGTTCCTGGTCTGGGTCGACACCCTCGCCCGCACCGTGCTCGACCCGCAGGAGGTGCCGGTGGGTGTGGTGACCTCCCTCATCGGTGTCCCGGCGTTCGTCGCCGTCCTGTACCGCGCGAAGGGCACCCGATGACCGGCTCGGAGACGACCGACCCGAATTCGACGAGCTCGGGTCCGACCGGTTCGGAGACGGCCGGTTCGGAGACGGCCGGTTCCGAGGGGCTGCGTGCCGACCGGGTCGGCCGTGCCGCCGGCGGCACCCTGATCCTCGACGGGGTCAGCCTGACGCCCCGCCCCGGCGCCGTCACCGGCCTGCTCGGCCCGAACGGCTCGGGCAAGTCCACCCTGCTGCGGCTGCTCGCCGGTGTGCTCGCCCCGGACTCCGGCGTCGTCACCCTCGACGACCGCCCGCTGCCCCGGGTGAGCCGCCGCGCCGTCGCCCGGCGCATCGCCGTCGTCGAGCAACAGGCCGACACCCGGCTCGCGTTGAGCGTCCACGACGTCGTACGCCTCGGCCGCATCCCGCACCGCCGCGCCTGGGCGGCCGCCACCGCCGCCGACGAGGAAGCCGTCCGCTCCGCGCTGGCGCGCACCGGGCTCGCCGACAAGACCCACCGGCCCTGGCACTCGCTCTCGGGTGGCGAACGCCAGCGCGTCCAGATCGCCCGCGCCCTCGCCCAGGAGCCCCGCGAACTCCTCCTGGACGAGCCCACCAACCACCTCGACATCCAGCACCAGCTCGCCCTGCTGACCCTGATCACCGAGCTGCGGATCACCAGCGTCGTCGCGCTGCACGACCTCAACCTGGCCGCGATGTACTGCGACCGGCTCGTCGTCCTCAGGGAGGGGCGCGTGGTGGCCTGCGGCAGCCCGCACGACGTCCTCACCGAGGCCCTCATCGCCGATGTCTACGGCGTCCGGGCCACCGTCACGGCCGACGGCCCCGACGACCGCCCGCACATACGCTTCCTGGGCGCCGCACCGACTCCCTGACGCGGCATCAGCGCCCGCTGCTCCCCTCCCCGTTCGGCCCTCCGCGTCCGGCGTCCCCGAGCCATGCCAGGGCCTGCTCCGGGCCTGCCGCGACCCGGACGCCCGCGGGGAGCGGCGGTCGGCGCACCACGACCACGGGCAGCCCCGCCGCACGGGCGGCGGTCAGTTTCGGGGCGGTGGCCGCTCCCCCGCTGTCCTTGGTCACGACGACGTCGATCCGGTGACGGCGCAGCAGTTCGCGCTCCCCGTCCAGCGTGAAGGGCCCGCGGTCGAGCAGCAGGTCCATGCGGGACGGGACCGGCGCCTCGGGTGCGTCGACGGACCGTACGAGGAACCACAGGTCGTCCAGGGCGGCGAAGGCGGCCAGCCCCATGCGCCCGGTGGTGAGGAACACCCGCCGGCCGAGCGAGGGCAGCAGCTCGGCGGCCTCCGCCAGGGAACCGGTCTCGTGCCAGACGTCGCCCGCCACCGGGACCCAGCCCGGGCGGCGCAGCGCGAGCAGCGGGACACGGGCGTCGGCCGCGGCCTTCGCCGCGTTGCGGCTGATCGTCCCGGCGAAGGGGTGGGTGGCGTCGACGAGCGCGTCGACCCCCTGCTCGTCCAGCCACGCGGCGAGCCCCTCGGCCCCGCCGAAGCCGCCCACGCGCACCTCGCCGGGCGGCAGCCGGGGGGCGGCCACCCGTCCGGCCAGGGAGGTCGTCACGCGGAACCCCGGCACGGCGTCGGCCGCCAGGAGTTCGGCGAGGCGACGGGCCTCGGTGGTCCCGCCCAGGATCAGTACGTGCACGCGGTCCGGTCCCTTCCGAGGAGCGGGGCCCGAGCGGCGCGGCGGGCGATGGTCACGGCGCCCACTGAAGCACACCGGTCCCGGCCCGGCCGGGCCGGCGTCGTCCCGGGTGCGCGCCACGCGGCGCGTCGGGCCGCCAGGGCATTGACTCGCCCGCCTTCACTTAGAGTAGCCTTGCCTAAGTTGACCGGTTTCCGGAGGGTGGCTGGTGAGATCAGGGGAACAGTCGGGGCGGGATGTCCTGACGCGCTCGGTCAGGGGGCAGGCGCGGCGCGTCGGTCTCGGCGCGGCGCTCGGGTGTGTGCACCAACTGGGGGAAGCCCTGGTCCCGGTGCTCATCGGTGTCGTCATCGACCAGGCCGTGGCCGGGCAGGACGCCGGGCGGCTCGCCCTCTGGCTGGTCGTCCTGGCCGTGATGTACGTGGCGCTGTCGTGGAGTTTCCGGCTGGGCGCGCGGGCCGGTGAGCGCAGTGCCGAAGAGGCCGCGCACACCCTTCGCCTGGCGATCGTGCGCCGGGTGCTCGACGCCCGCGGCGGCGCCGAGGAGGGACGGCTGCCCGGCGAGCTGGCCAACGTCGCGACCGAGGACGCCAAGCGCGTCGGCGCGGTGAACATGGCGCTGATGAGCGGGATGTGGGCGGTCGCCGGCATCACCGCCAGCGCCGTGTGGCTGCTGCTGACGTCCGTGCCGCTCGGGCTGATCGTGCTGCTGGGCACGCCGGTGCTGCTGTGGCTGGGGCATCTGCTGAGCAAGCCGCTGGAGCGTCGCAGCGAGGCCGAGCAGGACCGGGCCGCCCACGCCTCGGGAGTGGCCGCCGACCTGGTGGCCGGGCTTCGGGTGCTGAAGGGGCTGGGCGCCCAGCAGGCGGCCGTCGAGCGGTACCGCCGTACCAGCCGTGCCTCGCTCGCGGCCACCCTGCGCGCGGCCCGTGCCGAGTCCTGGCAGACCGGGCTCGTCCTCGCCCTGACCGGCGGGTTCATCGCGCTGATAGCGCTGGTCGGCGGGCGGCTTGCGCTCGACGGCTCGCTCACGCTCGGGCAGTTGGTGTCCGCGGTGGGTCTCGCGCTGTTCCTGCTGGGGCCGTTGGAGACGTTCGCCTGGGTCAACGCCGAACTGGCGCAGGGCCGGGCCTCGGCCGCCCGGGTCGCGGAGGTCCTCGCCGCGCAGCCCGCCGTGGTGGGCGGCCAGGACCCGGTGCCGGACCCGGTGCGCGGGGAACTGCGGCTGCGCGGGGTGCGGCTCGGTGGGCCGGACGGCGTCGACCTCGACCTGACGGCGGGGCGGCTGACCGGGATCGCCGTGACGGATCCGGCCTCCGCCGAGGCCCTGCTGCGCTGCCTGGGCCGGGAGACCGACCCGGAGTCGGGTTCGGTCGAACTGGACGGCGTGCCGCTGACCCGACTCGATCCGGCGGGGCTGCGGGCGGCGGTGCTGGTGGCCGCCCATGACGCCGTGCTGTTCGACGGCTCGCTGGCCGCGAACGTGACTCCGCAAGGGGAGGCGGAGGCTCGGAGCGGCCCGGCGGAGATCGGTCAGGCGGACGGGGCCGACGGGGCGGACGGGGCCGACGGGGCCGACGGGGCCGACGGGGCGGTGAACGGAACGGCGGAAGGCACGGCGGATCTCCGGACGGAGCGCGCCATGGCCGCCGCCCACGCCGACGAGGTGGCCCGTTCCCTGCCGCACGGCGCCGCGACCGGTGTCGGCGAGGGCGGCCGGTCCCTGTCGGGCGGTCAGCGCCAGCGCGTCCTGCTGGCGCGTGCCCTGCGCGCCGGGCCGCCCGTCCTGGTCGTCCACGATCCGACGACGGCCGTGGACGCGGTCACCGAGGCACGCATCGCCCAAGGGCTGCGCGAGATCCGGCGCGGCCG
This sequence comes from Actinobacteria bacterium OV320, assembly GCA_001298545.1. Lineage (GTDB taxonomy): Bacteria > Actinomycetota > Actinomycetes > Streptomycetales > Streptomycetaceae > Streptomyces > Streptomyces coriariae. Next base: position 68,785 of record LJCX01000030.1, read on the forward strand.
CACCACGGTCGTGGTGACCAACAGCCCGGCGCTGCTCGCCGTCGCCGACCGGGTGGTCCTGCTCGACGGCGGCCGGGTGGGCGCCGAAGGCACACACGCCGAACTCGTACAGGCCGACGCGACCTACCGGACGGCGGTGCTGGCGTGACGACGGAAGAGACAAGAGCCGCGCAGACGGAAGCCGCACAGAAAGCGGCAGGGCGGACAGAGGCGGGGCAAACAGCGGCGGGGCAGACAGAGGCCGGGCAGGGGGAAGCCGATCGGGCCCTGCTGCCGACGGCGAGTCCCGCCCGTACCCGGGCCGCGGTGCGTGAGTTGCTGCGGCCGCATCGGGGGCTGGCCTGGGCCGGGTTCGGGCTGATGGTGCTCGCCACCTCCGTCGGGCTGCTCACCCAGCCCCTGCTCGGTCACATCGTCGACGTGGTCACCGAGCACCGCTCCCCCGACGCGCTCACCCTGCCCGTCCTCGCGCTGGCCGGGGTCGCCGTGGTGCAGGGCGTCACGACCGCGCTGGGCATGTCGCTGGTGTCCCGGCTCGGCGAGACCGTGCTCGCCCGGCTGCGCGAGCTGTTCGTGGAGCGTGCGCTCTCGCTGCCGCTGGGGCGGCTGGAGAAAGCGGGCTCCGGCGACCTCAACGCCCGGGTCACCCGGGACGTGTCCCGGGTCGCCGACGCGGTGCGCGGCGCCCTGCCGGAGCTGGCCCGCTCCGCGCTGTCGATCGTGCTGACCCTGGGCGCCCTCGCCCTGCTGGACTGGCGGTTCCTGCTGGCCGCGCTCGTCGCCCTGCCCGTACAGGCGCACACCGCGCGGTGGTACGTGCGCAACGCCGTGCCCCTGTACGCCAAGGAGCGCATCGCCACCGGTTCCCAGCAGCAGCAGCTGCTGGACACCATCGGCGGGGCGCGGACCGTACGGGCGTACCGGCTCCAGGCCGGCCACACCCGGCGGGTCACCGACCGGTCGCGGGCGTCGGTGGAACTGACGATGCGCGGGGTGCAGCTGGTGCTGCGCTTCTACAGCCGTCTGCACATCGCCGAGTACGCGGGCCTCAGCGCCGTCCTGGTCACCGGGTTCCTGCTGGTGCGCTCCGGCTCCGCCTCGGTCGGCACCGCGACGGCCGCCGCGCTGTACTTCCACAGCCTCTTCGGGCCGGTGAACACCGCGCTCGTGCTGCTCGACGACGCCCAGTCGGCGACGGCGGGACTGGCCCGGCTGGTCGGGGTGGTGGACGAGCCGGCGCCCACGTTCGCCGAGCGCGGGGACGACCGTTCGACCGCCGCCGGTGCCCCGTCCGTGACGCTGACCGCGGTCTCCCACGCGTATGTGCCCGGCCGTCCGGTGCTGCACGGCGTCGATCTGGAGATCCGGCCCAAGGAACGGGTCGCGTTGGTCGGTACGACCGGGGCGGGCAAGACGACGCTCGCGAAGCTGGTGGCGGGGCTGCACCGGCCGGAGAGCGGACGGATCGACGTCGGTGGCGTCGAACCGGACGAGTCCGGCCGCCTGGTGGGGCTCGTCACGCAGGAGGTGCACGTCTTCGCCGGACCGCTCGCCGACGATCTGCGGCTGGCCCGCCCCCTGGCGGACGACGAGGAGCTGCGGGAGGCGCTCGCCACGGTGGGCGCCCTCGGCTGGGCCGAGGCGCTGCCGGAGGGCCTGGAGACCGTCGTCGGCGACGGCGGACACCGGCTCACCGCCGACCGGGCCCAGCAACTCGCGCTGGCCCGCCTGCTGTTGGCCGATCCGCCGGTCGTGGTCCTCGACGAGGCGACCGCCGAGGCGGGCAGCTCGGGCGCCCGCCAGCTCGACGCGGCCGCCGAGCAGGCCCTGCGGGGCCGTACGGCGCTGGTCGTGGCGCACCGGCTCAGCCAGGCCGCCACCGCCGACCGGGTGGTCGTCCTCAGTGACGGCCGGGTCGTGGAGAGCGGCACGCACGACGAACTGCTCACCGCCGACGGCGCGTACGCCACCCTGTGGCACGCCTGGTCCGGCAGTCGCTCCCCCGCCCCGGACGGCCCCTGACGAGAAATCTGCCCGCCGTCCCACCGCCCCGGAACCGGCCACCCCCCGCCGAACGCACCGCGACGAACAGAAGGATCATCCGATGCCCCGCGCCACCAGAGCCTCACGGCTGTCCGGCCTGCTCGCCTCCGTAGTTCTGCTCGCCGTCGCGGCGGTCGGCTGCGGCGACTCCGACTCCGGTTCCTCGTCCTCCGGCGCGAAGGGGTCCGACTCCTCGTCCGCCGCCGGCGCCTTCCCCGTGACCCTCGACCACAAGTACGGCAGTACGACGATCGAGTCCGAGCCGAAGCGGATCGTCACCGTCGGTCTCACCGACCAGGACGCCGTCCTCGCGCTGGGCAAGGTGCCGGTCGGCACGACCGAGTGGCTCGGCGGCTACAAGGGCGCCGTCGGCCCGTGGGCCGAGGACAAGCTGGGCGGCGCGGCGGCGCCGACCGTCCTCACCGACACCGGCACCGGCCCCCAGGTGGAGAAGATCGCCGCGCTGAAGCCCGATCTCATCCTCGCCGTGTACTCGGGCCTGACCAAGGCCCAGTACGAGAGCCTGTCGAAGTTCGCGCCGGTGGTCGCCCAGCCGAAGGCGTACAACGACTACGGCGTGCCGTGGCAGCAGCAGACCGAGGAGATCGGCAAGGCGCTCGGCAAGGAGAGCGAGGCCAAGACGCTCGTGTCGGGCGTCGAGGAGAAGTTCGCGGCGGCCAAGAAGGCCAACCCCGCCTTCGCCGGGGCCACGGCCGTCATGGCGACCCCGTACGAGGGCACGTTCGTCTACGGCAGCCAGGACACCCGCTCGCGGATCCTGTCCGACCTCGGCTTCTCGCTGCCGAAGGACCTCGACAAGGTGATCGGGGACACGTTCGGCGCCAACATCAGCAAGGAGCGCTTCGACCTGCTCGACCAGGACGTCGCCGTGTGGATCGTGCCGGACCTCACCACGGCGGTCACCAAGCTGCACAGCGACAAGATCTACTCCGACCTGAACGTGGTGAAGCAGGGCCGCGAGGTCTTCGTCCAGGAGAGCGGCGACTACGGCAACGCTGTCTCGCTGTCGACCGTGCTGAGCCTGCCCTACGTCATCGACCGCGTGGTGCCGCAGCTCGCCGCGGCGGTGGACGGCAAGACCGACACCAAGGTGGAGCAGCCGGCGTCCTGACCGGTCCCACGGCATGACGAAGGGGGCGGGGCCGCGGGCCCGCCCCCCTCGTCATGCCCCGCCGGGCTCAGGCCCCCTCGGCCTCTACGAGGCTCCTGGGCCGCAGGTCGGTCCAGTGGGTCTCGATGTGGTCCAGGCACTCCTGGCGGGCGGCCGGGCCGTGCGCGACGGTCCAGCCGGCCGGGACGTCCACGAAGTCGGGCCACAGGCTGTACTGGCCCTCGTCGTTGACGAGGACGGAGTACACGCCGTCGGGGTTCTCGAACGGGTTGCTCATGTCGGGTTCCCTGTCTCTCTGGGTCTCTCTGGGGCTCTCTTGGGCTTCTCTGGGGCTTCTCTGGATCTCTCTGGGCTTCTCTGGGGCTCTCTGACTGGCCTGTTGTCGGGTCAAGTGCGTCTCGGTCAGGGCTGGTTCAAGGCGGTGGCCCGGCGTACGACCGCCTCCAGCGCGCGGAACCAGGTCTCGGCCAGGTCCCGTACCGCCTCCTCGGTGAGGAGTCCGGCCGCGTACGCCCAGTGGGCGCTCAGTTCCGGTCCCTCGGGACGGTCCTCGGTGAGGGCGTTGAGGGTGAGCGCGTGGGACATCGGCATGCCGGGGTCGGCGTCGAGGTCGGCGGCGTCGTCCTCGGGGGCGTAGGACCAGTCGACGGCCTCCGGGTACTCGAAGCGGCCCATGTAGTTGAACTCGATCTGCGGCTCGCCGAGTCGGGCGAGCCCGGGGCCGGTCCGGGGGTTGAGCCGGCGCAGCAGGCCGTGTCCGATCCCGGAGGCGGGCAGCGCCGCGAGATGGGCCCGGATCCGGGCCAGTGCCTCGTCCAGCGCGGGGCCGCCCTCGAAGGCGTCCGCCGGGTCCGCCTCGCCCGGGTCGAGTCGTACGGGCACGACGCTGGTGAACCAGCCGACCGTACGGGACAGGTCGGCGCCGCCCGCGAGTTCCTCCTCGCGGCCGTGACCCTCCAGGTCGACCAGGACGGGTCCGCCCGGTCCCCCCGCCCCCGGGGTCCGGGCCCGCCAGTCGGCGACCGCGAGGGCGAACGCGGTGAGCAGGACGTCGTTGACGGTGGCGCCGAAGGCGGCCGGGACCCGGCTCAGCAGGGGGCCGGTCAGGTCGGCGGGCAGGGTCAGGGAGAGGTAGCGGGTGGTGGCGACCGTGTCCCGGGCGGGGTCCAGCGGGCGGGCCAGGGGAAGGTCGGCGCCCTCGGCGAGGGCGGAGGTCCACCAGGGCAGCTCGTCCTCGGCCGCCGGATCGCCCGCGCGGGTCCCGAGCAGCCGTGACCAGCGGGCGAACGACAGCTCCACGGGAGCCAGTCCGGCGGGGCGGCCGGTGCGGACGGCGGCCCAGGCGGTGGCGAGGTCGGGCAACAGGACACGCCAGGAGACGCCGTCGATCACCAGGTGGTGGACGAGGATCAGCAGCCGTCCGGGGTGCCCCGGCCCGGCGTCGAACCAGACCGCCCGCACCATCGCCCCGCCCTCCGGGTCCAGCCCGTCCCGTGCCGTCGCCGCGTGGGCGGAGATGGCGGCGCGCAGTGCGGCCTCGTCCGCGCCGCGCACGTCGGCCCGGGTGAGCCAGCTGCCGACGTCGGTCTCCTGCGCCGGGGGAACCCGCAGGGCCCACTCCGGGTCGCGGACGAGCCGGGCGCGGAGCATGTCGTGCCGGGCGGCGAGCGCCGTGAGCACGGCCAGCAGTCCGGGCCCGGTCAGGTCGGCCGGGGTGCGGACCAGGGCTGCCTGGTGGTAGGCGGCGATGGGGCCGCCGCGTTCGAGCAGGGCGCGCATGATCGGGGTGAGCGGGACCGTGCCGGTGCCGTCGTCGTGGGCGGCCTGCCGTTCGTCGGCGCCGAGCGGCACGGCCACGGCGGCGAGCGCGGCGACGGTGCGGTGCTGGAAGACCTGACGCGGGGTGACCCGCAGGCCGCCCGCCCTGGCCCGGGCGACGAGTTGCATGGCGACGATGCTGTCGCCGCCGAAGGCGAAGAAGTCGTCGTCCGTGCCGACCGCCTCGGCGGGCAGCCCGAGGGCGTCCGCGAACAGGTCGCGCAGGGTGTGCTCGGCGTCGCTCGCAGGGGCCCGGCCGCCGCCCGCGGCGGTGAAGTCCGGGGCGGGCAGGGCGGCCCGGTCGAGCTTGCCGTTGGAGAGCAGCGGCAGCCGGGCCAAGGCGACCACGGCGGCCGGGACCATGTAGTCGGGCAGCGCGGCGGCGGCGTGGGCGCGCAGGGCGGCCGGGTCCTCGCCGCCGTCCGGGACGACGGCGTACGCGATGAGCTGCCGTACGCCCGGCCGGTGTTCGCGGGCCACGACGACCGTCTGTGCCACGGCCGGGTGGGTGTCCAACACGGCCTCGATCTCGGCGAGTTCGACCCGGTAGCCGCGGATCTTGACCTGGTCGTCGGTGCGGCCGGCGAACTCGAGCAGGCCGTCCTCGGTCCAGCGGGCCAGGTCACCGGTGCGGTACATGCGCTCCCCGGGGGGACCGAACGGGTCGGCCACGAAGCGCTCGGCGGTCAGGTCCGGCCGGCCGAGGTAGCCGCGGGCCAGGCCCGGTCCCGACAGGTACAGCTCGCCGGTGACGCCGGGCGGGACCGGGCGCAGCGCGGTGTCCAGCACATAGGCGCGCGAGTGGTGGACCGGGCGCCCGACGACGGGGCTCGCGCTGTCGCGGACCCGGCCGACGAGGGCGTCGACGGTGGCCTCGGTGGGGCCGTACAGGTTGACCGCCTCGGTGTCCGGCAGCGCGGCCAGCCGGGCCCACAGCGCCGGGGGTACGGCCTCGCCGCCGAAGCCGACCACGGAGAGCGGGCAGTCGCCCTCGGGACCGATCAGCCCGCTGTCCGCCATCTGGGCCAGCAGCGACGGGGTGACCTCGATGAAGTCGATGCCCCGGTCCCGGACGAAGGCGGTGAGGAGTTCGGGGTCGCGGCGGGTCTCGTCGTCCGCGATGTGCAGGGCGTGTCCGTCCAGCAGCCACAGCTGCGGCTGCCAGGAGGCGTCGAAGGAGAAGGACCATGCGTGCCCGACGCGCAGGTGCCGGCGTCCGGTGCGGCGCCGGGCCACTTCGTGCAGGTCGTGGCGGTGGCTGTGGAAGAGGTTGGCGATACCGCGCTGGGTGACGACGACCCCCTTGGGACGGCCCGTCGAGCCGGAGGTGTAGATGACGTAGGCGGGGTGGTCGGGAGCGGGAGGGGTGGGATCCGCCTCCGGCAGGCCGTCGGCCGGGGTGTCGGCCGGGGTGTCGAGGAGCAGCACCGGGATCTCGGTGGCTGGCAGCGCGCGGGCGGTCTCCTCGGTGGCCAGGACCAGGACCGGGCGGGCGTCGTCGAGCATGCCGGTGAGCCGGGACCCGGGCAGGTCGGGGTCGAGGGGCAGATAGGCGGCGCCCGCCTTCATCACGGCGAGGATCGCGGCGATGTGGTCGGCGGTGCGGGGCAGGGCGAGGGCCACGATCCGCTCGGGGCCGGCACCGTGTCCGGCGAGGATGCGCGCCAACCGGTCGGTGCGGGCGTCGAGTTCGGCGAACGTCCAGGTCACCGAGCCATCGGTGACGGCGACCTCGTCCGGTGCGGCGGCGGCCTGGGCGGCGAACAGCGCGGGTACGGTGCCCGGCCGCTCGTCCGCCGGTACGGGCAGCGCGGTGTCGTTCCAGGTCCGAAGGACGGTGTGCCGGTCGTCGGGGTCCAGCAGGTCGAGCCGTCCGACCGGGCGGTCGGGGTCGGCCGCCATGCCGGTGAGCAGGGCCGTCAGGGCGGAGGCGATCCGCCGCACGGTGGCCGGTGTGAACAGCTCGGGGCGGAACTCGGCGGTCAGCCGCAGCCGCTCCGCGGGCTCGACGGCCCACGCGAACGGATAGTGGGTGGAGTCCTCGTGGTCGCGGACCGTGACACGCGGTCCGGCGCCTCCCCCGTCCGCCTCCGTCACCGGATACGACTCGAACACCACCAGGGTGTCGAAGAGTTCGCCGAGTCCGGCGGCGCGCTGGATGTCGGCGAGGCCGAGGTGCTGATGGGCGATGAGCCGGGACTGCTCGTCCTGGAGCCGGGCCAGCAGACCGGCCGTGCTCTCCTGCGGACGGACCCGCACCCGGACGGGCACGGTGTTGATGAACAGGCCGATCATCGACTCGGCCCCGGCCAGCTCGGGCGAGCGGCCGGCGACGGTCGCGCCGAACACCACGTCCTGCCGCCCGGTGAGCCGGCCGAGGAGGACACCCCAGGCGGCCTGGACGAGGGTGTTGAGGGTGACACCCCGGCGCCGGGCGAACGTCTCGAGCTCCGCCGTGCGGACGGCGTCCAGGGCGACGGTGTGGGTGTGCGGCACGGCGGCGGCGCGGTCGGCGTCGACGGGCGCGAGCCGGGTGGGTTCGGCGAGAGAGCCGAGGGCCTCGGCCCACGCGGCGGCCGAGGCGGCCGGGTCCTGGGCGGCGAGCAGCCGCAGATGCTCGCGGTACGGGGCCGGCGCGGCGGGGGTGCGGCCCTCGTAGCGCGCCCACAGCTCGGCGGTGAGCAGCGGCAGCGACCAGCCGTCCAGCAGGAGGTGCTGGTGCGAGAGCACGAGCCGGTGCTGGTCCGGGCCGAGCCGGGCCAACAACAGCCGCAGCAGCGGCGGGCGTTCGGGGTCGAAGCGGCGCCGCTCCTGGCCGAGCAGCCGGGTCCACGCGTCCGGGTCGTCGCTCCGGTCGGTGTCCGGGCCGGCATCCGGGCCGGTGAGGTCGAGCTGCCGCCAGGGCAGTACGGCGGTGCGCGGTACGACGGCGACGGGCCGCCCGGAGGACAGGTGCCGAAAGCCGCTGCGCAGGTTCTCGTGCGCGTCGAGCACCGCCTGTCCGGCGGCGCGCAGCCGGTCGGCGTCCAGTGGTCCTTCCAGGTCGTAGGAGACCTGGACGGTGTACACGTCGGGGCCCTCCTCGCCGGAGTCGAGGGCGGCGTGGAAGAGCAGGCCGGCCTGGAGCGGGGAGACGGGCAGGACCTCGGTTCCGGCGGGCAGGGCGGCGAGTTCGGCGCGCTCGTCCACGGTGAGGTCGAGCAGGGGGGCGGCGTCGCCGAGGTCCCCGTCGGCCGGGGCGGGGCCGGTGGTGGCGGCCACGGTGGCCAGGCCCGCGACGGACTTGTGCCGGAACACGTCACGGGGGCTGAACGCGAGCCCGGCGGCGCGGGCCCGGGCGACCAGCTGCATGGCGACGATGCTGTCGCCGCCGAGGGCGAAGAAGTCGTCCTCGACACCGACCCGTTCGAGGCCGAGGACGTCCGCGACGAGCGCGCCGAGGGTCTCCTCCAGCGCCGTGCGCGGCCGGGCGTCGGTCACCTCGGCGGCGAAGTCGGGGGCGGGCAGCGCCCGGCGGTCCAGCTTGCCGTTGGGGGTGAGCGGGAGGGCGTCGAGGGTGACGACGGCGGCCGGGACCATGTGGTCGGGCAGCACGGCGGCGGCGTGGGCACGCAGCGCCGCCGCGTCCACCGGCGGGCCGTCCCCGGCCGGGACGGCGTACGCGATCAGGTGGGCGTCGCGCAGGACGACGGTGGCGTGGTCGACGGACGGGTGCGTCGCGAGGACGGTCTCGATCTCGCCGAGCTCGATCCGGAAGCCGCGCAGCTTGATCTGGTCGTCGGCGCGGCCGAGGTACTCCAGCGTGCCGTCCCGGGTCCAGCGGGCCAGGTCCCCGGTGCGGTACATACGGGCGCCGGGCCCGTCGGCGTGGGGGTCGGCGACGAACCGCTCGGCGGTCAGGCCGGGGCGGCCCAGGTAGCCGCGGGCCAACTGGACGCCCGCCAGGTACAGTTCGCCGGCCACGCCGGGCGGGACCGGGCGCAGTGCGGCGTCCAGGACGTAGGTGCGGGTGTTCCAGACCGGGCGGCCGATCGGTACGGCGGCCGGGTCGGCGGGCACCTCGTGGGCGGTGACGTCGACGGACGCCTCCGTCGGGCCGTACAGGTTGTGCAGGCGGCTGCCCGGCAGGGTCCGGTGGAAGCGGGCGGCCAGCGGAGCGGGCAGTGCCTCGCCGCTGCACATCACCTGGCGCAGTCCGGTGCACCCGGCCACGGTCGGTTCGTCGAGGAAGGCACGCAGCATCGACGGCACGAAGTGCACCGTGGTGATGTGCCGGCGCCGTATCAGGTCGGCGAGGTAGGCCGGGTCCTGGTGGCCCTCCGGGCGGGCGACGACCAGGGTGGCGCCGGTGACGAGCGGCCAGAAGAACTCCCACACCGACACGTCGAACCCGGCCGGGGTCTTCTGCAGGACCCGGTCGCCGGAGTCGAGACGGTAGGTGTCCTGCATCCACAGGAGCCGGTTGGCGATGCCCTCGTGGGGCACGGTGACGCCCTTGGGGCGGCCGGTGGAGCCGGAGGTGTAGATCACGTACGCGGGGTGGCGGGGGTCGTGGGCGGTGGGCAGGGGTGCGTGCGCCGGGCGGTCGGGGACGCCGTCGGCGTCCACCGTGAGGGTGGGCACGCCGGTGTCCGGGAGGCCGACCCCGTCGGCGGTGACCAGGCAGACCGGACGGGCGTCGGTGAGCGTGTACGCGAGCCGCTCGGCCGGGTGGCCGGTGTCGAGGGGCAGGTAGGCGGCGCCCGCGCGGTGGACCGCGAGCAGCGCCACCACGAGGGCGAGGGAGCGCGGCAGGGCGACGGCCACGGTGGCCTCGGCCCGCGCCCCGTGCGCGGCGAGGGTGTGGGCGAGACGCTCCACCCGCAGGTCGAGTTCGGCGTAGGTGAGGGCGGTGTCCTCGAAGACGACCGCGGTGGCCTCGGGGGTACGGGTGGCCTGCGCGCGGAACAGCTCCGGCAGGGTGAGGCCGGGGACGGGCCGCGCGGTGTCGTTCCACTCGGTGAGGACGCGGGCGCGGTCGTCGTCGCGCAGCAGGTCGAGGCTGCCGACGCGGCGGCCGGGGTCGGCGGCGACCTGCTCCAGCAGTGCGTCCAGACGCTCGGCGAGGAGTTCGGCGGTCGACTCGTCGAAGAGGTCGGCGCTGTACTCGATCCAGCACCGCAGCCCGTCCTCGCCCTGCTCGACGAAGTCGAAGCTGAGGTCGAACTTGGCGCCCTGCGGGCCGAGCGGTTCGCGGTGCGCGGTCAGACCGGGCAGGGCGGGGGTGGCGCCGGCGTTCTCCAGGTGCACGACCATCACCTGGAACAGCGGGTGCCGGGCCAGTGAGCGGGCCGGGTTGACGGCCTCCACCAGGCGTTCGAAGGGCAGGTCCTGGTGCTCGTAGGCGGCGAGGTCGGTCTCCCGGACGCGGGCGAGCAACTCGGCGAAGGTGGGGTCGCCGGACAGGTCGGTGCGCAGGACGAGGGTGTTCACGAAGAAGCCGACCAGGTCTTCGAGGCGTTCGTCGGAGCGCCCCGAGACCGGTGCGCCCAGCGGGATGTCCGTTCCGGCGCCGAGCCGGTGCAGCAGCGCGGCGACGGCCGCCTGGGCGACCATGAACATGCTGACGCCATGACGGCGGGCCAGCGTGCGCAGGTCCCGGGTCCGTCCGGCGTCGACGGTCAGTCCGACGGCGCCACCGCGGTGGCTGCTCTCCGGCGGCCGGGGGCGGTCGGCGGGCAGCGCGAGTTCCTCCGGCAGGCCCGCGAGGGTGTTCTGCCAGTAGGTGAGCTGGCGGGACTGGCGGCTGTCCGGCGCGTCGGCTTCGCCGAGTGCTTCGCGGTGCCAGAGGGCGTAGTCGGCGTACTGCACGGGCAGGGGCGCCCACGCGGGCGGGTGTCCCGCACGGCGGGCCTCGTAGGCGAGGGCCAGGTCGCGCCAGAGGGGGCCGTCGGACCACTGGTCGCCGGCGATGTGGTGCAGCACCAGCAGCAGGACGTGTTCGTCCGGGTTCAGGGCGAACACGTGGGCGCGCAGCGGAAGGTCGCGGTCGAGCGCGAAGCCCCGCGCGGCGGCCTCGGCGAGCCGGCCGGGCAGTTCGCTCTCGGTGACCCGGCTGTGCCGGACGGGGACCGTGACACGGGACGGGTCGAGCACGACCTGGCGGGCCCGGCCGTCTTCCTCGGGGAAGACCGTGCGCAGGCTCTCGTGGCGTACCGCGACGTCGTGCAGCGCGGCGGCCAGCGCGTCCGGGTCGAGGGCGCCGGTCAGCCGCCAGGCCGCCGGGATGTGGTACGTGGATCCCGGCCCCTCGATGCGGTGCAGCAGCCAGAGCCGCTGCTGGGCGAAGGACAGCGGGAGTTCCTCGGGCCGGTCCGCGGGGACCAGGGCGGGCAGGCCGCCGGCCCGGTCGTCGAGCCGCGCGGCGAGCAGCGCGGGGGTGGGTGCCTCGAAGACGGTACGGACGGTGAGGTCCGCTCCGAGGACCGTACGGACGCGGCTGACCAGTCGCATGGCGAGCAGGGAGTGTCCGCCGAGGGTGAAGAAGTCGTCGTCGGCGCCGACCCGTTCGAGGCCGAGGACATCGGCGAAGAGTCCGCCGAGGATCTCCTCGCGCGGGCCGCGCGGCGGGGCGCCCTGCGCGTCCGTGGAGGTGAAGTCGGGTGCGGGCAGGGCCCGTCGGTCGAGCTTGCCGTTGGGGGTGAGGGGCAGCGCGCCGAGCGGGACGAAGGCCGCGGGCACCAGGTGCGCGGGGAGCGCGGCGGCCGTGTGGGCGCGCAACGCCGTCGCGTCCACCGGTCCGGCGTCCCGGTCCGGCACCACATAGGCCACCAGCCGCTGGTCACGGACCGCGACGACGGCGTGGGCGACGGCCGGGTGCCGGGTCAGGACTCCCTCGATCTCGCCGGGTTCGACGCGGAAGCCGCGCACCTTCACCTGGTCGTCGGTGCGGCCCAGGTACGCGACCGTCCCGTCGGCCGTCCACCGGGCCAGGTCGCCCGTGCGGTACATGCGCGTTCCCGGCGCTCCGTACGGGTCGGCGACGAACCGCTCGGCGGTCAGCGCGGCCCGGTCGAGGTAGCCGCGGGCCAGCTGGACGCCCGCGAGGTACAGCTCGCCGGGGACACCGGGAGGCACCGGGCGCAGCCCGGCGTCGAGGACGTACACCCGGGTGTTCCACACCGGGCGGCCGATCGGCACGCTCGGCGCGTCCGGCCCGATCTCGACGGCCGTCACGTCGACCGACGCCTCGGTCGGCCCGTAGAGGTTGTGCAGCTCGGCGGTCAGGACCTCGTGGAAGCGGTGGGCCAGGCCGACGGGCAGGGCCTCGCCGCTGCACATCACCCGGCGCAGGCCGACGCACCGCGCGGCGGTGGGCTCCTCCAGGAACAGCTGGAGCATGGAGGGCACGAAGTGGACGGTGGTGACGTCCTGTTCGCGGATCAGCCGGGCCAGGTAGGCCGGGTCGCGGTGGCCCTCGGGCCGGGCGAGCACCAGGGCGGCGCCGGTGATCAGGGGCCAGAAGAACTCCCACACCGACACGTCGAAGCTGGAGGGCGTCTTCTGCAGGACCCGGTCGGCGGACGTCAGGCCGTAGGTGTGCTGCATCCACAGCAGCCGGTTGACGATGCCCTCGTGCGGGACGACGACTCCCTTGGGGCGGCCGGTGGAGCCGGAGGTGTAGATCACGTACGCGGGGTGCGCCGGATCGTGGGCCGCGGGCAGGTCCTCCTCGGGGCCGGTCGGCAGGCCGTCGCGGATCACGCACACCGGACGGGCGTCCTCGACCATCAGCGCGAGGCGTTCCTCCGGGTAGTCCGGGTCGAGGGGGAGATAGGCGGCTCCGGCGCGGTGGACGGCGAGCAGGGCGACGACCAGTTCGGGCGAGCGCGGGAGCGCGACGGCCACGGCCCGCTCGGGGCCCGCGCCCAGCCCGGCCAGCACCCCTGCGGTCCGCTCCACCCGGGCGTCCAGCTCCGCGTACGTCAGCCGCTCGCCCTCGAAGACGAGCGCCGTGGCGTGCGGGGTGCGCGCCGCCTGGGCGGAGAAGAGGCCGGGCAGGGTGGCGGAGGGGACGGGGTGCGCGGTGGCGTTCCACTCCTGAAGCACCAGCGCCCGTTCGGCCTCCGCCAGGAGCGGGAGGTCGCGCACCGGGCGGTCCGGTTCGGCCGCGGCGTGTTCCAGCAGCCGCGCCGTACGGGCGGCGAGCCGCTCGGCCGTCCCGTGGTCGAAGAGGTCGGCCGCGTACTCCAGGAGCAGCACGACGCGGTCGCGGCCGGTCTCGTCGACGAAGGTGAAGTGGAGGTCGAACTTGGCCATGCCGGTGTCCATGTCGAACCATTCGGTCCGCAGGCCGAGCACGTCCGGGTCGCCGTCGGGGCGGTGGTGGTAGCCCAGCATGACCTGGAAGAGGGGGTTGCGGCCGGCCACCCGGGGCGGGTTGAGGGCCTCCACGACCCGGTCGAAGGGCAGGTCCTGGTACTCGAAGGCCTTCAGGGACGACTCCCGCACCCGGCCCAGCAGCCGCCGGAACGTGAGGTCCTCGCCGGACAGGTCGGTGCGCAGGACCAGGGTGTTCACGAAGAAGCCGACCAGGTCGCCGAGCGCCTCGTCGGTGCGGCCCGCGATGGGCGCGCCGAGCGGGATGTCGTCCCCCGCGCCGAGTCGGTGCAGCAGCGCCGCGGTGGCGGCCTGGAACAGCATGAACATGCTGGTGCCGGTGGCCGCGGAGAGGTCACGCAGGGCGTGGCCGGTGGCGGCGGGCAGCTCCAGGCGGACCTTGCCGCCGCGCCCGGTCGGCTCGACCGGACGCGGCCGGTCGGCGGGCAGGGCGAGCTCGTCGGGCAGAGCGCGCAGGGCGTCCGCCCAGTGGGCGAGCTGGCTCTCGCCGGTCCGGGCGAGAAGGTCGTCCTGCCAGAGGGTGTAGTCGGCGTACTGCACCGGCAGGGGCGCCAGGGCGGGCGGCCGTCCCTCGCGGCGGGCCGCGTAGGCGGCGTCGAGGTCGGCGAGGAAGGGGCGGTCGGACCACTCGTCGGTGGTGATGTGGTGCAGGACGACGGCCACCACGTGGTCGTCCGGGCCCAGCCGGAACACCTCGCAGCGCAGCGGGAGTTCGGCGGTCAGGTCGAAGGGGCGGCGTTGGGCCGCCTCGATCAGCGCGGGCAGCGCGTCCTCGGCGCAGTCGGTCACCGTGCAGTCGGGGAACGCCTCGGCGGTCGGGACGATCCGCTGGTACGGCTCGCCCTCGTGCGCGGGGAACACCGTCCGCAGCGCCTCGTGGCGCCCGGCGACGTCCCGCAGGGCGGTGCCCAGGGCCTCGGTGTCGAGGGCGCCGCGCAGCCGGAAGACCAGCGGGAAGTTGTAGGCGACGCCGCTTCCGGTGATCTGCTCGACCAGCAGGAGCCGGCGCTGAGCGGCCGACAGCGGGATGCGGGCGGGCCGGTCGGTGACGGGGGCGACGGCCGGCCGGGCCGGGCTCGCCCGGTCGGCGCGGCCCGCGAGCAGCGCCGGGGTGGGCGCCTCGAAGAGGTCACGGATGGCGAGTTCGGCGCCCAGTTCGGTACGGGCGCGGCTGACCAGCCGGGTGGCGAGCAGCGAGTGTCCGCCCAGGTCGAAGAAGTTGTCCTCGGCGCCGACCTCGGGCAGCCCCAGCACCTCGGCGAACAGCCGGCACAGCACCTCCTCCCGCGGGGTGCGCGGGCCGCGTCCGCCACCGAGGGCGACGGCGGGCTCGGCGTCGGGCAGGGCACGCACGTCGAGCTTGCCGTTGGCGTTCATGGGCAGGCCGTCGACGGTGACGAAGGCGGCCGGGACCATGTAGTCGGGCAGTTCGCGGCCCAAATCCTCGCGCAGCCGGCGTACCAGGGCGCTCGCCTCGCGGGCGGCGGTGGGGTCGTTGGCGTAGGGGTGGGTGCCGCCGCCGGCGCGGAACAGGCCGCCGGTGAGGCGCGGTGCGGCGGTGTCGGTCGCCAGGAACACCGCGTCGAACGTTCCGGACCGTGCCGACCAGGTGGTCAGCACCCGGTATCCGGCGGCCGCGCCGAGTTCGCACAGGTGCTCCGGGTCGACGCCCCCTTCGCGGGTACGGCCGTCGGGCACGCCGGTCAGACGCAGGCCCGCGGGCCGTTCGCCGCGCGGGTGCCGGCCGGTGCCCCCGGTCGCGGACCAGTTGCCGCCCAGCAGCGCGCCGATGCTCTCGGCGCCGGACCAGTCCCCGCGCACGAGTTCGCCGATGGTGTCGGCCGTGGCCCAGTCGACCACCGGCACGCCGTCCAGCCGTGCGTCCGGCTCGCCGGCGTACAGGACGACGTCGTAGCGGTGCCTGCTCAGCTCGTTGTGGTGGTGGCCGCGCTTGGTGCGCAGGTCGACCCCGTAGCCGAGGGTGGTGAAGAAGTCGGGGTCGACGAGGAGTTCCTTCTCCAGCCGCAGGCCGCGCTCCACCGCCGCCTCCAGATCGGCCTCGGCGGTGCCGCGGGCGCGCTGGATCTCGGTGTGGAAGGTGCGGGCGAGCCGCAGGTTGCGGACGTCTCCGACGAACAGGGCGCCGCCGGGCGCGAGCAGGTCCATCGCGCCGCGCAGTACGGCGGTGAGGTGGTCGACGCTCGGGAAGTACTGGATGACGGAGTTGATGACGATCGTGTCGAAGTAGCCGGTGGGCAGACCGCTCAGGTCCTCGGCCGGCCGGCAGCGCAGTTCGACCTTGGCGGCGAGCGCCGGGTCGCGCCGCACCTCCTCACCGATCTTGCGGATGACGGGGGCGGCGAAGTCGGTCGCCCAGTAGGCCTCCACGTCCGGGGCGAGCCGGGACAGCAGCAGGCCCGAGCCCACGCCGATCTCCAGGACGCGGCGGGGGCGCAGCGCGCCGATGCGGGCGAGGGTGGCCTCGCGCCACTCGTGCATCTCCTCGAAGGGGATGGGCTGCCCGTCGTAGGAGCTGTCCCAGCCGTCGTACCGCTCGGTGAAGACGGCGGTGCCGATCTCCTCGTACTCGTCGGAGTAGATCTCCTGCCACTCCCCGACCTGCGCGGCCTCGGCCGCGGAGCGCTCCTCGGAGTCGGCGCCGGAGGGCACGACATAGCCGACGAGGCGTTCGTCGCGGACCACCACGGCGGCCTGGGCGACCAGCGGGTGACGGCTGAGGGCGGTCTCGATCTCGCCGGGTTCGATGCGGTAGCCGCGGACCTTGACCTGGTCGTCGGTGCGGCCGAGGAAGTCGAGGTTGCCGTCGGGGCCCCGGCGTACCAGGTCGCCGGTGCGGTACATGCGCTCGCCGGGCTCCCCGAACGGGTCGGCCACGAAGCGTTCCGCGGTCAGCGCGGACCGGCCGAGGTAGCCGCGGGCCAGGCCGATGCCGGCGATGTACAGCTCACCGGGCACGCCGTCGGGCACCGGGCGCAGCCAGGCGTCGAGGATGTGGGCACGGGTGCCGCGGATGGGCCGGCCGACGGTGGGCGTCGCGCTGTCGAGGGTGCCGCCGCCGAGGGTGTTGATGGTGTACTCGGTCGGCCCGTACAGGTTGTAGCCGTAGGTCCCCTCGGTGTCGCGCAGGGCGGTCCACACCGTCTCCGGGACGGCCTCGCCGCCCAGCAGCACCAGCGGCGGCACATGGCCCGTCAGCAGGCCCTGCTCGATCAGCAGCCGGGCGTAGGTCGGGGTGACGTTGACGACGTCGACGCGGTGCCGCTCGCAGTAGGCGACCAGCGCCTCGGCGTCACGGCGCAACTCCTCGTCGCACACGTGCACTTCGTGGCCCTCGACCAGCCAGAGCAGTTCCTCCCACGACATGTCGAAGGCGAAGGACACGGTGTGCGCGATGCGCAGCCGCCGCCCGCCGGCCGAGGCGATGGCCGGGGCGAAGATCTCCTTCTGGTGGTTGAGCTGCATGTTCGTCAGACCCCGGTAGGGGGTGACGACGCCCTTGGGGCGGCCGGTGGAGCCGGAGGTGTAGATGACGTAGGCGGGGTGTTCGAGGCTGAAGCGGAGCCGGACCGGGGTGTCGGACAGCCCGGCCAGCTCGTCGCCGGTGTCCGGGTCGTCGAGCAGGACCCGGGCCATGTCGCCGTCCAGCGTGGCGGAGACGGCCCGGGTGGTGAGCAGCAGGAGCGGGCGGGCGTCGGCCAGCATCAGGGAGAGCCGGTCGGCCGGATGGTCCAGTTCCAGCGGCAGGTAGGCGGCGCCGGTGCGCAGGACCGCGAAGAGCGCGACCACCATGTCCAGGGAGCGCGGCAGGCCGAGGGCGACGACCCGCTCGGGACCGGCGCCCCGCTCGATCAGCAGCCGGGCCATGCGGTTCACGGCCGCGTCGAGTTCGGCGTACGTCAGGGTGCGCTCGCCGAAGACGAGGGCCCGCTGGTCCGGGGTGCGTCCGGCCTGCGCGGCCAGCAGGTCGGCGATGGTGTCCTCGGGGTCGGGCACCCGGCTCGCCGCCGACTCCCGTCGCAGCGCCTCGTGTTCAGCGGGCAGCAGCGGGTCGAGGGAGCCGACGGGCACCGTGAGGTCGGCGCCGAGGCGGTCGAGGAGCAGCGCGAACCGGTCGAGGAGCGTGCGCGCCCGGTCGGCCGGCACGAGGTCGGGGCGGTGGGTGAGGGTGACGGCGATCCGGCGGCCCGGGGTGATGACGAGGTTGGCCGGGTAGTGGGTGGCGTCGACGTTGGCGACGGCCGTGGCGCCGTGCCGGGTGCGCAGGTCCGCCAGCCGTTCCTCGGTGTCGTTGTTGCGCAGCACGAACAGGGTGTCGAAGAGCTTGCGGTGTCCGGTCTCGGCCTGGAGCACGCCGAGGCCGAGGTGCTCGTACGGCATGAGGTCGAGGCGTTCGCCCTGGATGCGGCGGAGCAGTGCGAGGACCGGCTCGGCGGGGTCGAGGACGATCCGGGTGGGCACCGTGTTGAGGAAGAGCCCGATGATGTCGCCGACGTCCGGGACCTCACTGGGCCGGCCGGCCACGGTGGTGCCGAACACCACGTCGGGGCGTCCGGTGGCGGAGGCGAGGGTGAGCCCCCAGGCCGCGTTGAGGAGCGTGTTCAGGGTCAGACCGTGGGCGCGGCCGGTCTCCCGCAGCCGGTCGCCGAGCTCGGCGGACAGGCGTAGGTCGAGCTGGTCGGGGATGACCGGCTCGAGGCCGTCGGCCGCGGCCGGGGCCAGCAGCGTGGGCTCGTCGAGACCGGCCAGGGCGGCGCGCCAGGCGGCCGTGGCGGCCGTGTCGTCCTGCTGCTCCAGCCAGCTCAGGTAGTCGCGGTAACTGCCGCGCTGGGGGGAGGCGTTCGCGTCGCCGCCGGTCTCGTAGAGCGCGAACAGCTCGTCGAGGAACAGCCAGGCCGACCAGCCGTCCCAGAGGATCAGGTGACGGCCGATGACGAGCCGGTCGCCGCGCTGCGCGCCCAGGCGCAGCAGGAGCAGCCGGAACAGCGGGGGCGCCGAGAGGTCGAACCGCCGGTCGCGTTCCGCGTCCGTCAACTCCCTTAGCCGTACGTCTTGTTCGGCGGCGGTGAGGTGGGAGAGGTCGACCTCGTCGAGCGGGACCTCCGGGTCCTCTGCGATGAACTGCACCGGCCGGTCGAGGCCCTCGCTGGTGAAGCCGGCGCGCAGGCCGGGGTTGCGGGCCAGGAGGGTGCGGACGGCGGCGCGCAGCCGTCCGGTGTCGAGCCGGGTCGCGAAGTCGAACGTCTCGTGGACGGTGTAGACGTCCAGGGCGCCCTCGTCGTACGCCGAGTGGAAGAACAGGCCCTCCTGGAGGGGGGCCAGCGGCCATACGTCGGCGACGGCGGCCGGGGCGGCCAGGGCACGGACGCGTGCGTGTTCGGCGTCGGTGAGGGTGAAGGCGGCGGCGGGGGCGGCGCTCGGGGCCGCCGTCACCGCTCCGGCCGCCGTCGCCAGGGCCGCGGGGGTGCGGTGGGTGAACACGTCGCGGGGGCTCAGGTCCAGGCCGGCCGCCCGGGCCCGGCCGGCGACGCCGATGGAGCTGATGCTGTCGCCGCCGAGCCGGAAGAAGTCGTCGTCGGGGCCGGCGTCCTCGATGCCGAGGACGGCCGCGAAGATCTCGGTGAGCTGCCGTTCCAGCGGTCCTGAGGGTTCGCGGCGGGCGGCGCGCTCGGCCTCGGGGGCGGGCAGCGCGGCCTGGTCGAGCTTGCCGCTGGGGGTGAGCGGGAGGTCGGCGAGGACGACGTACGCCTCCGGGACCAGGGGCGCGGGGAGCGCGTCCGCGAGGGCGGCGCGCAGCTCGGCGGGATCGACGGCGGTTTGGGCCGCCGGGACCGCGTAGGCGACGAGGCGCTGGTCGCGGACGACGACCGCGCCCCGGGCGACGGCCGGGTGGCGGGTCAGCGCGGCCTCGATCTCGCCGAGTTCGACCCGGTTGCCGCGCAGCTTGACCTGCCGGTCGGTGCGGCCGAGGTAGTCGAGGGTGCCGTCGGGCCGGCGGCGCACCAGGTCACCGGTGCGGTACATGCGGGCGCCGGGTTCACCGGCGTACGGGTCGGCGACGAACCGGCCGGCGGTGAGCGCGGGGCGCCGGTGGTAGCCGCGGGCCAGCTGGACGCCGGTCAGATACAGCTCGCCGGGCACCCCGTCGGGGACCGGGCGCAGGCAGGGGTCGAGGACCCGCAGGCCGGTGTTCCACACGGGCCTGCCGATGGGCACGGTGGTGTCGGACGCGCCGTCGTAGGCGTGGTACGTCACGTCGACGGCGGCCTCGGTGGGGCCGTACAGGTTGTGCAGCGGCACCCCGGTCAGGTCGTGCCAGCGGCGGGCCGCGGCTCCGGACAGGGCCTCGCCGCTGCTGAACACCCGGCGCAGGCCGCCCGCCCACCCGGGGTCGGCGGTGACCTCGTCGGAGGCGAGGAACGCCTCCAGCATGGACGGCACGAAGTGCATCGTCGTCACGCCCTCGGCCCGGATCAGGCGGGCCAGACAGGCGGGGTCGCGGTGTCCGTCCGGCGCGGCGAGGACGACGGCGGCGCCCTCGCACAGCGCCCAGAAGAACTCCCAGACGCTGACGTCGAAGCTGGACGGCGTCTTCTGGAGCACCCGGTCGCCGGGGTCGAGGCCGTACTCGCCCTGCATCCAGGCCAGCCGGTTGACGATGGCGCGGTGGGTGACGACGACGCCCTTGGGACGGCCGGTGGAACCGGAGGTGTAGATGAGGTAGGCGGGGTCGTCGGGGCGGGCCGGGTCCCCGGGGGCGGCCGGCGGGAGGTCGTCCGCCGCCCCGGCCCGGTCGGTCACGTCGGCTGCGCCGGTCACGTCGGCTGCGCCGGTCACGTCGTCGACGTCGATCACGTCGAGGCCCTCGACCGACGGCAGCCGTCCCGCGTCCCGTGCCGTCGTGACGACCGTGGTCGCCCCCGAGTCGGTCAGCATGTACGCGAGCCGCTCGGCCGGGTAGTCCAGGTCCAGGGGCAGATAGCCGGCCCCCGACTTCAGGACGGCGAGCAGCGCCACCATCAGCTCGGCCGAGCGCGGTACGGCGACCGCGACGAACCGCTCGCGGCCCGCGCCCCGGGCCCGCAGGCGGACGGCCAACTCCGCGGCGCGCGCGTCCAGTTCGGCGTAGGTGAGGGGGGTCGCGCCGTCGAGGACGACGGCGGTGGCGTCCGGGGTGCGCGCGGCCTGCGCTGCGAACGCGGCGGCCAGTGTGGTGGCCGGGACCGGCCGGGACTCCCCCGTCGGGTGGGCGCCGGCCAGCTCGCGCGGGGTGAGCAGTGCGAGGTCGGCGACCCGGGCGCCGGGGTCGTCGGCCAGGGCGCCGAGGACCAGGGTGAGCCGGTCGGCGAGGGACTGCGCGGCGTCGGCGTCCAGGCGCCGCGCGTGGTGCTTCAGCCGCAGGTCGAGACGGCGGCCGGGCTTGACGATGAGGGCCAGGGGGTAGTGCACGGCGTCGTGGAAGGCGTGCCCGGCGACGGCGATCGTGCCGGTGGGGTCGGTGATGCCCGGGGCGCCGTCGCCGCCCGGGTAGTTCTCGAACACCACGAGCGTGTCGAAGAGTTCGCCGCCCCCGGTGTGCCCGGCGGCCCGCTGGATGTCCGCGAGGCCGAGGTGCTGGTGGTCGAGCAGTGCGCTCTGCTCCTCCTGGAGCCGCTCCAGCAGAGCGCCGAGGGTGTCGCCCTGGGTCCAGCGCAGCCGGGTGGGCAGCGTGTTGATGAACAGACCGATCATCGACTCGATGCCGTCGACGGCGGCGTCTCGGCCGGCCACGGTGGTGCCGAACAGTACGTCCTGACGGCCCGTCATGCGACCGACGAGCAGTCCCCACGCGCCCTGCACGAGCGTGCCGAGGGTCACCCCGCGCTCCCGGGCGCGGGCGGCGAGCCGGGCGGTGACCCGCTCGGACAGCTCCACGCGGATCTGTGCGGGCTCGACGGGCCCGGCGGGCGCCGGGACCTCGACCAGCCGGGTGGGCTCCTCGACGCCGGCGAGCGCGGTGCGCCAGGCGGCGCGGGCGGCCTCGCGGTCGGCGCCGGCGATCCTGCGGAGGTAGCCGCGGTACGGGGCGACCTCGGGCAGGGGAGCCGGGTCGTCGCCGTACAGGGCGAGCAGTTCGCGGTGCAGGATCGGCAGGGACCAGCCGTCCGCGATGATGTGATGGAAGGTCAGGACGAGTCGGCTGCGCTCGTCCCCGAAGCGGATCAGGGCGCAGCGGAGCAGGGGCGGCCGGGCGAGGTCGAAGCGGTGGGCGCGTTCGTCGGCGGCGACGGCCTCGGCGAGGGCTCGCCGGACCGCGAGATCGTCCTGCGCGGCCAGGTCGACCTCGCGCCAGGGCAGTTCGAGACCGGTGGCGACGATCTGGACGGGGCGGCCGTCGGGCGTCTGCCGGAAGCAGGCGCGCAGCGGGGCGTGCCGGTCGAGGAGCCGCTGTGCCGCCCGGCGCAGCAGGGCGCCGTCGACCGGTCCGGACAGTTCGACGACCTGCTGCACGACATACGTGTCGTGTTCGGCGCCGTCCATCAGGGCGTGGAAGAAGAAGCCCTCCTGGAGCGGACCGAGGGGCAGTGTCTCCTCGACGGTGACGGCGGACTCCCCTTGCAGGGAGGCGAGTTCGTCGTCGCTCAGCTGCCAGGAGGTGTCGTCCGCGGGGCCGGCCGCGGCGGTGCGGGCGGCGCCGGCCAGCTCCGCGACCGTGCGGTGGCGGAAGACGTCGCGCGGGGTCAGCTCCAGGCCGGCCCGGCGGGCCAGGACGAGCAGCTGGACGGCGACGATGCTGTCGCCGCCGAGCGCGAAGAAGTCGTCGTCGACACCCACCGAGGGCACCCTCAGGGCCCGCGCGTACAGATCGCACAGCAGCCGCTCGCGGTCCGTGCCGGGGGCCCGTCCGGCGCCGGTCCGGGTGAGGTCCGGTACGGGCAGGGCGGCGGCGTCGAGCTTGCCGCTGGGGGTGACGGGCAGCCGGTCCAGCGGGACGAAGGCGGCCGGGACCATGTAGTCGGGCAGGTGCGCGGCGGCGTGCCGGCGCAGGGCCG
This sequence comes from Actinobacteria bacterium OV320, assembly GCA_001298545.1. Taxonomy (GTDB): domain Bacteria; phylum Actinomycetota; class Actinomycetes; order Streptomycetales; family Streptomycetaceae; genus Streptomyces; species Streptomyces coriariae. The sequence goes on from LJCX01000030.1 coordinate 91,207, forward strand.
TCATCAGCGCGGTGACGTTGCGGAAGGGTGCCGGACGGTTGGTGAGCGGGTGACCGCCGCCGGGGCGGTACGGAGCCACGAGGTCGTCCCCGGCGGGCGCGAACACGGCGTCCAGGCTGCCGTCCTCGGCGTCCCCGTTCCAGGTGAGCGTCGCCTCGTAGCCGTGCCGGGCGGCGCTCTCGTGGAGGGACTCGGGGTCCACTCCGTGCGTCGCGCCGGCCGGTCTGCTGCTGTCCCGGAGGGCGTCGAGCGCGGTCAGGTCGTCGGCGAGCCGGGCGTTGGGGATGCCGGTGACCCGCAGCCGGTCCGGGTGCCCGGCGAGCAGGGTGTCGAGGGCGTGGACCGAACCGAGCGCGGGCCAGGGCGACTCAGGCACCTTCGCGGGCGTGTCGGCCCGCGGCCGCAGGACCACGTCGTAGCGGTACCGGGTGAGTTCGTTGTGGTGCGTGCCGCGCTTGACCCGGATGTCGGCGGTGAGGCCGTCGAGGGTGGTGAAGTAGTCGGGGTCGACGAGGAGTTCGCCCTCCCAGGCGAGCGCCCGGTCCACGGCGGCGCGCAGGGCCTCCTTGTCGCCGTCGGTCTCGTCGCGCACCCGCCCGCCCTCGACGGCCGCGCTCAGGGTGCGCAGCAGCCGCAGGTTGCGTACGTCGCCGACGAAGAGGGCGCCGCCGGGCGCGAGCAGCGCGGCGGCGGCGCGCAGCACGCCGGTGAGGTAGTCGCCGCCGGGGAAGTACTGGACGACGGAGTTGACGACGATCGTGTCGAAGTGGCCCTCGGGCAGCCCGGTGAGGTCGTGCGCGGGCCGGGCCAGCAGGGTGACGCGGTCGGCGAGGCCGGGGACGGCGGACACCTGGGCGTCCAGGGCCCGTACGGCTTCCTCGGACAGGTCGGTGCCCCAGTACGCCTCGCAGTGCGGGGCGAGCCGGGACAGCAGCAGGCCGGAGCCGACGCCGATCTCCAGGACGCGCCGGGGCCGCAGGGCGCGGATCCGGTCGAGGGTCGCCTCCCGCCACTCGCGCATGTCGGCGAGAGGGATGGGCAGCCCGTCGTACATGCTGTTCCAGCCGGCGAAGTTCTCCTCGAAGCCCTCCGAACCCGCGGCGGAGTACAGCAGTTCGTGCAGGTCCTTCCAGTCGGCGACACCGGCCTGCGCGTCCTCCTGCGGACCGGCGTCCAGCGAGGGCACGACGTAGGCGGCGAGGCGCCGTTCGCCGGGGCGGTCCTCGCGGACGACGACCGCGGCCTGGTCGACGGCCGGGTGGGAGCGCAGGACGGACTCGATCTCGCCGGGCTCGATGCGGAAGCCGCGGATCTTGACCTGGCTGTCCACGCGGCCGTGGAACTCCAGTCGTCCGTCCGCCTTCCAGCGCACCAGGTCGCCGGTGCGGTAGAGCCGGTCGCCGGGGGCGGCGGCCAGGGCGTCGGGGGCGGCCACGAAGCGTTCGGCGGTCAGGCCGGGGCGGCCCAGGTAGCCGCGGGCGAGACCGGCGCCGCCGAGATAGAGCTCTCCCGTGACACCGGCGGGGACCGGCCGCAGCCGGTCGTCGAGAACGTAGGCGCGGGTGCCGGGGTCGGGCACGCCGATCGGCACGATGGTGCCGGCCGGGGTGTCCGGATCGCACAGGCCCAGCGTGGAGTTGGTGGTGGCCTCGGTCGGGCCGTAGGCGTTGAACATCATCCGGCCGCGCGCGTACCGGCCGACCAGCTCGGGGGACACCCGCTCCGTACCGGCCAGCAGCGTGGCCCGCGGCGGGAGTCGCACGTCGTCCGGCATGGCGGCGAGCAGGGCGGGCGGCAGGATCATGAAGGTGATGCCGTGCTCGCTTGCGTAGTCGGCGAGCGGCGCGCCGGGAACCCGGCGGTCGGCGGGCACGACGACCAGCCGGCCGCCGGACAGCAGGCCGAGGCACAGGTCCCAGAACGCCACGTCGAAGCTGGGCGAGGCGAACTGCAGGACCCGGCTGTGCGGGCCGATCCCGAAGCGTTCCCGCTGGGTGGCGACCAGGCCCGCCACCCCGGCGTGCGAGAGCACCGTGCCCTTGGGACGGCCGGTGGAGCCGGAGGTGTAGATCACGTAGGCCGCGTGGGCGGCCGTCAGCCCGTCGGCGGCCGACGGGCCCTGTGCGGGGCGGCCGGCCAGCTCGGCGATCGTGTCCGGGGCGTCGAGGACCAGCGGTTCGATGTCCGGGGGGAGGTCGGGCACGATCTCGGCGGTGGTGACGAGGCAGACCGGCCGGGCGTCGGCGAGCATGTAGGCGATGCGGTCGGCCGGGTAGTCGGTGTCGACGGGCAGATAGGCCGCGCCCGCCTTCAGGACGGCGACCTCCGCGACGATCATGTCGGCCGAGCGCGGTACGGCGAGGGCGACCACGGTCTCGGGACCGGCGCCCCTGGCCACCAGGGCGTGCGCCAGCCGGGCCGCGCGCGCGTCGAGTTCGGCGTAGGTGAGGCGGACGTCCTCGTGGACGAGGGCCACCTCGTCGGGGCGGGCGGCGACCTGGTCGGCGAACATCCGCGGCCAGGTGAGCGCGGGGACGTCGTGCGCGGTGTCGTTCCAGTCGTGCAGGATCCGGTGCCGTTCCCCGTCGTCGAGGAGTTCCAGGTCGGCGATCGGGGTGGCAGGGCGGGCGAGGGCGTCGGCGAGGAGCGTGCGGTAGTGGCCCAGGATCCGGTCGACGGTGGCGGCTTCGAAGAGGTCGGTCCGGTAGTCCGCCGACACCTCCCCTTCGGCCACGGTCAGCGCCAGATCCAGCGGGCCGCCCTCGTCCCAGGGCGCGTCGCCGAAGCCCGTGGCGCACAACAGCCCGCCGCCGCGGAAGGGTTCGGGGGCGAGGAGGTCCAGCAGTTCGGCGGTCGGCAGGCGGTGGTCCGCGGCCTCGGCGCGCGCCGCCCCGACCCGTTCGCGCAGTTCGGCGAACGGGGTGTCGCCGTCGACCGCGACGCGCAGCGGCAGCCCTTCGTGCGCCACCGCCGTCCCGGTCGCGGCGGCACCGCCGTAGCGGTGCAGCAGGGCCACGAGGGCGGCGAGTGCGGTCACCCTGTCGGCGGTCGCCGCCGAGGCGGCGGCGCGCCGGGCGCGCGGCGCCGGCCCCTCCTGGCGGGGCGGGTGCGGAAAGTCCAGTGGCAGTGCGGGCTGCGGTACCGGTGCGGCGAACCGCCGCCGCCAGTAGTCCGTCGCCGTCGCCCGTGCAGAAGAACGCGTGTTGCCCGACACAGCTGCCCGTGCCTCCCAGGTGCGGTGTGGAACGGCTCAGCGGAGCCGCGACCGCTCGAATAGTAAGGTAAGCATTGCCTTACTTGATAGACCCCTTCCGGAACCACGGACCCAAGTCACGATGGCTGAGGTTATGCTCACCTAACCTGCTGACAGGATTGTCCGGTGGTCCGCCAACAGGGGTCTGCGCGAGGGACGATGACCCGACGGCACCCCGGCGAGACCCCCGGACCGCGACATGGAGACCGGCAAGTGGCTTCAGGCAGAAGGCTTCGCACCGCGGTGCTGGTGACATGCGTCGTCGCCCTCCTCATCGCCCTGTCCCTGCTGTCCGTGGCACTGGGCGCGCTGAACGTCCCGCTCGACCAGGTGGTCCGCGCGGTGCTCGGCGATCCGCCCAGCCGCCTCGTCGACAACGTCGTCTGGTCGGTGCGGGTCCCCCGCACCCTGCTGGGCCTGACGACGGGCGCCGCGCTCGGCCTGTCCGGCGCGCTGATGCAGGCCCTCACCCGCAACCCGCTCGCGGACCCCGGCATCCTCGGCGTCAGCGCCGGGGCGTCCTTCGCGATCGTGCTGGCGGTCGCCGTGTTCGGGGTCGGATCGCTCTACGGCTATGTGTGGTTCGCGTTCGGCGGAGCACTCGCCGCGAGCGTCCTGGTCTTCTTCCTGGGGCGGCTGGGCCGTTCCGGTGCCACGCCCGTGAAACTGGCGCTCGCCGGGGTCGCCGTCACCTCGCTGCTGTCGTCGCTCACCAGCGCCGTGGTGCTGACCGACCAGGACGCCCTGGACCGCTACCGCTTCTGGTCGGCCGGCTCACTGGCCGACCAGGACTCCGGCGAACTGCTGCGCATCCTGCCCTTCCTCGCCGTCGGCGCCGTCCTCGCCCTGTCCTGCGCGCCCGCGCTCAACAGCATGGCCCTGGGCGACGACGTGGCCGCCTCGCTGGGCCGGCGGCTCGGCCTGGTCCGCCTCCAGGGGGTCACCGCGGTGATGCTGCTGACCGGCGCGTCGGTCGCCGTCATCGGCCCCGTGGTCTTCCTCGGCCTGGTCGTGCCGCACATCGCGCGGGTCCTCGCCCAGTACGCCGGGATCGGCCCCGACCACCGCTGGCTGCTGCCGCTGTCCGCCGCCCTCGCACCCGTACTGCTGCTGTCCGCCGACATCCTCGGCCGGACGCTGGCCCGGCCCACCGAGATCCAGGCCGGCGTCCTCGTCGCCTTCCTCGGCGGCCCGTTCTTCATCGCCCTGGTCCGCCGCCGTAAGCTCGCGGAGGTGTGAGCGTGCCCGCACAACCCCCGGACACAGCACAGTCCCCGGACACAGCACGATCCCCGGCCCCAGCACAGTCGCCCACCACGGCGCGGTCCCCGGCGGCACCGGCCGTCGAGGCCTCCCCCGCCGTCCCCCCGCACCCCGCGCTGCACGGCCGGCCGTTCCGGCTGGCCTTTCCCCCGGTCTCCGGCATGCTGCGCCCGCGCCTGGTACTGACCGCGGTGCTCGTCGCCGCGGGCGCGTTCCTGCTGTTCTGCTGGGGTCTCACGCTCGGCGACTACCCCGTGTCCTTCACCGACGTCGTCAGGGCCCTCGGCGGCGCGGGCGACCCCGGCACGGTCGTCGTCGTACAGGACCTGCGGCTGCCGCGCGCGCTGACCGGGCTGCTGGTCGGCATCGCGTTCGGCGTCTCGGGGGCCGTGTTCCAGACGATGACCCGCAACCCGCTGGCCAGCCCCGACATGATCGGGCTGACCGAGGGCGCCGGAACGGCCGTGGTGGCGGCCGTGGTTCTCGGCTGGACCGGCGGCCTCGGGCTGTCGACGCTGGGGCTGCTGGGCGCGCTGACGACCGCGCTGCTCGTCTACGCGCTGGCGTGGAAGGGCGGGACCACCGGGTACCGCATCATCCTCGTCGGCATCGGCGTGTCCTGGATCTGCACCAGCGCCACCGACTTCCTCGTGGCGCGCGGCAGCCGGTTCCAGGCACAGGAGGCCATCGGCTGGCTGGTCGGCAACCTCAACGGCCGGACCTGGGACCAGGTGGACTCACTGGCCCTCGCCATGGCCGTGCTGCTGCCGGTCACCCTGGCCATGGGCCGCTGGATGCGTACCCTCCAGCTCGGCGACGACGTGGCCGCGGGGCTCGGCACGCCGGTCCAGCCGGTCCGGCTGGCCCTGCTGCTGGCCGGGGTGGGGCTGGTCGCCTTCGGCACGGCGGCGGCCGGTCCGGTGGCCTTCGTGGCCCTGGCCTGTCCGCAGATCGCCCAACGGCTGGCGGGCACCGCGTCGCCGCCCCCGATCGTCTCCGGTCTCACCGGCGCGTTGGTCGTCCTCGGCTCGGATCTCCTCGCCCGCGAGGCGATCCCCGGGACGGAACTGCCGGTCGGGATCGTCACCGGCGCCCTGGGCGCGCCGGTCCTGCTGTGGCTGCTCATCCGCGCCAACCGCGCGGGCTCTGGAGGCTGATCACATGTCGACCACCGACCCGCGCACCCCGCGGCCGACCGAGCCGAAGACCGGCGGCATCCTTCGCCCGTCCGGCGCCGGCATCCCTCTTCCGTCCGGCGCCGGCGCGAACGGCACGGCCCCGGGTCCCGCCCATCCGCCGTCCGCCGGGCCGGAGTTGCGGGCCAGGAGCCTGCATCTCGCCTACGACGGACGGTCGGTGGTGGAGGATCTGGACCTCAGCGTGCCCACCGGCCGGATCACCGCCATCGTCGGGGCCAACGCCTGTGGCAAGTCGACCCTGTTGCGCGCGCTGGCCCGGCTGCTGACACCGCGCCGGGGCGTCGTGGAACTGGACGGCGTGGCCCTGCGGTCCGTGCCGACCCGCGAACTCGCGCGCACGCTGGGCATCCTGCCGCAGGCGCCGGTGGCGCCGGAGGGGCTGACCGTCTTCGACCTGGTGGGCAGGGGCCGTTCACCGCACCAGACCTGGTGGCGGCAGTGGTCCCAGGCGGACGAGGAGGCCGTGCACGGGGCGCTGGCGGCGACCGGGCTGACCGACCTCGCCGACCGTCCGGTCGACGAGCTCTCCGGCGGTCAGCGGCAGCGCGCGTGGATCGCGATGGCGGTCGCCCAGGGCACTCCCGTCCTGCTCCTGGACGAGCCGACGACCTATCTCGACCTCGCGCACCAGATCGACGTGCTGGACCTGATCACGGACCTCAACCGGCGTGAGGGACGCACCGTGGTGATGGTGCTGCACGACCTCAACCAGGCGTGCCGGTACGCCGATCACGTCATCGCCATGAAGGCGGGCCGGATCGTCGCCGAGGGCCCGCCCGCCGAGGTGGTCACCGAGGCCACCGTCGAGGACGTCTTCGACCTGCGCTGCCGGATCACCCCCGACCCGGTCAGCGGGACTCCGCTGGTCATCCCGCTGGGCCGGCACCACCACGACGGCGAGGTCCCGGCCGAGGACGCGAGGCCGGCCGCGATCGTCGACTGACCCGGCGACGGGGCCCCGCCCCGCATGGCCGGGGACCCGTCCGGTACAGCCGTTCGCCTTCGCCCTCCCGCTCCGGTTCAGGTTCCGGTCCAGATCCTCAGGGCCGGGACGTCAGGGGCGGGACGTCAGGGCCGGGACGTCAGATACCCGCCCATGGTGCGGAACCAGTCGGTGGCCGCGTATTCGGTGCCGTCGTCGGTGCGCACCCGCCGCACGAGGAGACCCCGGCAGCGGCCCGACCAGGACTCGGCGCCCGCCACCACGACGACGCCGTCCCCCTCCCGGATGAAGATCCGGCCCGGCGTGCCGCCGTAGCACCCCTGCGACACGGCCGCCGAGACGATCCTCAGCCGCTGACCCCGGTGGAAGGCGTACGCGTTCGGGTACGGGTCCGACTGGGCCCGCACGAGCCGTTCCAGCCGTTCCGCGGGCCAACTCCAGTCGATCCGGCTGTCCTGCGCCGACCGCTTGTGGAAGAAGCTGGCCCGGGCACGGTCCTGCGGCACCCACTGGCCGGCGTCCCGGCCGGAGGCGATCAGGTCGAGCGACTCCCGCACGATGGGCGCGATGAGGTCGACGGTCCGGTGGAACAGGTCGGTCGCCGTGTCGGTGGGCCCCACCGGCACCGAACGCTGCACCAGGACGTCCCCGGCGTCGAGTTCGGTGTTCATCCGGTGCGCGGTCACGCCGACGCGCGTCTCGCCGTTGAGCAGCGCCCAGATGATCGGCGAGAAGCCCGCGTACGACGGCAGCAGCGAGTCGTGGATGTTGAGGGTGCCGTGCGGCGGCAGGTCGAACAGCTCGGGGGGCAGCCAGGTCCGCCAGTTGTTGGCGACGATGATGTCCGGCCGGGCGTCCGCCACCGCGGCCAGGAGTTCGGCGTCGTCGGGACGGTTGCGCAGCAGGACGGGTACGTCGTTCTTCTCCGCGAGTTCGGCGACGTTGTCGTCCCATATCTTCTCGTAGGCGTGCTCGCTCTTCGGATGGGTGACGACGAGGACGACCTCGTGGTCGGAGTCCAGCAGCGCCTGAAGCGTGCGGTGACCCCAGGTCTGGTAGCCGAGCATGACGACCCGCATGACGTCCTTCCCTTCAACGACTCATTGCAAGGTAAGCCTTACCTTATCTAGCATGGGCCTGCCTGAGGAGGCGATGCCAAGGTGAAGTCACCGCTCATGGGTACCGACGTCATCCACGACGTCATCGGAATCGGATTCGGTCCATCAAATCTCGCTCTGTCCATAGCGGTCGAGGAGCACAACACAGGCCTTCCGGCAGACCGCCGCCTCAACGCCCTGTTCCTGGAACGCCAGCCGCGCTTCGGCTGGCACCGCGGCATGCTCATCAACGACGCCACCATGCAGGTGTCCTTCCTCAAGGACCTTGTCACCCTGCGCAATCCGACCAGTGACTTCAGCTTCCTCTGCTTCCTGCGCGAGCGGGGCAGACTGATCGACTTCCTGAACCAGAAAACCCTCTTCCCGCTGCGGATGGAGTTCCACGAGTACTTCGAATGGGCCGCCGCCCGGGTCTCCCACCTGGTCTCGTACGGCAGCGAGGTGGTCTGCGTCGACCCGGTGCGCGACGAGGACGGCGAGGTGGCCTTCTTCGACGTCACCTGCCGCGACACCGCGGGCTCCGGCGAGACCGTGACCCGCAGGACCCGCAACGTCAGCGTGGCCATGGGGCTGGAGCCGCATGTGCCGCCGGGTCTGGAACTCACCGAACGCGTATGGCACAACAGCGAGTTGATCCCCCGCGCCACGCGACTGGGCGAGGCGGGTGAGCCGGTACGGCGGGCCGTCGTGCTCGGCGCCGGCCAGAGCGCCGCCGAGGCGGTGGACTACCTGCACCGCACCTTCCCCGAGGCCGAGGTGTGCTCGGTCTTCGCCAAGTACGGCTACACCCCGGCCGACGACAGCCCGTTCGCGAACCGCATCTTCGACCCGGAGGCGGTCGACGTCTACTTCTCGGCGCCCTCCGAGGTCAAACAGTCGCTGATCGACTACCACCGCTCCACCAACTACTCCGTGGTCGACATGGAGTTGATCGAGGCCCTGTACGCCACCTCGTACCGGGAGAAGGTGGCGGGGCGGGAGCGGCTGCGCTTCCTCAACGTCTCACGGGTGCGCGCCGTCGACCCCGGTGCGGACGGCGGCCTCGAGATCGCCGTGGAGTTCCTGCCCACCGGCGAGCGGCAGGTGCTCGCCGCCGACGTGCTGGTGCTGGCCACGGGTTACCGGCCGCGCGATCTGGCGTCGCTGCTCGGCGAGGCGGCCAAGCTCTGCCTCCGGGACGACGGGGACGAGGTCCGCGTGGGCCGGGACCACCGGGTGGAGACCGTGCCGGAGGTGACGGCCGGCCTCTACCTCCAGGGCGGAACCGAGCACACCCACGGGCTGACCAGCACCCTGCTGTCCACGGTCGCCGTCCGGGCGGAGGAGATCCACCGCTCCGTACTGGCCGGCAGGCCGACGGCCTGACCCACCCGAACTCCCCGGGCCCGGAGGGTACGGTCCCTTCCGGGCCCGGGGTCCGCCCGGGCTGCGCGGCTCATTAGGATCTCCTGATCATGGACGTGCTCACGGGGAACGAGATGATCGCCGTCCCGCCGGGACAGGTGACGCTGTCGGACCGGCGGACGCGGCGCAGTTGGTCGGTCGGGCTCGCGCCCTACGAGCTCGCGGCAAGCCCGGTCACCCAGGCGTTGTACGCACAGGTCACAGGCAGTCGGCCGAGCACCGCGCACGGGGACCGGCTGCCCGTCGAGTGCGTCTCCTGGTGGGATGCGGCGAGATTCTGCAACTCCCTGTCCCGGCGCGACGGGTGCACGCCCGCGTACCGCTTCGGCACCGACGGCGAAGGGGCCGACGGCGAAGGCATCGAGTGGGACGCGTCCGCCGACGGGTACCGGCTGCCGACCGAAGCCGAATGGGAGCACGCCTGCCGTGCCGGTACGACCGGACCGCGTTACGGGGAGCTCGACGAGATCGCCTGGTACCGCGGCAACTCGCACGAACGCATCCACGCCGTGGGCGGCAGACACCCCAACCCGTGGGGATTTCACGACATGCTCGGCAACGTCTGGGACTGGTGCTGGGACGTCTACGACGCCGAGGTCTACGGCACCTACCGGGTACTCCGCGGCGGTGGTTGGTTCGACGAGCACTGGAGTTGCCGGGCCTCCGCGCGGCGCCGCAGCCACCCGACCTTCCAGGTCGACGACGTGGGTTTCCGCATCGCGCGTTCCCCCGTGTGACGACCGCGCACCGCATCGGGGTCGTCGCTTCGTCGGGCCTGCGGTGGATCGGCGGTCGCGGCGCGGGGCCGTGCTGGGGCTGCCCGCCTCAGTACGGTCCGTGGGTCCAGCGGCCGTCCGTCATCGTGGCGTGCACGGGCATCGCGCGCAGGGCGTCCGGGCCGGCCCCCGACGGGTCCACGTCGACGACCACCAGGTCGGCCGGGTCGCCGACCCGGATGAGCCGGCGTCCGCGGGCCGCCGCGACCAGCGCGTCCTGGACGGACAGGCGCTGCTCCGGGTGCCAGGCGGGGCGTTCGTCGTCGGTCCGGCCGACGGCCGACGCGATGGCGAGCCACGGGTCGAGAGCCGAGACGGGGGCGTCGGAACCGAACTCCAGCCGGGCCCCGGCGGCGAGCAGATCGGCGTAGGCGAAGGCGCGTCCGGTGCGTCCGGCCCAGTGCCGGTCCGCCACGTCACGGTCGTCCGTCGCGTGCCGGGGCTGCACCCCCGCCGTGACGTCCAGGCGGGCGAACCTCGGGAGGTCCTCGGGGCTCAGCAGCTGCGCGTGCTCGATCCGGCCCCGGCAGCGCACCGCCTCGAAGGCGTCCAGGGCCAGCGTGTTGGCGTGGTCGCCGATGGCGTGCACGGCGGGTTCGATCCCGTGCGCGGCGGCCCGCCGCATGAGCCGCACCAGCTCGCGCGGTGAGGTCTCCTCGATGCCGTGGGAACCGTCCGTGCCCTCCAGCCCCGGATAGGGATCACGGCACAGTGCGGTACGGGTGTTGAGCGAGCCGTCGGTGAAGAGCTTCAGCGGGCCCACCCGTACCAGGCCGCCGGGCGCGCCGACCTCGTCCCCCGTGCGCAGTCCCCGCTCGACTGCCGCGTCCAGGCGGCTCGGGTAGATCGCGGCCGACACCCGCACGGCCGGCCGGCCCGCGGCCGAGCGCCGCTCCCAGTCCGCGACCGTGTCGCCGAACTGGAAGTCGATGACACCGGTGACCCCGCGTGCGGCGGCCGCCTCGCAGGCGTCCGCGATCCAGCCGTCGACCACCGCGGCCGGTGCCTCGGGGAGCGCGGACAGGACCTCGTGGCACTCGGTCTCCCTGACCAGGCCGGTCGGATGGTCGCCCCGGCCGACGAGGGCGAGACAGGCCGAGTTCAGCCACGCGGCGTGCAGATCGGCGCTGACCAGGGCGACCGGCCGGTCGGGCAGGACGGCGTCGAGGAGCCGCTTGTGCGGGGCGTCGGGCCACAGCCCGTCCCGGAACCCGTATCCGAACAGCACCGTGCCGCCGGGCGCCGCGCCGCCGCGTTCCCGGACCAGGTCGGCCACCGCCCGCGCGGAGGCGGTGCCGGCCAGGTCCAGGCGGTGCCGGGCGCTCGCCCACTGCGCCATGTGGACGTGGGCGTCCCACAGGCCCGGCAGCAGCACCCGTCCGTCCAGGTCGACGACCCGCCCGTCGTCGGCCTTCCCCGCCCGTCCCCCGGTCTCGGTCTCCGCGACGACATGGGTGACCCTGCCGTCCGCGATCCGCAGCCGGGTGAGCGGACCGCCGGCGCCGAGCCGCACCCGGTCGAGCGTCAGCGCGGCGCTTGCGTGGTCCGCCATGGGAGCCTCCCTCTGCGACGGGCGTCTCCCGACACCCGGAACAACCCGCCAAGTAAAGTGAGGCTTACCTTATCTAATGATCGCTCTTCCGTCCCCTTCCCGGCCTCACCGAAGGAGCGGGTTGGGCAGCGGCAGATAGCGGGCGTCGGCGCCGTCCGCACCGGTCCAGCGCAGCAGCAGGTTCGTCTTGCCGGGCAGGGTGGGCGCGGTCAGCAGCGCGGCGGCCTCGGGAAGGTCGTGGCGGCCCAGTTCACGGCGTACGGCGGGCCAGGGGTCGAAGCCGGGGTGACGCTCGGCGAGCGCCGCCGCGACCTCCCACAGATGGTTCACCACCAGGCAGTACACCAGCCGCTCCCAGCCCGCCGCCCGCTCCACGTCCGGCAGCAGTTTCACGCCCTCGGCGTCCCGGAACAGGGCCTGCACGGGAGTGCCGTCGGCGTCCACGGCGATGAGCGTGTTCTGAAGATGCGCCTCGAGGACGACACCGTGGTCGGCGAAGGCCGTCAGCGCCGGGGGGACGACGACGGCGAGGTAGGCCTCCCACCAGGTGACCGGGTCCGCCGTGGTGGCCGACGGGTTGCCGTCGAAGCCCTCCACGAGTCCCGCGGCGAGCAGCGGGGTCGCGCCGGACGGCAGAGCGTCCTCCAGCCCGTCGCGGACCAGGACCGCGAGCGCCTCGAAGGCGAAGTCGGCGGTGCGGTAGCCGCGGTCGCTCAGCCAGACCGCCGGGGCCGGGCCGCGCGCCGCGCGCCCGCCGCCCGCCGCGAAGGCCCGGACCACCGCCTCGTCGGTCCGGCGCAGTTTCAGCAGGTCGTGCCGCCACAGCCGGCGGATGTCGTTGGTGATGCGGACGTCGAGGCTGAACTTCAGACAGAGGTCCCGTTCCGGTGTGTAGACCGTCCGCACGGCGGCCGTCGGCCAGACCTCGAAGTCGGTGGCGCCGAGCCGGACCAGGCGGCCGTCGGCGAAGGCCGGCGCGAGCTCCCGGCCGGCCAGTTCGAGCTGCCAGGGGTGGGCGGGCAGCAGCCGGTAGCCGGGCGGGGCCGTGCCGAGGGCGTCCAGCGCACAGGTGTCGCCCTCCTCGACGACGGCGTCCTCGCGCAGCCCCAGCAGGACCAGCGGAAAGCGCGCGTGGGCCTCCGGGGCGTACGGCAGCCAGCCGGCCGGCGGGCCGCCGCCGCGCGCCTTGGGGGCGGGATGGTGGGGATGCCCGGTGAGCAGCGACTGCTCGGAGCGCAGATAGGGGCCGGGCGGCGGGGTGGCCCGCGCGCGTGCGGTGAGCATCGCGGCGACCACGTCCCTGCTGTCGGTCATCTCGGCGGGCAGTTCCCGGTTGGCCAGCCCGGTGTGCCCGCGCAGCACCTCGGCGACCAGATCGACGAGCGCGGCATGACCGAGGCGGTGCCAGGCGCCCGCCGTGTAGACCTCGGGCTCGGCGGGCCGCCGGGTGCCGCGCACGCGCAGCAGCCGGGCGCCGTCGGACGGCCCGTCGCCGGGCAGCCGGTACACGGACCGGCCGTCGCCGCCCGGTGGGCCGGGCAGCGGTTCGGCGACCTCCCGCAGCAGACAGTTGAGCAGCGGCGCCGCCGCGCAGGCGTCGGCGCGCTCGGCGACGCCGTCGGCGGACGCCGCGGCCTCGGCGGGCGGGGGGATGAGGTCCACGCGATCCACTGGTTCCCTGGTTCCCTACGGTTCTTCCGGGCGGAGACGATCATTATCGCGTCGTCACAGCCCCTCCGTGACGTCGTACCCGCACCCTCAGGAGCCCACCCGTGCACCGTCCCCCCACCGCCGAGGCCGAGCTGGCCACGGAACTGGCCGCCGTACGCCCCTCTCTCGGCCCGCGGTACACGGCCGCGCTGCCCGGGGCGAGGGCGGCCGTGCTGACCCGGCTGTGGCGGGCGCTCGTCCACGAACCCCTGCCGTGGATCGCGCAGCGCGGGGGGTCCGGCGGGGAGAGCCGGCTGCGGCTGCGCGACGGCCGCCGGCTGCACGGCCCGCGCGCGGATCCGTACGCGACCACCGCCTATGTGACGGACGTCCGGCTGGACGGCGTGGCGTACGACGATCCCGCGCGGCTGATGACGGAGCTGGCCGTGCCGCACGGCGTGGGCTTCGCCGCCGAACTCGGCCACAGCGTCGCGTCGTTGGCGCTGTCGCGGGCCGGGCAGGAACCCGGCCTCGCCTCCTTGCCCGGCCTCGCCTCCTTGCAGGGTCCGGGCGAGTGGCCGGTGCACGACTGGGAGTGGGAGCAGCGGGTGGTGGACGGGCATCCGTACCATCCCAACTGCCGTGCGCGGCCGGGCTTCTCGGTGGCCGAGCAGTTGGCGTACGGACCCGAGCACCGGCCCTCGGTGCGGCTGGGGCTGCTGCCGGTGCCGGCCGACGAGTGCCTGGTGTCGGGCGAGTGGCCACGGGAGCTGCGCGACGGAACGCGGCTGGTGATCCCGGTGCATCCGTGGCAGGCGGCGCACGTGCTCAAGCGGTCCTGCGAACAGGAGGCCACCGCTCATCCGCTGATGTCGTTGCGCACCCTCGCCCTCCTTGACGGCCCGCACGTCAAGACCGCGCTGAGCACCCGCCTGACCTCCTCCGTACGGGACATCTCCGTCGGCTCCATCGCCGCCTCCGCGGCCCTTTCGGCGTTCGCGGAGACCCTGACTCCGCACACGGACGGCTTGCTGCACATGACCCGCACCCTCGGCGCGGCCACCGCGGACTCCCCCGATCTGGCGGCCGTGTTCCGGGAGTCGCCGAGTGTGTTCGGGGCGCCCGGGGAACACGTCGTCCCGGTCGCCGCCCTCGTCGGTACCGAACTTCCCGCCTCCCCTGCCTGGTTGGCGGAGTTCGCCCGTCTCGCGCTCACCGTCGGGCTGCGGCTGCTGGAGCTGGGCGTGGCGTTGGAGGCGCACGGCCAGAACCTGCTGGTCGTGCTGTCGGCGTCGGGCGCCCCGCTGCGGCTGGTCTACCGCGATCTGGCCGACATCCGGGTCAGTCCGGCCCGGCTGGCCCGGCACGGCATCCCGCTGCCGGACGAACTGCCCGAGCGGATCCGCACGGACGACGTGACCGCGCTGCGGCGCAAGCTGTTCGGCTCCCTGGTCGCGGGCGCGCTGGCCGGGACGGCGGGCAGCCGCCCGACCCTGCGGGCGGCCCTGGAGACGGCCGTCCGGGATCTCCCGCGTTCGCCGGACCTCGTGGCGTTGCGCGAGGAACCGCTTCCGGCAAAGGCGCTGACGCTGATGCGGCTGTCGGCGGGGGTGCCCGGGGACCAGTGGGCCCTGTTGCCCAACCCGCTGACCGGGGACGCATGTTGAGCGGGTGACGAGCGCCGGCCGGCGGCGAAGTCCGGCCCGGATGTCGAAACCGGTTCCCCCGCCGTTTTGTGGCCGGACGCCTCTGATCAATAGGATCCGCCGATGATCAGAACACAACGGCTGGCGGCGGGCGTCTGCGCCCTGCTCGCCGCGCTCACGGCCGGGATCGCGTTCCCGGCCGGGGCGGTCGCCGACGAGACCACCGCCACCGCGCCCAAGGTCGACCTGGTCCTAGACGTCAGCGGTTCGATGCGGACGAAGGACATGGACGGCGGGACGCGGATGGCCGCGGCCAAGCAGGCGTTCAACGAGGTGCTGGACGCGACCCCGGAGAACGTTCTGCTGGGCATCCGCACCCTGGGCGCCAACTATCCCGGCGACGACCAGAAAACGGGCTGCAAGGACACCGCGCAGCTCTACCCGGTCGGCCCGCTGGACCGGACCGAGGCCAAGACCGCGGTGGCCACCCTGTCACCGACCGGCTGGACGCCGATAGGCCCGGCCCTGCTGAAGGCCGCCGACGACCTCGACGGCGGCACCGGCTCCAAGCGCATCGTGCTGATCAGTGACGGCGAGGACACCTGCGCTCCGCTCGACCCGTGCGAGGTGGCCCGTGAGATCGCGGCGAAGGGCATCGGCCTGACGATCGACACGCTCGGCCTGGTGCCCAACGTCAAGATGCGTCAGCAGCTCAGCTGCATCGCCGAGGCGACCGGCGGCACCTACACCTCGGTGGAGCACACCGACGAACTCACCTACCGGGTCAACCAGTTGGTCGACCGGGCCGCCGACCCCGTGGTGACGCCGGTCGCCACCGAGGGCGCGGCCTCCTGCTCCGCGGCCCCGGCCCTGAAGTCCGGGCTGTACACCGACCGCGAGGAGTTCGGCCAGGAGCGCTGGTACAAGGTCGACGTCGAGCCGGGCCAGGAGCTGCGCGCCTCGGTGAGCGTGTCGGCGGACCGGACCATGAACCCCGACTACGGGGTGCTCCTGCGGGCGGTCACGGTGCACGGCCGGGAGATCGTGCGCGGCGAGGCGGCAGGCAACGGCCGTACCGACGTCATCTCGACCGGTCTGCGCTACCCGAAGGCGGAGAGCGACGAGGACGAGGCGCCCATCGAGACGGTGTGCGTGCAGGTCACCAACTCCTACTCGGCGGCCTCGGGGGTGAAGACCACGCCGGGCATGCCGCTGGAGCTGACCGTGGACGTGGTCGACGGCCCCTCGCAGGCGAGCGACGTGGCCTCCTTCGGCCTCGGGCGCGGCTGGTGGCTGCTGGGTGTCCTGGTGCTGTTCGGCTTCCTCGCGGGTGTGCTGTGGGGCTGGGTGTCCCGCTGGCGGGTCGCGGTCTGGAGGACCAACTGATGCGTATCACACGTGTGTTGAGCGGCGCCCTGCTGGCGCTGGGGCCGGTGCTCGGGCTGGCGCTCGGACCGGCGGCCGCACCGGCCGCCGCCGACTCCACCCCGTCGGCGAGCCCGTCCGACGACAGCTCCGCGCCGACCGAGGCGGGCACGTCGTTCCGTACGGCCACGGAGATCGACCAGGGCCAGACGGCGACGGCGAGCGGGTCGGCGGGCGACTACCTCTACTGGCCCTTCCCCGCCGACTCCGGGCAACGCCCCACGGTCAAGGCGACGGTGAAGCTGCCTCAGGCCCACACCACGCAGACCTGGCAGGTCGACGTGTACGACGGTCTGCGGCGCCGTCAGGCGTGCCAGTACGGCGCCCAGACGCGCACCGCCGGCCAGGGCACGGCCTCGGTGGAGCTGACCTGCGTGCTGCGCACGGTCCGCGCCTGGTCGGAGCCGTGGGCCGACGACCCGCTGCCGGGCACGTACTACGTCCGGCTGACGGCCCTCGACCTCAAGGCGGCGGACCTCGGTCTGCCGGTCGGCACGGAACTGCGGGTGGACTCCAAGGACATCGGGGGCGCCGCGGCCGTCGACGGCTCGCTGGCGAAGCCGCTGGTCCCGGGCATCGCCGTCACCTCCCAGGCGAAGGAGGACGACGCCGATGACTCGTCGGCCACGGCGGTGCTGTCGAGCATCGAGCCGGACGACGGCTGGGCTTCCGGCTGGTGGTCCGACCGCTGGGTGTGGACCGCGATCGGCGCGGTGCTGGCCGCCCTCGCCGGGATCGGCGGATACACGCTGACCCGGGGGTCGGGACGCCCGCGGCAGGTACCGCCGGGCGCCTGACGCTCATGTGACGTTGCATCAGAAGGCCTGCCGCGCTACAAGCGGCAGGCCTTCCGTCATGCGCCGCGCCCCGTCCGCGACGCCCCGCCCTCCCCGACCGCCCGACCTCAGACCTCAGGCCTCAGGCCTCAGGCCTCGCGCAGCGCTTTGGCCAGGGTGCCGTCGCCGCCGACCTCGATCCGCCCGGCCCGCACGGCGTCGAGCACGCCCAACTCGCCCTGGGCGACGGCCGTGCAGGTGTCCGTGTCGAGGACGAGTCGCGCGTCGGGCTCCCCGGGCGCGGGCCCGTCGCCGTACACCGGCCCGTCCTCGGTGCCGACGTCCAGGTGGAAGACCCCTTCGTCGAGCCGGACTTCGACGAGCCCCGCACTCCCGGACGCCTCGCCGTCGAGCCTGCGCAGCAGCGGCAGCGCGAACCAGTGCGCCCGGAGGGCGTCGGTGGGCCGCCGCTCACCGAGTTCGCCTTCGCCCCACTCGCCCAGGGCCTGCAGGACGGGCAGCAACCCCCGCCCGCGTCCGGTGAGTTCGTACACATAGGCCGCGCCCGGCGGGGGCAGCCGGCGCCGGGTGGTCAGCCCGTCCCGCTCCATGTCCTTCAGCCGTGAGGCGAGCACGTCCGTGCTCACCCCCGGCAGATCGGCGTGCAGGTCCGTGTAACGGCGCGGGCCGGCGAGCAACTCCCGGACGATCAGCAAGGTCCAGCGGTCGCCGACGGTGTCGAGCGCACGGGCGGCGGAACAGTACTGGTCGTAGCTTCGGCGAGGTGACATGGCACGCAGTCTAGACATGTCGTTGGACTTTCCAAGCTGGAACTTGGTAAAACCAAGCAACACACAACCGGAGGGGCGAGCGCGCATGGAGTTCCGGCAGTCGAACAAGCTGAGCGAGGTCTGCTACGAGATCCGCGGCCCGGTGATCGAACAGGCCGACGCGCTGGAGGCGGCGGGCCACAGCGTGCTGCGCCTGAACACCGGCAACCCCGCGGCCTTCGGCTTCGAGGCGCCGGAGGAGATCCTCCAGGACATGATCCGGATGCTCCCCCGGGCGCACGGCTACACGGACTCGCGGGGCGTCCTCTCCGCCCGCCGGGCCGTGGCCCAGCGCTACCAGGAGCGGGGCCTGGAGGTCGGCGTCGACGACGTCTTCCTCGGCAACGGCGTGTCGGAGCTGGTCTCGATGGCCGTACAGGCCCTGGTCGAGGACGGTGACGAGGTCCTGATCCCGGCCCCGGACTTCCCCCTCTGGACGGCGGTCACCACCCTCGCGGGCGGCAAGGCGGTCCACTACCTCTGCGACGAGCAGGCCGAGTGGTACCCGGACCTGGACGACATGGCGTCCAAGATCACCGACCGCACCAAGGCCGTCGTCATCATCAACCCCAACAACCCCACCGGCGCGGTCTACCCGAAGGAGATCATCGAGGGCATCCTCGACCTGGCCCGCCGGCACGGTCTGATGGTCTTCGCCGACGAGATCTACGACCAGATCCTCTACGACGACGCCGTCCACCACTCGGCCGCCGCGCTCGCGCCCGACCTGGTGGTCCTGACCTTCTGCGGCCTGTCCAAGACGTACCGGGTGGCGGGCTTCCGCTCGGGCTGGCTCGTGGTGACCGGCCCCAGGCAGCACGCCAAGGACTACCTGGAGGGCCTCACCATGCTGGCCTCCATGCGCCTGTGCGCCAACGCGCCCGCCCAGTACGCCATCCAGGCGGCGCTGGGCGGCCGCCAGTCCATCCACGAGCTGACGGTGCCGGGCGGCAGGCTCTACGACCAGCGTGAGACGGCCTGGGAGAAGCTCAACGAGATCCCGGGCGTGTCGTGCGTGAAGCCCAAGGGCGCGCTGTACGCGTTCCCGCGCATCGACCCCAAGGTGCACCCGATCCACGACGACGAGAAGTTCGTCCTGGACCTCCTTCTGAGGGAGAAGATCCAGGTCGTGCAGGGCACCGGCTTCAACTGGCCGACCCCCGACCACTTCCGCATCCTGACCCTGCCGCACGCGGACGACCTGGAGGCGGCGATCGGCCGGATCGGACGGTTCCTGAGCGGGTACCGGCAGTAGATCTCGTCAGCGAGTGAGGGGAGTGCCGGCCTGCTCTCCGAGCAGAAGGGATGTCAAGGCGCCGGAGAGCCTTTTCCCTCCGGGTCGGCCGTCACCCTGCCGGCCGTGATCCCGCGGTGGCGGCCGATCGGGCTGCGCAGTCGGGACAGGTGGTGGATGAGGGAGGCGCCGGGGGCAGCGGGGGTTCGGCCGCATCCGGTTCGCCGTTCGCGGACGGGCCGCCGAGGACGGAGTCCCTGGCCCAGGGCAGGACTTCGCGGAGCGGCGGATAGACGAGAGCGAGACTGGCCAGGCCTGCGAACGCCATCAGCCCCGAGGCGACACTGTCGGAGAAGAGGACCGCACCGGCGAAGAGACTCACGGCCGTCGCGAGCCCGCCCGCCACGGTGAGAACGCGGTTCTTGAGCGGTTCGGCCACCGTCGCCGCCGGACCGGCCTCCGGCGCGTTCTCCAGCAGGCGCGGGTCGACGAACAGCAGGCCGTCGAGCTGCGCGCGGGGGCGGCAGCTGCGACTCAGGGCGTTGGAGGCCAACCGGGACAGTTCACGCGCGGCGGTGTCGCGGTCCGCTCCCTCACCGAACAGGTAACGGTGATCGCTGTCGACGAGCGTCGCGATCAGGCGTTCCGTGACCAGCCTTACCCGCTCGCGGGCGACGGGCGACATCCTGTAGGTCTCGTGCCGGGCCTGGGCGCGCAGGGCCTGGATCAGTCGGCCGAACGTTCTGCCGTGCTCGTCGAGGGCCGACTGGTTCGTGCGATGTCGGGCCGGTATGAGCAGCGTCTCCAGGAATCGGATCGCCTCCACCGTCGCCGCTCCGGCGGCGTCGGAGACCGCGGCGGCCCGCCCGTCGGCGACGACGAGCGCGAGGGTCAGCACCGTGCATCCGGCGACGACAGCGTTCATCCACAACGACGGGAAGGTGTTGGGGGCGCCCATCAATTCGAAGGAGACCGCCAGAATCGACCAGGGCACGACCGGGACCAGCACGGCAACACACCGACCGGCGGCGATCCGGTGCCATCGGTCGACGAGCAGTTCCTTGTCCGGCCGTTCGTCCACGGGTACGCCGTTGTTCTCCAGCGCCGTGAGCAACGCCTCGACCCGCCTTTCGCACACGCCCCGCCGCACGAGGCGCAGAACGGGAATCAGGTACACCCCGGCGCCCAGCACACGACGGTGCCCCTGCCACTGCGTCGCGATCCAAAAGGCCTCGAAAGACGTCCCGTAGCCCCAGTAGAAGACGGCTTCCCAGAACTGAGTGTTCGTCATGACCGGCAGGGTGACAGAGCGGGACGGCAACGGCACTCAGTCGAGCGCGACCTCGCACCACACCGTCTTGGTGCAGGGGTCGCTCCACGTCGCTCCCCAGTGGTCGGCCAGGACCTCTACGAGGAGAAGAACCCGGCCCGACTCCGCGCCGGGGGGCCGGTGGTTCGAGCGTTCCCGGAGTGGGGGACGACAGCCTGGGCGGGCCTCCGTCACCTCGATACGCAGCGTGGTGTTCTCCGAGTGGAGCGTGAGGCGACGACGGGCTCGCCTGCGACGAGGTCGCTTCGGCCCCCAGGCCGTCCACATACGGGACTCCAAGATCGAGCAAAAGCCCTCGACTCGCCTTCGGCGCGACGGAGTGGGCCATCGGAGAGGAGTGATCCCGGCATCCGGCCGAGGGAGGCGGTCCTGTGAGGAATCGGCTGACCGGCCCAGCCCGGCCTGCGGGCCTCGAGAACCTGTGTCACGGTGCTCAGAGGCACGGCAGGAAGGGGCACGCGCGCGTGGGCGACCTGTTTCTCGTGCGGCACGGGGAGACCGAATGGTCCCGCTCGGGCCGGCACACCGGAACGACGGACGTGCCCCTCACCGAGCACGGCCGGGACGAGGCACGACGGCTGGTGCCGCTGATCCGTGCGCAGCGGATCGGGGCCGCGTTCGTCAGCCCGGCGCAGCGCGCGCGGGAGACGGCGGAGCTGATCGGACTGCACGAGGTCCAGGTGGACGCCGGCCTGCGGGAGTGGGACTACGGCGGCTACGAGGGCATCACGACGGCCGAGATCCAGCGGACCCGACCGGACTGGTTCCTGTTCACGGACGGGGTCGCGCCCGGCCCGCCCGACCGTCCCGGGGAGACACCCGAGCAGGTCGGCGAGCGGGCCGACCGGGTGCTGGCCCAAGTCGACGCGGCGCACACCGATGCCGGGCAGGGCGTGGTGCTGGTGGCGCACGGACACTTCCTGCGGGTGCTGACCGCCCGCAGACTCGGACTGCCGGCGTCGGCCGGAGCGCTGTTCCAGCTGGCGACGGGGACGCTGTGCCGGCTGGGCACTGAGCACGGGCGGCCGGTGATCGCCGCCTGGAATGTCAGACCCGGGCCGTAGCCTTCGATGAAGCCCCACCGGGGCGGCACTCGAAGGGAGCACGCCGTGACACGACCGCCGACCGCCGCCCAGCGGCGTGTGATCGACGCCGCCGACCCGGTCACCGGGCGACTGCGCGGCACCCGGACACAGCTGGCGGCGCTGGTACGGCACGGGCTCGCCTTCCGGCACCCGCGCCCGCCGCACGACCACTTCCTGACACCGGCGGGGCACCGCACCCGAGAGGCGGTACCGGCGCCCGACACCCGACCGCCCGAAGCCGCCACGGCAGGCGCTCCGGCAGCCGCTGCCGAGCCGCCGAAGGCCGACACCGGCGTCTTCGCCGCGCGTGTCGGCGGCGAGCAGGACCTCGGGCCGGCCGCCGCTCCCGCCCGGGCCCGCGAGGTGCACAGCGCCTGGCAGGGTCTGCTCGAACTGCGCCGGATGACCAACCCGGACGCAAACACGGACCGGCCGTGCGGCTGGGAGCGCACCCACCTCGTGCGGGCCGCCGCGCTGGCCCTGGAGGCGGCGGGCCACCGTCCCGCCGGACCACTGGGCACCGACGGCTACCGGGTACGGGCGACCCCGCAGCCGGAGGCGGTCGCCGTGCACGGGCCGGACGACACGACACTGGGCGCTTGCGCGGCCACCCTGGAGAAGGCGGGCTGGCAGGCCGGCGAGCACACCGATCCCCGCACGCGAGCGCGCTATCTGCTGGCCTCCCCACGCCGGGTGTGAAGGACATGCCAAGATCAATGGGCAGGGCACCGACATCGAGAAAGCGAGAAGGGGACACCGTGAGCGAGCCGTTCTCCGTCCGGATCACCGTACGCGGATACGAGACCGACGTGCAGGGGCACCTCAACCAGAGCGTGTACATCAACTACGCGGAGCACGCCCGCTGGTCACTGCTCCAGGCCGCGGGCATCACCCAGGCCGGTCTGCTCGCCAAGGGGGTGGGCCCGGTCGCCCTGGAGACGACCATCCGCTACCAGCGCGAACTGCTGGCGGGCGACGAGGTCGACGTGACCTGTGTCTTCGAGTGGGGCGGCGGCAAGACGTTCCGGATCCGGCAGACCATCAGCAAGGCGGACGGCACGGTGTCCGCCCAACTCTCCTCGGTCGGCGGACTGCTGGACCTCAAGGAGCGCCGGATGGTGGCCGACCCGACGGCCTACTTCAAGGAACTGGCCGCGGATCCGAGCCTGTTCGGGCTGTAGCCCACACCGGCTCCGCGCACACCGGCTCCGCGCACACCGGCTCCGCTCACGCCGGCTGCGTTTCCCGCTCGGTGTCGTAGGCCGCCCGCGCCTCGGCGATATAGACCCTGTTGCGCTCGGCCCAGTTCGTCAGGCGCTGCAGGGTCTCGTGCAACTCCAGTGCCACCGGGGTCAGTTCGTACTCGACCTTGGGCGGCACCGTCGGGTGCACCGTGCGGGTGACGAGCCCGTCGCGCTCCAGGTTGCGCAGGGTGAGCGTCAGCATGCGCCGGCTGATGCCCTCGATGCTGCGCTCCAGCTCCGTGAATCGGATGGGGCCGTGCGCCGCCGCGACGAGGATCTGCACGCTCCACTTCCCCGAGACCCTGTCAAGAACTTCTCGCACCGGGCAGGCGTGCGCGTTCACGACCTGCGAGGTAACACCGGTGTTCCCCTGGGACATCGAAGTGCCTCCTTATGCCGTTCTCCATGGTTATCCACGATGGTCCCCGTTACAAGTCGTGCACCAAGGGTTCCCCCGGAGAATGTGGAGGCCACGCCGCCATGACGGCCATCGCCGAGTCGCCGAGACCGACACCAGCATCAGCATCAGCACCAGCACCAGCACCAACACACGCATCGGCATCGAAACGAACGTACTCCCGCTGGGCGTCCCTCGTCGTCCTGTGCGCGGGAACCCTGATGACGATCCTGGACGGCAACATCGTCACCGTGGCGATGCCCGCCATCCAGAGCGACCTCGGGTTCAGCGCACCGGGGCTGGCCTGGGTCGTCAACGCGTACCTCATCCCCTTCGGCGGTCTGCTCCTGCTGGTCGGCCGGCTCGGTGACCTGGTGGGACGCAAGCGGATGTTCACGGCGGGCCTCGCGGTGTTCACCGCGGCGTCCGTGCTGTGCGGGGTCGCCGGCAGCCAGGGGATGCTCATCGCCGCACGTGCCCTGCAGGGCGTCGGCGGGGCGATGACCTCGGCGGTGGTCCTGGGCATGCTCGTGACCCTCTTCCCCGAGCCGCGTGAACAGGCCCGCGCCATCGCGGTGTTCAGCGCGGTCGGCGCGGCGGGCGGAGCGCTTGGCACGTTCCTGGGCGGGGCGCTCACCCAACTCGTCAACTGGCACTGGATCTTCCTCATCAACCTGCCGATCGGCATCGTGGCCTGGCTCGCGGCCGTCCGCGTCCTCGCGCCGGAGAACGGCGCCGGGCTCGGCAAGGGCGCCGACTACCCGGGCGCGGCCCTGGTCACGAGTGCGCTCATGCTGACCGTGTACGTCATCGTCGGCGCCGGCGGCCGCGACGGCACCGCGACCGCCCTCCTGTCCCTGCTCGCCGCGGCCCTGTTCACGGGGTTCGTCCTGCGCCAGGCCCGGGCCGCGCGCCCGCTGCTGCGTCTGCGACTGTTCGGCTCCCGGCTGCTCAGCGGAGCGAACGCCGTCCAGGTGCTGATGATCGCGACGATGTTCGGCTTCCAGTTCATCGGCGCGCTGTACGTGCAACGCGTCCTCGGATACAGCGAGTTGGCGACCGGTACGGCGTTCCTGCCCGCGCCGGTCGTGATCGGCCTGCTGATGCTGGTCCTGTCCGCGCGGACCATCGGCCGCTTCGGCCCGTACCGCGTCCTGCTGGGCGGTCTGGTGCTGATCACCGCCGGAATGGCGCTGCTGAGCCGCGCACCGGCCAACGGCTCCTACGCCGCCGACTTCCTCCCGCCCATGCTGCTGATGGCCGCCGGTTTCGCCGCCGCGATGCCCGCGCTGACCGGACTGGCCATGTCGGGAGCCCGGGAGGAGGACGGCGGCCTGGCCTCCGGTCTCTTCAACACCACCCAGGTGGTGGGCGGTTCGCTCGGCCTCGCGGTGCTGTCGACCCTGGCCGCGAGCCACACGGACGACCTGCTCGGCGGGGGTGCACCACTCCTGGCGGCCACGGCGGAGGGCTACCAGCTGGCGTTCCGGGTCGCTTCACTGATCGCGGCAACGGCACTGGCACTCGCGGCAGCCACCCTCCGCACGAGGCGCCCGGAGGGGGACCGGGGCTGAGGGACCGCGACCGAGAGCGGTGATTAGCGAGGGCCACGTCCGGCGAGGCAGGGGCTCCAGCGGAGCGGAGGCCCGGCAAGGTGGGCGGGCCTCGCGACGAAAGCCCGTCGGAGCGAGGGCCCGACCGGAGCGTGGACCCAGCGGGGCGGACGGCGAGGCGAACACCCAGCAGGGCGGAAGCCGCCCGCGGCAGGGGCCGACCGCGGCGGACGCCCGGCGCGGCGAAGGCCGTTGAGGCGCGCGGGCGTTGTGGACCGATGGCCCCACAGGGCGAAGGCCGGCCCGACCGGAGGCCAGGTCGGGCGTCCGGCCGGGCGAGGGTCCAGGGGGGGCAGGTGAGCGGTGGGCCCGGTTGCCCGGCCGCCCCCGGTGGGTCCCGGGTTGCCCGGCCGCCCTCGGCGGTCCCGAGTTGCTCGACCGCCCCCAGCGGGACCCCGGTCGCCCAGCCGCCCCCGGCGATAGCGGGTGAACTGGGCCAGTGCCAGGGCGGGTTCGAGCCCTTCCCTGACCAGACGATCCCGGTCGAGCCAACTCACGAAGTCCCCGGTTACCCGGCCGCCCCCGGCAGGACCCCGGTCGCCCGGCCGCCCCCGGCAGGACCCCGGTCGCCCGGCCGCCCCGGCAAGCCCCCGGTCGCCCGGCCGCCCCCGGTGGGTCATGACGTGCCGAAGGCCTCTCGGTGGTCCCGGGCCCACTCGCGGTAGGTCCGGGCCGGACGCCCCAGCAGTTCCCGCAGGTCCTCGGTGACGACGGCGTTCCCGCCTCGGCGGACGTACGCGGAGCCCCGCGCGATTCCGTCCGCGACGGCCTCGTCCTGCCCCCAGCCGAGGAGGTGCTCGCGCACCTCGTCCGGGGCCAGGTCGTGTGTCGTCACCGGCCGGCCGAGGACATCCGTGAGGACGGCGGCCTGGCCGGGCACGCTGATGGTCTCCGGGCCGGTCAGCGTGTACGTCCGCCCCGCCCACCGCTCGTCGAGGAGGACCACGGCCGCCGCCTCGGACACGTCCCGCGGGTCGACGACGCCCTGGAGCCCGTCGCCGCTCAGGTTGGGCACCGGCTCGCCGGCGCCGATCGCCTGCGCCCAACCGAGCGTGTTCGAGGCGAAGGAGGAGGGCCGGAGCACCACCCACCGGGCCCCGCTCTCCCGGACGGCCCGCTCGCCGGCGACATGCCACTCCCCTCCCGGGCCCACCTCGGGATCCCCGGTGGCGATCGCGGACAGCTTGACCAGCCGTCCCACGCCCGCGGCCCGCGCCGCCGCCACCAGGGCTCCGTCGTGGCTCACGGACGGTCCCGGCAGACCCACCAGGAAGGCTGCCGTCACCGCGGACATCGCCGCCTCCAGGGAGGACCGGTCGAGGTAGTCCCCACGTGCCACCTCGACCTCCGGGGGCAGCTGCGACCTCGCCGGGTCGCGGGTCAGGGCACGCACCTTCTCGCCGCGTGCGGCCAGGTGTCGTACGAGTTCGCTGCCGATGGTGCCCGTGGCACCGGTCACAAGAATCATGTCGACCACGCTGACGTCCGGCCCCGCCGCGTCTCTAGGAAATTCCGGCACGCTTCGGCCGCCCGGCGGAACCCGGGACGCGCTTACCGTGGAGGCGTGACGAACAGCCCCGCGCTTCCGGCAGATCCGTCGTCCCCGTCCGAGCGGGCCCTGCCCGTCCCCTCCGCGCTGCGCCCGTGGTTCACCGGCATCGGGGCGGTCACGGTCGACGGCCCCTTCGACGACGCCTTCGCGCACGTGCCGGACACGGACACGAAGGTGGTCGTCCGCGAGGAGGGCTACGGCCGCCGCGACACCCTGGTGGTGGGCCCGCGCACCCGTGCCTCGTACCACACGGACCTGCACAAGCGGTCGGTGTCCTGTGTCCAACTGCGGCTGGAACCAGGGGTCGTGGGCCCGCTGTTCGGTGTGGCGGCGGTGGACCTCGTCGGCCGGGTCGTCCCGCTCGGGGACCTGCCGACCGGGACGGCTCGACGCCTCGCCCGCGAGCTGGCCGGGGGCGGGCGGGACCGGATCACGGCACGTCTGGCGGACCTGCTCCCGCCCGCCGCGGACGGCTCGCGCGAACGGCTGCTGCGGGCCGCCGTCGACGCCCTGTCGACCCGCCCGTACCGCACCCCCGCCCCCGTGGGGGAAGTGGCTCGCGAACTGGCCGTCAGCGAACGCCAGTTGCGCAAACTGTTCGCCGACGGCGTGGGTGTCTCCCCCAAGCACTACGCCCGTATCGACCGGCTGCGCCACGTCCTCACCCACGCGGCCTCCGCCCCGTGGGCCGAACTCGCCGCCGCCACCGGCTACTACGACCAGTCGCACATGACGGCCGACTTCCGCACCCTGATGGGTGTCCCGCCGGGTGCGTTCTTCACCGGGCGGCTGCCCCGGGCCACGCCCTGCCAGGCGCTCCGGCAGCGGTGAATTCGGATGCGGAGCGCCGCGCGGACCTGCGATGCTCCGGTTCCATGGCCGTACGACGCGTGAAACCCAGCCTGTATCTCTCCGTCGACATCGAGGCGGACGGTCCGATCCCGGGACCGTACTCGTTGCTGAGCCTGGGCGCGGCGGTCGCCGGGCGGCAGGATGCCGACGGGTTCACCGCGGCCGACCCCACCCGGCAGACCTTCTACCGTGAACTACGGCCGATCAGCGACGAGTTCGTCCCCGAGGCGCTGGCCGTGAGCGGGCTCGACCGGGATCGTCTGGTCGAGGAGGGGCTCGAACCCGCCTTGGCACTGGCCCAGTTCACCCGCTGGGTGCGCGAGGTGAGCGGCGACGCCCAGCCGGTGATGTGCGGCTACCCGGCGTCGTACGACTGGACGTTCCTGTACTGGTATCTGATCCGCTTCACCGGGGAGAGCCCCTTCGGGCACTCCGGGTGCCTCGACATGAAGACGCTGTACGCCACCAAGGCGGGGTTGCCGCTGCGGGCGGTGGCGAAGCGGACGATGCCGGCCCACCTGCTGCCGAGGCGTCCTCACACGCATCACGCGCTGGACGACGCCGTCGAACAGGCCGAGTTGCTCGCGAACCTCATGGCGTGGCCGGGGCCCGGGACGCCCCGGTGATCTCCTCTCCCGCCTCCATCGGGTGGGTCACGTCCGCCGCGTTGCGCCCCTGGCCGACGTGGTTGAAGACCAGGTTGAGCAGCACGGCGGCCAGGCAGCCCGTGGAGATGCCCGAGTCCAGGACGATCTTCGCCGTCTCCGGGAAGGCGTGGTAGAAGTCCGGGGCGGTGATCGGGATGATGCCGACGGCCAGGGAGACGGCGACGATCAGGACGTTGTTGTCCTTCTCCAGGCCGGCCCGGACCAGGGTCTGGATGCCGCTGGCGGCGACCGACCCGAACAGGACGACGCCCGCGCCGCCGAGGACCGGACGGGGTACGACGGCGATGAGTGAGGCGGCCATCGGGCACAGGCCCATCAGCACGAGGAAGCCACCGCCGGTGGCGACGACATAGCGGCTGCGGATCCGCGTCATCGCGACCAGCCCGATGTTCTGGGCGAAGGCGCTGCACATGAAGCCGTTGAAGACGGGGCTGAGTGCCGAGCCCAGGGTGTCGGCGCGCAGGCCGGCCGCGATGGTCCGCTCGTCCGCCGGGCGTTCGACGATCTCGCCCAACGCCAGCATGTCCGCGGTGGATTCGGTCATCGAGACCACCATCACCACGCACATCGTCAGGATCGCCGCGAGCTGGAACTGCGGGGCGCCGAAGTGGAAGGGGGTGGGGAAGCCGATGACGTCCGCGTCGGCCACCGGGCCGAAGTCCGTGACGCCGAAGGGGATCGCGACGAGCGTGCCGGCGAGCAGCCCGAGCAGTACGGCGATCTGTTTGACGAAGCCGCGCGTGAAGCGGCGCAGGAGCAGCACGATCAGGAGGGTCGCCGCCGCCAGGCCCAGGTTCGTCGTCGAACCGTAGTCCGGTGCCGCGGGGGCGGGACCCTGCGCCCAGCCGAAGGCGACGGGGAGCAGGGAGACGCCGATCAGGGTGATCACCGTCCCGGTGACCACCGGCGGGAAGAAGCGGACCGCCTTGCAGAAGACGGGCGCGGCGAGAAAGCCCAGCAGACCGGCGACGATCACCGCGCCGAAGATGACGGGCAGGGCGTCCCGCTTGTCGTCCGTGGAGGCCACGATCGCCGTCATGGGCGCGACCCC
Organism: Actinobacteria bacterium OV320; assembly: GCA_001298545.1. Taxonomy (GTDB): domain Bacteria; phylum Actinomycetota; class Actinomycetes; order Streptomycetales; family Streptomycetaceae; genus Streptomyces; species Streptomyces coriariae. Next base: position 120,068 of record LJCX01000030.1, read on the forward strand.
GGCGAAGGTGACGCCGTTGACGAAGGGCAGGCGGGCGCCGATCTTCCAGATGCCGAGGGTCTGGAGGAAGGTGGCGAGGCCGGCCGTGAACAGGCAGGCGCCGGTGAGGAAGGTGAGTTCGGTGCCGGTGAGGCCTACGGCCGCGCCGACGATCAGGGGCGGGGCGACGACTCCCGCGTACATGGCGGCCACGTGCTGAAGGCCGCTCGTCGCCATTCTCAGTGCGGGGAGTTTCTCGTCGACGGGGTGGTCGACTGCATGCGGGGACACGGCGGCTCTCCTCCGGTCGGGTACACGTCGGCTCTGACGCGGGTGTCAGGGAGGTGGTGCGGCGGTGCGGAAGTACCTGGAAGCCGGAGGTACTCGGAAACGGGGACGGTGGAAGACCGTTCCGGGGCACGCGCGTTCCACGCGCGCCCCGGCCACGGCTACCGGTCGAGGGCCGTCCCCCTCGACCGGAGTTCGGTGCCCGCAGGGACCGGGTCCCTTACGGAGCGGGCGGGTTCAGCCCTGGGCGGCGATGCGCGCCAGCCGCTGCGCCTCTTCCCGCGTGGAGCGGGCGATCGCGTCCTCGTCGGCGTGCAACAGGCGTCCGTCCTGGACGATCTGACGGCCGTTCACGAAGGAGGCGGTGACGGGGGCGGCCGCGCCGAAGACCAGGGCGGTCACCGGGTCGGCGATGGAGGCGTGGGCGAGGGTGTCCAGCTTCCACAGCACCAGGTCGGCCAGCTTGCCCGGCTCCAGCGAGCCGATCTGCGAGGCGCGGCCCAGGACCCGGGCGCCTCCGTGGGTGCCGAGGCGCAGCGCCTGACGGGCGTTCAGGGCGGCCTCGCGGTGGGCGCCGAGGCGGTTGATGAGCAGGGCGTTGCGCAGTTCGGTGTGGAGTTCGCCGGACTCGTTGGAGGCCGTGCCGTCGACGCCGAGGCCGACCGGGACGCCGGCCTTCAGCATGTCGGGGACCCGGGCGATGCCGGCCGCCAGCCGGGCGTTGGACGACGGGCAGTGGGCGACACCCGTCCCGGTCCGGGCGAAGGCGTCGATGTCGGAGTCGTTCATGTGGACGCAGTGGGCCATCCACACGTCCTCGCCGAGCCAGCCGGTGGACTCGAAGTAGTCGGTCGGGCCCATGCCGAACAGCTCGTGGCAGAACTTCTCCTCCTCGACCGTCTCCGAGCCGTGGGTGTGCAGACGCACACCGAGCCGGCGGGCCAACTCGGCGCCCTGTCGCATCAGTTCGGTGGAGACGGAGAAGGGCGAGCAGGGAGCGACGGCGACCTGGGTCATCGCGTCGAAGGAGGCGTCGTGGTGCTGCCGGACGGTCTCCTCGGTGGCGGCGAGGGCGCCCTCCAGGGTCTCGACGGCGAAGTCCGGGGGCAGCCCGCCGTCCTTCTCGCTGCGGTCCATGGAACCGCGGGCGAGGGTGAAGCGGACGCCCATGTCGCGGGCGGCGCCGATGATCGCGCCGGACAGGTCGGCGGATCCCTTCGGGAAGACGTAGTGGTGGTCCATGGCGGTGGTGACGCCGCCGCGGGCCATCATCGCCAGGGAGCCCTGGGCGGCCGCGCGGACCATCTGCTCGTCGATACGCGCCCAGGTGGGGTAGAGGGCGACGAGCCAGTCGAAGAGGTTGTGGTCGGTGGCCAGGCCCCGGGTGATCCACTGGTAGAAGTGGTGGTGGGTGTTGACCAGGCCCGGGGTGACCAGGTGCCCGGTGGCGTCGATGCGGCGCTCGACGTTCTCCAGGCCGTCCGGGGCCCGGCCCGCGCCGAGCGACTCGATCCGGTTGCCGACGAGAACGACGTAACCGTTTGCGTACTCGGTGTCCTGAGCGTCGACGGTCGCGATCGAACAGTTCTCGATGACGGTGCGCCGGTCTGCTGCCATGGTGTCGTCCTTTTCACTCAGTGGACTCTGGTGGAGAGGGCACGGCAGGACCCTGGGAGTTTGAGTGCCGTGGCCGGTGAGGCGCGGGCTCGCCGGCCACGGGTGCCGAAAAAGAGGGGGTCGGTTCAGGAGGTGTTCAGAGGTTGGTGAGGTCCACCGGGATCTTCGCCTCGCAGCCGTCCCGCAGAACGGTGGCCTCGATCAGACCGTAGGGACGGTCGGCGGCGTAGTAGACGGCTCCGTCGGCGGTGTCGTTCTTCAGCCCGAACGGCTTCAGGTCCACCAGGAAGTGGTGCTTGTTGGGGAGCGAGAAGCGGACCTCGTCGATCTCGCCGCGGTGGTCGATGATCCGCGCGCCCATGGCGTACAGGGTCTGCTGCAGGGAGAGGGAGTACGTCTGCGCGAAGGCCAGCAGCATGTGCTTCTTGACCTGGGCGTACGACTCCTCCCAGTCCGGCGCCTGCTGGGCGTCGTCGGACCAGTTGAAGCGCCAGCGGCTGGACACCTCGGTCGCCAGGATGCGGTCGTACGCCTCGGGCAGCGTCGTGTACTCGTCCTTGACGTAACCCCAGAACTCGGAGTTCGTCGAGTTCATGACGGTCAGGTCCTTGAGCCCGGAGACGACCTCCCAGGCGGAGCCGTCGTAGGTGATCTGGGCGAGGCGGGTCTCCTGGCCCTGGCGGACGAAGGAGTGTTCGTCCTCGCCGGGCGTCACGATCCGCTCCCAGCTGTACTCCTCGATGCGGATCCGCGCGGTCCTGATCGGTTCCTGCGAGGTCACGAAGTGGCGGGCGAGGTGGATGCCGAACTGCTCGGCGGACTCGATGCCGTGCTCCTTGGCGAACGCGTACACCGTGTTCTTGGTGGTGTCGGTCGGCAGCACGTTGGCGTTCGAGCCGGAGTAGTGGACCTCGTCCATGTCGCCGCTGAGCGACACGGAGACGTTGAGGTCCTTGATGTGGTGGGTGGCGCCGTCCCGCGTGATCTTGACGACTCGGTTCTCGGCCTTGCCGTACTGGTTCTGTCCCAGGTAGGTGGGCATCTAGCTAGCTCCCTCGGTAAACGGAGTAGCCGAACGGGTTGAGCAGCAGCGGTACGTGGTAGTGCTCGCCGGGCACGACGGCGAAGGTGATCGCCACCTCCGGGAAGAACACTGCTGTGGGACCGCTGTCCCGATTCGCGGGGGCGTCCTGCTGCGCATCGGCTTGCTTCTTCTCGGATCGCTCGAAATACGCCTCCACGGCGAAGTCGAGCCGTACATGGGTGGTCCCCTCCGGCAGGGCCGGCAGGTCCTTGCAGCGGCCGTCCGCGTCGGTCGCGGAACCGCCGAGCGCCCGCCAGTCCGCCTCCTGCCCGTGCCGGGCACCCCGGCCCGAGCGGGCGGAGAGGTGGACGGCGACTCCCGCGGCGGGTCGGCCGACGGAGGTGTCCAGGATGTGGGTGGACACCGATGCGGTGCTGCTGGAGCTCATGGGGTGTCTCAGTCCTCTTCGACGAGTCGGGCGAGGCGGATACGGTTGATCTTGCCCAGTTCGACGCGGACGATCTCCCGTTCCTGCTCCGGCGCGTTGCCGATCCGCTCCTTGACCGCGTCGCGCATCTGCTCGCCGGTGCGACCGGTGGCGCAGATCAGGAAGACATGGCCGAACCTCTCCTGGTAGGCCAGGTTCAGTTCGAGCAGCTCGGCCTTGAGCTCCTCGGAGGCGCCGGCCATGCCGCGCTGTTCACGGGCCGAGGTCGGGTCTCCGGGCTTGGGACGGCCGATCGGCGGGTGCCCGGCCCTCGCCCCCCCCCGGTCCGTGGCGGGCAGGCCCGCCATGGCGGCGTCGCCGGCGGCGTACAGGTCGGCGACGGTGGCGTAGGGGCGGGCCGCGAGCAGTCGGGTGGCCCACGCCGTGGAGGCGCACGCTTCGTGGAGCGCGGCGCGGGCCACGGACTCCTCGAGGTCGTTGAACCGGGCCAGGCCCGGGGGCGGGGAAGTGGAAGTCACGGGAGCCTCCGTGGCCGCGGGACGGCCTTCGTGCTTGAGCGGGCTGCGGCCAGCTAACGCCTGTCCGCGACATCACGTCAACACTTTGTTGAAAATTCCGGGTAACGAAACCCGGCCGTCCCCCACCGGCCCGACACCGGCCCACCGGCCCCACCATCCGCCGCCGATCGACCTCGGAGACTCCCCCAGGAGAGCGCTCGGGCCTCTCAGGCCTCTTTCTCCCGGTTGAGATAGTTGTAGACCCACAACTAGCCCAAGTAAGCCGAGCCGAGGTATCTTGGCTGCATGACCACCACCACCGACGTGCCAGGGCTCGTCGACCCCTGGAACGAAGACACCCTCGATGCCCTCGGATGGGGCGAAGCCGAGATCCTTGAACTGAGGGACCTGAAGCGCCGGGCGGCATTGCTTCCCGCGAACGCGACCAGGGCTCTGCTGTCCCTGCGCCTGTCGGTCCTGACCGAGGAGACAACCTCTCCGGTACGCCAGGAACTCGACCTGTACCGGATGGCCGTCGAGCGCAACTCTCGGCCGGTCGGTGTGGCCCGAGACCTTGGCGTGTCGGCAACCAAGGTGCCGCCATGGAAGCGAAAGGAGCTGGGCGACTGGATTAAGAACCGGTCCCCCGAGTTTGACGAGATCCTCTTCTGGAAGCTCGACCGATTCGTTCGCCGGATCTCTGACCTTCACCTGATGATCGGCTGGTGTAAGGAATACGAAAAGACCCTCGCTGCCAAGCACGATCCGATTGACCTGAGCACTGAATTCGGTCAGTTCATGGTCACGATCATTGCCGGTATGGCTCGTATCGAGGCAGCCAACACGGGTGTCCGAGTCGAGTCCCTGTGGCAGTTCGCCAGGTCTTCAAGGCGATGGGTCATCGGCAAGCCGGTCTACGGCTACACCACCGAGAAGGACGCCGAGGGGCACCGAATCCTCGTCATCGAGCCCACTCAGGCTCGTGTCCTCAGGTGGGTCTACCGAGCAGTGACCAGGTACAAGAACCCCATCTCTCTGTACCGGGCCTGCAAGATCCTTACGAGGGCAGGCATTCTTCCCCCGAACAAGGGGGCCTGGAGTTCAGGGAACCTCAAGGTCATCCTGATCAATCCGGCACTGATGGGATACCGGGTCTATCGTCCGAAGGGGCTCAAGCAGGGGAAGCCGTCTCTCATCTCCTACGACACAGACGGAACACCGATCAAGATCGCCGAGGGGATCTTCACTCCGGAAGAGTTCGCCAACCTTCAGAAGGTACTTACCGATAGGGCGAATAAGGGAATCAAGACCCAAGGCAAGAATGCGACCCCTTATCTCGACATCATGAAGTGCGGACGATGCGGCTCGAACTGGTACCTCTCTCAGAAGACTTGGACTCTCAGGGACGGAACCAAGAAGACTGAACCCCGACTTCGCTGCGCTTCGTTCGTCGGTGGTAACGCCTGCGGTATGGCTGCATTCCATGAGCCGGACAAGGTCTTCTCTCTGGTCAAGGACACCATCCTTGAGGACATCGGAGACTACGAAGTTGTTCATCGCGAGTACGCCAAGGGAAGTGAGAACCTGGCTCGAAAGCTCGAACTCGAAGCGTCGATCAGTCACTACATGAAGGAGCTGGAGCCGGGCGGAAGGTTCAAGGTCGGTGGCTTCATCGAGAGGCAAGCCATGGAGACCCTGACTTCCATCAACAATGAGCTGGAGCAGATTGACCCTGACTCTGTTGAAGACCGTTGGATCTATGAGAGCAAGGGAATGACCTACCGAGCCCACTGGGAAACCGAGGGCCGAGTCAAGATGGAGGAAGACCTCAGGCGGGCCGGTATCACCTTCGTGATCCAGGAGGACGGGTACGGAGACCTACTCATCCCCGAGGACGTCAAGGAACGACTGATCGTCAGGCGGGACTACTTCCAGGAACAGAAGATCTAGAACGACAAAAAGCCCCCACCTAGCCACAGAGGCCGGGTGGGGGCTTTGTTGTATTGGTGTCACTGAGAGACACGGATCAGAACCTTCTCTCCGTTCTCCATGACCTTGTAAACGCGCACACCTTTGAGTTCCATACTATCTCCGAATGTCAACTAGAGGGGGAAACGAAAGGGGCCCCCGGATGTTCCGGAGGCCCGTGGGCGTGCGTACCCTGTCGCCATGACAGGTATCGATGGGGAAGCCAAGGCACGCACCTTCGCCACCAGGGCGGAACTTCTAGACAAGTTGGGCCGCAAAGAGGCCCTGTGGCACCGTGCGGCGATCGACGCGCAGGAGCGGCGGGCAGAGTTCGACAAGGCTGCGCAAGACGTCATGGCGGGTGCCAACAGCGTCACCGTTGGGCGGACGACGTACACCGTTGTGGTTGACGAAGATACTGACGTGACGACAGATCACAGCTAACCTGGGTCAAGTGCCCGGTAACAGGGCCGGGCATGACACCCAGTTAGGACAATCGAAAAATGACCCAAGCGGACAACCCTTCGGGGTTGGGAATGTCGCTTGACTCTCGCCCCACCCAAGGCCAGAGGCAAGCATCTGTCGATGTCACAACGCCACTGCCTCCCGGGTGGGGTTCGTTCTGTTCAGTGCCAGATCCTCGCCGTGAGAACTCGTTCGGTCGCTGGTACGCCTGCGCTCCTTGGCTGGTGCACCCCTTGCAGAGGGCGGCCGAGGGCGCACTGAGCAAGCAGTTCTCAGAGATGCTGGTTCAGACCGTAGTTGCCGCCACGTGGATCGAGCTGCACGCCGCTGTGGCGGACCAGATGGACATCTACGAGACCCTCATGGGGCGGGCATGGGAATGACCCACAACCCCCCTGAGACAGCCTCCAGTGCCCTCCCACGGGTGGGACCGCGCTACCTACCAGCCGCACTCTCCGGTGAGCTTCACTGGGGGATCTGGGACCGCGAATTGGACTCCTGGTGCTCCCTGCACGACGGCGGAGTGTTCCTGCCGTTGGAGTGGAAGACCAAGGAAGAGGTGGAAGCCTGGTTGTACCTCTGCCGGATGACATGGCGGAGTGGCCTGGTCGACTCTCCAGAAGGCTGGGACGGCTACTGAACCAGAGTGCACGCCAAGAGGCCCCAGGGAGATCCCCTGGGGCCTCTAGCGTTTGGGTCCTACTTCACCAGGTCCTGATTCCTGAGGAGCGATTCGAGGTCACTGTCGGGATCGAGGAGCCAGTCAACTACAGCGATGATCAGCTCTCCGTCTTCCTCCACGGTGAGGCCGTCAGCGTCCTGAAGCTCGTAGACCTTGGCTCGGAGCTGTTCAGCCTTCGTCCTGATGTCACTCACTTCTCGTCCTCGTTCAGCTCACCCTTGCTCTTGGCGGCCTCGTACTTGTCCCGGATCTCCCCCGGGATCATCCCCTGGGCGTTGACCTCGATACCGACCCGGTTCGCCCAGCGACGGATCTTCTTGGCGTCAGACGTCTTCGCCTTGGTCGGCTTCTCGGGCTCGATACCAAGCTCCTCCAGCTTCTCGACAAGTTCCTGAGTGAGCTTCTGGTAGGCGGTCTGCGCCTCGTCCCAGTCAGCGGCGATCTTGTCGAGTTCTTCGAGCTGCTCGGAAGTGACTTCAACGTCGCCCTCGTACTGGACTCCATCGACCTCAAGGGACAGAACCGTACGGGTGGAACGCTTGATCGGGGACACTCGGTTGCTCTCTTCCGGCTTGGGGTCGGTGGTCTTGCTGGCAGTGGTCTTCTTAGCGGCTGTCTTCTTAGCTGCGGTCTCGGCCATGAGAGAAACCTATCCCCTTCAGACTCAGAAGACAACTCCTAATGAGATGTGAACCAGCTCACAGGCTGATCTCTGCCTTCTTTCCGTTCTCTCTCCAGACCACACGCGCCACACGCGCGATGCGAAGGAGTCGACCACACCCGTTGCAAGGTGCACGAGTCAGGTAGACAGTCCCACCGATCAGGTCGTTCTCCGTACTGTTGATCAGAAGGTTGTTCTCGGCATGGACTGAGATGCAGTTCCCGTAGCTACCTCCCGGAGGCTGTTCCTCATAGGAGAGGAGTCCCCGAGGGCAGGCCCCGTCGAGGCACGAAGCCTCGCCCGGAGCCACACCGTTCACACCGGAGCCTCGAAGGCGTCCCAGCTTGTTGACCAGGAGAGCGCCCACCTTCGAGCGCAGACACTCTCCTCGGGCAGAGATGCCCTCTACTACGTCGAGCCAGTAGGTGTCGACGTCTGGACGAACGCTCATATCATCAGTGCGTCTTTGATCTCGCCGGTTCCAACGAACTGCTTGAACGAGCCGTCGTCCTGGTGGACGCGCACGGTCGGCACAGCAGAGACCCCGTCGGGGATGCCCTTCTCCCGGATGTTCCACTCCTCGACAGTCCAGTCCCGGTCGACGGCCGCCTTGAACAGAGCAGGCTTGAGCTGTCGGCAAGGCTGGCAAGTAGGACTGGTGTAGATAGTGATGTTCATTAGTGCTTGCTCGCTTCCTCAAGTTCATAAATGGAGCCCCAAGACTCCCTAGCGATTTCAGGGTCAGTCGGGATCATCAGACCCCGCACCTCTTCCTGCATCATCTTGGCCGTGAGGTTGGCCCCGAATAGGGACTTACCCTTCGGCAACGTGAAGAGGATTTCGTCGTGGATCGGGAGCAACATCCGCTCCTTGAGCCCGGCCGCAGCGAGACGGAGAATCGCACGGCACGTAATGTCGCGAGATCCAGACTGAACGAAGTAGTTCGTGCCACGGAAGGCAGAGCGACGATCGACCATGAGACGACGACCCGAAGGCGTCGTGATGAAGCCCTGTCGACGGGCCTCCTTAGTCTTGTCCTCCATAAACTTGGCGACGCCGGGGAACGTCTTCTTGAACGACTCGATAATCTCGGATGCCTTCTCAAGACTGATACCAGCCTGAGTAGCCAGAGCGGGCGGGCCTCCCCCGAACACGACGAGGAAGTTACACATCTTGCCAATCTTGCGAGATACACCCGCACCATCAGCGGTGACCTGGTGAAGGTCTTCATCATTGGCGAACGCGGCCAGCATTCGTTCGTCGCCAGACCAAGCGGCCAGGAACCGAAGTTCCATGTTCGCGTAGTCGGTCGAGCAGATGACCTCTTCGAGATCTGCCAGGAAGCAGTTACGAATCTCGGCCTCACCGGCCGGGAGCGTCTGTGCTGGAATCCCCTGAATAGACATCCTTGCCGTGGTGGCCTGGATGCTATTTATCGACGGGTGTACGTATCCCTTCGAGTCGACCTGACTGAGGAAGTTTTCCAGCCATGTCGTCCGTTTCTTGCGGGCCGACTTGGCACGGCGAACCGCCATAGCCATCAAGTCGCCTACCTTCTCCATCTGCGCGAGAAGGTCATCACTCAGGCTTAGTGCACCGGTCTTCTTAGACCGACTGATCCACGACTGATCCCCCTTGTGCATGTCTCCGTCGATGTAGAACACCTCAGGGTGCCTACGATCAAATGCTTCATCTCCCCCATCCCCCAGCCAGTAGTCCATGAGCTGCTTGATGGACCAAGGATTCTCGACACCCAGGTCCCGACAAACCTGAGTCCACTCGACCTCTCGCTGATAGAGAGTATCGACCAGGTTCTCGGTGTACTCCTTATCCAGTCGAATACCTCGACGGGACATGTAGGAGCAAGCCTCAGCAACCTTGTGCTCGAAGGTCGGGAGGTCCATCCATCCGATGCCCTCACCAATCCACGAACGCTTGTAGACGCTTGAGGGCAGGTTCTTCTTGAGGATACGGAACAGGCGGAAACAAAGGACCGGATCGAGTCCGGCGTACGTCATGTAGCCGCCATGATTCCAAGGCACGTACTTCCATACGTTTTCCTTGGTTATCCGAACCTCAGCCGGACGAAACACTTCCTCGACCGCGTCAGGATCAGTGACGAGAGTTGCCATAGCCGAGACGAACTTGTCGTCGTCCGGAGCCAGCATTCCCGTCTCGTCGGCCGCCCTCATGTGGTCGGCAGAGACCGAGACCTTAGCCCCAGACTCCAGCGTCACAACATAGTGAGAGAGGATGACTCCAGACTTCTGGGAATTCATCGAACGAGCAATGTCGTTCATCGAACCCTTGATCTTGGCAGCCATACCGTTATCGATGTAAGCCTTGGTCAGACTGAACAACGAATGACCAGTACCGCCTTCCATCTCCTGACGGTTATCAACAAGGTGGGCGTAGATCTTGGTGTCGCGGACCTTAGGCCACAGCTCCTCCATCGTCAGATCAGTAGTGGCATCGAGCACCAACAAGTCGTACGGGGCGTTCTGGAAGATCAGTGTCTTGATATGCCTCAGGGCACCCACAGCGGCGGCCAGGAGCGCGCCGTGCAGCTCCACAGGGATGACATAGCTCTCGGTGGCATTGCCGAACTGGACCGTGCGGAGGCGGAAGGAGTCGGCCCACCAATCGAGGCCGGTGGTCTCGGTGTCGCAGCCGAGGAGCTGCTCGTTCAGCCGTACCCAGGTCACGAACTCGGGGATGTCCTCGGGGTTGTCGAGGACGTTGATGTTGATCACGTCGCCCGCAATCTTCGTACAGAACCGAATCAAGCGGCTCCTCCTTATCTCGTTCGAATGCCAACCGGGGCCCTGCTCTCATGATGCAGGGTCCCCGATCCGAATGTCAACCTACCCGAGCTAGAACGGTGGCTCGAACGCCTGCTTCGGTACCTCGGTCTCTGTCAGCAGCCACAGCAGGCTCCCGTAAAACAGGTAGCCGGTCGCTCCGTCGATGTCGTACACCACCACGTACTTGTCGTGGAAGACGACCTCGCCAACGCTCGCAAACTCCTCACCGTTGTTGAACTTGGCCGTAACACGGGTCGTAACTTCACTCATCCTCGGACGAACCCCCAAGGACCAGATCCAGGTACACCAGCGTCAGATCCCCGGCCAGTAGTTCGGGCAGGCCGATGCCGACAGCGTGTCCGAAGATCTCTGCCGCAGAATCAACAGCCTTCTTGAACGTCTCAGCGGTCTCGGCGAGAGAGACGACGATCGGGTCAAACGAACCGTTCATGATGCTCTCAAACTCGTTCTCTTCCATACTCACTTCTCCCTCTCGTAGACAAGCCTGGTGGATTCGATCTGAACCTTCTGAAGGTTCGGATGCATGTAGTCATTCGTGGCAGCACGTACAGCGTCTACGAACTTTTCAAGGTCACCGACGTCTATTGCTTCGCCGTAGTACTCCTGCTCGATACGAACCCTCACAGGACCTCACTCGGAGCCTTGGGAGTGATGCTGTCGAAGTAGTGAGTTTCGATGGCGTCGAGTAGCTGAGTCACCAGTGATGCAGCCGCCAACATGTCGAGTTGGATAATCTCCTCAGTTGACCCACCGAACCCGTCTCGCCAGAGGGCCGAGGCAGAGATCGTGCGTTCACCGTTTCGGCTCACGGTCGGCTTTGCTTCAACCTCGGTGTATGTGACTCCGAGTTGGGTCGGAAACTGACTCAAAGGTTTCGCTCGCTCTCGCATGTGTTGCAGTTGGGTTCGTGCTCGTGAATGAGAATGCTGTGCTCGTCGGGGTAGACGTCGTCACACGTCTCGCTGATGAACCCACAGTTGGGGCACTTGAATCCGAACTTGACGTAGATGGCTTGGATCAGTAACTCACTCTCTAGGGGAACTAACTCAGGTCAGTAGGAGAGCCCCCGCCTGCGGGCGGCCTCCTTGATCAGGGACCCCATGGCTCCTAGGGCCTCCTGCTTGTCGTGGTCGTAGCCCCAGCCCCCTGCCAGCTCCCCATGCCGGTCCTTGTCCCAAAAGTCGTCCACCATGTCTGTGAGGACGTCTAGCCAGTCATAGTCCATCCCCAGGAAGGGGTTCTCCTGCTCAGCAGGCTGAGTCACTAGCGGTACGTCTCCAGTTCGATGGTGAGTGAGTTTGAAGCACAGGGACGGACGATGAGGGCGTAGTCGCCCTGCACCCTGAGTCGCCCTGACTCGCAGTACACCTGGATCTGTTGCCTCAGGTGGTCGCTGTCGGGCCGTGGGTAGAAGCCGATGCGTGAGCCCCGGGGCAGGGGTGCATTACTACGGAGGTAGTCAATGACGAAGGTGTCTGAGTCGGGGATGTTCCCCTTCAGCTCCTCGACCTGCTGACACTCAGCGGCTAGGTCACGACGTAGGCGGTGAAGCTCTTCCTGGGCCCACTTAGGCAGGCGTGACTCACGCGGGTCAGGCACTGGCGTCCTCCGACTTCCCGACGTTCGCCAGGGCGAGGATGCCCAGAGCGACAGCCGACGCGAAGCCCTCTGCGTACGAAGCCTTGATCAGGTCGAGCATGTCAGTCACGAAGATCTCTACGTCATCGGCCCACTCAGTGAAGTACTTCCCTTCGGCGTGCATCATGCGAGCGTTCTTCTCGATCTCGGCAATCGTCTCTGCGTCCATCAGCACTCCTCGTAGGTACTCTCGAATACATCACGCTTACAGGGGTAAAACTCTCCTTGGACTCCACAGATGATGTAGTCCCCGTACTCGAACTTGACCCAGGTGTCGTGAAGCCGGTCATAGACAAAGAACAACCTGTCTACGTCATTCAGCTTCACCAATCCATTAGTGAACTCCGCCAGGGCCGACATAGAGACGTCTTCGGTCCACTGCATAGCCTCGACGGGGATTGGCCTCTTTACATAGCTGGGGATATTACCCCTCCTCGTATTCCTCGACTTTGATCTCACCGCTCGGATACATGAAGAAGTCTTGGTGCTTGTCTCCGTGAATTAGGGCCATGTTGACGAACTGCTCAGGCGTACGCCATTCCAAGTCATCGACACTGGAAATCGTGCACTGGAAAGTCAGTCGCTTCATTCGCCGCCCTCTCGGTTAAGCCAACGCTGAACCAGGTCCCTCAGGCTCTCGTTCTGCTCCTGGTCTATGAGTTCTTCGTCTTCATTCATCGGGCACCTCCCGGAACGAAGTCAGACGTAACCTCGTGGGTAAGGTGCAGTAGGAACACCTTGACTTCAGCGTCTGGATACCTAAGCAGGATTCCCTTGACTCGGTTGCGTACGTTCTTCTCGTCAGAGGCGAACCTCAGATCTCCCGAGCCGTGGTTATACCCATTCTGAGAAGACCAGATAAGGAACTTGGGGTAACTCAAGGTGCAACACGTCCATTCACGTTGAATGCCTTCATTGCTTCAGGGGCCACCAGATTGGTGATGACTTCCTCCACCTTCATGGCGGCCTGCTCGATCTCGTACAGGGGGAACGTCGGAACCGTGGAATCAGGGTGAGCCCAGCGGAGCGACAGGAAGTTCAGTGCCGACCGCAGGTTCACGGTCCAGATAAACGAGGTGTAGAGGCTCAGAGGAAGCACGTTGCGGGCCACCTCTCGGGCAATGCCACGGTCAAGCTGGAACTGGTATTCCTCCCATGAAGTCTTGGCAGCCCTCATGCCACAGGCCCTGGCAATGTACTGCTGCTGGTAATCCCCCGGCTCGAACGAGTAGGCACCCGGCTTACCGATCTGCCGTAGAGGCCGCTGCATGTCCGGAACATAGAAGACCGGCTCCAGGACCTTGTATCGACCGGACACCTCATTGAATGAGGACATCCGATGCCGGAACCATTCACGGGCAACGAAGATCGGAACATCGATCTTGAACTGCATTGTCACAGCCTCGAAAGGCGAACCGTGCCGATCACGGGCCAGCATATTGAGGAGGCCCTTATTGGCCTGCTCGCTACCGGTACTGCCTGAGGAGACACGGGCTGCTCGAACGATCGAGTCGTCGTCACCCATGTGGTCGAGGAGGTCTACGCCCATATCCGAGCGGAAGGTAATGCCAGTCATCATTTCCCTTGGGGTAACGGAGGGGCAGGGGAGTCGTCCCGCCCCTCCGAATGTCAACCTAGTAGATCAAGAAAAGGTGAGGCTTAGCCCCAGATCGGCTTCTCGTCGGAACCCTTCGGCGGGAACCAACCCGACCACGCCTTACCGTTCTTGTTGCCGGACTTGTAGGAGAAGTGGGCCGGAACGTTGTCCGGTCGAGCCGGGCCGTTACCGCCACCGCCGTTGTTGTACTGGACCTGGCCGTTCTGGAAGGACGGCTTACCGGCAGGCTGCTCCGGGGTGTTGATGGTGGTGCTGTACTTCTGGATCTTCGCCGCCTTGTCCATGAGGGCCGCCAGTTCACCGCCCTCCTCGTCGAGCTTGGCGTTCATCTCGGTGATGTTCGCGGCGCGAATGACGAGAAGCGATGCGTCGTAGCCCGCGCCGCCCTTGAAGGAGAGGGTGACGCCCTCCGGGGCAGTGGTAGCGACGGGGGCGGCGTTGGTCTCAGTCACAGGCGTGGTCTCCTCAGTGTTGGTGGTGAACTCGTCGTTGGCCGGGGCAGTGGCGAACGGGTCAGTGTAAGTCAAGTACAGCTCCATAAGCGTTAGTTGAGGGGGTCTCTCTCCCCCTCTATTTCCATTATGACATTCAGTTGATCCGAATGTCAACCACTACTTGATAGGGCAAGCCCCGGTAGCACAGTTCTCATCGACTCCGTCCCCGATCTGGGTGACGACAGCTTCTTCGAACTCTTCTCGGGTCAGGCGCTGGTAAGGGGCCTGCTCGTACGAACCTTCAGGAAGAACGGTGCTCCCCTTGAGTCGCCGCAGGTATCGAAGGATCGACCGGGACAGGGATTCCTTGGTCACCTCGTTCGGATCGAAGTTGACCGTGAACGAGACTGCACTGTCTACGAAGTTCTCTTGGTAGAACGCCTGCACTGCAAGCATCTGATCAGCCTTGAGATCAGCCGCAGACTCAACGATCTCGTCAGGGTCCAGTCCGAGCTTTGCGACCTCTTCCATCAGGAGATCCTTGGTCGGGATCGTCACCACCTTCGTGAAGGGGGCGTAGACACAATCCTCAACGTGGTAACCCTGGGCTTCATACTCGGCAAGCTGTGCGATCTGCTTCGGGTCCGTAGACGAGAAGCGGATACGCCGCAGGAAGTACCGGGCGAAGATCGGGTGGATACCCTCACTCACTCCACTCAGCTTGGATATGGAGCCCGTTGGAGCAATCGTCGTCAGCTTGACCGGAACCGGGATACGAAGTTCCCGAGCGTACTCCTGGGCGCTCTTCTCGACGTGCTTGTACAGATCCCTGAGAAGGCTCCTCATCCAACTACCGGGGATGTCAGAGAACTTCAGACCGTTCAGATTGGCGAACCACTGAACACCCAGATGTCCAAGACCGATTCGCCGGTCTCGCTCCATGACCTTCTGCTGTTCGGGATAGGTGATGTCCCCGAAGGTGGCACGCACCAGGTACCGAGTCATGAGCCGATGAGCGGCATACAGCTTGCTCTCGTCCTCGCCCCTCCAAAGGGCTGCGAGGTTCACGTGCCCGAGCGTGCAGGAACCCAGCTCGGGAAGCGGCTGCTCGCCACACGGGTTGGTCGCTACCGTCTTGTTGGGCTCGTCCACATTGGACAAGTCCTCGTTCCAGAATCCAGGTTCGCCGTTGTGGTGCATTCCATCGATCACGGCTTCATAGACCGCCTGGGCATGACCCCAGGTCCGATAGCCCATAGCCTCAACGAAGTCGTTGTCGATAACAACACTGATGTTGGTTGTCCAGTGGCCGCCATCCTTCTTGGCGTTGATGAACTTGAAGATCTCCGGATCGGTCCAATGCATCATCGCCATTCGTGCGCTTCGGCGATTACCTCCCGAGACGACACACTCAGCAATGTAGTGATCGATTTCCATGGCCTCGACGCCGGTAATCGTCCGGCCTTCCGAACCGGCATAGTTCATGATGGCCGCAACCTCGTGCAGCATCTTGGCCAGAGGCAGAGGACCTGAAGCCGTACCGCCGAACGTTCGGAGAGGGGCACCAGCGTGCCTGACTCCCGACACGTCATAGACCCGGTTCGAGTTCTTCACGTCGGGCCGCAAGTACGTCTCGATCAGGTCGACCAGGGCTGCTGCCCAACCCTCTCGGGAGTCCTCAACCTTGTAGGTGCCAGGCCATTCATGGGAGTAGTCGTCGGACAGCAGTCCGGCCGAATCCATGGCATGGAAATCGAGGTGGTCAGGGTCGGTGACGATGTGCACGTTCAGCTCACGAAGTACGTCCTCCGGAGGCTGACAGTCGAGTCCGTATCGGGAACCGACTCCACCACCTTCCATCAGTCGCATGAAGGTGAACATGACGTGATCGGCCAGGCCCTTACTCCACGGAGCGACATGGCAGTTGTAGAGGAACTGCCGACCAGGAACACCCGAGGCCCAGAGGTGACGACCAGCCGGAATGATCTCCAGATTGGTCATCATCTCGATGAGCTTTTCCCGCTCACCCTCTTCGATGAACTTGCTATCAACGAGACCGAGGTTCCCGTCGACTACGCGCTGAACTGTCTGCGGCCATTCTTCCAACGTGCCATCCGGAAGGGGACGAGCATAGGTGCGCTTGAAGACGTCATTACCGGTCTGCGTGAACTTCAAAGTGTGGGTCTCCTAAAGGTTGTTCATGTGGTGGGTAAGCATCTTGACCGCGAAGGCAAGCTGCTTGGCATTGGTCCGGCATCGCCGGGGGAACCGGTACAGCTTGGTCAGCTCTGCACGAGAGGCAGTGTCGAGACGAGAGAACGCGATGTTCAGGTCAGCCTTGTCCGAGTAGGACACCGAGTCGGGGTTCTTGTAGTCCCGCTTGTTGGCGGGCTGCTTGCCCTGCTCCAGGAGAGGCAGCAGGTACCCGGCCTCCAGGAGCTTCCAGACGTCGATCTCCTGGTACGTGTACTGGCCGTACACGGCCCTCTCGCGGGCCTCGAAGTCCAGCTCCTTGGCCAGGGTCTCGGCGCGACGTACAAGCGCCCCGAGGGCGGCCACAGGGTCCAGGGCGTGTGCCTGGGCCAGTCGCACCGCTCGGTCCTGGCCCTCGTCCTCATCGAGGAAGGTGTCCATCAGTCGGCCGACCAGGTCACCGACGGCCACCGAGCCGTACCACTTCTCGGAGACGCGTTCTGCGGCCTTGATCGCCAGGGTGTACGTGGTGTCGAAGGCGTCAGCCCTGACTTCCTCAGCGGGGTTGGTCCAGGTGATCACTTGCAGTCCTTTCGAATGTCAACCGAGGGGGCCGAGAAAAAGCCGGATGCTTCCCGGCCCCTCTACTTCAAGTATGTCAGCCGTCAGATCCGAATGTCAACCTTGGTGGCGTGCAGGGGAGATCGCCGAGCCGTCGAGCCTCTGGTTGCCTCGCGACCACTTCCCGCAGTCGTCACAGCGGTAGCGCTGGAACACCGAGACCGAGGTGTACGCCTTGCCTTCCTTGCGGAGAGCCTTGCTGCCACAGTTCGGGCAGAGGTCATCGACTCCCCCGTGATACAGCCGGTAGTTCGGGTGCGAGGGGATCCAGGGAAGGAGAGCGTCATAGACCTTCTCGGTAAGGACGACGTCCTGTTCGTTGTAGGTCTTCATCAGCTCCCAGGCCTCTTCGTTGCCTGCCATACAGTCGATCCAGAGCTGGAAGCCAGTGTGAGAAGTCTTGGCCCCGAGTCCGAGTTGCTGGGCCACATGGTCCAGCTTGTTGGACGTAAACCGGAACTGCTTCTTTGCGACGTTCAGAAGGTCGACGTGAGCGAACGGAGAAGGCGGAGTAAGTCCTTCGGCAAGGAACTCTCGATTCAGGTGAGGGATGTCGAACCTCTTGCCGTTGTAGTGGATCACAGCATCTGCATCGTCCAGGATCTCGTGGGCAGCCTCGACCATGGCCGTCTTGCCGTGGTGGTGCGTGCTGTAGAAGCTCACCGGCTCCTGGCCGTACCACTTGGCGGAGAAGCACATCACCTCCCCAGTCTCGACAAGCTGAGTGAGCGAGACGTTCTGCTTGAACATCCCCCACACGTAAGCGAGGTTCGGACTGGTCTCAATGTCGATCGTGGCTATCTTGATGGGGGCCTACTTTCAGTAGTGAATCCACAACGCAATCTGAGCTGTGATGATGACGAAAGGGAGTATGAAGTACTTCACTTGCCGGTGGAGTCCTTGATGGCCTGCTTCAGAGCCTTGCGAATGGCCTTGGCGTCCTCGACGGTTATGTTCTGGTAGAGGCTCTTCGCGTCGGTGCTGACGTCTCGGTGAGACGTGTTTCGAGTCTTGAGGTCGAACACGATGGGGGCCCCATCCCCACCGAAGCCCCCGTAAATGCCGACCTCGACGCCGTTGTTCATCTTGATCTCAGACATGTTTCTCTCCTACTTGGTGTAGTCGTCCAGAAGGTTTCGACAGAAGTTCTGTGCACTCACGAGCTGAGCCGAATCAGGCTGACTCGCAGCCCAACCGATGGTGTCGAGAAGCCACCGAATATCATCCTCGGCATCAACCAGCCAACTCGCCAAGGCTCGGGCTGAGGAGTGGTAGTACTCCTCTTCTCGTTCTTCACGACTTTTCATGATTCACCACAGACCCAGGGAGTGTTCAACGAATAGCCCCAGAGGGACAACCACGCCAAAGGTGATGGCAGCGGATACCAGGAACTCTTTAATTGGAGACCTCCCACTTACCCGAGTCGTTGTTGTCGAGCGTCACCTTCGAGACCTGACGAGAGGCCGTGTGGTAGACACAGATACCTTCGGGGTCCGTGAAGCCGGGGGCCGCTACCGACCCGTTCTCCTGGAGCCAGTACAGGGCCTCCTCGATGTGCTCCGATCCGAACATCCCCTCATAGAGAACCGGGACCGTATTGATCCGGCTGCCGTCGAACACCGCAGCATCGTCGTGATTCAGGTGGCCGTACCGCTCTGTATTGAACAGAGAGAACCTGCGCTCTTCGAGCCCATAGTTTCTCTGGATTCCTCGGCCCCACCACTCACCGAAGTGGGTGCCTTCACCGAGGAGTCGAACCAGATCACGCGCATGGTCGTAGACCCATGCAGCGAACCCGTAATTGTCGGTCGTCTTTCCGGGGTAGATCAGGCGCTTCCGACTCTGCGCGGATACCACGTAGCGGACTCCGTCCACCACAAGGGAGTGCGACTCGGGCGGGTAGTCCTCCCAACCCAAAGTCAGCTCGCTGATGTGAATCGCAGCGTTCGTGCCGTCGAGCTTTTCAGTGACGACAATGTCTCGGAACAGCCGGGTCGTCTTGGGCCAGGGCGCGAACTCGTGCATCAGATGGACTCCAGTCGAGCGATCTCACGGTTGATGTAGAACTGGGCTTTCTTCAGGTCCTCAACCTCTCGGTCCTGGTCCTTCTTTCCGGCCCGCGCGATGTACTTGACGGCATTGCCACGGTTGAAGTTCAGGTTCTCGGTGATGTCGATGACCTCGGCCCCGTTGGACCAGCCGTCGGCATAGTGGCTCGGGGGGTTAACGACGTCCGCCTCCTGGGCCGCCTCTTCGAGGATTTCCTTCTCCCAGTCGGCCAGCCCTTCTGTACGAATGTCAACCTTGTGCGCAAAGAGATAGGACTCGGAACTGTCCTGGTGTCGCATCTCCTCGGCGTTGAATCCCGTTTCCGCGCCATCGTTGAAGTGGACCGCGTAGGGGTACAGGTCACCCTCGGCAATCTTGGTGATGCAGCCAAGCTCCCCGGCACGAGCCTTCAGGATGACACTGTCACTGTTCTCGGTGGGGGTGATCACCACCCAGTCGCCAACCGCAAAGCCATTCAGAGCGTCAGTCACTTCATTCCTACCTTCTCACGGAGGAAGTCTTCTCCGTGTGCCTTAACCGACTTGTTTACGTCCAGTCCCGGATCCATCGGGATGATTCGAGCTACCGGGATCTTCTCGGCAACGAACGTCGCGAACTTCATTCCGGCGTCATCACCATCGGCCAGGACCCACACGATTCGGTAACCCTCGAAGAGTTCCGTGAAGTGAGGCTTCCAACCATTGGCACCCTGGATTCCCACAACAGGAATCCCGCACTGCTTAGTGGTCCAGGTGTCGGGCTCTCCCTCACAGATGGCGATCTCGTCGTGATACCGAGCAAGGTCACTGGTGTTGTAGATGTGGCCTACGTCGCCCGGCATCGAGTTCATCTTGCCGTGGCCGACATGAGTTTCCTTCTCCAGGAACTCACCGTTCTGGTCCTTCACACACTCAGACCGGACGCACCGGAACCTGAGCTGTGCAACCGACAGTTCCCCGAGCGGGCCGTAGCGAAGGTAGGGAACCGCCATCATCCCCCGGTACATCTCAAAGCCACTAGGAACGGAAGCCCCTACGAACCCCAGCCCCATGGTCTTTCCGGTCTCCGGGGATATCCCCCGATGCAGCTCCAAATACTCTGCTGCTGGGCTTGCTTCGAACTGTCCGCTGAATATCTTGCTGGCTTCCAGGTGAAAGCTCGCCCGCGATGCGCTGGGCCTCACTAAAAGTGCACCCTTCCTTATCTCTAATGATCGAGTAGGCGTCGCCAGAGAAACCACATGCCTGGCACTTGACGGCCCCTCGATCGAAGTTCACTGCGGCCGATGGCCGCTCCTCGACGTGGGATGGGCACAGGCAGGAAATCCATCCGTCCTTGTACTCAGGCTCTTCCCAGTCCGGGTAATACCTCAGCAGTACGGCCCTGATGGGTCCTCCGTGCTTTTGCTCAGTACTCGATCCGAAGCGCATAAGCGATGTCCTCACGGTCTTCGACACGGCCGACGATCACCGGGAACTTGCGCCCGGCCTGGCTCATCAGGTTCCACGTGGGGTCGAGCTGGCTGCGGTCGATCGGCTCGCCGGGGATGGTCAGGTTCTGCATGTCTCTGCCCTCATTCTCATGGTAGACATTCGTAGATTCGAATGTCAACTGACTGCCGTAAAAAGAAGGACCTACTTAGGTCCGTTGGGGGTGTAGCGACGGCCGAGGATCGTATCGACCGGGTAGTTCTCTAGGTAGTTGGCTGCACTACGCAGAGTCTCAGGGTTGTCTCTAGCGCTACGCAGGATGCCCTTGTTGCATGCCTTGCAGAGAAGACCTCGTACGGCTTCTGTCCGGTGACAGTGGTCGACCTGAAGGTTGTACTTCCGGGCACCACCGCAGATCGCACAGCAGCCTCGCTGAGCATCCAAGATGGCCTGATACTCGTCCTCGGTGAGCCCGTAGGTCTCCAGGAGATGAGCCGACCGGTTATAGACGCGACTCCGAGACCTCTTGCACGTAGCGCATACTCGGCCTCGTTCACCCTGGAAGAACTTCTCCGCTCGATTTCGGCTGCACTTTACGCAGGTTCGATATCCCTTACGTGTCACTCTTACTTCCTCCACCAATGCAGATCAGTACGAACATTGAATACACCCCGGCCACAAACCCGACGAACAGTAGCCCCAACACCTGTGTTGCGTGCATTACTTCCCTTCCTCTTCTCCTCGGTCAACCAGAACCAGTCGCCATGCAGAAACCCTGTCGTCGCTGATGTCGTCCACACGTACACCCCACCGCATCGGGTCAGCCCACTTCTTGACCATGTCCGCAAAACGGAACCGGTCTTCCTCGCACTTATCTTTATCGAAGTAAGTCTCAAGGACGGTCTCGTGCATGGCTTCTACCTTAGTAAGCGGCCGTACTGAACGGCGCGTCAGTGATGGACATATGCTCTCCGTCCCATCCAAGCTCAACATAGTTCTGGCCGCTTGGATCTGCACGTCCGGCACGGTTCTTTACCGCCGAGACTCCGAGGGTTTCGGGGTTGGGCTTGAACAGAGTCACCACCAGGGCGGGCACTCGGGTGATCTGGCCCTTCACTCCAGACATCGAGATCGGCGCATTGCCGTCGTTGTTGGGGCCGGTCACATGGTGCAGGCCGGTCACGTTGGCCTGGGTCTGTCGGGCCATGTCAGCGGCCCAGTCCATCAGGCCCTCAAGGCCCGAGAAGGGGTCGTCTCCGTCGCCGCCACCTGCCCTGATATTGGTGACATTGTCGAGAATGATCTGATGAGGGTACTGGTTGTACAGCTCGAAGTAGGACTGAAGCGAATTCTCTACGTCGGCTTGCGAAGGCGAGGCCGCGTAGTTGAAGCGCACAGGGTGCGCATTCAGGCCGGGTATGAACTCGTCAATGCTGTTGTTCTTGACTGCCTCCATGGCCTTGTCCATGGAGATCTCACCGATGATGGCGATAGATCGTGAGAGCTGAACGAATGCGTCAGAGTCGCAGGAGAAGTAGAGAGCCGGGATCGGACTGCTGGCCTTGAGAAGGTTGTTGAGGACGAAGGCACTCTTGCCGGTTCCGCCTGCGGCGCAGACCAGGGCGAGTTGTCCTCGCAGGAACCTGATCCCCGCCTTGTCGAGTGCCTTGTATGCCGGGGGCAACGGGTGTCCCGCGTCGCCCTTTGCTCGAATGCTCTGTGTGAGTGAGTAGATGTTTGGACCCTTCTCGATATCTAACTAACTAACTAACTAACCAACAGACCCTGTAGCGTCCCGGCCGTAGAAGTCGGGGATTGCACCCTCGTGCGGAACATCTTCCTTGTCCCGGACGTGAGGACCGGTGTCGGGGAGGTCCGACAGGAGGCCCTTGGCGTGGAGTACCCGAGTCAGGTTGGTCATCTTGCTCAGAGTCTCATCGATCGTCTTCTGCATGACCTCGATGGTTCGCTCCTGCTCGGCAACCTTCTCCTGAAGAGTGAGGACTTCAGCTTCCGCATCGAGCTGGGCGTACACCCCGTACTGCATGGCCTGTGCCACCTGCGCGGCGGCTTCTCCGCGAGTAATCAGACCGGTCGGGTCGGGGTCGGACTGGTAAGCGATCTCGGCAACAGTCTCGATGTCGGTCTCGTCGGTGATGAGTTCGATGAAGTCGTTGATCATAATCTCAGCCTAGCTTCTCTTCGATCCGAATGTCAACCGTGCCGGTCGATCATTCAGGCCTCGCTCTTGTAGTCACATGACATCTGCACCGGGCATCGTGCACACGCTTCGCCTGGGTTGGGCCGGAACTCGCCCGCCTTGACTCCTTCGTCCATCTTGCCGAACCACTCGACCAACTTGTCTCGATCGGGATTCAGCGGGATCGAACGCGAAGTCCTCCCAGTCTTGCCCAGCCAATAGTCCCCCCACTCGACTCCAGCGTCATGCAACTCATTCATAGCGAGTGCGTAAAGCTCTAGCTGAGTGTGTTCGGTTGGCTTGAGTCCAGTCTTAACATCCCGGACACCAGGTCCCTTCTTCTTCGGGTGGTTCACTATCTGGTCGATGTATCCGAGGACGTTCACTTCCCCCAGCGACAGTTCAAACTTTATCTCGACCGAACCGTTCCAGATAGTCTGTTCGGGTTGATCTTCTGTCCACCTCAGGTATGACGTGACCTGCTCTTGTCCTACCTTGAAGCGACGTTCGATGTCCTGGGGTAGCCCCTTGTAGGGCCCTGAGTTGAACCACATGTCCGGGTTCGGCTGCTTTTCGAGTGACTTGTTGATCATCGCGCTGTACGCATCCTGGTACTTGGTGCGTAGTACCTCCTCGGTGAGCGTGCGCCCCGAGTTCTCGAAGTCCTCAACCACCGCATGTACAGCCACACCCTGTTCGAGCCAGGCACCACGTATCTCGGGCACCCGCTTGACGCGGGCCAGGAGGAAGCCGTACCCGCACTCCCACCATTGCCGGGTCTGCGAGTAGGACCGAGCCCGGCTCCTGTAGGACTCGTACCGCTTCTGCTCGTCGTCGGTCAGTTCCAAAGGCCACACCCTCTCAACAAAGAAGGGGCCCCGTTACTGCGGGCCCCTTCGCCTTAACGCATCCTGCTAGATGCTCGCCCAGTTCACTGGGCGGACGTACACACGTTTCTGCTCTTCGGTCAGCTCGTCAGAAGTCCGGAGGATCAGGTCCCCGTCCGACTCCTCGCGGTCGACGTACTTCCATCCGCCAGTCGAGGACCACTGGTTCGGAGGCTCGTTGCGGTCGTAGGTCAGTACCTTGTCCTGCGGGTCCCCTAGCTCTCGGTAGAAGTAGCGCAGACGAGACATCTTCCAGTCTTCGAGCTTCTTGAATCCGGACAGCACGTACTCGATGTGGTGGGCGATGTACGCCCTCTGTCCGGCCTTGGCGTGCTCTGGTTCCACGTCTCTCCATGGACTGAGACGCATGATCTCTGACTTGAGATTCTGGGGAAGTACCTCCTTTCGGTTCTTCGTGTGCTTATAGATAGCTGCTCGGGACACCCCGAACTCCTTCGCTACCTTCACGACGTTCATTCCGTCGATAGAGAGGAGTTCGTAGACAGCCTCGCTTCGGATGTGCCCGTTCTCGTCACGGCCTCGCGAAACGATCTTCGCGATTAGCGCATCCTTATCCATAACAGGATAATTCCTTCTCTTCTAGTAGTCCGAGATCCATTCACCTCGCGACCACTTGGACACTAGGCGACTGTACCGCCCCTGAATGTATACCGGACTTCGTCGGCTCGGAATGTCTAGCGGAGTCATGATCCTACCATCCTTACTACCGATGAGTAGTCTCACCGGGCTGGCTATTTGCTTGCGTACTCCAGGCCGGATTCGATCCGACTGCATCACGCATGAGGCGTTCACCTCACCGGAGCCCCTGATTCAGTAGATGATGCGACCGTGAATCACGACCTGAAGGAGTACATCGATGTCGAACGCATCGAGGTCCACTTCATCCACATCGAACATCACGAACCTGCAATGCGTGACCAGTCGCGCACTCGCCCCCTTGACCTCCCCTTTGGCGATGAGTCGAACAGCCCGCATCACCATCTCATGGGTGATGCACCACGGCTTCCAGCACTCTTCGTATGCGTCCCAGTTCTCGACAATGAACTCCCACCCTTTCGGACCGGAGACAACCGGGCTAAGTGCACCCCAGTGTGCGTAGTTACTGAAGCCACTACCCACGATCATCATCTCGGTGTGCTCGGGTGTCGCGGCCTTGACCCTGCTCATGTTCTTAACCTATCCCCTCAGAGATTCGAATGTCAACTGGCAGCGCAAGATCAAAAAACTCCTGCCCCTGATCCCACCCCTGGAACAGAGCCTCGGACAGCAGGCAGGCCACCGTGTGAGGGACGGCGTACGCCTGTGCGTCCACCTCGATGGCGGCCAGGGCCACGGCCAGGGCGAAGATGTCGTTGTCGATCCCCGCCTCCAGCCCAGCCTTGTAGGCATACGCCTCGTCCTCCATGAACGCCTTCATTGCCGACATCACGCATCCGCCATTCGCTTCTCGACATCCTTGAGCGAGACCAGGTTGGCCCGCCCGCGCATCCCCTTGACCGGCAGGTGACCCCGGCCGATCCAGGTCCGTACCGTCCGAATGTTGACTCCGGTAAGCGCATGAGCCTCTGTAGCTGTCACCAGCGCGTCAGGCTCAGGTACGGGCTCCTCCTCCTGGTCCTCCTCGGCCTGGTCCTCCTCGACGTCGGCCACCAGCTCCTCGACGGCAGGCTTCTTGCTCTGCGCATGGACCATGAAGGCACCTCCCAGGAAGGCCACCGCAGGCCACCCAGCAACAAGGACGCGGAGCCACACCGGAAGGTTGCTCAGGTCCAGAACCCCGGCCGTCGCCACGTTGGCTCCGAGCGAAGCGGCCAGCGACAGAGCGAACCAGATCCATGCACCACGCTTCGACGCATCGGTCCGGATCATCTTCCAGGCCATGACCATGAGCAGGTCGACCGAGACGGGGTAGGCCCACGCCTTCCATCCGTGCTGGCCCGCCGCATCGGCGATGTCATGGATGTGAGAGAACGAGAGGGCTGCCGCAATGGTGGCCTGAATCAGGATCGGGTCACGAAGTCTTCCCAGAACCTTACGCATCACTCAACCCCTCCCAAACGGGAATCCCACGAGTCTCCCGGCAGTCTGTGAAGCCACACGGCAATGCACTTACGCGCCTCCTCGGCACTGCACGGAGGCTCTTCGCCCACCGACGCATACCGCTGATCCCACATTTCGATCAGGTCCCCGGCCGCCTCAATCAGCTTGTCAGCAACGGCCTGCTTAACTTCTCGCTTCACGACGCATCCCAATCTCTGAAGAACCAGCCGATCATAATTGCCCGGCCATCCCGATCACACCAGACTCGACGGGTAACTCCGTTGTCGTACCGGTGTCCTACGAACTTGGGAAGCGTCTGGAACTTGTTCATGTAGTCAGGGTGGAAGTATCCGACTCCGATTCTCACACCCCTTCCGTTACGAAGGGCTTGGACTTCCCAATCAGCCATTGCGCATCAACCTCCATAGGTAAGCCAGGATGACAACAGGCGGAGTTGCCTCCGCCTGTCATCAACTAAGCATCACGCTTAGAAGTTGCCGTTACTCAGCATCTCGCCCTTGACGTTGTAGACCGTGACAAGACCGTTGTCCGACTCCTTCCAGTCAGCGAAGGCCGAAGCGAGGAGCTTCCCCGTCGGCGCATCATCACTGACAAAGTCACCCTTGAAGTCCGTGTAGATCGACGCAGTGTCCAAGATGTCATTGAACTTGTCGGCACCCTGAACCTTGGTGACATGCTTCACCGCAGCCTTCTCGGCCGGAGTCCCGTTCTTGTTGACGAACTCCTTGAACTGCTCGGTCTGCGACTTCTCGACAGGCGTCTCCTTGACGGCCTCCTCCTTCTTCGAAGGCTTGACCTCCGCACTCTGCTCGACGGAAGGCTTCGACGACGCATCCGAAGACGTGTCCTCACCGCCACCGGATATACCGGCAACCACGATGACAGCCACGACGCCGCCGAAGATCCATGCAGCCTTGCGAGCCATTACATACTCTCCCGAGTTGTTCTTGGTCCCACACTCATTAATGCAGGATGAAGAGGGACCGGTCCCTAAGAACCGGTCCTTCAACACCACGCATCACCTAGAGTTGTTCGTCAGCCTTGTCCTTCTCCCGAGCCCGAAGATACCTCTCCTTGTCCACCCGAAGTCGCTTCTCAGGAGTCAACCCAGGCTCCAGGTACTCGTGATTTCTGATGACGAGAAGTGCCGCCTTCTCCATTCCCGCACACTCGGCATTCAGGGACTTGAGCTTGGGGCCGCTGACCTTTCGATCCTTGGCGTTCTCGACCATGGCCCATGCGTTTATCACGATCGACGCATAGTCCTTGTTGACCTCGTCTTCGAGTTCCAGGAAGAGGTGTTGCCGCTCGTTGGCCGGGGTCCGTTCCATCACGCATCCCAACCGGCGATAACCTCGCCCAGCTTGGCGTGAAGGTCTCGCACATCCTCCTCGTCAAACTGCACCTTGCCGTATGAGGCAGACCCGACCGTTCCCTTAACGACCGCGTTGTTGCGTCCGTTCACCTCCGCGAGAAAGAGTTCCGCCCTCCGCTCATCGCGAGGGGTGATGGTGATTTCCTTGAACTGTGCCACTGTTCCTCCGTTTCCGAGACTGCTAGGTGACGCATGCTATCGGGTCTAGGGCTCGTAGGTGCGTCCCGAATCGATGTCTTCGGCGTATACGTCGTTCCGGCCCTCGGCCGTCAGCCGGTCGACCAGCTCTCGCGCGGCCTCCTCGGTCATGTCGACGCCGATAGGCTCCGACGCGTCCCCGAACACGGCCCACAGAACGGCCCAGGTCTTCGGCATTACGCATTCTCCTTGCGGTTGTTCCAGCCACGGCACAGGCCGTAGCGGGCGAGTCGGGACCGGCGAAAGTCGCGCCGGTAATGAGGGGTGGAAGTGGGCCAAGAGCGCCGACGACGACGGGCCTTGAATGCCCGGACCGTATCACTCATGACGCATTCTCACGGGGGAAAATCAGGGTGGCTGAAATAACCCATTCGGACTTAACGTCCTCCCACCACTGGCCGGTTTCGTGGTCCCGCACGGTCATCATCGATCCACGACTGATGACGTCACCCTGGACGCGCTCACCGGACGGTTTCACCGCATGGATGACCATGATTCGACCGGTGGCCATACGCCTCCACCACATCTCGGATATCTTCGCCGGGGTCGGCTTGATAATCATTGCGCATTCCCTTTCGAATTCCATCACTACAGCAGTGATGCCGGGACAACGGACGACCTAAGCCGTCCGCTCTCCGTGGTCACTGACGCATTACTACTTACCGACGTACTTGAAAGGACGCATGGTCGGATGGCAGTTCTCCTCGAACTTCCGAAGAGACGTAATCGCATCGGCCTGCTGAGACCACATCTTGGTCATGTCCTCACCCTTGAAGTCGATGAGATACACGTCGGTCCACCCTTCCGAGCCAGTGAACGCAACGACCGTGCGCCCCTCCCGGTCGAATGCAGCAGCTACAGAACTCATTACGCATTTCCTATCGTTAGATAGCGACGAAGGTGTAAGGCTGAGTGCCGATCGAGAATAGCGCAAAACCGTCGCGCCGCAACTCTTCGAGAAGGCCCTCAACGAATTTCGACGCCTCCTCGATCGATCCATTGTTCTGGACCCAGGCCCCGTACACAAAGAACCTGACGTGCTGATGGTCGACATCCCAATGGGTCGTCTCGTCCTGGAAGACTCGGTACCTCATTACGCATACTCCAGATCATCGGCGTAGAACTCAGCGTGCTCATCCTCGATCACGGCCCACGCCTTAGCGCATTCCTCACGAGTATCGAACTTGCGAGCGTCGACAAACCCCTGAGAGTCGATGCTGAGAATCGACATCTCTCGCGGGAACACCGCATACCATCCGAAGAAGTCAGTGTCCCCCAGTTCTTCAGCCTGCCAGCATTCGAGCGACAGTCCATGCAGGTACTCGGCCCAGTTAGACGAGAACTTCCTACTCATCACGCATTCCCCTTCGGGTTACGGATCAGGGTATTAGAGATCGACGTGTCACGGTTCCTGATGAATCCGAGTCGGCCGTAGAAACGCACCAGACCGGCCTTACTCGAACCCCAAGAAGTGTCCGGGGTGAGAGCGATACGGTGCCCTTTCTCGTCGGCCACCGCACAGATACGACGCATGACCTCAGTGCCCGTACCCTGTCTCTTGTTCTCTACCTGAATGCTCATCACCTTGACGACATGGGTGATCTCACTCCAGTAGATATGAAGCCTCACCCCGGGGAATTCCCGTTCGAGAGCATCCGACAGATTCGCATAGAACTCGTCGTCAGACACTACGCATTGCCCTTCTCGAATCCTCGGAACGCTCCGCCGAATACCTGCCCGACCGGTTCGAACCAACCGGCCCCGTTCATCCGGTAAGCCAGTACCTCACCCGTAGACAGCTCACGGGCATGGAACATCACGGCCCACTGGTTTTCCAGGTGAAGCGCATGTATTGCCTTGGTCAGTCCTCGCCGGTCGATCTCCTCGTGAATACCGAGGCTCTCTTCCCACTCCTGCTTTCCCCGGCTCATCTTTGCTGTGATCCTGAAACGCATTACCTATCCGCCCTTTCGTTGGCTGATACAGGATGAAGAAGGGGAGACTCACCACTCCCCCTCAACACCACGCATCAGACGCCGTTACGGCATCCCTGCTTGACGTAGCTGATCTGTGCCTTGACCGTGCGCTTACGGCCGTCATCCCAGGTGTCTGAGACCATGTCCCGGTACATCAGACGCCCGGCCCTGGTGGAGCGCATGTCGATGCACGGCGCATAGTCGCGAGTCCCGGAAATCACCTGAACTCGGTATGAGGGACCGGAGTTGGCGGAGGCCGAGGACACGGCCCCAACCGTGGTGAGAAGTGCTGTGAGCGAAGCGAGAGTTGCGAGCGTCTTACGCATGATGAGCCTTTCAGTCATTCCATGAGCGGTTTGCAGGACGCACCCAAAGGGGCTCCGGAGATATGGCGTATGCCTGCTGACGGAATCGGTCTCGTTCCTGAGAGTGATAACTCAGTTCCTGCTTGCAGTCCACGCCGTCCAGCACGCCGAGAGCGAACTTCTCAGCCAACCGGGCATGGTGTAGTGCGGTTTCCAGGAGTGCATCACGCATGATCAGTTCCTTTGCTTCAGAGGTCAGTTCGAGAATATGTGGTAGACGCCTACGCTCTCAAATTCGAGGTGAAACTCCCCGCCGCTCAAGTCGTCCTCAGCCTTGTCACGCATGATTGCGTCGTAGTGGGGCCGGGCCCACTCAGGAAGTTCGGACTGGTCGTACTGCTCGCTCTGCTCGTAATACGCCATCAGCGCATCGACTTCGCCCCCGAAAAGCTCGGTCTCATACTTGCCGAGGTACCGGTCTTCGATGCGCTCCTTAGCCGAGTCAGGGTCATTCCCTTCCTCACCCATGACGTATGCCGTGACGAAGTACCCGTGCTCTTCGATCAGCTCAGCAGTAGCGACGACAGTCTCAATCGACGCATACTCACCAAGGTCGACCATGCCGTCGTAGTCGTGGATCGCCCAGTTTTCGGCACCCTGGATAGGAGACTTTTCGAGCATCAACTCGATTGCGTGGTCTATCGAGTTTTCATTCTGAGACGCATCTATCCACTCGCCGTGCAGAACTCCGGCGTTGTAGGAAGCGAGGCAGGCCACGTAAATCTGAATCATGGTGAACCTTCCGTTTGCACATCGACCATTCGATATGACGTGACGGAAGACATTCAGAGCGAATGTCTACCATCATCACGCATCAAGCAGTCCAGGGGCTTAGTCCCGACCGTACGGGTACTTCTCCTGGTAGCACGGCTCGCAGAGTCCGCCGCACTCGCACTCACACTGGCACTCGATCGACTCCAGTTCGTCACTGGTCATGAACCCGACCGAGTAGGTGGTGTCGATTGCGACCGATGCGCATTCGCCCTCGCAGACCGAGTAAGAGTCGGCGCACTCACGGCACACCGCACCGTCAAGCTCAGTCTTAAGGATCTCGTGGCACTCAGCGCATTCACGACGACCCAGGCTTTCGAGTGCAGCCTCAACGTCCCAGGACTCACAGTCCGGGCAGTCACCGTGACCCGCATCGTGAAGTGCTTCCATCACCTCAGAGGCAAGATCCTCAGGGATGTTGTAGCAGTTCTCCAGAACCTTGAGAGCGTTCTCGTGCTCCAGTTCTGAGAGACGCATGTCATCGAGAACCGGGTAATCCGAGAGTGCGCGCTCAAAGCTCGCAACCTTGTTGCGGATGCCAATGTTGCCGTAGTCGTAGGCAATCTTACCTTCGTACTCTACGCATCCCTCGTAGAACTCGATGCCCTTACGCTTGGTCTTTTCGAGTTCCTGGGTGATGACTTCCCAGTTTGTCTTCTCCAGGGCGAACGTGCAGAAGTGGCCGTAGGACACATCCGACGCATCCTGCCATGCGACCGGTCCCGAGTTGTCCATGACGAACGCGAAGCCGGTCCAGTCGTGTTCCTGGGCAAGCTCGATCGCGCCCTGCTCAGAGTAGTAGCCACCCCCATACCGCTGGTTGAAGTAGTTGAGTGCAGAGTCCTGGATCTTGACAGTCCTGGTGTGCATAACGCATCCCTTCGAGAGCAAATAGGCATCCTGAAATGATGTGGAGGCAAACATTCGTTTCGAATGCTTACCCCCAAGACACATCAGACTGCGAGAATGGCCGTGACTTCGGACTCCGGGTACCAGCCGATAGCGTCGTCCTCCCACAGAATTGCGATCTCAACCGAGTTCTTGATGGTGCGGCGGCCGACCGTGAGACCGGACATGGTGGCGTTCTGGACCTTACGCATTGGTGTTCTCCTCGATCTTGGTGTAACGAACCTTGGTATAGACGGACTCGTTCTGGTGGACGACTGCGAGGTGCTCTTCACAGAGGTCGGAGACCTCGCCATTCCAGATGCCACCCCAGACCTCAACGTGAGTGGTGGCGGGAACCGCCTGCCATCCGTGAAGGTGAACGTCGCAGTTGTAGCCGGTCGGGCTGTTGCTGTTACGCATCAGTGGTGTCCTCCGTGAACGGCGTCGCAAGTGCCTTCGGTGTACGCATTGGGGCAGGAGATCAGACCGGCCGCGTAGCGGAACTGGTTACGCAGCTTGTCATTCGATCGGGCCGCACGTCGGGCCATGACCCGAGCGTGATAGGCATCGTAGGACTCTTGGTTGTCGGTCTTGCGAGGGGCGATCTCGTCGCGTCCCTTGACGATGGTCACAGCCATGTCGCTACTCCAGTTCAGGAAAGCTGTTCGGATACCGGGCGGCCAACAGAGTAGGGATACATTGCGCATCCAGTGTCTTCGGTCTCGGTAATGCAGTAGCCAGAGAGGCGGACGTGAGCCCGGCCCTTGGTTACCTGCCTCACACTCTCTACCTCGTAACGCAGCTCGTAAGACTTGCCCTCGATTACCTGAGTTACGGTCCGGATCTCACCGACGAAGTAGATAAGCTCTTCGTCTTCCTCGTTGTCGGCCACCAATACCGGCCCACTCGGAACGAAGAACTCAAGCCCGGTAGAGTATTCACGCATTCCATCGCTGAACGTCGTCACGGTCACCGTTTCCCAGTGGCCGAGACTCCCGTCATTGAACTTGGAAGGGACGAAGATACGCATCCCAGACACAAGCTCACGGGCGCTCAGTTCACGCAGCATGTTGAATCCTTACGCTAGTTGGGGTCAGCAGGTACGTCCTAGACGCATCCCGCAATCCCCCCGCTAGTGCGGGGTTTCTCTCGGTTTCTTATTGGTGCGCCTGACTTTTCAGCGGGAGACATCTTCCCAATGCCATCTTCGCCGGTCGTTACGGGCCGCATAGAGCGGGAGTCCGTTTCCGAGCTTCGAAGCCTGGGGAAGGCTGCCACTTAGATTATGTCTTTGAGACTCCCGAGAGAGGGAGTCCTGTCCTCCCGTGAGGGAGGCATGATCGCGGCGCACACTATTTAGCTATCAAGGATCGAGCGCTTCCTTTGTACTCACCCCTTTCGGGGGCTTTCCTCCGGGCATTCAGGCATTCGGCGCTTCCGAATGTTTACTGCGTTCCCTCCGTTCTTCCGACTTCGTTTCCGACTCTATCACCTTCGGGCCTTCGAATGTCAACCCTTGGTTTCTAGCGTTTGGGCCGTTCTTTCTGGCCCGGTTGAACCGTATCACGCTCGGTTTACAACCCGAAGGCATTCATCCCGAGTCTTACAGCTTGCGCCCGATCACCCTCTCAGGTTCGGTACCCGTCGTCGCCTTGGTAGGCCGTTACCCATACCAACAAGCTGTTAGGCCGAGAGACCTTTATTCGTGCCTCCCATGGGATGCCCCACGGGAACGGTTCCTCTCGTGTTACTGCGCTGGGCCGACACTCTCACCACAAGGGCTCGAATGTCAACCGGTGGACTCACAACTTTCGGCGTTTCGGTACTGGCGTAATGAGAGTGGCGCTAAACCGGCCAGGTAGCCCGTGTGATCCCCGAGCACTCTCACCCTTCTATGACAACGGTTCTGCCGGGTGGTTCCATCACTGCCCGGCAGTCTGTGAGTCCGTGCGCAACCACTTCCCAACCCTTCGATTCCCTCGCTTCGCTGTCTGTACCGACTAGGCGGGGGGTAACACCGGATACCGCGCCGTTAGGCCGGTCTGTGGTCGCGCTATGGAGTTGAGCTAAGAACGGTGCCTCCCGCAGTCCCCGCCGTCCTGGCCGGTTCGTTGTGGTGACAGGGAGAACAATCCATGAACCTCGGTCGAATGTCTACCCGGCATGGTTGGTCAGGAGACGGGCACGCGCGCGTTGGGCCGACATCGTCGCAGGTCACGGCCATGATCATCTCTTGTCTACAGCTAGTGATCTCACAACTACTTTAAGTGCAAACGTGCAGGTCAAAGGGTGTGCTCAATGGTTGGTACAAAGAAAGTTCGCAGCTGTGGCCACTGACCATGATCAATGTCCGTTCTGCCCCGCAATAAAGACGATCGTTAGGCTTGCTAAGGATAGGAGGGAGGGGGGGTACCCCCTTCGAATCCACGGAATCGCAGGTCAGATGGGGTATTCAACTAGACCCCCCCTTACAAAACCGCAGGTCAGATTGCTTGATATTGCCTCCCCCTTGCATACCAAGGCCCATACCTAGATAGACCCCCTTCTGAGAGACCCCCCAGCTACATAACCCCTGGTCATAGCCACACTTACCCCTACCTCTGAATCGAAGATAGTGGGGTATGTGGTACAAAGCACAGTACAATGACTTAATCGTTAGGCTCGCTAACTATGCACATAGATCACAGTGATAGAGGCACACACTTAGCCACACTACATAGGCTTGCTAATTACATATACATTCACCATGCACACACATTCCTTAACATGTCTAATTACATTCGTTAGGCACGCTAATTACCACGATGCATTCACGACACACCTACATTCGTTCGCATGTCTAATTACCTACCCATGGGGGTGGGGGGGTATCCGGATATGTGTCACGCGAGGATCGGGACGTCATATGGTCTGAGATCCTGTACGGGTTCCCGTGATTCAACTGGGCCTCAAGGCGGGGGCCTCTCCCTCAGTGTGACGAAGGACACAGGCCGGCTGGAGCCCAACGGGCACAAGGGCTACTGGCCAGTAACCAGCCAAGAGCGCCCCTGGAGCCAGACTCTTATTCCACAGTGGAACACCATGATTACTAGTGAGAGCTTCGAACGACAGAGAGAAGCGACACCAAGACGCCGCCAAAACGGCGGCTACCTAGTCAGCGCCCTGAAGGCGCTTCTACTGATGGCGGCCCTCGAAGGCCGCCTACTAGGTATCTAACTAACTAAGTAAGTCATCGCCCAGAAGCGATGACATTAGTAGGGAGTCATCCTCAGATGGATGACTCTTCTTTATCGGCCAGCGGGCAGAGCTGGCCTCTATTAGGGTTGGTGATTCTCAGATGGCTTGGAGTCTTGATCCCAGTAGTGGGGAATGCCTTCCCTCTAATTGGTCTTCGACCAGATCAATCATCTGGCGAAGAGATAGTGGTCTCTGTCAGAAGCTCCGGTATGACACCGGAACTCTTTGCCTCGCTCCGGGCGAGGCCGTAGACCATATACGGTCCCGCTCTGAAGGTGGGGACCACAGTCACTCCAATCTTCAGGTGCTCTGCAAGTACCACCACGACCAGAAGACGGCCCAGGAGTCGGCTGCTGGGAAGCAGAAACAGCGGACCAACGTCCGGCTACCCGTCAGGCGGAATGGCCCGCTGGGGGCCTTGTAGGTTCCCTGGGCACCCGAGTGCCCCTCAAGCCTTCCAGGCCTGCGAGGCGTGCGCCGAGCTGCTCCAGGCGGCCACCCGCCCTCGACCTGGCCCCGGAGGGGCCTGCATGCGCGTAAGCGCGCGCGGGGCCTTCGGCCCACGGTTGACATTCGGATGGAGTCTGAGGGATAATGGAACTAGAGGGACAGGTCGTCCCTCTCTTTGTTGTCTCTTGAGGATGCATGGCTGTTAACGAACTGATTCAGATTGCCGGTGGGGATGTCGCCTTCTACGAGACCTGCAACCAGGTGGCCAAGAATGTCCACTCTAAGTGGGAGTCCATCTCTCCTGACGATCTGACTCAGATGATCGCCATCAAGACGATGGAGAACGCGCCGACCCTCGTCAAGAACCTGCGTACGGCTGATGACCCTCTCACGTACCTGGGTCGCTCGATGTACAAGGCGGGCGTCCTTGGTGCTTCTACCGAGGTGTACGGCCGGAAGGTAGGCGGATTCAGTGCCGCCTCTGACGATAACCCTGACTGGTACGAGGAAGCGTCGTATGGGACTCCCGAGGGCATCTACTCCACTGAGGCTATTCGGGCGGCCCTTCAGGCTCTCGACTGGTCCGACCAGAACGACCCACTGATGGTCCTGGTCGAGGATGGACTACTGAAGCTGAGTGACCGGGATCGCGAGATCATCATCGACTTCTTCGTCAACGGTGAGAAGCCCGCTTACCGAGTCCACGTTACTCGTGCGGTGGATCGCCTTACTAAGTTCGTCAATGGGTGGGCGTAATTCTTCACTGGAACACCTTCATTACTAGTGAGAGAGGATAACGGCTTGAGTGCGTCAGGGCCTCTCCACCCATTGATGGGGTTGAGCCACTGGGTTGAGTGTCATAGCCACTCCCCGGTGGCTCCCCCTTTTTACGTCTAGGGAGACCAAGGAATGATCGATGCGTGATCTAGGGCGTTCGCGGCCGAAGGCTTCTTTCGACCAGAAGGCGGACCGTAAGATCCGGGCACGCCGGAAGAACGAACTTCAGATGCATGATGAGTACTGGGATCTCCGGACTCAGGTCGAGGCTCTTCGCGAGGATGAAGAGAACGACTAGGAGTGCTAGAACACACCCCGTCCCTTGTGGTCGGGGTTTTTTGGGGACTGTACGACTCGGGGGTAAGAGCGGCCGGACGTAATCCGGTGGATGCGGGTTCAAGTCCCGCCAGGACCCACAAGCTTCCCTAGCTCAGTTGGACAGAGCGCCGGAGTGAAATCCCGGAGGTCAATGGTTCGAATCCATTGGGTGGCACGGGGTGATAATGCTGTACCGCACCAGGAGACTTCGCCAAAAAGACAACAGAGGTTGCGGTCGCGATTCCCGATTCTGCGATAACGAATCGGACTGGTTCGGTAGCTCAGTCGGTAGAGCGGGGGATTCTTAATCCCATGGTCACGGGTTCAAGTCCTGTCCGAACCACAGAGTGCCTAGCGCTTCGCTCGGTTTCTCGCATTCATCCTTTCCCTACGACAAGGATTGCAGATCGCTACCTTCCCGTAAGGAGTGCCTTTGCTTGGTCCGTACTCGGACCATTCCTTGTAAACCTCACAGTTTTTGCAGTACCGGCCCACGTCATCCCATAGCACCGGATCGTGCACCGTGGGGTCTTCGACGGTTCTGCATACAGTGCAGATCTGATGCTTGGCAGGTGTAGTGAGCCACCATGGGTTTTGATTCATGGCGTCGAGAGTAGCACCTGAATGCTCCACCCAATGGTCATTAGCTCAGTCCGGTTAGAGCACCGCCCTGATAAGGCGGGGGTCCCTGGTTCAAATCCAGGATGATCAACTGAGACGGTTCATAACTGTCTCTACTGTAGTGAACTCTTGTGCCGTCCGGAGGCACGCCTACAAAGGCTCTGGTGGCAGACCAGGTGGGTTCGCGAAAGGGGGGTCGCTCCCCTGATGACTTGTAGCTCAATTGGCAGAGCAACGGATTGTTAATCCGTGGGTTCCTGGTTCGAGTCCAGGCAGGTCAGCGATAGGGTTCCCGGCATGAGCCTAGCGGGATAAAGCAAAGCGGGCGAGGCGGCCCCGCCCTAATCCAGCGAAAGAAGGTTCTATGTGGGATTACAGGGCTTCGGTCCTCAAGGTCAAGGATGGTGACACGCTACGTGTTCTCCTCGACCGAGGGTTTGATGAGACCAAGGAGATTGATCTCCGCCTGTTCGACACATGGGCACCCGAGAAGACTGATTCAGGGGGGCCTGAGACCAAGGCTCACGCCACTGAGTGGGTCGATGAACGATCCGAGGGCCGGTGGCCTTTCGTGGTAATCCTTGAGCGAACTAAGCGAGGAGACCACGAGGTCTCGACTCTGGGACGTTATGTCGGCACACTGCTCGACCCTCAGGGGGACAGTCTGAACTCGGCTGTCACAGCATTTGTAAGCGCCCGGGGATACGGGCACGGAACAGGATTTGAAGGGGGTGCTTGATGATTCGCAGTGGTCCCCCGCCTAAGGACCCGAAGATGAAGCGGAGGCGGAACAAGGATCTGGTTGAGTCGATCGAGCTTTCCTCCTCCCCTATAGGGTCTGTGAAGTCGAATCCCGCTGTTGACCCTACGTGGCACAGCATTGTCCGTCAGCTCTACATGAGCTATGCGGCTAGTCCGCAGGCGGTATTCTTCGAGCCTTCTGACTGGGCTCAGCTCCGGTACGTGTGTGCGTTCATCTCCTCGACCCTCTACAAGGGCGAGTACGACGCTGACTACCCGGACGAGTACAAGATCGGTCTTGATGCTGCGGCCTCCGCCATCTCTGCCCTCGAAGACTTCCTGACGACCGAGGCCACTCGTCGTCGGCTTCGGGTCTCGATTGATCCGAGTAAGACAGTCTGGACTGAACCGCTCGACTACTGGCATGACCTTGCAACTGACTGGTTCCTGTCTCTTCGGCAGTCTGGCCAGTCGATGTACTACCAGTCGACAGACATTGCCTTTGCGGTACTCGTCGCTGAGATCATCCATCGCCATGTCGCTTCCGGCATGAACGGAAAGATGATGGCCACGATCACCAAGGCTTGCAGTCTCCTTCTGACTACAGAGTCCGCTCGAAGGCTCGCACAGATGGAGCTTGCCAAGGCTGCTGACGATTCGATGGACGCCCACATTACTTCGCTTATGGAGGAGTACGCACGAGACATTTAAGGGGGATGAGTGAAGCCGGTTCTTACCGTCAAGGATGACTACATTCCCCAGTGTGACTCGTGCAAGACCTTCGGCAACAAGATGTGCGAACACCGCACTCTTGGGTGGGGGATTCTTCGTTGGGCCGGTGAACACTTCCGGTCTGACTGGCGGTACACCCGATCACAGCGACGGACAATCCTTCGCTGGTACGAGGTCGACGAGAACGGCAAGTTCGTCTATCAGACGGGCACACTTCAGCTTGCCAAGGGTTCCGGTAAGGGACCATTCTTCGCGACTCTCGCCGCCGTCGAATTCCTGGGGCCTGTCAGGTTCTCCCACTTTGACGACGACGGTCGGGCTGTCGGCAAGCACCCCCAGGAGCCCTGGGTTCAGCTCTTCGCCGTGAATCAGGACCAGGTCAAGAACGTGACCCTGACCCTGAACAGTCTCTTCAACCAGGCTGCCATTGCGAAGTATGCGATGGACCCCGGTATTGAACGCTGGCACGCCCGCCAGACCGACGGCACGTTCTGTCTACTCGAAGCCAAGACGGCTTCTTACCGCTCTGCGGAAGGTGGCCGACCATCGGCCCTTTTCATGGACGAAACGTGGCACTGGAACGAGTCGAACAACATGGTGAACGTCTACCACACGGCCACGGCTAACGCCGCCAAGGTCGGCGGACGCACCCTCATGGCTACCAACGCCTACATCGTCGGTGAGGACAGCATTGCTGAACGGGTCCACACGGCCTGGCAGCGACAGCAGGACGGCAAGCAGCGACGTACCGGCATGTACTACGAGGCTAGGTCCGCTGACCCCACCTTCGACCTGGAGGATGAAGCCCAGCTCCGGGAAGCCATTGCTACGGCGTACGGCGACTGCCACTGGGTGAACATCGACGCCATCGTTGACCAGTGCTACTCGGGTGTCATCACTCGGGACGAAGTCCTGAGGAAGTACCTGAACCTGGTTACGGCCGCCGAGGACGCCCTAGTCGATCCTGTGGCTTGGGACAACTGCGGGGTCGAACTCGAACTCAAGCGTGGAGACCGGATCGTAATTGGTCTGGACGGAGGCGAGTCCGACGACGCGACAGCCATTGTGGCTCTCCGCGTGAACGACTCGTTCTTCCAGCCGATAGCCATTTGGGAGAAGCCGGACGGCCCTGAAGGTCAGCTCTGGCGAGTCGACAAGGAAGCCGTCTCGGAGACTATTGATTGGATCTTCGCCAATTATCGGGTTGTCGGCTTCCTCTCTGATACAGCCTACTGGGAAACCTACGTTCACCAGTGGAACGAGAAGTATCAGTCTCGGCTAGACGTCAAGGCTTCTGGACGATCCCATGTCGCCTACGACATGCGAGGTAACCAGAAGGAAATCACCGAGATGAACGTTGCCCTCGTTGGTGCCATCGAGAACGGCATGGTCAAGCACTCAGGTAATTACGGCCTATCACGACACGTCAAGAACGCTAAGCGCCGGAACAACAAGTACGGCACTTCGTTCGGTAAGGCGAACAGAGACTCGCAGTACAAGGTAGACGCCTATGCGGCTGCCTTGCTCGCTTTCATTGCCCGTACGCGTCTCATCGCGTCCGGCAAACAGTCGAAGCCTCGAACTGTCGGAAAGCTGCAAACGAGAGGTGGATTCTAGGAGGAGATGATGAATGGCTGCTAAGCAGAAGGTCGATACGAATGCTCGTATCACCAACGCCCTTGCTCAGATCAACAAGGACAAGGATCGACTTGTGATGGTGGACCGCTACGTTCGCGGTCTGCATCCCGCTCCTTTCATGCCTCGTAACGCGAACTCTGAGTTCAAGGAACTGGCCAAGCGGTCGATTCACAACATCATCCCTCTACTGGTTGATGCGCCTACCGATGCTCTCGCTGTAGAGGGTTATCGAAGGCCCGACGTCACCGGTAACCCGGCCGAGTGGAAGTACTGGCAGTCCAATCGAATGGATCAGCGCCAGTCTCTCGTTCACCGGGCTGCCCTTGAGTGCGGACAGTCGTACGTCTCGGTCCGTAAGAGCCTTCTCGATCAGAAGGTTCCGGAGATTCGTATTCATCCGGCAGTTCGTACGTTCGCCGCCTTCGATGACCCGCTCTTCGATGCCGCCCCTATGTACGCCCTCATAATCGAAGAGGAGTCCAAGGGTGAAGGCAGTCCTGGTCGAGCTACGTTCTTCGATGAGAAGTTTCAGTACGAGGTCGAGCTGTCGGAGTCTTCCTTCAAGGTAGGCAAGCGTACGGCTCACGGAATGCCTCACTGTCCGGTGGTTCGCTTCGTTCCGAAGATGGATCTCCTGGGCCGTGCTTACGGCATCGTCGAGACTGTTGTGCAGATGCAGGACAAGCTGAATCAGATGTACCTCAGTCTGATGATTGCCCAGCACTACACCGGCTTCGCCATTCGCACGGCTACCGGCCTCGCGCCGGTCGAGATGCTGGACGACTTGGGTAACCCGATGTACGGCGAGGATGGACAGCCTCTGTTCATCGCCCCGGTTATCGACCCTTCGACCATGCTCATCTCTCCGAACCCCGAGACCAAGTTCGGAACGCTGCAAGCAGCTCCTACCGAAGACTTCATGAAGGCCATTGAGATGGTGGTCCAGCACATGTGTGCTGTGACCGAGACGCCGCCTCACTACCTTCTGACGGGAACTCTCTCCAACCTGAGTGCTGACGCCCTGGCGGCGGCCGAGTCTGCCTTCTCTCGCAAGATTGACGAGATCCGGCACTCGTTCGGTGAGTCCTGGGAACTGGTCCTTCGTCTCTGTGCACTGATTGCCGGTGACCAGAAGGGCTACGAGATCGAGGATGCTCAGGTCCAGTGGGCCGACAAGGGCAACCGCTCGCTCGCTCAGGCAG
Source organism: Actinobacteria bacterium OV320 (assembly GCA_001298545.1). Lineage (GTDB taxonomy): Bacteria > Actinomycetota > Actinomycetes > Streptomycetales > Streptomycetaceae > Streptomyces > Streptomyces coriariae. Next base: position 160,963 of record LJCX01000030.1, read on the forward strand.
TCGACGCCGGACTCAAGCTGACTCAGATGGGGGTCCCGACGACGATTGTCCTGTCCAAGATTCCTGGCTTCACCCAGCAGGACATTGACGAGGTCAAGGCCCTCCTGGAGGACCAGGACGGGGTCAACTCGATGGCGGACAAGTTCGCTAGCCGGGTGGCCAAGAACAACGCCAAGGCCGAAGCGAATCCCGGTACTGCTGCCGTCAAGGCCCCCAAGGAGGGTGCTTCGACAGGCAAGGGTGCCGCTGATCCTTCCCTGGCAGGTAAGGCGGCCTAATGAGTAAGCAGATCGATAGCGACAGGGCAGCGGAACTTTACTCCGCTGCTCTTCGCGACATCAGCGCCAACACTATCGGTCAGGCTCTCAGGTACTTTCACTCAGTCCCTCCTTCGGCACTACTCAAGGACCCTGACAAGTACTTCGATGAGTGGTTTGAGATTGTCGATGAAGCCAGGCAGCGAGCTTGGAACATCGGGCAGGCTTACTACCGCCTCGATACGGCTATCTGGACCGGCACTACGCCGGACGACGGCACAGGTGAATTGCTCACCTTGAAGCAACTCTGGATCTACTTCCTGAAGCGAATTGGTACTAAGAAGTTTCGTAGTTCACTTCCTAACTCTGAGATCAGTCTGACTGACTCAGTGTGGGACGACTACGACCTTGACTACTCTCGACGTAATGCGGCGTCTACCTACTACACAAGAGCCGCTTATCGCTTGAAGAAGTTCGAGGATGCCAGTCGACTGAAGGAGTTCGTAGACAAGGACGACTACCTCAAGCAGCTCGACAAGGTCATGCAAACCGTCACCACGGACATGGCCCGTGAGTCACAGAGGCTCGCCCACAACGGTGGTCGGGATGCAGTCCTTCAGGGGGCTCAGAACACCAAGGCCAAACGAGTCGGGTATCTGCGAGTTCCGCGAGGTCTTTATACCTGCGGGTTCTGCATCATGCTCGCTTCACGTGGGGCCATCTACAACACCAAGGCTTCGGCCGGACTCAAGGGTGTTGGTCGTGAATACCACGCTGGGTGTGACTGTGAAGTCCGAGCCATCTACGAGGGGCAGACACTTCCTGCGGTGAACAAGCAGGCCGAAGACGCCTGGAAGGACTTCACTCGAACCAAGGGTGGAGGAGCCTCCGACTTCAATAAGTGGTGGGCCGAAAAGACTAATGAGTAAGAGGGAGAGAGATGCCTGAAGAGAACGTAGAGGTTGAAGTCGAGATGGTCGAGCCTGAAGAGGGCGTCATGGTCGACGTCCCCGACGAGAACGAGGGCCAGGAGCCCGAGGCCGAGACCGAGGTTGAACCTGAGGTCGAGGAAGAGCCCGTCGAGGAGGCCCCTAAGAAGGTCAAGCGGCCCGTGCGTACGCCCAAGGTCAAGGCCCCCGTCGAGGAGCCCGCCGAGGAGGCCCAGGACGAGCCTGAGGCCGTCGAGGAGGAGTCCGAAGAGGAAGAGGCGGAGGAAGAGACAGTTGCCGACCTGGCGGCCGTCCTCGCCCGCCTGGAGGCCATCGAGGCCCTCCTCACTGCGGAACCTGGCGAGACCGAGCCGGTTGTTGACGAGGAGGCGGTTTCCCGCGCCGAGGCAGCCGAGCTGAAGCTACTGGCCTTCAAGGTCGGTACGCGACATGGACTCTCCGAAACGCTCATCGAGCGTCTTCGGGGTGAGGACGAGGAGTCCCTTACTGAGGACGCCGTGAAGCTCTCCGGTGAAACCGGATCGGGTGGCGGTGGCCTTGGAAAGGGCGGACTCGATCCTGATGAGGATGTGTTCGACCCGAAGAAGTTCATCAAGAACCTTCGGAAGCAGAACAACGGCGGCCTCTAAGCCCCATTCCTAACCAAGCCCCTTAACGGGGCTTTTTCTATGCCCACTTCCTTTAGGAGGAATCAGTATGGCTAACACTATCTACAATGGTGAGAAGGTCGCGGCTGCGGCCCTTGCCAACATTGAGGCGTCTGTCGTTCTCGCTGCAACGGTTCAGAAGACCTCCGGTGCTGAGTTCGTCGGTGCTGCTGGCCACACGGTCAACATTCGTCGGCCGTCGATGCTCACCGGCTTCGAGGAGAACATTGACTGGACTGCCGGTCAGCGTCTTGCCGGTGGCGTCATCAAGACCGAGTCTCTGAACGAGCAGGTTCTTCCGGTCGTCCTGGACACCCACGCCTACTCGGCGGTTGACCTGTCCGACGCCGAACTGTCCCTCTCGCTGACCAGCTACCTGTCCCAGGTCATCGTCCCGCAGACTGACGCGCTCGTGAACCGCCTTGAGCGCAAGGTTGCTGCGGCCCTCGCCTCGCTCCCGGACGACTCGCGAGGTGCGGTTGACATCTCGGCCGCCGTCGCGGCGGGGGACTACGTCAAGGCAGCCCAGCTCATCCGATTCCGGATCAGCTTCCTGGCCTCCGACCTGACCGCGAAGAACATTCCGGTCGGCGGTCGCTTCCTGGTCCTGGGTTCCCAGATCGCCGGGTTCCTGATGAACGACCCGAACCTGACCCAGGTCGCCAACGCCGGTACCGACTCGGCTCTCCGTGAGGCCGTGATCGGCAAGCTGTACGGCTTCACGCTGGTCCAGGACAACCGTGTCGACCCGCTCTCGATGTACGCCTACCACCCGTCGGTGATCCAGCTCGTGACTCACGCGCCGGTCGTCCCCGAGTCCGCCAAGGGTTCCAGCCAGTCTTCGGACGGCTACGCGATCCGTGCCATCAAGGACTACAACTCGTCCACGGCGTCCGAGCGTTCGTTCCTCTCGGCCTACGTCGGTGCCACTCTCGTGACCGACCGAGTTCGGAACGCCGATGGCTCGGTCAACCCGACCCCGTCCGTCATCCGTGGCCTCAAGGTGGCTATCGACGTCACCCCTTGATGACCCTCTCTTCCCCGATCCTCGGTGATCTGACCACGATGAGTGCTCCGATTGCCGAGGAAGGAAGCGGAGGGGTTACACCTGCTCCCAAGACTGTACGTAAGCGTGCTCCTCGGAAGCGGACGACCAAGAAGGATGACACCAAGGAGGAGTAATTGATTTGCGACCCGATCGGCACTGTTGCCGAGCTTGAGGCGCGAGTCGGACGATCCTTTGTTACGGACGAAGAAAAGGGCATGGCGGTGGCAGCTCTTGAAGATGCTGCCGCCATTGCCCGTGTCTACGGCAATCCCTACTGGGGCTGCTACGCGGTCAGCACGATGTCTACTGCTGAACCTCTGGTGGTCAACGGGGTTGCCGTCCGTTCTACAGGAATGAACGTTCCTGCTGGAGTCAAGGCCGTAGTACTCGCAATGGCCGCTAGAGCCATCCGCAACCCGGACGGTTTCGTTTCTGAGACTGCCGGTGAATACACCTACCGGTACAGCGAGAACACGGCCAATGGCATCTCCCCTTCACAGGGTGAGATCACCATGCTTGAGAAGCTGGCACAGAAGGACAAGATCCGCACTGTTGCATTCGAGCGGGCTATCAAGGTTGCTCGCAGTCGCGAGTACCCGTACGAGGAGAATGGCAATGTCGTCTGGGATGAGAGTTCCGGATGAGTATTTGGAATCGTGCTCCTGTTGAAGCAGTCCTCTATGAGAGGGCTGAAGTCGATGATGGCTATGGCGGAACCGTTCCTGGTCTCGGCCCTGGCCATCCTCTCAAGGTTTTCGCACAGCAGATCTCAGACGGAACGGGGTCCGATGACAACTGGGCCGCCCCCGTCATGATGAAGATCTACTCAAAGACCAATCCTTGTGACCGATGGTCCGAGGTTCATATGGATGGCGATGTCTGGACGGTTGTTCAGCAGCCTAAGTGGCGTCGGAACTCTCCGAGAACCACCCACTACGTTGCCACGATCGAAAAGAGGGGTGGCTGATGAAGCTCGTTCTCTTCGACTACCAGTGCAGAACCGTCCCCGCCAAGGCCATAGAGACTGATGAAGCTCTCCGCAAGGAGGCATTCAAGCGGGCCCACAACACTAAGACGGCTGCTGCCGAGTTCTCCAACACCGGACACTTCCGAGGGTCTGTTCACGTGAAGAAGCACGAGAAGGGCTACTCGGTTGACATTGACGACGAGGCCGCCCTTTCGATCATTTTCGGTCACGAATACGACGGCTGGGCCGAAGGTCACGCACCGTTCGAGGGCCACCCCGAAATCATCGCAGCACTACTCGCCTAGGAGATGCCTTGAAGGATTCGTATCTACTTACAGACTCGGAAGCGATCGCTCTTGAGGCACTACGCGAATACGTCCCTCTCTTCAACGACACCGAGATTAAGTATGTCGTCAAGATGCCGGACGAGTGGCTTCACCTGCTGCCGATTGTGATGGTCAGGCGAACGGCTGGTACTTCCGAGGACCCCAGCTACCTGGACCAAGCAGTCTTCACCGTGCACTGCTTTGCGTCGACTCGCCGAGATGCTTCGCTTCTCAGCCGACTGGTTCGTAAGGGACTGGTCGATGCTTCCAAGGCCCCCTTCGTCTCCACGATCGAGGGCGGATCGATGTTCCGTTTCAGGGAGATCGGCGGTCCTTTCTACTCAGCCGGTAATGACAACGTCCATCACCCTGACGTATTCCGCTTCGTTGCCTCTTACCAACTCATGTTCCGCCCAGTCGTCTGACTGGGTTCTTCTACGGGCCTCCGGGCCCTCTTTTGCTGTGCCCTAAAGGAGGACATCTATGACTGCTCCCGTCAACTCCAGCTCGACTGAGGTCATTGCCCCGGCGACTGGCTTCATCTACGTCGCACCTGCCAACACCCCGGCCCCGACGTGGCCGTTCATTCCGAACCACGATGGTCCGGTTGAGACTGCCTGGAAGTCGATCGGCAATACGTCTCTCGACAACGGCGTTGAAATGACGATGGACGGTGATGACCCCGAGGTTCTGGGTTCGTGGCAGGACCCGGCTCTTATCACGACCAACCCGGCGAAGACCTATAGCCTCACGATGAACCTTGAGGACATCACGATCGAGACCCTGAACCTCTACTACGGTGGTCAGGTTTCCTCTTCGGCCGATGTCTTTGTCATTCCGTCTACGCCGACTCCGTCTGAGCGGGCCCTTTTCATTGCGGCCTCTGATGGTTCTCAGATGGTGGGCTTCCACTACCCGCGTGCGTCGATCATCGGTTCGGACTCCATCACTCTGGACCCGGCCGCGATCACCGAGGTTCCGGTTACCGCAACGATTCTGTCGGCCGGTTCCGGTGCTGGATTCACTGGCATGGGCCAGGTCTTCAAGAAGTGCGACGTTCCGACTGTCAACCCGACCCTGCCGTAAGTGGACCCGACTAACTATCTAACTAAATAAGTAAGACCAGCCCCCTCTCTCGTTCTCCCTTTCCGGGAGAGGGGGCTTTTTTCATGTCTGAAAGGGAGATTAACGCGATGAAAGGGAGAGCGTTATGACTAGCCTGAAGTTCACCGACCTTATTGCTGAGGCCGAGAAGTCCGACAAGAACGTTGAGATCGAGGCTGCGGATGGTTCCGTGGTCAAGCTCCGTGAGTTCTCCAACCTTCCCGGTGCCGACTTCAAGACTGTTCTGAAGTACATCGATATCCTTCAGGACGAAAAGGTGAAGGAGACCTCGAAGATTGACGCGATGGACCTTTGCCTGATCGCCGCCTGCGACAAGAAGGACACCATGAAGGAAATGCTCGAACTCCTTCCGCTGTCCGGCCGCGAGGCCATCTTCAACGCTTGGATGGAGGCGGCTGAGGTCCCGGAATCCTAATTCTCCGCAAGATGCTTGATGACAATGGAGGGGAGATCACTGCTGACCTGATGAGGTTCTACGGAGTCGATATCCGAGACCTCTTCACGGGCGGCATGTCTCCCCGCTTTTGTCTCGCTCTCGTGGAGAACCTTCCCATCGAGTCTGCTACCTACTCCAGTCACATTGCCGAAGGTGATCGTGGATCAAGAGGGTGGGACCGCAATACCTATGTGATGGCTGATCTGATCGACGCCATCAACATCCTTCACACGACTCTTGTCCGGGTGAACACCAACAACCCGAAGAAGGTTAAGGATCCGGACCCGTACGAGCGTCCTGGAGCCAAGGAACGTACTCGCAAGGCCAAGACTTCCAATCCGTTCGCCAACGCTCTTTCTGCCAGTGAGTCTGTCGATATCGACGCTGGTGGAGAGATCAAGTCTTTCTCCATATCCCCCGACATTCTCAAGCGCTCTCAGAAGAGCCAGTCGGAGGGCCAACCATTCACAGTTAATTAGGAGGTGAGATATGGCTAACGGACCCGGTGGAACCGAAGTCGGTCGAGTCTATATTCGAGTACTGCCCGACACGTCAGAGTTCAAGGCCAAGCTGAAGGCTGCCCTCAAGGGCGTGAATGAAGAGGTCGAAGTTGACGTCGTCGCCAACACGGCTAAGGCTGAAGCCCGTATTAAGGCCTTGGGCAAGAGAGCTAAGGTCACTGTAATCGCTGATGCTGACACGAAGATGGCTCAGGCGAAGATTGAGAGGGTTGAACAAAGCCGTAAGATGCGACTCCTCGTAGACGCCAACATTAAGGATGCTTCAGCTCGGATCGATTCACTCGTTCGAGAGAAGCGTCAGGCAGTTCTTCGCGTAATGCTGGAACAGAACGAGGCAAAGGCTCAGCTTGCAGCACTCGACCGAAAGCGCACAACCACGATCGAGGCCCATCTTAATGATGAGTCAATCGCCAAGGCCGAAGCTCGTATCAAGTCGCTCAACCGTAGACGCGAACTCGCTCTCACTCTCGACACGGCTCAGGTAACCAAGAGGTTCAACCGCCTCAAGGCTCAGATGAGGCACCTCACGGCCCAGCTCGACATTGAGACCGATCCTGCTGCCATCGCTCGTATCCGCGCCCAACTTGCTGAAGCATCCCGAGGATTCACCCTCATGGGCGACATCAAGATCAAGGGACGAGAGAAGGTTGCTGCTCAGCTCGAAGCACTGAGGAAGCGCTACGAGATTGTCATTGAGGCTCGATCCAATCGAGTTGATCAGACTCTTGCTGGTCTCGAATCTCGTATGGCCGCCCTGCGGGAACAGGCCAAGGTCACTGTCGACGTTAACTTCAACCGAGCTGAGATCGAGGCTCAGTGGGAGTCGGTTAAGGCCCAGCTTCAGGACCTTGAACTTCGGGTCTCGACTGAAATGGATGACAGCCGTGCATTCATGGAGTATGAGACTTTCAAGGCAAAGTTCGAGGATATCCGAGCTGAGATCATTCCCACTCTCAACACTCTTCACGCTAAGGCTGAGACCGAGGAACTTCGGGCCTGGATCAACAATAAGCGAGTCGAGTTCATCGCCTCGATCAACAGTCGGTTGGCTACTGCTCAGCTTGAGATGCTCAGCCGTGACTACAAGTTGGAACTCAATGCGGTCGTAAGGGATGCAGCAGCCAGGGTAACGATCGAGAATCTTGCTCGTGACCGTAATGCGTACTTCAAGGCCGTCCTTGACACCAAGAAGGCAATGGTTCAGTTCGCCACCCTCGACCATGACCGGATCGCTTCAGTGCATGTCCGGCTTGAGAATGCTCTCAAGGCTCAGGCCGAGCTGATCGCCCTGGGTAAGACTCGCACGGCTGAATACAGGGCTGAGGTGAAGAATGCCGGTAAGGCTGAAGCCGAACTGGAATACCTCACTCGGGACCGTACCGTTCACATCAAGCTCAAGAGGGACTGGAGGAGCAAGCTCTTCGCCGCGCTCTCTAAGGACCTTGAGACCACCGGACGGAAGACGAGGCTCCTTTCAAGGATCTTCACCAATCTCGGTGGGGCCGTCAGTAAGACTGCACAACTGATCAGCGGTGGTCTGGTTACCGCCGTTGGTAAGGCGACTACGTTCTTCGGTGGTGCCGGGGAAGGGATAACCGAACTCGGACAGCAGATGGTCTCTTCGGCTACTAAGGGCCTGGGAGCCATGGTTGCCTCTGGTGCTCAGGCTGGCATCATCCTGGCCCTCCTGGTCGCAGTCGTGGGCGTCGCTATCGCCATGTTCGCCGGTCTGACGGCTGCAATCCTTGCGGTTGCTGCTGCCCTTCTCGGCATGGTCCTCGTGATTGCGATGCTGGCTACCGTCCTGATTGGTGCGGCTCTTGGTGCTGTGGCTCTGGCTGCACTGCCTATCGCATTCATTGCCGGTGCCGCTCTCATGCTGGCCAAGAGCAAGGAACTCAACAAGGAGTTCAACAAGCTCACGCAGACCTTCAAGGATGTAATGAAGAAGGCTGCTCGTCCCATGATTAAGGAGTTCCAGAAGGAGCTTCCTAAGCTGCGCAAGTGGCTTTGGGGTATGGAGGATGACTTCAGCGGAGCTTTCAAGGCTGCGTCTAAGCACCTTGAGGACTTCAGGGTTGGCATCCAGAACTTCGTAGAGGGACTCCTTCCGGGCCTGACCAAGGGAATGAACTCGGAAGGGTTCGCCAAGTTCACTAAGGCGTTCTCCGGAGCGCTTGGGGACATTGGTAAGGCCATCGGGGACTCGTTCAATATTTTGGCTCAGAACGGTGACAAGTTCGCTGGTGTCATCAAGGAAATTGGGCGAGGTCTGGGCGAAGTACTCCCGAGCCTATCTCGATTCCTGTCTTCTCTGGCCACTGGTGCTAAGTCAACAGGTCAGATCGCTGACGGCGTCGCCGGTATGTTTGATGAGCTTTCCGAGAGCTTCAATAAGGCACTGGCGTCAGACGGATGGAAGCAGGCTGTTTCCGGATTCTCCGACATGCTCACTGACTTCGGTGATGCCATTGGTGAGGGTTTCGAGACCGCAATGAAGTCTGGCGACAAGTTCCGGGACGCCTTCAAGGCTCTTGGTGACTTTATGCAGGGGATCTCTGAGCCTCTGGCCGAGTTCACTGGTTCGGCTGCGGGACAGTTCGCTGACGTCATGCCTTCTGTGACTAAGGGCATGCAGGAGATCATTCCTGCGATGCAGAAGTTCACCGAAGCGTTCGCTGCGTTCGCTCCTGATGTGGTCACCGAGGTCTCGGACGCTATTGCCGGTCTGTTCAAGTACCTCGCTCGTCCCGATGTAGCTAAGACGTGCAGGGACATCACGATAGCGTTCATGGAGTTCGCCAGGGAGGCTCTTGGTCCGGAAACGCTTGATGCGATCCTGGGTATCTCTGACGCGGTTACTCAGGTACTGAAGATCATTGGTCCTCTGCTGCCTTACATCATCAAGCTGACTTCAGGGGCTGGTGCCTTCGAGTACATTGCCGACCTGATAAGGAAGCTCGTTGACTGGTGGAACATGCTCCCCGGAGCTATTTCTGCGGCCAAGGATGCTATCGGTCAGTGGGCAGCCGAGATGGACGCGAAGCTTTCTTCCACCCTGAAGGGCTGGGAGCAGATCAAGTGGATTTTCAAGGCCATGATCGACTTCATAAAGATGGAGTTCATGCTTCTCGTCGCGGCGATACAGACTCAATGGATGCTCATCTGGACTGCCGCTCAGATTGTCTGGGCTTTGATCTGGGCAGTCGTTCAGTCCGCCCTTGCAATCATCGTTGGTCTCTTCAACGTCTTCGTTGACCATATAGTTTCCTCCTGGAATCTCCTGGTCACTGTTGCTGTTACTGCCTGGAACTTCATCCTGACAACGATCAAGGGTGTCGTCGAAATCCTCAAGGGAATCTTCGCCATCTTTGTCGGCGTCATCACAGGTGACTGGGGCAAGATAAAGCAGGGAGCCCTAACTGTCTGGTCGGGAATCAAGACGATCGTCAGTGGTGCCATCACCTACATCAAGGGACTTGGCTCCGCCGTGGCTACGTACTTCAAGGAGCGTTGGAACAGCATCAAGTCTGCGGCCTCTGGGGCCTGGTCCTCGATCAAGAGCGCGTTCTCTGGTGCGATGTCCAGCATTAAGTCTGCCGCAAGTGATGCCGTTGATTGGATCATCGGCAAGTTCAATTCCTTGAAGGACAAGGCGGGTGACCTCCTTTCGAGTCTCAACCCGGCGAACCTGTTCTCCGCGACGCTTGACCTGGACGTAAACCTGAATACGGGCTCGATGTCACTTCCCAAGGCACTCTCTGTGCCGATCGGATATGACAGCCCGAGTTCAGGAACGTTCTCCTCGCTCTCTGCGGATAACCCGTGGAAGCAGGATGTCAGCACGCTTTCGGCTGGTATCGATCAGGCGAACAACGCCTTCAATTCCAGTCTGGCCATTGCCGGAAGGTACGAACCGTCTAGCTCTACTACCACTGACCTCGTATCTCGTCGGGGCGTCGGAGTCACGGTTTACGCCGAGACCAACGCTGACCCGGTCGAGATCGGACGTGAAGTGGCTTGGGCACTTAGGAGGAAGTAAATGCCAGAACCCAGTGAGGTCCCTAACTGGACCCTGACCCGTGAAGGAGTCCGCCTTGGCGGCCTTCCTTACATGGTGCAGGAAGTTTCGGGCCTCCTGGATCTCCCTGAAGTTCGCAACAATGATGTCGAACTGATTCAGAGGGACGGACTGTGGGCCGGGGAAGATTACCTCGGCTCACGGTCTATCACCATCACCATTCGCTGTGTCGGTACGTCGGAGGATGACCTTTCCAACAAGGTGGCCATTCTCCGTCGTGCCTTCCGGTCTACCCGTACCGAGGTGCCTTTGTACTTCGCGATTCCGGGTATTGCTGATGGGGCCCCCTCGAAGGTCATGGGGAGGACCAGGAAGTTTGAGAGTGTCGCAGACTTGAACTATGGACGCTTCAATGCGGCCTTTGATATTCAGATCGATTGCACTGACCCGCACATCTACCCTCTCGCCGGGTTTGGTGTCCGTCGCCACATCTATCGAGGCAAGGATTACCACGAGGGTGGAGCCGAATGCCCCTTCCACTTCACAAGCAAGGGCCTGTGGATTCGTGCGACTGAGCCTGGTGAGGATGTCACTGCTCAATGCCACAATGGTAGTGAGGACACTGTTCCTCTCACTGTCGCAATCGAGGGGCCCCTAGACGGCCCCGTTTTCAGGAACCTCACCACTGACCAGTTTGTGAGTGTCCCTAGTCTCCAGTTGGCTACTGGCTCGACTCTGAACATCACGCCTAATGCCACTGGCGACAACTGGCGGATCACGGTTAGCCGACCAGGAGACGTCTCTTTGATTCCGGAGTCTTCGTGGGGAGATGCCTCTTCTTACTTCAAGCTCCCTCCCGGTCTCACCGAGCTGGCTATCGAGTCAGCTAATGAGACGGTTGTCGAGTATGAGACTCACGCAGTGGTGTCGTGGGTTCCAGGTGTTTATGTGTAACGGAGGAATGAATGGATAGCTACGTCAACTTCCAAGACGACGCGTATTACCCCGCTGACCAGTTCAGGCGGATGATTGGCCGAACTCAGGACAATGCAACGGGATTTGATGGGATCGACTCCTTCAAGCCGACTAACACTGCTGGGCTCACTTGGGCCGTCGAGGTTGCCCGAGGCCGGGCCCTCGTGTCGGACAATGCCGGTGGTACCTACTGGGTCGAGAAGACCACCAGTTCTACGGTTCCGACTCACGGAATTGTCGACGGCTACGTGGTCCTGGTCGTGCTCGACAAGAAGGCTGGCGACACGTCCAATGCCATGACTCTCGACGTGATCCGTACTACCGATCCGATTCCGGCTCGCTCCCTGATGATCTGCAAGTTCCATGACACGGGCACCGGTATCCGGATCGATGAGGACAGCCGCTATACGACCGCTGGACAGTTCGTGGTCTCCCCTTCCGGCCCTGCTCGATTCGGTCCTCCGACCGACACCATGGGACTCGGTCAGTTCTCCCCTGGCTCCCAGTACACGGACCTTGTGGCGGGTGTTCGCTGGATCAAGGATCAGAACGGCACCTGGGTACGTAGTGATGCTGGGGCGGGCTCTATCGACTCGGTCAATGGCAACTTCGGCCCGAATGTCACACTGACTGCTGCCAACGTTGGTGCCGTGCCGGATGTCATTCCTCGGGTGACGACCAACGATAAGAACCTCTCGACCGACACCGCTAAGTGGAACGGCTTCTCGGGTGGTGGGTACACCACCATTACGGGTGCCGGTGGTATTTCCACCAACGTGGAAGCCATCGTCAAGGATCTCCGTCTTGGCACTGGTGGTTCTCTCGCTGGAGGTAGCGGAGGTGTCGTAGCTTTCCCCAATGCCACTGTTGCCCCGACTGGCACCCCTGCTGGTGCTGTCATGTGGGCCCAGGGCGGGAAGCTCTACTTCAAGAACGCTACCGGCTCCGCCTCTGCCGTTGGTCAGTCCGCCTCAGGTATCGACGTCAAGAGTTACGGAGCCGTGGGCGATGGCGTCACCGACGACGCTCCAGCCATTCAGGCCGCCCTCAATGCGGTCCGGGATGCCGGGGGTGGGATGGTCACGGTTCCTTATGGGACTTACAAGCTCACTACCCTGCCTCTTCGTATCTACAAGAACACTCACCTTCGTCTCGTCAATGGTGCGACGTTCGTTCGCGGAGACGTAATCAAGACGATGATCGTCAATGGTATTGCTGATGCTTCCGGCTACAACGGCCAGGGAAACATCATCATTGAGGGTGGCGTCTGGGATATGCGAGGTACCGGACTGACTAGCCCGGCAAACTGCATTTCGATCGGTCACGCTACGAATGTTCGCATCCGGGACGCACAGTTCAAGGACATCCCTGGTTATCACGGTATCGAGTTCAACTCGACTCACACCGCCATTGTCGAGAACTGCCGCTTCGAGGGATTCACCGACACCGGAGGCCGTGACTTCTCTGAGGCCATTCAGATCGACCTTGCCAAGGGATCTGGTCAGTTCGGTAGCTTCGGAGTCTACGACAGCACTCCTTGCGTTTTCGTTTCGGTGACGAACTGCTACTTCGGTGCGGGCTGGCCTCGCGGAATCGGATCTCACTCCACGGTAAACGGAAAGACCCACAAGGACATCAACATCGAGGGGAACTACTTCTACACTCTCCAGCAGATGGCGATTGCCTCGTACAACTGGGACAACGTCACGATCGCCAACAACACGATCGACTTCTGTGGTGCAGGTATCCGAATCAAGAACATCAACGGAAGTGTTCCTGCCGATACTCAGGACTCCACCGGAACGGTTACCAACCGGAGTATGGCTAACTACGGGATCACTATCACCGGAAACACGATTCGAAGCACAGGATCTTACGCTCCTGCTATTCGAGTCGCTGGAGACACAGACACCGACGGAACTGAGCGTTGGATCAACTATGTGACGATCACCGGAAACACGATCAACGGTACCGACGGAACTGGTGACACCGGTAGCGGTATTCAACTCTCCTATGTGTGGGGTGCCACTGTAACCGGCAACTCTATTGCCAGTACTGGCGGTAATGGTATTCAGGCGGCCTACGGCGGCAACGTCATCATCTCTGACAACATCATCAGTTCTTCCGGTAACTACGCCCTCCTCTCTCGAATGATCAACATGTCCAAGCTTCAAGGCAACATCGTCAAGACGTGTTCTACATACGGGATCATGGTCAGTGGTGGCAGTTACGCAATGGTGATGGACAACTTCGTGCGAGATGCCACGACCTACGGAATCCGCGTCTCGGGCTACGACCCTGACGGGGCCGGGCCCAGTGGTGTTTCCCCGGTAAATGATGTCGTAGTTGTCGGCAACTCCGTGTCCGGTAGTTACACGGTAGGGATCTCTATTGCCTCTTCGACTAACTACTCCCGTCGATACGGAAACGACTGCCGCTCGTCCACTATTGAGGACTGGTCGGAAACGATCCGAAGCAACCCTAAGGACACCAACTCTGTGGTTGGAAAGGACTAACGAATGCCTTCGTACATCAACTTTCAGGATGACACTACTTACCCTGGAGCCAAGTTCCGCCGAATGGTGGGTAGGCAGCTTGATCTAGCCCAGGGGTTTGACGACCCCGCCTCGTTCAAGGTCAAGGTGTCTAACGACAATCCCGGCAAGCTTGAAGCTGCTGTCGGTGTTGCTTGGATTAAGGATCAGGTCGGAGGCATCTACTTCGTAGAACGGGACCTGTCCCCTCTCTACGTAGCGACGTCGGGCACTTCGGGGACCATCGTTCTCCGGGTCAAGGACTCGGCCCTTTTCGACGGCCCCAATGAACTCCTGTTGCAGGCCATTCCCACTGGGTCCGCGATTCCTGTCCGGTCGCTTCTCCTCGCCACCTATACAGGTTCGGGGTCGGATGCTGTTCTGACTGATGTTCGTTTCACTACTCCGGGGCAGTTCATCGTGTCCCGGAGTGGTCCAGCGAACTATGGGGTCCCGAATGTGGTTGCAATGGGACTGGACGCTTTCTCTCCCGGTACTCAGTACACCAATCTCACTACCGGCCTCCGGTACGTGAAGGCGACTGATAACACCTGGAAGATCGATCAGGGGCAGAAGGGAGACACGGGCTCTCAGGGGCCCGCAGGTCCCACGGGTGCTACGGGGCCTGCTGGGGCTACTGGACCCAAGGGCGATAAGGGAGATCCGGGTAGTGCAGTTCTCCCCGGCGCTCTGCTCGTGGCCTCTTTCCAGGCCTCCGCGAAGGACAAGGCTGCTGCTGATTACCTCTGTGACGGCGTCGCGGACGACGTCCAGCTCCAGGCCGCCATCAACGCCGCCAAGGCTGCGGGTGGTGGCGTCGTTCAGCTCACGGGCGGCATCTTCAACGTGGCCGCCACGCTGACCATTACCGGCAACGCCGACGAGGACAATGCCGACACGATCACCCTTCGAGGTGTGGGGGCTCAGGCCACCACTCTCGATATGGCTGCCAACGTCAACGGTATCGAGCTGACCAACTGGGCCATGGCCAACATCGAGGATCTCGGTATCGTCGTATCTGGTTCCGGTAGCGGTATTCACAGCACTGCTGTTCTTGCCGGTAACGAGGTCAGCTTCTGGCACTCCTCGTTCAGGAACCTCCGTCTCAATGGTGGGTTCACTTCGACCAACACTGGTTGGGGAATGGACCTGTCGATGCCTTGGCGCTCTTCGTTCGAGAACATCGAGATCGAGGGAACCAGGAACGGGATGCGCCTGAGCAATCAGGGAACTGTTCAGAACGCGGGAGACTGCACGTTCACTCGCATGTTCATTGAGATCGTCGGTACCGGTGGTACGGCTATCCACATCTCGTCTCCATCGAACAACATGAACCAGAACAACTTCAGCATGGTTGAGATCGGGGCCAACGGATCGGGATGCACCGGCATTCTGATTGATGGTGCCAGTGGTGGTGCTAGCCAGCGCTTCTGGGGACTCAACATGGAACAGTTCCAGACTGGCATCAACGTTGCTAGCGGCGAGTCCAACGTCTTTGAGTGCAACTACATCACTGGTGACACTGGTGACGCTACCAACAGGATGTTTGTCTGTGGTTCGAACGCCTACGGCAACACGTTCAGTGCTAAGTGGTGCAATGTCGAGTCCAACGGAACTCTCAAGGTGATCGAGGACAACAACACCACTTCGAATGTACCGAACATCTTCGAGGGTATTCGGATCGAGAACAACAACAGTGGCACCGTTACGTACTCCACCAGTAGCAGCACTGTTCTTCGTGACATCACCACGTTCAACACCGGCAATGCGATGCCTGCCGGACTGCTCCGCTACCCGGTGAGTGACGTCAACCTGTCCGAGTTCCACCAAGTCGACCAAGGCTTCCTGGCCTGGACTGCTGACCCGGCTGTGATCTCGGGATCCGGGTTCGTCCTCAACAGCGGAGTCGTGTACCTGTCGAGGATCAAGGTCGTCAACCGACTGACTGTCATCTCTAACCTGATGTACTACGTTGCCGTCGCCGGTACGAGCCTGACGGCTGGGCAGAGCTTCGTTGGCCTGTACAACTCCAGTGGCACCCTGCTGGCCAGCTCTGCTGATCAGACCTCCGCCATGGGGACGACCGGTGCCAAGACGGCGGCTATCACGCCCCAGACCCTTTCGGTTGGGTACTACTACGTCGCCTTCCTAGCCAATGGCACGGGCACGGCGGTGAACGTCTCCGGTGCTGGTGGAAACACTGGCGTGACCAACATCAACTTGGCTACCGGCTCCAGCCGGTCTCTCCAGACGGCAGCGGGCAACACTGCGCTTCCGGCGTCCATCACTCTGGGGTCTCAGACGCCGAACATTGCGGTCCGCTGGGCTGGTCTCAAGTAAGTGGGTTGACATTCGGATGACCTTGCTGTCATGATTAGAAGAGAGGGGCCGCCAAGGTGGCCCCTCCTTCCCTAGCGAGAGGAGAAGTGTGGCTGCAAGTACATACAAGGTGCTTCTGTATGACATCAGAACTCAAGAGATCTATGCCGAGATCCCAACCTCGGACATACAGTACGACTATGAGTTGGATGCCGATGGTTCCGCAACTATCTCTTTCCCTCTGACTGCCACCAAGGTAAACGGCAACCAGATCAAGCCTGCTGACATCTTTCCTGTCCGGACTGCTGTTGCTATCCAACGAGGAAGCGAACTGGTATGGGGCGGGTTGGTCTGGCAGTACAAGGTTGACCTGTCGAACGGGTTCATCACGATGGATGCGGGCGGGTACTTCTCCTACTACAAGTACCGTCATACGCCCACCGCAGGCAAGCGATTCCGCCAGACGGAAACCGTCGACATCATCAAGTCGTTCCTCCTTGACATCAACTCACGCAATGGAATCCAAACAAACCTCTCCGGTCTTCAGCAGGTCGATGCGAGACGAAATAAGTACTGGGCTCCTTACGAGTATGTTTCGATCGCAGATGTGATTGTCGATATGGCTGATGAAGTGCTTCCAGCCCGCGCCTGGGATCTAATCTGGGGCTTCGGAGGGGGATTCTTCTTCTACTTTGAGCCGTACTTCGTCAACTCTACGCACATCGGCAACCGGATGTGGAACACGCTTGACCGTAAGCCGACATACAACGGAGTCACTCTCGTACAGTCAGAGAACTGCGAATTCACCGAGCTGAGTGTCGACGGAAACTCGATGGCGAACCTGTCGTTTGTAGTGGGAGCGTCCGGCACGGACGTGTCACAGACCCGCCACTACGAAGCTCGTAACATCGCCCTCTCCTGGTCGCTCCCCTACTTGGAGAAGGTCACATCCGTATCAGGCGAGAAGGAACAGTCAACCCTCCCTATGAGGGCCAAGTCGGAACTGACCGCTGCGTCGATTCCGATCATCATGCCCACAGCAGTCACGTACCCGAATGCATTCAGCCCTAAGCAGTTCAAGCCGGGGGATCAGATCAAGGTAACCACCAATGACGAGTTCCTAGAGCTGGACCAGGCCGAGTACGTAGTCACCAAGGTAACTGTCGACGTTTCGTCGGACGGCAGTGATCGGATATCCCTGGATATGATCCAGGCTGAGCTTTTCAAGGATGTGGATACAGCAGATGCCTAGGCCCGGACAAACGAAGCCGGATCTCGTGTCCGAGCTGAGGCGAATGCAGGACCGGCTAAGTGCCGTCGAAAGACGTCCCGTCCTTGGTTCGGCATTTGATACGTACCCGTGCATGGAATGGGAGACGACTTCTCGTCCTCGACAGGCAGGGAACGTGTGGACATCATGTGGCATCGCCAACGTGACTGGAGTGAGCTTCGATCGAGTTGAAGCCAAGTTCACAGCCGACCGGATCATCCCCGCACGCAGTGAAGTCGAGATTCGCATTGCAGCATTCCGGCACCCGCACGACACCTTTGCGAAGGAATGTATCGGGGCCTCTAGCGCTGTCCGACTTACCGGCAACTACAGTGTCGTCGGCACGAAGTCTGGAATGGGCGGAGGTAAGTGGCGATGGATTCACGGCCTCCCGTACGGATGGGATGCCGATGAGGCTGGGGACAGCAGCTCGATCTACACGATTGAGCTACAGCATCGTAATCCTGATGACTGCACTCAGACCTCAGACAGCACATGGGACGGTGCCTACAAGATCTCCAATATGCACTATTGCGCTGGCTTGCCCGAGGAGCAGATTCCGGATGCCAGCGAGTCTGGCTGGTTCTGGTACGCCGGAGGCGATTACGAGGTGGTTCGACAAGCGGACACCGAAGAGGCATTCATGACCTACTAAGGAGATCTATGAACTGGATTGAAGTTTTTTTGGGAGGAGGAGCCGGTGCAGTAATTACCGGCCTTGGGGCTCTATACAAGTCCGTAAAGGATGAGTCCACAAAGGAGAGATCAGAGGTACTTGAGTGGAACGACCGCCTTGAGCACAAGGTGAACGCACTCATGGAGAGCAATGACCTACTGGTTCGGGAAGTCCATGGACTGAGAACCCGCGTGTTCGATCTGGAGCTGTTCATCCGTAAGCACGATCTTGAGCCGCCCGAGTAAGTCCTCCCAAGTATCTAACTAACTAAGTAAGGGGTCCTGCCTGCCCAGGGCCCCTTTGGTGTGTTCGAGAAAGGAATATGTATGACTAACGGTGTCAAGGAACTCATAGCACTAGCGGTGTCTCAGGTGGGCATCAAGGAGAAGTACTCCAATGGCCACTGGGTCAATAACTCCAAGTACAACCAGTGGTTCGGACGCATTCCGGGTTACGGCGAGGACGGCTACGGCTATCCCTGGTGTGCTGCATTTCAGTCGTGGCTTCTCGACAAGACCGGCCTGAAGGCTCTAGGTCCTCGAACTGCCTCTTGCCTGGCTACGGTGGCGTGGTTCAAGGCTCGCAAGCGATGGTCTGCCTATCCCGCTCTGGGAGCACAAATTCTCTTCGGTCCCGGAGGCGGAACTCACGTCGGTCTCGTAGTCGGATACGACCGGAGCTACGTCTACACCGTGGAAGGAAATACCAACGTCTCGGGTGGGGCAGAAGGAGATGGAGTCTGGCGTAAGACTCGGGTACGTCGAGATACAAACGTCTACGGCTACGGGTATCCGGACTACTCTGGTGGGTCCCTCTCTGCTGATCCTGATGCCAGTAAGTTCGGCTACAAGTACAAGGAAGTCGCCACTGTTGCCGACCTGACTCCGAAGGCTACTGCCCCGGCTAAGACTCGGGTTGTAACCGTCAAGGCTGGCCAGACTCTCAGCGCGATTGCTGTTGCGGCTGGAATCACTCTCGCCACCCTTCTCAGTCTGAACACTGGGATCAAGGACCCCGACAAGGTCCAGGCCGGGGACAAGGTCACTCTTCCGGCCGCTGTCCCTTCTACTCCGAAGGTGACCACTACTCCCACTCCTAAGGTCACACCCAAGCCGACTGTAAAGCCGAAGCCGAAGCCGACCAAGACCACCCCCAAGTTCACTGCTTTCCCTGGGGCTAAGTACTTCGGTCCCGGCAAGAGCAACAAGTATGTCACTCAGCTCGGTACCGCACTGATCAAGCACGGCTACAAGGACTTCTACAAGGTCGGGGCCGGGCCCAAGTGGTCTGAGTCTGACCGGCAGGCCGTTCAGGCTTTCCAGCGTTCTCAGGGATGGTCTGGCACCTCTGCCGACGGTATCCCCGGTAAGGAGACCTGGGATCGACTGATCACCGGCAAGAACATTCAGCCCCGAGTGAAGGCAGTTCGGGCTACGAGGATGAGTGCCTCTACCGGAAGGGCTTCTCTCACCTACTCGAACAACCTCGATGGGTGGATTCGTGAAGCTCTCGTCGTCATGAAGGCTCACGGGATTCCCGGTACCTACGAAGGTATCCACCGGAACATCATCCGGGAGTCTGGTGGCAATCCTCGGATCTGTAACACCACTGACATCAACGCTCAGAGGGGAACGCCTAGTTGCGGTCTTCTCCAGACCATCGCCCCGACGTTCAAGGCTTATCACGTCTCGGGAACTTCCTGGGATGTGTTCGACCCGGTAGCGAACATCGCCGCCGCTTGTAACTACGCCGCTCACAACTACGGGTCTATCGACAACGTGAACGGCCCTTACTAAAAAGGAGATCATCATGTCTGTTCTTAACTGGGTCAAGAAGAACCCCACTCTCGTCTACGCTGTCGCTGCTTCTCTTGTTCCCCTTGTCGCTTCGTTCGGTCTCCACTTCGACCAGGAACGAGTTCTCGGCATCGTGTCGGCCGCCCTGACCCTGGTTGCCGGTGGCTTCGTTCGTCGGTCGAGCCTGAAGGCTACGGCTGAGGCCCTGAAGAGGGTTCCTGCGGGCTATCTCAAGCTCTCCGACCTCTTCCCCCAGGCCGAGTACGGGACGCCGAACAACTACCTGTCCGAGGACGCCGAGGAGACTAAGTGAGGAAGCTTGCTGTGGGGGCCGCTGGCGTTGTGCTGGCGGCCTCCGGGCTCGTAGCCCAGTCCATCCCCTCCGAGGCCCCTGACGCGTCCGTGAAGGACGCTCGCAAGGTGCTGAAGCAAGAGGCAGCCATCCCCGGTACGTCGTGGTCTGTGGACCCTGAGACAGACAAGCTCGTCGTCACGGCCGACAAGACAGTCAAGGGTGATGACCTCGATCAGCTCAAGGACGTCGTAGACGAGCTGGGGGACAACGTCGAGCTAGAGCAGTCCAAGACTGTCATTCAGCCGTACGCCGTTGGTGGTGACGCTATCTACGCCTCGGAGCGATGTTCGGCCGGACTCAACGTCCTCATGGCCGGTAACCCGTTCCTCCTGACGGCAGGCCACTGCGGTAAGACCGGAAGCCTCTGGAGCGATAAGAAGGGACTCACGGTCGGAACCATGGTCGAGAGTGTCTTCCCTGTCGATGACTATGCACTCATCAAGTACGAGGATTCCACTACCCCTGAAAGTGCAGTGAACCTGTACGAGGGGGTCAACAAGGTCTTCACGGTCGGCACTCCCACTGAAGGAATGCAGGTCGAGCGAAGCGGTTCAACGACCGGTGTTCAGCGAGGCCGCATCACTGGTCTCAATGCCACGGTGAACTACGGCAACGGTATCTCCGTTGACGGGCTCATTCAGACTGATGTCTGTGCTGAACCTGGGGACAGTGGTGGTCCTCTCTTCTCGGGAGGTATGGCACTCGGTCTCCTGTCTGGTGGTTATGGCAACTGCAAGACTGGTGGCGCTACCTACTACCAGTCCCTCAACGAGGTGTTCAGTAAGTACAACCTGACGCTCCCGTAACGAGTACACTGCCGACCATGGAATTCACAGGAGATATCCAGGACATCGAGGTTCGGTATACCTGCCGGGCATGCCTCGAAGACTTCACGAACACATTTACGCCTGGGAAAGCCATCCCCGAACAAGTTGTGCACGAGGAGTGCCCAGAGGACCCGTCCTGGCAAACCAGTAAGTAACTGAAGCACAAGAAAGCCCCCGCCTTCCCGGATGATCTCCAGGAGGACGGGGGCCTTTTCTTTGTTAGGCAGTTCGTTCGATCAGGAACGGCGTCTTCTCATTGTTTCCCCTGACTCCGGAAACCGACTGCCGGGAGAAGATGTGATCCAACACGATCTCTACGGCCAATCCCTTACGAGGACCCTTGCACTTGATGAGAGTGCTGTCGGCCAGGCAACCGCACTCCGGATTGCAGTTCATCATCTTGTCCAGAGTTACAGCGGTTCCGATGTCGACCGAGTCTCGCCACTCTTCGATGTGAGCAATGACGGCTTTATCGATGTCCGGACGCGTTTCGTATATGTCCTGAGTGGTCACCGTGATGTGAGCCTGGAACTGATTCATGCTCTTCCCCCTGGATACCAGTGCTTCTTACGGAGGTACTCTTCCATGCCGTGTTTTCTGGCTCCGAGCCTCAGAGCCCCTTCGCTGACCCTGGTAAGGCTGCTCCATTCGGCAATCGTCTTACTCATTCCGAAGGCCGTGAAGAGTTCAAGGCCCATCGTGACCTTTCGCTCTTCCCCGTCGACGTTCATCATTCCGAATCCGGGGTGGTCTGGTGCCCGTATAGATCCTGCTCTGGCAGCGAGGGGAGTAGTCGTCGCCCTCTCCTCGTCCCACCCCATGGCAAGCCTTCGAGCAAGAACATCGTCAGGGACTCGACCCTTCTGCTTTGGTATGAGCCTCTCAGAAACCTCCCGGATTACCGGGCGATCGACGTTCCCACTGAACCACCAAACCTCGGTGGGTTTCCCCGAGGGCACCTCATTACCCCTGACTCTCCAGATGACCATCTGAGCGTCATCGGTAGCCTCGGGCCACTCATCCTCTGAGGACGCCGCGAAGGCGGCCTTGTAGCTGATCTCGTCCATCTCGCGAACAAGGCGGGTCCTACCTTTGCCGGTACGGACCCGAGAGGCCAGTTCCCTCTTTACACTCTCGGCGTTGGGCGAGTACTCCATGTCGTCCATAGAGTACCCACCCCCGTCCGGAACGTAGATATAGAAGACGGACACCTACACGCCCCTTCGAGAACCAGGACTTCCGATGGTCTTCGGCTTCGGAGGGATCTTCAGTTCGTAAGGGCCGACCGGGTTGGAGGCCAGGTACTTGACGTACAGCTCTCGGAGTTGGCTCCGAACGGCTCGCCTGATCACTGCTGGAAGATCCTTGTTAACGCTGTACTCAGAAGCCATGGCCATATCCAGCATCTTGGCCAGGCTCTTACTCTTCACTGTCTGCTTGCAGGCGTCACAGCAGTTCCACGGGGAGGAGTAATCAAGGTCCACTCCGGGATTCACCGGGTCCACCATCCGAATCGGCTTCCGAGGGATGAATACCCACTTCGATTCCGGAGAGTGGCAGAAGTCGCAGGTTGTTTCCGCGCTGACTGGGTCTCCCTCTACCGGTACCGCTTCATGGCCGTAGTCGTATTCGGCGGAAGAAAGTACCTGTCCGTCTGGAGTGATGTACTCAAGGGAGTGGATGTAGACGATCTTCTCTTCATCGAACTCGTTTGTCCGATCGACGATAGAGAAGAGAGTCAGAGGATTCTTGCACTCACGGCAGACCATGAAGGGGCCGATCTGACCGAGCCTGGCCTTACCCTTCGGCTCCTGCTGCTCGCCGCCCTCGCGGGCCTTCCTGCGTCCACGCTTGCCCATATCAGAAGCCTTCCATGCGGAACAGAGTCTTGATGTTGTGACGGGTGACCGTCAGGTTGGCTTCTGCCAGGGTGATTGCTTCGCTGTAGGCCGAGAGGTGCGAGAGAGCCCAGGCCGCCCAGTCCTCGTTAGAGACCTCCTCCGAGAAGACAACCTCTCGAAGCTCCTCCCTGGCGTCACCCTCGACCTTCATGGCCTGCATTGCCAGGACCACCGAGGGAGACTCCTTGCGGAGGGCTGCTTTCTTGGTGCGCTCCCCCTGAGACTGCAACTGGTCGAACAGTTCCCTGACCTGCTCTTCCGGACTTCCGACCTGCTCTTCGTCGCTCACTACGCCCCCTTGATGGCGAGTTCCGGAAGGTAGACCCTCTCGACGGGACGCCCCCCAGCACTCGGAATCTTTCGCACCTTGGCTCCGACCTTCGTAATCAGAGCGTCTACTTCATGCCTGTGCCTACGATAGCTGAACACCTTGGTTGTCAGGTGCGTTCGCGTGAGTCCGTCTTCTCCTGCCTGCTCCAATGCCTTGGTGAGGAGTTCAGCATCCTCTTCGAGAGTGATCTTACTCTTCGGAGTAGAAGAGATGGTAGTGATGTTCTTTTCAATGTACCGAGCGGATTCAATCGAGTAGTCGACGATGGCCTTGGCCGCTTCGAGGTCTTCCTTGTAGATGTGCTGCCTCTCATTCATCAAGGCATATACGGCCGCGATTCGCATCACGTAGGGAAGGCGACGTGTAGTGAACTGCTTCATCGTCTCGGAGTCACCTTGAGTGTCATTGTACTCGGGGTAGATTTCGGAGATGTAGAACTGCTTGGCATCCTCGGTGAACGTCACTACTCCCTCTTCCTGGGCGAACGGAAGAGCCATGCGAAGTCGGTCAGTGATCTCACTCAGACGCTCATCGTAGTCAGAGGGGCGCTCAGGCCAGGGAAGCTCGTGAGGCATCTCAACGAACATCGGAAGGAAGCGGTTGTACGTACCGCCTGCCATGTCGTGAGACTTGAGCTTGGCACCAAACTCGGTAGGAGTCACATGTCCGAGGACAGTGATGTGAGGGTTGGTCGAGTGGTACGCGTCCTTGGTGTGGATCGCCAAGTCCTTGCCGTCCCAGGCGTCCCGCAGTACGGGGCCGAGGGTTCCACCCTGAGACTTGGACATGACGGCCGCGAACTCGGTAGACGTCACAAGCATCTGCTTGATCGACTCGACTTCGGGCAGTCCATCTACCATTTCAAGGTTCTCGCCAACACCCATGTTGTCGCTGAGCTTGACGTCACGAACCGAGTAGGTGAGGCCCTCCCCCGTAGAGAGGGAAGGAGTGCGGCAGTTGGCCCAGAAGTACTCGTCAACGCCTGCCATGAACGAGGCAGTCACGTTGTCGGCGGTTCCCTTGCGGCCGATGCCGGTCTCTCCCATGAGGATGAACCAGACGTTGACCGGCTGAGTGATGGGACCAGTGACCCTGCGACCGGTACCGATCATGCACGAGTACGTAGCGAGAGTGGTTGCCAGGATTCCGGCCGGGTCCGCCTCGGTGTGCGGGGTGACCAGATCGAGTATGTCTCCTGCGATCCCGTGCCACGCCTTACGCGAAAGAACCGGTCGATCCTTAGTGGGCTCGAAGGCCACTACTTCACCTCGTCTTTAAGAGATTCGAACTGGAACTGATGAACTACTCGACCCACGTAGCCGTAAGGGGACCCTATCGGCTTCCTCCTGACGGCGATGTTGACCCACACATCCCCATCGAACTCCGTCATCTCATGCTGAAAAACGTAGACCCAGGTTCCATACGTCTTCTTGAACTTCGTCACCGTTCGGCGTTCAAGACTCTCGCGGGCCACTACTTCATCCCCTTGAACTCTTCGTAGATGGAAGGCCAGTCGGCATCACGAAGGTGCGCCCCCTCGATCTCGGTTGCATCTCCGAGCTTTGAGGTAGCCGACTCGATGAACGCTTCGAGCGAAGTGTAGGTCATGGCCTCCCACCACTCACTACCCATCTCCCTGTCGGAGAGGAGAGCCCGGATGACTCCTCGGGTGGCTGCGCTTTCCCCAGTCATCTCCTCGGTGATGCGCTCGATGCCTTCACGAGTGTGAGTGCGAGCGATGGACTCGGCAGTTACGTTCTTCTCCTTGACCCTCAAGAGGCCGTTGTCGAACGCGTACTTCTGAGCACTGTCGAAGGAGTCGAAACGAACCCCGTTGTGTACCGGGTGCTTCACGGTCTGGAAGTCCACACCGGTCGGCTTGCCGACACTCAGTTCCACACGGCCCTTGTGTCCCGCCTCGTTCCTCGCGATGGCAGGAGAAGTGACACCGACGTTCGTGTCAATGAACTGGTACCAGACGAGCCAGTCAGTTGCGTAGACGATTTCAGTAGCCAAAGGGACCCCCACACTAGATACGACAGACGAAGGACCCCGGTTGGGGCCCTTCGAGCTGTCTATGACTCTAGTACCTGGCGAGCCAAGTTTCAAACTAACTAAGTAAGTTCCTAGGTCGCTTCTGGGCCAGGCTCCGGGGTGGGCTCCTCGCTCGTCGCTTCCGGCGTCGGCTCCTCCTGGGGGACATCCCGGGGAGCTGCCTCGGTGAGAACGTCGGCGGCCTGGGCTGACTCCACTGTCTGTTCGGTCAGTTCCTCGGTGACCTCGGCGGCCTTCTCAGGCTCGGTGATCACTGCCGTCTCGGTGACCGACTCGTGGGTCTCAGGGTTGGTCACGGTGACCTCGACCTTGGCCGGTTCCTCGGGTGTTGCATTGGTCGGGTCCTCGACCACTGCTGTGACGTTGACCAAGATCGGCTCCTCGTAGGCGACAAGGGTAAGTTCGCTGTCCGCCTTGGGTCCGGGCTGAGCCAAGACCGTGCCGGATATGACGGCTCGTCCCTGTGCGTCCATGTGAACCTTGACGACCGTGCCGGGGGCCTTGCGCTCCTCGGCCCTGGCCACGATCGGGAGCACCCAGTTAGGGACCTGTTCGAGGCCGGGGACTATCTCTTCCAGTCCTTCTCGGAGCTGGGACTTCGGAGTCTCAGACGGCGACGGCTTGGGGGTCTCGTCGTCGTCTGTCAGGAAGTCTGAGACGGCGTCGGCGATGCCACTGAAGAGGCCGCCATCGTCGTCCTCGTCCTTGCCCTTGTCCTGTTCCGGCTTGGGCCACAGTGAGGGACTCAGGGGGACCATCGGAACCTGTGGGGCTACCCAGCCGCCGTACGGTCTGATGTTGTTGGGGCCTTGGAAGGTCCCTGGAACATCTGGGTTGGGGTAGGGGGTCATTCCGGGCTTGGAAGACTCGTGAGAAGCGTCGTCCTTAGTCAGCCGGGTTCCGGCGCTGAGTTCGATCGCTCCCATCGAGACCAGGAGCAGGCATCCGAAGACGCCTGCCGAAATGAGCACCGGTGTGGGGGGTCTACGCACTGGTGGTCCTTGTGGGGGTGGGGCTGTGGTACGGCGCTGTTGTCGTTGGTCAACGGTTCAACCATGGTGCCACAGGCATATGCATCCAATGCTCAGATTTTCACTATATGAAAACACTGTTGCCAAAGTCTTATCGGCATCCTGACCAGGAACGTCCTCAGTTTCCTGAACTCGGTTTCAGGTGTCGGCTCGGGCGGCATGGTGGGACCCTTGAGATATGGGCGTAGGGATGTCGTGGGGAGCCCTGGGGCACGGACAAGCCTGGGGCGAGTACCCATCGGTGGAAGAGTGCGCACGGGCCTTGAACCGCTCCTTGCGGCGCACGTTGTCCTACATGGGCCCGGACTTCCGGGGGTGCTTCTTGAAGCACTCGGTGCACGTGCTGAGAGTGGAGATGTGCACAGAGGGGCTGCATAGCGTCTGCCGTGGGAGGCGATGGCATGGGAGTCACGGGACGGCTTGGGTCGCTCTGTATCCCCACGGTGGAGGGGCAAGCTAGACCTACCTGAGAGGTACACGCCGGACCCGGTAGGTGGTGCCCTCAGGTTCCTCGGCAGGCTTGCTCCGGGTGGTCCTGGGGCGTGCCGGGCCGTCCTTCATGCCCAGCTCTTCGGTCACTCTGGTGCGCTGCTCAGGGGGCAGGGCAAAGATCATTTCAGCTAGGGCCGCCGTGTCGACATTTGGCATCATGCCTGGTCACCGGCCTGTTCCTGCTCCTTCTTGTACCTCTGCTCCGCTTGGTAATTGATGTAGTTGTAGACCGTGAAGCGGCTCACCCCGAGCGCGCTCGCCACGGTCTCCACGCCGTGCCGTACGGAGAAGGCGCCGCGCGCCTCGAGTATCCGTACGACCTCCTGCTTGGCCTTGCGGTCCAGGTCGGCGAGCGGTCTGCCCTTCCTGCGCTCCATGGCGGCGAGGATGTGATCGAGGGAGTCGGCGAGCTGGGGCAGGCGTACGGCGACGGCGTCGGCACCCTCCCAGGCCAGGACGACGTCGTCAGCGCCGGCCTCGTCCGGCGGGATCATCTCGCCGCCCATCGCGTCGATCAGCGGTTTCACGGCCGCGATGAAGGCTTCGTCACCGGAGGTGCTCACACGCCCTCCCCGACGACATCGCCGCCCGCGTCCCGGTCCGCGTCCCCGATGACGTTGACCTGGAGCGAGATGCGGGTGGCGCCCGCGCCGAGGGACTTGCGCAGCAGGGCGTCCACGGCGGCGAGCACGGCCTCGGCGGCCCCCTCCGCGGTGTTGCCGAACGGCCCGACGTCCACCGTGTCCAGGTCGGCCGCCTCGATCACCTCACGGGCGACCAGCGCGTGCGCGGGTGCCTCGTCGAGGTCGAAGGGCTCGGTGGTGAACTCCACTTTCAGTCGCATCGCGCCCCACACCTCTCTGAACGGGACCGGAACTTCGGCGCCCGGACCCCGACCTTAACGGACCGGACGGACGATCACCCCGGACTCGGGATTCCACAGCGGCCGGGCTCCGGCTCCCCCGCAATCCCCTTGACAAGCCGCCCGACCGACCGGCAATCTTCCAATAAGCAGAAAACAACTTCCGCAATACGGAAACACTCGACACGGAAGGGAGCGCGGAACCCCTATGGGCTTCGAAGACCAGCGCTTCAACGTCAACCTGTCGATCCTCTTCACGGAACTCCCGCTCCTGGAGCGCCCCGCGGCCGCCGCCGCGGCCGGCTTCACCGCGGTCGAGCTGTGGTGGCCCTGGATCGACTCCCCCACCCCCGGGCCGTCCGAGCTCGACGCCCTGAAGAAGGCGATCGAGGACGCGGGCGTACAGCTCACGGGCCTCAACTTCTACGCCGGACAGCTCCCGGGTCCCGACCGCGGCGCCCTGTCGCTGCCCGGCGAGGAGTCGGAGCGGTTCCGCGCCAACATCGACGTGGCCGCCGGCTTCGCGCAGTCCCTGGGCTGCCGCGCACTCAACGCGCTGTACGGCAACCGCCTCGACGGCGTGGACCCGGCCGAGCAGGACGCCCTGGCGCTGGAGAACCTGGTCCTCGCGGCCCGGGCCGCGCACCGGATCGGCGCGATCCTGCTCGTCGAGGCGCTGAACCGGCCCGAGTCGCCCCGCTACCCGCTGGTCAGCGCGCCGGCCGCGATCGGGATCGTCGACAAGGTCAACGACGCGACGGGGCTCGGCAACGCCAAGTTCCTGATGGACCTGTACCACCTGTCGATGAACGGCGAGGACCTGCCGTCGGTGATCGAGCGCTACGCGTCGCGGACCGGTCATGTGCAGATCGCCGACAACCCGGGCCGCGGTGCGCCGGGCACCGGCTCACTCCCCCTCGAGGACCTCCTCGACCGGCTGCGCAAGGCCGGATACGACGGCTGGGTCGGCCTCGAGTACAAGCCCGGCGACCGTCCGAGCGCCGAGGCCTTCGACTGGCTGCCCCGCTGATCCCCCGTACCGAGAGGCATCCCCGATGAGCAACGCACGTCCCGCACTTCCCGCACTTCCCAAGATCGCCTGGATCGGCCTCGGCATCATGGGCTCGCCCATGTCCGAGAACCTGCTCAAGGCGGGTTACGACGTCACCGGCTTCACCCTGGAGCAGGACAAGCTGGACCGGCTGGCCGCCGCGGGCGGCAGCGCCGCGGGGTCCATCGCCGAGGCGGTGCGCGACGCCGACGTCGTGATCACCATGGTGCCCGCCTCACCGCAGGTCGAGGCCATCGCCTACGGCCCCGACGGCATCCTGGAGAACGCGCGGTCCGGGGCGCTTGTGATCGACATGTCCTCGATCACCCCGCAGACCTCGATCGACCTGGCCCGGGCGGCGAAGGACCAGGGCATCCGGGTGCTCGACGCCCCCGTGTCCGGGGGCGAGGCAGGTGCCGTGGAGGCCGTGCTGTCCATCATGGTCGGCGGCGAGCAGGCCGACTTCGACGAGGCGGAGCCCCTCTTCGAGGCGCTCGGCAGGACCATCGTGCTGTGCGGTCCGCACGGCTCGGGCCAGACCGTGAAGGCCGCCAACCAGCTGATCGTCGCCGTGAACATCCAGGCGTGCGCCGAGGCCGTGGTCTTCCTGGAGAAGTCGGGCGTGGACCTGAAGGCGGCGCTGGACGTCCTGGGCGGCGGACTCGCCGGCTCGACCGTGCTGGCCCGGAAGAAGGACAACTTCCTCACCCGCGACTTCAAGCCGGGCTTCCGGATCGACCTGCACCACAAGGACATGGGCATCGTCACGGACGCCGCCCGCAACGTCGGCGCGGCCCTGCCCGTCGGCGCGGTGGTCGCCCAGCTGGTCGCGAGCCTGCGCGCGCAGGGCGACGGCGGACTGGACCACTCGGCCCTGCTGCGGGCCGTCGAGCGCCTCTCGGGCGCGCGACTCTGAGACTTCCGGGCGGCGCCGTCGCTGACATCTGTCCTGTCGCGCCCAGGCGGCGACGCCGCCCGGAACCCTTTGCAGCAACCTGTTGCCGCCCGGCTCGCCCGACACCGGCGGTCACCGGCGGTAACCGGCGGACGGCAACCGAACACCGAGCCCGCGTACGGGTTCTGACGCTAGATCAGAAGGTCAGAACTCTGTATGCGCGGCCCGCGACCGTACCGCGCGACCCGGATGAGGGGTGGTCGCCGGACATGGGCGCGGGCAGGGCGAGGACCGCGGCGGCGTGCGAGCCAGTGCGGTGGTGAAGGAACGGGGCCCGCTTCTCGACCTGAGGGAAGCCCGCTCCCGGCTCCGTCGCAACCCGCCGCGGTCCCTGCCCCCACCTGGACCACACCAGACGCTCCCCCGTCAGCAGGACCGACGGGGGAGCGCTGCGCGTTGCCCTGCGGAAGGGCATCGACCTGGGTGAAGAATATGTATATGAATATGGACAATACGACGCCGTATCCCCACATCGTGGTCCACCCTCCGGCGCTGGACGGGTCCCGGCGGGTCACCTCGGGTGACGCCGTCCTCGGGGTCGCCTCCCACCTCGACGACGTCGTCGAGATCCTCCGCCTGGCCGACCTGGACCGGATCGAGGTGGAGGAGAGCGACCTCATCGAGTGGCAGGGCGGCGGCCCCGACGACTGGCCGGGACTGTCGGAGGAGCACGGCCGGCAGCACGAGGAGTAGACCGGCCCGCCGACCAACCTCAAATCAACCTCTGAACTCCGTTCAGGAGGCTTCAACCACCCCTGCGCAAGGGCACATTGTGGTCACGGGGGGCCCGCCGACACGGGGGCGGCGGGCCTCGTTCCGGGGGTGAGGACATGAGCGGTGGCACATCGGTCCGGCTGGAGCCTTACGAGGTCGCGCTGTTGCGGGGCGGTCCGCGGGCGGCGGTGACGGTGGCCGCGCTCGCCCTTCAGCTGAGGGGACTGGCCGACGCGGGCCGGCCGGGCAGGATCCGGGCGACGAGGGCGCCGGGGACAGCGGGGGCTACAGGGGCTACAGGGGCTACAGGGGCTACAGGGGCTACAGGGGCACGGTCGGCCGGGGACACGGGAGGCGGTCGGCCCGTCCAGGACGCCCTGGGCGCCCTGGATGCCCTGCCTGCTCTCGACGCCCTGCCCGAGACGGTCTACGCGGCACTCCAACGACCCGCGAGCTTCGCGGAGTTGGAGGCCCGGACGGACGTGCGGGAGGCGCTGTCCGCGCTGCGGGCCGGGCTGGTGGCGGCCGGGATGCTGCGGTCCCTTCCGCCGCGCCGGACCCGCGCCGCCCGACGGGCTCTGCGCACCCTGCGGGACGGACATCCCCTGCCGGCGGGCAGGAAAGGGCTGTCGGAGGACGACGTCCTGATGGCGGTGGCCCTGTACGGCGAGCCTGCCCTGAGCGTCCTGGCAGCGCGCTTCGCCCTGCGGGCGGGTCTGATCGCCCGGGCCGAGGTGGCGGACAAGGGGTTCCACCGGCGCGCACCGCGCGGCGGTGGCACGGGCGGGGTGATGTACAGCTGCGGCGGTGGGGGCGGGGGCGGCTCGGACTGAGCCCCGGAGGACGGTCGCAAGAAAGGGGCGGCCCATCCCACGGATGGGCCGCCCCTTCGCGACGACGAGCCGCTGCCTCGGACGTCCAACCTCGGACGTTCAACCTCAGCGCTTCAGACCTTCAGCGTCCGACCTTCAGCGTCCGACCTTCAGCTTCAGACCTTCAGCGTCCTGATCGATGTCGGCGCATGCCCCGGCTCGGTGGCGAGTTCCTCGAACTCCACCACGTTGCCGATGTCGTTGGTGCCGCTCATCGAGATGTTGGTGACGCGTTCCAGGATCGCCTCCACGACGACCGGCACCTGGAACTCGGCGGCCAGCTTCTTGGCCTGCTCGAACGCGGCCCCCAACTCGGCGGGGTCCGTCACCCGGATCGCCTTGCAGCCGAGGCCCTCGGCGACCTTGACGTGGTCGACGCCGTACACGCCCAGCTCGGGCGAGTTGATGTTCTCGAACTCCAGATTGACCTGGAAGTCGATGTCGAACGCCCGCTGCGCCTGCCGGATCAGCCCCAGGTAGGAGTTGTTGACGAGGACATGGACGTAAGGGATCTTGTGCTGCGCGCCGACCGCCAGCTCCTCGATCATGAACTGGAAGTCGTAGTCCCCGGAGAGGGCCACGACCTGCGCCTGCGGGTCGGCCTTCGCCACGCCCAGCGCCGCCGGGATCGTCCAGCCGAGGGGCCCCGCCTGGCCGCAGTTGATCCAGTGGCGCGGCCGGTAGACATGCAGCATCTGGGCGCCGGCGATCTGTGAGAGTCCGATGGTGGTGACGTACCGGGTCTCCGGGCCGAAGGCCTTGTTCATCTCCTCGTAGACGCGCTGCGGTTTGATCGGGATGTCGTCGAAGTGCGTACGGCGCTGGAGTGTCGCCTTCCTCTCCTGCGCGGCGGCCGCCCACGCGGAACGGTCGGGAAGCGTGCCCGCCGCCCTGGACTCCCTCGCCGCCTCGACGAAGAGCTCCAGAGCCGCCTTCGCGTCCGAGGCGATCCCGTAGTCCGGAGCGAAGATCTTGCCGATCTGGGTGGGCTCGACGTCGACGTGGACGAAGGTGCGGCCGGCCGTGTAGACGTCGATGCGGCCCGTGTGGCGGTTGGCCCAGCGGTTGCCGATACCGAGGACGAAGTCGGACTCCAGGAAGGTCGCGTTGCCGTAGCGGTGCGAGGTCTGGAGGCCGACCATGCCGGCGTTCAGCTCGTGGTCGTCGGGGATCGCACCCCAGCCCATCAGGGTCGGGATGACCGGAGTACCGGTCAACTCGGCAAATTCCAGGAGTAGTTCGGCGGCGTCGGCGGTGATGACACCGCCGCCCGCGACGATCAGCGGACGCTCGGAGGCGTTCAGCATCGAGAGCGCCTTCGCGATCTGCGCCCGGGTCGCGACCGGCTTGTAGACGGGCAGCGGCTCGTACGTGTCCACGTCGAACTCGATCTCCGTCTGCTGGACGTCGACCGGCAGGTCGATCAGGACCGGGCCCGGCCTGCCGGAGCGCATGAGATGGAAGGCCTGCTGGAAGACGCCCGGCACCTGGGCCGCCTCCAGGACGGTGACCGCCATCTTGGTCACCGGCTTGGCGATGGAGGCGATGTCGACGGCCTGGAAGTCCTCCTTGTGGATCACGGCGGTCGGGGCCTGACCCGTGATGCACAGGATCGGCACGGAGTCGCCGATGGCGGAGTACAGCCCGGTGATCATGTCGGTGCCGGCCGGGCCGGAGGTACCGACGCAGACCCCGATGTTGCCCGGGTGGGTACGGGTGTAGCCCTCTGCCATGTGCGAGGCGCCCTCGACATGGCGGGCGAGGGTGTGGTTGATCCCGCCGGAGGCTTCGAGCGCCGCGTAGAAGGGGTTGATCGCCGCGCCGGGGACACCGAACGCGCTGGTGACGCCCTCGCGCTTGAGGATCTCGACTGCCGCGCGGGCAGCGGTCATACGAGCCATGGGCTACTCCTGCTTCGACTGCTTCAGCTGCTCTAGCTGTCGGATTCGCTCTCCCGTCGCGCCCCGCGGTGAGCCCTTCCATCGGTGTACAGCGTTCCGCTCACTTCCGTGATGCGGAAAATACTTTCTACTATCTGGAAGCAATGTAAGTGGGGACGCGAAGGTCGTCAAGAGACGGACAAGCGGGTGCCGGAGGAGGACGATGGGGCCATGCCCGAGAGCGTGCCGGTGCGCTGCCCGGCCTGTCGGCGCGAGCGCCTCTACACCGCGCCCTGCTACCCGTGCGCGTGCGGTGCTCCCGTCACGCCCGTGCTCGACCGGCGGACGGCGCCGACGACCGTCGTGCACCGGGCGTGGGACGACGAGTGGGTCGCCCTGCGCTGCCCCGCCTGCCACCGCCGACATCAGTGGCCACACCCTGAACTCGGCTGCGCCTGCGGAGCGGTGATAAGAATCCCGGTGACCGACCCGGTGACCGAGCCGGCCCCTAAGCCGGGACCAAGGCCCGAGCCCGGACTAGGACCCGAGCGGGGACCAGGGCCCGAGCGGGAGCCAAGCCCAAGGCCCGAGCCGGGGCCACGGCCCGAGCCGGGGCCAGGGCCCGAGCCCGAGCCGGGGCCAGGGCCCGGAACAACCGCGCCGCCGTCGACGCCGACACCGCCGCCACCGCAATCCCCACCTGCACCGGCACCGGCACCGGCAGCACAACGGCGTGCCTTTCGACCCGTCGCCATCCGTACCGCCCGCGACGCGGTCACGACCGCCGCGCTCTATCTGAACTGGCTCGGGCACGGGGACATCCGGCGGGCCGATCAGCGGCCCACCTCCGGCATCGGCCTCGCCGCCCGCGGGCTCGTGGCCCAGGTGGACCCCAGCGTGCGCCCGGCCTCACTGCGGGACGTGGAATGTCTGTGGCTGACGGCCATGACGGAATCCGCGGACTGCGTCTACTTCTCCCTGGCCGGATACGCCGAGGAGGCCCGCGCCCGCGCCGACCAATTACGCGTACCGCTCTTCGTGCTGGACCTGACGGGCACCCCGCAGCCGGTCAACGCGATGGCCGACGCCCTCGACGCCGGGGACGCCTGAGGTGACGGCCATCGCCGCGAGAAACCCGGACAGCCTGGACAGCCCGGACATGCCTAGCTGCCCGGACAGCCCGCCCGAGCAGCCCGAGCAGCCGGAGCAGCCGGAGCAGCCGGAGCAGCCGGAGCAGCCGGAGCAGCCGGAAGCACGGAAACCCCGCTAACGGCCGTACCCCTCGCGCAGCTCGATCTTCCGCACCTTCCCCGAGACGGTCATCGGGAAGGCCTCCATGATCCGCAGCCTGCTCGGGATCTTGTAGTGCGCCAGCCGGCCCTCGCAGTAGGCGCGCAACTCCTCCAGCGACAGCGGGTCCGCCGCGTCGGCCGGGATCACACAGGCGAGGACCTCCTCGCCGTACTTCTCGTGCGGGACGCCGACGACCTGCACGTCCCGGATCCCCGGGTGGCCGTAGAGGAACTCCTCGATCTCGCGCGGGTAGATGTTCTCCCCGCCCCGGATGATCATGTCCTTGATCCGGCCGACGATCTCGACGTAACCGTCTTCACGCATCACCGCCAGGTCCCCGGTGTGCATCCAGCGCCCCGCGTCGATCGACTCGGCGGTCTTCTCCGGCTCGTTCCAGTAACCGAGCATCACGCTGTACCCCCGGGTGCACAGCTCGCCCGCGACGCCGCGCGGCCGGGTCACGCCGTCCACCGGGTCCACGACCTTCACCTCGATGTGCGGCAGGGCTCTTCCCACGGTGCCGGTGCGGTGCTCCAGGTCGTCCTCCCGGCGGGTCTGGGTGGAGACGGGCGAGGTCTCGGTCATGCCGTAACAGATCGACACCTGCGCCATGTTCATCTCGGCGACCACCCGTTTCATCACCTCGACCGGGCAGGGCGAGCCCGCCATGATTCCGGTGCGCAGGGAGGAGAGGTCGTAGGTCGCGAAGTCGGGCAGGTTCAACTCCGCGATGAACATGGTCGGCACGCCGTACAGGGAGGTGCAGCGCTCCTGTTGGACCGCTTCCAGCGTGGCCTTCGGGTCGAAGGACGGGGCCGGGACGACGATGCAGGCGCCGTGCGAGGTGGCCGCCAGGTTTCCCATCACCATGCCGAAGCAGTGGTAGAAGGGCACCGGGATGCAGATCCGGTCCTGCTCGCTGTAGGCGATCGACTCGCCCACGAAGTAACCGTTGTTGAGAATGTTGTGGTGGGAGAGGGTGGCTCCCTTGGGGAAGCCTGTAGTGCCCGAGGTGTACTGGATGTTGACGGGGTCGTCGCAGGACAACTCGTTTCTGCGGGTGCGGAAGGCCTCGTCGAGGTCCGGCGTTCCGCGCCGCAGCAAGGCGTCCCAGCTCGGATCCCCGATGTAAACGGTCTCCTGCAGTTGCGGGCATCTGCCGCGTACCTGCTCGACCATCGCCCGGTAGTCGCTCGTGCGGTGGTTGAGCGAGGCGAACAGCACGGAGATCCCGGCCTGGCGGAGGACGTACTCGACCTCGTGCGTGCGGTACGCCGGGTTGATGTTCACCATGATCGCGCCGATCCGGGCGGTGGCGTACTGGACGAGCACCCACTCCGCGCAGTTGACCGCCCAGATGCCCACCCGGTCGCCCTTGGCGACCCCGCTCGCGAGCAGCGCGTACGCCAGCCGGTCGACGTCCTCGACGAATCGGCGGTACGTCCAGCGCCGCCCGGACGGCACGTCGACCAGCGCCTCGCGGTCCGGCCACCGCTGCGCCGTCCGGACCAGGTTGTCGCCGATGGTGTCCCCGAGCAGCGCGGTCGCGCTCGTCCCGTGCGCGTACGAAACGGCCTTGCCCCGGGCGTACGACTCCTCGCTCACCGGAAGTCCTCCTCGCGGTACTCGTCCGGCGAACCCGCCTCGGTCGCCTCCCGCAGCTCGATGCGGCGGATCTTGCCGCTCACCGTCTTGGGCAGCGGGGCGAACTCCAGGCGGCGGACGCGCTTGTACGGGGCGAGGACCTCGCGGGAGTGCTCGAACAGCACCTTCGCGGTGTCGGGGCCGGGCTGCCAGCCCTCGGCGAGCACGACGTAGGCCTTGGGCACGGCGAGGCGCAGCTCGTCCGGGGCGGGGACGACCGCCGCCTCGGCGACCGCCTCGTGCTCCAGCAGCGCGCTCTCCAGCTCGAAGGGGCTGATCTTGTAGTCGGAGGCCTTGAAGACGTCGTCGGACCGGCCGACGTAGGTGAGGTAACCGTTCTCGTCGCGGCTGCCGATGTCGCCGGTGCGGTAGTAACCGCCGGCCATCACCTCCGCCGTGCGGTCGGGGTCGCCGTGGTAGCCGGTCATCAGGCCGACCGGCCGGGCCGCCAGGTCCAGCGCGATCTCGCCCTCCTGCGCGCCCGGCGCGCCCGACACCGGGTCGAGGAGCTCCACCCGGTAGCCGGGGCTCGGCCGGCCCATCGAGCCGGTCTTCAGGTCCTGTCCGGGACTGTTGGCGATCTGCACGGCCGTCTCGGTCTGCCCGAAACCGTCCCGGACGGTCACCCCCCAGGTGCGCCGCACCTGCTCGATGACCTCGGGATTGAGCGGCTCGCCCGCGGCCACCGCCTCGCGGGGCGGGGTGCCCAGCTGGGTGAGGTCGGCCTGGATGAGCATGCGCCAGACGGTGGGCGGGGCGCAGAACGTGGTGACCCCGGCCCGGTCCATCTCGGTCATCAGCCGGGCCGGGTCGAAGCGGGTGTAGTTGTGGATGAAAACGGTTGCTTCGGCGTTCCAGGGGGCGAAGAGGTTGGACCAGGCGTGCTTGGCCCAGCCGGGCGAGGAGATGTTGAGGTGCACGTCGCCGGGCCGGAGCCCGATCCAGTACATCGTCGACAGATGCCCGATCGGATACGAGGTGTGGGTGTGTTCCACCAGTTTGGGGCGGGCGGTCGTACCGGAGGTGAAGTAGAGCATCAGCGGGTCGTCGGCGAGGGTGGGGCCGTCGGGCGTGAAGCCGGCCGGGGCCGAGTAGGCGTCCTCGAACGGCTGCCAGCCCTCGGGTGCGCCGCCGACCGCGATGCGCAGGTAGTCGCCGGGGACCTCGTCGAACTTGCCGGTGTCCTCGGTGCGGACGAGGACGTGCCGGATGCGGCCGCGTTCCACGCGGTCGGTGAGGTCGGCGGGGCCGAGCAGCGGAGTGGCGGGGACGACGACGGCCCGCAGCTTCATCGCGGCCAGCGCGGTCTCCCAGAGTTCGGCCTGGTTGCCGAGCATGACGAGGATGCGGTCCTCGGCGGCGACGCCCCGCCCGCGCAGCCAGTTCGCGAGCCGGTCGGAGCGCTCCGACAGTTCGGCGAAGCTGAGACGGGTTTCGGAACCGTCTTCTTCCACGATGTGCAGGGCGGTGCGTCCGTTGCCGTCCGCGATGACGTCGAACCAGTCGAGGGCCCAGTTGAAGTGCTCCGGGCGGGGCCACTCGAAACGCTCGTAAGCGGTTGTGTAGTCCTCGCGGTGTTCCAGCAGGAAGTCGCGGGCTCTGCGGAAACGCTCCGTCGCCGTCGCCGTCGTCATCTGTCCTCCGTGCTTTCTTGGCTTGCTCGGTCCTGCGCCTTCGGGGCGCTCTCGGCCCCTGCGGCTCACTCCCGTGGTGCCGGACCATTGCCGGGCGGCTCTCTGCCATCGTGTAATCCGTGATGCAGGTCTCACTACCCCCGGACGGGGGTGTGCGGCACCACGCCGCGCGGAAAGGGCGAGAACGTGGCGGCAGACGCGGCCGGAACGGTGGAGATTCGCGGTGCGCTGGCGCGGCTGCGGCGGGCGACGGGGCTGCCGGTCGCCTTCGGCGGTCTGGTGGAGCCGGGGCGGCAGCGGATGCGGATCAGCGAGTTCAGCGGCGCGGCCGGTCTCGCGCTGCGCGGACTGGCGGTGACCTCCGGAAACGGTCTCGGCGGCAAGGCGGTGGCGCTGGCCCGCCCGTGCGCGGTGACCGACTACTCCCTCTCCCGGCAGATCAGTCACGAGTACGACGCGGCCGTCGCGGAGGAGGGCCTGCGCTCGGTGCTGGCGATCCCGGTGGTCGTACGGCGCCGGGTGCGCGGGGTGCTGTACGGCGCCCTGCGCACGGCCCAGCCGCTGGGCGACCGCACGCTGACCGCGGCCGTGCAGGCGGCGCGGGACGTGGAGCAGGCGCTGGTGGTCGGGGACCAAGCGCGGGACCTGCTGACGGCGGCCCGGCCGGGCACCGCGGGCGCGGGGTCCGGTGCGGACACCGGTCCCGGCGCCGGGGCGGGGGCGGGGGCGGGGGCCGGCTGGGAGCAGGTGCGCGAGGCGCACACGGCGCTGCGCGCCCTGGCCCCGCGGATCGCCGATCCGGCCCTGCGCGCCGAGCTCCTCGAGGTCTGCGGGCTGCTGGCGTCGGGGCCGGCGGAGCGGTCGGCGGGGCAGCCGGTCGCCCTGGCCCCGCGTGAGCTGGACGTGCTGGCGTGGGTGGCGGCGGGGGCGACGAACGCGGCGGCGGCCGAGCGGCTGGGGCTGCGCCCGGAGACGGTCAAGGGCTATCTGAGGTCGGCGATGCGCAGGCTGGGCGCGCGCACCCGGGGAGAGGCGGTGGTCGCGGCCCGGAGGGCGGGCCTGCTGCCCTGATCGCGGGGCGCGCAACATGCCCGTAGCGCGGGCGGTGCAAGATGCGTGGGAGCAGGGATCACATCAAGCCAGGGAGGCCCCTCACGACAAGAGACCATTCATTCACCGTCTCCATGAATTTCCCTATGCGTCACGTTGTTATATGCCTCACCACGCCGTGTCTCCGAATTTCAAAGGGACGTTGCCTAGAATTTGGCCCGGACACGACACTCGGAGGGGAGCGGTGACCGTGCGACGGGACTTCAAGGAGCCTGCCAGATGCCGCCCCGACCTGGTCATCGGCAGGGACGAGCTGTTCACGGCCGCCCGTGACCAGCTGACGCGGGGCGGCAGTGTGCTGCTGCACGGCCCGGCCGGAATAGGAAAGTCGACCGTGCTGCGGGCATTGGCCGCGGATTACGGCGAGGCGGCCCGCACCGTCCTGCGCTGCTCGGCGACCGAGTCCGAATCCCACCTCCCCTTCCTGGCTCTGGCCGACCTCTTCGGCCTCGTGCTGGACGAGATCTCGGACAAGCTGCCCGTCGCCCAGCGCACGGCCCTGGAGTCGGCGCTCACCGGCCGAGGCGAATCGACTCTGCAACGCGACGGCCTCGCCCTGCGGCTGGCCGTGCTGTCGGCCCTGCGCGCGCTCGCCGCCGCGGGTCCCGTCCTGCTCGTCGCCGACGACCTCCAGTGGCTGGACTCGGCCAGCGCCGAACTCCTCGGCTTCGCCGCCCGCCGCCTCGGCGACACCCCCGTCCAGTTGCTGTGCGCGGTGCGGACGGAGGAGCAGGAGTACGACCGTCATCTACGCGCGTCCCCGCCCGACACCCTCGCCGTCCGGCTCAACCCCCTCTCCCGCGCCCAGGTCTCCGCGCTGCTCGACCACCGCGGCTACACCGACCTGCCCCGCTCGACGATGCGGGAGATCCACCGCACCAGCGGCGGCAACCCGCTCTTCGCCCTGGAACTGGGCCGCGCCCTCGGCGAGAGCCCGACGCCACCCCGGCCCGGCGAGCCCCTGCCGGTGCCGACCTCGCTGCGTGCCCTGGTCCTCAGCCGTCTCGACATGCTGTCCGACGAGGCCCGCCGCACCCTGCTCGTGGCCAGCGCCGGCGCCCGCCCCACGCTGGCCCTGCTGCACGCGGCCGGCCGCGAGAACGCCGAGGCGGAGACCGCGCAGGCGGCGGCCCTCGGGCTGCTGGCGACGGAGCCCGAGGGGCCGGCCGTACGCTTCGCGCATCCGCTGATCTCGGCCGCGCTGTACGCGGAGGCGCCCGCCCAGGAGCGCCGGGCCGCGCACGCCGCGCTGTCCACCGCCGCCTCCGATCCGATCGAGCGGGCCCGCAACCTCGCCCTGGCCACCACCGGCACCGACCCGGAGGTCGCCGCCCGGCTCGCCGAGGCCGCAGCGCTCGCCCGCGACCGGGGCGCCCCCTCGGTCGCCGCCTCCCTCGGGCTGCTGGCCGCCCGGCACACCCCGCCGGACGGCGCCCCCGCCCCGGACGACCGGCGGCTGCAGGCCGCCGAGGACGCGATCACCGCCGGCGAGGTGGACCTCGCCCGGGACATCGCGCGCGAGGTGCTGACCCGGGCCACCGTGCCCGCCGAGCGGATCCGGGCCTGGGAGGTGGTGATCGAGGCCGCCGGGCAGTCCCTGGGCGAGGTCGACGCCGTCTTCCCGCAGGCCCTCGCCGACGCCGGTGACGACCCGCGGCTGCTCGCCCTGGTCCACTACCGGCTGGCCTGGCGCAAGCTGATCGTGGAGGGCGACTTCGCCGAGGCCCGCGAGGAGGCCGCGCACACGGCCGACCTGGCGGCCCGCGGGGACGACCGGCGCACCGAGCTGATGGCGCTCTCCTTCCAGGCCTCGACCGAGACCCTGATGGGCCACCCGAACGCCCCCACCACCATCAAGCGGGCCCTGCGGGAACCCCAGGACCCCTACGTGGCGTGCCATCACAACGGCGTCGGGGCGGCCCGGTTCCGCTGGCTGCTGATGAGCGATCAGCTCCCCGAGGCCCGGTCGACCATCACCGCGCTGCTGCGCGAGGTGCGCCGGCGCGGCATGGTCGAGAGCGAGGTGCACTTCCAGCGCTTCCTCGCCGAGACCGAACTGCGCTCCGGACACTGCGGGCGCGCCCTCGACCTGGCCCGCGAGAGCCTCCGGCTGGCCCGGGACTCCGGCATCGGCCTGGGGGCCTCCGCGATGCTGGCCTCCCTCGCCGAGGCCTCCGGCGGTGACG
Source organism: Actinobacteria bacterium OV320 (assembly GCA_001298545.1). Classification (GTDB taxonomy): domain Bacteria; phylum Actinomycetota; class Actinomycetes; order Streptomycetales; family Streptomycetaceae; genus Streptomyces; species Streptomyces coriariae. The sequence continues at coordinate 202,024 of LJCX01000030.1, forward strand.
TCGACCGGGCGCTGGCCCTGGCCCGGGAGGCGGCCGGGAAGGCCGAGGAGGACGGCGACCAGATGTACGTCTCGCGCGCGCTGGCCGCGCTGGGCCACGCCCGGTTGGTGGCCGGGGACGCGGCGGGCGCGGTCGGCTCGCTGCGCCGGGTGCGGGAGCTGGAACAGGGACTGGGCATCACCGATCCCGCCCGGGGCCGCTGGCAGGGCGACCTCGCCGAGGCGCTGGTCCGGGTCGGCGAGCCGGGCGAGGCCCAGGACGTCATCGACGTGACGCGCGAGCACGCGCTCCGGCTGGGCCGGGAGAGCGTGCTGGCCGTGCTGGACCGGGCGGAGGCGCTGGTGCGGGCGGCGCGCGGCGACCACGAGGCGGCGCTGTCCCGGCTGACGTCCGTTCAGGACCGGCTGGCCAAGCTGGGGTACGGCCTGGAGGAGGCACGGGCGGCGTTCGCGCTGGCCATGCTGCGCACCGGGCGGCCGGGCCCGACGTCGTACGACGAGGCGTCCCGGCTGTTCCGGCGGTGCCGGGCGCTGCCCTGGCTGCGCCAGGTGGACGCGGCGATCGCGGCGGCCGCGCCCGAGACGGTCGCCGTGGCCCCGCAGACGGCTCCCCCGTCCGATGCGCTGGAGGGGCTCGCCTCGATGGAGCGTCAGGTCGCCGCGCTCGTCATGGAGGGCGCGACCAACCGGGAGATCGCCGCGCGTCTGTTCATCAGCGTCAAGACGGTCGAGGCGACCCTGACCCGGGTCTACCGCAAGCTGGGGATCCGTTCGCGGGTGGACATCGTCCGACTGGCGGCGGGGCGTCACGCGAAGTGAGGAATCCGCGGGTTAACTGCCCCTCAGGGGCACCCCACCCCCGGCGGGTGCCGGGCCCCGCGATGCGGGTTCTCTGAGCGCCCCCTCGGCGGCGACTGTGGCTTCCCTGAGCCGACCGAGGGTTTTCCCTGCCCCAACTCCCTTAGGGGGTTCCCTCATTGGGGAAACGGGTGCCGGGTTCTAGCTTAAGGGATGTGCCGCTCGCCCGGGCATACGGGGGTCGGTCCCGCGACCCCCGTGTAACCCCCCACACCCGCGCGACCCCCCACCGGCAATCCCCCACCGAGGAGATCCATGTTCGGGCTCAACCGGTTCAAGAAAACCGCCGCCGTCCTCGCGGCGACCGCCGCCGCGGCGGCGACCGCACTGCTCAGCGCCCCCACCGCTGTCGCAGCGCCGCAGCCGATCGTCGGCGGCACGACCACCACGACCACGACGTACCCGTTCATGATGCAGATCACGGACGCCTCGCAGAACCAGTTCTGCGGCGGCACCCTCGTCTCGGCGACCAAGGTGGTCACGGCCGCCCACTGTATGGTCGGCGAGACCACGAGCAGTGTGCGCGTCGTCGGTGGGCGCACCTACCTCAACGGCACCAACGGCACGGTCAGCCGGGTCAGCAAGATCTGGATCAACCCGAGCTACACGGACGCCACCAACGGTGACGACGTGGCCGTCCTGACCCTGTCGACGTCGATGCCGTACACCACGGCGTCGTACGTCTCCTCGTCCCAGACCGGCGTGTACGCGGCCGGCACCACCGCCCGCATCATCGGCTGGGGCACCACCTCGGAGAACGGCAGCTCCTCCAACCAGCTGCGGACCGCGACCGTCCCGATCGTGTCCGACTCCAGCTGCAAGAGCTCCTACGGTTCCGACTTCGTCGCGACCGACATGGTTTGCGCCGGATACACATCCGGCGGCGTAGACACCTGCCAGGGCGACAGCGGCGGTCCCCTGCTCATCGGGGGCGTCCTGGCAGGGATCACTTCTTGGGGCGAGGGCTGCGCGGAGGCCGGCTACCCGGGTGTGTACACCCGGCTGACCACCTTCTCCAGCCTGGTGACGACGCAGGTCAACTCCTAGCCGGTCAGCTCCTGACCGGTGACCGCGTAGCAGTCCCCGAGATCTCCTGAGCACCCCTCAGGGAAAGACCGGGGGGCGCTGCGAGCCTCCACGAGCGGCCCGCAGCGCCCCCTATCCAACGTCCAAGCCCTCACCGGTCCGCGGTGGGGGCTTCGCGCGTCCGCCGGCCTGTGCGCGCGGTGGTCGAGCGCGGTGGTCGAGCGCGGTGATCACGACCGTACGACGGTGCCGAACCGGATGTCGTGGGGCTGCCCCGGGTGCACGGTGGCCAGCATCCGCTCGCCCTCGGCGGCCACCTCCTGCTGCTGGGCCTTGGTGAGGGTGCCGAAGGGCTCGACGACCAGGGCGTCCTCCTCCAGCTTCCACACACCCGCCAGGAAGCCGTCGACGAGGAGGGTGCAGTACGCCTGGTTGCCCTGCCAGGAGCGGCCCCGGTACTCGGCCGGGACGACCCGGGTGCGGTCGGCGTGGGAGAGCAGGAGGTTGTCGAACTCGGGGAGGAAGCGGGGCGGGGCCGGGATGTGCGGGTCGGGACGGGGCGCGTCGGGGAGGTCGAAGAGCTCGACGCCGTGCTCGTCGCGGAAGGTGAGAAGGTCCGGGCGCAGGCGTTCGAAGGCGTCGCGCAGCCGGGTCAGGCCGGCCCAGGTCTGCATGTCCTTGACGGAGGCCGGGCCGAAGGCGGCCAGATAGCGCAGGACCACGGAGTCCGCCGTCGGGGCGTTCCGCGCGGGCCGGCCCAGCCAGTGCTCGGCGGTGGTGAGCGCGACCTGCCCGCTCCTGCCCCACAGTCCGCGCGGGGTGACCTGGACGAGGGGCAGCCGGCAGCGGGCGGCGACGGCGAGGGACTGGGGGTCGGCGTCCGGCCACTCGACGGAGAGCGCCTCGCGCAGCTGCTTCATGGTGCGCGGCTCGGCCTCGACGAGGTCGCGGGCGAGGACGGCGAGCCGGTCGAGGTCGACTCCGGTCAGGCCCTTGCGGAAGTACGTCAGCTCACGGTCGCGGGCGGGCTGGACGAACGGCCGCAGCGTCAGGCAGTCGTCGGCGGTGTGGGTGTGGATGGTGGAACGCATGCTGACGATGCGCACGGCCTCGCGGCCGGCCATCAGCGTCGACAGCTCCTCGGGGACGAAGCCGTCGAGACGGGCGGCCAGCGCGTAGTACGGCGGCTTCACGTTCTGTGCCTGCAGCCCCAGCAGATGCTCCACGGCGGCCCCGGCGGACATCGACACCGGCCGCAGCAGCAACTGCCGTTCGAGGGTTGCGCGGTTGAGGGCACGAGCGCCGAGCACGGGGCCCGCCGGGTAGGTCGTCTTCGTCATGGACAGCAAGCTAGCCGGACTTGCGGACAGCTTCCGTCCGCGACGCCGCCGCGTGTGCGGACGGGAAGCGGGCGTCAGGGGACGGACGGCGGTCGGCGCCGGACCGGACGGACCCAGCCCGGTCGTCGATCCCGCGTTGCGGACACGTTTCGGTCGCGTGCCATTCAATGGAAATCTGCCTGGTGGCCATGGCGGCGGACGCTCATTCTTGCCGCACGCCACGTGGGGGGCCGACCGACCTGTGTCGGACATGCCGCTCCCGGGCGTTCTGCCCTTCCCGCCCGGCTCGCGAAAGGAGCGGCTGCGTGACATCGACGTCTGCAAGCCCCTCGCTCACGGCATCGTCCGCCCGGACCTCCGAACGCTGGAACCGCCGTCTGGTGGCCTTGCTGGTGGCCCTGATCTGGCCGACGCAGCTGCTGGCCGTCGCCGGCATCGTCACGGCCAACACGACGGCCGACATCGCGCAACGCTTCCACACCACCCAGGTCGCCTGGTTCTCGTTGATCGTCACCATGGTCTCGACCCTGCTCATCCCGTTCGTCATCAAGGCGGGTGACCGGTACGGACGGCGTCGGATCATGCTCGCCATGATCGGTCTCGGGGTCGTCGGCGACATCATCGCGGCCATGGCGGGCAGCTTCTGGCTGCTGCTGGTCGGCCGGGGCATCGCCGCTTGTTACGCCCCGTTCGCCGCCCTGTCCTTCCCTGCCGTGCGGGACCTCTTCCCCGCCCGGATGGTGAAGCAGGCCAGCGCGATCCTCGGCGGCAGCATGGGTCTGGTGGGCGTGGTGGGACCGTTGCTCGCCGGCTGGCTGATCGACGCCGGGGGGTACCGGGCCGCGCTGTGGTTCATCGCCGGGGCGACCGCGGTGGCGTTCGCGCTGGTGGCCCTGCTGGTGCCCGAGACCCCGCGGCACGACTTCCAGAACGGCTTCGACTGGCTGGGCGGATTGCTGCTCGGCGGTGGCCTGACGGCCGTGGTGTACGCGGTCGGCCAGGGAGGGAGCTGGGGCTGGACGAGCGGTGCGACCCTCGGCTGGACGGCCGGCGGGCTGCTGGCGCTCGTGGCCTTCGTCCTCGTCGAGCGCGGCAGCGCCCATCCGATCCTCGATCTGCGGGTGCTCGGCCGGCGGCCGGTCGCGCTGACCGTCAGCGCCGCGGCCGTGGGCCAGGCCACCGCGCTCGCCATGGCCTCCATGGGCATCCTGCTGGCCCTCTACCCCGCGATCCCCGGGGTCTCCGACGGCCTCGGCTGGACCAGCACGCACAACGCGCGGATCGGCCTGACCTGGAATCTGGTCATGCTGGGCACCGGATTCGCCGCCGGCCGCCTGCTGCGCAAGGCCGACGCCCGCCTGCTGTGGGGGATCGGACTGGGGCTGGGCGCGGCGGGATACGGGCTGATGGGCCTCTTCCACGCCGACGCCACCGAGCTCGTCCTGACGGCGTGTCTGGCCAACCTCGGCACCGGCCTCATCGTCTCCGTCGCTCCCGTGCTGGTCCTCGGCGTGGTCTCGGTGGAGGAGCAGGGGCAGGGCAGCGGCCTGATGCAGATGCTCTTCAACTTCTTCGGCACGGTCGTCCCCGCCGTGTGCTTCGCCGTCCTCGCCGCGCACAGCACGGTCCTCGAGGGCACCGCGTTCTACCTGGACGGCGGCTACACCTGGGTCTTCTGGACCGGAGCGCTGATCCTGCTGGCGGCGCTGGCGATGTCCCTGTTCATCCCGGCACTGCGGGATCCGGAGAGCGACGCGGCCCCCGCCGCCGCCTGACCGAGCCGCACCGCCGCCGTCGCCTCGCGGGGATTCACTCACGGATCCACTCGCCCATCCACGCGCGGATTCGCCCACGGCTTCACTGCCGTCGGCGAAGGCCGCCCGGCGCCGGAGCCGGCGGGGCCGTGACCGCGCCGAGGCTGCGGGACAGGGCCCGGGCCGTGGCACGCAGGGCCGGGGCGAGCACGCGGGGCTCCGCGTGGCCGGCCGGCACGACGACCGACAGCGCCGCGACGACCTCGCCGTCGGCCCCGCGCACGGGTGCCGCCACGGCATGCAGCGGGACGGGCTCCGCACGGTTCACGACGGCCACCCCGGTGCTGCGGATCTCGGCGAGGGATCGCCGTAGCGCGGCGGAGGACAGCGGTACGCCCTCGGGCTCGTGCGTCAGGGCCTGCCCGAGGATCTCGTCCTGGAAGTCGGGTTCGGCGTGCGCCAGCAGCACCAGACCGACGCCCGTGGAGTGCAGCGGCAGCCGGCCGCCCACCCGGTACAGCACGTCGATGGCGGTGTGGGCCGACAGCCGCTCGACGAGCAGCGCGTCCGTGCCGTCCCGTACGGCGAGCAGGACGTGCTGGTGGGTCGCCTCGTACAGATCCTCCATGTACGGCAGCGCCACCCGGCGCAGCCCGTGCGCGCGCGGCGCGAGCGAGGCGACCTCCCACAGTCGCAGGCCCACGACGTAGCGGCCGTCGGCGTCCCGCTCCAGAGCGCCCCAGTGCACGAGCCGCCGGGCCAGGCGTAGCGTCGTACTGGGCGGCGTGTCCGTGACGCGGCTGAGCTCGGCGAGGGTCAGCGAGCGACGGTCCTCGGTGAAGGCCGTGAGCAGCGCGAACGCACGGTCGATCACCGGCTCGCCCTGTGGCGGCCGTCTTCCCCGGGCGGCGGCACCGGACGTGCCCGCGTTGTTCGTCACCCGTGCAGTGTGACCCACCGGGCGACCAGAAACGCGTTGCGTCCAGGTTTCGATCGCATGCCATTCAATGGAATTCCGCCTGGTGGGACGTCGGCGGCGGGCCCATCCTTACGGCACCCGTCCGCATGGCCCGGTCCTTGCGGCCCCATCTCGACGGGTTGCCCGCCTCGGGCAGAGCCGATCAGATTTCCGAGGAGACCCCATGACTGCGGAGTTCGCCCAGAGCGGCGGTGCGAAGCGCCTCGCCCTGCCGGGGAAGCCGGTGCCCTTCTTCCTGGAGGCCGGAGAGGGGGAGCGATCCCACCTGTTCGACGCCCTCATCACCGTTCTGCTCAGCAAGGACGAGACCGGCGGCCAGTTCGGCCTGTTCACCTACGCGGCTCCCAAGGGCGACGCGATCCCCACCCACAGCCACGCCGACGTGCACGAGACGTTCTATCTGCTGTCCGGCCGCGCCCGGGTGTGGATCCAGGACGGCGACGGGGAGACCCACGAGAAGCTCCTGAAGCGCGGCGACTTCGGCTATGTGCCCGCCGGTTGTCTGCACACCTTCCGGGTCGAGGCCGACGACACGAAGATCATGGGCGCGTCCAGCGGCGGCTTCGAGCGGTTCTTCGGGGAGGCCGGCACCCGCACGGACTCGCCGGAGCTTCCGCACCCGCCGTACATCCCCTCGCAGGAGCAGCTGGCCCGGGTCGCCCGCGAGCACCGGCAGGAGTTCCGGTTCGACCTCCGTCCCCTGGACGGCTGACATGGCCGCGAACGCTTCCCCCCTTCCGGCTTCCCCCCTTCCGGCTTCCCTCGTTCCCGCAGCCCCTCTTCCGGCAGCCCCTCTTCCCGCCTCCCCCCTGCCGGCGGAGCAGACCACGCCTGCGGGCACCCGCGTGCTCCGGGGGGTCGAGTACGGCTCGCCGCCCGGATTCCGGCCGCTGCTGCTCGACCTGTACCGCCCCGCACGCGACCCGGAGCACCCGGCCCCGGTGGTCGTCTTCCTGCACGGCGGCGGCTGGCGGATCGGACGTCGGGACCAGTTCGGCCCGGCCTTCGCCGGGTGGCAGGCCGGACCGTTCGACCGGCTCGTGCGGGCGGGCTTCGCGGTCGCCTCCCTCGACTACCGGCTCAGCGGCGAGGCCGTCTTCCCGGCCCAGCTGCACGACGGCAAGGCGGCGCTGCGCTGGCTGCGCGCGCACGCCGGCGAGCTGGGGCTCGACGCCGGACGGGTCGTGCTGTGGGGCGAGTCCGCGGGCGGTCACCTCGCGGCCCTGCTCGCACTGACCGACGGCAGGCCCGAGTGGGAGGGCGACGTCGGCGAGCCCGGTCCGGGCGTGACCGTGGCCGGGGTCGTGGACTGGTACGGGCCCTCGGACCTGCGCACCATGCAGCGCCAGTCCCGGCCCGACGCGGTGAGCGCCCCGGACGCCGTGGACTCCCGGGAGGCGCTGCTCATCGGCGCACCCGTGCCCCAGGCGGCGGAACGCGCCGCCGCGGCGAGTCCGGTGAGCCATGTGTCGGCCGCCGCCCCGCCCTTCCTGCTGGCCCACGGCACCGCCGACCGGTTCGTCCCCAGCGGGCAGAGCGAGCAGCTCGCCGCGGCCCTGCGCGCCCACGGGTGCCGGGTGAGCCTGCACCTGGTCGACGACGCGGACCACCTCTGGGCCGGGCTGCCCGATCCGGAACCCGTCTTCGCCGAAGCCCTGGAGTTCGCCGTCCAGGTCTGCGGCCCTCACGGGCTTCCCACCCCGGCCTGACTCCTCCTCGAACGTTTGGTCACCTGTATGAACGCCGCTCCCACCTGTCTGCGCGCCGACGAGCTGGAACAGCCGCTGGGCCTCGGCAACCGCCGCCCCCGGCTGTCCTGGTGGCTGCCGCCCGGCTCGCGCGAGCAGTTCGCGTACCGCATCGGCACGAGCACGGGCTGGGACTCCGGCCGTGTCGACTCCGCCGACAGCACGCACGTGCCGTACGGGGGGCCGCCGCCCGGCTCCGGGGAGCGGATCACCTGGCGGGTCAAGGTCTGGACCGACCTCGGCGAGAGCGCGTGGTCGCGGGAGGCCTGGTTCGAGACCGGCCTGCTGGATCCCGCCGACTGGCAGGCCCGGTGGATCGAGCCCGTCGTACCCGGCGAAACCGACGTGCCGGGTGAACCCGTGTCCGACGGCCCCGGCATGTCCGGCGGGCCCGGCGTCCCGCCCGCCGGGCACCGGCCCGCCCCTCTGCTGCGCACCGCGTTCACCGCGGGCCCACCGGTCCGCCGGGCCCGGCTCTACGCCACCGCGCAGGGTCTCTACGAGGTCTTCCTCAACGGGGAGCGGGTCGGGGACGCCGAGCTGACACCGGGGTTCACGCAGTACGACGTACACCTCCAGGTGCAGGTGTACGACGTGACGGCGCTGCTGCGGGAGGGCGAGAACGCGCTGGGGGCGGTGCTCTCCGACGGCTGGTTCCGCGGCCAGGTCGGGGTCACCCGGGCCCACGACCAGTGGGGCGAGCGGGTCTCCTTCCTGGCGCAGCTGCACCTCGAACACACCGACGGCACCACCTCCGTCGTGTGCACCGACCGGCACTGGCGCTGGGCTCCGGGGCCGGTCGTGGCCGCCGACCTGATCGCGGGGCAGTTCACCGACCTGCGCCGCACCCCCGTCGGCTGGGACCTGCCGGGGTACGACGACTCGGCGTGGACGCCGGTGGAGGTCGCCGACCACGGACATGCCGGGCTGGTCGCCTCACCCGCCCCGCCCGTGCGGCGCGTCGAGGAACTCGTCCCGGTCTCGGTGACCCGCCCGCGTCCCGACCGGCAGGTCTTCGACCTCGGCCAGAACATCAACGGCTGGGTGCGGCTGACCGACCTCGGTCCGGTGGGCACCCGCCTCACCCTCACGCACGGCGAGTCCCTGGGCCCCGACGGCGATGTGACGACGGATCACCTCCGCGTGGACATGCCGTTCCTGCCCGAGCCGCTGCCGGCCGGCCAGGTCGACCGGGTCGTCTCGGCCGGCCGGCCCGGCGAGGCCTTCGAACCGCGGCACACCACGCACGGCTTCCGCTACGTCCGCGTCGAGGGTCATCCCGGCGAGCTGACCGCCGACGACCTGCGCGGTGTGGTCGTCCACTCCGACCTGCGGCGGACCGGCTGGTTCGACTGCGACGACGAGCGGATCGACCGGCTGCACGAGGCCGCCCGGTGGGGTCTGCGCGGCAACGTCTGCGACATCCCCACGGACTGCCCCACCCGCGAACGCGCCGGCTGGACGGGTGACTGGCAGCTGTTCGTGCCGACCGCCGCCTTCCTCTACGACGTGTCGGGCTTCTCGGCGAAGTGGCTGCGCGACGTCGCCGCCGACCAGTGGCCGGACGGCACCGTCGCCAACATCTCGCCGGCCTGCCGCACCGAGGGGCCCAAGGGGCCGGTGGCGCATCTCAACGGCTCGGCCGGCTGGGGCGACGCGGTGGTCATCGTGCCCTGGCAGCTGTACCTGGCCTACGGCGACCCGGGGATCCTGGAGGAGTTGTGGCCGGCCATGACCGCCTGGCTCGGCCGGGTCGAACGGGCCGCCCGTGAGGAGCGGCACCCTGACCGGATCCGGCGCTCCCCCCGCCCGGCACCGCACGAGCGGTATCTGTGGGACACCGGTTTCCACTGGGGCGAGTGGCTCGTGCCCGGTGAAAAGGTCGGTGACCTGGCGGCGTACGCGGCCCTGGACAAGGCGGACGTCGCCACCGCCTACTACGCCCACTCCACCCGGCTGGCGGCGCGCATCGCCCGTGTCCTGGGCCGCGACGAGGACGCCGACCGCTACCGGGAGCTGAGCGAGCGGGTGCGTGCCGCCTGGCGGACGGAGTTCATCGCGGCCGACGGCTCGCTGCGCCCGGACACCCAGGCCCACCATGTGCGGGCGCTCGCCTTCGACCTGGTCCCGGCCGGACTGCGGGCCCGGACCGCCGCACGGCTGGTGGACCTCGTCCGCGCCGCGGACACCCATCTCGGCACCGGCTTCCTCGCCACCCCGGACCTGTTGCCCGTGCTCGCCGACTCCGGACACCTGGACGTCGCCTACGAGCTGCTGCTCCAGGACACCGCCCCGTCCTGGCTCCACATGATCGACCGGGGCGCGACGACCGTCTGGGAGCACTGGGACGGCGTCGGCGCGGACGGCGCCGCGCACGACTCGCTCAACCACTACTCGAAGGGCGCGGTCGTCTCCTTCCTGCACCGCTGCACGGCCGGGATCAGGCCCGACGAGGACGCTCCGGGCTACCGCCGCTTCACCGTGGCACCCCGCCCCGGCGGGGGCCTGGCCCGGGCCCGGGCCGAACACCACTCGCCGTACGGGCCGATCCGCTCGTCCTGGCACATCGAGGACGGCCGCTTCCACCTCCGCGTCACCGTGCCGCCCGGCACCACCGCGCACGTCGTCCTGCCCGACGGCGCCCGGCACCACGCCGGGGCCGGCCTCCACACCTACGGCTGCGCGGCACCGGACGCCGCCCTGACGCCCACGGGAGCGACCCCATGACCGACACCACCGGAACGGCTCCACACGCCCCCGCGGGAGGGGCCGTGCCCCCCGGTTCCGCCCACGACCCCGAGCAGGACGTCCTGTTGCGACAGGTCCTGTCCACCGTCCGGGGGGACGACGAGCGGCTGCGGGAGCTGATCGGCGGCCTCGTGACCCATCTGCACGCCTTCGTGCGGGAGACCCGGCCTTCCGAGGACGAGTGGCTGCGCGCGGTGGACTTCCTGGTCCGCACGGGCCGGGCCTGCACCGAACGCCGCAACGAGTTCATCCTGCTCTCCGACATGCTCGGCCTCACCTCGGCCGTGGACGAGGTCAACCACACGGGCCCGGCCACCATGACGCCCAGCTCGGTCGAGGGCCCCTTCCACTCGCCGGCGCCGCCCCGCCCGATGGGCGCCTGGATCGCCGAGGGCCCCGAACTCCGGCGCGGGGAGCGGGCCGTGGTGCACGGCCGGATCACTGACTGCGACGGCAGGCCGCTGGCCGGGGCGGTGCTGGACGTCTGGCAGGCCGACGACACGGGTCTGTACGACAGCCAGGACGCCGAGCAGCCCGACGGCAACCTGCGCGCTCTGTTCACGACCGGGCCCGACGGCGCCTACTGGTTCCGTACGGTCAAGCCCGCCAGCTACCCGGTGCCGACCGACGGCCCGGTGGGCGAGCTGCTGCGGGCACTCGGTCGTCACCCGATGCGCCCCGCCCATGTCCACCTGCGGGTGGAGGCCGCCGGGCACCGGTCGCTCACCACCCATGTGTTCGCCGCCGACGACCCCTACCTCGGTTCCGACGCGGCGTTCGCCGTCAAGGACGCGCTCATCGCGCCCTTCGCACCGGGCGACGAGGACACGGCGCGTCGGTTCGGCATGGACGGACCGTTCCTGGCGGCCGAGTTCGACATCCGTCTGGCCGCGGTGACCGCACAGGAAACAGGAGGCACGCGCGCATGAAGCTCGTCGGCATGGTGGGTCCGGGCCGGGAATCCGGCCGCAGGCGGATCGTGATCGGCGTCGTCGTGGACGATCGGGTGACCCCGCTCACGGACGTGGACGACTTCTACGCGGACCTCGCGCACTGGCAGGAGCGGGCCCGCGCGGTCCGCCACGGCACGGTCCCGCTGGCGGAGGTGACCCTCGCCCCGCCGGTACCGGCGTCGGCGCGGGTGCTGTGCGTGGGTCTCAACTACCGGGCGCACGCGGCCGAGGGCGGCTTCCGGGCACCGGAGCATCCCACCCTGTTCGGCCGCTGGACGGCCTCCCTGTCGGTGGACGGCGTGCCGGTCCCGGTGCCCGCGAACGAACCGGGCCTGGACTGGGAGGGCGAGGTCGCGGCGGTCGTCGGTGCCCGGCTGTGCGACGCCGGGGAGCGGGAGGCCGAGGCCGCCGTGCTCGGTTACGCCGTCTTCAACGACCTCACCGCCCGTACCGCGCAGAAGCTCACCGCCCAGTGGACGCTGGGCAAGAACGCCGATCGCAGCGGCCCGATCGGGACGGTCGTCACCGCCGACGAGGCGGGCAGCCTCGCCGACGGGCTGCGCCTGGTCACCCGCGTCAACGGGGAGGTCATGCAGGACGGGAACACCCGCGACATGATCTTCGGGGTGCCCGAGCTGCTGTCGCGGATCAGCGCCACCCTGACCCTGCATCCCGGCGACGTGATCGCCACCGGCACCCCGGAGGGCGTCGGTTACGTCCGTACGCCGCCCCGTCTGCTGCGCTCCGGTGACGTCGTCGAGGTGGAGGTCGACCGGCTCGGGACGCTGCGTACGCCCGTCACCGACGCGTCCGCGAGGTCCGGCGCGTGACGGGGACGACCGCGCAGGTACTGATCGCGGGCGGCGGGCCGTCAGGTCTCGCCGCGGCGGTCGAACTCGGCCGCCGCGGCATCCGGACCGTGCTCGTCGAACCGCGCACCACCGTCGACGACGACCGGCCGCGGGCCAAGACCACCAGCATCCGCACGATGGAGCACTTCCGCCGCTGGGGCCTGGCCGACCGCTTGCGCGCGGCCGCTCCGCTGCCGGTGGCCTGGTCCCAGGACGTCATCTTCTGCACCGGCCTCCTCGGCGCCGAACTGACCCGGTTCCGCAATGTGTTCGGCCTGTACGACGGACGCGACGAGCGCTGGGCGGAGCCGGGCCAGCAGGTTCCGCAGCCGGTCGTCGAACGGCTCCTGCGCAGCGCGGTGGCCGCGCTGCCCTCGGTCACCTGTCTGACCGGCCACCGGGTCACCGGCGTCGAGCAGGACGAACACGCCGTGCACGCCACGGTCACCGCCGCCGACGGCTCCGTCCGCGTGCTCACGGCCGACTATCTGCTGGGCTGTGACGGCGGCGGCGGAGTCAGCCGGCGGGCCGTCGGAGCGGTCTACGCCGGCTCGTCCGGTGAACGGCCCAACCTCAGCATCGTCTTCCGGGCACCGGGCCTGGGCGAGGCGGTCGGCCTGGACCGGGCGGTGCAGTACTGGGTGGTGAGCCCCGAGGCCTCCGGTCTCATGGGCCGTCTCGACCTGGACGACCGGTGGTGGGCCATCGTCCAGCGGACCGACCCCGACCACCCGGTGTCACCCGAGACGCTGGTGCGCGCTCTCGTCGGCGCCGGGCACCCCGGGCCCGTGGAGGTGCTCGGCACCGACCCCTGGACCGCCCGCATGCTCCTGGTCGACCGCTACCGGCGCGGCCGTGTCTTCCTGGTGGGCGACGCCGCCCATCTGAACCCCCCGTGGGGCGGGCACGGCTTCAACACGTGTGTCGGCGACGCGGTGGACATCGGCTGGAAGCTCGCCGCGGTCCTCCAGGGCTGGGGCGGCGCGGAGCTGCTGGACAGCTACCAGAGCGAACGGCGCCCGGTGGCTCAGCAGATCATCGCCGGCAGTGCCGCCCAGGACAGGCTGCTCGCCCCGTCCTTCGCCGACCCCTCGCTCCTCGGGGACACGCCCGAGGCAGGTCGCCGCCGTGCGCGGACCGCGGCCGCCCTCCAGGCCAAGGCGGGCGAGTTCCACAGCGAGGGCCTCGTCCTCGGCCAGCACTACGCCTCGTCCCCCGTCGTCGTCGACGACGGCTCCGCGATCCCGCCCCTGGTGCCGCGCAGCTATCACGGCCTGTCCTTCCCGGGCGCCCGGCTGCCGCACGGCTGGCTCCCCGACGGCCGTTCGCTGTACGACCTGCTCGGCGAGGGTCTGACGCTGCTCGTCCTTGCCGGTGACAGGGAGCCCGACCGCGCCGCCTTCGCCGAGGAGGCCGCGGCCCGGGGCGTCCCCCTCACCATCGTCGACCTGACCGGCCTGGTCCCGCGCGAACGCTACGGCGCCCCGATGCTGCTGATCCGGCCCGACCAGCACATCGCGTGGCGGGGCGCGGACGGCGCACGGGCCGGCGAGGTGCTCGATGTCGTCCGTGGCGCCGTGCGGTCAAAGTCCGTGCACGGCAACACAGTCGACGCCACGCACGAGAGTTGACCCCCGCGCCGCCTCCCGGTCAGCCGAACGCGCCCGCCCTGCCGAAGGACAGGGGCAGGAAACGCTCGGCCATACGGGCGTAGCCGGCCGCGTTCGGGTGCAGGCCGTCGGGCAGGTCGGCCACGTCATCGGGACCGAACAGCGTTGTCCCGTCGACGATGCGCAGCCGGTCGTCGCCGTCCCGCCGGCGCTGCTCGACATGCTCGCTCAGCAGCGCGCGGATACGGGCGAGCGTGAGGGCGCCGAACGCGAGGTCCTCGGAACGGTCGACGGTGTGGACCATCCCGTCGGGGCCCACCAGCGTGGGGCCGGGCCGCTGTTCGGCGGCCGGGCAGACGATGGGGCTGATGACCAGGACCGGGGTGGACGGGTGCCCGTCGCGGATCGTGTCGAGGAAGCCGTGGAAGGCCGGGACGAACGCGCGTTCCCGCATGCTGTCGGCGTTGTGGACGTTGATGCCCAGTTCGAGGCTGATCGCGCTCGCGGGCAGGTCGCGGACGGCACGGGCCATGAAGGGGTCGAGCTGGCACTGCCCGCCGAGGCCGAGGTTGACCAGGGACCGTCCGGCCGAGCGGGCCACGGCGGCCGGCCAGGTGGCGGTCGGGCGGTCCGCGTCCGAGCACTGGCTGATGGAGCTGCCGTAGTGCACCCACAGGGGGCCGCTCGCCGGTGCCGGACGCACCGACGCCCCGTCCGGGACACGGACGTCGATCAGCGTGACGGCCGGGGTGACGGGCAGCCAGATCTCCACGCGGCGTTCGCCGGCCCGCGGGCCGACGCGGAAGCGCACGGTCGCGGGCTCGGCCGGTCCGGCCTCCAGCGAGCCGGTGGCGGGGTCGAAGAAGACCGGGCTCTGTTCCGTCGCCACCACCGGCTCGCGCAGTTCGCCGTCGACCACCAGGTCGAAGACGCTGCCGCCGGACGGCATGCCCAGGGGAAGGACCACGGTCAGCCGGGCGTGGAGCTCGACCTCGGTGGCGTCCGTGAGCATCTCCAACCGCACTCCGGACGGCACGGCGCTGCTGAAGTCGAACGCCCGGTCGGCCAGCCGCGCCCGCCCCGCGTCCGGGGAACGGTGCAGGGTGACTCCGGTCGTGTCGGTGGTCTTCCCGAGCGCGCCGACGACACAGTCGAGCGCGCGGTCGAGTACGGAATGCATGCGAGGACCTCTCGACGGCACAGGTCAGGTCAGGTCAGGTCAGTCGTAGTCCTCTGTCCGGCATTCGTCGCGTAATTCGTCGCGTCGGTCCACGAACGGCCCCCGGCGGCCTCCTGCCCGAGCGGTACGCCGGGGTCCTCCTGGAGGAGGACGGCGGTGCGTCGGCTCATGCAGCGGCACCAGGCGGGAGTGCCCACACGGGCACGATGCCCCGGAGCACCCCCACGAGCCAGGCTGGTCGTCCACCCGAACCCAGACCTGGAGATCCGTTTCCCGTGGCTACCTTGCTCTACCGGATGGGCCGGACCGCCTTCCAGCGGCGCTGGCTCGTGACGCTGCTGTGGGCGGTGATCCTCGGTGCCGTCGGAGTCGGCGCCGCCAAGGCTCCCGCCGCCTCCGACGACGGCACCTCCTTCATGCCCGGCATCGAGGCGCAGAAGGCGTTCGACCTGATCGGAGAGCGGTTCCCCGGCTCGGACGCCGACGGTGCCGACGCGCGGATCGTGTTCGTCGCGCCCGACGGTCAGCGGGTGACCGCGGCCGGCCACCGCGCCGCCGTCGACGCACTGGTGACCGAGGCGGCCGAAGAGCCGCGGGTCGCGAGTGCCGTGAACCCGTTCGAGGCGGGCGCGGTGAGCAAGGACGGCTCGACCGCCTACGCCACGGTGAGCTACAAGGTGAAGGCCGACGACCTCACCGACGCCGACCGGACGGCCCTGGAAACGGCCGTCGACAAGGCCCGCGCCTCCGGCCTCACCGTCGAGGTCGCGGGCACCGCACTCGCCACCCGGCCCGCGGCGGGCGGCTCCTCGGAGGCCATCGGCATCGTCCTCGCCGCCGTCGTGCTGCTGATCACCTTCGGCTCCCTCGCGGCCGCCGGTCTGCCGCTGCTCACCGCCGTCATCGGCGTCGGGATCAGCATGGCGTCCATCATGGCCCTCGGCAGCGCCTTCGGCCTGTCCCTGACCACCGGGACGCTCGCCACGATGCTGGGCCTCGCGGTCGGCATCGACTACGCCCTCTTCGTGGTCTCCCGCTACCGGGAGGAACGCGCGGGCGGCCATGCCCCGCGCGAGGCGACCGCACTCGCCGTCGGCACGGCCGGCTCCGCCGTGGTCTTCGCCGGTCTCACCGTCGTCATCGCGCTGGCCGGTCTGTCGGTGGTCGGCGTTCCGATGCTGACCAAGATGGGCCTGTGCGCCGCGGGCGCCGTGGTCGTCGCCGTCCTGATCGCTCTCACCCTGGTCCCCGCCCTGCTCGGCATGTGGCCCGAGGCCGTCCTCTCCCGGGCCGCACGCAAGGCCGGCCGCGCGGCCCGTCCGGCCGACAACGGCGGTTCGCGGTGGGCGCGGTTCGTGCTGCGCCGTCCGGTGGCCGTGCTGGTGGCGTGTGTCGCGGGCCTCGGCGTGCTGGCGCTGCCCGCCGCGCCCCTGGAGCTGGGCATGCCGGGAGACGAGTCCAAGCCGGTCTCGTCGACGCAACGGCGTGCCTACGACGCGCTCGCGGACGGCTTCGGCGCGGGCTTCAACGGGCCGCTGACGATCGTCGCGGACGTCAGGGGCGCGGCCGGGCCGAAGGCGGCCGCGCAGTCGATCGCCCGGGAGATCGGCGCGACCCGCGGGGTCGTGTCCGTCTCCGCCCCGCGGTTCAACGAGGCCGGTGACACCGCGCTGTTCTCGGCGGTCCCGACCGCCGGCCCGAACACCGAGGACACCAAGAACCTGGTCAGGGCCATCCGCGCGGAACGGGCCGGTCTGGAACGGGAGACGGGGGCGACCTTCGAGGTCACCGGCAGCACCGCGATGAACATCGACGTGGCACAGGCCCTTCAGGACGCGCTCGTCCCCTACCTGGCCGTCATCGTCCTCCTGGCCCTGCTCCTGCTGCTGGTGGTCTTCCGGTCCGTGCTGGTGCCGGTCAAAGCCGCCTTCGGGTTCCTGCTGTCGGTGCTGGCCGCCCTCGGCGCGGTCGTGGCGGTCTTCCAGTGGGGCTGGGGCGCGGAGCTGCTGGGGGTGGAGCAGACCGGTCCGATCATGAGCCTGATGCCGATCTTCCTGGTGGGCATCGTCTTCGGCCTGGCGATGGACTACGAGGTGTTCCTGGTGGCCCGGATGCGGGAGGCGTACGTCCACGGGGACCGGGCTCCCCAGGCGGTCGTCACCGGGTTCCGGCACAGTGCGCGGGTGGTCGTCGCGGCGGCGGTGATCATGATCGCGGTCTTCTCCGGCTTCGTCGGCGCCGCCGAGTCGATGATCAAGACCATCGGTTTCGGGCTGGCCGTCGCCGTGCTGTTCGACGCCTTCGTCGTCCGCATGGCGCTCGTGCCCGCGGTGCTGGCCCTGCTCGGCGACCGGGCGTGGTGGCTGCCCGGGTGGCTCGACCGGTTGCTGCCGCGGGTCGACGTCGAGGGCGTCGGGCTCACCGTGCCGCCGGCGCCCGCCGCCGGACAGGTGGGGGAGGAGCCCGCGCAGCAGGAACCGGCCCGCACCTGAGGTCCGGCCCCGGTGAGTCCCCGGTGCGCCCTTCCCCCCACCCGCCCTGGGCCACGGCGCCGGACAGCCCGGCGCCGTGGCCGACGGTGTGTGAGTATGTCTGCCTTTGAACCTCTCGGAGCGTGATGAGCACCAGCTGGCAGCGCCGGGCGGCGACCCGCCCGAAGTCCGTCGAGGCGACGACGCTGGTCGCGTTGTCCGTCTTCACCGTCTCGGGTGTCGTCGTCACCCGGGCGGTGATGCCGCAGGCGCCGACCCTGTGGCCCGGCGTCGCCCTGTCCGTCGTCGCCTGCGCCGCGCTGCACCGGCGCCTGGACCGTCCCCTTCCGGTCCTCGCCGTCACCCTGCTGTGCACCATGGGCCAGGGGGCCCTCGGCTACCTGCTGACACCGCTGGTGATGGGGCCGCTCCTGTGGGCGCAGTACACGGCGAGCGTGCGGACCCCTCGCCGCGCCGCCCGGAACGGCGCGCTGACGGCCGCCGCCGGCATCGCCGTCACCGGTCTGTTCGTCCCCTCGTTCCACGACTCGCCGATGCTCTCCATCGTCAACCCGGCGGCCTGGGTCCTGATGTCCGCGGCCTTCGGCGCCTACGTCCGGGTCCGTCGTGAGTACGCCGCGGCCCGTGCCGAGCACGCCGACCGCCGGCGCGAGGAGGAGGCGCGGCACCGGGTGATCCAGGAACGGATGCGCATCGCGCGGGAGCTGCACGACGTGGTCGCCCACCATCTGACCCTGGCCGACGCGCAGGCGGGCACCGCGGCCCACCTCGCACCGGCCGACCCCGGCAAGGCCCTCGAGATCATCGGCAGGCTTCCGGAGACGACGGCCGCGGCGCTGCGCGAGCTCAAGGCGACCGTGGGACTTCTGCGCGAGGACACCGACCCCGGACACGATCTGACGCCCGCACCGGGACTCGGGCAGCTGCCCGACCTGGTCGACGCCTGCTCGGCGGCCGGCCTGGAGGTGAGCGTCACCGTCGAGGGCCCGTCGCGCCCGCTGACCCCCGTCCTGGACCTGACGGCGTACCGGATCGTCCAGGAAGCGCTGACCAACGTCAGCAAGCACGCGGCGACCCGCACCGCGCGGGTCCGGGTCGCCTACACCCCGCACTACCTGACCCTGACCGTCACCAACGACACCGTCCCCGGCCGCCCCGCACCCGCACCGGGGCCCGGTCCGGGGCGCGGCTTCGGTCTGCTCGGCATGCGCGAGCGCACCGCGGCGGCCGGCGGCACCTTCCACGCCGGTCACCGCCCGCGGGGCGGCTTCGAGGTCGCCTGCACCCTTCCGCTCGACCGTCCCGACGAAAGTCCCGCCTCATGACCATCCGTGTCCTGCTCGCCGACGACCAGGCCCTGCTCCGGGCCACCTTCCGCATCCTCATCGAGTCGGTCGCGGACATGACCGTCGTCGCGGAGGCCGCCGACGGGCAGGAAGCCGTCGACCTCACCGAGACGCACCGGCCCGATGTGGTGGTCATGGACATCCGGATGCCTAACGTCGACGGAGTGGCGGCCACCGCCACGATCTGCGCCCGGCCGGAGCTGTCGGAGACCCGGATCCTCGTCCTCACCACCTTCGAGGACGACCGGAACGTCGCGAAGGCGCTGCGGGCCGGCGCGAGCGGCTTCCTCGGCAAGGGCGTCAGCCCCGAGGTCCTGCTGTCGGGCATCCGCACCGTGGCGGCCGGCGACTCCCTCCTCTCCCCGCTCGCCACCCGGGCCCTCATCACCCGGTTCCTGGCGGGCCCGGACACCGACGACGTCCCCGCGCTCCCCGACCTCCTCAAGACCCTGACCGACCGCGAGCGCGAGGTGATGGCGCTGGCCGCGTACGGCAGGTCCAACGCCGAGATCGCCGCCGAGCTCTTCCTGAGCCCGCTGACGGTACGCAGCCACATCCAGCGCGCCATGACCAAGCTCGACGCCCGCGACCGCGCCCAGCTCGTCGTCGTCGCGTACCGCAGCGGCCTGGTGAAACCGCCTCCGGCCGGGCACGACTGACCGCGGCGCTCCGGGGCGCGAGGCCCGAGAAGAAGGCCGTCGGTCCAGTCCCCCTCCCAAGCCGGGCAGGGAGCGCGCCGGGTCGTGGGCGAGGTGCGCGGCCGCGGCCCGGGTCGGGGCCGGCCCTACGAACACCTCGGTCGTGGCTCCCTGGTGGGCCGCGGGTCCGGGTGCCAGAGTCGGGGCCATGGCCATCGACGTCGCCGCCCTCCGGGCGCACTTCCCCTCCCTCACGCAGGGTCTCGCCTTCTTCGACGGACCGGGCGGGACACAGACACCCACCCCCGTCGCCGAGGCCGTCACCAAGGCGATGACCGGTCCGCTGTCCAACCGGGGGCTGGTCAGCGCGTCCGAGCGCAACGCCGAACAGGCCGTCGCCGGCTTCCGGGCCGCCTACGCCGACCTGCTGGGCGTGCCGGAGACAGCCGTCGTGCACGGGCGCAGCGCCACGCAGCTCACGTACGACTTCTCCCGGACGCTGGCCAAGGGCTGGCGGCCCGGTGACGAGATCGTCCTCAGCCGGCTCGACCACGACGCCAATGTGCGCCCCTGGATCCAGGCGGCGGAGCGCGCCGGGGTCACCGTCCGCTGGATCGAGATCGACGGCGCGAGCACGGAACTCGACCTCGGCTCCTACGAGCGGGCGCTGTCGGCCCGGACCCGGCTGGTCGCGGTGACGGCGGCCTCGAACGTGCTGGGCACCAGGCCGCCGGTGCGCCGGATCGCGGACCGGGCGCACGAGGTGGGCGCCCTGGTGTTCGTGGACGGGGTGCACTACGCCGCGCATCACCTGGTGGACGTGCCCGCGCTGGGGGCCGATCTGTTCGTCTGCTCGCCGTACAAGTTCCTCGGACCGCACTGCGGGGTGCTCGCCGGTTCGCCCGGCGTCCTCGAGGTGCTCGTACCGGACAAGCTGCTGCCGTCGCCGGACACCGTGCCGGAGCGCTTCGAGTTCGGGACGCTGCCCTACGAGATCCTGGCGGGCGCCACCGCGGCCGTGGACTTCCTGGCCGCGCTCGACCCGGCCGGGCCGGGGCGGCCAGGGGTGACCGGGGACGCGCCGGGGACGGCGGAGCCGCGCAGGGAGCGGCTGGCGCGGTCGCTGCGGTCCCTGCACGACCACGAGAACGTGGTGCGCGCCCGGGTGGAGGAGGGGCTGCGCGCGCTGGGCGACGCCGTCACCGTCCACTCCAGGGCGCGGGACCGCACCCCGACCGTTCTGATGAGTTTCGAGGGCCGGGACGCACGCGAGGCACAGGCGCATCTCGCCGCCCGGGGTGTCGTGGCCCCGGCGGGCTCGTTCTACGCCTACGAGGCCTTCACCGCGCTCGAGCTCGACGATCCCGCGCTGCGGGTGGGACTCGCGCCCTACAACGACACCGACGACGTCGACAGGCTCCTCGACGGGCTCGCCTCGTTTCTCTGACGTGTGCCGTTTCCCAGACTTGCACCGTTCGTTTTCTTGAATGGTTCGTGTTTATGAAGTAGGTTCGACGCCATGACAGCACCCCGTACACCGACCACCGCCGAAGAGCTGCGCGGTGTCGGCCTGCGGGTGACGGCCGCCCGTGTGGCCCTGCTCGAGACCGTCCGGGACGGCGACCATCTGGGGGTCGAGGCGATCGCCACGGGGGTGCGCGGCCGCGTGGGCCACATCTCCCTCCAGGCCGTCTACGAGGCCCTGCACGCGCTGACCGGCGCGGGACTCGTGCGCCGCATCGAGCCCCCGGGCAGCCCCGCCCGGTTCGAGGGACGCGTGGGGGACAACCACCACCACCTCGTCTGCCGGTCCTGCGGCGCGGTCGTCGACGTGGACTGCGCCGTCGGTCACGCCCCCTGTCTGACCGCCTCGGACGACCGCGGCTTCGCCATAGACGAGGCCGAGGTCATCTACTGGGGCCTGTGCCCCGACTGTTCCACCGCCCCCAGCACCTGAGCGCCCGCGGGACCCGACGCCCGCGGTACCTGAGCATGTGATCCGACCAGCCCAGAAGGATTCCCCCATGACCGAGAACCATGATGCGATCGTGACCGACTCGAAGGCGGCGGAGGCAGGTGGCTGCCCGGTCGCGCACGGCGGTCGCGCCGCGCACCCCACCCAGGGCGGCGGCAATCGCCAGTGGTGGCCGGAGCGCCTCAACCTGAAGATCCTCGCCAAGGACCCCGTCGTGGCGAACCCGCTCGGCGCGGAGTTCGACTACGCCGCGGCGTTCGAGGCCCTCGACCTGGCGGCCGTGAAACAGGACATCGCCGAGGTGCTGACCACCTCGCAGGACTGGTGGCCCGCCGACTTCGGCAACTACGGCCCGCTCATGATCCGGATGGCCTGGCACAGCGCCGGCACCTACCGCATCAGTGACGGCCGCGGCGGCGGTGGCCGCGGGCAGCAGCGCTTCGCGCCGCTGAACAGCTGGCCGGACAACGCCAACCTCGACAAGGCCCGCCGTCTGCTGTGGCCGGTCAAGAAGAAGTACGGCCAGTCCATCTCCTGGGCCGACCTCCTGATCCTCACGGGCAACGTCGCGCTGGAGACGATGGGCTTCGAGACCTTCGGCTTCGCCGGCGGCCGCGCGGACGTCTGGGAGGCCGACGAGGACGTGTACTGGGGCCCGGAGACCACCTGGCTCGACGACCAGCGCTACACCGGCGACCGCGAGCTGGAGAACCCGCTCGGCGCGGTCCAGATGGGCCTCATCTACGTCAACCCCGAGGGCCCCAACGGCAACCCGGACCCGCTGGCCGCGGCCCGCGACATCCGCGAGACGTTCCGCCGCATGGCGATGAACGACGAGGAGACCGTCGCCCTGATCGCCGGTGGTCACACCTTCGGCAAGACCCACGGCGCCGGTCCGGCGGACGCCGTCGGCGACGACCCCGAGGCCGCCTCCCTCGCGCAGCAGGGCCTGGGCTGGAAGTCCTCCTACGGCACCGGCAAGGGCGGCGACGCCATCACCAGCGGTCTGGAGGTCACCTGGACCTCCAAGCCCACCCAGTGGAGCAACGACTTCTTCGACATCCTCTTCGGCTACGAGTGGGAGCTGTCGGAGTCCCCGGCCGGCGCCAAGCAGTGGGTGGCCAAGGACGCCGAGGCGATCATCCCCGACGCGCACGACCCGTCGAAGAAGAAGCTCCCGACGATGCTCACGACCGACCTGTCGCTGCGCTTCGACCCGATCTACGGTGAGATCTCGCGCCGCTTCCACGAGAACCCGGCCGAGTTCGCCGACGCCTTCGCCCGCGCCTGGTACAAGCTGACCCACCGCGACCTGGGCCCGAAGTCCCTGTACCTCGGCCCGGAGGTCCCGGCGGAGACCCTGCTGTGGCAGGACCCGCTGCCGCAGGCCGACGGCGAGGTCATCGGCGCCGAGGAGATCGCGGCGCTCAAGGCCAAGATCCTCGACTCCGGGCTGAGCGTCTCGCAGCTGGTGTCCACCGCGTGGGCGTCGGCCTCCACCCACCGGGGCAGCGACAAGCGCGGCGGTGCCAACGGCGCCCGCATCCGCCTCGAGCCGCAGCGCGGCTGGGAGGTCAACAACCCGGACGAGCTGGCCCAGGTGCTGCGCGTCCTGGAAGGCGTCCAGCAGGAGTTCAACTCCGGCGCGAAGAAGGTCTCCCTGGCCGACCTGATCGTCCTCGGTGGTGCCGCCGCCGTGGAGAAGGCCGCCGAGGACGCCGGTCACGCCGTGGAGGTCCCCTTCACTCCGGGCCGCGTGGACGCCTCGCAGGAGCAGACGGACGTCGAGTCGTTCGCCGCGCTCGAGCCGACCGCCGACGGCTTCCGCAACTACCTCGGCAAGGGCAACCGCCTGCCGGCCGAGTTCCTGCTGCTCGACAAGGCGAACCTGCTGACCCTGAGCGCCCCCGAGCTGACCGTCCTGGTCGGCGGCCTGCGCGTGCTGGGTGCCAACCACGGCCAGTCCTCGCACGGCGTCTTCACCGACACGCCGGGCAAGCTGACCAACGACTTCTTCGTCAACCTGCTCGACCTGGGTACGACGTGGTCGTCGACGTCCTCGGACCAGACCACCTTCGAGGGCCGCGACGCCGCCACGGGCGAGGTCAAGTGGACCGGCACCCGCGCCGACCTCGTCTTCGGCTCCAACTCCGAGCTGCGCGCGCTCGCCGAGGTCTACGCGAGCGACGACGCGAAGGCGAAGTTCGTGAACGACTTCGTCGCCGCGTGGGTCAAGGTCTCGAACCTCGACCGGTTCGACCTGATCTGATCTGATCTGATCTGATCTGATCTGATCTGATCTGATCTGATCTGATCTGATCTGATCTGATCCCGGCCTCTCCGTCAGGAGGGGCCGGGTCCGGAAAGAACGGAACAGCAGCACCTCCAGGGCGTCCCGCCCGGTCCCACAGCGACCGGGCGGGACGCCCTGCGCGTTCCCCGCCGCGCACCGGCCACGGTGACGACTGTTGCCCCGACGGGCCACCGGTGCCGGTGAGGCTGTCGAAACCATTGACGAGGACATGCAGGCCCCCTATCTTCTGGCCGAAGTTACGAACCATGTTCGAAATCCCGGACAGGCAGTTTCACGGACAAGGGACGGTCCTGCATGCCTCGGAAGTACCGCCGCAGACCCCTGCTCGTCTGCGTCCTGGCCCTCCTCGTCGCCCTGGTGGCGGCGACCCAGCCGGTGGCCGCGGCCGACGGCCGCCCGTATACCAACCCGCTGAAGTCGGCCAAGGGCGCCGACCCCTGGCTGGAGTTCTACGACGGCGACTACTACCTGATCACCACGACGTTCACGGGCGTCCTCGGCATGCGAAAGGCGCCGACCCTGGCGGGCCTCGCCACCGCGCCCACCGTGCAGGTGTGGTCGGACACCACGTCGACCCGCAACACCAATATCTGGGCACCGGAGATCCACCGGTTCAACGGCCACTGGTACCTCTACTACTCGGCCGGCCAGGGCGGCACCGCCTGCTGCGACTCCCAGCGCACCCACGTCCTGGAGAGCGCCGGCACCGACCCGCTGGGCCCCTACACCTACAAGGGCTCCCTCACCGGCTCCAACCTCACGCCGGGCGGCTGGCTGATCGACGCGAGCGTGCTCCAGGCGAACGGAAACCTGTATCTCGTCGGAAGCGGTTTCGTGAACGGCAGCGCGCAGAGTCTGGTCATCGCGCCGATGAGCAACCCGTACACGCTGTCCAGCAACACCTTCACGGTGATCTCCAGCCCCACCCTGGACTGGGAACGGGTCGGCGCGCCCGTCAACGAGGGCCCGGAACCGCTGTATCACAACGGCCGCACCTTCCTCAGCTACTCCGCCAGCTACTGCCAGACCGCCGACTACAAGCTCGGCCAGCTGGAGTTGACGGGCAGTGACCCGCTGAACCCGGCGTCCTGGACCAAGAAGCAGACGCCCGTCTTCCAGCGCAGCGACACAGCCGGCGTCTACGGTCCCGGCCACAACGGTTTCTTCACCTCACCCGACGGCACCGAGAACTGGATCGTCTACCACGCCAACTCCTCCGCGAGCGGCGGCTGCGGAAACGGCCGGACGACCCGCGCCCAGAAGTTCACCTGGAACGCCGACGGCACCCCGAACTTCGGCACCCCCGTCGCCCTGGGCACGACACTCCCCGGCCCGTCCGGCGAGACGGCGGCGACCCCGACCTCGTACACCCTGGTCAACCGCAACAGCGGCAAGTGCCTTGATGTCGAAGGCGGTTCCACGGCCAACGGCACCAACGTCCTCCAGTGGACCTGCACCGGCGGCACGAACCAGAAGTGGCGGATCGAGGACCAGGGTGACGACACCAGCCGGCTGGTGAACGTGGCCACCGGGGGCGTGCTGGACACCGCCGACTGCTCCGCCGCCGACGGCGCCGACCTGCGCCAGTGGTCATGGCTGAACAACAAGTGCCAGCGTTTCCGCCCCGTCTTCACCGCGACCGGCGACTACGTCCGGCTGGTGAACGAGAACAGCGGCAAGGTCGCCGACGTCGCCGACTGCGGGACCGCGAACGGCACCGACGTACGGCAGTGGACCTGGCTGAACAACACCTGCCAGCAGTGGCGCCTCGTGCCCACCACCTGACCCCGGCACCTTCTCCCCCTTCCCCTCCCTCTCCCTCCCCCGCTTCCTCTTCCTTCCCTCCCCACTCCCTCCGTCAGGAGAACTCCCTTGAGACGCAACGCCGTTCGGCTGATCCTGGCCGGCCTCGTCGCCCTCGCGGCCGTCCTCACCGGTGTGGGCGCCCCCGCCCAGGCCGCCGTGCCCGACTCCCCCGCGGTGACGTACACCAACCCGATCGCGGAGCAGCGCGCCGATCCGCACATCTTCAAGCACACCGACGGCTACTACTACTTCACCGCAACGGTTCCCGCGTACGACCGCATCGTGCTGCGCCGGGCGACGACCATCCAGGGCCTGTCGACGGCCCAGGAGGTCACCATCTGGACCAAGCACAGCAGCGGGGTCATGGGCGCCCACATCTGGGCGCCGGAGATCCACTTCATCGACGGCAAGTGGTACGTGTACTTCGCGGCCGGGTCCACCACCGACGTCTGGGCGATCCGGATGTACGTCCTCGAAGGCACCGGCGCCAACCCGCTCACCGCGACCTGGGCCGAGAAGGGCCAGATCAAGACCACGTGGGAGAGCTTCTCGCTGGACTCCACCACGTTCGTGGTGAACGGCGTCCGCTATCTCGCCTGGGCGCAGCGCAACCCGTCCGAGGACAACAACACCAGTCTGTTCATCGCGAAGATGACCAACCCCTGGACGATCTCGGGGACCGCTGCGGAGATCTCGCAGCCGACGCTCTCCTGGGAGACGGTCGGCTACAAGGTCAACGAGGGTCCCGCGCTGATCCAGCACGGCGGCAAGGTCTTCATGACCTACTCGGCGAGCGCGACCGACGCCAACTACTGCCTGGGCATGCTGACCGCCTCCGCGACGGCCGACCTGACCGACCCGGCGTCCTGGACCAAGGGGACGCAGCCCGTCTTCACCTCGAACGCCTCGACCTCGCAGTACGGGCCGGGCCACAACTCGTTCACGGTCTCCGAGGACGGCAAGTCCGACATCCTCGTCTACCACGACCGCAGCTACAAGGACATCACCGGTGACCCGCTGAACGACCCCAACCGCCGTACCCGCGTGCAGAAGGTGTACTGGAAGGCGGACGGTACCCCCGACTTCGGCATCCCGGTGGCCGACGGGGTCACCCCGCAGCGCTTCTCCTCGTACAACTACGCGGACCGGTTCATCCGGCACTGGGAGTACCGCGCCCGCATCGAGGCCGGGGTCAGCCCGCTCGCCGACTCGCAGTTCCGGGTGGTCACCGGTCTCGCGGGCACCGGCACGGTCTCCCTGGAGTCGGCCAACTTCCCGGGCTACTACCTGCGGCACAAGAACTTCGAGGTGTGGCTGGAGAAGAGCGACGGCACATCGGCGTTCGCGTCCGACGCGAGCTTCTACCGGCGGGCCGGTCTCGCCGACTCCGCGGGGGTCTCGTACGAGTCGTACAACTACGCCGGACGGTACGTCCGTCACTACAACTACGTGCTCCATGTGCAGACACCGAGCACGGCCACGGACAAGGGAGACGCGACGTTCTACGCCCAATGAGGCCCTGTCCGGCCTGAGGAGCGCATGACGACCGAGACTATACATAGGGTGTATACGCTTTATGTATAGTCGCGGCATGCCTTCTCTGACCAGGAAGATGAAGAAAACGGGGGCCAGGTTGCGGGCCGTTGCCGTCTCGGCGGCGGCCGGCTGCCTGGCGGTCACGCTGACCGGCTGCGGCGGCGCCGACATCACGCACCCGAGCGCCGCCCGCGCCCGCCCCGCGGCCACCACCCAGGCCGCCCGCTTCGGCACCGTCGACTGCCGTGAGGCGAAGTGCATCGCCCTCACCTTCGACGCCGGCCCGAGCGAGAACTCGGCCCGGCTGCTCGACATCCTGAAGGAGAAACAGGTCCCGGCGACCTTCTTCCTGCTGGGCGAGCGGCACATCGAGAAGTACCCGGAGCTCGTCACCCGCATGGCCGCCGAGGGGCACGAGGTGGCCAGCCACACCTGGGACCACAAGATCCTCACCAGGATCACCCCGGAGGAGATACGCGAGGAACTCCAGCGCCCCAACGACGAGATAGAGCGCCTCACCGGCCGGCGCCCCACCCTCATGCGCCCACCGCAGGGCCGCACCGACGAGACCGTGCACGAGATCTGCCGCGAACTGGGCCTCGCCGAGGTGCTGTGGACGGTGACCGCCAAGGACTACACGACGACCGACTCCGCACTGATCCAACGCCGGGTGCTCGCCCAGGCCGACCGGGACGGCATCGTCCTGCTGCACGACATCTACGACGGGACCGTGCCGGCCGTACCGGGGATCATCGACGCGCTGAAAGAGCGCGGATACGTTTTCGTGACCGTTCCCCAACTGCTGGCGCCGGGGACGGCGGTGCCCGGTCACGTCTATCGCTGACCCGGCCGGCAACGCGAAGGCAAGTCCGAACCTGTGAGCCGGAGGGTAATCCTCCGTCGGACGGTTCCGACTCCTTACGATCAACGCGTGGTCTTCTTCCAGCTCGAACGCACGGTACCGCTGTCCCCGGACGACGCCTGGCGTCGCCTGACGCAGTGGTCCCGGCACGGCGACGTGGTACCGCTGACCCACGTCGCCGTGCTCACCCCCGCGCCGACCCGTGAGGGCACGGTCTTCGTGGCGCGTTCGGGTCTCGGCCCGTTCGCCTTCGCCGACCGGATGGAGGTGACCGTGTGGCAGCCGCCGTCCGAGGGCGAGCCGGGCCGGTGCCGGCTGGAGAAACGCGGCCGGGTGGTCCTGGGCTGGGCCGAGATCGAGGTACGGCCGGGCCCCGGCGGGCGGGCCCGGGTGCTCTGGAGGGAGGAGTTGCGCGTGCGTTTTCTACCCTCCCTCTTCGACCCCCTTCTGCGGACCACGGCCCGCTCGGTGTTCGGGCGCGCGGTCAACCGGCTGCTCCGCGGCCGGTGACGGTGCGGGCGTCGCCGGGCCCGTGCCAGGCTGAGGGCATGACGGCAGCCGACGATGTCGAGGAACTCGCGGTGGACGCCCTGCGCTGGCTGCGGGGCACCGCCCGTGACACCGGGAGCGGCGGGCTCGGCTGGCCCGTCAGGCCCTCGGACGACACGATCGATCCGCAGCTCTACAACGGCACCGCCGGGGTCGTACCCGTGCTCCTGGAAGCCTGGCGGCACTTCGGCGACGACTCCTGGGCCGACACCGCCCTGCGCGCCGCCCGCAGCCTCGCCGACGCCGTCGACGACCACCCGGACGACTCCCTGTACTTCGGGCTGACCGGTATCGCCCTCGTGCTGCGGACCGTCCACCGCCAACTCGCCGACGACACCGCCGGCGCCGCCGCCGACCGGGCGCTGGAGCGGGTGCGGTCACACTTCGACGGAGTGCGCTGGGGCGTGCTGTTCGAGCTGATGGGCGGCAACGCGGGCATCGGCCTCGGCGCACTGGCGGCCGGCGACGCCGACCTCGCCGTACGGGCGCTGGAGCCGTACCTGGATACCGCCGAGCCCACCCAAGGGGGCGGCGTCACCTGGGAGTTCAGGCTCGGCGCGCCGGCCCGGCTGCACCATGTCTCGCACGGCACGCTCGGGATCGCGTACGCCCTGGCCGCCGTCGGAACCGCCACCGGCCGTACGGACCTGGTGGACCTCGGGCGGGCAGGTGTCGCGGACGTCGTCGCCCGGGACGAGGACGGTCCGGACGGTTTCCTCGTGCCGCACTCCGACCCGCACCACCGGCCCGACGTGGTCGAGCGGTACAGCTTCGGCTGGTGTCACGGACCGGCGGGCGACGCCCAGGTCTTCCGGCTGCTGCGGGACGTCCTCGCCGAGCCGGCGTGGGCAGAGCTCGCCGACCGCTGCTGGCACACCGTGACCCGGTCCGGGCTGCCGCGCCGGCTGCGGCCCGGGTTCTGGGACAACAACGGCCGCTGCTGCGGGACGGCCGGGGTGCTGGCGCTGGCCTCGGACCGGATCGCCGAGCAGGGCGACTCCCCCGGCTTCGCCCGCACGCTCGTGGCGGACCTCCTCTCCCGCGCGACCCGGGACGCGGACGGCGCGCGCTGGTCCAACCTCGCCCACCGGCCCGCCCCGGACCGCCTCGAACCGCAGACCGGCTGGGCGATGGGCAACGCGGGCATCGCGCGCGAACTGCTGCGCCACGTCCGGCTGAGCCGGGGCGGCGACCCGCGCTACGCGTTCACCTGGCCGGACCAGCCGCCCGTGCGCGGTGCGGCGGCTCAGGCCACGGAGCCGATCCGGCCCGTCGGCGCCGAACCCGCGTCGTGATGGATGGGCGTGTGGGCGCCGGTGAGTGAGACCCCGCTGCCGCCGCGCCGGTCGGCCACGATCTCGGCGGCGATCGACAACGCCGTCTCCTCGGGCGTACGGGCCCCCAGGTCGAGGCCGATGGGGGATCGCAGACGGGCCAACTCCAGCTCGCTCACGCCTACTTCACGCAACCGGGCGTTGCGGTCGAGGTGGGTACGGCGGGAGCCCATCGCGCCGACGTAGGCGACCGGGAGCCGCAACGCCAGCCGGAGCAGGGGGACGTCGAACTTGGCATCGTGGGTGAGGACGCACAGCACGGTCCGCGCGTCCACCTCCGTGCGCTCCAGGTACCGGTGCGGCCACTCGACGACGATCTCGTCGGCCTCCGGGAAACGGGCCTCGGTCGCGAAGACGGGACGCGCGTCGCACACCGTCACGCGGTAGTTCAGGAACTTTCCGACCCGCACCAAGGCCGACGCGAAGTCGATCGCGCCGAACACGATCATCCGGGGCGGCGGGACGGACGACTCGACCAGGACCGTGAGCGGCGCCCCGCAGCGGGAGCCCTGCTCGCCGATCTCCAGGGTGCCGGTGCGACCGGCGTCGAGAAAGGCGCCGGCCTCGGCCGCGACCGTACGGTCCAGCTCCGGATGGGCGCCGAAGCCGCCTTCGTAGTAACCGCTGTCGTACGAGGTGCTGTCGCGGAAACCGCTGTCGTAAGAAGTGCTGTCGCGGAAACCGCTGTCGTAAGAAGTGCCGCCGTGGAAACCGCTGTCGTAAGAAGTGCCGCTGCGGAAACCGCTGTCGTAAGAGGCGCTGCCCTGGAAACCGCTGTCGTGAGAAGCGCTCATGCGGGAACCGTTTTCGTCGGTCCCCCGGCGGCGGACGACCAGCGCGCGGCCGACGAGGTCCGCCGGGCCGGTCACGATCCGCGCCAGCGCCGTGGCCCCGCCGGAGGCGGCGGCCGCCAGGCCGGCCGCGATCACCGGCCGGACCCGGTCACCGACCCGCACCGGGGTGACGAGGATGTCGATGATCCCGCCGCAGGTGAGCCCGACGGCGAAGGCGTCGTCGTCGCTGTAACCGAAGCGTTCGAGGACGGACTCCCCGTCCTCCAGCGCTTGCCGGCACAGCTCGTACACCGCGCCCTCCACGCAGCCACCGGAGACCGAGCCGATCGCCGTTCCGTCGGCGTCCACCGCCAGGGCGGCGCCCGGCCGGCGGGGCGCGCTGCCGCCGACGGCCACCACGGTGGCCACGGCGAAGTCACGGCCCTGCTCGACCCACCGGTTCAGCTCCTCGGCGATGTCCAGCATCTCTCGGTCTCCTTGACTGCGGTTGCGTGGAGGGCGGTGGTGCGACGTGCGGGTGCCCGTCGGGCCGGGGTGCTAGTGCACGCCCAGCCAGCTCTCGATCGGATTGAGGGCGAAGTAGACGAGGAAGATCGCCGTCAGGACCCACATGAAGGCGCCGATCTCCCGCGCCCTGCCCTGCGCTGCCTTGATGGCGGTGTAGGAGATGACGCCCGCGGCGACACCGGTGGTGATGGTGTAGGTGAACGGCATCAGGACGACGGTCAGGAACACCGGGACCGCGGTCGCCCGGTCGGCCCAGTCGACGTGGCGGGCGTTCATCAGCATCATCGCGCCGATGACGACCAGGGCGGCGGAGGCGACCTCCTGCGGGACGATCGCGGTCAGCGGCGTGAAGAACAGACAGGCCGCGAAGAAGGCGCCGGTGACGACCGAGGCGAGACCCGTACGGGCTCCCTCGCCCACGCCGGTCGCCGACTCGATGAACACGGTCTGGCCGGACCCGCCCGCCACCCCGCCGATCGCTCCGCCGGCGCCGTCGATGAACAGCGCCTTGGACAGGCCCGGCATCCGGCCCTTGTCGTCGGCGAGCCCGGCCTCGGTGCCGACGCCGATGATGGTGGCCATCGCGTCGAAGAACCCGGCCAGGACGAGCGTGAAGACGATCATGCCGACGGTCATCGCGCCGACCTCGCCCCAGCCGCCGAACTCCACGTCACCGAAGAGCGAGAAGTCGGGCATCGAGACCGCGCCGCCGTGCAGTTCGGGAGCGCCCGCCGCCCACTGCTTCGGGTCGACGACCCCGGTGGCGTTGAGGACCGCGGCGACGACCGTGCCGCCGACGATGCCGATGAGGATGGCGCCGGGGATGTTCCGGGCCTGGAGCATGAAGATCAGCAGCAGCGTGCCGGCGAACAACAGGACGGGCCAGCCGGCGAGTTCGCCGGCCGGGCCGAGGGTGACCGGGGTCGCCTCGCCCTGGTGCACGAAGCCGGACTTGTAGAAACCGATGAGCGCGATGAACAGGCCGATGCCCATGGTGATGCCGTGCTTGAGCGCGAGCGGGATCGCGTTCATGATCATCTCGCGCAGGCCGGTGACGACCAGCAGCATGATGACGACGCCGTACAGCACGCACATGCCCATCGCCTGCGGCCAGGTCATCTCCGGGGCGACCTGGGAGGACAGGACGCCGGAGACGGAGAGCCCGGCGGCGAGCGCGAGCGGCACCTTGCCGAAGAAGCCCATCAGCAGCGTGCTGAAAGCCGCTGCGAAAGCGGTTGCGGTGATCAGCGCCTGCGGGGCGAGGGTGTCCCCGGCCGCGTCCTTGCCGGACAGGATCAGGGGGTTGAGCAGGAGGATGTACGCCATCGCCATGAAGGTGGTGACGCCGCCGCGCACTTCGCCGGCGACCGTGGATCCCCGCTTGGATATGTGGAAGTACCGATCGAGCCAGGACCGTCCGGCCGGGACGCGGGTGCCTTCGCCCGCGTCTTCGGCTGTGGTCCTCGGCTCCAGTGACTGCTGGGTCATGGGCCATCTCCCAAGGTTCAAAGGGACACCCGCGTGTGCCTTCGGCTGGTCGCGGGATTTGGGAATGGACGACCCGGGGGACGGCCCGAGACGAACAAGGGGAGGGTGGTCCGGGGGTGCGGCACCCCCGGACGACACCTGATCGGACCCCGTGGGGTCATGTTCCGGTGAGGTGCTCCGGACGTACCGGCGTGCGGTTGAGCTCCAGCCCGGTCGCGTTCCGGATGGCCGCGAGGACCGCCGGGGTGGACGACAGGGTGGGTGCCTCGCCGATGCCACGCAGCCCGTAGGGAGCGTGGTCGTCGGCGAGTTCGAGCACGTCGACCGGGATGGTCGGCGTGTCGAGAATCGTGGGGATCAGATAGTCCGTGAACGACGGGTTCCTGACCTTCGCCGTCCTGGGGTCGACGATGATCTCCTCCATGACCGCCACGCCCAGTCCCTGGGTCGTGCCGCCCTGGATCTGACCGATCACGGAAAGCGGATTCAGTGCCTTTCCGACGTCCTGCGCACAGGCCAGCTCGATGACCTTCACCAGGCCGAGTTCGGTGTCGACCTCGACGACGGCGCGGTGCGCGGCGAAGGAGTACTGGACGTGTCCGTTGCCCTGTCCGGTGCGCAGGTCGAACGGCTCGGTGGGCCGGTGCCGCCACTCCGCCTCGACCTCGACGCAGCTGTCCTCGTCGAGCACGTCGACCAGGTCGGCGAGGACCTCACCGCCGTCGGTGACGACCTTGCCGCCCTCCAGGAGCAGCTCGGCGGTGGCCCAGGCGGGGTGGTAGGAGCCGAACTTGCGCCGGCCGATCTCCAGGACCTTCTCCCGGACGAGCTCGCAGGAGTTCTTGACGGCGCCGCCGGTGACGTACGTCTGCCGGGAGGCCGAGGTCGAGCCGGCGCTGCCCACCTGCGTGTCCGCGGGCTGGATGGTCACCTGCGAGACGCCCAGCTCGGTGCGGGCGATCTGCGCGTGGACGGTGACACCGCCCTGGCCGACCTCCGCCATCGCCGTGTGGACGGTCGCGACGGGCTCGCCGGCGATGACCTCCATGCGGACCTTGGCGGTCGAGTAGTCGTCGAAACCCTCGGAGAAGCCGACGTTCTTGATGCCGACCGCGTAACCGATTCCCCGTACGACGCCCTCGCCGTGCGTGGTGTTGGACAGACCGCCGGGCAACTGCCGTACGTCGGCGCCCTCGCTGCTCTCCCACTGGCGCTCCGGGGGCAGCGGCATCGCCTTGACCCGGCGCAGGATCTCGGCGACCGGCGCCGGGGAGTCGACGGGTTGCCCGGTCGGCAGGAGGGTCCCCTGCTCCATCGCGTTGAGTTGGCGGAACTCGACCGGGTCCATGCCGAGTTCGGCCGCGACCTTGTCCATCTGCGCCTCGTAGGCGAAGCACGCCTGGACCGCGCCGAAGCCGCGCATCGCGCCGCAGGGCGGGTTGTTGGTGTAGAGGGCGATGGCCTCGATGTCGACGTCCTCGACGACGTAGGGGCCGACGCCGAGCGAGGAGGCGTTTCCGACGACGGCCGGGCTGGCCGAGGCGTAGGCGCCGCCGTCCAGGACGATCCGGCACTTGACGTGGGTGAGCTTGCCGTCGCGGGTCGCGCCGTGCTCGTAGGTGAGCTTCGCCGGGTGGCGGTGGACGTGGCCGAAGAAGGACTCGAAACGGTTGTAAACGATTTTGACGGGTTTTCCGGTGCGCAGGGCCAGCAGACAGGCGTGGATCTGCATCGACAGGTCCTCGCGGCCGCCGAACGCGCCGCCGACACCGGACAGCGTCATCCGCACCTTGCTCTCGGGCAGGCCGAGGACGGGCGCGATCTGGCGCAGGTCGGAGTGGAGCCACTGGGTGGCGATGTAGAGGTGGACGCCACCGTCCTCCTCGGGCACGGCGAGGCCGGACTCGGGGCCGAGGAAGGCCTGGTCCTGCATGCCGAAGGTGTACTCGCCCCTGACGACGACATCGGCGCGCGCGGCGGCCGCGGCGGCGTCGCCCCGGACGATCGGCTGGCGGTGGACGATGTTCGGGTGCGAGACGTGACCGATGTGGTGGTCGTCGCGGCCCTCGTGGATCAGGATCGCGTCCGGTGCGGTCGCGGAGGCCTCGTCGGTGACGACGGGCAGTTCGCGGTACTCGACCTTGATCTTCGCGGCCGCGCGGCGGGCGGTCTCGGGGTGGTCCGCGGCGACGATCGCGACCGGCTCACCGTGGTGGCGGACCTTGCCGTGGGCCAGCACCGGGGTGTCCTGGATCTCCAGGCCGTAGTTCTTCACGTCCGTCGGCAGGTCGTCGTACGTCATCACGGCGTAGACACCGGGCAGGGCGAGGGCCTCGGACGTGTCGATGGAGACGATCTCCGCGTGGGCGACCGTGGAGCGCAGGATCTGGCCCCAGAGCATGTCCTCGTGCCACATGTCGGACGAGTACGCGAACTCGCCGGTGACCTTGAGGGTGCCGTCGGGGCGGAGCGTGGACTCGCCGATGCCGCCCTTGGTCCGGGAGGCCTGGGTGACCTTGGTGGGAGTGCCGAGGGGAGCGCCGTTGGAAGGCATCGTCAGACCGCCTCTCCCTGACGGGCGGCCGCCAGGCGGACCGCGTCCATGATCTTCTCGTATCCGGTGCACCGGCAGAGGTTGCCGGAGAGCGCCTCGCGGATGTCCGCGTCGCTCGGGTTCGGGTTGCGTTCCAGCATCTCGTCGGCGGCGACCAGCAGACCCGGCGTGCAGAAACCGCACTGGACGGCGCCGGCGTCGATGAACGCCTGCTGGATCGGGGCGAGTTCGGTTCCCTCGCCGGTGTGGGAGTCGGTGCCCCGGGTGGGCCGGCCGTCGGCCCCGTCGAGGGAGGCGGAGGCGTCCGCGGGACCGCAGGAACCGGTTCCACAACCGCTGTGCCCGGCGCGCTGCTTGGCGTGGTCCGCGAGGCCCTCGACGGTGACGATGTCGCGGCCCTCGGCCTGCCCGGCGGCGACCAGACAGGAACAGACCGGGACGCCGTCCAGACGCACCGTGCACGAGCCGCACTCGCCCTGTTCGCAGGCGTTCTTCGAGCCCGGCAGTCCGAGCCGCTCACGCAGCACGTAGAGCAGGCTCTCGCCCTCCCACACGTCGTCGGCTTCCTGCGGACGTCCGTTGACAGTGAAGTTGACGCGCATCACGCGGCTCCCTTTGCGGTGCGGCGGGGGCCGCGGTACGACTCCCACGTCCAGGTCAGCGTGCGGCGGGCCATGACGCCCACCGCGTGCCGTCGGTAACTCGCCGTCCCCCGGACGTCGTCGATGGGGTTGCAGGCGGCGGCGCACAGGTCCGCGAACTGCTTGGCGACCGACGGGGCGATGATCTTTCCGTTGTCCCAGAAACCGCCTTCTTCGAGTGCCGCGTTGAGGAACTCCTCCGCGGTCTTCGCCCGGACGGGGGTGGGCGCGGCCGAGCCGATGCCGGTGCGGACGGTCCGGGACTGCGGGTGCAGCGCGAGGCCGAAGGCGCAGACGGCGATGACCATGGCGTTGCGGGTACCCACCTTGGAGTACTGCTGCGGGCCGTCGGCCTTCTTGATGTGGACGGCGCGGATCAGCTCGTCGGGGGCGAGCGCGTTGCGCTTCACGCCGGTGTAGAAGGCGTCGATCGGGATCCGGCGGGTACCGCGCACGGACTCCGCCTCGACCTCGGCGCCGGCCGCCAGCAGGGCGGGGTGGGCGTCGCCGGCCGGGGAGGCGGTGCCGAGGTTGCCGCCGACGCCGCCGCGGTTGCGGATCTGCGGGGAGGCCACGGTGTGCGAGGCGAGGGCGAGGCCCGGCAGTTCCGCGCGCAGATTCTCCATGATCCGGGTGTAGGGGACGGAGGCGCCGAGCCGCACGCTCTCCTCGCCGACCTCCCATTCGTAGAGGTCACCCACGCGGTTGAGGTCGAGCAGGTACTCGGGCCTCCGGTGGTCGAAGTTGATCTCGACCATCACGTCGGTGCCACCCGCAATCGGCACAGCGGTGGGGTGCTCGGCCTTGGCGGCGAGCGCGTCCTCCCAGCTGGCGGGGCGAAGGAAGTCCATGACCGGCTCTCTTCTTCGTCTCTTGAGTCTCGTGAGTCGTATCGAGCCAGAATCGGGTGCGGCGGGCCCGGCTCGTATCTGTGGTGTTCACGCGGAGTGAGGCCAGTACACAGCGCCTTGCTCCGACCGGGTCAGTCACGGAAACCATGAAGGAGTTGGCTGGTCGGCCGAGGCATCTTGTAGATTCGTATGAACGGAGGTCCTCAGTAACCTCCTCGTTTTCCTGTGGAAACGTAGGAAACGACCTGGCCACCGAAGAATGCGGTTCGTGACTGTCCGCCGCACGGGTCGGGTTCCGCGGGGCGGGGCCGACGGCGGGTCCTCTCCCACCACGTCCTTCAGGATTCATCGTAGTTTTCGAGACAAAGAACGGCGGCGACGAGATGCGGCTGCGCGCACTGCTGGACACCGATGCGCTGGGCCTCAGGCTCCTCGGCGGCGAGGACGAGCTGGACCGCACGGTACGGGGTGTCATGACCACCGACCTGCGCGACCCCAGCCGCTACCTCTCCGGGGGCGAGCTGGTGCTGACGGGCCTGGCGTGGCGCCGGGACGCGGCGGACTCCGAGCCGTTCGTGCGGATCCTGGTGCAGGCGGGGGTGGCCGCGCTCGCTGCCGGCGAGGCGGAGCTGGGGGCCGTTCCGGAGGACCTGGCCGTGGCCTGCGCCCGGCACCGTCTCCCGCTGTTCGCGGTGCACGAGTCGGTGGCCTTCGCGACGATCACCGAGCACGTCGTACGGCAGGTGTCCGGCGAGCGCGCCGGGGACCTCGCGGCCGTCGTGGACCGGCACCGCCGGATGATGACCTCGGGCCCGGCGGGCGGCGGCCCGGACGTGGTCCTGGACCTGCTCGGCTCCGACCTCGACCTGCGGGCCTGGGTCCTCTCCCCCACCGGACGGCTCATCGCCGGCCCCAGGACGGCGGGCCCGGGCCTGTCGCCCGAGGCGTGCGCGAAGCTGGCGGCGGAGCATCTGGCGGCCGTCCGCACCGCCCGGCGCGGACCGCACCGGGTGATCATGGGCCAGACGACGTACTCGCTGTTCCCGATCGGCAGCGGCGGCCGCGCCCCGCAGGCCGCACGGACCTCGCAGGCCGCCCAGACACCGCGGGACGTACGCGAGAGCGTCCTGTCGGACTGGCTGCTGGCCGTCGAGGCGGACGCCGGGGACTGGGCGGACGAGCGCCTCGACCTCCTCCAGGGCGTCACCCAGCTGATCGCCGTCGAGCGGGACCGCCGGGTCGCCGCGCGCACGGTGCGCAGGCGTCTCGCACAGGAGGTGCTGGAGCTGGTCCAGACGGGTGCGGCCCCGGCGGAGATCGCGGCCCGCCTGCGGGTGGCCGCGCCGGTGCTGCTGCCTGGGCTGGGGGCGGCCCCGCACTGGCAGGTGGTCGTGGCCCGCGTCGAGTGGGACGAGGGGGGACTGGAGGCCGGCCCTCTCGCCCAGTCGCTCCTGGAGGAGATCCTGGTCGACCCGCTCGCCACCGGACCCGAGCCCTCCGACCGCATCGCCGTGGCCCACACCGGCGACGAGGCCATCGCCCTGGTCCCGCTGCCGGCGGTGTCGAGCGAGCACGACGGCTCCGAGACCGGCCTCCTCGCCGACGCGCTGCTGGCGACCGTTCGCGAGCCGCTGTCGTCCGGCCTCGACGGCGACGGGCGGCTCACGCTGGGCGTCAGCGCGGCCGTGCACTCGGCGGAGGGGCTGCGCGGGGCCCTGGAGGAGGCACGGCACGCCCGGCGGGTGGCCGCCGCCCGCCCCGGCCGGGTCTGCGCCGCGGGCCACCAGGAGCTGGCCTCGCACGTGCTGCTGCTCCCGTTCGTCCCGGACGATGTGCGGAAAGCCTTTACCGCCCGTCTCCTGGACCCGCTGCGCGACTACGACCGACGGCACCGCGCGGAGCTGATCCCGACCCTGGAGGCGTTCCTGGACTGCGACGGTTCGTGGACCCGGTGCGCGTCCCGGCTGCACCTGCACGTCAACACGCTGCGCTACCGGGTCGGACGGATCGAGCAGTTGACGAGCCGTGACCTCTCGCGGCTGGAGGACAAGCTGGATTTCTTCCTTGCGCTGCGGATGAGCTGATACCGAGGAGACACCGGTTACCACCCCTGGGTCACGACCGGTCGAAACCTTTGGGGCGCGGAGTCCCACGACTTTGTGAAATCCTTCACCCGCCCCCTTGGCCCGGTCCCGCGATTCGTGCTGAGATGCGGCCACCACTCACAGCTCGACGGCGCGCTCGGGGAGGGCAACGTGGCGTACACCGCCATGTCCGGTACCGGAACGACTTCAGGTGACGATCCCCTCCAGACCGCGGTATGGCGGCTGCGCTCGCGCGCCTGCTGGGCCGACGCGGCGGCTCTGCTCCCGCCCGACAGCGCGGCGGGCTCGGTCCAGCGGGCCGCGCTGCTCGTGGAACGGTGCCTGTACACCGAGCAGGGCTGGCAGGACGCCGAGGACGCGCTGCGCACGGCGGAGGCGCTGGCCCACGACGACGAGGAGCGCGGCGCGGCCGCTTGTGAACG
Source organism: Actinobacteria bacterium OV320 (assembly GCA_001298545.1). GTDB lineage: Bacteria > Actinomycetota > Actinomycetes > Streptomycetales > Streptomycetaceae > Streptomyces > Streptomyces coriariae. The sequence goes on from LJCX01000030.1 coordinate 241,284, forward strand.
AGGGCAACTTGCCTACGCGGCCACCCTGCACGGCGTGCGCGACCGGGTGGACGAGGCGCGGGCCGCGCTCGGCCGGGCGGCGGCGCTGATCCCGCCGGACGCGCCCGGACGGGCGCTGCTGGACTTCCGCCGGGGTCTGCTCGCCGAGAACATCTCGCGTTCCCCGCAGGCCGCGAGGGCGGCGTACCGGCGCGCCCACACGGCCGCCGCGGCCCACAACGACCTGCTGCTGCTGTCCTTCACCTGGCGCCACCTCGCCGGACTCGCCCTGCGCGACGGCGAGGTGGCGGAGGCCCGGCACGGCTTCGCCGAATCCCTGCGCATCCGGGAGGAGTTGGGCTACCTGGTGGGCACCGCCCCGGCGCTCGCCTCACTGGCGGACGCGGAGGTCGACCCGGAGGCCTCGCGGCTGCGGGAGGAGGCGCGACGGCTGTTCCGGCTCCTGGGTGGCGTACCGACCTGGCTGGCACGGCAGTTGACCCCACCGCCGACACCCAGCCCGTCCGGAGTCTGAGGACAGGGCCCCGACAGGGGCGGACGGGTGATGGCGGCAGCACGCTCAAGGCCCAAGGAAGCGGGGCCTCTTGACGGGCCGAGCGGGTGAGCCCCCTTCACGACTTGAGGGGACGTGACGCTCGCACGGTCCAAGGGGCCGTGACCCTCTCGCGGCTCGAGCGGGCTGGGCCCCTGGGAGCCCGACCGGGCAAGGCTCTGCGCAGCCGGCCGGCGAGGTCCTGCGCGCACCGCGGGCGGGCCATCCCTCGGGCGGGGCGACACGAGCGGTGGCGATACGGGCGTGGCGACACGCCGGCAGGGGGCGGCGCGCGGCGCAGTCGCCTCGTCGCCGATCGGGCCCCGGCGGGCGGCAGGGGCGCGGCCCGGCCGCGGTCGGCTCAGCCGCGTGGGCCGGTGAAGTGCCCGCGTACCAGCGCCTGCGCACGGTCCGGCTCGCCGGCCGCCAGCGCTTCCAGCAGTGCCACGTGTTCCGCCGCGTCGGCCATCAGATCCGCCCGCCCGCGCCGCACCGAACCGCCGGCCGGCGGCCACTGCGAACGTCGGTGCAGATCCTCGGCGACGCCGACCAGTTGTTCGTTGCCGGACAGGGCGAGCACCGCCCGGTGGAAGACCCGGTCGGCCTCCGCGTACGTGGCCGGGCAGCCGGAGGCCGCCGCGCGCACGCTCGCCTCGCCGACCGGCCGCAACTCCGCCCAGCGCTCGGCGGGCACCGTACGGGCGAGCCGCAGCATCACGGGAACCTCGATCAGCGCGCGCACCTCGGCCAGCTCGGCCAGCTCGCGCTTGCCCCGCACGATCACCCGGAAGCCCCGGTTGGGGACGACCTCGACGGCGCCCTCCAGCGCGAGCTGCTGCATCGCCTCGCGGACCGGCGTCGCCGAGACCCCGAAGCGATCACCGAGGACCGGCGCCGAGTACACCTCGCCCGGCAGCAGTTCCCCGGCGACGAGCGCGGTGCGCAGGGCGTCGAGGATCTGGCCGCGCACCGAGGAACGCTGCACCACCGGCCGGGGGCGCGGGACAGGGGTCTCGCTGTGCGTGTGCTCACCGCGCGCGGCGCCCGCCGGACCGCACCTCTCCCGGTCCGCGTCCTCGCCGTATCCGGCGGACCCCCGTGACTGCGCCGGCACCCGGGCACGGCCCTCGGCCCCCGGCACGGCCGGGGTTCCGGTACCGGTGGAGCCCTGCGCACCCTGCTCCACGGGGCCTCCTCCGGCCTTGTCGGTACTTGGGGTCATTACGGCGGGTTGTTACTCGTCCGTCAAGCACCTTAGGCGTACTGGCCGTCAGTTCAAATCCCGACGATACTGAGTAAGGTAAGGCTTACCTTTAATTCCTCTCGAAACGGCGGTCCCGGCATGTCCACAGCCCCGTCGGCCACAGCGGAGGCCTACGCCCGCCTCGCGGAGGTCTTCCCCGACCTGACCGTCACGGAGCTGGAACACCGGGAACCGTTTCCACAAGGCGGCGGCTGGGTCGCCGCGGCCGACCTCGCGCAGGGCGGAGCGGCACTGGAGGCCTTCCTCGCCTGGGACGAGGCCCAGGTCGCCCGCGACTACGGACAGTCCGCCCGCCCGGACGTCGTGGCGAGCTTCGGGCTGCACCGGTACTCCTGGCCCGCCTGTCTGCTGATCACCGTCCCCTGGTTCCTGCACCGCAGGGTGCCCCGCCTCCCCGTGACACACGTCTCGTACGACCGCACCGGCGACGGCATGCGGATGGCCGTCCGGCCGCCCACCTCCTTCGCCTGCCTGCCGGGCGATCCGGCGGCGCTGCTGCCCGGCGCCCGGGTGGTCCCGGACGAGGAGGCGCTGCGGGCGGAGGTGCGGGCCGCGATAGCCGAGCACCACGAGCCGGTGCTCGCCGGGTTCGGACCACCCGCGCGACGCCGCGGCCGGGCCCTGTGGGGCATGGTGACCGACGAGATCGTCGAGAGCCTCTGGTACGTCGCCGAACTGCTCGGCGAGGGCGAGAAGGACCGGGCGCGACGGGAACTGGAGCTGCTCCTGCCGGGCGCCACCCGCCCCTACGTCGGCGCGGCGTCCTTCCGTGAGCTGACCGGACCGGGCGGCGAGACCCTGCCCACCCGGGACCGGGCGAGCTGCTGCATGTTCTACACACTGCGCCCCGAGGACACCTGCGCCACCTGCCCGCGCACCTGCGACGCGGACCGCGTCACCAAGCTCACTGCGGTCGCCGCCAGTTGAGGAGGCCTCAGATGCCCCCTGGGGCCGGGCGCCGCCGGCCGTCCCGTAAGATCACTCGGACGAGACTCCTCCCAGGGTTACAGGCAATTCACAATTTCCTCACTTGCCCCGGGAACTATCCGGGGAACCACCCGTACGGGTAGTCTTATTCGAACTCAACTCCCGCCCCTCAAGCGGCAGTTCGAGCAGAACGTCGCCCTGGGCATTCCCTTGCACTTCCTTGGCGGCCTCTTGCCCCGAAACCCCCTGAGGGACGGCGGGATTGCGCCACTATGGCGGGCGTTACGCCCTATCCCAATGCAAGGGACCCCTGATGAGATTGACCGACATATCGCTGAACTGGCTGCTTCCCGGCGCCGTACTGCTCCTGGGCATGCTGGCGGCGGTGGCGGTGCTGGCGCGCGGCAAGCGCTCCTCCGGGGCAAACGCGAGCGCGGACGATTCGTGGGAGCGTACCGAGGAGCGCCGCAGGCGCAAGGAGGCCATATATGGCACTGCCTCCTACGTTCTTCTGTTCTGCTGCGCGGCCGTTGCCGCCGCCCTCTCCTTCCACGGCCTGGTCGGCTTCGGCCAGCAGAACCTCGGCCTGACCAACGGCTGGGAGTACCTCGTCCCGTTCGGCCTCGACGGCGCGGCCATGTTCTGCTCCGTCCTCGCGGTGCGCGAAGCCAGTCACGGCGACGCCGCACTCGGCTCCCGGATACTCGTGTGGACGTTCGCGGGCGCGGCCGCCTGGTTCAACTGGGTGCACGCGCCCAGGGGCCTCGGTCACGACGGCGCGCCCCAGTTCTTCTCCGGCATGTCCCTCTCGGCGGCCGTGCTCTTCGACCGGGCCCTGAAGCAGACCCGCCGGGCCGCGCTGCGCGAGCAGGGCCTCGTGCCCCGTCCGCTCCCGCAGATCCGCGTCGTGCGCTGGGCACGCGCCCCCCGCGAGACCTACAAGGCCTGGTCGCTCATGCTCCTCGAGAACGTGCGCAGCCTGGACGAGGCCGTCGACGAGGTCCGTGAGGACAAGGCCCGCAAGGAAGAGACGAAGCTGCGCCGCCGCGAGCAGCACCGCGTCGAACGGGCGCAGCTGAAGGCGATCAGCCGGGGTCACGGCCCCCGCTTCCCCGGCCGCGGTGGCGGCGGTGGCCGTCCGGTGGAGGCCCCGGCCGCCCTGGAACCGGCCACGGCCGAGCGGGTCTCAGCGGAGCCTGCCATAGCGAACTCGGCGGAGCAGCTGCCCGTACGCTCACGGCACTCCCTTCAGCCCGTACGCCACGGAGCTGACTCCTCGCTCACCGTCGACCTCACCGCGGAGGACGACACCATGGCCCTGCCGCGCCTCGACTCCCTGGAGCGCAAGCTCAAGGACCTGGAGCAGCAGTTCGGCTGACGGACGATCAGTTGTCATGGGAAGGGGGCGCGACCGCCGAGGTCGCGCCCCCTTCCCGTTGCCCGTTGCCCGCCGCTCGGCAACCGCCGCTCAACGGCCGGTCGCCCGGCTGTCCTCGCTCACGCGGCCCCGGCGCCCAGCTCGAACCAGACGACCTTGCCGCCGCCCTGCGCCCGTACCCCCCACGTGTCCGCGAGGGACTCCACCAGGACCAGACCCCGGCCGTGCGTGGCCTCGTCGGCGCTCGGCACCCTCGGCCGGGGACGCTGGGCCACGGAGTCCCGCACCTCCACCCGCAGGCCGGACGGGGAGACGGTGGCCGTCAGGACCGCGTCGTCGTCGGTGTGCACGAGCGCGTTGGTGACGAGTTCACTGGTGAGCAGTTCCGCCGTCTCCGACCGGCCCGGCCTCCCCCAGCCCCGCAACAGTTCCCTCAGCGCCCGGCGCGTCTCGGGCACCGCCCGCAGGTCGGCCCGTCCGAGTCTGCGACTCAGCTGCGCCGCCCGGTTCTGCTCCGCCACGTCCTCGGCCCTGCTCTCCCCCGCCTGTCTCGTCGCCGAGGTGCTCGCGATCGCCGTCGGACCGCTTCCCCGTGCCTGCCTCTCCATGACCCCCGCCCGCGTGTCGATGTGGGTTCCCCTCCTGCTCGAACACGTTCACGGGGATCCTTGCCCGGTCGGCACCGCGCCAGTCATGTCGAATCATCGACGCCGGGGTGTTCGGCCATGTTCGGGCGGGCGTCCAGGACACCGCGGGGAACGGGGAGACCGTACGACAGCACTGTTCGGGCCGTCCGGGAGGGGCCGCAAGCGGCACGTACGCCCCCGCCCGAGCGCGTCCGGAGCGAGCGCCGTGACGGTTGATGCGTCCCGCGCGGCTCGTGGCCCCTGTTCCGCCGGTGACGTCGGCGTGGCCCCGAGCGGGACGAGCCGCTGCCGGTGGGCCGGGCCGTTCGCGCCAGCCCTGATCCCGCCGCGGCCGGCGCGCGGCGGCGAAAGCCCTGGTCGACGAGCCGGTTCCGCTTTGCGGGACAGACAACGGCGCAAAGGGCGGGCCGCCGGGCAGCGGCGGTGATCGGCCCCGGGCCCCGGGCGAAGGGGCTGCCGCACGACGGCGCCGCCGTGCCTTCCGGGGGGCGTGCACCCGCGCAACGGCACCTGAACATCACCTCCCCCGCGAGCGGGAGTGAGCCGGCGTATCCGCGGTGCGATACGGCCGCCGCCCCGGCCGTCACGACCGCCTCCGTGGCTACGCGCCCAAGCGGCACACCGACCACCGGGAATCGGCCCGACCACCTGTCCGCCCCTGCCTACCTGTCCGTGTGCGAAGAAGGGGTGGGGCGGCCGGTACCGCCCCCACCGCGTCGTCCGCCGACCTGCACCGCGCCGCCGCGCCGAGCGCGCCCCCGTGCGGCCGACGAGGTTGGCCGGAATCCGCCGGTGCGCACACGGCCGCGGCCGGGAACAGGGTTCGACGGACCGGTGATCGAACTGTTGGCTCCCCGGCACTCCACGACGACCTGTGCCGCCTGGGCCGCCGATACCGCTCCCGTCGGAACGGTGGTGACCTAGCCGGCCTCGACTCCCTTCGTGCCGATGTGGAAGATCTTGTGGGTGCCGCGGGTCATGTCGACGATGAGCTGCGTGGTGTCGCTGCCCCAGGTGAGCGTGACGACGGCCTCCGTGTAGTTCGCCGTGCCGTTGTCGGTGACCTTCCACGCGAGCGGGACGTTCTGCGCCTGGAGGACGCCGTTGGCGTGGTTCTTGTCCTCCCAGGCCGCCAGCTCCTTCTGGAAGGCGGGGGTCAGGTAGTGCTTGCGGAGTTCGTCCGCGAGCTTGCCGCCGCCCTCGTCGGTCACCGCGTCGATGTAGGCGCCGTAGAAGTCGGCGATGCGCGTGATGTTGTCGGACGGCTTGCCGCTCACGCTGCGCGGGCTGCCCGCGGAGGCCTGCGCCGTCACGCCGAGACCGAGGGCCAGCGCGAGGCCGGCGGCCACGGCCGTACGGCGGCGGGCGGTACGGAAACGGGTTGTGCTGCTCTTGCCGGTCGCGCTGTTGTCGCTGGTCGTGCTGTTGTTGCTGGTCATGCTGTTGTCGCTGGTCATGTGCGTGTTCCCCGTGGTTCTCGTGTGTGCGGCCTGTCCGGCCCGACTGGTGGCTGTGCGGTCGTACGGGGCCACCGGCCCTCCCGACCCCCGTGGCGGGAGGGCGGCGGCCCCGGTTCTTCCTCGGTGGTCGTGGGTCAGTGGAGCTTGTTGACGGCCGTGACGGTCGTCTTCTTGAAGGCCTTCACCGGGGCGTCGCCGAAGTCGCCCAGCTGGCCCCAGTCCACGACCGTGACCGTCGTACCGTCCCGGCCGACCGAGAGGAGGCGGATGTCGGTCGCGCCCCAGGAGGTCTCGGTGTGCAGGCCGTAGACGTGGGCGCCTTCCTCCACGTTGAGCTTCCCGTAGTCCTTGAGCGTGGCCTCGACCTCCGGATCGGCCTGCTCGATCCACACCGGGCAGGACTTGATGTCCTGGTTGACCCGTGCGAACCGGCCCTTCGCCGCGCTGACGCTCGACAGCTCGACGCTCACCTGGCGGGCGCTCGTGTCGAGGTCGGTCCGGAAGTCCCGGTACCAGGAGTCCCGGCCGTCGCCCAGCGCCATGCCGAGGCAACGGTCCACCTCCACGTCCGGGGACGCGCCGGCGGTGACCCTGCCCGCCGTCCAGGACGAGCTGGGGTGCGGCGGAAGGTCGGCCGCCGAGAGGAAACCGGGCGGTCGCACAGTGGCGGCGCCGGCCGGTACGGCGAGCACGGTACCGAGGGCGAGGCCCGCAGCCGTGAGTGCGGTGAGCCCGGTGAGCGTGCCGGCTCGGGTGCGCTTGGACATGGGTGTCCCCCGTGAGTGAGTGCAGGGCAGTGGGTCGTCGCCACGACGCCGGTTGGTCGGTCCGGCCCTGGTCGGTGCGACACCAAGAGCATCGGCGCTGTGGGCGGTCCGGTGCAACGGTCAGCGCCCGATCGGCCGAGGTGGAACCATCCCAGCCCATCTGACGTGCAGGTATATGAGTGCCTGGGATGACCGCCGGGCCGGACGAACACAGGGAGAACGGTGTCGACCGACGACGGTGTGGCCGATGTGACGGAGTTCGCGGCGCTGCTGACGGAACTGAAGGGGCGTACGGAGCGCAGCTACGGCTCCCTGGCCCGCCGGCTGGGCATGAACACCTCGACGCTGCACCGGTACTGCGCCGGGGAAGCGGTTCCACAGGACTTCGCCCCCGTCGAACGTCTCGCGGAGTTCTGCGGGGCGACCCCCGAGGAACGCCTCGAACTGCACCGGCGGTGGCTGCGAGCGGTGGCGGCCCGCCAGCGGGCCCGGACCGCGGCGACTTCGGAGACACCGGAACCCGGGGAAACAGCTGGAACACCGGAAGCTCATACAGCCCGGGCAGCCGAGGCAGCCGACGCAGCCCAGGAAACACGTGAGTCCTACGAACGGTCGGAAACACCGGGAACGGCAGCCTTACCGGTAACGCGGGAAACGCGTGAAACGCGTGAAACGTCAGTAACAGTTGGGGCGCCGGAAACACCGGAAACCGTGACGCCCTCGGAGACCGCGAAACCCTCCGAAACACCGGCGGGAACGAAACCCCGGCCTACGGCAGACACGCAGGCCCGGAAACCGGACGGGAAACAGGTACCGCCTCGCCGTTGGTACCGCCGCCCGGGCACCACGGTCGCCGTCGGTGTCACCTGCGCGCTGCTCGCCACCCTGGGAACACTGTCCGCGCTGCCCGGCGGCGGCCATCCCTCGGCCTCCGGCTACGTCGGCCGGCCCTCCGAGTCCGCCACGGCCGCGCCCCGGACGACGGACTCGACCCACTCCTCCACGCCCGGCGCCGGCTCGACCACCTCGCCCACCTCCGGCACCGCCTCCCCTTCCGCCCGCCCCGCGAAGAGCTCCCCGGTCCCGGACACCTCCCCGGCCGGCGGCAAGACATCGGAACCCGCGTCGGGCGTACCGCTCGCCTGGACCGTCGACTCACAGGTCTGGGCGCTCGGCTGCGGTCACGACTACGTCATCGACAAGCCGCCGACGCAGGTTCCGCCGCCCCCGGCGGAGCAGGACGCCGGCCCCTGGGCAACCGCCCAGGGGGCGGTGCACGGGCGGGAGACCAACGTGGAGATCTCGGTGCAGGGCCGCAACTCCACGGCCGTCGTACTGACGGCGCTGCGCGTGCGGGTCGTCGGTCGTGCCGCACCCATGACGGGCACCGCGTACGCCATGGACCAGGGCTGCGGCGGTTCTCTCAGCAAGCGTTACTTCGCGGTCGACCTGGACAAGGACCGTCCCGTGGCGCACTCCGTCGCCGGCAACGACGCGGGCACGCCGATCCCGGCGGTGAGCCTGCCCTACCGCGTGTCCAGCACCGACCCCGAGGTGCTGCTGGTCACGGCACGGACCGAGACCTGTGCCTGCGACTGGTACCTCGAACTGGACTGGTCGTCCCAGGGGCGCACCGGCACGGTCCGGATCGACGACCGCGGCCGCCCGTTCCGCACGAGCGGCATCAAGGGGCTGCCGCGCTACTGGTACGGCACCGAGAACGGTGAACGTCAGTGGGTCCCGACCGGCGACTGACGTCCCCGACCGGCCGCCACCGTCCTAAGGCCGGGGCACGTTGCGCAGGTTGGAGCGGGCCATCTGAAGCATCCGGCCCACTCCGCCGTCGAGAACGATCTTAGAGGCGGAGAGGGCGAAACCGGTGACCATCTCGGCGCTGATCTTCGGCGGGATGGACAGGGCGTTGGGGTCGGTGACGATGTCGACGAGGGCCGGGCCCTTGTGCCGGAAGGCGTCCTTCAGTGCGCCGGCCAGCTGTCTGGGCTTCTCGACGCGCACACCGTGGGCACCGCAGGCGCGGGCGACGGCGGCGAAGTCGGGGTTCTTGTTGGTGGTGCCGTACGAGGGCAGACCGGCGACCAGCATCTCCAACTCGACCATGCCCAGCGACGAGTTGTTGAAGAGCACGACCTTCACCGGCAGGTCGTACTGCACCAGCGTCAGGAAGTCGCCCATCAGCATGGCGAAACCGCCGTCGCCGGACATCGACACGACCTGCCGGCGGCGGTCGGTGAACTGGGCGCCGATCGCCATGGGCAGCGCGTTGGCCATGGAGCCGTGCGAGAAGGAGCCGATGACACGACGCCGGCCGTTGGGGGTGAGATAGCGGGCGGCCCAGACATTGCACATACCGGTGTCGACGGTGAACACGGCGTCTTCGTCGGCGAGTTCGTCAAGGACGGCGGCGACATACTCGGGATGGATGGGAACGTGTTTCTCCACTTTCCGCGTGTACGCCTTCACCACCCCCTCCAGCGCGTCGGCGTGCTTCTTCAGCATCCGGTCGAGGAAACGCCGGTTCTCCTTGGCCCGCACCCGCGGGATGAGACAGCGCAGGGTCTCCCGTACGTCGCCCCATACCGCGAGGTCCAGCTTCGAGCGTCGGCCGAGGTGTTCGGGGCGTACGTCGACCTGGGCGATCTTCACGTCGTCGGGGAGGAAGGCGTTGTAGGGGAAATCGGTTCCGAGCAGGATCAGCAGGTCGCACTCGTGGGTGGCCTCGTAGGCGGCGCCGTAGCCGAGGAGACCGCTCATCCCGACGTCGTACGGATTGTCGTACTGAATGTGTTCCTTGCCGCGCAACGCATGCCCCACCGGGGACTTGATCTTCCCGGCGAACTCCATGACCTCGGCGTGCGCGCCGGCCGTGCCGCTGCCGCAGAACAGCGTGACCTTGTCGGCCGCGTCGATCATCGCGACCAGCGCGTCGATCTCGGCGTCGCCTGGTCGGACGGTGGGCCGGGCGGTGACGAGAGCGGTTTCGACGGCTTTCTCGGGGGCCGCCCGGTCGGCGATGTCACCGGGCAGCGACACGACACTGACGCCACTGCGCCCGACCGCGTTCTGGATGGCGGTGTGCAACAGCCGGGGCATCTGTTTCGGGCTGGAGATCATCTCGCTGTAGTGGCTGCACTCGCGGAACAGCTGATCGGGGTGGGTTTCCTGAAAATAGCCGAGACCGATTTCGCTGGACGGGATGTGCGAGGCGAGGGCCAGAACAGGAGCCATGGAGCGGTGGGCGTCGTAGAGACCGTTGATGAGATGGAGGTTGCCGGGTCCGCAGGATCCCGCGCAGGCCGCGAGTTTCCCGGTGATCTGGGCTTCCGCACCGGCGGCGAAGGCGGCCGTCTCCTCGTGCCGGACGTGGATCCAGTCGATGGCGGGGTTGCGCCGCACCGCGTCCACCACGGGGTTGAGGCTGTCCCCCACGACACCGTAGAGGCGCCGGACCCCCGCGCGGGCGAGGATGTCCACGAACTGTTCCGCGACGTTCTGCTTGGCCATGGATCGACGCACCCCTTCGGTCTCCTCGGGTCCCTGACTCCACAGTGGCCGCGGCGACTCGTTTACGCCTCCCAGACGGCCGCCGCCGTGCGGTCGTCGGCGTAGCCCTTCACCCTCACCTGGGTGTCGGCGAGGAAGGCGGCGAGACCGGGCGGAGTGGGGCCCGACCAGCGTCCCGCCAGGTACGCGGACAGCTCCCGCTCCCCGCGCAGGGGTTCGGCCAGGCCGTCCGTGCACATCAGGAGCGTGTCACCCGGGCGGGCTACGGAGGCGCGGAAACGGAAGGGCTCGCGGGGCGGTTCGGGGTCCGGGTCGTAAGGGTTCGGCGGTGTGGTGATGCCCAGGTCCATGGTGAGCCGGTCGCCCTCGGGCGTCTCGGCGGGCAACGATCCGAACCCGACGACCGGTGCGCCCGCCACCTCGCCCACCTGCGGCTCGATGTCCCGCCACACACCGTCGCGCAGCCGGAACAGGCCGCCGGCGCCGACGCCGAAGAAGACACGCGTACGGCAGGCGGGATCGGCGGGCAGGAGCAGACAGCGCAGGGTGGCCGCGTACTCCTCCGGTTCCAGGCCCTGCTCGGCGGCGCTGGCGCGGAGCCGGCCGAGGCTGCGGTCGGTGAGCCGGTGCAGGCCCGACTTCAGGTCTCCGCGCCTGGCCGCCCGCATGTCCTCCGCGAGCCGGACGTGACTGCGGCCCACGGCCCGCCCGATCCACCGGCACACCTCCGCGGCCGCCCGGTGCGCTCCCGGCGTCGCCCGGGCACCGGTCGCCATCGCGACCAGGATCAGCGCCTGCTCCCCCGCGCCGAAGCGGGCGGTGAGGAACGCGTCACGGCGCGGCTCCCCCCGGTACCGCGCGGAGTCCCCCCGCACCGAGGCGGCCCGCAGCGCCCAGACTCCGTACCGGGCGCCGTCCAGGACGGTGTCGGCGACCAGGTCGGCGAGGTCGTCCGGGTCCGCGGGCGGAAGGGCGGTGGGCTCGGCATCGTAGGTGGGCGGCCCCGAACCGACGTAGTCCTTGGAGGTGGACAGGGGCGGGACGGCGGGCAGGGCGGGCAGGCCGGGGACGGTGGGGGGATGGTGCGGTGGGGAGGTGCTCGGGGTGACCGGGGCGCGTTCGGATTCCGGCTCGCGTTCGGGGGCGGGCGCGGGGCTCGCCGCGTAGAGGGGGGCCGCCGAACCGTCGACGGAGGCGGTGGGTGCCTGTGGAGGCGGCGGCGCGTGGGCCGGCACGGGGGGCATCGCGGGCGGTGGGGGCGGCGCGGCGGGTGAGGCCGGCCCGGTGCCCTCACCGGGGGCGGTCGCGGTCTCCTGCCCGGAGGGTGAGGTCGTCGGCGGCGCGGGCGGGGTGGACGGCGGCGCGGGAGGGGTGGACGGCGCCGGAGGTTCGGAGGCGTCGGGGGGTGTCTCCGTCGACGCGAGGCCGTCGGCGGTGGAGGGGGCGGGGGCGTGGGGCGGCCGCTCGGCGAATCCCGGCGGCAGCGGGCGGGGCAGGAAGTTCGCAGGACCGGTGGGTGTGTCCGCCGGCGGCTCCCAGGGAGCGCGGTGCCGCCCCGACGGACCGGCACCCTGGTCCGTCCCCACGGCGCCTGCGCCGACGCCGACATCCCGCTCGACGACGTCACGCTCCGGACTGCCCCCGATGTCGTCCCGCGCGGCGTTCCGTCCGGAATCCCGTACGGAGTCCCCTCCGGAGCCGTGCCCGCCGTCTCGTACGGAATCCCGTCCGGAGTCCTGCCCGCCGTCCCGCCCGGAAGACCGTCCGCCGTCCCGCCAGAAGTCCGGTTCGGAGTCCCGTCCGGTGCCGGGCTCGGCGTCGCTCCAGCCGCCGCGCTCGTCGCCGTCGCGTCCAGCGCCGGCACCAGCACCAGCACCAGCACCAGCAGTCTGCTCGGGATCCGGACCGGCATCCCACGGGGTGTCCCACCCGGCGTCCCGCCCCGGGGCGGACTCGGCAGCGGATCGGGCGGCGGAACGGCTGCGGGGCGGCGGAACGGTGGCCTCCGGGGGCGGTGGTGCCCCCGCCGTCGTGGCGGCCGACGAGGTCCACCAGTCGGTCTGCCCTGCGGAACCGGGCCGCTCGGCACGGGGTGCCGGTACCGGTGCCGCGCCGCCAGGGGCGTCCGCGCCGCCCGCGTGGCCCCCCGTGTCGCCCGCGCCCTGCGGGTGCCGCGGGGCCGCCGTGGACCCGGGTCCGCCGACGTCGTCCGGCGTACCCACGTTCTCCGCCGCACCGGCCGCACCACCTGAGCGCACCGCTCCGGCGGCCGAGGCGAAACGGTCGTCCAGGGAGTCTGCGGTGCGCGCGGGCCCCGTGTCCTCGGTGGCGTCGTCGTACAACTGCCCCCACCAGTCGTCCTCGTGACCGGTGGGCCTTCCCCCCTGCTGGCTCATGCCCCCGATTGTCCACTGCGCGGGCCGGATGAAAACGGGGCATCCGGAAAATGCGCCACCGCACGTGTGTCGAACAGCGGACCGAGTGACGTCCTGAACGCCAGTGCGAAGCACGGTGCGACAAAGGTCGCCGGGCGGTTCCACCCCCCACGGGAGAACCGCCCGGCGACATGGGGTGACCCAGGCTCATTCCCCTATGCGCCCCTGCGCGTCATGAGCTCGGATCACGTTCTCGAAAGGTTTCCGCGCCGCGGCGTCGTGGCCGACCGGCCCGAGTCTGCACGGCGCTCCTGGACCTCCGCTGTGGATGATCAGTGGATGATCACGTTTTCCGCCGTGGCCACACCTTGGCAGAGTGACCGGCGGTACGGCGATGATGTGCGGCGGCGGGTTTACGCCGTGGCTGTTTCCCGCCATTCACGGGACGTCAGAAGGAGGGAAGCACCCGATGCTGGGAGCGATAGGGCTGGACGGGACGCACGAGTCGGCGTACCGGGCGCTGGTGTCCGTGGGCGCCGCCGACGTGCCCGACCTGGCGCGTCGGCTGGCCCTCGGCGAGCACGACACCGAACGCGCGCTGCGCCGGCTGGAGCGGCACGGTCTCGCCGCACAGTCCTCGGGTCGCCCCGGCCGCTGGGTCGCCGCGCCTCCGGGCGTCGCCCTGGGGGCGCTGCTCACCCAGCAGCGGCACGAACTGGAGAAGGCGGAGCTGGCGGCGGCCCTGCTCGCCGAGGAGTACCGGGCTGCGGCCGCCGAACCGGCGGTGCACGACCTGGTCGAGGTGGTGACGGGCGCCGCCGCCGTCTCCCAGCGCTTCCTCCAGATCCAGCTCGGGGCGAGCGAGGAGGTGTGCGCGCTGGTCACCGGCACCCCGGTGGCCGTGACCGGCGGCGAGAACGATGCCGAGGAGCGGGCAACGGCCCGCGGGGTGCGCTACCGCGTCGTACTGGAACGGGCGGTGCTCGACCAGCCGGACGGCATGGCGGAGCTGACCGCCGCGCTGGGCCGGGACGAACAGGTGCGGGTGGTGGACCGGGTGCCGACGAAGCTGGTCGTCGCCGACCGCTCGCTCGCCCTGGTGCCGCTGACCGGCCGCTCGGCGGAGCCCGCCGCGCTGGTGGTGCACGCGAGCGGGTTGCTGGAGCTGCTGTCGGGCCTGTTCGAGTCGGTGTGGCGGGAGGCGCTGCCGCTGCGCCTCGGCGCGGCCGGCGTGGTCGAGCAGGCCCCGGACGGTCCCGACGCCACCGACCTGGAGATCCTGTCCCTGCTGCTGGCCGGGATGACCGACGCGAGCGCGGCCAAGCAGCTCGACCTCGGGCTGCGGACCGTGCAGCGCCGGGTGAAGGGGCTGATGGAGCTGACGGGGGTGACGACCCGGCTGCAACTGGGCTGGCACGCGTACGAACGGGGGTGGGTGGCCCGGGAGCACTGACCGTACGTGTCAGAGGTCCGAGGCCGTACGGCTTGACCTGCGTGTTCTCCCTGGCTCGGGCACCCTGGGCAGATGGGAGTGGGTCAACTCCTGCTGGTCGGAGTGGTCATTCTGCTCGGCCTGTGCGGAGTGCTGGTGCCCGGCGTGCCGGGATCGTGGCTGGTGTGGGCCGCGGTCCTGTGGTGGGCGCTGGAGGATCCGCAGCCGACCGCCTGGATCGTGCTGGTCGGTGCCACGGTCACGCTGTTCCTGTCGCAGGTGGTGCGCTGGACGCTGCCGCCCCGTCGGCTGCGGGAGAGCGGCGCGACTCCCCGGATGGCGGCGTACGCGGGGATCGGCGCGTTCCTCGGCTTCTTCCTGCTGCCCGTGATCGGCGCGATCCCGGGCTTCATGGGCGGCATCTATCTCTCCGAACGTCTCCGCCTGGGCCGTCACGGCGAAGCCCGGGCGGCCCTGCGCACGGCGATGCGCTCGGGCGGCTCCAGCGTCCTCACGGAGCTGTTCACCTGCCTGTTGATCATGGGGGCGTGGCTGGGGACGGTTCTGTGGGGCTGACCGTTCCGTGGAGACGACGGCGCTTGGGGGATGTCGGTGCTGCGGGGATGTCGGTGCTTGGGGGGATATCGGTTCCAGGGATGAGGCACCGCCGGCGACGGCCCCCGATCAGGCGAGACTCCGGAACCGCTCCTCGAGCGAGCCCTCCAGCGAGAGCAGCCGCACCTTGCGCTCCAGCCCGCCCGCATATCCCGTCAGCGAGCCGTCGGCGCCGATCACCCGGTGGCAGGGGCGCACGATCAGCAGCGGGTTCGCCCCGATCGCCCCGCCGACGGCCCGAACGGCCATCCGCGAGGCGCCGACGCGTGCCGCGATCTCGCCGTACGTCGTGGTCGCCCCGTAGGGCACGGAGTCGAGGGCGGTCCACACGCGCTCGCGGAACTCGGTGCCTGCACTGCGCATCGGCAGCCGGAACTCCTTCAGCTCGGCGGCGAAGTAGGCGGCGAGCTGTTCCGCGGCGGAGCGGAAGGGTCCGGGGTCGTGCCGCCAGCCGTCCTGGACGGTCCGTCCGCCCTTCTGTCCGGGCACGGAGAGGGAGGTCAGCGTAACGTCGGCGTCGGCGGTCAGCAGCAGTGGGCCGAGCGGGCTCTCCACGCTGGTCCAGTACGTCAGGTCGGTCATCGTTCCTCCGCGGCGCGCAAGTGGTGCAGGGCGTAGGTGCGCCAGGGGCGCCAGGTGTCGGGGACGTCCACGCCGGGCGGCACGACGTCGGGGTCGCCGAGGGCACGGGCACGGATCTCCGCGATCGTACGGGCGTCCAGTCCGGGCAGCGCGAGCAGTGCCTCCTCGGCGTCGTCCCGGTCGACGCCCGGGTCCAGCCGTACGGTGCCGTCGGCGAGGGCGGCGGTGAGGACACCCAGCGGCCCCTCGAACCCGGACCCGTCCCCTGGCTTGGCCCCTTCCCCGGACCCGGCCTGTGCCAGGACGGCCGGCTCGGGGAAGAGGTGGGTGAGGGTCCCGCAGGGCGCGTCGAGGGCCTTGCCGTAGGCGCGAACCAGCCGCTCGGCCGCCGCCCGCCCCACGACCGCCCGCACCGCGTACTCCTCCGGATCGGCGGCCCCCGGCGCACGCAGCCCTGGCCGGGCGGCGACCAGCGGGGCGAGCCTCGGGTCGGCGCCGAGCCGCTCGTCGACGGCGTACGGGTCGGAGTCGAGGTCGAGCAGCCTCCGCAGCCGCTGGACGGCGGTGGTGAGGTCGCGCGGGTCGGTGAGATGCAACCGGGCGTCGAGCCACCCACCGGGGTGGACGGCCGAGGCACGGCCCGGGTCGCCCGCCCGCTCGTCGACGGCGACGATCCCGGTGCCGTACGGCAGTCGCAGCGTACGGCGGTAGGTGCGCCCGCCGGGCGGCCCGCTCACCTCCTCCACCCCGGCCACGGCCTCCCGTCGCAGCAGGTCGAACACGGCGCCCGCGTGGTAGGGGCCCCGGTGGGCGAGCCGCAGCGGGATCCCCGCGGACGGGGTGGCGGTGCGGCGGGTCGCACGGACCGCGGCCCGCAGTCCGGTCGGGGTCGTCGCGTACACGGTCCTGACGGTGTCGTTGAACTGACGCACGCTGGCGAACCCGGACGCGAAGGCGATCTCCGTGACCGGCAGGCCCGTCGTCTGGAGCAGGACCCGCGCGGTGTGCGCGCGCTGCGCCCGGGCGAGGGCGACCGGTCCCGCGCCGAGTTCGGTGGTGAGCTGCCGCTGCACCTGGCGGGCGCTGTAGCCGAGCCTTACGGCGAGCCCGGTGACGCCCTCCCGGTCGACGACGCCGTCACCGATCAGCCGCATGGCCCGGCCGACGACGTCGGCGCGCGCGTTCCAGTCGGCCGATCCCGGCACGGCGTCCGGGCGGCACCGTCGGCAGGCCCGGAAACCCGAGCCCTGCGCGGCGGCGGCCGTCGCGAAGAAACGCACGTTGTGGCGTTTCGGCGTCACGGCGGGGCAGCTGGGCCGGCAGTAGATGCCGGTGGTCTCGACGGCGAAGAAGAACTCGCCGTCGAACCGGGCATCCCTGCTGCGGACCGCCTCGTACCGCGTTTCCTGGTCCGTCATGGACTCCAGTCTTCGCGCCCGGGAGAAACGGTGCTAGCGGAAATCGGACGTGACATTGCACCGGAAACGGGTTGCCGGCCCGGCAAGTGTTACCGGACCGCCCGCGCATTCCGGACCGCCCACGTAGTGCCGGACCGCCCACGTAGTGCCGGACCGCCCACGTAGTGCCGGACCGCCCACGCGGTGCCGGACCGCCCACGTAGTGCCGGTCCGGCAAGCGTTACCGCAACAGTTACGTGTTACCGCGGCGGAGCGGGTCGCCACGGCCCGCGCCCTCGCTTCGCCTCTCCCGCGGCCCGGCCGGCGGCCTGCTTGCGCTTCCAGTCCTGGCGGACGTCGGCACGCACGCGGGCGTCGGACTTGGCGACGATCCACTGGTTCTCCCGGACGAGCTTGTGGTAGCTCTCCAACCGTCGCGTCGGCAGTTGCCCGTCCTCGACGGCCGCCCGCACCGCGCACCCCGGTTCGGACTCGTGCGCGCAGTCGTGGAACCGGCAGTCCCGGGCGAACTCCTCGATCTCCGCGAAGACCTGCCCGACCCCGGTGCCGGCGTCCCAGAGGCCGACGCCGCGCAGTCCGGGCGTGTCGATGAGAACGCCCCCGCCGGGCAGCGGCAGCAGGTTGCGGGTGGTGGTGGTGTGCCGCCCCTTGCCGTCCATGTCGCGGGTGGCCTGGACGCCCATCACGTCCTCGCCGACGAGCGCGTTCGCGAGCGTCGACTTGCCCGCGCCGGACGCCCCGAGCAGCACGGAGGTGCCCCGCCCGAGGAGTGCGGCGAGTTCCTCGACGCCGTCGCCGTCCCGCGCGCAGACGGTGAGCACGGGGACGCCGGGCGCGCTCGCCTCGACGTCCTCGACGAGGTACGACAGCGCGAGCGGGTCGGGCACCAGGTCGGCCTTGGTGAGCACGACGACGGGCTGGGCGCCGGACTCCCAGGCCAGCGCCAGGAACCGCTCGATGCGGCCGAGGTCGAGTTCGACGGCCAGGGACATCGCGACGACGGCGTGGTCGACGTTGGCGGCGAGGATCTGTCCTTCGGACCGCTTGGAGGAGGTGGAACGTACGAAGGCCGTACGGCGCGTCAGAAGTGTCTGTACGTATCGCGGATCGGCGTCCTCGGGGTCGACGGCGACCCAGTCGCCCGTGCACACGACCTTCAGCGGGTCGCGGGGAACGACGAACTCGGTGTCGGCGCGCACGATGCCCGCCGCGGTGACGACATCGCACAGCCCACGGTCGACCCGCACCACGCGGCCGGGCAGCAGGCCCCGCTCGGCGTGAGGGGCGAACTCGGCTTCCCGGTCGGCGTCCCAGCCGTACGCGGCGAGAGGCAGCGGCGAAGCCGAAGAAGAGGAGGGGGAGGTGGAGGTGGAGAAGAAATGCAAGGGGGACCCTTCACAGGGGCGGCCCCGGCAGCGCTCGCGTAGGCGAGGCGGAAGAAGTGGTCAGCCGGAGACCGCGGAGGTGGAGTGAACGAACGTCTGGTCGCTGCGAACAGCACCCTTCTCGGCGACAGTCATCGGTCACACCTCCCGTTCCTCAGGTTCCTCACACGACTGACAGCGCGGCCGTCGGCCCCGCTCAAAGCTCCCTCAGCATAGGGGCGCAGGAAGCCGGTTGCCACCCCATTCCGGCCCGCTCGCCGCCGTCGCCACGCGCGCGTGGCCGACGCGGCCACGCCCGTCCGGGATCACCCTTCCCGCTCGGCGCGAGACCCCGGCCCCGAGTCCCTGGGCGCGCAGAGCGAGGGCGGGAACCCCGCCCCCCTCTCCGTCCCGCGCCCCGCTCTCCGTCGGCGCCCGGTTCAGCCGTCGGTCGTCAAGAGCTCGTGCACGTCTGCCCGTTGAGGGTGAACGCGTACGGCGCGCTGTTCTTGTTCTGCCAGGAGGCGAGGAAACCGAAGGTGAGCGTGCCGTTCGCGGAGACGGACCTGTTGTAGTCGGCGGCGGTCGCGGTGACCCGTGAGCCGTCCTGGGCAAGGCTCGCGTCCCACATCTGGTCGACCTTCTGGCCGTCGCGGAAGGACCAGGCCACGCGCCAGCCGTCGAGCGTCACGGCGGTGGTGACGGTGACGGTGGCCTGGAAGCCGTCGGGCCACTGGTTGACGAGGTCGTACGTGACCTCGCAGGCCGCCGCCTCCTCGCTTCCGCCGGCACCGGAACCGGCACCGGCGGTGGCCGAGGAGGTGCCCTGGGGCTCGGGGTCGGGCTTCCCGGCATCGTTGCCGCCGGTCGCCGAGGGCGTACCGCTCGCGGACGGCGCCGGGCGGGACGAGGACGGCGCGGCAGAGGTGGCGGGATCGGCGGACGGCAGGACGGAACCGGGGCCGGCCACCGGGGTGCTGTCCGCGGGGTTGCCCTGGGCGACGTTCTCGCCGCCGCTGCCGGCGCCGGTGTCGCCGGGCATCATCGACACGGCGAGCGCCACCACGGAGACCAGGGCGGCGGCGGCCAGCATGCCGCCCCGCAGCATGCGCGCCCTGCTCGCGGCGACCTGTTCCGCCGCGCCCCCGGCGTCCGGCGCGTCCGGGCGGCCGGGGCCGAGGCGCACCTCGGTGGCCCGGCGGCGGCGCTCCAGGTAGGCGAGGCCGCCCCAGCCGATGACGCCCTGCGCGAGGGCGGCGGGCAGGCCGCCCCCGTGCAGCCGCAGACAGGCGGCGGCCTCCGCGCACTCCACGCAGGTGGCGAGGTGGCGGGAGAGATCGGGGGGCGTGTCGGCGGCGGGCGAGCGGGTGACGGCATCCAGGAGCCGGACGTAGCTGCGGCACTCCGCGTCCATCGGCGTGTCGAGATGGTTGCGGTGGCAGCGGTCCCGGAACAGTCCGCGGACCTGGTTCAGCTCCTCCACGGCGGCGGTCGGGTCGAGGCCCTGCCTGCGGACCACAGCCTGCAGCGGCAGCGCCTCGACCTCCGCCAGCCACAGCAGAGCGGCGTCCGGTTCCTGCATGTCACGCAGTCCGCGCAGGGCGATGGGGCGGCTCAGGGGCGGTCCGACATACCGTGCGGCCTTGTCGGAGTTGAGCCACAGGCGCAGATCGGGGTCGAGTTTGTGGCCCTGTCCCCGGGCCTCCCAGGCGGCGGCCGTGGTGCGTACGGCGGTCAGCAGCAGCGGGATCCGGGGCAGCCGGGACGAGCGGCGGCCGGCACCTCGTGCGGTACCGTCCTCGGCGGCGCGGGCCTCGCGTATGCCGAGTGCGAACGCCTCACGGGCCAGCTGGTTCGCCGCGGTCGAGCCGGACGTACACAGATCGGCGTACGACAGGACGGCGTCCCAGCACTCGGAGAACAGCGCGGCCTCGGCGGCGTCCTTCGGGGTCGGCAGGTCGGGCATGAGTCTCCTGCATCCACAAGCGAGGTCAACTCACCATGACGGCAATGGAGTTGGGGGGAACCTCGCGGCAGGGGCAGAGCTTTTCACGTTTCCAACACAACTGACAAGCGCCCTGTTCAGATGTCATGTCAGGACAGCAGGACAGACAGCTGAACGGGACGACGAGAAGGCGGCCGCGCCCGGTACTCCGGCCTCCAGTACGGACGCGGACCGCCCTGTGTTCACTGTCGGCGCCATGTTGCGACACCGCTTTCGCGAACTTTTTCGCGAACTTCTCGCGGATTGCACCGCGGGCCGCTTCGCGGGCGGCCTTCGCGGACCGTGGTGACCGTTGCGCGGACTATACGGTCGCCGGGTCCTCCGCCGGAAGGCTGTCCATGAAGGAGCTGACGGAGAACACGGCGCGGCCGGGTCCGGGCAGTCCGTAGCCGGGAGGCGAGGAGAGACCGAACTCGTCCATGGTGGCGCGATAGGCCTCCAGCAGCCGGATGTGGTACTCCAGCGGCGCACCCTGCGGGTTGGCCTTGCCCAGCGGGGTGGTGGGCTCCGGGCACCAGGTGGTGAAGCGCGGCGTGATGCCCTGCGACATGAAGAAACGCAGGCCCTCCGTGGTGGAGGCGATGGCCTCGTCCACGGTGGTGAAACCGAACGGCTCGGCCATCTCCACCCCCGCGACGAAGTTGGGGATCACGTTGCGCGCGCCGAAGATCTCCGCCGAGTCCAGGATCCGCTTGTGCCACTCGTCACGGCCGACGTAGCGCTCCTTGCCCGGGCAGTACAGCTCGAACAGCCGGCGGTCCCACACCTCGTAGTTGGGGTGGTAGATCTGCACCCCGTAGTCCTTGAAGCGCTGCACGTCGTCGCGGGGCAGCGCCTGGGCGACGACCTTGCCGATCCAGCGGCCCGGGAAGCGCTCCTCGATGGCCTTGGCGTAGTGACCGTAGAAGTCGGCCTCGTCCCGGCCGGCGACGGTCTTGGTGATCGCGCCACCGGTGAGGGTGTAGGCGGTGGACGCCTTCTGGGTGTCGTACCGGTCGATGATCTCCAGGGCTTCGAGGACCTCCTCGACGTCCTTCACGCCCGTGTACGGCCGGCCGGCCGCCTTGTGCTGGCGCCAGTTGTGGTTGATGTCGCAGTACTGGCACTCCTCCTTGGCGCCGAAGTACTGACACACCCGGAAAACGGTCAGATAGATCAGGTAACCCCACTGGATGGTCGGGGCGACCTCCATGACGGACTTCCCGTTGGAGAGCTTGTGCCGGTAGTACTCCGGCATCGGCGGCACGCCGACGTCGGCGATGCGCTTTCCGTCGAGGTAGAGCCCGAGCAGACCTTCGTCGTCCGCCGCGACACGGTACGGGGAGGACGGATTCACCCGGACCGAGACGACCGTCCGCCGCAGGTCGTAGGGGCCTCCCGTGAGGATGATCTCCTCCGGCGGGCGCCGCAGCGCGGCCTCGCCCAGCTCGGGCAGGGTGCCGTGGTCGAAGGAGAAGATGAAGTAGGACTTCGGTTTGACCTCGCCCGACTCGTTGTCACTGAGGGCGGAGGGGTCGAAGGCCACGCCTCCGCGCAGCAGGTCCTCCTTGAAGACGGCCTCCCGCGGAACATGCGGAAACCGCTCCATCAGATCCTCGACCAGCGCGGTACGGCTGTCCATCCGTCTCTCCTCCCGGCTCAGGCGTACGACTCCTCACGGTATGCCCCCGGCCGCGCCGAGGTGGGGGCGGGGGCCTCGTGTTGCGGGCAGGGTAGGTTCCACCTGGGAATTCCGGGTTCTCGATCTCCTCGGGAGGGGCGAGCAGTCGCATGACAGAAACCGTTACCAACTGGGCCGGCAACATCACCTTCGCCGCCGGCGAACTGCACCGTCCGCGCTCTCTCGACGCGCTCCGCTCGCTGGTGGCGCGGAGCGGGCGGGTGCGGGTGCTGGGCAGCGGGCACTCGTTCAACGAGATCGCCGAGCCCGGCGTCGACGGGGTGCTGCTGTCGCTGGGCGCGCTGGCCGGTGAGGTCGACGTCGACACGGCGGCCCGGACCGTGCGGGTCGCGGGCGGGGTCCGGTACGCCGAGCTGGCGCGCCGCGTGCACGAGCGCGGGCTCGCGCTGGCGAACATGGCCTCCCTGCCGCACATCTCGGTCGCCGGGTCGGTGGCCACCGGTACCCACGGGTCGGGGGTCGGCAACGGCTCGCTCGCCTCGGCCGTACGGGAGGTGGAGATCGTCACCGCCGATGGCTCGACCGTCGTCATCGGACGCGGCGACCGGCGGTTCGATGGGGCCGTCACCTCGCTGGGCGCTCTCGGCGTGGTCACCGCGCTCGTCCTCGATCTGCAGCCCGGCTTCGAGGTCGAGCAGCACACGTTCACCGAACTGCCCCTGGACGGGCTGGACTTCGAGACCGTCGCGGGAGCCGCGTACAGCGTCAGCCTGTTCACCGACTGGGGCGCGCCCGGCTTCCGGCAGGTGTGGCTGAAACGGCGCACGGACGAGCCCCTCGCCGACTTCCCGTGGGCCACGCCGGCCGTGGAGGCGCTGCATCCGGTGCCGGGGATGCCGGCGGTCAACTGCACCGAGCAGTTCGGGGTGCCGGGGCCGTGGCACGAGCGGTTGCCGCACTTCCGGGCGGAGTTCACCCCGAGCAGCGGGAACGAGCTGCAGAGCGAGTACCTGCTGGCGCGCCGGCATGCCACCGAGGCGTTGTATGCGATCGACGGTATCCGGCAGACGGTCGCCCCCGTGCTCCAGGTGTGCGAGGTGCGTACGGTGGCCGCCGACGAGCAGTGGCTGAGCCCTTCCTACGGGCGGGACACCGTGGCGCTGCACTTCACCTGGGTCGAGGACACGGCCGCCGTGCTCCCGGTGGTGCGGGCGGTGGAAGCCGCGCTGGAGCCCTTCGAGCCGCGGCCGCACTGGGGCAAGGTGTTCGAGATGCCGGCCGATGTGATCCGCGGACGGTATCCCCGGATCGACGACTTCACGGCCCTCGCACGGGTGCTGGATCCGGCCGGGAAGTTCACCAACGCCTTCGTGCGGGACGTCCTGGCCGGCTGAGCACGCGACTCCGGGCGACTTTATAAAGCCCCTTTCCTAACCCCTTGTCGAACGGTTCGGCAGCCCATAGCCTGGCGCGGCGCCGGTGCCGTCGCAGTGCGGGCCCGCCCGCCACGGAAGGGCACGGAAGGGATGAGGGGGCACGCTGCATGAAGCGCGGCACATCACGGGACATCCGCACCGCGAACCGCTACGAGGTGCTGCGTCAGATCATCGCCGCCTCGCCCACCTCCCGGCAGGAGCTCGCGGCCGCCACCGGTCTCTCGCTCGCCACGGTCGCCACCCTCGTCGGCGAGCTGCTCGACCTCCGCATGATCACCGAGGTCGGGTTCGAGGACTCGGCGGGTGGCCGCCCGCGGGGACTCGTGGCCGTCAACGCGTCGGGGGGCGCGTTGATCGGCGTGGACATCGCGGAGACCTACGTCCATGTCGAGCTCTTCGACCTCGCGCTGAACGTACTGGCCCGCGCCGAGGAGAACATGCGGCCCGGCGAGAGCCGCCCCGAGCAGGTGGTCGGCCATGTCGCCGCGGCCGCCGCTTCGGTGGTCGCGCAGGCCGGGGTCGAGGCTGCCCGGGTGCTCGGCGTCGGGGTGAGCGTGCCGGGGCAGGTGGACCGGGCCACCGGCATCTCCGAGTACGCGCCCAACTGGGACTGGCACGATGTGCCGTTGCTCGACCTGCTCTCCGAACACATCGCGTATCCGCTGTACTTGGACAACCCGCTGCGCGCGGGCGCGGTCGCCGAGCTGTGGTTCGGGGCGGCGCGCGGTCACGGGGACGCCGTGGTGGTCAACCTGGGCACCGGTGTCGGGGCAGGTCTCGTCCTCGGCGGCGGGCTGCACCGGGGCGTCAGCAACAGCGCCGGCGAGTGGGGGCACACCACGCTCGTGCTCGACGGGCGGCTGTGCCGCTGCGGCAACCACGGCTGCGTGGAGACG
Organism: Actinobacteria bacterium OV320; assembly: GCA_001298545.1. Classification (GTDB taxonomy): domain Bacteria; phylum Actinomycetota; class Actinomycetes; order Streptomycetales; family Streptomycetaceae; genus Streptomyces; species Streptomyces coriariae. The sequence goes on from LJCX01000030.1 coordinate 265,525, forward strand.
TACGTCGGCGCGCCCGGCATCATGCAGAACCTGCGTGAACTCAGCCCGCGGAGCCCGCTGTTGCATCCCGACGACCAGACCGCCACCATCGACGCCCTGGCCGCCGGGGTCGCCGCGAACGACCCGGTCGCCGTCAAGGTCGTCCGCGACACCGCCCGCTACCTCGGCGCGGGCGTCGCCAACCTGGTCAACGTGCTCAACCCCGAGGTGGTCGTCCTGAGCAGCTGGGTCGCGGCCCGGCTCGGCGAACCCCTCCTCGACGAGGTGCGGGAGGCAGTCGCCCGGCACGCGCTGAAGCGGCCGCTGGCCGCCAGCCGGATCGTCCTCTCCCCCATCCCCACCGACCCAGCCTGTCTGGGCGCGGCGACGTTCGCGCTCGAAGGGGCCTTGCAGTCGGTGGGTCAGAGAAACGCCAAGCGCACCGTTTTCGCCGGTGCGAGGAGTCGTACCGCACCACCCGCGTGATCCATGCGGGACCGCACCGCCTTCACGACGACGGAAGGGATGCAGTGTTACGCGCACCGACCACGGCGTACGCCCTGTGCCCGAGGAAACTCCAAGAAACCCGGCGGTTCGCTTGCCGTGCCGGAGCACTTGCCGGAAAGCGTTCCCGCAATCCGCTGCCCGGCGACGCGGCCTGCGGTGCCGGCAGCCCCGCGCGGGCTGCAGCGAGCAGCAGTCCTGTCGTGCGACCTGAAGCAGGCACCCAGGGACGCCACCGCACGGACAACGGCTGCCGGTCGGTGCCGAAGCGACCGTCACGCCTGCCGGCGACGGCCTCCCGCGCCGGTTGCCGAACGCCGCCGGACAGCAGCGTCGGCCGGACGAACGGCGAGTGCCCCGAAGTCGGCGACCGGACGGCCGTCGACGCCTCGAAAGTGATCGCGCACGGCCGCTCCCGCGAGGCCGACAAGGCCTTGACCAGGCGACAACCGCCGGAAGCACCCCACTGACCGAGGGCCGCCGGCCCTGACACCGGCGGCCCTCAACCTCCTTGCCCTGCGCCCGCTCTACCCCTGCGGCAGCCAGGTCACACCCTTTGCAGCGGCCCCTCTCGTTCGCCATTCCGAACCGATCACAACGCTTCGAACAGACTTCGTCCAACCCCTTGCCGAAGGCTTAGCCGAAGGTTAACGTCCCGCTCCGCGACAGGAATTGAGCCACCTGCGCCGAGCCACAGAGCCGTAGCCGCACTTCGAGACAAGGACGTCGCCATGTCGGCAATGAGCAACAGCAACTGGTCCCGCAGGTCCCTCTTCCGAGCGGCCGCGGGCATGGCCGCCGCCGGCACGCTCGCCGCCTGCGGCGGCAACAACGGCCGCGGTGGCGGCTCCGGTTCGGGTGTCGGCCTCACGCAGTACTTCCACGCGTACGGCGAGCAGGGCACCGAGCAGGCCATCAAGAAGTACGCGAAGGCCTACGACAAGGCCGACGTGACCACGCAGTGGATCACCAGTGCCGACTTCGAGAGCAAGCTCTTCGCGACCCTGCTCACCAAGAACGCGCCCGACCTCTTCGAGTTCCACCCGCAGATCCAGCTGATCAAGAGCGGTCAGGTGGCGGACCTGACCGACATCGTCACGCCGGTCAAGGACGACTTCAACCCGGCCGACATCAAGTCGCACACGGTGGACGGCAAGATCTACGGCGTCCGGATGATCGACGACCCGCAGTTCTTCTTCTACCGCAAGTCGATGCTGGAGAAGGCCAAGGTCGAGGTGCCGACCACGCTCGACGAGCTGGCGGAGGCCGCCGCCAAGCTCACCACCGGCAAGGTCAAGGGCCTGTACATGGGCAACGACCTGCACAACGTCATCGACACGATGATCTGGTCGGCCGGCGCCGACCACCTCACCGACAAGAACGAGATCGCCTACCACACCCCCGGCGTCATCGAGGGCCTGAAGAAGATGCGCAAGCTGTTCACCAGCGGCGACCTCCTCCTCGGCGCGCCGACCGAGTCCTGGGACCCCTCCTCGCTCAACCAGGGCCTGTGCGCCATCCAGTTCTGCGGTATGTGGGCCATGCCGGGGATCCAGGCCGCACTCGGCGACGACTGGGGCGTCTTCCCCTTCCCGAAGACCATCGACTCGGGCAAGCAGTCGGTCTACAACGGCGGCTGGTCGATGTTCGTCAACGCCAAGGGCGAGAACGTCGAAGCGGCCAAGGAGTACGTCAAGTGGCTGTGGATCGACCAGAAGAAGTACCAGGAGGAATGGGCCACCGCCTTCGGCTTCCACATTCCGCCGCGCACCTCGCTCGCGCAGACCGCCACCAAGCTCAAGTCGGGCAACGCCGCCGAAGGCGTCCGGCTCTTCAACGAGTTCGGGCACTTCGACAACATCGGCTGGACGCAGGCCATGCGCACCTCGCTCGAGGACGTCTTCGCCAACAGCGTCCGTAAGGACATGGACCCGGAGGCCGCGCTCGACAAGGCCGACACGGCCGTCAACCGCGAACTCAAGAAGCTGTTCGGATAGGCCGCGGGACGGAACACGACATGTCGACGACCAAGACGCGCGACCTCGCGCGCCCCGCCGCGGCGAAGGCCTCACCGGCCAAGCCGCGGCGGGCCCGCGGGGCAGCCCCACCTTCAACTTCTGGCTCTTCACAGGGCCGTTCCTCATCGGCCTGGCGATCTTCGTCTACGCGCCCCTCCCCTCGAGCCCCTTGCTCAGCTTCTTCTTCGGCCCCTGGGCAGGCCGCGGGACGGAACACGACATGTCGACAACCAAGACGCGCGACCTCGCGCGCCCCGCCGCGGCGAAGGCCTCACCGGCCAAGCCGCGGCGGGCCCTGCGGGGCAGCCCCACCTTCAACTTCTGGCTCTTCACAGGGCCGTTCCTCATCGGCCTGGCGATCTTCGTCTACGCGCCGATCCTCTGGAGCCTCTGGCTCAGCTTCTTCGAGGCCCGCTTCACGGTCACGCCCGACAAGTTCGTCGGCTTCGAGAACTACACGTACATGCTGACGAACGACGACTTCGTCGGCTCGCTCGGCACCTTCACCGTATTCGCCGCGTTCATCGTGCCCACCACCTGGGCACTGTCGCTGGGCCTGGCCCTGCTCGTGAACCGGCTGCGCTTCATGCGCGCGTTCTTCCGTTCGGTCTTCTTCCTGCCGACCGCGTGCAGTTACGTGGCCGCCTCGCTGATCTGGAAGATGTCCATCTTCAGCGGCGTCCGCTTCGGCATGATGAACACGGTCCTCGGCTGGTTCGGGATCGAGAACATCGCCTGGCTGGCCGACCCCAGCCCGCCCTGGTACTGGTTCGTCATCGTCACCGCACGGCTGTGGCTCCAGTCCGGCTTCTACATGATCCTGTTCCTGGCCGCGCTCCAGAACATCCCGGGCGAGCTGTACGAAGCGGCCGCCATCGACGGCGCCAAGCCGGGCTGGCAGACCTTCCGGTACATCACCCTGCCCCAGCTGCGCGCCACGTCCACCGCGGTGATCCTGCTGCTGCTCATCGCCGCGTACCAGGCCTTCGACGAGTTCTACAACCTGCTGTCGAAGACCACGTGGGGTCGTCCGCCCCTCGTCGAGCTGTACTACAAGGCCCTGGGCGAGAGCCAGGACTACGGCGCCGGCAGCGCGGGCGCGGTCATCCTGACCGTGCTGATCTGCGCCGTGACCCTGCTCCAGGGCAAGTTCCTGGGCTTCGGCAGGGGGGAGGAGTCCAAGTGACCACCACGACGCCCGAGGTTCGGGAATCCGCGCCGTCGTCGGACAGGCCCCGACGCGGCGGTCGCGGCTCAGTGATGAGCTCCACCGGCCTCTACATCGCCACCGCGATCGCCGGCTTCCTCTTCCTGATCCCGTTCTACCTGCTGATCCGCAACGCCCTCTCCACCGACGCCGACATCACCGGAGAGAACTGGAAGTTCTTCCCCACCGACGTCCAGTGGGGCAACATCGGCGAACTGTTCACCGACGAGACGGTGCCCTTCGGCCAGTCCCTGTGGAACTCCGCGGTCGTGGCCACCCTGCACACCGTCGGCGTCCTGCTGGTGTGCTCCCTCGCGGGCTACGGTCTCGCCCGCATCCCCTACCGGCACGCCAACAAGGTCTTCTACGCCGTCCTGGGCACCCTGATGGTCCCGACGGCGATCACCTTCGTACCCAGCTTCGTCCTGGTGTCGTCGCTCGGCTGGGTGGACACCTACCGGGGCCTCATCATCCCGGGCCTGTTCAGCGGTTTCACCTGTTTCCTGTTCCGGCAGTACTTCCTGGGATTCCCCAAGGAGCTGGAGGAGGCGGCGCGGGTGGACGGACTGGGCTACTGGGGCGCGTACTGGCGCATCGTGGTGCCCAACTCGCTGAACTTCTTCGCTGCGATGGCGACCATCACCTTCATCAACGGCTGGAACTCCTTCCTGTGGCCGCTGGTCATCGGCCAGGACCCGAGTTCGTGGACCGTCCAGGTCGCTCTCTCCAACTACATGACCAACCAGACCGTCGTCTTCCATCTGATCTTCATGGCCACCGCCTTCTCCATCCTGCCCCTGGTGTTCGTGTTCCTCTTCCTCCAGCGCTGGCTGGTCCAGGGGATCGCGCAGACCGGCATCAAGGGCTGACCAGGAGAGCGATGTCCTTCCGCGCCTCGGCCGTCGACCAGTCGAAAACGTTCCTGAACGCCGAACCCGTCGGGTTTTCACGCGTGTTCCCGGAGATCGATTAATCGATTGACCATTTGATCGACATTCCGACACGGTGATGACGTCTCCCGCGGCCGGCCGGCTCCCCCAGCCGGCCGGCCGCGCTTCACTGGAGGTTGAACAAGTGATCGGCAGCATCGAAGTACGCGATCTCTCCCGCACCTTCCACACCACCGTCCGCCGACCCGGCCTGGCCGGCGGACTGCGCTCCCTGGTCAACCCGGAGCGGGTCGCCAAGCACGCCGTCAGCGACATCACCTTCGACGTGGCCGCCGGCGAACTCCTCGCCCTGCTCGGCCCGAACGGCGCCGGAAAGTCCACCACCATCAAGATGCTCACCGGCATCCTCACCCCCACCTCCGGCGAGGCACGCGTCGCCGGTGTGGTGCCGTACCGGGAACGGGAGCGCAACGCCCGCAACATCGGTGCCGCGCACACAGCTGTGGTGGGACCTGCCGGTGCGCGAGTCGTTCGCGATCCTGCGGGACATCTACGAAGTGCCGAAGGCCGAACACGCGGTTCGTCTGCAGGAGTTCGACGCCTTGCTCGACCTGTCCTCCTTCTGGGACACCCGCGTACGCCACCTCTCCCTCGGCCAGCGCGTGCGCTGCGACCTCGCGGCGGCTCTGTTGCACGACCCACCCGTCGTCTTCCTCGACGAGCCGACGATCGGGATGGACGTGGTGGTGAAGGAACAGGTCCGCGAGTTCCTGCGTCATCAGGTCGAACAGCGGGGCCGGACCGTCCTGTTGACCACGCACGACATGACGGAGGTCGAGCGGCTCGCCGAACGCGTGGTGCTGATCAACCACGGACGGCTGGTCCTGGACGGCACCCTCGACGAGATCCGTCGCACGTTCGGCTCGACCTGGCAGGTGCGGGCCACCCTCGCCGATCCGCACGCCGAGGTCGTGGCCCTGCCGGGAATCGCGGTACTGCGACACGACGGCTCCCGCGTGGTGTTCGGACCGGACGGACCCGGCGCGCCGACGGTGCACCAGGCGCTCAAGTCGGTCGTCGAACGGTACGAGATCACCGACATCGCCCTCGACGAAGCCGAGTTGGAGGACGTCATGCGGGCCGCGTACGTGCAGGCCGGGGACGCGTGATGGCGGTCCTGAACGCCTGGCGCACGGCCCGGGTGACCCCGCTCGGCGAGTTGCACACCCCACCGCGGATGACGGCCGCCCTGCTGCGACTGGCCGTCCAGGTGGTGCTGGTGGCCTCGCTGTGGCACGGGCTGTACGCCCATACCGGAACCACCGCCGGAATGACCCGGGACCAGGCGGTCACCTACGCCGTGCTGGCCGTGCTGGCCTCCCGGCTGAGGGAGCTGGACCAGTTCGCGGCCCGGGACTCCGTGATCCAGCACATGCACTTCGGCACCATCGTCTACTGGTACCTGCGCCCGTTGTCACCCCAGCGCTACTACGCACTGCGCGCACTGGGGGAGCAACTGTACGGTCTGGCTTGGGCGTTGACCGGCCACGCCGTTTGTCTCGCTGCCGGAGTGGTGGAGCCGCCCGGGTCGGCCGCCGTGGCGGCGGTGTCCGCGCTGAGTCTCCTGCTCGGCCAGTGGATCCTGTACTACGTCATGCTGGCCATCGACCAGCTGTGTTTCTTCACCCTGCGCAACAACGCGGCGATGCTCATCCTGATCTTCGCGCAGAACCTGCTGTCCGGGGTGTACGCGCCCCTGTGGTTCTTCCCCGACTGGTTCGTCACGCTGAGCGGTTTCCTGCCGTTCCAGGCCACCCTGAGCATTCCACTGTCGCTCTACGTCGGTCGCATCCCGCTGTCGGACGCCGTCCCCGCGCTGCTGGTGCAGGCCGCCTGGGTGACGGTGCTGGCCCTCTTCACCCGGCTGGTGTGGCGACTCGCCGCCCGGCGGGTCATCTCCCAAGGAGGCTGATGCCCTTGAAAGCCGTACGTCTCGCATGGCGCATCACACGTCTCAACTTCCGCGCCCAGCTGGAATACCGTTCCGAGTTCCTGATGATGGTCGCGATCGGCGCCGTCTGGCAGGTCTCGGTCATCGTGTTCGCGACCGTGCTGCTGACCCGCTTCAGCGGGATGGGCGGCTGGGACAGTTCGGACGTGCTGCTCATCCCGGCGACCCGGATGCTCGCCCACGGTCTGTTCGTCCTCTTCCTGGGCCGCATGCACGGAATCGGTTACTACATCCAGGAAGGCCAGATCGACGTCTGCCTGGTGCGGCCCCTGCCGGTGCATCTCCAGGTCCAGCTGCGCGTGTTTCCCACCAACGCCATCGGTGATCTGACCGTCGCCGTGGGGCTGATGGTGGCCGCACTCGGCCGCAGTCACCTCGACTGGACTGCGGGCCGGATCTCCTACCTGGTGGCGGCCGTGCTCGGCGGCATGCTGCTGGAGGCCGCCCTGTTCACGGCGCTCGCCTCCGCCGCCCTGCGTTTCCCCACCGCCGACTACTGGGGCCGCTGGCTGGAGGAACTCCTCGGCACCTTCGGCAGCTACCCGCTCAACGTGCTGCCCAAGGCGGTGGGCGGCCTCCTGACGTACGGCCTGCCTCTCGCGTTCGTCGCGTACTTCCCGGCCGCCGTGCTGACCGGCCACGGCACCTCGGTCCCCCACTGGCTGGCGGCTGCCTCCCCACTGCTGGGCCTGCTGGCGTACCTCGGCTCGCGGCTGCTGTGGCGGTGGAGCCTGGGGCACTACACGGGGGTGAACGGGTGACCGGCACAGCGCCGGGTGGGGGCTGTGCCCCGCCCCGTCGCAGCGGCCTCGGCCCGGAGGTGTCGATCACCGAGTCGGAGATCCGCGACCCGTTGCCCGCACCCGGAGGAGCAACGCCCGCATGGTCGACGTTCCGTCGAGACGGTGACTGATACACGATGGGCTCATGTACGGCTCCTTCGGCACACCCCGCCCCCGCACGGTCGCGCCCGGCGAGTACCCGGTGTGGGACGAGGCGCTGGCCCTCGTCAACCACGACCTGAGCGCCCTGCTGCCGGACCGCGGTCCCCTGCGCCTGGTGGCGCTGCCCGCCTGGCCGGAGGAGTCGGCCGACGACGAGCATGCGTCCGAGCACGTGTACGTCGCCCTGCCCGACGGCCGCTGGCACGGCAACGACCTGCCCCCGGACGCGGGTGCCGGGCCCGCCACCGCGCTCGCGGCTGTCGCCGAGGCCGCGCAGGACACGGTGCTGGAGTGCCTGTGGCAGGTGTGGCCTGTCTGCGCCGAGCACCGGCTCGGGATGCACCCGGGTCAGGAGGACGGGCAGGCGGTGTGGAGATGCGCGGGCGGAAACGACGAGCGGGGGCCGGGACACGTACAGGCGCGGGGACACGTACAGGCGCCGGTCGGGAAGCTGGAGGAGTCGTACCGGTCGCGGAGGGAGCGCCGCAAGCAGCGCAAAGAGAACAAGCAGAACAAGCGGAGCCGGCGGGGGTAAGCGTTTTCTCCTCCGCACTCACTGTTTCCTCAACAGCCCTTGTGCGTCACTCCGGACGGCCTCAATCTGAGCTTTGTTCAGCTCCTTCGCTGCTCTTCCCCCACCGGAGACACCCTCACATGAGACGACTCATCGGCACCCTGGCGGCCGGCGTTCTGGCTCTGACCGGCCTCACCGCGACCGCCGCAGCCCCCGCCCAGGCGGCAGGCGCCGCAACGTCCGGCACCTTCAACGTCCTGACGTACAACGTCGCGGGCCTGCCCGAGGGCCTAAGCTCCGGCCATCCGGCAACCAACACCCCCCTGATCTCACCGCGGTTGGCCGCGTACGACATCGTCAACGTCCAAGAGGACTTCAACTACCATGCGGCGCTCTACGCGGGCGACAACCACCCGTACCGCACGGCGACCAGTGGCGGCGCGGCCATCGGCGACGGCCTCAACACGCTGTCGGACTACGCCTTCGAGGACTTCGAGCGGGTGCGCTGGAACAACTGCACGGGGACCAACTGCCTCACGCCCAAGGGTTTCACGCTGGCCCGGGTCCGGTTGTCCGAGGGCGTCTTCGTGGACCTCTACAACGTGCACACCAACGCCGACGACTCGGACGACGCGCTGGCCGCCCGCCGCGCCAACATCGAGCAACTGTCGGACTTCGTCCAGGCGAACTCGTCCGGCAACGCGGTGCTCGTGATGGGCGACACCAACACGCGCTACACCCGCGCCGGCGACAACATCCGCACCCTCGCCGACGAGAACGGCCTGACGGACGCATGGGTGCAGCGGGTGAAGGGCGGCACCCGACCCACCCAGGGCACGGACGCGTTGCTCTGCCCGACGACCGCGCCGACCAACGACTGCGAGGTCGTGGACAAGGTCTTCTACCGGGGCAGCAAGCTCCTGAGCCTGACCGCAACCCGTTACAACAACGAGTGGGCGTCGTTCCTGGATTCCGCCGGCGGCAACCTGTCGGACCACTTCCCGCACACGGTCGACTTCTCCTACACCCTCAACTCGACGTTGCGTGCCAGCGACTTCCTCGGCGGCCCGCACGGTACGGCGTACAACGACGCTGACGACCTGCCGGCCACCCCGGCCCCGCGCACGCTGACCCTGCGGGGCGGCGCCCGCCTCGACGCGGTGGCCCTGACCCACGACGGCGGTACCACCCTCACCCACGGCGGCACGGGCGGCACGGCGACATCGCTGACGCTGGCGGCAGGCGAACATCTCACCTCGGTGAAGCTGACGCAGGGCCAGAAGGACGGCCGTACCAGGATCTTCTCGGCGGCCTTCACGACCGACAGGAGCCGCACGCTGTCCTCCGGCACGGCGACGACCGACGGCACCACCTTCACTGCCCCGTCCGGCTGGCAGATCGTCGGGTTCACGGGCCGCGGGGGCGACGAGGTGGACAAGCTGGGCGTGCTGTACGCGCCGATCAGCTGATCCGTGGCCGTAGGCGTTTCCGTATCCGTAAGCGTTTCCGTATCCGTAAGCGTTTCCGTCTCCGCGTCGGCGTCGGCGTTCGCCCGTACGTCTCCGCCGGGGCCTTGACCCAGAACGTGAGCCCGGGCGCCCGGCGGGCTAGGCGGGCCCTCGTGGGGATGTCTTCGGGGAAACGGTTTCCGGGGCAGGGGTGTGCGGGGCTGCGGAGCTCGGTACGGCGGCCACGAGGTCGTCGACGCTGCCGGACATGATCGTCCGTACATGGTCGGTGATGTGCTCGGCGGGCCAGTCCCACCAGGCGACCGCCAGCAGCCGGGCGACGTCCGCTTCGCTGTAGCGGCTGCGGAGGAGACGGGCCGGGTTGCCGCCGACGATCCCGTAGTCGGGCACGTCGGCGGTGACCACGGACCCGGCGCCGATGATCGCGCCGTGTCCGATCCGGACGCCGGGCATCACCGTCGTGCCGTAACCGAACCACACGTCGTTTCCGACCACGGTGTCCCCGCGGTTCGGCAGACCGGTGAGCAGGTCGAAGTGCTGCGCCCAGGAACCGCCCATGGTGGGGAAGGGGAAGGTGGAGGGGCCGTCCATACGGTGGTTGGCGCCGTTCATGAGGAACCGCACTCCGGTTCCCAGCGCGCAGAAGCTGCCGATGACCAGCTTCTCCGGACCGTAGTGGTAGAGCACGTTGCGCGTCTCGAACGCGGTGGCGTCGTCGGGATCGTCGTAGTACGTGTACTCGCCGACCTCGATCAGCGGGGACTTCACGAGCGCCCTGAGCAGCACGACACGCGGCTGCTCGGGCATGGGGTGCAGGACGGTGGGGTCGGCGGGTACAGGCATGCGATGCGTCCTCGCGGGGCTCGAGGCCCGGCGACTCGGGACTGTGCGCCGAGTCTGGGGCTGGGGGCTGGCTTCCGGGGCTGGGGGCAGGGGGCTCAAGGGGCCGGGGGCCGGGGGCCGGGGGCCGTCTGCCGATCACGTTCCCAGCGGATGCCGTCCGGTGCCCGTCATTTCTCGGGTGGGCAGAGCAGGTGCTGAGCGGGACCCGCGGTATCGGTCCACGGTTGGAGGCCCTGGTGGCCCGGGCCGGGCCCGCTTGGAGGACCTGGACCTGGACCCGAACCCGGACCCGGCAGCATGAGCTGGGTCGGGGCGGGAAAGCGGTTACGGAGCGTTTCAGGGCCCTGGGCCAGGCCCCCAGCTGGCGTCTCCACCCGCCGTCTCCACCCGCCGTCCGCTGTCCGACCTGCGAGACCCTTAGGATCCTGCCTGATACTTCCAGGTCCGAGCGCACACAAGGCGGTCCCCATGCCACGAGTCGGCCTCACCACCGACCGCCTCGTCGAAGCCGCCGCGGAGCTGGCCGACGAGGTCGGTTTCGACAACGTCAGCATTTCGGCGCTGGCCCGACGGTTCGGAGTCAAGGACGCGAGCTTGTACTCGCACGTCAGAAACCTCCGGGAACTACGGACCAGGCTCGCGCTGCTGGTCGGCGGCGAGATGATCGACCGGATCGCCGTGGCCGTCGTGGGACTCGCCGGCAAGGAGGCGCTGGTCGCCTTCGCGGGGGCGTATCGGGAGTACGCCCTCCGGCACCCGGGCCGGTACGCCGCCACCCAGATCCGGATCGACCAGGGGATCGACCGGGAACTGGCCGCCGAGTCCCCCGCTCCGCGCCGGACCGCAGAGATCACCTACGGGATGCTCCGCGCCTACGACCTCGACGAACCTGACCTCACCGACGCCGTCCGCCTGCTGCGCAGCACCTTTCACGGGTACTGCACGCTGGAGGCAGCCGGCGGCTTCGGTGCGCCCCGGGACGTGCAGCGGTCGTGGGACAAGGCGATCGACGCCCTGCACACGGCCCTGATCCACTGGCCACGAGAGACCGCCACCGGCGACGCCGGTAGCTGACGCCCTCAGGCATGGCGTGCTTCGTCAGCGCCCGTTTCCTGTATGTCCTCGTAGGTCGGCGTACGACCACCTGGCCGGTACCCCTCCCGGATCTCGTCGAGGGCGTCGAGCGCCGCACCCACCGCTCGCCGGTACAGGAACGAGCCGAGGCTGACACGGCTCACCCCCAGATCGCCGAGTTGGGGGACCGTGGGGCCGGTCGGCGAGTACAGGATGTTGAGGGGGACGTCCAGTCGTGCGACGAGCGCGGCGATCTCGCCCGCATCGGTCAGCCCCGGTACGAAGACCCCGTCCGCGCCCGCCTGTTGATAGGCGTCGAGGCGGGACAGCGTTTCGGCTCCGCCGCGTTCCCTGCGTTCCCCGCGTCCTCCGCGTTTCCCTCGTTCGCCCCGTTCGCCGATCCAGTACGTGTCCGTACGGGCGTTGACGAACAGGCCCGGCGCGGCAGCCTTGACCGCGGCGATCTTCGCTGCGTGCCGGTCGACCGGCCCCAGGGCATCCTCCAGGTTGATGCCGGCCGCGCCCACCGCCTGCAGCTGGCGGGCGAACTCACCCACCTCGTCGGGATCTTCGCTGAAGCCGCTTTCCGCGTCGACCGAGAGGAGAAACGGTTGCGAACCCAGAATCAGCGCAAGCCGTAGGGTCTCGTCGCGAGTAGCCGACGCGCCGTCCGGCAGCCCCACCGCAGCCGCCACCGCGAGGCTCGTCGTGCCGATCGCCCGGAAACCCTTTCGCTCCATGGCCATCGCGGTCGCATGGTCCCAGGCGTTGGGCAGGAGCAGCGGGGCACCGGCGTGGTGAAGGACGGCGAAGGGGTTCGAGGTCGCCCTGAGTGCACGCATGCGGTCCACGCTAGGGGCGCGTCCTTTCGGCCGCCGCCGAACTGTTCCCGCTGGTCTGCTTGCGTGGGGCTGTTTCCTGCGAACATTCCCCAGGAACTGTTTCCGGCGGGTTTTCGCCTCTTCGCCCCTCTGCTGTGCAGCTGAGGCCGCATCAGGCAACGCTCACCCGAGCCCAGACAGCTTCGGTCGGTAGCCCGATCCCTGGTGTGTTCCGTTCGGGAAAGAGGCTGGATCATCGGGCACATCCCGCCTTACGGTGGCGCCATGAGCAATCACTCGGAAGCGCCTGTCGCGCCGGTCGAGGCCTACGAACCCCCCTACTACGTGGCTGTCTTCACCACGGTGCGAGCCTTGGAGCAGAGCGGCTACAGCGAGACCAACGCACGCATGGAAGACCTGGTGAAGGACGTCCCTGGGTTCCTGGGGATGGACCACGCGCAGACTCCTGGCGGGCTGGGCATCACCGTCGGATACTTCCGCGACGCCGACGCCCTCACGGAGTGGCGGTACAACGCCGAGCACCGTGCGGCACAAAAGCGCGGGCAAGTCGAGTGGTACCAGGCGTACACGCTGCATGTGGCGAAGGTGGAGCGGAGCCACGGGTTCGTCCGGGCGGAGGCTCCACAGGACCCGACAGCAGGCTGACCGGCCGAAGCCACCTCATCGACCGGCCCGCCAGGCTGTCCCGGGGAGAGGTACGCGTACACGTCCCCGGGATCGATGACAACGAGTGCAAGCGCCCGGTGCGGTGTCCTTGATCAACCAGTGACGAAGGCTCACGCCCGGCGGCCGCCCACAGGGCAGCGTTTCTCCGTCGCGCTATTGCTACCGGCCGTCCGTGTTCGTGCCCTGTGGCCGCCGCCTCAGCCTGCGGCCCGCTCTGCCGCGCTGCGCTCCACGCAGAACTCGTTACCCTCCGGATCCGCGAGGACCGCCCATCCGGTGCCGTCGGGCCTACGGCGGTCGTCGACCAGCGTGGCGCCGAGCGCGAGCAGACGCTCGACCTCCTCCTCGCGGGTGCGGTCCTGCGGCTGAAGGTCGAAATGAATACGGTTCTTCCGGCTCTTGGCCTCCGGGACGGTGACGAAGAGCAGGCCCGCGCCCTCGATCAACGCCTCCTCGTCGCCCGGCTTGTCGTCCTCATGGAGAGGCTGGCCGAACACCTCGGACCAGAAGCTGCCCAGGGTGTAGGCATCGGAGCTGTCGATCGTCACGTGACGGAGTGCAGAAGTCATACGCGGATTCTTCTGCACTGCGTTCCCGCGGGGCAACGGAGATTCCGCCTCCACCGACACGCACTCATCGAGGTGCGCCGAACGAGCCACGTCCACCGGGCCGGCCCCCTTCCGGTCCCACGCTGGCCATATCCACCACATCCACCACGTTCGCCACGTTCGCCACACCGGTTCCATCCGTGCCCACTCGGCACGGCAACCTTTTCCTGCCCAGCGGCGACCATCGGCCATGACAACTGCACGACGCACGACGCGCCACCGCCGTATGCGCGCGGCCCGCAAGCCCGCGGTCGGTGCCCTCGCGGCTGCCGGGGTGCTCGCCGGCGCGTGGTGGGGCACCGCCGGGGCCGCGACGACCTCCCCGAATCTCTCCCCCACCACCACCGCCGTCACGCTCGCCGCCAAGTTCCCCTACCTGTCGGCCGGTTACAACAACACCCGGGAATGGACGCGGACGACGACCGCGGCGGCGCCGAACGGCACGCTCCGCGTCGCCTGGCCGGCGGCGGACGGTGTCCACATCACTCCGCTCACCGCCGCCGGGAAACGCTCGGGCGCCGACACGGTCGTCAAGGGCGCCAAGGAGGTCGGCGGCCTGGTCGCGCACAACGACGGTTTCGCACTGCTCACTCGAGTCGCCGACACGAACAAGTGGAAGGAGACGGCGGCCGCGATCGTCCGCTACACGAGTGGCAAGCGGACCTTCCTCATGAAACTCACCGGAACCGCTTCCCACGACACCGCACCGCTGCTCGACGGGCAACTGACCTGGAACGGAACGAAGTACGGCGCCTACTTCGTCGTGCACGGAGCCGGCGGCTTCGCCGACGGGCACTACGGGGACAAGATGGCGTACCTGAGTGCCAAGGGGGCGAAGCTCAGCGGGGGTTGGAGCTGGGGGTGCAGCCACAACGAGGGCATCGCCCTGCACGCCGAGTCGACCGGCGCCTTCACCTCCCTGTGCTTGGACGACTGGCGCTCGGGGCTGTTCGTCTCGACCGGCATCGGTGCTCCGGACACCGCCCCCGTGGTGCAGCGCGAGCAGTGCTGGGCCGGATACTGCGGCGGTACCTTCCCCGGCCGTACCGGCGACCTGGTGAAGTCGTCCACCGGCCGTTACGCAACCGCCTTCGCATCCCGCGGCGCCGCCTCGGCCAAGAAGAACCCGGACGACGCCAGCGGCCGCGGCTGGACCGTGAAACCGAGGACGAGCACCCATCAGGTCGCGCTGGCCTTCATGAAGAACCGCAGCACCGGTCCGGGCAAGGCCGTCTACCTCACCAGCGCCGTCGGCACGGAGAACGTCAACGTCCATGTCGCCCCCTACGGCAAGGACCGTCTCCTCGTCTCCTGGGAGTCCCTGAAGGGCGCCAAGTGCGCCGACGGTACCTGCACCGGCACCTTCACGGGCACCCACCTGCGTCTCGTCGACTGGAACGGCAAGTTCCAGAGCCCGGACAAAGTGGTGAGCACCCGCATCGCCGGCGACCTCGCGGTCCTCAAGGACGGGACGCTGACCTGGGCGTACGCCCCCGTGACCCCGTCCTACGCAAAGCCGCTCACCGGGGCTTCACCGACCACGACGTCGTTGCGGATTGCGCGTCTGAAGCCGTGAAGCGGAAATGGCGTTCCGCACCCGTCGGCCGGCGGACGCTCAGGTCGTACGCGCCGTGAACGCTGTCGGCCTGCACCCTCTGCACCTCCACGGACACCAGTTCCCGCAGAGGCAGGGGGTCGGGCTCGGCCGTGAGGCGGGCCAGCGCGACGAAGAGCGTCGCAGGGCCTTCGCCGAGCACACCCGACAGGGGGGACGTGCCCGCCAGGCCGTGCACGGGCACCAGCTCGGCCCGCGCGTCCCCGCCTTCCACCGGTGCCCACCCCGTGACGTGCACCTCCGTTCCCGGCTCCGCGCCGGCCACCAGGTGGGCCCGCACCTCCACCGCGCCCTCGGCCACCACCAGGCTGGTGACTTCGGCCCCGGAGCTCAGCACATACCGGGAGGCCACCCAGTCCTCCCCCACGCCGAGCGGGACGATGCCCTCGCGACGCGGGTCGCCGCCGACCGTGACGACGTTGTCCGGTGGCGCGTCCAGCGGCCGTGTGACCGTGGAGTACGCGAACCGTGTGTAGTAGGGGTCGTAGCGGACGTCCTCACTGCCGTGGTTGTGCAGACGGACGAGACCGTCCGAACTCGTCGACTGCAGCAGCCAGTTGGGAGCAGCAAGGGGGGTAATCGCATTCTCCCGTTCCACCGGACCCGGTTCCTCCGTCGCCGTCCACACCTCGTGTTCCGGTGGAAGCAACAACCCGAGGAAGCCCTTGCTCGCCCAGTAGGGAGAGGCCGGTCCCGAGTAGCCTTGGAGAACCGACTCGTCGGGGCCGTGCCAGCCGAGGGTCAGCAGACCGCTTTCGTCGACCGCACCGCGCTCCAGGAAGTACTTCAGCGCACCCGAGGCCAGGCGCCGGGTCTCGCCGGAGGGGAGCGGGGTGGGGCCGGTCAGGGCGCCCAGCCACAGGGGGGCGGTGGTGGCGAAGCGGTAGGTGAGGGAACGGCCCTGGTGCAGGGGGGCGCCGTCACCACCGAACAGGCGTGCGTAGTCGTCGAGATGGGCCCTGAGCCGGCCGCCGTACCGGGTGAGCAGCTCGGGGTCGTCGGCCAGCCAGGCGTGCAGGACCGGGTAGAGGTGCATCGCCCAGCCGTTGTAGTAGTCGAAGGCACGGCCGGCGCCGTCGCTGTACCAGCCGTCGGCGACGTACCACTGCTCGATGCGTTCCAACCCGCGGTCGATCGCCTTGCGGGAGGCCTCCGGCTCGTGACCGACGGACTGCAGGAAGCCGCCGACCGTCACGGGGAACAACTCCCAGTTGCAGGGCCAGGCCTCGGCGGTCAGCGCGTCTGCGAGCCAGGCCGCGGCGCGCTGTCGGACACCGTCGTCGAGACGGTCCCAGAGCAGCGGACGGGTCAGTCGCAGCGCGAGGGCGATCGACGCGGCCTCGACGAGAGGCTGACCGCGGTCCTCGATGCGGGGCCAGACGCCGCTGACACCGGCCGCGAGACCGGTCGCGTAACGCTCCAGCGCCGTCTCGTCACGACGGAAGGCTGCCAGCAGCAACGTGCGGGCGTACCCTTCCAGGCCGTCGGAGAGGTGGCCCGACCAGCTCTCCCGGTCGCCGGGAAAGTGGTAGAGAGCGCGATCCTCGGTGGCGTACGGCTCCACTGCGGCGAGCAGCGCGTCGGCGGCGGCCTCCCAGTGGGCGCGGGTGTAGCCGGTGCGGGGGCTGCGGGCGAGGTCGGGCGGGGGCAGGTGCATCTGCTGTTTCTTTCCTTCGCGGCCGGTGCGGAGCCTGGTGATGCCAGGACCTGGGGGCGTCCCGGTTCCGGTCGGGGCGCCCCCAGGCGTTCATCCCACCCGCACGGTGCCCCTCGGCACCAGATGCTGGGCGACGAGTTCGTCGCGGACCAGGCCCGCGTAAACCGTTGCTCCGTGCACGGAGGTGTGCGTGTTGTCGCGTTTCTCGTTGTAGAGGTAGAGCGCTTTGGAGCCCTCGACGCCCAGGGACTCCACCAGCGCCTTGGTCTTTGCGGTGAGATCGACCAGCGGAACCTCCTGGGTGGCGGCGACCGAGCGGATCACCGCCGGATGGTCGACGCCAAGTCCGTTGACGAGCAGGGCCGTTCCGTTGTTCAGCGTGCCGTCGGCATTGAACCACCGGCGCACGATGGGGGTCACCAGGACCGGCCGGCCACCCTTCTCCCTCACTCCCGCCACCAGTGTCTCGAGATTCGCCCGGTAGGTCGCCTCGTCGGTCGTCTTGTCGTTGTGCGCGAGTTGGACCAGGACGAGATCGCCGGGACGGATCAACGGCTGAACCGTGGCCCAGAGCAGCGGGTTCCCCAGATAGGTGACCGTACTCTCCCCGGAATCGGCATAGTTGGCGACCGAGACGCCCCTGCGCAGATACTGCGGCAACTGCTGGCCCCACCCGGTGTACGGATCCCCCGGCTGGTCGCAGACAGTGGAGTCACCGACGAGGAAGACCTGCCGTGCGTGCCGGGCCCGGGTGACCCTGATGTCGGCCAGGGCCGGCGCCGGGCCGCCTACCGCCAGGTCCAGACCGGCGGTTCCGGCCGCACCCGTCGGTTCGCCCTCAGGGGTTCGGACGTCCACCGTGAAGCTGCGGACCACCCGTTCGCCGGCGGCAGCGGCGGTCTCGGGGAGCAGGGCGCGCCGGGTCTCTCCGCTGATGCCGGTACTCGACTCGGCGTCGCCACCGAGGACGACTTCGACGTCGTAGGTGCCGGGCGGGACGTCGAAGTGGCACGCGGTTGCGGTGCAGTTGTCGATGCCGAGGGGTGCGCGACCGCCGTGCGCCTGAGCGGCGGGTACCGCGGTCAGACCGGCGGTCAGGGTCAGCGCCGCCAGCACGGCAATGTTGAAACGTCTCACTTGCGGCTCCTCCGTCACGGCAACAGGGGCTGGCGGCTGGACCGTACCGCCTCTGGCAAGCGCTTTCTAGACCTGGGACCGATTTCACGAGATTGCCAACCTCCAGCGAGCGAAAGCCCTTTCGCGAAATCGATTCAACTGTCACTCTCTCAGGCACCCGCACCCCCACACCTCCCGAAGGAGGCACCCCCATGTCCGGATCCGAGAACCACCGGCCGATCCGACGCCGCACCTTCGTCATCGGCACCGCGGCCGCAGCAGGCTCGGCCGCCCTGGCCGGGCCGCTCGCCGCACCGGCCGCCGCGGCAGCCTTCGGCTACACCGACGACGGCTCGAACTACGTCGTCGACACCGGCGCCAACCTGGTCTTCAAGGTCAGCAAATCCACCGGCGACCTGACCTCGCTGACCTACCGGGGAACCGAGTACCAGGGCTACGGCGGCATGAACTCGCACATCGAGTCGGGCCTCGGAAGCTCCACCGTGACGATCACGCAGTCCGGCTCGACGATCCTGATCTCGGTCACGCACGGCACGCTGAAGCACTACTACGCGGCCCGAAGCGGCGAGAACAACATCTACCTGTGGACCAACAAAGCAGACACATCTGTTTCGGCAACCCGTTACATCGTGCGCGTCAAGGCGGGCCTGTTCCTCAACGACGAGCCCGACTCCTACACGTACACGACCAGCACCATCGAGGCCTCCGACGTCTTCGCGAAGTCCGATGGCCAGACCCGCTCCAAGCACTACTCCAAGCTGCGCGTCATCGACTACAACTACATCGGCTGGACGACCGGCAGCGTCGGTCTCTGGATCGTGCGCAGCAACCACGAGAAGGCCTCCGGCGGCCCCTTCTACCGCTCCCTCCTGCGTCACCAGAGCGCAGACGGCGGCGGCCTGTACGAGATCCTGTACTACGGCCAGAACCAGACCGAGGAGCAGCGCTTCGGCCTGCAGGGCCCCTACGTCATCGCCTTCACCGACGGCGGCGCCCCCTCCTCGTCACTGTTTCCGGGCACCCTGACCACCTCGTGGGCGGACTCGCTCGGCATCTCCGGGTACGTCGCGGCGAGCGGCCGGGGCAAGGTCGCGGGAGTCGGCATCACGGGACGCAACACGGCGCACCCGTACACGGTCGGGCTGGCCAACTCGGCCGCGCAGTACTGGGGTTCGGCACGGTCGTCCGACGGCTACTTCTCGATCACCGGAGTCCTCCCGGGGACGTACACACTGACCGTCCACAAGAGCGAACTGGCTGTATACAGTACGCAGGTGACCGTATCCGCGGGCGGGACGACCACCCTCAACTCGATCGCGATCCCGTCCTCGAACGACCCGGGCAACGCGAGCGCGATCTGGCGGATCAACGACTGGACCGGCACGCCGAGCGGCTTCAAGAACGCCGACCTGATGACGTACGCGCACCCTTCGGACGTCCGGGCCGCCGCCTGGACCGGCAATGTGGTGATCGGCAGCGGCAGCGAGACCTCGGCGTTCCCCTGCTACATCTGGAAGGACGTCAACAGCGGTCTGCTCGTGTACTTCAAGCTCACCGCGGCCCAGGCCGCCGCCGCGCACACCCTGCGCATCGGCGTGACGACGGCCTACGCCAACGGCCGGCCGCAGGTCGTCGTGAACGACACCTGGACCTCGGCCATCCCCTCCCCGCCCACCCAGCCGAGCACCCGGTCCCTGACCAACGGGTCCTACCGGGGCAACAACTACACGTTCACCTACAGCGTTCCGGCGAGCGCGTGGCTCACGGACACCGGCCAGTACAACGTGCTGAAGATCAACGTGGTGAGCGGTTCGGGGACGACCTCCTACCTCAGCGCGGGCACGTCGATCGACGCGATCGACCTTCTCGCCTGACCTAGATCAGGTGCCGCGCGTCCACTGCTGGTTGGTTCCTCCGTTGCACGTGTAGGTGATGAGGGCGGCGGAGTTGGCGGTGGACGCGCCGTTCACGTCCAGGCACTCACCGCTCGCACGGGACTTGACGTTGACGTAGCTGCCGGAAGTCGTCAGCGACCACTGCTGACCGGTGGCTGCCGTGTCGCAGTTCTCCTGACTGACCGAGCTCGCGTTCTCCTGCACGCACAGAGAACTGTTTCTGACGACCAACTGGTAGTAACCGCTTCCGACAGACTTGAACCAGTACTTCTGATTGCTACCGCCGTTGCAGTCGTACTGCTTGATCTGGGCGCCCGCCCAGAGGGACTGACTCGTGACATCCGCGCACTTGCCGCTGTGCCGGGCGATGAGCGTGTTGTACGTGGCACTCGTCCCGGTGACCGTTCCGGCCGCCGCGTCGACGGTGACCTCCGGCGACCAGGACATCGACAGTGAGGTGGTCGTGGGGAAGCTCAGCGGCAGCCAGACGTAACGGGAGTCGTTGACGGTCCCGCCGAAGGAGTTGCCCCAGCGGTCGCCCAGGTAGAGGTACGAGGTCCCCGAAGTGCCCTGGACGGGCAGCACGTACGCGGTCTGCGAACCGTACGCCGTCGAGTCGCCGACGTTCGTCATGGCCGACCAGGGACCGGCGAGTGAGGTCGCCGTGGCGTACTGCTGCTGGTTGGGGCTCCAGCCGGTCGCGCCGGAGGTGAGCATGAAGTAGACGCCGCCCCGCTTGAACAGCGCCGGCGCCTCGCGATGGCCGCCGTGCCAGGGGTCGGCGACCAGGCTTGCGATACCGGTGTAGTCGGCGGTGAGCCGATAGATCTGGAGGTCGTAGTTCTCGCGTGCGGCCGAGATCATGTATCCGGCGCCGTCGCTGTCCACGAAGACCGTGATGTCACGGGACATGTGCTGGTCGAGCGGACGGAAGCTGCCCTGCCAGGTGTAGTTTCCGTCGACGGTGTCCGAGACGGCTACAGCCGCCCGGGCCTCGCTGTAATCGGTTCCGTTCTCCTTGTGCATCCACATCACGAACTTGCCGGTGGATGCGTTGTACATGACCTTCGGGCGTTCGATGTTGGCGCTGGCCAACTCGGAGTCGCTCGACTGGGTCAGGACGTGGTTGCGGAACTCCCAGTTCTTCAGGTCCGTGGAGCGGTAGGCGTCCACGTACCGGAAGGTGTTGTCGGCGTTGCGGTCCTCGCCGAACCAGTAGTAGTAGGAGCCCACTTTGAGGACGCCGCCGCCATGGGCGTGTACGGGACTGCCGGAACTGTCGCCGAACTGGGTGCCGTTGACGATCGTCACGGACGCCGCCTGGGCGGGTCCCGCGGTCGCCAGAGCGCCCATCAGTACGAGACAGAGGGCCAGCAGGGTCGTGTACGCACGTCTCATCTCACGCACTCTCCTTCACGGTGTCGGCGACGGGGACGCCGAAATCGGGGATGCCGTCCGGGTGCGGGCCGAATGCCTGGATCCGGGTGTTCCGGCTGGGGTCGTTCAACGGAGCGCTCTCGAGGCGAAGTACCTTGTAAACAAACAAACTTGATGGCACATCAGATTCATGGATTGGCCATGAAGGAGAGGGGGAATCGCCGCGCTCCGGTCCTCACGGGAGGAGTCGGAGTGCGCCTGGGGGCGCCGCGGCGGGAGGCGAGCGGATCGGGGCGCACGTGGCTACCTCTCGAGAGAGGGGCGTTCGGAACTCCGAACGACATGTGGAATGACGAACGACGAAAAGGTAAGGGCGTGTTACAGGCAGGTCAACGGGTCGGACGGGACTTGATGGAAAGCCCTTTCCGGAAGTTTCCGGGCAGGAAGGCGGATTTCTGGGTGGGACGAGCCCCCGCCGGCACCCGGTAGAGCAAATTTCTGTTATCGGTGTCGCGCCGACACGTCTCCGATACGTGCGCAGCCCTCTCCACACCTCAGCAGCGGTCGTCGGTGCCCTCGCGACCGTCGCCGCCCTCGTGGCCACCGCTCCCCCGGCCGTGGCCGCCGACGCCCGGGACGTCACCGCCGACGTTCTCGCGAACCGGGACGTGACGCTCGACGGCGACACCGTGGTCACCGTGCCCTCCGGCACGACAACTTACGACGGCGTTTTCCGCGGCCGGGGAACACTCACCGTCCGCGGCGGCGGAACGCTGGTCCTGAGCAGGGACAGCGACTTCACGTTGCCCAAGGCACGCCAGCGGCAGGTGGTACGCACACGGGGCGGAAACCATCCCTACACCACGGTCGGCAATCCCGACCCGCCCGCGATCACAGTGGAGCGTGGGACGACGCTCCAGTACGGCACCGGCGGTGGCACAGGGCTGATCGGGCACTTCCCCTACGATACTCCCGGCTACCGGCTCAATCAGCTCAACGTCCGCGTCGACGGCACGCTCCGGCTCTCGCTGACCCGCACGTTCAACATCGGCACGATCAGCGGCTCCGGCCTCGTCACCCAGCCCCGCAGCATGTGGGGCACGCTCGACCTGGCGGGCACCCACCCGTTCTCCGGGGTCATCGACAACGGCACCGGGATGGCGGTCGGCCGCCCCGAGTACCCGGTGTCGCTGCCCAACGCCCGGGCGATCCTCAACCAGGGCTCCTGGATCATCGACACCCCGCTCCACCAGACGATCACGCTGCGGCAGGACTTCTATCAGCGGGAGTACGGCAGCGACGTCAACGTCCACTCACGCCCCGGCAGCAAGGTCGTCCTCACCGGGCAGTACAGCTACAGCGACCAGGGCGGCGACACTCATCCCTCGCTCAGCGACCCGGATATCAACTGGCGTTCCATCGCACACCAGTTGAACAAACGCGGCACCAACATCGAGGGCGCCGACGTGCAGTGGGGCGACGGCAACACCCACAAGATCTTCATGCCGGGAACAAAGGACACCGTTTACATCAACCTGCACGAGGCCGCCGGACGGCGGTCCCTGCTGACCTTCGACTACGACGGGCCGGTCACCTTGGGCGCGCCGATCGGCGGCGGCAAATACCACGACACCCTGGCCGTGCCCGGCGCCGGTGACGTCGTCATCGCCGGGACCAAGGGCAACGACGTCACCTTCGCGGCCCCGCAGTACTACGACGGTTCGACGACCGTGCGAGAAGGGGCGGTCCTGCGCCTGGGGTCGGCGCAGGGAGACGGCTCCCTGCTCAGCGGTACCGACCGGCGCCGGATCGTGAACGACGGCACTCTCGTCGTGCGCAACACGAAGACCGCGATCTCCCTTTCCCGGCTCGGCGGCAGCGGCTCGCTCGTCCAGTCCGGAGCGGCTACGACGACCCTCACGGGCGCCGCGGTGACATACACCGGGACGACGACGGTCCAGCGGGGAACCCTGGCGCTCAGGGGCGGGGCGACCCTCGCCAACAGCAGGGCGGTCCGGCTGACGTCGACGGGAGCACGGCTGGACACCGGCGGCTCGGCACTGCGGGTGACGAGCTCACTCAGCGGCAATGGCACCGTGAACGGCGCCGTGACGAACGAGGGTGTGGTCACGGGCGGACTGACCGTGAACGGCGCCTATACGCAGAACGACAAGGGACAACTGGTCCTGGCCGACAAGCCCCTGAAGGTGGGCGGCAAGGTCACCCTGGGCGGTGGACTCGACCTGTCCGCGGCAGGAACGGCGACCGCGACACCCGGGGCCGACAGCGCTTCCGGCAAATCCTCCGCCTCGACCGGAACTGGTAGCGCTTCCGGCAAGGACTCTCCCGCAGCCGGAAACACCTCCACCCGGGAGATCACCGTGCTGGACCACACCGGGGACACACCTACGACCGGCACCTTCGACCATCTGCGCGAGGGAGCCGAGGTGAAGCTCGCAGACACCGTTTACCGGATCAGCTACAAGGGCGGGGACGGCAACGACGTCGTCCTCACGGCGACAGCCGTGAGCCCATCGGCCAGCGCGCGCGGGCAGGCCTCGTCGGGGTCCGTGGCAGCCGAGACGCGCAGTGCGAGCGCGGCCGAGAGCGGCGCGTTCGGCTGGTGGCCGTACGTGCTGGCAGCCGGGTTGCTCGGCGGGTTGCTGGTCCCCGCGACCAAGCGCACGCGGACCGGTGGGCGCCGCCGTGGTGGACGGCACTCGGCGCACGGGTGATGAGCCGGCGCGTGTCACGCGGGCACGGAAGAAGGGAGCGAGTACCTGGCCGCCTTCCACATCCCACATCCCACATCGTGGGCACTCTGTTCATTCACCGGACGGATCCGACCGTCTGCCGTCCGTTCGACTAGCGTCGTGGCATGACCAGCGACATCCCTGCTCCCCCCGCCGGGACCTCCCTCACCACGGCTCTCGCCGCCGGAGCCGTCGTCCTTGACGGCGGTATGTCCAACCAGCTGGAGTCCGCCGGGCACGACCTGAGTGACGAACTCTGGTCGGCACGGCTGCTCGCCGAGCAGCCCGAGGCGATCACCCAGGCGCACCTCGCCTACTTCGAGGCGGGCGCGAACGTGGCGATCACCTCCAGCTACCAGGCCACCTTCGAGGGCTTCGCCAAGCGCGGCATCGACCACGACGAGGCGTCCCGACTGCTGGCGCTGAGCGTGGAACTGGCCCAGGAGGCCGCCCGGCAGGCCCGGAACAAGGGCCTCGCCCACCCGTTGTGGGTGGCTGCTTCGGTGGGGCCGTACGGAGCGATGCTCGCGGACGGCTCCGAGTACCGGGGTCGCTACGGGCTGAGCATCGCGGAACTGGAACGTTTCCACCGTCCCCGGCTGGAGGTCCTGGCCGCCGCGGCGCCCGATGTGCTGGCGCTGGAAACGGTTCCCGACGCCGATGAGGCCGAGGCACTGTTGCGTGCGGTACGCGGGCTCGGCGTGCCGGCCTGGCTGTCGTACTCGATCGCCGGTGACCGTACCCGTGCCGGGCAGCCGTTGGACGAGGCGTTCGCCCTGGCCGCGGACACGGACGAGGTGATCGCGGTCGGGGTGAACTGCTGCGCCCCGGAAGACGTCGAAGCCGCCGTGACGACCGCGGCTCGGGTGACGGGCAAGCCTGTCGTGGTCTACCCCAACAGCGGCGAGGTGTGGGACGCGGAAGCCCGCGCCTGGAACGGCCGATCCACGTTCACCGCCGAACAGGTCCTGGGTTGGCGGGAGTCGGGGGCGCGTCTGATCGGCGGCTGCTGCCGGGTCGGTCCGCAGGCGGTCACGTCCATCGCCCGGACACTGACCTCCGCATAGGCCTCTGGCCTCCCGCACACCGCTGCCGGCCTCCGCTCGGGGAAAACGGTTGTTGCCGGATTTCTCCCGGGAGAGCGCGGAGTGACGAGGAAATCCGTAGATGGGGCACACAGCACGATCCGGGATGCGGCGGCCCGAGTGGGGGCGTCCGTGCCGACCGTGTCGCGGTGCCCGACGGCGTGTGGCACTGGCACTGGCACTGGCACTGGCACTGGCACTGGCACTGGCAGGGTGGCGGCTCCGGTTCCAAGGCCGCAGGGGAATCGCATGCCGGCTTTCGAAGGCCTACGCAGCCCGGCTGTCAGCGTCCCCTCGTTCCCCCGGCCCGGCGCAGTCGGCGCACCGCGGACCTGAGCTCCGGGCCACGCAGGGTCCTGCCGAGCAGCGGGTCCGGCGCCGCCGTCGCGTCCGCGGGTTCTCCGGGCGAAGCGGTCACTGTCGCCGCGGTCCACAGGGCCAGCTCGCGATCGCGCGGACCGTATGCGGTATACGACATACCGTCGACCTCCTGTGCCATACCGTCCTTCTCGTACCGCCCGCTGTCCGCCTTGCCGAAGATCCGCACGGGATGCGCCGGCCCCCAGGCCTCCCAGCCGGGGTCACCCGTAGCCACGAAGCGTGTCCACGCCCCGTGCATCGCGTCGGCGAGTTCCTGCGGCGCGCCGCCCCCGGCGAGTTTCGCGGACTCGGCCGTCGCGCCGGTGTCGAAGACGAATCCGAGCTCCAGGGCATGGCAGGCGCCGAGGCCGGGCTTCAGCGAGGGCCAGGCGAACTCGTACACGAACGACGCCCCGGGGCGGGCCTCGGCCAGCCGTTGCAGGGGGCCACGCAGCAGGTTGTCGGTGACCATCTGGCCGACGATCTCGGCGGTGCCGGCCTCGGGGTGCAGGACACGGTAGCCGCGCGGCACCTCGTGGCCGCAGTGACAGCGGGCCATGGCGCCGGCCAGGGCGACGGGACCCAGCCGGTCGACGCGCTCCATCAGACCGCCCGGGACCAGCCACAGCCGGTACTCGTCGCGAGTCCAGCCCAGGAGCAGGTCGACGCCGGGGGCCGCGTCCCCGTCCACGAGTGCCTGCAGGGGGTCGCGCGGCACGAGGTCGCCGTCGACGACGATGCCGAAGGCGGGCCCGCCCAGGACGGGGCTGCTGAGCCTGCCGACCTCCGCCTGGGTACGCAACAGCAGTGCCCGGTCGACGGCGCCGAAGGCCTCGGCGGTGGCGGGGATCTTCAGCCGGGTCGCCATACGGCGGACCATGCGCCGGACCTTGTCCCGCTCGAAAGCCTCCGGTGGTCCGCTCTGGAGGATGGCCCGCCGGAACAGGCCCTGTGCCTGCGGGGCCGCGATCAGGGCGCCGGTGCTGATGGCTCCTGCGGACTGTCCCGCCAGGGTGACCCTGCCGGGGTCACCGCCGAAGGCCCTGATCGAACGATGCACCCATTCCAGCGCGGCAAGCTGATCACGCAGGCCGGGATTTGCGGGGGCGTCCGGGAACAGTCCGTAGCCCTCCACCCCCAGTCGGTAGTTGATGGAGACGAAAACGATTCCATCGCGGGCGAAGTTCCGTCCGTCGTACACCGGCACTGCGGAGGATCCCCTGGTCAGAGCGCCACCGTGCAGCCAGACGAGGACGGGAAGCCGGGCTGCGGGGTCGGGCTCGGGCGTCCAGACATTGAGGTTGAGGCAGTCGTCGCCCGCCACGACGGGGTCGGACAGGTACTGGGCGAAGGCCTCGGAGTACGGCGGTTTCGGCGGCGTTGCGCCGAAGACGCCCGCGTCGCGTACCCCGTCCCAGGGCTCGGGCGGCACCGGCGGCCGGAACCTGCGGGCCCCGAAGGGGGGTGCCGCGTACGGGATCCCGCGGAAAGCGGCGATACCGTTCTCGTACCTCCCGCGTACGGCCCCGTAGGGGGTCGTGACGACGGGATCGGGGTCGGGGTCCACCTGGGCCTCGGCCCGTGGGTCCGTCTGGTCTGCTGCCATCTGCTCACCAGCCCTTCGCCGCGCTCGCGCACCGGTATGACCAGAGCACCACAACAGTGCGCGGTATTCCGGTGCACGAGCCCGCGGCAGGGCTGTTTGGCGTACATCAGGGTGCCGGAACCGAGCTGGTCGTAGCCGCCGCTGGTGAGTAACAGGTAGGAACCGGTTGCTACGACCGAGGGGCCGGAGCTTCTTCCGCTCCCGGTAGCCCGTCAAGGGGCCGCCCGCAGACTTTCGAAAACTCTGTGCGCGGCCCACCTACGATCCGGCACGCGAAACCATAGCCATGTCGGCCGCGTACCACGGCCCCTTGAACTGCACGGATTGAAGAGACCGCCCCGAGGGAAGCCCTGGCAAAAGCCGACCGGCGCGTGCCGCAGCCGCCATCGGCCCCCGTGCACGGCTTTCGACGAGACCGCGACAACCGGTTGTGGATCCATCGGTCTTCCAGCCGTAGACCCAGGCGGCACTTACACCCCTCGCGCCCCGTGTACTCACCAGTCGGAAACAGGCTTCACCTGCCCTCACGTCCGACGACGCCCTTCACCCACGCCACCTCAACAACCGCTCTGAGATGGCCATTTGCCCGCCAATCGAGCGAGGGGCTTCCATCCCGGTGATCGTCCGACTGATTGACCACGTCTCTGGCCAGATCTACGGTAGAAGGCGCTTTCAGAAAACGTTTCCCACGCACCTCAGGAGAGTCATGCCCAGCGCCCAGCTGCCCAGGGCCGTGTTCGCCATGGATCCGGTGCACCTTCCCCTGCTGTTTCCCCCGCCGCTCGTGACCCGGCTGCGGCAGTCGGCCGAGATCGACCCGGCGCTCGTCGTAAGGGATTTCGCCGATCCCGCCGCGGCGTCGGCGCTGGCCGGCGCCGAGATCCTGATCACCGGCTGGGGTTGTCCCCGCCTCGATCCGGACATCCTCGATACGACCCCTCGGCTCCGTACGGTCCTGCACGCTGCGGGTTCGGTGCGCTCCCTGGTCGGAGAAGCCCTGTGGAGCCGGGGGGTGACCGTCTCCAGCGCGGTGACCGGCAACGCCGTCCCGGTCGCCGAGTACACACTCGCGATGATCCTGCTCTCCGGAAAGGACGCCTTCGTCCACCGTGAGCGCTTCCGGCGCACCCATGCCCAGCCGACCCCCGCCGAGACCGCGACCACCGGCAACCTCGGCCGCCGGATCGGGGTCATCGGCGCCTCGCGGGTGGGGCGGCACCTCCTGGAACTGCTGCGCCCCTACGACTTCGAGGTCCTCCTGCACGATCCGTACGTCGACGCGGCGGAGGCCGTCGAACTCGGCGCACAGCTGCTCTCTTTGGAAGATCTCCTGCGGCACAGCGACATCGTCAGCCTGCATGCGCCCGACATCCCCGAGACCCGCCACCTGCTCGACCGCGCCCGTCTCGCCCTGATCCGTGACGGCGGCGTCCTGATCAACACCTCTCGAGGCGCCCTGGTCGACCACTCCGCCCTCACCGACGAGTTGGTCTCCGGTCGACTGCACGCGGTCCTGGACGTCACCGAACCCGAACCGCTGCCCGCGGGCTCTCCTCTCTACCGGTTGCCCAACGTGTTTCTCACCCCGCACATCGCCGGCTCCCTCGGAAACGAGCTGGAACGGCTCGGCCGCGTCGTCGTCGAGGAGCTGGAACGGCTGGCCGACGGACTGCCTCTCGCCCACGAAGTACGCCGCGCCGACCTGGCCCGGGTGGCGTGATGCGCAGGTCCGCCCCGTTGCCGACGTCTCTGGCCACGGCGATGGCCGGGGTTATCCACAGGCCGGTCCGGCTGGCGGACCCTTGGGATACGGTTCCGGCACGGACGGGGGCCGGGCCCCTGCCGTGCTGATCAGGCAACGGCGAGGTCCGCGACCGTGGCCTCCATGACGCCCTCGTCGGCGTCCACGAACAGTGAAGGAGCCGCAACGTGAGTCAGCGCAGGACGACGGGTGACGCCGGCCGGGCGACCATACGGGATGTGGCGGAACGCGCGGGTGTGTCCGTGGCAAGCGTTTCCCGCGTGTTGTCGGGCAACTACCCGGTCTCCGAGGAGTTGCGGCGCCGCGTGATGAAGGTGGTCCGCGACCTGGACTATGTCACCAACGCGCACGCCCGCTCCCTGGCCGGTGGTGGTACTCCGACGGTGGCGATACTGATCAACAACATCACCGGCGCCGCGTTCGCCCACGTGGCGAAGGGCGTCGAGGGCGCGGCCACCCTGCGCGGCTGGCTGTCGATCGTCGGCACCACGGGCGACGACCCCGAACGCGAACTCACCCTCGTCAACCTCATGCGCCAGCAGGGCGCCGACGCCGTGGTCCTGCTCGGCGGCGCCTACGACTACGACGAGTACCAGCTGCGCATGGCCCGGTTCGCCCGTTCTCTGGACGCGGCCGGCTCGCATCTGGTCCTGGTCGGCAGGCCACCGCTGGAGGGGGACGTCCCGGCCACGACGATCGACTACGACAACGAGTCCGGTGCCTACGCCATGGCCAGCTATCTGCTCTCGGCCGGTCACCGGCGGGTCCTGGTTCTGCCTGGCCCTGCTGAACTCACCACAGCCCAGGGCAGGTTGAGGGGCGCCCGCCGGGCCTTCGAGGCTTACGGGGTGCCGTTCGACCAAGGACTGGTGCGGCACGGTCCGTACGACGACGAGCACGGGTACGCCGCGGTGCAGGCGGCTCTGCACGAGACGCCGGACTTCACCGCCGTGCTCGCCGGCACCGACATCGTCGCCGCGGGAGCCATGCAGGCGCTGCGCGGAGCAGGTCTGCGGGTGCCGGACGACGTGTCGATCACGGGTTTCGACGACATCCCCCTGGCATCCCAGCTCACCCCCCAACTGACCACGGTCCACGTCCCTTACGAGGAAATGGGCCGGGTAGCCCTGCGCGCGGTGGCCGACCGACGGCAGGGCACCGGGGGCGGCGCCCGACGCAAGAGCGGAGACGCCGAGCACCTGGTCCTGGGCACCCATGTCGTCGTACGGGACTCGGTGCGGCCTCCGAAGCGGCAACGCTGAGCCACAGCGTCGACAGAGACATGGTGCGTGAAGCCAAGGGCGATTCGGCCCGGTTGACCCCTCCAAGGATCACGGTCAGATGAACTCCACCAGCCCCCGGAGAAGGTTCGCCCGCGCCACCGTGGCGGGTATCGCCCTGACAGGTCTGCGGGCCGCCCGTCTCCGCTTCAGGGCGCCCATCTCGATTCAGGGCGGCTGTCCCCTCGCGTCGCGCCGAGCGTCCGGAGTTTCGAAAGTTCCGGCGCTCAAGATCCCGCGTTTTCCGGAGTCTTCACGTCACGCCGACGCACACCTAGGATAGCAAGCGCTTTCTGCGAGCTGTCTGATTCCGAATCGGCTCCGAAAGGGCGCTGGTCGAACTTTCGCTGGCCTTCGGGCGGGCCGGAGAGGTGGTTCCCGATGGTGCGCACGGCAAGTGCGAGCGTGACGGCTGGGCCGACCCTGGCGGTCGTGGCCCGCGAGGCAGGGGTGTCGGTACCGACGGCCTCCAAGGTGGTCAACGGCAGGGAGGATGTCGCCCCCGAGACCAGACGCCGGGTGACGGAAGCGCTGGACCGGCTGGGCTATGTGCGCAGACCACGCTTCGACGCGACCAAGCCGCCCCGGCTGATCGACCTCGTGGTGCACTCGCTGGACAGCTCCTGGTCAGGCGCGGTGCTGCACGGCGTGGAGGAGGCGGCGCATGACGCGGGTCTGGACGTGGTCGTCTCCGCAGCCCTGTCCCGTACCCGCGTCGGCCGCCCGCAGCGCGGCTGGCTGGACAAACTGACGGTGCGCGGGTCGGCCGGAGTCCTTTTCAACCTGACGGAGTTGACGGGCTCTCAGTACGCCTGGCTGGAGCAGCACCGCACCCCGTTCGTGCTGATCGACCCGGTGGTCGAGCCGCCGCCCGGGGTGGTGTCGGTGGGCGCGGCGAACTGGCAGGGCGGGGTGACGGCGACCGAGCACCTGCTGGCGCTCGGCCACGAACGCATCGCCGTGATCGCCGGTCCGCGCCGCAAGATGTGCAGCAGCGCTCGGGTAGCCGGTTACCGCTCCGCCCTGGCGTCGGCAGGGATCACCTGCCGCCCCGAGTACCTGCGCAACGGCGGGTTCGACGAGTCCGTCGCGCACCGGCGTATGCATGAGCTGCTCGATCTGCCCGAACCGCCGACGGCCGTCTTCGTCTGCTCCGACCACATGGCCCTCGGCGCCTATCTGGCCTTGACGGAGAGGGGGTTGAGGGTTCCGCACGACGTCAGTGTGGTCGGTTTCGACGACTTGCCGGAGTCCCGATGGGCCACCCCCGCTCTCACCACCGTGCGCCAGCCGCTGGCGGAGATGGCGGCAACGGGGCTGCGGTTGTTGCTGCGGATGATGGACGGCGAGCACCCGGAGGGGACGCGGACGGAGTTGTCGACACGGCTCGTGGAGCGGGCGAGCACAGCGCCACCGCGCCGGCGGGCAACGACGTGAAACGGTGACCTCCCGGCGTTACTGATCGTTTTCCGGGCATGAAACTCAGCACGCGCGCCACAGTCCTGTTCGTCGTGGTGTCCGCCGTCCTCATCAGCGTCATGGGGACGGCCCAGGCCGCGACTCTCGGTGCCGTCCCTCGGGACGCCACCGCTCACGCCACCGTCAGCGATCCCGGTGACGGGACCGGCGACGAGCCCGAAGACGTCGAGTTGGACGAGGCCGGACGCCCGGACGTCGGCGAGGACTGACACACCGTTCGGCAACCCGGTCGCCCGGGCCGGGCCGTTCGCGTGGCGTCGGCACGGCACGAGCGTCACGGTCGCGACCGGGGCCCGGCCGTCACCGTGGCCGTCGCTGCGATGAGTTTCTTCACCGTGGGGCGCCTCGCCCGGCAGCGCGCGCTCGCCCGGGTTGTCGAGAAAGTCGTCGTAACAGACAGCGGAAGGCCGGGAGCCACCATCACGGTGACTCCCGGCCGGTGATCTCCTCGCCTCAGTCCTCACCCCGGTCCGGTGCGCCGACCAGGGCCTCCATCATGTCGACAGCGCTTCCGTCGTGGTCGCTGCCCGCGGTGCCGCTGCTCCCTTGCTGGACGTTGGCCGTCCGGTCGACCTCGAGGATCGAGTCGGCGTGCGAATTGTCGATCACGGTGATCAGGCTGCCTTCGGCGACCGCCTGCGCCGTGGCGGCGCCCAGCAGGGCGGCCGCCAGGACCGTCGCCGTCCTGAGCCGGGGCGCGACCAGGCTCACGCGTTCACGCTCTCGGACGCGGTACGCAGGCGCGCGATGTTCCGCTCCAACAGCTCCGTCGAGGCCCGTACGCCGATGCCGCTCGCCGCGTCCACCTCGGGAAGCCTGCCGTCGGCGCGCTTGAGGTCGGTGAGCGCTGAGTCCATCGCCGCGTGCGCGGCGAAGAGACACGGCGTGCTGTAGATCGCGATGTTCACGCCCAGGTCGGACAGTTCGCTCAGCGAGAGCCTGGGGGACTTCCCGCCGGCGATCTGGTTGAACAGCAGCGGCTTGTTCCCCACCACGTCACGGATCCGGCGGATCCACTCCACGGTGCGGACCCCGTCGACCAGGATCACGTCCGCGTCGGTGGCGGCCAGCGTGGCGGCCCGCCGCAGGATGTCGTGCTCGTCGGTCGCGTCCGTACGGGCCACCACGACCAGGTCGCGCCGGGTGGCCAGCACCATCTCCAGTTTTGCCAGGTACTCGTTCAGCGGCAGTACCTGCTTGCCGTCGGCGTGCCCGCACCGGCGCGGCCGCTTCTGGTCCTCCAGGATCACGCCCGAGGCCCCGATGCGCTCGAGGCCCTCCACCACATGACAGGCGACCTCCGGATCGACGTACCCGTCGTCGATGTCCACCAGCAGGTGCTGCTGCGGGAACGCGCCCCGCAGCCGCTGGACGAACGCCACCATGTCCGGCCAGGCGATGAAACCGATGTCAGGCAGCCCGTAGTGCGAGGCCGCGAAGCCGAAGCCCGAGACGAACATCCCGTCGTAGTGCTCCGCCGCGATCGACGCCGAGTACATGTCGTACACGCCGATCAGCGGGGTCGTGCCCGGGTCGGCGATCCGCTCCCGCAACTTGTTCCCGTAAGTCACCGTCCGGCTCCTCCAATGGAGTCGAGGGGTCAACACACCAGGTGCAAAGAGCCGTTGCGACACAACGGCCCTTTACGAAGACAAAAGGATCTCTATGTCGATGCGCGACTTCCTCCAGGTGAAGGCTTTGCTCACCCCAATGGCGCAACCGGTTCACCGGAGAAACGTCACTGGTCCCGCAACCGTGCCGCCCAGGCGATGCCGCCGCCCAGATGGGCACGGAAGTGAGGATCGGCGTAGGCCTCGGAGGCGTGCCCGAGGGCCGTGTAGAAAACGCGTCCCCGGCCTTGCTCACGGCACCAGACCAGCGGGTGGTCGGCCCCCATTCCGCCCCCCGTGTAGGACGACTCGTCGGCGACGGCGAGAACACGTACCCGCCCGCGCGGGTTGGCGCGGAAGTCGTACCACTCGTCGGTGAAGTCCCAAACGGCCGGCAGCGAGCTGGTGGCGGGGTGGTCGCGATCCTCGATCACCACCTTGCCCGACTGGTACTCGGGATGGCGGGCGAACCGGGCGCCGAGGAGTTCGCCGAAGTACGGCCAGTCGTACTCGGTGCAGGCCGCCGCGTGCACCCCGGCGAAACCGCCACCCGCCTCGACATAACCGGCGAGGCGTTCCTGCCCTGCCGGGGTCAGCACCTCGCCGCTGGTGGAGAGGAAGACCACGGCCGCGTACCCGTCCAGCGAGGCCTCCAGGGCCGCCGGTTCCTCGGTGTGGTCGACGACGAACTCGCCCAACCCGCGTACGGCGGCGATGGCGGCCGGGATGGAGTCGTGGCGGTAGTCGGTGGTGCGGGTGTACACGAGCAGGCGGGCGGTCATGGGGACGAGCCTAGGCGGACGGGAGTTCGGGTCCCAGGGAGATGATCAGGACGAAAATTTCGGAGGTGAGCGTTGTTTTCGGAGTGCTGAGCAGGGATGTAACCGGTTGCTCGTGTTCGCGCACGCCCCCTGAGGTGCCCGATACATCCGCGCGAGGCGCCGCTGCAAGCGAGTCCACCGCTTGCATCCGGTTTCCGACGCGGACCGCCGCCGACCGCCGCCGTTCGCCCCCGGTCGTCGCTGACGACGAGCGCGGATCAGCGAGCACGTCAGCCGTGCGGGTACTGCGGGGGTGCCGAGCAGCGCACGGAACCCGCACCCCAGCCTGCCGCACGGGCGTTCCATGGGCGCGGTCGTTTCGGAGGCCGGACGCGTAGGCTCGGGCAGGATGAACACCATTCCCGCACGCCTCGACCACATCGTCCTCGCAACGCCCGATCTGGCGGCGACGGTCGCCGAGTTCACCCGGCGCACGGGAGTGGCCCCGGCGCCGGGCGGGGTGCATGTCGGGCTCGGCACCCGCAATTACCTGGTCGACCTCGGGCATCGCGCATATCTGGAGATCATCGGCCCGGATCCGGAACAGCCGACACCGTCCTACCCGCGTCCCTTCGGCGTGGACGCGCTCGCCTCCGCGCGGACGATCACCTGGGCCATCAGCCCGCCCGATCTGGACGCGACGGTCGAGGCCGCCCGCTCGCGGGGCTACGACACCGGTGACGTACGGGAGATGAGCCGACGTCGTCCCGACGGAACTCTGCTGCGATGGCGGCTGACCGATGGCGGCTCCCCACATCCGTCCGGCCTGGTGCCGTTCCTCATCGACTGGGGCAGCACCACCCATCCCTCCGCCTCAGGCCTGCCCGTCAGTCCCCTGCTGGAACTGACCGCCACCGCTCCCGACCCCGATGAGATCCGCCCTGTGCTGAGCACCCTCGGCACCGACCTCGCCCTCACCGAGGGCCCGGCGGGATTCTCGTTCACGGTGGACACACCCAACGGGCCGGTGACCTTCGGCTGAACCGGAACCTGGTCGAGGTCGGCATCAGCGGACCTCGCGGCGGCGGCTGTCTCCTGCTCGTGCGGACCCCGGAGCCAACCGGCAGCAGCGGGCTCCTTCCGCCCCTGGCCGCGAATGTCGGCGCCCTCTCGTGACCGGCGGGCGAGAAGGTGATCGGTAGCAAAGCTCGGCCGGTCGTCGAAACGGGGCTGGGTTCCGTGTCCGCGCGGTCGGGCATCCGCCCACGGCGCCGTCCGGGTGTACGGAAAGGTTTTCCGGGGCTGTGTCCGTTTCCTTCAAGACCAGCCGCGGCAGCGCTGCCTACCGTTGCCGTATGAGTCCACGATTCGATGCCATCGGCCTGGTCGTATCCGACATGGCCGCATCCGTCTCCTTCTACCGTCTGCTCGGTTTCACCTTTCCCGAGGGGGCCGAGCACGAGCCGCACACCGAGGCCGAACTGCCCGGTGGACTGCGGCTGTTGCTGGACACCGAGGACACCGTCCGCTCGTTCAACCCGGGATGGCAGCCGCCCTCCGGCGGTGGTCGGACCTCACTCGCGCTGCGCTGTGACACACCGGGCGACGTCGACACGGTGTACGAGGAGTTGCTGGGCGCCGGCCACCGAGGTGACCTGAAGCCGTGGGATGCCTTCTGGGGCCAGCGCTACGCCGTCGTGCTCGACCCCGACGGCAACGGCGTCGACCTGTTCGCGCCGCTCCCTCAGTAGCGCAGCCCGCTCAACGCAGGAGGGCGCCCAGCGTGAGGCCTGTGAACTCCCTGACGTCCCGGGAGAGATGGGCCTGGTCGGCGTAACCGGCCCGGTTGGCCGTGTCCGCGTACGGCACACCCTGCCGGGCCAGCGCCAGAGCCCGTTGCAGGCGCAGGATCCGGGCCAGCGTCTTGGGGCCGTAGCCGAAGGCGGTCAGCGAACGGCGATGCAACTGACGTGCTCCTAGGCCTAGTTCGTCGGCCGTTTCGGCCACCGCCCGACCTGCTGCGAGGGAGGTGACCAGTCGGCGCAGCGCCCGGTCCGGCGGCTCCGCCCTCTCCAGCGCCAGTTCCTCCAATGCCACCGCCGGGTGCGGGGCCGCGGCGACCCGGTCGGCAAGGCGACGTACCTCCGGTGCGGTCCACAGGTCGGCCAACTCGACGCGGCGGTCGCGTAGTTCATGGGCCGGTACGCCGAGCAGCGCGGGCGCGGTGCCGGGGAACAGGCGGATGCCCGCCCAGGTCACGGGCGGACCGTCGGGTACATGAGCGCGGGTGTCCGGTCCGGCGACCAGCAGTCTGTCTTCGCGCCACAGCAGGTCCATACAGCCGTCCGGGAGGACGGGAAGCGTGCCGGGTGCCCCGGACGGCGTGTTCGTCCACACCACCGCCCCGGCCAGCCGGGAGGGCCGCTCCTCGTACATGTACGCCAGGCTACGCCGCCGGGATCCGGGACGCCGGTACGGAGCCGCCGTGCTTTCTGTCCCGCTTCCACGCTTCCACCAGCGCCTCCTGCGTGAAGGGGCCGCCGTCCGCGCGGTGCAGCAGCGTTCGTTTCCGCGGCCGGAAACCGGATTTCCTCATGTCGCGACGTCCGCCCCGGCGGCTCACAGCGAAACAGGCCGACGCAGTGCCGCTCGCCGCAACGGCGAGGAAACCGCAAGAAACCGCATACCGCCGCCTGCCAAACGCTTTCACCGCCCCGATCCGGAGATCGTCATAGGCATGGCGTCAGGCCTTGCTACAGCCAGCGACCGAAACGCGATCGGAAACACGTTTCCCCCGCCCCCCTGGCTCTCCTCCGCAATGCACCCACCCGAGCAGGGCACCGCATCGCCCGCACCGGCGCCCCGGCCGTCCCAACCGGTTATCCGATGCATCCGCTGCATCCGATACTTCCGGTCCGTCCGCCCAGTTCCCCACTCCCCCGAACCCTCCCTAAGCCACCCGCGTCCGGTGTTCCTGCGGGCTCACGCCGTACGCCCGCTTGAAGGCGCTGGACAGGGCGAAAGCGCTGCCGTAACCGACCTGGCGGGCGATCGCGCCGATCGTGTCCTCGGTGTCGCGCAGTCGGTCGGCGGCGAGAGCCAGGCGCCGGCCGGTGAGGTAGGCCATCGGGGGTTCGCCCACGAGCTCGCTGAAGCGGCGGGCCATGGCCGCCCGGGAGACACCCGCCTTCGCGGCAAGGGAAGCGACGGTCCAGGGGTGCGCCGGGTCGTCCTGGACCAGCCGTAGAACGCGGCCCACGACCGGGTCGGCCAGCGCCTGGTACCAGGCCGGCGCCGCCGCTTCCGGGCGGGAGAACCAGGCCCGCAGCGCGGCGATGACCAGGAGGTCGAGCAGGCGGTCGAGGACGACCTCCTGACCTGGTTCGTCGCGGATGATCTCCTCCGTGAGCAGGGGGGTGAGCGGGCACTGCCAGACGTCGGAGGTCAGGGAGAGCAGTGGGGGCAGCGCATCCAGCAGTCGGCCGCTGATCTCACCCTGCATCAGGTAGGTGCCGATCAGCACGACGGTGGAGCCGTCCAGTCGGTCGCCCCAGGTGCGTACACCCAGATCCATGGAGCCGTTCAGGAGGCGCCCGTCGGGGTACGCGCACTGTCCGCCGGGGAGGATCAGCGCCTGTGGGGGCGTGCCGGGGGCATCGGCGCAGGTGTAGGGGGCGGGGCCGCGGGCGATGGCGAGGTCGCCGGCCCGCAGGCGGACGGTCTCCCCGTCGTCCGGCACGACCCAGCCCTCGCCGCGCACCATGAGCATCACCGTCAGCGGGGCTCGGTCCTCGACCCGTACGGCCCAGGGTGGGTCGAAGCACGCGCGGATCATGAGGGCGCCACGCGCGCGTGGACCCTCCAGCAGGCCTGCAAGGGGGTCCCCCCGCGTGAGCATGTTCGAGCGTGGGGGAGCGTCCATGCGGCAAGCGTAGACGCGCGCTTATGGGAATGAGCCGTTCAGCGATGGGACCGTGCGGCGTACGGCAGTTGACTGAAGGCATGACACAGAACACGGCACAGCGGATGACGGTGGTGGTGACCGGCGCGTCCGGTCGTACGGGCAGCCGGGTGGCGCAGGCGGCCGAGGCGGCCGGGCTGACGGTGCGGGCGGCCTCGCGCGCGCAGGGGTTCGACTGGCACGACGGCTCGACGTGGGCGGACGTGCTGCGCGGCGCGGACGCGGCGTACCTGGTGCATCCCTCGGACGTGGGGGCGCCGGACGCGGCCGACGCGGTGGGACGGCTGGCCAGGGAGGCGGTCGCGCTCGGGGTGCGGCGGCTGGTGCTGTTGTCGTCGCGGGGTGAGGAGCGGGCGCTGCCGACCGAGGAGGCGCTGCGGGCGTCGGGCGCGGACTGGACGGTGGTGCGGGCCGCGTGGTTCGCACAGAACTTCAGTGAGGGGCCGCTGGTGGAGGGGCTTCGGCAGAGTGGGGAGCTTGTGTTCGCGGGTGGGGAGGTACCGGAGCCGTTCGTCGACCTGCGGGATGTCGCCGACGTGGTGGTGAAAACGCTTACCGAGGGCGACCGGTACGTGGGCCAGACACTCGAGGTGTCCGGGCCACGCCTGCTGACGTTCCGGGAAGCGGTTGCGGAAGTAGGGCGGGCCGCCGGGCGCGAGCTGACGTACACGCCCGTGCCGGCGCATCAGTACGGTGAGCAGTTGGCCGGGTTCGGGGTTCCCGCGGAGGAAGTCGCGTTCCTGGTGGAGTTGTTCGAGTCGCTGCTGGACGGTCGTAACGCCTATCTCTCGGACGGCGTCCGACAGGTGCTCGGCCGCGAGCCGCGTGACTTCACGGAGTTCGCGAAGGAGTCGGCGGGGGCGGGCGTCTGGAAGGCGTAGGTAGCGCGTTTCCGGGAGCGCTCCGGGGCCTCGCTTCTCGCTCCTCCTCGGTTCGCGCTGCGGGAACTCACCTCCCGGAGGGGTCATCTCTCCGGGGGCTGTTCCTCCCCGTTGCCGCCGTTTCCCCCGTGGGCCTTCGGATAACTCTTCGCATGCGTCCGGAAACGTCCCGTCACGTCCTCCGGGGGAAGAAAGCGGGACCACCGCTCGGGAAACTCGGACGGCATGTCGGGATCGTCGGGGTCGTCGTCCTCGTGGGAGCGGATCGCGGCCATGCGAGCGACGTACTCCGCGGCCTCCTCCTCCCGAAGCCGTTCGTTGGCGGCGCGGGCCGCGGCCGTCGCGGCGGCCGGCCAGACCCGGTCGATCGCGGCGTTGACGGCGGCGCCGACCAGCACGGCGAACGCGGACACGCCGATCCACAGCAGTACGGCGACTGCGGCCGCGAGGGAACCGTAGATCGTGGCGCCCTCGATCGTGTTCGTCAGGTAGATGCGCAGCAGGAAACTGCCGAGCACCCACATGGCGAGGGCGACGAGCGCGCCGGGAACGTCCTCGATCCACGGCGAGCGCACGGGTACGGAGACGTGGTAGAGCGTTGTCAGAAACGCGATGGACAGGACGATCACGACCGGCCAGTACAGGACCTGCACCACGGTGGTCGACCAGGGGACGATCCGCACCACCGCGTCCGGCCCGGCGACCATCAGCGGCAGCGCGACCGAGCCGATCAGCAGGGCCCCGACGAACAGCAGGAAGGCCACCAGTCGCGTCTTGACGATGCCGCGCACGCCGTCGAGGCCGTACATCACGGTGATGGTGTCGATGAAGACGTTCACCGCGCGCGAGCCCGACCAGAGCGCGAACAGGAAGCCGATGGAGATGACGTCGGGGCGGCCGCCCTTCATCACGTCGTCGAGGATCGGCTGGGCGATCTGCCTGACGCCCTTGTCCGAGAGGACCGTGCGGGAGGCGTCGAGGAGGTTGGCCTCCAGGCTGGTGATGGTGTCGGTACCGGTCCAGTCGTCGACGTAGCCGAGCAGTCCGATGAGGCTGAGCAGCAGCGGCGGCACGGACAGCAACGTGAAGAAAGCGGCTTCGGCGGCGAGACCGAGGATGCGGTACTCGATGCAGGTGTTGGTGGTGTCCTTCAACAGCAGCCAGGCTGTCCGTCGCTTGGAAACGTTGCGGTAAAGGGCACGCGCCCGGTGGAGACGCCCGGTGGGGCTCCCGGGTTGCTCGGGTGACTGACTTCCTGGCTGCACGCCCTAAAGGTATCCGCCGTTCGGGGCTGCACTCACCTCCGGCAAGGCCACTTCACCGGGTCGGGGAGCGGCACGCGCGCTGCCGGGTGGCCATGACCGTCGTACCCGGGGGTAGGTTCGGGCTATGGCAGGCACCACGCACACCGTGACCAACCAGCCCCCGCCCCTGACCGGGTACGACGTGTACGGCGCCGATCAAGCGCTGGTGGCGGCCGTGGAACGGCATCTTGATCCGGAGCTGCTCGACGAGGCGCACGGTGAGTTGTCCGCGCTCGGCCGGGCGGCCGGATCGGAGCAGCTGCACGAATGGGCGGTGCAGGCCAACGAGTATCCGCCGAAACTGTGTACGCACGACCGGTACGGGCACCGCATCGACGAGGTCGACTTCCATCCGGCCTGGCACCGGCTGCTGGGCAAGGGGGTCGGAGCCCATCTGACGGATGCCTGGGTGCGGCCGGGCGGGCATGTGCGCCGGGCGGCGGGTTTCCTGGTGTGGACCCAGGTGGAGGCGGGCAACGGCTGTCCGCTGTCGATGACCCACGCGGCGGTGCCCGCGTTGCGCGCCGATCCGGAGCTGGCCGCCGAGTGGGAGCCCCGGCTGACGTCCACGATCTACGACCGCGAGCTGCGGCCGGCCCGGCTGAAGGCCGGGGCCCTGTTCGGCATGGGCATGACGGAGAAACAGGGTGGCAGCGACGTCCGGGCGAACGCGACGGTCGCCACTCCTCTCGCCGAGGACGGGACGTACGAACTGACCGGGCACAAGTGGTTCTGTTCGGCGCCCATGTCGGACGGTTTCCTGGTGCTCGCGCAGGCGGCCCCTTTCCGGGGCGAAGGCGGGCTCACCTGTTTCCTCGTGCCGCGGGTGCTGGAAGACGGTACCCGCAACGTTTTCCGCCTCCAGCGGCTCAAGGACAAGCTGGGAAACAGGTCCAACGCGTCCGCCGAGGTCGAGTTCGACGGGACGTGGGCCCGTCGGGTCGGTGAGGAGGGGCGCGGGCTGCGCACCATCATCGACATGGTGGCGGCGACCCGGCTCGACTGTGTGCTGGGCTCGGCGGGGCTGATGCGGCAGGCGGTGGCGCAGGCGATCCATCACTGCACCCACCGTGAGGTGTTCGGCGGGAAACTCGTCGACAAGCCGCTGATGCGCAACGTTCTGGCCGACCTCGCGCTGGAGTCGGAGGCGGCGACCGTGCTCGCGCTGCGGCTGGCGGCGGCCTATGACGACGGTGGGGAGCAGGAGCGCGCGTTGCTGAGGATCGCGGTCCCGGCAGCCAAGTACTGGGTGACCAAGCGCTGCGCGCCGGTGGCGGTGGAGGCGTCGGAATGCCTGGGTGGAAACGGTTACGTCGAGGAGTCGGGGATGCCCCGGCTGGTGCGCGAGTCGCCGTTGAACTCGGTCTGGGAGGGCGCGGGCAACATCCAGGCACTGGACGTGCTGCGGGCACTGCAGCGGGAGCCCCAGGCGCTGAACGCCTATCTCCAGGAGGTGGGGCAGGCCCGCGGGGCCGATCACCGGCTGGACAAGGCGATCAAGGGCCTGCTGACGGAGCTGGCCGACCTGGACGGCGTCGAGGGACGGGCGCGCCGGCTGGCGGAGCGGTTCGCTCTGGTGCTTCAGGGGGCACTGCTCGTACGATTCGCGCCGCCGGAGGTCGCCGACGCGTTCTGCGCCTCGCGGCTGGGCGGGGACGGGGGCGCGGCCTTCGGGACACTGCCCCACACTCTCGACCTGGCGTCGATCGTCGAGCGGGCCGAACCCCGCTGCTGACCGCGCCGGCCTGCGCGAACAGGAAGCGGGGGTGGTGCTGCGCCGACACGGCACCACCCCCGCCGCAATGGCCCTGCGAGGCCAGAATCGCCGCTCGGGACGACGTGGCTCAAGTTTCAAACAGCCTGTGGACGTTCACCAGGGTTGCAGGGGGTTGCAACTTGTCGGTGGTTGTGACCGGACTATGCCCCTCCGTCACCTGTGGACGGCAAGATGGGGCCTTCAGCAAGACCGGAAACAGTCGGCGCAGAAACTTGACATCCGGTTGTCCGACTGTGTGTTCCCGGGAGGCCCAGTGGCGATGCCACCGATGAACGTGCCGCAGCTCGCGGCCGTCGACGCCGCGCGGGCGGCACGGGTGCTCAACGAGGTGCGCGACGCCCGGCTGGCCGGTCAGCAGACGCGCGTCGCCCCGCGCCCGGTGATCGAGCAGTCCTGGGAACGGATGCTGCGCAGCGGTGTCGACCCGGACCACGATTTCCGGGCGGGGCTGCTCAGTGCCGACGAAGTGCGGCGCAGGCGGGAGGAGTCGCCGTTGCGGGAGGTGCTCCCGGTGCTGCGTGAAGGGCTGTTGTCGGTCGCGGACGTCGCCCACCACATCATGGTCGTCGCCGACGAGGAGGGCCGGGTGCTGTGGCGTGAGGGCTGCGGACCCGTGCTGCGCAAGGCCGACGGGCTCGGCTTCGAGCTGGGCGCGGACTGGGGCGAGGCCGTGGTCGGCACCAACGGCGTGGGCACGCCGGCGGTGGTGCGCCGTCCCGTGCAGGTGTTCGCCGCCGAGCACTTCGTGCGCTCGCACGCGGCCTGGACCTGCGCGGGCGCCCCGATCACCGACCCGCGCAACGGCCGGCTGCTCGGTGTGGTCGATGTCAGTGGGCCGCTGGAGACGATGCATCCGGCCACGCTCGCCTGGGTCGACGCGGTGGCGAAGCTCGCCGAGTCCAGGTTGCGGGAGAGGCACCTGGGGTCATTGGAGCGGT
Organism: Actinobacteria bacterium OV320; assembly: GCA_001298545.1. Lineage (GTDB taxonomy): Bacteria > Actinomycetota > Actinomycetes > Streptomycetales > Streptomycetaceae > Streptomyces > Streptomyces coriariae. The sequence goes on from LJCX01000030.1 coordinate 308,332, forward strand.
TGCGCGCGGTGGCGGCACCGGTGCTGGCCCGGCTGGGCGGCCGGGCGGCGGCGGTGGACCGGGACGGGTGGACGGCCGCCGTGACCGGGATGCCGTACGCGAGCCGTATCGCGCTGCCCAAGTCGTCGTCCCCGGGCCGCCGCTGGCTCCCGGCACTGGGGCTGTGTTCGATGGAGCCGCTGGCCGGGGGCTGGCTGGTGCGGTCGGTGGACGAGAGCGCGGAGTCGGCGCCGCACGGCGCGAGCCGGATCGTGCTGGACCTGACCCGGCCCCGGCGCTGGTCGGTGACGGTGTCGGGGGGCGCGGGTTCGTGGTCGCACGAACTCAGTCCCCGGCACGCCGAGTTGCTCTACCTGCTGGCGGCCGACCGGGGCGGCCGCAGCGCGGCGGGCCTGGCCGAGGACATGTTCGGCGACCCGGGCCGTACGGTGACGGTGCGGGCCGAGATGTCCCGGGTGCGGCGGTATCTCGGGGGTTTCCTGGAACATCGGCCGTATCGTTTCTGCGAGGACGCCGAGCTCGAGGTGCTCCTTCCGGCGGATCCTAAGGGTCTGCTGCCGCATTCGACCGCGCCCGCGGTGGTGAGAAACCGGGCGGCGGCGCCGTAGAAACAAGGGTTCACCGGAGTCCTTCCGGTGGCATCTTCCGCATATTTGCGGAGTCTTCGTCCCCACGGCGCCCGACTGCCGTAGCATCCCTCTACGGGTCACCCCACCTGCTCCTCAGTCAACGTACGGATCATCAGGCGCAGTTGGCCCGCCTCGGGAGGGCAAATGAAGCAACGCGGCCGACACCGCCGGCGCAGACGAGGCAGGGCACTGCGGGCGTTCCTGTCCGGAACCGCCCTCGCGCTCACCGCTGCCGCCACCATGATCAGCGCCTCCCAGGCAACGGTCACGGACGACGGGCCCGGGGACCTGAAACCGCTGACCACCTCGGCCGAGACCGGAAAACTGCGTCTGACGGAGAACCGGGTGCCGCAGGCCTCCCTGGACCGGCTCGCCGCGGGAATGGGGCGACCGGTCGGCGTCGGCGCGGTGCTGGACGGGGCCGACCGCACTCTGCGGGACGCGATCGACTGCTCGGCCACCGAGCGCAGGGCTCTGCCCGTCTCCCCAGAGGCCTCGCGTGCCTACTGCTGGAACACCGACGACACCGAGGGCTGGCAGCCGGGCGCGGTCACCACCTCGGGCGACGCGGACGACGACGGCGTCTGGGGCTCGAACCGGGTGATCCTCTCCGGCTGGTCGCGCAGCGGCGGCACGGCCGCCGACCGGGGTCTGGCCCGGGTCGGCTTCGTGAACGCGGGCGACCTGAACCACCTCACCTACACCTGGGCACTGCTCGCCGTCCCGGTGGACGAGGGGCGGGACTACCGGGGGCTGGTCTCGCATGTCTCCGGGATGGTCTGGTACCAGGACAAACTGCTGGTCACCGCCGACGAGGGGGACCGGGCCGCGCTCTATGTGTACGACATGAACCGGGTCCAACGGGCCGGCGTCGCCGATGCCGCGGTCGGGAGGGTGCCGGGCGGCTGGTCCGCAAACGGTTACCGCTTCGTACTGCCGGCCATCGGTTCCTACGAGCTCGGCGGGAACTCCGACGCCCCGCACCCCACAACCGTTTCCCTCGACCGCAGCACCGCGCCGGACAGCCTGGTCGCCGGGGAGTGGACGCTCGACGACGGCGACCGCAAGGCCCGCCTGTGGCGCTACCCCTTCAGCACCGCCACCGGCCACGAGGGACTGCTGGCCACGAGCGCCACCGGCCGGGTGCGAGCGTCGGAGGCGTACGAGACGAAGGTGACGGGCGTACGAGGCGTGCTGTCGTACGGGGAGGAGTGGTACGTGACCCGTGCCGCCGACCCGCGGGACAGGCAAGGGACGCTGTGGCGGCAGGACGCCGGCAAGAGTGACGACGACAAGGACGACAACAAGTCGGACACGTCCGAGGCGGCCGTGTGCGGCACCGAGGAAACGCACAGCTGCTGGAGCCCGCAGACCGAATCCCTTTCCTACTGGGAGGCGACCGGCGAGGTCTGGACCCAGTCGGGACGAACGCTCTTCGCGCTGCCGCTGGCCTCGATCGACAGAACAACCGGGTAGATGATTCCCTGACGGGCATGACCAACATCCCCGTGACCACCTGGTCCCTGGAGCAGACCGACCCGAACGACGTCCTCCCGGCCGCCGCGCCCGAGGGTGACGTCCGGATCGTCCGTTCCGAGGTCCCCTCCCCCGAGTTCAGCCGTTTCCTGTACGCGTCCGTCGGCGGGGACATCCGCTGGATCGACCGGCTGCGCTGGACGTACGCGCAGTGGCAGGAGCATCTGGCGCGTCCGGGGGTCGAGACCTGGGTCGCCTACGACCGGGGCACGCCGGCCGGGTACGTGGAGCTGGAGCCGCAGGACGACGGCGCCGTAGAGATCGTTTACTTCGGTCTGCTCCCCGCCTTCCGGGGACGGCGCATCGGCGGGCACCTGCTGGCGTACGGCGCCGCCCGGGCGTGGGACCTCGCGGACCGCTGGCCGGGACTGCCGGGGACCAAGCGGGTGTGGCTGCACACGTGCAGCCTGGACGGCGAGCACGCCATGGACAACTATCAGCGACGCGGTTTCAAGCTGTTCGACACCAAGGTCGAGGAGCAGCCCGAGGTGTCCGCGCCGGGCCCCTGGCCAGGCGCTCTCCCCGCCTGACTCTTCGCTCATACCGGCTGTGACCTGCGCCGACAAGAGGCCCCGCGGGTCATGTGATCGACGACACCCTTGTCTCACATTTCGGGACCGGGGTGTCCGCATCGCGGACGAAGCTGGACTGTGTCCAGATCGCCGTGACACGCTTTCGCCATGTCCGGAACTGGAATTGCCTTGGTGAGTCGGCGGCACGTCGACCTCGGCCGCATGTCCAGCGCCATCTGTCCGGCGAGCTGACGAGCCGCAGTACCGCCGACATCTCCGTACAGCCTCCCGCTCGCGCAATGACGCGCATGTACTCCCATGCGCCCGTACGCGCAGGTCAGAGCCGCTTCCCGCCTGTCCCGAAGGACGTATCAACCATGGCCGCCACCCCGCAGAACCCTGCCGCCGAGACTCCCCGCCGCAAGGTGAGCCGTCACCGCGGTGAGGGCCAGTGGGCCGCGGGACACTTCACCCCGCTCAACGGCAACGAGCAGTTCAAGAAGGACGACGACGGTCTCAATGTGCGGACACGCATTGAGACGATCTACTCCAAGCGGGGTTTCGACTCGATCGACCCCAACGATCTGCGCGGCCGGATGCGCTGGTGGGGTCTGTACACCCAGCGCAAGCCGGGGATCGACGGCGGCAAGACGGCGATCCTGGAGCCGGAGGAGCTGGACGACAAGTACTTCATGCTGCGGGTCCGCATCGACGGCGGCCGGCTCACCACCGAGCAACTGAGGGTGATCGGCGAGATCTCGCAGGAGTTCGCCCGCGGCACCGCCGACCTCACCGACCGGCAGAACGTCCAGTACCACTGGATCCGCATCGAGGACGTGCCCGAGATCTGGAACCGCCTCGAGGCGGTCGGCCTGTCCACCACCGAGGCCTGCGGTGACACGCCCCGGACGATCCTCGGCTCGCCGGTGGCCGGCATCGCCGAGGACGAGATCATCGACGGCAGCCCGGCCGTGGAGGAGATCAGCCGCCGGTTCATCGGCAGCAAGGAATTCTCCAACCTGCCGCGCAAGTTCAAGACGGCGATCTCCGGCTCCCCGCTCCTGGACGTCGCCCACGAGATCAACGACGTCGCGTTCGTCGGCGTCCAGCACCCCGAGCACGGCCCGGGCTTCGACCTGTGGGTCGGCGGTGGGCTCTCCACCAACCCGAAGATCGGCGTCCGGCTCGGCGCCTGGGTCCCGCTGGACGAGGTCCCGGACGTCTGGGCGGGCGTGATCGGCATCTTCCGCGACTACGGCTACCGGCGTCTGCGCACGCGGGCGCGCCTGAAGTTCCTGGTCGCCGACTGGGGCCCGGAGAAGTTCCGGCAGATCCTCGAGGACGAGTACCTCGAGCGCAAGCTCGCCGACGGCCCGGCGCCCGCCGCCCCCGTCGAGCGCTGGCGCGACCACGTCGGTGTGCACCGCCAGCAGGACGGCCGTTACTACGTCGGTTTCGCCCCGCGCGTCGGCCGCGTGGACGGCGCCACCCTGACGAAGATCGCGGAACTCGCCGAGGCACACGGCTCGGGCCGGGTGCGGACCACCGTCGAGCAGAAGATGATCGTCCTCGACGTCGAAGAGGGGCAGATCGAGTCGCTGGTCGAGGCGCTGGAAGCGCTGGACCTGACCGCCAAGCCGTCCACCTTCCGGCGCGGCACCATGGCCTGCACCGGCATCGAGTACTGCAAGCTCGCCATCGTCGAGACCAAGCAGCGCGGCTCCACACTCATCGACGAACTCGAGCGCCGCATCCCGGAGTTCGACGAGCCGATCACCATCAACATCAACGGCTGCCCGAACGCCTGCGCCCGCATCCAGGTCGCGGACATCGGCCTCAAGGGCCAGCTGGTCCTCAACGACCGGGGCGAGCAGGTCGAGGGGTTCCAGGTGCACCTGGGCGGCGCGCTCGGGCTGGAAGCCGGTTTCGGCCGCAAGGTCCGTGGTCTGAAGGTCACTTCGGAGGAACTGCCGGACTACGTGGAACGCGTGCTGAAGCGGTTCCAGGACGAGCGCGAGGACGGCGAGCGGTTCGCCGTCTGGGCCACGCGCGCCAGCGAGGAGGCCCTCTCATGAGCGAGCGGGCCGCACCCTTCTACTGCCCCTACTGCGGCGACGAGGACCTGCGTCCGAGCGAGCAGGGCCATGGCGCCTGGGAATGCGCGGCATGCAACCGCGCATTCCAGCTGAAGTTCCTCGGGCTGCTCGCCCGGGGCGTTCAGCGCACCGACCCGGGAGGGGACCGGATATGACGACGCTTCAGGAAGGCCGTACGACCGACGAGTTGAAGGCGCTCGCCGAACAGGCGGGCCGCGACCTGGAGGAGGCCTCCGCGCTGGAGATCCTCCAGTGGGCGGTGGACACCTTCGGCAAGCAGTTCTGCGTGACGTCCTCGATGGAGGACGCCGTGGTCGCGCACCTGGCCTCCCGGGTCCGCAAGGGCGTGGACGTGGTGTTCCTCGACACCGGTTACCACTTCCCCGAGACCATCGGCACCCGGGACGCGGTCGAGGCGGTGATGGACGTCAACGTCATCACGCTCACCCCGCGGCAGACGGTCGCCGAGCAGGACGCCGAGTACGGGCCGAAGCTGCACGACCGCGACCCGGACCTGTGCTGCAAGTTGCGCAAGGTGCAGCCGTTGGAAGAGGGGCTCACGGGCTACCGGGCCTGGGCCACCGGCCTGCGGCGCGACGAGTCCGCGACCCGGGCGGGAACTCCGGTCGTCGGCTGGGACGACAAGCGGCAGAAGGTCAAGATCTCGCCCATCGCCCGGTGGACCCAGGACGACGTCGATGCCTACATCACCGAGCACGGCGTACTGTCCAACCCCCTGCTGATGGACGGTTACGCCTCCGTCGGCTGCGCCCCCTGCACCCGCCGGGTCCTGGCGGGCGAGGATGCGCGCGCCGGCCGCTGGGCGGGACGCTCGAAGACCGAGTGCGGGCTGCACGGCTGACCGCGATGACCTCGAACTCGACGAACACCCCCACGCCCACCCCCACTTCAACGAACCGGGAGAACCACGTGACGACCGGAGCCACCGTCTGGCTCACGGGTCTGCCGAGCGCCGGCAAGACCACCATCGCGTACGAACTGGCAGGCCGACTGCGCGAGGAGGGCCACCGCGTCGAGGTGCTCGACGGCGACGAGATCCGCGAGTTCATCTCGGCGGGTCTCGGTTTCAGCCGCGAGGACAGGCACATCAACGTGCAGCGCATCGGTTTCCTGGCCGAGCTGCTCGCCCGTAACGGCGTCACGGCCCTCGTCCCGGTGATCGCGCCCTACGCCGACAGCCGGGACGCGGTGCGCAAGCGCCATCAGGAGAGCGGAACCGGTTACCTGGAGGTGCATGTGGCGACCCCGGTCGAGGTGTGCTCCGTCCGGGACGTGAAGGGTCTGTACGCGAAGCAGGCGGCGGGCGAGCTTTCCGGGCTCACCGGGGTCGACGACCCCTACGAGGCCCCGGAGTCGCCGGACCTGCGGATCGAGTCCCAGGACCAGACCGTGCAGGAGTCCGCGGCGTCGGTGTACGCCCTGCTCACCGAGAGGGGACTGGCATGACGACGACCGTCGCCGAGGCCGAGGAGGGCACGGCCAGCCCGTACGCCCTCAGCCACCTGGACTCGCTGGAGTCCGAGGCGGTGCACATCTTCCGCGAGGTGGCGGGCGAGTTCGAGAACCCGGTGATCCTTTTCTCCGGCGGCAAGGACTCCATCGTCATGCTGCACCTGGCACTGAAGGCGTTCGCTCCCGCCCCGGTGCCCTTCTCGCTCCTGCACGTCGACACCGGGCACAACTTCCCCGAGGTCCTCGAGTACCGCGACCGGGTCGTCGACGCGCACGGACTGCGCCTCCATGTGGCCTCCGTCCAGGACTACATCGACCGCGGCACGCTCCGCGAACGCCCCGACGGCACGCGCAACCCGCTCCAGACGCTGCCGCTGACGGAGAAGATCCAGTCCGAGAAGTTCGACGCCGTCTTCGGCGGCGGACGCCGCGACGAGGAGAAGGCCCGCGCCAAGGAACGGGTTTTCTCCCTGCGCGACGAGTTCTCCCAGTGGGACCCCCGCCGCCAGCGCCCGGAGCTGTGGAACCTCTACAACGGCCGCCACGCACCCGGTGAGCACGTGCGGGTGTTCCCGCTGTCCAACTGGACCGAGCTCGACGTCTGGCAGTACATCGCCCGGGAGGGCATCGAACTGCCCGAGATCTACTTCGCGCACGACCGGGAGGTCTTCCGGCGCGGTGGGATGTGGCTGACCGCCGGTGAGTGGGGCGGGCCGAAGGACGACGAGACCGTCGAGAAGCGCCTCGTGCGCTACCGGACCGTCGGCGACATGTCCTGCACCGGCGCCGTCGACTCCGACGCGGTGACGCTCGACGACGTCATCGCCGAGATCGCCGCCTCCCGGCTCACCGAGCGCGGCGCCACCCGCGCCGACGACAAGATGTCCGAGGCCGCGATGGAAGACCGCAAGCGCGAGGGGTACTTCTAAGCATGAGCACGATCACCTCCGAGGAACTCTCGGCAACGACCCTGCTGCGGTTCGCCACGGCCGGTTCCGTCGACGACGGCAAGTCCACACTCGTGGGCCGGCTCCTGCACGACTCCAAGTCGATCCTCAGCGACCAGCTGGAGGCCGTGGAGCGCGCCTCGGCGAACCGCGGCCAGGACGCCCCCGACCTGGCGCTCCTCACCGACGGCCTGCGCGCCGAGCGCGAGCAGGGCATCACCATCGACGTGGCCTACCGCTACTTCGCCACGCCCCGGCGCCGCTTCATCCTCGCCGACACGCCCGGTCATGTGCAGTACACCCGCAACATGGTGACGGGTGCCTCCACGGCCGAGCTGACGGTGATCCTGGTCGACGCCCGCAACGGGGTTGTGGAACAGACCCGCAGGCACGCGGCGATCGCGGCCCTGCTCCGGGTTCCGCACGTCGTTCTCGCCGTCAACAAGATGGACCTGGTCGAGTACCGGGAAACCGTCTTCGCGAAGATTGCCGAGGAGTTCACGGCGTACGCGAGCGAGCTCGGTGTTCCCGAGGTCACCGCGATCCCGATCTCCGCGCTCGCCGGTGACAACGTGGTGGATCCGTCGGCGAACATGGACTGGTACGGCGGGCCGACCTTCCTGGAACACCTGGAAACGGTTCCCGTCAGCCACGACCTGGCGCACTGCCACGCACGGCTGCCGGTGCAGTACGTGATCCGTCCGCAGACCGCCGAGCACCCGGACTACCGGGGGTACGCGGGCCAGATCGCGGCCGGCACGTTCCACGTGGGCGAGGCGGTGACGGTCCTGCCGTCCGGCCGTACCTCGACGATCTCCGGCATCGACCTGCTGGGCGAGCCGGTGGACGCGGCGTGGACGACCCAGTCGGTGACCGTGCTGCTCACGGACGACATCGACATCTCGCGCGGCGACCTGATCGTGCCCACCAAGGACGCGCCGCCCACCACGCAGGACGTCGAGGCGACCGTGTGCCACGTGGCCGACCAGCCGCTGACCGTCGGGCACCGGGTGCTGATCAAGCACGGCACCCGCACGGTCAAGGCGATCGTCAAGGACATCCCGTCCCGTCTCACGCTCGACGACCTGTCCCTGCACCCGCACCCGGGACAGCTCGTCGCCAACGACATCGGCCGCGTGAAGATCCGTACCTCGGAACCGCTTCCGGTGGATTCCTACGCAGACTCCCGCCGCACCGGCTCGTTCATCCTGATCGACCCGGCGGACGGCACCACGCTCACCGCGGGCATGGTCGGCGAGTCCTTCGCGGCACCCGAGCCGGTCAAGGACGAGTCCGACGACGACGGTTGGGACTTCTGAAAATGACCACAACCGACTTCTACTCCACGTTCGCGAAGGAGGGCGGCCGCGTCGGCAGCGGCGCCCTCGGCAGCGGGCAGGGCGGAGTGGCGCGATGTGCGCTCTGACGTACGCGCACTGCCTGCGCGCCCCGTCCCCCCACCCGCCGTCCCGGAAGCGACGAAAACCCTTTGCCGATTTCCCGGCCACGACCTGAAAACCCGTGACCGCCGGGCCAACGAGAGGAACCCCTCCCGTGCCTGCCAACCGCTCAGTTCTTCTTCGCCGCGGCATCGCGGCCGCAGCGGCCCTTCCCCTGCTCGCCCTGGCCGCCTGCGGTTACGGTTCCGAGTCCAAGGACGACAACGCCAACGAGAAGGTCGCCGCCGGATCGGAGAAGATCGACGGGCTCGACACCGTCAAGATCGGCTACTTCGGCAACCTGACGCACGCGACCGCACTGGTCGGGCGTGAGCAGGGCATCTTCCAGAAGGCGCTGGGCGCCACCAAGGCGTCGTACGCGACCTTCAACGCGGGCCCCTCCGAGATCGAGGCGCTGAACGCCGGTTCCATCGACATCGGCTGGATCGGCCCCTCCCCCGCGATCAACGGCTTCACCAAGTCCGCCGGCAAGAGCCTGCGCATCATCGGCGGTTCGGCGTCCGGCGGCGTGAAGCTCGTCGTCAACCCGGACAAGGTCAAGTCCGTCAAGGACGTCAAGGGCAAGAAGATCGCCACGCCTCAGCTCGGAAACACGCAGGACGTGGCGTTCCTGAACTGGATCGCGGACCAGGGCTGGAAGGTCGACGCACAGAGCGGCAAGGGCGACGTCACCGTTGTCCGCAGCGACAACAAGGTGACCCCGGACGCGTTCAAGGCCGGTTCGATCGACGGTGCCTGGGTGCCGGAGCCGACCGCGTCCAAGCTGGTCGCCGAGGGCGGCAAGGTGCTGCTCGACGAGGCCTCGCTGTGGCCCGACAAGAAGTTCGTGATCACGAACATCATCGTGTCGCAGAAGTTCCTGAAGGAGCACCCGAAGGTCGTCGAGGCGGTGCTGAAGGGTTCGGTCGACTCCAACAAGTGGATCAACGCCAACCCGGCGGCGGCCAAGGCGGCGGCGAACAAGCAGCTGGAGGCGGACTCCGGCAAGGCGCTGCCGACCGAGGTGCTGGACCCGGCGTGGACGTCGATCCAGTTCATCAACGACCCGCTGGCCTCCACGCTCAACGCCGAGGCGGAGCACGCGGTCAAGGCCGGCCTGCTGGAGAAGCCCGACCTCAAGGGCATCTACGACCTGAGCATCCTGAACAAGGTCCTCAAGGCCGAGGGCGAGTCCACGGTCGACGACGCCGGTCTCGGCGTCAGCTGATCGGAATCCGATGAGTTCCCAGGAGGTGACGACCATGGCAACGACCTTCGCCAAGGCCGCCGAGTCCGCGGAGTCCGTGGAGTACGCGGCCCGGCTTGAGCACGTCTCGAAGTCCTTCGCCGGGCCGGGTGGGCAGCAGCTCGTCCTGGACGACATCACTCTCGATGTCGCTCCCGGCGAGTTCGTCACCCTCCTGGGGGCTTCGGGCTGCGGCAAGTCCACTTTGCTCAACCTGGTGGCGGGGCTCGACGAGCCCACCGCCGGTTCCATCACGACGGACGGCCGTCCGGCGCTGATGTTCCAGGAGCACGCCCTCTTCCCGTGGCTGAGCGCGGGCAAGAACATCGAGCTCGCCCTGAAGCTCCGGGGTGTCGCCAAGCCCGAGCGGCGCGACAAGGCCGAGGAGCTTCTCGAGCTGGTCCGGTTGAAGGGCGCGTACGGAAAGCGTGTTCACGAGCTTTCCGGCGGTATGCGGCAGCGCGTGGCGATGGCCCGCGCGCTGGCGCAGGAGAGCAACATCCTGCTGATGGACGAGCCGTTCGCGGCGCTGGACGCCATCACACGGGATGTGCTGCACGACGAACTGACCCGGATCTGGGGGGAGACGGGACTGTCGGTCCTCTTCGTCACGCACAACGTGCGGGAGGCGGTGCGGCTCGCGCAGCGGGTCGTCCTGCTGTCCTCCCGGCCCGGCCGGGTGGCGCGCGAGTGGACGGTCGACATCCCGCAGCCGCGCCGGATCGAGGACGCCCCGGTGGCGGAACTGTCCATCGAGATCACCGAAGTCCTGCGTGGGGAGATCCGCCGTCATGGCCAGCACTGAGACGAAGACGACGGTGACGAAGGCGGTTACCACCGAGCTTGCCGGGGTGGAGGCGGGGCTCGACGCGCTGGACGTCGTGGCGCCCACCGGACGTACGCCCTTTCGGCGGACCTTCATCGACAAGATCCTGCCGCCGATCCTGGCGACCCTGCTGCTGCTGATCGTCTGGCAGATCACCTTCAAGATCGTCGACGACCCGACCAAGCTGGTCTCCCCCGTGGACGTCTGGCGGACGCTCCAGGACGCCTGGCTCGAGGGCAAGCTGCTCGGCTACATCTGGACCAGCGTCTCGCGCGGTCTGCTCGGCTTCCTCTTCGCGCTGGCGATCGGCACCCCGCTGGGTCTGCTGGTGGCACGCGTGAAGTTCGTGCGGGCGGCGATCGGTCCGATCCTGTCCGGTCTCCAGTCGCTGCCGTCGGTGGCGTGGGTGCCGCCGGCCGTGCTGTGGCTGGGTCTGAACAACTCGATGATGTACGCGGTGATCCTGCTCGGTGCGGTGCCGTCCATCGCCAACGGGCTGGTGTCCGGCGTCGACCAGGTGCCGCCGCTGTTCCTGCGGGCGGGCCGCACGATGGGCGCGACGGGGCTGAAGGGAACCGTGTACATCACGTTGCCGGCCGCCCTGCCGGGATATGTGGCGGGTCTGAAGCAGGGCTGGGCGTTCTCGTGGCGCTCGCTGATGGCGGCGGAGATCATCGCGTCCTTCCCCGACCTCGGCGTCGGCCTGGGGCAGTTGCTGGAGAACGGGCGCAACGCCAGCGACATGTCGATGGTGTTCGAGGCGATCCTGCTCATCCTGTTCGTCGGCATCGCCATCGACCTGCTGATCTTCAGTCCGCTGGAGCGGTGGGTGCTGCGCAGCCGTGGTCTGCTGGTGAAGAGCTGAAGTCTTATGTACAGGAAACCGGTTCCTCCCGTTCTCGTGGTGATTGCCCACGGCAGCCGCGACCCGCGGCATGCCGCGACCGTGCACGCCCTGGTACGGCGGGTGCGGTCGTTGCGGCCGGGCCTGCGGGTAGAGACCGGTTTCCTGGACTTCAACATCCCCTCCGTCCATGGGGTGCTGGAGTCGTTGGCGGCGGAGGGCGTCCGTGATGTGGTGGCGCTGCCGCTGCTGCTGACCCGAGCGTTCCATGCGAAGGCGGACATCCCGGCGGTCCTGCGGGATGCTCCGGCACAGCTGCGGATCAGACAGGCCGAGGTGCTCGGCCCGTCGCCGCTGCTGCTCGCCGTCCTCGAACGACGGCTGTACGAGGCCGGCCTGACGCCCGCCGACAAGCCCTCGACCGGGGTCGTGCTGGCCTCGGCGGGGTCCACGGACCCGGAGGCGATCGCAGTGATCGCAGAAATCGCGCGGGAGTGGCGGCGCACCGGTTGGTGTGCCGTGCGGCCTGCGTTCGCCTCCGCCGGTTCTCCCTCGGGGTTCCCGCGCACCGAGGACGCGGTCCGCGAACTGCGGGCGCTGGGGTGCTCGCGGGTCGCCGTCGCGCCGTACGTCCTGGCCCCCGGCTTCCTGCCGGACCGCATCGCGCGAGGCGCGGCCGAAGCGGACGTCCTGGCCGATGTGCTGGGTCCGGCGCCGGAGGTGGCGCGGGTGCTGCTGGAACGGTACGACGCGGCGCGTACACCGGCGCTGGCGGCCGTCGGCGCCTGACCGGGGGTGGGCTCTCTCGCGCCGCGAGGAGATCTCTTTCCGTTTCGGTACCGGTTTCTGTCTGATCCCGTGTTTGCTGCGGTACCGGCTTCTCTTTCTGATCCCCTTTCTGCCGCGGGATCGGCTTCTCTTTTCGACAGCGGTTTCCGTTGCGGGAGCGGTTTCCGTTGCGGGACCGGTTTCCGTTGCGGGAGCGGTTTCCGTGCGGGACCGGTTCCCGTTGCCGTACCGGTTCCGGCCACAACCCGCCCCTCGCAGCTCCCGGCCCCGGGCCCCAGGCCTCTAGCCCCCGGCCCCCGGCCCCCCGGCCCGAGGTGATCGCTCAGCGGATCACGCGTGCCGCGCCCTGCCGGGGATCGCGGCCGCTCGTCGCCAGCGCCCGCTCGAACACCGGGGCGTCCTGCGCCACCGGCACCACGGCCGCGAAACCGTCGTACCGGCGGTAGAGGTCACCGTGCCGTTCGACGACGTCGAGGACGAAGCGAGCCGCGTCGTCCGAGATGTGGAACTCCTGGCCGGTGGCGACCGCCACGTCCCAGCCGTGTACCGCCATCTCCTTGACGATCATGGCGGCGATCTCGGCGGCGGGCATCGCGGCCGTTCCCAGGTCGACCTCGCCCTCCCACACGGCCGGCTCCGCCCAGGCCGTGACCGCGCGCTCCAGCTGGTCGGCGTACGCCTCGGCCCACTGCGGGTCGGCGGTGAAGTCGCGGGCGACCAGGTCGTCGGGGAGTTGCTTGCGCAGGGCGCGGTGCTCGAGGCCGTGGGAGGTGTAGAGGACCCAGTGGTCGACCAGGGCGCGGACATCCCAGCCCGGGCAGTGCGTCGGGTCGTTCAACCGGGCCGCCGGGACACCGCGGGCGACGCGCGACGCCTCGGCGGCGCATTCGGACATGTACTGGTGCGTCTCGTCGTACTTCATGGGTCCCACGCTAGGCAGCGGGGTGCTCAGGACTCTTGAACAAACGCGACAGCGCCGGCGGACCGGTCCTCGTCGGCCCGTCGGATCAGTTCCGGCAGCGGCAGGGAACCGGGTGCCCTCCGCTCCCGGCGAACTGGTTGGCAAGCCGTTGCAGTTCCTACGACGAGCAGTTCGTGGGCACGTGCCGGGACTACTCGCTGCTGCTGTGCTCGCTGCTGCTGTGCTCGCTGCTGCGGGCGACCGGGACGCCCTCGCGGATCCGCTGCGGGTACGCGCCCTACTTCGCCGAAGGCTTCCACGACGACCACTGGGTCACCGAGTACCGCCTCCCGGACGGTACTCGGCGGCTGGCCGACGCACAGGTGTCCGCCGCCGTCTACGAGGTGCCTTTCGACCCGATGGACGTGCCGCGGAACGGTTTCCCGGTCGCCGGGCAGGCGTGGCGGGGGGGGGGGGGGGACACGCTCACCGAGGACGAGCTGGCCCTCGTGGACGCCGTGGCCGCCGCCCCCGCCTACGAGGAAGCCCGCCGGCTCTACGCCGATCCGCGGCTCGTCGTGCCCCGCGAGATCCTCTCCCTGGCGCCCTTCCACGGCCTGCGCACGGTCACGCTTGCGTCATCTCCACCAGTTTGACGACGGTGTTCCAGTTCCGGGTGGTGGCGATGAGCCCCTTGTTCACTCGCGGCTTCGACAGTTGCTCGGCGAGCTTGGACCGGCCGAGGCCCTCGGGGGCGTAGAGGTACAGGGCGCGGTCGCCGAGGCGGAACTCCTCGGGGAGGTGGGCGGCCTGGTCGATCCCGGCGTAGCGCTCCGCTTCGACGGGAGTGGAGAAGTACGTGGCGTGGAGCTGCTTGGCCTCCAGCTCGGCGGCCGGGAACGGGCAAGCGTCGGCAACCGCTTTCAGATAGGCGTGGTCGCGAACGATCACGCCGACGGCGAAGCCGAAGTGTTTCTCGATCGCCGCCGTGAGCTCGGCGGCGAGGCGCTCCTCGTCCCCGTGCGCGGAGGAGAAGACGGCCTGGCCGCTCTGGAGGTAGGTGCGGACGTCGTCGAGACCGAGCCCCTCCAGCAGGGTGCGCAGTTCGGCCATCGGGACCTTCCTGCTGCCGCCCACGTTGATGCCGCGCAGCAGTGCCGCGTATGTCGTCGTCATCCGCTCACCTTAAGCGGCCGTCGTGCCCCGTGGGGGTGGGCACGACGGCCGCGGCCGGGGTGGGGCTTCGGGCGAAACTCTGGCCGATCGGCGGGACGCGGAGCAACATCTGCCGGACATCTCCACAGGCTCGTGACTTGTCCAACAAACTTTCGTAATCACCATTCCGCCCTTACCCCCCGAACTCCCCGAACTCCCCGAACTCCCCGAACTCCCCGACAGCCTGTCCCGGCGGCCTGCCCGGCGTGCCTGCCCGGCAGGCCTGCCCGGCGGTCCGCGCCACCGGCCGCACCCTGATCGTCATCCCCTAGATCCCCGGATAGATGTAGGGGACCTCTGTCCTCCCCAGCGGTGAGACGGCGGGGTCCGACGGGAGGACTCGGGTGTCCGGCACCTCACCGGGCAGCACGACGAGATGGCTTTATCCAGCCCATACCTTCGAAGCTGAAGGTGGCGACAGGGGGTTGCCACCGCATCACAAGAGGGCAGGCCCGTCATGGGGAACGGAGACATACGGGTGCGGGGCTTCGCCGCGCGGGCAGGCGGCTGGAGCGCGCGGCACCGATGGGCCGCCGTGGGCATCTGGGTGCTGTTCGTCGTCCTGGCCATGGGGATCGGCTCGGCGGTGGGCACGGTCGAGGTCAAGGAGAGCGACCAGCTCGGGGGCGAGACCCACACGGCCGCCCGGATCATCGAGGACGCCGGCATCGACGAGCCGGCCAGTGAGACGGTCCTCGTCCAGTCGAAGGACGGCTCCGTCAAGGCCACGGACGCGGACTTCAAGGCCGCCGTCGCGGCGGTCGTCGCGGCCGTGGAGAAGACCGGCAAGGTCACCGACGTGACCTCGCCCTACGACTCGGACACGATCTCCGAGGACGGTCGCAGCGCGCTCGTGCAGTTCGACATGCGCGGCGACTCCGAAACCGCGGGCGAGCGGGTCGAGCCGGTTCTCGAGGCCGTCGAGGGGGTCCAGAAGGACCACTCCTCGCTGCGGATCGAGGAGATCGGCGGCGCCAGCATGATGAAGACGTTCGACGACGCCTTCGGCGACGACTTCCAGCAGGCGGAGTACTCCGCCGTGCCGGTGGCCCTGGGCATTCTGCTGATCGCGTTCGGCGCGCTGGTGGCGGCGCTGCTGCCGGTGGCGCTCGCGGTCACCGCGATCATGGCGACGATGGGCCTGATGAGCATCGTCAGCCACTTCCAGCCGATGGACGACACGGCGAGCTCCGTGATGCTGCTGGTCGGTCTGGCCGTCGGCGTCGACTACTGCCTGTTCTACCTGCGCCGGGAGCGCGAGGAGCGGGCCGCGGGACGTGATCCGGAAACCGCTCTCAGGATCGCCGCGGCGACCAGCGGCCGTGCCGTGATCGTCTCCGGTGTCACCGTGTGCGTGGCGATGGCGGGCATGCTGTTCACCGGGCTCGCGACGTTCGAGGCGATGGGGCTTGCTTCCCTGATGGTGGTCGCGGTCGCCATGGTCGGTTCGGTGACCGTGCTGCCCGCGCTGCTGTCGCTGCTCGGCCGGCGGGTGGAGAAGGGCCGGATCCCGTTCCTGCACCCCGACAAGCGCCGCAAGAACGGCAACGGCGGACGTGCCGCCGAGGGCAGCCGGTTCTGGAGCGCCGTCCTCAAGGTCGTCCTCGCCAAGCCCGGTGTGTCGCTGGTCGTGGCGGCCGGCGTGCTGCTCGCGATCGCCGCTCCGGCGGTCGGCATGAAGACCCAGAACCTCACCCTGGACCAGGAGTTCGGCGACTCGCTGCCGATCGTGCAGACCTACAACCGGGTCAACGACGCCTTCCCGGGCGGCTCCGAACCGGCCGAGGTGATCGTCAAGGCGGACGACATCAACGCCGCCGAGGTGAAGACCGCGCTCGCGGAGTTCAAGGAGCGGGCGGTCAGCTCGGGTGCCTCCCGCGGTCCGGTCGAGATCAAGCTGCACGACGCGCAGAACATCGCCTACGTGTACGTTCCGCTGGTCGGCGGCTCCGACCTGGACAAGGCGGGTACGAGCCTGGACAAGCTGCGCGACGAGGTGCGGCCCGCGACGCTGGGCAAGGTCGACGGCCTCCAGGCGCCGATCACCGGTCAGGTGGCCGGTTCGAAGGACTTCAACGACCAGTTGGCCGGAGCCGTCGCTCCCGTCTTCGCGTTCGTCGTGGTCTTCGCCTTCCTGCTGATGCTGCTGTCGTTCCGCTCGCTGACGGTCGCGATCACCTCGATCGTGCTCAACCTGCTGTCGGTGGGGGCCGCCTACGGCATCCTGGTCGCCGTCTTCCAGCACGGCTGGGGCGCGTCGCTGGTGGGCGCGGAGGGCGTCGGCGCCATCATCACCTGGCTGCCGCTGTTCCTCTTCGTGATCCTGTTCGGCCTGTCGATGGACTACCACGTGTTCGTGGTCTCGCGGATCCGCGAGGCGCGGATGCGGGGCCGTTCGACGAACGAGGCCATCAAGCACGGTGTGGTCACCACGGCCGGTGTGGTCACCAGCGCCGCGGTCATCATGGTCGCCGTGTTCGCCATCTTCGGAACGCTGTCCATGCAGTCCATGAAGCAGATGGGCGTGGGCCTGGCGGCCGCGGTGCTGATCGACGCGACGATCATTCGGGGTGTGCTGCTCCCGGCCGTGATGGCGCTGCTGGGCGAGCGCAACTGGTACCTGCCGAAGTGGCTGCACTGGCTGCCCGATCTCACGCACGACGAGTCGCCCGAGGCGGTCGCGCTGGTGGCCCGGGACGACGAGGGCGAGCCGCTGCGGGTCTGACGCCGACCGAGGCCCGCTGAAGCGGTCCGAACCGAGGGCCCGTTGACCTCCCGGGGGAGTCAACGGGCCCTCACTCACGCCCGGTTCGGCATCCGGCCGGTGCCGCGCACCCGTACCGCTGTCCGGCCGTCCGGCGTCCGGCGTCCGGCCCGCTGTCCGGGACCGTCCAAGACCGGTCCGGGGCCGGACCGGAACCTTCCGACGGTGGTCGAGGCCGGTTCAGGACGCTTCGGGTCGGTTGTTCAGGACCGCTGCCTCATCAGCTCGGCCTCGATGAGGTCCACCGCCCGGCGGGTGCCGCCCTCGTCCGCCATCTCCTCCTGGATCACCTTGAGCCGACGGGCCGTTTCCGGGTCGTCGACGAGCGCGCGGGCGGCTTCCCGCAGGGTCGCGGCCGTCGCCTCGGGCGTGGCGAGCTGCCGGGCCACCCCGAGCCCCCGGAGCATGTCCGCGTTGCCGAACTGGTCGACGGCCTGCGGTACGGCGATCATCGGCGTGGCCGTGGCCAGCCCCTCCTGGCTGCCGCCCGCTCCGGCGTGCGTGACGAACAGATCGGCCTGCCTCAGGACAGCCAACTGCGGTACCCAGGAACGTACTTCGACGTTGTCCGGTACGGTGCCCAGGGCCGCCGGGTCGACGTGCCTGCCGATCTGGAGGACGAGGTGCCAGCCCGGCATCTCACCGAAGGCGCGCACGCATTCCCGGTAGAAGTCCGGCTGGTCGGTGAAGGTGGAACCCAGCGAGACGAGAACGACCTTCTCCGCCCGCTCGGGGCGCGTCCACTCCCCCTCGGCGGCGCGGTCGCCCTGGCAGGCGCCGACGAACGTGTACACGCTTTCGTCGACCCGGTCGGCGTGCGGCTGGAGCGCCCTGGGGATCAGCACGAGGGAACGGGCCGGGCGGCCGGCGAAGGAATCGGGGTGTTCGGCGATCCCGTTCTCCTCCAGCCAGGCGTGGAACCGTGCGTAGTAAGCCTTTCCGCGCTCTGTTTCCCTCGGCTCCGCCCACATCGGTTCGGCGATCTCCTCCTCGTAGCCCTCCCAGGCGACCAGGTTGGGCGAGAGGGAGATCGCCGGCACGCCCCAGCGGTGGGCGAGGACTCGGGCCGGGTAGGCGGTGATGTCGTGCAGCACCAGGTCCGGCTCGTCCCCGTCGTACGCCTCGATCAGCTGGGGCAGGGCCTGGATCGCGTCCGCCAGGAAGGGCTCGACGTTGTCGAGGAGGGTGCTCCCCCAGGCGGAGGGGTCGTCGTCGGGCGCGGGCAGCGTCGAGTGCCACGGCTTGACCTCGGCGCCGGTGGCGGCGACCTTCTCGGCGAAGACGGGCGGAATCGCGTACGTCACCCGGTGCCCGCGCGCGACGAGTTCGCGGATCACCTCGAGGCTCGGGTTCACGTGACCGTGGGCGGCGATGGAGAACATGGCGATATGGGCGGGGCGACTGGTCATACCGTCGACCGTAAGCGAGACGAAACGTCTCGTGCAACTTCAATAGCGCGGTGCAGTCCTCGGGTCAGCCCTCGGGGCAGCGCTCGTCGGATCCCTCGACGCTCCGCCCGCGCGCGTTCGTCACCTTCACGGTCACGGCCTCCGCGCCGATGCCGCTGCCGGTGTCCGTGGTGCGCTGCGCCTCCGCTGCCGTACAGATCAGCTGCGCCGTCGCGAGGTCGCTCAACTCCTCGCTGACATACCGCAGGTGGATCGACACCACGCCGTTTCGCGCGTTCACCGACACGGCGGCCGACGCAGCGGCCTCGGCGACAGAACCGCCGGACGGACCGGGGGTGGGAGGCACGCTCGCGAGGGGCGTCGGGGCGGAAGTCGGGGCAGCCGTCAGCGGAGGCAACAGCGTGGTCAGCCGCTTCGCCCGTTCCGTTTCCGTCGGGCCCTCGAGCAGGTTCATCACCGCCGACTCGGCGTCGACCGCGTCGGCGGGCCTGCGGGGGACGGCGACCAGGGAACCGTTTTCGACGAGGTAGACCCGCAGCATCGGCACGAGCCCGTGCGCGGGTCCACCCGCCTCCACCACACCGGTCGCCGGAATACCGCAGGAGACCAGCGCCCACAGTGCCGGGACGCACAGCAGCACAACTCGGCGTACGCCCCTCATGCTCGCTCCTCGCTCGTCGGCTCGTCCCGTGTCAACTCGTCCCGTGTCAACTCGTCCGGCGTCGGGCCGTCCCGCGTCGGCTCGTCCCGCCACAGCGGGAGGTCCACCGTGAAGACGGCGCCGCCTTCCGGCCGGTTCGCCGCCCGGATCGTGCCGCCGTGCATCCGGACGTTCTCCTCGGTGATCGCCAGCCCCAGTCCGCTGCCCTCGGTCCGGGACCGGGCGGCGTCCGACTTGTAGAAGCGTTCGAAGACATGAGGCAGCACGTCGTCGGGGATACCGGGCCCGCTGTCCAGCACCTCGATGACCGCCCGCCGTCCGGTGCCGGACCCCTCGCCCCCGGCGCCGCCCTCATGGAGGCTCAACCGCACCGGACGGGCGCCGTGCCGCAGGGCGTTGCCGACCAGGTTGGCGACGACGACGTCGAGGCGGCGCGGGTCGACACGTCCGCGCAGGGCGTCCGGCTCCGGCAGCCGGGCCTCGACCGTGTCGGTCCAGCCCCGGGCGGCGAGGGTGCGCCGGAGGGACTCGGCGAGGTCGATCTCGTCCAGATGGAGCACGGCCGCGCCCGCGTCGAACCGGGAGATCTCCATCAGGTCGTCCACGAGCCGGGCCAGCTTCACGGTCTCCTCGCTGATCAGCCGGACCGCGGTGGCGGTGTCCGGGTCGAGGCCGGCGGCGTCCTCGTCGAGGACGTCGGTGACGGCCGACATGGCCGCCAGCGGAGTGCGCAGCTCGTGCGAGACGTCCGCGGCGAAACGCCGGGCCCGGGCCTCCATGCCGCGCAGTTCGGCGACCGACTCCTCCAGGGCGGCGGCCGTCTCGTTGAACGTGTGCGACAGCTCCGCGAGTTCGTCGGAGCCGTCGACGGCGAGGCGGGTGTCCAGCCGGCCCTCGGCGATGCTGCGGGTGGCGTCGCGCAGTGCGCGCACCGGCCGCAGCACCCCCCGGGCGGCGAGCAGCGCGAGCAGGACGGCGAGCGCCAGGGCGGGGACGGCGGCCCGCTCCACGGCGGTCACCAGGGCGTCCACGTAGGCCTGTTCGGTGGTCTGCGGCACCGTCAGGAACACCTGGAGGCCGGACAGGGGCCACCTGCTCGACACGGTGGAGGTGAAGGCGACCGACATGCCGACGACGAGGGCGGTGTGGTCCGCGCGGTTCACCCGCTGGAAGACGGTGGCCGACCGGGAGTCGACCGCCTCGCGCAGGGCGGGCGTCAGCTCCTCGAACGGATCGTCGGGGACGGACGTGGCCTCCTGCCCGCGGTAGACGACGAGCACGCGCCAGGCGCCCGTCGGCTCGGCGCCGGCCACCTCGGCGGCGAACCGGCGCAGTTCGTCCCGGCCTGCGGGCAGGACGAGCTCGGGGGCGAGCCGGGTGACCTGGGTGCGCAGCAGCTCGATCACGGTGTCCTGGCTCTGCTGGAGCACTCCGGTGCGCGCCTCCCGGAAGGTGAGCGCGCCGGTGGTGGTGACGGTGACAGCGGCGACCAGCGCGAACGCCACCACCAGCCGCACGCGCAGACCACGCAGCCGGTGCGTTGCGACCCGGTTCCCCAGGGGCCTCACCGGGCGGCGAACCGGTAGCCGAAGCCGCGCACGGTGTGGATGTGGCGGGGCTCGCGCGGGGGTTCGCCCAGCTTGGCGCGCAGTCGCTTGACGCAGGCGTCCACCAGGCGCGCGTCGCCGTGGTAGCTGTGCTGCCAGACCGCCTCGAGGAGTTGCTGGCGGCTGAACACCTGGCCGGGCGAGGCCGACAGGGTCAGCAGCAGTCGCAGTTCGGAGGGGGCGAGGGCGACCGGCTCCCCCTGCCAGGTGACCGAGAGTCCGGCCCGGTCGACGGCCAGGTCGCCGTAGGTGTCGATCTTCGGTATGCCGCCGTCTGCGGGCGCGCCGGCCGCCCGTCGCAGGACGGCGCGGATCCGGGCCTGGAGCACCCGGGCCGGCACGGGCTTGACCACGTAGTCGTCGGCGCCGGCTTCCAGACCGACAACGATGTCCTCGTCGTCGCCCCGCGCGGTCGCCATGATGACCGGCAGTGTCGGGTCCAGTTCACGCATCCTGCGGCAGACGTCCAGGCCGGTCATGCCGGGCAGCATCAGGTCCAGCACCACGACGTCGGGCCGGAAGGACCGCAGCCGGTTCAGGCCCTCCTCCCCGGTCTCGGCGGCGGCGACCTCGTGGCCCTGACGGCGCAGCGCGAGGGCGACGCCGTCCCGCACGGCGCGGTCGTCCTCGATCAGCAGAACTCGTGGCATGCGCTCAGTATCCGTACGCCGTCGGCCCGTTCGGAGAACTGTTACCGGATGATCACATGAAACGGATCTGATCGAGTCGTTACTCTTTTGTTATCGTTCGGGCCTGATCCGATCACATGGCGATCACAATCTGAACAACCATGACCGCGCACAAAGCAACTCCTTCCTCCGCCCGTCGCCGTCGGAGCGGCCCCGCGCATGCCTCCGGCCGGCGTGTGCGGACGGGTTCGGTGTGGGGTGGGACGGCCGCGCTGGCCGTACTGGGCGCCGCCGGTTTCGCGGGAGTGGGCTGGACGTCCACCGACGCGGGCGGGGCCTCGGCCGAGGGCCGCGCCACCGCGTCCGCCGAGCCGGGCGGATCCGGGGAGTCCGGTTCCGCGCCCACCGGGCCGACGGCCGGCTCCGGGGCCGCAGCAGGCGCCTCGGGCAGCCCGTCGGCCGGTCCGTCCACCGGGCCGTCCGGAGTTGCGTCCGGCGGTGCTTCCGGTGGTGCTTCGGCCGGAGCATCCGGCGGCGCGACCGCCGGACCGTCCGCGTCGGACATCCCGGCCTCGGGCCCGGGCACCTTCACCACCGCCTCCGGATCGAGCGCCAAGGTGGGCAAGGGCACGGCCCTGCGCTACCGGGTCGACGTCGAGGACGGCCTCTCGCTGTCCGCAGCGGTCGTGGCCCGGCAGGTGGAGATCATCCTGGCCGACCGGCGCGGCTGGACGGCGGACGGTCGCTCGGCGTTCCAGCGGGTCTCCGGCGGGGCCACCGACTTCGTCGTACGGGTCGCGACAGCGGGCACCGTGGACAAGATCTGCGGGGAGTACGGACTGGACACCGGCGGCGAGGTCAACTGCAGCGTGGCCGACAACGTCATGGTCAACCTCAAGCGCTGGCTGCTGGCCACCCCCGTCTACGCCAAGGACGTCACCGCCTATCGCGCGCTGATCGTCAACCACGAGGTGGGCCACTTCCTCGGCCACGGACACGTCGGCTGTCCCGGCCCGGGCAGGCCGGCCCCGGCGATGATGCAGCAGATCAAGGGCATGGACGGCTGCGTCCCCAACGTCTGGCCGTACGACGACCAGGGACAGCCGGTCACCGGTCCCGCCGTTCCCTGAACCGGCCGTTCACCGCCGGGAGCGCACCTTCACCGCGCAGAGCCCGCCGTCACCGCTGGTAGCGCGCCAGCACCAGGTTGCCGTCCTCCTCGAGCCGCTCGCGCAGCTCACCGAGACCGATCGCCCCGCTGTAGTACTCCTGGAACGCGGGGGTGGCGACCTTGTCCTTCCACTCGGCATAGCCCCGGACGGACTGGGCGGGTGCCGGGCGCAGGTGCTCGGCGAGGGCGGTGCCGGTCGCCCAGTCGTCCTTCGCCGTGTGCAGGGCGGGGTCGGCGAGGGCCTGCGTGCCGGTCGGCAGCATCCAGTCGCCCAGCGCGAGCCGCACCATGTTCTGCGGCCGGAGCAGGAAGTCGATGAACGCCGCCGCCTCCTTCTTGTGCGGGCTGTCCTCGGCGACGGACAGCGTCTGCGGGCTGACCCCCTGGGCGAGTCCGTCGGCGCCCGCCGGGGCGGGCAGCACCTGCCAGTCGAACCCCTCGGGCGCCTGCTGCACGATCTGCTGACGGTAGGAGAAGCCGAGCGGGACCATCGCGTACCGGCCGCCGAAGAACCCCGGCAGGGTGTCCGAGCCGCCGCTGCCCAGCGTGGTGGGCGAGGCACTGCGGTCGGTGCCCACCTGGTCGTGGACGGTGCGCGGTACGACCTCGTCGCCGGCCTCGAAGCGGACGGTGACCTTTCCGTCCGCTCCCCGGTGGAAGAGCTGTCCGCCCGCCGACAGGGAGAGGTTGAGGGTGGCGGAGACGGGCTCCTTCAGCGGCCAGGCCACACCGTACTTGCCGTCGCCGCTGAGCTGCTCCGTGATCCGCCGGAACTCCGCCCAGCTCCAGGGGTGTTCGGGGGTCGGGACGCGTACCCCCGAGCGCTTCAGCCAGGTCGCGTTCGCGACGAGGACGCGCGGCTCCTGGAGGAACGGCACGCCGTAGACGCCGTCGCCGAAGGTCGTCGTCTCCCAACTGCGCTGCGGGATGTCCGACGTGAGGCGGGCGGGCAGCAGTCCGGTCAGGTCGGCGAGGTAGCCCCCGTAGGCGAAGTCGGCGAGGTCGTCGGAGGCGTCGTGGATGATGTCGGGGGCCTCGTCGCCCTCGAAGGAGGTGAGCAGCTGGTCGTGGACGCTCGACCAACTCCCCTGCACGTACTCGACCTTGACGTCGGAGTGGGTGGCGTTCCACTCCTCGACCAGGTCCTTGTTGGCCTGGACGGACTCCTCCTGCCAGGCCAGGGACTGGAAGCGGAGGGTGACGGGGCCGTCGTCGTCCCCTCCGTCGGCGGTGCAGCCCGCGAGGAGCAGCAGGGCGGCCACGATCAGCGCTCCGGTCCGCATCAGCTCTTCACCGCCCCGGCGAGCATGCCGCCCGTGATCCGGCGCTGGACGATCGCGAAGACGACCAGCGAGGGGAGGGTGGCGAGGAAGGCGGCGGCGGCCAGCGGGCCCAGGTCGGCGACGCCCTCCGTGCCGATGAAGTGGGTCAGGACGACCGGCAGGGTCTGTTTCTCCGGGGTCTTCAGCAGCACCAGCGCGAAGAAGAACTCGTTCCACGCCGTGACGAACGCGAACAGCCCCGTCGCCACGATCCCGGGAGCGAGCAGCGGCGCCGTCACCGAGACCAGCGTCCGCAGCCGACCGGCGCCGTCGATCGCGGCCGCCTCCTCCAACTCGACGGGGACGGCCCGGACGTAGCCGACGAGCATCCACAGCGCGAAGGGCAGCGCCCACACCACGTACACCATCACCAGCCCCGGCACGGAGTCGATCAGCCGCAGGTTCTTCAGCACCAGGAACAGCGGGATGATCACCAGTACGAACGGGAAGGCCTGGCTGACCACCACCCACCCGGACGCGGCCCGCGCGAGCCGGGTGCGCCGGCGGGCCATGACGTACGCCATCGGGGTGGCGAGGGCCACGGCGATCACGGCGGCGCCCACCGCGGCGATCAGGGAGTTGAACGCGGCGTGCAGCAGGGGCTGTTCGTCGAAGGCCTGGCGGAAGTTGGCGAGGGTCGGGTGCTCCGGGATCCAGGTGGGGTGCAGGCTGCCCAGTTCGCGCGCGGGCTTGAAGGCGACGGAGAGCAGCCAGAGGAAGGGGAAGGCGAGGAAGACGAGGTAGCCGAGCAGGGCTGTGTACTGGGCGGCCCGGCCGGCCCGGGCCGCGGGACGGGTCCTCACGCGTCGTCACCTCCTCTGATCCGGCCCACCAGGAACAGGGCCAGGAACACCGAGATCACCGCGACCATCACACAGCCCATCGCCGCCGCGTAACCGAACTGGCCGTAGCGGAAGGCCTCTTCGTAGGCGAAGAGCATGGGCAGCCGGGTGCGGCCGCCGGGTCCGCCGTTGGTCAGCACATAGACCAGGGCGAAGGAGTTGAGGTTCCAGATGAAGTTGAGGGCCGTGATGGCGAGGGCGATGGGCCGCAGCGCGGGCCAGGTGACGGTCCGGAAGCGGCGCCAGGAGCCCGCGCCGTCCACCGCGGCCGCCTCGTGCAGTTCTCTCGGGGTGTTCTGGAGGCCGGCGAGCAGGGCGACCGTCGTCTGCGGCATACCGGCCCACACACCCACGACGATCACCGCGGGCAGGGCGGTCGCCAGCCCGCTGAGCCAGTCCCGCCCGTCACCCAGACCCAGGTCGCGCAGGGTCTCGTTGAGGATGCCGGCGTCCGGGTTGTAGACGAGCCGCCACATGACGCCGACCACGACCTCGGGCATCGCCCAAGGGACGATCGCGAGGGCGCGGGCCAGCCATCGCAGCCGCAGGTCCTCGTTGAGGAGCAGGGCGAGGCCGAGGGCGAGCAGGAACTGCGGGACGGTCACCCCGACCGCCCAGAGCAGGCCGATCCGGAACGACTCCCAGAACAGCGTGTCGTGCAGCAGGTCGGAGAAGTTGAGGACGCCGATCCACCGGGTGGGCGCGGTGCGGCCCGACTGGGCGTCGGTGAACGCCAGCAGGATCCCGTACAGCAGCGGGCCGACGCTCAGGGCCAGCACGGGGATCAGGGCGGGCAGGACGAGGAACCACGCGCCGTGGCCCGTAGTGCCGCGCGGCGGGCCGGTGCCGGACGTGCGTCGCACGGTCCGTCTCTTCTCGGTCGCCAACGACACCGGATCGGCCCCCTTCCCGCGGCTGTGACGGGCCCCGCCATGGTCGTGAAGGTGCTGTACCCCGTCAAGAGACCGTGCGCACGGCCCGATCTGTGCGAATGCGACACTGGCCGTCGGATGGCCGGATCACGACGCGTCCGGCAGGGACGGGCGGCGCACCACACGGAGGCGGACGATGGACGAGGCAGGGGCGCGGGACGTACTCGGCGCGGCGGACGTACTGCCGGGCCCGGTGGCGGACGCGCGGCTCCTCGCCCTGGGCGAGAACGCGGTGTTCGCCGCCGGTGACCTGGTGGTGAAGGTCGGCCGGGACGCCGAACTCCTCGACCGCGCCCGGCGCGAGCTGGAGGTCGCCGCCTGGCTGGCCGGGGCGGGTGTCCCGGCGGTGCGGGCCGCCGAGCCGGAGCCGCTGCTCGTCGAGGGGCATCCGGTGACCCTGTGGCACCGGCTGCCCGACCCGGTGCGCCCCGCCGAGCCACGGGATCTGGCCGAACTCCTGCGTCTGGTGCACGAGCTGCCCACCCCCGGCTTCGGCCTGCCCGCGCGTGATCTGCTGTCGGGGGTCGAGCGCTGGCTGCGGCTCGCGGGCGACGCGATCGACCCGGCGGACGCGGCGTATCTGCGCGAGCGCCGGGACGGCTTCGCCACGGCCGCCGCCGCGCTCACCCCGCATCTGCCGCCCGGCCCCATCCACGGCGACGCGCTGCCCCGCAATGTGCACATCGGGCCCGACGGCCCGGTCCTGGTCGACCTGGAGACCGTCTCGGCCGATCTGCGCGAGCACGACCTGGTGGTCATGGCGCTCTCCCGCGACCGGTACGGGCTGCCCGCCGAGGCCTACGACGCCTTCACCGAGGCCTACGGCTGGGACGTGCGGGAGTGGGCGGGCTGCACGGTCCTGCGGGGCGCCCGCGAGACCGCGAGCTGCGCCTGGGTCGCCCAGCACGCGCCCGCCGACCCCAGGGCGCTGGCGGAGTTCCGGCGTCGGGTGGCGTCGCTGCGGGACGGGGACGAGGCGGTGCGGTGGTATCCGTTCTGATCCGGGTGCTGCGGGCGTGGCGGGCCGCCGCCCGGCTCGGGAAGGACGCCGACGGGTCCGCGCCCGACAGGTCCCCGTCCGGCAGGTCCCCGTCCGGCAGATCCCCGTCCGGCAGATCCCCGTCCGACGGCCGGTGAAGGCGGTCGGGCCGGGGTCGGGGTCGCCGGCGCGTCAGACGGTCTTCTCCGCCGGCTCCCGCACCGGCCAGGCGCCGTCGATCACCGCGTCCGTGTCCCCCTTGCGGCGCAGGAAGCTCTGGAAGTCCGCCGCCCACTCGGCGTACCACTCGATCTGGCGGCGGTGCAGCTCCGCCGGGCCGAGGGCCGCGACCTTGGGGTGGCGGCCGGCTATCGCACGAGCGAGGCGGGCCGCCGCGAGGGCGTCGGCCGAGGCGTCGTGCGCGGAGTCGAGGAGGACGCCGTACTCGGCGCAGACCGCCTCGAGGTTGCGCTTGCCGCGCCGGTAGCGGTCGACCGAGCGGTCGATGGTGAGCGGGTCGACGACCGGCGCCGGGTCCAGGCCGCCCAGGCGGTCGCGCAGCGAGGGCAGGCCGTGGCGTCGCAGTTCGGCGGAGAGCAGGGTCAGGTCGAAGGCGGCGTTGTAGGCGACGACCGGGACGCCGGTGCGCCAGTAGCCCGCGAGGACGTCGGCTATCGCGTCCGCGACCCGGTCGGCGGGGGCGCCTTCGCCGGCGGCCCGCTCGTTGCTGATCCCGTGCACCGCGACGGCGTCCGCCGGGATCTCCACGCCCGGGTCCGCCAGCCACTCGCGGTGTCCCAGGACCTGCCCGTCCCTGACCTCGATCACGGCTGCCGTGACGATGCGCGCCTCGCGCGGGTCCGTCCCGGTCGTCTCCAGGTCGAAGCCGACAAGCAGCTCCCGGTACCAGGCCATGGTGGCCCCCCTTCTTGGTGGTGCTTCCCCCAGTGGTCTCCACCCTCGCATGCACCACTGACAATCAGAGGATCGCGTTCCGCTTACCCGCCCGCCCAAACGGATAATTCAGGACACCGGCCGCGAGTCCGCCCAGGCCAGTTCGAACTCCTCGCGGTATGCGGAGAAAAGTCCACCATCGTCCATCTCGCCCGACTTGACCACCCGGTTGCCGTTGCGCAGCACCAGCACCGGCGCCTCCATGCCGCGCATCCGCCGCAGATAGGACTGGATCACCGCGATGCCGTCGGTGCCGTCGCCGTCGACCAGGTAGGCGGTGAAGCGGGGCGTCTCGTCGTACACCTGGATCTGGAAGGCGCCCGGGTCGCGCAGCCGGGCCCGGACCCGGCGCATGTGCAGGATGTTCATCTCCACGGCGCGGCTCAACTCGCCTCTCTTCATCCCGAGTTCGCGCTCGCGGCGCTTGACCGCGCTGGAGGCCGGGTTGAGGAACAGCAGCCGGACACGGGCACCGGCCTCGGCGAGGCGGACCAGGCGGCGGCCGGAGAAGTTCTGCACGAGCAGGTTGAGGCCGATGCCGATGGCGTCGAGGCGGCGGGCGCCGTCGAAGATGTCCTCGGCGGGGAACCGGCGCAGCAGCCGCACCCGGTCGGAGTGGACGGCGACCACGTCCGCGTACCGGTCGCCGACGAGGTCCTCGACGGCGTCGACCCGCAGCCGGCGCGCCGAGGGCACGTCACCGCTGGTGCCGAGCATCTCCAGCAGGCGCGCGGAGGCCCGCTCGGCCTGGCCGAGGACGGCCTCGGACAGGGCCCGGTTGCGGGAGACGACGTTGCGGGTCACCTCCAGCTCGTCCAGGGCGAGTTCGACGTCCCGGCGGTCGTCGAAGTACGGCTCGAAGCACGGCCAGTGCTGCACCATCAGCTCGCGCAGCTGCGGCAGCGTGAGGAAGGAGATGACGTTGTCGTCGGCCGGGTCCAGCAAGTAGCCCTTGCGGCGGCTGACTTCACGTACGGCGACGGCGCGCTGCACCCACTCCTGGCCGGCGGGTCCGGCCGCGGCGACCACCCACTCGTCGCCGTGGACGGGTTCGTAGATGGGCCGCAGCACGGCGGCCACGACGGCGCGCAGCCGCTGTTCGACGAGGTTCAGCCAGATGTAGGCCCGGCCGGCCCGCTGGGCGCGGGTGCGTACCTCGCGCCAGGCTTCGGCGTCCCAGTCCAGCTCCGGTCCGATGGCGTTCGTCTCCATCGGCCGGGCCAGGGACACCGTGCCGGGCGGGACGTCTGCGGAGCCCCCCTCGTGACCCTCGTCACCAGGGGGCAGCTCCAGCCCTCCCGAGCCCACCCGCGCACCGCCTTCCGCTCCCCCGAGCATCCCCGTCCCAACGATCAAGGAAGGGTACTCCGGGAGCGGCGGGCGGTGCAGCCGGATGGACAGGTCGTTTCTCAACTACCGCTGTTCGACTGTCCGTTCTGTCCCGCCAGTGCCGACGGAGTGAGCGGATTCATAGCGGTGACGTCCCTGGGGACGAGCGAGAAGCCCTGCCAGTGGACCGGCATGGGCTGCTGGTCCTCGTCCCGGGCGATGTGGTGGAAGCCCACGTTCACCCAGGTCACGGGGTGGGTGAGGGTCTGACCGTTCACCCACTTGTCGACGGAGGTGCCGTGCAGCGGGCTGCCGCAGTCGCGGACGTTGTTGCTGGCGTACTGCTCGCACTGGTTGTACTGCGTGAAGTAGACGTCGTGCTGGGTGAACTTGCGCCCGGAGTACTTGTTGGTGGCGCCGGGGACGAGCTCGTAGGAGCGGGCGTGGCCGTCCTTGTTCTTGCCGGTCGCGCTGACCACCCGCCACCAGCGCATGTTCTGGGCGTCGCCCGCGAGTTCCTTGGTGACGGGCGTGCGGGTGGTCTTGGCGGTCGGGCCCTGCTGGCCGCCCGCGGGCGGGCTGACCACCGAGTCGTACTGCTCGACCTTGGTGGCCGAGGAGCCGTCGAGGCCGAAGTCGAGCCGCCAGAAGACGTTGTGGCTGTGGCTGGTGGCGTAGGACTTGGCGCCCTTGCCTATCGGCCAGCCGCGGCCGTCGCCGGCGTCGTAGTCGAAGGGCGAGAGGCTGCCGGTGGCGCCGACGTTCATGTTGACGGCGCCGTCGTCGGAGAAGCGCCACTCGGTGATGTACTCGTACCAGCCGACCTTGTTGACGGTGTAGATCAGCAGGTCCTTGCCCTGGGCCTGGAAGACCTTGTTGCCGGTGTCGGCCTGCATGCGGTAGGCGTGGCCGCGCGAACGGGTCGTGGTGCACAGGCCCTTGACGTTCGGGTTGTCGGAGAAGGACTCCGGGACCTTCACCGTCCTGATGGTGCCGCCGGGGCACTCGGCGGGCGTCATGTTGACCAGGCCCGAGCCGAAGTTGTAGTCGGTGATGTCGTTGTACTCGTTCTTGCCGTCGTCGTACGGCACGTGGATCTGGGCGATCTTGGCGCTGTTGAGGACCCTGATCGGCTTGGCCTCGCCGGGCGGCTGGTAGGAGATCTTCTCCAGCACCAGACCGGACTTGGCCTCGAAGCGCCAGCACATGCGCCAGGTCGTGCCGGTGGCGAGCTTCTGTTCGATGCGGTAGGCGGCGCTGCAGTCGGCGGCCGCCGCGGGGGCGGCCTTCGGCTGGGCGGCGGCCGGACCGGCTCCGGCGGCCGTGCCGGCGGCCAGCGCGGCCACACAGAGGCCGACGGCCGCGCCCCTGTGGGCACGGCCGGTGCCCTGCGGCCGGAGGCCGCCGATCAGATTCGGAACACGCATGAGGACATGACTCCCTTTGCCTCCCGCTCCGGGAAGCAGGTCGGAAAACGGACGTGGAGGTGGGCCTGCTACGGATCAGCCGGTGAGCCGGGCGACCTTGCGGGTGCTGAGGTCGATCACCAGGGACCGGGCGTCGATCCACGGGCCGTTCTTGACCTTCGGCAGCAGCCGGACGCAGCGGTGTTCCCCGCACTTGTCGAGGACGGCGGACTCGGCGCCCGGCACCGCCCGGTAGATCATGGACGCGAGCTGCAGCTGGTCCGGGGAGGTGAGCTGCTTGCCGGTGGCGTCCTTGAAGTCGGCCTTCAGGCCCGCGCCGAGCGGGTCGGCGACCAGCAGGCTCGCGGCCTCGGTCTGCTCGGCGGCGCTGAGCGGCGGCTGGACGCCGTGCTGGGTGCCGGTGCCCTCGACCTTGCCGGTGTCGAGGTTGACCGTCCTGGTGACGAGCGCGTCGGCCTTGTAGTCGTAGAACGACACCACCGCGCGCCGGGGCGCGTCCGGGTCGTCCACCTCGTCGGCCGCGGGCTCGGCGAGGTCCACGCCGAGGCGCTGCGGTCCGCGGTCGCCGTCCACGTCCTCACTGGCGTTGAACTGCTGCCGGCTGAGCGCGATCTTCTCGACCCGCGTGATCTCGTCGTCGGTGAGCGGGTCGCGGCCCTCGCCCTTCGTGCCCTCGGCGGGCGCCTCCTCGACGACACCGGGCTGTACCGCCGCCGCCGTGTCGCCCTGCTGCTGTCCGGCCGCCTGCCGGGTGCTCTGCCCGTCCTTGCCGCCTCCTGTGTCGTCCGCCCCCGCCGTGCCCGGCAGGGTGATCCCCACCATCACGGCCGTCGCGGCCACCGCGATGGCCGTACCCGCCACCACCTTGCCCAGGTGGCGGCGCACTGTCGTGCGCACACATTCCCCCTACTCCCCCTGTTGCCCGGGAGTACGTTTCTGCCCCACTGGTTCGGCACAGGACGTGGGTCACCTGTCGTCCTGCGCACTGGTCATCGGGTAAGAGGGGCGTAAGTCACAGGTGGTTCCCTCACTTTCCTGGAGACTCGACGTCAAGGCGCCCCCGACGGGGCTAGACACCTGAAAGAGTCGTGTCCATGCAGGTCTGGCCTGGAGAGGCGTATCCCCTCGGTGCCACGTACGACGGCGCCGGCACGAACTTCGCGGTCTTCACGGAGGCCGCGGACCGAGTAGAGCTGTGTCTGCTGCACGACGACGGCTCGGAGACGGCGGTGGAACTGCGCGAGAGCGACGCGTTCGTCCGGCACGCGTACCTGCCGGGCGTCATGCCCGGACAGCGGTACGGGTTCCGGATGCACGGCCCCTACGAACCCGCGCGCGGGCAGCGCTGCAACTCGGCGAAGCTGCTGCTCGACCCCTACGCGAAGGCGATCAGCGGTTCGGTCCGGTGGGGCGAGGAGGTGTACGGCTACCACTTCGACGCCCCCGAGCGGCGCAACGACCTCGACTCGGCGCCCCACACCATGACCTCGGTCGTGGTCAACCCCTACTTCGACTGGGGCGACGACCGCAGGCCGCGTACCGAGTACCACCACACGGTGATCTACGAGGCCCATGTGAAGGGCCTGACGATGCGCCACCCGGGGCTGCCGGAAGAGCTGCGCGGGACCTACGCGGCCCTCGCGCACCCGGCGATCATCGAGCATCTGACGGAGCTCGGGGTGACCGCCCTGGAGCTGATGCCGGTGCACCAGTTCGTCAACGACCACCGGCTGGTCGACATGGGCCTGAACAACTACTGGGGCTACAACACGATCGGTTTCTTCGCCCCGCACAACGCGTACGCCTCCTGGGGCGACCGCGGTCAGCAGGTCCTGGAGTTCAAGTCGGCGGTGCGGGCGCTGCACGAGGCGGGGATCGAGGTCATCCTCGACGTGGTCTACAACCACACCGCCGAGGGCAACCACCTGGGCCCGACGCTGTCCTTCCGGGGCATCGACAACCAGTCGTACTACCGGCTGACGGACGACCCCCGCTACTACATGGACACCACGGGCACCGGTAACTCCCTGCTCATGCGGTCCCCGCACGTCCTCCAGATGATCATGGACTCGTTGCGGTACTGGGTGCTGGAGATGCACGTCGACGGGTTCCGCTTCGACCTCGCGGCGACGCTGGCCCGTCAGTTCCACGAGGTGGACCGGCTGTCGTCGTTCTTCGACCTGGTCCAGCAGGATCCGGTGGTGTCCCAGGTGAAGCTGATCGCGGAACCGTGGGACGTGGGCGAGGGCGGCTACCAGGTGGGGAACTTCCCCCCGCTGTGGACCGAGTGGAACGGCAAGTACCGCGACACCGTGCGGGACGTGTGGCGGGGCGAGCCCCGCGCGGTCGGCGAGTTCGCCTCCCGGCTGACCGGCTCCTCCGACCTCTACCAGGACGACGGCCGGCGCCCGCTGGCCTCCATCAACTTCGTGACCTGCCACGACGGGTTCACCCTGCACGACCTGGTGTCCTACAACAACAAGCACAACCAGGCCAACGGGGAGGACAACCGGGACGGCGAGAGCCACAACCGGTCCTGGAACTGCGGCGCGGAGGGCGCGACCGAGGATCCCGGGGTCCTGGAGCTGCGGGCCCGGCAGATGCGCAACTTCCTCGCCACCCTGATGCTGTCCCAGGGCGTGCCCATGATCAGCCACGGGGACGAGTTCGGACGCACCCAGAAGGGCAACAACAACGCCTACTGCCAGGACAGCGAGCTGGCCTGGGTCCAGTGGCCCGAGGAGGGCAGCGAGCTGCTGGACTTCACGCGCGCGCTGGTGCGGCTGCGCAAGGAGCATCCCGTCTTCCGGCGGCGCCGCTTCTTCCACGGCCGGCCGGTGGAGGGCACGCACGACGAGCTGTCGGACATCGCCTGGTTCACTCCCGAGGGCAAGGAGATGGCGCCGCGGGACTGGGACCGGGCCCAGGCGTCCGCGCTGTCGGTGTTCCTCAACGGCAACGCGATCTCCGAGCCGGGCGCGCGCGGCGAACGGATCACCGACGACTCCTTCCTGCTGATGTTCAACGCCTCCGCCAAGCCGATGGAGTTCGTGGTGCCGGTCGACCACGGGCGGCAGTGGCAGGTGGTCGTGGACACCGGGAACCCTCAGGCGCCGGCACCGGGCGCGGGCCCGAAGGTGCAGGCCGGAGCCCGGCTGACGCTGGTCGACCGGAGCATGACGGTGCTCCAGCGGCCGACCTAGCCGGTCCGTGGGCCACGGGAGCGACCCGCCGGGAGGGGGGATGTGACACGAAACGCGGCGGGACGGGTACGTAGGTGGTCATGACCCCTGAGCGACGTGACGCCTCCGTTCCCGTGCCGCCCACGGCGACCTACCGGTTGCAGCTCCAGCCCGAGTTCCCGTTCGAGGCGGCGGCGGCGGCCGTGCCGTACCTGGCCTCGCTCGGCGTCTCGCATCTGCACCTGTCCCCCGTCCTGGAGGCCGTGCCGGGCTCCCCGCACGGCTACGACGTCGTGGACCCCACGCGCGTGCGTGCGGAGCTGGGCGGGGAGGAGGGGCTGCGGGCGCTGGCGGGCACCGCGCGGGAGCACGGGCTCGGGCTGGTGGTGGACATCGTGCCGAACCACATGGCGATGGCCCCGCGTCACAACCACGCCCTGTGGGAGGTGCTGCGCGAGGGGCCGAAGTCGCCGTACGCGCGCTGGTTCGACATCGACTGGGAGGCGCAGGGCGGCCAGGTGCTGGTCCCGGTGCTCGGCGGCCCCGTCGGGTCGGAGCTGGCGCGGCTGCGGGTGGACGGCGACGTCCTGCGCTACCACGACCACGTCCTCCCGCTGCGCGAGGGCACCGAGGGGCTGCCGCTGCCCCGGCTGCTGGACGCCCAGTGGTACCGGCCGGTGTGGTGGCGGCTGGCCCGCACGGAGCTGAACTACCGGCGCTTCTTCAGCATCTCCGAGCTGATCGGGGTGCGGGTGGAGGACCCGGAGGTGTTCGAGGCCACCCACGGCACGATCCTGCGGCTGCTGCACGAGGGCGTCGTCGACGGGCTGCGCGTGGACCACCCCGACGGCCTCGCCGACCCCGACGCCTACCTGGAGCGGCTGCACACGGCGAGCGGCGGGCGCTGGACGGTCGTCGAGAAGATCCTGGCCGACGGGGAGCGGCTGCCGGACTCCTGGCCCGTGGCCGGCACCACCGGCTACGACGCCCTGCGCCACGTCGACGGCCTCTTCACGGACCCCCGGGGGGCCGCAGAACTGCTGGACCGCTACCGGCGCTTCGCGGCCCCGCAGACGGACCGGGGCGGCGAGTGGGCGGCCACGGTCCGCCGGGCGGCGTACAAGGTGCTCACGCACGAGCTGGCGGCCGAGACGGAGCGGCTGACGCGGACGGCGTCCCGGGTGTGCGCCGCGTCGGCCGACCCCGGCCTGCGCGACCGGGCGCCCTGGGCGCTGCGCACGGCGCTGGAGGAGCTGCTCGTGCGCATGGAGGTGTACCGGCCGTACACCTCGGGCGACCCGGCCGCCGTCGTCACCGAGGAGGCGGCCGCCGAGGCGCGGCAGGCGTTCGTCGTGCCGGAGGAGGCGGGCGCCGTCGACGTGGTGCGGAAACTGCTGCTCGGCGGGGAGGGGCCGGCCGGGGCGGACTTCCGGGCGCGGTTCGCGCAGACGGCGTCGGCGCTGCGCGCCAAGTCGGTGGAGGACACGGCGTTCTACCGGTACGTGCCGCTGTCGGCGGCGAACGAGGTGGGCGGCGACCCGGGCGCCCCGGGGGTGTCCCCGGCCGGTTTCCACGCCTATTGCGCGCGCGTGCAGCGCGACTGGCCGGCCACCGGGACGGTCGTGTCGACGCACGACACCAAGCGCAGCGCCGACGTGCGCGCCGCGCTCGCCGTGCTCACCGAGTGCCCGGGGCGCTGGGCGGACGTCCTGGAGGAGGTCACCCGCGCGGAGGAGGGCGTACCGGACGGACAGCTGGCGTGGGCGGCCTGGCAGACGGTCTTCGGACTCGGCCCGGCGGCCCCGGAGCGCGTCCAGGAGGCGCTGCTCAAGCACGCGCGCGAGGCGGGCCTGTACACCAGCTGGACCGAGCAGGAGCCGGCCTACGAGGAGGCGGTGGCCGCGTTCGTGGCGGCGGGACCGTGCGGGGCGCCGGGCGAGCGGGTGGCCGCGCTGCGCGGCGCGTTGGAGCCGTACATCCGCGCCAATGTGCTCGGTACGGCACTGGTGCATCTCACGATGCCCGGGGTGCCGGACGTCTACCAGGGCACGGAGAGCGAGTACCTGGCGCTGGTGGACCCGGACAACCGGCGCCCGGTGCGGTTCCCGCCGGAGGATCCCGGCGCCAAGGGCGCGGTGACCGCGGCCGCGCTGCGGCTGCGCCGGCGGCGGCCGGAGGTCTTCGGGGACGCCGCGGGGTACGAACCGTTGGCCGCCGAGGGAGCGGCCGCGGCCCACTGTCTGGCGTTCGCGCGCTCCGGCCGGGTCGTCACGGCCGTGACGCGGCTGTCGCTGCGGCTGGCGGAGGCGGGCGGCTGGCGCGAGACCCGGCTGGCGCTGCCCCCGGGGACGTGGGTCGACGTCCTGGCTCCCGAGCGGGAGTTCACTGGCCACGCGCGCGTGGCGGAACTGTTCGAGCGGCTGCCGGTGGCCCTGCTGGAGCGGGCGGAGTGAGGCCGCGGGGTGGTCTTCGGCGTTGACAGGTGAGGGTCGGGTGCATGTAATGGAGGCGGTGTCGCGTGACGCCGGTCAAAGAGCAGTGGGCCGGCCGGCGGTCGGGCGAACACCCTTCTTCGAGGGACACGCCATGAGTTCACACTCCGCGCCCCGCACCTGACCCAGCGCTGACGCACATCGCTGCGCGCTTTCCTTTCCGCGCCGGCTCTTCGCGCCCTCCGCGCGTTTCCTCTGTGCGTCTTCTCTGTGCGTTTCCTCCTCTACGCCTTTCCCTCACCCTTCCCGGCACCCTCCTGTGTGCCCTGTGACGCGTGCCGTGCGCCTGGCGCCGTGCGCACGCTCACCATGACTTCCGGAGAGACCCACCCGTATGCCCACGTCGTTCAATGAATCCGTCATCAAGCAGTTCCGCACCGACGGCGGGAAGGCCGGCGGCCCCTTCGAAGGGGGGAACCTGCTCCTGCTGACGACCACCGGCGCCGAGTCGGGGACCGCGCGGACCACTCCGCTCGGCTACGTCCGCCACGGCGACGCGCTCCTGGTCGTCGGGTCCGGTCCCGGGGCCCCGGACCATCCCGACTGGTACCGCGACCTGCTCGCCCACCCCGTGGTGCGGGTGGAACTCGGCACCGAGACCTTCCAGGCGCTCGCGGTTCCCGCCGAGGGTGCCCGGCGCGAGGAACTCTTCGCACACGCCGTACGGACCGCGCCCGGATACGGCGGCCATCGGGCCCGTACCGCCCGCTCCCTGCCGGTCGTCGTGCTGGAGCCCGCCGAGCCCGACGGCTGGGAAGGCCCGCGGGAGGTCCGTACCCTCGCCGACAAGATCATGGAGGTGCACACCTGGCTGCGCGGTCAGTTGCGTCAGGTGGCGGCGCAGGCCGATGCCCACTTCGCCGCCCGGGCGGCCCACGAGGGGCCCGGTGAGCCACCCGCTCCGGGCCTCGGACTGCAGATCCGGCAGCGCTGTCTGGCGTTCTGTCAGGCGCTGCGGTTCCACCACGTCAGCGAGGACGCGCATGTGTTCCCCACGATGGCCCGCCACCACCCCGACCTGGCCGACACCTTCGCCCGGCTCACCGAGGAACACCGCACGGTCGCGCGCATCCAGGACGAACTGGTGACCCTGCTGGCGGGCGTCCAGATCGCCGACCCCGAGCGCTTCCGTACCGAACTGGACGCCATGACAAGGGAGTTGAACGCCCACCTCGACTTCGAGGAGGAGACGATCGTCCCTCTGCTCGCCGAGGTCCCCTGGCCGCCGGCCCCGCCCGCCCCGCCGGCCGGCGCCGGGAGGGAGCACGAGGAGTGAAAGCCGGACGGTCGTACCCTCCGCCGGAGCGCACAACCGAGCGCCCCTGGAGCCTCCCCCCAGGCGTTCTTGACAGTTCACAGAGACCATGGGGTACTGCGGATGCGAAGGCCGGGCGGACCAATACGGGGGTGAGTCTCCTGCCGGAGCTGCGCTACCCCACTGTGACCGAACTGACTTTTTCCGTACGGGCGTTGGCCGCGTTCCAACCCGGAATGTGCGCGCTGCGGCAGGTAGGCGTCTCCCGCGCGGGCCGACCCCTGCACCTGCTGTCCGTGGGACACGCCCGGCGGGCCGTGCTCGTCGTCGCGGGTGCCCACGCCAACGAGCCGACCGGGGGCTCGACGCTGCTGGCACTCGCCGAACGGGTCGTGCAGGAACGGGAGTTGCGGGACGGAACGTCCTGGCACTTCCTGCTGTGCGCGGACCCCGACGGGGCGAGCCTGCATGTGACCCCGGCGCCGCGCAGCCTGCTGGAGTACCACCTCGGCTTCTTCCGGCCCGCCGGTCCGGAGCAGCCGGAGTGGTCCCCCGCCGTGCTGCCGCCGGACCGGCTGCCTCCCGAGACCCGCGCGCTGACCCGGGTCATCGACGAACTGCGGCCCTACCTGCAGGTGACGCTGCACGGCACCGATCTGGGCGGCAGCTGGGTGCAGCTGACCAAGGACATCCCGGGTCTCGCCGAGCCGTTCGTCAAGTCCGCGGCCCGGTTGCACATCCCGGTGGAGACGGGCGCGTCCGACGCGGCGGGCTGGCCCGCGTCCGGGCCCGGCGTGCACGTGATGCCGGCCGCCGGGACGGAGGCGGCGTACCCGAGCATGCCCGACGACGCACGGCACAGCACCTGGTACCACGCCCATCGCTACGGCGGTCTGACCGCGGTGGTGGAGGTGCCGATGTGGGCGAGCGACATGGTGGACGACCCCGCCCCGCATCCCGCCCCGGCCGCGGCGATACGGCGGCTGGCGCGACGGCTGCTGCGGGACACCACGGAGGTGGAGCGGGTGCTCGTCGAGGCGCTGCCGCGTCTGGAGGGCGTCGACGGGCCCCTGCTGCGGGCGGCGAAGTGGGCGCTGGAGCTGGTCCCCGGGCTGGCCGCGGACTGGACGGACACCCCGCCCGCCGACACGACGATGGCGTACGTCGGCAGCGTGGACGCCTTCGCCCGCCGGCTGCCCCTGCGGGCGGCCGCGATGCTGTGGCGGGTCGTCCAGGAGAGCGACGACCACGCCGCCCCGCGTCTGGAACAGCTCGTCGAGACCTGGAGCGACGCCTTCGCCTGTCGCTTCCGGGCCCGCTGGGTGCCCTTGGAGCACCAGGTGGAGCACCAGTCCCGCACGGTCGTCGCGGCGGCCCTGCACGCGCGCGAACGAGCGGCGTGACGGGCCGGACGACCGGCTCCGTGCGGGGCGTCATGCCGGGCGGGACGGCCGGCGGCATGACGGGCGGCGGGACGACGGACAGGGCGGCGGCCGCGGGCACGCGCGTGTGCCCGCGGCCGTCCTGGCCTGGTCAGACCTCGGGCACCTCCTGGTCGTCCAGGGCGAACACCGCCCCCGTCAGCGCCTCGCGCTCGCAGTCGTTGCCGAAGGTGCGCTCGTAGTCGACCGGGCGCCCGTTCCACTGCCCCTGCGCGCGGACCGTCACCGGCGCGTACATGAGCGGGCAGATGCGGCTGCCGTCCGCGGTGAGGGCGTCGACGTCGCCGTCGGCCCGCGCCAGGACGTCGCAGGCCTCCGCGGCGCGGGAGTGGCCCTGGGGCGGGTCGCACAGCAGCAGGGTGCCTCGGGTGTCGCTGGAGCGGGAGTCGCCCCGGGTGACGGTGAGCTGGAGCCAGTTGCCGGAAGCGGCGTCGTGGGAGGCCGCGAGGGCCGGGGCGGCGCCGACGGCGAGCAGGAGGGCGGCCGCGGCCGGGAGCGCGCGTCGGACGGCTTTCGCCGGCCGGAGAGAGGTGAGGAAGTACGTCATTCCCGATGCATCGGCACGGCCGGCTGTGTACCCCAGTCCGACTCACCCGAACGGGCAGCGGCGGGCTCGGCGGCACGGCGGCCGGCCAGCTCGAACGCGGCGAACACGACCCGTGCCTGATACTCCGCCTGGCGCGCGACGGGAATCCAGCGCGCCCCGCAGTCCTCCTGGTAGCCGGCGCACCACGCGTCGATGAGTGCGTCCAGCTCCGGCAGCGCGCCGGCAAGGTCCCTCCCGGCGCGGGTGACGAGCTGGTGCAGCAGGCCCGCCGTCCGGACGGCGATCCGGCGGCCCGCGATGCGCAGGGCGGTCAGATGGGCGGTGCTGAGCGAGGGCAGCGGGCGGGCGGAGTCGGCGGTGGCGGGGTCCCAGGCGTCCGCGAGACCGGGGCAGACCAGTAAATAGTCGTCGACCGGGGCGAGCAGACGGGCCGCGTCGGGGGCGTCGGCGAGGCGGGGCCGCACCCGCGCGAGGATACGTTCCAGCAACTGTGCGTCATGGCGCAGGGCAGAGCTCACCGCCCGCAGTACCGCGTCCCGGTCGGCGGGCGGGGAGCCGTCCTCGACGGCGGCGACGCCCCACATGGGCGCCTCGACGACCGCGGTGACCGTGCCGTGGCGGTGGGGGTGGTACCAGGTCGACTCGACGGCGGCCTCGGTGATGGCGGCGGCCAGGTCACGCGGGCGCGGTGGCGGGATCCGGTAGACGGCGGGTCCCAGGCGCGGCCAGTACAGGGTGTCGTAGGGCCCGAGTTCGCGGGGGATGCCGAGCCGGGCGGCGGCGTGGGCGACCCGCCGGGAGAGTCCGGGCAGGTCACGGGTGAGTTCCACGAAGGCGCCGCCGACGTCGACGCCGTGCAGCGAGCACTGGAAGAAAGGTTTCAGTTCGTCCTGGAGCCGGAGCAGCGCACGGGTCTCCGGGAGCGCGGCGGCGGCCGCGCCGTCGGGCAGCCACTCGGGCTGTTCCAGGAAGCCCGGCCGGAAGAAGTTACGGAAGTAACGGCCGAGGCTGTAGGGGCCGGTCAGCCAGCCCTCGTTGCGGCGCAGGCCGTCGGGGTCGAGGCAGAGCAGCAGGTTCCAGGTGGCGTCGGCGCCGACGGTGAACCGCGGGTCGGCGAGGACGCGTTCGGCCAGCCGCAGGACGGTGGCGCCGCCGACGGGCTCGTTGGCGTGCGGTCCGGCGACGACGAGGACCTGGCGGGCGCCCCGGCCGACGGAGAGCAGCCACAGCGGCGAGCCCGCGCGCGAGACCCCGACGCGGCGCAGCCGGACGTCCCCGGAACCACGGACGGCGAGCGCGGCCGCGCGGGCCGCGAGTTCGTCCACGGTCGGGTAGCGGAGGAGGGGCGGCAGGGCACACCTCCCACAGGGCGGCGCCGTCGGTTCACCTGGTGTGTCTGGTGTACGCACAGTGAGTCATGGGTCCGGGGTACGTCAACACCGCGGTAGGCGTGGGGACTTGAGTGGTCCGTGACGACTCGGGCGAGCCGGAGGGTCCGGTCGGCCCACCGGGGACGCCTCGGTTCGACGGGCCGCATCCGGGCCGACGGGCCGACGGCACCGCGAGGGGCGGCGGCAGTCCGGTCCGGTCGGCGGCCGGCCCGCGTGTCGGGAGGTCGGCGGCCCTGCCGATCCAGTGGCCCGGCAGGCCGGGTCGGTCCGGCAGAGCGCCGACCGGGGTCGGTTGGGTCCGGTCCGGTTCGGTTAGGTCCGGTTCGGATCGGTCCGGTCCGAATCGGCCTGGCCGGTCGACGATCCGGGTCGGTCCAGCCCGTCGGCGGAACAGACCGGTCGGCGGAGCGAGCCCGTCGGCGGAGCAAGCCGGGCGGCGAAACAGACCGCTCGGTGGAGCAAGCCGGGCGGCGGGTCGGTTCCGTCGGTCAGTTCACCGAGAGGCGGAACGCCATGCGGCCGAAGGCGACCTGGTCGCCCTCGCGGACCACGGCCGCGCCGATGACACGACGTCCGTTGACCGTGGTGCCGTTGGTGGAGCCGAGGTCGCGCAGCACCCACATCCCGCTCTGGCGGCTGAGTTCGGCGTGCACCCGCGAGACGCTCTCGTGGGTCAGCCTGAGGCCGCTCGCGGGGTCGCGGCCGATGCGCAGCGCGCTCTCGGTGCCGGGGTGCGGCAGCAGCAGTTTGGGCAGCCGCTCGGCCTGCCAGGCCCTGCGCAGCCGGA
The DNA here is from genome assembly GCA_001298545.1 of Actinobacteria bacterium OV320. Classification (GTDB taxonomy): domain Bacteria; phylum Actinomycetota; class Actinomycetes; order Streptomycetales; family Streptomycetaceae; genus Streptomyces; species Streptomyces coriariae. The sequence continues at coordinate 349,907 of LJCX01000030.1, forward strand.
CCGAGAAGCCGGAGACCGCCCCGACGGTGCCGAAGACGACCCGCGAGAGGCGGCTCTCCCTGGGCAGGTCGGCGGTGAGGACGGCGAGCTCGTCGGAGCGGCGGGCGACGAGAGCCAGCTCCATGCGCCGGATGAACGTGTCGTGCGACAGTCGCCCCATGGCGACGCCGTCACGCAGCACCTTCAGCGCCCGGTCGCGCTCCGCGTCCGACAACCGCGCGGGGTACGTGTTGAACTCGAAAGACGACGTCACAGTGCTGATTCTCGGTCAGCGGGCCCCGGGTGTCCAGAAGACGCGAAAACGCCCGGCCCGCCCGCATGCCGCCAATGGGAGTGTTCCAAAAGCGGATTGATCTCGAGTGGAGCACGATGGAGGCGACGGGCTACATCACGGTGAGCAGACGAAGGGGAACCGTCCGTGCAGTTCGAGGTGTGGGCACCGCAGGCCGAACGTGTGACGCTCCAGTGCGACGGCGTCACCCGCGCGTTGGAGCGCGATCCGGAGCGGGCGGGGTGGTGGACCGGTGAGGCGGAGGCCGCGGACGGCACGCGGTACGGGTTCGCGGTGGACGACGGGCCCGTCCGCCCGGACCCCCGCTCGCGGCGTCAGCCGGACGGCCCGGACGGGCTGAGCGCGGTCGTCGACCAGACCCGCCACGAGTGGCGAACGCAGTGGTCCGGCCGACCGCTGCCGGGCGCGGTCCTGTACGAGCTGCACGTGGGCACGTACACCCCCGAGGGCACGCTGGACGCGGCCGCGGAGCGCCTGGGCCATCTTGCCGAACTCGGCGTCACGCACGTCGAGTTGATGCCGTTGTGCGCGTTTCCCGGTCGGCACGGCTGGGGGTACGACGGGGTGTCGCCGTGGGCGGTGCACGAGCCGTACGGCGGTCCCGAGGCGCTCAAGCGGTTCGTCGACCGGGCCCACGCGCTCGGTCTGGGCGTCGTCCTGGACGTGGTGCACAACCACCTCGGCCCGTCCGGCAACTACCTGCCCGAGTTCGGCCCGTACTTCACCGAGACGCACCACACGCCGTGGGGCGCCGCCATCAACCTGGACGCGCCCGGCTCGGACGAGGTGCGCGCCTATCTGCTGGGCAGCGCGCTGGCCTGGCTGCGCGACTACCGGCTCGACGGGCTGCGGCTGGACGCGGTGCACGCGCTGGCGGACACGCGCGCGTGCCACTTCCTGGAGGAGCTGTCGACGGCGGTGGACGCCCTCGCGGCGGAGACCGGCCGGCCGCTGTTCCTGATCGCCGAGTCCGACCTGAACGACCCGCGGCTGATCACACCCCGCCGGGCGGGCGGTCTGGGCCTGCACGCGCAGTGGAACGACGACTTCCACCATGCCCTGCACACCGCGCTCACCGGCGAGTCCCAGGGCTACTACGCCGACTTCGCGCGCGCCCCGTTCGCCGCGCTCGCCAAGACCCTCACCGGCGGCTTCTTCCACGACGGCACCTACTCCGGCTTCCGTGGCCGGCACCACGGCCGCCCGCTGGACCGCACCCGCCTGCCCGCGCACCGGCTCCTCGGGTACACCCAGACCCACGACCAGATCGGCAACCGCGCCCGGGGCGACCGCCTCGCCGCCTCCCTCTCCCCCGGCCTGCTGGCCTGCGCGGCCGCGTTGACGTTGACCGCGCCGTTCACGCCGATGCTCTTCATGGGCGAGGAGTGGGCGGCGGGCACGCCCTGGCAGTACTTCACCGACCACACCGATCCGGAGCTCGCCGAGGCCGTACGGCGGGGCAGGCGGCGGGAGTTCGCGGCGCACGGCTGGGCCGAGGAGGACGTGCCCGACCCGCAGGACCCGGCGACACGCGAGCGCTCGTGCCTGGACTGGTCCGAGCCGGAACGCGAGCCCCACGCGCGCGTGCTGGCCTGGTACCGCGAGCTGATCGCACTGCGGCACGCGACCGCGGACCTCACCGATCCGGATCTGGCCGACATCAAGGTCGCCTATGACGCGCAGGCCCGCTGGCTGGCGTTCCGGCGCGGTGACGTCCGGGTGGCCGTCAACCTCGGCAAGGAGCCGGCCGCGATCCCGCTGGGCCCGCGTCCGGCCCGCGTCCTCGCCACCTGGGATCCGGTGGACGTACCCGGCCGGGACGGGCTGCTGCATGTGCCCGGCGAGTCGTGCGTGGTGCTGGAGCAGGACTGAGCGAGACCCGGTGGACCAACCCGGTGGGGCGACCCGGTGGGGCAACCAGGTGGGCAACCCGGTGGAGGGGCCGCCGCCCTCCGCACGGCCGTCCCCCGCCCTCCACCGTCCCCTCATCGCTCATCGCTCATCGCTCCTCGTCGGCGCCGCCGTCCTCCCCCTCCTCGCGGAACTCCGTCACCCGCTCCAGCAGGATCGCCTCCCAGGCGCGTCCCAGCCGGACCCGTGGGAGGGTGAGCGCTTCGGCGTCGTGCGGGCCGGTGGTGCGGCGGTCGAGGCGTTCCGCGAGGCGGACGACGGTGTCGCAGCGGGCCAACCACAGGCCACGCAGGCAGGGGCGGGCTCCGTAACCGGCGAGGGTGGCGGCGCGGACGGCGGCGCCGGAGCCGACGGCGAGGGCGAGCCCGGCGATGTCCTCGGCGGGATCCCCGAGGACCGCGCCGGTCCAGTCGAGGACACCGCGCACCCGGCCGTCGGCGCTGACCACGAGGTGCTCGCCCCGCAGCGCGTGGTGGACGAGGACGGCGGTGCCGGGCTGGGCGGCGAGCTGGGCCGCGCCGGGCGGGGTGAGCTGGTGGAGGCGGGCCGGGGCGAACTCGTCGGCGCGGGCTAGGCGTTCGGCGGCGTTCACCGCCATCCGCCGCAGCGCCTCCAGCGAGCGCGGGGCGGTGCGCGGCACACCGAGCGCCTCGGCCTGCCGGGGCGGCACCTCGCGCAGCCCCCGGAGCAGTCCGGCGAGGTCCGCCTCGCCGACGGCCGACACGTCGTGCTCCTCGGCGGTGCCGCCGGGCAGCTTGGTGTCGAGGGTGTACACCAGCCCGGGCGACCACTCGCCGTGCGCCACGCTGGTGGGTACGGCGACCGGGACGTGCGGGCGGACGAGGTCGCGCAGCCGCAGTTCGCGCCGGCGCCGCAGGGCCGTGTCACGGTCGGTCGACAGACGCAGCACATGGCGGGTGCCGACCCACCAGGTGGCGGGCGAGCCGCCCGCGACGACGGGCCGGACCTCGGGCCCGGAGCCGCTCGCGCCGCCCTCGTCGAGGAGCGCGCGGACCAGTCGGCGGACGGTGTCCGCGGTGGGTGTCGGTGCCTGGTTCATGGTCGCGCCGTTGCCGTTCGGATGGGTGCCGGGGACTCCTGGGGGCGGGTCAGTCCACCATGACCAGCTCGCGGGTGGTGTCGTTGAGGCGGCGGCCGCCGTCCTCGGTGACGGTGACGATGTCCTCGATGCGCACGCCGAACCGGCCGGGCAGGTACACCCCGGGCTCCACGGAGAAGCACATGCCGGGCACGAGCGGCCGCTCCTCACCCTCGATCATGTACGGCGGCTCGTGGGTGGTGACGCCGATGCCGTGGCCGGTGCGGTGGATGAAGTACTCGCCGTAGCCGGCGTCGGTGATGACCGCGCGGGCGGCCCGGTCGACCTCCTGGCAGGCGACGCCCGGCCGGACCGCCCGGAAGCCCGCCTCCTGGGCCTCGCGCACGAGGTCGTGGACCCGGCGCTCCTCCTCGGTGGGTTCGCCGACGTGCACGGTGCGGGAGGTGTCGGAGCCGTAGCCGTCCTTCAGGCCGCCGAAGTCCAGGACGACCATGTCGCCGCGTTCGATGACCCGGTCGCCGACCTCGTGGTGCGGGTTGGCTCCGTTCGGCCCGGAGGCGACGATGGTGAAGTCGACCTGGGAGTGCCCGTACCGGCGCAGCAGCCCGGCGAGGTCGGCGCCGACCTCCGTCTCCCTGCGCCCGGCGAAGGGCACCTTCCGGATCTCCTCGAACGCCCGGTCCGCGGCGGCTCCCGCGGCCGCCATCAGCTCCAGCTCCGCCGCGTCCTTGACGGCGCGCAGCATCGGCAGGACCTCGGTGAGCGAGGCGTAGGAGGTGGTGGGCAGGGTCTTCTGGAGGCGCAGCAGGTGCATCGCCCAGGCGTTGTCGCTGATCCCGAAACGGCCGCCCGCATCGAGGAGGGCGGCGGTGGTGGCGTAGGGGTCCTTGCCGTCGGTCCAGTCCCGCAGGGTGAGCGCCGGGGCGCCGGCCGCCTTCGCGGCGTCGGGGGCCTCCAGCGTCGGCACGACGAGGACCGGGTCCCGGCCGGGGGCGAGGACGAGCAGGGTGAGCCGTTCGGTGGCGGCGGTGGGCGCGTAGCCGGTCAGCCATACGAGGTCGGGGCCGGGCGCCACGAGGAGTCCGGCGAGGCCGGCGTCGGCGGCCTCGCGCGCGGCGCGCTCCATGCGGGCCCGGTAGTCGTCGGCGGTGAAGGGCGCGGTGGCGGTACCGGTCATCCGGGCCTCCCAGACAGGACGTGGCGACTGACGTGTGACGGACGGGGTGACGCTGACGTATGGGCCACGGGCAGCATCCTGCCCGTACGGCGGGGGTCGCGCGAGCCGGTCGACACGGGTTTCGGGCGGACGACCGGCCCGGATCAGCCGTCCAGGGCCATCCGCAGGCCGAGAAGCAGCAGGACGCCGCCGGAGACCTGCTCCAGGCGGCGGCGTGCCCCGGCCCGGGACAGGAGGGCCTTCATCCGGCCCACGCACCACACGTACAGACCGTAGTAACCGATTTCGCAGACCGCCCGGAGCGCGGCGAGCCCCACCATGGCCGACAGGTGCGGGGCGCCCTCCGGCACGAACTGCGGCAGGGAGGTCGGCATGGCGCTCATGGTGACGCGGCGGGGCCCGCCCTGGCCAGTGGTTTGCCCGGCCGGGCCGAGGGCCGGGCGTCGGCGGCTCCGCGCCGCGGGCGACCGCGCCGGGTCCCGCTCACGTGACGACGCCGGGCATCACCGTCAACCTCCCGTAGCCACCACCGTGATGACGCACCGTCAGCACGACCTCCTTGCCGGGCCGGGCCTCGTCGACCGCCCGGGCGAGGTCCGTCGCCGAGCCGATCCTGGTACGGCCGAACTTCAGCAGGACGTCGCCGCGGACCAGGCCCGCGGTGTAGCCGGGACCGGGGATGTGGACGGCGACGATCTCGGCGCCCGTCACCTCCGCGTCCACGGCCTCCAGGCCCAGGGTGGCGTCCGGCGGGCGCGAGGACGCGGTGGCCGCCCCGGACGACCCGGACGGCCCGCCGGAGGTGGCCGGGCTCGGCCGGCCCGACGTGGACACGGCGCCCGCTGCGCCCGGCCCGGTCTGCTTCTGGAGCTCGGCCAGTCTGCTCATGCCGATCACGGTCGCCCCCACGGTGCCGAGTCCGACGCCGGACAGGACCAGGACGGTGCCGGCGAACAGGCCGAACAGGAGGGTCGTCAGCCGTCGGCCGCGGCGGCGCGCGGCGTGCGGGCGCCGACCCTGGCCGCCCGGCCCGGCACCGCCGCCGGGCTCGGATCCGGGCATGGGCTTGGGACGCAACGCTGTCTGTTCCATGGATCGCCTCCGGCTGGTGCTCTACCCGGCACACCGGCGCACCACGAGCCACGAACGAGTGAGACTGACCCAGGGTCAGGAGCGGTACGGGTCGACCGCACCGCAGGTCACGGACGGGTGGACAGCGCCTCCACCAGGGTCCGCGCCGCACCCGACGACATGCCCGCGTACACGAGTTCGATCCGGTGGACGACCCTCGGCCCGGTGACCGGGACGGCTGCCGTGCCCGGCACATCGGCCGCCACCGAACGGGGCAGCAGGGTGAGGCCGTGGCCGGCGGCCACCAGGGCGGTCAGGACACGGAGGTCGGTGCCGTCGTAGCGCAGGGCGGGGCGGAAGCCGTGGCCGCCGTTCGCGGCCCGCAGCTGGGGCAGCGGCAGCCCGGCGTCGGGGGCGTCCAGCCAGCGCGCGTCGGCGAGGTCGCCGAGGCGCAGGCCGCTGCGCCGGGCCAGCGGGTGGCCGGCGGGCAGCAGGACCCGGACCGGCTCCTCGCCGACGCCGTACGTGGTCAGCGGCGCGACGTCGGGCAGCCGGAGCGGGTCGCTGGGCGCGGCCAGGCCGTCGACGAGGCCCACGTCGGCCGTGCCGTCGGCGACGGCGGCGCAGACGTCGTCCCGGCCCAGCACCCGTAGCGTCACCCCGGCGGGCGGGAGCGCGGCCAGCGCCGCCGGGCCGAGGGCGGTCGGTGAGCCGGCCAGGGTCAGCCCGTGCGAGGGCGCCGCCGCGATCCGGACGACGTCCGCGCGGGCCGCGTCCAGGCGCAGCAGCAGCGGTCCCGCGTGTTCGAGCAGCCGCTCACCGGCCGTGGTGGGAAGGACGGGCCGGCGGGTGAGCAGCGGGGCGCCGAGGTCCTGTTCGAGGGCCGCGATGTGCTGGGAGACGGCGGACTGGGTGTAGCCGAGTTCCCGGGCGGCTTCGGAGAAGGAGGCGAGGCGCGCGACGGTGACGTAGGTGCGCAGCAGATGCGGGTCCATGCGCCCAGGGTCGCAGGCCGCATCAGTTCTGCTTATCGAGGGTGCAGGAATCATCGTTGGACGTGAAGTCCGCGCGGCCACCAGGATGAACGGCATGACCGACACCACAGCGCAGATCGACAGCACAGCCCATATCGCCACCACAGCGCAGATCGCCAAGGTCGCCCTGGTCGGCGACCGCTCCCCGAACGTCGTCTCGCACACCCGCGTCCCGCTCCTGGTGGACGCTCTCGCCGCCCGGGACCGGCTGCTCCTGGACGCCTACTGGATCCCGTCCGAGGAGGCGCGGGCCGAGGGCGCGGTGCGTGGCTTCGACGCGGTCTGGGTGGTGCCGGGCAGCCCCTACCGCAGCGAGGCGGGCGTCCTGTCGGCGATCCGCACGGCGCGCGAGGAGGGCATCCCCTTCCTCGGCACCTGCGGCGGCTTCCAGCACGCGCTCCTGGAGTACGCCCGCAACGTCTGCGGACTGTCGCGGGCGGCGCACGCCGAGAACGACCCCGCCGCGGACGATCTGCTCATCGAGCCGCTGGCCTGTTCGCTCGTCGGCCACGAGGGCGTCGTGACGATCGAGCCGGGGTCGCTCGCCCAGTCCGTGATCGGCTCGGAGCGCACGGTCGAGCGCTACTTCTGCGCGTACGGCCCCTCCCGCCACCTCGACACCCTGCGCGCCCGGGGCCTCAGGTTCTCCGGCCACGACGAGAACGGCCAGGTGCGGATCGCCGAACTGCCGGGCCACCCCTTCTTCCTGGCCTCCCTCTTCCAGCCGGAGCTGTCCGGCGACGGCTCGCGCCCGCACCCGATCGTCCGGGCACTGGCGCGGGCCGCGGTCGAGCACGCCTCCCGCAAGGAGCGTCAGCCGTAGGAGGGCGCGAAGACCGGCAGGTGCGGGACGGGCACCGGCGGCGCGAGGTCCGGCAGGAAGCCGTGGGTGCGGCGGGCCAGGTACGCGGACTTGTAGCGGTCGACCTCGCGATGCCAGTGCAGAATGCCGGCCAGCCAGTTCTGCAGGTCGGCGACGTAGTGCCCCATCGCCTCGCGCGCCTCGGACGAGAGGTCGAAGTCGTCGTAGAGGACCGGCAGTTCGTGCGCGACGACATGCTCGAACTGCTGCATGCGCTGGGTCATCAGGTCGTGGACGATGCCGAGCGCGGTCGGGTAGTCGCAGCCGAAGAAGTTCTGCACGACGAGGATCGCGTTGTGCATCTCGCCCTCGTACTCGATCTCCTTCTGGTACGAGAAGACGTCGTTGGTGAGGCACGCGTAGTCGACGGCGGCGTTCTCCAGCGAGCGGACGACACCGCTGCGGTAGACCTCCGCGGGCACGGCGGGGCCCTGGCCCATACGGCACAGGCTCAACGTGAGGTCGGAGCCGAAGGTGGCGCGACGCATCTCCAGGTAGTCGACCGGGTCGGGGACACGGTTCTGGAGCTGGTTGGACAGCTCCCACACCCAGCTCTCGGTCATGACGTCGACCGCGTCGCGCAGGGTACGCCGCTGGTCGGGGGTCATGCCCGCGGTGGTGCGCGCCCACAGGTCGATCAGGCCGCGCTCCATGGCGTTGGCCGGCACGACCGGCGCCACCTCACCGTCGACGGGCATGCAGGCGGACAACCTGGCCGTGGTCAGGCGCGCGGCGGCCAGGTCGCGGCGATTGCCGAAGACGAGCGGGTAGTAGTCGTCGCCGTAGGTTCCCCAGGCGAGCCACTGGGCGCTGAGGTCGAGTTCCTCCGCGGTGGCGTCCGGGTCGAGGCCGGCCGAACACAGCGGAAGGTCGTAGGCGGCGAGTTTGTCCTCGTCCCAGACGCCCTCCTCCAGGATGCCCATCCGGTGCGACCAGGCCGTCAGCCGCGGGCGGCACGCCTCCAGGTGCGGGCTCAGCTCCACCGGGAAGGGCATGTGGAAGTCGGGCAGCAACGACGGGCCGACCTTCTGGTGCGGCACGTGCGCGTACGCCCGCAGCCTCCCCCACGGCCCGAAAGGCGTGGGAGGTGTCCCCGTGGCCGCGGCCGAGGCGAGCAGCGCGCCGACGTCGGCGGCGGAGGTGCCGGGACCGGTCAGCCTCTGCCAGGGAGCGTCGGAGGTGGCGCCCTTGTTCATGTAGCGGCTGGAGCGCATGTGCCACTCGTGGCCGCCGGACTGCCAGTCCTGCAGGCCCTTGGTGTACGCGGCGACCGCCAGGACCTCGTCGGGCGTGAGGCCCCTCTCCAGGGCCACCGCGGGCACTTCGGTGAACGCGGTGTGCTCGAACTGGTGGAGGCGGGAGGTCAGGATGTCGTTGACGGTGTCGGCGGCCTCCTGGGTACTGCAGCCGAAGAACCTCTCCAGGACGAGCACGCCGTTGCTGTTCTCGCCCTCGTCCTCCACCTCGCGCTGGTAGGAGAACAGGTCGTTGCGCAGGTGCACGGCGTCGGAGAAGGTCTCCATCAGCACCCTGAGGGGCCTCGACCCGGCGACGGCGGACGGCACTTCGGCGGTCGCGTACTCCACGAGCCCCGCCGACCAGGGCGCGCCACCCACCTTGCGCCGCATCTCGATGTACTCGACGGGGTTGGCGATCCGCCCCTCGTCGATGTTGGACAGCTCCCACATCGACTCGTTGAGCAGGTGCTCGGTCGCCACGGCGAAACGGCGTCGCCAGTCCTGCGACATGTCCGGCACCGTGCGCGTCCACAGGTCGGCGAGGCCCGCCTCGACCGGGTTGCGCGGCTCGGGCACGGGCGTCGACAGGTCCAGCGGCATGAACAGCGGCAGCCGGTCCAGGTGTGCCTTGCCCGCGGCCCGGTCCGGGATGCGCTTGAACATGTCGAGGAAGTGGTCGTCGAAGAAGAACACCCACACGTACCAGTCGGTGATCAGCGACAGCGCGGGACCGTCGCAGTCGGGGTGGGTGTAGGCGCAGAGCAGGCCGTAGTCGTGCGCCTCCAGGTCGGCCTGCTCCCAGATCCCGGACCCCTCCAGCATGCCCATGTCGCGCGCCCACCGCGTCGAGTGGGCCCGCGCCTCCTCGACGTGCGGGTTCAGGCGCGCGGGGTGCGGCATGTAGAAGTGCGGGAGTTCGAACGGTTGCGTCATGGCCGGGCCCTACCCGGGGGTCCGTGCCGCCATCCACGGGGCGACACATGATCACACCATCGCGTGAATCGGGCGGGAAGCCGTGCGCCGTAAGGAACTTGGCTGTCCGTCGCCGGGGCCCGCACACCACCTGCCCGATCGTCGTCGACCGTCCTCGATCAGCGCCGGTGACGCGGGCGGACCGCGGCGGGCACTCCGGTCGAGTTCGCCCGGCAGTTCGGTGCCCGCTCCGGGCCCGGCTCGGCAACCCCGACGACCTCTTCGCCCGGCCGCTCCGCGGGTGTCACTCCCGTACCTGGATCAGGGCGTGCGTTCCGCCGGTGCGCCAGCGCTGCCCCTCGGCGGCGACCAGGGCGGCCTCGGTGCCGGCGTCCAGGCCGGTGATCACGTCGGACTTCAGGGTGCGAAGCGCCGCGACGGGGCCGGGGAAGTAGGCGGTGACATCGGCGAACGGGGTGGTCGGGCGCCACCGGCTGTCGCCCACCAGGCGACGGTAGTTGAGGTCGCCCTTCACGATGGTCAGGGAGGCCGCGGCGAACTCGGCCCGCAGGTCGTCCGGCATCGCGGCGTAGGGCAACGGGGCGGCGGAGAAGGGATGGGCCCGCACCGCGAGGGTGCCGTCGGCCATGGCCGCCCAGAGCCGCCGGCCGAAGTCGGCGGCCGCTCCCCGCGCGGCCGTCAGCTTCCTGAGCGCGTCGACGACGTCGGCCGTGGTGGCGTCGGAAACGTAGTACGGGTACGGCTTGACGTGCAGGACGACGCGGTCGCACCGCCCGTGCGCGAGGAGGTGGGCGGCCAGGAGGAGATCGGGGATCAGCTCCCGACCCGCGTTGTCGGCGACCAGGCACAGGGTGCCGGTGCCTGTACCTGTACCTGTACCTGTACCTGTACCTGTAGCGGTGCCTACGCCTGCGTCGGCATCAACACTGGTGCCGGTCTCGGTGCCGGTTCGGGAACCGGTTTCCGTACCTGCATCCGTGTATGTATCCGCGGCCGCGTCGGTGACCGGCAGCAGCGACCACAGCGTCTCGCTGTCGTCGGCGACCAGCCCCGTCACCGCCGCCCGCTTCTCCGCCTCGACGTCGGACAGCCGGAAACCGAGGTCGGCACGGTTGCCCCAGAGGGACCCGTGCAGGAGCGCGCGGGCCCGTTCGTCGACCGGGCGGCCCTCGAGGGTGTCGAGCGCGGCCAGTTCCTCGTCGGTCTCGGGCGCGTCGAGCTCGGCGAGCTTGAAGGGGCGGAACGGGTCGATGCCCTGCCAGGGACCGGCACCGAAGTATCCGACAGCGTCGAGGAGTTGACGGTAGAAGTAGCTCTCCGACCACAGCCAGGGCACGTCGAACCAGGATCGGCCGGCGTACGCGTCGAGACCCCAGGTCCGCCACCGGTCACGGTCGGGCGCGCCGGCGGAGAGCGGTTCGATCACGCCCTTGGTGCAGTTGTCCAGCAGCGCGTCCAGGTTCCGGTGGATGTCGGGACCGTAGGGGAACGCCTCCCGCACCTGCTGGATGATCGCCGGATGCCGTTCGGCCAGGACGCCGTGGGGGAACGAGCCGGGTTCGTCGCCGAGGATCACGGGCGGCGCGGGGGTGTCGGACATGCGGCTCACCGTATCCCGGGGGCGCACCGCTGGGGCCGACCCTCACCCGCACCACGCCCGCGCGCCCCGAGCCCCTCACACCACCGCCATGACCTCCCGCTCCAGCCGTGCCGCGAGGGTGAGATAGCGCGGTCGGCGCGGTACCGGTACCAGGCCTCGGATGAGGACGTGCCACATCTCGGCCATCCGGCGGGGCAGTCGGCCGGCGGGGTCACGGGTGCGGCCCACGACTCGGGTGCCGACGAAGAAGCAGACCAGGGAGTGCGCCACGGCGTCGACGTCGACGTCCGGATGGATGTCGGACTCCTTGAGCGCGCCGCCGAGCCGCCGGGAGATCAGGTCCAGCAACTCCACGAAGGGATGCGACAAGGGCGGCCGGACCGCCACTCCCCCCGTGGCCAGCCGTAGACCGGCCCGGGTGATCGGGCCCTCCACCGACAGCCGCGTCAGGGCGAACGTCAGGCGCATCAGGGCTTCGAGTGAGGCGTAGCCACGGTCGTCGATCTCGCCGGCGATCCGGCGTGAGGCCGAGGACTGCAACTCCATGATGGCGTGCGCCAGATCCTCCTTCGCCGCGAAGTGGAAGTAGAGGGCACCCTTGGTGACGTGGGCGTGCTCGACGATGTCACTGAGGCTTGTCGACTCGTAGCCGCGCCGGTCGAACAGGTCGGCGGCGGCCGTGATGATCGTCGTGCGGGTCTGTTCGGCGCGTAACTGCCTCGCCATCGACTGGTATTCTCCCGGGTCGGTAACGAACGGGTCATGCCGTTTTTTCTTACTCACCGTACACAATAGCTCACAGTACGCCTGTAGTGGCCACGGGAGTACAGACCGCCGACGCCCCCTGCACTCAACCGACTTGCACACCATCGCGGGCCGGCCACGGAAGCCTCCCACAGAGAACATACCGGGGGCATAATCGAGCCTGACTCGAAAGAGACGGGGTGCGCGGTTTCCGCTTGTGAGCGCCTTGCGGGCAGGATGCCGGAACGCCCGATCGACACGTGTAACCGCATATCGAGGTTCCCACGGCGCCCTGTGGCGCACACCTCTCGGGCGACATTCATGTGCGAGGCGGCCGGTTTGTTTCCAGGGAAACGGCTTGAAACACACGGGCACCACGCGGGCAACTCGTTCCCGCAGAGGGGAACTTGCCGACAGCACGGGAGCCGTCCACGGTGCCGCACGGAAACAGGTCGAACCAGGCTTCGCGGGAAACAGACCGAAACAGACGAGGGCGGGCCCGGCCGGGGTCCTTCTCCCCCGCCCGGCCGCCCTCTCGTCGCGAGGCGAGAAACGAGTTGCCTCCAAAACCCCACTTCCACGCTGTGGCGTGTGCGCTCGCACGCGCCGGGCCAGTCTCGACCCCCCGTCCGCGGCCCACGGTGCGCACGGAAACGGGTCGAACCAGGCTTCGGGGAAAACAGACCGAAACAGAGGGGGGCGGGCCGGCGGGTGTCCATTCCCCCCGGCGGGCCCGCCCTGTCGTCGCGAGGCGAGAAACGAGTTGCCTCAGAACGTCAACTGCCAGCTGTTGAGCTTGCCGGTGTCCTGCGCGGCGGTGTCCTGGACCCGCAGCTTCCAGGTGCCGTCGGCGGTTTCAGCGGAAGCGTTCACCGAGTAGGTGGTGCTGACGTTGTCGGCGGAGTCCGAGGAACTGGCCGCCTTCAGCCGGTAGGCGGTGCCGTCGGGCGCGAGGAGGTCGATCACCAGGTCGCCGCGGTAGGTGTGGGTGATGTCGACACCGACCTTGAGGGCGGTCGGGGCATTGCCGGAGCGGCCGCTGACGGCGATCGAGGACTCGATGGCGGAACCGTTGTCCGGGATCGGGACCGCGGTCGTGTTGGTGAAGGTGGTGCCCCCCGTGGAGCCGCCGGAGCCGCTCACCGCCTGCACCGTCCTGGCCGCGTCCGCCAGACCCGCGCCGCAGCCGCCGGAACAGGCGCCGGGCAGCGCGCGGGCGTTGTTCTTGATGGCCGTCTCGATCTGCGCCGGGGTCAGCGCGGAGTTCGCCGACTTGACCAGCGCGACCAGGCCCGCGATGTGCGGGGTGGCCATGCTGGTGCCCTGGTAGTAGGCGTACGACTCGCTCGACGGCGTCTTGGTCCCGGAGTTCAGGGTGGACAGGATGCCGTTCGCGGTGCCGGTGCTGGTCTGGCCGCCGGGCGCCGAGATGTCCACGAGGGAGCCGTAGTTGGAGTAGGACGCCTTGGCGCCGGTGCGGTTGGTCGCCGCGACCGAGATGACGTTGTTGCAGTTGCCCGGCGAGTGGTTCGCGACGTTGTCGCTCTCGTTGCCGGCGGCCACCACGACGGTCGTGCCCCGGTTCACGGCGGCGGTGATGGCGCTCTGGGTCGCCGAGGTGCAGGCCCCGTCGCCGCCCAGGCTCATGTTGATGACCTTGGCGACGTTGGAGTTGGCGGGAACACCGGAAACGGTACCGCCGGACGCCCAGGTGATCGCGTCGATGATGTCGGAGTCGTAACCGCCGCACTTGCCGAGCACCCGGACCGGCGAGATCTTCGCGCCGTACGCGATGCCCGCGACACCCTTGTTGTTGTTCGTGACGGCGGCGATGGTGCCGGCAACGTGGGTGCCGTGCCAGGAGGAGTTGCTCGCCGGGACGCCGGAGCCGCACTCGTTGGCGGCGTAGTAGTCGCCCGGGTCGGCCGGGTTGCTGTCGCGGCCGTCCCCGTCGACGGAGACCGCGGTGTCGGCGATGAAGTCGTAGCCGCCGACGATGTTCGCGGCGAGGTCGGTGTGCGCGACGTAACCGGTGTCGATGACGGCGACGGTGACACCGGTACCCGTCGAAGTGGCCCAGGCGCCCGGCACGTTCATACCGGCGGTGGACTCGAAGAGGTCCCACTGCTTGGTGTACTCGGTGTCGTTCGGGTCGGCCTTCGGCTTGTTCAGCCGGTCCGGTACGACATAGGCCACCTGCGGGTCCGCCCGGTACTGGGCGACCACGTCGGCGACATCCGCCTTCGTGAGGTCGTCACCCAGGTCGACCAGGGCGGCGCCGGTGCCGAGACGGCGCTGGAAGTCGACTTCCTCGCCGGTCTTCTCACCCTTGGCGGCGGCGTCGGCCTCGGCGGCCGGGTTCGACCTGGCCTCGGCGGTACCGGACTTGTAACCGACGATGAGGCGCTCGGCCGGGGTGCCGGGCGCGGCCTCGGTCTGGGCGGCGGGGACGGCGGAACCCTGGGAAACGGTTTCCTGGGCGGCGACGGCCGACGCCGTCGATGCGGCGGTGAGCAGGGCCGCGGAGGTAGCGGCGACGGATATCAGCTTCCGTCTCAGGGCGGGTGAGGTGCGCAAGGGCGTGCCTTTCGTAACCGACTCCGGGCAGGGCGGAGCGGCGGTCGATTCGCTTCGGCGGGGAAGCGGCGGGGGGTGCATCGAAGAGCAGCGCGAAAGGCCGGCCAGGCGCGGGAACCGACCCGTCGGGGTTACCTGTGGGTCGGCTGTGCAGGAACGATAGGCAAAGGATCAGTCATCCGGATACAGGGGAAACCCTCGATCCGGCCAAAAAACCACCCTCGTCGAGCCAGATCGGCCAACGAACGCCCGATTTGATCGTGTCCGTACGGCGTGACAGCCACCGGACGACGCACTGAACGCGCCGGACCGGATTCCCGTACTGACAGCAGACCGTTCCCGCGCCGGCCGAGGAGACGTCCCCGATGCCCCGCACGACCGCACACCGCACCGCAGCCCTGGCGACCGCCGCCGTGAGCCCCCTCCTGCTGGGCCTGTGGGCCGCCGGACCGGCCCAGGCCCACGGCGCCCCCACGAATCCGGTCAGCCGGGTGTTCGCCTGCTCCCCCGAAGGCGGGGCCGACGCGAGGAGCGCGGCCTGCCGGGCGGCCGTCGACGCAGGCGGCACCTCTTTCGCCGCGTGGGACAACCTGCGGGTGGCGAACGTGAACGGCCGTGACCGGCAGACCATTCCCGACGGGCAGTTGTGCAGCGGCGGCCTGTCCGCGTACCGGGGACTCGACCTCGCCCGCGCCGACTGGCCGTCGACCCGGCTCGCCCCGGGCGGGACGCTGCGCATGACGTACGCCTCGACGATCGCGCACACCGGCACGTTCAAGCTGTATCTGACGAAGCCGGGGTACGACCCCTCGAAGCCGCTCACCTGGTCCGACCTGCCGACGAGGCCCTTCGCCGAGGTCAAGGACCCGGCGCTGACGGACGGCGCCTACCACCTCACCGCGAAGTTGCCCGCCGACCGGACGGGTCGTCAGATGCTCTACACGATCTGGCAGAACAGCAGCACGCCGGACACCTACTACTCGTGCTCCGACGTGGTGTTCCCGGAAGCGGTTTCACAAAGCAAGCCGGAGAGCAGCCCGACGACGAAGGCGCCGGCTTCGGCCACGCCCTCGGCGTCCGCGAGCACGGCGCCGAGCTCACCGTCCGCCGCTCCGTCGGTGGCGACCGCGACCGGCGCCGCACCCGCCCAGGCCACCGCGGCCGACCCCGAGAGCACCCCGGTGGCGTCCACGACCGGGACCGGCTCCGGGCCGTCCGCACCCATGCTGGCGGGCGGCGCCGCGGCGGTGTTGGTGCTCACCGGCGGCGCCGCCCTCGTCGTGCGTCTGCGTCGACGCTGAACCCCGTTCGCACGGAGCCCGGTTGTGCGTCGGCCGATCAGTCGCGCGGACGGTGTTCCGTGGTGGGTGACGCTGTTCAGTTGACGGTGACGGCCGCGCCCGCGTCGGTCACCGGGGCGTACTTGGCGGTGAAGTAGCCGTTGGCGAAGCAGAGCGACGAGCCGGACGACTTGGTGAACTGCTGGCTGGTGAAGGTGATGCTGTTGTCGGCGTTGCTCGCCGCGCCGGTCAGGCTGGGCGCCTGGTAGACGCAGTTGATGCTGCCCAGCAGGGTGCGCAGCACGACCGTGGTCTGGATCGTGGAGCCGCTCGGCGGGGTCACGGTGACGGTGCCGCTGGAGGAGACGCTCGTGGTGTAGGACAGGTTGTTGACCGTGATGCTGGTGACACCGAGCACGCCGACGACGTTCGCGGTGCAGTTGCCGAAGGTGTGCGCGGTGAGCGACTCGGTGGCGGTGCCGGGCGCGGTGGGGTTGTCGGTGACGGTGGCGCTGAATCCGGACGCGGCACAGGAGACGCCGCTGGTGCCGGTCGCGCTGGAGTACAGCGTGGCGGTCGTGCCGCTGGCGAGCGAGGCGTTGAGGACGTCACCGACGGCGACGTCGCCGTTGGCGGTGGTCAGCACCGCGCCGGCCGCGGAGGCCGGGGTGACGGCGGTGAGCGAGAGGGCGGCGACAGTACCTGCGAGGGCGAGGAGGGAGCGGGAGCGCAGCATGCGGGTGCCTCTTTCTCAAGTGGGGCTTCATTGGGGGGAATCGGCTGGTGGGGGGTGAACCGGCGCGTCGCTGGTCGCGACAGAGGGGGGACGCCGATCGGCGCCGCCGCCGGCCCGTGACGCCTTCTCCGTACGTGACGGACCGGCAACGGCGGCCGGCCGGTGACCGGTCGAAGGCACTGGCGAGTGACTCCGGCCGGGCCGGGCGGGGAGGGGCGACCGGTCGCGGCGCGCGGGGGGAAGCGGCCGTACCGGTGCCGTGAAGGGATCGAGCTCGGGACCGAGTGGCCCGTACTGGCTGAAAGCGTCCGGGAGCGCGGCGGTGTCGCCGCGCTGCGGATCCGGCGCCACGGATCCCGGCTGAGCCAGGGAGAGTTGTAGACCTGATGGTCAGTCAACGTCAAGGCTCTGAAACAAAGTTGATGGTCCGACAGATATATGCGGAAGACCCTCGCGGCGTGCGGTCCGCAGGCGGCACATAATGAACACTCTTTTTCCACATCTCCCTTGACCGGCCGGTGTAACCATCGGTAACTTCCTCGTCGGCTACTGCTGCGTAACCAGAAAGCCCTTGCGGTTTCCGGGAGTCGCGAGGGGGCGTGCGCGGCAGCCGCTGTCCGCGCCAGGACAACGTGCCACTGAAGCCCAACCCGCATGACCAAGTGCATGGGAGCAGACATGGCCTCGTCCCCGGACGTCAATTCGTCCGCCGACCACACCCCCGAGAACCCCGAAAGCGGTTCCGCAGCGAGACGCGGCCGGGTCCGGCTGCGCCGGGCCGCCGTCATGGCGGTGCCCGCCACCTTCATCGCCGCGGGGCTCGCGGTCCTCACCGCGCAGGGCGCCCTGGGTGTCCAGTTCGCGATCTCCGGGATGCCCTTCGTCGTCACGGCCGACCGGCTCGACGGTGAGGGCTTCGCCCAGTTCGGCGGCCTGGACAACATGATCGAGAACAGCCCCAACCAGGGCGACACCGGCGGCCAGGTCCTGGTCGTCACCTCGGTCGTGAAGAACGGCAAGATCACCAACATGTGCCAGAGCGTCGACCTCGGCGGCATCCAGCTCATCCTCAGGGCCGGCGGCGGCTCCACCCCGGTGAGCGTGAAGAACCTGGCCATCGACTCCGACGAGATCTCGGGCGACGCCGAGTTCAACAACATCGAGATCGGCCGCGACTCCAGCACCTTCGACAAGGTCCCGATCCAGGGTCCCGCGGGCGTCTACGGCCAGCAGGCCGACACGGTCGTCATCAAGAACCTGTATCAGCACAACTACGCGGCCACCGCGGCCGTCTTCAAGCTTCCCGGCCTGAAGATGAGCTTCTCGAGCGAGGGCTGCAAGTAATGACCTTCACCCAGTGGCGGGACCGCTTCCGGGAGTGGAGAGGCCACCGGCCCTTCGCGGGCGGCGTGCTGCTCGTCCTGGGCGGCGCCGAGATACTCGTGACCATGAAGGCGCCGCTCCCGGTGATCCTTCATGTGGGTATGCAGGGCCTGGCGGGTTACCTCCTGCCCACCCTGATGGTGGTCTGCGGTCTGCTGATCCTCTTCAACCCGACCCAGCGGCTGTTCTACTCGATCATCGCCATCCTGCTCTCCCTGGGCACCTGGCTCACCTCCAACATCGGCGGCTTCGTCATCGGCCTCCTGATGGGCGCCGTGGGCAGCAGCCTGTCCTTCGGCTGGCTGCCCGACCAGGAACCGCGCCAGAGCCGTCGGCAGCGGCGCAAGGAGACGCGGACGGAACGGACGGCCGAGTCGGTCCGGCAGGACGGCCCGCTGCCCGGAGCGGGGAAGCCCGCCTGACCCGCGGACCTTCGCGCACCTGACGCGCGGACGCGACTCACGGCCGTACGTCACTTCACCGGCGGGGCCGGGACGCCCGGCGCACAGCGGGCCGCGCCCGGCCCCGCCGGTTTCGTCAGGCGTGCCGTCGAGGAAGGCCCTGCCGGGGCGGTCGCCGTCTGCGCCGGGTTCGCCGGCGCGTTCGCCGTACCGTTCGCGACGGCGGCCCCCGCGGCGTTCGCGACGGCGGCCCCGTGCCGCGCTCCGGCCGCCCCGCCCCGCCTCGTCCTTCGTCGCCTTGGCCGCCCCCGGGCAGCTACCTGGCGATGTCCATCGGCACCGCGGACTTCGCGCCCGAGGAGGTCGGCCGCGTCGCCCGCGCGTACGCGGCCCGCGGTATGCCGATGCGGCTGCGACCCCGGGCGGAGGCGGCGGAGTCCTTCACCGGCCTCGACCTGGTCGACCCGGGGTTCGTCCAGGTCCACCACTGGCGTCCCGACGGCACCGGCGCCGAGGTCGTCCGCGACGCGGACATCGCGATGTACGGGGCGGCGGCCCGCAAGTCCTGAACTACTCACGCTGATTGACGATCAGTCAATTCATCTGCGGATATGCTCCCTTCGGTCCCCGCCGCACCGTCCCGGATCACAATGCGGCAGCAGCGCCTCACCCCATGTGGTTGCTCACTTGACTGCCAGCGGTCACACACGGTTGGCTCCGAGCCAACGAATGCCTCTCGCCGGTGCACACCCCTCGCTCCGGCGGCGCTCGCCCCGTCCTCCCTGCTCTGCCGCACAGCGAGGTGCAGCCCCCCATGAACACTCCCCTCCCCGCTCCCTCCGCTCCCGTTCCCCTCGGATCCGTACGCCTCACCGCCCTGGCCGCGGCCTGCTGCCTCCTCCTGCTGACCGGCTGCTCCGGCACCACCTCGTCAGGTTCGGACATGGACGCGGCAGGCGGCTCGGCCGACCGCATCAAGATCACCCTGGTCACTCACGGCGCCGAGGGCGACGACTTCTGGGAGCTGGTACGCAAGGGCGCCGAAGCCGCGGCTGCCAAGGACGGCGTCGACCTGACCTACGCCAGCGATCCCGACGCCGCCGGACAGGCCGAGCTGGTGCGGGACGCGATCAGCGACCGGGTCGACGGCATCGCGGTGACCCTCGCCAAACCGCAGGCCATGAAGAGTCCGGTGGCCCGGGCCAAGGCGGCCGGCATACCCGTGGTCGGACTCAACTCGGGGATCGACGCCTGGCGTTCGGCGGGACTCCTGGAGTACTTCGGCCAGGACGAGAGCGTCGCGGGCCGCGCCGTCGGCGACAAACTCGACGGCCTCGGCGCCAAGCATGCCCTGTGCGTGATCCACGAACGGGGCAACATCGCCCTGGAGGCGCGCTGCGCGGGCGTGAAGAAGACGTTCACCGGCGAGACCGAGATGCTCTACGTCGACGGAACGGACATGGACGCCATGACCGCCGCCGTGGCGGCACGATTGCGGCAGGAACCCGACATCGACGAAGTCATCGCCAACGGGGCGCAGTTCGCCCTTGCGGCGGTGCGGGCGACCGGGAAGGCCGGCAGCAAGGCAAAGGTCGCCACCTTCGACCTCAACAAGGACCTCGTCACGGCCGTCCGCGACGGCAGCGTTCAGTTCGCGGTGGATCAACAGCCCTATCTTCAGGGCTACTTGGCTGTCGACGGGCTCTGGCTCTACAAGACCAACGGCAACCTCAGCGGCGGCGGTGTGTCGCCCGTACTGACAGGCCCGGCCTTCGTCACGAAGACCAACGTCGCCGAGGTCGCCCGCTTCGCCGCCGCCGGCACCCGCTGACCGGACCGTTCCCGCTTCTCCCCGCTCCCCCCGCTTCTCTTCCCTCTCCCTCCCCCCTCCCCCGCTGATCGCTCTAGGACGACTATGTCTCCACGGACAGGTGCCCGGCGCCGACGTCTCGGCTCCATACGTCTCTCGCTGATCCTGCTGGCCCTGGTGCCCAGCGTCACCCTCGCCGCCATGTGGGGTGTGACGACGACCCAGATGTTCGCGGAGGGGCTGCGACTGCGCGCGCAGACCGAACTGAGCCGGTCGACCGGCGCCATGGGCACCGAGGCGACGCTCATGCTCCAGCAGGAGCGCAGCCTGTCCGCCGTGTGGCTGGCCTCGCGGCCCGCCGGCTCCCGGGCCGCGCTGGAGGCGCAGCGCGAGAAGACGGACGCGGCGGTCGCCAAGCTCGTCGCCCGGTCGGACGACATCCAGCAGGCGTCCGACCGCGTCAGGGACCGGATGTACTCGGTCGTCGCCTCCGTGGGCAGTCTGGAGTACTACCGGGGCCAGGTGGACGACCCCGTCGACATCACCGCCGCCCAGGCACTGGACCAGTACACGTCGATCATCGACGACCAGATCCACGCCTTCCAGGAGCTGTCCCAGGTCGACGACGGCGACCTCACCTCGCAGGCCGGACCGCTCGTCGCCCTGGAGCACGCGGCCGAACTGGTCTCCGAGGAGGACCTCCAGCTCACGCTCGCCGGGCCCCGACAGCGGATGGACGACAAGACCTGGGCGGAGTTCGCCCAGTTGGTGAACACCCGGCGCTGGCTCGTGCAGGACCAGATCGTCCCCTCGCTCACCGGCACCGCGAAGGCGCAGACCGAGAAGATCCTGACGAGCTACCAGTGGCAGATCCTGGAGTCCGTGGAGGACAAGGTGCTCGCGGCCCGCGCGAAACAGGGCGAAAACGGTGACATCGCGTTGCCGGACGTGCAGAAGCAATGGCGTGCCGCGCTCATCGAGGTCTCCGACCAGTACTCGGGGCTGATCCGGCTGCAGACCACGGCACTGCTCCAGCACAGTGCGGACGAGGCGCGCGAGCTGCTCATCACGGCCGCCTCGCTCAGCGCCGGCGGTCTCGTCGCCCTGCTGCTGTGCGTCGGCATGTCCTGGCGTATCACCCGCTCGCTGTCCCGGCGGCTGCACGGGCTGCGGATGGCCACGCTGAGCCTGGCGCACGAACGGCTCCCGGACGTCGTGGCCCGGCTGGACCGGGGCGAGACGGTCGACGTGGACTCGGCGACCCCTCCGCTGGACTACGGAGGCGACGAACTCGGGCAGGTGGCCGCGGCGTTCAACACCGCGCAGCGCACCGCCGTGCACACAGCGGTCGAACTCGCCGACACCCGGCGCGGTTTCCAGAAGGTCATCCTGGGCATCGCCCGGCAGAGCCAGAACCTGGTCAACCTCCAGCTCAGCAAACTCGACGCACTGGAGCGGCGGCACCAGGACCCGGACGTCCTCAACGGGCTGTACGAACTGGACTCCACGGCAAGCCAGTTGCGTCGCTACGAGGAGAACCTCGTCATCATCAGCGGCGGCCGGCCGGGGCGCAGCTGGACGGAGCCGGTGGCGCTGATCGACATCCTGCGCAGCGCCGTCGGGGAAGTCGCCGAGTACCGGCGGGCCGAGGTGCACACCGAGGAGGACGTGTACACCCTGCCACCCGCCGTGGCGGACGTGATCCATCTGCTCGCCGAGCTGATCGACAACGCGACGTCCTACTCGCCGGCCCCCAGCCCCGTCGGCGTACGGGCCGCGCTGGTGGTCAAGGGCTTGGCGATCGAGGTCGAGGACCGCGGCCTCGGCATGTCCGAGGAGGACTACGCCTCGTTCAACGCGCAGTTGGCGGTCCCGCCCCAGTTCGACGTGGTGGCACTCGCCGACGACCTGCGCCTGGGCATGTTCGTGATCGCCCAGCTGGCGACCCGGCACGAGATCGCCGTCACCCTGCGCTCGTCACCGTACGGCGGGACCACGGCGATCGTGCTGGTCCCGCACGACATCGTGGTCCGTGAGGCTCCCGATCCGTCGGCCCCGGCCGCGGAGGGATCGAGCGAGCCGGCGACCGCCGGATCCCCCTCCCCGGACACGGACCTCCCGTCACCTGCGCGGACCGCACCGGACGGGGCGCGGGAGCACAGCCGGTCGGGCACCGCACCGGCGTCGTCGCCCCTCCCGGCAAGGGGCGCCTCCGTTGCGGCGCCCGGCTCGTCGGCCCCATCGGCCGGTGGGTGGGACCCGGCCCTGAGCCGGCCGGCCTCGGCGGGCCCTGCGCCGGACTCCCCCGTCCCGGCCGACTCCCCGTCCTCGACGGACGTCGCGTCCTCGACGGGCATGGCGTCCTCGACAGGCGACGCACCCCTGACGACGGACGGCGTGACGGCCCCGGCCGGTGCGCCCTCCTCCGGCCCCGGTGCGCCGGACGTCGTGGGTCGTGGGGGCCTCCGGACGAGCGGGGTGGCGCCCGCCACGGCCCGGACCCCGGGTGCGGCCGCGCGGCCCGAAGGTCTCACCCCGTTGCCCCGCAGGGTCCCGCAGACCAGCCTCGCCACCGAGTTGCGCGAGGACTCCACGTCGTCCGCCGCGGCCGACGAGGAAGACGGTTACCCGGACGACTTCACCGCGGAGCGCGCGGCCTCTTCCCTCGCCGGTTTCCAGCGAGGCACGCTGCGAGCACACGCCGACGCCGACCTGTGGTCCGACGACCCGCAGGAAACATCCACCGAGGAGGCCCCCGGCCCGCCGGTCACCGCCGCGAGCACCTCCCAGACCCCGACACCGCCCGCCGACCGCTCATGAAGGACTTCGCGATGACAAGCTCCATCCCCGGCACGAACACCCAGCTCGACCAGCTCCTCACCGGTCTCGTGGACCGGGTCGCCGACGTGAACCAGGCCGTCGTGCTCTCCGAGGACGGGCTGGTGGTGAGCAAGTCCACCGGTTTCCTGCGCGAGGACGCCGAACGGCTCGCGGCGACCGCGTCCGGCCTGATGAGTCTCAGCAAGGGCGTCAGCATGGATTTCCGGGACGGTCCGGTGCGCCAGGCGCTCATCGAGATGGCCAACAGCTACCTGATCCTGACCTCGGCCGGCCCGGGGGCCCATCTCGTCGTACTCGCGGGGAAGAACGCGGACGTGGGCGTGGTGGCGTACCAGATGAACATGCTGGTGAAGAAGATCGGCGAGCACCTCAGCGCGGCGCCGCGGGCCCATGTCGGTCCCGCCGTCCGCACCAACGGCGGGTGAGGTGAGCGGAGGCGACGAAGCGGGCAGACTCGTCAGGCCGTTCACCCTCACCGGTGGCCGGACCCGGCCCAGCCGTGCCGACTTCACGCTCATCACGACGGTGACCGCGGTCGACCCGCCGCCCGAGCGGGCCGCGCGACCGCAGCCGGAACACACCCGGATCCTGCGGCTGTGCGCCCGGCCGCTCGCCGTGGCGGAACTCGCGGCCCATCTCGACCTGCCGGTGAGCGTGGTCGTCATCATGCTCTGCGACCTGCTGGAGGAGGGCCTGATCACGGCCCGGCCGCCCCGTTCCGTCACGGGCACCCCGGATCTCGATCTGCTGGAGAAAGTGAGGGACGGCCTTGGCCGGATCTGATTCCACCGCTCCCACCGCCCTCAGCCCCGGGCGGGCCGCGGCACCCGACACGGTGAAGATCCTCATCGCCGGCGGCTTCGGCGTCGGCAAGACCACCATGGTCGGGGCGGTCAGCGAGATCGCGCCGTTACGCACGGAGGAGCCGCTGACCGTTGCCGGGCTGGAGGTGGACGACCTCAAGGGCATCGAGGAGAAGCGGTCCACCACCGTGGCCCTGGACTTCGGGCGGATCACCATCGGCGACGACCTGGTGCTGTATCTGTTCGGTACGCCCGGTCAGCAGCGGTTCTGGTTCATGTGGAACGACCTGGCGATCGGCGCCCTGGGGGCGGTGGTGCTCATCGATGTGCGGAGGCCGGAGTCCAGCTTCGCCGCGATCGACTTCTTCGAGCGCCGGGGGATCCCGTTCGTCGTTGCGGTGAACGGTTTCCACGGGTTGCACCCGTATCCGACGGAGGAGATCAAGGAGTCGCTGGCGTTGCCGGCTCATGTTCCCGTGTTGCTGTGCGACGCGCGGGAGCGTGACTCGTGCCGGGACGTGCTGATCGCTCTGATCGACCGGCTGATCGAGGACGTCACGCTCCAGCCGAGCCCGGCACACTGATCGCGCTCCCGAACCGCCCGAACCGCCCGAGCTGCCTCAGCCGCCCGAGCCGCCCAATTCACGACCGCCCAAACGCTTGTTGGCCGCCAGGCCTGCGAGTATCGGGACGCCGTCCGTCAGTGGGCTCCCGCGGCGCGCAGTACGGCAACCGTTTCCGGATGCGTTCCCGCGGTCGCCCACTCGAGTGGGGTCAGGCCGGTGCCGTGGTCCTCGCGCAGGTCGGGGTCTGCGCCGTGGGCGAGCAGGGTGCGGACCGCGTCGATGTGGCCCCAACAGGCGGCCGCGCACAGCGGGGTTCCCTCGGCCCCCAGGCCCGCGCTCTCGGCGTCGGGCGGCGCACCGGCCTCGAGCAGCCTGCGCGCGACGTCGGCGTTCCCCTGAACGCAAGCCGCGTACAACGGGGTTGTTCCTTCGACATCGGCGGTCGAGGGATCGACTCCGGCCCGCAGCAGCAGGGCCACCTGAGCACCGCCTTCGAACATCACCGCCGACAACAGACGCTTCGTCAGTTTCTTCTGCCGTCTCCTGTTCACGGTCGCCGAGAGTAGCCCGGACCGGCGACAAGATCGCCCCAATTTCCCTGCGGCACCCACAGGTGCAAGGCGGGAAACCGCCAAGCGTGTCCCAGTGATTGACCTGTTCCTCGCGCGCCCCTACTTTCTGACCGACTCACCGAACCTAGTTCGACATTTCGAACCAAAGGTCGGCATCAAGGGCACCCCGCATCCCTGGAGCGCATATGACCCCCAACCCCTCCCGCCGCCTCGTCCTCGGCGCGGCCGCCTCCGTCCCCCTGGCCCTCACCCTCGGTGTCCCGTCCGCCAACGCGGCCGACTCGGCTTACGTGATGGGCTACTTCACCGAATCGACCAGCCTCGGCGCCGGCACCGACTACGGCCTCCACCTCGCCGTCAGTACGGACGGGTTGCAGTGGATGCCGCTGAACCAGAACAACCCCGTGGTCACGCCCACCGAGGGCGCGCTGGGGCTGCGCGACCCGTTCATCCTGCGCAAGCAGGACGGCACCTACGTGGTGATCGCCACCGACCTCAAGGGCACCGACTGGAGTTACGTCAGCCAGTACGTGCACGTGTGGAACTCGGCCGACCTGCGCACCTTCACCGGCTACCACCGGCTGAAGCTGCACGACATGAACACCCACAGCTGGGCGCCGGAGGCGTTCTGGGACGCGGGCCGGGGACAGTACGCGCTCATCTACTCCGCCGTGAACAGCAGCGGCCACAACGTGATCATGGTCAACTACACCACCGACTTCGTCACGGCCTCCGCGCCCCAGGTCTTCTTCGACCCCGGCTACGACGTGATCGACGGCGACATGGCCGTAGGGGTGAACGGCGTCAACTACCTCTACTTCAAGAAGGACCAGACGCTGGTCGGCGCCCGGTCCGGTTCCCTCGACCCCGGCAGCTTCACGGTCTTCAACACCGGGGTGGCCCACGGCGGCACCGAGGCGCCGACCCTCGTCAAGTCGCTGACCTCCAGCACCTGGTGGCTCTGGGGGGACACCTACACACCCAACGGCGTCTTCTACGCCTGGCAGTCCACCGACCTCTCGGCGGGCACCTGGACCGCGCTCGACCAGAAGACGTACACCCAGCCGGTGAACTCCAAGCACTGCGGTGTCACGACGATCACCAGCACGCAGTACAGCAACCTCGTCGCCAAGTGGGGCGCCCCGGCCTGGAACCGGCTCAAGTCCTACAACTACCCGGACCGTTACGTCCGCCACGCCAACTATGTCGGCCGCATCGACACGTACCCCTTCGACCTGTACACCGATTCGCAGTGGAAGCTCGTACCCGGCCTGGCCGACAGCACCGGGGTCTCCTTCCAATCGGTGAACTACCCGACCCGGTACCTGCGGCACTACAACTACCAGCTCCAACTCGACGTCAACGACGGCACGTCGGCGTTCGCCGGTGACGCGACCTTCTACCGTACGGCGGGCCTGGCCGACTCCGGATGGGCGTCGTTCCGCTCCTACAACAACCCGACGCGCTACATCCGGCACGCGAACTACGTACTGCGCATCGACCCGGTCTCCACGGCCACCGAGAAGCAGGACGCGACGTTCTACGTGGGCTACTGAACGAGACCCGTCACCGGAGCCGGCCGTCCCCTGGGCGACCGGCTCACAACTCGGCCAGCTGGGGCAGCAGTTCGGCCGCCGCCACCACATCGCCGGTCAGCGGACGGTCTTCCGCGCCTGCGGGAAGAACGGCCGTCGCCGCGGAGAGAACCACGACCGGCGCCGGAAGTGACTCCGCCTGGACCGGGCGCATCCGCAAAGCCCGGACAGCGACGACCAGTTCGCACGCGAGGACGGTGGTGTAGGCGTGCGTTGCGCGCGAGGTCTGGCGGGCGGCCTGCCCGGCGAAGCTGGCGGCCTCCTCCAGACCTCGCGACAGGACGGCGTGACCGGCCGAGGCGGGAGTCGCGCTCGAACGCAGTTCGGCCAGCGCGGAGTTGGCGGTGTACTCCAGGATCATCGTGCCCGAGCTGGTCGCGGGTCCCCCGCCGAGGAAGGGCGGCAGGCCGGTGAGCCCGGAGTCGCCGAGCGCCGTCAGGCGAGCGGCGGAGAGCTGCGCGGTCTGCAGCAGGGCGAGGTTCGCCGCGTCCAGGGCGAGGCCCAGGGGCGCGGCGAAGAAGCCACCGTGGTGGTAGGCCGTGGTGCCGTCAGGATCCATGAGGGGGTTCTCCGAGGGGCAGTTGACCTCCACCTCGATGACTTCCCGAAGCCGCTCCGCGGCGTCCAGGGCGCAGCCGTGCGCCTGCGGGAAGGCACGGAACCCGAAGGGGTCCTGGATACGCCGGCCCTGGCGGCGCTGCGGCCGGTCGGGCAGGCCGAGCAGTCGCCGCACCTCACCGGCCGCGCGGGCCGCGCCGGGATAGGGCCGCAGGGCGTGCACGGGCGCGGCGTACGCCTCGGGCGAGCCGGACACCGCGGCGAGGGAAAGGGCGGCGACGGCATGCGTGGCCCGCAGCAACACGTCCAGCTCGCGCTGGGCGAGCGCGGCCTGTCCCAACGCGAGGGCGTTGCTGCTGAGCAGGGCCAGCGCGTCACCGGGCTGAAGGACGACCGGGGCCGGGAGCCCGGTGGAGCGGGCGGTGGTGGTGACACCGGGGCCGGGGGCGACTGCCGTCACCGAGGCGGAAACGGGGACGTAGACGGTTTCGGCGGCAGGTCCGGGCAGAGTGACCAGCTGAACTGCGGGCGCGGCGACGTACCGAGCGGCTGCGGCGAGCTCGCCCCCGGCAGCTGCGGCGTCTGCGGCTGCGGCTGCGGCTGCGGCTGCGGCTGCGGCTGCGGCTGCGGCTGCGAGCGATCCCGCCCCCGGTGACGGGCCGATCCACTCCGTGCTCGGCTCGGACTCGGGATCCGGCTCGGGCGTGGGCTCCGCCTCGGGCCCGGGCTCGCTCGACGGGATGCCCAGACCGGCCCGCGATGACCGCACCTTCACCGGACGGGCCGACGCACCACCCGATTCACCTTCCGCGCCCGCACCCGTCACCGCGCCCGCTGCGCGTTCCGCACCCGCGACCGACACCCCGCCCGGTGCGCGTCGCGCCCCCGCGACCGACACCCCACCAGGGGTGGGTCCCGCACCCGTGTCCGGCGGGCCGTCGGGTGCGAGCTCCGTCGCCGCGGCTACGGACACGCCGCCCGGGTCGGCGTTCTCCATCCGGCCGGTGGGCTCGCCGTCCGACCCAAGGGATTGCTCCGATCCGGTCAACTCACCGCTCAGCCAGGGCCGTTCGCCGATCAGCGTCAAGCCGGTCTGGGCGAGCGCGGTCAAGTCACCGGTGCCGACACCGCCGTACTCGTTGACCGCCGGGTGGACGCCGAGACGGAGGGCGTCGACGAGGGCATCGATGAGAGCGGGCTGGATACCGGAGCCGCCGGCCAGGAGCTGGTTGGCCCGTACCGCGAGCATGGCGCGGACCTGGCGGGCGGGGAGCAGAGCACCCGCTCCGCCCGCGTGGCTGCGCAGCAGGCGCAGACCGTGCGCGGCCTCGTCGCCCTCGTCGACCGGCACCGAGCGCTGTGCGCCGACGCCGGTGCCGCGGCCGTACAGCCGTCCGGCGGCGGCGAGCGCCTGCGCCGTACGCCAGGCGAGGGCGGCCCGCTCACGGGCCTCGGGAGCCACGGTGGGCACGGCCGCACCGTCGACGAGCGCGATCAGCTCGCCGACGGTGAGGGTAGTTCCGTTCAGGACGGTCCGGGCGCCCCCGCGGTGCGGAGAAACCCGGATCGGTCCGTTTGCTGCTGTTTCCAACGGTTCACGTGATCCGGTGGAACCTCAGCCGAGGCCGGCCGACTTCAGCCATGCCTTGGCGACGTCCAGCGGGTCCTTGCTCTCCAGCTGCACCTGGGAGTCCAGGTCCAGCAGGGCCTTGGTGTCGAGCTTGGCGGAGACGGCGTTGAGCGCGTCGATGCCCTCCTGGGAGAGCCCGCTCTTGTAGACCAGCGGGGTCACGTTCGCGAATCCGAAGAGGTTCTCCGGGTCCTGGAGGACGACGAACTTCTCCTTGGTGATGGTCGGGTCGGTGGTGAAGATGTCCGCGGCCTGCACGGTGTTCTTCTTCAGCGCGGCCTGGGTCAGCGGGCCGCCCGCGTCGAGGGCCTTGAAGGACTTGAACTTCAGCCCGTACACCGACTCCAGGCCGAGGATGCCCTGCTGGCGGGTCTGGAACTCGGGCGAGCCGCCGAGGACCAGGTCCGGCGCGATGTCCTTGAGGTCGGCGAGCGTGGACGTCGCGGTGAGCTTGTACTTCTTCGCGGTCGCCGCGTTGACGGTGACGGAGTCCTTGTCCTCGGCCGGCGACGACTCCAGCAGCGTCAGCTTGGAGTCGAGCTTGGCCTTCGCCGCGGCGTTCACGGTCGCGAGCGAGGTCTGCTCGGCCTTCGCGTCCAGGTAGGCCAGCAGCGAGCCGTTGTACTCCGGCAGGACGGTGATGGAACCGTTCTTGAGCAGGCCGTACGTGGTCTCACGGCTGCCGATGTTGGGCTTGTAGGACACCTTGATGCCCTTGGCCTTCAGAGCCTCGCCGTAGATGTCGGCGATCAGGATGCTCTCGGCGAAGTTGTTGGAGCCGACGACCACAGTGTCACCGGCCGCCTTGTCACCGGCGAGCGGGTCGGAGGTGTCGTCGGACGAGGAGCATCCCGCCAGCAGGACCGTCGCCGCCGCGAGGGCGACGGCCGCCGCACCTGGGTGGTTCCTGAGGGACCTGCTGCTGTGGGCGTTGGTAGTCACGGTTCCCGTTC
This sequence comes from Actinobacteria bacterium OV320, assembly GCA_001298545.1. Taxonomy (GTDB): domain Bacteria; phylum Actinomycetota; class Actinomycetes; order Streptomycetales; family Streptomycetaceae; genus Streptomyces; species Streptomyces coriariae. The sequence continues at coordinate 379,534 of LJCX01000030.1, forward strand.
CGAGCTGGGGGGTTGATGAGAACTCAAACACTCTGGCCTGATCCAATCCACCCGCTTCTTGATCAGTCAAGAGGAGCCGGGTTACCGATTGGCTTCGATCCGTGATCACCTTCGACCGGATCGGTAGATCACCTGTGTACCCCTTTGAAGCCCCCTGAACGGCTCCGGTTCACCGCTTCGTAATGGATTCTTGACGTAGGGCGACGCGCTCGACCGTTCGAATAGGCGATAGTCTCGCCGGAGTTGGCGTCCGCCACAGCAGTCGGCGTCGGCCACAGCGGTGTACGGGGGCCGCTTCCGTATCATTCATATTCGGACACGTGCGTGCAGAAAGTCGGCACGCAGGCAAACGCCCCTTGCACGCGAGCAGCACCCCCTTGAAGGAGGCCCGGTGTCCACGAAAGAGGTGGACGCGTCCGCCCGGTCGGCATCCTCGGTACCCACGTCAGCACGCCGGGGTCTGCGGGGATTCGCCGATCGGTGGCCCTTCCAGCGCAAGCTGAACGTACTCGTCGGTATCCCGCTGACGGTGATCGCGCTGCTGCTGACGTACCTCATCGTCGACCTGGTGCAGGAGTCCAACCGCGCCGAGGACGCCGCCCAACTGGTACGTGACAGTGCCCAGGTCGCCCAGCTCGTCGCCGATCTGCAGGACGAGCACCAGCAGGCGATCCTGCTCTCGGTGCGGCACGAGGCGTCGTTCGACGGCGGCACCCCCTCCACCGACGGCTACCGGCAGGCCCAGGCCGCCGTGGACGCGCAGGTGCACAAGGTGGTCGACGCCTTCGGCGACCGGCTGCCGGACACCGAGGTGCAGGCGCTCAAGGAGGTCCAGGGCCTGGCCGGCCTGCGGGCCACCATCGAGCAGGGCTATCTGCCCGCCGACAACATCGACCCGGCGTACTCGGGTGCGGCCGACGGCCTCATCGACGGCCTGGGCCTGGACCGCAACGCCGACCTCGCGACGACCTTCACCGGCAACCTCCTCGACTCGCTGCTGCGCGCCGACGCCGCGCACGGCGCCTTCGAGACGGGCGTGTTCTCCGCCCGGACCGGTGACAGCAACGCGCTCATCGAGTTCACCGGCGCGGTCGGCTCCTACGAGCTGTTCACCTACCAGGCCGAGCGGTTCGAGCGATTCGCCAACGAGGCGCAGAACGAAGAGTTCGGCGGCATCGAGCACAACTCGTCGCAGGCCTCGATCGGCCAGCACTACGCCGAACTGGCCGTGGACCCCAGCGCGTTGCAGGCCGAGTCCAAGGCCGACATCCGTACGGCGTTCCGGGCGGCCATCGCCTCCTACCCCGACTACAGCGCCCAGGCGCGGACCCGGCTGAAGATCACCGCGTCGCTCATCGACCAGATCGCCGACCGGGCCGACGACACCGCCTCCAGCGCCCAGTGGCGCGCGGGCCTGCTGCTGAGCCTGGCGCTGCTCAGCTTCGCCCTGTGGATCGCCTTCTCCATCCTGGTACGCCGCTCCGTGGTCCGCCCGGTGCTGGCGCTGACCGGAGCCGCCCAGGAGGTCGCCGACGTCGCGGGCCGCGAACTCGCCCGCGTGGCCGACGACGACGCCGAGGAGTCCGGGCCCCCGCGGCTGCGTGAGCTGCCGGTCACAGCGGACGACGAGATCGGTGAACTCGCCGAGGCCTTCAACAATGTGCAGACCACCGCGGCCGCGCTGCTGGAACGCCAGGTGCTCAGCCGCCGCAACGTCGCCGAGATGTTCGGCAACGTCGGCCGCCGCGTCAGCAACCTGACGACCCGTCAACTTGCCCTGATCGACGCGGTGGAGCGCGGTGAGACCGACCCGGCGCTGCTCGAACGCCTCTACTCCATCGACCACATCGCGGTCCGCCTGCGCCGCAACGCCGACAGCCTGATGCTGCTGGCCGGCATCCGCGAGACCGTCCTGGACGCCGGACCGACCGAGCTCACCAACGTCGTACGCGCCGCGCTGGGCCAGATCGAGGGCTTCCAGCGGGTTCAGCTGCGTGCCGCGACCGAGTCCCTGGTGGAACCCGACATCATCGGCGACCTCACGCTGATGATCGCGGAACTCCTGGAGAACGCCGTGTCGTTCTCGCCCGAGGGCAGTCCCGTCGAGGTGGTGGTCGGCTCCGACGCCGACGGCGCCTCGATCACCGTCGCCGACCACGGCCTGGGCATGAGCGCCGAGCGCCTGGCCGAGGAGAACTCCCGCCTCGTGCGCCGCGAGCGCCTCGACGTCGTCCCGACGAAGGTGCTCGGTCTGTTCGTGGTCGGCGCGCTGGCCCGCCGCTGGGACGTCGACGTCACCCTCTCCCGCACCCCGGGCGGCGGCGTGACGGCCGAGGTGATGATCCCGTCGACGCTGCTCCTGACGATGAGCGAGCTGGGCCCGGTGGGCAGGCCCGCACACACCGGCACTTCCCCGGCCACGGCAGCGCTCGCCGCCCCGTCGGCCCCCGCGGCCGGACCCTCGCCGTCGTCCTCGAGCCCGTCCACGGTTCCGTCCTGGGCCACGACCGAGGACGATCCGACCGCTCTCCCGCGCCGGGTCCCCCGCCGTGACCCGTCCCCGGACGAACGAGAGGCCGAGGCCCCGCTCACTCCGGTGGCCGGCACCGACGACCCGACGCGCGACACCGACGCCGCCACCGCCTCGACGGTGACAGGCGCTTCCGCTGAAACCGACGAAACCGCTGTCGCGACCGGTCCGGCGGAAACCGGTTCCTCCAGCCCGGCGACCGGAACCGGCTCCACTTCCTCCGGGAACGCCGACGTAACCGCTTCCTCCGGGAACGCCGACGTAACCGCTTCCTCCGACCGTGCCGTCGAGACCGGTGTCTCCGCCCGTACGGCGAAACCGGCGCCCCTCACCGATCCCGCACCGTCCGAGGCTCCGGCCACCACCGGGGCCGAGCCGGACACCACGGCCGAGCCCGCGACCCGCGCCTACCCGGCCGGCGTCGGGATCCCGGCGCCCCGCACGGCCGAGGCGACGCTGCACGCCCGCGCGCAGGACGAACCCGGGGACCATGCCCGTACGGCGGAGCGCACGACCCTCGTCGGCCCGGCGGAGTCGTCCCACGTCCACGCGGCCGAGTCCCGGCCCGCCGCCCGTACGACGGAGCCCGCGCCGCACGCCCACCCGTCCCCCACCGAGAGCGGCCCCGCCCGCGGCACGGGCGGCCCGGGCGACTCCGGCCGCGGGACGGAGCACGGCGGCGCCGACCGTGGCGCCGAACCTTCCCCGCCCGCCCGCGCCGCCGGTCCCGCCGGTCCCGGTCCCCTCTCCGCTTCCGCCCGGGCCGGTGCCGACGCGTTCGCCGTCGGTCCCGACGGCTCCCGGCCGCTCCGCCGACGGGTGCGCGGGGCGACGCTGCGGACGACCGCCGAGGCCGCGGCCCAACAAGCCGCGCGGCAGGCCGCCCGCCCCGCCGACGCGGACGCCGTGCGCGATTCACTGGAGGAGTTCGAGGCGGCCGTGGCCCGCGCCCACCGGGACACCGGCGAACACCCTCGCCCCGCCGATCCCCGCCCCCTCACCCCCACCGCCGAAGACCCGATGGACCGCCGGAACGACCGCCGGCACGACCACCGTCCCGACGTTTCGACCGACCCGACCGACCGGACAGAGCCGTCCGACGCGTCCGGCCGGACCGAGCCGATCAATGACCCGATCACCGGCCGGGACACCACGCACCACCAGAACCACCAGAACCACCTTCCGGAAGGAGCCGAGCAGTGAGCACGTCGACAGGTGAGACTCCCGCCGGAGACGCCAAGCCGACCGACCTGCGGGCCGCCGCAGCCGACTTCACCTGGCTGCTCAACCGTTTCGCCACCGAGACCGCAGGGGTCGTGGACGCCATCGCGGTGTCCTCCGACGGACTGCTGATCGCGGTGTCGGAGCTGCGCGAGCACGCCGACTCCGAACGGCTGGCCGCGATCGTGTCGGGCATCACCAGCCTGGCCGCGGGCGCCTCCGGCAACTACGGCCTGGGCGGCCTGAACAAGGTCATCATCGACCTGGAGGGCGGCCACGTCCTGGTCTCCGCGATCGGCAGCGGCGCCGTGCTCGGCGTCGTCACCGACAAGGAGGCCAAGCTGGGCAACATCGCCTACGAGATGACGGTGTTCGCCAACCGCGCAGGCTCGGCGCTCAGCCCACAGCTCGTCCTGGAACTGAAGAACAGCGTCGGCGCCACGCGTACGCGCTGAGCGCGTGCCACCGTAGAGAGAGCGAACACCGATGGCGGACGGCCGCACACCGCGCGGGGCCGGCGAGGACGGCGTCGCCCCCGTCGGCCCCGCACCCGCCGTCCGGCCCTTCCTGGTCACCGCCGGCCGGGTCGCGGGCGGCGCGGGCGAGGCGTCGTCCGGCCGGACGATGCCCGTGGAGACCCAGCTGGTGGCCACCACCGGCGGGCTCGACGCGCTCGGCCGGCTCTCCTTCGAACAGCACGACATCGTCGCCGCCTGCCGCGTCCCGCAGTCCATCGCGGAGATCGCGGCCAGGCTGCGGCTGCACCTGAACGTGGTGCGGGTCCTCGCCGAGGACCTCCGGACGGCGGGGCAGTTGTCGGTGCACGTGCCCGACTCCGGCGTCACCCACGACGCATCCGTTCTGCGCAGGGTTATCGATGGCCTGCGGGCCATCCCCGACTCCCGGGGGGTACTCCGTGACACCGACTGAACCGCTGGTCCGCACCTCGGCCGGCCAGGCCGCCGTACGGCCGCCGCTGCCGGTGAAACTGGTGATCGCGGGCGGCTTCGGCGTGGGCAAGACCACCGCCGTCGGCTCGATCTCCGAGATCGAGCCGCTGACCACCGAGGCGGCCATCACCGAGGTCGCGGCGGGGGTGGACGACCTCAGCCACACCCCGCGCAAGACCACCACCACGGTCGCGATGGACTTCGGCTGCATCACCATCGACCCCACGCTGAAGCTGTATCTGTTCGGCACGCCCGGGCAGGAGCGGTTCGGGTTCATGTGGGACGACATCGTGGAGGGCGCGGTCGGCGGGCTCGTCATCGTGGACACCCGCCGTCTCGACGACTGTTACGCCGCAGTCGACTACTTCGAGCACAAGCAGATCCCGTTCGCTGTTGCCGTAAACGCTTTCGACGGCCAGATCGCGCACACGCTGGACGAGGTCCGCTGGGCCCTCGACGTGTCCGAGGGCGTCCCGCTGCTCGTGTTCGACGCGCGCGAGCGCGGTTCGGTGCGCGACGCCCTGCTGGTCGTGCTGGAACAGGCGCTGGCCCGGTCGGGCGGCTGACGGCGCACTGGACGGCCGGAACGTCGGTAACGACCGGAAACAGCTAGAAGCGGCTAGAAGCAGCTAGAGAAAACCAAGCCGAAACGGCGGGACCGGCTGGAACCGGTGAGAAACAACCGGAACTGTCGGAAACAGCAAAGGCGGGGCGACCGGGCCGGAACCGCGGTGCGAGGGAATGGCCTTCCCTCGCACCGCAGTTGTTTCCGTCATGAGCCAGAGCAACAGCCACAGCCACAGCCACGACGACCGTGCGATCACCAACCCGCCCGCCCTGCACGACCCCGCACCCTTCGGCTACAGCCATGCCGTGTCGGCGCCCGGCGAACCGGTCTTCCTCGCGGGCCAGTACGCCTCGGACGCATCGGGCTCTCCCGTGCCGGGCGACTTCGCCGCTCAGGTGGAACTGGCCTTCGACCGGCTGGAGGCGGCGCTGGCCGGGGTGGGTCTCGGGCTCCGCCACGTCGTGCGGTTGGGCACGTTCATCGTCGACCACGACCCCGGCAGGCTCGAGATCCTGGGCAAGGCCCTGCACGCCCGCTTCGGCGAGCGGCTGCCTGCGCAGACCCTGAGCGGGGTGGCCTCGCTCGCCCTGCCGGGCATGCTGTTCGAGGTCGACGCGATCGCCGTACGGCCACCCCGGGGCGAGGACCTGTCCTAGTTGCTCCTGCGCACGCCCGGCGAGACCGTCACCTTCGCCGCCGCCCAGAACACCGCGAGCGTCGCGAGTGCCATGCCGGCGACCAGGGTGGCGCCGCCCACCACCTTCTCGTAGTCGTGCTGGTAGAGACCGTCGACGATGTAGCGCCCGAGGCCACCGAGGCTGACGTACGCGGCGATGGTGGCCGTCGAGACGATCTGGATGGCCGCCGAACGCAGACCGCCGAAGATCAGCGGGAGTGCGACGGGCAGTTCGACGCGCAGCAGGATGCCGGCCTCCCCCATGCCCATGCCCCGCGCGGCGTCCACGGGGGACGGATCGACGGAGCGCACCGCCTCGTAGGTGGTGACCAGGATCGGCGGGACGGCGAGGACGACCAGCGGGATCATCACGGGCAGCATGCCGAACCCGAGCAGGATGGTCGTCACCACCAGCAGGCCGAAGGTGGGCAGCGCCCGGCCGGCGGTGGCAACAAGAGAAAGGACGTTTCCGCCCCGCCCGTAGTGACCGGTAATCAGGCCGATCGGCAGCCCGATCGCGGCGGCGAGAGCAAGCGCTTCCAGGGAGTACTGGACGTGTTCCCACAAGCGGGTGGGAATTCCGTCGTAACCGTGCCAGTGTGCGCTGTCGCTGAAGAAGGCGTTGACGAAATTGATGACGTTCACCGGGCTGCGTCCTCCAGGGCGGGCACGGCCGGATCGGGCCGGACCCCGGCGGCCTTGGACTTTGCGCCGCGCGCGCCGCTCGGCATCCAGGGGGTGAGCAGGATGCGTACGACGACCAGCAGGGCGTCCGCGAGCACCGCCAGAGCCGCACTGGTGATCACGGAATTCCAGGCGAGTTCGGGCCGGTTGTAGATCTGCGCGTCGTGCAGCAGATTGCCGAGCGCGCCCTGGTTGCCGATCAGCATGCCGACGCTGACGAGGCTGATGCTGGACACGGTGGCCACCCGAAGTCCGGCGATGATGGCCGGCACCGCGATCGGCAACTGGACCTGGATGTAACGGCGCACGGGTCCGAAGCCCATGGCGGTCGCGGCGGCGAGGGTCTCCTGCGGGACCGAACGGACGCCGTCGACGATCGCCGGGACGAGCACCACCAGGCTGTAGATGGTGAGCGGGATCATCACCGTCAGTTCGGTCTGCCCCGTGTAGTCGATGAGGACGACGAAGAAGGCCAGGGACGGGATGGCGTAGAGAACGGTCGTCACCCACAGCACGGGCGGGTACAGCCAGCGCAGCCGCACGCACAGCTGGGCCAGCGGGAGCGCGAGCAACAGCCCGCCCAGCACCGGCAGCAGGGCCTCGCGCAGATGGAGCCCGATGAGGCCGAACCAGTCGTGCTGGAGGTCGCTGGGGATGTCGAAGAAGCGGTTCACCGGATGACCTTCTGGGCGGTCTCCGCGGGCGCCGGCTGCTCCTCACGGCCTGCCGCGTGGGCGCCGCGGATGGCCTCGCCGATGGCGGCCTGGGAGACGACTCCGGCGGCCCGGCCCTCGGCGTCCACGGCGACCGCCCAGCCGGTGGGCGACAGGACCGCACAGTCGAGGGCCGCGCGCAGCGAGTCCCGCTCGGCGACGAACGGCCGCCCGTACGGCAGCAGTCGGTCGGCGTCGACCCGTCCGGCCGTCAGCGCGCCGGGCTCGCTCCAGCCGAGCGGACGGCCGTCCAGGCCGGTGACGAGGAGGTAGGGGGCGGCGGTCGCGCCCCGTGCGGCGATCTGCTCGGCCGTGGAGTCGATCGCGACGATCGGCGTGGTGAGCAGTTCCAGGCCGGCGGAGGAGAAGAACGACAGGCGCCGGATGCCCCGGTCGGCGCCGAGGAAGTCCTCGACGAACGCGTCGGCGGGGTCGGACAGCAGCTCGGCCGGCGGCGCGAACTGGGCGAGCCGACCGCCGGTACGCAGCACCGCGACCATCGTGCCGAGCTTCACGGCCTCGTCGATGTCATGCGTGACGAAGACGATGGTCTTGCCCAACTCCGCCTGAATGCGCAGCAGTTCGTCCTGAAGGCCCTTGCGGACGACGGGGTCGACGGCGGAGAACGGCTCGTCCATGAGCAGTACCGGCGGATCGGCGGCGAGTGCGCGGGCCACGCCGACGCGCTGCTGCTGGCCGCCGGAGAGCTGGTAGGGGTAGCGCTTGGCGAACGAGGCGTCGAGCCCCACCCGTTCCATCAGCTCGCGCGCCCTCGCGCGGGCCTTGTCCTTGCTCCAGCCGAGCATCCGGGGCACGGTGGCGATGTTGTCGACGATCGTGCGGTGCTGGAAGAGCCCGGCGTTCTGGATGACGTAACCCATGGACCGGCGCAGGGTGTTGACCGGTTGCTGACGGCTGTCGACGCCGTCGATGAGGATCGTGCCCTCGCTGGGCTCGACCATCCGGTTGATCATCCGCAGGGTGGTCGTCTTGCCGCAGCCCGAGGGGCCGACGAGGACGGTGATCGCACGGTCCGGGATGTCGAGGGAGAGCCGGTCGACCGCCACCGTGCCGTCCGGGTATTGCTTGGTGACTGAATCTATCCGTATCAAAGCGCCGAATACCCTTCGGGTCTGGCAATTTCTGCCCGCTCTCGATACGAGTTCGGGCCGTTGCGGGGAGAGTCTAGACCGCTTACCAGATCAGCAGCCCGCCGCCGGCCCCCTGCGCATACCGCGCGCTCGCCTCGATGCCGTCCAGCCGGCCACAGATGTGGTGACGGTGGCTCTCGACGGTCCGGGCGGGCGGGCGGTTCTCGGCGGCGAGACGTTCCGAGCAAGCGCGTACCAGAGCGATTTCCGCCAGGAAGGCGGGGATCTCGTCCGGAGCGACGACACCGCCGTTGTGCACGCTCACCAGCGCCGGCAGGAACCGGGCGCCGATCCGGCGGACGGCCCGTGATCCCCCGACCGTCCTGCGCGGATCACGCCACCCGCGCCTGGGTGAAAGGGGTTTCCACTGTGCGCGACCTGTGAGTCCGCTGATTCTCACTCTTCCCTCAGGACCGGCTCAGGGATCCCCCAGACATCGCCCCGATCGTCATGCCCATGAACGAAACGAACGCGGGAGGCGTCCGGCGGCGGTCGGTCGAGATCGTGGTGCCGGTGTACAACGAGGCACACGTCCTCGCCGACAGCATCGGCCGTCTCCACGCACACCTCGAAGAGTCCTTCCCGTTCCCGTTCCGCATCACGATCGCGGACAACGCCAGCACGGACGCCACCTGGTACGCGGCGACCGACCTGACGGTCCGGCTCCCCCACGTGCACGCCGTGCGCCTGGAGGAGAAGGGCCGGGGCCGCGCCCTGAAACATGTGTGGAACCGCTCCAGCGCGGACGTCGTCGCCTACCTGGACGTGGACCTGTCGACGGGCCTGGAGGCGTTCCTCCCCCTGGTCGCGCCGCTGCTGTCCGGCCACAGCGACCTCGCCGTCGGCAGCCGGCTGCACCGCCAGGCGGCCGTGGTCCGGGGCGCCAAGCGGGAGTTCGTCTCCCGCTCCTACAACCTCCTGCTCAAGGCCGGCCTCGGCGCCCGGTTCTCGGACGCGCAGTGCGGCTTCAAGGCGGTCCGCACCGACGTCTTCCGCGCGCTCGCCCCGCACATCGAGGACACCGCCTGGTTCTTCGACACCGAACTGCTGGTCCTGGCCCAGCGCAACGGGCTCCGCGTCCACGAGGTGCCGGTCGACTGGACCGACGACCCCGACAGCCGGGTCGACATCGTCCGCACGGCCGTCGACGACCTCCTGGGCATGCGCCGGATGCTCCGCTCCACCCTCGCCGGCCGTACCCGCGTCCCCGCCCTGCCCCGCCGCACGAGCACCTCCCAGGTGCCGGCGGCGCGCACGCTCACCCCCGCCGCCGTCCTGCCCACCGGGGCGAACACCCACCTGGAGTACGCGTCATGACGACACTCGCCCCGCCGCCCGCCCCCGTCCGTGATGACGGCGCCCGCCACCGGTCGGCCCCGCCCGCCGACGGCGGACTCGCCTCCCGCGCCCGGCGGCTGTTCACCGGCGCACCCGAGGACCCGCGCTGGGCCCGCCCGGCGCTCTGGGCGATCCTCGTCCTGGCCACCGCCCTCTACGCCTGGAACCTCTCCTCGATCACCGGCAACACCTTCTACGACGCGGCCGTCTACAGCGGCACCAAGAGCTGGAAGGCGTTCTTCTTCGGCGCCCTGGACGCGGGCAGTTTCATCACGGTCGACAAGCCGCCGTTCGCCCTGTGGGTGATGGGCCTGTCCGCCCGTGCCTTCGGGTACGGCACCTGGCAGTTGATGCTGCCGATGGTCGCCGTGGGAACCGGTTCCGTCGCGCTTCTGTACCGGCTCGTCAAGCGGGACTTCGGCGCGGTGGCGGCGACGATCTCCGCGCTGGCGCTGACGCTCACCCCGATCACGGTCGCCATCACCCGGGACACCAACCCCGACCCGATCCTCGTCTTCCTGATGCTGCTGGGCGCGGCCGCACTGCTGAAGTCCGTGCGCACCGGCCGGCTGATGCCCCTGGTGTGGTCGGGCGTCGCCATCGGTTTCGCGTTCAATACCAAGATGATGCAGGCGTACGTGGTCCTGCCCGCGTTCTTCCTGGTGTACCTGTGGGCCGCGAACGCCTCGCTGGGCAAGCGCATACGCAACCTTGCCGTCGGCACGGTCGCGCTGATCGTCTCCAGTGCCTGGTGGATGGTGGTCGTCGATCTGATCCCGGCCTCGTCCCGCCCCTACATCGGCGGCTCCACGGACAACACGGTCTGGGACCTCGTCATCGGCTACAACGGTTTCGGCCGTATCTTCGGTGCGAGTTCGTCGGTGGGCTCGCAGGGCAACGGCGCCAGTTTCGGCGGCGAGGCGGGCCTGTACCGGATGTTCAACGACACCATGGGCGGCCAGATCTCCTGGCTGATCCCCTTCGCGGCGATCGCCCTGGTGGCGGGTCTCGTCCTGCGCGGCCGGGCGCCCCGTACGGACGCCAGGCGTGCCGCGCTGATGCTGTGGGGCGGCTGGTTCGTCCTGCACTACCTGACCTTCGCCCTCGCCGAGGGCACCTTCCACCCGTACTACGTCACCGCCATGGCTCCCGGGATCGCGGCCCTGACCGGCGCGGGCGGCCTCATGCTCCACAACGCTTTCCGCAATGGCTCCGCGGCGAAGTGGGGCTGGGTGCTCCCCGGCGCGGTGGCGGTGAGCTCGGTGTGGGCGGTCGTCCTGCTCCAACGGGCCTCCGGCTCCGGAACGCTGTACACGGTCGCCGAGGTCGTGGCCGGTGTGGCGGGGGCCGCCTCGGTGATCGGGCTGCTGGTCGGCCGGTTCACGAAGCGGCAGCGGCTGATGGGCGTCGCGGCACTGGCGGCGGTGGTGGCGCTGCTCGCCGGTCCGGCCGCGTACTCGGCCTCGGCCGCGACCTCCAGCACCAACGGAACCAATCCGACGGCCGGGCCGAGCACCGGCGGCATGGGAGGCATGGGCGGTGGCGGCGGCCAGCGTCCCAGCGGCACCGACGGCGGACCGGGAACCAACTCCGGTACGACGCCGAGCGGTTCGGGGGACGGTCAGGGAATGGGCGGGCCGCCGTCGAACAGCGGGGGCACCACGGCCGACGGCGGCTCGACGCAGTCGGGTACGACGGACTCCGGCACCACCGAATCGGGTACGACCGAGTCCGGCGCCGGGTCGAGCACCGCCGACGGTCGCACCGGCGGCGGGGGTATGGGCGGCGGTACCGAGGTGTCGTCCGCGATGATCACGTACCTGAAGAAGAACCAGGACGGCGCCACCTGGCTGGTGGCGGTGGCCACCGACCAGACGGCCTCCTCGATCATTCTGGAGTCCGGTGAGCCGGTCATCTCGATGGGCGGCTGGTCCGGCAGCGACAACGCGATGACGCTGGCCAAGCTGAAGAGCCTCGTGAAGGCGGGCAAGCTGCACTACATCGTCGTCGGCGACAGCGGCCAGGGCTCCTCGAACTCCGAGATCTCCACCTGGGTCAAGGCGAACGGAACAGCCGTGTCCGACTACAGCGGTCTCTACCGCTTGGACGCGTCGGACGTCGGCTGAGAACCACGGAACAACGGAAACACAAGAGGCGGGCTGCCGGTTCCACCGGCGGCCCGTCTTCCGCATGCCCTGAAACGTTCGTGAAACCGCTTCAGAGCAAGCTGTCATCGACAGCCGAGCTGCAACCGGAGCGACCCGGTCAGCGACACCGGCGTTGACGACACGTCTGCGGCCGGCGTCCCCGCCCCGACGTCCAGGCGAGCACCGTCGCGCCCCAGCCGAGCAGCCACAGGGCCGCTCCCAGGGCCACCGCCTCGACGCTCACGCGGCCGCTGCCCCCGCCGTCGGGAACCCGCCGGTGCGCAACACACGTCCGCCAGGCAGTACGGCGTACACCTCGCAGCCGTCCCGCGCGGCCGCCCACTCGACGCCGTCCGCGCCCAAGGCGAAGGCGGCCGTGGCGACGGTGTCCGCCTCGGTCAGGGTCGGGGCCACGACGGTGAGGCTGTCGAGGCCGGTCACCGGCCGACCCGTGCGGCCGTCGAGGATGTGGTCGCCGCGCTCGTAGCGAGCGGAGGTCGCGACGGCTCCGTCGGTGAGGTCCAGGACGGTGCACAGCCGGTCGGCGATCTCGGGATGCCGTACGCCGACCCGCCAGGGACCACCGGAAACGACCACGTCACCCCCGGCGTTGAGGCAGAACCGGCTGATTCCGGCCCCGGTCAGCAGCTCCGCCGCCCGCTGCACGGACCAGCCCTTGACCACCGCGCAGGGGTCCAGGCCGCGGCCGGGCAGCCGGACGTCGAAGGCGCCGCCGGTGGCCACCCGGTACCGCTCGCAGATGTCGAGCACCTCCACGAGGTCGGCGCTCAGCTCGTCGGCCGACAGCTCGCCCCGGCCGTACCGGGAGACCTCGCTGTCGGCCCTGAACGGGCTGAACCGTGCGTCGACCTCGCGCAGCCACGCGAACACGGCGTCCCCGGTCCCGTCGGGGACGACGGGGTCGTCGACCCGCAGCGAGACCGGAAACCCCATGACGTGTTCGACGCGGTGCACGTCAGGCGCCCTTCGCGTCGATCGCGGCCTGGAGCGACTCCTTGTATCCGTCGCTCGTGAGGGTCGCGCCGGAAACGGTGTCGATGTCCGCACTCTGCGCGGCAAGCGTTTCCGCAATCAGCTTCGGCACCGCCGCGGTCGTCTGCGGATGATTCGGCTGCTTCAGCATCTTCACAGCCGTGATCCTGTCGCCGTCGAAGGTCACCTGGACCTGGACGTCGCCCTTCTCCGTGGCCACGGTCGAACCCGCCACGGTCTGCGACGCCGAGGCGGCTGCCGAAGCCGAGGCCGAGGGGGACGCGGAGGCGGCGGCCGCTTCGGCGTCGATCGCGGCCTGGAGCGACTCCTTGTAACCGTCGCTCGTGAGGGTCGCGCCGGAAACGGTGTCGATGTCCGCACTCTGCGCGGCAAGCGTTTCCGCAATCAGCTTCGGCACCGCCGCGGTCGTCTGCGGATGATTCGGCTGCTTCAGCATCTTCACAGCCGTGATCCTGTCGCCGTCGAAGGTCACCTGGACCTGGACGTCGCCCTTCTCCGTGGCCACGGTCGTACCGGTGAAGGTGGTCGATCCCGAAGAGCCCGAGGAGGACGTGGAGGAGGACACGGAGGGCGTCGAAGCGGCCTCGGTGGTGGATGTCGTACCGGTCGAGGGCTCGTAGCGCCAGACCGGGATCAGGCCCGCCACGGAAAGGACCAGAACAGGGATTACTCGCTTCACGATGTCTCTCATCCCGCCAGGCTGAAGCGTTCGAAGTGGATCTGCGGCTTGGGCACGTCCAGCTCGCGCAGGGTGCCGAGGACCGCGTTCATCATCGGCGGCGGCCCGCACAGGAAGACGTCCCGCTCCGCGATGTCCGGTACGAGCGCGGCGAGTTCACGCGGCGCCAGTCGGTCCGGCACCGGCGGCCCGGTGACCAGGTGCAGCTCGGCCCCCTTGGTCAGGGCGAGTTCGTGCAGCTCGTCGTAGAGCACGGCGTCCCGCTCGCCGGCCACCCGGTAGATGACCACCGCGTGCCCGTCGATCTCCTCGAGGAGCGCCCGGATCGGGGTGACGCCGACACCGCCGGCGATGAGCAGGGCCTCGGGCCGGGTGCGGTGCATCGCGGTGAAGGCGCCGTAGGGGCCCTCGGCGAAGACACGGGTGCCGGGCTTGAGATGGCGCAGTCCGGCGGAGCCGTCGCCGGCCGCCTTCGCGGTGAGGCGCAGCCTGGTGCCGTCGGGCGCGGCGGACAGGGAGAAGGGGTTCGCCTGCCACCAGCGGTCCTTGGTCAGGAACCGCCACAGGAAGAACTGGCCGGCCCGGGCGGGCAGCCGGTCCAGGTCACGACCGGTGATGTAAACGCTTACGACGTTGTCGGCCTCGGGAACGACGGCCTCGACGCGCAGCTGGTGGCGCCAGTTCCGCCACAGCGGCAGGACCACCCGGCCGAGCAGCACCGAGCCGAGGGCGACGCCCCACACCGCGTACCAGTACGCCGTGGCGGCGGACGACGCGGTGAAGGTCGTCCCGACCGCGACCTGGTGCGTGAAGGCCAGCACCACGGCGACGTAGGTGTACAGGTGGATGAAGTGCCAGGTCTCGTAGGCGAGGCGCCGCCGGGCCCAGCGGCCGGAGACGCCGCCGATGACCAGGATCAGCACTATCGCGACGGCGGCGCGCAGCACGCCTTCGACGGTCTCCGCCAGGTCGACGAGCTGGCTCACCGGGTTCATCGACGACGATTCGGCGTAGCCGAAGGTGATGAACACCACATGGCCGACCAGCGTCCACAACAGGCTGAAACCGGTCCAGCGGTGCCAGTTGGTCAGCCGGTCCATGCCGATGCGGCGGTCGAGCCAGGGCAGCCTGGCCACCAGCAGCAGTTGGAATGCCATCAGCAGGGCGCTGTACAGGCCGGCGAAGCGGCCGATCACGACGAGTGCGTTGGAGGCGAAGCCCGCCTGGACGGCGAAGAGGGTCACGACGGCCGCGTTCGCGGCAAGCACGGCGTACAGGCCGGTGCGGGCCACGACTTTGGGACGTATCGCCGTGGGGGGTACGGGAGGCGATTGGACGGTCGTCACGGACGGAAACTCCTAGATCGGGTCCTCAGAACACAGAGCTTGTCCGTGCTTCGCTGTCGTTTTCCTGTCGTACAACTTTCAAGATCTTATCGATTCGCGCACACGTGAGACGCGGGTCTGGCGCTGCGGGGTGTGTGGCGCACTATGAGCAGGTGGAAAAAGTACGACTCCTCGTCGTGGACGACGACCCGCCGATCGCCGATCTCGTGGCGACGGTCGCCCGCTACGAAGGCTGGGACGCGGTCACCGCGAACTCGGGTGCGGAGGCGCTGCGCCGCGCCGCCGACTTCCACCCCGACATCGTGGTGCTCGACCTGATGCTGCCCGACATCGACGGCTTCGGCGTGCTCGACCGGCTGCGGCACAGCGGGACGATGGTGCCGGTGGTGTTCCTGACGGCACGCGACGGGGTCGCCGACCGGGTCGCGGGGCTGACCCGGGGCGGGGACGACTATCTGGTGAAACCGTTTGCCGTGGAGGAACTGATGGCCCGGCTGCGGACGGTGCTGCGGCGCAGCGCCGGTCCCGGTGTCCAGCGCTCCGTGCTGCGGGTGTCGGACCTCACCATGGACGAGGACACCCGGGAGGTCCGGCGCGACGGAAAACTGCTGACGCTCACCCCCACCGAGTACGAGGTGCTCCGCTATCTGATGCGGAAGTCGCCGACCGTGCTCACCAAGGCGCAGATCCTCGACCATGTGTGGGAATACGGTTTCGGCGGCCGATCCAACGTCGTCGAACTGGTCGTCAGCCGACTGCGTCGCAAACTCGACACGACGGGCGACGACCCGCTGATCCAGACGGTACGCGGTTTCGGGTACGTGATACGACAGGCGGCCGAGTGATCGGCCGCTTCCGGCACGCGTATCGCAGACTGCGGCTCGGCACCCGGCTGGCGCTCGGCCTGGGCGCGCTGTCGCTGGTCGTGTTCGCGGTGGTCGGCGCCACGCTCACCATGTATATGCGGGACTACCTGAATCATCAGCTGCGCGACCAGATCAAGCTGGTCCAGGTCGTGCAGTCCAAGGACGCCAAGGCGCACGGCATCGTGGAGCGCAAGCCGTACTACGGCTGGTACACGGCCGTGTACGACGTCACGGCGGGGTCGGCCGTGCTGCGCAAACCTGCGGACGTGCCCTCGGACACCACGGCGCTCACCGCCCTGGCCCGGCGGATGGAGGACGTCGACGCCGACGTCACCCGCACGGTACGGATCGACGGCGAGGGCACCTACCTGCTGCGCGCCTGCGAGGTCTCGCCCGGGGTCGTGCTGGTCAGTGCCGCGCCGACGGAGGACATCGACGGCACCGTGCGCCAGCTGATCACCATGCAGGTGGTCGCCTTCGGCCTCGCCCTGCTGGCGCTCGTGGTGTTCGGCCGACGGATGCTGAAACACGGTCTGAAACCGTTGAGCGACATGGCGCACACCGCGCACGGCATCGCCTCGCACGACCTGACCGAGTCGGCGTCCCGGCTGCATCTGCGCGCGGACGCCCCCGGTGGCGGTCCGGAGGTCGAGGAGCTGCGCACCGCCTTCAACACGATGTTGCAGCACATCGACGACTCCCTCGCCGTGCGGGCGGAAGCCGAACAGCGCCTGCGCCGCTTCGTCGCCGACGCCTCGCACGAACTGCGCACGCCCCTGATGTCGGTACGCGGTTACGCGGACCTTTTCCAGTACGCACCCGCCAACGCGCCCGAGGAACGTGACAAGCACCTGGCCCGGCTGCGTGCCGAGGCCGCCCGGATGGGCTTCCTCCTCGACGATCTCCTGCTGCTCGCCCGCCTGGACGCGGCCGAGGTGGAGACGCCCCTGCGGATGGAGAACGCCGACCTGGTGGAGCTGGTCGAGCAGGCGGCCGACGCGTTCCGCGCGAGCCACCCCGGCCATCCGCTGACGGTGTCCGCCGGCCCGGTCGCCGTACCGCTGCGGATGGACCCGCACCGCATCCGCCAGGTCCTGGACAACCTCCTCACCAACGCGGCCGTGCACACCCCGGCCGGCACCGCGGTCCGCGTCGAGGTCGCCGTCTCAGCGGACACGGCACGCGTCCACGTCACCGACAGGGGCCCCGGTATCCCGCCGGGCGACCGCGACCGCGTCTTCGACCGGTTCTACCGCGTCGACAAGGCCCGTAGCCGTGACCGCGGCGGCAGCGGCCTCGGCCTGTCGGTCGCCCGGTCCCTGAGCCGGGCGCACGGAGGCACGCTGGAACTGGGCGACGTGGAGGGGGTCACGGTGTTCACGGTGACGCTGCCGAGGGGACCGGTCACGGCCGGGCGGGGCGCCGTAGACCGGTAACGCCGGTAACGCCGGTAACGCGAAGGAGGCGCACCGCACGGCACGACGCCGCGCCGCGCCCGCGGCAACCGCAACCGCAACCGCAACCGCAACCGCAACCGCAACGATCACTTGTCGTGGAGAGGCCTCGCGCGGGAACCGGCTCGTTTCCGCAGAGTTGAGCTGAACTGCTCTTTCGGTACGGCGGAAACAACTTTCCCCACCCCCGTAGGCGACCGACCGGCACGCGCGGAGAGTGCCGCCCGTACTGCGGGCCGGTGAACCTCGGGGCGTGCCCGGGATGAACCCCGGGGGGTACGGGCAGAAATCCCACAGTCTCACCGCACCTCCCCCCGCCTCACGGCACCTCGCAGCACCTCGCCTCACAGCACCTCGCCTCACGGCACCAGCCGCACGGCACCCCGCATCACCGCACTGCGGTCGCCCCTCGGCCCGCGCTCCGTCGGCTTACGGACACCGCACCGTCACACCGGAGGGGAACGACTGCCCCGTCCCCTCCCCAGGCCCGATCCGTCGCGCCGCCGCGCGCGGTCACGACGCGGAAGGACGACGTGCGCCGTGTCCCTGCTGCCCCTCGACGACCCCGCGTCCCCGCCACCGCCCCGGTCCCAGCCCCCGCTCGCGGAAGACCGCCGCCGCCCCCTGGCCGCCACCGCCACCCGCCGGGCCCTCACCCTGTCGCCGATCCTGCTGCTCGCGGTCTGGGCGGTGGTCGACTGGCACGCCGTGCGAGACGGCACCGCCCTGCTCGCTACCGCCGACCCCTGGTGGCTGCTGGTCGGGCTCCTCTTCACCTATCTGGGCTCGGTCGCCGCGGCCTGCGTCCGCCAGGGGGCGATCCCGGACCGGCTGCCACCGGGTCTGCTGGTGGCCTCCCAGATCGCCGCGGGCGCCGCGAACCACATACTGCCGGCGAGTATCGGCGCCCACGCGGTCACGGTCCGCTTCCTGCAACGCCAGGGCGTCGCCCTCCCTCGCGCTACCGCCTCGATCGCGCTGTACTCCCTGGTCAGAGCCGTGGCCAAGACACCCGTTGTGCTGATTTTCCTGCTCGCCGCGCCCAGCGCCATACCCCCCGCCAGGCTGCTCCCGGAAGGACGCACGCTGCTCCTGGCCGCCGCGGGCCTTCTGCTGGCCCCCGCGGCGACCGCGGCGCTGCTCGTTCTCGTACGGCCGCTGCGCGGCCCCGCCCTGAACTTCGTCCGTACGGCCCTCACCGATGCCCGGCATCTGCACACCCGCCCCGCCCGCTTCCTCCCCCTGTGGGGCGGAGCGGTCGCGGCGCCGCTGATCCAGGCGAGCGTGGTGGCCTCGGTGGGAACGGCGCTGGGCCTGCCCCTGTCCTGGCCGCAGTTGCTCTTCGCGTTCCTCGCGGCGAGCACCGCGGCAGGCGCCGTCCCCGCACCCGGCGGTATCGGCCCGGTCGACGCGGCCCTGGTCCTCACCCTGGCCGGCTACGGCACTCCGTTGCCCCTCGCCGCCGCGACGGTCATCGGCTACCGGGTGCTGACGGTGTGGCTGCCGCTGCTGCCCGGGATGCTGGTGCTCTCGGCACTGGTACAGCGAAAGCAGCTGTGACCCGTCGCCTCTCCCCGGCCGCCCCGTCCGGCCGCCTCACCGTCAGCCCTCGCCGTCAGCCTCGCCGCCATCCCCTGCCGTCAGCCCTCGCCGTCCGTCGCCAGCCGCAGCGAGATGCTGTTGATGCAGTACCGCTGGTCGGTCGGGGTCGCATACCCCTCGCCCGCGAACACGTGTCCGAGGTGCGAACCGCACCGGGCGCACCGCACCTCGGTACGCAGCATCCCGTGCGAGCGGTCCTCGATCAGCTCGACGGCGTCGGTGTCCTTCGGGTCGAAGAAGGACGGCCAGCCGCAGTGGGAGTCGAACTTGGTCTCCGAGGTGAACAGTTCGGCCCCGCAGGCGCGACAGGAGTAGACGCCCTCGGCCTTGGTCTCGGTGTACTCACCGGTGAACGCGGGCTCGGTCGCGGCCTGCCGCAGTACGGCGTACTCGGCCGGGGTCAGCTCCGTCCGCCACTGCTCGTCCGGCTTTTCGACGTCGTACGACATGAGCCTCAGCCCCTTACTGGGAAAGACGGTCCAGAATGCGCGGGCCCAGGTCCGTCACGTCGCCCGCGCCCATGGTGAGAACGAGATCACCCGCCTTCGCCATTCCCGCCACGACCCCCGGTGCCAGGTCCTTGTCGTGCACCGCGGTCACGTCCGCGCCCGCCGCCCGGGCCGCGTCGATGATCAGCTCGCTGGTCACGCCCGGGATCGGGTCCTCGCGCGCGGGGTAGATGTCGAGAACGACGGAGGCGTCCGCGAGGGCCAGCGCCTGCCCCATCTCCGTGCCGAGTTCCTGGGTCCTGGAGAACAGGTGCGGCTGGAAGAGGACGAGGATGCGGGCGTCGCCGACCGCCGCGCGCATCGCCTCCAGGTCGGCCGTCATCTCCGTCGGGTGGTGGGCGTAGGAGTCGATGACCTGGACGCCCGCCTCCTCGCCCTTGAGCTGGAGCCGGCGCTTGACGCCCGTGTACGCGGCCAGGGCGGGGGCCAGTTCCGCGGCCGGGACGCCCAGGGCGACGCCCGCGGCCAGCGCGGCGACGGCGTTGTGCGCGTAGTGGCGGCCGGGCACGGAGACCGTGAAGGTGAGCTGCTGCCCGTCGAGCAGCACGGTCACCTCGCTCTTCAGCCCCTGCGGGACGACGGACAGCACCCGCACGTCGGCGTCCTCGGCCTCCCCGTACGTCACCACCCGCACGCCCTCGACCCGTCGGGTCAGCTCCCGCGCGCCCTCGTGGTCGGCGGAGATCACCAGGGTGCCGCCGGGCACGATCTTCTGGGCGAAGGTCTCGAAGGACGCGTAGATCTCGTCCATCGAGGCGTAGTTCGCGTGGTGGTCCAGCTCGACGTTGAGGACGATGGCGACCTCGGGCGCGTACTTGTGGAAGCTGCGGTCCGATTCGTCCGCCTCGGCGACGAAGATCTCGCCCTCGCCGTGCAGCGCGTTGGAACCGGGCGCGTCCAGGTCGCCGCCGATCGCGTACGAGGGGTCGAGGCCCAGCTCGGACAGCGACACCGCGAGCATGGACGTGGTGGTCGTCTTGCCGTGGGTGCCCGCGACGGCGATCGGGCGCGTCCCGTCCATCAGGCGGGCGAGCGCGTCCGAACGGTGGACCACCGGGATCCCCAGCTCGGCCGCGCGGGCCAGTTCCGGGTTGTCCGCGCGGATCGCCGACGACACGACGACACAGCTGGCGTCGTCGGCCAGATGGTCGGCGGCATGGCCGATGTGCACGGTCGCCCCGAGTGCCCGCAGCGCCGCCGCGGTCTCGGACTCCTTGGCGTCGCTGCCGGCAACCTTCGCGCCGCGCTGAGCCAGGATCTTCGCGATCCCCGACATCCCCGCCCCACCGATGCCGATGAAGTGCGGTCGGTCCATGGCGGTAGGAAGGCCGGGTGCCATGCGTGTTCTCCCAGGGTGCGCTACGACGGTTCGGTGCGCCCCCACCCTATTGCGCGAGGCGCACCGCACCCACCCAGGGGCGCGGGCCGTATCGACGGACGACCGCGCGGCGCGGACACGAGCGGACCCAGCGCGCCCGCTCCCGGACCCGCACTCGCACTCGTACTCGCACTCGCACTCGCACTCGCACCGACCCATCACAGGAGCCCCATCGCAGGACTCCCATCACCGGAGTCCCACAGGACTCCGCTCAGGCCTTGCTGTGGGAGAAGAGTTTCAGCACCGGGACTCCCACCTTGTGCCGCGCCCGGGAGGCCCAGTCCCGGTGGAAGAACTCCTCGACGTAGTGGGGGTCGGTCAGCACGATCACCTCGTCCGCCCCCGCCTCCGCCACCAGGGACTTCAGCGCGTCCAGCGGATGGTCCTCGACGAGGCGTCCGACCGCGTCGTGGCCCGCCACGTGCAGAGCCTGCAGGGACACCTCCAGGGCCCGTACGCCGAACCCCTTCGCCTCGTCGCCCTCGGGCGTCTCGCCCTCCCGCGCGGCCTCGTCCAGTTCGCCGAGAGCCACGTCGTCGATGGCCCGCAGCAAGCGGTCCGCCTGGTCGCCGCGCGGCTGGAGCAGCACCTGGAAGGTGACCGGCTCGTCGCCGTGCAAGGTGCTGACGAATTCCACGTCGGCGGACGTCAGGGCCTTCTCGATCATCAAAACGCTTGTGAACACCAGCGCCCCATTCTCCTTCGAGGACCCCCGTGGCCCTCTCTCCTCCGTGGGCCGTCGGCGGCCCTGCGGAAACCATCCTTCCCCGTGTGCGTACGGGGACTGCGAGATTCAGTGTGCCCGCCGGAGGCCAAACGGAACGGTTGATTCCGCCCTTTCCGGGCCGACGGTGACGATCGAACTCCTATCCGCATCACGGCCGTCGATACCTACTGAACAGGAAACCCTCCTCCTCCAGGAGGGAGACCAGTGCGAATCGCCGCGGAACCGCGACCGACGGCCCGCCCGCGATCCGCTGCGCGTCGCCGACGGCGAGCATCGGGGAGACGGTCAGACAGAGCTCGTCGAGCACCCCGGCGGCCACGAACTGGCCCAGCAGCCGGGGGCCGCCCTCCGTCAGCAGCCGGGTGTGCCCGAGCTCGGCGAGCGCCCGTACGGCCCGGTCCGGCTCGACGCCCATGCCGTCACCGGCGATCACCACGCGCGCGCCCGCCTTCTCCGCGGCCGCGACCCTGTCGGGGGCCGCCGCGGCGCCGGTCAGGATCAGGGTGGGGACCAGCGGCGAGGTGAAGAGCGGGAGCGAGAAGTCGAGGTCGAGGCTCGCGGTGACCACCGCGACGGCCGGCGCGGGACCCTGCCCGGCCGCCTCGCGCCGCGCGGCGAACTCGGCACGCGCGCGTGCGGGACGGTACCCCTCCAGACGTACCGTTTCCGCGCCCACGACGACCACGTCCGCGAGCCCGCGCAGCGTGCCGAAGATCCGCATGTCGGTGGCGGTGGAGATGGGCTGGGAGCGCCCGTCGTGCTGGGCGGCGCCGTCGAGCGTGGACACCATGTTGGCCCGCAGCCAGGGCCCCGGCTCACCGGATCCGGGCTCGGGGTACGCGTAGGCGTCGGCGAGCTCGTCGAGGCTCCACTCGCGATCCGGGGCCGCTCCACCCCCTTCGCCGCCGCCCTCGCCGGGGGCCCCGGGCGGCGGGCCGCCGGAGTCGGTCGTCACTGTCTGGTCGGTCACAGGGAACAGCCGTCGCATGCCAGGCAGTCTGGCACGCCCCGTAGCATGGGGAACCGTGTCGTCCTCCTCCTCAGCCCCCGGCCTCAGCCCGATAGCCGACGCGGCCCCGGTGTCCCTCTGCACCCGCCAGCCGCACGTCCCCGCGGACCGGCTGGTCGCCGAGATGGTGCCGCCGCCACGCTTCGACTCGGTCCGCTTCAGCACCTACATCCCGGATCCGAACCAGCCCAGCCAGACCGAGGCGGTCGGCGTCCTGGAGGGGTTCGCGACCGGACTCGGCGGAGCACACGCCGCCGGCGGCGCCAGGCGGGGGTTCCTCGGCCTCGGCAGGTCCAAGGCGCCCAAGGTCCCCGCCGGGCCGCGCGGTGTCTACCTGGACGGCGGCTACGGCGTCGGCAAGACGCACCTGCTGGCGTCCTTGTGGCACGCCACCCCCGCGGAGCCCGCCCTCAAGGCCTTCGGCACCTTCGTCGAGCTGACCAACCTGGTCGGCGCCCTCGGCTTCCAGCAGACGGTACGGACCCTCTCCGGGCACCGGTTGCTGTGCATCGACGAGTTCGAGCTGGACGACCCGGGCGACACCGTGCTCGTCTCGACGCTGCTCGGCAAGCTGGTCGAGGCGGGCGTCGCGCTCGCCGCCACCTCCAACACGCTCCCGGGCAAGCTCGGCGAGGGCCGGTTCGCGTCCGCCGACTTCCTGCGCGAGATCCAGGGCCTGTCGGCGCACTTCCGCGCGCTGCGCATCGACGGCGAGGACTACCGCCACCGCGGCCTGCCCGACGCGCCGGCGCCGTACTCCGACGAGCAGGTGACCAAGGCGGCCTACGCCACCGAGGGCGCCTCGCTCGACGACTTCCCGCATCTGCTGGAGCACCTCGCCAAGGTCCACCCGAGCCGCTACGGCGCGCTGACGGATGGCCTGAAGGCGGTCTGCCTCACGGACGTGGGGGCGGTGCCCGACCAGTCCACGGCTCTGCGGCTGGTGGTCCTGGCCGACCGGCTCTACGACCGCGAGGTCCCGGTCCTGGCCTCCGGGCTCCCCTTCGACCGGCTGTTCAGCGAGGAGATGCTGAACGGCGGCTACCGCAAGAAGTACTTCCGCGCGATCTCCAGGCTCACCGCACTGGCCCGCGACGCCAAACGGCTCGTCGAGCCCCAATAAACGATCTTGGCCGCCTGGTCAAGAGTCGGTTCGCGCCAAGAATCCCTCCCTTTTGAGGCGCACTTCATCTCGCAACGTCGAGTTAACCCTGCAAACAACCTTGCAGGGTTAACGTGTTTCTTGACCAGTGGTTGACCAACCGTTGGTCTGGACTAGAAACGCGAACCGACCGAAGGGGGGCGCATGTTCCGAGGTGCGACGACCCGGACCGTCCTTTCGGTCCTCGCCGCCGTCCTGCTCGCCCTCCCGTTCTTCGCACCCACGTCATCCTTCGCACACGCGCACACAGTGCGTCAGGTCGAGGCCAAGACCCAGCCCGGAATCACACTCCCCGGCAAAGCGATGCGCGACGAAGTCGTCACGTTCCGCGACTGCGACCGCTCCGGCGGCCCCGCCGACCCGCTGCGCACCCGCGACCGCCACCGCGCCACCACCTCCGCGCCGGCCGCCTCGACTCCCCAGGAGCCCGAGCGCGCGCTGCTGGCACAGGATCCCGCGGCCGCGCATCAGCCGCCCCGGCCCGGCGACCCCTATGGCCGCTCGTCGAGATCCTCGGCGGCCCACTCTCCGGCGGCACTCCAGGTCTTCCGCTGCTGAGAGAGCAGAGCAGAACAGCAGTCCCCCACCTGTCCTGTGTCCTGCACATCCGACGCGCCCCCACGGCGCGCCAGGAGGAGTCACCACGTCATGCAGCCCCTCATCGACAACGCCCGTACGTTCGGACAGCGCCCTGAGGAGTTCGCCAAACTCGCAGCCGGCCAGTCCCCCCAGGTCCTGTTCATCACCTGCTCCGACTCGCGGGTCGTTCCCGCCCTGATCACGGGCGCCCGTCCCGGCGAGCTCTTCGAACTGCGCACCGCGGGCAACATCGTTCCCCCCTACGGCTCCGACCGCCCCACCGGCGAGGCGGCCACCATCGAGTACGCCGTGGAGGTGCTCGGCGTCCAGGACGTCGTCGTCTGCGGCCACTCGCACTGCGGTGCCGTCGGCGCGCTGGTGCGCGGCGACGACCTCGACGGCGTCCCCGCCGTACGCGACTGGCTCGCGCACGCCGCGGACGAACCGGGCACCGCCGACCCCGACGACCCCACGGTCATGCGGGCGGTGCAGAACCATGTGCTCGCCCAGTTGCTGCGGCTGCGCTCCTACCCGTGCGTGGAGAAGCGGCTGGCCGACGGCCGACTGCGGGTACGCGGCTGGTACTACGAGGTGCACACCGGTGCCGTACGCGAGCACCGTGTCGACACCGACGGTTTCGAGGCCCTGTGAGCGCCGCGACGGACCAGAAGCCCGCCGGGCGAATAGCCCGGTTCCCCCACCTCAAGCAGGACTTCGCCGCCTCCCTCGTCGTCTTCCTGGTCGCGCTGCCGCTGTGTGTGGGCGTGGCCGTGGCCTCCGGCGTGCCGGCCGAGCTGGGGCTCGTCACCGGCATCGTCGGCGGCCTCGTCACCGGTCTGCTGCGGGGCAGCTCCCTCCAGGTGTCCGGTCCGGCAGCCGGACTGACCGTGCTGGTCTTCGAGGCGGTGCAGGAGTTCGGCCTGCCCGCCCTCGGAGTGATCGTCCTCGCCACGGGCGCCCTCCAGCTCGCCATGGGCGCCCTGAAACTGGGCCGCTACTTCCGGGCCATCTCGGTCTCGGTCGTCGAGGGCATGCTGGCCGGAATCGGCCTGGTGCTGATCGCCGGTCAGCTGTACGCGATGGCGGGCGCCAAGGCGCCGTCGTCCGGCCTCGGGAAGATCGCCGGACTGCCCGGGGCCGTCGTGGACGCGGTCGGCAGCACGTCCGCGCTCGCCTCGCTCGCGATCGGCGCCGGCACCATCGCGGTGCTCGTGTTGTGGAAGCGGTTGCCGGCGAAGGTGCGTACGGTGCCCGGACCGCTCGCCGCGGTGGGCCTGGCCACACTCGCCGCCCTGCTGCTGAACCTGCCCGTGGCCACGGTCGAGGTGCAGGGCCTGCTCGGTTCCGTCCAGCCGCCGTCGCTGAGCTCCTTCGGCGAGCTGGCACACGTCGGCCTGCTCGGCACGATCGTCGCGTTCACCCTGATCGCGTCCGCCGAATCGCTGTTCAGCGCGGCCGCGGTGGACCGGCTGCACGACGGTCCGCGCACCGAGTACGACAAGGAGCTGATGGCACAGGGCGCGGGCAACGCGATCTGCGGGGCGCTCGGCGCGCTGCCGATGACCGCGGTGATCGTGCGCAGCGCGGCCAACGTGCAGGCGGGCGCGCGGACCAAGGCGTCGCGCGTCCTGCACGGCGTGTGGCTCCTGCTCTTCGCGGCCCTGCTGCCGAACGTGCTGGCGTACATACCCATCCCGGCGCTGGCCGGCATCCTCGTGCACGCGGGCGCCAAGCTCGTGCCCGTGCGGGGACTCGTGGGGCTGTGGCGCGAGCACCGCGGAGAGGCGCTGATCCTGGTCGTCACGGCCGTGTCGATCGTCGCGGTCAGCATGTTCGAGGGTGTTCTGATCGGTCTCGCGCTGGCCGTCGCCAAGACGGCCTGGGAGGCCTCGCACCTCAGGCTGGAGGTCGTCGACAAGGGCGCCGGCCCCGTCCAGGCGTTTCTGTCGGGCAACGCGACGTTCCTGCGGCTGCCGAAGATCCTCGACAGCCTGGAGGCCCTCCCGCAGGACCGCCCCGTCGAGCTGGACCTCTCCGGTCTGCACCACCTCGACCACGCCTGCCGTACGGCGCTGGAGACCTGGGCCGAACGGCACAGCGCGGTCGGCACGGAGCCGGTGAAGGTCACGGAACCGGTGACGACCGTGTAGTCCGCCCCACGCGCTGTCCGGCCCGGGACCCGGGGCGTGGCCCCGGGCCGGACAGCAGGCATATCGTTACAGGACGGGCAGAAGCAGACGGAAACACTCTTACGCGCCTCTTGCCGAGGAGGTCGTCATGCTCGAGGAGCTGCTGGGCGCGGCCGCGGCGGTCGCCGCCGGAGGCCTCGTGTACCTCGGGGCGGCGGCGCGGGTCGTCAAGCAGTACGAGCGCGGGGTCGTCCTCCGGCTCGGCCGGCGGCGCGGCGAGGTCCGCCCGCCGGGGTTCACCCTGGTCGTCCCGGCCGTGGACCGGCTGCGCAAGGTCAACATGCAGATCGTGACGATGCCCATCCCCGCCCAGGAGGGCATCACCCGCGACAACGTGACCGTGCGGGTCGACGCGGTGGTGTACTTCCGGGTGGTGGACGCCGCCGCCGCGATCATCAACGTCGAGGACTACCGTTTCGCCGTCTCGCAGATGGCACAGACCTCGCTGCGTTCGATCATCGGCAAGAGTGAGCTGGACGACCTGCTGTCGAACCGGGAGAAGCTCAACGAGGGCTTGGAGCTGATGATCGACAGCCCCGCCATCGGCTGGGGCGTGCAGATCGACCGGGTGGAGATCAAGGACGTCTCCCTGCCGGACACGATGAAACGGTCGATGGCCCGGCAGGCCGAGGCCGACCGTGAGCGGCGGGCCCGGATCATCAACGCCGACGCCGAGCTCCAGGCGTCGAAGAAGCTCGCCGAGGCGGCGAAGGAGATGTCCGAGCAGCCCGCCGCGCTCCAGCTGCGGCTGCTCCAGACGGTGGTGGCGGTCGCCGCAGAGAAGAACTCCACCCTCGTCCTGCCGTTCCCGGTGGAACTGCTGCGCTTCCTGGAAAAGGCCCAGCAACCGCTCCCACAACGGCCACAACAAGAATCACCGCAACAGGCACGGCAAGAGGCACCGCAAGAGCGACAGCAACAACCGCAGCAACAACCGCCGCTGCCGCCTGCATCGCTGCCCTCCCCGAAGGATGGGGAGGAGTGACACGAGCTACGCGCGTGGTTCCCGGGGCGCACTCCGGGTGATAGACACAGCGGGATCACAGTTCCTGTCCGCCAGCAGGAAGGTTTCCCCATGTCTGCGACACGACGTCAGATCCTCGCCGGTACCGGCGCACTGGGAGTGGGCGCGAGCATCGCGTTCACCGGCGCCCTCTCCGACCTCTTCGCGGGCACCGCCGCCGCGCAGAGCCTCGGCCACGACGGCTACGGCCCTCTCGTACCCGACAAGGACGGCCTGCTCGACCTTCCCGCGCACTTCCGCTACCGGGTCCTGTCCCGCGAGGGCGACCCACTGCGCTCCGGCGAGGGCCCGGTGCCCTCGAACCACGACGGCATGACGGCCCTGCCCGGCCGGGGCGGTCGCGTCCACCTGGTCCGCAACCACGAGAACCGCCCCACGGCGAAGTTCCCCGTCCCCACCGTCGAAGGTCTGACCTACGACCCGGCGGGCAAGGGCGGCTGTACCGCCCTGACGCTGGACTCCCGGAACAACGTGCTGGCCGAGCGGGTGGCCATCGCCGGTACGGCCGTCAACTGCGCGGGCGGGCCCACCCCGTGGCACACCTGGCTGACCTGCGAGGAGACCGAGGACAAAGCCGGCACAAACGGTTACACAAAGGATCACGGCTTCATCTTCGAGGTCGACCCGTCCGACCCGCGCCGCAGCGGGGCCGTCCCGCTGACCGCGATGGGCCGTTTCCAGCACGAGGCGATCGCCGTCGACCCGCGTCTCGGAATCGTTTACGAAACCGAGGACGCGTTTCTGGAGCCGTTCGGCCTTTTCTACCGCTTTCTCCCGAAGAAACCGCTGGGCGGGGCGGGCTCGCTGCGCGCGGGCGGCCGCCTCCAGGCGATGCGTGTTCCCGGCGTGCCGGACCTGTCCTCGATCCAGGAGACGGGCGCCACGTTCGACGGCATCGAGTGGGTCGACGTACCGGACCCCCTCGCCGTCGAAACCCCGGTCCGTCTCCAGGACTTCGGCCCGAAGGGCATCACCCACGCCCAGAAGCTCGAGGGCTGTTACTGGGGCGGGCGGTGCGTGTACTTCGTGTCGTCGTTCGCGCGCGGCGCGGACGGCTCGGCGGCCGACCACTTCGGCCAGATCTGGCGGTACGACCCCAAGCTCCGCCGCCTCACCCTCGTCATCGTCTTCGGCCCGGACACGGACATCCAGCTTCCGGGCGAGTCCCCGGACAACATCTGTCTGGCGCCCAGCGGCGGCCTGATGGTCTGCGAGGACGGCAACGGCGCCCAGCACGTCTTCGGCGTGACCAGGGGCGGCGAGGTGTACGCGATGGCGCGGGGCCGCCAGAACATCGGAACGCCGCAGGCCCCCGAGTGGGGCGAGTTCGCCGGGGTCACCTTCTCCCCCGACGGCGACACGATGTACGTCAACTGCTACACCCCGGGGACGACCTTCGCCGTCACGGGTCCCTGGCGGCGCTAGTCCGGTTCCGCGAGGTGGGGTCCCGCCGCTGAGGGGCCCCACCGGCGCGTCCGGCGTCCGGCCTGCGGCGTCCGGCCTACGGCGTCCGGCGTCCCGTGTCCGGGGTGCGGCGGCCGGCGTTCGGCGGCCGGCGTTCGGCGGCCGGCGTTCGGCGGCCGGCGTTCGGCGGCCGGCGGGGCACTCCTCGCCCGGTCGGTTCCGGTGTGACGTCGCGGGAAGCACCGGCGGCGAGGCGAGCATGCCGTGCCCCCGCCTGTCCGGGCGCTTCCCGGGGGTCCGAGAGCCCGGGCGGGTGAACGGCCAGAGTCGCGGTCATATATCGCAACAAATGCCATCACAACCCTCATAACTTCATACGATGATCCTTCCCGTACGCCGCCTCGCCGCCCTCTGCGCTCTCGGGGCCGCGCTCGCCCCCCTCGCCGCATGCGGCACCCCCCACACACCACGCGCCGCACGTCCGGCCGCGCCCGCGCACGCTTCGCTCGCCCCCAACCGGCCCCCCACGCTGGCCCCCGGTCCGGCCGGTCTCACCCCCGTGTTCAGCAACGCGCCCCGCACCACCGACAAGAGAGTCGCTCTCACCTTCGACGCCGACATGACCGCCGACCAGGGAGCCCGCGCGGCGGCCGGCGAGCACTTCGACAACCCGGGGCTGATCGCGGCACTGCGCGCGCTGAAGGTGCCGGCCACCGTGTTCATGACCGGCCGTTGGGCCGAGGAGTACCCGGACCAGGCCCGCTCCCTCGGCCACGACCCCGGCTTCGAGGTCGCCAACCACTCCTACAGCCACTACGCCTTCACCGACGACTGCTACGGCCTGCCGACCGTCCCCGAGGACAGGATGCGTGCGGACGTGGAGCGGGCGTTCACGGCCTTCCGCAAGGCCGGGGTGCCGGACGCGATGC
Source organism: Actinobacteria bacterium OV320 (assembly GCA_001298545.1). Lineage (GTDB taxonomy): Bacteria > Actinomycetota > Actinomycetes > Streptomycetales > Streptomycetaceae > Streptomyces > Streptomyces coriariae. The sequence goes on from LJCX01000030.1 coordinate 409,383, forward strand.
CTTACTTCCGTTTCCCCGGCGGCTGCTACGACCGGCGGGCGCTGCGCGCGGTGAGCGGCATGGGCGTGACCGCGGTGCAGTGGGACGTGGTGAGCGGGGACGCCTTCGCGACCGACGCGGACGCGGTGGCCCGGCAGGTGCTGGAGGGGGTCCGGCCCGGCTCCGTCGTCGTCATGCACTGCACGCGCAGCGCCGCCCCGACGACCGAGCGGGCGGTGCGGACGATCGTCCCGGAGCTGCGCCGTCAGGGGTACCGGTTCGTGAAGGTGTCCGAACTGATCGGGGCGGCGAGCGGACAACGGTGAGCCCCGTACGCCCAACCGACCCGACCCCGCAGACCACCTGGACGCCGCGCGCCTCGCACGTCGGCCGGCCTGCGACCCGTACGTCGTCATGGCTTACGTACGCTGGAGGGATGAGCGACGACAGTGACCGGGAGTACTGCCTGATCGACGCGACCACGCCGCCGAAGGCCGACGGGCCGCCGTACGCGGAGTGCGTGCTGTGCCGGAAGACGACGGAGTATCCGGAGTCGTACAAGGGGATCACGCTGTGCCCGGTGTGCGAATGGCAGGAGGCGCAGCGGACTGCGTGCTCGGGGTAACCGGTTGCCCAGAGTGCGCGTTCCTCAGGGTGCGCGTTCCTCAGGGCGCGCGTCCTCGGAGTGCGCATTGCTCGCGGTGCCCGTTCGCTTGCGAGGCCGTTTGCTCCGCACAACCGGTTACTTTCCGGCGGAGAACCGGTTGCCCGGCCGCAGGTAACCGGTTGCTGGCGGGCGGGCTACCAACGGGTGCCCGGTCGCTGATTCGAGATCGCTTACCGGCGCGCGATCGCCGCACGGACTCGAAATCGGTTACCGGCGCGTGGTCGTCTCGCTGGCACGAAACCGGTTACCAGCGGGCGTTCGCTCGCCGCCCCCCGCAATCGGTTACCTGGGCACCCGACCGACGCCCGCTCTTTTGCTGCTGCGAAAGCCGCGTAACCGCTTCCCCGACCTCCCCCTCACGGCGGCCTTCTCACACCGGCCTTCTCACGCCGGCCTACTCACGACCGCCTCCTCACGACCGCCTCCTCACGGCGATCGCCGTGACGTGAGCGCGCACGCCACGGCTGTCGCCGCCGCGCTCAGTAGGGCTGCCGCGGCCACGGGCAGGAGCGGCAGGTGGACGGTCGCCGACTGGGAGCCGCTGACCAGGCCGCTCACCGCCGCCTGCGCCGGGGAACCGCTTACCACCAGCGCCAGCAGGGCCGCCAACAGCAGTGCGGGGACCGCGCGGCCGGGCGAGCGCAGCACGGGCCAGGCGGTGAGTGCGCCCACGGCCGCGCCGAGCAGGGCGCAGGTCAGGACGGCGAGCAGTCCGGCGCCGGCGGCTTCCAGGACCGGTACGCGCTTGTCGTGGTCGCTGCCGACCGGGTCGCTGATGAGCGTGACCATCACCGTCGCCGTCGTACCGAGCACGACGGCCGTGGTCAGCGCGACCAGGACACAGGCCAGATGCGCCCGCCCCGGTCCGACCGCCGCCGCGACGACGGTGCGGGCGGCCGGGGGCTCGTTGCTGACGCAGATCCGCACCAGCCAGGCGGCGACGGGCAGCAGGAACGCCGCCGTGTAGCCGAGCGAGTCCAGCAGCGGCTGGCCTCCCTGCACGCCGACGCCCAGGAAGACGGCGTAGAGGAGGAACGGCGGCAGCCAGCGCTGCGAGCGCAGGAGCAGGGCGGTCTGATACCGCAGGAGGGCGGTCATCGGTGGCGGCTCCCGTCTCGACGGACGCTCACCACGTGCCACGGCGGGCGGGCGGTCAGCAGGGCGCGGAGCAGGACGTCGGAGTGGGAGGCGGGGACGGTGAGCCGGTGGGTGCGGTCCGCCGTCTCCTCGGTGGCGGTGGCCAGGCGGAGCACTTCCGGTGGGAGCGGGGCGGTCGGACCGTGCACCTCGATGGTCATGTGCGGGCCGTCGGGGGCGGTGGTCGGTTCCGCCGCGGTACGGCGGTGGAGGGTGCCGTCGCGGACCGTGTACTCGGCGTCCGCCCGGCCGGCGAGGCGGCGGGGGTCGTGGTCCACGAAGACGACGGCCGATCCGGCGGCGGTCCGCTCGGCGACGGCGCGTTCGAGTTCGGCGCGCGCGTCGTCGTCGAGTCCGGTCCAGGCCTCGTCCAGGATCAGCAACTCCGGTTCGGCGAGGAGCGCTTGTGCCACGGCGACCTTCTGGCTGCTGCCCTTGGAGAGACGGCTCATCGGGGTGTGGGCGTGCGCGGTGGCGCCGAAGCGGTCCAGCCAGTCGCCCGCGGCACGCTCGGCCGCCGTACGGGACAGGCCGTGGACCGCGCCGAGGTGGGTGAGGTAGCCGAGGGCGGTGAAGGGGAGGGCGGCGGGGAAACGTTCGGGAACGTACGCGGTTCGGGGGGCTCCGGTGACCTTGCCCTCGGTCGGGGCGTCGATGCGGGCGAGCAGTCGGAGCAGGGTGGACTTCCCGGTGCCGTTGGGGCCCTCGATGCGGGTGAGGGTGGCAGGCGCCGGGTTCAGGTGCACGTCGCGGAACACCCAGGGTCCGCGCACGCCGTAGCGGCGGCCCACGGCCTCCAGCCGTAGCTCACGTGGCATGCGGACCGTCCTTTCACTCGCGGTTGCGTGGATCTTCCACCTGGCAGACTGGAGGACGTGACCAGTGATCCGGCCGTTCCCGGCGACAGCCCCTTCCGTTCCGAGCGTTCGACACGGGACGAGGCTCCGCAGTTCGTCCTGCCTTTGGTGGTCCGTATCGAGCGTGCCGACCCGCCGGCGCGCACGGACGCGCTGGAGACGGCGGCGCGCGCCGTGCTCACCCTCCTCGCGGACGAGCGGGCGCTGGGCGAGGGCGAGTGGGCGGCGGACGTGCGTGACTGGCAGGACGCCAGGATCCGCAAGGTGGTGCGGCGGGCGCGGGGCGCCGAGTGGCGGCGGGCGGAGGCGCTGCCCGGCATCACGGTCACGGGCAAGGCGGCGCAGGTAAGGGTTTTCCCGCCTGTTCCGCTGGACGGCTGGCCCAAGGACCTGGCGAAGCTCCAGGTTTCCGGAACCGATCTCGAGGATCCGGAGCCGCCGGTCGACCTCGACCCGACGGCTCCGGTGATCTGGCAGAACCCGGAGGTCGGCATGTCGGCGGGCAAGGCGATGGCGCAGGCCGGGCACGGCGCGCAGCTCGCCTGGTGGGAGCTGTCGGACGCGGAGCGGACCGCCTGGCGCGAGGCGGGTTTTCCGCTCGCCGTGCGGACCGCGGATCCGCGACGGTGGCGTGAGCTGACGGAGAGCGGGCTGCCGTTGGTGCGGGACGCCGGGTTCACCGAGATCGCGCCGGGCAGTTGCACGGTGGTCGCCGACCACCCGGCCCTGCGGGCCCGCTAGTCCCGTAGCGCCACAGTCCCGTAGTCCCGTAGTCCCGTAGTCCCGTAGTCCGATTGGCCCGTCGTCCGCAGTCCGTAATCCCGGAGCCCACCGCCCCGCCACGTAGCCGACTCGGCCGACACCCCCGCGGCTACCCGGCCCTCCGGACCTCCGGCCCGAAGCTCAAATGTTGCTCTGAAGGAGGGTGGCGGGCGGTTCGGGAGTCGGTGGCGGGGCCATACCACCGTCACCACGCAGGGGGCACTAAGGAGGCGGGGACCATGAGGCGACTGGGGACGGGGATCGGCTGGCGGCCGGAGATCGCGGACGCCGTGGAGCGCATGCCGGGCATCGACTGGGTCGAGGCCGTCGCCGAGAACGTGTGCCCCGGGCATCTGCCCGACTCGCTGCTCCGGCTGCGCGAGCGCGGGGTCACCGTGATCCCGCACGGCGTCTCGCTCGGGCTGGGCGATGCGGAGCGGCCCGACGCGGGACGGCTGGCCGCGCTCGCCGAGCGGGCCGAGGCACTGGGTTCGCCGCTGGTCACCGAGCACATCGCGTTCGTCCGCGCGGGCGGTCCCCTGACGGCGTCCCCACGGCTCGAGGCGGGGCATCTGCTGCCGGTGCCGCGCACCCGCGACGCCCTCGACGTGCTGTGCGAGAACGTGCGCATCGCGCAGGACGCGCTGCCCGTGCCGCTCGCCGTCGAGAACATCGCCGCGCTCATCGCGTGGCCCGGCGAGGTGATGACCGAGGGACAGTTCCTGTACGAGCTGGCCGACCGCACGGGCGTACGGCTGCTCATCGACGTGGCCAACCTGCACACCAACCACGTCAACCGGGGCGAGGACCCTGCCAAGGCGCTCGCCGAACTGCCCCTGGAGGCCATCGCCTACGTCCATGTAGCAGGCGGTTTCGAGCGGGACGGCGTCTGGCACGACAGCCACGCCCACCCGGTGCCCCGGCCGGTCCTCGACATCCTCACCGACCTCGCGTCCCGGGTGTCGCCGCCGGGGGTGCTGCTGGAGCGGGACGAGAACTTCCCCGAACCGGCTGAACTGGAACGGGAGTTGGCCACGATCAGGGCGGCCGTCGAAGCCGGCGGGCGGGAGGGTGCCCTCGCGCGACCTTCTTCGACCACGGGGGACCACGCCACGACGGAGTCGGTGACAGGAACGGGGATCGGGACCAGGACCGCGAACGGGATCGGGACCGGAGTCGGGACCAGGGCCGCGACCGGGACCGGGACGAGAACCGGGGACGGGATCGGGATCGCGACCAAGACCAAGACCAGGACCGCGACCGCGACCGTTGACGAATCCGCCCCGACCACCTCCGAGTCGGCCCCGACCGCACTCGACGAGGCCACTCGTCAGCGTCTCGGCCTCGCGCAGGCGGCGTTGTTGTCCGCGCTGGTCGCCGGGACGCCGGTCCCCGAGGGTTTCGACCGAGTGCGACTCGGCGTACAGGCACGGGCGCTGGCGGCGAAGCGGGCGGACGTGGTGGCGAAGGTGGCTCCGGAGCTGCCGCTGATCCTCGGAAGCGGTTACCGCACCGCGTTCATCGCATACGCCCAAGGCCACGCCCTGCACGGCGGCTACCGGCAGGACGCCCTCGACTTCGCCGAGGAGACGCTGCTGGGGGGACGGCTGACGGAGGGCCGGGCCCGCCGCGAACTGCGGCGCTGGTGGCTGGACCGCTCGGCCCCCGCCCCCAGGCCGAAGTCACGGCTGGGACAAATGGGACGAGTGGGGCGGACACTGATTCGACGGTGAGGGACCCGGTGCCGCGGGCCGCCCGAATGTGCCGGGGTTAACACCCCGCGACCCACCCCGCGCACGGCAACCGTTCGCACACCGTTCCTGCACCGTTTTCACAACTTTTCTCCTGCTTTGGAGCTCGGTCCAGTCCTCCCTTTTCGCCCGCAATACTCCCGTTGTAACCGTTTGCCCCCGTACGGCAGTTGGCAGCGCAGGCGCAGTAATATGCCAGCCAGTCCCGCAACCGAAGCGCACTAGCGTGCAGTGCCGCGAGCAGGAGGCACCCCATGCGGCCGCGACCCCCCATCCAGGGCAGAGGCATCTTCAGCGGAACCGGGCTCATCATCACGGGCCTGGCGGCGACCCTGGCGGCGCTGGTCTTCCCGATCTGGTCGTACGCCGACCGGTCGGGCACCGGAGTGGACGTACTGAACGCACAGACCGTGTCGACGCAGTACGGGCCGTTGTCCGCGCTGGACCGGGAGTTCGTCACGAAGGTCCGGCTGGCGGGGCTGTGGGAGCTGCCCGCCGGTCAGCAGGCGCAGACGAAGGGCACGACCGAGGCCGTACGGACGGCGGGCCGGCACCTGGTCGAGGGGCACACCTTCCTGGACGAGCGGGTGCGCACCGTCGCCTCCCAGCTGGGCCTGGCGCTGCCGAACGAGCCCAACGAGCAGCAGCAGGGCTGGCTGAGCGAGCTCGACGCCGCGCAGGGCGAGCAGTACGACTGGAAGTTCGCCAACATTCTGCGTCTCGCGCACGGACGGGTGTTCTCCGTCGTCGCCCAGGTGCGGGCCAGTACCCGCAACTCGCTGGTGCGCGAGCTCGCCGACGACGCCAACACCACCGTGCTGGACCACATCAAGATCCTGGAGGCCACCGGGTTCGTCGACTTCGACGCCCTCGCCCGGGACATGGCCGCCGGCAGCACGCCGCCGATCACCCGCTCCCCCGGCCCGCCGGGCCCGACGGCCGACCCCGGGTCGGCCGTGCCGGTCGCCCCGTCGGCGTATCCCACCTACACGCTCCCGCCGGCCGCCGCCAGCCCGCCGCCCGTCGACTGACACCGGTTGCGAAACCGTCTTCCGAGGGTCTTCCGAGGACCGGGCGAGGCAAGCGGAACGTCACATACCCACAACGCTCGGTCCGGATGGTGAACAGGGCATGGTGTTTCTCGGTGCACATGGCATAGAAACGCGGCATGGTCTGGGTGCTTCTCCTGCTGCTGGCATGGGCCGTCGCGGGTGCGGCGTGCACACGGCTGTGCCTGGCCGCCGTACGGGCGGCGGCCGTCGACGAGCAGGCGGGCCAGGGACATGACCTGACGCTCTACGAGGCGGCCTTCCTGTCCGGTGGTCCGGGCAGGGTCGCCGACCTGACCATGGTCTCCATGGCGCGGCAGCGGCGGCTGGTGCTCGCCCGCACGGGCTGGGCGACCGTGGTGGACCCGCGTGGGCGGGACGAGATGGAGCGGTCGGTCATAGGGGCCATCGGGCCCGACGGGCAGTCCCGTATCGCCCCGGCGCGGGCGGCCGCGGCCGCCGCGGACGCGGTGGGCGGCCTCGCCGACCGGTTGGTCCGCGCCGGTCTCGCGGTGCCCGACGGAGCCCGTACGACGGTCGCGGCCGGGGTGCGGCAGGTGCGGGTCGCCGCCGTGGCCGTCCTCGCGCTGGGCGCCACCGCACTGCTGATGCCCGCCACCCCGGACATGCCCCGCAACCTCGTCGCGCTCTGGTTCGCGCTGCCCCTGGCGCTCACGCTGAGCTGCCTCGCCATAGCGCGGGTGGAGGTGCATCCGTACTCGCGCTGGGCCTCACCGGCCGGGCAGCGGCTGCTGGGCGCGCTGGCGCGGCGCACCGGTGGCCCGGGGGACGACCGTACCTATCTGACCTCCGTCGCCGTACGCGGGATCCGCGCGGTGGGCGAGCCGGACCTGCGGGCGGCCTTCGCTCATCGTGAGCAGTACGGGCGGGACTGAGGCAGGGCGCGCTCGACCACCGGGGGGCGCACAAGGGGCATTGGCGCCGACACCCGCCGATGGTGCTTGCCTTCCCCCACGGTCGAACCAACCATCCCTTGTGTCGCCGCCGTGCACCGAAGGGACATCCGATGAGAGCCGCCGCCCTCCACTCGGCCGCAGGAGCCCTCCTGCTGACCGCCCTCTCCGCCGTCCCGGCGGGCGGCGCCCCGAACACCGGCGGCCTGTCCGGCTCGCCCGGTGTCGCGCTGACCGCCGTGCGGGCCGCGGCGAAGGGCGTCGACTTCGGGAAGTGCTCCAAGGCGCAGGACCTGCCCGGCAGCATGCAGTGCGGCACGGTCTCCGTCCCGCTCGACTACGCGGCCCCGAACGGCAAGCAGATCGAGCTCACCGTCAGCCGGGTGAAGGCCACCCACCGGGACCCGCACAACAGCAAGCGCCGGGTGCCCCGGCAGGGCGCGCTGGTCTTCAACCCGGGCGGTCCCGGCGGCTCGGGCCTGTACTTCCCGCTGATCGGGCTGCTGCCGGAGTGGAAGCGCATCGGGGCGGCCTACGACCTCGTCGGCTACGAGCCGCGCGGGGTCGGCCGTTCGGCGCCGCTGTCCTGCCAGGATCCCAAGCGCTTCTTCAAGGGCCCCGCGCCCGCCCCGGACCACCCCTCGGAGTCGTACAAGCGGGAGCGCATCGCGCAGGCGAAGGCGTACGCACAGGGCTGTGCGAAGCGGTCGGGCAGCGCCCTGCGGCACTACAACTCGCTCAACAACGCCCGCGACCTGGACGTGCTGCGCGCCGCGCTCGGCGAGGAGCGGCTGACGTTCATGGGGGCGTCGTACGGCACCTACTTCGGTGCGGTCTACGCGACGCTGTTCCCCTCCCACGTGCGGCGGATGGTGTTCGACGCGGCCGTGAACCCGGACCCGGCGCAGATCTGGTACCGCAACAACCTCGACCAGTCGGCGGCGTTCGAGAGCCGCTGGACGGACTTCCGGGAGTGGATCGCGAGGCACGACGACGTGTACGGCCTGGGCGGGACGGCGGAGGCGGTGCTGACCAGCTACGAGCGGGCGCGCGCCCGGCTGGCCGCGGAGCCGGCCGGCGGGAAGGTGGGCCCGGGACAGCTCCAGGGCGCGTTCCTCCAGGCCGGGTACTACGACGACTACTGGCCCGCCCGGGCGCAGGCGCTGTCGGAGTACCTGAAGGGTGATCCCAAGCAGCTGATCGCGCAGGCCGGGCCGGTGCGGGAGGCCGCCGCGGAGGCGGAGAACTCCACGGCCGTGTACACGGCCGTGGAGTGCAACGACGCGTCCTGGCCGACGGACTGGAGGGTCTGGGACCGCGACAACACGCGGCTGGCGCGCGTCGCGCCGTTCGAGACGTGGGACAACGTGTGGGCGAACCTGCCGTGCGCGTACTGGCCGGCGCCCCGGCAGCAGCCGGTCGACGTGCGAACCGGTCCGGGTGAGCTGCCGCCGACGCTGATCCTGGCCGCCGAGCGGGACGCGGCGGCGCCGTATGCCGGGGCGCTGGAGATGCACCGGCGGCTGACGGGCTCGGTGCTGGTGACCGAGCGGGACGCCGGCACGCACGGCATCGCGGGCGGCCCGAACCGGTGCGTCAACGGCCACCTGGACGCGTACCTGCTGGAGGGCAGGCTCCCGGTGCGGCGCGCGGCCTGCGCACCGCACCCGGAACCCGAGCCGGCGGTCGCTCCCGCGGAGCGCGCCGCCCGGCCGGGGCGCTGATCAGGCGAGGCCCGCGACGAGCTCCGTGAGGTCCTTGCGACGGCCCGTGTAGAACGGGACCTCCTCGCGGACGTGCATACGGGCCTCCGAGGCGCGCAGGTGGCGCATGAGGTCGACGATGCGGTACAGCTCGTCGGCCTCGAAGGCCAGGAGCCACTCGTAGTCGCCCAGCGAGAACGAGGCGACGGTGTTGGCGCGGACGTCCGGGTAGCCGCGGGCCATCTTGCCGTGGTCGGCGAGCATGCGGCGACGGTCCTCGTCGGGCAGCAGGTACCAGTCGTAGGAGCGCACGAAGGGGTAGACGCTCACGTAGTTGCGGGGCGTCTCGTCGGCGAGGAACGCCGGGATGTGCGAGCGGTTGAACTCGGCGGGGCGGTGCAGTGCCATGTTCGACCAGACCGGCTCCAGAGCGCGGCCCAGCTTCGTCCGGCGGAAGAGGTTGTACGCCTCCTGGAGCTGGTCGGCGGTCTCGGCGTGCCACCAGATCATGACGTCGGCGTCGGCGCGCAGGCCGGACACGTCGTAGGTGCCGCGGATCGTCACGTCCTTGGCGGCGAGCTGGTCGAACAGCTCCTGGACCTCTTCGGCGTAACCCGCGCGGTCCTCGGGCAGCACGTCCTTCAGCTTGAAGACGGACCACAGCGTGTAGCGGATGACCTCGTTGAGGTCCTTGGCCAGCTTGCCCTTGTTCGGGACCCTGCCGGACTCGGTGGTGGGGGCGTCGTCACTCATGGCTCTCATTCTCCCGCTCCGCCGTGCAGACTCTGCACCGGGTGGGCCGCGAGCTCCCGTGCGGCGCTCAGGTCGCCGCCGAGCTGGTCGACCGCCGCGTACGCGCTCGCGATGCAGGCCGGGATGCCCACGCCGTCGTACGGGGCGCCGCAGACCGCGAGGCCGGGGAGTTCGGCGACGTGCTCGCGGATGCGGGCCACGCGCGCGTGGTGGCCGACCGGGTACTGCGGCAGGCCGTCCGTCCAGCGGGTGACTCGGGTTTCGAGAGGCGTGGCGTCCAGGCCCGTGGCCGCGCGCAGGTCGTGCCGGGAGACGTCGACGAGGTCGGCGTCCTCGCGACCCAGGATCTCCGTCTCGCCGTACCGCCCCACGGAGGTGCGCAGCACGACCGTGTCCGGGTCCTCGTCGGCGATCCAGCCCCACTTCCGGGAGGAGAAGGTGGACGCCTTGATGGTGCGTCCGTCGACCGGCGGGTCGAGGAAACCGCTGCCGTCGGGCAGGGCGTCGGCGGTGTCGGCGCGCCGGTAGGCGAGGGTGACCAGGGCCATGGAGGCGTACTCCACCGTGCGCAGTGCGGCGGCGGCGCCGGGGGACTCGGCGGCCAGCAGCGCGGCGGCGGCCGGCGCGGGCACCGCGACGACCACGGCGTCGGCGGTCAGCACCCGCTCCCCCGCGGTGACCCGCCAGCCTCCGCCGGGTGCGCGGCGCAGTCCGGTCACGGGTACGCGCGTGTGGATCTCGCCGCCGCGTGCCCGAACGGAGTCGGCGACCGCGAGCGGCAGGGAGCCCACACCACCTTCGAGGCCCATGAACACCGGGCCGGTCTGCTGGTTGGCGGCGGCCTTGGCCTGGATCTCGCGGACGGCCTCCGTCAGCGAGGTGTGGGTGAGTGCCGCCTGGTAGAGCTGCGGGACGGCGGAGCGCATCGAGATCCGGTAGGCGTCACCGGCGTACACCCCGCCGAGGAGCGGTTCGACGATGCGGTCGACGACCTCGCGGCCCAGGCGTGCCGCCACGTACTCCCCGACGGCCACGTCGTCCCCGACCTCGGTGCGGGGCAGGTCGGCGTCGCGCTCGATCCGGGCGAGCCCCTCGTCGGAGAGGACTCCGGCGAGGGCGGTGGCCGTGCCGGGCACGCCCATGACGTGGCCCTTGGGCATGGGGCGCAGCGCGCCGCGGGTCCAGATCGAGGCCGTCGCGGTGGCCGGCGGCCGGAGGCGGTCGGAGAGGCCCACCTCGCGCGCGAGGGCGACCGCCTCGGGCCGGCGGGCCAGCATCGACTCGGCGCCGAAGTCCACGCGCACGCCCGCGATCCCGCCGGGCAGCAGCTTGCCTCCCACCCGGTCGGAGGCCTCGAGGACGGTCACGCGCGCCCCGCGCCGCAGCAGCCGGTGGGCGGCGGCCAGCCCGGCGATCCCGGCTCCGACGACGACGACGTGCTGCCCCGTGCCCGTACCCGTTGAGCTCATGCGTCCACTCTCTCAGACCCCACTGACACCCCCGCCGGGGCCCGGTGTCCTGCCCGCGTCCCGACCGTGACCTGTTCGGAACCGATCCGCGCCAACGTCCCGGCCCGCTCGGGCGTCCAAGGAGCGTCACAGTCGTCACCGTCTCGGGGGTACACCCACATGCGCACTCGACATTCCGCAGGACGCTCCGTACGGCGTTCCGCACGGCCCTCCCACGCCCTGGCCGGGATCCTGCTGGCCGCGGCCCTCGCACTCGCCGGATGCAGCGGCGCCGCCGACTCGGGCGCGAACAGCACGGCCGACAAGGCCGCCGTCGGGGAGGCCGGCGCCGGTGACGTGGACGCCGCGCAGGACGCGAAGGAGGGGGCGGGCGCGAGCGGCTCGAAGGCCACCTCGGCACCCGGCCTCACCGCCAACCGCATCATCCGCACCGCCTCCCTGACCGTGCAGGTCAAGGACGTGCCGAAGGCCCTGGACGAGGCTCGCGCGACCACCGAGAACGCGGGCGGCTACATCGGCGACGAGACGACCGTCCGGGAGGAGGACGGCGCCGAGCGGACCCGCGTGGTGCTGCGGGTGCCCGTCGAGAAGTACAACGACGTCCTCGCCGCCCTGCAGGGCGCGGGCAAGCTCCTGGAGCGCACGGCGAAGGCCCAGGACGTCACCGACCAGGTCGTCGACGTCGAGAGCCGCATCACCTCGCAGCGCGCCAGCGTCGCCCGGGTCCGCGAGCTGATGGACCGGGCCACCAAGCTGAGCGACGTGGTCACCCTGGAGGGCGAGTTGAGCAGCCGGGAGTCCGACCTGGAGGCGCTGCTCGCCCAGCAGGCGTCCCTGAAGGACCGCACGAGCCTGGCGACCGTCACGCTGACCCTGTCGGAGAAGCCGGTCGTCCCGGCCGCCGAGGACGACGATCCCGGGTTCGTGGACGCGCTGGCGGGCGGCTGGGACGCGTTCGTGACGATGCTGCGCTGGATCGCCGTCGTGTTCGGAGCGGCGCTGCCGTTCCTCGTGGTGGGTGTCCTGCTCCTGCTGGCGTGGCTGCGGCTGGTGCGACCGCGCCGGAGGGCGGCGGAGGCGAGCTGGGCCCGGTTGAGCGTGCCCGGGCAGACCGGGGCCGCGCACACGGAGGCCGGGGCCGCGCACACGGAGGCCGGGCAGACCGGAGCCGGGGGGACCGAGGCCGGGACGGGCGAGCCCGAGCGGCGCTGAACTGCGAGTCCCCCGTAGCGTGTTCGTATGAGCATCGAGCGACTGGTGGTGATCGGCGGGGACGCCGCGGGCATGTCCGCGGCGTCCCAGGCCCGCCGTCTGAAGGGCCCCGGGGAGCTGGAGATCGTGGCCTTCGAACGCGGCCACTTCACGTCCTTCTCGGCGTGCGGCATCCCGTACTGGGTGGGCGGTGACGTCACCGAGCGGGACGATCTGATCGCCCGCACGCCCGAGGAACACCGCGCGCGGGGGATCGACCTGCGGCTGCGCACGGAGGTCACGGAGATCGACGTCGCGGGGCGGCGGGTACGCGCGCGTGCGCTGGATCGCGGGGCTCAGTCCTGGACGTCGTACGACAAGCTCGTCATCGCGACCGGGGCCCGCCCGATCCGGCCGGACCTGCCGGGCATGGACGCGGAGGGCGTGCACGGGGTGCAGACCCTGGACGACGGGCAGGCGCTGATCGACACGCTGGCACGCGCGCGAGGGAAGCGGGCGGTGGTCGTGGGGGCGGGCTACATCGGCGTGGAGATGGCCGAGGCGCTCATCAAGCGCGGCTACGAGGTGACGGTCGTCAACCGGGGCAGCGAGCCGATGTCGACCCTCGACCCGGACATGGGGCGGCTGGTGCGCCGGGCCATGGAGGGTCTCGGCATCACCATGGTGAACGACTCCGAGGTCACCGCACTGCGCACCGCCGAGGACGGTCACGTACGGGCGGTGGTCACCGAGGACGCCGAATATCCGGCGGACGTGGTGGTGCTGGGCATCGGGGTCCGTCCGGAGACCGGGCTCGCGAAGGCCGCGGGCCTGCCCCTGGGCACGCACGGCGGCCTCCTCACGGACCTGGCGATGCGGGTGCGCGGGCCCCTCGCCGACGGGACCGTCTGGGCCGGCGGTGACTGCGTCGAGGTCCTGGACCTGGTCTCCGGCCAGGAGCGCCACATCGCCCTGGGCACCCATGCGAACAAGCACGGCCAGGTCATCGGCACCAACGTCGGGGGCGGGTACGCCACGTTCCCCGGCGTGGTCGGCACGGCCGTCAGCAAGGTGTGCGATCTGGAGATCGCCCGCACGGGGCTCCGTGAGAAGGACGCCCGTCGCGTCGGCCTCCGATTCGAAGCGGTCACCATCGAGTCGACCAGCCGGGCCGGCTACTACCCCGGGGCCTCCCCCATGACGGTCAAGATGCTCGCCGAGCGAAGGACGGGCCGTCTGCTGGGCCTTCAGATCGTCGGGCGGGAGGGCGCGGGCAAACGCGTCGACATCGCGGCGGTGGCGTTGACGGCCGGGATGACGGTGGAACAGATGACGGCCCTGGACCTCGGGTACGCGCCGCCGTTCTCACCGGTGTGGGATCCCGTACTGGTGGCGGCGAGGAAGGCCTCGGCGAAGGTTCGCGGCCTCTAGCCGGGCCCGGCGTCGGGACGACCGGCCCGAGCGGCGCGGGGAGCCGCGCCACCAGCCCCCGCGCACCCGGATCTCGCGCACCCGGGCCCCGCAACGTCGCTCAAGCGGTTCCCGCAATGTTGCTCAGGCGGTTCCCGCAACGCCGCTCAAGCGGTTCCCGCAATGTTGTTCAAGCGGTTCCCGCAATGTTGCTCAGGCGGTTCCACTCAGTCGCGGCAGCGCGGAGACCGCCGCCGCGGCCGGCTGCTCCGCGGGCTTCGCGTGTGCCGCGGGGGCTGGCCGCGACCGCAGACGGCTGCTGACAGCCTCGTCCAGGGTCACCGGCCGCTGCATCTGCGCGGCGAGCCGCCCGGCCTCCTGGCCGAGTCGTGCCACGTCCTCCCAGGGCAGCCGGATCACCAGGGAGATCTCCGCCTCGCCGTCGGGAGTGGCGTGCATGGGGGGAGTTACTCGGTCGTTCATCGCCTGTTCCTCACGTCGTCCCCGCGGCCCGCCTTCCTCGTGCCGCGAGCAGTTGACGGTTCATACGCGCCCGTGGGGATCCCCGTTCACCGGTTCGTCGAACGGATCGGGGGCAGAACTTCCTTGTGGTCATCCCCGTCCATGACGTGAATCCCGTACGCCGCACGCCGGTGGTGACGTACGCCCTCATCGCGGCGAACGTCTTCGTCTTCCTGTTCATGCCCGGCCTGTCCGGCTCCACGGCGGGCGACAGCAGCCTGGCCCAGACGTGTCATCTGCACGCCTTTCTGGAGCACTACGCCGCCGTACCGAGGGAGTTGATCCACCATCAGCTGCCCCAGCTCGTCCCCACCGGCGACGTGCGCGGCGCGGGCTGTGTGCTGGCCCCGCCGGGCTACGAGAAGTCGCCCGCGCTGAGCGTGCTGAGCGCGATGTTCCTGCACGGCGGCTGGCTGCATCTGTTGGGCAACATGCTGTTCCTGCTGATCTTCGGCAACAACGTCGAGGACCGCATGGGGCACGTCCGCTTCGCGCTCTTCTACGTCGCCTGCGGATATGCGGCGTCGTACGGTTTCGCCCTGCTCAACGCCGACTCGACCGATCCGCTGATCGGCGCTTCGGGGGCGATCGCCGGGGTGCTGGGCGCCTATCTGGTGCTGTACCCGAAGGCCAGGGTGTGGGTGCTCGTGCCGTTTCTGGTGTTTCTGCCGTTGCGGCTGCCGGCCTGGCTGGTGCTGGGCTTCTGGTTCGTGCTCCAGGCGGTGTACTCCTCCGGGGAGGGCGTCTCCGGCGCCGGCACCGTGGCGTACGCGGCGCACGTCGTCGGTTTCCTGGCCGGCATGCTGCTCGCCTGGCCGCTCAAGCCGGGCACGCCCCCGCCGCCGGAGCCGCGCGGTCTGCTGTTCGGCAGACGGGCGCGCCCCCGGCACACCTGGTGAGAGGGGTCAGCGGGCGGTCTGCGTGTGGACGTACTCGACGAGGCGGGTGAGCGCGTCCGGGTCGGTGGACGGCATGACGCCGTGGCCGAGGTTGAAGACGTGGCCCTCGAGGCCGGCGGCCGAGTCGAGGACCTCGCGGGTCTTGGCCTCGACGGCCTCGGTGCCGGCGAACAGAACCGTCGGGTCTAGGTTGCCCTGGAGCGCCTTGCCGGGGCCGATCCGGCGGACGGCCTCGTCGAGCGGGACGCGCCAGTCGACGCCGACGACGTCCGCCCCGGCCTCGCCCATCGGCTGGAGCAGCTCGCCGGTGCCCACTCCGAAGTGGATGCGCGGGACGCCGTACCCCTCGACCGCGCGGAAGACCTTCGCGGAGGCGGGCAGCACCGAGCGGCGGTAGTCGGTCGGGGCGAGCGCGCCGGCCCAGGAGTCGAAGAGCTGGACGGCGCTGGCGCCGGCCTCGATCTGCACCTTCAGGAAGGCGGAGGTGATCTCCGCGAGGCGGTCGAGCAGGTCGGCCCAGAGTTCGGGGTCGCCGTACATCATCGCCTTGGCGTTCTCGTACGTGCGGGACGGACCGCCCTCGACGAGGTAGCTCGCGAGGGTGAAAGGAGCGCCCGCGAAACCGATGAGGGGAGTGGCGCCGAGTTCGGCGGTCAGCAGACCGATGGCCTCGGTGACGTAGGGGACGTCCTCGGGGGTGAGGTCGCGCAGCTGGGCGAGGTCGGCGCGGGTGCGGATCGGGCGCTCGACGACCGGGCCGACGCCCGGCTTGATGTCGAGGTCGATGCCGATGGCCTTGAGCGGGACGACGATGTCGCTGAAGTAGATCGCCGCGTCCACGTCGTGCCGGCGCACCGGCTGCAGGGTGATCTCGGTGACCAGCTCCGGCCGCATGCAGGAGTCGAGCATCGCGATGCCCTCGCGGACCTTGCGGTACTCCGGCAGGGACCGCCCGGCCTGCCGCATGAACCACACGGGCGTGTGCGGCACCGGCTCACGCCTGCACGCCTTCAGGAAGGCACTGTCGTAGGTCGCTGTCGGCTTCCGGCCCGCCGGGCTCTCGTTCGCACTCACGACGGCAAGTCTCGCACGGCGCCGGAGGCCGTGAGGCCGCCCCCTGCCGCGCCCACGCCCTGCCCGTGCCCCGCCTCTGCCGCGCGCCTCGGCCGTGCGCGGTCCGTGCGCCTGTTCGCCCAGCGCGCACCCGTCCGCGAGCCCCGCACGGGTGTCTTGCCCTGCGCGAAGGCCCCGTTCCCCTTAATCTTCCCCGCATGGCTGCGGCTCAGGGACGACTGTCGGACGGCGCTGGCGGGATGGATGACACGAACGAGGGGGACCCGGATGGGACCAGGTCGGCTCCACCGCCGTTCCGGGCGGCCGTCGACCAGCTGAGGGCGGCCCGGCTGCGGCCGCAGATCGAGGCGGAGCCGACACCGGCCCCGAAGCGGCTCGCCCCGTTCGCCTACGCGCTGGAGGCGACGGTCGTGGACGGCGACCAGGACCTGGCCGACGGCCGGCTGGTGCTGCTGCACGACCCGGCCGGGCACGACGCCTGGCGCGGAACGTTTCGGCTGGTGACGCTGGTCCGGGCCGAACTGGAGCCGGAGATGGCCGCGGACCCGCTGCTGCCGGAGGTGTGCTGGTCGTGGCTGACCGGCGCGCTCCAGGCGCGCGGGCTGACGTACGGCGAGCCGAGCGGGACCGTCACGCGCGCGAGTTCGCACTACTTCGGCGGGCTGGCGGAGCGCCCGGCGGCCTCACAGATCGAGATCAGGGCCTCCTGGACACCGCGCGAGGGGCTGGGCGGGGTCCCGGAGGCGGGGGCGCACCTGGCGGCCTGGTGCGATCTGCTGGCGCAGGTGGCGGGGCTGCCGCCGGCCGGTCCGGGGGACGCGTCGGTGGTGACGCTGCCGCAGAGGAGGGGGCCCCAGTCACGTTGACCATCTCTTTGTCGATACGGCCATTTTCGATCCCGTAAGACACCCACTTAAACCGACTCGATCTTCGGATGATCGATCGCGTGTCCGAATTGCACGTATTGTTACTCACTAGATCGTGATCATTCTCTAAAGGACCCCGGGTTCGCTGCCGAAGACGACTGTGACCTTGAAAGCACGGTTCGTCCCGGCTTCCTCCCCACAAGCCCGCGAGCCGGCTCCCGTCCCCCACCCAGGAGGCCTGGTGTCCGTTCTCCTCGAGCAGCCCGCAAGCCTGGTCGCCTACCGCCCGAACAAGCCCACCGCCATGGTGGTCGTGGCCGACCCGCGCGTCCGCTCCACCGTCACCCGCCATCTGTGGGCGCTCGGTGTGCGCGACGTCATCGAGGCCTCGTCCATCGCGGAGGCTCGTCCCCGCATCGGCAACCCCCGCGACATCTGCGTCGCCGACGTCCACCTGCCCGACGGCTCCGGCCTCACCCTGCTGTCGGAGACCCGCGCCGCGGGCTGGCCCAACGGGCTCGCCCTCTCCGCAGCCGACGACATCGGCGCCGTGCGCAACGCCCTCGCGGGCGGTGTGAAGGGCTACGTCGTCACCGGCACCCGCACCAACCTCGGCCTCCCCAGCCGACCCGGTGCCGCCCCCATGGGCTCCGCCGCCCGCCTGCACCGCCGCCCCCCGGGTGCCCCGAGTCACCCGGGCGGCTACCGCGAGCTCTCCGGCCGCGAGGTCGAGGTGCTGCGACTGGTCGCGGAAGGCCAGTCCAACAAGGCGATCGGCGTCTCGATGGGACTGTCCGCACTGACCGTCAAGAGCCACCTCGCCCGCATCGCCCGCAAGCTCGGCACGGGCGACCGTGCCGGGATGGTCGCGGTGGCCCTGCGGACCGGCATC
This sequence comes from Actinobacteria bacterium OV320, assembly GCA_001298545.1. Classification (GTDB taxonomy): domain Bacteria; phylum Actinomycetota; class Actinomycetes; order Streptomycetales; family Streptomycetaceae; genus Streptomyces; species Streptomyces coriariae. The sequence continues at coordinate 427,278 of LJCX01000030.1, forward strand.
ATCCACTGAGACCCCACCCGGCACCCGGGGTCTCACCCGGGAACGCCCGTGCCCCCCGGCCCGGCTTCTCCCGTCTCTGCCCGGTTTCTTCCCGACCTCTTCCCCTTCGTTCACCGTCCTGACTGGTTTACGACCCTCCGGCGCCCGCCGACGGAACGTTCCGTCGGCGGGCGCCGTCGATACACAGATACCCTTGACAGGTGACCGACGCCCAAGAAACCGCAGCAGCCAGTTCACTGCGAACCACCGGAGGCGCCCCTCCGGACGACGGCGGATCAGCTGATTCCGGGGCGCCGACACCTTTGCTCGAACCGCGCGAGGGCATTCCTCCCGTGATCGCCGACGAGGCCGCCCTCGCCGAGGTGATCGCCGCCTTCGCCGCCGGTACCGGCCCCGTCGCCGTGGACGCCGAGCGCGCCTCCGGCTACCGCTACGGACAGCGCGCCTATCTGGTGCAGCTGCGTCGCGAGGGCGCCGGCACCGCGCTGATCGACCCCGTGGGCTGTCCCGACCTCTCCGCGCTCGGCGAGGCCCTGTCCGGCGTGGAATGGGTGCTGCACGCGGCCACCCAGGACCTGCCGTGTCTGCGCGAGATAGGCATGGTGCCGACGCGGCTGTTCGACACCGAGCTGGCCGGACGGCTCGCCGGTTTCCCGCGGGTCGGCCTCGGCGCGATGGTCGAGGGAGTACTGGGCTTCGTCCTCGAGAAGGGTCACTCCGCGGTGGACTGGTCCACCCGGCCGCTGCCCGACCCCTGGCTGCGTTACGCGGCTCTGGACGTCGAGCTCCTGGTCGACCTGCGCGACGCGCTGGAGAAGGAGCTGGACCGCCAGGGCAAGCTGGACTGGGCCCGCCAGGAGTTCGACGCCATCGCGTCCGCCCCGCCGGCCGAGCCCCGCAAAGACCCGTGGCGTCGTACGTCCGGCATGCACAAGGTGCGCCGGCGGCGGCAGCTGGGTGTCGTGCGGGAGCTGTGGCAGACGCGGGACCGGATCGCGCAGCGGCGGGACGTGTCGCCGGGCAAGGTGCTGTCGGACGCGGCCATCGTGGAGGCGGCGCTGTCGCTCCCGGTGGACGTGCAGGCGCTGGCCGCGCTGAACGGGTTCGGGCACCGGATGGGCCGACGGCAGCTGGAGCAGTGGCAGGCGGCGGTCGACCGGGCCAAGGCGCTGAGCGAGGCGCAGCTGCCGCAGCCGGGGCAGCCGGTGGCGGGCCCGCCGCCGCCGCGGGCCTGGGCCGACAAGGACCCCGTGGCCGCGGCGCGGCTGTCCGCGGCGCGGGCCGCCGTCTCCGCGCTGGCCGAGGAGCTGAACATGCCGCAGGAGAACCTGATCGCCCCGGACGCAGTGCGCCGGGTCTGCTGGGAGCCTCCGGCGGCCGACGAGGAAGCGGTTGCCGACGCGCTCGCGTCGTACGGGGCGCGGCCGTGGCAGGTGGAGCAGGTCGCTCCGGTGCTCGCCGCGGCGCTGGCCGGGCAGAGTGGCTGACCGTGGCGGACCCGCCCGGGGTGCCTGTGCACAGGCCGCAGAGGCACAGGAGCCGCACGAGGGGTGCGAGGCGTGTGAGGCGTGTGAGGCGTTCGAGGCGTGTGAGGGCGTGCGCGGCGTGCGAACCGCAAGCGGTTACCTCGTCGCTCCTCTCATGAAACCGTTGTAGATGTATTTCTGGAGCGCGAGGAAGACGATCAGGGTCGGCAGGATGACCAGCACCGCTCCTGCCGAGATCGTTTCCCAGTGGGCGGCGTAGGGGCCCTTGAAGCGGAACAGGGACGTCGAGATCACGCCAAGATCTTGTGAGGGCATGTAGAGGAAGGGGATGTAGAAGTCGTTGTAGACGGCGATCCCCTTCACGATCACGACCGTCGCTATCGCCGGTTTCAGCAGCGGAAAGATGATTTTCCGGTAGATCGTGAACGCGTTGGCGCCGTCGAGGCGGGCGGCCTCGTCCAGGGAGATCGGGATCGACCGCACGAACTGCAGGAAAATGTAGATCGAGACGATGTCCGTACCCATGTAGAGGGCGATCGGGGCCCAGCGGGTGTCGAACATGCCGAGGCTGTGGACGATCTGGAAGGTGGCCACCTGGGTGGTCACCCCGGGGACCAGCGCGGCGATCAGGAACAGGGCGATCACCAGTTTCCGGAAACGGAAGGTGAACCGGTCGATCGCGTACGCCGTCATCGACCCGATGAGAACGGTTCCGCCGACCGAGACGACGAGGATGAAGGCGGTGTTGCCGAACGCCGTGAGCATTCCGCCGTCCTGGAACGCCGTCACGTAGTTGTGGAAGTTGAGCGGGTCGCGCGGCAGCGTGAGCGCCCCGCTGCCGTTCGCCGTCTCGTTCTCGGTCTTCAGCGAGGTCAGCACCACGACGCCCAGCGGGAGCAGGACGACCAGCGTCGCGGCGATCAGCGACAGGTACACGAGGGCACGGGCCACGGCACGGCGTGTCATACGAGGTCCACCCTGTCGTCGGGGACGAGACGTCGCTGCACCCAGGTCACCAGCAGGATGATCAGCAGCAGCACGACCGCCGCCGCCGAGGCGAGCCCCGTCTTGTTGAACTGGAAGGCCAGCTTCACGGTCTGGATCACGAAGGTCTCGGTACCGGTCGCCCCGCCGGTCATGATGTACGGGATCTCGAAGGCCGAGAGGGAACCGGAGACGGACAGGATCACCGTCAGGGTCAGCACCGGCTTGATGCCGGGCAGGATGATGTAGCGGAACTGGTGCCAGCGGCCGGCGCCGTCCAGTTCGGCCGCCTCGTACAGCTCACCCGGGATGGACTGGATCGCGCCGAGGAACAGGACGAAGTTCATACCGAGGTAGCGCCAGATCGAGACGCCGGCCAGCGAGGTGTTCGCCGAGGCCGGGGTGCCCAGCCAGGCGTGGTCGGTGTGGTAGCCGAAGAGGCCGAGGACCGTGTCGAAGGTGCCGCCGTCCTGGAAGAAGTAGAGGAAGACGAAACCGATGGCCACGCCGTTCACCAGGGACGGGAAGAAGAGTACGCCCTTGAAGAAGTTTCGGAAACGGATGCTGAAACTCAGGATCGTCGCGAAGTAGAGCGCGGCGACGATCTGGATCACCGAGGCAACCAGGTAGTAGCCGCTTACCCAGAAGACCTGGAAGAGGTCCTCCCTGGTGAAGATCTCCGTGTAGTTCTCGGCGCCCGTGTAGTGCAGTTCGGGGCTCACGCCGTCCCAGTCGGTGAAGCTGTAGGCGACCATGTTGGCGATCGGCGCGTAGGTGAAGGTGACCAGCAGGACGAGCGGGGCGAGCAGGAACAGCCAGGGGGTCAGCAGCCGCCAGGTGCGTGCGCGGCGCGGGGCCGGGGCGGGCGCGCCGCGTTTCGAAACCGTTTTCGCGGCCTCGGAGTCCAACTGCTCGGCGCGGGGCGGCGGGAGGTGCGTGTGCGCGTGCGCCATCAGTCGCTCACGGTCGCTTGCGTCTCGGTCCACTTCTTGCCGAGTCCGCCGAGGAAGTCGTCCAGACTGCCCTTCTTGGCGCCGCGGGCCAGGTCGACCAGATCCTGGCGGTACTCGGGCTTGTAGATGCCGACCTCGGACTCGTCGTCGATCAGCTTGACCTTCGCGCCCGCCGTGTCGTCCAGCTCGATGAGCTTGACGCCCGCTTCCTCGTACGGCTTCAGCACCTCGGGCATGGGCGCGTCCTCGAGCGGGGAGATTGCCAGGTTGTCCTTGTCGTAACCGGACTTGTCGGTGAACCAGTCGATCCAGGCACGGGCCGCCTCCTTGTGCGGGGAGTGGACGTTCACGGCCTGGTTGTAGTCGGGGCCGACCGTCGCGCAGAAGGTGCCGTCCGTCTGGGCGGGAAACGGCATGAAACCGATGTCGTCCGGGTTCACGCCGGCCTTCTTCGCGGCGTCCTGGAACTGGATGATCGCCCAGGTGCCGAGCCACTGGGTGGCGATCTCGCCCTTGGCCGTGCGGGGTTTGGACTCTTCCCAGTTGCTGGTCGTCGGGTCCTTCTCGGCGAGGCCCTGCTTGACGATGTCGTGCAGCAGGGTGTCCCCGACGCGCAGGTCGGAGTTCTCCGCCCAGGGGTCGTCCTCGGCGAGCTTCGTGGTCGCCTGCGGGTCGCAGTGCACGGAGCCGTCGACGTACGTCCACGAGGTCAGGGGCCACTGCGCGGCGAAGTTGGTGTAGTAGGGGATCGCGTCGGTCTTCGCCTTGATCGCCTTCAGGTCGGCGAGGAACTCGGCCGGGGTGGTGGGCCATTCGGTGACCCCCGCCTCCTTCCAGACCCGCTTGTTGTAGACGAAACCGGGCATCACACCGACCGGGCTCTGCCCGTAGACCTTGCCGTCGACGGTGGTGAAGTCGGTGAAGCGGTACTTCTTGCCGCGTTCGGCGGCGGTGCCGAGGGAGGCGAAGAACTTCGGGTAGTCGTTCTTCTTGATGACCGCGGGGATCAGCAGGACATCGCCGTAGTCGTCCGTGTTCATCCGGACCTTGATCTCGGCCTCGTAGTTGGTGAGGGCCTGGAACTCCACCTTGACCTTGGGATAGGTCTTGTTGAACTCGGCGGCGTACTTCTTCATCGTGCCGTCCTGCACGAGGTCGGTGCGCACGGTGAGGACCGTGATGGTTCCGCTGACCTCGGCAGGGTCGTCGGGCGCCTTGGCGTCCGCGCCTTTCGCGCTGCCTCCGGTGCCGGTGCAGCCCTGGAGCAGCAGGGCGGCTCCGGCGACCGTGGCGAGGACCGTGACTGTACGGCGGTTCATGTGCATCACTTCCGTTCTCGGGATGTTCTCGGGACGGACGAGCACGTGCGGGTTGGTCGAACACGAGCGGGTTGGCTGATTCGGCACTCTGGCAGCGCTTTCCTCAACCGGTAAAGTCCGATTCCCGCCAACGATGAAGAAGTGGCGCTCAGTTGTGGGCTTGACCGGTTTAGGGAGTGCGCATGCTGGAGGCCTCACCGCTCGACGACGGATGGCACCTGCGGCACGAGGGAAAGCCGTTCCCGGCCGTGGTGCCGGGCTGTGTGCACACCGATCTGCTCGCCGCCGGGGTGATCCCGGACCCGTTCATCGGCCTGGGAGAGAAGGAGGTCGCGTGGGTGGGGAGGCGTGAGTGGACGTACGAGCGGGAGCTGCCGGCCGGGCCGTCCGGGCACGAGCAGACGGACCTGGTCTTCGACGGACTCGACACGGTCGCGGAGATCACCCTGAACGGTCAGCCCCTCGGCCGGGTACGGAACATGCACCGCTCGTACCGCTTCGACGTGACGGGGCTCGAGGGGCCGCTGGCGGTCCGGTTCGTCTCGGCCTACGCCGAGGCGGAGGCCGTGCGCGGCAAGGTCGGTGACCGTCCGTCCCCCTACACCGAGCCGTACCAGTACCTCCGCAAGATGGCGTGCTCGTTCGGCTGGGACTGGGGGCCCACCCTGGTGACGGCCGGGATCTGGCGGCCGGTGCGGGTGGAGCGCTGGTCGACGGCGCGGCTCGCCCGGGTGCGCCCGCTGGTGACCGTCGAGGAGGGCGTCGGGGTCGTCGAGTTGCGGGTGGAGGTGGAGCGGACCCGGGTGGAGGCCGGGCTCACGCTGGAGGCGCGGGTGGCGGGACGGTCCGCGCGCGCCGAGGTGACGGGCACCAGCGGTGTCGTGCGCGTCGAGGTGCCGGACGCGGAACTGTGGTGGCCGCGTGGGTACGGCGGGCAACCGCTGTACGAGGTCGAGTTGACCCTGCATCACGGGAGCGCGCCGCTCGATGTCTGGCGACGGCGCGTCGGATTCCGCAGCGTCGTGCTGGACACCTCCGCGGACGCTCACGGAACCGGTTTCACCCTCGTGGTGAACGGGGAGCGGCTCTTCGCCAGGGGCGTGAACTGGATCCCGGACGATGCGTTTCCGTCCCGGGTGACCCGGGAGCGTTACCGGAAGCGGTTGCGACAGGCGGCCGACGTCGGCGTCGACCTGGTCCGGGTCTGGGGTGGCGGGATCTACGAGGGCGAGGACTTCTACGACGCGTGCGACGAACTGGGGCTGCTGGTGTGGCAGGACTTCCCGTTCGCGTGCGCGGCCTACCCCGAGGAGCAGCCGTTGCGGGGCGAGGTGGAGGCGGAGGCCCGCGAGAACGTCGTCCGGCTGATGCCGCATCCGTCGCTCGTGTTGTGGAACGGCAACAACGAGAACCTGTGGGGGTTCAGGGACTGGGGATGGGAGGAGCGGCTCGGCGGGGACTCCTGGGGCGAGGGCTATTACCTGGGTGTGCTTCCGCGGGTCGTGGCCGAGCTGGATCCGACGCGGCCGTACACGGCGGGAAGTCCGTGGTCGGGGTCGTGGGAGCACCATCCCAATGATCCGGCGCACGGCACGCACCACTCGTGGGACGTGTGGAACCGGCAGGACTACGCCGAGTACCGGAGCGAAGTTCCGCGGTTCGTGGCCGAGTTCGGCTGGCAGGCGCCGCCCGCCCACGCGACTGTGCTGCGGGCGCTGCCCGGTGAGGAGCTCGCGGCGGACTCCCCCGGCATGCTGCACCGCCAGAAGGCCGAGGACGGCAACGGCAAGCTGGAGCGCGGCCTCGCCCGCCACTTCGCCCTGCCGGAGGACGATTTCGACCGCTGGCACTACCTCACGCAGGTCAACCAGGCGCGCGCCGTGGCGACCGGGATCGAGCACTGGCGGTCGCACTGGCCGGTGTGCGCGGGCACGATCGTCTGGCAGCTCAACGACTGCTGGCCGGTGACGTCCTGGGCGGCGATCGACGGGGACGGGCGGGAGAAACCGCTGTACCACGAGTTGCGGCGGCTCTATGCGGACCGGCTGCTCACCTTCCAAGCGCGCGGCGGCGAAATGGTGTTGGCCGCCGTGAACCAGTCGGGTGAGCCGTGGACGGGCACGGTGTCGTTGCGGCGGATGTCGGTGGACGGGGAGGTGCTCGGCACGGCGAGCGTGGAACTGGCGGTCGGTGCCCGGGTGGTGGACGAGATAGGCGTGCCGGCGGACCTGGAGCCGGCCGGGGCGAAGGAGTTCCTGGTGGCCGACGCCGGAGGGTCCCCCGGGTCGGGCGAGGCCGCGAGCGAGGCAGGGCCGCGGGCCACGCACTTCCCGGTGCCCGACCGTGACATCCCTTACCCGCAGCCACAGTTCGAGGTGACCGTGGCCCCGGGGAGCGTCACGGTCACGGCCCACACCCTCGTACGGGATCTGCTGCTCCAGGCCGACCGGCTGGGAGCAGGGGTTCGGGCCGACCGGGGGCTCGTGACCCTGCTGCCCGGGGAACGGGTGACCGTCGGGGTCGAGGGCTGGGAGACTCCGGATGCCGCCGCCGCCCGGGCCGCGCTGTACTGCCAGGAGCCCGCTCGATGACAGCCTCCCCGTCGTCCCGCGTCACCATAAAGGACGTGGCGGCGCGCGCCGGCGTGTCCAAGGGTGCCGTGTCGCTCGCCTTCAACCGCAAGCCGGGGCTGTCGGAGGCGACCCGGGACCGGATCTTCGCGGCGGCGCGGGAGCTGGGCTGGGAACCGAACCTCACGGCACGCTCGCTGTCGAGTTCGCGCGTGGACGTGGTGGGGCTCGCGATCTGCCGGCCGGCCCGGATGCTGGGCCTGGAGCCGTTCTACATGGAGTTCGTCTCCGGGGTGGAGAGCGTGCTGACCGAGCACTCCTGTTCGCTGCTGCTGAGGCTGGTGCGCACCGTCGAGGAGGAGGCGGGGCTCCTGGAGTCCTGGTGGCGGGGGCGGCAGATCGGCGGCTCGATCCTGGTCGACTTCCGGGCCGACGATCCCCGGGTGGCGGCGGCCGAGCGGCTCGGGATGCCCGTGGTGGCGGTCGGGCACCCCACGCTGACCGGGAGCCTGACGTCCGTGTGGACCGACGACGCGACGGCGGTGACGGAGGCGGTGCGCTATCTCGCGGCGCTCGGGCACCGGCGGATCGCGCGGGTGGGAGGCGCGGCGGCGCTCGGGCACACGGTGATGCGGACCGCGGCCTTCGACGCTGCGGCGCGGACGCTGGGGCTGGCCGGGGCGTGGCAGGTCGCCACGGACTACTCCGGGGAGGCGGGGGCACGGGCGACCCGGTCGATGCTGACCGCAGCCCCGGCGGACCGGCCGACGGCAATCGTTTACGACAACGACATCATGGCGGTGGCCGGACTGGCCGTGGCGGCCGAGATGGGGCTCGGCGTGCCGGGCGATGTCTCGCTCCTCGCCTGGGACGACTCCCAGCTGTGCCGGCTCACCCATCCGACGCTCTCCGCGATGAGTCATGACGTGCACGGTTTCGGCGCGGAGGCGGCGCGGACCTTGTTCGGTGTGATCACCGGGTCGGGCCCCGGATCGCATCCGGTGCCGACGCCCGTGCTGACACCACGGGGCTCGACGGCACCGCCGCGGGGCTGAGCGCGAGGGTGACTTCGGCCCCGTCCGGGGTGTGACGTTCGCCGCTTGGCCCTCCGGGACTGGGCAGCTACGTTACTCATAAGTAGCATGGGTCCTGAGCGCGCGCTCAGCGCTTGCGTGTCGCAGCAGTGCCATCCCGCACCTGGAGGAGAGCCATCGTGCCTCGTACCGTCAGGGACGTCGTCTTCGTCGACGGCGTCCGTACCCCGTTCGGCAAGGCGGGCCCGAAGGGCATCTACCACGAGACCCGGGCCGACGACCTCGTCGTGAAGGCGATCCGGGAGCTGCTGCGCCGCAACCCCGGTCTCGACCCCAAGAAGATCGACGAGGTCGCCATCGCCGCGACCACGCAGATCGGCGACCAGGGCCTGACCCTCGGCCGCACCGCCGGCATCCTGGCCGGTCTGCCGACCTCCGTACCCGGCTACTCCATCGACCGTATGTGCGCGGGCGCTCTGACGGCCGTCACCGCGGTCGCCGGCTCCGTCGCCTTCGGCGCCTACGACATCGCCATCGCCGGCGGTGTCGAGCACATGGGCCGCCACCCGATGGGCGAGGGCGTGGACCCCAACCCGCGGTTCGTCAGCGAGAAGCTGGTCGACGAGTCCGCCCTGTTCATGGGCATGACCGCCGAGAACCTGCACGACCGCTACCCGCAGATCACCAAGCAGCGCGCCGACGAGTACGCCGTGCGCTCGCAGGAGAAGGCCGCCAAGGCCTACGCGAACGGCAAGATCCAGGCCGACCTGGTGCCGGTCTCGGTCCGCCGCACCAACCCGGACGCCGGTGAGACGGGCTGGGGCCTGGTCACCGCCGACGAGCCGATGCGCCCGGGAACGACGCTGGAAAACCTTTCCGGCCTCAAGACCCCGTTCCGTGTCCACGGCCGGGTCACGGCCGGTAACGCGGCCGGTCTGAACGACGGCGCGACCGCTTCCCTCATCGCGTCCGAGGACTTCGCCCGCGAGCACGACCTGCCGGTCAAGATGCGCCTCGTCTCGTACTCCTTCGCGGGTGTCGAGCCGGAGGTCATGGGCTACGGCCCGATCCCGGCCACGGAGAAGGCGCTGGCGCAGGCCGGCCTGTCCATCTCCGACATCGGTCTGTTCGAGATCAACGAGGCCTTCGCCGTCCAGGTGCTGGCCTTCCTCGACCACTACGGCATCGCGGACGACGACGAGCGCGTCAACCAGTACGGCGGCGCGATCGCCTTCGGTCACCCGCTGGCCTCCTCCGGCGTCCGTCTGATGACGCAGCTGGCCCGCCAGTTCGAGGAGCAGCCGCAGGTCCGCTACGGCCTGACCACGATGTGCGTCGGCTTCGGCATGGGCGCCACCGTCATCTGGGAGAACCCGCACTTCGAGTCCGCCGGAGGCGACAAGTGAGCACCACCGAACTCCTGAAGGGCGCGGCCGAGCTGTTCCCGGACGAGGTCGTCACCCAGGCGCACGTCCGTCACCTGGACCTGCCGTTCGGCGCCGGGCGCTTCGCCCTGATCACGCTGGACAACGGTTTCGACCACACCAAGCCGACCACCTTCGGCCCGCAGTCCCTCGCGAACCTCGACTCCGCGATCGACCAGGTCGAGAAGGAGGCGGCGGCCGGCGAGATCGTCGGTGTCGGCGTCACCGGCAAGCCGTTCATCTTCGCCGTCGGCGCGGACCTCAAGGGCGTCGAGCTCCTCAAGGAGCACAAGGACGCGCTCGCCATCGGCAAGGGCGGCCACGAGGTCTTCAAGCGCCTGTCGGGCCTCGCGGTCCCGACCTTCGCGTACTACAACGGCGCGGCGATGGGCGGCGGCGTCGAGGTCGGCCTGCACTGCAAGTACCGCACGGTGTCTTCGGCGCTGCCGGCCTTCTCGCTGCCCGAGGTCTTCCTCGGTCTGGTCCCCGGCTGGGGCGGCTGCACGCTGCTGCCGAACCTGATCGGCGCCGACAAGGCCGTCTCGGTGATCATCGAGAACTCGCTCAACCAGAACAAGCAGCTCAAGGGTGTGCAGGTCTACGAGCTGGGCATCGCCGACGCCCTGTTCGAGGGTGCGGACTTCCTGGAGCAGTCGCTGCTCTGGACGGCGTCCGTCCTCAAGGGCGAGATCGTCGTCGACCGCCCGGTGATCGACCGCGGTGAGGCCTGGGACCAGGCCGTCGCGCGCGGCCGGTTCGTGGCGGACAGCAAGGTGCACGGTGCGGCCCCGGCCGCCTACCGCGCCCTCGACATCATCGCCGCCGCCAAGAACGGCGACCTTCAGCAGGGCTACGACGCCGAGGACGTCGCGCTCGCCGACCTGATCATGGGTGGCGAACTGCGCGCCGGTATCTACGCGTTCAACCTGGTGCAGAAGCGTGGCAAGCGCCCGGCCGGCGCCCCGGACAAGTCCCTGGCGCGTCCGGTCACCAAGGTCGGCGTGGTGGGCGCGGGCCTGATGGCCTCGCAGCTCGCGCTGCTGTTCCTGCGCCGCCTCGAGGTGCCGGTCGTGCTGACCGACATCGACCAGGAGCGCGTCGACAAGGGTGTGGGCTACGTCCACGCCGAGATCGAGAAGCTGCTCGGCAAGGGCCGCATCAACCAGGACAAGGCCAACCGTCTCAAGGCCCTGGTGAGCGGTGTCCTGGACAAGGCGGAGGGCTTCGCCGACGCGGACTTCATCATCGAGGCCGTGTTCGAGGAGATCGGCGTCAAGCAGCAGGTGTTCGCGGAGGTCGAGGCGGTCGCCCCGGCGCATGCGATCCTCGCCACGAACACCTCCTCGCTGTCGGTCTCCGAGATGGCGTCGAAGCTGAAGAACCCCGAGCGGGTCGTGGGCTTCCACTTCTTCAACCCGGTCGCGATCCTGCCGCTCCTGGAGATCGTCCGGGGCGAGCAGACCGACGACGCCTCGCTGGCCACGGCCTTCGCCGTCGCCAAGAAGCTGAAGAAGACCGCCGTTCTGGTGAAGGACGCCCCGGCGTTCGTCGTGAACCGCATTCTCACCCGTTTCATGGGCGAGGTGCAGAACGTCATCGACGAGGGCACCCCGGTTCAGGTGGCGGAAAAGGCGGTGGAACCGCTCGGCCTGCCGATGTCTCCGCTGGTGCTCCTCGAGCTGGTCGGTCCGGCGATCGGTCTGCACGTCTCGGAAACGCTCAACCGGGCGTTCCCGGACCGTTTCACGGTCTCCGCGAACCTCGCGGCCGTCGTCAAGGCGGGCAAGCGCGGTTTCTACGTCTACGACAGCGGCAAGCCCGAGCTGGACCCCGAGGTCTCCGCGCTTCTGCAGCAGGGCGACACCGTCCTGACCGAGGAGCAGGTGCGGGCGCGCGTCCTGGACGCGGTGGCGCAGGAGATCGGGCTCATGCTCGACGAGGGTGTCGTCGCCGAGGCGCAGGACATCGACCTCTGCCTGATCACGGGCGCGGGCTGGCCCTTCCACCTGGGCGGCATCACGCCGTACCTGGACCGCGAGGGTGTCTCCGAGCGCGTGAACGGCAAGAAGTTCCTGGCGCCGGGCGTGGCCTCGGTTCCGGCGTAACCGTCGTAACCGCTGTAGCCGTCCCGCACCTGCGGACATGAAGAGGGCCTCCGCCACCGGCGGAGGCCCTCTTTGCCGCGTTCCCGCGTTTCCGTCGCGCTGTCCGGCCGTTCGACCGTCCGGTGTCAGACCGTCCGCCAGGCCATCAGGGCCAGGCCGGGCTCGTCCTTGCGGCGGGTGAGCTGGAGCAGGCCGGTCGACGGGGACAGGGCCGCCGCCACCACCCGGTCCTCGTGGTCCTTGGCGAGCGCCACCACGGCGTCGGCGGGCAGTTGGGGGCCCGACTCGGCCCACCAGGCGCCCGCCGACTCCCGTTCGGTCGGATACGCCGCGAAGGCGACCCGGCCGCTCGCGGAGCGCTGGGCGAGCAACGTGCAGTCGTGACCGTCGAGTTCGGTGCGGATCGCGGCGACCGGACCGGGTCCGGCGGCGGCGAGCACGGGGACGGGATCGGTGCCGGGACGCCAGGCGCACACGTCACCGGAGTCGTCGGTGTAGAAGAGGGTGGTGTGCTCCGGGGAGGTGGCGAGCGCCCGGAGGGTGCGGGGCCTGACCGGTGTCTTGAGGGGCTCCTGGAGCACCGGCTGGGTGCCCGGCGCCTCCTGGCTCCAGTGCAGGATCCCACCGGAGACGGCCGCGTAGGCCCGGACGCAGCCGGACTCCCCCGTGACCGCGATGGGCGGCCCCTCGACGCCCTGCCCCTTCAGGTCGCGCCACGGGTCCCAGCCGCCCTTCTCCTTCTGGGCGACCATGCACAGTCCCGTGCCGATGTTGCGGGCGAAGACGTGCGCACGTCCCTGGGCGTCCACCGCGACGGCGGGCGTGCCCGTGCGGTCGCCCTTCTTGTTGGGATGGCCGATGGGTGTCCAGTCCAGGGCGGCGAGGTGCGGCCGGAAGTGCGCGGAGTGCACCAGCCCCGCCTCCCCCTTCACCGTGGGCCGCCAGGACGCCAGGTGGGCGTAACCGTCGGCGCCCTGGCCGACGGCCGAGGCCGGATACACCTTCTGGTCGCCGCCCACCCTGCGTGGGGCCTCCCAGGGCCCGCCCGGGGTACGTTCCGCCCGGCACAGGACGGCGTCGTCCGACATCAGATAGACACCGAGCCGCCCGTCGCGGCCGCGTATGAGCCAGTCGCCGTTCACCCGAACACTTTATGTCGGACCCTTCACGGCGCCTGCGCGAGGGTCACGCCCAGGGAGCCGTCCGTGCCACTCTGGGCCCATGGACGACAACGCCGCGCTGCTCGTGATCGTCGACGCCGCGAACGTCGTCGGGTCGGTGCCCGACGGGTGGTGGCGGGACCGGCGCGGGGCCGCGGAGCGGCTGCGCGACCGGCTGGCCGCCGCCGGGCTGCCGGGGCACCAGGGGGCCCAGGAGATCGTCCTCGTCGTGGAGGGCGCGGCTCGCGGGGTGGAGCCGGTGCCCGGCGTACGGGTGGAGGCGGCGGCCGGCAGCGGGGACGACCGTATCGTCGAGCTGGTGGCCGGGTCGGTGGGACGCTCCCGCCTGGTCGTCACGGCCGACCGCGAGCTGCGCCGCCGGGTGACGGAACTGGGCGCGGACGTGACCGGCCCGCGCTCGGTACGGGACTGAGGCGGACGGCACCGGGGCCGGCCCCGTGCGGTCGCGCGGGGCCGGCCGCCCGGCCGTTACGCCGTGTCGCCGCGGCCCGGCTCGTGGGCCTCGTCGGCGGATGCCGCCTGGCGCCGTCCGAGGAGGCTGTGCGAGCGGCCGTAGAGGAAGTACACGAAGAACCCGACGACCATCCAGATGCCGAACCGCAGCCAGGTCTCGGCGGGCAGGTTGAGCATCAGCCACAGCGAGGCGCAGACCGACAGGATCGGGAGGAACGGCACCCACGGGGTCCGGAAGGACCGGGGCAGGTCGGGGCGGGACCTGCGCAGGATGATCACACCGATGGCGACGACCACGAAGGCGAAGAGGGTGCCGATGTTCACCAGTTCGGCGAGTTCGCTGAGGCTGGTGAAGCCGGCCAGGATCGCGATGAGGACGCCGAGCAGGATGGTCGGCCGGTGCGGGGTCTTGAACCGCGGGTGGACGTGGGAGAAGAAGCGCGGCAGCAGGCCGTCGCGGCTCATCGCGAAGAAGACCCGGGTCTGGCCGAGGAGCAGGATCATGCAGACGGTCGTCAGGCCGACGGCGGCGCCGAAGCTGATGAAGCCGGCGAACCAGGGGTGCCCGGTGGCCTTGAAGGCGTCGGCGAGCGGGGCGCTGACCGACAGCTCGGTGTAGTGCTGCATTCCGGTGACGACGATCGAGACGGCGACGTACAGGACGGTGCAGATGATGAGGGAGCCGATGATGCCGCGGGGCATGTCACGCTGCGGGTTCTTCGTCTCCTCGGCGGCCGTGGCCACGACGTCGAAGCCGATGAACGCGAAGAAGACCACGGAGGCGGCGGTGAAGATGCCCATCACGCCGAAGTTGGACGGCGCCCAGCCGAACATCAGCTGGATGAGCGGGGACTGCAGACTGTCGCCGGCCGGCACGGGCTGCGCCTTCGGGACGAACGGGTCGTAGTTCTTGCCGTCGATGAGGAAGGCCCCCGCGACGATCACGGTCAGGACGACGGTCACCTTGATGGCGACCACGACCGAGGTGACCCGCGCGGACAGCTTCGTGCCGACCACGAGAATGGCGGTCAGCACCAGGACGAGGGCGGCGGCGAGGATGTCGAAGCCGAAGCCGTCGGCCCCCTCTCTGCCGCTGAGCGCCGCCGGCAGGTGCCAGCCCGCGTTGTCGAGCAGCGAGGCGATGTACCCCGACCAGCCGACGGCCACCACCGCCGTGCCGAGCGCGAACTCCAGGACCAGGTCCCAGCCGATGATCCAGGCGGGAAGCTCCCCGAGGGACGCGTACGAGAAGGTGTACGCCGAGCCGGCCACCGGCACGGTCGAGGCGAACTCGGCGTAGCAGAGCGCGGCGAGCGCGCAGGCCACCCCGGCCGCGACGAAGGCCAGGGCGACGGCGGGACCGGCATTGTTCTTGGCCACCGTGCCGGTCAGGACGAAGATGCCGGTGCCGATGATGACGCCGACGCCGAAGACGGTGAGATCCAGCGCGGACAAGGATTTCTTGAGCGCGTGCTCGGGTTCCTCGGTATCGAGGATGGACTGCTCGACCTTCTTCGTCCGGAAGAGGGTGCTGCTCACGGGGACCTCCCACGCTGTGTCGTCCTCGACATGATCGAGAGGGGGCGTAGACCGTATGCCCCGACGCGGGCGGGTTAACGCGAATGGACCGGTTTCACCACTCTTCACAGTGGTGAAACCGGCCCATCCGGGTGTGTCTGCCTGGCCGGGACGACGTCGGTCGCGTCGGCGTCGGCGTCCTCGTCGGCGTCAGTCGCGCGCGGACTCCACGGAGTCGACCTCGGCGGCCGTGCTGCCGTACTTGCCGTCGAGCCTGGAGACCAGGCCGGTGACCTGACGGGCGATGTCCGGGGCGGTGAGCCCGATCTCGGCCATGACCTCGGCACGGGAGGCGTGGTCGAGGAAGCGGGGCGGGATGCCGAAGTCGCGCAGCGGGACGTCGACGCCCGCGTCGCGCAGCGCCTGCGCGATCGCCGAGCCGACGCCTCCGACACGGGAGTTGTCCTCGACGGTGACGACCACGCGGTGCCGCTCGGCGAGCGGGGCCATGGCCTCGTCGACGGGCTTGACCCAGCGCGGGTCGACGACCGTGGTGGTGATGCCCTGCCGGTCGAGGAGGGTCGCGATCTCCAGGCACATCGGCGCGAGGGCGCCGACGGAGACCAGCAGCACGTCCGGGGTGTCGGTGCCGCTCTCACACAGCACGTCCATGCCGCCGACGCGTCCCACGGCGGGTACGGCGGGACCCACGGCGCCCTTGGAGAAGCGGACGACGGTCGGCGCGTCCTCGACCTCGACGGCCTCGCGCAGCTGGGCGCGGACCTGGTCGGCGTCGCGCGGGGCGGCGAGTCGCAGGCCCGGGACGACCTGGAGGATCGACATGTCCCACATGCCGTTGTGGGAGGCGCCGTCGGTGCCGGTGACCCCGGCCCGGTCCAGTACGAAAGTCACACCGCACTTGTGGAGGGCGACATCCATCAGGACCTGGTCGAAGGCACGATTGAGGAATGTGGCGTACACCGCGAACACGGGATGCACCCCGCCCGCCGCCAGGCCCGCGGCGGAGACGGCGGCGTGCTGCTCGGCGATGCCGACGTCGTAGATGCGGTTCGGGAAGGTGTCCGCGAACTTCTTCAGTCCGACCGGCTGAAGCATCGCCGCCGTGATCGCGACGATGTCCTCGCGCTCCTTGCCGAGCTCGACCATCTCGTCGCCGAAGACGGAGGTCCAGTCGGCGCCCGAGACCTTGACCGGCAGACCGGTGTCGGGGTGGATGGGCCCGATGCCGTGGAAGCGGTCGGCCTCGTCCTGGAGGGCGGGCTGGTAGCCGCGGCCCTTCTCGGTGAGGCAGTGCACGATGACCGGGCCGCCGAAGCGCTTGGCGCGGGCCAGCGCGGACTCCAGGGCCTCGATGTCGTGGCCGTCGATCGGGCCGACGTACTTCAGGCCGAGGTCCTCGAACATGCCCTGGGGGGCGATGAAGTCCTTCAGGCCCTTCTTGGCGCCGTGCAGCGTCTCGTAGAGAGGTCTGCCGACGACGGGGGTGCGCTCCAGCACCTCCTTGGTGCGGGCGAGGAAGCGCTCGTAGCCGTCCGTCGTGCGCAGGGTGGCGAGATGGTTGGCCAGGCCGCCGATGGTCGGCGCGTACGAGCGCTCGTTGTCGTTGACGACGATGACCAGCGGGCGGTCCCCGTCGGCGATGTTGTTCAGCGCCTCCCAGGCCATGCCGCCGGTGAGGGCGCCGTCACCGATGACGGCGACCACGTGGTCGTCGCGGTCGAGGATCTGGTTGGCCTTCGCGAGGCCGTCGGCCCAGCCGAGCACCGTGGAGGCGTGGCTGTTCTCGATGACGTCGTGCTCGGACTCGGCCTGCGAGGGGTAACCGGACAGGCCGCCCTTCATCTTCAGCCGGGAGAAGTCCTGCCGGCCCGTGAGCAGCTTGTGCACATAGGACTGGTGGCCCGTGTCCCAGAGCACCTTGTCCTTCGGGGACTCGAAGACCCGGTGCAGGGCGATGGTGAGCTCGACCACGCCGAGGTTGGGGCCGAGGTGGCCACCGGTCTTGGACACGGCGTCGACGAGGAAGGTCCGGATCTCCCCTGCCAGCTGGTCCAGCTCCTCCAGGCTGAGCCGGTCCAGATCGCGCGGTCCCCTGATGCGGGTCAGCAGCGGCACCCGTGCCTCCTTGCAGTAAAAGCTGATCGAGCTGTTGCCGGGCTTGTCGAGTCTAATGTTCCGCCCGGGCGGATCGACTCCGGCCCATGCGTCATAGGTCACGCGAACGGCCGTACCCAGAATGAGCCTTTCCTATGACACGACTGTGCCCGGCATCGATACGGATGCCGGGCACAGCAGGTCACCTGGAGCGTCAGCCGCGACCCGCGGCCTTCTGGCTCTTGCGGGAGATGGAGTCGATGACGACCGCGCCCAGCAGAACACCACCGGTGATCATGTACTGGATCGAGGTGTTCATGTTCAGCAGGTCGAGGCCGGTCTGGATGGACTGGATGACCAGCATGCCCAGGAGGGCGGACCACACCGTGCCGCGGCCGCCGAAGAGGCTCGTACCACCGATGACGGCCGCCGCGATGGCGAGCATCAGGGTGTTGCCGCCACCGGCGTTCAGCGTCGCGGACGCCGTCTGGCCCGCGAAGAACATGCCGCCGACCGCCGCGAAGCCACCGGAGATGGCGAACACGGTGATGCGGACCATCGGCACGTTGATACCGGCACGACGGGCCGCCTCGATGCCGCCACCGACCGCGAAGACCTTACGGCCGTACGTGGTGCGACGGAGCACGAAGTCGACGATCACCAGCGCCGCCAGGAAGATGACCAGCGCGTTGGAGACACCGGAGGCGTTGTTCAGCACGCTCGCCGCCAGGAAGGACGCGACGGCCAGCGCACCGACGCGCAGCAGGATCTCCGTGGTCGGCCGGAACGGCACACCGGCGGCCCGGCGGCGACGCTGCTCACCGAAGTTGCCGACGGCGGTCAGCACGACCGCGAGACCGGCCAGCAGGTAGGCGCCGATGATGGCCTGGTCCATGAAGAAGGAGTTCTGGCCGAGCAGGTGCACCGGGCCGGAGTCCGACGGGATGTTGATCGTGCCGCTGGAGCCCAGCAGCCACAGCATCAGACCGTTCCAGCCGAGGAAGCCGGCCAGGGTGACCACGAAGGCCGGTACGCCGATCTTCGCGAAGAACCAGCCCTGCAGCGCGCCGATGACGGCACCGGTGAGGACCGTCAGGATCAGCGACAGCCACGGGTTCATGGTGTGGTCCACCACGAACACGGCGAACAGGGTGGACGCCAGGCCGCTGACGGAACCGACCGACAGGTCGATCTCTCCCAGCAGCAGGACGAACACCAGGCCGATGGCCAGCATGCCGGTGGCCGACATGAAGTAGCTGATGTTCGAGAGGTTGTCCGCGCTCAGGAACAGGTCGTTCTTCACCTGGAAGATCGTCCAGATGACGATCAGGCCGATGACGACCGGGATCTGGCCGAGCTCGCCCCCCTTGACCTTGCGCTTGAACTCGGTGATGTAGCCCTTGAAGCCCTCTTCACGCACCAGCAGGCGCGGGTCGACGACGGATACCGGCGCGGCCGTCGGGTCGTCGGCGGGGGCGACGGTGGTCTGGTCCTCGATGACGCCCCCGGTCTTCTGGGGCTCCGAGGAGTCGCTCTTCACGGTCTTGGACGTGTCGCTCACTTTGCCGCCTCCGCGGTGCGACGCCCCGCACGACGGGTCACGGCGTTGTCCGTGGCCCCGGTGATCGCGGCGATGATCTCTTCGTGGCTGGTGTCCTTCACGGGGAAGGAGCCGTTGTTCTTGCCCAGGCGCAGGACGGCGACGGTGTCCGCGACCGCCTTGACGTCGGCCATGTTGTGGCTGATGAGGATGACGCCGAGGTTGCGCTCGCGCAGCCGCTCGACCAGGTCGAGGACCTGCGCCGTCTGCTCGACACCGAGGGCGGCGGTGGGCTCGTCGAGGATGACGACCTTCGGCTCACCGATCAGGGCGCGCGCGATGGCGACGACCTGGCGCTGACCGCCGGAGAGGCTGGCGATCGGGATGCGCACGCTCGGGATGCGGATGGAGAGCGTGGACAGCAGCTCCCGCGCGTTCTTCTCCATCGTCACCTCGTCGATGACGCCTCGGTGCAGCAGCTCGCGTCCGAGGTAGAGATTGCCGACCACGTCGAGGTTGTCGCACAGGGCGAGGTCCTGGTAGACGGTCGCGACGCCGAGTCCCTGCGCGTCGTGCGGCCGGTTGATGCTGACCGGCTTTCCCTCCCATTCGATGACGCCCTCATCGATGGGGTGGACACCCGCGATCGTCTTGACCAGGGTGGACTTTCCTGCGCCGTTGTCGCCCACCAGGGCGACCACTTCTCCGGCGTGGACCTCCAGCTCGACGTCGGTGAGTGCCTGCACCGCACCGAATCGCTTGGAGACTCCGCGCAACGCCAGCACGGGCGTAGCGGACACGTGAACCATCTCCTTCGCCGCCTGACCGGCGGGGATGCCGCGCTCATAGACAGGCGCGGAGGGATGTGCGCGGCAGGCGGGGTACGCGATGCCGACGCACGAGGTTTACAAGATGAACATGCGTGAATCCGCTGCGCTTGGCAACGGTTCCGTCCGACGCCCGCCCCGGCAGCGGGGTATGAGGTGGGGCGGGGGTCGGACAGGTCTCACGGGACCGCTGAGCGGTCGGTGGGACCCGAGGGCCGGCTCTCGAGATGCGACTCGAGAGGGACCCTCGGGACCGAGGTGCCTACGGGTGGACCGGCTGGGCTACTGGAGGCCGGCGGTCTTGCAGGCGGCGGCGTACTCACCGGCGCAGATGTCCGCGATGGTGTACAGACCGTCCTTGACCACCGTGTCCTTGATGTTGGCCTTGGTGACCGACACCGGGGTCAGCAGCTGCGAGGGGACCTTGTCGCCGGAGCCGCTGGTCAGCGTCTCGGTGGCCAGGGACTTGATGTCCTTGCCCTCCAGCAGGTCGACGGCGAGCTGGGCGGCCGCCTCGGCCTCGGGCTTGAAGGCCTTGTAGACGGTGGAGGACTGGGTGCCGGCGACGATGCGCTGGATACCCGCGAGCTCGGCGTCCTGACCGGTCAGCGGGATGCCGCTGATCTTCGCACCCTTGAGGGTGTTGGCGATGCCACCGGCCATGCCGTCGTTGGCGGCGTAGACGCCCGCGATGTTCTTGGCACCGAGCTGGGTGATGGCCGCGGACATCTTCTGCGCGGCGACCGTGTCCTTCCAGAGGCCGGACTGCTCGTAGGCGATGTCGACCTTGCCGTCGAGGGCCTTGTGAGCGCCTTCCTTGAACTGGCCGGCGTTCGGGTCGGCGTCGTCGCCGTTGATCATGACGACCTTCGACTTGGTGGTCGCCTTGGCGCCGAGGGAGTCGAGCAGGGCCTGACCCTGGAGCTCGCCGACCTTGACGTTGTCGAAGGAGACGTAGGCCGAGACCGGGCCCTGGGCGAGACGGTCGTACGCGACGACCTTGACGCCCTTGTCCACCGCGGACTGGATCGAGGACTTGATCGCGGCGGAGTCCTGGGCCGAGATCACGATGACCTTGACACCCTTGGTCACCATGCTGCTGACCTGCTGGGCCTGCTTGGCCGAGTCGGCCGCGGCGTTCGCGTACTCGAGCTTGCAGTCGGAGCAGAGCGCCTTGACCTTGGCGTCGAAGTACGGCTTGTCGAACTTCTCGTACCGCGCGGTGACGCTGTCGGGGAGCAGCAGGCCGATGGACTTGTTGCCCGAGCTGCTGCTGCCGGAGTCGCTGTCCTTGTCGTCGCCCGCCTTGCCGCACGCGGCAATCGACAGCGCCATGGACACGGCGGTGGCGCCGATCACGACTCTACGCATCGTTGCGTTCATTGGGGTGTGCCTCCCTGACAGGGCCGCAACGCTGCGGCCGAGGTGGCTCGAAGTCAACTCGGCCGCAAGTTCGACGTCAAGAAGTAAATACTTAACGAGATGGCAACGGCCTCATTCGTTCTCTAAGTGAAGACAGGTGTCGCCGCGGTCAGCGTGCCGTCCAAAAGGGTCGAATCGCCCATCTCGCTGAGTGCGAGAGCGAGCGCTCCGAGCACCTCCGCGCGGCCCCCAAGTGCCCCTGGGAGAACGGAAAGTTGACGCGCCGCACTCGGGATCGCATAGCGGCCGACAGACTCCCTGATCGGCCCGAGCACCAGCTCACCGGCTTCGGCGAGATCACCGCCCAGCACCACCCGGCTCGGGTTCAGCAGGTTGCAGAGATTGGCGACTCCACTGCCGATGTGTCGGCCGACGTCGGCGATCACCCGACGGCAGCCCGGATCACCGTCCCTCGCCAACCGCACGACGCCTTCCATCGTCAGATCCGTGCCATGGCTGGACTGGAGGAGCGGGAGCACGTAGCGCGCCGCCGCGAAGGTCTCCAGGCAGCCGCGATTTCCGCAGCGGCAGACGGGGCCGGACTCGTCAAGTGTAATATGTCCGATTTCTCCGGCGGTGCCGCCGGGACCCCGGTAGATCTTCCCCTCGATCACCAGACCGGCGCCGACACCGCTCGCGACCTTGATGTAAGCAAGATCACGAACGCCTCGGCCGCTGCCCCAGACCATCTCGCCGAGCGCGCCCAGGTTGGCGTCGTTGTCCACGTGCACGGGCACCCCGAGCCGGTCTTTCATCTCCTCGGCGGGTCTGGTGCCGATCCAGCCAGGCAGGATGGCGGACGAACCGAGCGATCCGGACTCCAGATCGATCGGCCCGGGCACGCCGAGACCGACTCCCGCGACCTTCGTACGGTCCACCCCGGTGGCCTCGATCAGCCGGGTGACCAGCTGTTCCGCCCGGTCGAAGCCCTGCGTCGAGGAGGCGTCCACATCCAGCGGCTCGGACTCCTCGGCCAGGACCTGATGGGCCAGATTGCCCACCGCGACACGTAGGTGGGTATGCCCGAAATCCACCCCGATGACGATGCCCGCATCGCCGCTCAGACTGACGCTGCGCGCCCTGCGTCCGCCGGCCGAGGTGGGCGTCACCTCGACGGTTCCGCCGTCCTTGAGCTCGCGCACGATGTTGGAGACGGTCGCGGCCGACAGGCCCGTGCTCCGGGCGATCTCCGCTTGTGTCAGGGACCCGGCCAGACGCACGGCGCGTACGACTCGCTCCAGGTTGGCTCGGTGCAGCGACGACTGCGACCCCGGAGTCTCCACGACGACCTCCTGCGCGCGGGACCGCTTCGATGAGGCCCCGTCTATGTCCAACTAGTGAACTCTAAGCTGAGCCGTTCGGGTCGCCTCCCGTCAAGAGGTTGAACAGTATCCGCATGCGTGCGAAGAGACACGGAGGGTGGCGAAGCCGGGGTTGCTGGGTGTACGGGAGCGGCTGCGGGGCGTTGCGGCCAGGGGCTCGACCGGCGCGGGGGTGGCTTGGGGACAGGTGGTGACAGGGGGCGGGACGGGATGAGCGCTGGGTGGGCTCCCGGTGAACGCCTCGCGAAGGTGCGGGGCGGCGGGTGTGACGGTGTGCGTCAGAGTGCCAGGTAATGAAGGCGAAGCCGGTTTTGTCTCATCTTTCGCCGCCGGCCCACATGGTGCGCGTCCCACAGCCACGACCGAGAGGGCAACTCGCGCGCCGGGCCGGAACCCGGAGTTGGAGCGGGAGCCGAGGTCCGGCGAAGAGTGCGGGCGGCGCGGGCTTGCGTCGAAACCACGGCGGGAGGCCGACGACGTCACGAACGGCGAGGAAGGCCGACGGAGGCGCGACAGGCCGCGGGGGCGGGAGGGGGCCGGGGCCCGGTGACGGCAAGTCCGCGAGGGAAGGCCGACGGAGGGCGTGAGCGGCAACAAAGGCCGGGCCTGGTGAGGCCACGCATCACGCCGACGGCAGGCGTCAGCCGCAGCAACAGCAACAGCAACAGCAACAGCAACAGCAACAGCAACAGCAACAGCAACAGCAACAGCAAACCGTAGCGGGCGAACTGTGGCGGCCAGGTCCCGGCAGGCCTGCGCGGGCGGTTTCGTGAAGCGGGCGCCCGCGCAGACCTGAAGGGTTTCCCGCCGCGGGCGCCGGCCGTTCCCCGGGGGCGCTCCCGCCTCAGGGCTCCTACTTGAGCGCTTCTACTTGAGCGCCCCCGCGGTCAGCCCCTGCACCACCTGCCGCTGGAAGACGATGTACGCGGCGAGTACCGGCAGCATCGCCATCACGAGGCCCGCGAAGAGCCCCGACCAGTCACCCTTGTAACCCTGGCTGACGGCCAGTTGGACCAGGCCCTGGGTGAGGACGCGTTTGTCCGGATCGGTGTTGAGGACCGTGGGCAGCATGTACTGGTTCCACTGGCCCAGGAAGTTGAAGATACCGACGCTGATCAGGCCCGGCTTCGCCATCGGCACCATGATCTGGAAGAACGTACGGCTGTGCGAGGCGCCGTCCACGAAGGCCGCCTCCGCCACCGAGGTCGGCAGCGTGCGGAAGAAGGCCGTCAGGAAGAACACCGTGAACGGCAGCGAGTAGGCGATGTAGACGAGGATCAGGCCGTGGATGGAGTTGAGCAGGCCCATGTTGTTCACGACGTAGAACAGCGGGACCAGCGCCAGCATGATCGGGAAACTCATACCGCCGATGAAGAGGTAGTAGATGAAACGGTTTCCCGGGAAGTCGAAACGCGCGAGGACGTAGGCCGCCATGGAGCCGAGGACCAGCGTGCCGATGAGAGAACCGCCCACCACCAGGATGGTGTTGAGGAAGTAGTCGCTCATGTTGGCCTGGGTCCAGGCCCGCGACCAGTTGTCGAAGTGCAGCTTGTCCGGCAGCGACCAGGGTGAACCGAAGATGGAGCTGTCGTCCTTGAACGAGGTCATCACCGCCCACAGCAACGGCAGTACGACCATGATCGCCCAAATGACCAGGATGCCGTGAGAGAAGGCGTTGAGGACGTTTCCTTCCGTTTTCTTCTTCGTAGGCGGTTTCTTGGCGGCCAGGTCGACCTTCGTGACAGGAACAGCCGAGCCGGACTCGGCCGGCGGAGGCGCGGGGGTTTCGGTCGTCTTCATCGTCAGTACTCCAGCCGCTCGCGCCGCCCCAGCCGCATCACGACCGCGGCGAACGCCAGCGTCACGATGAGCAGGGCGACGCCGATGGTGGTGGCGTAGGCGGCCTGACCGTCACGGAAGGCCTTCTGGTACACGTACAGGACCATGACGGTGGTCGAGTAGTCGGGGCCGCCGGGTCCGGTCGTCATGATCTGCACGACCGCGAACGACTCGGCGCCGAGCGCGAGGATCCCCATGTAGACCCAGCCCGACTGCACGGTGTCCCAGAGCAGCGGCAGGGTGATGCGGAAGAACGTCGCGGCCCGGCCCGCGCCGTCGAGCAGCGCGGCCTCGTACAGGTCCGCCGGGATGGAGGCCATGCCCGCCGAGAACAGGACCACGAAGAAGCCGACCGTGGACCAGACCAGCACCGCCATCACGCACCACAGTGCGAGATCCGGGTCGCCGAGCCAGAGCGGCTGGAGGCCGTCCAGCCCGATCCCCCGGAAGAAGGAGTTGATCGCGCCGCTGTCCGGGTTGTAGGCGAAGGCGAACAGCAGCGCCACGATGGCGATCGACAACACTTGCGGAAAGAAGTACACGATCTTGTAGAAGGAAGAGCCCCGGACCCCGGAGATCACCGGGCCGCCCTTCCTCCGCCGTCCACCGACATTGATCATGAAGGCGAAGAACAGCGCCAGGCTGATCGTCACCAGCGGCAGCACGACCGCGAACATCAAGCTGTGCTGCAAGGACTTCCAGAAGATCTCGTCGTCCAGCATCCTCCGGTAATTGTCCAGGCCGACCATCTTGAATTCGGGGCTCAGGCCGGTCCAGTCCGTGAACGAGTAGTAGATGGACTGGATGAACGGCCACACCACGAAGAGCGCGTACAGTCCCAGGGGGAGCGCCAGGAACCCCACGATGAACCGGTACTTGCCGTGCTGCATCGCCACTCCGGTGCTTTTATGGATACTTCGCCGTGATTCTCACCGTCACTGGTGCTTGTAATGCTTGATCGAGGTGTCTTTCGCGGCCTCGTCGGCGTAGCCCTGGATCTTCTTGATCGCCTCGGCCGGAGTGAGCCGGCCGGCCATCATCTCGCCGAGGCCGGAAACCCCGATCTTCTCCTTCTGCAGCTGGACATACCAGTCCTGAAGTCGCGGATTCACCACGTTCTCGCCGGCCTTGTCCAGCGCCGCCACGCCCGACTTGAGGCCGGGAGTGAGGGTGATGCCGTCGGTGCCGCCGTTGTACGCGGTCAGCGACTTGACCTTCGAGGTGAAGTTCTTGGAGGACGCCTCGCTGAGCATGATGCGCAGCTGTTCCATGCCTCCCGCCGTGTTCTTCGCCTTGGCCGGTACGACGAACGGCTCGCCGCCCGAGGCCCAGATGGTGCCGAAGGGCATCTTGTCGGAGGAGTCGATGCCGGTGGGCGCGGAGACGGCCAGGTCGAAGTCGGCGGGGATGACGTTCGCCGACTCGTTCTCCACCCAGGAGCCGTTGGGGATGAACAGGGCCTTGCCCTTGGCCCACGCGGTCTGCGACTGGATGTGGTCCAGGCCCGGGGTGCCCTTGAGGATGTAACCCTTCGCGAACAGCTCGTAGTAGGCGTCGAAGCAAGCCTTTACTGCCGGGTGTTTCCAGGCGTTCGGCTCCAGGTTGTCGATGGCGTCGAGGACCTCGCGACCACCCACCTTGCCGATCATCGGGTACAGCGAGAAGGGCAGGTAGTACGGGTATTTGCCCGCGTACGTCCAGCCCGCGATGCCCTTCTTCTTGGCCTTCTCGCAGACCGCGAGCATCTGGTCCCAGGTCTCGGGGTACGTGGCGTCGAGCGAGTCCAGGGCCTTCTGCGAGTACCAGACGCCGTAGACGGTGTAGGCGTAGTACATGATCCAGACCGGGTCGCCGTCGAACTGGCCCATCTCGACGATGCCGGGCCGCAGGGTGTCGCGCACCTTCTTGTTCGGGTCGTCGTAGGACGCGGCGTCCAGGAGCGGGGTGAGGTCGGCAAGCTGTTTCTTGCCGACCAGCACGCCCATGTCCATCTGTTCGGCGCCGGAGTTGTCGATGAGGTCGGGCGGGGTGCCCTGGTTGAAGCGGGGCTGGAGGGTCGACTGGATCTTCTGGGTGGCCGAGAACTTCACCTTCGCGTCGGGGAAGCTCTTCTCGTAGATCTTGACCGCGTCCTCGGCGTACTCCTTGCCGAAACCGCCGTCGAACAGGACGAATTCCATCTGGGCGGTTTCGTTGACCGCGAGGGGATTCTTCGCGGTCTTCTTGCCGGCCTTGGCCTTGTCCTCGTCGCCCCCGCCGCTGCTGGCGCAGGCGGACGGAAAGCTCATCGTGGGGACGGAGATCAGGCCGAGCGCCGCGGATCTCTTGATCAGGTCTCGGCGGCCTACCCCTACGGAGCCGTTCTTGTCGGAGCCGATGTTCTCGGTGTGGGATCCCATGCTCAAGTCCTCGCCTTCTCCAGGACTCAGGCGGTGCACCGGATCCTTCCCGGCACCGCGGTCAGGTCAAGCAGGGTCGTACGGATCATGCGGTCGGACGGCATCGCCGGATTCGACGGTGAATCGCCGACAGGTATAGTCCACTTCTTGCCAGCGGAGCAAGATCGAATGCAAGGTTGGCCGTTGGTCTTTTCCGAGTTGAGACCTCCCGGAAATATGACCGGTCGGTGGGTACCTTGCCGGAAAATTGCATGACATGAGCCTCGCCTGGCGCAATCAACATCCTTGACATCACTGTCCACTTGGCCACCTACTGATTCCTGCGCAACCAGGAGGACAACGTTGTCCGGGGCGTTGTCCGGCGCGGGGAGGGTGCTCACGCATGCAGCGGTTGGGGCGGTTGCGGGCGGTCGTGATCACGGCTGCTCTGGTCATGACGGTCGGCGCACAGGGGACGGCGGTCGCACTGCCCTCCCCGGTGCCGATACCGGGCCGGGGGTTCGCCTCGTCCTTCGAGGCGGGTGAACACGCCCCCGACTGGCAGAGCACCGTCGACACCACACCGGGCGGCGGCAAGCGGGCCTCGGGGGTGGACGGCGGCTACGGCGGCGGGCTCCCCGGCGATGTGACCGACCGGGTCACGGACGTCCGGGCGAGCGCGGAGAACACGGCCGGCGGCGAGGTGAAGGAGAACCTCGTCGACGGCGAGGCGAGCACCAAGTGGCTGGCGTTCGCGTCCACCGGGTGGGTCGAGTTCGACCTCGACGAGCCCGCGCGGGTAAACGCTTACGCACTCACCTCGGCCAATGACTCCGCCGAACGCGACCCCGCCGACTGGACCCTCTCGGGCTCGGCGGACGGCACCGCCTGGACCCCCCTGGACACCCGCTCCGGGGAGTCCTTCGCCGAACGGTTCCAGACCCGTACGTACACCCTCGCGGCCCCGGCCGAGTACCGGCACTTCCGGCTGGAGGTCACCCGCAACCACGGCGCCGGGATCCTCCAGCTCGCCGGCGTGCGGTTCGGCACGGGCGGCAGCGACGGGCCGGTCCCGCCGGACATGCTCACCGTCGTCGACCGGGGCCCGAGCGGCTCACCGACCGCGAAGGCGGGCGCCGGGTTCAGCGGGCGCCGTGCGCTGCGTTACGCGGGTCGGCACACCGCTTCCGGCCGGGCCTACTCGTACAACAAGGTTTTCGACGTGAATGTCCGGGTCGGCACCCGCACACAGCTGGCGTACCGGATCTTCCCCGGGATGGCGGAGGGCGACCGCGACTACGCCGCGACAAATGTTTCCGTGGATCTTGCTTTCACGGACGGCACGTATCTGAGCGGGCTCGGGGCGAGCGATCAGTACGGCTTCCCGTTGTCGCCTCGCGGGCAGGGCGCCGCGAAGGTGCTGTACGTCAACCAGTGGAACGACGTGAAGTCCGCGATCGGGACGGTGGCGGCCGGGAAGACCGTCGACCGGATTCTCATCGCCTACGACTCCCCCGGCGGGCCGGCCCGGTTCAGGGGCTGGGTGGACGACATCGCGCTGCGCACCCCGGCCCCTGAAGCGGCGAAGGCGCACACGTCGGACTACGCGGTGACCACCCGTGGCACCAACTCCAGCGGGAGCTTCTCGCGCGGAAACACGTTTCCCGCCACGGCCGTGCCGCACGGCTTCAACTTCTGGACGCCGGTGACCAACGCGTCCTCGCTCGGCTGGCTGTACGACTACGCGCGGGCCAACAACGCGGACAACCTGCCGACGATCCAGGCGTTCAGCGCGAGCCACGAGCCGAGTCCGTGGATGGGCGACCGGCAGACCTTCCAGATGATGCCGTCGGCCGCGGCGGGCGTCCCCGACACCGGGCGGACGGCACGGGCCCTGCCCTTCCGGCATGTGAACGAGACCGCCCGCCCGTACTACTACGGAGTCCGTTTCGAGAACGGTCTCACAGCGGAGATGGCGCCGACCGACCATGCGGCCGCCCTGCGCTTCACCTACCCGGGCTCGGACGCGAGCGTCGTCTTCGACAACGTGACCGACCAGGCGGGGTTGACCCTGGACAAGGAAGCAGGCGTCGTCACCGGTTACTCGGACGTGAAGTCGGGACTGTCGACGGGAGCGACCCGGCTGTTCGTGTACGGCGAGTTCGACGCCCCGGTGACGGAGGGTTCATCGAGTGGGGTAAAGGGTTACCTGCGTTTCGACGCAGGCGCCGACCACACGGTCACCCTGCGCCTGGCGACCTCCCTCATCAGTGTCGACCAGGCCCGCGACAACCTCCGCCAGGAGATCCCGCGGGACACCGACTTCGACACGGTCAAGCAGAGCGCACAGCGGCAGTGGGACAAACTCCTCGGCACCGTGGAGGTCGAGGGAGCGAGCCAGGACCAGCTCACGACGCTGTACTCCAGCCTGTACCGGCTCTACCTGTACCCCAACTCCGGTTTCGAGAAGGTCGGTTCGACGTACCAGTACGCTTCGCCCTTCTCCCCGATGCCGGGCCCGGACACCCCGACGCACACCGGCGCGAAGATCGTGGACGGCAAGGTGTACGTGAACAACGGTTTCTGGGACACCTACCGGACGACCTGGCCGGCCTACTCCCTGCTGACCCCCACTCAGGCCGGTGTGCTGACCGACGGTTTCGTCCAGCAGTACAAGGACGGCGGCTGGACCTCGCGCTGGTCCTCGCCCGGGTACGCCGACCTGATGACCGGCACCTCGTCCGACGTCGCCTTCGCTGACGCCTTCGTCAAGGGAGTCGGCTTCGATGCCAAGTCGGCGTACGAGGCGGCCCTGAAGAACGCGACGGTCGTGCCCCCGGCGTCTGGAGTGGGCCGCAAGGGCATGTCCACCTCGCCCTTCCTCGGCTACACCGGCACGGCCACGCACGAGGGTCTGTCGTGGGCGCTGGAGGGCTACCTCAACGACTACGGCATCGCCCGCATGGGCCAGGCCCTGTACCGGCAGACCGGCGAGAAGCGCTACCAGGAGGAAGCCGACTACTTCCTCAACCGCGCGCAGGGCTATGTGCACCTCTTCGACACGAAGGCCGGGTTCTTCCAGGGGAAGGACGAGAAGGGCGACTGGCGGGTGCCGTCGCAGACCTACGACCCGCGGGTGTGGGGTTACGACTACACCGAGACCAACGGCTGGGGCTACGCCTTCACCGCCCCGCAGGACAGTCGTGGCCTGGCCAACCTGTACGGCGGCCGGGACGGTCTGGCGAAGAAGCTCGACACCTACTTCGCCACCCCGGAAACCGCTTCCCCAGAGTTTGTGGGTTCGTACGGCGGCGTCATCCATGAGATGACCGAGGCGCGGGACGTGCGGATGGGCATGTACGGGCACTCCAACCAGGTCGCCCACCACGCGATCTACATGTACGACGCGGCCGGGCAGCCGTGGAAGGCGCAGGCGAAGGCCCGCGAGGTGCTCGCACGGCTCTACACGGGCAGCTCGATCGGGCAGGGGTACCACGGCGACGAGGACAACGGCGAGCAGTCGGCCTGGTACCTGTTCTCCGCGCTCGGCTTCTACCCGCTGGTGATGGGAAGCGGCGAATACGCCGTCGGGTCCCCGTTGTTCACCAAGGCGACCGTGCACCTGGAGAACGGC
Source organism: Actinobacteria bacterium OV320 (assembly GCA_001298545.1). Classification (GTDB taxonomy): domain Bacteria; phylum Actinomycetota; class Actinomycetes; order Streptomycetales; family Streptomycetaceae; genus Streptomyces; species Streptomyces coriariae. The sequence goes on from LJCX01000030.1 coordinate 457,383, forward strand.
AAGGACCTGGTCGTCAAGGCGCCGAAGAACAGCGCCAAGAACGTGTACGTACAGGGCCTGAAGGTCAACGGCCGTGCCTGGACGTCGACTTCTCTGCCCCACACGCTGCTTGCCAAGGGTGGGGTCCTGGAGTTCGACATGGGACCGCGGCCCTCGTCGTGGGGGTCCGGAAAGAACGCGGGACCGGTTTCGATCACACAGGACGACAAGGCGCCGACGCCGCGCACGGACGTGCTGAAGGGAGCGGGCGCGCTGTTCGACGACACGTCGGCGACGCAGGAAACGGTGTCGGGCGCGCTCGACCTGCCGGTCACCACCGGCACCAAAGCGGTGCAGTACACCCTCACATCGACCGACCACACTCAGGCACCGACGAGTTGGGTGCTCCAGGGCTCCGCGGACGGCCTGACGTGGACCGACCTGGACCGGCGCGCCGGCGAGACCTTCCCGTGGGACCGGCAGACACGTGCCTTCACGCTCGAGCGGCCGGGCACGTACGCGCACTACCGGCTGGTCCTCGACGGCGACGCGGGAGGGGTGGGCACCGACGGCGAACCGGGAGGGTTTGGCACCGAGGGCGCGACGAGCAAAGCTCCCGCCGGAGCCGGAGCGGGTCAAGTCAGCCTCGCGGAAGTGGAGTTGTTGTCTTGATCTGGTAACCAACAGCGACGGCGTGCTGTACCGGTTGTCACCCGTCTTCCAGAATGATCAGGCCGCCCGCGGACACCGGGCGGCCCGTCATGGAGGGGGAAAACGGAACATGAGCATCATCAGACGGTTCACGGGTCTGCTCGCGGGCGCGGCCCTGGGAGCGGGGGCCCTGTTCGCGGCGGCGGCTCCGGCGCAGGCGTACAGCCCCAACCCGGTGTTCCAGGCCTACTACTACGACACCGACAACTGCCCGTGCAGCGGCGGCAACCTCACCGACCCGTTCGACAACACGTACTTCGCGAACGACGCCGGCGGCCAAGCCGTGAAGATGGAGCTGACCAGCTCGGGGGCGTTCGTCGGCAAGGTGGAGTTCCACCCCAACGACGAGAAGCTGTGGGTGTACGACACCGCGAACGACGGTGACACGTACTACGTCAAGGTCGGCTACACCTCCGGCGGCGTGAGCCACAACCTGGGCACCTTCAGCCCGCCCGGGACCACGGCGGTGCTGGACTACCAGGTCATCGACTTCGACCTGCCCGAAGGGGCTTACGTCGACATCTCCGTCTACGACGACGCGGCTCTCACCGACCTCATCGGCGCCGCCCTCGGCACCGGCTCGGCCATCGCCTAGGCAAGCCCGGACCACCCGGAGGGACCATGCCGCTCACCGTGCCCGTCCTGCCCGAGGGGATCGACCCCGCCTGGCTGCCGCCGGAGGCCTTCCGGCCGGTGGGCAGCCGACGGACGCTGGTCGATGGCACGGGCCCGCTGGTCGACACGGTGCTCGGTGAAGTGGCTCACGCCTGCGCTCAGTTCGGCGGCGAGATGGCCGTACGGGACCGAGGCGAATCGGGCTCCCCGTCCTCGTACGACCTCGTGCTGCGGGTGGTGGAGGCGGGTGGCTCCGGTGATACCGGTCCGGGTCTCGGAGGCGCCGGTGGCCCCGGTGGCCCGGCCGGTGTCGGTGAACTCGGCGCAGAGGGGTTCGTCATCGAGCGGGCCGACGGGACCACCATCGTCACCGCGAGCGGTCAACCCGGCTTGCTGTACGGCCTGTTCCATGTCGTACGGCTCGGTGAGGATGCCTTCCGGAGCACGCGAGAGCGTGAGGCACACCGTCCGTCGACGGCACTGCGGATGCTGGACCACTGGGACAACGTGGCCGTACATCCGGTGATGGGCCAGGTGGAGCGCGGGTACGCGGGCGGCTCGCTCTTCTGGGAGAACGGGCGAGCCCGGCAGGAGTCGGAGCGGGTGCGGGCGTACGCCAGACTTCTCGCGGCCTGTGGGATCAACGCCGTCTCGGTCAACAACGTCAACGTGCACGAGACCGAGGCGCACCTCCTGACCGACCGGATCGGCGAAGTCGCCTACATAGCCGCGGCGTTGCGTCCGTACGGGATCCGGACCCATCTGTCCGTGACCTTCGCCGCGCCGGTCGTGCTCGGCGGACTGGCCACCGCCGACCCGCTGGACGAGGCGGTGTGCGGCTGGTGGGCGAAGGCCGTACGAGGGGTGTACTCCGCGATCCCCGACTTCGGCGGGTTCGTGGTGAAGGCCGACTCGGAGGGCCAGCCGGGCCCGTTCACCTACGGCCGCTCGCACGCGGACGGCGCGAACATGCTGGCCACGGCGCTCGCTCCGCACGGCGGCACCGTCCACTGGCGGGCGTTCGTGTACGACCACCACCAGGACTGGCGGGACCGTTCGACGGACCGGGCGCGGGCCGCGTACGACCATTTCGCCCCACTGGACGGGAAGTTCGCGGGCAACACCGTGCTCCAGGTGAAGCACGGGCCGATGGACTTCCAGGTACGTGAGCCGGTCTCGCCGGTGCTGGGAGCCCTGCCGCGCACCCGGATCGCCGTGGAGGTGCAGGCCACTCAGGAGTACACCGGGCAGCAACGGCATGTGTGTTGGCTGGGCCCCATGTGGAGCGAGGCGCTGCTCTTCCGGCCGGAGGGTGAACGGAGCCCGAGTGTCGCCGGGTTGGCGCGGGGCGGGCTGGTGGCTGTGGCCAATGTCGGTGACGACCCGTTCTGGACCGGGCATCCGCTGGCACAGGCGAACCTCTACACCTTCGGCCGGCTCGCGTGGCAACCGGCAGCCGACCCGCATCGGATCCTGGACGAGTGGATCGCGCTCACGTTCCCCTCGGCCTCGGAGCGGCTGGCCGCCGGGCTGCGGGCGGTGCTGCACGGCTCCTGGCGGACGTTCGAGAAGTACACCGCGCCGCTCGGCGTCGGCTTCATGGTGCAGCCGGGCCACCACTACGGGCCGAGTGTCGACGGCTACGAGTACAGCCCGTGGGGGACGTACCACTTCGCGGACCGGGACGGCATCGGCGTCGACCGGAGCGCGGCCACCGGCACGGGGTATGCGGCGCAGTACGCCAAGCCCTGGGCCGAGCTGTACGCGTCGGCGGCGGCGTGTCCGGACGAGCTGCTGCTGTTCTTCCACCATGTGCCGTACGGGCATGTACTCAGGAGCGGGAAAACGGTTGTGCAGCATATCTACGACACGCACTTCGAGGGCGTGGAGGAAGCCGAGGAGGCCCGCCGGGTGTGGGCGGGCCTCGCGGACCTGGTGGATCCGGCGTGGCACGCGCGCGTGGCGGAACGGTACGAGGAACAGGTGCGCGGCGCACGCGAGTGGCGGGACCAGGTGAACAGCTACTTCCTGCGGAAGTCCGGAATCCCGGACGCTCGGGGACGCACGATCTACTGAAGCCGGAGGACGGCCACGCCCAGCGGGTCCAGGGTGAGCACCTCGCCCTGCTCGAGCCGTTTGCCGGTGAGGAGGTCGGTCGCGGCCGTGTGGGCGGGCAACGAGGCCGGCTCAGCGGCGTGGTTGAGGAGAAAGAGGAGACGGGCTCCATCGGGTGTGACACGGGTGGCGGTCTCGACGGTGTGATGGTCGGCGTAGGGGCCGATCAGGTCGTGGCGGGCGAGCACCTGGCGGACGACGTGGTCGACGCCGGGCTGGTCGAGGGCGGTCGCCACGTACCAGGCCTGGCCGGCGCCGAAGTGGTGGCGGGTGACGGCCGGGGTGCCGGCGTAGAAGTCGGCGCCGTAGGTGGCGACCGGCTCGGCGCCGCGGAGCTGGACGAGCTCGAAGACGAGCCGGGCCCGCGCCACCAGATCCCCCAGCTGTACCGGCTGTTCGACCTCGCCCTGCCGGGCGTCCCATTCATCGACGCGGATACCCATGAGGGGGGCCAGCGGGCCGGGGACGTCGGCGAGGAAGGCTCGGTCGTGTTCGTCGGAGCGGGCGGTGAGGAAGGTGGCGAGGACGGTTCCGCCTCGTCGGGCCACCGCCTCCAGACGTTCCGCCAGGTCTCCCTTGACGAGGTGGAGTACGGGGGCGAGGACCACGTCGTACGGCGTGAGATCGGCGGTCACCGCCACGACATCGACGTCGGCTCCCGCCTCGCGGGCGGCTCGGTAGTAAGCGTGTACGACGTCCTGGTACCGGACCAGGCGCGAGGGGCCGTCGGAGATCTCCAGCGCCCACCAGCTGTCCCAGTCGAAGAGGAGCGCGGTGCGGGCCGGGGTCCGGGCGCCCAGGGTGGCCGCTCCGAGCTCGCCCAGTTCCCGGCCGAGGGCGGCGACTTCACGGAACACGCGGGTGTCGTCCCGGCCCGCGTGGCCGATGACCGCGCCGTGGTACTTCTCGCAGGCGCCGCGTGAGGCGCGCATCTGGAAGTAGAGGGCGGCGTCCGCCCCGTGGGCGATGGCCTGCCAGGTGGCGAGTCGGAGTTCGCCCGGACGGCGCAGGGGGTTGACGTCGCGGCAGGCGGTGGTGGACGGGGTCTGCTCCATCAGCCAGAAGGGGGCACCGTCCTTGAGGCCGCGCATCAGGTCGTGGGCGAGGGCAGGCCGAGTGGGCGGGGCGTCGAGGGGCGGGTAGTTGTCCCAGGAGGCGAAGTCGAGATGGGGCGCCCAGCGGTGGTAGTCGAGCGGACGGTAGGTGCCCATGAGGTTGGTGGTGACGGGTGTGTCGGGGTCGTGGGCGCGGATCGCCTCCTTCTCGCCGGTGAAGCAGCCGAGCAGGGCCTCCGTCATGAAGCGCTGGTAGTCGAGGGTGATGCCCTGGAAGGCCGTGTGGTCGGGGCCGCGCCAGTGTTCGGTGAGGGCGCTCGGCGGCTCGACCTGGTCCCAGTCGGTGTAGCGGTGCGACCAAAAGGTCGTCCACCACGCGTCGTTGAGTGCGTCGAGCGTGCCGTGCCGCTCGCGCAGCCAACCACGAAAGGCGTCGGCGCACAGGTCGCAGTAACAGGCTCCGCCGTACTCGTTGTTGATGTGCCAGGCCAGCAACGCCGGGTGGTAGACGTACCGTTCGGCGAGCCGGCCCGCCAGAGCCGTGGCGAGTCGACGGTAAGCGGGTGAACTGGGGCAGAAGTTGTGCCGTTGACCGTAGCGATGCCGACGGCCCTCGAAGTCGGTGCGGCTCACCTCGGGGTACTTCTTCGCCAGCCAGGGCGGGAGGGCGGCGGTCCCGGTGGCGAGGCAGACCTGCCGGCCTTCGGCCGCGGCGCGGTCGAGGATGCCGTCGAGGATCGTGAAGTCGTAAACGCTTTCGTCAGGTTGAGTGAGCGACCAGATGAAGACGCCCACGGTGAGCGTGTCCACTCCGGCCTGGGTGAACAGACGGTGGTCCTCGTCCCGGACGTCCTGCGGCCACTGCTCGGGGTTGTAGTCGCCGCCGTACGGCATCCTGTCGGTGCGCGGGAGACGGCCGTCGTTTCCGGCGTCGGGTCCGGTGTCGTTTCCGGTGTCGGGTCCGGTCATACGGTGAAGTCCTCCTGGGTCTCGACGATCACCGGGCCGCTCGACCTCAGCAGGGAGAGCAGCAGCGGTGCGGCCAGCAGGGCGGGCAGGGCTTCCGTGAGCAGGGCGGTCAGCGCGCCGACCAGGACGAGCAGGGAGGCTGCGGCGAGGGTGGCGCGGCCCCGCCGGAGCAGGAAGTACGCGGCGAGCCGGGCGGTGTCACGGGCGCGGAAGGCGAACAGCGAGGTGAGGACGAGGGCGTGGGTGCCCCAGAGGAGCGCGGCCACGCCGATCACCCCGAGCAGCACCGCCCACCAGCCGGGCAGGCCCGTGGCGGCGAAGTGGGTGAGGGTGAACGCGATCACCGTGAGCCAGGCCAGCAGGGGTGCCCAGAGCTTCAGCGCGGGGAAGGCGTTGAGACGCCAGCCACGCAGGTAGCAGCGGGCCGGGTGGAGGTCGGTGAGGTCGCGGCTGCGGTGATGCAGGGCGTACAGCGCGGCGGACAGGGCCGGGCCGAGCGGCAGCAGGCGGCGAGGGGCAGGTTCGCCGGTTCGGGGCCCAGGAAGAGCAGGCCGACCAGCCCGGGGGCGGCCGTCGCGAGGAGAAGGCCCTCGATGGTGAGGAGGGTGTGCAGGAGGGCGGCGGCTCGGGACAGGGGTCCGGTGCCGAATCCGCTCGCCGTGGTCGCGGTGGTCGCGGTGCTCATGAGGCTTTCCTTGCCGTCGGGGGCGGGCTGCGGCGGGGGTAACCGGTTCCGGAATCATTCGGCCCGCGGCCTGGGCGGCCCAGCTGCGCAGTGGCCGGCGACGGAGGGGCGGGAAACCGGTATCGAAATCCCTCATGTGGCGGTTCATGAGGTCGTTTCGCCGGATACGCGGCGGGGGCGGAAAGCGGTGTCGAAGCGCTTACCGCGCTCATGCCGCCGCCCCGCCGAGCAGCCGTCGTTCGTCCCACCAGGGAGGGGTCTCGTCGGTGAGCGGGGTGAGTTCGACGAGGGTGATCTCGTGGCGGGACAGGGTGAGGTCCAGTTCGGCACGGCCCTGCGGGGTGGTCAGCCGCCGGTGGCTGCGGGCGGGTTCGGCGGCCTCGTGCAGGAGGTGCAGTTGCCTGGACCGTGGTGAGCGTGGGCTGCCCATGTGCCGCCAGACGGCGTAGGCGTTTCCTTGCTCGTCGTCGACCGTGGACCGGCGGACGAAGACCTGACGCGCCATGACCGGGAGGGACAGCCGCAGCGCATGGCGCCCGGGGCCGGGGGTCTCGCCGGTCGGGTCGACGGGCGCCCAGGCCAGGATCGTGATCCGGCCGTCGGGGTGGCGGGTGACCAGGTGGTCGTCGCCGCGTGCGAGCAGGTCGGGGCCCATCCGCGCCATGAACGCGTACAGGTGGTACGTCGGTTTCTTGATCTGCCGGTGGGTGAGCAGCCCGAACCCGCCGTGGAAGAGGGCCGTGGGGACACCGGTTTCCTCGAACATGTCGCTGAACGTCCAGTACGAGAAGGAGTCGGCGAGGTCACCGCCGTGTGCGAGGACCGGCGCCAGGTAAGCGGCATGGAAAGCGGTGTCGTGGATCGGGTTGTCCGGGCGGTAGGAGGAGTTGAACTCAGTGATGTGCACCGGTAGCTCGGCCAGCCGGGTTCCCTTGAGGAGTGCTCGGGGTGCGGCGAACTGGTCGAGCAGGCCGGAGGCCGGGGCCAGGGTCTGGTGGACGCCGAACGGCACGTGCTGCGCGGGGCCGGAGGTGTAGGCGTGCTTCGACACGAAGTCGACGGGCACGTCCCGATGCTCTGCGAACTCGGCGAACCGCTCCAGCCAGTCGTCGGCGCCCGGGGAGATGGCCGGGCCCCCGACCTGGAGGCCGGCGTCCACCTCCTTCACCGCGTGGGCGGTGACCTCGTACAGGCGGTGATACGCCTTTTCGTCCGCGTCCTGCCAGAAGTCGGGCAGGTTCGGCTCGTTCCACACCTCGATCGGCCAGGTGCGAACCTCGTCGAGGCCGTAGCGGTCGACGAGGTGAGCGAGGGTGGAGCGCACCAGGTCGGCCCACTCGCGGTGTGAGCGGGGCGGGGTGACATTGCCCTGCCACCAGAAGACGGTGCGGCTTCCCGAGGCCAGTTCCGCGGGCATGAAGCCGAGCTCGAGAAAGGGGCGGATGCCGGCCGACAGAAACGCGTCGACGACCTGGTCGACGTAGGTGTAGGAGTGGTGGGTGCGGCGGGCTCCCCCGTGGTCGTACGGGCGGTACACGCCCATTCCGTCGCTGAACAGGCCGTGGCCGCGAATATGGCGGAAACCGATTTCACGCTGGATCAGAGCGAGGGAGTCCTGGTAGTCGCGACGCAGGGCGAGTTCGATCCGTCCGGTGCCCACGCAGAAACGCCAGGCGTCGGAGAGCCGGCCTGTCGGCTCGGCGGGAACAGTGCTCACCCGTTCTCCTTCTTGAAGCGTTCACGCGCCTTGTTGTGCAGGCCGACGAGCTGATCCATGTTCTTGGCCTTCAACTCGGTGACGTAGTCGTCCCATTCGGACAACGGGCGCTTGCCCATGACGAACTTGAGCGTGTTCTGGGTGACGTGGTCCCTCAGGGGCGTGTCCCACAGCGACGCCTGCTCCTGCTCCACGGACTGCAACGGGTGGGCCGGGCCGATCGGCAGTTGCTCGCGTCGGGCCATCGCGTCCTGGAACTTCTTCTCGTCCGGGCTGAAGGAAGAGGAGACCAGCGCCCAGCTGCCGCCGTACGTGAAGACACCGTTGAAGAAGCCGTAGTCCTTTTGCAGGTCCTTCGGGGCATCCGGGTCCGAGCCCATGAGGGTGATGCCCGGCTCCGGCTTGTACTGGTCGCCGACACGGGTGTAAGTGACGTCCTGGACACCCCACTTGGCGAACCGCTGACCCTCGTCCGAGTACCACAGCCAGTCGACGAACTGCATCATCGCGACGAAGGTGTCGCTTTTGAGCGCCTTGCTGGAGACCATGACACCGTTTTCCAACCGGGCGCCGCCGATCACCACCGGACCGGCCGGACCGAGCGGTACCGGCACCATCTCGATCTTCGCTCCGCTCACCTGTTTCTCCAGGTTGTAACGGTAGTTCTGGACCAGCTCCTGCGGATTGGCGCTGATCGCGAAGGATTTCTCGCCCAACAGCTTCTGCACGGCGTCGTCGTCCGTCTGAGTGAAACTCTCCGGGTCCATCAGCTTCTCGGCGACCAGTTTCCTCAGGTACTCGATCATCTGGCGGTAGCCGTCCGTGGCGCCGGTGAAGACGAACTCCCCGGCCTTCGCGTCGAAACTGATGTTGTCGTAGGTCCAGCCCGCCCGCACGCCGTACGCCTGGCCGAGGTAGCTGAGCAACGCGGCTGCTGGGAAAGGGGTGTTGGTGCTCCAGCGATCGGTGAACGGGTAGCGATCGGGGTATTCGGCCTTGATCGCCTTGAAGACGTCGTACACCTCGTCCCAGGTGGTGGGGAGGCTCAGGCCGAGCCTGTCGAGGACGTCCGTGCGCAAGGACAGCGAGTAGCCGGACTTGACCTTCTCCTGCAGGCCCGGAAGAAGGTAGTACTTGCCGTCGGACTGCCTGATGGAGTCGAGTTCCGGTTCCAGCTTCCATTTTCGCACCTTGTCCTGGAAGTTGGGCATGAGGTGCACGTACTCGCTGACCGGCAGGATCGCGCCCGAGGAGACAAAGGCGACTTCCGACGGGTGATACGTCTTGGGTATCAGGAACGGGGCGTCGCCCGCGCCGATGAGGACGCTGCGCTTCTTCTCGTAATCGCTCAGCGGGACGGCAACGGGTTTCAGCGTGATACCGGTGCGCTTGGTGAGTTCCTTCCAGAACAGCCAGCTGTCCTTCAACGGGTAGACCGGGTTGTTGTTGTGCAGGACCGAGAAGGAAAGCGGCTTCGATGCCTTGAACTGCTGGCCCGCCCGGTACTCCTTCATCGCGCCGTTCTGTTTCTTGGAGAGGTCTTTGGAGTCCTCTGCATCGTCGCCGCTGCCGCACCCGGTGAGGGTGGCGAGGCCGATGAAGCCTGCGGCGGTGAGAATCTGGCGTCGGGACAGCTGACCTGCGTTCTTCACGGATACTCCCTTGTTCCGTAAGAGGGACGACTCTCAGCCCTTGACCGCGCCGAGCATCACGCCCGAGACGAAATAGCGCTGGACGAACGGGTAGACACAGAGGATGGGCAGCGACGTCAGTACGATCGCGACCGCCTGGATGTTGGCCCCCACCTGACTGAGCTGCTCCGTACCGGCGCCCGCGTTGCCGCCCGTGGTGGCACCGGAGATGAGGTTGCGCAGATAGACGGTGGCCGGCATGAGTTCGGTCCGGTCCATGTAGAGGTATGCGGAGAACCAGGAGTTCCAGAAGGACACGGAGTAGAAGAGCACCATCGTCGCGATGACCGCCTTGGACAGCGGCAGCACGACCCTGAGCAGAATGCCGTAGGTGCTCAGACCGTCGATCTCCGCGGCTTCCTCCAGCTCGGTGGGCAGGCTCTCGAAGAACGCCTTCATCACCAGCAGATTGAAGACGCTGATGGCGTTGGGCAGCGCGATCGCCCAGACGGAGTTCTTCAGGCCGAGGCTGGTGACCAGGACGTAATGGGGGATCAGCCCGCCGGTGAAGAACATGGTGAACACGGCGACGCCGACGAGAACGCCCCGCCCCTTGAGGTTCCTCTTCGACAGGACATAGGCGTAACAGGTCGTGAGAGCCATGGCGATGACGGTGGAGACGACCGTGTAGAGCACGGTGTTTCCGTAGTTTCGCCAGAACATCGAGTCCTGGAAAACGATTCTGTAGGTGGTGAGGTTGAACCCCTCGGGCCACAGGGTCACCTCACCGGCTCGGATCTGACGTTCACCGCTGAACGACCGGGCGATGATGTTGACGAAGGGATAGAGGGTCACCAGCACGACCAGGGTGAGGATCACGCCGTTCACGCCTTGGAAGACGCGGTAGCCACGCGTGGGCTGGTTCACGGAGGTGCGGGGGCGCGGAGCACGGGACGTCAGGAGGCTCACCACAGGCTCGTCCCCACCGTGCGACGCGACAGTTGGTTCGCGCCGGTGACCAGCACCAGCCCGATGATCGCTTCGAACAGACCGATCGCGGCGGCGTAGCTGAAACTGTTGGACTCGACGCCGGCCCGGTAGAGGTAGGTAGAGACCACGTCGGCCGTCGGGTAGGTCAGCGGGTTGTAGAGCAGCAGGACCTTCTCGAAGCCGACCGCCAGGAACGTGCCGATGTTCAGGATCAGCAACGTGATCATGGTGGGGCGGATGCCGGGCAGGGTGACGTGCCAGATCTGCCGCCAGCGGCTCGCGCCGTCGATCCGCGCGGCCTCGTAGAGGTCTTCGTCGATCGTGGTGAGCGCGGCGAGGTAGAGGATCGTGCCCCATCCCGCGGTCTGCCAGATCTCCGAGCCGACGTAGATCGTGCGGAACCAGCCGGGTTCCTGGATGAACCGGACCGGATCGTGGCCGAACCAGTCCAGCACATGGTTGACCGGACCGTCCGTGGCCAGCATCTGCATGGTGATGCCCGCGACGATCACGACCGACAGGAAGTGCGGAAGGTACGAAACCGATTGCACGAACCGTTTCAGCGAGCGTCGGCGCACCTCGTTGAGCAGCAGTGCCAGGACGATCGGGATGGGGAAGCAGAACACGAGCGTCAGTCCGCCGAGCCACAGGGTGTTGCGGAAGACCTGCCAGAACGTGGGGTCGGTCAGGAACATCCGCACATAGCGCAGCCCCACCCACCGCTCCCCCAGGATCGAACCACCGGGTTCGAAGCGGCGGAACGCGATCACGTTTCCGATCATCGGCAGGTAACGGAAGACCAGGAAGAACAGCAGCGGCAACACGGCCAGCGAGTACAGCTGCCAGTCCCGGCGCAGCGCCCGCCGCCAGCCGCGGCGCGCGGTGACCGGACGCTCGGGACCGTGCCGGGTCTTGGGCGGCGGGTCCTGCGTTCCTGGAGGTGGGGCCGATGTGGTGGAGGTGCTCATGCTCGGGCCTCCCGGGGCGTTCTTCGAAACACTCGATTCGCAGCGCGTGATCTCGAAACTTTCGTGCCCTTACCGGTAACTCTGCGGCAACGTAAGGGCTCACGGAAAGCGCTGTCAATGGGTGCTGCACGGCGGACCGGTGGGACGACGCATGGTGTTGGATTCCGTCACCGGCAGGGTAGAACCGGGAAGTTGAGTGCTACGGTCCGCCGCAATTTTCTGTCCGACCTACGCAACGATCGATCGCCCACAACCCCTGCGAGGTGCCCCCGTGCCCGCGTTCGACCTGCCACTGCCGGAGCTGGAACGACACCGCCCCGAACCCGACGAGCCCGACGATTTCGACGCCTTCTGGAGGGCCACCCTGAAGGGGGCAGGGCAGCCGGCTCCGCTGGTGTCCGTGCGGCCCGTCGAAACCGGTCTCCGCCTCACGAACACCTGGGACGTCACGTTCCGGGGCTTCGCGGGGGATCCGGTGCGCGCCTGGTTCAGCCTGCCGGCAGACGCTCGGGAACCCCTTCCGGTGGTGGTCGAGTACGTCGGCTACGGACGCGGCCGCGGCCTCCCCCACGAGCGCCTGACCTGGGTGAACGCTGGTTACGCCCACCTGCTGATGGACAACCGCGGCCAGGGCGACCAGTACGGCAACGGGGGCGCCACCCCCGACCCGCACGCCACCGCGCCCGGTGGCCCCGGTCCGGCCGCTCGTGGCCTCCGCTCCCCGCACGACTACCACTACCGCCGTCTGATCACGGATGCGGTACGAGCGGTGACGGCGGCTCGGGCGCTGCCCGGCGTCGATCCCACCCGCACGGTCGCCGCCGGCAACAGTCAGGGCGGCGGACTCGCCCTCGCAGTCGCGGGCCTGCTCCCCGACCTGACCGCCCTCCTGGTCACGGCCCCACTCCTGTGCGGGATCCGGCGCTCCCTGGAACTCACCGACACGGGCCCGTACGGCGAGATCGCCACCTACCTCTCGGTCCACCGGGGCACCGAAGAAACCGCCTACCGCACGCTCTCCTACGTGGAAGGCGTTTCCTTCGCCCGTCGCGCCCAGGCACCCGCCCACTTCGGCACCGGCCTGCGCGACACGGTCTGCCCGCCGAGCGGGGCGTACGCCGCGTTCAACCGGTACGGGGAGCTGAGCGACGGCGCCGATCCCCGGAAGGAGATGCACGCGTATCCGTTCAACGGTCACGAGGGCGGCGAGGGAGAGCAGGTGGCACGCCAACTCCACTGGCTCGCGGCGACGTTGGACGGCTGACGTCCGTATCACGTCACCACCCTCTCGCGACAGCCGGTACGGTGCGTCACGCCAGAATCCGGGGTGGTGCCGCGGTGGGTGGCTCCACCCGCCGGGCCGAGGGGATCACGCACCTCCCCGCGCGAGAACGCACGAAGGCACCTGGGCACCTGGGCACCTGGGCACCTGGGCACCTGCAGGCGTTTCCCGGCCAACCCCTTTCCAACTCGGTTGGCTCCTACACGCGTTGACCCGGTAAGGTCGTCCCAGCGACGTTCAGACAACGTTGTCGCATCGCGATCCCCCGTCCGTGGCACCGTCCGGGCAGGGACACCCCGGACCGCCCCGCTCCCCCCTGGGGCAGGCCCGGCTCGCGGGCCCGGTGGGCGTGCGGCTCACCACCCACCGGGCCCGCCCTGAGCTGCCCCCGCTCAGCCGACCCTGCAGGGAAGGCTCGTCGCACTGTCGCCGCCCGAACCGGAGACGACGTATCCGAACGTCGCACTCTGACCCGGACTCAACGAGCCGTTCCAGTCGGCGTTGTGGACCATCACCGCCTGCCCGTTGTAGGTGGCGTTGCCGCTCCACAGACTGGCCACCGACTGACCGCCGGGCAGCGTCCAGTCGACCATCCAGCCGAGCATCGGAACGTCGCCGGAGTTGGTGACGGTCACCTCGGACTGGTAGCCACCGGTCCAGCTGTTGGTGGTCCGCCGAGTGGCCGTGCACGTACCGGGAACGGGTTCGGTCGGGTTGCCCGGTTCATGGATGCCGGTTACCTCGCCGTTTCCTCCGTCGAAGACCACGTCGGAACAGGAGTAGAAGGTCTCGGCACTGTCCGAGCGCTGCCAGACCATGTAGATGATGTGCCGGCCGGACTTGTTCGCCGGGAGTTGGCCGGTCCAGGAGTAGTTGGCCTCGACCGTGCCCGGGCTGCCGTTCAGCGGCGGGTGGTCGACGGAGAGGAAGGGCTGGCTCTCCATCGCGTCCCAGGTGAGGGTCCGGGTCGGGTCGAAGCCGTCCTTGGTGACATAGACGTAGAACCAACCCGGGTGCGCGGCCCAGGCGTTGTAGGAGAAGTCGACGCTCGCGCCCGACGTGAGATGGGTGAGCGGCCAGTCGCTGCGGGCCGCATTGAAACCGGTGAAGTTGGTGTTGCCGCCGCTGCACAACTCGCCGTCCGGCACAAAGCCGCGGGTGCGGCCGGCCCCGTCGGAGCGCAGTACCGAGAACCAGTTGTAGAAGGGCGTGGTACCGCTTACCTGCTGTGCGTTCTTGCAGGCGGGGTTGACCGGCTTGATCTCACCGGTGTCGGTCAACCCGTCCTGCCAGCACAGGAACGTGCGGCTACCGGGTTTCATGGGGGTGCCGTGAGCCTCGGCCTTGCCGCCGGTCGTGACGATCAGGCCCAGGGCGGGGACGGTGGCCAGCAGGGCGAGGAGGACGAGGAGGAGGGCCCTGGTGCGTAACCTCGACCGCAAATTTGGCGTGATCATGACAGATTGCATGGCAATTGAGTCCGCCTTCCATGTACGGACCGTGCGTGCATGGGGTGCACTGCGGATGCGGGTGTGGGGGCGTGAAGTGGGAGCCTCCCGGACCCGCGCCCGACAGGTTCCGGTCCGCCGGGCACGAACAGATGTGGGAGCGCTCCCACTTCACCTGTTGCGGAAGGTAGCGCCGTACGGCCCACTTGTAAACGGGCTCGTACGGCGCTGCTGTGAAACGTCGGCTGTCAGTGGTGGTGCGGCGACGTCCGGAGGTGCTGGCGCAGAAGCTCCTTGCCGTAGTCGTTGCCGTTGGGTGTGCGGACCACGCAGTGCAGATGCTGCTGCGTCGGGGCCCCACCATTGGTCTCGCCGTACAGCGAGCCGAACGCGAACGGCGACTGGCAGTCGACCTCGATCCAGATGACCGGGCTCTGGATCCGGCAGTAGAAAGCGGATTCGGCGGCCGTACCTCCCATCCAGGCGAAGTAGGTCTCGGCGAGATGCTTCCTGATCTCGGCCTTCTGGACCTCGGCGACGTCGTCCCTGGCCTTGCCGACGAAACGGTCGATCAGCGTGAGCAGCAACTTGCGCTGGACGGCGGTGAGCCGGGTGGCGAGGATGCCCTTGTACTCGACGACCGCGTTGTCCGTGAAGGCGCCGGCGGTGATCTCGTCGTTGTCCTTCTGGGACTTGAGGATCGCCGTCGACCGCTGGGTGGGGTCGAGGGAGTTGACGACCGCGAGCGCTGCCTCGATCTCCTCCTGCATCACCTGGGTCTTCGTACCGTCGATCTCCATCGAGGTCGGCTCGCAACCCCAGAAACACGGGCTCATGACCACCTGTTCGCCGAGGACGAAGTAGTTGACGACCAGGTGGTGGCCGTCGAACTGGAAGCCCCAGGGCTCGGTGGCGGAGGGCGTGCCCATGATCGTCCAGTAGTAGGCCTCGGCGTACTGCGTGCTGTTGACCGCTTCGCAGGCAGCCTTGTTGATCTTCCGGGTGAGCTGGGTGGTTTCCAGGCCCTGGGCGCTGAGTGCGGCCTTCAGCAGGGCCTCGCCGAGGGCGTTCTTCTCGTCGGAGAGATCCGCGATGGAAACACCCTGTCGGGAGTAGGCGTCGGTGTTGCTCCACAGCCGCCACTCGGTGGAATGGACGGCGAACTGCGCGTCGGACTTCTCACTGTCGCTCAGCCCGGCGAGGAAGGCCTGGGCGGCGGCTGTCACCGGTCCGGTGGCGACCTTCTGCGAGTGGATCGTGAACAGGTCTTCGATCCGCTTGCCGTCCGTGGTGAGACCGAAGAACTCCTCCGTGATGCTCTCCGTCGGCATGGCCCCGCCGGCCCCTCCGCCCGGCCCGCCACTGGGCGCACCGCTCGGGGAGGCTGAGGCGGTGGCGTCCGCCGTGCCGGTGGCGTCGTCGGCCATCGCGGCCCAGGCGCCGGCCCCGCCCATGGTCGCCACGGCGGTGGCGCCACTGGCGAGGAAAACCCTGCGCATGAAATTTCGGCGGCCTGCGTGAGCGCTTCGACCGGTTTCGGGCTGCGGTTCCGCCTGCGGTTCCAGTTCCCCGGTAGTGGAATCGGTCATCTCCGCTGGCTCCCTTCATCGTTGGCACGTCCGTGACGGAGTGCCGGGCCGGGGACGACTTTGGGCGCGGAAACTGAGGGAAAACTGAAGCGGTGGCATGTGGAATACGCGGAAAACACGGCAACTCGACAGTTCGTCGGAGTGTGGCCGGCTGGAACAGGGCCGATCGGCCGTTTCGGCTGTTTCGGCTGTTTCCTTGTGCGACCCGCTGGGGTGGCCTGACCGACGAGACGACCGATGTGGCCGACGTTGGCGATGTGATCAACGGGATCGACGGGATCGACGCTGTCGAATCGTCGTCGTGGAGAGCGGCTTCCTGGCGGCTGAGCATGGTGATCGGGCTGAGGGAAGTCTCCGCGTGGTGTGGCGGGGCCTGCGGAATCGAGCGCCTCGGCGGCGCTTCGACTCATCGCACCGACACCCGTGGACTCCAGGTCAGAGTGTCCGCGCCGGTCTCCCCCGCGAGCGGCAGCTCCACCCTGAACTCTGTGCGGCCCGGTTCGCTGTGCACATCGATGTGACCGCCATGGGCCGACGTGATCGCCGCGACGATGGCGAGGCCGAGGCCGGCGCCGCTGCCTGCGGTGGCGCGGACCCGTGACGCGTCGGCGCGGGTGAAGCGTTCGAAGACCGTCGGGAGGAGGTCGGGCGGGATGCCGGGGCCGTCGTCCCGGACGCGCACCGCGCACATCCCCCGTCGTGCCTCCACCACCGCCACGACACTCGTGCCAACGGGTGTGTGCACACGTGCGTTGGCCAACAGGTTGGCGACCACCTGGTGCAGGCGGGCCTCGTCGCCGAGGACCAGGGGCGCCTCGTCGAGGCAGAGCTCCAGTTGCCAGTCGTGACCGCTGCCCGCGGCCCGGGCGTCCCACACCGTCTCGGCGACGAGCGCCGCGAGGTCCACCTCGGCGGATTGCAGCGGTCTGCCCTCGTCCAGCCGGGCGAGCAGCAGCAGGTCCTCCACCAGACCCGTCATCCGCGCCGACTCGGCCGTCACCCGGCGCCAGGCCAGGCCCGGTTCGATGCGGTCCGTGCCCCGGTTCATCAGCTCCGCGTATCCGGCGATGGAAGCGAGGGGGGTGCGCAGTTCGTGGCTGGCGTCGGCCAGGAAGCGGCGCATGCGCTCCTCGCTGCGGCGCATCCGCTCCTCGCTGCGCTGGCGTTCGGCGAGCGAGGACTCCACGTGGTCGATCATGCGGTTCAGGGCGGCGCCCACCTGACCCGCCTCGCTGCCGGGGTCGGTGTCCCGTTCGGGAACCCGGGTGAGACCGGTTACCTCGCCGCGGCAGAGCGGGGCGTGCGAGACCTCGACGGCGGTGGCGGCGACCCTGCCGAGGGGGCGCAGTTGACGTCGGATGACCACCGCGCAGACACAGCCGGCCACCGTCAGGCCCGCCGCGGCGACGACCGCCTCCACGACCACCAGGCCACCGATCATGTCCTGGACGTCGTCCATCGGAAGTCCGGTGAGAACGCGTACACCGTTGTTGTCGAGCGCGGTGAAGCGGTAGGTGCCCAGGCCGGGGACCGTCCTGGTGTGCAGGCCGCCGTCGGTCGCGATGCCTTTCAGGGCCGAGATCTGTGTTTCCGTGAGGTTCTGTGGCGGGGCGTCCTGGCCCACCGTCGCCGCCGCGAGGACGGTGCCGTCCGCGTCCAGGCGGGCGGCGAGCATCCCGGCCGGATGGCCGCTCTCGTTGAGAAAGGTGAGGTCCTGCGTCAGGCCCGGGTGGAGGGAGGCGCCACCCAGGCTGCGTTCCGCGGCGTTGGTGACACGGTCGTCCAGGTTGCCCAGCAGGTAGGCACGCTGGGCGAAAACGGTGGTGGGTGCCATCACCGCGCACACGGCGACGAGTACGACGCTGATGAAGACCAGGAGACGGGTGCGCAGGGAGCCACCCCGCGGACGGGCATCCGCCCAACGGAGATCCCACCGCCGGCCATCCCCAGGACGGCCAGCCCCACAGCCGGCCTCGACCGGACGGACGTCGGTCAAACGGGCGTCGGCCGGAACGGCGTCGGCCGGACGATTGTCGGCCGGACGGACATCCCTCGAACCGGCACCCTGCGGGCGGACGTTGCTCGGACGAATCCTCATCTTCCGTCCTCCACCGGCCTGATGGCGTACCCCAGTCCGCGCACGGTATGGATCATGGGTGGGCGGCCGCGGTCGAGCTTGCGGCGCAGGCTCGAGATGTACACCTCGACGAGGTTTCCGCCGCCGTCGAAGGAACTGGTCCAGACGTGGTCGAGGATCTGTGTCTTGCTCAGGACCTGCCGCGGGTGCTCCATCAGCAGGCTGAGCAGTTCGAACTCCTTGGCGGTGAGGGTGATCCGCGAACCGTCCCGGTGCACCTCACGGGACCCGCCGGTCAGCACCAGGTCGCCGAGGACGCGTACGGAGTCGTCGGTGCGGGTCCGTTCGGCACCGGACCGGCGCAGCAGCCCGCGCAGGCGCAGCACGACCTCCTCCAGTGAGAACGGTTTCGTGACGTAGTCGTCGGCCCCGTTCGCCAACCCGTCGATGCGGAACTCCAGGGCGTCGCGGGCGGTGAGCATGAGGATGGGCAGCTCGGGGTTCTCGTAGCGCAGACGGCGCAGCACCTGGATGCCGTCGAGGTCGGGCAGCATGCCGTCGAGGACGACGGCGTGCGGGGCGCAGCCGCGCGCGATTCTGAGCGCGCTGTGCCCGTCGGCGGCCGGGTAGGGGCGCCGGCCCGCCTCGGTGACGGCCACGGAGAGCACTTCGGTGAGCGCGGGCTCGTCGTCGACGATCAGAACGCGGACCCGTCCGCTTCGGGTACCGGAGATGCCAGCCATGTCCTGATCCTGTCCCGGTTGGCTGGGGGAACCCTGTGCTCCGACTGAGCCGAAGCCGTGTGAACCGGGTTTCTTTCCATCTGTGCCGACCTGTGGCGGCGCACGCCTTTCGGTCCCAGGCTCCGGGCAGGCCTGCGAGGGCCTGCCCGGGGCCTGCCGACTGTCCGCCGACTGCCGCGGCCCAAAGGGGCATCGGCACTGGTCGGCCACGGGGTCCGACATCCGGGCGGCACGACGGAGGGCCGCACCCCCGCTGACGGGGGTGCGGCCCTCCATTGCCGTGCCGTACTGCTTGCCGAACCGCTGCTCGATCGGTTGCGGAACCGCTTGTCGAGACCGGTTGCGGAACCGCTTGCCGAGACCGTTGCGGAACCGCTTCCCGATCGGTTACTTGCGGATCAGGCTGCGCAGCACGTACTGCAGGATGCCGCCGTTGCGGTAGTAGTCCGCCTCACCGGGGGTGTCGATGCGGACGACCGCGTCGAACTCCACACCGGTGTCGGTGGTGACCTTGACCGTGGCGGGGGTGGTGCCGTCGTTCAGCTCGGTGATGCCGGCGATGGAGAAGGCCTCCTCGCCGGTCAGGCCGAGGGTCTCGGCGGACTGGCCCGCCGGGTACTGCAGCGGGATGACGCCCATGCCGATGAGGTTCGAGCGGTGGATGCGCTCGTAGGACTCGGCGATGACGGCCTTGACGCCGAGCAGCGCGGTGCCCTTGGCGGCCCAGTCGCGGGACGAGCCGGAGCCGTACTCCTTGCCGGCCAGGATGACCAGCGGGATGCCCTGCTCGATGTAGTTGCGCGAGGCGTCGTAGATGAACGACACCGGCGCGTCGGCCTGGGTGAAGTCGCGGGTGTAACCGCCTTCCGTCCCCGGCGCGACCTGGTTGCGCAGGCGGATGTTGGCGAAGGTGCCGCGGATCATGACCTCGTGGTTGCCTCGGCGCGAGCCGTAGGAGTTGAAGTCACGTCGCTCGATGCCGTGCTCGGTGAGGTACTTGCCCGCCGGGGTGTCGGCCTTGATCGCGCCGGCCGGGGAGATGTGGTCGGTGGTGACCGAGTCGCCCAGCTTGGCGAGGACGCGCGCGTCGGCGATGTCGGAGACCGGGGTGGTCTCCATCGTCATGCCCTCGAAGTAGGGGGGCTTGCGGACGTAGGTCGACTCGGCGTCCCACTCGAAGGTGTTGCCGGTCGGGATCGGCAGCGCCTGCCACTGGGCGTCGCCCGCGAAGACGTCCTTGTAGGACTTGTTGAACATGTCCTCGCCGATGGCGTTCGCCACGACGTCGTTGACCTCGGCCTCGGAGGGCCAGATGTCGGCCAGGAAGACCGGCTTGCCCTCCTGGTCGACACCGAGCGCGTCGCGCGTGATGTCCACCTTCATGGAGCCCGCGAGGGCGTACGCGACGACCAGCGGCGGGGAGGCCAGGTAGTTCATCTTGACGTCGGGGTTGATCCGGCCCTCGAAGTTCCGGTTGCCGGAGAGGACCGAGGTGACCGCGAGGTCGTGGTCGTTGACGGCCTTGGAGACCTCTTCCGGCAGCGGGCCGGAGTTGCCGATGCAGGTGGTGCAGCCGTAGCCGACGAGGTTGAAGCCGACCTTGTCGAGGTACGGGGTGAGGCCCGCCTTGTCGAAGTAATCGGTTACGACCTTCGAGCCCGGGGCGAGCGTGGTCTTGACCCACGGCTTGCGGGTCAGGCCCTTTTCCACGGCCTTCTTCGCGACGAGCGCGGCGGCGACCATGACGTACGGGTTGGAGGTGTTGGTGCAGGAGGTGATGGCCGCGACCGTCACCGCACCGTGGTCGATCTCGTACGTCGAACCGTCGGGGGCGGTCACGGTGACCGGGTTGGACGGGGCGCCGTTGGGGTGGTTGGCCGGGGCGTCGGAGGCCGGGAAGGACTCCTTGCCCGCCTCGTCGGCGGTGTCGACGTAGTTGAGCACGTCCGTCTTGAACTGCTCGGCGGCGTTCGCGAGGACGATGCGGTCCTGCGGGCGCTTCGGGCCGGCGATGGACGGGACGACCGTGGAGAGGTCCAGCTCGAGCTTCTCGGAGAAGTCCGGCTCGGCCTGCGGGTCCAGCCAGAGGCCCTGCTGCTTGGCGTACGCCTCGACGAGCGCGACCTGCTGCTCGGAGCGGCCGGTGAGCTTGAGGTACTTCAGCGTCTCGTCGTCGATCGGGAAGATCGCGGCGGTGGAGCCGAACTCCGGCGACATGTTGCCGATGGTGGCGCGGTTCGCGAGCGAGGTGGCGGCGACGCCCTCACCGTAGAACTCGACGAACTTGCCGACGACACCGTGCTTGCGGAGCATCTCGGTGATGGTCAGCACGAGGTCGGTGGCGGTGGTGCCGGGGGTGAGCTCACCGGTGAGCTTGAAGCCCACGACGCGCGGGATCAGCATCGAAACCGGTTGCCCGAGCATCGCGGCCTCGGCCTCGATGCCGCCGACGCCCCAGCCGAGGACGCCGAGGCCGTTGACCATGGTGGTGTGCGAGTCGGTGCCGACCAGGGTGTCGGGGTAGGCCTGGCCGTTACGGACCATGACCGTGCGAGCGAGGTGCTCGATGTTCACCTGGTGGACGATGCCGGTGCCCGGCGGGACGACCTTGAACTCGTCGAACGCGGTCTGGCCCCAGCGCAGGAACTGGTAGCGCTCCTTGTTGCGGCCGTACTCCAGCTCGACGTTCTGGGCGAAGGCGTCGTTGGTGCCGAACTTGTCGGCGATGACGGAGTGGTCGATGACCAGCTCGGCCGGGGCCAGCGGGTTGATCTTCGCCGCGTCGCCGCCGAGCTCCTTGACGGCCTCACGCATGGTGGCGAGGTCGACGACACAGGGCACGCCGGTGAAGTCCTGCATGATCACGCGAGCCGGCGTGAACTGGATCTCCTGCGACGGCTGGGCCTGGGAGTCCCAGTTGCCGAGCGCACGGATGTGGTCGGCGGTGATGTTCGCGCCGTCCTCGGTACGGAGCAGGTTCTCCAGCAGCACCTTCAGGCTGTACGGAAGGCGAGCCGAGCCTTCCACCTTGTCCAGCCGGAAGATCTCGTACGACTCGTCGCCCACCTGCAGCGTGCTGCGGGCGTCGAAGCTGTTCGCCGACACGACAGTCTCCTTCATTGATGTGCGCTTACCACCGCATCCTGCCGCCACGCAGACTTGGCCGATCCGCTAAGGTCAGGCTAAGTTAGGTAACCCTTACCAGGATGGCGGCTGCGGGGCGCCTCGGCAGATATCTCGATGTCGAGATAACTCTAGTACATGGGGGCTGAATGGTCATGCCCGGGCTCGCTGTCCGCTCCCGGGGAAAGCCGGATGCCGTACTCCGCCGGCCAGGCCGACAGCTCCCGCCGGGAAGCGCTGACGAGTATGCCGCCGCTGAAGCGCACGCCGTCCGTGACCTCGGCCACGCATCGCGCATCACGCACCACGCACCACGCACCACGCACCACGCACCACGCCGGCAGCACGAGGGCCGGCGCCTCCCCGCCATCCGAGTACTCCGACTCCGCGAGAACCGGGCCCTCCAGGGAACCCTCGAAGACGTCGACACCCAGGGGCGGCACGCTGAATCGCGTCTTGGACGGCACCGCCGCCGACAGTGAGGCGGGCAGGTCGTACTCGGCCTGAGGCAGACAAGTGTTCGCGCTCTGTTTCTGGACGGCGCCCGGCTGGTCCGCGAGCACATCAGCCCTCAGCCCTCAGCCCTCACGCAAGCCTCAGCCCTCACGTACCACCCCGCCTACCACCGCCGTCACGACCTTCGCGACCTCCGCCAACGTCGGCGGCTCGGTGTTCCCGGCGCTTGCGAAGAGCAGGTGGGCCGCGCCGATCAGGGTGGGGGCGAGCGTGTCGATGTCAGCGTCCGACGCGATACGGCCGCGGGCCTGCTCGGCGGTGAGGTAGGCGGCGATCACGGCCGCCGCCTCGGTGAGGAGCGGGATGCCCTTCGATCCGGCCGCGCGCAGGCGGGCGCGCAGTTCGTCGCGGGAGATGACGAGGGCGACGATCGCCACGGCGACCGAGCCGAACAGGTCGGTCAAAGTGGCGGTGAGGTTGGCGACGACCGTGCCGGTCCCGGCGGACTCGCGCAGGCCCTGCGCCCGGAGCCGGAGCCCGCCGATGCGGTCGAGGACCAGCTCGGCGAGGAACGCGTCGAAGTCGGCGAAGTGACGATGCAGCACGCCTTTGGCACAACCCGCCTCGGTGGTGACGGCCCGGCTGGTCAACGCGGCCACCCCGTCCCGTAGCAAGACGCGTTCGGCAGCGATGAACAGCTGCTCGCGGACATCGCGGATGGCCACTCCGGTCGGCGCCATGAGTCGTGGTCCCCCTTCTTTCACTTGCGCGGTCGATCAGTTGCGCGATCGGCCAGTTGATGGAGCGACATATTGGTCGAGCGGCTGTTGGCCGAGCGGGCGGTTGGTCGGTCGGGCGGTTTGTTGGCCGGTCGGGCCGCTTGTTGCTCAAGCGGTTGCTCAGCGCCTCGCCCCCATTGGCGAGTGGGCATGCGCCCACTAGAGTGGGCGCATGCCCACTTTACCCACGCCCTCCGGCGGCCAGTCCCATGACCGGTCCCATGACCAGGCCCGGGCCCAGCCCCACACACATCGGCAGATGGCAGAGTCCTTCGGCGCCGACGCCGGACGCTACGACCGGACCCGTCCCCGATATCCCGCCCCGCTGATCGAGCGGATCGTCGCCGACGGGTCCGGGGCCGAGCCCCTGCGCGTCCTCGACGTCGGCTGCGGTACCGGCATCGTCGCCCGGCAACTCCGGGCCGCCGGTTGCCTGGTGCTCGGGGTCGAGCCCGACGGGAGAATGGCCGAGGAGGCCCGCGCCCACGGGGTGGAGGCCGAGATCGCGACGTTCGAGTCGTGGGAGCCGGCGGGCCGCACCTTCGATGCCGTCGTCGCCGGCCAGGCCTGGCACTGGATCGACCCGGTGGCGGGGGCCGCGAAGGCCGCACGGACACTGCGACCAGGCGGACGGCTCGCCGCGTTCTGGAACGTACACCGGCTCCCCGAGGATCTGACGACGGCACTGACCGGCGCCTACCGGCGAGTGGCGCCCGACTCGCCGGTCGACCTCGGGGCGGCCGTCAGGCCCGGCACGGACGGCTATCAGGCGCTGGCCACGAAGGCCGCCGACGCCATCCGGGACACGGTCGGGTTCGGCGAGCCGGAGCAGTGGCGGTTCGACTGGGAGTGGACCTACACCCGGGACGCCTGGCTGGACCAGATGCGCACCCACGGCATCCTGACCCGCCTTCCCTCCGACCAGGTGGCGGAGGTGCTGGCCGAGGTCGGGGCCGCGATCGACGCGAGGGGCGGCAGCTTCACCGCACCGTACGTGACGGTGGCGGTGACGGCGGTGCGGAACGTCGACGCCTGAACGAGCCTCAGGGTGAGGGGTATGGGAGGCACGCCGGTCATGGGCCCGCCGAGTCGGGGTAGACGTGTGCGGAACGGACGCCACGCGACGAAGGAGCCTCGATGCCCCTCACCTTCCGCAAGAGTTTCCGCATCCTCCCCGGGGTGCGACTGAACATCAATCGCCATTCCTGGTCGATCACGACCGGCGGCGGCAAGCACGGACCGCGCCACACGCACAGCAGCACCGGACGTCGTACGACATCAGTCGATTTGCCCGGACCTTTCGGGTGGCGGCGTACCCGCAAGGACAGGCACCATTGACGAGACGTCACCCGAATGGACCCCCCAAGAGGTGCCATCTCATATCTGAGATAACCTCAACCCCATGGCAGACGACTACCTCGTACGCATCGGCAAGCTCATCCGTGACGCCCGACAGCACCGGGGCTGGACACAAGCGCAACTGGCCGAGGCGCTCGCAACCAGCCAGAGTGCCGTCAACCGCATCGAGCGAGGCAACCAAAACATCAGCCTTGAGATGATCGCTCGAATCGGTGAAGCCCTGGACAGTGAAATCGTCTCTCTGGGTTACGCGGGACCGATGCACCTGCGGGTGGTGGGCGGCCGTCGGCTGTCCGGCGCGATCGACGTGAAAACCAGCAAGAACGCTTGCGTGGCCCTGCTGTGCGCCTCGCTGCTCAACCAGGGGCGCACGGTGCTGCGCCGGGTCGCCCGGATCGAGGAGGTCTACCGCCTCCTGGAGGTCCTGAACTCCATCGGCGTACGGACCCGTTGGATCAACGACGGTGTCGACCTGGAGATCGTGCCGCCGGCCGAGCTGGACATGGCCGCGATCGACGCCGACGCCGCCGTACGCACCCGTTCCATCATCATGTTCCTCGGTCCGCTGCTGCACCGGATGAACCACTTCAAGCTGCCGTACGCCGGTGGCTGCGACCTCGGTACGCGGACCATCGAGCCGCACATGATCGCGTTGCGCCGGTTCGGGCTGGAGGTCGCGGCGACGGAGGGGCAGTACCACGCCGTCGTCGACCGTGCCGTCCGCCCGGACCGGCCGATCGTGCTGACCGAGCGCGGGGACACGGTTACCGAAAACGCGCTGCTGGCCGCCTCCCGGTACGACGGTGTAACCGTTATCCGCAACGCCTCTTCCAACTACATGGTCCAGGACCTGTGTTTCTTCCTGGAGGCGCTCGGGGTGCGGGTCGAGGGCATCGGCAGCACCACGCTCACCGTGCACGGCGTGCCGAACATCAACGTCGACGTCGACTACTCGCCGTCCGAGGACCCGGTCGAGGCGATGAGCCTGCTGGCCGCCGCCGTCGTCACGGAGTCGGAGCTGACGGTGCGCCGGGTGCCCATCGAGTTCCTGGAGATCGAGCTCGCGGTCCTGGAGGAGATGGGGCTCGACCACGACCGTACGCCGGAGTACCCGGCCGACAACGGCCGCACCCGTCTGATCGACCTCACGGTCCGGCCCTCCAAGCTGGAGGCGCCGATCGACAAGATCCACCCGATGCCGTTCCCCGGGCTGAACATCGACAACGTCCCGTTCTTCGCGGCCATCGCGGCCGTCGCGCAGGGCAAGACCCTCATCCACGACTGGGTCTACGACAACCGCGCGATCTACCTGACCGACCTGAACCGGCTCGGCGGCCGACTCCAACTCCTCGACCCGCACCGGGTGTTGGTCGAGGGACCGACGCGCTGGCGGGCCGCCGAGATGATGTGCCCGCCGGCCCTGCGTCCCGCGGTGGTCGTGCTGCTGGCGATGATGGCGGCGGAGGGCACGTCGGTGCTGCGCAACGTGTACGTCATCAACCGCGGTTACGAGGACCTCGCCGAGCGGCTGAACTCCGTCGGGGCGCAGATCGAGATCTTCCGGGACATCTGACCGGCGAGTGCCGCCGCATCTTCTGCGACCCGTACGAGCGCGGGTCCGGAGAGGGCGCGGCGGCACTGCGGTCTGCTTCTGGCCTGGGTGCTTCTGAGGTTGGGAGCCTCGGTGGCTCGGTGGCTCGGTGGCTCTCAGACTCTGAGTCTCGGGGGGGGTGCCCCTATGGGTTTCGTCAAGCTGATGTGGCGGGCTGTGGGTCGTAGAAGGTGCCGTCGCGGAGCATTGCGAAGAGCACGTCGGCTCGTCGTCTGGCGAGGCAGAGGAGGGCTTGGGTGTGGTGCTTTCCCTGGCTGATCTTCTTGTCGTAGTAGGTCCGGGAGGCCGGGTCGGCCAGAGCCGCGAACGCGGACAGGAAGAAGGCCCGTTTGAGCTGCTTGTTTCCGCGCCGGGATGGTTGTTCGCCGCGGATCGAGGAGCCCGAGCTGCGGGTTGTTGGGGCGAGGCCGGCGTAGGCGGCGAGGTGGGCGGCGGTCGGGAACGAACTGCCGTCACCGACGTCGATGAGGATGCGGGCTCCGGTCCTGACGCCGATCCCCGGCATGGACGTCAGGACCTTCGAAAGAGGGTGGTTCTCCAGCAGTTCCTCGATCCGTGTGGCCAGGAGTTTCCGCTGGTCAAGCACCGCTCGGAGCGAGTTGGTGAGGCTGGGGACGATCAGAGCAGCCGCGTCGGTGCCCGGGACGACAACGGTCTGTTCGTCCAAGGCGGTGAAGATGTGCTCGACGAGGCGCTCGGCCATCCGCGGCGCCTTCGGACGTATCAACGCAGTGAGCCGGCGCCGTCCGGCTTTGCGGATCTGGGCCGGGGAGCCGAACTGGTCGAGGAGTTCGAGCACGGCCGGGTGCTGGATGCGCGGGCCCAGGACCCGTTCCAGCGACGGGTGGATCTGCGTCAGCAGGCCCCGCAGGCGGTTGCTGATGCGGGTTGCTTCGCCGGCCAGGTCGTCGTCGAAGCCGACGATCATCTCCAGCTCGGCGATGGTCTCGTCCTCGAGGTCGACCGAGCGGAGCGTGTGAGGCATGACGCGGGCCGCGTCGGCGATGACGAACGCGTCGCGGGCGTCTGTCTTGGCCTCGCCGGGATAGAGGTCGGCGATCCGCCGCATCGTCAGCCCGGGCAGATAGGCAACCTCGCAGCCCATGTCCCGGGCCACCGCCAGCGGCAGAGCCCCGATCGAGGCCGGCTGGTCGACCACCACGAGCACGGTCCCGTGCTTGGCCTGCAGTTTCCCGAACACTTCCCGGAGCTTCGGCTCGCTGTTGGGCAGCCGCTTGTCGAAGGCCTTCTTCCCGGCCGGGGTGACGGCGGTGGCGTGGTGTTCGCCTTTGCCGACGTCCAGGCCGAGGAAGGCGCCGATGTCACTGACGTCGATCACATGCGTCCTTCGGTCGTCCTCGCCCGGCCGTCCACGGCACCGATCGCCACATCCACATTACGAAGAGCCTCCCGACCTGCGAAGAAGCCGGTGGTCATGCCCCTAATCAGCGGTCTGTCGATGCCTCCGGAGCCGGTGACACCACCCCCCAAGACATGCGATCGACAGGGGGAGAAAGTCATGCCAACTCCGAAGGCCAGGCGCCCCATTGCGGGGCTACCAAAACGGTAATGGGGGGGCCGGGCCTCGGCTCTACCCGGCGTCGGAGGGATGCGCGCCCCTGCGCACGGTCGGGTGGCCGTTGATCGCCTATCTTGGCGCCTATGCAGTCCTACACGATCGGCCAGGCGGCGCGTCTGCTCGGGGTGAGTCCGGATACCGCGCGGCGGTGGGCGGACGCCGGCCGGGTGGCCACACACCGGGACGAGGGCGGGCGACGCCTCATCGACGGCAGGGATCTGGCTGCCTTCTCGGTGGAGCTGGCCAAGGGCGGTGGCGGCGAGGAAGGCGCCTCGTACACCTCGGTCCGCAACGCCTTTCCCGGCATCGTCACGGCCGTGAAACTCGGAGATGTCGCCGCCCAGGTGGAGATCCAGGCCGGGCCGCACCGGCTGGTGTCGTTGCTGACGCGGGAGGCCGTGGAGGAACTGGGGCTGGAGGTCGGGGTGGAGGCCACCGCCCGGGTGAAGTCGACGAACGTGCACATCGACCGGACCTGAGAGCGCGGAGCAGCCGTGGCCGCCACCGTTCGCGCGTGGCGGTGCCCGGACGGACGTCGGCCCCCGGGCACACCCCGGTGCCGCCCGTCGCAGCATGCTCGGCCGGTACCTCGACCTCGTCGCGATGCTCGCCACCGTTGTCGCCGTCGCGGAGAGCGGTGACCCGGTCTCCCGGTCTCCCGGTCTCCCGATCTCCCGGCTTCCCGGTTTCCCGGTTTCCCGCCATGGTGCCTCAGGTGCCTCAGGTGCCTCAGATGTGGCGCACCCGGACCGGCAGCGCAGTCCGGCCGTCTCCAGTGCCGTACCGATGGCGTACGGGCCCTCGTGGGGCCGGTGCCGGACGACCAGGACGCCCGTCGGCTCCATCCGGCGTCACGCCCATGAGGTGTAGCCGCCGTCCACGTGGATCGCGCTGACGCCGCTGATGTGCCGGGCACCGCAACGGTCCTGCGGAAGGACGAGCTGAGGTCCGGCGCGGTCGAGCGGAGTGTCGTCGATGGTGACCGCGAGGAGGACGGGCGCGCGCCCGAAGTCGGGGTCGATCTCCGCCCAGGACAGCAGGGCGTGGTGACCGTCCGCGCCGGACACCGCGATCAGGAAGCGCAGACGGTCCTTGCGCCGGGCCGGGTCGAAGCCGGGGCCGGCGTCCGCGAGGACCTCGTGCAGCAACGGCCCGGTGAAGCGGTGGTGCCGGATGCCGCTGGTGGCGCATTCGAAGGTCACCTCGGCCTGGTGCTGCGGCCAGCCGAGCAGATCGGGCACCGTGAGTCTGGCCGGCCGGGTCAGATCGCCGGCGAGGACGAGTTCCGCCACCGGACCGACAGCCGTACCGGCGGCTGTTTCAGCAACGGCTACAGCAACTGTTTCAGCGACGGTCTCAGTAGCTGTTTCAGCGACGGTTACAGCAGCTGTTTCAGTAGTTGCTTCAGCGGCTGCACTGGCGGTCGTACCGGCGGCTGCGAGGGACTGGGTCACGGGCCACCACCTCCTGGATGACCGTACCCGGACCCGCCTGCCGTGCAAACGCACATACCACCCCGATCGATCTCGGTTCCGGCTCATGCGAAGCGACAGGAGACTTTTACCTTGCATCTGCGGCAGTATCATCAGCGCATGCACACCTACCGGATCGGGGACGCCGCCGCCTTGCTCGGTGTCAGCGCCGACACCGTGAGGCGCCTGGTCGACGGCGGGAAACTCACCGCCGAACGCGACGAGCTGGGCCGCCGGATCATCCCGGGCCCGGCCCTCGCGGCCTACGCCCGGCAGGTGCACCGCGCGGAATGGGGGCCCACCGGTTCCTCGGCCCGCAACCGCCTTTCCGGCATCGTCACCGAGGTGCTCCTCGGGGACGTGTCGGCGCAGGTGGAGATCCAGGCCGGACCGTTCCGGGTGGTGGCGCTGGTCAGCCGCGAGTCGGCCGATGAACTGGAGCTGGAGCCCGGTGTTCCGGCGGTTGCCGTGATCAAGTCGACCAACGTGGTCGTCGAGAGACCGTGAATGGTCCGTCAGGACCACACGTGATTGTGTCCGTCAGGACCAGAGGGAGTGGACCCGTGATGACCCGTACCGCGCGCCGGACCGGCCGACCGATGCAGGTGGCCGCCCTGGGAGTCACCGCGCTGCTGGCCCTGAGCGCCTGCTCGTCGTCCGACGACTCCTCGTCGACAGACTCGGGCTCCTCAGCGTCCGCGTCCACGTCCGCGTCGGACCAGTTGTCGGGCACGGTCACCGTGTTCGCCGCGGCCTCCCTCAAGGAGAGCTTCACGACGCTGGGCAAGGAGTTCGAGAAGGCGCACCCCGGCACAAAGGTCACCTTCAGCTTCGGCGGCAGCGACTCCCTCGCCGCGAGCATCACCGGCGGCGCCCCGGCCGACGTGTTCGCCTCCGCCAGCCCCAAGACGATGGCGATCGTGACGGACGCGGGGGACGCCTCGGGGACGCCCGCCACCTTCGTCCGCAACCAGCTGGAGATCGCCACCCTGCCGGGCAACCCCGACAAGATCGCCTCCCTCAAGGACCTCACCAAGTCGAGCCTGAAGGTCGTGCTCTGCGACAAGACGGTGCCCTGCGGCGCCGCCGCCCAGAAGGCCCTCGACGCCAGCAAACTGAAGCTCACCCCCGTCTCCTACGAGCAGGACGTCAAGGCCGCCCTGACCAAGGTGGAGCTGAAGGAGGCCGACGCGGCCGTCGTCTACAAGACGGATGTGCACGCCGCGGGTGACAAGGTGGAGGGCGTGGAGTTCCCCGAATCGGCAGACGCCATCAACGACTACCCGATCGTCCAGCTCAAGGACGCGCAGAACACCGCGGCGGCCAAGGCGTTCATCGCGCTGGTGCAGTCCGCGGAGGGCCAGAAGGTCCTGACCGAGGCCGGGTTCCTCCAGCCGTGACCGTCCCGACCGACAGGTCCGGCGCCGCGGCCGACACCATCCGGGGTGGGCTGCGGCGCCGGCGTGTCCGCGCCCAGGTGCGCGGTGTGCCGCTGCCCCTGCTGGTGCCCGCGCTGATCGGTGTGGCGTTTCTGGTCGTGCCGCTGATCGCCCTGCTGGTACGGGCCCCGTGGCGCAGCCTGCCCGAGCTGCTGACCAGCGCCGAGGTGTGGCAGGCGCTCCGGCTGTCGCTGGTCTGCGCCACCGCCGCCACCGCCGTGAGCCTGGTCGTCGGAGTGCCGCTGGCCTGGCTGCTGGCCCGGGTCGAGTTCCCCGGGCGCGGCCTCCTCCGGGCCCTCGTCACCCTGCCGCTCGTCCTGCCGCCGGTGGTCGGCGGTGTGGCGCTGCTGATGGCACTGGGCCGCAACGGCATCGTCGGCAAGACGCTGGACTCCTGGTTCGGCGTCACACTGCCGTTCACCACCGCCGGGGTCGTGGTCGCCGAGGCGTTCGTCGCCATGCCGTTCCTCGTCATCAGCGTCGAGGGCACCCTGCGCGCCGCCGACCCGCGCTACGAGGAGGCGGCCGCCACCCTCGGCGCCTCCCGTTTCACCGCGTTCCGCCGGGTCACGCTGCCGTTGATCGCACCGGGCATCGCGGCCGGCGCGGTCCTGGCGTGGGCCCGGGCACTGGGCGAGTTCGGCGCGACGATCACCTTCGCCGGCAACTTCCCCGGCCGCACGCAGACCATGCCGTTGGCCGTGTATCTGGCCCTGCAGAGTGACCCGGAGGCCGCCATCGCCCTCAGCCTGGTCCTGCTGGCCGTGTCCGTCGCGGTGCTGGCCGGCCTGCGCGACCGATGGATGACAGCGGGATGACCGAGCCCGAGCCCAAGAAGAGCACCGCCGCCCAGCGGACCGTCCACGACGTCCACGACGCCCGCGATGTCCGCGATGTCCGCGACCGACACGACGTAAACGACGTGCGCCCCGCCGACTCGTTGGCGGACGAGCTCGATGTCCGCCGCGCCGGCGCCACCGCTGACGGGCTCGACGCCCACCTGGTCGTGCAGCGCGGCGCGTTCCGGCTCGACGTGACGCTGAACGTGGCACCGGGTGAGGTGGTCGCCCTGCTCGGTCCGAACGGCGCGGGGAAGACCACCGCGCTGCGCGCCCTCGCCGGTCTGACGCCGCTCACCGACGGTCGGCTACGGCTGGACGGCAGCGCGTTGGACGGTACGCCGCCGGAGTCCCGCCCGGTCGGTGTCGTCTTCCAGGACTACCTGCTCTTCCCGCATCTGACCGCCCTGGACAACGTGGCCTTCGGGCCGCGCTGCCAGGGCGCGACGAAGGCGGAGGCCCGCGCCCAGGCCGCCGAGTGGCTGGACCGGCTGGGTCTGGCGGCGCACGCGGGCGCCAAGCCGCGCAGGCTGTCCGGGGGCCAGGCCCAGCGGGTCGCCCTGGCCCGTGCGCTGGCGACCCGACCACGGCTGCTGCTCCTGGACGAGCCGCTGGCGGCCCTGGACGCCCGCACCCGGCTGGAAGTCCGTGCCCAACTCCGGCGCCACCTGGCCGAGTTCGAGGCCGTCGCCGTCCTGGTCACACACGATCCGCTGGACGCCATGGTGCTCGCCGACCGACTCGTCGTCGTCGAACACGGGCGGGTCGTCCAGGAGGGCGCGCCGTCCGACATCGCCCGCCATCCCCGTACGGACTACATCGCCCAGTTGGTCGGCCTGAACCTCTACCGCGGCGAGGCCGACGGTCACACCGTCCGCCTCGACGCCGGACCGCCCATCACCACCACCGAGGTCCTGTCCGGCCCGGTGTTCGTGGCGTTCCCGCCGAGCGCGGTCACCCTCTACCGCGACCGCCCCACCGGGGCCAGCGCCCGCAACCTCTGGCACTGCGAGGTCGCCGGCCTGGAGACCCACGGCGACCAGATCCGCGCCGACCTCACCGGCGAACTCCCGCTCGCCGCGGACCTCACGACGGTCGCCGCGGCCGAACTCGATCTGCACCCGGGGGCACGGGTCTGGGCGGCGGTGAAGGCCACGCAGACCCACGCCTACCCGGTCTGACACGACGCCGGGACAGACCCGGGCCGGCCCCGACCACAACCGACCGACACTGGCCCCTCCCGGCGGTCCGGGTCTGCCGGGGCTGGTCCGGTCCGAGTCGAGTTCCGGAGGTGGGTCCGGGCGGGTCCGGGCGGTCCCGGGTGCGATCAGTGGCGCCGGCCTCCCAGGCCAGCCCCCTTGAAATTTACGACCTCGCCTCGGCGGGCGGCCTGGGCGGGCCTACGACGCCGGAAGCGGCGGGCCTTGTGACGGGCCCGCCGCTCACGATGCGGTGCCCGTCACGGGCCCGCCGTCCAGGACCGGCCGCTCAGCCGGCGGTCAGCGTGATGTCCCGCTCCTGCGCCGCGTGGAAGCGGGGCAGCGGCAGGCCGCCCTGGGGGCGGAGCTCCATCAGCGTGGCCTCGACGTGGGCCGCACCGGGCTCGAGGTCGGTCGGACCGGCCTTGCCGGTGTTCTTCCAAGCGTGCTCGGCGCCGTCGCACACGGCGCGGGTGCCGCCGATGCCGTGCCGTGCCTTGCCGGAACCCTGGCCGACGGAGGAGCTGACGAAGACGGGACCCGCGTTGCCGAGACAGCGGTAGGTGCCCGAGAGGGTGATGGTGCCGTCCGAGGCGATGCTGCCGACCTGGTCGACGGTGACGGACTCCGACGGATCGGCGGTGGCCGTGACCGTCGGGGCGGCGAGCAGGAGCAGTACGGCACCGGCGGCCGCGGAGAGGGCGGGACGCAACGACATGGGAGAACCTCCTGTTGTGGGGGCCTCCACAGGTACCGGGCGGGCGCGCCCGGGGCGGTGATCGTCACTCCTTCGGTGGCGAGTCCGCACCTGTCGTCGACGAACGGTCCTGGAGTTGTCCTGGTGCTGTCACGCTTGCGGGCACCCTCTGGAGATGCGGGCGGGACGGGCGCATGGTCTTTCCATGGGGGCCGACCGGACGGCCGACCCCACCGACGTGGAGGTACTCCATGTGTTCCCACCAGTTTCCCAGCGCTTCTGCCGACGCCCGGCCGGTCGACCTCGCCCACGTCGTCGCCGCCCACCCCGAGCAGGGCTGGAACCTGCTGTGTGACGGCACCATCGTCTTCGACGACTCCGGCGAACTGCTGCCCGACGGTCGGGTCGTGGACCCGCACCGGGTGACCGCCGGGGCGTTGGCCGTCGCCGCCTGACCTTGATCATCGGGGCGGGCCCGCCGAACCGCCTCCGCCGGAGCCGGTTGGTTGCGGATACCGGTTACGGAAACGGGCTACCGAGCCTGGTTGCTGATACCGGTTACGGAAAACGCGTCGCGATACCGGTTACGGAAACGGGCCTCTGACACCCGTCACGGAAACGGGTCACAGAAACGGACCGCTGACATCGGTCACGGAAACGGGTCACGGAAACGGGTCTCTGATACCGGTTACCGGCCCGGTTCACTCGAGTACCGCGAACCCGTCCAGTTCGACGAGTGCCTGCTCGTCCCAGAGTCGTACGATCCCGACGACCGCCATCGCCGGATAGTCGCGGCCCGCCAGCTCCCGCCAAATAGCGCCCAGTTCAGAAGCCTTGTCGCGATACGCGGCGACATCCGTGACGTAGACGGTGACGCGCGCCAGGTCCGACGCCGTACCGCCCGCTGCCGTCAGGGCGGCCAGCAGATTCGTCAGCGCCCGGGTGAACTGCTCCGGCAGCGACTCCCCCACGATCTTCCCGTCGGCGTCGAGTGCCGTCTGGCCGGCCAGGAAGACGATCCGCTCACCGGCGGCGACGACGGCATGGGAGAAACCGAGGGGCGGGGAGAGTTCGGGCGGGTTGACGCGTTCGATGGTCACCTGGCCTCCAGATCGGCGAGTTCGGCGTACAACTCCCGCGCGATGATGCCGCGTTGGACCTCGCTGGCACCCTCGTAGATCCGCGGCGCGCGCACCTCCCGGTAGAGGTGCTCGAGCAGGTGGCCGCGGCGCAGGGCGCGCGCTCCATGGAGTTGGACGGCCGTGTCGACGACGTACTGCGCGGTCTCGGTGGCGAACAGCTTGGCCATCGCGGCACGCTTGGGGACGTCCGGGGCTCCGCTGTCGTACGCCGACGCCGCGGCGTGGACCATCAGGCGCGCGGCCTCCGTGCGCAGGGCCATCTCGGCGACCTGGTGGGCCACCGTCTGAAGGTCGCTCAACTTGCCGCCGAAGGCGTCCCGCCGGGCGGTGTGGTCCAGGGTCGCGTCGAGGGCGGCCTGCGCCATACCGACGGCGAAGGCGCCGACGCTGGGGCGGAACAGGTTGAGGGTGCCCATGGCGACCCGGAAACCGCGGTCGGGTTCGCCGAGCACGTCGTCCGCCGTGACCGGGACGGCATCGAAGCGGAGGGCGCCGATGGGGTGCGGGGAGAGCATGTCGAGAGCGGAGCCGGTGAGGCCGGCGCGGTCGGCGGGAACGAGGAAAGCCGTTACCCCGCGGGAGCCTGCACCCGGGGTGGTGCGGGCGAAGACGGTGTAGAAGTCGGCCTCGGGAGCATTGGAGATCCAGCACTTCTCCCCGGTGAGCCGCCAGCCGTCCGGCCCGTCCCGCTCGGCGGTCAGGGCCAGGGCCGCGGCGTCCGAGCCCGCGCCCGGCTCGCTCAGAGCGAAGGCGGCGATCGCGGTGCCGTCGGTGACCCGGGGCAGCCAGTGCCGACGCTGGGCGGGGCTGCCGTGGGCGTGGACCGGATGCGCGCCCAGCCCTTGCAGCGCGAGAGCGGTCTCCGCCTCCGTGCAGGCGTAGGCGAGGGACTCGCGCATCAGGCAGAGATCGACGGCACCGGAGGTGAACAGTCGCGGCAGCAGGCCGAGCCGGCCGAGTTCGGCGACGAGCGGGCGGTTGACGCGACCCGGCTCGCCTTTCTCGGCGAGTGGGCGCAGCTGTTCGGCGGCAAGGGTACGCAGTTCGGCGCACCAGGCGGACTGTGCCGGTTCGAGCGAGAATGCGGGCATCGCCTGTCCCCTCTGCCGTACGTGACCTGCCGTTGCTGTTTCTGCCGGTGCTGTTGCTGTTTCTGCTGTTGCTGTTTCCGCTTGCCTGTTTCTGCTGGGCCTGACTTGCCGCGACTGCGCCTGACTTTCCGCAACCGTTTCTGGTTGCGTCTCCTCTCCGACGGTATCGCGTACCGTTGACTGTCGTCACCAACGCGCTACGCTCGCTTGCGCGACCCCAAGTCGACGCCCGCCCGGGCAGCCCAGCCGGACAGTCCATCCAGGCAAGGGGGCGAACGCCCATGAACGTCTCGGCCCATGTCGACACCTTCGCGCGCGACCACCTTCCGCCGCCCGGCGACTGGCCCGACCTCCGTTTCGATCTGCCCGAACTGGTCTACCCCGATCGGGTGAACTGCGCCGCCGAGTTGCTCGACCACACCGCACCGGACCGGCCGGTGTTCCACACCAGCTCCGGGCCTTCCTGGACGTACGGCGAGCTGCGGGCCCGCGTCGACCGGATCGCGCATCTGCTCAGCGGCG
This sequence comes from Actinobacteria bacterium OV320, assembly GCA_001298545.1. Classification (GTDB taxonomy): domain Bacteria; phylum Actinomycetota; class Actinomycetes; order Streptomycetales; family Streptomycetaceae; genus Streptomyces; species Streptomyces coriariae. The sequence continues at coordinate 493,266 of LJCX01000030.1, forward strand.
CTCTCGGAGTCGTCCCCGGCAACCGGGTGCTGCTGCGCGGCCCCACCACACCCTGGCTCGCGGCCTGCTGGCTGGCGGTGCTGAAGGCGGGCGCGATCGCGGTCACCGTTCTGGCCCAGCAGCGGCCGAACGAGCTGCGCACCATGTGCGAGATCGCGCGGGTGGAGCACGCGCTCTGCGACATCAGGGCCGTGGACGATCTCGCCAAGGCCGAAATACCCGGGCTCCGGATCACGACGTACGGCGGTGACGCCCCCGACGACCTGCTGAACCGGTCGGCGCCGCAAGAGCCGTATCAGGCTGTCGAAACCGCTTCCGACGACGTGGCGCTGATCGCCTTCACCTCCGGCACCACCGGCCGCCCGAAGGGCTGTCTGCACTTTCACCGGGACGTACTGGCAATCGCGGACACCTTCTCGCGGCACATACTGAAACCGCTTCCGGACGATGTCTTCGCCGGCAGTCCCCCGCTCGGTTTCACCTTCGGCCTCGGCGGGCTGGTCGTCTTCCCGTTGCGAGCCGGCGCCAGCTCGCTGCTGCTCGAACAGGCGGGTCCCCGCCAGCTGTTGCCCGCGATCGCCGCGCATCGGGTGACCGTGCTGTTCACAGCTCCCACGGCCTACCGCGCGATGCTCGACGAGCTCAGCGGCCTGACCGGCCTGAACGGCTTGAACGGCTTGAACGGCCTCGACGACCCGGACCGCCCCGACCCACACGACGTCTCCTCGCTGCGCCGTTGTGTCTCCGCCGGCGAGAACCTCCCCGCCGCCACCTGGCAGGCCTGGCAGGAGCGGACCGGACTCCGGCTGATCAACGGCATCGGCGCCACCGAGCTGCTGCACATCTTCATCTCGGCCGCCGACGAACACATCCGGCCCGGCACGACCGGTGTCCCCGTCCCCGGCTGGCACGCGCGCGTGCAGGACCCGGGCGGCAGACCCGTGCCCGACGGCGAGCCCGGACTGCTCGCCGTGCGCGGTCCGGTCGGCTGCCGCTACCTCGCCGACCCCCGTCAGCAGCAGTACGTACGCGACGGCTGGAACGTCACCGGCGACACCTATGTCCGTGAGGCCGACGGCTACTTCCGGTATGTCGCCCGCGCCGACGACATGATCATCTCGGCCGGGTACAACATCGCGGGGCCCGAGGTCGAGGAGGCGCTGCTGCGGCACCCGGACGTGGTCGAGGCGGCGGTCGTGGGACGGCCCGACGAGCAACGGGGGCAGGTGGTCGTCGCGTTCGCCGTCCTGCGGCCGGGTGCCCGGCGCGACGTGGAGGCACTGCGCGCCTTCCTCAAGGAGGAGTTGGCACCGTACAAGTGTCCGCGCGAGTTCGTCTTCCTGGACGCGCTGCCGCGCACGGCGACCGGGAAACTCCAGAGATTCAGGCTGCGCATCGAAGGCCACGGCGACAGCCACACCCACACCCACACCCACACCCACACCCACACCCACACCCACACCCACAGCGAAGATCACGTCGGTGATCAGACCAATAGTGACCAGCACTGATACCGAAGACCTAAGATGATCAACGTGTCCGATCAGCCCGCACCCCGGTCTCTCATCGTCACGCTCTACGGCGCGTACGGCCGCTTCGCACCGGGCCCGGTGCCCGTCGCCGAGCTGATCCGGCTGCTAGCCGCGGTCGGTGTCGACGCGCCCTCCGTACGCTCCTCGGTGTCCCGGCTGAAGCGGCGTGGACTGCTGCTGCCGGCCCGCACGGCGCAGGGCGCGGCCGGGTACGAACTGTCCGACGAGGCAAGACAGTTGCTCGACGACGGCGATCGGCGCATCTATGCCACGGCCCCGCCGGCGGACGAGGGCTGGGTGCTGGCGGTGTTCTCCGTGCCGGAGTCGGAGCGGCAGAAGCGGCACGTGCTGCGGTCGCGGCTCGCGGGCCTGGGGTTCGGTACCGCCGCACCGGGGGTGTGGATCGCGCCGGCGCGGCTGTACGACGAGACCCGGCACACCCTCCGACGGCTGCGCCTCGATCCGTACGTCGACCTCTTCCGCGGCGAGCATCTCGGCTTCTCGCCGACCGTCGAGTCCGTCGCCCGCTGGTGGGACCTGGCGGCCATCGCCAAGGAGCACGAGACGTTCCTCGACGGCCACGAGCGCGTGCTGCACGCCTGGCGGCAGCGTCCGGACACGCCGCCGGAGGAGGCCTACCGGGACTATCTCCTCGCCCTGGACTCCTGGCGGCACCTGCCCTACACCGACCCCGGCCTGCCCGCCCGTCTGCTGCCCGAGGACTGGCCGGGGACCCGTTCGGCGGCCGTGTTCCGGGGACTGCACGAGCGGTTGCGGGACGCGGGGGCGCAGTTCGCGGGAGTGACCCCGCACGCGCCATGAGTCACTCAGTCGAACCTCAGCTTCTTTGACCGGTCCTCTCAGATTCCTTACCTACCGTTTCCACGGGTGGACGACGGCAGGAATGAGGACTGTTGCGCATGACCGACAAGCCGAGGACCCAGGGGGCCACGGTCTGGCTCACGGGGCTACCGAGCGCGGGCAAGACGACGATCGCCCGTTTCCTGAGCGATCGGCTGAGGGCGGAGGGCCATCGGGTGGAGGTCCTCGACGGTGACGAGATACGCCGTTTCCTCTCCGCGGGCCTCGGCTTCTCGCGGGCCGACCGGCACATCAACGTGCAGCGCGTCGGTCTTGTCTCGGAGGTCCTCGCCCGCAACGGCGTCCTGTCCGTCGTCCCCGTGATCGCGCCCTACGCCGACAGCCGCGAGGCGGTGCGGCTCCGGCACGAGAAGAGCGGCACACCGTACGTCGAAGTGCATGTCGCGACCCCGGTCGAGGTCTGCCGGGAGCGGGACGTGAAGGGGCTGTACGCCCGGCAGGCCGCGGGCGCGCTGACCGGGCTGACGGGCGTCGACGACCCGTACGAGGCCCCGGTCGACCCCGAACTGGTCCTCACGACGCAGGACCGGATACCGCCGGACTCGGCGGACGCGGTGTACGCGGTGCTGGCAGGTCGGGGGCTGGTGTGAGCGCGGCGGTCCAAGCTCACCTGCCCGGTCCCGGGCCAGCTCGCATACCGGCTCCCGAATCGGCTCGCATACCGGCTCCCGAATCGGCTCACGTCCTGGCTCCCGAATCGGCTCACGTCCCGGCTCCCGAGTCGGCTCACCTGCCGGCTCCTGGGTCGGCCTCCCAAGCGCCTCAACTCGTAAGCGTCAAGCGGGGTTTGGGCGCGTCCGTGCGTCCGGTGCGCGGCGGCCTGCTGCCCGCACGGTAGGGGGCGGGCCAGTCGGCGCCCGGGCCGGTGTAGCCCTGCTCGGCGGCGGCGTGCAGGGTCCAGTTCGGGTCGTAGAGGTGCGGTCGGGCGAGGGCGCAGAGGTCCGTTCGGCCTGCCAGGATCAGCGAGTTGACGTCGTCCCAGGAGGAGATCGCGCCGACCGCGATCACGGGGACCCGTACCTCGTGCCGGATCCGGTCCGCGAACGGTGTCTGGTACGAGCGGCCGAACTCGGGCCGTTCCTCGGCCACCACCTGGCCGGTCGACACATCGATCGCGTCGACGCCGTGCGCGGCGAAGGCGCGGGCGATCTCGACGGCGTCGTCGGCCGAAGTGCCGCCCTCGGCCCAGTCGGTGGCGGAGATCCGGACGGTCATCGGCCGTTCCGCGGGCCACACCGCGCGGACCGCGTCGAAGACTTCCAGCGGGAAGCGCAGCCGCTTGGCGAGCGAGCCTCCGTAGGCGTCGGTTCGGCGGTTGGTCAGCGGGGAGAGGAAGCCGGACAGCAAGTAGCCGTGGGCGCAGTGCAGTTCGAGCAGGTCGAAGCCGGACCGGGCGGCACGCACGGCAGCCGCGGCGAACTCCTGGCGGAGGTCGGTGAGCTGGGCTCGGGTGAGGGCGCGGGGCAGTTGGCCGGCCGGCTTGTAGGGCAGCGGGGAGGCGGCCACGAGCGGCCAGTTGCCTTCGGACAGTGGTTCGTCCATCCCCTCCCACATCGGTCTCGTCGACCCCTTCCGCCCGGAGTGGCCGAGTTGGACGCCGATCGCGGTGCCGGGCGCCCGGTCGTGGACGAAGTCGGTGACGCGGCGCCAGGCGTCGGCCTGGCGGGCGGTGTAGAGCCCGGTGCAGCCGGGCGTGATGCGCCCCTCGGGGGACACGCACACCATCTCGGTCATCACCAGTCCGGCTCCGCCGAGGGCGCGGGCGCCGAGGTGGACGAGATGGAAGTCGCCGGGCAGGCCGTCGGTGGCCGAGTACATGTCCATGGGCGAGACGACGACCCGGTTGCGCAGGGTCAGGCCGCGCAGCCGGAACGGGGTGAACATCGGGGGCGTGCCGGGCGGACAGCCGAACTCGCGCTCCACGGCGTCGGTGAAGTGGGGGTCGCGCAGGCGCAGGTTGTCGTGGGTGACGCGGCGGCTGCGGGTGAGCAGGTTGAAGGCGAATCGGCGGGGCGGCTGGCCGAGGTAGAGGCCGATGTTCTCGAACCACTCCAGGCTGGCGCGGGCGGCCCGCTGGGTGGAGGCGACTACGGGCCTGCGCTCCTCCTCGTAAGCGGTCAACGCGGCGCGCAGGTCGGGGTGTTCGTGCAGACAGGCCGCGAGCGCCAGGGCGTCCTCGACGGCGAGCTTGGTGCCCGAGCCGATGGAGAAGTGGGCGGTGTGGGCGGCGTCGCCCAGCAGGACGATGTTGCCGTGCGACCAGTGTTCGTTGACGACGGTCCGGAACGTGGTCCAGGTGGACTGGTTGGACCTGAGCGAGCGTCCGCCGAGGGCGTCCGCGAAGATCTTGGCGCAGCGCTCGACCGACTCCTGTTCGTCGAGTTCGTCGAAACCGGTTGCCCGCCATACCTCCTCGCGCATCTCGACGATCACGGTCGAGGAGTCGGGCGCGTAGGGGTATCCGTGCAGTTGCATCACGCCGTGCGGGGTCTCGGCCACCTCGAAGCGGAAGGCGTCGAAGGCGAAGTCCGCGGCGAGCCAGATGTAGCGGCAGTGGTGGCCGGTCACCCGGGGGCGGAACACCTGGGCGTACGCCTCGCGGGTGGTGCTGTGCACGCCGTCGGCGGCGATGACGAGGTCGTACTCCTCCGCCAGCCGGGCCGGGTCCGGCGCTTCGGCGCGGAAGCGCAGGTCGACGCCGAGGGAGCGGCAGCGTTCGTGGAGGATCTCCAGGAGCCTGCGCCGGCCGAGGGCGGCGAAGCCGTGTCCGGTGGAGGTGTGCCGGCTGTTCCGGCGCACGATGTCGATGTCGTCCCAGCGGACGAAGTCCTGCTGGAGGGCGGCGTAGACCTGCGGGTCTGCGTGTTCGATGCCGCCGAGGGTCTCGTCGGACAGGACGACCCCGAAGCCGAAGGTGTCGTCGGGGGCGTTGCGTTCCCACAGGGTGATCTCGCGGCCGGGATCGAGGCGTTTCAGCAGGGCCGCCGCGTAGAGACCGCCGGGGCCGCCGCCGATGACCGCGATGCGCCGGGGGTGGCCGGTGCCGTCGTGCGGCGGCGGGCCTCCTGCTGCCGGTCGCTGCCCGTCGTGGAGCCGCGGGCCGGTGCCGCCCGGTGCCGTGGACGCCGGTGTCCGCGCGTCGGTCGTCATGGTCCCCGCCCCCGCCACTTCGGCGGTCGCTTCTGCGTGAACGCCTCGTGGAACTCGGCGTAGTCCTCGCCGTTCATGAGCAGTGCCTGGGTGGAGGCGTCCAGTTCGACGGACGCGGCGAGCGGCATGTCCAGTTCCGCGGTGAGGAGTGCCTTGGTCTGGGCGTACGCCAGTGCGGGTCCGTCGGCCAGGCGGCGGGCGAGTGCCTGGGCGGCCTCGTCGGAGCGGCCCTCGTCGGTCAGTTCGCTGATCAGGCCGATGCGCTCGGCCTCGGGGGCGCGGACCGGCTCTCCGAGCATGAGCAGCCGGGTGGCGTGGCCGAGGCCCACGACCCGGGGCAGCAGATAGGCGGCGCCCATGTCGCCGCCGGAGAGGCCGACGCGGGTGAAGAGGAACGCGAAGCGGGCGCTGGGGTCGGCGATCCGGAAGTCGGCGGCCAGGGCGAGGACCGCGCCGGCGCCCGCCGCCACGCCGTGCACGGCCGCGATGACCGGGAACGGGCACTCCCGGACGGCGCGCACGACCTGGCCGGTCATCCGGTTGAAGTCGAGGAGCCGGGCGGTGTCCATGCCGAGGGTGGCGCCGATGATCTCGTCGACGTCTCCGCCGGAGCAGAAGCCGCGGCCCTCGCCGGCCAGCACCAGGGCGCGGACCGACCGCTCCCGGGACAGCTCGGCGAGCAGATCGCGCAGGTCGGCGTAGGCGCCGAAGGTGAGGGCGTTGAGTTTCTCGGGACGGGCCAGGGTGACGGTGGCGATGCCGTCGGTGCGTTCGACGCGCAGGTGGTGCCAGTCGGAGGTGCGGGCGGCGGAGCCGGTGAAGGGACTCATCAGGGCGGCCTCCTCGACAGTCACTTCCGAAGTTATCACCTTCTCGTGACTGTCGTCATGAGTACGCGATAGGGACCCCGGGAAGAATCGCTGTGTCACCGCACGGCATGTTCTCGTCACACACGTCACCGGTCGTCAATAACGCGGTAACAACGGGATCAGGTGCGCGAGAGGGACCGTTGACCCGGGTAAGTCGCCGGGCAGGGGCCGAAGGTCCCGTACGGCGCCCGACGAGCGCCTCTGCCGGAGGCCGCCGTACCATTCCTGAAGTTGAAAGCAGGGCCACCTGATGTCGATCATCGGAACCTGCGCCATGAACGGACTCGCCTTGTACGAACGCCCCTCCGAGCCGGCCGCCTCCTGGCGGATCGCGCTGCCGCACTCCGCCGCGGCCGTGCCGGTGGCCCGTGCTCTGGTCCGAACGGCGCTGGCCGAGCTGAAGCACGGGGCGGACAGCGACACCGCGGAGCTGCTCACCGCCGAGCTGGTGGCGAACGCCGTGGAGCACACCGCCGGGGACGCTCCGATAGAGCTGGTGGTGGAGCTGCAGCCGACCGGCTGCCAGGTCGAGGTGCACGACCCCGACCCGGTGCCGCCCGGCGATCTCACCCGGCCTTCCGGGGAGGAGCCCGACCCCTGGCAGGAGCACGGGCGCGGGCTGCTGCTCATCCGCACCCTCAGCTCGTCCTGCGGACACCGGCCCACCGAGCAGGGCAAGGCGGTGTGGTTCAGGCTGGCCGCCGTTCCGGCGCAGTGGCGCCCGCACCCGGCGTGACGTCGGCCGCATCCGGCCGCGACGGGCGCGCCCCGCGCGAGCCGTGAGCCGTCAGCCGTCAGCCGTCGACCATGAGTCGCGGCGCCCGTGGCGAGCGTGACGGCTGTGGCGAGCGTGAGGGCTGTGGCGAGCGTGACGGCTGTGGCGAGCGTGACGGCTGTGGCGGGCGTGAGGGCTGTGGCGGGCGTGAGGGCTGTGGCGGGCGTGGCGCGTGAGTCCGGGCCGCTCGCTCAGGCGAGCGTGGCCACCAGTACGGCCTTGATCGTGTGCAGGCGGTTCTCCGCCTCGTCGAAGACGACCGAGTGGGCCGACTCGAACACCTCGTCCGTCACCTCGAGGGAGTCCAGGCCGTGGGTCTCGTGGATCTCGCGGCCGACCTTGGTGCCGAGGTCGTGGAAGGCCGGGAGGCAGTGCAGGAACTTGACGTCCGGGTTGCCGGTGGCGCGCAGGACGTCCATGGTCACGGCGTACGGGCCGAGGGCGGCGATCCGCTCGTCCCAGACCTCCTTGGGCTCCCCCATGGAGACCCACACGTCGGTGGCGACGAAGTCGGCGCCCGCGACGCCCTCGGCGAGGTCCTCGGTGAGCAGGATCGCGGCCCCGGAGCCCTCGGCCAGCTTGCGGGCCTGCGCGATCACCTCGCCGGCGGGCCAGTACTCCTTCGGCGCGACGATACGGACGTCCATGCCGAGCAGGGCGCCGGTGACCAGGTAGGAGTTGCCCATGTTGAAGCGCGCGTCGCCGAGGTAGGCGAGGACGAAACGGTCGTCCCCGAGGTTCTTGGCGCAGTGCTCGGTCATCGTGAGCACGTCGGCGAGCATCTGGGTGGGGTGCCAGTCGTCGGTGAGGCCGTTGAAGACGGGCACGCCCGCGTGGGCGGCGAGCTCCTCGACCTTCTGCTGGCTGGACCCGCGGTACTCGATGCCGTCGTACATCCGGCCCAGCACCCGGGCGGTGTCCTTCACCGACTCCTTGTGGCCGATCTGGGAGCCGGAGGGGTCGAGGTAGGTGGTGGAGGCGCCCTGGTCGGCGGCGGCGACCTCGAACGCGCAGCGGGTGCGCGTCGAGGTCTTCTCGAAGATCAGGGCGATGTTCTTGCCGCGCAGGTGCTGGACCTCGGTCCCGGCCTTCTTGGCGGCCTTCAGCTCGGCGGCCAGCTCGATCAGGCCGCGGAACTCCTCCTCGGTGAAGTCCAGCTCCTTGAGGAAGTGGCGGCCGGCGAGGGCGGTCGGGACTGTCGCCATGGGGGTCGCTCCAGAAGTGCGGTGAAGAGATGCAGTGCACGGACTGCGACGGGAAAGGACCCTCGGAAGTCTATACGACACCCAGCATTTTTATACAGACACCCGAGCGACACCCGTACGCCCATACGGTCATACGCCCACACGACCAGACGGCCAGACGCCTGACGCCTGACGGCACGCATCCGGCACGCCCACCCCCACAGCACGCCTATACGGCACTCCGTTCGACCGGGCAGCTCATGCAGCGCGGTCCGCCCCTCCCCCGGCCCAGCTCGCTGCCGGGGATCTCGATCACCTCGATGCCCTGTTTGCGCAGATGGGTGTTGGTGGTGACGTTGCGCTCGTAGGCGACGACCACGCCCGGCTCCACGGCGAGGACGTTGCAGCCGTCGTCCCACTGCTCGCGCTCGGCCGCGTGGACGTCCTGGGTGGCGGTGAGCACCCGGATCTCGCTCAGGCCGAGGGCGGCGGCGATCGCGCGGTGCATGTGCTCCGGCGGATGGTCGGTCACCTTCAGCTCCTTCTCGCCGACGCCCGGCTCGATGGTGTACGAGCGGAGCATGCCGAGGCCCGCGTACTGGGTGAAGGTGTCGCCGTCGACCATCGTCATCACGGTGTCGAGGTGCATGAAGGCGCGCCGCTTCGGCATGTCTAGGGCCACGATGGTCTCGGCCGAGCCCGCCGCGAACAGCTTGTGGGCGAGCATCTCGACAGCCTGCGGAGTGGTGCGCTCGCTCATGCCGATCAGCACGGCGCCGTTGCCGATGACGAGGACGTCACCGCCCTCGATGGTGGACGGATAGTCCGCCTGCCCCTCGGACCAGACGCGGAACGTTTCGCCGCGGAACAGGGGGTGGTGCCGGTAGATCGCCTCGAAGTGGACGGTCTCGCGCTGCCGGGCCGGCCAACGCATGGCGTTGATCGCGACACCGTCGTAGATCCAGGCGGAGGTGTCCCGGGTGAAGAGGTGGTTGGGGAGGGGGTCGAGGAGGAAGTCGTCGAGGTCCATGACGTGGAAGCGCACGGACGTCGGTTCGGGATGCGCTTCCAGAAACTCCCTCTTGGTCATGCCGCCGACGAGGGCCTCCACCAGTTCCGGGGCGGGGAGCGTCTCGAAAGCGGCGCGGAGGTGGTCGGTGGCGAGCACCCCGTACTCCTTCTCGTCGAAGACGCGGTCCAGGACGAGCGCTCGGGCCGCCGGGATCTCCAGGGCCTCGGTGAGCAGGTCGCCGAAGAGATGTACGGCGACACCGCGGTCGCGCAGTACGTCGGCGAACCCGTCGTGCTCGGCGCGCGCCCGGCGCACCCACAGCACGTCGTCGAAGAGAAGTGCGTCCTTGTTGCTGGGGGTGAGCCTTTTGAGCTCGAGATCCGGCCGGTGAAGGATGACGCGGCGCAGCCGCCCGGCCTCGGAGTCGACATGGAATCCCATGTCTCCATCCTGACCATCAAGGACCGCCTTCACCCCCTACTGGACCGTTTCCGCACGAGCTTGTTCCCGCCCTCGTCGTCCTCCACCACCTCCCACCCGTTCTCGTCCTCTTGACGACAACGGGAACACGCGACTATCGTTTCCCTTATCGTCGCACTGACGAGAAATGGAACGAGGGGGGTCTCTCATGGCCGACATCACCCGGCGCCTGGGCTGGCGCCATCTGCGGGGCGCACCGACGGCGCATGTGCGCCACCACCGCTCCGGCAAGCTGGCGCACGACGGTCCCGGGCTCAGCTTCTGGTTCCGCTCGCTGAGCGCGGCGCTCTCCGAAGTGCCGGTGGACGACCGCGAGTTGGCGATGACCTTCCACGCCCGGACGGTCGACTTCCAGGACGTGACGGTGCAGGCGACCGTGACCTACCGGATCAGCGACCCGGCTGTCGCCGCCGCCCGCCTCGACTTCTCCATCGACCCCGACACGGGGATCTGGCGCAGTGCGCCCCTGGAACAGCTCGGCACCCTGCTGACGGAGACGGCACAGCAGCACGCACTGGACGTCCTGGCGCGTACGTCCCTGGCGTCAGCGCTGGTGGACGGCGTGAAGTCGGTACGGGAGCGGGTCGCGGCGGGGCTGGCGGCGGAGCCGCGACTGCCGGCCACGGGCATCGAGATCGTGGCCGTGCGGGTCGTCGCGCTGCGTCCGGAACCGGAGGTGGAGCGGGCGCTGCGCACCCCGGCGCGTGAGCAGATCCAGCAGGAGGCCGACCGGGCGACGTACGAGCGCCGGGCGGTGGCCGTCGAGCGGGAGCGGACGATCGCCGAGAACGAGCTGGCCAGCCAGATCGAACTGGCCCGCCGTGAGGAGCAGTTGGTCGAGCAACGCGGTACGAACACCCGTCGCGAGGCGGAGGAGAACGCGGCGGCGGACAAGGTACGGGCGGAGGCGGAAGCCTCCCGGTCCGTGCGGCTCGCGGAGGCGGAGGCCGCGCGGTCGGTCAAGCTGGCGGAGGCGGAGGCCTCCAAGCAGGTGCGGCTGGCGGACGCCGAGGCACAGCGCTCGGAGCGGCTGACCCTGGCGGAGGCGGCGCGCACGGTCCGGCTCGCGAAGGCGGAGGCGGCTCGCTCGGTCCAGCTCGCCCACGCCGAGGCCCAGGCGGCACGTGAGGTCGGCGAGGCGCGGGCCCAGGCGCAGGCGGCCTGGCTGCGCGTGCACGGGGACGTGGACGTGGCGACCCTGCACGCCCTCACCGGGACGCGTCTGGCCGAGAACCTGCCGCACATCGACAGCGTGACGATCTCGCCGGACGTCCTCACCGGGCTCCTGTCGAAGCTCGGCGCCGGGGACCGGGAGTGAGTCTCGCCCCGCGGGCCGTGCTGGTCCACCGCACCACGGAGTACGAGGAGTTGGTGGCCCGGCACGGCACCCACGGCCAGGCCGCCTTCTTCCTCTCCTCACGGGGCCGGGACATCGAGGAGGTCGCGGAACGCCACCGGCGCACCAGGCGGGCCCTGGCGGAGGTGACGGCGGCGATTCCTCTGACCTGGCGTCAGACGCGAGTGGAGCGAACGGACTTGGACCGCTTCCTCTTCGCCCCCGAGGACGTGGTGGTCGTGGTCGGCCAGGACGGACTGGTGGCGAACGTCGCCAAGTACCTGTCCGGTCAGCCGGTGGTGGGCATCGACACCGACCCCGGCCGCAACCCGGGCGTCCTGGTCCGCCACCGCCCGGCGGACGCCCGGCTGCTCCTGCCCTCCGCGCTCGCGGCGGGCACCGGCACGGACGGGCTGACCATGGTCGAGGCGGTGGCCGACGACACCCAGCGGCTGCTGGCCCTGAACGAGATCTATCTGGGCGCCGCCGGCCACCAGACCGCCCGCTACCGCCTGGGCCTCGACGACGACGGGGGTGCCGTCGAGGCCCAGGCCTCCTCAGGGGTGCTGGTGGGCACCGGCACCGGGGCGACCGGCTGGATCCGGTCGGTGTGGCAGGAGCGGGGCGCCGGGGGCGACAGGTGCCCGCGCCTTCCGGCCCCGACGGAGGACAGGCTGGTGTGGTTCGTGCGGGAGGCCTGGCCGTCCCCCGCGACCGGCACCTCGCTGGTCGCGGGGGAACTCGCGGCGGGCGGCCGGCTGACGCTCACCGTCGAGTCGGAACGCCTCATCGCCTTCGGCGACGGGATCGAGAGCGATGCGGTGGAACTGACGTGGGGGCAACGGGTACGGGTGGGGCGGGCGGAGACGGCACTGCGGCTGGTCGGGTGAGCAACAGCGCCAACCACCGCACGAAGGTGGTGGGTTGACCGCCGCTCTGCCAACCTGATCGGACCACGCCACGAACCCCCTCCCGGCGAATGCGTGTTGGACCGCTCCGCCTGGCCGCCTGGGGATGGCGGGGCAGACGACGCCGCCAACTCCCGCCCGCCCATGCTGGGTTGATCGACCCGAGCCGTGAGCACCGGACTGCGCCCCGTCCAGCCTGACGAACGCGGCGCAGCACAGCTCCCTCGCCTGTCGCGTCGGAGACCGACGCCCCGCTCACAGCCGCGGGTCGACCGGCTCCGACTCCAGGGCCAGTACGCCGAAGACCGCCTCGTGGACGCGCCACAGAGGCTCGCCCTCGGCCAGGCGGGCCAGGGCCTCCAGGCCCAGGGCGTACTCGCGGATCGCCAACGACCGTTTGTGGTTGAGGAAGCGCCCGCGCAGCCGGGTGAGGTTGTCGGGACGGGTGTACTCCGGGCCGTAGATGATCCGGAGGTACTCGCGGCCCCGGCACTTGATGCCGGGCTGGACCAGGCGGCCCTCGCTGCCGCGGACCAGGGCGCCCAGCGGCTTGACGACCATGCCCTCGCCGCCTCGGCCCGTCATCTCCAGCCACCAGTCGACACCGGCCTGGACCGACTCGGGGTCGGCCGTGTCGACGTAGAGGCGCCGGGTCGTCTGGAGCAGACCCGTGTTGTCGTGTTCCACCAGCCGGTCGAGGAGCGACAGCTGTACGTCGTGGGGCAGGTCGGCGAGGCTGCGGCCCTGGACCGCGAGGATCTGGAACGGGGCCAGCCGTACGCCGTCCAGACCGTCCGTCGTCCAGCAGTAGCGGCGGTACGCCTCGGTGAACGCCGCCGCGTCCGAGGCGCGTTCGCGCTGGCGGGAGAGGAGGTCCCCGACGTCGACACCGCGTGCCGCCGCGCCTTCCAGGGCGGACAGGGTGCCCGGGAAGACCGCGCGGGACGCGGCGCCCACGGCCGCGTACTGCGAGCGGAGCAGGCCCGAGGCCTTCAGCGACCAGGGCATCAGCTCGGCGTCCAGCAGCAGCCAGTCCACCTCGCCGGTGGCGCTGTCGGGTGCCGCCAGCTCCGTCCAGAGGCCCGCCTCGTCCACCGCGGTCCGTATCCGGCCGAGGATCTCCTCCGTCACGCTCTCGTCGTCGAAGAACGGCCGGCCCGTGCGGGTGTAGAGGGATCCGGTGGGGCCGTCCACGCCGAAACGCTTGCGCGCCGTTTCCGCGTCCCGGCACACCAGGGCCACCGCCCTCGAGCCCATGTGCTTCTCCTCGCACACGACCCGCGCGACACCGTCCTGCGCGTACTGCGCGAACGCCTCCGCCGGGTGCTCCAGGTAGCCCTCGACGTGCGAGGTGGCCGTGGGGGCCATCGTCGGCGGCAGGTACGGCAGCAGCCGCGGGTCCACCGCGAAACGGCTCATGACCTCCAGAGCCGCGGCCGCGTTCTCCTCGCGGATCGAAACACGGTTCTGACCCTCGTAACGGGTTTCGACAATGCGTCGGCCGTGAACGTCCGCCAGGTCCAGCGGGCGGCCGTCGTGCCCGCCGGGCGCCTCGGAGCGCAGCGGCTTCGTCGGCTCGTACCAGACCTGCTCCGCCGATACGTCGACCAGCTCGCGCTCCGGCCAGCGCAGCGCGGTCAGCTTGCCGCCGAACACGGCGCCGGTGTCCAGGCAGATGGTGTTGTTCAGCCAGGTGGCCTCCGGGACGGGCGTGTGCCCGTAGACCACGGCCGCGCGGCCCCGGTAGTCCTCCGCCCACGGGTAGCGCACCGGCAGGCCGAACTCGTCGGTCTCGCCGGTGGTGTCGCCGTACAGCGCGTGCGAGCGGACGCGCCCGGACGTGCGGCCGTGGTACTTCTCCGGCAGACCCGCGTGGCAGACCACGAGCCTGCCGCCGTCGAGGACGTAGTGGCTGACGAGGCCGTCGATGAACTCCCGTACCTCGGAGCGGAACTCCTCGCTCTCGCCCTCCATCTGCTCGATGGTCTCGGCCAGGCCGTGGGTGTGCTGGACCTTGCGGCCGCGCAGGTGACGACCGTACTTGTTCTCGTGGTTGCCGGGCACGCAAAGGGCGTTGCCCGACTTGACCATCGCCATCACGCGACGCAGCACGCCCGGGCTGTCCGGGCCCCGGTCGACCAGGTCGCCGACGAACACGGCCTGCCGGCCCTCCGGGTGGACGCCGTCCACGTAGCCCAACTTGCCCAGGAGGCCCTCGAGTTCGAAGGCGCAGCCGTGGATGTCGCCGATGATGTCGAACGGGCCGGTGAGGTGGGTCAGGTCGTTGTAGCGCTTCTCGGTGACGACCGAGGCGTTCTCGATGTCCTCGACGCCCCGCAGGACATGCACCTTGCGGAAGCCCTCGCGCTCCAGGTGGCGCAGCGAGCGGCGGAGTTCGCGGGTGTGGCGCTGGATGACCCGGCGGGGCATGTCGGCGCGGTCGGTGCGGGCCGCGTTGCGTTCGGCGCACACCTCCTCCGGCACGTCCAGGACGATGGCGATGGGCAGCACGTCGTACTCCTTCGCCAGCTCGATCAGCTGACGGCGGGCGTCCTGCTGCACGCTGGTGGCGTCGACCACCGTGCGACGGCCGGCCGCGAGCCGCTTGCCCGCGATGTAGTGCAGGACGTCGAAGGCGTCCCGTGTCGCGCTCTGGTCGTTCTCGTCGTCGGAGACCAGACCTCGGCAGAAGTCGGAGGAGATGACCTCGGTGGGCTTGAAGTTGCGGTGGGCGAAGGTGGACTTGCCGGACCCGGACGCACCGATCAGCACGACGAGGGAGAGGTCGGTGACGGGCAGTACACGGCCCTGCTTCGTGGAAACCTGAGTCTCGGTCATGCTGCCTTCGCCTCCTTCTCGTTGACGCTGCTCATAGTGAAAACGGCCATCTGGGTGGGCGGGCCGACCTCCGGGTCGTCCAGGCCGACCGGGACGAACTCGACCGCGTAGCCGTGCCGTTCGGCGACGCTGGCCGCCCAGCCGCGGAACTCCTCACGGGTCCACTCGAAGCGGTGGTCACCGTGCCGGACGTGTCCTGCCGGCAGGCTCTCCCAGCGGACGTTGTACTCGACGTTCGGGGTGGTCACCAGGACCGTACGCGGGCGGGCCGAACCGAACACCGCGTACTCCAGGGCAGGCAGCCTCGGCAGGTCGAGGTGCTCGATCACCTCGCTGAGCACGGCGGCGTCGTAGCCCTTGAGGCGGGTGTCGGTGTAGGCGAGCGAGCTCTGGAGGAGCTGGACGCGGGAGGCCTGCCGCTCGCCCATACGGTCCAGCTTCAGCCGCCGGGAGGCGATGGTGAGCGCGCGCATCGACACGTCGACCCCGACGATCTCGGTGAAGCGCGGGTCCTTCAGCAGCGCCTGCACCAACTGGCCCTGGCCGCAGCCGAGGTCGAGGATCCGGGCGGCCCCGGACTCCGACAGCGCCGTGACGATGGCCTCGCGGCGCAGCACGGCCAGCGGCGTCGGGCGCTCCTCCGTCTCGGCCTCCGCCTCGACCGCGTTGTCGATCTCCTCGACCTCGCTGTCGTCGGCTTCGGCGAGCCGGGCCAGCTCCAGCCGCTCCATCGCCTGGCGGGTCAGCGACCAGCGGCGGGACAGGTAACGGCTGGTGATCAGTTTCTGCTGGGGGTGATCCGACAGCCAGCCCTCACCGGCGCGCAGCAGCTTGTCGACCTCGTCGGAGGAGACCCAGTAGTGCTTGGCGTCGTCGAGGACGGGCAGCAGGACGTACAGGTGACGCAGGGCCTCGGCGACGGTGAGCGTCTCCGCCTCCAGGACCAGGCTCACATACCGCGAGTCTCCCCACTCCTCGAACTCCGTGTCGAGGGCCACCGGTTCGGCACTCACGGCCCAGCCGAGCGGCTCGAAGAGACCGCGTACGAGGTCGACGCCGCCGCGGGCGGGCAGTGCGGGCACCTCGACACGCAACGGCCGCTTCTGCGCCGGGAGTTCGGGCTTCGCCGCGCACACACCGCGCATCGCGCTGGAGAACACTCCGCTCAGGGCGACCGCGAGCAGCGAGGAGGCCGCGTAGGGGCGGTCGTTGACGTACTGGGCGAGGGCCGCGTCCGGAGCACCGCCCCGGCCCTTGCCCTTGCCGCGCCGGACCAGCGCCACGGCGTCCACCTCCAGCAGCAGCGCCGCCGTGCAGCGCTCGGCATCGGCCTCGGGATAGAGGACGTGGGCCTTGCCGTAGGAGGTGGAGAACGCCTGCGCGTTGTCGGGGTGCTTGTGCAGCAGGAAGCCCAGATCGGTGGCGGGACGTTCAGGGGTGCCGGTGGTGCTGATCGTCAGGAACACGTGGGTGCCTCGGTGGGTTCGGAAGAAGGAGCGAAAGCGCTGATCGTGCGCTCGCGCACCCCTACAACGTACAGAGAACGCTTCCGCGCCACTCGCGATTTTCCCAGCCGGCCGACGGCCGTCCGCGCTGGTCAGACACCGGGCGCCGGGGGCGGAGACGCTCACCGCCGCCGGGATCCCCGACTTGCACCTTCCGGGGGTTTCTCGGACGTTTCGTTCCTCCGCCGTTTCGTTCGCCCTGCGCTCCAGCCGTCTGTTACTCCGGTGTGCTTCGCCACGGGCTGACGCCCAGCTTTCCGGTGGTGCCGAGGTCCAGGTGGGGGGTCACCATCACCGGCTCGGCGTCCGACCTGGCACGCACCCGGACGTACGGGACGTCGACCGCGGTGCCGAAGCCGGTGGTGTTGCGCCACATCAGGCCGGCGTTCGCGCGCTCGCCGGGCTTCAGCGTGACGGGCCGGGGCGGGTCGTCGAACCCGGTGACGGTGGAGATGCCGCCGCTGCCCTTGAAGATCTTGACGCCGTCGACCGGCTCGTGGTCCTCGTCCAGGAGGGTCACCTGCGGGTAGCCGTCCACCGTGTAGTCCCGGTCGCCGCAGTTCTCCAGGATGAGTCCCACGACGCGCAGCCCCATCGCGGCGTCGCCGTCGTCGGCGGATACGCGGACCCCGGAGGGCGGGCAGACCCCGGCCTCGGTCGGCGCCTCGTCCGCCGGGACCTTGGTCACCTCGCCGACCTTCACCGTCGTCACGGGCGACGAACCCGGCACGAGCTCCCCCGGTCGTACGGTGCTCCGTACCGTCCGGCCGGCCCCCACCGAGCGCACGGTCACCCGCTCGTTGCTCATGACCTCGCCCGCGCTCGTCGTGAAGTCGAAACGGACGGTGTACGTCAACGCTTCGGTACCGGAGTTGGTGACCTCGTACGCGGCCGAGATGCCGGAATCGGCGGCGGGCCCGGTCGGCAGGCGTTCGGCCTTGACGAGGCCGCCGTCGGACGCGCTGGGGCTCGCGGAGGCGGAGGGGACGGTCACCGAGGTGATCCGGACCCCGTCCACGGCGGGCTGGGTGACCTGCGTCCGCGGTGTCGAGCCGCTCGCGCCGACGCCGCCGTTCTGGGTACCGGCCCGTTCCGATCCACACGCCGTGAGGAGCAGCACGGCGGCGAGAGCCGGGAGGAGCGGAAGGGGTCTGCGCATCCGGCCAGCTCATCAGGGGCCGGCCATGCCGACTGTGACGGAAGCCATAGCTCCGGTCACAGCCGTGTCACAGGTGATCGGCGGCGCGTCCCGGCCGTCCGGACGATGATGACAACAAAGACAATGAAGACAACGATGTCCAAGCCGGGCCGCAAGCCGGGCCGGGGGCGCCGCCGTGCACGTCCCCGACCGCCGTACTAGTTCAGCTGCGCCTGCACCTGCGCGGAGATCAGCTCCAGGTGGTCCAGGTCGTGCAGGTCGAGGACCTGGAGGTAGAAGCGCCGGGAGCCCGCCTCGGCGTAGCGGCCGATCTTGTCGACGACCTCGGCCGGAGAACCGGCCAGCCCGTTGGCCTTCAGCTCGTCGACCTCGCGGCCGATCGCGGCGGCGCGCCGGGCGAGCTCCTGGTCGTCCTTGCCGACGCAGACGACGAGGGCGTTGGAGAAGGTGATCGAATCGGCTGCGCGGCCTGCCTCCTGAGCGGCGTCCCGTACCCGGCCGAACTGGCGCTCACTGTCCTCGATCGAGCCGAACGGCATGTTGAACTCGTCGGCGAACCGGGCGGCCAGCCGCGGCGTGCGGGTCGCGCCGGTGCCGCCGATCAGCACCGGGATCTTCGCCTGCGCGGGCTTGGGCAGCGCGGGCGAGTCGGTGAGGTCGTAGTACGTGCCGTGGAAGTCGTACGTCTTGCCGAGCTCCGTCGCCCACAGGCCCGTGACGATCTCCAGCTGCTCCTCCAGCCGGCCGATCTTCTCCTTCGGGAAGGGGATCCCGTACGCCGTGTGCTCCTCCTCGAACCAGCCCGCGCCCAGGCCCAGTTCGACCCGTCCGCCGGACATCTGGTCCACCTGCGCGACCTGGATGGCGAGGACGCCGGGCAGCCGGAACGTGCCGGCGGTCATCAGCGTGCCGAGGCGGATGCGCTTGGTCTCGCGGGCGAGCCCGGCGAGGGTGATCCAGGCGTCCGTGGGGCCCGGGAGGCCGCTCACGTCGCCCATCTTCAGATAGTGGTCGGACCGGAAAAAGGCGTCGAACCCGAGGTCCTCGGTGGCCTTCGCCACGGCGAGGAGGGTGTCGTAGGTCGCCCCCTGCTGGGGCTCGGTGAAGATACGCAGATCCATACCTCCATCCTGCACTCCGGCCTCCCCGGCAACCCCACCGGTCCCGTCTCCCCCGGCCGTCCCCGGTCGGGTGAAAATCGTGAGTGCCGTGCGTGGGGGGTGCCCGGGCCCGTGACCCGCCCGTCCGGTGATCGTCGGGTGCCGGGCGCCCGGCGAAGGGGCGCCGAGCACCGAGCGCCGGACAGGTCGGCTTTCCTCACCTCTCCGGCAACGCGCCCTCTCTCTCCTCCCGTTCCTCTCTCGCCGCCAGCTTGCGCAGCATCTCCAGGACCCTGTCCCTGGACTCGTCCGCCGCGTCGATGGCCTCCATGCACTTCCAGTACGTGCCCTGGTCGTCCGCCGAACTCGCGAGGCCGACCAGGGCGATGCCGACTTCGCCCAGCAGGCCGCTCAGGTCGAGCAGCGCCTGACGGGCGTCGTCCAGCTCGGTGAGCCGGGCGGCGAGCAGGTCCCCGGGATCGAGGTCCGGCGCGCCCAGCACACCGCAGCCTCTGCCCGCCAGCTCGGTCAGTCCCAGTGCCTCGCCGCGCAGTTCGGGCGGGCCCGAGACGGCGAGGCGACTGCCGATCGCTTGCGCCAGGGCCTGCGCCTGCCACACCTCCTCGAGGATCCTTGCTCCCTCGCCGCTGCCCGCGAGCGCGCGCCTGCTCGTCAGGATGAGCCGCACCGCGTCCATGCGCTGCCCCCGTCTGCCCGACGTGCTGCCCGCACGTCCGCCCGAACACCCGTGTCCACCAGTCCACTACCCAGAGTGAGGGCCTGTGGGGCGAAAAGCCAGAGGAAGACCGAAATCTGTGGACAACAAATCGATTTCGGTCCGCCCGTTGACTGCGGAGAGTGAAAACGGACTGCTCGGCTCCCTCCGCCAAGCCGCCACGGCACCGCTACGTCGTTGCCGAATCACCGCCGGGCCGGCGCCGGGCCAGCGCTACGGCTCCGGGCCAGCGCCGGGCCGGCCCTACGGCGCCGGGAACCTGTGCTCGTTGCGGTCGATCTTCGCGTTCAGCGCCGCCAGCGGATCGACACCGAGCACTTCGCACAACTGGAGCAGATAGGCGAGTACGTCGGCGACCTCGTCCGTCACCCGGTGGGCGGTCTCCGGGTCCTCCATCACGTTCGCCGACTCCTCCGGCGTCAACCACTGGAAGATCTCGACCAGTTCCGACGCCTCCACGCTGAGCGCGGCGACGAGGTTCTTGGGAGTGTGGAAGGGCTGCCAGTTCCGCGCGGCCGCGAACTCGGCGAGTCTGCGCTGGAGCTTCGCCACGTCGAGATGTTGTTCTGTCACGGACCCAGGTGTACCACCGTCACTCCCTCGGTCCGGGCGGCCTCGTACTCGTCGCCGACCGCGCCGACGCAGCGGATGTGCCCGCGCTCGGCCATCCGCACCGCCAGTCGCAGCAGTTCGGCGCGCTGTCGTACGTCAAGGCCACGGTCGAGGCCGTCCGCGAGCAGGGTGAGGGTCTGCATCGCGGCGGGCACCTCGCCGGCCGGGTCCACGTCGAGGACGCCCGGCCCGGTGAGGAGCACCAGCGCGAGGGCGACGTAGCGCAGTTCGCCGTATCCCAGCCGGGCGAGTTCGGTGCGGCTGCCGTCGGCGCGGTGGAGCAGTGCGCGGAGCGTGCCGTCGGCCAGCGGTTCGGCGCGCAGGTCCACGACCGGTCCCGTGGACCCGGCGGACAGCGCGGCCACCAGTTGCGCGTGCCGTCGTCCGCACTCCTCGCGGGTGCGCCAGAGGACGTCGGCGAGGTTGTCGCAGCCGGCGAGCAGTCGGCCGGAGCCGGTGGGGACGGGGACCCCCATCCAGTCGGGTTGCGGATCGCAGGCGAAGACGGACCGCAGGGCGACGACCATCTGTTCCGCGGCGGCGAGCACCTGTCGCTGGCCGTCGGTCTTGCCGGCCACGCGCAGCGGCAGCAGTGCGGTGCCGAGCCGGTCGTCGGGCAGGGGGGCGCGCGTCACCGGTGCGGAGCCGCCGGTGTGCCAGGCCGCCTGTACCGCGCGGCGCCCGGGATCGCGCAGCGCCGTCTCCAGCAGCACGACGCCCGCCGCGCTCAGCCGCTCCCCCACGATGCGCAGCTCGGGTTCCGCCTGCACGGCGACGTCGAGGAGAACCGGGCCGCCGGGACCGTCGGCCGTGCATCCGATACGGAACCCCCGACGACGCTGGGCATCGGGCCGCGCCCCCTGCGGCACACACGCGGCCGGGTCGGCGAACACCTCGCCCAGCGGGGCCCCGCCACCCAGCCGGGCCAGCGCCTCGTAGGCCCGTAGCGCGCTGCTCTTGCCGCTCCCGCTGGCCCCGACGAACAGCGTGACCGGCCCCAGCGGAAACCGGGCCCGCCGGTGCCCCGCAAAGGCGGAGAGCCGCAGTTCGGTGACACAGGGCCGGACGTACCGCACCTGGGCGGACGCCGTACGGAGACCCGGCGCGGGGGACGGACCATGTCGCTCGGCCGCGGACGGTCCCTGCGCGGGCACGGCACGGACGACGTCCCCGGACGGCGGCTGGTCGGACGCCGCTTGCGGTACGGCGGGGTGAGGTAAGGGCGTGGAGGAGGCGGAAGAGGCGGTGGAAGAGGCGGTGGAGGAGGCAAACGGCGAGGACATATCCGGACCGTAGGACTCCGCCACCAGACGAACCGTTCCGCCCGGCACAGCTTCCTACGATCGAGCGACCCGACGATCACGCCGACCCGACGGCCACGCCGGCCCGAAGGCCACGCCGACCCGAAGGCCCGAAGGCCCGAAGGCCTCAAGGGTCGGACGCCCCGGAAGCCCCTGGGAATCCGGTGCGACCCCGACGACTGCGACGACTCCGACGATGGTCGCGGAGTGCGGCAGTGGCGGAGGCGACGTGTGTGGCGAGCCGACGTGCCGAGATGCCTGGAGGTCGGCGAGCGCCGCGCCCAGGTGCGGGCGCTCGACGCCCGAGGACCGCTCAGACTCCGGGAACCCCCGCCCCTTCCATGATCCCGCTGACCTCGGTACCCGGTGGGGTCAGCAGGAAGACGTTTCGGTCGACCCGGTGCATGCCACTGGCCAGTCCGAAGACGACTCCGGTGGAGAAGTCCAGGACCCGCTTGGCGGTGTCGGTCTCCGCGCCCGTCAGGTCGAGCAGCACCGGGATGCCCGCCATCAGCGTCTCGGCGACCTCGCGGGCGTCCGCGAAGACGTTGACCCGCAGCACGACGAAACGGCGCCGGGTCTCCGTCTCCGCGTCGGGGAGCGAGCGGTGGCTCACCGCCGACGGCCACGCGTCCCGGCCCCGCAGCGGAACAACCTGAGCGAGCCCTTCCCACTGTTCATCGGTGACGTCGTAACGGTTCACCGGCACCCCCCGAACTGACTCGCCTTCAATGCCTGCACCAGCCATTCTTACGCCAAGTCACCCGTTCAGCCCAACAGCGACACGGTCCGCCACCGTCTTCGGTGCCGCGCAACGGCTTCCCGCCGTGTCCGCACCGGAATCCTCAGGTCCAGGCGCGCCCCGCCCACCAGCCCCGATAACGTTGCGAAACGGCTTGCTCGGCAGAAACGGCGCTGGTAACAACCTCCGGAAGCGAGAAGCTGCGGCGTCGGCCGGACAGCAGCGAGCGGCTCGCGGTATGTGCACACGCGAGCATTCTGCCGCGCCCCGGCCGGACGGCCGCCGGGAGCGTGCCGGAGGCCGATCCGGCCGACCGACCGAGCCGGCCGACCCGCGTCACCGACCCGCATCACCGCGTCGGATTCCCGCGTCGGCTCACCGCGCGGCCGCACTGAGTCGTCGTCCTGGTCCCTGGCACGTACGACACGATGATTGCGAAGGGCCCCCCGGCGCTCCGCCCCCGCCCTCCTAGCCCACCTCGTGACGAGCGCGAACTCCGTTCATCCACGCGGCAATTCACTTCTCCGCGCAAACCCAAGCTCGCGAGAGGTAACTGACACCGCGTCAGGCAACGCTATCGGCGATAGCTCAGGCGACCGTGCGCGTGAAGCGGAGGGTGGTGGTGATCGTCGTCAGGCCGCCCATCATGCCGAGCTGGTTCAGGGTGATCCCGAACTCGTTCCGGTCCACGGTGAATGTGGCGTCCAGGATGAGCGCGTCGGCGTCCGCCTGGCTCAGGCGGGCGGTGAAGTTCTGCGGTCGGCTGATGCCGTGCACCGTCAGCTGGCCGGACACCTTCACGGCCCCGTCGGCGCCGAGTTCGGCAGCGCGCACCGCGAAGGTGATCTCGGGGTACTTCTCGACGTCGAAGAAGTCCGCACTGCGCAGGTGCGTGTCCCGCTTGGCGTTCTTGGTGTCGATGGAGGCCGCGTCCAGGACCAGGGTGCCGGTGACGGTTCCATCGGCGGCCACCTCACCCCCGCCGCGAACGATGGCGAAGACGCCCTTGGCGGTGGCCAGGCCCCACATCGCCTTGTGCTTCAGGGCGACGGTGGAGGCGCCCGTGTCGAGCTGCCACAGTCCGGTTTCCACAGCGACGGTCATGGTCGTTCTCCTTGATAATCCAAATTTGGATGAATCTGGGACGACCCACGCTAGCCGTTAATCCAAATCTGAACAACCTGGTCGTGCAAATTTGGACCACAGATACACTCGTAGCTATGGCAGACCCCGCTGAGCACCCCACCGACCTGCCCTCATGCCCGTCCGCTCAGGGGGCCGGCCTGCTGCCGGCCGAACTGCGCGGCTGGATGCTCCTGCTGGCCGCGACCGGGGCGGTGGAACAGCGGCTGCGCTCGGTGGTCAAGGAGCGGCTCGACGTATCGCACGACGAGTTCCTGGTCCTGTGCCTGCTGGCGGAGCAGCCCCGGGAAGGCCTCCGCATGACCCGCATCGCGGAGCTGCTGGGGCGCCCCAAGACGCGGCTGACGTATCAGATCGCCTGCCTTCAACACGCCGGCCTCGTGACCCGCAAGTCGGTCTGCGGCGACAAGCGCGGCGTGGAGGTGGCCCTCACCGACAAGGCCCGGCGCATGCTCCGGGAGGCGTCCGGCGCCCTGGCCGAGACGGTGACGGGGGCGCTGGCCCATGTCATGGGCCCCGAGCAGTGCGCCGCGATGAGCGGGCTGATACCGAAGGCCGCCACGGCTACAGCCACGGCTCCGGCTCCGGAGCCGACGCCGGAGTCAGAGCCAGAACCGACGCCAGAGCCGATGCCAGAGCCGGAGCTGGAGTCGCAGCCGCAGGCGCCGTCGCAGTCGCAGTCGGCGCCGCAGCACTCCACCGTCTCCGACTGACGTCCGGACGCCGGACGCCCCACCGGCGGGGTTCCGAGGAACACCACGGCAGGGCGGGGCGAGCGGACAGCAGTGCGGCGGGGCGGGGAGGCGCGGGGGAGATCGTCCTACCGGGAAGCGTCGGAGTACTCCTCCGCGGACGCGGCCGCCTCCGACCCCGTCGGCTCCTCCGCACCCTCTGACCCCTCCGTGTCCACTGAGGCCTTACGGCCGGGCAGGACCGCGAAGACGATCAGCGTGCCGGCGGCCATGATGATCCCGCCGACCAGGCTGGTCTGGGCGACACCGTGCGCGAAGGCCTCGTGCACCGCCTCGACCAGGGCCTGCGCCTGCTGCGCCCCGCCTGCGGGGTCCTTCGCGACCTGCTCGGCAACCGCCAGGCCACCGCCCACCGAGTCCTTGGCGGTCTCCAGCGCGGTGGCCGGAAGGTTGCCGCCGACCAGGTCGGTCAGCTCGTCGCGGTACGCGGTGCCGAGGAGCGAGCCGAGGATCGCGATGCCGAGCGAACCGCCCAGCTCCAGCGCGGTGTCGTTGGCGCCGCCGCCGACACCCAACTCACTCTCCGGGAACGATCCCATGATCGTGTCGGTGGCCGGGGACACGCTCAGGCCGATCGCGAAGCCCAGCATCATCATCGGCGCGAGGAAGTCCGCGTACGTCGAGCCCGTGTCGACCCGGGTGAGCAGGAAGACGCCCGCGGTGCCGATCGCCATGCCGGACACGACCATCGCCCGCACGCCCAGCTTCGGGGTCAGCCGCCCGGTCACCGCGGCACCGACGAAGACGGCACCGGCCAGCGGCAGCAGTCGTACACCGGTCTCCAGCGCGTCGTAGTCCAGCACGAACTGGAGGAACTGGGTGGAGTAGTAGATCGCGCCGAAGGTGCCGAAGAAGAAGAACAGCACCGCCAGCATCGAACCGCTGAAGGGCCGCAGCCGGAACCTGCGGACGTCCAGCATCGGATGCGGATGACGAAGCTCCCAGGCCACGAACCCCACCAGACCGGCCCCGGCGACCACGGCAGCGGTGATCGGGCCGGTGCCCCAGCCGAAGTGCGGGCCCTCGATGGTCGCGTACACCAGCGAGCCGACGGAGACGATCGACAGCAGTCCACCGACGTAGTCGATCCGGCCCATGCCCGCCGCCTTGGACGGCGGGACCAGCGCGAGCGCCCCGACGACGGCGACGACCGCGATGGGGACGTTGATCAGGAAGGTCGAGCCCCACGCATGGTCCTGGAGCAGCCAGCCCGCGACCAGCGGCCCGACGGCGATGGCCAGCCCCGAGGTGGCCGTCCAGGCCGTGATGGCCTTGGCCCGCTCACGCCGCGGGAAGATCGCGACCAGGAGCGACAGCGTGGCCGGCATGACGACCGCGGCACCGACACCCATGATCGCGCGAGCCGTGATGACCAGCTCGGTCTGGTCCACCAGGCTGCCCATCACCGAACCGCCCGCGAAGACCAACAGCCCGGTGACGAGAGCGCCCCGACGGCTGTACTTGTCGCCGATCGACCCCAGCACGAGCATCAGCGCCGCATACGGGACGGTGTAGCCGTCGATGACCCACTGGAGGTCACTGCTGCTCAGGCCCAGGTCCGTGGTCATGTCCGGCGCGGCCACGATCAGCGAGGTGTTCGCCATGACCACGATCAACAGGCTCAGGCAGAGCACGATCAGCGCCGACCAGCGCTTGGCGTACGGCCCGGTCATCTTCTCGACGGGCGTGTTGACAGGGAAGGGCATGGGGGGCTCCTAAGAGGACGAGTTAATTACCCGCTGATGTGCAGACTAGTTTATTGCCCGCCGGTGTGCAAATATTCCGATGACCCGCTGCTCCGAGCCACGAGCGACGAGCCCTGAGCCCCGAGCTCCAAGCCCCAAGCCCCAAGCCCCAAGGAGGCGAAGTGACCGGCCGACCGGGCCCCCGCGCGAACCGCAGCACCACACCCCCTCACGCGCCGGCCTCGATCCGCCCGCCCCATCGCCCGTGCCCGGGAGACGGCCGGCGGGACCGAGCCGTGGCTCCGACACCCGGATCACTGGCCTCGCCGGGACCGCCGGGACCGCCGACGCCACGAGTGCCCTGGCCCGCTCCGTCCTCACCTTGTGCACGGGGAACGACCGGTTTCGCACGCTCATCGGGCTCACCCATCGAGTTCGTGCACCGGGCTCACCCATCGGGTTCACCGGTCTCGTTCATCGCCGCTCGTTCATCGCCGCTCATTCATCGGGCTCAGGATCTCGACGCCACCCGACTCGGCGAACTCCTCACCACCACCCGGGACATGGCCGTGCCGTACCGCCCCTTGCGCAGGCGAAGCCGCCGTCCACGAAGGAGAGTTGATGTACCAGCCCACGTACGGGACCGACGCGTCCTGCGACACGAGCGAAGCACCCCGCACCCGACGCAGGCGGCGGCCGGCCGCCACGACCATCGCCCTTGCCGCCCTGCTCACGCTGATCCTGGTCCCCGTCACGGTCGACCGGTTCGTGACGGCGCGGGTGGAGTGGCGAACGGCGGAGGCGTTCCAGGAGGGCATGGACACCCCGTCGCGGCCCGAGGTCCACGTGCGCGGGTTCCCCGTCCTGACGCAGGTGGCCTCCGGCACCCTGCGGCGGGTGGACATCACCGCCCACGACATCCCCGCCGACGGGTCGGCCCGCCCGTTGCCGCTGTCCGAACTCGACCTACGGCTGGAGGGACTGACCAGGTCCGACGACGGCAGCGAGGCGCGGGCCCGTTCGGCGGCGGCGACCGCCCGTCTGACCTACCCGGACGTGTCGGAGGCCCTCGGTCTGGAGGTGTCCCAGGGCAAGGGGCCGGGCCGGATCAGCGCGGACGTCCTGCTGCCTCTCGGCGGAGGGCGGGTCACCGTGACCACGACCGTCTCGGCGGCGTCCGGCAACCGGATCGCGTTCGACGACTTCCAGGTCGAGGGCGGCGCGCTGCCCGCGGTCGGGGAAGCGGTGCTCGACCAGGTCTTCGAGCAGCCGATCCAGCTGCGGAACATCCCCGACGGCCTGAATCTGCGCTCCGTGACCACCACCGCCACCGGCCTCGACGCCCGGTTCACGGGAAGGTCGGTCACCTTCCGGCCGGACGAAGCACCGTCGGACCAGGACCTGTGAGCGCAGCACGGAGAGAGGCAGGGAAACTATGGCGATCCGGGGACCTCAGGCCCCAGGCTCGGCACCCGCTGCCGCCGCTGCCACCGCTGCCGCCGCCGACACGACCTCGCCGACCACGGCCCGGGCCCGTTCCTCCGGCACCCCCGCGGCGACGAGCGTCACGACGGCCGTCCGGGTGCCGTCGTCCTCCAGCGCCCCGGTGTTGACCTCCTCCAGCAGCGCGACCTGCATCGCCTCGAGCCCCGCGCTCAGCACGGCGGGCGGCAGCTGCGTGTGGAAGACACCGTCGCGCTGCCCGCGCGCCAGGATGGCGGTGACCTCGTCGCGGGCGGGGGCGAGGATCTCGGCGACGCGCTCGTCGCCCAGGTCACGCCGGGCCAGCGCCAGGAGCAGCCGGTAGCGGTCGCCCACCGGCCAGATCGTGTGCACGAAGTGCGCGAGCGCCCGCTCGGCCGGCTCCTGCGGCGCCGTCGCGACCGCCAGCGCGCCGCGCAACGCCTCGGACGCCTCCTCCGCGAGCGCCTCCAACAGCGCAGCCCGTCCGGGGAAGTGGCCGAAGAGCGTACGTCGTACGACGCCGGAGGCCCGCGCGATCTCCTCCAGGGTGACGTCCGGGTTCCGGCCGAGTTCCTGCCGGGCCGTGGCCAGAATGCGCGCCCGGTTGGACCGCGAATTGCGCCGCTGCGGCTCGCGGGCCACGGAGTGGGTCACGGGAAACCTCGGGTGGTTCGGTACGGACGAACGGACGACGGGCGCCCATTGTGGCCGATCTTCGCCGCGGGGGCGACCCGGGTGCGACCCGGGCAAGGCGTCGCCGCGACCCGGCT
Organism: Actinobacteria bacterium OV320; assembly: GCA_001298545.1. Taxonomy (GTDB): domain Bacteria; phylum Actinomycetota; class Actinomycetes; order Streptomycetales; family Streptomycetaceae; genus Streptomyces; species Streptomyces coriariae. Next base: position 521,201 of record LJCX01000030.1, read on the forward strand.
GCGCCGCGAAAAGAGGGCAACGCCTCACCGACAACAGCGCCAGACCGACGGCAGCACCTCACCTCACCGACAACAGCGCCGGACGACGACACCGTCACGCCGACGGCGGCAACGCACCCTCACACCGCCAACACCGACAGCCCCGTCAGGCCGACAGCCCCGTCCCGCCGACAGCCCCGTCACACCGAGGCGGCCGGTTCCCCGTGGCCCTGCCACGGCCGGGCCAGCCCGACGAGGGCGAGTCCCGCCCCCGCGGCGGCGACCAGCATGATGACGGCCATCGGCAGGGAGCTGTCCTCCCCGAACAGCCCCACCAGCGGGGAGGCGAGCGCTCCGAAGAGGAACTGGAGGCCGCCCAGCAGCGCGGACGCCGCTCCCGGTGCCATCCGACCCACCGTCTGTCCGATGCTCATGCCGCCCGGGAAGACCAGCCCGATGCCGCTCGCGGTCACGAACAACGTGACCCACGTGCCCACGAGACTCTCTCCCACGGACAGGACCAGCAGAACCTGCGCCAGCGTGCCCACCAGCACCACGCCGACACCGGCCGCGAGCAGGGTGTTCAGCCGCACGCCCCGTCCGGCGAGCCGGGAGAACACCGTGCCGGCGAGCAGCATGCCGACCGCGTTGGTGGCGAAGATGAGGGAGTACGTCGTCGAGGAGACGCCGTGGAGGTTCTCGAAGACGAAGCTGGAACCGCTGATATAGGTGAACAGGGCCGCCGCGACGAAGGCGACGACCAGGACGTATCCCATGAACGCCCGGCGGCCGAGCAGCGTTCCCATGGCACGGAACGTGTTCACGAACCCGCCGCTCTGACGCCGCTCGGGCGGCAGTGACTCCGGCACCCGGCGCACCACGGCGAACAGCAGCAGTCCGCCCAGCACGGCCAGCACGGCGAACACCGCACGCCAGGTGGACACGCTCAGGATCACCCCGCCGAGCACCGGCGCGGCGATCGGCGCCACGCCCATGACCTGGGAGAGCACCGCGAAGTGGCGCGGCAGTTCGGCACCGTGGAAGCGGTCGGTGAGCACGGCCCGGGCCAGGACCATGCCCGCCGCGCCGGCCACGCCCTGGAGGAAGCGGGCGCCGGTCAGCAGACCGACGTTCGGGGCGACGACGCACAGCAGGGAGAAGAGGACGAATCCGGCCGACCCGGATATCAGCAGCCGGCGCCGCCCGAGCCCGTCGCTGAGCGGTCCGATCAGCAACTGCCCGACGACCAGCCCGGCCAGGAACGCGGTCATCGTCAGCTGTACGGCCGAGCTGCTCGCGCCGAGCGTGTCCCCCATGGCCGGAAAGCCGGGGACGTACATGTCGGTCGCGAGCGGGGCGACCGCCGTCAGGGCACCGAGGACGGCCACGAGGGCGACGGCCGAACGCTCCCCGGGGGCAGGGGAAGGGGCGGGGACGTCGGCGGTCGGCAGGGCGGCGGCACGGGAGGATGACGGAGGTACCATGAGAATAAAGATAACCAATAGTTCACTAGCTAACAAATAGCGAGCAGGTCAGAAGGCGAGCCGCATGCCCACCTCCCCCGCCTCCCCCGCCGACGTCCGCGCCCAGTGGGCCGCGCACCATCCGGGCCTCGACACCTCCCCCATGGAAGTGGTCGGCCTGCTCAAGCGCGCCACCGGCCTGCTCGATCGCGCCGTCGAACCCCTCTACGCGGGCGCACCGCTCACCGCCCCCGAGGTCGACGCGCTCATCCCCCTGCGCCACGCCACCGAGCCGGTCATCGCCCGCAGCCTCGCCGAACGCCTCGGCCTCTCCCGCGCGGGCGTCAGCAAGACGCTCGCCAAACTGGAGAAACGCGGCTTCATCACCCGCACCCCCAACCCCGCCGACCGCCGCGCCGCCCTGCTCACCATCACCGAGCCGGGCGCCAAGGCCGTCGACGACCTGTTCCCCCGCCAACTCGCCGCGGAGGTGGATCTGTTGGCAGGCCTGGGAGACGACCGGGACTGGGTCCTCAGGGCGTTGGGCCGGCTGGTGGAAACGATGGAGGGGCAGGGACGCCACGGCTGAACCCGGGTCCGGGCCGGTGGTGGCCGGCCCGGTGGTGGCCGGGCCGGGCTGACAGGGGGGAACGGAGGTCCGGCGGGATCCCGTCCTCGGGGGGAGCCTGTCGGACGGGCGGGGCTCACCAGAACCGCCCGCTTCTTCGCGCGCGTCCTGCTCTACGGTGCCATCAGTCACCTACGACCGGGGAGGAACCGTGCAGCAGCCGAAAGCGGCTCTCGCCGAACGCATCGCCGAGCGGAGAGGCGGAGGCGACGACCCGCGTGCTCTGGTCGGCGAGATGCGACGCTCGGTCCTCCTCGTGCCGATGGCCGACGGAGGTCTGTGGTCGGTGCGTTCGGGCGGGGTGCGGTGGATCTGCGGGTTCACCGATGAGGCCGCACTGGCCCGGTTCGCCCTGCGCCACGCGCGCGGTGACCGGCCCATGGACTACGCGGCGCTGCTGGGCGCGCGCATCGTCGACGAGCTCGTGCCCGCCCTCGGCGAGCCCGCCGGTCTCGCCGTCGACATCGCCACCGAGGACGGGTCGATGTTCTTCCCGCCGGTCGTCGGCATCGTGCCGGACGCGGTCGCCGTGGACGCCGGTACGGCGGGAGAGGGGCCGCGGTCATGAGCGGTGACGGACCGGACCTGCGGCTCGACAAGGCGTCCGTCGCCAAGTTCACCCAGGGGGTGGGCGCGACCATCGACCAGCTCGGTGAACTCGGCGGCCCCACCGGGTCGGTGATGGGAAAGGGTTTCTCGGAGCTGGCGATGACCGGGATGGAGGCCGGGCACCACGGCCTCGCGGTCGACTTCGAGGACTTCTGCGAGCGTTGGGAGTGGGGCGTGCGCGCCCTGGTCCACGACGCCAGCGCGCTCGCGAACCGCCTCGGTCTGGCGGCGGGCACCCAGTGGGAGCACGACCAGTACATCGCGGGCACGCTCAAGGTGGGCGCCAACTCCCTGTTCGGCGGGAACCCGCACGCCAGTGAGGAGGACATCGCCAAGCAGAACTGGGGCGACATCTTCACGCCCGACGCCCTGAACCCGGACTGGAGCGCCGAGTCGTGGGACAAAGCCGGTGAGGAGATGGAGCAGACGTGGAAGGACACCGGTCGCACCGTTCTCACCGAGGGTCAGGGCGGCCGGCAGTCGCAGGTGCTCAACGACGCTCTCGGCATCTCCGACGACCAGTGGAACCAGGCGCTGGACGACACCTTCGGCCCGTCGCCGGAGGAGCGCGCCCAGCAGGAGCAGCAGGGTGAGTCCGGGGGGAACTGACGGTGGGCATCGGCGACTTCATCAGTGACATCACGCCCGACTCGGTCGAGGACGCGGTCGAGGACGGCGTCGAGTGGGTGGGCAACCGGGTCGAGGACGCGGGCAACTGGACCGCCGACCGGTTGGAGGACGTCGGCTGGGAGTCCGGCGCGGACTGGGTGCGCGAACAGTCCCGTTCGGTCGCCAACCGGATGGGCGCCGAGGTCGACGAGATGGACCTCGGGCAGACCGAGGACAAGACCAAGCTGATCTACGGCAGCCCGAGCGAGATCACCGCCACCGCCACGAAGCTCCGCGCCTTCCAGTCGGCCTTCGACAACGCCGGCGACGGGCTCAAGGGCCTCGACTCGTCCCGGCTCAAGGGTGAGACGGCCGAGGCGCTGCGCACCGCGGTGAGCACCCAGCCGCCCAAGTGGTACACGGCCGCCGACGCCTGCGCGAAGGCGGTCGGTGCGCTGGACGCGTTCGCCGGCACCGTCACCTGGGCGCAGGGGCAGGCGCAGACGGCGATCGACAAGTGGAAGGAGGGCGTCAAGGCCTCCGAGGACGCCGCCGACGCCCACCGCAAGAAGGTCGACGACTACAACGGCGCCGTCGATCGCTACAACGCCCAGCCCGCGGACCGGCGCGACCCGGCGTCGCTGCCGCCGAAGCCCGCGGCGACGTTCGACGATCCCGGCAAGAAGCTGATGCAGGACGCGCAGGACCTTCTCGCCGAGGCCCGCAAGCAGCGCAACTCGGCGGCGGAGACCGCGCGCACGGCGGTCCGCGCCGCCCGCGACATGGCTCCGCAGAAGCCGTCCTACGCCGAGCAGTTGGGCGACGGGATGCAGGAGCTGCAGCTCATGGGCGACCACGTCGGCGGCGGCGTCATCAAGGGCACGGCGGGGCTGCTCAACTTCGTCCGCAGCGTCAACCCCATGGACCCGTACAACATCACGCACCCGGCCGAGTACGCCACGTCCCTCAACAGTCTGGCCGCCGGTCTGGTGGTGGCCGCCAACGATCCGGTCGGCACCGGCAAGCAGATGGTCGGCGACTTCATGAAGGACCCGGCGGAGGGCTTCGGCCGGCTGCTGCCCGACGCCGCGCTGACCGTGGCCACCGGGGGCGGCGGCGCCGCGGTGAAGGGCGTGCGGATCGCCGAGGAGGCCGCCGACGCCGCGCGGCTGCGCCGCCTGATCGACGACGCCCCGGACGGCACCCACCGCCGTCCGGACGGCGAGCGCACCACCGACGGCACCGACCCGGTGGACCTCGCCTCGGGCCGGATGTTCCTGCCCCAGACCGACGTCGAGATCCCCGGCGTCCTCCCGCTGGTCTTCACCCGCCGCACCGAGTCCGGCACCGCGACCGGCCGCTTCCTGGGGCCGGCGTGGACGTCCACGGTCGACGAGCGTCTGGAGATCGACGCGATCGGCGTCGTCCACGTCACCGCCGACGGGCTGCTCGTCCCGTACCCGCACCCGGTCCCGGGCTCGCCCACCGCACCGGGAGCGAGCCGGGCCCGAACGCTTCTCGCCAGGGAAACCGACGGCGACTACACGGTCACCGACCCCGACACCGGTCTGACCCGTCACTTCACCGCCCCGCCCGGCACCGAGCCGGGCGGCGACGGCACGGCCTGGCTGTCGACCGTCGCCGAACGCAACGGCCGCACGAGCACCGTCGACCGCGGCGAGGACGGCCTGCCGCTGGCCCTCGTCCACTCGGCGGGCCCCCGGGTGAACCTGTCCGTCACCGACGGCCTGGTCACCGCGCTGTCCCTGGCCGGCGCGGGCGAGAGCGGCGCGGACCTGGCGCTGACGAGCTACGGCTATGAGGACGGCAATCTCACCACCGTCACCAAACCCTCCGGCGCCACCACCACCTTCGTCTACGACGACCGCCGCCGGGTCATCGCCTGGATCGACTCCAACGGAAGCCGGTACGACTACGTCTACGACGATCGCGACCGGGTCATCGCCGAAGGCGGCGAAGCCGGCCACATCCAGATCACCCTCGCCTATTCCGAACCCGAAGCCGGAACCGGCCACCGCACCACCACCCTGACCACCGCCGAGGGTCACACCACCCGCCATCTCATCGGCCCCGGCTGTCGCGTGCTGGCCACCACGGATCCGCTCGGACACCTCAGCACCTTCACCTACGACGCCCGCGGAAACCTCCTCACCCGCACCGACCCACTCGGCCGCACCACCGCCCACACCTACGACGAGCACGACCGCCTGGTCGCCGTGCTCCGCCCGGACGGCGGCCGACTCACCATGAAACCCGGCCCGTTCGGGAGGTACACGGACCTCCACGGCCCGGACGGCAGCCGCTGGCTCCAACGCTTCGACGAGCGCGGCAATCGCGTGGCGGTCACCGATCCGGCCGGCCACACCACCCGGTACGCCTACGACGCCCGCGGATGCCCGACGTCGATCACCGACGCGCTGGGAGCCGTCACCACGGTCCGCTGCGACGCCATGGGCCTGCCCGTGCGGGTCGTCGACCCGGCCGGCGGGACCACCCACGTTCAGCGCGACGCCCTCGGACGGGCCGGACGCGTCACCGACCCCACAGGTGGCGTCACTCGTCTCGAGTGGGACACGGACGGCAATCTGATCCGCCGGGAGGCCCCGGACGGCGCCACCGAGTCGTGGACCTACGACGGCGAGGGCAACCGCCTCACCCACACCGACCCGATCGGCGGGGTGTCCCGCTTCGAGTACACCCACTTCGACCTGGTGGCGGCCCGCACCCAACCGAACGGGGCCCGGTACGAGTTCGGGTACGACGCCGCGCTGCGGCTCGTCCAGGTCACCGACCCGCGGGGCGCACGCTGGGTCTACGAGTACGACGCGGCCGGTCGGACGGTCTCGGAGACCGACTTCGACGGCCGAACCCTCGACTACCGGCTCGACTCCGCCGGACAACTCGCCTCCCGAACCGACTCGCTCGGCCACGTCATCTCCTTCGAACGGGACGAACTCGGCCAGGTGATCCGCAAGGACGCCGACGGTCAGGTCACCGCCTACGGCTACGACCGGGCCGGACGGCTGCTGCAGGCGTCCGGCCCGGACAGCGAACTCCTCTACGTGTACGACCGCCGGGGACGGGTCAAGTCCGAGCTCGTCGACGGCCGCGCCATGAGCTACGCGTACAACGCCGTGGGCCGCCGCACCCGCCGTGTCACTCCCACCGGCCACGTGACCACCTACGCGTACGACGCCGGTGGCCGTCCCGAGCGCCTGACCACCGGGGGGTCCCCGGTCGTCTTCGCCCACGATGTCGCGGGCCGTGAAACGGCTCGTGTCTTCGCGGACTTCGCCGACGCGCTCACCGTCACCTCGGCCTGGGACGAGGCCGGGCGGCTCTCCGCCAGCCACCTGACCGTCGACGGCCGTACGGTCAGCAGCCGCACGTACTCCTACCGCCCGGACGGCCACCTCAGCTCGGTCAGCGACTTCCTGTCGGGCACCCGCACCTTCGACCTGGACACGGTCGGCCACGTCACCGCCGTCCACGCGCGGGGGTGGACCGAGCGGTACGCCTACGACGCCGGCGGCAACCTGACCGAGGCGTCCTGGCCCGCCTCCCACCCCGGCAACGAGGCCACCGGCGCGCGGACCTACGCCGGCACGGCGATCACCCGCGCCGGAGCGGTCCGCTTCGAGCACGACGCCCCCGGCCGCATCACCCTGCGGCAGAAGACCCGCCTGTCCCGCACACCCGACACCTGGCGCTACGCATGGGACGCCGAGAACCGGCTCACCTCGGTGGTCACCCCGGACGGAACCCGTTGGCGCTACCGCTACGACCCGCTGGGCCGCCGCGTCGCCAAGCAGCGGCTGGCGGACGACGAGAGCGTGGCGGAGGAGACCCGGTTCGCCTGGGACGGCATGACCCTCTGCGAACAGACCCTTCACCACCCGGATCTTCCGAACGCCGTCGCCCTCACCTGGGACCACCGGTCCGGCGTTCCCCTCTCACAGACCGAGCGCATCCTCACGGCGGATGCCCATCAGGACGAGGTGGACCGGCGCTTCTTCGCCATCGCCACCGACCTCGTCGGCACCCCTACCGAGCTGATCGGCCAGGACGGCGACATCGCCTGGCGCACCCGCGCCACCCTCTGGGGCACCACCGCCTGGAGCAGTTCCAGCACGGCGTACACCCCGCTCCGCTTCCCCGGTCAGTACTACGACCCGGAAACCGGTCTGCACTACAACCTGTTCCGGCACTACGACCCCGAGACCGCGCGGTACCTCACTCCGGACCCCCTGGGGCTCGCGCCCGCCCCCAACCCCGTCACCTACGTCCACAACCCGCACACCTGGTCCGACCCTCTCGGGCTCAGCCCGTATCCGCGTGGCGAGAGGGGCAACCCGTTCGAGAACCGTGCGGACGCGGAAAAGGCCGCGTTCGAGCTCGCCGGTGTTCGTTACGGCGAGGAACCCATCGCCGAGTGGGTGGTCACCGGGGACAAGCAACTGAAGCACATGCCGGGTCACATCTATTCGCCCGATCCGGCGCACTGGGGAAATTTCCGGCAGTTCGAGACGGACAGTGGCTCGCGGGTGGTCGTCGAGCACACCAACGATCCGGCAGGACCGCACTTCCATGCCGGCAAGCCGAAGATCGACGACACCCGGAGCCTGGTCAACTTCGGCTGGGACAACGCACGGGTGCAGCGTCCCGACGGCAGCCTCGGCTATCCGGAGTCCATGGAGAGATACGGCAAGATAAACAAACCGGGTGGCGACCATCACCTGTTCTACGGAGGCGGCTGAATGTCCTGGGGACCGATGAAAGGTCAGGGATCATGACGGACCGGCAGGCACCGCGGTGGCGGGACGCCCTTGAGCGCTGCGGGCTCGAGGTGACGGGAGAGGCCGCCCCTGACGGCCCGCCCGTGAACGCCGCCATTTATGCGGTCAGCGGCTTCGAGGTGGAACCGGTCGCCACCGTCCCCGCCGCCGCCCCTCACGCCGCCGACGAACTGGACGAGGCATGGCACCGCCATGCCTCACAAGCTTCGCTCTACGGGGAGAACGGGGAGTTCCTCATCCTCCCGCCCGTGCCCGGCGGGAGCGAGATCGGCTGGGTGCGGGTCAAGGACCCGGTCGGCAGGAACCTCCCGTCACGTATCTCCGCAGTGACGGGTTCACCCGAATTCGTGGCCGTTTCGGTGGACGGCCACCACCTGTGTGCCGCCTCGGTCGAAGAATCCGACTACTGGGTGGTGGTCCACGAGTTCTGAGGTCCTCGAAACCCCGGCCGCGGCGAATCGATCGACGGCACGGCCGGGAAGCTCGGGCAAAGCCCCGTCCGGCCTTGCGGTCAGGCGCCCTTGGCCATCGGCTCCAGGATCGCCACGCACTCCACGTGATGCGTCAGCCCCGCGTACGAGCACCTGCTGGGCGGTGTGTCGATTCCAGTGCGGATCCGCTGGGGCCGTGAGGACCAGGAAGACGGTACAGGGAGCCGAGAAGGGCCAGGGCCTGCGCGGAGGGGCTGCCCGGTTCGGCGTGATAGATGACGAGTTGCTGGCCCGGGGCGTCCCTGACGTCGAAAGACTGGTAGGTGAGGGCGAGAGGGCCGACATCCGGGTGGAGAAGTTGCTTGGCGTCCTGGGTCTTTCCGCGCACGGTGTGCTGCGCCCACAGCCGCCGGAATGCGGCACTGTGTTCGGTCAGTGTGCCCACCAGGTCTCGCAGACGTGGGTGCTCGGGGTCGAAGCCGCTCGCCTGGCGCAGGTTGGCGACGGCGGCCTGGGCGGCCCGGTCCCAGTCTTGGTAGAACTCCCGTCCGGCTGGGTCGAGGAAGGTCATGCGGGCCAGGTTGTCCGCGGGGGTGAAGGGGGCGTAGAGCGCGTCGGCCAGGGCGTTGGCGGCCAGGAGGTCGAGGGTGCGGCTCATCACGAACGCCGGGGTGTGCGGGTAGCCGTCCATCAGCTGACGCAGCGCGGGACCGACGTGCTCGGTGGTGTGGAGGGAGCCTTGGCCGTCCGGTGACACTCCGGCCAGGCGGCGCAGGTGGCCGCGGGCGTCCCTGTCGAGCAGGAGGGCACGGCTGAGCGCGTCCAGCACCTGTGGCGAGGGATGGCGCTCGCGGCCCTGCTCCAGCCGGGTGTAGTAGTCGGCGTTCACGCCGGCCAGGACGGCGACCTCCTCGCGGCGCAGTCCGGCGACCCTGCGTACGCCGTGACTCGCCATGTTGACGTCCTGTGGCCGCAGGTGGGCACGGCGCGCGCGGAGGAATTCCCCGAGATGGTTGTCGTCCATGGCCTCCAGGCTAGGCAGTGGCTCCGCTCTCTGCCCGGGTGTGCCGCACCCAGGCAGAGAGCACCCTGGTACACCCGCGATGACCTGCGCAGACTCGGTCGGGCAAGACACCCGCACCCGCCGAGGAAGGCAAGGTGACGACAGGCGATGCGCGGAGCGGCCGCGATTCCGGGCATGCCGACGCGGTCGGCATGTGGATGACCGCGGACGGTCAGATCCGCCAGGAGCTGTTGCCGGACGGGCGCTACGACGAGGCCCGGGGAGAGCGGCGCAGCGCGTACACCGGCCGGTACACGGTGACCGGCGACCACCTCGACTACGTCGACGGCGCAGGGAGCGCGTACTCGACGCCGCGCTGGACACTTGGCCTCCACGGCCCGGTGGCCGGACCGCCCGATGAGCGAAGTGGTCAGCTGTCGGGTTTCTTCGAGCGCCGCGGGGCGGCGGCCTGGGTGGGGGGAGCGCCGGCGTCGATCTGCAGGGTGTACACGGCGTTCGTCACGAGCTCACGCGCGTATGCGGCGTCCAGTCGGCCAGGGCGGAAGAGGACGCGGTACATGATCGGCGCCACGACACGGTCGAACAGCAGTTCCGTCTCGGGCACCGGCTCCCCCCGCTGCACCGCACGGGCCAACACGGCGTCGATCTGCTCTGCGGCATAGGCCGAACACTGACCGGCATTGATGCCGTCGGGATCGCCGAGCAGGGCGTCCCGGATGTAGGCACGCCCGGGCGGCGAGGCCATCTCGTCGAGGAACTGTTCCGCCCACGCGTCGAGATCGGCCCGCAGGCTTCCGAGATCGGCCGGATCCGTTTCCGGGCGCAGTCGTTCGACGGCCACGTCGGACAGGAGTTCATGCAGGTCGCCCCAACGACGGTAGATCGTGGAGGGGGTCACGCCCGCCCGAGTGGCCACCATCGGGACCGTGAGCGCGTCGCGGCCCACCTCGCCTACGAGTTCACGTACCGCCGCATGGACGGACTCCTGTACGCGTGCGCTGCGCCCGCCGGGGCGGGCCATGGGCTTGGGACTCATGCGATCCACCTTAATGCGAATTTGTTGCTTCTAGCCGATGGCCCGGCGTCGGCGACCCGCAGGGCTGCGTATCCGGGCGCCCGAGCACGGTGGACGCCCCTGCGGCGACGCAACCGCATGCCGGGCTGGAACGTCCGCCTTCCCTCAGGCAGCGAGGGGAGCAAGCCGCCCCGCGCCGGCCACCGACTCCTCGTAGACCCGGCCCACACGGAGCACCGTCGCGTCGTGGAAGGGGCGCGCCATCAGCTGCATTCCGATCGGCAGGCCGGCGTGGTCGTGACCGACCGGCAGGGTGAGGGCCGGGACGCCGGTGATGTTGGCGGGGGCACAGAGGCGGACGTAGCTGTCCGACACGGCCTCGGTCGTGCCATCGGCCCACTCGACGGCTTCCTGCCCCGCCTCGGCGGCGGTCATCGGCACCGTCGGCGCGGCGAGGACGTCGATTCCGTCGAACATGCGAGCCCAGGCGTCTCGCATCATGGTGCGGGCCCGCTGGGCGCGGAGGTAGTCGCCCGCAGAGGTGAGTTCGCCGGCCTCCAGCAGGATGCGAACGTCCGCCGCGTACAGGTCGGGGGTGGCCCGCAGCGACCGCTCGTGGTACGCGGTGGCCTCGGGAACCATCAGCCCCCACTGAACGGCCTGGATGTAGCGCGCCATCGGGATCTCGACGTCGACGAGCTCCGCCCCCAGCTCCGCCAGCCGCTCGATCGCGCCGCGTACGGACTCCTCGACCTCGGGCGTGACCCGGTCGAAGTAGTGGTTCCGCGGTACGCCGACCTTCAGTCCTCGCAGGTCGCCTCCCGGGAAGCGGTCCAGCATGGGGCCGGACACGCTCGCCGGGTCGCGCGGGTCGTGGCCGGCGGTCGCCGACAGCACCAGCGCGACGTCCTGGACGGTGCGGGTGAGCGGGCCCACATGGTCCAGGGACCAGGACAGCGAGGTCACGCCTGTGCGTGGGACCAGGCCGTAGGTCGGCTTGAGGCCCACGACGCCGTTCAGGGCCGCGGGGACCCGGATGGAACCGCCCGTGTCCGTGCCCATGGCGAACGTCGCCCCGCCGGCGGCGACAGCCACCGCCGAGCCGCCGCTCGACCCACCCGCGACCCGGCTGTGATCCCAGGCGTTGTTCGTCTGCGGAGTGGTCAGGCCGTAGGCGAACTCGTGCGTGTGCGTCTTGCCCAGGAGGACGGCCCCGGCGGCGCCGAGCCGTTCGGCCACCCGACTGTCGCGTTCCGCCACGTGCCCTGTCCGGACGTGCGAACTCGCCGTGGTGGGTATCCCCTCTGCGTCGATCAGATCCTTGAGCGCCATGGGGATCCCGTGCAGCGGCCCGCGCGGTCCGCTTCCGGAGATCTCCCGTTCGGCGCGGACCGCTGCGGCCAAGGCCGCGTCGGCGGCGACGGTGACGTAGGCGCCCAGCCGTCCTTCGACGGCGGAAATACGGGCGAGCACCGATTCGGTGAGTTCGACGGGAGACAGCTCCCGTGCGCGCACCGCACGGGAGGCTTCGACCAGCGACAGCTCAAACGGTTGCATCGGCGTTCCCCTGTCCGGCTCGGTAGGAGGACGCGGGAGGGGTCTCGCCGAAATCGAGCTCGCGCAACGTGCTGATCACGGAGTGGATGTAGTTGGCCGTCATGGCCACTTCTTCATGTCGGACGTCCCCGAGGGGGAGCCCCGCCCGCAGCGCCCCTCGGGCTGCCTCTTGGGGGGTGAGTTCGCTGGTCATGGCTTCCTTCCGGATCCGTGCGGCGCGACGGGCCGGGACCGGTACAGGACCTCCGACCACCATAAACGCGAATAATTTGCTTTAGTCGATCGTAGGACCTACGGTGCCTTAAAGCAAACCAATCGCTTTTAGTACGGGAAGGACCCTCATGCAGAGCGTCCCCGCGGGCCTCACGCCTCCCCGCACCTCCCCATCCGGACGCCTGCCGTTCGCCTTGCACACCTCGATCCTCATCGCGCTGCTCGCCGCATCCAGCGCGCCGACCCCGCTGTACCCCCACTACCAGGCTCAGTGGCAGTTGTCGGCCCTCGACATCACGGTGGTCTTCAGCGCCTACGCTCTGGCACTCCTGATCGCACTGCTGACGACCGGAACCCTTTCCGACCATGTCGGACGCCGCCCCGTGCTCCTGGGCGCGCTCGCGGTCCAGGTCGCCTCCATGGCACTGTTCGCGACGGCCGACGGCCTGACCACCCTGATCGGCGCCCGCGTGCTGCAGGGCATCGCGACCGGCGCGGCGACCAGCGCGGCAGGTGCGGCTCTCCTCGACCTGGAAGACCCCGCCCGGCCGGGGCGCCCCGCTCTGGCCAACAGCATCGCGCCGGTGACGGGCATGGCGGCCGGCGTCCTGGCAGCCACCCTCATGGTGCGCTTCGCCCCTGTTCCGGCGATCACGGTGTATGCGGCCCTGATCGCCGTGTTCGCCGCGCAGGCCATCGCCCTGGTCTCGACGTCCGAGACCGTCCGCCGCCGTCCCGGAGCACTGCGCTCGACGCGGCCCCACCTGGCGCTGCCGTCGGCGGCCGCCCACGCTCTCCTGCTCAACGGCGCCGGCGTCGTCGCCGTCTGGGCACTCGGCGGCTTCTACTCGTCCCTGGGGCCGGGCTTCACACGGCTCATCTCCCCCGACGGACCCGAATACGCCGACGGCCTGGTCTTCTTCACGCTGACGGCCGTCGCCGCCCCGACGGTGTACTTCACGCGCAGGATGCGTGCCGACGTCTCCGCTCTTCTTGGGAGCTGCGCGGTGATTCCGGCGGCCGTCCTGACCCTGGGTGCCCTCCATCTCGCCGACCCCGTACTTGTCTTCACCGGGGCGGCGCTGGCCGGGGTCGGCTTCGGAGCCGTCTCCCAGGGTGCGCTGCGCGCGGTCGTCGACTCGGTCCTGGCCCGGGAGAAGGGCGGCACGCTCGCCTCCTATTACGTACTCAGCTACCTGGCGATGAGTCTGCCCGCCATCGGCGCCGGCGCCCTCACGGCCGGCTTCGGACTGCGTGCGGCAGCACTGGCCCATGCCGGCTGCGTGGCCGTACTGGCGACCGTCGCCGTCGCGACGCTGACCGCGCCGCTGCGCAGTCGGCGCCGGACAGCGTCCGCGGACGCCCGCTCCCGCCCGGCAACGAGCAACTACACATCCGCCTCACCGGACACACCCGCCCCAGACATCTCCGCCCTCGCGACCCATAACAGGTAAGGAAGGCCTTCGTGTCCACCTCATCGCAAACGACCAACTCCACTACTCCCCCCGCCTCTTCCTGGACGGTGGGCAACCACACCGTACGACGCATCGACGAAGTGGTCCTGCCCGCCCGGACCGGTCCGTGGCTGCTGCCCGGGGCAACCACCGACCTCGTGAGCCGGACTCCCTGGCTGAGCCCCGAATTCGTCGACGAACAAGGCGTCCTGCGCCTGGCGAGTCACAGCTTCGCCGTCGAGGTGGACGGCATGCGGGTGCTGGTGGACACCGGCATCGGAAACGGGAAGCGGCGCTCCAACCCCGCCTGGCACAACCTGAACAGCGACTACGAAGCACGGCTACGGGCGGCGGGCTTCGCGCCGGAGAGCGTTGACGTCGTGGTCCTGACCCACCTCCACGCCGACCACGTGGGGTGGAACACGCGTGCCGAGGGCGACACCTGGGTGCCCACCTTCCCGAACGCGCGCTATCTCACCTCACGCACCGAGTGGGACTACTGGGCGGGTGTCGACATGGAGGAGGCGCGTCGACAGATGTTCCGGGACTCGGTCCATCCCGTCCGGGAAGCAGGTCTGTTCGACCTCATCGATGTCGCGGACGAGGGCACGGACGTCGCGCCGGGCATCCGTCTGCTGCCCACCCCCGGCCACACACCGGGGCAGGTGGCGGTGGAACTGAGCAGCCGTGGCGAGACCGCACTGGTCACCGGCGACAGCATCCACCACCCGGTCCAGATCGCGCATCCGGAGCTCTGCAGCTGTGTGGACGTCGCTCCCGAACTCGCGGCCAGGACCCGGAACCAGGTGCTCGGCTCACTGGCCGGTACGTCAACTCTCCTGCTGGGGAGCCACTTCCCGCCGCCGACCGCCGGACACGTGCGGCGCGAGGACGGCGGGTACCGACTGGCCCCGGCTCCCTCAGGGGTCACGCCCATCGGCGGCTGAAGCGGATCGGAGCACCCAGGACGGGGCCGCGCACCGAGGCGCCGGTCCGTGCGGGTGACGTCCTGGGCGTCCGCGCCCGGACGGCCCGGGAGTGGCTATGAGACTCCTCCGGCATGCGCTCCGTCGTCACCGATGGGGCCGGGGGAATTTACGACCGATCACCGGCTTGCGCCCTTTGCGTAAGCCGGCCGTCGGCTGTCCCCTCGTGGGCGACAGTCCCGCCGACGCGTCGCGAACGAGGGCAACCTGCCGGCCCCAGAGGGAAACAGGTCGAGCGATCCACCCGGACCACAAAACAGCAGGTCAGGATCCCTTGGAAGCAGGCTCCAGGATCGCCACGCACTCCACGTGATGCGTCATCGGAAAGATGTCGGCCTGAAGGAGTCTCGGAAAGGGCCAGGTCAGGACCTATTTCTCGGCTCACGACCCCGCGTGCAGGCGCCCAGAGCGTCAAACGAGCGTCACGGCCAACAGTCCATCCTTCCTCTTCGGGCGGAACAGGCTGCCGCGACCAGCTCCCCTTCTCGAGCCCGCTCCCGCTCACTCCGGACGCCGAAGACCTCGCCCTGTACCGGGAGAGGTTCCGGCGACGTCTGCCGGAGTCGCTGGACGAGTTGCACGGGCCGACCCAGGGTGTCGTGGAGCTACCGTTGCACATGGCTTGGTCCGGCATGACGTCGTACGACCTGGGCAAGCCTCGCCAGCGCATGGGCCTGTACCGCACCGTCCTGCACGAGGGCCTGCGCGACGACCTGCCCCGCTACCTCAACCGGGACCTACTCCTCCAGCTGTGCGAGCGCGAGGATCTGCAGTCGAACCTCACGGGCGCCGAGTGGAGGCGATCCATCGTGTCCCTTTTCCAGCAGGAACGAGTGGCTGAGATCGCACCTTAAGGGCAGGAGTTAACAGGTCCGGGCCCGGAGTGCTCGCCATCTCTCGATGCTCTTTAGCGCTCGTTGAGATCATGACGGTGTCCCTGATCCTCTCGGTCTGCCTCGACCGCAGAACCGGTTTCTGAGCCGGGTGTACAGCAGGCGGCTGGCGCGTCGCGTGCTCTTGGCGGCCAGGTGCTCGCCTAACTTCTCGTACAGCGTGGTAGCCAGCTGAGCCTCCTGCTCTTGACCCGCCTCCCGGTAAGCGGCGGCGGACCGAAGCCATGCGTCACGCGCCTCCTCATCCCGCCCGGACTCGTAGAGGGCGGTAGCCAGGCATCCCCGGGCCCAGCCCTCCCCCCCGGGGTCACCGACGTCCTGGTACAGCAGGCCCGCCCGCTCGTGCGCCGCCGCAGCATCGGCGAAGTCGCGAAGTTGTGCCAGCTCCAGGCCGAGAAGAACCCGAGCACGCGCCTCGTCTTCCCTGGCGCGGCCGGAGCGGTAGCCGCCGGCGGCCATCCTGCGCGCGTCGGCGGCGTCCCGGATACGGCTGGCAGCGTTAAGGGAGTCGGCGAGCTCGTTGAAGGACTCGGCGACCTCGAGGGTGTCATGGAACTCCTCGAACATGGCCAGGGCCTGCCGGTGGACGTCGATCGCTTCATCGTGGCGGCCCAGCGCACGAAGTGCAGTGCCCCGGTTGCGTCTCACCTTCGCCGCCGCATGCGTATCTCCTCCTTCCGCGAGCAGGACCTCAGCTCGCTCGTGGGCGGTGACTGCCTCCTGGAAGCGCTCCTGTGCCTGCCGGATGGTGCCGAGGGTGTTCCAGGCCAGCCCCTCGGACTGCCGATCGCCAAGTTCACGCCAGAGACCGATGCCCTCTTCCGCAGCAGCGGCCGCATCGTCCAGCCGCCCGGCCAGCAGCCGTGCCGCGGCCAGTCTCACCAGGCCACGGGCCTTGTCTACAGGGTCAGCAGCAGGGTGGGATTCCAGCACCTTTTCCTGTAGCGCGGCGCCTTCCTCGGCATTCCCGGACTCCGCCAGGGCCAGAGACAGATCGCTCAGCGCACGGTTCTCTGCCTGGACGTCACCGACCCGGCGGAACTCGTCGGCAGCCAGCCGACTGAGATCAGCCGCCTCCTGAAAGAGTCCGCGCCGATACAGGTATGCCTGCACGAAGGTGGTAAAGCCGTCCATAGTGTCCAACTGGCCCTGATGTGCGGCCAAGCGGCCCAGAGCCATGACGCCGTCGCGCTCCTCGTCGAGCCAGTCCAACGCCGTGTCCGCATCGGGAACGATCGCGTGATAAGGGTCGTCGGGCTGGCCCTGAAGATGGCTGTCACATGCGCGCAGCATCGCCCCGTAGAAGAAGAACAGCTTCTCGACGGCTTGGTGGTATCCGTCCTCTTCGGCATGGCGGTCGGCCAGCTCGGCCGCGTACAGCCGCACCAGATCATGCATGCGCCATCGGCCCGAGCCCGTCGGCTGCTCAGCAATCAACCCGGTGCGGGCCAACCCGGCCAGCAGGGCCCGCATCGCGGCCGGCTCGGCATACGCCTCCGCGACCCCGCCGATCTCTCCGTACAGCAGTGCCACGAACGAGATGTGGCAGTCCGGCCCCGGATGGGCGGTGAACAGCCGGAGCAGCCGTGCCAGTTCTGCGGGCAGCCGGGCGTAGGACAACTCGAACGCGGCCCGCACCCCCACCGGCATCCCGTGGCCGTCGTCGAAGGTCAGTTTCTCCAACCGGGTTCGCTCATCTGCCAGTTGCTCGGCGAAGGAGGCCAGCGGCAGCCCCGGGTCGTCCGCCAGCAATGCACCCACCACGGTCAGAGCCAGAGGAAGGCACCCGCAGTGCCGGGCGATCTCACCCAGTGCATCCGGCTCCCGCCCAGGCCGCGGGTCGGTCGGCCGGATCCGCAGGAACATCGCGGACACCAGGTTCGCGGCAGCGGCAACGGACAGCTCTTCCAGCTTCACCAGCCGCGCCGGGAAGCCCGGCGCCACCAGGCTGTTCCGCGAGGTGACCAGCAGCCGGTGCGCGTCGTCGGGCGGGATCAGAGGCTGTACCTGGGCGACCTCTCCCGCGTCATCGGCCACGATCAGTACTCGCTGGCCCCTTTCCGCCCGGGTAGCCAGCTCAGAGCGGTACAGCGCCAGCCGCCCGTCCAGTGTGGGTGGCATGTCCTCGTCCCGGATGCCGAGCTCGCCCATCAGCACTGTTACCGCCTGCTCAAGGCCGACTGTGCCGTTCGGGTCGTAACCGCGCAGATCGATGAACAGTACCCCGCCGTCGAACCACCCTCTCTTCGCGGCCTGGTGGGCAACCGTCAACGTCAGTGCACTCTTGCCGACTCCCGGGAGGCCAGCCACCACAGTGACCCCTGGGCCGTTCGGTGACAGTACCGACAGCAGCTCGTCGACGAGCGTCTCGCGTCCGACGAGCGCGGCGGGCGCTTCCGGCAGGGCGCGTAGTGCCGTCGGTGCGGGAGTGTCCGGGGCCGGGTAGACATGCTTGTCCCCGTGCACATAGTCGCCTTCTGCGGCCACAAGGTCGCCGCCCACTTGTATGGCTCGGGCGTTTCCTTCTGCTGCGGCCCGTTGCTCCGACCGCTTCGGGCCCCCTATGGCGTATTCCTTCCACCGATCTGCCGGACGACTGCGTCTCCCCCAGCGTCGATGTCCTGGTTGACCTCATGCGGGTTGACGACCCCGCTCTCCTGGACCACGTTGCTGCGGTCTCGGGCCCGGGCCTGCTGCCGTACGGACCTCCTCTGCCCGTCGCCGACTGCCCACCAGGTCCCGAAGGCCAACTCCGCTGTCGCCATCACCGCCGCGAAACCCGCGGCCACCGCCACGGCGTCACTGTCCTTCTGGGGTAGCCAGTCAAATGGGTCCAGTCGCGCCACTCCGAAGCACAGCCCGAACACAACTGCCGCTCCGAGAGCGACAACTACCCACCGTACCGATTGAGACACGATCCCACTATCTCATCAAATGCTCTGCGACAAGCACCAATTCAGTAGACGGACTTTGTATAGGAAAGCAGCACAAGGGACAACGGCCTGCTGCGATGGCCGTCGGCCGCGTGTTGGCGAGGTTCCGAGCTGTGGTGCGGACCTCGTCCACCTTGGGGCGCGGGTGGGACATGCTCAGGCTGTGGCCTGCTTCGGTGGCGCTGGATCTACTCGTGCTGGGCGGCCAGCCGCGCGGGCCAGGGCCATGAAGGCAGGGGGTTCGGCTACGGTCTCGTCCCCATTACCTTCGTCGTGGCCCCCGCAATGGAGCTCCCAGGACGTCACGGCCAGCTGACCTAACTTTCCTCCTCGAGTTGGTACACCCGGCTGTGCGTGGCCCTGATGCCCGTGACCGTCACGCTGCTGCTCGGACGGCAGGTCAGTTGTTGGAGCGGCTGCGGGATGATGCGTACGGAGACGGGGCCGGTTCCGGCCTCCAGTCCGGAGACGATGACGAGGAAGAAGTCGTCGTTCTCCGTTGCTCGCTGGAACTCCGCGGGTGTCAGCAGCACCGTGTCGGGCTCGGCATCTTTGTATGCCTTGAGTTCGTAGAACCGCGACAGTGCGTCCACCGCGTCGGCGCCGAGGCCGCGTTGGGCCCGTAGGTCACGCAGCCAGTCGTCGTCGGTGGCGAGTGCCTTGCGCACCACGTCCAGAGCCACCTTTTCCTGCTCCGTGCCCGTGTAGGGGCGCGGTGGCGTGTGCTGTTGGGGGATCGCCGATCCGGCGCGGGGCTGCGGCAGGCCGGACGTACCCGAGGTGTACCCGCTCGGCCGTGCGCTGGGCGCGCCCGCAGCCGAGGGCTTTGGCGGCGTGATGATGCCGCTCGGATCGACGAGCCGGAGCCTGCCGGGGTCGACGAGCCTCCGCGGTGGAGCGGCGGGGAGCACAGGCGGGGCTGACGGCCCGGCGGGCGGTGGTGTGCTGGGGGCAGGCAGCAGGATCACTGCCGTCGGTGGAGTACCGGGCACTGTGCCGGCCTGCGCTTTGAACGCGGTACGGCGTTGGTCCACCTCGTTTCCGAGTTCCCGAAGCCGTCGATCGCGTTCGGCCTCCGCCGCTTCCCGGTCGCGCCGCACCTGGTCGTCGGCAAGGCTCAGTTGTACGGCCGTACGGCCCTTCTCGGCCTGGTCACACGCTGCTCCCCAGGCGAGGGCCACCTCGCGGCGGCTGCCCGGAAACCGGGCGGCGATCGCCCGGCCCACCCCGGATGTGCGTGTCAGGGCGGCAGTGTCACGTACGTACAACGTGCCCGAGGACCAGTCGATCCCGGCGTCCACGGGCACGTGCACCGTCTCGCCCGTGTCCGGAAGATCGAGGCGGCAGGCCAGGTGAGGGGCGATGCATACAGTCAGGTCAGCCAGCTGGTCCCACGAGCAGTCCAGGGACTGGGCAACGCTCGCGGCGTTGCGCTGCAGGTCCTCACGGAGGTGGGTGACGGCTGACCGGACCAGCGCTGTGGCGTCCGGGTCCGCCAGGGCCGGCCCAGGGCTGTACACGGTGACATGCTCTGCGGCGAGCTCGCTCACGCGCAGGGCTCCGATCAACGGTCGGAACTGCTCCAATTCGGCTCCCGGGCACCACACCGCACGTTCCCGGCCCAGCGCCTCGGCTACCACTGGGTCCTCGACGGCGTACACGGGCCGCTTGCTTCGCCAGCCTTGGCTCGTCCAAAGAGGGAGGCGCCCCAGGCGCTTGGCCGTCAACGCGCCGGGATGGGTACGGCCCGGAGCGGCGAGCATCTTCAGGGTCTCTAGGACGATGGACTGGGTCGTCCCGTCCGGCTCGTCCCGACCCTGTTTCCGGTCCCGCTGGGCCAGCTCCTTGATCACGGCCGTGGCGTCGTCCACAGTCGGCAGGCGCACTGCGAGCCGCTGCCAGAACTCCTCGCTGCCTGGAAACGTGGGAGCGAACGCACGGAGCGGGCCAAAGAGCGGCGCTCCGCGCAGGCACTGGCTCGGCCGGCACCAGCCAGAGTCCGTGAGGACGAGGCCGCTCCCCTCGCCGAACGCCCGGAGGACCGAGCCCAAGGACATCTCCCCCGGGGCGGCCGTGCCACGGACGAAGGCGCGCTCAGCCAGGGCTTGGTAGAGGATCAGTGCCGCGGGCACATCCCTGTCGCCGCCCTCTTCCTCCCGTCGGCGCAGGCGCTGCAGACATTCCACGAGGTCCTCGGTGCGGGCCTCTGCAGAAATGCCCAGGGCGCGCAGCACATCACTGCGTCTGCCGACCAGTTGCTGGATCTCGGGATGGAGGAATCGCTCGTTGTCCGCCCCGTACACCGCGACCGTGCCGGTGGTCCGCATGCGGAGTCGGGCCGGGGCAGACAGTGCGCCGTTACCGGCGTCCAGCCATGGTGTGTCGCGCAACTGCCAGAGCCAGAAGGCTGCGGTCCTGCCCCGGTTCTGCCATGCGTAGTAGTCGAAGACGGCGTCCACCTCGTCGTGGTCGGAAAAGCGGCTCCATGCCCGCCCGAGGACGTGGAACAGCGCTGCCGCCCTGCGCCTGCGGAGCTGCGGGTCCTGCTCCGCCGCTATGCCAGAGGCGACGGCACGTAGGTCGGGGCTTTCGTAGTCGTCGAGCGTGAAGGTCGCTTCCAGAACGCGCAGGGCATCAGTGCGTGCTCGAGGTCCCGAAATGACTTCCGCCGGCAGCCCCTTCGGGCTCTGCGTGAAGCGTTCCCGCGCCCCCGGGTGCCTGCGCAACCTGGGCGCGGTCTCCGCGCCCAGGAGCCTCAGGAACTTACGGGCGCCCATCCCGGCGCCGCCGCGCTGCAGGACCTCGGCGTACCGAGGCCGCAGCCACACCAGCCCGGCCGTGCGACCGGCGGCAAAGGCGAAGCTCTCCTCGCGTTCCGAACTGTCCAGTCGGGCGGGTAGGTACGCCCGGGCGGGAGCGACGTCGATGTCTTCACGTTTTCCGGCCCGGTCGTAGCGATGCCCCTGCAGCCGGATTGCCTGGCCCACGTCGCGCCCCAAGGTCTCACGTTCGTGGTCCGGCACACGTGCGAAGCCGTCGCGTAGTTCGATGAGCTGGTCATCTGTCAGCCGAAGTGCATTCGGGCCGCTGCTCCCCGCCGCGCCGATGGCCGCGAGGCGCCGGATCACGGCCACCGCGTCCGCGTCGGTCAGCAGCGCCTCCCGCTTACGGAGCCACGCCCTCACCGACCGCGCTTCATCGGTGTCGGCGAGGAATGCCGGATGGATTTCCCGGGAGAATCCGAGACTGGCGCCGAGGCCCCGCGGGGCCTCGGTGAACACCGCAGGTTCCGCAGGCCGGGGCACACGGTGGCGGCCCCCTGAGCTGTCCACGAGCCAGCGGCTCGACAGCAAGGAGGAGTAGATATTCGAGGCAAGTCCCACGGCGGCGAGGCGGATGTTCGCCTGCGGCGACCGGGTTTCGTCGTCGAGGAGGCGTAGCGCGTCGTAGAGGTCCACCGTCACGGGAACCGCACTGTCGTGGTTCTCCCAGTCCGCCAGCACCTCGCGCCATCGACCGTCCTCGTCCCGCGCCACCTTGGGTAGCACGGCGGTCCGCTCGGCGACGCGGGAGATCTCTTCTTCGGTGACCACGCCCACCAGCGTCTCGTCCTCCACGGCGAGATCATCCAGGCCGAGCGGCCCGTAGCCCGGGACGTCCAGGACGAGACCGTGGGACACGCCCGGCCTGGCACGGTCGAGGAGTAGTCGCTCCAGCGCGGCGGCCGGGTCGCGGGAGTCGCGCATGTCGTCGGGGAGCGGCACGGCGCGCCAGGCCCGTGCCGGATCCCGCCGGAACTGCCACAGGGCGGCGGCCTTCCACAGGTCGCCCACCAGTTCATTCAGTGCGCGGTTCCACGGGGTGTCGTCGAGCGCCTGACGGCTGGCGATCGGATCGAACTGGGCGCTGATACAGAGGGACAAAGCGGTGTCCGCGACCGGAAGACCGGCGTAGATCCGCCCGGCGTCATCGGGTCCGAGAGGAAGAGCCACAGCGATTGCGGTGGTGGACCCCACCGCCTTGTGAGACCGGGTGATCCCGGAGGGGCTGGGAACGGTCGTACGGCAGATCAGCCACCGGGACCCGTCGCCGGCGCGTGCCTCGCCGGTCTCCACGTCGGCGCTCTGCCCGCCCACCACGGCCTCGAACGGCTCGCCGATCTCTCGGTCGAGCGCCAGCCGGTGCCGGACACGACCTTGCTCGTCCAGGTGCGTGACACTGCCGACACTGCCGAGGAAGAGCAGCGCGCTGTCCCCCCACTCGGCAAGCCACGCGTCCACCTCGTCCGCACCGAGCACACCCGGCTCCAGCGGAACCCGTAGAACCGTCCAAGTGTCGCTGGCGAACCAGTCGGGCGCCGGGAACGGCTCGGCCACGGAGATGTCCGGATCTCCGACGCGGAACCGGTAATGCCCGCAGTGAACTTCCAGATGCGGGGAGAGGGACTGGAGGGTCATCAGGCCAATCCCGAACCTGCCGGTGGATTCCGCCTGCTCTGCCTTGCTTGTCAGCCAGGGCATCGCCAGGGCCAGAACGTCCGGCAACCGTACGGGGCTGCCGTTGTGGGCGACGAGGAGTTCCCGTCCCCTCGTCAGAATGCGTACGTCCGTGGCGCTGAGGTCCTCGGCGTTCTGCACGATCTCCGAGAGTCCCTGGAGACGGTCGCTCGACAGATTGCCTGCGTGATCTCGGGTACGTCTCAGCGCGTGCCGTACTTGACCGTCCAGTCCGGCGAACCGGCTACCGAGTCGCTCGACCGCCGCCTCAGTCGCCGCCTCACCCTCCGGCTCCGGTACGACGGCTCCTTCTGGGATGCCCTCCAGAGAGAAGAGCGCATCGGCGGACGCAATCCCCCGCTCCACCGCGGCCGTTCGACGCACCGCATCCCCCGTGCTCATCCCTGCCCCCGCATACCTCGGCACTCCCTACGACACAGGGTAACGAGGCCAGCGCAATCAGCACACGGCAACCCGAGACCTGTCGCCGTATAGCCCGAGCCCAAAGAACAGCCCTAACGCGCTGCTCGACGGGTTAAGCCCGACAAGTCGATTGACCCGCGCTATCTGATCCAGGACGACCACCTCACGCTCCGTCAGAAACAGCGTCGAACGAGCGTCAAGAGTGCACCAGAAGATCGCGGTGATCGACGAGCGGACGGTGATGATCGGCAGCCTCAACACCCTGTCCCAGGCGTGGACCCGCGAGGTCATGGTGACGATGCGCGGCGGCCACTTCGCCCGCAAGCTCCTGGAGCACGAGCACGCCGAGCTGTTCACCCGCCCGCCGAAGTACGCCCACTGCGGCGGCACGAGCATCGAGCTGCGCCGCCGCTCTGGCGCTGCTACGAGACGGCCTGCAAGACGGGGCCGAAAGGCCGGAGCAACGCCAGGAACCAGGACATCAGGGTGGGGGGCAGGAGTTGAGGGATCGAACAATGATTCACCCCCGATCAGGATTCGTGAACTCACTGGCATTCCCGGCACCATCTGTGGCAGGCTTCCGCGTGCCAGCAACGGGGTCTCGCTCGTAGCCAGATCACCAGCTGCGCTTCAGCCAAGGAGTCTGCGGACGCACCCGGACCACCGGCTTGTCTCTCACCTCATCTTTCACGTAGTAGGCACGAGCCTGCGGCGGTGTTCCCTGCCGTGCCCGCGCTCGATGCCCGCGCGCACCACTCGGAGGCTCAGCCATGTCGGCACGTTCCGCACCGTCGCATCTCTTTTTCCTGACCCAGCCCAAGGGCAACGGCGCCATCCTGTTCAGCTTGCGGGGGACACCCCGCGGACCGGAGCTCTCGAAGATCGGGACGTTCGAGGATCGCGACGAGTCCCAGCTGCTCACCCTCACACTCAATGCGGCTCTCCAGGGAGGAACAGGCGCCCTCGCGAAGGTTCACCGGTGTTCGGCTTCCCTGCCTGGCCCCCTCAGGAGGGCAATCACTGACATCGCGGAGGAGATCGAGGACGCAAATGGTGACGCCCCACGGGCCCAGGCTGCGCGCAGAACCGCGCGGGCCGTTACGGAGAGCCTGGGACAGCGCAACGCGGCCGTGTTCTCGCTTTTCAGCGCTACCGACTGCGGGAGCTGCCGGAACTGCGGCTGCACTGTGGACGAGGACTGCGCAAAGTGCGCTGTCTGCGACTCGTCCCCCCGGGGGCGCGGCTGCGGGGACTGCGGCGGTGTTGGTGTAACGCCCAGGACCGCATTCGTTCTCCATCGGCAGCTGAAGGACCTTGCGGACAAGACGTACCTCGCCGCTTATGACCCCGACTTTTGGGAAGACAGCGTTCCGGTCAGTGCGGAGGCCCAGTCGAACTGGTTCCTGCTTCACTGCGCTCGTGCGTACGACGACCTCGCGGCCGATCTGCTCGCCGGTGGCATCCCGGAACCGCGCTGCCTGGCCGAGAGCGTGCTATTCGGCCATGCCGTGAGCAGCATCGGCGGGTTCAGTATCGAATCCGCCTGCGCGGACGAGGTCTACCAAACCCTTCCGGCCTCTCGGTTCGACTATGACTGGGAGTTCCTCGCTAATGAGAGCGGGCTCCTCGACGTCAGCGACAGGGCGCACCACTTCCTGGAAGCAGACGTGGCCGAAGACGACCTTTGGGACGAGTGGTTCAAGCCTTACACCGACGTCGAGCCCCGGAGCACGACCCACGGGTTCCGCTGCTGACGTTCGCCCGGACCCAAGCCATGGCCGGGACGGGCGTCCAGTCCGCTCGACTGAACGCCCGTCCACGGGGCCCGGCTCGACTGCTCCGTGGTGCCCTTGCCCGCCGGGAACGGGCAGGTCGGTCCCGACTCCAGCTGCATACGAATCGAACAGGTGACCCGACGCACGGGATCACGGTAATTTCCCCGGCCACAGGACGGTTCCGCCTGGCCTCGATGGTGCCACCGCAGGATCTTCGCCAACTGGTGGGAGGGGAAGACCGGAGACAAGGTCCACGAACTCGGCCACGCATCACCCACGAGCAGATCAGCCTGCTGTAACCCCACCTACAACGGCTGGGCCCGCTGGGTGGCTACGTGGCCTTCGACCTATGCCGCCAAACGGCATGCTCCAGTGCACCCTTGTCGTGCCCGAGAAGTGCGGCGGCTTCCTCATACACTGCGCGCAACTGGTCGTATGGCAGGTCCGGAACACCAGCATCCACAGCGAAGGCGCGCAGATGTACGTCAACGGCGACATGCGAACGGCCGACGAGATTGCCTATGTAGTCGATGCTCTTCGGCCCCACTCCCTTCACCGTGCGCAGAGCGGCGCGATTGGCCTGATGATCGAGCCAGGTGTGAAGGTCCTCGCGGGTATCGACCCCGTCGGCAGCGAGGAGGTCGGTGATGGCATGAGCCGTCGCGACCTTCTGTGCGTGGTTGAACTTCATGGCCACGGCAAGGTCTTCCGTGACGAGCCGGCGCTGGAAGCCGCGGACTGTTCTTGCATCAGCCCAGCTCAGTTGCAAATGGAGGAGCCGCGGTCGGAGAGTCCTCTCGTAGTTGCACCGGGGCTGGAAGCTGACGTCGCAGATGACGGCGCCCATGTGGGTCCATCCGCCGGGCTGGAGAAACGGTCCGCTGCCAAGGAGGTGTCGAACGCGGTCGGCGAGCCGCTGGGCAGGGCTGGATGCGAGCATGGGTCAAGGATGGCGCTGCCGTCTGGCAAGCTGGTGGGAAAGTTCAAAACTCTCGAATGGATTGAGCAGGGGGCCGTTCCATCGGGCAGCTCCCTCCATGATGGGAAGGCTGCCCATTTCGGCTACCGAGTCTCCGTCGAGACCGGGGCGAGGCGGAATAGGCACTGGACCGTGTTGAACTCGATCACCTCGGCGATGAAGCGGAACTTGTCGCCAACTGCAATGGTGGCAGGGACCTGCTTGCCGGTCAGGTGGAGGTTGCCGGTGTTGACGTCCTCGTACTTGAAGTTCGGGCCGTCCGTCGTCTGCGGCCCCTTGTCGCCCGGGCCGACAAGGAAGTCGTAGCGGGTTCGGTCATCCGCGTGGGCCGCCATGTGCCTGATTGACCCGTCGAAGGCGACCGTCTGCCCCTCGTGCTTGGTTGCGAAGTTCACGTTCTCTTCGCCACACGGATCCGCCTTCAACAACGTCGCGAACTCGGGACTGTTCTGCGCCGTGATCACCTCAGCGGTAGTCGGCTCGTCTGCGGGCGGCGTAGCAGAAGGCTTCTCACTGGCGGTCGTCGAACTGGCTGACGCGCCCTTCTCCTCGTCGCCGTCGCCGAGCGCAACGCCCGTGCCGATGATGGCGGCCAAGACCACGAGGGCGGCAGCCCCCGCCCCGATCAGACGCCAAGGCAGTGGCCTCTTCGGCCGACGGAAGTTGAGGGTGGTGCGAAGTCTGCCTGGGAGCTGTTCCACGAGCTCCCATCCGTCCTTCTGCATCTTCGAGATCACCAAACCGTCGGTGCCCCGAACCGTCTTCACTGCCTTGTACTCGTACTTGATCTCATCGGCCATGCGGCTTCCCGCCCCCTGAAGCGAACTGGTCATACCAACTGGGCGCGAGCATAGATGACTCCACGTGGAGCCCGGCGTCACGAACTGTCGGCTCATCACCGGCATCCGCAGCACGCTGAACGCGTGTAACGGGAGGCCGGAGTCGGCATGCACTACCGAGGGCACACCTTGGACAACGAGTTGATCACCGTTGGTAGCCTCACGAGCGGCGCAAGTGTTCGCCCAGCTCAATGGCCTGCTGATGCAGCTGGGGGGCAGATGGAGGGCCGTATAGTTCCAGCCCGTCGGCCTGCGTCATCGATATACAGAGCGTGAAGACTTCCACCAGCCTCCCCACCCGGAGCCAGGGAAGGGACGCCGGCAAGACGGTCGGGGCCTTCGTCGGGCCCGCCCCCGCTCTCCCGCCCGAGATGATCGTTGAGCTCACCCTTAGGGTTCCTCGACCATCAGCTTCGCCCAACTGCGCCAGCAGACCGCCCTCAACTGCCGACTCACTCGCACGCGTTTTCTGCTTCATGCTGCTCTTCCGCAGGAGACTCACCAGTTCTTACTGATGCTCCCTGCCGGGGAGTTGCACGAGGACTCACCGCCCAGACTCTGCCTCGAACTTGGGTGAGCGCACGACCGCGCTGCGGTCCCCTGCGGGATGCTCACGCCGAACGGGCCCGGCCTCCTGCCGCATTTTCCGTGCTCTCCGCCGCCGCGACAGCATGCCTTAGCGTGTGCGGCATGAGGATGCTCATCATTGGTGGCAGCGGGTTCTTAGGGACGGAGCTGCTGCGCCAAGCGCAAGTACGGGGCTGGGAGGCGGATGCTACGTTCCACTCCCGCCCCAGTGCCGCGCAGGCCGGCGCCTGGCACCAGCTTGACGTCCGTGATCCCGCACAGGTGGAAGCGCTCCTGGTTACGGTGGCACCTCGCGCGGTGATCAACGTGACAAGCGGCGGTGCGGACTGGGCGATCACTGCGGACGGCTCCATCCACATCGCCATAGCCACCGCGAAGCTCGGAATCCGTCTGGTACACGTCTCCTCTGATGCCGTGTTCTCCGGCATCGGCAAGGCCCGTTACGACGAGACCTGCACCCCAGACCCGATCACCCCGTACGGGGCCGCGAAGGCCGCCGCTGAGACCGCTGTGCGACTGCTGTGCCCGGACGGCATTGTCGTCCGCACCTCCCTGATCATCGGCGACGGAGGATCCCACCACGAACGGGTGGTGCACGAGCTGGCTGCCAACGAGCGGGAGGGAGCCCTGTTCACGGACGACATTCGCTGCCCCGTCCACGTCGCCGATCTTGCGGCCGGTTTGTGGAAGCTCGCGGCCTCGAACGAGGCAGGCGTCTTCCACCTCGCCGGCACCGACGCCCTCAGCCGCTACTCGCTGGGCGTGCTCATCGCCCGCCGCGACGGCATCGCAGCCTCTTTGCTGCCTGCGGGCCGTCGGGCGGACACTCGGCTACCGGGGGCACTGGACGTACGCCTCGACAGCCGCGCCGCGCAATACCGGCTGGGCATCAGGCTCCGAGGCGCCAGGGAGTTCCTCCATACGAGGTAACACCCGCTGGCCCGACCCCAGCCAGTCCGGGCGTCACCTGCTGTCAAACGCCTTCACCCCCGTCCGGCGCGGACAGGGGTGAAGGAACGTTCATGCTGCGACGGTGAGCGGGGCTTCCATCCGCTCCCATGCTCCGAGGACGGCCTTGTGCGCGTCCGGCTGCAGGTGAGCGTAGCGCTGGGTGGTCTGGAAGCTTTCGTGGCCGAGGAGGTGCTGGACCTCGTAGAGCGAGACTCCCTTCTGGACCAGCCACGAGGCGCAGGTGTGCCGCATGGAGTGGGGCGGGTAGTGCGGGACGAGCTGTTGCTCGCCATCGGTGTCGAAGTAGTAGGAGGCTTCGACGGTGGGCCACCAGGTCTGTCGGCGCCAGTTACTGTCGGCGAGGAGGCGCCCGGTACGGCCCTTGGTGATGGTGGTGAAGACCACGGCGTCCCGGTCGAGCCGGTGGATGTGGCGTTCAAGGGCATCCAGGACGTGGGGCGGGAGCGGGACTTCCCGGCGGCTCTTGGAGCTCTTGGGGTACTCCTTGATGCCGCTCTTGCTGTTGACCTCCACCACGAACAGGCGCGCGCGACGCGTGTCGATGCGGTGGCGGTGCAAGCCGGTCAGTTCTCCCCAGCGCAGACCGGTGTAGAAGCCGAGCAGGCACATCGTCCGCCACGGGGCGGGGAGTTCGTCCAGAATGCTCTGCGCCTGGTCGAGCGTGAACCACTGCGGCGGTTTCACCGCGATGGTGGGCAGGTCGATGCTGCGGCAGGGGCTTACCGCGATCACGTCATCGTCGACGGCCGCGCGCATCATGGAGGACGTCAGGTTGTAGGCCCGCTTGATCGCAGCGGCCCCCGCGCCCTTCTCGACCAGGGTCCGGATCCAACTCTGAACGTCCATGCGGGTGATGGCCCGCATCTCCCAGTCGGCCCAGTAGGGCATGACGTGGTTCTTGATGTTGGAGGCGTCGCCGCGCAGCGTGTGGGGCTCAACGATGCGAGCGTTCCACCACCGGTCGTGCCACTCACAGAACGACACTTCACCGGCCCGCGGGTCGCGCATACCTCCGCGCGCGAACTGGGTCTCCATCTCGATGCCCCAGGCCCGCGCCTGGGCTTTGAGGGGAAACGACTCGCTGAACCGGTCTCCTATCCGGTTGCGGACGGTCGCCTGCCACTTTCCAGACTTCAACTTGCGCAGGTACGCGGTACTACTCCTTTGTTCGAGGGTGGAGCGGGACAAGCCGACGGCAAGAGATCAGCGGCGGGACCTCGGGGCAGCGACCGACCTGCTGGTGATGAACTCCTCGAGCCCGGCAAGGGGAACACGGACACGGGAACGCCCCGCTCCGGTCCGCAGATCGACGACCGGCAACTCACCAGCAGCGATGAAGCGGTAGACCGTACGGCGGTCGACATCCAGGGCGGCGGCGACAGCGGGAATGGACAGCAAGCGGGCAGGCATGGGTAGATCCTTGACGATGGGGGCGGGATGGGTGCCCGGCGAAGCGGCAGCCGGTCCAGGGCGAAGGTCAACCAGCTCCCTCAGGGCAGTGAGACCTCACCTCGAAGTGGAACCTCGCAAACCAGGATTTCGTGACGTGACGGTCTCGCTGGGCGTGAGGACTGACGAGGGGCAGAGGGATGAAATCGGTAGGGTGCCCGCGCTCCGCGGATCGGCCGGAGCGCGGGCGGGATTTCATCGCTTGAGCTCCGGAAGGGCCATCGCCTTGGCCAGGCCATCCCAGTCGATGTCGGCATCCTCCCGACGGAAGCAGTACGGGTAGCGAAGTGCCAGCCAATCCGGCGTCACACCGGCCAGCTCGGCAACCGCGAAGGACGAGATGCCCATCCTCAGCCACTCCACGAGGCACGACTCCCGCAGGATGGAGATGGGCTCCCCCAGACGCCACGAGTACCGCTCGTCCCGGGGCAGGACAGCCTCTTGGG
Source organism: Actinobacteria bacterium OV320 (assembly GCA_001298545.1). Lineage (GTDB taxonomy): Bacteria > Actinomycetota > Actinomycetes > Streptomycetales > Streptomycetaceae > Streptomyces > Streptomyces coriariae. The sequence continues at coordinate 551,779 of LJCX01000030.1, forward strand.
CCTGCTCCCACACGTGCTGGTAGACGGAAGCCGAGAGCGGCCCACCGCGCCTGCCGGGAAACAGCAGATCGCCCTCCCTCAGACCAGCCTCCTCGATCCAGTGACGCAGAAACTCAACGAAACGGGGCTGGAGGGGAATCTCCCTAGCTACTCCTCGGTGACGAGCCGTCAACTGACCCCCGTCGCCCTTCGGGAGCATCACGTCGCGAACTCGCAGGGTGCGAGCCTCCCCCGGACGCAGTGCCTGCTCGGCCACGGTGAGCATGAAGGGGTACACCGAGCGATCGGCACCCGCGTGCCCACGTATCCACTCGAGCAGCGATCGAACTTGCTCCACGGAAAGCAGCCATTCTTCGTCCATTACGTCGACGGACACAGCGATTAACTCCTCAGGGAAAGGGACAGAATGCGCCACTCGGGGATCCGCGTGACAGATTCAATGGTCGGCACGATCCCCGGTTTCGGTAACCGGGGATCCCGTGCTATAACGCCACGGGATCTCAACGATGCTGACGTCAGATCCACGTCAGGGATGGCGACGGCAAGTCATCACGATCTTCAGGAAGCGCTCTAGATTGACTTGCACAGGGCCCTCTATTCCAGTCCGTTCCGGCCCCAACTTGTCTGCCGTCGGCGAACCGCCCCGATGCCGCCGCCTCGCAAGGGAGCATCGACAGCGCCCGTTTCGTGGCCCGAAGCAGCCGAACAGAGCAGGCGCCTTCTAAGCGCTTGGCCGCAGGTTCGAGTCCTGCCGGGGGCGCCACCGGCTTACCACCGACGAGGCCGCGTTTTCCCAGTTCAGGGTGTGTTTACGCGACCTCCGGCTACCGCGCAAACCGATGGCCCGGCAGATGCCGGAGTCCGGCTAGCACTGACTGAAACCGGGTCTCTACGGCTGGCCGTCCCCCATGCGTCCCCCAGAATCCCGCCCCTCCAGCCCTTCCACGAGAACCCGCCCCGACATACAGAAAGTGGTCCGGGCCCCACCGTGGTGGGGCCCGGACCACTTCATGCTGCCGATACGTAGCGGATGCCGACAATCCGTTTCAAGTAGTCGGATTGTCGACCACCGATGCACCGGGCGTAGATCGCGAGCAGGACCGGCACGCTGTTGCCCGCCCACGCAGCTACCTGGGCCGGGGGGATACCTTCATTCAGCCACGCGGTCAGACAGATATGGCGGCAGTCGTACACCCGTCTGCCAGCCGGGGACTCGTACTCGTGCGGCGCAAGGACTGCCTTGCGCGCCTTGTCCCAGAGTCGCCGGAAGACGGACCCCGCCAGCATGCCCCCCTTCCGCTCCCCCGGGAAGAGCAAGTCGGCTGGCCCCAGCTTGTGACGCTCGACGACCGTCCGCAGCAGGGCGACAAGATCGGGGTGGATTGGCACGGTGCGCGTGTCTCCGTCAGCTCGACCCTTCAGGTACCGCTGTTCGTGCGGGTCCCCCGTATCGGTCCATTGACTGCCGACCTCCGGCTGGGCCTCGTGCACCACGAACTCCCCCCAGACCGGTTCGCCGTCTTCATCCACGGCGCCAGGCTCCGGGAGGTAAGCGTCAGCTACGCGTAGGGCAACGGCTTCCTCGGGACGGAGGCCGGCGTAGCAGAGCGTGGCGAAGAACGCCTGATAGACAGCTGCGTGGCGCGGGCGGCGGCCGATCCAGTCCAGGAGAGCCGCCACCTGCTCCTGATTCAGCAGCGAGCGCTTGTCGATGGCCTGGGCCACCTTGGGAGCACCACCGCCCTCCCCCTTGCCCTTCCCTTTCGGGAGCGGGTTCGACCGGAGGATGCCGTGTCGCACGGCGTACTCCATTGCCAGGTTCATGATCCGCCGGTTTCGGGTGACGGAGCTGGCTGCGGCTGCGGTGCCGTCCAGTAGCGTTCCTAGTGCGGTGACGACTGCGTCGACCTTCTCGGTCTTCTCCCAGGCAGACATCGGCAGGGTGTTCCGCTGAACCCAGTCGAGGACGACTCGGACGTCATCAGGGATGGGCTCATCCGGGTTGGTCCGCCGCTTGGTATTGAAGGCCCACTCGCGCAGTGCCGTGCGAACGAAGACCGCCTCGAACTGCGGCGTAGTCCGGAGAAGGGCGACAGTTGCTGTGGTCATCGCCTTGGCGAGGTTCTTTCGAGTATTACCCGAGGAGTGGGGCCACGTCTTATCGACGAAGTCAAGAGCAAAGTCGTACCAGTTGGTCTCCGCCGCCTTGCTGGAGTGCGAGATCGGCAGTCCAGTTTCGAGGCTGAAGGGTTCACCACGCTTGACCGCAGTCAGCAGATCCGAGCGGCGAGCATCCGCAAGTGCTTTGGTGCTATAGGTCTTGCTGTGCTTCTTGGTGCCGACCTTCCAAACTACCTTATAGGTGTACCCGTTGGCTCGCTCGCGCCGCTCGATGCTGTAGACCCGGACGTCAAACGTACTGTCTATCAAAGACGATCCTCACAATCAGTAAGCCAGTTTTCGAAATCGCCGCGCCGTATCCGGAGTGAGCCGTTGGGAAGCCGAATGCAGCGCGGTCCACGCCCCTTCTGCCGCCAGTCATAGAAGGTCGACTTGGCGATCTGCAGCTCAGCGCAGACCTCGTCAACCGTCAGCTTTTGCCCAGGTCGAACCGCTACCCCCATGGGGCCACCTCGCGATTGCGGATGGACGCGGGGGTGGCGAGCGAGGCACACGGGTCTGCCAGCCCGGGGCGAAAATGGGCAGGGGGTATCGCGGATCGGCACATGGCGGGTGTTCCTTGCGAAGGAGCGCGCGGGGGCGACAGAGCGGAACCAACAGCACTGAGGACCCACGCCGACTCGGCGGAGGCACCGCTGACATTCAGCTATCAGGCGCTGCGGATTCAGGGCAGCAGCGGGCGGGGGCCGCGCATACCTCCTTGCGTCTTATGCGGCGCTGCCTACTGCGTCCGCCACGGCTCCACCGCCAAGCACAGCCGGGTGCGAACACCATTAATGCTCCGCACGATCCCCGGTTTCGGTAACCGGGGATCGTCTGCTATATATCGCTCTGCACTACGAGAGCTGCCCCTCGCCCCTTTCTCCGCCTCGATCAGGAGGCCAAGCGGTACGAGTGGAGAGCGGGGGTCGCACCATCCGCGACAAGCTCCAGCAGCCAGTCGCCGGTGCGGCGTTCGAGGTTGCGTGCCACGACGCACTTGGAGGCGCCAACGGCATGGGCAGTGTGGCGAGTTGCGGCGCCGGGATGTACCGCCATGCAGGCGAGGACCTCTCGGTCGCGGTGGTAGCCGCGTTGTAGCAGGTCCTCACCGAACAGACCTGCCGCCGCGCAGACGCAGAGACAAAACCCTGTAGACAGGGCGGCATAGTCCTCCGTCACCTGGGCGGTCCACGCGTTCGCGGCGCTGAGCGCCATGAGGATGAGGGCAGTGAAGGGGGCAGATCGGATTGCGGGATTCGGCAGGTGGACCTCCTTGGGGCTGCGCTCGGTCACGGGACCGAGTGGCGCGGGCTGCGGACTGGGGGGGCGACCGTCTGCCGGTTTCCCCGGAAGCCCACATCCCTTCGTTGACCTGGTGTTTTCCGGGTCGTTGTACGTTGACATGATCCCGGAGGAGCTTCCAGTCCATTGGGGCTCTTTCTCGTCTGCCATGAGCTGAAGCCGTACCAGGCGTCCTCCGGCACGCCGAGCGGAACGCGCGCCAGACTTCCTGGGAAGTTGACTGATCACCACCCTGCCGCCAAGGCTCAGTCGCTCGGAGGGATCTTGGGCAGGGATGTAGAAATGCTCCGGGCGGCGGCGATGCTGCACGACATCGGCTGCACGCCCTCGCTGGCCACCACCGGGTTCCATCCGCTCGATGGTGCCCGGTACCTCCGCGATCACATAGCTGCGGACGAGAGGTTGGGGGCAGCGGCGAGGCGATCTGGACAGCGGACACGTGCATGGGCAGGTGCCTCCGGGTGGGGGGCACAGTGATGGGGACGGCCCCGTGACCGGGCACCCGGGGGTCAGCGCTCGGGCTTGGGGGGCCGCTGCGTCAGCGCGGCGGCGGCCTCGTCGAGGGTGACCTTCTCGCGCAGCAGGGCAGAGATCACTTCCGTGATCGGCATCTCAACGCCGTGGGCATGAGCGAGGGCGAGAACCGCCTCGGCGGATTTGACGCCTTCGGTGGTCTGCCGGGTGGCGGCCGTCGCCTGTTCGACGCTTAGGCCGTGGCCGAGGTGGGTGCCGAAGGTGCGGTTACGGGAAAGCGGAGACGAGCAGGTGGCCACTAGGTCGCCGAGGCCGGCCAGACCGGCGAGGGTGGCCGGGTGGGCGCCCATGGCCACAGCAAGCCGGGTGGTCTCTGCCAGCCCGCGCGTGATGAGCATCGCCGAGGCGTTGTCGCCCAGGCCCATGCCTGAGGCGATGCCGACCGCCAGGGCGATGACGTTCTTCACGGCGCCGCCCAACTCGCAGCCGGTCACGTCGGTGCTGGTGTAGGGCCGGAAGTAGGTGGTGTGGCATACCTGCTGGAAGCGACGGGCGGCGTCCTCGTCGGGGCAGGCGACGGTGGCAGCGGCGGGCTGGCCGTCCATGATCTCGCGGGCGAGGTTCGGGCCCGACAGCACTGCGACCCGGTTCGCGTTCACGCCGGTCACCTCGGTGATGACCTGGCTCGCCCGTTCCCCGCTGCCCAGTTCGATGCCCTTCATCAGCGACACGATCACGGTGTCGGGCCCGATGTGCGGCGTCCACGCGGCGAGGTTGGTCCGCAGGGACTGCGCGGGGATGGACAGCACAAGGTAGTCCGCGCCGCGAAGCGCGGCGGCCGGATCGGTCGTAGCCGTCAGGGAGGCGGGCAGCTCTACGTCCGGGAAGTAGCCGGGGTTGCGGTGAACCGTGTTGATCGCATCGGCGATCTCGTCTCTGCGGGCGTGCACGGTGACGTCGGTACCGGCGTCGGCCAGGATCTTGGCGACTGCGGTACCCCAAGACCCGGCCGAGAACACCGCCGCACGGGCGGAACGGTGCTGGCTCACTGCGGGCTCCTCTCACCGGACGCGGGCCCGTCACCGGGACGGCGGCCGGGCCCGGACACCCTATCGGCCGCGCCAGGCCCGGGCGGAACACGCGTGGGGCGCCGCACGGTCAGCCGGACTGCTCGACGGCCCTTCCCCACCTGACGTCCGCCCGGCGGGGGATCAGAAAGGTAGACGTCCTGGGACGTCCGGCCGATCACCGCTCGGCCCCCGCGCCCTACGTCATAGTCTGCCGAGCATGGATCTCACCGTTTGGGCCCGCGACCTGGCCAGGTCCCTCCTCGCGGAGCCCCTGCCTCGGCGCTGGGCACACTCTCAGGGCGTTGCCGCAAGGGCCCAGTCCCTGGCAGGCATCCTGGGCGACGATGCGGAACTACTGTGGGCCGCGGCGATGCTGCACGACATTGGTTACACGCCGTCGCTCGCCACGACGGGGTTCCATCCGCTGGACGGCGCCCGCTACCTGCGCGACCGTTCGGCCGCGGACGAGCGCCTGGTACGGCTGGTCGCCAACCACTCGTACGCGCTGTTGGAGGCGGAAGAGCGCGGGCTGCGCGAAGAACTGGAGGCCGAGTTCCCGATCCTCGACCACGCCGAGCTGGTGGACGCTCTCGTGTACTGCGATATGACCACCACCCCGGACGGCACCCCCACCACCGTGGATGCCCGGCTGGCAGAGATCCTCACTCGGTATGACCGCGACAGCATCGTCGGCCGATTCATCCGCCGAGCCGATGAGGATCTCCGAGCTGCTGTACACAGAGTCGAAGCCCGGCTGATCTTGGCAGAGCGGTAAGGGAGGCCACGGCGCTCAGTCGACGTGAGGAAACATCCCAGCCAGGTAGTGGGCGATCTGCTTTCGCATGGAGCGGTGGATGTCGTAGGAGTCCAGTTCGCTGGGCAGGATCCAGCGGACGCCATCGGCCTCGTCGTTGATAGTGGGCTCGCCTCCGACCGGCCGGCCGATCAGGGTGACCTCGTACGCCTGCCGGATCTCCCCGTCCGTGTAGGCCACCACATGCTCAGGGACCGAATACACGCCGAGGAGCCCGGTGGGTTCGGCGTCGATTCCGGTCTCTTCCTTGCATTCCCGGACTGCGCACTGCGACGGGGATTCCCCTATGTCCATGGCTCCCCCGGGCAGAGCCCACTGCCCCGTGTCGCGACGCCGCTGCAGGAGGATCGCCCCGTCCGCCTCCCGGACTACCAGCATGTTGCACGCCGGGATCAACGTGTTCGGCTTGGGTGCGTTCACGTCGTACCAGTACTCCGTACGTCCCATCGCGGGCCGCGCTCCTCACATGGACTCGGGTGACCAGGGCTTTGCAGTCTCCCAGACCGCGTCGAAGCTGCCGGCGTAGTGGTCGAACCAGCCGTCTTCCTCCAGGCGCCGCAGCTCGAACAGGGGGTTTGCGCTGGCGGGCTGCCCCCAGACGTGCGGGTTGACCAGGAGCACGTCATCGAAGCGGAAGAGGCTGTTGTAGAGGGTGGTGTCGTGGAGGCGCACCTCGCACCCGGGCGTGCCGATCAGCTTGCGGTAGTAGGTGAGGGACGCCCTGATCTTTGCTGAGAGGGTGCCGCCGATGCCTTCTTCCTCGTCCCTGACGGCGACGGCCTTGCCCGATGGGTCGCCGAAACAGAGGCGGACCTGAACGCCAGCGTCGGCGCGCTCGGCGAGCATCGCTGCAACGCGCGGGTTGGTCTGGGCGAAGAACGTGCCGCTGAACACCAGTACGTCGATGTGTTCCTGAGTGGTCTTCAGGAGGCGAACCCAGGACTTCTGCGGGAAACTCGCGCGGTTCGGAAAGGCAGCGACCAGTTCGGTCTGCTCGGTCGGCTGCCCCTGCGCCTCGTCCTCCTCGGGCGGCCACAGGTACGACACGTCCACACCGAGATGCTTCGCAACCGCCCATTGGTGCCGACGGAGCGGCTGCCGGCCGATGCTGATCCAGCGCTCCACCGTCTTGACATCAACTTGGCACGAGGCCGCGAGATCCTCGGGGGTGATCTGCCGCTGGAGCATCACCGTACGCAACCGCTCGTTCACCATCGCATCCTCGCAGGACGTCCTGGGACGCGGCAAGATCTTGCGGGACGCCAGGACGTCCCACAAGGTCACTTCTAACGGGTAGTTCACGCTGCCTACCCTGGTCCCGTGCAGCGAATTGTGTTGTGGGACGTGGACCACACCCTTGTGGAAAACTCCGGCGTGAGCAAGGAGATCTACGCCAGCGCCTTCAAGGCACTAGCTGGGCGGGAGGCCGAGTTGCCTGCTCCCACGGAGGGGCGTACGGACCGGGCGATCATGCGCGAGATGTTCATCCGGCACGGTTTGCCGGGTCCTGACTGGGAGCGGGCGCAGCATGCACTGGAGGAAGCCGGCCGTTGCCGCGAGGAAGATCTGCGACGGCGGGGTCATGTCCTGCCCGGTGTCCAGGACGCGTTGAAGGCACTCGCGGCGGACCCAGCTATCTGTTCCTCGGTCCTCACCGGCAACATTTCGGCCAATGCCCACGTCAAGCTGCGTGCGTTCGGGCTTGATGGCCTGCTCGACATGGCTGTTGGCGGGTACGGCGAGGATAGCGACGATCGAGCGCGTCTCGTCGACGCCGCCCGTGCCCGTATCCATGCCGCCCACGGCATCCCTCTCGTCTCGCCGACCGTCCTGATCGGGGACACGCCCCGCGATGTGCGCGCCGCGCATGACGCCCAGGCACACTGCATCGCCGTCGCCTCCGGGATCCACTCGGTGGCAGAACTCCGCGCCGCCGGGGCCGACGCCGTCGTCCCTGATCTGACCGACACGGAGGGCTTGTTGACCCTCCTGCGGGAAGTCCTGACCTGAGTGGACAACAGAGCTCCGGGACCAGAGACCGGTGACCGGTTCAGGGGCGCAACGCGTAGCAGCGCAGCGTGTCCAGATCTTCGCTGTGGACCGAGGACCAGGACGCTGTCAGCAATTCGGCGTGCTGCGGGCTGATCCCGATGGATTTCCGTTCGTCCGGGAGGCGTTCAGCGAGCGGGGTGACGACCCAGAACGTCCCGCCGGGTGGGAGAAGGTATCGGACGCGGGCGAGGAAGGCCGCCTTGTCCTTGATGAAGGCGAACACCAAGCGGCAGGTGACGGCGGCGTAGCCCGCCTCCGGCAACGCCCGGATCTCCTCGGTCTCGAAGTCCAGCCGCTGAAAATGCGGACCGTCGGACGTGTCCTGCTCGGCCTGGGCGATCTCCAGCGCGGCGGAGGAACAGTCGATCGCTGTGGTGCGGTATCCCAGGTCACCATGCAGATACCGGGCAAGGACACCGTCGCCGCAGCCAACGTCGAGCGCGGGCCGGCCGTGGCCGGCGCCGAGGAACTGGCCGGTCAGCTGCTGCTCTTCGAGACTGAGGCGGCGGTAGCGGCGCCCTGATGTCCACAGCGGATCCCAGTACGTGGCCGGGTTGTTGATCGTCACGGGTTCGCGGGCTCCTCGGCAACAGTCAGGGAAGCGGGGGCGACCGTCCTCATGTCCCGCACGGGTGAGTTCCAAAGCACAAGGAACGGGATGACCAGGGCCGCGGTGATGAGCGTGAGTGTGAGGTGCAGCCCTAGCCACGTGCCGAGGCCGCCAGCGGCGAGGGCGGCGAAGGGTCGCAGGCTGAAGGCGAGCCACGCTCCGGTGGCCTGGGCCCGTCCTTGGAGTTCGTCGGGGGCGAGTTCCTGGCGGACCGCCCTCTGGAGGCCGCCGTGGCACACCGCAGCGCCGGTTTGGATGACCATGCCGATACCGATGACGATCTGCCCGCCAAGTCCGGGTCCGACGAGAACCAGAGGGATTTGGGCGAGTGGGTTGAGGGAGAGCGCTCCGAGCATCACCGGGCCCGGGCCCCAGCGTCGTTCCAGGGGCTGCCAGACGAGGGCCCCGAGGATGCCGCCGGCACCGCCGGCGCCCATGACGATCCCGAGGGCGGTCGGGCTCCAGTGCAGCTCGCGCAGCAGGTACAGCGACCAGAGGGCGCTACTGGCGGCCAGGACGAAGGAGGTGGCGGTGTTGGACAGCACGATGGACCGCACGACAGGGCTGCGCAGGGTGTAGGTGAGCCCCTCGCGGATCTCGGCCCATTGGCTGGTGCCGGCCTTTCGGGGTGGCGGCGGCTCTTCGTGGTGCCTGATGCGCCACAGGAGCAGGGCGCTGGCCAGGTAGGAGGCGGCATCCACGGTGATGGCGCGGGCGGCGCCGAGCGCCATGACGAGGGCGCCGCCGGAGTTGGTGCCGATGAGGTCGGCCAGGGAGTTGCCGGCGCCCATCTTGGCGTTGCCGTCCTTGATTCGGCCCGGGCCGAGGAGGGAGGGCAGGAAACTGATGGACGCGTTACTGCCGATGACCTGCATGGCGGCCACTGTGAAGGCGACCGCGTAGAGATGGATCAGGGTGATGCGGGCGAGAAGCTGTGCGGTGGGAAGGGTGAGGAGGACAGCGGCGCAGAGCAGATCGCAGGTGATGATCAGGGGACGTTTGCGCCGTCGGTCGGCCAGGACGCCGGCGTGGAGGGACAGCAGCAAGGGTGGGAGTTTGGAGGAAAAGGCGATCAGCGCGACGTTGAAGGTGGAGGCGTGCAGTTCGACGACGGCTAGGACGGACAGCGCGATCGTGGTCACGCCGCTCCCTGTAACGCTGATGCCCTGGGCGACGGCATAGTGCCGGAAGTCTCTGTCTCGCCACAGGCTTCCTGGGGCGTTGGGGCCGGATCGGTGCGGCACGTCAGCGAACTCCCCTCATAGGTATGGCTGTTACGGACCCGCCATGCGGTGTCTCGTCCCGTGTTGGGCTCCCGCTGGCGACCGGGGCCGCACGCGGTCAGCGCGGCAGGAGCCGTTCGACGCCTTCGCCGTGCAGCAGCTGGGTGATGTTCTCCACGAGGCCGCCGTGGTCGTCGGCCGGTCCAATGGCTGCGACGTGGATCGCGTCGCAGCCCAAGGGGTGGAAGACGGCGGCGTCGACTCTGATCCGGTGGGGTTTGTCGGTGTAGTGGGCGTGGACTGAGCAGGCGGTCTGGCAGTTGCCTTTGATCTGGGCGAGGACGCCGCGCTCGACGGCCAGCAGCCTGGCGGTCGCGGGGTCGTTGATAGCGTCGAGGAGGTGGGCGGCAATGGGGTCGCCGCTTCGTTGCTCGACGACGAGCGTGCCCGCGCCGGTGGCCGGGGCCAGCACCGAGGCCGGGATGAGCTGTGTGGCACGGTCCGCCCGGGACACCCGGCACAGTCCGGCATAGGAGACCACGAGGGCGTCGAGGGGCTTGTCACCTTCGCCGGCGTCGAGGCGGGCGAGTCTGGGGATCAGGTTGCCGCGCACCGGCTGGATGGTGAGGTGGGGGTAGCGAGTGCGGAGTTGGGCGATGCGGCGCGGCGCGCTCGTGCCAAGGATGCTTGCGGGTGCGAGGTCGTCCAGGGTGGCGCCGGGCTGTCCGGCGGGGAGAACGAGGGCGTCCCGGGCGTCTTCGCGGGGCAGGACGGCGCCGATGGTGGTGTCGGTGCCGCGCTGGTGGGGCCCGGGGAGGTCTTTGGCGCACGAGACGGTGACATCGACGCGTGCGGCGGCCAGCGCCCGGTCCAGCTCGCGCACCCAGACGGCCTTGCCGCCGATCTGCGACAGCGGCCCCTGGTGCAGGTCGCCGGCCGCCTTCATCGGGGCCAGGCGTACGGCGACCTGGGGGAAGGCGTGCTCGATCAAACTGGCGACGTGGGTCGCTTGGACCATGGCCAGGTCGGAGTCGCGGGTTCCGATGACGAGCTTGGGCGGGAGGTGGGTCACGGACGGATCCTGGGGTCGGGGAGGTGGGAGGTGAGGAGGGTGACGATCGTGGTGATGGCGAGGCCGACCGTGATCACGCCGAGGCAGCCCAGCAGGTCGCGCAGCGTGCTCCACAACGGGTCGGAGGCCCATTTGCTGGGCCGCAGCGGAGCAGAGCCGGAAGGCGGTAGAGGGCTGTGCGTGTCAGTCGGGGGTGCTGGCGACATGCGTTGACTCGCCGTTAGCCGAGGGAGACGGCAGGACCAGATGTGCGGCGGTGCCGTACTGGTTGGCCTGCATGAGGTACATGCGCCGGTAGGGGGAATCAGGCCGCGCCATGAGCTCCTGGTGGGAACCGCTCTCCACGAGGCGCCCTTCGTCCAGGACATAGATGATGTCGGCGTGCTGGACGCCGGCCATGCGGTGGCTGACCAGCACGACGGTCTTGCCTTCGTCGGCCAGGCGGCGGATGCGTTCGAAGGACTCGATCTCGGCCTCGGGGTCGAGGGCGGAGGTGGGCTCATCGGCGATGACGAGGCTCGCCTGCCGGTGCCGCAGCCGGGCTTGCCCGACCGTCTGCCACTGTCCCCCGGACAGTTCCTGGCCTCCGCGGAACTGCCGGGCCAGCAGGGTGCCGAGACCGCGGGGAAGAGCGTCGGCGAGCTTGTCGGCGCCAGAGTAGGCGGCAGCGCGGGCGATGTCGTCGTCCGCGTTGCGTTCCGGATGGCCGATCTGGATGTTGGTCCGCAGGGTGAAGGGCCAGCGCTGGAAGCCCTGATCGAGAGCGGCCACGTGCCGGAAGATGTCCACCCGGTCGGCCTCGACAAGATCGGTCTGCCCCCACAGGATGCGGCCGGCCGTGGGCCGGTGCAGGCCAGCGAGCAGCTTCACCGCGGTGGACTTGCCGCTGCCGTTCGCGCCGACCAAGGCGATGACGGCCCCGCGCGGGAAAGTCAGGGTTACCTCCTGCAGAGCGGGGGTGTCGCGGTCGGGGTAGGTGAACGACACGTTCTCGAAGGTGACCTGGTCGGGAAAGTCGCGCACGGGCTGGCCGCCCGTGGGGATGGCCCGGCGTTCGGCTTCGTCACGGAAGTGGTCGAGGTCGCGGACGTAGAGGGACTCCTCGTGCAGCCGCAGGATGTTGTCGACGAGGGCGCCGAGGCTTGCTGAGCCGGTACGGATCGCGAGCGCGGCCGTGGCCACGGTGGCGGCGCTCATGTGGCCGGTCAGCCACAGAACGCCCAGGCCGGCAAACGTGGCCGCCGATGCGAGGCCGGCCATGGCCGCGGCAATCAGTTCGGTGACCGCGCGGCCGTCGGCAAGGCGGGTCTGTTCGGCCTCGGCGGTCTGGCCCATCTCGTGGAAGTGATCGAGCAGGAAGGGGCCGACCTGGTGAACGCGGATCTCCGTGGCGGATTCCCGGGCGGTGATGAGGTTGTTGACCAGGCGCTTGGCCCGCTCGTGCTCGATCCACTGCATCCGGGAGGCGTAGCGGCGCCGGGCCACGTGCATGGCGCCCCAGCCACGGGGCAGCGCGATGAGCAGCAGCAGTGGCAGCAGGACGGGGCTGAGGACTGTGACCACGCCGGCCGCGGCGACGAGGGAGAACAATCCGTTCACCACGGCCACGCAGACGCCGATCATGGTGCGGGAGGACTGGGCGCCGGAGTACGCGGAGTCCAGGAGCGTGCGGAACTCGCCGTCTTCGATGGCCTCGAGTTCCGCGCGGGCGGCGCCCTGCAGGAATTGTTCGGTGGCCAGCCTCTCGACTTTCGGTTCCAGCCGCCCGGTGCCCGCCGTCGATAGGCAGGCCAGGATGGTGCCGACCACGGCGATGATGCAGCCGACGATCAGGGCCGGCAGCGCGGCGTGCAGCCGGGAGACGTTGTCCCCGTCCTTGAGTAGGGCTTGGATCACCTGGTTGGTGACCAGCAGCCCGGCGGCTTGGGTGATGCTCTGGCCCACCTCGGCGATCCCGATGGTCAACAGGGCACGGCGGTCCGCCTGCCAGGCCAGGCGCAGGGTGCTGCCCACCAGAGCCGGCACCATCCGGGCGGCCTGCCCGAATTTGGTGTCCAGTCGCGCGTACTCGTGGCGCACCCAGCCGAAGTCGTAGCGCAGCGCCCCGCCGAAGAGCGCGACCTCGGACTCGGAGACGGTCTGTTCCGTCTTCCAGACCCGTTTCAGGAGCCGTTTCATCGCGCCTCCGACACGGCCGGGCCGGATGGGACGTGGGACTTGCCGTCGATCAGAACGGCCGGCACACCAGTGAGGAGCGCGGCGTGCGCCGCCTGGATGCGGCGCGCGAGGCGGTGCGGCAGCCGCGTGAGGGCCTCCTCGACGGGGAGGAACTCGGCGGCGCCGATCTCCCCGTCCGCGAAGCGCAGGGACTGTGTCTGCTGGTCGGTGAGGGGACCCACGTGGAACACCGTGACGACCATGGCCCGCCCGTACCGGGCAGCGGGGACCTGGTCCAGGACGAGGAACCGGCCGATCGGCACGCCGGTCAGGTCGAGTTCCTCGGCCAGTTCACGTTCCAGGCCCTCGATCTGCGTTTCGCCGGCCTCCACCATGCCGCCGGGCATGTCGAAGCCGTCCTTGTAGGTCGGGTCGACCACGAGAATGCGGCCGTCGGCATCGGTGATCAGGGCAGTGCAGGAGGCCATGGGCGCCTCGACCTGGGCCCAGTACGCCCGTTGCTCGTCGGTGACCACGCGGTCAGGGCTGCCGACAGTCTGTTCGGTGGTGTCAGGTTCGCCGGACATGAGAGTCCTCCTCCAGGGCCAGAAAGGCGGTGCAGGGCGTCGCGCCGGCAGGACTCCGGCACGAAGGTGCGCGTCACGTGCGGACGTCAAGACAGGAGGGCCGCCATGCCCGTGTGGGGGATCTCGATCGCGGCCTGCGGCGCACTCAGCGGAAGACCCCAGCGGGCTGCCGCCGTTTGGGCCGCGTACTCGGCCTGTTCGGCTCCGGCGCGTCCAAGGCCGAGCAGCTCGCTCGCCTGCGCCGGGCTGACCAGCAGCCGGCCGTAGGTGATGCCGGTCGCGACATCCGGTGCCGCCGGCCCCACGGAGTCGATGCGTGCGATGTAACGTGCCCGGGCGTTCGCCCCGGTGCCTGGGCCATAGACCGCACCGTCCGGATCAAGGAGGTAGCCGAGGTAGGCGGCATCGTGCAGGCGCAGAGCCGCCTCTTCGGCGGCTTCACGCAGTGCCGCCGCCTTCGGCCCGTCGTCGTCCATTTCGACCGTTCCGCCCGGCAGGACGACATGGCCGTCGCGCGGATCCACAAGGACGACGACCCGGCCCAGCGGATCGAAAGCCCACACCCACGCTTGCTTCACGGGAAGTCCGGCGGCGGGCTCCATGCCCGGGTGCCAGGCGATGTCCTGGTAGCCGATCGCAATACGGGGGACGACGTCCAATCGCTGCAGTGCCTGTCCGAGCCCGACGCTCTCACCGTCTTCCAGCACGGCCGGTCCGGCACGGTCGATCCGGGCGCGCAAGGCAGCGAGCATCCGTCGCCTCTCGATCGGGCGCATCCGGCGTGCGGCCTGCGCCGGCGGAAGGAAGTCAAACGAGGTGATCTCGTCCTCGGGCAAGCGAATCCGGGCGATGTCACTCTCCTCCAGGACTCCACCGTCCCAAATGGAGACGGTTTCACCGGGAAAGCCGTACACCTTCCCGAACTCCGGATTGCCCCTGCTGACCCAGTCCACCGCCAGCAGCTGGCGTACGCCGACGGACAGCCCGAGTTCCTCGGCCACCTCTCGCACCGCGGCGGCCGACGGCCGCTCCGCCTGGTCCACGGCCCCGCCGGGCAACAGCAGCCTTCCGGGCCGGTATGCCGGGTCCAACACCAGGACCTTGCCCTCGGCATCAGCGAAGAGCACCGCGGCGCCGCCCCAGAAGACCGCGCGTGAGTGCGCGTAATCCTCCGGCGCCATCAGCCCCACCGGCTCGCGTTCATCCTCAGCAGGCATCGGGCCACCCCACGGTGCTCGCGCTCTGGCCCCGCTGAATACAGATCAGGGCCTGGTGGGTGTAGCGCACGAGCTTCTCCGGCAGAGCCGAGAGCGGCCACCACTGCAGCTCCGCACACTTGTCAGGTTCCGCGACATGAGGGCGCCCGGCGTACTGATCGGCGGTGAAGAAGACTTGGAGCCGGCTCTCGCGAGTCTTGGGGTCGTAGTCGTGGACCGTGTGCGCGACCACCAAGTCCGCCTCTTCGAGAGCGATGCCCAACTCCTCCCGGGCCTCACGGACCATGCCCGCAAGGAAGGACTCCCCCTCCTCAAGATGGCCAGCCGGAACATGCCACCATCCGTCACACCAAGCAGTGCCCGCACGGAGACCGAGCAGCACCCGGCCCTGCTCGATCAGAACCAGGTGAAGTCCGATCACGAACCGGTATGGCAACGCCTTCTCCTCCTCGACATGGCGGTGCGATCGGAGGCCAGTTGACAGCGCGGTCCGCAGGCCAACTGCCCAGGCACGGAGCGATCCGTCCTGCGAACGTGCCAGCTGAAGAGCACGCGGCCTTCTGGCAGGCGACGGAAAAGGTTCGGTCAACGCCCCAGCAAGAGCGCCGGGGTGAAACCGACGGCGCCTAGCAGGCAGCACACACGGCACAGTGGGCCTCCCGAAGCATGAGGAATTCAATGCGTACGCCGCCTGTGACCGCAGCGACTCGGGTGCCCGTTGCCGGACTCCGCCGAGTCTATCTAGCTTGAGTCCTAGGGGTGTTGGGCGAGTCCGTGTTCTCGACGCTTCCACCCGTTGCGGTGTCTCTTCGAAGCCTTGGGCGCGTCGAGGCGTGCGACGGCAGGGTAGCCCAGCCTTCTCCGTTAATGGGAACAGCCGTGGCAGGCCAACGTCCCCGACTCATTGCGGGACTCCCCACTCGCATGGACGAAGACCAACGCACCCGACCGCGAGGTGCGCGAGCAGCTCGGCGGCCCGTCCAGCCCCCCGGCCCGTCCGACCGCAGGCGCACCCACGGGCCTGAGGCCAGCTGGCGGTCACCGAGGCCGCGATGTTCGCTCTTCGACGGCTGCTGTCCCACACCATGGCTACAGCCATCGAACAAATGGCTGAATCACCCACACGAAAATGCCCGACACCCTTACGTCACCGGAGATAGACTCGTCAACGTCCGGCAGCGGGCACCCGAGCGTCGCGGTCACAGACGGCATTGGACAGGATTCGTCGTCCCCGGGAGCGCTGCCTCGTGACGTACACGCCCACGTTTGCGCCAGAGCCGACTCGCCGACGAACTCACCCGCGCTGGCGTCGAGCACCTCAGCGCGGATCCGGGCCGGCTGGAGGCCGCGGTACGCCAACTGCTGACCTTGGCCTGTTCCGTCTCGCTGAGCACTCTGCCGCGCGGCCCGACACGGGGGCCGCGGCCCTCGGTCGACGAGCTGGAGCCCCAGCCACTCCTGCGGGGGAAGCAGATCTGGTTCCGGCTCAGCGGCACCACCGCCGAGGAAGGGCGTTGCCGACGCACCGCAAGGGCTGTCGTTTCCGTCCGCCTCGCCGATTCCGTAAGCCAGTTCGACCACTCTCGGGCTGTCTTGATGTGCGGTCGCGCGGCCCAGACTCAAGGTCGTTTGCCCGGCCTCGGCCGCCCGTCATCAAGGGGTGCCTGCCGTGCGCCCTGGCTTTGGGCGCCGCCGGGTGCGCGACCGATTCCACCGAATGAAGAAGGGTGTTCTCGTGCCCGCAAAGATCACCAAGGACAAGGTGCTGTGCTACGTCGTGCGCGACGGGAAGCTGCTGGTCTTCCGGCACACCGACTACAGCTACGAGGAGGTGGGCATCCAGGTCCCGGCCGGCAGCATCCGCGAGGGCGAGACGTCGGAGGCGGCGGCGCTGCGCGAGGCCCGCGAGGAGACGGGCCTGAAGGACTTCAAGATCGTACGGAAGCTCGGCGAGACCGAGTACGACATCAGTCCCTACCGGTTCGAACTCCAGCACCGGCACGTCTTCCACCTGGAGCTGACCGAGCCCACCCCGGAGCGCTGGATGAGCCAGGAAGACCACGACGGGGAGCAGGAGCCCACGCACTTCGAGTGCTTCTGGGTCCCGCTGGAGGCTGCCCACATCCTGCAGTCCGGCCAGGGCGCCCTGCTGGGACGCCTGTACGACTGATCCCCCTACCGGCACGGCCGCCCAGGATGCAGCCGATGCACCACACCACCGAACAGCGCGACCCGATGGCCCAGCTCTACCTCGGCCTGGTCACCCAGGACACGGACAGCACCGTATCGGCGATCTCGAAGTTACGCGGCGAGACCTGCGACATCGACAGCCGCGAATTGTCATGAGATCGCCAACTCATCACAGAATCTTGGCCAGTATCGACATCGACCGGGAGTTCTCGCATGTCCAATGTGGTGCAGACAAATCCGCTCGCTCCGTTCGTCCGCAGTGACCTGCCCGGTCGCTTCAATGAACTCGACGTGCTCAGGCGGCACTGGCCGCGGTTCGCTGCTGTGTCCCAGGGTGCGGTTGTTCCCCCGTACGAGGTCTTGATTCATCCGTCGAGCGGATGCAATCTGCGCTGCGCCTGGTGCATCGGAGACCACGTCCCCCTTGAGCTGTGGGACGAGCAGCGGGAGCAGTTGGTGACGCTGGACGCAGCCAAGGACGCGCGGGACCGGCTCCCGGACCATCTGGCGAGCCCGGAGAACATGCTCAAGCTGATCGGCGGCATCGTCGACTACGAGGTTGCGGCTCCCTACCGACAGGGCGGCGAAGACCGCTCCAGTGTCTTCAAAGTGGAAGCGGTGTCGTTCTCCGGACTGATCGGCGAACCGCTCGTCGCCCGCAAGGCACTGATCCCGGCATTCACCCTCCTAGCCGAGCGCGGGATCCGCTACGGGATCTTCACCAACGCCGTGCTGATGGATGACGCCTGTATAGAAGCGCTGCTTCCAGCGGGATACGTACATATCAGCATCGATGCCGGCACCCCGGAGACCTACGCCGACCTGAAGTACGGCGGCCGCAAGGCCGGCAAGGTCATGTTCGAGCGCGCGTTGGCCAACCTGACGCGGCTGGTGCAGCGCCGAGCCGAAACCGGATCGGACGTGGAGATCAACACTTCCTTCGTCATGTATCCCGAGAACTACCACGAGGTCTATGCGGCTGCCCGCCTGATCCGTCAAACAGGCGCTGATAGTTTGCGCTTGAAGCAGGACAACTCCGGCGAACGGCCGCTGACCCCCGAGCAGGCGAGCCATGCGTCCCGGCTGATCGAGCAGATCCGCAGTGACCTGACGACCGACACTTTCCGGCTGCTTGAGATTCACAAGGTCGGCCAGACTGCCGAGATGGCGCGGACGTGTTCTACGTGTTCGATCACCGATCTGATGGCCGCAGTGGGCTCCGACGGATGTCTGTACCCGTGCAACTACCACCCCCGGCCTGGCGGCTTCAGCTATGGGAGCGCGTTGGATAAGTCCTTCGCGACGGTCTGGGAGGGCCAGCTGCGCAGAGAGTTGCGCAGTCAGCTCCCGGTGATCTGCCCCAAGGTGTGCGACCCGTTCAAGAACCGGTCGAACCGGCTTCTGGCAGAAGCGAAGCAGGTCGTGGCGACCAGCGGCATCGATCGTCTGGAGGGGCACGTGGCCGACTTGGTCAACGGCGGTGCCTACCTGATCGAGAGGTGACATCCGTGCAGGACAGCCTGTCGGTCAACGACCTGGAAGTTTGGGCACGTCACCCCTCTACTTCGCTTCGCCGAGACCGCTTCGGCCTCGTGATGGCGGGGGCTGAGATCATCGCACCGTCACCGGTCGTCGACTACGTGGCGTGGTACACCGAGGGCTTCTTCGCACGAGGAGATTCCCCGGCCAGTGCACGGCTTGTCATTCATGACGTTGACCCGGAGCGGATCGGCTCGGTCAAGGACGCTCGGCTCACACCGCCCTTGCGCCGAGCAGTTCTGCCCGCCTCGCCGGACACGGTCTGCTTCGTGGATGACACGCACTCGACGGTCCATCTGTTCCTGGCGGCAGCCACCGCGGACGAGCCCATGCTGGTGGCGGTCCGGATACTGCGCGCGCTCATCCTTCGCGCGCTCCTTGGGGACGGCCTTCCGTTCTTCCACGCGACGTGTTTCACGCTGCGCGGGGTGGGCGTGGCTGTGGTCGGGAGGCGGACAGCCGGCAAGACGACGCTGCTACTGCACTGCCTGGACAGCCTCGGAGCGGTACTTGTAGGCAACGACAAGTTCGCCCTCGTCCAGGACGCTGACTCGGACGCCGAAGACGCTCTCGGCTTCCCCATTCAGATCGGGATACGCGCGGGCAGCGTGCTGGCCCTGGGCGACGGCCCACTGCGGACCTTTCTCATGCGCCGGTGGTCGCAGCGGTTCGGCGGCGTCGACGCCCACCGCGATGACCTGGAGACGCGTCTGGGGATACGCCCGCAGGAGTTGGCCGCCGCGGCAGGCAGCACGGTGATGCCTCGATGCCGTCTCGGCCTGGCCATCGAACCGTACGTTGATCCACTCGCGGTCACACCGCGTCTGGAGAGGCTCAGCAATGACGAACGCTGGACGCTGTGGACGGACAACCTGCTGCCCCGTGCAGCCGACGTCTTCCCCCAGCAGGCTGCCTTGGCCGGCCCGACGAGCGAGACCCGGCTGCGCATTCCGCAGGTTCCGGCATACCGGCTGGTCCAACCGTCGGCTGCGCTCCCGCTGACGAGCCGAGTGATCGAAGACCTAGTGTGCCGCGTGTCGGTGGAGGGATGAGGAAAATGCGCATTCTTGGAATCGCCAGCGATCTGCACATCTCCTCGGCCGCGCTGATCGAGGACGGACACGTCGTGGCAGCAGCGGCGGAAGAGCGCTTCACCCGACGCAAGCACGCGCGCGACTTCCCCACCCGCGCGATCGAGTACTGCCTGTCTACTGTCCCAGACGGTCTACGCGGCGTGGACCGGATCGCGGTGAGCACAAACCCGACGATCGACTTGAGCGTGCCCGACGGCCGCTATGCCGGACGCGCCCGCTGGCATCCCGAAGGGCTCTACTCGATCCCGAACAACCTGGCCGCTCTGCTGGACGCGCCGTATCAAGGTTGTGCCACGCAGATCCTGCAGACCGCCAGTGAGCCGCTGACCATCGACTACGTCTACCACCATGATGCACACGCGGCGAACGCCTTCTTCCTCTCCCCCTTCGAGTCGGCCGCGGTCCTGACCGTCGACGGCCGAGGCGAGGACTGCACCGCGCTGCGCGCCGTCGGGAACCGCAACTCCTTCACCACGATGGACACCATCCCCTACCCCCACTCGGTAGGGCTGCTCTACGGAGCGGTCACCCAGTATCTGGGCTTTAGGATCGACCGTGACGAGTGGAAGGTCATGGGGCTGGCCGCCTACGGAGACCCCAACAGCAGCGCCTACAAGCTGCTCCGGGACCTCATCGACTTCAACGACGGCACGATCCGCCTCGACCTCAACTACTTCGGCTACTACCTTCGCCCCTCCCGAAGTGCCGTGAGCGAGGCGTTCATCAACCGCTTCGGGCCGCCGCGCCGACCGGATGAACCCATAACCGCCCGGCACCATGACATCGCCGCGGCCGTCCAACATGTACTGGAAGACGCCCTCCACTACCTTCTCGCCGACCTGCACCAGGAGACGGGGCTGAGAACGGTTGCCGTGGGCGGAGGGACGTTCATGAACTCCGTCTTCAATGGAAAGATCACGTCCTCGACGCCGTTCGACGAGGTCTTCATCTCAAGCTGCCCCGACGACAGCGGCACCTCCATCGGCGCGGCCCTGTACGCACACTGCGTCCTACTTGAGGGCGAGCGCGGTCCGGCTATGACGCACAACTACTACGGCCCCGCCTTTGAGCAGACCGCGATCGACGAGGCGCTGTCCCTGGCCAAGCTGCGCGCGCCGGCTGTGGACGATCCGGCTGATGCCGCCGCACACGCACTGGCCGAGGGGAAGATCATCGGCTGGTTCCAGGGAAGCATGGAACTCGGACAGCGTGCGCTAGGGAACCGCTCCATCCTCGCCGATCCCCGCAGCGTGCGCATGCGCGACCAGGTGAACAGCGCCGTGAAGTTCCGTGAGCCATGGCGGCCCTTCGCCCCAGCCGTACTCGCCGAGGATTTCGCCACCTACTTCGGCCCGGAACCGGCGGTGTACTTCATGGAGCGCACGCTGCCGGTGCGGGACGAGGCGCAAAACCTCATGCCGGCCGCGGTCCACATCGACGGCACCGCCAGACCGCAGACCGTGACCGTGGACACCAATCCGCTCTTCCACCGGCTGATCACGAGATTCCGTGACCGGACCGGCGTCGGCGCGGTCCTCAACACCTCGTTCAACCTGGCAGAGGAACCGATCGTGTGCAGCCCCCAAGACGCGATCCGCACCTTCTATTCTTCGGGGCTGGACCTGCTCGTCATGGGGAATCGGGTACTGACCAAGTGACTACGACGATGGGCGCGACGGAGCTGTCCGCGTGCCTGCACCAGTACGGATTACAGGCGAGCGGACCGGCGCGGCTGCTTCCCGGCGGGCACGTCGGACAGTCCGCCGCGGTTCCCACGGCCCACGGGTTGCTCGTCGTCAAACGGTACAACCGGCGGTTCGACCCGGCACGCGTTCAACTCGCGGCTCAGGCACATCAGCACGCAGCCCGGGCCGGCCTCGCCCCACCCCTGAGACTCACTCGCGACGGCCACTGGACCGCCCAGGTCGACGACACCACGTACACCGTGGCCGAGTACGTCGATCATGCAAAGCAGGCTGGGCCAGCCGCCTTTGCCTCCGCGCTCGCCGCCCTGCACAACCACCTCGAAAGCTTCAGCCCGCAGAGCCCCTGCGCGGACTTCCTCCAACTGCCCGACCCTCCCGCTGCAGACCTGGAGCGGGTCCGGCGGCAGACTGACGATGCAGCCAGCCGGGAAGTGATCGATTGGCGGATCACGATCCTCGCGGAGTTCGGGCTCGACGCGCAGTCGCTGGCTGCCGTGCCCCGAAGCTGGGTGCATGGCGACGCACGCCCCGACAACCTGCTCATCACGCGCAGCCCGGACCGTCGCCTGTTCATCGACTTCGATCAAGTCTCCCGCTTCCCGCGACCCTATGAGATCGTCCGGGCCTTCATGGCGTGCATCAGCCCAGGGCTGTCCGCAGACCTGCTGGTCTCGACGTTCCGGGACTATCTGCACGCGTACCAGGCCGT
Source organism: Actinobacteria bacterium OV320 (assembly GCA_001298545.1). Taxonomy (GTDB): domain Bacteria; phylum Actinomycetota; class Actinomycetes; order Streptomycetales; family Streptomycetaceae; genus Streptomyces; species Streptomyces coriariae. The sequence goes on from LJCX01000030.1 coordinate 573,758, forward strand.
CACCCCGATCCCCGCAACGGACCGCGCAATCATGATCGATCTGTACCTCACCGTTCAGGCGTCGGAGACGCGCACCTTCACCACGCCCGAGGGCGAGATCCGCGGCATGCCGGCTTTCGCGCGGGCCCGCCACGAGCAGTTGACCTGGATCATCGAGCACAGCGGCCTCCTGCGCGGGGTCGCCAAGGAGGCTCAGCCGTGACCACCCTCGCCCTCTACGGCGGGCCGCCCATACGAACCCGTTCCTTCCAAGCCTGGCCGCAGTCCGACCAGGCAGAACTCGCTGCGCTTGCCGGGGTCCTCGCCAGCCGCCGCTGGGGCGGGATCCACAGTGGATCACAGGGTGCGGCGTTCGAAAGGGCGCTCGGCGAGTACCTTGCCGTGCCGCACGCGACGGTAGTCTCGAGCGGCACTGCTGGACTGATGATCGCTCTGAGAGCACTGGGCGTCCGGGCCGGTGACGAGGTCGTCGTCCCCGCCATGACCTATGTGGCGACGGCCACGGCAGTGTCCGTGCTCGGCGGTGTGCCGGTGTTCGCGGACATCGACCCTGACACCCACACGATCGACCCCTCGTCCGTGGAAGCTGCGATCAGCGAGAAGACGAAGGCAATCACCGCCGTTCACCTGGGCGGTCACCCCGCCGACATGGATCGCCTGGGGCTCATCGCCGCCGAACACGGTGTCCCGATCGTTGAGGACTGCGCCCAGTCACTCGGCGCGACCTGGAACGGCGCTCACACGGGATCGCTGGGCAGGGTCGGCGTGTTCAGCTTCGCCAGTACGAAGAACATCTCCGCCGGAGAGGGCGGAGCGGTCGTCACACAAGATGGAGAGCTCGCAGCACGCATCGCATCGCTACGCGATCACGGCCGCCCCCTCGGCATCACCGGTCACCACCCCGAACTTGGCTGGAACCTGCGGCTCAGCGAGTTTCAGTCCGCCATACTGGGCGTCCAGCTCGAACGCTTGGACCACCAGCTCGCAGCGAAAACGACGGGCGCAGCCTTCCTTACGAGCGCGCTGTCCAGCGTGCCAGGATTGCGGCCTGTGCCCGCCGATCTCGGCCCGCGGGTGACCAGACACGGCCGGTTCTCCCTCGCGTTCACTCTCGCTTCTGAAGCATTCGGCAATATCTCGACCAGTTCCTTCCGCGCCGCGCTGAGAGCGGAAGGCATCCCTGTCGGTCTCCGCGACCTCATGGCCTGTCCGGACGAACCGATCTACGCCGACGCCACATCCCAGGATTACGCGCACTCGCGGACCGTGTCGTGTACGCAGGCCCGTGCTGCCTGCACCACGCTGGCGCTGTTCGGACAAGCCGCCGGGTCAGGCATGTTGCTCGACGACCCGTCGGAACTCGCCGATGTCGTACGTGCAGTGGAGAAGATCCACGACAACTGCGGCCAACTCCGCAAAGCGGAGCATCAGCGCGCCACGACCCGTGTTCCATCCGATTCCTAGCCAAGGAGAGCCACATGCCCCGAGCACCATTCCAAATCCTCGTCGTCCCGTTCCGCCGGGTCGGCGAGCAGATCGAATTCGCCGTTCTCCGCCGCCAGGACATGGATGTCTGGCAGGCAGTCGCCGGCGGCGGTGAGTCAGGCGAGAGCCCGCAGCAGGCCGCCGTCCGCGAGGCGCGTGAAGAGCTCGGCCTCGACCGGACAGTCGCGCTCTACCCGCTGCAGACCACGGCCAGCATCCCCGCACGATTCTTCGCCGATCGCCACAGTTGGCCGGCGGGAACCTACGTTGTGCCTGAGCACTCATTCGCTGCGGACCTGACCGACGTAGAGATCAAGCTCTCTGACGAACACACCGCCGTCCAGTGGCTGGACTACAAGGCAGCCAGCGAGCTGCTGCGATTCGACAGCAACCGCACTGCTCTGGGGGAGCTTCACGAGCGTCTGCTGGCCGCCGACCTGCCCCGACCGGTCGAGTGACAGTGGCCGACGCACCCTCCGAACCACTGCGCACACTGGTACTCGGCCAAGGCTACGTCGGCCTGCCGCTGGCCATCCGGGCAGCGCAAGTCGGTTACCAGGTCGTGGGATTCGACACCGACGCAGACCGCGTGAAACGGCTGCAGGCCGGGGATTCATTGAGCCCCGACGTGCCCGCGGAACAGATCGCGGCAGCTCTGGCGAACGGACTCTACGCACCAACCACGCGCCCAGAAGACTTGGCCGGATTCGAGGTCGCAATCATCGCGGTACCGACCCCGCTACGCGACGGTGCACCAGATCTTTCCGCGATCGAGCATGCCGGCCTGGCACTCGCCCCACACCTTCAACCCGGCTGCGTCATCATCCTGGAATCCACCACATACCCGGGAACGACTGACGACGTTCTCAAGCCCATTCTGGAATCTGCCTCCGGCCTCCGGGCGGGCGAGGACTTCCACCTCGGCTACAGCCCCGAACGGATCGACCCCGGCAACCGAATATGGACCCTCCAGAACACGCCAAAGATCGTCTCCGGGATAGACGATGCGTCTCTGAAGGCCGTGAGCGACTTCTACCAGAGCCTCGTCGAAACTGTCGTCGAGGTCGCCACGGTGCGCGACGCCGAACTGGCGAAACTCCTGGAGAACACCTTCCGCCAAGTCAACATCGCCTTGGTCAACGAACTCGCCGTCCACGCCCAACAACTCGGCACCGACATCTGGGCTGCACTCGATGCCGCCTCCACCAAGCCATTCGGCTTCATGCGCTTCACACCCGGCCCCGGCGTTGGCGGGCACTGCCTACCGGTCGACCCCACCTACTTGTCCTGGCAAGTCCAGAGGAAGACGGGCCGCTCACTGCGGCTGGTTGAGGCAGCCAACGAGGTCAACTCGGCGATGCCCGCCTATATCGTGCAGCGCCTGGCCGATGCTCTCAATCGGAAGGGCCTGCCGGTTAATCGCTCACGCATCCTCCTTCTCGGCATGGCCTACAAGCCCAACACCGGCGACATCCGGAATTCTCCGACGATCACCATCGCCCGGCTCCTGGCCGAACACGGAGCGCAAATTGAGATTGTCGACCCTCACGTCGGCGATCCGTTCGGCCTCGATGCCAGAGTGCACCACACCCGGCTCACCGTGAGCAATGTGGCGGCCTCCGACGCGGTCGTCCTACTGACCGACCACGATGCGTTCGATCTCCGGCTCATCGAGGACCACGCTCCATATGTCTTGGACTGCCGAGCACGCCTGAGCGGCGCGAACGTCGAACGCCTGTGACCTGTTGTCCGACCTGTTTCTACCCGAGGGCATGTCCATGCCCACACTCTCAACAACGAGGGATATCGTCTTGAGTGACCGCACCCTCGCGAACCTGCCGAAGGCAGACCTGCACCTTCACCTGGAGGGCGCGATGCGGCCCGGGACCCTCGCGGATCTGGCAAGCACCTATGCCGAGCCAACGCCGCAGGTCGGTTGCTACCGCTCGTTTGACGCGTTCCAGCGCTGTTACCGAGCCGTCGTTAAGCTGATTCGAACACGAAGTGATTTGCGGCGCCTCGTGCGTGAGGTCGTCGAGGACGCGGCAGCCTCAGGGGCGGTCTGGATCGAACCACATTTCAATCCGACGACCTATGCTCCCGCGCTCGGCTCCGCCGAAGACGTGCTTGACCTCGTCTTGGACACCGGAGTTGCAGCAGGCAGATCCATCGACGTCGGCTTTGGAATCACGCTCAGCGCAAGCCGCAATCGCGATCCGCGAGATGCCACTGCCCTAGCGAGACTCGCCGCCGACTACGCTGGCCGCGGCGTTGTGACCTTCGGTCTTACTGGCGATGAGGCCGCCACTCCTCCGGAAGCTTTTAGGGAAGCCTTCACAATCGCCCGGGATGCAGGACTGATCATCGCGCCGCATGCCGGAGAACTCCTGGGCGGACCGAGCATCCTCAGCACACTCGACGCATTGTCTCCCGACCGGATCGCCCATGGAGTCCGCGCCGTCGAACACCCGGCGCTCGTGGAACGGCTTGCCAACGAACGGATCACCTTGGACGTGTGTTTGGCGTCCAACTACGTTCTGGGAGTCGTCAAGCACATCGAAGAACATCCGCTGCCGCATCTCCTGGAGAGCGGGGTGCCGTGCTCCCTCGGTTCCGACGACCCGCTGCTGCTGAAGAGCAGCGTGCTCGCGGAATACCAAACCGCCCGGAGCCAACTGTCGATAACGGACCGACAACTGGCTGCGATAGCCAGCACATCAATCCAATCGTCCGGGGCACCCACTGATTTCATCGCACAAACTTTGACCAAAATCGAAGAATGGAGGAAAGGAGACATCCCCGTTTTATCGGACCCACGTCCCCGCCGTGACCAGGAAGACTGCGATACACGGTGAACCCACGGAACCTCCAGCGACTTCACCTGGTTGCTCTCGGAGAGCAGCACTGCGATGGAGACCTGACGAAGCTCACGGATACCAAGGGCACCGGATGTCAGGTCCTCCGGACGCCGGACCGAGGTCGTGCGCATTCTGGTCAGCTCGCGGTCTGGGGCCTGCCCACCCACGGGAAGGCGCTGGATAAGGTCGGGTTACTCCCGGCTTGAAAGGAAGTGGCATGACCGACATCGTGATCGCGCAGACGACTATCGACGACGAGGACCAAGCGAAAGCGCTGGCTCGGGGCGCGGTTGAGAGCAAGCTGGCAGCGGGCGCTCACATCGACGCCCCGTTCACCGCCGTCTACTGGTGGAAAAGTGAGATCGAGACGGCGCGGGAGTGGCGGGTCTCGTACATGACGACCGCGGGCCGACTACCGGAGCTGGAGGCATGGGTGTCCGAGAAGCACTCGTACGAGGTGCCGCAGTGGGTCACCCTTCAAGTGACAGGCGGATCGGCTGCTTACCTGTCCTGGGTCGTTGAGGAGACGACCTAGGGCTGAAGCGGCGACGCGCTCGCGTCTTAGGCGAGCTCAGCGTTGGGTGGGCGCGAGCCTCGAGACGCGAACTGCCGCATGTGATCGGTGAGTTCCCGCTCGCTGTCTGGAAGACTGTCGGCGACGGCTGAAAAGTGGACCAGGGGCGGCGCTTGAAAGTTGACCCCCTCCAGGGGTCTGGCTCGTTGAGTCAGGCCGGGAGGAGTGGTGATCAGCGTGGAGGACTGGGCGGAGATCCGCCGGCTTCACCGGGCCGAGCAGATGCCGGTGCGGGCGATCGCGAGGAAGCTGGGGATCGCCAGGAACACCGTCCGCAGAGCGATCGCGGACGACGCGCCGCCGAAGTACCAGCGGGCACCGAAGGGCTCGATCGTGGACGCGGTCGAACCGCAGATCCGTGAACTGCTCGAGCAGTGGCCGGAGATGCCGGCGACGGTGATCGCCGAGCGGATCGGCTGGAACCGCGGTCTGACCGTGCTCAAGGAACGGGTCCGCGACCTGCGGCCGGCCTATCGGCCTGCGGATCCGGCCTCGCGGACGGTCTATGAGCCGGGCGAGATCGGCCAGTGCGACCTGTGGTTCCCGCCCGCCGACATCCCGCTCGGCTTCGGCCAGGTCGGACGGCCGCCGGTGCTGGTCATGGTCGCGGGCTACTCGCGGTGGATCACCGCGCGGATGCTGCCCTCCAGGTCGGCGGCCGACCTGATCGCCGGGCACTGGCGGCTGCTGACCGAGCTGGGCGCCGTCCCCCGGGTGCTGGTCTGGGACAACGAGGGAGCCGTCGGCTCCTGGCGGTCCGGCGGACCCCAACTCACAGACGAGTTCGCTGCGTTCGCCGGTCTGCTCGGCATCAAGTTCCTGCTCTGCAAGCCACGGGATCCCGAGTCCAAGGGCCTGGTCGAGCGGGCCAACGGCTATCTCGAGACGTCGTTCCTGCCCGGCCGGGTGTTCACCTCGCCGGCGGACTTCAACATTCAGCTCGCCGACTGGCTGACCAGGGCGAACCGGCGCATCCACCGCACTTTGCAGGCCCGCCCGGCAGACCGGCTGGAAGCGGACCGCTCCCGGATGCTGGCCCTGCCGCCGATTGCCCCGCCGGGCTGGTGGAAGGCATCTCTGCGACTGCCCCGGGACCACTACGTCCGCCTGGACACCTGCGACTACTCGGTGCATCCGCTGGCCGTCGGCCGCCGCATCGAGGTCGCCGCCGACCTGGACCAGGTCCTGGTGACCTGCGACGGCGTCGAGGTCGCCCGCCATGCCCGCAGCTGGGCCCGCCACCAGACCATCACCGACCCGGACCACGCGGCCGCCGCCGCGGCCGCCCGCAAGACGGCCGCCGGCACGAAACCGGCGCCGATGGACGTGACGGAGGTCGAGGAACGGTCGCTGGACACCTACGACCGGATCTTCGGCGTCATCGACGGCGGGCTGAGCACGGATGAAGGGGCAGCGTGATGAGCACGAAGAACGGCACGAACCAGGCCAGGACCAGCCGCGACGTCGGCTCCGAACTGATCTATCTGACCAAGGCGTTGAAGGCCCCTGCCCTGCGGGACGCGGCAGCCCGGCTCGCCGAGCGGGCCCGCGACGAGGGCTGGAGTCACGAGGAGTATCTGGCCGCCTGCCTGCAGAGGGAGGTCGCCGCCCGCGACTCCCACGGCGCCGAGGGACGCATCCGGGCGGCTCGCTTTCCCTCTCGCAAGTCGCTGGAGGACTTCGACTTCGATCACCAGCGGTCCGTGAAACGCGAGGTCATTGCTCATCTGGGGACGTTGGACTTCGTCGTCGGGAAGGAGAATGTGATCTTCCTGGGGCCGCCCGGCACCGGCAAGACCCACCTCGCCACCGGCCTGGGCATCAGGGCCTGCCAGGCCGGCCACCGGGTCGCCTTCGGCACCGCCGCCCAGTGGGTCACCCGTCTCGCCGAGGCCCATCAAGCAGGTCGTCTGAGCGACGAGTTGACCCGGCTGGGACGAATTCCGCTGATCGTGGTCGACGAAGTGGGTTACATCCCTTTCGAGCCCGAGGCCGCGAACCTGTTCTTCCAGTTCATCTCGGGCCGCTACGAACGCGCCTCGGTGATCGTGACCAGCAACAAGCCCTTCGGGCGCTGGGGCGAGGTCTTCGGCGACGACACCGTCGCCGCCGCGATGATCGACCGACTCGTCCATCATGCCGAGGTCATCTCGCTGAAGGGCGACAGCTATCGCATGCGCGGCCGCGACCTCGGACGGGTTCCCGCCGCCAACACCGGGGAATGACCAACATCAACTGACGCAGCGGGGGGTCACTTTTCACCCGCCGGAATCGGCTCACATTTCAAGCGCCGCCGACAGAAGACAGGCCGAGAGCGACCAACACCATGACCTTGCCGTCGACCGGATGCCTTATGGCGCGCGGATCGCGGCCCAGCAGCTCCTCGATTCGCTCGTCGTTCCCCACCGCGGCCTGCTCTGTGAGGAGCTGAACGAACCGCCACTGGGGTAAGGCTTGATCGGCTCACCCCGCCCCTCCCAGTTCACGAGCGGCCTGGTGCTCATGCGACCTCGGCAGCGAAGTCCTTGCCGTTCATGAGCAGAGCTTCGCGCAGCAGAACGACTTCCCGGCCAGTCCACCGTATGACCCCCGTTGCCACGCTCGGCCTACGGCTACAGAGTCTCGCCGGGGATGGACAGGTACGCCTCTCGGAGCGCACTCAGCACGGGGTGTTCAGTTGGCAGTTCCTTGTCGTCGATCGCCGACAGGACCCGAACCCCAATGCTGGTGTTCGTCGCGAAGACCGCCGCCATACGCTTGGCCTGGTCGAGGGTGACGGGGGCCGTGCGGTGCTCGACGCCATCGGCGTGCTTCTGGAGAAGGGCCATCGTCACACCGGGCAGGACGGGTGCCTGCGGCCACACCACCGTCCCGTTGCCGTCGATGAAGGCGACGTTCCAGGTGCCGCCCTCGCTCACGCGACCGTCGCGGCCGACGAACAGGGCGTCGCCGAACCCTGCGCGCTGCGCTGCTCCACGGGCGTGAAGGGCGCCGAAGAGACCAACGTGCTTCACCTCGGGCAGGTCGCGCTCGTACGGCACACTCATGGCGCGCAGCGGCTCCGGGGGCAGGGCGCCGGCACCGCGCACGGACACCATGATGTGCGGATCCTTAGCGTCGACCGGGTGTCCCATCTCGACATTCGGGTCGTAGATCGTGATGCGGACGACGCACGAGCCGCTCTGCCCCTCCAGGCCCCGGCGGACGTACTCGCGAACGAACGTGGCATCCAGATCTGCGCCCCATACGGTCTTGCAGTCACGCACGAGCCGTTCCATGTGCAGCGTGAGGCCCCGGACGCTGCCATCGCCATCGACGCGCATGGACGTGAAGTGACCGAAGTTGGTCAGGGCCAGGGGGAGTAAGTCCTCTGCGGACACGGGTTTTCCGTCGAGAGTCGCCATGCCGCCCAGCATGTCAGGACCGTCCGCGACTTCCTGGCCCTCACCGCCGGCTGAGTCTCGGCGAGCGGCTGGAGGCCCCCTGCCGAGCACCGAGGGTCAGCCCTTCTCTGCCCAATAGTTCTCCAGCATCTCGCCAGGCCACGCGGGCTCGTGAACCGGGCCGCGCGGCCCCATCTCGATGAAGAACGGAGACAGGTCGTAAATCTTCGTGCCGACTACGGCGTCCAGGTCGGTCACCCGTAGACGGAGGCCGTCGACTCCCAACAGGCGAGGGAAGGACTGCGCGAGCTGATTGGGGCGCCGGTGGTTGCGGTGTGCGAAGGTGCCTGTTGCCGGCCACTGCGGGTTTCCTCGCGGGCTGCGGGCATGGTACTCGACGTCACTCGGGGACGCTTGGTCGAAGTGCCACACAACCACCAAATGAGAGAATTCCTCCAATCCCTGCACAGAGTCGAGTGGAAACTCATCCTCATCAAGCTGAATTGCCGACTCGATGTCACCCCAATAGTCGTCCGCAACCTCCCTACGGCCCGCGACGACTTCCCCGATCGGCTTGATCTCCAGAGTCATGGTCCAGCCTTTCGACTACGTCTCAACGACACTTGCGTTCAATCTACTTGGGCCAGATACGCCGCAGCGCGGGCATCAAGTACGCCCACCGTGGAGATGCCGCGCTTCCGGTAGGGCGACAGAAGTTGTCGCATCTCGACGACCCTCTGCCGCGCCCGGCCGGAGTAGATCCCGTCCTCCATGGCATCCAGGACGCTGGTCCATGTCGCGCAGGCTTCTTCGACGCCACCCTGTGCGATTTGCGTCGCGCCCATGTACCCGAGGGTCACCGCGTGCGTTCGCCGGAACGCAGTTCCACGGGTGCGCACGGAGCGTCGGAACTCCTTGATCGCCCGCTGGTGATCACCGAGATCCCGCAGAGTGCATGCGGTCTCGTGCGCCAACGACGCCTCACCAAAGAAGAACGTGCGGTCTGGCTCTCTGATGCCATCGTGGGCGTTCGATAGATCGTCCTCCGCTCGCAGCAGGGCCCGGGCTGCCTCTTGGTTGTGGCAATTGGCGGCGAGAGTCCGTGCGTGCACTACACCCAGGAGAGCGCGCTCTCGGGGGGTGGCGGCTGCGTACCGCTCGCCGTGCACGGAAGCCTGCGCGATCTGAAGGGCTTCGCGCCGGAAACCTAGGTCGAGTGCCTGGTGCGCCATGGCCCGCAGTATGTGTCCGATCAAGGGTGCGTCGCCGGAGCGCGCTGCCATCTTCACCGCGGTGTTGAAGCGCTGGAGCGCGATCGCATGCTCGCTGTTGTCGAAGGCCATCCAGCCCGACAAGTACGCCAGTTCGGCGGAGGCCGCGAACATGGCTCGCCGGGTCTCATCGTCAGCGAACCTGCCCCGGAGGAAGTTGCGGGCCTCATGCCGCAGGTACTCGTCGACCGCGCGCTGCCCGTGCCCGCCGCCGCGCCGCTGGTCCATGCGCGAGAACGCTAGGGTCAGCTCCCGTACGGTCTCGACGTCTCCCAGGCCGACGCGCTTGCCCGTCGACGGCTCTTCGGCTGGTGGCCGCGACATGGCGTCCCACCACGTCTTGTCCGGCAGGATCAGGGCCGCCGCGGAATACACCCCGCCCGCCAGCAGGCGACGCCGGTCCGGGTCCACGCCACTCCCTATGTCATTCAGCGTGATCAACGGATCGACGCGCCAGTCCAGCGCCTCCTGCGCTGGTGAGGTGGAAGCTGCGAACCCGATCTCTTGTGGCGTGATCTCACGCTTCAAACGACGGGACAGCGCCTGGCACAAGATAACGGGTGCGATTCCCGTCGGCTGGGTGCCTCCCACCCACATACTCACGTGGGAGCGCCCGATCTTGGAATTTTCCCGGACCTCGCCGTTCAGTGTCTCCTCGGCGACTCGGTTGTACGCCGCGGCGGCCTGGGCCCGTGACCAGCGAGCTTCCTCCAGCACTGCGGCTAGCTTCTCGTTCCGCTCGCGCGCCATCCTTGCGCCCCCACCAGTGAACTCGATCTTTGACCACGTTGACCGACCTGCGCGCGCTGCTAGCCCCAGGCCAGCCGCGCCTCCAACGCTATGCTTAACTAGCCCTCTACGTTCACCAGGTGACAGAAAGTCACCTCTCAGGGCAACCTCTGGTCATTCAAGGCGACCGGGTCCCGATCGGTGCATGTCGTACACGGCCTGCAAGGTGGTCAGCAGTGCCGCCGACGTCGTAGACGCGGACGAGTTGGACCAGCTCTCTTGGGCGTCTCTTCCTGAGTACGTACCGTACGGCTCTTCGAACCGGTGCAGAACTACTTGAACGCCGCATCCGAAGGCTGACCGACTCCGCCAGCCCCCGGGTCAGCCCCCTGTTGTCACCCCAGCAGCTCCGTACGGCAGGGAGTGCCGGCACGTCGCGCCCGGTGTCGGCCAGGCCCGGAACACGATCAGTGGCGAACGGTCAGTGCCAGGGCATCGGCTATGAGCCGCCCCCTGGGATCGTTCGCGTACACCTCGTCGACCATGTCCAGGAGCAGCGTGTTGCGGACGTCGCGCGCGTCGGCGTGAGGTCTGGCGCTTCAGGTCCCGTGGGGTCTGGCGCTTCAGGTCCATCGACGGGACTCCTCGATCCAGCTCCCGGCCTCGGGCGCTCTGGTGCCCGTGGCCTCGATGGTTTGCGGTGTTCTGGCGAGCGCGTGCCAGCTACGACTCCATGGCGGAGGTCCTTGCCACCGTGAACTGATAACTACGCTTGCCCTCATGGCGACTGACAGCGTGAGCGTTCGCACCCTTGACGGCCTGCACCTGGCGGGCACCCTTGTACGTCCCCAGAAACCGACGCCGTGGGCCGTAGTGCTCGTGCACGGCGGAGGCGTCACCCGTGAAGAAGGCGGCTTCTTCACGCGGCTTGCAGGCGGCCTTGCCGACGCCGGTATCGCCTCGCTCCGGTTTGACCTACGCGGCCATGGCGAGAGTGAAGGACGGCAGGAAGAGCTAACGCTCTCGACAATCCTCAACGACATTCGCGTCATGCTTGCGCACGTCCACAAAGCGACTCAGGCCGAAAGAATCACGTTGCTGGGCGCGAGTTTCGGCGGCGGTATCTGCGCCTACTACGCCGCAAAGCAACCGAGCGAGGTTACGCGGCTCGTTCTGTTCAACCCACAGCTGAACTACAAGCGGCGGACTATCGACAGTCGGCCGTACTGGACAGATGACGTCATCAGCGAGGAAGCCGCCCACGAACTCAACGAGCGCGGCGCACTCCAGTTCACGCCAACACTCCGCCACGGGCGCCCCATTCTCAACGAGGTTTTTTGGCTTAAGCCCCATGAAGCACTCGGGGAGATTCAAGCACCAACACTCATCGTGCACGGCACGGCTGACACGCTCGTACCGTACGAGTCCTCCCTCGTTGCTGTCGAGCATTTCACGGCACCGGTTGAGCTCGTACCCGTTGAGGGCTCGCAGCACGGTTTCGCTGTCCACGATGACCCACGCTACTTGAACCCTAAGAGCCAGGAATACCAAGCCTTCGTCATCCGCACCGTCATCGAGTGGGTCAGACAGTAAGCGACTCACGGAATTCACGGACCGCAGGCCGGCTACGCCACCTATCAAGGGTCAGAAGCACCTCGCCCAGGACGCGCACTGTGCGCTCTGACTTCACTTCGCGCGCCACTTCGGCCGACCCCTTGCCGACCTTCGCGGCTTCGTCAGGCTCACCGCTGAGCGCAAGTGCTGCCGCCCGCCGTGCATTGAAAAAGCCCGTGTCGCGATGGGAGAGGCTACCCGTACTCAGTACGTCGCTGAAGAGATCGACGGCGAGACTCGGCTTACCGGCCTCGGTGTAGGTAATTGCATCGCGCAGCAGACGCGTGTGCCCAGTGAAGTACGCCCCGAGGCTGTTTGGCTCCTCCTCGGGAACGCTGGCCAAGAGGTTTTGAGCTGTGTCCAATTTGCCGCGCACCACGTCGAGCGGGTCCCCGAGCATGGCGCGGCCTAGCGCTTCTTGCTGCGTAACTTCGGCCCGGACACGGACCGGCAGCTGCCAGCGGGCATTGCTGGCAGCTTCGGCAAGCGTCAGCATGCGCAGGGCATCACGCTCGTCGTACGCCATCTGTGACTTTTTGAGAAGCACGTAGCCCTGCATGGCGGCGTTGTCCGCTTCCTGTGCCCACTCCATTGCCCGGTCATACCAGAAGACGGCCGCCTGCGGCTGTTGAATGTCTCGGTACAGCCATCCAGTGAACTCTGCACCTTCCGCACCGGCGGCGAGGAGTTCACGGCGCACACGCGGCGTTACGTCCCGAGCATGGCCTTCAATCGCACCCAATAGGCCGAGCATAACCGGCAACGTCTTCTTCGGGCCGAGCACCCCGTCGTCGCGCTTGGCTTTTTCGAGTTGGCGACGGAAATAGCTAACGACCGGACCATCGAGGTAACGGGCATCATCCAGCGCAGCCGCAATGTGCTCTAGTTCGTCCAGCCCGAGGCCAGGCAGCGCGGCAGCTGCAACGCCAGTCCTGAGCAAGTCGCGGCGGTTTATGGGGCTCATTGGGTCTCGCTTGCGTGCGTCCGTGGCGGTGCTGTCCGCCGAGTGACCAAATAGCGTGCCCAAACCGCTCGCTGCAAGGGTCTCAGCGTTTACCGGCACCAGGACTGTCCGGCCGTGGATAACGACCGGCAGCATCACGCCGACCTGCGGAGCCTCTTTCTGAGCGGACGACGTTTCTTCGGGTGGTGGTACTGCAGGAACAGCCTCGGTGGAAACTTCCTGCGTTGACCTGGGCAACTTGAACCACAGTAGGTCTGCCGGAATCCGCAGGCTATGCGCCCACCTCATGAGTTTACTGAGGTCTTGCGGAGGTTTGCCGCTCTCAATACGGCTGAGTTGCGCCTGATTGAGTCCGAGCCATACCGCCAAGGCTTCTTGCGAGAGCACACGGCCATGCCACGGATGCGTGCGATAGGCGTAGAACACCTGACCCATGTGCCAACTACTCAGCGCTTCCAGCATGTCGGGCCGCTGCCAGAACTCCGGGGGCACAACGGGTGGGGAGGCCACAGCATGAGCCCGGTCCTTACGGAGGCAGAGAGCGCACCGGTTCGCGTAATTGTCCCGCGCCAACCGCGTGCCACAGGCGCAGTGCCGAACCTGCCCAGTTGCCATCTGCCGTACCCCGCTCGTCTGGCGCTCCGCTCTGGGAGCCCAAGCCTAGAGACGCTAGGTGTCCGCTGTCCGGCGGTCCATGCGTCTCATGCATACCCGCTCATGCAACGACGCAATGACGCAAGGGGGGTCGCGGCCCTCATGCTCCTAACCGTGCTTCGCCCAGCAATCAACAGCAGTGGGCACCACCATGCACCAGACGACGGGAGCTGGCCGCGCATAACCGATGCTGCGCTGGATCCATGCCAAATGCACAACGTTGACGAGGCAGGGTCCACGCGTGCCCATCCCGCGCGCATCACGCCGCCCGCCTACGTCGATGACCGCAGACGATCTTTGACCACCTTGACCACCTCCGAGCCCTTGACCCCATTCCAGTCATCGGGATTAGGCGGTTCGCTCTTGTAGGCCGGCTACTCGACGAGCGGGAGCACCCCCACATGAACTCCTCAACTGGCAGATCCACCGTCTTGAGCGCCGTACTACTGGGCGGCGTCGGCCCGCGGTGGCACGGTGGGGCCGGCCCCCGATGAGCCCCGCCACAGCCGTCGCCATGGTCGCAGCAGAACTCGCGCACCAAACCGCCCTCGGTTTCGCGGTGGCCTTCACCCCGGACAAGGCCCGCGTCGGACGCATGCGCCGGATCACCGCGGCCCACCTGCGGCTGTGGAAAGTATCCGGCCCGAGCGCGGAGAACATCGTTCTGGCCGTCTCCGAGCTTGTCGCCAATGCCATCGAGCACGGCTACGGAGACATCGAGTTGACGGTTCTCTACGCCTGCGGAGAGGTACGGGTCGAGGTCAAAGACGGCAACCCGGCTCCGGCCAAGCTCACCATTGCGGACGACGAAGATGTTTCCGGCCGCGGGCTGTTCCTCGTTGCCGTTCTCGCACAGGACTGGGGCGTCGGGGGCGACGGCAGGTCGACGTGGTGCGTCTTCCGCATCCGTGCGAGGAGGTCGTGATGACCCCAGTCATGCCTGAAGCCGGGGCAGGACTGAGCCAGCGACGCTCCAACGACGATGTGAATCCATTACTTGCCTCCTCGTCCCTTCCCATGACCTCATCCGCGCCCCCCGATGGCCGTAACGGAACGCCGCAGCCTCAATGGCGTCCCCAGGTTGAGTTGCTTGGCCCCGATAGCGATCCCGACAGCGGGACGTCCCAGGACGTCCCTGCCGGGTCCTGTGGGGCGGTACCGGTGTCTCCGCGTTCCCTGAACGATGCCCGTGTAGCTCGCAGCGCTGTGTCTCCCCTGAACGAACCGCCCTTGTCGGCGAGTGGCGGCTCGAAATGCCTCGGCGGCTCCTCTTGGGGGGCCGCCGAGGCGACGCCCCGATCGCCAACTTCGAACCAAGCCAGTGGAGTTGCCCCTATGCCTCGCACCATGACCTCGGCCCCCACGGCCAGCGGTGGGCAAGTGGAAGGCACGTCCTGGCAGCAGGGCTCATTCCAGGAACTGGGCCGTGAACTGCGGACCGTTGTATCGACCCTCGCACCCGGACCATCGCCCCTCGCAGTGCAGGAGACCCTTCATTGCGAAGTGACCAGACTGGTCTTCGCCGAGACGGCCTCCGTCAGCGAAGACCCGGACGAGCGCCACGTCCAACTGCTGCTCATGCGCGGCCACTTAATGCGACTGCTCGGAGCAATCGTGCCCCTCGATGCCAACGAGCCTCCTCCGGAAGACCCTCGACTGGTCGCACGCGTGCGCGCCCTACTCGACGAAGAGATTCCCGGCGACGCCGTGCATGCGGCGTACCTGCACCGGCGGATGTCCGAGGTCGGGCGGGAGCTGCTCGCCGTCCTTCCTGCTGTCGACACCTCTGACGACGTGGTCAACGGCTGGGGCAGGACTGTGTGCGCCGGGTTCGATTCGACGCGTATCCGCGAAGCCATTCGCGCGGCGAAGTCCTGGGAGCAGGCGGGGGTGTACCCGCATCCGCGCACCCTCGCGGCGGTCACACGAGCGCTCAGCGGCTACGTCACGACGCTCGTCCCCTACGTCTCGATCCACTTGGAATCGCTCTCCGCCGGGAGCCGAGGGTGGTCCGCATGCGGTGAGGCGATCGAGCGCTCACAGGAGGCCCGCGACGTCACTCCGGGAGAGGGGCTCAAGGCGGCGAGGGAGCACGCATACCGTCTCGCGGTCCACACCGAGGCCCTGCTGCGCTACGCCGAACAGGACTGCGAGCGGGACGGTGAGTGACATGACCAGGTCCTATCGCGCGGCGCACCCTCAGCGGATTCACCGTGCTCCGGCCTCCCCACCGAATTCGGGCTCACCCCGCAAAGACGAGCCGGCCCCAGGGCGCGTTCGACGTGGCTGGCAACAGGCTCGCGCGCACCGGGGCGCCGTCCTCCTCGCTACCGCCATCAGCCTGCCCACCGTCTACGTCCTCGCCGACCTCGCCCTGCAGCTCTACGGCGGGTCGTAGCTCACGCCCCAACCAGCCGACCAGCCGACCAGCAAAGTGGGCCGGCCCCGATAAGACGACGACTGTGCCAGAACACCGAAGGAGTACGACCATGCCGGCCCCGGACGAGCCCATCTCGCCGCCGCTTTCCCCTCAGGAGCGGGAGGCTCTGCTGGGCATCTCTCAGGGAAGGACGACCACAGAGACGGCCTGCGACATGGGAGTGTCCGACAGCACGGTCAAGACGTACATCCTCCGGATCGGCGGAAAGCTCGGAACCTCCGAGCGGGCGGGCATGGTGCACCTCGCCTACCGCCACGGACACTTGGACGTCCCCGGGCCTGTGGACTACATCGTCGAGCTGCCGGAGGAGCAGCGCACCGTCCTGGCAGGGCTCGCCGGCGGAAAGACCGTCCAGGAGATCGCGGCCGTCGCGAAGCGTCCGCTGGACGACGTACGCAAGGACGCTCGACGCCTGCTGCGGGCGCTGGGCGCTTCCTCGGCCGCGCACGCCGTCACGCGAGGATGGCAGTTCCGTCTCCTGGGCCCCGCGACCGGCCGTGACAACTCCGGAGACGTCGTCGCCATGGCAGGACAGGCATGAACGCCCGCGTCGAGGCCGACAGCCTGCGACCTGGCAGTGGCCACGTTCACCAGCACGCGGGGGACGTGTTCACCTGCGATCGGCGACAGGACTTCGTGCCCCACGTGATCCGTACGCACCGAGGTGGTCGCTGGCGCAGGGTGGACCGGAGTAAGCATGCCGGCGAGTGGGCGAAGTTCGTCCATCGCTCCGAGATGCTCGTCTTCGACATCGACGACGGTGGGGAGGGCGGCCCCGGCATCGTCACGGGAGTGATCCCGTCCAAAGAAGACGCCACGGCGCGCCTGGCCGCGCTCGCTCCAGTGCCGGGGACGGCCGTTGCCGAGATCGGCACAGACTGCGGCTGGACGGCAGCCTCTCTGGACCACCTTCTCCAGGGCGGCAAAGTGGTGACGGCCGCGGACACAGAACGTCTCGCCGAGATCGCCCGGCAGCGCCTACGCCCCTACCCGCGGGTTCGCGTGGTCAGCGGATCGCAGGCCGAGGTCTTGGGACCGGCGGGCTCGTTCCACGGCCTCCTGTCCCATCGTGCAGTACGCCGTGTGCCGTGGGAATGGGTCACCCGGGTTCGTCCAGGCGGCCGACTGTGCCTGCCCGTCCGTACCGCGCTGGGCGGATCCAGCACGCTGCTCGTCCTGACCGTGGCGCGGGACGGGGCGTCGGCCAGCGGACGTTTCCACGCCGGACCGGCTCCGCAGACCGTGTGGCTGCGCGAGCACCGACCTGGTGAGGGCACCCCCGTCGAGTCGCAGGGCAGCCCGAGGACGTCGGAAGCCCCGGACCCTAGGGGGGCGCACGTACGGACGGCGGCCCGGTTGTTCGCCGGCCTGCTTCGCCCTGACCTTCGAATGCAGGTCGTGCGCGGCGTTGCGCAGCTCGAAGGCGACGTTGCCGACCGCCTGCGTATTCATGACCACCAGGCGTCTCGGGCAGTGGTCTTCCTCCACTCCCCCCGCATCTACGAGTGGGGGCCGCGCGATCTCGGCTCCGATCTGTTCGACGCGCTCGGTCAGTGGCACGCGGCCGGAGAACCAGAGGTTGAGCAGCTGGGCGTGACGATCACGGAGACCGAACACACGCTGTGGCTCGGCGCACCGGACGGTCCGTCGTGGCGTCTGCCCGAACTCCACACGACCACCAACGAGGTGGAGCGGCATGCGACCTGACCACCCGATGCTCCTCCACCCCTCCGCAGCGATCGCCGAGCTGCAGACACGGCCGTCGAGCGCCCGGATGCAGAACTACCTGCTCGGCGGGCGAGACCACTACATCGTCGACCGTGACGGGGCCCTTCGGGCGGCCGACCGCATGCCGTTCCTGGAGAGCGCCGTCCGCCACGAGCGCATGTACGTGCTCCTAATGGTGCAGGCCCTGGCCATCGCGGGCATCCGGCAGCTGGTCGACTTCGGCTGCGGCCTCCCCCACGGCCCAACGCCGGTGGATGTCCTGACCCGCATTCATCCCGACGCCCGCGCCGTGTGCATCGACAACGACGTGCTGGTGCACACCCACGCCGACGCAAGGACGACGGGCAAGGCGCCCGCTGTCGTCGAGAGCCTGTGCGCCGACGTACGCGACCCCGAGTCGATCCTCGCTTCCAGAGAAATCCTGGAGACGATCAACTGGCGAGAACCGGTCATCCTTCTCCTCGGCAGCGTGCTCCACCACATCGAGGACACTGCGGCGCAGCCCCTGACCGTCCTCGTCGACCAGTACAAACACGTCGCCGCCACCGGCAGCGCTCTCGTCATCACGCACGCCACCGCCGACGTCTCGGGCAAACCCGTGCGCCGATTCGCCAAGACCATGACGGCGGCCGGCTGCCCCGTCCACCTGCGGACTAAGGAACAGATCGCCCGGCTGTTCGACGGCTGGCAACTGACCTCCCCGGGCCTGACCGCGCCACAGACACTGGCACTCGAATACCCGGTCCTGCCCCAGGCCGCGTCATACGCCGGCACGGCCCGAAAGGAGAATCTCAATGACCGTGTCAAGCCGCCTGCGTGACGGGTGGGGCGGAGGTGAAGAGCCTTTTGTCACGCAGCATTGCCCACAGAACGTCGACCCTGCGGCGGGCAAGCGAGAGCAGAGCCTGCGTGTGCAGCAGACCCTCGGATCGCTTCTTGAGGTAGTAGTCCCGGGAGGGGCCGGGCCGCATCATGGAGGTCTGCGCCGACATGTAGAAGATGTGTCGAAGGCGGCGGTTGTAGCGTTTGGGCCGGTGGTAGTTGCCGGTGCGGCGGCCGGAGTCCCGGGCGACCGGAGCCAGGCCGGCATGGGAGGCGAGGCGGCCGGCGTCCTTGTAGCCGCCCAGGTCGCCGACGATGGCGACGAACTCGGCGCCCAGGATCGGTCCCATGCCGGGCATGGATTCGATGATTTCGGCGCGGTCGTCGCTGCGGAAGGTCTCGCGGATCTCCCGGTCGTTGTCCTTGATCCGCTCATCGAGGGCCAGGAGCTGGTGAGCGAGGTCGCAGACCAGTTTGGCGGCCCGCTTCTCGCCGGGCAGGGCGGTTTGCTGGGACTGGGCGGCCTCCACAGCCTTGGCCGCGACGTCCGAGGCCCCGCGGACCTTGCGTCGCTCCAGCCAGGTGGTCAGGCGCTTGACGCCGATCCGCCGCAGGGCGGCCGGGGTCTGGTACTCGGTCAGCATGACGACGGGGCCCTTGGCCGCGGAGTAGTCGAAGGCTCGTTCCAAGGCGGGACAGATCCCGACCAACATGTCGCGGAGCCGGTTGATCAGCCGGACACGGTCGGCGATCAGGTCGGCGCGGTGGTTCGTCAGCAGTTGAAGGGTGGAGACCAGCTCCGGGGGTGTTTCCAGCGGCGCGAAGTCCCGGCGCATGCGTGCCTGGTCGGCGATGACCTTCGCGTCCTTGGCGTCGGTCTTGGCCTCTCCGCGGTAGGCGCCGGACATGCGGTTCACGGTGCGTCCGGGTACGTAGACGACCCGCTGGCCGTTGGCGACGAGCAGGGCCAACAGCAGAGTGGAGGCCCTGCCGCTGATGTCCACTGCCCACCGCACCTCGTCGGCCCTCTCGCGAGCGGTCTCGAAGAGCGTGAGGATCTGGGCTTCGTCGTTGATCACCTTCGTCGAGAACAGGGTCTCGCCGTCGGCATCCACGGCAACCGCCCAGTGATGCCCTTTGCCGGCATCGACGCCGACCCATATCCGCTTGTGAGACGTGCTCAAGCCTGTCGTTCCGTTCCCTTCGGACCAGCATTTCCGTGGTCCGAAGAACACTCCGCCGACAGGTCCTTAAGCAGCGATGACCGCAGTTCTCAATCAGTGGTCGGAGCGTCCCGGAGGACCGGGCGGCCATTCTCCTTGAGCCATCAGCGGCAACCTCGCATCAGCCACACCCGGTCCTCCCGGACCGCCAACATTCTTAAGGACCGCGCATGTCCGAGCTGTGTGATCAGCAGACCGGCGTGATCAAGCCGGTGACCAGCCAACTCCCCATGGTGTCCCGGCTAGAATCCGTGGCGTCCGGAAACGGGCACCCGGGCGTCGCGGTCACTGACGCTGGACGTCACGTCTGCACCCCGGAGATCCGCATGCCCCACACCCGCGCGTTCTCGCGCGTTCCCGTAAACCCCGTTGTGGGGCGGTTCGCCGACGCCACGCCGCGGTGCCCGGACGCGAGTCGGCGTCGGCCGCACCCCCGTCTGGCAGGCCAGCGGTGAACGGGCAGGCAGCCTCGCATCGGGGCGGAGACGACATCGTGCAGCGCCATCGGGAACCGGTCGACGTCCATCTCATCCTGCGGCGTGGCGGCGAGGTGCTGCTGAGCCGGCGGGCGGGCGACACCTATGCCTCGGGCTTGCTGCACATGCCCTCCGGGCACCTCGACGGCGACTTCGAGGACGTGGTCACCGGGCTGGTCCGGGAAGCCGAGGAGGAGCTGGGCATCATCATCCGGCCGGCCGATGTCCGAGTTGCGCTGGTGATGCAGCACCGCAGCCCCAAGGGTCACAACCGCACCGGCTGGTTCTTCGAGGTCACCCGGTGGTTCGGCGTCCCGCGTATCGCCGAACCGGACCGCTGCTCACAGCTGGACTGGTTTGCCCTCCACGACCTGCCCGACGACATGGTGGCGTACTGCCGGGCCGGCCTGGAGGCGTACCGGGACGGGCACTCCTTCGCCCTGCATCTCCAGGAACCCGACGACCCGATCGCCTACGAAGCGAACGGGCCCAGCCGTCTGCACCCCTTGCCCACGCGGGCGCCGGACCCCTACGCCGTACTGGGTGAGCAGCTCGGCACGTTCGCTGAACGGACCATCGGCCCGCTGAAGGAGGTCACGGACGCCTCCTGGGCGCGGCAGGCTTCCCGCGTGTGGCGGCTGACCGGACGCGACAGCGGGAGCTGGTTCCTGAAGGTTCACCAGGGGCCCAAGTTCCACCAGCGTGAGGTGGGCGCCCTGCGAGAGTGGGCCCCGGCCCTCGGAGCCGGCCACGCCCCGCAGCTCGTCGCCGCCGACCCCGAACAACTCGCCGTGATCGTCAGCGCTCTTCCCGGCCGCGTACTCCACGGCGCCGACCTGAGCATGGCCGCCTGGCAGTCGGTCTACCGCCAGCTCGGGCAGCTCCTGCGGGCCCTCCACCTCGGCGAGCCCCCGATGATGGCGCAGGCCCTGGGCGGGCTGGCCAAGCTGGAACGGCACCTGGCGGCAGCCGACGGGCTCCTCGAGCCCGGGGAGGAGACGCT
Organism: Actinobacteria bacterium OV320; assembly: GCA_001298545.1. Classification (GTDB taxonomy): domain Bacteria; phylum Actinomycetota; class Actinomycetes; order Streptomycetales; family Streptomycetaceae; genus Streptomyces; species Streptomyces coriariae. The sequence continues at coordinate 594,982 of LJCX01000030.1, forward strand.
GGTGCGGTCCCTCGCCCTTCACCTGCCCCGTGTCCCGCCCGTCCCCCATGGCCGTCGCCACGGTGACGTGCAGCGGCGCAACCTTCTGCTCGACGACCACGGGACCCTGGCCCTCATCGACTGGGAACGCGCGGAAATCGGGCCCCTCGTCAGCGACTTCGTACGCATCGCCGACACCTGGATTGACGCGCCCGAACTCGAAGCCGCCCTGTTCGACGGCTACGGCCGCACGCTGTCCCCGGTCGAGGCCCAAGCGCTCAAGGGTCTGTCGGCCCTCGACGCGCTCAGTGGCATCCAGTACGGCGCCGCGCACGGCGACCCCGAACTCGTCGAGCGCGGGCATCGCACCCTGCATCGGCTCCGGAAGGAGGCATGACGACATCCGATCCCACGGCATCGGAGCGGGTCAATGAGCATGCCTGGCGTGAGTACGGGCGCAGGCAGCTCGACCGGTCCCGACCGCCACACCTACACCTTCGAACGGATTTAGGAGCTGCCCTTGGGGCGCTGAGCAAACGCCGGCTTCCGCCGGCCTGCATCCATCGCCGAACCACCATGCAGTTGGCGCCGACGCCGGAGGCGAAGGCGCACAAGGCCCCGTAAGGAACTCCTCTATGACCGATGTGACCGTGGCCCCCGACGAAGCCACCCGGCTCCGCAACAAGGTCGTCGACCAGCTCAAGGAGGACGGCACGATCGTGTCGCCCGCGGTCGAGGCCGCCATGCGCAAGGTGCCCCGACACCTTGCCGTACCGGAGGCGTCGCTCAGCGACGCATACAGCACGTACAACGCCGTGATCACGCAGGAGGACGAGCACGGCAATCACACCAGCTCGGTGTCCGCTCCGCAGATCCAGGCGATGCAGTTGGAGCAGGCCGGCATCCGGCCGGGTGACAACGTGCTGGAGATCGGTACCAACGGGCCGAACGCTGCCTACCTCGCGGAGCTGGTGGGACCCACCGGTCAGGTCACCACCGTCGACATCGACCCCGCGCCCGCCGACCGAGCCAAGCGGTTCCTCACCGAGACCGGCTACACGGGCGTCAACGTCGTCGTCGCCGACGCCGAGAACGGCCTTCCCGGGCACGCCCCCTACGACGCGATCGTGGTGACGGTCGGCGCCTGGGACATCCCGCCCGCCTGGATCGACCAGCTCAAGGATGACGGCCGGCTCGTCGTGCCGCTCCGCATCAACGGCCTGACCCGTACCTACGGGTTCGTCCGGCAGGCTGACCACCTCGTCGCCACCAGCGCCCACGTGTGCGGTTTCGTGGCGGCACAGGGCGCCGGCTCCCACACGCAGCAGGTCATGCAGCTCCCCGGAGAGGAGGGCGTCACGCTGCGCTTCGATGAGGGCTTGCCCGCCAACCCCTCTCTGCTGGACGGCGTCCTGAACAGCGCCCGCGCCGAGACGTGGACCGGGGTGACCGTCGCCAGCCAGGAGCCCATCGGCACCCTCCAGATGTACCTGTCCACGCAGGTCCCGACGTACTGCTTCATGTCCACCAAACCCGAGTTGACCACCGGCAAGATCGGCCCCACGGGCAGCAGCTGGTCCATGGTCACCATCGACGGGCCGCACTTCGCCTACACCGTCGTGCGCCGCGACACCGAGAAGAAGACCGCAGAGTACGGCGTCCACGCCTTCGGGCCCGATGCGGCCGAGTTCGCCGAGCGAATCGCCGACATCCTCCGCACCTGGAGCGAAAAGGTCCGCGGCACGGACGGCCCGCGCATCGCCGTCTACCCGGCGGGCACACCCGATGACCGGATCACCGGCGACCGGATCATCGACAAGAGGCACAGCCGGATTTCGATCTCCTGGCCGACCGTCTGAACCGCGGGCTGAGCCAGGGCGTTCTGCACCATCCCATCGGACAAAGAGAGTGATCGCATGACCACTGCCGTACTCGACCACCCCACCGCCCCGACCGCGCTGCCGGCCGACGGCCTCGCCGACGACGACTTCGAGCTGGACATCAAGGTCGTCATCTCCGAGAGCCCCCTCACCGTCTTCATGTGCCCCACCAGCGACGGCTGCGGCAACACCTGCGAGAACGGGGCCAGCGCCTGCCAGTCCTCCATCGAGGACGCCGCCTGACACGCGACATCCGCCGGGGCGACAGCCGATCACCGCTGCCGCCCCGGCACCACCCGTCCGCGCACCCCACAACAGGAAGGGACACCGGTGGCCCACGCAATACCCCTCACGTATCAGTGGCAGCCCGGAATGCTGCTGCGCGCCTCCACCGCTTCCCGGCCGATCCCTGTACCGGACTTTGACCTGCACGGCGACGACGCCACGGTCCGCGGTCGGCAGTGGCTGGAAGAGGTATGGCGCGCCCCAGTGCCGACGGCGTTGTCCGCAGCCAGCCCCGTCCTGTGTCAGCGCGTCGCCGAGATCCTGAACGGCACCGTCACCGACGGCCGCCGTATCAGGCGGGCCGTCCGGTCTGTTGCCGCGTATCTCCTGCGGTGGAACCACCGGCCCACCCCGTTCGGGGTATTCGCCGGCGTCGCCCCCGCTGAGCCCGCTCAAGCCGCCCACATTCTGTGGGGTGAGGGGTACCGGACTGTTCTGCGGCCTGATTCCGACTGGCTGACGGACGTCGTTACCCGCCTGGAGAGCCACCCCGCTCTGCTGGCCCGGCTGACGGTCGTGGCCAACAACACGGGCCGCTCCCGCGGCAACCGGCATGTGGTGGACGGGATGCCGACTGACGCGCACACTTCCGGCTACGCCCCGGTCGAGCTGTCGGTCCGCCTGACCCGGCCCGTGGCTGCCGTGCTGGAGGCTGCCCGCACCCCGATCCCGTACGAGCTGCTCGTGCACCGTCTGTCCGGGCAGTTCCCCACCGCACGCCCCGAGCAGTTCGCCGGCCTGATCTCCGACCTATTGAGCAAGCACATTCTGATCAGCAGCCTGTGGCCCCCGATGACGTCCGTCGACACGCTCGCCCACATATGCGATGAGCTGGAGAAAGCAGACGCCACCGACATACCCGACATCGCAGAGCTGGCCTCCCAGCTCGCTTCGATCCGGGGTGGCTTGAATTACCCGGACACCGTCGCCCCTTGGACGCTCGGCGACCCGCTGACGCAGAGCATGCAGCACGTGAGCGCCACCGGCCGCGTCCCGCTGCTAGTCGACGCTGCACTGGACTGCACCGCCCACATCCCCGAAGCCCTCCTGGCCGAAGCCGCCGAGGCAGCCCAGGTCATGCACCAGCTGTCGCCTCATCCGTACGGGTATCCGCAATGGCGCGACTACCACCAGCGGTTCCTCGACCGATACGGCAACGAGGCCCTCGTGCCCGTACTGGATTTGGTCGCGGACAGCGGCCTCGGCCTGCCCGCGGGCTTCCTGGGCTCCGAGCGCGTCCGCCCGCCATATGAGGTGACCGACCGGGACGAGAAGATCCTGCGCCTTCTCCAGGGGGCGATGCTCGATGGGAGGCGTGAGCTGGTCCTCACCCGGGCGACGATCGCCGACCTGACCGCCGGCCATACCGAACCGCTGCTGCCCCTGCCCCGGGCTGAGATCGCCGTGGAGATCCACGCCCCCACTCTGGAGGCCGTGCAGGGCGGCGACTACCGGCTGCTGGTCATCGGCGCCCCCCGCCCCGGCAGCAGCATGCTCGGTCGGTTCGCGCACCTGCTCCCGCCGTCCGCCCAGACCGCGCTCACCGACTCCTACGCGACCGCCGGCCCCGGCGCCGTTGCGGCGCAGCTGTCGTTCACTCCTCGGCGGCGCCGCAACGAGAACATCGCCCGCACCGTGCAGGTCCTGCCCTTCACCATCCCTCTCGGCCAGCACCACGAGTCCGGCCCCGGCGTGATCCCGCTCGACGACCTGGCGGTGACTGCGGATACCCGCCGGTTCTATCTGGTGCGCAGGTCAACGGGGCAGCACGTCGAGCCTCGCGTAACCCATGCGCTGGAAGCGTCCGTCCACACACCGCCGCTCGCCCGGTTCCTGGCGGAGATCACCACCGCCCGCAGCGCCGCCTACCGGGCGTTCACCTTCGGCGTCGCCGCCACCCTGCCCTACCTGCCACGCGTGCGATACAAGCGGACGATCCTCGCACCTGCCCGTTGGTTGCTGTCCGCCGAGGAACTGCCCGGCCGGTCCGCCCCCATGGCCGACTGGGACAAGGCACTGGCCCGATGGCGCGAACGGCTCAGCGTCCCCGATCACCTTGCTCTGGTCGAAGACGGCCAGCAGCTGCCCCTCGACCTCGACCAGCGCATCCACCGGGCGCTGCTGCGCGCCGGCGTGGACCGCAACCGCGTTGTCGAACTACGCGAAAGCACCACTGCGCGGGACTGGGCATGGATCGGCCGCCCCCACCAGCTTCTGATCCCTCTGGCCAACTCCACCCCCGCCGACCCACCCCGCCTGCCGGAGGCCGCTGCCGCCGTCACCGGGACGCCCAGCCAGCCCACCGTCCTGTATGCCCGTCTGTTCGCGCACCCCCAGCGGTACGACGAGATCCTGTCCGGCCACCTGCCCACTCTGCTCGACCAGTTCGCCACCATGCCGCTCTGGTGGTTCAGGCGCCATCGCAACACAACCCGACCGGGCTCCGACCAGCATCTGGATCTGTACCTGCGCCTTCCCGATTCAGCCGCCTTCGGTCCGGCCGCCCAACTGGTCACCGGCTGGGCAAACGCCCTCAGCAGCCAACGTCTGGCGTCCCGCCTGGAGTTGGCCACCTGCCCGCCTCAGACCGGCCCGTACGGGCACGGCCCCGCTCTGGACGCCGCGCACCTGGTGTTCGCCGCGGACTCGGCCGCCGTCCTGGCGCAGATCCGTGCCGCTGCGGATGACGCCGCCACCGGGCAGGCCCTGACCGCTGCGAGCATGTTCGACCTGACGGTGCAGTTCACCGGCGACGCAGATCAGGCGTCGGACTGGCTGACCCGCGCTCTCCCTCAAGAACGCGGCCCCATACCCCGGGATCGAATCGCCCTGGCCCAGGCTCTGGCCGATCCCGAGCACACCGCTCTCCAAGCCCTGCCGGGCGGCACCGAGGTCGCCGCCGCGTGGCGGCAGCGCGCTGCCGCCCTGACCGCCTACCGGCAGCAGCTGGCCACCGGGCACAACTCCGACAGCGTGCTGCTGTCGCTGCTCCGCGAGCACTGCGTGCGGGCGCTGCCCGTCGACCCCGATCACGAACGCGCCACCGGCCGGCTCGCCCGGGCCTGCGCCCTGCGACACCGGGAGCGGCAGCCATGACCACCGCAACCAGCCCGGCCCTGCTGGCGGACGCCTTCGCAGCCCACCTGGCCACCCCCGTCCCGCCGCCCGAAGACCAGCCCTGGGCGGCACAGGACCTGGCCGCCGGCGCCGCGGGATCCGCGCTCCTGCACATCGAGCGCGCCCGTACCGGAGACGGCACCTGGCAGCAAGCACACCCCTGGATCAAGACCGCCGTCGCCACCACCGTCAGCGCCGCCGACACCAGCGGCCTGTACCTGGGGGCACCTGCGGCAGCGTTCATGCTCGACTGCGCCGTCACGGCCGAAGCTCCCCGGTACCAGGACGCGCTAGCAACCCTGGACCACCACGTCGCTCAACTCGCCCACCGCAGATGCGACTCGGCTCGGACTCGTATGCGCTACGGGCGTCCAGCCAGCTTCCACGAGTACGACATCTTCTACGGGCTCACAGGCATCGGCGCCTACCTGCTGCGCCGGTCCCCGTCCGGCACCGCGATGGCACGCGTCCTGGCCTACCTCGTACGGCTCACCCGCCCCATCCGGCACGGCGACCAGGGCGTGCTGCCCGGCTGGTGGGTCGATCACCAGCCCGACCTCACCCCATCCACCGTCCCCGCCGGCCACGCCAACTTCGGCGCCGCCCACGGCATCACCGGCCCGCTGCTGCTCCTTGCCCGCGCCCTGCGCCAAGGCGTGAGGGTCGACGGCCAGGAAGACGCCGTCGACACCATCCTTCACTGGCTCGATACATGGCGGCAGGACGGCCCCGCCGGATTCTGGTGGCCCGAGCACCTCCGCCTCGGTGAAGTCCGCGCCGGCCGTACCGCCCAGCGCGGCCCCGCACGGCCCAGTTGGTGCTACGGCACCCCCGGCATCGCCCGCGCCGGACAGCTCGCCGCCCTCGCCCGCCGCGACCCGGATCGCCAGCGCCTGTACGAGGACGCCCTAATCCGCTGCCTGACCGATCCTGATCAGCTGTCCAAGATCACCGATGCCGGTCTGTGCCACGGCTGGGCGGGCGTCTACCAGACCGCCTTCCGCGCAGCCCACGACGCCGCCGCCCCGGCCCTGCGCGCCGCTTTGCCCGCCCTGACCGCCGCTCTGGCCCGGGACGCCCATCCCGGCCGCGACCCCGGCCTCCTGCAAGGCGCCGCGGGCACTGCCCTCGCCCTGACCACGGCAGCCCACGACGCTGCGCCGACCTCGGGATGGGACGCATGCCTACTGATCGACTGATCCTCCAGCCCCTCTGCCTGGAAGCGACACTGCACGCCGTGCTGGACGTCATGGCCGGCGGCGACACGGACACCGCCGCAGCCCACGCCGGACTCGAGCCCGCCGACCTGGACGCCGCCGTCGCCGTCTACCAGCAGGCCGGGCAACAGGCCCTCGCCCAGCAGGCGGGCCCTCCGGCATGGCGTCAGCTATACATCCAGTTCACCGACTGGGCCAAGGCCGAGCAGACCGCCGCCGACCACATCGCCCCCGTCCTGGACCTAGCCCAACATGACGGCCTGATCACCGGGTGGTGGTTCATCCGTAAGCACCCGTGCTGGCGGATGCGGCTGCTCCCGGCCTTCGGGGCGCAACTCCCCCTGGCACTGACCGACATGTTCGACGAACTCACGGCCGCCGGACAAGTCCACCGCTGGTGGCCGGGCATCTACGAACCCGAAACCGCAGCGTTCGGCGGCGGCAACAGCATGACCATCGCCCACACCCTGTTCCACGCCGACAGCCACGCCATCCTCACCACCGCCCATGGCGAGCTGGGCCGCCGAGAGTTGTCACTGCTGCTGTGCGCCACCCTGATGCGCGCCGCCGGACTGGAGTGGTACGAGCAAGGAGACGTCTGGCACCACATCACCCGGGAACGGCCCCTTCCCTCGGACGTACCGGCCGCCAAAATCCACGCCATGGCCGACAGCCTCCGACAGCTGCTCATCGCTGACACCAGCCCCGCTGGCCCCATGCTCCAGTCGGACCGCACCCTCAAGCCCGCCGCCGACTGGGTGAACGCGTTTCGGCAGGCCGGAAGAGACCTCGGCACAGCCGCCCGGGACGGAGCCCTCGACCGCGGCCTGCGCGAGGTCATCTCCTACCACGTGATCTTCCACTGGAACCGGATCGGCCTGCCCGCCCGCACCCAGAGCGTTCTCGCTCACGCGGCACATTCCGCGATCCTGCATTCCGCTGACCCCACGGAAAGGCCGATGCCGTGACCGCGCCGCCCCACCACCCACAGGCAAGGCTCCGTCGGCTCTCCAGGCGCTTCCCCCTGGTCAGCCGGTCCCACCTCGTCTACCCCAGCTTCGCTGCCCGGCTCGACGAAGTCCGCTCCTGCGGGGAGAAGTCGGCGCAGGACGGACTCCTCCTCGACCGGATCAACCTCGCATGCGCCACCTGGAACCTGTCCGCACTGATCGCCTCCGACTGCGGGCTGACCGACCTGGCGACAGACCTCTGCCTGCGTCAGCTCCGCCTCTTCCAAGCCGCATGGCCTGTCACCGGGGACACCGCCATCGCCAGCCTCCAGCCCATCGTCAACCTCGTACGGCTGACCGCCCGAACGGGCGACCCGCAGGCCGCCTTTCAGCAGCTCATGAGCGTGCACCGCGCCGCCCGTGACGGCGGCAGCGTGACCGTACACGGACAGGCCATCGACCTCACGGGCTTCACCACCGACGCCGGCCTGGACCACATCCAGCCCTGGCTACACGACCTCTTGCTCGACGACGGCACCCGGCTCCTGGTCGCCGCCGGCCAATGGCATGAGGCGGCAGAACACGCGACCGCCTACGACGAGCAGCCTGAGCGGCTGTACGGCAGCAGGCAAGCACGCATCGTGGCGAACCTGCATACGGACGCTCTGGACACGGCCAACTCCCTGATCGACAAGGCCACGATCACGGAGCCGTGGGAGGAAGCCGTCGCGCAGGTCCTCCGCCACTACGCCGACCACCTTGCGGGCCGCGCCACAGCAAGAGGGTTCGCCGCTACGGCACTCGCCGTGCGGGATGCGCTGGAGCCGGACCCGCCACACCTGCGCATGTTCCGGGTGCGACTGGCCCTGGCCGCGATCGACCTGGCGCCGGAAGGCTGTGAAACCCTCGCGCGCCCCCTGTACGACGCGATCGTTAGCGACACCACACAGGCGCGGGACGCGTACGCAGCACGCGAAATCCTCCGCCACCCCGCTCCACCGGCTGACGGGTGGTCACGCCACGAGCTGGAGTCGATCGTCCACGACGGCGGCCTCGGCCGGGGCGCCCTGCCGGAATCGGTGCTGTCCACGTTGATGCGGGCTGTCAGCACGGCTGGGGCGAGCCTCGCTCAGTGCCTCACTGAGGAGGGAGGTGTATCGCCGCATGCGAGACAGCCAGGCGTCAGCTGATGCAACGACCGCCGATGCTCGGGGGCGTGGGACGCGTGCCGCTGACCAGCAGGAGGCTGGGGCATCGGCTGCGCCGCCAAGTCGCCTGTGTGGAGGCGCAAGCCACCGACGCGCCTCCCCGTCGTTCCACCCCGCCAGCCCCTAACCTCTCGCGAATGGAGACCACCGTGACGCCCGTCACCGATCCCGCCGTATGGCGCGACGAGCTAGTGAGCCGCCTCGTCGACAGCGGCCACCTGCGCACCCCGGAAGTCATCGCCGCGTTCCGGGGCACCGATCGCCACCGGTTCCTCCCCGGTGTCGACCTTCAGAGCGCCTGCGCCGATGACGCCGTGGCGATCAAGCACGACGCGACGGGCGCGATGCTTTCCTGTATCTCCGCCCCCTCCATCGTCGCCACCCAGCTCGAACAACTGGGCGCCCAGCCCGGCCACAAGATCCTCGAAGCTGGAGCCGGCACCGGTTACAACGCCCGGCTGCTGTCAGAACTCGTAGCTCTCGAAGGCCATGTGTGGACCGTGGATGTCGACGAGGACCTCGTCGACGGCGCGCGGAAGAACCTCGCTCAGGCCGGGGCCGCTAACGTGACCGTCGCGCTGGGCGACGGCGCCGCCGGTCTGCCCGAACATGCGCCCTTCGACCGCATCCAGTTCACGGTCGGCGCCGGGGACATCCCCGTGCGGATTCTCGACCAGCTCGCCCCCGGTGGACGCCTCGTCATCCCGATGCGGATTCGCGGCAGCATCTCCCGCAGCTTCGCATTCGAACGCGACGACCAGACCTGGAGGACGGTCTCAACCGAGATGATGACGTTCGTCCCCCTGCGCAAGGGCGTCTGCAACGACCTCCGAACCATGGTCGACATGGCAGGTGACGGCGACGTGCGCTTGGAGACCTACAGCGAGCAGAACGTCGACCGCGAGGCGATCCGCACCGTCCTGGACCAGCCCCCAGCCGAGATCTACACCAACGTGAAGTTCCGCAAGGGCGACTCCTACGAGTGGCTCTACCTGTATCTGGCATACGTGCTGCCGAACGGCCTGTCCCGGATGCCGGGGTCCCGCCCCGGCCTCATCCCGAACTTCGGCTGGGGCTCGATGACCGCACTCGACAATGACTCCTTGGCCTACCTCACGAAGCAGGAAGGCGAGGACGAGCACGGCACGTTCTGGCAGATCGGCGTCATGGGCCACGGCCCGCGCGCCGCCGAACTAGCCGACCAGGTCGCCACCGAAATCAGCGAGTGGAACGAAAGCTGGGGCAACGGCTCACCCGAACCCAGCTTCCGCATGGCCGTTGGTGACGCCCGCAACCAACTGACAGCCTCCGAACCACGCTTCGTCATGGACAAGCCCTGCAGCCGCCTCGTCGTCGACTGGCCCCGCAGGAGTTGAGCCGACGATGCCACCACAGCAATGGAGAGAATTCAGTCCGGTTGACCAGCATCACCGAACATGCAGCGCAGCGGTATTTCCCGTTCTGGGTGCCAACACCCCTGTGCACCATGCATTTTTCACAGGCTTCTGACCTGAGAGCATCGATTACTTCCCTGGTTTACCTGTAAAATCAACGAAGGCCGGAAACGGTCACCCGGGCGTCGCGGACATGACGCGAGACGACAAGTCTGCGCCCCCGGAGGACATCGTGCCTGCCCCGTTTCCCGCCTTAGCCGGCATGACGGCCCATCTCGGCCGCGCACGAACCAATGCGGTCACCAGCTGCGCAGGTGCGCCATCCTTCAGGCGCGCCGACGCTTCAAGTCCCGCAGCCACGCGGGTCATTTTCGCCGACCCGATTGGCAACGCGGGACCCCTCGGACGCACTCGCCCAGCAGAAAACCAATTCCGTGAGCATCACTGTCTCTCTGGTTGTTGTGCTGGCCGTCATGGTGTGGCTGCTGATCCGCAAAGGCGGCCTCAAGGCAGGCCACGCAATAGCGGCCGTGCTCCTCGGCTTCTATCTCCACGACAGCTCGCTTGCTCCGTCCATCAGCCGCGTCGTGCAGAGTGCGGTCGAGACGATCAGCGGGATCCGTATATAGACCGGCCGCCGGGGCACCCCCGTGGACCCGGGCCGTACGCCGCCTCCCCCGTCGGCTGCGGTCAGGCGCGCGTGCCTCGGCGGCCACTCCCGCCCGAGTCCCGGCCTGCACGCTGCGGTCCCCGCGCCCGGTGCGGGTGCGCTGTTCACTCGTTCCCTGTCGGCCCTTCCCTCCTCCCTGTCAGGACCACGTTCCGCGAGGTCACCAATGTCTGATCAGTCATGCCCGCGACCAATCGGTCACCGACGTGGCCAGCGCCGGCGTGCGCGCGGCGCCGAGCCACTACGCACCGAGAAGGGGCTGCACCTGCGGATGCGGCTTCTGGTGCTCGTGCCCGCCCTCTTCGTCGCGGCGATCTTGTGTATGGCGGTTGCCGTCGCCGCGACGGCACGCGTCCATGTGGATGGCTGGATCATCGGGGCGGTGGCAGCAGCCGCCGGCCTGGCCGTGCTGGTCTGCGCGGACTGGATGGCAGTTCGCACGGCGGCTGAGCTGCACCGGCAGCGCAGCGAGTACAGCGATTCAGTGCATGGCTGGCTGCGGCACTTCCAAGCCGGCGTGGACGAAGGACGCAAGAGCATCAGCGATGCTCTGGAGCAGATCGACCGGGGCGAGCGGCCTTCCCCTCCCGACTTCTCCACAGCGCAGGCGAACTCCGGCGGCAACCCGTGGAACGAGACTGAGGCCGCTCTGCTTCAACTGCACGCAGACGCCTGGCGGGCGGTGGTGAACGGGCGGCAGACGGAACTGACGCAGGCGCTTGTCTATCTGGCCGGGGGCTTGACCCTGCTGCTCGTACGTGCGCTCGGCATCGTGACGGAGCTGACCAAGCAGGTCCAGGACCCGGACGTGCTGTATCGCGTGTTCGACGTCAACAACCTGCTCAAGCGCATGCGGCGGTCGGCCGGACGGCTGGCGGTTCTGGGTGGTGTGAAGGCGCGCACGCTGAACCAGCCGATCGGGCTGGTGGACCTGCTGCGCGGCGCGTCGGGGGAAATCGAGAAGTACGCCCGGGTCCGCATGCACACGTCCACCCTGGATGTGCAGATACCGGGCTTCGCGGGACCCGATCTGATTCACCTGCTGGCCGAGTTGGAGGAGAACGCCACTCTCTGCTCCCCGCCGGACAGCAAGGTCGTCGTGCGCGCGACGAGGGTCACCGCGGGTCTGGCCGTGGAGATCGAGGACCGGGGCATAGGCATGGCCCAGGGCGAACTCGATCGCTGCAACCGAATGTTGGCCGACCCCCAGGACACGGACCTGGCCGAGCAACTGGCCCAGCGACAGACCGGGTTGCTCGTGGTGGCCAAACTCGCCCGCCGGTACGGCATCCAAGTGCGACTGCAGAAGAATCTCATGCACGGGATCACGGCGCTCGTGGTGATGCCGGACAAACTCCTGCTCTGGCAGAACGAGCCGGCGGCACCATCACAGGCTCACGCATACGTTGCCGCCACACCCGTCCCGGCAGCGCAACTCACGAGGCACCCTGGTCCTCGGCCGTCCGGCGGTCCTCGGCCCAGTCCTGCGGCCCCAGTCCCAGCGGGGACGGCGCCACTGCCTTACCGGGACGCGCGACCTGCCCCTGAGCGGCGACCCGTCGCCTCGACAGCGACCACGACAGCGCCGCCGCTCGGCGCAACACCTGACACCCGCCCCCGGTTGCCGCAGCGAACACCCCAGGCAACGGTCCATGAACGCGCGGCCCCTGCCGAGCCAGAGGCCACCCCCATCCCGCTCCCGCCGCCGGATCCGGCCTTCGTCAGCAATTTCACCCAAGGCGTGCATCGCGCGGAACAAGCCGCGGCAGACAGCGAGTCACGACCGCCAAAGGGGAGCGCGAGCTGACCACCGCAACGCGCCCCACACATCCTTCGTGCCTCGCTTCGCGCCTGAGCACCAGTCCGTACAGCGTACGGAGATACGGAGAATTGGAATGACCACCGACTCGACGGCAGCACAGCCGGATGTGGTTGTGGACGAGCTCCTCAACGACTTGGCCCAGCTGCCCGATGTGACGGGCGTCCTGCTCGGCACGCAGGACGGTCTGCGGCTGGCTCACGCGGGACCGAGCATGGACGGCAAACTGGCGGACCGTCTGGCCGCGGTGATCAACGGCCTGTACTCGATCGCTCACGGAGTCGACGACGGCGAGGGCCGTGTCGAACAGGTCCTCATCAGGAAGAGCAGCTTCCTGCTGTTCATCATGAGTGCCGGGAGCCCCCCGTCCGTAGTGGCGCGAAATGCGGGACGCGACCCGAAAAAGGTCGAAAGCGTGCTGGGTGTGCTGACCAACACCCGCGCGGATGAGGGAGCCGTCGGTTTCGCGATGGTCGACCTGATCAAGCGGATGGGCGAGCTGCTGACCACAGAGGCACGTGTGGGCGGGGCTCCTTCCGGTGACGGCCAGTGAGATGGCGTCCGCAAGCAGCCCGGCCTGGACCGTCGAGGACACCGAGGCCCCCAGCCTCTATGTCCTGACCGGCGGCCAGACCAAGCCCACGCACGACTTGCAGATCGAGACGCTGCTGTGGGCCGAGGGAGAACCGCCTGCGGGCCAGCCGCCGGAAGTCGAACAGGCGATGGCGTTGTGCCGGGAGCAGCCCCTGGCCGTCGCTGAGATCGGCGCCCTGATCGGGTTGCCCTTCCAGATCACCAGGATCCTCATGTCCCGGCTGATCGACTTCGGTGCGCTGAATGCCATGACCGCCACGCACTCTGCTGACCTTCCCGACGTTGCTCTCCTGAAGGCCCTTCGCAATGGACTCCTCAAGCTCTGACCTCGGGCTGCCGCGCCGGCTCGGCGGCGCGAGTGCCACCTCCGTCAAGATCGTTGTCGCCGGCGGGTTCGGGGTAGGCAAGACCACGTTTGTGGGCGCCGTCTCCGAGATCACTCCGCTGCGTACCGAGGCCGTGATGACGGCGGCCTCCGAGGGCGTGGACGACCTCACGCTGCTGTTCGACAAGAAGGCGACCACCGTCGGCATGGACTTCGGCCGGATCACCTTCCCACAGCTGAACACCGTGCTGATGCTGTTCGGCACGCCTGGGCAGACCCGGTTCTGGTTCATGTGGGACGAGCTCACGCGAGGAGCCCTCGCTGCGGTTGTCCTCGTCGACACCCGCCGCCTCGACGAGAGCTTTCCCGCGGTCGACTACTTCGAGCGGCGCGGCCTGCCCATCATCGTCGCCGTGAACGAGTTCGACGACGCCTGCCGCTACGACCCCGACGAAGTCTCAGCCGCTCTCGCCCTGCCGGCCACGGTTCCGGTCGTGCTGTGCGATGCCCGCAAGAGGGCGGACGCGGCCGGCGTACTCGCCCATCTCATCGACCACACGCTCACCCGCCCACATTCCCCTGCCACCGTCCTTCAAGGAGCACAGCTGTGAACTCCCACGCTCCGTCCGACCTCCTGTCCACCGCCGGCCACGACATCGACTGGCAGAGCCACCTGCCCGAATTCTTCGATCCCACGGCTCCGCCCGTGGGCGCGTTCGACGCCTTCGCCCAACAGGTCGCCAACGCGGCCGGCACACCGTACGCCATGCTCAACTGGGTTGGCAGCCAGCAGTTCTTCCTCGGTCTCGCCAACCCCTCCGGAGGCGACCTGCCCGTGGTGGGTCGCACCATGCCGCTGACGCACGGCTTTTGCCCGCACGTCGTCCAGCGCCGGGGCTCGCTGGTCCTGACCGATGTCCTCGACTTCGACGAGTTCGCCGGCAACCCGGTCGTCGACGAGATCGGGGTCCGCGTGTACGGCGGAGCCCCTCTCATCGACGAGCGCACGAACCATGTCTGGGGCACGGTCTGCGTGGTCGGCACCGAGCCGCGAGACCGCTCGGAAGGTCGCCCGCTGTGGACGCTCATCGACCACTACCGCGACCTCTTCATGACCGAGTTCTACCGGCGTACCAGCTCGTAGCAGCACCCGCGCGCCCGGCCGCACCACCCGCGACCACCACCCCGAGGGGGAGACAACGATGCCCACGATGTCGTCCACGACTCCGGTCACGCCCGACTACGAAGCCCTGGTCCAGCAGTTCGACGAGTTCGCCGCTGCGGAAGTCGCCCCCCGAGTCCAGCGCATGGAGTCCTCCCCTCACGCCGTGGAACGCGACCTGGCCCTGCTCATGGCCGAGCGGGGATGGTTCGGCGCCACGATCCCGCGCCAGTACGGCGGTATGCACGCGGGACATCTCGCCAAGACCCTCATGATCCAGAACGTGGCGCGGGCATCGGGCGCGGCCGGCGCCATCCTGCAGGCGAGCCAGCTGCCCGTATCGATAATCATCCACTTCGGCAGCGACGAGCAGAAGGCCCTGCTGCTGCCCCAGATCTCCTCTGGGGACACGCTGCTGTCGATCGCGGTGACCGAAGAGGAGACCGGCAGCCATGTGCTCGGCATGGAGACCACCGCCCGCCGCGACGGCAGCGACTGGATCATCGACGGCAGCAAGGTCCACATCGGCAACAGCCACATCGCCCACGTCCACTGCGTCGTAGCCCGCACCGCCTCCGCCGAGAAGGCCGGCTCCCGCGCCCTGACCGCCTTCCTCGTCGAACACGACCGCGACGGACTGACCGTCGAACCGCACCGGCCCGCCCTCGGCCTCCACGGCTTCAGCTTCGGCAAGCTCACCTTCGACGGCGTACGAATACCCGAAGCCAACGTGATCGGCGAAGTAGGCGACGGCAAAGACATCGCCTACAGCAGCAGCATCCTCTACGGCCGGCCCAACCTCGCCGCGGTATCCCTCGGCATCCACGAAGCGATCATGGAATGCGCCGCCAGCTTCCTTGAGGGACGCCGCCGCTACAACGGCACCCTCGCCGACCTTCCCGTCCTGCGTGACCGGATCGGTGCCATGAAGTCCCGCCTGATGGCCTGCCGTCAACTCGCCCACCAGGCCGTACACATGCTCGACCACGGCCAGAGCTGCGACGGCGAACTCATCAACTCCAAGTACCTCAACCACAAATGGGCCGTCGAATCCGGCCAGGACGCCATGGAACTGCACGGAGCCCACGCCCTACGAACGGACTACCCCCTCCAGCGGCTCTGGCGGGACGTCCAGCACACCTACTCGCCCGCCGGAACCGGCGAGATCCAACGCCAACGCCTCGCCGAAACCGAACTCGGCGACCCTCCCATCCAGTGGTCCGAACGACTCGCCGCCAAGACCTCGCTCTTCCTCCCCACCAGCACAGCCGCCTAACTCCCAGGCACCCGCGCGCTCAGCATCACAACCAGTTGCGGGGAACCCCGACGGCCTATCTGTCTCCAGAACCTGCCGCCTGGTCCACGCTCCACCCCTCGTGTGGAGCCTGCCGACAGCGCGGCTGGCCGTGGAACAGGTCACGCGCCACGACCCTTCCCACCCCATCTCCTACTCAACCGACACGGAGCACCTCCATGACGAGCACAACTCCCGCCGCACGTACGGCCGACACGGATGTGTCCGCGCTGTTGGTCGAGGCGCGGCGGGAGCTGGACAGCATCGCGAACCGGGGCATCGTCTCCGCCCCACGTGCCGTCGCCGACACTCTCACCACGCTGAAGGAGCTCGCCCCCACCCTGATCCCGCATGCCCGTACCCTCGCCGCAGCACTCGGCGACAGGGAACGCTCCGAACTCCACGAGCTGATTGAGCGGACTGAGGCCCGCTCCAACTCCCGGCCACGGGCGGACCTCGCGTACGAACACCTGCTGGTGCTGGTCAACCAGTTGCAGGAGCTGCTGCGCTGGCTGGAGCGAGCGCACGGCATCTCATGTCGACGCACACAGGCAGCCGCCGCCAGGCGCCGCGGCAGCAAAGAACCTCATCCGGACCAACCGGGATAACGGTCTGCACGTACCGCGCGCACCGCAGCTACGAGATCACCCCCCCCCGGCCAGCGAGTGATGGACTCCCGCCCGGACCGGACCCTGCTGACCGCCGGCCTGGAGGACGCGGCACGGCACGCCGCTCTCCAGCCCGACGGCCCCGGTCTGGCCGCCGTCGCGCCCACCGTGGACGCATCGGACACCCACGGCCCGGCCCACCGGGTCGACCGCGTCTACACCGCCGACTTCCTGCTGCCCGCCGTCGTGCATGCCGAGGTCGTCGACATGAAGGACCTGAGTGATCACCACACCGTGGTGGTGACGTACGACCTCGATGCCGTCATCGAGATCTACCTCGACCGCTTCGGCCCCGCGGCCTGACATACCGGCCCACCCGGGCCGTCCGGCTCCCGCTCGGCCAGTTCGCGGTGCCCTGCTCACACCCTGCTTGAACCCGAAGAAGGAGACCTGTTGACCTGCGACGGCACTGAACTGCGCGTTGCCTGCTGGAACCTTGAGCACAACGGAGGCGGCGCCCAGACGCGTCGTCTGGCGCACCGCATCCTCGCCTCGTACCGGCCGCACATCGTCTTCCGGCAGGAACTGACCGGGGCCTGGGACCACGGCAAACGCGCCCTGTTCGAGGAGGCGATCGCGCTCGGCGGACTGTTCCCGTTCATGGCGTCTCCGCGAGAAGGCCGCAGCCGGAACCCGACCGGGGTGATGGTCGATCCTCAGCTGTTCGAGATCGTCGCCCATACCGATCACGATCTGCCGTGGAAGGCGATCTGCCACGTCCAAGTGCGTCTCAAGGGCTGCCCCAAGACGCTTCATCTGGCGTCCGGCCACCTGTGCCATTTCGATCCCGATCTGCGTGCCACCGAAGCTCGGCGGTTCACCACCTTGGCCGACCACGGCCGCACAGCCCTGACGGGCATGGACGGCAACAGCTACCCCCACCGCAGTGCCGACGAGGTCTCCGAAACGCTCGTCTGGGCAGAGGTTGAAGACCCCGTCCATTTCCAGCACCGCACCATCGAGCGCAACGGCGTACGCGTCAGCGACACGCGACCGAGTGAGACCCTCACCGGTGGTCCGAAGGCCGTCTTCGCCGACCTCGCGCACCATGCCGGCACCGTTCTCGGGCAGCCCGGGGCGCTGGCTCCGACCGCCAGCCTGAAGCGCACGGACCAGGGCCCACCGCAACGCATCGACTGGATCCTCGGCACCCCCGACTGGGCGCAGGCCCTCCGGCGCGTCGAGGTCATCGACACCGAGGACGTCCGCCGGGTGACCGACCACGCGCTCGTCATCGCCACCTTCGAGCTGCATGCCGTGCAACAGATCCTCAGCACCGCCGTGTAACCGGGCCGGCGTGGCGCGAAGACGCCCCTGCAGTGCCCAAAGTCCCGGCTGGTTGCCCGCCTGACGCGGCGGGGCGGCAGACCGAGACGCCCTACCCGCTGAACGAGTGCCTTCCGATCCCTCTTCGACGACATCGAGGAACCGACCGACCGTGAATCATCTCCAGACCCCGCCCCCACTGTTTCCGCACCAGCAGGAGGCCGTGGACGTCCTGGCCAAAACCCTGATCGACTCCAGTCGGGTCACCGCAGTGATGGCGTGCGGGACAGGCAAGACGCGGGTGGGCGCCGAAGTCGCGGGCCAGGTCGCCGAGATCGGTTCCCGGCACCGCCTAGTGGTCGTCCCCACCCTGGAACTAGTCCGCCAGACGATGATGGAATGGGCACACCAGCTCGGCCGGGACCGGCTGGGCCGCATCATCGCGGTCTGCTCAGACCGCGAGGTCCTCTCCGCCCACCGCACCGGGCTGCAGGACGAACTCACCAGCACCGAGGCCCAAGTCGCCAACGACGCCTCCCAGCTGGCCGCCCTCGCCAAAGGCCCCGGGCCGCTCACCATCGCCTGCACCTACGCCAGCCTCCACATCCTGGCCGAGGCTCAGGCCCACCACCGCATGGCGCCACCGGACATCGCCGTGATCGACGAGGCCCACCGCACCGCGGGCGCCGCAACCAAAGCCTGGGCGGCCATCCACTACGACGACATCATCACGGCGCGACGCCGCCTGTATCTCACCGCAACGCCCCGGATCCTCGACGGCGAAGGCGACGACGTCATCAGCATGACGGACGAGCACCTGTACGGCCCGGTCGCCTACCGGCTGCCCTTCGCGACCGCGATCGACCTTGGCTTACTGGCCCGCTACCGCCTCGTGGTCCCCGTCGTCACCAACAGCGAGGCTCACCAGCTCCTCGGCCGGGACGACGCCTTCCTGCGCATCGGCAGGACCGCCATGGCCGCCCCCATGCTCGCCAAGCAACTCGCCGTGCTGCGCGCCGCCCACGAGCACGGCATCCGGCGCATGATCACCTATCACGGAAGTATCGCCGAGGCGAAGTGGTTCGCAGCCCTCCTCCCCCACGCCCACGCTCTCCTGCCCCCCGATCAACGCCCCACCGCTCTGGCCGCCGAGCACGTCCACGGCAACCAGACCGTCGCCCAGCGGCGAAAGGCGCTGGACAGGCTCGCCGGGCAGGAAGACGGCCTGGTCGTCGTCTCCAACGCACGCGTCCTGTCAGAAGGAGTCGACGTCCCCGCCGTGGACGCCGTCTGCTTCCTCAGCCCGCGCAGCACGATCGACACCATCCAGGGGACCGGCCGGGCCATGCGGCTCAGCGACCGCAGCCGGCCCAAAACCGCGACCATCATGGTGCCGGTCTTCCTCCAGCAGGACCAGGAGCCCGAAAGCGCGCTGAACTCCACACCCTTCGGCCCGGTCTGGCAGACGGTGCGGGCCCTCGCTTCGCACGACGAGACACTGCACCGGGAACTCGAAACTGCCCGCCGCTTCCTCGCCACCCCCACCGCTACCGGAAAGGTCCGGCTCGGCGCCGGCACCGAAGGCGAGCTGCCCGACTGGCTCTCTTTCACCGGCATTCCCGTCCCTCCGGACTTCGCCGACGCCATCACCGTACGGACGGTACGCGCGGCCACCACCGTCTGGCCTGAATACCTCCAGGCCGCTGAAACCTACCGGGCCGAGCATGGGGACCTCCGTGTCCACGAGGACTACCGCACCCCCACCGGACTGGGTCTGGGGCGCTGGATCGCGTACCTGCGCAAACTCCACCGGCTGGGCAAGCTCTCGCCTTCCCAGATCGAGGAATGGGAAGCCCTCGGGATGACGTGGTCAGTTCCCGATCAAAAACTGCAGGAACTGATTCACGAGCTAAGAGAATTCAAGAGAGAATACGGCCACCTGGACGTCCCGAAGACCTACGTCGCTAAGAGCGGCGACCGCGAGTACACGCTCGGCCAGATATATGCAAGCTTGCGCACCTCCTACAGATACGGACAGGTACCGGATGCCAAGGTCGCCGCCCTCAACGCGGAGGGATTCATCTGGGACCGGGCCGAGTACGTCTGGAATCAATTCGTCTCAGACTGCTGCGAGTTCATGATCTGGAATGGCCACCTCGACATACCCCAGACCTACGTCATGCGCGGTCGAAGCATCGGCCAGCAGGTTTCCGGATTCCGCTCGCATCCGGACCGTCTAACTCCCGAGCAGCGCAGAACACTCGACCGCATAGGCTTCGTCTGGGACTCGCTGCAGTTCCGCTGGGACCTCCATATCAAGGCAGTCATCGAGTTCAAGGCCGAACACGGGCACCTGAACATCCCTGGCAGCTATGTGATCGAAAAGCCCGTCCTTCTTCGCCCGCGCAGCTGGATGAACACATGCATCCAGAAACACCGGAATGGAAAACTCAAACCGGAGCGACACCAGCAACTCGTGGCCCTCGGAATGAAGTTCCCCGACTAGCAGGAGTGACGGTTCCCAGTGAAGATCTCCGTGGCGAGTGCGCCAATGCCTAACCGGTCGGCCCGCCATGCTGATCAAGCCGCTCCGAGTTCGATCGCGCCCCGAACATGCCGTCGTCCCACCCATCTCATTGGCCTCATCTGTATCGGCCGTCGGTGTTTCGGCCACCGCCGCTATGTGGTGGACCCGCCTGAATCAACGGCCACCAGCGTGCGGACCGCGAGATTGGGCGGCTGGGGATACGACTCAAACACGTGCGTTCGAAGACGGACGTCGCGTCGTTGTTCCGGTCGTCATCAGACATCCCCCCAAGTCGGTGCTGGAGGTGCCCAGTTGCCTGCCGTTCAGGCTGCCCCGAATGAGCTCCCGACGGCCTCATGGCCGTTTGCGTCTGCCTCCCGGTTTACGGACAGGGCGAGGGGAGGTGGCCGGTGAGCGCCGAGCCCGCCTCTCCGGCGCCTGATACGGCGGCGCCGCGCCGGTTGCCGCCTCCACCGCCTGCCGAGCTGCGCTACGGCGGCCGGCACGCCAAGAATCCCCTGACGGACGCATCGTTTGCGCAGATGTGCCGGCGGCTTCCGTCGGTGCTGGCGCAGACCGCGCGGATGGCGTGGGTGATCGACCGGCGGGCCGTGTTTCTGCTGGCGAGCTGCCAGCTGGCCATCGGCATCAGTGCCGCCGTTCTGCTCACCGCCACATCCCGTGCGATGCGCTGGATCCTGGCCGACGGCGAGGTGGCCGACCGGCTCCACCAGGCGCTGCCCGCCCTGCTGGTCATCACCTGTGCGTCAGCGGCAGGGCGGATGGCGACCGCGCTGTCCTCATACGCGGACGGCCGGATCACCCCGCGGTTGACGACCGAGTCCGACTGCGCCCTGGTGGCGGCGGTGTGCCGGATGGAGGCCACCGCGCGGGCCGAGGACGGCTGCGCGGACCGGCAAGAGGCGGCCGAGATGGGGGTGGTCCGCAGCCACGTGATGGTGCAGGACGCCACCCGGTTCACCGCCGCTGTCGTACGTATGGTCAGCGCGAGCGGGGTGCTGTCGGTGCTGCACCCGCTGTTGCTGCCGCTGTTGCTGCTCGCCGTCGTCCCCGCCGGCGTCGGCGCCGTCCTGCACGCCCGTGTCAGCTACGAGACGCACTACGCCAACGTGGGCGACCGCAATGTTCGGCAGAACCTGCGCGGCTGGGCGACCAGCGTGAAGTTCACCGACGAGATCCGCGCCAACGGCATGACCTCGTACCTGGTGTTCTGGTACCGGTCGATCTCGGAGCGGATCGACGCGCGCACCCTCGCCGCGGCGCCGAAGATGTTGCGGATCGTGCTGGTCAGTTCGGCGATCGGCGGCATCTTCCTCGTCGCCACCTGGGCGGGTCTCGCCTGGCTGGCGGCCAGCGGGCGGATCGAGCCATCGATCGCCGCGACCGCGGTCATCGCGGTGCAGACCGCGCTCGCCGCCCTCAGTCAGCTCGTCATCTACGGCGCAGCCATGTTCCACACCTCCCTCTACGTCGCGGACATGGGCGGCTTTCTCGACTACGCCGCCGAACGCGCTCCCAACCGAGGCGAGTTCACGCCGAGCCGGCCGGTGGAGGAGATCCGCCTCGACGAGGTCGTGTACCGGTATCCGGGCAAGGAGACTCCGGCCGTGGCGGGAGTGTCGCTGGCGGTGCGCAGTGGCGAAATCCTCGCCGTGGTCGGCGAGAACGGCTCGGGGAAGTCCACCCTTACCCGGCTGCTCGCCGCCATCTTCCTGGCCGACAAGGGCATGGTCTCCTGGAACGGCCGTGACGTCGCCGAGCTCGACCCCGACAGCCTGTGGGACCTGTCCGGGCTAGTGCCGCAGAACTTCGCGCAGTGGCCTCTGTCCGTCCGCGACAACGTCACCCTCGGCCAGCCCCGCGAGGCGGGCGACGACCTGGTGTGGCGGGCCCTGGAGGAGGTCGGGCTGCGGGACGCCGTCGAGGAACTCCCCGACGGCCTGGACACGCTGCTGGCCCGGGAGCTGTGGGGCGGGACGGAACTCTCCGGTGGGCAGTGGCAGCGCCTGGCATGCGCGCGGGCCCTGTATCGCAGGTCAAGCCTGCTGATCCTGGACGAGCCGACCAGCCAGATGGATGCCCGCGGCGAGCACGCCATCCTGGAAGAGATCAAGACCATCGCTGCAGGCCGGATCACGATCGTGGTGACCCACCAGCTGGTCAATACCAAGATCGCCGACCGGATCATCGTGATGGAACACGGCCGGATCGCCGAACACGGGACGTACGACGAACTCGCCCACGGCGGTGGCCTGTTCGCCGAACTACTGGCCCTGTCCACCGACCGCTGACCCAACTACGTCGCGCCCCGGCCCCCGGGGCGCGACGACCCCACCACTTGCCCGCCGTACCGATGGAGGATTCCGTGACCGCACCAGCCGTTACCACGACCACGGCGGCGCTGCTCGTCAGCGCGGACGGCCACTACCTGCTGCATCTACGGGACGCCAACAAAAACATCTGCAGCGCCGGACAGTGGTCCCTGCCCGGAGGCCATCCCGAACCCGGCGAAAGCCTCGACGACACGATCGCCCGCGAACTGATGGAAGAGGCCGGCCTGCACATCCCCGACCTCGTCCCGCTCGCCGTCGTCGAGAACACCGACGCCGACGACCGGACCACCAGCCGGGTCCAGGTGTACACCGGGACGTGGGACGGCGACCCCGCCCTGCTGCCCCTCACCGAGGGGATCATGCTGCGCTTCACCGATGCCGAGCAGATCCCGTATCTGACCATGGACCCCGGCACCACGGCCGTCATCCGCCACCACCAGGAGGGCCCACGCCCAGACGGTGATGCCGCCGACGCGTTGCCGGTGCTGCGCCTACGCGATGCCGGCACGAAGACGGTGCCGAACGTTATCGGCGTCCATCTGTACCTGGAACGGGACGGCGAGATCCTGCTCGGGTTGCGGCATCCCGACTCCGCCTACGCGCCCCTGGAGCACCACTTCCTGGCCGGTCACTGCGAACGGGAATCCGCCATCGCCTGCCTGATCCGGGAGGCTTGGGAGGAGGCCGGGTTGGTGATCAAGGCTGAGGACGTCGAACTCGCGCACGCCGTCCACCTCGTCGACTCCCCCGGCGCGCAGCCGCGCCTCCAGCTGGTCTTCCGAGCCCACCGATGGCAAGGCGAACCCCAGGTCCTCGAGCCGGACAAGTGCGTCAGCTGGGGCTGGTGGCCCGCCGACGCCCTGCCGGAGCCCACCGTCGCCTACACCCGGGCCGCCATCGACGGCATCCGGAGCGGACGCCTCTACACCGAACTCGGCTGGACCTGACCCTTGCCCCTTTCCCCTCGCCTTCTTGAGGAGATCGCCACCATGCCCGAACCCTCCCCACCCGTCTCCCCCACCATCGCAGCCATGGACGACACCGACGCGGCGAGAGCCCGTGCGGCCATGGTCGCCCGCCTCCACAGGGCCGGGCATCTACCCCCGGGCCCGGTGTCCGAGGCACTTCTGGCGCTGGATCGCCAGGTACTGATGCCGCAGGCGTACGTGCGACGCAGCGCACCGGACGAGGCCCCACCACGCTGGGATCTGCTGGACTGGTCGGCGCCCGAGGACCGGGACGAGCTGTTGCACGTGCTCTACAGCGGGGACAGCGTCGCCATCCAGCATGACGGTGAACCACTGCTGGGCCGGGCGCGCGGCACGCGCTCGGGCGGGGCGATGACGTCCATGTCGAGCGTGATGGGGATGACCGTCGAGCTCCTGCAGGAGCTGGATCTGGAGCCTGGACAGCGGGTGCTGGATGTCGGCACGGGCGCCGCCGTGACCGCTGCGGTGGCCTGCTTCGTCAGCGGCGACGCCGGGGTCGTCACCATCGACCGCGACGAACACGTCACCTCGGCCGCCGCCGCCCACCTCGCCGACCTCGACTACCGGCCCACCGTGATCACGGGAGATGGAAAGGCGGGCTGGCCCGACCGAGCGCCGTACGACCGGGTGTTCGTCTCCTTCGCCGTCCCCCGGGTGCCACCGGCGCTGGTGGAACAGCTCGCGCCGCAGGGGTTATCGCTGGCGACGGTCGGCACCAGTTCGCCCTCGTGGCCAGGACTTGCCGTGATCACGAAAACCGCCCGGGGACGCGTCGCGGGAGAGCTGCGGGCGGTCGAGTTCGGGCACCGTGCCGGGTGGGGCTGGGACCGCCTCTTCCTGTCCGCCGCGTTCCGCGAACAGATGGCCACAGCCGAAGGCGTGATCGTACGCGGGCACCGCCTGCCACCACCCCGAGAGGCGCGGGGATTCTGGCTGGCCCTCGATCACCTTCGGCCCGGACTGGTATGCAACTTCGGCGCCGAGCACCTTCAGATAGGAGCTCCGGAGTGCGGCTCCTGGGTGCGCGTGAGCCCGGATGGTGACGGCACGTGCTCAGTCACAGAGTTCGGGCCTCGCAGCATCTGGCACGAGATCGAAGAGATCGCGGACCAGTGGCGGGTGGCCGGCGAACCCGACGCGTACCGGATCGAGTTCTCTGCGGACGGAAAGCAGTGGGCGGTCGCCGGATCCGGCCGTATCGAGCTGTGCTGGACGCTCCGCGACGAACGCCCTGCGAAAGGGGACCTGCAGTGAACCCGCCCGCCGATCACCCACCCACTCCGGATCCGGATGGCGAGGACCTGTTGTTCGGGCCAGCGGCCGACGAGTACGCCCGCTTCCGGCCGGGCGTACCCGAGCAGGTTGCCTGGCTACTGGCCGACGCCGTGAAGGGCGTACCGGACGTGACGCTGCTCGACCTCGGAGCGGGCACCGGGCAAGTTGCCGCAGCTCTCCTCCCAGCGCTTCCCCGTATTACTCACGTGGATCTGGTCGACCCCAGCCGGGCCCAACTCCGTGAAGCCGTCGTCACCCTCCACCCTCTGTTGGGGAACCGCGCTCTGTCCTGCCACGAAGTCCCGGCCGACCGGTTCAACCCTCAACGGCCGAACTACTGGGCTGACTTGATCACCTGCTGCCGGGCCTTCCACTGGATGAACCGCCCCGCCGTACTGGCGATGGCCACCCGGGTGGAGGCCCGCACGCGACGCTCGCACTCATGGGTGACGGCAGCCTGTGGACCCACGAAGCCGACTGGACAGGCATGTTGAAGGGCTTGATCCAGTCCTATCTCGGGCCTGGCCGCCGTGTCGGCAGCTGCGGCACTACACCGAGCCAAGCCGCCGTTACGAGGACGACCTCGCCGACTCCGCCTTCAGCGACGTCAGCCAGCACCTCTTCCGCTTCCCCCGGGTCTGGACGCCGCAGCAGGTGATCGGCTATCTGCGCACCACCTCGTTCGCCCGAGCCGACCTGTTCGCCGAGCGGCACGCCGAGTTCGAAGCGGATGCGCTGCACATGCTCGAAGGACACGCCGATGAGAACGGATGGTTGACCGAGCAGGTCGACTTCACGGTGCTGCTGGCCCGCCGCCCGGGAGGCACCGCGTGAACGGGCGGCCCGCCGCTGGGCGGTTCACACTTCCGGTCGACGTACACCTGATCCTGCTGCGCGACAGCCCCAAGGGCCAGCAGGTGGCTGACCGGGCGGACCGGACCCGTGTATGCGGCCGGGATGTGGCATCTGCCCTCTGTTCACTAGGCCAGCCCCCTGATCCACCCCCGGCCTGGGGGTGCGGGCCTGCCGGAGGTTCACCCCTGCGCAGGTCCGGCAGCGGTGCGCGACCTGCACCTGGCTGCCCTTCCTCGCCGTGCTGCGCGAGGCCCGGCACCAGGCCGGCCTCTGCTGGAACTCGGAAGCCTGAGCCTCCCGCATCGAGTACGAGGAGACACCAACCGTAGCGCCCGGCCTCATGTCGATGCTCTCCTGCGGCTGGTGCAACTGGACAGCAATGTCAGCGCACAGCATGGCGAACTCGTAGTCGGCGGCCCGGAACTCTTCCCGGGTGATGGGCTTGTAGTGCTTGCCCATCCAGGTGTGGGCTTCGACCTCGGCCCGCGTGACGGAGGCTAGGTCGTCCACCGGGTCGGTGACGTGGGCGTCGACGAGACCGTACTGGTAGCGGTTCATCTCGGTGACGTGCTGGCGGATGCGCACCCACGGATCGTTGCTGCGGCCGATCTTGACGCGGGGAATGGGCCCGGCGATCTCCAGAACATACAGCCGCTGGCATCGGATGCCCGTGCTGACCAAGACATTGCAGACGCGTGACAGGACTCGTTCCTGATGGCGCCGGATCATGGGCGGCAGCGGAGCCTCGGCCCCGGCCAGCAGAGCCGCCCTGGCCTCCTGCTGCGTCTGCTGGAACGTGGGAACCAGGAGGAAGGGCGCAAACGGCGGAAGGGGCACGGGCAGCATGGGCGCCGGCGGCGGTATGGTTGTCACCAGCTGATCATCCCCGGTGAGCGCTCCGCCCCGCAGCGATATGCCGGGGCCCGCTTGTACCGTGGCGCCAGCCCGCCGAGCCGCCCCCGTGCCTATGCCGGGCGCCTAGGCAAACGCTCCTCAAGCGGCTCGAAGCCCTCAGGCACAGGGATCCCGAACCTCTGGCATAGCAATGGCACATCGTGACGATCGACATCACGGGCCGGGTATCCCGTATGCCAGCGCACGGCCCACTCCGCCGACTCGCACCGCACCGCAGTCCCGGCAATCGAACCATGTCCGGCGAGTGCCTCAGCCGGAAAGGCACCGCCATCCACCACGGATCCGTAATGCAGCGATCCGTCCGCGAGCGGCTCGTAGAGGTGCAAGTCGACCCGCAACCGAACACCGTCGTGCAAGACGAAGTTCCACGGCCTGTCACCAGGCCACGGGAAGATCCGGTCGACACCAAGCTCCGCGAACGCGACGAACAACGGCTCAAGATGTGCGGCCGGCGCCCACACGTCAAGGTCGGAATGTTCTCGCGTCTGCTCCCCGAGCAGCGCGTCCACGCCCCACCCGCCGCCAACACACGCATTCACGCCGTGGGCGTCGAGCCGCTCCACAAGCGCGACTACATCCTTGGCGGACATCGCGTAATGGCTCACCGCATCAGGGTAGAGGCTAGCCCGACCACACATCTGGTCGCGCCCTACGAGCCGGTCCAGATGCCCGGCGTGCTGATCAATAGGTGGCTGACCCGTCCGCCCGTGTCATCCCAGTAGACCGAGTCCAGCAAGCCCCGCTCCGCTGGGTGCCGTTGAGACGAAACAGCGCGATAGAGAAGGCCGCGGAGAACCCAGGCCGGGGGCGGCCTCGGCGCAGAACAGCAACGAGTGCGCTCCTGCTGCATTTCGCCATTCACCATCGCGGGACCGCCGGTGGTGACAGCAGTGGTTCGTCGCAGGTGAGAGGCGCCCTGTCGTGAACCTCGCAGCGCTTCGGCGGGGCGGGACATTCCTGACCGCTCAGGAGTCGGCAGGTTCATTCGCCGAGGTCAGCAGCCCAGGCTTCCATCCTGGTGGGCTGACAGCTCGGAGTGGCGCGCCTGGCTTGATGACGGCCTGCCCCGGCTCGCTCTCGTCATGATCCATCAGTTTCTGTCAGTGCCCGCTGCTACACCATTTTCGAGGGACAGGCCGCGACCGCGGCTCGCATACGGGAGGGGACACCATGTCGAAGGCGCCGAACGGCTTCCACTACGTACGCGGCCACATTCGCCGTAATCCGAAGCCGGGCAGCGGGAAGCGGATGAGCGGCTGGATGATTGCTGGCATTGCGGCCGGCATCTGGTTATGGGGGCAGGTTTTCGGGTTCAGCGAGGCGAGCTCCACGACGCCGCCCGCTCAACCGCAGTCGGCCGTCTCCACTCCGGCCACCCGCTGATGGGGCGTAAGCGGTTACGCCTTCGCCGCCCACACGGCGCGCCCGAGGTCCTCTCGGCCGCGCTCGTGGCACTGGCCGCCCTGGTCCTGACGTTCCAAATGGCCGCCGCGGCGGTCAGAGCACTCAAGGACGCCTGGCCGTTCCTCTTGGCCCTGGTCCTGCTGGCGGGGGCCGTCGGGGCCTGGCGGATCGCGCGCACGGTGCACGATAGACGGCGTGCCGCCGAGCGGCTGGCCACGCTGCGGATCACCCTGGCCGAGTTCGACGCCATGGACGACCGGCAGTTCGAGCACGCGTTGCGGGACCTGTTGGTCCGCGACGGCTGGTCGGCACGCCGCGTAGGCGGCAGCGGCGATCAGGCCGCTGACGTCATCAGTGACCACACGCACCTTGGTCGGATCGTCGTCCAGGCCAAGCACACCCGCGTCGGCGGGAAAGTGGGGTCCTCAGTCATGTACGCGGTGAAAGGGACGGCCGGCCCGGCCCACCGCGCCGACCACGCCGTCGTCGTCACCAACGGCACATTCACCCGAGACGCCATGGCCTGGGGCGACCGGCACAGCGTCCACTGGGTCGACCGGAACAGACTCCGGCGCTGGGCGGAGACCGGCACCGCGCTGCACGAGCTCCTCGGGCTGTCCGCACGCTCCCGCCGCGCCCGGTTCCGGCGCGCCGCCTGACACGCCCCTCATCGTCAACGTCTTGGAGGTGTGGTGTTCGATGAAGATGGGTCACTCGACCCGCTGCTGAAGTTTCTGTTGTACGCCGTCCTTGCGCTGGCCATCGGCAAGATGGTGTGGGAGTGGCTCACGGACGACGTCAGCCGGTGGATCACCGTGGACCTGTGGGGGCTGATAGCCGATCACCCCTGGTGGACCGGCTTCATCGCCGTCGGCGCACTGGCCACACTCACCCTCGTTACGAGGCTGCTGTCGTTCCGGTTCGGCGCCGGCACGTACGCCTACGTCGGTGACGGCGAGGACTACGCGTCCACCGCCGCACCGGGCGAAGCCGTGGATCCGGATGCGTTGACCTTCAAGATGAAGCAACTCGCCGCGATGACCGCGACGGGCTTCGAGCAGGCGTGCGCCGATCTCCTAGCCCGTGACGGCTTCCGCAGCACACGGCGGGTGGGAGGCGCCGGAGACCTCGGCGTGGACGTCACCGCCCGCGACCACGACGATCGGCTCCTGATCTTGCAATGCAAGCAGTACCAGAACCCCGTCGGATCGGGGCACGTGCAGAAGTTCAACGGCACGGCACGCCTCCACCACGGAGCCGATGTACCGATCATGATCGGCCTCAACGGCTTCACTCAGCCTGCGATCGACTTCGCCGCGCACCACGACCTCATCCTCATGGGCCGTCCCGAACTGAAGAAATGGGCCCACGGCCAGCACCTGTACGACGTCCTCGGCATCCCGAGCACGACGCAGTGACCGGCCGCCCGGTCCCGCCGCTCGCTGTCGAAGCGGCCATGCTCCGCCTCGGCGCTACGGCCGACGAGGCACCCCGGGAGACGGTGTACTCCTACGCCACCCGCAACCCCCGTGGTCCTCGGAGGCGTTCCTTCACCGACACCCCAGGCGAGCACGTATTCATCGACGAAAACACAGCTGACGCCCTCGCCGCTGTCGTCCAGGAGCGGCTGCGAGACTTCGCCGCCCGCTTGCAGACGGTCAAACGCACGCTGACACCGCACTACTTCACCGGTCTCCTGCGCCCGCACTACCCACTTCCCAACGGCGGTCAGTGACCGCGCATGCGTTGGTCGTAGTCCGCCGCTGGTTCCAGACCCATCGCGGCGCGGCGTTCATCGAGCCGATCGGGGTCGGCAACGGGCTGCAGGCGCAGGTTCGAGCCGTCTGGGTCGTCGGTGTACTGCGTTCCGTACACCTGGGGTTCGCCAGCTGCGACCAGGACCCGGTCGGTGAGGTAGGCGAGCTGGCGTGGAGAGGCGTCTCCGGCCGCGACCGCAGCCTTCAGGAGTTCGAGCGCCTGGCGCTGGAAGGCGGGCGCGAGATCGGCGTGTTGGGCAAGAAGCCATGCCTCCTCAGCTCCCTGCGCGCCCACTAACGCGGCACCTGGCCAGCCGTATTCGGTGATTACCTGCTTGAGCCAGGCGGTGTTTTCGGCGTCGATCCGGCACATCTCGCGGCCGTCACGAGTCTTGGCCGCGAGGCGCCGTGCAGCTTGGTCTTGTTCGGCGCGGCGGTGGAGCTCGGCGGCGAGGTCGTGGTTCATCGTGTACAGATTGCCCTCGTTCGTGACTTTGGACAAGCAAAAGACCCAGGCACCCTCCGGCACTGGTCGCGAGAGGCGTGCGGGGACGGTGGAAGGCGCAGGTCATGCGCTGGGGCTTCAGGACCGCAATTCCGCTAGGTAGCTGCGAGTTCGCGCAGTCGTTGGGTGTGTGTTGGCATCGCCGAGGACGCGCACCGCGGTGGGGAGGACCTGGGCGGCGAGGGGATGGGCGTCCTCGGACCGGCCGGCGACGGTGAGGACGCGGGCGAGGTCGCAGCTGATGGTGATCGTGTAGGGGTGGTCGGCGCCGAGCTTCGCGGTGCACATCTGCCGTACGCGTGCGGCCTGCTCTTCGGCGCCTGCCAGGTCACCGGTGTTGCAAGGGCCCCCGCCGCCATCCGCCGCGTCGCCGACCTGCTGTCCGAACCTCTCTGCGACCGGGCCACCATCGGCATCATCACCCCGATCATGCCCACCCGGCCGCCCGCCTCCGGCGAGGGGCAGCGGAACAAGGCGACGCTGTTGCCGCTGAGTCGAGCACTCGCCGGGCCCGTCGCACGCTGGGCGGTGTCGCCTCCCCAGGCGAGAAGATTCGCCATACCAGATCACGGAGTCGCGACCAATAATCCAGTTGTAGATCGTGATCTTGGTGTCTGGCTGCCGTCGGCATAGAGCGAATCGCCTCCGGCCATGGGGCATAGGCCCTGTCAGGTGATGGCGCTGAAGTACGCAGCTGCAGCGTCGATGAAGCGGTCGTGTGCCGCCCGTGCAGCGTCCTGCGCTGCGGTGAGTTCCTCGATGCTCGTGGCGGCATCGACCATGTTGTAGGTGGCGACAACCATCGCCTGTGCGGTGGCGTGGACAGCAGGGTCGGGCACGAGGAGCCGCAGCGCAACCAGGGGGCGGGTGATGGCGGAGCGGGTGATGTGAGACTTGGCTCGCAGTTCTTCCAGCTCAACGTCGCTGACGCCGCGCAGCCGAGCCTCCCCACGCATCCACAAGGCCCGTCGGTGGTCGGAGCCGGCGGAGGCGAGTGTGGTCACCGCGTCGAGCCGGTCGCGGCGCAACTGCTCAGCGGCGGCTGCGCGCTCGGCGCGGCCAGCCGCCAGGTGTTGGAACGTGCCGGTGACAATCGATCCCAGGAGCGTCCCGATGACGGCAAGGACAGTGGCGATCATGAACTGCTTTCTTGGCCGGGCACTTGGTCCGGGACCGGTGCAGACGGGTGCAGCCACCGTTGATCATCGTGAGTTCTGTGGACTGACGATGAGACGGTGGCCGCAGGTCACAGCATAGATCCCGCCCGATGGCGGGAGGCGTTCGAGGTGGCCATGGGACGGATTGCGACCGGTTCGCCCGGGCCAAACCCAGTCTGTGGGCCGGGCGGTTGGTGCTGGGCCTGCTGTCGGGCCTGCCGCGCAAGAATTGCTGGACCATCGTGGAGTGGGCCGGGGAGGCCGGCCCGCACGGCATGCAGCTATCTGCTGTGCCGGGCCGTCTGGGACGCCGAACGCCGTCCGCGATGACGTGCGTGAATACGTCTCGAGCATCTCCACGACGATGCCGCGGTGCTGGTCGTGGACGAGATCGGCGACCTGA
This sequence comes from Actinobacteria bacterium OV320, assembly GCA_001298545.1. Lineage (GTDB taxonomy): Bacteria > Actinomycetota > Actinomycetes > Streptomycetales > Streptomycetaceae > Streptomyces > Streptomyces coriariae. The sequence continues at coordinate 626,951 of LJCX01000030.1, forward strand.
AGAAGGGCAGCCATACCGTCGCTGTCCAGCGCCAGTACACCGGCAGGCCACAGTGCGGCAGGGTCTCCGGGAAGCGGTTGCTGGGTCACTGCGCCGAGAGTAGCGGGCGCCGATCGCCCGCCGTCAGGCCGACGGCGGACTGATCAGCGTGCCAGCTGGAACACGGCCGCAGCCACGATGGTGCCGAGGATTGTGCCGGCGATGACCTGATTGCGTGTGTGGTCCCGCAGCTCGACCCGGGACCATCCGACGATGACGACCAGGAGGAACCCGAGGGCCATCCACGCACCGTAGGTCTGTACGAGCATCGCGCAGGCACCTGCCGAGACGGCCTGGTGCACGGAGATCTTCCAGACGAACGTGATCACGGCGAGGATCGCGAGGGTGACCAGCATCGACACGATGAGGGCGGTCATCGTCCGCGGGGCGCCTGCGGCTGCCATGAGGAGGATTCCGGTGGCCACGGAGAGCAGGATGACGGCCATGACGACGAGCCGTGCAGGCTTGGCCCCGACGTGTCGATCGCCCCAGTGGCCCTTCCTAATGCCGTACTTGATGAAGGTGATGGGAATGATGGCGGCGAAGAGTGCGCCGACTGCTCCCCAGGCGACGCCGGTCCATTGTGCCGTGTGCCAGCCGATTAGGAGGGTGACGGCGATAATCCAGTTTTTCGGCTCAAGCCAGTCGGTGATGCGGCGTGCCAGTTTGGACTCCGCGGGGTGCACGTCAGTTGTCATGGGAGGAGTCCTTTTCCGGTCCACCTGCCGGCAAGGAGGCAAGTGCGACTTCCTGGCGGGTGAATTCTGTTACGACGGGTGAAGAAGCGTAGGCGCGGGATACCGCGTGGAGCCACGCGAGTTCACTCGGCCGGTCCCTTCCAGTGACGCCGAGGGGCGGGTGCTCAACACCTTCAAGTTGGTTTCCTGTTCGAGCGGCGCTAGCGGCCACGCGCAGCCAGGCAGCTTCTGTCACAGCATCAACTTCCTGCTCACTTACGCCTTTTTGGAAGGCGAGCGCGCGAGCCCGCTCGCGGACATCAACTGACACGTATTCACGTAGCGCCAGGCATGCGTCCTCGATTTCGATGACGCACCGTTCAAGCCGGAAGCCGACACGCTGCTTTGGAACCGTTGCGGAGAGCACCACGTAGGGAGCGGCGTCAGTCAGGCGCTTCCACAAAGGCTGGAGCCGCCTGAGAACGATCCAGGATCTGACGTACTCCACAGCCACGGAGAGCGGTGGCAGGCAGCTGCCGAGCGCGATCGACAGAATCGCCAGCTGCTTGAGTGCGGTGGAGATCTGGTACTCCAGCGTCGGATACCGGACTCCGGTGGTGAGGTCCAGCGTGACGAAGCCGACGCGTTGAAGGGCATAGAGGCTGCCGAGCAGCGTGCCGAGCCCCATGAGGCCGAGGCCGGCCCTGCCCAGGAGGGTGCGGCTATGCCGGACGCCGCTGAGGAAAAGCCAGGTGGCGACGAACATGGCGATGCCGATGTAGAGCGTGAAGACGGCCGTGTAGAGAACCGGATAGATGGCGCGCTCGCCGTCGCCGACCCGTACTGGCCCACCTGGCATCCAGTTTGCCAGCGCATAAAAGAGGACCATGAGGGGGAGCGTGGCTGCGATCGCTGCCAGCCTGGTGCGGCGCGCTAGGCCCTGCGGGCGGACGACAGCGACGATGAAGTCCAGGAGGAAGGCCGCGGAGGTAACGCCGAGCAGGTGTTTCAGCAGCGGAGTAAGACTGGTGACGCCGGCGTTGTCGCTGATAGCGGCTTTGACGGCGGGCACCTCGAAGGTCATGGCCGCAGCCAGGGCCGCGAACGTCAGCGCAAGGCTCCGCTGCTTGTGGGAGTGACGGATGGACGGCAGACGCCATACGGTCACGAGCCACAGGGAGCCGGCGACGAGGGTCGGGGTGTTCATGAGCGGCGGTTCCTTCGGGGATGGACGAGGGCGTCGTCAAGACGCGTCATGGCGCCTGGCCGCCCTGGTTCTCGGCCGGAGTGAGCCAGTTCCTCGAACAGCTCACCGAGGGACGAGGCGGCCATCTCGGCGTCGTACTCGGTCTCACTGTCGTAGCTGGTCCGTCCGAGCGCTGTGAGTACGGCCGAGGGGTCGACGCCCTGCGGCATGATCGACAGGAGCGACTCCACGACGCTCGTGTTCTCGCTTGCATGCCCGAGCAGTAGGTGCGCCAGTTCGTGGCGGACTATTTGCGCGCGGTGCCGCTCACTTGTCGCCGTCACATGAAATATGTGATCTCCGCTTTCGAAGGAGATCATGAGACCGCACGGGGCGTTGACACCTCCCAGGTCGGGCAATTCGTGGAGGTGCAGCGGGCGCCCACGCTTGACCGCCAGCTGGCGGCATACTTCATCCACCGCGTAGGGGTCGGATATTTCGATTCCCCGCAGTTGCTCCTCGCACTGTCGCCTCAGCTGCGCTTCTTTTCGCGCATAGCGCCGATTGAACATGAACGAGATCCTTGCTGTGATCCCCGAGTAAGCGCAGTACGCAGTCTTACTCGACTCTTACTCACCGGCGCACGAGAATTCCCCGCGGCCAAGCGGAGCTTTACACAGCCTCGCCGGGCGACCAAGAGGATCTTGAAGGCGTATCCGTCAAAACGGGATAGCGGGTGAGGGAGGTCACGTTACTGAGGGATTGTCAGGCTTATCAAGACCCTCTAGGCGACGCGCCTGTTCAATTACCGTCGTGATCATTTTGAGGCTGTCAGCCGAGAGTCCATTGGCTCGCAGTGCGAGCCCTCGCACCTTGCTGTCCCCCACGGCCGCGATCAGCTCCATGGAGGCCCGGATCTTCTCGGACTCCTCGGCGTCGAAGTCAGGGAAGAAGTATTGGGGTGTGACATTGAAGTGGCGCGCCAGCGCTTCGACGGTATTCACGGTCGGGTTCGGCTTGGCTCCGGAGCGTAGCTGCGAAATGGCGCTCTCAGAGACAGTGAGGCCGTCCGCCTCGCCGGCCTCACGGATCGCGCGAGATACCTCCGCGTTGGTGTACCTCTTGCCCGTCGCCGGGTTCTTCACCGTTTCGAAGAGGTGGTTCAGCTTGTCGGCGAGGCTCAGCTGCCGACCGCCGGACGACCCCGAGGGCACCTCCGCCGATCCGCTGGACTCCACCATCACCCGGCTCCTCCCATCTACACCCTGAAGACCTGACGATACTCCAGTGTTGATGTGAGACCAACCCGCGAGACGGAACACTATGGTGTTGACAGGCGGGGATCACTTTGGCGTATGTTCCAGCCACGGCAACACCAAAGTGTTGCAACGCCAGGGAGGGGCTGCAGAGCGCATCGCTCCCTGCGGCGTTCCCCATACCCCTAGGCACGAGGACCGCACATGATGACCCGCCCCGCGTCGCGGCCCGCTGCCACCCATAGGCGCAGGTACCGCCGCCCTCCGTCGCGACTTGTAGAGAGTCCTTTAGCAAGGTCTGGATCTTGCCGCAGAGCCTGCATATGTTCGTCGTCCCTCGCCGGGCACCCCGCCGGGCGGCAACGACGCTAGGAGCCATGTGCTGAACGCACGATCCAGCCAGGTGAGATAGCCCCGAAAGCAGCGACGGCGCCCATGGAGCGGTAACTCCGGGACGCCGAACGCCAACTGGTACTCCTGCCCCGGCAAGGGCGGAGATTTACCCACCTTCACCGCACCGGTCCTTTCCTACGAGGCACACCGGCGCGGGTTTCACTACGGAGGAGAGTCTTACATGCCGCCTGCCCTGCGCAAAGGGCCGGTGTCCCCGGCTCGCGCGGCAGCCGTCCTCGCTTCGCCGCCTGGCTCACTGACTGCGCACCGGTCGCTCGGCGCCCTCGCGCCGGAGCCGACCCCCGGCGCCCGCCCCGTTTGGGCGGTGCCCCGATGAGCCGGGACACCCGCGAATGGGCGTGGGAGTACAGCGCCAGCCGCGGAAACGCGCGCCTGGTCCTGCTGTCGATCGCCGACCGGATCCCCGACGAGCAGTGCGTCGCCTGGGCGTCCCTCACTTCGCTGATGAAGCGCACTAAGGCAAGCCGCAACGCCGTGCGAGGCGCCTTGGTCGCGCTGGCCGACAGCGGCGAACTGGAAGTCCTCGACGACCTCGACGGCCCGCAGCACAGCACGGTCTACCGGCTGCCGCGCGCCGCTGCGTGGCTGGCCAAGGTCGCGGCGGCCCGGAAGGACGCCCCCGAGACGTACGTCGAGCCCCTGGCCGAGTCCGATCCGGTGCCCGAGCTGGACATCGAGCGGCTGCGCAAACACGGCATCTGGCCCAAGGCCGGGTCGGAATCCGACCCTCATGGCCAGAATCTGACCGGGTCAGATCCCGACCCCTCTCGTCAGAATCCGACCCCTCCCCGGGTCAGATCCCGACCCCTCCCCGGGGCAGATTCTGACCCCCAGAACCGTAGTGAACCGAAGGTGAACCGTAGGTACAGCAGCAGGGGTGCTGCCAACCTCATCTCCGCCGCGGACTGGGAGATCGACGAGGAGAGCCGCTCCTGGGCGCAGCATCAGGGACACCTCACCCGCCTCGGCGAGCAGGGTCTCCAGGCCGCCGACACGAAGTGGCGCTCCCACCGAGCGGCATGGAGCCCGCGCACCGCCGCCGCGTGGGCCGCCGACTGGCGCACCTGGATCGCTCGCGAGCACAACCCCACACCGGGACGACCCAACCTCTACGCCCTGCCCGGCGGCACCCCCGCCGCCAGGGCTGGCATGACCCGAGCCGAGGCGCACACCGCCGCCCTGCTCGCCGCGCTCGACGAACCGACTGGAACGGAGTAACTGCCTTGAACCCACGTGAAGTTGCTGCCGTCCTCGCTTATCTCGGCCGCCTCGACCCGCGCACGATGCGCACTGACACGGGCGAAGCCCGTGACCAGATCGCCCAGTGGCACGAGCTGCTCGGCGACGTGCCCTTCGCCACCGCCCACGGCTGGGACGTGCGTGAGGCGATCAAGGCGCATGTGCTCGCCTCCCCGTACCCGATCCTGCCGGTGGACGTCGCCCGCCGCTGGCGCGCCTACCGCCGCGACCGCCTGGACCGGCACACCGACCCCACCCCGGTCGCCGACCCGGACGACCCGGCCGCCTGGCGAGCCGAGCTCCTCGGCACCCGGCACGCGGTAGCCGCAGGGGCCACCGCCCCCGCCACACACCGGCAGATCACCAGCGGCGGACCGCACCCCGACATCGAGGAGCGCCTCGCGGCCATCGGCTCGTGCATCCCGGCCACCGTACGCGCCGACCTTGCCAAATATCGGCCCGCCCGCGCCGCCCGCGAGGCCGCCATCGCCGCCGGAGGCCCCGACGTACTCAGCGTGCGATGCGAGTGGTGCCACGCCAGCGAGGGCGAGCCCTGTCGCAGCCGGCGCGTCGGCCTCGACGGACGGGCCAGGGGCAACGCCCCGCGTGCCACCCCGCACCCGAGCCGCATTGATCTCGCCGCGGCAGCACGCATCCAGCAGGTGGCAGCGTGATCGCCCGCCGCACGCTCGCCCAGATGATCCGGCTCCGCCATGGAGCCCCGCGGCGCATGCCGATGCGCCCGCTGCCTTCCGGCCGCTGAGCCGACCCCCTTTGGCAACCGATCCACCTCCGGTGCGGCCTGCCGCCGTACCCCTGCCCGCTTCGAAGACGCGACCTGCCGCAGCCACCCGCCGCTGCTGCCGCGCTGACCGCTCGACGAGGCGACCTCCGGAGACTCTCTTGCGCCACATCACCACCAACCACCCCCCCGCCCCGACGATCCGGGGCATCGCCGACCACAGCTGGCAGGAACGGGGCCTGTGCCACGGCCTGCCGGCCAAGGACATCGACGAGCTGTTCTTCCACGCAGCCCGCAACCGCGCAGCCATCGACGAGGCCAAGGCGATCTGCGGCAGCTGCCCAGTGAAGAAGGCGTGCTTCGACTACGCCCTCGACAACGAGATCCGCCACGGCATGTGGGGCGGGCTCACCGAGGACGAGCGCCGCCCCTGGCACGCCCGAGTCAACAAGCGCCTGGACTACAGCCGCGTCAAGGCCGCGTTCGAGGGCCGCGACGTCCACCTCAGCGACGCCGAGCGCGAAGCCGTCACGCGCCACGCCTACGTCCGCGGCTGGAGCCCCGAGCGTCTCGCCTACGCACTGCGGCTCGACCTCGACTGGGCGCGCGACCTGATGCGCAACGCCGCACACGCTGTCGCCGACCGCGACCGCTACTGGGGGCAAGTCGACGAGGCCGAGGCAGCCGACGACGAGTACGTCGAGGACGAAAACGCCGAGGACGCCGCCTCACCGGTGCAGGTGCCCCGCCAGGTGCAGACCCACGCCCTGATAGCCGCTCTCCGAAAGGCCGCATGACTCACCTCATCGCCATGTCCCTCCCCTCCGGCATCGAGCCTGTCTACGGGGTCGCAGCCGTCGGTGTGCTCGCCCTGGTGCTGGCCGGATGGTCGATCCGGCGTAACCGGACCCGGGCGGGCGGCCCGCGCGCCGGAACCCCCGCGGTCTGGGTCGCGGCCCTCGCCGCCCTCAACTGCACCGCCTACAGCGCGGACACCAGCTGGCGGTTCGCCGCTGACTACCTCGACATGGCCGGCACGCTGGAGCGGGCCATGATGTTCAGCGCGGCCGAGCTGGCGCTGTTCGCGACCGCGCTGATGGCCCGGCAGAACCTGAAGACCCAAGGAGCGCCCGGCCTGCCGGGCGGCCTGGTCTGGGTGATCACCGGGGTGCAGGTCATCCCGGCGTACGCCGAGTCAGGCACGGTAGGCGGCACCGTGCGGGCCTTCGTCGGCCCGGTCATGGCGGCCGTGCTCTGGCACCTGGCCATGGGCATCGAGCTACGGCTGCACAAGCCGGACGCCGCCTCGCAAGGGCTTCTGGCCACGCTCGGACGTGAAGTGCGTGAGCGTCTCCTCTCGCGCCTCGGCGTCGCCACCCGGAACCGCGATGCCGCGCAGATCACCAAGGACCGCGCGACTCGGCGGGCAGCGGCACTCGCCTCCTTGCTGGCCGCGATGTCGGCGGAGGAGCGTGAGAATCGCCGTGGCAGCCGGATCACGCGTCGGCTCCAGTCGGCTCTCGCGCGATCCGGTGTCGGCACCGACCCGCACCAGCGTCGTGCGCTTCTGGAGCAGCTGGCCGCCCGCCGGCACGCCACAGCGCTCGCCACAGTGGCCCTGCCGTCGCCCTGGATTCAGCCCGAGCGGGACCAGGACGCCGATCGTGGGGACCGGTCCCCTCGCGCTCCGTCCGTCGTGACTCGGCCGGCGAACGAGAAGCAGGCGAGTCCGTGGCTGAGCGCGGTCCCCGACGACGGTCCCCAAAGCCCCGCATCGATCGGGGACCGGCCGGACGGGGACCACACAGAACCGGGGACGAGGAGCGAGCCCGACGGGGACCGTCCCCACTCGGACGCCGTCGACAACGGGGACCGAGCCAATGAGCCCGGCTCGAGCCTGCTGAGCGAGGGCAAAGAGGCCGCGATCGGGGACCAATACGCCGCGCCCGCCGGGACCGTAAACACTGACGGCGGCGCGAGCGGCAGTGCCGAGGGTGTGCACGAAGTCGCTGCTCAGAGGGGCACAGGGCCGTCCCCGGCGGCTGTCCCCGGCGGCGACGAGGGCCGGGAGCACCCGGGCACCGAAACGGGGACCGAACCGGACGGGGACCGTCCCCACACCGTCCCCAACGACGACGGGGACCGCGAACACCCCGACACCGAAACGGGGACCGAACCCAACGGGGACCGTCCCCACACCGTCCCCGTACGGCGGAAGCCGAAGGCTAAGGCGTCCCGGAACCGGCCCCGCGGCAGCCAGTCCAAACGGTCCCGGAAGCAGCCGCAGCTGACCGTCGAGGAGATGGTCGAGCGGGTCCGTCCCCACGTGCCGACGCTGCTGAAGCGCGACGGAAACGAGTCCCTCACCCGGGTGCAGCTCCGGGAAATCCTCCGCGCCCAGAAGCTCCAGGGCGGCAGGAACGAACGCCTGACGCCGGTTCTGCAGCGGCTCCGCGACGAGGCAGGCACCACCACGACAAGGAGTACAGCCCCATGAAGACCTGCCAGCGCTTCGCGCACATCAAGACCGGCTTCGAGCAGGACATCCGCTTCCTACGCGGTCACGCCGAGCGTCACCAGGGATCCGCGCCGGCGAAGACCAGCGCGAAGAACGCCATCTCGGTGAAACGGAACATGGCGCGGGCCTTGAACCGGCACCTCGATCGCTGCCCCGAGTGCGGCTGATGCTTACAAACAAACAGGTCAGGCACCTGCTTCCGTCATTCGTTCTAATGGCCCGGCCTCGGCCGGGCCACCGCCCCCGCACTGGAGGGATCGCCATTCCTGCCCGTCACCCGCCTACGCACGCACCGTCCGCCGCCGAGGCCGGCGCGTGGGCGGAGGTGCTCGTGCGCCACCAGCTCCTGCGCGCAGCCGTGCTGACCCCGGGCGGCCAGTGGCTCGTCCAGCACCGCGCCGAATCCCCCGTCCAGCTCCTCGACGGCCCAACCGCCATCGTCGATCTGGCCGCCGAAATCCAGCACCACATCCGCACCACGAGGAACCGCATCCGATGACGAACCCGACGACAACCCCCAGTCCCGCGCCAGGTGGGCCGGAAACCAACTCGACCTCAACGCGAGCAAGTTGGTGCGAGAGTAGTACTCCCGTTGGGAGTACTACTCTCGCGTCTTCCGCCCCGGGGGTGGCGGAAGCGGTCCAGCGCCGGGCGGCACTGGACCGTGGGGATGCGACCGAGGGCGGCTCGCATCCCGAGGAGGAGACGACTCACCCGTGCCACAACCCGCACTGCACGCACAGTGCGAGCGCGCCGCCGAGTCAGCCGCCCGCGCGTAACCGCACGCCCAAGACCAAGAGCAGCAAGCGCAAGCACCTGATCACCAGCCGATTCAACGACGCCGAGAAGCAGTCCGTCCTCGACGCCGCAGCAGCATGCGCCATGACGCCGTCCGGCTTCCTCGCCCACGCCGCCCTCAGCGCCGCCCGCGATCTGACCCGCACGGCGGCCGAGGTCGCTGGCGAACGCGAAGTGATCGCCGAGCTGTTCAGTCTGCGCCGTCACCTCGGCCAGATCGGCAACAACCTCAACCAGGTTGCCAAGAGCCTCAATTCAGGCGGTGACGCCCCGCAGGCCGAAGCGGTACTCGCCGCCGTGCACCGCGCCGCCCAGCGCGTAGACATCTTCACCCAGCACTACCTGGACAGCGAGCGTCCGGCTGCATGATTCCCCGCGTCCACGACATGGGCACCCGCACCATGGGGCTGCTCTACTACCTCTACGGGCCCGGCACGCACGAGGAGCACGTCGACCCCCACCTCGTCGCGGCGTGGGACAGCCTGGCCCCCGACCCCGGCCGCGACCCCAAGGCCACGTACGGCGACCTGCAGCGCCTGCTCGACCAGCCCGTCATGGCACTGCCCAAGACCGCCAGGCCCGCCGAGCACGTGTGGCACCTCTCCGTGCGAGCCGCTCCCGAGGACCCGATCCTCACCGACGAGCAGTGGGCGGACATCGCCCGCCGCATGGTCGCCGCCACCGGCATCGCCCCCGAAGGCGACGATGCCGCCTGCCGCTGGGCAGCCGTCCGCCACGCCGACGACCACATCCACATCATCGCCACCGTCGTACGCGAGGACGGCCGCCAGGCCCGCATCCGCCAAGACGGCGCCCGCTCCCAAGCGGAGGCACGGAAGATCGAAGTCGACTACGGGCTACGCAGATTGAACGCCGGTGACGGCACCGCCGCCAAACGCCCAACCAGCGCCGAACGCCACAAGGCCCAGCGCCAGGGCAAGGAGCGCACCCCGCGCGAGGAGCTGCGGGAAACCGTGCGCCGCGCCGCCGCCGGCGTCGCCAGCGAACAGGAGTTCTTCGACCGCCTGGCCGCCGCCGGCCTGCTGATCCGCCAGCGCACCGCACCCTCCGGCGACCTGCTCGGCTACACGGTCGCACTGCCCGACGACCGCAACGAGGACCAGGAACCGATCTTCTATTCCGGCTCCGCCCTCGCGCCCGACCTCTCCCTGCCCCGCATCCGCAAACGGTGGTCCGGCTCCGATCCCAGCCACGGCAGCGACACAACCACCGACCGCTCCGCCGACTCGACGCGCATCAGCCCGTCGACCGCACGGCGCCGGGCGACAACGGCGGTCTGGCAGACCGTGCTCGTCCTCGACCAGGGCGACGACGGGCAGATCGCCGCGCACCTCGCCGCGGCCGGCGAGGTCCTCGACGCACTCGCCAAGACCTCGGCCGCACACACCCGCCGTGAACTCCGAGACGCCGCCTGGGCATTCGAGCGTGCCACCCGCTCCCACATCCGGGCCGAGCGGGGCCACGACCGCGCCCTGCGCCAAGCCGCCCGCGACCTCGTCTACGGCGGCCCCGCGCTCGGCCGAGGGGAGGACGGCGCCACCACGGCGATGCTGATAGACATGGCGTTCTTCCTGGTCACCGCTGCCGCCCACTGGCACGGAAAGAAACAGCACGCCCAGCAGGCCGCTGCTGCTCGCCAGGCCGCCGAGCACCTGCGCGCCGCCTACCAGGCCGCCGCCCCCATGCCATTGGCCGCCCTGCATCAGCGCGGTCGGCGCCTGTCCCAGCCCTTGCGCCACAAGCAGGCCGCCTACCTGCGTCAGGCGGTGCCGGAGCTGGCAGAGCAGGTCCTGGCCGAGCCCGGCTGGTACGCCCTGGCCGCCACCCTCGTTGACGCCGAGAGCGCCGGTTATGACCCGGCCGCGCTCCTGGCCGAAGCCGCCGAGCGACGGGAGCTGGACACCGCCGGCTCGATCAGCGACGTGCTCGTGTGGCGGCTGCGGCGGATGGCCGATCTGCCCGCAGACGCATCCTCCATGCCCGAGCACACCACCGCCGCGCCCGCGGCCACCCGCGGGACCGCGCAGCGCGCAACGAAGGGCAACGACCGTTCCGGCAAGACCCGTTGAGTTCAACAATTCTAGAGTTGCAGCAGGTCAGAGACTTACGGCACTCTCCTCGTGCAGGCCCGACGACAGAGATGGAGACGGCATGTTCCGACGCACTCGTGCGGACCGAGAGTTCCGTGAAGCCCAGCGTGCCGGCCAAGCGGTGCTGGCGATGCACAGCGAGCTGCCGCTGCCCGACGCACCCGGCCCGGCAGCCGCGGCGACCCCGGCCGCGCCGGAGACCACGGTGGTGCCCGACTTTCTGCCGCCGGAACTCCGGGCGCCGTCCCGCCAGGACGTCTCGGGATTCATGATGCGCTGGGACCAGCCGCTCGTCATCGACGGGGAAGTCCACCAGTGCCACTGCGGTGCGTACCGAAACTGGATCGTCTTCAACATGCGCGACGACTCGGTGTGGCTGCGCTGCACGGCCGGCCACGAGACGAAGGAGCCGCGCCTGGACACCGCCTGGTACAACCGCAACTCCGGTCCGGTCGACCACTTCCACCCCACCCTCGAAGACGGACTGCGCCACCTCGGCCACTGAAGCCACGAAACCCCTTCCCCCCCCACCCCTGCGTACGTCGGCACCCGGAGAGCCGACCCGGTCAGACCGTCCGTCTCGCATCACCAAGGGGTTTCCGCATGCGCCGTTCCACCACGACCGCCCTCGGCCTGAGCGCCCTCACCGTCCTCGCCCTGACCGGCTGCTCGAGCAGCACCGAGCCCGCCGGCACCTCGGTCGCGTCCTCCGCCCCCGCACACCGGGACGGCGGCGCGCCCTCGGCATCCGCGCCGCTGTCCTCGGCCGAGCTGAACCAGTGGCTGCTGAACGAGAGCGACCTGGGCGGGGGCTACTCCCGCAAGCCCGAGACCGCTCGCCGGAACGACGACGTCACCGTCATCGGCTGCCCGGCGCTGGAGAAGCTCGGCAGCGACGCGGCCACCGGCTCCGGCCTCGACTTCACCCGCAAGGCGAAGGAGTCCTTCACCTACACCGGCAGCAGCAACTCCGAGGTGAGCGAGGAGCTGTACAGCGACAGCCCGGCGAAGCTGTCCAAGGGCATTGGGAAGGTCTTCGACGCGATGCTCTCCTGCCCCTCGTACCAGGTGACGTCGGGCAGCACGGTCCTCGACATGGGCACCGAGAAGACGTCCGCGCCGGACCTCGGCGACGAGCAGTGGAGCCAGCTGCTCACCTACTCCGCCGGCGGACAGCGCAGCGTCGTCAAGCAGACGGCGATCCGCACCGGCAGCATCCTGGTAATCGTCTCCGGCTCGCCGGGCCTCGTGGATGCCCACCTGGACAAGGCGCTCGCCAAGGCGCGCACTGCACGCTGATCTGCTCCTCCACAGCCCCGGTGTCCGGGCCTGTCCTCCCGACAGGCCCGGACACCGGGGCTTCGGCGTGTGAGGCGATCAGCCGTCGAGACGGAGTTCGCGTGGCTCGTAGCGGAGTTGGAATGTCTGCGCGTGCTCCCCGTCCATCCAGTACAGGGTCATGGTCGACAGCATGCTGCGCTTGATGTACCGGGTTCGCGAGGGCATTCCTTCGTCCTGTTGGACGATCCAGGCTTCCACCCGCTCCGGCAGACCGAACCTCAACGCGTATGCCTGTGGGTGCTCCGCCGAACGCAGTTCCCAAACGGGATGTGACGCTGCCTGATTGATGCGGCGCAGGCGCACCGCGTGCGTGGGGTGCGCTCTCGCGTAATCCACGAAGCCGTACAGATCATCCGAGGCCAGTCCCAGGACGAACGGCGCTGCCGGAAACGCCAGGACAAGACCCAGCTGCGACCGGCTATGCAGGGTCTGAGCCAGGTAATCGAGTGGGCCGCGAATCGCATCGGGCAGGTCCACGTCGTCGGCGTCCATTTCCAGCAGCGGCCCGCGAAGATACGCCCGTATCTCGCGCACCTTCGGCCGCTCGGCCGCGGGAGTGGCTTCGAGCACTGCGTGAATCGTGTCAGCCGTGATCTTGACGAGATTCCGCAGTACAGCGAAGTCCGGCGCGGAGAGGTCAATCAGGGATATCTGGTGGGCCAGCGCGTAGTCCTGTGCCTCCGGACTGAAGCCAGACGTCGAGAAGATCGCATAGCTATAGCGGTATCGCGTCCGCGGCCGGCCAGTCCCCGGGGCGGTGAGCGTTGTGGTCTCGCCCTCATTCACGTCGTGGATCACACCGTGGCCGTTGCGTACGGTGGGCAGACCAACTGGCGTTGTGGTCAGGTACTTTGCCTCCACGAACAGGCGGACAGGCAGTGAGAACGGCGGGACGTACCGGAACTGTCCGAGCGCGTCGACCTGGTGCCATGCCCCGCGTCCACGGACCAGCAGACCGTTCTTGTCCTCCTTCAGCACCTTCCATGGCTCTTTGTCCTTGTCGTCGTCGGCCGTGAGGACTTCGAAGCCGCTGGACCGCAACAACCAGGCCAGCACCTCCTCCAGGAGGTAGCCGCGCAGTGGTCCTTTGCCGATTACTTTGCCTGCCACGACGGCGATCCTATGCACGGCCTGGATCTTGGTTCCAGGGTGCCGTCAGGGGGACGCCGGGGCACGGCGAAGGCCCGGTGGTTCCGCTCTCCTGAAGGGAGTAGAACCACCGGGCCTAGAAGTGGAGGCATCCCCCCGTCGATCCCCCGCCTCGGTCACCGGCTATGAGCAGCTCGTCAGCCGCGGCGTACGACGGTGAGACGGTCCTCCGCGCCTTCGGGCAGCGTGCGGCGCGGTACCGGGCCAGGTGCGGCGAGGGACGAGGCGAAGGCCGCGACCAGCTCGTGCGGGGCGCTCGCGCTGAAGCTCGCACACCACAGGTACGGCGCCCCGAGCACGGGCTCCGCCCACGCCTGCCACCCCAGAAGGTCATCACGGGGGTCGGCGTCGTGGATGAGCGGCGGCAGCATCTCCAGCGAGACGTTCGTGGAGAAGCCGGGGTCGGTGGCGGTCGTGCGCGGACGGTCCATGTCGCGCAGCCAGCCCCCCGCGCTGAGCGCGGTGAGCACCGACTCGGCGTTCTCGAGCCCGGCATCGGGTGTCTCGCTGACGTCGAGCGCGAGCAAGAAATCGGTGAGCGCCTCGTGCGGTACGCCGGGGGTGAAGTACGCGTTCCACTCGGTAAGGGCCGAGGCAGCGTGCGGGCGAGCGGAGAGCTGCCAGGCCACCGGGAGGCCGCCCAGCTCGAACGGGTAGGCGGCGAGGATCCACTCAGCGCCGCGCAGGCCGTCGGGGCTCACATAGAGCAGGGTGTTGCGGGAGGTCGGCCACATGCGCCAGCCGATCTCGGTCAGGGTGTCGCCGATTCGCTCGGCGAGGACGCCGTCATCACCGGCCAGGTGGCGCGGGGTGACCCAGTACACCGGGTCCGGCGAGGTGGGGTGGGAGGGATCGATGGGGTGGTGCGGCTGCAGGGGCGCCTCCATGGGTTCGGGGGTGAATCACTGGCCGGCGTCCGGCCCGGTCGCCCCGCGTCGGCGGCGCGGGGGTGCCTCGACCGGGTCCTGCCAGGTCAGAGCGACGGCCACGGCGGGCGGAAGCGGGCCGAACTGCTCGGCCTCCGGGGACTCGGCGATGTAGACCATCGGCCGACCGTGCTCGTCCACCGCCTTCTCCACGCCGCCCAGACGGTGGGCCATGGGGAAGAAGGGGTTGATGGCAAGACGGACGGGTGTATCGCGGTCGCAGGCGGACAGCAGGTCGAGGATGTCGCCGACGGTCATCTCGGGCGAGTGCGGGTCCAAGGCGTTCTCCTAGCAGTAGCGGGCGAAGCCGCGAGAGCAGGGGCAGGGTACGCGTCGCGTATACAAGGAAGAGGATGCGCCCGTCACAGGGGCCGGGACGTTGACAGGATCTGGGCCACGACGCCGGCAACGATCTCCGCCGGCGTGTCCGTACCGAAGGCCATCCGGTAGCCGGGGACGTTGGCGGTACCGGTGACGGCGATGACCCAACCCTCGTCCGTCACCCAGTCTTCGTCAGCGCCGCCGGGCCGACCGTTCGGGAAGTAGCCGAGGTAGAACCGGCCGTCGCGCGAGCTGACGTGCACGTCGGCGCGGTCGTCGACGATGTGCGTGAAGTCGGCCTCCGAGAACTGGTCGATCACCTCCATCGCCTGGCCAGCACCGAGCTTCCAGGAGCGGAGCCGCAGAGCCGCGACCGTCGTGGCGAATCCAGGTTGCGCAGCATCCAATGCCACAGCATCACCTCTCTGACCTGGGGTTACCGGAAGGTCGTTCAGGTTGACATGCCGTCGCAGCGTCCACCAGCCCTTTGGGCGATCTTCCTTGTCTGCCACCGGCGAACTGTGTCTGTTGTCAGCGAAGCCAGCCGCTTTACCATCCAACCCAGTCGAATCGCGGTGAGCTCACGGTGTCGCCGCAATGGACACCTCGGCCATGCCGTTACGCGTGAGCTGCGCACTCTCGGATGGGACACTTGGTCACATGAAAGAGGTGCGCTGCGAGCGATGCGACAACATCATCGGCATGGGGTGCGCCTGCCCTCCTGATGGCAGCGTGCCCAAGGCACACCCGGAGGAAAGGCGTGTTCGACAGGAGTGGCGGCAGTTCCCCGGCAACGCTATTTTGATCAAACAGAATGGTAAGGCGCACGTTCCAGGCGCCTGCGATCACATGACAGAAGACGAGGTGCGGCCTCCGAAGTGGGGTTGGATTCTCGATCCGTCCCCCGGAGATTGGGGCCGTATCAGCGAAAGCAGCCCAGCCATCGCCACTGAGGGGAACGCGCAGCTGCGGGCGACGAGCCGGTGCATGACGTGCATGGCGACTCTCGGCGGCTGATGAGCTGCAGGGCGTGCTGTGCTGTGGGATAGCTGACCAGAGGACCGACGGCTTGCCGTCGGCCCTCATTCGTTTCGTGGTTCTGGGCACGCCGGATGCGGCACGACTCGGTTCGATGGCAAAGCGACTGAGTTCGATGTCAACGGACAAACTATCCTTGGGCAGTGAAGCTAGTCGCCCTGTTGTCCCGTCTCGAATGATCTGGCTTCCGTCTCAAGTGGTCTGGCCCGATTCGATTGTGGTCTCAGGTGACCTGGTCCGCTGTCCGTCCGTTCCACGACCGCATTCGGGCCAGGCTGAGGGGTCAGCTACGGCGTGGTCGTGCCACGAGGGGAGCGGACATGGACAGGCCCACCAGGTCGGTCCACACGGCGTCGCCGACTCCGTCGATGGCTTCCTTGGTGGCCCGCTCTTCGGTGGTGAGGACGTTGAGTTCCATCCGGAGGTCGTAGGGCAGGTAGTCGAGGGCCAGGCGGCGGCCGACGTAGTCCATGACGGAACTGGCCTGCTTGACCTCTGAGTCGTTGGTGAGGCCGGCGGGCTCGAAGCGCATTCCGACGTAGTCGGTGACGAACGCCCTGAGCGGAACCCCATGCCGGAGGCCCTGGGTGATGGTCGAGGAGAAGGCGTCCATCATGCCCGCGAGCGTGGAGCCCTGCTTGGCCATACGGATCAGCACTTCGGCGGGGGCCCCGTCCTCGGTGCGTGCGACGGTCAGGTACCCCTTGCCCTCGCCGACAGTGAACGACCGGGTCGTCGACTGCATGCGCCGCAGGGGATGCTGCCGGGCCGGCTCAACGGCGTGCTCCCCGCTGCGCGTTCGCGTCGTGCTGTCACCGAACCGTTCGGCCATGGAATGATCCCCATCCTTAGTCGCGAATCTGGGCAGAGCGCAAACGAATACACAAACTGTGGGCATCAAATCGATGATGACCACAACATGTTGGGGTTACCGTAGGGGCGGGAGGCAGACAGCGCCAAACGCGGCACGCCGAGCGAGCCCGCCTGAAGCCACGAGGGGCACAGTGACCACAACACCCCAACTGCACGGTGGAGTTGGGGTCTGTGAGCGTGTCGGGACCCGGGACTCCGGGGCGGTACCGTTGCCACGGGCTGTCTTCCGTGCTGCGGGACGCGAGCGCGTGACAGCAACGCACTGCACGGGCTCACCGCTGGCCCGAGGGCTGTTTCGACAGGAATCAAGTCCAGATCGACTCGGGTACTTCTCCGAGCTGTTGACGCCACAGATTCAGCACGTGCTGCACAGCCTGGTCCCATTCGATGATGGGTGAGTCCGGTGTCCGCAAGGATCAGCACGTTCAGCTCGGTGCGTTGCCAGACCGCCCGGACAAGGTCGGCCCGGATCTTGACAGGACCGCCCCGCCACCACAGGCGCCGCCAGACCAGGATGTCGCGCCGACCCGCCGGAGTGGCTGGAGGTTCCCTTGGCGCGCCCGGTGATCCTCAGCCACTCCCCGTCACGACACGATGGTTCTCGTCGCGGCGTCGGCGCCCGTCACGAGGCCGCGGTCCGCCAGGACGCGCCGAGTTCCGCGAGCCGCCCCCGCAGTACGCCGCGCTTCTCCTCCAGCTCCTGCGAGGCGGGCGACAGGAGATAGATGTTTTCGCGGTACGGGCGGAAACCGATGCTCTCCCACCCCTGGGCGATCTTGCCGTTCACGCGGTCCCACTCGGATCGGTCCCTCAGACGCTGACTGCTGAGGTCGGTGATGCCGGGTGAGCAGGCAATGGCCCGGCAGCCGGGCATGAGCCGGTGGATCGCCTCGATGCCGAGTACGGCCGCCAGGCCGTGGCCGCGCCATTGCGGCTCCAGGGTCACCCGGTCCATGACGAGCAGTGCGGAGCCAACGTACTCCAGCAGCTCGCTGACCTCGCTGGTGAACGAACCCGTCTGCGGGTCGAGGAGAACCTGGGCGGTCTCGTACAGCTCCTCGGACTCCTCCTCCATGGCCCAGTAAGCGTTCCGGCCTCGGTCGAGATGCACCCGGTAGAAGGCCATCGACCCGACGGCGACGTCCTCCACCGTGCACGACGGGCAGTTCGCGGTGACGCAGCCGCTGCTCGGCGCCGGGTCCTGGCCGCCGTCATGCGTTCGCTGGCGGTGCAGGACGGCCACGTTCCACCGCTCCAGCGTGTCGGCTTGCGGGGTGTCCCAGAGCTCGTCGTCGTAGGAGATACGCAGGTGCAGCTCGGTGGGGTCGCCGGGCAACGAGGAGGGTTCGATCACTGCGGAAGACTAACGAGGCGCCTACTGCCCGGCGTCGGGACCCGGCCGAGACTCCGCGCCAGCCATCACGTGCGGCGCTGCGGGTCGGGCCCGAGCGTGATGGCCATCCAGGGCGCCGCAGCTTCGCGGTAGCTGTGCCCAACCGGGACCAGCTCGGCGCCGCGGTTGAGGCTGAAGATCGTCACCATGATCATCTCCGAGCCGTCCGCGACGGAGGTGAGCTGGGTGCGGCAGCGCTGACAGGACCCTCGGTGCAGCGTCGACCAAGTGGAAAAGTATGTCGGCTCGCCTGCGGGGCCCGTCCACTTCAGGAGGCACGCGAGCGGCAGGGTACGGAGCTGGCCGGATCATGTGGCTGGCCGCCCGGAACGTTCGAGGCGCGTTGCTAGGGTCGGTCCTGACCGGATCATGGCAAGGACGAGCGGGGGATCATGCGAGCGCGTACGGCGGTGGCCGGAGCACTGGTGCTGACGGTGTTGACGGGCTGTTCTGGCTCCGCGTCGGACTCCGGCTCGGCCAAGCACGGCGGTCCAGGCCCGCTGGATCGTTCCGAGCCGCTGGTCAAGCTGAGCGTGCCGTCGGCCTACGACGCGGCCAAGGGCTGGGACGAGAAGCTGGCGTGGGTGCCAGGCTCGGTGACGACCCTGCCGGTGACGACCGTTCCGGGCACGCCCACGGTCGCGGTGATGCAGGTGGCCTCCAACGGATACACCGTCACCGCCCGGTCAGGCAGCAGTGGCAAGGTCGACTGGAGGTCCGCGCCGTGGAACCCGCCCACACCCGTCGAGGGCGCGCAGGGCGACAGCACGACCGGCGAGGCCGCCGAGATCCCGGATGTGATGGGCTTCGAGCAGGACGGCAAGCGCTATGTCGTCGCGTACGCGCACGGCATGCGTGACAAGGACGATCTCCACGAGGGCGTCGAGGTGGTCCGCCTGGCCCTCTACCCGGCCGACGCTTCCGGCTCGGCGGTCAAGCCGGTGCGGGAGATCGACGTCCCCGTCTCCGCCGACCCCGGCGAGATCCGCGTGCAGGCATCGGGCGGCCGGCTGCTGGTGGCCTGGGGAGAGGACGGCGCGTTCCCGCGCTCGTCGGCCGCGGTGGATGCCGCCACGGGCAAGACGACCGTCTACGAAGACGCCAACAAGCTCCTGCCGCAGTGCGAGCAGGCGGCCGCCTGCAACAGCAGCCGCGTCATGGCCGCCACCCCCGACGGTCCGCTGGTCGGCATGGGCGGCGGAGGCTTCGGCATCCCCGGCCGGTGGTTCAGCGACTCCATCCGGCCCAAGCAGGTGGCCGCCACCACCGGCATCCTCGACTCCTGGAACGGCACCGTCTACGCAGCCGCAAGGGGGCACGTCCTGGCCGGCTGGAAGACCGGCGGGAGGTACGGCGGTAACGACAGCGCCGTCTGGTCGGTGCACGATCTGGCCACCGGCACGCTCACCGCCCAGGTCGTCTGCGACTACGACGTCCCCGACGAGACCAGCTCCAGCCGCGACTTCCCCGTCACCACCTCGCCCGACGGACGCTACCTGGCCGCCGGCCCCCTCGCGTTCGACCTGAAGGCCAAGCGGGGCATCTGCCTCCAGGGAGACGGCAACCGCAAGACCATCGTCCTGGCCTCCATCCGCGACGACGGCACCGCCTACGGCGCAGTCCGCGACGACTCCATCGGCAGCGACACCGACCCCGTCCCCGCCCAGCTCAACCTCCGGACCGTCACCGGGGACCCGAAGGTACTCAGCGTCGGCACGGAGCTCCCCTACCTGACCACACCGGACGGTTCAGGGCTCTTCATCAAACGCACCGCGGACAAGGACCTCGTCGTCTCCGTGCGCGCCGGCCACTGACCCTGCGGGCCAGAAGCTCTGAACAGAAGAGAAAGCTCCAACGAACTGGCGGGATAATTGAGGGTGCGGGTGACGTCGCCGACCAGTGGACGGGCGGTCAACCGGCCGTACTGTGCTCAGTCTCCGGCACCGGGGGCAGCCAGTGCACGGCGTTGTCGCGGAAGGATGCGTGGATCGGCACGAGGTCTGGGCCGCTGGTGTCGTCGAGGGCGGTGCCGTTGATGCCGATCTCTGGGATGTCGCTGTCGATCGCCGCTAGACGGCTGCCGCAGGTCGGGCAGAAGCCGCGCTTCGCCTCGCCTTCGAAGGTCTCGTACCAGGTTGGCTCGCCGCCCTCACCGGTCCAGGTGACCTTCTCGAATCCCACCCACCACATCACTGGTGTGCCGCCGAGCTTTTGACAGTGGCGGCAGACACAGGTGTGGGGGAAGACGGCCGGCCCTCGGGTGGTGAAGCGGATGCGGCCGCACAGGCAGCCGCCGGTACGTTCCCCGGCTGCTTCGGCTCCCTGGGCGTCTGCGGGGGTGGCGTTCATAAGGTGATCTCCCAGGCACGATGGGCAAGTTGGGCCCATCAGTGTGCCATCGCTTCCATGATCGCCAGGACGCTGTTGGCGGTCCTGGCGTGCCCCCGGCCGCGTGCGCCGATTGTGGAGGCGTCACGGGCCGGGCGACAAGACTGCGGCTCAGGGGCGTCCGAGGGCGCGGACCGTCCATCCGGCGTCGCGCCAGGTGACCGGGTTCAGGGTGCCGCGGCCGTCGATGACGCGCGGCGTGGCGGTGCGGGCGGCGAGCCGGTGTGGGTCGATGTGGCGCCTCCATCAGCTGAGCCCCGCGAAAGCGCCCACGACAAAGCCCCCGGAATCGAACAATTCGATTCCGGGGGCTTTGCGGAGTGAGCCTGTGCCGTCAGCCCGCGGTGGAGCCGTCGTCGGTGGAGTTGTCCGTGCCTCGGCGGCGGGCCACGAAGAGGGCGCCTCCGCCGGCAGCGATCAGGACTCCGGCGCCGCCGATCAGCCAAGGGGCGGCGTCGGCGCCGGTGTGCGCGAGCGAGCCCGCGGGGGCGGGGGCCGCGGTGCTCGACGTCTCGTCGGAGGTCGGGGTGCCCGAGGCGGACGGCGTCGAGGTGTCCTCTTCCTGGCCGGGCTTGTCCGCGGTGGGCCCGTCGCTCGGCTTGTCAGTGGGCTTGTCGGTCGGGCTCTCCGCGGGCGGCGGGGTGGTGGCGCTCTTGGCGTTGGTGACAGTCACGGTCACGGGGTCGCCCGGCTTGGCCTTGAACGCCTTCGAGGGCTTGTAGATCTCGTAGCCCTCGGGCGCCTTCACTTGCTTGACCCAGAAGTCGCTGCCGGTGCGGGCGTTGATGGGCAGCTTGCCGCTCGCCGTTCCGTCGGAGCCGGTCGTCAGCGTCAGGATGATCTTGTCGCCGCGGCCGATGTTGACCGTGGATCCGGCCAACAGCTTGCCGGTCTTGTCGTCCTTGGCCTTCAGCAGAACCGAGGCGGGCTTGAACGGGTCGATGATGGTCAGCGGGGTGTCGGCACCGGGGGTAACGATGACGTCCTGGTCGTCGACGACCTCGTGCAGCGGGCTACCGCTGGAGACTTCCTTGAGCCGGTAGACACCGGGCGCGAGGTCCTGGAAGGTCAGCTGGCCCTCGGTGTCGGTGGTGCCGCGTGCGGCCTGCTTGCCGGTGGAGTCAAGCAGGGTGAACGTGGCGCCGGCGAGAACATCGCCGCCCGGGTCCTTCTTCAGGATGGTGACGCCGCCGTTCCCGGCCGCGCTCAGCGGAGTGATGGAAGTGGAGGGGGTCGGCTCGGGGGTCTGCGCGGAGGCGGCTGGGGCCAAGGCCACCGCGCCGGTCATCGTGGCGACGGTGACGGCCACGGCGGACAGGCGGCGTGCGGAAAGGGTACGCAAGAAGGAACTCTCCTGGGGAGTACGCGGGCAGGGCTGCCCGTCGGTAGCAAGCGGGATAAGGGGCCGGTCAGCGGGTACGGGCCGGCGACGGCTGGAGTGGCGGGGCCGGACGGGTTTGCCCTGGAAGGTGCGCAGGGGGGTCGATCGTGCTTCCGCGGGCGGCGGCCCGGACGAGGTGGTGTTGGTCCTCGATGGGCAACGTCGCGATGTGCGACAGGCCCTTGGCGACGGAGGCACCGCGCAGTGTGCTCGCCGGTAGGCCGGCGGCATGCACGATCCGGGCCGCAGCCTCGGCTTCGATCAGGAGGCCGAACGCCGGTGGAATGTCGAGCAGTTGGGCAGCGTGCTCGCGGCTGCCGGTCAGTGCTTGAGTGAGGGGAAGGCCGTCGTCGAGGACGCTGTCGACGATGTCCAGCCAGACCGGCGTGGCCTGGTGAAGGCGGGTGAGGAAGTCGGCGTCGGTGAGCCAGCCTCCCCGGGCAGGCTCAGGATCCGTATCGAGCTGAGCCGGTCGCCGCCGTGCGCTGTCGGCGCTGCTGGTCGGGGGCGGTTCGGGCGTCCAGACCTTCAGGTAGTCCTGGATGGCATGGCTCAGGGGTATGACCGCGGCGCCGATCCAGGGTGAGGTGTCGTCGTGGTGCCAGTCCCGTACGACGCCGTAGCCGTCATGCCCGGGCTGTTTGCCCAGGCGGGCATCCCGGACGGCGAACGTGCCGTGGTCGGCGAAGGACAAGTACGCGTGGTCGAAGGCGCCTCGGTCCGAATGGAGGAGGCTCAGGCGCAGTCCGCCGTACTCGCGTTCCCGGATGGTCTGGGCGAATTCAAGGCGCAGGCGTAGCGGGGAGTCGGGCGTGATGACCGCGTAGCAGGTGTCGCCGATCACTCGTCGTTCGTGGACGGGCAGGTCGAGCAGGTCGGTGAAGAAATGCTGGGCGTGCAGGGACAACGGTGATGGTGCTCCTCGGCAGCGGACGCTTCTGCGGGGCGGCTACCTGCGTCGGCCAAGCGGCGGGGCAGGAGGGGCGGACGGCGCGGGCGCGGTGCCCGGGACCCCGGCCACCGAGCTGTGCGCGGACGACAGGGTCGGCGAAGAGGGCATGGACGCTCGCCTCTGTACCGGGGCACCCTGGTGCGCGGCGGCATCGGCCGGGGCGGCGGGGAGGGTGAGATGGAGACGGGTGTCGGCCGGAATGTTCCACACGGCCCGGGCTAGCGGCACGGGGGAGGCCAGGGAGGAGGCGAACCCCGCGACCAGGGAGGCGGGCACGGCGGAGGAGAACGTGGCCTTCCACAGCGGGTAGTCCGGTGGCCCGCCCCACGCGGACCAGACGGGTGCGGCCAAGTTCTTGTGCACGTAGGCGTGTTGCAGCACGCCGTAGCCGTCCGGGCTGCGGAAGTACTGGACCCCGTCCGTCTTGACCGTGTGTTGCCAGCCGGAGGTGAGCAGCGGCAGGTATACGCGTTGGGGGCGGACGTCGTCTGGGCGCAGCAGGTCGCGTTCGCCCCTCCTGTCCGCCTCACACAGCGCGAGCACTTCGGCGTACAGGTCGCGGACGAGTTCGACGGGGGTACTGGCGTCGAGCGTGGCCGTCCAGATGGCCGGCCGGAAGGGGTCCTTGTGCGCGGCAACCAGCCACTCGCCGCCGCGTGGGTGGGCCTCGGAGGGGATGTGTCCGGCCAGCAACCGCATGCCGGGACTGATGGCGATGGTGGGTCCGTCTTCGGAGTGGGCGAGGGTCCAGTCCTGGTCGAAGGGGAAGGGCCACACATCGGAGAGCTCGTGGATGCCGGGACCGGCGAGGTGGCGCGGGAGGACCTCGACCACGTCGTGGTCGTCGAGATCGTCCAGAGGGCTGAACGGCACAAGGCCCTTTCGGTGGGCGGGAGTTGCTGGTCGCGGGCAGCGGCGGTCAGCGGCGCGCGGCCGTACGTGGGGCGGCGGGCGCCGGAGGAAGGGTGGTCGTGCTCCAGCGCGGGACGCTGCGGGTGCCGAGTGCCGGCGGTCGGCGGGTGAGGGCGCGCTGGACGTCGAGCGGGGTCGGAACCGGGGCCGTGGGCGGTGTGACGGGTGTGAGCTGTGCGGCCTCGCGCAGCCCAGGGAGCATCGAGTCCCTCCAGCGCGGGAGGGGCGCCGGGTCGGACACGCTCTGGGTGATGGCCTTCACCAGGGCGGTGGGGGTGTTGGTGGTGGCGGTGGCGTACCAGCGGGCGTAACCGTTCTTCGGTCCGCCCCACAGGTGCCAGCGGGCCTCAAGGGTGGTCAACTCCTTCTCCGGATCGAGGCGGCCGGTGGTGTACTCGCAGGTGGCCATCGCGTCCGGGGACTGCAGTTCCATCACGCCCCAGCGCGGGTGCTGGAACTGCCAGCCGTTCTTGATCAGCGGGACGACGGCGTCGAAGGCGCCGAGCTCGGGGTCCTTAAGGTCGGGGTCGGCGAGGTAGATGTCGGGGCCGGCGGTGTACGCCTCAGCGAGGGCGGTGGTGAAGGCGGTGACGAACTCGAAGGGCGCAGCGTCATTGAAGGAGACGCCCCATGCGGGCGGGCCGAAGCGGTCACGGTAG
Source organism: Actinobacteria bacterium OV320 (assembly GCA_001298545.1). Taxonomy (GTDB): domain Bacteria; phylum Actinomycetota; class Actinomycetes; order Streptomycetales; family Streptomycetaceae; genus Streptomyces; species Streptomyces coriariae. Next base: position 651,264 of record LJCX01000030.1, read on the forward strand.
GCGTTGATCCGCCACAGTCCGTCGTCATCTCCCTCGGGCAGGAAGCCGAGTCGGACGCGGTGGTCGGGCGCGGTGACGTAGGCGTTGCCGAGATCATCGTGACGCAGGTCGAAGTCGAGCGCGAGGAGGGGCTCCAGCGCAGGGTCTCCGACAGCAGTGCTGCCGGCCAGGTAGCGGGGGGAGACGTAGACGTCGCCGTCGATCTCTTCGGTGTCAGGCACGAAAGTCCAGGGGGTCGGGGTTGAAGTGAGCGGCATGGTGCGCGGTCAGGAACCGGCTGTCCGCGAGGGTGCAAGCAGCAACTGCTGTTCCAGGTCTGTGGGTTGGCCGGTGTAGTGCAGGGTGCGCAGGCCCAGCTCGGCGGCGGCCCGGCAGTTGTCCTCGCGGTCGTCGACGAACAGCACGCGTGCCGGGTCGGCGACGCCGGTGGCGGCCAGGGCGCGTTCGTACGCGGCCGGATCGGGCTTGCACAGGCCCAGGCGAGCGGAGTACAACGCGTCGACCATCAGCTCGCGCCGCCAGTCGGTGGCATCCAGGACGTTGCTGAGGTGGGCGGGGGCGTTGGAGAGCAGCACCATCGTCAGCCCCGCGGTCCGGGCGCGGTACAGGATGTCGAGGACGCGCGGGTCTGTGCGGGTCCACATGGCGGTATCGGCGGCCCGCAGCGTGCGCAGCCACCGCGGGCCGGGATGGTGCCCGAGCACCTTCGCCCAGTAGGCGAGATCGCTCAGTTCGCCTGCGTCATACGCGTTCCGGGGGGCCCAGAAGGCTTCTTGGAAGGAGGGGAGGTGTCGGTCGGGCCACTCGGCGAGGTCGGCGAGACGGGTCCACATGCCGGTGCTGGGCTGGAGTCCGAGGACTCCGTTGTAGTCGAGGAGTAGGGCGTCCACGCCGTTCAGGGAGACGGAGGTGTGGTTCAAGGGGTGGGTTTCTCCAGGGCTTTGGGGGCGAGAGTGGCGACGGCTGCGGCGAGGAGGGCAGGCAGCAGCAGGGCGTGCGGCAGGGCGGTGACGGTGGCGACGGCGCCGATGAGGGCGGGTCCGGCGAGCAGGCCGACGTAGCCGGTGACCGCGACGGTGGCGACGGCGCGGGGGCCGCCGATGCCTGCGGCGGTGATCAGGCTGGGGATGGTTACGGACAACCCCAGGCCGAAGGCCGCCCACCCGAGGAGGGCAAAGGCGATGGTGGAGCCAGCGAGCCCGGTTGCGAGGCCGAGCGCGGCCAGGGCGGCACCGGCGCGGACAACAGCGGGAGCACCGAAGCGGGCGGTGAGCCGGTCTCCGGCGAGGCGACCGGCGGCCATGGCGGCGCTGTAGACGCCGTACGCCACGGCGCTGATCGCGGCGGTCGCACCGAGGTCGTGCAGGTGGACGGCAGCCCAGTCGGCAGCGGCCCCCTCGCCCAGCAGTGTTCCGGCCGCCAGTGCGCCCAGCAGCCACAACCGGGGCCGCGACAGACCCCCGCGCTCGTCCAAGCCCAGTGCCACATGGTTGTGGACGGGCTCGAGTTCAGGGCTGGCAAGACAGCGGGTAAGGCGCGTCGCTGCACCTGCCGCCGTGGCGGCGGTGGCTGCGACGCCGGCGAACAGGACGGTGTGCGGGGTGTGGGCGGTGGCTGAGGCCAGCGCGGCGCCGGTGAGGCCGCCGAGGCTGAAACTCGCGTGCAGCCGGCCCATGATCGGGCAGCCGTGGGCGTCCTGGCAGCGGACCGCGGCGGCATTGACTGCGACGTCGAGGACGCCGTGCGCGGCGCCGAAGACGAACGCCACCACAAGAAGGGTGTCCAGGCTGCGGCAAGCCCCGAGGGCGGCGAGGCAGACGGCGAGACCGATGGCGCCGCCGGTCATCAGCGCGGGCAGGCGGGCCGGGTGCGCGAGACGTCCTCCGGTCTGCAGTCCGGCGACCATGCCGAGGGCTGCGGCCAGCAGGACCAGGGCGAGCCCGGCGGTGCTCACATCGGCGGTCTTCTGGACGGCGGGCATGCGTGCGCCCCATACAGCCATCACCACACCCAAGCCGGCGAAGTACCCGGTCAGCAGTCGGCGGCTGCGCGTCAGCTCCGGCGCTGCGGTCTGGTTCACGCGGTGTGCTTCCCTGTGGCTGGGGCCCTCTGCGCGACCGCAGCCACCTGGACGTCGAGGTTGCGGTACGCCTCCTGGGCGCAGGCTTGGGCGACCGTGGCGGTCGGCCCGATGGTGATCAGAAAGCCAAGGCGCGCGGTGAACAGATCGCCACCGTCCTGTGGCAGCACGAGCTGGTCGCCGGCCTGTCGCTGGAAGCGCACGCGTTCCACTCCCCCGGTGGGTTCCGTAACACGGCGGGCTGTGAGGATGCCGGAGTAGGCGGGGTAGATGAAGCGGATCGCCGCGGCCTGGTGGCGGGTGGGCGTCAGGTCGGGGGTACGTCCGCAGGCGATGTCGGCGGCGGCACGGGCGAGGTCGACGCCGGTGGCCAGGTGGACGAGGTGGCTGATCATGTCGCCGGCGATCCGGGCGTTGACCTCTATGAGGCGGGGGCGGCCGTCGACCACGCGGATCTCGACGTGGCTGACGCCGTCGGTGACACCGAGGGCGTCGAGTGCCGCGACGGCGGCTGGGGCCACGGTGGCAAGGAGCGGGTCGTTCGCGTCGACCACGTGCGCCAGCTCCTCGAAGTAAGGCGGCATGCCGACGGTCTTGCGGGTGACGGCGACGACGGTGGTCTGCCTCTGGTGGGTGACGCACTCGACGCTCACCTCCGGGCCGTCGAGGTACTCCTCGACCAGGACCTGGGTGCTCTCCACTCCGTGGCCGGCGGTGTGCGCGGCGAAGGCGTACGCGGCCGGCAGCTCGTCAGCGGTGTCGACGCGGATGACGCCCATGCTCGCGGCATGCGCGACGGGTTTGAGGACGACGGGGAAGCCGATGCGCCGGGCGGCATCTGCCGCCTCGTGCTCGGTGCGCACGCTGACGGAGGCGGCGGAGGGCACCCCGTGGCGGGCGAACAGGCTGCGGCTCGTGTGCTTGTTGCGGCAGCCCTGAAGTGCCTCCGGAGCGGTGGTGGGCAGGCCGAGCTGGCGGGCCAGGCGGGCGACGGGGACGAGGTACCACTCGGTCCACGTCATAACGCCGGCCAGCGCATGCCGCTCGGCCAGCGCGCGCCCGGCCGCGTTAAGCGCCGCCTGATCGGCGGGGTCGGCGACCGCGTAGTCGAGGAGGAACTCCTTCTCCCAGGTCGGCGCGGCGCCGGAGATCAGGACGACGTCGTAGTGGGCGGCGACGTTCTCCAGGCAGGTACCGCGATACGCCTGGGCCTCCATGTCGGCGGCGGCAACGACCAGGACGACGGGGCGAGAGGACAACAAGGCTCCAAACAGTGCGGGGGGGGAACGAAGAGTTGAGGCATGGCGCCTGGATCAGGGGGTGCGGCGGCGTCGCAGCTCAAAGGCGGACGCCCAGTGGGGGTGGTCCTCGATCAACTTGCGGGCGTACAGGGCGGTGAAGGAGTTGTTCAGTCCGCGCACGCCCGCTGGCAACTGCCAGCGCAGGTCCTCGAACAACGCCTTCAGCCCAACCCGGGAGGCGCCGGCGGCGAGTCGGTCGGCCGTCAGGCGCTCCAGTGCGCGGTAGACGTACGGGTGCTCGGCGTCGAAGGCCAAGAACCGGTCGGTCAGCGTCGGGCGCGAGCCCGCTCGAAACGCCGCTCGGGCTACCGGCAGGGCGTAGGGGTCGGCAAAGGTGTGGAACGTGGGCATGGCGGCGGTCTCCGGGGGTGAGCGGGAGGGTGACCGGGCGGTCAGGCGAAGGAGGTGCGCAGGGCGGGGGTGGTGCGCAGCCGGGCGAAGGCGGCGAAGAGGCCCAGGGCCTGCAGTGCGGCGCAGATGGTGATCACGTGGCCGAGCTGGCCGGGCGGCACGGTGGCGACGAGGACACCGGCGAGGGGGAAGGGCAACAGGAGCAGCAGGATGGTCAGCGACAGGGTGGCGCCGAACACCGGTGCGGGGATGAGGCGGGAGCGCAGGGTGCGCAGCACGACGGTCATGCCGCCCTCGCCGGCCATGAGCACGGCGATCAGGGTGAGATAGCTGCCGTAGGTGTCGGTGAAGGAGACGGCCAGGCACGCGGAGGCGGCGATCGTGGCGGACACGGCGCCGACCGGCCACAGGCCGAAGCGGTCAATCGCCCGGCGGCACAGGGCGACCGCGATGAGAGAGGCGACGGCGGCGACCGACCAGATGAGGCCGACGTCGGCCGTGGAATGTCCGAGCTGTTTGACGATGATCACCGGGGCGGCGGCCTGCAGCAGGCCGACGGTCAAGTTGGACACGGTCAGTCCGCTCACCAGCCAGCCGAGGGCCGGCAGAGACCGCAGGGTCGACCAGCCGGTGTGTAGCCCCTTAAGGACCGGCTGCGGCTCGGCGGGCTTGGCCCGGTGGTACTGGCGCGGGGCCAGCACGCTGGTAAGCAGCGAGAAGACGCAGATCACCATCAGCATCCCGGCGGTGCCGGCCCACTGCAGCAGTACCCCCGCGAGTGCGGGGCCGGACAGCATGGCGACCTGGTCGATGCCGAGCAGCACCGACTGAACGCGGTGGGCGCGGTCGCCGGCCTCGCGGCTGACGACCCCGCCCGCGGTCTCGGCCGCGATGTACGAGCATTCGGTGAGGATCCCGGTGGACGCGGCGAGCAGCATGACGGTGACCGTCGCATCGAGTCCCGCTGCCTGCGTCGGCAAGATGAACGCGGCGGCCAGGACGACCAGGGCCCGGCCAGCGGAAGCGGAGCGGAGCACGGCGGTGGTGCCGTGGCGGTCGACCAGGGCCCCGACGAAGGCGAACGCGCCAAGTCTCGGAACCCATTCCAGCGCGAACGCAAAGCCAGTCAGGGCGGCGGAGTCGGTGGTGGCCAGCACCAGCAGCGGGATGCCATAGCTGGCCATGGCGAACGCTGCGGCGTCCGTGCTGCGCGGCAGATAGATGCCGCGCACCAGAGTGGGGACCGGTCGGCGGGCATGCCGGGGTCCGACACGGGATCTCACGCAGCGCGCCCCGATTCCTGCGCCGCGTGAGAGGAGCGGGCGACGTCCTGGTGCAGTACGCGGGGGTGCGCCTTAAACCACTCGGACAGCGCCTCGTGCGGAGCCGACGGTTCGGTCGCTGCGCCGGGGTGCTCCGGGCCGCCGTCCCGCACCTGGAGGGCGTACTGGACGCGCGCGACGAAGTCACTGTTGTGGCTGGGGAGTTCGCGGGTTCGGGCCCAGCGTGCTGCGGTGTCGTACACCTCAGCGAGGTCCTTGCCGCTCGCGGTGAGCTGGTAGCGGGCCAAGGCGTGTCCGCGGGCGTGGATGAGGCCGAGGTCGCGTGCGGTGTCGATGGCGTGGCGCAGTTGTCCGGGGGTGAGGTCGCCGAAGGCGCCCTGCAGGCTGCCGCGTTGGCGGCTGATGGGGCCGTTGTCGTCGATCTCGGTGACCAGGCGTATCAGGCCCGGCAGTGACAGGGTCCGGATCGCGCGGCGTTCGCGCAGGAGACTGGAGGGCAGGGCCGCGGTCATCGGCGCGGGCCTCCTGCCGGGGTGATGGGGCGGGCGGGTATCCGGTGGGAGAAGAGGTCGTTGGACTTCCACGCCGGGCCGTCCGGCGTGGTGGTCAAGGCAGGACCGGCAGACGATGCAGCGGGTGCCGTGGGAGCCGGAAGTCGGGTCGGGGTGGTCGCCCAGGGGCCGGAACGGTTCTGCGACGGGGCGGCGCCCTGCCCCCGGGGCCGGCGAGCCTCGGCGAGCGGGGCGGTGGCCCAGACGGAGATCGCCTGGAAGACGGGGGCGAGAGCCTGGCCGCTGGCGGACAGCTGGAAGTCGCCGCTACCGGTGGCTGTGACGAGGCCGTCGGCGACCAGACGGTCCAGGGGCTTGTAGACGGCGGTCAGCCCGTAGCCGGGCATGGCCTCGGTGGCCAGCGTCTTGGCGCTCGCACTGCCCCGGGCCTGCAGGGTCCACAGGATCGGGGTGGCGTGCCGCGGGGCGATCAGGGCGAGCGTGTCGTCGATGTTCTGGGCCGGGGGGATCCGCTCAAGCTCCATAGTGCCGGTGGCCTTGCTTGCGACGAGCGTCTTCTCCAGGTGGGTGTCGCCCCAGGAGGCGATCACGGCCAGGACGGGCAACAGCTCGGCGCCGCGGCCGGTGAGGCCGTAGGTGACGTGGCGCGGGGCGTACTCCGTGCGTTCGACCACGCCGGCGTTGGTGAGGTGGCGCAGCCGGGGGTGGAGCTGGCCGTCGCCCAGCCACGGCAGCCGGGGCTTGATCTCGGCGTAGCGCAGCGGCTGGGAGGAGATGGTCATCAGTACCCACACGCTCCAGCGCGGGGCGAGCAAATCCAGGGTCTTGGTGACGCTGGAGAGGTCGTTCGGGGTCGTGGGGGGAAGACCGGTGGTGGCCAAGGATGGGGCTCCTCAAGCGGTGCGGGCAGATCAGCGGGTGCGGGAGGTGGCGGTCGGCGGGGCGGCGGGGACGGGCACAGCCGGCGGTTGGGCGTCCGGGGCCGATGCGCGGCGCAGTCCGCCCAGGACCGCGCCGGTGCTCTTTGCGTGGGCGTCGCGGGTGGCGACGGACTCGGCAATGCGGCGGGCGCAGTCGAGGATGTGCCCGGCGGTAAAGCGGCCGATCTCCCGTTCAGGGGAGGTGAGTTCGCGCAGCCTTTCCAGCTGGAAGGCGATGTTGCGTTCGGCCAGGACCAGGTCGCTGTGGCTGCCGATGAGCGCGGCGAGCAGGGTGGCGTCGGGAGCGTTGTCGGCGAGGGCTTCGAGTTCGGCGAGCGGCTGTCCGAACAGCGCCTCGATGCGCTGGGCGATGATCTGGGAGATGGAGTTGGCGGTGGCTTCGGGCTGGGGCAATCGGCGTGGCTTTCAGGGGCGGCGGGTCCGCACCGCCCCGGCACGGCGGTCTGCCGGGGCGGGCGGAGCAGTGGCGGTGATCCTCGGTCGGGCGACCTGCACCGGATGTGTGGGGCGTTGATCGGGAGCGGGCATGGTCAGCAGGAGGTCGTCGAGGGCGGCAACGTAGCCGTTACGGCCGGACAGAGCCGCCTCCAACCACTGGGCGTCCATGCGCAGGTCATCGGCGGACAACTCGCCCAGGTCGCGGTCGGAGGACGTGGCGTCGTGGACGCGATCACGTACGCGGACGACCTGCTCCTCGGCGACCACGAGAAAGCTGCGCAGCTCCAGCGCGCGGTGGAGTGCAGCGCAGATCTCGGAGTGTGCTGCCTGCGCATACAGCTCGGCGACGGAGGCACCGAACGCCTCCTCCAGCGCGGTGTCGCGGCTGGTGGACTTGTCGATGACGCTCATCGCGTTACCCCTCGCGTCGGGATACCCCGCACGGCGGGCAGCGCAGGCGCCGAGGTGGGCAGCGCCGGAGCGCGGCGCGCGGCGGGGTAGGCGCCACGCCAGGCGCCCGGCCCGCGTTTGCCAGGAGCGAGGGGGTCGAGGAGGTAGTCCACGACCATGGCGCGACCGTCACGTGCGGCGACAGCGGCGTTGACCTGGTGAGCCAACTCCATTACGGCGTCGTCGAGTTCGCCCGGCTGGGTGCCGAGCGCCTCGACGAGCGCGTCTTCCGCGGTGTCGAGTGCGTCCTGGGTTTCGGCGAGCAGGCCGTACCAGTGCACGACACTGGTGGCGTCAGGGTTGGCCTGTGGTGCCGCCTGAACCGCCCGGCGCAGATCGGCGAGAGGCATCTGAAAGCGGTCCTCGATCCGCTCGGTGACGACGCCCATCACGTCCTCGCTGAACTCGGGCACGGAAAGGCTCCTTTCATTCGCGTTTCGGGGCGGGAAAGCCGCACTGCGATTCCGGACCGTGCAGAGACGGTCCGCGAACTCGGATGCTGGATAGGGAAATTGCAGGCTGGGCCTTTAGTCCAGGCACATGGCGACGTCACGGTAGACGTACGTTCCGGACACCCACCCCTTTACGCCAGTGGTCTTGTCCGTGATGTAGTGCCAGTTCCCGCTGCTCTTGTGAACGGTGAACTTGTGGCTGCGGTAGAGCACGCCGAGGGCCGTGGACTTGGAGGACGCCTTGGAGCGGATCGTCACCGCCTTGGTGTGCACCTTGTACGGGAGCGGCTTGGCCGCGCAGCTGCTGAGGGCGGGTGCAGCACTGGCGGTGGGGATGGAGACAAACGGGAGAGCGAGCGCGCCGAGAACGGCGGCGGAGACGGCTATGCGGGTGGCGCGCATGGGGAATTGACCTCCACGAAAATGGGGAAGGGAATGCGGAAACGGACCTGGGCTGATGCCGTGCGGGCCGAGAACAAGACTCCGAAGAATCCCCGGTTTCGGTAACCGGGGAGTGCGTGCTATGTTCCGTGCCGCCTCATCCAGGGTGGTCGGCATTTCACGGGGCCGGGAAGGGCAAAGCGGGTGGGCAGCCGCGAATTCAGCGGCTATGACCGCGCGGTGGAGCGGGGCGTGCGGGCAGAGCGGGGATGCCTGGAGCAGTGGGGTGGCGGGTTGGCGGTGACGCTGCCGGCAGCGGGATCGCCTCGCCGCTCCAGTGCGCCTCCCACCACTGGGTGGCGGCCTCGAAGGTGGCGAAGCCGCCCTCACGCAAGGTGTGTGTCCACGCCTTGGTGTCGACCTCTTCGAGCAGGATCCGGAACGGCAGCGGCGCCTTCTCGTCGAGGGCGCGCAGCAGCACGGTGATCTCCATCGGCTCGGTGTCGTGCGTGTAGCTGGTCAGCAGAGCGAAATGGTCGCCGTCGCTGCGCAGCCGCTTCTCCAGGACGCGGGTGGCCTGGTCGGCAGGTTCGCTCCCCATGCCGGCGGCGAGAAGGATCTTCTCCTCGGGGCAGCCCCGGGCGATCAGCCAGGACTGGGCTATCGCAGGCAGGGCGAATGCCGCGTGGTCGAAGCGGAAGGTCCGCGCGACGGTGTCGCGCTGGAGGTAGAGGGCGAGGAGCTGGGGCTCACCCGGGATGCCCCAGGTGACGGCGCCGTTGTGCATCAGGTAGAAGCTGTGCTCGCCGTCCTCGGTGTGGTGCTCGGCCAGGACGGTGAGCTGGTCCTCCTCGATGCTGATGTGCTGCCAAAACTGCTCATCAACACGGTCGTTGACGGCCTGGTAGCCGTCGAGGCGGAGATCCGGTTGGTGGGTGGGCATCGGTGCTTTCGGTTCGACGACGCCATCGGCGCCGTGGGCAGGGAGAGTTGAGCCCCTCAGCGACGCAGGTGTGCGGGGGCCGGTGATGCCGTCGGCCGGGGCGACGGCATGGTGCCAGGCGGGCCTGCGGGGCGCGGGGCAGCGAGTACGGCCCGGCCGGCGTCGGTGAGGGTGACCGGCTGGCCGGCATGCACCGGGTGGGAGGTATCGCGATCCACGAGGCCGCTCGCCTGCAGGCGCTGCAACTGGGCGTAGGAGATGCGAGTGCGCGAGGGGGTGGCCACGGCGAGCCGGTGGGTGACCAGGTTCTCGTGCAGCTTGGCGCCCTGGGCGATGGCGAGCAGGGCCGCGATGTCTTTCGTCGGCACCTGCCGTGGCGCCTGCCTCGGGGCAGCGGCTTCGATCGGCTCAAGCGCGGCGGTGGCCTTGGCCTGCTGGGCGTCGCGCTCGTCGATGGCATGCGCCAGCTGGTCGACCGTGCGCTCGATCCGGGCGAACAATGCCTGATCAACGGGGAATTCGCCGGACACCAGGCGGGCGAGACGGGCGCGCTGGAAGGTGACGTCCCGCTCGGCCCGGACGAGGCCGCGGTGAGCGTCCGCCAAGGCCGCGTGCGGTGCGTCGAGGAGACCGTCGTCGCGGTGCCGCCACAGCTTCTCGATGCTGCGCCCCACGGCCGTCTCGATCCGCTGGTCGAGCACGGTGCGCGGGTGGCGGTCGGGCGAGAGTTCGGGGGGTGAGGTCATGTCGGAGCGGTTCGTGTGGGCGGGAGAGTGTCCGAGGCGTGTGCGTCCAGGGCGATGCGGACCTCGGCGTAGGGGCCGTCGCGGGTGTGCCGGGTCGGCCCCAGACGCTCCAGGAGCCGGAGCATCGGCGCGTTGGACGCCTGCGTGAACGCGGTGAGGGTGCGCGCCCCGCGCGTGCGGGCGATCCGGGCCGCCTGCCGGACCAGGGCCGTTCCGATGCCCTGCCGGTGGCGGTCGTCGGCGACTTGAAGTCCGAGGTCGACGACGCCGGGCTCCCCGCTGACGGGCCCGACGCAGACGAGGGCCAGTGGCCGCTCGTCCGCGTCGAGTCCGATCCAGCACTGCGCCTGGGCGAGCAGCCGTGTCAGATCACGGGGTGTGAGGCGGGTGCGGCCCCAGCGGCGCAACAGGCTCTGTTCGGAACACTGCGCGTGGAAGGCGGCGACCAGGTCCCAGTCCGCCGCTGTGACCGGGTGCGTACGCGCGAGGGCGGGGTGGGTCAGCAGGAGCAGTCCGGGCGGGCGGCCAGTAGGTCGCCGCGCTGGTAGGCCCGGTATCGGCTGCCGCTGGCGGCGCGCGGCTTGCGGGACTGGACTCCGTAGGGGCGCAGGAGAAGGGCAAGCCGGACCGGGGTGAGGTCGGCGTAACGCCAGCGTCCATCGGCCTCACCCGGCAGCTCGCGCAGGCGCGCGACCAGCTCCGCGGTGCTGACGTACTCGTCTGCGCCCAGGACGTCGAAGACGTCGAGGCAGGCGTGGACGATCGTCCTCGGCCGGTTCGGGCAGGTCAGGAACTCCTCGCACGTGGCCTCGTGGAGGTCGTCGAAGTCGTCGAAGTCGTCGAGACCCTCCAGGTCCTCGAAGTCGTCGAAACCCTCGACGTCCGGATCGAAGTCGGGATCGAGGTCCGGTTCGAAGTCGGGCTCTTCGTCCTCCACCGGCTCGTACTCGCTGGGCGGTGCGGGCTCGTACGCCGCCGCGCAGCAGCAGGAGGTGGACAGCAGTGCGCCCAGCTCGGCTCCGGCCGCCATGCGTTCGATCAGCAGGTCGGTGAGCGTGTCGAGCTGCTCGGTGGCGGTGACGCCGGCGGGACGTTCGGCGCCGGCCAGGGCGGCGAGCTGCCGGTCGAGGTCCTGGATCTCGACGAACACGTCGAGGATGGCGCGGTGGTGCGGGTTCTCGTTGACCTCGGCCGGCGCCAGTACGGCGGCGGCGACCTGGTCGATCAGGGTGGGGAACTGCGTCAACGAACGGGGCCCTTCAGGGTCGGGGGCAGTGCGGGGCTGGGAAGGCCGGGCATCGCGTAGGGCGGTGGTCCGGGCTTGGGGATGGGCTGGCGCGCGCTCAGCTGTGGCGAGCGGGTGCGGGCGGCGTGGGTGCGCTCGCCCATGGGCCGTCGGGTGATGCCGAGGCGGGCGCGGGCGGTGTCGTACACGTCGTGCGCCTCCCGCGGGCGGACGGCCACGACGTGGATCTCGGTGGTGTGCGTGGAGGTGGCAGGCGCTGGCCGCTGGGCGTAGACGATGCGCCACGCGTTGCGGTGATCGACGTAGACCTTGCGGCATCCGGCGAGATCGCGGGTGAGTTTGGCGCCGAACAGGCGGGCGTTGACGATGTCCTGGAGCTGGGCGAGCGCGAGGTCTCGGATGTCGCTGGGGGCCTGGAGAAGGTCGTTCAGGGCGCGCGGGTCGAAGGAGAGACCGAAGGCGGGCCGGTCGTGGCCGTTCATCCGGCGGCCTGGCCGGGTTCGCCGTTCTCCTCGGACTCTGCGGTTTCGGCGGTGGTCCGGCTTGAGGGCGGCGGGCCGGGCAGCAGGCGGTGGGCGGGTCGGTCCGGATCGGTCATGCACGCGGACAGGGGCCCGCTGGCAGCCCTGACGGTGGCCATGGCGTGGGTGAGGAAGTCCCGGTGCCAGACGAATAGGCCGGACAGGCCGGCCTCGGGGTCCTTGTGCTGCTGGTAGGCCAGCCATAGGGCGTGGAGCCAGGCGACGACGTCGGCGTGTTCCTGCCATTGCTCGCACCACGGGGCGGCGGTGGTGACCTCCGCCCCGTAGACCCGGACGAGGAAGTCATCGACCCAGTCGGACAGCGCGTCGAGTTCGTCTTCGTACTCCTCGCCCTCCAGTTCCAGGATCGGGCGGGGCTCCGGCGGGGCGGGCTGCGGCGCCACGCCCGCGAACCCCGGGAAGCCGAAGGCGCCGAACGGTGAGTCCGTGGGCGGCGGTGCGGAGGCGAGGCTGTCGAGCTGGCGGGCCTGCTCGGCAGATTGGTCCAGCAGTTTGCGGACGCTCGCCTCAATGCTCTCCAGATCGGACTCCGGCAGCCGGACCGGTTCCGTCTCCCTGTCGTCCGGGGGGTCTATGGATTCAGGCACGAAAATGGGCCTCCTTGAGCCGCGGCCGTTGGGCGTGAATTGCGGCTCAAACCATCCGGAGAATCCCCGGTTTCGGTAACCGGGACTGTGCTGCTATAACGCCCCGAGCGGCACGGCCATGGCATGACGGGCCACGCAGCACATGCCGTGCCGCGCTGCACGACAGGGCTCAGGACGTGAGGGTCAAGTCGTCCTGGGACAAAGTCTGCTGCAGCGTTTCGGTGAGCCGGTCGGCGGCTATCGCGGCGTAGTGCTTGGTCTTCTCGACGCCGATGAAATCACGGCCCTCCAGCAGGGCCGCGACTCCCGTCGAGCCCGAGCCGCAGGTGAAGTCGAGCACCGTGCCGCCCGGTGGGGAGATCTGCACCAGCTCACGCATGACGGAGACGGGCTTCTGCGTGATGTGCTGCCGACTCTTGCCCGACGGCTGCGAGGCGCTGTACAGGCCGGGCAGGTAGACCGGGTTCCTGGACGCGTCGATCGGTCCGTTGCTGGCCCAGACGACGAATTCGCAGTTCTGGGTGAAACGTCCCTTCTGGGGCCTAGCCTGCGGCTTGTGCCAGGCGAGCACGCCCCGCCAGAGCCAGCCGGCGGCCTGGATGGCATCCGTGGTGATCGGCAGCTGCCGCCAGTCGGTGAACAGCAGCGCCGTGCCGCCGACCTTGGTGAGCCGGTGCGCCTCGGTCATGATCTGGGTCAGCCAGAAGCCGTAGCTCCGCTGATCCATGTTCTCGCCGGTGAAGTCCGGCAGTTCGTGACCTGCGTCGGCGGAGGTGTACTTCTGCTTCGCGCTGCGGGAGGTGCGTTCCTTGGCCGTTCGCCCGCCGCTGTTGTACGGGGGGTCGGTGATGACGGAGTCGACGCAGTCGTCCGGCAGTTCGGCGAGGACGCCGAGCGCGTCGCCCTGGTGCAGGGAAAAAGGCAAAGAGATACCCCAATTCGGGTCGGTGAGGTGAGGGAGAGTCGCTCCGGCCCGCCTGGATAACCCGCAGGACCGCATGCGGGCAGGAAGGCACTGCGGGCCGCGCAGCGGCGGGGGCGAGGGGAGGAGCCAAAACTGTAGGGCACGATCCCCGGTTGAGCGCTATCGCCGCCGAAAACCCCGAAATAGAGCCTTGATCAGAGACGATTTCGGCAACCGGGGATCCGCCCTTAGTGTTTTGGAACTGCCCGGCAGACCACGCCGATGGCGCATCCCCGCCCCCTGCGTTCGTGGAGGTATCCCCATGTCCTGGCACACCTGACCCAACGCCCCGTGCCGGTGCGAGCGGCAACTCGCGCACGTGCACCTAGGCTCCGATTAACCCACCACCCGGCCGTCGCGCCCTTTCCTCAACGACGCACGCGCCGCCGGGACTTCACCAAGGACCTCGTTGTGACATCGCTCTACCCTCCCCTGCCCGCGCACCGGTCCCCGGCCCGTGACGGCCGCCCGGGAGGCGTCCCCGATTGAAGGGCGTGGCCGCCGGCATCGGCGTCTTCGTCCTCTCTCCTCTCCTCCTCGCCGGCACGGCCATGCTGATGGCCACCAGCAGCGAGGCCGCCCAGACCACCTACTCGTCCTTCAGCTGCGTGGGCGACGTCGACACCGACACGGTCGTCGAGCAGGTCACCAAGATCCTCAACGGTGCGACCGCCAAGGACGTGCACGTCGAGGGCCTGTCCCTGCCCGAGGAACAGATCCCCAACGCCCGCACGATCGTGGCCACCGGGATCGGCCTCCACGTGCCGAAGAAGGGCCAGATCATCGCGCTCGCCACCGCGATGCAGGAATCACGGCTGCGCAACCTGAACTCTGGTGACCGCGACTCGCTGGGTCTGTTCCAGCAACGGCCGAGCCAGGGCTGGGGCACCGCTACGGAGATCCACGACCCCGTCTACTCGAGCGAACAGTTCTACAAGCACCTGCTCGCGGTGGACGGTTGGCAGCAGCTGACCGTCGCCCAGGCCGCGCAGAAGGTCCAGCGCTCCGGCTACCCCGACGCCTACGCCGACTGGGAGGAGCTGGCGACCGCCCTCCAGAAGGCGATCGCCGCGACGTTCCCCGACGCCGACCAGGACACCAGCGAGACGAACACCACCTCCAGTACCGCGCCCTGTGCGGCGGCCGGGGACGGCTCCGGGTACGGCACCATCCCGGAAGGGTCGGTACCGAAGGGCTACTCGATCCCGAAGGACGCCGATCCGAAGGCGCGCAAGGCGATCGCCTGGGCGATGGCGCAGCTCGGGACGATGTACCAGTGGGGCGGCGCCTGCACCTCGCCGCACGGCCCCGACCCGATGGGCCGCTGCGACTGCAGCTCGCTGACCCAGCAGGCGTACGCGCACGTCGGCGTCCCACTCACCCGCACCACGTATACGCAGGTCAACGAGGGCAAGGCAGTGTCCCCCAATGCACTCAAGCCCGGTGACCTGATCTTCTCCCGCGGCAGCGCCACCCGCCCCGAACACGTCGGCATGTACATCGGCTCGGGACTCGCGATCGAGGCCCCCCGTACGGGAAAGCCTGTGCGGATCACGCCGCTCGCGGACTGGGACATCCTCGCCGCCCGCCGCGTCATCTGACCCCCGGTCGGGGCGCGACATCCCCGGCACACCCCCTGACCGGGATACCCCCCTGGGCCTCTTCCGCACTCACCTCGGACTGGCCCCGCAGGACCCGCCGTCCCTGCCCACCCTCATTCCCCTGACAGCACGGAGCACCTACTTGATAACCCGCCACCGCACCCAGCGCGCCCTCGCGGCAGCCTCTCTGGGCCTGGCCGTCGCCGCCGGCGGCCTGGCCACCGCCAGCACGGCACAGGCGTACGACACCGGCACCACCACGATCAGCTGCAGTGCGGTCAAGATCCGCAAGGCTCCGTCGAAGACGTCCACCGTCGTGGGCATTGGCTACCGGCACGACAAGGTCGTCTACGACCAGTGGGCGTACAAGAAGGCCGAGAAGACCTGGTACACCCGCGGCACCGTCACCCGGAAGTCCGACGGCAAGAAGATCCGCGGCTACATGATCTACAACTGCGCGAACCCCTACAAGACCAACCCGGCACCGAAGCCGTCGATCCCGAAGTAGTGCACCCCGGCAGCCGGTTCGGAGCCTGAGCCGAAGCGCCATCGACAGCAGCCCTGGCCCGACCTGTGGCCTCGTCCAGCCTCGGCACGAAACCTGCGTGACCTCGTGCACGCCACGCCGCCCCAACGCGGGCGCCGACCGGGCCAGCCGTCTCCCGCACCGCTGCCGGCCTTCCTTCTCGAGGCAGTTGCCTCGCCCCTCTCTCCCTTTCTGTGATTCCCGCGCGCCGGGCTTCGGCGTGCCCAAGGAGCCTCATTGCACCTGCTCGAAACCGTGCAGTATCTGGCCTACGACCCCGGCATCACGCCCTCGGGCGGTGGCCTGCCCGGCCTCGCCGTGCTCAAGAACGTCGTCAACTCGATCAACCTGTTCGCGATCGTCGCCGTTGTCGGCGCGCTCGCCGTCTCCCTCGGCGTGTGGGCGTGGGGCCACCACACCGGCGGCCACCAGGCCGAGGCCAACGGGAAGAAGGGCGCGGTCGTCGCGGCGGGCGCCGCCCTTGGTCTCGGCGCCGCGAACGGGGTCGTGGCGTTCTTCTCCGCCCTGGGGTCGCAGGTCCACTGATGCCGAAACGATTCCCCTCCCTGTCCGGCTACGGCCTCGGCTGGTCGACCCGCCAGCGCATCACGGTCCTCGCGACCGGCCTCGCCGTCCTGCTAGCCCTCGCCGTCGTCGTCGCCCTACTCACCGGCCGCACCACAGCCGGCGACAGCCAGGCCGCCGCTCCGTCCTCCGGGCCGAGCAGCAGTACCTCCGCGTCCGCCGGTCCGACGGCGTCGGCCGGGGCCGGTTCGGTGGCCAAGCCCCCGCAGCTGGCGGACCCGGTCGCCTTCGCCAAGGCCGCCGCGGCAACGCTGTGGTCGTACGACACCCGCACCACCAGCCGTGACCAGCAGCTCGCCGGGATGAAGGCGTGGCTGACGGCGGAGGCGAAGTACGCCGACTGGTCCTCGATCGCCACGCAGGTGCCGGATCCGGTGCTGTGGTCGCGGATGGCCGACCAGGACCAGTACGCCACCGCCATCGTCACGGAGGCCCACTACCCCTCGGCATTCAAGCAGGCCCTGGCGGACGATCCGTCGGCGATCACCGAGGCGTACATCTACGCCGTCACCGTCACCGGAAAGCAGCAGATCGCCTGGAAGAAGGGCGGGGCCGGCGCCGAGGACCGCTCCATCACCCTCGCCGTGCAGTGCCGCCCCAACGCGAACTGCTCGCTGGTCTCCATCGCCCCCCTCGTCGTGCCCTGACCCGCCCCCAGCCCACCTGAGAATGGAGGGGATTCCCCCTTGGGCTTCTGCGACCTCCCCCTCGCGGACAAACTCTGTGCCGTCGGCGACGCCGTGGACTTCGCCTCCGACCCGGGCACGGCCATCGGCAACTGGATGGCCAAGAGCGCGGGCGAACTCGCCGCTGCCGCAGCTGACTTGGCAGCCGAGGCGGTCAACACCACCACCAAGGTCGACCTCAACGCCGGGTGGTTCCGCGACAACTACGAGATGATCCTGCCGATCGGCCTGGTCGTCCTCGTCGCCACGTTCTGCGCCCAGCTCGTACGCGCCGCGATCCGCCGCGACGGCCAGGCGCTCACCCAGGCATTCACCGGCACCGCCACCGGCGTGCTGTTCGCGTTCACCGCGATCGCCTTCACCACCGTCGCCATCGAAGTCGTCGACGCATTGAGCGACGGACTCTTCAAGGCCGCCAACCTCGACATCGCCACGGCAGTGCGGCGGATCATCAAGGTGGGCCAGATCGCCTCCCTGTCCGGCCTGGGCTGGCTCGTCACCGTCTTCGTCGGTGTCGGCGCCGCGATCGGCGCCTTCCTCTACTGGTGCGTGATGATGGTCCGCAAGGTCGGCATCCTCGTCATGGTCACCCTCGCCGTCTTCGCCGGAGCCGGCGGCGGCTGGGAGGTCGCCCGGCGCTGGCGCAAGGGCTGGATCGAAGCCACCGCCACCCTCGTCGTCAGCAAGTTGCTGATGACTGTGATCTTCGTCCTGGGGATCGCCGCGATAGGCAAGACCGAGGCGAAGGACGGCATCGCCGCCCTTGCCGACGTGATGGCCGGCATCGTCATCCTGGCGCTGGTCCTGCTGTGCCCGTATGCCACGTTCAAGTTCGTGCACTGGGCCGCCTCCGAGGGCTCCGACGCCGAGACCCTGCACCGCTCCGGCGGAGCCGGTGCGCAGATGGCCCGTCAGCACGCCGAACGCGCCGGGCGCAAGGCCGCCGCAGCGGTCGCCACCGCCGGAAGTGGCGGTGCCGCGGCCGGAGCAGGCGCCGCCGCTCCCGAGGGCCCGGACTCCGTTCCGGGCGGCTTCCCCGGCGACATCGCCACCAACCCCACGCCGGACACCGGCAAGGAAGGCGGCAGCTCAAACGCCCCGTCGTCCGGGAGCGAGGGGATCAAGAGCGGTCTGGAGAAGGCCGTCCAGCCCCCGCCGACCAGCCCTCATGACGACACCAGTGGTCAGTTCGGCGGTGCACCCGGACAGGGTGGCGGTTCCGGATCGCCCTCCAACGGCGGCGGCTTCATGTCGCAGCCCGGCGCAGGCGCCTCGACGCCACCGCCGCAGGGCGCCCCGCCGGCACCGAACTCGGCCGGCACCTCCAGCGGAACCGGGGCGCCGCCGCCCCCGCCCACCGGCCTGTGACCTTGCCAGCCTCCGGGGCGGCACGCGCTGCGTATTCCTCGCCGCGCGCCGCCCCGGCCACCGCCCCGCGCACCATCGGAACGGCCATTGTCAGATCTCACCGTCACACCACTCACCGTCAAATTCCCCCACCGGTCCAGGCGCGGCATCCTGCTCGGCCTCTCCCTGCCCCAACTCGTCCTCGTGTCTGGCGCGTTGGCGCTTCTGCTGGTCACGGTGGTATCCACCGGGCTGCTCGGCGCCATCGCCCTGGCGCCGCTGTGGGCCGCGGTCGCCGCCCTGGTCGTCGTCCGCCGGCACGGCCGCTCGCTGATCGACTGGGCGCCGATCGTCCTGCGCTTCGCCCGGCGGCGGCGCACCGGCCAGACCCTGTGGCTCGCCCGGCCCGTTCCCCGCCCCCGCCAGGACGGCATCCTCCATCTGCCCGGCACCGCCGCCTCACTGCGCGTGGTGACGCCCGGCGATTCCGCCAACCAGGCCGCCGCCGTGCACGACCCGCACGGTCAGACCCTGACCGCCGTCGCCCGCGTCTCCAGCAGGGCCTTCGCTCTCCTCGACCCGGCCAGTCAGAACCACAACGTCAGCAGCTGGGGGCGAGCCCTGGCGGGCATCGCCCGCACCGGACACGTCGCCACCGTCCAGGTCCTGGAGCGCACCGTGCCCGACAGCGGCGACACCCTCGCCCGCCACTGGGCCCAACAGGGCCGACCCGACACCCCGGTCGCGGGGCAGGTGTACTCCGACCTGGTCGCCTCCGCAGGACCTGCCGCCGCCCCGCACGAGGCGTACCTGGCCATCAGCCTGGACCTCAAGGCCGCCAAGCGCTTGATCTCCCAGGCCGGTGGTGGACTGCCTGGCGCCTTCACCGTCATGGAACAGACCACGTCCGCCATCGCCCAGGCCGCGCGCAGCGCCGGACTGATGGTGACCGGCTGGCTCAGTGCCCGCGAGATCGCCGCCGTCATCCGCACCGCCTACGACCCCAAGGCGCTGTCCGCGCTGCAGCAGTGGTCCCACTCCGGCCGAGCCGAAGCCGACCCGGCAGCCGCCGGGCCCGTGGTCCAGGTCGAGGAGTACGACCGGCTCGCCACCGACTCCGCCCGGCACGCCACCTATTGGGTCGAGGACTGGCCCCGCACCGAAACGAGCGCCGGGTTCCTGCACGGCCTGATGTTCACCGCCGGGGTCCGGCGCACCCTCTCCCTTCTATACGTGCCGCAGGGGCTCGAGTCCGCGATGCGCGACGTGCAGCGCAAGAAGGCGGCGATCATCGCGGACGCCAACGAGCGTGCCCGCCGCGGGCAAGTCGATTCCGAAGCCGACTCCGTCGAATACGCCGACGTGAAGGTCCGCGAACGGCAGCTGATCGCCGGGCACGCCGATGTGGCGCTGACCGGGCTGCTCACCGTGTCCGCGGAGACCGACGCCCTGCTCGATGCCGCGTGCGCGCAGATCGAGACCGCCGCAGTCACCGCCCAGGTCGACCTGCGACGGCTCAACTTCCAGCAGCCCGACGCCTTCACGCTCGGCGCCCTTCCGCTCGCCCGCACGGCCCTGTAACCCCGCCCCGGCACCAGCCGACGCCCTGCCGCCACGGCAGGAAGGAACTCTCTCCCTTTGACCTCTGCCCTTCCCGTCGGCGACGCGTACCCGTACCTGCGGGCCGCCAGCGCCGGTATCCGCCACCACACCCGCGCCCTCAGCCCACGCGCCCAACCCACTGCTTCACCCGCGGATCGCGTGCACCTCGACGTGTTGCACGCGCATCTGACCGCGCTGCATCAGCTGCTCGACCAGCTCGCCGAGGCAACCCGGCCCCCGCACCCCGCCGCCGGCCGACACCTCGCCACCGCGCACACCCGGATGTGGCAGTCCGCCGCCGCCGTGCACGACGCCTTCCACCTCCTGCCCGTCGCGGGCGAGCCCTTGACGGACACGGACTGCCACCCCGAGCGGCTGCCCGAGGGGCCACCCGTCCTAACCATCTGCCAGCGCCACCTCGCCGCCGGCCACGTCGTCCGCCGCAAGACCACCCCGAGCGACCTCAACGCTCCGCTGCACCGCCACACCACCACCTGCAGCCAGTAACCCCCACGACCGAAAGGCCCCCCATGCGCGCACTGAAGCGCTCCACCTCCACCGCCGTCATCCTCGCCGCGCTCGCCGGCACCGCCGCCCTGGCCACCGCCGCCCCGGCATCCGCGGCCAGCTACCACTGCAAGACCAGCAGCCACAGCGTCGATGACCCGAGCTATAGCGGACCCGACTCCGACAACTGGGACTTCGACGTGACGCTCTGCGCCATGCGGTCCGGCGGCTACATCTACACCACCGCCACCGTGTACTGGGACGGCCCGTACACGGCCAAGAACCGCAGCACCTACACCTTCAACAAGGCCAAGTTCCAGCTCCAGACCAAGCGCAGCGTCAGCGGCACGGACCCGGTCGTGAAGTCGGCCGCCTACACCGGCCTGGAGCACGCGCTCGAACACAGCAGCAGCAACGGCAACGGCTCCTACTCGACCGGAACCCTCAAGTCCGCGGCGGGATCCGGCCGCTACCTCGCCGACGGCTACATTCAGCTGGACTGGTCGGGCGACGGCAAGAGCTACCGCAGCCCGATTCTGTTCACGGCCTCACCGGTCGTCTGACCCCCGCACCGCGTCCAGACCACCGTCACGTGAAAGCCGCCCCGCCATGAGCCACCGGCCCGCGCGCCGCGCCCGCCGCGCCAGCGCCAGCCCCCTGTTCATCCCGCACGGCACCGACCGTGCCTCCCGCAAAGCCGCCCGCCGGCAGCTCGCCGAGGCCGCCGCGAAGGCCCGCGCCGAAGCAGCCGCCCACACCAGCGGCACCGGCGTAGAGGAACAGGAGATGCCGCCGCCCCTCTTCCCGCCCGCCGGGCGACCCGGCCCCGCGTCCTCCCGCAACAACAGGCTCAAGCTGCCCGCCCACCGCATGACCACCGCCACCGCGAGCGGGGCGTACCCGTTTCTCGCCGAAGGCGGCCTCGGCGCCGAGGGCATCTACATCGGCCGCGACGTCCACGCCGAAGCCAGCTTCTGCTTCGATCCGTTCGCGCTGTACGGCAAGGTCGAGGGCTTCACCAACCCCAACGTGCTGTTGGCCGGGGTGATCGGACAGGGCAAGTCAGCGCTGGCCAAGAGCTTCGCGTTGAGGTCGATCGCCTTCGGGTATCGCGTCTACGTGCCGTGCGATCCCAAGGGTGAATGGACGCCCGTGTCACAGGCGCTGGGCGGTACCTCCATCGCGCTCGGGCCGGGCCTGCCCGGAAAGCTGAACCCTCTGGACGCGGCGCCGCGGCCCAACAGCGTCTCCGAGGCCGACTGGGCGGGCGAAATCCGTAAGCGCCGCCTGCTGCTACTCGGCTCGCTGGCCCGCACCGTGCTCGGGCGGGACCTGCTGCCGATGGAGCACACCGGCCTCGACGTCGCCCTGGACGCCGTCGTCTCCCGCGCCGTCGCGACCGGTCGCACCCCGCTGCTCGGCGACATCGCCGCCACCCTCAACAACCCCGACGAACTCGACGTGGCCGGCGGCATCATGTCCGGCCGCCTCGGCGACGCCTCCCGCGACCTCGCCCACGCCATGCGCAGGCTGGTCCACGGCGACCTCGCCGGGATGTTCGACGCCCCGAGCACGGTGGCCTTCGATCCCAACTCGCCGATGCTCACCATCGACCTGTCCCGCCTGGGCGGATCCGGCGACGACACCGCGTTGGTCTTGGCGATGACCTGCGCGTCCGCGTGGATGGAATCCGCACTGTCCGACCCGAACGGCGGCCGGCGCTGGATCGTCTACGACGAGGCATGGCGCCTGATGCGCCACCCCGGCCTTCTGCAGCGTATGCAGTCCCAGTGGAAGCTGAGCCGCGGGCTGGGCATCGCGAATCTGATGGTGATCCACCGGCTGTCCGACCTGCTCACCGCGGGCGACGCCGGATCCCGAGGACGCGCCCTGGCCGAAGGACTCCTCGGCGACTGCTCCACCCGCATCATCTACCGGCAGGAGACCGACCAACTCCATGCCGCAGCAGCCCTGCTGGGCCTGACCTCGGTGGAGACCGACGCGATCTCCCACCTCAACCGGGGCCGAGGCTTGTGGAAAGTGGCGGGGCGCAGCTTCATCGTGCAGCACCTCCTGCACCCCCACGAACTGGCGCTCTTCGACACCGACGCCCGCATGCACTGAAACCCCCGCAAGCCGCGGCCGCACGAGACCTGGAGCACCCCTGCAGAACCCCGACTTCGAGCTGTACGACAACGTCGGCCGCACCGCCGACCAGATCCACGCGTACCACACCCGCTCCGCCACAAAGGCGGACCTGCATCGCTGGGCCGATCGCGATGCCGAAGCCTTCCGCACCCGGCACCCCCTGCCGTCCGAGCCCTTCCCCGCTCCGGACCTGAGCCCCTACCGCACGGCTCTAGACGCGGCCGAGACGCCAGCCGAGTTCAGCACCGCGCTCAACGCCCTGCTGGACGCCGTCGCGCCGGTCCTCAACGAGGTCATCGAGCACCTGGCCGCCACAGCCAGATGGAAGGGCCAAAACCGCCGAGCCGAACCCGAGTCACCGCCCTGGCTGCTCCGCGGCGCAGCCAGCAGCATCGCTTCAGCCCTGGCCATGGCCACCGAAGCGGATCTCAAGATCCTCCGCGCGCACTACGACCCACCCCCAGACCTCGACGCGCTCCTGAAGCAGACCCGCACGACGCCCGGCACGCCCCCGGCCCCGCCCGGACCGCAGCCCGGGTCCGGGGGACCACGACGCTGACCGCCGACGGATCAACCACCGCCGCAGCACCTCAGGAACCCATGCCGACGCCCCGCAATCCCTTTTTGCCCGCCTTCGCCGGCGCACTCGCCGAATGGCCGAGGAGGTACTGACTGACGATGTAGTCGACGTGGTCGGCGGCTGCTCAGTGGGTCACACTCCAGGGCATCGGGGTCAACTTCCGCCGCGCCGCTCCCCTCCCGCCTCTCACTGCGGCATCAGCAACCGCGAGCAAGGTGCTGCCGATAGTGTCCTCCTCCCCGAAATCCACCTCCCGCCGGTAGAACCGGGTGCCCGCATCAAGGAGTTGCCGCTGTCCGATCCCGACCAGCGGATGCTGCTGCACGACGTGGCCGACCGGCTCAACACCGTTGCCGACCACCTTCCGCTCCCCGACCAGATCCGCCCGGATCCGGCACTGAGCGAGCTCCTGGACGACGAAGTCCGTCACCTGGCCCGCCTGCTGGGATTCCTGGTCGGCGAGAGCGCCTTCCGCCATCGCTCCGCCGCCCGCTCCCCGGCTCGGCCCACGACCACGGTGCGCCGCACGACCCTCGCGCTCGCGAGCGCCGCCGAACCCACCGGGCTCGCGCTCGCCGCCCTCAGCGCCGCAGTTCATCACCTCGGCCATCTCGCCGACCTCGCTCACCAGGCCCCTGGCCCCGCCCGCGACCGGGCGATCACCACCGAGCACCAACGGCTCGAAGACCGCCTCGGCGACAGCCGCATCTACCTCGCCCGCGCCGCGAAGCACCTGCGCGCCGCTGCCGACACCCGCACACCACCGGCCGCGACCGCCGTGCCCTCCCCGTCGACCACCACAACCCCATCCCGATCCCGCTGATCCCCTCTCCCGGAGCGCCCTCATCCCCTCGCACACCCCCGCCGGCCGCGCCGCCCTGCTGCTCACCACGCTCGCGACCGTCACCCTCACCGCGTCCGCCTGCACAACCTCCGACACCAGCAGCCACGACGCCACAACGAAGGCCACCCGCACCGCCTCTCCCGCACCGGCCGCCGTGCCAGCGCTGACGAAGCAGGAGGCCCTCGCCCAGATCACCCACTACTCGGAGATCAACAACGAGGCCAACGCCGACAACGACCGCACGCTCCTCGACAGCATCGAGGACGGCCCGCTGTACGCCATGTCCGTGGCGGACTACAAGGAGGACGAGGGTCTGCCCCAGGCCGACCGCAAGCCGTACAAGCCGTGGTCGTACGACACCGCCAACGCCAAGCTGTACATCCCGCGCTTCACCGCTGGCCAGGAACGCTGGTTCGCCGCCGCGCTCTCCGGCCGAAAGGGCAAGGATCCGAGCCGACTTGCGGTCTTCGCCGAGCAGCCGGAGCAAAAGCGGTGGGAGATGGTCTCCGTCGTCGACCTCGACGACAAGACACTGCCGGACATCGCCCTCGACCAGCACGGCTACGCCACCGCGGTCGCCGCCGACGGCAACAAGCAGCTCGCCGCCGATGCCGACCTGCTGCGCACCGCGGTGATCGACAACTTCGCGACCGGCGGGGTGAACACCGGCACCAAGGTCTTCACCCCGACCACGGCGAGCAAGCAGCAGATCAAGGTCCACGACAGGACGACCAAGAAGTACGGGAAGTTGGGCACCACCGTCTTCGCCGGGGCAGCCAACCGCTACCAGGACGCCTACGCGCTCAAGACCACCGACGGTGGGGCGCTGATCCTGTTCGCCCATGCCCACACGCAGACCGACGCGGTCGCGCACTCCGGGCTGCAGATCAACCCCGGCAAGGACGACCGCGCCTGGCTCCACGACATCCCTCGCACCTCGGTCACGTACACGTTCGTCTGCTCCGACGCTGCCACCGTGCCGGCCAAGGCCGCCCCGTCCCGCCTCATCGGCTACACGTGCGCCCGCACCGAAGCCTCCGGGCCGCCCGTCGCCTCCGGGCTGACGACCCACGCGTAGCACCGCGGCCCGGCTCCACGGCCCCGAGGAGTTCCTTGTCCCTGTCCCACCCCGACTTCGAGCTGTACGACAACATCGGTCGTACCGGCGAGCAGATCAAAGACCACCGCGGCAACCGGCCCACCACCAACGACCTGCACCGCTGGGCCACCCACGACGCCAAGCAGTTCACCGACGGCCTCGCGATCGAGGACGCCGGGCAGAGCGTCATCGCCTGGACCCACCAGCTGTACCAAGTGCGCACGACCGCGGAGTTCCAGGCCGTCGCCACCGCCGTCCTCGGCGAGGGACACAGCGCCCTGGGCGAGCTGCACCAGTTCCTGGAGACGGCCGCCGAGTGGTGCGAGCGCAACCACCAGCCGAAGATCGCCGAACAGTACCGGCAGCACGCCGAGCAGCTGTCCGAACTCGGAGACCAGCTCAGCTACTTGACCGACGACCATCTCGCCGACACCTACCGTCGCACGCACCCGCCAGCACCGGCACAGCCCACGAGCGGCCCCGCGGCGGCACCCGCGCCACCGGCCGCGCCCGCACGCCGCCCCGCACGCTGACCCGCCCCGTCGACAGGAAGATTCTCTGTCCACTCGTTCTGTCATCGCCCGCCCAACCGCCACCGGCTACGCCGGGACGTACGTCCACTGGGACGGCTACCCCAGCCATCGCCTGCCGCTGCTGCTCACCGCGCACCAGCACCGGTTCGCCGGCGACACCGAGGCCCTGGCCGCGTACCTCATCGACGACGCGCCGGAAGGCTGGTCCTCCCTCGGCACCGACCTCCTCGACGGAGCTCCCGACGCCCTGCGCGACCGCCTCGCCGCCGGCCACGACCGGCCCGGCAGGCGCTACCCGGCCCGGCCGACCGTGCCGCCTCTGATCTACACGGAGCGGACGGCGTCCCGCCTGAACTGGGGATACGTCCTCCACCCACACGGCATCGAAGTGATCAGCGCGCCCGGCGTGGAACGCGGTCCCCTCGTCGCGTGGAGCACCGACCCCCGCGTCCGGCTCCGCGACACCCCCGGCCTGTGGAAGCCCGACCATCCGATCCCGGCCACCACACCGCCCCAGACCACCGCGCGGACCAGCACACCTGCCCCAGCCACAGCCTGGCTGGCCCCCACCTTGGCTCCGGCGTCACGCGCCCGCTCGCACTGACCCGCCCCATCCCCCAGGAGACTTGTCTGTCCACCCGTGCGGTCATCGCCCGCCCCACCGCCGACGGCTATGCCGGCATGTACGTCCACTTCGACGGCTACCCCGACAGCAAACTCCCGCTACTCCTGGCCGCCTACCAGCACCGGTTCGCCGGTGACGTGGAGGCGATGGCCCGGCACCTGATCGACGAGGTGCACCACGGCTGGGAGGAACTGGGCACGGACCTCCTCGACGGTGCTCCCGCCGGCCTGCGCCGCTCCCTGACCGGGGGCGAGGAGTACCCCAGCCGCCAGCTCACCAACCTGTACAACACCGACGGCACCCCGGCCGAGCGTGAACTGATCACGCAGGACGGCACCGAGGATCTGGAGTGGGCCTATGTCCTGCACGAGTCCGGCATCGAAGTAATCGGCCTGCTGGCGTACGACCGCGGACCCGTCGTCGGGTGGGACACCGACCCGCGAAGCCGCATCGTCGCCGATCCCGGTGCATGGAACCCGGATTCTCCGGCGCCGGTCGTGCCGCCGCGTACCGCCCCGCGCCTGTCCGCCACTGCTCCTTCATTGGCGCCGGCGCCCCGCAAGGCCGCCCGCCGATAACCCCGGCAGCCCGCACCGTCCCTACCGAAGCCCGCCCGGAGAAGCCCCTGTCGCCGCACCCTCACTCGAAGATCACCGTGGTCATCGCCACCCAACTCCGCCCGGAGCGGCTAGCGTTCCTCGCCGCCATGCACGCGAGCCTGTGCCGCCAGAGCGTCCCGTGGGAGGCCGTCGTCGCCCTCGACGGCGCCGACCCCACCCGGCTGCCCGCCGCGCTCGCCGTCGACCCGCGCATCCGTACCCTCGCCCTGCCGCGCTCGGTCGGCGCGGCCTGCGCCCGCAACTTCGCCCTCAACGAAGTGCGCACCGAGTACGTCCAATGGGCTGACGACGATGACGAGTTCACCGACTGGGCCATGGCGCTGCGGCTGCGCACGCTTGAGGAGACCGGGGTGGGTTGGTGCGCCGGATACAGCCAGGACCTGCACGCGGACGGGTCCACGACCCTGTGGCGGTGCCCGACGCCGCCCGGCCGGCATGAGGCCGGGGACGTATGGCGGTACTGGAAGGACCCGGCCGACACCATCCCGCTCGGCCCGACCACCCTTCTGGCCCGAACCGACCTGGTGCGCGCGGCCCCCATGGGCGGTCTCGTACAGGGCGAGGATTACTGCGCTCTCGCGATCACCTGCCTCGCCCCGGGAATCCTGCTGCCCGTTCCGGTCTACCGGTACCGCAAGCACGCCGCGCAGATGACCGCGCAGGACTCCTACGACGAGTTGGAGGGAAAAGCGCGGGCCTTCGCCCACCGGTTCGGTACCAGCCTGCACGCCGCAGCGCGCGCTCTCCGCGTGTAGGTTCCGCGACTCGGTGCGCACTGTCGGCTGAGGACGCGCAGCCGATGTGCAACTCCGAGCCCAGGTGCGCACGTCGATGTTGCGGGTTCACGCCTGCCGCCACGTAGTAAAGCGCCAACAGACGAGGGATGCGGAGAGCGGCTATGCAGCAGGCACCATTGCTGTCGGTTGTACTCAATGCCCTGCCAGTCAGACGCTCTCAAGTCACGTGCATCTCAATGCAGTTAGAGTCAACCCAACCAGTGATCACGAGGGGAAACATGGATATCAAGTTCGAGGTGCAGCGGTTGGCCGGCATTGCGCGGGATCGCCATGCTGAAGCCGAGGAAGGTGTGCTGCGGGCGGCCAAGGACGGCGAGACGTACACCCCGTTCATGTTGGAGCAGGTCGTTAGAACGCAGGTGTACCTCGCATTGTGGGAGCGCACCCGTTACTACGTGGGTGAGGGCACCGAAGCCCCGTTCGTCATCGGTGATGACCGCCTTGCCGACACTGACGATCCAAAGGCCGCCTTGCAGAACCTTCTTGGACGCGTCAAGGAGCCGACTCCGTACCGGGGTGCGGGGTTCCCGATGGACGATGCATGCCACGTCCTAGAGAAGCAGCAGCACAAGCTGTGGCGCGAATCTTGCAGTGACCTGCTGGCCAGGATCTGTGACGCACCGTCTCCGGACAGCTCTGACTGATCATTCTCATCCCGGCGGAAACCGCTACTGCCATTTCTGCGCATGCCCGACCGACGGGACGACTGCGCGCCAAGTCCGGATTCTGGCGTTTCCTCTGGAAACAGTGCGCACTAGGCCCTGGACGCTACACCGTGATTGTAGGTCCCACGATTCCGCGAGCATTTGCGCGTGATCATGAGCACCGATCGAGCATTTCCGCGCGATCATGGGCATTGGTGACGTTCAGTAGCGGTCAGTAGTCGACTGTTAACGATCTTGCGGTTTGAAGGTCGGGAACCGCGCCCGCCACCTCGGTGCCAGCACGGCAAAACATCTGTGGCGAGAGGTCCGGCTGCGACTGAACCACTCGGTTCGCGGGCTTCCTGCCACGGGCTCGCAGGGCTCGCGCGTCTGCGCGAGCCCTTGCGGACACCCCACTTCTGTTTCCGTATCCGCCCCTGCGGCGTCGGGCTCGCAGTCGGTCCCGCTAGCACTCGGCGTATTCGCGCAGGGCGGCCAGGAACACCTCCGCGTTCTCGCCCGGAGCGCCGAAGCTGCTACGGATCTGCATGGCCTGCTGCGTCTCGAACACTCGCCGCTCGTCGGGAAGGCAGTCCAGCACCGTGCGGTGAGGGCTACGGCGCGGGGCGCGCGGCAGCCGGCCCAGTACCGGCATCCCGTGGCGGGCCAGTTCGGCATCCACTGCGGCGTCAAAAGCGTCGGGTCCGCGCGCGTCGTGTGCGCACCACAGGACGAGGCCGGTCAGGGGCACCTCGGCGAAAGGGACCCTCGCCAGGTGGCGGTTCAGCCAAGCCACCGCGGATTCGTTGGGCATGAGAGGGATGGTGGTGCGTCGTAGTTCACCAGCCCGGATGCTGGTGCTTTTCGTCGTCCTGCCGAAGCCTCCGTCCGTGACGATGACGTGGTCGTCCGCCAGCGGGGAGAGTCCCGCCAGAGGCATGTCCGCCCACTGGCGCTTCATCATGATGACCTGGTCGAACTCCGCTCGGGCCCGGGCAATCTCAGACTCGAGATCGCCGTGGACGAAGTCGGCGTACCCCATGAACATGGCTCCGGGCCCGCCGGTCAGTCGCACCCGTTCCCACGCTGCGGTGTCACCGCGCCGGTGGCGGCTGCTGTCCACGCGCAGGACCAGGGTGCACAGCCCTTGTTGTGCCCAGGCAGCGGCGAGTTGCTTGGCGGCGTCCAGCCGATCGTCGCCCCAAGGGTCGATGAGCTGGAGGACGTGCCCGCCGGGCGTCTGTCCAGTGCCGCCCACTGGAGGCTGCCCTTCGCTCAGGAATGTCGCCAGGACGTGTGCACGGGCGCGGCCCGGCCGTTGGGCGGGGTGGGGATTGTCGGCGTGGATGGTGCGGACGGTGAGCTGCCCCAAAGCGAAGGTCTGGACGCACTGCTGCTGGTCACAGTGATGGCCGTCCGTGTCGGCGGCCAGCCCTGGTCCGGCCACCGCCTCGGCAAGCGCAGTGGCGACACTGTCGTCGTGCACGGGGCGTTGGTGCGGCACGCCGTGTTGCACCGTCCAGTTCAGACCGGAGTTGTGGGGCTGGCTGGTGAACGTCACCGTGCTGCCATGGACCAGCGATGGCCACAGATGCAGGCGGCGCAGCAGCGCGCTGGCGAGATGTGGGCGCACGGTGTGCGGGTCCACGGGCTTGGCCCTCCTGCTCGTCGTCCGCGTGCTTCGGCCCAGGGGCCGCGGCATCGGACCGTGCGGGGTGTCCTTGGTCCACAGCGGCTCATAGCGTTGCTCTTCGACGGCCGTGCGGTGGGCGTCCAGGATGGCGGCGAGATCGCAGTTCGGGGGGCCGAGGATCAGTGCGCGGCCTGTAGCGGTCCTGCCCAGGGCCAGCTCGATGCCCTGTCGGCCGACATAGGCACGCAGGTCGAGTACGCCGTGCCGGGATCGACGCCGGTCCTTATAGGGGAGCAGGGTCAGCAGCGAGGAGAAGGGCTCCGGTGATTCCAAGCGCAGCACAAGCTGGTCGGCACTGGGGACGACTTCGCTGACGCCGAGGGGGTTGAGGCCCTGCCCCTGGCCAAGGACGTTCAGCAGGTACGAATCCAGTCGCGCTTGATCGGTGTCCTTGGCGGCGGGCACCGGCTCAGACCAGTCCCGAAGACTGGCAAGGCGGAGGCGCGCTTCTCTAAGGCTCTCTCCGGTGTGCTGGCGGCGGACGTCGACGATGTACTGATCGATGTGCATCACGCTCTCCCTTGTTCCTGCCCCGACCCGGCAGAAGGTGCGTGAAGTTCACAAGAACGGTTCGTGGGGACTGTGCGCGAGACGGGCAAGGCACGGGGGGTGGTGTTGTCCGTCGGCGTCAGGGTCGGTTTGCGGCGCCCGGACCTGGCTGCCACCTGCCAGGTGGCAACAGCGAACCGCGCCCGTCGCTTGCTGTGCAACTCTCAGGGCATCCGGCAGCGGAATTTCCCTCGAAAGAGTGCTATGCGAGCGGCTCACGCTGACGGCAGGCCGCCGCGCAGCGGGTGGGAGTTCCCCTGTTGTCGCGGGCTTCTTCGGCCAGATCCAGGAGTGCATCGAGCACAGATGCAGTGACGTCGGCGAGCGAACGCTCCTCCCCGTCACGCAGCCATCAGCTGAACGCGATTTCGAACACGCTCGCGCCTCACTCCTATTCGACGGCCTGCGCTATGGAGCCACTACTTCAGGCTGACCCGCGATACACGACGGCGAAGGACGGCTGTTCACCGAAGGGGTTCCGACGCGACACGGCTCCAGGCCGGCGTCTGGCCCCGGCAGCAATCGCCATCATCGGTACTGGCCGAGGGGCAGAGGTACCAGTTGAGAGCACCCTCGCCACAGCAGACGGGCCGCAACATAGCCGAGGGCCGCCGGTTATGGAAACCGGCGTTCGTCGCGATCATTGATACATCCCACTCGCCACCGGAAGGCATTACGCATCACTTCAGAAAGCCTCCGCGCATGCGTCATATCGCGACTACGGAGGGCTACACCGACACACCTTGAACGGCGAGCCTCTGCTCATGATCACCGGCCCCTGGCGCTGCTCGCCCGGCGCGGAATAGCGCAAGCGTCCCGGTGGCAGTGCTCACGAGGATGCGGAACCTACACCGCGATTCCGCCGCGTAGTTGAGGCGCCCCGTTTCGTCGCCCGCTCCCGATCCCACCGGAAGAACCATGCCCAACGACCCCGACCAGGACAGTCCCCGAGAGAAAATCCTCATCTCTCCCCGCTACCTGGCCGCCAGCCTCCCCAACGACCACCAACAGCTCCTGGACATCTTCGCCGAGGAAACCGCGTGGAGCGAACACGCCGACGCCTCGTCGTTGACCGTGACCAGCCCATGCCGACGCATCACGATCCGCCACGACCAAGCAGCCGTGGGCCGAGGCCCTCATATGGTGATC
Source organism: Actinobacteria bacterium OV320 (assembly GCA_001298545.1). Taxonomy (GTDB): domain Bacteria; phylum Actinomycetota; class Actinomycetes; order Streptomycetales; family Streptomycetaceae; genus Streptomyces; species Streptomyces coriariae. Next base: position 682,616 of record LJCX01000030.1, read on the forward strand.
TCAGCCCGCACCGACGAAGAAGCTGCTGAGCGCTGGCGTGCGGATATCGCGGGCAATGTGCCGATCGAGTTCGTCGCGAGGCTTATCGGCACCCTGGCAGGCGAACTGGCCGCCGATCCGGATCACGTCGTCTACGGCATCGGCGCCGAGCCCGGCCTGCTGGAGCTCTACGTCGACGTCGACTCTTGGACCCACTTCGGCGACTTCGGGCTTTCCGGATTTATCTCGCATGACGGACACGCCGCCGTGGTCGGCCGCCCCGTGGACTCGCCAGCGCCGCCTATCCACGGAGACGCATCCATCACCTGGCACCTGGCCGCCTCCCCGGAAGACCTCGGTCACCTGTGGGACATCTCGTTCACGGACAAGACGCCGCCCTTCCTCATGCACGCGGTCGTCGCCGAGACGCTCGATCCCCGGCCCATCCTGCGCTCCACGTCCTTCCCTTTCTCCGGTGCCGTCGCCCCGCTGATGACCATCGAACGCGTCTCATCGCCATACCGCCGCCCCTCGGCGCAGCCTCCGCACGCCGAACCACCGCGCACCCCCGAGCCCAAGCGCGCCCCGAAGACCCGCTGAGCCCCGTCCGTCTGAACGAGCTCGCCCGCGGTCTCGACCCACCAGGACCTCGATGCCCACGCCCTCCGCCGAGATCACCCTCACCACCAGCCGCCCCCCTGGGGCTCGTCGCCATCGCCTCCGGCAAGAAGTACCCGCAGGCCCATCAAGCGCTGGAAGACGCCGGATTCAGGCGCCTGCCCAACGGTGTGTTCACCGCTCCGCTGGCCGACGCACAGGCTGCCCGGGCCACCGCCAGCGCCCTGGTGCATCACGCCCACGAACACGGCGCCACCATCATCACCAGCAGCCGGCCCTACCTCGGCGACATCGGCACCGAGATCGCCGCCCGGCTGCCCGGCACCTGGAGCGCCGTACTGGAGATCTACAGCCACCCGCTGTGGCAGGAAGACCTCTGGCCCATGCTGTGGGAAGCCGGCGAGATATACCGGGCCCTCGAAGACCACCGCATCCCGTTCGCGTCCGTCCTGAAGAACGGCACCGGCACCGAGCTGCTGCTGATCGAGCGCCCCAGCCACCGCAGCGGATACCTCCTCGGCGCTCTCACCGACCGGGAGCAAGAGGACCCCCACGACGACCCCACCACGCCTCACAGCATCGTGCTGCCCGCCGATCCCGGCCTCGCCGCCCACGCCGTCACGCACACGTTCCTGCCCGCCTACCGTCGCGCCCTGCACAACCAGGACCTGAACAACGTCCTGCGCGCCCTGGAGCGCATCCGGGCAGAACACCAGACCCTCCAGGCGATCAAGGACTCCGGCCGGTACAGCGACGGCGTTCCGCTCGGCAACTCCCGCCTGATCTCAGGACTGGCACGGGACTTCGCCGACCACGCCTGGCTGTCCTACCGCGACGTGCTCGAACACGCGCCGATCCTGCTCACCCGCTGCCGTCCCGCCGCCACCCCCTGGCCCGAAGACGCCGCGGCCCTGACCCGCCTGCGCGAGGCACTCGACCACAGCCAGGACGCCTGGAACGAATGGAACGACCTGCGCCACGACCTGTACTCGATCCCCCGCACACTGCCGGCCCACGAATGGAGCCAGGTCCGCGGGCAGCTCGGCCTCGCCGTCCTGCCCGCGATCGAAACGTGGCTCGCCGACAGCGAAGCGTTCGAGCGCCAGGCCCGCGCCGCCGTACCGGGCGGGCCGGCCGCGCTGTCCGCGCCCAGCCCGCGACTGCTCACCGCCCACCCCGCGCCGCTGCCCGCCCCACGCTCCGCGGCACCGCTGACCGCTGACCGCTGACCGCTGACCGCTCACGAAAGGATTCGCCTCTGACTGACCACTTCCGCTTCGGCGCCCATCCCGACCACGGCTTCGTGGCCGCCGCCACCGCGAACATCCCCGCACACCTGGCCGACTGGTTCCTGGTCCGTGAACAGTTCGAGCCGATCCCCGAGACCCCGGGCCTGTACCGGCTCGCCCACCCCCAGCACGACGGCATCCGCCGTATCCGCCAGGCCGTCCTCGACCTTCGCCGACACGGCTACGAGGTGCAGGCCGACTACCCCCTCGACCCCGCCTTCAGCCCCGGCCCACCGCAACCAGCCGTGCGCAACGGGCTGTTGGAGCGACGCAACCCCATCGCGCAGGCAGCGGCTACCCGCTCCCCGCAAAGGTTCACTGCCCCGGCAGCCACCCTCCCTGAGTTTCTGTCGCAGCCCGCCGCCGTGGCCGTGGGCGGCCGAGCACAGACAGCCAGAAAGGAGCGGAGCCGATGAGCGACGAAGCGATCCGCATCACCCGCGGCCTGGGCGGCGAAGTCGAAGTCGATGGCCCGGTTGATGCCTTCGCCGCGAGTGTTCTGGCCCGTGCTGGATTCGACACGTATCCCACGCTGCGCGGCATCTGGATCCGGTTGCCGTTCGACCTGGGCCGCACCTGGGAGAACGAACACGCCACCTGGGCTGCGGACATGCTCATCGCAGCCCGCTACAGCGTCGACCTCGACCCTGACCTGCACCCCACCCCGGCCGCAGCGTCCGCACCGCCGACGCTGCGCCGCACGAAGACTGCCATGACCGCGCAGCCCTCACCCGCGGGCACCCCGCGGCGGCCACGGCGCTGACTCGGCGTTCCAAGACGAAGGCCCGCTGCCCTGGCCTGCGCGGCTTCACCCTGCACCTCAGCACCGGCAACACGATGGTCCTGCTCTCCAGCGGGGAGCGGCACCGGTGGGCGACCACCGCCCTGGAACTGGCGGGATTCACCCAGCACCAGGGCGAGGTCCACCCGCTGTCGACAACCACTCCCAAGCACGTGAGGCGCTCACCGAGCTCCACCGGACGGCCCGCGACTGCCAAGCCAAGGTCATCACCAGGGGGCACTGCCCGTGCTAGCACCACGCCCAGGTCGCGCCGAACGCCCGGAACACACCGAACCACCTATGACAATAAGGAGATTCGCCCCTATATGGCCGTTGTTGGTACACCCGGCTATCAGAACGTGCGGAAAGGCGAGTCAGGTAGCTGCGGGGCGGTGAGGCCCGCCCTGGAGCAGGTCGGCAGTCATTGCCCATCGTTCGTGGTCCAGCCACGCACCGTTGGTGTGCTGGAAGCTCCGGGCCCGCCTCGCCTTCGCCCAACACCCCACCGCTTTCCCGCCACCACCGATAGGAGATCCGCCTTGCCCGAAGCACCAGCAGAGCCGTTCATGACGATCCGGCACACCATCACCGGCGAGATCACCACCACCGGCTACAACGCCGCCGCCCGGCGGATCCTGCTCCAGGTCGGCTTCGAAGAGACGCCAGGCTGCGTCTGCCGAGCGACGGAACCCGGTACGGAGCGGACGCACGGGCCTGCTCGGCAGCCAGCGAGCTGCTCGGCGCCGGCCATCTCCTGCACCTGGACTGAGCCTGCGGTCGGCCGGTGAGCGCCGACGGTACGCCCGGTTGGCCCGGTCGCCGATGTCGGCACAGTCCGTGATCCGCTCCGAGAGCGGCCAGCCTCTCCAGCGCATCGCCAACCCCGCTCGCACCCGCACCTGTTGAAGGGGCCTCTTTTTGACCACACCCGGAACGCCTACCAGTCCAGCGCGCACCAAGGGCGGCGAACTACGGGCCAAGGTGGCCCGACTGCTGGCCGACCGGCCGGCGGACACGCTCACCATCGGGGACATGGCCAGGCAGCTGGGCCACTCCCACGGCGCCGTCCGCAACGCCGCCCTCACCCTGGTGCGACGCGGCGAGGCCGACCAAGGCGGAACCGGACAACCGGAGTTCCGCGCGAACGCGAAAACCGCCGCAGCCGCGCAGACCGCTGTGATCAGCCCACCGGGCACCCACTCTCCCCGCGCCCAGGCGGCCACGGCCCGCACGACCATTCCCGCAGCAGCCACGCCCAGGCAGACCGGCCCGATCCGCCGCGCGGGGGGCCAGGTCTACCACCCCCGGGAGCTGGCCGATCTGCCCGACGTCGAGGCGTTGAATCGCTTGCGCGACGCCGACGTGCCGGTGCTGCTCTACGGCCCTCCGGGCACCGGCAAGACGAGTCTGGTAGAGGCGGCGTTCCCGGACCTGCTCACCGTCGCCGGTGACGGCGACACCACGGTCGGCGACTTGATCGGCGAGTACACACAGGACGACGCGGGAGGCTACGTCTTCCAGTACGGTCCGCTGGTCACCGCGATGACCGAGGGCCGCGCCCTGCTGATCGACGATGCCACCTTGATCTCACCGAAGGTCCTGGCGGCGCTGTATCCCGCGATGGACGGGCGCAGGCAGATCCAGGTCAAGGCCCACAAGGGCGAGACCATCAAGGCCGAGCCGGGCTTCTACGTGGTGGCGGGCCACAATCCCGGCGTCCACGGGGCGGTGTTGACGGAGGCGCTCGCGAGCCGGTTCAGCGTGCAGATCCAGATCGGCACGGACTATGACCTCGCCCTGGCGCTGAGGATCGATGCCCGGGTGGTCCGGGTCGCCCGACACCTCGCCCACCAGGTCGAACTCGGCGAGCTGGGATGGGCCCCCCAACTGCGAGAGCTGCTCAGCTACCAGAAGACCGAGGCCGTCCTGGGCACCAAAGCCGCGCTCGCGAACCTCGTCGGCATCGCTCCTGTGGAGGATCGCGACGCCGTCGCCGCCGCCGTCATCAAGGCTGCCGGCGTCAAGCAGATCGCGCCCCTCACCCTCGGCAAGCAGCTCCCCGCCTCAGCCGCCCGGCAGCCCCCGGGCAGCACCGTCTCCGCACACCGGGGCCGCTCGCGATGAGCGCCCACCACCACGTCCAGTCCCCCGCCACCACGCCGGACGACGACGCCGACCTCGCGCGATGGGACGACGACGGCGCCCCGCCCGCGCAACCCCGTTCCTCCCCGGCCGCGTGGCTGCGCGTGGGAGCCGAACTCGGCGACCGGCTAGTCGACCTCTCCGGCCGCCAGGACCTCCTCGTCACCTGCCGCCCCGGCACGCGCAGCGGCGCACCGGCCGCGTTCTTCCCCACTCTGGGCGAGGTCGAGTTCGACGCCGGCCTGTTCGCCCCGCTCCAGCCCCACGAGATCAATCCGCGGATCGTGGGCGACGAGGACCGGTATCCCGCCGCCTGGGGAGTGTTCGTCCACGAGGCCGCGCACGCGGCCCACTCCGTCTGGACACAGCCTGCCGGAGCGAACCCCCGTGTCGTCGAGGCCGCGCTCCTGCTGGAGGAGAGCCGCGTCGAAGGCGCACACCTCATCACGCGGCCCACGGACCGCACGTACCTGCGCACCAGTGCCCGAACCCTGGTCATGCCCGACATCGCCCACCCCACCCTCCAGGGCATCGAGCACGCCGCCGCCGTGGCGGCCCTGGTCCTCGGCCGCCGTGACGTCGGCATCCTGGACGCCGGCGAGACCCGGGCCGTCGCCGATCTGTGCGAAAAGGTGCTGGGCGCAAACCTGCTGGCCACACTCACCCGCATCTGGACCGCAGCCCACCAGTGCGCCGACCACGACGCCACGACCATGCTCGCGCACGCTCAAAAATGGTGCGACGCTCTGGACACCGGGGCCCCCGCCCTGCCCGTGCCGGAGAACCTCACCGATCTGCTGTCCGGCGCCGTGGGGGTCGTCATGGACAGCACGGCAGCCACCGACGCCGCCGACCTCGCGGCACAGTCCGCAGCGACCAACGCCATGGCCGCGCAGTCCAAGGCGCAGACTCAGGACCGCGCCCAGCGGGCCAGCCAGCGACGCAAAGCCGCCGCCACCGCCAAGTCGGTCTTCAACGCCCGTGGCACCACCGTCACCCCCGACGGCACACCGGCGCCCTACGGCAACCCGGTCACCGGCACCCGCAGGCCGACCGCCGCCGAGCAGAGTGCCGCCGCGCGCCTGAGCCGCGCCCTGCGTGCCGCCGCCTACCGCGAGCGGACCGAGGAGCGGACCACCAGCCCCACCCCGCCCGGCCGCCTCAACATGCGCGCGGCCCTCGCCCGCGACGCTCAGCGCGCGGCCGGGTCGGTCCCCACCGCGGAACCGTTCACCCACACCCGTCGCCGGAACTCCCCCACCCCACCGCTGCGTGTGGGTATCGCCGTCGACGTCTCCGGCTCCATGCGTGCCGCCTGCGCGCCCGTCGCGTCCGCTGCCTGGATCGTGGCACGCGCAGCAGCCCTGACCGACCCCGACTCGCTGACCGCCACCATCGCCTATGACAGGCACCTGACCGCATTGACCCGACCCACCCACCGAGCGCCAGAGCGCGTGACGACGTTCGATGCCACCGGCGGCCACCACAACCTCGGCGACGCCATCGACGCACTCGACCACGGCCTCGAACTCAGCCGCCCCGGCGCCGGCCGCCTCCTCGTGATCGTCACCGACGCCCGGTACGGCAGCGACGAAACGGCTCAAGCCGTCACCCGCGTCAAGCAGCTCACGACCGCCGGCTGCGCCGTACTCCAGCTCACCCTCACCGCGGAGTCCCGCCACTTGCCGGGGACCACCTTGCTGCACCTGCCCCAGCCCTCCAGCGCTCCCGTCGCCATCGCCACGGCGGCCACAGACGCCATCCGCAGGACACGCTGAGACGACGCAGAAGGCGGAAGCGTCCCCGAGACCACCGCCAAGCGCTCCAGACCACCTCCGTCCGCCGCATGAATCGTGCATCTGATGCATGACCCTCCGCAACGACGCAGGCCACCACCCCAACCGCCAACGAAAGGCACTCGATTTGAAGCCCCAGACCAGCAGCCCGACCTCGAACGTAACGCCCGTCAAACGGAATTCCCCGGGGGTCCGAACGACGTGGAACATCGTCCACAGCTGTGGACACGAAATCTCGCATGATCTTTCCAACCGCCCCGCCGACCGGCGGGCCGGATTCGCCCGCTGGCTGGAGGGACGCGACTGCACCGACTGCTGGAAGGCCGCCCGCGACGAGGACAGCGCCGGCAAGGAGGAGTGGCTGGCAGCCAAGCGCGCCGAGGAACAGCAGGCCGCCACCGAGTGGGCCGAGAAGTTCGACATGCCGCCGCTCGAAGGACCCGAGAAGGCCCTCGCCTGGGGTGAGCGCTCCCGCCACCAGCTCGTCACGACCGCGTACAACGCGCTGGTGACCGAAGGCAGCTGGGACGAGGCCGACTGGGCTGTCCTGGAGGACACGATCCGCACCGTCACCCGCGTTGGGTGGTGGATCGATCAGCGCGACGCCGACGGCACTGACCTGCCCGAACTCCTGGACGCCGCCACCAGCAACGACATCGGAACCGAGAATCCGTTCCGGTAGACGCGGGGTCTTATACCCGACGATCCCCGGTTACCGAAACCGGGGATCGTCCGGATCCTTGTTCCTCCCACCGCCTCCCCTGCGCCTGATCGTGGAAGGAACCCCCCGCTGTGACCGACGCCGTTTCCCGCCATCCGCATGCTCCAGGTGACGTCGTCACCCCCGAACGGGACATCACCCACCAGCACTTCCGGCCCGGCGACCAGGTCGTCATCCTCAAGGGCGTTGCCAGCAGCGAACTGTGGGGAGACTCCTACAAGGTCGTCACGCCCTCGTGGCACACACCGACCGACGAGGACGGATGGCGGCTGTACGACCCGGTCGGCGGCGAGCGCACGTACCTCACCGCTCACCCGCGCTACCTGGTCCATCTCTCCAGCCGCTGCCCGGACTGCCTCATCTACCAGCAGGCCCTGCGCACTTACCTGGTTCCGCGCCTGGCTGGCGCCGACCAGGACGTCGACTGCGGCTGGTACTCGGTCAACCACCTCAATCAGGTAGTCCACGTCGCCGACGCCCGAGGCGGGCGATGACCCCCGGCCCGGAGCGCAACGCGGATCTGGCCTGTGCGGCTTCACCCTGATCACCGCCGCGTATGACCTGACCTAACTCGCCCATCGGCGTCGGAAGCCCACATCACAATGATCATCCGTATCCATCCACGCGACATCAGCCCCAGCGCGCCGCTCGCCGATGCCCTCGGCCGCCCGGCCAGCGGCCAAGAGGGCCTGACCGAGCACACGGTGGTCGCCCACTGGCCGGGGCTGGACTATTACACGCTCGATGACGAGCAGAAGACCTGGACCTCCGCCGAGTGGGCCGAGCACCTAGACGACCCCCGCTGGCAGCACCCCTTCGTGGTCAGTCCGCAGGACGACCGCCGCGCCATCTGGCACGCGGATGTGCGCCTGCACCCCAGCGATCGCGACCTCACCGGCCCCGAGTGGTCCGAGATCGCCCACCGGATTGCCCGCGTGGCGGGCATCCAGCGGCCGGGGGACGACCAGGGCTGCCGCTGGATCGCCGTCCAGGCACAGCCCGGCCGCCTCGACCTGCTCGCCAACCTCATCCGGCCGGATGGCACCTGGATCACGCAGCACCGCCAGCTTCTTCCGCTCCTGGGAGTCGAGTGCCGGCGCATCGAGGCCGAGCTGGCTCTCCGCTCTCCCCGGCCCGGCCCTGATCCCGAGCAGACCGCCGGCTTCGCGGAGCGCTCCACCGAACCGGCCAACGGCGCTTCACCAGGCGCTGCCGACGCCACCGCTCAACTCGCCGGACTGCTCCGGCAGCTCGCCGACGAGAACACCGGTCCGCTCGCGACCGTGCGTGGCCTCGTCGAGCACGCGGCCCACCGTCTCGATCGCCTCCCGCACGCCTACGGCCCGGCCGCCGGACACCAACTGGAGCTGATCGCCCGCCGCTTGCACGGCATCCAGCAGGACCTCGACGCCACCGCCGTCGCTCTGCCCGCCACCGCACGGCCGGTGCCCCTCTGGACCCGGATGACCGCTGTGCCTCCCACGCCCGGCGTCCGGATGACCCACTGACACGACAGAAAGAACAGCTTTTTGGCCTTTGCCGATCGCTTCCTGGCCCTGGGGCGCGACGTGCACTCCGGAGAAGTCCTCGCCCGCGGCGGCGATCCGGAAGCCCACAGCATCCTTCAACGCACCGGCTTTGTCCCCGTCGTCCGCCTCCACGAGACCTATCACCGCCTGCCCATCGGTCTCGACATAGCCGAGGAGGAACGTCTCGCCACTCGCGCCGTGGCCCGGCTACGCGCCGTCAGCTACCACGTCGACGCCGATGACGCCTTCGACACGATGACGCGCGAGGCGCACTACCAGCCACTCGGCTCGCTGGTCGCCGACCTCGCCGAGCGGATCCGTGAAGCCACCACGAGTGACGAGGTCGCCGACGCGCTGACCGAACTGACCGCCTTCCACGACGGAGTGCTCATCGCGCTGGGCGAAGTCCTCACCGCGACCGCCGCCTTCTATGAGGACCTGGGCCAGGCCCCGGACCTGCACACCGCGAAACGGCTGCAGTACCTCGCCGAGCACCGGCTCGGCGTCATCCGACGACCTGACGCACATGCGTAACGACCTCGCCGACCGGCACCAGGACCATCCCCAGCGCCGCGCGTGCACCGCCGACGTCGGGCCGGGCGAGCGCGAAGCCTCCGCCGTCTGCGCCTGTCCTCCGCCCCCGCCGCGCCTGGCCACCAGCCCCGCCGCCGCACCCGCCGCACCCGCCGCAGCAGCCCCGGCAAACCGGCGGCACTGACCCCCGCTCCCTTCCTTTCTGAGGAGACCATGCACGACCCCACCCCCGACACCGGCCTCGGCTCGTTCGCTGCCGTCCTCGCCGGCGAACTGCCTGGCGCCTGGACCAGCACATACCACCCGGACCACGGCGGCGCCAACGACCACGTCGCCCTCACCGACCACGTGTGGGACATGAACGAAATCGCCAACACCCTGGCCAAGCGCAACGTGGACCACTGCGCCGTCCTGACCCGCGACGACGGCACCCGACTGTTCGTCGCGGACCAGCTCGGGCACGGCGAGGGCTACCTGATCGCCGCCATGGCCCCCACCGACGCACCGGCCGAAGCGTTCCGTGGTGTGCGCGAGCCCGACGGAATCGCCGTGACCGCCGATCCGTTCAGCGCCGCCGAGGACATCACGCACGACCTGCTACCCAGGTACGACAAGGCCCTCGACCAAGTCCGCAACAACGCCGCCCGCCTCACGGTGCCACCTGCCGCCGAGCCGGAACACGTGGTGATGACCTGGTCCGGCGACGCCCTCGTCGTCGACAAGCCTGACCGCCCCGACATCGTCCAGGCCCTGACCGACTACGGCTTCGCCCTCGACGCGGAAAGCAACGTCTTTGTCCTGTCCGGTGACGACTCAGCGCGCCAGGCCGCGTCCGTACGAGCCGCCGGCCACCGCCTGTCCGAGCTAGGCGTCGGCGTCGTCCTACGCAACCCGCCCGCCCGGCCCGCCCTGGGCACCACCGCGGTAACGCCTCCGAACCCGCCGGTCACCTCTCCGCACCGGGGCCGATGACTCTCGCGCACCGGGACAAGCCGACGTTCCTCGTCCTGGATTACGTCACTATCACCCGGGACCCGAAAACCGCGCTGGTCGTCGCCATCGGGGGCGACCAGCGCGCGGCCGGACTCCTGCAGACAACCGGCGGCTTCCATTCCGCCCCAGGGCCACGCGGCGACTACCACCGTCTGCCGCACGCCCTGCCCTTCGAGGAGCAGCGGCAGGGTGCCACCGCTGCAGCCCATTCCCTGCTGCTGGCCGGATACAGCGTCCATCTCGACCCCACCCTCAACACCCTGGCCACTCAGGGCAGCGACCGGCAAGCCGCCCACCGCCATCTCGATCAGCTCACGTCACTCGGCAGTGATGCCGCCGACGACCGGCAGGTCGCGGCGGTCCTGACCGAAATCGCGGCACCCGACGACGGCCTGCTGCCCCGCCTTACGCAGTCACTGATAGCGACCTGGGCATCGTGGGGCCGACGCCTCAACGACACCGGCCGCGACCCGCAGGTGGCGATGCAGCTGGGGGCCATCGTCAACAACCTGTCCACCCTCACCTGGCAGATCGAGCAGATCCGCAACGACGCCGACCGCACCGGCCCCGCCCCACAGACCCGCCCCAGCCCGGTGTCCACAGCGCCCTCGCCACTGGCTGCGCCCGCCGTTCGACGGCGCTGACCCGATTTCCGAACAGGAGCATGCCGTACGTGGGAAACCGCGCCGACGACGAAGGCACCGACGTCGAGATCTACATCAAACCGCTGACCGACACGGTCCACGCCGACACTCCCACCGATGCACCCGAGGAACTCCTGGCCCTGCTCGACAGCCTCGGCTTCGAACGCAAGACCCTGACGACGGCCGGGCCCGTCTATGTCTGGCACGAGGTGCCCGCCCACTTCACCGAGGCCGACAAGAAGAGGCTCGCCACCAGCGCAGTTCCCTCGCTGCTCGTGGCCGGATACCTGGTCAACATCACCGACGCCGTCTGGGACGCTGCCACCTATCAGGAGGCCGCAGCAGCAGTGCGCCGCGAGCCCAGCGCCGCAGCCACGCCGAACACCGCGACCGCCTCCGTCGTCCGCGCCCACGGCAGTCCGGCGACACCTCGTCGGCGGTGAACCACGATCGAAAGGAGTCCCGCTCGTGAGCCTGGCGGACGAGCACGAGGTCGACGTCGAGTTCTATCACCGCGACGGAACGATCTACGTCGATACCCGCACCAGCGCCCCGGAGCAGCTGCTCGTCCTGCTCGACGGCCTCGGCCTCGAACGCCACGACTGCGAGGGCGAGATCTGGCATCAAGTCCCCGACCGGATGGACGAGATCGCCATGAAGGACATGGCCGATCGGGCTGCGTGGCTGCTGACCCGTCACGGCTTCCAGGTCTCCGTCGATGCGGGCCTCTTCGGCGGCACCGCCTACCGCGCCGCCCTCGCCGCATCCCCAGCACACCGGCCGTCATCCGCGCCCGCGGCACCTGCCCCGAGCGCGTCGCGCCCTCGCCGAACGCGCTGACCACCAACCGCGCCGGCCCCGGGGCCGGCCCCGCCCTCACCTGGAGTCCCCGTCACCCGCAACACCCACCGCACCCCACCGCCTATCACAGCCGACCGCAAGCCCCGCCTGGCCACCGCCCTCTTCCGCCGCTACCTGCGTGCCGTCACCGCCGGCAGCCGCACACGGACCAACTTGCTGGCCGGCGGGCACCCCGAAGCGGCCCTCGACGAAGCCCGTCGCCGGGACATGTTCCTTTCCATCGACAGCCACCGCATCCGCCACCACAACTAGCAGTCCGACCTGGCCCGTTCAGGAGGCCCATGACCCACCAGCCCCTCTCCTCGGTACGGCTCGCTGACGACATCGCACGCCAACTCAGCCAGCTCACAAAGCTCTTGGCCCAGTCGCCGCCGCACGAGGCCGCCCAGATTCTCGGCAAGGTCCTCGACTATGACGAGGGCCTGCTCGGACGAGTCACCGAACTGGTCGCCACCGGATCACGCTTCGCCCAGGATCACTCTCAGCGGGGCATCCTGCACCCCGAGGTGTGGCTGGCCCTGGGACGCGCGGCCAACGAACTCGACAGTGTGGGCGAGGACCTCAACGAGCACACCGGCACGATCAAGCAGCTCGCCACGCCCGCCGCCCCGTCCACCAGCCCGGCTGCGCGGCCCGCCGGATCGGCGATGGTCGTCAGGCGGCGCCGGTGAGACAGAACAAGCAGTGGGCCGGCTGGGGCGCCGCCGGTCACCAGGCGCAGCAGCACTACCTCGTCGAGCCCCGCCATCTCGCCGGCGGTGGCGACCTGCGCTACGTCACCGAGTACCTGCGCGCCTCCGGGTGGAAGGACAAGTCCAAGGCCGGCGGACCGGTCGTCTTCGACAGCCCGGACAAGTCCGTGCGTATCGGATACGACCCGTTCACCCAGCCCGGCGGCTGGACCATCAGCGGGAAGCAGACTGCGGACCAGGAGGCATGGCACGCCACCTGCGGCCGGCAGACGCCCGTCGAAATAGTCGCCGGTATCACCGACGCCCTGTTCAAGGAACGCAAGGCGCACGCCCCCAACGTGTGGGAGCCCCTGCAGCAACAGGGCTGGGAGACCGAGCGAGGCCAGCACTTCACCGCCCGCAGCCCGGACGGCGATGCCTTCGTCCGCTTCCACCAGTCCGGCCCCGGGCAGGCACACTGGTGGGCCGGTGCCCGCAACGAACACGGCCGTGTGTGGGAGGCGATGTTCACGCCGTCCACGCCGATGCATCTGGTGCAGGCATTCAGCACTGCGTTGTCGGATCCGCAGCCGGTGATGCGGCCGCTCGGCCGTGTGCCGTCCTCCCAGCGGATCCGCACCACCTCCGTGTCCGTCCTACCGTCCCAGCTCAGCGCCTGGCAGCAGGCCCGGATCACCGCCGCCAGGGCGGCCACGTGGGCCCGCGACTCCTTCGCCACCAACCGGACACGCACCCCTCCCGGCGCCCGCCCGTACGCCGGGCGGTCAGGCCGGGCCCGGTGAGCCACGAACGCTTCTACTCCCGCGTCAACGGCCCCACCATTCACCAGTTCAACCGCGTCCGATGCTGGACGAGATCACGCCACGGCACCTGGCCGGCGGCGGCGATCCACGGCAGGTAACCGAGTACCTGCTCGCCACCAGCTGGAGCAACCACTCGGTGCCCGGCTATCCCCAGGTCCTGTTGGAGAGCCCCGACCAGTAACTCCATCTCACCCTGGAGCCCACCGCGCGCAGGTCATCTCCGACACCCCCGGCTGGCGCTGGAAGGCAGAGGTCTCCGTTCCGATCACAACGGAAGGATGCCTGAGGCTATGGGGCTCGTCGGTCGACGAGACCGCACCCTCCGCTGCCATCGCGGGCTTCGTCGCCGCGTTGATGGACCCCGCGCCGCTGCTGCGCGACGAGGGCCAAGAACCCCACACCCTGTTCCACCTCACCTCCACCAGGAACACCGTCTTGCCGGAGCAGCTCCAGCAGATGCACCTGCAGCGGCTCGAAGATGCTCGGCACACCATGCCGCACAAGTCGCCCCGGCCAGCCGACCCTCGTCCCCACGGCCGGCACATCGACGGAAGCGCCGCTAGCCGGGCAGCCGACCCGGCCAAGCCCCCTCACCACCCGTTTCACGCAAGGACGTTGATGCCCAACCCCTCGCCCCCTAGCTCCGACCAGATCGCGCAGGCGACAGCAACCCTGACCCAGTTCAAGGAGTACCTGCGCACCAACCCGCCCGTCGCCGACATACTGCCGCTGCTGGCTCGCCTCCTCGACGAGGACACCGGCGTCCTCATCCTGCTCGGCGACGTCCTGCGCAGCGCCGCACGCCTCGTCTCTCAGCAGGCCGCCATCCCCAAGACCGACGAGATCCGCCTGATCATCGACGGGCTCCGGGACGCCGCCCAGGAGGCCACGGACTGGCACGTCCTGCACTGGGACGTGCAGCGCCTAAGTGGCCACGCGTTCGAGCCCGCAGGTCCCCCGGCGACGTCGTGACCCGCCCCTACATCTCCAGCAAGGCCGACGACCCCTGGTCTCGTATCTGGTTCGACACCGGTCCCCGTCATCTCGCCGGGCCCGGTGACCCGCGCCATGTCACCCAGGCGTTGCGGGCTGGCGGGTGGAAGAACTACGCCGACCCTGACTTTCCCCATGTCGTCCTGGCCAGCCCCGACTTCCGGCACACGCTCGTGCTTGAGCCCGCTGCGGACACGTACTCCTCCTGGTGGCGGATCTCCGCGGAGCGCTGGCACGCGTCGTTCGGCGGCAACATGCCCGCCGAGATCATCGCCAGATTCACCGACGCCCTCCTGCAGCCAGCCCCGGCCGCGGAGCCGGACGTGTGGCCGACGCTGCAAGCAGCGGGCTGGACCTACGAGCGCGACGAGCGAGGCAATGAGAGTGCGCGCCATCCGGACGGCATCACCACCATGGAGCGGCGGGCGACGCTGACCAGCGACTACTTCAGCTGGACCGCCGAAGTGGCGCTCCCCACCGGTCTCGGCGGCCACAACCGGCTGTGGCACGCGTACTTCGACGACCGCACGCCCCGCCACCTGCTCGCCGCCTTCGCCACCGCCCTCACCGATCCCGCGCCCGTGCCGCGCGGCCACTACGACGTCCCGCACTCCCACCTGGTCACCCAGGTGGAACGCGGCGCCCAGGGTGAGCAGCTGGCCGCCGCCCACGACGCGCGTCTGAAAGCCATCCGGGTCGCCGCTCGCAAGGCCCGCCGCAGCAATGCGCCGACCACGCGCCCCGCGCCGGCACCCGCCACCGAGATGGCGGCTACTACGGCCCGGGGCCGCTGAACCACGCGGCCCGGCCCCCGGCCGCGCCGCGCCCCCATCAGAACTGCATGCCCAAAGGCCCCTCTTGACCATTTCACTCGAACCCGCGAGCCCGGCGCACCAGCTCTACCTAAGCCAACTCGCCATCTACCTGCGGGTAAGCAGGCAGGTCCTCGCCGCCTGGGACGCCTACTCCGACCAGCACTGCGACCCCGACACGCACCAGCCCTACGACGAGGACGCGTACGGCCTGCGCCAGCGCCAGCGCGACTCCGACACCCTGGGCGCCTTCGGCCGGGTGTACTACCACGCCGACGAACTGGTGCACGTCGCCCAGCAGCAGCTCGCCCAGCTACCCGGCTCCGCCCGGACCCGGCGCTACGCATGGCAGGTGCGAGAACTGCGCGACAGCACCAAGAGGCTGTACGCCGTCCACGACGACTGGCTCGCCGTGCGCCGCGCACTGCCCGCGTGTGCCCGGCCCGGGACCGAGGCGTTCGAGGAACCGCTCGCCGAGAGCTACGCGGAAGCCTGGCACTACCTCGACCAGTGGGCGATCCACGGCCAGGCTCTCTTCGCCATCAACGCGCTGGCGCAGAAGCAGCCGAAGGCATCCGCACCGGTATCGATCACGGCCCCGCACGTGTCCAAGGCCGCCGCTGCGTCGTCCGCGGCCCGGCGGTGGTGCGCGTGAGCGACACCGTCGAGCAGGCGCTCATCACCCCGCGCCATCTCGCGGGCGGCGGAGATCCCGGCTGGATCACCGTGCCGCTGCACCGCGCCGCCGGCTGGAGCTACGGACACGACCCGCTGATGCCGCGGGTCCTGCTCACCAGCCCGGACCAGTACACCCAGCTGCGTCTGGACCCCGACCCGGACGATCCGGGCTGGTGGACCATCCGGCACGCGCGTACTGCGGATCACCCCGGCTGGACGGCCACCTTCGAAGCCCGCACCCCCGTCGAGATCATCGCCGCCTTCACCGACGCCCTGACCGATCCATCCGGCCCGCCCACCGCGGCGCCCGATCCCTGCGCCCCGCTGCGGGACGCAGGCTGGCACACGCCGCCCCACCTCGGCTGCCTCGCCTCACCCGACAACATCGTGCATGTCTGGCGGATCGGCGCCCCCGGCCGGGATCTGTGGAGCATCGAGACTGCGGTGATCCAGGACCCGACGATCTGGCGGGCCGTGTTCACCGGCACCACCCCGCTGCACCTGATCGCCGCGGTGACGCAGTCGCTGGCCGACCGGACACCCATTACCCGCGATCCGAGCCGGATCCCGGGCCTGGCCCGCGACCGCATGACTATGCAAACCCGTCACGTCCCCGCGCCAGACATCGCCTTCGCCCTGGAGCGACGCGTCAGCGCCCTCGCCGCCCGGCACCGCCCAGCGACCACTGCCCCGCCCCCGCCACACGGCCCTTCGCCGCGCCGTACCCGCTGACCGGCCCCGCCCGCGCCGCGTTCCTTTCCCCGCGTCCCTGGAACAGCCCTTGCCCCAGCCCTCTTCCACCTCGTCCACCGACGGCTACGACATAGCCTTCCGCGTCCTGGGCGTCGTCCTCGCCATCGCCGTCCCCCTGTCCAATCTGGCGTGGCTGGGCGGCAATCTCACCGCCTGGGCCACCGACGCCGGTCCCCGCGCGCCCTATCAGCCCGTGCAGGCTCTGCTCCATCCCGATCAGCTGTGGCCCCGCCTCGGCGAAACGTCCCTGCTGTGGGGCACGCGCATCCTGCCCGGCGCCGTCCTGCTCGTACTCGGGATCACAGCCGCCGTACTATACAAGCGGCACAAGGACGGCAGCGGCGGACGCAAGAAGCGCGTCGCCGGCATGGCCAAGCACCGGGACATCGAGCCCTTGATGTCCAAGGCCATCACCGCCAAGGCCCGCTCCTTGCGCCCGAGTCTGAAGGACGCCAAGCACCTCAACCCGGCCGACACCGGCATCCTGCTCGGCAACCTCCAGGGCACGAAGCACGAAGTACGCATGGGGTACGAGGACGTAGCCGTCGCGATCATGGCACCGCGCTCTGGCAAGACCACCTCGCTGGCGATCCCCTCCATCCTCAACGCGCCCGGCCCCGTCCTGCTCACCTCCAACAAGGCCGCAGGCGACGCCTACACGGCCACGCTCGACGCGCGGGCAGCCGTCGGCCGGACCTGGTCGATGGACCCGCAGCAGATCGCCCACGCCGAACGGGCCATGTGGTGGAACCCCTTGTCCGACGCCAAGACCCTCGACGGCGCCGGCCGCCTCGCCGGCCACTTCCTCGCCGCCAGCGTCGACGCCTCCCAGCAGGGCGACTTCTGGTCCAAGGCCGGATCGAACATCCTCTCGCAGCTCTTCCTGGCAGCTGCGCTCGCCAAGCGGCCGATCACCGACGTGATGCAGTGGCTGGCCTTCCCCGCCGACCGGACCCCGCTGGACATTCTGCGCGACCACCGGTTCGCCGCCGTCGCCGCGCAGTTGAAGGGCACCGTGGAGGGCCCGCCGGAGACCCGCGACGGGATCTACGAGACCGCCCGCCAGTACGCCGCCGCCCTGCTCAACAGCGAGATTGCAGCATGGGTGACGCCACAGAAGGACGTGGCGGAGTTCAAGCCGAGCGAGTTCGTCACCTCCAAGGACACGCTCTATCTGCTGTCGAAGGACGGCGGTGGCGGCGCCTCGGCCCTCATCGCCGCGTGCGCGGACTCGGTCATGCGGGCCGCGACCGCCCAGGCCGAACGCGCCGGCGGACGCCTCGACCCGCCGATGCTGGCGATCCTCGACGAGGCCGCCAACGTCTGCAAAATCTCAGACTTGCCGGACCTTTACTCCCACCTCGGCAGCCGCGGGATCATTCCCATCACGATCTTGCAGAGCTACCGGCAGGGCCAGAAGGTCTGGGGCGACGCCGGAATGGACGCCATGTGGAGCGCCTCCACGATCAAGGTCATCGGGTCCGGAATCGACGACCCGGACTTCGCCGACAAGCTGTCGCGCCTGATCGGTGACCACGACGTCGAGACCACCTCCACCTCGATCTCCGAGTCCGGCAAGTCCACGTCCGTCAGCATGCGGCAAGAACGCATCCTGGCCGCCGACGCCATCCGATCCCTGCCCAAGGGCACCGCCCTCGCGTTCGCCACCGGCATGCGCGCGGCCATGCTCGACCTGCGCCCCTGGTATCTCGAGCCCGGCGCCGGCGAACTCTCCGCCGCCTCCGCCCGCGCTTCCAAAGGCATCACCGAACGCGCCGTCGCCAAGGCGGCCCCGCAGCAGACCGACTTCGGCACCGCCGCCTAGTCCGCGCTCCCCACTCAACTCGCCCACGGAGGCGCCCATTCACACCTACGAGCCCGCCGACCTGGAAGACATGGAGCCGCACGAAGCCGCGGATGCCGTCATCGCCGACATGCGCGACCACCGCATCACCGGTGATGGAAGCGGCCTGTTCACCGCCACCCGGCACATCGGCCTGCTCTGCCATCTCGCCGCCCGCATGGCCGCCGACGCCGAATATCAGCTCGCTCCGAACATCGCCGGCCTCCCTCCGGCCGAGGCCCTCGGGCAGACGACCGGGCACCTGGGACGGGCCATCGCCCACTACACCCAGGCCCTCGCCCCGCTGATCACCCTCGCCCAGCCCCGCGCGCAGGCCACGCTCCAAAAACAGCTCGACGCGATCGACCAGCACAGCCGCCTGCGCGTCCACCTCGACGACGCCGGTCAGGCCCTGGCAGCGGCCCGCGACTGCCTTGGTGCGCCCTGCCGTCCCACGACGCCGAACGCGACCGCCTCCGTACCCGTGCCCGCCCCGACCGCACGGCGCCGCTCATGACCACGCCGCCCACCGAATCCCTGCTGTTCGACGTGCCGCCACCGCTGACGCCCGTCGAGCGCCTGCTCCGCCTCGCCGATCAATACACCCGGCACAACGACGCGCTCGACATCCTCCTTCGCACCGGGACGGAACCCGAGCCGCAGGCCCACGTCGCCTCCGCGCAGCACCTGGCCTCCGACACCTGCATCGCCGTCAAAGCCATCCAGGATGAACGGCTCTATGAGAGCCCCGAGTTGACGGAGACCGTGGTGCGGCTGAAACAGCTCGCCTATCTCAGCACCGCGTCAGCCGACCACGGCGCCCAGGCGGCTCGTGAGCTGACCGCCCTGGCTCCCGAAGCCGCGGTCGGCTGCGCCGCAGCTCTCGCCGCGGAGACACGGCGACGTCACTGGTCGACCGCCATCGCACCCGATGAACGGCTCACCGCCACGCAGCGCACTGCCCTGGCGCAGATCGCCTGCGGGCATGTCGTGGCCAGCAGCTCCCTGGGGCGGGAGTTCACGCGTTCCCGGGAGCCCAAGGTGCTCATGAGCACACTGCGGGCCCTGGAGTCGAAGGACCTTGCCGAACGGACCCCGAACTCCGCTCTTGGGGCCTACATCGGCGGCCCGCCACAGGACCGCGTGCGCCTCACACCCGCAGGCGTCACGGCCCTCGCCACAGTCATCGGACTACCCCCAGCGCGGCCAGGCACCGCCCCCGGCGTAACGCCCCGCCCGATCCCCACCGCTGCGCAGGCAACCGCCCGAAGCCGCTGAACCGTCGTCCCCAGGAGCCACCCCATCTCCACGCCCCCGCTCGACCTGAACGAACAAGTCCGCCAGCTCCGTCAGCTGGCACGAGACTTCGAAGCCCTCCGCGCACGCGTACGCGACGTCTCCTACACCCCCGGCACGGACGCGCTGCACCGAATCAGTCCTCTCCTGCTCAAGGCACAGGACCTCACGGCCACCGCCCTGCTGCACCTGACCGCCCTCGACAACAGCGCATACACCAACATCGCCGGCAGTCGCGCCAGCCTGGAACTACTGGCCTCGGTCGTGGTCGCTTCTTCGCTCGCCGGCAACGACCTCGCCAATGCGCTGTTCGCCAACCCGTGCGAGGGCGCGCAGTTCCCCGGCTATCCGGCCGACGACGAGGCGGTGCGCACCGTACGGCACACCGAGGCCATTCCACGCATGACCGAGCACCTCGGCGATGCCGCCCACCAGCTCGACCTGAGCGCGACCGGGTGCCACTACCTCGCCCACGGCATCACCGAAGACCTGACATCCATGCAGGACCACCGGGCGGCATCCGCACAGCAGACGACCGGCCCCGCACTCACCGCCGCCCAGTACGACGCCCTCATGTCCCTCCTGGGCGGCGGACGACTGTATGAGAGTTCACAACGCGGACTGGGCGTCACCCGCGTCGCCACCGACGACGGCACCCGCGTCTCCATCGCCACCTACCGGGCCCTGGCCAAACGCGGACTCGTCGCCGCCGACACCAGCACCTCGCTCTACCACGGCCAGAAGATCACCGTCACCGAGGACGGGCACAGGGCCCTGACGCAGCAGCGTCCCCGAGCCGCGCTGACGACCACAGCGGCCACTGCACCCAAGCCCGCCGTAGGACGCACGCGATGACCGGCTTCGCCTCAACGGACCGCGTCCTGGTCAGCCCCGTCTACCTGGCCGGCCCCGGCAACTCCACAGTGGTCACCTGCCCGCTGCACGCAGCGGACTGGACTGAGACACGCGCGCCCGCGGGGCAGATGTTCTCCAGCCCCTGTCTGCGCGCACAGATCGCCGAAGTTCCCGACGGCTGGACAATCTCCTCCCGGAAGGATCCGAACTGATGCCGGACGCCACCGCGTTGTGACAGATCTACTGCCGCACGGATCTGCACGCCCCACCGACGTGGACCGCGGCCTTCACGAACAAGACCCCGCCCGAGATCGTCGCCGCCGTCACCGCCGCCCTGGACGCCGACGTCGCTGCGGGCCGATGGGACGACGAGCCCTACCGCGAGCGCGATGGCCGTCCGGCGATGGTGTGAGAGGTCCTGCGACCTCGCCCGACCGGCTAGCCCGCCTGGAATACCGCCCTCCCTCCTCTTTCGGCCGGCACACGGTGGCCCGGGACGAGGCGTGGCGCGCGAGGATCCTTGCCATCCCGTATACGCGGCGGGCGCTGTGGGAGGCCGATTTCCACAGCGCCACCCTGCCGTCTGGTCGCGGCCTTCGCCACGGCTCTGGCTGATCCGGCGTCGGTCTCCCGTGAACGCGCCTTGGTGCCGCGCGAGTGCCACGCCCACCTGCGCCCGCTGAAGCCAGACGCCCCTGCGGCGCCCCGGGTTGCAGCGGTGCCCACGCCGCGGGACCTCGCCCGTGCCCGGGCGGCTCGCGGTCCTGCACTGGCGACCGTCAGCGTTCCGCGCTGGTCGACCACGACACGGCCACCCGCTGTTGCTGCCCCGCCGTCACGCCGGACCCGCGCCGCTGAACATGTCCGCCGCCGGGATCCAGCGCGACACAGCTGCCGAAGGGCCGGTTCCACCAACCCGGCGCGAACGGCTGCCCCCCTACTGATCCCCCCGTTTGGGAGTCCTACCTGTGCGCAACCCTCCTTCTGCCACCGAGGTGTTGTCGGTGTCTGCCGCGGACCGCACTCGCCTGTCCGTCTACCGCGACACCCCGGTGCACCCGCGTCCCGGCGGCGCGACGGTCGTGCTGGTGCACGGCGCGTCCGTCACCGCGGACCTGTGGCGCGTCCACGCCCGGCACCTGACCGGGCTGGGCTTGACCGTCGTGCGCTACGACCAGCGCGCGCACGGTCACACCTCGCGCGGCCAGGCACCGCTGACGATCCGGCAGCTCGCCGACGACCTGCACCAGATCCTGACCCGCATCGTCCCCGCCGGGCCACTGGTGCTCGCCGGCCATTCCCTGGGCGCCCTCGTCTTGCAGGAACTCGCCGCCCTCCACCCCCAGCACCAGGCCCGCGTACGGGGCGTAGTGCTGCTGTCGGCCACCGCACGCGGGGCGAGCGTGCTGCCCGGCCGCAGCCCGCGTGCCCTGCTTCTGGCCGCCGGACGCAGCCTGCTTGCCCTGACCTGCACCCACGCGCCCCGGGCCGTGGACCTCCTGCGGCACCGGCTGCCCACCACACACCCCTACCGCCTCGCGCCCCACCCCGACCGACCGGCCGACGGGCCACCGCCGTGCCGCCACGGCATCCGCCACACCCACACCCGCGATCTCGCCGACCTGTGGCAGTGCCTGCGCCGCTACCAGCCCCGCGACGCCACCGTGCTCAACCAGTTCGGCGACCGGCTGCTGCTGATGGCCGGCGCGGACGACCGGCACATCCCCGCCGCCCACACCAAGCAGCTGGCCGCCCAACTCCCTGCCGCCCGCCTGGAGATCCTCCCCCGCACCACGCACGCGCTGCCCATCCGCCACCCCGAGCTCATCAGTGACCGCATCGCCCGCCTCGCCGCCGAACCGAGCCCCCACCCTCCTCACCCCCAGGAACGATCATTTCCGAACTCCCTGCTTTCCGGGCAATTTCACTAGGTGCCGGTATCCAGTCCAGCGCCATGCTCGCCCTCTCCGCACAAGGCATACTCCCGAAGGTCGACTACGCAATTTTCGCCGACACGGGCTGGGAACCGAGAGCCGTTTATTCCCATCTCGACCGGCTGGAGCGAGAAATAGCCAGACCCGCAGGCATACCCGTTCTCCGCGTATCGTCCGGAAATATACGCAAGGACGCCTTGGACCCCGACCATAGATTTGCGTCGATGCCGCTCTATGTTCTGAACAAGGACGGAACTCCGGGTATGACCAGGCGGCAATGTACCGGTGAATATAAAATTAAGCCGATCAAGAAGAAAGTCCGGGACCTTCTAGGGTACCCCTATCCGCAGCGCATCCCGACGGACATCTTCGTCGAGCAGTGGGTCGGCATCTCGACCGATGAATTCCACCGGGCCAAGGACGCCGACGTCAAGTACATGCGCAACCGGCACCCACTCATCGACCTCAATTGGTCACGCGCGGACTGCGCCACTTATCTGACTTCCATTGGCCTGGCGGATACGCCAAAGTCGAGTTGTCTGGGCTGTCCCTTTCACGGAAACGCGCAGTGGAGGAATATCCGGGACACCAGCCCTCAGGAATGGGCGGACGTGGTCGCGTTCGATGCTGCCATCCGCCAGGGCAATGCCCGGGCGAACGCCTCCGGGAACCGACTTCTCGGGCAGGCGTTCCTGCACCGCTCCCGTGTCCCCCTCGACCAGGCCCCGATCGATCACGTCACGGCCGCCGAGTGGGCAGCGCGCCAGCAGGAACTCGACGACCGATCCGCCGCGGTCGAGGAGCTGGAGAACGGCGTGGCCGACGGCTGCTCTCCCTGGGACTGCCGCGGTGCTGCCGAGCCGGCGCAGGACGACTTCGGGCTGGCCTCGTGAGGCGGATCATCCTCGACCTGTTCGCTGGCCCCGGCGGCTGGAGCCACGCCCTCACCGTCCTCGGCTCGCGGGACATCGGCCTGGAATGGGACGAGTGGGCCTGCAAGACCCGGTCCGTAGCTGGGCAGTTGACGATCCGGACCGACGTCGCCCGATATCCGACGTGGATCTTCTCCGGCCGCGTCCTCGGACTGATCGCCTCTCCTCCGTGTCAGGCATGGAGCATGGCCGGCAAGCGGCTCGGCCTGGTCGACCAGCCGCTCGTCCACCAGGCCGTCGCCGACCTCGCGGCCGGACACGACACCCGTGAGCAGCTGCTCGGCGCATGCGCGGACGAACGTTCTCTCCTTGCGGCCGAACCCATGCGCTACCTGCACGCCCTGAACGCCGTGGGCGAGCCCGAGTGGGTGGTTATGGAGGAGGTTCCCGATGTCCTGCCGCTGTGGCGACAGTATGCGGCCATCCTGCGCACCTGGGGTTTCTCCGTCTGGACCGGGATCCTCAACGCCGCCGACTACGGTGTCCCCCAGACCCGGAAGCGTGCGATCCTGCTCGCTTCCCGCGTACGCGTCGCCGAACCGCCGCCGCCCACCCACGCGAAGGCCGCCGAGCCGGAGTCGTTGTTCGGCCCCGGCCGCGCCCGGTGGGTGTCCATGGCTGAGGCCCTGGGTTGGGGCGCCACCGACCGTCCCGTGCCTACCGTGTGCGCCGGCGGCGGACCCGGCGGAGGCCCCGAGCCTTTCCCCTCCGGCTCCCGCAAGACCCTCACCAACGCCCGCGACCGCGGAACTTGGGCACCCCGGATCGACACGGAGATCGCCCTGGCTTCCCGGCGTGAGGGCTCCGGCTGGGCCGCGCGACACGGCACCCGCGAGAACCGCCCGGCCGCTGCGCCTGCCCCCACGTTCACCGCCAAGGCGCACCGCTGGTCGTGGTCGCTGCGCAGCAACAACCAGGCCAACGCCACCGTCCGCCGGGCCGATGAACCCGCCGGCACGCTCTTCTTCGGTCACCGAGCCAACGAGTGCACCTGGGTCGCCGAACCCGGCGCCGAGGCCGCGGGCCAGGAGCAGTTGCCTGCCCCGGAGGCAATCCGGATCACCGCCCGGGAAGCGGGCGTGCTGCAGAGCTTTCCCGACGACTACCCCTGGCAGGGCAACAAGGGCCAGCAGTTCTCCCAGATCGGCAACGCCGTCCCTCCGCGCCTGGCCGCGCATCTGCTCGCCCCGCATCTCAACACGTCCCTCAATCCCGACGACTTCGCTCTCGCTGCCTGATGCTCCACACCCCCGACGCCTACGAGGACGATGACCTCGACCGCATTCCGGCCCCGAAACCTGTGCACTACGCCGAGCAGGCCCTCCTCGGTGCCCTGCTTCTCGAACCCCAGCGGCTGGCCGAGACCGGCCCGCTGGACGCCGGGCACTTCGAGAACCACAGCCACGCCGCGCTGTTCACCGCGATCCGCGCCGTCCCTCCGCCCGATCCCGACGACCATGCCAAGGACACGACCTGGCTCAACGCCGTCCTGGAGCAGGCACGCCCCCACGCCCCCGGTCTGAGCGCCTCCTACATCCACGCCCTCATCCAGTTCTGCCCACAGTCGAAGCACGCCGCGGCCTACACCCGGCTGATCCGCGCCGACCACGCTCGCCGCACCCTGAGCCGGCACGCCGAGCGCCTCGCACGCACCGCGACCGACCCGACCCTGCCCAACCCGGCGGCCAGCGTCCTCGCTCAGGCCGACGCCCTCGGTCGCCTCCTGGACGACCTCGCCGGGCAGTTCGCCCCACACCCCGGCTCCCTCCCCCGCACCCCACCGCTGGCAGCCATCGCACATCCGAGCAGCGAGGAAGAACTCGACGAGGAACGCCTCCTCCTGGCCACCGCCACCGCCTACCCGGCAGAGGTACAGCAGATGCGATGGCTGACCGCGGAGGACTTCACGCTGCCGCTGCACGCCGCGCTCTGGCAGTCCGTGTCAGCCCTGGTGCACCGGGGCGACATGGTCGACCCGGTCACCGTTCTCGGCGAAGCCCAGCACCGCGGACTCCTCACCGACTCCCTGACCCCCAAAGATCTGATGGCCCTGGTCTCCACGCCGGCCGGCTCCCCCGAGTACTGGGGCGAGAGAATCCTCCAGCGCGCCCTCCTCGCCCGCGCCCACACGGTCGCCGACCGGATCACCGCCTACACCGAGGACCCCGCGAACACCCCCCACCAGCTCATCACCGGCAGCCGACGCGCCCTGGCCGACCTCAACGCCCTGCGCACCCGTTGGAACCGCGCCACCGCTCCAGCCCCCTCGCCGGCCACCCGGCCGCAGGCACACGCCGCCCCGGCCCCCCGGGCCGGTCCGCTAAACCGGCCAGCCTTCACCGCCGCGCGCGCCCTCCGATGACCTCAACCACCGGTCCCAGCCATCTCACTAGCCGGGCCCGAACCCGAATCGAGCCCAACCTCCATGTCCGACCACCTGATCGAGGCCCACGTCCGCTTCGACTCCCACCCCGCCCACACCAGCGCCGTGACTGCTACCCTCGCCGGCACCCACCACCGCGCCGCCCAGGCCCTCCTGGCCGCCCGCGGCTTCCAGAACCTCGATGAGCACACCATGGTCCTGGCCCGGATCGACCACGAAGAGTCTCAATGATCGAGTCAAGCCGCCTGCACGCGTTGAGGCTTCCGCAAAATTGGCTGGCGCCGCACCTCCCTGATGGGCCCAGGTCCGACTCCGGACGCCACTCGTAGCCGCGCTTACGGCCGGTCTCTCCGCGGCAATGAACTCGGCCAAAGGGCGTCTGAAAAGCCTGTCAGCGGGGCGGTGGCGAAACTTTCGGGGTCTGGGGTGTGCGGCTCGCGTACCCATCACTCAACGCATCTTTCTGATGCGAAGTCGGAGATCCTTCGCGGTGCCGGCGGTCAAGCCCGGTGGGCGACCAGCGAAGCACTCACGGAGATCCTCAACGCGTTGGCCTACTAGCTGCGGGCCGGCCGCGCCTGGACACTCTTGCCGCCATGATTTACCGCCGTGGCAAACGGTTTACGGCGCTGGCAGAAGGATGGCGTGTGGGAGCGGATGCTGACGGCGCTGGTGAACACGAGCGGGGGCAGCTCGGCGGTGATCCCGCTCCCAGCGCTGCCATTGTGGACAGCCAGAGTGTCCGGGCCAGTGAGCGCGGTGGCCTGCATGGTTACGACGGCGGCCACACAGGCAGCGGCATCAACTGCTTGAGCCCGGCCAGCGACGGCGACGGCGACGGTGCTGTGGTGCATCGCGCTTGGTCACGCCGAACCAGACCGGCGCAAGCTGTTAAAAACATCCTTTACGGCCTGATACACGAAGGGGTCGAAGTTAATACCCCCCCTTCTTGGATTCGGCTTCCCGGTTAGCCCTCCAAGTCGCACCCATTCATGAACAGCACCGGCCACTAGCGGCGCGCAGCGTAGGATAGGCTCCACTCTACGGGGCTCAAACCCATTCCTGAAGAGATTTATTACCAGATTTCTCACCAGGACGACCAACCGTCTGACCCAATCATAAACGCGTTCCATGCTCTCGGGTTCATCCGTATCCGCGACAGAGGCAGCCCACCCGGAATTAAGGGCGAGGAAGAGCAGAGGGGCAATCCACGTGTGGTCAATGCCCATTCCATCCCAAAGCGAGGTTAGCCCAACGCCATCGGCAGCCCACTCATCAGCTTGACGAGTAGGCATTTCATTGCCTAGAGACACGAATGGGCTCAATGGTTTCGTCACACCTGTGTGCCCTAGGTAGATGTGACCGACCTCGTGGCCAGCAATGAATGTCACGGATGCCATCAGCAACAATTCCGCATCTTTCAACGCGTGATTCCTGGGCCCGGAGAGGTTGGCTCGGGATTGGAAGAGCCGCTCCAAGAACTCCCTCGGACTCTCGGTTCCAGTTACCAAATTAAGGAACCGGGGTAGATCTCCCGCCGGGGCAACGAACGTGCGAGCAAAATGAGTGGTCAGGACTTTGAGGGTGTTCATCAAGCCCGCATGCATCCAGACAATCGATTCATGCTCTACCACTTCGGGGCTTACTTCTGAATCACCGCCTGCATCTCCAGATACTAGGGGATCAACAACGGCTGAGCGTCGAGAAGAAGCGTAAGCGGTCACAAGCTGTTGAGGCTCAGTCGCGACCGAGAATTCGACCGCTGGATACGAAAACCGGTCAGCCGACATGCCCTGCATTACGCGAATGTGCTTGTCGGCAAAGTAATAGAGTGGCAACAACTCTATGAGCTCATATCTTGACGGCGACCAGTCAGCCAACCTGCAAATGAACTCCACGTCAGCATCGTCACCCCAGAAACCCGAATCCCGCGCCCTTTCGAGCTGTGCCTCGAACAAGAAATCCGCCGGGTTGAGGCCAGCGTTTTCTATTGCCTCTCGATGTCGATTCTCAATCGTCTTCAGTCGACCTGTCGCGTTCTGCTGCATCGATAACCTCCCGCAAGGCGCGTTCCACAGCACCTTGATCCGTTAGGGAAATGATGGTTGTTCCTCTTCCCTCCACACGGATCTCTATCCTGTTCGCCGGCTCGCGGGCACTCACCCTGCCGCGATCCTTAAACTTGTCATACAACCACTGCGAAATGACGTTGATCCCGACACCCGACACCAACGCGGGCAAATTTATTTCGATTAGCAAGTTTACCCATGATTGCGCACCGACCCCTCTCCCGACCTCTGTGCTCACGATTTTCGCGGGCACCCCGTCAGGCGGCTGTGAGTCGTTCGATCCATCGAAGGGACCTTTTACCTCGAGCGACAGCAATGATGCGTTTCGTTCTTCGCCCATGAGCAGATCTCCGTTCAGGCGTGAATCACTGGCAGGTCCAGTCCACCACGCTCATTCAACCATCTACGCACTACGCTTTCCAATGCTACAGTCTTGAGATTGCTTCAAACTCGTAATCTCTTTTTGGAGGTCACTCATCCTAGAGGTAAACTTGCAAATAAAGGCAATGGCCACACCGACAGCACCTACGAGGAGAACATAGAAGAGGAACAGCAATGCCCTTACGGTACTAAACGGAAGGTCTGGGGACACATTGGAAACCACTTCTCCAAACGACGGCGAGAGGATGGCGACGAGTGCAACAACAACAGACAGGAGACACCACAGGCATCTTCGGTAAACCCGATATTTCTTTTTCCTGCCTTCGAGAACCCCATAGTCTTCCGACGACGCCTCTCCGGACAGCTTTACGTGCAAGGCCCAAAAAGCAGAGAACGCAGCAAGAGTAATAGCCAGCAACGTACTCAAAGCCCCAAACAATCCTCCGGTGATTTCCTTCTCAACGTCCACCATCAGCGCCTCGCGCGGTAATCTCTAGAACGCCGCACACATGTCGATATGCACCGTCAGGGAAGAGCCACACTGACCCTCGATATGAATTCTTAGGCGCAACCTGCCCTCCTCTTATAACCTCTTCCTGAAGCCACTTACGCACCAGGGTGGACGGAATACTGACTTCCCAGGCTGTCTTGCTTTTGCTGTACTTGGCACGCTCAAACGCTTCCCTTGCTGCCGCCACCAGCCCGCCCCTCAGTTCGACATCAAAGCGAGCAGCAGTTGTCTCGACTAGTCGCCTAGCCGACGAAACTGGGATCTTGAAAAGCGCGCAGACGACAACCTCCACTTCTTCCAGGCTGACACCCTTTAGGAGTAGAGACTTAACTCTGTGCTGGCGCTGTTCAGCGAGCGTCCTGGGTTCTTCTTTGCCGATCGCCTGATTAAGGGCCTCTACCGCAACGATCTCGGCAATAATCCTCGAAACTCTATCGGCATCTATTCCAGGACTGAGTACTTTTTGAAGTTGCTCCACCTGTTCCGGTGGAAAGTCTATGTCGATCCTCATAATCCTCATTGAACGGGCAAGCTTCAGCTAGCGCATATTCTGCTTAGGCCAAATGGGTGAATACGGCGATCGGTCAACTATCTCCAAGATCAAAGAATGGAGTGAGGTGGAAACAGGGAGGCTGCGCCCCGTCTGTGAAGCCTGCTGGCGATCAGCAGGGATCTCTCAGTCCGCATCAGAAAGATCCGTCGAGAAACGGGTACGCAACCCGCACACCCCAAGGCCCCGAAAGTTCGCCCACCGCCCCGCTACCAGGAATGCCCCTGACGAGGGCTGGGCACACGGCGCGAACTCGTGGCCTAGGGTCGTGATCATCGTGACAATCACGGTGATCGTGACGGCGTGCGCCGGGCCGAGTGCTGACTGGATCGTGGCTACCGCAGCTCTGCTTACTGCAGGGGCGGCGCCTAGCCAGCGGTAGATACTGCAGGGTGCCCCGCGACACCGAGGGGCGCACCCTGCTATCTGCTTGCCTCAACGGGTGACAAGCCAACAAAGAACTTGATCACGAAACCGGCGGGACAGGGGTGAACGCCCGGTTGTCACGCAGAAACCCTTCCGCAAGGTGCCGATGGTGCGGCGATCTGCCCCCACCCCGATGGAGTGACGGCGCTCCGGCTGCGCTCGCGGTGTTTGACACCGAGGCCCCACATGAGCTGGAGTAGGGCCACCTGGCCCCTGGAAGCGGCCAGCTCCGAGTGCCGTTGAACCGACCCTGGCACTGCCGGACAACCCTCTCCAACGATCTCAAGATCAACCACTTCATCGAACGCTTTCATGAGCCTTCTGTGCCAGGTCGGGGCACGCACCAGAAGGAGCATGATGTTGATCGAGGAGCAAGTCGCCGCCGCCAGGCAGCAGCTGACAGGAGAATCCCTGCGTGCCGTACGGCTGCGCGTCAAGGAACTGCCTAGTTGGCGGTCGCTCGTTCCGAGCGGCACGGACACTCAACTACTCCTGGAATCAATCCTGTTGCAGTACATCGGCAACCCGCAGCTCTCTAGCCGCTTCCCGCTCGGGATCGCCGAAGTCGTTCCCGCATCGAGCCGCCTGGACGTCCGCTTCGAGCACTCCGCCTTGGTGCGCCCCGCCCTGGAGATGCTCCCCTACCGTGAGCGGGGCGAGCGGACGGTTCACGGCGCTCCCGGGCTGTGGGCCCGTGCGGTCGGCAACAGCATCGAGATCGCGTTCGCACGTCACCCTGCCGCAGGCGTCATCGCTCTCACCACACTGGAGCGGTCCGACGATGTCGAAGGACTCCTCTCCGCATACGAAGCGTCCCTTTCGGCGCAGCGGCGTGTGCCCCTGTGGACCGTTGACCCCGGCACCCTTCCGCCCGAGAAGCTCAGCACCGGCGGCCGACGCCGCAAGCCCCAGCCCCGTACGATCATCGACGACCACCGCCCGGCGGTCGCGCTGCCCAGCGCCGTGCTACGCCGAATCCGGCTATGGGACCGGCTGGCCGGCCACGTAGGTCTGAAGGTGTCAACCGCGACTGCGGACCACGGCCTGGACTGGCACATCGTGCGCGAGGTCCGCCAGGGCATCTCCCTTCATGACGACCGGCTCGCCGCGATCCTCAGCGACCCCGTGGCCGGACCGGGCCTGGTCACCAACGAGGAAGGCCACCACTGTGATGACGATCGCTGTGTCATGGCATTCACCGCGCCGGCCGACCTCACGAGCGGCTGGCGCGGCGTCCTGCGGGTGGAAACCGCTGCAGCGAACGTCCCGGTACCGCCTGTGCCGCAGAGGCCACGCCATTTCACCGCACTCGACGAGACCGCGTTCCCCAGCCACGGCGGCGTCCCTCGCAACTCACCCTCCGACCGCCACTGTTCTCAACGCGCCCGGGGCGCCGACGGCAACGAGCCGGCGGCGGGCCGGTCCACCCAGTTGCTCGCTCCTCGACTCAGCAGAAGCCAGTGGGAACTGACGGGGATGGCCATGAAAATCGGTGCGGCGTGGGCCTTGGACGGCTACGCGGTCCTCGTCGTGACCCACTCCTTCGACGCCGACCGTGAGGTGCGCCGCCTGTACGACCATGACGTGTTCGGATGGTCCATTCCGGACCGTCCGGCCATTGTTCCGTCCCTGCCCTGGCGCCGCGGCAGGCTGGTTCCCGGCAGCGGTGCGCTCTTCACCCACACGGTGTGCGGTTCCCGTGCGGACGTGGGCGCCCTGCTCCAGCAGGCACGCGTGCATTTCGACTGGACCATCTTCGTGGACTGCAACGACAACCTCGGTATGGGCCCCTACATCGAGCGATCCGTGGACACCCACTTCGTCCTGGTCGATTCCTCCGGGTACTCCGAGAGCTTTGTGACCGCGCAAGCACGCAACGGCGTCGCCGAGCACCATGAAGTGGCCGTCACCCCAGCCGCATCGGCCATGGCTTGGCGCCAGCAATACCTCACAGGGATTCCTCTGGACCGTGTCCCCATTTCCGGCCTGGTTCTTCGACAGTCTTCCCCCCACGCCAACAGCACCCCGTCATCGGGCTTCACCGCACAGGTGGATGCCGAACTTGCGCGGTTCGGGATCCCGGTTCTAACCCGCCTGCCCGAAGATCCTCACGTTGCCCTAGGAGACCCGTCTCCCACCGTGCTGGACGCAGTCGACGACGCCTCCCGGGCGGCGTACGTAAAGGCGTGCACGCCGATTCGCCTCGCCCTGCGGGCGGCTGAACCGTGCTTGATCCCGTCGGCGGATCCCTGGAGTTAGGCCCAGGTCGCCCTCGCCTCTTGCGTCGCGAGCGTGACGTGTGACTCCGTCCACTGAACCTCGCGGCGCAACAATCCCACCCACCACATTCATCTGACGGCCGGCGGCAGCGTGATCGAGGGCGCAGTCTATGTACCTGCCGACCTCGCACACGCCCCGACGGACCGGCAGTTCACCAACGCCCCTGGGACACCCGGGCGGTTGAGGCGCTCACATGGTGGCAACGCCAGAGTGTGTCGACCCAGGGGGGTTTCTTCCCCCTTTCGGGTGGCTGTGGGGTCGGAAGTCCGCCGGGTTGCCTACCCTGGGCCGACACGCGATCTACGGTGCGTCTGCGGCGTGACCACCGCTCCCCGGAGACCCTTTCGGCCCTGTTCCTCCACGCTCGGGTGAACCGGTCATCCAACGAATTACACGCATCCCACCGGATCTCGATTCCGTACGTCCTGGGCCGAGACGTGCTGGAGACCCATGCGCGCACAGCACCAAGACGTTTCCCTGCTCCGACGGCTCTACACGGGCGAAAGCGTCCAGCAGGCCCGTCGGGCAGTCGATGGCCTGCAGAACAGCCAGACCGCCATTCCAGAGACCGCCTCGCCAGCCCAGCAGTTCCTCGAAGCCCGCGTCCTGGTCGGGCTCCTGGAGTTCCGCAACCTCTACACCCGCTTCCCCCTGGGAATCAGCGCGGTCCAGCCCCGGCCCGATGTCATCGGGCTCGGCATCGAGAGTGAAGAGCGAGCGGCTGAAATCCTCTTCAACCTCTTGCCCTCCTATGTCCCTGCCCACAACGAGGTGCATGGCGTACCCGGCCTTCGCATCACCCGACGGCATCAAACCGCGATCGAACTGCAGGTTCTGGGCGAGTCCGCCCGCCTGCGGCTGACCGGGCTGCCGTCCACTCTCTGGCGAAGCGCCGAAGAACGAGCACTCTCCAACTGGGTCGACGCGGAGAGCATGCACCTGTGCTGGCGTTCCTCGCCGCGCGCCTGGACCGCGGAAGAGCGGGAACACCACGCTCGGTGGGAGAACCCCGATGACCAGTACGTGCAGGTGAAGCGGCGTGGAGCTTGGCTGGGCAGCGGCCTACTCCGGCGGGCCGCGCTCCTGCACACCGTCGCGAACACATTCATGGCCGACGGACACCACTCCGCGGCCTTCGGTATGGCACGCCTGGTCCTGCAGTCCTCCCACGCCCGGGCACAGGGGCCGGGACCGCACAACGTCGTGGCGGCCCTGCTGGACCCCGTATGCGGCCTGCCCCTCGAACTTAAGAGGTACCGCGGCGACACGGACGAAAACTACGGCAGCGACCAGCAGTTCGTCCTCGAAGACGCCGGCAAGACGGCCGTGCTCGATCTCCGGGCCGCGGTGGAGCGGCCTCCCTCCCTCCTTGCGCCCGAACTCTGGCAGGCCATCGTGCGCCGCATGCCCCGCTCGGGGTTCACGAGCGGCCTGTCCCCGAGCGTCCTCGCCGGCTTCTGCAGCCTCGGCGCCGCGTAAGAACACGCCGCCCCGCCGACGGCCCAGCGCGAGCCGCGCTGGGCCGTCGGCGTGAAATGTCCACCGCCTCGCTCCCGAGGACAGGGCTAGGTAGCTGCCGTATGCATAGGGTGCGTCGCACGGGCCTGGCGAGGCCCGACGTACGGTGCGCCCACCCGACAGGGTGTGCCGAGAGGAGCCAACTCGGCTGGCGTCGCGTCTCAGTACGGATTCGTGTACCGCGGAGGACAGCCGCGCATCCTGGGTCGGGACAGGCAACGCGGCGGAAAGCCTTCCGTGAAGAGCACCCGTGTGGAACGACGCGCCCAAAAGCTCCACCTGGCGACCGGGATGGGCTGGACCGACGCGCTCAAGCGCGTGAAGTCCCTCCCACCCGCATCGCCATTGATCCCCGAGGCGCAGCCAAGTCAGGCCGTCCTTGAGAGCTACATCCTTTCGGGCCACGCCTGGCCGCTGATCGACACCCGCAACCCGTGGGGCATTCGATCCGCTGACCCCCGCCCCGACAGCCTGACCCTGACCTTCGAAAACGACGTCACCCAATCCCTCGCCTCGGAATCCATGGCCAGGGAACTGATCCGCAATCTCGTCCCCTGCTTCGACGAACACGGCGAGGTACGCGGCATCCCGGGAGCCCGCTTCACCGCCAACACCGACGGCATCCAGATCCGACGCCTCGGCATGCCCGGCTCGATCACGGTCCTGGGCATTCCCGCCGAAGACTGGCTCGCCGCCCTACCCCTTCAGCGAGAAGAGAACGCGGCGGACGGGAGGCACTACTGTCATGAGCCGAGCCCTCATCGGTGGCACCGCAGCGAAGCGGCCTTCCGTGAACCAGCTACCAGCACCGTCCTGGGCCGACACCACCACCGCAAGAGGCCCTCAGCCTGGCTCGCCAGCGGCTTGCTGCGCCGCGCGCCGCTGATGCGGACCATCGGCCTACCTCTAAGCACCACGGCGTGGACCAACCTCACCGAAGACGGCGGCTCGGAATGGATCATCGAGTACATCAACGAGCCTCTCGCGGACACTCTCTGCTACCACGAGGGCTTCACCAACCTGCTGACCGACCCGGACTGCGGCCTGCCGCTCGCCGGGACAGAACTGGACTGCTGCTGCGGTCTGCCGCCCGAGTCGTACTGGGGCTGCCGGTTCTACGCTCGAAGCGGCACCGGTCAGCCCGGCGCACTCCAAGTCCGCTTCTCCCGCAGATCTGGCGACCGGGCGCACTTCTACAAGACCAACCCGACGGAGTACGAGAAGCGCCGGCAGCTCTACCAGCCGGTCCCTGCCCACCTCAGCCGCAGGCACGCCGAACCGATGCATAACCGCCATCAAAACGGGTGAACACGGCAGGCAATAGACCTACTTCACCAACATCGCCGCGATCCGGGACGGTTTGACAATCCTGGTCCGCAGCTCAGACATCACGCTGAGCTGCGGACCATGGTTCATTTCGCAGACAGGGAGGCGGCGGAGATGTCTACTGTTCGAACCCAAGGCACGGCGCCAGGGCGTCCCAAGTGAGAACTGCAGTGACGCCGCCCAACTGGCCCGTGGAGCTACGCCGTTCCGACCGCTGCACCGGCATCCTCACTCTCGTCGAGCTCACCGTTCTCGATCTCCCCATCGTCGACCTTGACCACCGGATCACTGCTGGAGTCAGACAGCTCCAGGCCGAGCCACCCCTTGAGTCGTGTGTAGGCCAGACGAAGGAGGACGTCAGCACGCTGATCCATGAACGTCGGATTCCACTTGTCCTCACGCTGACCCAGTGCGCGCAGGTGCGGGAGGTAGCGCGACATGGCCGCTAGGTCTTCAGTCGTCTGCGCGAACGTGAAGCCAGAACTGTTGAGGGTTGACTTGGCGTCGTCGGCCGTCGGGGCACCGAGTGCCGCGTACAGGACCTTCTTCTCGGTCCAAGGCCGCGAGCTGAGGGACGTGTTGGCAGCTCCCGGCGCCAGGACCAGATTACCCAGCTTGTGGACGGTCTCCTTCTCGCTGTAGAACTCCTCATCCCATCCACCCGTGGCCGACTGGGGTGCGATGTGTTCGATCGTGAGGTGTGTCTCGTCCTCCCAACCGTCTGCGGTGAAGCACGGGGCGACCCCCGTCTTACCTTGGATGATCAGTCCCGGATTCTCCGGGTCCTCAATTGTGTCGTGATATGCAGCCAGAAGAAGGAACCGAGCCAGCGGGGGGCTAATTTTGTAGAGCGGCAGTGCGGAAGCATCTGCTAGGAACGACGCCAAGTTTGGGACGCCAC
Organism: Actinobacteria bacterium OV320; assembly: GCA_001298545.1. Lineage (GTDB taxonomy): Bacteria > Actinomycetota > Actinomycetes > Streptomycetales > Streptomycetaceae > Streptomyces > Streptomyces coriariae. The sequence continues at coordinate 718,439 of LJCX01000030.1, forward strand.
CCTTAGGGCCCGACAAGCGTGCCGCAAGCTCCTTCTTTAGCGCCTCGGCGTCGACGATCGGATCAGGCTTCGTCGCATCGGGCTCTGCCCACTGCCGGGCGAGGGGCGCAATGCCCGTTTGCGATTCCACCCCGGCCATGACCGCCCGGTACTGGCTGTCGATGTTGCCCGTGCCGCGGCGGGTTGCTCGCCAGAAGACCGTGAAGGCAGTGATTGCCTTGATGGCCTTCTCGAATTCGGCGATGCGCTCGGCCCTCGCTTCCCCTTCGTCCGCGTGGACAGCCTCGGAATAGAAGCGCACGAGCGGCGCGATGACAATCGTATGTTTGAGTGAATTGAGGAAGGCCAGACACAACTTCACGGTGTCCGTCATGGCGGTCGCCTCTAGCCCGGGTAGCGAGCGAGGAGAATTGTTCGCGGGTTCCCAGGCATTCCCAATAAAGGCCGCAGTGTCACGTAGGTGGCGCAGGTACGCGATTCGATCATCAGCCGAGTCTTTGTGGCGCTCAAAGGTATCGCGCATGTAGACCCGCTGATCCGGGAGGCGCTTGGAGAGCTTCTCTCCAGTCTCTGCCAGCGCGAAAGTGACCAGCAGGTCTCGCGTTGCGTTCTGAAGCCTGTCGCCGACGGCGAAACGGTCCAGGTAGCCCTGAACCGCCTTCATGTATTCGTATGCGTCCGAGTCCTGGTAGTCCTGAATCTTCTCTGCCATCACCACCCGAGGGAGGAAGGTCTCGAAGGCAGTCAGAGGCTCGCCCGTGGTGTTCAACGACTCGAAGATCGTGAAGGCGTAGTCCTCGTCCTTACCTTGGACGACCGTCAGAGCGATGCGGTTCAAGCCGTAGGCGGCAAACATGACGAGTCGCATCAGCTCGGCCTCGGGCTCGTCTTGCAACTCTCCCAGCCAAGTGCAGAGTTCGGAGTCGAGTTCGTGATTGAAGAGCGCACGCTGGAACTCGATGTTGGTGGCAAGGGTTGCTAGCGGCGGCAGATCCTCCAGCTCCTCGATGGACTTTCGCTGCGACAGCTTGGTCAACCCCGTACGGATCTCGTTGTACCTCTTGATGAGGTCGCCTTCGCCGTCACCCGCGTTCTGTCGCGCCGTCGGCTTGAAGTCCGTGGGATTAGAAGTTGCCGGCTCGCTGTCGACTAGCAATGAGTACTGGTAGATCAGGTTAGCGATCGGCGACTCATACTTCTTGAGCTTCTCATCTCTGGCCCACTGATCATCGAAGGCTCGAATGAGGCGCGGGTAGATCGGCGTAGTTCCGAAGTTCTTTCTCTCGTAGAACGCCGCCCCGAGCATCTGCAGGATGTCGCTCGTTTCCGAGTAGAGGTGAGTCCGAGCAGCGTCGGTCGGATCCGGCGTCTTGCCCTTGAAGACCTTCCATGCACGCTGACGAATGAGGTTATGCAGCCCAACCAGCAGGATCAACAGGCTCGACAAACGCTGCTGCCCATCGATTACGGTAAGGACCTTGGACGGGACCTCGGACTTGACAATTGGCTTCACTGTGACGTGGTTCACATCATGGATGGTGATGACGGTCCCCAAGAAGGTGAAGCTGTCCGGCGCCTTACCTAGATTCTTGAGACCGTGCAGTGTGTCGTCGAGCAACTTCTCGACCTTGTCTTTGCCCCAGCCGTACGGACGCTGGTAGGGCGGCAGGTAGAGGCCCAGGCCATTGTCAGAAAGTAGCTCGCGAACACTCTTGCTCTGCGCCTCGAATATTTCCTTGGCCTGCGTAGGCATGCGTATTCCCTTTTTCGTTCAGCAGGTTCGAGATCATATGCGGCATCACCGTGGAAGGGACCTGCGACCTGCATTTCGGCTCAACGATCGTGCAGTTGATGTCGCGAAGCGCGATGACAGTACCGAGGAAACAGATCGATCCCTCGAGCTCGGCAAGCTCTTCAAGGCCGCGCACAACGCCACCGAGAAGGCGCCAGACTTCGGGCAGCCCCAGGTGTATGCGCTCTGATACGAAGGAACGTAGAGCCCCCGACTGGGCTCACTGAGGAACTGAGAAGCTGACATCCGTGTCGCATCAAATACTTGCGAGTATGCATATCCCGGTTTCCCTCCGTCACCGTTCCGCACCTGTGAGCGAGTCGTCACTCATGGTGGCATATGAGTGGTCGACAGAGGTAGCAGGAGCGCCATGCGCCCATCATGCCCCACATGTGACGTTGCGTCACTCCATCCCAGAGAGACTCGACTTGCCGTGGCGAGTGCGCTGCGTTCCTTCGACAGGTCAGGGACAGAGTCTGGGCCAGGTCACAACCGCAAGGGGGACAAGCTTGATTGGAAGTCGGGAAAGCAACAGCGGCCCCAGCTCGAGCTGCTGGGGCCGCTGTGTGTGGTCGCGCGTCAGAGGTGGCAGACGGAGCAGCCGGCCTCGTCGTCGTCTGAGTCGAGCGCGTCGGAAAGAACCTCTAGCAAGGGGCGGTTGGGCTTGATGCGCTTGGCCGCGCGGTCCAGGGCCGCCTGGTGCTTGGCCTCGATCTCGTCCTTGCGCTCTATGAGCTCCGGGAGCGACTCGCCCTGTGACCAGGTGTAGTTGCGGCCCTTCATTGCCGTGTGGCGGAACCGGACCTTGTCCTCGTACTCCACTGCCTTGTCGTACAGGTCGGGGTGGCGCTCCTTGAGGCCGACCCACTCGTGCTTGCGCTGGAAGAAGCAGAAGTAGCAGCCCGAACGCGTGCGCCACTCGTAGTAGCCGGGGAGTCCAATGCCAGCCTCGTCGAGGATGCGCATCACGCCGTCCTTGTCGATGCCGTCCTCGCGGAAGGGGAAGACGGCATCGATGTTCGGCTTGGTGCTGACGTAGCCGAGGCGGTTCTCGTCGGCCCGGATCGCGACGTAGGAGATGACCTTGTCGTCGCCGACCCACTCCTCCAGCGGCTTGATCTTGAGGTTCTTGGTGCACCAGCGCATCTGGGGGCTGGGCAGGGTGCCCTGGTAGACCTCCATCCAGTGATCGAAGTCCCGGTCGGCGTTGAGTCGCTCGATGGGCTTGCCGAGGGCCGCTTCCAGCCGGTTGAGGTACTCGTACGTCTCTGGCAGTTCAGCACCGGTGTCGCAGAAGAAGTACTCCATCTCCGGCACGCGATCGCGCATGTAGATGGCAAGCGCCGACGAGTCCTTGCCGCCTGAGATCCCCAGGACGTGGCGAACCTTCTCCTGGGTGACTGGATCCGTCATGCCCCCTCCTTCGTTTCAGTTGCTGTGACAGCCGGCCCATCGGCAACGCGTTGTGCAAGAGCGGCGAGCAGGATCCGTGCACCGTCGGGTCCGAGGGCCTGCTCAGCCTGCTGCAGTACGTCGGCCGCGAGCTGGTCGGCCTGGCCGCGGGACTGTTCCGGCACGTAGATCAGCGTCCGTCGTTCCGCTCCTGTCTTGTCCGTCAAGGTCAACAGCCGCGTCTCCAGATTTACTTCCTGCTCGCGGGGCTCGCTGCTGTCCTGGTAGAGGTGGGCGACGCGGTCGAGGGATGCGGACATCTCCCGTGCAAGGCGAGGGAAGATGCCTGCGTCCCGGTCATCCCAGTCTCCGAGTGCCTTGTTGGTGAGGCGGACGACGATCGGGTCGAGCCAGTCCTCGTCAGCGAGGCTCTCGCTGAGCGCGAAGTCGACGAAGCCCCGCAGCTCCGGGTTCAGTGACACCGTGGCGAAGCCGCTCAGCCGCGCCGCGAGTGTCGACCGCAGCTCGGGAAGAGTCGCGGGCAGACGGAACTCTTCGGCGAGAACCGCGACGACTTCTTCTCGCAGCGTGCGGTCGATTGAGGTGATCTCGTCTGCCGCTGCGGTCAGCCGGTCGGCATACTCCGTGGCGGCTGCCGCGTTCGCGCGGGTGCCGGCTTCGATGGGGGCGAGGCCCAGCGCCTTGGGCAGAGCCCTGAAGAGCAGGTCGTCCGGATCCTGGGAGTCTGCCAGGGCGTTTCGCACGGCGAGTGCATCCGGAGAGATGCGCTTGGTCTTGCGGGCGTAGCTGTTCAAGACCATGACGCGTTCGAGCAGCGCCCTGGCTACGGACAGCAGATCAGGGTTGCGCAGTGCCTGTGAGCGTGGTGGTTCGACCTTCAAAGACACCAGGAGCTTCTTGATCACGCTGGCGCGCTGCCCCTGTCCGACCGGCGTGTATTTCACGTCGAAGCGGGCTGGGGCGGCGAGGATGCGGTCGACGACGTCCGGCGTCAGCCGGGGCAGGTAGGAGCCTTCTTCGAAGAGGGCGACATCGTGTCGGCGGATCACCAGGGCGGTGACGACCAGCAGCGGCCAGACACCGGCCTTCACCCCGTAGGGCGGGCTCATCAGGACCCGGATGATCTGGTCGAGGCTGGTACGCCGGGTTGCTGCGTCCAGCGCCTTCTGCAGCGCCTCCCAGACGGGCTGGGCGTGCTCGTGGCCCTCGCCTGGAGCGGAGAAGCCGTACGGCAGCAGGCTGTTGGGTGATTTCTCGGCCTGGATGGTGCTGTTGGCCCGGTGCAGGCCGAGGTAGGCCAGCGCGCCGCTGTAGATGGCTCGCTCCGGACCGTACCTTCCGGCCGTCGCGTCGAAGCCCAGGTATTGCTCGCCGGAGCGGGTGAGCATCGCGTCCAGCACATCACTTCGGGCACGGGCGGCGTTGCTGGTGAGTGAGTGCCGTCCGAGCATCTCGTTGCGAATGTGCGGGGTGTGCGGGAAGACATTTTCGCAGGCGAGGGAGACGAGGCCGCTGAGGCTGCGGGCCGGCAGGCTCGAGCTGTCGGGGGACGCCTCGGGGGCCAGGCCGGCATTCCACAGGTCCCAGGTGGCGTCCTGGGTCGGCGGGTAGAAGGCCGTCTGGATGACCTCCCGCAGCTCGGCCTCCGCCTGGACGGCTCGGTCGGTGACCTCGCGCCGGGCGACGTGATCGAGTTCCTTGTCTTCGAGCAGCTCTTTCAGGGCGATGAGGTGCGTGGCGGAGCTGAGTACCACGTCGGGGTGGGTGGTTGTTCCGAGGATCACCGGCAGCGTCGAGTTGACGGTAGGCAGCTGGTCCCGGGGGCCGAGGTGGAAGACGAGGAGGCCGTCGGCCGGGTCCTTCAACTCGTCCGGCGCCTGGATTTCGCGGGTCTCTGGGCCGCTGACGGCGGTGAGGAACACCCGCATCATCCCGGTGACCTGGCTGTGGCGGCCGGCGACCACGGCGCTGGGGAGGTGTGCGCCCAGGCGCTGAACGATGGAGGCATCGTCGAGGTGACTGATGATCTCCTTCAGGCGGGCGTCGATGTCGAAGTCTGTGCCCTGCCAGACGCGGTATTCACCGCTGAATTCCCGGTGGACGAGGAAGCCGCGGCGGACGAGGTCGGCGAGCTCCTCCTCAAGGCGGGCGAAGGCGCTTGCGTCGTCCAGGTCGGTGGGGTCGTGGAGCGCAAGGTGGATCATGTCGCTGGTGGCGCTGAGCGCGCCGTCGGCGTCGATGAGGTTCAGAACGCCGATGGTCTTCAGCAGTGCCTGGTCGGCGTCGGGCAGCCCGTTGGCTTCCTTGATGCGCGCGTCGACTTCGATCCAGCGGCCGGCGTTTGAGGCCGCGAGCAGAGAGGTCCGGCCGGAGTTGAGGAAGTAGTCGTACAGCTGTGGCAGCTGCACCGTGCTGGCACGTTCGGCATCCGGCCGGGAGTGTGCGGCCAGCGAGTCGCGGACGGTGTTGGGCTCTCCGCTGTTGAGGAAGCCCGACAGGCTGCGGTCGTGCTGGCCGATTTGCGCTGCCAGGATAGGCGCAGCGATCGCCGTCAGAGGGTGCAGCGGGTACAGGTTGGCAAAGTCGTCGCTGGCAAGCTCGGTAAGGACGTTCAGGCCGTGGTTCTTCCACGCGAGGGCCGATGCCTGGGCCGAGGCGCGGATGAGGTCCTGGCCCGCTGCGTCGACAGCGGAGTGGTCCAGACGCCGGCGCAGGAGCTCCAGGGAGTCGCCGTGGTGCGGGACGAAGGTGACGTCTTCGAAGCGGCCCTGGATCTTTGCCCATTCGCGGATCTTGAGCTCACTGGAACGCGACGCGTAGTCCATGAACGACAGGTGCTGCAGGGTGACCAGGAAGACGGGCAGGCCGTTGGGCCCGGCGCTGTGCTCGGCGAGCTCCTGCAGGAGGAAGAGATCGTTCTCGGCGCCGGAGAATTCGTTGTGTCCGGCAAGGTGCTCCAGGGTCTTGCCGAACTCGTCGATGATCAGCAAGAGCGGCTGCTGATTGTCGGTCAGGGCCTTGATGGCGGCCATGACCTGCTTCGTCTTCGGCCCGGTCGTCGTCGGGTCTTCGCAGGCCGCGAGTGCTGCGACGACGTTCTTCGGGATGCGCTTGCCCCAGCGGCGCCTTGCCGCGGTGTCCAGCGCACGGGTCACGGTGGCCACCAGAGGTTCCCGCCGCGCGGTGGCCACGGCCCCGAGGAACCCGGTTCCCGTCCGCTCAGCCCGAGCTGTGGCGAGACGCTCGGCGAGGGCTGGGCTGGTGTCCGCAAGGATCCGGTGAGCCTCGTCGCGGCGGCCCTCGTCACGGCCGAGAAGCGCGTCGATCAGGTTAGCCAGCGTGGACTTCCCGGAGCCGTAGGGTCCCGTGAAGGACCAGGCTCGGGGACGCCGCAGGTCGCTGACAGCGTTGGCGATGCGCTCCAGTACGTCAACTGCCTTCGCGCCGACATACGGTCCGTGCAGTTCGTCCTCGACGTCGCGTTCGAGGTTGGTCGACCGCATCTGAGAGCCGACCAGTTCGATTCCGGCCGGGAACTGAGGGGTTGCCTCGTCCTGCGGGGTGCGGGAGGTCCGCGTGGGAGCTGCGGTGGTCACGCGTTCTCCTTAGTCGTGAACTGCTGCTGGTGGTCCTGGGACTTGCGCTCAGCCTTCTCAGCCTTCTCGGCCTTCTCGGCCTCCTCTGCTTCGGCCAACTGCGGGTACTGCGCGCTCCATTCGTCCCGGGTGGGAAAGCCGGGGCGCCGGGTGACGTGGTCGTACTGCTCGTCGAGGATCTCCCAGGCGAGCGCCATCGGATCGCTGGAGAAGGACATGGTCCGCTGGCCGACGGCATCCACCCGGTTGAGTTCCGGGCGGCCCACGGCGACCTTGTCCAGGGCGGCGACGATCTCAGGCTCCCGGACCCGGAAGGCCCGGCCGGGCGCTCCGGGCTCGTTGGCAAGCCGCGCCAGAGAGATGGAGCCGGGCCCCTGGGTGTCGCGGGCGGCGTAGTCGAGGCAGGCGTAGACCAGAACGTGGGCCGGGAGAGAGGTGCGCGTGCCAGTGGTGAACTGCCACTCCTGCTTTCCCCGCGTGCCCACGGAGGTCAGCAAGTCCAGCTCACGGAAAGGGCAGGCCAAGAGGTCTTCATAGGTGGCGCGGGAACCGCTTTGTTCGACCGGCGTGCGCGCATACATCTTGGTCAGGCACTCGACATCCCGGGTGATGGACGCCTCAACCGGTCCATCGCTGAAGGAGAAGTTGACGTGCCGCGTCACGACCTGCGTCATATCCGCGATGGTGAAGCGAGAGAACGGGGCAAGGTGAAACGCCGTATACCAAGCGGGAGCCCAGCATTTGGCGCCCGGCCGCGACGACACGAGCCACCAGTGCAACAGCCACAGGCTGCCAGGTTCCTCAAGGTAGGGATCGGCGCCATCCTTCTCGTCGAGCAGCCACCGCGCTTCCCAAGTCGGGGACGCGTACTGGGCCTTCGTCTTACCCGCCGGGTCGGCGTGCTCGCGGGTGAGCTTGAACGCCTTTGACCAGTACCGCATGGCATGGACCATGTTCTTACCCACGCCGAGCAGGACCGGAGCATCTTCGGCAAGGAAAGCAGCCGGATTGTCCTTGACCTGCATGTATGCCTTATGCAGCCAGCCGAAGCGGGGGGCGAAGGTCTCATGGCGCGCGAAGCTGGAATGTGCGGCTTCCGCGAGCCTGCTGTCTGCCATACGAAGGGCCTCTCAATGCAAGAAGAGATAAAGGGAAATGCTGGAGTCAGTGAGCAGCCGCGCCGGCTGTCGCTGCCATGGCGGCGCGCACCTGGTGGACCGCACGCACCACCGCCTCGGCGGCTGCGGCGGTCTCGTCTGCGGTTGTGGCGTAGCCGAGGGAGAAGCGCACAGTGCACTCTGCTTCCTCCCTGCTCAGCCCCATGGCGAGCAGGACGTGGCTGGGAGTTGGGGCTCCCGAGGCGCAGGCGCTTCCGTCGGATGCGGCTATGTGCGGCATGGCGGCCATGACTGCGTCGGCGGGGGCACCCGCGAAGGTGATGCTCGCCACGCCGGGCAGGCGGGGGGCTTGTTGGCCGTTGATGCGGCATCCGTCCACAGCCGTGGTCACCATGTGTTCGAGCTGATCGCGCAGTTGGGTCACGCGGGCGACGTCGTCGGCGAGGTCACGGCTGACGGCTGCAGCGGCAGCTCCGGCGCCGGCGATGCCGGGCACGTTGAGGGTGCCGGCCCTCCACCCCTTCTCCTGCCCGCCACCGGTGATCAGCGGCCTGAACGGCAGTGGTGTGCCGCGGCGTACGAATAGTGCGCCAACGCCTTGAGGGCCGCCGAACTTGTGGGCCGACAGGGATAGGAGGTCGACGTCCACTTCGGAGAGGTCCAGGGGCAGCCGGCCGATCATCTGTGTGGCGTCCGTGTGGACCAGTGCGCCTGCGGCATGCGCAGCCTTGACGACCGGCGTGAGGTCGGTGAGAACTCCGGTTTCATTATTGGCCGCCATCAGGGAGACGAGACCGACGTCGCCCCGGCCGAGCTCTTGCTCCAGGGCCACGGTTTCCACCAGGCCGTCCGCCCGCATCGGCAAGACGGTCAGCGCTCCCGGCTCTTTGTGGGCCAGATCCCGGGCTGTCTCCAGCACCGCGGGGTGCTCTGCACCACTCGTCACGATCCGGGCCTCGCGGCGGTGAGCCGCGCGCAGCGCGAGATTGTTCGCTTCGGTTGCCCCCGACGTGAAGATGATCTCCCCGGGCGAGCAGTTCAGCAGGTCAGCAAGGTGCCGACGAGCGACCTCCACCCGATGGGCGGCGCCCCGGCCGGGGTGATGCACACTCGACGCGTTACCGACGGCCTGCAGGGCGTCCACAACGGCCGCCAACGCCTCGGGCCGAATTGGCGCCGTCGCATTGTAGTCGAGATACGCCGAAACCGGCCCATCAGACTCATCCCTCATGCCCCACCTCGTCTCGCTCAGCACCGCAGACAATCTACTCCTGGTGGAACCCGGACGTGCGCACCGGGGGCACCACCAGGAGTGAGTCGCGATCGTAGCGATCGAGATCGATCAGTCCGCGAAACCGACACTCAACCGGGAACGCAAACTGCAACTCGAACTAATGTTCCCTATTGCTTGGACGCCTGCAACCCATATCGGGAAAGGGCATCGGCGCAGAGGCCGCATGGGATCCTCGGTGGAGCCTGCCGCACCCTCATCAACACCTCTGAGCTGCGAATATCAATCGCTGAGACCCGAGTGTCAGTGCGTGGGTTTATGGTGATCAGGCACTGTAACCCTGGGGCGACTCAGAGTTGCGGGCAGCTCTGCATACACAGAACTGAGGCGGGGGCTCCGCAAGTTGACGGTCATTCAGACATTGGGGGAAATCTCCCCTGTCTCACAGGGGTGGTGAATCGATGACAGCGTGGTCACCCGGCCTGTCCTTCCAAGTCGTGCTGGACAGCGCTCCCATGCCGTACATCCGCGAGCGGCTCGGCAAGCACATGTGCGCTCTGCTCGACCTCATCGACGGCGGAAGCGCCGGCGATGAGCGGCTCCGAGCAGTCGCTGCCGTGGCGGTGGACGCCGAGAAGCTCGTCTCCAATGAGACGGACCGCGAGGAGCTGCTGCGGCTCCTGCCCGCCGACAAGCAGGCAGAGCTTGCCCAACGTCTTGGAGCGGATGGTGCGGGCACCGATGCCCTGGTCTACCTGAACGGTCTGAAGTGGGCGAGTGAGCAGCAGCGGGAGCTGCTGGAGTTCTTCGGCTTCAGCGTCGACAGGGCACCCGCGCTGCCCCCGCTCTTTCGGCAAGACGCCGAACCCGAGTACGGGCTGTTCCCCCACCAACGGCGCGCAGCCGCACGCGTGAAGGAGCTGCTGTACGACGGGCCGCGGCGGGTTGTCCTCCACCTGCCGACAGGCGTGGGCAAGACCCGTACCGGAATGAACCTGATCGCCGACCATCTGCGGCAGCACGAGCCCACGCTCGTGGTCTGGCTGGCGCGTGGGCAGGAACTGCTGGAGCAGGCGGCTGTGGAGTTCGAGCGCGCGTGGTCCAAGCTCGGCGACCGTCCGCTTGCGGTCGTCCGGATGTGGGGTGAGGCGCCCACCGATGTGGAGGCGCTGACAGACGGCCTTGTCATCCTGGGGCTGGAGAAGGCCGTCTCTGCGGACAAGAGCGATCCGGAGCTTCTCCGCAAACTGGCATCGCGCAGCACTCTCACAGTCTTCGACGAGGCTCATCAGATCATCGCGCCGACCTACCAGCGAGTGGTGGACGCCCTCACCGTCCGCCCCGATGCCAGCTTGCTGGGCCTGACGGCCACCCCCGGCCGGACCTGGGCGGACGTCACGCAAGATGAGCGGCTGTCGGACTTCTTCGCCCGTCAGAAGGTCATGCTGCAGATCGACGGATACAGCAACCCGGTAACCGCCCTCATCGAACAGGGCTACCTGGCCAAGCCCATCATGAAGACCGTCGCCTCCGAGGCCGGCCTGCATCTGTCCGCGCGGGATCAGCAGCTGCTCGCGAAGTCCTTCGACATCCCGTCGGACATCATCGCGTCGCTGGCCAGCGACGAGCAGTGGAACCTCAAGGTCGTCCAGACCGTGCTGGAGCTACTGGAACGCCAGCACCGCAGGATCCTGGTATTCGCGGCCTCCGTTGACCATTGCCGCCTGATCGCCGCCGTCCTGTCGGCGCTCGGCCTCGATGCCGACTTCGTCACCGGCGAGTCCTCTCCCCGGCACCGGAACGATGCCATCAGACGCTTCAAGGGCGCCGGCCGACGCCCCATGATTCTGTGCAACTTCGGGGTCCTGACCACAGGCTTCGATGCCCCGGCGGCCAGTGCTGCCATCATCGCCCGACCGACCAAGTCGCTGGTCCTGTACAGCCAGATGGTCGGCCGGGTCATCCGCGGCCCCAAGGCCGGCGGAACCGCCACCTGCGAGATCGTCACCGTCGTCGACCCGGAGCTGCCCGGGTTCGGAGACGTGGCCGAGGCATTCACCAACTGGGAAGACGTATGGGAGACCGCGTGACCGGCGAGGGAAGCAAATACCGGATCGTCAGCCCTTCGCTGACCGTCAAGGCCATGCGCGACAGCGGCTACAAGAACACCGCCTACGCGCTCGCCGAGCTGATCGACAACAGCATCGACGCGGAAGCCACACTGGTTCAGGTCTTCGCCTGTGAGAGCCCGGTGCAGGGCGCCACCCAGACGAGGCACCGGGTGGACGCCATAGCCGTCCTCGACAACGGCAAGGGCATGGACGCCGAACTCCTGCGGCGTGCCCTGAAGTACGGCGACGGCCTCGGGGGCGACCGTAACCGCATCGGGCGCTTCGGCATGGGTCTGCCCAACTCCAGTATGTCCCAGTGCACCAAGGTCGAGGTCTGGTCCTGGACCAATGGGTCCCCGAACGCCATGTACACCTACCTCGATCTTGAGGAGATCAACGGCGGACTCGACGACGTCCCCAGCCCCGTACACCGCCCTGTACCGGAGTACTGGAGCGACCTCAGCGAGGCGCCCCTGGGCACCACCGGCACCCTTGTGGTCTGGTCGGACCTTGACCGGGTCAAATGGCACGGCGCCGGCGCCACCCTGCGGAACACTGCCGAGCTGATCGGCCGTGTGTACCGGCACTACCTCCACGACGGCAGAGTGGAGATCAAGATGGCGCCGGTCCGCGAAGGAAAGGTCCTCGAAGGAGACAACGGGGCGTACTTCGCCGAGCCCAACGACCCCCTGTACCTCATGGGCTCAACCGGGACGCCGCCCCCGTTCGGGAACAAGCCCATGTTCGAACCCTTCGACATGGGCAACGAGAAGGAACCCGGGGTCGCCTACTTCCCGATCACGGTCGACGGGACGAAGTACAACGTGAAGGTGCGGGCATCTATCGCCCGGCCCGAGGCCCGCCGTGCCGACGTCGAAGGTCACCCGTGGCCCGAAAATGCGAACCCCAACCGCGACGCCGGTTTCCACCCGTGGGGTCAGCATGCTCGACGGAACATCGGGATCTCCCTTGTCCGGCAGGGGCGCGAACTCGACCTCGATTCCAAGTGGGCCATCGGGTACGACCCCGTCGAGCGCTGGTGGGGCATCGAGGTGGAATTCCCCCCGGAGCTCGACGACATCTTCGGCGTCACGAACAACAAGCAGACCGCCACGGTCTTCTCGTCTCTCGCCCACTTCGACTGGACGGCCGAGGCCGAGGGAGACGAGACGCCCAAGGCGTTCAAGGACCGCATCGCCGAATTCGGCGACCCGCGCCTGCCCCTGATCGATCTCGCGCTCTACCTGGAGAAGAACCTCCTGCCCAAAATGCGGCGGAAGCTGAAGCAGCACACGCTGGGCAACCGGGGAGGCAAAAAGCGCCACGACGACGTCGTCACGTCCAAGGCCACGGACGCGGTGAAGCGCCGGCAGGAGGACGGCCACACGGGAACGACCGACCGCCTGGCAGAGGAAGCCACCGACAACGACAAGCGCCAGGAGCAGTTCGCGGCGCTCACCGAGCGGCACCACCTCGACGAGGACACCGCCCAGTCCATGGTCGACGAGGCACTGGAGAAAGACTGGCGTGTCCGCTGGATCTCCAGCCCGCAGGACTCCACGGCGTTCTTCAACATCGACCTCATGGCCGGCATGCTGCAGGTGATCTTCAACACCGAACACCCGCTGCACAGCGAGCTGATGACCGTCCTTGAAGACGTGCCCGAGGACGCGAGCGAGACCGAACTCCGCCAACGCCTCGCCCGTGCCTCCGACACCTTCAAACTCCTCGTCTTCTCCTGGGCCCGCATGGAGGACGAGATCCCCAACAAGCGGGACCGCGCCAGGATCTCGGACGCCCGGCGCGACTGGGGCCGCTACGCCCGCGACTTCATCGAAGACGGGAGCGATGACGAGTGACGCAGCCGGACCACGTCTGGCAGCAGATAGCCGACCTGATGAAGGGCGCCACCACGCGAGTGATCCTCGTGGCGCCCTTCATCAAGAAGGCTGTCTTCGAGGAGACCCTCGCCTCGGTGCCGGCCTCGGTGGAGACGATCGAATGCGTCACGCGCTGGACTCCGGCGGAGGTAGCCGCCGGAGTCTCCGATCCCGAGATCATCGAGGCGGCGGAGCGGGACGAGCGCGTGCAGATCACTCTCTGCCCGTCGCTGCATGCCAAGATCTACGTCGCCGATGACCTATGCCTGGTCGGATCCGCGAACCTGACCGGCAAGGCCACCGGTCGAGTCCCCAACGCCAACGTGGAGCTCTTGCTGGATGTGCCCCTCACGCATCCCGAAGTGCAGCGCGTTCTCAGCCTGATCGAGTCCCGCTCGGCAGCGGCCACACCCGTGGTGGCCGCCCTTGTCCGGCAGCAGGCAGAACTTCTGAGGGAGGAACGCATCACGTCCCCGGCCGAGGGTGGACCCGCCCCACTCTGGTACCCGGAGACGAGGCGCCCGGAGAACGTGTTCGCGCTGTACAGCGGGCGAACGCGATTCACCTCGCCGGTTGAGGTCGGCATCATCCAGGACCTTGCCATGCTCGATGTCCCGGCAGGTTTGGCGGAGCACGACTTCAATGCGGCGGTCGAAGCTCGGCTGCACGCCATCCCAGAACTCCACAAGCTGCTCGTCGGCGAGCGCCTCAGCAACATCGAGCTCCAGAAGGCCATCGTGGAACGGACAGGAGACCCAGAAGACCAGGCACGGAGGACGACCGAGACGCTCGCGGCCTGGCTGCAGCACTTCGGCCGCTATTACACCGAGGTGGGCTCGTGGGAGCTGCGGCCAGGACGGGAGCACACCTAAGATCTCCGTGCACGGCGTAGAGCGGCGGAGCAACTCCCCCGCTCATCGCCACCCCACGGAGACGAAGGTGATGGGAAGGCCCCCTCATGGCACAGGTGCGGGTCCCGTTCCTGCTGGGGCATGCGGAAATCGCCTCCCTCTATCGAGTAGAGCGCCAGACATCGCAGAAATGGCGGACAGAGGGCGCCCTCGCCGCACCTGACCTGGTCGCATCCGGCAACCCGTACTGGCTGCTGGCGACGGTAATGCGGCTGGACGGCGTCGGCGACCGCCACGTGGCGCAAGACCGGCTCACGGCCTACAAGACCAGCATCCCTCGCGGCTACGAGGTCCAGGACAAGCGGGACCTGCCCGTCATCCTCGGCATCCAGGAGGTCGCCCGCGTCCTCGCGCGGGACGCGCAGGCGATCTCCCGATGGCGTAACCGGCGACAGATCGCCGAGGCTGACCTGACCCTCTCCGGCTCCCCTCTCTGGCTGCTGGAGAACATCCTGGATGATGCGAAACAGCGGCAGCGCAACATCCTCCCGTCCGAGGTCGAGCTGCTGCGTACAGGTCACCGCGCCCCGCAGAAACCACGCGGGCGAAGGCAGAGAGCGCCCCTCTCGCAGCCGTCACGCAAGGTCCCGCCCGCAGCCCGGACATTCACCGGTGCCGATCAGGCTGCCGCGGCCGAGTTCCTGGCAGCAGTCATGGCAGAGGGACACTCTGTGGTCATCGAGCCGCGACCTTAGTCGGCCTTTCCCGTCCTGACTGGGACGGATCCCCAGGACGCGATGTCGCCACTAGGCGGTGTTCGCCGACAGCTGCGAGAGAAACACTTGATACCTCGGGCTTTCATCCATACTGTCTCTCACATGCCGATCTTGTCACGCACCCCCGGAGCCCACCACGACAACTCGACGGAAACGGGCCCACGGGCCGTCCTCGACCTGGCCGCTCACCAGTCAGGTGAACGCCCGATGAGGGTCATCTCCTACGGAGGCGGCGTCCAGTCGACCGCGCTGCTGGTGCTGGCCGCCCAGCGCGAGATCAACTTCTCCACCTTCCTCTTCGCCAATGTCGGGGATGACAGCGAGCACCCGGCGACCCTCGCGTACGTTCGCGAGATCGCCATCCCGTATGCCAAGCGTGCGGGACTGGACATCCACGAACTCAAGCGACGCCGCCGTGACGGGGCCACGGAAACCCTCATGCAGCGGCTGAACCGGCCAGATACCCGGTCGATCCCCATCCCGGTCCGTATGGCCAATGGCGCTCCTGGCCGCCGCAACTGCACCGCAGACTTCAAGATCAAGGTGGTCGGGCGGTGGCTTCGGGAGCATGGCGCCACCGCGAAGGCACCGGCGGCGGTCGGCATCGGCATTTCGCTCGACGAAATCCATCGCGCCAACCGTCGGCGGAGGGAAGCCCACGAGGTCATCGAGTACCCCCTCCTCGACCTCGGGCTGCGCCGAGACGACTGCGAGCGCATCATCACCGAGGCCGGCCTGCCGGTACCGCCCAAGAGCTCCTGCTTCTTCTGCCCCTTCCGTACCGTCGATGCCTGGCGTCACCAGCGCAGACACGAGCCCGAGCTGTTCGCTCGGTCGGTCCGGCTGGAGGAGACAATCAACCGCCGACGGGCTGCGCTCGGCCGGGATGACGTTTATCTCACGAGGTACGGCATCCCGCTCACACAGGCCATCCCCGATGAGAGCCCCGGGGAAGGTGACGTCGATGAGGATGAGGGAGCGTGTGACTCCGGCTGGTGCATGACCTGATACGTACCGAGCAGGCCACGATGGGTGGGGCCCGAAGCCATGGCTTCGGGCCCCACCCATCGTTTGCCCCCTGGGATGCCGACGTGGCCGCCCCAGGACACTGTTCGCGGAATCAGAGCTCGGGCGGCTCGCCGGGCTGGAGGTGGAGGACGGCGAGATATTCGCCGTAGGGCATTTCTTCGTCCACCCATCGGCTGCCGCCTGCGGGGTCGGGAATCCACATGCCGTCGAGAAGGTACTTGTCGTCGAAGACGGCGACGCGGTCTTCCTTCACCGCTGCCGCCATCAGCAGCTGCATCCCCAGCAGCAGCACCGTGGAGGCTTCCTTGACCGCGCAGACCTCGATGCGCCCCGTGGGAAAGACCTTCCCCTCCGCATCGCTGCCCGGCTCAGGGATGGACGCATGGCCCCGCACCGCCATCTCGTGCAGGGCAATCGCCTGAGTCACCGCTGCCGCCACCGGCGTGCCAGCGCCCGGCACGCCGTCCGGGGCATGCGTCCGCAGATGCTCGGCGACCGCATGCGAGTGCACAGGCCATGTGTCGGGGTGTTGTTGCAGCCGCTGCTCAGCGGCCTCGACGGCGAGGCCAGGCTCCGTGGTGTCCGGGTGCAGCAGCCGGACGAATCCTTCGAGGGCTGCGCGCAGGTAGCCGAGACGGACCTGGTGCTGCTGCCACTCCTCCATCATCTCGGTCCAGACGGCGTCGAAGTCGAGGCCCGCTGAGCACATGCCGCCGTCGTCGTAGGACATGTCGAACGTCACCGTGTGCAGGCCCTGGGCGAGACGCAGCCACTTGTAGGCCGTGTCCCAGCCGTTCTGTGCGCCGGGGACTCCTGTGACGGCGGAGGCATGCTCCACCCAGTCGGTGAGTTCACGGACATGGTCCTCGGGCTCGGACAGCGCGAGGGTGGACAGCGTTCGGTATGAGGGCAGGCAGGAGCCCTCCATCCGGGTGGTGGTCATGGGGGGAGCGTGGCACACGGCACTGACAATCCCTGCGGTGCCGAGAGCCGGAGGAGGCTCAGGTGCTGGTGGTACGCCGTACGAGCCTGTGGCCTCGCAACTCCCGTTCGCAGCGAACGAGTTCGCGCTCCCATCCCTCTTCCGTGCCGATCAGGTGCGGGCTCTCGTAAAGACCGGCGCGAACTTCGGCGTCCGTGAGCCGCCGGTACTTGGGTGCGTCGGGATCATCCTCGGCAAGGAACTCGTGCTTGCGGTGCAGCAGGGGACGGTTGGTGGAGTCCGCGTACGAGGTGAAGGAGGACTTGAGGGTCTTCAGGTCGACGGCGTACGAGGCGGCGATTCGCGGGTGGGGATCCGTGTCGAACTCGGGGTAGTCGAGCCAGCTGACGCCGCGTCCCTGGTGGCGGAGCTTGACGACGGACCACTCGCCGGGACGGCCGGCGGCAATGCTCGCGCACTGCTCGTACAGGCGCAGCACGGCCGGGATCCGGTGGAGTGCGCGGCGGTGCACGTACAGGGCGGTCGCGGTGAACTTGCCGGCGATCGATCCGTTCATCGCCCGGCGGACGTAGGCGTCGTCGCGCAGTTTGAACAGCAGCCGATCCGCTCGGTGGCACGCCTCGGTGTACGACGGGAAGAAGGCACGGATGTCCAGTTGAACCGGCAGGGGCAGACTGCTGACCGGGCCTCGGCCGTGAAACAGCTCCAGCGCGAGGAACTGCAGTGTGTCGAGGGCTCCGCGCTCGGCGCTTCGTTCTACCTTCGCGGGGTCGGCTTCCTGCTCGGCAAGGCGCTTGAGTTCAGCGGGGCGCAGGTGGCCAAGGAGGCTGATGATGGGCTGCGGCATTTCCTCCAGCTGAGGCATCCTGCCGCGCTGTTCGAAATGAGCGACGACTGAGCTGATCGCCGAGGCGGTGTCCTCGGACGCCAGCCACCCCCCGTCAGGAGCGACCTGTCGGGCGAGGTAACTCAGGCGGGCCGCATCGTCCTTGAACGCGTAAACGATGCCGGGCGCCGCCGACACGCAGCGGACGCCGGTGGCCTCCTCGACGTAGTCGCGCAGCTCGCCAGCGGCGTAGAGGCGCTGGAAGGTGCGGCGCTGCGTGAGAATGCCGTCGCCGTACTCCGCGCCTTTGATCTGGTTGCGCTCCCACCTCAACCGCGCGGACACGACCAGCACCGATTTAGCGAGGTCCCAGGCTCGTAGGAGCGTCTCGCGTCGTTCGGCGGGATTCTCAATGACGTTCAGGACGTAGGTGAGAAGGACCACCTCGGCCGGCTCACGCCGCCCGTCCGGGAAGTGGACCGGGTCCCACCCCGCGGCATCGAGGCCGAGGTGCTGCAGTGCCCGTACATCGCCGCCACGTCCGCACCCGTAGTCCAGTACTCCCGTGTCGGGTTCCAACTGGAGGTCGCCGACGGCGCGACGAGCCGGCAGCGAGAGGCCGACTCGGCCGATCGCGGTCTGATGCCTCTGGCTGCTCCAAAGCTGCTGTGTCATCGGCGTCCCCTGATTCCACGGACAGGCCAGCATGCGACAGCACCGAACCTTAACTGACACCCGATCCGGCGACCCGGCTTACGCGGAGTCGCACCTCCCAGCTGACCTCGGGTGACGCTGCTCTCGTCACGATTGCGGGCGTGGCGGGTCGTCCACGTGACGAAGCCGAGGGGTCTGCCCGGGTTACACCTGAAGCCGGCAGGAGGGCGCGACGGCCGCGCAGGTGACCCGGATCTCCGAAGAGGTGTGCCGCTCGCTTCAGCGCAGGGTGATGGGGCGCTTGGGCACGCCGTTGGCGAGTAGTCCGCCAATCAGGCCGAGGAGGCCGTCGGGATAGATCGTGTCCGGCGTCTCCCGCAGTTCTTGCAGCGTCCACCAGCGGTGGGCCTGGATGTTGTCGGGCTGAGTGGCTCGGGCAGGGTCGGCATCCGCAGGCTCAAGGTGGGCTAGAAAGTACCGCTCAACCTGCCGGACTGGCCGCCCGCCGACGGTTTGCTCCTGGCTGCGCTGGGCCAGCTGCGTGCCTAGCGCGACGTTCTTTTCATCGACGCCGAGTTCTTCGCGCAGTTCCCGGAGCGCGGCAGCAGCATGGTCCTCCCCTGCCTCCAGGGCGCCGCCAGGGGTGGCCCAGTAGCTTCCCCCCTCGTCGTGGTGGTGCAGCAACAGGACCCGCTGGGCATCGTCGAGGGCGACGACGCGGGCGGCTTCCCGCAAGGGTGGGCTGATCATGTCGGCCATTGTGGCGTTCAGGCCCCCTCTCGACGAGACGGCCCCCCACCCACACGGTGTTCTGATCTCTTGCCGGGAAGGGCGCGAGTGCGTGGGCAGGTGCGTGCAGCCCGGCCGCACGGACGACGTCAACACCTGGCGCAGCCGGACAGAGCGAGGTGCCCGAATATCTCGGGAGCCGGCCCCGTGTGGTTGCTACGGTCCCGTATATGACGCTGCCTGTGACTCGTGCTGTTGATCTGCGCAGGGAATCGCTCGATGGAGTGCTGGACCGTGTGGAGCGGTCGCTGCAGGTGCGTCTCGATCGGGAGACGGTGGTGTGCAAGCGCCGTACGGTCGGGGCTCGGACGGACCGCGACAGCTGGGTGCGCGTCGAGCGGCGGGGGTTCGACCGGATCGGGGCCCAGGGGTGGAATGGCCCTGAATCCGCTGCTGTCCTGAGCGGGGTCGTCATGCCCTCGTGGTACGCAGGGTTCTCGTGGCGCGAGCCGGGTGAACCGGTGATGTGGCGGGCGGATGAGATGGAACTGGTCAACGCCGCGCCTGTCGGGCAAGCCGCTCTTGTGATCGAAGATCCTCGTCTCCAGGATGCGTGGTGGTCCGCGCTGAGCGCTTCCCTAGACGCGCTCGCTACCCAGTCCGCACCCCGTGTCGCCACGCCGGACACCGAAACCATCACGCAGGAGCTGGTGACAAGAACTCTCGGGGAGGTCTTTCCCGAGGTGACCGACACCACGCTGGAGGAGTGGCGGCCGGCCCATGCTGACCTGACGTGGGCGAACGTGACGGGCCCGGAGTTCTGCATGATCGACTGGGAGGACTGGGGCATGGCGCCACGCGGACTGGACGCAGCCACACTATGGGGCCATTCCCTCGCCGTCCCGGCCCTGGCGGAGCGTGTGTGGAGCGAGCGTCGGCCGGACTTGGAGAGCAGGTCCGGCCTGCTGATGGCTCTGTTCTTCTGCGCGAAGGTCGCAGGGCCGCACGCGCACCCCGAAGATCCCCGGCTGGAGCCGGCCAGGAAGGAAGCTGCGCGGCTCATTGCTGAGCTTCACGACGCCGGGCAACGCCCCCGCGGCAGCCGCCCGCACTGACCGTCATCCGGCCTCTGGCCAACCATCGAACGAAAGGATCGGGCCCCCGTCTAGGTACCGCTGCACGGCGACCAGCGTCGTGTTCGTGAAGGGCTGCGGAAGGTCGTCCGGAGGCACCCAGGCGATGGTGTCGTGCTTGTGCGGTTCCGCATTGTGGGGAGTTCCGCTCCACCGGTCGGTATGGAAGATCAGGGCCATGAACATCCCCGGAACCTCCGCTCCCCAGGAGCCATGGACCACGTGGACGAGGCGCAGGTCCGCCTCGGCAACCACGACGCCCGTCTCCTCCTTCAGTTCGCGTACTGCAGTCGCGGTGATCGGTTCCCGGGGCTCCCCCTTGCCGCTGGGAACATCCCACTCGCCAGGCGCGAAATCCAAGTGGCGGCCCCGCCGCAGGATGAGGAGTCTGCCGCTGTCCGGATCCGTGACGAGAGCAGCAGCGATGAGCCGTGTCGTCATCGGTTCGCTCTTCCACCGGGCCGCCGACGGATCGGACTCAGCCAAATCGCCTTCCTCCAAACGATCTCAAAGCGTGGGAGCGATACCCAACGCAGCAGACCCGTCAGTCTGCCGCAGAAGCCGTGCGGTTCGCCTCGACTTTTCGCGGCGCGAACGCCCGCGGCTCGCCTTTCTCCACGCATCGCGCCGCTGACGGCAGGCGCCGAGCAGACGCGCTCAGCATGAGCGTCAACCGTGACTGACCAACCCTCGGAACGTCGGCCACTGACGTGGCCGAGAAGGCCCTCTTGGCCACCTGTCGGACCGCTTCCACCCTGACCGGAAGATCACGAACGAGGGGGCGCGATGGCTGCGAAAAAGAGACGCCGCAGTAAGGCCACACGACGCCGCGAAGCCAAGCAGCGCATCAGTTTCGCGACGGCCGTCGTGGCAGCGGTCCTGTTCGTGCTGTGGCAGTCCCCCTGGCTCCTGATCAGCATCCTGTGCGCCACCGCGCTCGCCGGCCTGGGATGGGTGCTGTGGAAGGCACACCTGCGGGAGCAGACGGGGGACCGCGCCTGGCGCGAGCAGAACCGGCGCATGGAACTCGAACGCTCCATGGCCACCATCGACGCCATGAGCTGGCAGGACTTCGAGCACTACGTCGCCGAGCTGTGCCGCCGCGACGGCTGCACCAACGTCACCGTCACCGGAGGATCGGGCGATCTCGGAGCAGACGTCGTTGGCACACTTCCCGATGGCCAGCACCTGGTGGCCCAGGTCAAGCACTACGCACCCCACCGGTACGTCCCCAGCGGAGACATGCAGAAGTTCGTCGGCACCGCGAGACTCGAGCACAAAGCGGATGTGGCGCTGTTCGTCGCCACCTGCCCGTTCGGGAAAGCCGCCCGAGACCTCGCTGTGCGGCACGACATCATCGCCATCAGCCGCGACCTGTTCGGCGCCTGGAACAGCGGCGCACCCCTGGAATCCCTGCTCCCACTCAACGGGGCCGGCGACGGGCCGCGCCGGAAGCCGAACACCACGCGCAAGCCGGAGGCGGACACCGCATAGAACTGCCCGGGTGGCGGTGCATACCTGGCTACCCCACCACCCGGGCACGTCACTCTTGCGTGAACGCGCCTACGGTGTCAGGCGGTTCGGGCCGCGGAACAAGAACGTGGCCTCACGGATCGAGTCCAGGCCGAGCATCACCATCAGCACTCGGCCCAGCCCCATGCCCAGACCGCCATGCGGTGGGCAGCCATAGCGGAAGGCGTTCAGATAGTCCTGCAGCGGCTCGGTGCTCATGCCCTTCCCAGCGGCCTGCTTGACCAGCACGTCGTAGCGGTGCTCGCGTTGCGCGCCGGTGGTGATCTCCAGGCCCTTCCACAGAAGGTCGAAGCTCAGCGTCAGGTCCGGCCGGTCCGCGGGACGCATGTGGTAGAAGGGCCGAATGCTCGTCGGGTAGTGCGTGATGAACACGAACTCGTGGCCGGTCTGCTCCTTGATGTGCGCCGCAACGCCACGCTCGCCCTCGGGGTCAAGGTCCTCCTTCCTCCCCTCCGGGTCCCAGCCCTTGCCGCGCAAGATCTCCTGAGCCTCGGCCATGGTGATGCGTGGGAACGGCACCTGAGGTGCGGCCACCACGACCCCGAACACCTCGCGGATCGCTTCACCGTGTTGCTCGGCGACTTTGGCCATGCCGTGAGCGAGCATGTGCTCCTCGAAGCGCATGACGTCCTCGACGTCTGTGATCCATGCCAGCTCCACGTCCACACCGGTGAACTCCGTCGCGTGCCGGGACGTGAACGACGGCTCCGCGCGGAACACAGGGCCGATCTCGAAGACCTTGTCGATGCCGGCGGCGATCGCCATCTGCTTGAAGAACTGCGGCGATTGCGCCAGGTAGGCGGAGCGGCCGAAGTAGCCGAGCTCGAATACCTCAGCGCCTGACTCGGAGGCGGTGTCCATGAGCTTGGGGGTGTGCATCTCTGTGCAGCCCTGGCTGTAGGCGTACTCGCGCATGCCCTGCTCGAAGGTGGTCTGCGTCGCGAACAGCAGCTGTGCCTCGGGGCGGATCCGTACGTCGAGGAACCGCCAGTCCAGACGGTGCTCGAGGCCGGTCTGCTCGTCGATCGGGAGCGGCGTCTCAGCCCGGTTCAGCACCTCAACGCTTTCGGGGATGAGCTCCAGGCCGCCGAGTTTCACGATCGCGTTGTCGACCACCCGCCCAGTGATGCGGACTGCGGACTCGGCAGTCAGACTCTCCAGGGCGGCCTCGGTTTCGTCGCCCTCACCACCACGCCGATGGGTGACCTGCACCATGCCGGTGTGGTCGCGTACGACTACGAATTGCATCTTGGCCTG
This sequence comes from Actinobacteria bacterium OV320, assembly GCA_001298545.1. Taxonomy (GTDB): domain Bacteria; phylum Actinomycetota; class Actinomycetes; order Streptomycetales; family Streptomycetaceae; genus Streptomyces; species Streptomyces coriariae. The sequence continues at coordinate 741,311 of LJCX01000030.1, forward strand.
CAGCCGGAGCGTGTTCACCCAACCGGAGACAGAAACGGTCTCGCCTACGTGTTGCCGCAGCTCGGAGACCAATACACGGCTAGTCGTGTGGATCATCGCAGCCCTCCAAGGGGCGTCGTCATGATCCCTTGGGAGCGTGGGCGAGAAGGGTACTCGCGGTGCCACCACGCCTTTGCCACCACCAGACAGAGGCGGCCTCATTCATGCCCGATGACGGGGGCCAGCCGGCGGGGCATTAGGCCACAGGGGCCGTTCCTCCCCGCGCTCAGGAGGGTCTTCACCAAAGGGCGCGAGACCGCCTTCACAGCTATGGGCAGCTCTCTCTGCTCGCGTGATCCCGCGGCTACTCGTCTCCTTCGACGCGTTGCGATCCAGGATAGAAGGGCGTCAAATGCAGCTGCAACAAGTAATCAGATGGCTGCTGCTCTTCCAGAGTGACCAAGGCGATCAAGCAGTGAAGTCGTATCCGTCCAGGCGGCGGGCGTGGCTCCGGTGCCTACAAAAGGCTGTACCCGGGTCACCGTGGTTGGGTACACCCTCTAGCTCGACCGCAACGGGTGCGCTGGAAGCGCCCGAGGATGTCCTGGACCATGGCTTCATGACTGAGATTCCGTTGTCGGGCGGACGTATTACGTCCGGCGTGGTCAGGGCTGGCAACACGGTCCGCCGTCCCGCCTCAGCAGCATCTGGGTTCGTCGCGGAGCTGCTCGACCACCTACAGCAGCGCGGCTTCAATGGCGCGCCGCGTCACTTCGGGCGCGATGCTGCCGGCCGGGACGTCTTCAGCTACCTGCCAGGCTGGGTGCCGGCGCGCTTTCAGCGCTGGGGCGACGCTCAGGTCGCCGCCGCCGGTGCGCTGCTTCGCGCCTTCCACGACGCCACCCGTGGTTGCCGCCTGACCGGTCCACACTCCGTGGTCTGCCATCACGACGTGGGACCGAACAACACCGTCTTCGTCGACGCGGTACCGGTGGCCTTCATCGACTTCGACACCGCCGCTCCGGGCGACCCGCTTGAAGACCTCGGCTACATGTGCTGGACGTGGTGCGTCTCGTCCAAAACCGCAGACCCCACCGCACGCGCCCAAGCGGCACAAGTCCGCGTCCTCGCAGATGCCTACGGAGCGGACGCCGCTTCACGCTCACATCTGGTAGACGCCATGCTCGACCGCCAAGCCCGCAACGCCCAGTGGTGGAGCAGCCGCCTACAGGGGCTGTCCGCAGAAACCGCCGAGCACGATGTGATCAGCAACCGGATCCTCTGGTCGGAGCAGGAGCACGCCTACACAATGGCCCACCGCGAAGTATTCTCCGCCGCCCTCCAGCGACTTTGAGGGCGAAAGCTTCATCAGCGGCACGACCTGCAGTGTCAGCGCGTACCGACCGACCCCCGCTACAGGTCGGAGATTCATGCCGTCAATCGCGCCGTACTGGCGTGCCAGATTCAGGCGCGCAATATAGCGACGGAGTCCCGGTTACCGAAACCGGGACTCCGCCGCACCATTGGTAGTCCACCGCCGTCCCTGACCGCCGCCTTGGAAGGACAGCACACGACGACAACGGACAACCGAAAACTCGCCTTGCAATCCTCCCGGCTGTGAAGCTTCTACGCCGCGGTGTAGCTGAGGCGGAACAGGTCCTGGGCGCGCTCCAGGTCCCGGTCCGTGCGCAGCTGCACCTCCAGGTCGCCGGTTCCGTGGTGCCCGAGCCCCGTCACGTCCCGAGTGAACCCGGGGACCAAGTCGACCTCCTTGGGGTCGGCCTTGAGGTAGACGAGCAGCTTGGTCTTCTGCGGCGGGCAGACGCAGGCGAAGTTCCGCAGCCGCTGATACGCCCGGTAGGTCCGGTTCTCGACCTTGGTGATGTCGTCACCCAGCCCGAGCAGTACCTCGTCGACCGCAGCGGCCAACTCCGTTATCGCCCCGTGTTCCCGACGGCCGCGCAGCGCCTCCACCCCGTGGCGACGCCGGCCTGCTGTGGAGACGGCGGTCTGGCCGGTGACGGAGGCGACCGTCTCAAGGCCGATGTGTTCGTTGCCGAAGAACCGGTAACGGACCAGGTCGATCGAGCGGCGGTGCTCGCGCACGGCATGAACGTCATAGCGAGTGAAGTCGCCGGCCACGCAGATCAGCCTCGGTGCGCTCCACAGCACCTGGGCCGCGACCGCAGCCCCGAGCCTGTCGCGGACCAGGTGCCGGAACGCGTCCTTGTGGTCCATCAGCCACGCCATGTAGAAGAGGCCCTGATGGATCACGCCTGCGTCGGTACCGCGCTTGTATTCCACGATCGCGGGCGCGTTGTTCTCATCAATGCCCAGCGAATCGATGCGTCCGCCGTGGACGGGGCCGGTGCTGTACTCGCTCGCCAGGAACCGTACCCCGAGCATGGTCTCCATGTGCGCCTCAATGAGGTCCTGCACATCCGCCTCGACCTCAGCAAGACGCGGCGCGACCTCGGTCACGCCGCTGTTTGTCGTGTGGAACAGCTTCAGGCCCGACACCTTCCCCTCCTCGGCTCGGAGATCACCAACGCCGGGCAGGTGCAGGAATGTTTCCGCGGAGGGCTTCGGTGCCGTGAAGAATGTGTGAGATCCTGCGTTCGGCCTGACTGGGGAGCGCTTGCATCCCCCAATCACCGGGGACCTACGATTCCCCCATGTGTCCCCCGCGCTTCAGGGGACAGCGCTCGGAGGCTGCGTTTTCGCAGGTCAGCCCCCGTAGCTCAGTGGATAGAGCAGGCGCCTTCTAAGCACCTGCTCCATCGGTGCGGCGCTCACTGCTTGCGCGCCTGCGCTTCGACCATGCCGGTCGAGGTTTCCATAAATTCCACAGTCCGCCGTAGTCCGAACAGTCTCAGAAGAAGTAGACAGTGAAGGCATCGAGGTCCTTAGAGAGCCAACGTGAAATCTCGTGACCTTACGTTTCCGGATTACTCCGAAAACACTTTTTACAGGTCCGGATCCCACCGGGACGCTCCAGAACAAAGTACTGACTCGCCCGGGTGGGCAGGCGCGCTGCTCGTGTGCCGCAAGGTGTTCCACGACGTGCTGGGCGACCAGCCCCACCAGATCGACCGCAGGCGAAGTCGGCCAGCCCCCGCAAGCCGCCCTACCCCGGTGTCACCCCGATCTCCCTCCGCGTCACCGGCGGGCAGGGGCGGTGTGTGCACCGTTAGCCGGGCGCCCAGTAGGAGGCCGCTTTTGAGGTGTCACTGTCCCGGGCAACGCCATGATCACGGCACCACCCCGCCATGGCCGCGCAAGACGGCCAGCAACCGTACGCGCCCGCGAACTGGTTGTGGGCAAAGCGAAAGGCCGTGAGGACGCCGGGCAGAAAGGAGGCTTGAAACCTCCTCGCCGGGTTGGGGAGACGGGCGGTTCGGCCTCTGCGGAGGCAGTATCGCCCGTATCGCCCGTACCCTTCGTGGTGTCTACGGCGTCACATAGCGGGCGCCGAACCACTGGAGGCAACACCTCGTGCTGATTGCTCAGCGTCCGTCACTGACCGAAGAGGTCGTCGACGAGTTCCGCTCCCGGTTCGTGATCGAGCCGCTGGAGCCGGGCTTCGGCTACACCCTCGGCAACTCCCTGCGCCGTACGCTCCTGTCGTCGATTCCCGGTGCTGCTGTCACCAGCATCCGCGTCGACGGCGTTCTGCACGAGTTCACCACCGTGCCGGGTGTCAAGGAAGACGTCACCGACCTGATCCTCAACATCAAGCAGCTGGTCGTCTCCTCGGAGCACGACGAGCCGGTCGTGATGTACCTGCGCAAGCAGGGCCCGGGTCTGGTCACCGCCGCCGACATCGCGCCCCCGGCCGGTGTCGAGGTGCACAACCCCGACCTCGTCCTCGCCACGCTCAACGGCAAGGGCAAGCTGGAGATGGAGCTCACGGTCGAGCGTGGCCGCGGTTACGTCTCCGCCGTGCAGAACAAGCAGGTGGGCCAGGAGATCGGCCGTATCCCGGTCGACTCGATCTACTCGCCGGTGCTGAAGGTCACGTACAAGGTCGAGGCGACCCGTGTCGAGCAGCGCACCGACTTCGACAAGCTGATCGTCGACGTCGAGACCAAGCAGGCCATGCGTCCGCGTGACGCCATGGCGTCGGCCGGTAAGACCCTGGTCGAGCTGTTCGGTCTGGCCCGCGAACTCAATGTCGACGCTGAAGGCATCGACATGGGCCCGTCCCCGGTGGACGCCGCCCTCGCCGCCGATCTGGTCATGCCGATCGAGGAGCTGGACCTCACCGTTCGGTCGTACAACTGCCTCAAGCGTGAGGGCGTCCACTCCGTGGGTGAGCTCGTGGCACGCTCCGAGGTCGACCTCCTCGACATCCGCAACTTCGGTGCGAAGTCCATCGACGAGGTCAAGGAGAAGCTCGCCAGCATGGGCCTGAGCCTCAAGGACAGCCCGCCCGGATTCAACCCGACTGCCGCTACCGACTCCCCCGGCGCCGACAACGACGCGGGCGCGGGTTTTATGGAGACCGAGCAATACTGAACGCTCCACTGCGCCTGTCATAGAGAACCTCGCGTACGGGGACATGAGAACCTCCACGCTGTTCTCTGCCCGCAGAGACTGGCCAAGGCCGTCCTGCGGGACCGTGCAGTCACCGGCTGGCTGGCGCCGCAGGCCCCCGCCGACCAGCAGGCAGGCCGCCGCTGATCGGGCGGGCAGCGCCTGACGTGCGGAGCCCGCAACGACCACCCGCCGCACGACGGGGGCCGGGGTACCCATCGGCGAGGTCACCCACGTCCGGGGCATCATCGATCATGGCTGCGGCCCTCGCGGTACTGGGCAGGCAATGCCCTGGCCGAGCAGGTCCTCCGACGGTGACAGATCCGCTCCGTTGTACCTATGGTGCGCCCATGCTCGACGACGCAATCGTTCAACTGGCCACAGCCAACCTGCTCTCCGCGCCCCACGCCCTCGACAACACCACCGCCCTGCCTACAACCGCGGGCGTGTACGCCTGGTGGGCGCGGCCTGACGTCTTGGCTGCCTTTCCCGGGATAGCCAACTCGGGCGATACCAAACAGCGGATGCTCTACCTGGGCAAAGCCAGCCGGCTGCGGTCCCGTGTCGCATCGAACCACCTGAGGGACTCCGGGCGGTCCACTCTGCGCCGGACTTTGGCTGGCCTGCTCATGCCGACCGAGGGTTACCGCACCACCTGGACCGACCGCGTGGTACTGATCCCGGAGGATGAGGCGCGCCTCACCGGCTGGATGCACCAGCATCTCGCCCTCACGTGGAGCGAGCATGAAGATCCGGTCCCGCTGGAGACGGAACTGATCTCCCAGCTGCACCCGCCGCTGAACGTCGACGGCGCGCAACACGGCTCCACCAGGGACAGCGTCAAACAGGCGCGAGCTTTCTACTACGCCAGCGCCGGCCCCCGTCCGGACGAGTAGCCCAGCCCTCGCAAACGGCCCCGCACGGTACCGCAGGCCGCTGTGGACGGTGCTCTCATCCACCTATCCGCTGCGGAGCAATGCGTCTGGTTGCTCAGCGCCGGACGTCCGCTCGAAGCCACCGTTGTTGCGGACGGCACGACTGCTGTAGTGGCACCGGAGGGACCGGGTACGCCTTCGTCCCTCGACAGAGTGAGCGGACGGAGGCGAACTGTGCCCGGCTCCACCAGGACGGCACCGACCTGCACAGAAGGCTCTGCTGTGGGGTCTAGGGAGTGATCACTAAGGTCACGCCACAGTAGTAGTGCGGGGTCCCATTCAGGCGGGCACGCTGTAGATGAATTCCTTACCGCCACGATCGGGGCCTGCGGAGCGTTCACGTCTGAGCGCCCCTGCTTCAAGGAGACGCTTGAGCCGGTTGTTCGCGTTGGGAAGGGAGATGTTCAGTTCTTCGGCCAGCTCAGCTGCGCGGAACGTACTGAGCTTGCGGGCTTGTTGATAAGTGTCGGCCAGGACGTCCGCGTCTCCGAGGAGCGTGTGGCTCTCCGCATCCACAGCGAACTGCTTGCGCCGATGCAGGCATACGGTGACAGCGTCACGGGTCTCTTCGTTCAAGCCAGCGAGTTGCACGGCTTCGACGGCGCGGCTTTCGGCTGCCAGGAGTGTGTAGAACTTGCCGAGGAACTCGTCGGCGAAGCTGTTGGTCATCGCTGTGACGCCAGCGAAGTCGATGGTCAGCATGGCCAGGACATCCGTGTGTCGCAGGTGCTCTTCAAGGTCGGCTCGCGCTGAGGCACCTTTTGCACGCGTGAAGAGGAACTCGCCGTAGGGCTGTACGGGGAAGGTGCCCATTCCTGGTCTCGTCGTTTTCATTGAATGCATTGAAGCATAGCGAGGTTACGGCGCAAATGAGACTCTCAGCCATGCCCACGTGCCCTCAACGGGCATCCCTGTGATGAAGCCGCGGACGGCAGGTGTCCCCGTGAGATGCCTGGCGGCGCGCACCAACCCGTGGCCGCTTCGCAGGACGAGCCGGGTCGGGCCCGTGCCGCCGGCCTGGCTAAGCAGGTCGGGCAGCCCATTGCCACGACCATCCCCGGTACCGCTGATGCCGCGCCGGAGGGCCCGACGGAGTGCAGTCTCGCTGTCCTCCAAGTCGGCGTGATCGGGGTTTTGGCTCAGGTGGGCAAGGACTCCGATGCCGTTGTCGCAGATGGCTACTTCCAGGCGGCGGGTTCCGGTGGTCTTTCCGGTGTACGCCTGGGCGGCGATGAAAGCGCCAGCCGGACCGCACCCATGACTGACGGCGTTGTCGATGAGCTCACCGACGCTGCGCGCGACCTGAGCACCGGGGGACGCACCAAGGTTGGCAACAGCGAGAAATCCTATGCGCTCACCTACGTCGTCGGCAGTATCCGGGGTTAGCAGGGTGGTCTCAAGGAGGGTCGTGTGGTGATCGCGCCGGTCGTCGAACGGAACCGCCCCGACGACAGTGGCACCCTCGGGAAGCCGGGCAAGGAGGTCCATCCGCTGCAAGTAGGAGGCGACGCGGCGGTCGGAGGGGAGACGCAGCACGCTCTTGCTCGACATGGCAGAAGCAGCTTGAGCGAGCGCGGATACGGCGGTGAGGTCGAGTGGACTGATGAACTGCAGCCGCGTGGCGTCGATGGTGAGGAGCTCACCGGCGCGATGGTGGAGAACCAGGTCAGCACGGAGCAGAGGGTGGCGTCCGGCGAGTTCGAGTAGCACGACACACCAGGATGCCAGGCGCGCCGCTCGGGAAAGAGCGTCACCCGTTCAGGCGTGTCGCATGAGTCTGCGGTGACTCGTGGTACGGTTTCACCGACTTCAATGAAACCAAATTAAGGAGTCGAGATGCCTGACGTCTCCGCTACCCCCGACGCCCACCAGCGCGACTACAAGATCGTCGTGAACACTCGCGAGAAGACCGTCCACAAGGACGCCTTGACCTTCGAGGAGGCGGTCCGGCTGGCGTTCGACCCGGTCCCGTCGGGCCCGAACGTCTTCATCACGGTCAGCTTCCGGCACGCCCACCAGAAGCCGGCCGACGGCACACTGACCGCCGGCCACAGCGTCAGGATCAAGAACGGGACGGAGTTCACCGTTGTCTCCACTGACAAGTCGTAGCCCCGACCTGAAGCACCTCCAGGACGAGGGCTTCGAGATCGAGGTGAAGGACGGCCACCTGATCGTCCGCCATGTCCCCTACGTGGCGACCGATCGCACTGTGCAGTTCGGGGTCCTCGTGTCCGAACTGACCATGGCCGGCGACATCACGCAGCCCCCGAGCACGCACGTGGTCCACTTCAGCGGCACCACCCCGTGCGACCGCACCGGGCAGCCGCTTAACCAGGTCATCAACGGGCCGTCCGACTCGGTCCTGGCTGGGGTGCAGACGACGTTCATGTTGTCCAGCAAGCCTGTCGAGACGGGCGTGTATCCCGACTACTACGAGAAGATGACCGCGTACGTTGCGATCCTGTCCTCCTCCGCCCAGGAGCTGGATCCCGAAGTAACGGCCCGAACGTACAAAGTGGCGCCCTGCGAGCCGCAGGACTCGGTCTTCCGCTACGCCGACACCGCGTCCAGCCGGGCAGGCATCGGAACGACTACTAAGCGTCTGGCCTCGATCGCGAACGTGGCGATCGTCGGTCTGGGCGGCACAGGCTCGTACATCCTGGATCTGGTCGCCAAGACCCCGGTCGGACGTATCCACCTGTTCGACGGCGACCGGCTCTTTCAGCACAACGCCTTCCGTGCCCCAGGCGCGGCCTCCGCGGAAGAACTGCAGGGTGCGCCCCTCAAGGTCGACTACTACACCGACCTCTACGGAAAGATGCGGTACGGCATCGTCCCGCACCCGGTGTTCGTGGATGAGACGACCGTCGAGGAACTGCGCGGGATGGACTTCGTGTTCCTCTCACTCGACCGGGGATCAGCAAAACGCTTGCTGGTAGCGCGGCTTGAGGAGTACGGCATCCCCTTCATCGACGTTGGCATGGGCGTACTCGAATGCGATGAGTCACTAACGGGGCTGCTGCGCGTGACCACCAGCGTTCCTGGTCGACGCAGTCACGTCCACGACCGACAGCGGATCCCTTTCGCAGATGTGGGAGAGCACAACGCCTACGCGCGCAACATCCAGATCGCCGATCTGAACGCCCTCAACGCTGCCTTGGCCGTGGTGAAGTGGAAGAAGCTCTTCGGTTTCTATGCCGACCTGGGCCACGAGCACTACAGCGTGTACCAGCTCGACGGGAATGTCCTCACCAGCGAGGACGCGGCGTGAGAGAGGTCCGGTTGGCGCATGTGTTCGTCGATCGCTTCCCCGAACGCCTGGACCAGGGCGTGGTGTACATTTCCGTACCCTTCGCCCTGGTCACCCACCTGTGTTGCTGCGGCTGCGGGTATGAGGTCGTCACACCTCTCGCGCCACAGGAATGGAAGCTGACTTTCGACGGGGTCTCGGTCTCCTTACACCCCTCGATCGGAAACTGGAACTTCCCCTGCAAGTCCCACTACTGGATCCGCAACAGCACCGTTCACTGGGACACACGGCGTGCTGACAAAGAGATCTCCACCAGTCGCGCCGCAGCGCACGCAGTCAGCCGGGCCCCTCGAACCGGACCGACCGCGGCCGCCAAATCCGCTATGCCCTTCTCCATCTCTAAGTGGTGGGCTGCGCTATGGAGGCACAAACGCCGGTAGCCGAAACGGCTTCTCGATGCAGCCTTGGCTGACCGTCCGAAGGACGTTGCGGGCGGCGTTAAGTCGCGCCACCACCCCCAGCGACTCCCGAGCGGCGACTTGCAGAGGGCCGCAGAGCTCCAGCACGTGCACTCCGCCGACCAGCGCTGGGACTCTTTTCGCTGAAGAGCCGCTCATTCCCCGCCGCTGCAGGCGACCTGACCAGCACTCCAATACGTCTGACACCCCATCAGAACGAGCGTCAAATGAGCGTCACGAGCGTCATTTCAGCGTCAAGATATCGCCCGTAACGCCCACACCGCACATAATGCGCACGCGCAAAACCGCAGGTCAGGAGCCCTTTGCGACCGGTTCAAGGACCGCAACACACTCCACATGATGCGTCATCGGAAACAGATCGAACGCCCGCAGCATCCGCACCTTGTAGCCGCCGTCCCGGAAGTACGCCAGGTCGCGTGCCAGTGCCGCCGGGTCGCACGCCACGTACGCGATCTTCCGCGCCCCCAGCGAAGCCAGGTGCTCGACCGTCTTCTTGCCCGCGCCCGCGCGCGGCGGGTCGAGGACGATCAGGTCGACCTCGGTGATCCCGGTGCGCGGCAGCACCGCCTCGACCTTGCCCTGCTCGATCCGCACCCGCTCGAACCCGGCGAGGTTGTGCCGGGCGTCCTCCACGGCGCGCTTGCCGGACTCGATGCCCAGCACCGCGCCCTTGTCGCCGAGGCGGTCGGCGAGGGCGCCCGCGAAGAGGCCGACGCCGCAGTACAGGTCGAGCGCCATGTCGCCCTTGCGCGGCAGCAGGCCCTGCATGACCGCCTTGACGAGGGTGTCGGCGGCCTGCGGATGGACCTGCCAGAAGCCGCCGCTGCCGACCCGGTACGTCCGGCCGTCGGCACGCTCGCGGACGAAGGCCCGGCCGTGGACGCGGTGGATGCCGCCGTCGTGCTCCTCGACCCGCATGACGGAGACGGGCCGGTCCAGCTCGACGAGGGGCAGACGGGCGCCGGGGCGGGGTTCGAGGATCACCATGCGGTCCTGGGAGCCGGTCGCGGCGATCGCGTCGACGGACGCCATCCCGGACCAGTCGCGGTCCTCGATGCCCAGCTCGCTGACGCCCGGCGCCGCGATCATGCAGTGCTCGATCGGCTCGACCTCGTGCGAGCGGTGGCGCCGCAGTCCGGCGTTGCCGTCGGCGTCGACCGCGTACTGGACGCGGGTGCGCCACGCGGGCACCTCGCCGGCCGGCAGTTTGTCGCCCTCGGCCGGCATCACGGTGCCGTCCCAGCCGGCCTCCTCGGGCGTGAGGCCCGCGAGCCGCAGCAGCTGCTCGGCGATCACCTCGCCCTTGAGGCGGCGCTGGGCGCCCGGCTTGGCGTGCTGCCAGTCGCAGCCGCCGCAGCGGCCGGGTCCGGCGTACGGGCAGGGTGCCTCGACGCGGTCCTTGGACGCCTCCAGCACCTGTACGGCGTCCGCGCGCAGGTACCGGGCCCCCTCCTCGCCCTCGGTCACCCGGGCCACGACCCGCTCGCCGGGCAGCGTGTGCCGGACGAACAGCACCTGGCCGGCTTCCGTCCGGGCGATGCAGTGGCCGCCGTGGGCGACGGGGCCGATCTCGACCTCGTATTCCTGCCCCACGAGCGACACCGCCTGCGACTTCTTCGGTTCTGCCTGCATGGCGGGGTGACTCCACAACGTCGAACGAGGAACGGCCGGACAACAGCCCACCAGTCTACGTGGCTGCCGTCCGGCCGTTCACCACGCGCCGGGACGGGGGTCAAGGGGCGAGGGTCGAGGTCCCGCCCGGCGCGAGGGTCACTTCTTCGGGTTCGGCCCCGAGGAGCCCGGGGCGCTGCCGGAACCGGTGCCCGACGGCTCCTTCGGGTGACCCTGCTGCGCGGGACCGCGTCGTACCGAGCCCGGAGCGTTCCACTCCGAGCGCCTGCGGGCGCGCTTCTTCGCCGCCTCGGACGACTGGAGCTGGTACGGGACGGACGTGACCATGACGCCCGGCGTGAACAGCAGCCGGCCCTTGAGCCGCAGTGCGCTCTGGTTGTGCAGCAGATGCTCGTACCAGTGGCCGACCACGTACTCCGGGATGATCACCGACACCGCGTCGCGCGGCGACTCCTGGCGCAGGCTCTTGACGTACTCGATGACCGGCCGGGTGACCTCGCGGTAGGGCGAGTCCAGGACCTTCAGCGGTACGTCGATCCCGCGCCGTTCCCACTCGCCGCGCAGCGTCTTCGTCTCGGCCGGGTCGACGTTGACGGTGAGCGCCTCGAGGGTGTCGGAGCGCATCAGCTTGGCGTAGGCGAGGGCGCGCAGCGTCGGACGGTGGATCTTGGAGATCAGCAGCACCGAGTGGACGCGCGAGGGCCGGACGGTGTCGTCGCTGGGGCCCTCGGGAGCGGCGATCTCCGCGGACACGCCGTCGTAGTGGCGGCGGATCGCGCTCATCGTCCCGTAGAAGATCACCATGCCGAGCAGGGCGACCCAGGCGCCGTGCGTGAACTTGGTGACCAGGACGACGATCAGGACCAGGCCGGTGAAGAAGGCGCCGAAGGTGTTGATCGCGCGGGAGCGGACCATGTGGCGGCGCTTGGCCTGGTCGGTCTCGGTCGCCAGGAGGCGGTTCCAGTGCCGGACCATGCCGATCTGGCTGAGGGTGAACGACACGAACACGCCGACGATGTACAGCTGGATCAGCCGCGTGGAGTCGGCGCCGTAGATGATGACCAGCAGCATGGCCGCGCCGGCGAGCAGCACGATGCCGTTGGAGAAGGCCAGGCGGTCGCCGCGGGTGTGCAGCTGGCGGGGCAGATAGCGGTCCTGGGCGAGGATCGAGCCGAGCACCGGGAAGCCGTTGTACGCGGTGTTCGCCGCGAGGAACAGCACCAGCGCGGTGGCCGCGGCGAGGACGATGAAGAGGAAGCTGCCCTTGCCGAAGACGGCTTCGGCGACCTGGGTGATCACCGGGTTCTGGACGTAGTCGGCGCCGACCGCGACCCCGTCGTGCAGCAGGTCGACGGCCGGGTTCTCGGCCATCCGGACCTTGGTGAACAGGGCCAGCACGATGATGCCGCAGAACATGGTGACGGCCAGCAGGCCCATCGCCGCGAGCGTGCTCGCCGCGTTCTTCGACTTGGGCTTGCGGAAGGCGGGGACGCCGTTGGAGATCGCCTCCACGCCGGTGAGCGCGGCACAGCCGGAGGAGAAGGCGCGCAGCAGCAGGAAGACCAGGGCGAACCCGGCCAGGCCCTGGTGCTCGGCCTTGATCGTGTACTCGGCCGTCGGGGCCCGCATGGTGTCGTCGAGCACCAGCCCGCGGAAGGCACCCCAGGCGATCATGATGAAGACGCCCGCGACGAAGACGTAGGTCGGGATCGCGAAGAGCTTGCCGGACTCCTTGACGCCACGCAGGTTCATCAGCGTCAGCAGCACGATCACGGCGACCGCGCAGGCCACCTTGTGCTCGACCACGAACGGGATCGCGGAGCCGAGGTTCTCGATGCCGGAGGCGATGGAGACCGCGACGGTCAGGACGTAGTCGACGAGCAGCGCGCTCGCGACGGTCAGGCCGGCCTTGGGGCCGAGGTTGGTGGTGGCCACCTCGTAGTCGCCGCCGCCACTGGGGTAGGCGTGGACGTTCTGCCGGTAGGAGGCGACCACCGTGAACATCAGCACGACGACCGCGAGGGCGATCCAGGGGCTGAAGTGGTAGGCCGACACGCCCGCGATGGACAGGACCAGCAGCACCTCCCCGGGCGCGTAGGCCACGGAGGACAGCGGGTCGGAAGCGAAGACGGGCAGGGCGATGCGCTTCGGCAGGAGCGTTTCTCCGAGCCGATCACTGCGCAGTGCGCGCCCGATCAGGATCCGTTTGGGCACGTCGGTCAGTTTGGACACAACAGAGGATCGTAGGCCTTCGAACACGGGACCGCCCACCCTCCCCCGGCGTCGGCCGGGTGACGGCGTGCCGCGTCTGCCTCCCGGGTGAATTCGGCCATGCCCGTGCTGCGGATTCCGCGACCGCGCCGATCCCCATGTCTATATGACAATCCCCGCCCGCTGCCGCCCCCTTGGAGGGTCCATGCACACGACCGCGGAGATCATCGGCGCCGTCGGCACCCTCGTCGGCCTCGGAATCCTTACCTTCCTCAGTCTCTGGAGCATCAGCCGCCGCTGATCACGTGAAGCGTGCACGGGGGTGCCCTGCGCCGACCGCACGTGTGTAGCTTGGGCGACGGTCTGAGACCCTGTTCAAAGCCAAGCCAGAATTTTTATTGACTTCTTGACTTCTTGACCTCGGAAGGACGGTCGTGCACATCGTCATCATGGGCTGCGGCAGGGTGGGTTCCGCCCTCGCGCAGACCCTGGAGCAACAGGGGCACACGGTCGCCGTGATCGACCAGGACCCCACCGCCTTCCGACGACTGGGCTCCGGTTTCGGTGGCCGGCGGGTCACCGGAGTCGGCTTCGACCAGGACACCCTGCGCGAGGCGGGCATCGAGGAGGCCGGCGCCTTCGCTGCCGTGTCCAGCGGCGACAACTCCAACATCATCGCCGCCCGGGTGGCCCGTGAGATGTTCGGCATCGAGAACGTCGCCGCGCGCATCTACGACCCCCGGCGCGCCGAGGTCTACCAGCGCCTCGGCATCCCCACCGTCGCCACCGTCCGCTGGACGGCCGACCAGATGCTGCGCCGGCTGCTCCCCTCGGGTGCCGAGCCGCTGTGGCGCGACCCCACCGGGGGCGTCGAGCTCGCCGAGGTGCACGCCGCCCCGTCCTGGGTCGGCCACAAGATCAGCAAGCTTCAGGAGGAGACGGGCGTCCGCGTCGCGTTCCTCACCCGCCTCGGCGAGGCGATCCTGCCCACCTCCCAGACGGTGCTCCAGGAGGGCGACCTGGTGCACGTGATGCTGCGCAGCGACGAGGTCGAGAAGGTCGAGGCCTCGTTCGCCGAGGGCCCCAAGGAGGACGGTCACTGATGAGGGTCGCCATTGCCGGAGCCGGCGCCGTCGGCCGCTCGATCGCGGGCGAGCTGCTGGAGAACGGCCACGAGGTCCTGCTCGTGGACAAGGCGCCGACCGCCATCTCGGTCGAGCGCGTCCCGCGGGCGGAGTGGCTGCTGGCCGACGCCTGCGAGATCACCTCCCTCGACGAGGCGGCCCTCCAGCGTTGCAACGTCGTGATCGCCGCGACCGGCGACGACAAGGTCAACCTGGTCGTGTCGTTGCTGGCCAAGACGGAGTACGGCGTCCCGCGCGTCGTCGCCCGGGTGAACAACCCGAAGAACGAGTGGCTCTTCAACGAGTCCTGGGGCGTGGACGTGGCCGTCTCCACCCCGCGTCTGATGTCGGCCCTGGTCGAGGAGGCGGTGAGCGTCGGCGACCTGGTACGACTGCTCCGCTTCAGCCACGGCGACGCCAACCTCGTCGAACTGACCCTCCCCGAGGAGTCGGCCCTGGCCGGCACCCAGGTCGGCGACGTGGAGTGGCCGGAGGACACCTCGCTGGTCACCATCATCCGCGGCACCCGGGTCCTCACCCCGACCCGCGAGGACTCCCTCGAGCCGGGCGACGAACTGCTCTTCGTGGCCGCCCAGGCGAGGGAGGAACAGCTGGAGGACCTCTTGTCGGTCCGCAAGGAGGACACCGGCAGCTGACCCGAAACGGCTACTGACGGCGAAGGGCGCCCTGAGATCTCAGGGCGCCCTTCGCCGTCAGCAGGTCGCGGCGAGCTTGCGAACCAGGCCGTACAGGTCCCCACCAGCCCGTCCGGCGTTCGAGGACTAGGCCCGTTCAGGGCCGAAGGGGGTCCGGGGGCGCAGCCCCCAGGGACGGTCACCCCGACACCGGGAGCTAACCCTCCCGACGGTGCCGCCCACCGGCCTCCGACGACGACGCCTCCGCGGCAGCGGCCGCGGCCTTCTCCTCCGCCTCCATCTCCGCGAACACATCGATCGGCGCGGGCGCCTTCGCGAGGAAGACCCACGTCAGCCAGACGGCGAGCAGGAACGGCGGGATCTTCAGTGCGATCAGCACCCAGCCCAGCTGCGTGGTGTTGGCCCACCAGTACAGCGGGAACAGGATCGCGCACTTGGCGAGCAGGATCAGCCCCCACGCCCAGCTGGCCTTGGCGTACGCCTTCTTGCGGCCCGGGTTACGGGTCCGCCAGGAGAGGTTCTCCTTGAAGACCGGGCCCAGGATCAGGCCGATCAGCGGCACCCCGCACAGCGTCGTGACGATGTAGGCGAGGGCGAGGCCGAGCGTGTAGAGCATGCCCGGCAGATAGAAGTCCTTGGCGTTGCCGGTCATCATCGCGAAGACGACGCCGAAGGCGACGCCGAAGACCCCGCTGAAGGCGTGCTTGACCGTGTCCTTCATCGCCAGGCGGACCACGACCAGGATCAGCGACACCGCGAGCGCGGCGATCGCGGACATGTGCAGATCCTTGTTGATCGTGAAGATCGTGACGAAGAGAAGGCCGGGCACGACCGTCTCGACCATGCCCCGCACCCCGCCGAACGCCTCGAACAGCGCGGCCTCGGTCACCGCCCGGGCGTCGGCCGCGGTCGTGTCGTCCGCGGTCGTGTCTTCGGTCGGCTTGTCGAGCGACGTCACCGGCTACTCCCTACCCAGGGGTCTCAGTTCGTACTTGGGGTTGAACAGCACCCGGCGGCCCCGGCTCATGGAGACCCGTCCCGATGCGATGAGTCTGCGTCCCGGCTCTATGCCCACTATGGAGCGCCTGCCGAGCCACACCACGTCCAGCGCCGCGGTGCCGTCGAACAGCTCGGCCTCCAGGGCCGGGACTCCGGCGCGTGGCCGCAGAGTGACCGTGCGCAAGGTACCAGTAACCGTGACGATCTGGCGGTCCTGGCAGTCTCCGATCCGCGTGCATCCGGCCGTCTCGGTGTCCTCTCGCAGCTCCTCGGACTCCAGGTCCTCCTGCGACGAGGAGAGCCGGTCGAGCATGCGCCGGAACCGGCCCACCGGCTTTTCGGAACGAGGGACAGCACTCATGTCTGAAGGGTACCGGGGCACACCCACCGAGCCGTAGCCGCCGCCCCACCCGTCGCACTAGCGCTCGAACCGGTATCCCATCCCGGGTTCGGTGACGAAGTGCTTGGGATGCGAGGGATCCGCCTCGAGCTTGCGTCTCAGCTGCGCCATGTACACCCGCAGGTAGTTGGTCTCCGTTCCGTACGACGGCCCCCACACCTCCTGGAGCAGCTGCTTCTGGCTGACCAGCCGGCCGGTGTTGCGCACCAGCACCTCCAGCAGATGCCACTCCGTGGGGGTCAGCCGTACGTCCTTCCCGGCGCGGTTGACCTTCTTCGCGGCCAGGTCGACGGTGAACCCGTCGGTCTCCACCAGGACCTCGTCCTCGCCGCCTCCGGCGGGTTCCGCCCGGCGGACCGCGGCCCGCAGCCGGGCCAGCAGCTCGTCCATGCCGAACGGCTTGGTGACGTAGTCGTCGGCGCCCGCGTCCAGCGCCTCGACCTTCTCGTCCGAGGAGTGCCGGGCGGACAGCACCAGGATCGGCACCCTGGTCCAGCCGCGCAGTCCCTTGATCACCTCGACGCCGTCCATGTCCGGCAGCCCCAGGTCGAGGACGATCACGTCCGGGTGGCGGGCGGCGGCGAGCCGCAGGGCGGTGGCACCGTCGTGGGCCGCGTCGACCTCGTACCTGCGGGCCTTGAGGTTGATCACGAGGGCGCGGACGATCTGCGGCTCGTCGTCGATCACGAGCACTCTCGTGGGGGCCTGGGGCGTCCCCTCGGCCGGGCTCAGCATGAGGCGTGCCTTTCGGGTTGTGCGGGTTGCGCGGCCTGCGGCTCGAGGTGCGGCCCCGCCGCGCGGACGGTGAGGACCATGGTGAGGCCGCCGCCGGGGGTGTCCTCGGCGTTGAGGGTGCCGCCCATGGCCTCGGCGAAGCCACGCGCGACCGCGAGACCCAGCCCCACCCCGGCCCCGCGCGGAGCGTCACCGTAGCGCTGGAAGGGGGCGAATATCCGCTCCTTGGCCTCGTCGGGAACGCCCGGCCCGCGGTCCACGACCCGTACCTCGACCCGGTCGGACATCGCGCTCGCCGAGACCAGCACGGGCTCGCCGCCCGGACTGTACTTGACCGCGTTCTCCACGAGGTTGGCGACCGACCGCTCCAGCAGCCCGGCGTCCACGGCGACCATGGGCAGCGACTCCGGGATGTCCAGCTCCACGCTCGCCGCCGGATCGGGCACCCCGCCGAGCGCCATCGGCACCACCTCGTCCAGGTCGATCTCCCGGATGATCGGCGTGACCGTACCGGTCTGGAGGCGGGACATGTCCAGCAGGTTGCCCACCAGGTGGTCGAGGCGGTCCGCGCCCTCCTCGATGCCCTCCAGCAGCTCCGCCTGGTCCTCCTCGGACCAGGCCACGTCGTCGGATCTGAGGCTCGACACGGCCGCCTTGATCCCGGCCAGCGGGGTCCGCAGGTCGTGGCTCACGGCGGCCAGCAGCGCCGTGCGGATGCGGTTGCCCTCGGCCAGCGCGCGGGCCTGGTCGGCCTCCTCCTGGAGGCGCCGCGGGTCCAGTACGACGACCGCCTGCGCGGCGAACGCGGCCAGCACCCGCCGGTCCTCCGCGGGCAGCAGCCGCCCGGTGAGCGCCAGCGCCAGGTGGTCGCCGACCGGCACCTCCACGTCCGCGTCCTCGGGCCGCTCGACCGGTCGTCCGAACCCGACGTGGCCCGCGCGGGTCCACGGCGCCCTGTCGTCCGCCCGCTCCAGCAGGGCCGCCGACTCCATCCCGAAGGTCTCGCGCACCCGCTCCAGCAGCGCCTCCAGGCTGGTCTCGCCCCGCAGTACGTTGCCCGCCAGGTAGGACAGGATCTCCGACTCGGCCCGCAGCCGGGCCGCCTGGTGCGTGCGCCGGGCCGCCAGGTCCACCACCGAGGCCACCGACACCCCCACCCCGACGAAGATCACGATGGCGACGATGTTCTTCGGGTCGGCGACCGTCCATCGGTGCAGGGGCGGTGTGTAGAAGTAGTTCAGCAGCAGCGAGCCCACCGCCGCCGAGGCCAGCGCCGGCAGCAGCCCGCCGAGCAGCGCCGCCGCCACCGTCACGGCCAGGAAGAGCAGCATGTCGTTGGCGAGGCCGAGGTGGACGGTGTTCAGCAGCAGCGCCAGCAGCGCCGGACCCACCACACCGACCAGCCAGCCCCAGATGATGCGGGCCCGCCCGAGCCGGGCTCCCCGGGCCACCGGCAGTCCACGCCCCTTGGCGACCTCGTCGTGGGTGACGATGTGCACGTCGAGGTCGGATCCCGACTCCCGGGCGACCGTCGCGCCGACCCCGGGCCCGAAGACGTACTGCCAGGCCTTGCGGCGCGAGGAGCCGAGCACGATCTGCGTGGCGTTGACCCCGCGGGCGAAGTCGAGCAGCGCGGCCGGGATGTCGTCGCCGACCACGTGGTGGAAGGTGCCGCCCAGGTCCTCCACGAGGGTGCGCTGGACCGCCAGTTCCTTGGGCGAGGCGGAGGTCAGCCCGTCGCTGCGCGCGATGTACACGGCCAGCACCTCGCCGCCGGCGCCCTTCTCCGCCAGCCGCGCCGCCCGCCGGATCAGGGTGCGTCCCTCCGGACCGCCGGTCAGCCCGACCACGATCCGCTCGCGCGAACCCCAGATCGCCGACACCCGGTGCTCACTGCGGTACTGCTTCAGGTACTCGTCGACCCGGTCGGCCACCCACAGCAGGGCCAGCTCCCGCAGGGCGGTGAGGTTTCCGGGCCGGAAGTAGTTGGACAGGGCGGCGTCGACCTTGTCCGGCTGGTAGATGTTCCCGTGCGCCATCCGCCGCCGCAGGGCCTGCGGTGACATGTCCACCAGCTCGATCTGGTCGGCGCGCCGGACGAACTCGTCGGGCACCGTCTCCTGCTGCCGCACCCCGGTGATCGACTCCACGACGTCACCGAGGGACTCCAGGTGCTGGATGTTCACGGTCGAGACCACGTCGACGCCGGCGGCGAGCAGTTCCTGCACGTCCTGCCAGCGCTTGGCGTTGCGCGAGCCCGGGACGTTGGTGTGCGCGAGTTCGTCCACCAGGGCGACCCGGGGGGCGCGGGCGAGAACCGCGTCCACGTCCATCTCGGTGAAGACGCCGCCCCGGTACTCCAGTTCCCGGCGCGGGACCTGCTCGAGGCCGTGCAGCATCACCTCGGTGCGCCGGCGCCCGTAGTGCTCGACGAACGCCACCACGCAGTCCGTGCCGCGCTCCACCCGGCGGTGGGCCTCGGACAGCATCGCGTACGTCTTGCCCACGCCCGGTGCCGCACCGAGGTAGATCCGAAGCTTTCCGCGTGCCATGGCCTCATTGTCTTCCTGTGACTCCTGCGTACGCAGCGTCGACCTTACGGCCAACAGTTCCGACATAAGGGACGAGCTGGAGGGTGAGGGGCGCCTTTGACGCAACCCTGACGCGGCGAGACGACCACCGGCGCCCCTCACCCCTTCATCGGACGAGCCCCCCGCATCGGTTCACGCACACCGGGTCACGCGGGATTGTCTCCGTGGGTGAGCGTCTCCCAGGCGACGAAGAGGTTGTTGCTGCCGGCCGGGCGGTTCTGCAGGGTGAGCGTCTGGGTGTTGGTCATCGCGATGCCCAGCCGGTTGTGCAGCGCGTTGTAACCGACCTCGGTGACCGGGCCGAGCGACTGGTTCAGCGAGCCGCCGCACAGCCAGCTCGGGACGGCCGCGCCGAGCTCGTACTTGGCCTGGAAGCCGAGGGCCTGCCGCAGCCGCTCGCCGACGTCGGTGCCGTACAGGTCCTGCCCCTGGATCCGGCTGGTCTCGGCGACGTGCGAGATCGCGGAGATGCCGTACCCGGTGTGGGTGAGGTCGCGGCAGGTCTCCTGGGTCAGGCCGGTGACGAAGGTGCCCTGTCCCTGCCAGTAGGCGACGACCTTGTCCCGGGTGTTCAGGTTCTGGCTCGGTACGGTCTTCGGCAGCTCTCCGTCGGAGGCCAGGTAGACGTAGGCCGCCGTACGGGTGCGGAATTTCGCCATGGCCTTGTCGTACGAGGTTCTGTCCTCGAGGAAGACGGAGATGCCGATCGCGGCCTCCGTCATGGACAGCTCCCAGTTCCCGTTGGAGTTGGAGCCGTTGATGACCTCGGGCAGGTAGACGTCCCGCAGCATGGTCGCGAAGCGGCCGGAGCCGGCCCAGCCTCCGGTGTACGTGTACTTGATGATCTCGGCGGCCCTCGGCCAGGACGAGCCGGCCCAGCCGGTCTGGAGGGGCGCGTTGCTGTTCGTGTGGTCCTTGACGACGGCCGACCAGGCGTCCATCAGCTCGATGGCCTTCTTCGCGTACCGCTCGTCCCGCGTGACGTACCAGGCGAGGGCGTCGGTATAGGCCGCGAGGGCGTCCTCCCGCTCGTCCGTGCAGCCGTAGTTCGGGTTGGAGTAGGACCCGCACTCGACCACGGCGCGGGGCTTGGGGGTGCGGCTCAGACTGGCGTACTTACTGGCCAGAAGCTGGTCGAAGGCGCCCTTCCAGGGCTGGGCCGCGGAGTCGACCTTGCCCCGGACGAAGTCCAGTTGCGCCCGGGAGACGGTGACCCCGGGGTGGGCGAAGGTGGTGGGGGCGGCTTGAGCCGGGGAGACGTTCGGTGACGCGAGAGCGCCCAGGACCAGGGCGGTGACGGTCACAAGGAATGCGGTTCGACGCACAGCAGCTCCGTTCTCGTTCGTGTATGTGAACACAGAGCGCCCTTATGAACTCAGGCGTTGAGCGGAGACCGTAGGTCCAGACCAATTCACCGTCAAGGGTTCACACACGAGAAGAACGCGGGACGCGAACAGGAGACGCGAACACGACAAAGGGCCGCACCCCGTGCGGGGTGCGGCCCTTTCAGCCGTTACGGTCTGCCGTGGCGGACCAGCGAACTAGCGGACCTCGGTGATCTCCGGTCCGCGCTGGAGCTGACCCATGCCGCCGGAGAAGCGGGAGCCCTCGTCCTGCTGCTGAACGCCCTCGGGGACCATCTGCGCGTCGTTCGGCAGCTTGAGGACGATCGGGTCGCGGGGCGCCATCGGGCCCTCACCGCGGACCACGACGGTGTCCCGGAAGATCTGCTCGAGCAGACCGGCCGCCTGCGGCTGCACCGCGCCCTGGCCCGAGATCACCCCGCGCAGGAACCAGCGGGGACCGTCCACACCGACGAACCGCACGACGTGGAAGCCACCCGTGCCGTCCGGCAGCTGCACCGGCACCTGGGCCCGCAGCTCCCAGCCCAGCGGGCCTTCGACCTCGTCGACGATGCCACCCTGCTGAGTGATGCCGGAGCCGATCTCCTCGCGCACCTCGCCCCAGATGCCCTCGCGCTTGGGGGCGGCGAAGGCCTGGAGCTGGATGGCGCTGTCGCGCAGCACGACGGTCGCCGCGACGATCGCGTCACCGGCGACCTCGACCCGCAGCTCCATGCCGTCGACCCCGGGCACGAAGATCCCGCCGAGGTCCACACGGCCCTCGGCCGGGTCGCGCACCTCCGAGTCGTCCCAGGGCCCGTCGGGCCGCGGCTCGGGCTCGAGCCGCACCCGCTCGCGCTCGCCTTCTACGTCGTCCGCCTCAGCGTCGACATTGTCGACGACCTGCTCGGCCTCGCCGGCCGCGTCCTCGGCGGCACCCTTCTTCTTGCGACGTCCGAACACGTCACTGTCCTTCCCGGTCGGATACGACCGAAGCGTATCGATTCCCACCCGTCGCGCCGCCCTCGGCGGCCGAGGCGCTTGTACCGCTTTCACCGCCCACGGCGGCATGCCCGCCGGTGGACCCGAAGCCCCCTGCGGCCCGCGCCGATTCGGGAAGCTCCGCCACCTCCTGGAAGCGGACCCTCTCGACCTGCTGGACGACCAGTTGGGCAATCCGGTCGAAGCGCTCGAACCGCACGGACTCGCGCGGGTCGAGATTCACCACGATCACCTTGATCTCCCCACGGTACCCGGCATCAACCGTCCCCGGGGCATTCACGAGGGCTACTCCGCACCGCGCGGCCAGCCCCGAGCGCGGGTGCACGAAGGCCGCGTACCCCTCGGGCAGGGCGATGGACACCCCCGTGGGCAGCACGGCCCGCTCCCCCGGCGCGAGTTCATGGCTGCGCGTGGTGCGCAGATCGGCCCCGGCGTCACCCGGGTGCTCGTACGTCGGAAGCGGTACGTCGGGGTCGACGCGCCGGATCAGGACGTTCAGGGGGTCGCGGCTCACGGGTTCACCTCGAAGGCGCGGGTGCGCCTGATCTGGTCCGGGTCGCTCATGGCGGCCTGGATCTCCGCCTGACGGCCGTGGCTCACGAAGTGCTCGACCGCGACCTCGATGAAGAGCGCGTCGGCACGGACGGCGAGCGGCCCGTCGGGGCCGCCGATCCGCCCGGTCGCGCTCGAGTAGATCTTGCGCCTGGCCACCGCGGTGACCTCGGCCTCCAGGTACAGCGTGGTACCGACGGGCACGGGACGCACGAAGTCGGTCTCCAGCCGTCCGGTCACGGCGATCGTCCGCAGCAGCCAGTTCAGCGAGCCGAGCGTCTCGTCGAGGGCGGTGGCCAGGATTCCGCCGTGCGCGAGACCGGGCGCACCCTGGTGCGCGGGCTGCACGGTGAACTCGGCGGTGACGGTCACGCCCTCACCGGCCCGCGCCTCCAGACGCAGCCCGTGCGTCTGCTCGCCGCCACATCCGAAACAGTGTTCGTAGTGGGCACCGAGAAGCTCACCGGGCACGGGAGCGTCGGGGTGCCGAACGGGTTTCACGGCATCGGCCGGAGGCTCAAGAGCTGCGGAAGTACCACTCACAGCCGCAGACCTTACCCGCGCGTCCGCCATATCAGGACACCGTGCCAAGCTTGGCTCCATGCAGCTCTCGACCACCCCGTACGAAGAACGCCTCACCGCCCCGCGATCGTGGTGGTTCGTCTCGTTCCTCGTGGGTGTCTCCATGGCCCTGATCCTGCTGCCCTTCGGCACCCTGCCGTTGCTCGGCGGTCTGGTCGGCGGCACCGCGGCGGCCGCGGTCGTGGCCAGCTCCTACGGTTCTGTCCGCATCCGTGTCGTGGGCGACGCGCTGATCGCGGGCGAGGCGAAGATCCCGGTCGCGGCCCTGGGCGAGGCGGAGATCCTGGACGCGGACGGCGCGCGCGCCTGGCGCACGTACAAGGCCGACACCCGGGCCTTCCTGCTGCTGCGCTCCTACATCCCCACGGCCCTGCGGGTCGAGGTCACCGACCCGGACGACCCGACGCCCTACCTCTACCTGTCGACGCGAGAGCCGGAGCGCCTGGCAGAGGCACTGAAGGCGGCGCGGGAGGCGACGGCGTAACCGGAGTCCTCAGCGCCCGGTTTCTCTGGGGTTCCCGGAGTCGTCGGGTTCGTCGGGACCCAAGGGGTTCAAGGGGTGCTGGGAGATCTCTCCCATCGCCAGGGGATCCGCCGGCCTCTCCAGCGGCGGCAGTTCCGGCAGCGCGTCCCACGGCACCTGCATCTTCCGCAGGTCGGCCCGGACCTTCGCGGCCACTCTCCTGGTGTCCCGCCGGTTCATGACCGCGCCGACGGCGGCGCCCACCATGAAGGGCATCAGGTTCGGCAGGTCACGGACCATGCGTTTCATGATCTGCTGGCGCAGCTCGCGCTTCATCTGGCCGCCGAGCGCGGAGTTGATCGAGGACGGCTTCATGACATCGACGCCGCGTTCGCCCGACCACGAGCGCAGATACGCGGTACTGCGGTCCTTGAGATTGCCCGCCGGCCGCACTCCGTAGACCTCGTGGAGTTCGGCGATCAGTTTCAGCTCGATGGCCGCGACCCCGGTGATCTCCGCGGCGAGTTCGGTCGGCATGGCGGGCGGCACGGGAAGCATCGCCGCCGCCCCGATGCCCGCGCCGACGGTGGACGTGGCGTTCGCCGCGCCCGACACGAGCTTGTCCGCGAGCTGCTCGGGCCCGAGACCGGGGAACTGCCTGCGCAGCGTCTGGAGGTCCCGTACGGGGACCCGGGGGGCAAGGTCGATGATCCGGTCGGCGAGGTGCCCCAGCCCCGCCCTGGCGCGGTTCCCGCCCTTGCGGACGCCTTCCAGGGCCAGGTCCTTCGCCTTGTCCCGGATGACCGCCGCCCGTCGCTTGGCGACGGGGGCGGCGTTCCGCGTCGGCACCGGGAGGTCAGCCCGGTCGGCCGCGGGTTCGAGCGAGGCCGATCCTGCCGGGACCGCTCCCGTACCGGATGAGCCTCGCTCGTCGTCACGCACGCCGTGAGGGCCTTGGGAAGGCCCCTTGTCCGTTCCCCGCAGGGGGAAGCGGCGCTTCCGAGGTGGGGTCGAGCCAGTCACGGCCGACCCCGCCTCAGTCGCAGTCGCGGCAGATCGGCTGGCCGTTCTTCTCCCGGGCCAGCTGGCTGCGGTGGTGCACCAGGAAGCAGCTCATGCAAGTGAACTCGTCCTGCTGCTTCGGCAGCACCCGGACGGCCAGTTCCTCGTTCGAGAGGTCTGCGCCGGGCAGCTCGAGCCCCTCCGCGGCCTCGAATTCGTCGACGTCGACTGCCGAAGCGGACTTGTCGTTCCGCCTGGCCTTCAGCTCTTCGAGACTGTCTGAGTCGACGTCGTCATCGGTCTTGCGTGGGGTGTCGTAATCGGTAGCCATTTCGCCTCTCCCCCTCTGGGTGTCTGCGGTGTCTCCAGCGCACGTAACGCGTGAGAGGCCGGACTTGTGCCCGCCTCGAGGCGGAGATTTTGCCTCACATCAAGGTCTGTTACTCAATCGACACCCAACCGAACTCCTCACGAGTGATCGGCTTGGATGGCGATCGGGACCGTACACGGTCCGAATGCCGCACTTCAAAGGCGTCTCACCGTGTACTTCCCGTGATCAGGACCCCTGAAAACCCGGATTTTCCGGGCTTTACGACGGCATTCATGATCACGGAGAGTGGATGGCCGGAAATTCGCCCTTGTGATCGATCACACACGGGATAGCCAGGTCGGGATCCAGAAAATTCCGCGCAAAGCGAACATCCCCGCGTGTGTCGGCGACATGATCTCAGACGGGGAAGGTGACCCGCATCACGAGCCCACCCCCCTCGCGCGGCCGGGCCGCGATATGGCCGCCGTGCGCCCGGGCCACGGACCGCACGATGGACAGGCCCAACCCGACCCCCTTGTCACTGCCGGTCCGCTCCGTACGCAGGCGACGGAAGGGCTCGAACAGATTGTCGATCTCATATGCGGGCACGACCGGCCCGGTGTTCGACACGACGAGGACCGCCTGTCCGTGCTGGACCTCGGTGGTCACCTCGACCCAGCCGCCCTCGGACACGTTGTACCGTACGGCGTTCTGCACGAGATTCAGCGCGATCCGCTCCAACAGGACACCGTTGCCCTGGACGACGGCGGGTTTCTGCTCCCCGCGGATCACCACACCCTTGGCCGCCGCCTCCCCGTGCACCTGGTCGATGGCCTGCCCGGCGACCTCCGCGAGGTCGACCGGCTTGCGCTCGACGATCTGGTTGTCGCTGCGGGCGAGCAGCAGCAGGCCCTCGACGAGCTGCTCGCTGCGCTCGTTGGTGGCCAGCAGCGTCTTGCCGAGCTGTTGCAGCTCCACCGGCGCGTCCGGATCGGAGAGGTGCACCTCGAGCAGCGTGCGGTTGATCGCCAGCGGGGTCCTCAGCTCGTGCGAGGCGTTGCCCACGAAGCGCTGCTGGGCCGTGAAGGCCCGCTGGAGGCGCTCCAGCATGTCGTCGAAGGTGTCGGCCAGCTCCTTCAGCTCGTCGTCCGGCCCGTCCAGCTCGATACGGCGGGACAGGTCCGAACCCGCCACCGCGCGTGCGGTGCGGGTGATCCGGCCGAGCGGGGACAGCACCCGGCCGGCCATGGCGTAGCCGAAGGCGAAGGCGATCACCGCGAGGCCCAGGAGGGCCAGCAGGGAGCGGCTGAGGAGGTTGTCCAGAGCCGCCTGGCGCTGGTGGTTCATGCACTGGCTGATCGCGTCGTTGAACTCGCTCAGTGTCTGACCGCTCGCGAGCCCGGGACAGTCGGTGCTGGAGACTTTCAGGTCCCCGACATCGATGATCTTGAACAACGGCTGGTTGCCGGTGTGCAGGGCCTGCGCGGCCAGCAGATAGATGATCGACAGCAACAGGATGCCGGCGATCAGGAACATGCCTCCGTACAGCAGCGTGAGCCGTATGCGGATGGTCGGGCGCAGCCACGGGAAGGGGGACTGCGGGCTCCTGGGCGCCCAGGTGGGCTTCGGGGGCGCCTGGGGCGGCGCGGGTGTCGATGCCACGGCGGATCAGATCCGGTAGCCGGAACCGGGGACGGTGACGATCACCGGAGGTTCGCCCAGCTTGCGGCGGAGCGTCATGACGGTCACGCGTACGACGTTGGTGAACGGGTCGGTGTTCTCGTCCCAGGCCTTCTCGAGGAGCTGCTCCGCGGAGACCACCGCACCCTCGCTGCGCATCAGCACCTCCAGGACGGCGAACTCCTTGGGTGCGAGCTGGACCTCCTTGCCGTCGCGGAAGACCTCGCGGCGGTTGGGGTCGAGCTTGATGCCGGCCCGCTCCAGGACGGGCGGCAGCGGCAGGCTGGTGCGCCGGCCGAGGGCACGCACGCGTGCGATCAGCTCGCTGAAGGCGAAGGGCTTGGGGAGATAGTCGTCGGCGCCGATCTCCAGACCCTCGACGCGGTCGCTGACGTCACCGGAGGCCGTGAGCATCAGCACGCGCGTGGGCATACCGAGTTCGACGATCTTGCGGCAGACGTCGTCGCCGTGGACGAGGGGGAGGTCCCGGTCGAGGACGACCACGTCGTAGTCGTTGACGCCGATGCGCTCCAGGGCGGCCGCACCGTCGTACACGACGTCGACGGCCATGGCCTCCCGGCGCAGTCCGGTGGCCACCGCATCGGCGAGCAGTTGCTCGTCCTCGACGACGAGTACGCGCACGTCGCTTGTCCTTCCTGTGTCCACCCGCGTAGCGCCCAGTGAGCGCACGCGGGCAGGGGTTTCGGTGAGTGTGGGCTTCCATCCTGCCCTTTTCGGCCATAAGTCGGCGGTAAGGCGGGTGCGCGGAAGATGAAGGCCGGGTGTGAAGCCCGGGAATGCGGGATTTTCTCGTGGGGTTGAGGTTTCCACGGAAGAGAGCGGGGGGAGGACGGCTTTACACCCCGCGATCACGCTCTGCATGTGCCGCAGCACCATGCGGTACTCCGCGGTCCGTTTGCCGCAGAGCGGGCGTGGGTGTCCGGCACCGTCGCCGCCCGGCAGGGCAGCGCTGGGCACCTATGGCAGACGTGATCGCCCCTTCCCAACCGGCACACCCCCGTGCCAACGACCCACGACCCAGGACGAGGGGGCGCAGCATGGACGCATTCACCGCAGGACTTCTGCACCGCATAAGGACGACCGAGTCCGACCTGACGCGGGCTCGCGACGAGGGCGACGACTTCCTCGCCGAGGTGGAACAGGCCGAGCTCGACGACCTGCGCCGCCTCGCCGCCGAGCACGGTGTCGAGGTCGGCGCGACGAGCGTCTGAGCAGTTCGCAGGTACGCGGAGGGGCCCCGGCGAATCCAGCGCCGGGGCCCCTTCGCGCGTGCGCGCGGGAGCGGCTCAGTCGTGCCAGGCGCCGAACTCCTCCAGGAGTCGCTGGAGGGGCTCGAAGACGCCGGGGGTGGCAGCGACCGTCAGGTCACGTGCGGGGCGCTCTCCGGGCCGCCCACCGGTCAGCGCGCCCGCTTCCCGGGCGATCAGGTCGCCCGCGGCGAGGTCCCAGGGATGCAGCCCGCGTTCGTAGTAGCCGTCGAGGCGGCCCGCGGCCACGTCGCACAGGTCGACCGCGGCCGAGCCACTGCGCCGGATGTCCCGCAGCAGCGGGATCAGCCGCTGCGCCACGTCGGCCTGGTGGGCGCGGACCTCGGTGACGTAGTTGAAGCCGGTGGAGACCAGGGCCTGCTCGAGGGGCGCCGCGGCACGGCAGGACAGGGCGCGCTCGCCCTCCCGGGCGCCGCTCCCCCACGCCCCGCCGCCGCGCACCGCGTGGTACGTCTCGCCGCGCATCGGGATCTCGACGACCCCGACGACGGTCTCGCCGTCCTGCTCGGCGGCGATGGAGACGGCCCAGGTGGGCAGTCCGTAGAGGTAGTTGACCGTGCCGTCGAGGGGGTCGATCACCCAGCGGATGCCGCTGCTGCCCTCGCTGGAGGCGCCCTCCTCACCGAGGAAGCCGTCGTCGGGCCGGTGTTCGGAGATGAGGCCCGTGATCAGTTTCTCGGCCGCGATGTCCATCTCGGTGACGACGTCGATCGGGCTCGACTTGGTGGCGGCGACCGCGAGGTCGGCCGGGCGGCCGTCCCGCAGCAGCTCGCCGGCCCGGCGGGCGGCCTCCTTGGCGAGCTCGAGCAGTTCGGTGTGCAGGGGGTCGGTCACGCCGTTCCTCACGCGTAGGGGCTGTCGGCGCCCGCGGCGGCGGGCTTGGGGGCGCGGGCGGGGCAGCAGCCGACCGGGCACAGGTTGTGGCTCTCGCCGAGCGCCCCCAGGGCGCACGGGGTGACCGCGGTGCCGCTCTCCGTCGCGGCGCGCTCCAGGACGAGCTCCCGGATCGCGGCGGCGAAGCGCGGGTCGGCGCCGACGGTGGCCGAGCGGCGCACCGGCAGGCCCAGCTCCGCGGCCTTGGCCGTGGCCTCCGTGTCGAGGTCGTAGAGGACCTCCATGTGGTCGGAGACGAAGCCGATGGGGGCCATCACGACGGCCGGGACGGCGGCCGCGTGCCGCTCCTCCAGGTGGTCGCAGATGTCGGGCTCCAGCCAGGGGATGTGCGGGGCGCCGGAGCGGGACTGGTAGACGAGCTGCCAGGGGTGGTCCACGCCGGTGCGCTCGCGGACGGCGTCGGCGATGAGCCGCGCGGTGTCCAGGTGCTGCTTCACGTACGCGCCGCCGTCGCCGTGGTCCTCGACCGGGCCGGAGGTGTCCGCGGAGGCGTTCGGGATGGAGTGGGTCGAGAAGGCGAGGTGCGCGCCGTCCCTGACGTCCTCGGGGAGATCGGCCAGCGACCGCAGCACACCCTCGATCATCGGCTCCAGGAAGCCGGGGTGGTTGAAGTAGTGGCGCAGCTTGTCGACCTTCGGCAGCTCGAGCCCCTCGGCCTCCAGCGCGGCCAGCGCGTCGGCGAGGTTCTCCCGGTACTGGCGGCAGCCGGAGTACGAGGCGTAGGCACTGGTGGCGAGGACGAGGATGCGGCGACGGCCGTCGGTGACCATCTCGCGCAGAGTGTCCGTGAGGTACGGCGCCCAGTTGCGGTTGCCCCAGTAGATCGGCAGGTCCAGGCCGTGGTCGGCGAAGTCCTTGCGCAGGGCGTCCAGCAGGGCGCGGTTCTGGTCGTTGATGGGGCTGACCCCGCCGAACAGGAAGTAGTGCCGGCCCACTTCCTTGAGGCGTTCCTTGGGGATGCCGCGCCCGCGCGTCACGTTCTCCAGGAACGGAACCACGTCGTCCGGGCCTTCCGGGCCGCCGAAGGAGAGCAGGAGCAGGGCGTCGTAGGGGGTGGCATCGAGCGCGTCTCGCATGAGTCGATCCTGCCACCCCCCTCTGACAGGCGGGAAACGGCGGGGTGCCGGCCGGGCGTCACCCGCACCGTGATGCGTTAGGGTTGCCTAACTTCGTAAGCTGTATGAGCCGCATTCACGCCTTACCGGTTCTGCCGGGCTCACCGCACGCCTTACCGAGTCCCTGCCGAACCGCCTTCCCTCACGCCGCCGAGCCCTCACGCGCGTGCCCGGACCCACCGGAGACCCCGTGCCCAGCCCCTACCGCGCTCTGTTCGCCGCCCCCGGCTCCAAGCGTTTCTCCGCCGCGGGGTTCGTCGGCAGGATGCCGCTGTCGATGATGGGCATCGGCGTGGTCACGATGGTCTCCCAGCTCACGGGGCGCTACGGGCTGGCGGGCGCGCTGTCGGCGACCATCGCGCTGGCGGCCGCCGCCTTCGGGCCGCAGATCTCGCGCCTGGTGGACGTGCACGGTCAGCGCCGGGTGCTGCGCCCCGCGACGCTGGTCGCGCTCGCCGCCGCGACCGGGCTGCTGCTGGCCGCGCACTTCGCCTGGCCGGACTGGGTGCTGTTCGTGTGCGCCGCCGGGATCGGTTCCGTGCCCAGCCTCGGCGCGATGATCCGGGCCCGCTGGGCGGCCCTGTACCGGGGCACGCCACAACTGCACACCGCGTACTCCTTCGAGTCCGTGGTGGACGAGGTGTGCTTCATCTTCGGGCCGATCATCTCCATCGGTCTGTCCACCGCCTGGTTCCCGGAGGCGGGGCCCCTGCTGGCGGCCTGCTTCCTCGCCGTCGGCGTCTTCTGGCTGACCGCCCAACGGGCCACCGAACCCGCGCCGCATCCGCGCGAGCAGCACGGTGGCGGTTCCGCCCTGCGCTCGCCCGGACTCCAGGTTCTGGTGGCCACCTTCGTGGCGACCGGAACGATCTTCGGGGCGGTCGACGTGGTCACCGTCGCCTTCGCCGACGAGCAGGGCCACAAGGGCGCCGCGAGTGTCGTCCTGGCGCTCTACGCGGCCGGTTCCTGCGTGGCCGGGCTCGTCTTCGGCCTGTTGCACCTCAAGGGGGCACCGGAACGACGCTGGCTGCTGGGCGTGTTCATGATGGGCGTGAGTATGATCCCCCTCCTACTGGTCGGAAACTTGCCGTTTCTGGCCGTGGCGCTGTTCTTTGCGGGTCTGGCCATCGCTCCCACGATGATCACCACGATGTCCCTCATCGAAGAGCACGTACCACGCGCACAACTGACCGAGGGCATGACCTGGATCAGCACCGGGCTCGCGGTCGGCGTCGCGCTCGGCTCCTCCATCGCCGGCTGGGTCATCGACGCGGCGGGCGCACGGGCCGGGTACGGGGTTCCGGCGGTGTCCGGAGCCGTCGCGGTCGCGGTCGGTTTCCTGGGGTACCGCCGGCTGAGCAGGCCGGCGCCGGGTCGGGGAGGCACCGTTGAGCAGGACAGCGAGCGGGAAGAACGGCACGTGGCGTAACTGGGGCGGCAACGTCGCCGCACGCCCCGCGCGGGAGGTCACGCCCGCCTCCGTCGACGAACTGGCCGAGGCCGTGCGCCGGGCCGCCGAGGACGGGCTGAAGGTGAAGGCGGTCGGCACCGGCCACTCCTTCACGTCGATCGCGGCGACCGACGGTGTATTGATCCGCCCTCAACTCTTGACCGGCATCCGCAACATTGATCGCGACAACATGACCGTCACGGTCGAGGCCGGCACCCCGCTCAAGAGACTCAACCTGGCGCTCGCGCGCGAAGGCCTGTCGCTCACCAACATGGGCGACATCATGGAACAGACGGTGTCCGGGGCCACGAGCACCGGCACACACGGCACCGGCCGTGAGTCCGCCTCGATCGCCGCCCAGATCAAGGGCCTGGAACTCGTCACGGCGGACGGCTCGGTCCTCACCTGCTCGGAGAAGGGGACCGAGCAGGAGCGCGCGCTCTTCGCCGCCGCCCGGATCGGCCTGGGCGCCCTCGGCATCGTCACCGCGATCACCTTCGCCGTGGAACCGATCTTCCTGCTCACCGCGCGGGAGGAACCGATGCCCTTCGACAAGGTCCTCGCCGACTTCGACGAACTGTGGGCCGAGAACGAGCACTTCGAGTTCTACTGGTTCCCGCACACCGGCAGCACCAACACCAAGCGCAACAACCGCAGCGCGGGCCCCCGCAAGCCGGTGAGCCAGGTCTCGAGCTGGATCGAGGACGAGTTCCTCTCCAACGGCGTATTCCAGGTGGCCCAGTGGGTGGGCCAGGCGGTGCCCGCCACGATCCCGACGATCGCGCAGGTGTCCAGCAAGGCCCTGTCCGCGCGCACCTACACGGACATCCCGTACAAGGTCTTCACGTCTCCGCGCCGGGTGCGCTTCCTGGAGATGGAGTACGCCGTTCCGCGCGAGGCGGTGACCGAGACGCTGCGCGAGCTGAAGGCGATGCTCGACCGCTCGGGCCTGCGGGTCAGCTTCCCCGTCGAGGTGCGCACCGCACCCGCCGACGACATCACCCTGTCCACCGCTTCCGGCCGCGACAGCGCCTACATCGCCGTCCACATGGTCAAGGGCACGCCCTACCAGGGGTACTTCACCGCCGCCGAGCGCATCTTCACCGCCCACGAGGGGCGGCCGCACTGGGGCAAGGTGCACACGCGGGACGCGGAGTACTTCGCCGGTGTCTATCCGCGCTTCGGCGAGTTCACGGCGCTGCGGGATCGGCTGGATCCTGATCGGCTGTTCCAGAACGACTACTTGCGGAGGGTTCTGGGGGCGTAGCGGACTCCGTGGGTGCGGGGGTCGCCGAGTCGTCGGCCCCCGTGCCGTCCTCCGGGGCCGTGGGAGTCGGCGCCGTCCCGGCCGTCGTACCGCCTCCGGTGTCGTCGCCCGAGTCCTCCCCGCTGTCGCTGTCCGGGGCGGAGGTCCCGTCCGAGGAAGGCGACTCCCCGGCCGAGGGGGAGGAGGGCGCGGACGAGGAAGGCGACGGCGAGGGGGTGCCCGGGTCCTCGTCGGAGGAACCGGGCGAGGTCCCGGACGAGGAACCGCCGCCCGAGACCGCCTCGGTGACGGTCGTGCCCCGGTCACCGCTGAAGCTGTCGCCCGACACCAGCTCGTACGTGGTGATCCCGGCCATCGCGACCCCGAAGACGAGCGCGGCCGCCACCACCGGCCGCCCGCGGCGCCCGCTCCGGGCGCGGTGGACGGTGCCCTCGGTGAACTCACCCGGCGCGGGCGGTGTGCGCACCCTCGGTTTCGCAGCCACCCGCGGGTCACGACCCGGTACGTCACGGCCCGGTACGTCGCGGCCCTGTACGTCGCGAACCTGTGTGTCGCGGAACTGCTCGCCGGTACGGCTGAAGAAGTGCTGGAAGAGCGATCCGCCACAGGTGGCGACGACACTGACCAGACCCGCGCCGAGGATCGTGCCGTAGACCCCGAAGTACGAGGCGAGTTTCGCGGCCACCACCGCGGCCACGGCGCTGCCGGCGACCTGAGGCACGCTCAGGTCGATCCGCTTCCCTTTCACCTCCTCCCCGGCGCTCGGCTCACCAACGACTTCGGGCCTTTCACGCATACCGGGGCCTTGCCTGCCTTTCCCGCACTTGATCAATCAACTGCACGAGAAGGGGACGTACGGACGAAACCGATAGTTCCTTTTCGGGAGATTGCGTGAACTACGCCACGCTCAAGATCGATAAACGCCCGCGACGGACGGTCAAGTCCCGCCTCTCCACAGAAGTTGGATGGCGCGCCAATCCACGCACGTGGCCCAAATGGAGTACTGTTGCGAGCCCTGGGCCCGGTCTCCCTCCAGGATGTCCGGAGCCTCGCTGGACCGCTTGAGGGGGGCTAGTTGCACAGGGTGACGGTGTTGGTCACTTAGCGTGGCGGATAGGTAACCGTGCCATAACGGCGGCGCAGGGCCTGTGCCCGACACGCCGGGCAACTCGGCAAGGTTGTGGCAGGCTGCACCCGGGCAGGCCACACTCGACTAGCGGAAGCAGCGACGCACGTGACGTCGGCAGGCACCACCCGGGAGGTCCCCATGCCCGAACTGCGTGTCGTGGCCGTCTCGAATGACGGCACACGGCTGGTGCTGAAGGCTGCGGACAGCACGGAGTACACGCTTCCGATCGATGAGCGTCTGCGCGCCGCCGTCCGCGGCGACCGTCCCCGCCTCGGCCAGATCGAGATCGAGGTGGAGAGCCATCTCCGCCCCCGTGACATCCAGGCGCGTATACGTGCCGGTGCCACCGCGGAGGAAGTCGCCCAGATGGCCGGCATTCCCGTCGACCGTGTGCGCCGCTTCGAGGGCCCCGTGCTGGCCGAGCGCGCCTTCATGGCCGAGCGGGCCCGGAAGACTCCGGTCCGTCGGCCCGGCGAGAACGCCGGACCCCAACTCGGCGAGGCCGTCCAGGAACGGCTGCTGCTGCGCGGCGCCGACAAGGACACCGTCCAGTGGGACTCGTGGCGTCGCGACGACGGCACCTGGGAAGTCCTGCTGGTCTACCTGGTCGCGGGTGAGCCGCACTCGGCGAGCTGGACTTACGACCCGCCCCGGCGGCTCGTCCAGGCCGTCGACGACGAGGCGCGTTCGCTGATCGGCGAGTCCGACGACCTGGCCGCTCCCGAGCCCAGTTTTCCGTTCGTCCCGCGCATCGCACGGCTGCCGCGCGACCGTCCGCTGGACCGCGCGCTCGACCGGCCCAGCCTGCCGGCCCAGCCGTCCGAGCCGACCGAGGAAAGCACCGGCGAACGGGAACGCGACTCGCTGACCAGCCTGTTGGAGGCGGTGCCGAGCTTCCGTGGCGACATGGTCGTCCCGGAACGTCCGGCCGAGCCCGCCCCGGAGGAGCCCGACGAGCAGGAGCCCGCCGCCGAGGAACCCCCGGCGCCGGCCGCCTCCGCCGGATCCGCCTACGCGGACGTCCTCATGCCGCGTTCCGTCGGCAGCCACCGCGACCGTCTCGTCGGCGCCACCGACCGTCAGGCCGAGGCGGACGGCGTCCGTCCGGGCCGCCGGGCCGCGGTGCCTAGCTGGGACGAGATCGTGTTCGGCACCCGGCGGAAGAAGCAGGAGTAACCGGCCCTCGGGCAACTCGCCCGAGGTGTCGGCCGGTTCACGGAATCCGGTGGGCACACCAGTACATACGTGGGGGAGGGCCGCACCTGTTCGGTGCGGCCCTCCCCCACGTGTCCGCGCCCCGGGACTACCGGGGGTCGGGCCCCACGGCGACGGGCCGGGCCGGGTCCGAGGACCACTCCGACCAGGAGCCGACGTACAGGGCCGCCGGAATGCCCGCGACCGCCAGGGCCAGCACCTCATGGGCGCCGGAGACACCCGAGCCGCAGTACACGCCGACCTCGGTGCCGTCGGACGCCCCCAGCGCCTTGAAGCGGTCCCTCAGGTCCTCGGCGGACAGGAAGCGGCCGTCCGGACCCACGTTGTCGTTCGTGGGCGCGGAGACGGCACCCGGAATGTGCCCGCCGACCCGGTCGATCGGCTCGACCTCACCCCGGTACCGCTCCCCCGCGCGGGCGTCGAACAGCACTCCGGAGCCGGCGAGAGCGGCGGCCCCGTCGGCGTCGAGGAGTCCGGTGGCGCCCGGCACCGGCTCGAAGTCGCCCTCCACGCGCGCGGGGACGTCGTCCGAGAGATCTCCCCGCCACGACGGCAACCCGCCGTCGAGGACCCGCACGTCCGGGTGACCCGTCCAGCGCAGCAGCCACCACGCGCGGGCCGCCGCCCAGCCCTGCCCGCCGTCGTACACGACCACCGGCCTGCCCGCCGAGACACCCGCCCGGCGCATCGCGGAACCGAACAGCGCGATGTCGGGCAGCGGATGCCGGCCGCGGCCGCCCGCAGCGCCCGCGAGCTCTTGGTCCAGGTCGACATAGACCGCGCCGGGCACATGCCCGGCCTCGTACGCGGCGCGCCCGTCGAACGGCGGCTCCCCCGCCGCCTTCGCCACGCTGAGCTGCCAGCGGACGTCGAGGACGACGGGCGGGTTCTCCCCCGCCAGGTCGCCCGCCAGTTCCGATGCGGTGATGATGGCGTTCATGGTCACCATCCTCGCGCACGGGGTGGCCCCATCGCTCATGTCCGGCTACTCTGCTCGGCCGGACAGGCTCGATCACGCGGCGTGCGGGATCGAGCACATGCCGTACAGGCGATCGACATACGGCGACAACCGCACGTAAACCAACGAGAAACCCCCTATCAGGCATCCTCCGAGGGCGGAAGCGACACGGCCACCGCAAGGGGCTGAGGAGAGAGTGACGATGACCGAGGCAGGTGGGTCGGCCGGCCCGATCGGCGCAGCACACGCCCGGTACGCGCCCGGTACACCCTGCTGGGTGAGTCTGATGGCGCACGGGTTGACCGCGACGCAGGAGTTCTACGGCGAGCTGTTCGGCTGGGAGTTCCGGCCCGGCCCGCAGCAGTTGGGCCCCTATGTGCGGGCGCTGCTCGACGGCCGCGAGGTGGCCGGGATCGGTCAACTGCCGCCGGACCGCCACCTCCCGGTCGCCTGGACGCCCTACTTCGCCTCGGACGACGTGGACACGACTGCCGAAACGGTCCGGCTGTGCGGCGGCACGATCGGGGTCGGCCCGCTGGACGCCTCCGACGCCGGACGGCTGGCCATCGGCTCCGACCCCTCCGGCGCCGTCTTCGGTGTCTGGCAGGCGGCGGCCCACGTCGGCACCACCATCACCGGCGTGCCCGGCACCCCCGCCTGGAACGAGCTGACGACCTACGAGGCCGCGAGCGTCCGCAAGTTCTACGAGACGGTCTTCGGCTACGAGGAGACGGTGGTGTCCGCCGACGTCGACCACATGACCCTGCACGTCGCCGGCCACCCGGTCGCCGGCATCCACGGGGTGGGCGCCGCGCTGCCCCGGGACCGGGGACCGCACTGGACGACGTACTTCGAGGTGGCCGACACGGACGCGGCGCTCGGCCTCGTCGTCGATCTCGGCGGGCAGGTCCTCGAGCCGGCCCAGGACAGCGAGCACGGGCGCGTGGCGGGCGTGGCCGACCCCGAGGGGGCCCACTTCTCCCTGATCCAGGGAACTCGGTGACGGACGGTCCCCGAAGCCGCCGGCGGCTAGACCGGCTGCACCGGCAGCACGTCCGGCGACAGGGCCGCCGCCCGTGCCGACGCCGAGGTCATACGGCGGCGGTGGTGGCGCCTGCACAGGACCTCGTAGCCGACCGTGTCCGCCTGGTCGACGTCACCGACGACGACCTGGGCGCCCTCCACGACCATGACCCCGCCCACGGTGCGGGCGTTGTGCGTGGCGCGGGCGCCGCACCAGCACAGGGCCTCGACCTGGAGGACCTCGACGCGGTCGGCGAGTTCGACGAGCCGCTGGGAGCCGGGGAACAGCTTGGAGCGGAAGTCGGTCGTGATCCCGAAGGCGTAGACGTCGATGTCCAGGTCGTCGACCACGCGCGCGAGCTGGTCGATCTGCTCCTCGGCCAGGAACTGCGCCTCGTCCGCGATCACGTAGTCCGCGCGGCCGCCCTGCGAGAGGTGGTCGACGAGGGAGGCGTAGAGGTCCTGACCGTCCTCGACCTCGACGGCGTCGGTGACCAGGCCCAGGCGGGAGGACAGCTTGCCCTCGCCCGCGCGGTCGTCCCGCGTGAAGATCATGCCCTGGAGGCCGCGCGAGGAGCGGTTGTGCTCTATCTGGAGAGCCAGCGTCGACTTCCCGCAGTCCATGGTTCCGGAGAAGAAAACCAGCTCGGGCATGGGGAGTTGAGCGCCTTTCGGTGAAGGTGGAGCAGAAACGGTTCTGGGCGTCAGGAGCGTACTTCGAGCAGCGGGACCAGCTGCTCGGCAGGGGTCATCGAGCCGTGGTTGCCGACCATCGCCGACTCCTTGGGCTCCCGTTCGGAGGCGATGATCAGCACGTCGTCCCGCGCGGCCGCGACCACGTCGCCGAGGCGGGCGTACACCCGCTCGTCGACCTGCGGCCCGAACCAGCCCGCGGCGATCGCCTCGTCGCGCGAGGCGATCCAGAACTGCTCGCCGAGCACCTCGCGCCAGCAGGTCAGGACGTCGTTCTCGGCGCCCGGTACGGCGTAGACATGGCGGGCGCGGCCCTCGCCGCCCAGCAGGGCGACCCCGGCGCGCAGCTCCCAGTCCGCGTCGAAGTCGATGCGGTGCTCCTCGTCGAAGGGCACGTCGACCATGCCGTGGTCGGCGGTGACGTAGAGCGCGCTGCGCGGCGGGAGCTGCTCGGCGAGGCGCTGGACGAGCCGGTCGACGTACATGAGCTGGCCGCGCCAGGTGTCTGAGGCGACGCCGTAGCGGTGCCCGGCGCCGTCCAGTTCCGCGTAGTACGTGTAGACGAGGGAGCGGTCACCGGCGGCGAGTTGCTCGGCGGCGAAGTCCATGCGCTCCTCGCCGGTCAGCCGTCCGTGAAACGTTCCGCCGCTGAGCGCGACCTTGGTCAGCGGGGTGTTCTGGAAGGTGGGGGACGACACCTGGGCGGCGTGCACACCCGCCTCGTGGGCGAGCTGGAAGACGGTGGGGTACGGCTGCCAGGCGCCCGGGGCCGTCCACGGCTGCCAGCGGAGCTGGTTCATCAGGGCGCCGGTCGCCGGGTTGCGCACGGTGTAGCCGGGGAGGCCGTGCGCGCCCGGGGGGAGGCCGGTGCCGACGGAGGCGAGGGAGGTCGCGGTGGTCGCCGGGTAGCCGGCGGTGAGCGGACGTCCGGTGCCGCCGCGCGAGCTGCCGAGCAGCGCGTGGAGGTAGGGCGCCTCGTCGGGGTGGTCCTTGATCTGCTCCCAGCCGAGGCCGTCGATCAGGAAGACGCAGTTGCGGTCGGCCGGGGTCAGCTCCGGGATCGCCGCGGTCGTGCCGGGAACGCCCATGCCCGCGGCCAGTGTGGGCAGCAGGTCGGCGAGGGAGCCGGAACCGTACTCCGGGACGGGCGCGGAGCCGACCGCGAGCGGTT
Source organism: Actinobacteria bacterium OV320 (assembly GCA_001298545.1). Lineage (GTDB taxonomy): Bacteria > Actinomycetota > Actinomycetes > Streptomycetales > Streptomycetaceae > Streptomyces > Streptomyces coriariae. The sequence continues at coordinate 779,976 of LJCX01000030.1, forward strand.
CGGGGAAGTCCCAGGGGGCGGAGTCGAAGGGGGTGGGCACGGAGCGCGACATCAGCGGGTTACGTCCGCTGTCGCCTCGGACAGCGACTGCGCGAAGACGAGCGCCTGGCGGACCGTCTCCGGGCCGTCGCCGGCCTCGCTCACCCGCAGGCTGAGGTCGTCCGCCGTCGAGCTGCCGGTGTAGCCGTGGTCGGCGTCGCAGTTGGGGTCACCGCACGCGGCCGGCTCCAGGTCGATACGGGAGACGGCGCCCCAGCCGATGGTCAGCACGATCTCGCGCGGCAGGGTGCCCGGCGTGTACGACTCCGGGTTGGCGACCACCCTGCTGAGGACGACGGACGAGATCCGGCCGAGCTTCACGGACTCCGTGGACGTCGTGGCGTACGGCGTCGGGGAGGTGGTGTCGGCGGCCTGCTCGTCGGTGTGGCTGACGATGAAGCGGTTGCCGGTGAGGACCAGCACGGTCACATGCCGGCGCACCTCGTTCTGGTCGAACGTGGTCTCCTGGTGGACCAGGTACGACCGGATCGGCTCGCCGCCCACAGCGGCCTCCACCGCCTCGGCCACGAGGGCCGGGTAGTAGCCGCTGCGCTCGATCGCCGCGCGCAGCCCCTGGGTCGTCGTACTGGTCTTGGCCATGCCCTCCATCCTACGGGGACCCACTGACTGCGAGGCACCGCTCAGGACCCCTTCGGTAGGTCGGCGGCGGCCGGGGCGCGCTCCGTCCGTGCTCCGTGGGACACGCCTGCCCGGGGCGAACCGCTGCCTGGGCGGCGCGTCCTCACGCGCGTGCCCGACGACGCGCTCCCGGGCGGTGCGCTCAGTACGTGGGCAGCGTCCTCGGTCCGAGGTCGTCGCGCGCCGGCGGGGGTGCGAGGCGGACGGAGGCGCCGAGGACGCTCAGCCCGTGCGGGGCGACGACGACCGGCTCCAGGGTGACCGCGACGACCTCGGGGTGGTCGTCGACCAGCCGGGACACCCGCAGCAGCAGCTCCTCGAGGGCGGCGGTGTCGACGGGTGTCGAGCCGCGCCAGCCGAAGAGGAGCGGGGCGGTCCGGATGGACCGGATCAGCGAGCTCGCCTCCCGGTCGGTGACCGGTACCAGCCGGTGCGCCATGTCTCCGAGCAGCTGTGAGGCGGCTCCGGCGAGCCCGAAGGACAGTACGGCTCCGGCCGCCGGGTCGATGACCGCGCGGACGACCGTGTCGACCCCGCGCGGTGCCATCGCCTGGACGACCGGGCGGATCTCCTCCGGCTTGCCGAAGAGCTCGGTCAACTCGGCGTACGACCGGCGCAGTTGCTCCTCGTCGGCCACATCGAGCCGTACGCCGCCCAGGTCGGCGCGGTGCCGCAGGTGCGGGGCCGTGGCCTTGAGGGCGACGGGGTAGCCGAGGGCGGCCGCGGCCCGTGCCGCCTCGTCAGGGGTGGGCGCCGGGATGGCCGGGCGGGTACGGATGCCGTAGCGGCCGAGCAGCTCGCACGTCTCGTCGGTGCCGAGGGTCAGGCCCTGCCCGCGCGCGAGGAGCCCGCCGATCAGTTCGGCGGCGCCCTTCTCGTCGATGTCCTCGTACTCGGGCACCTTGCCGGCGTCGGCCGCCTCACGCCGCCACTGGGCGTACTTCACGGCCTCCGCGAGCGCGCGGACGGCGCGTTCGGCGGCGGGGTAGGCGGGGATGAGGTGCGTTCCCTCAGGTGCCGCGACGGCGGTGGGCACCGGCTGCGCGTCCTCGGGGGCGTCGGTACGCGCGCGTGGGGCCGCTTCGGCGCGCGGTGCGGTGCTCGTCGCGGCGGACAGCGCCATGGCGAGACCGCCGAGTTCCACGTGCACGACGAGCACCGGTTTGGCGGGAGCGGCCGCCGCGGCCGACCGCAGGGCCTCCGCGAGTTCCGCGTCCCCGGGCGACCTCTCGCCGATCGCCGGGATCGCCGTCACGACCACCGCGTCGCACGTCTCGTCGGCCAGCGCCCGGGCCAGCGCCGCGTGGAAGTCCTGGGCCGACGCCTCGGTCGTCAGGTCCAGCGGCGGCAGCGGACGCAGCCCCTCCGAGAGACAGGCGTCGTACGTCAGCAGGCCCAGCGACTCGGAGTTGCCGAGGATCGCCACCCGCGGGCCCGTCGGCAGCGGCTGACGGGCGAGCAGCAGGCCCGCGTCGACCAGTTCGGTGATGGTGTCCACACGGATCACGCCGGCCTGCCGCAGCAGCGCCGACACCGTCGCGTGGGGCAGCCGGGTCGCCCGTACGGCGTGCCCCTGCGGGGCGGAACCGGCGCCCTGGACGACCACCAGGGGCTTGGCCGCCGCCGTGCGCCGCGCGAGGCGGGTGAACTTGCGCGGGTTGCCGATGGATTCCAGGTACATGAGGGCGACGTCGGTGTCGGGGTCGTCGTACCAGTACTGGAGGACGTCGTTGCCCGAGACGTCCGCGCGGTTGCCGGAGGAGATGAAGGTGGATACGCCGGTGACGCCGGTGACGCCGCCGCCACGCCGGTGGAGGCGGGACAGCAGGGCGATGCCGATGGCGCCGGACTGGGCGAACAGGCCGATCCGGCCGGGTCTCGGCATCTCCGGGGCCAGCGAGGCGTTCAGCCGCACCTCGGGGGAGGTGTTGATGACTCCGAAGGCATTGGGGCCGATGATCCGCATGCCGTACGCGCGTGCGTGCCGGACGAGTTCGCGCTGGCGCTCCCGCCCGTCGGGGCCGCTCTCGGCGTAGCCGGCGGAGAGGACCACGAGTCCCTGCACGCCGTGCTCGCCGCACTCGGTGACGGCCTCGGGGACCTGCTCCGCCGGAACGGCGACGACCGCGAGGTCGACGGGCGCCGCTATGTCGCGCACCGAGCGGTGGGCGGGCACCCCGTCCACTTCCTTCAGGTCCTCGGGGAAGGCCTTGTTCACGGCGTACAGCCGCCCGGTGAAGCCCGCCTCGCGGAGGTTGCCGAGGACGCTCCGGCCGACACCGCCCGGGCTGCGGCCGGTGCCGACGACGGCCACGGAACCGGGCGCCAGCAGCCGCCCCACGGAGTGCGCCTCGGCGCGCTGTTCCCGCGCACGCTGCACGGCGACGGAGCGCTCGGTGGGTTCGAGCCCGAACTCCAGGTGTACGACGCCGTCCTCGAAGCTGCGCTTCTGGGTGTACCCGGCGTCCGTGAACACCTTGATCATCTTGTTGTTGGCGGGGAGCACCTCGGCCGCGAAGCGGCGGATGCCCCGCTCGCGCGCCACGGCCGCGATGTGCTCGAGCAGCGCGGAGGCGACGCCCCTGCCCTGGTGGGCGTCCTGGACGAGGAACGCGACCTCGGCCTCGTCGGCGGGCGCCGAGGCGGCCATCCCGTCGGCACCAATGCGGTCATAGCGTACGGTGGCGATGAACTCGCCGCCGACCGTGGCCGCGAGTCCCACCCGGTCCACAAAGTCGTGGTGCGTGAAGCGGTGGACGTCCTTGTCGGACAGGCGCGGGTAGGGCGCGAAGAACCGGTAGTACTTCGACTCGTCCGAAACCTGCTCGTAGAAGCTGACCAGGCGCTCGGCGTCATCGACGGTGATGGGGCGGATGCGCGCGGTGCCGCCGTCGCGCAGCACCACGTCGGCCTCCCAGTGGGCGGGGTACTCGTGCCGGTCCGACGCGCTCTGCATGGGGCCCAGAGTACGGCTCGCGTACGACAACGGCGCGAGGCAGTCTGTGGAGGACGTTCGTCGGATCGAGGCCGCGATCCGACGACCACGTCGGGAGGGGACAGACGACCCCTCCCTCACACGCTTCACGTGTGGAACACTGGTCTAGACAACCTGAACACTGAAGGGCAGCATCACATGGCTGAGCGCCGCGTCAACGTCGGCTGGGCCGAGGGCCTTCACGCCCGCCCCGCTTCCATCTTCGTCCGGGCCGCCACGGCCGCAGGTATCCCGGTGACGATCGCCAAGGCCGACGGCAACCCCGTCAACGCGGCCTCCATGCTGGCCGTTCTCGGCCTGGGCGCCCAGGGCGGCGAGGAGATCGTCCTCGCCTCCGAGGCCGACGGCGCGGACGTCGCCCTCGACCGTCTGGCGAAGCTGGTCGCCGAGGGGCTCGAGGAGCTCCCCGAGACCGTCTGAGCGCGCAGCCCCCGTTGCGCCTGAGCCGCCGCCGCACTCGCGGAGGTGGTTGCGCGTCCTCGGGGGTGCTCAATTGACGGTGGCGGTGTTCGTCGCTCCAAAGGTGCCGTCCCGCTAAACCCCGAAGGGCTCGTCCGAATTATCGGGCGAGCCCTTCGCATTTCCCTTTGCGGGCAGCAGAAATAATCCCCCGCGAATTATCCCCTCTTTGTATACGGCCCTCGTGTTAATGCCGCAGACCCGTCATGTTTACGGGAGGTTGCGAAGTCCTCACACGGTCGGCGCGCTCGGGGCCGCCGGAAAAGCGCAGCCGATGCGCACCCGTCGCGCGCTCGGTGTGCAGCGCCGTGATCGCCCGCGCACGCTCACCGTCGCCGCGCGCCACCGCATCCACGATCGCCCCGTGCTCCGCCCAGGACTCCACGGGGTTGGCCGGGGCCTCCACCGCGTACATCCAGGCGATCTTGTGGCGCAGCTGGGTGAGCATCGACGTCAGGGCCTGGCTCCCGGAGGACTGGGCGAGCGTCTCGTGGAACCAGCCCCCCAGAGAGCGCAGATCCTCGCTGTTGCCCCGCCTGGCCCGTTCCTGGCCCAGCCGGACGAGGCCGCGCAGCACCTTCAGATGGGCCTCGGTGCGCCGCTGGGCGGCCCGGGAGGCGCCGAGCGGCTCCAGGAGCATGCGCATCTCCAGCAGGTCCGCGGCCTCCTGCTCGGTCGGCTCCGCGACGCACGCGCCCGCGTGCCGCCGCGTGACCACGAAGCCCTCGGCCTCCAGCGTGCGCAGCGCCTCTCGGACGGGGACGCGGGAAACGCCGTAGCGGCGGGCGAGGAGTTCCTCGGTGAGGCGGCTGCCGCGCTCGTAGACACCCGCGACGATGTCGTCCCGAATGGCCGTGCACACCGAGTGCGCCGGAATACGCATGACGGACCTCCGCCTTAATCCCCGTGAAACGTCGACGATTGACGTGTGTTCCGTGACTCTATTGCAATGGGCGGGGATTTCCGATGGCGGGCCGGAATCCAGGGATATTTTTTGGACAGCAGGACCTCGAAAACGGCGAAAGCCCCGGCCTGGAGGGCCGGGGCAAGACGATCTGTCGCCGTGGGTCGTCAGACGTTCACGCCGTGCGTGCGGAGGTAGGCGACCGGATCGATGTCCGAGCCGTACTCCGCGGTGGTGCGGGCCTCGAAGTGCAGATGCGGGCCGGTGACGTTGCCGGTGGCGCCGGACAGGCCGATCCGCTCGCCCGGGGTGACCGTCTGGCCCACCGACACCGCGATCGACGACAGGTGACCGTACTGGGTGTACGTCCCGTCGTTCATCTTGATGACGATCTGGTTGCCGTAGGACCCGCCCCAGCCGGCCTCGACCACGGTGCCGGAGCCGACCGCGTGCACGGAGGTGCCGCTCGCGGCGTGGAAGTCGATGCCGGTGTGGCTGCCGGAGGACCACAGCGAACTGCTGGCCTGGTAGCCGGTGGAGACGTAGGAGCCGGTGATCGGCAGCACGAAGGTGTTGAGGCGCTTGCGCTCGGCCTCGCGGGCGGCACGCACGCGTGCCTCGCGCTCCTCCACGGCCTTCTTGGCGGCGGCCTGCCGGGCGGCCTCCTCGAAGGCCGCGTGCTTCTGCACGGCGACCTGGTCGTCGATCTGCTCGACGACGGACTCGCCGGCGGTGACCACGGGGATCAGCCCGGTCTGCTCGGGGGTGGGCTCGGCGGCGAAGGCCGGGGTGGAGGCGACGGTGGCCATGACACCGGTGGTGGTGAGCGCCGCGATGCCCGCCGCGCGGACGCTGGTGCGCTGCATCCGGCTGGGCCGACGGTGCTTCCCGGTGGCGCAGGTGAACGCCATGAAGTTGGGGGTGTCCTTTCCTTCCCTCTCGCCTACCGGGTTAGCTGACGGGTTCGGAGCAGGAAGGTCTCCTACGGACCCCCTCGCGTTGCCGCGCGGGCGTCCGATTCACCCCAGGGACTGCACAAGTGGGTCCCCGGCTCCCCTGGCTCGCGCCGTACGGGGACTCGGCGATGACTGTCCGGTGCCGCGGCTGCGGCGCACTGCCTGACGAACAGCCCGGATGACGCTAAGCGGCGCGGGTTTCAATCCTCAAACGGATCCCGGTTTTTGTAGCGCATCCCACAGGGCAGACGGGCAACCTCCGCCTCAATTCGGACATACGGAGGCCCTGGTGACGCTTTCGTCGACCAGGGCCCCCACACGCGCGTGCCGTTGCCGGGATCTACTCCGCGGACACGACCTTCACCTCGCCGATGCCGAGGGCCTCGACCGGCTCCTTGATCTGGGCCGCGTCACCGACGAGGACGGTCACCAGCCGGTCCACCGGGAAGGCGTTCACGGCCGCCGCGGTGGCCTCCACCGTGCCGGTCGCGGCGAGCTGCTGGTACAGCGTGGCCTGGAAGTCGTCGGGCAGGTGCTGCTCGACCTGGTCCGCCAGCGTGCCGGCGACTGCCGCGGCGGTCTCGAACTTCAGCGGCGCCACACCGACCAGGTTCTGCACGGCGACGTCGCGCTCGGCGTCGGTCAGCCCCTCGGCGGCGAGGGTGCGCAGCACCTTCCACAGATCGTCCAGAGCGGGGCCGGTGTTCGGGGTGTCGACGGAGCCGCTGATGGCGAGCATCGCGGCACCCGAGCCGTCCGGGGCGGACCGCAGGACCTGTCCGAACGCGCGGACACCGTAGGTGTAGCCCTTCTCCTCGCGCAGGACACGGTCCAGCCGGGAGGTGAGGGTGCCACCGAGGCAGTACGTGCCGAGCACCTGCGCGGGCCACACACGGTCGTGCCGGTCGGCGCCGATCCGGCCGATCAGCAGCTGCGTCTGGACGGCGCCCGGACGGTCCACGATGACGACCCGGCCGGCGTCGTCGGCCGTCACCGGCGGCACGGGCCGCGGCTGGGCCGAGGAGCCCGTCCAGGCACCCAGGGTGTCGCCGAGGAGCGCCGCCAGGTCGACACCGGTGAGGTCGCCGACGACCACCGCGGTGGCCGTGGCGGGACGGACGTGCTTGTCGTAGAAGGCGCGTACGGCGGCGGAGTCGATCTTCTCGACCGTCTCCGCGGTGCCCTGGCGCGGCCGCGACATCCGCGCGGTGGCCGGGAACAGCTCCTTGGAGAGCTCCTTGGCGGCGCGCCGGGAGGGGTTGGCCAGCTCGTGCGGGATCTCGTCCAGACGGTTGCGGACGAGGCGCTCGACCTCGCTGTCGGCGAACGCGGGGGCCCTGAGGGCGTCGGCGAGCAGACCGAGGCCCTTGGGCAGGCGCGAGGCCGGCACTTCGAGGCTCAGCCGGACACCGGGGTGATCCGCGTGCGCGTCCAGGGTGGCGCCGCAGCGCTCCAGTTCGGCGGCGAACTCCTCGGCGGAGTGCTTGTCGGTGCCCTCGGAGAAGGCCCGCGCCATGATCGTGGCGACGCCGTCGAGGCCGGCCTGTTCGGCGTCCAGGGGTGCGTCGAGGAGGATCTCCACGGCGACGACCTGCTGGCCGGGACGGTGGCAGTGCAGCACGGTCAGGCCGTTGGCCAGCGCGGTGCGCTCGGGCGCCGGGAACGCCCACGGCTTGGCCTCGCCCGCCCGGGGCTGGGGGTGGAAGTCCATCGTGGCGAGCTCGGTCACCGGGCCGCCTCCTCGTTCTCGTCCTGGTCGGCGGGGGCTTCGGCGGCGGTCGGCTCGTAGACGAGCACCGCGCGGTTGTCGGGGCGCAGGCGGGCCTTGGCGATCTCCTGCACCTCCTCGGGCGTCACGTCCAGCACGCGCTGCACGGCGGTCAGGGCGAGCTGCGGGTCGCCGAACAGGACGGCGTACCGGCACAGTTCGTCGGCGCGGCCGGCGACGGTGCCGAGCCGGTCGAGCCACTCGCGCTCCAACTGCGCCTGGGCCCGCTCCATTTCCTCGGCCGTGGGGCCCTCCTCGGCGAACCGGGCGAGCTCCTCGTCGATGGCGGCCTCGATGACGGGCACCTCGACGTCACCGGACGTCTTCACGTCCAGCCAGCCCAGGGAGGGCGCTCCGGCGAGCCGCAGCAGGCCGAAGCCGGCCGCGACGGCCGTACGGTCGCGGCGCACCAGCCGGTTGTAGAGGCGGGAGGACTCGCCGCCGCCGAGGACGGTGAGCGCCAGGTCGACGGCGTCGCACGCACGCGTGCCGTCCTCGGGCAGCCGGTAGGCGGCCATCAGCGCGCGGGCCGGCACCTCCTCCTCGACGATCTCGCGCAGCTGCTCGCCGATGACGTCGGGCAGCCCGCCGTCACGCGGCGCGGGCTTGCCGTCGTGGCCCGGGATGGAGCCGAAGTACTTCTCGACCCAGGCGAGGGTCTGCTCCGGGTCGATGTCACCGACCACGGAGAGGACCGCGTTGTTGGGCGCGTAGTACGTGCGGAAGAACGCGCGCGCGTCCTCCAGGGTCGCCGCGTCCAGGTCGGCCATCGAGCCGATCGGCGTGTGGTGGTACGGGTGGCCGTCCGGGTAGGCGAGAGCGGTCAGCTTCTCGAAGGCCGTGCCGTAGGGGACGTTGTCGTAGCGCTGACGGCGCTCGTTCTTGACGACGTCGCGCTGGTTCTCCATCGACTCGTCGTCCAGCGCGGTGAGCAGCGAGCCCATGCGGTCGGCCTCCAGCCAGAGGGCGAGCTCCAGCTGGTGGGTGGGCATGGTCTCGAAGTAGTTCGTGCGCTCGAAGCTGGTGGTGCCGTTGAGCGAGCCGCCGGCCCCCTGGACCAGCTCGAAGTGTCCGTTGCCCTTGACCTGGCCGGAACCCTGGAACATCAGGTGCTCGAAAAGGTGAGCAAGACCCGTACGCCCCTTGACTTCGTGGCGTGAACCGACGTCGTACCAGAGGCACACCGCCGCGACGGGGGTCAGGTGGTCCTCCGAGAGCACCACGCGCAGGCCGTTGGCCAGACGGTGCTCGGTCGCTGTCAGGCCCCCGGAGCCTGCCTGGGCTGTGGCCGTGTGACCCATGGGCATGTACGTCCCTTCCGATCGCGGACGCGGTCGTGGAAACCGCGGTTTTCCTGCCGGTCCTGCCACTGTATGCAAGCGTGCGGACGGTCCGCGAAGTTCCCGGACGACATACGCCGAGAGCGAGATCGCGTAGCCTGCGGGCAGCCGTGGAGGAGATGCCTCTGCGTTCGGGCCGGACGGCCGACGCCGGGTCCTCGCCCGCGCTGTCAGTGCCACGGTCCACAATGGTCCGCGTCAGATCCCGTATCACGCCCCAGCAAGGAGCCGGCAGCGATGGCCCGCCGCAGCACGAAGACCCCGCCGCCCGACGAGTCGTTCGAGGAGCGGATCCTCGACATCGACGTCGTCGACGAGATGCAGGGCTCCTTCCTCGAGTACGCGTACTCGGTCATCTACTCCCGCGCCCTGCCGGACGCCCGTGACGGCCTCAAGCCGGTGCACCGCCGCATCGTCTACCAGATGAACGAGATGGGCCTGCGCCCGGAGCGCGGCTATGTGAAGTGCGCCCGGGTCGTCGGCGAGGTCATGGGCAAGCTGCACCCGCACGGCGACGCGTCGATCTACGACGCCCTGGTGCGGATGGCGCAGCCCTTCTCCATGCGGGTGCCCCTGATCGACGGCCACGGCAACTTCGGCTCGCTGGGCAACGACGACCCGCCGGCCGCCATGCGGTACACCGAGTGCCGCCAGGCCCAGGCGACGAGCCTGATGACGGAGTCGATCGACGAGGACACCGTCGACTTCTCGCCCAACTACGACGGCCAGGAGCAGGAGCCGGTGGCACTGCCCGCCGCCTTCCCGAACCTGCTGGTCAACGGCGCGTCCGGGATCGCGGTCGGCATGGCCACCAACATGCCGCCGCACAACCTGGGCGAGGTCATCGCGGCCGCCCGCCATCTGATCCGCTATCCCGGCGCGGATCTCGACGCCCTGATGAAGTACGTTCCGGGCCCCGACCTGCCCACCGGCGGCCGGATCGTCGGCCTCTCCGGCATCCGGGACGCCTACGAGAACGGCCGCGGCACGTTCAAGATCCGTGCCACGGTGTCGGTGGAGACCGTCACGGCCCGCCGCAAGGGCCTGGTCATCACGGAACTGCCGTTCACGGTCGGGCCCGAGAAGGTCATCGCCAAGATCAAGGACCTGGTCGGCTCGAAGAAGATCCAGGGCATCGCCGACGTCAAGGACCTCACCGACCGCGCGCATGGTCTGCGACTGGTCATCGAGATCAAGAACGGCTTCGTGCCGGAGGCCGTCCTGGAGCAGCTGTACAAGCTGACCCCGATGGAGGAGTCCTTCGGCATCAACAACGTGGCGCTGGTCGACGGCCAGCCGCTCACGCTGGGCCTCAAGGAGCTGCTGGAGGTCTACCTCGACCACCGCTTCACCGTGGTGCGCCGCCGCAGCGAGTTCCGCCGCAGCAAGCGCCGCGACCGGCTGCACCTGGTGGAGGGCCTGCTGACGGCGCTCGTCGACATCGACGAGGTCATCCGGCTGATCCGCTCCAGCGACAACAGCGCGGAGGCGAAGCAGCGCCTGATGGAGCGCTTCTCGCTGTCGGAGATCCAGACCCAGTACATCCTGGACACCCCGCTGCGCCGGCTCACCAAGTACGACCGCATCGAGCTGGAGGCGGAGAAGGAGAAGCTCAACGAGGAGATCGCCGAGCTGACCCGGATCCTTGACTCGGACGCGGAGCTGCGCAAGCTGGTCTCGGCCGAACTGGCCTCGGTGGCCAAGAAGTTCGGCACCGAGCGCCGTACGGTCCTGCTGGAGTCGTCGGGTACCACGGCCACCGCCGTGCCCCTCCAGGTCGCGGACGACCCGTGCCGTGTCCTGCTGTCCTCCACCGGCCTGCTGGCCCGCACGGCGAACGGCGAGCCCTTCACGGAGAACGCCGAGGACGCCGAGGACGGGGACGGGGGCGGCAAGCGGACCAAGCACGATGTGATCATCTCGGCGGTGTCGGCCACCGCGCGCGGGGAGATCGGCGCCGTCACCTCCTCGGGCCGCCTGCTGCGGATCAACGTCGTCGACCTGCCGCAGCTCCCGGACACGGCCTCGGCGCCGAACCTCTCGGGCGGCGCCCCGCTGACGGAGTTCGTCTCCCTGGAGGGCGACGAGACGGTCATCTGTCTGACCACGCTCGACGAGTCGTCCCCGGGGCTGGCCATCGGCACGGAACAGGGTGTCGTCAAGCGGGTCGTGCCCGACTACCCGACCAACAAGGACGAGCTGGAGGTCATCACCCTGCGGGACGGCGACCGGATCGTCGGTGCCGTCGAACTGCGTACCGGCGAGGAGGACCTGGTCTTCATCGCCGACGACGCCCAACTGCTGCGCTATCAGGCCTCGCAGGTGCGGCCGCAGGGCCGCGCGGCGGGCGGTATGGCGGGCATCAAGCTCACCGAGGGCGCGAAGGTCATCTCCTTCACGGCCGTGGACCCCGCGGTGGACGCGGTGGTCTTCACGATCGCGGGCTCGCGCGGAACCCTGGACGACTCTGTCCAGACGACCGCCAAGCTCACCCCGTTCGACCAGTACCCGCGCAAGGGCCGTGCCACGGGCGGTGTGCGCTGCCAGCGGTTCCTGAAGGGCGAGGACTGCCTGTCCCTGGCCTGGGCGGGTCCCGTCCCGGCCAAGGCGGCGCAGAAGAACGGCCTGCCGGCCGAGTTGCCGGAGATGGACCCGCGCCGTGACGGCTCGGGCGTGTCGCTGACGAAGACGGTCTCGGTGGTGGCCGGGCCGGTCTAGGCCTCGGCCTCCTGGAAGGCCTCGTCGTCGGGGGCCTGTACGTAGCGCAGGACGCCCCACATGCCGTGCTCGTCGGCGTGTGGGGCGTCGTCCTTGCACGCCTCGAGTTCCTTGCCGAGGGCGGCGGCTTCGATGCCGGATCCGATGAGGACGAGCTGGGTCGGGCGGGCGCCGGCGGCCGGCCAGGGCTCCGGGTAGAAGCGGAGGAAGCGCCCGACGGCGTGCACGGCGTACCGGTTGGCCGGGTCGTGCGGACCGAAGTCGACATACCCCTTGATGCGGTACAGCCCCTCGGGCCTGCTGTCGAGGAACTCCATCAACCGGCGGGGGCCGAGGGGCACTTCGGAGGTGAAGGAGAGGCTGTCGTAGGAGCCGTGGAGGTGGTCGGCGTGATCATCCCCGGAGTGGTCGTGCAGGTCGTCGAAGGACAACTGCCCGACACGCTCCTCGCCCGGCCGGCAGTCGAAGAGGAACTCGGGGTCGACACGGCCGTAGGTGGCGGGGACGACGGCGGCCCGGTCGGCGAGGGAGCGGACGAGCCCGAGGACCCGGTCGGCGTCGGGCGCGCGGTCGAGCTTGTTCACCACGACGAGGTCGGCGAGGGCGAGGTGCCGGTCGATCCCGGGATGCTTCGTCCGGGTCTCGTCGAACTCGGCGGCGTCGACGACTTCGACGAGCCCGCCGTAGACGATGCCGGGATGCTCACTGGCCAGCACCATCCGCACGAGTTCCTCGGGCTCGGCGAGACCGCTGGCCTCGATGACGATGACATCGATGCCGACGGCCGGATCGGCGAGCCGTTCGAGGTACACGTCGAGTTCACCGGCGTCGACGGCGCAGCACAGACAGCCGTTGCCGAGGGAGACGGTGGAGTCGCCGAGCGCACCGGCCACGGCCATGGCGTCGATCTCGATGGCGCCGAAGTCGTTCACGATCGCCCCGATGCGGCTGCCGCCGCTGCGGTGCAGGAGATGGTTGAGCAGGGTCGTCTTGCCGGAACCGAGGAATCCGGCGAGTACGACGACCGGGATCTGCTGCGGACTGCGGCTCTGCGACACGTGCGACCTTTCCGAAACTACGCGTGCACCGGCGCGCGGCCCGGGCGCGCGTACGAGGATTGAATGCCGCCCCAGGATACGAGCCGCGGGAATCACCGCGAAGTGAACGATTGTTAGCAGCACCCGCGGGGCAGACCCTGGGCAAGGCGCCCTGGCGTGCGACCCTCGCTTCCCTCCGTGCGCCTCCCCTCCGCCTCCCCCGCCGATCAGAGCCGCTCGGCACTCTGGGAGACGGCAAGCGCCGCCCACCGCTCGCCGGTCCCCGTCACGTCCACCCGCACCCCGACGACCGGCGCACGGCCGCTCGATCGGGGGTTTTTGACATGGCCACACAGAAGTTTGGGGTCCGCGGACTCGGTGCAGTCGCCGCGGCGGCGGCCGGCATGGCCGCGGGTGCCCTCGTCACCATGGCGGCACAACGCCATTCGCTGGAGACACTGCGGGTACGGCTGGAACACCTGGAACGGACCGCCCACTCCCAGCAGCACACCAATCTGGCCAACCAGCAGCGCCTGCACTGGGAATTGCTGAGCAAAGCCATCGACGACCCCGAACTGGCTGAAGTGCTCGATCTCTTCGAGGCGCCCGTTTCCACGAAGCAGCGGCGCCAGTACCTCTACGCCAACGCTCTCTACACGAACGCGCTGTTTTACTACCGGATAGGCAACATCTCCCGCGAGGAGTTCTTCGGGTACATTCGAGGCATTCTTCAGAACCCTGTGGTACGGGAGTACTGGTACGCGACAAGACACCAGCGGGCGACCATTGCCGACGGTTCGGACGAAGCAGAACTCGGCCGTATGGTGGACGAACTCCTGACGCAACTCGAGGAGTCGGACGCCGACGAATGGTGGGTGGTGGGCGAGCCGCCGAGTCCGTGAACTTCCACCGGCCATCGGCGCACTCCGACAGCCGAGGGCTCACACTCCGGGGCACGCACCCCCTCCTGCGGAATCACACCCTCGGCCCATTACGAAAGGGTCAAGTCAAGAGTTAGGTGGGGCGTCAGGGAGTTGACTCGCGCTTGATCGCGTAGAGGACCCCACCAGATCGTCGCCTACGCCGCCGGATGACGAGCGACCCCACAGGGCCCGCCTTGCACCGCGCAGTCGTCGTGCGCAAACCCAACGGACCCAAGGAAGCAACAGTGAGTCAGATCATCCGTCGGATCGGTGCATCTCCGCGCGCTCGGGGAAGCGTGAGCGGAGCAAATTGCCCCGATATTTTCGAACTTGCCGATGGTAATTTCGCCGTTATCGGCACGGATGCCACGGATTCACTGGACCGGGATCTCCCGTCCGATGCCTCACGCGGTGACCACGAGAGAATTGTCGTCATCACCCGCGAAACTCTGCTGCGCGCGAAGGCCGATATTCCGGACCTTTAGGCTCTTTCGAGAGTTCGAGAGGATGGCCCGGCCGGCCCGCCCGCGATGCCGGGCCTTCCTCGCGTACGGGTGCCTCGGGGCGTGTTCAGGCCGCTGCGGGCACCTCGACCGGCGCCCCCGGGCCCACATACCGGGCGACCGGACGGATGATCTTCGAGTCCGCCGCCTGCTCCAGGATGTTGGCGCTCCAGCCCACCACCCGCGCCGCCGCGAACGTCGGGGTGAACATCTCGCGGGGCAGCCCGCAGAGCTCCATGACCACGCCTGCGTAGAACTCCACGTTCGTGTGCAGCTCCCGGCCGGGCTTCAGCTCGGCGAGGATCGCCTCGACGTGCCGCTCCACCTCGACGGCGAACTCGACGCGCGGGCCTCCGAATCGCCGGGCGATCTCGCGGAGCATGCGCGAACGCGGGTCCTCCGTGCGGTAGACGGCGTGGCCGAAGCCCATGACGCGCTCGCCGGCGAGGACCCGCTCGCGGATCCAGGGATCGATGCGATCGGGAGTGCCGATCGCGTCCAGAGTGTCCAGGGCCCGGCTGGGCGCGCCACCATGCAGCGGCCCTGACAGGGCACCCACCGCCCCCACGAGGCATGCCGCCACATCCGCGCCGGTCGAGGCGATGACCCTGGCCGTGAAGGTTGACGCGTTGAAGCCATGATCAATGGTGGAGATCAAGTATTGCTCGATCGCCCGGGCCCGCTCCGGATCGGGCTCGACTCCGGTCAACATGTAGAGGTAGTTCGCCGCGTACGGCAGGTCCTCGCGCGGCTCGACGGGAGCGAGGCCGCGCCCCAGCCGGTACAGCGCGGTGAGCAGCGTGGGTACGGCCGCGGCCGCGACGACCGTGTCCTCCCGGCGCCGGTCCGCGTCGACGTCGTACACGGGGCGGAAGCCTTTCGCCGCACCCAGCAACGACAGGGCCGTCCGCATCCCGGCCAGCGGATTCGCGCCCGCACCGGCCGCTGCCGCCAGGGCGGGCAGGGCGACGGCCACCCCCTCGGGGAGGCCCCTCAGTGCCGCGGTCTCGGCGGCGAAGGCGGCGCTCCGTCGCGCGTCGGGCAGTTCGCCGTGGACCAGGAGGTGCCAGACGTCCTCGAAGCGACGGGTGCGCGCGAGGTCAACGGCCGAGTACTGGCGGTAGTGGTAGAAGCCCTCGCGTCCCCGGACGTCGCCGACCTCCGTGTCGGCGACGACGACACCCGCGAGTCCTCGCGGCACGTCCATGGTTGAGGCTGATGACAGGTTGACGGACATGTTTCCTCCCTGAACTTGATTCGACTGTCCATGCTTGACTCGATCTCTGTCAATATTGATTGAATCAATGCATGTGTCTTGTGGATACGGTGACCCCCATGCGCGATCACGAACCCGGACCCGGCCACCCCGAACGACGGCTGAGCACCAAGGAGGCCGCCGAGCTGCTCGGCGTGAAACCCGAGACCGTGTACGCGTACGTCAGTCGTGGCCAACTGAGCAGCCGGCGCACGCCCGGGGGCCGCGGCAGCACCTTCGACGCCAAGGAGGTCGAGGCGCTCGCGCGGCGCAACAAGCGCGAGAGCAGCGGGAGTCCGGGCTCCGGGGCGGAACTGTCCGTACGTACGCGCGTCACCTTCATCGACCAGGACCGCTACTACTTCCGGGGCGTCGACGCGGTCGAACTGGCCTCCCGGCACTCCTACGAAGAGGTCGCGGAGTGGCTGTGGACCGGTCGGCTGCGGCCCGGCGTCACCTTCACCGCGCCCGAGGCGTCCGTCGAGGCCGCCCGACGCGTCGTCGAGGCGCTGCCCGAACACACCGGTCCCACCGACCGGTTGCGGGTCGCCGCCGTCGCCGCCGCGGCCGCCGACCCGCTGCGGTTCGACCTGTCCGAGGACGCCGTGCTCGGCACCGCCCGCATCCTGATCCCCACACTCGTCGCCGCCCTGCCCCCGAAGCTGCCCACGCACCGTGACGAAGGCCCGCTCGCCCTGCGCCTGTGGTGCCGACTCAGCGGACGGCCCGCCGACAAGGCGCAGCTGGACGTCCTCGACACGGCGCTCGGTCTGCTCGTCGACCACGACCTGGCCGCCTCGACGCTCGCGGTGCGCGTCGCCGCCTCGGCCCGTGCGCACGCCTACGCGGCCGTCTCCGCCGGGCTCGGAGTGCTCGAGGGGCCGCTGCACGGCGCGGCCGGGGGCCTGGCCCACCGCATGCTGCTCGAGGTGCTGGACGTCGGCAGTGCCGCCCCGGTGATCGCCGAGGAGCTGCGCGCGGGCCGCCGCATTCCGGGTCTCGGTCACCGGCTCTACCCCGGCGAGGACCCCCGCGCGCGTGCCCTGTTCGCGCTCTTGGAGGAGATTCCCGCTGCCGGGCCGGCCCTCGCCGCGGCCCGGGACATCGTGGCCACGACCGCGCGCCACGCACCGCTGCACGCCAATGTGGACCTGGCGCTCGCCGTCCTCACCGCGTCCTGCGGAATGGAGTCCTCGGCCAGCGAGACGATCTTCGCCGTCGCCCGTACGGCGGGCTGGATCGCCCACGCCCTGGAGGAGTACGGCGAACGTCCCCTGCGGATGCGCCCGAGCGGACACTACGTGGGGCCGAAGCCGCCCCAGCCGCTGCCGCTGCCGATGCCGGAGTAGGAAAAGCGCGGAAGCCGTCGCGAGCGGACCCGCGTCACCGTTCCGGGCGCACCCCGCTCGTGCGGCCGGTACCGCTGCGACCAGGGACGACTCCCGGGCAGGCCAGGCTGCACCGTCCCGCGCCGCACGCGCACGCGTACCCGCACGGCCGAGCACATGCCCCCGCCGGAAGTCGCGCTCCGGCAAGTCAGGTTAGGCTCACCTCTGTGAGTACGTGCGCGACCGTCTCGCGGGATCTCGACGAGCCCATTTCCGGAACCGCGGCCACGGCAACGACCTGGCTCCTCCTGGAACAGCCCGGCCCCTGGGGTGCCAAAGCGCTGGTGTCGAGCCACCTGGACCCGGCCCTGGGCCGCGCCCTGGAGGCCGCCGCGCGGGACACGGGCGTACGCGTCGCGCTCATCCGCCGCCCCGGGCGCCACGCGGACTTCGGCGCACCGCCCCTGCGGCAGGTGTACGCGGCCCACACCGTCCCCGGAAGCGTGTGGCTGCGCAGCGCCACCACCCACGACCCGCGGCAGCTGCTGGACCTCGACCTCGCCGCGCTCGGCAGGGGCGACCACCGCACCTTCGACACCGCGCTGCGGGGCGGGCCCCACACGGGCGACCCGCTCGCCCTCGTGTGCACCAACGGCAAGCGTGACCGCTGCTGCGCTCTCCTCGGCCGTCCGCTGGCCGCCGAGCTCGCCGCCTCGGGGGTGCGGGGCGCCTGGGAGGTCACCCATCTGGGGGGTCATCGCTTCTCCCCCACCCTGCT
Organism: Actinobacteria bacterium OV320; assembly: GCA_001298545.1. GTDB lineage: Bacteria > Actinomycetota > Actinomycetes > Streptomycetales > Streptomycetaceae > Streptomyces > Streptomyces coriariae. The sequence continues at coordinate 797,618 of LJCX01000030.1, forward strand.
CGTCCTGCCGTACGGGTACGCGTACGGCCGCGCCGAGGCCCATGCCGTCAAGGAGGTCCTGCACGGCGTCCAGGACGGGCGGGTCGTCGTGGACGGGTGCCGCGGGTGTTCGGCCTGGGAGCGGCCCGGCCAGGCGGCGGAGCTGGCGGTGCGCTCGGCGACCGGAGAGGACGCGGCGGAGGCGCTCAGCGTCGTCCGGACCACGGGCGGCGCGCCGCGCTGGGAGGTGACCGTCGCACACCGGGACGGACGCCACTGGCAGGTCGTGGTCGACCAGGGCGCCTCACTGCCGGCCCGGCCGGAGAGCTGCGGCACCTCGGTCCTCGGTTCACCTGCACGGATGGACGTGGTGGCGGTGCGCGAGCTGGCCGGAACGGCCCTGGTGGGCTGACACACCTCCGGACATCGTGCGGCCGCACCCCGCGCGGGCGCGAAGGAATCGTTTCCTCTTGAGTCGGTCAAGAGATCCACACCACCCAGCCCTACGGCTGCGCCGGTCCACCCACGTACCGTCTTGGGTATGAGCCCCACTCCCCCCGCCCGCCGCCTGCGCCTCGGAATGCCGCGGCGCATGTTCTCGCAGGTCCTGCTCATGCAGCTGACGATCGCCGCGGGAGTCGTGGTGCTCGCGACCGGGCTGTTCCTCGCTCCGCTCAGCGATCAGCTGGACGACCAGGCGATGCGCCGTGCCCTCGCCATCGCGCAGACCACCGCGGCTGTGCCGCAGATCGCCGAGGACCTCCGGAGCACGCAGCCGTCGGTCGACGGACCGGTGCAGCGTGAGGCCGAGCGGATCCGCAAGGCCAGCGGCGCGGAGTACGTCGTGGTGATGGACCTGAACGGCACCCGCTGGTCGCACGCCGACCCCGCGCAGGTCGGTGGCCATGTGTCGACGGACCCGAGCCAGGCCCTGGCGGGCAAGGACGTCATGGAGATCGACAGCGGCACCCTGGGCCGCTCGGCCCGCGGCAAGGTGCCCCTGCGCGACGGCGACGACAAGATCATCGGCGCGGTCTCGGTCGGCATCGAGTACGACAGCGTGCGCGCCCGCCTGATCCACGCGATCCCCGGACTGTTCGCCTATGCGGGCGGGGCCCTCGCCGTCGGCGCGCTGGCCGCCTGGCTGATCTCCCGGCGAGTCCAGCGACAGACCCGCGACCTGGCCTTCTCGGACATCTCGGCGCTGCTCGCCGAGCGTGAGGCGATGCTGCACGGCATCCGGGAAGGTGTCGTCGCCCTGGACCGCGCCGGCCGCGTCCGGCTGCTCAACGACGAGGCCCAGCGTCTCCTCGGCATCGGGGAGGAGGTGGTGGGCGCTTCGCCCGACGAGGCGCTCGGCGACGGACGTACGGCCGATGTCCTGGCGGGCCGGGTGACCGGTACGGACCTGATCGCCGTCCGCGGGCAGCGCGTCCTGGTCGTCAACCGCATGCCCACCGACGACGGCGGCGCCGTGGCCACCCTGCGTGACCGCACCGAGCTGGAGCAGCTCGGGCGCGAACTCGACTCGACGCACGGCCTCATCGACGCGCTGCGCGCCCAGGACCACGAGCACGCCAACCGCATGCACACGCTGCTGGGGCTGCTCGAACTGGAGATGTACGACGACGCGGTGGACTTCGTCGGGGAGGTGGTCGGCGATCACCGGGCGACCGCGGAGCAGGTGACCGAGAAGATCGAGGACCCGCTGCTCGCCGCCCTGCTGGTCGGCAAGGCAACCGTCGCGGCCGAGCGCGGTGTCGCCCTGTGGGTCTCCGACCGCACGCGGCTGCCCGACCGCCTGATCGATCCGCGCGGGCTGGTCACGGTCGTGGGCAACCTCGTGGACAACGCGCTCGACGCCGTCGCGGGCAAGCCGCACGCGCGCGTGGAGGTCGAACTGCGCGCGGAGGGCCGTACCGCGGTCCTGCGGGTGCGCGACACCGGCCCGGGCATCCCGGCCGAGCAGCGCGAGTTGATCTTCACCGAGGGCTGGTCCACGAAGAAGCCCCCGGCGCACGGCAAGCGTGGGATCGGGCTCTCCCTGGTGCGCAGGCTCGCCGAGCGGCAGGGCGGCCACGCCACGGTGGACGAGGCGGACGGTGGGGGCGCCGAGTTCACCGTCGTCCTGCCCGAGGCACTCACGGAGCCCGGCCTGGAACCCGCGCTGGCGGCACCGGCGAAGAGCACTGCCGAGGAGGAGTCGCGATGATCGAGGTCCTGGTCGTGGACGACGACACCCGGGTCGCCCAGGTCAACGCCGCCTACGTCGAGAAGGTGCCGGGATTCCACGTCGCCGGCGAGGCCCACAGCGCGGCCGACGCGCTCCGTCAGCTGGAGCTGCTGCCCCGCCTGGACCTCGTCCTGCTGGACCACTACCTGCCCGACGAGACGGGTCTCGAGGTCGTCCAGGAGATGCGCCGCCGCGGCCACCAGACCGACGTGATCATGGTGACCGCCGCGCGGGACGTCACGACGGTGCAGGCGGCGATGCGCCAGGGTGCCCTTCAGTACCTGGTGAAGCCGTTCGCCTTCGCGGGTCTGCGCGCCAAACTGGAGGCGTACGCCGAGCTGCGCCGGACGCTCGACGGCGGCGGGGAGGCCGAACAGGCCGATGTCGACCGCATCTTCGGCGCGCTGTCGGCCTCCTCGGAGCCCGGTCTGCCCAAGGGCCACTCCCCCACCACCGCCGAACTCGTACGCCAGTCCCTGATGAACGCCGAAGGGCCCCTGTCGGCCCAGGAGATCGCCGACCGGACCGGGGTGAGCCGCCAGACCGCCCAGCGCTACCTGAAGCTCCTGGAGCGCACGGGGCGGGCCCGGCTGACCCTGAAGTACGGCGACGCGGGCCGCCCCGAACACCGTTACGTGTGGGCGACCCGCGCCTGAAGGGCACGGTCCTCGGGGGCGGGGGAAGGAACCGTGCCCCTCCTGGGATACGGATCCCGGCCCGCCCCCTGCTCGACCGTCAGCCCACCGCCTTCTCGACGAACTCGGTCGTGAAGGTCTTGCTCAGGTCCACGTCGGCGTTCTGGATGTTGGGGTTGAAGGCCTTGAGGACCTTTTCGACGGTCTCGGGGCCGTTCTTGGGCATCACGCCGTCCTTGGTGAACATCGGCAACGTGTTCTTGATGGCCACCGAGTACAGCAGTTTGTTCCCCTGGGAGTAGTCCGTCGGCATCTTCTCGGCGATCTCGGCCGCGCTGTGGGTGGACATCCACTTGAGCGTCTTGACGAATGCATTGGCCAACTTCTGGACGGTGTCCTTGTGACTGTTGACCCAGTCCGTCTGCATGTACAGGCTTGACGAGGGATACGGTCCGCCGAGCGCGTCCTCGGAGCCCTGCGGGGTGCGCATGTCGAGCAGGACCTTGCCGGCCTTCTTGTCGAGGATCGTCGCCACGGTCGGGTCGGTCGTCATACCGCCGTCGATCGCGCCCTGCTGGAGCGCGGCGATGAAGGTCGGCCCCGCGCCCACGGCGACCGGGGTGAACTCGCTGACCTTCACGCCGTTCTTGACCGCGAGGTACTTGGTGAGGAAGTCGGTCGAGGAGCCGAGGCCCGTGACGCCGAGTTTCTTGCCCTTGAAGTCCTCGGGCGAGGTGATGTCACCCTCTGCCTCGGTGGAGACGATCTCCACCTCACCGGGCGCGTGCGAGAACTGCACGACGGACTCCACCTCCTTGCCCTTCACCTGCAGGTCGAGGGTGTGGTCGTAGAAGCCGACGGCTCCCTGCACCTGGCCCGAGACGAGCGCCGTCTCGGCCTGGACACCGGCCGGCTCGCTCAGCATCTCGACGTCCAGCCCCTCGGCGTCGAAGTAGCCCAGGCGCTGGGTGAGCATGGCGGGCAGGTAGATGACCTTGTCCAGGCCACCGACCATGATCTTGACCTTGGTGCCCTTGCCGTCCCCCTTGCCACCGGAGCCCGTGGACGCGGTGCTCGCCGCGTCGTTGGCACAGGCGGTGAGCGAGGAGAGGGCGAGCAGACCGGCGGCGGTCAGGGCGGTGTATCTGGCGGTTGTACGCATGGCGGGTTCACGTCCTTGTGAGAGGGCGATGCGGGGGTGGGGCAGCAGTGAGGGGAGGGCGGGGAAGCGTCCGAGGAAGGTCCCGAGCGCCCTTTCGCGGGAACGGCTCATCGGTGGATCGCCGAACGAGTGGATCGTCGAACGAAGGTTCAGCTGTCGGAGCCCGACGGCTTCCACCGGAAGATGCGGCGCTCGGCGAAGGTCAGCAGCCCCTCCGCGACGAGTGCGACGACGGCAAGGATGACCATCGCGGCGTACACACCCGCCGCGTTGAACGTGCCCTGCGACTGGGCGACGAGCAGTCCGATCCCCTTGGTCGCGCCGATGTACTCACCGACGATGGCGCCGATCAGGGCGAAGCCGAAGCTCACATGGAGGCTGGTGAAGATCCACGAGGTGGCGGACGGGACCACCACCTGGAGCGTCACCCTGCGGTCGCTCGCGCCGAGGATGCGGGCGTTGGCGACGAGGTTGCGGTCCACCTCGCGGGCGCCCTGGAAGGCGTTGAAGAAGACCGGGAAGAACACCAGGACGACGGCCGAGGCGACCTTGGAGGCCGGGCCGAGGCCGAACCAGATCACGAAGATCGGGGCCAGCACGATCCTGGGGATGGAGTTGAGCACCTTGATGTATGGACCAAGGATGTCGGCGAGGAAGGTGATCCTCCCCAGTGCGATACCGCACACGACACCGGCGACCACACCGATGACCCAGCCGAGCAGGGCCTCGTAGAGCGTGTACCAGATCTGCTCACCCAGAGAACCGAGCGCGGTCCCGTGCGTCACCCAGGTCCAGATCTGGTCCCAGATCTTGGAGGGCATCGAGAAGTTGAAGGGATCGATGACCTTGGCCCGGGAGAAGGCCTCCCACAAGGCGAGCACGGCCACCAGTAGCAGGACACGCGACGCCGTCACCACGGCCTTGCGTCTGCGAGCGGCACGCGCGCGTGAGCGGGCGCGGTCCGGCACCTTGACCGTGTCGACGACCGGGGTGCTGAGAACTTCAGGCGACATGGGCGGCACCTCTCTCGCGGGTGATGCGGACCTCTTCGCCGAGGGACTCCCAGATCTCGCGGTAGATCTCGATGAACCGCGGCTCCAGCCGCACCGACTCGACCTTGCGCGGCCTCGGCAGGTCGATGTCGAAGACCTGCTTCACGGTGGCGGGGCCGGCGGTCATCACGACGACCTTGTCGGCCAGCGCGATGGACTCCTCCAGGTCGTGGGTGACGAAGACGACGGACGCGCCCGTGCCCTCCCACAGCTCGAGGAGCTCGTCCGACATCAGTGCCCTGGTCTGCACGTCGAGCGCCGAGAACGGCTCGTCCATGAGGAGGATCTCGGGGTCGTTGACGAAGGTCGCGGCGAGGGCCACGCGCTTGCGCTGACCGCCGGAGAGCTGATGCGGGTAGCGGTCCTCGAAGGCGGAGAGCCCGACCCGGGCCAGCCACTCGCGCGCTTTCCGTTTGGCCTCCGCCTTGGGCACACCGCGAAAGCGGGGCCCGGCCATGACGTTGGACAGGACCGTGCGCCAGGGAAAGGTGGCGTCCTGCTGGAAGACGAAGCCGACCTTGTCACCGACGCCACGCACGGGCTGCCCGGCGACCATCACCTCGCCCTGGGTGGGCTCTTCCAGACCGCTGACCAGGGTCAGCGTGGTCGACTTGCCGCAGCCGGTCGGGCCGACGACGGCCACGAACTCGCCACGCCCGACCGTGAGGTCGAGTTCCCGCAGGGCGGTGTGCGGGGCCCCCGACGGGGTCCTGAAGACCTTGCTCGCGCCCCGCAGCTCGATGGCGGGGCTGGTGTGTGCGCTCATGGCCGGGGACGGTAGAGGCGACCCGGGAAGCGGCATCAGCCTTCTGGGCGCATGCGCTTCTTTTGCTTGCAGTAGCCTGTTGTGCTCGTTTTGCTCGCGCTAGAACAGCGAAGCCGAAACACGGGCTCAACGCCCGCCTGGCCTTGACGGAGAGAGGCCCGATGATTGACGTCCTGGTGGTGGACGACGACTTCCGTGTCGCCGAGATCAACGCCAAGTACGTGGGAAAGGTTCCCGGCTTCCGGGTGGCCGCCCGCGCGCACAGTGCCGCCCAGGCGCTGGGAACCATCGAGCGCGGAACCATCGACCTGGTGCTGCTCGACCACTACCTGCCCGACCAGACCGGCCTCCAGCTCATCCACCGCATGCGTGAGCAGGGTCATGGCACCGACGTCATCATGATCACGGCGGCCGGTGACGTCACGACGGTCCAGACCGCGATGCGCCTGGGCGCCCTGCACTACCTGGTCAAACCGTTCACCTTCGCCGCTCTGCGCACCCGCCTCGACTCGTACGCCGCCCTGCGCCGCACGGTGGACCGGGTCGGTGGGCACGGGATCGCCGGCCAGGAGCAGGTCGACCGGATCTTCGGCGCCCTGCGCACCGGACCGGCGCCTTCCTCGCCCGGCCTGCCGAGCGGCCACTCGGAACCGACCACGGACCTGATCTGCGACGTTCTGCACCGCGCGAACCACCCTCTGTCGGCCCACGAGGTCGCCGCCGAGACCGGCCTGAGCCGCTCCACCGCTCAGCGCTACCTCCGCCACCTGGAACAGGCCGGACGCCTGCACCTCTCCCTCAAGTACGGCGACACGGGCCGCCCGGAGCACCGGTACGCCTGGGTGGCGCCGTAACCGTGCCGCAAGGACCCCGAAGCGGTACGGCGGTGAGGCGTCGCCCGTTACGCGGCTCCCGCCCCGGTCAGTGACCGCACCTCGGTCTCCGCGTGCTTGGCCTCGTCCGCGACCTCGGCCGAGGTGACCGTGCCGAGCCAGCCCGCCAGGAAGCCCAGCGGGATCGAGACCAGGCCGGGGTTCTGCAGCGGGAAGTACTGGAAGTCCACGGTCGGGAAGAGCGACTCGGGGCTCCCGGAGACCACCGGGGACAGCACGACGAGCGCCAGGGCCGGCACGAGTCCGCCGTACACCGCCCACACGGCGCCCCGCGTGGTGAAGCCCCGCCAGAACAGCGAGTACATCAGGACCGGCAGATTCGCGGATGCCGCAACGGCGAAGGCGAGCCCGACCAGGAAGGCGACGTTGAGATCGCGGGCCAGCAGGCCGAGCGCGATCGCGACCACGCCGACGGCCACGGCGGCGACCCGCGCCACCGCGACCTCGCTGCGGGGTTTGGCCTGCCGACGGCGCAGGGAGGCGTACAGGTCGTGCGCCACCGACGCCGAGGAGGCGAGGGTGATTCCGGCGACGACGGCGAGGATCGTGGCGAAGGCGATGGCCCCCACGACCGCGAACAGCACCGCTCCGCCGGTGGAGTCGGCGCCGCCGCCCAGGTCGAGTGCCAGAAGCGGAACCGCCGTGTTCCCCGCCACGTTCGAGCCACGCACCGCCTCCGGGCCGACGATCGCCGCCGCACCGAAGCCGAGGACGATCGTCATCAGGTAGAAGCCGCCGATCAGCCCGATCGCCCAGACGACGGAGCGACGGGCGGCCTGCGCGGTCGGCACGGTGTAGAAGCGGGACAGGATGTGCGGCAGTCCCGCCGTGCCCAGCACCAGCGCGAGCCCCAGGCTCATGAAGTCGAAACGCGCGGTCCAGTCCCCGCCGTACTTCAGCCCGGGTGCCAGGAACGCGTCACCGTGCCCACTGCGCGCGGCCGCCGTGCGCAGCAACTGGTCGAAGTCACCGTGGAAGCGCACCAGCACGAGGACGGTGAGCACGACGGTGCCGGCCAGCAGCAGAACCGCCTTGACGATCTGGATCCACGTGGTCGCCCGCATCCCTCCCAACGACACATAGATCACCATGAGCGCGCCCACCCCGATGACGGCCCAGGACCGGGCCGCCTCGCCGGTGTTCCCGAGGAGCAGCGCGACCAGGCTGCCGGCGCCCACCATCTGGGCCACCAGATAGAGCACGGACACGGTGACCGAGGAGGTTCCCGCCGCGATCCGCACCGGCCGCTCGCTCATCCGTGCGGCGACCACGTCGGCGAGCGTGAACCTCCCGCAGTTGCGCACCAGTTCGGCGACGAGGAACAGCACCACCAGCCAGGCCACGAGGAAGCCGACCACATACAGCAGCCCGTCGTACCCGAACAGCGCGATGAGCCCGGTGACACCCAGGAAGGAGGCGGCGGACATGTAGTCACCCGCGATGGCAAAACCATTCTCCATCGGGGAGAACAGACGCCCGCCGACGTAGAACTCCTCCTCCGAACCGTGGCGGTTGCGGCTCACCCAGGTCGTGATCCCCAACGTGACCGCGACGAAGGCGCTGAACAGCAACAACGCCAGCGCCTGATGGTTGCCGGTCACGACGCACCGCCCTTTGCTCCCCGGGTCAGCTCCTGTGTGTCCCAGCGCAGTTCGAGCGCGGCACGGTCCCGGCGCAGCCGCGCGTGCCGGGCGTAGGCCCAGGTGAGCAGGAACGTGCTGAGGAACTGTCCCAGCCCGGCGAGCAGCGCCACGTTCACCGCGCCCGCCACCGGCCGCGCCATGAGTCCGGGCGCGGTCGTCGCGGTGACCACGTACGCCACGTACCAGACGAAGAACCCGGCGGCGGCGGGCACCACGAACCGCCGGTACCGGCTGCGTACCTCCTGGAAGGCCGCGCTGTGCTGCACCTCGAGGTAGATCTGAGCCGCCGCCGGGGTTCCGGTGTCCCGCCGACGTGCCGCGGGAACCTCGGGCCCTGGCGTGCTCATGATGGCCGACTCGCCCCAGCCCGAGGCGAGCGCGTCGTACCACGGGTCCTCGTAGCGCACATCCCCTGGCACCTCGGCGTACGCCTGGCCCGGGCTCTGATGATGCTCGTACGCGTGTGGTGTGGGGGCACCGCTATCGGGACCGTCCCCGTCGGCGCGGGCACGACCGTTGCTTGACTGCATGCCCAAGGATGGACAGAACGGGAAGATCCCCGACTATTGTTCCCCGAACACTTCACCCCATCAGGTGACCAACGCGCCGTTCACCCCGCGGGCGGCCGGACCAGCCCCTTCCCGTACGCGTAACGCACCGCCTGGGCCCGGTCCTTGAGTCCCGTCTTGGAGAACATGTTGTTGATGTGTGTCTTCACCGTCGCGGTGGACACGCTCAGCCTGCGTGCGATCTCCTGGTTGCTGAGCCCCTCGGCGATCAGCACCAGCACCTCCGCCTCGCGTGTCGTGAGCCCGTCGGGGACGACAGCGGGCGCGGTCGGTTCCGGTTCGGGCGCGGACAGGCGCTCCAGCAGCCTTCGCTGGACACTGGGCGACAGCCCCGCGTCCCCGGACAGCACGCTGTGCACGGCCCGTACGATCTCGTCCCCGCCCGCGTCCTTGGTGAGGTACCCCCGGGCGCCTGCCTTCAGCGCCGGGAAGAGGGATTCGTCGTCCGCGTAGGTCGTGAGGACCACGACCTGTGTCCCGGGATACTCGGACCGGATGCGCAGGGTCGCCTCCACTCCGTCACAGCGAGGCATACGCAGGTCCATCAGCACCACGTCGGGAGCGAGTTCGGCGACGAGCCGCACGGCCTCCTCCCCGTCTCCGGCGGCGCCCACGACCTCGACTCCCGGCAGCAGCCCGAGCAGCATCACGATGCCTTCCCGGACGACCGTCTGGTCGTCCGCGACCACCACCCTGGCGGGCTTCCTCGCTTCCTCCTCGGTCATACCGGCACCTTCAGCGTCACTACGAACCCTTCCTCGTCCGGCCCGGCAGCGAGCGAACCACCCAGCAGTTCGGCGCGCTCCCGCATACCCAGCAGACCGTACCCGCCGCCGGCCTCGGCGAGTTCGCCCGGCGAACCACCCGAGTCCCGCACGTCCAGCGTCACTTCCTGCCGGCCGTACTCCAGCCGGACACGGACCTTGGCGCCCGGTGCGTGTTTGCGAGCGTTCGTCAAGGCTTCCTGAGCGACCCGGCGCACGGCCTGCGACGCCTCGACCGGCAGTGGTCTGCGTTCACCGCCCACGGTGACCTCGGCACCGTCGGACGTGCGGACGAGATCCGTCAGGAAGTCCTCCAGCGGCGTCAGTTCACCGCGCAACGCGGAGAGCGACTGCCTGGTCTCCTCGAGGCCGTCGCGGGCCATCCCCCGTGCCGCCACCACGCGGTCGAGGATCTGCTCGCGGTCCGCGCCCCGCTCGATCAGCAGCCGGGCCGCCTCCAGGTGCACGAGCTGCGCCGAGAGACTGTGGGCCAGGACGTCGTGGATCTCCCGGGCGATACGGGCCCGCTCCGCGAGTGCGGCCGACTCGGCCTCGGCCGCGCGCGCGGCCCGCTCCTGGGTGAGCAGTCGCTGTGTGGTGCCTCTGGCTTCGGCGTCCAGACGCAGTGCGTATCCGGCGAGGGCCATGCCCGCGATGGCGGTCGCCGAGGTCATCCCCGAGTCGTCGTTGACCACGGCGAAGGCGGCGAACCCGACCGAGGCCGCCGGCAGCGCCGCGCCCAGAGGAAGTCGCTCGAGTGCCGCGATGGCGCATCCGCACCACAGGACCGCGGCCGGGGAGCGGAAGTCCGCGGCCTCGGCGCTGGCCGCCAGCCCCAGGAGCAGGAGGAGAAGGGCCAAGGACGGCCACAGCCGATGCTCGAGCGTGGTCCGGAACAAGGCCCACGCCAGGCCACCTGCCACAAGAACGCCGCCGACGCCGACGACCGCGGCCCACCCCTGGATGCGGCTGTCGTGGAGTGCGCTCCACCCCAGGGCGCCCACGACCAGCAGCCTTACGGCCCAGGCCAGCAGCCTCCTGGGGCGCGATACCCCTCTGGGGCCCAGCGCCTCCCGTGAGGGCCAGCGTGTCCAGAGGTTGTCCGTCACACGCGCTCCTTCCACGGAGACCGGGGCACGGGGTCACCGTACGCCGTGGCGTACACGGGAGCCTGGCCCAAAGTCCGCACGCGCCAGATCAGGATCCCGGAGCGGACCAGCAAGGTGGCCGCGAGTCCCAGCATCAGGGCCGCACTGTCCTGGTGGATGCCCAACAGGGCGCCGACCCCGAAGAGGCCCAGCCGCAGACCGATGCCGGCTCCCCACACGGCCACGCTCGCTTTGGTGCTCTTGCTCCACACGGCGCCGTCCGGCTCCACCCAGATGCGGGTGGTCCAGGCCCAGGCGGCTCCCATGGCCAGGGCGACGATCAGTTCGGCGCCGAGCACGAGGGCCGATTCGGTGTGGTGACGGGTGCCGAGCAGATCGGGTTCGCGCAGCGCCATGACGGCCAGGATTCCCGGCAGAAGCCACCATCGCCGGTCCGTGTCGATGCGGCTTGCACGGAACTGCCGCGCGATCACCAGCGCGGCCACCGCCACGATCACCAGTGCGTTGACGAGCCCGGACATCACAGCCTCCGTGAGCGGGAAGGGGAGGCCGGCAGCGAGCGCTGCCGACGCCTTCGACGCTACGGAAACGGGCCGGTCCGCAGATCGGAGCAGGGGTGGATCAAGGGTGGATCTCCGCAAGCCGGGGTTCTCCACCCACGGGTGGAGAACCCTCAGCCGGGCCTGCCCGTAACCGGCCCGACGTGCACGAGACCGAGCCGGGCCCGCCCGACCACCGCCCTGACATGCACGAGACCGAGCCGGACCTGCCTGAGAACCGAACGGACCTGTACGAGGTCCGGCCGGATCCACCTGCGACCCGGCCGGACCGAACGCGGGGCCTACGCGTCGATACGGGACCGGTCCAGCGTCGCCGCCGAGCTGGAGATGAACTCCTTGCGCGGTGCCACGTCATTGCCCATGAGCAGATCGAACACCTGCTCGGCCGCCTCCAGGTCGGAGAGGTTGATGCGGCGCAGGGTGCGGTGGCGCGGGTCCATCGTCGTCTCGGCCAGCTGGTCGGCGTCCATCTCGCCGAGACCCTTGTAGCGCTGGATGGAGTCCTTGTACCGGACGTTCTTGCTCTGGAACTCCATCAGCTTGTCGCGCAGCTCACGGTCCGAGTACGTGTACACGTACTTGTCCTGCCCCTTCTTGGGCTGGATGAGCTCGATGCGGTGCAGGGGCGGGACCGCTGCGAAGACCCGCCCGGCCTCGACCATGGGCCGCATGTAGCGGTGGAACAGCGTCAGGAGCAGCGTCCGGATGTGGGAGCCGTCCACATCGGCGTCGGTCATCATGATGATCTTGCCGTAGCGGGCCGCGTCGATGTCGAAGGTGCGCCCGGAGCCCGCTCCTATGACCTGGATGATCGCGCCGCACTCGGCGTTCTTGAGCATGTCGGTGACGGACGACTTCTGGACGTTGAGGATCTTGCCCCGGATCGGCAGCAGTGCCTGGAACTCGGAGTTCCGGGCGAGCTTGGCCGTACCGAGCGCGGAGTCTCCCTCGACGATGAACAGCTCGCTGCGCTCGACGTCGTCGCTGCGGCAGTCGGCGAGCTTGGCGGGCAGGGACGAGGACTCCAGAGCCGTCTTGCGGCGCTGTGCGTCCTTGTGCTGCCGGGCCGCGATACGCGTGCGTGCGGCGGCGACCGCTTTCTCCATGACGACCCGCGCCTGAGCTGCGGCATCGCGCTTGGCGGAGGTCAGGAACGCCTTGAGTTCCCTGGCGATCACGGTGTTCACGATGCGCCGGGCCGCCGAGGTGCCGAGCACCTCCTTGGTCTGACCCTCGAACTGGGGTTCGGCGAGACGCACCGTGACGACGGCGGTCAGGCCCTCCAGAGCGTCGTCCTTCACGATGTCGTCCTCGGCGACGCGCAGCAGCTTCTTGGCGCGCAGCACCTCGTTCATCGTCTTGGCGACCGCCTGCTCGAAGCCCGCGACGTGAGTGCCGCCCTTGGGCGTGGCGATGATGTTGACGAACGACTTGAGGTTCACGTCGTAGCCCGTGCCCCAGCGCAGCGCCACGTCGACGCCGAGCTCACGGGTGACCTCCGTCGGAGTCATCTGCCCGTGCTCGTCCAGGACCGGGACGGTCTCCTTGAAGGTGCCCTGTCCGGTGAAGCGGAGGACGTCGCAGACGGGCTTGTCGGTGGCCAGGTACTCGCAGAACTCGCTGATGCCACCGTCGAAACGGAAGGACTCCTCGCCCTTGCTGCCGCCCTCGCCGAGGCCGTACTCGTCGCGGACGACGATGGTCAGGCCGGGCACCAGGAAAGCGGTCTGGCGGGCGCGCTGATGAAGGTTCTCGAGGGAGAGCTTGGCGTCCTTGAGGAAGATCTGGCGGTCGGCCCAGTAGCGCACGCGCGTGCCGGTCCGGTTCTTGGCGACCCTCTTGATCTTCCGCAGGCCGCCCGTCTCGAACTTGGAGTCGGGGCCGTCCGCGGCGAAGGCGCCCGGAACACCGCGCCGGAAGCTGATCGCGTGCGTGTGGCCGCCTCGGTCCACCTCGACGTCGAGGCGGGCGGACAGGGCGTTGACCACGGAGGCGCCGACGCCGTGCAGACCGCCGGAGGCGGCATAGGAGCCGCCGCCGAACTTGCCGCCGGCGTGCAGCTTGGTCATGACGACCTCGACGCCGGACAGACCCGTCTTGGGCTCGACGTCGACCGGGATGCCACGGCCGTTGTCACGGACCTCGACCGAGGCGTCGTCGTGGAGGATCACCTCGATGTGGTCGCAATAGCCGCCCAGGGCTTCGTCGACGGAGTTGTCGATGATTTCCCACAGGCAGTGCATCAGACCACGGCTGTCGGTCGAGCCGATGTACATACCCGGGCGCTTCCGCACGGCCTCGAGCCCCTCGAGGACGAGCAGGTGCCGCGCGGTGTAGTTGGAACCGTCCCGGTCTGCTCCTGCCAGCAGCGCTGTGGACGGCACGGACGTTTCGGCGGTCACGCGGTTCGCTCCTCGCTGAATTTCACTTGGGGCCCTTCTGGGTAAGGGCGCGGCTTGGGTTGCCGCCAAGAGGGTACCGAGGCCTGGTAGAGCCGTTGTAACGCCACCCTCGTCTGAAACGCAGACTAGTCCAGCGTCGCATACTTGTTCGATCCCTCGATTGAGTGAAGTACATATCACGTTCCCTTCGGGGCATGAACCATTTAGGCTCCGGGCACGTCCTCATGAACAAACCGGCAACCCAGCCGGGAGGATCGAACCATGACCGACAGCGCGAAACCGTAAGCACCACAGACCACGCAATACGGCACATTCGCCGCCAAACCGGCAGCAGACGGCCACCTCGGAAAGATTTTTTCGAGGACAAGCCACGAGCGGGAACGTTTTGGGGCTGGTTGGATGTTGACCCTGGTACGACAGCTCGTCGAGCTAGAGAAGAGGCGACGTGACTACTGTTCTGACCCCCGCGAGCCCGCTGACAGCCGCGGACCGCTGCGACCGCTGCGGCGCCCAGGCGTACGTACGCGTCGTGCTGCTCAGCGGCGGAGAACTGCTCTTCTGCGCCCACCACGGCCGCAAGTTCGAGCCGGAACTCAAGAAGATCGCCGCTGAGATACAGGACGAGACAGAGCGGCTGACGACCGTTCCGGCCTCTACCCCGGAAGAAGAGCGCTGATCTGCGCGTCCACGACGAGCCATGACCGGCACAGGCCGGTATACGGGCGGCCGCCCCTGCCTCAGGGGCGGCCGCCCGCTCTCGTGACCCGAAGACCGGCCACGAGGGGGATGTGGCTCGCTCAGACGCCCTTAGGGAGCCTTGCGGGGCCTCCGAGCGCCCGCGACCAGCCGAGCGTCTTCACGGCGTCGGAGACCCGCGTGTAGACACCGGGATTTCCCGGCCGCCCACAGCCGCTGCCCCATGACACGAGGCCGATGAGTCGGCCCTGTGCGACCAGCGGCCCGCCGCTGTCCCCCTGACAGGCATCCCGACCGCCCCGCTCCTCCCCGGCGCACACCATGCTCCGCGCGTCGTAGGTGCCGTCCGAGGTACCCGGGTAGGCCCGCTCGCAGGACGCGTCGGACAGCACATGCACACGAGCCGCTCGCAGACTGTGGGCGTACGCACCGAACCCTGTGCTGTCGCCCCAGCCGTAGACCACGGCCTCCGTGCCGGCCTCGTACGCCGGATCGCCCTCGGCGGCCATGGGGATGACCGCGGCCGCCGGAAGCGGCTGGGCAAGGGTGAGTACGGCGAAGTCACCGGCGTTGCTGGCACCGTCGTAGCCCGGATTCACCCAGACGCTGCGCACGGAGACCTCCTGTCCGGTGTCCCTGTACAGGTCCGTACGGCCCGCGACGACCTTCAGGTCGGCCAGCTGCCCCGGCGGTGCTCCCAGGACGTCCTCGCCCATGCAGTGGGCCGCCGTGAGCACGGTGGAGGGGCCGACCGCCACGCCTCCGCAGAACTGCCCGGAGCGCATACCTCCGAACCGGTCACGGCTGGACAGCGCGACCGTCCAGGGACTCTGGGACACATCGACCGGGAAGCCTCCCACGACGACACCGTCGGAGGCTGCCGGGGCGGCGGAGCCCAAGGGTATGGCCACCGCCGCGGCCGCCAGGATCAACGGCCGGGACAAGGCCCGGACAAGGGGACGACGCATGCGCGCTCCTCACTCTGGAGTGACTGATGGACACCCAGAGTCATCCAGCGCGCGGCAGCCCGCACCCCCGCGCCGAAGCCGAAGGCCCGGCCCCCCTCACGGGAGACCGGGCCTTCGGCTTCGTACGGCTACGACCTAGTCGAGGTAGTCGCGCAGCACCTGCGAACGGGACGGGTGGCGCAGCTTGGACATGGTCTTGGACTCGATCTGGCGGATGCGCTCGCGCGTGACGCCGTACACCTTGCCGATCTCGTCGAGGGTCTTCGGCTGACCGTCGGTGAGACCGAACCGCATGGAGACGACGCCCGCCTCGCGCTCGGACAGGGTGTCGAGGACCGAGTGCAGCTGCTCCTGGAGGAGCGTGAAGCTGACCGCGTCGGCCGGGACCACGGCCTCGGAGTCCTCGATGAGGTCACCGAACTCGCTGTCACCGTCCTCACCCAGCGGGGTGTGCAGCGAGATGGGCTCACGGCCGTACTTCTGGACCTCGATGACCTTCTCCGGGGTCATGTCGAGTTCCTTGGCCAGCTCCTCCGGGGTGGGCTCGCGACCCAGGTCCTGGAGCATCTGGCGCTGCACGCGCGCGAGCTTGTTGATGACCTCGACCATGTGCACCGGGATACGGATGGTGCGGGCCTGGTCTGCCATGGCGCGGGTGATCGCCTGACGGATCCACCAGGTGGCGTACGTGGAGAACTTGTAGCCCTTGGTGTAGTCGAACTTCTCGACCGCGCGGATCAGACCGAGGTTGCCCTCCTGGATGAGGTCCAGGAAGAGCATGCCGCGGCCGGTGTAACGCTTGGCCAGGGAGACCACCAGACGGAGGTTGGCCTCCAGAAGGTGGTTCTTGGCCCGTCGGCCGTCCTCGGCGATGATCTCCAGCTCGCGCTTGAGCTTCGGGGCGAGCTTGTCGGCGTTGGCCAGCTTGTCCTCGGCGAACAGACCGGCCTCGATGCGCTTGGCGAGCTCGACCTCCTGCTCGGCGTTGAGCAGCGGGACCTTGCCGATCTGCTTGAGGTAGTCCTTCACCGGGTCGGCGGTGGCACCGGCCACGGCGACCTGCTGGGCGGGCGCGTCGTCCTCGTCGTCGTCGGAGAGGACGAAACCCTTGTTCTCGGTCCCCTCCTCTTCCTCCTCGCCGGGCTTGGCGTCCTCGAGGACCTCGTCCTCGGCAACCTCGGCGTCGTCCTTGCCCGCGGTCTTCTTGGCCGCCGTCTTCTTGGCGACGGTCTTCTTCGCGACCGCCTTCTTGGCGGTCGTCTTCTTGGCAGCCGCCTTCTTCGCGGGGGCGGCTTCGTCTGCGGAATCGTCCACAGCGGGAGCGGCCGGGGTGGCCGGGGCGGCCGTGGCGGTGGCCTTCCTCGTGGTCACCGCCTTCGCCGCGACCGTCTTGGTGGCGGTGCGCTTGGCCGGACTCTTCGCTGCGACGCTCTTTCGGGTGCGCTTGGGCTCCGCGGCACTGACCATCAGCGTCACACCCTCTTCCTCGAGGATCTGGTTGAGGCTGCGCAGTACGTTCTTCCACTGAGTGGCCGGAATCTGGTCAGCTTCGAAGGCCCGACGCACATCGTCGCCGGCGATCTGCCCCTCAGCCTTTCCCCGCTCAATGAGCGCCATGACAGAGACGGACTCGGCGATCTCAGGCGGGAGCGTACGGGATGTGCTGGCCGACACGAACAACCTCTCGGAACGTTGGAAAACGGCTTCCGGCCCCGTCCGTGACGGACAGGAGCCGACCACCGGCCTGGGGGTGGGCCGACGGCGCGGGCGGGGGCCGGGAGGATTCACAGCGCCTTGAACGGCGTCCGTATTCCCTCCGCGGCGGTCACCTCTTAGGTCATCGCGTTGTTTCCACAAGCGTTACGCCCAATCTTCGTGGCCCGAGTCACACCCCGTAAGCGTGCAAAAACGGTCAGACGCGGGCAGATGAGGTCACCCGTCGAGCCTACCGGTACCGCCAGGGCCGGTTCCGCCACAGCGACCGTCGGACCCCGCAGGCCCCGTGACGGGTTCTGCGGGGTCCGAGGGGAGTACGGATGGAACGGCCGAGGACGAGGCTGGAGGGGGAGGCGCCCCCGACCGTCCCCCGCGCGGTGCGGTCAGTGTTCGCGCGGCGCCGGCACGACGCGCTCCACCTCGGGATGAACGGTGAGCAGCGCTCGCATGGCCGTCTCGGCGGCGGTGCCGTCGCCCGCCGCGAGGGCGTCGACGATCCGGCCGTGGTGCCCCAGCGACGCGTCGTTCGGCCGGTCACAGCCCGTGACCGGGCCACCGGAGACCTGGAGGGCGGACGACACGATCCCGGAAAGGTGTTCCAGCATGCGGTTGCCCGCGACCTGGATGAGCAGCGAGTGGAACTCGGCGTCGGCCCGGGAGTAGGTGAGCGCGTCGCCCTGTCCCATGGCGTGCGCCATGATCTCGACCATGTCGGACATGCGCTGCTGGATGTCGGCGCGCCCGTGCCCTGCGGCGAGACGCGCGGCAAGGGGCTCGATCGTCCAGCGCAGCTCATTCAGCTCCCGCCGCTGATCATCGCGCTGGGGGCCGAACGCCCGCCACTCGATGATGTCCGGGTCGAGAAGGTTCCAGTCGCTCACGGGACGCACGCGCGTGCCGACGTTCGGCCGGGCGCTGACCAGGCCTTTGGCCTCCAGGACACGCAGCGACTCGCGGACGACGGTGCGGGACACCTCGAACCGCTGACCGATCTCCTCGGGCACCAGCGGTCGGTCGGCACCCAGGTCGCCCGAGACGATCATCTGACCGAGCTGCTGGACGAGTTGGCCGTGCAGTCCGCGTCCGCGGCTGCCCGCGGCGCGGCGGCCCACACGGCCCAGCTCAGGTTCCGCGGACTCCCATACGGGGGCTCCGACGCGTTCGGCCACCGGGGCGTCACCGAAGGGATAGCGGTCGAGTTCGCCCGGGCCGGCCAGACCGGAGTCGGTGGAGCGGGCGGCGGTCATCATGGTGTGCGCAAGGGTACTCACGGATCCTTTGTCGGCGCTGCTCCCAACTCCCTTGAGGTCTTTGGTGAAAAGCACACGAAAGGGTGATCGCTCACCCCGTCGCAATTGACGCCTTATCGGAAAGAAATGGGCTTTCTTCGGGGAGTTGCGCACACGCCGGGATCGGATCGGCCCGGACGGTGGTCATCGGGCTCTGTTGCGCAGGGTCGTGAGCAGGTACGCGCACAGCAGAGCCGTCAGCGACAACGTCATTGCGCCGCCGACCGGTTGGGCGATCACACGTGCCGCGGCACCCAGATAGCGCTCTCCACCGAAGGGCCACTGCACCAGGAGCAGCTCGCGCAGCCGCATCGAGAAACCCGCCGCCGTCCGTACGGACGTGCTCTCCACGGCCTTCTGTACGACGGGCAGGACGACGACGGGCATGGCGACCACCGCCGCCATTCCGGCCGTGGTGGAGCGGAAGACACCGGCGGCCAGCACACCGGTCCAGGCGCAGCCGACCACGAGGCCGATCCAACTCGCGCTCAGCGAAAGCCAGTCCCCGGGAACCTGTGCGACCTCCCGTCCGTAGACGAGATAGAGCACTTCGGCGTCGCAGCCCACCGTGAGAAAGGCCAGCATCAGCGCGGTGAAAGCGCCGACGAGGAGCTTGGCGGTGAGCACCCCGAGCCTTCGGGGCACGGTGCCGCGGTCCGCGGCCAGGGCGGGGTGGCGGAATTCGTCTCCGAAGGCCAGCGCACCGAGCAGTCCCGCACCGAGCGCCGCGGGCGGCAGCGGAAGCTCCGTGGGCCACGCGGCCAGCAGCCGTGGCTGCGCGGTGTGACCCGCGCGGGCCAGGAGCAGGGCGGTGAGGGCGGAGACGATCAGCACGGCGGCACCGGTGGTGAATCCGGTGCCGATCCCGGTGGCTCGACGGAGTTCGTAGCGGAGCGGACGCAGCGGGCTGGGGGCCGAACGGACGGAGATAGGAGGCGGCAGGGCGGGCAGGGTGTGGACATCGCGAGACGCGAAAGGGCGGACGGGGCGCTGAGCCGACGACACGACAGACGCGGCCGAGGAACGGGAGGCGGCGGGGCGGGCACCAGAGGCGGCGCCGTCGGCGGTGCCGGCTTCTCCGGGCCGCGGGAGTTCGTCGACGATCGTGCCCGCGGAGACGGCCGGTCCACTCGCGCCGTGCCTGTCGGGGGCAGTCGGCGACACCGGCGCGTCCGGGGCGTCCGCGGCTGGGACGACAGCGGTGGCGGACGCCGCGACAGCGGACGGGGAGTCGCCGCCGCAAGCCGCGACAGCGGACGGGGAGTAGCCGTCGGAAGCCGCGATGCCGTCGCGAGGCACCGCGCCGACCGGCCGGTAGGGCGCCGCGGACGGCAGCGGTGCATCGTCGGGGCCACAGGGAGCGTCCGCGGTTCCCGTGCGCCGGGAGTCGCTCGCGACCCGCATGTCTTCCGGGGCCTCCGCACCTTCCGTGCCCGGCTCGGAGGCGGCGGCGAGGGTAACCGGTTCCCCGTCCGTGGGGCCCCGGCCTGCTGGCGCCGAGGAGCCCGGCCTTGCCCCGGGGTGCGCCCGCCGCCGATCCTCCGCTCCTGCTCCCGGCCCCATGTCGCCTGTCTCGTCGGCGAGTTGGTGGACGAGGATGTCGTGCCGGAATGCCGTCTCGCCGACCTGGGCACAGCTACTGCCGTACACCGAGAGCCGGTTGCCGTCCTCCTGCACGACCTCGACGGAGCGTTGCGCGGCTCGCGCCTCCCTGGCGAGCAGGGCGGCCAGGCGGGCGGCATGCGGGCTGCGGACGGCCACCCGGGGTCGCAGCCGGGTGCGGGCGAAGTCGGTGGCCTCCTGGTCGGCGACCAGCGTGCCCCGCTCCAGGGTGATGACCCGGTCGGCGGTGCGGGCGGCCTCCTTGGGATCGGCCGTGGTCGTCAGGACGGTACCGCCCTGGTCCGCATGGGCGCGCAGCATGCCGTACAGCCAGCGGTTCTCGCGCCCGGAAAGCCCGTCGGCCGGTTCGTCGAGGACGAGGGTGTGCGGGTCCGCGAGCAGAGCGCAGGCCAGGCCCAGTCGCCGGTCCACGCCGCGGGACAGGGTGCCGAGGCGTTCGTCGCGCAGGCTGACCAGGCCGACCACCTCGAGCACTTCGTCGGCCCGCCGCACCGGAACTCCGGCGGCCGCGCACAACATGCGCAGGTGGCCCCGGACCGTGCGGGCCGGGTGCCCCGGCACATCGCCGAGGAGGACGCCGACCTCGCGCGAGGGGTGGGCGATGCGGTGCAGCGGACGGCCCCGGAAGTAGGCCAGCCCGCGGCCCTGTTGGAGTTCGAGCATCAGTCTCAGCGCCGTGGTCTTGCCCGCGCCCGGCGCTCCGAGCAGCACGGTGACGCGGCCCGCGCGCGCCTCGAAGGAGACGTCGTCGACGGCGGGCGGAAGCGCCTTGCGGGAGTTGCTGGTCAGTCCGAAGGCCTGGATCACCCGTAGCAAGATAGCGCGGTATATCCCTTTTTTCCGTTCACCGCACGGTGGCACCCTGCGGACGTCGCCCAGCCGCGACCCACCGCCCCGAGCCCCTCCCGCGCCCGCGGGCCGGCGCGGTGGGCCCGCGTCACACCTCGGGACGCAGCATCGGCGGATTGAGCAAGGTGGCGCCGCCCGCCCGGAACAGCTGAGCCGGGCGGCCGCCCTGCCGGGTGGTGGTGCCACCGGTGGGCACCAGGAAGCCGGGGGTGCCGGTCACCTTGCGGTGGAAGTTCCGTGGGTCGAGCGCCACGCCCCACACCGCCTCGTAGACCCGGCGGAGCTCGCCGACCGTGAATTCGGTGGGGCAGAACGCGGTCGCCAGGGACGAGTACTCGATCTTGGAACGGGCCCGCTCCACGCCGTCCGCGAGGATCTGGGCGTGATCGAAGGCGAGGGGTGCGACCGGTTCCCCGTCCCGCCCGTAACCGCCGTGCTGCAGCAGTTCCTCGACCGGCGCCCAACGCGCGTTGCTGGCGTCTCCGCCCGCTCGCGGCGCCGGCAGGTCCGGCGCGAGCGCCAGATGCGCGACGCTGACGACGCGCATCCTGGGGTCGCGCTTGGGGTCGCCGTACGTGGCGAGCTGCTCCAGATGGGCACCGTTGTCGTACGCCGGGGCCGAGGGGTCGTGGGCACGGAGTCCCGTCTCCTCGGCCAGTTCGCGTGCCGCGGCCTGGGTGAGGTCCTCGTCAGCCCGCACGAAGCCGCCCGGAAGCGCCCACCGCCCCTGGAACGGCGCCTCACCCCTGCGCACCGCCAGCGCGCACAGGGCATGGCGGCGCACGGTCAGCACGACCAGGTCCACGGTGACGGCGAAGGGCGGAAAGGCTGACGGGTCGTAGGGCATGCGGCGATCATAGTCGTCTTCCTGACGATAAACACTCCCTTCGTCGGCCGCTTCGATGGCTGATCCACTTCGGTACCGCACGGCCGTCGTCATCCACCCGGGCCGGCGTCCGGAGCTGCGTCGTACGAGGTCACACTCCCAATTGGAGGCCGTCGGCCGCTTCCTCCACCATGGCGAGACCGAGCCGACTGACCCGTACGGAGAAGGGGGCGCCGGCGACCCGCAGCCCGGTCAGGCCGATCTCCCCCAGGGGCGCGCCGCGCAGGGGTCGCAGCGTGACGGTGCCGGCCGGGGCGTCGGGCCGGACGCCGGCCAGGGTGGTCAGCAGCAGGACACCGGCCGCCGCCGCGGTGGCCGCGGGACGACAGGCGGCCGGATGGGGAAGCGGGGCTGTCCCGTCACCGCGCCGCTCTCCCGCGTACATCTCCGGGAGGCGGTGCCCGAAGGCCTCGGCCGCCGTCAGGACGCCTCGCAGCAGCGCGGCGCCCTCCTTCTCGTAGCCCGCGACGGCCAGCCCGGCGACGGCGATCGCCGTTTCGTGGACCCGGACGGCACCGCTGCGGTGGCCGAAGGGGTTGTAGCCGGTCTCCTTCGCCCCGAGGCCGCGGAGCCCCCAGCCGGAGTCCATGACGGGGCTGCCGAGCAGCCGGGCCAGTTGTTCGGTCTGCACCCGGTCCAGCAGCCCGGGAGCGTGGGCGCCGCCGCCCAGCAACCCGGTGTCGAGCAGGTGGACGGCCGTCGCGCAGAGGTGGGGCAGCGGCCGTCCGTCCGGGGTACGGGCGGCCGCGGGCCGGCCGCCTCCGGGGTCGTCGATCCAGAAGTCCCGCCGGAAGGTGGCGCGCAGCTTCCGGGCCCACTCCCGGAGCCCGTCCCCGCCCGGTCTGCCGCAGGCGTCGAGCAGGTCGGCGCCGAGCAGCGCTGCCCGGTGGGCATGGGCCTGTGTCTCGCTGCGGACGGGACCACCGGGCTGGGGATCGCTCAGGTAGGGCCCCTCGCCGACCGTGGTACGCAGCCAGGTCAGGCAGCGCTCGGCCGCCGGGAGCAGTTCCTCCGTCTCGGGGTCGGGCAGGCCCCATCGGCGGGCCTCCGCGAGGAGCACCGGGAAGAGCAGCGTGGCCTCGGTGCCCGTGCATCCCGGCGGAAGGTGGGCGCCCGCGTCGCGACGGGGTCCGGGGATCATGCCGCACCGTGGCCCCGGAGCCGTGATCTGTGTACGGGCCAGGGTGCGCAGCGCGCCGGCGGCGAGGCGGGTCCCGAGGGGCAGTGTCATGCGGGCGGCGGCAAGCGCGTCCGCCGGTGCCAGGCCGCAGCGCCACGGCGCCCCTGCCGCGAGGTGGGTGTCCGCGGGATGCGCGGGATCTCGCACCAACAGGGCCTGAAGATCCGCGACGCTCGTCGCCAGGAGCGCACGGACGCGTGGATCGTCGCCCGTCGCCTGTGCCGTGGCCAATGGGCTCGTGGCCGCGCGCCCCACGGCTCGGACGGGTCCCGCGCCGTCCAGGCGGACCCTCAACTCCACCCGGACGGTTCCGCCGGGAGGCACCTCGAAGTCCCAGCGCAGCAGTCCCGCGGAGGCGATCGCGTCGGCCGGGGGCGGGTCGGCCGTGACGCTCGAGGTTCCGGCGGCACCGGACCACCGCAGGCCAGAATCGTGGACGGTGGCGGCGAGTTCGGGCCCCACGGTGCCGGACGCGATCGCCCCCAGGTCGGCCAGATCGGTGCCGAGCGCCACCTCGACCGGGAGGCGCAGCGGTCGGGCGGCGGCACTGTGCAGCGTGATCAGTTCCGTGCCGTCCGCGGAGCGGATCCGCTCGACGACGATGTCCGGGTCCGGGCCACCGTGTGGTGTGACCCGGAGCGTACCGACGAAACGGGCCCGGTCGGCCGAGGTCATCCGGGCCTGAACTGCCAGCGGTTCACGTCCCGCCACTCGCACCTCGCAGCGGGACAGGGTGCGCCGGCCCGCCCGGTAGAACCCCTCCAGCCCATGTCCCGTCAGCTGCCCCTGATCCGTCGAGATGGCGAGGCCCGGCAGGGCGACGCAGATCATCGCCGTGTGGGCGGGAGGCAGGCCGACCGAGCGAGGCTGGGCCGACGTCCCCGGCGGAGGTCCGGCGCCTCTGGACGAGGGCGACGGCGGGCGACGCGCTGTGCCGGCCGACGGGAGGGCGGACGTGCCACGGACGCCCGGTCCGGTGGACAGGCGCGGGCCTCCCGCCGGCCCGATGGGCTGAGGGGGTGGTGAGGTGCGCCGGCCCTCGCCGGGAAGTCCGGTCCGTTGCGGACCCGGCCCGTCCGCGAGCGGTGGGTCGGTGCCCGCGCCGGGGAACGGCGTCGAGGTGTCGTGGCTGGAGCGTTCGTCGGCGGCTGAGGGCGGAGTCGGCTGATGCATGAGGTGACTTCTTCTGCTCTCTGGTGCGCCTCGGGCATGGTCGAGGCCGGGTGGACGGCTCCGGCAGGGCGGGTGCATTGCGGCGGCCCGCCCCGTGCGGGCGTTCCGCCACTCAGGTGAACGGGGCGGGACTCCCCCAGGTCACGCCCCCGGGCCGCAGGCCCCACCGAATGGCCGCCGGATCCGGACAGGCCGGGCCGGCTTCGGAGCCTGCTGATCCGACTTCAAGGCCACGCCAGGGCGGCTTGGGCGGGGTGTCCGGCCACAGGCGTTCACTGTGCAGGGCAGTCCGTCGACCCGGCCTCGGTCATCGCCGGCCCGCCCACGCGGCAGCACCGCCCTTCACCGCGGCGGCAGAACGGGGCGTCACCCCTGCCCCTTCGTGTCGTCGCTGTCGGACCGCAGGCCTTCCGAGCCTTCCGGGCAGTTTTCGCGATGCCGCGTGGAGGCCTTCCCCACTGGGCGGGTTCGGGATCCTCCTCGGCCCGGCGCGGCAGGGCGCGTGACGTGCGGCCTCGGTGTGTGAGCGCGAAGCTCGTTCGCTCCCGGCGTGCGGGGTTCCGGTTCCTGGCCGCCTTCCGCTCCGGCCGCAGTCTGTGCGTGGACCGCGCCGATACCGGTGGGGCGGACACGGCGACGCCTGCGAGCAGTCCTGGGGGCGGGTACCGGCACAGATTCTGACGTGTACGTGGCTGGAGCGTGCGGGAGTGCGCCGGAGGTGCGGCCCTTCACTTCGCCGGGCCGGGCAGCGTGCTCGGCTTCGCCGGGCAGGTCTCCTTGCTGTGCTTCGCCGGAGCCGCCCGCGTCATTCGGCTCGCTGGAGCGGTCTTGCACGCCGGAGCGGCTCCCCTGCTCGAGGCAGCTTTCCTCACCGGGGCGGTTCTCCGCGTCTGGACACCGGAGGTCGGTGGACGCCTCTCCCCTCTCTGTTCCGCCCCCGCCTGCGGGGAACTCCGTCCCGCCTGGGTCCTGTGGGCCTTCGGAGCCCTCTGAGCACTCTGAGTCCTCGGAACCTTCGGAGCCCTCGGCCACAGCAGTCTCGCCAGGCGTCTCCACTGTCGTAGGCAGCCCGCGTCCCTCGCGCTCGGCGCGCAGGCAGCGTCGTACCGACTCGGGGTCGAGGCCCTCGTTGCAGGCCTGGTGCAGAAGGCGGGCGAACAGATAGCCCGGGTCCGCGCCCAGTGCCATGGCGAGGGCCTCCCTTGCCTCGAGTTCGTCGCCGGTGGACCAGGCGACCCAGCCGGCGAGGGTGAGCGGCGACGCCGCGTGCTCGCCGTACGGCCCGACGCAGCGCCGTGCCAGGGCCCGCCAGAGACGCAGGGCGGGGGCCGCCTCGTCGCCCTCCATCCACCCCGCGGCCCGGTCACGCGTCACCCGGTCCTGGAGGCCGAGAATCAAAGCTGCGGCCTCGTCGAATCCGAGCAGTTCGTCGTCTCGGCGGTCCGCCAGGAGCGCACCCGGCACGACAGGCGCCTCGGCGAGGCGGCGCACAACCCGCCCGGCCAGGTCCATCGTCTCCTCGGCCACCGCCGCGCGACTCTCCTCGTCGAGGATCCTCGGGACGAGCGCCATGCCTGCGGTGTCCAGGGCGATCTCCTGCTCCAGTACGGCACCGGTCTCCAGAGGCAGCAGTCGGGCACGCAACTCGCGCAGGGTGCCCCGGACCTGGATGCCCGCGTAGGTCGCGGCCGCGGCCAGCACGGAGGTGCCGGGCAGGCCCATCGCCACCCCTTCGACCGGACAGCAGTTCTTGCCGCCGCAGCAGTACGACCAGAAGCGGCCGTCGGCGATACAGAGCGCCTCGATCACGGGGACGTCGAGACGGCCGCACTCGAGACGCAGTCGGTGGGCCAGCGGTTGGAGCCGCTCCATCACCTGACGGCCCGTCTCCCCCTTCCCCGGCTCCTGGCAGAGGTAGACGACCATGCTCGCGGGACGGGTGCCCCGGCGTTCGCTGCCCTTCACGAGACCTTGCGTCAACTGCTGGGCGACGGCCTCCCAGTCGTCCGGGTTCGCGGGAATGCCGAGCCGCGCCCGGCCGCCGAACCGGCCTCGTCCGCCGCGGTCGTGCAGGGCGACCAGGACGATGCTGTCCTCCGGTCGGTACCCGAGCAGGTAGGGCAGGGCGTCGGCCAGCTCGGCCGGAGTCCGCAGGGTGACCTGGTGGTCGGCGGGGCTTGCGCCGTACCCGATGTCTCCCTCGAACACCGTGTGGCCGGCACAGGCCGGGTGCTCACGTCCGTCCCGCCCGGTGATGTCGCCGTTTTCGGAGGATCCAGTGGTTTCGCTGTGATTCGTCATGCGCCGACGATCTCGCGGATCATGAGGTTCCGCTTAGCCTGTGGATAAGTCCGATCAGGAACACGTCAGACATCCGGAGCAGAAGGGCCGAGGCGCGGCCGGGCAACGCCCTGCCCCCTCCCGTCGCCGGCCGGATTGTCAGCGCCGTCCTGTTGTATGGGGGCATGGAGCACACGAACAACGCGGATCTCCGGGCCGACGCCGACGCCGTCCTCGCCCGCCTCGTCGGCGACGCAACGGGCGTGGCCCGGCTGCGCGAGGACCAGTGGCGGGCGATCGAGGCGCTGGTCGCGGACCGGCGCCGGGCCCTGGTGGTGCAGCGGACGGGGTGGGGCAAGTCCGCCGTCTATTTCGTGGCGACCTCGCTGCTCCGAGCCCGCGGTTCCGGCCCCACCGTGATCGTCTCCCCGCTGCTCGCCCTGATGCGCAACCAGGTCGAGGCCGCGGCCCGGGCCGGTATCCACGCACGGACCATCAACTCCTCGAACACCGAGGAGTGGGCCACCGTGCAGGCCGAGATCGCCGCCGGCGAGGTCGACGTCCTGCTGGTCAGTCCGGAGCGGCTCAACAACCCTGATTTCCGTGACGAGGTGCTGCCCGCGCTGGCCGCCGCGACCGGACTGCTCGTGGTCGACGAGGCCCACTGCATCTCCGACTGGGGCCACGACTTCCGCCCGGACTACCGCAGGCTGCGGACCATGCTCACCGATCTCCCGCCGGGCGTACCGGTGCTCGCGACCACCGCGACCGCCAATGCGCGCGTGACGTCCGATGTCGCCGAACAGCTCGGCACCGGCGGCACCTCGGACGCCCTGGTGCTGCGCGGCCCGCTGGACCGCGAGAGCCTCAGCCTGAACGTGCTGCGGCTGCCCGACGCCGCGCACCGGATGGCGTGGCTCGCCGATCACTTCGACGACCTGCCCGGCTCCGGAATCGTCTACACGCTCACCGTCGCCGCCGCGGAGGAGGTCACCGCCTTCCTCCGCCAGCGCGGCCACATCGTCGCCTCGTACACCGGACGCACGGAGAACGCCGACCGGCAGCAGGCCGAGGAGGACCTGCTGGCCAACAAGGTCAAGGCACTGGTCGCCACCTCCGCGCTCGGCATGGGCTTCGACAAGCCCGACCTCGGATTCGTCGTGCACCTGGGCTCGCCCTCCTCCCCCATCGCCTACTACCAGCAGGTGGGCCGCGCCGGTCGCGGTGTGGAGCACGCGGAGGTGCTCCTGCTGCCGGGGAAGGAGGACGAGGCGATCTGGGAGTACTTCGCGTCGCTGGCCTTCCCGTCGGAGGAACTGGTGCGCCGCACCCTGGATGTCCTCGCGCGCGCGGAGCGGCCTGTGTCGCTGCCCGCTCTGGAGCCCTTGGTGGAGCTGCGCCGCTCCCGCCTGGAGACCATGCTCAAGGTCCTCGACGTGGACGGGGCGGTCAAGCGGGTCAAGGGCGGCTGGCTCGCGACCGGGCAGCCGTGGACGTACGAGACCGAGCGGTACGAGTGGGTCGCCCGGCAGCGCAAGGCCGAGCAGGAGGCGATGCGGCGGTACGCGTCGACGACGGACTGCCGGATGGAGTTCCTGCAGCGTCAGCTCGATGACGAAGGCGCCAAGCCCTGCGGCCGCTGCGACAACTGCGCTGGGGCGCGATACACCGCCGAGACGTCCACGGCCGCGCTGGACGCCGCGCGAGTGGACCTGGGCCGGGCGGGCGTCGAGGTGGAGCCCCGCCGGATGTGGCCGACCGGCCTCCCGGCGATCGGCGTGGAGCTCAAGGGGCGCATTCCGGCCGGTGAACAGGCTTCGGCCGGGCGGGCGTTGGGGCGTCTCTCCGACATCGGCTGGGGCAACCGGCTGCGCCCGATGTTCACCGCCCAGGCTTCCGACGAGCCGGTTCCGGACGATGTGGCGAGGGCCGTGGTGGGGGTGCTGACCGACTGGGCGAAGGGCCCCGGCGGTTGGGCCTCCGCGGTGGCCGACGCCTCGCCGCGCCCGGTCGGCGTGGTCACCATCGCCTCCCGCACCCGACCGCGGTTGATCCACTCCCTGGGTGCGCGCATCGCCGAAGTCGGCCGACTGCCGCTCCTGGGCTCGGTGGAGTACACCGCTGACGCCTCGCCGATCTCTCGGAGCAACAGCGCTCAACGCCTCAAGGCGCTGCACGGCATGCTGGAGGTGCCGCCCGCGCTCGCCGCCGCGCTCGCCGAGGCCTCGGGGCCCGTTCTGCTCGTCGACGACTACACCGAGACGGGCTGGACCCTCGCGGTCGCGGCCCGGATGCTGCGTCGCGCGGGCGCGCAGGGGGTGTTGCCTCTGGTACTGGCCGTGCAAGGCTGACCACGGGTTGCGACCGGCGAAGCCCGTCCCGAGCGCCCCCGAGCGCCCGCCGGTGGCGCCTCGGCATCGGCGTGGCGTTGTGGTGGTCCGTCGAATCCGCCGCCACGGAGGCACTCACAGGCCGTGAGCTGTCGGCTCACGTGTCCTTCCGAGAATCACTGGGTAAGGATATAGGTCACTCATCGTCACATAACGGTCGGTGGCCCCAATTGCTCGTTGCCGCATCCCAGTTCGCCAGGAAGAATTGAGTTCCGCTCCCCGCACGGCTCGCCCGTAGTCCGGTAGGGCTTTGCTGCGGCGTGCGCTCCCCCGAATCCGACCCGCCCGCTGTGTGGGCCGTAGCCGAAGGGAGGATCGTGACCTTCGGATTCGCTCCGTCCTCGGCGGCATCGCTGTCGACGTCCACGTCCGCCACCTCCGCCACCCGCTTGCTCGAACCCGCCGAGTGGGCAGCGGCCGGCATCCCGCTGCTGCGCAACCCACGGGAGGTCGTCAGCGGACTGCACTCGCGGCACCGGCCACGGCCGGCCACCGCGATCGTGGCCGTGCTCGACCCGGACGAACGGGTGCGGGCCAGCGCCTCGTTCACCCGGCGCCAAGCATCGTCCGACGGCTGGATGTTCCGCAACGCCCTGCTCGCCCAGTTGCGCCGGGTCATCCCGCACGATCTTCGGCTGCGCACGCCCGTGCGCACCGCCGTGCTGCTCTACTGCCGGGACGGCGACGCGCGCTGGACGGAAGAGGACGGGGCGTGGATGTGGGGTCTGCGTGACGCCTGCACGTTGCACGGGTTGCGCTGTGGGGCGTACATCACTCTCACCCGGGACGGGTGGCAGGTCCTCGGCGAGGGCCGCGGAGGCCGTCGGCCCCACGCCGATTCGACTCCGGAACCCTTCGCCCTGTCCGAGGCCCCACCGCCGCTGCCCCGAACCGGAGGCGCCGCCTCGGAGGTGCTCCGTCGCGCGGCAGCCCGCTGAGAGGCGGCCGGGCGGCCAAAAGAGCCCGCAAGTACGTCGGCACCCGGGAGGCGCAAACCTCCCGGGGGCCCACCTGCATCGTCGCGCGCCGAGACCGGGCCCGTCCGGCACACGCAAGGCCGTGCCGACGGCACACACACCACAGAGGCACCGCACGAGCGACGCCTCCGTGACCCCGGCACCTGACGGCCTACCGGAGCCGGCTCAGACGCCCGCGCCCAGCGCGGTGTTGATCTGCTGCGGATCGCCGCAGACGATCAGCAGACCGGCCGCCCGAGCGCGGGCCAGCGGCAGAACGGTGGCGGCCACGGTGTCGGGTCCGCCGTTGACGGCGACCACGACGACGGGACGCGCGCCCGCCCGGTCCAGCACTGCGGCATCGGCGTAGAAGACGTCGTCTCCCGCGTCGTGCTGCGCCCAGTAGGGCGCCTCGCCGAAGGACAGTTCATGGGTGGCCCAGGGGTGTTGCTCGCCGGTGGTGACCACCAGCACGTCCCCCGGAGTGCGACCCGAGTCCAGGAGGAGGTCCACGGCCTCCTCGGCGGCGTCCAGCGCCCCCTCGGCCGAGGCCGGGATCAACTGGACCTGAGGAGTCACCGAAGCAGGCGCGGCGACGGCAGGGGCGGCCGGGGCCGAGGGCCCGGGCTTGGCGGCCGTGTCACGCGGCGCGCGTTGCGCCGGTGGCGTGGGCCGGACGGGTCCGGGACGACCGGGACGCGACGGAGCCGCGGGACGGGGTCCAGGTACAGGTCGAGGGGTCGGCGCTGTGCGGCCACTGGCCGGAGTGGCGCGGGGACCCTGGGCACTCTCGTGAATCTGAGGCTCCTGGGGAATGAGAGGCATGAGCTGTTATTTATCAAACGTTGGTGCGGCAAGCGCCAGCGGGTGGCACATCAGTGCGAGCGGAATCGTCAAAAGTCGAAGCCGAGTTGCCCTTCGACCCCCGGGACGCTCCCGTTCGCCCAGGTGCGGGCCTTCTTGAGATGCCGCCACTGGGGCAGCGCATCAAGATACGCCCACGACAACCGGTGGAACGGAGTGGGTCCCCGCTCCTCCAGTGCGGCCTTGTGCACGGGCGACGGATACCCGGCATTGTCCGCAAAACCGAAGTCTGCATGGTCGATACCCAGTTCGGCCATCATTTTGTCGCGCTGGACCTTGGCGATCACCGAGGCCGCCGCGACCGCCACACAGGACTGGTCACCCTTGATCACCGTACGGACCCGCCAAGGGTCGCCGAGGTAGTCGTGCTTCCCGTCGAGGATCACCGCGTCCGGGCGGATCGGGAGGGCGTCCAGGGCCCGGCCGGCGGCGAGCCGGAGCGCGGCGGTCATCCCCAGGTCGTCGATCTCCTCCGGGGAGGCGTGACCCAGGGCGTGCGAGGTCACCCACGTCAGCAGCTCCTGCGAGAGCTCGTTACGCCGCTTGACGGTGAGCAGCTTGGAATCGGTGAGGCCTACGGGGGGTCGACGGAGTCCGGTGACGGCCGCGCAGACGGTGACGGGTCCGGCCCAGGCACCGCGGCCCACCTCGTCGACACCGGCGATGACCTTCGCTCCGGTCGTGGCGCGCAGGGAGCGCTCGACGGTGTGAGTGGGTGGTTCGTACGGCATGGCGCCCTTAGATTACGCCGCCGGCATCCCGTCGCGACACCCCGGTCGGCACCGGACCCCCGCCGACCGACCGCAAGGGCGCCGAATCCGCGCTCAGGGCCGGTCCGGCCGCAGCAGCGGCAGCATGAGGCGGTCGATCATCTCGTCGAGCTCGCGATCATCCCATTCACATCCGCACATCTTCGATCGATACATCATCATGGCCGGAATGACATCGAAGACATAGCTGTTCGCCGCGTCGGACCGCACCTCCCCCCTCTCGATTCCGCGATCTACGACCTCTCGCAGCAGTTTCACGGTCGGCTCCACCACTCCATCTATGATCAAGGTGTGGAAGCGTTCGGCCTGCGTCGGATCGCATTCGTGAATAATCGAACGCAATGCGAAGCCGGGGCGGGAGAACATCGCGTCACGCGCGTCACGGCACAGCGCCATCAGATCCGCGCGCACGCTGCCCAGATCGGGTACGGCGTCCAGCCGAGGCAGCCCGGCCCGCAGAGCGTCCGTGACGAGGGCCTCCTTGGACGGCCAGCGGCGATAGACGGCGGCCTTGCCGGTCTGGGCACCGGCCGCCACCCCTTCCATCGTGAGGCCGTTCCAGCCGACGGTGCCCAACTGCTCCAGCGTGGCATCGAGAATCGCACGTTCGAGCACGGCGCCGCGCCGGCGGGGAGAGGACGCCCGAGCGGGGGCGGCCGTCCAGCGCGAAGTGTCCATCCAGGTGTCTCCAGCGAGCAGAGGAAGCGGGGATCTAGGGAGAGCGGGGATCTAGGGAGAGCGGGGATCTAGGGAGAGCGGGGATCTAGGGAGAGCGGGGATCAGGGGAGAGCGGGGATCAAGGGGGTGGAGCGAGGCTCCGCGCAACCGCGACGGGGGACACGCCGAGAGGCGACGCCGCGAGTGAACGCTTGCGTTCACTACGAGGGACTCACTACCGTTGTCGGGCCAGTGAACGCCATCGTTCACTAATGCTCTTGTGGGGGACTCATAGTGACAACCTCTCAGCTGACTCAGAACCAGAAACCGGGGGCGGCCCGTCGGGAGGGACATCCCGGCATCGCACTCACCGTGATCGCGGCCTGCCAACTCATGGTGGTACTCGACGCGACGATTGTGAACATCGCGCTTCCGCACATACAAGACTCGCTCAAGTTCAGCACCACCGATCTCACCTGGGTGGTCAGCGCTTACACGCTCACCTTCGGCGGCCTGCTGCTGCTCGGCGCCAGAGCGGGTGACATCCTCGGCCGGCGACGCGTGTTCATGGCCGGCATCCTTCTCTTCACCTTCGCCTCGCTCCTGGGCGGACTGGCCCAGGAACCCTGGCAGCTGCTCGCCGCACGCGCCCTCCAGGGCGTGGGAGGCGCCATCGCGTCGCCCACGTCGCTGGCGCTCATCACCACCACATTCCCCGAGGGGCCGGAGCGGAACCGGGCCTTCGGCGTCTTCGCCGCGGTCTCCGCAGGCGGCGGCGCCATCGGCCTGCTCGCGGGCGGCATGCTCACCG
Organism: Actinobacteria bacterium OV320; assembly: GCA_001298545.1. GTDB lineage: Bacteria > Actinomycetota > Actinomycetes > Streptomycetales > Streptomycetaceae > Streptomyces > Streptomyces coriariae. Next base: position 830,493 of record LJCX01000030.1, read on the forward strand.
AGTGGCTCGACTGGCGCTGGGTGCTGTTCGTCAACGTGCCCATCGGCGTGCTCATCGCCTTCCTCACGCCGCTCTACATCAGCGAGTCCGAACGTCACCCCGGCCGTTTCGACATAGCCGGCGCGCTGACCTCGACGCTCGGCATGGTCTCCCTGGTCTACGCGTTCATCCGCTCGGCGGAGGAAGGCTGGCGGGACGGTCTGACCGTCGGCGCCTTCGCGGTCGCACTGGTCCTGCTGGTCGCCTTCGTGTTCACGGAGTCGCGGGCCAGGGAGCCCATCACTCCACTCAAGATGTTCGCCGACCGCAACCGCTCCGGCACGTACGTGATCATGCTCAGCCTCGCTGCGGCCATGTTCGGCATGTTCTTCTACATCGTGCTCTTCGTGCAGAACGTGCTGGGCTACAGCCCGATCAAGGCGGGTCTCGCCTTCCTCCCCGTCACGGTCGCCATCGCCGCGGGCGCGGGTCTGTCGCAGCGCTTCCTGCCCACCGTCGGCCCCAAGCCGTTCATGCTCGTCGGTTCCGCACTGGTGGCGGTCGGCCTCATCTGGCAGGCCTTCATCAGTCCCGACAGCACGTACGTCGGCGGAGTGCTCGGGCCGATGGTGGTCTTCGCCTTCGGCATGGGACTGAACTTCGTGACAGTGACGGTCACCGCCGTCTCGGGTGTCGCCCCGCACGAAGCGGGCGCCGCGTCCGGTCTGCTCAACGCCACGCAGCAGGTGGGAGGTTCGCTCGGCCTGTCCATCCTGACGACCGTCTTCGGTACGGCCAGCAAGGACGAGGCGGAGAAGCAGCTGCCGAAGTTCCTCGCGGACGGAACCCCGGAGCAGAAGGCCGAGTTCGCCAAGACGCACCAGTTGCCCGCCCCCTGGGGGCATGACGTACTCGCCCACGGGATCTCAACGGCCTTCGTCCCGGCCGCCGCGATGGCCGTACTCGCTCTGGTGACGGCCTGGTTCGTCATCCGTGTCCAGAAGAGCGACCTGGAGGCTCTGTCCGGCACGGCGGGCCCCATGGCCGGCTGACGGACCAGCACTGTCGGCCGACCCGGGAGTGCCCACGCCTGTCCCGACGAAGGCGCGTCCACCGCTTCCGGGTCGGCCCGCGCGGCCTCTCGCTACCGACACCATGATCGTCAACAGTTCGAACCGCACGCGCACCCCCTATGTCGTCCCACGGCCACCCGCCCACCTGCACGCACAGGTCGCACAGCGGATGTCCGAAGAACGCCTGGACAGTCACGCAGAGTTCCCATCGAACACCGAGAGTTCTCACCGGCTGCCGCGCCGCCTCGCCCAACGAGATGACGCGGGCGCACGGTGAGCCGTACGGCCGACCGCCGACCGCCGACCGCCGACCGCCGACAAACGGCAGGCGTCAGGTGTCGTTTTCAGGCCTCTGGCACCACGTGGCGCACCGGCATCCACTCCGGCAGCGCTTCCACCTGCCGTGTCCACGCCTCCGGGGGGGTCCCCGCCTCGCCGGACGCGAGTATTCCGCCCACGATGGCGCAGGTCGTGTCGACATCGCCGCCGACCTGCGCGGTGGTCCAGAACGCCGTCTCGTAGTCACCGAGAGCGCGCGCCGCCGACCAGACGGCGAAGGGGACGGTGTCGTGCGCCGACGTCCGCCTCCCGCAGCCCAGCACCGCCGCGACGGTGGCCGCGTCGGCATAGTCGAGCATGTCCCTGGCCCGGCGCAGACCGGCGCCGACGGCGCTCTTCGGAACGAGGGCGACGACGCCGTCCAGAAGCGCCTCGGCGCTGGGCGGCCCTCCCGGGGCGCCGACCAGCGCGGCGGCCGCGGCGACGGCCATGGCCCCGACGACGGCCTCCCGGTGCTGATGTGTGGGGTAGGCGGAGATCTCGGCCTGGTGGGTGGCCTGCTCGGGATCGTCCGCGTACCAGGCTCCCAGCGGGGCGACGCGCATGGCGGCGCCGTTGCCCCAGGACCCCTGCCCGTTGAACAGGGCCGCCGACAGCTCACGCCAGTCGGCACCTTCCCTGACCAGTCTCAGCAGCCGGTTGACCGCGGGACCGTAGCCACGGTCGAAGTCGTGGTGCTGTGCGAAGGACTGCGCCAGTGCGTCCTGGTCGATGCGGTGGTGGGCGGCCAGGACGGCCACGACGGAGCAGGCCATCTCGGTGTCGTCGGTCCACTGCCAGGGTCCGGGCGGCAGCGTCCGGCGCTGGAGGAGCGGATAGTTCACCGGCACGAAGAACTGTGAGCCCAGCGCGTCACCCAGGGCGAGGCCGCGCAGGCTGGCCAGCGCGCGCTCCAGGCGCCGGTCGGGAGAGGAGTCAGCGATCATCGCTATGCCACCCTATCCGGTGATCCCGTACGGTTCCGGATCTCGCCAGCGATTGAAGGGCCGGTCGAGCGTGTACCTGTCGTCGTCCCCGAGAACGAGCATCCGCATCTCGGCGTTCCCCGGATTCGCGAGGGACTCGAATTCCGCGACCGTCCAGTGGAACCAGCGCATGCAGAACAGCCGCATCGCGAGGCCGTGGGTCACGATGAGCACGTTCGGCGGATGGTCGGGGGCCTCGAAGCTGCGGAAGAGACTCTCCAGGAAGCCGCCGACCCGGTCGTAGACGTCGGCGCCGCTCTCGCCCTGGGCGAAGCGGTAGAAGAAGTGCCCGTAGGCGTCCCGGTAGGTCTTCTGCAACCGTACGTCGTCGCGGTCCTGCCAGTTTCCCCAGTCCTGCTCGCGCAGCCGGGGCTCTTCGCGTACCCGTATGAGCTCGGGGTCCAGGTGGAAGGCCCGGAGGGTCTCATGCGTCCGCCGGTAGGGGGAGACGTACACGCTGACCCGCTCGTGGCCGAACACCTCCCGCAGGGTCTTTCCCGTCTCCTCCGCCTGTTGCCACCCTCGCTCGGTCAGAGCCAGTGCATGGTCGGGTTCACGCTCGTAGACGGTGTCATCAACATTGCCCGTTGACTCCCCGTGCCGGACAAGGACGATGCGCCGTGGTCGTGCCATGCCAAAACCCTAGATCGGGTGACGGCCGACTGAGCACTCGTACGGCCTTCATACAGCGTAGGTCACACAAATCCCGCAACAGAAAGCGCATACAGCACATGACTGACGCATCCGGCGCATCCGGCGCGTTCGTCAGCAGTGAGTGCGATTTTCAAACCGTCCAGGTCGACTCGAGTTCGACGATGTCACCGGTGAGGGCGGATATGTCCGCCTCCGTCTGGGCGCGCAGCGCGAGCCGCTCCACGCGTTCGGTGCGGTACTTTCCGTGTTCGGCCGCCGAGCGCCACATCGAGAGCACCATGAACTCGTGCCCGGGCGCCTCGGCGAACATCCCCCGGATCATGCCGGGCGAGCCGGCCATGGCGGGATTCCACACCTTCTCCTGCATGAGGGTGAAGTGCTCGGCGCGTTCCTCGTGGACCCGGCAGAGGGCCACCCGCAGCAGGTCGGAGTCGGTGAAGCGCGGCTCGAAGCCCGTCTTCACGTCGAAGCGGTAATCGAACAGCCGCACCTGGGCGTCCTTGAAGGTGCCCGACTGAGCCGCCGCCAGCCGGTCATGGGAACGCGCCATGAAGGAGTCGTAGAAGGCGCGGCTCTCCCAGAACGCGAAGACATGCGCGACGGAGGGCCGCCCCCTGCTCCAGCCCCCGCCCTGCCCCCGGAACCCCGGCTCCCCCAGAAGCCCCGCCCACTTTCGCTGTCCCCGTTCGAAACCGCGGCGGTCCACCACGGTGCAGCGAATCCACTTGACCAGCACCGCGCCATCGTACGGCCAGTGGGCGTGGCGTTGGTCACTCTCGTTCACAGAGCGACGCTGCGACGGCGCACACGCGCGTGGCAGGATGGGCAACCGGCCCTGAGAGTCGGCGGGTTCAGGGCGACATCAGACGGGGAAACGGGGAGGGGAATCCGGTGAGCGGCCTCAACAAGGGAATCCGCAAGGTCGAGATGGCGCTGAAGTGGGACCCGAGTCCGACGGGTCAGCCACCCACCGACCTCGACATCGTGGCCGCGACCTACCTGGAGAGCGATCCGCATGGTGCCCCTGCCTATGTGGTCCACTTCGACAGTCGCTCCCCCGACGGAACGATCTACCTCAACCGGGACAGCAAGGACGGCAAGGGCTTCGGCTGGGACGAGGTGATGACGCTGGAGCTCGACCGCCTGGACGCACGGTACGCGCGCGTGGTCGTCGGTGTCGTCATACAACAGAACCCGGAGCACCGGACGTTCGTCGGTGTGCTCAACCCGGCCTTCCGGATACGGGAGGGCTACACCGTCCTGGACGAGGACGACTTCGCCGGCGTCCTCGGCGCGACCGCGGCGACGGTCGGGGAGTTCCTGCGCGAGTCGTCCGACGGATGGTCGTTCCACTCCGGCGTCCAGGGCTTCGAGGACGACCCGGCGACGTTCACGAGGACCATGGGCCAGGTGCGCCACTCCTGAAGGCGCAAAGGGCGCGACCCACGCCTCGCGGACCGTGAAACCTCCGCAAAAAACACCGAGGGCGGTGGAGCCGGGAACCGGCTCCACCGCCCTTTGTCAGGTCATCGCGACCTGATCGGCACGGCAGGGATCAGCTGCAACCGCTGGTCGACCCGCAGCCCTCGCAGATGTAGCAGGAACCGGCCCGCTGCATCTTCGTACCGCAGGAGAAGCACAGCGGGGCGTCGGCCTGGATGCCCAGCTGCATCTCCACCAGCTCGGCGCTGGTGTGAGCCTGCTTCGGGGCGGGCTCGATCACCTCGACGTCGACCTTGGGAGTGGCCACGGCCTTCAGGTCCGTCTGACGCGGAGCGGACTGCGCGAGCCCCTCGACGTCCACGTTCTCCTCCTCGAAGGTCGGCTCGTACGAACCGGTCTCCAGGTGGCGCTGACGCTCCTCGGCGGAGTGGATGCCGAGCGCGGAACGCGTCTCGAAGGGCAGGAAGTCGAGCGCCAGGCGGCGGAAGATGTAGTCGACGATCGACTGCGCCATCCGCACGTCCGGGTCGTCGGTCATGCCGGCCGGCTCGAAGCGCATGTTGGTGAACTTCGAGACGTACGTCTCCAGCGGCACGCCGTACTGGAGACCGACGGAGACCGCGATGGAGAAGGCGTCCATCATCCCGGCGAGGGTCGAACCCTGCTTGGACATCTTCAGGAAGACCTCGCCGAGACCGTCGTCCGGGTAGGAGTTGGCGGTCATGTAGCCCTCGGCGCCACCGACCGTGAAGGAGGTCGTGATGCCGGGCCGGCCCTTGGGCAGACGCTTGCGGACCGGGCGGTACTCGATGACCTTCTCGACCGCGGTGCGGATCGTGTCCTCGGCCTTCTCGGTGATCTCGGTCTTCTCCTTCTCCTTGGTCTTCGCGGAGAGGGGCTGACCGACCTTGCAGTTGTCGCGGTAGATCGCGAGCGCCTTGACGCCGAGCTTCCAGGCCTCGAAGTAGATCTCCTCGACCTCCTCGACGGTCGCCGTCTCCGGCATGTTGACCGTCTTGGAGATGGCACCGGAGATCCAGGGCTGGATCGCGGCCATCATGCGGACGTGACCCATCGGGGAGATGGCACGCTCGCCCATGGCGCAGTCGAACACCTCGTAGTGCTCCGGCTTGAGGCTGGGGGCGTCGATCACGTTGCCGTTGTCGGCGATGTGGGCGACGATCGCCTCGATCTGCTCCTCCTGGTAACCCAGGCGGCGCAGGGCCTGCGGGACGGTGCCGTTGACGATCTGCATCGAGCCGCCGCCGACCAGCTTCTTGAACTTGACCAGGGCGAGGTCGGGCTCGACGCCGGTGGTGTCGCAGGACATCGCCAGACCGATGGTGCCGGTCGGGGCGAGCACGGACGCCTGGGAGTTACGGAAACCGTTCTTCTCACCGAGCCTCAGCACGTCCTGCCAGGCCTCCGTGGCGGCCGCCCAGACCGGGGAGTCCAGGTCGTCCGTGCGGACGGCCGTCGCGTTGGCGTCGGAGTGCTGCTTCATGACGCGGTTGTGGGCGTCGGCGTTGCGGGCGTAGCCGTCGTACGTGCCGACGACCGAGGCGAGCTCGGCCGAGCGGCGGTAGGCCGTGCCCGTCATCAGGGAGGTGATGGCGCCGGCCAGTGTGCGGCCGCCGTCGGAGTCGTACGCGTGACCGGTGGCCATCAGCAGGGCGCCGAGGTTCGCGTAGCCGATGCCGAGCTGGCGGAACGCGCGCGTGTTCTCGCCGATCTTCTCGGTCGGGAAGTCCGCGAAGCAGATGGAGATGTCCATCGCGGTGATGACGAGCTCGACGACCTTCTGGAAGCGGTCGGCCTCGAAGGACTGGTTGCCCTTGCCGTCGTCCTTGAGGAACTTCATCAGGTTCAGCGAAGCGAGGTTGCAGGACGTGTTGTCCAGGTGCATGTACTCGCTGCACGGGTTCGACGCGGTGATCCGGCCGGACTCGGGGCAGGTGTGCCAGTTGTTGATCACACCGTCGTACTGGATGCCCGGGTCGGCACAGGCCCAGGCGGCCTCGGCGAGCTTGCGGAACAGCGCCTTGGCGTCGACCTTCTCGATGATCTCGCCGGTCATACGGGCGCGGAGGCCGAACTCGGTGCCGTTCTCGACGGCCGTCATGAACTCGTCGTTCACGCGGACGCTGTTGTTGGCGTTCTGGTACTGGACGGACGTGATGTCGTCGCCGCCCAGGTCCATGTCGAAGCCCGCGTCACGCAGGGCGCGGATCTTCTCCTCCTCCTTCACCTTGGTGGCGATGAAGTCCTCGACGTCCGGGTGGTCCACGTCGAGGACGACCATCTTGGCCGCACGACGGGTGGCGCCACCCGACTTGATGGTGCCGGCGGAGGCGTCGGCACCACGCATGAAGGAGACCGGGCCGGAGGCGTTGCCGCCGGAGGAGAGGAGTTCCTTGGAGGAGCGGATGCGCGAGAGGTTCAGGCCGGCGCCGGAGCCGCCCTTGAAGATCATGCCCTCTTCCTTGTACCAGTCGAGGATCGACTCCATGGAGTCGTCGACGGCCAGGATGAAGCAGGCGGAGACCTGCTGGGGCTGCGGCGTACCGACGTTGAACCAGACAGGGCTGTTGAAGCTGAAGATCTGGTGCAGGAGGGCGTACGCCAGCTCGTGCTCGAAGATCTCGGCGTCGGCGGGCGAGGAGAAGTACTTGTGGTCCTCACCGGCCTTCCGGTACGTCTTCACGATGCGGTCGATCAGCTGCCTGAGGCCGGTCTCGCGCTGCGGGGTGCCGACGGCACCGCGGAAGTACTTGCTGGTGACGATGTTGACCGCGTTCACCGACCAGAAGTCGGGGAACTCGACGCCACGCTGCTCGAAATTGACCGAGCCGTCGCGCCAGTTGGTCATGACGACGTCACGACGCTCCCAGGCCACCTCGTCGTAAGGGTGCACGCCGGGGGTCGTGTGGATGCGCTCGATACGCAGGCCCTTGGTGGTCTTGGTGCCCTTGGCTCGGGAACCTCGTGCCGGACCGCTCGCCGTCTCTGTCATGCCGCCTCCCTCTACGGGCGAAAACGCCCTAAAATGCCACGTTTGTTCCCGTGACACGGTGTTCTGTCTTGTGCTGTGGGCACCCACGCGCTATCACCCACAGCAGGTCTTGGTCCGCCGCCGCCCGGCCGTCCCCGGACTCGAAAGCCCGGTTCCGGTCCTTCGGTCAGTCGGCGGCGTGGGCGGGCTCGGGGACCTGCACGGTCCCTCCGGGCCCGCCGTCGTCCTCCCGGCTCCCCACTGCAGTCCCTGCATCGCCCTCGCGGTCGTCGTCGTCCGCGTCGGGGCGTGCCGTCTGGTTCCTGAGTTCCACGATGGCGGCCTCGAAGTCCTCGAGCGAGTCGAACGCCCGGTAGACGGAGGCGAATCGCAGATAGGCGACGAGGTCGAGCTCCTGCAACGGGCCGAGTATGGCCAGCCCCACGTCATGGGTGGTCAACTCGGCACTTCCGGTGGCCCGGACCGCCTCCTCGACCCGCTGGCCGAGCTGAGCCAGCGCGTCCTCGGTGACAGGCCGCCCCTGACATGCCTTGCGCACGCCGTTGATGACCTTGATACGGCTGAAGGGCTCGGTGACTCCGGACCGCTTCACCACCATGAGCGAGCACGTCTCCACGGTCGTGAAACGACGGGAGCAGTCAGGGCACTGGCGGCGCCTGCGGATCGACGTGCCGTCATCCGTCGTACGGCTGTCGACGACACGACTGTCGGGGTGCCTACAGAAGGGGCAGTGCATGAACTCCAACCCTCCTCACAGCAGACTCAATGGCCTCGCCGGACCTCACGGGCCCCTCGAAGCAGCCCCAAGCATAGGGGATCCACGAGCATCCGAAGACACCGGGGACCACAACTTCTGGGCCGCTGGTGCAATCCAACCACTACATATGGGGGCTTGGCCCATACATCCAGGCTGCGACGCGTGTCGCGTCCGACGCCTTCACCCCTCGCGATCCCGCCGTCACACCCAGCACCCGAAAACCACCCGCGCACGCGTGCGTGCACCCGTATCGGCGCACCGGATACGGCGATACCGTGGGCGCCGCAGGGAGGAGAGGTGGGACTCTCGCGCAGAGCGGGGCCAATTCCCGGCCTGCGGGGCGCCGGATGGCAGACTGAGGCCACACCTCACAAGGTCATCCGTCTCGGCGGTGAAGGGTACAACAATGAGCCCTTTTGTCCGCCGCGCGGCACGTTAGCCATACACCCAGACACGTGATCAAGTCAGGCTATCCGCGCTTTTTCACTCGAACGTGTGTTTGGCGCAACCTTTCGAAAGCAACTACCGTTGTCCAGCAGGGAGACAATCGAGAGGGGCCGACGTGACCACCACCGCAGACAGTGCCACCATCACTGCCCAGGACCGCTCCCAGGGCCGACTCGAGCCGGTGCATGCGATGAACGAAGCCATGAATCCCGAGGGACACAAGCGCTCTCTGCCTGGGCGACCTCCAGGCATCCGCGCCGACAGCTCGGGACTCACCGACCGGCAGCGCCGAGTGATCGAGGTCATCAGGGACTCCGTACAGCGGCGCGGCTACCCGCCGTCCATGCGGGAGATCGGTCAGGCGGTCGGCCTGTCCAGCACGTCCTCGGTCGCCCACCAGCTGATGGCACTGGAGCGGAAGGGCTTCCTGCGCCGCGATCCGCACCGGCCGCGCGCCTACGAGGTGCGAGGTTCCGACCAGGCCAGCTCCGTGCAGCCCACGGACACCGCCGGCAAGCCCGCCGCGTCGTACGTCCCGCTGGTCGGACGCATCGCCGCCGGTGGCCCGATCCTCGCCGAGGAGTCGGTCGAGGACGTCTTCCCCCTCCCGCGGCAGTTGGTGGGTGACGGCGAGCTGTTCGTCCTGAAGGTCGTGGGTGACTCGATGATCGAGGCCGCGATCTGCGACGGCGACTGGGTCACCGTCCGCCGTCAGCCCGTCGCCGAGAACGGCGACATCGTGGCGGCGATGCTGGACGGCGAGGCCACCGTCAAGCGTTTCAAGCGCGAGGACGGCCATGTGTGGCTCCTCCCGCACAACGCCGCCTACGAGCCGATCCCGGGTGACGACGCGACCATCCTCGGCAAGGTGGTGGCCGTACTCCGCCGCGTCTGAGTACGGCGGTGGACGGGACGGCTCCGTCCGCCCCCCGAAACTGGGCCCCGGGATCCCTGCGCCGGTTCCGGGGCCCTGTGCTGTGCCCGATCAGCTCAGCCGTGAACCCGGTCAGCCGTGAAGGAGGGGGCCGTCCCGGGAGCGGGACGGCCCCCTCCTTCACTGTGCCTCCGCCTGCTTGGCCACCGCGTCGATCGCCGCGAGGGACCTGCGGACCTGATTGCGGTCCGTCGTGTACCAGAAGTCCGGCAGGGACGCCTTCAGGTAGCTCCCGTAGCGGGCCGTCGCCAGCCGCTGGTCCAGTACGGCGACCACACCACGGTCCCCCGACGCCCGCACGAGTCGTCCCGCACCCTGGGCCATCAGCAGCGCCGCATGGGTGGCCGCGACCGCCATGAAGCCGTTGCCGCCGGAATCCTCCACCGCTTTCTGGCGGGCACTCATCAGGGGATCGTCCGGGCGCGGGAACGGGATCTTGTCCATGACGACCAGCTGGCAGCTGGGACCGGGGACGTCGACGCCCTGCCAGAGTGACAGGGTGCCGAAGAGGCAGGTCTGCGGATCCGCCGCGAAGTTCTTGATCAGCTCACCGAGCGTCTCCTCGCCCTGGAGGAGGATCGGGAACTCGGGGACGCGCGTGCGCAGTTCCTCGGCGGCGAGCTGCGCGGCCCGCATGGAGGAGAACAGGCCGAGCGTGCGCCCGCCGGCCGCCTGGATCAGCTCGGTCAGTTCGTCGAGCATGTCGCCGCGGTCGCCGTCCCGCGCGGGACGCGACAGGTGTTTGGCCACATAGAGGATGCCCTGCTTGGGGTAGTCGAAGGGCGACCCCACGTCGATGCCCTTCCACTGCGGGATGTCCTCGCCCTCGGTGCCCTCCGGCGCCAGTCCCATCGAGGCGCCCACACCGTTGAAGTCCCCGCCCAGTTTCAAGGTCGCCGAGGCCAGGGTCACGGAGCGGTCGGCGAAGAGCTTCTCCCGCAGCAGGCCCGACACGGACATGGGCGCGACGCGCACGGAGGCGCCGAAACGGTCGTGCCGCTCGTACCAGACGACGTCGTACTCGGAGCCGTTGACGATCCGCTCCGCCACGTCGTGCACGCTCTCCACGGACGCCAGAGCCTGCTTGCGGACCGCGTCCTCGTCCTGGACGGACTTGTCGCGGGTCGCGCCGATCCCCGAGATGACGGTCCGCGCGGCGTCGCGCAGTGCCATGAGGGCGTACCCGAGGTCCTCCGGGACCTCCTCCAGACGGCCGGGCAGCGCCAGCTCCATGAGCCGCTCGAAGCCCTCGGCGGCGGTCTGCAGCTGGTCGGCCGCCTTTTCGTTGACCAGCTTCGCCGCCCGGCGTACGGCCCGGTTGACCTGCCCGGGAGTCAGCTCGCCGGTGGCCACACCGGTGACCCGCGAGACCAGCTCGTGCGCCTCGTCGACGATCAGCACCTCGTGCTGCGGAAGGACCGGCGCGCCCTCGATGGCGTCGATGGCCAGCAGCGCGTGGTTGGTGACGACGACCTCGGCGAGCTTGGCGCGCTCGCGGGCCATCTCCGCGAAGCACTCGGCGCCGTAGGCGCACTTCGTGGCTCCGAGGCACTCCCGGGAGGACACCGACACCTGCGCCCAGGCCCGGTCCGAGACACCCGGCGTGAGGTCGTCCCGGTCACCGGACTCGGTCTCGTCCGACCAGTCCCGCAGCCGGAGCAGGTCCTGGCCCAGCTTGCTGGTGGGTGCGGCCGCCTCGAACTGGTCGAAGAGGCCCTCCTCCTCGTCCTGCGGGACGCCTTCATGGAGTCGGTGCAGGCACAGGTAGTTCGATCTGCCCTTGAGCATGGCGAACTCCGGGCGACGACGCAGCAGCGGATGCAGCGCGTCGACCGTACGCGGCAGGTCCCGCTCCACGAGCTGGCGCTGGAGGGCCAGCGTGGCGGTCGCGACCACTACGCGCTCCCCGTGCGCGAGTGCGGGCACGAGGTAGCCGAGCGACTTACCGGTGCCGGTGCCGGCCTGGACCAGCAGATGGGATCCGTCGTCGATCGCCTCGGCGACGGCTTCGGCCATGGTCACCTGGCCGGGGCGCTCCGTGCCGCCGACAGCGGTGACGGCAGCGTGCAGGAGTTCAGGGAGTGAGGGCTTCGTCATAGCGCGACCACCCTACGGCGCGGCACTGACAAACGTGTGGTCAAGGCGGACGGGAGGGAAGGGATCAAGACGGTGGGTTTCTCGGTGGGGGTGGGAAAGCCGGGCTTCGGCGGGGGCGGGAACCGATGCGCCGCGACGGGTGTTCCAGATGTGACGGCTCGATCACTCAGCGTCATGACGGATCACTCGGGACCCGGTCCCGCACCATGAGGGCCGCCCGCTTGGTGGGCAGGTCGACCTCTGCGAGGAACCGGAATCCCGCGCTCAGGAAGGTGGCGATGGACGGAATGTTGCGAAGGTCGGGTTCGGCGACGACGCGGACACAAGCGGGCCTCCTGTCGAGGATCAGGCCGGCTACGGCTTTGAGCAGACGGCTGCCAAGGCCTCGCCCGCGGTCGGCGCCACCGCCGATGAGCAGGTGGACGCCGGTGTCGTGCGGTCGGGCCGGGTAGTGGCACGCCAGCGGGTCGAGGTCCGCCCGGTAGATCTCCCAGTAGCTCATGGGCCGGCCCTCCAGCACCCCGAGACAGGGGATGCTGCGCCCGTCGTCGAGCTGACGGCGCAGGTGTCGCGCCGTCCTCGATTCGGGCCCTGCCAGTTCCCAGAACGCCGCGACGACGGGGTCGTTCATCCACCGGCAGACGAGCGGGAGATCCCTCTCGACCTGTACGGGGACCAGGTGGAACGCACCCGCCGGGGTGGCGGCGGGCCCCCAGCGGCCGACGCTGTCGAGCAGATCGGAGGCGGCGTGAAGGGTACGGCGGCTGTCGGAGGCTGTCTCGACGGGAGCCACGGCAGCTCCTCTCGGCAGGTCGGGCGGGATGTGTTCCTCGGAGAAGGGCAGGGGTCGGGGTGGCCGGTGAAGCGACGGCTCAGGAGCACAGGGGGTTGGCGATGGTGACGTAGACGGACTGGGTGTCCACGGGGCCGACGAGTTCGTCGAGGCCGTGCAACCGGGTCAACAGGTTGGCCTTGCAGCGCAGGCGGGGCGAGTCGAGCAGTCGGGCGGGCAGCGAGCCGGACAGCCGGCGAGGGCCGCAGGCGGCGTCGGCGAGAAAGCGCCGGAAGGCGGCGAGCAGCAGTTGCTCGTCGGCGAGCCGCTGGGAACCGAACGCGCCGATGAGTCCGAGCACGTTGTTGATGCCCAGGTAGTAGGCGAAGCGCTCGTCGGTGACGTCGTCGGACACGAAGGTGTCGCTGTGTTCGCCGATGCCGGGCAGCCGGGCCTCGAGTTCCGCGCGGCCGGACTCGCGGAAGTAGTAGCCCTGGTTGTCGCGGTAGCGGCCGCCGGCGGGCCAGCCGTCGGGGTCCAGGAGGAGGAGCGTGTTCTGCTGATGCGCCTCCAGGGCGATCCCTGCCTCACCGTCGAGCCACAGGACGGGGCGGACGACCTGCTCCAGGTAGCGCAGGAACCACTCGGCGGCGACAGCCGACAGCGGCCGGCCGGTCCGTGCGGCGAGGTGCCCGACGATCACGGTCAGCCGGGAGCGGCGGGCGCAAGCCGTGTCCGGCCGGGGTGCGACGAGACCGGCGACGCAGGAGACGTCGTCCTGCGGGGCGAACGGGTTGTGGCGGATCATCACGTCGAGACCCGTCAGCGGGAGGCCGTCGGCACCGTCGACCGCGAGCCAGGCCGGATCTCGGACGATGTCGAAGTCCGGGTGGGCAGCCTGCCACTGCCGGGCCAGGCCCGCGCGCAGGAGCCGGTGCACCTCGACACCACGGTGGAGTTCTTTGCGGAGGTTCTCACGACGGGAGTTGGTGATGCGCAGACCGAGCGACAGTTTGAGCATCGCGGGGGCTCCGGGCCGATACACGGTGCGTACGGAGGAGGTCGGATGCCACGAAGGGCCATGGGCGCCCAGGTCCTGGAGGAGTCCGGCGTCGAACAGGGCCTCGGCCTCGGGGCGGTGACGGGTCTCGCGCAGTTGCCAGGGGTGCACCGGCAGGGCGGCGAACCCGGTCGGCAACGGCAGCCCTGCTCCGCCGAGTCGGGCCGTCAGCCGGGCGGCAGGGACGGGACGGCCGCCTTCGGTCCAGGCGGAGTCGGTGGCGACCACGGAAGGAGCGACAGCGAGCCAGCGAAGGGGGAAGGAGCCGCACGACTCCGGTGAGTGGAGACGCGCTTCGCCCTCCGAGAGCCCTTCCCGGCTCTTCGGCGTCGGGTGCAGCGGATGCCCGAGCAGCAGTGCCTGTTCGGCGGTCAGGAACAGGTCGGGTCGGTCGTCGGGGCGTTTCCGGCGCTCGGCGATGAACACCGCGGTGCGGCGGACGGAGTCGGCGACGCGGGCGACGAGATCGATGCCTTCCCCGCTGCTCCTGTTCGTGTGCGCGGGACAGGGCGTCGGCTCGGCAGCGGTGGCGCGCTCCACCGGGAGGGCGCCCGCGTGGGCCACTGCCACGGCTTCGGCGGTTTGGTCGGACGGGCCACGCTCCTGGAGCGTCTCGCGGACCAGCAGGGCCGCGACCGTGACGGCGTCCGCGGGCGGGGAGTGCTCGGGTGCGCCGGCCAGGCGCGGGAGGCCGAAGCGGTGCCAGCCGGTCGGCGACCAGTAGTGGACGGGGGCGAGCAAGGTGACGCCACTGGCGGGCAGCGGCACGCGCAGGACGCCGTCATGGGGTGCGGGCACGTCCGTCTCGCGCACCCAGCAGCGCAGCAGGTTCTCCACGGCGGCCGCGTCGGCCGCGGTGTGCGGATCGGGGTGGTCCAGGAGATCGGCGGCACGGCTCGGCGCTGTCACGTGGACGGCGTCGCCCTGCTGGTGGGGGACGGGGGACGTACGGGAGGTGGACTGGTGGGAGGAGGTGGTCAAGGTCGTTCCTCGTGAGGTGGTGGGGTCGGCCGGGAGCGGGCGGTGGTGCCCGCGGGTCGCGGGGGCGACGCGCGCCGATGGAGGGGTCGGCACCGGTGCCCCGGCGTCCGCGGGCCCGGGGTACGCCGACGGTTGCCCGGGGCTACCCCGGCCACCCGGCACGGCCGTCCTGGCGCCGGTCCGGCCCCGGCGGCCGGCCCGGCCGGTTCAGTGGCTGGGGTTGATGCTGCGGTCGGTGCTCCGGCCGGTGTGGGCGCTCGGGCTGACGGTTCGGCTGATCGGGCACCCTCGGCCCCGCACCGCGGAGGTGGCTGCGGGACACCGCCGCCATCGCGTCCGACAGCCGGTCCAGCACCGCGGCGGCCTGCTCGTCGGTGATCGTCAAGGGCGGAAGCAGCCGTACGACGCTGGCGTGACGCCCGCCGAGTTCGACGATCAGGCCTCGGCGCAGGCACTCCCGTCGGACGGCGGCGGCCAGCGCGGGGGCGGCGGGGTAGGGGGCACGCCCGGAAGCCGAAGGAGGGGTCCGGCGAGGCGTGACGTCATGGGCCCGGACTCCGTCGCCCGGCGCGCCGGGTTCGTCACCGGACCGCGCGACGGCCTGCGGTGCGCCGATCGCGCCGGATCCGCTCCCGCCCTCGGGGTCCACCATCTCGACCCCGATCATCAGCCCGCGCCCCCGCACATCCCCCATGCACGGGAATTCCTGCGCGAGGAGGCGGAGTTGGCCCAGCATGCGGCCGCCCAGGGTGGCCGCGCGTTCGGCGAGACGGTTCTCGCGGACGTAGGCGAGGGTGGCCGTACCGGCGGCCATGGCGAGCTGGTTGCCGCGGAACGTGCCCGCGTGGGCACCGGGTTGCCAGACGTCGAGGGCGTCACGGTAGACGACGACGGCGAGCGGCAGGCTGCCTCCGATAACCTTGGACAGGACCATCACGTCGGGCACGACCCCGCTGTGCTCCACCGCCCAGAAGGCACCGGTCCGGCCCACCCCCGTCTGGACCTCGTCGGCGATCAGCGGGATCGACCGCTCGGCCGTGATCTGCCGCATGCGCCGCATCCACCCGTCCGGCGCGGGAATCACACCGCCCTCGCCCTGGACCGGTTCGAGGATCATTCCGGCGGGCTGCCGCACCCCCGACTTGGGATCGTCGAGGACGGACTCGGTCCAGCGGGCGGCGAGTTCGGCGCCGCGCTCGCCGCCGATGCCGAAGGGGCAGCGGTAGTCCTGCGGATAGGGCAGCCGCGCCACCCGCACGTCGAAGGCGCCCCCGGAGGCTTCGAGGGATCCTGCGGTCATCCCGTGGTACGCCCCGGTGAAGGCCAGGACACCGGAGCGGCCGGTGGCGGCCCGGACCAGCTTGAGTGCGGCCTCCACGGCGTCCGTACCGGCCGGTCCGCAGAACTGCACACGCGCGTGGTCGGCGAGACCGGGCGGCAGTGTCCGGAACAGTTCGGTGACGAAGGCGTCCTTGACCGGGGTGGCGAGATCGAGGACGTGCAGGGGTGCCCCCGAGTCGAGGACCTTGCGGATGGCCTCCAGCACGACGGGATGGTTGTGGCCGAGCGCGAGGGTTCCGGCGCCCGAGAGACAGTCGAGGTAACGGCGGCCGTCCGCGCCCTCGATGGTCAGCCCGCGCGCCCGGACCGGCACGATCGGCAGGGCGCGCGCATAGGTGCGTGCCGCGGACTCGCGAGCCGACTGACGCCGCAGGATCCCCTCGTGCGCGGGCCGGCCGTCCGTCCGGCTCGCCGTGGCGGCCGTTCCGGCGACGAGGGCTCCCGCGACGGAAGGTGCGGTAACGGGCGATCCGGCGTCCGAGGCTCCGTCGGGGCGAGTTCCGGTGGCACGCCCCGAGGGGACCTCCTCGGGTACTGGCTCGGTCACGGCCACGCCTCCCCCTGTCCTCCCGCCCGTCGAAGGGCGAGCACACACAACAGCCCTCATCGCTACCAACACCGGACGGCCGTGCCGGTTACGGGTCGTCACGAGAATGACCGGGCCCATGTCGGCGCCGGCGCGGCACCGCATCGCCCAGCGCTCCCGTTCCTGGCCGGTTCCGTCTGCGGTCTGTGGCGGAACAGTTGCCGTTCGGTCGGGAGTCCCCCGCGGCGACCGCATATCGTGTGGTGGCATCACACATGGCCGTGAGACCCGCTTGAACTCGGTGTGAGATCACCATGAGTTCCACTCGGCGGGGCGGCCGGTACCTCAAGTTCGTTGACAGCAGGGGGAGTCAGATCATGCGATCCATACGGCCGTCGTTCACCGCTCGGCGGGGGAGGAACGCGCGCCGCAGAACCTCCCCCGTACTGGGCGCCGTGGCCCTCGCCTCGGTGCTCGCGCTCACCGCGACCGCCTGTGATTCGGGCGACACCAACGCGGACAACCAGGCCGGCGCGACGGCGTCGACCGGCAGCGACGGCAAGATCACGATCCCGGACGACATCAAGGACAGGCTCAAAGAGCACGGGATCGACCTCGACAAGTGGAAGAACGGCGCCTGGAAGAACTGGGACAAGGACGACTGGCTGCGTGAGGCGCAGGACTACGTCAACCCGATCATCGAGGGGCTGTGGGACCCGGACCGGATGCGGGAGGCCGAGGACCCGGACCGGAGTGTCGACGAGAACGACCTCTCCGGCGACCAGGGCGTGACCGACCCGACGCCGCAGGAGGTGGACGCGAAGGCCGTTTCGCCCTCGTACCACGAGAACGCCGCCGAGGCGGGCAAGGTGCTCTTCGACTCCCCCGAGGGCACGATGGTCTGCTCGGCGACGGTCGTGAAGGACCCCGCTCACCCCGGAAAGTCCAACCTGGTGTGGACGGCCGGCCACTGTGTGCACGCCGGTAAGGGCGGCGGCTGGTACCGCAACATCGCGTTCGTGCCGTCGTACAACGATTCGGGCATGTCGGCCGAGCAGTTGGAGACGGCCACCAAGGAGCAGGTGGCTCCCTACGGGGTCTGGTGGGGCGACTGGACGAAGACGTCCGACCAGTGGATCGCGCAGGGCGGGCAGACCGGCGGTGACGGCGCCTCGTACGACTACGCCGTCATCCATGTGACGCCGGAGAAGGGCGGTACGGGCAAGTCCCTGGAGGAGACGGTCGGTTCGGCGCTCCCGGTGAACTTCAACGCCCCGGCGGTGCCGAAGGTGAGCAGCATCACCGCGACCGGCTACCCGGCGGCGGCACCGTACGACGGGCAGAAGCTCTACCAGTGCCAGGACAAGCCGGGACGGTTCTCGCTGAGTTCCTCGGACCCGACGATGTACCGCATCGGCTGCACGATGACCGGCGGTTCGTCGGGCGGCGGCTGGGTCGCGGCGGGCTCGGACGGGAAGCCCGCGCTGGTGTCCAACACCTCGATCGGCCCGGTGAACGCGGGGTGGCTCGCGGGGCCGCGGCTGGGTGATGTGGCCAAGGGTGTGTACGACTCGGTGAGCGACAAGTTCGCCGGTCAGTAGCTTGATCGGCGGTGGGACGCCTGACGGGAACCTTCACCGTCCCACCGCCGTTCGTCCCGAATTCCCCGGGCATGATGGGGTGTTGCCTGTGAGTGAGCGCGGCGTCGACCCGACACCGCGCCTGTCAGGCTCATGACACTCCAGGTCGGCTCGGACGTTCAAACGATCAACACGCTTCACCTTCACACGCTTCAACGGGGGACATCGCACCATGCGTTTCACACGTACGCCCGTCGCGCGACCACACGGCCGACGGCGCACCCTGCTCGCGGCCGGGCTCGTCACCGCCCTGGCTCTGACGGCGACCGCGTGCAGCGGCTCCGACGACACCAAGGCCGACGCCACCGCCTCCGGGACGGCCACCGGCTCCGGCGACGGCAAGGTCCAGGTCCCGGCCGACATCGCCGACAAGCTCGAGAAGCACGGCGTCGACGTCGACAAGTGGGCCGACGGCGGCTGGCAGGACTGGGACAAGGACAAGTGGCTCAGCGCGGCCAAGGACTTCGTCAATCCGGTGATCGAGGGGTTGTGGAAGCCCGAGCGGATGCAGTCCGCGAAGGAGGCGAACAAGACCGTCACCACCAAGGACGCCGCCGCCGAGCAGGGTGTCAGCGACCCGGATCCGACGGCGGTGAAGGCGGAGGCCGAGAAGACTCCGTACCACGAGAACGCGGCCCCGGTCGGCAAGGTCTTCTTCGACTCGCCCGAGGGCACGATGGTCTGCTCCGGCACGGTCGTCAAGGACGTGAACCACCCGGGCAGGTCCAACCTCGTGTGGACGGCCGGGCACTGTGTGCACGCCGGGGGCGACGGCGGCTGGTACCGCAACCTCGTCTTCGTCCCGGCCTACAACGACCTCGGCAAGACGGAGGCCCGGCTCGGCGACGCCACGGAGTCGGAGATCGCCCCCTACGGCAACTGGTGGGCCGACTGGGCGTCGACGTCGAAGGAGTGGATCGCCGGCGGCTCGGACACCGGCGGCGCGGGAGCCGCGTACGACTACGCCGTGCTGCACGTGACCCCGGAGCAGGGCTCCAAGTCGCTGGAGGAGACGGTCGGCGCGGCGCTGGACGTGGACTTCTCCGCGCCGTCCGCGACCGAGGTCGCCTCGATGGGCGCCTGGGGATACCCGGCGGCACCGCCCTACAACGGGCTGAAGATGTTCAAGTGCCTCGACCGGCCGGGGCGGTTCTCCCTCGACCCGTCGCTGCCGACGATGTACCGCATCGGCTGCACGATGACCGGCGGTTCGTCCGGCGGCGGCTGGTTCCGGGTGGTGGACGGCACGACCGAGCTGGTCTCCAACACCTCGATCGGCCCGGCCGACAACAGCTGGCTGGCGGGACCCCAGCTCGGCCGGGAGGCCGAAGCGCTCTACCAGAACATGAGCAAGACGTACGGCGGTCAGTGAGCCGAGCACGCCGAAGGCCCGCTCCCTGCTCGACGCAGGGGGCGGGCCTTCGGGCGTGGCGTGGCCGCGACGGCTCAGCCGAGCGGAGCCGGTACGTACGGCGCGAGGTCCGCCGCCAGTTCCTCGTGCACCCGCACCTTCAGCAGGGTGCCCTCCGCCGTGTGCTCCGCGGAGATCACCTCGCCCTCGGTGTGGGCGCGGGCGACCAGGCCACCGTGGGTGTACGGCACGAGCGCCTCCACCTCGACCGACGGCCGCGGCAGCTCGTTGTCGATCAGCGCGAGCAGTTCTTCGATGCCCTGACCGGTACGGGCCGAGACCGCGATGGAGCGCTTCTCGATCCGCATGAGCCGCTGGAGCGTCAGCGGATCGGCCGCGTCCGCCTTGTTGATCACGACGATCTCGGGCACGCCGGTGGCGCCGACGTCCCGGACCACCTCGCGTACGGCGGCCAGCTGCTCCTCCGGGTTCGGGTGCGAGCCGTCCACCACGTGCAGGATCAGGTCGGACTCGCCGACCTCCTCCATGGTGGAGCGGAACGCCTCGACCAGGTGGTGCGGCAGGTGGCGGACGAAGCCGACCGTGTCCGCCAGCGTGTACAGGCGGCCGCTCGGCGTCTCCGCCCTGCGCACGGTCGGGTCCAGGGTCGCGAACAGGGAGTTCTCGACCAGGACGCCGGCGCCCGTGAGGCGGTTGAGCAGCGACGACTTGCCGGCGTTGGTGTAGCCCGCGATGGCGACCGACGGCACCTTGTGGCGCTTGCGCTCCTGGCGCTTGATCTCGCGGCCGGTCTTCATCTCCGCGATCTCACGGCGCATCTTCGCCATCTTCTCGCGGATCCGGCGCCGGTCCGTCTCGATCTTGGTCTCACCGGGGCCACGGGTGGCGAGGCCGCCGCCCTTGCCGCCGCCCATCTGCCGGGACAGCGACTGACCCCAGCCGCGCAGCCTCGGCAGCATGTACTGCATCTGCGCGAGCGCGACCTGCGCCTTGCCCTCTCGGGACTTGGCGTGCTGGGCGAAGATGTCCAGGATCAGGGCCGTACGGTCGATGACCTTGACCTTGACGACGTCCTCGAGGTGGATCAGCTGGCCCGGGCTGAGCTCACCGTCGCAGATGACGGTGTCCGCGCCCGTCTCGAGCACGATGTCGCGCAGCTCCTGGGCCTTGCCGGAGCCGATGTAGGTGGCCGCGTCGGGCTTGTCACGGCGCTGGATGACGCCGTCGAGCACCAGCGCGCCCGCCGTCTCCGCGAGGGCGGCCAGCTCCGCGAGGGAGTTGTCCGCGTCCTGTGCGGTTCCCGTGGTCCACACACCGACGAGCACGACCCGCTCCAGGCGGAGCTGGCGGTACTCGACCTCGGTGACGTCCTCGAGTTCGGTGGAGAGGCCCGCGACGCGGCGCAGGGCCGCGCGCTCGGAGCGGTCGAACTGGTCGCCGTCCCGGTCTCCGTCGATCTCGTGGCTCCAGGCGACGTCCTCTTCCATCAGGGCATCGGCCCGGAGACCTTCGGGGTAGGCGTTCGTGACGCGCTGGGTGTCCTGGGAAGGGGAAGAAGAGGAGGTCATTGGGTCCTTACGTCGTTGGATGCCGGTACGGCTGCCTTCATGGTGGTCAACGCGCGAGGGCACCGGGAGATTCCCGTGTCCCGCGCTGCACCGACCTCACGATGGTCGCACGGTACGGCCCGTCTCGTCACGGCCTTATTTCGCGGCCCGCGCTGCCGGCGGGGCGACCTTCGGAACGGCCTTCGGCTCCCCCTTGACGAGCGGTGCCGCCGGCTTCCAGTCCGGGTGGCCGGGCATCGGCGGGGTCTTCTCGCCGTACAGCCAGTCCTTGAAGAACCGGGCCAGATCACGTCCGGAGATCTCCTGGGCGAGGCGCTCGAAGTCGGCCGTGGTCGCCGTGGAGTCCCGGTGGTTGTGGACCCACGCCCGCTCCAGGTGCTCGAACGCGGTGCGGCCGATCTCCTGGCGCAGGGCGTAGAGGACGAGGGCCGCGCCGTCGTAGACGTTGGGCCGGAAGATGCTGATCTTCTGGCCGGGGTTGGGGGCCTTGGGCTGCGCCGGCGGGCCGCCCGTGGTGCGCCAGCGGTCGGAGGCGCCGTACGCCGCCTTCATCCGCGCCTCCAGGGTGCGTCCCGCCTTCTCCTCGGCGTACAGCGCCTCGTACCAGGTGGCGTGTCCCTCGTTCAGCCACAGGTCGGACCAGGTGAGCGGGCTGACGCTGTCGCCGAACCACTGGTGGGACAGCTCGTGCACCATGATCGACTCGATGTACCACTTGGGGTAGCCGGGCTCCGTGAAGAGGTCTCGCTCGAAGAGGGACAGGGTCTGTGTCTCGAGTTCGAACCCGGTGGAGGCCTCCGCCATGAGCAGGCCGTAGGTCTCGAAGGGATAGGGGCCGACCTTG
The DNA here is from genome assembly GCA_001298545.1 of Actinobacteria bacterium OV320. Classification (GTDB taxonomy): domain Bacteria; phylum Actinomycetota; class Actinomycetes; order Streptomycetales; family Streptomycetaceae; genus Streptomyces; species Streptomyces coriariae. Next base: position 852,298 of record LJCX01000030.1, read on the forward strand.
CGCTCCATCCAGGCGATCTGGTCGGGGGTCTTCTTCAGCCACGGTTCGAGGAGCTCGCGGTCCTTCGTGGGCACGACGTCCCGTACGGGCAGTGCGTGCGGCCCCTCGCGGTGCACGACCGTGGAGCGGCCGATGGACACCTGGGCGAGCTCGGTGGCCATGGGGTGCTGGGTGCGATAGGTCCAGGTGGTGTTCTCGCCGGCCCGCTCGACCCCGGTGGGCAGCCCGCCCGCGACGGCCGTGTAGTCGTTGGGAGCGGTGATCCGGACGGTGAACATCGCCTTGTCGGAGGGGTGGTCGTTGCACGGGAAGACCAGGTGCGCGGCGTCCGCCTGGTTGGCCATGGCGAGGCCGTCCGCGGTCCGTACCCAGCCGCCGTCCCGGCCGCCGGTGCTCACGGGATCGCTGGTGTGCCGCACGGTGATCCGCGTCCAGCTGCCGGCCGGCAGCGAGTCCTCCGGGGTGACCACCAGGTCGTCGCCGGCGCTGCTGAACGTGGCGGGTGCGCCGTCGACCTCGACCGATTCGACCTTGCCCTGGGCGAAGTCGAGGTTGATCCGGTCCAGGGCGGTGGTGGTCCACGCGTCGATGGTGGTGACCGCCTGGAGGGGCTTGGTGTTGGTGCCGGGATAGGTGAAGGCCAGGTCGTACGAGGCGACGTCGTACCCGGGGTTGCCCAGGTACGGGAAGAGGCGGTCGCCGACGCCGAGCGGGACCTCCGGGGCGCTCGCGGCGACGAGGCAGACGGATACGGCCGAGGCGAGGAGCGCGGATTTCAGCCGGGCGCGAGGGGTGAGCAGCATGCACCACCGCTACCAGCGCCCACGTCCGTGACGTCGGCGACGCGCACCCGGCCCACTCGAACGGGTTGCGCACGCGCACGTGCTTGACGCTCGGAGGGACGACCGCGCGACGCGCCCTGGCTCCACGCGCGCGTGGACACCGGTGCGGCCGTCCATGTCACGGTCACGCGCGCGTGGGCAGGTCCTACGCCGGTTCCGGGGAGGCAGGAGCGTGATGCTGCGCGCGGCCCACGTCGTAGACGCCGGGCACGTTCCGCATGGCGCGCAGGAGGGTGGGCAGGTGGCCGGCGTCCGGGAGTTGCACGGTGTACGTGTGGCGCACCCGCTGCTGGCTCGGGGGCTCGACGGTCGCGGAGACGATCTCGGCGCCCTCCAGTGCCATGGCCTCGGTGAGATCGGCGAGCAGATGGGGGCGGCCGAACGATTCCGCGACCAGGGTGACCCGGCAGCCGCTGGTGTCGCCCCAGCGCACGTCGACCTCTTCGCGCCCTGCGTTCGCCATGCGCGCCACGGCGGAACACTCGGCGCGGTGCACGGTCACCACTCCCCCGCGCACCGCGAAGCCGGTGACCTCGTCGAAGGGCACGGGCGTGCAGCACCCGGCGAGCCGGACGCTCGCGTCGGGCCGGTCGACGACGGTGATCGCGGCGCCGGGCCGCGGGGCGGGGGCGCCTGGCGTGGCCGTGTCGGCCGCGGGCCGGGCGGTCGCCTCGGCGGCCTTGATGGCCCCGGAGTTCTCCGCCGGCTCCGCGCCCTCGTGCTCGGCCGGGGCGGGGTGCGTCGCCAGCCACCGTTGGATGGCGATGCGGGCGGCGGGGGTGTGCGCGTGCTCCAGCCACTCCCTGGAGGGTTCCGAGGCGGGGTCCTGGCCCATGAGGAGCTGGACGGTGTCGCCGTCCCGCAGAACGGTGCTGAGGGTCGCCAGACGGCCGTTCACCCGGGCGCCGATGCAGGCGTGGGCGTCCTCGCCGTACTGCGCGTACGCGGCGTCGACGCAGGTGGCGCCGTCGGGCAGGCCGAGCGTGCCGCCGTCGGGGCGGAAGACGGTGATCTCGCGGTCCTGGGCGAGGTCCTCGCGCAGGGTGGACCAGAAGGTGTCGGGATCGGGCGCCGCCTCCTGCCAGTCCAGGAGGCGGGAGAGCCAGCCGGGCCGGGTCGGGTCGACGCGTTCCTCGTCGGCCGGGACCCGCCCGCGGGCCTGCTCCTCCGCGGGAGCCGTGTAGGGATTGCCGAGGGCGATGACGCCAGCCTCGGCGACCTTGTGCATCTGGTGGGTGCGGATGAGGACTTCGGCGACCTGGCCGTCCTCGCGGGCGACGGCGGTGTGCAGCGACTGGTACAGGTTGAACTTGGGAACCGCGATGAAGTCCTTGAACTCCGAGACGACCGGCGTCATACAGGTGTGCAGTTCCCCCAGGACGGCGTAACAGTCGGCGTCCTCGTTCACCAGCACCAGCAGCCGGCCGAAGTCGGCGCCCCGCATCCGGCCGCGCTTGCGCGACGCGCGGTGCACCGAGACGAAGTGCCGTGGCCGGATGAGGACTTCGGCCTGGATGTCGGCGTCGCGCAGGACCGTGCGCATCGCCTCGGCGAACTCCGCGAGGGGGTCGTCCGCGCGGGAGGCGTTGTCGACGATCAGTTCGCGGGTGTGCTGGTACTCCTCGGGATGGAGGATCGCGAAGACGAGGTCTTCCAGCTCGGTCTTGAGGGCCTGGACACCGAGGCGTTCGGCGAGCGGGATGAGGACGTCGCGGGTGACCTTGGCGATGCGTTCCTGTTTCTCGGGCCGCATCACGCCCAGGGTGCGCATGTTGTGCAGCCGGTCGGCGAGTTTGATCGACATCACTCGGACGTCGTTGCCGGTGGCGACGAGCATCTTGCGGAAGGTCTCGGGCTCGGCGGCCGCGCCGTAGTCGACCTTCTCCAACTTCGTGACGCCGTCGACGAGATAGCGCACCTCGGCGCCGAACTCCTCGCCGACCTGATCGAGCGTCACATCGGTGTCCTCGACGGTGTCGTGCAGCAGTGAGGCCGTCAGGGCCGTGGTCTCCGCGCCGAGTTCGGCGAGGATCAGGGTCACGGCGAGCGGGTGGGTGATGTAGGGCTCGCCGCTCTTGCGCATCTGACCGCGGTGCGAGGACTCGGCGAGCACATAGGCGCGGTGCAACGGCTCGAGGTCGGCGTCGGGGTGGTGGGCGCGATGGGCCTCGACCACGTGACCGATCGCGTCGGGCAGCCGGCCGCGGGAGGCCGGGCCGAGCAGCGCCGCCCGGCCGAGGCGACGCAGGTCGATCCGGGGGCGACTGCGCCTGCGCGGCGCTGAAGGCACTACCGGGCCTGGGGTCGCGGGATTCGTGGCCTCCGCACTCATGGGCACCTCCGGCTGCGTGGACCGGCGGACGGGGTGTCCCAGGGCGGACACGGCTCAGGGGACTGGCGAACGGTCCCCCGTCCGGGCCGGTGCTTGATGCTACCGAGCCCATCACGCGCGACTGACCGCCTCTCGCCGAGCGTGAAACGGATCACCCATTCGAGCGACGGATCAGGGGTTTACGGTTTTGAGCCACCCGGCCTGATCCCGATCGTGAATTCGAGCCCGCGACCGGACTCCCGGGGGCGGCCCTTCGGGTCGGCAGGCCGCTCCCGCCTCCGATGCCAAGCCTCCGTGGACTCAGCGGGCTACTGTTTCCAGCCACTCCGGATCGATCTCGCCTGTGGCCACGATCACTGCGGGCCCGGTCATCTCGATCTCGCCGTCGGGCCGCTCGGTGATCACCAGGCGTCCGCCGGGGACATCCACGACGTAGGTCGCCGGCACACCGGTGGCCACCGGGTCGGCGCCGTCCCGGCGCGCGGCCGCCACGGCGACGGCGCACGCGCCCGTGCCGCACGAGCGGGTCTCGCCGGCCCCGCGCTCGTGCACGCGCAGGGCGACGTGCCGTGGACCGCGGTCCACGACGAACTCGACGTTGACCCCGTCCGGGTACGCCGAGGCGGGGCTGAACGGCGGCGGGGCCGACAGGTCGCCCGCGTGCGCGAGGTCCGCCACGAAGGCGACGGCGTGCGGGTTGCCCATGTTCACGTTCCGCGCGGGCCAGCTGCGCTCGCCGACGCTCACCGTGACGTCCCCTTCGGGGAGGCGGGCCCTGCCCATGCCGACGGTGACGTCACCCTCCTTGTCGAGGTGCGCGCGCTTCACGCCCCCGCGCGTGGCGACCGCGATGTCGCCCTCGGTGACGAGCCCGGCGTACTGGAGGTAGCGCGCGAACACCCGGACACCGTTGCCGCACATCTCCGCGACGGAGCCGTCGCCGTTGCGGTAGTCCATGAACCACTCCGCCTCGGCCGCCATGTCCTTCGCCTCGGGGTGCGCGACGGACCGCACGACGTGCAGCAGCCCGTCACCGCCGATGCCCGCGCGGCGGTCGCACAGGGCGGCGACGGCGGCCGGGGGGAGGTCGATGGCGTTCTCGGGGTCCGGGACGATCACGAAGTCGTTCTCGGTGCCGTGACCCTTGAGGAAGGCGATCCGCGTGCTCATTCCTCGATCGTACGGGGTGGCCAGGGCACCCCGTCCCGGGGCGGCAGCGACGGTGAGCACACGCGCGTGGAGCTCAGCGCAGCCGGGCGACCCGCCCGACGGCCAGGGCCACCACCGCGGCGACCATCACGACGTACGCGAGGACCACCCGCCAGTCGGGACGGCGCCCGGAGCCCCGCTGGGGCAGACCGGGCCACGTGTAACCCACGCGGCGCGCGGCCATCATGCCCCAGCCGGCCGCGCAGGAGCAGATCAGCAGCCCGAGCATGGCGATCATGGCGCCGCTGTCACCGAAGTCGAAGGCCAGCGGGAAGGCGAACATCAGGGAGCCGCCGGCGGCCAGCGCCACGATGGGCGCGAGCTGCCAGATCCGGAGCCGGCGCTGCGGGCGCAGCTCGACCTCGACCTCGGGTCCGCCCGCGAACATCTCCTCGGGCTCGGGACCGTCGTCGCTCACGCCGTCCCGGGTGTCGTCCTCGTCCGGCCCGTCGGGGCTCAGACTGCCTTCCTCGGGCTCCGGTTCACCACGCTCGGTGGTGAGGTGCTCGGTGCCTTTTGCGGTGTCGCGAGGGCCGGCCTCCATCGCCACGCGCCCTCCCAACTCGGACTCCACTTGGTCGATCGAAGCTCGATGATGGCACGGCGCCGGACGCCCGGATGACGGCCTGGGCGTCCCGATGCCATGACGTGATCAGGCTGTGACCGGTCGTTCCACCAACGCCAGCGCGAGCTCCGGAAGTTCTGTGAGGTCGGCCGCGGCCCCACTCAACCAGTGCACCCGCGGGTCGCGCCTGAACCACGAATCCTGACGGCGCGCGAAGCGCTTGGTGGCACGGACCGTCTCGGCGCGCGCCGCGTCCTGTGTGCACTCGCCGGTCAGGGCGGTGAGGACCTGCTGGTAGCCGAGCGCGCGCGAGGCCGTGCGCCCCTCACGCAGGCCCCGCGCCTCCAGCGCGCGGACCTCGTCCACCAGCCCCGCGTCCCACATCCGGTCGACGCGGCGGGCGATGCGCTCGTCGAGTTCGGGGCGCGCCACGTCGACCCCGATCTGGACGGTGTCGTAGACCGAGTCGTGACCGGGCAGGTTGGCAGTGAAGGGCTTGCCGGTGATCTCGATCACCTCGAGGGCCCGCACGATACGGCGGCCGTTGCCGGGCAGGATGGCGTGCGCGGCCTCGGGGTCGGCGGCGGCCAGCCGGGCGTGCAGCGCACCTGAACCGCGCAGCGTGAGCTCCTCCTCCAGCCGGGCCCGGACCTCGGGGTCGGTGCCGGGGAACTCCAGGTTGTCGACGGCGCCACGGACGTACAGCCCGGAGCCGCCGACGAGGATCGGCCAACGGCCCTCGGCGAGCAGGGCGTCGATCCTTTCCCGGGCCAGCCGCTGGTACTCGGCGACGGAAGCGGTCTCCGTCACGTCCCAGACGTCCAGGAGGTGGTGCGGGACACCGCCGCGTTCCTCGGGCGTCAGTTTGGCGGTACCGATGTCCATCCCTCGGTAGAGCTGCATGGAGTCGGCGTTGACGACCTCGCCGCCGAGCCGTTGGGCCAGGAAAACGCCCAGATCGGACTTTCCGGCCGCGGTCGGTCCGACGACGGCGATGACGTGGGGGGCGGGGGGTGCGCTGCTCACGGCACCAGTCTCGCAAACCCCGACCACCGCCCTCGAACGAGTTACGTGACGACGTCGCTCCGAGGTCGTTGCCCGTTGCGAGATTCCCGTCGCCCTTCGCGGAGGCGGTGACCCCGGTGGCGCAAACGGACGCACCGGCCAACGCGGGATTTCGCCCGCACGAGTACCGTATGGAGTGGATATGGGCGTATTGGCGCGAATTTTCCGGAGGTCGAAGGCGACGGAGGAAGCGACGGCGGAGACGACGAGCGCGGCCGACGCACCGACCGGAACTCCGGCGGACGGCGTCGGGGCGGAGCAGCCGGGCGAGCCGACACCGACGCAGGAGTCGGCCGAGGCAGAGGCCGAGGTCGGGGTCGGGGTCGGGGCAGAGAAGGCCGAGAAGGCCGGGAAAGCGGCCGAGCCGGAGACGGAAAAGACGACGGAACCGGTTGCCGTGGCCGGCACCGACGGGGTCGAGATTCCCCGGCAGCAGTCCGCCGAAGAGGCGGCCGACAGCGAAGCGGGCGAAGGCGCCCGCACGTAGCGGAACCGCGAGGAAGGTGCCCCATGGGTCTTTTGGACAATTTGAAGGCCAGACTCTCCCCCGCCAAGGGCAAGGTCTCGGGCCTTGCACAACAGCACGGGGACAAGGTCCAGCACGGTCTCGACAAGGCCGCGAAGGTCGTCGACGAGAAGACCAAGGGCAAGTACAGCGACCGGATCCAGTCGGGCACCGGCAAGGCCAAGGGCGCCATGGACCGGCTCGCGCACAAGGACGGCCCCGCCGGGGGCGGCGACACCTTCACCCCGCCGAGCGCTCCCCCGCCGGCCTCCTGAGCAGCACCTCACGCCGGCCCATCGATCGGCGGACGGCCGCGCGGCGGGAACGCCCGCGGCCGTCCCCCCGTCCGCCCGTCGGCCCGCTCGGCCGGTAGCTGTACGACGCCGCCGTACGAAGCCGCCGTCCGACCGCCCACGACCAGGTCCCGACCCCGCGGCCCCCCCCCCCGCGGCCCTCGCGAGCGCCCCCCCCCCCCGCCCCAGCGTGCGGCGGCGGCCGCGGGGCGACAACCCCCGCGGCCGTCCCGCCGTTCCGCCGGTCGGCCCGCTCGGCCGGTAGCTGTACGACGCCGCCGTACGAAGCCGCCGTCCGACCGCCTACGACCAGGTCGCGACCACGTATCCCACCCCGTAGGGCGCGTCCTCGTAGAGCAGCGCGCCCGCCAGCCCGGCGTCCTCGGCCGCGCCCGCCAGCACCTGCCAGGGCGCCCGGCCCGAGGCCTTGAGCTCGTACGCCAACTCGGCGTCCAGCGCCTTGAGGGCCGCGAGGTCCGCCGTGCCGAGCGCCCGTGCGACCTCGGCGTCGAACGGTGCCGCACGCTCGTCGAGGTAGCCCGGCGCCTTCAGCGTCCGGCACGCGCTGGCGTCGCCCATGACCAGCAGCGCGACCCGGTCCGCCGCCGCGCCGATGCCCCGGCCGACTTCGACGCACCGGTCGGCCGCGAGCGGTTCCCCGACGCCGAGTCCCTCGACGGGGGCGGCCGACCACTCCGTCCGGTCGAGCAGCCAGGCGGCGACGGCGAGGGACGGTGGCAGTTCGCGTGCGGGCGGCGGGTCCTCACCGCCCCGGCCCAGCCGTACGGCGAGATCCACCCCGAAGCCGGCGAACGAACCCCGGCTGGCCTCCGGGTGCGGGCCACGCCCGGACTGCTCGGCCGGCCCGACGACCACGAGCCGGTCCGGCCGGGCGGCAGCCAGCACGGCCAGCGCGTCCGAGCAAGCGGCTCGCGCGGTGTCCAGCTCGGCAGCGGCGCCCGCGGCGACCTCGGGTACCAGCAGGGGCGGACAGGGACAGACTGCGGCGGCGACAAGCATGATCGGCAGGGTAGCCCCGTACCGGACCCACGGGGCCACCGACCGGGCGTGGCGTCGGCTGTCAGTCGCAGCCGCAGCCGCTGCCCGTGGCCACCGGCAGCGGCGCGGGCACGCCGATCTTGGGCAGGCCGAGCAGGACGCCGGCCGGCTTCGCCGCCTTCTCGGCGGTGCGCTTCTCCCAGGCGTCCCCCGCGCGCGTGCGGCGCACCTCCAGGACGGGGCCCTCGGCCAGGAGGTGGTGCGGGGCGGCGTACGTCACCTCGACGGTCACGACGTCGCCGGGGCGCACCTCCTGCGCCGGCTTGGTGAAGTGGACCAGGCGGTTGTCGGCGGCGCGGCCGGACAGGCGGTGCGTGGCGCCGTCCTTGCGGCCCTCGCCCTCGGCCACCATCAGCTCCAGGGTGCGGCCCACCTGCTTCTTGTTCTCCTCCCAGGAGATCTCCTCCTGAAGGGCGACAAGACGCTCGTAGCGCGCCTGCACGACCTCCTTGGGGATCTGGTTCTCCATGGTCGCGGCCGGGGTGCCGGGGCGCTTGGAGTACTGGAAGGTGAACGCCTGCGCGAAACGGGCCTCGCGGACCGCGTGCAGGGTCTGCTCGAAGTCCTCCTCGGTCTCGCCGGGGAAGCCCACGATGATGTCGGTGGTGATCGCCGCGTGCGGGATGGCGGCCCGCACGTTCTCGATGATCCCCAGGTAGCGCTCCTGCCGGTACGACCGGCGCATCGCCTTCAGGACCGTGTCCGAGCCGGACTGGAGGGGCATGTGCAGCTGCGGCATCACGTTGGGCGTCTCGGCCATGGCCGCGATGACGTCGTCGGTGAAGTCGCGCGGGTGCGGGGAGGTGAAGCGGACGCGCTCCAGGCCCTCGATCGCGCCGCACGCGCGGAGCAGCTTGCTGAAGGCCTCGCGGTCGCCGATGTCGGAGCCGTAGGCGTTGACGTTCTGGCCGAGCAGGGTGATCTCGGAGACGCCCTCGCCGACCAGCGCCTCGATCTCGGCGAGGATGTCGCCGGTGCGGCGGTCCTTCTCCTTGCCCCGCAGGGCCGGGACGATGCAGAAGGTGCAGGTGTTGTTGCAGCCGACGGAGATCGACACCCACGCCGCGTAGGCGCTCTCACGCCGCGTCGGCAGGGTGGAGGGGAAGGCCTCGAGCGACTCGGCGATCTCGACCTGGGCCTCTTCCTGCACGCGCGCGCGTTCCAGCAGGACCGGGAGCTTGCCGATGTTGTGCGTGCCGAAGACGACGTCCACCCAGGGCGCCTTCTTCACGATGGTGTCGCGGTCCTTCTGGGCGAGGCAGCCGCCGACCGCGATCTGCATCCCGGGACGGCTCGCCTTCCTCGGCGCGAGCCGGCCGAGGTTGCCGTAGAGGCGGTTGTCGGCGTTCTCGCGCACCGCGCAGGTGTTGAAGACGACGACGTCCGCGTCACCGTCGGAGCCCTCGGGGGCGCGCACATACCCGGCTTCTTCGAGCAGCCCGGACAATCGCTCGGAGTCATGGACGTTCATCTGGCACCCATAGGTGCGGATCTCATAGCTCTTGGGTGTGTGAACGTCCACTGCGAGGCTCCGGTCGCTGCTGCTGGTCATGGCTCAAGGGTAGGCGCTCCCCGAAGAACGCCCGCCCGTCCGGCCTCTGTCCGGCCTCCTCCGCGCCCTCCGCCGCCAGGCTCTGAGGGCGTCAGGGCGTCAGGGCGTCAGGGGTCGATGAGGCCCGCGCGGATCGCGTAGCGGGTGAGCTCCAGGCGGTCGCGCATGCCGAGTTTCTGCAGGAGGTTGGCGCGGTGCCGTTCCACCGTCTTGGCGCTGATGAACAGCAGCGCGCCGATCTCCCTGGAGGTGTGCCCCTCCGCGACGAGTTTGAGGATCTCCTCCTCGCGCTCGGTGATGGGCCGCTCGGGCAGCCCGTCGACACCGTCGCCGCGGTGCAGGCGGTCCAGGTACGAGCGGACCAGGGCCCGCTCCGCGCCCGGATAGATGAACGGCTCGTCCCGCACCACCGCCCGGCACGCCTCGACCAGGTCCCGGTCGGCGACCGACTTCAGGACGTACCCGCCGGCTCCGGCCTTGAGCGCCTCGAAGAAGTACTGCTCGTTGTCGTACATGGTCAGGATGAGGATGCGCAGGGCCGGGAGGCGGCGGGAGAGTTCCCGGGCCGCCTGAAGACCGGTCATCCGGGGCATGGCCACGTCGAGGACGGCCAGGTCGATGTCCCCGGCCCGGGCGCGCTCGACCGCCTCGGCGCCGGCCCCGGCCTCGGCGACCACCGTCAGATCGGGCTCGCCGTCCAGGATGAGCCGTACCCCCCGGCGTACCAGGGTGTGGTCGTCGGCGAGCAGGACGCGGGTCGGAGAGGGCGCCGACCCGGGTGCGGCCGGTGCTGTGCCGTCCGCCATCAGCGGCCTCCTGCAGGGGCCGCCGCGTCCGCCCGGCCGACGCTCGCGTCCGCCCGCAGCCGTATGTCCGTCCCGCCCGTCCCGCCGCCGTCGGCCCTCGACGACACCGTGAGGGTCGCGCCGATCAACAGGGCCCGCTCCCGCATCCCCCGGATCCCGGCGCCCTCCCCGGCCGCCGCGCCCAGACCCCGCCCGTTGTCCTGTACGAGGAGCTCGACGCCGTCGGTGACCGGGCGCAGGCGCAGCTCGGCGCGGTCGGCGCCGGAGTGCCGGGCGGTGTTGGTGAGGGCCTCCTGGGCCACGCGGTAGAGCACGAGTTCCGTCTCCTCGGTCAGCGGGGGCAGGCCGGTACGAAGGTCGTGGCGCACCGTCAGTCCATGGGTGGTGAACTCGCCCGCGAGCGAGCGCAGGGCGCTGAGCAGTCCGAGTTCGTCGAGGACGCCCGGGCGCAGCCGACGGGCGATACGGCGGATCTCGTCGAGGCCGGCCCGGGTGGCCTCCTGTGCCTGGCCCAGCTCCTCGCGCAGGTCCCGCGGGGCCCGGTCGGCGACGCGCTTGAGCTGGAGCAACACGGCGGTGAGGGTCTGGCCGACCTCGTCGTGGAGTTCACGGGCGATCCGGTGGCGCTCGCGTTCCTGGGCGGACAGCGCCCCGGCCGCGCTGGCGGCGCGCTCCGCCTCCAGCCGGTCCAGCATGGCGTTGTACGTCGTGATCAGCTCGGCCGTCTCGACCGGTCCCGAGACCACGGCACGGGCCCCGGGGTGCAGCAGGTCGGCGTCGGCCATGGCCCGTCCCAGCCGCCCCAGCGGGGCCAGTCCTACGCGCAGCACGACCGCGTTGACGGTCAGCAGCGCGGCCAGACCCGCGACCACTATGAGCACCTCGCCCGGCAGTATGGGCGTGGAGACGGTGACCGGGCCCAGCAGCAGCGCGGCCGCGACGATCAGACCGACGGCGTCGAGCACGAAGATCCGCCAGAACAGTGACATGTGCGCGGCTCCTCCTTGCCCTACTCGGTCTACTCGACCGACTCGCTTTGCGGTTCCGTCCGGCTGGTGTCGTCCGTCTCGCCTGTCGCTTCCATCCGGCTGGTCTCGTCCGTCTCGCCTGTCGGTTCCATCCGGCTGCTCTCGTCCGTCTCGCCTGTCGCTTCCGTCCAGCTGGTCTCGTCCGTCCCGTCCGACTTGCTCGGCTCGGGCAGCTCGTGCGGCTCGTGCGGCTCGTGCCGCTCCTCTGCTTCTCCAGGGCACTGCCGTGACCAGCCTCTCCGCCCACCGCCGGCCCTGTCCATCCGTCACGACACCCATGTCGTCACCGTACGGGGGGATGGCAGCATGGCGGTTTTGGGCACACGTCCCAGACGCCACAGGAAACGACCAGCAACGACCAGCAAGGGGAAGAAACGTGTCTGCTCCACGCCTCCGAACGACACCGCTGCCAGGCATCGGAGTCCAGTACGACCTTGTGACGCGGGAGCAGCGCCACCTGTCCGTGGTGGCCCACCGCGACGGCACGCGGACGGTCGGTCTCTATCAGGCGGACGACCCCGACTCCTGCGCCCATTCCCTGCGGCTGACCGGTGCCGAGGCGGGCTCGCTGATCGACGCGCTGATGCCGTCCCACCACAGCGCGAGCCTGCTGTACACGACGGACCTGGGGCTGGTCGCCGAGCGCATCGAGGTCGCGGCCACCTCACGCTGGAACGGGCGGCTGCTGGGCGACACCCGGATGCGCACGGAGACCGGCACCTCCATCGTGGCGGTGCTGCGGCGGGCCGAGGCGATCCCGTCCCCGACGCCGGACTTCCGTCTGGCGGGCGGCGACACCCTCATCGTCATCGGCACCCGCGAAGGTGTGGACGCGGCCGCGGCCATACTCGGTCGGGAGTGATCGAGTGCACTCCGCAGTCCTGCTGATCGAGTTCGGTTCCATCATCCTCGGCCTCGGCCTGCTCGGCCGTTTCGCCGCCCGTTTCCGGTTCTCGCCGATCCCGCTGTACCTGCTGTCCGGCCTGGCCTTCGGCGAGGGCGGGCTGCTGCCGCTCGGCGCGAGCGAGGAGTTCGTCGCCACCGGTGCCGAGATCGGCGTCATCCTGTTGCTGCTGATGCTCGGCCTGGAGTACACGGCCAGCGATCTGGTCTCCAACCTCAAGGCCCACTATCCGGCCGGTCTCGTCGACTGCGCCCTCAACGCCCTGCCGGGCGCGGCCGCCGCGCTGCTGCTGGGCTGGGGGCCGGTGGCGGCCGTGGTGCTGGCGGGCGTCACCTGGATCTCCTCGTCCGGGGTGATCGCCAAGGTGCTGGGCGACCTGGGCCGGGTCGGCAACCGGGAGACCCCGGTGATCCTCAGCGTGCTGGTCCTCGAGGACCTGGCCATGGCGGTCTACCTGCCCATCGTCACCGCCCTGGTGGCCGGCGTCGGGCTGGCGGCCGGCAGCGTCACCCTGGCGATCGCGCTGGGCGTCGCGGGGCTCGTGCTGTTCGCGGCGGTGCGCTACGGCCGGGTCATCTCCCGGTTCGTGTCGAGCGACGACCCGGAGAAACTGCTCCTCGTCGTACTGGGGCTCACCATCCTGGTCGCCGGTGTGGCGCAGCAGCTCCAGGTGTCGGCTGCCGTGGGGGCGTTCCTGGTGGGCATCGCCCTGTCCGGAGAGGTCGCCGAGGGCGCGCACACGCTGCTGAGCCCGCTGCGCGACCTGTTCGCCGCCGTCTTCTTCGTCTTCTTCGGGCTGCACACCGACCCGGCGAGCATCCCTCCCGTCCTGCTGCCGGCCCTCGCGCTGGCCGTCGTCACCGCCGCGACCAAGATCGCCACCGGCTACTGGGCGGCCCGGCGGTCCGGGATCTCGGTCAAGGGGCGCTGGCGTGCGGGCGGCGCGCTGGTCGCGCGCGGGGAGTTCTCGATCGTCATCGCGGGGCTGGCGGTCACCGCGGGGATCGAGCCTTCTCTCGGACCGCTGGCCACGGCGTACGTCCTGATCCTGGTCGTGCTGGGCCCGCTGACGGCCCGCTACACGGAGCCACTGGCGGCTTGGTGGGCGCGACGCCGGACGCCTCCCGACCACGGCATCACCGAGCGACTTCCCGAGGCGAGGACGCAGACGGCGGTGCGCGACTGAGGTGAGCACTGAGGTGGGCGACTGAGATGCGCGACTGAGGTAAGCGACTGAGATGTGCCACAGGGCGCGGTGGGAGCCCGGACCGCGCTCCGGGGTCCCACCGCGCCCAGCGCGCCCACGGCGTCCCCGTGGCACACGTCACACCACAGCGTGTCCGGATCGCGGAGTGGCCAGGAGACCGCCATGGCATGCTCATGGCTCGTTACCGGCCAGTAGGAATCTGGTGCCTGGCCGGCCCCCTTTCCCTCACCCCCACCTCCAGGACCGACCTTGCGCAGACGCACGAGGCACTCCCGTGCCCTCATGCCCGCCTTAGCCGCATCCGCCCTCCTCCTCGCCGCGGGCTGCTCCTCCCCCTCCTCACCGGCCGGATCCTCCTCCGCGTCGGCCGCCCGTCAGGCCGACGCCGAGACCGCCGCCTCCGCCGCGGACCGCTCGCTGGCGGTGGCCGCCGCGCCGACGGGCAGCACCGCGACCGCCACGGCCCGCCCCGGTGACTCCGACGGACGGGCCCACCGGACGAAGCTCAGCGTCAGCTCCTACGACAGCAGGACCCGACGGGCCGTCATCTCCTCCGACGCCGCGTCCTCGTCCTCGCCCTCGGCCACGAGTTCCTCCTCGCCCTCGGGCCCCTCTTCCCCCTCGGGCTCGCCGAGCGCTTCGGCGCCACCGCACCGCACCGCCGTCGGCGACGTCATCGCCAGCGCCCCGGCGCCCGGCGCGCCGGACGGGCTCCTCGCCGAGGTCACGAAGGTGATCGGCGAGACCGGCGAGGGCACGGAGGTGCAGACCGCCCCGGCCCGGCTCAACGCGCTGCTCGGGGACGACACCGCCAAGGGCAGCGTGCCGGTCGACCCGGCCGCGTTCGACATCGACGAGCTGCTGCCCGACGTCGACGTCTCCTGGTCGAAGACGGCCGACGCGCACGTGGGCCCGGAGGGAGCGACGGTTCCGCTCGGCAGCCTGCGGCTCGACGTGCGGGCCGACCTTCCGACCGCCGGGAAGACGTCCGCGTCGGCGGCCGCCTCCGTCTCCGGCTTCGTGCAGGTCGCCCCGCAGGTCGACTTCCGCTACGGCGGCGAGGGCGCCGACGCCGCGCCCGCCTCGGCGTACCTGGGGGTGTCCGGCGACTGGACCTCGGGCTGGTCGCTCAAGGGCCGGGCGGGCGCCTCCGCCACTGCGGTGCGGATCCCCTTCGCCACCCTGCACGCCGATCCGGTCCTCCAGGTCGGCCCCGTGCCCGTCGTGGTCAACCTGGACCTGACCTGCTACATCCAGGTGAGCGGCGACGGCAGGATCACCGTCGACGTGGAGCAGAGCCTCCAGGGCGACTTCGAGGCGGGCGGCACCTTCGGCCCCGGCCGGGGCTGGACCCCCGTCAGCTCCTCGGACATGAAGAGCACGCCGGTGCACACCTCCGTCACCACCGCCGGCAGCGTGCGGGCGGCCCTCGGCGCCCAGGCCACGGTCGGCCTGTACGGCAGCGTCGGTGTCGTCGCCGATCTGGCGCCCTATGTCCGCGGCGAGGGCACCGGCACGGTCACCGGCACCGACTCGGTGTTCGACGCCGACGGTTCCTGGGCCGTGTACGGCGGTGTCGATCTGAACGGCACCCTGCGGCTCCAGCTGGCGATCTTCGGGACGCCGGTGTTCCAGCGGGACATCCCGCTGGGCGCGCTGCACCGGGAGTGGAAGCTGGCGGGCGGCGGGTCACCCTCCTGACCGGTCCACCCGGTCCAGCCGGTCCACGGGTCCACCGGCTTTAGGCCGCGCCGCCGGGGGTCCACCCCTGGCGGCGCAGCACCGCGGACACGTCCGGTATCTCGTAGTGCTCCCCCTTGAGGACCTTGCCGTCGGCACGACGGGCGACCTGGCCGTCAGGGCCCAGCTTGCTCATGTTGGACCGGTGGATCTCGGCGAGCACGGCGTCGAGATCGATCCCGTGCACCAGGGCCGTGCCGTAGGCGACGTAGACGACGTCGGCCAGCTCGTGCGCGAGCCGGTCCAGCGGGCCGCTCACCGACACCTCGGCGACCTCCGCCGCCTCCTCGGCGAGGAGCTCGCCACGGTGCGCGGCGAGGCGGGGCGACACCTCCGTCGGCGTACTGCGGGCGTCGAGCCCGAAGGCGCGGTGGAACTCACGGACCAGTTCGGCGGGCGAGGAACTCATGCACCGACTGTAACGACGGCCACTGACACTCCGGTCCGGAACCGGCCCTGTGAGCCCCGCCCTGGTCAGCACCGCGTTCCGGCTGGCAGGATCGCGCCCATGTCCCCGTCGTTCTCCCCTTTCGGCAGGCGCCGTGCCCTCCAGGGCACAGCGGCCGGTGTCGTCGTCCTCGGGCTGCTGCTGTGGTGGCTGCTGCCGCTGGGCGAGGACCCGCCGAGCGGGTCGATCACCTTCAGTACGGGCACGACGAGCGGCGTCTACTACGAGTACGGCAGCCGCCTGCGCGCGGAGCTCGCCCGTGACATGCCCGACCTGGACGTGAAGCTGTCGACCAGCAACGGATCGCAGGAGAACGTCGCGCGCTTGGCGACCGGCGAGGCCGACTTCACGATCGCCGCGGCCGACGCGGTGGAGACGTACGAACGGCAGCACCCCGGCTCGGCCGCCCGGCTGCGCGGGGTGGCCCGCCTGTACGACGACTACGTCCAGCTCGTGGTGCCGCGTGACTCCGACGTACGGTCCGTCGCCGACCTGCGGGGCAGGACCGTGGCGACCGGGCTGCCCCGCTCGGGCGTGCGGCTGATCGCCGAGCGGGTGCTCAAGGCGGCGGGCCTGGACCCGGCGAAGGACATCACGGCCGCGTCGCAGGGCATCGACACCGGCCCCGAGGAGCTGAAGAAGGGCAAGATCGACGCCTTCTTCTGGTCCGGCGGGGTGCCGACGGCCGGGCTGGAGAAGCTGGCCGACACCTTCACCTTCCGGTTCGTGCCGATCGGCCCCGACCTGGTCGCCAAGATGCACGACCAGGACGACGCCACCGGGTTCTACCGGGCCACGAACATGCCGGAGTCGGCGTACCCCACCATCCAGAACGGCTCGACCGTGGCGACGATCGCGGTGTCCAACCTGCTGATGACCCGTACGGACATGGCGCCCCGGCTCACCGAGTGGCTGACCCGGACCGTGATCAAGAGCCGGGACGGCATCGGCGCGCATGTGCACTCCGCGCAGCTGGTCGACCTGCGTACGGCCATCTACACCGACCCGCTGAAGCTGCACGAGGGCGCCCGGCGCTACTACCGCTCCGTCAAGCCCTGAGGACCGCGGCTACGACGCCGGGGACCTCGGCACCGACACGGTCGCCGTCAGTCCACCGGGCTCGTGATGGCGGTACGAGAGGGAGCCGCCGCCCGCCGCGAGCAGGGCCCGGGAGATGGACAGGCCCAGACCCGAGCCCTTGATGTTCTGGTGACGGCCGCTGCGCCAGAAACGGTCGCCCACGCGGGTGAGTTCCTCGTCGGTCAGCCCGGGCCCGTTGTCGGTGACGACGACGGTCGAGGTCTCGCCGTCGGCCGTCACCGTGACCGTGACGCTCTCTCCCTCCGGCGTGAACTTCACCGCGTTGTCGATCACGGCGTCCAGCGCGCTGGACAGCGTCACCGGGTCGGCCCACGCCGTGGTGGGCGGGCAGTCGCCGACCAGCCGGACGCCCTTGGCCGCGGCGGTGGGCGCCCAGGCGGCCACGCGCTCGGCGGCCAGCGCGCCGATGTCGGTGACCCGCAGGTCGGCCTCCGCGTGCTCGGCCAGGGCCAGGTCGAGAAGGTCGTCCAGGACCTGGGCCAGGCGCTTGCCCTCGTTCTGGACGGAGGCGATCTCCTCGTTGCCCTCCGGGAGCTCGTACCCGAGCAGTTCGATGCGCAGCAGCAGTGCGGCGAGCGGGTTGCGCAGCTGGTGCGAGGCGTCGGCGACGAAGGCGCGCTGCTGCTCCAGCACGTCCTCGACGTTGTCCGCCATCTCGTTGAACGCCCCGGCCAGCCGCCGGAGTTCCGGGGGCCCGCCGGCCACCGCGACCCGGGACTTCAGGCGGCCGCTCGCGATCTCGTGGGTGGTGGCGTCCAGGACCCGCACCGGCCGCAGCACCCAGCCGGTCAGCCGCAGGGCGGCACCGATGGCCAGCAGCATCGCGGCGATCTCGCCCGCGCCGACGACCAGCCAGCCGTGCAGGATCCGCGACCGCATCGGCCCGGTGGGCGAGTCGGTGACGACGACGGCGACGACGTCACCGTCCCGGATGACCGGCGACGCCACGACGAGCCGGTTGCGCTGCCATGGCCACACCTGCCGGGGGTCGTGGCTGCGACGGCTGAGCAGCGCCTCCTCGAAGGCGTCCCGCACCTCCCCCGTTTCGGGGAGGTACCAGTCCCTCGGGGCATGAGCCATGGGGGTGTCCGTGCCGTAGAAGACGCCGGCACGGATGCCGTAGACGTCGTAGTAGCTGTCGAGCTCCCGGCTGAGCGTCGCGCGTCGCTCGTTCGTGGCCGACGCGGAGTCGTTGACGCCCGACGAGGCGGTGACGAACTGGGCGAGCGCAGCGAACCGCGCGGTGTCGTCGATGCGGTCGACGACCACGTTCTGCTGTTGTGCGCCCGCCACGCTGACGGCCAGCGGCACCCCGAGGGCCAGCAGTACGGCCGCCATCAGCACGATGAGCAGCGGCAGGAGACGAGTACGCAAGCGCGGTCCCCGCTACGCGCCCGGGGCGACGAGCCGGTAGCCGACGCCGCGCACGGTCTCGATCAGCGCGGGCATGCGCAGCTTGGCGCGCAGCGAGGCCACGTGTACCTCCAGGGTGCGCCCGGTGCCCTCCCAGCTGGTGCGCCACACCTCACTGATGATCTGTTCCCGGCGGAAGACCACACCGGGACGCTGGGCGAGCAGCGCCAGCAGGTCGAACTCCTTGCGGGTCAGCTGGACGACCGCACCGTCCACCGTGACGCGCCGGGTGGGCAGTTCGATGTGCACGGGGCCCAGGAGCAGCGCGTCCTCCCCGCCTGCCTCCGGGTCCTCGTGGACGGTGCGGCGGCTGACGGCGTGGATACGGGCGAGGAGTTCCCCGGTGTCGTACGGCTTCACCACGTAGTCGTCGGCGCCCAGGTTGAGGCCGTGGATGCGCGAGCGCACGTCGGAGCGGGCGGTCACCATGATCACCGGCGTGGCGGTGCGCTTGCGGATCTTGCCGCAGACCTCGTACCCGTCCTGGTCGGGAAGGCCCAGGTCGAGCAGCACGACCCCGAAGCCGGGGCCCTCCGGGACGAGCGCCTGCAGGGCCTCCTCGCCACTGCGCGCGTGGGTGACGTCGAAACCGTGCCGCTTCAGGACCGCGGACAGCGCGGCGGCGACGTGGTTGTCGTCCTCGACGAGCAGCAGTCTCATGCCGGCCTCCTCCGGTTCATCGGGCATACGGTCTGACTCACTAAAACAGGCGTTCGGTTCTCCGGTCGGGAAAACGCGGGCACACGCGTGTGTGCATCATGGCAGTCACGCTGATGGACGAGGACGCCGTCAAGAGGGTTCCGGTTGCACCCGGCCACCGTTATCCGCCCGATACGCCCGCAGGTCACAAGTGCTACGACACGTGTCCGATTGCTATCGGATCGTGATGCTCAGATTCCCCTCAGATGTAATGACGCTGGTCGCGGCAGGTCACTACTGTCCTCCGAAACCGAGGAGGACGGAGCACCAGAGCGATGACCGAAGTATCGGTGACCAAGGAAGACGCGGTCGCGAGCGGTGAACTGGTCGTCCTGAGGAGCGTCAACAAGCACTTCGGCGCGTTGCACGTTCTCCAGGACATCGACCTCACGATCGACCGCGGCGAGGTCGTCGTGGTCATCGGACCCTCCGGGTCCGGCAAGTCGACCCTGTGCCGCACCATCAACCGCCTGGAGACGATCGACGAGGGCGCGATCACCATCGACGGGAAGCCGCTGCCCCAGGAGGGCAAGGCACTGGCCCGGTTGCGCGCCGACGTCGGCATGGTGTTCCAGTCGTTCAACCTGTTCGCGCACAAGACCGTGCTCGAGAACGTGATGCTCGGCCAGATCAAGGTCCGCAAGACCGACAAGAAGAAGGCCGAGGAGAAGGCGCGCGCCCTCCTCGACCGGGTCGGTGTGGCCACCCAGGCCGACAAGTACCCCGCACAGCTCTCCGGCGGTCAGCAGCAGCGCGTCGCCATCGCGCGGGCGCTGGCGATGGACCCGAAGGTCATGCTCTTCGACGAGCCGACGTCGGCTCTGGACCCCGAGATGATCAACGAGGTCCTCGAAGTCATGCAGCAGCTGGCCCGGGACGGCATGACGATGATCGTCGTCACCCACGAGATGGGTTTCGCACGATCGGCTGCAAACCGCGTGGTGTTCATGGCGGACGGACGCATCGTCGAAGAGGCTGCGCCCGACCAGTTCTTCAGCAATCCGCGCAGCGACCGTGCCAAGGACTTCCTGTCGAAGATCCTGCACCACTGACCTGCATCTGACGGAACCCGCACCGCACGCAGTACTTCACCACTCTTCTAAGGAAGTTCCTCATGAAGCTTCGCAAGGTCACCGCCGCCTCCGCCGCAGTCCTCGTCCTCGCCCTGACCGCCACCGCCTGCGGCGGCGACGACAACAAGGACGACAGCGGCAGCAGCAGCTCCAGCGGCGGCAGCGGCAAGATCAAGGTCGGCATCAAGTACGACCAGCCCGGCCTCGGCCTGAAGAAGCCCGACGGGTCCTTCGCCGGCTTCGACGTGGACGTCGCGACCTACGTCGCCAAGCAGCTCGGCTACGAGCCGGACCAGATCGAGTTCGTCGAGACCAAGAGCGCCGACCGCGAGAACGCCCTCGCGCGCGGTGACGTGAAGTTCATCGCGGCCACCTACTCGATCAACGACGAGCGCAAGAAGAAGGTCGACTTCGCCGGCCCGTACCTGCTGGCCCACCAGGACCTGCTGGTCAAGTCGGACTCGAAGATCGCCAAGGGTGACGACCTCAACGGCAAGAACCTGTGTTCCGTGACCGGTTCGACGTCGGCGCAGAACGTGCAGAAGTCGATCGCGCCCAAGGCGAACCTCAAGGAGGTGAGCTCCTACTCGGAGTGCATCGCCGGTCTCCAGAACGGCTCCGTGGACGCGGTCACCACCGACGACTCGATCCTCGCCGGCTTCGCCTCGCAGGACCAGTACAAGGGCAAGTTCAAGCTCGCGGGCCTGAAGCTCAGCAACGAGAACTACGGCGTCGGCGTCAAGAAGGGCGACTCCGCGACCGTGGACAAGATCAACAAGGCGCTGGAGCAGATGGTCAGCGACGGCGCCTGGCAGAAGGCCGTCGACGCCAACTTCGGCCCGGCCGGCTACAAGAACGAGCCCGCCCCGAAGATCGGCGTCATCGTCCCGAACGCCTCGTAACCACAGCTCAGCAAGCGGGGTATTCGCGGTGCGCCGCCGTCCGTCGCGATCACGGCGGCGGCGCGCCCCGCCCTCCACATAGGCCACCCACCCGGAAGCGCGGGAGATCGTGTTCGACTTTCTTGAAGGTTACGACGTCCTAGGGGCGTTCTGGATGACGGTGAAGCTCACCGCCCTCTCCGCCGTGGGCTCCCTGGTCTGGGGCACCCTGCTGGCCGGCATGCGGGTCAGCCCGGTCCCGCTGATGCGCGGGTTCGGCACCGCCTACGTCAACATCGTCCGGAACATCCCCCTGACGGTCATCATCCTCTTCAGCTCGCTCGGCCTGGCCGACGTCTTCGGAATGACCCTGGGCGCGGAGGACTTCAAAATCCAGGGCTTCCGGCTCGCCGTGCTCGGTCTGTCCGCCTACACCGCGGCCTTCGTGTGCGAGGCGATCCGCTCCGGCATCAACACGGTGCCCATGGGGCAGGCGGAGGCGGCCCGGGCCATCGGGCTGAGCTTCACCCAGACCCTGACGCTCATCGTGCTGCCGCAGGCGTTCCGCTCGGTCATCGGCCCGCTGGCCAACGTCCTGATCGCCCTGACCAAGAACACCACGGTGGCGGCCGCCATCGGCGTCGCCGAGGCCGCCTACCTGATGAAGACGATGATCGAGAACGAGGCGCAGACGCTGCTCATCGGCGCGGTCTTCGCGTTCGGCTTCGTGGTACTGACCCTGCCGACCGGCCTCATCCTCGGCTGGCTCAGCAAGCGACTGGCGGTGAAGCGATGAGCTCGGTCCTCTACGACACTCCCGGCCCCCGCGCCAAGCGGCGCAACGTCCTCTTCTCGGTGGTCTTCTTCGTCCTCCTCGCCCTGCTCCTGTGGTGGGTGTGGCAGAAGATGGACGACAAGGACCAGCTCACCTCCGCGCTGTGGAAGCCGTTCACCGAGTCCGAGGCCTGGACGACGTACCTGCTGCCCGGCCTCGAGAACACGCTCAAAGCGGCCGCGCTCTCCATGGTGATCGCCCTTCCGCTCGGCGCGGTCTTCGGTATCGCCCGCCTGTCCGACCACCGGTGGGTGCGGGCCGTGTCCGGCACGGTGGTCGAGTTCTTCCGGTCGATCCCGGTACTGCTGCTGATGCTGTTCGCCAACGAGTTCTACGCCCGCTCCACGGACGTCACCAGCGAGGACCGGCCCCTCTACGCCGTCGTCACCGGCCTGGTGCTCTACAACGCCTCGGTCCTCGCCGAGGTCGTCCGGGCCGGCATCCTCTCCCTGCCCAAGGGGCAGACGGAGGCGGCGTACGCGATCGGCCTGCGCAAGGGCCAGACGATGAGCAGCATCCTGCTTCCGCAGGCGGTCACCGCGATGCTCCCGGCGATCGTCAGCCAGCTGGTGGTCATCGTGAAGGACACCGCGCTCGGCGGCGTGATGCTCGGGTTCCCCGAGCTGCTCAACTCCCGCGGCACGCTGGCGGCCAACTACGCCAACGTGATCCCGAGCTTCATCGTCGTCGCCATCATGTTCATCGTGCTGAACTTCATCCTGACCAGCTTCGCGAGCTGGCTGGAGCGCTACCTGCGGCGCAGCAAGCGCAGCACGGGCGCGGTGCTCGGCGTCGACAAGGTGGACGACCTGAACGCGGCCGAGGTCGGCGGCGGCTTCGGAAGCGGCGCGTCCGCCTGACGCCCGCTCAAGTGGTGTGACCTGTACGGAGGCAGTGGCGTGCGCGCCGCTGCCTCCGTCACTTGACGCAAGCAGCGGCAATGGGTTGCATACGTTCTGTGATCGTGCACCCTGCTCCTACCTCTTGTTCCCTTACGTCCCTGAGGACACCGTCGTGGGCAGGGGGCGGCACGCCGTGGACCCGGTGATCATCGTCGGAGCGGGGCCGGTGGGGCTCACGCTCGCCCTGGCGCTGGCGCGCCAGCAGGTGCCGTCCGTGGTCCTCGACGAGGGCCCCGGCAAGGACGAACCACGGCTCGCCCGCACCGTCGTCCTGCGCGAGGACACCGCCGCCCTGATCGAGCGGCTCACCGGAACGTCCCTCGACGGGGCCGGGGTCCACTGGGCCGGATGGCGGTCGATGCGGCGCAAGCAGGTGACACGCGAGGTCAGGTTCGACGACGCGACGGATCCCGCTCCCCTGCACATCGCCCAGCATGTGCTGACGGGCGTCCTGCGCGCCGCCCTCGTGAGCCAGCGGCTGGTGAAGATCGCCGTGGACAGCCGCCTGGACGGCATCGAGCAGGAACCTTCCGGTGTCACGGCCCACACGCGCGGCCCCCGGGGCACCTGGTGGCGGGGCAGCCACCTCGTCGGCTGCGACGGCCCGCGCTCCACCGTCCGCAAACTCCTCGACATCCGCTTTCCGGGCCGTACCGCGGTGGAACGACACGCCGTGGCCGCGCTGCGTACGGAACTTCCGTGGCCCGACGAGGCGTTGCTCCATCGGACACCTCCGTGGCGGGTGTCCGGTCCCTCCGCCGGGGAAGTCACCGGACGCCCGCTGCCGGACGGCGTCTGGCGCCTGGACTGGCTGCTGCCGCCCGGCAAGGACCTCGTCACGCCCGAGCTGCTGGTGTCCCGTATCCGCGAGACGCTGGCGGGCTGGAGCGGCGGTTCCACACCCGCCTACGAGCTGCTCGACACCGGTGTCCACACCGTGCACCACCGGCTGGCCCGCCGCCGGCGCGTGGGGCGGGTCTTCGTCGCCGGGGACGCCGCGCATCTGCTCGGCGCGTTCGGCACCCAGGGCCTCGACGAGGGCCTGCGGGACGCCGACAACCTGGCCTGGAAGCTGGCCCTGGCCTGGCATCACGGGTCGCACGAGGCGCTGCTCGACAGCTACCAGGCGGAGCGGCGCGCGGCCGTCGCCGCCCGGCTGCGCGCCGCCGACCAGGCACTGCCGGTGCTGCGCGGCGGCGCGGGGATAAGGGCGTATGTCCCCGGCACGGCCCGCGGTCACGACGTGCTGCTCACCGACGGTCACCTGGGCCGCGGTCCGCTGGGCGCGCCGGGCACCTACGACGGCTCGCCGCTCGCGCCCCGGCATCTGGAGGCCGAGGTGCCGGTGGACACGCCTCCGGGCGCGCCGGTCGAGGACGTGCGCGTGACCGCGGAGGACGGCTCGTTCGTACAGCTGCGGGACCGGCTGGGGCGCGGCGCCCTGCTCGTCCTGCTGATCGCACCCGGCACCGGCGTGTGGGAGCGCAGGCACTGGGTGGGCGCCGGGATCATGCCGCGGCTCGCCGCCGCGGTGACGGCCCTGCCGAGCCCGGCCGAGCTGCTGGTGGCCGAGAGCTATCCGGGCGCGGCCGCGCACACCGTCCTGCTGATCCGGCCCGACGGCCATCTGGTCACCGCGCTCGACGGGGTACGCGCGGCCGACCTGTACGCGGCGGCGGAGGCGACGGTCGGCGGGCCCACGGGGGCACGGGAGACGTCCGACGCGGGGGCCACGGCGGGTTCCGCGGCCAAGTGACGGTACGGCCCCGGCCCGGGGCCCGCCCGGCGCCCGCCCGCACGAGAACCGGTCGACGACCGGCCGAGAATCGTAGGACAACGACCGGAGGACCACCGGAGAACGACCGGAGTGCGACCGGAGAACGACCGGAGTGCGACCGGAGGACGAGAGCCCAGCGGGACCGAAAAGAAGAGCCGTACGACGAACGCACGATCACACCGGCTGTGACTGTGCGGTCCACATGGTGACAGTGAGTTGACCGAGGTGCACCGGCGTGGTGTACTCCGGATCGTGACCGACACCGATGTGCGCCTGTGGCGGAGGGTCCATATGGACCTCGTCCGCTATGCGGGCTGCGTGTGTCGCCCGTCCTGCTGAATTCGCATCCCCTGTCCCACCGGCGCGTGCCGCCGATGCGCACTTCACCCCGTGCGCGGCCGCGCGCTCCCCGCGAACGTTCTCAGGACGGTCTTCATGTCTGTCTCTTCCCCCGTGCCCAGCACAGCCGTCGCCGCACCATCGCAGGCGGACCTCCTCGACTTCGTCCGGCGTACGGCCGCCGACGCCGAGCTGATCGCCTCGCTCCCGCTCGACCCTGAGGGCCGCACCTGGGTGCGCCTGGAGGGCCCCGGCGGCAGCGAGGCCTGGCTGATCGGCTGGCCGCCCGGCACCGGCACCGGCTGGCACGACCACGCCGACTCGGTCGGCGCCTTCCTGACCGCACAGGGTGAGCTGAAGGAGTACTCGCTCGCCGCGCGGTTGCCCACCGACGGCTGGAAGACCCTGGAGCTGACGGACGACGTGGACCGGGAGCGCACACTGCCGGCCGGCCGGGGCCGCTCCTTCGGACGGCACCACGTCCACGAGGTCCTCAACCGGTCCACCGAGGAACACGCCGTCTCCGTCCACGCCTACTACCCCCCGCTGCCGCGCATCCGCCGCTACAGCCGTACGGGACACGTCCTGCGGCTGGAGCAGGTCGAGCGCCCGGAGGACTGGCAGTGAGCGGCCCGGTCATACCTCAGGAGCGGCGACCCGACGGCGAACGGCCGACGGGCGTGGACGAGCTGCTCGAGCGGGTGCGCGCGGGCTACGCGCGCGTGGAGGCTCGAGAGGCGTACGAGGCCGCCCGCGCGGGTGAGGCACTGCTGATCGACATCCGGTACGCGGCCCTGCGCGAGCGGGACGGTCTGATCCCCGGTGCCCTGGTCGTCGAGCGCAACGAACTGGAGTGGCGTCTCGACCCCCAGGGCAGTCACCGCCTCCCCGAGGCCACGAGTCATGAGGTGCGGGCGGTCGTGATCTGCAACGAGGGCTACGCGTCGAGCCTGGCCGCCGCTTCCCTGCACCAATTGGGGCTGCACCGGGCCACCGACCTCGTCGGCGGTTTCCAGGCGTGGCAGGCGGCGGGGCTCCCCGTGACGTCGTAGCGGGGCTGCGGCGCGCCGGGCTCAGTCCCGCGGCGGGCAGTACAGCGGGGCCGTGTCCGCGTTGTCCCGGGTGACCAGGCGGACGGGCGTCTTGTCGATCCTGTCGGCCCTCTGGTCCTTGCGGAGCAGGGAGACGACGTTCTGCACCGCCAGTTCACCGGTGTCCGCGGCCGAGTTGGAGACCGTGGCGGCGAGGCTGCCGGCCTTGAGCGCGGCCAATGCCTCGTCGGTGCCGTTCACCGTCACGATCCTGACGTCCTCGGCCCCGGCCGCGTCGAAGGCCTTGCGGGCGGCGAAGGCCATCTCCTCATTGGCGACGAAGGCGTAGTCCAGGCCGGGATTGTCCTTGATCATGGCCGCGGCCACCGTCCGCGCCTTGACGGGGTCGTACATGCCGGGCCGGCTCGCGACCACCTCGGCATTCTCCGGCAGCTTCCGGGTGAAGGCCTCGGTGAGCAGGTCGGATGCGGCACCGGGGGCTCCCGCGATCACCGCGACGCTCACCGCGCGGCCGGCGGCGTCCCGCTCGATCCACTCGGCGTCCAGCTCCCCCACCTCCTTCAGGTCGACCACGACGGCCCCCAGCAGGTCGGACGTGTCGTCGGGGACGACCGAGGTGAGGAAGATCGGCACCCCGGCCGTCTTCGCCTCGGCGATGTCCCCCTTGAGGGCCTCGACGTCGACGGTCTGCACTATCAGCGCATCCACCTTGCGAGCGATCATGGCCTCGATGTTGGAGACCTCCGTGTCGCCGTCCTGGCGCGAGTTGGCCGTGAAGAGATGGACGCCGTTGTTGCGGGCCGTCCGCTCGACGGACTCCTGAAGGCACGTATGGAACTCGGTGGTACCGCCGTTGACGAAGCCCAGCGTGATCCTCCCCTTGACCGCGCCCGCGGGTGCCGTGGCCTGCGAGGGCCACACTCCACAGCCGGTGAGCAGCAGACCGGCGCCGAGGACCGACACGACGAGCGGTCTTCGGGAGCGGGTGGGCACGGGCATGGCGGGGCCGCCTTTCAGGAGGTGCGGGAGACAACCCCCGCACGTCAGGCGGGGGTTCACGGGCGGCAGCAGACGGTACCGGCAGGCCGGGCGAGCTCACCCCTACGGGAGCGCAAGGTAATCCTGCGCTCCCCGGGGGTCTCGGAGATCACGCCTCCCGGCAGGGGCCCGGGGGATCGCTCACTCCTGCGCCGTCGCCACCGTCACCGCGCGCACCCTCAGCGCCACGCGTCCCGGCACGGCGGTGGCCACCAGCGCGAGAAGCCCGGCCCCTGCCACCACCGTGGCGTACACGAGCGGTACGACCGCCGGCGCGGCCCGCCCGGTCATACCGATGCTGAACGCGGTCAGGACCGCCAAGGCGATGGCACTGCCGAGGGCGACGGCGAGGAGCAGGACCGCCAGGGCCTCGGTACGCAGCATGCGCAGCACCTGCCGACGGGTCGCCCCCGCGAGGCGCAACAGCGCGAACTCCCGGACCCGCTCGGCGACCGACATGGCGAGCGTGTTGACCACGGCGATCGCCGTGAACGCCACCACGAGTCCCATGGCCAGGAAGTTGACCTCGGCGTTCGCCTGCTCCCGCTCGGCCCGCAGCGAGTCGGCCGCGACCGGCGACATCACCTGGAGTCCCGGGAACTCACGCAGCGTGCTCGCGAGTTGTGTCTGTGTACGGGCCGTGCCGACGAGCAGGGAGGAGGCGAGCGGGTTGTCGACATGGTGGGCGACCAGGTCGTGCGCGAAAGTGAGATCTCCGAAGCCGAGACCCCTGGCATAGACGGCGGCGACGGTGAGCGTGGCGGGCGTGCCGTCGCCGAGCGTGAGCTTCAGGGTGCTTCCCGGCGCCAGGTGGAGCTGGTCCGCGGCCAGTTCACTGACGGCGACGGTGTGCGCGGTGAGCCCGTCGAGGGAGCCGGCGGTGACGTCCGGATCCCAGGTACGGCTGACGGCGGCCGGAGTGACGCCCTGGGCCGCGTACTTGTCGAGGCCGACCCGGACGGTCGTACGGACCACTTCGGTGACGACATCACGCTGCGTACGCAGGAGTCGAGCCGCTTCGCCGGGCACACCGGGCCCCTGGGCGGTGACGATCCAGTCGGCGCGTACGCCCTCGCGGACCTGGGCGCGGGCCGCGTCGCCGAGGGTGGGCTGGACGAACAGCACCGTGCAGGTCATGCCGATGAGCAGGGTGAGCGGGGTGACGACGGAAGCCATGCGGACGGCGTTTCCGCGGAGGTTGGCGGTGGCGAGCCTGCCGCCGGGACCGGTCAGGCGCAGCGGGCCGGCGAGGAGAAACGCGGCCGCCTTGACCAGGAGCGGCCCGAGCAGCGCGACGGAGGTGGACAGTACGACGACGGCGAGGAAGGTGACGGGCGTCGAGGCGGGCTCGGTGCGCAGGAAGCCGAGCAGGGTGACGAGAGCCGCCCCGGCCGCGAACAGCAGCAGGCCGGCGAGGAGACGCCCCCAGCCGGGCCGGGTGCGCTCGGTCCGGGCCTCGGCCAGCGCCTCGGCCGGGCGGATCCGGGCCACTCGGCGGGAGGCGATCCGCGCGGAGGCCCAGGCACCGAACAGGGTGGCGGCGACCGCGGCGAGCGGCGGGAGCGCGCTCACGGTGTGCTGAAGCGTGGCGGGTACCGCGCCCAGGGCCACGAACCTGCCGTGCAGCCAGGCCCCCAGGGGAAGCCCCAGGAGCGCGCCGGCCGTGCCCGCGGCGAGCGCGACGATCAGTGCCTCGCGCCCGAGGAGGCGGCGGATCTGCCCGGAGGTGGCGGCGATGGCCCGCAGCAGGGCGAGTTCGCGGTGGCGCTGCTGGACGGAGAGCGTGAAGGTCCCGACGACCACCAGGACCGCCACGAGCAGCGAGGTGCCGCCCATCGCTCCGCCCATGCTGACCAGCTTCACGCGGGCCGCGGCGGCGTCCAGGAACTCGACGGGCCCTCGGTCGTCACCGGTGCCGACCTGGGCTCCGGTGCCGTGCAGCGCCGTGGCCACGGCCTCGCGGAGCCGGTCCGGGTCGGTGCCCGGCCTCGGCAGCACGCCGAACGCGGTGACCTGCCCGGGGTGTGCGGCGAGGCGGCGGGCCTCGCCGGTGGAGAAGAAGAGGGCGCTCTGGTGGCGTACGGCTGTGGCGGGGGGGGGGGGGCCGGGGGCGCGGGAGGGGCGGGGGGCCTGTGTCGACTGGACGGTGAGCCGGTCGCCGGGGGCGAGGCGGGCTCGTGCGGCGAGCTCACTGTCGACGACGACGTCGGTGGCAGCTGCTGGAGCGGTGCCCGCGGTGAGCCGGTAGGGCGTCAGCGCGGCGGAGTCCCAGGCGTGGCCGTAGGCGGGCATGCCGTCGGCGCCCGATGCACCGGCGGGGATCAACGGCTCGGCGAGGAAGGTGAGTTCGGGGATGACGCGCGCGACACCGGGCGCGGTGGCGAGTCTGCGCTCGAGGTCGGCGGGGAGCCAGGCGCGTTCGGCGATGGGTTTGGCCTTGTGCTTGACCTTGGTCTTGCCCTTCTTGTGCGTGACGGTGGTCCGGTGGACGTTCTGGTCGGCGAAGACCACGACCGGCGCCGCCGCATAGCGCTCGGTGCGGACGGTGCCGCGCAGCCCCGTCTCCAGGAGGGTGCCGCACGCGCTGATCAGGGCGGCCGCGCACAGCAGGGCGAGGAAGGCGCCGAGGAAGCCCGCTTTGCGGGCACGGACGGTCTTCAGGGCATAGCGCAGCATCATGAGGGATCGGCCTCTCTTCCCTCACTGGCGGAGAGGGTCGCGGAAGGGGTGGGACCGGGAGAGGAGGCGGGCCCGGCGGGGAAGGCGAGGAAGCGGGTGAGCAGGGTGCGCGCGCCGGGAGGTGTCGCCGATTCGGGTCGCTTGTAGCGGTTGAGGAGAGCGATGTACTCCTCGAAGAAGTCCCGGAGTTCGGGCAGTGTGAGCCGGATGGTGCCGCGCGAGCAGGGGAACGCGTCCGCCCACGGGTCGTCGTCCTCCGCGTCCCTCTGGAGCCGCTCGAAGAGGTCCAGATCGGCTGCGTAGGCATGGTGGTTCAGCTCGTCCATGACGAGCCGCATCTCGGGACTCTGACGGCTGCGCGGGGGGAATCGGCGGTCTCCGGGGACCGCCCGCCACCAGCGCTCCCGATGCGTGGACGGCTCCGCGCGCCTCGCTTCGGCCGCGTGCTCGCCCCGGTGCGCGGGCTTCTCTGCGTCGGTCTCCTCGACGAAGCCGTACCTGGCCAGCTCACGCAGGTGGTAGCTGGTGGATCCGGTGTTCAGACCGAGGGCGCGGGCGAGGGTCGCCGAGGTGGCCGGACCGTGCAGGGTGAGGTGTTCGAGCATGCGTTGACGGCGTGGCTGGGCGAGCGCCCTGAGCGCGGCGAGGTCGCCGAGTTCTACGGGGGCCGCGTAGGCGTGTTCCGCTTCCGGGAGTTTGCCGGCACCGGGTTCCTGGGGCATGCGTACACACTCGTCTGTGCACAGATGCCTGTGCACTGCGGTGGCCCGGCGTCTTCAGCGGGGGGCTGTCCCCACCCCGCTGCCGGAGATCCCGCGTTCAGAACACCTAGTTCAGAACTCCTGGTTCAGAACTCCTG
Source organism: Actinobacteria bacterium OV320 (assembly GCA_001298545.1). Lineage (GTDB taxonomy): Bacteria > Actinomycetota > Actinomycetes > Streptomycetales > Streptomycetaceae > Streptomyces > Streptomyces coriariae. Next base: position 882,501 of record LJCX01000030.1, read on the forward strand.
GTTCAGAACTCCTGGTTCAGACCCCTGGTTCAGACCCCTGGTTCAGACCCCTGGTTCAAAAACCCTCGCCGTCCAGGAACTCCGTGTCCTGGCCCTCCTCCTCCAGCGCCTGCCGGACCACCCGCAGGGCCATGCCCTCGGGATAGCCCTTGCGCGCGAGCATGCCGGCGAGGCGGCGCAGTCTCTTGTCGCGGTCGAGGCCGCGGGTCGAGCGCAGCTTGCGGGCGACGAGCTGGCGGGCGGTCTCCTCTTCCTGATCGGAGTCGAGCCGGCCGACGGCTTCCTCGATCAGCTCCGAGTCGACTCCCTTGGTCCGCAGCTCCCTGGCGAGCGCGCGCCGGGCCAGCCCCCGGCCGTGGTGCCGGGACTCCACCCAGGCGTCCGCGAAGGCGCCGTCGTTGATCAGCCCGACCTCCTCGAACCGCGAGAGCACCTCCTCCGCCACCTCGTCCGGGATCTCTCGTTTGCGCAGGGCGTCGGCGAGTTGCTTCCGGGTGCGCGGGGTCCCGGTGAGCAGGCGCAGGCAGATCGCCCGTGCCCGCTCAGCCGGGTCCCCTGAAGACGCCTCCTGCTCGGCCCTCGACGAGGAGGAGGTGCCTTCGTCCTGGGCGGACGGTTCTCCGAAGCCGCGTCGACGGCGCCCACCGCGTGGACCTCCGTCGCCGCCGCGCCGTGCCCGACCGCCACGGGGCCGGTCGTCGCCGTCCGTCCCCTCACCACGGTGCGAGCCGCCTTCCGGCCGGTCGTCGCCGGCCGGGGCGGGGCCGTCGTCGGCCCCGCCCCCCGCCCCCCGGGGGGTGTCGGGGTGGACGTACTCGGCCCAGTCCGTTCGTCGCGTCACGGATCAGCTCTTGGCAGCCGCGGCCTTGGTCTTGGCCGTTTTGGCCGCAGCGGCCGGAACGGCCTTGGCCGCGTCGTCCGCGGGCGTGCCCGCGGTAGCCGCGGTGACCGCGGCCGGCTCTGCGGCGGGCTCCTCCGGACGCACGCCGACGCCCAGCTTCTCCTTGATCTTCCTCTCGATCTCGTTGGCGAGGTCGGGGTTGTCCTTCAGGAAGTTACGGGCGTTCTCCTTGCCCTGTCCCAGCTGGTCGCCCTCGTACGTGTACCAGGCGCCGGCCTTGCGGACGAAGCCGTTCTCCACGCCCATGTCGATCAGACCGCCCTCGCGGCTGATGCCCTGCCCGTAGAGGATGTCGAACTCGGCCTGCTTGAAGGGGGGCGCGACCTTGTTCTTGACGACCTTGACGCGGGTGCGGTTGCCGACCGCGTCCGTGCCGTCCTTCAGGGTCTCGATGCGTCGGATGTCGAGGCGCACCGAGGCGTAGAACTTCAGCGCCCGGCCACCGGTCGTGGTCTCCGGGGAGCCGAACATCACGCCGATCTTCTCGCGGAGCTGGTTGATGAAGATCGCGGTGGTCTTGGACTGGTTGAGCGCGCTGGTGATCTTCCGCAGTGCCTGGCTCATCAGACGGGCCTGGAGACCGACGTGACTGTCGCCCATCTCGCCCTCGATCTCGGCGCGCGGGACGAGCGCGGCGACGGAGTCGATGACGATGAGGTCGAGGGCGCCGGAACGGACCAGCATGTCCACGATCTCGAGAGCCTGCTCGCCGTTGTCCGGCTGCGAGAGGATCAGGTTGTCGATGTCGACGCCGAGCTTCTTCGCGTACTCGGGGTCGAGGGCGTGCTCCGCGTCCACGAAGGCGACCTGTCCGCCGGCCCTCTGCGCGTTCGCCACGGCGTGCAGCGTCAGCGTCGTCTTACCGGAGGACTCCGGGCCGTACACCTCCACCACGCGGCCTCGCGGCAGCCCGCCGACCCCGAGGGCGACGTCGAGCGCGGTCGACCCGGTGGGGATGACCTCGATGGGCTCGTTCGGTCGCTCGCCGAGACGCATCACGGCGCCCTTGCCGAACTGCCGTTCAATCTGTGCGAGTGCGGCATCCAGTGCCTTCTCGCGGTCGGTTCCTGCCATGGGTTCCACCCGGTTTGCTTGAGTCGATCGCTTCACGTCAAAGACGCTAACGCCTGCCACTGACAATGCGCCCCGACGCCGGTCCGGCCTGTGGATAACTCGGGTGCCTATCCGTCCAAACCTGGACGGAACACCCGACCAGAGTCTCACCGGAGCCTTAATAAGAATGGATGTTCGATTTCCGTGTCAAGCGCACCACGCGGCACTTCCGAGGCTACGTTCACACGCCGGCACCACCCCCGATCCCCACCCCCGATCCTTCTCACGCGAGCCTCCGTCCCGCACTCTCCCGGCTGCTTCCCCGGGCGTACGACGGGTGTCTCCGGCAGGACGACGACGACGTACGACATGACCGGGACGCTCGGTGCATGGACCAGCAGAAGACCGGGCACACCCGCGGCGCAGCGGAATCCGGGCACCCGATCTTGCACCCGCACCCCCGGGACGACCGGGACGGCATGGACGGCATGGACGGCATGGACGGCATGGACGACCCGTACGTCCGGTACCCCCGATACCGCCGATATCGCCTCTACGAGGCGACGGCGCTCCTGCTGATCCTCTCCGGGCTCTTCCACCTCGTGGTGTTCGCCGTCGACGGCGGCCCCTGGAACGGACCCGTCTCCTGGCGCAAGCCGGTGACCTTCGGGCTCTCCTTCGGGGTGACGCTCCTCGCGGTCGTCCGGGTCACTTCGTATGTGCGTGTCGGACCACGGCTGCGCGCCGCGCTGCTCGGGGTGTTCGCCGCCGACTGCGTCGTGGAGGTCGCGGGCATCACCCTCCAGGCGTGGCGCGCGGTGCCCTCGCACCTGGACATGGAGACGCCCTTCGACACGGCCGTGTCCATGGTGTTGGCGGTCGGCGGCGGGGTTCTCGTGGTGCTGCTCGCCGGGTTCGCCGTGGCGTCCTTCCGGCACCGGCCGACGGGCCCGGCCGGGATGGCCCTCGCGGTGCGCTCCGGTTTCGCGATCCTGCTCGTCGCGCTCGCCTCGGGGGCTGCGATGATCGCGCGCGGTGTCGTGCTCACCCGCACCGGACACCAGGAGGCGGCGTACCACTCGACGTCCTCGCTCAAGCCCCTGCACGGGGTGAGCCTGCACGCCGTCCTGGTCCTGCCCGCCCTGGCCTGGCTGCTGTCCCGCACAGCGTGGAGCGAGGCCCTACGCCGGCGGGTCGTGGCCGCGGCGGTGGGTTGCTACGCGGCCGCGGTCGTCGCGGCCGGAGTGTGGGCGGTCCTCAGGTACTGACCGCCGCTCCCCCTCAGCCGGACGCGTCCCGCGACCCGTCCTGCCGGTGCCGCACCCGCCCCCACAGCCGCCGCGCGCGCGTGAGCGGGCCCGGCCCCTCCCCGCGTCCCCGGTGTCCGTGGACGCGGGGGTCGTCCGTGACGTCGTAGCGCTTCACATAGGCGCCCAGGAACGCCTGGAGCGTCGCGACGGCCGGGATGGCGACCAGCGCGCCGACGGCACCGAGGAGGGCGGTGCCCGCGATGACGGAGCCGAAGGCGACGGCGGGGTGGATGTCGACGGTCTTCGAGGTCAGCTTGGGCTGAAGCATGTAGTTCTCGAACTGCTGATAGACCACGACGAAGATGAGCACCCACAGCGCGTACAGGGGCGAGACCGTGAAGGCGATCAGCATGGGCAGGGCACCCGCGAGATAGGTGCCGATGGTGGGGATGAACTGCGAGACCACACCCACCCAGACGGCGAGCACGGGCGCGTACGGGATGCCGAGCGCCTCGAGCAGTACGTAGTGCGCGACGCCGGAGATCAACGCCATCAGTCCGCGCGAGTACAGATAGCCGCCGGTCTTGTCGACGGCGATCTCCCACGCCCGCAGCACCTCGGCCTGCCGGGCGGGCGGCAGGACGGAGCACAGCGCGCGACGCAGGCGCGGTCCGTCGGCGGCGAAGTAGAACGAGAACAGGGCGATGGTCAGCAGCCGGAAGAGGCCCCCGAGGACCTGCGTGGAGACGTCCAGCACCCCGGCGGCGCTGTTCTGCGCGTACTTCCTCAGCCAGTCGGAGTGGAGCAGGCCCTCCTGGATGTCCACGCGCCTGAGATCGGTGTGGAACGTGGTGTTGATCCAGTTGATCACCGAGTCGAGGTAGTCCGGGAAACCTTCGATCATCTTGATGATCTGACCCGCGAGCATCGAGCCGAGCAGCGTGAAGAAGCCGGCGGCCACGATCAGCAGGCCGAAGAAGACCAGGAAGGTGGCCAGCCCCCTGCGCATCCCGCGGGCCGCCATCCGGCTGACCGCCGGTTCTATGGCGAGGGCCAGGAAGAACGCGATCAGGATGTTGAGCAGCAGACCGATGAGCTGGTGGAAGGCCCAGAGGCCCAGCTGGAACACACCGATGAGCGCGAGCGCGAGCACCATGGCGCGCGGAAGCCAGCGCGGCATGCGCGCTCCCTGCTCGGCGCCGCCGTCGGCCGGGGGCGGCCCGGTGGGCGGCTTCGCGCCGAGCGGGGATGTGTGCCGGGCGACCTGCCCGGTCTCGTCAGTGGGTGCCACGGACCAAGTCTCGCCTACGGCACCGACAATCGGAGAACCGCCTCCGATCCTCTCGTGGGATCAGCGCATCTCCTGGGGAACGTTCATCACCGCGCACACCACACGCCACACGTCCTTGGCCTCCCAGCCGTGGGCCAGCGCCTCGTCCACCGTGCGTCCGCCGAGTTCCGCCATCACGTGATCGCGCGCGAACGTCTCCGCGTACCCCGTACCGAAGTGCTCGTCCATTCGCTGCCAGAAGACCGTCAACCGCATGACACCAGTATCCCGCGCGCGGGGGTGCCCCTCGCCGGGACCGCCTGCCGAGACCGCTTTCCGCCCTACGGTCTGACGCATGGCCGAATCCGGAGCATCCCCACTCCCCCCGACGCCCCCGGCGCGCTCCCCGCTCTTCCGCGCCGAGCACTTCGTCTGGCTCACCGCGCGCGTGCTGGAGCAGCGCCTCTTCGCGCACGACTTCCTGCACGGCGCCGCCGACCCCGTCGAGACCGCCCTCGACGCCTACCGCAACGAGGACGGCGGATACGGCCACGCGCTGGAGCCCGATCTGCGCGGCCCCGTGAGCCAGCCCCTGCACACCGTGCGGGCCCTGCGTGTCCTGGACTCCGTCGGGCGCCTCGGCGGCCGGCGCGTGGAGCGGGTGTGCCGCTATCTGACCTCGGTCTCCACCGGCGACGGCGCACTGCCGGCGATCCATCCCAGCCAGCGCGGGTACCCGGCGGCACCCTTCATTCCGATCGTGGACGACCCGCCCAGCGAACTCCTGTCCACCGGACCGGTGGTGGGCCTGTTGCACCGCAACGACGTGTGGCACGCCTGGCTGTTCAGGGCCACGGACTTCTGCTGGCAGGCGATCGACTCCCTGGAGCGGTCCCATCCCTACGAGATCGAGGCCGCCGTGGCCTTCCTGGACTCCGCCACCGACCGCCCGCGCGCGGAGGCGGCCGCGGACCGGCTGGGCCGTCTGGTGCGCGCGCACCGGCTCGCCGCGCTGGACCCGGACCACCTGGACGCGTATCCGGTCGCACCCGGCTACGCCCCCGGCGAGCACCACTTCCCGTACGACTTCGCGCGGACACCGCACTCCCTCGCGCGGGCGTGGTTCACCGACGACGAGATCGCACGCTCCCTGGACCACCTCGCCGACGATCAGCAGCAGGACGGTGGCTGGCCCATCCGGTGGCGCCGCTGGGCACCCGGTACCGCCCTGGAGGCCCGCCCCATGGTGACGATCGAGGCCCTGCGCACCCTCAGGGCCTACGGCCGCGCCATCGGCTGACCCCGCCCGTCCCGGCTGACCCCGCCCGTCCCGGCGGCGCCCGCCCATCCCCCGGGCCGGCCCTCCTCGTCCTTCACCCGCCCAGGGCCCGCACCCCCGCCGTCACCACCACGGCGGCCGCGACGACCAGCAGGAAGGGAGCCCGCAGTATGAGGGCGACGACGGCCGCGGCGAGCCCCGCGGCCCTCGCGTCCAGCACGAGCGCGTGCCCGTCCGCGAAGGTCTGCTGGGCGGTGAGAGCCGCGAGCAGGGCGACGGGAAGCAGGGCGGCGTACCGCCTGACGAGGGGCCGTTCGAGAAGGCCCGCGGGGACGAGCAGTCCGGCGAGCTTGACGGCATAGCAGCCGAGAGCGGTCGCGCCGATCGCGATCCAGGTGTTCAACGCTCCTCCTCCCCCGTGTCGACCCGCCCGGCCGTCCGACCGGCCCGGCGCCGGCCCTCGAGGTACAGGACGACCGGCGCGGCGAGCGCGGCCATCAGCACGGGCACCCCGGCGGGCAGCACAGGCAGCAGGCCCAGCCCCAGGACCACCGCGAGCCCGGCGACGGCCCGCTCGGCGGTGGTCTTCAGCATGGGCGCGAGCAGCGCGAGGAAGACGGCGGGACCGGCCGCGTCGAGCCCCCACGCGTCCGTGTCCCCGATGGCCTCGGCCCCCAGGGCACCCAGCAGCGTGGTGAGGTTCCACAGCACGTACAGCGTCAGCCCGGTGACGCCGAAGCCGATCCGCGCGGCACGCCGCCCGGTCTGGGCGAGCGAGACCGCAGCCGTCTCGTCGATCACCCATTGGGCGGCGAACGGGCGCACCGCGCGCGGGAGGGCCAGCGACTGCGACAGACGCAGGCCGTAGAAGGCGTTGCGCACGCCCAGGAAGAAGGCGCCCGCGGCCGCCGTCAGGGGATTGCCGCCCGCCGCCAGCGCCCCGACGAGCGCGAACTGGGACGCCCCCGTGAAGACAAGAAGACTGAGCGCGCAGGTCTGCCACACCGAGAGTCCACTGCCCGCCGAGGTCACCCCGAAGGCGAACCCGGAGAGCCCTACGGCGACCCCGACCCCGAGGGCGTCCCGTACGACGGCGGCGTCCGGCCGTCCCCCGCTGTCGGCGACGCGTATGTCCGTGAGAGCTTTCTGTTCTGCCACGCCCCCGAGGGTAGGAGCAGCCCTCCGGGCGGGTCTTGTACGTTCTTGCGCTCACGCTGGTACGCCCCAGGTGGGACCCCGACGATCCGGGCGAAGTGGCGGTTGAGGTGCGGCTGGTCGGTGAACCCCACCTCGACGGCCGCCTCCGCGGGGGCGGTCCCCGTGTCCAGCAACCGCCGCGCCCGCCGCACACGGGCGTCCGTCAGCCAGGCATGGGGCGGCAGCCCGTACGCGTCCCGGAAGGCCCGTAGCAGCGCGAACGAGCTGGTCCCCAGGTCCGCGGCGAGTTCCTCCAGCGTCGGCGGATCGGCCAGCCGCTCCTCCAGCACGCCACGCGCGCGTGCGGCGATCCGTGCCCCGGCCGACCTCACCTCCCGGTGCGGCAGCGGTCCGCCGTTGAGCCGCAGCAGCCGCGTCACAGCCACCCGTAGCAGCGTGTCGGCGGCCAGCGCATTGCCCTCCTCAGCGGCTCGCAGCACCTGATGCACCAGCCCGACGGTGTACGCGTCGTCCAGCACGGGGCTGACGAATCCCGGGGTACCGCGAAGGGTCGTGGTCTCGGCCGCGATCTCGGCCACCACGTCGGGCGACGGATAGACGGCCCCGTACCGCCAGCCCTCCGGCACGCCGGCCCGCCCGGTGTGCGGCGTGTCCGGGTTGACCAGGGCGAGCGCCCCCGCCCCCGCGTACTGATCGGCCCCACGGTGGTGAAAGACCTCCACGCCCTCGGCGATGGCGGCGATCACGAAGTGCTCGTGGGTGTGCCGCACGAAGGTCTTGCGGACATACCGGGCCCGCAGCAGATCGACACCGGGCAGTTCCGCATACCGCCAGTGCCGCGCCCGCTCACCCGAACCCGAACCCGAATGCACCACCAACCCATTCTCCGCGACACACCACCGAACCACCGCGCCACCGGCCCACCGCGCCCCACCGCACGCTGCCGCACGCCGCCGCACGCCGCCGCACGCCGACAGCCCCGGCACGGATGGCGCCGACGGGCTGGGCCCGGGGAACCCCGCATCTGCGCAGGTCAGAGCAATTGTCAGTGGCGGGGTGCAGGATGGACGCATGGTCAGCTCCGCACACCGAGCCCTCGACGGCTTCTCCCCCGCGACCCGCGGCTGGTTCACGGGGGCGTTCTCCGCGCCCACCGCGGCCCAGGCGGGCGCGTGGCAGGCCATCGGCGAGGGCGCGGACGTGCTGGTGGTGGCCCCGACAGGCTCCGGGAAAACCCTGGCCGCCTTCCTCGCGGCGCTGGACCAGCTCGCCTCGACACCCCCTCCCGCCGACCCGAAGAAGCGCTGCCGGGTCCTGTACGTCTCCCCCCTCAAGGCGCTCGCGGTCGACGTGGAGCGCAATCTGCGCAGCCCCCTGACCGGCATCCGTCAGGAGTCCGTGCGTCTCGGCCTGCCCGAGCCCGAGGTCAAGGTCGGCATCCGCTCCGGCGACACCCCGCCCGCCGAGCGCCGCGCGCTGTCCACCCGCCCCCCGGACATCCTGATCACGACCCCCGAGTCACTGTTCCTGATGCTCACGTCGGCCACGCGCGACGCGCTGACGGGCATCGAGACGGTGATCCTGGACGAGGTCCACGCGGTGGCGGGCACCAAGCGCGGCGCGCACCTGGCGCTCTCCCTGGAGCGGCTGGACGAACTGCTGCCGAAGCCGGCCCGCCGCATCGGCCTCTCGGCCACGGTCCGGCCGGTCGACGAGGTGGCGCGATACCTCTCCCCGCAGCGCAAGGTGGAGATCGTCCAGCCGAAGTCCGGCAAGGAGTTCGACCTCTCGGTCGTCGTCCCGGTGGAGGATCTGGGTGAGCTGGGCGGCTCCCCGGTCGCCGAAGGCTCGGAAGGGGCGGAGCGCCCGTCGATCTGGCCGCATGTCGAGGAGCGGATCGCCGACCTCGTCCAGGCCCACCGCTCCACCATCGTGTTCGCCAATTCCCGCCGTCTCGCCGAACGCCTGTGCAACCGGCTCAACGAGATCGCCTACGAGCGGGCCACCGGCGAGCCGCTGGACGAGCACCACTCGCCCGCGGAGCTCATGGGTGGCTCGGGTGCGGCCCAGGGCGCCCCGCCCGTCATCGCGCGCGCCCACCACGGCTCGGTCTCGAAGGAACAGCGCGCGCTGGTGGAGGAGGACCTCAAGGCGGGCCGGCTGCCCGCCGTCGTGGCGACCTCCAGCCTCGAGCTCGGCATCGACATGGGCGCGGTGGATCTCGTCGTCCAGGTCGAGTCCCCGCCGTCGGTGGCCTCCGGCCTCCAGCGCGTCGGCCGCGCGGGGCACCAGGTGGGCGCGGTGTCCACCGGTGTGGTGTTCCCGAAGTACCGCGGTGACCTCGTCCAGGCTGCGGTGGTCACCGAGCGGATGCGCACCGGCTCGATCGAGTCCCTGAAGGTCCCCGCCAACCCCTTGGACGTCCTGGCGCAACAGCTCGTCGCCATGACCGCGCTCGACACCTGGCAGGTCGACGACCTGCTGACCACGGTCCGCCGTGCCGCCCCGTTCGCGTCACTCCCGGAGTCCGCGTTCACCGCGGTCCTGGACATGCTGGCCGGCCGCTACCCGTCCGACGCGTTCGCCGAGCTGCGCCCGCGCGTGGTGTGGGACCGCGTCGCCGGCACGATCACCGGCCGTCCCGGCGCCCAGCGTCTCGCCGTCACCTCCGGGGGCACGATCCCCGACCGCGGCCTGTTCGGCGTCTTCCTGGCGGGAGCCGACCCCAAGAAGGGCGGCGGCCGGGTCGGCGAGCTCGACGAGGAGATGGTGTACGAGTCGCGCGTGGGCGACGTCTTCACGCTCGGCACCAGCTCCTGGCGCATCGAGGACATCACCCGCGACCGCGTCCTGGTCTCCCCCGCCCCCGGCGTCCCTGGCCGCCTGCCGTTCTGGAAGGGCGACCAGTTGGGCCGTCCGCTGGAGCTCGGCCGCGCGGTGGGCGCGTTCCTGCGCGAGGTCGGCTCGCTGCCCAAGGAGGACGCCCGGCTCCGGTTGCTCACCGCGGGCCTGGACGCCTGGGCGGCCGACAACGTGATCTCCTACCTGGACGAGCAGCGTCAGGCCTGCGGACACATCCCGGACGACCGCACGATCGTCGTGGAGCGCTTCCGGGACGAACTGGGTGACTGGCGGGTCGTCGTCCACTCCCCCTTCGGGGCCCAGGTCCACGCCCCCTGGGCCCTCGCGCTGGGTGCCAAACTCTCCGAGCGCTACGGCATGGACGCCCAGGTCATGCACGCCGACGACGGCATCGTCCTGCGGCTGCCGGACGCCGACCTGATGAGCCTGGACCTGCTCGACCGGGAGCCTTCGAAGGCGGGCACGGAATACGACGCCGAGCAGGCACCGGTCGGCGCGGCCGACGTCGTCTTCGACAAGGGCGAGGTCGATCAGATCGTCACCGATCAGGTCGGCGGCTCGGCCCTGTTCGCGGCCCGCTTCCGCGAGTGCGCCGCCCGCGCGCTGCTGTTGCCGCGCCGCAGCCCCGGCAAGCGCACCCCGCTGTGGCAGCAGCGCCAGCGCGCCGCCCAACTGCTGCAGGTGGCGAGCGAGTTCGGCTCGTTCCCGATCGTCCTGGAAGCGGTCCGCGAGTGCCTCCAGGACGTCTTCGACGTTCCCGGACTCGTGGAGCTGATGGGTGATCTGGAGGCCCGCAAGGTGCGCCTGGTCGAGGTCACCACTGCGGAGCCGTCGCCCTTCGCCCGCTCCCTCCTCTTCGGTTACGTCGCCCAGTTCCTCTACGAGGGGGACTCCCCGCTCGCCGAGCGCCGTGCCGCCGCCCTCTCCCTGGACTCACGTCTGCTGGCCGAGCTGCTCGGCCAGGCCGAGCTGCGCGAGCTGCTCGACGCCGAGGTCCTCACCGAACTGGAGCGGGAACTCCAGTGGCTCACCGAGGACCGGCGGGTGAAGGACACCGAAGGCATCGCGGACCTCCTGCGCCTCCTCGGCCCGCTCACCGACGCCGAGCTGGCCGAGCGCGGCGCCGAACCGCACTGGGCGCAGGAACTGGCCGCCGCCCGCCGTGCCATCCGGGTCCGTGTCGCGGGCGCCGACCACTGGGCCGCGATCGAGGACGCGGGGCGGCTTCGCGACGCGCTCGGCACGGCGCTCCCGGTCGGTGTGCCGGAGGCCTTCACTGAGCCGGTCAAGGACCCGCTCGGCGACCTCCTCGCGCGCTACGCCCGCACCCACGGACCGTTCACCTCGGCAGACGCGGCCGCCCGCTTCGGCCTCGGCGTGGCGGTGACCGAGGGCGCCCTCCAGCGGCTCTCGGCCGGCGGGCGCGTCGTCCAGGGCGAGTTCCACCCGGCGGGCATCGGCCAGGAGTGGTGCGACGCGACGGTCCTGCGCAGGCTGCGCCGCCGCTCCCTGGCCGCCCTGCGGCACGAGCTGGAGCCGGTCCCGCCGCCCGCGCTCGCCCAGTTCCTGCCCCAGTGGCAGCACATCGGCAAGGGCCACGCCCTGCGCGGCACCGACGGACTGGTGCGCGCCGTCGAGCAGCTCCAGGGCGCTTCGGTGCCCGCCTCGGCCCTGGAGAGGCTCGTCCTGCCGTCCCGCGTGCGGGACTACACCCCGGCGATGCTCGACGAGCTCACCGCGGCCGGAGAGGTGGTCTGGGCCGGAGCGGGCGCCCTCCCCGGCAAGGACGGCTGGCTCTCCCTGTACGTGGCGGACGCGGCGCCCCTGCTTCTGCCGCCGCCCCACCCGCTGGAGCTGACGGCACTGCACCAGTCGGTCCTGGACGCCCTCTCCGGGGGCTACGGCCTGTTCTTCCGCCAGATCGCCGACCGGGTCCGTGCCACCACGCACCCCGAGGCCACCGACCCACAGCTCGCCGACACCGTCTGGGACCTGGCCTGGTCCGGCCGGCTCACCAACGACACGCTCACCCCGCTGCGCGCCCTGCTGGGCTCGGGGCGCACGGCCGGCTCCACGGCCCACCGTGCCAAGCGCAGCGTCCCGCGCGGTCGCTACGGCTCCCTGACGGCCGCGGCCCGCCCCGCTTCCCGCGGCGGCCCTCCGACCGTCGGCGGTCGCTGGTCCCTCCTGCCGGCCCACGAGTCCGACCCCACGGTCCGCGCCCACGCCCTCGCCCGTACCCTCCTCGACCGGCACGGCGTGGTGACGCGGGGCGCGGTCGCGGCCGAAGGCGTCGAAGGCGGCTTCTCGGCGACGTACCGCGTCCTGTCCGTCTTCGAGGAGAGCGGTCAGGCCCGTCGCGGGTATGTGGTCGAAGGCCTCGGCGCGGCACAGTTCGCGATGGACGGCGCCGTGGACCGACTGCGCGCGGTGGCCAACGCCCGCGACCGCGGCGAGCCGCTGCCCGGCCCGAACCCGGCGGCGAGCCCCTCGGACGACTTCGCCTTCCCCGACGCCTTCCCGGCAGACACCTGGGACGTCCCCGGCCTCGACGGCCGTCCGTCCTCCCCCTTCGACGCCCCGGCAGCCCCCGCTTCGCCGGACGAGTACGTCTCCCCCCGCGACCTCGCCTCCCCGGGCGCCGGTGGCCCGCGCGGGGGCAGCGGCTTCCCGAACGGCTCAGGCGGTCCGTACGGCACAAGCGGTCCGTACAGCTCAGGCGGTCCGTACGGCACAGGCAGGCAGAACGGCTCGGACCAGTCGACCGGCTCGCCCTTCCCCGACCACCGCGAGCCCCGGCGCGCCCAGAACCGCAATCGCCACGGCACCGCATCCGGGGTCTCCCGCGCCGTCGTCCTCGCCGCCGCCGACCCGGCGAACGCGTACGGCGCCGCCCTGGGCTGGCCCGAGCCACCGAGCGGCGCCGGGCACAAGCCGGGCCGCAAGGCGGGCTCCCTGGTGGTGCTCGTGGACGGCGAACTGACGCTCTACATGGAGCGTGGCGGCAAGACCCTGCTGGCCTGGCCGTCCACTCCGGACGGCGAGAACACCCCCACCGACGACCCCCGCCTGCACACCGCGGCGGAGGCCCTCGCGGAGGCCGCGCGCGCGGGCTCCCTCGGCACGGTCACGGTGGAGCGCGTCAACGGCGCCTCGGCTCTCACCTCCCCCATCGGCAGCCTCCTGGAGGGAGCGGGCTTCATCGCGACCCCTCGCGGCCTGAGACTGCGCGCATGACCGCGCCACCCCGCGCCCGGAGCGACTCGCATGTCACCCTTGACCCATGCCCGAAGGTGACACGGTCTGGCAGGCCGCGAGGCGCCTGCACGACGCCCTCGCGGGCAAGGTGCTGACCCGCTCGGATCTCCGGGTTCCCCAGTACGCCACCGCCGACCTCACCGGCCGCGCCGTCCTGGACGTCACCCCGCGCGGCAAGCATCTCCTCACCCGCATCGAAGGCGACCTGACGCTCCACTCGCACCTGCGGATGGACGGCTCGTGGAAGGTGTTCACGAACGGCCAGCGCTGGACCGGCGGCCCGGCGCACCAGATCCGGGCGATCCTCGGCACCCACGACCGCACCGCCGTCGGATACCGCCTCCCCGTCCTCGACCTGTTGCGCACCGCCGACGAGCCTCGAGCCGTCGGGCACCTCGGCCCCGACCTGCTGGGTCCCGACTGGAACCCCGAGCGCGCCCTCGCCAACCTCCTCACGGACCCCGCCCGCTCCCTCGGCGAGGCGCTCCTCGACCAGCGCAACCTCGCCGGCATCGGCAACGTGTACAAGAGCGAGCTCTGCTTCCTCCTCGGCGTCACCCCCTGGCTCCCCGTCGGAGCGCTCCCCGCCGACCGCGCCGCGAAGCTGCCCGCCCTCGCGAAGAAGCTCCTGGAGGCCAACCGCGACCACCCGGTCCGCAACACGACGGGCCGCCGCGGCCAGAACCTGTTCGTCTACGGCCGCGCACCCCGCCCCTGTCTGCGCTGCGGAACACAGGTCCGGGTCGCCGACCAGGGCGACGGCTCCCGCGAGCGCCCGACCTACTGGTGCCCCGCCTGCCAGACCGGCCCCGCCCCGGCACCGGGCTCCCCTCCGACGCGCCGCCTCCGCCCACGCACCACCCGGTGACGCCCCTCGACGACCGCTCCCCGGCTCCTCGTCGACGAGCCGGACGCGCTGTACGCCCTGTACGCGCCGGACTAGCCGCCGCCAAGCACCCGAGCGAACAAGCCCGCCGCAATTGACGGACCGTCAGAAACCCTCGTACCGTCCCTTCATGGCCGTCAAGGCGTACGACCTCACCGGACGCACCGCATTCGTCACCGGCGCCGCGAGCGGAATCGGCCGCGCCTGCGCCGTACTCCTCGCCCAGGCGGGCGCCACCGTGCACGGCGCGGACCGCGACGAACAAGGCCTGCACGAAACGGCGACGCTGATCAAGGACCGGGGCGGCACGGCCCGCACCCACCCCCTCGACGTCACCGACCGCGCCCAGGTCCGGCAGGCCGTGGAATCCTGCGAGCGGCTGGACATCATGGCCGCCGTCGCCGGGATCATGCACAGCAGCCCGGTTCTGGACACCCGGGACGAGGACCTCGACCGGGTCCTGGCCGTCAACTTCAAGGGCGTGCTGTACGCCTGCCAGGAGGCGGCCCGCCTGATGCTGGCGCGCGACACCGGCGGCAGCATCGTCACCATGGCGTCGGGTGCGGTGGACACCGGCGGCCCCGGTCTGCTCTGCTACGGCGTCGCCAAGGCGGCCGTGGTCCAGTTGACGAAGACCCTGGCGACGGAGGTCGGTCGGTACGGCATTCGCGTCAACGCCGTGGCCCCGGGCTGGATCCGCACCCCCATGACCGACCGCCACGACGCCGGCGCACAGGCGCACACCGAGGCGCTCATGGCCCGCATGTCGCCCCTGGGCCGGGTCGGCGAACCGGAGGACATCGCCCACGCCGTGCTCCACCTGGCCTCGGACGCGTCGGCGTTCACCACGGGCCAGATCCTCCGCCCGAACGGCGGCGTAGCAATGCCCTGGTAACCACCGCCCCACAGCCCCCCGCCTCTTCGACGAACCACCCCGGCAGCCTCCGCTCCCACCCCTCCCGGTCCCCACCGCGCCCGCGCCCCCCCCCCGCCGCGAACCCGGCCTCCCAGGCCCACCACGCCCGCACTCCGCCCCGCCTCGGCCCACTCCCGGCCTCCCAGGAGCATCCCGCCCAACGGCACCACAACAGGCACCACCCTGGACCGGATAGCCGCCCGCCGGGCGCAGCACCCTCCGGAGGCACCATCGGCCTCGCCTGCAGCCCCCTCCCACAACGGGCTCCCCGGCGCCCAGCCCTCTCCCCAGCCCCCCCCCCCCAGCCAACGCCCCCCGCCGTCGGTACCGCCCATCCGCCCGCCCGGCCCTGCGGCCCCACCGGCCGCCCCGCCGCCCTCGGCCCCCCGCCAAGCAGCCCTCCATCGACCCTCCCCGACCGCCCCCACCGCGCGCGCCTTGGCCACGCAGTGCACGGGCAGCAAGCTCAGCCCCCACCCTCCGGCGGCGACCGCCCCCTCCAGCACGCCGGTGTCCGGCGCCACGGCGATTCTCAGCACGGCCCACCACCACACCGCGCCCAACCCCAGGCCGAGCCCCAGCACGGCCCCACGCTCCGCTATTCGCCCCACCACGGCCGTCACCTCCAGCCCGAGCCTCACCACGACACCCAGTAACCCCCGGTGCCTCCGCAGAGGCCGACGCTAGACGTGCCCCCCGACCCCCGGCAGGGCGCACGGGCGGCACATCGGCGCATCAGGCGAGCCAGGTCGCCGTCCGCGTCCGCGCCCCTGCCGCCTCACACGCTCTCCGCCTGGAACATCCAGTGGTGCTTCTCGAGATCGGCGGTGATCCCGATGAAGATGTCCTGGGTCACCGGATCCGCGTCACCCGTGGACGCCACCCGTTCCCGCATCCGGGTGATCACCGCGCCCAGAGCGGCGACGAGCGTGCCCACCGCGTCGGCGTCCTTGACCCAGCCGCCCGCCACCGCGCTGATCCCGCTGCCGGCCGCCACCGTCGCCGCACGTCCGTCGGGTGAGACGCCCAGCGCCGAGGCACGCTCCGCCACGGTGTCGGAGTGGGTGCGGGCGACGTCCACGACCTCGTCGAGCTGGAGGTGGACGGACCGGAAACGGGGCCCGACGACGTTCCAGTGGACCTGCTTGGCGACGAGCGAAAGGTCGACCAGGTCGACGAGCGCGCCCTGCAACGCCTTCGAGACGGTCTTCAGATCGGCGTCGGACAGGGGACTCTTGACGACGTACATCGGTACCTCCGGTGGTTGGCCCCCGAGATGCCCCTCCACGATGACCTCGGCACCCCGCACCGGCAAACGGACGACAGACGCGAAAAACCCCGACCGCACCTCCTCCGGGTCTCCCCGGAGAAGCCCCGGCCGGGGCCTCACACGTGCTTTCCTACGTGCCTGTGTCGCGTCACACGCCCACGCGTCACACGCCCGTGCGCGTGAATGTCACGCGGCGACCACGTCCACCGCCTCGGCGGGGGCCTTGATGGTCACCCGCTCCGGTGGCACACCGGTCACCGACACGGAACCCAGCATCGGACGAACCGACGCCGGTACAGGCTCGCGGGGGGTGGCGGCAGCAGACTGAGCCAGCTCGGCGAGAGCGAGTTCGTCACTCACTTCCCGCATGAGCTCGGACATCCGTACGTCCAGCGCGTCGCAGATGGCGGAAAGCAGCTCGGAGGAAGCCTCCTTCTGCCCCCGCTCCACCTCGGAGAGATAGCCGAGTGAGACTCGGGCGGACGAGGAGACTTCGCGCAGAGTACGGCCCTGGCGCTGGCGCTGCCGACGCAGCACGTCACCCAGCAGGCGACGGAGCAGAATCATCGGTGGCTCCCTCCTCGGACCGCGTAGCCGCATCCTTCACGCCCCACCGTACCGCCTTGCGCTGCGGCCGTGCGGGGAGCGATGTCGTGTTCACTCAGGGCTGCAAACATCAAAACCCCCCGTTCTGTTCCGTATCCTGTGCCCGCTCATTCCCGGTGTGTTCGCCCGCAAGCTCTGTCAGGAGCAGTGCGAGTACGCTCCGTACACTCTCTCTACGAATTTCCGCCCGGTCGCCGTTCAACCGCAGGGCCTCCACTTTTCCGCCGCCGGCGGAACCGGTGTCCGCCCGGAACGGGCCGTCCACCGCCACGAAAACCGTCCCCACCGGCTGTCCGTCCTGTGGGTCGGGGCCGGCGACGCCGGTGGTCGCGATGCCCCAGTCGGCTCCCAGCGCCTTCCGCACGCCGGCGGCCATCTGGGCCGCGACCTGCGCGTCCACGGCCCCGCGCGCGGCCAGCAGGTCCGCGTCGACCGCGAGCAGTCCGTGCTTGAGGTCGGTGGCGTAGGCGGTGACGGAACCGCGGAAGACCTTGGAAGCGCCGGGGACCGAGGTGATCTCCGCCGCGACCAGGCCACCGGTCAGCGACTCGGCCACGGCGAGGGTCGATTCGTTCACCGTGAGTAGTCGCACCACGTCGGTGGCCGGGGAATTCACGCTTGCGTCTCCTCCGACGCGGCCTTGCGCTCGGCGATTCCCTGCCTGCGCAGCACAACGGCCTGCCGTACGTAGTCGAGCCCGGTCACCACGGTCAGGACGACCGCCGCGGCCATCACCCACCACCTCAGGGTGGCCAGCCAGCCCGTCAGCGCCAGGACGTACATCCCGACCGCCACGCCCTGCGTGAGCGTCTTCAGCTTGCCGCCCCGGCTCGCCGGGATGACGCCGTACCGGATGACCAGGAAACGCAGGAGCGTGATCCCGAGTTCCCGGCCGAGGATCACGATCGTCACCCACCACGGCAGGTCGCCGAGCGAGGAGAGGCAGATCAGCGCCGCTCCCATGATCGCCTTGTCGGCGATGGGGTCGGCGATCTTCCCGAAGTCGGTGACGAGGTTGTACGTCCGCGCGATGTGCCCGTCGAACAGGTCGGTGATCATGGCGATCGCGAACGCCGCCCAGGCGAACGCACGCCATGCCGGGTCGTAGCCGCCGTCGGCCAGCATCAGCGCGACGAAGCCGGGCACCAGGATCAGCCGAAGCATCGTCAGCAGATTGGCGATGTTCCAGACGCTCGCCTGGTTGACGGCGGCGGCCGCCAGCTTGGCGCCCCTCGGCGGCCTGCCGGCATCCTCCGGGTCGGCGATCGCGGCCGCATCGGCAGTCGCTTCGGAGGGAGCCACCACGGCGCCCGCCGTCTGTGCGGCCTGCGAAGCCTGGGGACCCGGTGAGGTCTGCGAAGCCGGTGAAGCCTGCGAGGAGCCGCCCGCAGCCGATGCCGGAACACCCGTCATCTGCCCGCCTCCTCGCTACACCCGAACGAACCCGGCAGGGGCTCGGCCACCAGGTCGACACCTTCCGTACCGACCACCTTCGCCTCGACCATACGACCGACGCTCAGGTTTCCGCCCGATGTGAGCAGCACCTGTCCGTCCGTCTCCGGAGCCTGGTGCTCCCCGCGGCCGTACACGCCCTCCTCGTCCACCGACTCGACCAGCACGTGCACGGTCTCGCCGACCCGCTCCTCGGCCCGCTGCGAGACGAGCTCCTCGGCGAGCCGGGAGACCCGGGCGAGCCGCTCGGCCACGACGTCCACGTCGAGCTTGCCGTCGTACGTCGCGGCTTCGGTGCCGTCCTCGTCGGAGTAGCCGAAGACGCCGATCGCGTCGAGGCGGGCGCCGTTCAGGAAGCGCTCCAGCTCGGCCAGGTCGGCCTCGGACTCACCGGGGAAGCCCACGATGAAGTTGGAGCGCACACCCGCCTGGGGCGCCTTGCCCCGGATGGTGTCGAGCAGTTCCAGGAAGCGGTCGGTGTCGCCGAAGCGGCGCATCGCGCGCAGCACCCCGGGCGCCGAGTGCTGGAAGGACAGGTCGAAGTAGGGCGCGATCTTCGGCGTCGACGTCAGAACGTCGATCAGGCCGGGCCGCATCTCGGCCGGCTGGAGGTAGCTGACCCGCACCCGCTCGAGGCCGTCGACCTCCGCGAGCTCGCGCAGCAGCGACTCCAGCAGCCGGATGTCGCCGAGGTCCTTGCCGTAGGAGGTGTTGTTCTCGGAGACCAGCATGATCTCCTTGACGCCCTGCTCGGCCAGCCACCGCGTCTCGTTCAGCACGTCGCTCGGCCGCCGCGAGATGAACGAGCCGCGGAAGGACGGGATGGCGCAGAAGGAGCAGCGCCGGTCGCAGCCGGAGGCGAGCTTGACCGAAGCGACCGGGGCGCCGTCGAGCCGGCGGCGCAGGGGCGCGCGGGGGCCGGAGGCCGGGGCGACACCCTCGGGGAGGTCGTTCGGCCCGTGGCCGGGCAGGGCGACCGAGGCGGCCGACTCCTGCCGCTCCGCCGGGCTGATCGGCAGCAGCTTGCGCCGGTCGCGCGGGGTGTGGGAGGCGTGGATGCCGCCGTTCAGGATGGTCTGGAGGCGGTCGGAGATGTCGGAGTAGTCGTCGAAGCCGAGCACACCGTCGGCCTCGGGCAGGGCGTCGGCGAGTTCCTTGCCGTACCGCTCGGCCATGCAGCCCACCGCCACGACGGCCTGGGTTCTGCCATGCCCCTTGAGGTCATTGGCCTCCAGCAGGGCGTCGACGGAGTCCTTCTTGGCGGCGTCGACGAAGCCGCAGGTGTTGACGACGGCTACGTCCGCGTCCTCGGCGTCCTCCACGAGCTGCCAGCCGTCCGCCTCCAAACGGCCTGCGAGCTCCTCCGAGTCCACCTCGTTACGGGCGCAGCCAAGGGTGACGAGTGCGACGGTACGGCGTTCAGGCATGGGCTCAAGACTACTTTGTCCCACCGACACCGAACGTCGACGGGGTTGGCGATCTTCGCCAACCCCGTACACCCGAAGGCGCGCCTGGGCTATCCGACCTTGGGGTCGCCCTTCGTATACGTCAGCCGCTCCACGGCGCCGGGCTGGAAATCGTCGTCGAGCTTCTTGCCGTTGACGTAGAGATCGATCGCGCCGGCGTCACCGAGGACGAGGTTGATCTTCTCGCTGTCCTGGAAGGTCTTGGACTGGCCCTGCTTGAGCAGGCCGTCGAAGAGCAGCCGGCCGTTGTGGTCCTTGGCGGCGACCCAGCTGCGGCCGTCCGCGGCGCTGACCTGGACGGTCACCTTGTCCTGCGGGGCCGCGGCGATGGCGCTGTCGGAGGGCTCCGGCTTCTCGTCGACGGGCTTGTCGGTCTTCGTCGTGGGTGAGGCGGTCTTGCCGGTCGCGGGGGTGGCGCCCTCGGCGACCTGTTCCTTCGACCCGTCGTCGTCGCCGCCCGTGAAGGCGGTGAAGCCGACGAAGCCGACCACGGCGACGATCGCGGCGACCATGGCCGCGGTCCAGTTCGGCCCGCGCCGCTCGGGGCGGATACGTTCCGCCTCGAAGAGGGGCGCGGCCGGGGTCGGTGCCGGACGGCCGCCGTGGGTGTCGTCGTACCGCTCGATCAGCGGGGCGGGGTCGAGATGGACGGCCCTGGCCAGGGTCCGGATGTGCCCGCGGGCATAGACGTCCCCGCCGCCGGCGGCGAAGTCGTCGGACTCGATGGCGTGGACGATGGCGATGCGGACCCGGGTGGCGGAACTGACGTCATCGACGGTCAGCCCGGCCGTGATGCGGGCCTGCTTCAGGGCGCGGCCGATGGAGAAGGGGGCTTCCTCGGACGGGTCTTCGAACGGACGCTCGTCTTCAGGGGAGTTGCCGATGGACACGGGGGCGCCTTTCGAGCGTGTAGCCACCTGTGCTGGAGGTTCAGTCTAGGGGGGGTGCCAAAGGGAGGGGCAACCGGGCGGTACGACTTTGTACGCCATCGGTATGGCCGGTCACACCGATGACGGGCCGGTTACGGCCCCGGCGGGGAGCCGCACCTGTCCTCTCGCTCAACTGGACGTATGCCAAAGGGAAACGGTTGCCCACTGCTCTCTAACGGGTGAGTCACGGCCGGCCGCCCCTTCCCTGACTGACGTCTACCCCCCAGAATCCCCCCGGATCACGGCGAGCACGCCGTCCAGCTCGTCCGGTTTCACGAGAACGTCACGCGCCTTGGAACCCTCGCTGGGCCCGACGATGTTCCGCGACTCCATGAGGTCCATCAGCCGGCCGGCCTTGGCGAAGCCGACGCGCAGCTTGCGCTGCAGCATGGACGTCGATCCGAACTGGGTGGAGACGACCAGCTCGGCCGCCTGGCACAGCAGGTCGAGGTCGTCGCCGATGTCCTCGTCGATCTCCTTCTTCTGCTTGGTGCCCACCGTGACGTCGTCCCTGAAGACCGGCGCCATCTGGTCCTTGCAGTGCTGTACGACGGCCGCGACCTCGGCCTCGGTCACGAAGGCGCCCTGCATCCGGGTCGGCTTGTTCGCGCCCATCGGCAGGAACAGTCCGTCACCCTTGCCGATCAGTTTCTCCGCGCCCGGCTGGTCGAGGATGACGCGCGAGTCGGCCAGCGAGGAGGTGGCGAAGGCGAGCCGCGAGGGCACGTTCGCCTTGATCAGGCCGGTGACGACGTCGACCGACGGGCGCTGGGTGGCGAGCACCAGGTGGATGCCGGCCGCGCGCGCGAGCTGCGTGATGCGCACGATCGAGTCCTCGACGTCACGCGGCGCGACCATCATCAGGTCGGCGAGCTCGTCGACGATCACCAGCAGGTAGGGGTACGGCTGAAGCTCGCGCTCGCTGCCCTCGGGCGGCTTGACCTTGCCGTTCCTTATGGCCGCGTTGAAGTCGTCGATGTGCCGGAAGCCGTACGCCGCCAGATCGTCGTAGCGCAGATCCATCTCCCGTACGACCCACTGCAGCGCCTCGGCGGCCCGCTTCGGGTTGGTGATGATCGGCGTGATCAGGTGGGGGATGCCCTCGTAGGCGGTCAGTTCGACGCGCTTGGGGTCGATCAGGACCAGCCGCACGTCCTCGGGGGTCGCGCGGACCATGATCGACGTGATCAGGCAGTTGATGCAGGACGACTTGCCGGAACCGGTGGCTCCGGCCACCAGGACGTGCGGCATCTTCGCCATGTTGGCCATCACGTAGCCACCCTCGACGTCCTTGCCGAGCGCCACCAGCATCGGGTGGTCGTCCTCGGCCGCGTCCGCGAGCCGCAGCACGTCGCCGAGGTTGACCATCTCCCGGTCGGTGTTGGGGATCTCGATGCCGACCGCGGACTTGCCGGGGATCGGGCTGATGATCCGCACGTCGGGGCTGGCGACGGCGTACGCGATGTTCTTCGCCAGCGCGGTGATCCGCTCGACCTTCACGGCCGGGCCGAGCTCGATCTCGTAGCGGGTGACCGTCGGCCCGCGCGTGAAGCCCGTGACGGCCGCGTCGACCTTGAACTCGGTGAAGACGTTCGTCAGCGAGGCGACGACGGCGTCGTTGGCCGCGCTGCGCGCCTTGCCGGGCCCTCCGCGCTCCAGCAGGTCGAGCGAGGGCAGCGAGTACGTGATGTCGCCGGACAACTGGAGCTGCTCCGCGCGCGGCGGGAGCTCGCGCGCCTCCTGGGGGGCCGACTTGGTCAGGTCGGGGACCGCTCCCCCACCCGTCTTGAGCTTCTGCTGCTTGGGCCGGGAGGCCGGGGCCGGAACGGGCGTCGGCGTGGTCGGCTCCCCGTCGGCGACGCTCACCCCCTGGGTGAGGTCGGCGACGATCCGGGAGGGCGGCATGCCGTGCAGGACGGCGCCGTCGAGGTCGGCCGCGGCGGCCGCGGCGATGTCCACGGCGTCCAGCCGCCGGTCCATGGCCGGCTGCGGCACCGCGGAGCGCCTGGGGCGGCCGCGCCGCCGGGAGAGCGCCTCCTGCTCGGCGTCCTCGGAGTCGTACGCCTCGGCGGCGCCCGAGCGGCGGCGGGGGCGCCCGGGGAGCGCCTCGCGCCACTGCTCGTCGTAGCGCGCGTCGTCGTCGAGGTCGTCGTACTCGTCCGCCGCCGGGTCGTGCAGCACACCCAGCCGCACCCCGAGCTGCCGCAGCCGCTGCGGGATGGCGTTGACCGGGGTCGCCGTGACGACCAGCAGCCCGAAGACCGTGAGCAGCACCAGCAGCGGTACGGCGAGAACCTCGCCCATGGTGTACGTCAGCGGGGTCGCCGCACCCCAGCCGATGAGACCGCCCGCGTCCCTTATCGCCTGCATGCCGTGGCTGCGGGCGGGCGCGCCGCAGGCGATGTGGACCTGGCCGAGCACGCCGATGACGAGCGCGGACAGGCCGATCACGATACGGCCGTTGGCCTCGGGCTTCTCGGGGTGCCGGACGAAGCGCACGGCGATGACCGCCAGCAGGATCGGCACCAGCAGGTCGAGCCGCCCGAAGGAGCCGGTCACCAGGATCTCGACGAGGTCGCCGACAGGACCGCGCAGGTCGGCCCAGGTCCCCGCGGCGACGATCAGCGCGAGGCCGAACAGCAGCAGCGCGACGCCGTCCTTGCGGTGCGCCGGGTCGAGGTTCTTCGCGCCGTTCCCTATGCCGCGGAACACGGCGCCCACGGCGTGCGCCAGTCCGAGCCAGATGGCGCGCACCAGCCGGTAGACGCCCCCCGTGGGACTGGGCGCCGGCGCGGGCACGGGTTTCCTGGCCGCGGCTTTCCTGGCGGGCGCCTTCTTCGCAGGGGCCTTTTTGGCGGCGGCCCGCTTCGCCGGAGCCTTCGCGGGAGCAGCCGCCTTCTTGGCGGGCTGCTTCTTGGCTGCGGACGGACGTGAGGCCATGGGTGTGAGGTTACCGGTGGAGACCACAACGGACACGTGTGCCCACTGCTTCACCCGTTCGTGTCGCCCTCACCAAGGCGCGGAACTGACACGCCCGCCTTCGGTGGAGGTGGAACTGACGCGCCCTCATGCACAACTCGATGCGTCGCACGCGTCAGTTCCGCTCAGTTCGGTGACGGCAACGCGGCCGTGCCGCTGCCGGTGCCCGGCTCCAGGGCGTCCAGCGCCCGGCGCAGACCGGTGAGTTTGCGCTCCAAGTGCGCCGCCGTGGCCACCGCCGCCGCGTCCGCGGACTCGTCGTCCAACTGCTTGGACAAGGCCTCGGCCTGCTCCTCGACGGCCGCGAGCCGCGCGGAGAGCTCGGCGAGCAGCCCCGCGGACTCCTTGACGCCACCACCCGCGGTGGCCTTGCCGCCACCGCCCTCCAACTGCAGGCGCAGCAGCGCCGCCTGTTCGCGCAGCTGGCAGTTCTTCATGTAGAGCTCGACGAACACCGAGACCTTCGCGCGCAGCACCCACGGGTCGAACGGCTTGGAGATGTAGTCCACCGCACCGGCCGCGTACCCGCGGAAGGTGTGGTGCGGCCCGTGGTTGATCGCGGTGAGGAAGATGATCGGGATGTCCCTGGTCCGCTCCCGCCGCTTGATGTGCGCGGCCGTCTCGAAGCCGTCCATTCCCGGCATCTGAACATCCAGCAGAATGACCGCGAAGTCGTCTGTCAGCAGTGCTTTCAGCGCCTCTTCCCCGGACGATGCCCGCACCAGCGTCTGATCGAGCGCAGAGAGGATCGCCTCCAGCGCCAGCAGATTCTCCGGCCGGTCATCGACCAGGAGGATCTTGGCCTTCTGCACCATGGCCCGCCCTCCTCGCCCCGGCAGTGCACCGGGCGCCGCCCCTGGGGACGACTCCTTTGCGCCGCCCTTCCTTGTGCCGGTCATGGTAGCCGCACCCCGACCGTCGCCACACCCTGTCACCGTGATGTCACTGTGCACGTAGCAGGAACGCAGCAGGAGACCAGAAGGTTCCCCGAATTCCGCCCCGCTACACGACAGCGGACACCCTGAGTCAGCAACTCCGGGCGCCTCCCGAAGGTTCCCGTCACGCCGTAGGTCCCCTCACTCGTCCCGCATCCACTGCCGCATCACCGACAGCAGGTGATCGGGGTCGACCGGCTTCGTCACGTAGTCGGAGGCACCCGACTCGATCGCCTTCTCCCGGTCGCCCTTCATCGCCTTCGCCGTCAGCGCGATGATCGGCAGCCCCGAGAACTGCGGCATCCTGCGGATGGCCGTGGTCGTCGCGTAGCCGTCCATCTCGGGCATCATGATGTCCATCAGGACGACCGCCACGTCGTCGTGCTGCTCGAGGACCTCGATGCCCTCACGGCCGTTCTCCGCGTACAGCACCGACAGGCCGTGCTGTTCCAGGACGCTGGTCAGCGCGAACACATTGCGGATGTCGTCGTCGACGATCAGCACCTTCTCACCGCCGAACCGGATGCCCTCGCGCGCGGGCGCCCCAGCCTCCTGCACGCGGGCCGGCCACTGCTCAGGCCGCCCCACCTGCTCGCCGCCGCTCACCAGGCGGCGCCGGCGCCGGAAGAGAGCCGCCGGCCCGTTCTGCGCGTCCTGGTACGACCGCACCTCGGCCGGCATCTCGATCTCCGCGTCGGACAGCTCCGACAGCTCGCGTGCCCCGTTCTCCGAGGCCACCAGGTCGCCGGCCTCCAGGGCGGGCACGACCTGCTGGTAGCCCTGCGGAGGCAGCTCGCTGGGGTGCAGCGGCAGGTAGAGCGTGAACGTCGAGCCACGGCCCGTCTCGCTCTGCGCGTGGATCTCACCGCCCAGCAACTGCGCGATCTCCCGCGAGATCGACAACCCGAGGCCGGTACCGCCGTACTTGCGGCTGGTCGTGCCGTCGGCCTGCTTGAACGCCTCGAAGATCACCCGCATCTTGCTCGCGGCGATCCCGATGCCGGTGTCGGTCACCGAGAACGCGATCAGCGGCGCGTCCGCGTCGGTCAGCGAACCGGCCTCCAGCAACTGCTCCCGGATCGCCACCGGCACCTCCGCCCCGGCCGGCCGGATGACCAGCTCGACCGACCCGGAGTCGGTGAACTTCACCGCGTTGGACAGCAGGTTGCGCAGCACCTGGAGCAGCCGCTGCTCGTCGGTGTGCAGCGTGGCCGGCAGCTCCGGCGACACCCGCACGGACAGGTCGAGGCCCTTCTCCGCGGTCAGCGGACGGAAGGTGGCCTCCACGTAGTCGACCAGCTGGACCAGCGCGATACGCGTCGGCGAGACGTCCATCTTGCCCGCCTCGACCTTCGACAGGTCGAGGATGTCGTTGATCAGCTGAAGCAGGTCCGACCCCGCGCCGTGGATCGTCTCGGCGAACTCGACCTGCTTCGGCGTCAGGTTGGTGTCCGCGTTGTCGGCGAGCAGCTTGGCCAGGATCAGCAGCGAGTTGAGCGGTGTGCGCAGCTCGTGCGACATGTTGGCGAGGAACTCGCTCTTGTACCGCATCGACACCGCGAGCTGCTCGGCACGCTCCTCCAGGACCTGCCGCGCCTCCTCGATCTCGGTGTTCTTCACCTCGATGTCGCGGTTCTGCTGGGCCAGCAGCTCGGCCTTCTCCTCCAGTTCGGCGTTGGACGCCTGAAGGGCCTTCTGCCGCTGCTCCAACTCGGCCGACCGCTCCCGCAGTTGCTCGGTCAGCTCCTGCGACTGCTTCAGCAACTGCTCCGTCTTGGTGTTGACGGAGATCGTGTTGACGCTGGTCGCGATCATCTCGGCCAGCTGGTTCAGGAAGTCCTTCTGGATCTGCGTGAACGGCGTGAACGACGCCAGCTCGATCACCCCGAGCACCTGGCCCTCGAACAGCACCGGCAACACGATCACCTGCGCGGGCGGCGCCTCACCGAGCCCCGAGGAGATCTTCAGATACCCCGTCGGAGCGTTCGCGACGAGAATCGTCCGCTTCTCCTCCGCCGCCGTCCCCACCAGCGCCTCACCGGGCCGGAACGACGTCGGCATGGAGCCCATCGAGTAGCCGTACGAGCCCAGCATCCGCAACTCGTACAGGTCCGTGCCGCCTTCGGCCGGCGGCATCGCCAGGAAGAACGCGCCGTGCTGCGCGGCCACCAGGGGCGGCAGCTCACTCATGATCAGCGAGGCCACGTCCTGGAGGTCGCGCCGGCCCTGCATCAGGGCGGACACGCGCGCGAGGTTGCCCTTGAGCCAGTCCTGCTCCTTGTTGGCGATCGTGGTGTCGCGCAGGTTGGCGATCATCTTGTTGATGTAGTCCTGGAGTTCCTGGATCTCCCCGGACGCGTCCACGTCGATCTTCAGGTTCAGGTCACCGCGGGTCACGGCGGTCGCCACGCGCGCGATGGCACGCACCTGCCGGGTCAGGTTCCCGGCCATCTCGTTCACCGACTCGGTCAGGTCGCGCCAGGTGCCGTCGACGTCACGCACGCGTGCCTGACCGCCCAGCTGCCCCTCGGTACCCACCTCGCGGGCCACCCGGGTGACCTCCTCGGCGAACGACGACAGCTGGTCGACCATCGTGTTGATGGTCGTCTTCAGCTCGAGGATCTCCCCGCGCGCGTCGATGTCGATCTTCTTCGTCAGGTCACCCTTGGCGATGGCCGTCGTGACCATGGCGATGTTGCGCACCTGACCGGTCAGGTTGGACGCCATGCCGTTCACCGAGTCGGTGAGGTCCTTCCACGTGCCCGCCACGCCCGGCACATGCGCCTGCCCGCCCAGGATGCCGTCCGTGCCCACCTCACGGGCCACCTTGGTGACCTGCTCGGCGAACGAGCTCAGCGTCTTCACCATGGTGTTGAACGTGTCGGCGAGCTGCTGGACCTCACCGCGCGCCTCGATCGTCACCTGCCGCGTCAGGTCGCCGTTGGCGACGGCCGCCGCGACCTGGGAGATGTTGCGCACCTGCATGGTCAGGTTCTTGGCCATCAGGTTGACGTTGCCGCTGAGGTCCTTCCAGATGCCCGTGACACCGGGCACGTGCGCCTGCCCGCCCAGGATGCCCTCGGTGCCCACCTCGCGGGCCACCCGGGTCACCTGCTCGGCGAACGACGACAGCTGGTCCACCATCGTGTTGACGGTGGTGACGAGCTCCAGGATCTCGCCCTTGGCGTCGACCGTGATCTTCTTCGACAGGTCGCCCTTGGCGACCGCGGTCGTGACCTCGGCGATCTGACGCACCTGGATCGTCAGGTTGTTCGCCATGAAGTTCACCGACTGGGTGAGGTCCTTCCAGGTGCCGGAGACACCCTGCACCTCGGCCTGTCCGCCGAGCTGCCCCTCCGTACCCACCTCACGGGCGACCCGCGTGACCTCCTGGGCGAACGACGACAGCTGGTCGACCATCGTGTTCAGCGTGTTCTTCAGCTCGAGGATCTCCCCGCGCGCGTCCACGGTGATCTTCTGCGAGAGGTCACCGCGGGCCACGGCGGTGGCGACCTGGGCGATGTTGCGCACCTGGGCGGTGAGGTTGCCGGCCATGCCGTTCACCGAGTCCGTCAGGTCCCGCCACACACCGGCCACGCCGGGCACCTGCGCCTGCCCGCCCAGCCGGCCCTCGGTACCCACGTCCCGCGCCACCCGGGTCACCTGGTCGGCGAAGGCCGAGAGCTGGTCGACCATCGTGTTGATGGTGTTCTTCAGCTCGAGGATCTCCCCGCGCGCGTCCACGTCGATCTTCTGCGACAGATCACCACGGGCCACGGCCGTCGTCACCTGCGCGATGTTGCGCACCTGGGAGGTCAAGTTCCCGGCCATCGAGTTGACGGAGTCCGTCAACTCCTTCCAGGTGCCCGACACACCGTCCACCCGGGCCTGCCCGCCCAGCCGGCCCTCGGTACCCACGTCCCGGGCCATCCGGGTCACCTGGTCGGCGAACGACGACAGCTGGTCCACCATCGTGTTCACGGTGTTCTTCAGCTGGGCCATCTCGCCGGAGACGTCCACCGTGACCTTCTGCGACAGGTCACCGTTGGCCACGGCCGTGGTGACCTGCGCGATGTTCCTCACCTGTCCGGTGAGATTCCTGAACGCCGTGTTGACGGAGTCCGTCAGGTCCTTCCACGTCCCGGCCGCACCCGACACCTGCGCCTGACCGCCCAGCTCACCCTCGACCCCGATCTCCCGCGCCACGCGCGTCACCTCGGCGCCGAAGGCCGACAGCTGGTCGACCATCCCGTTGACGGTGTTCTTCAGCTCCAGCATCTCGCCGGCCACGTCCACCGTGACCTTCTGCGACAGATCTCCGCTGGCCACGGCCGTCGTCACGGCCGCGATGTCCCGCACCTGCGTGGTGAGGTTCCGGAAGACGGTGTTGACGGAGTCCGTCAGGTCCTTCCAGGTACCCGCCGCGCCCGGCACGTTCGCCTGGCCGCCCAGCTGCCCCGCGGCCCCCACCTCGTTGGCCACGCGCGTGACCTCGTCCGCGAAGGTCCGCAGCGTCTCGGTCATCTGGTTCATCGTGTCGGCCAGCTGCGCGACCTCGCCGCGCGCCGACACCGTCACCTTCTGCGACAGATCGCCGTTGGCGACCGCCGTGGTCACCTCCGCGATGCCGCGCACCTGGGCCGTCAGGTTCCCGGCCATGGTGTTCACCGAGTCGGTGAGCTCTTTCCACACCCCGTCCACGCCGGACACCTGCGCCTGACCGCCCAGGATGCCCTCGGTGCCCACCTCACGGGCCACCCGCGTCACCTCGGACGAGAACGCGGAGAGCTGATCCACCATCGTGTTGACGGTGTTCTTCAGCTCGAGCATCTCGCCCTCGACGTGAACCGTCACCTTCCGGGACAGATCACCCTTGGCCACGGCCGTCGTCACCAGCGCGATGTCCCGCACCTGCGCCGTCAGCCGGTACGCCATCGTGTTGACGGACTCCGTGAGGTCCTTCCACGAACCGGACATACCGCGCACCTGGGCCTGACCGCCCAGCTTGCCCTCGGTCCCCACCTCACTGGCCACACGCGTGACCTCGTCGGTGAACGTGGAGAGCTGGTCAACGAGGTTGTTGACCGTCCGCCCGACCTTCAGGAACTCACCGCGCAGCGGATGCCCGGTCCCCTCCGGCGTGTGCGTCCTGAGCTCCATGCGCGGCGACAGATCACCCTCGGCGACCGCCGACAGCACCCGCCCGACCTCGGAAACAGGCCGTACGAGGTCGTCCACCAGCGCGTTGGAGTTGTCGACGGCCGTCGCCCAGGACCCCTCACAGGCGCCCGTCTCCAGCCGCTCGGTGAGCTTTCCCTCACGCCCCACCATGCGCCGGACCCGCGACAGCTCACCCGTGAGATGCAGATTCCGGTCCGCGACCTCGTTGAACACGGCCGCGATCTCCGACATCACGCCGTCACCGGACACCGTGAGCCGCTTGCGGAAATTACCGTCCCGCATGGAGCCGAGGGCTCCCAGCAGCCGGTGCAAGGCCGCCGTGTCCACGACGGTCGTCCCGCCGCGTGGTGTACGCGGCCTGCTCAGAGACTGTCCGCCTTTCGCGCGCGTCTTAGTGCCCCGCGTCGCTGCGCCAGACTCCACTTGTCCCTCCCACAGGGATCGACCGTTACCGCTGTGCCTGGGTGCTACTGCTCGCCATACCTGTTGCCACTCGGTATTCCGCCCGATGAAACCAGGCGGACCCGGGGGGCTGCTGCCCCCTGTACTCAGAAGACACCCAGTCTGCCCGGACCTTCACAAGAAGCTTGCCCAGTGTTTCACCCTTGCCGAACCAGGCCATAACAGTTCGGCAGCTTCGCACATCGTCCGCACACCCTCGGGCGGAAACACTGGCGACCGGCATCCGTAGGGGCCGGGAAGGTAAGTAACCTTGCATGCGGCTGTCCAGCCACGCCGGTCCGACCGGCCTGGGCGGTGGCACGAGCACGAGCGGGCATCGGAGGGGCGGCCGCACACATGACCACCGGACTGATCCCGGGGGGACAGACCCCGGACCCCCGGCCTTCCAGCACGCGCCCGCCCCACCAGCGAGGCGACCTGACCGGCCAGGGAGCCCTGCACGTCGACGACCGGCCGAGGAGTTCAGTGATCACCGCGCGCGCGGCTGCCAGTTTCGAGCCCGTCGGGAGATCCGTGGCGACCGCCCGCTCCTTCGTCCGCGACACCCTCCAGGGCTGGGGCTTCGCCGACATCGTCGACGACGCCGTCGTCCTCACCAGCGAACTGGTGACCAACGCCGTCGTCCACGCGGGCACCCACGCCGACGTCCTGTGCCTGCGCAGCGCCGACGGCGTACGCATCGAGGTGTCCGACCGGTATCCCGAACGTGAGATTCCCCTCCAGGGCTCCCTCGCCACCATGGGCAGCCCGGACCGCGAGGGCGGCCGCGGCCTCCAGCTGTGCGCGGCCATCGCCGGCCGCTGGGGCGTCGAGTACACCCCCACCCACAAGCAGGTCTGGTTCCAGCTCGACCTCCCCGACCGCCCGGTCGGCACCCGCACGGCCGGCCCGTCCCTCCCGGCCGACCTCCTCCCGCTCGCCGACAGCCGGGTGCGCGTGGCGGTCGTCCAGATCGACCGCACGGGCGCCATCTCGGCCTGGAACGAAGACGCCGAGGAGCTCTTCGGCTACTCGGCCGACCAGGTCACCGGCAAACCCCTCACCGACCTCGCCGCCTGGCCGCACACGCCCGGCACCAGCACCGGCATCGTCGAGGCCCTCCAGCTCTCCCGCTGGGAGGGCAGCTACGGCATCCGCGGCGCCAACGGCCGCGTCACGCCCGTGTACGCCTCCCACCTGCGCGTCCGCGACACCGACGGCGAGCCCTCCACGGTCTGCCTGCTCGTGCGCGATCACGAGCGCGCGGTCCTCCAGACCCCGTCGCGCGGCCCGGCCTCCGACCCGGCCACCACCTCGGACGGCCAGAACGCCGATCCCTTCGAGGTGTTCATCGGCTCCCCGGCCCCGGACGACCTCGACGGTCTCCTCCAGCGCACGGTGGAGCGCGCCCGCGACATGCTCGACGGCGACTCCGCCTTCCTCCTGCTGGCGACCGACGACGAGACGGAGCTGGAGGTCCGCGCCTCCACGGGCCTGCCCTCCGCCCGCCAGCGCTTCGCGCGCGTGCCCGTCGAGGCGGGCCCCGGCCGCTACGGCTCGGCCCGCATGCCGGCCGTCCACGAGGATCTCCTGGCCGTCCCCGGCGCCGTACCCCTGCTGAACGGCACGGGCATGCGCTCGGTCGTCACGGTCCCGCTGAAGGTCGAGGGCCGGCTCACGGGCTCCCTCGGCGTCGCGGCAGAGGCTTCCGGCCGCTACTCCAACGAGGAAGCGCTGCGCCTGCAGTTCGCGGCCGACCGCATCGCCCTGGCCGTGGAGTCGGCCCGCCTCGGCGAGCTGGAACGCCTGCGCCGAGGCTCACTCAGCTTCCTCGTCGAGGCCTCCGATCTCCTGGCGGGCACCCTGGACCGCGACCAGACCCTCGCCCTGATGGCCCAGATGACGGTTCCGACCCTGGCCACCTGGTGCGCGGTCTACACGATCGCCGACCAAGCCTCCGATCCCTACCTGTCGTACGTCCTGCACGAGGACGAGGAATTCATCGACGGCATCAAGTCGTTGCTCTCGAAGATCGCACCGCCCGACCCCGTCCCCACCCCCGGCGCCCGGGTCTGGGCAGCCCCCGCCGCCGCCGCGCACGACGCGGCCCTGCGCAGCTCCATGCGCAGCCTGGGCCTGACGGGCGGCCCGACCCACCAGGTGGCGTCCGGCATCGGCCCCACGCTCGCCACCGCCTCGGCAGTGGGCGGCGAGACGGTCGTGCTCCCCCTGGTCGCCCGCAACCGCGTCATCGGCATGCTGACCCTCGGCAAGCCCACCGACGAACACTTCCGCCAGGAAATCCTGGAACTGGCCGAGGACTTGAGCCGCCGAGCGGCCCTCGCCCTCGACAACGCCCGCCTCTACTCCGAGCGCACGGCCATCAGCCAGGCCCTCCAGCGCAGCCTGCTGCCGCCGGAGCTCCCCGAGATCGACGGCGTCGAGGTCGAGGTCATCTACCGCGCGGCCGGCGAGGGCAACGAGGTCGGCGGTGACTTCTACGACGTCTTCCCCATCAGCGACGGCGCGTACGGCTTCGCCATCGGCGACGTCTGCGGCACGGGCCCGAACGCGGCGGCAGTGACCGGCCTGGCCCGCCACGCCCTGCGCCTCCTCGCACGCGAGGGACTCAGCGGCCCGGCCGTCCTGGAGCGCCTCAACTCGGCCATCCTCGACGAGGGCGCCCGCAGCCGCTTCCTGACCCTCCTCTACGGAGAGATGCGTCCCCAGGAGGACGGCAGCGCCGAGCTGAAGGTGGTCTGCGCCGGGCACCCACTCCCCCTGCGCCTGCGCCAGGACGGCACCGTCGAGGCGGCCGCCGAACCGCAGCCGCTGCTGGGCGTCATGGAGGACCTGGAGCTCTACGAGCAGACGGTCACCCTCGACCCGGGGGACGTCCTCCTCTGCGTCACGGACGGCGTCACCGAGCGCCGTGAGGGCACCCGCATGCTGGGCGACGACGGCCTCGCCGACGTCCTCACCACCTGCACCGGTCTCACCGCCGGCGCGGTCGCGGCCCGCATCATGCGCGCGGTGGAACGCTTCGCGTCCGACGCCCCTTCCGACGACATGGCGATCCTGGCGATGCGGGTGGCGTGAGAAAAGAGTACGCAGGGCATGAAGAAGCCCCCGCCCGAAAGGGCGGGGGCTTCTTTGTGGAGCCCTCTAACGGAATCGAACCGTTGACCTTCTCCTTACCATGGAGACGCTCTACCGACTGAGCTAAGAGGGCCGGTCGCTTTTCGAGGTTTCCCTCGCGGCGACAGAACAGATCGTACCCCGAACTGGCCGGTGTTCCCAAACTCGTTCAGAAGGCGGGTTGAAGCAGTCCGCCGAGTGCGTTGCAGGCGGACACGATCCGCTGCATGTCCCGCTTCGTCAACGAGGCATCCACCGGCAGCGCGAGGGTCTCGTCCGCCGCGAGTTCGGTCTCCGGCAGCGACACACACCGCCGGAACTCGGGCATCCGGTGCAACGGAGTCTTCACCGGCACCCGGCACTCGACTCCCTTTCCCCGCAAGGCCCGCGCGAAGGCATCCCGGTCGGGCCGACCGTTCCCCGGCACCCGCACGACGTACTGCTGATACGTGTGTCCGTCCCCGCCGTCCGGCATCCGCACGCCACGCAACCGCCCGTCCAGGTAGGCCGCCCGCTCCCGACGCTGCGCGATCTCGTCGTACGGCGCCTCGGACTCCCCCTGTTCCAACACCAGCAGCCCGTGCCGCTGCCCCACCCCGTGCAACCGCCCGACATCCGCCGGCCGGCCGAAGCGGTGCACGACAACGACCGCCGCGGTGCGCGCAGTTACGACCGCTTCGACGGCGGCCGGGTCCAGGCAGTACGTCACCGGATCGACATCGGCGAACACCGGAAGCGCACCCGCCAGGGCGACCGCTCCGGCGACCTCCACATTCCCGAAGGCCGGCACGATGACCTCGTCACCGACTCCGACGCCTGCGGCCCTGAGCATTGCAGCAGTACCCATGCCGTGGATGCTGAAGGCGGAACATGAACTTCAAGTTGCCGGAAACAAAAAAGGGTTGGTCCCTGAACCGAAGTTCAGAGACCAACCCTTTGAATGATTGTTCGGCGGTGTCCTACTCTCCCACAGGGTCCCCCCTGCAGTACCATCGGCGCTGTAAGGCTTAGCTTCCGGGTTCGGAATGTAACCGGGCGTTTCCCTCACGCTATGACCACCGAAACACTATGAAACACATGCAGCCGCACCATGCCGTGACCATGGCATGGGGCCGTTCGTGGTTTCAGAACCAACACAGTGGACGCGAGCAACTGAGGACAAGCCCTCGGCCTATTAGTACCAGTCAGCTTCACCCATTACTGGGCTTCCACATCCGGCCTATCAA
Organism: Actinobacteria bacterium OV320; assembly: GCA_001298545.1. Taxonomy (GTDB): domain Bacteria; phylum Actinomycetota; class Actinomycetes; order Streptomycetales; family Streptomycetaceae; genus Streptomyces; species Streptomyces coriariae. The sequence continues at coordinate 916,957 of LJCX01000030.1, forward strand.
CCCAGTCGTCTACTGGGAGCCTTAACCCCTCAAGGGGGTGGGAATACTCATCTCGAAGCAGGCTTCCCGCTTAGATGCTTTCAGCGGTTATCCCTCCCGAACGTAGCCAACCAGCCATGCCCTTGGCAGAACAACTGGCACACCAGAGGTTCGTCCGTCCCGGTCCTCTCGTACTAGGGACAGCCCTTCTCAATATTCCTGCGCGCGCAGCGGATAGGGACCGAACTGTCTCACGACGTTCTAAACCCAGCTCGCGTACCGCTTTAATGGGCGAACAGCCCAACCCTTGGGACCGACTCCAGCCCCAGGATGCGACGAGCCGACATCGAGGTGCCAAACCATCCCGTCGATATGGACTCTTGGGGAAGATCAGCCTGTTATCCCCGGGGTACCTTTTATCCGTTGAGCGACGGCGCTTCCACAAGCCACCGCCGGATCACTAGTCCCGACTTTCGTCCCTGCTCGACCCGTCGGTCTCACAGTCAAGCTCCCTTGTGCACTTACACTCAACACCTGATTGCCAACCAGGCTGAGGGAACCTTTGGGCGCCTCCGTTACTCTTTAGGAGGCAACCGCCCCAGTTAAACTACCCATCAGACACTGTCCCTGATCCGGATCACGGACCCAGGTTAGACATCCAGCACGACCAGAGTGGTATTTCAACGACGACTCACCGTGAACTGGCGTCCACGTTTCAAAGTCTCCCACCTATCCTACACAAGCCGAACCGAACACCAATATCAAACTGTAGTAAAGGTCCCGGGGTCTTTCCGTCCTGCTGCGCGAAACGAGCATCTTTACTCGTAGTGCAATTTCACCGGGCCTATGGTTGAGACAGTCGAGAAGTCGTTACGCCATTCGTGCAGGTCGGAACTTACCCGACAAGGAATTTCGCTACCTTAGGATGGTTATAGTTACCACCGCCGTTTACTGGCGCTTAAGTTCTCAGCTTCGCCACCCCGAAGAGTGACTAACCGGTCCCCTTAACGTTCCAGCACCGGGCAGGCGTCAGTCCGTATACATCGCCTTACGGCTTCGCACGGACCTGTGTTTTTAGTAAACAGTCGCTTCTCGCTGGTCTCTGCGGCCACCCCCAGCTCATGGAGTAAATCCAATCACCGGACGTGGCCCCCCTTCTCCCGAAGTTACGGGGGCATTTTGCCGAGTTCCTTAACCATAGTTCACCCGAACGCCTCGGTATTCTCTACCTGACCACCTGAGTCGGTTTAGGGTACGGGCCGCCATGAAACTCGCTAGAGGCTTTTCTCGACAGCATAGGATCATCCACTTCGCCACAATCGGCTCGGCATCAGGTCTCAGCCTTAATGTGTGACGGATTTGCCTATCACACGGCCTACACCCTTACCCCGGGACAACCACCGCCCGGGATGGACTACCTTCCTGCGTCACCCCATCACTCACCTACTGCAAGTCTGGTTCGTCGGCTCCACCACTTTCCTTTCCCCGAAGGGTCCGGAACGGCTTCACGGACTTAGCATCGCCTGGTTCGATGTTTGACGCTTCACAGCGGGTACCGGAATATCAACCGGTTATCCATCGACTACGCCTGTCGGCCTCGCCTTAGGTCCCGACTTACCCTGGGCAGATCAGCTTGACCCAGGAACCCTTAGTCAATCGGCGCACACGTTTCTCACGTGTGTATCGCTACTCATGCCTGCATTCTCACTCGTGAACCGTCCACAACTCGCTTCCGCGGCTGCTTCACCCGGCACACGACGCTCCCCTACCCATCCATACAGGCGTTGGCCCTATTGTATGAATGACACGACTTCGGCGGTACGCTTGAGCCCCGCTACATTGTCGGCGCGGAATCACTAGACCAGTGAGCTATTACGCACTCTTTCAAGGGTGGCTGCTTCTAAGCCAACCTCCTGGTTGTCTGTGCGACTCCACATCCTTTCCCACTTAGCGTACGCTTAGGGGCCTTAGTCGATGCTCTGGGCTGTTTCCCTCTCGACCATGGAGCTTATCCCCCACAGTCTCACTGCCGCGCTCTCACTTACCGGCATTCGGAGTTTGGCTAAGGTCAGTAACCCGGTAGGGCCCATCGCCTATCCAGTGCTCTACCTCCGGCAAGAAACACACGACGCTGCACCTAAATGCATTTCGGGGAGAACCAGCTATCACGGAGTTTGATTGGCCTTTCACCCCTAACCACAGGTCATCCCCCAGGTTTTCAACCCTGGTGGGTTCGGTCCTCCACGAAGTCTTACCTCCGCTTCAACCTGCCCATGGCTAGATCACTCCGCTTCGGGTCTTGAGCGTGCTACTGAAACGCCCTATTCGGACTCGCTTTCGCTACGGCTTCCCCACTCGGGTTAACCTCGCAACACACCGCAAACTCGCAGGCTCATTCTTCAAAAGGCACGCAGTCACGACGCATTGAGTAAACTCAATGCGCGACGCTCCCACGGCTTGTAGGCACACGGTTTCAGGTACTATTTCACTCCGCTCCCGCGGTACTTTTCACCATTCCCTCACGGTACTATCCGCTATCGGTCACCAGGGAATATTTAGGCTTAGCGGGTGGTCCCGCCAGATTCACACGGGATTTCTCGGGCCCCGTGCTACTTGGGTGTCTCTCAAACGAGCCGTTGACGTTTCGACTACGGGGGTCTTACCCTCTACGCCGGACCTTTCGCATGTCCTTCGCCTACATCAACGGTTTCTGACTCGTCTCACAGCCGGCAGACTGTGAAAGAGAGATCCCACAACCCCGTACACGCAACCCCTGCCGGGTCTCACACGTATACGGTTTGGCCTCATCCGGTTTCGCTCGCCACTACTCCCGGAATCACGGTTGTTTTCTCTTCCTGCGGGTACTGAGATGTTTCACTTCCCCGCGTTCCCTCCACACTGCCTATGTGTTCAGCAGCGGGTGACAGCCCATGACGACTGCCGGGTTTCCCCATTCGGAAACCCCCGGATCAAAGCCTGGTTGACGACTCCCCGGGGACTATCGTGGCCTCCCACGTCCTTCATCGGTTCCTGGTGCCAAGGCATCCACCGTGCGCCCTTAAAAACTTGGCCACAGATGCTCGCGTCCACTGTGCAGTTCTCAAACAACGACCAGCCACCCATCACCCCGAACCCTTAACGGATCCGAGTGCACTGGGGCCGGCACTGAAGGCAGCCATACGGCCATACCCTCAGATACCCAACAGCGTGCCCGGCACCCTCGCCACTCATGATCAGCTTTCCACGCTCCGAAGAACAGTACTTGCAGCCCGAGATGACTGAGAATGCCGAATAATCAACGTTCCACCCATGAGCAACCAGCACCGGACGTACGCCGATGTACTGGCCTCTGAACCGGCCCCCGAAGGGACAGGCTTAGAAGTGCTCCTTAGAAAGGAGGTGATCCAGCCGCACCTTCCGGTACGGCTACCTTGTTACGACTTCGTCCCAATCGCCAGTCCCACCTTCGACAGCTCCCTCCCACAAGGGGTTGGGCCACCGGCTTCGGGTGTTACCGACTTTCGTGACGTGACGGGCGGTGTGTACAAGGCCCGGGAACGTATTCACCGCAGCAATGCTGATCTGCGATTACTAGCAACTCCGACTTCATGGGGTCGAGTTGCAGACCCCAATCCGAACTGAGACCGGCTTTTTGAGATTCGCTCCACCTCACGGTTTCGCAGCTCTTTGTACCGGCCATTGTAGCACGTGTGCAGCCCAAGACATAAGGGGCATGATGACTTGACGTCGTCCCCACCTTCCTCCGAGTTGACCCCGGCAGTCTCCTGTGAGTCCCCATCACCCCGAAGGGCATGCTGGCAACACAGAACAAGGGTTGCGCTCGTTGCGGGACTTAACCCAACATCTCACGACACGAGCTGACGACAGCCATGCACCACCTGTACACCGACCACAAGGGGGCGCCTGTCTCCAGACGTTTCCGGTGTATGTCAAGCCTTGGTAAGGTTCTTCGCGTTGCGTCGAATTAAGCCACATGCTCCGCTGCTTGTGCGGGCCCCCGTCAATTCCTTTGAGTTTTAGCCTTGCGGCCGTACTCCCCAGGCGGGGAACTTAATGCGTTAGCTGCGGCACCGACGACGTGGAATGTCGCCAACACCTAGTTCCCACCGTTTACGGCGTGGACTACCAGGGTATCTAATCCTGTTCGCTCCCCACGCTTTCGCTCCTCAGCGTCAGTAATGGCCCAGAGATCCGCCTTCGCCACCGGTGTTCCTCCTGATATCTGCGCATTTCACCGCTACACCAGGAATTCCGATCTCCCCTACCACACTCTAGTCTGCCCGTATCGAATGCAGACCCGGGGTTAAGCCCCGGGCTTTCACATCCGACGCGACAGACCGCCTACGAGCTCTTTACGCCCAATAATTCCGGACAACGCTTGCGCCCTACGTATTACCGCGGCTGCTGGCACGTAGTTAGCCGGCGCTTCTTCTGCAGGTACCGTCACTTTCGCTTCTTCCCTGCTGAAAGAGGTTTACAACCCGAAGGCCGTCATCCCTCACGCGGCGTCGCTGCATCAGGCTTTCGCCCATTGTGCAATATTCCCCACTGCTGCCTCCCGTAGGAGTCTGGGCCGTGTCTCAGTCCCAGTGTGGCCGGTCGCCCTCTCAGGCCGGCTACCCGTCGTCGCCTTGGTGAGCCATTACCTCACCAACAAGCTGATAGGCCGCGGGCTCATCCTTCACCGCCGGAGCTTTTAACCCCCACCCATGCGAGTGGAAGTATTATCCGGTATTAGACCCCGTTTCCAGGGCTTGTCCCAGAGTGAAGGGCAGATTGCCCACGTGTTACTCACCCGTTCGCCACTAATCCCCACCGAAGTGGTTCATCGTTCGACTTGCATGTGTTAAGCACGCCGCCAGCGTTCGTCCTGAGCCAGGATCAAACTCTCCGTGAATGTTTTCCCGTAATCGGGACGACACCACGAGAGCGGAACAGCCAGGCGGAATAAGCCCGGCCGTTCACAGCGTCCTCGCTGTGTTTTGTTTCAAAGGAACCTCATCCTCGGCTATCACTGCCGGGGACGGGGTATCAACATATCTGGCGTTGATTTTTGGCACGCTGTTGAGTTCTCAAGGAACGGACGCTTCCTTTGTACTCACCCGAGAGACTCTCTCAGGCTTTCCTCCGGGCGCTTCCCTTCGGTCTTGCGTT
>LJCX01000031.1 GCA_001298545.1 Actinobacteria bacterium OV320
TTCATAGTGTTTCGGTGGTCATAGCGTGAGGGAAACGCCCGGTTACATTCCGAACCCGGAAGCTAAGCCTTACAGCGCCGATGGTACTGCAGGGGGGACCCTGTGGGAGAGTAGGACACCGCCGAACAAATATTACGGGAAACCCCCGCACCTCACGGTGCGGGGGTTTTCTGCGTTACGGTGCATTCTATGTACACGTATGTGGTTCGGGTCGTGCGGGCTGAAGAGTGGGCCCTGGTGAAGGACCTGCGGTTGCTCGCGCTCAGGGATCCGGTGGCACCGCTGGCCTTTCTGGAGACATATGAGGCTGCTGCGGTGCGGCCCGACTCCTTCTGGCAGGAGCGGGCGGCCGGAGCGGCCGAGGGGGCTGCCGGCGTACGGCAGTTCGTCGCCGAGGCGGAGGACGGCCAGTGGGCGGGGACGGTCACCCTGCTCCTGGAGGAGGCGGGGACCGTCGACTGGGCCGGTTTCCCCGTAGAACGGCGGCAGGGGCACATCGTCGGGGTCTATGTGCGGGACGAGTGGCGTGGCGGCGGGATGACGCGGGCGCTGCTCGACGCCGCCGTCGACCGGGCCTGGGAGTTGGGGGCCGAGCGGGTGCGGCTCATCGTCCACGAGAAGAACGCGCGGGCGCAGGGGGCGTACCGCAAGGCCGGGTTCATACCGAGCGGGCGGACCGTGCCGTTGGGGCAGGCGACCGGGGAGACCGAGACCGAGCACGAGTTCGTCCTCGAGCGTCCCGAGACGTCAGACCGGTAGGTCGTGGTGCGGCCAGCGGGCCTTGGCCTGTTCGCGGGAGCGGAGCAGGGCCAGGGTGGGCAGGCCCCGGTCGGTGCCGGTGGCCAGCAGGTCCGGGAGCTGGGGGATGGGGGCCACGGCCGCCACATCGTCGAGCACCAGGGACATTGGTGGGTCGAGGCGACCGGAGGATGACCGTTCGGCCATGCGCCGGCCGCGCTCGACCACGCTGGAGACGAGGGCCGTCAGGAGCGGCATCGCGCCGGGACTGGTCCTGGGGTCCTCGATTGATTCACCGAGCACATAAAGACTTCCCCCTTCGTCCACGAAGGAATCCAAGGCGAGGGCGTCAGTTCGGTTGGGAGTGCACGCCTCGCGGATGTTCACCGTGGACAGGGCGGAGAGGGCACGGGAAGTCAGTTCCTGGGCGATGTCCCGGCGTTCGGGGTGGGCGGTGAGGGCGGCTTCGAGTTCGCCCGCCGCGCCCGGGGCGGCCTTGGGGTTGGTCCGGAGGGTGCGGACGGCTTCCTGGATGCCGGTGCCCTGGGACCAGCGGTGGACGTGGCGGATGGTGCGGCCGTCGATGGCCGCGGCGTGCAGGTAGCTGCGCAGGAGGATTTCGGCGGTGTCGCTGACCGCCTGGTCGAGCCGCGAGGCGGGACGTACGGGGGCGAGGAGTGCCGTCGCCCGCGAGATCGCGGTCTGTTTGTCCTCGCAGCCCGTGGTGGGGGACCAGTGGAGACGGGCCGGGGTGTCGCAGAGGTGGCCGGGGTCGTAGAGGTGGACCGGGCCCAGTTTGGCTCGGGCGTCCTTGGTCTCCTGCCAGAGGATGGGGCTGGAGGTGAGGATGACGGCGGGGCCCTCGGCGTCGCGGATGGCCTGGATCGCGGTCGCGTGCCGGGTCTCCGGCGGGGCGTAGTGCGCCGCGCCCTCGAAGCGGTTCGCTTCCCATCCGGCAGCCCGTTCACCAGGAACAGCCGGGAACAGGGCGGCGGCAGCGGACGTCGAGGGCTGTTGTTGCTGGTGTGGTGGGAGGGACGGTGAGAGCGGGGCGGTCGGCGCGGCCGGCGTCGGCTGAAGGGGCTGCGTCGGTGTCGGCGGCTCGGCGTCCGTCCTGGGGGCGGTCTCGACGCGTTGGGTCGGCACCTCGTGATGCGTCGGTGGCGTCACGGTCTCCTGGACCGGTGTCGGAGTCGGTGCCAGGTCCGCGCGCTTCCTCGCTCGGACCGCCCGCCATCGGGCGAGTGTCCCCATCACGAACACCGTGAGGACGAGCAGGATCATCACCTGGCCGATGAACAGGCCCCAGAACAGCCCGTAGCCCGAGAAGTCCGCCGCCTCCGCTTCGGGCCAGGCGCCGGGGATGTCGTGGGGCCGGGCGATGAGGTGGCGCATGGCCAGCGGGGTGCGGGTGAAGGTGACGCCCGCGGGCCAGGAGCCGTGCGCGAAGAGGGCCGCCAGGCCGGTCGCCGTCCAGACCAGCAGGGTCATGCCGAGCAGGAAGGCGAGTATCCCGACCAACAGGCCGTCGGGGATGCCTCCCTGGCCGTGGCCGGGGTCGCGGCGCTGCTCGTCTCCCGGTCTCATGGCGACCCCCTCTCCCGCGCTACGCCACCGTCGACTCGGACGAGCCGTCCAAGTCGGCCAGGTGCTGTTCCATGAAGGCCGCCGCCCGTCGTTCCTGTTCCAGTTCGGCGGCGAGCAGGGCGTCGTCGTCGGACATGGTGCGGTCGGTGGAGGATTCCGTCATCGCCCGGTCGGTGAAGACGAGTGGCCGTTCCGTCTCGGTGATCAGGTGTTTCACCACCTGCACATTGCCGTTGACGTCCCAGACCGCGATGCCCGGGGTGAGGGTGGGGATGATCTCCACCGCCCATCTGGGCAGGCCGATGACCCGGCCCGTCGCCCTCGCCTCGTCCGCCTTCTGGGCGTAGATGGTCCGGGTCGACGCCATCTTCAGGATGGCCGCGGCCTCCTTCGCCGCCGCGCCGTCCACCACGTCGGACAGGTGGTGGACGACCGCCACGAACGACAGGCCGAGGCGACGGCCGAACTTCAGCAGTCGCTGGAACAGCTGGGCCACGAACGGGCTGTTGATGATGTGCCAGGCCTCCTCGACCAGGAAGATGCGCTTCTTCCGGTCGGGGCGGATCCAGGTGTGCTCCAGCCAGACCCCGACGATCGCCATCAGGATCGGCATGGCGATCGAGTTGCGGTCGATGTGGGACAGATCGAACACGATCAGCGGAGCGTCCAGGTCGATGCCCACCGTCGTGGGGCCGTCGAACATGCCCCTGAGGTCGCCGTCGACCAGGCGGTCCAGGACCAGTGCCACGTCCAGGCCCCAGGCCCGTACATCGTCTATGGCGACGTTCATCGCCTCCGCCGACTCCGGTTCGGGGTGGCGCAGCTGTTCGACGATGTCGGTCAGGACGGGCTGGCGTTCCACGATCGTCTCGTTGACGTAGGCGTGGGCGACCTTGAGGGCGAAGCCGGAGCGTTCGTCCAGGCCGTGGCCCATCGCCACCTCGATGATGGTGCGCAGCAGCGCGAGCTGGCCGGTCGTGGTGATCGACGGGTCCAGCGGGTTGAGGCGGATCCCGTGGTCCAGGGCGGCGGCCGGGTCCAGGCGGATAGGAGTTATTCCCATCGCCTGCGCGATGAGGTTCCATTCGCCGACGCCGTCCTCGCCCTGGGCGTCCAGGACGACGACCTGGCGGTCGCGGAAGCGCAGCTGGCGCATGACGTAGGTCTTCTCCAGCGCCGACTTGCCGTTCCCGGACTCGCCGAGGACGAGCCAGTGCGGGGCGGGGAGCTGCTGGCCGTACAGCTGGAAGGGGTCGTAGATGTAGCCCTTCCCGGAGTAGACCTCGCGGCCGATGATGACGCCGGAGTCGCCGAGGCCGGGGGCGGCCGTCGGCAGGTACACCGCCTGGGCCTGGCCCGTGGAGGTGCGCACCGGCAGCCGGGTCGTCTCGACCTTGCCGAAGAGGAAGGAGGTGAAGGCGTCCGTGAGGACGGACAGCGGATCCCGCATCAGCTCATCAGCCCCTACCTTCGGATTCCGGTGGCGAACGGGAGGGTGTTCACGAACGCCCGGTGGTGCTCTCGGTCGCACCACTCCAGCTTCAGGTACGACTTGCCGGCCGACGCCCTTATCGTGCGCTTGTCGCGGGCGAGGGCCTCGGGATTGCGGGAGGAGACGGTGATGTAGCCGACCAGGTTCACGCCGGCCGCGCCGGACGCCAGGTCCTCGCCGCGCTGGTCCAGCCGGGAGTGGGCGGCCACGTCGCGCGGGTCGACGGTGCGGTTCATCTTGGCGGCCCGGCTCGCCTCGGCGTCGTCGTTCGTCTTCTCCGTCAGCATGCGTTCGATGGCGACCTCGGTGGGTTCGAGGTCCATGGTCACGGCGACGGTGCGGATGACGTCCGGGGTGTGGACGAGGAGCGGTGCCAGGAAGTTGACGCCCACCGGGGTCATCGGCCACTCCTTCACCCAGGCCGTGGCATGGCACCACGGGGCACGGGTCGACGACTCACGGGTCTTGGCCTGGAGGTACGTCGGCTCCATGGCGTCCAGCTCGGCCGGCCAGGCGTTGCGCTTGGTCATCGCCTGGATGTGGTCGATGGGGTGGTCCGGGTCGTACATGGAGTGGACGAGAGAGGACAGCCGGCCCTGGCCCAGGGGCTGGCGGACGCGGATGTCCGCCTCCTGGAGGCGGGAGCAGATGTCCGTCAGCTCGCGGGCCATGACCACCGCCAGGCCCGCGTCGCGGTCCAGTTTGCGGCCCGACCGGGGGCGGGCGGCGCGGGCCATGGCGTGCGCCTCGGCGGCCAGTTCGCGGTTGAAGTGCATACAGGCGACGAGATAGGCGCGGTGCTGCTCGCTGCTCGTGGACACCATGGACTGGAGCTGGTCGTAGGAGCGGGCCAGCCAGTCGGGGGATTTCTCGTCCCCGCGGACGGCGACGTCCTTGGCGTGGGCGTCGGGGTCGGCGGGGAGGGTGCGGGCGAGCATCTGGATGCGGGTGACGAAGCCGTCGCCGTTCGCCACGTGCTTGAGGAGGGTGCCGAAGCGGTCGACCAGGGCCTCCTGGTCCTCGCTGTCGCGCAGGCCGACGCCCGGGCCCTCGATCTCGATGGCGGCCGTCACCGTGCGGCGGTCGGCGTGCAGGAGTACGGCGATCTCGTCGGGGCCGAAGGGGGCGGCCAGCCAGCTGATGCGGCCGATGCCCGGGGGCGGGCCGATCTCGATCTCCTGGCCGTCGAGCCGGGTGCCCGCCTCCATGACCGTCGAGCGGTAGGTCGTGCCTTGGCGCAGGGTGCGCTTGTAGCTGCGGTTGATCTCGAACCACTTGTAGAACGTGCGGTGCTTGTACGGCACGTAGACGGCGGCCAGCGCGATCATCGGGAAGCCGCTGAGCAGCACGATCCGCAGGGCGAGGACGGGGACGAGGAGGCCGCACATCATGCCGAGGAACGCGCCGATGACGATGAGCGCGATCTCGCCGGTCTCGCGGTTGCGGCCGACGATCGCGTTCGGCCGGGCGCGGCCGATCAGATATGTACGGCGGGGCGTGATCGCGTGGGACACGTGGGAATCAGCCGTCAACGCCCTTCACCTCCCGTGCGGTTGTTGCTGCTGTTGCGGGTGTTGCTCGCGTGCGGGGTGTTGACCGGGCTGCTCGCGCGGGGAGCGGGTGCGGCGGAGGGGACAGATCCGCCGCCTCCGTTCGGGGTGCGCGAACTGTGCGCGGCGACTCCGCCGGACGCGGGGTTGGAGGGGCGGGCGCCGGAGGACCCGGACTGGCCGCCGTTGTTGTCCGCACGGGTGCTGTGCGCCTTGATGCCCTGGGCGACGAGGGTCGCCGGGGAGCTGATGACGGCCGCCGCCTTGCCCTCGGCACCCTGCATGATGCGGTTGTTGCGGGAGCCCGCGATCTCGTCGCCGAAGCCGGGGACGAAGCGGTAGATCATCGCGCTGGCGAAGATGGCGAGCAGGATGATGGAGAGGCCGGAGACGACGGCGGAGAAGGCGTTCGGGCCGTCGGCGGTGGACAGTGCCCCGGCGAGGCCGAGCACGATCACGATGACCGGTTTGACCAGGATGACGGCGATCATGATGCCGGCCCAGCGGCGGACGTGGCTCCACAGGTTCTTGTCGACCAGGCCCGCGTAGACGACGGTGCCGAGCAGGGCGCCCACGTAGAGCAGCGCGGCCCGGATGACGAGCTCCAGCCACAGCACCCCGGCCGCGAGGATCGACACCAGGGACACCACGATCAGCATGATCGGGCCGCCGCCGATGTCCTCGCCCTTGGACAGGGCTGCGGAGAAGGTGCCGAAGAACGTGTCGGTCTGGTTGCCGGTGGTCTTCGCGAGGACGTCGGTGATGCCGTCGGTGGCGGATACGACCGTGTAGAGGATGAGGGGGGTGAAGGCGGAGGCCAGGACGGTCAGCCAGAGGAAGCCGACGGCTTCGCCGATGGCGGTGGTGAGGGGGACTCCGCGCACCGCCCTCTTGGCGACGGCCAGCAGCCACAGCAGGAGGGTCAGGACGGTCGAGGCGGCGAAGACGACGGCGTACTGCTTGAGGAACCGCTCGTTGGTGAAGTCGACGTTCGCGGTGTCCTTGACGGCCTCGCTGAGCTTGTCGACGGTCCAGGACGCGGCGTCGGCACAGCCCTTGGCGAGGGAGGAGAGGGGGTCGAGGGTGTCGGAGACGCCGGGGTTGGTGGTGGCGCCCGAGTCCGCGTTGCCCCTCTCGCAGTACTTCTTGGCCTCGCCGGAGATGAGTCTGCAGTCCAGGCTGCCGGACGGGGAGGGCGAGGAGGAGGGCGTCGGGTCGGGCGTCGGAGCCGCGAAGGCGCGGGTGGCCAGCAGGACGGCCGAGGTCTGGACGGCCGTCACGGCTCCGGCGAGCGTGAGCAGGCGGCGCGGGTTAGCGGGCATACGTGAACCCTCCGTACTCCTCGATGGCCTTGCTGATCTCGTCGGAGGTGGCGGCCTGGTCGTCGCCGGGGACGGGGGCGGGCCCGTCTTTCTGCTCGTCGCTGACGATCTTCCAGTCACCGTCGGTCCACTGGAGGTCGAAGGTCCAGGTCTTCCATGACGAGGTGACGGGGTCGGTGGAACTCGTCCCGGACATGCCGATGAGGCCCAGGTACCAGACGGCGACCTTGGCGGTGGTGGCCGAGTAGGCCTGGGGCGTGGTGCCCACGGGTACCACCCGGGAGACGAAGGTTTCGCCCTGCGGGGCGTTCCCGTCGGCGTCCAGGCCCATCTTGGCGAGGAAGTCGGTCGAGTACGCCTGGTCCATGGCGCCCTGGAGTTTGGCCGCGGCGGCGGTGGTGTAGACGGTGTCGACGAGGTCGTGCCGGCTGTCCGTCCGGAACATCCCGGTCGAGCCGAGCGCCACCGCGTAGTTGGCGGCGGCCGACTGGGCACCCTGCTGGGTGTGTGCGAACCCCGAGGGGATGCCGCCCGTCTTCGCGTCCACCGGCTTCGTGCCGGTGGCCGCCGTGCTGGTCGCGTCCGGCTTGTCGCCGGTCGTGCCGCTGGCCGAGGCGGAAGGGGAATCGTCTCCTCCGCGGTTCGCGAAGGCGATCGCCGCGATGAGGAGGACGACGACGCCGACCACCGTGACCAGGCTCCGTGAGGACGAACGGCCGCCTCTGCGGGCGCCGCCGTAGGGGTCGTTCTCGGGCAGCCGGAGGCGGGTCCTGCCGTACCCGTGCCCCTCGTCGGAGCGCGCGGATTCGCCGTAGTCGTGTTCGTCGCCGGGAGTCATGCCGCGTAGGCCCCCTCGCTGCCGTACCGGGACGCGTACAAGTACGACGGTAGCCGTGCTGGTTCCCGCGCGGGCGCGGTGTGGTGACTCGACATCAGGGACATCAGGGAAACGCAACCTCAGCCGGTGGGCACGACAGGTGGGTGGGGGTGGCGGGCCGGGCGTGCCCGGACGGTACTGGGGGTGGTGCGCAGGCCGCGGCTACACGGCCATGCCGTACACGATGGTGAACAGCGTCCCGAGGGAGCCGATGATGAAGACCCCTGTCAGCCCGGCGATGATGAGGCCCTTGCCCTGTTCCGCACTGAAGGTGTCCCGCAGGGCGGTCGCGCCGATGCGCTGCTTGGCCGCGCCCCAGATGGCGATGCCGAGGCAGAGGAGGATGGCGACCGCCATCACGACCTCGATCATCACCTTGGCCTCGTTGCCCAGGCTGCCGAAGGGCCCCCAGTCCGGAGCGATCCCACCGATGATGGTGTTGATATCGCCTTTGTCGGCCGCGAACAGCATGTAAGTCACCGCCCCTGATGGGTAGTTCCGCAGTTCCTCTGCGGGTGTGCAGAGGTCACGCCTCATTCTCGCCGACAAAGTCGCCGTCGTATGTCGACTTGGCGTCATTGGCGGACGGGAGTCGTACGAATAGCTCGTATGGTCACTCTGTGTATCACAGCAGGTCACGCCGGGCAATGAGGCCGGAGCGGAACCTGTGGTGTGGTTCCGTCGTTAGCCCACTTCACGGCCCTGCGCCGTTTCTGACGGCTGGTCGGGTGAGCGTACGTTTCGATGTTCTCATGACGTTGCGCACACCGGGCATGGCGAACGGGCCACGGCTGGATGCCGAGGCCCGTTCGTCCTTTCACCACGTGTGGCCCCCACGGCCCACGGTGGCTGTTCTGTTGTGGCTTTCGCCTGACGGCAGGTCAGCCGGTGAAGGCGTCCGTGCCCTGCGGGGTGCCGAGGCCGGTGGGGCCGTCGTAGCCCGACTTGGCGGTGCAGAGGTAGGCGGCGCTCGAGGAGCAGGTGCCGTTGCTGCCGCTGGTGACGTCGTTCAGGGCGGAGGTGCCGGCGGCCGCGTAGGGGTAGGAGGCCGGGTAGTCGCTGCTGCCCGGGGTGCCGGCGAGGGCGTAGACCGCGGCGATGATGGGCGCGGAGGCGCTGGTGCCGCCGAAGGTGTACCAGCCGGCGGTGACGCCGTAGGAGTCGTAGACCGAGACGCCGGTCGCCGGGTCGGCCACGGCCGAGACGTCGGAGACGGTCCGCTTGGAGCAGCCGGTGTCGGTCTGCCAGGTCGGCTTGGTGTCGTAGGCGGAGCAGCCGGAGCCGGTGCCCTCGGTGGAGCTGGTGTTCCAGACCTTCTCGGTCCAGCCGCGGGTCGTGGAGGACGTGGACAGGGCGGTGCCGCCGACGGACGTCACGTACTTGGAGGCGGCCGGGTATTCGGCGCCGTAGCCCTCGTCACCGGCGCTGACGGTGATGGCGACGCCCGCGTGCTTGAAGTACGAGGTGTCGTACGACGTGTCCGAGGAGGACTCCGAGCCGCCGTAGCTGTTGGAGACGAACTTGGCGCCCAGGGTCACGGCCTCGTTCACGGCCTTGCCGAGGTTGGCCATGGACGCGGAGGTGGCCTCGACGAGCAGGATGTTGCAGTTCGGGCAGACGGCACTGGCCATGTCGAGGTCGAGTGACTCCTCCTCGGCCCAGCCGCTGTCGGCGCTGGGGAGGGAGGTGGTGGAGCCGCTCTGGCTCACCTTCTTGAAGCATCCGTTCGCGACCGTGCAGGCGGGGAGGCCGTAGTACGTGCGGTACTTGGCGAGGTCGGCGGCGGCGTTGGGGTCGTCGTAGGCGTCGACGATCGCGATGGTCTCGCCGGAGCCGTCGGCCGAGGCCGCGTCGGTCAGGCCGTAGGCGTCCTGGAGGTCGGACGGGCCGTAGCCGGTGGGGGTCGCTGCGGCGGCCTTCGGGGTGACCTCGGCGGTCTTGCCGGTCTCGGCGGCGCGCTCCTTCTGGAAGGCCGTGGTGCCGCCGGTCACGCGGAAGGAGTGACAGGCCAGGTCGCCCTTGTGGTGGGGGGTGGCACAGGGGGTGGCTGCCCAAGTGACCTTGGCGGGCGTGGTCTTGGTGGGGGTCGTGGGTGCCGCGCTCGCATGGGCCGCGGTGCCGAATCCGGCGAGCACGAGGGCGGCGGTGCCGAGGGCCGAGGCGCCGATGCGGCGCCATCTGCCGGATATGGCGGAGGAGTTGGGGGAAGTCGTCGTACGCAACGGACAGCTCCTGAAGATGGAGTGACAGGGGCGGTGCGGGTGGGGGGTGATGCGTGCCACCGGTACGTGGTCCCCGGTGACGGGCGGCGGCCCGCGGACGACTGTTCCCTTGTTGAGTACGCGACAACAAGACGGGTGGCGGAATCCTGACTTCCGCAATACTGAAGGGGGTTCGGGGATTGCTGATCAATGGCGGGCGGATGGTGCGGCGATGGCCGGCGCTTGACCTCGGACGGGTCGGCGCTGTCGCGGCCGGGCCGCGGGGACGTGCGGGGACTGCGGGGGCGGCGCGGGGGCGTGCGGGGGTTGCGGCGTCGGCGCCTCAGGGCCGGGGCACGCTGATGGCGAGGACGGCCGTGTCGTCGTCGACGCCGGTGCCGAAGGTGTCGAGCAGCTCACGGATCGCGGCGACGGTGTCGGTCGCGTTGGTGGGCGCGAGAGCGCGGGCGAAGTCGAGGAGCGCCTCGTCCCCGTAGCGGTCGTCGTCGCCGGTGGCGGCCGTGTGGGCCTCGGTGAGGCCGTCGGTGTGGAGCAGCAGGGTGTCGCCCGCCTCCAGGTGGACGGTGGTGGTGGCGATGTGGGCGTCGGGCAGGACGCCGATGAGCTGTCCGCCGGGGGTGTCCAGGTGGGCGACGCTTCCGTCCGCCCGCAGGAGCAGGGCCGGGGGGTGGCCGCCGCCGGCCAGGGTGACGCGGAAGCCGCCGTGATCGGTGTCGGGGGTGAGCAGTCCGAAGACGACGGTGCAGAAGCGGGGGTCGTCACCGTTGTACTCGTGGTTGAGGACGGTGTTGAGGTTGGTCAGGACGGCGGCCGGGTCAGGGTCGTAGACCGCGGCGGCGCGCAGGGTGTAGCGGGCCAGGGAGGTGACCGCCGCGGCCGCGGCGCCCTTGCCGCAGACGTCGCCCAGGAACAGTCCCCAGGTCCCCGCGGCGAGCGGGAAGAGATCGTAGAAGTCGCCGCCGACCTTGTCGGGGGAGGCGATGTGGTAGTGCGCGGCCACGTCCAGTCCGGGCACGCTCACCAGCGTCGGAGGCAACAGCGTTTGCTGGAGGGTGGCGTTGAGGCGCATGAGCTCCGCGCGTTCGTCCTCCGCCTCCTGCCGGGCGCGCAGCAGTTCGGTCTCGTAGGCGCGCCGGTCGCGGGCGTCGAAGACGGTGGTGCGGATCATCACCGGCTGTCCGTCGCTGCCGGACTTGACCGTGGAGGTGACCAGCACGGGCAGACGGCTGCCGTCGGCCGCCTCGAGTTCCAGGGCGATCCCGCTGATCTCGCCCTGCATGCGCAGCAGCGGGCCGAAGTGGGTCTCGTGGTAGATGCGGCCCCCCACGGTCAGCAGGTCGGAGAACGTCCTGCGGCCCACCAGGTCGCCGCGGGTGTGGCCGAGCCACTGCAGCAGGGTCGCGTTGATCTTCGCGATCGTGCCGTCCGGCAGCGTGGAGAGGAAGCCGCACGGCGCGTGCTCGTACAGGTCCTCGACGCTGTCCTCCAGCAGCGCGGAGGACGCCGCCCGGTCGTCGCCGGGCCGCTCCTCGGGCGACGGGGGACCGCCGCTCGCGCCGTTGCCGGTCCCGCCCGTCATCGTGCCGCTGCGACGCGGTGGGTGGGCGAGGCAGCCGTTTCCTCCGGTGCTGCGGCCTGGCGGCGGTGGCCGTTCGTGTCCGGGGTGACCAGCCTGCTTCCGCTCCGCACGGCCGTTCGACGTGCAGTCATAGGTCATATTCTCGCAGAGCACCCCCTTTGTGGTCGGGGATCGGCGGATGTGCCGTGCCCACGTCAGGCGTACGGAACATCGCCGGGGGTACAGGGGGTGGTCGGGCGGGTGTCGCTGTCACCGGGCGGGTTGTGGTGCGGGGCGTACAGCCCGCTCGCCGCACCCCGCGCCGGACCGGGCAGTGCGGCTCCCTTGTCCTCGGTGAGTGCCGGCAGGTGACCTCATGACCAGTACGCAGGACCGGCCCGAGCTGACCGCCCCCGCTGTCGACGCGTCGGCACCGGAGCGGGTGCAGGAGCGGGTGCAGGAGCGAGTGCAGGAGCGCGTCGCGCGGATACGCCGTCGCCTGGAGCGGCTCATCGGCATCGCGGCGACCGAGGGCAACGTGCTCACCGCCCTGCGCAACGGGGACGAGATCTTTCCGGCGATGCTGGCGGCCATCCGGTCCGCCGAGCACACCGTGGACATGATGACGTTCGTGTACTGGCGGGGAGACATCGCCGGCGAGTTCGCGCGGGCACTGGCCGACCGGGCCGAGGCGGGTGTGCGGGTGCGGCTGCTGCTGGACGGGTTCGGCAGCCGGCTGATCGAGAAGGAGCTGCTGGAGGAGATGGAGCGGGCCGGGGTGCAGGTGGCCTGGTTCCGCAGACCCGTGACCCTTTCGCCCTTCAAGCAGAACCACCGCTGCCATCGCAAGGTCCTCGTCGTGGACGAGCAGGCGGCGTTCACCGGCGGGGTCGGTATCGCCGAGGAGTGGTGCGGCGACGCCCGCAACGAGCGCGAATGGCGTGACACCCACGTCGAGGTCCGCGGGCCGGCCGTGGACGGCATCGCCGCCGCCTTCGCGCAGAACTGGGCCGAATGCCACGACGAGCTCTTCGACGACCGCGACCGGTTCGTCCCGCACCGCCCGCAGGGCGACGCGGTGGTGCAGGTGGTCCGCGGATCGGCCAGCTTCGGCTGGCAGGACATGCAGACCCTGATCCGGGTGATGCTGGAGTCCGCCGAGGACCGCTTCCGGCTGGCCACCGCCTACTTCTCGCCGGACGTCTTCTTCATCGAACTCCTGTGCGCCACCGCGCGGCGGGGTGTGGAGGTGGAGATCCTGCTGCCCGGTCCGCACACCGACAAGCGGGTCTGCCAGCTCGCGGGCCAGCACTACTACGAGGACCTCACCGCCTGTGGCGTGAAGATCTACCAGTACCAGCCGACGATGATGCACGCCAAGGTCATCACCGTCGACGGCGTCGCCGCGCTGGTGGGCTCGACCAACTTCAACCGCCGGTCCCTCGACCACGACGAGGAGATCATGCTCGCCGTGCTGGACCAGGAGTTCACGGCCACGCTCGACGGCCATTTCGACGAAGACCTGAAGGCCGCCGCGCTGATCCGGGAGGGCCGCTGGAAGCGGCGCTCAGCCCTCCAGCGGGCGCGAGAGGTCGCCGTCATGCCCATCCGCCGTTTTCTGTGACGCCGGCCGGCCGTAATTCGGGCGAACCGTATTCCCGGGAATCCCGCACATATACATGGAAGATTTGAGGGCGTGAAGGGGATTTCGTGGGGCACTTGAATCAGCGGAGGTTGATAATCATGGTTCCCCTGCTTGTTGTTCTGCTTCTCGCGCTCATCCTTTTCGGTGCCGGTTTCGCCCTCAAGGCCCTGTGGTGGATCGCCGTCATCGTGCTGGCGGTCTGGCTGGTGGGCTTCGTCGTCCGGCCCGCAGGACATGGTGGCCGGAAGGGCCGCTGGTACCGCTGGTAGACACATCACCGGTACGAAGGGCCCCGTCGGTCATTGCCCGCGGGGCCCTTCGGTGTACCGCCGCGCTATTCGTTCCTGTCGTTTTCCAGTACACCCTCGACGAAATGGTCGAATTCCCCTGCCTGAACGCCCAGCACGAACGCGTCCCACTTTCTGCGGTTCGTCGTGACGACGTTCTCCGGGTCATTGGTCACTCGGAGGTGGACGGGAGCCTCGCCGTCGTCTCCCTCGCCGAAGGCGATCTCGATCCAGGGGCCGGGCCCGGTCGCGTCCGGCGGGGCCGCGCGGGTCCAGATGAGGTCGCAGGGGATGTCAGCCACCCGCCCACCGTATCCCCGCCCCGGTGGAAAGGTGCCGTGGGTGGAGTGCGGGTAGCGTCGTAGGAGAACCATGCGTCTGACGTTTCTCTCACCTTCGTGGGACACAGTGAACCCGATGAAGCGAAACGCCCTGCTCGGTGCGGTCGTCCTGCTGGCCGTCACCTCCGCCTCCGAGGCGGCCGCCGACGGTGGACCCGGGCCCCTGGGGGTGACGGCCGTCGCGGCGGCCACGCCGCAGTCGGAGCGGGTCGGCACGCTGTTCGCCGCCGCCGACGCCGACGCGGGCAGACTCGCCGGTGAGCACTTCTGCACCGCCTCCGTGGTGCACAGTCCGCACCGCGACCTCATCGTCACCGCCGCGCACTGCCTCGGCGGGGCGGGCGAGCTCGCCTTCGCCCCCGGGTACCGGGACGGCAGGGCCCCCTACGGGGTCTGGCGGGTCGAGCGGGTCTTCCTGCCCGACGGGTGGGCTCAGGGACAGGACGAGGACAGCGATGTGGCCTTCGCCGTCCTCGACGAGCGGGGCGGCGAGGACGTCGAGGACGTGGTCGGCGGCAACCGGTTCGCGACGCGTACCACCACCGGGGCGACCGCCGTGACCGTCACCGGCTACCCCGACTCCCTCGAGGTGCCGGTCCGCTGCACGAACCGGCCCACCGCCCACAACTCCACCCAGCAGCGCATCGACTGCCCCGACCTCACCGGCGGAACCAGCGGCAGCCCCTGGGTGAACGGCGACGGGGAGGTGGTCGGCGTCCTCGGCGGGCACGAACAGGGCGGGGCGACGGCCGACATCTCGTACAGCGTGGTCCTGGGGCCGGAGGCCGCGGAGCTCTACCGGGACGCGGTCTCCGGCCCGTGAGGTGTCACGCGATGCGGTGGACGAGCTGGGTGGTCAGTTCGTAGCGCGCGCCGACGACGGCCAGCTCGCCGGCGGAGATCTTCGCAGCGAGGTCGGGTTCGGCGGCGAGGCGGGAGCGGACGGCTCGTATGGTGGCGTCGATGGTCGAGTCGACGCGGGCGTCGCCCTCCTTCGTCCGGTCGATGTACGGGGTGATCTGGTCGGCCAGGTACTGGATGTGCCGGGGCAGACTCGTGCCGGTGAGGTCCGCCTGGACGGTCGCCTTCACGGCACCGCACGACTGGTGGCCGAGGACCACGACCAGGGGTATGTCCAGCTCGAGCACGCCGTACGCGACGCTGCCGAGCACGGCCTCGTCCAGGACCTCGCCCGCGCTGCGGACGGTCATCAGATCGCCCAGCCCCTGGTCGAAGACCAGCTCGGGCGGCACGCGGGAGTCGATGCAGCCGAGGACGAGAGCGAAGGGCTGCTGACCGGTCGTCAGGCTCCGGCGGACGGCCGGGGTCTCGTCCGGGTGCCGCTCGCGGAAGGTGCGCCAGCGGCGGTTGCCGGCCGCCAGTTCCCGCAAGGCCGCCTCGGCCGTACCGGGGCGCGGCGTGGTGCGGGGACCGGCGCCGGGCGCGCCCGTGGCGGCGGACGAGGGGGCGGTGCCGAGGGCCGCGCCGCCCAGGGTCACGGCTCCGGCCATGCCACCGCGCAGCAGGGCGCGGCGGGCGGTGGTGGGGGAGGTGGGGGAGGTGTCGTCGGTGATCACGGGGTGGAACGTATGTCCGAGCCCGAAGTCCGGTGCCCGCGTTGCCCGATCATGGCGATGGATGGCCAATCCGAGGCCGTTCGATGGTGGGCGCTTGAGCCGTCACAGGGCCGCCCTTTACGCGAGATCTCGACGGCGACGCGCGGGGAAGCCGGGCCCGACACCCCGTCTAGACCGGCCCGACACCCCCTCCTGACCGGATGAGGCGCTCCGTTCGACGCGTAACCTCCTTGCGCACAAGGTGAGTCGGGGTGGGGCATGTGTCGCGTGGGGCGCGGGGCCGCCACGTGCGGTTTCTCCTTGTTCGTGATCACCCCGCGGCACGGGAGCCGCCTCTACACTGTCCGGGGGCGGACTCCCGGACGGCGAGGGGCGGTTGACGGTGCGTAAGACATGGATCGTGGCGACCGCTGCCGTCAGTTCCGGTGCCGCCTTCATGATGGCGCTCGTCATCGGGGTCTACCTCGTCGGCGGGAGCGCCACGAGCGGGGTGGGCGGTGCGGGCAGAGCACTGGCCCAGGGCGCCGTGCCCGCCGCCTACCGGGCGCTCGTGGAGAAGTGGGGCAATCGGTGCTCCGCCATCAGTCCCGCCCTGCTCGCCGCCCAGCTCTACCAGGAGAGCGGGTTCAACCCGAGGGCGCAGAGCGCCGCCGCCGCGCAGGGGATAGCGCAGTTCATCCCGGGCACCTGGGCCACGCACGGCATCGACGGCGACGGCGACGGCGACCGCGACGTCTGGGACCCGAATGACGCGATTCCGTCGGCCGCGTCCTACGACTGCCAGCTCGCCTCGTACGTGAAGGACGTCCCCGGGGACGCCACGCACAACATGCTCGCCTCGTACAACGCGGGGGCCTACGCGGTCATCAGGTACGGGGGCGTGCCGCCGTACAAGGAGACCCAGAACTATGTGAAGACGATCACGACCCTGGCGGAGTCCTTCGCCGCGCCGGTCAGCCGGGTGGATCCGTCCGAGCAGGCCGCGGGGGCCATCTACTACGCCCAGAAGAAGCTCGGCACGCCCTACCTCTGGGGCGGCAACGGCACCGCTGACCAGGGAGGACGGTTCGACTGCTCCGGGCTGTCCAAGGCCGCGTACGAGAGCGTCGGGATCACGCTGCCGCGGGTCGCCAACGACCAGTACAACGCGGGGCCGCATCCGCAGCGGAGCGAGTTGCTGCCGGGCGACCTGGTGTTCTTCTCCACCGACCCGAACAACTCGCGGGCCATCCACCACGTGGGGATCTACGTGGGGGGCGGGTACATGATCAACGCGCCGTACACCGGGGCCGTCATCCGGTTCGACCCCATCGACACGGCCGAGTACTTCGGGGCCACCCGCGTCACCGAAGATGGCGCGAAAGCGCTCCCCACGACCGTCTGAAGGGCCCCCGCACCCGGCCCCTGAGCTGCGGGGATCTATCTCTCTTCGATAACGTCTGCGTGATCATTCAGTGGAGAGTGGAACGTATCAACCGGGGCCGTGCGTTCCTGTTGGACGGGCGCATGTGAGGTGTGCCGAGCAGAACACGACGAAGGGGCCGCAGCACCATGGCTGGACTCGCCGAATCCGGGTCGAACCCCGACGTCGACCTGCTCTATGACATCAACGGGCTCGCGAAGGACGCTCCGCACTGGCTCGACCGGACCGTCGAGTTCGTGGGCGAGTACGGGCTGCTGCTCGCCATGGTGCTGCTGATCGTGTGGTGCTGGTGGGGAGTCCGGCGGCGGCCCGGCGGGGCCGAGGAGGCCGCGTCCTCCATCGCCGCCCTGATCTGGGCGCCGCTCGCCGCCGGCATCGCCGTACTGGTGAACGTGCCCATACGGGGATTCGTGGAACGGCCCCGGCCCTTCCTCGACCACGAGGGGCTGGAGGTGCTCGTCTCCGGCAAGACCGACTACTCCTTCGTGAGCGACCACGCCACCCTCACCATGGCCATGGCCGTCGGGCTGTTCGTCGCCCACCGCAGGTTCGGGCTCGTCGGGATAGGGATCGCCCTGCTCGAAGGGTTCTGCCGGATCTTCATGGGTGTGCACTACCCGACGGACGTCGTCGGCGGGTTCGCGCTCGGGACCGCGGTGGCCCTGCTGCTGTCGCCCGTCGCCTCCATGCTGCTCACCCCGGTGCTGAAGGCCGTCGACCGGTCGCCCCGGGTCGGCTGGGTCGTGCGCGGCCGGGCCGCCCGGGTCGGGGAGCGGGACGGCTTCATCCCCGGCGCGCGGCCCGAGGTCGCCGCCGAGGAGCGGGATCTCGCGGCCTAGGGCCGCGCCTCAGAGGGCCTGGGGATAACTGAAGAAGCCGTTCGGGTCGTACTGCTTCTTCAGCCGGGTCAGGCGCGGCAGCGCGTCGCCGTAGTACGCCTTGCGCCAGTTCGTGAGCGTCGGGTCCGCGTAGTTCTGATAGGCCGCGCCCGAGGCGTACGGGGCCATCGCCTTGTGCGCCGTGTTCAGCCAGGACTGGGCCGCCGTCCCGGCCGTGCCGGCCCGCCATGCCCCGATGTACTGGGCCAGCATGCGCGAGCGGCGGTGGACGAACGCCGTGGCCGTCGGTGAGACCCGGTTCACCGCGCCGCCCAGCGCGGTGAGGGCGATGCTGCCCGAGCCGCCCTGCACGGACTTCATCTGCTGCAGGAGGGTCTGGATGCCCGCCGCCGAGAGCGAGACGTCGAAGAAGTCGGAGCGGGCCGCGTACGTCTCCCGGCCCAGCGCACCCTGCGGGGAACGGCCCGGCGTCGAGCCCGGCAGATGGCACTGGGCGTCGGAGGAGAACGACGAGCAGCCGGCGTAGATCTCCATCGCCGCCTCGTACGTACGACGACGGAGCGAGACGTTCGTCGCCGGGGCGCCCACCCGGTCCGCGAGGCGGTCGACCGCGTTCTGGAGCTGGCCGTAGGTGCCGATGCAGAACGCGGCCACGGAGATGGTGGGGGTGCCGCCGGTCGCGTTCGCCAGGTGCAGGGAGGACCAGATCTCGTCGGGCTGGGACGGGCCCCACTCCTGCCAGGCCTTCACCACCGCGGCCGCCTTCGACCAGGGCCAGGTGAGGTAGCCCGTCACCGCCTGGGGCGCGGGGTGGGTCTTGAACTCCAGCTCCGTGACGACGCCGAAGTTGCCGTTGCCGGCTCCGCGCAGGGCCCAGAACAGGTCCTTGTTCGTCGTCGCGTCGGCGGTGAGCTGCTTGCCGTCCGCGGTGATGATCGTGGCCCGGGTGAGGCTGTCGCAGGTCAGGCCGTAGGCGCGGGAGACGACACCGTGGCCGCCGCCCAGCACCAGACCGGAGACGCCGACCGTCGGACAGGAGCCCGCCGGGATCGTCACGCCCTTCGCGGCGAGCGCCCGGTAGACGTCGATCAGTTTCGAGCCCGCGCCGACCACGGCCGAAGTGCCGCTCGCCCGGACCCGGTTCAGCTTGGAGACGTCGACGATCAGTCGGCCGTCGCCCGAGGACCAGCCGCCGTAGGAGTGGCCGCCGTTGCGGATCGCGGCCTTGATCCTGTGGGCGCGGGCGTACGCCAGGACCGTGCGGATGTCGTCGGCGTGGGCGACGTACGCCACCGCCGCCGGCTTGAGGTTGTCGAAGCGGGTGTTGTAGAGCTGGCGGGCCGCGGCCCAGGAGGCCTCGCCGGGGCGGACCAGGGTGCCGTCCAGGTCGCGGGCGAGCGCGGTCCAGTTGGCGGGGGCGGCGACGCTGGTCGTGGTCAGGGGCGCCGTGGTGGTGTCCCCGGTGGCGGGGGCGGAGCCGTCCGCACTGCCGCCGTTCGCCTTGCACGCGGTCGCTGCCGCCGCGACGGCGGCCGTGCCGCCCGCGATGAACGTACGCCGTTCCATGTTCTTGCGCCTTCCCTCGGCCGCCCGTCGGCTGCATGCCGCCTCATGGAGCGAGACGGGGTCATGGGACCACAGGTTCCAGCGGGGTCCGGCGGTGACGGAACGGTGACGTCAGCCGGTCGGACGGTCCGTGTCGGTCGGTCGGTGTCGGTCGGTCGGACGGGCGGTGTCGGTCGGTAGGTCGGTCGACAGGCGTCGGGCCGAGGTGTCCGGCCGAGGTGTCGGGCCGAGGTGTCGGGCCGATCGTCGGGCCGGTAGGTGTCGGCGGTGGATGTCGGCCGGTCAGCCGCCCGTGTGCAGCTCCCCGTCCGTTCTCGCCATGCTTCTCGCCCTGCGGGCCGGGCCGCGCCAGCCGCAGGTGCAGCGGGCGAGGCAGAACCTGCCCTGTTCGACGGTCGTGGTGCTGTGTTCCCCGTCGGTGCGGGGGTGGATCGATCCGTCCTGCTGCGTCACGAAGACAACGTTACCCAGGATCGGCGGTAAACCCGCATGGCGGTCGCAGGCCTACGGACCGGCGTGACGGCGGCACTTACCCGTCGTTATTCGGAACGACAGGAAGTCCGTGACGGACGTACCGGTTGGGGGTGCACAGGCCATGGCGGAGCGGCGGCCCGGGCTGATGGGCGCGATGGTCCTTTCGGGGCTCGTGGCGGGGGTCTGTGCGGGGGCCGCCGGGTGTTCCGCCGGCGGGGCCGCCGCGGAGGACGGCAGGGCGGCCGACCCCGTCGAGACCTTGCACCGGGCCGCCGACACCCTCGTCGCGGCAGGCACGTCGAAGGCCAGTACGTCGATGGAGATGGCCACCGGCGGGACCCGGGTGACCATCCGGGGCCAGGGGGTGTACGACTACCGCAAGCAGCGCGGCGAGTTGAAGGTGCTGCTGCCGCAGGATCCGGCCGGGACCAGTGAGCACCGCCCCATCACCGAACTCCTCGCGCCCGGAGCCCTGTTCATGAAGAACCGGGGAGCCGGGGTGCCGGACGACAAGTGGGTGCGGGTGGAGACGGCGGCCCTGTCCGACGGGAACCTGGTGACCGGCGGGGCCACCGATCCGTTCGCCGCCGCCGAGGTACTGCGGGGGACGCGTACGGCGACGTACGTGGGGAGGACCGAGGTGGCCGGGACGGCGGTGCGGCACTACCGCGGGACCGCCGATCTGGCGATGGCCGCCGACGACGCCTCGGCGGGCGGACGGGACGCGCTGCGCGCGGCGGCGAAAGGGTTCGCCACGGCGCGGGTGCCGTTCGACGTCTACCTCGACGACGAGGGGCGCATCCGTAAGGTCCGGCACCGGTTCAGCTTTGTGAACGGGCAGCGGAAGGAGGCCGTCGCGGTGGCCTCCACGACCCTGTTGTACGACTTCGGGGCGCCCGTCGAGGTGCGGCTGCCGGCCGCCGACGACATCTACGCGGGCCGGATCGCGGAGGAATGAGCCTGTGCCGGTGCGCGATGAGCCGGTGCCGGGCGGGCTCGGGCGAACATTTTCGGCCACCGGGTGGACACAAGGACTAGCCCGTCCGTGCCATGCGCGCGGTGTATAGCCCTCCCTACTCTAGGAAGTCGGTGACGGCAGGGACGAGGTGATGCGCGTGGCTCCGGGCGGCGGTACGGCAGTTCAGGACCACGAGGCCCTCGCCGAGATCGAGCTGTGCGGGGAGCTGATCATCGCCGCCTCGGCGGCCGGGGAGGAACGGCTCAGCCTCGAGAGCATCGACCGGGTGCTGCGGGTGGGGGAGGAACGGGCCGGGGGATGAGCCCGGAGGTGAGGCTGGTGAGCCCGGGCGGTGAGCCCGGGGGCGGCGGCCGGTGCCGGATTCAAGAGAGGTTCCGGGAGAGTTCCGGGACGGGCGCGGCTCTGTGACCGGGAGCGGTTCCGGGGCGGGGGCAGGACCTGGCGCGGGGCCTGATCAGGTGCGCAGCAGGCGGCCGATGGCCTTGGTCGCCTCTTCCACCTTCGCGTCGATCTCGTCGCCGCCGCGCAGCGCCGCGTCGGCGACGCAGTGGCGCAGGTGCTCCTCCAGGAGCTGGAGCGCGAACGACTGCAGGGCCTTGGTGGAGGCGGACACCTGGGTGAGTATGTCGATGCAGTAGGTGTCCTCGTCGACCATGCGCTGGAGGCCGCGGATCTGGCCCTCGATGCGGCGCAGGCGTTTGAGGTGCTCGTCCTTCTGCTTGTGGTAGCCGTGGACGGTCCCGGGCGCGTGGTCCGCTTCGGCGCCGGGGCCGGCGGTGGGATCGGCGGTGGGATCGGCGGTGGGTTCGCCGGCCTGTGTGGTCGTCATCATGTCCTCCAGCGCTCCGGCTCCGCACATATACCCCTACTGGGTATATCGTACCGAACTTCCTTGGGTATACGGCCCGAGCAGGGACTTCGCCGGCCGCTCACCGGTCGGTCGCCCCCCTCCCGGTCGCTCTGTCCGATGGGCGACACTGGTGGACGGCCCATTAGCCGTGGCCGGATGATGCGCCTAGCATCAGCCTGACCGAAACCGATGCATCCTGAGGACCCCACGTGCGCTTTCGTCTGACCCCCAGGGAGACGAGCTTCTACGACATGTTCGCCGCATCCGCGGACAACATCGTCACGGGCTCGAAACTCCTGATGGAACTGCTCGGGGCGGACCCCGCCGGCCGGGCCGAGATCGCAGAGCGTATGCGGGCCGCGGAACACGCAGGTGACGACGCCACCCATGCGATCTTCCACCAGCTGAACTCCTCGTTCATCACGCCCTTCGACCGCGAGGACATCTACAACCTCGCGTCCTCCCTCGACGACATCATGGACTTCATGGAGGAGGCCGTCGACCTGGTCGTCCTCTACAACGTCGAGGAACTGCCCAAGGGCGTCGAGCAGCAGATCGAGGTGCTGTCGCGGGCGGCCGAGCTCACGGCCGAGGCCATGCCGAACCTGCGGACCATGGAGAACCTCACCGAGTACTGGATCGAGGTCAACCGGCTCGAGAACCAGGCCGACCAGATCCACCGCAAGCTGCTCGCGCATCTCTTCAACGGCAAGTACGAGGCCATCGAGGTGCTCAAGCTGAAGCAGATCGTGGATGTGCTGGAGGAGGCCGCCGACGCCTTCGAGCACGTGGCCAACACGGTGGAGACCATCGCGGTCAAGGAGTCCTGAGCCCTTAATGGACACCTTTGCTCTGATCGTGACCATCGGCGTCGCGCTCGGATTCACTTACACGAACGGTTTTCACGACTCCGCGAACGCCATTGCCACGTCCGTTTCGACCCGGGCGCTGACGCCTCGGGCGGCGCTGGCCATGGCGGCGGTGATGAACCTCGCCGGCGCGTTCCTCGGAAGTGGTGTCGCGCACACCGTCAGCAAGGGGCTGATCGAGACGCCCGACGGGTCGAAGGGGATGGGGATCCTCTTCGCCGCGCTGGTCGGGGCGATCGTCTGGAACCTGGTCACCTGGTACTTCGGGCTGCCTTCGTCGTCCTCGCACGCGTTGTTCGGCGGCATGGTGGGCGCGGCGCTCGCCGGTGGTACGGAGGTCATCTGGTCCGGCGTCCTCGACAAGGTCGTCATCCCGATGTTCGTCTCACCGGTGGTGGGGCTTGTCGTCGGTTATCTGGTGATGACGGCCATTCTGTGGATGTTCCGCCGGTCCAACCCGCACAAGGCCAAGCGGGGTTTCCGGATCGCCCAGACGGTCTCGGCCGCGGGTATGGCGCTGGGGCATGGTCTCCAGGACGCGCAGAAGACGATGGGCATCGTGGTGATGGCGCTCGTCATCGGCGATGTGCAGGGGGCCGACGATCCGATTCCGGTGTGGGTGAAGATCGCTTGTGCGGTGATGCTTTCGCTGGGGACGTATGCGGGTGGGTGGCGCATCATGCGGACTCTCGGGCGGAAGATCATCGAGCTTGATCCGCCGCAGGGGTTCGCCGCGGAGACGACCGGGGCGTCGATCATGTTCACGACGGCGTTTCTGTTCAAGGCGCCGATCTCGACCACGCATGTGATCACTTCGGCGATCATGGGTGTCGGGGCGACGAAGCGGATCAATGCCGTGCGGTGGGGTGTCGCCAAGAACATTGTTCTCGGGTGGTTCATCACGATGCCGGCGGCGGGGTTTGTAGCTGCGTGCGCGTTCTGGGTTGTGAACGTGGCGTTCCTGTAGGGGGTGCTTGCCCACCCGGGCTCCGCCCTCGCACCCCTGCGGGGCTCCGCCCTCGCACCCGTGGGCACCGCCCCACCCCCGTGGGCTCCGCCCCACCGCCGGAGGCACACGTAGGCCCGCCCCCCAGCCGGGGGGCGGGCCCTTTGTGTCCTCGCGGTGGCACCGCCATGCAGCACCGCGAGGGGTCGGGGGTGGCGGGGGTGGGTCAGCCGAAGCGGCCCGAGATGTAGTCCTCTGTTGCCTGGACCGACGGGTTGGAGAAGATGCGCTCCGTGTCGTCGATCTCGATCAGCTTGCCGGGCTGGCCGACGGCGGACAGGTTGAAGAAGGCCGTGCGGTCGGAGACGCGCGCCGCCTGCTGCATGTTGTGCGTCACGATGACGATCGTGAAGCGTTCCTTGAGTTCGCCGATCAGGTCCTCGATCGCCAGGGTGGAGATGGGGTCCAGGGCCGAGCAGGGCTCGTCCATCAGGAGGACCTTCGGTTCCACGGCTATGGCGCGGGCGATGCAGAGCCGCTGCTGCTGGCCGCCGGACAGGCCCGAGCCGGGCTTGTTGAGGCGGTCCTTGACCTCGTTCCAGAGGTTGGCGCCCTTGAGGGACTTCTCGACGACGTCCGCCAGTTCGGACTTCTTGTAGCTGCCGTTCAGGCGCAGGCCCGCGGCCACGTTGTCGAAGATCGACATGGTGGGGAACGGGTTCGGGCGCTGGAAGACCATGCCGACCTCGCGGCGGACCGAGACGGGGTCGATGCCCGCGGCGTACAGGTCCTCGTCGTCCAGGAGCACCTTGCCCTCGACCCGGCCGCCCGAGGTCACCTCGTGCATCCGGTTCAGCGTGCGCAGGAACGTCGACTTGCCGCAGCCGGAGGGGCCGATGAAGGCCGTCACCGAGCGCGGTTCGACCGTCATCGAGATGTCCTCGATCGCCTTGTGGGATCCGTAGTAGGCGGTCAGACCGCTTACGTCGATTCGCTTCGCCATTTTTTCTACTTCACTTCCAGTCGGTCGCTGAGGGGGCCCGTGCGCGGCGGTGGCCGCGGATCGCTGTTCAGCGACCGGTCTTCGGGGCCTTCCAGCGGGCGATGCCGCGGGCCACCATGTTGAGGATCATCACGAAGGCGATCAGGGTGAGCGACGCCGCCCAGGCGCGGTCGTAGGCCGCTGTCGAACCCGCGCTCTGTGAGTACTGCTGGTAGATGTACAGCGGGAGCGACGCCTGCGCACCCTCGAAGGGGTTGGCGTTGATGAACGGGTTTCCGAAGACGAGGAGGAGCACCGGCGCCGTTTCGCCCGCGATACGGGCGATCGCCAGCATCACGCCCGTGATGATGCCGCCGATCGAGGTCGGGACTACCACCTTCAGGATCGTGCGCCACTTCGGGACGCCCAGGGCGAGGGACGCCTCACGCAGCTCGTTCGGGACCAGCTTCAGCATTTCCTCTGTTGAGCGTACGACGACCGGCATCATCAGGATCGCCAGGGCGAGGGAGCCCGCGAAGCCGAAGGGCTGCATGTCGAGCATCAGCATCAGGCTGAGGATGAACAGGCCCGCGACGATCGACGGGATGCCGGTCATGACGTCGACGAAGAACGTGACCGACTTCGCCAGGCCGCCCCGGCCGTACTCCACCAGGTAGATCGCCGTCAGGATGCCGATCGGGGCACCGATCGCGGTCGCCAGGCCCACCTGCTCCAGGCTGCCGAGGATCGCGTGGTAGATACCGCCGCCGGCCTCGCTGTCCGCCACCACGCCCATCGAGTGGGTGAGGAAGTAGACGTCCAGGACCTTCACGCCGCGCTGGATCGTCGTCCACAGGAGGGAGACCAGCGGGACCACGGCCAGGAGGAACGCCACCCAGACCAGGCTCGTCGCCACCCGGTCCTTCGCCTGGCGGCGGCCCTCCACCTTCGCGGCGATGCCGAAGGTGCCGAGGATGAAGAGGATGCCGGCGATCAGGCCCCACTGGACCTTGCTGTCCAGGCCGCCGGCGAGGCCGATGACGAGCGCGAGGGCGAGCGAGCCGGCTGCGATGGCCCAGGGGGACCACCGCGGGAGGCTGGCGCCTTGAAGCGTGCTCGGGGACTTGTCGGCTACTGCTGCTGCGTGGCTCATGCGTTGGCCCCCGAGTACTCACTGCGGCGGGCGATGATCATGCGTGCCGCGCCGTTGACCAGCAGGGTGATGACGAACAGGACCAGACCGGAGGCGATGAGCGCGTCCCGGCCGAACTCGGTCGCCTCGTTGAACTTGCTGGCGATGTTCTGGGCGAAGGTGCCGCCGCCGGGGTTGAGGAGGCTGGCGTGGATGTCGAAGTCGGGGGAGAGGACGGTGGCCACCGCCATCGTCTCGCCCAGCGCGCGGCCGAGGCCGAGCATCGAGGCCGAGATGACTCCGGAGCGGCCGAAGGGGATCACCGACATGCGGATGACCTCCCAGCGGGTGGCGCCCAGCGCCAGGGCCGCCTCCTCGTGCATCTGCGGGACCTGGCGGAAGACCTCACGGCTGACGTTGGTGATGACCGGGAGGATCATCACGGCCAGCAGGATGCCCACCGTGAGCATCGAGCGCGGGGCGCCGTCGTCCCAGGAGAAGACGCCGGTCCAGCCCAGGTAGTCGTTCAGCCAGCCGAACAGGCCGTCCATGTGCGGTACGAGGACCAGGGCGCCCCAGAGGCCGTACACGATGGACGGGACGGCGGCGAGCAGGTCGATCACGTACGCGACGGGGCCGCTCATGCGGCGCGGGGCGTAGTGCGTGATGAAGAGGGCGATCGCGACGGCGATCGGGACCGCGATGACCATCGCGATGATCGACGAGACCACCGTGCCGAAGGCCAGGACCGCGATGCCGAACTTCGGCGGGAGGAGGCTGGTGTTCCACTCGAAGGTGGTCAGGAAGTTGGCGTCGTCCTTGCTGATGGCGAGGTACGCCCGGTAGGTGAGGAAGACCGCGATCGCGGCCATGATCACCAACAGGAAGATGCCCGAGCCGCGGGACAGGGCGAGGAAGATCCGGTCACCGGGTCGGGTGGCACCGCGCGCCGCGCGCTTCTGCTCGGCGGTCACGGCAGGCGGGGCGGCAGGGGGCGGGGTGTCGTCCGTGTCTGTGTTCTGTGTCGATATGTCCATGGAGGTCTCCGGTCTGCGGAGCCGCCTGCGGGTGTGGGGGCGGCTCGGGTGGGGCCGGGTTGCGGACGGCCCCTGGCGGCGGTGCACCGGACGGGTGCGGTCCGGACCGGGTTTCCCCGGATGCCGGACCGCACCGCTGGGATCAGCTCAGGCCCTCGATGGTGGTGCGGACCTTCGTGATGATGGCGTCGGGGATCGGCGCGTAGTCGATGCCCGACAGGATGCCCTGGCCGTCCTCGCTGGCGATGTAGCGCAGGAACGCCTTGGTGGCCGGCAGGGTGGCGGCCTTGTTGCCCTTGTCGCAGGCGATCTCGTAGGTGACCAGGGTGAGCGGGTAGGCGCCCTCGGCCTTGGTGTTGTAGTCCAGCTTCAGCGACAGGTCGCTGCCGGTGCCGACGACCTGCGCGGCGGCGACGGCCTTGGTGGCGCCGTCGGAGGAGGCCTTGACCGGGGCCGAGGCGCCCGTGTCGACGGCGACGGTGCCCAGACCGTCCTTGGCGTACGACAGCTCCATGTAGCCGATCGCGCCGTTGGTCTGCTTGACGCCCTGGGCGACACCGGAGGAGCCGGCCGCGGCCTGGCCGCCCTTGGCCTGCCAGGCCTTGCCGCCCTCGTACTTCCAGTTGTCCGGGGTGGCGGCGATCAGGTACTTGGTGAAGTTGTCCGTGGTGCCGGACTCGTCCGAGCGGTGGTACGGCTGGATCTTCAGGTCGGGCAGCTTCGCGTCGGGGTTGAGCTTGGCGATCGCGGCGTCGTTCCAGTTGGTGATCTTGCCGTCGAAGATCTTGGCGATCGTCGCGGCGTCCAGCGTCAGGTCGTCCACGCCCGAGACGTTGAAGGCGACGGCGATCGGACCGGCCACCATCGGCAGGTCGATGCCCTGGCCGCCGGAGCAGACCGCCTTGGACGCGGTGACGTCCTCGGGCTTGAGCGCGGAGTCCGAGCCGGCGAAGGCGACCTGGCCCTGCGTGAACGCGGTGACACCGGCGCCGGAGCCGGAGCCCTTGTAGTTCACCTGGACGCCCGAGCAGGCCTGGGTGAAGTTCTTGACCCACGCGTCGATCGCGTTCTTCTGCGCGGAGGAGCCGTCGGCCAGCAGCTGGCCCTTGGCGTCGTCACACTTGATGGAACCGGCGGCCGCGGTGGCGGAGGAGCTGCTGCCGCTGCTGGAGCCGGTGTCGTCGGAGCCGCACGCCGTGAGGGCCAGGGCGCCGGAGACGGCGAGAGCACCGAGGGAGAGAGCCCGCCGGTTCATGCGCTGAAGCTTCACTTGAGGAAGATCCTTCCAGGAGCCGCCGTCCTGAATTCCGGCGGCGTGCGGAGTGTGCAGAAGTCTGTCCGGCACGGACACGACCACCGGGGTCGCGCACCGCACCGCGTAAGGCCGAAATTAGGCAGAACAGGTGAAGGCGCCTACGGGCGCGAGTGAACGGGGGGTGAACCCCTGGGGACGGTGCGGTTAGGTCACGGAACGCTCACGTCGAGGACACGAGGAGATTCCGGCGGCCGACCCGTTCCGCCCACCCGTTATGCCAGGTGCAGGACGTGCAGCAGGGCGTCCACGAGGGTGCGGTCCCTCGGCTGGGTGAGCCGGTCCCGGGCGGCCGGCGGAGGGAGCCAGAGGAGGCGGTCCACCTCGTCGTTCGGGGCGAACCCGCCCGACACGGCCTCGGCCGCCCAGTAGCGGACCTGCTTGGGGCGGCCGTTCGCCTCGTAGTCCACGGTCGGCAGCCGGGTCCCGGGCGCCGCCCGGTAGCCCGTCTCCTCGTGGACCTCCCGCAGGGCCGCCGCGAGCGGGTCCTCGTCACGTTTCAGCTTGCCCTTGGGGTGCGACCAGTCGTCGTACTTGGGGCGGTGGACCAGACAGAGTTCCAGCCCGCCGTCCGCCGGTGAGCGGCGCCACAGCACACAGCCCGCCGCCTGGACGGGGAAGTCCTCGGGGTTGTCCGCGGTGCTCACCTGGTCCTCACCACCTGTCCGGTCAGGGTGCTCCGATGGTCTGCTTCTGCCACGACCGCTGGAACGCGTACCGCGCGGCCTCCACCTCATGCCGCTGGTCCGCGTGCAGCACGCCGAGCGCGTACGCCGTCGCCGGCGCGATCCGGGGGGTGCGGGCCGCCTGGGCCGCGGCGGAGGACGCCTCCGAGGCGTCGCGGTGCCGGTCGAGCGCCTCGCCCGCCGCGAGCAGACGGACGTCCAGCGGGGTGCTCCGGCCGTGCACGACCTCGCAGGCGTAGCGGTGCAGCCGCAGCAGCAGGCGGACCTGGTGCCAGGGCGCGTCCTGCGGGTGCGGGGCGGGGTCCGGGGAGAGGCCGTGGATCAGGGCCTCCGCGTTGTACGGGCTGCCCGCGGTGACGAGCGGCAGCGCGGTGACCGCGTCGCCGAGGCGCTCCTCGGCCGCGCCGGCCAGGGGGCGCAGGTCGGCGGCCGGGGCGGTGGGGGTGAGCGGGACCTCGCTGGCGAGGACGGCGACCTTGTCCGCGACGGCGTGGAAGCGGGAGGAGCCGAGGGCCTGGAGGGCGGTGGAGTGGGCCCGGGTACGGGCGAGGGTGAGCTGGCGGTCCAGGAGGGCGCCCGCCTTCGCCGCGCCCACGGTGAGGTTGCCGCGGTCCGGGGTCGCCGGGTGGACGGCGGCCCGGTCGGCCGGGCCCGGGAGCGCCGGGCCCGCCGCGCCGACCGGTTGGCTGGGTACCGGCGCCGCGCCCGACAGCCGGTTCAGCGCCAGCAGCAGCCGCTCCAGGCGGGCCCCGTACGCATGCTCCAGGGCCAACGTGCCGGACAGCCAGGCCAGTTCGGGGCGGATCCCCTCCGACCACTCGGGCTCGAGGAGCGGGCGGAAGGTGTGCAGGCTGCCGCTGATCCGACGGGCCGAGCGGCGCAGGGCGCGCACCGCGTCGACGCGCACCTCCGCGCTCGCCGGACCGCCCGTCGAGGCGCCCGACGAGCCGTTCGGCACGGCGCCGCCCGTCTCCCGGTGCAGGCGCAGCGCGCGGAGGAACTCCGTGGCCTGGCCCCGGAGATAGCCCGCGAGGGCGTCCCCGGTGGACACGGGCCCGGCCGTGGGGTCCGTCAGGTCATGGTGTCGCTGTGCCACGCCGGCGCCTCCGGGCGTCTATGAGCATCTCCTGGACGTTGCGCAGGGGCGCGCCGTCCGCGTCGTGCGAGTGCCGGATCCACTCGCCGTCGGGGCCGAGGTGCCAGGAGGCGGTGGAGTCGGACATGCCCGTTTCCAGGAACCGGTTCAGGGACGCCCGGTGGGCCGGGTCGGTCACCCTGACCAGGGCCTCGATACGGCGGTCGAGGTTGCGGTGCATCATGTCGGCGCTGCCGATCCACACCTCGGGCTCCCCGCCGTTGCCGAAGCCGAAGACCCGCGAGTGCTCCAGGAACCGGCCGAGGATGGAGCGGACCCGGATGTTGTCCGACAGGCCCGGCACGCCCGGGCGCACCGCGCAGATGCCGCGCACCCACACGTCGACCTGCACGCCCGCCTGGGACGCGCGGTAGAGGGAGTCGATGAGGGCCTCGTCGACGATCGAGTTGACCTTGATGCGGACGTGCGCGGGCCGTCCCGCGCGGTGGTGCTGGATCTCCTTGTCGATGCGGGCGATCAGACCGTCCCGCAGGGACTTGGGGGCGACGAGGAGACGGCGGTAGGTCTCGCGGCGGGAGTAGCCGGAGAGCCGGTTGAAGAGGTCGGAGAGGTCCGCGCCGACCTGCGGGTCGGCGGTGAGCAGGCCGAGGTCCTCGTAGAGCCGGGCCGTCTTCGGGTGGTAGTTGCCGGTGCCGACGTGGCAGTAGCGCCGTAGCGTGTCGCCCTCCTGACGGACCACCAGCGACAGCTTGCAGTGCGTCTTCAGGCCGACGAGGCCGTAGACGACGTGGCAGCCGGCCTCCTCCAGCTTGCGCGCCCACTTGATGTTGGCGTGCTCGTCGAAGCGGGCCTTGATCTCCACCAGCACGAGGACCTGCTTGCCGGACTCGGCGGCCTCGATGAGCGCGTCGACTATCGGGGAGTCGCCCGAGGTCCGGTACAGGGTCTGCTTGATGGCGAGGACGTCCGGGTCCAGCGCCGCCTGCTCCAGGAACGCCTGCACGGACGTCGAGAAGGAGTCGTACGGGTGGTGCAGCAGGACGTCCCGGCTGCGCAGGGCCGCGAAGATGTCCGGCGGGGACGCCGACTCGACCTCGGCGAGGTCGCGGTGGGTGCCGGCGATGAACTTCTTGTACTTCAGCTCGGGCCGGTCGAGGCCACTGATGCGGAAGAGGCCGGTGAGGTCGAGCGGGCCCGGCAGCGGATAGACCTCGGCCTCGCTGATCTTCAGCTCGCGCACCAGCAGGTCGAGCACCTCGCGGTCGATGGACTCCTCGACCTCCAGGCGCACCGGCGGCCCGAAGCGGCGCCGCATGAGCTCCTTCTCCAGGGCCTGGAGGAGGTTCTCGGCGTCGTCCTCCTCGACTTCGAGGTCCTCGTTGCGGGTGAGCCGGAAGGCGTGGTGCTCCAGGACCTCCATGCCCGGGAAGAGCTCCTCCAGGTGGGCGCCGATGACGTCCTCGATGGGGACGTAGCGGCCGGGGGAGCTCTCCAGGAAGCGGGACAGCAGGGGCGGCACCTTGACGCGCGCGAAGTGCTTGTGGCCGCTGACCGGGTTGCGCACGACGACCGCGAGGTTGAGCGAGAGACCCGAGATGTACGGGAAGGGGTGCGCGGGGTCGACGGCGAGCGGGGTCAGCACCGGGAAGATCTGGTGCCGGAAGAGCGTGAACAGGCGCGCCTGCTCCTTCTCCGTCAGCTCGCCCCAGCGGACCAGGTGGATGCCCTCCTCCGCGAGGGCGGGGGCGATGTCCTCGTGATAGGTCGCGGCGTGCCGGGCCATGAGCTCGCGCGAGCGGGCCCAGATCATCTCCAGCACCTCGCGCGGCTGGAGACCGGAGGCCGAACGGGTGGCGACCCCGGTGGCGATCCGGCGCTTCAGACCGGCCACCCGGACCATGAAGAACTCGTCCAGGTTGCTGGCGAAGATGGCCAGGAAGTTGGCCCGCTCGAGGAGGGGCGTATTCGGGTCCTCGGCGAGTTCGAGAACGCGTTCGTTGAACGCGAGCCAGCTGCGCTCCCGGTCGAGGAAGCGGCCCTGCGGCAGCTGTGGGCCGTCGTACGGTGCCTCCTCGTAGGTGTCGAGGTCGGCGTCGATGTCGGGCTCCAGATCGGAGACCACGGCGGAGACGGTGTGCGGGCGGTGCGCGGCTATGGAGCCCACGGAGGGCTGCGCGTGCTGGACCTCGGCCTGGGCGTCTGACTGGCTCATGGACCCATTCTTCCGCGCCAGGAGCGTGACAGGCGCGTCGGAACGTGCGGGCGGGATCGCGTGGGGACCTCCGTGGGGCTGATTTCCCCCGGGAGGCGGCGAAGGCTCGGGCACGGCGGGCTTCATTCGCCGAGCGTCGCAAGGTCGTCTGAACCGATGGTTACGGCGACATGGCGTGCGGGATATCGGGGGGCGGCTCGCGGGGGTCGATGTCGTGCAGCGCCCGGCGGCGGGGCGGAGGACCCGCCGGCGGCGGCCGGGCGGCGGCCCGTACACGGCGGCCCGTACACGGCGGGCCGGGCCGCTCGCCGTGTACGGGCGGCCGTGTACGGGCGCGTGCCCGCGGGGTGGGCCTGGTCGCCGCGGGGGTGTACCGCGGGGTGTGGGGTCCCTCCCCCCGTGGAGGGACCCCACACCCCGGCATCCCGGGAACACCCCGGCATCCCGGGAACACCCCGGCATCCCGGGAACACCCCGGCACCCCGGGACCGGCGGCCGGACGGGCCCGGATCAGGCCGCGGAGGCGGTGGCCGTGCGGCGGCGCAGGAGGAGGAACGCGGCGGCGGTGACGAGGGCGGCGACGGCCAGGACGACGCCGGTCTCCACGAGCTGGAGCGGCCAGTAGTGGGACTCCGGGTGATAGGTCGTGTAGTAGCCGGTGACGCCCAGGTCGTCGAGGCAGCGCCGCGCTTCGGCGGCCGTGCCGTCGCAGGCCCAGTAGTCGACGTCCGGGGTGCGCCGTCCGTGGATCAGCACACCGTTCTCCAGCTCCCAGGCGTTGTCCGGTGGGTCGACCACGCCCGCCGTGGAGGTGCGGGTGACGGCGGGCCAGAAGGAGCCGCGGTACCGCGCGACGACGAAGGCGAACAGCCCGCTCGTGACGACGGAGACGGCCAGTGCGGGCAGCGCGCGACGCAGCAGGAGCGCGGTGAGCACGCCGACGGCGAGCGCGCAGAGGGCGTACGCGAGGCCGGCCGGGCCGCGCGAGAGGTACGCGTCGTCGCCCGTCCACCCGTTGTACGTCAGGTTCTGGTGGGCGCCCCAGGCCCAGCGGTACACCAGGACCAGCACGGTGACGTCGGCGGTCAGGGCGAGCGCGGGGACGGCGAGCTTGGCGGTGAGCCAGCGGGCGGGGGTGATGCCCTGGGCCCAGGCGAGGCGCGCGGTGCCGTTCTCCAGCTCGCGGCCGATCAGCGCGCCGCCCGCGAAGGCGGCCACGGCGACGAAGCCGTAGGAGATCAGCAGGCCGACCCAGGCGAGCGACTCGCTGTAACCGACCCAGCCGATCGTCATGTCGCACAGGTCCTGGCCCGCCCGCTCACAGGCCTCCCACTCCGCGAGCTCGTCCTTGACGGCGACCTCGGTGAGCCACACCAGCCAGCCGCTCAGGGCCAGGACGACAGCCGCCCAGACGAGGAGGGCGGTGCGGTGCAGGCGCAGCACGGTGCGGAGGGTGCCCCAGGCGGTACGGCCGTCCGCGCCGCTGCCGCTGCCGCGGGCCGGTCCTGGGGACGCGGGCGTCTTGGTGGCGACGGCGGTCATACGGAGGCCTCCGTGCCGCCGCGCGTGGGGGTGGCGGTGGCGCGCTTGAGCAGGACGAACGCGGCCACGGCGAGGGCGGTGGCCACGGCCACCACGAGGGCGGTCGTGGTCAGCTGGAGCGGCCAGTAGTGCGACTCGGGGTGGTAGGTCGTGTAGAAGCCGGTGGCGTCGAGGTCGTCGTAGACCGTCTTGCAGGCGGAGGAGACGGAGGTCGGCCCGCAGCCGGGGTCGGCTATGTGCGCGCCGGTGGCGGTGACCAGGCCCGAGTCGACGCCGAGGCCCGAGCTCCGGTAGCCGTCGTCGAGGCTGGTGACGCGGGTGACGGCCGGCCACAGGTGCGGCATGACCTGGTCGGCCAGGACCCGCATGACGGCTACGCAGGTGAGGGCGAACATCAGCGCGGGCAACGTACGGCGCAGCAGCACGCCCCCGAGGGCGCCGGCGGTCAGGCCGGTCAGGGCGAAGGCGACGGTGGTGGGGCCGTTGGTGTGCAGGGTGAAGCTGTCGTACCAGGACTTGGCCGTGTCGATCCGGCCGTCGCCCGCCGACCACATCAGGCGGTGCAGCGCGACCAGCAGGCCGGTGCCCGCGGTGACCACGACCGTGGGCACGATCAGCTTGGTGGCCAGCCAGCGGACCGGGGACAGGCCCTGCGTCCAGGCGAGCTGCGCGGTGCCGTGCTCCAGCTCGCGGCCGAACAGGGCGGCGCCCGCCCAGGCGGCGACCACGAAGGGGAGCGCGGTCAGTGCGCCGGTCGTGTACCCGTACACGTCTTTGTAGCGGACGATCGCATCGGGGTCGTAGTGGCAGGAACCACGTTTGAGGCAGAACTCGTTGTACTCCCGCCAGGCCGCGGCCGACGAATCGGTCAGCGGACCCCACAGCCACACCAGTCCGGCGGCGAGGACGGCGACGATGCCGATCCAGACGTACAGGGCGGGCCGGTGCAGGCGGAACAGCCAGCCGGCTCCGGGAGCGTGCCCGGTGGTCTTCGAGGAGTCGGGCGACAGGGCGAGGGTGGTCATACGGCGGCCTCCTCGGGCTCGGCCGGGGTGAGCGGGGCGGCCTGCGGGTTGCGCAGATAGGCGAGCACGAGCTCCTCCAGGGAGGGCGTCGAGGTGCGCCAGTCGTCGGGGAGCGGGCCCGCGGGGCGCACCAGGGCGGTGAGCTGGCGGCCGGTGACCCGGGACTCGACGACCGTGTGCGGGGCCAGTTCCGGCAGGCCGCCCGGGGCGCTGTCGGGGGAGCCGTCCTCGGAGGTGGGCCCGGTGGAGCCCGTGGCGGTGCTCACGCGCGTGTGGGCGGCGAGGAGGTCGTCGATCTCACCGGCGAGGCGCACCCGGCCGCCGCCGACCAGGAGCAGGTGGTCGCAGGAGTCCTCCAGCTCGGCGACCACGTGCGACGACATCACGATCGTCGTGCCGTACTGCGCCGCCCGCGCCATCAGGGTGCCCATCAGCTCGTGCCGGGCCAGCGGGTCGAGGTCGGCCATCGGTTCGTCGAGGAGGAGCAGCTCGGGCCGCTTGCCG
Organism: Actinobacteria bacterium OV320; assembly: GCA_001298545.1. Classification (GTDB taxonomy): domain Bacteria; phylum Actinomycetota; class Actinomycetes; order Streptomycetales; family Streptomycetaceae; genus Streptomyces; species Streptomyces coriariae. The sequence continues at coordinate 34,671 of LJCX01000031.1, forward strand.
AGGGCCAGGGCGAGCGCGACCCGGGTGCGCTGGCCGCCGGAGAGGGAGCGGATCTTCTTCCTGGGGTCGAGATCGCCCGCGGAGACGATCCGCTCGGCGGTCTCGGCGTCCCAGCGCCCCGGGTTGAGATCAGCGCCCACGCGCAGGGTCTCGGCGACGGAGAGCTGGGGGTACAGCGGCTTGTCCTGGGCGACGTAGCCGACACGCGCGCGTGCGGACGCGGGATCCGTGCCGAGGACGGTGACCCTGCCCTCGGTGGGGGCCAGCAGGCCGGCGGCGAGGGCGAGGAGCGTGGACTTGCCCGCGCCGTTGGGGCCGACGACGGCACAGACGCGCCCGGCGGGGAGGCGGAACGTGCAGTCGCGCAGCGCCCAGCCCCCGCGCCGGCCGAAGCGCTTGCCGAGCGCGGTTGCCGCCATGGCGGTGTCGGTCATGAAGGGTCTCCAGGATTCGGGTCGTGCCGGTCGTGCCGGTCGTGCATGTCGTGCAGGTCGGTTCGGCTGGGCCGGACGGGCGCGTCGGCCCGGTCGGTTCGGCTGTGCAGGTCGGTTCGGCCGTTCGGGTCCGGCGCGGCGAAGTGCTCGTCGAGTACGGCGGTGAAGAGCGCGGCCACGTCGTCGCGGTCCAGTGCGGCCTCCCGGGCCCGGACGGCCCAGGCGTCCAGCTCCGTGCGCAGGGGCGAGTCGGCCGGGGTGGTGTTCAGCCCGCGCCGCACGAAGGTGCCGACGCCGCGCCGGGCCTCCACCAGCCCGTCGCGCTCCAGCTCGCGGTACGCCTTCAGCACGGTGTTCGGGTTGATGGCGGTCGCCTCGACGACCTCGCGGGCCGTGGGCAGCTTGTCGCCGGCCTGCAGCACGCCCAGGCGCAGGGCCTGCTTCGTCTGCTGGACGATCTGGACGTAGGTGGCCACGCCGCTGTGCCGGTCGATGCGGTATTCGACCACTGGACAACCACCCTTTCACTAATTGAGTAGTGAAAGGGTGGTGGAAGGTGGTGCCCGAAGTCAAGAAAAAATCGTGCGGCGAACCGTGAACCGATGGGCGGGGCCCGTCCGATGAGGGGATGTGAGCGAAACGAGAAGCGACGGGGAGCTGCTGCGGGCCATCGCGGCAGACCGGGACCGTCACGCCTTCGAGGAGCTGTACCGGCGGTACGCACCCTGGCTGACCGCGCGCCTGCGCGGCCGCTGCGCCGACGCCGGGACAGTCGACGACGTCGTGCAGGAGACCTTCCTCGCGGTGTGGCGCGGCACCGCCCGCCACCGCCAGGAGGGCTTCTCCGACGACGCCGCCGGCTGGCTGTGGCGCATCGGCTCGCGACGGCTCGTCGACGCGGTGCGCGGGGACGGGGCGCGCGGCCGACTGCGCCAGGCGCTGTACCGGCTGCGCCACCGCGACGAGGCCTCGGCGGAGGAACGCGTGCTCGCGGGGGTGGAGCACGGGGACCTCGCCGGGGCCCTCACCCGCCTCTCGCCGGAGCTGCGGGCCGTCCTCCAGGCGACCGTCATCGACGGGCTCACCACCCGGGAGGCGGCCGTGCTGCTCGGCATCCCGCCCGGCACCGTCAAGACGCGGGCCCAGCGTGCCCGCAAGCAACTGCGGGAGGCGCTGGCATGAGGCGGCACGTGTACGGAACCGACTCGCGCGGACGCGCGGGCGACGGACAGCCGAGGGAGGTCGTGGCATGACGTGGCATGTGGATGAAGAGGACCTGCGGGCGTACGCGCACGGCGAGTTGGCGCCGCCGCTGCTGTGGTCCGCCGACACCCACCTCACCGGGTGCGCGCAGTGCCGGGCCCGGCTCGCGAAGACCACCGACCCCGTCGCGCTGGACGCGGGCTGGGAGCGGCTGGACGCCGAGCTGGACGCGCCGCGGCAGGGCCTGCTCGAGCGGCTGCTGGTGCGGCTCGGTGTGGCCGACCACACCGCGCGGCTGCTGACGGCGACCCCGGTACTGCGCCGCTCCTGGCTCCTGTCGGTGCTGTTCGTGCTGGTCGTGACGGTGCTGGCGGTGCGTGTGGCGGACCAGCCCGCGCTGTTCCTCGCGCTCGCCCCGCTGCTCCCGCTCGCCGGGGTCGCCCTGTCGTACGGCCCGTCCCTGGACCCGACGTACGAGATGGCCGTCGTCGCCCCGTTGCACGGCTTCCGGCTGCTCATGATCCGCACGGTCGCGGTGCTCACCGCGGGCCTGGCCTTCAACGGCCTGGCGACGCTGGCGCTGCCGGGGTACGGGCTGCTGGCCCTGGCCTGGCTGCTGCCCGCGCTCGCCCTCACCGCGACGGGAATCGCGCTGACCGCCCGGCTGGGGCCGGTCGTCGCGCCCGCCCTGGTCGGCGGCGCGTGGGTGTCGCTGCTGGTGGTGGCGAAGAGCCAGGTGCACGCTCACGACACGCTCGCTCCGTTCACGGTGGCCGGCCAGTCGGCCGCGGCGGCCGTGGCGGCCCTCGCCGCTCTCCTGCTCTACCAGGCCCGTGACCGCTTCGACGCCCGCCCGCTGGGCGGCTTCCCGGACGGCGGTACGCGGTGACCTGGCCTGCCGCCCGTGCGGCCCTCTTGTCGGCCCGGCCTCCAGGCCCGCCCGTCACCCGGCGTCGCGCCGCGCGCCCGCTGGGGCGGCTTCCCGGACGGCGGCACGCGGTGACGCGGCTACCCGCCCCCGCGGCCCCCGCCCCGGCCCCGCCCGCCCACCGGACTTCCAGGAGCTTCGCATGACCACCGCTTCCACCGGCCCCGCCACCCTGACGGCCACCGACCTCTCCCTGCGCTTCGGCGGTACCCGTGCCCTCGACGGGGTCTCGCTGCGGCTGACGCGCGGGGTCACCGGGCTGCTCGGCCCCAACGGGGCGGGAAAGACCACCCTGTTGCGGGTGCTGGCCACGGCCGTGCCGCCCGACGGGGGCGCGTTCACGGCCCTCGGGCACGACCCCGGCACCGCGGCCGGCCGGCTCGCCCTGCGCCGCACGCTCGGCTACCTGCCCCAGACCCCCGGCTTCCACCCGGAGTTCACGGCCTTCGAGTTCGTCGACTACGTGGCCATCCTGAAGGAGCTGACCGACCGCGGCGCCCGGCTGCGCGAGGTACGGCGCGTGCTGGAGGCCGTCGATCTCTCGGAGGTGCGCGGCACGCGCATCAAGCGGCTGTCCGGTGGCATGCGGCAGCGCGTCGCCCTGGCCGCCGCGCTCGTCGGCGAGCCCGGCTTCCTGGTGCTGGACGAGCCGACGGTCGGCCTCGACCCCGAACAGCGCATGCGCTTCCGTGAGTTGATCGCCCAGGCGGGCGAGGGCCGCACGGTACTGCTGTCCACCCACCAGACGGAGGACGTGGCGATGCTCTGCCACCGGGTCGTGGTGCTGGCCCGGGGCCGCGTCCACTTCGAGGGCACCCCGGCCGACCTGACCGCCCGCGCGGCCGGCCGGGTCTGGAGCAGCACGGAACGCGATCCGAACGCCCTGGCGGGCTGGCGCACCGGCACCGGAAGCTTCCGCAACATCGGCGATCCGCCGACCGGCGCCGAACTCCTCGAACCCACCCTGGAGGACGGCTACCTGCTCACCCTCGACGGCGAGAGCGCGGAGGTGACCGCATGAGCACCACGACCCCGACGATCACGGAACCCGCCGCCCCGCTCACCGAGCCGCCGCGCGAGGGCCACCGCGCCAAGGCCGTCCTCGCCCTCGCCCGCTTCGAGACCCGCGAACTGCTCCAGCAGATCCCGGTGCTGTTCTTCTTCGCCCTGTACGTCGTCCTCATCGCCCTGCGGCTGATGAGCAAGGACGGCATGGACGACTTCCCCGTCCTCAACACGGTCGACCGCCGCACCCAGGCGACTCCGCTGCTGTTCGCCCTCGCCCTGTTCATCTGCGCCAACGCGGCCGCGCTGCGCTCGCGCAAGCACGGCACGGTGCAGCAGTTCGGGGTCCTGACCATGGAGCCCTGGCGGCGCACCCTCGCCCATGTGCTCTCCGTGATCCCCTACGCGGGGCTCACCGCGCTCGCCGTCGCGGCCGAGTACACCCGGGAGGCGCTCAAGCCCGGCGCGATCGGCCACGGCTCCTTCGGGGAACTGGTCGTCGGACCCCTGAGCGTCCTGCTGGCAGGAGTCACGGGCGTGCTGCTGGCCCGTCTGCTGCCCTCCTCCTTCGTGCCCATACTGTTCGTCATCGCCGTGTACGTGCTCGGCGTCCTGGTCTCCGGACTCATCGACGTCCGCCAGGAGTGGGTGGGCTGGCTCGACCCGATCCAGTTCTTCTCCTCCAGCGGCGGCGACCCGGTCCCGTCCGACCTGCTGGGCCGTCCGGCCGGCTGGCACGCCCTGTACGTGACGGGCCTGTGCGCCGTGCTGGCCTGCGTGGCCCTGCTGGTCGCCGGCGGCCGTACCCGGGCCGTCAAGGCGGCGACCGCGCTCGCTCTCGCGGCCACCGCGGCCGGTGTGATCGGCCAGTTCCCGGGGGACACCTCGGCTCTGGACGCGGCGCGCAGGACGGCGTCCGACTCCCCGGCGAAGGTCCAGTCGTGCACGACGCACGACGGCTCGACGTACTGCTCGTTCCCCGAGTGGGCCGGGGTGCGGGACGACTGGGCCGAGGTCGTGGACCGCGTCAGGTCCGGGGCCGGCGGCACGGCGGCGAAGGGCGGGCTGACGGTCCGCCAGCGCGTCTACACCGACAGCGGAGTGGAGATCGACGGCGCCATCGACCCGTCCACCACTCCCGGCGAGGTGACGGTCGGTACGCGCTGGGGCGGCAACCGCGTCCCCGAGTTCGCGGTCGGTGTCGCCACGGTCCTGGTGGCGGGCTCGGAGGACGTGACGACCGAGCCCATGTGCGACGCCCGCGCGGTGACCATCATGTGGCTGGTCCTGGGCCAGGACCCCACCCCGACGGCCACCTTCCGGAACGTGCGGCTGGACGACAGGACCACCGGCTCGGGCGTGGTCCTGGCCCCGACGAACGGGCTGAGCCTGTCGGGCCCGCAGACGACGGTGGTCCGGGAACTGCTGGACCGGCCGCGTGCCGAGATGACGGCCCGGGTCAAGGCCCACTGGACGGAACTGACGTCCGCGCGGACGACGACCGCCCAGGCCGCGAAGCTGCTGGGTGTCGAGGTGCCGAAGGAGGCGGACCGGTGCGGGGAGTAGCGCAGACAGCGACGAGAGGGCTCCCGGCGGACCTGTTGCGGCCCCTGGTGCCGCCGGTGTGGCGCGGTCTTCCCCGGCGTGCGCTGACCACGGCCGGCGGGCTGGGCCTGCTGCTCGCGGGCACCACCCGGCTGCCGGACCACGCTCCGGACGCCGAACTGGGGCGGCTGGTCCTGCGCCTCACCGCCCTCACCGGCGCACTGGGCCTGGCTTTCCTGCTGGACGACCCGGCCCGCAACACCACGGCGACGACACCGGTGGGCCGCCCGCGGCGAACCGTGCTGCGGCTGGCCTTCGTCGCCCCCCTGGCGGCCCTGTGGTGGGCGGCGGTTCTGCTCCTGACCCCGGCCCCCACCCGCCCCGCGCTCGGCCCGGCCACGCTCGAGGCCGCGGGGACGGCCTGTGCCGCCCTCGCCCTCGCGACGATCGCCGTCCGCTTCACCCAGGCGGCGGAGGTGGGCAGGAGCACGGCGGTCTGGCTGGGGACGGCGGCCGCGGTGGCGGTACTGGTCCCGAACCGGTGGGGCCTGCTGGGCACGTCCCAGGACCCCTACTGGGCGGCGACGCAGGTGAGATGGGCGGTGGTGCTGGGGGCGACGGTCACGCTGAGCGTGCTGTGGACACCGGAGCCGCTGCGGGGACGACCCCACGGCCACGGGCCGGGCCGACTCGGCCCGTCCTGGAGCCGTCCCTCCGAGTGAGGCCCCGGCCCTCGCGTCAGGCCCCGTCCCTCCGGGTCAGGTCCCGGCCCTCCGGTCCCGGTCCCGGCTCTCGGGTCAGGCCCCGTCCCTCCCGATGAGGTCCCGGCCCCGGCTCTCGGGTCAGGCCCCGTCCCTCCGGATGAGGCCCCGGCCCCGGCTCTCCGGATGAGCCCCGGCCCCGGCTCTCGGGTGGGGTCCCGGCTCTCGGGTCAGGCCCCGGTTCTCCTGGGCCCGCTCAGGTCTCCGTCCGGTACATCAGGTCCGTCTCGTGGGTGATGAACCCCAGCCGCTCGTACACCGACACCGCGGCCTTGTTGTCGGCGTCGACGTACAGCATCGCCGTCGGCAGGCCCTGCGCCGCGAGGTGTCGCAGGCCGATCGTGGTGAGGGACTTGCCGAGGCCGCCGCCCTGCGCGCCGGGGGCGACCCCGAGGACGTACACCTCTCCGAGCTGCTCCTCGGCGTGCACCTTCGTCCAGTGGAAGCCGACCAGCCGCTCGCCGTCGAAGGCGAGGAAGAAGCCGGCGGGGTCGAACCAGGGCTCGGACCTGCGGGCGTCGAGGTCGCGCTGGGTGAGGGAGCCCTGCTCGGGATGGTGGGCGAAGGCGGCGGCGTTGACGGCGAGCCAGGCGGAGTCGTCCTTCCCGGGGACGAAGGCGCGGACGGTCACGCCCTCGGGCAGCACCGGATCGGGCAGTTCGAGGTCGGTCAACGGCCGCCGCATCTGGCGCAGTTCGCGGAACAGGGAGAGGCCGAGGACCTGGGCGAGGTGCCGGGCCGCGGAGTGACCGCCGTGGGCCCACACCCGAAGCCGCTTGCCGGAGGCGGCGAGCAGGGCGGAGCCGAGCGCGCGGCCGTGTCCGTGGCCGCGGTGCGAGGGGTGCACGACCAGTTCGGCGGCGGGTGCCTCGACCGGATCGGTGTCCTCCAGCTGGGCGTAGCCCACGAGTTCGTCGCCGAGGTTGAGGACCAGGTGGGAGACACCTTCGCGGGCGCCTCCGCGCAGCTGGAGGCGGCCCTGTTCGGACACCGCCTGCTGGCCGTCCGTCCGGGCGGCCTCCGCGAGCAGTTCGAGGACGGCCTCGGTCTGTTCGGGGGAGAGCTCGGAGTGGGTCTCGATGGATCGGGAGCCGGGGATCCGTGCGATGTCGTCGCTGGTCATGCGTACGAGGGTAAGGGTCGGGACGCACAAAGTGGCGGCAAGGGGAAAGGCGGAAGGCTGCGGTCCGGAAAGGCAAAGCAGAGGGTAAGCGCAGGACAAAGGGAAACCAGGATGTAACCAAGAACCCCCTGTCGCGCTACGCGCGTTGACCCTAGGCTGCGCCGGACGGGGCCACTTCCTCATACGTCTCTCAGGGCCGGTCGGGCCCGGGGGACGCAGACACCACAGGCAGACACCTCAGGGGGGCGCATGCCAGCCACTTCCCAGCCGCATCCGAACGGCAGACGTCGTACGTACCGTCTTCTCGCGGCCGCCGCGGGTCTCGCCACCGCCGGTGCCATGGCCGCCGCGCTCCCGGCGGACGCCCATGACACCAAGCACTCCAAGCCGCTGCCGAGCCGCTACCAGGACGTGCAGCTGCTGTCCTTCAACGACCTGCACGGCAACCTCGAGCCCCCGTCCGGCTCCTCCGGCCGGGTCACGGAACTCCAGGCGGACGGCACGACGAAGACGATCGACGCGGGCGGTGTGGAGTACCTCGCCACGCACCTGCGCGAGGCCCGCAAGGGCAACCCGTACTCGGTCACCGCGGCCGGCGGCGACATGGTCGGCGCCTCCCCGCTGATCTCGGGTCTGTTCCACGACGAGCCGACCATCGAGGCGCTGAACAAGCTCGACCTGGATGTCACTTCGGTCGGCAACCACGAGTTCGACGAGGGTGCCAAGGAGCTGGCCCGGCTCCAGAACGGCGGCTGTCACCCGACGGCCGGCTGTTACACGGACAAGCGGTTCAAGGGGGCCGACTTCCCGTACCTGGCGGCCAACGTCCTGTCCGAGAAGAGCGGCAGGCCGATCCTCGAGCCGTACTTCGTCTGGAAGAAGAAGGACGTCAAGATCGGCTTCATCGGCGTGACGCTGGAGGACACCCCCGGTGTGGTGTCCGCCGAGGGCGTCAAGGGCCTGAAGTTCAAGGACGAGGTCGAGACGATCAACAAGTACGCCAAGGTGCTGCAGAAGCAGGGCGTGAAGTCGATCGTGGCGCTGATCCACGAGGGCGGGCTGCCGGCCTCGGGTTCCTACAACTACAACTGTGACTCCCCGGGCGCGGGTGCCGGCATCTCCGGCCCGATCGTCGACATCGCGAAGAACATCACGCCGGCGGTGGACGCGCTGGTGACGGGCCACACGCACGCCGCGTACGCGTGCACGATCCCGGACCCGTCGGGCAAGCCGCGCACGGTCACCTCGGCCGCGTCCTTCGGCCGGCTGTACACGGACACCACGCTGACGTACGACCGCTTCACCGGTGACATCGCGCGTACGGCGGTCAAGTCGGCGAACCACGTGGTCACCCGGACCGTCGCCAAGGCGCCCGACATGACCGAGCTGATCACCAAGTGGAACACCCTGGCGGCCCCCGTCGGCAACCGGGCGATCGGCTACATCTCCGCGGACGTCCCCAGCACGGGCACCGAGTCCCCGATGGGCGACCTGATCGCGGACGCCCAGCTCTGGTACGGCAAGGGGCTCGACCCGGAGACGGACCTCGCGCTGATGAACCCGGGCGGCGTCCGGGCGGGCCTGACCTACGCGGCCAAGGGCAGTGAGGGCGACGGCGTGGTGACCTACGCCGAGGGCTTCACCGTCCAGCCGTTCTCCAACACCGTGAACCTCCAGGACTTCACCGGCGCCCAGCTGATCCAGGTCCTCAAGGAGCAGGTGAGCGGGACGAACGCGAGCGCGCCGAAGATCCTTCAGCCGTCCGCCAACCTGACGTACACGCTGGACCTGACGAAGAGCGGCGCCGACCGTGTCGTCACGGACTCCATCAAGCTGAACGGCGCGGCGATCGACCCGGCCGCCACCTACCGCGTCTCCACGAACAGCTTCCTCGCGGGCGGCGGCGACGGCTTCACCACGCTGGGCCAGGGCACGAACGACCTCGTCGGCGCCGACGACCTGACCGCCCTGGAGCAGTACCTGCTCGCCAACTCCTCGGCCACGGGCCCGATCGCCCCGCCGACGGCGAACCGGATCGCGATCGTGCAGTAGTGCAGTAGTGCAGTAACCCACGAGCGACCCGCGAGCACAGCGGTTCACGAGGCGGCCCCGTCACCGACGGGGCCGCCTCTTCGTATTAAAACCTGTGTGAGTTCTCGGTTGGTTCCCGTTGCCGCCTGAAAACTCGTCTCAGCCGCAATTCATCGAGGTCTCAGCGGAATTGGCTTTTTCTTCTTCCGTCGTCCCGTAGTGTTTTCCATGTCGAAAGCGAACGACGCGAAAGCGAAGTAAGCGAACAGCGCTAACAGAACAAACGGAGAACGCCATGAGCTTCCACAAGATCACCCCCGTCAAGAAGGCCCGCAAGACCGCTGCTGCCCCGGCCCCGAAGCCCGTCGCCAAGAAGAAGGCCGCGAAGAAGGCCGCCCCGAAGCGCCGCCCGGTCTCCCACAAGGGCTGATGTCGCTGCCATCTCGGTCGACACTGTTGCAAATCCGCGACAAATAAGCCACGCGTAAAACCAGCATATTCGGCACCTGATAAATGGAGAGGTAATTCCCATGAGCTTCCACAAGATCACCCCCGTCAAGAAGGCCCGCAAGACCGCTGCCGCCCCGGCCCCGAAGCCCGTCGCCAAGAAGAAGGCCGCGAAGAAGGCCGCCCCGAAGCGCCGCCCGATCGCGCACAAGGGCTGACGGCACGCCACGAGGCGGGGTCACCGGGGAGAGCCGGTGCCCCCGCCTCGGCCGTGCCTTTCGTGCACGGCCTTTCGTGCGCGGCTTTCGTGCACGGCCTTTCGTTACACGCAGGGAGTCGAGGGAGTTGCTGACATGAGGGAAGCCCGTGAGGCCTTCCGCCGCTTCTGGCCGCTGACCCGCGGTGACCGCGGGTGGATGCTGGTGATCGTGGGGTGCGTGGTGGTGTCCGCGCTCGCCGAGACGGCCTCCATCCTGCTGTTCGCCGAACTCACCGACAACGCCCTCGAGGCCGGCTCGCTCTCCGCCTTCTGGGGGCCGGCCGGAGCCTGGCTGGGCGTCGCCGCGGTGGGCGCACTCGTCGGCTACCTGGGCAACTCGCTCGCGACCTGGACGGCGGAACGATTCGTCCTCCGGCTGCGCGCGAACGTCTTCGGTCACGTGCAGGACCTCCCGCCCCACTTCTTCCAGCGGCACCGCCGCGGTGACCTGGTGGAACGCCTGACGGGAGACGTGGAGGCCATCGAACAACTGGTCGTGTCGGGCGTGGTCGGCACGATCTCCGCGGCCTTCTCCGCGGTCTTCTACGCGGCGGCCGCCCTGTGGCTCCGCTGGGACCTGGCCCTCGCCACCTTCGTCCTCGCCCCGCTCTTCCTGCTCGCCGCCCGCCGCTTCTCCGGCCGGATCAAGCAGGCCTCACAGGACGAACGCGTCGCCGACGGCGCGATCACCTCGGTGGTGGAGGAGTCGCTGGGCAACATCGTGCTGACCCAGGCGTACAACCGCCGCCGCGACGAGGAGCGGCGCCTCGACAAGGAGGCCCGCGCGTGGATGCGGGCCAGTGTGCGCGGGGCGCGGCTGAGCGAGATGTACGAGCAGTTCGTCGAGGTGGTCGAGACCCTCTGCGTCCTGTCGGTGATCGGCCTGGGCGTCTGGGAGATCTCGGCCGGCCGGATGACCCTCGGCGCCCTGCTCGCCTTCGCCGCGTTCATCGGCTACCTCTATCCGCCGGTCCGCAACCTCGGCCAGCTCGGCCTGACGGTCACCGCGGCCACGGCGGGCGCGGAACGCATCGCGGAACTCCTGGACGCACAGCCGTCGGTGAAGGACCCGGACGTCCCCGTTCCCGCCTGGCCGGTCCAGGGCCGGGTCAGCCTGCACGGCCTCTCGTTCCGCTACCCCGACGCGGCCCGCGCGTCACTGCGGGACGTGACCTTCACGGTGAGCCCCGGCGAACTGGTCCTGGTCACGGGCGCGAGCGGGGCCGGCAAGTCCACCCTCTCCAAACTCCTCACCCGCTTCTACGACCCCGACGAGGGCGTCGTCCGCCTGGACGGGGTCCCGCTCACGGACGTCCCGCTGGAGTTCGTCCGCGAGAACACGGCGCTGCTCCCCCAGCAGACCCTCGTCCTCAACGGCACGATCCGGGAGAACATCGCGTGCGGCCGTCCGGGCGCCACGGACCCGGAGATCGAGCGAGCGGCCAGGTCGGCCGCCGCCCACGAGTTCATCGCCGCCCTCCCCGACGGCTACGGCACCCACATCGCCCCCGGTACCGCGGCCCTCTCCGGCGGCCAGCTCCAGCGCATCGCCATCGCCCGCGCGATGCTCCGCGCGGCCCCGGTCCTCGTCCTCGACGAACCGACCGCCGGCCTCGACTCGGTGGCCGCCCGGCAGATCGTCCAGCCGCTGCGCCGCCTCATGTCGGGCCGCACCACGATCATGATCACCCACGATCTGAGCCTCGCCCGCGACGCCGACCGCATCCTGGTCGTGGACGAGGGGCGGCTGCTGGACGCGGGCACGCACGACGAGCTGATGACCCGCTGCGCGGCCTACACCAGGCTGGTCGAACCCTGGTCGGAGCCGGCCGGGGAGACCACGGCACGCAAGCGGCTCACCGACGACACGCTGGTGCTGCGCCTCTGAAGCAGCGCCGGGTGTCCGAGTCACCCCACCCGCAGCATGTACCCCAGCCCGCGTGCCGTCCGGATCAGCCGGGGTTCGCCGTACTGCTCCAGCTTGCGCCGCAGGTACATGACGTACACGTCGAGCGTGTTGGACGTCGGCTCGAAGTCGAAGCCCCAGACGTCCTTGTGGATGCGGGCGCGGCTGAGGACCTTCGTCGGATGGCGCAGGAAGTACTCCAGGAGGGAGTACTCGGTGGGGGTGAGGTCGAGCGGGCGGCCGGCGCGGGTGACCGTGTGGGAGGACAGGTCCATGACGATGTCGTGGAAGGCCAGCCGGGTGGAGGCGGCCCCGGCGGGCGGGGAGGCCCGTCGGGTGCCCCGGCGCAGCAGGGCCCGTACCCGGGCCAGCAGTTCCTCCGCGGCGAACGGCTTCATCAGATAGTCGTCCGCGCCGTTGTCGAGGGCGACGATACGGTCGCCCACCGCGTCCCGGCCGGTGATCATCAGGATCGGGACGGTGGAGCCGGAGGCCCGGATCCGCCGGGTCGCGGCCAGGCCGTCCAGGCCGGGCATGGTGACGTCCATGAGGACCAGGTCGGGGGCGTTGCCGGGGGCTCCGACGAGGTCGAGGGCGAGATCGAGGGCGAGCCGTCCGTCTCCGGCGAGGACGGTCTCGTAGCCCTCGAAGCGGAGCAGCCGGCCGAGTCCCTCGCGGATGTCCGCGTCGTCGTCGGCCAGGAGTATCCCCCCCGCCGTACCCGCTCGCCCCGCCGTTCCCCCGCCCGCTGCCGCCCCCGCCGCCCCCGCCGTCCCCTTCACCGTTCGTATCACCATTCCCTCACGGTGGAGCGAGGGGCTGTGGTGGAGCTGGCAGCGGGATGTCAGGAGGCCGTGGGGGTCCAGTCGCCCAGCCAGTCCGCGACCTCCTGGGCGGCGGCCTGGGCGTCGGTCAGCAGGGGACGGTCGGAACTCGCGGCGCCCGAGCCCGCGCCGGTGTTCTTGTACTCCGCGAACCGGTCGTCCTTCCAGGAGAAGCCGCTCATGTCGGTCCACGGCGTGGTCCTGATGGCGGCGCTCAGGGCGGTGTTGCGGACGGTGGTCTGCGGGTCGAGGGTCGCGTCCCCGCCCGCGTGCCAGGGGCGGCCGAGGTAGAAACTGCGCTCGGCGACGTCACCGTTGACCGTGGAGTTGGCGATCAGGATGCCCTTGCGGTCGGCGGCCGTGCTGGGGGCCGTGACATAGCCGGCCGAGGTGCCGTTCCAGCGCTTCTTCAGGGTGATGACGGACTTGTCGATCACCGCGGTGGCCCGGCCGAAGATGAAGTCGGTGTTGCCGATGACGTAGGAGTTGGTGAGGTAGACGCGGCCCAGCTTCTCCTTGGCCGCCGTGTCCACCAGCAGGGTGTCCTGGTCGCCGCTGACGATGACGCCGTCGAGGAACACCTTGTCGGCGGAGGTGCGCAGGGCGACCGCCTGGTTCGCGATGTCCTGGTGGGCGGCCTCGTCGAAGTCGTTGGAGATGGTCAGGTTACGGGCCTGGAAGTCGTCGCCGTCGACGGCGACGGTCGCGCTGCCGCCGGTGCCGTACGTGCCGGAACCGTCGGGCTTCGGCGTACCGGACGCGTTGTCGTAGACGATCGTGGTGTCCTTGCGGCTGCCGCCGGTGCCCTGGATGGTGACGTGCGGCTTGTTGGACGGGACCTTGACCAGCTCGCGGTACGTGCCCGGCTTGACGGCGATCACGACCCGCGCGGGGTTGTTCGCCGACACGGCGTTCACGGCGGCCTGCACGGTCGTGTACTGCCCGCTGCCGTCCTTGGCGACGGTGAGCGTGGTGGCGGCCGCAGCCTTCGTGGTGGCCGCGGCCTTCGTGGTGGCCGTCGTCGCCGTACTCGCGGAGGTGCCGATGGAACCGCGCGGGCCCGCGCCCGACTTGAGCAGCGCCGGCACGTCGGCCGCCTTGTCGAGGGTGTACGCGTAGTACGTCTTCGGATCCCAGGCCGCGCCCGTGCCGCCGCTCTCGTTCTTGCCGGTCGTGCCGGAGAAGACGTTGCCGCGCTGGACGAGGGTGGCGCCGGCGTCCCGGACGACGGGGTTGGTCAGGCCCTGGAAGTAGGAGTTCTCCAGGACCATGTTCGTCCCGCCGCGCGAGTAGTTGCCGTACGAGGACTTGATGTCCGTCCCCGCCACGTCCTCCAGGAAGTTGTTGTACAGGTGCGCGTGGGCGACGTTGTCCGTGGACGGGTTGCGCTGCTCGGTCTCGCGGATCCAGTTGTGGTGGATCGTGATGTCGGCGGTGACGTTGTCGGTCCAGCCGATGCCGAACGCCTTGTTCTCCTGGCTCAGTTTGTTCCAGGAGACCGTCAGGTAGGTCGTGTCCTTGCGGCTGTCGATGAGCCCGTCGGCCATGTGCCGGATGTCGTTGTGGTCGATCCAGACGTGATGCGCGCCGTCCAGCTGGATGCCGTCGTAGTCGTGCTCCTTGTCGTTCCAGACGCCCTGGTAGGCGTCCCGGATCGTCAGGTTACGGATGATCACGTTGTGGACGCCCTGGCCGAGGAAGAAGCCGCCGCCGACGATGTGCCCGGCGGTCCCGGACCCCACGATCGTCTTGTCCGACTGGACCTTGATCTCTTTCCCGACCGGGTCCATGGTGATCGTCGCGGCGACGACGATGACGTACGGCTCGGCGGCGGTCGCGTACTTCTCGAGGTCGGCGAGCGTCTTCACGGTGACGGTCCTGCCGTCCCGGCCGCCGTACGTACCGTTCTGGCCCAGGGCGTCGACGGAGGCGAAACCGTCGGCGGTGGCGGTCGCCCAGGCGGGCGCGGCGGCGGTCGCCGCGGCGGCCTTCGGCTGCGCGTCCGCGCCGAGGAGCCCGAGGTCGGCGCCGTAGGCCAGGGTGCCGGCGGCGGTGAGGACGAGGGGGATGCCGAACGCGAGGGCGGTGCCGCGCCTGCGGTGTCGGGGCCTGTTGGTGCCGCTGCTTCGGTGCGCGCTCATGCGACCATCCGTTCCGTGCGGGGCGGGGGGAGTTGATGCGCTGCTGGGTCGCCGCCCGGATCGGAAAGGTTGCCGAACTCACGGAAATGCGTGGGAGAGAGCCGTCCGCCCGCTACGAGGTGATGGCGGGATCCTCCGGCGGGGGAGTCGGTGCCCCCGGCAGCCGGACCGTCGCCACCGTGCCGCCGCCGTCCGCGCGGGCCAGAGAGACCTGGCCGCCGGCCTGTTCCACGGTGCGGGCGACGATCGACAGACCGAGGCCCGAGCCCGGGAGGGCCCGCGCGCTGGGGGAGCGCCAGAAGCGGTCGAAGACGTGCGGGAGTTCCTCGGTGGGGATACCGGGGCCGTGGTCGCGGACCGTCAGCGTCCCGTGGCTCAGCCGGACGTCGATCGTGCCGCCCTCGGGGCTGAACTTCACCGCGTTGTCCAGGATGTTGACCACCGCACGCTCCAGCGCGGCCGGCTCCGCCCGGGTGTACCAGGGCTCCAGCGAGGCCGTGATGGTCAGCTCCGGGCCGCGCAGCCGGGCCCGGCGCAGCGCCGACTCCACCGCGTCCTCCAGCGAGACCACCTGCACGCGTTCGCCGCGCTGGCCCTCGGAACGGGACAGTTCCTGGAGGTCGCCGATAAGTGACGCCAGCTCGGTCATCTGCGCCGTCACGGAGGTGAGGAGTGCCTTGCGGTCCGCCGGGGGGATCGGGCGGCCCGTCTCCTCGCTGCGGGAGAGGAGCTCGATGTTGGTGCGCAGGGAGGTGAGGGGGGTGCGCAGCTCGTGACCGGCGTCCGCGATCAGCTGCTGCTGGAGCTCACGGGAGTTGGCGAGCGAGGCGGTCATCGAGTTGAAGGAACGGGAGAGGCGGGCGATCTCGTCGTCGGACTCCTCCTCCACCGGGATCCGTACGCTCAGATCCTCGGTACGGGCCACGTGCTCGACGGCCTCGGTCAGCTTGTCGACGGGCCGCAGCCCGGCACGTGCGACCGCCAGACCGGCGGCGCCGGCGCCCACGACTCCGATGCCGGAGACCAGGAGCAGCACCAGGGCGAGGTCGTTGAGGGTGGACTCGGTGCTCTTGAGCGGCGCCGCGATGAGGAGTGCCGTGTCCGGGTAGAGCTGAGGCGGACTGCCCATGCCCTGGCTGACGATCAGGGGCGTGGTGAGTACGCGTACGGCATTGCCGTCCGAGTCGGTGCCATTGCGGATGATCCCTTCACCACTGCTGCTCGCCTCCTTGATCACCTTCTTGTCGGCGTCGGTGACCTTGACGGTGCCCGCCGAGGTCGCAGAGACACAGGCCGTCCCGTCCGCCTTGACCAGCTGAATGTAGGTGTTCCGGGCCCGGAGGTCGCTGATGTCGGGCTCGTCGGTCTGATCGGACTGAGCGGCCTGGGGGCAGCTGGCGAGGAGGTCCTCGACCTGGTTGTACCGCTGCGGCTGTGACATCTTCCTGAGGTCGTTGTCGACCTGGTCGTACAACTTGCCCTGCACGATGAACCAGCAGGTCACCGAGACCGCCGCCACCGCGAAGGCCACCGCCGCCGCGACCAGCATGGCCAGCCGTGACCGGATCGGCAGCGAGCGGAACCGCCGTACGAGCTTGTTCACTCCGCCCCGCCCTGTCGCAGCACGTACCCGACGCCCCGCACGGTGTGCACGAGGCGCGGCTCGCCGCCCGCTTCCGTCTTGCGGCGCAGGTACATCACGTACACGTCCAGCGAGTTGGACGACGGCTCGAAGTCGAAGCCCCAGACCGCCTTCAGGATCTGCTCACGGGTGAGGACCTGGCGCGGGTGCGCCATGAACATCTCCAGGAGGGTGAACTCCGTGCGGGTCAGTTCCACGGGGCGTCCGCCGCGGGTGACCTCGCGGGTCGCGAGGTCCATGCGCAGGTCGGCGAAGGTGAGGGCCTCGTCCTCCTCCACGGCGCCCGCTCCGGCCGCCGCCGCGTAGGAGCTGCGCCGCAGCAGGGCCCGTACGCGGGCGAACAGTTCGTCCAGTTCGAAGGGCTTGACCAGGTAGTCGTCCGCGCCGGCGTCCAGTCCCGTGACCCGGTCGCCGACCGTGTCGCGGGCCGTCAGCATCAGGATGGGCGTGGTGTCGCCGGCCCCGCGGATGCGGCGCGCGGCGGTGAGGCCGTCCATGCGCGGCATCTGGATGTCCAGCACCACCAGGTCGGGCTGGTAGGCCGTGGCCTTCTCCAGCGCGTCCGCGCCGTCCACGGCGACCTGCGTGTCGTAGCCCTCGAAGGCGAGGCTGCGCTGGAGTGCTTCACGCACCGCCGGCTCGTCGTCGACGATCAGGATGCGCTGGGTGTCACGGTCGCCTTCGGCGGGGCTCATGGGCGTGGTTTCCTCGGGTGCGGTGGGACGACGGGAGAGGCCGGACCTGCTGAACGTGCTGAGTGTCCTCAGCCTCGCACGGTTCCCGGTGTGCGCGTAAAGAGTGGGTTGCGGTGGGATCAGCCGCGCATCGCCGCGAGCCGGTTCAGCGGCACCTTGCGCTGGTGGGGGCGGGCCGCGGTGGTGCGCAGACCCATCAGCTGCGGGGCCGCCACCTCCGGCGCGCGGGTGGGCGCGACCGGCGGGTGCAGCTCGTACGCCACGTCGAGGGCCAGGCCGAGGTCGGCCGCACCGAAACCGGTCACCGTGTGCGAAACCTGCTTGATCATGACGTACTCCCTGACTCGGTGGTGGGTTGTCAGCTGTCGGAGCCGCCGGCCCGCAGCGTGGCGAGGTCGGCCTTGACGGTGTTGATCGGGATGGCGAAGCCGAGGCCGACGCTGCCGGCGTCGGCGGAGGAGGACGAGTCCGTCGCGGCGGAGTACATCGCGGAGTTGATGCCGATGATGTTGCCGCTGGCGTCGATGAGCGCGCCGCCTGAATTGCCGGGGTTCAGGGAGGCGTCCGTCTGGAGCGCCTTGTACGTCGTCGTGGACGTACCCGTGTCGCCGTTGAACTGCTGGCCGCCGAACTGGAAGGGCCAGTTGCCGTCGCCGCCCTGGCCGCCCTGGCTCTCGCTCTGGCTCTGGCTCTCGTCGGTCGAGACGGTCACGTCCCGGCTCAGCGCGGAGACGATGCCGCTGGTGACGGTGCCGGTCAGGCCCTCGGGGGAGCCGATCGCCACGACCGTGTCGCCGACCTTGACGCCGTCGGAGTTGCCGAGGGTCGCCGCCTTCAGGCCGGACGCGTTCTCCAGCTTGATGAGCGCGAGGTCCTTCTTGCTGTCCGTGCCGACGACCTTGGCGGTGTACGACTTCCCGTCGCTCGTCGACACCTTGATCGAGGTGGCGCCGGAGATGACGTGGTTGTTGGTGACGATCTCGCCGCCGCTGGTGATGATCACTCCGGAGCCGGTGGACGTCCCGTTGCTGAGCGTGGCGCTGACCTCGACGACGCTCGGGCTGACCGCCGCCGCGATGGTGGCCACGTCACCCGTCTTGCTGGAGGGCACCACGCTGGTGGTGGTGGACGAGGAGACCACCTCGTCCTTGCCGGTCAGCTCCTGGATGCCGTAGGCCGTGCCGCCGCCTATGGCCGCCGCCACGATCGCCACGGCGGCGAGCAGCGCGAACGGGCCACGGGCCCGCTTCTTCCGGCCGGGCGCGGGCTCGGAGGCCACGGGGGTGAGGAGAGCGGTTCCGCCGCCGTTGCCGCCGTGGCCGCCGTTGTCGGCGCCGCCGGCCGCTGCCTGGGTCTGCCACACCGCGGTGGGCTCGACGGCCGGCTGCGGCTGGTGCGCGGGCTGCTGCACCGGCTGAACGGGCTGCTGCTGCACCGACTGCTGCTGCACGGGCTGCGCGACCGGCTCGTAGGCCGGCGGGGGCGGCCACTCCGGGTTCACCGGGGAGGAGCCCATGGGGGTGGAGGCGTGCTGCTGGGCGCCCTCGTACGGGGCCTGGTACGGGTTCTCGAAGTTCTCGTACTCGCCGCTGCGGCGGATGCTCTCGGTCATGGAAAGTAGCTTCCCGCCCGACCATGAGAGCTCCCTGAGTGCTCCCTGAGAAGCCCGCCAGAACCTCGTATGCCCGATATAAAGAGCGATCCCGAAGTTGGGCGGAGCCTCTCAGAGACGTCTCATGGACGGCTCGTGCGGGCCCGTGGGCGGTTCACGCACAGGCCCGTGGACGGCTACTCGCAGCCGCAGGACCGGCGCACCACCAGCTGCGACGGGAACACCTTCAGCCGCTCCCGCCGCGAGCCCGCGACCCGCAGACCGTCGTCCAGGACGAGGTCGACCGCCGCCCGGGCCATCGCCGAGCGGTCCGATGCGATCGTTGTCATGGGCGGGTCGGCGAGGGCCGCTTCCTTGATGTCGTCGAAGCCGATGACCGCCAGCTCGCCGGGCACGTCGATGCGCAGCTCGCGCGCCGCGCGCAGCAGACCGATCGCCTGGTCGTCGGTGGAGCAGAACACGGCCGGCGGCCGGTCCGGGCCCGCCAGCAGTTCCAGGGAGACGCGGTAGGCGTCGTAGCGGTTGTACGGCGCCTCGAAGAGCCGGCCCTCGGTGCTGACACCGGCCTCGTCCATCGCGCGCCGCCAGCCCTCGACGTGGTCGGAGACCGGGTCGCCGACGGAGGGGGTCTCCGCGGTGCCGCCGACGCAGGCCACGTACTCGTAGCCGTGCTCCAGGAGATGGCGTACGGCGACCTGGGCGCCACCCAGGTCGTCGGTGACGACGGCGACGTCGTCGATGGCCTCGGGGCGTTCGTGCAGCAGCACCACCCGGGCGTCCCAGGCGTCGATCTCCGCGGCCGCCAGGTCGTTCAGCGCGTGGCTGACGAGGATGAGGCCCGAGACGCGCATCCCGAGGAACGCCCGCAGATAGTGGACCTCGCGCTCGGCGACGTAGTCGGTGTTGCCGACCAGCACCATCTTTCCGCGCTCGGAGGCGGCCTGCTCGACCGCGTGCGCCATCTCGCCGAAGAAGGGCTGACGGGCGTCCGGGATGATCAGGCCTATGAGGTCGGTGCGCCGTGACGCCATCGCCTGGGCGACCCGGTCGGGCCGGTACCCCAGCTCCTTGATGGCGGCGAGGACACGCTCGCGCGTGGCCGGGGCGACCGGCCGGGGTCCGTTGTTGATGACATAGCTGACGACGGCGGTCGAAGTACCCGCCAGTCGCGCCACATCATCCCGAGTCACCTTGGCCACCCGCGGAGTCTACGCGGATGGACCCGCTCTGGGCAGGGCGTACAGGAGCTTCCCTGTGCGCGGGCGACGCCCTTCCCGAGCGGGTTCCGGGCTTACCGGCGGGTACTACGCCTCCGCCGTGACCTCTGCGCCGTCCAGGGCGGCCACGTTGTCCGTATCATCCGCGTTTGACTGCTCCGACCGGTCCGCCTTGGCCTTGGCGTCGTCACTCGCGCGCTCCCCCTTCTCAGGGGTAACGAATCGATAACCGACGTTCCGGACGGTTCCGATCAGCGACTCGTGCTCGGGGCCGAGCTTGGCGCGCAGGCGTCGTACGTGGACGTCGACGGTACGGGTGCCGCCGAAGTAGTCGTAGCCCCAGACCTCCTGGAGCAGCTGTGCGCGGGTGAACACCCGGCCCGGGTGCTGGGCCAGGTACTTCAGGAGCTCGAACTCCTTGAAGGTGAGGTCCAGGACCCGCCCCTTCAGCTTCGCGCTGTAGGTCGCCTCGTCGACCGACAGGTCGCCGTTGCGGATCTCCATCGGGGAGTCGTCGTTGACGATCTGCTGGCGGCCCATGGCCAGTCGCAGCCGGGCCTCGACCTCGGCCGGTCCGGCGGTGTCCAGCAGTACGTCGTCGATGCCCCAGTCGGCGGTGACGGCGGCGAGGCCGCCCTCGGTCACGACCAGGATGAGCGGACAGCCGGGTCCGGTGGAGCGCAGCAGCTGGCAGAGGCTGCGGACCTGGGGCAGATCGCGGCGGCCGTCGATCAGGATGACGTCGGCACCGGGGGTGTCGACGAGGGCGGGGCCTTCGGCCGGGGCCACCCGCACGTTGTGCAGCAGCAGTCCGAGAGCCGGAAGCACCTCCGTCGACGGCTGGAGAGCGTTGGTCAGGAGCAGCAGAGAACTCATACGTCTGGTTCCTCCTCGGTCCCTGCGAGGACATTGCGGCACTGCGGCTTATGCGGCACTGCTCTGCGATCCCGGGGGGCCGTACACCTGTGGTCACCTGGCGTTTCCCGCCCGGTTCCCATTTCGTATACAACGCTTCCGAAAGCACAAAAGGACCCGGGGGCTACGCTGCCCGAGTCCTCTGTCCAGCAGAATAGCCCACATGAGCAGCGGTCCGGCAGGTCATGTGGCACGTTCCACCGTTCGTCCGTATTCCGAGACGGGCACGCACGCACCATTGCGGACGTTTCTGCCCACCGCCGACGGAATTGCCGTCGATTCCGTATACGAACCGGGTGCGGCCGTATACGACGCCTCCGCGCCATCCACCCGTCACCCGGTGTTCGTCGTCGCCCACGGGTTCACCGGGGACGTGGACCGCCCGCACGTGCGGCGCGTGGCGTCCGCCCTCGCCGAACACGGCGCCGTCGTCACCTTCTCCTTCCGGGGCCACGGCCGCTCCGGCGGACACTCGACGGTCGGCGACCGCGAGGTCCTCGACCTGGCCGCCGTCGTGGAGTGGGCCCGCTCGCTCGGGCACGCGCGCGTGGTGACCGTCGGCTTCTCGATGGGCGGCTCGGTGGTGCTGCGGCACGCGGCGCTGTACGAGGGGACGGTGGACGCCGTCGTCTCCGTGAGCGCCCCCGCCCGCTGGTACTACCGCGGCACGGCCCCGATGCGCCGGCTGCACTGGATGGTCACCCGCCCCGAGGGCCGCCTGGTCGGCCGCTACGGCTTCCGCACCCGTATCCACCACCGGGAGTGGGACCCCGTCCCGCTGTCCCCGGTCGAGGCGGTCCCGAGGATCGCGCCCACCCCGCTGCTGATCGTGCACGGCGACCAGGACGGCTACTTCCCCCTCGACCACCCCCGGATGCTGGCCGGGGCCGCCGCCGGCCACGGCGAACTCTGGGTGGAGCACGGCATGGGCCACGCCGAGCACGCGGCCGACGACGGCCTGCTGGCCCGTATCGGGGACTGGGCGGTCGCGCGGGCGGGCTAGCCTGACCGTGTACACAGCCGATCGATTGAGGAACCTGATGCCCAAGGTCACGGTGCGCTACTGGGCGGCGGCCAAGGCCGCGGCCGGGGTCGCCGAGGAGCCGCACGACGCGGCCACGCTCGCCGAGGCACTCGACGCCGCACGTGCGCGACACCCCGGTGAACTCGTGCGTGTCCTGCAGCGATGCTCGTTCCTCGTCGACGGTGACCCCGTGGGCACCCGCGAACATGAGACGGTACGGCTGGCCGACGGCGGCACGGTCGAGGTGCTCCCGCCGTTCGCAGGAGGGTGAGATGACCGACCAGCCGTACGACCAGCAGGGCTATGAGGGGTACGAGGGCTACGAGGGTTACGACCCGTACGCCCAGCAGCAGCCCGGACAGGCTCATCAGCCCCAGCACGCTCAGCAGCAGGCCTGGCCGGGGCAGCAGCAGGGGTACGAGGACCCGCAGGCCCACCTCCAGCACACGCAGCAGTGGCAGGGCCAGACCTGGGAGACGAGCGTCCAGGCGCCGGTCACCCCGGCCGACCCGGCCCCGACCGCCTATCTGCCCCCGCAGACCGGCGAGGCGCCCGTCCACGGCAGCCCGCAGCCCGCGTACGGCAACGCTCCCGCGTACGACGAGCCCTCCGGGTACGGAAACGCCCCCGGGTACGGAAACGCCCCCGGTTACGCGGACACCTCCGCGTACGGCAACGGCCCGGCGTACGGCGGCGGCCCCGCGGCGGGCGCGCCCCTGCCGCCGGAGAACCACGCCCAGCCGCAGAGCCACGCCCAGCCGCAGAGCCATGCACAGTCGCAGGGTCACGCCCAGCCCCAGGGCCATGCCCAAGCCCAGAACCAGGCCCAGCCGCAGAGCCACGCTCAGCCGCACGGTCACTCCCAGGCGCACCACCACGCCCAGGCGGGAAGCTGGCAGACCCCGGCACCGCAGCAGGCGTCCCCTCTCCCTTCGGCGCCCGCCGCCGCCCCTCTTGCCTCCGCCCCCGTGCCGGAGCCCGCGACCGGAGACACCGGCATGACCTACGGCCCCGCCACCCTGGCCGGCAACGCCCGTGTCACCGACGCCCAGCGGGCCCGCCTGGAGGGGCGTTCGCCGATCATCGAGCCGGGGATGCAGCCCGCCGCGCTCACCGCGGTCCTCGGTCTGCTCCTCTCCGGTGCGGCGGCCATCGGCTCGTACGCACTCCTCGTCCCGCTCGTCGCGCTCCAGGCCGTCACCGCGGCGGGCTGGTTCCGGCTGAACGGCATGTGGCCGGCCCGCCAGGGCATCGCGCTCGCCTTCCTGGGCGCACTGGTGTCGGACGCGGCACTTCTCGCGGCGGGCCGGGAGAACGCGCCCGCCGCGATCTTCGGCACCCTCGGCGTCTGGGTCCTGCTCTGTCTGGTGCTCCAGCTGCGCTCGCACGCCGACCCCGACGAACGTATGTACGGACTGATGGCGACCGTCGCCTCCTCCGCGCTGGCCGTCCTCGCCACCGGGCATCTCGGCGCCGAGCCGGACGCGGTGACGGTCGGCACGGCCGCGGTGGCGGTGGCCGTCCTGGCCCGGGCGCTGCCGCTGCCCACCCCGGCCTCCGTCGTGGTGGCCCTGCTCGCCGCCGCGGGCGCGGGCATCGCGGTCGGCGGGATGACCGGCCTCGGCGCCAAGGGCGCGCTGCTCGGCGCCGGCGCGGCGGTCTGCGCGCTCATCGGCCACCGGGTCGCGAGCTACGACTACCCCTCCCGCTTCGTCCACTTCACGGCGGGCGTGGCCCTGCCGCTGGCCGCGGCCGCGCCCGCGGTCTACGTGCTCGGGCGGGCACTGGCCTAGGAGCAAGGGTCGAAGAGCGGTGTAAAGCGGTGTAAGGGGCAAAGAGCGGTGATGGTCTGTCACAGGTGATCGACAAATCGCCGGTGCCCCTTCCTCGCGGGGTTACCTTGAACCGTTGTCAATGAACCGTTCAGGCCATCCGGGTGGGGGAACTACCGCATGCGTGCGCTTCGAATACTGCTGGTCGTCGTCGTGGTCCTGGGCGGCCTGTTCGTGCTCGCGGACCGCCTCGCCGTGAACTTCGCGGAGGGCGAGGTGGCCGACAAGCTGAAGGCCAACGAGGGCCTCGCCACCACCCCGGACGTGTCCATCAAGGGCTTCCCGTTCCTCACCCAGGTCGTCGGCGGTTCGCTGGACGACGTCGAGGTCGGCATGAAGGACTACGAGGCGGCCACCGGCACGAGCGGTCAGTCGATCCGTATCGACGACCTCCAGGCGGACATGAAGGGCGTCGAGTTCTCCGGCGACTACAGCTCCGCCACCGCCTCCAGCGCCACCGGCACCGCGTCCATCACCTACGCCGAGCTGCTGAAGACCGCGAAATCCGAGCCGACGCAGGTGATGCAGGGCGTCACCGCCAACGTGGTCGGTCTCTCCGACGGCGGCAACGGCAAGATCAAGGTCGCCGTCGAGGCCACCGTGCTCGGCACCAAGCTGCCGCAGCCCGTGTACGTCCTCAGCACGGTCACCGTCGAGGGCGACACCGTCCGCGTGCACGCCGACTCGCTGCCCAGCTTCGGCGGGGTCCAGGCCGCCGAGAGCGAGGTGCGCTCGATCACCGACTTCCAGCAGAAGATCGACGACCTGCCCGGCGGGATCCAGCTCGACAAGGTCCAGGCGGGGACGAACGGTGTGGACATCTCGGTGAAGGGTTCGAACGTCAGGCTGGCCGGGTAGGGCTGACCCCCGGGCCGGCCTCCCGGACCGGCCCCCGGTCCGGCCATGGACGACGAACCATGGACCGACCCCTGATGGACGGCGAGTGTCCGACAGGCGAGACACCGCCGTCCGTACCGTAGGGGTGACGACGGACACAAGCGCCCGGAAGCCGTGTCGCAACGGCCCGGGCGCTTTTTCGGTCCCACTATCCGGACGATCGCATCTCACCATTCGGCATGCTGGTGACATGCCCACCTGTCCGTCCCTACGATCGTCGACATGATGCAGCGACAGGCGGACCTCACGAAGCGGCGGGCAGTAGACCTGTGCCGCGTCGCCGCCATGCTCTGTCGCACTTTCTGAGCGGAAGCGCCGCCGGCCTTCCGCGCCTCCCGGCGCCCTCATTCGAGGGCATCCGTGCGCCGGCCGCCGGCGAGCCCCGGCCGCGCACCCCTCTTTCTTGCACACCCCCGCCGCAACTGCCCCGGAGGAGAACGAGCATGAGCCGCAGTGACGTCCTGGTCGACGCCGACTGGGTCGAGGCCAACCTCGACAACGCCGACATCGCCATCGTCGAGGTCGACGAGGACACGTCCGCGTACGAGAAGAACCACATCCGCAACGCCATCCGGATCGACTGGACCAAGGACCTCCAGGACCCGGTGCGCCGTGACTTCGTCGACCAGGAGGGCTTCGAGAAGCTCCTGTCGGCCAAGGGCATCGCCAACGACACGCTGGTGATCCTCTACGGCGGCAACAACAACTGGTTCGCGTCCTACGCCTACTGGTACTTCAAGCTCTACGGCCACGACAACGTCAAGCTTCTCGACGGTGGCCGCAAGAAGTGGGAGCTGGACGCCCGCGAGCTGGTCGAAGAGGTGCCCGAGCGCCCCGAGACCTCCTACCAGGCCAAGCCGCAGAACAAGTCCATCCGCGCCTTCCGCGACGACGTCGTGGCGGCCATCGGCTCGCAGAACCTGGTCGACGTCCGGTCGCCCGACGAGTTCAGCGGCAAGCTGCTGGCTCCCGCGCACCTGCCGCAGGAGCAGTCGCAGCGCCCGGGCCACGTCCCGTCCGCCCGCAACATCCCGTGGTCGAAGAACGCCAACGACGACGGCACCTTCAAGTCGGACGACGAGCTCAAGGAGCTCTACGCCGACGAGCAGGTCGACCTGGCCAAGGACACCATCGCGTACTGCCGCATCGGCGAGCGCTCGGCCCTGACCTGGTTCGTGCTGCACGAGCTGCTGGGCGTGGAGAACGTCAAGAACTACGACGGCTCCTGGACCGAGTACGGCTCCCTCGTCGGCGTCCCGATCGAGCTCGGCGCCAACAAGTAATCATCCGAAGACCGACCTGAACGACCTCAGGAGAAGCACATGTGTGGAGCGAAGGCCGGCGGCCCGGACGCCTCGACGATCAAGCCCGGTGAGACCACGATCCAGGGTCAGGTGACCAAGGACGGCGAGCCGGTGACGGGCTACGTCCGTCTGCTGGACTCGACCGGCGAGTTCACCGCGGAGGTCCCGACCTCCGCCACCGGACAGTTCCGCTTCTACGCGGCCGAGGGCACCTGGACCGTTCGCGCCCTCGTTCCCGGCGCCACCGCCGACCGCACGGTCGTCGCCCAGCAGGGCGGCCTCGCGGAGGTCGCGATCGCGGTCTGAACGACACCGTGAACCACTGAAGGGCCGCACCCCGGGTCGGACACCGCGGGTGCGGCCCTTCGGCGTGCGCGGACCTACGCTGGAGGTATGTACGCACGGCGACGGCACGTCTACTTCGCCATGATGGGGACCTGCATCGGTCTCTTCGTCCTGGCGTGGGCGGTCGTGCGCCTCTGGTCGATCCCGGTGGCCGTGGGCATGTGCGTGGTGGCCATGCTCATCCCGCCGCTCGCCGCGATGGTCGCCAACCGGCGCGGCCCCGAGGACCGCTGGTGGGACGACCCCTCCGGTGACCCGAAGTCCGACGAGTGGTGGGACGAGCTGGACGGCAAGAAACGCCGCCCGTAGCGGCCTGTTCCGCCGTTGTTCCGCCGTTGTTCCGCCTTTTCTAGTAGACGAGCGCCTGGACGCCGTCGGTCAGCGCCTCCTGCACGAACACCTGCGCTCCCGCGATCCGTACGCCCTCGATGACGTCCTTCTCCGTGATGTCCCGGCGGGCCGCGCACTGGGTGCACAGGGTGAGGCGGCCACCGGCCAGGATCGATTCGAGCAGGCCGGGCAGCGGGGCCGCGTGCGGCAGCTCGAACTCGGCGGCCCGGCCCGGCAGCGCGAACCAGGCGGACTCCCCGGTCAGCCACATTGACACCTCGACCCCACTGGCCACGGCGACGGCCGCGACCGTGAACGCCTGGGAGCACCGCTCGGGCGCATCCGCGCCCGCCGTCACCTTGATCACGAGCTTCTTCGCCATGCCTGAATCGTAATCAACTCAACTACAACTGCTTGTGTTGACCATGGGTCTCCTGTGCAGCGCGAGACGGAATACGCGCTTCACGCTTCTGAGGGGGATGTTGTGGAAGGTCCAGAAAGGGCCGAAGAGGTAGTAGGTGCGGGTGGGTCTGTCGAGGCAGACGGCAAGGCAGCGGCAGAAGGTGCGCCGGAGGTGGAGGCGGACCGAGACGCAGAGGCGCACGGAGACGACGCAGAGGCGCACCAGGACGCGGCGGTGCACGGAGACGCAGAGGCGCACCAAGACGCAGACGCGGACGCATCCGTTGCGGCCGAGGCGCCCCTGCCGCGCCCTCGCCGTCGTCGCGGCCGTACGACCTTGATGATCGCCGGCGCCGCCGTGCTCGGTGTCGTCGCCGGCGCCTGCGCCGGTTTCCTCGTCCAGGCCGACCGCGAGCCGACCGCGCTGCCGCCGCTCTCGCAGCCCGTGCTCGCGCAGGGCAAGGGCGAGGTCGAGCCGCTGTCGGCGGCGCAGGACCGGCGGGTCAAGACGGACGGCGATCTGCGCAAACTGCTGATCACCCGTCCCAAGGGAGCCAAGGACGCCGACTTCGCGGTGGACAGCGACGGCTGGGCGGATCTGCCCACGTACGCGCAGGAGTACACGAAACCGGGCGCCACGTTCAACAACCTCGTCGACGACGAGTTCCGCCGCGCGGCCATGGTCTCGTGGCGTGTGGGCGAGTCGTACAACGTCGAGATCGCCCTCGTGCAGTTCCACCAGGAGAGCAA
Source organism: Actinobacteria bacterium OV320 (assembly GCA_001298545.1). GTDB lineage: Bacteria > Actinomycetota > Actinomycetes > Streptomycetales > Streptomycetaceae > Streptomyces > Streptomyces coriariae. The sequence goes on from LJCX01000031.1 coordinate 62,243, forward strand.
GGCCGCCGCGTCCGAGTGGGCCGAGAGCGGCGGCTACTGGGCCGAGGACGAGGACGACACCCGCAGTTGGCCCGTCCCCGGCACGGGGGACGGCAACGGGACGGCGTACGTGCACGACACACCCGAACAGGAGCCGGGCTACCTCCCGATGTACACGGCCGAGGCCTACGCCTGGCGCGGTGACATCTGCGTGGAGATCCAGGTCTACGACAGCAAGCCGATCTCCAAGGCGAAGATCATGGACCTGGCCCAGCGGCAGGTGGGAAAGCTGTGAGCGAGAACCCCGAGAACCCCGAGAGCTCAGAGATCGACCCCGCGAATCCCGCAAATCCCGTGAACCCCGAGGTCGTCGAGGGCGGCGGCGCAGAGCCCGTCACCGACGTGAAGCCCGCGCGCAGGGTCCTGCGCCCCGGCCGTATCGCCACCGTGGCGGGATCCGCGCTGCTGGCGTGCGCGCTCGTCGGCGGTGTCGGCTACACCGCCGTGACCGTCCAGGACGCCGACCGCGCCCCCGGCAAGCCGACGTGGAAGTTCCCGCCGCCGACCCAGGGCGACGAGAAGACCGGGCAGGAGGGCGCGGACGGTGCGGACAAGGGACTGAGCGCCCTGCTCGTGCCCTACGGCACCGACGGCTTCGAGCGCGGCCCCGACCTCGGTGAGTTCGGCGCGGACGCCGAGTTCAGCGGGGCGCAGGCCACCGCCATGCGCAAGGAGTCCATCAAGGACCTGCCCACCAAGTCGCGCCGCCAGCTGGAGAAGCTGATCGACAAGGAGCGCATCAAGGGCGTGGCGATGCGCAGCTACGTCGTCGGTCGGTCGGACTACAACACCACGGACGCGATCACGTTCGACGTCAACCTGTCGCGGATGGAGAACCGCACCGCCGTGCGTGAGGCGGCGACGTCCGTCAACGGCTTCCTCGCCGCCACGGACGTCTTCCGCAAGGGCCCGAAGATCGCGGGCAACAAGGACGCCCAGTGCTTCCTGACGCCCAAGGACAAGGACGAGGAGCTGGGCTTCGCGCTGTGCACCGCCTACGTGGGAGACGTGCTGGTCAGCGTCACCGCGAACGCCCCCGGTGTGCTCGACGCGAAGTTCGTCGCCAAGTTCTTCACCGCGCAACTCGACCGCATCGACGACCCGGGACAGGCCGTATGACCGAGCAACAGCAGACGCCGGCCACCGCCGCACCGACCGACGGGACGGCCGCTGCACCCTCCGCCGGGACGCAGGTCACCGAGCAGCTCGCCGCCGAGCCGGACACCGCGCCCGTGGAAGGACTCGCGGCCACGGAAACACCCACCACCCCGCAGGGCGGCCCGGTCGCTCCGAAGGACCGGCGGGTGCTGCGTGCCGTGCTGCGCTGGACCGCCGTCGTCACCGTTTTCGCCGCGCTCGGGGCCGGGACGGCGTACGGGATCGCGGGCATGGAGCGTACGGACGTACCCGGTCTCGCCACCGAGTCGGACGGCCGCTGGGCGTACCCGGAGATCACCAGGCCGCCGCTGCCCTCGGGCAGCCCCAGCCCGTTCGACACCAAGAACTGGGCGCAGGCCCACTACGCGGACCTGCGCGCGCTGCTGCTGCCCGCGCCCGAGGGGGCGACGGACGACAAGACGCTGCGCGGCGCCGACGGCTGGCTGCCGACGAAGGACTTCCTGAACGTGTTCGAGTCCAAGGAGGACCGGGACGACGTCGGCCAGCTGCTCACCGACCACGGGCTGCGGCACATCGCGGCCCGTGGCTGGACCACCCCGGACGGCACCGGCACCCGCGTCTACCTGCTGCAGTTCGACACGGGGACGGTGGCCGACGACATCTACGGCGAGCTCACCACCTACGGCGCTCCCCTGCACGCCGTGCGCGGTGCCGCAGAGGCGGAGTTCGACGACACGTACCCCACCGCCGCCGACTTCGACAGCATGAGCGTCATGCGGTACTCCTACGACGAGGTGAAGCCGTACGGAGCGGAGCAGCTGCGGCAGGCCTACCTCCGCGCGGGTGACGTCGTCGCCGTGGTCCTCCAGTCCCGCAAGGGCACCGCGGCGGCCGTCCCCTTCCAGCAGACGGTCACCCTGCAGAGTCAGCTGCTGGGCTGACCCCCGTGAGGGAGTACCTCACACGGAGGGCCGGCCCCCGGCCGCGTAAGCTGGGGGCCGGCCCTGTAGTACGTACCCCGAAGCACGCTCATCCGAGGAGCACCCCGTGGAGATCTTCTTCGAAGCCCTGCTGGTCCTGGTCTGCGTCGGCACCCTCGCCTTCGCCGGTCTGACCGTGAAGAAGCTGTACCAGGGCCAGCGCTGACCGACCATCTCCAGGAACTGTCACTCATGATCGAGATTCCGTCCGACCTCCACAAGGACCTCGTCCCCCTCGCTTTCCTGCTGGGCAGCTGGGCGGGCGCGGGCGTGCATGACTTCCCCGGCTCGGAGAAGTGCAACTTCGGACAGGAGGTCACCTTCGGCCACGACGGCCGGGACTTCCTGGAGTACCACTCCCACACCTGGGTCCTGGACGGCGAGGGCAACAAGGTCCGGCCGCTGGAGTCGGAGTCCGGCTTCTGGCGCGTCGACGCCGACCGCAAGGTCGAGGTGACCATGGTCCGCGACGACGGCGTCGTCGAGATCTGGTACGGCGAGCTTGCCGACAAGAAGCCGCAGATCGACCTCGTCACGGACGCGGTGGCCCGCACGGCCGCCTCCGGCCCCTACACCGGCGGCAAGCGTCTGTACGGGTACGTCAAGAGCGATCTCATGTGGGTCGGCGAGAAGCAGACCCCCGAGACCGAGCTGCGCCCCTACATGTCGGCGCACCTGAAGAAGGTCGTCACCCCGGAGGACGTCGAACGCTGGGCGAAGGCCCTCCCCGACGACATGCCGGACGACGGGATCGCCTTCTTCAAGTAGTTCTAGACTCTTCGGTGTGGTGAGCACTGAAAGCACTGACTGGAAGAGCGACCTGCGGCAGCGCGGTTACCGGCTGACGCCGCAGCGCCAGCTTGTCCTCGAGGCCGTGGACACCCTGGAGCACGCGACCCCCGACGACATCCTCGTGGAAGTGAGGAAGACGGCGTCGGGGGTCAACATTTCCACCGTGTACCGGACCCTGGAGCTCCTGGAGGAGCTCGAGCTGGTCAGCCACGCGCATCTGGGGCACGGGGCGCCGACGTACCACCTGGCGGACCGGCACCATCACATCCACCTCGTCTGCCGGGACTGCGGCAATGTCATCGAGGCGGATGTAGAGGTGGCCGCGGAGTTCCGGGACAAGCTGCGCGAGACCTTCGGCTTCGACACGGACATGAAGCACTTCGCGATCTTCGGGCGCTGCAAGGACTGCACGCTCAAGGGTTCAATTACCAAGTCGTAGGCTGGGGGCCATGAAGAGCCCTCTGCTGTCCCTGCCCGGCGCCGTCCCCGCCGAGGGTGTGGACGAAGGCGTCGCCGGCCACTACGGCGATCTGTTCCGCGAGCAGCGCGCCCTCGCCGACGGCGCCGGTTTCGTCGATCTCTCGCACCGCGGAGTCGTCACCGTCTCCGGCGAGGACCGGCTGAGCTGGCTGCACCTTCTCCTCACCCAGCACCTCACCGACCTCCGCGTCGGCGAGGCCACCGAAGCGCTGATCCTCTCCGCGAACGGCCACATCGAACACGCGCTCTACCTGGTGGACGACGGCCTGACGGTCTGGATGCACGTCGAACCCGGCACCCAGGAGGCGTTGATCGCATACCTGGAGTCGATGAAGTTCTTCTACCGGGTCGAGGTCGCCGACCGCACCGCCGACCTCGCGGTCGTGCATCTGCCCGCGGGGTCCATCGCCCCCGTCCCGCCGGGTGTCGCCGTCCGGGAGACCGCGTACGGCCGCGATCTCTTCCTTCCCCGCGCCGACCTGGAGGCGTACGCCGGGCAGGCGGGTCCGCCGGTCGGGATCCTCGCCCACGAGGCCCTGCGTGTCGAGCACCACCGTCCGCGTCTCGGCTTCGAGACCGACCACCGCACCATCCCGCACGAGCTCGGCTGGATCGGCACCGCCGTGCACCTCCAGAAGGGCTGCTACCGCGGCCAGGAGACGGTGGCCCGGGTGCAGAACCTCGGCAAGCCGCCCCGCCGCCTGGTCTTCCTGCACCTCGACGGCAGCGAGGTCCTCCTGCCGGCCGCCGGTACCGAGATCCGCGTCGCCGACGACGGTCCCGACGGGCGCAAGATCGGCTTCATCACCACGTCCGTACGCCACCACGAGCTCGGCCCGGTGGCCCTGGCCCTGGTGAAGCGGAACGTGCCGGTGGACGCGCCGCTGCTGGCCGGGACGACCGCGGCCGCCCAGGAAACGGTCGTGGAACCCTAGGAAACTCCGAGGACCTCAGGACCCTGGGACCCCAGGGCCCTGGGACCTCAAGACCCTGGGATTCCCAGGACCCCTGGGATTCCTGGGGGTCCTCAGATGTCGATCAGCACGGTGAACGGGCCGTCGTTCGTCAGCGACACCCGCATCTGCGCGCCGAACCGGCCCGTCGCCACCGTCGCGCCCAGCTCCCGCAACCGGGCGACGACCTCGTCGACGAGCGGCTCGGCGACCTCGCCGGGGGCGGCCGCGTTCCAGGTGGGGCGGCGCCCCTTGCGCGCGTCCCCGTACAGCGTGAACTGGCTGATGACCAGCAGCGGGGCGTCGGTGTCGCTGCACGACCTCTCGTCGTGCAGCATGCGGACCGACCAGAGCTTGCGGGCGAGCTGAGCCGCCTTCTCCTTCGTGTCCTCGTGGGTGATCCCGACCAGGACGCACAGTCCCTCGCCGCTGATCTCCCCGACCGTCTCGCCGTCCACGACGACGCTCGCGCCGTCCACCCTCTGCACCACCGCTCGCATGCGGACCATGATGCCGGGTTACCCGCACGGACCCGTGAGGGGCCCATTTTTCCTCCTTAAGCCCCTATCTGGGGCCGTTCGGGGGGACTCGGTAACCCAGCGGTCGATCGGGGTGGCACGATGCTTCCCACACGCCGGTCGAGGGGACGGTAGAAGGACATGAGCACACCGAGTACCGGGCGGCCTGCGACACATCGGCCGCCGACACAGCGCAGCGACAGCCCCGTGCTGCCCGCGGAACAACCCGAGCACGACCTGACCGGACTGAGCCTGCCCGAACTGCGCACCCTGCGCCGGGACGCCCAGCGCGACGAGGCCGACCTCAGCTATGTACGACGGCTGCTCCAGGGCCGGATCGACATCCTGCGCGCGGAGCTGGCCCGCCGCTCTCCGTCGGGTGCGGCCTCCGTGGTGGAGCGGCTGTCGGAGATCCTCACCGACGCCCCGGCCCGGCACCGCTCCTCGGCCCGTCACGTCACCCTGGGCACCCCGCACAGCGAGGAGTACCGGCGGCTGGCCGCCGACATGCTCGCCGACGTCGAACTCTCCGACCTCGACGCGCGCACCGATCCGGAGCTCCACGACGCGATGGGCTGCCTGGTCCGCTACGAGCAGCAGGTCTCGAGCCGCCGCCAGCGCCTCCAGCGGACGGCCGACGAGTCGGGCGCGGAGATCACGAGACGTTACCGGGAGGGAGAGGCGCAGGTGGAGGACCTGTTGGTGTGACTTTGGCGAGGTGCCACCGGGGCAAGGGGCCCTGGCTGGGACCCGGGCCGGGGCCCGGGCGGCGAGGGCGGGAAAAATCTTCGCGCCACCCGCCCGCCCCTGCCTACGGTGATCCCATGACCCGCCGAGCCATCCCGCAGCCGATCGACATCCGCGCAGTCACCGACGCGGAGCTTCCCGCCTGGACCCGTGCCGTGAACACGGGCTTTCTGCGCCCGCCCGCCGTCCCCGACCAGATGCTCGCCGACCGTCGTGTCGCGTTCGCGGACTCCCGGGTCTCCGGCGCCTTCGACGCGGGCCGGTGCGTGGCGACGTTCCGCTCGTTCGACCAGCAGCTCACGGCGGTCGGCGGCGCACCCGTCGCCGCCGACGCCATCTCCAACGTCACCGTCGCGCCCACGCACCGCCGCCGCGGAATCCTCACCCGTCTGATGGCCGACGACCTGGCGGCGGCGAAGGACCGCGGGGACGTCGTGGCCACCCTGATAGCCGCCGAGTACCGGATCTACGGCCGGTACGGCTTCGGTCCGGCGACCACCATGACCGAGTGGTCGATCGACGTACCGCGCGCCGGTCTCGACCCGAACTGGTCGGGCCCGCGGGACGGCGGCCGGATCGACTTCGCCGACCCCGAGGAGATCCGCCGGATCGGCCCCGAGCTGCACGAGCGGCTGCGGAGCGCCCAGCCGGGCGCGATCGACCGGGACGAGCACTGGTGGGCGGCGCGCACCGGGCAGCTGTGGCTGTACGGCGATGCGTGGGTGGAGCCGTTCTTCGTGGTCTACCGCTCGGCGGACGGTGTGGTGGAGGGCATGGCCTCCTACCGGGCGGACGACGAGTGGAGCGATGCCAAGCAGCCGCTGAACACGGCGACGGTGAACTGGCTGAGCGCGGTGACCCCGGCCGCGGAGCGGGCCCTGTGGCACTACCTCTGTTCCGTCGACTGGATCACCCGGGTGAAGACGGGCTGGCGTTCACCGGACGATCTGCTCCCGCTCCATCTGCCGGACCCGCGGGCGGCGCGCATCACCACGCAGGCGGACTGGCTGTGGGTGCGGATCCTGGATGTCGTGCGGTCCCTGGAGGCGCGGACGTACGACGCGTCGGGCGCGTTGGTCCTCGAGGTCGTCGACCGGTCGGGCCTGGCCGGAGGCCGCTTCCTGCTGGACGCGACCCCCGACGGTGCCTCCTGTACGCCGACCACCCGCAGCGCCGACCTCACCCTGGACGTGGCCGAGCTGGCGACGCTGTGGCTGGGCGACGAGTCCGCGGGGCGCCTGGCGGTGCTGGGCCGGCTCCGGGAAGAACGAGAGGGCGCCGCCCGAGGGGCCGACGCCCTGCTGCGTACGTCCGGGCGGCCTTGGTGCCCGGACATGTTCTGACGACTCCTTCCGTGGTTCCGTGGTTCCGTGGTTCCGTGTTCTTCGAATGCGGGTATCCGTAGCTGTTCAGTTGTGGCTGTGCGATCGATCTGAAGTTGTGGCTGTGCGGGCGATGTTCAGTTGTGGCTGTACGTCGGTGTCGACTGCTCGGGCTCCCGGCTCCCCTCCGGAAGGGAGCCCGACCGCCAACCGTCTGAAAGTTTGACCATGTCGTTGAAGTTGGCTGCCAACTTCACTGTAACTATGTCCGCTTGGAAGCGTCCTATAACCATCTCTCTTTGAACTGCCCAAAGATGGCGGGAAGTTGTAGTGTGCGGACGTGGAGCCGGAACATGCCTCCGTCAATGGGCGGAGGGGGGCGGTGCGGCCGCAACGGTCACATCGCGAGGTGGCCGACGAGCTGCGCACCCGGATCAGAACCGGAGTGCTGCGGCCCGGTCAGCGCATGCCGACGCAGGCCAAGCTGGCGGACGAGTTCGGCGTCGAGCGGGGTGCCGTACGGCAGGCGCTGCGCATTCTTCAGTCCGAGCAGCTCCTCACCAACGTCTCCAAGGGAAGCCCGGCGACGGTCGCCGCGCGGCCGGGACCGGCCGGCCACCCGCCGGGTCCCGCGGCGGCGCCGCAGCCCTCGATGGTGGCGCTGCCGCCGCGGATCACCGAGGCCTTCGCCGCCGACCACGTCGAGGTCGACGCCCTGTGCCTGACGGCGGTCTCGCTGACGGCCGCGATCGGTGAACCCCTGCGGCGGATCCACGCGGGGCAACTGAAACCGGCCAAGATCGACGTCCGTGTCCTGTTGCCGTCCCGCAACATCGAACTCGCCTTTCCGGCACCGGTGGACATCACGGAGACCGGGCGGCTCCAGCGCCGCTGGCTGGCCCATCGCAACGCCCAGGGCCAGGTGTTGCGGCACAACCTGCTCACCCTGCGCTCCACGCACGGCATCGACGTGCACGTCACCTTCCGCGCACTGCCCTTCACCCCGCCCGTCAAGCTGTATCTCCTCAACGGGACGGAAGCGCTGTTCGCCTACTACACGGTCAAGCGGCGTGAGCAGACGATCGACCACGAGCACCTGGAGATGTACGACGCCGAAGGCACGCGGTCGGTGCTGTTCGCCTTCGAGCAGGGCGCCGGACCGCGTGACACGACGTTCGTGGAACAGTCCCACCTGTGGTTCGACGCACTGTGGGAGACGATCAGCTCGGAGCTGGTGCTCACGAGCTGACGGCGGGCCCGGTGGCGAGGAGGGCGAGGATCACGGCGCCGGCGGAGCTGATGACCGGGCTCTTGGCCTTGATGCCGACGCTGAGCAGGAGCAGGCCGAGGGCGCCGGTGGTGCCGTACTTCCACTGGATGGTCTGCTCGACACCGACGACGAAGGCGGCGCAGAGGAGGACGAGGACGGGCATGGTGGTTCCCCCCTTCCGAGACTGGAGTGGGAGGCAAACCTTCCGCCAACTCACTCAAGTTGGTTGCCAACTATGACTATGTTGTCCCCACTTGGTGGCAGCAGTTAAACAACTTTCAAACAACTCCCGCCAGATGGATCTAAGTTGTAGCGTTTGGTCGTGACCCAGGAGAACGTGGCAGTGAACGGCAGCAGGCTCTCACCGCGTGAGATCGCCGATGTCCTGCGCGAACGCATCCGCGTCGGGGATCTCAGGGCCGGTGACCGGCTGCCCACCCAGGCCGAACTGGCCGACGAGTTCGGGGTGGAGCGCGGTACCGTCCGCCAGGCCCTGCGGGCGCTCCAGGACGACGGGCTGCTCACCAACGTGAGCAAGGGCAGTCCGCCGCGGATCGCGGAACCGCCGGCGCCGGACCGCGGCGAGCCGCAGCCCACGATGGTGGGTCTGGCCCCGCGGCTGACCGCCGCCTTCGGAGTCCCGCATGTGCGGATCGACGCGGCCTGTCTCACCGCCGAGAGCCTGATCCCGGCCCTGGGCGAGCCCCTGCGGCTGATCCACGCCGGCAGCATCCGGCCCCAGAAGATCGACGTCCGCATCCTGCTGCCGTCCCGGGACATCAGCCTCGCCTTCCCGGTCTCGGTCGAGGACCGCGGGGACGACGAGGACCCGGTCCACCAGCGCTGGCTGTCGATGCGCAACGCGCAGGGCCAGGTGCTGAGTTACAACCTCCGCGCGCTGCGCTCGCACGGCGTGGACGTCAACATCACCTTCCGCGCGCTGCCGTTCACCCCGCCGGTGAAGCTGTACCTCCTCAACGGGCAGGAGGCGCTGATCGCGTACTACATGGTCGCGCGCACCGAGGAGACCACCGACAGCGGAACCCTCGACATGTACGACGTGCGCGGCACCGAGTCCCTCCTCTTCTCCTTCGAGAAGGCCGCCGGTCAGCGCGACGCCGCGTTCGTGGAGGAATCCCAGAAGTGGTTCGACGCCCTCTGGGAAACCATCACGACGGACCTGACACTCTTCTAGTGACCTCTGATACGACGCAGACTGAGCAGGTGGCAGCAGGCACCGGGAACGAGACCGCGGATCTGCGGGAGTTGATCACCCGCACGAGGGTCGTCCTGTGGGACTTCGACGGGCCGATCTGCCGGCTCTTCGCCGGTCACTCGGCGGAAGGGGTGGCCGACGGTCTCGTGGAGTGGCTCGAAGCGCGGGGCTTGCACAGCCTGCTGACGGAGTCCGAGCGGGAGTCGCTGGACCCGCACGTCGTGCTGCGCGCGGTGGACCGCCGGCACCCGGGCAGCGACCTGGTCACGGAGCTGGAGGAACGCCTCACCCAGGAGGAACTGAAGGCCACGGCCACGGCGATGCCCACGGCGTGGGCCGACCCCCTGATCCGCACACTGGTCGCGCTGAAGCTGCGGCTGGCCATCACCACCAACAACTCACCCCAGGTGGCGACCACTTACCTGGCGAGCCGCGGGCTCACCTCCTGCTTCGCGCCGCACATCTACGGCCGCACCCAGGAACTGCGCCACCTCAAGCCCCACCCGTACTGTCTGAACCGCGCTCTGCGCGCCATGGGATCGTCGCCCGGCACCGCCCTGATGATCGGTGACACCACCTCCGACTTCCTGGCCGCCCGTGAGGCCGGCGTGCCGTTCCTCGGCTACGCGCGCAACGCGCACAAGGAGAAGCTGCTCAGAGGGGCGGGTGCCACGACGGTGGTCGACTCGCTGGAGCTGCTGCTGAACGCGGTCAGGCAGCTCTGAGCAGCAGGAGCACGAGCATGACGGCCGCCCCGACGGCGAGCATGTCGTGCCGGGCCCGTACGCCCACGGCGACGGTGAACAGCAGCATCACGCCCACCGCGCCCAGCTTGGCCTGCACCGTCAACCCCGCGCAGAACGCGAGGAGTTCCCAGAGTGCCGATAACAGGAGCACGACCTTCCACCTTCCTGCCAGTCTCTGTGAAGCTTTCAAATCCCGGTCCAATTGGACTGGTTGACTTGAAGTGGATTTCCCCTGGCCGGTTGATCCTTAATCTGGCGGAGCTGTCCGAGACCTGACCGACAGTGGTTTGCAGGTGGACGGATGGCGGTACGGTCGTCCTGTGGACGCGCAGCAGCTAAGCGGTGACGCGGGCGGCCGGGAGTTCCACCGGGTCGCCGACGAACTGCGCGCCCGGATGACGGACGGGACGTATCCGCTGCACTCCTTTCTGCCGTCCCAGCGCGACCTCGCCGAGGAACTCGGGGTCTCCAGGGACACGGTCCAGCGAGTGCTGCGGGAACTGGTCAGCGAGGGCTGGATCCAGTCCCGTCGGGGCAGCGGATCCCGGGTGGTCAAGACCCAGCGGATACAGTCGTCCACCCCCAGAGCGACCCGGCAGCGGCACGGTGTGACCCTGGGTCCGCTGCTCAGCGAGGCGTTCGAACAGCCCGAAGTCACGCTGGACGTCTACACCTTGACGTCGGAGTCCCTGGACGCGCACATCCGGTTGCAGGCCGAGCGGATCCTCTCGGGCTCCATCGACCCCCAGCGCATCCGCCTGCGCATGATCCTGCCCTCCGAGAACCTGCACCTGCCCTACCCGAGCGTCAAGGCCGGCAAGGACGACGATCGCCTCCGCGACCGGCTGCACTCCATCACGAACCGGCACACGGAGTCGCTGCGCGGGACCCTGAAGGCGCTGGGGACCGACAACCTGGTGTCCTCCGTCGACGTCGAGATCCGGCACGCCCCGCTGACACCGGCCTTCAAGCTCTACCTTTTCAACGGCACGGAGGCCTTGCTCGGGCCGTACGAGGTGATCAAGCGCAAGATCGAGCTGGAGGGGGGAGAGGTGATCACCGCCCTCGACGTCCTGGGTCTCGGCGCCACGCTCACCCATCACGTCAAGGACGGCGACCCGAATTCACCGGGCACCGTCTTCGTCGACACCTGGCAGACATGGTTCGACTCGGTGTGGAACCTGCTCACCGAATAGCTCCGGCGGGGTGCGCTAGCATGCCCCAATCGCGCGAGCAATCGCTCCCGTTCTTACGTATGAGACGGCGTACAAGCGAGTCTCGAGCGGCCTGACGTTCCCTGAGTGGCACACCACCCATTGGCCTATTGACCGTCACTTCGGTCGTACGGCGCGTTTACCGTTTGCCCTAACCAGCCCAGCGCGAGTATCCGGAGCGGCCAGTGGTCGACCACCTTGTTCCCCCTCGTCACCTCGGGGAACGAGCCGCCGAGGACGTGCCCGGAGCGCTGCGGACCTTCGTCAGGGCCGCCGAAGCCACCCAGGAATCCAGCGGCCACCACAATCGCAACTATGTGCTGCCGTTGACCGAGCGGGTCGCCCCTCTGGTGGGTCGCGCCCCGGGGACCTCGGTGATCGTGCGGATCAGGCGCTCCGACGCGCTGCCCGTGGTGATCAGAACCTGGCAGGAGGAGGCGGCGATTCTCGACGCCGTGCACGGCGCCCTGCCGCACGCACCCGAATGCCTGATCAAGACGCCGGGCTACTCCATCCACAGCCATGTGGAAGGCGTACCGCTCTCCACCATCTGCGGAAACGGTAAGCCTGTCGACAACCTGCTGATCAAGGCGCTGGCCGGGCTGCTGGCCCAGATGACCAGGGTGCGTCGGCAGGCGCTGCCGCCGCTGCCCGGTTCCTGGCCCGCCAACCACAGCGACAGCCAGGCCTTCCTGAAGACCCTGACCCTGTGCGCCGACGAACAGATCCGCAAGCCCAACTGGGTCGTCTTCGGCGGGCTGTTCAAGGCGCTGGGCATCTCCGACGACGCTCTGCTGCGGCTGGCCGAGCGGGTGCCGGCGATGACCCGGCGGCCGTACAGCCTGCTCCACGCGGACCTGCACCGGGACAACCTGATCGTGTCCTACGACGGTGACCCGCCCCTGGTCTGCGTCGACTGGGAACTGGCGACCTACGGCGACCCGCTGCACGACCTCGCCACCCATCTGGTGCGCATGCAGTACCCGGCCCATCAGTGGGGTGAGGTGATCACGGCGTGGGACGAGGCCATGGGACGGTTCCGGCCCGGCGCGGTCAAGGGCCGGACCAAGGACCTGCGGCACTACGTCGACTTCGAGCGGGCGCAGTCCGTCTACCCGGATGTCATGCGTGCCGCCAGGTCGCTGGAGAGGTCGTTCACCCAGAAGAGCCTGGACGAGGCGACGGCGGAGGTGCGCAGGGCGCTGCTGGCCGCCGCCGAGCCGCTCCGGCTGCGGGACGTGCCGGAACCGGCGGAGATCGAGAAGGCGCTGTACCGCTGGCTGGCCTCGCGCACCGACGGTGACATCAGCGGCAGGGACTGGATCGGACCGGCCATCTTCTGGACGGCGGACCGGCGGGTCCCCCCGCACCCGAAGTTCCCGGCGAGCGCGGTCAGGGAGGCGCTGCTGGCCGAGGGGGCCGCCCCCGCAGGAAACCTGTTCAAGGGGACCGCGCACCTCAACACGGTGGTCCGCGTGAGCGGCCATGCCGAACCCGTGGTGGTGCGTCGGCAGCTCTCCAACGTCCAGCGCAGGGAGCACAGCATCCTCAGCGAGCACGCCGTGCTCCAGGCGATCGAGAAGTCGCGGGTGAAGGTGGAGGCGCCGCGGGTCCTGGCCCTGGGCGAGAGCGGCACGAAGGACCCCTTCGCCATCCACACCTATGTCGGGTCGCGCCGAGGCGGACCTCCCGAGCACCCGGTGGACGGTCTGCGCCCGCGCGAGGCGGACGCGCTCGTCGACCAGCTGTGCGCGCTGACGAAGGTCGACCACAGCCTGGTCGACCCGCTTTCGGACAGCGGCAGCTTCTCCGTGTGGCTGCGCGATCAGCTCGTGAAACTGGTGCAGACGCTGCCGAAGGAGTCGATGCAGCTGGCCCGGATGCTCGGGCTGCCCCACCATGAGCGGTTGAGCGAGATCCTGTCCCGCCACACGTTGACCCCCCGGGCGCCGGCCCTCCTGCACGGTGACCTCAACCCGTGGAACCTGGTGCGGGGCGGCCGGTACCTGCTGACCATCATCGACTGGGAGATGGCCGTGGTCGGTGACCCGCTCTACGACCTGGTCCGGCACATGCACCTGACGCCCACCCGGCCGGAGATCAGGGACCGCATGTTCCGCCGGTGGGAGCGCAACATGCCCCCGGAGTACAGCACGAACTGGCGTGTGGACTGGCCGGTGTACCGCTGGATCGAGATCATCCGGTCGGCGTACGTCGATCTCGACCGGCTGGTCACCAGGACGGGCCTGGACGCCCCCAACGTCCGCCGCGCCGTGGACTCCTACGCCGAGACGCTGGCCGCGGCCACCGCCTCCCTCGGCCTACCGGCCTCTCGGACCCCCAATCCCTATCTCGAACTGACGTTGGTCCGGGGGCGGCTCTGATCCGGGTCCGATGTGCTCCCAGGGCGGGTGGACCTGCCCCGGTGTCCGTTCACATCCCCAGCACCACCTTCCCGACCAGTTCCCGTCCCTCGATCGCCGCGTGCGCCGCGGCGGCCTCCGTCAGCGGGAACCGAGCGCCGATCACCGGCCGCAGCCGTCCCGCGGCCGCCTCCGCCAGGACGTGCGCGGTCAGGCGGCGCGCCTCGGCCTCGCCGAACTGCACGTCCCCGATCCCGAACAGGGTGACGCCCCGCCGTTCCGCCTCCGCCGCGTCCACGGCCGCGAAGCCGCCCGAGGGTGCCCCGTGCGCGGAGAAACGCCCACCGTCGGCGGTCAACGGGAAGGCCGCGAGCCCGAGTTCACCGCCTACACCGTCCAGTACGACATCGGCGGCGGCGGCGTTGGCGGCGTCGGCTTCGGCGGTGGTCCCGGTGGTGGCGTCGGCTTCGGCGGTGGTCCCGGTGGTGGCTTCGTCGCCTGCCTCGGCGGCGCGGGTGGGCTCCGGCCGCCCCAGGGCCTGCCGCGCCCGCTCCACCCAGTCCGGCTCCGACACGTCCACCACCGCGTCCGCCCCCAGCTCCCGCACCAGTGCCGACTTCCGCGCTCCCCGGGCCGCGGCCACCACCCGGGCGCCCCGGGCGCGGGCCAGCTGGACCAGCAGGGTGCCCATGCCGCCCGAGGCGCCGAGGATCAGGACGCGGTCACCGGGGCCCACGGCGGTGTGTTCCAGCAGACCGGCGGCCGTCACCCCGTCGTGGACGAGTGCCGCGGCCGTGCGCAGATCCAGGCCGTCCGGGACGGGGGTCGGCGCGGTGACCGGGGCCGTCACGCGCTCGGCGTAGCTGCCGGTCACGAAGGACGTCACCCGGCGGCCCACCCACCCGGCGTCCACGCCCGCGCCGACCGCGGTGACCGTGCCGGCCACGCCGCCACCGGGGACGTAGGGCGGCTCCACGGGGAAGTAGGCGCGGAACAGGCCCGTGCGGACCTGGGTCTCCACGAAGATCGTGTCGGCGTGGGCGACCTCGATCAGGACCTCGCCGGGGCCGGGGACCGGGTCCGGCAGCTCCACCGTGGTCAGGACCTCCGGTCCGCCGAACGCCTTCACCTGTGCTGCTCGCATGACATACCTCCACCGCGGTGCCGTTGAATGCGTGTGCATGGAGTCTTCGACCTCAACCCCGGTTGAGGTCAAGTGGGGCCGAGGCCGAGGCCGAGCGGGGCCGGGCGGTGGTCGGCCCCGTAGGCTCGGTCCATGAGCGAGACCGGGCTGCGCGAGCGCAAGCGGCAGCGGATGTACCAGGTGGTGTCGGACATCGCCGTCCGGCTCTTCGTCGAGCGGGGCTTCGACGCGGTGTCCGTCGCCGAGGTCGCCGCGGCGGCCGAGATCTCCAAGCCGACCCTCTTCCGGTACTTCCCGACCAAGGAGGACCTGGTCCTGCACCGGATCGCCGACCACGAGCAGGAGGCGGCCCGGGTGGTCACGGCGGCGCGGGCCGAGGGCGTCGCGCCGCTGCCCGCCCTGCGCCGGCACTTCCTCGCCGGGCTGGCCGCCGCCGACCCCGTCACCGGTCTCAACGACCACCCGAACGTGCGCGCCTTCCACGCCATGCTCTACGGCACGCCCTCCCTGGTCGCCCGCCTGTACGGCTACCTGGAGCGCTCGGAGGCGGCCCTCGCCGACGCCCTGGCGGCCGAGCTGCCCGACGCCCTCGACGCCCGGCTGGCCGCCGGTCAGATCGTCGCCGTCCGGCGGATCCTCGCCGAGGAGAACTGGCGGCGGATCGCTGAGGGGGAGCGGGTGGAGGACGTGCGGGGGGACGCGGAGGCGGCGGTGGATCGGGCGTTCGCGGTGCTGGGCGCGGGTCTGCCGCGGCTCGGCCGGCCGTTGCCCCGCTGACTGGGACCGAGTAAAAAATGTGACTCGGTTACGTTATTCGTTACCCTTGCCGTATGACGACACCCGAGCCGGTCCCTGAGGGCGACCCGAAGAGCCCGCCGGATCTCGGCACCGCGTTGCACCGCGAACGCGCCCACCACGACAACTGCCGCGCCGCCCTCGCCGCGATGGTCGAGGGCGCCGACCTCCACGTCGTCACCGGCGAGGACGTCTCCGCCTCCGGCGCCGACGCCGAGGTCCTCGGGTTCCGGCTGCGCAGCCACGCCAAGGCCCTGCACGAACTGCCCGAAGGCCCCCTGTTCTTCGGCCGGCTGGACTTCGCGCACGGCACGGGCGGCGAGCACGAGGGCCTCGCCCACCACATCGGCCGGCTCCGCATCAGCGAACACCCGGCCGCCCCGCCCCTCGTCGTCGACTGGCGCGCCCCCGTCTCCCGCGCCTTCTACCGGGCGAGCGTCCGCGACCCCCAGGGCGTGGCCGTCCGGCGGCGGTTCGGCTGGGCCCCCGGCAGCCGGGGCGACTCCGCCGACCTCACGGGCCTGGAGGACGAGCGCCTCGACGCGGGCGGGCACGTCGACGGCGGGGAGCGGGCCGGGCGTCGTGGGCCGGGCGGGGCCGGGCGGCCCGGCGGGATCGTCGCCCGGGAGATCGAACGGCCCCGCGTCGGCCCCATGCGGGACATCGCCGCGACCATCCAGCCCGAGCAGGACGAACTCGTCCGCGGGGAGCTCGCCGAGTCCGTGTGCGTGCAGGGCGCTCCCGGCACCGGCAAGACCGCCGTGGGCCTGCACCGGGCCGCCTACCTCCTCTACACCCACCCGCGGCGCATCCAGCGCGGCGGACTGCTGATCCTCGGCCCCAACCGCACCTTCCTCTCCTACATCGCCGAGGTGCTCCCCTCCCTCGGCGAGACCGGCGTGCGGCAGTCGACCCTGCACGACGAGATCGCCTGCCGGCCGGCGACCGGGACGGACCCCGACCGGACCGCCGCCGTCAAGCACGACGCCCGGATGGCCGAGGTGCTGCGCCGGGCGGTGTACGGACGGGTGACGGCCGGCCGCGCCGACGACCTCTCCGTCCCCGACGACTCCTACCGCTGGCGGATCGCGGGCGACCGGCTGACGGACATCGTCGCCGGGGTGCTCGCCGAGGAGCCGCCGTACGAGACCGGGCGCGAGCGGGTGCGCAGCCGGATCGTGCGCCGGATCCAGGAACAGGTGGAACGCCGGAGCGGGCCGCGCCCGGCCTCCTGGACCCGCCGCATCGAGAGGGCCCGCCCGGTGAGCGCGTGCGTGGAGGCACTGTGGCCGAAGCTGCGCCCGGAGGAGGTGCTGGCCCGACTCCTCACGGACGAGGCGGAGTTGGCGCGGGCCGCGGACGGAATCCTGGACCCCTCCGAACAGCGGGCCCTGCACTGGCCGCGGCCGCCCCGCTCACCGAGGTCGGCCCGCTGGTCGCCCGCCGACCTCGTCCTCCTCGACGAGATCGCCGGCCTCCTCGACCATCCCCAGGGCTACGGCCACGTCGTCGTCGACGAGGCCCAGGACCTCTCCCCGATGGAGTGCCGGGCGGTCGCCCGCCGGGTCCGCTTCGGCTCGCTCACCGTCCTCGGTGACCTGGCGCAGGGCACCACCCCCTGGGCGGCGGACTCCTGGCGGGTGCAGCTGGCCCACCTGGGCAAGCCGGACGCGACGATCGTCCCGCTGACCACGGGCTTCCGCGTCCCGGCCGCCGTCCTCACCCTCGCGGGCCGCCTGCTCGACCTCCTCGACGCCGACGTGCCGCGCGCCGACTCCCTGCGCCGGGACGGCGAACTGCGCGTCCGGCGAGCCGACGGCGACCTGCGCTCCTCGGTCGTGGCCGCCGTACGCGACGCACTCCCCCGGGAGGGCTCGATCGGCGTCATCGCCGCGGACCCCGAGGTCGACGGGGTCCGCGAGGCCCTGACCGGGGCCGGCATCCCGACCTCCGGCCCCGAGGATCCGGCCGCCCGGGTGACGGTCGTCGCGGCGACCCTCGTCAAGGGCCTCGAGTACGACCACGTCGTCGCCGTCGAACCGGCGGCCATCGCGCAGGCGGAGCGACGCGGCCTGAACCGGCTCTACGTGGTGCTGACCCGCGCGGTCTCACGACTGGAGGTGGTGCACGAACGGGAGTTGCCGTGGGAGGCGTGAGGAGGTGATGTCAGCTCCAGTTCTCCAAGGCCTCCCGCGTCGCCCGGTACCCCCGGTCGATCAGGTCCGGAACGCCGGCCGCCGACCAGGAGGAGTGGCCGGCGGTGTCGATGGTGACGGCCAGGTCGGCGGTGCGGCCGTGGGCCGGGTGGTCGGGGCGGGACTCGAACCAGCGGCGCCAGCGGGCGTTGCCGCGGCCGAAGCCCACGGCGATGACCCGCTCGGCGCCGAGCCGGTGCGCGGCCCACACCGGAGACGGCGACAGCACGGCGCCGTCGACGCAGAGCGCGCCGCCCGCCTCCAGCCGGACCGGCGGGAACAGTCCGGGTACGGCGCTGCTGGCGCGTACGGCCGCCGTCAGCGAGCCGGAGTCGACCAGCCGGGGCGTCGTGGAGCGCAACTCCGTGACCACCGCGCCGAACCGGGTCGGCAGGTCCTCGATCAGCAGGTCGCCGAGCATCTCCTCGATGTTGCGGACCATGGGAGTGGTGTCCAGGAGCCCCAGGCGCGGGGCGATCGCCGCGGACCCGAAGTCCGCCCACTGCGCGCGCAGCAGCCGCCCGGTGATCCGCTCGCTGCCGGTCCCCGCCGCCCAGGCGCCGCCGATCAGCGCCCCCGCACTGGACCCGGTCACCACGGACACCTCGATCCCGGCCTCCTCGACGGCTCGCAACACACCGGCGTGCGCGGCGCCGAGGACCGCCCCGCTGGACAGGACCAGACCGACGGTGGGCGACTTCGGCGAGGCCACGTGCGCGCTCCCTTTCCGGGTGGAGCGCTCGGGCGGAGTGCTCGGGTGGGTTTCGTAATGCGGTCTTCGGGTGAGGTCTTTGGATGCGGTCGCTGGATGCGGTCCGCGGATGCGGTCCGCGGGTGGGGTGCTTCGGTGGGGCGCTCAGTCTGGAGTGGCGCGACACACTATTGCAAGCAGGTGCTTGCAATAGTTAGCAAGGCTGGTGCACAGTGGAGCCATGGCATCGCTCAACGTCGGCAATCTCGGTGAGTACCTGCGCGAGCAGCGGCGCAACGCGCAGCTGTCGCTCCGGCAACTCGCCGAAGCCGCCGGCGTGTCCAATCCGTACCTGAGCCAGATCGAGCGCGGGCTGCGCAAGCCGAGCGCGGAGGTGCTCCAGCAGGTCGCCAAGGCGCTGCGGATCTCTGCCGAGACGCTGTACGTGCGGGCCGGCATCCTCGACGCGGAGCGGGACGGGCAGGAGTACCGGGACGGTGCGACCCGCGCGGTCGTCCTCGCCGACCCCACGCTGACCGAGCAGCAGAAGCAGGTGCTGCTCCAGATCTACGAGTCCTTCCGCAAGGAGAACGGATTCGCGGACGGCGACGGTGCGGCGGCCCCACGGAACCACGAGAGCGACGCCGACCCGCAGCAGACGGCCGGTTGACCGGACCAGGGGACCGGCCGCACCGCTGCGGACCTGCACGACCCTCAGCCGAAAACGACGTATGTGAATCCGGGAGGACCTTCACCATGGCCATCACCGACGACCTGCGCAAGACCTTCAGCGACCCGACTCCGTTCTACTTCGCCGCGGGCACCGCCGATCTGGCCCTCCAGCAGGCGAAGAAGGTGCCGGGCCTGGTGGAGCAGCTGCGCACCGAGGCCCCGGCCCGTTTCGAGGCCGTCCGCAACACCGACCCCAAGGCCGTGCAGGAGAAGGCCGGCGCCCGCGCCAAGGAGGCCACCGCCAAGGCCAAGGAGGCGCAGGAGACCCTCCAGGCCAAGGTCACCGACTTCATCAGCAGCCTCGACGGGGACATCAAGAAGATCGGCAGCACCCTCGACGCCGACCTGAAGAAGTTCGGCGAGTCCGCCCAGGACTTCGCGCTGCGCGGTGTCGGCGTCGCCGCCGAGTACGCCGTCAAGGCCCGTGAGACCTACGAGAAGGTCGCCGAGCACGGCGAGCAGGCCGTGAAGACCTGGCGCGGCGAGGCCGCCGAGGAGATCGAGGAGCTCGCCATCGCGGTCGAGCCCAAGTCGGAGCCCAAGCCCGCGCCCGTCGTCCAGCCGGTCGTGGTCAAGGACGAGCCGAAGCCCGCAGCGGCCGCGGCGCAGTCCGACACCGCCGCGGCGAAGAAGGCCGCCGCCGCCAAGAAGGCTCCGGTCCGCAAGCCCGTCGCGAAGAAGACCACGCCGCCGGCCAAGTGAGACCGACGGCCGGGACGGACACGGCGGACAGGGACATACAGTCACGGGCCGGGCACTCATGTGGTGCCCGGCCCGTTGTACGGGTAGCGGGAGCGCGGTTGCGGGTACGGTGACCGCGTAAGGACGAGCGAGTCGAATCGCGTCGAGTCGGGTGGTGGACGTTGTGCTGATCGAAGGCTTCGCCGGGCTGGTGTGGCTGCTCTACCTCGCCATGCTGGTCCTCGCCGTGGTGGCGCTGGTGATGGCCGCTCTGTTCCGTGATGACGCCTACCGGGCAGCCGACAAGCAGAACAAGGGCTTCTGGCTGATCATCCTCGGTGTCACGGTGGCGGTGAACCTCCTGGTGCCGATGCTCTTCCTCCAGCTCGCGGGCCTCGTCGCCACGATCGTCTTCTTCGTGGACGTACGGCCCGCCCTGCGGCAGGTCGGCGGTGGCGGCGGCTGGGGCCGCAGGCGCGGCGGCAGCAGCAGCGACGGCCCGTACGGCCCGTACAACGGCGGCCGCTGACCCCACGAGAACCTTCCACGCCCCGCAGCCCCCACCAGGGGCGCGGGGCGTCGGCATGTCCCGCTCCGCCCCCGCCGCCGCTCCCGCTCCCGGCCACCCGGGACAGCTCACCCCGGACACCGGAGCCCCGTCTCCCGTCTCAGGCAGCCGCTCCCGGGCGGCGCTACGGCTACGGGAGCGGTGCCGGGACCCGGTCCAGCAGGACCAGTGCCACGTCGTCCGTCAGCTCGCCGCCGTTGAGCTCGCGTACCTCGTTCACCGCGGCCCGCAGCAGTGCCTCGCCGCTCAGTCCCTCGGAGAGCTGGCGGCGGATCATCTCCACCATGCCGTCCTGGCCCAGCCGTTCCCGGCCCTCGCCGATCCGCCCCTCGATCAGGCCGTCGGTGTACAGCATCAGGCTCCACTCGGCGCCCAGCTCGACCTGCATCCGCGGCCAGCGGGCGCCCGGCAGCAGGCCGAGGGCGGGGCCGTTGTTGTCGTACGGCAGCAGGCGCGCGGGCCGGTCCGGGCGGGCGATCAGCGGCGCGGGGTGGCCGGCCAGGCACAGGCCCGCCCGGCGGCCGTCGGGCGCGATGTCCACCGTGCACAGCGTCGCGAAGATCTCGTCGTCGTCGCGCTCGTGCTCCAGCACCTGCTGAAGCGTGTTCAGCAACTCGTCCCCGCACAGACCCGCCAGCGTCAGCGCCCGCCAGGCGATGCGCAGTTCCACGCCGAGCGCCGCCTCGTCCGGGCCGTGCCCGCAGACGTCGCCGATCATCGCGTGCACGGTGCCGTCGGGCGTGCGGACGGTGTCGTAGAAGTCGCCGCCGAGCAGCGCGCGTGAGCGGCCGGGACGGTAGCGGGCGGCGAAGCGTAGCGGAGAGCCCTCCAGGAGGGGCGTGGGCAGCAGGCCGCGCTCCAGGCGGGCGTTCTCCTGGGCGCGCAGCTTGCCCTCGGCGAGCCGTCGCTCGGCCGTGTCGGAACGTTTCCTCTCCACGGCGTAGCGGATCGCGCGGCTCAGCAGCCGGCCGTCCAGCTCGTCCTTGTAGAGATAGTCCTGGGCGCCCACGCGTACCGCCTCGGCGCCGCGCTCGGCGTCGCCGGACGCGGTGAGCGCGAGCACGGCGTGCCGGGGCGCGAGCTCGAGCACGTGCCGCAGGACGGCGAGCTCGTCTTCGGACTCGGCCGCCCTGCCGGGCGCCGGCAGCGCCAGGTCCAGCAGGATGCAGTGGACGTCATGGGTCAGCAGCCGCTCGGCCTCGGTGAGGTTGCGGGCGGTGCGTACGCGGATCGGCCTGCCGTCCGCGTCGAGCAGGTCGTGGACGATCGGCGCGGCCGTCGGGTCGTCCTCGATCAGCAGCAGGGTGAGCGTGGTGTGGGCGGTGCCCGCACCGGTGGCGCTGACGCCGGTGGCGCTCACGCCGGAGGCATTGACGCCGGAGGCGCTCACGCTGGTCGTGCTCACGCCTTGATGGACGCCGTCGGCGGGCGTCGCGTTGAGCGCGGTGTGCCGCGCGCCGCGGTCGTGCGCGGTGTTGTTCAGGTTCTCGGCCGTGGTCGCCTCGTTGCGAACGGTTTCTTCCTTGGAGGGGCCGCCGACTATGGGCGCGGCCTGCGCCTGACCACTCTCCACGGCCGGGATCGCTCTCTGCCGCGGTACGGGTACGGGCATCGTCTTGAGTTCCTTCCCTCCCCCCGAGGGCATGGTGGGGACGAGGGACCTCGACCCACCGACGGGGACCATAGCGGCAGAAGGCGCCGCAACGGAATGGTGTGAGACAGGCCGCTTGATCTCTGGCCACAGTCATATGCCGCGTTCTGTCCCGCATTTGGGCAGGGCGGGTGTGGTGCGGGGATGACGAACGTCACGTCCGCGCGGAGTTTGGCGGCGGGGTGGAGGTGGCCTGGGTCACGTGGAGGGCGGCGTCCGAAGGGGCCGCCCGGCCACCGGGCCTCACGCGTCCGGCCGGACCACCCCGAGTATCGGCATCGAGCCCGCCCCCGCGAGGGTGACCGTGCGGCCCGGCCGCGGGGCGTGGATGATCGCGCCGTCGCCCACGTACAACGCGACATGGCTGGCGTCGTCGAAGTAGATGATCAGGTCGCCGGGGCGCATGTCCTCGACGGCGATGTGCGGCAGCTGCTTCCACTGCTCCTGCGAGGTGCGCGGTATCGCCTGTCCTGCGCTCCGCCAGGCCTCGGAGGTCAGTCCGGAGCAGTCGAAGCTGTCCGGGCCCTCCGCGCCCCACACATACGGCTTGCCGATCTGGGCGGTGGCGAACTGCACGGCCTTCTTGCCCTGGACGGACGCCGCGCTGTTGATCTCGTCGAGGACGCCGGTGCCCAGCCAGGCGGTCTGCGCCTCCAGCGCGACCTGCGCCTCCAGTTGTTCGAGGCGCTCCTTCTCCTTCTTCTCGAGCCGGGACTCGAGCTTCTCGGCCGCAGCGATCTGCTTCTCGATCCTCTTCTGGGCCGCGGCCTTCGTCTTGCGGCCCGCCTCCAGCTTCTGCCACTGGGTGGAGGCGTCTTTGGAGTACTGCTCCAAGTCCTGCTGGGTGCGGGCGAGTTCGCCGATCAGGCCCTTGGTCGCGCGCTGCCCCTGGAGTGCCCGGCCCGCGCCGTCGAGGAACTCCGACGGGTCGTCGGTGAGCATCAACTGCGCCTCGTCCGGCAGGCCGCCGGTGCGGTACTGGGCGCGGGCCGCCGCGCCCGCGCGGTCCTTGAGGTCGTCCAGCTTCTCCTGGCCCGCGACGATCTTCTTGGCCAGCTCGACGATCTCCGCCGACTGCTTCTTCGCCGCTTCCTCGGCCGCGTTGTAGGCGTCGGTGGCCACCGCGGCGTCGTGGTAGAGCGCTTCGAGCTGGGTGCGGACGGCCTCCAGGTCCTTGTTGGACGCGGTGGAGGGGAGCGGCGGGGTCGTGGAACTCGCCGACGGCGACGGCGTGGGGCTCGGGCTGGCGAAGGCGGTGCCGGGTGCGCCCAGCACGGTGACCGCGCAGACCACCGTCACAGCCGCCGTGAGCAGGCCGCGCTTCCCCGTACCCATACCCCGTCCCCCAACCCCTGATTAACCGTCAGTAACTTGCGGTGCCCGGGGGATCGTGCCACGTCACGGCCGAAAACGACAGAGGTGGCGACGCGGCGACGGAGCGGCACGGCGACCGAATCAGTCCTTCCCCTCTTCGCCACCCCGCCATGACGATCTCCCCGACAGTGTGACGAACGACTCACGGAGATCGTTCCCGGCAGCCAGAGGGAAGGGAGGGGACGGTGGTTCAGTCGCCGGCGCGTTTCCGGGGCGCCAACGCTCCCCACCGCACGGTCACTTCCCCCTGCCGCCACCGCGCCGGCCCGTCCGTCACCGGCCAGTCGGCGGTCAGGTCCCGCACCGCGCGGATCCACCGCTGGCGGGCGCCGTACGACGCGTAGGGCGCGGCGGCGGCCCAGGCGCGGTCGAAGTCGCGCAGGAAGGCGTGCACCGGCTCGCCCGGGACATTGCGGTGGATCAGCGCCTTGGGCAGCCGCTCCGCCAGGTCCGAGGGGCGTTCCAGGGAGCCCAGCCGGGTGGCGAAGGTGACCGTGCGCGGCCCTTCCGGTCCGAGCGCGACCCATACGTGCCGACGCCCGATCTCGTCGCAGGTCCCCTCGACGAGCAGACCGCCGCGGGACCCGGTCACCGGATCGGCCGGCGCGAGCCGCGCGCACAGGCGCTGCCAGACCGCGGCGACCTCGTCCTCGTCGTACTGCCGCAGCACGTTGGCGGCCCGTACGAGGTGCGGTCGTCGGGGCACCGGGATCTCGAACCCGCCGTGCCGGAAGTCCAGCCCCTCGCGCTCGTACGGTTTGGCGGCCGCCACCCGGGCCGGTTCGATCTCTACGCCCACGACACGCGCGCGTGGGGCGACGGAACGCAGCCGCCGCAGCAACTCGACGGCCGTCCAGGGCGCCGCCCCGTACCCGAGGTCGACGGCGAGCGGCTCGGCGGCGCGGCGCAGTTCGGCACCGTGCGTCGCGGCGATCCAGCGGTCCATGCGGCGCAGCCGGTTGGGGTTGGTCGTCCCGCGCGTGACCGTGCCCACAGGGCGGGCGGGGGCGCGGGACGTCATGCCTACGAGGGTAATGCGGCAATGCGGCACCACCTTCAGCCGCCCCGGAGCCTCGCCCTGACCGGAGCCTCGACCGATCGCAGTCTCGGCCCGTCCGGCGCCCCGCCCGCCCGGAGTCTCGGCCCGTCCGGAAGAACCAGCCCGTCCGGCGTTTGAGGACGAAGCCCTTTCGGGCCGAAGCGGGGGTCCGGGGGCGGCAGCCCCAGGGTCGGGACGGGAAGGGGCGGCGGGGGCGAGAAACGGCTCTGGCCGCGCGGCCACAACGCACATCGACTTCGAACGGTTGAGCGATACCTGGTAATGGCTGAGCAAAAACCGCCCCTCTCGGAAACCCGCCCGGAATGGGAACGCCTTCCTCCGGCGTTGCAGCCCCTTGGAGGGCCCCACACCCTCTTTCCGGCATGCCCGCAGCAAGGAGGAACGCCCCGTGAGCCAGTACACCAACAGGCTCGGGCGTCGCTCTTCGGCGGCACCCTCGCGGCTCAGGCTCCACCGCCGCCCCCGCCGCGTCGCGATGCTCTCCGTGCACACCTCTCCGCTCCACCAGCCCGGCACCGGCGACGCGGGCGGCATGAACGTCTACATCGTCGAACTCGCGCAGCGCCTCGCCGCGATCAACATCGAGGTCGAGATCTTCACGCGCGCGACCACCGGCGGCCTGCCGCCGACCGTCGAGCTGGCCCCCGGAGTCCTCGTCCGGCATGTCGACGCGGGCCCCTACGAGGGTCTCGCCAAGGAGGACCTCCCGGCCCAGCTGTGCGCCTTCACGCACGGCGTGATGCAGGCCTGGGCCGGGCACCGCCCCGGCTACTACGACCTCGTGCACTCGCACTACTGGCTCTCCGGGCACGTCGGCTGGCTGGCCGCCCAGCGCTGGGGCGCCCCTCTGGTGCACGCCATGCACACCATGGCCAAGGTCAAGAACGCCAACCTGGCCGACGGCGACACCCCCGAGCCCGCCGCCCGCGTCATCGGCGAGACCCAGATCGTCGCCGCCGCCGACCGCCTCATCGCCAACACGGCGGAGGAGGCCGACGAACTCGTCCGGCACTACCACGCGGGCCCCGACAAGGTCGCCGTGGTGCACCCGGGCGTCAACCTCGACCGCTTCACCCCGGCGGACGGCCGGGCCGCCGCCCGCGCCCGCCTGGACCTGCCCCAGGACGCGCTGGTCCCCCTCTTCGCGGGCCGCATCCAGCCCCTGAAGGCTCCGGACGTGCTCCTGCGCGCGGTGGCCGTCCTGCTCGACGAGCGCCCCGAGCTGCGCTCCCGCATCGTCGTCCCGATCGTCGGCGGCCCCAGCGGCAGTGGCCTCGCCAAGCCCGAGGGACTGCAGAAGCTGGCCGCGCGGCTCGGCATCGCGGACGTCGTACGGTTTCGTCCGCCGGTCGGCCAGGACCAGCTCGCGGACTGGTTCCGGGCGGCGTCACTGCTGGTCGTGCCGTCCTACAGCGAGTCCTTCGGGCTCGTCGCCATAGAGGCGCAGGCGGCCGGCACCCCGGTGCTCGCCGCCTCCGTCGGCGGGCTCCCGGTGGCCGTGCGGGACGGCGAGACGGGCTTCCTGGTGCAGGGCCACGACCCGGCCGCCTACGCGCGCGTGCTCGCGCGTTTCGCCGACGGCCCCGACCTCCCCGCCCGGATGGGCGCGGCCGCCACGGCGCACGCCCAGTCCTTCGGCTGGGACACCGCGGCCGCCGCCACCGCCGACGTCTACGCGGCCGCGGCCCAGTCCCACCGCCGTCGCGTACGCTCCGAGCATGGGTGACGTGGAGAAGACGGCCGCACAGGTCATCGAGGGTTTCCTGAAGGACGCGGAGCTGGAGTGGGAGAGCCCGGCTCCCGGAAACTACGTGGTCCAGCTCCCCGGCACCCGGAAACTCAAGACGACCGTCTCCCTCATCGTCGGCCGCCACTCCCTCTCCCTGAACGCCTTCGTCGTCCGTCATCCCGACGAGAACGAGTCCGGCGTCCACCGCTGGCTCCTGGAGCGCAACCTCAAGCTGTACGGCGTGAGTTACGCCGTCGACCGGCTCGGCGACGTCTACGTCACCGCCCGCCTCCCCCTCGCCTCGGTCACCGCCGACGAGATCGACCGCCTCATGGGCCAGGTCCTGGAGGCCGCCGACGGTGCCTTCAACACACTCCTGGAGCTGGGCTTCGCGAGCGCCATCCGCCGGGAGTACGAGTGGCGGGTCTCCCGGGGCGAACCGACGCGCAACCTGGACGCGTTCGCCCATCTGACGCAACGCCCGGCCGACTGACGTCGGCTCACCCCGGCGCTGTCTGCAACCGGTCAGGAAGCGTCCGGGTCGCCCGGGTCCGGGGCGGGAGCGGTCGGGGTGGCCGGGGCGTCGAGCCGGTCGGCGAAGGCGCGCAGGGCGTCGGCCAGTTCCTGCTTGGTGGGCAGCTGGTCCAGCTTCTGGTCGAGCTCGTTCAGCCGCCGGTTGATCTCGGCCAGGTCGGCCGGCGCGGTGGGTCTGGGGGTGGACGTGGACGGCGGCTCGGTGGCGTCGGGGTCGGTGCCGCCGCTCGTGGTGCCGCCGCTCGTGCTGCCGCCGTCGACGCCGCCGCTGGTCCCGCCGGAGGTGTCGCTCCCGGTGTCGCCCCCCGTGTCGCCCCCGGTGTCCGACGGCTGGGCGGACGACACGCTCGGTACGGGAGTGGCGGGCTCCTCGTCCGAACCGGCCGCGAGGGCGATGCCGACGCTCAGGGCGATTAGAGCCGCCGCCCCCACGACGGCGACCGCTATCCGTCTCACGTGTAATCCACCCCGTGCGGAAGATGCCTGAGATCCCTGAGGCCCCTGAGGCCCTTGAGGGTCGGGCGTGCCGGGGGAGTGCTGTGCCTCGTCGATGTCCATGAGGCGACGTTATGCGCCGGTCATCACCGGACGGAGGACTTCCGTCCATCCCCGTACCGCCCGGGCGTGACCCCCACCAACTTCCGGAAATGCCGGGTGAGATGAGCCTGGTCGTAGAAGCCGGCCGCCACTGCGACCTCACCCGGTGGCCGCCCGTCGAGCAGGAGCCGACGAGCGAGGTCGACCCGGCGGGAGGTGAGGTACTGGTGCGGCGCGATGCCGTACGCCGCGCTGAACGCCCGTACCAGATGGGCCGGATGGGCCGACACGAGCCCGGCGGCCTCGTCCAGCATCAGGCCCTGGACGACCCGTTCGTCGAGCAGCTCACGCAGCCGGCGGGCGAGGTCCGGGTCGCGGCGCTCGGCGGCGGTGCGCAGCCCCGCGCGCAGATGGGTCCGCAACCGCTCGCCGATCAGCGTCAGCCGGCTGTCGGCCTCCAGCTCGTCGCCGGGCCGGGCGAGCGCGGAGTGCAGCTGCCCGACCCGCCGGCGCAGCACGGGATCGCGCAGGTCGGGGGCGTCGACGGCGGCCCCGATGAGGTCCTCGCCGAGCACCTCGGCGTCGAGGTACAGGACCCGCTTGCGGAAGCCGCCCGAGGTGGCCGGTGAGCCGTTGTGCGGCACGTGCGGCGGCAGCAGGGACACCGTGTCGTGCGGGGTGCCGTGCTCGTGCCGGTCGAGGTCGTACCGTACGGCGCCGTCGTCGACGATCAGCAGCGTCCACGCCTCGTGGACGTGCATCGGGTACGCGTACTCGGTGAAGTGGGCATGGAAGACCTCCACCACGCCCGGGACGGCCGGGCGCCAGGCGGAGACGTCGGCCGTCCGCTGCGGGGCCATGCAAAGAACGTACAAGACGGCGCCGTAGGCAGGTCGGCAGTCTCGAACCATGAACGCCGAGACACCCACCGCGCCCGCAGCACCCACCGCACCCGCAGCACCCACCGCGCCCGCAGCACCCACGGCATCCACCGCGCCGGTCCCGCCCGCCGCCCCCCTTCGCTTCGACACGAAGATCGCCGTCCTGCTGCGCGAGGACCTGGAGACCTGGCAGCGCCTGAACGTCACCGCGTTCCTGGTCAGCGGCCTCGGCACGGCCCTCCCCGAGGTGATCGGGGAGCCGTACGAGGACGCGGACGGCGTGGCGTACCTGCCGATGTTCCGCCAGCCGGTGCTGGTCTTCGAGGGCACGAAGGAGACGCTGACCGCCGCTCACGCGCGCGTGCTCTCCCGGTCCCTCCCGCGCGCGGTGTTCACGAGCGACCTCTTCGCCACCGGGAACGACCGCGACAACCGCGCGGCGGTGCGTGCCGTACCGACGGCCGGGCTGGACGTCGTAGGACTGGCGGTCCACGGCCCGAGGAACGCGGTGGACAAGGTGCTGAAGGGCGCACGGATGCACCCTTGACCGCCGCGCCCGCCGCGCCCGTCGCGCCCGTCGCGCCCGCCGCGCCCGCCGCTCAGACGGCGTGGGCGGCCGCAGGCTCGGCGGCAGCGCCGGCCTGCTCGCAGGGGACGGTCGCCTCGACCTCGACCTCGACCTCGACCTTGACCTCGACCTCGACCTCGACCGCGACCGCGATCTTGCCCTCGCCCTTGTCCTTGTCCTTGCCCTCCCCGGGAAGGCAGCGCATCAGCACGGCGTAGCCGACGCCCGCCGCCGTCCCCACGACCGCGCACATCCCCCACAGCCACTCCGCACCGAACCGGTCGATGACGAAGCCGGACATCACGGGGGCGATCAGGGAGGCCACGGCCCAGGAGAGCGTGTACATGCCCTGGTAGCGCCCGCGCCCGTGGGTGGGGGAGAGGCGGACGACGAGCCCGGTCTGGGTCGGCGCGTTGACGATCTCCGCCAGGGTCCACACGCAGACGGTGAGCGCGAAGACGCCGACCGACCCGGCGAAGGCGGTGAGCCCGAACCCGTACCCCGCGAGCACCGAGGAGACGATCAGCAGCCGCCGCGGGTCCCGGTGCTCGATGAACCGGGTGACGGGGATCTGCAACGCGACGATGAGCACGCCGTTGACGGCGATCGCCATGCCGTAGTCGGCCGGGGTGAACCCGGCCGCGCCCATCGCCACGGGCAGCCCCACGGACCCCTGCTGGAAGACGAGCGCGACGAGGAAGGACAGCCCGACGACGCTCATGAACCGCCCGTCCCGCAGCACGGTCCCCAGCCCGACGCTGTCCTCACGTACGGCCTTCTCCTCCTGCTCGGGCCGGGACTCGGGCAGCTTGAGGAAGACGACGACCGCGCAGACGAGGGTCATCCCGGCCTCGAGCAGGAACCCGGCGCGGTAGCTGACCTCGGCGATGAACCCGGCGGCCGTCGAGGAGACGGCGAAGCCGAGGTTGATGGCCCAGTAGTTGAGCGAGAAGGCGCGGACCCGGTCCTCGGGCCGCACGATGTCGGCCATCATCGCCTGCACGGCCGGCCGGGAGGCGTTGGAGGCCATGCCGACGAGGAAGGCGACGCCGGCGATGGCGACGGGATGCTCCACGAACCCGAGCAGCGCCACGGAGACGGCCGTCGAGGTCTGCGCGACGAGCAGGGTGGGCCGCCGCCCGAGCCGGTCCGCCATGACCCCGCCGCCGAGCGACGAGACGACCCCGCCCAGCCCGAGCAGGGAGGCGACGAGCCCGGCGTAGGAGGCGGAGTACCCGCGGTCGAGTGTCAGGTACAGCGCCATGAAGGTGGCGACGAAGGCGCCGAGCCGGTTGACGAGAGTGCTGGTCCACAGCCACCAGAACTCGCGCGGCAGCCCGGAGAGGGTCTCGCGGGCGGCACGTCTCAGGACGGCGACGGACATGGCGGATCCCCCGGGAAGTATGCGGCTCGTGCAAGCGGCTCGTGTAAGTGGCTCAGGCGGCGCTCAGAACTTACGAGAGGCGAAGCGCGGGGGGCCACTCAATTAACAGATCCCGTCAACCGTCAGGCGGCCTGTCCGCTGTACGAGCGGGCGCACAACGGAGCGGAGCGGTGGATTACGCTCATACGCATGGCCGACGCACCGTACAAGCTGATCCTCCTCCGTCACGGCGAGAGCGAGTGGAACGCGAAGAACCTGTTCACCGGCTGGGTGGACGTCAACCTCAACGAGAAGGGCGAGAAGGAGGCGGTCCGCGGTGGCGAACTCCTGAAGGATGCCGATCTCCTCCCCGACGTGGTCCACACGTCGCTCCAGAAGCGCGCGATCCGCACGGCCCAGCTGGCCCTGGAGTCCGCCGACCGCCACTGGATCCCCGTCCACCGCTCCTGGCGCCTGAACGAACGCCACTACGGCGCCCTGCAGGGCAAGGACAAGGCGCAGACCCTCGCGGAGTTCGGCGAGGAGCAGTTCATGCTCTGGCGCCGCTCCTACGACACCCCGCCCCCGCCGCTGTCGGACGACTCCGAGTTCTCCCAGGCCGCCGACGCCCGGTACGCCTCCATCCCGCCGGAGCTCCGCCCCCGCACGGAGTGCCTGAAGGACGTCGTCGTCCGCATGCTCCCGTACTGGTACGACGGCATCGTCCCGGACCTCCTGTCCGGCCGCACGGTCCTGGTCGCCGCCCACGGCAACTCGCTCCGAGCCCTCGTCAAGCACCTCGACGGCATCTCCGACGCCGACATCGCAGGCCTGAACATCCCGACGGGCATCCCCCTGGCCTACGAACTCGACGCCTCCTTCAAGCCCCTCACCCCCGGCGGCACCTACCTCGACCCGGACGCAGCCGCGGCGGCAATCGAGGCAGTCAAAAACCAGGGCAAGAAGAAGTAACGCGACACTGATAAGCCCCCGACCTGCGACTTCTTAGCAGGCCGGGGGCTTTTTGGTGGGCCTGGGCCGTCCCTGGGCCGCCAGCCGGTTGATCGGGCCGTTCTCAGCGCTTCGGGAAGTACGGTTCCGGCTGCTCTCTCGTCTCTGCCCGGGCTCCCGCATCGCGGAGGGCTGAGACGGCTGCCGCCGCGTCCTCCTCAGGCACGCAGGCGAGAATGACGGCGGGAACCTGTGTCGCCAGAACCTTGCTGCGCCACAGGCTCAGCCCCGTCAGCCGACGCACGACCTGGACGACGTCCATCACGCGGACACCGGGGTCAGTGATTACCACGTCATGAGGCACGTCGTCGCAAACCAGCAAGAAGTACTCGTCCGCCATTGTTCTCCCCGCCCCTTCATTTCGGAGCGTACGAGCCCTCAGCCGTCATGTCGCATCGTTTTGGTGGTGTCGAAGACAGCGGCTACGGCTTTGCGGGTCCGCTCCTGACTCGACGGCATGAGGTGGGCGTAGACGCGCAGTGTCAGGCCCGGGTCCGAGTGGCCGAGGTACTCGGCGAGGGCCTTGATGTTCTCCCCGGCGTCCAGGAGCACCGAGGCGTAGAAGTGGCGAAGGGCGTGCATGCCGTTCTCACGTGACTCGGCGTACGGCCCGCCCGGCTTCCGCTCGGGGATCACGCCAGCCGAAGCCAACGCCCGCTTCCACGCCTCCTCGTTGAGCGACGTCCGCCAGACGTGACCACCGCGCGGCCCGGTGAAGATCAGCCGCTTGGTCACCGGAGGCCCGTCCGCTACCTTCCACGGCAAGGTGATGTCGACCGGCGGGAACCGCTTCATGTGGGCCCGGAGTGCATCGGAGACCGGACCGGGGAGCGGGACGCCCGTAGCTTGCCGCCCTTGGGCGGGGCG
The DNA here is from genome assembly GCA_001298545.1 of Actinobacteria bacterium OV320. Classification (GTDB taxonomy): domain Bacteria; phylum Actinomycetota; class Actinomycetes; order Streptomycetales; family Streptomycetaceae; genus Streptomyces; species Streptomyces coriariae. The sequence goes on from LJCX01000031.1 coordinate 94,383, forward strand.
AAGGCGGCCTTGCTGCGGCTCAGCTTGAGTTGCTGGACCACGTGGAGTGTGTCCGACGCGAAGTCGATCGCGTCGACGGCCACGCCGAGGATCTCGCCCTGTCGCAAGCCGCAGCCGCCACCCAGGTCGACCATGGCCCGGAACCGCTCGGGCATGCCGGCCTGGACGGCGAAGACGCGTTCCGGTGTCCAGGGAGCGACGCGCCTGTCATCGACGGTCGGCGGCCGGACCGATCGAGCCGCACAAGGATTCCTGGGAAGGTGACCGTCGTCCACGGCCGCGCTGAGGGCGGCACGCACGTTGGAGTAGATGGTGCGGGCGTACGAGCCCCGGATGCCGTTCTCGCTCAGCTGCCGCACCCAGTCCCGGATATGCGCGGGCTGGAAGGAGCCGAGCGGTCGCGATCCCAGGTACGGGAAGGCGTGCAGCCGAAGCTGTGACTCCATCGAAGCCTGGGTGTTCGGGTCGGCTCCCTGTGTGGATACCCATGTCTCGGCGTACTGCTGGAAGGTGATCCGAGCGGCGCGCGGGTCGATGTACTGCCCGCGTGCCATGTCCGCCTCGGTGTGGGCGAGCCACTGATCGGCAAGCCGCTTCTGTCTGTCGGGGAAGCTCTTGGACTTCTCCGTACCGTCCGGGCCGACGTACCGGGCGCGGTAGCGCGCGCCCGAGCCATAGCGGTCGCTCTTCACTCTGCGGGTCTTGCCGTCCGGACCGACCTCGGACTTGTACCAGCGGTCTTGGATGTGTCCGGCCATCAGGCAGCCGCTCCCTCACGCCGGGAGTCCACCCAGGCGCGCACGTCGGCCGGATAGAAGCGGAGGTGCCGGCCGACACGGAACCCACGGGGCCCGGTGCGCTTACGTCGCCACTGGTAGACCGTCTCGACGCTGGGCAACTCGAACATCTCCACCAGGTCGTCAGGCGTCAGGTACCGCGAGGGCAGGGTGCGCGGTTCGGTGGCCACGTCGGCCAGGGCGAGGCGTTGGCTAGCCACGGGTGGGCTCTCCTTCGGTTCCGGGGGCGGGTTCGATGGACGCGGCCAGCCAGGCTTCGGCGTCGGACAGGCCGGTTCCGGCGAAGACCCAGTGCGCGAGTACGTACGTCGTCTCGGGGGCGGGTTCGTTCGCTGCTGCCTGTGCTCGTCGCCATTCGGCGCGGGCGTCGCGGAGTGCGCCGAGGGTGGTGGAGTAGCGGCGGGATTTGGTGGAGAAGTGGCCGCGGAAGCCGAGCATGTGGGCCCAGGCGCGCAGGCGGAGGTGTTCGAGGTCCTTGCGTGCGCCGAGCGCCCAGGCGGTTCGGATCAGGCGGCGCGCGTGCTCGCTGATGTCGAGCTGGGCGAGTTCGGCGACGAACTTCAGCGGGCGGTCGAGAGCTCCCGTGGCTGTCTCCGCGCCCTTGGTGGCGTACTTGGCGATGTAGGCGGCGACGGCGCGTTCGGTGAGCTCCTGGCCGTCGTTGAAGTCGGCGGATCGGATGGTGCGGACGTCGAGTTGGCGGCCGAAGACGAACTCGTGGGCGCGGCCGTCGATGGTCGGGCCGTCGACACGGACCTTGGACGCGGCAGCCCCGATGGCGTCGGTCAGCAGCTCGGCGGTGGCCTACGTCGGAGGCGGAGTCTCGCCGCCCCCGGGGCCGTCGATGCGGATGACGGCATGGAAGTGGACCGCCCCGCGCTTCTGGTATTCGGCGACCTTGGCGAAGGACACGCGGGCGTAGTCGCGGAGCTCCCGCTGTGACAGGCCCGCGCGCTTGGCGACTTCTCGGCGCAGGTAGATCGAGAAGCGGCGCCAGAGGGGCCCGGCGTGCGCGTTCCAGAGCACGGCGGCTTCGTAGTCGTAGGTGTCCGGGTTGAGCGGGGTGCCGAGTTGCTCGTCCTCCTGGTCGTGCTGGGTGCCGCAGCGGCAGGGGCGGCCGTCGGTGCGGCGGTTGTGGACCGGGCCGAAGCGGGGGGCGGTGAAGGGTCGGCGTTGCAGAGGGCGTCGGCCTCCGCGGACATGAGTGCGTCGGCGAACGTCTTGACCATTGCGCGCAGCAGATCGGGACTCGCCGCGGCGAGGTTGTCTTCCGCGAGGGCGTGCAGGGGCAGACTGTCTGGTGCGGTCATCGTGCTGATCTCCTTCGAGGCTTCGACACTTCGAAGATCAGCCGGTGGCCGTTCATCTATGCGGGCGCCATCCCGATGCCGGAGCAAACCCCCGGATCAGGTCGAACCCGTACACCACTTCCCTGGACGCAACCGGCCACACGGGCCGCCGCCGCTCCCTGTCTCCGTCACCGCTGCGCCGGCCCCCGGCCACTCAGCGCGCAGTACCGCCAAGCCAGGCAGCCAGGCCAGGAAGTAACTCGCCCAGGCCGACCCTGAGCAACCACGACCTCGTCGTCCGGATCGCCGCCGTTTCGATATCGGGAAACGTGGCTGATGCCGGCACGGGGTTGCTGGAGACAAACGTGACGGGTGCTCGTTCGGCGTACTCGCCGCCGTAGCTGACTTTCGGTGGCGCAGGTCAGAACTGCGCTTCCCATGACTAGACGTCAATCGCTGCCGGGCGCGCAGAAAAAGGGCCAGCTCAGGAGGGTTTTTCCCAGGCTGGCCCTTCGTCATGCTCGGGGTCGTGCCCACACGAGTGCCACTAGAGTCTCACTCGGCGATCACTTGTGCATGCGTACGGTGAAGTTTTCTTCCTTGCCGGAATTCCATTTGATGATGTCCTGAACCGACAGGTAGGCCGAATCCCGGGCCAGGCGCAACTGCTCGCTCGCGTTGTTCCATGTGTACTTGGCGTACTGGGCGCCCGCGACGTACCTGCTGGGGGACAGCTTCTTCGACCGGCCGCCGTCCCAGGAACAGTTTTTCGTCGCGTCGTAGTCGCACTTGGAATAGGCCCTCATGTAAAGGCCGCAGCTGTCTGAAACCCATACGTCGATGCGGCTCAGCCTGTCATTGCTTGAATACCACTTGCCTGGAAGCTTACTTGTGCTTAGGCAGGCGGCTGCCTGTTTCGCTGAGGTGAGCGTGAACGTGACCGCGAGGGAAAGCGTCAAAGCGGCCGTGATGAGCAGGGCCATGGTCCGGGATGCTGGGCTGCGGGCAGAACCGACGTGTGTCATTGCGAACCTCCGATGGCGGGTACCAGCATGAGCATTCCGTGGTCGCAGGTCTTGTCACTTGATGGCAGGCACGATTAGCGCAGCGCGGGAGAGTTGACGACGTCGCACTGAAGAGTGGGCGGCGAAAATCACATCCGACTCTCGCTAGTCATCAAGGTAATTCCAGTCAACGCCGGTCACCCATATGCCGCAACTGGAGGGCACTGCAGGGGATCCCGCTGGTCGGCTGTTTGCGCGACGACAGTCAACAGCGAGGATGTTAGGGAACCCAGCGCCGTCCGTCTCAGTTTCCGTCTCGTTCAGCGCCGTTCACGGCCGTTCAGGCGAGACCGAGGAGGGCAGCCGCTCCCATGACGGGCCGTTCATGAACGCAGGTGAACGCCCCCGCACGCGGCCCAACATCCCACCAACACAGTTGGAAAGCGTGTTGGGCATCAGGCGGTGCCGACAGCTCCGTCAAGGAGATGGATGAGGGGGGTGGGGATCTACGGCTTGGAACATAGTCCCGAGGTGGCTCCCGGGGACCTTTATGCCCACCCCCCTTGACCGCGGACCTCGAAGGTTCTCTGACCGGTCTCACTCCACCAGGCAAACTAGCAAGCGGCACTGGCAACGGCCCGGGACCAGGAGGAGCGACGGTGCCTCGCTGCGGTACAGCAACGAAGTACAGCAACCCCAGCAACCGCCAGCGACCACCCCGGCCGCCCAGCCCTTCCCCGCAGCCTGTATGACCTCAAATGACCGATCTCTACAGAGCTACGGATCAGAACGTGCCGCCCACTGTGCCCGAGTGGCGAGATCACGCCCTCTACAGGGAGCGGAGTACGGCTGTACCGTGCGCTTCGCACACATAGGAGCAGCTCAGGGCACTGGAGCCAGACCTGTGATAGCTATGCAACTTGCCACTGAGGCCATGAACACAGCATTCATCGCCGCCATTGCTGGCGTGGCTGGCGCCCTGGTGGGAGGGGTGGCCACCGTTGCCGCCGCCCGTTCCGCCAGCCGAGGATCCGTGGGTGCTGCCGCGAAATCAGGAGCCGATGCCTACGGCATGTCCGTACGACAGACACGGATGGACTCATATCAGGAGTTCGCCAAGGCTGCTCGTCTGTCGGTAAGTCAGATACAAGACGCCGCCAACTCAGTCGGGGCGTACAGCCAAAGCATCGGGGACGACGAGCGTCGCGGCGCCATCCCCTCCCTACAGGACCTTTTGGCTCAACTCGATCCGATGGGCGATGCCGCGATCCGCGTACGACTCGCCGGCCCAAAGGTCGTCGCTGAGGAGGCGTATGCAGTGCTTGAGAAGTGCGGGAACGCGCTGGGTGACCTGGAGAGCTACGTCGGACTGGTCCAAAGCAGCCCCTTCATGTCAGTAGACAGCGACGATCTCGTGATCATGACGGAAGGCCCCTTGATCCGGTACCGCGAGGTAGCAGCCTCCGTCGGAGCTGCTTCGAATGCGATCGCGAGCTTCCTTGACGTAGCGCGTGACCACTTGGACGACTGGAATGGAAGACCCGCCTAGCGGCGTACCGAGAGCCAGGCTTGGGCGAACACTAACCCGTGCCCGGTGAGTGTCTAACTGTGTGACAACGCCGACGAACACCGGCGGACGATCGCGGACGTCTGCGGACTATCAGTGCGGGTGAGGAGCGCACCAGCCCAAGGCAGCCCCCCCGCCCAAGTTGCTTCGGGACGAAGAGGTCCAACCGTCTGCGTCCGTATGGACATGCCAGACTTCCGCGCAGGGACCTAGGCAACCAGCTCACCGGGGGACGACCATGTCAACATCGTTTGCGGGTTTCCTGCTGCCGCTGCTGATTCTGGGCGGGACACTCTGGCTCGCCTGTGCTGTTCTCGGCCTACATGGCCTACTCCTCGGACGTATGCCAGGTCGATGGCTACAGCGCCACGTTCGACAACCGAGACTGTGGGGAGCGGGCGCTCTACACGTTGCAGGCGGCGGGTTCGAGCATCCATCGTTGACAGTGGTCGGAATCGGCCTTGTCGCCTTGGGCCACGTAATGAAGCCAACTTCCTGACAATCTGAAGTCAGGCGACGCGTGCCAGATGCATGCCAGGTCACGCGGGGAACCACGGGTAAAAGCGGGGAACCCCATCGACCGTCCACCAGGCGTCTGCGCCCTCCGTCGCAGGTCAGGACCGGAGCGAACCGTAGGTACCCTCAGCTTCCCAAGCTGAGGGCTCAGGCAGCGTCATTGCGGGTCTGCCGTCGTGACTTGCTCTGGTCAACGGCACCGGCAGCGTGGCGGAGGCCGGTGGGGGTGCAGCGAGACATACGCGTGCGTGATCGAACGGCGCACCCGATGTCGTGGCTGGCTGTCGTCGGCTGAGGCACAGACGAACTCGTGTTCAGCTTGAGCGGACGTCATCGTCTCCCGCCCGCGGCCGGCGCGGCAGGACTGTGCATCCTGGGCGCCATGACGAACCGCGGAGGCCCGTACGTGAAGGTGCACTTCCGGCTTGAGATCGAAGACGACTGGCCTCCGGCTTCGGTGGAGAGTTTGTGGGCTGTCGACCAAGGCGACGGCACCGCACGGCTCGACAACATCCCCTGGTTCGTCCGAGGCATCGCCTGCGGGGACATCGTGGCAACCGAGCCCGATGATGAAGACGTCCGATGGGCCAGCGAGGTGCTTCAGGGTTCGGAGAACTGCACCATCCGCCTCATCGTGCTCCGTGACGGCGGTTCAGGAGCCGCACGGCAGAGCGTGCTCAACGCGTTTCACGAACTCGGAGTCTGCGGCGAGGGCATAGAACGGTTCCGCATGGTCGCCCTGGACGTCCCACCCACCGCCGATCTCGCCAAGGTGCAACGGTTGCTCAACCACGGTGTGGCCAAGGAATGGTGGGACATGGAAGAGGGGCGCATCACTGCGCAATGGCGAGCCGCCTCCGCCGGCTGACGCCGTTCACGTGACCCATGGCTGGGCCGTCCCTGGGCCGTCCGGCGTCGCTCGACAGTGGCCAATGACGACCAACGGCGATCACCAGGCGCATGAGCCCACTGCCCCTGAGCTGCCAAAACCCAGCTCACCAAGATCCCCGGCAAGTTCCATGGCGAGAAGAAGTAGGCACCCCCCTTTGAGTCCCCGACCTGTGGTTTCTTCGCGGGGCGGGGGCTCTTTGGGGACTTCGAGGCCCGCACCGCCAACTGGGACGGAGATGGCCGACTTGCTGGTGGACCTGATCACCGAACTCGTACTGTGGGTCCGCTCGGTAGGGGAAGCGGTGTCGAGGTAGGCGGGGTAACTCATGGGAAGCAAGGGCAAGTTCCTCATACCGGCCGCCGCCGTGGCGGTGCTGCTCGCGGTCTCGGGGTGTTCGTCGCAGGACGAGCCGGCCGCCGAGGCTTCCCCGTCCGAGCTCGCTCACTACACGGCTGCTCCCGGCCCGGCCACTCCGACGCAGAGCCCGACGACGGCCGCGCCCGCGAAGTGCGTGAAGACCAGTGGCATGAGCGTCGTGCAGTTGACCGACTATCTGAAGGAACTGCGCAGCGGCAGCGGCGAGTACCAGTCCAGGGGCTTGACCCTGGACTCCTCCGGCCTGAACTTCGCCCCGGAGGCGACCCAAAGACCGTGTGAGGCAGTCACGGTGAAGCTCGCCCGCTATTGGGTCGATGTCAAGAAGACGAGGGAGGAGACCGCCGTCAGCCCGGCCCGCTACGAGTACGACTACACGCTGATCAACGTCACGTCCCACAAGGCCGGTCCGAAGGACGGCAGGGTCCCCGACACCGCGCCGCCGGGGGGCGCCGACTGCCAGGGCACGGTTTCGGTGGCCTACCTCGGCGAGGACATCCCGCTGAAATCCCTGCCGTACGACCTGGAGCTGAACGATACGACAGCCGCTGTCCCGGTCGAGGTGGACGGAGACGGGGTGCTGTCCGCGATCTACGTATCGCCCGTCGGCGTGGAGTCCTGCTGACCGCCGATTCCTTCTGGAGGGGTGTCGGGTGGGGGTGGGGGCGACGGTGTGGACAGTGCTGTCAGGTAGGGAGGCAGGGCTGTTGAGGTGGCGGAGAGGGGGAAGCGGGTGGCGAGGTGTCCGTCGGGGCGGATGACGTAGGCGGTCGGGCCGTTGGGGTGATAGAGACGGGCGAACTCGCCGGTGGCGTCGCGGTAGACGGGGACGGGGACGGGGACGGGGACGGTGTCCGGGGTGGACAGCCCGGGGGCGGGTTCGCGGGCGAGTAGGGCGATGAGCTGGAGGTCGGGGCCGGTGGCCGCGGTGGCCTTGGCTGTCGCTTCGACGGAGTCGGCCGCGGCTGCCACCGTCGTGGGGTCCGTCGCGTAGAGGAGGACGACGTGCCCCGTGCGTTCGCGCAGGACGTCGAGCAGGCGCCAGGGGTAGGCAGACCCGGAGGCGGTCAGGCCGGCGCAGTCCGGGGCGCGGTCGCCGGGGTGGAGGGCTGCCGGGGAGTCTTCCGGGGCGCGGTCGCCCGGCCGGGGTGTTTCGGGGGAGCCGTCGAGGTGGGGAGCCAGGGGGCTGTTGCGGTAGTTGACGAGGAGTTGGGCCTCTCGGAGCAGGATGGTGCGTGGGTCGTCGGGGTCGGCCTCGATGCCCTGGGTGGCGTGGCGGACCGTCCGGCCGACGACCTCCTCGCCGATCGGGCGGCGCTCGGCGTCGTAGGTGGCCAGGAGCGCGGGTCCGGCCTCTCCCCGGATGACGAGGGCCAGTTTCCAGGCCAGGTTGCACGCGTCCTGGATGCCGGTGTTCATGCCCTGGGCGCCGGTGGGCGGATGGATGTGGGCGGCGTCGCCCGCGACGAAGACGCGCCCGTCGGCGTAGCGGGCGACGATGCGGTGGCTGATGCGGAAGACGGAGGACCACCGCAGTCGGGAGAGGACCGCCGGTGTCGGGGCGAGGCGGTCGACCACCGCTTGGAGGTGGTGCAGCTCCGGGGCGCGACCGCCCTCCAGGCCGTGCGCCACGCCGTCGCCGGACGCCCCGCTGCCGCCGTGTGCCAGACCGTCGCCGTGTGCCAGACCGTCGCCGGGCACCCGGCTTCCGCCGGACGTCACGCTGCCGCCGGACGTCATGCTGCCGCCGGACGTCAGACCGCCGTCGGGCGTCACACCGTCGCTGGGCGTCACACCGTCGCTGGGCGTACTGCCGGCCCCGGGCGTACTGCCGTCGGTGTCTGTCCGCGTGGAGAGTTCGGGTGGGACGAGCATCGACATGCGGTAGCGGCCGGGGCCGGGGAGCGGGATGCAGACCAGTAGGTCGTCGGTGGAGCCGTCGGTGGCGAGGTGGCTGGAGCGGATGCCGTAGCCGTGGGGGATGTCCCAGTCCGCCTCGACGTCGCCCAGCATGTACTCCTCGTCGAAGGCCGCCCCCTCGTAGGCGAGGCCGAGCCCCTTGCGCACGGTGCTGTGGGCTCCGTCGCAGCCGATCAGATAGCCGGTCCGCACCTCTTCCTCCGTGCCGGAGGCGGTGCGCAGGCGGGCGGTGACCCCGTCCTGGTCCTGGGTGAACGACAGCAGCTCGGTGCCGCGTTCGACCGACGTACCGAGGCCGGCGACGTACTCCTCCAGGAGGCGCTCCGTCTCGTACTGCGGTAGCGCGGCGAATGCGTAGGGCACCTCGGGCGGCAGCGTGAGCTCGATGCGCGCCCGCTCCCGGCCGTTGACGTGGATCAGCTGACCGCGCAGTACCGCGGCGGCCTCCAGGACCGTGCGGGCCAGGCCCATCCGGTGGTCCCAGATCTCCAGAGTGCGCGGCTGGATGCCAACGGCCTTCGCGTACGGGAGGCGGGCGGGCAGCCGGTCCACGAGCCGGCAGCGCACTCCCTGCCGGCGCAACTCCGCCGCGGCGCTCAGGCCGACCGGGCCGGCGCCCGCGATCAGTACGTCGGCCGTTCCGGTGCGTGTCACGGGCGCCTCCCGGTGTGGTGCTCGGCCCTTGGACCGGTCCCGTCACCCATGGTCACCCGGCGTCGGCCGGGCGGCGAGCGGGGCAGGTCGCCGCCACGATCGACCGGATATTCCGATTTACGGGGTTCAGTCGATGTGGCCGGATATCGTCACCGATGCGTCACAGATCGGTCCTCGGGAGAACCCGTTCGCCTGCCCGCTCTGTCTGCGTTGACGGACGACAGGACGACACGCAGGTGGGTCGGTGGCTTGGTGGGTGCTGAGGGCCGGTGCCCTCGGCCATCGGACGGATCCGGGGGGCAGCATGCGGTACGCGAGGACGAACGAGAACGCCAACACGAACAAGAACGCCAATACGAGCGCCAACAAGAACGCCAACGACAACGCCAACACGAACGCGAACAGGAACGGGAACGGGTACATGCGCTGGAACAGGTTCGGAATTCGGGGTTCCGTGATGGCGGCCGCCGTGGCCTCGGCCGCTCTGCTGGTGACGGGGTGTGGTTCGGGGGAGTCCCCCAGCGCCTCCGCGAGTCCGGCCTCCGGCAGCCCCGCCTCCGTCAGCCCCGACTCCGCGACCCCCACCCACGTGCCCTCCCCTTCCGTGACCTCCCCTTCCGTGGCCTCCGCCTCCGCGAGTGCCGCTTCCGCGAGTGCCGCCGCCGTGACGCCCGCCGTGGACAGTTCCCGGGGTGCCGCCGCTGCCGCGCCGGTCTGTTCCGTGGGGAGCCTGAAGGTCGCCGCCCGGCAGGCCGCCGATCGGCCGTCGGGTACGGGGACCGGGGCGGCGATCGTCGAGTTCACCAACAGCTCGGCCAAGGCCTGCGTCCTCAAGGGGCATCCGACCGTCGCGGGAGCCGGCAACGGCTCTCCGGAGAAGAACGCCCCGCTCGCCGTCACGACCACCGGATCCGCCTCGCCGGTGACGCTGGCCCCCAAGGGCAAGGCATGGGTCAAGCTGACCTTCGTACAGGTGCAGGGGGAGGCCGACGGGTTCTGCGAATCCGGTGCGGAGCCCGTGGTGTACCCCTCGCTCGTCATCGGCCTGCCGGGCGCGGGGAAGCACCAGGTCGCCCTGGACGACGGCCAGTTCGCGCAGTGCGACAACAAGGTGACCGTCACCGCCGTATCCGCGGTCAAGCCCACCTGACCCGGTCAGCGACCCTCGGCGGACGCTCCGGGCGATCTCACACCGTCAGCGGCACCGGGTGGATCTCGTCCGCCATGTGCCCGGTGCGCTCGTGGACGCGCATGACGGCCTCCGCCGAGGGCCCTTCGGAGAGGCAGTAGACGGTTCCGGACTCCGGGTCCGCCCAGGCCCGTTCGAAGTGCACGCCCTCTTCGCCCTCGATGGCGAGGTCCGCCCGGTGGGCCTCGAGGAGCTGGTCGGCGGTGATGCCGTGCATGTCGTGGTGGACGTCCATGAAGCGGGTCATGACTGCCCGCCCCCTTCCAGTCGCCGTGCCTGTGCCTGTGCTTGTGACTGTGCGTGTGGGTGTGGGTGTGCCGTACGGGTGGCCCGTGCTGTGCCCGTGCTGTGCCTGCGTCCGCGACTTGCGCGGCCGCACTTCCATGCTGCGCTCGCGCTCCCCGCGCGGCGACCGGACGAGGAGCGGTCCGGGCATGACGAGGGGCCCGGTGCCGGTGTCGGCGCCGGGCCCCTGGGTCACCCGCGTTCGTCGTACGGCTTCAGCCGCACTGGCAGGGGTTGCCCGACTGGCACCCGCAGCCGCACCCGGAACCGCAGCCGCACGCGCCGATGAGCATCAGGTTCCTGATCTCGGCGGGCTGCTCGGTCGGGCGTTCCTGTGCGGGGTCGGGTGTGGGAGTGATGGGGGACTCGGCCATGGGTTCCTCCCGGAGGCGTAGGACCTGTGCCCATTGCATGCCCGTTCCGCTGGGCGCATCAACGGCTCAACGGCGCACAGCGGCTTGCGCGCGCCCTGAGGAGATCCGGTACGCCCCCGCCGGACGACCCCCGCGGTCACCCACTCACCGCCGTTGGCGCCGGTCACCCACTCACCACCGCAGTCTCCCGGTCACCCGGTCACCCGCTCACCCGGTGACCCGCTCATCGTCCGGCTCAGACCCCCTCGGCCGCCGTTCCCGTTCCCGTCCCCGTTCCCGTCCCCGTGCCCGCTCCGGTCGGCGGCTGGATGTCCGGCTGGATCTCCGGCTGGAGCTCGTCCGCGTGCTCGCCCGTCACCAGGAACACCACGCGCTTGGCGACGGCCACCGCGTGGTCGGCGAAGCGCTCGTAGTAGCGGCCCAGCAGCGTGACGTCGACGGCTGTCTCGATGCCGTGCTTCCAGCGGTCGTCCAGCAGGTGCTGGAAGAGGGTGCGGTGCAGGAGGTCCATCGCGTCGTCGTCCGACTCCAGCTGGAGGGCGAGGTCGACGTCCTTGGTGACGACGACCTCCGCCGCCTTCGCCATCAGGCGCTGCGCGAGCTGGCCCATCTCCAGGATGGTGGCGTGCAGGTCCTGCGGGACCGCGCGGTTCGGGAAGCGCAGCCGCGCCAGCTTCGCCACGTGCTGGGCGAGGTCGCCGGAGCGCTCCAGGTCGGCCGACATCCGCAGCGACGTGACGACGATCCGCAGGTCCGTCGCCACCGGCTGCTGCCGGGCCAGCAGTGCTATCGCCCGTGCCTCCAGGTCGTGCTGGAGCTCGTCGACCTTCTTGTCGGCCTCGATGACGCTCTCGGCGAGCTTCAGGTCGGCGTCGAGAATGGCGGTCGTGGCGCGTCCGATCGCCGACCCGACCAGCCGGGCCATCTCCACCAGGCTGTCGCCGATCGAGTCCAGTTCCTCGTGGTACGCGTCCCGCATCAGGGTTCCCTCTCGTACGTCGTGCTTGGGGTTCGGGTTCGGTTCCGGGGGCCAGAACCGGCCGCGAACCGGGTCGTCACCGGCTGCTGCACCGGCGCCGACCGGCCGTGGAACCGGTGCTGCGAACCCCACGGTGCCACGCTCCGCCCCGTACGCGTCGATTTCCGGCACCCCAAATGAACCACCACTGGCTCCAAGGTGAACTCTGGGCGACGAGTGTTCGAGGTCGCACCTCGATAGCTGTGGCCAGGACCGATCGCGTGCCTAACCTGGTGGCATGGACGTGAACGCGGCGGTCGCCGCAGCGGCAGCGATCGCCGGGGTACTCACCGGTGTCATCGCCATGCTGGCGTTCCGCTGGAGCGAGCGGGAGCAGAAGCGCCCCACGCGCACCTCACTGCACACGGACCCGGTGCTTCCGCCGGGTGTGGACACCGTCCTCTCCGTGCTTCGCTCCTCCGCCGTCGTGCTCGACGAGGCCGACGCCGTCGTGAAGGCCAGCTCCGCCGCCTACGCCCTCGGGCTGGTGCGCGGCGGCCGGCTCAGCGTCGAGCCGATGCTCAAGATGGCCCGGGACACCAGACGCGACGGAGAGATACGCCAGGTCGAGCTGGACCTTCCCCGGCGCGGGACCGGGCGCGGCGAGGCGCTCGCCGTGTCCGCCAGAGTGGCCCCGCTGGGCTCCCGGCTGGTCCTCCTTCTCGTGGAGGACCTCACCGAGGCCCGTCGTATCGAGGCGGTCCGGCGGGACTTCGTGGCGAACGTCAGCCATGAGCTGAAGACCCCGGTCGGCGCGCTCTCCCTTCTCTCCGAGGCCGTCATGGACGCCTCGGAGGATCCGGAGGCGGTGGAGCGGTTCGCCGGCCGTATGCAGATCGAGGCGACCCGGCTGACCAGCCTGGTCCAGGAGCTCATCGACCTCTCCAGGGTCCAGAACGACGATCCTCTTGAGGACGCCGAGCCGGTCGGCATCGACGAACTGGTCGCCGAGGCCGTCGACCGCTGCCGTCACCAGGCCGGGACCAAGCAGATCACCATGGCCGCCGGCGGCACCGCCGACCTGCGCGTCTTCGGGAACCGGGGCCAGCTGGCCGCCGCCCTCGGCAACCTCGTCGAGAACGCCGTCAACTACTCGCCCGCCCGGACCCGCGTCGGCATAGCCGCCCGCCGGGTGAGCGCGCCGGGCGGCGACCTGATCGAGATCGCCGTGACCGACCAGGGCATCGGCATCTCCGACAAGGACAAGGAGCGCATCTTCGAGCGCTTCTACCGCGTCGACCCGGCCCGCTCCCGCCAGACGGGCGGTACGGGGCTCGGGCTGGCGATCGTCAAGCACGTGGCCGCCTCGCACGGCGGGGAGGTCACGGTGTGGAGCGCCGAGAACCAGGGCTCCACGTTCACCCTGCGGCTGCCGGAGTCGGGCGTGCCCCGCGACCGCGCGCAGCAGCATCCCGACCCGGACGAGGTCGACGACGTCGACGGCCTCGGTGACGTCGACGACGTCGACGGCCTCGACGAGGTCGGTCACTCCTCCCCTCACCGCTCCACCCAGACATCACCCCGCGCCTCATCCCCCGATTCGTCCGCGTACCGGACGCTTTCCGCCCCGGAGGTCCTTCCGTGACCCGAGTGCTCGTCGTCGAGGACGAGGAGTCCTTTTCCGACGCCCTGTCCTACATGCTCCGCAAGGAAGGCTTCGAGGTCGCCATCGCGGCCACCGGGCCCGACGGACTCGACGAGTTCGAGCGCAACGGCGCCGACCTCGTACTGCTCGACCTGATGCTGCCGGGCCTGCCCGGTACGGAGGTGTGCCGTCAGCTGCGCGGCCGCTCCAACGTCCCCGTGATCATGGTGACCGCGAAGGACAGCGAGATCGACAAGGTCGTCGGCCTGGAGATAGGAGCCGACGACTACGTCACCAAGCCCTTCTCGTCGCGCGAGCTGGTCGCCCGTATCCGGGCCGTCCTGCGTCGCCGGGGCGAGCCGGAGGAGGTGACCCCGGCGGCCCTGGAGGCCGGCCCGGTCCGTATGGACGTCGACCGCCACGTCGTGACGGTCTCCGGCTCCAAGGTCGACCTGCCCCTGAAGGAGTTCGACCTCCTGGAGATGCTGCTGCGCAACGCCGGCCGCGTCCTGACCCGTATGCAGCTCATCGACCGGGTCTGGGGCGCCGACTACGTGGGCGACACCAAGACCCTCGACGTCCACGTCAAGCGCCTGCGCGCCAAGATCGAGCCCGACCCGGGTGCCCCGCGCTACCTGGTGACGGTCCGCGGCCTGGGCTACAAGTTCGAGCCGTAGACCGGACCGGCCGCGGCGGCTGTCGTCGACGGCGAACCGGACCGGCCGCGGGCGCTCCCGCAGACGGTGAGGGAACGCGTCGGGGATGGACGGGCAAGCAAGGAGGGCGGCGCCCCGGGTGGGGTGCCGCCCTTCTGTGCGTGCGTGTGCGCGTGCGCGTACGAGGTCAGTGACCGGCGGTCGCCGACTCCGACTCCGACGCGGAGGCCGAGTCCGACGGGGAGGCCGAGCCGGACTCCGCGGAGCCGCCCTCGGCCGCCGCGCCCGAAGCCGACCCGGACGGGGACGCCGACGCGCTCACGGCGGGGGACTCCGCGGCGCTCGGGATGTCGCTCGGACCCCACTTGGTGAAGTAGCTCTCGGCGGGGACGACGAAGGCGCGCAGGCTGATCGCGCCGGTCTCGCTGAAGGTGAAGGTCACCTTCTGGGCATCGCCGTCCTTGACGGCCTCGCGGCTGCTCGACAGGACGGCGGAGGCGTTGTTCGCGCCGCCGATGACGACCGAGCCGCCGGCCGGGACGGTCAGCTCGCCCTTGCCCTTGGCGGGCGAGAGCGCGGCGGACTTGCCGCCGTCGAGGGTGATGGACTCCAGCGTCTGCGCCTTGCTGCCGCTGTTGAAGACGGTCGCCGAGATCACGGCGGGTCCGGTCGACTCCAGGTCGGGCTGGGTGATGACGATGACGTTCTGCAGCTTGATGTCGCCGACGCTGGTGGCGGCGTTGTCCGGCTTGATCTCCAGGGTCTGGGAGTCGTTGCCGGCCCCACAGGCGGCGAGCGAGGCGATCGAGAACGCGATGGCGGAAGCGGCGAGGGCGCCGCGTCGAAGGCTGCTGCTCACGGCGGCGGCAACTCCTTGTACACACGGACGGCCTTCCTTTGGATAAAGCCGTCCTAAGGGTCTGTCAGCGGCCTTAGGTTACCGAGCCGTTCTCGCGCCACCGCACCCGACCCGCCTCTAGAGCGATCCCGTGCCTCGACGGACGCGCTGAACGGCCTCCGGCACCACCTGTCCCGACCGCCACAGGTGACCCATGAGTCACTTTGGCTTCACCCGTCGTCTCCTCCCTCGTCTTCCCCCGTCTTCTCTCTTGTCTTCCCCTCGTCTTCCGGCTCCTCTTCCCCTGCTCTTCCCCCTCGTCTTCTCACTTCTCTTCCTGGCTCTCCCTGTCCTCTTCCGGCTCGCCGGTCCATTCGCATAACCGCGCCGGACGTCCGATCGCGGATTTTCGGTGAAGGAATGCGAGGTCGTCCCCGGAATTGATCACGGGCCGGGTCGAGGGGGTGATGATCAATTCCGGAAACGGCTCGTATCCGGCCACGTGAACCGAACGGAGTAGCGGAAGTCGCACTCCTGGAAGCGGACATATGTGGACGTTCGGCCGTTCGGGCGGGGCTCCGGATGTGTGTAACGTGCGCGTTTCTCCCCCCGTGGAGAGCGCCTCCGACCTGCGAATACCTGCTTCCGCCGCCCCTCCGCAGCACGTTCCTGTTGCTGTTGTCAAGCCCCGAGATATGCCCTGACCTGCGAAAACGCCATTCAGAACCCGCAGTTTCCGTGTTACCCTGGATAGCCACGGAAGGGGTACCTGTCACATGACGTTCAAGGTTGGCGACACCGTGGTCTATCCCCATCACGGGGCCGCGCTGATCGAGGCCATCGAAACTCGCCAGATCAAAGGCGTGGACAAGACCTACTTGGTGCTGAAGGTCGCCCAGGGTGACCTGACGGTACGTGTGCCAGCGGACAATGCGGAGTTCGTCGGCGTACGTGATGTGGTCGGTCAGGACGGGCTGGACCGGGTCTTCGAGGTGCTGCGCGCGCCGTACGCCGAGGAGCCCACGAACTGGTCGCGTCGTTACAAGGCAAATCTGGAGAAGCTCGCCTCCGGCGATGTCATCAAGGTCGCGGAAGTCGTGCGTGACCTGTGGCGTCGTGAGCGCGAGCGCGGACTCTCCGCCGGTGAGAAGCGCATGCTCGCCAAGGCCCGCCAGATCCTGGTGAGCGAGCTCGCTCTCGCGGAGAACACCAACGAGGACAAGGCCGAAGCCCTGCTCGACGAGGTGCTCGCGTCCTGAGCTCGACGCGTTTTTCTAGTGCTGAAGCCGGCCCGAGACCGGTCTCCGCACTCTGATGAACACGCACACTGAAGAACACTGAAATGCCGCGGTGCCCGCTGACGAATTTCCCGTCGCCGGGCGCTGCGGCATGTTCGCGCCAGGACAACCGCCGTACGCCCTACCCCCACAGGGGTGGTCGGTCGATACCGCCCCCGAACCGCCCCGGATAATGCGACCGATGCTTCGATACTTGGTGTGCCGGGCCCGGGCTGCTGCCTCGACCGGCACGTCACGGAAGGGTCCGGTCAAGGCGTCGCGCCCGGCACTTCCAGGGCCATACCCACGCCAGGCCGGAACACAAACCTGACAGGAACCGATGTCTGACGATTCGCGTCCTCTCCCCACGCCCACCCGCACGGCCGCGGTGATTCCGGCCGCCGGGCGGGGTGTCCGCCTCGGTCCGGGCGCCCCCAAGGCGCTCCGCACGCTGGG
This sequence comes from Actinobacteria bacterium OV320, assembly GCA_001298545.1. Classification (GTDB taxonomy): domain Bacteria; phylum Actinomycetota; class Actinomycetes; order Streptomycetales; family Streptomycetaceae; genus Streptomyces; species Streptomyces coriariae. The sequence goes on from LJCX01000031.1 coordinate 111,075, forward strand.
CGGCACGCCGATGCTGATCCACGCGGTGCGCGCCCTCGCCGCCTCCCGCGCCGTCTCCCTGGTCGTCGTCGTGGCCCCGCCGGACGGCACCGCGGAGGTGAAGTCGCTGCTCGACGCGCACGCGCTGCCCGACCGCACCGACTTCCTCGTCGTGCCCGGCGGTGACTCCCGCCAGGAGTCCGTGAAGCTCGGCCTGGACGCGCTGCCGCCCGGCCACGACATCGTCCTGGTGCACGACGCCGCCCGGCCCCTCGTCCCCGTCGACACGGTGGACGCCGTGATCGAGGCCGTACGTGACGGCGCCCCCGCCGTCGTGCCGGCGCTGCCGCTCGCGGACACCGTCAAGGAGGTCGAACCGGCCGTGACCACCGCCGACCCCGAGCCGGTCGTCGCGACGCCCGAGCGCGCCCGCCTCCGTGCCGTGCAGACCCCGCAGGGCTTCGACCGGGCGACCCTGATCCGCGCCCACGAGTCGGTCACGGAGAACGTCACCGACGACGCGAGCATGGTCGAGCAGCTGGGGCTGACGGTCGTGGTCGTCCCCGGTCACGAGGAGGCCTTCAAGGTCACCCGGCCCCTCGACCTGGTTCTCGCGGAGGCGGTCCTGGCCCGCAGGAGGCTCAACGATGGCTACTGAGACGCGGCCCGTGCTTCCCCAGGTCGGCATCGGCACCGACATCCACGCCTTCGAGGAGGGCCGCGAGCTGTGGTGCGCGGGCCTGAAGTGGGAGGGGGAGGGCTCCGGACTGGCCGGGCACTCCGACGCGGACGTCGTCGCGCACGCCGCCTGTAACGCGCTCTTCTCCGCGGCCGGCCTCGGTGACCTGGGGCAGCACTTCGGCACCGGGCGCCCCGAGTGGTCCGGCGCCTCGGGCGTCACCCTGCTCACCGAGGCGGCCCGGATCGTCCGCGGGGCCGGCTTCGTCATCGGCAACATCGCCGTACAGGTCGTCGGACCCCGCCCCAAGATCGGCAAGCGGCGCGACGAGGCGCAGAAGATCCTCTCCGAGGCGGCGGGCGCGCCGGTGTCGGTGTCGGGTGCGACGACGGACGGGCTCGGGTTCCCGGGACGCGACGAGGGCCTGATGGCGATCGCGACGGCGCTGGTGGCGCGTACCGGCTGAGCGGCGCCGCGTCGGCACCGGCCGACATATGCCATGGCATGTCACGAATGTGTGGCCCTTGGGTGGAAGGGGCTCGGGGCATCGCTCCACGCCCACTACCCTGGAGAGGTGACCATTCGCCTGTACGACACCAGTGCCCGGCAGATCCGTGACTTCGCCCCGCTCCAGCCGGGTTGTGTCTCGATCTACCTCTGTGGTGCCACCGTGCAGGCGGCTCCGCACATCGGGCACATCCGTTCGGGCCTGAACTTCGACATCATGCGCCGGTGGTTCGCCCACCGCGGCTACGACGTCACGTTCATCCGCAACGTCACCGACATCGACGACAAGATCATCGCCAAGTCGCACGACCAGGGCCGCCCCTGGTGGTCGATCGGGTACGAGAACGAGCGGGCGTTCAACGACGGCTACCAGGCGCTGGGTTGCCTGCCGCCGACGTACGAGCCCCGTGCCACCGGGCACGTCCCCGAGATGATCGAGATGATGCGCGGGCTGATCGAGCGCGGTCACGCCTACGAGTCCGAGGGCAACGTCTACTTCGACGTGCGCTCGTTCCCGGGGTATCTGGAGCTGTCCAACCAGGATCTGGACGACCTGCGTCAGCCCTCGGGCGAGGGCGAGACCGGCAAGCGCGACCAGCGCGACTTCGCGCTGTGGAAGTCCGTCAAGCCGGGCGAGCCGAGCTGGGAGACCCCCTGGGGTCGCGGGCGTCCCGGCTGGCATCTCGAGTGCTCGGCGATGGCGCACAAGTACCTGGGCCCCGTCTTCGACATCCACGGCGGCGGACTCGACCTGATCTTCCCGCACCACGAGAACGAGATCGCCCAGGCCAAGGCCTACGGCGACGAGTTCGCCCGGTACTGGGTGCACAACGCCTGGGTCACCATGGCCGGCGAGAAGATGTCGAAGTCGCTGGGCAACAGCGTCCTCGTCTCCGAGATGGTGAAGCAGTGGCGCCCGATCGTGCTGCGCTACTACCTCGGTACGCCCCACTACCGCTCGATGATCGAGTACAGCGAGGAGTCGCTGCGCGAGGCCGAGTCGGCGTTCGCGCGGATCGAGGGCTTCGTGCAGCGCGTCGTCGAGAAGGCCGGGGGAGTCGTCGAGCCGGCGGCCGAGGTCCCGCCCGCCTTCGCCGAGGCGATGGACGACGACCTGGGTGTCCCGCAGGCGCTCGCCATCGTGCACACGACGGTCCGGCAGGGGAACTCGGCCCTCGCCGCCGACGACAAGGAAGCCGCCGTGGCCCGCCTCGCCGAGGTCCGTGCCATGCTCGGTGTCCTCGGTCTGGACCCGCTCGACGCCCACTGGGCCGGCGAGGAGGGCCGGGGTGAGGACCTGCACGGCGTGGTCGACAGCCTCGTACGACTCGTCCTCGACCAGCGCGAGTCGGCCCGCGCGCGCAAGGACTGGGCGACCGCGGACGCCATTCGCGACCAGCTAGCCCAGTCCGGCCTGGCCATCGAGGACGGCCCGCAGGGGCCGCGCTGGAGCCTCGGCCCGCGGTAGGGCGGCCCCGGGGCTGTCCTTGATCGACTGTGCCGCCCGGCCTTCCGGGCGGCACACTGCATAAGACGTACGTACGAAAAGCTCACGGAGACGAGAGACTCATGGCAGCCAACAACCGCCGCATGTCCGGCAAGAAGGGCGCGCAGGTCGGCAGTGGCGGCCAGCGGCGCCGGGGCCTGGAGGGCAAGGGTCCCACCCCGCCCGCCGAGATGCGCAAGAAGCACAAGGCGAACCGCATCGCGACCGCCAAGGCGAAGCAGGCCGTGCGCCGGCCCGCACAGCGCGGCCGGGGCGGCAAGGGCACGTCCGAGATGGTCGTCGGCCGCAACTCCGTCGTCGAGGCGCTGCGCGAGGGCGTGCCCGCGACGATGCTCTACGTGCAGCAGTTCATCGACAACGACGAGCGGGTGCGCGAGGCGCTCCAGCTCGCCGCCGAGCGCGGTGGCATCCACCTCATGGAGGCCCCGCGTCCCGAGCTGGACCGCATGACCAACGGCCTCAACCACCAGGGCCTGGTCCTCCAGGTCCCGCCGTACGAGTACGCGCACCCCGAGGACCTGGCGTCGACCGCCTACGACCACGGCGAGGACCCGCTGATCGTCGCCCTCGACGGTGTGACCGACCCGCGCAACCTGGGTGCCGTCGTCCGCTCCGTCTCCGCCTTCGGCGGTCACGGCGTGGTCGTCCCCGAGCGCCGCGCGGCCGGTATGACGGCCGGCGCCTGGAAGACGTCCGCCGGTGCGGCCGCCCGTACCCCGGTCGCCCGCGCCACCAACCTCACCCGCGCCCTGGAGGCCTACAAGAAGGCCGGTATCGCGGTCGTCGGCCTGGCCGCCGACGGTGAGCACGAGGTCGGCACGCTGAAGGCCCTGGACGGACCGGTCGTCATCGTCGTCGGCAGCGAGGGCAAGGGCCTCTCCCGCCTGGTCGGCGAGACCTGTGACTTCCGGGTGCGGATCCCGATGCCGGGTGGCGCGGAATCCCTCAACGCGGGTGTGGCGGCCGGGATCGTGCTGTACGAGGCGGCTCGGCGCCGGGGCTGAGGCAGGCCGGGCTGCGCCGGTCGGAGGCCGACGCAGCCCTTCGCAGCCGCACGCACGGTTCACTCGGACGGGTTAATCCCGGCGAGTAGTGCAACCTTGACGGAGTCCGGACAGATCCGGCGGGTCAAAGCAGTGTCCTAAACACACGTCACTCGGTTAGATGAGTGTGGACACCAGAACACCCCGCACACCCACGGGGGACCGCTCGTCGGGATTCGACGACGCTCCCGCGCTGAGCATGGTGAAGGTGCCGAGCGATCCGGCGCAGATCATCGTCAGCCACGCGAGCTTCCGCGTGCAGCTGGGCGCGTCGGCGCGGCGTAACCAATCCCCGCGGATCGCCCGGCACGTGAGCGCCATCGATGACACCGCGCGCATGGCCGCCGTCGGGGCGGCCGGCAGAGCGGGCGCCGCTTCCGGTGGCCGTCGGCGGGCCGTCGTCTGGAGCGGCAAGTCCGCCCCGGACGACACCGGCGCCCACCGACTGCTGCAGGCCGTGCGGGCAGGCAGCGTCGGCCACGGCGAACCGCCCGGTGCCGACGCCGGAGCCACCCAGGTCATCCCCCGCGTCGGCATGGGCGACCGCCGGTACGACGGCGACCTCGCCGCGCAGACCCTCGAGACCCCGATCGTCGGCGCCCAGCGGACGCCCGTCGACGGCGCGCAGCGGATCCTGCCGAACATGCGCGGCGTCGGCAGCGCCTACGACGAACCCGCGTACGACGAACCCGCCTACGACGACGGCCAGTTCGAGGACTTCGGGGAAGCCGACGTCGACCCGGACCCGGCGCCGCGGAGCCGACGCCAGGGCGAGGACCCCGCCCGGCACGCGTACTACCCGGGCCGCCGGATGAACCTCGGCGTGGTCCTGCTCCCGCTGCGCGTCTTCCTCGGCTTCATCTCCATCTACGCCGGCATGGGCAAGCTGTGCGACCCCGTCTACTTCGACGGCGGCAAGCGCGGCTCCATGGTGAAGTGGCTCAACACCCTGCATCCGTGGGAAGTCGCCGAGCCGCTGCGTCAGTTCGCCCTGCACCACCCCGTCGGCTCCGGCCTCGTCATCGCCTTCCTCCAGGTCGTCGTGGGCGTGCTGACGGTCCTGGGCTGCTGGCAGCGGGTCGCCGCGGTCGTCGGCGCCGGGCTCTCGGCGGCGCTCATCGTCACCGTCAGCTGGAAGACCGTCCCGGTCTACGACACCCCCGACATCATCTACCTCGCCGCCTGGTCGCCGCTGGTCATCGCCGGCGCCCCCGTCTACTCGGTGGACGGCCGGCTCGCCGCCGGTGCGTGGCGCCGGCTCGGTCCGCGCTCCGACCTGTGGGAGCTGCGCCGTTACGTGCTGCGGCGTGGCGCCCTGGTGACCGCGATCGCCGTCGGGCTGACCCTGCTCGTCGGCTCGCTGCTCGGCGGTGCCGTCCGCGACGCCGACCGGGTGGTCGTCCCCGGCCCGGGCGAGCCCCCGCGCAACGAGCTGCCCGGCTCCCCGCTGCCGGAGAAGTCCGGCACGCGCAAGGCGTCCCGGCAGCCCGCCGCGTCCAGCTCGCCCACTCAGGGCGCCACCTCGGCGGCCCCGACGGCGGGCACGGACAGCGAGCCCTCGAAGGCGCAGGACTCCGGAACCACCGGCAGCTCGGACGCCGGCGCGCCCAGCCAGACGCAGGGCACCGCGGGCGAGGCCCCTCCGGAGCAGTCCACTCCCGTGGAGCAGGCGCCCGCCACCAGCTCCGGCCCGTCCTCCGGTGGCTCCGCCACCTCGGGCGGTTCGACGAGCGGCGGCGGTGGCGGCTCGGACGGCGGCTCGTCCTCCTCCGGCCAGCCGGGCCTGGTGGGCGGCTTGCTCGGGTAGGGGCGGAACTGCAGAAAGGCCGGGGTGCCGTGCGCTGACCAGCGCACGGCACCCCGGCCTTTCTGCTTTTCGAGGGGCGCGGGGCGTGTTCGACGTGCGGCTCCGCCGCGCGGGCGCGACCAGCCCCCACCGGGCCGGCAGCCGACGACGAAACCTTGAACCGCGCCCCCAGCGGAGCGACTCAGCGGCTCAGCGCCGCCAGTTCCTTCGCCGCCTCCGTGAGGTCCTTCGCGGTGTCGATGGCCCGCCAGTACGCCCCCTGCGGGAGCGGGAACCCGGCCAGCCGCCGTTCGCGGGCGAGGTGCGGGAACGTCGTCCGCTCGTGGTCCCCGCGCTCGGGGAGCAGGCCGGCGAACGCGGGGGAGAAGACGTAGACGCCCGCGTTGATCTCGTACGTGGTGGGCGGCGCCTCGATGAAGTCCGTGATGTGGCCGAACCCGTCCGTCTGCACCGCGCCCCACGGAATGCGCGGACGTGCCAGCGCGAGGGTCGCTATGGCGTCGCGCTCGGCGTGGAAGTCGGCCATCTCGCGCAGCGAGAAGCGGGTCCAGATGTCGCCGTTGGTGGCGTACCAGGGCCGGTCGGGGTGGGGCAGGTGGGCGGCCGCGTACTTCAGCCCGCCGCCGCGGCCCAGGGGCTCGCTCTCGACGACGGTGGTGACCTTGACGGGCAGGTCGGCCGACTTCAGCCAGTCCTGGAGGACCTCGGCGAGGTGGCCGCAGGACACGACGACGTCGGTGACGCCCTCCTCGGCGAGCCAGACGAGCTGATGGCCGATGATCGGCGTCCCCGTGCCGGGGATCTCGACCATCGGCTTGGGCCGGTCGTCGGTGTACGGACGCAGCCGGGACCCCTGGCCACCGGCCAGGATGACGGCTTGCGTGGGGCGGGACGCGGCGTGCGGATCGGTCATGCCCGCACTGTACGTGCCGCTTGTTCCGGGGCGTGCGGCTCCCCCGACGGGAGGGAACCGCACGCCCCGGTCGCTACGGGCCGGCCCGGCGACCCGGTGGCTCAGCCCCGGGCCGCCAGGACGCCCGAGGCGAAGGCCGTGTCGCACACCGGGCGGGAGTACGACTGGGCGCGCGAGGGGCCGTACGCGCGGACGGCCGCCCGGCCCAGGGCGCGGGCGATGGAGGAGCAGTGCTTCGCCAGCGACGGCTTGCCGTTCACGGCGGCCTGGAGGTGGGTCAGGGCGACGCCCGGATCCTTCTCCTGGAGCTCGGTCAGCAACTGGTCGCGCAGCACGTCCTGCGGGGCCTTGGCGGCCTGGTGCGAGGACTGCTGCGCGGCGGAGACGTCGGAGGCGGTGAGCACCGAATCCGAGGGGTTCCCCGACCAGTTGACCCGGGTGACCGCGAGGGTCCCGGAGAGCACCATGACGACGGGCAGGACGAGGGCGAGCGAGCGGCCGATCCGGCGGGCTGGGCCGCCCTGGCCGCGGCGCGTGCGCTGGGTGGTGGAGTGGTTCGCGGAGTGCTTCACGCGTGAGAGGGTAGCGTGCAGTAATGATTTGGCGACATTTAGTCACCCGGACGGGGGATGAAGCCGTGCTCCCTTTTGGGTAAGGGGTTGACGGACCTCGATCGAAATGTCCGCTGTGCCGGGGATTTTCGCGGGCAGGGAAAAGGGCCCCGCAGCAGGCTGCGGGGCCCTTTTCGTCAACCCGGGTGAATCACCCGGGTTCAAACCGGGTCAGTCGGACAGACGCGCACCCGTCGACGTCGAGAAGACGTGGGTCTCGCCCGCGCGCGGGACGACGTGCAGCGTGCTGCCCTTCTCCGGGACGTCACGGCCGCCGACGCGGACCACGAGGTCCTTCGACTCGCCGCCGACCTTGGCGGTGCCGTAGACGAAGGCGTCGGAGCCGAGCTCCTCGACCACGTTCACGACGACCGCGAGGCCCGTGTCGGCGTCGGCGCCGGCCACGTCGAAGTGCTCGGGGCGGACACCGACGGTGACCGTCTTGTCGGTGGCGGCGGCGAGCGCGTCGCGCTGGACCGGGACCACCGAGTTGCCGAACTTCACGCCGCCGTCGGCGATCGGCACCTCGACGAGGTTCATCGCCGGGGAGCCGATGAAGCCGGCCACGAAGAGGTTCGCGGGCCGGTCGTACATGTTGCGCGGGGTGTCGACCTGCTGGAGCAGACCGTCCTTGAGGACCGCCACGCGGTCGCCCATGGTGAGGGCCTCGACCTGGTCGTGGGTGACGTAGACGGTGGTGATGCCGAGGCGGCGCTGCAGCGAGGCGATCTGCGTACGCGTCGAGACGCGGAGCTTGGCGTCCAGGTTGGACAGCGGCTCGTCCATGAGGAAGACCTGCGGCTCACGCACGATGGCGCGGCCCATCGCGACACGCTGGCGCTGACCACCCGAGAGGGCCTTCGGCTTGCGGTCCAGGTACTCGGTGAGGTCGAGGATCTTCGCGGCCTCTTCGACCTTCTGCCGGATCTCCGCCTTGTTGACGCCGGCGATCTTGAGCGCGAAGCCCATGTTGTCGGCGACCGACATGTGCGGGTAGAGGGCGTAGTTCTGGAACACCATGGCGATGTCCCGGTCCTTGGGCGGCAGGTGCGTGACGTCGCGGTCGCCGATGCGGATCGCACCGCCGTTGACGTCCTCGAGCCCCGCGAGCATGCGGAGCGAGGTGGACTTGCCGCAGCCGGACGGGCCGACCAGGACGAGGAACTCGCCGTCCGCGATGTCGATCTCGAGAGCGTCGACGGCGGGCTTGGTGGAACCCGGGTAGATCCGGGTCGCCTTGTCGAACGTGACAGTGGCCATGGTGAAGGGCCCCCTTCTACCGGCAGGAACGTGCCGGACGATCCGTTGTAGGAAGGTGGTTGGTGTAGTCCACATGAGCGAACTGGGTCAGGACGGTACCTGGCGTTTCCCGGTCTGTCAGTACCCGCAGGCATGTGAACTTCGCGGAAACTTTCCAGTGGGGCGGAGCCGCCCGCTGGTCAGAGCCGCGCGGACCGCGGAAGTCCGTGGCCCGGGGAAAGCGCGGCTGTGTACAGTGGTCCCGCCCTCGCGTGCGTGCGGCGGCGCGCGATGCCTCCTTAGCTCAGCTGGCCAGAGCAGCTCACTTGTAATGAGCAGGTCGTCGGTTCGAATCCGACAGGGGGCTCTTTGAAAAGCCCAGGTCAGCTCTTGTGCGACCTGGGCTTTCCGCTGCCCGCGACCGGTGATTCGCCGATACTGGGCCGGTGAGACGGCTCTGCGGGCTTTCCGGCGTCCGGCGGGCGGTGTGGGCGTACGTCCGCAGCGCGCCCGGCACCTATGTGTGGCTGGCGGTCCTGTTCGTCACCACGGTGGCTCTGCACCACATGTCGCCGGAGTTCGAGCAGGAGTTCCTGCGGCAGCGGTCCACCAACATCCATGAGCTGTCCCGGCACCCGGTGCGGGTGCTGGTGGCGAGCGCGATGTGGATCGACGGCGGGTACTGGCTGCCGTACGCGGTGCTGTACTCCGTCTTCCACGCCCGGGCCGAGCGGTGGCTGGGCACCGCGCGGTGGCTGGCGGTGTGCGCGGCCGCGCATGTGCTGGCGACGCTGATCAGCGAGGGGGCACTGGCGAAGGCGATCGGGGACGGGCTCGCCCCGCAGTCCGCGGTCGACACCCTCGACGTCGGGGTGAGTTACGCGCTGTCGGGGGTGGTGGCGGTGCTCGCCTACCGCATCGGTCCGCCCTGGCGGTACGGGTACCTCGCGGCCGTGCTCGCCTTCTACGGCTTCCCGCTGACCGCCGAACCGACCTTCACGGACTTCGGCCACTTCGTCTCCGTCCTCGTCGGGCTGGCGTGCTGTCCGCTGGTCAGAGGGCGCGAAAGAGTACGGAATCCGAAGGAGACAGCGCCCGCGCCGCCGGGTTAACGTCCGGCCATGAGCAGCTCGGCAAGCGGTGTCGTGGACGGCGTCGTCAATGGCGGCATCTCCTTCTGGTACGCGGACGACGGCCTTCCGGCGGTGCGGGAGCCGCTCGCCGGAGACGCCTCCGCCGATGTCGTGATCGTCGGCGGCGGCTACACGGGGCTGTGGACGGCGTACTACCTGAAGAAGGCGGCGCCCTTCCTGCGGATCACCGTCCTGGAGCAGAGGTTCTGCGGATACGGCGCCTCGGGGCGCAACGGCGGCTGGCTGTACAACGGCGTCGCGGGCCGGGACCGCTACGCGAAGCTGCACGGCCACGAGGCCGCCGTACGGCTCCAGCGGGCGATGAACGACACCGTCGACGAGGTCGTCCGGGCGGTGGCGGAGGAGGGCTTCGACGCCGGTGTCCACCAAGGCGGCGTGCTGGAGGTGGCCCGGACCCCCGCGCAGCTGGCGCGGCTGAAGGACTTCCACGCGCACGAGCTGTCGTACGGGGAGCGGGACCGCGAGCTGTACGGCGCCCGGGAGACGGCCGAGCGGGTGCGGGTGGCGGGCGCCGTGGGGTCGAGCTGGACCCCGCACGGGGCGCGGGTGCACCCGGTGAAGCTGGTCAAGGGGCTCGCGGCGGCCGTCGAGGCGCTGGGGGTGGATATCCGTGAGTCGACCCCGGTGACGGAGATCCTCCCGGGCCGGGCGGTGACGCCGTACGGGACCGTGCGGGCGCCGTACGTGCTGCGCTGCACGGAGGGGTTCACGGCCGCGTTGAAGGGTGAGCGGCGGACCTGGCTGCCCATGAACCCCTCGATGATCGCCACCGAGCCGCTCACCGACGAGCAGTGGGCGGCGGTCGGCTGGTCGGGGCGGGAGGCGCTCGGCGACATGGCGCACGCCTACATGTACGCCCAGCGCACGGTGGACGGCCGGATCGCGCTCGGCGGGCGCGGGGTGCCCTACCGCTTCGGCTCGCGGACGGACAACGACGGACGCACGCAGCTGGAGACCGCCGGGGCGCTGCGCGAGATCCTGGTCGGGTTCTTCCCGGCGCTGGCCGGGGTGCGGGTCGAGCACGCCTGGTCCGGGGTGCTGGGCGTGCCGCGCGACTGGTGCGCGACGGTCACGCTGGACCGGGCCACCGGCCTCGGCTGGGCGGGCGGTTACGTCGGCTCCGGCGTCGCCACCGCGAACCTGGCCGCGCGGACCCTGCGGGACCTGGTGCGGCTCGACTCGGGCCAGGAGGGCCGCACCGACCTCACCGACCTCCCCTGGGTCGGCCACAAGGTGCGCAGGTGGGAGCCGGAGCCGCTGCGCTGGCTGGGGGTGCGGGGCATGTACGCGACCTACCGGGCGGCGGACCGGCGGGAGACGGAGCGCCACGCGCCGGGGTCCTCGCGGCTGGCGCGGGTCGCGGACCGGGTGGCGGGACGCCACTGACGCAGGCCCCTGGCCCGACCCGGAACCCCTTACCCCTTATCGCTTACCCCTCACCGCTTACCGCCCCGGCCCGTCGGGCGCTGGGCGGTCAGCCCACCGATTCCGGTACGGCCGCCGCCGGGGCGTGTCTCGGGGGGCCGGTGGTGACCATCAGGCCCGCCACGAGGCCGGCCAGCAGCATGATTCCGGCGGCCCACCAGATGGCCACCGTGTAGCCGTGCACGGTGGCCTCGGCGGCGACCTGGGACCGGCGCGCGGGGCCGGTCAGATGGGCCGAGAGGTAGGCGGTGCTGCTGGTGGTGGCGATCGTGTTGAGCAGCGCGGTGCCGATGGAGCCGCCCACCTGCTGTGAGGTGTTGACGGTCGCGGACGTGACACCGGCGTCCTGCGGGGCGACCCCGGCGGTGGCCGTGGAGAAGACCGGCATGAAGGTCAGGCCCATGCCGAGGCCCATCAGGAGCAGGGCGGGCAGGATCTCGCCGGTGTAGGAGGAGTCCACCGTCATCTGGGTCAGGATCACCATGCCGCCCGCGGCGAGGAGCATGCCGGGGACCATCAGCATGCGCGGCGGCACCCGGCTCATCAGCCGGGCGGAGATCTGGGTGGAACCGATGATGATCGCCAGGGTGAGCGGGAGGAAGGCGAGGCCCGTCCTCAGGGGGGAGTAGCCGAGGATGACCTGCAGGTAGTAGGTCATGAACAGGAACAGGCCGAACATCCCGATGATGGCCAGGCCCATGGTCAGGAAGCAGCCCGCGCGGTTGCGTTCCTTGATGATGTGCAGGGGCAGCAGCGGCACCCGCGCCTTCGTCTGCCACCACACGAACACCGTGAGCAGGACGATCCCGCCCGCGAAGAGCCCCAGCACCAGGGGGTCGGTCCAGCCGCGCGGCTCGGCCTCGCTGAAGCCGTAGACGATCGCGACCAGGCCGCCGCAGCCCAGCACCGCGCCGGGCACGTCGAGACGGACGTCCGCGTGGCCGGGGCGGTCGTGGAGCAGCGCGAGGGCGCCGAGCACGGCGACGACGGCGATGGGCACGTTGACGTACAGGCACCAGCGCCAGTCGAGGTACTCGGTGAGCAGGCCGCCGACGATGAAGCCGATCGCGGCGCCGCTGCCCGCGAGGGCGCCGTAGATGCCGAAGGCCTTGCCGCGTTCCTTGGGGTCGGTGAACGTCGTCGTCAGGAGGCTCAGCGCGGAAGGGGCGAGTACGGCCGCGAAGGCGCCCTGGAGGGCGCGGGCGCCGAACAGCATGGCCGAGCCGGTGGCCGCCCCGCCGAGCGCGGAGGCGACGGCGAAGCCGATGAGCCCGATGACGAACGTGCGTTTGCGGCCCACCCGGTCGGCGATCCGGCCGCCGAGCAGCAGCAGGCCGCCGAAGGCCAGGGTGTAGGCGGTGATCACCCACTGGCGGTCGCCGTCGGAGATGCCCAGGTCCTCTTGCGCGGACGGGAGTGCGATGTTCACGATCGTCGCGTCCAGGACGACCATGAGCTGGGCGAGGGCGATGATCACCAGGCCCCACCAGCGGCGGGGATCGGGTTCGGTGTCGGCGGAGGATTCACCTGTCCGGGTGACACTCATTCCGACAGAACACCATGAATCAGTGCTTATCGCATCCCTGGGCCGGCTGTCCCCGGTGGATCATGGGACCAGGACGACCTTTCCCACCGTTCCGCGGGTCTCCAGCGCCCGGTGCGCGGCGGCGGCCTCGGCGAGCGGGAAGGTCTGCACCGCCGGGGTCAGCCGGCCGGCGGCCGCCTCGGCGAGGGCGCGGAGCTCCAGGGCCCGCAGGCCACCCGCCTTCTCGATCATCACGGGCCCCAGGACCGATCGGGAGATCCCCTCGACGAAGTAGCCCTTCCCGTCGCGGACGCCCTCGGCGGACCAGCCGAAGACGAGGTGCCTGCCCGTGGGGCCGAGCAGGTCGACGGCCGCACGGGCGACGTCACCGCCCACCCCGTCGAAGACGACGTCGGCGGTCCGGCCGCCCAGCTGGGCGCGGACCTCGGCGGGCCAGGCGATGTCCGTGTAGTCGACGGCGGGATCGGCGCCGTTCGCCGCGACCCGGGCCACCTTCTCCGGCCCGCCGGCCAGCCCGACGACGGTCGCGCCCGCGTTCTTGGCGTACTGCACCAGGAGCGTGCCGATACCGCCGGCGGCCGCGGTGACGACGGCGACGGACGCGGGCCCGAGCTCGGCGAACTGGAGGATCCCCAGCGCCGTACGGCCGGTGCCGATCATGGCGACGGCCTGGGCGGGGTCCAGGTTCGGCGGGATCTCGTGCACACGGTCGAGGTCGGTGACGGCGCGTTCGGCGTACCCGCCGGGCGCGAAGCCGAGATGGGCGACGACGCGCCTGCCGAGCCAGTGGTCGGGGGTGCCCTCGCCGACCGCCTCGACCACGCCGGCGATCTCCCGGCCGGGGATCGTGGGGAGGGCCGTCGGCGTGGGGGCGGGGCCCTGGTGGCCCTCACGCAGGGCGGTGTCCAGGAGGTGGACGCCCACGGCCTCGACGGCGACACGGACCTGGCCGGGGCCGGGCACCGGGTCGGCGACCTCCTCGTAGCGGAGGTTCTCGGCGGGACCGAAGGCGTGGAGACGGATGGCGTGCATGGTGATCCCCCGTGGGTCGTGGGTGGTGAGTGGTGGGTCGTGGGGCGTGGGTGGCGGGTGAGGAGCGGTGGGTCGGGGACGGGCCGTTGCCCGACTGCTCCCACCCTTCAACCTGAACCTTGCTTGAGGTCAAGGACTTTCCGGCTGCCGGGGAGATGAGGGGAGGGGAGAGGCAGGGATGGGAGGGGACGGAGGGGAGGGGACGGAGGGGAGGGGGGCAGGGGGATTGTCAGTGGTGGGGTGCAGCATGGGGGGCATGGCGAGGACTGGGACCGGGAGAACCGGCAGGGCCGGCGGCGGCACCGGCGGCAGGGCCGCTGCGGCGGTGAAGGGTGCGCGGCGTCCGGAGGTGCGGCTGCCGCCGCTCGAGCCGTACGGGGGCGGGGAGCTGGAGCCCGACGGCGACCACGACGGCGTGGAGTTCCGCGAGCTGGACCTCGCAGGGCAGGACGGCGGGGGCGCCCGCTTCATGGACTGCGCCCTGACGGGCTGTGCGCTGGACGAGACACGGCTGCGCCACACCCGCTTCCTCGACTCGGTCCTCACCGGCATCCGGGGCGTCGGCACCGACCTGGCGGAGGCGACCCTGCGCGATGTGGAGCTGCTCGACGCCCGCCTGGGCGGCACCCAGTTGCACGGCGCCGTCCTGGAACGGGTCGTGATCCGCGGTGGCAAGATCGACTACCTGAACCTGCGGCAGGCGCGGCTGCGGGACGTGGTCTTCGAGTCGTGCGTCCTGGTGGAGCCGGACTTCGGCGGCGCCCGCCTGGAGCGGGTCGAGTTCGTCGACTGTGCCCTGAAGTCCGCCGACTTCACCGCGGCGACCCTGGCCGACGTGGACCTGCGCGGAGCGGTGGAACTGGGCCTCGCGGGCGGCGTGGACCGGCTGTCCGGCGCGGTGATCAGCGCGGCCCAACTGCTGGATCTGGCACCCGTGCTGGCTGCCGAGCTGGGGCTCAGGGTGGAGGGCTAGGGCGGGCCCGGTCTAGCGCACCCGGGGGAAGCGGGCCTGCAAGGTCCAGATCGCCGGGTTCTCGGCCAGGTCCTCATGCAGGTCGCTCAGGTCGGCGAGGAGGTCGTGCAGGAAGTCGCGGGCCTCGCGGCGCAGTTCGGCGTGGGAGAAGGTGAGCGGGGGCTCCTCCGTCGGCATCCAGTCGGCCGTGATGTCCACCCAGCCGAAGCGGCGCTCGAACAGCATGCAGTCGGTGGACTCGGTGAAGTCCAGTTCCGCGTACTGCGGGCGGGAGGCGCGGGAGCCCGCCGGGTCCTGGTCGATCAGCTCCACGATGTCGCACAGCGCCCACGCAAAGTCCAGTACCGGCACCCATCCCCAGGCTGTGGACACCTCACGGTCCGCCTTGGTGTCGGCGAGGTAGACATCGCCGCAGAACAGGTCGTGGCGGAGGCTGTGGACGTCCGCGCGCCGGTAGTCCTTCTGCGGCGGGTCCGGGAAGCGGTTGGAGAGGGCGTAGCCGATGTCGAGCACGTAGGCGATGGTGTCACGCCCCCGCGCCGGGGCCGGTCTTCCCCATAGGATCACTGACATGTCCCGATCCGTGCGTCTTGTCCCGGCGATGGCCACCGCGGCGCTCCTGCTCGCCCTGACCGCGTGCGACGACGAGGGGGCGCCGGACACCTCGGGCGCCCGGGCCCGGGACGTCTCGGGTGCCCCGGGCGTCGGCGATCCGTACTTCCCGAAGGCGGGCAACGGCGGCTACGACGTCTCCCACTACGGCCTCACCCTCGCCTACACCCCCGACGGCAACCGGCTCACCGGCACCGCCGTCGTCACCGCCCGTGCGACCGAGGACCTCGCCGCCTTCGACCTGGACCTCGCGGGCATGAAGGTCGAGGAGGTGACCGTCGGGGGCGACACGGCCGGTTTCCGCCGGGACGGCTCGGAGCTGATCGTCCGGCCGCCCGGCGCCCTGTCCGCCGGGGAGACCTTCGAGGTCCGGGTCCGCTACTCCGGCAGCCCGCGGACGATCACCGACCCGGACGGCTCGAAGGAGGGCTGGCTGCGCACCGCGGACGGAGCGCTCGCCCTCGGTGAGCCGACCGGTTCCATGGCCTGGTTCCCCGGCAACCACCACCCCTCCGACAAGGCGTCGTACGACATCGCCGTCACCGTCCCGAAGGGCCTGACGGCCGTCTCCAACGGCGAGTTGCGCAGTGCGAGGACGGCGGACGACGGCCGCACGACCTTCACCTGGCACACGGCCGAGCCGATGGCGAGCTATGTGGCGACCCTCGCGATCGGCCGCTACACCGTCA
This sequence comes from Actinobacteria bacterium OV320, assembly GCA_001298545.1. Lineage (GTDB taxonomy): Bacteria > Actinomycetota > Actinomycetes > Streptomycetales > Streptomycetaceae > Streptomyces > Streptomyces coriariae. The sequence continues at coordinate 126,791 of LJCX01000031.1, forward strand.
CCCGCTCCGCGACCGGGGGCGGGCTGCCGGTGTACGTCGCCGTGGACCCGTCCCAGGTGACCGCGAGCCGCGAGGTGCTCGCCCGGCTCCCCGAGGTCATGGAATGGGCGGAGGACAACTTCGGCCCCTACCCGTTCTCCTCCACCGGCGCGATCGTCGACCGCCCCGAGGACGTCGAATACGCCCTGGAGACCCAGAACCGTCCCGTCTACCCCGGCGCCCCGGACACCGCGACCCTCGTCCACGAGACCGCCCACCAGTGGTTCGGCGACTCCGTCACGCCGAAGAGCTGGCAGGACATGTGGCTCAACGAGGGCCTGGCGACCTACGCCGAGTGGCTGTGGACGGAGGACGAGGGCGGCGCCACGACGGAGGAGACCTTCACGGAGCTGTACGACCACGGCGAGGACGAGTACGAGGACCTGTGGGCGTTCCCGCCCGCGAAGCCGACGAGCGCGGCACACGTCTCCGACACCCCCGTCTACCAGCGCGGCGCGATGGTGATCCACCGCATCCGGCAGGCCGTCGGCGACGACACCTTCTACGACATCGTCCAGGGCTGGGCCGCCGCCCACCGCCACGGCGGCGCCGACACCGACGACTTCACGGCGTTCGTGGAGAAGCAGGCGCCGGACGAGGACTTCGACGAGATCTGGGCGGACTGGCTGTACGGGGAGGGCAAGCCCGCCCGCCCGTGAGCCGTCACGCCGGTCCCGGACGACGGTGGCCGCTCTCCGCCTCCCACGCGTCGAGCAGCGGGGCGAGACCGGGCGGCCACACCGGCTCCGCCTCCCTCGTGAGCTCCTCGCGCGTCCACCAGCGCCAGCCGAGGATGCCGTCCGTGGCGTGGGAGGCCGCGAGGCCGGGCCCGCCGGGTTCGCGACGCGGGCCGGGGCAGACGTAGATGTGCTCGTGCTGGGTCACGAGGATGCCCATGCGGGTGAAGTCGTGTTCCCAGGTGCACAGCAGGGGGCCCGGTTCCAGGTCCGCCCACCCGGTCTCCTCGCGCAGTTCGCGCAGCGCCCCCTCGCGCGGCGACTCGCCCTCCTCCAGGCCGCCGCCGGGCAGTGCCCAGTGCATGCCGGCGTCGGCGTTGTGGTACCGGAAGAGGAGGACGGCGCCCTGCGGATCTACGACGGCGACCCGGCCCGCGCGGCGGGACCTGCGCAGGGGCTTGCGCAACACGGCGCACGGACGGCCGAGTTGGAGGTCGGGCCGGTGCCCGATGACCCGGTAGCCGAGGGCGGTCCAGAAGGCGAGCCCCTCGGGGTTGGCGTCGAGCACGGCGAGCCGCAGGGCATCGCGGCCGGCCTCCCGGAAGCGGTCCTCGACCTGCCGGACGATCCGCCCGCCGTGGCCCTGCCCCTGCACGGCCGCGTCCACCATCAGCAATCCGACCCACGGATCGGGATCGGCCGGGTCCGGATGCCGGTCGAGGGTGACCACGACCCCGACCAGCCGCCCCTGACTGCGGGCGAGCAGCACCTCCACCCCCTCGTGCGCCAACTCCCGCGCGAGCGCAGCCGCCACCTGCTCCGGCCGGATGTCGTCCGGATCCGGGAAGTCACCGCTGAGGGCGTGGAACGCGTGCTGGGAGGCGTAGAGCGCGGTGAGTTCGGTGAGCAGGGGAGCGGGGATGTCGTGGTCGGGGGTGAGGGGGAGGGGGTCGAGAAGCATGGGAAGCACGCTAGTCGGCGAAAGTCGGCGAGCCCGGTCCGACGGGTCCCCCGTCGCCTTGTCACATCCCCGGGCCCGGCGGTGTCTTCATGCCGACCACGTTGTGCGGGCCGAGCGGGCCGCACCGGCCGAAGCGGCCACCGAGACAGGGAGAACACCGTGACACCACGTATGCCGAAGGCGGAGCTTCCCACCGAGTTGAAGGAGAACCTGATCAAGCAGTTCGGCGCACTGCCCGAGCCCGTGGAGGTGGGGTTCAACAACCCCGCGGTCGCCATGGCCACCTTGGAGTTCGGGGCGAAGGCGGCTGAGTGGGACACGGCCGACGAGAGCCTCAAGACCTTCGCTCACATGGCCGTCGCGGCGCAGGTCGGCTGTAGCTGGTGCCTCGACGTCAACTACTTCGCGGCGCTGAACCGCAACCTGGACCTGGTCAAGGCGAGCCAGGTGCCGCGCTGGCGGGAGGCGGACGTGTTCACGCCGCTGGAGCGGGACGTGCTGGAGTACGCCGAGGCGATGACGAACACGCCGCCGACCGTCACCGACGAGCTGTCCGCGCGCCTGCTCGACCGGCTCGGCCGGGCGGCGCTGGTCGAGATCACCGTGCTCATCGGCTTCGCCAACCTGTCGGCCAGGACCAACGCGGCGCAGGGGATCACCTCGCAGGGCTACTCGGACGCGTGCGGCATCCCGCTGGCCGCGGGCCCCGGGCAGTCCCCGGTGGCGTCCACGGCATGACCGGGGCCCCTTTCGTCGCCCACCGCAGCCTGCTGTTCACGGTCGCCTACGAGATGCTCGGGTCGGCGGCCGACGCCGAGGACGTGCTTCAGGAGTCCTGGCTGCGGTGGGCCGAGGTGGACCACGCCCAGGTGCGTGACCCGCGGGCGTACCTCGTCCGCATCGTCACGCGGCAGGCCCTCAACCGGCTGCGCGCGTTGTCGCGCAGCCGGGAGGACTACGTGGGCGAGTGGCTGCCGGAGCCGCTGCTGACCAGCCCCGACGTCGCCGAGGACGTCGAACTGGCGGAGAGCGTCTCGATCGCGATGCTGACCGTGCTGGAGACGCTCGGGCCGACGGAGCGGGCGGTGTTCGTGCTGCGTGAGGTCTTCGACCTGCCGTACGGCGAGATCGCCGGGGCGACGGGCAAGTCCGCGGCCGCGGTGCGCCAGATCGCGCGGCGGGCCCGCGAGCACGTGGCGGCCCGGCGGCCGCGGATGCGGGTGAGCCGGGCGGAGCAGCGGGCCGTGACGGAGCGGTTCCTGGCCTCGCTGCGCACCGGGCGGTTGCAGGAGCTGATGGAGGTCCTGGCGCCGGACGTGGTGATGATCGCCGACGGCGGTGGGATCGCGGCGGCGGCGCTGGCTCCGGTGTGTGGCGCCGCGCGGGTGGCGGCGGTGCTCGCGCGCGCGAACCAGCTGGTGGCGGGAGCCTGCGAGACGACGACCGTGTGGCTCAACGGCGCGCCCGCGGGCCGGATCGACATCGACGGCGAGCCGACCGCGGTGAGTGTCGTGGTGGAGAACGGCCTGGTCACCCGGGTCTATCTGATGAGGAACCCGCGGAAACTGACCCGGCTGGACGAACCGGCCGAACTCGCCAGGTAGGCCGCGGAGCCCCCGGCCTGGTGGCCGAGGGCTCCGATGAGGCGTGCGCGTGGGCGCGGTACCCCGGAAACTCAGACGCTGACGCCGAAGTCCTGGGCGATGCCCACGAGGCCCGAGGCGTAGCCCTGGCCGACGGCGCGGAACTTCCACTCCGCGCCGTTGCGGTAGAGCTCGCCGAAGACCATGGCCGTCTCGGTGGCCGCGTCCTCCGAGAGGTCGTAGCGGGCGATCTCGGCGCCGCCGGCCTGGTTGACGATACGGATGTAGGCGTTGCGGACCTGGCCGAAGTTCTGCGAGCGGTTCTCCGCGTCGTAGATCGAGACCGGGAAGACGATCTTGTCGATGTCGGCCGGGAGACCGGCCAGGTTGACGTTGATCGCCTCGTCGTCGCCCGCGCCCTCGCCGGTGCGGTTGTCGCCGGTGTGGACGATGGTCTGGTCCGGCGTCTGCTTGTTGTTGAAGAAGACGAAGTGACCGTCGGAGTAGACCTTGCCCTGGGGGTTGACCGCGATCGCCGAGGCGTCGAGGTCGAAGTCCGTGCCGGTGGTGGTGCGGACGTCCCAGCCGAGGCCCACGGTGACGGCGGTCAGGCCCGGAGCCTCCTTGGTGAGCGAGACGTTGCCACCCTTGGACAGGCTTACAGCCATGGTTGGGAGTCCTTCCCTCGTTGCGTACGGCTTCGTACGGGGCTTCGTACGGGCACGAAGCTACAGCTATCCCTATGAACGCAGCGAAGGGTGCTCAAGGTTCCCCGCCACTCCGCGTTTCTTTACTTTCTTTACCAAGGTGGCCTGCTGCGGGTTCCGGGGACCGGTGATATTCGCGTGACGTGGGGACGCCATGAGCGGGAACATGGTCGGCATGTCTGGTCCCTATGTCGTCCGCGGCTCCGTCTCGCTTCCCGAGCCCGAGCTCATGTGGCGTTTCTCGCGGTCTTCGGGGCCGGGCGGGCAGCACGTCAACACCAGTGACTCGCAGGTGGAGCTCCGCTTCGATGTCGCGGGCACCGAGGCGCTGCCCGAGGTGTGGAAGGCGCGGGCGCTCGAGCGGCTGGCCGGCCGGCTCGTCGACGGCGTCGTCACCGTCCGCGCCTCCGAGCACCGCTCCCAGTGGCGCAACCGTGAGACCGCCGCCGTACGTCTCGCCGCCCTCCTCGCCGAGGCCACCGCCCCGCCGCCCAAGCCGCGCCGGCCGACCCGGATCCCGCGCGGGATCAACGAGCGCCGGCTGCGGGAGAAGAAGCAGCGCTCGCAGACGAAGCGGGGCCGGAACGGGCGAGACTGGGGCTGACCGGACGGGATCGTTCCTGACTGGTACTGATCGAATTTCCCGGCACCTTGCGTGCGTGTGTCACATCTCGGGCGCGACATCCGTCAGTTACATGACAGTCAATCGCGACCAGGGATGTGACGAACGATGGCAACAGGCGACGCCGACTTCCTCGCCGAGCGCTTCGAAGCGCACCGCAGCCGCCTGCGTGCTGTCGCGCACCGCATGCTCGGGTCCGCCACCGAGGCCGACGACGCCGTGCAGGAGGCGTGGGAACGGCTAAGCCGGAGCGAGGGCGAGAGCGCGGGCAGGGAGATCGACAACATGGCGGGCTGGCTGACGACCGTCGTCGGCCGGGTCTGCCTGGACATGCTGCGCTCGCGCCGTTCATGCGCCGAGGAGCCGCTGGACGACTGGACGCCGGTCTCGTCGGGCGAGGACCCCGACCCCGCGCAGGACGCGCTGCTCGCCGACTCCGTGGGCGCCACGCTGCTCGTCGTCCTGGACACCCTCACCCCCGGCGAGCGGCTGGCGTTCGTGCTGCACGACCTGTTCGGCGTGCGCTACGAGCAGGTCGCGAGCATCGTCGACCGGACCCCGGAAGCCACCCGGCAGCTCGCCGGCCGGGCCCGGCGCCGGGTGCGGGGCGCACCGGAGCCGGACGTCGATCTCGTCCGGCAGCGCAAGGTCGTCGACGCCTTCCTGCCCGCCGCCCGGGACGGGGACTTCGTCAAGCTGCTCGCCGTGCTGGACCCGGACGTCGTGGCCCGCTCGGAGGCCGGCGTGGTCGCGGGCGCTGCGGCGGTCGCGGCGGTCGCGTCCACCTTCGCCTTCGTCGGGGCCGTCGTCAGGCCCGCCCTCATCGACGGCGCGACCGGACTGGCGGTGCTGTTCGAGGGCCGGGTGAAGCGGACACTCGGCTTCACGTTCGTGAGCGGTGGCCGGATCGCCGTGATCGACGTCGTGGCCGACCTCGACCGCATCTCCGAACTGGAAGTGAAGCTGCTCTAGTTCCGCCGGCAGGCTCGGGGCGGGAAGGCGGCTCCGGGGCCGCAAGGCGGGCTCCGGGCCGGGGCGGCTAGTCCAGGGCGAGGACGCCGACCGTCTCTCCCTCGCTGGTCTCGCCGTTCTTACGGAAGCCCAGCCCGAGATAGAAGTCCGCGGGACCGTTCTCACCCTCGTGCCAGGTCACGTACATCTCCTCGGTGCCCCGGCGCCGCAGTTCCGCGGCCACGGACCGCACGGCGAACCGGCCGTAGCCGCGGCCCTGTTCACCGGCGGCGATGTTCAGCCGCCACAGTCCGGAGCGGATCGGGCCGCCGTCGCCGCGCCCGTTCCAGTCGATGTCGAGAAAGGCCATCAGAAAGCCGACGGCCCGGTCGCCGTCCATGATCAGGCGTGGCCAGGCGACCCCCGCGCGATGGACGTAGGCCTCCGCGAGCGACTGCATCACCGGAGAGACGGCGAACTCCTGGTCGGGGCGGACCCGAATGCCGGTCGCGGCCTCGAAATTCGCGGGAGTGATGATTTCGAGTCGGGGCCCTGAAGTCGTCATGCGGGCACCCTAGGCGGGCCGCTCGTCCGGCGGCCACGGCATTTCCGGTGTCACCCCAACTGCCGGTAACGGCCCCGGAAATGCACCAGCGGACCGCCGTCCGCGCTCGGTACCGACGCGGTGAGCACGCGGCCGATCACCAGCGTATGGTCGCCGGCCGTGACCTGCTGCTCGGTGCGGCACTCCAGGGTCGCCAGGGCGCCGCCGACCAGGGGGGCGCCGGCCACCTCGCCGCGGGTGTACGGGATGTCCTCGAAGAGCAGCCGGTCGCTGATGCGGCCCTTCATGGCGAAGCGGCCTGCGATGTGCCGCTGGCTCTCGGAGAGCACCGACACCGCCCAGAGGGGCTGCTCGTCGAGCAGGTCGTCCATCCGGGAGCCGGTGCGCAGACTGACCAGGACCAACGGCGGGTCCAGGGAGACCGAAATGAACGCCGTCGCGGTCATGCCGACGTCCTCGCCGTCCGGCGCCCCGGGGTCGTCCGGGTCGAGGGACGGCTCCCGGGCGGTCACCAGGACCACGCCGTCGGCGAGCCGGGACATGGCGGCGCGGAACTCGTCGTTGCTCACTCCCTCAGCATGCCTGGAGCGGGCCTCGGACACGGTCTTGAGCACAGCCGGCTCGAGTACGTCTGGGGGCATGTCCGAAACGCTAGTGTCCGTCCGGTGCGCGGCGCATCGGACCTCCGCCCGAGTAGGGTCGTAGGACCGTGGACCTATTCCCCCGGCGCCCGATTCCGGTGTCCGTCCGGGCATGTTCGTGCCTGTCCGTGTTCAGGAAACACACAGGAAAACGCGGAAACTCCACTCAAATGTTCATCTTCACCTGTGACTTGAGTCACAAGAAGCATTAATTGTTGACCCTGTGTACCGAGTGGGCAGCGCGCTGTGATTCAGTGGCGGAGGCGTCACAAGGAGACACACACCGACAGCACAGCACCAGAAACGACGTTACGCCGAGAACAACCCTTGATTCGCTGCGAAGTCTCGGGGGGAGGGCGAAACACATGGAGACCGAGTCGGAGCCTTACGTCCGCCTTGCGTCCCTGCGACAACTGCACCAGGTCATGGCCGACATGAACACGGCCCGCAGCCTGGCCGACACCTTGCAGACCGTCGCCGACGGCGTGGTCACGGCACTCGGGTACGAGCTGGCGTGCGTCAACCTCGTGCGTCCCGACGGCGATCTCGTGGTCGCCGCCTTCGCCGGCAACCCGGCCGCCGAGGCACTGATCACCGGCCGGGTCGGCTCGCGCGACTCCTGGGACCGGCGCCTCGCCATGGGGGAGACCTGGGGCGACCTGATCTTCATACCCCACACCGAGGGCTGGGTCCTCGACGACGACGACGTGCCCCAGTGGTACACCGACGGGCCCGCGCCCCGCTTCGAGGACGAGTGGCACCCCTCGGACCGCCTCTTCGCCCCCATGTACATGCCCGCCGCCCCCGGCAGCGGAGGCACCTGCGGTGAGCTGATAGGCGTCCTGTCCGTGGACCGGCCGCGCAACGGCCGCCGGCCCGGCGCGTGGGGACGCGAAGCCCTCCAGATGTACGCCTTCCAGGCCGCCATCGCCATCAGCAACGCACGTCTACGCGCGAATATGCAGCGGGCACTGGTACGGCTCGAACGCGAGCAGCAGGCCCTGCGCGCCAGTGAGGAAAGCTTCCGGCAGGCCTTCGAGTACGCCCCCTCCGGCATGGCGATAGCCGAGATGGGCGGCGACCAGCACGGTCGGATACTCCGGACCAACGACGCCCTGTGCCGCCTGCTGGGCCGCCCCGCCTCCGCGATGCGCCGCTACTCCTTCTCCGACCTCGTCCACCCCGAGGACATAGGCACCCTGCTCCGCACCTCCGCCGAGGGCGGGCGGGCCGAACTCCGCCTCGGTCGGCGGGACGGCACCTACGTCTGGGTCAGCCTCCGCAACTCCGTCGTCGCCGACGCCGCCGACGGGCCCCGCTTCCTCCTCACCCACGTCGAGGACATAGAGGACCGCAAGCGCCGCGAGCTCCAGCTCGCCCACCGCGCCTCGCACGACTCCCTCACCGGGCTGCCGAACTCCGCCGAACTGCGCTCGCGGCTCTCCGCCCGGCTCTGTCAGCGCCCCCAGTCCACCCACCCCGCCGCCGTCGACGCCATGGACACGGCGTACGGCCACGCCGCCTTCGACGCCAACGGGCACGGCTTCGACTACCGGCCCGGCGGCACCGAGTCCTTCGACGGCTACGACCACCATGTGCACACCGCCGCCCCCGAGGAGGGGCACGACGACGGCACCAAGGGGCTCGCGGTCCTCTTCTGCGACCTCGACGGCTTCAAGTCGATCAACGACCGGTTCGGCCACAACGCCGGCGACGCGGTCCTCATCGAGGTCGCCCGCCGGCTCTCCCGCCAGGTCCGCGACGGCGACACGGTCGCCCGGCTCGGCGGCGACGAGTTCGTGATCCTCGCCGACGGCCTCGGCCGCGCCGACGCGGCCGACCTGGCCGTACGGCTGCGCAACGAGATCATCCAGCCGATCCGCGCCGAGGGCCGGGCCGTGCGGGTGGGCGCGAGCTTCGGTATCGGCTGGGCACATTGCGGGATGACCGCGGACGAAGTGCTGAAGTCCGCCGACGAACGCATGTACGTCGAGAAACGATCTCGTCCCAAACAGCACCGGCGTGCGGGATGATCACCAGGTCAGCGAGCTGATGCGATCAGAGTCACCTGTTTGGGCCATCCGGAGCGGGTAGGCTCGCCAGTCTGACCGCACCATCGCATCCGACCCGCACTTGCTGAGGAGTACCAAGGGATGACGTCCGGCAACAACGGCGCGAGTACGCCCGAGGACGACGACCCGTTCGGCTACCTCTACGCCGACGGCCAGGCCAACGGCGCGCAGCCGCCGTCCGGTGGTGGCTACGGCTACCCCAACTCGGTCAGCAGAGTGCGCGCGGTCGGCGAGCGCCAGTACGGACAGCAGCAGACCGCGCAGTACGGGCAGCCGCCGACGATGCCTCAGCAGCAGGGCGCGTACGGCCAGCCGAACGCGCACTACGCCGCGCCCGAGAACTTCGGCGGCGGCGGCCCCTCCACCGGCCGCCAGCCCGCGCAGAACGGCGGCGGTCGCGGCCGGGGCCCCAACACCAAGGGTCTGCTGATCGGCGCGGTCGCGGTGGTCGCCGCGGTCGTGATCGGCATCGTGGTGGCCATGGCGAACGGCGACGACGGCTCCGACGACAACAAGGCGAGCGACCAGCCCTCCACCTCGGCCTCCGCCTCCGCGAGCCCCTCGCCCAGCGAGTCCGCCGGCGACGACGAGAACAAGACCGAGATCCCGCCGGTGGACGCGAAGGCGCTGAACCTCGGCGGCAGCGCCGCGCTGGCCTCGGACGTCGAGGGCGCGCAGGCGGCCGGCGGGGTCTATGTCGGCAACCTCAACCAGGTCGGCAACTCGGTCACCTGGACGGTCAACGGCGTCCCGTCGGACGGCACGTACACGCTGTTCGCGCACTACAGCGTGCCGGGTGAAGACCAGGCGATGACGCTCACGGTCAACGGCAAGACGTTCGGCAGTAAGTTCCCGCTGGAGAACTACGCGAAGGGGCCCGCCGGCGACTTCGTCAAGGGCTGGACGACCAGTTACACCTGGCCCACGCTCACCAAGGGCACCAACACGCTGACCCTCTCCTGCCAGGACGGCGACAAGTGCAACGTCCTGCTGGACCAGTTGTGGGTGAAGCCCGGTCAGGTCAAGAAGTGACACCTCGGGTTCAGGACCGATCCGTCGGGTTCAGGCCGCGGTGATCTCCGCGGCCACCGTGATCCGGCCGAGCAGCTCCTCGTAGGCGGCGCGGTCGAACTCGCCCGCCGCCGGGGCCGCCACGGTCGCCGCCGACAGGGCCACCGCGCGGGACAGCCGGTCCGGCCAGGGGAGGCGTTCCACCAGGCCGGACAGCAGGCCCGGGACCGCCGAGTCGCCCGCGCCGGTCGGATTGCCGTGGACGCGGCGTGGCGGGGCGGCGCGCCAGCGGCCCTCCGGGGTGACCGCGAGGAACCCTTCGGCGCCCAGCGAGGCCACGACGGCGTGCGCGCCGCGCCTTCGCGCGTCCCGGGTCGCCTGCAACGGCTCGTGCGAACCGGTGAGTTCGGCCAGTTCGGTGGCGTTCGGCTTGACGATGTCCGGGCGGGCGGCGACCCCGCGGCGCAACGGCTCTCCGCTCGTGTCCAGCAGTACGGGGACACCCGCGGCCCGTGCCCGCCGCACCAGGACCGCGTACGCGCCCACCGGCACCCCCGGCGGCAGACTGCCGCACAGGGCCACCGCGTCGGCGTCGGCGAGCAGCCCTTCGTAGGCCTCCTGGAAGGCGGACCACTCGGCCGGCGCGATCACCGGGCCGGGTTCGTTCAGCTGGGTCGTGTCGCCGGTGCGGGCGTCGACGACCGCGACCGTGCGGCGGGTGGCCCCGGCGACCGGGACGAGGGCGTCCACGATCCCGGTCATGGCGGTGAGTTCTTCCTGTACGACCCGGCCGGTGGGGCCGCCGACGAAACCGGTCGCCGTCACCTCGTGGCCGAGGGCGGCCAGCACCCGGGCGACGTTCAGCCCCTTGCCGCCGGGCCGTTCCCGCACGTCGGTCACCCGGTGCGAGGCGTGCGGCCGCAGCGCGGGCACGTGATAGGTGAGGTCGAGAGCGGTGTTCAGAGTGACGGTGAGGATCACCTGGCGGCCTCCCCCGGCTGGCGTGCGTACATGAACGGTTCCGGAACTCTCCGGCTTCCGGAGGCCTGATCATGCCAAAGAGACGGCGACCGGCCCAGTGCGCGGGTCGGCCACCGTTCCTGTGCGGGGGGACGTTTCAGGCCAGTTGGGGATCCACCACCCAATCCCCCTTGCGCATCACGCCCTTGAGCTCGAAGTTCTCGTCCAGCAGGACCAGGTCGGCGTCCTTGCCGGGTTCCAGCGAGCCCACTCTGTCGTCGATGCCCAGCAGCCGGGCCGGGTTGGCGGACAGCGCGGCGACGACGTCCTCGACCGGCAGCCGGTCGATCGTCACCGCCCGCTGGAAGGCGCGGTCCTGGGTGAGGGTGGAGCCCGCGATCGAGCCGCCCTCCACCAGCCGGGCCACGCCCTCGCTGACCTCGACCTCCAACGGACCGAGCAGGTAGCGGCCGTCGCCGATGCCGGCCGCGTCCATCGCGTCCGTGATGAACGCCACCCGGCCCGGGCCCGCGTGACGGAACGCCAGCTCCAGGGCGGCCGGGTGCAGATGCGTGCCGTCGTTGATGAGCTCGACCGTCACCCGCTCGTCCTCCAGGAGCGCGGCGATCGGGCCGGGGCTGCGGTGGCCGAGCGGCGGCATCGCGTTGAAGAGGTGGGTGGCGACGGTGGCTCCGGCCTCGATGGCCTGAACCGTCTGCTCGTACGTCGCGTCCGTGTGCCCGACGGCGGCGATCACGCCGTGCTCGGCGAGCAGTCGTACGGAGTCCAGGCCGCCCGGGAGCTCCGTCGCGAGGGTGACCATGCTCGCCCGGCCGCGCGCCGCGTCGATCAGCTTGCGCACCTCCGCAGGGTCGGGGTCGCGCAGCAGCGCCTCGGAGTGCGCGCCCTTGCGGCAGGGCGAGATGAAGGGGCCCTCGAAGTGGATGCCGGCCAGGTCGCCCTGCTCGGCCAGCTCGCTCAGCAGGCCGGCCTGACGGACCAGGAAGTCCATCTCGTCGGTGACGGTCGAGGCGACGAGGGTGGTGGTGCCGTGCAGCCGGTGGGTGTGGATGGCCTTCAGGACGTCCTCGGCCGTGCCGGAGAAGGAGGCTCCGCCGCCGCCGTGGTTGTGCAGGTCGATGAAGCCGGGGACCAGCCAGTGTCCCGTCACGTCGAGGACGTCCCCGTGCGGGGCTTCGGCCGCGATCTTCGTGCCGTCGATCGTGACGCGGCCGTCGGGAACCGTGCCCGTCGGCAGTACCACCCTGGCGCCGATGAGTACCTGCGGGCGCGTCGTGGGTCGTTGCGCAGTTCCCCGCGCCCCTAGGGGGGTGGCCATCAGGGTGTTACCTCCATACCGTCGGTTGTGTTGAGGAGATCCCAGGCCAGGAGGCCCGCGCCCAGGCAGCCGGCGGTGTCGCCCAGGGCCGCCGGCACGATCTCCGGCAGCTTCTGGAAGGTCACCCGTCGGCGGACCGCGTCCCGTAGGGGCGTGAACAAGGTTTCCCCCGCCTCGGCGAGGCCGCCACCGATGACGAGCGTGCGGGGGTCCAGCAGGGTGAGGGCGGTGACCAGGCCGTCGGCGAGCGCGTCCACGGCGCTCTGCCAGACCCGGACGGCGTTCGGGTCGCCGGACGTGACGGCCTTCGCGCAGTCCGCGGCGTCCGCCTCCGGGTCGCCGCAGGCCGCCGCCCATGCCTCGCTGACCGCCGCGGCCGACGCGAAGCGCTCCAGACAGCCGTGCTGTCCGCACGGACACGGGGTTCCGCCGGGCCGTACGACGATGTGGCCGATCTCGCCCGCGAAGCCGTGGGCGCCCGCCTCCACCCGGCCGTCGACGCCGATCGCGCCCGCGATGCCGGTGCCCAGCGCCACGAACAGGAACCGGTCCGCGCCCCGGCCCGCGCCGATCCGGCCCTCGGCGAGGCCGCCGGTGCGCACGTCGTGCCCGAGGGCGACGGGAGCGCCGAGGCGGTCCGCGAGCAGTGCGCGCAGGGGTACGTCCCGCCAGCCCAGGTTGGCCGCGTAGGCGGCGACGCCGTTCGCCTCGTCGACGATGCCGGGCACGGCCACGCCCGCCGCGGCCGCGGGCTCGCCGAACTGCCGGGCGCCGTGTTCGCGCAGCTCGGCGGCGAAGTCGAGGATGCCGGCGACGACCGCGTCGGGTCCGCGCTCACGGCCGGTGGGCCGGCGGGCCCGGTGCAGCAGTGCGCCGTCCGCGCCGACCAGGGCGGCCTTCATCCCGGTGCCGCCCACGTCCAGGGCGATGACATGTCTCACGGGGACAGTGTGGACCGAGGACCCGTGAGAGGTCTAGTCCACTCGCGGGTTGTGGGGGTACCGTGCCGCCCCGGAGGCCGAAAGAGGTCTAGTCCACATGGGTGGTGTAGACCTTAATCCGCATAGCGGTCCATTGGTATGATCAATCAGTTGGGAGCGTCACGGTGCAGCGGCGGGTACGGCAGTCAGGAACGATCACGGGTGCGGTCGCGGGGGTGTCGGCCCTCGGCATGGCCGCGGTCCTCACCGGCTGCGGACTCTCCGCAGACTCCGACGACGTCACGCTGAGACTCGTCGCCGCCGACTACGGCGACAGCAGCGCCAACAGTTCGAAGAAGTACTGGGACAAGCTCGTCGAGGGTTACGAGAAGGACCACCCCGGCGTCACCGTCGACGTGAGCGTCTACTCCTGGAACGACGTGGACGCCAAGGTCAAGGCCATGGTCGACGAGGGCAGGGCCCCCGACATGGCCCAGATCGGCGCGTACGCCGACTACGCGGCCGCCGACCTGCTCTACAAGGTGAGCGACGTGCTCTCCATCCCCGTCGAGGCCGACTTCGTGTCCCAGCTCGCCAACGCGGGCGAGGTGCACGGGGTGCGGTACGGCATGCCGTTCGCCTCCTCCACGCGGCTGCTCTTCTACAACAAGACCCTCTTCGCCAAGGCCGGCCTGACCCCGCCGACCACCTGGGCCGAGCTCGCCGAGGACGCGAAGGCGCTCAAGGACGAGGGCGTGAAGTACCCGTACGCGCTGCCCCTCGGATCCGAGGAGGCGCAGGCCGAGACCCTCCAGTGGCTGCTCAGCGGCGGGGGCGGCTACACCCAGACGGTCAGCGCCTACAGCATCGACTCCACCGAGAACGTCGAGACCTTCGACTGGCTGAAGGACGACCTGGTCGGCAAGGGCCTCACCGGGCCGGTCGCGCCGGACAAGCTGAACCGGGCCGCCGCGTTCACCGCGTTCGCCGCCGGCGACGTGGGCATGCTCAACGGGCACCCCTCGCTGATGAAGGCGGCCGCGAGCAAGGGCGTGAAGTTCGGCATGGTGCCGATGCCCGGCGTCGCCGGCCCGACCAAGGTCTCCATGGGCGTCGCCGACTGGATGACCGCCTTCAAGCAGAACGGACACGCCGAGCAGGTCGGCGACTTCCTCGACTACGTCTACAGCGAGAAGAACGTGCTGGACTTCTCCCGCGAGTACGACCTGCTGCCGGTCACCAACTCGGCCTCCCAGGTCATGGGCGCCGCCAAGGAGGACGCCGACCTCAAGCCGTTCCTCGACCAGCTCCCGCTCTCCGAGACCTACCCCGTCGGACGGACCTCCTGGGCGAAGGTCAGCGCGGAGATCAAGCAGCGGATCGGCCAGGCCGTGACCGCGAACGGCGACCCGGCCGGCGTACTGGGCGAACTCCAGACCACGGCCACGACGCTGGACGCCGGCACCGGCTGACGAGCCGGCCCGCGCCGGGCCGCTGTCGGTGCCGGGCGTTACCGTGCGGACATGGAGCGGCGAGCGGAAGCGGACGGGCTGGGGGCGGGGGAGCGGGGCATCCTCGCCCTGGAGCGGCGCGGGTTCCCCGGCCCCGGCGCGAAGGAACGGGCGATACGCGAGGAACTGGACCTGTCCCCGGTCCGCTACTACCAACTCCTCAACGCCCTCCTGGACGACCCCCGCGCCCTCGCCCACGACCCGGTCACGGTGAACAGACTGCGCAGGGTGCGGGAGGCGAGGCGGGGGGAGCGCTAGCCGCGGGCGTGCGTTGGCTATCGTCGGCGTATGGGCACCCACGAGACGCACTCCTCGGAACCCGAACCCCTCTCCCTCCCCGTTCCGGTCACCCCGGCGGGCCGCGCCGCGCTCGACGCGATCGTCGGCCGGCCGGCCACCACGCTCGTCGCGCTCGACTTCGACGGCACCCTCGCCCCGATCGTCGAGAACCCCGAGGACGCCCGGGCACACCCCGGCGCCGTCCCCGCGCTCACCGCCCTCGCGCCGAAGATCGCCGCCGTGGCCGTCATCACCGGGCGGCCCGCCGAGGTCGCCGTACGGCACGGCGGCTTCGCCGGGGCCGCGGGACTGGAGCACCTCGCCGTCCTCGGCCACTACGGCGCCGAACGCTGGGACGCCCGCACCGGCGCGCTGAGCGCCCCGGCCCCGCACCCGGGAGTGGCCGCCGTCCGCGCCGAACTCCCGCGGGTCCTGGCCGCCGCCGGGGACCTGCCGGGTGTCTCGGTCGAGGAGAAGGGCGGCCGGGCCGTCGCCGTCCACACCCGCCGCGCCGACGACCCCCGGGCCGCCTTCGAAGCGCTGCGCGCCCCGCTCACCGACCTCGCCGCCCGGCACGGCCTGATCGTCGAACCCGGCCGGATGGTCCTTGAGCTGCGCCCGCCGGGCATGGACAAGGGCGTCGCCCTGCTGGAACACGTCCGCGAGACCGGCGCGCGGTCCGTCCTCTACGCCGGTGACGACCTCGGCGACCTGCCCGCCTTCGCCGCCGTGGAGAAGCTCCGCGCGGACGGCGTACCCGGGCTGCTGGTGTGCAGCGGCAGCACCGAGGTCGGCGAACTCGCGGACCGCGCGGACCTCGTCGTCGACGGGCCCGCCGGCGTCGTAGGGCTGCTGCGGGCACTGGCCGCTCAGCTCGGCTGAATCTCCCGCAGCGCGTTCAGCTGGTCCAGGAACCACTGGGCCGGGGGAAGCGCGGTCGCCGCCGCGGACAGCCGCTTCGTGCGCTCGGCCCGCTCCTCCGGCTTCATGGTCAGCCCCTCGTGCAGCGCGCGGGCGGTCTCCAGGACGTCGTACGGGTTCACCGTGATCGCGTCCTCGCGCAGCTCCCAGTAGGCCCCCGCCTCCCGGGACAGGACCAGCGCGCAGCCCTCGTCGGAGACGACCGGGACCTCCTTGGCGACCAGGTTCATGCCGTCGCGGATCGGGTTCACCAGGGCCACGTCGGCCAGCCGGTAGGCGGCGAGGGAGCGGGCGAAGTCGTCCTTGAGGTTCAGCAGGACCGGGGTCCAGCCGGGCGTGCCGTAGGCGTCGTTGATCTCCTCGGACAGCCGCCGCACCTCGGCCATGTAGTCGCGGTAGACGGCGAGGTCCTGGCGGGAGGGGTAGGCGAAGGCCACGTGGACGACCCGTTCACGCCACTCCGGGTGGTCGTCGAGCAGCTGCCGGTAGGCCAGGAGCCCGCGCACGATGTTCTTGGACAGCTCGGTGCGGTCGACGCGGACGATCGCCTTGCGGCCCTCGCCGATCTCCGCGCGCAGCGCCGCCATGCGCTCGTCGACGTCCGGCCGGTGCGAGCGCTCGCGCAGGAAGTCGGCGTCGGCGCCCAGACCGTGCACGCCGATCCGCGTCTTGCCGGGGCCGCCGGCGAACTCCGTACAGCACGCGGTGAACGCGTCCGCCCAGCGCCGGGTGAGGAAGCCCAGGCGGTCCGCGCCGAGCATGCCCCGCAGCAGCTGCTCGCGGATGTCCGCCGGCAGCAGCGCGAAGTAGTCCACCGGCGCCCACGGGGTGTGCGAGAAGTGTCCGATGCGCAGGTCGGGCCGCAGCTCACGCAGCATCCCCGGCACCAGACACAGGTGGTAGTCCTGGACGAGGACCGCCGCGCCGTCCGCCGCGTCCTCGGCCAGCGCCTCCGCGAACGCCCGGTTGTAGGCCTCGTACGACGCCCACTGACGGCGGAACTCCGCGTCGAAGGCGGGCTCCAGCGGCGTCTGGTAGAGCAGGTGGTGGACGAACCACAGCACGGAGTTGGCGATGCCGTTGTAGGCGTCCTCGTGCACGTCGGCCGGAACGGCCAGCATGCGCACGCCCTCCTCGCCGACGCCGCGCCGCACCGCCTCCCGGTCGCCGTCGGAGAGCGCCGAGCACACCCAGAGGGCGCCCGCCTCGGGCCCGATGGCCGACAGGCCGGAGACCAGCCCGCCGCCGCCGCGTTTCGCGTGCAGCGAGCCGTCCTCGCGCACCTCGTAGGAGACCGGACCGCGGTTGGACGCGACCAGCACCTCGGCGGCCCGGGCGGCAGTGTCGTGCGTGGAAGCCATACGCCCAACCTAGCCCGGTCGGGAAACGCTCAAACGTACGGTCGCGCTGCGTGGACGGGCCGTATCCGGCCGTGTCGCCGCGGTCGGCGCCATGCCGTATACGGCCCGTCCGGCACTCACGCGACCTTGCGGGTCGCGTACTCCGCGATCTCCGCCATCGGCGGCCGTTCCTCGGTGTCCACGGAGTACGTGCGCGGCTCGAAGCCGTCCGCGCTCCGTTCGAACTGGGTGAGGGACGGGCGGATCAGGTGCCCGCGGGCCAGCCGGAGCTGGGCGGTGCGGTAGATGGCCGCCGCCATCCGGCCCAGCGCCTGCCCGTCCTGGTGACGGTGCTTGCGCACGCCGATGTCGACCTGGGCGAGGGCGTCCAGACCCACCAGATGCAGGGCGTCCACCAGCATGCCCAGCTCCACGCCGTAGCCGACGGGGAAGGGCAGCTGCTCCAGCAGGCTGCGACGGGCCGCGTACTCGCCGCCGAGCGGCTGCACGAACCCGGCCAGCTGCGGCCAGTGCATGTTGAGCAGCGGGCGGGCCATCAGCTCGGTGACCCTGCCGCCCTGGCCGGCCGCTCCGCCCAGCGGACGGTCGTACATGCCCTTGACCAGATCCACCCCGGGGTCGGTGAGCAGCGGGCCGACGATCCCCGAGACGAAGTCCGAGGAGAACTCCCTCAGATCGGCGTCGATGAAACAGACGATGTCCCCGGTGGTGACCAGCAGGGAGCGCCACAGGACCTCGCCCTTGCCGGGCACGGCCGGTATCCGCGGCAGGATGTCGTCCCGGTGGACGACCCGCGCGCCGGCCGCCGCGGCCACCTCGGACGTACGGTCGGTCGATCCCGAGTCGACGACGACGATCTCGTCGACGAGCGGGACCTGGTGCATGAGGTCGTGACGGATGACCGCGACGATGTCACCGACCGTCTCCTCCTCGTTCAGCGCGGGCAGGACGACGGACACCGACTGGTTCGTGGCGCGCTTCGCGGCCAGGATCCGGTGGAGCGGACGATCGGTCACGGACCAGGAGCGGGTGGCCAGCCAGCGCTCAGTTTCTCGAAGCACAGTCTGCGGCTCCTCACTGTCGTGATCACACCGGGTGCACGGGAGGTGACCGTGTGATCCATCTCGCGGTTCGGACGACTCTCTCAACTGTCCTGGCCTTCGGTTACAGTCTTGAACAACGCGGATGACCATCGCATGTCCGAGGTCGCCCGCGTTCACAACTTCATACCGCTCATCCAGAGGGGCAGAGGGATACGGCCCGATGAAGCCCCGGCAACCCTCCAGCCGGTCTCGTAACGATCACTGATCCACGTGGTGATCGCTTCGCGAGGCTCCCGGCTCGGGAAGGTGCCAAATCCGTCTCACGGCGAGATGCGTCGTGAGGAAGATGAGGAGAAAGGGCCTCGCCTCACATGGCTGCGCAGACTGTTGCAAGCACCACCGACTCTACGACGTCCTCTGCTGTCGACCTCGGTCCGGCCGCGGCGCTGACCTGCCGCGAGTGCGGACACCGCGTGCCCCTCGGCCCGGTCTTCGCCTGCGAGGAGTGTTTCGGCCCGCTCGAGATCGCCTACGACTTCTCCTCCTACGACACGGAGGAGCTCCGCAAGCGCATCGAGTCGGGGCCCGCGAACATCTGGCGCTACGCGCCGCTGCTGCCCGTCCCCGCGGACGTGGCGGACAAGCCCAACATCAATCCCGGCTGGACCAAGCTCGTCCAGGCCGACAACCTCGCCCGTGAACTGGGCGTCGACGCCGGCAAGCTCTTCGTCAAGGACGACTCCGGCAACCCGACCCACTCCTTCAAGGACCGGGTCGTCGCCCAGGCCATCGAGGCCGCCCGCGCGTTCGGCTTCACCACTCTCTCCTGCTCCTCCACGGGCAACCTGGCCGGTGCCGTCGGCGCGGCCGCCGCCCGGGCGGGCTTCCGGTCCTGCGTGTTCATCCCGCACGACCTGGAGCAGGGCAAGGTCGTCATGGCCGCGATCTACGGCGGCGAGCTCGTCGGCATCGAGGGCAACTACGACGACGTCAACCGCTTCTGCTCCGAGCTCATCGGCGACTCGGCGGGCGAGGGCTGGGGCTTCGTCAACGTCAACCTGCGGCCGTACTACGCCGAGGGCTCCAAGACGCTGGCGTACGAGATCTGCGAGCAGCTCGGCTGGCGGCTGCCGGACCAGCTGGTCGTGCCGATCGCCTCCGGCTCCCAGCTCACGAAGATCGACAAGGGCCTCCAGGAGCTGATCAAGCTCGGGCTGGTCGAGGACAAGCCGTACAAGATCTTCGGCGCGCAGGCCGAGGGCTGCTCCCCGGTGTCCGTGGCCTACAAGGCCGGGCACGACGTGGTCCGCCCCCAGAAGCCGAACACCATCGCCAAGTCGCTGGCCATCGGCAACCCGGCGGACGGTCCGTACGTCCTCGACATCGCGCGGCGCACCGGCGGCGCGGTGGAGGACGTGAACGACGAGCAGGTCGTCGACGCGATCAAGCTGCTGGCGCGCACCGAGGGCATCTTCGCGGAGACCGCCGGCGGTGTGACGGTGGGTGTGACGCGCAAGCTGATCGAGAACGGTCTTCTCGACCCGACGCTCACCACCGTCGTGCTGAACACGGGTGACGGTCTGAAGACGCTGGACGCGGTGGCCGGCAGCGGCCTGACCGCGACCATCCGCCCGACCCTGGAGTCGTTCCGGGACGCGGGTCTCGGCTGAGAGATTTGTCGTTCGTCTGCGGGCCGTGGGGCTGGTCGCGCCCACGCGGCGGCAGCCGCACGATCCAGACAGCCCCGCGCCCTTCGGGGCGCTCCGCCTGACCGGAGGTCGAAAGAGCATGAGCGTCAACGTCCGCATCCCCACCATCCTGCGCACCTACACCGGCGGCCAGGCCGAGGTGAAGGCCGAGGGGGCGACCCTCGGTGAGGTCATCGCCGACCTGGAGAAGAACCACACCGGCATCGCCGCCCGGGTCCTGGACGACCAGGGCAAGCTGCGCCGGTTCGTCAACGTGTACGTGAACGACGACGACGTCCGCTTCGAGCAGGGTCTGCAGACGGCGACCCCGGACGGCGCCGGCGTCTCGATCATCCCGGCCGTCGCAGGTGGCTGACCGTAGTTCAGTACCCATCGGTAGTAACCGTCGGTAACAGCGATTACCGAGCGTTCATCGAATTGCCCTCTCCGCGATAGAAGCGGAGGGGGCAATTCAGTGTGGTTGAGCGCGGTACAGTTGGGGAACCCGGTCCGGATCACCGGATCCGGAGCCTTTGATTTCTGCCCCGCGCCCGACAAGAAGCAGCCAATGTGTGCGCCTCTTTCGTGGCTTTTGTGGCTTATGCAGGGCCCGACTTGCCCTTAATTCAGGCGAATTCTCGCCACATTCCGGATCCCATGCGTCCGGAATTCTCGTCCGACTGACCTGTTGCAGACGGCAGTTGGACAGATACATTCAGCCGCGGTCGACGCGTTCCGGCGCACGCCCCCAAGCCAACCGGGGGGTGAGGTCTGACCCGGATCCGCGAAGTGTGGATCCGTGCAAGGGCCAGTAATAGGGGAGTTAGGCATGGCTCAGGGCACCGTCAAATGGTTCAACGCGGAGAAGGGGTACGGCTTCATCGCGGTCGACGGTGGTGCGGATGTTTTCGTCCACTACAGCGCGATTCAGATGGACGGCTACCGCACCCTGGAAGAGGGTCAGCGGGTCGATTTCGAGATCTCGCAGGGTCAGAAGGGGCCGCAGGCGGACATGGTCCGACTCGCGACCGGCTGAAGCACGCGCCGACTGAAAGCGTCGTTCTTCTGTACAACTGACGAAGGGCTCGCACCCCCACGGGGGGCGAGCCCTTCGGTCTGTCCGGGGGCGTCCGCGAGGCGTCGGCGAGGCGTCCGCGAAGGGTGTCCGGAAGGGCACGGGTCCGGCGGAGGCGCTTGCACTCTCATGGGTCGAGTGCTAATCATTGGCGTTAGCACTCTGAAGGTGAGAGTGACAACGAGGACCGGGTCGGTGAGGCCCGCAGGCCAGGTGGGGCAAGGAACCACGAGGCCGGCGAGCCGTCCGTCGCGGGCGCCAGCGCGGTCCGGAGCAATCCACCCCAGTCCGGGAGGACCACTTCACATGGCCAAGATCATCGCGTTCGACGAGGAGGCACGGCGCGGCCTCGAGCGCGGCATGAACCAGCTCGCGGACGCCGTGAAGGTGACGCTCGGCCCCAAGGGCCGCAACGTCGTCCTCGAGAAGAAGTGGGGCGCACCCACGATCACCAACGATGGTGTTTCCATCGCCAAGGAGATCGAGCTCGAGGACCCGTACGAGAAGATCGGCGCAGAGCTGGTCAAGGAAGTCGCCAAGAAGACGGACGACGTCGCCGGTGACGGTACGACCACCGCGACCGTCCTCGCCCAGGCCCTGGTCAAGGAAGGCCTGCGCAACGTAGCCGCCGGCGCCAACCCGATGGCCCTCAAGCGCGGTATCGAGAAGGCCGTCGAGGCCGTCTCCGGTGCCCTGCTCGAGCAGGCCAAGGATGTCGAGACCAAGGAGCAGATCGCCTCCACGGCCTCCATCTCCGCCGCCGACACCCAGATCGGCGAGCTCATCGCCGAGGCGATGGACAAGGTCGGCAAGGAAGGCGTCATCACCGTCGAGGAGTCCCAGACCTTCGGTCTGGAGCTGGAGCTCACCGAGGGTATGCGCTTCGACAAGGGCTACATCTCGGCGTACTTCGCCACCGACATGGAGCGTATGGAGGCCGTCCTCGACGACCCGTACATCCTGATCGCGAACTCCAAGATCGCGAACGTCAAGGACCTGCTCCCGCTCCTCGAGAAGGTCATGCAGGGCGGCAAGCCGCTGCTGATCATCGCCGAGGACGTCGAGGGCGAGGCCCTGTCGACGCTGGTCGTCAACAAGATCCGCGGCACCTTCAAGTCCGTCGCGGTCAAGGCCCCGGGCTTCGGCGACCGCCGCAAGGCGATGCTGAACGACATCGCCATCCTCACCGGTGGCGAGGTCATCTCCGAGGAGGTCGGTCTCAAGCTCGAGAACACGACCATCGACCTGCTCGGCAAGGCCCGCAAGGTCGTCATCACCAAGGACGAGACCACCATCGTCGACGGTGCCGGCTCCTCGGACCAGGTCGCCGGTCGGGTCAACCAGATCCGCGCCGAGATCGAGAACAGCGACTCGGACTACGACCGCGAGAAGCTGCAGGAGCGCCTGGCGAAGCTCGCCGGCGGTGTCGCGGTCATCAAGGCCGGTGCCGCCACCGAGGTGGAGCTCAAGGAGCGCAAGCACCGCATCGAGGACGCCGTCCGCAACGCGAAGGCCGCCGTCGAGGAGGGCATCGTCGCCGGTGGTGGCGTGGCCCTCATCCAGGCGTCCTCCGTCTTCGAGAAGCTGGACCTCGAGGGTGACGAGGCGACCGGCGCCAACGCCGTGCGCATCGCGCTCGAGGCCCCGCTGAAGCAGATCGCCGTCAACGGTGGTCTCGAGGGTGGCGTCGTCGTCGAGAAGGTCCGCAACCTGCCCATCGGTCACGGCCTGAACGCCGCGACCGGTGACTACGTCGACATGATCGCCGAAGGCATCATCGACCCGGCGAAGGTCACGCGCTCTGCCCTGCAGAACGCCGCCTCCATCGCCGCGCTGTTCCTGACCACCGAGGCCGTCATCGCCGACAAGCCGGAGAAGGCCGCCGCGCCCGCCGGCGGCGGCATGCCGGGCGGTGACATGGACTTCTGATCGACCTCACGGTTGATCGCCTGTCCTACAGGCCGAAGGCGGTACTTCCCGGAAACGGGGGGTGCCGCCTTCGGGCGTTCTCGGGGTGCGCTCAAGAATGTGAGCGACGTCAGTTGCTGCGGCCGACCTTCAGCACGTAAACGGTGACAGTGTCGCCGTCCGGCCGGTAGAGCACGCGCCAGTTGCCTATATGCAGCCTGTAGTAGCCCGAGGTGCCCAAGGCGCTGGCCGCCTCCGGGCGTGGCTCGTCGGCGAGCGCGCGTACAGCCGCGGCAGTCGCCTTGGCGCCCACGGGGTCGATGGCACGGAGCCGCCGGAACTCGGCCATGGCGTGCTGCTCCCAAACGACCGCGTGCGTCATGAAGCGGCCGCCTGCCGGTCCTCCGCCTCCAACTGGTCCATGAACGCGTCGTGAGACATCGACTGGCCGGACGGAGCCGCCTCACGAGCCCGCGCTTCTGCGATGTCCGCCTCATCGCGCAGCCGCTGAAGCTCTTCCAGTTCGCTTATCGGGATGAGCGCGGCGGCGGGCCTGCCGTACTCGGTGATCAGGATGTGTTCCTGGCCGTGCCGGACACGACCGACGAGCTGACCGAGCTGATTGCGGGCTTCCACAAGCGGATATGTCTCCATGGACAAACTGTACACACCTGCCGGTGTGTGCGGTGAAATCATCGGGACGTCGCTGTCCTTTCCGGGCGTGGCCGGGACATCGCGGCTCGGATGCCGGCCGTGTGGGCGTGGATGGCCGCCGCGGGCAGGGGCGCATTGGCGTGGGCGTGGGCGCGTTCCCCCCGGCAGCCGCTGCATACGCCCCCCGGCAGCGCTTCGGGGCGGCCCGGGACACGACACTCCGCGCACTCCAGCATCCGGCGGGGCGGGCGTGGGGCAGGCGGCTCCGGTGGGAGTTTGTCCGTCAGGCGGCGGTGGAGCAGGGCCGCCGGGCTGTGGACGGGAGTGGGCAGGCCGGCGGTGAGAGCGGCGAGGAGCGTGTCTTCGGTGGCCCCGCGCGCGAACCACTCCTCCACCAGCGGGGCGAGCTGCGCGCAGTCGGCTGCGGAGAGGGAGAGGGCGGGGGCCGTACGGCCGAGGGCGGCCAGGAGGATGTGGGCTCGGGAGCGGGTGGCGGGCCGGGCTCGTTCGGGGTCCGGCGCGTCTTCCGGTACGTCACCTCGCGTGAAGGTCGCCCACCAGCGGTCGTCGCGCGCGGTACGGGTGAACCACGTTCGGGTGATCCAGCGGGACTCGCCCGAGGCGGTTGCCATGCGTTCCCGGCCCCGCCTCAGGTGCCCGGCCTGCTGGATGCGGTTGAGGGCGGTGCGGAGGGCGCACTGGCCGTACGGGAGCGTCTTGGCCAGCGTCTTCACGGAGATGTCGGTGCCGTCGGGGAGACGGTCGATGTATGCGGCGATCGCCGCCTCGCGGGGCGGGAGGTGCGCGAAGTCGTGACGGGTGCGGCGGAGTTGGCCCGGTGCGGAGCGTTTTCCGTAACCCGGATTGGCCATCGGGTGCGGGGATACGTGCGCGGGCGGGGAGGCGGCACTAAGCTTGGCGTCAGCCACGGATCGACTGCTTTCGATCTTGTAGGTCAAGCCCCCGCAGGTGTTGGCGCACCTGGCGGGGGCTGTTTCGTTATGCGCACGCTAGAGCGTGGTGACCTTCCGTGGCAAGTCGGTCGCTCCGCGTCAACTCACCGGGTGGGAGGGTGGGTTGAGACCCCTGACCCGTTCCGTGCAAAGAGGGCTCGACGCTGGGTGCTTGAGCTTCGGGACGGTTGTGGATCAGTCCACCTTGAGGTTCTCCACGAACGCGGACCACGCCTCGGCCCGGAACACGAGCCTCGGGCCGTGGGGGGTCTTGGAGTCACGGACGGGGACGAGGGTGGGGTGGCCGTCGGCGACTTCGAGGCAGTTGCCGCCGTCGCCCCCGCTGTACGTCGACTTGCGCCAGCGGGCGACCTCCAGGCAGTTGCCGCCCTCGCCGCCGCTGTAGCTGGACTTGTGCCAGGTGGCGGCGGTCAGGTCGTACTCATCGGTGCTCTTCTCCATGCTCGTAATCCTGCGCCAGAACCGTGACACCCGCTCCCGTGAGGAGACCGTCGGTCAGGACGCGGTGTAGTAGGAGGCGATGGCGGGCTGGCCCGTGTAGTTGGGGCCGGCGGTCGGGTCGGCGCCCAGGTAGTGGAACGGGAGGCGGACGGCTCGGGCGCCCCGGAGGGTGAGGCGGTGGTGGCGGGGGCTGTAGTCGTAGCCCGCCGCGCGCAGGGCCGAGACCACGCCTCTCGCGGCGGTCGAACCGTCGGCGTGGCGCACCGACTCCGGGTCGAAGTGGGCGACCAGCAGGCCGTCCTCGGTCAGCCAGGACGCGGCGCGGCTGAGCAGGCCGAGCTGGTCGCCGACGTAGTGCAGACCGTGGACGCAGGTGATCAGGTCGTAGGTCCGGGCCGGGGTCCAGGAGGAGACGGAGGCGACTGTCTCCTCCAGGACGGGCGGGGCGGGCCGCGGAACGAGCGGGCCCACCAGGTCGACGGCGGTGAGGACCGCCTCGGCCGGCAGGACGGACGCGGCCTCGCGCAGGGCGCGGCCCTCGCCGCTGCACAGGTCCAGCCAGGAGGGCGTGGGGCGGGGTGCGAGGTGGGCCAATAGGTCGATGCCCAGTGCACGGGCGTAGCTGTTCACGCCGGTGAGGCCGCGCTCGCGGTTCATGGTGTTGTTGGCGACCACGGAGGACCGTTCCAGCTCGGGGGAGGAGAGCAGGGAGCTGAGCTTCGACGGCTTCGGCATGGCGTCATTCTCGCGGCCGGGACGGGTGGCAGGGATGGGCGGCCCGGGTGCGTGGCCGGGATCACAGGGGCTGTCTCCCGGGGCTCGGAATGGCGCGAGGGGCCGGGCGGTTTCAGTGGGAGAGGCACTTGATGCATGTGCACATACCCACCGGTCCATCACCCCGAGGAGCCCCCCACGTGAGCATCACCCCGCCCGCCGCCACGCGCGCCGCCGAGATTCTCGCCCGCCCGGTGTCCATCAACGGACTCACCGTCCCGAACCGCATCGCCATGGCGCCGATGACCCGCATGTTCTCCCCGGGCGGCGTTCCCGGTGAGGACGTCGTGTCGTACTACGGCCGTAGGGCCGCCGCCGGTGTGGGCCTCATCGTCACCGAGGGGACGTACGTCGGGCACGAGTCGGCGGGGCAGAGCGACCGGGTGCCGCGCTTCCACGGCGCGGAGCAGCTCGCGGGCTGGGCGAAGGTCGCGGAGGCCGTGCACGCGGGCGGCGGGACGATCGTGCCGCAGCTGTGGCACATCGGGATGGTGCGCAACCAGGGTGAGCCGCCGTTCGCGGACGCGCCCGCCGTCGGCCCCTCCGGCATCCGGGTCGACGGTACCGAGGGCACCGGCAAGGCGATGACCCAGCGCGACCTGGACGACGTCATCGGCGCGTTCGCCGAGGCCGCGGCCGCCGCCGAGCGCATCGGCTTCGACGGCGTGGAGATCCACGGCGCCCACGGATACCTCGTGGACCAGTTCCTGTGGGCCGGCACCAACCGCCGCACCGACGCCTACGGCGGCGACGCCGTGGCCCGTGCGAAGTTCGCCGCCGAGATCGTGGCCGCCGTGCGCGAGACCGTCTCGGCCGAGTTCCCGATCATCTTCCGCTACTCGCAGTGGAAGCAGGAGGCGTACGACGCGCGACTCGCCGAGACGCCGGAGGAGCTGGAGGCCATACTCGCCCCGCTCGCCGCCGCCGGTGTCGACTCCTTCCACGCCTCCACCCGCCGCTACTGGCTCCCGGAGTTCGACGGCTCGGACCTCAACCTCGCGGGCTGGACGAAGAAGCTGACCGGCAAGCCCACCATCACGGTCGGCTCGGTCGGGCTCGACGGCGACTTCATCAAGGGCTTCGCGGGCGAGGGCTCCCCGGTCAAGGGCATCGACGACCTCCTCGACCGGCTGGAGCGCGACGAGTTCGACATGGTGGCCGTCGGGCGTGCGCTGCTCCAGGACCCGCAGTGGGCGGCCAAGGTGCTCGACGGCCGTCTCGACGAGCTGAAGCCGTACGACGCCGCCGCGCTGCGCACCCTCAGCTGAGCGACACCTCGCCGGGTGACACCTCGCCGGGTGTCAACTCGCGGGTATGGTCCGGGAGATGAGAATCCTGCATCTCTCGGACACCCATATCGGCCGCGTCGACGGGCCCGAGGGCCGTCGTGTCGACGCCGCCGACTCCCTGCGGCTCCTGCTCGGCGAACTCCGCCACCTGCGGGACGTGGACGCGGTCGTCGTCACCGGCGACCTCGCCGACGACGGCTCGGTGGCGGCTTACACGACCGTGCGGGAGCTGATCGGCGGCTTCGCGCGCTCTCTCGGCGCGCCCGTCTTCTACACCACCGGCAACCACGACGAGCGGTCCGCCTTCACGAAGGTGCTCGGCAGTGGTCACCCGGATGCCGTCCTCGACTTCCCCGGCGCCGAGCGGGCCGCCGTCAGCACGGTGGGCGGTTGGCGGCTCGTCACCCTCGACTCACTGGTGCCGGGGGAGGTGTACGGCCGACTGGGCGCAGGCCAACTGGACTGGCTGCGGGACGTGTTGAGCACGCCGACCGAGCAGGGCACCGTCGTCGCCCTCCACCATCCGCCGATCAGCCTCGGCATCTCGGCGACCCAGCAGGTCTTCGGGCTGCGCGACCCCGAGGGGCTGGCGGAGGTGATCCGGGGGAGTGACGTCCGCGTGCTGCTCACCGGGCACTTCCATCTCCAGCTCTTCGGGCTGCTGGCCGGCGTGCCGGTGTGGGTGACGCCCGGGGTCGTCAACCGCATCGACCTGACCACCGCGCCCGGCACCGAGCGGGCGGTGCGGGGGGCGTCCGCGTCCCTGGTGGAGCTGGGCGGGGCGACGGGGCCGATGTTCCACACCCTGCACGCACGGGATCCGCGTGCCCACGAGACGGTGTACGAGCTGGACGAGGAGCGGACCCGGGAGATCATCGCGCGCCACGGCTGAGGCCGAGGGGGCGGCTGGCCTTCGCTTGACCCCGACCGGCCTTCGTCTGCCCGCCCGCGGCCCGCCGCCCGCCGCTCGGCGCCGACCGGCCTTCGTCTGCCCGTCGCCTGGCCTATGTCTGGCTTCTGCCTGCCCTCCGTCTGGCCTCCCCTTTCTTCCCGGGCGGCGCGGGCACGGGGGATTTAGCTTGCTTAACTCAATCAATCTACATAAGCTTGCTTGAGTCAAGCAGTTCATCCCTCGTGCATCCGACGGAGGCCCTGTCATGTCCGACGCCCTTGCCCGACCCGCTGCGGCGGGAACATCCGCCCCACCGAGGTCGAACGCCGTGGTGGCGGTGCTGGCCCTGGCCGGGATCGTCGTCTCGCTGATGCAGACGCTGGTCATCCCGATCGTCCCCGAGCTGCCCAAGCTGCTGGACGCGCCCGCCTCCGACACCGCCTGGGCGGTCACCGCCACGCTGCTCGCCGCCGCCGTCGCCACCCCGGTGGTGGGGCGGCTCGGGGACATGGTCGGCAAGCGGCGGATGCTGCTCACCAGCATCGTGCTGCTGGTGTCCGGCTCGGTGGTCTGCGCGCTGGCCGACTCGCTCGTCCCGATGATCGTCGGCCGTGCGCTCCAGGGTCTGTCGGCGGCCGTGGTGCCGCTGGGGATCAGCATCCTGCGGGACACGGTGTCCGCCGAGAAGCTCGCCGGTTCCACCGCGGTGATGAGCGCCTCCCTCGGCGTCGGCGGCGCGCTCGGTCTGCCCACCGCCGCGTTCATCGCGGACAACTGGGACTGGCACATCCTCTTCTGGACCTCCGCCGCCCTCGGCGTCGTCTCCTTCCTGCTCGTGCTGCTGTTCGTCCCGGAATCGCGGAACCGCGTCGGCGGCCGCTTCGACCTCGTCGGCTCGCTCGGTCTGTCCGCCGGTCTGGTCTCGCTGCTGCTGGCCGTGTCCAAGGGCGCCGACTGGGGCTGGACCTCCGGTACGACACTGGGCCTGGGTGCCGCCGCCGTCCTGATCCTGGCCGCCTGGGGCGGGTGGGAGCTCAAGGCGAAGCAGCCGCTGGTCGACCTGCGCACCACCGCCAAGCCGCAGGTGCTCTTCACCAACCTCGCCTCGATCGCCCTCGGCTTCTCGATGTTCGCGATGTCCCTGGTCCTGCCCCAGCTGCTCCAGCTGCCCGAGCAGACCGGCTACGGCCTGGGCAGGTCGATGCTGACCGTCGGTCTGGTGCTGGCCCCGCAGGGCCTGGTCATGATGGTCATGTCCGCCGTGTCCGCCAAGATCACCAAGGCCAAGGGCCCCAAGGTCACCCTGATGATCGGCGCGCTGATCGTCGCCTCCGGCTACGGCCTGAACATCGCGCTCATGTCCGAGGTCTGGCACCTGATCCTGGTGTCCTGCATCATCGGCGCCGGCGTCGGCTTCACCTACGGCGCGCTCCCGGCCCTGATCATGGGCGCCGTGGACCCCTCCCAGACGGGCGCGGCCAACAGCCTCAACACCCTGATGCGGTCCCTGGGCACCAGCTTCGCCAGCGCCATCGCCGGTGTGATCCTCGCTCAGATGACCACCGACTTCGGCGGCTACGCCCTTCCCTCGGAGAACGGCTTCAAGGTCGTCATGGCCATCGGAGCCGGCGCGGCCCTGGCCGCCTTCCTCCTCGCCACCTTCATCCCGAAGCGCAAGGTCCCCGCCGGGCTCTCGGTGGTGGAAGACGCGGCAGGTACGGAGGGCGCCGAGGAGGCCGCCCCGGTCGAGGCGTGAGCGCCAACTGACCTGCCGGAGGCGGCTGTCACCCACACGAGGGGTGACAGCCGCCTTCGGCACTTTCGCCGATCACCGTCCGTTCCACGAGCAGCCGCCATTTCAGGAGTGATCCATGACGACACCCGACGCCACCGACACCACCGACCGGCTCGTCGCCCGCACCACCGCCGGCGCCGTACGGGGTCGCCGCGAGGAGGACCTGACGGTCTTCCGCGGTATCCCCTTCGCCGCGCCGCCGGTCGGCGAGGCCCGCTTCCAGGCTCCGCGCCCGCCCCACCCGTGGGACGGGACACGGGAGGCGTACGCCTTCGGCCCGCCGCCCCCGCAGGAGGCCGGCATCCAGGGCCGGGCGGGGATCCCGGACGCCCCGACCGGCGACGACTGGCTGACGGTCAACGTCTGGACCCCGGACCCGGAGCCGGACCCGTCGGCCGCCCGGCCGGTGATGGTGTGGATCTACGGCGGCGCCTACAAGCTCGGTCACTCCGGCAGCCCCGGCTACGACGCGCAGCACCTCGCCCGCGCCGGTGATCTGGTCGTCGTCACCTTCAACTACCGGGTCGGCATAGAGGGGTTCGCGCGGATCGAGGGCGCGCCCGCCAACCGGGGGCTGCTGGACCAGGTCGCCGCGCTGGAGTGGGTGCGGGACAACATCACGGCGTTCGGCGGCGACCCCGGCCGGGTGACCGTCTTCGGCGAGTCGGCGGGCGCCGGTTCGGTGGCCTCGCTGCTGGCCATGCCGAGCGCCCGGGGCCTGTTCGGGCGGGCCGTCGCGCAGAGCGTGCCCGGCACGTACTTCTCCGACGAACTGGCCCGCGACCTGGCGAGCGCGATCGCCGCGGAGGCCGGCCTGCGTCCGACCGCCGCCGACCTGGGCACGGTGGACCCGCGCACGCTGACCGAGGCCGGTGCGGCGTTGGGCGCGAAGATGGCACAGCGGGTGGACCGGTGGGGGCAGGTCGCGCCCACGGTCACCCCGTTCTCTCCCGTGGTCGACGGCGAGATCCTGCCGACGACCCCCTGGCAGGCCCTGGCGGCGGGCGCCGCTCGGGACGTCGAGCTGATCGTCGGACACAACGCGCAGGAGTTCCGGCTGTTCCTCGTCCTGGGCGGCCTGCTGGGCAGGGTGACCGAGGAACAGGCGACGGCCGTGCTGCGGCTGTTCGCCCCGGGCGGGGGAGCGGAGGGCGAGCAGGCCTACCGGTCGGCCTTCCCGGACGCGGACGCGGGCGAGCTGTACGAGAGGGTGCAGTCGGACTGGCTGTTCCACATACCCTCCCTGCGGCTGGCCGAGGCGCAGGTGGCGGGCGGTGGCCGGGCCCATGTCTACGAGCTGACCTGGCCGGCCCCGGGAGCCGGCGGCACCCTGGGCGCGTGCCACGGCCTGGACATTCCGCTGCTGTTCGGCACCTACGCGGCGGACCTCGGCAACCTGCTGTTCGCGGGGGCGGAGGTGACGGACGAGGCCCGGGCCCTGACGGCGGAATTCCAGCGGTCGTGGACGTCCTTCGCGCGGACGGGAGACCCGGGCTGGCCGGCCTACGACCCGGAGCGGCGGCTGGTTCAGGTGCTGGACGCGGAGCCGGAGGTGCGCCCGTACCCGGAGGAGACGTCCCGCCGGCTGTGGGAGGGACACGACTTCCCGCCACTGCCGTTGCTGGACGGGAGTGCCGGGGTCTAGAGGTTGCCGAGGGGCTCGATGTCGACCTTCACCGGGGTGCCCCAGATGCGCAGTACCTCGTAGTCGGTGAACTCGTGCACCAGGCGGTAGGCCATCGCGGGCCGGGATCCGCGGCGCAGGGCGGCGATGTAGAGCTCGGCCTCGCGGCGGTCCCTGCGCGGCGTCCCGCAGAGCTGCCACTCCTGGCCGGTCCACAGCTCCGCCAGCCAGCGCTGCTGGGGCTGCGGGCGGTCGGCGCGGGTGCCGTAACGGGAGGTGGAGGGGGTGGGGGCGCTGTAAGGGGCCTGCGGGGCGGGGCCGTTGAACTCGGCGCGGCGGGCCGCCCGGCGGCGGGTCTCGCAGAGCAGGCACAGGTCGGGGGCCGCCTCGTCGACCGGGCCGTGCGGGTGCTCGGCGCAGCGGGTGGTGGGCGTGGCGCCGACGACGCTGTCGTCCAGCAGGTCCAGGGCACGCCGCAGATCGGCCTTGACCTCGTGCAGCCGGGTGTCCGGGGTGTCGGCGTTGAGCGCTTCGCCATGCTCGCCGAGGAGTCGGAGGGCACGGCCGAGCGCGGTGAGCTGGGCGTGGTTCATGGCTCCAGGGTAGGGCGGGCGCGGCGGGTGACGGCTCTCGGCCAATCTGCGCGGCACAGCTGTGATTGTTGACAATTTCGGTGACGATTCAAGGGTGCGGGTGGTAGCAAGGGGGCGACGGCAAGAGCTGCCTACTCAAGAGACGGATGTGAAGCGAGTGAAGCGCAGGACTGTGGTCATGGGGCTCACCGCGGCAGGAGCCGTGCCCGCCCTCGGGTTCGCCCCGGAGGCCGCCGCGACCGGGACGGACGGGACGGCCGGGAACGGCGGGACGGTCGGGAAGGTCGGGAAGGGCGGGGCTTCCGTCGGCTCCGGGGCGGCGGCCGACGCCTCCCTGGTCTTCGACCCCACGGCCTACACCGAGCAGACCATCAGCATCAAGGACACCACCGGCACCGCGCACAGCGTGACCTACCGCTTCTTCAAGGTCGCCAGTTACGTGGCCGCGCCGGTGAACGCGGCCTACCAGTCCCTGAACGTCAGCGTCCCCGTGTCCATCGACGGCACCGCGGTGGACGCCTCCGACGCGCCCATCCTGTTCGCCAACGCCGTCGGCGGTTACATGCCGTCCTCCGTCGCGAACGCCACCGGGATCAGCGCGTCCGGGATGGGCGGCGGCACCAGCCGGCAGGGGCTGGCGCTGGCCGCCGGGTACGTGGTCGTGGAGCCCGGCGCCCGCGGCCGTAGCCTCGTCGACGCGAACGGCACGTACTACGGCACCGCGCCCGCCGCGATCGTCGACCTCAAGGCGGCGGTGCGGTACCTGAAGTTCAACAAGGGCCGCGTCCCCGGCGACGTCGAGCGGATCGTCTCCAGCGGCGTCAGCGCCGGTGGCGCCCTCTCCGCGCTGCTCGGTGCCTCCGGCGACAGCCCGCTGTACGACCCCTACCTCGCGGAGATCGGCGCGGCGGACACCTCCGACGCCATCTTCGCCAGCGGCGACTGGTGCCCCATCACCGACCTGGAGCATGCCGACGCCGCCTACGAGTGGTGCTGGGGAGCCAACCCGCTCGCCTCCGGCGCCACGGTCGACGCGACGATCTCGGCCGACCTGAAGGCACAGTTCACGGCCTACCTGGCGGCCCTGAAACTGCGCGCCAAGGGCTACGGCACCCTCACCGCCCGCAACCTGGACACCTATCTGCTGGAGACCTTCATCCAGCCCTCCGCCACCAAGTACCTGGCGGCCCTCACCGACACCGCCCGCGACACCTACCTCGCCGCGAACCCCTTCATCACCTGGTCCGCGGGCAAGGCCACCTTCACCTGGGCGGACTTCCTCACCCACGTCGGAGCCCGCAAGAAGAACGCCCCCTCGTTCGACGGCTTCGACCTGTCCACGCCCGAGTGCAACCTCTTCGGCACCGGGACCACCAAGGCCCGCCACTTCACGCTCTACAGCCTCCGGCACGAGGTCGGCGACAGCGCCCGCCTGGACGCCGACCTCCCCGCCAAGCTGCACCTGATGAACCCGATGTACCACCTCGTCGACAAGGTCAACCCGCACCGCGCGAAGCACTGGTGGATACGCCTCGGCACGAAGGACAGCGACACCTCGCTGTCGGTGGCCGCCAACCTCGCGACCCGCCTGACCGCGCTCGGCGACGACGTCGACACGGCCTATTACTGGGACGCCGGCCACGGCGCGGACCTGGACCCGGGCGACTTCGTCAGCTGGATCGGCGAGGTGTCGGGCCACCAGGGCTTCCGCTCCCGCTCCGGCTCCGGCTCCCGCTCCGGCTCCGGCTCCCGAGGGAAGTAGCGCCGGCCATCACGCGGTCGGTGACGCCGAAGGCATAGGTCGCCGCGAAGCCGACCGCGTACCCCGTCAGCAGCCCGCCGGCGTAGACCGCCGCCGTCGTGCCCAGTCCCCGGTTGCCCGCCAGCAGTGGGAACAGGGCCCAGCCGGACGGGCCGATCGCCGTCGCCCCCACCTTGTCGCCGAGCATCGCGAAGAAGCCGACGAAGGCGCCGCCGGCCGCCCCGCCCGCGCAGGCGGTGAGGAAGGGACGGCCCAGCGGCAGCGACACCCCGTAGATCAGGGGCTCCCCGACGCCCAGCAGCCCGGCCGGCAGCGCCGACCTGATCGTCGTCCGGAGGGAGGTGTCGTGGCGCAGCCGTACGTACACCGCCATCGCCGCGCCGACCTGGCCCGCGCCCGCCATCGCCAGGACGGGCAGCAGCACCGTGTAGCCCTGCTGGTCGATGAGGGTGGTGTGGATGGGGATGAGGGCCTGGTGCAGGCCGAGCATCACCAGCGGCAGGAAGAGGCCGCCGAGCACCAGACCCGCGAAGGCGCCCGTCGTCGCCAGCAGCCAGTTCGCCCCGGTGCCGATGGCCGAGGACACCACACCGGCCGCGTACATCAGTCCGTACAGCGTGCCGAGCCCGGCGACCAGGACCGTCAGGGTCGGGGTGAGGAGCACGTCCAGCGCCTCCGGGACCCGGCCACGGCACCACTTCTCGACGCGGGTCGCGAGGAGCGCGGCCGCCAGTGCGCCGAGGACCCCGCCCTGGCCGGGGGCGAGGGCCACCCCGAACGCCGTCACCTTCGCGACCCCCGGATGGACGACGATCGCCGCGACCGCACCGCCCAGGATCGGGGTCCCGCCGAACTCCTTCGCGGTGTTGTGGCCGACGAAGACGGCGATCAGCGCCATGAAGCCGGAGGCGACGGCGGCCAGGGCGGGGCTGAGGCCCGGCAGCCACCCGGTGTTGAGCAGCAGACCGTTGATCCCGGCGAGGATCCCGCAGCCGATGAGGGCGGGGATCAGCGGGACGAACACGGCGGCCAGCCGGCGCAGACCGGCCTTGAACGGAGTCGCGTTGCCCCTGCGCCGCTCCTCCCGCAACTCGGCCCCGCGCGCGCCCAGTTCGTCGGCGGTGGACGGCCGGGCGAGCAGCTGCTCGAACTCGGCCGTCACCCGTGTCACCACGCCGGGCCCGAGGACCACCTGGTACGAGCCGTCGTCGACGACGACCCCGAGCACCCCGGGCAGCGCCCGCAGCGCGTCCTCGTCCGCGCGGGACGGATCGGCGAGGCCCAGCCGCAGCCGGGTCATGCAGTGGGCGACGGACGTGACGTTCGCCGGGCCGCCCACCAGGGGC
This sequence comes from Actinobacteria bacterium OV320, assembly GCA_001298545.1. GTDB lineage: Bacteria > Actinomycetota > Actinomycetes > Streptomycetales > Streptomycetaceae > Streptomyces > Streptomyces coriariae. The sequence goes on from LJCX01000031.1 coordinate 161,769, forward strand.
AGGATCGCGGCGGCTGTGGAAGAGGAGTCGATGCGCACCCCCCGAGCGTGCGGCTCAGCCGCGCGCCGCACCGAGCGCGGCGCGCAGATGTCCCCCGGACTCCTCCAGAAGGCGGGCGGCCGCCGGCCCGTCCACCCCGGCCAGCAGGGCGAGGATCGCGTTCTTCACCTCGCCGTCGGTGGCCGCGAGGGCGGCCTCGATCTCCGGCTCGTCCGCCCCGGTCGCCAGCGCCACGATCCGCCGGGAACGGGCGCGCAGCTTCTCGTTCGAGGCACGGACGTCGACCATCAGGTTCCCGTACGTCTTGCCCAGCCGGATCATCGTGATCGTCGAGATCATGTTCAGGACCAGCTTCTGGGCGGTGCCGGCCTTCAGCCGGGTGGAGCCGGTGAGCAGCTCCGGACCCACGACCACCTCGATCCCGTGCTCGGCGGCGGCGGCCAGCGCGCTGCCCGGGTTGCAGGCCAGCCCCGCGGTCAGCGCGCCCCGGGCCCGCGCGTACCGCACGGCGCCGACGGCGTACGGGGTGCGACCGGAGGCGGAGACGCCGATCACGGTGTCGTCGGGGGTGAGCGCGAGGGCCGCCAGATCCGCCTCGGCGAGCTCCTCGGAGTCCTCGGCGCCCTCGACGGAGGTGACCACGGCCGACGGGCCGCCCGCGATCAGTCCCACGACCTGGCCGGGCGTGGTGTTGAAGGTCGGCGGGCACTCGGAGGCGTCGAGCACCCCGAGCCGCCCGGCGGTACCGGCACCGGCGTAGACCAGCCGTCCGCCGCGTGCCATGCGTGCCGCGACCGCGTCGATGACGGCGGCGATCTGCGGAAGCCGCACACCGACGGCGGCGGGGACGTCGGTGTCCTCCTCGTTCATGAGGTGGGCGATGTCGAGGGTGGGGAGCCGGTCGATCTCGGCGAGGTCGGGGCGGAACGCCTCGGTGGTGAGGGATTCGAGCGCGGCGCGCAGCTCACTGGGGTCGGGCTGGGAGGTCATCGGGAGGGCTCTTTCCGGTGCGGGTCGGGACAACTGTCTGCACCTCCACGGTCTACCGGTGCCGGTGGGCCAACGCCTCGTACGACGCGGCCAACGCCGGCGCGGCCGTCGCGTAGGTCCGCTGGGCCACCCCCACGAACAGGCAGTCCACCACCAGCAGCTGACTCGTGCGGGACGACATCGCCGCCGGGCGCAGCTCGCTCTCCCGCGCGGCCGAGGTGGCCAGCACATGATCGGCGTACTGCGTCACCGCGCTCCTCGGCCGTCCGGTGACGGCGACGGTGGTGGCCCCGCGCTCGAACGCCACCCGCAGCGGTTCGATGACGTCCCGCGTCGCGCCGGAGTGCGTGATGGCGATCGCGAGGTCACCGGAGGCCAGCTGGACCGCGTTCGTCACCGCGAGATGGGTGTCGCTGTGGGCGTGCGCGACGAGCCCGATCCGCAGCAGCTTCTGGGTGAGGTCCTGGGCGACGAGCCCGGACGCCCCGACGCCGTACACGTCGATGCGCCGCGCGGCCGCCGCGGCGGTGACGGCCGCCTCCAGCTGGGCGGTGTCGAGGGCGGCGGCGGTGTCGGCGAGGGTCTGCCGCTCGTCGTGGGCGAGTTTGGCGACCACGTCCGCCAGCGGATCGTCGACCGCGATGTCGGTGGTGAGGGCGGGCGCCCGCCCGGACCGCTGCTGCGCCGCCAGCCCGGCGAGGGCGAGCCGCAGATCGCGGTAGCCGGGGTAGCCGAGCAGCCGGGCGGTGCGCACGACGGTCGCCTCGCTGGTGCCGGTGAGTTCGGCGAGGCCGGTGACGGTGAGGGCGGCGCAGCCCGCCGGGTCGTTCGCGACGGCTTCGGCGACGCGCCGCATGGAGCGGGTCAGGGATGGGGTCAGGGTGCGGACCTTGGCCGCGAGGGCGGCAGGATCGGGGCTGAAGGTTTCCTTCACTGCCTTGGTCACCTCTGAAAGCTATTTTCTGTTCGGGCTCGGGGTCAAGCGTGCGCACAATGGGTGCATGGACCCCATCAGCCCCCTGGAACAGGCGTTGCACACGGCACGCGCCCTCGTGCTGGCCGATCTGGCCTCGGGCGAGGTCGCGGCCGCGGACGTGGTGTCGCTGGTCGAGGACTCCGTCGTGCAGCGGCGCTGGTGGGTCGAGCAGTGGCCGGACGGCGTGGCGTACGTGGCGGGACTGGTGGCGCAGGACGTGCAGGACGCGCTGCTGGAGCGGTACGGACGCTGGCCGATCTGCCCGGTCTGCGGCTCCGGCGACCCGCACGCGCTCGAGGTCGAGCCCGAACTCGGGCCCGACCCGCACTGGGTGTGCCACAAGGCGGGCGTGAAGGTCGCCTCGGTGGGCTCGCTGGGGCCGGCCCTGGGAGGCGGTCCGTCCTCGTGAGGCTCTCGTGACCGTCTACATCGACCCGCCGGCCTGGCCGGGCCACGGCCGTATGTGGTCCCACCTCGTGAGCGATGTCTCGTACGGCGAACTGCACCTCTTCGCCGAGGGGTTGGGCGTCCCGCGGCGCGCCTTCGAGCGCGATCACTACGACATTCCGTCGCACCGCTACGCCGAGGTGGTGGCGGCCGGCGCGGTCGAGGTGAGCAGCCGCGAGGTGGTGCGCCTGCTGACGGCGGCCGGCCTGCGCAGACGCAAGGGCGCCGGCCGGTAGGCGCCGGGGCGCAGGGCGGGCGGTGCCCTTGCGTCTGCGCAGGCCGCCGGCGCGGGGCGTCCTACGGCAGGTGCTCCGGCCCGCGCAGCTCGTACGCGTCCTCCTCGTCGCCCGCGGCCACCTTGAGGAACCCGGCCCGCTCCAGCACCCCCCGGGACGGGGCGTTGGCGCGCTCGACGACCGCGAACAGGCGCCGTACGTCGTCGCGTGCCAGCGCCCAGCCGGCCAGTGCGCGCAGCGCCTCGGTCGCGTAGCCGTGGCCGCGGGCGGCCTCGACCAGGTCGTAGCCGATCTCCGTGCGGCCGTCCTCGTCCGGAGCCGTGTGGAAGCACATGCTGCCGACGGCCCGTCCGTCCGCCCGCCGTACGAGGACGTACAGGCCGAACTCCGGCCGGTGCGTGCCGGACACATACGCCCGCACCATCATTCCCGCGGCGTCCCGCGTCCCCTCGAACGGTCCGCCGTCGAGCCACACGAAGCCTCCGCCGCCACCCGCCCGCAGTCCGGCGGCGGCGCTGGGCGTGATGCCTTCGAGGGTGAGGCGTTCGGCGGGGATGCGCGGGGCGGTCACGAGGTGAGCAGTTCCAGTTCGCCCCGCAGGTTGTAGCGGGCCGTGGCCTCCCACCGCTCGCTCGCGTACGGCGTCCTGAACAGCCTCGGCAGGTCGAGGAGTTGGCGCAGGATGTCCGCCCGGCCGGTCCGGAAGGCGTCGCTGGGGACGAAGTGGTACTCCTCGCGGACGGCGGCGGTGTAGGCGGCGTACGCGGTCGGCGGCGCGGCGAGGATCGCGAGGTCGGCGTCGCACAGGACCTGGCCGTCGAGGTCGTCGTCGGCCGGATCGTGGGTGACGGTGAGCCGGACGAGCCTCGCGACCTCGGCGGTCCGCTCCGGCGACACACCCGCCTCGGGCAGCGCGCGCTCGGCGAGGCGGGCGGAGCGCTCCTCGTTCTCGGACCGGTCGGGCAGATAGACGGCGTCGTGGAACCAGGCGGCCAGCCGGACGACGTCCGGGTCGGCGGCGTGCTCCGCGAGGACGTCGACGCGGTCGAGGACCTCGGTGAGGTGCGTGAGCGTGTGGTAGCGGCGCTGCGGCTCCTGCCAGCGGGCGAGGAGGTCGTCGGCGTACGGCTCCGGGTCCGGGCCGGCGGCCGGGCCCCGGGTCCTGTCCAGGGTGTGGCTGAAACGGGTGCGCAGGGCGTCGAGATCGGCCATGGCCCCATTGTCGCGCGTGCGGACGGGGTTCTCCGGCGTATTCTTGAATTGGACTAGACCTGTAGCCGCCCGATGAAACCGGCGAAGCCGACGCAGCCGATGAAGCAGACGATCATGCAGACGAATGGGGTGCCATGAGCAAGCGTGCAGTTCTGGAGGTGATCGCCCTCGACGTCGAGGACGCCGTCGCCGCCCAGACCGGAGGCGCGGACCGCCTCGAGCTGGTCACCGACATGGCCGCCGACGGGCTCACCCCGCCGGTCGCGGTCTTCGCCGGGATCCGGGCCGCCGTCGACCTCTCCCTGCGCGTGATGCTCAGACGCTCCGAAGGCTTCGCGGCGGGAGCCGCCGAGGAGGTCGACTCCCTGGTACGGGTCGCCGGCGAGCTGCGGACGGCCGGCGCGGACGAGTTCGTGCTCGGGTTCCTCGACGCGGAGGGCGGGGTGGACCTGGCCGCCGTGGAGCGGGTCGTCGCCGAGCTGGACGGCTGCCGCTGGACCTTCCACCGCGCCCTCGACCACGCCGGCGACCGCGACGCCCTGCGCAAGCAGTTGGACGGCCTGCCCGGACTGGACACCTACCTCACGGCCGGCTCCGCCACCGGCGTCGACACCGGCCTGCCCACCCTGCTCGCGGAGGCGGCACGGCAGGGGGAGCAGGGCTATGAGCAGCAGCTCCTCGTCGGCGGCGGGCTGCGCCTCGACCATGTGCCGGTGCTGAGGGCCGCCGGCGTCGACGCCTTCCACATCGGCGGCGCGGCCCGACCGGGGGGCTGGACCGGGCCCGTGTCGGCGCGGGCCGTGGGCGAGTGGCGACGAGCGGTGGACGGCGAGCCGAACGCGTAGCACGAGCAGGCCGGACGGGCAGGCCGGACGAGCAGGCGGGCGAGCGGGCCGGACGGGCTGAGCCGGCCCGGCTCGGCCCGGTGCCGGTGTCGATGCGGTGCCGGGGCCGGTGCCGGGGCCGGTCGGCCGAACGGGTCCGGCCCCGAGGCCGTGCACGGCACGGTCGGAGGCCGGTGCCGGGCTCGTCGGGCGGGCCGACGGCCGGGCCGCGGGGCCGGGGGCCGGTCCCGGGCCGGTCTCGGGTGGGTCAGGTGAGCTGGGGTGGCAGGGGGGTCGTGTGGGTCACGATCAGGCCCGATACCGCTCGGGTCAGCGCCACGTACAGCCGCCGCAGGCCGGTCCGCTCGTCCGGTTCGCCGTCGACCACCGCCTGGGGTTCGTCCAGGACGACGTAGTCGTACTCCAGGCCCTTGGCCAGGGAGGCCGGGACCAGGGTGAGGCCGGTCTCGGCCGTGGTCTCCTCGCCGGGGGCCAGGTGGCCGATGCCCGACGCGGTCAGCGCTTCGGCCAGGGCCGGGATCCGGGCGTCGGCCGCGATCAGGCCCGTCGAGCCCTCGTTGCGCAGCAGCTCCTCGCAGGCCGCGACGGTCTCGGCGGTGCCGGTGACCGGCCGGAGGTCGAAGAAGCCGGGGTTCTCGCGGACCGAGGCGACGGGGGTCAGGCCCGGCGCGATGTGCGGGAGCAGGCGGGACGCGTAGGTGATGACGTCCGTCGGCACGCGGAAACCGGCCGTCAGTTCCTCGATCACCGCGTCCGTCTTGCCCAGGTGCCCGAGGGCCTCCTGCCAGCTCCGGGTCGCCCACGGGGTGGTGCCCTGCGCCAGGTCGCCCAGCACGGTCGCCGAACCCGTCGTGCAGCGGCGGCCGACCGCCCGGTACTGCATCGGGGACAGGTCCTGCGCCTCGTCCAGGACCACATGGCCGAGGGAGGGGGTGCGCTCGACGATGTCGGTCGCCTCGTCGATCAGCACCGCGTCCGCCGCCGACCAGCGGGCCGCCTTCACGGACCGGGCGGGCCTTCTGCCGGATCCCGGCAGTGCCCACAGGATCGTCTTCTGCTCGTCCTCGCTCAGCACGCCCTTCGCGTGTTCGGCGAGGAAGTCCGCGTCGGTGAGCAGCCGCAGCACCAGCTTCGCCGGATCGACGGCCGGCCAGACCTCCTTCACGGCCGCCTTCACCGCGCTGTTGCGGGCGACGGCGTCCTGCACCCGGTCGTCCGGGGCCTCCCCCGAGCGTTCCATCTGCACCAGGACGGCGTGCGCGATGCGCTGCGGCAGCGCCTCGCGGGCGGCGCCGTAGCGGATGTCCCGGTCCAGCAACTCCCGGACCATCTCCTCGAGTTCGTACGCCGGAAGCCGCCAGCGCCGCGAGCCGCGCACGACGACGAGCGGTTCGCTCGGCATGCTGACGTGCGCGTACACGGCCCGCCGCAGCACCTGCGCCATCCTCGCGTCACCCTTGACGACCGCCGCGGCCGCGGCGTCCGTGCCGCGCACCTCCACATGGGCCACCAGGTCGTCGACCGTGCCCTGGCGCACCGCCAACTCGCCCAGCGCGGGCAGCACTTGCTCGATGTAGTGGAGGAAGGACCGGTTCGGTCCGATGACCAGCGTGCCGGTGCGGGCGAGCCGCTCGCGGTGGGCGTACAGCAGATACGCCACCCGGTGCAGACCGACGGCCGTCTTACCGGTCCCCGGGCCTCCCTGGACACAGACCGTGCCGCCCAGCCCGCTGCGCACGATCTCGTCCTGCTCGGGCTGGATGGTGGCGACGATGTCCCGCATCGGTCCGACCCGGGGCCGCTCGATCTCCCGCTGGAGCAGCTTGCTGGTTTGTGCCGCCTCCGCCGGGTCGGACAGGTGCTCGTCCTCGTAGGCGGTGAGGGCGCCGCCGGTGTAACCGAAGCGGCGGCGCAGCCCGACGTCCATCGGATTCTTCTTCGAGGCCCGGTAGAACGGCTGCGAGACCGGCGCACGCCAGTCGATGACCATCGGGTCGCCGTCGCCGTCGTGCACATGCCGACGTCCGATGTAGAACTGCTCCCCCTCCGCGCCCTCCGCCTGCTCGGCGCCGGGAGCGTGCAGGTAGTCGAGCCGGCCGAAGAACAGCGGGGTGTCGCTGAGGTCGGCGAGCGCCTTGATCCGCTCTTCGATCTGGCGCTCCAGGATCTGCGCGTTGACCCAGTTCGCGGTGACGTCGCTGATGTCGAGGGACTCGGCGTCCTCGCGCATGGCACGCAGGGCGCCCCGGGAGGAGGCGAGGTGGGCGCGTTCGCGGGCGAGCGGATCGTCGTCGACAGGCGTGGACGGCATGGACGGCGTGAGCGGCGTGGACAAGGGGGTGCCTCCGGACCGGCTGAGGTGGGCGCTGCGGTGGGTCCGTCCGGTTTCCGTCCGGACGGCGGCACTCCGGGAAGGGAGGCGGGCAAGAGCGGAGATTGTAGGTGAACGGCGGAGGAGCGTGCCAACGCATTTATCCGGCCGCCACCCCGATGAGAGCCGGCCGCCACCCCGATGAGAGCCGGCCGCACCCTCGGTGGGACCGGCCGCACCCCCGTGGGACCCCTACCCGGCGGCCCTCCGTCCCGTAGGGGAGACCCCCGCCCGCAGCGGTACCCGAGGAGTAGGCCGAACGGGGACCTGGGACCGATGCCCGCTTTATGCCTCGGAGCCCATCATGGAGACATGAGTGCAGCGACCCTGACCCCGGCCCCCGGTCGCCCGTCCGGCGCGACCTCCCTGTCCGACATACACCGTCACCGCCTCGGAGACGCCCTGCGCGCCGTGAAGGTCTTCGTGGGCGCCGCCTTCGACGTGATCATCCTGGGCGAGTACGGCGAGGAAGCAGGCGTCCGCCGCCGCAGGTGACTCAGGCCTCACCCGCGAGCAGCTCGTCCGCGTCCATGATCCGGTACGCGTAGCCCTGTTCCGCCAGGAAGCGCTGGCGGTGCGCGGCGAAGTCCTGGTCGAGGGTGTCCCGTGCCACGACCGAGTAGAAGTGGGCCTGGTGGCCGTCCGCCTTGGGGCGCAGGACGCGGCCCAGACGCTGGGCCTCCTCCTGGCGGGAGCCGAAGGTGCCCGAGACCTGGATGGCGACCGTCGCCTCCGGCAGGTCGATCGAGAAGTTCGCGACCTTGGACACCACCAGCACGCTGATCTCGCCCTCCCGGAAGGCGTCGAAGAGCTTCTCGCGCTGCGCGTTGGAGGTCTCGCCCTTGATCACGGGGGCGTTCAGGTGCTCGCCCAGCTCGTCCAGCTGGTCGATGTACTGGCCGATGACCAGGATCTGCTGTCCCGCGAAGCGGCGGACGAGCGCCTCCGTCACCTTCCGCTTCGTCGCCGTCGTCGCGCAGAAGCGGTACTTCTCCTCCGCCTCGGCGGTCGCGTACGCCAGCCGCTCGGAGTCCGTCAGGTTGACCCGGACCTCGACGCAGTCGGCGGGCGCGATATAGCCCTGCGCCTCGATCTCCTTCCACGGCGCGTCGAACCGCTTCGGCCCGATCAGGGAGAACACGTCCGACTCACGGCCGTCCTCGCGGACGAGGGTCGCGGTCAGCCCGAGGCGGCGGCGCGCCTGGAGGTCCGCCGTGAACTTGAAGACCGGCGCCGGCAGCAGATGCACCTCGTCGTAGAGGATGAGCCCCCAGTCCCGGGAGTCGAACAGCTCCAGGTGCGGGTAGACGCCCTTCCGCCGGGTCGTCAGCACCTGGTACGTGGCGATGGTGACGGGCCGGATCTCCTTGCGCGTCCCGCTGTACTCGCCGATCTCCTCCTCGGTCAGCGAGGTCCGCTTCACCAGCTCGTGCTTCCACTGCCGCGCGGAGACGGTGTTCGTGACGAGGATCAGCGTGGTCGACTTCGCCTGGGCCATCGCCCCGGCGCCGACGAGGGTCTTGCCCGCACCGCACGGCAGCACCACGACCCCGCTGCCGCCGTGCCAGAAGTTCTCCACCGCCTGCTTCTGGTAGGGCCGCAGCGCCCAGCCGTCCTCGGCCAGCTCGATCGGGTGCGCCTCGCCGTCGACATACCCGGCGAGGTCCTCGGCGGGCCAGCCCAGCTTCAGCAGCGTCTGCTTGATCTGCCCGCGCTCGGAGGGGTGCACGGCGACGCTGTCCGGGTCGATCCGCACGCCGACCAGCGGAGCGACCCGCTTGGAGCGCAGGATCTCCTCCAGCACCGGCCGGTCGGTGGTGGTGAGCACGAGCCCGTGCGCCGGGTGCTTGCTCAGGGTCAGACGGCCGTAGCGGTCCATCGTCTCGGCGATGTCGACGAGCAGCGCGTGCGGCACCGGGTAGCGGCTGTACTGCACGAGCGCGTCCACGACCTGCTCGGCGTCGTGGCCCGCGGCCCGCGCGTTCCACAGGCCCAGCGGGGTCAGCCGGTAGGTGTGGATGTGCTCCGGCGCCCGCTCCAGCTCCGCGAACGGCGCGATGGCACGACGGCAGTCGTCCGCCTGCTCATGGTCGACCTCCAGGAGCAGAGTCTTGTCCGACTGGACGATCAGCGGTCCGTTCACGTACGCCATCCCTTCCGCACGGGCCAAACCTCCAGTGTGCCGTACGGCGCGCCGTAGTGGTGGCCCGCTTCTTCCCGGCCGCCCCTGCGCAACCCTGACCTGCGTTCGTGGGTCTGACCGGGGGAGCAGCGCGATGGGCGCGACGCGGTGGGGAGTCACGGTATGTCGGTCCTGTCGTTCCGCAGAGGTGCGGTCGGCGTGGGAGCCGCGGCGGTGCTGGCGGCCACGGGCACCTGGGTGATGTGGCCCGCGGGCATCGACGGGGGGCTGTGGAGCGAGGTACGGCCGGTGATCGAGGCCAGGATCGCGGCGGAGTCGCGGGGGAGCGGCTACGGCGAGACCGTGCCCGCGCTCGAGGCGCGCTGGTTCTGCCAGGCGAAGGCGCTCGAACTGGAGGAGCACGCGGGCGTGGTGCGGGCCGGCGTCAACACGCTGTGCGTCGAGTACGGGGTGCAGGACGACAGCCTCGTCGAGTGCGGGGCCGGACAGTATCCGCAGGTGGTGCGGCTGGAGCGGGACGAGGCGGCCGCCGGGGGCTACCGGGTCGTCGCCCGGGAGGAGCCGCCGGACGGCGAAGGGTACGGGCGCTGGACGGAGTCCCACTTCGGCGTCTTCACCCGGTCCTCCCTCCAGGACCCGATGTCGCCCCACGCCCTGGAGGCCACGGCCCGCGCCCACTTCGGCCTGCCCGCGGACGCCTCGATCGGCGAGTGCTGACCGGCCGGGCCCCGGCCCGTCGGCCATCGGTCGGCGGCTTCCGCCCCGACGGCCGTGTGCCCGGTGGTTTCCGGCCGGGCGGCGGGCCCGCCGGGGTCAGTCGTCCGCCAGTTCCGCGACGCCCGTGATGCGGTGCAGTGGGTAGGTGCGGACCTCGTCCGCCGTGTGGTCGTACGCCGTCACGAAGCCGCCCTCCACCCGGACCGGGGCGATGACGCGCTGGCTGGCGGTGCCCTCGGCGTTGACGTAGCCGATCCACAGGGCCTCGCCGGTGAGGACGGCGGCCTGCATGGTGGCGAGGGTCTCGGCGGAGCTGGTCCGGGGGAGTTCGCCGGGGGCGAGCGGGGCGGCGTCCTCCGTCGGTTTACGGGGGGTCGTGGCGGCCAGGTCGCCGGCCCTGATCGCGCGGATCGCCGCCGTGAGCAGCGTGGTGTCCGGCACCGGCGGGCCGTCCGGCACCGGCTCGGGGGCCGTGCGGGGCGGGGTGCGGTGGGCATGGGCGCGGGTGATCAGGACGTCCCCCTCGGCCGACTCGGCGGCGGGCGCGAAGCCCATCGCGCGCAGGCCCTCGAGGAGGGCCGCCGGGTCGGCCAGGGTCGCGAGCACCGTCGGGGCCAGGCGGCGCAGGCGCAGGGCGGCGGCGCGCTTGTCGGCGAGGATCTCGTTCAGCAGGGCGTCGTCGTCGCAGCGGACGTAGGCCGAGGCCGCGCCCACCCGCAGATGGCCGTGCCGGCGGGCCACGTCGTCGATCAGGTACGCCAGCGGCTGCGGAACCGGCGTGCGGGAGTGCTCGGTGAGGAAGGCGTGCAGGTCGGAGGCGCTGCGGCCGGCGTCCAGGGCGCGGCGCACCGAGCCGGGGGTGAAGCGGTAGACGGTCGCGCCGCCCTTGGACTCGACGTCCGCGAGAACACTCAGCACGTCGGCCAGCGGCCGCCGCAGCGGGCCGGGGGCGACCGCGGTCAGGTCGGCCTGGAGCAGGACGTGGTCCAGGGGCTCGGGGAGCAGCGGGGCGAGCAGACGGGCGGCGGCCGCGGTGGCCACGGCCTGCTCGGGAGGCGAGAGAGGCGAGAGAGGCGAGAGAGGCGAGAGAGGCGTGGCCGGGGATCCGGCGGCGGCCGCGCGGTGCGGGGCGGGCAGCTTGTCGCCGGGGCCGGCCGGACCGGCCGGACCGCTCCGTCCGGTCGGGTCGTCCTGCGCGGTGGGAGTGGGAGTGGGGGAGGCGGTGGCGGGGGGTCTGGGCGCGGACCTCGCACCCAGCAGGGCCCGTCCGTGCGCCGACAGCGCGCCCCGGCCGGTCACGCCCAGGAGTTCGGCCTCCGTCAGGGTCCAGCGGGCCAGCCGGGCCCGCAGATCGTCGTCGCCCTGAGGCCCCTGCGCAGCTTGCTGACCTTGCTGTCCCTGCTGTCCCTGCTGTCCTTGTTGTCCCTGCGCACCCTGTGGGCTCTGCTGGCCCTGCGGTCCGCGCAGCGGGCGCTCCCAGCGCAGCCGGGCCAGCACCGCCTCCCGGTCCGGGACGGCGCCCTCGGGCAGCCCGGCCAGCAGGGTCAGCACCCGATGACGCACCTCGGGCGCGGCGGACCGGTCCAGGCCCGGCCCCAGCGCCGACAGGGCCCGCTCCTTGAGATCCCGGCCGCCGACCACCCCGGACGTCCGGGTCGCCGCCAGCCACGCCTGCGCGAGCTGTGCCCACCGGTCGGCGGGCGGCCGCTCCAGCCACTCGTCGTACTCCGGGGTGGCCGCGTACCGCTCGTCGGCCTCCCCGTCGGAGGCGAGCAGTCCGGCCGCGTACGCCAGCTCGACCCAGAACGCGGCCATCGGCTCGGACACGTCGAGGGCGACGGCCGTCCGCTTGAGGTCGCGCACGCTCAGCCCGCCGGCCCGCAGGACCGAGGGGCCGCCCTCGTGCCAGTCCTTCAGCAACTCCTCCACGGTCGCCAGCGTCGTGTACGCCTGCCCGGCCGCCGTCGCGTCCACCACCTGGGGACGATGCGTGGCGACCGGCTCGACGCTGGGCGGCACGGGTTCGGCCGTGCGGTGGGCCCGGCCCTCGCGCAGATGCAGGGCGACCTCGCGCGGCAGGACGACGGTCCCGGGCGCCGTCGGCAGCAGCAGCCCGCGATCGAGCAGCCAGCGCAGCCGCGCCGCCGGATCGGCCGTGACCTGCCCGTACGGCGGCCCCCACATCAGCCGCTTCAGGACGTCGACGGAGTCGGCGGGCGCCTTCGCGAGCAGGGCGGCCATCTTCTTGCGGTGCGTGAACAGGGCGGTGAGCGCGCCGACGGCGGACACCGAGTCGTGCGTGGACGGCAGCCCGGCCGTCGCCACCAGCTCCTGGATCCGGCCCGGTGACATGCCCGCCGTCGCCTCCCGCACGCTCGGCCCGAGCCCCGTCGGGGAGGGGTGCTGCGCGGACGGCGCGAGCAGTTCACGGGCGGTGCGGACGAGACGGAGGCTGCCTTCGTCGCCCCAGATCAGGGCCTGTTCCCGCAGGGCCGTCAGGGCGCCGGGCAGGGCGTCTGCGACCGCTTGGTCGCGGGCGTCGCCGGCCATCAGCCCGAGCAGTTCGGCGTACGTCGCCGGGTCGCCGGCCACGGCCAGCGCCTCCGCGGTCTGGAGGGCGAACCGGTCGAGCCGCTCCAGCGCGCGGACGACGGAGGCGCGGGTGCCGGCGCGGGTGGCGAGCTGGGTGAGGTCGGTGGGGACCGGGGTGATGAGGTCGGGGCGGGCGCGCAGGAGTGCGGCAAGGGAAGTGTCGTCCCGGGCGCGGAGCGCTGCCGCTAGGGAGCGGGGGGCCCGCTGGTCCTCGGTGCTCATCTTGCCCACGGTAGCGGTTGGCGTCCCCCGGGGGCTGGGCCCCCGGACCCCCGCCTCGGCCCTGAAGGGGCCTTGTCCTCGATCGCCGGACGGGCTGGATGGTCCGGACCGGTGCCCGACCGCTGACGAGGTGTCGGGCGGGAGGAAGCGGTCGGGGTGGGGAGAAGCGGTAGCTTCTTCCCGTGGGGATCGAGAGCGACCAAGTCGTCTACGAGTATCTGAGCCGGGTCGGGGATGTCGCGCAGCAGCGGCAGTTGTCGTCGGCCACCCGGATGCGGCTCGTCTCCGAGCTGCGCAACGAGATCGACCGGCGCCGTGCGAAGGCGGTCGTCGATTCGCCCGCCGCCGTCCGCCGCATCATCGACCGCCTCGGCAGCCCGGACGACATCGTCGCGGCCGCGGCCGGCCGGGCCGGGGACGCGCCGCAGACGCAGGCGCCGGCGCCCTCCGTGCCCGCGCAGCGTGACCGCGAGGAGGAGCCGGAGCGGCCGAAGGGGATCCGGCGGGTCGTGCCGCGGCCCCGGCCCGGCACGCCGCCTCCCGCAGCCCCCTCCGACGTGGCGTCCCCGCCGCACCGCGCCCCCGCGCACGAGCTGGGCGACAGCCGCGAGGCGCCCGACTGGTGGCTGAGCGAGCCGACTCCGCTGGGCATCGGCGAGGACGTGCCGGGGTTCGTCGGCGGAGTGGAGATCCCGGACCTGCTCAAGCCCCCGCGGCCCAGGAAACTGGAGGAGGAGCAGGAGGAACAGGAGGAAGAAGAGGCCGAGGGGGAGGCGGACGGGGGCGGTGGTCGTCGGCGTCGACTGCGCCTCCTTCGGCGGTCGCCCTCCGGTGAGCGGGCCCGCTGGAGCAACCCCCTGCTGCTGATCGCCGCCGGCTGTCTCGTCGTCGGCGCGGCGCTGGGGAACTGGTTCGGGCTGATCCTGGGGTGGCTCCTCGCCTACGCCTCGCGCCGGCTGACCGAACGGGAGACGAAGTTCGCCGTCATGTGGCTGCCGGGGCTCGCGCTCACGGCCGGGCTCGTCTGGCTGTGGGGGCGGTCCGAGGGACGCTGGGGCGACCCCATCGCGGACGGGCACATGAACGACGCCGTCGCCCAGACCTGGCCGTGGGTGATCCGGGGCGCGGCCGTCGCGTCGGCGCTGTTCCTGGTCTGGCGGTCACAGAAGCCGAGGTAGGACGGGTGTACCGGCCAGGCAGAATGAGCCGTATGACGTCACCCGTGATCACCGTCGGCTTCGACCTCGACATGACCCTCATCGACTCCCGGCCCGGTATCCGCGCCACCTATGTGGCGCTCGCCGAGCGGACGGGGACGTACATCGACGCCGATCTGGTGGTCACCCGGCTCGGGCCGCCGCCCGAGACCGAGCTGGCCCACTGGTACCCGGCGGAGCGGGTCGCGGCCGTCGCCGACCTGTACCGCTCGCTGTACCCCGAGCACGGCGTCACCGGCGCGACCGCGCTGCCCGGCGCCCGTGAGTCGATCGCGGCGGTGCGGGCGGCCGGCGGGCGGGCGATCGTCGTCACGGCCAAGCACGAGCCCAACGCCAAGCTCCAGGTGGAGCATCTGCGCCTCGGTCCCGACGCGGTCATCGGCAACCTGTGGGCCGAACAGAAGGCGGAGGCGCTGCGCGAGCACGGCGCGAGCGTCTACGTCGGCGACCACGTGGGCGACGTCCGCGGCGCGCGGGCCGCCGGGGCGCTGTCGGTGACCGTGCCGACCGGGCCGATCGGTGCGGAGGAACTGCGCACGGCCGGTGCGGATGTGGTGCTCGCCGACCTCACCGAATTCCCGGCCTGGCTGGCCGGTCACCTGGATGCCTACCGCGCGGCGCCCCGCGCCTGACGCCGGCCCGCGGCCACCGATTGCAGGACGCCGGCGCCCGCGACGAGGAATCCGACGCCCATGAGCATGCTCAAGCCGAACATGTAGGTCGGAAAAGGCGTCGTATCGAGGAGGAGTGGGGCGACTGTGACCAGTGTGGCCACAGCGCCGACGAAGAAGACGATGGCGCCGGCACGGATCAGTCGGTCACCGGGAGCGGCGGAATTCGTTTGGGTTTTGTCACGCACCGGACCAGGGTAGTTCCCTGCGCGAAGGAACAACCGGGGGACGTCTTGTCACCGGCCCGAAGACCATTAGCCTTGGTACCGGCGGGTCGTGGTCGACCCGCCCGAGTGCTATCCAGAGCCGTTCAGAGCTGTTTCGGTGTCGAGAAGCAGCTTTCCGACGAGTACGAGGACGAGGACAGACGTGCCTACCGGCAAGGTCAAGCCGGTTACCTAGGCACACAGAGAGCGCTACGCTCCTGCCATGACACCTGGTCTGCGCTACCTCGCCTGTCTCCGTCTCTCTTCCGACTCGGACGGCTCCACGTCCATCGAGTGGCAGCGTGGCGTGATCCGACACCACGTCCGCTCTCCACTCCTGTCCGGCGTCCTGGTGGGCGAGGCAGAGGACACGGACGTCTCAGGCTCCATCTCTCCCTTCAAGCGTCCGAGACTCGGTAAGTGGCTGACGTCCCGAGCCGATGAGTTCGACGTGATCATTGCAGCCAAGATGGACAGGCTTACGCGTCGCTCGATGCACTTCAACGAACTCTTGGAGTGGGCGCAGCAGAACGGCAAGTTCATCGTCTGCGTAGAAGAGGGATTCGACCTCTCGACTCCCCAAGGCAAGATGATGGCTCGCATGACAGCCGTGTTCGCTGAGGCTGAGTGGGACACGATCCAGGCACGCATCCTCAACGGCGTACAGAGCCGTCTGGAGAACCGTTCATGGCTCGTTGGTGCTCCGCCTACCGGCTACCGCATCAAGACGGTAGAGGGAGGCAAGAGGAAGGTTCTGGAGATTGACCAGGACTTCCACCCCTTCGTTGAAGAGATCTTCTCTCGTGTCCGTGAGGGTCAGTCGACGCACAGGATTGCCCGTGACTTCAACGGCCGTGGCGTACTCACATGGGGAGACCATCTCAGGAAGTTGAAGGGGGAGGAAACCAAGGGAACTCAGTGGCAGTCAACCATCATCAATAAGTTCATCCGTTCCTCTTGGGTTCCTGGTATCTACGCCTATAAGGGCGAGGCTGTTTTGGATGACCAGGGAGAGCCGGTCATTCTCCCTGAAAAGCCTTTGGCTTCGATGGATGAATGGACAGACCTGGTCGATAGGATCAAACCTGCTCCCAATGCCTACACAGGTGGAACCCGAGTCAGCGCAAAGAGCCTCCTTTCCAGCATTGCTCGCTGCGGTAACTGTGGAGCGCCGGTTACTTCTCTCCTGAATTCTGGCCACACCAGGAAAGACGGAGAGCGAATTCCGGGACACAGGTATTACCGCTGCTCCAATAAGTTCAAGGGTGGAGCGTGTACGGACGGCTTGTACATCCGTGCTGACGCTCTCGACGCTGCCGTTGACCAGGCAATCCGTGACAGCGTAGGCACATGGGAGATGTATGAGCGAGCCGGTACAGGACCCTCTCAGGCAAGGGAACTCCAGTCAGCAAAGGCACGGCTGGAAAACCTGGAAGCCAAGTACATGGCAGGGGAGTACGACGGAGAGGGACAGGAAGAGTCGTACATGCGGATGCATAAGGGTCTGTCGGCAAAGGTTGCTCTCCTGGCCAAGCAGGAAGAGGAAAGGGCTAACCCGGCTCTCAAGGCAACTGGTAAGAAGTACGGGGAAGTCTGGGAAGCCAAAGACCAGGAAGACCGTAGGGAATTCCTCCGTACCTATGGTGTAAAGCTCTGGGCTTGGAAGAAAGGCGATATGCCGAATGACCTGGGAATGGTCATTGACCTTGGGGATATCCAGGCCATGGCACAAGAGCTGCGCCTCAATAAGGAAGAGGGAATGGACAGGCTCTTGATTTCACAGAACGTACCGGCGCACTGGACTAACCCTGAGCTAAGGGAATTCCCTGGCTTGGAATTGGAGCCCGTCCCGTCATTCCTGAAGGAACTTGAATCAGCATAAAAGAAAGCAGCATAAAGAAAAGGCTCCGCTGAATAGCGGGGCCTTTTCTTTTGTGGCATTGTTTATGAATTCGACCCCCTAGCATTAACGGTTCAATAACAATTGAGGGTGCCCCGGTCTTTCAAGTGCGTAGGGCTTCCTAGGGGTTGGGCAGTAGCCGGAAGAGCCTCAAAGAGGCTTACAGGGGCGCTCAGGGGCTCTCTGGGGGAGTATCTGTCACGTAGTTACCCTGTCCGACTTCCAGGCGTAGCCATCCGTCCGCGCGGAGCGCTACGACGGCTTTCTGTGTGGTCGCCTGTGCAGTCCCGTATTCCGCTGCCAGTGCGACCGTCCCAGGGAATCGCTCACCAGGTGCCCACTCTCCAGCGCGCAAGCGGCGACGCAGGTCGTCGGCAATCTGCGGCCAGAGGTTCCGGGAGCGGTCAAGATCAGGCATACGGCCAGCCTGTGCGCTATCGCGAACCTCTGCTACCGCGCTTACGCGTAACCGCATAAGCTCAGCTCACGTAAGGCCCCCGCGACCGGGCGAACGGTCCGGGGGTATGGCCACCAGCTATGAGGAGCTGATGACAGTGAGCCAGCCTAGTCACGTCCGGCTGTTGCCCTGGAAGGGGCCGGAAGGGAAGACGGCGCACCTGATCACGGACGGCACTCCCACACCTCTGTCCCTTCTGGCGGACAAGATCGAGAGTCAGCAGATCGAGACAGCAGCCGTCATCGTGGAGTTGGCGCGGCCGATGGTCGGCGAGGAAGCCAAGCTCACGACGGATGAGTTGCGTTGGATCGCCGGACGGCTCATCGAGAGCCTTACGGACGTACTGAACATCGCTGAGAGCCGGGGGCAGAGGCTCCCGGAGTACGAGGAGCCGGGGGAGTAGCCCAAGCCCTCAGAGAGCCCCTGGACGCCTTGTCTGGGGGCTCTCTCATGCCTACTGACCTTCAAAGCGTGGTGTCGGCAGGGCTGACGGTCCATGATCCCTGCGGTACGCCAAGTGCATGAGGTATGCGCAAGGGGGCGGGCTGACCGACGAACGGCGGGCCTTCCGCGAAAAGTTGCGGTTGGAGGCGGCCGAGCGGTTCCAGCAAGGTGACGAGAGCGCGGTCATCGCTCACGACCTGCGGGTCAGCGTCCGGTCGGTACAGCGGTGGCGCAAGGCTTGGTCGCAGTACGGGCCGAAAGCCCTGGCCTCGAAGGGGCCGGCGTCGCTGCCGCTGCTCAGCGATGAACTCTTCGCCGCCCTCGAGCGGGAACTGCTCAAGGGCCCGGTCGCGCATGGCTGGCCGGACCAAACCTGGACGCTGTCGCGGATCAAGACCCTGATCGGGCGACGGTTCCACAAGAGCTACACAGTCCAGGGCGTCGCCGCGCTGCTCAGACGGCATGGCTGGACCTGCCAGGTTCCCGCCCGCCGTGCCATCGAGCGAGACGAGGCGGCGGTGGCCGGCTGGATGAAGGAGACCTGGCCCCAGGTGGAAGGACCGTGGCGGCGCTCGACGCCTGGCTCGTCTTCGAGGACGAAGCCGGATTCTCGATGACGCCGCCGACCACCCGCACCTGGTCCCGCCGCGGCCACACCCCTGTGGTCCGCGTGCGGGGCCGCTCCCGCCGCCGCTTATCGGTGGCCGCCCTCGCCTGCTACAAGGCCGGCGAACGCTCGCGGCTGATCTACCGGCCCAGCCCGGACGCCCGCCCCGACGGGCGCAAAAGCTTCTCCTGGAAGGACTACCGCGACCTCATCCAGACCGCCCACCAGCAGCTCGGCGGCCCGATCGTGCTGGTCTGGGACAACCTCAACACCCACCTGACTGCCGGCATGCGCCGCTACACCGCCGAGCGCGACTGGCTCACCGTCATCCAACTGCCGCCCTACGCACCCGACCTCAACCCGGTCGAAGGCATCTGGTCCGTCCTACGACGCACCACCACAGCCAACCGCGCCTTCGCCGACCCCGACGACCTGATCACCGCCGTCCGACGCGGCCTCCGCCAGCTCCAATACCGCCACGACCTCCTCGACGGCTGCCTCACCGGCACCGGCCTCCGACGCCAGCCACCATGACGACATCACGCATTCAAGGTCAGTAACCACAGGTGTTCCTCAAGTCAGGGTCCAACGGCGGTGAGACTGGCAAACTTGGATCATGTCACTACCTGCAATTGCCATTGTGGTCTCATCTGTGAGTGCGTTCGTTGCTCTGTGTAGCTTCTGCACCGCCTTTCTTACCTATCGCAGAGTTCGACCAAGAGTGAGGGTATCCAGAGGGTATTTCTACGACCGTGACCGGACCGAGTGGTCTCCCAATTTTCCAGGCACGGACTACTACCTGAGTCTTCGAGTAAACAACCATGGCCAAAGCCCTGTGAAGCTATACCGGATTGTCGTCCAGCAGCGAGATGGTTTCTGGGAAGAAGCTATCGATCGGTTCACTAGAAAGAATGGTCGTTGGCGCATCAGGAAGCCATTTTTCGACACGTGGTACCCCACGCTCCCCGACGGTCTTGAGATGAAGGTAGATCCGTTCAACGGTGTTGCATGGGAAGTTCCGGTGGATCTCATGGGCAGAATCGTGCTGCATCTTGGGAGGGCGCGCTTGCGCATCGGGGTGGAGCTATCCACAGGCGTCGTAATTTATCAAAAGGCATTCCGTTCTAACCCTGGGTGGCCGGTCCCGGAGCTCACAGCTAAGACGAACGCCAACGGGCAACTTGGCGTGTGTGCTCAGGTTCTTAACCTGGTGAATGGGTACGGTCGTACGCGGAATCTCAACCGTGTTGGTAACGCTCATTAATTGCTCCAGGGGGCCGATTAGGGTTTATCTCTCCGTCGGCCTCGCCCTTCTATGAATAATGATCTCACGATTTCGAGAGGTCTTTGAGAGAGCCTGAGCGCCCCTGAGCAGCAAAAAGGCCCCCATCGTCTAAATAGAGTGACGAAGAGGGCTCCTCTGTTACGCACTGTAAAAACCCATGCTTACAGTGTTCGATATTCGGTTAGTGTGTGAGCAAGATCAGGCCATTGTCTCTTGCTTACTGACCTTGAATGCGTGATGTCGTCATGGTGGCTGGCGTCGGAGGCCGGTGCCGGTGAGGCAGCCGTCGAGGAGGTCGTGGCGGTATTGGAGCTGGCGGAGGCCGCGTCGGACGGCGGTGATCAGGTCGTCGGGGTCGGCGAAGGCGCGGTTGGCTGTGGTGGTGCGTCGTAGGACGGACCAGATGCCTTCGACCGGGTTGAGGTCGGGTGCGTAGGGCGGCAGTTGGATGACGGTGAGCCAGTCGCGCTCGGCGGTGTAGCGGCGCATGCCGGCAGTCAGGTGGGTGTTGAGGTTGTCCCAGACCAGCACGATCGGGCCGCCGAGCTGCTGGTGGGCGGTCTGGATGAGGTCGCGGTAGTCCTTCCAGGAGAAGCTTTTGCGCCCGTCGGGGCGGGCGTCCGGGCTGGGCCGGTAGATCAGCCGCGAGCGTTCGCCGGCCTTGTAGCAGGCGAGGGCGGCCACCGATAAGCGGCGGCGGGAGCGGCCCCGCACGCGGACCACAGGGGTGTGGCCGCGGCGGGACCAGGTGCGGGTGGTCGGCGGCGTCATCGAGAATCCGGCTTCGTCCTCGAAGACGAGCCAGGCGTCGAGCGCCGCCACGGTCCTTCCACCTGGGGCCAGGTCTCCTTCATCCAGCCGGCCACCGCCGCCTCGTCTCGCTCGATGGCACGGCGGGCGGGAACCTGGCAGGTCCAGCCATGCCGTCTGAGCAGCGCGGCGACGCCCTGGACTGTGTAGCTCTTGTGGAACCGTCGCCCGATCAGGGTCTTGATCCGCGACAGCGTCCAGGTTTGGTCCGGCCAGCCATGCGCGACCGGGCCCTTGAGCAGTTCCCGCTCGAGGGCGGCGAAGAGTTCATCGCTGAGCAGCGGCAGCGACGCCGGCCCCTTCGAGGCCAGGGCTTTCGGCCCGTACTGCGACCAAGCCTTGCGCCACCGCTGTACCGACCGGACGCTGACCCGCAGGTCGTGAGCGATGACCGCGCTCTCGTCACCTTGCTGGAACCGCTCGGCCGCCTCCAACCGCAACTTTTCGCGGAAGGCCCGCCGTTCGTCGGTCAGCCCGCCCCCTTGCGCATACCTCATGCACTTGGCGTACCGCAGGGATCATGGACCGTCAGCCCTGCCGACACCACGCTTTGAAGGTCAGGTAGTAGGTACTCCCACCTGTAATGGCGGGGATGCTGCGCCCTTCAATGGCTCCCTGTCCGAAGCTAGCCGTACGGCTCTGCGGGGCAGGGAACGCGCTGCGGATGGCGTCCCCGATCTTCTCTGCGCCTTCCTCGCTGCGCGCTGCTGTCTCGTCACCCATGCGGTCGACGGCTGCCATGTCTACTGGCTCTCCTGGTCCCATGCTCATGTCTCTCTCCTGACTGTCGCGTATCTCAGCCTCTGCTCCCTCTGTCTTCTATTGTCCCAGTTCTGTAGCGAGCTTTGTAGCGTCTCTAAAACGATGGTTTGTGAGACGCTCAGCCAAGATGGCTCCCGAGCCCTTCCGGGGTGTTCAAAACCCGTCTCATAACCCCTCTCGATGCCTTGATGTTTTGAGACGAGTTATGAGACACTTCTGATGTCAGCAGGGGACGCCAGGGAGGGGAACGGATCATGGCGGTCATCGGATACAAGCGAGTCAGCACGAACGCTCAGGACGCTCAGCTTCAGCAGGACGCATTGAGCGCGGCCGGTTGCTCGAAGATCTATGAGGACAAGGCTTCCGGGAAGAACACGGAGCGCCCTGGTCTTCTCTCCGCTCTCGACTATGCCCGCGACGGAGACACCCTCTGCGTGTGGAAGCTTGACCGGTTGGGCCGTTCAACTAAGGACGTACTGACGATTGCTGAGGATCTGCACTCCCGTGGAATCGCGCTCCGCATCCTCACTGGGACTCTCGCCGGTAGCTACTCCCCGAAGGGGGAAGGCAAGTTCTTCTTCACGATGATGGTTGCCTTTGCTGAGCTTGAGCGAGACATGATCGTGGAGCGCACCCGCGCTGGTCTGGACACTGCCAAGGCCCAGGGGCGTACCGGTGGACGTCCTACCGTCATCACTGAGGACGTCCTCACGGTGGCCAAGGCTCGTAAGGTCAAGGGGGAGAGCATCACTGCCATTGCCAAGGCTCTGGGAGTCTCCCGCGCGACTCTCTACCGCCACATCGGCTAGCCCCTGACCCTTCCCTCACTCCTCTGAGCCTCTGTCGACACAGGTAGGGGCTCAGTCGTGTTTCCAGGCGTGATTAAGCCTGTGTGTCGCTGGGGAGAGCCCCGGTAGGCTGTCTCAACGGCAGTTCAAGGGTGTCCGGTGTCAGTCCGGCAGCTATCGAGGGAGCGTGTGCTTTGCCGACTGGCAAGGTCAAGTGGTTCAACAGCGAGAAGGGCTTCGGCTTTCTCTCCCGTGACGACGGCGGCGACGTCTTCGTCCATTCCTCCGTCCTGCCTGCCGGAGTCGAGGCACTGAAGCCGGGCCAGCGAGTGGAGTTCGGCGTCGTCGCCGGACAGCGCGGCGACCAGGCCCTCTCCGTCGTCATTCTCGACCCGACCCCTTCGGTGGCGGCCGCACAGCGCAAGAAGCCCGACGAACTGGCTTCCATCGTCCAGGACTTGACCACCCTCCTCGAGAACATCACGCCGATGCTCGAGAAGGGCCGTTACCCGGAGAAGACCTCCGGCAAGCAGATTGCCGGACTGCTGCGCGCGGTCGCCGACCAGTTGGACGTCTGACCGGTACCGGCCGACGGAAAACCGGTATCCGCCGGGGGCGTTACGGGAAATCGAGTGCGTCCGGGCCGAGGGGAGGCAACAGCCCCTCGGCCGCCGCACGCGTCAGCAATCCCCTGACCGCCGCATAGCCGGCCTCGCCCAGGTCCGCCGTGAACTCGTTGACGTACAGACCGATGTGCTGGTCGGCGACGGACGGGTCCATTTCCTGGGCGTGTTCCATGACGTACGGGCGGGAGACCTCGGGGGCGTCCCAGGCGGCGCGTACGGAGGTACGGATCGAGTCGGCGAGCCGGGTGAGGGCCCGCGCGCCCAGTGAGCGCTTGGCGATGATGGCGCCCAGCGGGATCGGCAGGCCGGTCGTGGACTCCCAGTGCTCGCCCATGTCCGCGAGCTTGTGCAGCCCGTAGTCGCGGTAGGTGAAGCGGGCCTCGTGGATCACCAGCCCCGCGTCGACCTTTCCGTCCCGCACGGCCGGCATGATCTCGTGGAACGGCATGACGACGATCTCGCCGACGCCCCCCGGCACCTGCTCCGCCGCCCAGAGCCGGAACAGCAGGTACGCCGTCGACCTCTCGCTCGGCACGGCGACCGTGCGGCCGGCCAGCCCCGCACCGCCGACCGCGTCGGAGCCCCCGGCGCCCCCGGCGTTCCCGCCCTCCCGCGTCAGCACCAGCGGGCCGCAGCCCCGGCCCAGCGCGCCCCCGCACGGCAGCAGCGCGTACTCGTCGAGGACGTACGGCAGCACGGCGTACGACACCTTCAGCACGTCGAACTCACCGCGCTCGGCCATGCCGTTGGTGATGTCGATGTCCGCGAACGTCACGTCGAAGCCGGGCGCGCCCGGCACCCGGCCGTGGGCGAGGGCGTCGAAGACGAACGTGTCGTTCGGGCAGGGCGAGTACGCGATCTTCAGATCGTCACCGGTCATGCGGGTTCCAACTCTCCAGGACGGGTGTGAGCTTCCCGAAGGCCGTGGTCAGGGCGGCGAGCGCGGCGCCGATGCGCCAGGCGTCGCGGTCGCGCGGGCCGACGGGGTTGGAGACCGCGCGGATCTCCAGCACGGGTACGCCGTGCGCGGCGGCGGCCTCGGCGACCCCGAAGCCCTCCATCGCCTCGGCGAGGGCGCGCGGGTGCAGCGCGCGCAGGGCGGCGGCCCGGGCGGCGGTCCCGGTGACCGTCGAGACGGTCAGGACGACGCCGGTCAGGGCCCCGGTGGCGGCCGCGGACCCTCGTACGAGGGACTCGGGCGGACGGTGGGTGACGGTGCCGAAGCCCAGCTTCGTGACGGGCAGGAAGCCGTCGGCGGTCTCGGCGCCCAGGTCGGCGGCGGTGATCTCGTCGGCGAGGACCAGGGAGCCGACGGGGGCGTCGGGCGCGAAGCCGCCGGCGATGCCCGTCGAGACGACGAGGCCGTAGGGGTCGCCGCTCAGCGCGGCGGCCGTGAGGGCGGCCGAGACGGAGGCGGCGGCCAGGGCCGGGCCGACCCCGGCGGCGAGGAGGTCACAGGGCTCGTCCGCGCGGTGCAGGGTCACCCCCGGCAGCCGTACCTCGCGGCCGGGCCCGGACAGCGCCCGGGCCACCGCGTCCCGTTCGGCGGGGACGGCGGTGGCCACGAGGACGCGGGTGCGGGACGTGGTCAGTCGTCCTTCTTGAGCTTGAACGACCACAGGCCGGTCACCGCCTGGCTGTCCTTCTTCCCGTCGCCGGCCTTGATGGAGACGAGGGTGGAGTCGCCCTGGGCGCCGTACTGGGCGTTGAAGAACACGCTGCCCGGGATGGTGCGGTAGGTCTTGTCGCTGTCCTCGGTGAGCGGCTGACCGTTCATCAGGATCGTCCAGCGCTTGTCGGCCACGTCGGGGTCGACGCCGAAGCGGACGGTCTCGTCCGGGTCGACGGTGATCGACTTGATGTCCTTGTCCGCGAGGCACTTGGTCAGCGCGGCGGCCTGGAGGGTGTCACCCTCCCCGCCACAGGTGGCCTCGGAGCTGACCGAGGTGCGGCCGACGGTGATCGTGGAGAGCGGCGTCGGCTTGTCGCAGGCCGACAGGACGAGCAGTCCGGCGGAAACGGCGCCGGCGGCGGCGACGACGCGGCGGCGTCGCGCAACGCCAGGTACATCAGCGGCTCCGCCGCGGGGCATCGTGGTCATGGCGGAAGGCTATCGGGCACGCCCGGCCGTCTCTTTACGTGGGGGGCGGCGTGGCTGTGTGTTACGCCACGCGGTTACGCCACGCGGGGCTTCGCACCACTCCCGTGCCGCACCGAGGACAGCAGACCGCGGACCGTGGTCAGCCAGCCCAGCGCGACCACCGCGGCGGCCACCGACAGGCCCAGCGCGCCGTTCAGCGGCATCACGATGCCGACCGCGCCGCCGAACACCCAGCACACCTGCAGCAGCGTCTCCGAGCGGGCGAACGCCGAGGTGCGCACCAGCTCCGGCACGTCCCGCTGGATCAGCGCGTCGAGCGACAGCTTGGCCAGGGCCTGCGAGAACCCGGCGACCGCCGCCATGCACGCCACCAGGAACGCCCCGAAGAACACCGCGGCGGTGATCGCCGCGCCCAGCACGACGGCGACGACCGTCACGATGATCAGCTCCGGGGCCTTGGAACGCAGCCACGCCCCCACCGCCGTACCGAGCGCGTTGCCCACGCCCGCCGACACCGCCACCATGCCCAGCGACACGGCCGCGCTCTGCCCCGTCAGCGGGTGCTCGCGCAGCAGGAACGCCAGGAAGAAGGTCAGGAACCCGGACAGCCAGCGCAGGGCGGCGTTGGCGCCGAGGGCGTGCGTGACGGCGATACCGACGGTCCTGAGGCCCGGCCGCTTCACCGGCTGCCGGTGCGGGCCGTGCAGATGCTGTTCGTCGGCGGCGAGCAGCGCCACGGCCTCGCCCTTGGCGGAGTCGACCTTGCGGGGCAGCGAGAAGGACAGGAACGTACCGGCCACGAAGATCACGAAGGCGCCGTAGAGCGGATAGCGCGGCCCGAGGGCCTGCAGTCCCGCCCCGACGGGCGCGGCGATCCCGGTGGCGAGGAGACCGCCGAGGGTGACCCGTGAGTTGGCCTTGACCAGGGAGAACCTGGGCGGCAGCAACCGGGGCACCACGGCGCTTCTGACCACGCCGTACGCCTTGGAGGAGACGAGCACGCCGAGCGCGGCCGGATACATCTCGATGCTGCCGGTGGCGACGGCCCCGGACAGCACGAGCGCGAGGAGCGCACGGGCGAGCATGGACCCGGCCATGGCGGCGCGCCGCCCGTGCGGGAGCCGGTCCAGCAGGGGGCCGATCACGGGGGCGAGGACGGTGAAGGGGGCCATGGTGATGGCGAGGTACAACGCGACCCGCCCGCGGGCCTCGTCGGTGGGCACCGAGAAGAACACGGTGGAGGCGAGCGCGATGGTGATCATGACATCGCCGGCGCCGTTCACGCCGTGCAGCTCGATCAGCTTGCCGAGGCCGGACTCGCCGGCGCCGTGCGCGTGGGTGGCCTTCCGGATCCCGCGGGCGGTGCCGGTGAACGGGAAGTGCAGGGCACGGCCGACCGCGCGGACGGACCCGCTCATCCGGCCCGAACCGCTCACCCGGCTCCTCCCCTTGTTCCCCTTCGTCGCACCGATCCCGGTGGCGCCCTGGGGTGTCCTCGCGGCTGCCACCCCGTCATAGTGCCCCGGAAAAGCGGTACGTAGTGCGGTTACCGCGCGTATGGGCGTGTGATCGTCGCCGCGCCGGGCCGGTCGGGACAGGGTTCGGCGGCGGTTCGGCGGCTTCTGTGAGCGGGAAACGTCCCGTCGGTGTAGGCCGAGCGTCCGCGAGCAGGTAGCGTGCGTAGCGCGCCGTGGCGATTGTTCTCGGCCGCGCGCCTCCCGGCCATCCCGCAGAATGGATGACAGCAGGTGCGCCCGAGCGCGATCGGGCGCGGACGTCGACGCGGCACTCCCCCAGTGCTTGAAGAGCCTGGGAGGTAACCCCAGCCGCTCCGTCCGCACCCGCCGCCTTCAGGCCGGCGCACCGAGAGACGGCGTAGGAGAGAAGCGATACCTGTGAGCGCAGCGACCACGCGAAGCCGCACCCCCGACCGCCTGTGCGCCGAGGCCGTCGACCTCGCACGCGCCGCAGCCGAGGAGGCAGCCGCCCCCGGCGTGGTCGGCGAGCATGCGGGGCTGCTCTCCGAGGGCGACCGGGTGGTCACCCACTACTTCGAGTGCAAGGAACTGGGCTACCGCGGCTGGCGCTGGGCGGCGACGGTGGCACGGGCCTCGCGCGCCAAGGTCGTCACGCTCGACGAGGTGGTCCTGCTGCCCGGCCCGGACGCGGTCCTGGCTCCCGAATGGGTTCCGTGGAGCGACCGGCTGCGCCCCGGCGACATGGGCCCCGGCGACCTCCTCCCGACGGACGCGGAGGATCTGCGTCTGGAGCCCGGCTACACCGGCGAGGACGATCCGCGCCTCCAGCCGGGTTACTTCGACTCGGACGAGCCGACGCCGAACTCGCCCCTCTCCGAGGAGATGGCCGAGCTGGTGGAGGCGGAGGACGCGGAGGTGACGCCGGCCCCGCCCGCGGCCCTTCCGTCGGCTCCGCGCCGGGGCACCATCGCCGCGGTCGCCGAGGAACTGGGCCTGCGTCGCGCCCGGGTCCTCTCCCGCTACGGCCTGCACACCGCGGCCGACCGCTGGGAGGACGGCTTCGGCCCCAAGACGCCCATGGCCCAGGCGGCCCCCGCGTCCTGTGTGAGCTGCGGTTTCCTCACTCCGATCGGCGGCTCCCTCGGGCAGGCCTTCGGCGTCTGCGCCAACGAGTTCTCCCCGGCCGACGGCCGGGTGGTCTCCCTGGCGTACGGCTGCGGCGGCCACTCGGAGGCGGCGGTCATGCCGACGCCCCCGCGGCCCGCTCCGCCGGTGATCGACGAGACCCGCGTCGACCCGTTCCCCCTCCGCCCGGCGGCGGACTCGGGCTCGGTCCCGGAGAATACGGACGAGGACACCGCGGAACTGGGCCACTCCTAGCCCCCGGCCCCACCGGGACCGTCCCGTCCTCCCACCGGGGCCGATCCGGCTCCCTACCGGGGCCGACGGAGTTTCTGCGGGGCCGAGCGGGCCCTCCGGGTAGATCCGGCCTTGCGGGGCCGCATCGGCCACCTGCCAGGCTGAGCCCGGCCCTCCGGGCGCCCGGCCCAGGCGGCCCGGGCCCCAGTCTCAGGCCCGCCCGTGGGAGCGGGTCCCCTGCCGGGGCCGATCCGGCTCCCTACCGGGGCCGACGGAGTTTCTGCGGAGGCCGAGCGGGCTCTCCGGGTGGATCCGGCCTTGCGGGGCCGCATCGGCCACCTGCCAGGCTCAGCCCGGCCCTCCGGGCGCCAGGCGCCAAGGCGACCTGGCCCAGGCCCGCTCTGGGCCCCAGCCTCAGGCGCCCCGGGCAGCGGATCCTTCCCTGGGTCGATCCGGCCTTGCGGGGCCGAGCGGGCGGCTGCCAGGGCAGAACCCAGCGCCAGGGCCGCCCGGCCCTCGGGCTATAGCCCCGGCCCCCCGCCCCCCAGCCCCCCCGGCCCCAGGGCCGCCACCGGCCCCTCCAGGGCGCCCTCGGTGTCCCTCCCGAACCGTTGCGCACGGTGTTCTTCGCGGGGCTTGGTGGAGCCCAGGTGAGGGTCTTGTGGCCGGTGGGGGCTCAGTTGTTGTGTGATTGTGATGTGAGGGGTGGCCGGGCTTCCGGGGCCGGTTCGGGGGACGGTCCGGCGGTGCTTCGGCTCGCGGTACCTTCGAGCCCACGCCGATGAGGAGAGTGAACGTGAGCAAGTTCGTGCGGCCGGCACCCGAGGGCGCGGACCCCTTCGGCACGGCCCGCCTGCGTCGCGGAGTCCTGGACGCCTGGGCGACCAGCCCCGCCCGTTTCCGGGAGGACGCCAACGCCGAGGAGGACCTGGTCCTCGGCGGATACCGGGACCGGCTCGTCGTCGAGCTCGCTCAGAACGCCGCCGACGCCGCGGCCAGGGCCGACGTGCCCGGGCGGCTACGGCTCACCCTCCGGGACGGCGTCCTCGTCGCCGCCAACACCGGCGCGCCCCTGGACGCCACCGGGGTGGAGTCCCTCGCCACCCTCCGCGCCTCCGCCAAGCGCGAGGCCCGGCAGTCGGCCGTGGCCGTCGGGCGGTTCGGTGTCGGCTTCGCCGCCGACCTCGCCGTCACCGACGAGCCCGCCGTCGTCGGGCGGCACGGCGGTGTCCGCTGGGACCTGGCCGAGGCCCGCGCGCTCGCCTCCGAGACCGCCCGGCACAGCCCGGGGCTCGGCGACGAGATCCGGCGGCGGGACGGGCATGTGCCCCTGCTCCGGCTGCCGTTCGCCGCCCAGGGCACCGCCCCGGACCCGTACGACACGGCCGTCATCCTGCCCTTGCGGGACACCGCGGCCGCCGACCTCGCCGAACGCCTCCTCACCGCCGTCGACGACGCCCTCCTGCTCGCCCTCCCGGGCCTGGAAGAGGTCGTGATCGAGATCGGCGACGACGCGCCCCGCGTCCTGCGCCGGGACACCGACGCCGACGACGACGCCCTCACCGTCGTGGCGGACACGCGGGACGGGACCACCCGCTGGCGCGTCGCCGCCGCGCACGGCCCCCTCACGCCCGACCTCCTCGTCGACCGCCCGGTGGAGGAGCGGCTGCGCCCCCACTGGTCGGTCACCTGGGCCGTACCGGTCGACGACGACGGTTCGCCCGCCCGGCCCCGCACCACCCCCGTCGTGCACGCCCCCACCCCCAGCGACGAGCCCCTCGGCGTCCCCGCCCTGCTCATCGCCTCCTTCCCGCTCGACACCACCCGCCGGCACGCCGCTCCCGGCCCGCTCACCGACCACCTGGTGCGGCGCGCGGCCGACGCGTACGCCGAACTCCTCGCGGGCTGGCGGCCGGTGGGCGCGGGGATCATCGATCTCGTGCCCGGGCCGCTGGGCAAGGGGGAGCTCGACGGGGCGCTGCGCCAGGCGATCCTGGAGCGGCTGCCGCGGACCGCGTTCCTGCCGCCCGCCGTCCGGCCCGTCCCCGAGGACGGGGAAGGCGACGGGGGCGACGGGGTCGACGTGATCGAGCTTCCGGAGGCGCTGCGCCCCCGGGACGCCGAGGTGGTCGAGGGCGCCGGCGCCGACACCGTACGGGTGCTGGCGGAGGTGCTGCCCACCCTGCTGCCCGCCGGGCTGGAGCGGCGCGTCGAGCTGCGTACGCTCGGCGTCGCCCGGATCCCGCTGGCCGACGCGGTGGACCGGCTGGCCGGCCTGGAGAAGGACCCGCAGTGGTGGTACCGGCTCTACGACAGCCTGGCCGGTGTGGACCCGGACCGGCTCTCGGGGCTGCCGGTGCCGCTGGCCGACCTGCGGACCACCATCGGCCCCCGTCAGGTGCTGCTGCCCACCGCGGACGCGGCCGGTCCCGACCCGGAGATCCTCGCCCGCCTCGGCCTCAAGGTCGCCCACCAGGACGCCGCGCACCCCCTCCTGGAGAAGCTCGGCGCGCTGCCCGCCACCCCCCGCGCCGTCCTGACCACTCCGCAGGTGCGGGCCGCCGTGGCCGCGTCCCTGGACGACGACGGCGGCGCCTGGGACGACCAGGACACCCCGGACGCCGAGGAACTCGCCGACACCGTGCTCGCGCTGGTCCGCGACGCCGGACTGGACCCCGGCGACGAACCCTGGCTCGGCGCCCTCGCGCTGCCCGACGAGGAGGGCGAACTCGTCCCCGCCGGTGAACTGGTGCTGCCGGGCAGCCCGTTCGCCTCCGTCGTCCGGGAGGACGAACTCGCCTTCGTCGACGCCGAACTGGCGGACCGGTGGGGCGAACAGCCCCTCGCCGCCTGTGGCGTCCTCGCGAACTTCGCGCTCGTCCGCGCCACCGACGTCGTCCTCGACCCGGACGAACTGGAGCCCCGCGAAGGGGACTTCGCCGAGCCCGACGACGCGGGCCTGCTGGACGCCGTCGACGTGTGGTGCGAGGACATCCTCGACCGGTTCCCCGACAGCCCGGTGCCTCCCGTGGCCACCGAGCTGGTCGCCGTCCGCGACCTCGACCTCGTCGACGAGGACCGCTGGCCCCAGGCCCTCGCGCTGCTCGCCCGCCCGCCGCTGCGGGACGCCCTCACCCAGCCCGTCCGGATCCTGCTGCCCGACGGCACCCACGAGGTCGTCCGGCCGTACACCGCCTGGTGGCTGCGCGGGAACCCGGTGCTCGACGGCCGCCGCCCGGCCGGTCTGCTCGCGGCCGGCGGGGATCCGCTCCTGCACGGGCTGTACGAGGAGGCCGACGCCACCGGCTTCGACGACGAGCAGGTGCTGCGCGCCCTCGGCGTGCGGACCTCCGTGGCCGCGCTGCTCGAGGAGCCCGGCGGCGCCGCCGAACTCCTCGACCGCCTCGCCGACCCGGAACGACCCGTCGCGGCTTCCCAACTGCACGGCCTCTACGGCGCGTTGGCCGAGCTGGATC
This sequence comes from Actinobacteria bacterium OV320, assembly GCA_001298545.1. Lineage (GTDB taxonomy): Bacteria > Actinomycetota > Actinomycetes > Streptomycetales > Streptomycetaceae > Streptomyces > Streptomyces coriariae. Next base: position 192,707 of record LJCX01000031.1, read on the forward strand.
CCGAGCAGGTGACCCTCCCGGACGAGCTGCGGGCGGTCGTCGACGGGCGGGTCGAGGTCGTGGACGCCTCCGAGGCCGTCGTCGTCGACTCGCCCGATCTGCTGCCCTTCACCGAGGGCGTGCCGCTGCTTCCGGTACGGCCGTCCCGGGCCGCCGAGCTGGCCGAGCTGTTCCAGGTGCGGCGACTGAGCGAGTCCGTGACCGGGCGGGTCGACTCCGAGGGCGTCGAGCACGAGGTGCCGGAGTCGGTGCGGGTGCTGCTCGGGCCGCGCACGCCGGGCACGTACGTCGAGCACGAGGAGCTCGTCGTGGACGGTGTGGAGATCGACTGGCGGCTGACCGACGACGGCGTCCTGCACGCCGCGACCCTGGAGGGCGTCGCCGCCGGCCTGGCCTGGGCGGCGCGGCAGTGGCCGCGCCGTTTCGAGGTCGCCGCCCTGCTGGAGGACCCGTCACGGACCGCGGAGCTGGCCCGCGACCGCTGGTTCGACTGACGGCGTCGCGGTCCGCGTTCGAGCGCCCTCGCGGTCATCCGCGGGGGCGCTCACATCTTCTCCGTATTTTCTCCATCGAACGTGCAACCGTCGGACTGGGGTACGAGTCTCTTCCCGTGAATCGTGATTCTCAACGGGGGGAAAACCTATGCGCATCCGCGCCACCGCCGCCGTTTCCTTCGGCGCTCTGGCCCTCGCGGGCCTGGCCGTTCCCGTCGCGCAGGCCGCGCCGAGCGACGGCGGCAGCGGTGACACCCGGATCACCAAGGTCGTCGTCGACGGTGACAACAAGGTGCCCGTCTCCACCAACGCGGCGAAGACCATCTCCATCAGCGTGACCGCCACGGACAACTCCGGCATCAAGAGCGCCGAGCACTTCACGCTGATGGGCCCCGACTACGGCTTCGAGATGACCGGCACGCCGACGTGCAAGAAGGTCAGCACCACCACCTCCACGTGCACCGCCTCCGTGAAGGTGGACCCGAGGACCGACTACTTCAGCAACAAGAACGCCGGCACCTGGTACGTCGACGCGTGGATCGACGCCAACGACGGCGACTTCGTGTGGAAGGAGAAGGCCGGCTCCTTCCACTTCCAGCGCGTCTCCAAGCTGACGGTCAACGCGACGCCGGAGCCGGTGAAGAAGGGCAAGACCCTCACCGTGACCGGCTCCCTCACCCGCGCCAACTGGGAGACGCTCAAGTTCGGCGGCTACGGAGCCCAGTCGGTGCAGCTCCAGTACAAGAAGAAGGGCTCCACCAAGTGGAGCACCCTGAAGACCGTCAAGACGACCTCGACCGGCGCTCTGAAGACCACCGTCAAGGCGACGGCGGACGGCAACTACCGCTACACCTTCGTGGGCAACACGAACACGGCGGCGGTCACGGCCGCGAGCGACTTCGTCGACGTCAAGTAGGCACGGGCGCACTCGAGAACGGCAGCCCGTCCGGGCGGCGGTTTTCCGTACAACCATTTTCCGGTTTCAGGAATCTGATCTTGCGAGCCGACAGGCTCGTCGACCACTTGGGCTCGCTGGTGGCACCCGCCCGGAGAGCCCCTTGATCCCCTTGGGACATTCATGCGCATACGAGCCACCGTGGCCGCCGTCACCGGCGCCCTGGCCCTGTCCGCCTTCGCCGTGCCGGCCGCGCAGGCCACCGGCAGCGACTCGCACAACCCCGTCGACACCCTGAAGGCCCTCCACGCGGCCACCTCCGGCAAGAGCGCCTTCACCGGTTCGACCCCCGCCGACACCGGCACGCCGTACGCGCTGGACGCCAAGTTCGGCAACGTCAAGATCAACGGCGGCAAGCCGATCGTCGCCGGCACCAGCGGCAAGGTCACGGCCCCGGTCACCTTCACGGTCACGCACGGCGCGGGCGTCGACGTCACCGCGGACGACACCGAGCTGGACCTGATCATCTACCGCGGCGCGTTCGACGACCCGACCAACATCCTCGTCGGCGACGACTGGCCCACCTGCACCAACACTTCGGCCACGGTCGCCTCCTGCAAGGGCACGATCGACATCCTCCCGGGCGAGGAGCTCTACAACGCCGACGCCACCACCTTCAAGGCGCTCGGCTACGTCATCGACTGGAACGACGTCGACCCGTACACCGACGACGACATCGACTGGACCAAGGTCGGTTACGCCGAGGGCGACGCCCTGGCCACCACCAAGCTCCAGCGGCTGTCCAAGCTGACGGTCAACGCGGCGCCGGAGCCGGTGAAGAAGGGCAAGACCATCACCGTCACGGGCAGCCTGACCCGTGCCAACTGGGACACCGCCAAGTACACCGGTTACTCCGGCGTCTACGCCCAGCTCCAGTTCCGCAAGAAGAACTCCACCACCTACTCCACGGTGAAGTCGGTCAAGACCACCTCGACCGGCGGTCTGAAGACCACCGTCAAGGCGAGCGTGGACGGCTACTACCGCTGGAGCTTCGTCGGCACCACGTCCTCCCCGGCGGTCAAGGCCGCGGGCGACTTCATCGACGTCAAGTAGGTCGTCGTACGTCGAGCGACAAGCAGGACGCTTCAGCGGTGAACGGCCGGTTCCGGAGTTCCGGGGCCGGCCGTTCTCCGCTCTTTCTCCGCTCTTCCGCAGCTCTTACCTTCCGCCGCACAACTGGCTCCGTCCGTCAGGGATCTCACCCGATGAGTCAACAGGCTCCGAGATCTCTCTCCCATCTGGGGAACGCAATGCGCATACGCGCCCTCGTGGTCGCCTCCTCCGGCGCCCTCGCCCTGTCCGCCCTCGCCGTCCCGGCCGCCCAGGCCGCCCCGACGGCGGCGCCGAACGTCACCTTCTCCAACATGAAGGTCAACGCGGGCAAGGCCGTCGTGGTCGGCCCCTCGGCCAAGGTCACCGTCACCGCCACGTACACCGTGACGAAGCCCGCGAGCCTCAGCGCGAGCTCCTTCGACAACGGCCCGATGCTCTACCGGGGCACCACGCTCAACGAGAACGCCCAGATCATCGCCGGTGACGAGCCGGGCACCTGCAAGGCCGTCTCCACGACGGTCCTCAGCTGCACCGCCAAGATCCAGTTCCGGCCCACCGTCTCCAGCGCGTACGACGACCTGGCCAACAGCCAGGCCGGCACCTGGAAGGTCGGCGCTCTCGCCGTCCCGCACGACGCCACCGGCGAAGCCGACCTCAAGTGGCAGAGCAACCTGGGCGCCGTCAACGTGCAGCGCCAGGCCCAGCTGACGGCCGACGCGACGCCGGAGCCGGTGAAGAAGGGCAAGACCCTCACCGTCACGGGCAAGCTGACCCGCGCCAACTGGGACAACAACAAGCTCGGCGGCTACGCGGCCCAGCCGGTGAAGCTCCAGTTCAAGAAGAAGGGCAGCACCGCCTACACCACGGTCAAGACCGTGAAGACCAGCTCGACCGGCGCCCTGAAGACCACGGTCGAGGCCGCCGCCGACGGCTACTACCGCTACAGCTTCGCCGGCACCACGACGACCCCGGCGGTCAGCGCGGCGGGCGACTTCGTCGACGTCAAGTAGGTCGACGTCAAGTAAGTCGTCACGCGGCCACCTAGGCCGGGAAACGGCGGTCGACCCACTTCCAGGAGAACTCCAGGGCGACCGCCGCCACCGCCGCGACCCCCACCGCGATCCACGGCATGGTCATCCCGATCAGCTTCAGCGCGAAGAAGTCCTGAAGCCACGGGACCACCAGCACCAGCACGAACGCCGCGCCCATCGAGGCCACCAGCAGCACCCGCCACCAGGTGTAGGGCCGGGCGATGATCGCCAGCACCCACATCGAGATCAGGAACAGCGTGAGGGTCGCGGCGCTGGTCTCGGCCTCCAACGAGCCCGTGCCGGTGTAGTGGTGACGGGCGATCAGATAGGTGACGAACGTCGCGATCCCGGCCACCACGCCGCCCGGGATCGAGTACCGCATCACCCGTCGCACGAAGTGCGGCCGGGCCCGCTCCGTGTTGGGGGCGAGGGCGAGGAAGAAGGCCGGGATGCCGATGGTGAGGGTGGACAGCAGCGTCAGGTGCCGGGGCAGGAAGGGGTATTCGACCTGCCAGCAGACCACCAGCAGGGCCAGCAGCACCGAGTAGACCGTCTTCACCAGGAACAGGGTCGCCACGCGGGTGATGTTGCCGATGACCCGCCGGCCCTCCGCCACCACCGACGGCAGGGTCGCGAAGCTGTTGTTCAGCAGCACGATCTGCGCGACCGCCCGGGTGGCCTCGGACCCCGAGCCCATCGCGACGCCGATGTCGGCGTCCTTCAGCGCGAGGACGTCGTTGACGCCGTCCCCGGTCATCGCGACCGTGTGCCCGCGCGACTGGAGCGCGCCGACCATGTCCCGCTTCTGCTGCGGGGTGACCCGGCCGAACACCGTGCCCTCGTCCAGCGCCCGGCCCATGCCCTCCTGCTCGGCGGGCAGCCGGCGCGCGTCGACCGTACGGCCGTCCAGCCCGAGCTTGGCGGCCACCGCCCCCACCGACACCGCGTTGTCGCCGGAGATGACCTTGGCGCGGACGTCCTGCTCGGCGAAGTAGCGCAGAGTGTCGGCGGCGTCCGGCCGCAGCCGCTGTTCGAGGACGACAAGTGCGGCGGGCCTGGCGCCGCGTGCCGGTTCGGGGTCGTCGAGGTCGCGGGCGGCGCGGGCCAGCAGCAGCACCCGCAGGCCCTGCTCGTTGAGCCGCTCGGTCTCGGCGAGGGCGGGATCGTCGTCGGCCAGCAGCACGTCCGGCGCCCCCAGCAGCCAGGTGCCGTTCTCCCCGTTGCCCTCGCTGAGACTGGCGCCGCTGTACTTGCGGGCGGAGGAAAACGGCAGGGACTCGGTGCAGCGCCAGTCCTCGGCGTCCGGGTAGGCGTCGATGATCGCCTGCAGGGAGGCGTTGGGCCTCGGGTCGGACTCGCCGAGGGCCCCGAGCACCCGGCGGACGTACGACTCGTCGTAGCCGTCGAGCATGCTGAGCCCGGTGACGTCCATGCCGCCCTCGGTGAGCGTGCCGGTCTTGTCCAGGCAGACGGTGTCGACGCGGGCGAGGCCCTCGATGGCCGGCAGCTCCTGCACCAGGCACTGTTTTCGGCCGAGTCGGATGACGCCGATCGCGAAGGCGACCGAGGTGAGCAGGACGAGCCCCTCGGGGACCATCGGGACGATGCCTCCGACGGTGCGGGCGATGGACTCCTTGAGGTCGTTGTTCTTGACGAAGAGCTGCGTGACGACCAGGCCGATCGCGGCCGGGACCATCATCCAGGTCACGTACTTGAGGATCGTGGAGATGCCGGAGCGCAGCTCGGAGTGGACGAGCGTGAAGCGGGAGGCCTCCTCGGCGAGCTGCGCGGCGTAGGCCTCCCGCCCCACCTTCGTGGCCTGGAAGGCGCCGCCGCCGGCCACCACGAAGCTGCCCGACATGACCTGGTCGCCCGGCCGCTTGACGACGGGGTCGGCCTCGCCGGTGAGCAGTGACTCGTCGATCTCCAGCCCGTCCGCCTCGACGCACACCCCGTCCACGGCGACCTTGTCCCCGGGGCCGATCTCGATGAGGTCGTCCAGGACGAGTCCGGAGGTGGCGACCTCGACGGCCGTGCCGTCGCGGCGGACGGTGGGCCGGGCCTCGCCGACGACCGCGAGGGAGTCCAGGGTCTGCTTCGCCCGCCACTCCTGGATGATGCCGATGCCGGTGTTGGCGAGGATCACGAAGCCGAACAGGCCGTCCTGGATGGGGGCGACGAACAGCATGACCACCCAGAGGACGCCGATGATCGCGTTGAACCGGGTGAAGACGTTCGCCCGGACGATCTCGCCGACGGAGCGGCTGCTGCGGACGGGTACGTCGTTCACCTGACCGCGCGCGACGCGCTCCGCGACCTCGGCGGCGGTGAGGCCGGTCGCCGTGGGCACGGAGGCGGGGGCGTCGGTGTGGGCCATGGGATCGACGGTACGTGCGGATCTGGGGGTTCACCCCCTGGGGACGCCGAAGATCCGACTTCGGGAGGACGGGCGCGGTGGCGTCCAGTACCCCGGTAGTAGCGCCCCCGGGACCGGCCTGGGGGACAGCCCCTAGTCGGTGACCGGGCTCGCGGGCCCGGCCGGCCCGCTCGCCGCGTCCCGCTTGATCGCCGCGTCCCGTTTGCGGACGTACCAGATGCCGATGAGGCCGAGTCCGGCGCCCGCGAGGCACGTCCAGATCCACCACAGGTGGCCGTGGTCGTCGTACCAGCCGTAGAAGGGGAGCTGGACGAGGAAGAGGACGAACCAGAGGATCGTGCCGCCGGTGACGGTGGCGACCACGGGGCCCTCCAGGGGCTCCGGCGCCTCGTGTTCAGGGATCCACTTCTTCATGGTGCTCAGCTTACGAGGCAGTCGGGTCTACGCGCGGAGATGGCCGATCCGAACGTTATATGTTCATACTGAAACGGTTTGGTACTGACCACTTCTCTTCGTAGGAAACGCCAAAAGATGCCCACGTCGGCCCCCGCCAAGGTCCCCGCCCCTGAACAGCCGGGAGCCACGCCCCTCTTCGGCGCCCTCGACCGTTACTTCAGGATCACCGAACGGGGCAGCAGCCTGCCCCGCGAGATCCGAGGTGGTTTCGCCACCTTCTTCGCGATGGCGTACATCATCGTGCTGAACCCGATCATCCTCGGCAGCGCGAAGGACATGTACGGGCACCAGCTCGACAACGGTCAGCTGGTCACCGCCACCTGTGTCACGGCCGCCTTCACCACGCTCCTCATGGGCGTCATCGGCAACGTGCCCATCGCCCTGGCCGCCGGCCTCGGCGTGAACTCGGTGGTCGCCCTCCAGCTCGCCCCCCGGATGTCCTGGGCGGACGCCATGGGCATGGTCGTGCTCGCGGGCTTCGTGGTCATGCTCCTGGTCGCCACCGGTCTGCGTGAGCGCGTCATGAACGCGGTGCCCTTCGGCCTGCGCAAGGCGATCAGCATCGGTATCGGCCTGTTCATCATGCTGATCGGGCTCGTCGACTCCGGCTTCGTCAGCCGCATCCCGGACGCCGCCCACACCACCGTCCCGCTCCAGCTCGGCGCCGACGGTCACCTGAACGGCTGGCCGGTCCTCGTCTTCATCCTGGGCTCCCTGCTCACGCTGGCCCTGATCACCCGCAAGGTGCCCGGCGCGATCCTCATCTCGATCGTCGCGATGACCGTCCTCGCGCTGATCATCAACGCGGTCGCGACGATCCCGTCCTGGGGCCTCACCACCCCCGAGTGGCCCGGCAACCCCGTCGCCACACCCGACTTCGGGCTCATCGGCGAGTTCAGCCTGTTCGGCGGCTTCGGCAAGGTCGGCGTCCTGACCGGCATCCTCTTCGTCTTCACGGTCCTGCTGTCGTGCTTCTTCGACGCGATGGGCACGATCATGGGCGTCAGCGACGAGGCCAAGCTGACCAACGCCAAGGGCGAGATGCCCGGCATCAACAAGGTCCTCTTCGTCGACGGCCTCGCGGTCGCCGCGGGCGGTGCCAGCTCCTCCTCCGCCACCACCGCCTTCGTGGAGTCCACGGCCGGCGTCGGCGAGGGTGCCCGCACCGGCCTCGCGAACATCGTCACCGGCGGCCTCTTCACCGTCGCGCTGTTCCTCACGCCGGTCGCCACCATGGTCCCGTCCCAGGCCGCCACCCCGGCGCTGCTCGCGGTGGGCTTCCTGATCCTGGCCGGTTCGGTCAAGGAGATCGACTGGGCGGACCTCACCATCGCCATCCCGGCCTTCATCACCATGGTGATGATGCCGTTCACCTACTCGATCACCAACGGCATCGGCATGGGCTTCATCACCTTCGTGCTGCTGCGCCTGGCGGCCGGGCGTGGCCGGGAGGTCCCGGCGCCCATGTACGTGGTCTCCGCCGTCTTCGCCTTCTACTACCTGATGCCGGCCCTCGGGCTCACCTGATCCCCGCCCGCCCTGCGGCGGCGGCTCAGGTGAGCCCGTAGAACTTCTCCGTCTCCTCGACGGCGGTCTGGAACCGCTCGTCGAAGTCATCGCGAATGAGCGTCTGGACGACATAGTCCTGGACGCTCATTCCCCTTTTCGCGGCATGCTGCCGGAGCCGTTCGAGCAGCTCCTCGTCTATCCGCAGGCTGAGCACACTGGTCCCCATGAGACGAGGGTCGCGGGCACGTACCGCAGTCCGGTCTCTTTCCGCCGCCTACTCACTCGTTCGAGTGATGGCGAGGTTTCCGTGGCCGGGGTCACGGGGAATCCCGGTACCCCCCAGCTTGTTTAGCCAGAGTAATGAGTTACCCTAAAGAGATGCCTGACCTCACCCATGGCGACAACGCTGCCGCCGTGAACTCCCTGCGTTCAGCCGTGATGCGGCTGTCCCGTCGGCTCAAGCACCAGCGGGTCGACGAGTCGCTGAGCCCCACCGAGATGTCGGTGCTCGGCACCCTCTCCCTCTGCGGCAGTGCCACCCCGGGCGAGCTCGCCCGCAAGGAGCACGTGCAGCCGCCCTCGATGACCCGCATCGTGGCGCTGCTGGAGGCCAAGGGTCTGGTCCGGCTCGAGCCGCACCCCGAGGACCGGCGCCAGAAGGTCGTCACCAAGACCGAGCAGGCCGAGGCCATGCTCGCGGAGAGCCGCGCCAAGAGGAACGCCTTCCTGGCCACCCTGGTCGACGGCCTCGACGAGGACGAGTGGGCGAAACTGCGCGCCGCCGCCCCCGTGCTGGAGAAACTCGCACACCTGTAGACAGCCGTCAGACCATGAGGAGGCGACCCTTTTGAGTTCGGGATCCGGAGCAGACTCCGCCCCCGCACCGACCACCCACGAGACCCTTGCCGAGCCGCCCGCCACGGGCGCCCGCAAGTCATCGATGTTCAGCTCTCTGAAGGTCAGGAACTACCGCCTGTTCTTCATGGGCCAGGTCGTGTCCAACATCGGCACCTGGATGCAGCGCATCGCCCAGGACTGGCTGGTCCTCAGCCTCACCGGCTCCGCGACCGCCGTCGGCGTCACGACGGCCCTCCAGTTCCTGCCCATGCTGCTCTTCGGCCTCTACGGCGGCGTGCTCGTCGACCGGCTGCCCAAGCGCCGGACGCTGCTGTTCACCCAGTCCGCGATGGCCCTCACCGGCATCGCGCTCGCCGTCCTCACCCTCTCCGGCCACGTCCAGGTCTGGCACGTCTACGTCGCCGCCTTCGCCGTGGGCCTCGCGACGGTCCTGGACAACCCCGCCCGCCAGACCTTCGTCTCCGAGATGGTCGGCCCCGACCAGCTCCAGAACGCGGTCAGCCTCAACTCCGCGAACTTCCAGTCCGCCCGGCTGGTCGGCCCCGCCGTGGCAGGCGTGATGATCACCGGCGTCGGGACCGGCTGGGCGTTCCTCTTCAACGGGCTGTCCTTCGTCGCCCCGCTCGCCGGCCTGCTGCTGATGCGCTCGCGCGACCTGCACGCCGTCTCGCGTGCCCCGCGCGGCAAGGGCCAGCTGCGCGAAGGGCTGCACTACGTCGCCGGGCGCCCCGACCTGATCTGGACCATCGTCCTCGTCGGGTTCGTCAGCACCTTCGGCTTCAACTTCCCCGTCTACCTGTCGGCCTTCGCCGACGACGTCTTCCACGCGGGCGCGGGCTCCTACAGCCTCTTCAACACGCTGATGGCGGTGGGCTCCCTGGCGGGCGCCCTGCTCGCGGCCCGGCGCGGCACCGCCCGGATGCGGGTGCTCGTCGCCGGGGCGGTGGCCTTCGGCACGATGGAGATCGTGGCCTCCCTGGCCCCCTCGCTGTGGCTGTTCGCCCTGCTCATGGCACCGATCGGGATGTTCGGCATGACGGTCAACGTCACCGCCAACAGCAGCGTCCAGCTGGGCACCGACCCGGCCATGCGCGGCCGGGTGATGGCCCTCTACATGATGGTGTTCATGGGCGGCGCCCCGATCGGCGCGCCGATCGCCGGCTGGATCACCGACGCGTACGGCGTCCGGGCGGGCCTCGCGGCGGGCGGCGCCGTCTCGGCCGCCGCGGCCGTCACCATCGGCCTGGTCCTGGCCAAGATGGGCAACCTGCGCCTGGCGGTGGGCTGGAACCACGGCCACCCGAGCGTGCGGTTCGTGCCCCGGGAGGCCCGGGAACTCGCCGCCGTGGCCTGACGCCGTACGACGTCACCCGGAGGATGCGGCGGGGGGCCGCACCCTCCGGGCCAGCACCTGGCCCGGCCACGCGTGTTCGCCGACCGTGTAGGCCTCGGTCGAGGTGAAGCCGTTGGCCTCGTAGTACGCGACGAGCTTGCGGTCGTCGCCCGCGTAACAGTCCACCCGCAGCAGGCCGACGCCCGCCCGCCGGGTCTCCTCGGCGGCGTGCGCGAGCAGGGCGCTGCCCACCCCGTGGCCCTTGAAGCGGCGGTCGGAGGCGAGCCAGTGGATGTACCGCTCGGGCTCCCCGGGCGGCGGGAGATGGGCCAGATACGCGCCGGGTGAGTCGGTGAGGGTGAGGGTGGCGGCCGGTACGCCGTCCGCCTCGGCGACGTACGCCCAGCCCTCGTCGATGTACCGGGCGACCGACTCCACCGTCTTCGGGCTCCGGGACAGGGGATTCGTCCCCCACTGGCCGGGGCGCCCCTGCGCGACCAGCCACTCCACGCTGCTGTCGAGCATGCCGAGTATCACGGGGACGTCGTCGGGTCCGCCTTCTCTGATGGTGATCCGCATGACGCCCATCATGCCGGGCGGACTGCCCCGCCGACGGGGAAAATCGGGGGCATGAGACTCTTCGCCGCCGTGCTGCCCCCGGACGACGTCGCCGACGAACTCGCCGCCGAGGCAGCCCGGTTGCGCACGCTGCCCGGCGCGGACGGGCTGCGCTGGACGGGCCGCCCCGGCTGGCACTTCACCCTCGCCTTCTACGGCGAGGTCGACGACGACCTCGTACCGGAACTGTCGGCACGGCTGGAGCGGGCCGCGCACCGCGGCACGCCCTTCGCGCTGGCCGTGCGGGGCGGGGGACAGTTCGGACACGGGCGGGCGCTGTGGGCCGGGGCCGCCGGGGACGTGCCGGCGCTGCGCCTGCTGGCCGACCGGGCGGAGGCGGCGGCCCGCAAGGCGGGCGTGGAGATGGGGGAGCACCGCCGCTACAAGGCGCACCTCACGCTGGCCCGCAGCCGCGAGGCGGTGGACGTGCGGGCGTACGTCGAGGCGCTGGACGCCTTCGAGGGCCGCACCTGGACGGTGGAGGAGCTGGTGCTGGTCCGCAGCAGCCTGCCGAGGTCCGGCGTTCCCGGGGAGCAGCCCCGTTACGAGCCGGTCGGGCGCTGGGCGCTCGGCGGGGCCGGTTAGGCTCCACCCGTGGACCCGAAGACCCGGAACCGGATCATGGCCGGTGCGCTCGTGTTGTTGTTCGTCGTGGTGGCCCTGGCGGCCGCGCTCGGTAGATAGGCCGAGCGCGGCCGCCGAGGCGCACCCCGTCACCAGGCGGAGGCCGCCGAGGCGCACCCCGTCACCAGGCGAAGGCCTCCGGGGACGGCCCCGGCCCGGGGAAGACCTCGTCCAGGCCGGACAGCAGCTCCTCGCTCAGCTCCAGCTCGACCGCGCGCAGCGCGGAGTCGAGCTGCTCGGCGGTGCGCGGACCGACGATCGGGCCGGTCACGCCGGGCCGGGTGAGCAGCCAGGCCAGGCCGGCCTCCCCGGGCTCCACGCCGTGCTTGTCCAGCAGGTCCTCGTAGGCCTGGATCTGCGCGCGGGCGGTGGGGTCGGCGAGGGTGTCGGCGGCCCGTCCGGAGGCGCGGCGCCCGCCCTCCGCCTGCTTCTTGATGACCCCGCCGAGCAGCCCGCCGTGCAGCGGCGACCAGGGGATGACCCCGAGGCCGTACTCCTGGGCGGCCGGGATGACCTCCATCTCGGCGCGCCGCTCGGCCAGGTTGTACAGGCACTGCTCGCTGACGAGCCCGAGGGTGCCGCCGCGCCGGGCGGCGGTCTCGTTGGCCTGGGCGATCTTGTAGCCGGGGAAGTTGGACGACCCCGCGTAGAGGATCTTGCCCTGCTGCACCAGTACGTCGATGGCCTGCCAGATCTCCTCGAAGGGAGTGCTGCGGTCGACGTGGTGGAACTGGTAGAGGTCGATGTGGTCGGTGCCGAGCCGCTTCAGGCTGGCGTCGACGGCCCGCCGGATGTTCAGCGCGGAGAGCTTGTCGTGGTTCGGCCAGGCGTCGCCGTCGGCGGCCATGTTGCCGTACACCTTGGTGGCGAGGACGACCTGGTCACGGCGCCCGCCTCCCTTGGCGAACCAGCTGCCGATGATCTCCTCGGTACGGCCCTTGTTCTCACCCCAGCCGTACACGTTCGCCGTGTCGAAGAAGTTGATGCCCGCACCGAGCGCCGCGTCCATGATCGCGTGGCTGTCGGTCTCGTCGGTCTGCGGGCCGAAGTTCATGGTGCCGAGGACGAGGCGGCTGACCTTGAGTCCGGTACGTCCGAGCTGCGTGTACTTCATGGGACTCAAGCCAACGACTTGGAGTGCGCTCCATGCAAGGGGGACCGGCCGGGGAACGGGTCAGTCGCGGGGGAACTCGTCGGTGTTGAGGGTGAGGCCGAGGGGGGTGGTGGTCAGGTCGACGTCGGTCCCGTAGTCGACGCGCAGCTCACACCGGTAGTCGCCGTCCTTGGGCTCGGTGAAGACGGTGCACCTGCCCTTGTAGGGGTCGGCAATGAGGTAGACGGGGACCTCGGCGACCGCGTAGGCAGTCTTCTTGGGGCCGTAGTCGTTGGGAGCCGTCCCCCTTGAGATGACCTCTCCGATGAACTCGATGTCGTCGTATTGCCAGCGGCCTTCTTCGTTCTTTGTCGCGCCGTCGCGGAACTTGGCCACATCGGGGCAGAAGCCGTTCTGATGACCGGGGAAGTCGACCCGGACATCGGAGAAGACCCGCGCGTGCCGCCGCCCGAAGCGGTCCTCAAGAGCCCAGAGGAGTTCGCGAATGGTTTCCCAGTGGATGTCCCGCTGCGGAGTCATGTGGACGTTGCCCCCGACGATCTCGACCTTGTATCCCTCGGGGACGGGCAGTCGCTCAAGCGCCTCGAACCATCCGTCCAGGCGCTTGGTGTTCTCGTCGGCCATGTCGATCTCGATCCTGTCTTCCAGGATGGTCATCTGGCGCTCCTCCCCGGCTGCCCCCATGCGTGAGTGCCGCCGCGCAGTACAACGATACGCATGGTGACGAGGTCATGGCGCGGAGCGCATATGCCAGAACCGGGTGGGGCGCGGGTCTCAGCCCGCGTACTCCCCGCCCAGCCCCCACCCCTGGTGCATCGCCTCCGCGAAGGCCGACGCCAGCCGGTGCTCGCCGTTCGCGTTCGGGTGGGTGCCGTCGTAGGTGTCGGTGTCGATGTCCCAGGTCCGCGGGACCGAGGCCAGCAGGATGGGGGAGCCCGGCTCGTCCAGGTCGGCGGCCGTCTTCGCCAGGAGCTCGTTGAAGCGGGCGACCTGGGCGGCGAAGGGCGCGTCGGCCGCGGCGCGGATGTTGGGGATGACCGGCAGCCACACCATGGCGATCCGCGGGTTCGCCGCGCGGGCCTGGGCGGCGAAGGCGCACGCGTTCTCCGCGGTCTGCTCGGCGTTCGTGTAGAAGCCCAGGTCGATCAGGCCGAGCGAGACCAGCAGGATGTCCGCCCGCGACTCGCGAACCGCCGCGCCGATCAGCGGGGCCATGTGCAGCCAGCCCTCGCCCCAGCCGGCCAGGTGACCGCGCGGGAAGTCGGGGTCGGCGTAGGCGTGCGAGGCGGCGGAGTCCGTCGCCTTGTCGTAGAGCGTCTCGCGGGGGCCGGCCAGGGTGAACGGGCCGCCGTACGTGGTGCACAGGTGCCGCCACATGCGGTAACGCCAGGTGTGCTCGCCCGAGCTGCCGATCGTCATCGAGTCGCCTACGGGCATGAACCTGAGCATCCGCTCATGATGAGGGATCGGCAAAGGATCACCGCCTCCGGGGGCGTGTGAGACGGGCCACGAATCCTCGAACGGGTGGGCGGGATGGCAGGCTTGTGGGCATGCGCCGATCTTTCGCCGTCCGAGCCGGAGCCCTTCTCGCCGGAGTCCTCCTCTCGGGCGCCTTCACCGTGCTCGCCGCGTCCATCGCGCCCGCCGCGTACGCGGCCGACGGCGACAAGGGATTCACCATCGAGGATCCGCGCATCACCGAGTCCAGCGGTCTCGCGGCCTCCCGTCAGCACCCGGGCGTCTACTGGACGCACAACGACAGCGACGACGGCCCCTACCTCTACGCCGTCGACAGCGCGACCGGGAAGACCGTCGCCCGGCTCACCCTGACCGGCGTCGGCACGCCCCGCGACGTCGAGGCGATCTCCATCGGGCCGGGCAACGAGATCTGGGTCGGCGACATCGGCGACAACCTCGGCGGCACCTGGCAGTACGTGTGGATCTACCGGCTGCCCGAGCCGAAGAAGCTCGTCGACCAGACCGTCAAGGCCACCCAGTACGTCGTGAAGTACTCCGACGGCGCCCGCGACGCCGAGTCGCTCCTCGTGCACCCCAGGACCGGACGCGTCTACATCATCGACAAGAAGGAGGACGGCGGGCACCTCTACGAGGGGCCGGCGAACCTCTCCGCCTCCGGGGCGAACATCTTCAAGCCCGTCGCCGCCGTCGACCTCTGGGCCACCGACGCAGCCTTCTCCCCGGACGGTAGCCAGCTCGCCGTCCGCGGCTACTTCGGTGGCATCTCCTACGCCTGGAACGGCGGGAAGATCAAGCGCGAGGGGCGGCTCGACGTGCCGCTCCAGCGTCAGGGGGAGTCCGTCAGCTACTCCGCCGACGGCACCAAGGTGATGTACGGGAGCGAGGGTTCCGGGAGCTCCGTGGTGGCGGAGGACGCGCCCGAGGGCGCCGCTTCGGGTGCCAAGTCGCCCTCCGGGAGCGGAAGTTCGAGCGCCTCGGGCGAAGGTGACGGTTCCTCGGCCACCGGCAGCGTGAAGTTCGGCGCCCTGGCGGTCGCCGCGGTCTGTGTCGCCTTCTTCGGTCTCCGCCGGCTGCTGCGCCGCAACTGAGCGCTTTCTGCCGCTGCCGCTGCCGCTGCCGCCGTCGACGCGACCCTTGCCGCGCTTCTTGACGTGGTCATGGTGTGTCAGTTTCCTGGGTGGTGCGCGGCGTATGGGAGCGCTCCCATGTGTTTCGGGCCCGCGCCTCCCGAGAGGAAGCAGCGAATTGATCCGCAGCTTGCGAAGAGTGCTGTGCGGCCTGGCCGCCGCGCTTCTGATACCGCTGGGAGCCGGAGCGCAGACGGCCCACGCGGCGGACACCGCCGCGGCAGACGCCACCGTCGCGGCCGAGGCCGGAGCCGGCTACTGGCACACCAGCGGCCGGCAGATCCTGGACGCCGCCGGGCAGCCGGTCCGGGTCGCCGGGATCAACTGGTTCGGCTTCGAGACCGGCAACTACGTCGTCCACGGACTCTGGTCCCGCGACTACAAGAGCATGATCGACCAGATGAGGACGCTGGGCTACAACACGATCCGCATCCCCTACAGCGACGACATCTTCAAGAGCACGACCGTCCCCAACAGCATCGACTTCAGCAGCGGCAAGAACGCCGATCTCCAGGGCCTGAACTCGCTCCAGATCCTGGACAGGATCGTCTCGTACGCCGGTCAGGACGGTCTGAAGGTCATCCTCGACCGCCACCGGCCGGACGCGGGCGGGCAGTCGGCGCTCTGGTACACGGCCGCGGTCCCCGAATCGACGTGGATCGCCAACCTCAAGGCCCTCGCGGCCCGTTACCAGGGCCAGGACACGGTCGTCGGCATCGACCTGCACAACGAACCCCACGATCCCGCCTGCTGGGGCTGCGGGGACACCGCGACCGACTGGCGGCTGGCCGCGCAACGGGCCGGCAACGCCGTCCTGTCCGTCAACCCCGCCCTGCTGATCTTCGTCGAGGGCGTGCAGACCTTCAACGGTGTCTCCGGCTGGTGGGGCGGCAACCTGATGGGCGTCGGCCAGTACCCGGTGCAGCTGAACGTGGCGAACCGGGTCGTGTACTCGGCCCACGACTACGCGACGAGCGTCGCCCAGCAGAGCTGGTTCAGCGACCCGGCGTTCCCCGCGAACATGCCGGGGATCTGGGACAAGTACTGGGGCTACATCTTCAAGCAGAACATCGCGCCCGTGTGGGTGGGGGAGTTCGGCACCACCCTCCAGTCGACGGTGGACCAGAAGTGGCTGGCGGCCCTGGTGAGCTACCTCCGGCCGACGTCGACGTACGGCGCCGACTCCTTCCACTGGACCTTCTGGTCCTGGAACCCCAACTCCGGTGACACGGGCGGCATCCTCAAGGACGACTGGCAGAGCGTCGACACCGTGAAGGACGGATACCTGGCGAGCGTCAAGGCGCCCGGCTTCCCGGGGACCGGCGGTGGCGGCGGAGGGGGCGGCGGTGGCGGTACGGCCTCCTGCGCCGCCGCCTACACCGTCAGCAGCGACTGGGGCGGCGGCTTCAACGCCGAGGTGAAGGTCACCAACACCGGGACCACGGCGATCGGTTCCTGGAAGGTGACCTGGACCTGGAGCGGCGCGCAGCAGATCACCAGCATGTGGAACGCCTCGTACACCCAGAGCGGGGCGGGCGTCACGGCGGTGAACGCCTCGCACAACGGGGCGGTTCCGGCGGGCGGTTCGGCGAGCTTCGGCTTCGGTGGCACGCCCGGGGGCGGGGGTGTGCCGAGCGTGAGCTGCACGGCGGTGTGAGCCGCACGGCGGTATGAGACGCACGGAGGTATGAGACGCGACGAAGGGCGCCCGGTGTGCACCGGGCGCCCTTCGTCCTCATACCTGAGGCGTACTCATGCGGTACCTAAGCGGTCAGAGCTTCTCGATCACGTAGTCGATGCTCTTCGTGAGCGCCTCGACGTCGGCCGGGTCGATCGCCGGGAACATCGCGACCCGCAGCTGGTTGCGGCCGAGCTTGCGGTAGGGCTCGGTGTCGACGATGCCGTTGGCGCGCAGCACCTTGGCGACGGCGGCCGCGTCCACGTCGTCGGAGAAGTCGATCGTGCCGATGACCTGGGAGCGCTTGGCCGGGTCGGTGACGAACGGGTTGGCGTACTTCACGTCCTCGGCCCAGCCGTACAGCGTGCGCGCGGAGGTGGCGGTGCGGCGCACCGACCAGTCCAGGCCGCCCTGGCCGTTGATCCACTCCAGCTGCTGGTTCAGCAGGAAGAGGGTGGACAGGGCCGGGGTGTTGTACGTCTGGTTCTTGCGGGAGTTGTCGATCGCCGTCGGCAGGCTGAAGAACTCGGGGATGTGCCGGCCGGACGCGTGGATCCGCTCGGCGCGCTCGATCGCGGCCGGGGAGAACACGCCGATCCACAGGCCGCCGTCGGAGGCGAAGGACTTCTGCGGGGCGAAGTAGTAGACGTCCGTCTCGGCGATGTCGACCGGGAGGCCGCCGGCGCCGGAGGTGGCGTCCACCAGGACGAGGGAGCCCTCGTCGGCGCCCGCTACGCGCTTGATCGGGGCGGCGACACCGGTGGAGGTCTCGTTGTGGGTGAAGGCGTAGACGTCGACACCCGCCTCGGCCGCGGGCTCGGGGTGCGTGCCCGGGTCGGCGGAGACGACGGTCGGCTCGGCCAGCCACGGGGCCAGCTTGGCGGCCTTCGCGAACTTGGACGAGAACTCGCCGAACGTGAGGTGCTGCGACTTGTTCTCGATCAGGCCGTGGGTCGCGATGTCCCAGAACGCGGTGGAGCCGCCGTTGCCGAGGACGACCTCGTAGCCCTCGGGCAGGGAGAACAGCGCGGAGATGCCCTCGCGTACCTGGCCGACCAGGTTCTTGACCGGGGCCTGGCGGTGGGAGGTGCCGAGGAGGGACGTGCCGGTGGCGGCCAGGGCGTCCAGCGCCTCCACCCGCACCTTGGAGGGGCCCGCGCCGAATCGACCGTCGGCGGGCTTGATGTCAGCAGGAATCTGGATCTCAGCCACGGAAGCGAGGTTAGCCGGTGGGGGAAACCTGGGTGAAACCTGGTCCGTCGGGTGAGACGGGTGCGTGTCGCGGTGTGTGTGTCGAGGTGCGGGTCGCGGTGCGCGTCGCGGTGCCGGGGGCGGTGGCTCCCGGGCTCCCTCGGCCCGGACGGCCTCGTCCTCGATCGCCGGACGGGCTCCGGGGGCGGGCGCGTGCTGGTTTGCTGACGTCATGACGGATCTTGAGGCAGAGCTGCGCAAGGCCGTCCGGGGTGACGTCGGCTTCGATGTCACCTCCCGGGCGCTCGTGACCATGGACGCGTCGAACTACCGCCGCGTTCCCCTGGGTGTCGTCGCGCCCCGGGACGCCGACGACGTGGCGGCCGTGCTGGAGGTGTGCCGGGCGGCCGGTGTGCCGGTCGTCGCGCGCGGTGGAGGTACGTCCATCGCGGGGCAGGCCACCGGCACCGGCGTGGTGCTGGACTTCACGCGCCACATGAACCGGTTGGTCGCCCTGGACCCGGGGGCGCGGACGGCCGTCGTGCAGCCGGGGCTGGTGCTCGACCGGCTCCAGGAGGCCGCCGCCCCGCACGGGCTGCGCTTCGGTCCCGACCCCTCCACCCACAGCCGCTGCACGCTCGGCGGGATGATCGGCAACAACTCGTGCGGCTCCCACTCGGTGGCGTGGGGGACGACGGCGGACGGTGTGCGCGAGCTGGAGGTCGTCACCGCGCGCGGTGGGCGGCTGCGGCTCGGGCAGGGGTGGGCGGGGGCGCCGGACGGCCTGCGCGCACTGGTGGACGGGGAACTCGCCCGGCTGCGGACCGGCTTTCCCGAGCTGCCCCGCCGTATCTCGGGGTACGCGCTGGACGCGCTGCTGCCGGAGAACGGCGCCGACGTCGCCCGTTCCTTCTGCGGCAGCGAAGGCACCCTGGGCGTGCTCACGGAGGCCGTCGTACGGCTCGTCGAGGCTCCACGCGCGCGCGTGCTCGCGGTGCTCGGGTACGCCGACGAGGGCGCCGCCGCCGAGGCGGCCGCCGGGCTGCTGCCGTACGGGCCGCTGACGGTGGAGGGGATGGCGGCCGACCTGGTGCCCCCGGACGCGGCGGCCGGGCTGCCGCGGGGCGGGGCCTGGCTGTTCGTGGAGACGGGCGGCGGGTCGGAGGGCGAGGCACGCGCGCGTGCGGAGGCGATCGTGCGTGCGGCGGACGTCCTGGACGCGCGGATCGTGCGGGACCCCGCCGGACAGCGGGCGCTGTGGCGGATCCGCGAGGACGCGAGCGGGACGGCGACCCGTATGCCGGACGGCACGGAGGCCTGGCCCGGCTGGGAGGACTGCGCGGTGCCGCCGGCCCGGCTCGGCGCGTACCTGAGGGACTTCCGGGTGCTGCTCACCGACCACGGCCTGCGCGGCACGCCGTACGGGCACTTCGGGGACGGCTGCATCCACGTCCGTATCGACTTCGACCTGCTGACGGCGGCGGGGATCGCCCGCTTCCGCCGGTTCTCCGAGGAACTGGCCGAACTGGTCGTGGCCCACGGCGGCTCCCTCTCCGGCGAACACGGTGACGGACAGGCCCGGGCCGAGCTGCTGCCGAAGATGTACGGGCCGGACATGGTCGCCCTGTTCGAGCGGGCCAAGGCGGTCTGGGACCCCGACGACCTTCTCAATCCGGGGATGCTGGTGCGCCCCGCGCCCCTCGACGGCAACCTGCGCTTCGCCGTGCTCCCGCGCGAGCCGGTCGACGTGGCCTTCGGCTACCCGTCCGACGGCGGGGACTTCGCGGCGGCGGTGCGCCGGTGCGTCGGGGTCGCGAAGTGCCGTACGACGGCCGCGCCGGTGGCGGTGCCCGGGGCGGGGTCGGGGGCGGGAGCGGGGTCGGGGGTGATGTGTCCGTCGTTCCGGGCCACGGGCCGGGAGGAGCACTCCACGCGCGGGCGTGCCCGGCTGCTGCACGAGATGCTGGCCGGTGAGCTGGTGACCGACGGCTGGCGCTCCACGGAGGTCCGGGACGCGCTCGACCTGTGCCTGTCCTGCAAGGGCTGCCGCTCCGACTGCCCCGTCGAGGTCGACATGGCCACCTACAAGGCGGAGTTCCTGCATCACCACTACGAGGGCCGCCGGCGTCCGGCCGCCCACTACAGCATGGGGCGGCTGCCGGTGTGGCTGCGGTGGGCGAGCCGGCTGCGGGCGGCCGCCCCGCTCAACGCGCTCGCCTCGGTCGGCCCGCTGGCGGGCGTCGCCAAGCGGCTGGGCGGGATCGTGGCCGAGCGGGACATCCCGCGGCTGGCGCGGGAGACGTTCAGCGGGTGGTGGCGGCGCAGGGAGCCCGCCCCGGGGGAGGGACAGGGCGGTGACCTGGTCGTCCTGTGGCCCGACACCTTCACCGAGCACCTCTCGCCGTCCGTGGGCCGGGCCGCCGTACGGGTCCTGGAGGCGGCGGGGCTGCGGGTGGCGCTGCCGCCGACCCTGCGGATGCGGGGCCGGCCGGTGGGCGACGGCCGGTCGAGGAACGCGGCCGCGCTGCTGACCGCCCGCCGGGGCCGGGTGTGCTGCGGGCTGACGTACGTCTCCACCGGCCAGCTCGACCACGCGCGCGTGGTGCTGCGCCGCACGCTCGACCTGATGGAGCCGGTGCTGGAGACGGCCGCGCCGGTCGTCGTCCTGGAGCCGAGCTGCGCGGCCGCCCTGCGCACGGACCTGCCCGAGCTGCTGCACGACGACCCGCGCGCGGCCCGCCTCGCCGCCCGCGTCCTCACCTTCGCGGAGGCCCTGGAGCGGCACGCGCCCGACTGGACCCCGCCCCGCCTGGACCGTCCGGCGGTCGGCCAGACCCACTGCCACCAGCACGCGGTCCTGGGCGACGCGGCCGAGCGGCGGCTGCGCGAGGCCGCGGGTCTCAGCGGCGACCTGAGCGGCGGGTGCTGCGGCCTCGCCGGCAACTTCGGCTTCGAGAAGGGCCACTTCGAGGTGTCGGCGGCCTGCGCGCAGGAGCAGCTCCTGCCGGCCGTGCGGGACGCCCCCGAGGGAGCGGTGGTCCTGGCGGACGGCTTCTCCTGCCG
The DNA here is from genome assembly GCA_001298545.1 of Actinobacteria bacterium OV320. GTDB lineage: Bacteria > Actinomycetota > Actinomycetes > Streptomycetales > Streptomycetaceae > Streptomyces > Streptomyces coriariae. The sequence continues at coordinate 213,667 of LJCX01000031.1, forward strand.
CACCCAGCTGGAGCAGCTGGCGGGGGCCCGGGGGAGGCACCTCGCGGAGGTACTGGCAGAACACCTGGAGGACGACGGACGGGCGCCCTGAGGGGAGCGCTGAAAGGGGCCCTGAGGCGTGGTCGCCGCCACCGGGTACGTGCGCTGAGGGGGCCTGAGGGAGCGCTGCGGCAGCCCTGAGGGGAGAGGTGGCCCGTGCGGGCGGTGGCGGGCGTGGCTGAGCCCCGGAGGGGCGGGGCCGACTCCTACGCTGACGGGACGGTCGTCCGGCGATGCGAACGGGCGATGCGAACGGTCATTCGAAGGAGCCCCGCGTATGAGCCTGCGCGTCCAGTCCATCACCCGTGACGAGCACCTGGCGTTCGTCGCGGCCCGCCCCTCCGCCAGCCATATGCAGGTCCCTTCGTGGGGTGACGTGAAGCCGGACTGGCGGGCGGAGAGTCTGGGCTGGACGGACGGGACGGGTGCGCTCGTCGGGGTGGGGCTGGTGCTGTTCCGGCCGCTGCCGAGGCTGCGGAAGTACCTGGCGTATCTGCCCGAGGGGCCGCTCGTCGACTGGCACGCGCCGGATCTGGTCGAGCGCTGGCTGGAGCCGATGCTCGCGTGGCTGAAGGCGCGGGGGGCGTTCTCCGTGAAGATGGGCCCGCCCGTCGTCGTACGGCGCTGGAGCGCCGACGCGGTCAAGGCGGCCATCGCCGACCCGGGCGCCCACCGGCTGCGGGACGCCGAGGCGAGCTCGTACGAGCCGCGCGCCTTCGAGGTCGCCGACCGGCTGCGCCGCGCCGGCTGGCAGCAGACCGAGCCGGGCGGCGAGGACGGCTTCGCGGCCGGTCAGCCCCGCTACGTCTTCCAGGTCCCGTTCGCCGGGCGCACGCTGGAGGACGTCCACAGCGGGCTCAACCAGCAGTGGCGGCGCAACATCAAGAAGGCCGAGAAGGCGGGCGTGAAGGTCGTCCGGGGCGGGGCGGAGGACCTGCCGGCGTTCTACGGGCTGTACACCGAGACCGCCGAACGCGACCGCTTCATCCCGCGCCCCCTGTCCTACTTCCAGCGTATGTGGAGCGCGCTGAACGCCGAACATCCCGACCGTATGCGGCTCTACCTCGCCCACCACGACGGGGAGGTCCTCGCCGCCGCGACCATGCTGACCGTCGGCGAGCACGTCTGGTACTCCTACGGCGCCTCCACCGGCCGCAGGCGCGAGGTCCAGCCGAACAACGCCATGCAGTGGCGCATGATGGCCGACGCCCATGAAGGGGGCGCCGCCGTCTACGACCTGAGAGGGATCACCGACACCCTGGAGGAGTCCAACCACCTGCTCGGCCTGCTCCGCTTCAAGGTGGGCACGGGCGGACAGGCCGTGGAGTACCTGGGCGAGTGGGATTTCCCCCTGAACAAGCTGCTGCACCGGGCGCTGGACCTCTACATGGCGCGCAGATAGCCGCCGGCCGCCCGCTCCGCGTCGAGGGCGGCCGACGTCTCACAGCCCGAGACAGTGGCATAACGGGTTCACACGCCTGACCGAGTCCATTACCCTGGACTTGACAGTGCAGCGTGATGTACGCACCTCGAGCCGAGCCCCAGGACCGCCCGTGACTGCCCCCGACACCGCCGCCACACCCCAGCTCGCCCCCACCGCCACCGCCACCGCGACCGGCGCCCCCGGGACCCCGGGCGGCCGACTGGGCGCCCTCGGCCCGGTCGGCCTCGTGCTGGCCGGAGGCATCTCGGTGCAGTTCGGCGGCGCGCTGGCGGTGACGCTGATGCCGAGGGCGGGCGCCCTGGGCGTGGTCGCGCTGCGGCTGCTGGTGGCGGCGGTGGTCCTGCTGGTGATCTGCCGGCCCCGGCTGCGCGGCCACTCCCGCACCGACTGGAGCACGGTCGTCGTCTTCGGCGTCACGATGGCCGCGATGAACGGCCTCTTCTACCAGGCGGTGGACCGCATCCCGCTGGGCGCGGCGGTCACGCTGGAGGTCCTCGGCCCCCTCGCGCTGTCGGTCGTGGTCTCGCGCCGCGCGCTGAACCTCGTCTGGGCCGGCCTGGCCCTCGCGGGCGTCTTCCTGCTCAGCGGGGGCGGCGGAGACGGTGGCGGGCCGGGCGGCGGCCTCGACCCGGTGGGTGTCGCCTTCGCACTGGGGGCGGGGGCGATGTGGGCGGCGTACATCGTCTTCAGCGCCCGCACCGGCCGCCGTTTCCCGCAGGCGGACGGCCTGGCGCTGGCGATGGCGGTGGGCGCCCTGCTCTTCCTCCCCCTGGGCCTCGCCGAGTCGGGCAGCAAACTGGCCGACCCGGTGACGCTGGGCCTGGGGGCGGCGGTGGCCGTGCTCTCCTCGGTCCTGCCCTACACCCTCGAACTCCTCGCCCTGCGCCGTATGCCTTCGTCCACCTTCGCGATCCTGATGAGTCTGGAGCCGGCCGTCGCCGCCACCGCGGGCTTCCTCATCCTCGACCAGGCCCTGACCACGATCCAGGCGGCCGCGATCGCCCTGGTCGTCGCGGCGAGCATGGGCGCGGTCCGCACACAGGTGGGGCGGCCGAAGTCGGCGGTCCCGGAGGCCTGACGGGCACCGTCCGTAAGCACCTGTCCGGCCGCCGGCCGGACGTGCGGCCGACGTTTCGTGTCTCGGCGAAACGGTGAACAGGGGCCCCGGGCCGCTCCGAGACTTCGTCGCATGCGCAGCTACCGCGGCTTGTTCCGCACCCCGGAGTTCACTCCGTTCCTGCTCTCCTTCGCCGTTTTCGCCGCGGCTCAGACGATCGGCGGCCTGGCTCTCGGCACGCTCGTCTTCCGGGCCACCGGCTCCCCGTTCCTGTCGGCGGTGAGCATGTTCGGCCCGCAGCTCGCGCAGTTGCTGGGGGGCGCGTTCCTGCTCTCGGGCGCCGACCGCCTGCCCCCGCGCGCGGTCCTGTCCGGCCTCGCCCTCGCCTTCGCGGCCGGCACGGCGGTGCTGGCGCTGCCGGGCCTGCCGGTGTGGGCGCTCTTCGCCGTCGTCCTCCTGCAGGGGCTGGTCGCGTCGCCGGCCGGCGGAGTGCGCGGGGGACTGCTGAACGAGATCCTGTCCAAGGACGGCTACGTCCTGGGCCGTTCGGTGTTCAACATGCTCTGGGGCCTGGTGCAGATGGCCGGGTTCGCGACGGGCGGCGCACTGCTGGCGCTCCTGTCCCCGCGGACCTGTCTGCTCCTCGCGGCGGCGCTGTACGTGCTGTCGGCCCTCGTCACCCGCCTGGGCCTCACCGCGCGCCCGCCGCGTTCCCCGGGCCGCCCGTCCGTCTCGGCGACCTGGCGCACCAACGCCGTCCTGTGGTCCTCACGCCCCCGCCGCCTCACCTACCTGGGCCTGTGGGTCCCCAACGGCCTGATCGTCGGCAGCGACTCGCTCTATGTCTCGTACGCCCCCGAAGCAGCCGGCCTGCTGTACGCGTTCGGGGCGCTCGGCATGTTCGTGGGCGACATGGCGGTGGGCCGCCTGGTGCCGGCCGCGGTGCGACCCCGGCTCGCGACCCCGCTGCGCCTGCTGCTGGCGGTGCCCTACCTGTTCTTCGTCCTGCGGCCGGGAGCGGCGCTGTCGGCCGTTGCCGTCACCGTCGCCTCCGTCGGCTTCGCCGCGAGCCTGGTCCTGTCGGAACGGCTGATGTCCCTCACCCCGGACGACCTCGCGGGCCAGGCTCTCGGGCTGCACGTCACCGGCATGGCCGCTCTCCAGGGCCTCGGCGCCGTCCTGGCCGGCACCCTGGCCCAGCTGACCTCCCCGGCCGCCGCGATGACGCTCATGGCGACCGGCTCGGTCACCGTGAGCCTGACCCTCGCGGCGCTCGGCAGGCACGAGGAAGCACGGCGGCCGGCCGATTCCGGTACGCGTCCGGGCGCCCTGCCGAAACCCGCGGCCACCGACTGACCGGGGTCCGTGGGCGACCCCCACATGGGGCTCCGGCACACGACCCGTACACGGCCCCCGGGGGGACTCAAAGGCCTCGGGGAAATTCATGCAAGCATGCTTGATTGTTTCTTGGCCCGCTGCCATGCTCCACCCCATGGCCGACCCGACGCCCGTGCTCGACGACCTCCGTGCCGAAAGCGACGAACTCGACCGGCTGGTAGCCGAGTTGAGTCCCGAGCGGTGGACGCTCCCGACCCCCGCCCCCGGCTGGACCGTCGCCCACCAGATCGCGCACCTCGCCTGGACCGACCACTCCTCCGCGCTGGCCGTGACCGACCAGGACGCGTTCGCCCGCGAGGTCGAGAAGGCGCTCGCCGCGCCCGGGGACTTCGTCGACAACGGCGCGCGGGAGGGGGCCGCGAAGCCGCCCGAGCGGTTGCTCGCGGACTGGCGGGCCGGGCGCGAGGCCCTGGCGGACGCCCTCGGGGCGGCCCCCCAAGGAGCGCGTTTCCCCTGGTACGGCCCGCCCATGTCGGCCGCCTCCATGGCCACCGCGCGGCTCATGGAGACCTGGGCACACGGCCGGGACGTGGCGGACGCGCTGGGCGAGACGCCCGCACCCACCGACCGGCTCCGGCACATCGTCCGCCTCGGCGTCCGCACCCGGAACTTCGCCTTCGGCGTGCACGGACTGCCCACGCCGTTCGAGGAGTTCCGCGTCGAACTGCGCGGCCCGTCCGGCGCGATGTGGACGTACGGCCCCGAGGACGCCACGGACCGCGTGACCGGCCCCGCCCTCGACTTCTGCCTCCTGGTCACCCAGCGCGCCCACCGCGCCGACCTCGCCCTGCGCGCCGAGGGCCCCGACGCCGACCGCTGGCTGGACATCGCCCAGGCCTTCGCGGGCCCGCCCGGCAGTGGCCGTAAGCCGAAGGGAGCCGTCCGGTGACGGCCCTGCGGATAGGCAACGCCTCCGGCTTCTACGGCGACCGCTTCGACGCCCTGCGCGACATGCTCACCGGCGGCGAACTCGACGTCGTCACCGGCGACTACCTCGCCGAGCTGACCATGCTGATCCTCGGCCGCGACCGGCTGAAGAACCCCGCCGGCGGGTACGCCCGCACCTTCCTCCGGCAACTGGAGGAGTCCCTCGGCCTCGCCCACGACCGCGGCGTACGGGTCGTCACCAACGCCGGGGGCCTCAACCCGGCCGGACTCGCCGACGCGGTCCGGCAGTTGGCCGACCGGCTCGGCATCCCGGTGCGCGTCGCGCACGTCGAGGGCGACGACCTCGGCGCCCGGTTTCCCGGCAGCCTCACCGCCCATGCCTATCTCGGCGGCTCCGGCATCGCCGCGTGTCTGCGCGAGGGCGCGGAGGTCGTCATCACCGGGCGGGTCACCGACGCGGCCCTCGTCACCGGCCCCGCCGCCGCCCACTTCGGCTGGGGGCCCGAGGAGTACGACCGGCTCGCGGGCGCCGTCGTCGCCGGACACGTCCTGGAGTGCGGGACACAGGCCACCGGCGGCAACTACGCCTTCTTCGCCGAGGGCGGCCGTGACCTGCGGCGGCCCGGCTTCCCGCTCGCCGAGATCCACGAGGACGGCAGCTGCGTCATCACCAAGCATCCCGGCACCGGCGGCTTCGTCGACGTCGGCACGGTGACCGCCCAGCTGCTGTACGAGACGACGGGCGCCCGGTACGCCGGCCCCGACGTCACCGCCCGGCTGGACACCGTACGGCTCACCCAGGACGGCCCGGACCGGGTACGGATCCACGGCGTACGCGGGGAAGCCCCGCCCCCGACCCTCAAGGTCGGCCGCACCCGCCTCGGCGGCTTCCGCAACGAGGTCGTCTTCGTGCTCACCGGCCTGGACATCGAGGCCAAGGCCGCGCTCGTACGGGAACAGATGGCACAGGTCTTCCTCAAGTCACGCCCCGCCGAGGTGCGTTGGGAGCTGGTCCGGACCGACCGGGCCGACGCCGAGACCGAGGAGACCGCGAGCGCACTGCTGCGGCTCGTCGTGCGCGACCCCGAACCGGACGCCGTGGGAAGGGCGTTGAGCGGGGCGGCCGTGGAGCTGGCACTGGCCAGCTATCCCGGCTTCCATGTGCTCGCGCCGCCCGGGAAGGGCTCCCCCTACGGGGTGTTCGAGGCCGCGTACGTGCCCCAGGAGGACGTCGAGCACCTCGCCGTCCTCCACGACGGCCGCCGCCTGCCCGTCGCCGCACCCACGGCCGCCGGCACCCGCGTCCTCGAGGAAGTGCCGGAACCGGACCTGCCGGATCCACCACCCCCCGGCCCCGTACGGCGCGCGCCCCTCGGGCTCGTGGCCGGCGCCCGCAGCGGCGACAAGGGCGGCAACGCCAACGTGGGGGTGTGGGCCCGGACGGACGAGGCCTGGCGCTGGCTCGCCCACGAACTGACGGCCGACAGGTTCCGGCAGCTCGTCCCCGAGAGCCGCGAGCTGACCGTCACCCGCCACCCGCTGCCCCGGCTGCGCGCCCTGAACTTCGTCGTCGAGGGCGTCCTCGGCGCCGGGGTCGCCGCCCAGCACCGCTTCGACCCGCAGGCCAAGGCACTCGGCGAATGGCTGCGCTCCCGACACCTGGACATCCCGGAGGCCCTCCTGTGACGGCTCTCACGTCCGCCCTGGACACCCAGGGCCCCGACTACCGCGCGCACCGCGAGGCCATGCTCGCCAAGCTCGCCGACCTCGACACCGAGCACGCGAAGGCGCTGGCGGGGGGAGGGGAGAAATACGTCGCCCGGCACCGCGCGCGCGGCAAGCTCCTCGCCCGTGAGCGCATCGAGCTGCTCCTCGACCCCGACACGCCGTTCCTGGAGCTGTCGCCGCTGGCCGCCTGGGGCAGCGCCGCCCCCGAGTACACCGTGGGCGCCTCCCTCGTCACCGGCATCGGGGTCGTCGAGGGCGTCGAGTGCATGATCACCGCCAACGACCCGACCGTGCGCGGGGGCGCCAGCAACCCCTGGTCCCTGAAGAAGGCCCTGCGCGCCAACGACATCGCCCTCGCCAACCGGCTGCCCTGCATCAGCCTGGTGGAGTCGGGCGGGGCCGACCTGCCGTCGCAGAAGGAGATCTTCATCCCCGGCGGGGCCGTCTTCCGCGACCTGACCCGGCTCTCCGCCGCCGGGATCCCGACCGTCGCCGTCGTCTTCGGGAACTCGACCGCGGGCGGCGCGTACATCCCCGGCATGAGCGACCACGCGATCATGGTCAAGGAGCGCGCGAAGGTGTTCCTCGGCGGGCCGCCCCTGGTGAAGATGGCGACCGGCGAGGAGAGCGACGACGAGTCGCTGGGCGGCGCGGAGATGCACGCGCGCGTGTCCGGCCTCGCCGACCACTTCGCCGTCGACGAGCGCGACGCGCTGCGGCAGGCACGCCGCGTGGTGGCCCGCCTCAACCACCGCAAGGCGTACCGGGATCCCGGGCCCGCCGTCCCTCCGCGGTACGACGAGGACGAACTCCTGGGCATCGTCCCCGGGGATCTGCGCACCCCCTTCGACCCGCGCGAGGTGATCGCCCGGATCGTCGACGCCTCCGACTTCGACGAGTTCAAGCCCCTCTACGGGACGAGCCTCGTCACCGGCTGGGCGACCCTGCACGGCTACCCGGTCGGGATCCTGGCCAACGCCCAGGGCGTGCTCTTCAGCGCGGAGTCCCAGAAGGCCGCCCAGTTCATCCAGCTCGCCAACCAGCGCGACATCCCGCTCCTCTTCCTGCACAACACCACCGGCTACATGGTCGGCAGGGAGTACGAGCAGGGCGGCATCATCAAGCACGGCGCGATGATGATCAACGCGGTCGCCAACTCGAAGGTCCCGCACCTGTCCGTCCTCATGGGCGCCTCGTACGGGGCCGGCCACTACGGCATGTGCGGGCGCGCCTACGACCCCCGGTTCCTCTTCGCCTGGCCGAGCGCCAAGTCGGCGGTGATGGGCCCGCAGCAGCTCGCCGGGGTCCTGTCCATCGTCGCCCGGCAGTCGTCGGCCGCGAAGGGCCTGCCCTACGACGACGACGCGGACGCCGCCCTGCGCGCCATGGTGGAGCAGCAGATCGAGTCCGAGTCGCTGCCGATGTTCCTGTCCGGGCGGCTGTACGACGACGGTGTCATCGACCCGCGCGACACCCGCACCGTTCTCGGCCTGTGCCTGTCGGCCGTCCACACCGCGCCCTTCGAGGGTGCGCGCGGTGGCTTCGGCGTCTTCCGGATGTGAGGCTCATGATTACTTCCGTTCTGGTGGCCAACCGCGGCGAGATCGCCTGCCGCGTCTTCCGGACCTGCCGCGAGGCGGGCATCCGCACCGTCGCCGTGCACTCGGACGCCGACGCGGGCGCCCTCCACGCGCGCGTGGCGGACTCGGCCGTACGGCTGCCGGGCAGCGCGCCCGCGGAGACCTACCTGCGCGCCGACCTCGTGGTGAAGGCCGCCGTCAGCGCGGGCGCGGACGCCGTGCACCCCGGCTACGGCTTCCTCTCCGAGAACGCCGACTTCGCGCGCGCCGTCCTGGACGCGGGCCTCGTCTGGATCGGGCCACCGCCCGAGGCGATCGAGGCGATGGCGTCCAAGACCCGCGCCAAGCAGCTCATGGGGCTCGCCCCGCTCGCCTCGGACGAGGTGACGGAGGCCGACCTGCCGGTGCTGGTGAAGGCCGCCGCGGGCGGTGGCGGGCGCGGTATGCGCATCGTGCGCCGTCTGGCGGAGCTGGGCGCCGCGCTGGAGGGCGCCCGGGCCGAGGCCGCGAGCGCGTTCGGCGACGGCGAGGTGTTCGTCGAGCCGTACGTCGAGAACGGCCGTCATGTCGAGGTGCAGATCCTCGCCGACACGCACGGCACGGTGTGGGCGCTCGGTACCCGCGACTGCTCCCTGCAGCGGCGCCACCAGAAGGTGATCGAGGAGGCGCCGGCGCCGGGCCTGTCGGAGCGGACGGCGCAGGAGCTGCGCGCGCTGGCCGTGCGTGCCGCGCGGGCCGTCTCGTACGTCGGCGCCGGCACCGTCGAGTTCCTCGTCGCCGACGGCCGTGCGCACTTCCTGGAGATGAACACCCGCCTCCAGGTCGAACATCCCGTCACGGAGGCCGTCTTCGGTCTCGATCTGGTGGCCGAGCAGATCCGGGTCGCGGAGGGCGCCGCCCTGGCTCCCGAGCCTCCACGCGCGCGTGGCCACGCCGTCGAGGCGCGGCTCTACGCCGAGGACCCGGCGAACAACTGGACGCCGCAGACCGGCACCCTGCACCGGCTGGCCGTCCCCGAGGGCGTCCGTCTGGACACCGGCTTCGGTGACGGCGACGACATCGGCGTCCACTACGACCCCATGCTCGCCAAGGTCGTCGCCCACGCCCCCACGCGCGCGGAGGCGGTCCGCAGGCTCGCGGGCGCCCTGGAACGCACGGTCCTGCACGGCCCTGTCACCAACCGCGACCTGCTGGTCCGCTCCCTGCGCCACGCGGAGTTCACCTCCGCCCGCATGGACACCGGCTTCTACGACCGGCATCTCGGCGACCTCACCGTCGCGGAGCCCGACCCGTACGCCCCGCTGGCCGCCGCCCTCGCGGACGCGCGCACCCGCTCGCCGCTGGGCGGCTGGCGCAACCTGCCGTCCCAGCCGCAGACGAAGCGGTACGCGGCGGCGGGCGAGGAGACCGAGGTCCGCTACCGCCACACCCGGACCGGCCTCACTGCCGAGGGGGTGCAGGTGGTGCACGCCGACCCCGGCCTGGTCGTCCTGGAGATCGACGGCGTACGGCGCCGCTTCGAGGTCGCCCGCTACGGCGACCGCGTCCACGTCAACGACGCCGCCCTCACCGCGCTGCCCCGCTTCCCCGCCCCGGAGGCCCAGCACGCCCCCGGCTCCCTGCTCGCGCCGATGCCCGGCACGGTCGTCAAGCTCGCGGACGGTCTCATCACCGGATCGAGTGTCCGGGCCGGTGAACCGCTGCTGTGGCTCGAAGCGATGAAGATGCAGCACGTCATTTCGGCCCCGGTGGAGGGGACGGTGACGGCCTTGCCGGTGACGACGGGACAGCAGGTGGAGCTCGGCACCCTCTTGGCCGTCGTCGAGGGAGACACGCCCTGAGGGGCGAGACCGACCACGACGCACTCGCAGACGAAGGAGCCACATTGAGCACGCTGATCGAATCCGACGAGCACAAGGCCCTCCGCAAGGCGGTCTCGTCCTTCGCCAGGAGCCACGCCCACGACTCCGACGGGGAGAAGAGCGGCCTCTGGCAGGAAGCCGCCAAGCTCGGCTACATCGGCGTCAACCTGCCGGAGGCGTACGGCGGCGGAGGCGGCGGCATCGCCGAGCTCTCCCTGGTCCTCGAAGAGCTCGGGGCCGCCGGAGCCCCGCTGCTGATGATGATCGTCTCCCCGGCGATCTGCGGCACGGTCATCGCCCGCTTCGGCACCGAGGCCCAGAAGCGGGAGTGGCTGCCCGCCCTGGCCGACGGCAGCCGCCTCATGGCCTTCGGCATCACCGAACCCGACGCCGGCTCCAACAGCCACCGCATCACCACCACCGCCCGCCGTGACACCGCGAGCGGCGACTGGCTGCTGACCGGCCGCAAGGTCTTCGTCTCCGGCGTCGACATCGCCGACGCCACCCTGATCGTCGGCCGCACGGAGGACGCCCGCACCGGCAGCCTCAAGCCCTGCCTGTTCATCGTCCCGCGCGACGCCGAAGGCTTCTCCCGCCGCCGCATCGACATGGAACTCGACAGCGTGGAGAAGCAGTTCGAGCTCGTACTGGACGAGGTGCGGCTCCCGGCGGAGGCGCTCGTCGGCGACGAGGACGCGGGCCTGCTCCAGCTCTTCGCCGGACTCAACCCCGAGCGCATCATGACGGCCGCCTTCGCGATCGGCATGGGCCGCCACGCGCTCTCCAAAGCGATCGAGTACGCGCGCGACCGCACCGTCTGGAAGAGTCCGATCGGCGCCCACCAGGCCATCGCGCACCCCCTCGCGCAGGCCCACATCGACCTCGAACTGGCCCGCCTGATGATGCAGAAGGCCGCCCAGCTGTACGACGCGGGGGACGACGCCGGCGCGGGCGAGGCCGCCAACATGGCCAAGTACGCGGCCGGGGAGGCCTGTGTGAAGGCGGTCGACCAGTCCGTGCACACCCTCGGCGGCAACGGCCTCACGCGCGAGTTCGGCCTCGCCAGGCTGATAACCGCCTCCCGCGTGGCTCGTATCGCCCCGGTGAGCCGGGAGATGATTCTCAACTACGTCTCCCACCAGACCCTGGGCCTGCCCAAGTCGTACTGACCGCAGTCGGCAACCGTCGTGTCCGGCGCGCGAGGAGGAACCATGTTCCGCAGCGAGTTCGCAGACGTCCCGCCCGTAGAACTCCCCATCCACGACGCCGTGCTGAGCCGTGCCGCCGAGTTCGGTGAACTGCCGGCGCTCGTCGACGGCACGGACGGCACCACCCTCACGTACGACCAGGTGGACCGGTTCCACCGGCGGGTCGCCGCCGCGCTCGCCGAGGCCGGGGTCCGCAAGGGCGACGTACTGGCCCTGCACAGCCCCAACACGGTCGCCTTCCCGCTCGCCTTCTACGGGGCCACGCGCGCGGGCGCCACGGTCACCACCGTGCACCCGCTCGCCACCGCCGAGGAGTTCGCCAAGCAGCTCGACGACTCCGCCGCCCGCTGGATCGTCACCGTCTCCCCGCTCCTCCAGACGGCCCGACGGGCGGCCGAACTCGCGGGCGGCGTCAAGGAGATATTCGTCTGCGACACCGCCGCCGGGCACCGCTCGCTCGTCGACATGCTCGCCTCGGCGGCCCCGGAACCGCAGGTGGACATCGACCCGGTGGAAGACGTGGCGGCCCTGCCGTACTCCTCCGGCACCACCGGCGTCCCCAAGGGCGTGATGCTCACCCACCGGCAGATCGCCACCAACCTCGCCCAGTTGCGGCCGGCGATGTCCGTGGGCCCCGGCGACCGCATCCTCGCCGTGCTGCCGTTCTTCCACATCTACGGCCTGACCGCCCTGATGAACGCGCCCCTGCGCGAGGGCGCCACCGTCGTGGTCCTGCCCCGCTTCGACCTGGAGACGTTCCTCGCGGCCATCCAGAACCACCGCATCACCGGCCTGTACGTGGCCCCGCCGATCGTCCTCGCCCTCGCCAAGCACCCGGCGGTCACCCGGTACGACCTGTCGTCCCTGCGGTACGTCGTCAGCGCGGCCGCGCCCCTGGACGCCGCCCTCGCCGCCGCCTGCGCCGAGCGCCTGGACCTGCCGCCGGTCGGCCAGGCCTACGGCATGACGGAACTCTCCCCGGGCACCCACGTCGTCCCGCTCGACGCCATGCGGGACGCCCCCGCCGGCACCGTCGGCAAGCTCATCGCCGGCACCGAGATGCGGATCGTCTCCCTCGACGACCCAGACAAGGACCTCGACATCGGCGAGGCCGGCGAGATCCTCATCCGGGGGCCGCAGATCATGAAGGGCTACCTGGGCCGCCCCGACGCCACCGCCGACATGATCGACGGCGACGGCTGGCTGCACACCGGCGACGTCGGGCGGGTCGACGCGGACGGCTGGTTGTTCGTCGTCGACCGGGTCAAGGAACTGATCAAGTACAAGGGCTTCCAGGTGGCCCCCGCCGAGCTCGAGGCCCTCCTGCTCACCCACCCCGGCATAGCGGACGCGGCCGTCATCGGCGTCTACAACGACGACGGCAACGAGGTCCCGCACGCGTACGTGGTCCGGCAGCCCACGTCACCCGAGCTCGCCGAAGGAGAGATCGCGATGTACGTCGCCGAGCGGGTCGCCCCCTACAAGCGCGTCCGCGGGATCACCTTCATCGACGCCGTGCCGCGTGCCGCCTCAGGCAAGATCCTGCGCCGTCAACTGAGGGAGCGTGCATGACGACCGCCCTGGTCGGACGGACCCGCGTCCGAGGAGTCGAGACCCTCAGCCTCGACTCGCCCACCACCCGCAACGCCCTCTCGCGCGCCCTCGTGAGCGAACTGACGGACGCGCTCGGGAGCTGCGACAAGGACGACGACGTACGCGCCGTCGTCCTCACCCACACCGGCAACACCTTCAGCGCGGGCGCCGACCTGAAGGACCCCCCGCCGCCCGACGCGGTGCCAGCGCTGCTCCGGCGGATCCTCGAACTGCGCAAGCCCGTGGTGGCCCGGGTCGCCGGACACGTGCGGGCGGGCGGGCTGGGTGTGCTCGGCGCCTGCGACATCGCGCTCGCCTCCGGCACGGCGACGTTCGCGTTCACGGAGGTGCGGATCGGGGTCGCGCCCGCCGTCATCTCGCTGCCGCTGCTGCCCCGCGTCGACCCGCGCGCCCTCGCCCGCTACTGCCTCACCGGCGAGACCTTCGGCGCGGCCGAGGCGGCCCGGATCGGCCTCGTCACCCTCTCGGCCGGCGACGGCGACCTGGACGAGGCCCTGGCACCCGTCCTCGACGGCCTGCGCCGGGCCGCGCCCACGGCCCTGGCCAGGACGAAGGAGCTGCTCACGGCTAAGGTGCTGGAGGCCCTCGTCGAGGACGCGGGCGAGATGACCAGGCTCTCGGCCTCGTTGTTCGCCGGCCCCGACGCCCGCGAGGGAATGACGGCCTTCCTCGAACGACGGGATCCTCCATGGGTGTTGTGACCACGGACGACCGCGCCCCGGACGACCGCGCCCCGGACGACCGCGCCCCGGGCGACCGCGCCCCGGGCGATCGCGGGCCGGGTGACCGGGTGCCCAAGCAGGACCGCAGCCGGGCCACGCGTCGGCGGCTCCTGGCGGCCGCCGTGGCCTGTCTCGCCGAACGCGGCTGGGCGGGCTCCACGGTCTCCGTCGTCGCGGAACGCGCGGGCGTCTCCCGGGGCGCCGCCCAGCACCACTTCCCCACCCGCGAGGACCTCTTCACCGCGGCCGTCGAGTACGTCGCCGAGGAACGCTCGGACGCGTTGCGCGCGCTGTTCCCGCAGGGCGCGACGGGCGACCGGCGCGCGGTCGTCACCGCCCTCGTGGCCCTGTACACCGGCCCGCTCTTCCGGGCCGCGCTGCACCTGTGGGTGGCCGCCTCCAACGAGGAGCAGCTGCGCTCGCGCGTGACCGAGCTGGAGGCCCGCGTGGGCCGCGAGAGCCACCGCATAGCCGTCGAGCTCCTGGGCGCCGACGAGTCCGCGCCCGGCGTCCGCGAGACCGTCCAGGGCCTGCTGGACATGGCCCGCGGCCTCGGCCTCGCCAACCTCCTCACCGACGACGCGGGGCGCCGCGAGCGCGTGGTGGCGCAGTGGGCGGGACTGCTGGACGACGCACTCGGCTGACCCCACCGTCGACACCCCGCCCTGGCCCGACCCGGCCGCCCGCCGACGGGCCCGCACACGACAGCGTTCCCGCCCGGGCGAGGTCCGAGCCCCCGAGGTGACGGTCCCGTCAGGGGCTGAGCCGCTCCACCCGCCAGCTGCCGTCCGCCTCCGCCACGTACCGCAGCCGGTCGTGCAGCCGGTTCAGGCGGCCCTGCCAGAACTCCACCGACTGGGGAGCCACCCGGAAACCGCCCCAGTGCGGCGGCACCGGCACCTGCTCGCCCTCCGGGTAGCGGGCCGCCAGCTCGGCGTAGGAGGCGTCGAGATCGGAGCGGCCGGCGATCACCGAGGACTGCGCGCTGGCCCAGGCCCCCAGCTGGGAGCCGTGCGGCCGGGTCCGGAAGTACGCGGCGGTCTCGTCGCGCCCGGTGCGCCGTGCCACGCCCCGCACGATGACCTGCCGGGCCATCGGATGCCAGGGGAAGAGCAGCGAGACGTACGGGTTCTCGGCGAGGTCGCGGGCCTTGCGGGAGTCGTAGTTGGTGTAGAAGACGAAGCCCTGCTCGTCGAAGTGCTTCAGCAGCACCGTGCGGGAGCCGGGCCGGCCCTCGGCGTCCGCGGTGGACACGACCATGGCGTTCGGCTCGAAGAGATGGGCCTCGACGGCCGCGTCCTTGAACCAGCGGGCGAACTGCTCCACGGGCGTGGCGGCCAGCTCGGCCTCGGAGATCCCCTCGGCCCGGTACTGCTTGCGCATGGCGGCGGGATCGGGGGCGGGGCCGGGGGAGACGGCGTCTGCGTCGGTCACGTGGTCATCTTGCCGTATGGCCCACCGCCGCAGACCGACCCACCAAAGGTGGCACTGAGTGCCGCGACCACTCCCCAAGGGTGGCACTCGGGGATATGGTGCAGAGGCACTCGTCGCCGTGTCCCGCCCCGGTCGGGTGCCGGTCGGGTGACCGACGGCCGCACGGGGCATCAGTGGAGTACCGCCCAGGACCGCGAGTCCTCGCACCCGAGGTGCACAGGACCGTGGAGCCGCAGGCGCCGCCCGTCGCCCACCCGCTGTCCCCCACCACCCACCGCACCCGTCCCACCCCCACCCCACTCCCACACCGTTCGTTTCATACCTTCCGCCCCACACATCCCGTCGCACACATCACGAGGAGCCGCCCGATGTCCGACTTCGTACCCGGACTCGAAGGAGTCGTCGCGTTCGAGACGGAGATCGCCGAACCCGACAAGGAGGGCGGCGCCCTGCGGTACCGGGGCGTCGACATCGAGGACCTGGTCGGTCACGTCTCTTTCGGCAACGTCTGGGGCCTGCTCGTCGACGGCGCCTTCAATCCCGGCCTGCCGCCCGCCGAGCCGTTCCCGATCCCCGTCCACTCCGGTGACATCCGCGTCGACGTGCAGTCCGCGCTCGCCATGCTCGCGCCCGTCTGGGGTCTGAGGCCGCTCCTCGACATCGATGCCGAGCAGGCCCGCGCGGACCTCGCCCGCGCCGCCGTCATGGCCCTCTCCTACGTCGCCCAGTCCGCGCGCGGCCAGGGCCGGCCGATGGTCCCGCAGCGGGAGATCGACAAGGCGCAGTCCGTCGTCGAGCGGTTCATGATCCGCTGGCGCGGCGAGCCGGACCCCAAGCACGTGGCCGCGGTCGACGCCTACTGGACGTCGGCCGCCGAGCACGGCATGAACGCGTCCACCTTCACGGCCCGCGTGATCGCCTCCACGGGCGCCGACGTCGCCGCCGCGCTGTCCGGCGCCGTGGGAGCCATGTCGGGCCCGCTGCACGGCGGCGCCCCCTCCCGCGTCCTCGGCATGATCGAGGAGATCGAGCGGACCGGGGACGCGGAGGCGTACGTCAAGCAGGCCCTCGACAAGGGCGAGCGGCTCATGGGCTTCGGCCACCGCGTCTACCGCGCGGAGGACCCACGCGCGCGCGTGCTGCGCCGTACGGCCCGCGAGCTGGGCGCGCCCCGCTTCGAGATCGCCGAAGCCCTGGAGAAGGCGGCCCTCGCGGAACTCCACGCCCGCCGTCCCGACCGGGTCCTGGCGACGAACGTCGAGTTCTGGGCGGCCATCATCCTGGACTTCGCCGAGGTCCCGGCGCCCATGTTCACGTCGATGTTCACCTGCGCCCGCACGGCGGGCTGGTCGGCGCACATCCTGGAGCAGAAGCGCACCGGCCGCCTGGTCCGCCCGTCGGCCCGCTACATCGGCCCGGGTTCCCGCAGCCCTCGCGAGATCGAGGGCTACGGGGACATCAGCGGCTAGGCCGGGCCGCCCGGCCCACCGCCGGAGCGCGGCGTCACACGCGGCATCACGCGGGGCTGAGCAGCTCCGCGTGGTGCCGTTCGGCCACCAGCGGGTGGGCCCGCAGCTTGCCCTTCAGCTCGTTGAAGCCGTACTCGGCGAAGAGCGGGTTGGCCGGGTCGTCGGTCACACCGGGCGCGGCGGAGGCGTGCGGGAAGGGCAGTGGCTCGACGCGGGCGTCCAGACGGGGGTTGTAGAAGAAGGGCACGGAGAACCGCTCGACGGCACTCGGCGGCGACACGACCCGGTGGTTGGTGGCCACGAGATATCCGTTGGTCGCGACCTCCAGCAGCTCACCCAGGTTGACGACGAAGGCGCCCGGCAGCGGTGGTACGTCATGGAACAGCCCGTCCGCGCGCTGTACCTGGAGCCCGCCGACCCGGTCCTGGAGCAGCAGCGTCAAGAACCCGTAGTCCTTGTGCGCCCCGACGCCTTGACCCGCACCGTCGCCCGCGCTTCCCGGATACCGCACGAGCTTCAGATGCGGATGCGCCCGCTCACCGAACGCCTGGTCGTAGAAGTCGACGGGCGCCCCGATCGAGGCGAGCAGCTCGTGCAGCAGCTTCTCGGCGACGGCGCTCAGCCGCGCGATCCACGCGAGTGCGGCGGTCCGCAGCGCGGGCAGCCCGGCGGGCCACTGGTTGGGCCCCTCCAGCCACCAGTAGGCGGGCTCGTCGGCCCGGGGTGTCCGGGCGGGCCGCTCGGCCCCTATGTCGAGCTGGTCCCGCCAGTCCTGCCGCCCGCCGGTCCGCTCGTCGCCGGTCCGCGTGTAGCCGCGGAAGTGCGGCGAGTTCACGTTGTCGATGGCGAGCCGCTCGGCCTCGGGCAGCGCGAAGAAGGCCCGCATGGCGGACAGCAGCTCGCCGGTCTCCCGCTCACCGACCCCGTGCCCGACCAGCTGGAAGAACCCCACGTCGTGCGCGGCACTGTGCAGCTGCGCGTGCAGCAGCGCCCGGGCCTGGGGTCCGCGGTCGGCGGCGGAGAGATCGATGATCGGCAGTTGCTGGTACGACGGGTTCGTCATGGTACGTCCGCAGGTGTACGGGGCCCGGCCGCCGCCGTGGGTGGGGCGGCGCACGGGTGCCAAGTGGGCAAGAGGGAGGGGGAACGCAGGCGGATGTGAACCGCGGAAGGGGCCGGAAGCTCAGAGGGAGCGTCGACAGCCCATGCTCGTGACGCGGACGTAGTCCACGTGGCGGCGTCGAACGAGCGAAAGCATGCGCCCAGGGTACTGCCTGACGAAAGATCCGTACGTGGCGCGGATCACGCCCCGCAAACCCTGCGGACGGCGAGCCCGAAGAGTGGAGAGCTCGAAGAGCGCAGAGCCCGAGAGCAAAGGGACCCGGGAACGGAGGACCCGGGAACGGAGGATCCGGGAAACGGAGGGCCCCAGGGACGGAGGGCCCCAGGGACGGAAGGCCGGAAATGCAGGCGACCCGCGAGTCTGGTCCTCGCTCAGGAGGGCCGGCCGGACGTACCGGCGACTCGCGGGTCGGGTGACTGCGTTGAACTGGCCGGTTGCGTGCAACTCACACACGCCGGTCCGGCACCGCACTCAGTGGGCGACGGGCCACTAGCCCGCAGCCACCTCCGACGTCCGGTGTGCATACATGCTTCGGACCACCTCCTTTCCTTCGGTACGCCCCACACTAGGAACCCATCCGCGGTGCCTCAAGTGTTTTTCTGCGATGTTGACTCGGCGGACCGGAACGCGATTCCCTGCTCGCGTGACCGATCTTCGTCTGCGCACCGAGGCCGTGGCCGGTGAGGCCGCGCTCGAACAGTGGCGGCACGTCCACAACACGATCGTGCCGCCCGCCGCGATGTCCCTCGACGAGGTGCGCGAGCGCGCGGGCCGCTACCGGCTGGAGAACGCCTACGTCGGTGACGTCCTCGTCGGCTGCTCGACCGTGCGGCCGCCCGAAGGCGATCAGGCGGCGGCGACCGTCATCGCGCGCGTGCTGCCCGCTCACCGGGGGCGCGGCCACGGCGCCGCCCTGTACGACCACGCTCTCGCCCACGCGCGCGTGCTCGGCGCCCGGGTGGTCGAGACGTGCGTGCTGGCCGTCAACGAGGACGGCCTGCGGTTCGCGCGGGCACGCGGTTTCGCCGAGGTCGAGCGGTACGTGCTCGACGGCGAGACGGCGGAATGGGTCGACCTGCGGCTCCTGCCCCGCGATGACGAGGGGCGCGGTACAACGATTCCTCTGCAATCTTGCGGGAACCATATGTGGGCTGCGTCACGTTCGAGTTGAATGAGGGCAAGTGAGCGAACCTGCAGGGGGTCCAGGTGAGTGCTTCCCGACGTAGTGGGACCACCGACGAGCTGGGGCCGGACGAGCCCGAGCGGTCGGGCGGCGACGGCCCCACGCCCCCGGAAGGCGCGGAGACCGCGGTTGGCCCGGACGGCACCGATCTGCTCGCCGCGCTGCTCGACGGCATGGACGCGGCGCTCTGCGCGTTCGACGGCGACGGCATCGTCACCCACTGGAACCGCGAGGCCGAGCGCATCCTCGGCTGGACCGCCGCCGAGGCGGTCGGCCGGCACGGCTTCGCGGGCTGGGCCGTGCGCGAGGCCGACGCCGAGGACATCGAGGGGCGGCTGATGTCCGCCATGCACGCGTCGGGCCGCCAGGTCCACGAGTTCGCGCTGCTGACCAAGGACGGCGGCCGCGTCCTCGTGCGCAGCCAGTCCGCCGCCGTGCGCGGGCCCGACGGCAAGCCCGCGGGGCTGTACTTCGCGTTCAGCGAGGTGCACGCCCAGATCGACCTGGAGCGCTCCATCGCGCTCAGCGAGGCCCTCTTCGACGACGCCTCCTGGGGAGTCGTCCTGGTCGACGCCGACCTGCGCCCCGCCGTCGTCAACGCGCACGCCGCCCGCGCGCTCGGCACCGGCCGTACGGCCGCCCTGGGCCGCCCCCTGGGCGATCTGCTCACCCGGGGCGTCGAGGAGCTGGAGAACGCGCTGACGCACGTCCTCGCCGAGGGCGCTCCGCCGGCCCCCGCCGAGCTGTGGGTCGGCGTGCGCACCCCGGAGGGGGAGAAGCGGCGCTGCTGGCGCAGCGGCTTCCTGCGGCTCGCCTCGCCGCTCGCCGAGGAGCCGGTGCCGCTCGGGGTCGGCTGGCTCTTCCAGGACGTCACGGAGGCCAAGCAGGGCGAGCAGGAGGCCTCGCTGCTGCGCTTCCGCGCCAACCAGCTGCACCGGGCGGCCCGCGCGGCCGCCGAGTGCGAGGACCCCGCCGAGGCGGCCACCGTGCACCTCGACTTCGCGCTCGCCGGATTCGCCGACCACGCCCTGGTCGACCGGGTGATGGGCGGCGCCCCGGCCGACGTGGAGGGGGCCGGTCCGCAGCGGCTGATGCGGGTCGCGGCCACCCCCTCGGGCGGGCCGGGTCCCAGCGCGCTCACCGGACACACGGGCCTGCCGGTGCGCTACGGCGAGGCGCACCCGGCGCTTCAGAGCGTGGCGAGGGCCGGTTCGGTGCGGGCCGGGGTGGGCTCCGCGCCGGCCGACGAGGCACGGGAGTGGGCCCGGGCGCGCCTGTGGCCCGACGACACGGTGCACGCCTTGTGCGCGGTGCTGCGCAGCAGGGGCCGCACCCTGGGTGTCGTGACGTTCCTGCGCGGCGGCGGCCGTACGGCCTTCGAGCGTTCCGACGCGAACTACGCCGAGGATGTCGCCGTCCGGATAGCCGCGGCGCTGGACCTCGCCGATCTGACCGGGGCGGCCGACGCGGCGGCTCGGGACGAAGGCGCCTGACCCGCGCGGTCGCCCGGTCGGTCGGGCGGTCGGCCCGCCGGTCGCGCCGCCGGGTGGCGGTGGCGCCCGTTCAGCGGCGGTAGAAGATCCGGTCCCGGTACTCCTCCATGATCCGCCCGTTCCAGTCGTGGCCGCCGTCGACGTTGCCGGAGCGCAGCAGCGGGGGCTCGATGCCGCGCTCGGCGAGGACGCCGGCCGCGGTGGCCATCACGGCCTGCAGGAGGGCCGAGGTGACGACCGTGGAGGCGGGGGCGAAGGGCGCGGGGACGGTGTCGAGGGTGAGCTCGGCGTCGCCGACCGCGATCTTCGAGTCGAGGACGACGTCGCAGTGGTCCTTCAGGAACGTTCCGGAGGCATGCCGGGACGTCGTCTCCGAGGCGTAGGCCACCGACGTCAGGCCGATCACCCGGACGCCCAGGGCGCGGGCCTTCTGGGCCATCTCCACGGGCAGGGCGTTGCGGCCGGACAGCGACACGATGACGAGGGCGTCGCCCGCGCGCAGGGGCGAGGTGTCCAGGACCGCGCTCGCGAGGCCGTCGACGCGCTCCAGGGCGGAGCCGAGGGTGGCGGGGGTGACGTCGACGCCGACGACGCCCGGGACCGCGAGCAGGTTCATCAGGGCGAGGCCGCCCGCGCGGTAGACGACGTCCTGGGCGGCGAGGGAGGAGTGACCGGCGCCGAAGGCGAAGAGGCGGCCGCCTGCGGCCACGGTGTCGGCGAGGAGCGTGCCGGCGGCCTCGACGGTGTCGGCCTCCTCGTCGCGGGCCCGCTGGAGCAGGGCGATCGCGGCGTCGAAGAACTGGGCGGCGAGCTTGCGGTCGCTCATCCGAAGGGCCCCTTTGCCGTAGCGGGTGTCCGTGTCGCGGATCACCGTGCGGTCTGGACCAGTGCGCTGTCAATACGCCCGGTGGCGGTGGGGCGTCCGGGGTGCCGGCCTGCCTCGCGGTGGGGATCCGCGCCCCGATGTAACCGCCTCGTTTCAACGGCGCGGCACGGTTGTCAGTGGTATCCGGCAGAATTGAGTCCAGGGCCAGCGCACGCGCCGGAGAGCCGTTCAGCCTTCGGCAGAGCCAGCAGAGCTAATCGAGGGGCACACATGTCCGGACTGATCGACACCACGGAGATGTATCTCCGCACCATCCTCGAGTTGGAAGAGGAAGGCGTGGTGCCCATGCGTGCCCGGATCGCCGAACGCCTCGACCAGAGCGGGCCGACGGTCAGCCAGACGGTGGCGCGCATGGAGCGCGACGGTCTGGTCTCCGTGGCCAGCGACCGACACCTGGAGCTCACCGACGAGGGCCGCAGGCTCGCCACGCGCGTGATGCGCAAGCACCGCCTCGCCGAGTGTCTCCTCGTCGACGTGATCGGCCTGGAGTGGGAGCAGGTGCACGCCGAGGCCTGTCGCTGGGAGCACGTGATGAGCGAGGCCGTCGAGCGTCGCGTGCTGGAGCTGCTGCGGCACCCGACCGAGTCGCCGTACGGCAACCCGATCCCGGGCCTGGAGGAGCTGGGCGAGAAGGACGGCGCCGACCCGTTCCTGGACGAGGGCATGGTCTCGCTGGCCGACCTCGACCCGGGCCTGGAGGGCAAGACGGTCGTCGTACGCCGGATCGGCGAGCCGATCCAGACGGACGCGCAGCTGATGTACACGCTGCGCCGCGCGGGCGTGCAGCCCGGTTCGGTGGTGAGCGTGACGGAGTCGGCGGGCGGTGTCCTGGTGGGCAGCGGCGGCGAGGCCGCCGAGCTGGAGTCGGACGTCGCGTCCCACGTGTTCGTCGCGAAGCGCTGAGCTCCGGCCTGGCGGGCGCGGGACGTCGTCGGGGCGACCGGCGGTCGTCGCCTAAACGCTGAGCATTGTTCAACTCCTGGGGAGCGTGGGGAAGTTGGGGTGTTCCGTCGATCTCGTCGAATCGCAGATTCCCTGTGTCGAATCGCAGCGCTCCGGCGCTTCACGTGCCAGGCTGTCGCGTGGGGCATATGACCTGAGGGGGGCCGGATGCCGTGCCGCGGAGCAGTGGAGGGCCCCGGTGCCGTACGGCACCGGGGCCTGTCCTCCCCTGTACTGACCCGGAGCCCCGAGCTCTCAGGGTCATTCCCCTCGGACCGATTTCCCCGAGCGGTCCGCCTCCCGTTGAAGGTCTCCCCTCGGCAGCGGCGATCATTCCTTGAGTGTGGTCACTCGAACGAGGGGTGTTGTGCGCGGAGAGTGCATTTCTCGAAAGGCCATTCGATAGCCTGCGGGTGATTGAAGGCAGTACGAAGGCATCGGAAGCGCAGCGGTATGACGGCTAGGGGGTGCCAGGACCTATGGCGCGACGCATCGACGTGACCGGGGCGGGCGGCGTGCGCCTGGCGGCCTGGGAGTTCGGTGACCCGCCCAAGGGCGACCCGGCGAAAGCGGTGACGGAGCCCGTGATTCCGCCCCAGTCCGTGCGGAAGCGGGAGGGGGGCCGGCCCGCCGGGCTCCACGAGAACGGCGCCGGAAGCAGGCCGGGCGTCCTGTTACTGCACGGTCTGATGGGCCGGGCCTCGCACTGGTCGTCCACCGCCCGCTGGCTCTCCGAGCGGCACCGCGCGGTCGCCCTCGACCAGCGCGGCCACGGGCAGAGCGCGAAGCTGCCCGAGGCCGCCTTCACCCGCGAGGCCTATGTCGAGGACGCGGAGGCCGCCCTGGAGCAGCTCGGCCTCGCCCCGGCCGTCCTCATCGGCCACGCCATGGGCGCGCTCACCGCGTGGCAGCTGGCCGCCAAGCGCCCCGACCTGGTGCAGGGTCTGATCGTCTGCGACATGCGGGCCTCCGCGCTGGGCGCGGCCTCGCAGCGCGAGTGGGGCGACTGGTTCAAGTCCTGGCCGGCCCCCTTCGCCACGCTCGCCGACGTCCGCAAGTGGTTCGGCGAGGACGACCCCTGGGTGGAACGCCCGAACCCGTCCCGGGGCGAGTTCTACGCCGAGGTGATGCACGAGTCGCCGGACGGCTGGCGTCCCGTCTTCGAGCCCGAGCAGATGCTCAAGACCCGCGAGACCTGGGTCTACGACGCGCACTGGGAGGAGCTCACCCAGGTCCAGTGCCCGGCGCTGGTGGTGCGCGGCCTGGACGGCGAGCTCGGCCGCGCCGAGGCCCAGGAGATGGTGCGGGTCCTGCCGCGCGGCGCGTACGCGGAGGTCGCCGACGCCGGGCACCTCGTGCACTACGACCAGCCGGAGGGATGGCGCACGGCGATCGAACCGTTCCTCGACGCCGTACTCGCCCCCGACGCCCCCTGAGCACCGGTGCTCTCTGAGTCCCCTGGCCCCGTGAGGGGCCCCTGATCCCCTCAGGCCCCGGCCCCGCTGGGGCTCGGGCCCCGCTGGGGTTCCGGCCCCTCCTCGGGCTCGGGTCCCGCTGGGGTTCCGGCCCCTCCTCGGGCTCGGGTCCCGCTGGGGCTCCGGCCCCTCCTCGGGCTCGGGCCCCGCTGGGGCTCCGGCCCCTCCTCGGGCTCGGGCCCCGCTGGGGCTCCGGCCCCTCCTCGGGCTCGGGTCCCGCTGGGGTTCCGGCCCCTCTTAGGGCTCGGGCCCCCTCGGGCCCCGGCCTCGCTCGGCTCCCGGCCCTCCCTCGGGGCCTCTGAGGTCCCTGCGGGCTCTGGTGATCTCCCTGAGCCCCTGCGGCCCGCCGGAGGCGCCCAGACGACCGCCGAAGGCCTCCCGAGGCCGCGGGTCCAGGCTTCCTCGGCGGTCAGGCGGTCAGGCGGTCAGGCGGTCAGGCGGTCAGGCGGTGAGCCGGTCAGGCGGGTCGCGGGGCCGCTCGCCCTCGGCGGCCGCGGAGGCAGCCGGCCGCGCGGTCAGCCGGTCAGCCCTTGCTCACCGCCGTCAGGATCTCCGGGAGGCGCGTCGCCGTCCGGGGAGCGGCCAGACGCAGTCCCAGCAGCGTGATCGCCGCGCCGTACACCGCGCCCCCCGGCAGCAGCAGCCAGGTCCAGGAGTCCCCGCCCTCGGTGACGTGCAGCCAGATCGTCACCGCGATGACGGGCGCGCACAGCAGGGCGGCCGAGACCATCCCGCCGAAGATCGCGATCCAGGCGAGACCGGCCTGGCCCGGGGCGACGTTCTTGTAGCCCTCCTGCGGGATCGAGTAGGGGAAGCGGGCCGAGGTCCAGGCGCCCGTCGCCAGCATCGCGCCGAGCAGCGCGAGGGACAGCCCCAGCGCCTCGGGCAGCTTCGACCAGTCGCCGAGCATCGCCGTCGTCAGCACGGTCACCAGCGTCGCGTACGGCAGGGTGATCAGCAGCAGGGCCAGCGCCCGCGCGCGCAGCTCGACGTACGCGTCCCGGCGCGAGGAGATCGTCATCGCGACCATCCAGAACGCGGACGTGTCCTGCCCGAACTGGTTGTACATCTGGATGCCGAGCATCCCGGCGGCGAAGCAGGCGAAGTAGATCGAGCCGGTGCCCTGCAGGGCGTTGAAGACCGGCACGATCAGCCCGATGGCCAGCGACGTCACCCAGGCCGCCTTCGTCTTCGGGTCGCGCCAGATGTAGCGAAGACCGCGCTCCATCACGGTGCCGGTGCGCCCGCCGGGCAGCAGTCGCCCGAGCCCCGCCGAGCTCCGCCGTTCCCGCGCGGCCGGCTCGGCCGCCTGGAGGGTGGAACCGTCGGGCGAGATCATCAGCCGGGTCAGGCTCCGCGTCCACACCCGCACCAGCAGCACCAGAGCGCCCGCGCTGACGGCGATCTGCGCGGCGGCCGTCCCGTACGCGCCCTCGCTCACCGAGTCCACCGCGCCGATCGCCGAGGCGGGCGGCAGCCAGCGCAGCACGTCCGCCGCCGGATCGAGCTGCCCGAGACCGGACGTCCCGAGCCGCTGCGCCCCGAAGTTGACGACCTGCGCCCCGATCGCGATGACCAGCCCGCTCAGCACCGCGAGATCGCGTCCCTTACGGCTGGTCAGCAACCGGATGTTGGCGGCGGCCACGGCCCGGGCGAGCGCCACGCAGACCAGCAGCCCGAGGGCGACGGCGAGCACACCCACCGTCCACGCGGCGGCCCCGTGCGCCACGGACACCACCGACCCCACCAGCATCAGCAGCGTGAACAGCGGCCCGATGCCGACCAGGGAGGCCGCCAGCAGCGCCCGCACCAGCGGCCGGGGCCGCAGCGGCAGTATCACCAGCCGGGTCGGGTCCAGGGTCTCGTCACCGCTGGGGAAGAACAGCGGCATCACCGCCCAGCCCATCCCCAGCACCGCCGCGAGCAACACCACCAGCGACACCGCGTGGTCGTGCCCGCGCAACGCGATCAGTCCGAGCAGCTGAAGCGCGGCGAACAGCAGCGTGGCGACGGCGGAGGCGACGTACGCGGCCCGCCGCCCGCCCGACTGCCGCAGCCCGTTGCGCAGCAGTGACAGCTTCAGCCGTACGACGGTGGGGACGAGGCCCGGCGGGGAGGTCGGCTCGCTCACCGGGTCGCCCCGCCGCCCAGCCAGTCGAGGTCGGAACCGGTGTCCCGCCCCTGTGCCCCGACGAGTTCGAGAAACGCCTGCTGCAAGGAGGGAGCCGAACCCCGCACCTCCTCCAGCGTCCCGTGCGCCCGGATCCGCCCCGCCGCCAGCACCGCCACCCAGTCGCACAGCGACTCGACGAGCTCCATGACATGGGAGGAGAAGACGACCGTCGCCCCGGACGCGGTGTACCGCTCCAGCACTCCCCGGATGATCTGCGCGGACACCGGGTCGACCCCCTCGAACGGCTCGTCGAGGAAGAGCACTTCGGGGTTGTGCAGCAGCGCGGCCGCGAGCCCGATCTTCTTCCGCATGCCGGTCGAGTAGTCGACGACGAGCTTGTGCTGGGCCCCGGCCAGATCGAGGACGTCGAGCAACTGCGTGGCCCGCTTGTCGACCTCGGGGCCCGGCAGCCCCCGCAACCGTCCGCTGTAGCCGAGAAGTTCACGCCCCGAGAGCCGCTCGAACAGCCGTAGCCCCTCCGGCAGCACGCCGATCCGTGCCTTCACCTCGACGGGATCACGCCACACGTCGTGCCCGACCACCTCGACGGACCCCTGATCGGGCCGCAACAGCCCGGTCACCATCGACAGGGTCGTGGTCTTCCCGGCGCCGTTCGGCCCGACGAGCCCGATGAACTTCCCGGACGGCAGATCGAGATCGATCCCGGCGACGGCGACCTGCTGCCCGAACCGCTTCCAGAGGTTACGCACGCGTACGGACGTCATGCATGAACCCTACGGCGGAGAACGCGCCCCAGGGGGTCAGCGATCGCGCCCGCAGGCGTAGGCGAGCGGCGAGATCAACTCCTCCGCGTCCGGCAGCCAGCGGTTCGCGGCGGTGGGCCGGCACGCCCACTGCACGGCACCCCGCGACCCGAACCGCGTGGGCGGCGCGGCGACCCACATGCCCTCGCCGAGCGTCAGGAGATCGAGCGCGCCCAGCGACCAGCCCAGCTTGCGCACCATGTCCGGCACCTTCGCCGACGCGCCCGGCAACACGAAGAACTGCATCCGCCGGTCCGGCGTCAACGTGACGGGACCGAGCGTCAACTCCATCCGCTCCATCCGCGCCAGTGCGAGAAACCCGGCCGTCTCCGGAACGGAGATCGCGTCGAACGTACGCCCGGTCGGCAGCAGGATCGAGGCGGTCGGCTGCTTCTGCCACATCCGGCGCGCGACCGTCGCGCTCCCGGTGGCCTGGGTCGCCCAGTCGGGGCGTGCGGGGTGCGCGCCCGGCGCCGCACACGCGCCGTCGCCGCAGGAGCAGCGCTGCAGTCCTTCGACGGGTTCCAGCCAGGTGCCGGGGAACACGTCCCAATGACGTTCCTCGGCGTATCGGACAGCGGTCTCGAGCAGCGATTCCCCGCGCTGCTTCGGGATTTGAGTGGCTTCGGCGCCCGCGATGGTCTCTTCCACGATGAACACAACTCTAGCCGTCACCAGGGGTTACGCCCGTCACATTGCGCGGGGGAGGAGCATCGATTCCGCGTCCGGGGCGCATGGGTGCACGGGCGGGGGCGCGCGGGAGGAACGGGCGCGGGAGCGGGTAACCAGGTAGAGGGGGGCGGGCGTCCGCCGGTAACCCGGCAATTCTCTGTATTCCTCGGCAAGTCTTGGCAATCCTCACATGCCTCGCATTTTCGCTGCGGCTGTGGGGCATTGATCTTCTCGGCCGGAACTTTTCGGTGGAAGACACGTCAACTCGGTGTGTGGGCGGGCACCCGCCGTCCCGGTCACCGCAGCCACAGGGGGTAGTGCCCATGGCCGCAAGGCCGCTAGTCGCGAGGCAGCCGAACGAACGGTTGCAGGCGCTCATCCAGGAGGCGGGGTGCTCGAACGCCGGGCTCGCCCGCCGCGTCAACATGTGCGGCGCCGAGCACGGACTCGACCTGCGCTACGACAAGACGTCCGTGGCCCGTTGGCTGCGCGGACAGCAGCCGCGGGGCCGCGCCCCGGCGATCATCGCCGAGGCGCTGGGCCGCAAGCTCGGCCGTACGGTCACGATCGACGAGATCGGCATGGCCAACGGCAAGAACCTCGCCTCGGGCGTGGGTCTCCAGTTCTCGCCGACGGTACTGGGGGCCATCGAGCAGGTCTGCGAACTGTGGCGCAGTGACGTGGGCCGACGCGACTTCCTCTCCGGGTCGTCCGTGGCCGCCTCCGCGCTGGTCGAGCCGAGCCGCGACTGGCTGATCTCCTCCCCCGACGCGCAGGTTGCGCGGTCGGCCGGCCCCCGGGTGGGCCTCTCCGACGTCGCGGCCGTCAAGGCGATGACCCAGGCGCTGGTCGACCTGGACCACCAGTACGGCAGCGGGCATGTGCGCCCGGTCGTCGTGCACTACCTCAACAGCGTCGTCTCGGGCCTGCTGGCCGGCTCCTACCGGGAGGCGGTGGGCCGGGAACTCTTCGCGGCCGTGGCCCGGTTGACGGAACTCGCCGGCTACATGGCCGTCGACACCGGCCAACCCGGCCTCGCCCAGCGCTACTACATCCAGGCGCTGCGGCTCGCCCAGGCGGCTGGCGACAGGGGGTACGGCGGCTACGTCCTCGCCGCGTCCATGAGCCATCTCGCCGCGCAGCTCGGAAACCCGCGGGAGATCGCGCAGTTGGCGCGCGCCGCGCAGGAGGGGGCGCGGGGGCGGGTGACGCCGCGCGCGGAGGCGATGTTCCTCGCGGCGGAGGCACGCGGCCACGCGCTGCTGGGGGACGCGCGCGGGGCGCAGGCGGCGTCCGGGCGGGCCATCTCGGCGCTGGAGGCGGCCGAGCCGTCCGCCGGGGACGACCCCGCGTGGATCGCGCACTTCGACGAGGCCTATCTGGCCGACGAGTTGGCGCACTGCCACCGCGACCTGGGCCAGGCCGAGGCGGCGGCGCGCTGTGCCGAACAGTCCCTGGCCGGGCACCCGGAGAGCCGTGCGCGCCGGCGCGCCATCGGCTACGTCCTGCTGGCCACCGCGCAGGTGCAGCAGCGCGAGATCGAACAGGCCTGCCACACGGGCCTCAAGGCGGTCGAGCTCCTCGAGACGCTCCGCTCCAACCGGGGCGCGGAGTACCTGGAGGACCTCCAGCAGCGACTGGAACCGTTCCGGGACGAGTCGGTGGTAAGGGAGTTCGGGGCGCGGCTGGAGCTGCAGACCGCGGCGTGAACGGACGGGGCGCCGCCGCGTGAACACGCGGGAAACGGCGATGGCGCGCGGAAGGAGGGGCGGATACAGCGCACGGCGCTCCGGAACTGTCACCGAAGTCACTGTCAGACCCGCTGGGAGGGAGATCACGTTCTGAGCTGCGTGGCACGGGGTTCCGGGGACCCGGTAGCGTGAACCGACGATTCCGAAGGTCCCCCATTCGTAGGAGTCCCGGTGACGCAGAGTGGACAGGGCGAGGAGCCCTCGGCGCAACCCGCGCGCGAAGGCATCGTGCTGCCCTCCGACGGTGGGGAACCCCTGCTGCCGGGAATGACGACGAACCCGCCGCGGCCGGTACCCCGCCAGGGACCGCCGCCGGGACCGCCGTCGGGCCACCAGTCCGGCCAGTACGGCGCTCAGCAGTACGGACAGCAGCAGTACGGACAGGACGAGTACCGGCAGGACGAGTACGGGCAGCAGCAGTACGGGCAGCCGGACTACGGGCAGCACGCGCCCCAGGGGCAGCCCGAGTACGGGCAGCAGGCGCCGGCCGGCGGACAGACCTGGGGGGATCCCTGGGGCCCCGGCGGCCAGACGCCCGCCCCGCAGCAGCCCGCCCCGCAGCAGTCCGCCCAGGGCTGGCCGCTCCCCGCGGACCAGACGGACGGGCCGGGCCGCACGGACCAGGGGTACCAGCAGCACCAGCCTCAGTACTCGCTGCAGCCGCAGCAGCCGCAGGACCAGTGGGACAGCGGGCCGGCGGCCCCGTGGAACGGCGGCACCCCGGCGGGCGCGGGCCCGCTCCCGCCGGAGAGCGCACCGGCGCCGGGCGCACCCCTGCCGCCCGCCGCCGCGCCGATCGACGACGGCGCGACGCAGTACATACCGCCGGTCCCGGCAGGCCCGGCTGCCGACGGCCGGGGCCCGTACCCGCCGCAGTTCGCCGGACCCGGTGCCGCCGACGAGGGCGCCACCCAGTTCCTGCCGCCCGTCCCCGCCGCCCCCGTCGACGAGGGCGCGACGCAGTACATACCGCCGGTCGCCCCCGGCGCGCTGCCGCCCGAGGTGCCGGCCGAGTCGACCCAGTACCTGGGCCGTACCCCGCACAACGCCCCGGGCCCGATGCCGGCCCCCGGAACGCAGCCCGGCGCGTACTCCGACTCCGAGCCCACGCAGTACATCCCGCCCGTCGCCGCGCAGGCCGACGGCGACCGGCAGCCGCCCGCCGAGTTCGAGAACCTCTTCCGCAGCGGGCCGGCCACCGACAGCCCGGCAGGATCCACGCAGCAGCTCCCGCGCTTCTCCGAGCCGGACACCCCCGGACGCGGCCACGGTGGCGCACCGGGCTACGGCGCCGGGCCCGCCGCCCGTTCCCCGCAGCCCGCCTACACCCCGCCCGGTGACCCGGCGGCGGGCGGGCGGCGCGGGGCACGAGACGACGGCGGCGGCCGGGGAGGCCGTACCGGTTCGCGGCTGCCGTTGTTCGCGGCGGTCGGCGTGGCGCTCGCGGTCGTCGGCGTCGGCGCGGGCGCGATGCTCGCGGGCGGGGGCGGTGGCCAGGGCGACGACAACCAGACCGTCGCCGCGTCGGCCCCCGCGACCGAGGGGTCCGCGTCGGCGTCCAGCGGCGCGGCCGAGCAGCAGGCCGTCGAACTCGACAAGCTGCTCGCGGACAGCGGCAGCAGCCGGGCCAGCGTGATCAGCGCGGTGGCCGACGTGAAGGCGTGCGGCAATCTCGCCCAGGCCGCCACGGACCTGCGGGACGCGGCGAAGCAGCGCTCCGAACTGGTCACCAGACTGTCCGCACTCAAGGTCGACCAGCTGCCGGACCACACCGCGCTGACCACGGCCCTCACCAAGGCGTGGCAGGCGTCCGCGTCCGCCGACGACCACTACGCGACCTGGGCCGACCAGGTCGCCGCCGACAAGAAGAAGAGCTGCAAGAAGGGCTCGGCCCGCACCACCTCCGAGACCCAGGCCGGCAACCGCGCGAGCGGCACCGCCAGCACCCAGAAGACGCAGGCCGCGAAGTTGTGGAACAAGATCGCGCGGACCTACGGCCTGACGCAGCGCCAGCCCACCCAGCTGTAGACGCGGACCAGGCCGGTGCCGTCGCAGGGGCGGGCCGGCCGGATCGGCCGCGTCGGGCGGGCCGGCCGGATCGCCGGAATCAGCCGGTTCGGGCGGGTGCCCGGTTCGAGCGGATGTCCGGTTCGGGTGGGTGTCCGGGTTGGGTGGGTGTCCGGGTGGGGCGGGTCAGTCGACGTCGGCCTTCTCCAGGGTCTTCGTCACGTCCACGAAGCCCTTCTTGGCGGACACCAGGCGGCCCTTCTGCACGGCCTGGAGGGTGACGTCGGCGTTGACCAGGCGGGGGAAGCCGATCGAGGCGAGCTGGTCGGTGAACTCCCAGCGGAGCGTCGGCGTGAGTCCGCCCGTGGTGACCTTCAGCCCGTTGTCCAGGGCGCCCCGCACGGAGTCGGCGGTCACCTCGCCGCCGTCCAGCGACTCCACGGCCTGCCGGAACACGGTGTAGGCGATCCAGGTGGTCTGCACGCCGGTGTCGGTGGGGTCGATTCGGGTGTCGGAGAACGCCTCCTCGCTGATCACCTTCTTCATCGGCGCCCAGGCGGGGTCGCTCGTCACCGGGTACCAGCCGGTGACGTAAGCCCCCTCGAAGGGTCCGGAGGCGGCACCGGCGGCGTTGATCACCGTCTGGTCGACGCTGCCGAGGACGGTGCCGGTGCGGACGTCGGGGTAGTCCGTGCGGGTGCGCCGGAACGAGTCCATGAAGGTGGCGGTGCGGTCCCCGAGCGCGGTCACCACGCACCCCTTCCCGCCCCCGGTCGAGTCGCCGGTCGCGTTCTTCATGGCGGCCTCGGCCTGCGTCGCGTACTCGGTGGCGTCCTCCGGAGCCCGCTGGTCCTCGGCCTTGTCGTGCCCGCCCGCGGTCAGTCCGGCGTTGAGCATCGGTGGCAGCGCGTCGCCTGCGATGGTGTCGGGGCGGACGAGCGAGACGGGACCGCAGGTCGCGCCGAGCTCCTTGCCGAGGCCGGCCAGCAGCGAGGGCTGGCCGCCGTTGACGGGGTAGGACAGCGGGCTGGTGAACTCGGCGTTCGTGACGCCGTAGCCGCCTATGTAGGGGATACCGGCACCTTCGAGGTGCGGGAAGAAGGCGTCGGAGCGCTGGCTGTAGGAGCCGACCACGGCGACCGCGTGCTCCTTGACCGCGCGCCGGGCGCAGGACGCCGCGGACACGGTGTCGTTGTGGTCGTTGCAGGTCAGGACCTTGAGCTTGCGGCCGTTGAGACCGCCGTTCGCGTTGATCCAGCGGGCGTAGGCGAGGGCGAAGGCGGGCATGCCCGGCTTGTTGGTGGCGGACGTCTCCTCGGGCGCCCAGGTCATGACGACGATCGGGCCGTCCCCGGAGCCCCCCGAGACACCGGGGACGACCCCGCAGCCGACGGCGAGTGACGCACAGGCGGCCAGGGCACCCGCCGAGAGGGCGGTCGCTCTGACGGACCTGGTGAAGCGGAAGGACCTGGGGAGGAAGGTGCTTCGCGTTGCTGTGCGTCGCTTGCCGGTCATGGACACGCACGATTCCGTCACATCGCTAACCTGGGAGTGACCCAGGGTCAACGCGTGGTGACGGCAAGGTGAATTGCCGGGGCACCCGCGGTACGTGGGACGGGGAAACGTACGATCTATGACCGTGCAAGGTTCGGAGAACTCTTCCCGTCGCGGCCGTCGCTCCCCCACCATGGGCGGCATGCCACTCAACGACATGCCGTGGTGGCGCTGGCGCAGCAATGTGCGCTCCGCGCTGCACATGCTCTCCGACCCGGTGTTCCAGCAGAACGTCTGGCTGGCCGGCGTCGAGGGGTACGGGGACGTCACCGACGCCGTGTACCGCCTCGTCGAGGACACCTGGCTCGACAACTGGTCCGCCGAGAAGTACGTCGGCACGATCTTCCGCGACTCGCAGGAGGCGGCCCTCGTGGACACCGCCGTGCTGCGGGTGCTGCGGATCATGCACCAGGTCGGGCCGGACGCCCCGGTCTCCGCGTACGTCGACCACGAGGCGTGGCCGGAGGCGGTACGGGCGGCGCGGGACGCGCACGTGCGGATGGCGGCCAGCGACGGCGACGACGCCGACGCGCCGCCGCGCACCCTCGAGGTGCTGCGCATCATGACGCGCGCCGCGTAGGCCGCGGGCGGGGCGGGGCGGGGGGAGCGGGGCGGACGCCGTGTTCCGTCCTGCGGGACGATTGCCCACGGCAGTGGCCGGTGTGCGACCCTGTCGGGCATGAACGCGCAGCCCACCCGAGCCGCGGCGACCGCCGCCGACCAGTACGTCCTCACCCTTTCCTGCCCCGACAAGCAGGGCATCGTGCACGCCGTGTCGAGCTATCTCTTCATGACCGGCTGCAACATCGAGGACAGTCAGCAGTTCGGCGATCACGACACGGGTCTGTTCTTCCTGCGCGTCCACTTCTCGGCCGAGCCGCCGGTGACCGTGGACAAGCTCCGGGCGAGCTTCGCGGCGATCGGCGACTCCTTCCACATGGACTGGCAGATCAACCGGGCCGACGAGAAGATGCGCGTCGTCCTCATGGTCAGCAAGTTCGGGCACTGCCTGAACGACCTGCTGTTCCGCGCCAGCATCGGCGCGCTGCCGGTGGAGATCGCGGCCGTGGTGTCCAACCACACCGACTTCGCCGAGCTGGTGGGCTCGTACAACATCCCCTTCCGCCACATCCCGGTGACGAGGGAGAACAAGGCGCAGGCCGAGGCGGAGCTGCTCGAGCTGGTCCGGGAGCAGGACGTCGAGCTGGTCGTCCTCGCCCGCTACATGCAGGTCCTCTCCGACGACCTGTGCAAGCAGCTCAGCGGCCGGATCATCAACATCCACCACTCTTTCCTGCCGAGTTTCAAGGGCGCCAAGCCGTACCACCAGGCGCACGCGCGGGGCGTGAAGCTGATCGGGGCGACGGCGCACTATGTGACGGCCGACCTCGACGAGGGGCCGATCATCGAGCAGGAGGTCGAGCGCGTCGGGCACGGCGTCACGCCGGACCAGCTCGTCGCCGTCGGGCGGGACGTGGAGTGCCAGGCACTGGCGCGCGCTGTGAAGTGGCACGCGGAGCGGCGGATCCTGCTCAACGGGCGGCGCACGGTCGTCTTCGCGTAGCCGTCGCGAGCCTCGGAAGCCGCCGCAGGTCGTCGCGGGCGTCGGCGGGCGGTCCCGCCGACGCTCCCGCCCGGCGCCGGTCCGCCCCGGCCATGACCGGCCGCATCGGGATGCGCCCGGCTACGGCCGGCTACATCCAGCTACATCCGGCTCAGTGACGCCGCCGCGAACAGTACGTCCCTGATCGCCTCGCGGTCGCCCAGCTGGCCCGCCGCCGCCTCCTCCGGGGAGACATGGCCGGCGGCCAGGCGGCAGAACTCCACGTCGTCCAGGGCGACGTGGGCCACCTCGTGATCGGCGGAGCCCACCGCGCCCGGTGAGTCCAGCGGGATCAGCCACTCGCCGCCGCCCGAGCCCTCGATCTCCAGACGCAGGCTGCGGCCGGGGCGGCCCGCGGTCACCAGGTGGCGGGTGCGCGAGGGCGTGGCGAGCCCCGCGCGGCGGCGGGCCGCGAGGGTCTCGGGCAGCATCCGCGCGGCGAGGTCGATCATGCCGTGCAGGTGGCGTGCGGCGGGCGGCGCGTAGGGGTAGTCGACCGCTTCCGCGATGTCCTCGGCGTGCACCCAGCACTCGAAGGCCCGGTCCAGCATCGCGTCGCGCAGGGGCAGTTCGAAGCCGCCGTACGACACCGGCATGGTGCCGGGGCCTCCTCCGGTGAAGGACACCGTCCGCACCAGGGCGTGGGTCTGTTCGCGCCAGGGGCCGCGCACGGAACGAGTGGGCGGAAAGTGCGAGCCCGCCCAGAACGACTCCGTGCGCCGGGCCGGGGTGTCCACCGTCCCGCCCGACCCGGTCGCCCCGTCCCGCCCGTGGCCCTTGTGCGTCTCGTCTGCCTCGTTCGTCTCGTTCGTCCCGTTCGCCTCGCCGTTCCCGCCCGGCCGGTCGCCGGTGGTGAACGGGGCCAGCGGGTCGTCGAGCCCGAGGGCGAGGGCCACCAGCCCGTCCACGGCGAGCAGGTGGGCGATGACTCCGGCGACGGTGGTCCGGCGGCTCGTGGCCCCCTCGCCGCGGAACCAGCGCAGCCGCACCGGGGCGTGCCACTCGGCGTCCCCGAAGTCCTGGAGCAGGGCGTCGAGCCGCGCGGTCTCGGCGTCGTACGACGCCGCCCAGACGGGTACCGGGATGCGGGGCGGACGACGGTTCAGGCAGCCGTCGAGGACGCGGGTGCGCAGGCCCGGGTCGAGGTCGAGGCTCTCCGGGCGCTGGAGCAGGCCGACCGCCTCGCGCAGCCGCCGTGCCTCGTCCGCGCAGGCTCCGCAGTCGCCGAGGTGCTCCTCGACGGCCGCCGTCTCCTCGGCCGAGCAGGCCGCCAGGGCCCAGGCGCCCAGCAGGGACTTGAGCACCGGGTGTTCGAGCGTGAGCGGTCCCGGGCCGGCCGGCTCCGCGGGCGGCAGCGGCAGCCCGCTGTCCTCCACGGAGGCGCGGGGGAGCGGGATGCGCGGCGGGCGGCCGGGTTCGCGCGCCGGAGGCGTGCCGCCGGGGCCGCTCGGTGCGTCGCCGTCGCCGTCGTCGCCGGACGCCGTTGCCCCGCCCTCCTCCGGAGGCCTCTCCTGGCGCCTCCTCTCGTCCCTCTTCTCGTCCTTCTCCTCGTCCTTCTCCTCGTCCCTCTTCATGTCCTCTTCGTTTCCGCCGTCCTCGGGCGGCGGGAACACGTTCTCGCCACTCACGCCGCACCCCCGTATTCGGGCGGTGCCCCTGGGGCCGCCGAGTCGTGGGCGGTGGACAGGAGTTGCAGGCCGAGGCGGAGCCTGCGGCGGGCCTCGTCCTCGGTGACGCCGAGGTCGGCCGCGGTCTGGCGGTAGTCGCGCCGCTGGAAGTAGGCCAGTTCCAGGGCGGCGCGCAGCGGGGCGGGCATGGCCTGGACGATGTAGTCGGCGCGGGCGGCGACGGAGGCGTGCCGCACCCTGCGTTCCAGCTCCTCGGTCGCCTCGGCGGAGCCGGGACCGGCCTCGGCCAGCGCGGCGGTCTCGGTGGCGCGCAGGCGCTGCACGGCGAGGCGGTGGGTCAACGAGGCGACCCAGGTGCGCAGCGGGCCCTGCTTCGGGTCGTAGGCGTCGGGGTGTTCCCAGACATGCGCGAAGACCTCACGGGTGATGCCGTCGGCGGCCCGTTCGTCTCCGAGCACACGATGGGCGAGACCGTGCACGAGCGAAGCGAATCGGTCATAGAGCTCGCCGAGGGCGGCGGCCTCACCGCGTGCGAGTCGTTGCTGCATCTTGCGGTCCCAGCGGGGCGGTGCGTCCTTCTTCGCCATGCGGCCCCCTCACCCGTGCGCCTGCCTCTGCCTGTGCGTGTGTCCAGCCTGCGTCCACCGTCACCTCGAATGTAGTCGGCACGTCCGACAACGCACGCCCCTTTGTTTCAATGTGCGCCCCCTGTCCGCGAGAGGGTGGTATGGGCGGCCCCTACCCGACAGAGAAGGATCGAACCGGACGGTATGTGACTGGAACAAGCCTCTTTCTCTCCGTTTCTGTTTTTGCCTCGGTGTTTCGGGGCACGGCCGCTGGGCAGCCGCGCTGCAAGGAAGCGAAGGGACAGCTTCCGTTTTCCGCGAGCTACAGCGAGCGAAGGGCGTGGTGGTGGCCTTCAAAGTGACCGGCTGGGAGCAGGGCGGATGGGCCGTGCTCCAGGTGTCGGGCGAGCTGGACCTGGTGACGTCGCCGGTACTGCGCCAGAAGGTGCACGACGAGGTGGCCGAAGGGCGCCACAGTCTCGTCCTGGACCTCTCCGAGGTGTACTTCTGCGACTCCAGCGGCGTCGGCGTCCTCATCGCCTCGCGCCGCCTCATCCGCTCCTGCCGGGGACGGCTGCGCCTCATACTTCCCGCGCGGGGCGCGGCGGAGGACTCCCACGTCAACCGGGTGCTGGGCGCGCTGGGCGTCCGCCGCCTCTTCGACGTCTACGGGGACCTCGCGGCCGCCGTGGACGACGGGACGGAACCGCTCTCGGCGTAGGCCCGAGCGAGCCCGGACGGGGCTGTCTCCGCTACACCCTCGTCCCAGAATTTCCCCGGTCTTGGCACAGGCGTCGCTTTCCCGCTGCCCGGGAGACGTCGGCGTCGTACGCTCCCTGCCGGAACCACTCCCAGCGGAATCTCCACGCGATGACGTAAGGCGGCCCGAGAAGACATGGTCAGCAGTGAGTACGAACGCAGGATCGCCGCCCGGTTCGCCACCTTCGACCAGGACGGCAACGGCTACATCGACCGGGCGGACTTCGGCGCGGCGGCCAAGGCGCTGCTCGCCGAGTTCGGCACCGCGGCCCGGTCCGACAAGGGGCAGGCGCTGTACGCGGGCGCCGAGGCGTTCTGGCAGGGCATGGCAGGCATCGCCGACCGGGACGGCGATCAGCGCATCAGCCGGGACGAGTTCGTGAACGGCGCGGTCAAGCGCCTGCGCGACAACCCGGAGCGGTTCGCCGAGATCGCCCGCCCCTTCCTGCACGCGGCCCTGGACATCGCCGACCCCGACGGCGACGGCCGGGCCACGGTCGCGGACACGGTTCGGGTGCTCAGGGCGCTCGGAGCGCCCGAGGAAGTCGCCCGGGGAGCCGCGGACGTCCTCGACGCCGACGCGGACGGCAAGGTCGGAGAGGCAGAGATCGTCCCCGCCTTCGCCCGCTACTTCACGGTCGCCGAATAGCCCCCACCCGACCGGCCCCCACCCGACCGGGCAGTCGCCCGACCGGTACGCACCCGTGCCGCACACACCCGCGCCGGACGCCTCCGAGCCGTAGGCACCCGCGCCGTGCTCAGTGGGAGAAGTGCTCGCGCAGCTTGTATTTCAGGACCTTGCGCAGCGTCTCGTTGCGCGGCAGGGCGTCCACCACCTCCAGCCGCTCCGGCAGCTTGTGGACCGACAGGCCGCCCGCGCGCAGATACGAGGTCATCGCCGCGAGCGTCAACGGCTCCCCGGCTCCCGGCGCCCGTTCCACCACCGCGCACACCAGCTCCCCGCGCTCCGCGTCGGGCAGGCCGATCACCGCCACGTCCCCGACGGCCGGGTGGGCGGCGAGCAGGTCCTCGATCTCCTTGGCCGACACGTTCTCCCCCTTGCGGATGATGACGTCCTTCAGCCGCCCGGTGAGGACCAGATGCCCGCTGCCGGTCACATGCCCCAGGTCGCCGGTGCGCAGGAACCCCTCCGCGTCGAACGCCTCGGCCGTCTGGGCGGGATCCAGATACCCCTGGCACACGGCCTCGCCGCGCAGCCGCACCTCGCCGTCCACCACGCGTATCCGCATGCCCTCCGGCGGCCGGCCCTCCGTCGTCGCGAGGTTCTCCGCGGTGTCGTCCGGCGCCCCCATGGTGATCATCGGCACCTCGGTCATCCCGTACCCGTGCGTCAGCTGCACCCCCATCTCGCGCACGACGGCGTGGTACACCTCGGGCGGCTTGGGCGCTCCGCCGCCCGCGAGCAGCCGCAGCGAGGGGATGAGCGGCGTGTCCGGCCGCTTGCGCTGCTCGGCGAGGAACATCGAGTAGAACGCCGTCGATCCGCCCGCGACCGTCACCCCGTGCCGCCGGTACCCGTCCAGTGCGTCCGGCAGCGCGAAGTGCTCGAACATCACCGCGGGGAAGCCGTAGAGCAGCAGCATGACGGTGTAGTCGGGGCCGGCGATGTGGGCGTACGGGAACGCCATCGAGCCGACGTCGTCCGCGGTGAGGCGCAGCGCGTGGGCGAGGCAGGAGCCGCCGGCGATCAGCGAACGGTCGGTGTGCAGCACGCCCTTGGGATCGGAGGTGGTGCCCGAGGTCCAGTAGATCCAGCGCACCGAGGTGCCCTCGGCGGGCGGCGGCGGAAGCACGGCCGGGTCCCCGTCGGGCAGCTCGTCGTACGCCTCGAAGACGCCCTTCGCGCCCAGCCGCCGTGCCATCTCGGCATGGTCGAAGCCCCGCCAGACGCCCGGCACCGCGAAGAACTCCGCCTTCGACTCGCTCAGCGCGAAGCCGACCTCGCGGTCGCGGTAGAACGGGATGACGGGCGACTGCACGGCCCCCAGGCGGGCCAGCGCGAAGGACAGGACGGCCGTCTCCAGGCGGGTGGGCAGCTGCCAGGCGACGACCGTGCCGGGGCGTACGCCCATGTCGTGCAGCCCGGCCGCGACGCGCTCGGCGTTCTCGCGCAGCTCGCCGAAGGTCAGGGCCCGGTCGTCCTGGAGGAGGACCCGGCGGCCGGGGGTCAGGTCGGCGCGGTGGGCGAGCAGGTCCCAGAGGGTGCGGGACGCGCTCAGCTCGTGGGCGGTGGCGGTGTCGTTCACGTCGGCCCCCTGGCGTAACTGACGGGCTGTCAGATTTTGGGCAGAGCGTAGGGCCGGTCGCCTTGTCGGTCCAGGGGGCGGGGGCTAGCCTGCTGGGGAGAAGTAATCTGACGGGTCATCAGATAGCTTCAGTCAGCTCGGACAGCCGGAACACGTCCATCGGACAACCGGCGTTCCGCCAGGCGGAGGGGAAGCCATGAGCACCGAACTGCCGCGCATCGTCAGCGTCGACGACCATGTGATCGAGCCCGCGCACCTCTTCGCGACCTGGCTGCCGCAGAAGTACCGGGACCGGGGGCCGCAGCCCCTCACCGCGGGGATCGGTGAGCTCGCCTACGTTGCCGGGAAGTACCAGATCACGATGGACCCGGACGGCCAGCCCACCGACTGGTGGATCTACGAGGACCTGAAGTTCCCGTACAAGCGCAACATCGCCGCCGTCGGCTTCGACCGGGACGAGATGACGCTGGAGGGCATCACCCGGGAGGAGATGCGGCGCGGCTGCTGGGACCCGAAGGCACGGCTGGCGGACATGGACCTCAACCACGTCGAGGCCTCCCTCTGCTTCCCCTCCTTCCCCCGCTTCTGCGGACAGACCTTCGCCGAGGCGCACGACAAGGAGGTCGCGCTGGCCTGTGTGCGCGCCTACAACGACTGGATGGTCGAGGAGTGGTGCGGGGACAGCGGCGGACGGCTGATCCCGCTCTGCCTGATCCCCCTGTGGGACATCGACCTGGCGGTCGCCGAGATCCGGCGCAACGCGGCCCGCGGGGTGCGCGCGGTGACCTTCTCCGAGATCCCCAGCCACCTCGGGCTGCCGTCGATCCACTCGGGCTACTGGGACCCGTTCTTCGCGGTGTGCGAGGAGACCGGCACGGTCGTCAACATGCACATCGGTTCGTCCTCGCAGATGCCGGCCGCCTCGCCGGACGCACCGCCGGCCGTCCAGGCGTCCCTTTCGTTCAACAATGCGATGGCCTCGATGATGGACTACCTCTTCAGCGGGGTGCTGGTGAAGTTCCCGCGCCTCAAACTCGCCTACTCCGAGGGCCAGATGGGCTGGATCCCGTACGCCCTGGAGCGTGCCGACGACGTCTGGGAGGAGCACCGCGCGTGGGGCGGGGTCAGGGACATCGTCCCCGAGCCGCCGTCCACGTACTACTACCGGCAGATGTTCTGCTGCTTCTTCCGCGACAAGCACGGGGTCGCGTCCCTGGACGTGGTGGGGCGCGACAACGCGACCTTCGAGACCGACTACCCGCACGTCGACTCGACCTTCCCGCACACCAAGGAGGTCGCCCTCGACCACGTCAAGGGCCTCGACGACGAGACGGTCTACAAGCTCATGCGGGGCAACGCGATCCGCATGCTGGACCTGGACCTCGACAAGTAGCCGGGGCCGGGACCAGGGCAGGGGGATCAGGACCATGGACCTCGCGGACAGCCCCGAGGACGCGGAGTTCCGGGCCGGGCTGCGCGAGTGGCTCGGCAAGGTGCTGCCCACGCTCCCGCCGAAGCCCTCCCCGGACGACTGGCCGGGCCGCCGCGCCTACGACCTCGGCTGGCAGCGGACGCTGTACGAGGCCGGGTACGCCGATGTGCACTGGCAGGCCTCGCCCGGCGTCCGCCTGATCTTCCTGGAGGAGACGGAGAGGGCCGGCGCGCCCTACGTGGGGGCCGGCTTCGTCGGACTGCTGCACGCCGGGCCGACGATCGCCGCCGAGGGAACGGCCGAACAGCGGGCCCGCTGGCTGCCGCCCATCCTGCGCGGCGAGGAGGTGTGGTGCCAGGGCTTCAGCGAGCCCGACGCCGGGTCGGACCTCGCGGCGCTGCGCACGCGCGCGTGGCGCGACGGCGACGACTACGTGGTGAGCGGGTCCAAGATCTGGACCTCGCACGCGGAGGTCGCCGACTGGTGCGAACTGCTGGTCCGCACGGATCCGGCGGCGCCCAAGCACCGGGGCATCACCTGGCTGGCCATGCCCATGGACGCCCCCGGCATCACCGTACGGCCGCTGCGCACCCTCGCCGGATCCGCGGAGTTCGCCGAGGTGTTCCTCGACGAGGTGCGGGTGCCGGTCACCCATCGGGTGGGGGCGGAGAACGACGGCTGGCGGGTGACGATGGTGACGCTGTCGTTCGAGCGCGGCACCGCCTTCGTGGGCGAGGTCGTCGCCTGCCGGCGCGTGCTGGGCGAACTCGCCGTGGAGGCACGGAGGAACGGACGCTGGGACGATCCCGCCCTGCGGCGGCGGCTGGGCGCCCTCAACGCCGAGTTCCGGGCGCTCTGGCGGCTGACGCAGTGGAGCGTGAGCGAGGCGGAGGCCGAAGGCGGCCTGCCGGGCGTCGGGGGTTCGGTTTTCAAACTGAGGTACTCGCAGGCCCGCCAGGAGCTGTACGACACGGCCGCCGACGTCCTGGGCGAGGAGTCCCTCGACACCGACCGCCCCTGGGTCCACGACCGGCTCTCCTCCCTCTCGTACACCATCGCGGCCGGGACCTCGCAGATCCAGCGGAACATCGTGGCCGAACGGATCCTGGGCCTGCCGAAGGGACGGTGACTCTCCGACATGCGTTTTCGACTGACGGAGGACCAGCGGGCGCTGCGGGACGGTGTGCGGGGGCTGTTGGCGCGCCGCTTCGACCGGGCGGCGCTGCGGGCCGCCGTGGACCGGCCGGGGCGGCTGGACCGGGCGCTGTGGCGTGAGCTGGGGGCGGCCGGGTTCTTCGCGCTGCGGCTGCCCGAGGCGGACGGCGGGGTCGGACTCGGGCTGCCCGAGACCGTGTTGGCGTTCGAGGAGGCCGGCCGGGCCCTGCTGCCGGGGCCGCTCGTGGCCACCCACCTCGCGGCGGGCCGCGTGCCCGGCGCGGCCGAGGGGGAGACGGTCGTGGCGGCCGTGGACGGCGGCGGGCTGGTGGAGTGGCTGACGGAGGCGGACGTCGTGTGCGGGGAGGCCGGCGGGGCCGTGCCGCTGCGGTCGGTGGATCCGCTGACGCCGCTGCACCGCGTTCCGGGCGTCTCGGCGGCCGTGGATCCCGTCGCCGTTCTCCTCACCGCGGCCGAGCAGCTCGGCACGGCCACGCGCGCGTGCGAGCTCGCCGTGCAACACGCCCGGGCGCGCGAGCAGTTCGGGCAGCCGATCGGCGCCTTCCAGGCGGTCAAGCATCTGTGCGCGGAACTGCTGGTGCGGGTCGAGGTGGCCCGCGCGGCGGTCTACGCGGCCGCCGTCACCGCAGACCCGGCCGACATCGCGGCCGCCCGGCTGCTCGCCGACGAGGCCGCCGTGCGCGGCGCGCGCGACTGCCTCCAGGTACACGGCGGCATGGGCTTCACCTGGGAGGCGGACGTACATCTGCTGCTCAAGCGGGCCTGGCTGCGCACCCGGCGTGCCGGTGGCGGTACGGAGAGTGAGGAACTGCTCGCGGCCGACCTGCTGTCCGGAGGGGTCCGTTAGGGGCGCCTGCCTGCGGTGACGGCGGGGGTGGCGCTCGGACGACCGTACGGGTGTCGCGGATTGTGGCATACCCGAATCACGGAGCGTTGATATCGGGTTGTGTCCGATGCGTGACCCGTCACGGCCTGGAGTCGGCGGGCTCCTCCGGTACCTTCTGTGGGATGCGAGCGGTTCCGAGCATGAGCCATGCCGGTGGTGCCCCTGGGGCGGTGCCGGATCCGGCGGTGCGCGCCGCCGCTCGCAGGGCGGACGGGCTTCTGGGGCCCGCCTGTTCGACTCCCCGCAACGAGCGTCGCACAGTATGCCGCACGGGTACTCCTTCGCGCTGGAATATGCCCGAAGCGCTTGTTGAGGTGACTGTATGTCAACCAAGCTGTCTCGTAAGGGATTCACGTTCCGTCACCCTGCCTCTGGCTGTTGTTCTGGCCATGCAGAAAATGGCTACGATCGTGGCCCCCGTCGTCATGGTGCACACGCGGCTCGCGTGGCTTGCGTGGCGCACGGCCATGTGTCCGCCGGTTCGGATGGTGTGAGCGGTGCAGGTGCTTCAAGTGCAGCTGGAGATCCGGCCCGACCCCGCTGAGGTGGGGCGCGCCCGCAGGTGGGTCCGTTCGCGCCTCGCCGGGTCCGGGATAGGGGGCGAGGAGCCGCTCGCCGAGACGCTGATCCTGCTCGTCTCCGAACTGGTCACCAACGCCGTGGTGCACACCGGCTGTCCGGCCGTGCTGCGGCTCTCCCTGCCGGGCGGGACGGCCGAGCCGTCGACCGTCCGGCTGGAGGTGGCCGACACCAGTGACCGGGCCCCCGTGCCCCGCTGTGCCGGTGACGAGGCGACCGGCGGCCGTGGTCTGGCCCTGGTCGACGGTCTCGCGGACCGCTGGGGCTGGAGCGTCGAGGGTGCGGGCAAGCGCATCTGGTGCGAACTGGACCGCTGTGCGGCGCCGGGTGAGGCCGAGGCGGACGACGGGGGCGCGGAGGAGCGCCGAAGCGTG
Organism: Actinobacteria bacterium OV320; assembly: GCA_001298545.1. Lineage (GTDB taxonomy): Bacteria > Actinomycetota > Actinomycetes > Streptomycetales > Streptomycetaceae > Streptomyces > Streptomyces coriariae. The sequence goes on from LJCX01000031.1 coordinate 257,403, forward strand.
GAGGAGTGCCGAAGCGTGGAGGAGTGCCGAAGCGTGGAGGAGTGTCGGGGCGCGGTCCCGGCGGAGCCCGAGCCGGCTTACGGAGGGCTCGCCTACGAGGTCGTCTGAGCGGCGATCGGGCGGCTGCCGGGCGGCACGGGACCGGTGACGCGCCGTCGGTCTGGGTGGCGGTGCGACCGGCATGTGACCGGCGACGGACCCCGTCGGCGGGGCCGGCGGTGAGGGCGCACGGGTGCGGAGCGCCCCGCGGCTCGTGGTGCACGGGCGCAGAAAGCGCTGTCGCGAATCGTCCGGTCCGGCATCGGTGCGCCCGGCTGTGCTTCCGTGCGCGCCCACCACAAAGGGGACTTAAGTAATAAATCTCCGTTCAGGTGTTGACGCGACGTGTCCGTTTGATCACGCTTGTGGTCAGCGATTCGCCGTGAGGGGACGACGAGGGCTTCGGTGACGGAGGCTCTCGCCGAGTGTGGGTCGCGATTCGGCGCCGGCTCCCTCAGGGCCGAGGGGAGTCGGTGGGGGTCCCTCCCGCTCGGGCGAAGCCGGGAGTGGGGGAGGGTGCGCCGGAGTCGGATGGCGGTGCGCGGTGCCGTGCTCGGGGCGGGCAGCCGCGCGCCGCCAGCCGACGTGAGGGGAACGCCTGTTCGCGTGTCGGCGTCTACAGCACTGCCACCGGGGCCACCGGCGTCCCCGTGCCGCCGACGAACGGCTCGGGCATCGCCGACAGCAGGAACGCGTAGCGGCCCGTTTGTCCACAGGCTGTGGACAACTCTTCGAGATTCCAGTTCTGGCCCTGGAGCATCCCCATCTCCACCAGGTCGAGCGCGTGCACCGGCAGCCACAGATCGTCGATCTCGGGCGGGAAGATCTCGAACGTGAGGGTGTCGTCGGCGACCGCCGCCACATCGCGCGCGTGGAACCACTCCGGCGTACGGACCGACAGGCCCGGTGACGGATAGCCGTACCCCTGCTTGTCACCGGCCAGGTAGAGCTGCACCTGCCCGGTCCGTACGAGCACGATGTCGCCGGCCCGCACACGCGTACCGGCCAGTTCCTCGGCCGCCGCCAGGTCCTCCGTGGTGACCGCGTGCCCGCCGTCCAGCCGGTCGACGCCACGCGCGCGTGCCACGTCCAGGAGCACCCCGCGCGAGACGACGTGGCGCGCCTTGTCGATGCCGCTGAACTCGGCGCCGCCGTGCGCGGTGACGGTGCCGGCCGGCCGGCCGTTGTAGAGCTTCCCCGAGTGCGAGACATGGGTCAGCGCGTCCCAGTGGGTGCCCGCCTGGAGGCCCATGGTCACGATGTCGTCGCTGCACGCCACCGTGCCCGGACCGAAGATCTCCTGGTTGATCTGCACCATGGCGTGCAGGGGGTTGACCCGCCCCGGGATCAGCCCGGTCTGCACGCCGTCCTCCCGCAGGGGCAGCGCGAGCGGGACGCGGCGGCCGGTGCGGACCTCGGCGACGGCCGCGCGGACGACGTCGTCGGTGATGAGGTTCAGGGTGCCGATCTCGTCGTCGGCCCCCCAGCGCCCCCAGTTGTTGACGCGCTTCGCGATCTCGTGGAACTCGACCGGCAGTGTCATTCCGTGCCTCCCCGGGGCTTGTCCCCGACCGACGGACGGGTCAGTCTGGACCTCGCATTCAAATCTAACGGTCCGTCAGAAACTGTGGGAGGGGGCCGGACGTGGGGAACTTCCTGACCGGCAAGGTCGTCGCCGTCACCGGGGCGGGACGAGGCATCGGGCGGGCGGTGGCGCTCGCCGCGGCGGCCGAGGGCGCGCGGGTCGTCGTCAACGACTACGGCGTCTCGGTGGACGGCGCCTCACCCACCAGCGAGGTCGCCCGGTCCGTCGTCAAGGAGATCGAGGCGGCGGGCGGAGAGGCGGTCGCCGTCGCCGACGACGTCTCGACGATGGCCGGCGGGCAGCGGGTCGTCGACACCGCGCTGGCGTCGTACGGGCGGCTCGACGGAGTCGTGTGCGTGGCCGGGATCCTGCGGGAGCGGATGCTGTTCAACATGTCCGAGGAGGAGTGGGACCCGGTCGTCGCCACCCATCTCAAGGGCACGTTCACCGTGTTCCGGGCCGCGTCGGCGGTGATGCGCGGGCAGCGCTCCGGCACGCTGATCGGCTTCACCAGCGGCAACCACCAGGGCTCGGTCTCGCAGGCCAACTACAGCGCCGCCAAGGGCGGGATCATCTCGCTCGTACGCAGTGCGGCGCTGGGTCTGCACAAGTACGGGGTGACCGCCAACGCGGTGGCCCCGGTGGCCCGTACCCGGATGTCCGCGGGCGTGCCCATGGAGTTGGCGGAGATCGGCGAACCCGAGGACGTGGCCGCGTTCGTGGTGTACCTGCTGTCGGACCGGGCGCGGCAGGCACAGGTCACCGGGCAGGTGTACACCGTCGCGGGGCCGAAGATCGCGGTGTGGGCGCAGCCGAGTGAACTGCGTTCGGCCTACGCGGAGGGCGGGTCCTGGACGCCGGAGCGGATCGCGGAGGTGTTGCCGGGGACGGTGGGGGTGGATCCGATGCCGATGCTGGCGCGGTTGGAGGAGATGGCTCGGGCCGCGCGGGAGGGGAGCCGGCCCAACGCCTGAGCGTGCTTCCTGTGGTCTTTCGGGTGCGGGTCGTCTGTGGCCGGTCGCGCAGTTCCCCGCGCCCCTTGAGTCGGACAGCTTGCCCCGACGTGAGGCGGTGCCGTGGATTTCGGATCAAGTCCCCTGGACGAGGAGTTCCGGGCCGAGGCTCGGGACTGGCTTGCCGAGCACGTCCCGCAGGCCTGCGATCGCCGGGCCTGGGAAGGCGTCCTCGGCTCGGCCGGGTGGATCGGCCTCGGGTGGTCGGAGGGCGGCTACGGCAACCGGACCGGCACCCTCACCCAGCAGGTCGCCTGGGCCGAGGAGTATGCGCGGTCGGGGGCCCCGGCCCGGTCCGGGCACATCGGGGAGAACCTGCTCGCGCCGACCCTCCTCGCGCACGGCACGGCGGAGCAGAAGGCGCGCTTCCTGCCGCCGATCGCCGCCGGTGCCGAGCTCTGGTGCCAGGGGTACAGCGAACCGGGCGCCGGCTCCGACCTGGCCGGGGTCCGTACGAGGGCCGAACTCGCCTCCGACGGACGGTCGTACCGCGTCACCGGACAGAAGATCTGGACCTCGCTCGCCCATGAGGCCGACTGGTGTTTCGTGCTCGCCCGCACCGATCCGGGGTCCCGGCGGCACCACGGACTGACCTTTCTCCTCGTCCCCATGGACCAGCCGGGACGGATCGAGGTACGGCCCATCCGGCAGCTGACCGGCACCAGCGACTTCAACGAGGTCTTCTTCGACGGGGCGCACGCGCGCGTGGAGCACGTCGTCGGCGCGGCGGGCGACGGCTGGCGGGTGGCGATGGGCCTCCTCGGCTTCGAACGCGGGGTGTCGACCCTCGCCCAGCAGATCGGCTTCGCCCAGGAGCTGGAACGCGTCGTGCGCATGGCGGTGCGGACGGGGGCGGCCGACGACCCCGTCGTACGCGAGCGGCTGGTGCGGCTGTGGGCCGAGCTGCGGACCATGCGGTGGAACGCCCTGCGGACGCTGGGCGGCTCCGGCGGGCCGGGCGCGCCCAGCGTGGCGAAGCTGCTGTGGGCCGGCTGGCATCAGCGGCTGGGGGAGGCGGCGGTGCAGGTGCGGGGAGCCGCGGCGAGCGTCGGCCCCGCGGACTGGTCGCCGGCCTCGCCGTACGAACTCGACGACGCGCAGCACCTGTTCCTGTTCTCCCGGGCCGACACCGTCTACGGCGGCTCGGACCAGATCCAGCGCACGATCATCGCCGAGCGGGTGCTCGGCCTGCCCAGGCAGCCCAAGGGATAGCGACGGGAAACGACAGGACGGTGGGGACGCGATGCGAGGCGTGGTGTTCGACGGGAAGCGGGCCGAGGTCGTCGACGATCTGGCCGTCCGCGATCCGGGGCCGGGTGAGGTGCTCGTCGCGATCTCGGCGGCCGGGCTGTGCCACAGCGACCTCTCGGTCGTCGACGGGACGATTCCCTTCCCGGCGCCCGTCGTCCTCGGCCATGAGGGCGCGGGGATCGTCGAGGCGGTCGGCGCGGGGGTCGGTCATGTCGGGCCGGGGGACCATGTCGCGCTGTCCACGCTCGCCAACTGCGGCACCTGCGCGCAGTGCGACCGCGGCCGGCCGACCATGTGCCGGCAGGCCATCGGGCGCCCACGGAAGCCGTTCACGCGCGCGGGGAGCGCGGTGTACCAGTTCGCGTCCAACTCCGCCTTCGCCGAGCGCACGGTGGTGAAGGCCGTACAGGCGGTCCGTATCCCCAAGGACATCCCGCTGACGTCCGCCGCGCTGATCGGGTGCGGGGTGCTGACCGGTGTCGGGGCGGTGCTCAACCGCGCGCGGGTCGGGTACGGGGAGAGCGTCGTCGTCATCGGGACGGGCGGGATCGGGCTGAACGTGGTGCAGGGAGCGCGGATCGCGGGCGCCTCGCGGATCGTCGCGGTGGACGCGAACCCGGCGAAGGAGGCGGTGGCCCGGCGGTTCGGCGCGACCGACTTCCTGACCTCGACGGACGCGGTCCGGGACGTGCTGCCCACGGGCGCGGACCACGTCTTCGAGTGCGTCGGCCGGGTCGAGCTGATCCGGCAGGCGATCGACCTGCTGGACCGGCACGGGCAGGCGGTGCTCCTCGGGGTGCCGCCGGCCACCGCCGAGGCGTCCTTCCTGGTCTCGTCGATGTACCTGGACAAGTCGATCCTGGGCTGCCGGTACGGCTCGTCGCGCCCGCAGCGGGACATCGCGCTGTACGCCGAGCTCTACCGGGCCGGCCGGCTGCTCCTCGACGAACTGGTGACGGACACCTACCCGGTGGAGGACTTCGCGAAGGCGGCCGCGGACGCGGAGGCGGGGAGGGTGGCGCGGGCGGTGCTCACGTTCTGACCAAGGCCGAGCCGAAGGCCAGGCCGGCTGCCCGGAAAACCCGTGGGGCGGTGTCGGTGCCGCCCCCTACGGTCCTTGCATGACCTACCGCGACGTCGCCACCAGACAGGTCCTGATCTGGTGCTGTACCGCAGTCGGCGCCCGTATGCCGGTCGCCATGGCGCCGCTGGCGCTGGTGTTCCTGGTGCGCGAGCGACCCGGCGGCTACACGCTGGGCGCGATCCTCGCGGCGGCCTACGTCGTCGGTGAGATCGTGGGTGCCCCCGTCCTCGGGATGCGGCTGCGCCCCGGGCGCGCCCGGGTCCAGCTGGCCGTCGGGCTGGCGGCCGGGGCCGTCGGATTCGCGGGGCTCGGGGCGTTCCCGGCCGCCCATCCGGCGGTCCTCGGCGGGTTCGCGGTCGTGGCCGGTGCCGCCCCGGCCGCCGCCACCGGTGGACTGCGCACGCTGCTCACCGCTCTGGTTCCGGTGCGGGCCGCGGCCCAGGCGCTGTCCGTGGAGTCGATGCTGACGGCCGGGGTGTGGGCCGTCTCCCCGGCGGCGGTCGCCGGGCTGGCCCTCGGCGCCGCGCCGCGCGTCCCGCTGCTCCTCGCGGCCGCCCTGATGGCCTGGTCGGTCGCGGGCCTGTGGCTGCTCCCGGCGGCCTGGGGCGAGGACGGCACGGGGGACGCGCGCGGCGAGGACCGGGCGGGCGCGTCGCCGCTGCGTGTCCTGACCGGCGCCTGGCCGGTGTACGTGACCGGAGCCGCGAGCCTCACCCTGCTCGGGCTCGCCGAACTCGTCCTGCCCGCCCTGCTCGAACAGCGGGGCGTCGGCGTCGGCTGGTCCGGTCCGCTGCTGACCGGGATGGCGGTGGGCGGGGGGCTCGGCGCGTTCGCCTACGGTCTTCGGGCCTGGCCGGGACGGCTGCGCACCCGCAGCGTGGTGCTGATGGCGGGGACGTCGGTCTGCGTGACGGTCGCCGCGCTGACCCCGGACCCGGTCGGGATCGCGGCGGCGCTGGCCGTGGGAGGCGTCCTGCAGTCCGCCGCGATGCTCACCCGCAACCTGTCCCTGCGCGAGGCCCTGCCGCCGCACGCCCTGGCCGCGGGCTACTCGGTCATGTACGCGGCCGCGGGCGCGGGGTACGCGGCGACGGGCTCCCTCGCCGGTGCTCTGCTGAAGGCGGTCCCCCCGTCGACGGCGATCCTGGCCGGGGTCGGGGTGACCCTGCTCCTCACGGCGGTGGGCTGGTGGGGCGAGGTGCGCACTGCCGGAAGGTCACCGCAGGGCGGCGTCGGCAGCGCCGCGACCACCGCTCTCGCCGCTCCCGGCGCGGAAAGTGCGGAAGGTGCGGCGATACGCGGTCGGCGTGACCCCGAGGGCCGCCTGTAGGTGCTGGCGCATCGACTGGGCGGTGCCGAAACCGGCGTCCCGGGCGATCCGGTCGACGGAGCGGTCGCTGGACTCCAGCAGGTGCCGGGCCCGTTCGACCCGTTGCTGGGTGAGCCACTGGCCGGGGCTGATGCCGACCTCCTCGCGGAAGCGGCGCGTGAACGTCCGTACCGACATGGCCTCCTGCTCGGCCATGTCACGCAGCTGGATCGGCTCGTCGAGGCGGCCGAGCGCCCAGGCGCGGGCGGTGGTCGTGGTCGCGTGCTGCGGGTCGGGCACCGGGCGCTCGATGTACTGCGCCTGGCCGCCGTCGCGGTGCGGCGGTACGACCGTACGGCGGGCCACCTCGTTGGCGACGGCGGCGCCGTGGTCGCGGCGCAGGAGATGGAGGCAGAGGTCGATCCCGGCGGCCACCCCGGCGGAGGTGAGGACGTCGCCGTCGTCGATGAACAGCACGTCCGCGTCGACCCGGATCTTCGGGAAGAGCCGCTGGAAGTGCTCGGCGTGCATCCAGTGCGTGGTGGCCGGACGGCCGTCCAGGTAGCCCGCGGCGGCGAGGACGTATCCGCCGGTGCAGATCGACACGAGGCGGGTGCCGGGGCGCAGACGGGCGAGGGCGGCGGCCAGTTCGGGGGTGAGCACGCCCTCCTCGTAGACAGGGCCCAGCTCGTAGGAGGTGGGGACGACGACCGTGTCGGCGGTGGCCAGTGCCTCGGGACCGTTGCCGACCAGGAGGGCGTAGTCGGCGTCCGTCTCGACGGGGCCCGGCGGCCGGACGGAGCAGGTGACGACGTCGTACAGGTGGCGGCCCGCCGCGTCGCGCGCCTTGCCGAAGATGCGCTGCGGAATGCCCAGCTCGAAGGGCATCAGCCCGTCGAGGGCGAGGACGACGACGCGATGGCGGGAGAATGCGTACGGTTCGGCCATGGCCCGATCCTAGCGAATGCTGTCCCTCGGGCCACTCGCCCGTCGGATCCCGGTATCGGAAGCTCTGTGACGTGACCCAGACAACCGAAACTCCGGCATCCGCCGAGGAGCAGAAGCCCGTCTCCGACCGCGTCCCCGGCCGCCGCCGCATCCATCGCGCATGGTTCGTCGCCGCCGTCACCTTCGTCACGATCATCGGCGCGGCCGCCTTCCGTTCGCTCCCCGGTCTGCTCATCGACCCGCTGCACCAGGAGTTCGGCTGGTCGCGCGGCACGATCGGCGCGGCGGTCTCGGTCAACCTGGCGCTGTACGGGCTCACCGCCCCGTTCGCGGCGGCGCTGATGGACCGCTTCGGCATCCGCCGGGTGGTCGCGGTGGCGCTGGCGGTGATCTCGGTCGGTTCGCTCCTGACGGTCTGGATGACGGCGGCCTGGCAACTGCTGCTGTACTGGGGCCTGCTGGTGGGCCTCGGCTCGGGCTCGATGGCGCTCGCCTTCGCCGCCACGGTCACCAACCGCTGGTTCACCGCGCGCCGGGGTCTGGTCAGCGGCATCCTCACCGCGGCCTCCGCCTCCGGCCAGCTGATCTTCCTGCCGCTGCTGTCCTGGCTGGTCACGCGGTACGACTGGCGCCCGGCGGCCGTGACGGTCGCGCTGGCCGCGCTGGCCGTCGTCCCCTTCGTATGGCTGCTGCTGCGGGACCATCCGGCGGACGTGGGCCAGAAGCCGTACGGCGCGACGGAGTTCGTCCCGAAGCCGCCCCCGGTGCAGGGCGCCGCCCGCCGCACCCTGCGGGTCCTCTTCTCGGCGGTCCGCACGGGCCCGTTCTGGCTGCTGGCCGGCACCTTCGCGATCTGCGGCGCCTCCACGAACGGCCTGATCCAGACGCACTTCGTGCCCGCCGCCCACGACCACGGCATGCCGATCACGGCGGCGGCCTCGCTGCTCGCGGTCATCGGCGTCTTCGACGTGGTCGGCACCATCGCCTCCGGCTGGTTCACCGACCGCTTCGAGCCGCGCCGACTGCTGGCGGTGTACTACGCGCTGAGGGGCGTCTCGCTGCTGTTCCTGCCGATGCTGCTGGCCCCTTCCGTGCACCCTCCGATGATCTTCTTCATCGTCTTCTACGGCCTCGACTGGGTCGCCACCGTCCCGCCCACCCTGGCCCTGTGCCGCGAGCAGTACGGCGACGACAGCGCCATCGTCTTCGGCTGGGTGCTGGCCTCCCACCAGGTCGGCGCGGCCCTGGTGGCCTTCCTGGGCGGCATGGCACGGGACACGTTCGGCTCGTACGACATGGTCTGGTACGCGTCGGGAGCGCTGTGCGCAGCGGCGGCGCTGATGGCGCTGGTGATCCGGCGGCGGCCGGCGGTCCCCGCACCGGCTGTCCCCGCAGCGGTGACCGCCTGAGCCGACCACCGCTTGAGCGGGTGACTGTCCGGGCCGGTGAGGCGAAGGTGGTTTCGGGGCTCCTTTACGTACCATATGGGCACATTCCGACACGGATGGCTGCGTTCTGCGGCCTCCGTGTCGTTGCTCTGCCGGTGCACTGCCGTGCACTGCCGTCCGCTGCTCTGTGCTGCTGTTTCTGCCCCTGGAGGCGATACGTGACTTCTCTGGCTCGTCGTGGCGTGCTGAAGTGCCTGCCGGTCGCCGCAGGGGCGGTCCTGGCCGGTGGGGCGGCGAGTCCGCGAGCGGCGGCGCGACAGGAGGCCGGCGCCTCCTTCCCGCAGCCGGAGACCCGCAGGACGCCGCCGCACACGGGGCGGCTGGAGACCCGTCTGACCGTCGCCTTCACCGAGCAGGCGCTCCCCGGGGTCGGCACGGTGACCACGCGCACCTACGAAGGGGGGATCCCCGGGCCGACGCTGCGGGTGCGTCCGGGGGACTCGCTGGAGATCACGCACGTCAACGCGCTGCCGCCGAACGACGGGGCGGCGCAGCACGACATGAACATCCCGCACCACTTCAACACCTTCAACCTGCACACCCATGGCATGCACGTGGACCCCACGGGCGAGGCGGACAACATCTACCGCACGTTCGAGCCCTCCGAGACGCCGGGGGGCACCACCACCCACCGCAGTGTCGTCGAGGTCCCGGCGGATCATCCGGCCGGCACGTTCTGGTACCACCCGCACCATCACGGCTCCACGGCGACCCAGCTGCTGAACGGCATGGGGGGCGTCCTCGTCGTCGAGGGGGACGTCGACGAGGTGCCCGAGATCGCCGCCGCCAAGGAGGTCGTCGTCTGCATCAACGAGCTCAAGCTGTCCGGCGGACGGGTGCCGGACCTGACCTCGCACGGCGTCTATGACGGCATCATCTCGACCTTCCTGGTCAACGGCGCGAAGAACCCCGTGCTGACCATCGCCCCGGGGGAGGTCCAGCGCTGGCGGGTCGTCAACGCCGGAGCGATCACCGCGCACTTCCTGAGCCTGCGCGGCCACGAGCTGCACCAGATCGCCTGCGACGGCATCACGCTCATGGAACCCGTCGCCACCACCGGACTGACGCTGCCGATGGGCGGGCGCGTCGACCTGCTGATCCGCGGGGGCGAGCCCGGTACCTACAAGTTCTCCGGCGGGGGCCCCTCGCAGAGCCTGCTGACGCTCGTCGTCACCGGCGAACCCCGCCCGATGGCGCTGCCGACCGCCCTGCCGGGCAGGCCCACCAGCCTGCCCGAGCCCACCCGCACCCGGAATCTGACCTTCCGCAGCTACGAGAACGTCTTCTCAGGCGCCTTCCCGAACGCCTACCGCATCCTGGGCGACGGCGAGACCCCGCCCGCCGACCCGCTGGCCGGCCGCCACGACCTCGCCTGGGGCCGTCTCGCGGCCGACTTCGTCAACCAGCGCGTCCGGCTGGACGAGGTCGAGGAATGGACGGTCGTCAACGACTCCCACGCCCACAGCCATCACCCCTTCCACCTGCACACCAACCACTTCCTGGTCACCGCCGTCGACAACCGCCGCCTCGCCACGCCGGTCTGGCACGACACGCTGAGCATCCCGCCGAACGGCTCGATCACCTTCCGGCTGCGCGCCGAGGACTTCGCCGGCCGCTCCATGCTCCACTGCCACCAGCTCCAGCACGGCGACGAAGGCATGATGCAGGTCGTCGACTACGTGCGCTGAGCGGGAGGACGCCGAGCGGTAGGGCGCCGAGCGGGCGGGCGCCGGGCGGGGAGCACCGGTCGGCGCTAGAGGAAGCGGCCCTTGTGGAACAGCAGGGGCGGTTCCTCCGCGCCCTCGCCCGTCCCCAGGGCGTTGACCCGGCCCACGACGACGAGATGGTCGCCGCCCGTGTGGACGGCGTGCACCGCGCAGTCGATCCAGGCGAGGGTGCCGGCGAGGCGGGGCGCCCCCGACACCGGGGCCGCGTCATGGGCCACCCCGGCGAACTTGTCGGTGCCGCTCGCCGCGAAGGCACGGCACAGACCGGCCTGGCCGGCGCTCAGCACGTTGACGCAGAAGACGCCGGCGCGGGCGATGCGCGGCCAGGTCGTGGAGGTGCGGCCGACCATGAAGGCGACCAGGGGCGGATCGAGGGAGAGCGAGGAGAAGGACTGGCAGGCGAAACCGACGGGGCCCGCGCCGCCGTCCTCGCCCTCGACGGCCGGTGCCGTCACGACCGTCACGCCCGACGCGAAGCTTCCCAGCACCCGCCGGAACTCGCCCTGGTCCACCGGTGCGCGTTCGTCCTCGCGGACACAGCGCAGCTCCGGGCGTGGCAGTGCCTCGACCGTGTGGTCCGCCCTGAGGTAACGGACGGCCGCGGCCGCCATTCCCGCATGTCCCATCATGTGTTCCATTGAAACTGACGATATGTCAGATAGGAAGGGTCAAGACCGCCGGGACCGCGTCACCGGCCCCGGAACCTCGGCTCCCGCCGCTCCACGAAGCTCGTCACGCCGTCCTGTGCGTCCGCCGTCGTCATGTTGATCTCCTGCGCGGCGGCCTCGGCGGCGAAGGCGGTGGCCCGGTCGCCGTCCAGGGAGGCGTTGACCAGTTGCTTGGTGAGCGACAGGGCGCGGGTGGGGCCGGCGGCCAGGCGTGCCGCCCACTCACGGGCCGTCTTGTCCAGCTCGCCGTCCGGGACCACCCGGTTGACCAGGCCGAGGCGTTCCGCGTCCGGCGCGGTGAGCGCGTCGCCGAAGAACATCAGCTCCTTGGCCCGCTGGGGACCGATCAGGCGGGGGAGGAGATAGGCGCCGCCGCCGTCCGGGACCAGACCCCGGCGGACGAACACTTCGATGAACCTCGCCGATTCCGCGGCCAGTACCAGGTCGCAGGCGAACGCGAGGTGTGCGCCGAGGCCGGCCGCCGTGCCGTTCACCGCGGCGATCACCGGCTTCTCGCAGTCGAGCACGGCACCGACCAGGCGCTGGGCGCCGAGTCGCAGGGTCCGGCTCACATCGCCGGCCACCCGCTCACCGCCCGTGGCGCCACCCCGCAGATCCGCTCCCGCGCAGAAGCCGCGGCCGGTGCCGGTGAGGACCACCGCCCGGACGTCCGGGTCGGCCGAGGCCTGCGCGAGGAGCGCGATCAGGTGGTCCCGCATCCCGGGGGTGAGGGCGTTCAGGGTCTCGGGGCGATCGAGGGCGATATGGGTGACCTGGCGGTCGGTGGAGTGCGACGCGGTGACGCTCACCGGCACACCGCCAGCGCGTCCAGCGCCACCGCGCCCTGCCCCCAGGGCAGGACCACCAGGGGGTTGATGTCGAGCTCGGCGAGATCGTCGCCCAGCTCCAGGGCCATCCGCTGCACGCGCAGGATCACCTCGACCAGCGCGTCCAGATCGGCCGGCGGGCGGCCCCGTACGCCGTCCAGCAGCGCTCTGCCGCGCAGTTCGGCCAGCATGTCGCGGGCCTGGTCCTCGCCGAACGGCGGCACGCGCACGGCGGCGTCGTGCAGGACCTCCACCAGGACCCCGCCGAGGCCCACCGTCACCGTCGGGCCGAACAGGTCGTCGTGGGTCACGCCGACCACCATCTCCACACCCCGCTCGACCATCTGGCACACCAGGACGCCGTCCAGCGAGACCCCCTCGTAGCGCGCGATGTCGGTCAGCTCGCGGTAGGCGTCCCGGACCTGGCTGGCCGAGGTCAGACCGACCTTCACCAGGCCCAGCTCGGTCTTGTGGGCGATCTGCGCGCCGGACGCCTTCATCACCACCGGGTAGCCGACCAGTCCGGCCGCCCGCACCGAAGCCGCGGCGCTGGTCACCAGCTGCTCGCGCGGGACCCGGATGCCGTACGCCCGCAGCAGCTGCTTCGCCGCGTGCTCGCTCAGCTGCTGTCCCGGCCGCATCAGCAGCTGCGCCTTGCGGAAGGACGGGGACTGGGTGCGCGGGGCCTCGTCGAAGGGGGAGTGGTAGCCGCTCACGAAACGGTGGTGCCGCAGGTGGGCGCGGACGGCCGAGATGCAGTTGGCCAGGGTGCGGAAGGTCGCCACCCGGGAGGAGCCCAGCAGGACTTCGCGGTAGGCCGGTTCGGTGCCCACCGGCGAGCCCCAGACGACGCACACCAGCTTGTCCGTCCGTTCCGCCGCGTCCACCAGGTCCTGGACCAGGCGGTCGCTCAACGGGGGGAACGGGCCCGTGATCGGGCAGATCAGGACACCGACGGCCGGGTCGTCGAGGATCGCGTCGATGATCTTCCGGCCGCGCTCGTCGCCCACCGGGTGGCCGCCGTTGTCGACCGGGTTGGCCACGTTCAGGTAGGCGGGGATCCACTGGTGCAGCTCGGCCTGCCGGTCCGCCGACAGGGTCGGCAGGGTGAGGCCCGCCGCCGTCGCCAGGTCGGCCGCGTGGGCGCCGGTGCCGCCCGAGATCGAGTAGACGACGACCCCGTCGGCCCGGGGCGGCCGGGCGCGGGCCAACAGGGCCGCGGTGTCCTGGAGTTCGTCGAGACCGTCCACCCGGATCACGCCGTACTGGCGCATCGCCGCGTCGACCACCTCGTCCGCGCCGGTCAGCTTGCCGGTGTGGGAGGCGGCGGTGCGGGCGCCGGTCTCGGTGCGGCCGACCTTGACCGCGACGACCGGTACTCCGCGCCGGGCGGCCCGGTCGGCGGCGAGGAGGAAGGACCGGCCGTCCTTCAGCCCCTCCACGTAACAGGCGATCGCGCCGACCTCGGGGCGCTCGGCGAAGTAGGAGAGGAAGTCGGCGGTCTCCAGGTCGGCCTCGTTGCCGGTCGGCGCCCAGTGGGAGAGGCGGATGCCGAGTTCCTGGAGGGCGAAGACCGGGCGGCCCTGGTGGCCGGACTGGGTGATCAGCGCGATCGACGGGCCGCCGAGATCGTCGCGGAACCGCTCGAAGGCGTTGAGGTTGGTGTTGGGGCCGAGCAGGCGGATGCCCGAGCGGGCCACCGCCGCCGCGAGGCGGGCCTGCGCGGCCGCGCCCTCCTCGCCCGTCTCCGCGAACCCGGAGGCGAAGACGACGGCGAACTTCACCTTGGTCTCGGCCAGTTGCTCGATGACGGGCAGCGGGTCGGCGACCAGCAGGACGGCCAGGTCGACCTGTTCGGGCAGGTCGGCCACGGACGGCGAGCAGGGCAGGCCGAAGACGCTCCCGCGGGTGGGGTGCACGGGATGCAGCCGCGCCCCCACCCGCTCGGCCCAGCCCACCAGTTGCCGGGTGACACCGGTGTTCGGGCGTCCTTCGGCGTCCGAGGCGCCGATGACCGCGACCGACTCCGGCCGGAAGAACCGGTCCAGGTCGGGGACGGCCGCGTACAGCGGACGGCCGCTGACGTCCAGGTCGTCCGCCGCGGGGGGCCGGCCGTGGACGGCGGGCCCGGGGTGCTCGCCGCACGCGATGACCCGGGCCCGGCGGGAGTCGGTGGTGAGGGTGCCGTGGGTTGATCCAAGCATCGGTCCGCCCGCTCCTGTGTGACTGCCATGAGTGACCGTCAAGTAACTGACGCTCTGTCAGGTTACATACCTGACGGAGTGTCAGGAATGGTCGTGCACACAGAAAGGAGCGGGCGGGCGGTGGACGCGGGTGGCGGCTACAGCGCCGCCAGCACCTCCCTCGCCACCCGCTCGCCCGACCGCACGGCTCCGTCCATGAAGCCCATCCAGTGGACGGAGGTCTCCGTTCCGGCCCAGTGGATCCCGCCGACCGGCGCGCGCAGGGCCGGGCCGTACTGCGTCAGGACACCCGGTGCGGCGATCGAGACGGGGCCGCCGCGGGTGTAGGCCTCGTTGTTCCAGCGTTGCAGGACGAAGGAGGAAGGGGAGGCGGCTTTCTCGCCGAAGTACGTCACGTAGTCCTTCAGCACGGCCGCCCTGACCTCCGCCTCGCTCGCCGCGTCCAGCTTGCGGGCCTCGTCGGCCTCGATGAAGCCCATCAGTGCGCCGTACGAGGCGTCGGGCGGGGAGTTGTCGAAGGTGGAGCTGATCACTCCGGTGTCGCTGACGACCTGGCCGTTGAGGCCGTCGGCCCGCCAGAAGGGGGTGTCGTAGATCGCGATCGCCTTGCCGACCGAGGCCATCGGCAGGCGCTGGGTGAGCTGGTCGCGGGCGGCGGGCAGCAGCGGGTCGTACCGGATGCGGGCGGCGAGCGGCGGCGGCACGGCGACGACGACCCGCCGGGCGGTGACGGTGATGCCGTCGGCGGTGACGACGTACTTGCCGCCGGACCGGGTGATCGTGCGCACCGGGGCGTTCGGCACCACCCGGTCGCCGAGGGTGGCGGCGAGTTTGATCGGCACCAGCTGGGAGCCGCCGACGAAGCGCAGTTCCTGGGCGCCGTTCGCGGTCTCGGTGAGGCGTTCCAGGGTGCCGGGGGTGGACTCGTTGCCGGCGGCCGCGATGTAGAAGAGGACGAAGAGGAGCGAGAGTTCGCGCGGCTCGGCCGAGAAGATCGAGGTGCAGGCCACGTCGAGGAGGAACTTCGCCGACGGGACCACCGCGTTGGCGTTCAGCCAGCTCTCGAAGGTCTGCTTGTCCCACTCGGCTGCCTTGGCGGCGGTCCAGGGCGCGTCGACCGGCACCTGCTTGGCCATGTCGTCCAGCGAGGCCTGCACGATCGCGGCGTTGGCGAGGCCGGCGACATCGACGGGCGGGACCGAGCCGAGGAGGCCGTCGGTGGCGTACGGGGTCTTCTTGCCGTCCTTGTAGAGGAGGTTCTTGCCGGTGTTGTAGGTGGCGAAGGTGGCCACGCCCAGGGAGTCGGCGAGCGCCTTGATGCGGTCCTGGGTGGGGCCGATGAACTCGCCGCCGCCCTCGGTGACTCCCCCGTTGGCCAGGGGCAGGTTGACGACCCGGCCGCCCACGCGGTCGCGGGCCTCCAGGACGGCGACCGTCCGGCCGGCGGCCACGAGGTCGCGGGCCGCGGTGAGGCCGGCGAGTCCGCCGCCGACGATCGCGACGTCCACGTCCCGGGTGGCGGCCGCGGCGGCCGTACCGGCGGCGGCCGCGGTCACGGCGGTGGCGCCGGCGGCCACGGCGGCGGTGCGGCCGAGCAGGGAACGGCGGGACATGCCGGGGGAATGCTGTCTTTCACTTGCCACGTGCGTCCTCCGTCGAGCTTCGGGAGCGAGCGGGGGTGGAACCAGAAAGATGAACAGTGTTCACATTCTGGCTCCGCGGGAGGGCACGGGACAACGCTCTCGTCACATCTGACACAGGTGTAACGGGCAGCGAGATGCGGGGAATTGGCCCCGGAAGCCGACGGCCACGGCCGGCGCCTGCCGGGGCGGGCTGCCGGGGGTGGTGGGGTGGGCTATCGGAGGTGGCGGCGTACGGCCTTCGCGATTTTCTCCGCGTCGATCGCCAGCTCGCGGAGCGTGCCGCTGATGGGGGTGGTGAAGCCGGTGAAGTACAGGCCGGGGGTGTCCTTGGGGGCGCGGGCGCCGTGGCCGACGGGTCTGCCGCGGTCGTCGAGCACGCCGAGGTGGCCGACCAGGCCCTCCAGGGCGCGGACGTACCCGGTGGCGGCGACCACGGCGTCCGGGGTGATCCGGGTGCCGTCGGCGAGGACGATCTCGCCGCCCTCCTCGAAGCCGGCCACGGCGGCCACGATCTCCACCCTGCCCTTGCGCACGGCGTCGATCAGGCCGACGTCCTGCACCGGGATGGCGCCCTCCTTGACGCGGGAGTACAGGCCGCTGTCGGGGCGGGGCAGGCCGTGCGCCGACAGGTCCGGCACGCTGAGCCTCGCCATCGGCCGCGCGAGCCGGTCGGCGAGGCGGACCGGCAGCCGCCGTACGAGCACGGCCGTGTACTGCGCGGCCCAGCCGGCCGTCGAGCGGCGCACGATGTGCGGGGCGGTGCGCACGGACAGCCGCACCCGGGCCGCACCGCTCTCCACCAGGTCGACGGCGATCTCGGCGCCGGTGTTGCCGACGCCGACGACGAGGACGTCCCGGTCGGCGTACTCCTTGCCGCTGCGGTAGGCGGCGGCGTGCGCCAGCTCGCCCGTGAACTTCTCGCGGCCGGGCCAGTCCGGCAGGTGCGGGGTGTGGTTGTAGCCGGTGGCGACGACCACCGCCGAGCCGACGAGCTCGCGCCCGCCGGTGGCGTGCAGCAGCCAGCCGGTGCCGTCCGGGGTCCGTTCGACGCGGGAGACCTCGACGCCGGTGACGGTCTCCAGCTCGTGGACCTCGGCGTACTTCTCCAGGTAGCGCACCATGTCGTCGCGCGCCACCCACCGTCCGAACCGGCGTGGCATCGCGAGCCCGGGCAGGGCCGACAGGCGCCGGGTGGTGTGCAGATGCAGCCGGTCGTAATGGCGCCGCCAGGACGCGCCGACCCCGTCGGCCTTCTCCACGACGACGGCCCGTATGCCCTGGGCACGCAGCGCGTACGCGGTGGCGAGGCCGCCGGGACCGCCGCCGATGACGTAGACGGGGCGGTCGGCCGGGTTCGCGGTGGTGATCGCCTGAGGGGTCGGGGGCGGTGCGGAGTCTTCCATGAGCGCGAGCGTAATCACGCGCGAGATTGATGGGTCTCGGTCAAGACCGGAATTGGTTGCGGATCGATCACGTGTGGGGGAAGTGGGGGTGGGGTCGGTGACGTAGGCCACTCGGTTGTGCGCGACCGGGTGCACCGGTGGGGAAATCGGTGGGGAAGCGGTGGGGAAGCGGTGGGACGCGAGGGAGGGCGGCGGGGAAAAGGGCGACGCCTGGCCCAGGTGCGCTCGGGCCAGGCGTCGTGTGCGGACGGCGTCGGTGACTATGACGGGAAACTGACGCCGCCGCGTCCAGGATGTCTCCCGGGGGGACCGGGAGGCATGCGGAACTACTACTTCTTGACCTTGCCGCCGGCCTTGGCCTTGTGGCCCGTCACCTTGGCGATCCAGGCGATGAAGTCGCCCGGGTCGGTGTTGGCGCCGTGGCCCTGGTCCCAGTAGTAGAGGTGGTTCACGTCGTCGCCGAGGCCGTTCGCGGCGGCGGCGATGTTGGCGGAGACCGTCAGCGAGGTGTCGGAGTCCTTGGTGCCCAGACGGATCCACCAGTGCTTGCTGCGGCCCGCGTTGGGCTTGTCGGCCAGGAAGTACATCGGGTTCATCAGCCGCAGCATCTCGGGGATGTCGCTGTCGAGGCGCTTGGCGGTGAGCCCGGTGGTGTCGTTCTTCAGGCTGTAGGCCGTGAAGTGACGGGAGATGACCGTGCCCTTGCCGAACTCGTTGTTCTCGCCCGCCGACAGGTCGAAGGCGTCGAAGGCCGGGGTGTTCTTCTTGCGGGCGCCGACGTGGGTGAGGAAGTCCGCCCAGGAGAAGCCGGCCCTGCCGTTCTGCCAGGTGATGAAGGTGTTGGCGGCGAGGTACGTCTCGCGGGCGGTGTCGGACAGGGCCGCGAGGTAGGTGGTGGCCGACGGCTCCAGGTACTGCTTGACCAGGTACTCGTCGTAGTTGCGGGCGTTCAGCGTGCCGAAGCCGTTCAGGCCCTTGAGCTTCAGTGCGGCCTGGTACTCGGCGAACTGCGACCGGAGCGCCTTCGACACCGTCTGGTCGACCTGCTTGCCGGTGCTGAGGGCGTTGCCGCCCCAGTTCCACTCGTAGGAGCCGTCGGCGTGCTCCAGGTCGGTGATCGGGCACCAGGCGCCGGTCGCGAAGATCGCGTCGGAGGCGTCGGCCGCGCCGATCTCCTCGAGGTACTCGGCGTAGAGCGGGCTGTCGCCGGACGCGCCGAGCAGCGAGGAGAGCGCGCCGCCCGCGCTGGTGCCGGCGGACACGATCCGGTCGGTGTCACCGGGGATGACGCCCTTGTTGGCGCGCACGTACCGCACGGCGGCCTTGAGGTCGACGATCGCGGCGGGAGCCACGCCGTAGTACTCGCCGGCGGAGTTCTTGAGCGTACGGCCGCGGGCGCCGGGCTCGACGACGACGTAGCCGGCGGCCAGGGCCAGCAGCTGGTTGGAGGACAGGGCCCCGCCGGTGGCGTTGGTGTTGCCGTTGGCACCGGGGGCCGCAGCGGAGGCCGAGGCGGAGGCGGAGGCGGAGGCGGAGGGTGCGCCGCCGGGTGCGCCGCCGCCCATCCCGCCGCCCATGCCGCCGGCGCCGATCCCGGTGGCGTCCGCCACGGAGGACGGCATGTAGCCGCCGACGGAGTTCGCGAACAGGATCGGCGCGTTGCTCGCGTCGACCGCCGTGCCGTCGATCTCGACCGGCACGCTCACGTTCAGCGACTGGTAGGCGGCGTCCACCGGCTTGGCGACGTAGGTGATCGCCTTCCAGAAGTGGTACGTCACGGCGTGCTCGGCGCCCGCGGTGTCCGTGACGGTCGTCGTGAGCTCGGTGTAGGCGTCCGGGTCGAAGGCCAGGGAACCGGCGTCCGAGGACGAGGACGTCGACGTGCCGCCGGACGCCTGCGCGCTCAGGGCGATGCCGCCCACTGCCGCGACACCCACGGTGGCGCCGAGCCCCAAGACGACCGACCTGCGCTTGACTGCCCTGTGCTTCACGATGCTGCCTCTCGATGAACCGGGTGGTGACTGCGTGCTCTCCGGGCTTGCGTTGGTGAACGTAATTCGGAGCCAACAAAATCGTCAACAATCTGCGGGACATTCACGGGCGACGCACAGGTTCATGGCGGACG
The DNA here is from genome assembly GCA_001298545.1 of Actinobacteria bacterium OV320. GTDB lineage: Bacteria > Actinomycetota > Actinomycetes > Streptomycetales > Streptomycetaceae > Streptomyces > Streptomyces coriariae. The sequence goes on from LJCX01000031.1 coordinate 276,677, forward strand.
CACAGGGATCTCTCATGGAAAATGCGCGGTCTTCCCGGATCCGGCGACCTGACGTACCGTCAGATCCATGGAGATGGGCCACCGTTTCGACGTCCCCGAGGCCGACGCCTTCACCCGCGCGTACTGGGACGCGGCCGCCGAGGGCCGGCTGCTGATCCGGCGCTGCGGGGCCTGCGCACGGGCCCACCACTACCCCAGGGAGTTCTGCCCGTACTGCTGGAGCGAGGACGTGACCTGGCAGGACGCGAGCGGCCGGGCCACCCTCTACACCTGGTCCGTCGTCCACCGCAACGACCTGCCGCCCTTCGGGGGGCGCACGCCGTACGTCGCGGCGGTGGTCGACCTGGCGGAGGGGCCGCGGATGTCCACGGAGATCGTGGGGGAGGCGGCCGGGGAGGCGTCGGCGGGGCTGCGTGCGGGGCTGGAGCTGGCGGTCGCGTTCCGGGACGGGGTGCCGGTGTTCCGGCCCGCGCCGTGAAAGACCGGCGGTGTTCAATGGCCGGATGACCGACATACGCGAGCCGTACCCGGCCCCCCTCGCCTCCGGTCTCCACGGCCACGGCCTGACCCTGCGGTCCTGGGACCCGGAGTCCGCCACCGACGTGGACGCCTGGCTGCGCGGGCACGTCGACCCGGAGTTCGTGCGCTGGAACACCCCGCTGCGGACGATCACCGACGCCGCCGGCGCCCGGGCTTCCCTGGAGGGCAGGAGCGCGGACGCGGCCGCCGGACGTGCCATGGCGTTCTGTGTCACGGACGCCTCCGACGGCACGGTCCTCGGGCAGGTCGGAGTCAACATGATCGACCACGTGCTGAGCTTCGCCAGGGTCGGCTACTGGATCCTGCCGGAGGCGCGGGGCCGGCACGTCGCCACCCGCTCCCTGCTGCTCGCGGCCCGGTGGGCGTTCACCGAGCTCGGTCTGCACCGGCTGGAGCTGGGCCACGCGCTCGGTCACGACGCCTCCTGCCGGATCGCCGAACGCTGCGGCTTCTGCTGCGAGGGGACCCTGCGCGGCGCGATGTGGGAGTCGGGCCGCCGCGACGCCTTCCGGGACGTCCACCTGCACGGCCGCCTGACGACGGACCCGGAGCCGGTGTGGGCGTGAGACAGGACCACTGACAGGCCGTGGGCGGGGCGTGCCACCTCCTCTTCCGGGTGAGTGAGGGGGCTGGGCGTGGCGGAGGTGAGACCTTCGAAGTACTTGCGAAGTCATGCCGATCGACGGTCCGGCCTCGGATCCCCGGGAAGCCGGGTGAGCGCGGGCCGCGGAGACCGTGCCGCACCACCGGCACCTGAGGGCCAGTGGGAGGTTCGCTTCGCGGACGCGGACGCGGACGCGGCCTCGGCGAAAGGCTGGGAGAACCTGGCTCGGCAGGCGCGGGAGAACACCTACCGTGCCTGGAGTGTCATGCGTACGGATCCGCGCCGGCCGCCGAGACGCCTCGGCACCACCGTCTCAAGGGCAGCCTGGCACACGGCACGCACCGGGGGCGGACCTGCCAGCAGTGGCAGATCGAGGTGACCGGGGGCGGGCGGGTCTGGTATCTCCTCGACACGTCCCGTGCCACCTGTCGGATCACCTTCGCCGGGACAGGGCACCCCCGGGCCACGGACCGCCCCTGAGGGGGGTCCTCAGGGCCACAGCTGCTCCCTGGACCAGGACTCTCCCGACCGGTGGTAGCGCAGCCGGGCGTGACGGCGGGTGCTGTCCCCCTGGAAGAACTCGACCTCGTCCGCGCGCAGTCGGTACAGGGTCCAGGTCGGGGACTTGGCCGTCGGGTTCGCGCGGGCGTGTTCCCAGGCCGCCTCCGACGCGATCGTCAGCTCCTCCGTCGAGGCCAGGACCTCGCTCTGCCGTCCGGTCAGGGCGGCGGCCAGGGCGCCGGTCGAGCGGGCGTGCAGGTCGGCCTGGGCCTCCTCGGAGGGGGCGGAGGTGACCGGGCCGCGCACCCGGACCTGGCGGCCCAGCACCGGCCAGTAGAAGGTGAGGGCCGCGTACGGGCGCGCGGCGAGCTGACGGCCCTTGCGGCTGGTGGCGTGGGTCGCGAAGGCCCAGCCGTCCGCGTCGGCGCCGTGCAGCATCACGATCCGGGCGTCCGGAAGGCCGTCCTCGCCGACGGTGGCGAGGGTCGTCGTGTGCGGCTCCCGCTCACCCGCCGCCACCGCCTCGGCGAACCAGTCCGTGAAGAGGGACAGCGGCTCGGCGGGGGCCGCTTCCGGGGCGAACGGCGGCAGCGCGGTCACCTCCGGGTCCCACACCCGCAGCGACCTCAGCAGCTCATGAAGATCCTTGGCCATATGGCGAGGGTAAGCGGTCAGTGCCGGGCGAACTGGACCCGCGTCGGCTGCACCACGTTCGCCCGGACGGCGATCCCCTCGACCGTCAGCTGCTCCCCGTAGATGTCGGTGAGCCGGAGCGCGCCGCCGCAGCCGGTGCCCTGCTCGGAGAGGAAGTAGTTGTAGTCGGTGCGCGCCAGACGGGTCCAGCCGGCGCTCGTGCGGACCTCCAGCCGGGCCAGCGGATTGCGGTGGCCGATCGCCTGGATGCCGCACCAGTACTGGGTGGAACCGGTCTTGTAGCGGATCGAGACGGTGTCGGAGGTGGCGGGGCTCAGCAGGCTCCAGGTGACCGGGATCCGGCCTGCCGAGAGCGGGGCCAGCTTGGCGAACGCCTGTTGGCTCAGGTCGAGTTGGCCGACCTCGCAGGGCGCCGGGCACTCGTTGGTGATGCGGACCGTGATCGACGCTCCGCTCCCGGCCCGGACGAGGACGTACGCGCCGCACGCCTTGGACGTCTCGTAGTCGGCGGTGTTCATCGCCGCGGTCATGACGTCGGAGGTCGGGCCGTAGGAGCAGGCGCCGTTGCCGTCTCCCGCGTCGTAGGAGGTGGCGACGCCCCGGTAGGAGGTCCCGGGCGCGATCCGCCCCGCCGACGGTGCCGAGCCGGACGCGGTCCGCGCGGCGGGCGCGGCCGATCGCCCGCTCGACGAGCCGGACTTGCCGGCCGGGGTGGCGGCGGGCGTGGACGCCCGCCCGGCCGTCGCGCTCGGGGACGCGGTGGACGGCTTCGGCTTCGGCGACGGTGACCCGGTGGTCCCGGTCGCCGTCGGCGAACCGCTCACCCCGGACCCGGCGGCGGGCTCGACCGTGCGGGCCCCGCCTTCGGCCCCGGTCTCGGACCCGCCGTCGGGACGGAAGGCCACGACCAGGGACACGACGAGCGCGACGGCCGCCACGGCGACCACCGTGACGACGGGAACGCGGCGCGTGCGCCTCTCGGGGCGGGGCCGGCGGTGTGAGGAGGATGCCACGGATGAATCCTTACGCGGTTCGGCGAAGCACGTCCTGGAAAGCTTTCGACCCGTCAGTCGCCGCCGGTCCCGAAAAGGTTGCCGTCCCCCGGCGAAAAGCCCGGTCGACCGACGGCGTGAGCGAGCTGACGAAGGGCGCGGGCGCGACGGACCGCTGGCGCAGCCCTGCCGCGGCGCTTCGAGTCCGCGGTGGACCGGCGGCTGGACGTGCCGTTCGCCCCCTGGCCGGACGGCTGCGAACACGGCGGCGGCTCGTTCACCGCCGCCGGCGCGGACTTGCGCGGCCCGCACCGGCGCCATCGGATCGTCGCGGCCGGTGCGCGGGGCGTGACCTGCCGGGAGGGGAAGGAGGGGAAGGGAGGGGAAGGGAGGGGAAGGGAGGGGAGGGGAGGCGCGGGGGGCCTCAGTCCCGTCCCAGGACCACCGTCCCCGACGAGCAGAACCACCCGCCGGTCCCGGAGGCGACGCCCAGCCGGGGCAAGCCCCCGCCCGCCGCCCTCACCTGCCGGTCCCCGCCCTCGCCCCGCAGCTGCCGTACCGCCTCCACCAGCAGGAACAGCCCCCGCATGCCCGGATGCTGAGCCGAGAGCCCGCCCCCGTCCGTGTTCACCGGCAGGGCGCCGGACAGGGTCAGCCGCCCCTTCTCCACGAACGGGCCGCCCTCGCCCTTCGCGCAGAAGCCCAGGTCCTCGAGGGTCACCAGCGTCATGTAGGTGAACGCGTCGTAGATCTCGGCGAAGTCCATCTCCTGCGGACCCAGCCCCGCCCGCTCGAAGGCCAGCCGGCCGCTCACCGCCGCCGGGGAGACGGTGAAGTCGTCCCACTCGGACATCGAGGCGTGCGAGACGTGCTCCCCCGTACCCAGGATCCACACCGGGGCCGTGCGGCAGTCGCGTACGTACTCCTCGGCCGCGAGGAGGACCGCCGCGCCGCCGTCGGAGCGCAGACAGCAGTGCAGTTTCGTGAAGGGGTCGGCGATCATCGGGCCGGACAGGACGTCGTCCACCGTCACCGGGTCGCGGAACATCGCGTCGGGGTTCAGCGCCGCGTTCGCCCGTGCCTGGACCGCCACCTCCGCCAACTGCTCGATCGTCGTGCCGTACTGGAGCATGTGGCGGCGGGCGGCCATCGCGTACTTTGCGATCAGGGTGTGGCCGTAGGGGACCTCGAACTGGAGCGGGCCGCGGCCGCCGAAGGCGAAGGTGCCGGTGCGGCGGCCGGCCTTCACGTCCGCGCGGGCCGTCGAGCCGTACGCCAGCAGGACCACGTTCGCGTGACCGGCGGCGATCGCGTCGGCCGCGTGCGCCGCCATGACCTCCCAGGTCGAACCGCCGACGGAGGTGGAGTCGACCCAGGTGGGCCGCAGGCCCAGGTAGTCCGCCACCTCGACGGGGGCCAGCGTGCCGAGCCCGGCGGACGCGAAGCCGTCCACCCGTGACCGGTCGAGCCCCGCGTCGGCCAGTGCCCGCCGGGCCGCCTGGGCGTGCAGGGCGTAGGGGGTGGCGTCGTCCACTCGGCCGCAGTCGGAGAGGGCGACGCCGACCACGGCCACTTTCCGGGTACCGGATGCGGATGCGGATGCCATGAATCTGACGGTACATCAGATAATGCCTGCCCCGACAGGTGCCGCCTCTCTGGGCATTCCCGTTCCCCCGCCCTAATATGACGCACCGTCAGATCCGGATGAGAGGGGTGGCCATGGACCCCGGCTTCACCGCCGAACAGGACGGGATCCGCCGCACGTTGCGCGAACTGCTGCACAAACGCTGCGGCCCCGAAGAGCTGCGCGCCGCCCTGGAGACACCCCTCGGTCACGATCCCGCCCTCTGGGCCGCCCTCGCCGAGCGGCTCGGGCTGCCCGGCCTCGCGCTGCCCGAGGCGTACGGCGGTGTCGGCTGCCCGGTCACCGACCTCGCCCTCGCCGCCGAGGAGACCGGCCGGGCGCTCGCGCCCTCCCCGCTCCTCGCCACCTCCGTCCTCTCCGCGCCGCTGATCCTCGGCCTCGGCACCGACGCCCAGCGCGCCGACCTGCTGCCCCGGATCTCCGCCGGCACCCTGACCGCCGCCCTGGCCGTGCCCGCGCCCGCCCTGGCCACCGCCCTCGCCCTGACCGGCCCCCAGGACGGCGACTGGGCCGGCGGCGGGCGCGCGGGCGGGATCCAGGCCCGGCGGGTCCAGGGCGTCTGGCGGCTGTACGGGGAGGCCGCGCAGGTGCTCGACGGGCACAGCGCGGGGGCGCTGGTGGTCGCCGCGCACACCGGGGGGTTCGTACGGTCGCGCACCCTGCTGTTCGTCGTGCCGGGGGACGCCGTCGGGCTCGTCCGCACCCGGCAGACGGCCCTGGACGCCACCCGCCCGCAGGCCCGCGTCCAACTTCGCGAGGTGCGGGCCGAGTTGCTCGGGAGCGAGGAGGAGGCGTCGGGCGTACCGGAGGCCCTCTCCCGCGCCGGTGACTTCGCGGCCGCCTTCCTGGCCTGCGAGGCCGTCGGTGCCGCCGACCGCGCGCTGGAGCGGACCGTCGAGTACCTCGGCCGACGGGAGCAGTTCGGGCGGGTGATCGGCTCCTTCCAGGCGGTCCAGCACCGGCTGGCCGACGTGTATGTGCAGATCCAGGCGGCCCGGTCCGCCGCGTACTACGCCGCCTGGGCGGCGGGCGGTCCCGGTGGCCCGGACGGTCTCGCCGGCCCGGACGGCCGGGCCGGCGGGCTGGCTCTCGCCCAGGCGCTGGAGGCGTTGCGCCGGGCCGCCGCCGAGGGCATTCAGCTGCACGGCGGCATCGGCTTCACCTGGGAGCACGAGGCGCACCTGTTCTTCAAGCGGGCCGCCGGGGACGAGCTGCTGTTCGGGCCCGTGCACCGGCTGCGGGCGCACGCGGCCGAGGGGGCCCGGCTCTTCGAGCGGACGGAGGTGTCGGTGTGATCGGCGTCCGGATGGTGCAGAAGGTCTCCTCGACGAGGGCCTTCGCCAAGGTGGCACCCCATGTCATTCCCGCCCTCGACCGGGCCGTCCATCGCCTCACCCGGGGAAAGGTGCTGCTCAGTGCCCAGATGCTGCCCGGGGTGATCCTGACGTCCACCGGGGCGAGGAGCGGGCTGCCGCGTCGTGCGCCGCTGGCCTGCATGCCCGAGGAGGGCGGCGGGAGCTGGATCCTGGTCGGCTCCAACTTCGGCCGCACCGGCCACCCCGCCTGGACCGGCAACCTCCTGGCCCACCCCGACGCCGAGATCAGCTGGAAGGGCAGGGACATCCCGGTGACGGCCGTGCCGCTGGCGGGAGAGGAGCGGGCGGCCGTCTGGAAGACCCTGCTGGCCTTCTGGCCGCCGTACGCGACGTATCAGGCCCGGGTGGAGCGCGAGATCCGCCTGTTCCGGCTCACCCCGAGGGCGTAGCGGAACCAGATGGACCGTGTGGCCCGGGGCCCGGGGCCCGGGGCCCGGGAGGGTCTACAAGGTGTGCTGGAGCAGCAGGAACGTGCCGATGCCCAGCATTGCCGCGCCGGAGGTGCGGGTCACCGCTCGTGCCGCCGCCGGGCGGGCGCCCAGCAGTCTGCGGGCCAGGACGCCCACCGTCAGATAGACGGCGGTGCAGCACGCCATGTGCAGCAGGCCGAGGGCGGTCGTCTGGGCGGCCACCGGCAGGTGCCCCTCGCCGGTGGTGAGGAACTGCGGCAGGACCGAGAGGTAGAGCAGCAGGCCCTTGGGGTTCAGACCGCTGATCGTGGCCCCGCGCAGGAACACCCGGGCGCCGCCCGCCGTGATCTCCTCGCCCGCGCCCGGTGTCCCCGGCCGCCGCAGCACGGCCCACCCCAGCCACACCAGGTACGCGGCGCCCGCCACCGTCAGCGCGGTGAGCAGCGTCGGCGACCCCGCGACCAGTACCGCGAGGCCCGCCGCGGCCAGCGCCGTGTGCAGGGCGTACCCGCTCACCAGGCCGCCGACCGCCGCGCCCACCGAACGGCCGCGCAGCCCGGCGGAGATCACGTACGCCCAGTCGGCGCCCGGCACACACACCAGCAGCAGGTCGACGGCGAGGAAAGAAATCAGCGTTCCCGAGTCCATACCGGGGACATTAGGCGCGATGCGGCCGAAAGTGTTTCCGAAGTTTTCGCAGATCGCCGCGATATGGGGGAAGATCTGCCCCATGGATGACGTGGACCGGAAGATTCTTGCCGAGCTTCAGCAGGACGGGCGGCTGACGGTGACCGAGCTGGCCGCGCGGGTGCGGCTGAGCGTCTCGCCCTGTCACCGGCGGCTGCGGGAGCTGGAGCGGTCCGGGGCGATCAGCGGCTACCGGGCGGTGGTGGAGCCGGCCGCCGTCGGGCTGACCTTCGAGGCGCTGGTCTTCGTCTCGATGCGGCAGGAGGACCGGGACACCGTCGCCGAGTTCGAGCGGGCGGTGGGTGAGGTGGAACACGTCCTGGAGGCGCAGCGGCTGTTCGGGGAGCCCGACTACCTGCTGCGGGTGGCCACCGCCGACCTCGCGGCCTTCCAGCGGCTGTACGACGAGCGTCTCGCCACCCTGCCGGGGGTCCAGCGGCTGACGTCGACGCTGGTGATGAAGCACGTGGTGAGGGACCGGGCGCTGCCCGCCTGAGGCCGACAGCGCGGCAGGCGGCAGCTCACCCGGGTGAGCTGCCGCCTGGCAGACAGGACTTGACCGAAAATCGAATGGGGGCCGGGCTACTTCGTCGGCTTCTTGCCGGTGATGCCCAGGTGCACCAACAGGGCCAGGTTCGGCTTGAGTTCAGCCTGCTTGACGCCCCACGTCTGGAAGCCCTTCTGGTGCGAGGCGACCGCCGCGAGCATCGCGACGAGCGCGCCGGCGACCGCGGCCGGGTTCACGTCCTTGTCGACCTTGCCCTTGGACTGCAACTCGGCGACCGCGTCCGAAAGGGAGTTGTTCACCGAGTTGAGGATCTTCATGCGGAGTTTGTAGAAGCGCTTGTCCCCCTCCGCCGCGCCGAGGTCGACGACCCGGAGGATCGCGTCGTTCTTCCGCCAGAACTCCAGGAAGCCGTCGACGAGTTCCTGCGCCGTCTGCCAGCCCGCCTTGCCGACCCATGACCGCCCCTGGACGAGGCCGGTCAACTCGGCTCCCTCGGCCGCCATTTGCTCGGCGATCTCCAGTACGGCGCCCTCGACGTCCGGGAAGTACTGGTAGAAGGTCGCGGGTGAAGTGCCCGCCTTCCGGGCGACGTCGATGACCTTGACGTCGCGGTACGGAGAGGAGCTGAGCATCTCGCTGAGGCAGTCGAGCAGCTTCTGCCGCGTCGCCTGCCCGCGCCGACCGGCCACGCGGCCGTCGACGGTACGCACTTGTCCTGTCATGCCGTCAGCTTACCGAGGGGTGATCGGAGCGCTATTCGGCCGACTGCAAATGGGGTGCGAGGGGGTGCGGAGGCGGGTGTGCCTGGTCTGCGGCTTGCGTGCGGCGCCGTTAGTTTGGCTGTATGGCCGAAAACAGGGCATCGGTGTACGCAGAGGGCGTCCCCTGCTGGGTGGACGCGCAGCTCCCCGACGTGGACGCGGGCAAGCGGTTCTACGGTGAGCTCTTCGGGTGGGGTTTCGAGGAGGCGTACGGCTCCTCCGTGTGGGCCCGGCTGGAGGGCGAGCCGGTGGCCGCGCTCGCCCACAAGACGGACGGCCGGATGCCCACCGTCTGGACGGTGTACTTCGCGACCCCGGACGCGCAGAAGACCGTCGGGCGCATCCGCAACGCCGGCGGGCAGGTCGTCATGGGGCCGCTGCCGGTCGGCGGGGCGGGCGTCGCCGTGCTCGCCGCCGACCCCGAGGGCGCGGTCTTCGGCCTGTGGCAGCCGGCCGCCCACCCCGGCTTCGGCGTACGGCACCGGCCCGGCGCCTTCGCCTGGGCGCAGCTCTACGCCCGGGACACCGAGGCCGCCAACACCTTCTACGGTCATCTCTTCCACGAGGCCCTGTTCGGGCCGGGCGCCGAACCCGACTTCGGGCGGGCGCCGGTCGGCGATGTCTTCCCGGAGGTCATGCCGCCGCATTTCCTCGTCCACTTCGGCGTGGAGGACTGCGAGGCGGCTCTCGGCGCGGTGAGCCGGCTCGGCGGGCGGGTACAGGCGGGTCCGTTCACCGCTTCGTACGGAATCGTGGCGGTCGTCACGGACAATCAAGGGGCGTCGTTCGCGCTGCTCCAGCGCTGACAGGTGCCGTATGCGTGCTGTATGCGCGGATATGAAATGAGACACCCCGATTGCCCCCGGGTTCGCAACCGGCCGTCCGGCCAGGAAGAATCAGGGTGCGTGCCGCCATGGCGGTGCGGTGGTGAGACGCTGCACGGGGCCGTGTACACAAGTGGGTGACGCGGTTCGTACGGGGAGGTGGCAGGCAAGTGGTGGATCAGCTGACGCAGCACGATCCGCGGCGGATCGGGCCGTTCGAGGTGCTGGGACGGCTGGGTGCCGGCGGCATGGGGCTGGTCTATCTGGCCCGTTCGGCCTCGGGCCGGCGCGTGGCGATCAAGACGGTCCGGACCGAGCTCGCCGAGGACCAGCTCTTCCGGGTGCGTTTCACGCGCGAGGTGGAGGCGGCCCGGGCGGTCTCCGGCTTCTACACGGCCGCCGTCGTCGACGCCGATCCCCGCGCCGCCGTGCCCTGGCTGGCCACCGCGTACGTGCCCGCGCCCTCCCTCGAGGAAATAGTGAACGACTGCGGGCCGATGCCGGCCCAGGCGGTGCGCTGGCTGGCGGCGGGCGTCGCCGAGGCGCTGCAGTCGATCCACGGCGCGGGGCTGGTCCACCGTGACCTGAAGCCGTCCAACGTGCTCGTCGTCGAGGACGGGCCCCGGGTGATCGACTTCGGTATCGCGTCCGGCGTCTCGAACACGCGTTTGACGATGACGAACGTGGCGGTCGGCACCCCCGCCTACATGTCCCCCGAGCAGGCGAAGGACTCGCGCAGCGTGACCGGGGCGAGCGATGTCTTCTCGCTCGGCTCGATGCTGGTCTTCGCCGCCACCGGACACCCGCCCTTCCACGGCGCCAACCCGGTCGAGACGGTCTTCATGCTGCTGCGCGAGGGACCGGACCTGGAGGGCCTGCCGGACGAGCTGCGTCCGCTCATCGAGTCCTGTATGCAGATGGAGGCCACGGCCCGGCCCAACCCGGCCGATCTCCAGGCCCAGCTCGCCCCCCACCTCTTCGGCTCCGGCTCCGACGACAGCGGTACGGCGTCGGCGTGGCTGCCCGAGAAGGCGGTCACCCTCATCGAGACGCGCCGTGGCGGCCGTCAGGCGAAACCGGCGCCCCCGAGCCCCCGCAGCGGCGGCGGGGGCGGCGGGGGCGGCGGGGGCATGGCCCGGCCCGCCGCGCCGGCGGTACCGCCCCCGCCGTCCCACGCCCCCGTGGTCCTCTCCCGCCCGGCGCCCGCGCCCGTGGCCGTCGGCGCCCCCGACATCGGTCCGGTCCGGCTGGCGGGGGCCGCCGTGCCGATCGGGCCGGGGCCGCGCGTCGCCGACGTCCGTGCCACGGCCGCCGTGAAGGCGCCGGTGGCCGAGCCCGGCCTGGTCGCCAACTGGTCCCGCCCGCGCCCCGGCGTCAACGGCGCCGACACGACCGTACCGGCCCCGCAGAGCGCCCCCTCGGAGACCCCGGCGGGCTGGCGGCCCTGGCGTTTTCGCATGTCGAACGACGTGTGGGGCACGCCGTCCGTCGCCGGGGACCTCGTCTACGTGACCTCCTTCGAGGTGCACGCCCTGGATGTGGCCACCGGCCGCCGCCGCTTCAAGACGCGGGACGTGGCCTGGTCGATGGCGGTCGCGGACGGCAGGGTGCACGCCTCCGACGGACCCACCCTGTTCGCCCTGGACGCCCGCGAGGGCGGCGATCTGTGGCGGCTGTCGACGGACGCCTGGGTGTACTCGCTCAAGGCCGACCGGGGCACGGTCGTCACCGGCACGCGCGGCGGCGGCGTCCAGGCCTGGGAGGCCTCGGCCGGCCAGAAGCTCTGGGAGATCACCGGCTGCCAGACCGACTTCGAGTCCCCGGAGGCCGGGCCGGTCCTGCACGAGGGCACGGTCTATGTCTGGCAGGACGCCCGGCTCAGAGCACTGGACGCCCGCACGGGCGAGGAACGCTGGTCGTACCCCATCGGCGACACGGCCTCCTGCGGCGGCGTCCCGGTCCGGGTCACCCCCGCCCCCGACGGCTATGTCTACGTCTGCGCGGGCACCCGCGTCCTCGCCGTCGACGTCGCGAGCGGCATGGTGCGCTGGCACTTCGAGGCCCCGGCGGTGTTCCTGTCCCCGCCGACCTTCGTGCCCGGCCCGGCGGTGACCGGCGGAGGCGTCTACCTCGCCGACTACCTCGGCACTGTGTACGCCATCGACGCCACCGACGGGCGCGACCGCTGGCGCATCGCCACCGAGGCCCGGGCGTCCGTCGACCCGGTGCTGGTGGCCGCCGGTCATGTGCACGTCGGCAGCGGCAAGGGGCTCTACACCCTGGACGCGGTCACCGGCACGCCCAAGTGGCGCTTCCAGGCGGGCGGCGACATCGTGGGCGCCCCGGCGGTCGCGGAGGGCCGTATCCACTTCGGCTCCACGGACCACCTGCTGTACACCCTGAAGGCCGACGACGGCCGGCTGCGCTGGAAGCTGGCGACCGGCGGCGAGATCACCGGCTCCCCGGTGGTCCGCGACGGCGTCGTGTACGCCTCCAGCAAGGACCGCTGCGTGTACGCCCTGGACGCGGAGAAGGGCACGGGCACGGCGCGGACGGCCTGAGCCGACCGCCCACCGCCGCGAGGACGGCCGTCGCACCGGGACGGTCGTCGCACCGGGACGGCCGTCGTGCCGGGTGCACGGAAGGGACCTGGACGGCGGCCGCCACCGCAGACGCTACGCCGGGGACCGGCCGGTCGCCACGCGGTGACATGACCGTGACAGGTGGCGCCTACGCTGCCGGTATGGATCGACGGGGGCAGAAACTCAAGTTCGCAGCGGTGGCCGTGTTCGTCGTACTGGCGCTGACCGGCTTCTCGACGAGCAGGGGCCACGGCAGCCGTCACAGCGGTGGCGGGGGCGGCGGGTGCAGCAGCTCGAGCCAGAACCACGACAGCTCGTCGTCGAGCAGCGGCGGCAGCTCGGGCAGCACCTACCACGACTACGACGATGACGACTACGCGGACGACACCTACGGCGACGGCGGCTCCTCGAGCACGTCCACGGCGCTGAGGGACGCCACGGTGGAGCTGATCGACTGCGCGACGCCGAGCGAGGCGTACGCGACGGTCGAGGTCACCAACCCGAACGCGACCGGCGGCTACTTCACCGTCACGGTCGATTTCCTCGACGCCGGTTCCCGGCGGGTGGAACAGCGCAGCACCGACGAGTACGTCGCCGGCAACGACTCGACGACGGTCCAGGTCGACCTGTCGAGCCCCGGCGTCGCGGCGAAGGTCGACCACTGCGAGCCGGAGCCGTACGCATCGGCGAGCTGACCGGACGTCTCTCAACGGGCCGTCGCCCCGGCGCTGTGCTTGGAAGCCCTCTCCTGGGCCGCATTCATAGGCGAGTTGCAGGCCGGGCACCGCTGTCCCTGAGGCGACCGGCCCCCGGCCGCCGGCCGCCGTCCGCGTTCCGGGCTCACCGGACCCTTGTCCACGAGGGTCCGGCGGGCCGCTGAGCTCCTGAAAGAACCGGGGGAAAGAACTTCCCGCCCACCCACCCGCCCCGGCCGAGGAGGGCGCGGCGCGAAGGGGCGCGGCCGGGGCGGGGGACCGCGGGTCTTCCCCTTGACCTCGTCCTCCCGCCAGTCGGAGCCCTCGCGCGGCACGTCGTCGAGCGTGCCCTCGATCACCACCTCGTAGGCGGGTGACCGGCTTGCAGCAACGGGATGCGGACGGTTACGTTCGCCGCGACCACCACAAACGAATACGGCCCCCGGTCGGGACGGCAATCCCGAACGAGGGCCTGACCGATCAGGAATCAGACCTTCCCGATGGCTGAATCGCAGTCTAACGCGCGCCTTCGCGCCGACGCCGGAGTTCCGTCCTCCGGCGTGATCCATGTCCGCACCCGGCTCACGGCCGACTTCACGGTGATCTCCAACGCCCTCGCCCAACGACGCGGCAGCGCGGTCACGATCGGCGTCGCGGCGTACATCGCCTCCCTGCCCGACGGCGCCCCCGTGACGATCACCGCACTGTGCGAGCACTTCAGCGAGGGCGAGATCCTGATCTCGCGAGCGCTGAGGGAGCTGGAGGCGGCCGGACACCTGGAGCGCCGCCGCGAGCGAACGCCCACCGGACAGGTCCGTACCCGAACATACTTCTACGACGTACCCGACGGCGCGCCGCATCCGGACGGGCCTCCCGAGTCGCCGAAGCCCCATCGCCCCCGCAGGCAGCCAGCCGCCGTACGCGGACCGCTGCGGCCGCCGGTCCAGCCCGAGGTGGAGATCCCGGCCCCGCTCACCGATGTCGCCGACCTTGCCGATGGCACCGACGCCGACCCCCGAGCCGTCGCCGTACTCACCGCCCTGCGCCGGGTCGACCCCCGCCTCGTCCTGTCCGCGCGGGAAGCCGCCCGCCTCGCCCCGGCCGTCACCCGGTGGCTCGCCGCAGGTCTCCTGCCCACGCACATCACGGACCACCTCACCGCAAGGCTCCCGGACCGGTTGCTGGCCCGCCCGGCCGGCATCCTCGCCCACCGGCTCAAGGAGACGCCCCTGCCTCTCTCCACACCGGCCCGAAGCACGGAAGCCCCCGGAGGCCCGGCGGTCGTGCCCCTGCGGAACTGCGACGGCTGCGACCGCGGATTCCGTACGGCGGAACCCGGCCGCTGCCGCGACTGCCGGGCCCGGGACCAACTCCGCGCGGCCGGCTGAGCCGATGACCCCGACGGCCGGGTGCGCGGCCCGCCCGCAGGTGGGAGGCGCGATGAGGTTCCCGGCGCGTCGGCGCGGTCGATGCCCGCACTCCTGGCCGTGACCCGCGGGCGGGACGCCGCCCGTTCACTCGGGGCTTGCGGCCTGTTTCCTGGACCACGCGGTGGCGTCGGCTCCGTACCGGGCCAGGAGCCGGGCGAACAGGACCTGCTCCTCCGGCGACCAGGCGGCCGTGATCTCCAGGAACGCCTTTCGCTGTTCGGCGGCGAAGCGGTCGCGCACGGCCTCGCCGTGCTCGGTGAGTTCGAGCACGGTACGGCGTCCGTCGGACTGGGACGCCGTCCGGCGCAGCAGCCCGTCCTCGATGCAGGCGGCCACGGTCCGGCTGGCCACCGGCTGGGCGACACCCATCTCGGCGGCGAGGCTGCCGACAGTCGTCTCGCCCGGCGCGTCGGCGATCACGTTGAGCACGAGATTGCGGGAGAGGTCCTTCCTCGATGCCGGTGCGCGTCGGCGCAGCCGTGACAGCGCCGGGCCGATCTGGTTCAACGCCATGTCGTCGGAGGGCTCGGGGAAGGGCGCGCGGCTCATGTGACCGAGTCTAGGCCCGGCCCGCACACTTGCATACCGTCAGGTATTTGCATGCCGTCCAGTAAGTACATAGCATTAGGTATGTAAATCTTGGACGAGTGAGGAAACGAGGCGGACCGCTATGGCGCTCACCGCGATCACCAACGCGCACATCTTCGACGGAGAGAAGGCGACAGGTGTGCAGACCGTGGTCATCGACGGCGGGAGGATCGCGCGTGTCGGAGGCGACGCTCCTCGGGACAGCGAGATCGTCGACGGCGGCGGCGCCACACTGCTGCCGGGACTCATCGACGCCCATGTCCACTCCGCCCCGGGATCCCTGGCGCTCGCCCTGCGGTTCGGGGTGACGACCGAACTGGAGATGCAGGGGATGAACACAAGGGAGAACCGAGGGCTCATCACCGACGACGACACGCAGGCCGACGTGCGCTCCTCCGGCTTCGCCATCACACCGCCCGGTGGTCACCCGAGCGAGCTGATGCCCGAAGGGTTCCGGCCGAAGTGGGATCTCCCGCCGGTGATGCCCCTGATGCCGTTCTCCACCACCCCCGAGGAAGCGGCCCGCTTCGTGCCCCAGCTCCTCGCCCGGGGATCCGACTTCATCAAGTTCATGATCGACGACGGCAGCGTGGAGGGACACCCCGGGCTGCCCTCGCTCGACCAGGCCACCGTGAACGCCGGTGTGGCCGAGGCCAAGAAGTACGGCGCCCTGACCGTGGCCCACGCGCTGACCGTGGAGGCCACCAGGATGGCTGCCGAAGCCGGCGTCGACGGCCTCACCCACGTGTTCATGGACCAGCCGCACACCGCCGAGATCATCGGCATCATCAAGGACGCGGGCATGTTCGTCGTTCCCTGCATCACTCTCAACGCCTCGATGATGGGGATCACCGGCAGCGCACTCGCCGACGACCCCCGGGTCGCCGCCCGCCTCGACAGCAAGTGGGACCGGACCCTGCGCTCCAGCTACAACCGCTACCCGCAGGGCAAGCTCGACGACGTGTACGACACCGTGCGCGCTCTGGACGCCGCCGGCGTCGACGTGCTGGCCGGCACCGACGCCTCCATGCCCGAGACGTTCTTCGGGGGCCTGGCGCACGGAGCGAGCCTCCACCACGAACTGCAGTACCTCGTGGCCGCGGGCCTCACACCCGCGCGGGCCCTGCGCGCGGCCACGGCGACCACGGCCCGCCGCTTCCGTCTCGGCGACCGGGGCCGCATCGCCGAGGGCCTCCGCGCCGACCTTCTGCTGGTCGACGGCGACCCGACGAGCGACATCGGCGACACCCTCAACACCCGCGCCGTCTGGCGCCGCGGCACCCGCCTGGCGGCCTGACGGCCGTACTTTCCCGTGCGGGACTCACGGAGGGAGGCAAGGATCCACCGTGAGCCGTCCACGGCGGACCCGGCCCGCGGCAGGGGCGACCGTGCCCGGACTCCGGCCGGTTCAGCGCGTTCGCGGGCGGGTGGCCGACCGTCCCGTGAACAGTTCCGCCTGTTCCTCGCTCGGCAGGTTCCCCAGGGAGATGAGGTGCGGTGCCTGCGCGAACCCCATCGTGCGGGCCGCCTCCTTCGCCGACCACAGTGCCCGCACGGTGCCCTGGACCCCGGCGGGGGGATACCCGGCGACGACGGCGGCGCAGGCGACGGCGGCGGCCGACGCCCCACCGGGGTCGGTGAGTTCGGACACCAGCCCGACGTCGAAGGCGCGCCGGGCGGAGATCCGTTCCGCCGTCCCCATGAGCATCATCCGCGCGACCTCCCCGTACGGCATCCGCTGCGCCAGGAGCACCGACTCGTACGCGCTGACCATCCCGTACGTGGTGTGCGGGTCGAAGAAGGCGGCGTCGGCGCCCGCGACGACGAACTCGCACTCCCCGAGCAGGTAGAAGGCACCCCCGCAGGCCATCCCCTCCACGGCGGCGGCGACCGGCTTCCACAGGTCGTTCGCCTTCGGGCCGACGGTGAGCAGCGGATCGTCCTGCATGTACGGGGAGCCGGGCTGCGGCACGACGGCGTCCCGGTCGAGGCCGGTGCAGAACGCCCGCTGTCCGGCCCCGGTGAGGACGACGGCCCGTACCGAGTCGTCGAACCGCAACTCCCGCCAGATGTTCTGCAGTTCGCGGACGGCGTCGAGGTCGAGGGCGTTCAGCCGGGCCGGCCGGTCGAGGGTGACGACGGCGACCCCGGTGTCCTTGTCGATGTCCAGTCGCACACTCACGGCCGCTCCAGAACCCACTGCGGAAGCCCGTCGCCGTCGAAGACGACCTGGACGCGGGCGCCGATGCGGATGCGGTCGGGGGAGAAGGAGTCGATCGCCGCCCCCGGTCCGCTCACCAGGTTCCCCACCAGCCGGATGCGGGGCGCCTCGGCCAGCTCGACGAGGATCACGTTGTAAGGGGCGTGGGCGGCGTAGTCGGGCAGCAGGGGTGGGTGCGGGACGACGTAGGACCAGATCCGGCCGCGTCCCGAGGTCCGCCGCCACTCGCTCGCGAAGGACTGGCAGTGCGGGCAGCAGGGGCGGGGCGGGAAGCGGGGTTCGCCGCAGTCGGCGCAGGTCTGGACGCGGAGTTCGCCCTGGGCGGCGTACCGCCAGAACGGGGCGCCGTCGGCGTCGGTGACGGGGGTGAGCATCGCGGGATCAACTCCTCGGTGGGGTCTCCTCGGTGCGGTTCAGTTCCTGAGCAGCAGGGCGGAGGTCGGGACGCCCTCGCCGGCGGTGACGAGGCAGGTCGCGGCGCCGGGCACCTGGGCGGTGCTGGTCCCGCGCAGCTGCTTGACGCCCTCGTTGATGAGGTTGAAGCCGTGCACGTAGGCCTCGCTGAGTCCGCCCCCGCCGGTGTTGAGGGGCAGCCGTCCGCCGGTCTCCAGGGCCCCTCCCTCGGTGAACGCGCCACCTTCTCCCCGGCCGCAGAACCCGTACCCCTCCAGGGAGAGCGGGACGAGGGGCGTGAAGGCGTCGTAGATCTGCGCGACGTCGACGTCGGACGGGGTGAAGTCGGCGTGCTTCCACAGGTGCCGGGCGGCCGCCCAGGCGGGGCCGGTGAGGGGGTCGTCGTTCCAGTAGTTGACCATGCCGTGGTGCTGGGCGGGCAGGCCCTGGGCGGCGGAGTGGACGTACACGGGTCTCCGGCGGCAGTCCCGGGCCCGCTCGCCGCTCACGACGACGCACGCCAACGCCCCGTCCGTCTCCAGGCAGTTGTCGTACAGGCACAGCGGCTCGCTGATCCACCGGGACGACATGTACATCTCGCGGGTGAGCGGCCGTTCGTACATCACGGCGGCCGGGTTCTGGTTGGCGCGGTTGCGGCAGGCGAGGGCGACGTTGAAGAGATGGTCGCGGGTGGCGCCGTACTCGTGCAGATAGCGGCGGGCGAGCATGGCTATCTCGTCGGCGGGTCGCAGCAGCCCGAAGGGCCGGGTCCACTGGGCGGGGGTGGGGAGCTGGACGGCGGTGTTGGTCCACGGACGCGGCCCGGAGCCCCGTTTGCGCGACCGCCAGGCGACCCCCACCGTGGCCTGCCCGGCGGCGATGGCGGCGGCGAGGTGGGCGACGGTGGCGCAGGAACCGCCGCCGCCGAACCCGATCTTGCTGAAGAAGGACAGGTCCCCGAACCCGACGGCCTTGGCGAGCTCGACCTCGTCCGTCTCCTCCATGGTGTAGGAGGCGAGGGCGTCGACCTCGCCGGGGGCGATCCCGGCGTCGTCGAGGGCGGCGAGGACGGCCCGGCAGGCGAGCGTCCGTTCGTCCTCGGGGAGGTGCTTGGCGAAGGACGTCTGCCCGATGCCGACGATGGCCGTGGCGTCCTTGATTCCGGTCACTGCGGGCATGCCGCACCCACCTCCACACGGTGACAGTGCTGCTGACAGTCCGTCAGGTTACCGCTAATCTGACGGTCAGTCAGCTAGTGGTTTCGGTGGGGAGGCCGGTCATGCGTGGTGACATGGAGTGGGGGACGATCCCCGGCCTGGTCCGCTGGTCCGCCGAGCGGTACGCGACGACCGAGGCGGTGGTGGAGGGCCGCACCCGGATCTCGTACGCCGAGCTCGGCGCCCGCGTCGAACGCGCGGCGGCGGCCTGTCTGGCGAACGGGGTGCGGGCGGGCGACCGCGTGGCCGTCTGGGCCCCGAACTCGCTGGACTGGATGGTGGCGGCGCTCGGCGCGGTGAGCGCGGGGGCGGTGCTGGTGCCCCTGAACACCCGCTTCAAGGGCACGGAGGCGGCGGACGTACTGCGCCGCAGCGGGACGCGCCTGCTGTTCGTGACGGGCACCTTCCTCGGGACGTCGTACGTGGCGTCGCTGCGGCGGGCGGCGGCGGAGGGCCCCGGCGGCGGCCCGCTGCCGGGGCTCCCCGCGCTGGAGCAGGTGGTGGTCCTCTCGGACGACGCCCCGGCGGACTTCCGGACCTGGAAGGACTTCCTGGCGAGCGGGGAGGGCATCGGGACGGCGGAGGTCCGGGAGCGAGCGGACCGGGTGGCGGGCGAGTGGCCCTCGGACATCGTCTTCACCTCGGGCACGACGGGCCGCCCCAAGGGCGCGGTGATCACCCACGCGCAGACCCTGCGGGCCTACGGGATCTGGACCGACCTGGCGGGGCTGCGGCAGGGCGACCGCTATCTGATCGTGAACCCCTTCTTCCACACCTTCGGCTACAAGGCGGGCGTGATCGCCTGTCTGATGCGGGGCGCGACGATGATCCCGCAGCCGGTGTTCAACGTGGACACGGTCCTCGCGAACGTGGCGTCGGAACGGGTCTCGGTCCTCCCGGGCCCGCCGACCCTGCACCAGTCGCTCCTGGACCACGCGTCCCGGGACAAGCACGACCTGTCGGCACTGCGGCTGGTGGTCACGGGCGCGGCGGTGGTGCCGCTGCGGCTCGTCGAACGCCTGCGGGGCGAACTGGGCGTGGAGACCGTCCTGACGGCGTACGGCCTCTCGGAGGCGAGCGGTGTCGTCACGATGTGCCGTCGCGGGGACGACCCCACGGTCATCGCCTCGACGTCGGGCCGCGCGATCCCCGGCACCGAGGTGCGGGTGGACGCGGCGCCGGGCGCACCCGGGGAGGTCCTGGTCCGGGGCTTCAACGTGATGCGCGGCTACTACGAGGACGAGACGGCGACGGCGGAGGCCCTGACGGAGGACGGCTGGCTGCGCACCGGAGACGTGGGCGTCCTGGACGCCGCCGGCAACCTCCGGATCACCGACCGTCTGAAGGACATGTTCATCGTCGGCGGCTTCAACGCCTACCCGGCGGAGATAGAGCAGCGCCTCGGCCTGCACCCGGACGTGGCCGACGTGGCCGTGATCGGCGTCCCCGACCCCCGCCTGGGCGAGGTGGGCAAGGCCTACGTGGTGCGGCGGCCGGGCGCGGTCTCCACGGCCGACGACCTGATCGCCTGGGCCCGGCGGGAGATGGCCAACTACAAGGTGCCGAGGGCGGTGGAGTTCGTGACCGCCCTGCCCCGCAACGCGAGCGGCAAGGTGGTCAAGGGCGAGCTGCGCGCACGGTGACCGCGCGTCCCCCGGACACACGTCGGCCGCGGCGGCTCCCCTCCGCGCCGCCGCGGCCGATCCCCGTCGCCGTGGTGACGGGTGGTGCCTACTTGCCGTCCAGGTCCAGGGCGGGCGGCACGGGCGCGTGGTTCTCGAGCGTGACGATCTTCTCCTCGGCCGCCGGCGTGGCCGTCCCGGCCTCCGGCGTCGCCGGCTTGGACAGGGCCGGCAGGATCGGAGCGTGGTTCTCCAGCGTGGTGATGTCCGCGGTGGCTTCCGTCGTCTGCTTCTCGGTGTTGCTCATGTTCGGCTCCCCCTGGGAGTGTTCAAGTGAGTGAGGCGTCTCTGTCCGGCGATTCCCCCGAGTATCGCCGGACAGAGACATGTGCCGGAGCCCACCCCCCAGCGGGCTCGTCCGGTCCGTCTGCCCCCCGAGGCGACGGACCGTTGAGGTAGACCCTGCCAGGCGGTCATAAACGTTCGATGAACGCCGCAGACGGCGGGTCACGACGCGTCCAGGGGCGCCAGCAGACGGCGTACCTCGGCCGCCTCGGGCGCTCCCGACCGCTCCAGGAGGGACAGGGCCTCGTGCCAGCAGGCTCGTGCCCGGTCCGACTGGCCGAGCGCGTGCAGGCTCCGGCCCAGTGCGGTCAGCACACTGCCCCGGATGAGGTCCCCGCCGATGAATCCGATCGCCAGCGCCTGTTCGGCGTGCTGCGCGGCCTGGGCCGGACGCCGGTCCGCCAGGTGCAGCTGGGCGATGCGGAAGTGCGTCGTGCCCTCCCACAGGCGCTGCCGGTTGCTGCCGAACATCTCCAGCGCGTCCGACAACTGCACCAGGCCGTCGGAGAGCCTGCCGGCGCTGATCAGCGCGACGCCGAGGGCGTAACGGCCGTTCGCGAGGCGCAGGGTGAGCCCGAGTTGCTGATAGATGTCGACGCCCTGCCGGGCCAGGGTGACGGCGTCACCCGGGCGGTTCATCCGCTCGTAGAGCCGGGAGAGGTTGCACAGCGCGTTGGCCTCTCCCGGCCGGTTCCCGTCCGCCCGGTAGCCGTCCCTGGCGGTGGTGAGGAACTTCTCGGCCTCTTCGTAGCGGCCCTGGCCGAGGGCGATGATCCCCCGGTCCGTCGCCGCCCAGCTCACCGGCGTCGCGTCGTGCGCCGCCGTGGCGAGTTCGATCGCGCGCCGGGCCTCGTCGTCCGCCTCGGAGTAACGTCCGGCGGCCAGATGGACGTTGGACAGCGCCGTCCGCGCACGGCTCTCCGCGCGGACGTCGGCGGCGTCCTGCGCGGCGTCCCGCAGAGCCGTGGCCGCCCACTCGTACTGCTTCGCGTTCGCGCCCGACTCCGCCAGGTCCTTGGCGGCCCAGAGCAGATCGACGGCACGGCGCAGCCCACTGCCCGACTGCTGCTGCCGTGCGCACGCCAGCAGGCACTGCGCCTCGGCGAAGAGCCAGTCGAGGGCCTGTGTCCGCTCGCCGAAGGACAGCCCCCGGTACGACGTGGGCTCCAGGTGGACGACCGTGCGGTCGCCGGGCCGCTCGATCGTGTAGACCCCCGCCGCCGTCGCCAGATAGAAGTCCAGCAACCGTGACAGCGCCGCGTCGCGTTCGCCGGGTGGCTCGTCGCGGTCGGCGCACGCACGCGCGTAGAGCCGTACCAGGTCGTGGAACCGG
Organism: Actinobacteria bacterium OV320; assembly: GCA_001298545.1. Lineage (GTDB taxonomy): Bacteria > Actinomycetota > Actinomycetes > Streptomycetales > Streptomycetaceae > Streptomyces > Streptomyces coriariae. The sequence continues at coordinate 298,605 of LJCX01000031.1, forward strand.
TAGCGGCCGGGGGCCGCCGATTCCAGCAGGGAGGTGTCCACCAGGGACTCCAGCAGGTCCTCGGTGTCCTCCACCGGCAGGTCCAGGACCGCCGCGGCCGCCGCCAGGGAGGTGTCCGGGCCGTCCGCGAGGCCGAGCAGCCGGAACGCGCGGGCCTGGGCGGGCTCCAGTGCGCCGTAGCCGAGTTCGAAGGTCGCCTTCACGGCCAGGTCGCCCGCCTGGAGCTCGTCCAGCCGGCGCCGTTCGTCCGCCAGCTTGGCGGCGAGGACGGACACCGTCCAGGTACGGCGGGCGGCCAGCCGGGAGGCCGCGATCCGGATCGCCAGCGGCAGGAAGCCGCACGCGGCCACCACGTCCAGCGCCGCCTTCCGCTCGGCCGCGACCCGCTCCTCGCCGACGATCCGGGTGAAGAGGGAGAGCGCCTCCTCGGGGGACATCACGTCGAGGTCGACGAGATGCGCTCCCGCCAGGTCCACCATCCGCACCCGTGAGGTGACCAGCGCCGCGCAGCCCTCCGTGCCCGGCAGCAGAGGGCGTATCTGGGCCGCGTCCTTGGCGTTGTCCAGCAGCACCAGCACCCGGCGGCCGTCCAGCACCGAGCGGTACAGCGCCGCCCGCTCCTCAAGTGAGTCGGGGATCGCCGAGTCCGCCGTGCCCAGGGCCCGCAGGAACGACCCGAGGACCGTCTCCGGCTCCGCCGACCGCGGCCCCGCGCCCTGGAGATCGACGTACAGCTGGCCGTCGGGGAAGGCAGGACGGGCCTGGTGGGCGACGTGCACGGCGAGGGTCGTCTTGCCCACGCCCCCGATGCCCGCGAGCGCGGACACCGCCATCACCCGGCCGCCCGCGCCCGTGCCGTCACCGGCTCCGGCCAGCACCTCGCTCAGTTCCCGTACGAAGGCGGAGCGGCCGGTGAAGTCGGGCACGGTGGCCGGGAGTTGCGCGGGCCGCACCCGTACCACCGCCGGTTCCGCCGCCGGCGCCGACGGCTCCGCCAGCTCCGGGTCGGCCTGGAGGATGCGGCGCTGCAGCAGCCGCAGTCCGGCCCGCGGATCCACCCCGAGCTCCTCGGCCAGCAGCCGCCGGGTGTCCGCGTACACGGCGAGCGCCTCCGCCTGCCGGCCGCTGCGGTACAGCGCCAGCATCAGCAGTTCGCGCAGCCGCTCGCGGAGCGGGTACGCCGCGGTGAGCGCGGTGAGTTCGGAGACGGCCTCCGCGTGGCAGCCCTGTTCCAGGTCCATGTCCAGCCGGGACTCCAGCAGACCCAGCCGCCATTCCTCCAGCCGGACGCGCTGCGCCTCCGCGTACGGCCCGGGGACGCCGGCCAGGGCCTCCCCGTCCCACAGCCCCAGCGTCCGGTTCAGCACCTCGCGGGCGTGGGACAGGTCCCCGGCGTTCCGCGCCTTCTCCGCCTCCGCCGCCCACTCCTGCGCCACCGCCAGGTCGAACGAACCCTCGGCCAGGCCGCGCACCGCGTAGCCGCCCGACTCGCTCACCAGGACACCCGGGTCGAGCACCTTGCGCAGCCGGGAGGCGTAGGTCCGTACCGCCGCCAGCGCCTGCGACGGAGGCTCCTCGCCCCACAGCGCGTCGATCAGCTCGGCGGCCGTCGCCGTACGGCCCTCGCGCAGCAACAGGGCTGCCAGCAGGGCGCGTTGCTGCGGTGAACCGGTGGCCAGCCGCTCGTCGCCGCGTCGTGCGCGCACCGGGCCGAGCACGTCGAAGCGCAGCGTCGCCGGCTCCTCGGTGGAGCCGGGACGCCTCTGCTCCGGCACACGCGGGTCGCGGTGTCCTACCCGGTCGTCCATCAGGGCTCCCCTTAGGCATCCGAATCAAGGACCTGTCCAGCCGATCACGCCGCAGACGCGGGGTCCCGCTTCGGTACCGGCACTCTCCTGCGACGTGATCGGCCGGAAAGGTCCAGGCCCCAGTTTGCCCTGTCCATGCCGGAAGCGTCAGCTTGCCCGGCAGGCGCACGGGAGTCCACACACCCCTCACATCCGGTGTGCACACATCCCCACAGAGTCGATCAACTCCGACTCCCGCCCGCTAGCTGACGATCCGTCAGATCAGCGCTACCGTGCCCCCATGGAGAACGCATTGGAGACCGCGAAGACCGTGAAGACCGCGAAGGCCACGGAGAACCTCCCGCTGATCATCTCCGTCGACGACCACACCGTGGAGCCGAGCACCGTCTGGCAGGACCGTCTCCCGAAGAAGTACCTCGACATCGGGCCCCGCGTCGTCCGGGCCCCGCTGAAGGAGATGACCTTCCTCGGCGGCCGCTTCAAGCCCGTCATGGGCGAGCCCGGCGACGACGGCCCGATCGGCGACTGGTGGGTCTACGAGGACCTGCACCGCCCCCTCACCCGCCTGGACACCGCCGTCGGCTTCAGCAGGGACGAGATCAAGCTGGAGGTCATCACCTACGAGCAGATGCGCCCGGGGTCCTTCGACGTCCCGTCCCGGCTCGCCGACATGGACGTCAACCACGTCCAGTCCGCCGTCTGCTTCCCCACCTTCCCGCGCTTCTGCGGCCAGACCTTCACCGAGGCGGCCGACCACGAACTGGGCCTGCTGTGCGTGCGCGCCTACAACGACTGGACGGTGGAGGAGTGGTGCGGCCCGCAGGCGCGGGGCCGGCTGATCCCGCTCACCCTCATCCCGCTCTGGGACGCCGAACTGGCGGCGGCGGAGGTCCGGCGCAACGCCGCCCGCGGGGTCCGCGCGGTCGCCTTCTCCGAGATACCCCCGCACCTCGGCCTGCCCTCCGTCCACACCGACTACTGGGACCCCTTCCTCGCCGCCTGCGACGAGACCGGCACGGTCGTGGCCATGCACATCGGCTCGTCGAGCCGGATGCCGTCCACCTCCGCCGACGCCCCGCCCGCCGTCGGCTCCACCATCACCTTCGCCAACTGCTGTTTCTCGATGGTCGACTGGCTGATGAGCGGCAAGTTCGAGCGTTTCCCGAACCTGAAGGTGATGTACGCGGAGGGCCAGATCGGCTGGATCCCCTACATCCTGGAGCGCGCCGACGTGGTGTGGGAGGAGAACCGGGGCTGGGGCGGGGTCGCGGACAAGGTCCACCGTCCCCCGTCCGAGCTGTTCGCCGAGCATGTCTTCGGCTGCTTCTTCGACGACGCCTTCGGCCTCAGGAACCTCGACTCCATCGGCGTCGGGAACGTCCTCTACGAGACCGACTACCCGCACTCCGACTCCACCTGGCCGAAGTCGCGCGAGGTCGGCGAGGCGCAGATGGGCCACCTGGCGCCGGACGTGGTGGAGCGGATCGTACGCGGCAACGCGATCGAACTGCTGGGGCTGACCCCGGACGGCCTCTGGAGCCCGCGGTGAGCCTCGACTACGGCATCCAGCTCCCGGTCCAGTCCCAGTCCACGCTCTACGCCGAACCCTGGGAGGCGGACGCGGGCCCCGCCGACCTCGTCGAGATCGCCCGCGCCGCCGACCGCGCCGGATTCGCCTACGTCGCCGCCTGCGACCATGTGGCGATCCCGCACCGGCTGGCCGAGGCCATGAGCACGGTCTGGTACGACCCCGTGGCCACCCTCGCCCACCTGGCCGCCGTGACCGACCGCGTCCGGCTGCTCGCGCACGTCGCCGTCGTCGGCCTGCGCCACCCGCTGCTCACCGCCAAGCAGTACGCGACCCTCGACCACCTCAGCGGCGGCCGGCTGATCCTCGGCGTCGGCGCCGGTCACGTACGGGAGGAGTTCGAGGCGCTGGGGGTGGACTTCGAGCGGCGGGGCGCCGTGCTCGACGAGACGATCGACGCGCTGCGCGCCGCGCTCGGGCCGGACGAGTTCCCCTCCCACCACGGCAAGTCGTACGACTTCGAGGGGCTCGGGCAGCGGCCCCGTCCGGCCCAGGCGCGGGTACCGCTCTGGGTCGGCGGCTCCTCCCCGGCCGCCGTCCGCAGGGCCGCGCTCAAGGGCGACGGCTGGCTGCCCCAGGGCGACCCGAGGGACCGGCTGGCCGCGCAGATCGAGACGCTGCGGCGGCTGCGCGGGGACGACGCGCCGCTCACCGTCGGCGCCATCACCGAGCCGCTGTACGTCGGCGCCCCCGGCTGGGAGGTGGGCCGCCGCACCCTCACCGGGCCGCCCGAGGTGCTCGCCGAGTCGCTGCGGGCCTACGGGGCGATGGGCGTCCATCAGATCCAGGTGCGCTTCCGCTGCCGGAGCCGCACCGAACTCATCGACCAGATCGGCCTGTTCGGAGCCGAGGTGGGGCCGCTGCTGGACAGCGCGTCGTGACGGGGGGACCTGACGTGCGCCGGTTCCCCGCCCGCCTTCTCGCCGCACGTATCTGATGTTCCGTCAGGTACGGCGCTACGATGCTGAGCTCCACCGAGGCGAAGGGAGCCGGCATGGGCAAGCTCGACGGACGGGTGGTCCTCGTCACCGGATCGGCGCGCGGCCAGGGCGAGCAGGAGGCGCGGCTGTTCCGCGCTGAGGGCGCCGAGGTGATCGTCGCCGACGTGCTCGACGAACAGGGGAAGGCGCTCGCCGAGGAGATCGGCGCGCTGTACGTCCACCTCGATGTGGGGGTGGAGGAGGAGTGGACCGCGGCGGTGCGGGAGGCCAAGCGGGCGTACGGCCATCTCGACGGGCTCGTCAACAACGCCGGCATCCTGCGGTTCAACGCCCTCGTCGACACCCCTCTCGACGAGTTCATGCAGGTCGTACGGGTCAACCAGGTCGGCTGCTTCCTGGGCATCCGGACGGCCGCGCCGGAGCTGTCCGACGGCGGCACCATCGTCAACACCGCCTCCTACACCGGGCTCACCGGCATGGCGGCCGTGGGCGCCTACGCGGCGACCAAGCACGCGGTGCTCGGCCTCACCCGGGTCGCCGCCCTGGAGCTGGCGCCCCGCCGTATCCGGGTCAACGCGGTCTGTCCCGGAGCCGTCGACACCGCGATGTCCAACCCGTCCCGGCTGGAGCCGGACGCCGACCCCGAGGAGACGACCCGCGCCCTCGACTCCCTGTACCGCAAGCTCGTGCCGCTGGGCCGGATCGGCCGCGCGGACGAGGTGGCCCGGCTCGCCCTCTTCCTCACCTCGCAGGACTCGTCGTACATCACCGGGCAGCCGTTCGTGATCGACGGGGGATGGCTGGCGGGCGTTTCGGTCATCTGAGGGTTCGTCAGCTATTGACCATCCAGGAGCCCGGTGCCACAGTCGGCGGCATCCGCTGAATCTGACGAACCGTCAGTTAATCGATCCAGGAACCGGGACGGTGAACCTCCGTGGAATTCGGGCTCTTTGTACAGGGATACGTGGGCAAGCGCGCCGAGACCGATCCGCTCGCCGAGCACAAGGCGCTGATGGAGGAGACCGAGTACGTCATCCAGGCGGACAAGTCCGGCTTCAAGTACGCCTGGGCGTCCGAGCACCACTTCCTGGAGGAGTACTCCCACCTCTCCGCCAACGACGTCTTCCTCGGCTACCTCGCCCACGCGACCGACCGCATCCACCTCGGCTCGGGCATCTTCAACCCGCTCGCCCAGGTCAACCACCCGGTGAAGGTCGCCGAGAAGGTCGCCATGCTCGACCATCTCACCGACAACCGCTTCGAGTTCGGCAGCGGACGCGGCGCCGGCTCGCACGAGATCCTCGGCTTCCTCCCCGGCATCACCGACATGAACTACACGAAGGAGATCTGGGAGGAGACCATCGCCGAGTTCCCGAAGATGTGGCTCCAGGACGAGTACGTCGGCTTCCAGGGCAAGCACTGGCAGCTGCCGCCGCGCAAGATCCTGCCGAAGCCGCACGGGAAGTCGCACCCGGCGATGTGGTACGCGGCCGGGTCGCCGCCCTCGTACGCGATGGCCGCCCGCAAGGGCCTCGGGGTGCTCGGCTTCAGCATCCAGAAGGTGTCCGACATGGAGTGGGTGCTGGAGCAGTACAAGACGGCGGTGGTGAACGCCGAACCGATCGGCGACTTCGTCAACGACAACGTGATGGTGACGACGACGGCGATCTGCGCGCCCACGCACGACGAGGCGATCCGGATCGCCGTCGAGGGCGGGCTGCACTATCTGCCCTCGCTGGTGTTCCGCTACCACGACACCTTCCCCCGGCCCGAGGGCTTCCCGGTCTGGCCGGAGACGCTGCCCGAGTACAACGCCGAGTTCGTCGAACTCCTCGTCGAGGAGGAGCTGTTGATCTGCGGCGACCCGGACGAGGTGCTGCGGCAGTGCAAGCGGTGGGAGCAGGCGGGCGCCGATCAGCTGTCCTTCGGGCTGCCGGTGGGGGTGCCGAAGGAGGAGACGCTCCAGACGATCCGGCTGATCGGGGAGCAGGTCATTCCGAAGATCGACACAGATCCCGTCCATCGGACGACGCGGTTCCGGCAAGGAGCCTAGTCGCTGTCGCGGACCTGCGGGCGCGTCGCCGTCCCGGGGGTGCGGGTCGCCTGGCGGCTGCGGGTCCGTCGTGGCTGGTCGCGCCCACGCGGCGGAGCCGCACAGCGATACAGCCCCGCGCCCCTTTCGGGCGCCCATCGCATCGGAGTTGAGAAGGAGCCCTCATGCTCGATCACGTCATCAAAGGGGCGACCGTCGTCGATGGGACGGGCGCGCCCGGGTTCGTCGCCGACGTCGGGATCCGGGACGGGCGGATCGCCGTCATCGGGTCGGTCTCCGAGGAGGCGCGGGCCAGCGAGGACGCGCGCGGGCTCGTCCTCGCTCCCGGGTTCGTGGATCCGCACACGCACTACGACGCCCAGCTGTTCTGGGATCCGTACGCCACCCCGTCCCTGAACCACGGGGTGACCACGGTCGCGGCCGGGAACTGCGGGTTCACGCTCGCGCCGCTGAACCCGGACCGTCCCGAGGACGCCGACTACACGCGTCGGATGATGTCCAAGGTGGAGGGCATGTCCCTGGTCGCGCTGGAGGAGGGGGCGCCCTGGAGCTGGCACGGCTTCGGGGAGTACCTGGACGCGCTGGAGGGGCGGATCGCCGTCAACGCCGGGTTCATGGTGGGCCACTGCGCGCTGCGCCGGTACGTGATGGGCGCGGACGCGGTGGGCGGGCAGCCCAGCGAGGAGCAGCTGGCCGACATCGTCCGGCTGCTGCACGAGGCCATGGACGCGGGCGCGTGGGGCTTCTCCACCACACAGTCCTCGACCCACTCCGACGGGGACGGACAGCCGGTCGCCTCCCGGCACGCCCGGCCCGAGGAGCTGCTCGCGCTGTCCCGGGCCGTCGGCGAGCACGAGGGCACCCAGATCGAGGCGATCGTGGCGGGCTGTCTGGACCAGTTCAGCGACGCCGAGATCGATCTGTTCGTGGAGATGAGCGCGGCCGCGGGACGACCCCTGAACTGGAACGTCCTCACCGTCGACGCGGCGGTTCCGGAACGCGTGCCCCGGCAGCTCATGGCGAGCGAACGGGCACGGAAGGCCGGCGGCCGGGTCGTCGCGCTGACCATGCCGATCCTCACGCCGATGAACATGTCCCTGGGCACGTTCTGCGCGCTGAACCTGATCCCGGGGTGGGGGCCGGTCCTCGGCCTGCCCGTCCCGGAGCGGATCGAGCGGCTGCGGGACCCGGAGGTGCGGGCGGAGCTGCTGAGGCGGGCGAACTCCAAGGAGGCGGGCGTCTTCCGGCGGCTGACCAACTTCGGCCGGTACGTCATCGGCGACACCTACAGCGCGGCGAACGAGGGCCTCACCGGGCGGGTCGTACGCGACATCGCCGCCGAACGCGGCCTGGACCCCTTCGCCTGTCTGGTCGAGATCTGCGCCGCCGACGAACTGCGGACGGTCCTGTGGCCCATGCCGACGGACAACGACCCGGACTCCTGGGCGCTGCGGGCGGACACCTGGAGCCACGAGGACGTGCTGCTCGGCGGTTCCGACGCGGGCGCGCACCTGGACCGGATGTGCGGGGCGCCGTACACCACGCGTTTCCTCGGCGACTGTCTGCGCGGCCGGAGATTGGCGGGCCTGGAGCAGGCGGTGAAGATGCTGACGGACGACCCGGCGCGGCTGTTCGGCCTCCGGGAGAGGGGCCGGATCCGGGAGGGCTGGCATGCGGACCTCGTCCTGTTCGACCCGGAGCGGATCGACGCCGGCAAGGCCACCCTGGTGCACGACCTGCCGGGCGACAGCCCGCGGCTGGACTCGAAGGCGCTCGGCGTGCGGGCGGTCTGGGTCAACGGCGTGGCGGCCATTCGGGACGACGTGGTGACGGGCGCCGTCCCGGGCCGGGTGCTGCGCTCGGGGCGGGACACCAGGACGGTGAGCACCAGGTGACCGAGGGGAGCGCTACGACCGACGGGTCCGGCGGGTCTGGCGGGTCCCATGGCTCCGGCGGGCCTGGCGGGTCTGGCGGGCCTGGCGGGTCCGGCGGGCCTGGCGGGTCCGGCGGGTCTGGTCGGTCCCATGGCTTCGGCGGGTCTCATGGGGCCGGCGGGCAGCGGCTGTTCGTCGGCGGTGCCTGGGTGGAACCCGACGGCGGGCACTACGAGGTCGTCGACCCGGCGACCGAGGGGACCGTCGGGCTGGCTCCGGAGGCCTCCCGGGAGCAGGTGCGCGCTGCCTGCGCGGCGGCCCGGGAGGCCTTCGGGCCCTGGTCGCGCACCCCGCCCGGGGAACGGGCGGCGATCCTCGCCCGGGCGGCCGACATCATGCGCGCCCGGCTGCTGCCGTACGCCGAGCTGGCCCAGGCGGAGACCGGCGCCACGACCGGCACCGCGCGCGGGATGCAGGTCGGGGTGGGGGTGGCCCGGTTCCGGCGCTACGCGCGCGTGGAGCCCGCCGAGTGGCCGATCGCGCCCCAGGTCAACGAGGCCGGACCGATGGGGAAGGCGGGCGTGATGGGCGCGGTCGCCGTACGGCAGCCGGTCGGCGTCGTCACGTGCGTCACCTCCTACAACAACCCGTGGGCGAACCCGGCCGGAAAGGTCGCCCCCGCACTCGCCATGGGCAACACGGTGGTCGTCAAACCGGCCCCGCAGGACCCCCTGTCCGTCTACCGGATGGCGGAGGCGCTGGAGGCGGCGGGCGTGCCGCGCGGCGTGGTGAACGTCGTCTCCGGGCGGGCCGTCGAGATCGGCGAGGCGGCGGTGTCGTCGCCGGACGTCGACATGGTGAGCTTCACCGGCTCGACGGCGGTCGGGCAGCGGATCGCCGAGGTGTGCGGCCGGGACATGCGGCGCCAGCTGATGGAGCTGGGCGGGAAGGGCGCGGCGGTCGTCCTCGACGACGCGGACCTCGGCTCGGCGGTGGCCGGCATCGGCACCACCTTCTCCTTCTACAGCGGCCAGATCTGCACCGCCCCGACGCGGGTGCTCGCACAGCGTCGGGTGTACGACCGGCTGGTGGAGCAACTCGCGGCGTACGCGGGCCGGTTGGCGGTCGGTGACCCCCGCGCGCCGGACACCGTGGTCGGCCCGGTGATCTCGGCCGCCCACCGGGACCGGGTGGAGTCGTACGTCGAACTCGGCCGGAAGGAAGGGGCGGTGGTCGTCGCGGGTGGGGAACGCCCGTCGCTGGACCGGGGTTTCTACGTCGCCCCCACCCTCCTGGCCGACTGCACGAACGACATGCGGGCGGCACGGGAGGAGATCTTCGGCCCGGTGGTCACGGTCATCCCCTTCGACGAGGAGGAGGAGGGCATCGCCCTGGCCAACGACAGCGACTACGGCCTGATCGACTACGTCTGGTCGGCGGACGTGGCCCGGGCCTTCCGGGTCGCCCGCAGGCTCCGGGCCGGCGGCGTCGGCATCAACACCGTGGGCCGCAACATGGAGGCCCCGTTCGGTGGGTTCAAGCGGAGCGGCGTCGGGCGGGACGTCGGCTCGTACGCGCTGCACGCGTACAGCGAGGTGCAGTCGATCGTGTGGCCGGGGTGAGAACGCCGCACGCACCGCCCCTCACAGGTTGAGAACGGCACGGAGTCCGATCTCGACCGCTTCCATGATCCGCTCGTCCACAACGCCCGGATCCTCCGTGAACCGCACGGCGGACAGGGTCCGGAACTCACCGAGCACGACCGTGCCGGCCGAGGGCGAACTCACGGGGATGTCCGCGAGCGTCGGCTCGCATGATGACTCTCAGCTCGACAGATCCACCCGGATGGTGAGCAGCCCCGTCCCCAGGGCCCGGACGGCCGCGCTGTTGCCCCGGGGCAGGGTGCGCAGCCGGGCCACCGGGTCGTCGTCGGGCAGCAGCTGGGCCGTGCCCGAGTGCCACCGTCCCCCCAGCCGCACCCGCACCCGCGGATCTGCCTTGATGTTGCGGACGTACTGCGAGCGCTCGCCGAACTCCGAGACCAGCCAGAACACGTCACCGACCAGGCGGCCGCCCAGCGGGGTGCGCCGGGGCAGACCGGAGACACGGCCCGTGGTCTCCAGGAGCGTGTGGAACGGCAGGCGGCGCATGAGGGGGTTGGCGACGTACCGCTGGAGGGCGGTGGTCGCGCGGAAACGGAGGTCGCTGGAACGGGTCATGATCCGTGGGACTCCTTCACGCACAGGTTTGTTGCTTCAATGGTCCCCGACGCCGTCGGCGCGACGAGAGCGGGTGGCTGCACATGCGCGTGGTGACCTGGAACCTGTGGTGGCGGTTCGGCCCCTGGCGGGAACGCCAGAAGGCCATCCTGGCCGTCCTGCGCGAGCTGGACCCCGACGTGGTCGGCCTGCAGGAGGTGTGGGCGGCCGGCGCCGAGAACCTCGCCGAGTGGCTGGCCGACGAACTCGGTCTGCACTGCACCTGGGCCCCGTCACCGGCCCCCGAACGCTGGCGCAAGCGGATCACGGACCCCGACGCCGGTTCGGTCGACATAGGCAACGCGGTGCTGAGCCGCTGGCCGGTGGTGGAACGGGAGACGCTGGTCCTGCCCGCGCCCCCCGACCTGGCCGACGGCCGCGCGGCGCTCTACGCGCGCGTGGCCGCCCCCTCCTTCGACATCCCCTTCTTCACCACCCACCTCACCTCGGCCGGCCACGCCTCGGCGGTGCGCCGCGCCCAGGTCACCGCCCTCGCGGAACTCGTCGCCCGGCACCGCGGCGGCACACCCTTCCCGCCCGTCGTCACCGGTGACTTCAACGCCTGGCCGGACTCCGACGAGGTGCGCCTCTTCGGCGGCACGAGGACCGCGTCGGCCGTCCCCGGACAGGTCCTCCACGACGCCTGGGACTACGCCGACCCGACCGCCCCCGCCGCCACCTGGTCCCCCGAGAACCCCTACGCGGCCCGCGTGCTGGAACCCGCCGTCCGCATCGACTACATCCACGTGGGCCCGCCCGGCCCGGTCGGCGAGGGCCACGTCCGGCACGTCCGCCGCGCGGGGCACGGCCCCGTGGACGGAGTCTGGCCCTCGGACCACGCGGCCGTGGTCGCGGACCTGGCGGAGGAGGAGACGGCGCTCATCCAGGCCTTCTGACCTCCTCACTCCGTCCCCTCCGTCTCCTCCGTCCCCTCCGTGCCGAAGGCGCGGGCGACGGCGAGGCTGTCCTCGTACACGTGGTGCCGGGTGACCAGGCCGCCCTCGATCGTGAGGTGCAGCGCGAACCGGGCGCGATAGGCCCGCCCGGTGGAGCGGGCGGTCTGGCGGATCTCGCCGAGCACGACCGCGTCGTCACCGTCGACGAGGACGCGTTCGATCACGGTGGCCGCCTGTCCGGGCACGTGGTGCTCGACGAGCTCGCGGTAGTGGGCGGCGGCGTCGGCACGGGTGGCCCGGTGGCGGATCCACGGGGTGGCGCTCCGCGCACGGCCGTGCTCGTCCTGCGGCCAGTCCAGCTTCCAGTCGCTCCGCTCGGCGTACAGCTCCGCGACGCGCTCGGGGTCCCCTTCGCCGATCCGGCGCAGCAGTTCCCGCACCACGGCGCGGGGAGTCGTGGGCGTGGCTGAGGACACGGTGGATCCTTCCGATGCGGAAGCCGCGTCCCGCTGACGCGACGAGCCGCCATCATCACCGGCGGGGACGGCTCGAAGCGATTACCTCCGACGTAACCTCCGTCCTCGCCAAGGGAGTTGTGCACCCCGGCGAGCGGTCCACCGGGTGCGGGTACGGCAACGAAAGCCGCCGATGAGTGCCTGCATCCGGCAGTGACATCGATGGCGCGGAGCGGCGAGGGTCTTCGTACCGACCGCCGGACCACGGAGGCACCCACCATGAGGCCCATGAGATCGCCGAGACGGCGCCGCGCCGCCCTGCTCGTCACGGCCACCGCCCTGACGCCGGCCCTCCTCCTCACCACCCGACATCGGCACCCCGGAGGCTCTGCGCGCCTTCCTGGAGACCGGCTACCGCCTGGCCCGGGCCGAGGACGACCGCGTCGCCGTGGCCCGCATCCTGGCCGACCCGAAGATCAGCGCCGCCCTGCGCGCCGCCGTCGAGGACGTCATCGACGGGACGCCGGAGGAGCTGCGGTACTTCCTGGAGGTCGGCCGGTACGAGGTCGACGGCTAGGACTTGTCCGCCGGGCGGGTGCTACCCTCCCGGCGTTCAAGATCGAAACGGGGGAGCCGATGACGGCCAGGTCGAGCAGGGGCACGCGGGCCGTCGCGGCGGCACTCTGCACCGTCACGCTGGTGGCGGGCTGCGCGTCGGGCTCCGACGCGGACGGGCCCACGAGCCACCCCACGCAGGACCTGAGCATCACCGCCGAGGTCGGCGAGCGCTTCACGCTCTCCGTCCCGGAGAACGCGTCCACCCGCGAGCACTGGTTCGTGGTCGCCCCGCAGCCGGACGCGTCGGTGGTCCGCGCCGCCGACCGCGGCTACGAGCCGGCCGACGACGGCAAGTCGGTCGGCGGCGGCGGCACCCTCGTCCTGACCTTCGAGGCCACCGGCAGGGGCAGCACCCGGATCGTGCTGCTGCACTGCACGTTCCCCACGGCGCAGACCGAGGCCTGCGGCGGCGGCGCCAGCCCGTCCCCGACCCCGACGACGGAGCCGGAGCGGGTCACCTACCGGGTCGACGTGCGCTGACGGCGTCTTCGGCGGGTCGTCCCAGGGCGTTCATCCACGCGGCCCGCGCTCTCCTCCACTCCCGTGCGCAGCCGCGCGCCCGGTCTGCGGGAAGTCTGTCCGTGCCGATCACGTCCGCGTGGTGCGCCGGGGCGGCCCCGTAGAGGTAGCAGAGGTAGGCCACGGCGCGCTGGTGGTCCGTGGAGTGTTCGTCCGCCTGACCGTCGTCCTCGTTCTCGTTCTCGTACGTGATCGCGGAAAGGCGCCATGTCTCGGCCACGTCGAGCAGTCGCTCTTCTCCCTCCGCTCCCTGGCGGAGCAGCATGAGGGCGGCGAACTGGTCGGCGAAGTCCTCCTCCTTACCCCTCACCGCGAGGCCGAGGACGTCGATCACGGCGTGTGCGCTCTCGTGGAACAGCGATTCCAGCAGGACGGCGGACAGGGCGTCGTCGGAGAGACCCTGTCCGCCGTCCTGATAGAGGCGCCGTGTCTCGGAGATCTCGTCGTAGCAGATCTCCACTTCACGGGTCCGGGGGTCGTAGGCGGGTCCTTCGCCGCCGCAGGACCGAACGGTCATCACGACCGGCGGATCCAACCGCACGAGAGCGGTGACGTGCCGCACGGCCTCCTCCGGCAGCCGCCGTTCCCGGACGAACGCCGCGTCGTCCGCGTCCGGGCCGGACGGCCGGTCGTAGCGGACGGTGAAGCTCGCTTCGGCGGTACCCGGGCCGTCGGCCGCGTTCGTCTGGCAGGCGGTGGTGAGGACGAGGGCCAGCGGCACGGTCGCGGATCGCAGGGCAGTGCGGCCCCAACCCCGCCTTCCGGCGCTCCCGTTCCCGCTCCTGCCCATCGGCATCCCCCCTCTTCACCGAAGCTCACTCAAGCCGACGGCTCGGCAGCTCAGTCACAGCGCCTCGAGTATGCCGTCGCGTTGTCACGGCTTCGCACGAACGGACGTGGCCCGTACATGGATTCCTCGGCGCACGGGAAACTCCGGCACGTGAGCTGATCCGCTGAGTTCCCGCCGCCCCGACCCCGTCCCTGTCCCCGTCCCCGACCCCGCCGCCGTTCCTGTCGTCGCCTCCGCCCGTGTCTTCGTCCGTGTCTTCGTCCGAGAGGAAGCCTGCCGTGAGTCAAGTGGACCTGCTTCTCGCCGTGTTGACGGCATTCTGCGGGGTGTACGCCGTGCTCGGCGTGCTGTGGTGGATCACCGACCGGGCCGACCGGGCCGCGTCCTGCACGTGGTGGTGATGATCGTGTGGCCGGGGCGCCGGGACCGGTTCGCGGAGTACTGCCGGGGCCTCCCGCCGCACCCGGCCGAGGACGCCCTCGACGCGGCGCGGCGCGAGCGGCTCGGCCGGGCCATGGCGTACAGCCCTCCGTCGGAGCCGGACAGATGGCCGCTCGACACTCCCGGCGCGTTCTGACGCCGATGCCGCCCGGCCACCGCCCCGATGCCGACCAGTCGGTATGGACAGTGGATCGTTCCGCAGGTAGAGATGGGATCGTCACTCGCGACGACGCCGTCGACAGAGCCGTACGCAGCGAAAGGCCCCCCATGCGCATCGCCGTCACGATCTTCCTCACCGACGAGACGATCACCCCCACCCGCCTCGCCCGTGAGCTGGAGCAGCGCGGCTTCGCCGGGCTCTATCTGCCCGAGCACACGCACATCCCCGTCGAGCGCACCAGCCCCTACCCGGCCGGCGGCGACCTGCCCCCCGAGTACGGCCGCACCCTCGACCCCTTCGTCGCCCTCGGTCAGGCGGCGGCGGTGACGCGGACGCTGGGCCTCGGCACCGGCATCACGCTCGTCGCCCAGCACGACCCGATCGACCTCGCCAAGCAGATCGCCACCGTCGACCACCTGTCGGGCGGCCGCCTCACCCTCGGCCTCGGCTACGGCTGGAACGTGGAGGAGGCCGCCGACCACGGCGTCGAGTGGCGTACCCGCCGCGAGCTGGTCCGGGACCGGATGCGGCTGATGCAGGCCCTGTGGGCGGAGCAACCGACGGCGTACGAGGGCGAGTTCGGCAGTGTCCGCGCCAGCACGGCGTACCCCAAGCCGGTGCAGAAGCCGCGCGGGCCGGTCACCGGCCCCCGCACCCTCGTCGGCGGTGCCGCGGGACCGAAGCTGTTCTCGCACATCGCCGAGTACGCCGACGGCTGGCTGCCGATCGGCGGCCGCGGCCTCTCCGAGGCGCTCCCCGTGCTGCGCTCGGCGTGGGCGGACGCGGGCCGCGAGCCGGACGCGCTCCAGGTCGTGCCGTACGCCGTCCACCCGTCCCCCGGCAAGCTCGCGTACTACGCCGAGCTGGGCATCGAGGAGGTCGTGGTGCAGCTGCCGCCGGTGGGGGAGGCGGAGGCGCTGCGCGCCCTGGACGAGTTCGCGCCGTACCTCTAGGCCCCGTTCTTCTTCGCCGACGGCCCGAAGTCGGGCGGCCACAGCTCGTCCCCGGCGGGCTCGTCGTCGCCCTGGCGCCAACCCGGGTCCACGGCGCAGGGCGTGGAGGTGCCGCCGGTGAAGTAGTCGCGGTCCGCGAACCACTGGAAGGACATGCGCTCGTCGCCGTCCGAACGCGAGGCGTACAGAGCCCAGTAGTCCCCGGAGACGTTCTCCCGGTAGGAGGTGATGTCCCAGCCGGTGTCCTCGAGATGGTCGCGCAGCCGGCGCAGACCGGGGACCGCCTGCTCGGCGGGGACGTGGTCGAGCGCCCAGCTGTGACTGACGCTGTAGGCGCCGTCGACGGTCTCGTCGGTCAGACCGCCCCGGTAGCAGTAGTCGGAGCCGACCGTGTTCTCGGTGGAGACCCCGATCTCCTCGACACCGGGCCTGATGGTGCGGGTGAACCCGAGGACGTCGTACGCCTCCCGGGAGCGGTCGACGGCCCGGCCCACCATCTCCTCGGGCGCGACCCGCGGGAAGTCCGACGCGTCCTTCGTCACCACGGCGATCCAGCCGACGAAGGCGAGGACGAGGAGCAGCGGCACGGCGACGAGCACCGCGCAGCCGATGCCGAAGGCCTGCGCGGCGGTGCGGCCGTTCGCGGCGGGTGCGGGTGCGGGTGCGGGTGCGGGTGCCGGTACGGGGGTGGTGGCGGGGGCGGTGGTGATCTCCTCGGGCATGCGGTGACCGTAGGCCCGCCGGGGTGCGCGGGGCATCGGTACGGCTGCGTACGGGGGATGGGTACGTGTACTCAGAGTCCGCGGCGCCGGGCCCGTGCCGGGGCCCCGGCGCCGCTGCCGGGCCCGTTCCGGGCCCCGGGCTCGGAAAACGTGATCGTATGCTCGAAGGATGACGACTTCCGCGACCTCCGGAACCGGCCCCGGCCCGACCCCCGGCCCCACCGAGAACTCCATGCGTCGCGCTCTCAAACGGGCCCGTGACGGCGTCGCCCTGGACGTCGGCGAGGCGGCCGTGCTGCTCCAGGCGCACGGCGAGCAGCTCGAGGACCTCGCCGCCTCCGCCGCCCGGGTGCGGGACGCCGGCCTGGAGGCGGCCGGCCGGCCCGGTGT
This sequence comes from Actinobacteria bacterium OV320, assembly GCA_001298545.1. Classification (GTDB taxonomy): domain Bacteria; phylum Actinomycetota; class Actinomycetes; order Streptomycetales; family Streptomycetaceae; genus Streptomyces; species Streptomyces coriariae. Next base: position 315,071 of record LJCX01000031.1, read on the forward strand.
CATCACGTACTCGAAGAGCGTCTTCATCCCGCTCACCCGGCTCTGCCGTGACAAGTGCCACTACTGCACCTTCGTCACCGTCCCCGGCAAGCTGCGCCGGGCCGGACACGGGATGTTCATGTCGCCCGACGAGGTGCTCGACATCGCCCGGCGCGGTGCCGCCCTCGGCTGCAAGGAAGCCCTCATCACCCTCGGCGACAAGCCCGAGGACCGCTGGCCGGAAGCGCGCGAGTGGCTCGACGCGCACGGCTACGACGACACCATCGCCTATGTCCGCGCCATCTCCATCCGGATCCTGGAGGAGACGGGCCTGCTGCCGCACCTCAACCCCGGGGTGCTGAGCTGGACCGACTTCCAGCGGCTGAAGCCCGTCGCGCCCAGCATGGGCATGATGCTGGAGACCACCGCCACCCGGCTGTGGTCCGAGCCCGGCGGCCCCCACCACGGCTCCCCGGACAAGGAGCCCGCCGTCCGGCTGCGCGTCCTGGAGGACGCCGGCCGCTCCTCCGTCCCGTTCACCTCCGGGATCCTGATCGGCATCGGCGAGACCTACGAGGAGCGCGCCGAGTCGCTGTTCGCGCTGCGCAAGATCTCCCGCGCCTACCACGGCGTCCAGGAGCTGATCATCCAGAACTTCCGCGCCAAGCCGGACACCGCGATGCGCGGGATGCCGGACGCGGAGCTCGACGAACTGGTCGCGACCGTGGCCGTGGCCCGCCACATCATGGGCCCGGCCGCCAACCTCCAGGCCCCGCCCAACCTCGTCGACAGCGAGTACGAGCGGCTGATCGGGGCCGGGATCGACGACTGGGGCGGGGTGTCCCCGCTCACCATCGACCACGTCAACCCCGAGCGCCCCTGGCCGCAGATCGACGAGCTCGCCGAGAAGTCGGCGGCGGCCGGCTTCGCCCTGCGGGAACGTCTCTGCGTCTACCCGGAGTTCGTCCGGCGCGGCGAGCCGTGGCTCGACCCGCGGCTGCTGCCGCACGTGCGCGCGCTGGCCGACCCGGAGACGGGACTGGCCGTGTCGGACGCCGTCGTCGAGGGCCGTCCCTGGCAGGAGCCGGAGGAGGTGTTCGTGCCGTCCGGCCGTACCGACCTGCACCGCACCATCGACACCGACGGCCGGACCTCCGACCGCCGTGACGACTTCGACGAGGTGTACGGCGACTGGGGCGCCCTGCGCGAGGCGGCCGCCCCCGGCATGGTGCCGGAGCGCATCGACACGGACGTACGCCAGGCCCTCGCGACGGCCGCCGACGATCCGACGAAGCTCACCGACGACGAGGCCCTCGCCCTGCTCCACGCGGACGGCCCGGCCCTGGACGCCCTGACCCGCATCGCGGACGACGTCCGCCGCTCGGCCGTCGGCGACGACGTCACGTACATCGTCACGCGGAACATCAACTTCACCAACGTCTGCTACACGGGCTGCCGTTTCTGTGCCTTCGCGCAGCGCCGCACCGACGCCGACGCCTACACCCTCTCCCTCGACCAGGTCGCCGACCGGGCCCAACAGGCCTGGGAACTGGGCGCGGTGGAGGTCTGCATGCAGGGCGGCATCCACCCGGACCTGCCCGGCACCGCCTACTTCGACATCGCCAAGGCGGTGAAGGAGCGGGTCCCCGGCATGCATGTGCACGCCTTCTCGCCGATGGAGGTCGTCAACGGCGCGACCCGCACCGGCCTGTCGATCCGCGAGTGGCTGACGGCGGCGAAGGAGGCCGGGCTCGACTCCATCCCCGGCACGGCGGCCGAGATCCTGGACGACGAGGTCCGCTGGGTGCTGACCAAGGGCAAGCTGCCCGCCGCGACCTGGATCGAGGTCGTCACGACGGCGCACGAACTCGGGATCCGGTCGTCCTCGACGATGATGTACGGCCATGTCGACCAGCCCCGGCACTGGCTGGGCCACCTGCGGACCCTGGCCGGGATCCAGCAGCGGACCGGCGGCTTCACGGAGTTCGTCACCCTCCCGTTCATCCACACGAACGCGCCGGTGTACCTGGCGGGCATCTCCCGCCCCGGTCCGACCATGCGGGACAACCGGGCGGTGACGGCGATGGCCCGGCTGCTCCTGCACCCGCACATCCCCAACATCCAGACCAGCTGGGTGAAACTGGGTTCGGAGGGGGCCGCCGAGATGCTCCGCTCGGGAGCGAACGACCTGGGCGGCACGCTGATGGAGGAGACGATCTCGCGGATGGCGGGCTCGTCGTACGGCTCCTACAAGTCCGTCAAGGACCTGATCGCGGTCGCGGACGCGGCGGGCCGCCCGGCCAGGCCGCGGACGACGCTGTACGGCGAGGTGCCGCAGGAGCGGCGGCTGGCGGCATCGGCGTCGGACGGGCATCTGCCGGAACTGCTGCCGGTGCTGGACTGAGGGGACCACTCAGGGGCTGTTCAGGGACCGGGGAGCGGGCCCCTCGCAGTACGATGATCGGGCCCCGACCGGAGGGGTCCCGTAGCTGAGGAGATGCGTGCCCGTGCCTGCCCGACGGCTTCCCTCCTGGGTCTGGGTCACCGGCCTGACGACCGGCGCGATCGCCGCGGTCGTCTTCCTGACGGCGCAGGCCGAACAGGGCCCGCACCCGACGGCGTCGGCGGCGAACCGTCCGAACGCCTCGGCGTCGGCGGGCCCGCAGCCCTCGGCCTCACCGAAACCCTCGGCCACCCCCAAGGCGGCCGAGGTTCCGGCCGGTTCGGGCACCGGCCGGCGGATCGTCTACTCGCTGGAGCAGCACCGGGTCTGGCTGGTCGACGCGGACGACACGGCCCGCCGCACCTTCACGGTCTGGCCCGGCACGGTGGACCCGGCCGTCGGCAGCTTCACGGTCTCGCTCCGCAAGGACGCGACCACGGGCTCCGACGGCGTGGCGATCGAGCACATCGTCTACTTCTCCGCCACCTCGGGCGTCAACATCGCCTTCTCCAACGCCGTCGACGGCTCCTCCCCGCCCCCGGCCGCCGCCGGCACGCAGACCGGCGGCATCCGGATGGCCAAGGCGGACGGGACGGCGCTGTGGGCGTTCGGCGAGACGGGGACGAAGGTCAGGGTCGTCGAGTAGGTCCCGGAAGTCCGGACGCCACACCCTCACGTCACGCCCTCACGTCACGCCCGGGAGTCGTCCCGTGCCTGTCCGGCCGGCAGCTGGTTCACGATCAGCACGACCCCGGCGAACAGGAAGGCCCGGGTCGCCGCGTCCAGCCCGTTCCAGGTGTCCGACTGCCACATCGAGAACCACTCCCCGCCGATGGCGATGAACCCGGCGCCGAACAGCAGCATCACCATGACCAGCCCGTACGTGGACAGCGACCGACCGCGTATGTCGTCCCGCCGCGCCCAGAACCACGTCCCGGCGGCCAGCACCACCCCCGCGACGGTCTCCCACGCGATGATCGCGACGTAGGCGGCGTCCTGAAGCCCCTTGCTCGTCACCGCCCGCCACATCACGTCGTCGTCCTTGAACGTCGTGTCCATCGCCAGCACATGCCGCACGAACTGCTGGTTCGTGCCGAAGTCCGTGATGTTCCCGAAGGCGACGAGAAGCATGTAGAGCGCGACCGTCCCGGTGAGGAGGGCGGCGCTGAGCGGAAGCACGCGTGACGCGTGTGGGGTACGTGTGGTGGGGGTGGTCATGCCGGTGTCCTTACCCCACCAGGTCTTCATCACCCCTCCACCGGACAGCACGTGCGCGGGGCCGGAACGGAGCGGTGTTCGATTACAGTGACGGACGTCGTATGTACGCACGGTGCGGGAGGACTGGGTGGGTGCGACTGCCGGGCCCGTCTGGGGCCGTGCCGAACAGCAGGACTTCCGCAGCCGGGTGCGCGGCACGCTGCTGGGCGCGGCCGTCGGGGACGCCCTCGGGGCGCCCGTCGACGGGCTCGGGATCGAGGAGATCCGGCAGGTGCACGGGCCCGAGGGGATCGTGGACCTGGCCCCCGCGCACGGGCGGCGCGGCGCGGTCACCCATCTCACCCAGCTGACCCTGTTCACCGTGGACGGGCTGATCCGCGCCCAGGTGCGACGAGACACCGGCGCCTGGCATCCGCCGACCGATCTGCACCGGGCGTATCTGAGGTGGGCGGCCACCCAGCGCGACTGGGGGCCCGACCTGCGCCGCAAGGACGACGGCTGGCTGGCCCGCGAGGAGTGGCTGTACGCCCGGCGCGATCCGACCCGGACGCTGCTGCTCGGGCTCGGTGACGAGGTCATGGGCACCCTGGACTCGCCCAAGAGCCCCGGCGCGGCCGGGCCCGAGGTGGTGCCGCGGTCGGTGCCCTTCGGGCTGCTCGTCGGCTGGGAGCCCCAACTGGTCGCCCAGCTCGCCGTCGAGTGCGCCGCCCAGACCCACGGCCATCCCACGGCGTACCTCGCGGCGGCCGCGTACGCCGTCACCGTGCACGCGCTGGCCTGCGGCGAGAGTCTCGACGGCGCGGTGCAGCGGGCGCTCGCCCTGCTGGCCGCCCGGCCGGGGCACGAGGCGGTGTCGGAGGCGTTGCAGCACGCGCTGGGTGCCGTACGGCAGGGGCTGCCGGGTCCTGCGAGGGTGGAGGAGCTCGCGGGCGCGGGGACCGCGGAGGCCGTGCTGTCCGGTGCCCTCTACTGCGCGCTCGTCGCGGAGGACGTCCGGCACGGGCTGCGGCTCGCGGTGAACCACGGTGCGCCCTCGGGGCCGACCGCCGCCCTCGCCGGCGGCCTGCTCGGCGCCCTGCACGGCGAGACGGCCCTCCCGCCGGCCTGGCTGGCCGAGCTGGAGGGCCGTCCCACGATCCTGGAACTGGCCGACGACTTCGCCATGGAGATGACCCAGGGGCCGGCCCTGCACGGTCCCGCCGGGGCGTCCCCGGGCTGGATGGCCCGGTACCCCAGGGGCAGTTAGTCCGTGACCGCCGTGGGGACCTCGTCCTTGGGCCGCGGCACCTGCGCGGCGGCCGAATCGCTGCCGTCCCCGTCCGTGTTGATCCGCTCGATGATCGCCAGGCGTTCCGGGGTGTCCTCGGGCTTGATGAACCCGACGAGGATGTAGAGGACCAGCGACACGGCGAGCGGGATCGACACCTGGTACTGGAGCGGGACTCCGCCGTCGACCTTCCAGTTGATCGGGTAGTTGACCAGCCAGAAGGCCAGCAGACCCATCGACCAGCTGGTCAGCGCGGCCGTCGGGCCGGAGCGGCGGAACGGGCGCAGCAGACCCAGCATCATCGGGATCGCCATCGGGCCCATCAGTCCGGCCACCCACTTGATGACGACCGTGATGATGTCCTTGAAGGCGGGGGAGTTGACCTGCGTGGCCGCCGCCATGGACAGACCCAGGAAGACGACGGTCGCCACCCGCGCCGCGATCAGCCCCGACCGCTGGTTCCACTCCCGCGCCCTGGCCCAGATCACCGGCGCGCAGTCCCGGGTGAAGACGGCGGCGATGGCGTTGGCGTCGGAGGAGCACATGGCCATCGTGTGGGAGAAGAAGCCGACGATGACGAGCCCCAGCAGGCCGTGCGGCAGCAGCTGTTCGGTCATCAGGGCGTAGGAGTCGGAGCCGTCCGGCTTGTTCGACGTCACCAGCAGCGGCGACATCCACATCGGGAAGAACAGCACCAGCGGCCAGACCAGCCACAGCGCCGCCGACAGCCGCGCGGAGCGCTCGGCCTCCTTCGGTGAGGCGGTGGCCATGTACCGCTGGGCCTGGTTGAGCATGCCGCCGTTGTACTCGAAGAGCTTGATGAACAGGAACGCGAGCAGGAACACCGTGCCGTACTGGGCGACCAGGGGCTTGTCGTGGCCCTGGAGCGCCGGCTGGTCCCAGGCGTCCAGGAACCCGATGCCCTTGTCGTTCAGCTTCAGCACGACGGCGACGAACATCGCCACACCGGCCAGCAACTGGATGACGAACTGGCCGAGTTCGGTCAGCGCGTCCGCCCACAGACCGCCGATCGTGCAGTAGACGGCGGTGATCGCGCCGGTGATGAGGATGCCCTGGTTGAGGGAGATCCCGGTGAAGACGGACAGCAGGGTCGCGATGGCGGCCCATTTCGCGCCGACGTCCACGATCTTCAGCAGCATCCCCGACCAGGCCAGTGCCTGCTGGGTCTTGAGGTCGTAGCGGTTCTTCAGATACTCCAGCGGGGAAGCCACGTGGAGCCGCGACCGCAGCCGGTTGATGCGCGGCGCGAACAGCTTCGAGCCGATGGCGATGCCGAGCGCGATGGGGAAGGACCAGGTGACGAAGGAGGTGACGCCGTAGGTGTAGGCGATGCCCGCGTACCCGGTGAACATCACCGCGCTGTAGCCCGACATGTGGTGCGAGATGCCGGACAGCCACCAGGGCATCTTGCCGCCGGCGGTGAAGAAGTCGCTCACGTTGTCGACGCGCTTGTGCGACCAGACGCCGATCGCGACCATCACGCCGAAATAGCCGATGAGCACGGCCCAGTCGAGACCGTTCATGTGCGTCCTCCCAGGGTTCAGACCGGCGTTCAGTCCGGCGCTCATCGTGGGCGCTGCCGCGTGAACACGACAAGTAACCGTAAGGTCAAAGGGAGGTAAAGGAATTCGGTATGGTGGTTCGCGTTCACCTACATGAACTCATCGCATCAGCTCCCCGGCGTTGACCAGCAACGACTGTCCGGTGATCGCCCGCGCCCGGTCCGACGCCAGGAACGCCGCCGCGTCCGCCACATCCCCGTCCGTCGCCAGCTCGGGCAACGCCATCCGCTCGGTGAGCCGCCCCAGCACCTCCTCCTGCGCCACCCCTTCCGTCTGCGCGGTGAACTGGACGTAGGCCTGCACCGGCGGTCCCCACATCCACCCCGGCAGCACGGTGTTGACCCGGATCCGGTGCGGCCCCCACTCGCGCGCGAGCGAGTACATGGCGCTGGTCAGCGCCCCCTTGGAGGCCGCGTACGCCGCCTGCCGCACCTGGGAGGGAGCCGCCACGGCGGACTGCGTCCCGATGAACACCACCGACCCGCCCCGCACCCGCAGCCCGGCCAGACAGGCCCGCGTCATCCGCAGCGACCCCAGCAGGTTCACGTCGATCACCGACTGCCAGGTCGTGAAGTCGGCGTCCTCGACCCCGCCGAAGTACGAGTCCCAGGCCGCCACGTTCACCACGGCGTCGATCCCGCCGAACCGCTCCCGCGCCAGCTCCGCCAGCGCCTCGCAGCTCCCCTCGTCGGTGATGTCGGTGACCCGGTACGCCGTTCGCGCCCCCTCCGGATCGATGCCGGCCGCGCTCTTCGCGAGATTCGCCTCGGTCCGCGCCCCCAGCACGGCGTTCCCGCCGTCCCGGACGACCGCGGCGGCGACCTGGTGTCCGAGCCCGGCGCCGACTCCCGAGACGACGACGGTCTTGCCGTTGAGCAATGACATGAGCCCTCCCTGACTCCCGACCCTGGCGCATTAACTGACGGACCGTCAGAGTATGAGCGACCGCAGGAGGACGGAAGGGAAGGGAAGTTCCCATGTCCGAGGAGACGCACAGCGAGAGGTACGCAGAACTGGCCGCCGTCGGCCCCTACGGGGTGCGCCCCGGCCACGCCCTGATCACCATGGTCGAACCGCACCCCGGCCACGAGTACGCCTACAACCGCTGGTACGAGGACGACCACTACTACGCCGGCGCGATGGCGATGCCCTGGATGTACGCCGGCCGCAGGTGGGTGGCGACCCGCGACCTCCAGCTCCTGCGCCGGCCGGAGAAGTCGGCGATCGCCCGGCCGGTCACCGCCGGCTGCTACCTCTCCACCTACTGGATCACCGACGGCCGCTACGACGACCACATGAAGTGGACGGTCGCCATCAACAAGCGCCTCAACCGCGACGCCCGCGTCTACCAGGACCGCACCCACGTCTTCACGGCGTTCCAGGACCACGAGACGACCGTGTACCGGGACGGCGCCGCCGGTCCCCGCGACTTCCACGCCCTGGACCACCCGTACGCGGGCCTGGTGCTCGAGGTGATCGACACCGACTCGGCGCAGCAGCGCGCCGAACTCCTGGAGTGGCTGCGCGCCCGCCACCTCCCCAAGCGGGTGGCGGGCTCCCCGACGGCCATGGTCACCGTCTTCCGCCCCACCCCGCTCCCCGGCGACCGCATGACCTACGTCAAGCAGGTCGAGGGCGTCGACACCCGCCTGACCCTCCTGTGGTTCCTGGAGACCGACCCGAGGCACTGCTGGGACCCGCACTTCACCGGCCTGGAGGAGGCGCTGACGGAGTCGGGCCTGGGACGGGTGGAACTGCTCGCACCGTTCATCCCGACGGTCCCGGGCACGGACCGCCATGTGACCGAGCTGCGCTGATCACGGCTGCTTGAGCTCGTCCGGACACGGCGTGCCCCGCGGCAGCTGATAGGGGGCGGCCAGCCGGTACACCCCCGCCCGCGGGGCGATCAGCATCGTCCACTTGTCCCCGTCCGCGTCCTCCTCCGTCTCGAACAGGCACCCGTCGACGTTGTCGTACGTCTTCGGCTCCCCCTCGGCCCGGTCCTTGGACGCGTCCGTCTCCTGCGGCGGCTTCAGGCTCTTGCCCTGCGCGTCGACGACGCTCAGCCACGGCGAGTACGGGATCCGGATCAGGATCCGTCCCGCCTTCTTCACGTCGATCGTCATCTCGTCCTGCTTGGCCCGCTGCACCACCGCGTTCGGCTCGGCGAGCGAGGCGGGGTCGGTGACCTTGAACAGCTGCCAGTTGGCGTCCCCCCAGATCTGCACCAGATACGGCAGCCCCCGCTGCACCAGCTCCCGCTCCCGTTCGCCGCCGTCCCCGTCCAGCGCCTCCTTCGGGACGACGACGAAGTGCACGGCCCACCGCTGGAGCCACTCGTGGTAGTTCGCCGAGTTGAGGGTGTCGTCGTAGAAGAGCGGGTTGCGCTCCATGTCGGCCTGGCGGTTCCAGCCCCGGGCGAGGTTGACGTACGGCGCGAGCGCGGACGCCTCGCGGTGCGAGCGGGCCGGTACGACCTCCACCCGCCCCTTCTCCGCGCCGATCTCCTGGAGTTCGTTGACGAGCGGCGCCAGCTCACGCGCCCAGGAGGCCGCCGGGGTCGTCCGCAGGACGTCGTCGACCGACTTGAAGCCGATCCAGCCCACGAACCCGCAGAACGCGACGACGATCGCGTACCACTTGCGGCTGCGCGGCACGGCGAACGGCAGCGCCGCCATCAGCACCACGCCCGTGAACAGCATCGCGAGACGCGTGATGTTGGAACCGATCTGCGAGCTGATCAGCCACACCAGCAGGACCCCGAGCCCGTACACCGCCGAGGTGATCCGTACCGTCTTCCAGTCGCGCGGGACGACCGCGAAGACGGCCACCGCGGACAGCAGCGGCAGCGACGCCGAACCGAAGGACATCGGCTGGGTGCCGGAGAACGGGAACAGCCAGGCGGACAGGGCGACCACGGCCGTCGGCGCGAGCCCCAGCGCCCACGCGCCCGGCCGCCGCTTCTGGAGGAACAGCGCGGCGGCGACGAGCCCCACGAAGAGCCCCGCCACCGGCGAGCCCATCGTGGCGAGCGCGGCGAGCGGGGCGGCGCACAGCGCCTTCGCCCAGCGTTTGTAGCGCCAGCGGTACGGCCAGCAGAACACGACGGCGACCGCGCCCAACGCGAACGTGTTGCCCAGCCCGAACGTCACGCGCCCGGAAGCCGCGTTGCACAGCAGGGCGAAGACCCCGGCCAGCGCCGGCCACAACGGGTTCTTCACCGGCCGGCAGCGCAGCAGGATCAGGGTGAGCAGCCCCGCCGACAGCGTCCCGGCGATCATCATCGTCGTCCGGACGCCGAGCAGGGACATCAGATACGGCGACACCATGCTGTACGACACCGGGTGCATGCCGCCGTACCAGGCGAGGTTGTACGCGGAGTCGGGGTGCCGGCCGACGAACTCGGCCCAGGCGTCCTGCGCCGCGAGGTCGCCACCACTGTTCGCGAACGTGAAGAACCAGACGAGGTGCAGGACGCCGGACAGTCCCGTCATGGCGAGCACGGGATGGCGTCGCAGCCGGCCGCCCAGCCGGTCGAGCGCGGATCTCACCCGGGACGGCTCACGCACGGCGCCCGCGTCGCCCGTACGGCCGTCCGCAGGGCCGTCCGTACGGCCGTCCGCAGGGCCGTCCGTACGGCCGTCCGCAGGGCCGTCCGCGCGGTCGTCCGCCGCCTCGGGGTCCGGGACGTGGTCCCGCTCGAGCTCTACCATCGCGCCACGGCCGGCACGGTCGCCGCGGTCGTCACGGTCGTGGTCGCCCGACTGCGGGGCGGGCACCCTCGGTCGCGCGTCGGCGTCCGGGTCCGGACCGGTGTCGTCGGCGCGTGTCGGCTCCGCAGTGGCCACCTGAAGGCACTCCCCGTGTCCCGTCTTCTGCTCTCGGCCGCATGCCGTTCGCGTCCGCTTCACGGCTGCGTCCTTGCGACCGGCGACCTGTCCCGTTTCGTGACGCTAGCACGCACCCCGCCGGGCGGCTGCCCGACGGGGTGACGCAGGCGTACGTGCGGGGCCGCGGGTCAGCCGATGCGTGTCAGCTTGTCCGAGAAGCCCGGCTCGGTCAGATCGGACTGCAGGGCGACGGGCACCTTCACGGCACTGCTGGTGCCGTCCCCGACGGTGAGCGTGCCCACCTGGGTGCCGGCCTTCGCCGTGTGCGGCACGTCGTCGGCGGTGAAGGACAGCTTCACCGTCATGCCCGCCCAGCCGACCGCCGAGACGTCCTTGGTGATGACGACGGGAGTGCGGCCGCCCAGCTGGTCGTCCACGTACCCGACGACGTCGCCCTTCTTGAGGATCTTCGCCGAGGTGAGCGCGTCCTGGGCGGCGAGCAGCGCCGTCTTGCTGACCGCGTTGACCGTTTCGAGGATCTTCGGCTTGTGCTGGCCGAGGACCGCGCCGACGAGGGTCACCGTCTGCCCGTTCACCTTCTTGCGGGAGGCGAAGAGCAGGTTGCCGCCGGCCGCGGTGGTGCTGCCGGTCTTGATGCCGATCGCGCCGATGTAGTACGGCAGGGTGTTGTAGTTGTTCCAGTACTTGCCGGACGGGTCGGTCCAGCTGGCCGCGCTGGAGATGGAGACCAGGGCCGGGACCTTCACGAACGCGCGGCCGAGCTTCACCTGGTCCTCGGCCGTGGAGACGGTGGTCTCCTTCAGGCCCGAGGGGTCCGTGTACGTCGTGTCGGTCATCCCCAGTTCCTTGGCGGTGGCGTTCATCTTCTTCACGAACGCCGCCTCCGTACCCGCGTCCCAGCGCGCGAGCAGCCGCGCGATGTTGTTGGCGGAGGGGATCAGGACGGCCGACAGGGCCTGCTTCTCGGTGAGCCGGTCGCCGGCCTTGACGGTGTTGAGCGTCGACTCGTCGCCGGAGACGTCGTAGCCGCCCTCCTTCTCCGCCGTCGCGTCGACCTCGATCTCAGGGCCCTCCTCCCCGGCCTTCATCGGGTGGTCCTTGAGGATGATGTACGCCGTCATGGTCTTGGCGACCGAGCCGATGGCCACAGGCGTCTGCTTGCCGAAGCTGCCCACCGTGCCGACGCCGTCGGCGTCCATCCAGCCCTGTCCCTCACTCGGCCAGGGCAGCTGCGTCTTGCCGCCCTCGAAGGTGTACGAGTCCTCCGCGGTGAGGGCCAACGCGGTCGCCGGCAGCGGCCGTACGGCCTGCGCGATCGCAAACGCGACCAGCAGCAGGATGACCAGGGGCGTCCAGATCTTGAGCCGTCGTCCGAGCGTGCGCAGCGGGGTGGGCGGGGGCGGCGGGGTGTTCGTCAGCTCCGCCAGCAGGTCCAGCGGCGGCCTCGGCGGCAGCGGCTGCTGGGTGGTGCGCTCGGGGCCGACCTGCGGGACCAGGGCGGTGACGTCGGCCTGCTTCGGCGGCCGGGGCTCGTCGAGCGGCTTGAGCGCGACGAACTTGCTGGTCCGCTCGGCAGGGGCCTCGGGCTCGGCCGGCCGGCCGGCCTTCGGGGCCTCCTTCGGAGCGGCCTCGTCCTCGTCCTCGTCCTTGTCCGGCTTGGGCTTGGTGGCGCCGCCCAGCTTCAGCATGGTGGTCGGCTGGTCGACGGCGGGCCTGGGCCGGGGCGCCTTGAAGACGGCGGTGGGCTGGTCGACGGGGGAGTGGTCGGGCTCGTCGGCGTCGGCGTCGGCGTCGGCTTCGGCGTCCTCGGCGGCTTGCTCGTCGGTGTCCGACGCCCACTTCGGCGCGGGCTTGGAGGCGGGCCTGGGCGTGGACTCGGACGCGGACCCGGAGGTGGCCTCGGCGTCGGCGTCCGGCTTCGCGTCGGAGGGCTCGTCGGTTTTGCCGGGTTCGTCGGATTCATCGGCTTCCGCGGCGTCGCTCGCGGAACGTTCCTCCGCCTCGGCGCCGGTGTCCCGGTCCGAGGTGTCCTCGTCCGAGGTGCTCTCGTCCGAGGTGCTCTCGTCCGCCGAGGCCACCCACTGGGCCACGGCCTCCCGCAGGCGCTCGTCGCTGCCCCCGGAGGCGCCCCCGGCGGTCCTGGACGCGCTCCCGGCCGCCTCGGCGCCCTCAGGGCCGTCCTGGGCGCCCTCGGAGCCGCTCTCGGCGTCCTCGGCCTCGGTGGACCCGGTCCCGGCGGCCGTACCGCTGTTTTCGGCCTCTGCGGCCTCGGTGTGCTCGGTGGCCTCCGCGGGCTCCTCGGTGTCGCCGGCGTCGGTCCCGCCCTCGGGTGCCTCGGTGCCCTCGGCCTCCGTGGCGTCCTCGGCCTCCGTGGCGTCCTCGGCGGTCTCGCTCGCCGTGGCCTCGTCCCCGTCCTCGGTCCCCGCGGGCTCCTCGTCCTCCTCGCCCTCCTCGGGCTCCGCGGACGCCTCGGGCTGTTCGGACTCCGCGGTCTTCAGGTCCCGTACCGAGAACACTCGCGTCGCCGTGTCCACGCCGCCCCGTGACGCCGACGGCTCGGCCTCCCGCGCCACGGCCACCCGCGGATCGCGGACTTCGCGGGAATCGCGAGGCTCACGCGCTTCGGGAACCGTGCTCGCGCTCCCCGACGTCGGTTCTGCCGACGACTCGCGCTGCTTCGACCTGTCGGGGGACTCGCCCGCCACCGATGCCTCCTCCTGTGCCGCACGCCCACCGCGCGCTCGTGCCGAACCGTGAACCGCCCGCCCGGAACACGCCTCATGGCATGTCCGAACCATGTACCAGTGTCCTGTGTAGAGGGCTTGGCTCCTGCGGTAGACGAGAACGACATACCTACTGGTTCCACTACAAACAGGTCACGCACCCTCGACAGACCAATGTGAGAGGGGTCACCCTGTCATTCATCCACGCGGGGAGGCATGGATGGGCAGGAGCCGCAGAACAATTCCGGAAGAGCTTTTGTTGCTGGCGCTGGACCCGACCACGGGTACCACCGCACAGCCGCAGTCGCTCGACCTCGGTCTGGCCGGAGCACAGCTAGTGGAGCTGGCGCTGGCCGGACGGATAGCCCCTGACGGGGATCGTATCGCCGTGGTGTCCCCACGGCCGACTGGAGACCCAACGCTGGACTGCGCGTTGGAGTTGCTGCGAAGGCGTGGCGCTCCTGTACGTGCCGTCCACTGGATCGGCGGGCCGCGTCTCGGGCTACGCCAGACCTACCTCTCGCATCTGGAGCGGTGCGGCATGGTTCATGCCGTGGCGGGACAGATGTGCGGAGTGCTGCCGACGACTCGCTACCAGGCGACGGACACCGACATCAGCCGGGAGATCAAGGCCCGGCTGGACTCCGCGATCCGCACCGGCGTACCGCCGGACCCGCGGACCGCGGCGCTCGCCGCACTGGCGCACGCGGTCGGCCTCGGCAAGCACCTGTACCCGGGCAACGAGGGACGTTCGTCCCGCTCCCGGCTGCGGGATCTGATCAGGCACGACCCGATGGGCGGCCTCGTGGCGCACGCCGTGATGGACGTCCAGAACGGCGCGGTGGCACAGCCGCGTCGTAACCAGGCACCACCCGGCCGGCAGGCCGGACCCGGTGCCAGGCCCGCACCGGAACCCGCCCGTGGCGTTCCGGCGCAGCCGCACCGCGGTCCCATGGCACGTGTCGTGGCTCACTGAGCCGCAGTCCCACGACATCGCGCCGGCCGGGCCGGAGAACCGCAGGACGTAAGACCCGCAGGACGTAAGACCCGCAGGGCCAGTTGGACCCGTCGGACACAGGACCCGTTCCGGGAGCCGCAGCGGCCGCGCGGGGTGGTGGACGTATCGATCCGCCACCCCGCGCGGACGCATGTCGGGGGACGGACCCGAACTGGCGTGTACCCGCCGCATATCCACCGTTTTCCAGCGGTAGAAAGCGCCTTGGTGGCAGTCTGCTGAACAGCAGATACGCAAAGTGTCAGTTACAGACACGCAGCCGGAGGTGCACGTCCCGTGGCGTCCAATGTCAATCCCACTGTCAGGCGACGCCGGCTGGGCCAGGAGCTGCGTCGGCTCCGTGAGCTCAAGGGCATGACGGCCGAAGAGGTGGCCGAGCGCCTGCTGGTGTCCCAGTCGAAGATCAGCCGGCTGGAGAACGGCCGGCGCAGTATCAGTCAGCGTGACGTCCGTGACCTGTGCGGGGTGTACGAGGTCGAGGACCAGCGGATGGTCGACTCGCTGATGGAGATGGCCAAGGACTCCCGCCAGCAGGGCTGGTGGCATGCCTTCGGCGATGTTCCGTACAGCGTCTACATCGGCCTGGAGACGGACGCGGCGAGTCTGCGCGTGTACGACCCGCAGGTCGTGCCCGGGCTGCTCCAGACCCGCCAGTACGCGGAGGCGCTGATCTCGGGCGCGCTGCCGGAGGCCCCGCCGGCGGACATCGAGAAGCGGATCCAGGTGCGCCTGCGCCGACAGGAACGTATTTCCACAGCCGACAACCCGTTGCGTCTGTGGGCGGTCCTGGACGAGGCGGCGCTGCGCCGCGAGGTCGGCAACCGGCAGGTGATGATCGAGCAGTTGGACTACCTGCTGGAGATGTCCCAGTTGCCGCACGTGACCGTGCAGTTGATCCCGTTCACCATGGGCGCGCATCCGGGGGTGAGCGGCCAGTACGCGATCCTCGAGTTCCCGGACGCCGCCGACTCCAGCGTGGTCTACATCGAGGGAGTCACCAGCGACCTGTACCTGGAGAAGCCGCAGGACGTGCAGAAGTACAGCGTGATGTACGAGCACCTGCGGGCGCAGGCCCTGAACGCCGACCAGACCCGGGAGTTCATCGCGAAGGTGGCGAAGGACTACGCCAGGGAGGTCGCCCCGTGAAGCGCCGCAAAGTACACCTTCGGCCGGGCCGGAGGGAAGTCCCTATGGAATATGCCATCCGGACGGGTGAATAGTCGCTCCGCATCACGATGTTGGCGAGTAGCGTCGATCACGCCATCAAGCAACAACGGTGGCGCAAACCATGCCGTGCAGACGGAGATCTGCGCACGGCGTGGTGACAGCAACTCAGCAACTGACTACCGGAGCGAACATGGCAATCCAGCAGGGCGCCGCGAACGAGTGGGTCAAGTCCTCCTACTCCCAGGGCAACGGCGCATGCGTCGAGATCAAGTCCCCTCTCCGTGCGGCCATGGCCGTCCGTGACTCCAAGGTCACCGAGGGCCCGACCCTGGCCTTCCCCGCCGACGCGTGGAACACCTTCGTGGCATCGGTCAAGGCATAAGGGGACGATCCCCTGAGACCGCCCCACCAGCACGACCAGCTTCACCAGTACGACCGGATTCATCTGCACGACCGGCTTCACCAGCACGACCCAAGAGCCCCCTCGACCAGCTCGCCGTCCTTGCCGAGGGGGCTCGGCACATCCCCGGCGCGGGCCGCCGGCAGGCCCGTCGGCCCGGCTAGCCCCGCTTCACCGGGAACGCCACGTCACACACCGGGTCCTCGGCTCCCGCCGCGTCCCAGTCGGCGAAGTAGATCTCCCGGCAGGGACCGTCGTAGTCCCAGCCCTCCCGCTTCATCCAGGCCTCCACCGCCTCGTACGGGGCGAGGATCTGAGGGTGCGCCACCTGCGCCTTGGTGATCCTCGTGCAGGCGAGCCGCCGGGCGGGCTCCACCCGCACCTGGAACTGCCGGCCCCGGCCCTGCGCGGCGGCCGCCCAGGCCCGGGCCCGGGACTCGTCGGCGACCGGCACACAGGACTCGACCGGCCCGTCGCTCTCCATGGACACCGCGGAGTAGTAGACGACGTACGGCGCCCCGACCACACCCCCGCACTCCCCGGCCGCCTCCTCCAGCCGCCCCAGCGAGGCGGGGATCCACAGGGGCAGCTCGTCCGCGAGCGTGTGCCGTGTCTCGGTGACGATCACCTGCTCGGGCACGTCGGCCAACCGGACCTCGAACTTCTCGTACATCTCGGAGCTCCTCCCCGACAGCCGTGCACGGAGGTAGGCGGCGAGGGTGCGCTGGGCGGCGAACCGGGTCTCGACATCGCCCCAGTAGGCGGCGAGCAGCTCCCCGGACGCGGGCCCGTCAGCGGTCTCCACCAGTTCGGCGATCCGCGCGAGCGGCATGTCCAGCTGACGCAGCATGGCCACCAGCCGGGCGCGTTCCACCTGGCCGGCCCGGTAGTAGCGGTAGCCGCTGGCCTCGTCGATGTGCGCCGGGGCGAGCAGCCCGAGCCGGTCGTACAGCCGCAGCGCCTTGGCCGAGAGCCGGGCCCGCGCGGCGAACGCGCCGATCGTGAGCAGCGCGCCGTCATCCCTGATGTCCACCACGCACCCCCCGTCGTCCTCCGTCGCCGGGCGGCCTTCGCGCCCGGCGTCGAGGAGGCTCGGCCCTGCCCCAGGGGCAAGGTCAAGCCGGACGATCCCTTCGGTCGGGAACCGCCTAGCCCAGCTGGCCCTCGATGGCGGCGACGACCTCGGCGGCCTCGGGCTCGGTCTGCGGGGAGAAGCGGGCGACGACGGACCCGTCCCGCCCGATCAGGAACTTCTCGAAGTTCCAGCGGATGTCGCCGTCGTGGCCCTCGGCGTCCGCGAACCCGACGAGGCGCTCGTACAGCGGGTGCCGCTCCGCGCCGTTGACCTCGACCTTCTCGGTCAGCGGGAAGGACACGCCGTAGGTGGCCGAGCAGAACTCGGCGATCTCCTCGGCGGTGCCGGGCTCCTGCCCGAGGAACTGGTTACAGGGCACGCCGAGCACGGTGAAGCCCTGGGCGGCGTACCGCTCCTGGAGCTTCTCCAGGCCCGTGTACTGCGGGGTCAGGCCGCACTTGGAGGCCACGTTCACCACGAGCACGGCCTGGCCCGCGTACTGGGAGAGCTCCGCGGAACCGCCCTTGAGGGCATCGATCCGAACGTCGAGGGGAGAGGCACCTGCGTCAGTAGTCATGCTCCGGATGCTAGCCCCGGGCGGTGAACCCACCCCTTCCGGGGCCGTCCCCCGCTTCCGGTTCCGGCCGGGACGGCCAGGACCTAACCGGCGGCGGCCCGGGCCAGGACCTCGCCCGCCGCCGTCCGCGAATACAGCACCGACCGCCCCGCGCGCCGCCGCTCCACCAGCCCCGCCTCCAGCAGCACCCGCAGATGGCGGCCGACCGAGCCGAGGCCCTGGCCGGTCAGGGCGACCAGCTGGGTGGTGCTCAGGGGGCCGGCCAGGAGGACGAGCACCGCGGCCCGTCCGGGCCCCAGCAGGGCGCCCAACGCGGCCGGTACGCCGCGGGCCCGGTCCCGGTGGTCCTCGGCGAGCGCTCCCGTGCAGGGATAGACGACGGCGTAGCGCTCCCGCTCCTCCCACGACACCCACCCCGTCTTCGGGGTGACCGGCACGAACACCAGTTCGGCACCGGAGATCTCGCGGGGCGGATACTCGTGCAGGTTGACCTGAAACCGACTCTCGCCCAGCCATCGCGTCCCCGGCCGCAGCGAGTCCAGTACGGCCGCCCAGCCGCCCCGGCTGACCTGCGCGGTCCGTGCGACGACATCGGCCTCCAGGACGCGCCGCCGGCGCTCCCAGTGCGGTCGTACGCCCGCCTCCCACACGTACTCCAGCAGCCCGGCCGCCCGGTCCGGCAGGTCCTCCCGGTCCAGGGCGGCGGGGAGCGGGCCGCCCAGGGACATCCGCAGATGGGCGCGGGCCTGCGCCGGATCGGCCGACCGTATCCGGGCGACGCCCTCCTCGAAGCTCTCGCCGTCCCTCGGGGTGGGCGTGAGGAAGTCGGCGACCCAGCTCCGCCCCAGTCCGGCCCGCACCAGCAGCGCGGTCACCGCGTCGGCCGCCAGGACGGCGCGGTAGCCGGGGAGCCGGTCGCGCAGCCAGTCGCGCTCGCCGGGATGCGTCCCCACGCCCGCGTGCAGCAGCTTCAGGCTCGCGAAGGTCTCGGCGAGCGGCGAGAGCACGAACCGGCTGCGCGCCAGGGTGTCCGCGTTCACCTGCCACCAGCCCATGCCCCTGCGCCCCCACCCCTTGCCCGTACGACTGACGACGTTTCGCGGTCCGGCGAAACAATAACCACCCCTCCACGGCCCGTCGCAGACTCCGCCCATGACCGGCCACACATACCGACAGCTCTTCCGCACGCCCGAGTTCACGCCCCTCTTCCTCTCCGTCGCCGCCCAGACCGCCGCCGGGACGGTGAGCGGGCTCGCGCTCGGCACGCTCGTCTACCGGGCCACCGACTCCCCACTGCTGTCGGCGGTGAGCATGTTCGGCCCGTCGCTCGCGCAGGTGCTGGGCGCGACCTTCTTCCTCTCGGGCGCCGACCGGCTGCCCCCGAGGTCGGCGCTGACCGGCCTCTCCCTCGCCTTCGCCGCCGCGACGGCCGTCCTGGCGCTGCCCGGACTGCCGGTGTGGGGTGTCTTCGCGGTCGTGCTCCTCCAGGGACTGATCGCCTCGCTCGGCGGGGGCGTCCGCTGGGGCCTGCTCAACGAGATCCTCACCAAGGACGGCTATCTGCCGGGGCGTTCGCTCTTCAACATGCTGAGCGGACTGATACAGATCATCGGCTTCGCCGCCGGTGGCGCGCTCGTGACCGTGCTCTCCCCGCGTCCGGTCCTGCTGCTCGCCGCCCTGCTCTACACGACCGCCGCCGTGATCACCCGCCTCGGCCTGACCGTCCGCCCGCCGCGAGCCGGCGGCCGTCCCTCGGTCGCGGCGACCCGGCGCACGAACGCCGAGCTGTGGTCCTCGCGGCCCCGTCGCCTCACCTATCTGGGCCTGTGGCTCCCCAACGGGCTGGTCGTCGGCTGCGAAGCGCTCTTCGTGTCCTACGACCCCGACGCGGCAGGCACGTTGTTCGCGTGCGGCGCGCTGGGCATGCTGGCCGGTGACGTGACCGTGGGCCGCCTCGTCCCGCCGGCCCTGCGCCCCCGCCTGGCCACGCCCCTCCTGCTGCTGCTGGCCACTCCCTACGCCTTCTTCGCCCTGCGTCCCGCCCTTCCGCTCGCGGCGGTCTGCGCGGCCCTCGCCTCCGTCGGATTCGGCGCGAGCCTGGTCCAGCAGGAGCGGCTGATGGCCCTCACTCCGCCCGAACTCAGCGGCCACGCACTGGGGTTGCACTCGGCCGGCATGCTCACCATGCAGGGCGTCAGCGCGGCGCTGGCCGGAGCGGTCGCCCAACTCACCTCACCCGCAACGGCGATGACGGTGATGGCGCTGGTGTCGATCGCGGTGACCCTGACACTGAAGGTCGCCGGACGAGCAGACACGGAGCGCGAGGCGAACGACTTCGGGCGGGTGAGCGGGTGAGCGGGTACGTGCGTGAGCGGGTGTGTGCGTGTGTGCGTGAGCGCGTGCGTGGGAGATGGCAGGGCGACCGGGGTCAGACCGGGTTCAGGCGTCCGGGTCGGTGAAGACCTCGGGCACCTTGTTGTCGACGACGACGCGGGCGAGCAGCGCGGCGAGCCGGTCGCGTTCGCTCGTGTTCAGCCCCGAGGGCACGTTCTCGAGGCGGCGGTACGTCTCGTCGTAGAACCCTTGCGCCAGCCGGTGGCCTTCCGCGGTGAGTCCGACGCGGACGGCCCGCCCGTCCCGCGGATCCGGCTCGCGCCGGACCAGTCCGCGCTGGACCGTCCGGTCCACCAGCCCCGTCAGGCTGGACTTGGCGAGCCCGAGCATCTCGCCGAGTTCGCTCATGCCGTACGGCTGCGGCATCAGCACGCACAGCAGTTGGCCCTGTTGCGGTGTGATGCCGTGGGCGCGGCTCGACTCGGCGTACACGGCGTTCACGAGGAACGCCGACCGCACCAACGCGGCCACGACCGCCATCTGCCCACCTGCGGTTTTCCCCATGAGGGGAAAGACTAGCGGCGGGCGTGGGGAGCGTTCGACCCTCGGCCGGACGAGATGTCCGGGCGGCCCGGACGGTCGTACCCGCCCTTGCCCTAGGTTGACCGGATGGGCTTCTTCGACAGATTGACCGGAACCAGACACCCCG
The DNA here is from genome assembly GCA_001298545.1 of Actinobacteria bacterium OV320. Taxonomy (GTDB): domain Bacteria; phylum Actinomycetota; class Actinomycetes; order Streptomycetales; family Streptomycetaceae; genus Streptomyces; species Streptomyces coriariae. The sequence continues at coordinate 335,412 of LJCX01000031.1, forward strand.
AGAGCGGTCTCGTGCCGCGCTCCGCCGAGGAGGTCCGGGCCGCACTGTTCGCCGTCAACGGCCCGGAGGTTGCGTACCGCGTACGCGACGCGCTGCCCGAGGAACGTGCCGATCTGGTGGCGGAGTGGCGGGTCAGGGAGCCCTCCTGGCACTCGTACTTCGTCCAGGTACGCATGCGGCAGACGCTCAAGACACGGATGCGTCTGCTGCCGGGGGCCCACGAGGTGCGCAGCGTCGACGAGTTGCGTGAGGTCACGTGGGTGGGCGACCCTCCCCGGCTGGCCGTGGCGCGGGAGTTCGGCCGCGGCCAGGTGACCGCGGTCTCCCGCCAATGGACGGTCGAGCGTGGTCCCGACGGCCGTCGGCGCCTCCAGGAGACGTACCGCTTCGACCCGGCGGAGATGAAGGATCCGCTGCGGGAGGCGGTGCTGGCGGCGGGTTGGATCTGGCGCGGGGTGGCGTTCGGCAGGCTGTGAGCGAAGCCGGGGGAGGGGTGCCGGGAGGGACGCGGGGAGTGGCGAGGGAGGCGGCGAGGGAGGCGAGGGGCCTCAGGCGTGCTGGGCGTGGGCGACGGCGTGGCCCTTGCCGCGGCCGATCATCCACTTGTTCACGGGCGTGGTGATCAGGAAGGCGATCACGAAGCCGCCCAGGAGGGCTGCCCAGAACAGCCCGTCCGACAACTCGGCCTCCATCGCGCCCGGGGTGAGGGCGACGACGGTGTTGTCGACCAGTTCCATCACGGCGATCGACACGGTGTCGGCGGCCAGCGCCACCTTGACCGCGGCCCTGAGGCCCAGGCCGGCCCGGCGCACCGCGAACAGGGTGAAGGAGTAGCCGAACAGGAACGCGAGAACGATCGCGACGACCATGGTCGGCACATTGCCCCAGCCGAGGGCGGTACCGATGACCATCCCGAGGATCTCGCCGATGGCGCACCCGGTGAGGCAGTGCAGGGTCGCCGTCATCGCCATGGACCAGGAGACGCCCCCGTGCCGCGCCGCCGGGGAGGCGTGATCGTGGTGCCGGTCGCCGTGCGGAGGGTGGTGCTGGTCATGGTCCATGCGTTCTGTATACCCCCTAGGGGTATGGGAAGCAAGGGTCCGCCCGGGCGACGGGAGGCGGGTGCGGCGGGCGGCGTCTATACGATGTCCGACCGGGAAACGGACGGCGGCGGAGAGGAGACGGGGCGTGACGGATCACCGGCAGCGTCCCCGGCGGCGCGGACAGGGCGAGCTGGAGGCGTTGGTCCTGTCGGCGCTGCGGGAGGCGGACGGTCCGGCCACCGCCGGGTGGGTGCAGGAACGCCTGGGCGGCGGTCTCGCCTATACGACGGTGATCACGATCCTCACCCGGCTGCTCGCCAAGGGCGCGGTCACCCGCGAGCGCGGCGGGCGGTCGTTCACCTGGCTGCCCGCGTCCGACGAGGCCGGTCTCGCCGCCCAGCGCATGCGCAGGGTGCTGGACGCCGAGCGGGACCGCGAGGCCGTGCTGGCCAGTTTCGTCACCGGCCTCGGCCCCGATGACGAACGGCTGCTGCGCGAACTCCTTGGCCGGCCCCGCGACGAAGAGGAAGAAGAGGAAGAGGAGGAAGGCTGAGGTCTCAGGTGCTGCCGCTCACCGCGCGGCCGGCCGAGCAGCATCGGCATCCGCATTCGCATCCGCACGCCGCGACGCGCCTCTGACCGTTCGGCCGCGGCGCGAGGTTTATCCGGCCGGAAGCCGGTAAGCAGGGCCCGGTAATGGTGTCGGAGCCTCCCCCCGGCGGGTCCTGGGCAGGGAGCACGGTCGTGTGAGAGGTGTTCTGGTCTGTCCGGGTTGCGCCAGGAGGGCATCGGGCAGGCCACACTGCCCTCGAACGACACCGAGCCGACACCGGCGGGGCCGACGCAGGCCGAGCCTCCACAGGCCCGGCCGACACAGACCGAGCCGACGCAGGCCGAGCCGACGCAGGCCGAGCCGACGCAGGCCGAGCCGACACAGGCCGAGCCGACAGCCGCGGAGCCGGCACAGGCCGCGCCCGCGAAGAAGCGGGACGCCTTCTTCGACAACGCCAAGTACCTGGCGATCCTGCTGGTCGCCGTGGGCCACGCCTGGGAACCCCTGCGCGAGGGCAGCCGCACGGTCACCGCGTTCTACACGCTCGTGTACGCCTTCCACATGCCGGCGTTCATCGTCATCTCCGGCCACTTCTCCCGCGGCTTCGACGGCAGCCCGCGGCGCGTCAAGCGCCTGATCACCGGCGTGGCCGTGCCGTACGTGGTCTTCGAGGTGGCGTACACCCTCGTCACGAGGTGGACCGACGACGCCCCGGACCGCGACATCAGCCTGCTGGACCCCCTCTACCTGACCTGGTTCCTGGCGGCCCTGTTCGTCTGGCGGCTGACCGCGCCGGTCTGGCGCCTCGTACGCCGGCCCCTGCCGCTCGCCCTGGCCGTCGCGATGCTCGCGACCCTCTCGCCCGCCATCGGCAAGGACCTCGACCTCCAGCGGGTCCTCCAGTTCCTGCCCTACTTCGTCCTGGGCCTGCTGCTGAAGCCGGAGCACTTCCGGCTGGTGCGCCGCCGCGCGGTACGCGTCGCCGCCGTGCCGGTCTTCGCGGCCGCCCTGGCCGTGGCGTACTGGGCGGCCCCGCGCGGCGTCTACCCCTGGTTCTTCCACAACGACAGCGCCGTACAGCTCGGGGCGCCCGCCTGGTCCGGCCCGGTGATGACCCTGGCCACCTTCGGCTGCTCCCTCGTCCTGGTGGCCTGCTTCCTTGCCTGGGTACCGGGACGCCCCACCTGGTTCACCGCCCTCGGCGCGGCCACGCTCTACGGCTATCTCCTGCACGGCTTCGTCAAGCAGGCCGCCGGCCCCGCCCACTGGTACGACCACCCCTGGATCCACCAGCCGTTCGGCGCCCTCGCCGTCACCCTCGTCGCCGCCCTGACCGTGACCCTGCTGTGCACGTCCCCCGTCCGGCGGGTCTTCCGGTGCGTGGTGGAGCCGAGGGCGGAGTGGGCGTTCAGGCGGGGCGGCGAGGGCGGACGCGCGGCGGCGTAGGCACGGTCACTCGGTGCGCAGGGCGGTGGCCGTCCTCGTCCTGGCGGCCCAGCCGGCCGGGAGCAGGGCGCCCGCCACCGCGATGACCAGCCCGCCCAGGGCGAGCAGGGCCAGCTCGGGCGCGTCGTAGACGGCGACGTGCGACGGCGGCAGGGTCATGCCGACGGCGTCGCCCATGAACGGCGTGACGTAGTGGTGCAGGGCGACGCCGACCGGGACCGCCACCGCCCCGGCCACCAGACCGATCCCGGCGACCGAGGTGACGACCATGGTCACGGTCTGCCGGGGGGCCATGCCCAGGGCCTTGAGGACACCGAGGTCGTGCACCCGGTCGCGGGTGTCGAGCACGACCGTGTTGAGCACGCCCAGGCCCGCGACCACGACGAGCATCAGGGTGAGGGTCCCGATCAGCGCGTCCATGGCGACGATCACGCTGGATTCGTCGTCGGTGTTTGCCAGGGCGACGGCGCCGAGCGGGTCGAGCCGGTCGTTGAGCGCGGTCAGATAGCGCGTCAGCTCCGTGCCCGGTTCCGTCTCCACGTCGTACTGGCCCGGCGTCGCGTCGAGCCCGAGCGCGGTGAGGGTCGAGGTCGGGGTCAGCAGCTCCATGCCCTCTCCCTCGGTGAAGAACGCCTCGCCGACGATCCGTACCGTGACGTGCCGCCCCTGCTCCGTCAGCGTCACCGTGTCGCCGACCCGGATTCCGGCGGCCTTCAGGAAGCGGGTGGTGACCACGGCCTGGCCCGGCCCGTCCAGCCAGTCGCCCGAGACCATCGGGGGGCCGGCCCAGGACGCGTCGCCCTGGTACGCCACCACGGTGGTGGCGCCGGTGATGCCGGACGCGCTCACCTCCGCCCGGGTCGTGCCGTAGAAGCGGCCGGTCCCCCGCTGTGCGCGGAGCGCGGCGGCGATCTCGGCCGGGTCGGCCTTCGGCTCTTCGGGCCCGCCGCCCACATGGACCGCCTGCGCGCCGGGCGGCGCCTGCCCGCCGCCCGTGCCGACGGCGACCGACCCGGCCGAGTTCAGCATGCGGTCCGACTGGACGGCCCCGAGCGTGAGGGCGAGCCCCACCCCGAAGGTGACGGCGGCGGCGCCGAAGACCACCGCGGCGGCCATCGTCGCCGAACGCGCCGGCCGGGCGAAGGGGCCCGCCAGCCCGAGACCGACCGCCGGTGGCAGCGCCAGCCGTCCGGTGAGCCGCCGCGCCAGGCGCCCCCGGCCGGTGCCGGGCGTACGTCCGGTGGTGATCGCCGCCACGGTGCGCAGCCGTCCGGCGCGCAGCGCGGGCACCAGAGCGGCGCAGGCGACCAGGACGAGGGCCGTCGCGGGCACGGCGACATCGATCCACAGCGGGATCGACGCCGCCGGACCGTCGAAGGCCTCGCCGACCTCGGCGAGTACCGGGACGGCCAGCAGATGGCCCACCACCAGCCCCAGGGCGCAGCCGACGGCCGCGGGGACCAGCGCCTGCCCGACGTAGGCCCGTACGACCTGCGCGGGGGTGAAGCCGAGGGACTTGAGGATGCCGATGCGCCGGGTCGCGGCACCCACCGCGCCGCTCACGACGATGCCGATGACCAGGACCGACAGGAGCAGCCCGAGGACACCGAAGGCGGCCAGGAACGGCACGAACGCCTTCGCGTTGGCGGTCTTTTCCTGCTTGACCGTCAGATAGGACTGCGACCCGGTCAGCGCGCCCTTCGGCACCGCCGCGGTGAGCGCGGCCCGGCCTGCGGCGACCTGGGCGTCCGTCCCCGCGGCGGCGAGGCGGTAGAGCATCTCGTACTCGGGGGCGCCGCCCGGCGCGGCCAGCGACGCGGCCCGCGCGGGGGTCACCCAGGCGTCCGCGGTGCCGGTCACCGACCGGGCGACTCCGACCACGGTCAGCGTGGGGCTGCCCGGCGCGTCGGGGAACGTCAGCCGCGTGCCCGGTTCGACGGGCAGCGTGTCCTTGGCCACCACGATCTGGCCGGGCCCGGTGAGCCAGGTGCCGGAGACGAGGTCGACCCGGTCGACACCGCCCCCGGCCTCCGCCCGGCCGGCGACGGTCACCGGCGGCAGGTCGACACCTTCCGGGAGGATGTCCGAGGACGAGGCGGTACGCGCGCGTACCGCGACGGTCCGGAAGGGCCCGGCCGCGGCGGTCACGCCCTTCGCGTGGGCGGTCGCCGTGAGTTCCGTCGCCGTCACCTTCGCGCCGTCGAACCGCGCGGTCAGGTGCGCGCCGCGCTGCTGGGCGAAGGCGTGGTCGAAAGGCGCCTGGGACGCGACGAGCAGCCCGGCGGCAAGAAACGACGCGGTGACGGCCATGAGCGTCGTCATGATCATCACGGCGGTCTGCACCCGCCGCCGCCCGACCCCGGCGCGCACCACCCGGCCGAGGGCGCTCATCGGGACACCGCCGCCGCGGCGCTTCTGGTGTCCCGGACGACACGGCCGTCGATCAGCTCGACGGTCCGGGTCGCACAGGATGCCGCGAGGCTCAGATCGTGGGTGACCAGGACGATCGTCTGCCCCGAGGCGTTGAGTTCGGCGAGCAGTTCCCGCACGTCAGCGCCGGAGGCGGTGTCCAGCGCGCCGGTGGGCTCGTCGGCCAGCAGCAGGGCCGGACGGTTCATCAGGGCCCGGGCGACCGCGACGCGCTGCCGCTCCCCGCCGGACAATCTGCCGGGGTAGGCGTCCGCGTGCCGGTCGATGCGCAGGTCCGCCAGCAGACCGGCGGCCCGCGCGCGGGCCTCGGCCCGGGGCATCCCCGCCAACCGGGCGGGCAGCAGCACGTTGTCGGTGACCGTCAGATCGTCCAGCAGGTTGAAGAACTGGAATACCATCCCGACCTTCGTACGCCGGTACCGCGCCGACCCGGCCTCGCTCAGCTCGTCCACCCGCAGCCCGTCCACCGTGACACCGCCCGTGCTCGGCCGGTCGAGTCCCGCGATCAGGTTGAGCAGCGTGGACTTGCCGCTGCCGGACGGCCCGAGGACGGCGAGCGCCTCTCCGGCGGCCACGCTCAGCGTCACGTCGGCGAGGGCCGGCGGCCCTTCCCCGTACGTCCTGCTCACAGCCCGCATGTCGATGACGGGCTCGGTCGCTGCCACGGTGCCTCCAGGGTCGGCGGTCGACGGTTCGGTCCGAAGCTAGGGGCGGACCCTTGTCGGAGTCGTCGCCTGCTGTGGCGAGACCGGCTGCCGCCCCGGGATGACCCGCCGGGCATGTCATCCCTGCGATGTACGCGGCGGATGCAGGCCGCCCGCGCCGCCGTCCGCAGCGGGACGGATGTGGGAGGGCATACGGGTTGCCACACTGTGCGCATGGGCGGGGCGGGCGGGGCTGTGCGGGCGGAGATCGTGGAGCGGTGGCGGACGGGGGCCGCGGCCCTGCTGCGCCGGAGCCCGCTGCCCCGCCCGTCCCGGTGGATGTGGACGGCCGACGCGATCCTCGCCTTCGTCCTCGCCGCCTGCACGGTGGGCGCCGCCTACCGGCAGGGCGACGGCGACGGGCCGGTTCCGCCGATGCTCGTGCCGGTGCCGCCACGGGTGCCCGCGCCCGGCGTCCCGCCGTTCGGCCCGTTCCCGGACGTGGGGGTGGGCGTGGCGCAGTTCGCCGGCGCCGTCGAGCCCTGGCAGCTGGTGCTGGCCGCCCTGACCGCGTTGCCCCTGGTGGTGCGCCGCCGGTTCCCGCTGTCCGCGTTCGGGGCGGTGGTCGTCGCGAGCCTGCTGTTCAACCAGCATCTGCGCGGCGGTGACCCGACCCTGTACACGTTCATGTCCTGTGTGGTCGCCGCCTACAGCGCGGCCGTGTACAGCCCGTACCGGGCGCGGGCGCTCGTCTGCCTGGTGGCCGCCGCCCTGCTCGCCGTACTGCGCGACGAGACCTTCCCGTCGTTCGCTCCCGGCCTCGTGCCGTTCCTCGCGCTGCTCGGGGTGGGACTGGGAGCCAACGCGGTCCACATCTGGAAGCAGCGGCTGACCGCTCTGGAGGGGGAGCACGAGGCCGCCATGCGGCTCGCCGTCGACCGCGAGCGTTCCCGGATCGCGCGCGAACTGCACGATGTCGTCACCCACAATGTGAGCGTGATGGTGATCCAGGCGGGCGCGGCCCGCAAGGTGATGGACACCGCGCCCGACCGGGCCCGCCAGGCGCTGCTGGCCGTCGAGGCCGGCGGCCGTACGGCGATGGCCGAACTGCGGCACGTCATGGGCCTGCTCACCATGGCCGGCGCCGGGGACGACGCGGCGGGGCACGCGGCGGGGGCCGGGGGCGCCTCCGGTCCGGCCGCCGGCGCCGATCTGGCACCGCAGCCGGGCCTCGCCCAGGTGCCCGCCCTCACCGACCGGGTCCGGGAGACCGGCGTGCCCGTCGAGCTGACCGTCACCGGCACCCCGGCCCCGCTCGCCGCCGGCGCCGACCTGGCCGCGTACCGCGTGGTGCAGGAGGCGCTGACCAACACGGTCCGGCATGCCGTCGGCAGCCGGGTGCGGATCGTCATCGAGCACGTCCCCCGCGCGGTGCGCATCGAGGTGTCCGACACCGGCGGTACGTCCGCGGCACCGGACGGCCTCGGCGGCGGCCGCGGACTGATCGGCCTGCGCGAACGCCTCGCCGTCTACGGCGGCACCCTCCACGCGGGCGAACGCCCCACGGGCGGCTTCGAGGTCCGCGCCGTCATACCCGCGGAGGAGATCGCGTGACCGAACAGCCGCCGCGCGTGGTGATCGCCGACGATCAGGCGCTGGTCCGCACCGGCTTCGGCATGATCCTGGCGGCGGACGGCATCGACGTCGTCGCCGAGGCCCGCGACGGGGACGAGGCCGTCGACGCGGTCCGCCGCACCCGGCCCGACCTGGTCCTCATGGACATCCGGATGCCCGGGACCGACGGCCTGGAGGCCACCCGGCGGATCCTCTCCGGCGCCGAATCCCCCGAGCGGCCCCGCGTCATCATGCTGACCACCTTCGACCTCGACCGTTACGTGTACGCGGCCCTCACCGCCGGGGCGAGCGGCTTCCTCCTCAAGGACGTCACCCCCGAGCACCTGGTCGCCGCCGTCCGTCTCGCCCGCACCGGTGACGCGCTGCTCGCGCCGGCCATCACCCGGCGCCTGGTCGAACGCTTCGTCGCCCGTGAGACAGCGGCTTCCGTCGCCCTGCACCGCGACCTGACGGTGCTCACCCCTCGGGAACTCGAGGTCCTCCGCTCGCTCGGCACCGGCCTGAGCAACGCCGAACTCGCCGCGCGCTTCCGGCTGAGCGAGGCCACCGTGAAGACCCACGTGGCCCGGATCCTCGCCAAGCTCCGGCTGCGGGACCGCGCGCAGGCCGTCGTCGTGGCCTACGAGACCGGCCTGATCGCCCCCGGAGCGGGCGCCCAGGCAGGCGACCTCTAGCTCCCCCTCCGGGCCTTCCCCCGGGCCTTCCCCGGGCCTTCCCCGGGCCTCCTCCGGGTCCCCCGAGGGTCCTCTCCGGGCCAGGTGGAGTGATCTGCCTCACACGCTGTCACAGGGATCGGCGACGCGGTGTCTTGAGGCCGAACCACCGAACATGGAGGAGACGACATGGCCGAGAGCATCGATGTTGTCGTGGTCGGCGGCGGATACGCCGGCGTCATGGCGGCCAACCGCCTGACGCAGCGCGACGACGTGACCGTGACGCTGATCAACCCCCGCCGCACCTTCGTCGAGCGGATCAGGCTGCACCAACTGGTGGGCGGGTCGGACGACGCGGTCGTCGACTACGCGAAGATCCTGGCCGACCGCGTCCGGCTGACGGTCGACACCGTGACCCGGATCGACGCGGCCGGGCGCCATGTGGAGCTGGCCTCCGGCGGCACGGTCGGCTACGACTACCTGATCTACGCGGTGGGCAGCGGCAGCGCCGACCCGCGGGTGCCCGGCGCGGCGGAGCACGCCCACCCGCTCGCCGGCCTGGAGGAGGCCGAGCGGCTGCGGCCGGTCATCGCGGGCGCGCCCGCCTCGGCCGCCGTGTCGGTGGTCGGCGCCGGCCCGGCCGGCATCGAGACCGCCGCCGAACTGGCGGAGGAGGGCCGCACCGTGACCCTGGTCTGCGGCGGCGTGCTCGGCCCGTATCTGCACCCTCGGGGCCGCCGCGCGGTCGCCGGACGACTGGCCAGGCTCGGCGTGACCGTGCTCGACGGCCCCGACACCCGGGTGACGGAAGTGACCCGCGAGACCGTGCGGCTCGCCGACGGCCGCGAGCTGCCGAGCGAGGTGACCGTCTGGACCGCCGGGTTCGGCGTGCCGGACCTGGCCGCGCGCAGCGGACTGAGCACCGACGCCCTGGGCCGCCTGCGCACCGACGAGACCCTGACCAGCGTGGACGACCCGCGCATCGTCGCGGCCGGGGACTCCGCGGCACCGTCGGACCTGCCGCTCCGGCAGGGCTGCCAGTCCGCGGTCCAACTCGGCCCGCAGGCCGCCGAGACGGTGCTCAGCCGCATCGCCGGCGAGCGGCCCGCACCCATCGGCGTGGGGTTCGCGGGCCAGTGCCTGAGCCTCGGACGGCGCTTCGGCGTCTTCCAGTTCTCCCGCAGGAACGACAGGGCGGTCAGCCTGTACCTCGGGGGCCGTCTGGGCGGGAGGGTCAAGGAGGTCGTGTGCCGGAGCACCGTCTGGCAACTGGCGTACGAGGCGCGCAAGCCCGGCGTGCGCACCTGGTGGAGCAAGGACGGCAAGCGCGCGGAACTGCTCCGGGCGAAGCAGGCCGAAGCCCCCGGCACCGCCGGCCGGGCGGCCTAGCGACACGGGCTCGTCCGCACGGGGAAGAATGGAACTCGGTGTGCGCGCACGCCTGAAGACCGTCGGCGGCAGGGCCGACCGCGAGGAAGAGGAAAGGGACGAGCCATGGGCGACGACACCGCTGATCCGGCGACCGACACGTTCGTCGCCCATCGCAACCTCCTCTTCACGGTCGCGTACGAGATGCTCGGATCGGCGGCGGACGCCGAGGACGTCCTCCAGGAGACCTGGCTGCGCTGGATCGACGTCGACCTGGCGCAAGTACGCGACCGGCGCGCCTACCTGGTCCGGATCACGACCCGTCAGGCGCTCAACCGGCTGCGCACCATGACGCGCCGCAAGGAGGCGTACATCGGCCCCTGGCTCCCCGAGCCGCTGCTCACCGCCTCGGACGTGGCCCAGGACGCCGAGCTCGCCGAGAGCGTGTCGATGGCGCTGATGCTCGTCCTCGAGACCCTGTCGCCGACGGAGCGCGCCGTCTTCGTGCTGCGCGAGGCCTTCGACGTCGGTTACGAGGAGATCGCGGCCGCGGTCGACAAGAGCCCCGCGGCCGTTCGCCAGATCGCGCACCGCGCCCGTAAGCACGTCGACGCCCGCCGTCCGCGCGAGGTGGTCTCCCCGCGCGAGACCCGGGCGGTGCTGGAGTCGTTCCGGCGCGCGCTCGACACCGGGGACCTCCAGGGCCTGCTCGACGTGCTCGCGCCCGAGGTGGTCCTGCTGAGCGACGGCGGCGGCGTCAAACAGGCCGCGCGACGGCCCGTCGTCGGCGCCGACAAGGTGGCCCGCTTCATCATCGGCGGCGCCGGCCGGATCGATGCCGCCCTCACCGGCGAACTCGCCCTGGTCAACGGCCACCCGGCACTCCTCGTCCGGCTCGACGGCGAGAACGACGGCGTCATGGCGGTCCGCGTCGAGGACGCCCGCATCACCGGCATCTACTACGTCCGCAACCCCGAGAAGCTGACCCGGGTCGCCTCCGAGACTCCCCTCACGCGGCGCTGACCGCCACGGAGGCGGACTCCGCCGGCTCCGGGCCGATATTCATGGCGTATTCACAGCAAGGGCCGTCGTGCCCCCCGGCATGCCGCGGCCCGGTCGCGCCAAGGCGTTGACCAGGCAACTTGCGGGAGCCCGGCGGGATTTCCCGGCGTCGCGACGAAGCTGCCGCCGCGGATAGAAAGCGATCTCCACCACTTTCCGGAACCGTTTCTGTTCGTAGCGTTGACACCCCGCACACCCCCTCTTATTGTCACGCCACCATTCCGACCACGTGACGATATTTCGAACGCCTGAAAGGCAAGTGCCCTGCGCGCCACCGAAATCAGCACATACGTGGCAGGCGCGCCCCGGCGCCGCCCGGCGTATGTACAGGTGCGCCCCGGTGACGCGATCGCGGGAGTCGGCGAGGCCTGCTTACCGGGCCGTACCGCCGCACTGATCGACGATCCACCGGACACCGAGGCGCCCGAGCGCCGGCCCGAGCGACGCGCCGGGCGATCCGATCGTCGGTCGGTTCAGCGTGACCCTCCGCCTGTTCACCGTCCATGAACAGTTGCGCCAGGCCCCCGACGGCCTCGCGGCCGCACGCCGATCCAGAAGATCGCCAGGCGGATCCGCGCCGCGGGGCCCACCGCTCCACCGCACGGTCGGTACGGAGCCCCCGAAACCCAACCGCACGGCACCCCCTGAGGGGTCGACACCCGACCCCGCACCGAGCCCGCGCGGAAGCGGACACGGCGTGTCCCACCCCGGATCGCCCACCCCCCGCCGGCCGCCCGGCCCGCTCCACCGGTTTCCCCACAGCCGTCTGACACCCCCACGCACCCCCCACGCACCCCCCATCCTCTCAACGACGAGAAGAACGAGGAACGATCACCATGCGCAACCGAAGAGCCGCCCTCGCCGCCACCGCCGGAGCCGTCTCTCTCGCCCTCACGCTGTCCGCCTGCGGCAGCAGCATCGGGGGCAGCTCCGAGGGCGACTCCGAGGGCGGCACCATCGGCATCGCCATGCCGACCCAGGCCTCCGAGCGCTGGCTCACCGACGGCAAGAGCGTCGTCGACGACCTGAAGGCCGACGGCTACCAGACCAAGCTGGTGTACGGCGAGGACAACCCGAAGACGCAGGTCGCGCAGATCGAATCCCTGATCAAGCAGGGCGTCGACGCGCTGATCATCGCGGCCATCGACAACAAGTCGCTGAACGGCGTGCTCCAGAAGGCCGCCGACGCGGACATCCCGGTGATCTCCTACGACCGGCTCATCCTCGGCACCGAGAACGTCGACTACTACGTGTCCTTCGACAACGAGCAGGTCGGCCGGTTCCAGGCCCGCTACATCATCGACAAACTCGGCCTGGAGGACGGCGCGGGCCCGTTCAACATCGAGCTCTTCGCCGGCTCCCCCGACGACAACAACACCAAGTTCTTCTTCGACGGCGCGATGCACCTCCTCCAGCCGTACCTGGACACCAAGCAGTTGGTGGTCCGGTCCGGCCAGACCGCGCTCAAGGAGGTCACCACCCTGCGCTGGGACGGGCCCACCGCGCAGAAGCGCCTGGAGGGCATCCTCGCCGACGCGTACGGGAGCAAGAAGGTCGACGCCGTCCTGTCGCCGTACGACGGCATCTCCATCGGCGTCCTGAACGCGCTCAAGGCGGACGGCTACGGCTCCGGCAGCAAACCCCTGCCGATCGTCACCGGGCAGGACGCCGAACTTGCCTCGGTGAAGTCGATCATCGCGGGCGAGCAGTCGCAGACCGTCTACAAGGACCTCCGTCAACTCGCCGGTGTCGCCGCCGAGATGGCCGACGACATACTCAACGACAAGACGCCGAAGGTGAACAACAGAAGGGCCTACGACAACGGAGTCAAGGCCGTGCCCGCCTACTTGCTGCAGCCGACGACCGTCGACAAGAGCAACTACGAGTACGTCCTGGTCGCGGGCGGCTACTACACCGACGCCGAACTCAAGTAGCCACGGCCCGGATCCGACGCGGCCGGGCCACGACCGACGACGACCACGCCGACCGCGGTTCGCCGCGACCGGCGTCGTCGTCGGCCGTGGTGGTCATCGGGATGCGTCCGCCCGGCTAGACCCACGTGTCCAGCCACATCCGTGACCGCCAGTCGCCGACCGGGATCGCCTGCCCCGTGTAGACGGGCCAGAAATAGATGAAGTTCCAGGCGATGAGCAGCACGAGCCCGCCCGCGACGACCGCGCCCAGCACACGGCGTCCGCCGTCCGCGCCCGGCGGGCCCAGGAGCGCGCCCAGCGTCATCGCCACGGCCAGACACAGGTACGGCACGAAGGCGACCGCGTAGAAGGAGAAGACCGTGCGGTCCTGGTACAGGAACCAGGGCAGCCAGCCGGCCGCCACCGCGCACAGCACGGCGCCCGCGCGCCAGTCGCGGCGCAGCGCCCACCGGTAGAGCAGATACACGAGCGCGCAGCACGCCGACCACCACAGCAGCGGCGTGCCGAGCGCGAGGACCGCCTGCGCGCAGCCGGCCGTGGCGTGACACCCGTCCTCCCCGGGCTTCGGCGACCGGTAGTCGAACAGCACCGGGCGGCCCAGGACCAGCCAGCTCCAGGGGTTCGACTCGTACCGGTGCCAGGTGTGCAGCCCCACGTTGAACTGATAGACGCCGTACTCGTAGTGCCACAGGCTGCGGAGCGGGGCCGGTATCCACGACCAGGCGCCGCCGCGGCCGTCCGCCCAGTGCCGCCCGTAACCGCCGTCGGACCGGAACCAGCCGGCCCACGTCACCAGGTAGGTCCCGACGGCGACCGGCACGACGGACAGCAGGGACCAGCCGAGATCCTTGCGCAGCACCGCCCGGTACGGGCGCCCCGCCCCGGCCACCCGGCGCGAGCCGACGTCCCACAGCAGGGTGAGGACCACGAAGAAGGCGAGGAAGTACAGGCCGTTCCACTTGGTCGAGGCCGCCAGCCCCAGGAAGACGCCGGCCGCGAGCCGCCACGGACGCGGCCCCGTCCCGGCACGGTCGCCGGTGACCCGGTCGGGGCGCGCGTGGCCGTCCCCGTCCACCGGGAGGGCCGCCGCGAGCCGCGCCCGCGCCTGGTCCCGGTCCAGCAGCAGACAGCCGAACGCCGCCAGCACGAAGAACATGACGACGAGGTCCAGCAGCGCGGACCGGCTCATCACCACATGCAGACCGTCCAGCGCCATCAGCGTGCCGGCCAGACAGCCCAGCGCCGTCGACCGGAACAGCCGGCGTCCGATCCGGCACAGCATCAGCACCGACAGCGTGCCCAGGACCGCCGTCATGAAGCGCCAGCCGAACGGGGTGAGGCCGAACATCCACTCACCGAGGGCGATCACCCACTTGCCCGTCGGCGGATGCGCGACGAACGCCCCGGTGTCGGAGAGCGGGATCACCGACGGGTCCGCGAGGATCTGCGGGTCGGTGACCTTGCGGTCCGGCCAACTGCCCTCGTAGCCGAGCCGCAGCAGTGCCCAGGCGTCCTTGGCGTAGTAGGTCTCGTCGAAGACGAGGCCCCGCGGCTGCCCGAGGCGCCGGAACCGGATCACTCCGGCCGACACGGCGACGAGCACCGGCCCCAGCCAGTCCATCACCTTCGCGGCGCGGTACGCCCCGGCCGGGCCGAGGCGTATGAGCTCCCCCCAGCGGGCCGACGGCCCCGGAAAGGGCGCAACCAGACGCTCCCGGACGCCGGTCCGGGGGCGCCCGGCGTATCCGAACAGACGCAGCCGGCCCTGCCAGCCGTCGGACACCTTCGTCGGCCGGCCGCCGTCGAGGACGGGGGAGCGCCGCACACTGCTACTCGTCACCGGACGACCCTAGACGCCGACCTCCGCGAACGACCGCGCGATCCCGCATTCCCCCGTCCGGTCCGGCGCCGACCGCAAAACCTGGACGGCATGTCAACGGCATGTAGGAGAACGGGGCCGCGGGCAGTGACCACCTGATGTGACGTCATGGACCGATGCCGACGGATACGACGCACCTTTCCCCTGTGCGGAGGCTGGTCCTGGAGCGTGCTGAATTGCCCTGCCGCGAACCTCGGACTCCGCCTCGGCGGCGGCAAGTTCGACGGTGGCGAAGCGATTGACGGGGCAACCGGATAGGCACGGCTTCTCCGAAAGGAACCACCATGGCAACTCCCCTGACGGCAAGCAGGGTTCTCGCCGCCCTCAGAGCGGAGGGCGTCAGCGTCGTCGAGGTCGGCAGCTGGCGCACCCACAACAGGGCGGGCCACGGCGCGTGGGGCCCGGTCGCGGGCGTGGTCGTCCACCACACCGTGACGTCCGGGACGGCCGCCTCCGTGGCGATCTGCCGCGACGGGTACGCCGGTCTCCCCGGACCGCTGTGCCACGGCGTCATCGACAAGCGGGGCGTCGTGCACCTCGTCGGCTGGGGCCGCGCCAACCACGCCGGCAGCGGCGACGGCGACGTACTGAGGGCGGTCATCGCCGAGAAGGGGCTGCCCGCGCCGAACGAGAACGACACCGACGGCAACGCCCGTTTCTACGGCTTCGAGTGCATCAACCTCGGCGACGGCAAGGACCCGTGGCCGGCGGTCCAGCTGGAAGCCATGGTCCGCGCCTCGGCCGCGCTGTGCCGGGCGCACGGCTGGTCGGCCGCCTCCGTGATCGGCCACAAGGAGTGGACGAACACGAAGACGGACCCGCGCGGCTTCAGCATGGCCGACTTCCGCGCCCGGGTCGCGACCCGGCTGCGCAAGGCCCCCGACACCGACACACCGACCCCCACCCCGACCGACCCGAGCCAGGAGGACACCGTGCCCAACCCCTCGATGCTGAACGAGTCCAACGTCACCGATGTGGAGCTGCCCTCCGGCGAGTGGGTCGGCCTGGCGTTCGCGGACCCGGTCGTCCACTCCGGGCCGCGCCTGCACAACACCCTGGTGCACGTCTCACTCGAGGAGAAGGCCCCGGACGACGCGCTCGTCGAGGGCCGCTTCTACCTGACGGACACCTCGGGCAAGCACCCGTCCGCGTTCCAGACCGTCACCCGCTACGGCGGCGGTGGCCACCAGTTCGCCCTGTCCGGCACCGTCCCGGCCGGCAAACACCTGCGGTTCCAGCTCCGCGTGCGGACCGCCGACGCCAGCCCGGTCACGCTCCTCCACCGCACCGCGACCGGCCCCTACTGGGCCGACTGACCCACCCGCTCCACCTCGGACGCCGAAGCCGCCACACTCCCACCGACTCCCTGGACCCGTTGCCCCGACCGGTCGGCCGCTACGCGCCAGGCGGCCGGTATCGGACGCGTTCGGCCGCGCGCAGGGCATTCAGCGTTTCGTCGACGGTCAGGAGAACGGTCGTCTCGAACGAGCCGAGCGCGCCGCCTGCGCTGATCGCCAGCGCGACCGCGGCCATGGACACGTTGTCGGGCGCCTCCCACAGGTTGTAGCCGTCGCGCGTGCCGAACGCGTACCAGAAGCCGTGGAGCTTCCCGCCGACGGACTCGATGTACGACTGAGCGGCCCGGGCGCGGTCCTCCGGGTGGTCGATCAGCCGCGCCCAGGTCTCCGGCGTGTAGCTGAACCTCGACAGATACAGCGGCATGGTGTCTCCCTTTCGTTCCGTCAAGGGATGCCCCCACGACGGGGGAAGCGCGCAATGACGGCGGCCCGTGTCCCCCGAACGGCCGGGCCGACGGCCGTCCCGCGGCTACGGCACCGTCGAACGGGGCTGGGTCTTCGGGATGCGGGAGGTGAAGAACATCGCGAGGACGGCGGTGAGGGCGAGGATGGCGAGTGCGGCGCGCAGGCCGTCGAGCCTGGCGGCGGCGTTCGCGTCGAGCACGTCCTCGGTCACCTCCGTGCTCATGCCCGCTTCGTCGAGGGCGGTCCTGAGCTGGGCGTCCGACAGGAAGGGAACGCCGCTTTCGAGTTCGACGGACGCCTGGCTCCTGACCTCGGCCGGGACCGCCGGATTCTGCTCCACGCTGGTCAGGAACGAGGACGTGAGCGCGGCGATCATGATCGACCCGGCGAGTGCCGTGCCGATCGAGGCGCCGAGGTTGGTGGCGGCGTTCTGGACGCCGCCGACCTCCGCGCTCTGTGCTTCAGGCATCGCGGACACGGTGACCGACCCGAGCTGGGACGCCAGCGCGCCCATGCCGAGCCCGATCAGCAGAAGGGGAATGGTGACGATCTCCGCGCCGGCGTCCGCGTCGAGCGCGGCCATCAGGGCCACCGCGCCCGCCAGCATCGCGAGGATCCCCAGCCGTACCACCCGCCGGGGCGAGACGTCGGGGAAGAAGCGGGGGATCAGGACCGCGGCCGCCAGCAGCGTCACGGAGAGCGGCAGGATGTGGGCGCCGGTCTTGAGCGCGGACAGGCCCAGGGCGACCGACAAGTAGAGCGGTACGACGAAGAAGACGCCCATCTGGACGAGGTACTGGAAGAAGAACATCGTGAGCCCGCCGGTGAGCTGCTTGTTGTGCAGCATGGCCGGGTCGATGAGTGGTTCCCTGTGCCGCTTCACCAGGCGAGCCTCCCAGCGGAGGAAGAGCCAGATCAGCAGCAGACCTGCCAGCATCAGCCACACGACCAGCGAGACCCCTAGCCAGGAGGGCGCGTCGGGCTTCGGCTGGAACCAGCCCCATTCGTCCGAGCGGAGCACGCCGTAGACGAAGACCCCGAGCCCCGCGGCGGAGAGCGCCGCGCCGACGAGATCGATGCGCGGGCGTTCGCCGCTCGGCGCGTCGGCGATGCGGCGGGCGAGCACCAGGATGCCGAGCACGAGCAGGACCTCGCCGGCGAAGACCCATCGCCAGGAGAAGTACGTCGTCGCGAGACCCCCGATGAGCGGTCCGACCGCGATCGCCACGGCCCCTGCGGCCGCGACGAGTCCGTAGGCGGCGGGACGGCGTTCGACGGCGAAGTTGCCGGCCACGAGCGCCACGATCGCCGGCAGGATGAGGGCCGCTCCGATGCCTTCGAGGAACGACCAGCCGAGCAGCAGCACGGGCAGGTTCGACGCGAGCGCCGTGGTGAGGGAGCCGCAGCCGTAGATGACGCAGCCGATCGTGAAGGCGCGTTTGCGGCCGATCAGCGCGCCGACCTTGCCGCCGGGGATCATGAACATCGCCATCACGAGGGTGTAGGCCGTGATGGCGCCTTGGATCCCCGTCACCGTCGTGCCCACGTCTTCGGCCACTGTCGCGATCGAGACGTTCATGACCGAGCTGTCGAGCGCCATCAGGAACTGACCGGTCGCGAGTGTCAGCAGGACGATTCGCGCCGTCGCCGGACTCTCAGCAGTGCCTGCCCTGGGTGCCATGGGTGGAATCGTCCCAGTTGCCCCGGAGGACGGCTCCTTGACCCGCCTCGGAGATCGACTGATTGGCGGACGTAAGGCCGGTGTGGCGACAGCGCGCGGGAGCGGGCCCGGGGCGGGCGGTCGGTCGGTCGGGAGCGGGCCCGGGGCGAGGGATCGGGGTCCGTCGGCTTCGACGGCGGCCATCGGCCACCGGCTCGGCGTTCCTCGATCAAGGCTGTCACGGAGCGCCCCGACGACGTGGCCGACTGCCGTTCCGTGCCATCGGCGACGCGGCTCGGCGCCACCACCCCAGGGCGGTGGACCACCTCTCGCCCGTACGGCCCACCCCCGTACGGCCCACCCGGGCGGGCCGTCTCGCCGCAAAACGGCGGAAATGGAGGCAGGTCAATCCCCCAGGAGTCCTGGAGCACCCATGACCAGCTCGCACGAGCCGTCCAAGCCCGATGAGCCCGATGCCGCCCCGGAAACGGGTGACGCGGCGGGGAGCGGGCCCCGGCACGGCTCGGCGGCCGGACGGATCGCACGGAACACCGCCTCGGCGGTGCTCATCGTGCTTACCTGCATCCTGGTACCGGTCGCGCTGCTCACGGTGTGGGTGCACGACATCGCGCTGGACACCGACCGGTACGTGGAAACGGTCTCCCCGCTGGCCTCGGATCCGGCGATCGAGGACGCGGCGGTCAAGCGCATCACCCATGCCGCCGATGTACGGGTGGACGGCAGCCGGGCCGCCTCCGACATCGCCGCCTGGCTTCAGTCACAGGGACTGCCCCCGCGGGCCGCGAACGCCGTGAAGGGACTGGGCCCGCAGCTCGACTCCGCGGTCGACGCCACGGTCGAGAAGGTGGCAACCCGCTTCGTGCAGAGCGACCGCTTCGAGCGGATCTGGACGAACGCCAACCGGCGCGCCCACGCCGGGGTCGTGCACGCGCTCACCGGCGAGGGCCGCGGCGCCGTGAACGTGGACGGCGGGACGGTCACCCTCGACGTCGGCGAAGCCGTCGACCAGGTCAAACAGGCGCTCGTGGACGCCGGTCTGTCCCCGGCCTCCAAGATCCCCGACGTCGACAAGCAGATGGTGCTCCTCCAGTCCGACCAACTGGAGAAGATCCGCAAGGGCGCCCACCTGCTGGACGTGATCGGGAACTGGCTTCCCGTGCTCGTCGTGGTGATCGGCGCGTGCGGCGTGCTGCTGGCGCACCGGCGCCGCCGGGCCCTGGCCCGTACGGCTCTCGGCGCGGCCTTCGCCTGCCTGGTCGTGGCCGTCGTCCTGGTGGTCGTCCGCCGCTACTACCTGGACCACCTCCCGCCCCAGGTCCAGTCGGAGGCCGCCGCCGCAGCCGTTTTCGACACCCTGCTGCACTTCCTCAGGGTCAGCCTGCGCACGGCGATCGTGCTCGGTCTGGTCATCGCGCTCGGCGCCTACCTGATCGGCCCCGGACGGCTTCCGCGCGCCATCCGGGGCACATCCGAGCGCGCCGCCGACTCCGCGGCACAGTGGGCGTACGGCCACGAGGTCCGCACCGGCCGGGTGGGAACCTGGACCCAGGCCCACCGCCACTGGATCGCCCTGGCCGCCCTGCTGATCGTGGCCCTGGTCTTCGCGCTCTGGAACCACCCCACGGCCCTCACCATCCTGCTGCTGGTCATCATTCTGCTGGCCGTGCTCGCACTGCTCGCCCTCCTCGCCGCCACCGGCCGCGCCACCACCGACGCCGAACGGACGGCACCCTCACACCCGAAGGACACCGCGGGGTGAACGGTTCGCCACCGGTATCGGCGAGCCCGATCGGCCGACGCAGGGCTCGGGTCGCCCATCACGTCGACGGGCCGGTGGAGCCCGAGTCGGTCGGCCGGCCTCCTACGGCGACCCGGGTGGCGCCGAGGACGGTTCGCGCGATCACGCCCACCAGAGCCAGGTCGGCCGGTATCCGGACCGACTCCGGTGCCGTTCCACCGGCTCGGCACCTGCGGCGCGCTGCAGCCGCTCACCGATACAGACCTGCCTCACGCAACACCCGGATCCGGTCCGAAGAACCCGCGTGGTCCCGGACAGCAGACATCGCTCCGCCGGCACCCGGGCCCTGGGCCCCGGTGCCGACGAAGCGCCTTCGCCTTCCCTGACGGTCTTCCCTGGCGGTCTTCCCTAGCGGGGGAGCGACCCGTTGTGAACGTCGGAAGCGGACTGCCACGCCCGCACACCCGCTCGGGACGCCTCCTTGGCCTGCTGCCACTTCGCGGCCGCCTGCTGGGTCGGGGGCACGTCCATGTCGCGGATCATGCGCCGACCTGCCGTGAACACGGCGAAGGCTCCGATGGCCATGCCGACGCATGCCACCGCGGCACCGGCCGCGGTGAGCACGGCACCGGTCGTGACGAGCCGGGTGTCGATCTCGATCGTCCGATGGGACTGGTGGTGGTTCATGACTCCACCATCCGACGGGAGACACGACCTCGCATCCCGACCAAGAACCCGGGATGCCAGATGCCAGATGTCGGATGTGGATGTCAGGCCGGCCGAGGCACTATGTTCACCGCCCGGTAGACGTAGCCGTCCTGCTTGAAGCCAGGGGCTTCCCACTGGAGATCCACACGTTGCCCCGGCGACAGCGTATGGAAGCCCTTCGTCCGGATGCCGGCGTAGTGGCCCCAGCAACCGCCGGGTGTCTCGGGAGAGTCGAGTACTCCCCACCCTTCCTCGTCGTACCACTCACGGACAGCCGCAGTCACCATGCAGCGACTGCACGAGCGCGGGCTGCGCCGACGTATCGGGGATCTCAGCCGGCGAAGCTCGGGTCCTGTACCGGCAGTAACTTGGCGGGTGGTGCCCGGCGCTGCCGCGCGGTGCTGTTTCCCATGGTCGGAACGGTACGGCGAGCCACTTGATCTGGCTCATGCAGCCCTGTGTCGGGCCGTCCCGCTCACGCATCGCTCACGCGCTGTCGGCCGCTGACCAGCGCTTGGTCAGACCTGCCCGAGGTCGATCTGCACCGGGAACGGGGCCACTGCCTTGAGGACGCCGGTGAACACGTCTCCATCCCGGTAGGTCTTCGTCGCGGGGTCGAGAACATAGGTGTACACGAGAGGAACGCCTGTCACGGCCTGCTCGATCCTCCAGTAGAAGCCGATGCCTGCCTTGGCGTACTGGTCGACCTTCACGATCCGGTCGGTGGTCTCCGAACCTGGCGACACCACCTCCGCGACCAGCAGCACGTGCTCGGGGCGGGTGGGGGTGAGGTCGATGGTGTCTGCCTGGTACACGACGACGTCGGGGCGGCGATTGGTGAGCGGGACGTCCTGAAGCCGGACGTCGAAGTCGGTGTCGGCGTTCCATTCCGGGCCCGCGGCGGCATCCAGGGCGTTCGCCACAATCCGGGCCAGCCGGTTGTGCCGCTTGGACGCACTCGGACTCACGACGACCATCCCGTCAACGATCTCGATACCGGCGCACTGCTCCTCGGACCAGGACTCGTACTCCTCCGCCGTGATCTGCTCATGCATCCACGCCGGGGCAACCATCTCGGCTGCCATGAAACACCTCCCGGACACTGTGGTGCGGGCCCGATCCCGCTGGATTCAGCGTACTGTCTGCCGTCCGCCCGGCACGCTGGTCCCGCTCCCGCACCCTCCACTTCGGCCGCCATCCGACCAGCGCGCCCACGGCAAGAGTGAGGAACCGGCACGGTGGCCTCGTCACCATGGGAACGGAACAGCCCGGCTGCACCACTGATCCAGTGCGGCAGCCGCCGAGGTACCGCCGGCGAGGATACGGCGCGGCGCGGCGGGGACCTTGTCCCGTTCGGTACGCGTCTACTGCCCGAGGCGGATCGGTCGATCGCCGGGCCGCCGCTCGGCTTGTACGCACGCCGACGCCGCCTCTGAGAACGCCGCGACCCAGTCGGAGTCGAAGCGCGTCGGTGGCCATGTGGCCGGCCCGGAGCACGCGCCACGGCGTAGTGCGCTCGGCGGGCTGGGACCCGGTTCAGCGGCCCACTCCGCCGAGCCGCCGACTCCGCTATCGCTTCGGCCGTACCGACACCGAGAAGCCGGCCTCCAACAGCTCTGCCGCGAATGCCGAGACCTCGTCCGCCGAGTGTGACAGGGTCGGAAGGGCTTGGCTTCCGGCAGTGGCGGCGGGTCCGGCTTCGGCTCCGCCGTGGGCTTCCGGCCCCGGGGCTTGATCAGCTCACGCTCGCCGCTCGGATGCGGTCGGTCCGGGCCTGAACGGTTGCCCGCCCGCACCGCTCACGCAAACGGCCCCGGACAAGGAGCCCGAGGCCGAATAGAGCGCCTCCCTGGGGGAGAAACCCCAGGTCAGCGGCATAACATGCTGTGCCCCGGCAGGATTCGAACCTGCGACACCCGCTCTAGTAGAGAGGCTGGAGCATCGTGTTGTTGACCTGCGGGTTCCTTGGCCGGGCCAGAGGGCACTCACTCGTCCGTCAACCACCACTGTTAACCGATGCTGCCCCTCGCATGTGGCACGACTGTGGCACGCGGCCCTTCGACCCCGTACCCCTCGCCCAGCTCGTTCATCTTGTTGTTCCTGGTGCGGGATCCTGAGCCGAACGAACCGGAGGGAGACGTAGCGTGGCTGTCCCGTGGGGGCTCCTGATATCCACCGTCGGAGGCATCGCCGCCACCGTGGTGGGTGTCATCGCCGGTGGTGTCGTGGGACGGCGGAGTCAGAACCGTCAGTGGCTCCAGGAGGCACGAACCGCCGCCTACGAGAAGTTCCTCCAAGCCTTCGGCGCCGTGGAAATGGAGCTCCGCGAAGCCTTCGTGGACAGACGCACCCCCAATGTCGTCTGGGCGCCGTTCAATGCTGCTCTGCAGTCGATGTCCCTGGTGGCAAGTCAGGAGGCCATGGCGGCGGCTGAGCAGATCTGCGACGTCATCGAGGAGTTCACGATCCTGTTCCACGGCCGTCAGCCGGCAGATTTTGAGGAACTCCGGCCGATTCACAGCGGCTTGTACGAGGCGCACGTGAAGTTCGTCAACGCGGCCCGACGCTCGCTCGATCCCTCGCAGGAACATCTCGGCCGGGCACTGGGCGGACCGTCGTCGTGGCACGGTGTCGAGTCCGCTTGGGCGCCCGGGCGGGCTTCACGATAGGTCGTCCGTCCTTAGGTCTGCGCAGCAGACTGTCAGCACTGAGGCCTCAGTTGGGGAAGCTGCGATCGTTTGCAGGCGGTTGGGCGCTGACCTGAACGAACGGCTGTGATGTAGCTTCTTCGGGTCAAGTTGCCTTCACCGTGGTTCCCCGCTGTTCCCCGCTGGATCTGGTGCGCTTGTGGTGCGGCCGTGGGGGTACACCATGGCCGCACCCTTCTGGTCCGTGGCTCTAGCCGGATCGGTCAGTGACGGTCTACACCGGCCCCTAGGTCACTCGCAGATCAGCATCACCATGGACGTCTACACGCACGTTGTGGCAGGGCACGCAGCGCGAGGCCATGAGCCACATGGATCGGCTGCTGCGGAAGAGGCGCCCCGGCCGTCAGTGACCGTCGCCGTTGATGTCAGATCTGGATGTCAGAAGGGGGCACCTCCGAAAATTCGGAGGTGCCCCCTTCTGAACTGGTGCCCCCGGCAGGATTCGAACCTGCGACACCCGCTTTAGGAGAGCGGTGGGGAGAGTGTCCCGCTGACCTGGGGCTTCGACATCTGGTCAGGTTGCTGGGAACTCGACCGCGAGACACCCCCGTTGGCCGTGACTGACCCCTGCATCTGGCACGGCAGTGGCACGAACCTCAGCCGACCACAGTCGCCCACGACAACGGGTGCGCCGGCCGAGCAGGCGCGCGTATGCCTAGCGAATCATTCCGCTCGCGAGAATGAAACTGTGGATCTCCCGCCTGAACTGGGAACGCTCTACTCTCACGAAGTGGGACACGTGGCCATGGTCGCGCCAAGCGACCCCAGCCCACGGCCGTTACGCCCCGATTTAGGGGGCAAGCCTAAAGTCGCTGTCATAGCGAGATCCATCCATCCGGATATCCAGAGCAGCCTGAAAAGTCGGATGAATCGTGTACCCCGTTGTCGCCTCCAAGTTACTAGCCCTTTCGGCGTACTCCGGGAACGTACGGACGTAGCGAACAGAGCCCTGCCTGCCAGTGAAGCATCCAATAAAACCGATGTTATAGAGCAAGGTCACGAGAGGCCCGTACCAGTCCGCCCAGCTGCCAGCTGAATTGTTCCACATGGCCGACGTCATCCAGTCCAACCAGTCGGAGCCGCGGAAGTACGGGTCGGCGAGCAGTAGCGCTGCATCGTCTATACGCCGAGTGAACTCGTCTTGTGACATTGGGATTGTACTGCCACTAAATATGGCAAAGACTCTGTCAATGTCTGGGTATGACATCTTCCATTCGTCCCGAAGGGCCAACAGCCTCTTGTGTGAATAGGAGTCTTCTGCCGTTTTTATATCTTCCCACGAGACCCTGTCGCCTCCCG
The DNA here is from genome assembly GCA_001298545.1 of Actinobacteria bacterium OV320. Lineage (GTDB taxonomy): Bacteria > Actinomycetota > Actinomycetes > Streptomycetales > Streptomycetaceae > Streptomyces > Streptomyces coriariae. The sequence goes on from LJCX01000031.1 coordinate 359,956, forward strand.
TCGCCGTAAATGTTTCATTGACGAAGGCAATAATGTCGCGGGGGCGCATGAGTGTTCTCTGAAGCATGTAATCAAAGGCGTCCCCGCGTGTGGCATTGGTGCGAGGAAACACATCAGTAATTGAATTTACCGGCATACCGCGCTTCGTTGATGCAACGCGCAGCCGATCATTGATCAGTTCACGCAATTCTCCGGGACTCCAGCGCATATGGAGGGCAAGGGATCGGAATTTCTCCTCTTGTCCGCCGCTTCGGTGGCCGAAGTCCAGATTTTCAAAGATGTTGGTCCTCAAGGCGACAATGATTTTGAGATTTCTGACACGCTGTAGATCAAGTACTGCCCTGAAAAGGCACCGAACCAGCGAGTTTGCGAGCTTTTCATCGACCCAGTCGCGATCCAAGTCGTCGATCACGACAAAAGTGAAGTTTTGACGACTCTCGAGGATGTCTTCGTCCAAGACTTTCAACATCTTGTTCAGGCGAGCCATCTGCGTTTCGTTAACGATGCGCTGAAAACGCTCGGAAAGTTCCCGCCTCGTCTCGGTTGAAAAAGTGTCAGCAGAGCCTCCGCTTATCGTCGCTGACGCGCTAGCTGCGGGATTGCCAGTCAGGCCGAGAGTCCCTTTTGCTTCTGTGTTGATTTTCTCTTCAAACCTCTCCGTAATCTCTCGAACGCGCTCGTCCGCTTCAACCCAGAACCGATCCTGAAACTCTTCCAGATAGTCAAGTGCTGCACGCTTTCCCGGATCGCGCTTTATTTTGTCACGGAGTGCAGCCAAAAAGTTCGTCTTGGCCGTGGGCGAGTCAACCTTGTACCGGTGGCGAATCAGTTCCACGAGAAGTACGTGCTTCCACAGCGCAATAAAAAGAGGGTCGAGGCTAACTTCGAGATCGTCTAGAAACTTCATCACGCCTAGGTTGGTGATGTAGTTGAGGGAGAGATCTTCCGGAGCAATCCTGACTACTCGCTCAGAGTTCTCTTCCTCGAGTCGCTGCAAGACGGCTGACTTGCCGCTCCCGGTTCGCGCAATCAAGAAGCACCGCGCGTCTTCTCGGTCTGCAATGGTGCTGTAGTCATCCGATTCGTAGAAGGCTTCCATGAGGAGCGGGTCAGCCTCAGCCTGCTCGCCGCCGATGCTGAGGTTGTTGCGCCGAGCCGCACCACTAGCCATGGGGTCCCCTCCCGCGTGTGACGTAGGTCGCAGTCTAGGAGAACTTACCTGCCTGTACAGGGCGTTCGGCGACGAAACGTTCGGATAGGGAGCCTTGGCGTTGTAGCTGTAGATGTGCCGACCGACCTCCCGGGCTGGGGCTGCTGCCGCCACCCCCCGTGTTTGGCCACTCAATCGGAATGCGGACACTCGGTGGGCATCTCGTCAATGTGACGCGAAAGGAGCTGAACTTGAACCTCCCCCGGATCGGTCTGAGATCCTGGAGTCCGATCGAGAGGGGCCGCAGGTATGGAGTGGAAGACCCACGGTGAGCGACAGATCTACACCAACCCTTGGGTGAATCTGTGTCTGGTCGACGTCCAACAGCCGGATGGGCGCAGGTGGGAGTACCACGTCGTTCGCCTCCGGCACCTGGCCGTGGCCGCTGTGGTCAACGACCGCCAGGAGGTGCTGATGATGTGGCGGCACCGCTTCATCACGGACTCCTGGGCCTGGGAGTTGCCCATGGGCCTGGTCGAAGAAGGCGAGACCCCGGAAGAGGCAGCAGCGCGTGAGGTCTTGGAGGAGACCGGCTGGAGGCCTGGACCCATCAAACCCCTGATCTACGCCGAGCCGGCCAACGGGATCACGGACTCGCAGCACCACGTCTTCCGTGCGGACGGTGCGACTTACGAGGGTCCGCCCACGGAGAAGAACGAGTCCGACCGCATCGAATGGATCCCGCTCAGCGAGATACGCGGGATGATCGACCGCCGCGAGATCGTCAGCAGCGGATCCCTCGTCGGTCTCCTGTACGTGCTCATGGATGAAGCGATCCGCTGACCGGTGGCAGGAGCTCCCGTAGCCGCGCCTCGAAGGCCAGGGCTACGGGCTCCTGCCTGTGTGGGGCCAACTGGTCGTAGAACTCCCTGAGGTGGCCCGACACTCGCTCTGAGGCGACCGCCGATGCGGGCTCCAGCGCTTGCGTGGCGGTGTGGCAGGCCTGGTCGAGCTTGCCTTGGTCCAGCTGCGTGCGGGCCAGCCAGAACGCGTGGAACGCCCGGCCTCGCTGGTTGGTGTGGGCTTCCCTGCGCAAGGCATCCGCGATCAACGGTTCAGCGGTCGCTGCCTCGCCCAGTCGGCCATGGGCAATGCCGGTGTCCACGATCAGCTTCGGCTCGTCGAAGTAGGCCACCCACGACGGGTCCGGGTCGCTCGCCTGGATCTGCTCGAACTGGCGGTGCGCTTCCGTGATCGCCCGGTGCGTGGACGTCTGGCTGCCGAGCGTGGCATGGGCGAAGGCTTCGCGCATGGACAGCATCGAGAGAACGCGCGGGGTGGTGTCGGTGGCTGAGCGGGCCTGGTCCTGGGCGGCGGTCACGAGTGCCAGGGAGTCCGCGGGCTTGTCCTGGTAGGTCGCCTGCAAGCTCATGCAGGCAAGCACGTTGGCCATGAACTGGCGGTCGTCGATGGCCTTGGCGAGTTGCAGGGCCTCTGTGAAGTAGGCGCGGGCCTGGTTGTACTGGCGGGCGTCGAAGTAGGTCCAGCCGGTGAGGCGTGCGAGCTCGGCCGCGATTCCGTACAGGCCGTTCTGGATGGCCGGGGGTCGGCTTTCCTTCAAGAGTCCGACCACGTACCGGAGCTGTCCGACGACGGCCGGCCTGAGAGCCTCCCCTCCGTGTTGGTCGTCTCGTCGCCAGTAGTCCTCGATGGATGACCGGAAGGCTGCAAGCGTGGCTGCGCTGAGGTTGGTTCGCGTGGTCAACGCAAGGATGCTGTCCACGTCGGGCCCCGGCAGAGACGCGGGGGCCTGCTGTTCCGGCTCCGCCACCTGGGGTGCCTCGCGCTCGGTGACGACGAGACCCTGAGGCGTCTCCCACGTGCGCCGGGCAAGCCCGAGCATGTGTCCCGGGATACGCAGGCCATCGGCGATGCGCTCGACGACGTCCATGTGCAGCAACTGGCGGCGGCCCGCGATTACTTCGCCGACACGGCTCGGCGTCAGCTCGCATCGCCTCGCGATCATCGACGGGTAGATGCCCGCCCTGTTCTTCACCAGCCGGAAGACTCTGCCGAAGTCCCGTACCCGGCACGCATTGATCATCTCGGGATCGGTGAGCAGCCGGGCAGGGAGCTCCTGCGGCCGGTCGGCGTCGGGCATTGGGCAAGCTCCCACACTGCGAGGGCTACGCAACGTCGCGGATTCTCTACTTGCGGCGATGTTACCCAAGTTGGGTAATCAGCCTGACCTTTTGGCGGGGGTACCGGGCTCGCGATGCTCGTGTGCATGGCGAGCAATCAGCAGACCAGACCAGCCATCGGTGAACTGGCGAAAGACAGTGTCACCGGGCAAATCGGCGTCGTCATGGGTGAGATCGGTGGCCGAGTGCAGATGCGGCCGATCCGTGGCGGCAAGGAGTGGGATGCCCTGCCCAGCAACGTGGTGGCACCCAGTGCGCGGGAAGAGCTGAGCGCACGTCTGGCCGAGCGGAACGGCAACAGTCAGGTCCCGCTGTGAAGCGCGTCATCGGCCTATGTGTCGGGGCCTTGTTCTTCCTCGGCACCAGCCAGTAGACCGGCCGCCCCGAACGGGTGCCGATTCCCCGGCTCCCCGACCCGTTCGGGGCCGGCCTCCAAGCCCGCTTCCCGATCGTCCGCTCGCCCAGCTCGGCGATCAGGGCGGAGGGAAGCGCCACGCACCACCTCACCTCAGGAGATGGCACATGACGGCAACGGCGAGCGATCAGAAGACCGGTCGCGCGGTGGCTGGTGAAGAGCTGTTCCAGAGCCTCGCCCGCTTCGTGGTGGTCCACGACGGGCAGTCCTCCGAGCGGGCTGAGCGGATCGCGGACCAGGCGGTCGCGTTCCTCGTCGCGGCGGCCACGGCCACCGTGCCCATGGTTCCGTCGGACGACGTGGACCTCGGCCTGCACGCGCTCATCCTGCACACGAAGGAGTACGCGGAGCTGTGCGCACAGCACGCGGGCCGCTTCCTGCACCACAACCCGAAGCCGGGCGGAGGAGCGCGCGACCCGGAGAAGGTCGCCGCTTCGGCGCGCGCCATGAAGGCGGCCGGGTTCGTGGTCTTCGATGACCTGTGGACCGTGGACGGCACGAACCTCGCGCAGTGCGACGCGGACTGCGGCCGACCGTACGGTCAGGCGTAACCCTCGACAACAGCGACGCGGCCGGCCTCGAGTCGAGGTCGGCCGCGCTCGCCCGGAAGGAGAACGGACCTTGTCCGGCCCAACCCCTGAACTGCCGATCGCGGTGCTCGACGCGCTTATGCCCACGACTCAGCGCCTGGTCATCAACCGCCGGGGCTCCACGGTCTGGGAGGTGCAAAGCCACCGGGGCCATTTCGCCGTGAAGCTGGGCTATCCGATCGAGGCAACAGCCGAGTGGCCTGCCCAGCCCTGGACCGCGCTTGCGCCCGCACGCGAGGGGGCCGTCCTGCATCGCCTCGGCCTCGACGAGATCGCGTACGGCGAATGGGAACTCGGCACGTGGAACTTTCAGCCGTGGCACGACGGGCCAGATCTCCACAAGCTATGGGAGCCGTGCCGCAAGCAGGGCTCGTCCATCAAAGCGAGCACCAGCGTGGCGCTGGGATGCGTCGAAGCCCTGACCGATCTCCACGTCAGGGGCTGGGCTCACGGTGACGTGCAACCCGCCCACTTCATCATCGGGCCGGACCGAACGCACCTCATCGACCTCGCCCTCGCCCGGGGCGGACAGGTACCCCAGGGGTACGACTTCCCGTTCCGCGGCTGCCTCGTCCACTACGAGGCACCGGAGATCGCCCGCAGCGTGCTCGACACCGGGGAAGCAGAGCCGACGCAGGAAGCCGACATCTACGCACTCGGGGCCTCGCTGCTTATCTCCGCCACGGGCTGGCGGGCCGTCGAGTACCGGGACGACGCTCCGCGCCCCGTGCAGCGGGAGGCAGTGGCCAACGGTCGGCGTCGGCCCGTGAAGGTGCCCGGTGAGCTGGGCGAACTGGTCGAAGCGATGCTCAGCCACGCGCCGGGGGACCGGCCCACCATCTATGAGGTGGGCAAAGCCCTGATCTGATCCCGAGTCCCCGACCGAACGAGCCGTCTCGCGCCACCCGCGCGCGGACGCCAACAACAAAAAGACCGGACCACCTCTCAGCCTCGACAGCATTCCGGGTGGTCCGGTCGCGGAAGCCCTGAGCAGGCGCTACTCGCAACGGCCGCTCCATCGAGCCGCGCAACCTCAGCCGCTCATTCACCCGCGTCGCCCAGTCCGTCGGCCACCGTGTGATCCGGCTGCACAACGCCCGCCACGGCACCGCCACCCTCCTCACGGCGGCTGAGGTTGCGCCACAGGTCATCATGGAGATCCTCGGGCACAGCCAGATCAGCATCACGATGGACGTGTACACGCACGTCATGCACGACACTCAGCGGGAGGCGATCAGCCACATGGATCGGCTGCTCAAGCGCCGTCTGCCAGCGGCCTGAGGGGCGACTGCCGTCAACCACTGCCGTCAAAGGCTCAGCACCTCCGAAATTTCGGAGGTGCTGAGCCTTTGAATTGGTGCCCCCGGCAGGATTCGAACCTGCGACACCCGCTTTAGGAGAGCGGTGCTCTATCCCCTGAGCTACGAAGGCGGGATGGTGGCCCTGTGGGTCACAGGCGTCAGCGTACCGGATTCGGGTTGGCGGGTGTGGGGGTCAGGTCAGGGGGACCTGGGTGAAGCGGGCGGCTGTGTGGAGGTCTGTCTCGATGTGGGAGGCGGTGGCGAGCAGGGCCGGGAGGATGTCGTGGACGCACTCCTCGGCCGTGCGGCGGGCGACGTGGGTCGCCGCGTTCAGGGCGGCGATCACCTGGCCGTTCCGGTCGTGGATCGGGACCGCGATCGCGCGTACGCCCTGTTCCGGTTCCTCGTCGGCCAGGGCGTAGGAGCCGGCGGCCGCCGCCGCTGTGGGGCCGGTGAGCAGGAGGCGGCCCAGTGCTGTGGAGGAGGCCGGGAGACGTGTGCCCACGGCGATGTCCACGCTCATGACATGGGTCGCGGCCGCCCGGGCCGTGTACTGGATCTCGTCGCGCCGTTCGGTCAGGACCGCCAGGGAGGTCGTCTCCTGGATGGTGTCCGTCAGCCTCGTCAGGTGGGGAGTCGCGATCCGGGGCAGGGACGTGCGGGAGAGGGGCGGGAAGCCGAGGGAGAGGACCTGCGGGCTGAGCGCGAACGCGCGGTGGGGGGTGGGGGTCACCAGGCCCAGGTGTTCGTAGGTGATCAAGGCGCGACGCGCCGTCGCCCTCGCCAGGCCGGTCGCCTTCGCGACCTCCGTGAGGGTCAGCTCCGCCCGGCCCTCGTCGAACGCCGCCAGGACCGTCAGGCCCCGGGCGAGGGACTCGATGAACTCGCGGCCCAGTTCCTGCTTGGACGCGCCCGTCCAGGTCGCCAGTCCCGCGGGGGGCGGGCCCGGCTCGGGCTGTGGTGCCCGGCGCAGGTCCTCCTCCATCGCCGCCACGGCCAGACGGAGGCGGGGGAGGAGCGTCTCGCGCAGGTCCGCCGACGTGTGCCGGCTCGTATGGCTGACGACGTTCGCCACGCACGCGATCCGGGCGGTGCGCGGATCCCGTACGGGGACGGAGACGGCCACCAAACCCGGTTCGATCAACTGGTCGTCCAGGGCACAGTTCTCCGCAGCCGCGCGCGCGGTCCTTCGAACGAAGTCCTCGTCGCTCCACGCGTTCTGCGGGGGCGGCGGCACGGTCGGGAAGTCGCGGTTCTGCGGGTCCCTCGTCCTGCGGGCGCGCCAGGCCTGCCACTCCTCGTCCGTCCACTCCGTCGCGAACAGCTGGCCCGGCGCGGTGCGTTCGGCGGGGAGCAGGTCGCCGATGCGGAAGCTGAGGGACATCGCGCGGCGGCGGGTCGCCTGGTGGATGAAGCGGATGCCGTCGCGGTCGGCGACCGCCAGGGACACGGACTCGTCCAGTTCGTCGGCGAGGCGGTCCGCGTGGGTGGACAGCAGCGCGGGCAGGCGCAGCGCGGCCAGGTAGGCGTTGCCGAGCTCCATGACGTGGGGGGTCAGGATCGCGTCCCGGCCGTCGAGACGGACGTAGTCCATGCGGGTGAGGGTCGCGGTGATGCGGTCGACCGTGGAACGGGCGAGGCCGGTGGTCCGCTCCAGGGCGCTCAGGCTCATCGAGCCGCCCGCCTCGGTCAGCTGCCGCAACACGGCGACCCCGCGGATCAGTGGCGAGACCGCCTCCGCCGGCGCCTGCCCTGCCTCCGTGGGCGGGACCGGAGCCGGGACCGGGGCGGATGCGGTCGTCTTCGCGGACATGGCTGCTCGGCTCTCCGATACGGCGGCGGAACTGACTGACGGTGGGCGGGTGTGGGGGTGTGGGGGTGTGCGGCGCGAAGTTCGTGGTGTGTGGTGTGAGGTGTGTGGTGTGAGGTCGCGGACTGGCCGTCGGTGCTTGGTGCTTGGTGCTTGGTGCTTGGTGCTTGGTGCTCGGTGGTGGCGGTGTGCGGTGGTGGTCCCTGTCGGCCGGGTGCGTCCACGCGCGCGTGCGTGTACGCGTGTGCGTGGTTGTAGTTGTGTGGGTTGTGTTGTGTGGTTGTACGGCGTCGCGGCAGGCCTACGGTAGCCCCGGTCGTCCCGCGGACCGCGCGCCCCCGTACGCCTGACCGCCCCGCCTGACCGCCCCTCCACCATCCATCTCCCCGCCCCTCCACCATCCATCTCCCCGCCCCTCCGCCATCCATCTCCCCGCCCCTCCGCCCTCCGGTCCGCTACCCCCGGCTCACCCGTACGCGGTAGTCGCCCTTCAGGTCCGCCCCCACCACCGAGATGCGGATGCCCCTCTTGGGGTCCTTGAACGTCTCGCCCGGTGCGAAGGGGGCGTCGGAGAGTTCCGCGTGGACGTTGGGGCTGCGGGTGCAGCCGCCGCTGTCGGTGTGGGAGTCGTAGACCGTGACCGGGCCCATGCCGGTGTCCACGTCCGCGTCGACCTTGTAGATGAGGACGCCCGGGCGGCACACCGTCTCGTCGTTGCCGCCGCGGGCGCGCAGTTCGACGGCGTATCCGGTGCGGTCGCTGAGCGGGACGAAGACCAGCTTCGGGCCGGCCGTGCGGGACAGGGGGGTCAGGGGGTACTCCGTCGTGCCCGGTGCGGCCGCGCAGGAGATCTGGGAGGCGTCCAGCCAGCCCAGTTTCCACTTGTGCCAGCCGAGCAGATCGTTGTTGGCGCCCCAGTCCTCGCTCATGATGTCCCAGTGGCCGACGGCGCCCCCGCCCTCCTGGGTGTAGAGGTCGGGCAGGCCGAAGACATGGCCGTTCTCGTGGGGGAGGACGCGGTAGCCGGTGCGGTCGTAGGAGCCTGAGCCGTCGTCCTGGCGGGAGTAGACGAAGGACGCGTTCGCCACGGTGACCCCGTCGGCGACCGGCGCCTCGGCGTTGCCGGCGAACGTCACCGAAAGGACCGTGTCGAGGGCGGAGGGGCCCGCGTTCGGGGTGACCAGCACGTTCAGGAGGTCGTACGAGCGGAAGTCCACCGTCGGGTCGGCGGAGGCCACGATGTCCTGGACGAGTTCGCGGTAGCCGGGGTCGAAGGGCGCGCCACGCTCTATGCCGTACTCGCGGAACGGCTTGGGCATGCGCAGCCAGCGCCGGATCGGAGTCTCGGCGCGGTAGTCGAGGCGGCCGTAGGACGCGGTGCGGAACCATTCCTCGGTCTGCGGGAAGAACTCGTGGTAGCGGTTCAGCGCGCTGCCCCGGCCGGGCGCGTCGGAGAAGTCGATCATCAGGGTGAGGGCGCGGACGGTGCCGGTGGAGCGGGAGTAGCCGCCCGGCGTGGGCAGGCCCTCGGACATCTGGACGGTGGCGCGGCCGTTGATCATGCAGGGGGCGAGGGCGGAGGAACGGGCCAGGGAAACGGGTCCCGCGCCGGCCGTCGTCGCGCCGGGGGCCGGCGCGAGGTGTCCGGATCCGGCCGACGTGCTGACCGCGAGCGTCAGCACGGAGACGGAGGCGAGGGCGGCGACACGGCGCGGGCGTATCCGGCGGCGGAGTGGCTCGCCTGCGCGGGCCGGGGCGGTGCGCAGGGGCTGCGGCTGCATGCAGGGGGCCTTTCGCTCCAGGCAGCCACCGATCACCGGCTGCACCCTTTCGATCACCCTCCGACGGGCTGCACGCGGGCGCGCGCTGGGGGAGACCGATCGTGGATTACCGACCGGTACGGCTCCGGCGGTCCCGTTCGGGCGCACACATCCCCTGGTCACACCCCTGGTTGCAGCCCGGTCGCACCCCTGGTCGCAACTCGATCGCACCCCTGGAAGAGCCCCGGAAGAGCCCCGGAAGAGCCCGGAAGCACCCCTGGGCGCAGCCCTTCTCGGCCGCTGCTGCGCCGGCTGCGCCGGTCGCCCCGACCATCCGATTCGAGGCGTGATCCAGGTCACATCAAGAAACTTCTGGGTTTGGGAAATAACCGGGGACGCCATCCCCGTTTAGCCATGTGTCCGAGCGAAACGGGGAGTCGATCCCCGGATCGTCACGATCGTGAAACGTCCGGTACGTCCGAACTCGAAACGCCAGAAACATCCGAAACGTCAGAAGGAGTGCGCCGTGCAGACCGCGACCGCTACCCCCACCGTGCGTAAGGTGACCCGGCCCCGTGCCGACGCTCTGCGCAACCGGGAGCGGATCGTCACCGCCGCCCGCGAGATGTTCGTCGAGTTCGGTGCCGATGTGCCGCTCGACGAGATCGCCCGCCGGGCCGGCGTCGGCAATGCCACGGTGTACCGCAACTTCCCCGACCGTGACGCCCTGGTGCGCGAGGTTGTCTGCTCGGTGCTGGACCGCATGGTCCAGGCCGGACAGGTCGCCCTCGCCGAGAGCGACGCGTTCGGGGCGCTGGAACGGTTCGTGCACGCCTCCGCCGAGGAGCGGCTCAGCGCCCTGTGCCCGATGATCTCCAGCACCTTCGACGAGCACCACCCCGACCTCGAGGCCGCGCGCGAACGGGTGGAGCGGATCATCGGGGAAGTCATGGACCGTGCGAAGGCGGCCGGGCAGCTCAGGCCCGACGTCGGCGTGGGGGACGTGATGATCGCGGTGGCCCAGCTCAGCCGGCCCCCGGCCGGTACCGGTTGCCTGAACGCCGACCGCTTCGTCCACCGCCACCTCCAGGTGTTCCTGGACGGACTGCGGGCCCCGGCCCCGTCGGTCCTGCCGGGTTCGGCCGTGACCCTGGAGGATCTGCGCCAGGCCTGAACGAGCGGTTCGCGGAACCGCAGCAGCAGTCGTCATCACCCTCACCGGTGGTCGCCGGTGCCCGGTGATCCCGGTGGCCTCGGTCGCCCTGACCTACCGACGGTGACCTCCGGCGACCGTCACTGAACCTCAAGAGTCATCAAGCCCATCACGTCCAGCACGCTCATCACGCCACCGAGCAACGGCCCGTCAGTGCCGACGAGTCGCCCTTAACCTCACTTCTTTTCCGTCACGAAGTCCCGAAGCGGGTATTCCCATGTCTGAAACAGCCCTGAAGGCCCCCGGTAAGACGGGTGGCCCGGACGCCAACCGCTGGAAAGCGCTGGCGTTCATCGCCCTCGCCCAGCTGATGGTCGTCCTCGACGCCACCATCGTGAACATCGCGATGCCCTCCGCCCAGCAGGACCTGGGCATCTCCGACGGCAACCGGCAGTGGATCGTCACCGCCTATGCCCTCGCCTTCGGCGGCCTGCTGCTCTTCGGCGGCCGCATAGCCGACCTGTGGGGCCGCAAGCGCGCCTTCGTCGTCGGTCTGGGCGGTTTCGCCGCGGCCTCCGCGCTCGGTGGCGCCGCCGCCAACGAGGCGATGATGTTCGGTGCCCGCGCCCTGCAAGGCGCGTTCGGCGCCCTGCTCGCGCCCGCCGCGCTCTCCCTGCTCGCCGTGATGTTCACGGACGCCAAGGAGCGCGCCAAGGCCTTCGGCATCTACGGCGCGATCGCCGGTGGTGGTGGCGCCGTCGGCCTCATCCTCGGTGGTTTCCTCACCGAGTACCTGGACTGGCGCTGGACGTTCTTCGTGAACATCCCGTTCGCGATCATCGCCGCGGCCGGCGCGTACTTCGTCATCCGTGAGCCCGAGGGCGGCCGCAACCGCTCCGCTCTCGACATCCCGGGCGTCATCCTGTCCACCCTCGGCCTGGTCTCCCTGGTCTACGGCTTCACCCGCGCCGAGTCCGAGGGCTGGAGCGACTCCGTGACGATCGGCATGTTCGTCGCGTCCGCCGTGCTGCTGGCCACCTTCGTGATCGTCGAGTCGAAGGTCAAGGCGCCGCTGCTGCCGCTGCGCGTGATCACCGAGCGCAACCGCGGCGGGATCTACCTCTCCCTCGGCCTCGCGATCATCTCGATGTTCGGTCTGTTCCTCTTCCTGACCTACTACCTGCAGATCGTGAAGGGCTACACGCCGGTCAAGACCGGTTTCGCCTTCCTTCCGATGATCGCGGGCATGATCACCGGCTCCACCCAGATCGGCACCCGTCTGATGACCCGGGTCGCCCCGCGTCTGCTGATGGGCCCCGGCTTCCTGGTCGCCGCCCTCGGCATGCTGCTGCTGACCCAGATGGAGGTCGACACCTCGTACGCGACCGTGCTGATGCCGGCGATGCTGCTGCTCGGCCTCGGTATGGGTACGGCGTTCATGCCGGCCATGTCCCTGGCCACGTACGGCATCGAGCCGCGTGACGCCGGTGTCGCCTCCGCGATGGTCAACACCTCGCAGCAGGTGGGCGGCGCGATCGGCACCGCCCTGCTGAACACCATCGCCGCGTCCGCGACGACCTCGTACATCAAGGACCACGTCGCCGGCGCCACCTCCAAGCCCCAGCAGCAGCTGGTGCAGCTGGAGGGAATGGTGCACGGCTACACCAGCGCCATCTGGTTCGCCGTCGGCATCCTGGTCGCCGCCGCGACCATCGCCTTCACGCTCGTCAACGCCGGCAAGCCGGACATGGGCGCGGTCGCGGGCTCGGGAGCGGAGGACGGCGAGGACGCGGCCGTGCCGGTGATGGTCCACTGACCCGGCTGGGCGACTAGCGGAGCCAGGGCAGGTCCGCACCCGCTTCCTCGGGCTGAAGTCCCTCGGCGACGATCTGCATGATCTCGCCGAGGGACTTCTGCTGTTCCGGGGTGAGCCGGTCGAACACCGCGTGGCGTACGACGGCGACATGGCCCGGCGCGGCGCGCTTCAGCACCTCCAGGCCCTGGTCGGTCAGTACGGCGAACTGGCCGCGCTTGTCGGAGTCGCACTCCTCGCGGCGCACCCAGCCGTTCTTCTCCAGCCGGGCGATGGCGTGGGAGAGACGGGAACGGGTGATCTTCGCGTACTTGGCGAGCTCGGTCATCCGCAGGCGCCGGTGGGTGGACTCGGCGAGCTTGACGAGGAGGCCGTAGTAGATGTGCGGCATACCCGCTTCACGCTGGAGCTGGCGGTCCATGTGATCTTCGAGGAGGGTCGTGGCGTGCACGTAGGAGCGCCAGATGAGCTGCTCCTCGGCGGTGAGCCACCGGGGCTCGTCAGCGGATGCGGGTGCCTTCGTCATGGGCTCCACTGTAAACGTCTGCTCCTTGAAATTTAAACCAATCGGGAATATGCTGAGCGATGTTGACGTTTTAGATTTCAATCAACCGTCACGAAGTACTCGGCACCGGGCACTCGGACCCACAGGTGTCGCCGCGGTCCGAGTCGGGTGTATCCGAACAGATGTCCGGAGTCGGGTGTGTCCGACGTCATGGGGCCGAGGTCCCGGAAGGAGCAGTCGCCATGTCCGCCGCACCTCAGGAGCGTGCCCTCCCTCAGGAGCGCATGCCCGCGCTCTACCTCAGCCATGGCGCCCCGCCCCTCGCGGACGACCCCATCTGGCCCGGCGAACTCGCCGCCTGGTCCGCCGACCTGCCCCGCCCCAAGGCGATCCTGATGGTCTCCGCCCACTGGGAGGAGGCCCCCCTCGCCCTCGGTGCCGTCGACCCGGTCCCCCTGGTCTACGACTTCTGGGGCTTCCCCGAGCACTACTACCAGGTGAAGTACGGCGCCCCCGGCGCACCCGGGCTCGCCGAGAGCGTACGGAAGCTGCTGCGCGCCCCTGGTGTCCCCGTGCAGGACATCCCCGACCGCGGCCTCGACCACGGCGCATACGTGCCGCTCGTCGAGATGTTCCCGGCCGCCGACATCCCGGTCCTCCAGATCTCCATGCCGACCCTCGACCCCGTGAAGCTGATGGAGATCGGCCGAAAGCTCGCACCGCTGCGCGACGAGGGCGTCCTGATCGTCGGCTCCGGCTTCTTCACCCACAACCTGGCCGCGCTGCGGCACACCGGCGGGGGAGTGCCCACCTGGTCCTCGGAGTTCGACGACTGGGGCCGGCGCGCGCTGGAGACCCGCGACTGGGACGGCCTGCTGGACTTCCTCCACAAGGCCCCGGCCGGCCGGTACGCCCACCCGCGCACCGAGCACTTCGCCCCGCTCTTCGTGACCATGGGCGCGGCGGAGATGTCCGGCGAGCTGGACGCGCAGAAGTCCGTGATCGACGGGTTCTGGATGGGGATGGCGAAGCGCTCCGTGCAGTTCGGCTGACGCCCCTGCCGGGCCCCAGGGTTCCGTCTGTGGCCAGGGTCCGTCCGTGGGCGGGGTTCCGTCCGTGGTCGGGGTTCCGGCCGTGGTACGGGACTCCGTCCGTGGGCGGGACTCCGTCCGGGGTCAGAGCTCCTTCTCGTACCAGGCCACGTCCCAGTAGCGGTCGAACTTGCGGCCCACCTCGCGGTACGTGCCGACGTGCCGGAAGCCGAAGCGTTCGTGCAGCCGCGCGGACGCTTCGTTCGGTTGCGCGATGCCCGCGTAGGCGCGGTGCAGGTCCTCGCCGGCCAGTGCGTCGAAGAGCGCCTTGTAGAGGAGCGTGCCGATGCCGCGGCGGCCGGCGTGCGGAGCGACGTAGACCGTCACCTCCACGGAGGTGGAGTAGGCCGCCTTCGGCCGGTAGGCGCTGGATGTGGCGTAACCCAGGATTTGCTGTGAGATCCCCTGCACGTCCTGTGAGTCCGCTTCCGTGGCAACCATCAGGCGGTGCGGCCCGTCTTCAGGGTGGGAGAGCAGCCAAGGACGTCGCTCTTCCGGAGTGAACGCCACGGTGTCGAATGTGATGGGCGTCTCACGTACATAGTGGTTGTAGAGGCTCGTGAGGGCTTCGAGGTCACCCTCGACTCCCGGCCTGACCTGCACCTCTGTACGTTCCGACAACATCGCGCCTCCTCGCGTGGTCGGACAGGGTACTGCAAGATCATAAAAATCGGGGTGCGGGTTGGGAATTCTGTCCTGATTCCAGTCGTTGTTTCCATCAGATGCAGGGCACCCGAGGAGAGTCCGAGTCCGAGAGTGCCTGGTGTCTGAAGGGCCACCCGCTGAACCTCCATCGCAAGGGAGCACGCATGGCAACCCGTGCCGTCGCCCGTCGCAAGTCCGCCAACGGCGAGACGACCGACGCGGCCCGCAGTGTTCGCGCCCATGGCGGCGAGATCGCCGACCGCGACCTGGTCGGCATGTACCTCGACGAAATCGCGCGCACACCTCTGCTCGACGCCGCCAAGGAAGTCGAGTTGTCACAGATCATCGAGGCGGGTGTCTTCGCGCAGCAGGTCCTCGACGGCGACGAGGAGTCGCGGTCGGTCGCCACGCGCGAAGAACTTGAAACCCTGGTCGCCGAGAGCGAGCGGGCCAAGGACGTCTTCATCCGCTCCAACCTCCGGTTGGTCGTCGCGGTGGCCCGCCGCTACCCCCGCAGCGGTCTCCCGCTCCTCGACCTCATCCAGGAGGGCAACGCCGGTCTGGTCCGCGCGGTCGAGAAGTTCGACTACCGCAAGGGCTTCAAGTTCTCGACGTACGCGACCTGGTGGATCCGTCAGGCCATCACGCGCTCGATAGCGGACCAGTCGCGCACGATCCGCCTGCCCGTCCACCTGGTGGAGGAGCTCGGCCGGATCCGTCGTGTCCAGCGCGAGTTCAACCGCGAGAACGGCCGTGACCCCGAGCCCGCCGAGATCGCGACCGAACTCGGCTCGACGCCGGAGCGCGTCACGGACGTCCTGGACTGGGCCCGCGACCCGGTCTCGCTGAACATGGCGGTCGACGACCAGGGTGAGACCCAGTTCGGCGACCTGCTGGAGGACACGTCCGCGGTCTCGCCGGAGCAGTCCGTCATGACCCTGCTGCGCAGCGAGGAGTTGGACGGCCTCATCGACCGTCTCGAGCCGCGCACGGCTTCCATCATCAAGATGCGGTACGGCATCGACGACGGCCGCGAGCGCACCCTGACCGAGGTCGGCAAGGAACACGGTCTGACGCGGGAACGCATCCGCCAGATCGAGAAGCACGCCCTGCTGGAACTGAAGAAGCTGGCCCGCGACACGGGCTTCGAGGCAGCGGCGTAAGGCGCTTGAACCTCCGTCGGCCGAACGGGGCGTGACGCTCCGTCGGGCCGCTCGGGCTCTTGGCCTGCCCTGCCGATCGTCGATTGGCGAGGGTCGATGGCCGGTCGGGGCCTGCCGGTGGTCGACTGAGGTCGGCGCCGGTGCGGCGGGGCGGGGGGCATCGGGCCATCACCCCGTCCGGGGCCGGGAGTTGAGCCGACGAGAGGCGCGGCGCGTGAGTCGTTCGACTGACGTCCATCGAGTGCGTCGAACACATCGGGTACGTGCAGCGCCTGGCGGCTGAAGCCGGTGTTTTCGCCGCGTCGGTGCGCGGGCCGAGTCGGAGTCGCCGCGCGGCTCGCGGCTCGCGGCGTGGCTCGCGGCCGAATGGGCGCCTGCGCTACGGCCCGGAGTTGCGGCGAATGGGCTTGAGGCGCCTGGTGGTGCCGGGTTCCCGCCCGCGTGCGCCGGGTGGTGGAGAGCCGCGCAAACATGGCGGAGGAACGCCGCTTCAATGACGAGAAGCGCGGGAACAAAACTTCTGGGCACGGGAGTCCGAGTCGGCACAGGAGTCCGGGCCGACCCGACCTCGCAGCCCTTCCCGAGATCTCCGCCGCACATGAGCCAAGTCCCGACGCACATCCCCCCGGCGCCGGGACTTTCCCCGAGCCGGGCTTCGGTGCCTCTCCCCCCAGGCGCCGGGGCCCGGCTCCTCTTCGTACCCGGTCCGTCCGACTTCCTGTCCGGGCGGGGATTGCGGGCGCACACGCCCCGCCGGGCATATGACACGGGCGACGGGCACGCTGGGAGGGCGGGGCACCCCGTACCTGAACCACGGGGTGGCCCGCCCGAATGGCAGATTGTGCCACATGGGCATAGCCTGCCGACGTGATCAGCTCGACCTCCCACCCCGCTTCGGCTTCGCTGACCGAGCGGCGCAAAGCGGCGACCCGTATGGAGATCGCCCGTGCGGCGGCAGGCCTCTTCGTCAGCCGAGGCCTGAAGGCCACCCGTGCCGAGGACATCGCCCTCGCCGCGGGCATCGCCCCGCGCACTTTCTACCGGTACTTCGCGACCAAGGAGGAGGCCGTCGCCCCGCTCTACGCGGCGGGCGCGCAGCGCTGGGCGGAGGCGGTACGCGAGGCGCCGGCCGAACTGACCGTCCCGGAGGCCCTGGAGCACGCGGTGCGGTACACCCTCGTCCCCGGTCGAGGAGTGTCGGCGGCGTCCTGGGAATGGGTCCGCACCCTGATCCGACTGGCCGGAACCAGCCCCGCCCTGGGCAAGGTCTGGGCGGAGGTCTGCCACACCTCGGAGGCGACGCTCGCGCAGGTACTGACGGAGCGGACGGCCGCGTCGTCCCGTACACCGGCTTCCGAGAGCGCTTCCGAGAGCACTCCCGAGGCCATTTCCGACGTCAGTTCCGGCGCCGCCGCCGATGCAACTTCCGCGCCCGCGCCCGCTCCCGACAACGTTGCCTCGCCCTATCAGCGCTTCACCGCGGCGGTGGCAGGGGCCGCGGTTCGGGTCGCGGTGGAAAGCTGGGCGGTGACCGACTCCCCTCCCACCGGCCGGCAGGGCCCGGCAGAACTGGCGTTGCGCAATCTGCGCGCCCTGCGCGGGTTCGCGTGGGAAGAGAGCCCGGCGGAGGAGCCCTAACCCGCGCCCGCCGTACCTGCCGCGCCCGCTGTGCCTGTCGTGCCTGCTGCACCCGCTGTACCTGCCGTGCCCGCTGTACCTGCCGCGCTCGCGCTGCCCGCCGACCGGCTCAATCGTCCACCCAACTCCCTTACGCACTGCACGAGTTCCGGCGGCCCCTGGACCGAGAACTCGCAGCCCAGCGTCGCCAGTCGCATCGCCACCCACTCGACCGGGTGGTTGGTCGTCCCCCGCATTCGGCAGCCGCTCCCGCCGGCGGCGTCCGCCGCCGCGTCAGGGTTCGCGACCGGTGTTCCCAGCCACGTCGGCAGGCGGGTCGTCACGAAATCCGCCGGTGCCTCGAAGGTGACGTCGAGTTCGTACTCGTAGGCGTCCGGGCGGAGTTGGATGGACCGCCGGAGGTATTCCGCCGCGCTCCCCGTCGGCAGCTCGCGCGGAGTGAAGCGGGCCCCGGTCGCGAACGGGTCCGCGACCCGGTCCACCCGGAAGGTCCGCCAGTCGTCGCGGTCGAGGTCGTACGCCACGAGGTACCACCGCCGGCCCGTGGACACGAGCCGGTACGGCTCGGTCAGACGACGCGACTCCGTGCCGTCCTTCGTGCGGTAGGCGAACCGCAGCCGTTCCTGCCCGGCCACCGTCGAGGCGATGGCGGTCAGCGTCTCGGGTGCGATGCTCGCGCCGTCGCCGCTGGTCAGCGGTGTGGTCGCGGCCTGAAGGGTGGAGACGCGGTGGCGCAGCCGGGCCGGCAGCACCTGTTCCAGCTTGGCCAGGGCCCGTACGGACGCCTCGTCGACGCCCTCCAGCGCGTGACCCGCCCCCGCCCGCAGTCCGACGGCGATCGCCACCGCCTCCTCGTCGTCGAGCACCAGCGGTGGCATCGCCTTGCCCGCGACCAGCCGGTACCCACCGTCCGAGCCCAGGGTCGCCTGCACCGGATATCCCAGCTCACGCAGCCGGTCGATGTCCCGTCGGACCGTGCGGCGGGAGACCCGCAGCCGGTCGGCGAGTTCGCCGCCGGGCCATTCGCGGGGCGTCTGGAGGAGTGAGAGGAGCTGCAGCAGCCGCGCCGGAGTGTCCGTCGTCATGCATCCGAGGATGCCGTAGAACTAGGACACGATCTGACCTAGTACGGTCCTACTGTCACACCATGACCTCCACGGAGACCTCCCCAGAGACCTCGCCCGAGTCCGCGCCCGGCCCTCGAACGGCGCAGGCGGCGCCGGGTGACCGTCGTCGCTGGCTCGCGCTCGCCATCGTGATGACCGCGGCCTTCATGGACCTCGTCGACGTCACGATCGTCAACATCGCCATCCCCTCCATCCGGCAGGACGCGGGCGCCTCCTGGAGTCAGATCCAGTGGATCACCGCCGGTTACGCGCTCGCCTTCGCCGCCGGGCTCATCACCGGCGGCCGGCTCGGTGACATCCACGGCCGCAAGCGGCTGTTCCTCCTCGGCATCGGCGGCTTCACCCTCGCCTCCGCGCTGTGCGGGTTCGCCGCGAACCCGGAGATGCTGGTCGCCTCCCGCATCCTGCAGGGAGCCATGGCGGCGATGATGGTGCCGCAGGTGCTGTCGATCGTGCACGCCACCTTCCCCGCGCACGAGCGGGGGAAGGTCTTCGGGCTCTTCGGCGCGATCGTCGGGCTGGGCGCCGTCTCCGGGCCGCTGCTCGGCGCGCTGCTGACGGAGTGGAACCTGTTCGGTCTGGAGTGGCGGCCGATCTTCCTCATCAACCTGCCGGTCGGCATCGCGGGACTGATCCTCGGCAGCCGTTTCATCACGGAGTCCAAGGCGCCGAAGGCGCTGAAGCTGGACCTCGTCGGCGTCGTCCTGGTCACCCTCGGCCTGCTCATGCTGCTCTACCCGCTCACCCGCGGCCGCGAGCTGGACTGGCCGGTGTGGGGGTACGTGTCGATGGCCGGCTCGATCGGTGTGGCTGGGGCGCTGGTCGCGTACGAGCGGCGCAAGGGCGCACGGGACGGCTCGCCGCTGATCGAGCTCTCCCTCTTCCGGGTGCGCAGCTTCGCGGCGGGCGTCGCCGTGCAGACCGTCTTCGGGGTCGGTCTCGGTGTGTTCTTCCTGGTCTGGACGCTGTACATGCAGACCGGCCTGGGCTGGAGCCCGCTGCGGGCGGGCCTGACCGGGGTCCCGTTCTCGCTCGCCGTCTCGACGGCCGCCGGGCTGTCCGTGCAGAAGCTCGTTCCGCGCTTCGGGCGCAAGGTGCTGCAGACGGGCGCCCTGACCATGGCCATCGGCGTACTCCTCTACATCTGGGAGTCCGAGCGCTACGGCCTCGGCATCGCCCCGTGGCAGATGGCGCTTCCGCTGGTCGTGATGGGCGTCGGCATGGGACTGATCGTCGCCCCGCTGACGGACGCGGTGCTGTCGGACGTGCCGCGCGAGCACGCCGGTTCGGCGTCCGGGCTGATCAACACCGTCCAGCAGATGGGCAACGCGCTCGGGCTCGGTCTGGTCGCCGTCGTCTTCTTCGGCCGGATCGGCGACCGGCTGACCCCGGCCGAGGTCGGCCCCGCCTTCGTGAACGCCTTCGAGCACGCCCTCGGCTGGGTGGCCCTGGTGATGTTCGCGATCTTCCTGCTGATGTTCGCCCTGCCGAAGCGGCCGGCCCAGCACGTGGAGGGCGGCGCCGAGGACGCCCCGGAGGCGGCCCCCTCCGGGGACCGGGAGCGCGAGCTCGTCGCCTGAGCGGACGTTCCCGCATGAGGGGCCCGTCACCCGAGTGGTGACGGGCCCCTCACGCGTGTCCTGGCGCGGGAGTGGTGACGGGCCCCACGCGCGCGTGTCCTGGCGCGGGAGTGGTGACGGGCTCCACGCGCGCGTGCCGTGGCGCGGGAGTGATGACGGATCCCACGCGCGCGTGTCCATGGCGCGCGAGTGATGACGGATCCCACGCGCGCGTGCCCATGGCGCGGGAGTGGTGACTGGCCTCCGCACGTGTCCTGGCGCAGGAGTGGAGGCGGAAGTCCGTTCATGCCCGGATCACGTCCGAACCTGTTTACTTTCCGGAAATCCGGGCGTAGCCTCCGTGGCGAAACCACAAGTTCGGGCATAAAGCTGGTAACGGTCGGAGGAGAACGGACATGTACGCACCGGAGCGGCAGCAGGAGATCCTGCGGCTCGCCCGTGACGGCGGCCGGGTGGACGTCCTGTCGCTGGCCGAGGAGTTCCAGGTCACGGCGGAGACGATCCGCCGCGATCTGAAGGCCCTCGACCGGGCCGGCCTGGTGCGCCGCGTGCACGGTGGTGCCATACCGGCCGGACGCCTCGACTTCGAACCGGACCTCGCCGAACGCGAAGGCACCTCCGCCGACGAGAAGGACCGCATCGCCAAGGCGGCCCTCACGGAACTGCCCACCGAGGGCACGGTGATCCTCGACGCCGGCACCACGGTCGCCCGGCTGGCCGCGGCCCTCCCGCTCGAGGCCGAACTCACCGTCGTCACGCACAGCCTGCCCATCGCGGCCCGCCTCGCGGACCACCCGGGCATGCAACTGCACCTCGTCGGGGGGCGCGTACGGCACCGTACGCGCGCCGCCGTGGACGCGTGGGCGCTGCGGGCGTACGGCGAGATCCGCGCCGACGTCCTGTTCGTCGCCGCCAACGGGTTCTCCGCCGAACACGGTCTGACCACCCCCGACCTCGCCGAGGCCGCGGTGAAGCGGGCGGCCGTCGCCGCCGCGCGCCGCGTGGTGCTGCTCGCCGACTCCGCCAAGCACGGCCAGGAGCACTTCGCCCGCTTCGGCGACCTGAGCGACGTGGACCTGCTGATCACCGACAGCGGGCTGAGCCCCGACGACGCGGCCGCCATCGAGCGCGGCGGCACGGAAGTAGTACGCGCATGATCCTCACCGTCACCCCCAACCCGTCCCTGGACCGCACCTACGAGGTCCCCTCCCTCGACCGCGGCGAGGTCATCCGCGCCACCGGCGAGCGGATGGACCCGGGCGGCAAGGGCGTGAACGTCTCGCGTGCCGTCGCGGCCGCCGGACGGCGCACGGTCGCCGTCCTGCCCCTGGGTGGCGCGCCGGGCGCGCTCGTCGCCGACCTGCTCGACGCGCAGGGCATCGAGGTCGCGCCGGTCCCGGTCACCGGAGCCACCCGCTCGAACATCGCGCTCGCGGAGTCCGACGGCGTCCTGACGAAGATCAACGCACCCGGGCCCGAGCTGTCCCCCGAGGAGCAGGAACTGCTCCTGGAGACGGTCCGCGAGCAGTCCCGCGACGCCGACTGGATCGCCTGCTGCGGCAGCCTGCCCCGCGGCCTCGCGCCCTCCTGGTACGCCGAGGTGGTCGCCCGGGCGCACGCCGGGGGAGCCCGCATCGCCCTGGACACCTCCGGGCGTGCGCTCCTGGAAGCGCTGCGGGAACGGCCCGACGTGGTGAAGCCGAACGCCGAGGAGCTCGCGGAGGCCGTCGGGCGCCCCCTGGCCACCGTCGGCGACGCGGTGAAGGCGGCCGAGGAACTGCGCGGCATGGGCGCCCGTGCCGTGCTCGCGAGCCTGGGCGCCGACGGACAACTGCTCGTGGAGGACACGGGTACCTGGTTCGGGAGCGCCCGCGTCGACGTCGTACGCAGCAACGTGGGTGCGGGCGACTCCTCCCTCGCCGGCTTTCTCGTCGCCGGCGGCAGCGGTCCCGCGGCGCTCGCCTCCGCCGTCGCCCACGGAGCGGCGGCCGTCCAGCTGCCCGGCAGCGTGATGCCGACACCGGACGACCTGGACCCGGCGGCGGTGACGGTCACGGCGCAGGTACCGGTCGACCGTGAACTGAAGGAGCCGGTGTCATGACGACGAACCCCGCGGTGTTCGCGCCGACAACGACTTCCGCGTCGTCCGTACGGATGAGGACACGTGTGCGGTCCGTGATGCCGAGGACGCCTGCGGTGTCCGTGCTGACGAGGATTCCCACGGGGCCCGTGACGACGAGGACTCCTGTGCGATCCGCGTTGCCGAGGACCCCCGCGCTGTCCGTGCCGGCGACGACCGCGGCGTCCTTAGTGGCGACGACGGCTCCCGTGTTTCCCGGGCCGGCCGGCGAACCGGTCGTCGAGCGGCGAAGCTCCTCGTTACTCGCCGCTCGACATGCTCGACGGGGCCGCCCCAGGCGCCCTGCCGATCAGGGGAGGCATGGCCCGAACCCGCCTGCCACCCCGCGGAGGCGGGGTTTCCCCGGCCCCGCCTCCGCCCCCCTCACCTCCCCCCGATGCACCGCCGCAGCAACCCCCGTCCCCGATTTCCCCACCCTCGCCCACCACCCCACGCCCCGGGCGATACGCGTGCGAAGGAGCCCGCGATGAGCGACATGATCACCGCGGACCTGGTCGATCTCGACCTGTCCGTCGAAACAAAGGAAGCGGCGGCGCGATCCCTCGCCGAGCGCATGGTCGCCCTGGGCCGGGTGACCGACCTGGAGGGCTTCCTCGCCGATGTGGCCGCCCGTGAGGCCCAGATGCCCACCGGCCTCGACGGCGGCATCGGCATCCCGCACTGTCGTAGCGCCCACGTCACCGAACCGACGCTCGCCTTCGGGCGCAGCGCCACCGGCATCGACTTCGGCGCCCCCGACGGCCCCGCCGACCTGATCTTCCTGATCGCCGCCCCCGCCGGCGCGGACGACGCCCATCTGACGATCCTGTCGTCGCTCGCCCGGCAGCTGATGAACGCCGAGTTCACCGACGCGCTGCGCTCGGCCGGCGACGCGGCGGCCGCGGCGGCGCTGATCCGCGGCGACGCGGCCCCGAGCGCCGACGCCCCGGCCGCTGAAGCCCCGGCCCCCGATGCCCCGGCAGCCGAAGCCCAGGGCACCACCGCAGACTCCGTGTCGGCGTCGACGGCGGCCTCCGCCGACGCCGACACGGCCACCCGTAAGGACACGGACGCCGAGGCCGCGCGTCCCTTCCGGATCGTCGCCGTCACCTCCTGCCCGACCGGCATCGCCCACACCTACATGGCGGCCGAGTCCCTGGAGAACGCGGGCCGCGAGGCAGGCGTCGAACTGGTCGTAGAGACGCAGGGCTCGGCCGGCTTCACCCGGCTCGACCCGGCCGTCATCGCCGCGGCGGACGGCGTGATCTTCGCCCACGACGTCCCCGTACGTGACAAGGACCGCTTCGCCGGAAAGCCCACCGTGGACGTCGGCGTGAAGGCGGGCATCAACCGGCCCGCCGCACTCATCACCGAGGTGCGCGGGAAGGCGGCACGCGGTGAGGTGAGCGCGTCGGCCAAGGACGGGACACCGGTCGAGCGGACCGGCGAGTCCGGCGACAGCTACGGCACCAAGCTGCGCAAGTGGCTGATGACGGGCGTCAGCTACATGGTCCCCTTCGTCGCCGCCGGCGGTCTGCTGCTCGCTCTCGGCTTCGCGATCGGCGGCTGGGAGATCAACAAGGCGCCCTCGGTCATGGAGCACTTCTCCTGGACCCAGGTCGATAGCTGGGGCGCCCTGCTGTTCCAGATCGGCGGCGTCGCCTTCGGCTTCCTCATCCCGGTCCTGGCCGGCTACATCGCGTACGGCATGGCGGACCGGCCCGGCCTCGTGCCCGGCTTCGTCGGCGGCATGATCGCCTCCAACATCGCCGCCGGCTTCCTCGGCGGCCTGGTCGCCGGTCTGCTGGCAGGCGGCATCGTCCTCGCGATCCAACGGATCAAGATCCCGCCGGTGCTGCGCGGCATCATGCCGGTGGTGGTGATCCCGCTGATCTCCTCGCTGGTCGTCGGCTTCCTGATGTTCGTCGTGGTCGGCAAGCCCATCGCCGAGGCCCAGAAGGGCATGACGGACTGGCTGGCCGGTCTCTCCGGCTCCAACGCCGTCCTGCTGGGTGTGCTGCTCGGCCTGATGATGTGCTTCGACCTCGGCGGCCCCGTCAACAAGGTCGCGTACGCCTTCGCCACGGCCGGCATCGCCGTCCAGGACCCCAGCGACTCCGCGATGAAGGTCATGGCCGCCGTGATGGCCGCGGGCATGGTCCCGCCGCTGGGCATGGCGCTCGCGACCACCGTCCGCAAGAAGCTCTTCACCCCGACCGAGCGCGAGAACGGCAAGGCCGCCTGGGTCCTGGGCGCCTCCTTCATCTCCGAGGGCGCGATCCCGTTCGCCGCGGCCGACCCGCTGCGCGTCATCCCCGCCTCGATGGCGGGCGGCGCGGTCACCGGCGCCCTGTCGATGGCCTTCGGCGCCACGCTCCGCGCCCCGCACGGAGGCATCTTCGTGGTCCCGCTCATCGGCAACCCGTTCCTGTACCTGGTCGCCGTCGCGGCGGGCGTGTGCGTGACGACGGCCGTGGTCGTCGTCCTCAAGGGCCTGCGCAAGCCGGCCCCGGGCGCCGTCGAGCCCGGTGCGACGCAGGAATCCGCCGCTGCCACGGCGGCGGAGGCGAAGCAGCCGGTGGCCGCCTAGCCCGCGGCGGGCCGCGGCCGACTCCGGCCGCGGCCTCCTGCCACGGGCTGATGCTGCCCCCCCCGCAGGGCGAAGCCGCCTGCGGCAGGTTGCGGCTACTGGTGAGCATCTGCGGTGATTCATGGATCTCCGCACCGAACAGGCCTAACGCGCGGTCTGAGTGATCTGCGTGATGTGTGCGGCATGCGAGATACGTCACGGTCCGGGACACAGGTCCCGGACCGTGGTGTCTACTGGTCGGTATGCCCGTGCATCTAACGTTCCCTCAGCTGGCGGTCCTGACGGTTCTCGCCGTGGCGTCCATCGCCTGGCTGATCTTCGTGACCCGCATCCTGCGGCGCAGCCGCTCGGGCAGTGAGGCCCGCACCGCGCTCCCCACCCCGCCGGTACTGCCCGCCCTCCCACGCCAACGGCAGTCCGGTCCCGGCCGCGAGGCCGTCGAACTGACCCCGGCCGAGCGGGACGCCTTCGCCGGCCTCGTACGACAGCTCGGCGGGGGCCGCTGACCTGCGGCCGGGCGGGGCCGCTGAACGGTCAGGAGACCTGCGCCGCCCGGCGTTCCATCGCGTCCCGCGCCGCGGCCTCGGACACGTACACCTCGCACATGTGCCGCCCGTCGGGCGTCGCCGTGTGCTCGACCTCCCACAGGGAGATCTCCCGGCCGTCCCCCAGCAGGAACGCGTGCTCGTAGAGCGAGTAGCCCAGCCCGATCCTGCCCGCGCGGCAGGGGCGCCCGAAGGCCTGGGTGATCTGGTGCGCGAACGCCGACTTCAGCAGCGCGGCCGTGTCCGCGTCGGGCTGGTCGGGGTTCTCCGCGCGGCGCAGCAGCCTGCGCGCGTGGTCCGCCGAGTCGTCCGGCACGTACACGTGCCGGGGCCCGGGGATCGGCGACAGCTGCACCAGCACCGGCAGTTCGAAGTCCGGGGTGTCCGACGGCAGGGGCAGCCGGGCCGTGGCGGCCCGCAACTCCTCCTCGTCGACGTACACCTCGTGCTGCGGCTCACTGCCCGGCGCGGTGTTGTGCACGAGCTCCCACAGCGTGAGCGCGCAGCCGTCCGCCAGCAGCCAGGTGTGCCGGTACGTCTCCCGGTGCAGGCCCGCGCTGTGGTGCGCGGAGTGCAGGGAGCTGTCATGCGCGAGTGCGCAGTCGAGCCGCCGCAGTTCTTCGTCGGGCAGCTCGAACGAGTTCAGGGCGCGACCGAGCAGTCGCGCGAGGTGCTCCTCCGGAGACTCGGGCGACTCGGCTGGTTCGTACGCTGTCGTCTCGTACGGAACGCTCAAGGTTTCTCCCGGCGTTGCTGCATGTCACCTTGTGGGTGCATACCGTAGCCCCTCGGTCGGACATCATGTCCGGGAACCGAGAAAACGTACGCCGTGAAAACGCCGGGGCCGCGCGAAAAATTCCCGCACGACCCGACGGCCCATCAGAAATCGCCGGTCAGAGGGCATCTCCGGCGATCAGGAGGAGCTCCCCGCGGTCCACTCGGACCAGGACAGGTTCCACCCGTTGAGCCCGTTGTCCGGCGACACGGTCTTGTCGGGCGAGTTCTTGACGATCACCACATCGCCGATCAGCGAGTTGTCGTAGAACCACTTGGCGGGCGTGTCACCCTGCGCGCCCTGCGCGTCCGCGAGCCCCACGCAACCGTGGCTGGTGCCGGTACGGCCGAAGGGCGGATTGCCCCTGTCGTACCAGTAGTTGCCGTGAATGAAAGTGCCGGACTGCGTCAGGCGCATCGCGTGCGGCACGTCCGGGATGTCGTACTCGCCGCCCAGGCCCACCGTCCGGCTGTTCATCCGGGTCTGCGTGAACTTCTCGGAGATCACCATCTGCCCGTTGTAGGTGGTGTGCTCCGGGCTGCCCGACGAGATCGGAACCGTCTTCAGGGTCTGCCCGTCCCGCACCACCGTCATGGTCTGCGTGTCGACGTCGACCGTGGACACCTGCGACCGCCCGATGGTGAAGGTGACCGTCTTCTTCTGCACCCCGAACACGCCGTTGGCGCCCTCGACCCCGTCCAGGTCGATCTTCATCGTCACCTTGGAGCCGGCCTTCCAGTACTCCTCGGGACGGAAGTCGAGCCGCTGCGCCCCGAACCAGTGCCCGACCACCTGCTGGCCGCTGCTGGAGGTGACCGTGATGTGCGACTGCACGGCCTTCGTGTCGCTGATGGTCTTGTCGAAGGTGAAGGACACCGGCATGCCGACGCCGACCGTGGTGCCGTTGTCCGGCGTGTACGTCCCTATGAAGCTGTTGGCCGAGGAGACGGTGGTGAAGATGGAGTTGGCGGCGGCGGTCTTGCCGTTCGCGTCCTTCGCGGTCGCCGATATCTGGTACTTCGTCCCGCGCTCCAGCTGCTCCTTCGGCTTCCAGGTGCTGCCGTCGGCCGACAGGGCGCCCTCGACGGCCTGCCCCGACCCGGCCACCGTCATCTTCACCTCCGTGAGCCGGCCGTCGTTGACCTTCACGCCGGTCGCGTTGATCGACGCGCTCGTCGAACCGTCCTTCGCCGAGATGACGATCTTCGCCGTGGACGTTTTGACGCTGCTCGTGCCGCCCTTGGCGTCCCCGTCCTTGTCCTTGGCGTTGGCGCTGCCCCCGCAGGCGGTCAGGGTCAGGGCACCGACCACCAGGACGGCACAGGCTCCGACCGTGCGCCGCACCGCTATGTCCGCCGTTGTCACGGGCTGCTCCAGCTTCGTGTGATGTGAGTGATCCGCTCTGGTACGTGGAGAAGGAGGGATCCGGCGGCCGGTGGGGTTCCCTCCGGTCGCCGTTGGCACCATCACGTGACGGAACCGGGACAATCGCCTTTCCGGCCCGCGGGTTCACCGGCCCCCGTACAACTCCTCGTACGACGGCCACGCCCCGCCCGGACCGGACACCGGCTCGGCGGCGCGCCCGGCCCGTACGATCGCGCGCGCCACCACGTCCGCGCCCGCCGCGAGGACTTCGTTCAGCGCGAGCGGGTGGCCGGGGTCGAGCGGGCGCGCGCCCGTCGCGAGCGTGAAGACGGTGTCCCCGTCGTTGAGCAGATGCACGGGACGCACGGCCCGCGCGATCCCGTCGTGCGCCGTGCCCGCCAGCTTCTGCGCCTGCGCCTTCGTCAGGTCCGCGTCGGTGGCGACCACCGCGAGCGTGGTGTTGAGCAGGGGAGGCGCGTTCTTCGCCGTGGCCTCGGCGAGACGCCGGCGCGCGCTCTCGTGCACGCGGGCCTCCGGATACTCGGCGCGCCCCTGGAACAACTCCCCGTACAGCACGCCCGTCTCCGGATCCGTCACCGATCCCGCGGCGTTGACCACCACCAGCGCGGCCACCGTGATCCCCGAGTCGAGAAGCACGCTCGCGCTGCCGACCCCACCCTTCAAAGGCCCGACGACGGCACCCGTCCCCGCGCCCACGCATCCCTCCCGCACCCGAGTCCCCGGAGCGGTGGCCGCGGCCGCCTCCACGGCCGCCCGGCCGGTGGCGGCGTCGGGGCGGGCCCGGAAGTCGCCGCCCCGCGCCAGGTCGAAGACGCAGGCGGCGGGCACCACCGGCACGACGTGCGCCGGGTCGGTGCCGACGGGAATCCCACGCCCCTGCTCCTCCAGCCAGGCCATCACGCCGGACGCCGCGTCGAGGCCGTAGGCACTGCCGCCGGTCAGCACGATCGCCTCGACCCGCTGCACCACATTGCGTGGATCGAGGGCGTCGGTCTCCTTCGTGCCGGGACCACCACCGCGTACGTCCACGGCGGCCACGGCACCGCCCTCCGGTGCGAGGACGACCGTGGTACCGGTGAGCCAACCGTCACCGGTCCGCGTGGCGTGTCCCACGCGCAGGCCGGCGACGTCCGTCAGAGCATCAACTGTCATGGGGGTAAGTCTTGCCCGACCCGCTACGTGCGTGGCGGTGTCACGCCCCGTCACATCACCGCGCTCGATGCTCGCCCGGGGCTCTCCCGTGACTCCCGCGCCACCAGGCGCGCCGTCAGAGTCGTCCCGGTCGCCACCGCCAGCGCCGACACCAGCCCGGCCGCGAGGACCGCCCACTCGCCGAGGAAGGTGCTGCAGATCACCAGCAGAGCGGCGACGGGCAGCACCAGTTGCTGGGCCAGGCCCACCTTGAAGTGGCGTGCGTGCAGGATCCAGACCGCCAGCAGGTACAGCGCCGTCGGCAGGGTGACCGCGGCCGACGCGGCGAGCGTCGAGATATGGGCCTCGCCGACCGCCTGCTCGACCGCCACCTCCAGACCCGCACCGATCGCGGCGGCCGAGGCGAAGACCACGTAGTGCCCGTAGCCCCAAAGAAACGCCTGCCTGTTGGAGCGCAGATGCCCATGGATGGGCACCACGAAGTAGATCCACCAGGCGGCGAAGACGATCAGCAGGCCGCCCACCGCGATCGGCAGCAGCTCGCCCAGCGCGTCGTTCTCGTCGATGCCGGACTTCACGGCGACCGTCGCCGCCGCGATCGTCTCGCCCAGCACGATGATCGTGAACAGCCCGTAGCGCTCGGCGATGTGATGCGGATGCCAGGACGTCGGATGGTCCTTCTCCGCGTAGATCGGCACGCACATCTCCAGCGGCGCCATCACCAGGAACAACCATGCCCTGCCGTCCTCGGGCAGGATCAGCAGCCCCAGCCACCCGATCTGGCAGATCAGCACGCCCGCCGCGTACCGCAGCGCCATCGTCCGCTCCGCGCCCTCGGCGGACCACGCGACGCGCAGCCACTGCCAGCTCAGCGCGAACCTCATGATCGCGTAGCCCAACCAGACGGCCACGAACTCGTGGTCCTCGAACGCCCGCGAGATGCCCGCCGCCAGTACCAGGACCCCGGCGATCTGCACCAGCGTGACGATCCGGTACAGGACGTCGTCGTTGTCGTACGCCGACGCGAACCAGGTGAAGTTCATCCACGCCCACCAGATGGCGAAGAAGACCATCGCGTAGTTGAGGATGCCCTCGCCCGCGTGGGACTCGGCCACTGCGTGCACCAGTTGGATGCCCGCCTGGGCGATGGCCACGACGAAGCACAGGTCGAAGAAGAGCTCGAGGGGCGACGCGACCCGGTGTGTCTCGCCCTTCCCGCGCGCGGTCAGGCTGCGCAGCGGCTTCAAGCGGACGGGCGCCGGGGAGGCGGGGGTCCCTGGAGGAGGGGGAGAGGCCGACGGGGGCGTACTGGACGTCATGGGTACCAGCACAGCAGACAACGCGCGGAAAATCTTGTGCGGAATCCGCAGGCTCGCGCGGTGCTTGGCCGGTGGCCGGGCCCTGACCCGAGCGGGTCCCGGGGCCGTACTCTGGAGGGATGAGCACCCCCTCCGCCTCCGAGCCGCGCGACCCGAAGGCCGCGCTGATCTTCGACGACCCGCTGGACCGGCAGTCCTCGGACGACACCGACCGAGGTTGGGGCGAGCGTCCGTCCGCAGAGGGCGACAGCGTCGCCGACCTCAAGCGCTTCCTGGACGAGAAGCCGCCCCACCACGTCTGAACCCGACGGGCAGGGCCGGTCCGGCAGGCCCGGGAGCCCTGGCGGAGCACCGCCCGCAGGGCCCCGTCGAGTGCCTCTACCGCGCGTTGTGCCCCGAGCCCCGCTGGGCGACCAGCTCGTCGCGGATCTCCTTGAGCACCTCCAGCTCGGTCAGCTCGACGATCTCCTGCGTGCCCTCCTTGGCCTTCCTGCGGGCCTCCACCTTCGCCAGGTACTTCGACATGGGCAGAACCATCAGGAAGTACACGACCGCAGCGGTGATCACGAAGGTGAGGGTCGCGCCGAGGACGGACCCCCACAGGATCCGGACGCCCGTCGCGCTGTCCCCCGTGCCGGTGCAGGGGCCCTTGAGGCAGGAGTGGTAGCTGTCCAGGTTCTTGGTGCCGACCGCTCCGATGAGCGGGTTGATGATTCCCTTCACCACCGAGTTGACGATGTTCGTGAAGGCCGCGCCGATCACCACCGCGACTGCCAGATCGACGACGTTGCCACGCATCAGGAAGGCCTTGAAGCCCTGCCAGACGCTTGCCTTCTTTTCGCTCACCTCGGGGACACTCCTCGCATGTACAGGTTGTGGAACAAACAGCTCCGCAACCTACGTCAACGCCAGGAGGGCCTGTCCAATTCGGTCCCTCGGACGAGGGGCTTGACTTCACCACAGGGTCACCGCCAGCCGAGCCGTCGCACTCGCCCCCGCCAGGCGCGCGGCGGTGGACCGGGGCACCGACAGGACGACCAGCGCCCCGTCGTCCGCCGCGCCGGCGGCGCCGTCGGTGTTCAGCGGCTCCGGCACCTTCGTCACCAGTGCTCCGCGCGCGACCACACGGGCGTCGCCGCCCGCGCCGTCCATGCCGCCCAGCGGCGTCGGCTCGGCGGCGATGACGTCGACCCGGTCACCGGGGCGCAGCAGCCGGACCGTGGCCGCGTCGGCGATCCGCACCGGTGCCGTCACCTTCTCCCCGGCGCGAGAGCCATGCGCAGGGGCGCGTAGTGGAGCATGCGCGCGGGGGTGCGAGCGCCCGCCCGCGTCCGCGCGCGCGGCCCCACCGGGGTGTCCTCGGGCCGCATCGCCGTCCCGGGGGCCGGACGCCACCAGCGCGGCGGCGGTGACGGCGAGCCCCAGGGCGAGGGCCCGCCGCCGGCTCCGTACGAGCCGTCCCAGCCGGTAGCGCCCGCCACGGACCCGCACGGGAGCGAAGGGCGGCACCTCGCAGGTGGCCGGAGCATCCGTGCCGGGTGGACGCGTCGCGAAGGAGAGCGAGGACGAGGCGGGCGGGGGAAGAGGGGTAAGAGGAGAGGGCGGAACGAGGGAGTCGGACACGGGATCACCACCTGCGACGAGGAACGGGTTTGCGAAGCCACGATGAGCCTTCGCGCCGCCGCTCGCCGGAGCCGGTGGACCACCGCCGTGTTGTGGACAACTCCCTCACCCGAAGGAGAACTTCCGCGCCCGAGGCTCCCTTTCCCGCTTCGCCCCTGCACCCGCTACGGCAGCTCGAACCCCGGATTCAGCCCGCCCAGCGCGTTCGCGCACGGGCAGTCGCGCTCGTCGGCGGAGGGCAGCGCGGCCACCGCGTCGAACAGCACGTCCCGCAGCCGGTCCACGTTCGCCGCGAACACCCGCAGCACCTCCTCGTGCGACACGCCCTCACCGCTCTCGGCGCCCGCGTCCAGATCGGTGACCAGGTTCAAGGACGTGTAGCAGAGCTCGAGTTCACGGGCCAGCGCGGCCTCCGGGTGACCCGTCATGCCCACCACCGACCAACCCTGCGCCTGGTGCCACAACGATTCGGCGCGGGTCGAGAACCGCGGCCCCTCGATCACGACCAGCGTCCCGCCGTCCACCGGCTCCCACTCCCGGCCACGTGCCGCCTTCAAGGCCGCCGAGCGTCCCGCGGGGCAATAGGGGTCGGCCAGGGAAACATGCACCACGTTGGGCACCGTGCCGTCGGGCAGGGGCAGTCCGTCGAAGTACGTTCCGATCCGCGACTTCGTCCGGTCGACCAGCTGATCGGGCACGAGGAGCGTGCCGGGCCCGTACTCCGGGCGCAGACCGCCCACCGCGCACGGACCAAGGACCTGGCGCGCCCCGACCGAGCGCAGGGCCCACAGGTTGGCCCGGTAGTTGATCCGGTGGGGCGGCAGATGGTGTCCGCGTCCGTGGCGGGGCAGGAAGGCGACCCGCCGGCCGGCGATCTCGCCGAGGAAGAGCGAGTCGCTGGGCGGTCCGTAGGGGGTGTCGACCTGGAGCTCGGTCACGTCGTCGAGGAACGAGTAGAAGCCTGAGCCGCCGATCACACCGATCTCTGCGTGCGCCTTGTTCGCCATGCGTCGCACCCTAGCCGCCCCGGGAAACGCCGAAGACCCCGTCGTCGTAAGACGACAGGGTCCTGTGAGCGCGCGCCTTACGCGGCTGAGCTGCTTCCGGTCGAGGTGCCGGTGCTCGACGACTTCGAGTCCGAGGTCGAGGACGTCGAGGTCGACGGCTTCGAGTCGGAGCCGGACGTCGACGACTTCGAGGA
The DNA here is from genome assembly GCA_001298545.1 of Actinobacteria bacterium OV320. GTDB lineage: Bacteria > Actinomycetota > Actinomycetes > Streptomycetales > Streptomycetaceae > Streptomyces > Streptomyces coriariae. Next base: position 392,608 of record LJCX01000031.1, read on the forward strand.
CGACGCCGGCGAGCTGCTCGACGAGGAGCCGCGGCTGTCGTTGCGGTAGAAGCCGGAGCCCTTGAAGACGATGCCGACGGCGGAGAACACCTTCTTGAGGCGGCCACCGCAGTTGGGGCACTCGGTCAGGGCATCGTCGGTGAACTTCTGCACCGCCTCGAGGCCCTCGCCGCACTCGGTGCACTGGTACTGGTAGGTCGGCACTGTCTTCCTCCTGGCACTCTCACTCAGTGAGTGCTAACGACGGTCTATCTTGACGTATTCCGGGGGATCAGTCCACTGTCACCGGCACGCGGTGACCGACGCCACGTGCGACGGTACGCGCGCGGGGGCGCGTCTCCAGCCGTGAACGCAGTGCCAGCAGAGTTACCAGGGCCAGCACGGTGCCCCCCAAGGGCACCAGGAAACCGGCGCCGCCCCAGAAGCGGTCCTCCAGCTGTCCGGCGACCGTGACGGCGGCCGCCTGCCCGAGCGCGACCGCGCCCGTCAGCCAGGTGAACGCCTCGGTGCGGGCGCCGGCCGAGACCAGGTCCTCTACCAGCGTGTAGCCGGTGATCAGCGCGGGCGCGATGCACATGCCGACCAGGAGGCCGAGGCCCGCCAGGACGGGCACCGAGTGCGCCACCCACAGGCCGGAGGCGACGAGCGCCAGCGCGGCGTAGGCGACGACCAGGCGCCGCCGTGGGGCGACCTTCCAGGCGATGGCGCCGCAGACCAGGCCGGAGAGCATGTTGCCGGCGGCGAAGGTGCCGTACAGGACGCCGTTCAGGCCGGGCTCGCCGATGCACTCGGTGAACGCGGCCAGTGAGACCTGCATGCCGCCGAAGACGGCGCCGATGCCCAGGAAGGCCACGATCAGCACGCGAACCCCGGGGACGCGCAGCGCCGAGGCGTGCTCCACGCGTGTGTGCCCGGCGGCGGCGACCTGCGGCTGCGTGCTCTTGCTCGCGGCGAAGAGCAGGCCGCCGAGCAGCGTCAGCGCGGCCTCGGTGACCAGGCCGGCGGCCGGGTTCACGGCGGTGCACAGGGCGGTCGCCAGCAGCGGGCCGAAGACGAAGGTGAGCTCGTCGGTGACGGACTCGAAGGCCGCGGCGGTGGTCATCAGGGGCGAGCCCTTCAGCCGCGCACCCCAGCGGGCCCGCACCATGGGCCCGATCTGCGGTACCGAGGCGCCCGTGGGCACGGCCGCCGCGAACACCGTCCACAGGGGGGCGTGGGTCAGGGCGAGCACGGTGAGGGTGAGGCCCGACAGGGTGTGCAGGAGCACGCCGGGGATCAGCACCGCGCGCTGCCCGTAGCGGTCGGCGAGCCGCCCGCTGTAGGGCGCGCACAGCGCCATGGAGACGCCGGTGACGGCCGCGGCGGCACCGGCCGCGCCGTATGAGCCGGTGGTGTGCTGCACGAGCAGCACGATGGAGATGGTGAGCATGGCGAACGGCTGGCGGGCCGCGAAGCCGGGCAGCAGGAACGTCCAGGCGCCGCGGGTGCGCAGCAGCTGTCCGTATCCCGGGCGGGACGAGGCCGGCGAGTCCTTCGACGGCTCGGTGGTGACCGTGGATGCCACGGCCCGTGCCTTTCTGCCGCCTGGTAGCGCGACCCCGCCCGGAGGGCGGGGGCGCCGAGAGCTGTCCTCTTGCGCGTGCTGCGGTAGATGCCGGTGCTCGCCGCACGAGGTGTCCCGGCCGCCATACGGTCGCGCCAGCTCTGCGTCAGGCAGAGTTGGTTCGATCAAGGTGTGCCTTCATCGTACAGGGATCAAGGCGCGTCATCCCTGTGAAAATGAGCACCGTAAGGCTGGCCGCCTCCGAATGAAGGGGGTGTGAACGGTGCGAAACATGCACTTAACGCGCGCCGCCGCCCGTGCCCAGCCATCCGGCGAGCTTGCCGCCGTGCCCTACGGCGCGCAGTCGCCGTTCGGCCGCGTCGCGGACCGGGTCGGTGGCGACCACGAGGAGTTCGTCGCCGTGTCGCAGCACGGTCGTCGGCAGCGGCACGAACGACGTCCCCTCGCGCACGACGAGGGTGACGGCCGCCCCGGCCGGCAGTCGTAGCTCGTTGACCTCGACGCCGTGCATCTTCGACCCCTCGGGGATCGCCACGGACAGCAGGTGCCCGCGCAGCCGCTCCAGGGGCGCCGACTCGACGCCGAGGTCGGCGGCCTCGGGATCGCCGCCCAGGCGCAGCTTGCGTGCCAGCCAGGGCAGCGTCGGTCCTTGGATCAGGGTGTAGACGACGACCAGGACGAAGACGATGTTGAAGATGCGGCGGCTGCCTGCGACGCCGTTCACCATGGGGATCGTCGCCAGAATGATGGGGACGGCGCCGCGCAGCCCGGCCCAGGACATGAGCGTCTGTTCCTGCCAGGGCACGCGGAACGGTGTCAGGCACAGCACGACGCTGAGCGGGCGGGCCACCATGGTCAGCACCAGGCCGATGACGAGCGCGGGCAGCACGTCGTCGCCCAGCTCGTGCGGGGTCACCAGGAGGCCGAGCAGCACGAACATGCCGATCTGGGCGATCCAGCCGAGCCCGTCGGCGAACCCGCGGGTGGCGGGCCAGTGCGGCAGTTTCGCGTTGCCCATGACCATCGAGGCGAGGTAGACGCCCAGGAAGCCGCTGCCGTGGGCCAGGGAGCCCGCCGCGTACGCGGTGACCGCGATCGCCATGACGGCGATCGGGTAGAGGCCGGAGGCGGGCAGGGCGACGTGCCTGAGGCCCCAGGAGCCCAGCCAGCCGACCGCGAGGCCGATGGCGGCGCCGATGGCCAGTTCCAGCGCTATCTCGCCCAGCAGCACGTACCAGTGCTCCACGGGGCCAGCCGTGGAGAAGGCGACCACCAGGATGACCACCGGGGCGTCGTTGAAGCCGGACTCGGCCTCCAGCGTGCCCGTCACGCGCGAGGGGAGGGGGATCTTGCGCAGGACGGAGAAGACCGCCGCCGCGTCGGTCGAGGACACCACCGCGCCGATGATCAGCGCCTGTCTCCACTCCAGCCCGGTCACGAAGTGCGCGGCCGTGGCAGTGACGCCGACGCTGACCGCGACGCCGGCCAGTGCCAGCGCCGTGGCGGACGGCAGGGCCGGTTCGACCTCCTTCCACTTCGTGCCCAGGCCACCCTCGGCGAGGATCACGACCAGGGCGGCGTAGCCGATGACCTGGGTCATCTCGGCATTGTCGAAGTGGATGTTGCCGATGCCGTCCTGGCCCATGAGGACGCCGATGCCCACGTAGACGAGCAGGCTGGGGAGCCCGCTGCGCGAGGAGATCCGGACCGCTGCGACGGCGACGAGCAGGACGAGCGAGCAGACGAGCAGGAGCTGGTTGAGGTGGTGGACAGTCAGCGGCGGTTCCCTTCACCGGCGCGCGCGGCTTGCGCGCGGGCGCACATGTGCTTCGGATACATCGGACACGAAGCTGCGAGCTTCGCACCCAACTACTTCGTTACCTTACCTAACTCTTGACGATTTCTTGACGCTCGGCGAGGGAAGATCGAACATCCCTCCGTACCGGTACCCGACTCCGCGTCAAGTGGCACAAGGCCCTGCGCCTATGGTTGCTCCAGCACTCCAGGACCGCCTGCCGCTCGCGTTAGGACAGCAAGGACAGCGATGCCCCCCAACACCACCGCCACATCGGGTGACAAGCCCGGCAAGTCCGGCAGGAAGAAGGGGCGCAAAGCCCGTTTGATCGTGCTTGTGCTGGTGCTGGCCCTCATCGGAGGCATCGCCTACGGCGCCTACTGGTCCATCAGCACCGTCCGCGCGTCCTTCCCGCAGACCAAGGGTTCGATCACACTCGAGGGCCTGACCGGGCCCGTCGACGTGAAGCGGGACGGCTACGGCATCCCGCAGATCTACGCGGACTCCGACGAGGACCTGTTCATGGCACAGGGCTACGTCCAGGCCCAGGACCGGTTCTACGAGATGGACGTCCGCCGGCACATGACCTCCGGGCGGCTCTCGGAGATGTTCGGCAAGAGCCAGGTCGACAACGACGAGTTCCTGCGCACCCTGGGCTGGGACCGTGTCGCCAAGGAGGAGTACGACAGCAAGCTGTCGGCCGACACGAAGAAGTACCTCCAGGCCTACGCCAAGGGGGTCAACGCCTACCTCAAGGGCAAGGACGGCGCCGACATCTCCCTGGAGTACGCGGCTCTCGGGTTCACCAACGACTACAAGCCCACCGAGTGGACCCCGGTCGACTCGGTCTCCTGGCTGAAGGCGATGGCCTGGGACCTGCGCGGCAACATGCAGGACGAGATCGACCGCGCCCTGATGACCAGCCGCCTCGGCCCGGCCCAGATCGCCGAGCTGTACCCGCAGTACCCGTACGACCGGAACCAGGCGATCGTCCAGGACGGCCAGTACGACGAGCTGACGAAGACGTTCGAGCAGAGCGACGGCCAGAGCGACTCCGACGACGGCTCCACGGACGGCACGGGTACGTCCTCGGACTCATCCTCGGGCAGTACGGAGGGCTCGGCCCTCCAGAGCCAGCTCTCGGGCCTCTACAACGTCCTGGACGACCTGCCCACGGCCGTCGGCGTGAACGGCAACGGCATCGGCTCGAACTCCTGGGTCGTCGCCGGCACGAAAACGATCACCGGTAAGCCGCTGCTGGCCAACGACCCGCACCTGTCGGCGTCGCTGCCGTCCGTCTGGTATCAGATGGGCCTGCACTGCCGCGCCGTCTCCAGCAAGTGCCAGTACGACGTCTCCGGCTACACCTTTGCGGGCATGCCCGGTGTGATCATCGGCCATAACCAGACCATCTCCTGGGGCATGACCAACTCCGGCGTCGACGTCACCGACCTCTACCTGGAGAAGCTCTCCGGGGAGGACGGCTACCAGTACGACGGCAAGGTGAAGCCGTTCGTCACGCGCGAGGAGACCATCAAGGTCGCCGGCGGCGAGTCCAAGAAGATCGTCGTCCGGCAGACCGAGGACGGGATGCCCCTGCTGTCCGACCGTGACGACGAACTCGTCGACGTCGGCAAGAAGGCCACCGTCGACACCGCGGCGCCCGACCGCGGCGACGGCTACGGCGTCGCCCTGAAGTGGACCGCGCTGACAGCCGGCACCTCCATGGACGCCGTCTTCGACATCGACAAGGCGAAGGACTGGGACAGCTTCCGCAAGGCGGCCGAGAAATTCGACGTGCCCTCGCAGAACCTCGTCTACGCCGACACCTCGAACCACATCGGCTACCAGCTGCCCGGAAAGATCCCCACGCGCGCGAAGAGCGTCGACGGCTCGATCCCGGCGCCGGGCTGGCTCTCCAAGTACAAGTGGAAGGGCTACATCGACTTCGATGAGCTCCCCTACGAGTACGACCCCGCCCGCGGCTACATCGTCACCGCCAACCAGGCCGTGGTCGACAAGGACAAGTACCCCTACACACTCACCACGGACTGGGGCTACGGCGCGCGCAGCCAGCGGATCACCGACCTGATCAAGGGCAAGATCAAGGGCGGCGGCAAGATCTCCACCGACGACATGCGCCAGATGCAGCTGGACGACGACAGTGAGATCGCGAAACTGCTCGTGCCCGTGCTGAAGAAGATCAACCTGGACTCCCCGGACGTCCGTGAGGCACAGAAACTGCTGGAGAACTGGGACTTCACCCAGGACGCCGACTCGGCCGCGGCCGCCTACTTCAACGCGGTCTGGCGCAACATCCTCAAGCTGGCCTTCGGCAACAAGCTGCCCAAGGAGTTGCGCGTCGAGGACCAGTGCCTGTGGGTCGACCCGGTCAACACCACAGGCCCGGTCGACGACACCGAGAAGGTTCGTGAGTGCGGCCAGCGCGACGCCGACCAGGCGCAGCCGGACGGCGGCGACCGCTGGTTCGAGGTCGTGCGCGACCTCATGACGAAGGCGGACAGCGACTGGTGGACGACGCCCGCCTCGGGCACCCGTCCCGGCGCCGACCACGACCGCGACAAGCTGTTCGCGCGAGCCATGATCGACGCCCGCTGGGAGCTGACCGCCAAGCTCGGCAAGGACATCGACACCTGGAGCTGGGGCCGGCTGCACCGCCTGTTCCTGAAGAACCAGACCCTGGGCACGAGCGGCCCCGGTTTCCTCCAGTACATCCTCAACCGCGGCCCGTGGAAGCTCGGCGGCGGCGAGGCGACGGTCAACGCGACCGGCTGGAACGCGGCCGGCGGCTACGGCGTCGTCTGGGTGCCGTCGATGCGGATGGTGGTCAACCTCGACGACCTCGACAAGTCGAAGTGGATCAACCTCACCGGAGCCTCGGGACACGCGTTCAGCGCGCACTACACCGATCAGACGAGCAAGTGGGCCAACGGTGAACTGCTCGACTGGTCCTTCTCGAAGAAGGCGGTCGACGACAGCACCAGCGACACCCTGGTGCTCAAACCCTGAGCTGTCGACCGTCCGGAAGGGGCCCTCCACGCGCGCGTGGAGGGCCCCTTCCGGCATGAGGGCACGGTGGTCAGGCGAAGCGTCGTGTCCCCGAGGGCGTCACCACCGCGTGCACCGGCCGGTCGTGCGCCTCCCCGGGGACGTGCTCGACGACCTCGGCGTCGTACAGGAGCACCACCAGCGCGGGGTGGGCCCCGGAGGCCGCCAGCCGCGCCAGTACGCGGTCGTACGATCCTCCGCCGCGCCCCAGGCGCGTTCCGCGCGCGTCGACCGCCAGTCCGGGCAGCAGCACCACGTCGGCGGCCGTCACGGCGTCCGGGCCGAGGCGCTCGCCGGCCGGCTCCAGGAGGGCCATCTTCCCGCCGTGCAGGACGCGTGCGAGAGAGCCTTCGCCGGTGAAGGCGCCCCAGTCCAGGTCGTTGTCGGGCAGCAGCGCGGGGAGCAGCACCCGCACGCCCCGCGCGCGCAGCGCGTCCAGCAGTGCCAGGGTGCCCGGCTCGGTACCCACGGAGACGTACGCCGCGACCGTGCGCGCGTGCGTCAACTCGGGCAGCTCCAGGGCCCGCTCGGCCAGGGCGACGGACGCCGCGCGCACGTCATCGGGCGTCAACCTGTTTCTCACGGCGAGGAACCCTCGCCGCAACGTACGTTTGTCAGACTCTGGTCCGCCTTCGAGGTGGCTCATATGTCGCTCCCGCACTTGTCCCACACCGCTCCAATGCGTTCATATGATCATCAATTAACCGGAGCCACAGATCCCTCTCAAAGTCACCGGATAAGGTTGCCGACATGACGCAGTCGCACCCCAGGATCAGCAAGGCTGTCATCCCCGCAGCCGGCCTCGGTACCCGGTTCCTGCCGGCGACCAAGGCCACTCCCAAGGAGATGCTGCCGGTCGTGGACAAGCCGGCTATCCAGTACGTGGTCGAGGAAGCCGTCTCCGCCGGCCTCGACGACGTCCTCATGGTCACAGGCCGCAACAAGCGCCCGCTCGAGGACCACTTCGACCGCAACTACGAACTCGAGTCGGCCCTGCAGAAGAAGGGCGATGCCGCCCGGCTCGCCAAGGTCCAGCAGTCCAGCGACCTGGCGACCATGCACTACGTGCGCCAGGGCGACCCCAAGGGCCTCGGACACGCCGTCCTGTGCGCGGCCCCGCATGTAGGGCAGGAGCCTTTCGCCGTCCTCCTGGGCGACGACCTGATCGACCCCCGCGACCCGCTGCTCCAGCGGATGATCGAGGTGCAGGAGCGGCACGGCGGCAGCGTCGTCGCGCTCATGGAGGTCGCCCCCGAGCAGATCCACCTCTACGGCTGCGCGGCCGTGGAGGCCACCGTGGACAGCGACGTCGTCAAGGTGATCGGCCTCGTCGAGAAGCCGGACCCGGCGGACGCCCCGTCGAACTACGCGATCATCGGACGCTACGTCCTCGACCCGAGCGTGTTCGGCATACTCCGGCAGACCGAGCCCGGTCGCGGCGGCGAGATCCAGCTCACCGACGCCCTCCAGCAGCTCGCGCAGGACGAGAAGGTCGGCGGGCCCGTCCACGGCGTCGTCTTCAAGGGCCGCCGCTATGACACCGGCGACCGCGGCGACTACCTGCGTGCCATTGTCAGACTCGCGTGCGAACGTGAGGATCTGGGTCCGGACTTCCGGTCCTGGCTTCGCAGTTACGTCACCGAGGAGATGTAGCCACTTTGAGCACCGCCGCGCACCGCCCCACCGGCCGGGACCAGCTCTGGTCGGTGGACGAACACCTGGAGGACATCCTCGCCACCGTCCGCCCCCTGGAACCCATCGAGCTGCAACTGCCCGACGCCCAGGGCTGCGTCCTGGTCGACGACGTCATGGTGCCGGTCTCACTGCCGCCCTTCGACAACAGCTCCATGGACGGGTACGCGGTGCGGGTCGCGGATGTCGCGGGCGCGAGCGAGGAGTTCCCGGCGGCCCTCGACGTCGTCGGGGACATTGCGGCGGGACAGGCGGCCGACCTGCTGTACGTGGGACCCGGCCAGGCCGCCCGGATCATGACCGGCGCCCCGCTCCCGGCGGGCGCCGAGGCCGTCGTCCCCGTGGAGTGGACCGACGGCGGACTCGGCGAGGGCCCGGTCAGCGGGATGCGTGCCCGCAGCCTCGCCCCCGAGCAGGCCTCGGGGCACGTGCGCGTGTACCGGCCCGCCGAAGCACGCGCGCACGTACGCGCGAAGGGCAGCGACGTGAAGGCGGGCGACCGCGCCCTCGACGCCGGAACCGTCCTCGGACCGCCCCAGATCGCCCTGCTCGCCGCCATCGGCCGGGGCACCGTACGCGTGCGCCCGCGCCCGCGCGTGGTCGTGATGTCCACCGGCAGCGAACTCGTCCAGCCCGGCGAGGAGCTGGGCAGCGGCCAGATCTACGACTCCAACAGCTTCGCCCTCACCGCGGCCGCCCGGGACGCCGGCGCCATCGCCTACCGGGTCGGCGCGGTCGCCGACGACGCCGAGACGCTCCGCTCCACCATCGAGGACCAGCTCGTCCGCGCCGACCTCGTCGTCACCACCGGAGGGGTGAGCGTCGGGGCGTACGACGTCGTCAAGGAGGCCCTCGAGCACGTCGGCGACGAGGACGAGGCGGGCAGCGGTGTCGAGTTCCGCAAGCTCGCCATGCAGCCCGGCAAGCCCCAGGGCTTCGGCTCCATCGGCCCCGACCACATCCCCCTGCTGGCCCTGCCGGGCAACCCGGTGTCGTCGTACGTCTCGTTCGAGCTGTTCGTGCGCCCCGCCATCCGCACCCTCATGGGCCTCGAGGACGTCCACCGGCCCATCACGCGCGCGAAGCTGATCGCCGACAAGGCGCTGACCTCGCCGAAGGGCCGCAGACAGTTCCTGCGCGCCACCTACGACGACGGCACCGTCCGCCCCGTCGGGGGCGCCGGCTCCCACCTGGTCGCGGCCCTCGCGCACGCCGACTCGCTGATCGTCGTCCCCGAGGACGTGGAGTCCGTCGAGCCCGGTGCCGACGTCGAGGTGGTCCTCCTCGGCTGAGTGGTCCTGGTTGGGGGTACCGTGTCGCGCACAACAGGCCCGGACCGGGAGCGCCACACCACCATGAGTACGCAGGACCGACTGACGCACATCGACGACGTGGGCGCTGCCCGCATGGTCGACGTTTCCGGCAAGGACGTCACCGCGCGCACCGCGCGTGCCAGCGGGCGGGTCCTCGTCTCGCCCCGTGTGGTCGAGCTGCTGCGCGGCGAGGGGGTACCCAAGGGGGACGCGCTGGCCACCGCGCGGATCGCGGGCATCATGGGCGCCAAACGCACCCCGGACCTGATCCCGCTGTGCCACCCCTTGGCCGTCTCCGGTGTGAAACTGGATGTGTCGGTCGCGGACGACGCCGTGGAGATCACCGCCACGGTGAAGACGACGGACCGCACGGGCGTCGAGATGGAGGCGCTCACCGCGGTCTCCGTCGCCGCGCTCACCGTGATCGACATGGTGAAGGCGGTCGACAAGGGAGCGGTCATCACGGACGTGCGCGTGGAGGAGAAGACGGGCGGCAAGTCGGGCGACTGGAGCCGGGCATGACACGCGACACGTCGGCCGGTGGCGCGCTGCTCGCTCCGTACAGCGCACTGGTCGTGACCGCCTCCAACCGGGCCGCCGCCGGCGTCTACGAGGACAGGGGCGGCCCGCTGATCGCCGAGGGCCTGCGCGGCTTCGGCTTCGCCGTCGACGGGCCGCAGGTGGTCCCCGACGGGGACCCGGTGGAGGCGGCGCTGCGGGCCGCCGTCGAGGCCGGGTACGACGCCGTCGTCACCACCGGCGGCACCGGCATCTCGCCCACCGACCGCACCCCGGAGGCCACCCGCGCGGTGATCGACCACGAGGTGCCGGGCATCGCCGAGGCCATCCGGGCCTACGGCCGGGAGAAGGTGCCCACCGCGGCGCTCTCCCGGGGCCTGGCCGGTATGGCGGGCGGCACGTTGATCGTCAACCTGCCGGGCTCCACCGGCGGGGTGAAGGACGGGCTGGCCGTCCTGGAGCCCCTGCTGATCCACGCCGTCGACCAGATCCGTGGCGGCGACCACCCCAGACCGAGCCGCGGGGGTACGAGCTGAACACCTCATCCTGGCCCGTCGAACTGGTGGAGGGCGACATCGTCCTGCGGCCCATAAAGCTGCGCGACCAGCGGGCCTGGCGCGAGGTCAACCGGCGCAACCGGGACTGGCTGCGCCCCTGGGAGGCGACCATCCCGCCGCCCGCGCCCAGCGGGCCGATCGCACACCGGCCGACCTACCGCCAGATGGTCCGGCATCTGCGGTCCGAGGCGAACGCGGGCCGGATGCTGCCGTTCGTGATCGAGTACCAGGGGCGGCTCGTCGGGCAGTTGACGGTCGCGGGGATCACCTGGGGGTCGATGTGCTCCGGGCACGTCGGCTACTGGGTGGACGAGTCGGTGGCCGGTCGCGGTGTGATGCCGACGGCCGTGGCGCTCATCGTGGACCACTGTTTCCGCACCGTCGGACTGCACCGCATCGAGGTCTGCATTCGGCCCGAGAACGGGCCGAGCCGCCGGGTCGTGGAAAAACTCGGATTCCGTGAGGAAGGACTGCGGCCGCGCTATCTCCACATCGACGGCGCCTGGCGTGACCACCTCGTCTTCGCGCTCACGGCGGAGGAGGTCCCGGAGGGACTGCTGAACCGGTGGCGACGCACACGCTCGCAGAAGGCGTCCAATTGAATTAGCCGATTAGCCGAATGAATGTTCGAAAATGATCGGTTGATCGCACCGGTCGCAAAAAAAGTTCGAAATATCAGCCAGATCGTGCGACACACCGGCCCAATTGGCGGATGGCCTCACGTAAACCCCTCTACCGTGTGAGGCGTGAGCAGCAGCGGCCTCATCTACGCAGTCATTGTCGGGGCCTGGGCCGCCTACTTGGTGCCGATGTGGCTCCGTAGGCAGGACGAGCTGAACGAGGCCCGTCCGACGGAACGCTTCAGCACCGCCATCCGGCTGCTGTCCGGACGGGCGGGAATGGAGCGCCGGTACGCCAAGGACCTGCGGGCGCGCTCCACCGAGGAGGGGGAGTCCGACGCCGACGCTCCGGACGCCGTCACCGCATCGGTGGACGTCCGGTCCTTCGCCATGCCTCCGACCCGCCCGCAGGTGAAGGCGCCGTTCCAGGAGCGGGTGCAGGAACGAGCTCAAGACCGAGCCCCGGAGCGCGGACAGGACCGAGCCCAGGAACGAGTCCCGGAGCGCGGGCAGGAACGAGGCTCGGGGCGTCCGGAGGCCGGGCGTCCGGAGGTGGCGCGTGAACCGGCGCGCGATCCGGCGGCCAAGCCCGCGCACGACCACCGTGAGCAGGGCGCCAAGGCCGCACGTGAAGGCGGCGCCGTTCCGGCCGGCCGTCGGGCGCCGGTCGCCCGGCGCACGCCCGCCGAGCAGGCGTCCGCCGCGCGCGCCCAGCGCTCGAAGGCGCTCGCGCGCCGCCGGCGCACCACCGTGATGCTCTTCCTCGCCTTCACGCTCGGCGCGATCGTCGCGGCGGTCGGCGGGCTCGCGTTCCTCTGGGCGCCCGGAGTGCCCGCCGTCCTGCTCAGTGCGTACATCGGGTACCTGCGCGCCCAGGAGCGCCGTCGCTTCGCCTTCCAGATGGACCGCAGGCGCGCCGAGGTCGCCGCGCAGCGGCTGCGGGAGCGTCAGCCGCGCCGACGCGCGCCCGCCCCGGCGAACGCCTCGTCCGTCGACACCGGCCCCGACGCCGGCGCAGAGGAGCCGCACGCGGCCCCCGAGCCGGAGACCGACCCGGGGCTGCTGGCGCTCGCCGCGGACCGCAGGGCACTCGTCGAGCAGACCGATCACGCGGAGTGGGTCGACCAGCAGCGCGAGCGGCAGCGCCGGCCCGGCCACGGCGAGAGCTGGGACCCGGTCCCGGTACCGCTGCCGACGTACGTGACCGCTCCGGTCGCCCCCCGGGCGACCTCCGACGTGGATCTCGGGGCGCCGGACGCCTGGAGCTCGGCCCGCTCGAGTTCGGTGGCGCCCGAGCACGAAGCGGCCGACGCCGGGGACGAACCGGCCGGCGAATCCGACGGGGCGGACCGCGCGGAGGACCGGGAGGCGGACGGCGACGAGCGGAGCGACGCCCGGCGCGCGGCCTCCGCCCGACGCTCGCGCGAACGCGGCCGCACCCCGCTGTTCGACCAGTACGAGGACGGCGAGCGACCGCTGGCCGCCAACGAATGAGAGGCCCGTCATCCCGCGCCCGGCCTCGGGGAACGGATTTCCAAGCAGGCCGACCGGGATGCTAGAGTTTCACTCGTTGCAAGGGCCTGTGGCGCAGTCTGGTAGCGCACCTCGTTCGCATCGAGGGGGTCTGGGGTTCAAATCCCCACAGGTCCACGCAGCATAGAGCCCCCGTCGGGTAACCGACGGGGGCTCTATCGTGTTCGGGCTCCGTCGGTCCGTCGGTCCGTCGGGCGGTGGTCGTCGCCGGTAATTCAGGTTCGGTGGCAGGTCCGGTGGTTCATGACCGGGGCGGGCGTAGAGCCGGTGTTGTCGAGGTCACTGCCGTGGTGGTTGCGAGCAGGGCGCAGGCTGCCGTTGTCCAGGTGAGTGCCTGCCAGGGCAGGGCGATGGTCTGCGGGGCCGAGAGCAGATGCAGGGCGGCGCTCAGGCCGGTCAGGTTGACGGCCGTGACCAGGAGGCCCAGCAGGGTGCCGACCGTCACGGCGATCAGTGCCTCGGTGGCGGCCAGTCGCAGGATCTGGCCACTGGTGGCGCCGGCCCGCCGTAGGGCCGTCAGGTCGGCTCTGCGTTCGGCGGCAGCCATGGCCAGGGTGTTGGCCACCGAGATGCCGGTGTAGAGAAGCGCGATGCCCAGGACGAGCAGCATGCCGAGCCGGGTCGTCCGGTTGGTCTGCGGGAGAGCCGCTCGCACCCACTGCGTCCTGCTCGTCACCCGCACACCGTCGACGGTCCGCAGCCGTGCACCCACCGTCGTCGGGTCGGCGCCCGCCCGTACCCGTACGTCCACGCGGTCCACGCCCCCGCCGCCGGCGTTGGCCGGCGTGACGTAGGCGCCGTTGTCCCCGGTGCCGATGGACAGTACGGCGGCGATCCGCAGGGTCCTCGGTGTGCCGTCTCCGAGCCACACCCGCACCCGTTGTCCCACCCGGTGCCGCGCCCACTCCTCGGTCACGACGATCGACCCGTCGTCGAGGTCGGTGAGCCGCCCGGCGGTCAACGGCAGCCGTACGGTGGCGGCGAGCAGCGCCGGATCGGCCGCCCTGGCCTCGGGCTTCACCAGCGCCACGCCGTCCTCCAGGGTGAACACGGTGGTGGCGGAACTGGCCGACACGACCGTGCCGGGCACCTGCCGCAGCTTCTCGAGTGCTTCCGCCCGCAGGGTTGTTCCGTCCCGCGGGGTCACCACGAAGTCGGCGACCGTCTGCTGCCGTACCTCCGCGGCCCGCGCCGCGCCGATCGTGGCCGTCGCGCCCAGCAGGGAGCCCGCCAGCGCGACGGTCACCAGGACGGGCGCGGCCACCGCGGCGGTACGGCGGACCCCGGCGACCGCCCCGGCCCGCGCCAACAGGCCCACCGCCCCCGGCAGCCGGGGCACCAGCGGACGCACCGTCAGGGGCGAGAGCAGCGCCACCGCAGTGATGAGCAAGAGGGGGCGGCTGATGTACGACTTGCGGTGGAGCAGCTCGCCCGGGTCGGTCGCCAGCGTGTACGCCAGGAGCGCGCCCGCCGTGAGCAGGAGAGCCGTACCGCACGCGCGTCGTCCCAGGGTCAGCGCGCGCCCGTCCACCGAGGCCTCGCGCAGCGCCTGGGCGGGGGCGGTGCGTCCGGCCCGCCAGGACGCGGCGAGCGCACCGCACAGGGCGACCAGCAGGCCCGTCCAGAAGGCCAGGTGGTACGGCCAGACGCCGGCCGAAGGGCCGCCGATCGCGTACCACTTCGGCGCGAGCCCGCCGTCGACCACCAGCTCGCCCAGGTGCGGCGCGCCGTACGTGCCCAGCACGCAGCCCGTCGCCGAGGCGAGCGTGCCGATCAGCAGGGCCTCCGCCAGGACCGTCCGCCGGATCTGGCCCGGTGTCGCCCCGGCGGTGCGCAGCAGGCCGAACTCGCGGCGCCGCCGGTCGACCGCGAAGGCGAAGGTGGAGGCCACGACGAAGACGGACACGAAGGCGGTCACGCCACCCGCCGTGCCGAACAGGGCGTTCAGCGCCGTCAGGGCTTCGGCGTCGCGGCCGGGGTCGGCGTCGGCCAGCCGGCGGGCGTCCCCGGTGAGGATCCGTACGTCCTCGTCCTCGTCGTCGTCCCCGTCCTGGTCCCCGTCTTGGTCCCCGTCCTGGTCCTTGTCCTTGACCGCCGCCCGTACGGCCGCCGCGTCGGCCTCGACGACCAGTTGGGTCGACTCCGGGGCGAGGCGGGCGGCTTGGGCGTCCGGGTAGAACACGGCGTGCTCGAAGCCGGGGCCGGGGGCGAGTCCGGTGCCGGGTTCCGGTTCGCTCACCGTCGCGACTGTTCCGACCACGCGCAACGGTCCGTCCGCGGTGTGCAGTCGGGTGCCCACGGTCGCCCAGTCGCCGCTGGTCACCACCTCGTCGGCCGCTGCCGGGGCCCGGCCCGCGGTCAGCCGGTAGGGGGCGAAGCGGGCCGTCGACCAGGGGTGGCCGACCAGGTCGTCCGGTGCGGCGGGGGCGCCGGACGCCCGGACCGGGAAGGAGCGGTCCTCGGTGACCGGGCCGAGCGCGCGGAGCGCGGCGACGGTCCCGGCGGGCACCGGGCGCGGCCGGGCCAGCTCCTTCGTCCGCTCACCGGTGGAGGTCGCCACCCGCAAGGTGTCCTGGCCCCTGACCACCACCGGCGCCGCCGCGAAGCGCTCCGGCGCGCGCACCGGCGCGTCCAGGGACGCGGCCAGCGCCTGTCCCATCACGGTGAGCAGGGCGACGCCGAGCGCGAGGGCGACGAAACTGCCGGCGAAGGCGGCCCATCGGGCGCGCAGGGTGTGCCACGCGACGCTCAGCACGCGGCACCTGCCGGGGAGAGGGCGGCGCCGTCGGCTGCGGTCTCCAGCCCCGCCATCCGGGTCGCGATCGCCTCCACGGACGCGTCGGCGCCGCGGAGTTCGCCGTGGACGCGGCCGTCGACCAGGAAGACCACCCGGTCCGCGTAGGAGGCGGCGAGCGGGTCGTGGGTGACCATGACGACCGTCCGGCCGGCCTCGTCCACCAGGGAGCGCAGCAGGATCAGCACCTCGCGGCCGGTGCGGGAGTCCAGCGCGCCGGTCGGCTCGTCGCCGAACAGGACCTCAGGGCGGGTGATCACCGCGCGGGCCAGGGCGACGCGTTGCTGCTGGCCGCCGGAGAGCCGGTCCGGGCGGTGACCGGCGCGGTCGGCGAGTCCGACCTGCCGCAGGGCGTCGCGGACCTGTGCCCTGGACGGGCGGCGGCCGGCCAGCCGCAGCGGGAGGGCGACGTTCTGCTCGGCGGTGAGGGTGGGCAGCAGGTTGAACGACTGGAAGACGAAGCCGATCCGCTCCCGGCGCAGCAGCGTCAGCCGCCGTTCGCTCAGCCCGGTCAGTTCGGTGCCGCCGATCCGCACCGACCCCGAGGTCGGCCGGTCCAGCCCGGCGGCGCACTGGAGCAGCGTCGACTTGCCCGAGCCGGACGGCCCCATGACGGCGGTGAACGAGCCCCGGGGGAGGGCGAGGGTGACGTCGTCGAGCGCGGTCACCCCGGTGCCCGAGGCCCCGTATCGCCTGCTCACGGAGGTCAGTTGGACGGCGTGTGTGGTCATGGCCCCACGAAACCGTGCGCGCCCCGGTCCCGTCTGTCGGGCAGGACCGAGTCCTGGGGTAGGGCCAGGCATACCCCCGAACCTCCGGTCAGGCCGATGGTCCCGGCGCGGCGCCCCTTCTACGGTGATCGGTATGCAACCCCGAAACGTGTGGCAGGCCTTGATCCGCCCGGGTTACCTGCTGTCGCCGTGGCCCTGGCGGGCCGTCGCCTACCTGCTGACGGGGGCCGTCACCGGAGCCGCCGTCCTCGTGGGGCTGGTCGCGGTGGTGGCGGTGGGCGGAGTTCTCGCGGTCGTCCTCGTCGGGCTGCCGCTGCTCGCGGCCGTCGCCTTCGCCGGGCTGCCCGTGGCCGCTCTGGAGCGGCGCCGGCTGCGCCTCGTCGACGCGGACGACGCGCCCGGCGCGCATGCCGAGCCCGCCGCGCCGGGCCTGCGCAGCTGGCTCACCACCCGGCTCCGGGAACGGGCCACCTGGCGCGAGCTCGGCCACACCCTCCTCGCCGCGTGCCTCCTCTGGCCGGCCGAGGCGCTGCTGCTGACCGTCGCCCTGTTCGTCCCTCTCACGACGGTCGCGGCCCCGCTGCTGCTGGCGACGGTCGGCGAGGGCCGTGAGACGAAGGTGCTCAAGGTGTGGACGGTGACCGGCTGGCCGGCCGCCTTCGGCGCCGCCGCGCTGGGCGTGCTGCTGCTGGCCGTGGGCGGGTACGCCCTCGGGGCGGCGGCGGGGGCCAGGGCCGCGCTGACCCGGCTGCTCGTCGCCCCGCGCGGGGGCGATCCGCAGGCCAGGGTCGTCGAACTGACACGCTCACGCGCGCGGTTGGTCGACGCGTTCGAGGGAGAGCGCCGGCGGATCGAACGCGATCTGCACGACGGCGCCCAGCAGCGTCTCGTCGCGCTCACCATGAACCTCGGCCTGGCCCGTCTCGACGCCCCGGCCGGCGGCCCCCTCGCCGAGCAGCTCGCCCGTGCCCATGAGGAGGCGGGTGCGGCCCTCGCGGAACTGCGTGAGCTGATCCACGGCATCCACCCCCAGGTGCTCGCCGACTACGGCCTGGAGGCGGCCGTCGCCGACGCGGCCGACCGCTCGCCCGTCCCGGTGGACGTGGAGTTCGCCCGGCCGGCGCCGCGGCTCCCGCAGGCCGTGGAGGCCGCCGCCTACTTCGTGGTCCGCGAGGCACTGGCCAACGTGGCCCGGCACAGCGGTGCGCGGCGCGCACGCGTGCGTGCGGAGCACCGGGGCGGGCGGCTGCTCGTCCTGGAGGTGACCGACGACGGCCGCGGCGGCGCCGACAGCGCCCGCGGCACCGGCCTCACCGGTCTCGCGGACCGGGTGTCGGTGCTCGATGGAAGACTGACCCTGACCAGCCCGCCGGGCGGACCGACCCTGCTGCGTGTGGAGATCCCTTGCGAGCCGAGCCCGCCGAACGAGCCGAGTCAGTCGAGCCCGCCGAACGAGCCGAGCGAGCCGCACGCGCGGACGGGAACGGTCAGCGAGGCCTGCGCGTAGTCCTCGCCGAGGACGGGGTCCTGCTGCGCGAGGGCCTGACGACGCTGCTCACCCGCTTCGGGCACGACGTCGTGGCGGCGGTGGGCGACGCGCCGGGGCTGCTGGAGGCGGTCGCCGGCCACGCGCCCGACATCGTCGTGACCGACGTCCGCATGCCGCCCGCCTTCCAGGACGAGGGGCTGAGGGCGGCGGTCCTGCTGCGCGCGGAGCGGCCCGCACTGCCGGTGCTCGTCCTGAGCCAGTACGTGCAGCGCGCGTACGCGGCCGAACTCCTCGACTCCGGCGACGGCACCGGCGTCGGCTATCTGCTCAAGGACCGGGTCGGCCAGGTGGAGGAGTTCGTCGACGCGCTGCGCGAGGTCGCGGCCGGCGGCACGGTCGTCGACCCGGAGGTCGTACGGCAGCTGCTGCGCCGGCGCCGCGACCCGCTGGCCCGGCTCACCCCACGCGAGCGGGAGGTGCTGGCGCTGGTGGCGGAGGGGCGGTCCAACGGTGCGATAGCCCGTCAGCTGGTGGTGTCGGAGGCGGCCGTCGGCAAGCACATCGGCGGCATCCTCACCAAACTCGACCTGCCCCCGGCCGACGACACCCACCGCCGCGTCCTGGCGGTGCTCGCCTACCTCAGAAACTGAGGTTCTCCCGGAGCCGAGCGGTCGGAGCCGAGGCTCCTCAGGAGCCGAAGTTGCTCAGAGGCCGAGGTTGCTCAGAGGCCGAGCGGCTTGGCGTAGCACCGGCTGTTCTCGTACTCGCGGTAGTAGCCGAACTTCGTGCACGGCGCGTATCCGCTGGAGGTGTACAGGGCGATGGCTTCGGGCTGCTCGGTGCCGGTCTCCAGGACCATCCGGACGCGGCCGGCCGCCCGCGCGTCCTCCTCCAGCGCGGTGAGCATCCGCCGGGCCAGTCCTCTGCCCCGCATCTCCCGGATCACGAACATCCGCTTGAGTTCGGCGTCGCCGTCCTCGTGCCCCTCGCCGTCGTCGTCCTGGCTGCGCCAGCCGCCCGTGGCCACCGGCCGGTCCAGCTCGTCGTACGCGATGAGGTAGACACCGCGCGGCCGCCGGAAGTCGGACGGCTCCAGGACCGTGGCGTCACCGCCGTCGCCGTAGCGCTCGTGGTACTCGGCCTGGACCTCGTCGTTGAGCTTGACGGCGTCGGGGTGGTCGAAGGCGACTGGACGTATATTCATGCTGCTCACAGTAGTTGTATGCACAATCCTGGAAAAGTCGATTCTGGACCTGGTCCAGTGTGCCGGTATCCGCCGGAGGTCGGACGTCGGAGGGCGCAGAGGGGGGCGGAGGGCGGAGGCCCGCGCGGGACCGGGCCTGTATCGTGCCGGGGTGCTGACCGTGACCTCCGTGAACGTGAATGGACTGCGTGCCGCCGCGAAGAAGGGCTTCGTGGAGTGGCTCGCCGACACCTCCGCCGACGTGCTGTGCCTCCAGGAGGTGCGTGCCGAGCCGGGGCAGTTGCCGGAGGCGGTCCGGGCCCCCGAGGGCTGGTTCGTCACCCACGCGCCGGCCGCCGCGAAGGGCCGCGCCGGTGTCTCCCTGTACAGCCGTCGTGAGCCGGACGCCGTCCGGATCGGCTTCGGCTCGTCCGAGTTCGACGGCAGCGGCCGTTACGTCGAGGCCGACCTGCCCGGTGTGACGATCGCCTCCCTCTACCTGCCCTCCGGTGAGGTCGGTACCGACCGGCAGGACGAGAAGGTCCGCTTCATGGGCGAGTTCCTGGCCCATCTCAAGGACCTGCGAGCCCGTGCCGCCGCCGACGGCCGCGAGGTCCTCGTGGTGGGCGACTGGAACATCGCCCACCAGCAGGCCGACCTGAAGAACTGGCGGTCCAACACCAAGAACTCCGGCTTCCTCCCGGAGGAGCGCGACTGGCTGACCCAGGTCTTCGCCCCGACGGACGGCGGCTACGTCGACGTCGTGCGGTCGCTGCACCCGGAGGTGGCGGGGCCGTACACGTGGTGGTCGTACCGGGGCCGGGCCTTCGACAACGACTCGGGATGGCGCATCGACCTTCACGTCTCGACGCCCACCCTCGCGGGCAAGGCCGTCAAGGGATTCGTGGAGCGGGCGGCCACACATGGCGAGCGCTGGTCGGACCACGCGCCCGTGACGGTGGTCTACGACCTTTAGGGCGACCTCCAGGATGATCTCCTGGGCGACCTGTGGGGCGACGGCGCGTACGACCTGGGTATGACGGCGATCACGACTTGTGCAGTCGTCGGTCCAGGGCGAGGGACAGTTCCGCCTCCACCACGCTGCGTGCCAGTGGGCGCAGGCGGGGCAGGTCGTCCTGGGTCGCGTGGCGCAGGATCAGGTCGGTGAAGAGGGTGGCGAGGGCGTCGGCGTGTTCGCGGACCCGGACGCCGGCCGCCAGCACCTCGGCGAGCGGGATGCCCTCGCGGACCAGGGCGGAGGAGACGTCCAGCAGGCGGCGGCTGATGTGGACGATCTCGTCGCCGTCGGTGCCCAGGTAGCCGAGGTCCAGGGCGGCGGCGAGGTTCTCGGTGGTGACCTGGCCCTCGAAACGCGCGGCGAGTTCCTCGGGGGTCAGACGGACCGGTTCCTCCTCGGTGGGGCCGCCGACGCCCAGGAGGTCGGCCACGCCGCGGCCGTGGTCGAGGGCGTCCGCCAGCTCCGCGATGCCGGTGAGGGTGTGGCCGCGTTCCAGCAGTGCCGCGATCGTGCGCAGCCGGGCCAGGTGATGGTCGTCGTACCAGGCGATACGGCCTTCGCGGCGCGGTGGCGCGAGGAGTTTGCGCTCGCGGTAGAAGCGCAGGGTGCGCACCGTGATGCCGGCCTCCGCGGCCAGCTCCTCCGTTCGGTACTCCCGCTTGTCCGTCACGGGCGAAGCCTATGTTGTACCGCCGGTAACTTTCCCTCTCCCGGCCCCTACCCATCGGTACGGAGCTGCTCTACGCTCCCATTGCGCCAGTGTTCACTGGCAGAGTCCGTAGAGTCGCACGCACGGCTAGGAGGTGTCGGGATGACCGAACACGTACGGGTGGCGGTGATCGGGTCGGGTTTCGGTGGGCTCGGGGCCGCCGTGCGGCTGCGCCGCGAGGGGATCACCGACTTCGTCGTCCTGGAGCGGGCGGGCAGCGTCGGCGGGACCTGGCGGGACAACAGCTACCCGGGGTGCGCCTGTGACGTGCCCTCCCACCTGTACTCCTTCTCCTTCGCGCCCAACCCGGACTGGCCGCGCACCTTCTCCGGGCAGGAACACATCCGCGCCTATCTGGAGCACGTCGCGGACGTCTTCGGGCTCCGTCCGCATCTGCGGCTGGACTCCGAGGTGCTGCGGATGACGTGGGACGCGCAGGAGCTGCGCTGGGACATCGAGACCAGCGGCGGGCGGTACTTCGCCGATGTGGTCGTGTCGGCCACCGGGCCGCTGTCCGACCCGAAGATCCCGGAGATCCCCGGCCTCGACACCTTCCCCGGCAAGGTCTTCCACTCGGCCCGCTGGGATCACGACCACGACCTCACCGGGCAGCGCGTCGCCATGGTCGGCACCGGCGCCTCCGCCATCCAGATCGTGCCCGCCGTCCAGCCCGACGTCTCCCGGCTGACGCTCTTCCAGCGCACCCCGCCCTGGGTGATGCCCCGCATGGACCGGCCGATCAGCGGCGCGGAGCGCGCACTGCACCGCGCCGCGCCCTTCACCACTCAGATGCGCCGGGGACTGCTCTGGGGCATCCGGGAACTCCAGGTCCAGGCGTTCACCAAGCACCCGAACCAGCTCGGACTCGTCGAGCGGCTCGCCAGGCAGAACATGGCCCGCGCCATCAAGGACCCGGCCCTGCGCGCCAGGCTCACCCCGGACTACCGCATCGGCTGCAAGCGGATCCTGCTGTCCAGCACCTACTATCCGGCCCTCGCCCAGCCCAACGTGGACGTCGTCGCGAGCGGGCTGAGCGAGATCCGCGGCTCCACGCTGGTCGCCGCCGACGGCAGCGAGGCCGAGGTCGACGCGATCGTCTTCGGCACCGGCTTCCACGTCACCGACATGCCGATCGCCGACCGCGTGGTGGGCACCGACGGGCGGACGCTCGCGGAGAGCTGGAAGGACGGCATGGAGGCGCTGCGCGGTGCCTCCGCCGCCGGCTTCCCCAACTGGATGACGATCATCGGCCCCAACACCGGCCTCGGGAACTCCTCCATGATCCTGATGATCGAGTCCCAGCTGAACTACATGGCCGACTATCTGCGCCAGCTCGACGTCCTCGGTGGACGCGCGGCGCTGGACGCGCGGCCGAGCGCCGTGCACGCCTGGAACCGCCGGGTGCAGGACCGGATGAAGCGGACGGTGTGGAACACGGGCGGCTGCACCAGCTGGTACCTGGACGCGAGCGGCCGCAACACCACCATCTGGCCGGGCACCACGGCCGAGTTCCGGCGGGCCACCCGACGCGTGGACCTCGCCGAGTACGAGGTCCTGCGCGCACCCGCGGTGCCGCCGGCCCGCGCGGAGCACAGCGAGAACGACGAGGTGACGGCATGACCCCCGCCCGCGAGCTCACCGCCGTCTCCGCCGACGGCACGCTCCTGCACGTCGAGGTCCATGGCCCGGAGGCCGCGCCCGCCGTCGTCCTCGCCCACGGCTGGACCTGCTCGACCGCGTTCTGGGCGGCCCAGATCCGGGACCTCGCCGCCGACCACCGGGTCATCGCCTACGACCAGCGCGGCCACGGACGCACCCTGCCGAGCGCGGCGTGCAGCACCGACGCCCTCGCCGACGACCTGGAAGCGGTCCTCGCCGCGACGCTCGCGCCGGGCGAGAAGGCGGTGATCGCCGGGCACTCCATGGGCGGCATGACGGTGCTGGCGGCGGCCGACAGGGACGCCTTCCGGGAACACGCGGCGGCCGTCCTGCTGTGCAGCACCGGCGCCTCGGCCCTGGTCGCCGAGTCCACCGTCCTCCCTCTGCGGCCCGGCCCGTTGCGGACCTGGCTGACCCGGCACATCCTCGGGTCGAGGGCGCCCCTCGGACCGGTCACGCCGGTCGCGAAGCGGATCCTCAAGTACGCCACGATGGGCGCCGGTTCCGCCCCGCACATGGTGGACGCGTGTGCCCGCATCGTGCACGCCTGCCCGCGCAAGGTGCGGCACACCTGGTCGCACGTGCTGAACCTGCTCGACCTCGACCACGGCGTACGGGAGTTGCGGGTGCCCACGGCGGTGATCGTCGGCAGCGGCGACCGGCTCACCCCGCCGGTGCACGCCCGCCGGATCGCGGCCGAACTCCCGCACTGCGTCGGCCTCACCGAACTGCCCGGCCTCGGCCATATGACGCCGGTCGAGGCACCCGACCTGGTCACCGGCCGGATCCGGGAACTCGTCACCACATACGCACAGTTGAAGGAGGGCGCATGAGCAGGGTCAGTCTCGAAGGACAGGTCGCCGTCGTGACCGGGGCCGCACGGGGCGTCGGGGAGCTGCTGGCCCGCAAGCTCTCCGCGCGCGGTGTGAAGGTCGCGCTGGTCGGCCTGGAGCCGGACGCGCTCAAGCAGGTCTCCGAGCGGCTGCACAGCGACAGCGACCACTGGTACGCCGACGTCACCGACCACGAGGCGATGACCCGGGTCGCGGCGGAGGTGAAGGAGCGTTTCGGCAAGGTGGACATCGTGGTCGCCAACGCCGGTGTGGCCAACGGCGGTCCGTTCGCCGACTCCGACCCGCAGGCCTGGCGACGGGTCATCGAGGTCAACCTGATCGGCTCGGCGGTCACGGCCCGCGCCTTCCTGCCGCTGCTGCGGGAGAGCCGCGGCTACCTCCTCCAGATCGCCTCGCTCGCCGCGATCACCCCGGCGCCGATGATGACCGCGTACTGCGCGTCCAAGTCGGGCGTGGAGGCGTACGCGCACAGCCTGCGCGCCGAGGTCGGCCACCAGGGTGTCCGCGTCGGCGTCGGCTATCTGTCCTGGACCGACACCGACATGGTGCGGGGTGCCGATCAGGACGAGGTGATGCGGGAGTTGAGGCAGCGGCTGCCGTGGCCGTCGAACAAGACGTACCCGCTGGGGCCGGCCGTCGACCGGATCGTGGCCGGGATCGAACGGCGCTCGTCGCACGTGTACGGGCAGTGGTGGCTGCGGGGGATGCAGGGGGTGCGCGGCTATCTGCCCGCGCTCATCGGGACGGTGGGCCAGCGCGAGATGAAGAGGTTCGCACCCCGGCTGCAGGGGATGCGGACGGGGCTGGTGGGTGCGGGTGGCTCCGCCGACGAACAGGCGAGAGCTACGCAGCGTAGTTGATCGACATGCGCGCGGTGAGTGCCCGTGTGAATCTGGTCGAGGCCCCACCAAGGGGCCCCAACCCCCCTCATCTCCCCACAGGAGTGAACCCACATGGGTATGAAGGACAAGTTCCAGGACCAGTCCGAGCAGTTCAAGCAGCAGGCCAAGCAGAAGGTCGGGCAGGCCAAGGAGCAGGCGCAGCAGCGCGGCAAGCAGCACCCGGGCGAGCGTCCCGGTGAGCGTCCGGGCGAGCGGTCCGGTGAGCGTCCCGGCGAGCGGCCCGGAGAGCGTTCGGGCCAGCGTCCCGGTGAGCGTTCCGGCCAGCGTCCCGGCCAGGACACGGAGCGTATGCGGCGCGACGACGACGACCGTATCGGCCAGGACTTCTAGCCGAGCCCGGTCTGTGCAGTGACGTGGGGCGCCCTTCCTTCCGGGAGGGCGCCCTGCCTCGTCGCGGAGGCCGTCGTCGCGACGACCCCTGAAGCCCGTGACCCCTGAAGCCCGTGCCCCCTATGGACCGTGCCCCCTAAAGACCGTGGCGGGGCGGCAACTTGGGCCGGGAGCGGTCGGGGACGTCGTCGTAGGTCGGCGGGCTCGCCGGGGGGCGGCTGGTGAGGAGGTCCAGGGCCAGCCGTACGGCGTCGTCGAGTTGGGCGTGGCGGCCTTCGGCCCAGTCGAGCGGGGTGCGCAGCACCTCGAGGTCGGGGGTGACACCCCGGTTCTCCACGGACCAGCCGTACGCGTCGAACCAGGCCGCGTTCATCGGGACGGTGATGACGGTGCCGTCGCCGAGCTGGTGGCGGCCGGTCATGCCGACCACGCCGCCCCAGGTGCGCTGGCCGACGACCGGGCCCAGCTTCAGCAGCTTGAAGGCGGCCGTGATCATGTCGCCGTCCGAGGACGTCGCCTCGTCGGCCAGTGCCACCACCGGGCCTCGCGGCGCGTTCGAGGCGTACGACACCGGCTGGGCGTCGCGGGTGAGGTCCCAGCCGAGGATGGTGCGGGTCAGCTTCTCCACCACCAGCTCGCTGATGTGCCCGCCCGCGTTGCCGCGCACGTCCACGAGCAGTGCGGGCCTGGACACCTCCATCCGTAGGTCGCGGTTGAACTGGGCCCAGCCCGAGCCGCCCATGTCGGGGATGTGCAGGTAGCCGCACCGGCCACCGCTCAACTCGTGTACCACGGCCCGCCGTTTGGCCACCCAGTCCTGGTAGCGCAGCGGGCGTTCGTCGATGAGCGGGACCACGGCCACCCGGCGCGGACGGCCCGAACCGCCCTCGGCCGAGGTGAAGGTGAGTTCCACCGTGGTGCCGCCCGCGCCGGCGAGGAGCGGATACGGGCCGGTCACCGGGTCGACCTGCCGTCCGTCCACGTGCGTGAGGACCGCCCCGTCGCGGATCCCGGTCCCGGCCAGCGGGGAACGCGCCTTGGAGTCGGAGGAGTCGCCGGGCAGGATCCGCCGGACCGTCCAACCGGCGTCGCGGTGTACGAAGTTGGCGCCCAGCAGGCCCTGGAGGCGCTGGTAGTGCGGTGGGCCCTCGTTGCGGCGGGCGGCGGTGACGTACGCGTGGGAGGTGCCCAGTTCGCCCAGCACCTCACGCAGCAGGTCCGCGAACTCGTCGGGTGACGCGACCCGTTCGACCAGCGGCCGGTACTGGCCGAGGACCGCGTCCCAGTCGATGCCGCACATCCCCGGGTCCCAGAAGTAGGCGCGGATCAGGCGCCCGGCCTCCTCGTACGACTGACGCCACTCGGCGCCCGGGTCCACCTCGTGCAGGATGCGCCGCAGGTCGATCCAGACCGTGGAGTCCAGGTCGCCGGACTCGGCGGACGGCACCGCCCGCAGGTCGCCCTCGTCGACCACGACCAGCCGGGAGCCGTCCCCGCTGAGCGCGAACCAGTCGAGGTGGTCGACGAGTTCGGACTTCTTCGCCTTGCTGATGTTGAAGTACTCGAGGGTCGGCCGCCCGCTGGTGTCGTCCGGGTTGGCGAAGGTCTCGCCCAGCGCCCCGGAGATCGGCCAGCGCAGCCACACCAGTCCGCCGCCCGCCACCGGGTACAGCGCCGAGTACTTGGACGCCGGTACCGGGAAGGGCGTGACGCGGCTCTCCAGGCCCTCGATCTCGACGGTCACGGCCCCGTCGCCGCCCTCGTCGTCCTCCACCGGGTCCAGGCCTCCGGCGGCGGGCCGGCCCTCCGGGGTCAGGGCGAAGGGGGAGGGGGTCGCCGACGACAGCGGCACCAGGTAGGGGCGGCAGCCGAGCGGGAAGGACAGGTCCCCGGTGTGCACGTCGTACACCGGGTCGAAGCCGCGCCAGGAGAGGAAGGCCAGGTAGCGGCCGTCCCTGGTGAAGACGGGGTTCTCGTCCTCGAACCGGCCGTTGGTGACGTCCACGATGAGCCGGTCCTTGATCCGGGCCATCTTGATCTGCCGCAGCGACCGGCCGATCCCCGGATGCGACCAGGTCAGCCAGCTCCCGTCGGGGGAGAAGGCCAGGTCCCGCACGGGTCCGTTGACCGACGAGATCAGCTCGGTGACCGCGCCGTCCGCTTCCGTGCCGCTCGCTTCCGTGCCGCTCGCTTCCACGCCGTCCGACTTCGAGCCGACCGGATCCGTAGCGTCCGGATCCGTAGCGTCCGGATCCGTAGCGTCCGGATCCGTAGCGTCGGGATCCGTAGCGTCCGGATCCGTGCCGTCCGGGTCCGCGCCGCCCGCGTCGTCGGACCCGGTGATGTCGTCGTCGGCCAGGGCGAGGTCGTCGGACACGGTGATGAGGAGCAGCCGTCCGTCGTGCGCGGCGACGGCGAGCCGCTCGCCGTCGGGGTCGGACACCATCTCCAGCACCCGGCCGAGCCGCCCGGAGGCCAGCCTGCGGGGCGCGCGGTCGCCGGTGGCCCGGGGCAGATGGGCGATCTCGACGGCGTCCTCGCCCTCGGCGTCCGTCACATAGGCGACCTGGCCGCCCGAGCCGAGCATCTCCGGCAGCCGCACCCGTACCCCGGGGGTGTCGGTGATCGTCCGGGCGGGGCCGTCGCGGTGCGTCAGCCAGTACAGGCTGCCGCGTACGACGACGGCGCTCGCCCGTCCCGTCTCGTCGACGGAGATGCCGTCCACGTGCTGGGCGGCCGGGATCTGGTAGGGCCGCCGCCCCGCGCGCGGGCCGCTGAGCCGTACGTCGATCCGGCGCGGCTCGGAGTCGGCGGCGAGGTCGTCGACGATCCACAGGTCGCCGGCGCACTGGTACACCACCCGGGTGCCGTCGCTGGAGGCGTGCCGGGCGTAGAAGGCGTCGTGGTCGGTGTGCCGGCGCAGGTCGGAGCCGTCGTGGGCGCAGGAGTAGAGGTTGCCGACGCCCTCGTGGTCGGAGAGGAAGGCGATCCGGCCGCCGACGAAGAGGGGGGAGTGCAGATGGCCGTCGAGGTCCGCCAGGAGCCGCTGCCCGTGCAGCCACAGGCGGCCCGTCGCCCCGCCCCGGTAGCGCTTCCAGGCGGCGGGTTCGTGCGGTGGGGTGCCGGTGAGCAGGAGGGTCTTGCGTTCGCCGGCGATATCGGCGCTCTGCAGGTCGGAGACCGGTCCCCAGGGGAGCTTGCGGCCGGGTGCGCCGTCGGTGGGGACCTTGTAGGCCCAGGTGAAGTAGGAGAAGGGTTCGCCGTGGGAGGCGACGGCGAGGATGTCGGTGTTCCCGTCCTGGTCGGGGGGCGTCCAGCCGCAGACCTGGGTGTCGGAGCTGCCCCAGTACGTCAGCCGCCGCCCTGGTCCGCCGTCCACGGGCACCAGATGGATCTCCGGGACGAGACTGCGCCAGCTCGTGTACGCGATCAGGGTCCCGTCGGGGGAGAACCGGGGGTGTCCGGCCTTGGTGCGGTCGACGGTGAGCCGCCAGGCGCGGCCGGGGTCGGCCAGGGGGGCCAGCCAGAGGTCGTCCTCGGCCACGAAGCACAGCAGGTCACCACTGAGGTGGGGCAGACGCAGATAGCTCACCTACCCATGCTTTTCCGGCGAATGGGGCCGGGCAACTCGTGCGCCTGCCTTATGTGCCCTTCCCGTTCGTGAGCCAGCACACGTACGAAACGGTTTCGTTTCGCTGATCCTCAGGGTATCTTCATGGTGTACGAGACGAGTCGGTGACGACGGAGCCGGAAGGTGAGTGACATGACTGAGATCGCAACGACGCGTCGCAGTCGCATCACGCCCGAGCGCGAGGCCGAGCTGTACCGGGCCGTGCTCGACCTGCTCCGCGAGGTCGGCTACGACGCCCTCACCATGGACGCCGTCGCCACCCGCACCCGATCCAGCAAGGCGACGCTCTACCGCCAGTGGGGCGGCAAGGCCGAACTGGTGGCGAAGGCGGTGCGGCACGACAAGCCGGGCGCCTCCGCCGGCGGCGTCGACACCGGATCGCTCAGGGGCGACCTGCATGCCCTCACGATGCGTTCGGACGACTGCGAGATGGAGCAGAACTCCGCGCTGATGCGAGGACTGGCCATGGCGATCCATGGCAGCCCGGACCTCCTGAGGGCGTTCAAGGAACACCTCGTCGAGCCGGAGATGGCGGAGTTCCGCAACGTGCTCCAGCGGGCGATCGACCGGGGCGAGGTCCGTGCGGACAACCCCGCGCTCGACTACGTGCCGCACATGATGATCGGCGCGTTCGCCGCCCGCACCATGCTCGACGAACAACCCCCGACGCAGGCCTTCCTCCTCTCGTACATCGACGCCGTGGTCCTCCCTGCCCTCGGCGTCTCCACCACCACCTGACCGTCCCCACGGTCCGCCCACCTGACGTCACCGCTCACGTCGTCGGGCCGATCACCCCTGCTCTCCCCGCCGGGTTGGTCAACCCTGCCCTTGGGGCCTGTGGCCCCACACCACGACCTGACCGGGAGTACGCCTCCGTGGCCACGTTCCTTTACAAACTCGGCCGTCTCGCCTTCAGGCGACGCCACTTCGTCGCCCTGATATGGGTGGCCCTGCTGACCCTGGCCGGCGTCGGCGCCGCCTCCGCGCCCGCCGCCGGCACGACCTCCTTCTCCATCCCGGGCGTCGAGGCCCAGAAGGCCTTCGACCTGCTGGAACAGCGTTTTCCCGGAGCCAGCGCCGACGGCGGGACCGGGCGCATCGTCTTCAAGGCGCCCGAGGGCCAGAAGATGACGGACGCCGCCAACAAGGCGACCGTCGAGAAGACCGTCGCCACCCTCGGCGACGGCTCCGAGGTCGTGTCCGTCACCGACCCGTTCACGACCGGCGCCGTGAGCAAGGACGGCACGGTCGCCTACACGTCGGTGAAGTACGACGCCCCCGGCATGGAACTGAAGGACTCGACCAGGGACGCCCTGGAGAAGGCCGGCGACGACGCCCGGGCGACCGGACTGACCGTCGACGTCGGAGGTGACGCCCTCCAGGCCGGCGCCGAACCGGGTGCGATCGGCGAGGTCATCGGTCTCGCCATCGCCGCCGTCGTCCTCGTCATCACCCTGGGTTCGCTGGTCGCCGCCGGACTGCCGCTGCTGACGGCGATCATCGGTGTCGGCATCGGCGTCTCCACCATCACCGCCCTCGCCAAGGCGCTCGACCTCGGCGACACCACCTCCACCCTCGCGTTGATGATCGGCCTCGCGGTCGGCATCGACTACGCGCTGTTCATCGTCTCCCGCTACCGGAGCGAGCTGGCCGAGGGCCGCGACCGCGAGCAGGCGGTCGGCCGCGCCACCGGCACCGCCGGCTCGGCGGTGGTCTTCGCCGGTCTCACGGTCGTGATCGCCCTGGCGGGCCTCGCGGTCGTCAACGTGCCGATGCTGACCAAGATGGGCCTCGCGGCGGCGGGCACGGTCGTGGTGGCCGTCCTCATCGCCCTGACCATGATCCCCGCGCTGCTCGGCTACGCCGGCAAGAAGGTCAAGGCGACCGGCGAGAAGCGCCGGCCGGCCCGTGACAAGGGCGCCGAGAGCAAGCAGAACAAGCAGGCCGCCAAGCCCGGCCTGGGCGTCCGCTGGGCGAGCTTCGTCATCCGCCGTCCGGCCGCCGTGCTGCTGCTCGGCGTGGTCGGGCTGGGCGCGATCGCCGTCCCCGCCACCCAGCTGGAGCTGGGCCTGCCCGACGACGGCTCGCAGCCGACGTCCACGACGCAGCGCCGGGCGTACGACCTGCTGTCGGAAGGCTTCGGCCCCGGCTTCAACGGGCCCCTGATGATCGTGGTCGACGCCGAGAACAGCGACGACCCCAAGGCCGCGGCCACCACGGTGACCGACGGGATCAAGGACCTCAAGGACGTCGCGACGGTCACCCCGGCGATGTTCAACAAGGCCGGCGACACCGCCACGATCACCGTGATCCCGGGCTCCAAGCCGTCCTCGACCCAGACCGAGGACCTGGTGCACGCCATCCGTGACCAGGGCACCGACGTCAGGGCCGACACCGGCGCGCAGGTGCTGGTCACCGGCACCACCGCGATGAACATCGACTTCTCGCAGAAGCTCAACGACGCGCTGATCCCGTACCTGGGTCTGGTCGTCGGCCTGGCCTTCCTGCTGCTGATCGTGGTCTTCCGCTCCATCCTGGTCCCGCTGAAGGCGGCCCTCGGCTTCCTGCTCAGCGTGCTCGCCGCGCTCGGCGCCGTCGTCGCGGTCTTCCAGTGGGGCTGGCTCGGCGGCCTGATCGGCGTCGAGGAGACCGGCCCGATCATGTCGATGATGCCGATCTTCATGGTGGGCGTGGTCTTCGGCCTCGCGATGGACTACGAGGTGTTCCTCGTGACCCGGATGCGGGAGGCGTACGTCCACGGCGAGAGCCCCGGCCAGGCCATCGTCACCGGCTTCCGGCACAGCGCCAAGGTGGTGGCCGCCGCCGCGATCATCATGATGGCCGTCTTCGGCGGCTTCATCAGCTCCACCGAGTCGATGATCAAGATGATCGGCTTCGGCCTCGCGATCGCCGTCTTCTTCGACGCGTTCATCGTGCGCATGGCGATCGTACCGGCGGTGCTGGCCCTGCTCGGCAAGAAGGCCTGGTGGCTGCCGAAGTGGCTGGACCGCGCCCTGCCCAACGTGGACGTCGAGGGCGAGGGCCTGAAGACCCGGGCCGACGCCGCCTCGTCCCGTGACGGCGACGAGGACCGGGAACTGGTCCGCGCCTGACGTACCGGTCCACCGATAGACCGCCGGTGAGGGCTCCGTGGGGACGGGGCGCCCTCACCGGCTTCTTTTTCGCGGTCGGCCACCGGTCGGCCGGGGCCGTCGGCCATGATGTCCGTGTGGCTCACCGCATCAGCGCTCTGATCTCGTCCTTCGGTGTTCTCGTCAGCGCATCGCTGCTCCTCCTGGCCGTCCGTGAGCACCGAGACGGGGCATCGGCCCTCTGGATCGGGGCCGGG
This sequence comes from Actinobacteria bacterium OV320, assembly GCA_001298545.1. Lineage (GTDB taxonomy): Bacteria > Actinomycetota > Actinomycetes > Streptomycetales > Streptomycetaceae > Streptomyces > Streptomyces coriariae. Next base: position 423,919 of record LJCX01000031.1, read on the forward strand.
GCCGCGATGCTGCTCAGCGCTTCGTACGCGCTCGCGCGGGACGTACGACGGCTCCGCAGGGACCCGGTGTCGTGAGGCGGGACAACCCGCTCGCGTGCCCCGTACACGGACCGCTAGCGTGCCGTGCATGACGACGACAGCCGCGCATCCCCGATTCGCCGAGGCACTGCACGACCTGGGCCTCGACCAGCTGCACACCCGGGTCCGCCGGTTCCCCGAGGCGACCAGGACCGCCGCCGAGGCCGCCGCCGCGATCGGGTGTGAACTGAGCCAGATCTGCAAGTCGCTGATCTTCGCGGCGGACGGGGTGCCCGTGCTGGTGCTGATGGACGGCGCCTCGCGCGTCGACGTGGAGCTGGTGCGCAGGGAACTCGGCGTGGCGAAGGTGACCCGGGCCGCCGCCGACGTCGTACGGGAGACCACCGGGTACGCGATCGGGGGTGTACCGCCCTTCGGGCACCGGACACGCACGCGCGTGCTGGCCGATCGCAACCTCCTCGCGCACGATGTCGTGTGGGCCGCCGCCGGGAACCCGCACGTCGTCTTCCCCATCGCGCCCCGGGACCTCGTCGAGCACGCCGACGCGACCCTCGTGGACGTGCGCGAGCGCACCGCGTGACCCCGCTGGTCACCGCGGCCGTCCTGGTCGCCGCGGTCACCCACGCCAGTTGGAACGCCATCGCCCACCGGATCACCGACAAACTCGTCGGGTTCACGCTGATCGCCGGCGGCGGCATGCTCATCGGCCTCGCGCTCGTGCCCTTCACCGCGTTCCCGGCGGCCCGCGCGTGGCCGTACCTGCTGTCCTCCGCGCTCGTCCACATCGCCTACTACGTGCTGCTGATGCGGTCGTTCCGGCTCGGCGACTTCGGGCAGGCCTACCCCATCGCGCGCGGCTCCGCGCCGCTCGTCGTCACCGTCCTCGCCGCCGTCTTCGCGCACGAGGTGCCGGACGGCTGGGCGGCCGCCGGTGTCGCGCTGTCCTGCGCGGGGCTGACCGGCGTCGCCCTGTGGGGGCTGCGCGGCCGGCGGCCGAACTGGGCGGCGATCGGCGCCGCCCTGGCGACCGGGCTGACCATCGCCACGTACACCGTCGTCGACGGGCTGGGCGTGCGGGCCTCCGGGTCCTCCCTGGGGTACATCGCCTGGCTGATGGCCGTGCAGGGGGTCGTCATCCCGGCGTACGCCGTCCACCGCTGGCGCGGGGAGACCCTCGCCGTGCTCCGCCCCTACGCCGCGCTGGGGCTGCTCGGCTCCGCCCTGTCCGTCCTCGCGTACGCCCTCGTCCTGTGGGCGCAGACCCGCGCCGAACTGGCTCCCATCGCCGCGCTGCGGGAGTCGTCGATCATCGTCGGAGCGGCCATCAGCGCGCTGTTCTTCAAGGAGCGGTTCGGCGCGCCCCGGCTCGTCGCCGCCGGACTCCTCGTCGTCGGTATCGGCCTGATGCTGCACACGGGCTGACCCGCTCGCCCGCTCTTCGTCTGTGCGGGTGCGCGGCTGGTTAGGGTGAAGTCATGCCCGAGACAACAGCGTTCGGCCCTGACGATCTCGACTCCTACCTGAGGAGGATCGGCTGGGAGGGGGAACGCCGTGCCGACGCGGCGACCCTGCGGGGTGTACATCTGGCCCACAGCCGCGCCATCCCCTTCGAGAACCTGGACCCGTTGCGCGGCACGGTCCCCTCGCTCGTCCCCGCGGACCTGATCGCCAAGCTGGTGCGGGGCGGCCGGCGCGGCGGCTACTGCTATGAGCACAACATGCTGCTCGCGGGCGTCCTGGAGGCGCTGGGCTTCGGGGTGACCCTGCTGACGGCGCGGGTCGTCGTGGGCGCGCAGCGGTTCGAGGAGCGGCCCCGCACCCATATGGCGCTCCTCGTCGAGGTCCCGGGTGACCGGCGGCCGTACCTCGCCGACGTCGGCTTCGGCGCCCCCGGAGCGCTGCTCGAAGCCGTACCGCTCATCGCGGACGTGGAGTTCCACGACGCGGGCCGCCGCCATCGCCTCGTCCACGCCCCGCACCGCGGCCCGCTGGAGCTGTGGGTGCTCCAGGCGCACGCGGCGACGGCCGGGGCGTCCGGGGTGTCCGACGGGGGCGTCTGGCAGGCGCAGTACGCGTTCACTCTCGAACCGTTCGAGCGGCCCGACTTCGAGGTGATCAACTGGCACATCGCCACCAACCCCCGCTCGCCGTTCAGCAGCCGCGCCTACGTCCAGCGCGGCACCCCCGACCGCCATCTACTCCTCAACGGTCCGCTGCTCACCGAGACCCACCCCGACGGCACCGTCAAGCAACGCGAGCTCACCGACGAGACGGAGGCGCGCCGGGTCCTCGACGAGGAGTTCGGCATCGCCGTACCGGACGGAACGCGGCTGCTGCCCTGAGCCGACTGGGTGCGTTCGTCCGCTCTCGGGAGCACCCTGGAAGGAGGACTCCCGGAGGTGACCTCATGACCACTATGCACACCACTGTCGGATGGCATGTCGAGCTGGAGTTCGAGGAGGACGGCCGGCACACGCGCGCGGTGGCGCTGGTACGCCTGCCGGACGGTACCGAGATCAAAACCCAGGGGCATGCCACCCGGCACAACGTGGACGTCAACCAGCCGCGGGTCGGCGAGGAGATCGCCGGCGCCCGCGCCCTCAACGAGATCGCCATGCAGCTGCTGACCAAGGCCCATGTGGAGATCGACGACGACTCGGGCCGCAGGTCCCACTCGATCAACGTGTGACGTGTGGGCGTCAGCGCTCGGCGGTCAGGGCCGTCCGCAGCGCTCGCAGCAGTGCCTGCGCGCGGGGGTCCGCCGTCACGCTCGTCCGGAAGCCGTTGGTGACATAGCCGAAGGCGACGCCGGACTCGGGGTCGGCGAGGCCGAGCGCGCCCCCGCGGCCCGGGTGGCCGAAGGAGGTGGGGGACAGCAGCGGGGACGCGGCTCCGTGCAGCATGGGGCCGAGGCCGAACCGGGTGTTCACGACGAGCACCCGGTCGGGGCCCGAGGACTGCTCGCCGCGCGCCAGTTCCACCGTCTCCGGCCGCAGCAGCCGCACCCCGCCCGCCACCTCGCCGATCAGCGACGCGTAGAAGCGGGCCAGGCCGTCGGCGGTGGCGATGCCGTTCGAGGCGGGGAGCGCCGCCGCCCGGTAGGCGGGGTCGTTCTCGTCGGGCAGCGGGGTGATCGCGGCGAAGGCGCGGCGGGTGAGGGAGGCGGGATCGGCGTAGGCGGCGGTGACGGCCGGCTTGGGCCGGGTCTTCAGCGCCCCGCTCTGCGCGGGCGCGTCCACCTGCCCCACCCGCCCCACTCGCGCGCGCTGCGCCCGCGGCAGCCCGAGCCACAGGTCGGCCCCCACCGGGCCGGCGATCTCGTCGGCGATCCACTCGCCGACGGTCCGCCCGGTGATCCGTCGCACCAGCTCGCCGGTCAGCCAGCTGTACGTCTGCGCGTGGTACCCGTGGTCCGTCCCGGGCTCCCAGGCCGGCGCCTGTGCCGCCACCGCGGCCGCGCCGAGGTCGGGGTCGGCGGCCTCGGCGGGGGTCAGCGGCCGGTCCAGCACCGGGACGCCCGCGCGGTGCGCGAGCAGGTGCCGCACGAGCGTCCGCTCCTTGCCCGCCGCCTTGTACTGCGGCCAGTACGTCCCCACGGGCGCGTCCAGGTCCAGCTCCCCGCGCTGGTGCAGCAGCAGGAGCGCGACGGCGGCGACGCCCTTGGTCGCCGACCGTACGATCTGCGCGGTGCCCTGTTCCCAGGGGGCCGCAACGGTCTCGTCGCCCGCACCGCCCGCACCACCCGCGCCGTCGACGTCTCGCGTGCCGCCCCACAGGTCGACGACCTTGTGCCCGTCCCGGTAGACGGCCACCGCCGCGCCCCGGTCCCCGAGCACTTCGAAGTTCCGTACGAACGCCTCCCGGACCGGCTCGAAGCCCTCGGCCACCGCACCGCTCACGTTCACGCCCGCACGCCCTCTCGGAGATCGCTTTCAACTTCCGGGGGAACACCCCCGTCGAGCCTGCGATTCCTTCGTTTCGCTAGCCGAGAATGATCGTTACATCGATGTTGCCGCGGGTGGCGTTCGAGTACGGGCACACCTGGTGCGCCGCGTCGACCAGCTTCCCGGCGAGTTCCGGGTCGAGAACGGGGAGCGAGACGCTGAGCGCGACGGCGAGCCCGTAACCCTTGGTCTTGTTGGGGCCGATCCCGACCTTCGCCGCCACCGTGGACCCGGTGAGGTCGAAGCCCGCGCGGTTGCCGACGAGGATCAGCGCGTTGTGGAAGCAGGAGCTGTAACCGGCCGCGAAGAGCTGCTCCGGGTTGGTGCCGTTGCCGTCGCCGCCCAGCTCCGGCGGCATCGCCACCTTCAGCTCGATCTGGCCGTCCTGGCTGGTCACGTACCCGTCGCGGCCACCGTGCGCGGTTGCCTCGGCGACGTATGTGATCTTCGTCGGACGGGTGTCGACGGTGTCGACGGTGTCGACGGCGCTGCCTTCGGTCACGGCGGGACCTCCCCCGGGAACTTGCCCAATAACGTTGCCCAATTACATCGTGCACAAGGTACCGGCCGGTAGGTAGGCGCTTGCTTACCAGGGGGGTCGTAACCGGGGGTAACTTCCGTCGCGGGCGGCCGTGAGATTCCGCCGGCCTCGGTGGGACTCAGTTCGGGCCCAGGGAGGCCCAGGGAGGCCAGGGAGGCCCTGGGCGGGCTCGGTCGGACTCAGCGGGTGCGGTCCGCCGCGCCCTGTGCCCGTTCCGCGAGCTCCCACAGCTCCTCGCGCAACCGCGTGACCTCCGCCGTCCCGAGCCCCGTCGTCGCGAGCAGGGAGGCGGGTACGCGCTCCGCGCGCTCCTTCAGCTCCTCACCGCGCCCGGTGCACGCGACGAGCACCGAGCGCTCGTCCCGCGCCGAGCGCTCCCGGCGCACCAGCCCCGCCGCCTCCAGCCGCTTCAGCAGCGGCGACATCGTGCCGTAGTCGAGGCGCAGGGCCGACGCCAGCTCCTTGACGGTCGTCTCGCCGCGCTCCCACAGGACCAGCAGCACGAGGTACTGGGGGTAGGTGAGCCCCAGTTCGTCCAGGAGCGGCCGGTAGGCGGCCGTCACCGCCCGCTGGGCCGCGTACAGCGCGAAGCACAGCTGCTCGTCCAGGAGCAGCGTGCTGTCGGCGGTGGGTGCCTCGTTCGTCACGCGCCCATTGTTCACGCGCCCATTGTTCACGCGCCCATTGTCGCGGAGCGCGGGTCGAACCCGAAGGGCAACTCCAGGCGATGGGCGCGCATGAGGGCGTCGTCGGCGAGCAGATCGCCGGTCCGGCCGTCCGCGGCGATCACGCCCTCGCTCAGGATCAGCGCGCGTGGGCACAGCTCCAGGGCGTACGGCAGGTCGTGCGTGACCATGAGCGCGGTGACGTCCAACGAGCGCAGGATGTCGGCCAGTTCACGGCGCGAGGCGGGGTCGAGGTTGGAGGACGGCTCGTCCAGGACGAGGATCTCCGGTTCCATCGCGAGCACCGTCGCGACGGCCACCCGGCGGCGCTGGCCGAAGGACAGGTGGTGCGGCGGACGGTTCTTGAACTCCGCCATGCCGACCTGTTCGAGGGCGTGGTCGACCCGTGCCTCCAGGGCGGCCCCCTTCAGCCCGGCGGCGGCCGGCCCGAACGCCACGTCCTCACGGACCGTCGGCATGAACAGCTGGTCGTCCGGGTCCTGGAAGACGATGCCGACCTTGCGGCGGATCTCGGCCATGTGCTGCTTGCCGACGGGCAGCCCGGCCACCGTCACGGTGCCCGCGCCGCCGGTCAGGATGCCGTTGAGATGCAGTACGAGGGTCGTCTTGCCGGCGCCGTTGGGGCCGAGCAGCGCGACCCGCTCGCCTCGCGCGACGGAGAAGTCCACGCCGAACAGGGCCTGGTGGCCGTCGGGGTAGGCGAAGGCCAGACCGGCCACTTCCAGGGAGGGCGAGGGTGTCACGGAGGGCGTCACAGCGTCAGTCACAGGGACCATCCCAACACGCAGACCAGGAGGGCGACGAACGGGAGGGTCAGCGCGTACGACCACTGCGCCCGTGACGCGGTCACCTCGTCGATCACCGGCATCGAACCGGCGTACCCGCGGCTGATCATGGCCAGATGCACGCGCTCGCCGCGCTCGTAGGAGCGGATGAACAGCGCGCCCGCCGACTTCGCGAGCACCCCCCAGTGCCGTACGCCCCGCGCCTCGAACCCGCGCGACTCCCGGGCGATCCGCATGCGCCGCATCTCGTCCGCGATGACGTCGCCGTAGCGGATCATGAAGGACGCGATCTGCACGAGCAGCGGGGGCAGCCGCAGGCGCTGGAGGCCGAGGAGCAGCTCACGCAGCTCGGTGGTGGACGCCAGCAGTACGGAGGCGGCGACGCCCAGGGTGCCCTTCGCGAGGACGTTCCAGGCGCCCCACAGGCCGTTGACGCTGAGCGACAGGCCGAGGACGTCCACCTGCTCGCCCTCCGCCACGAAGGGCATCAGTACCGCGAACGCGACGAACGGCACCTCGATCAGCAGCCGTTTGAGCAGGAAACCGGCGGGCACGCGCGCGTGGCGTGCGACGAAGGCCAGCAGGACCGCGTACAGGCCGAACGCCCACATCGCCTCCCGCGGCGTCGACACCACGACCACCACGAAGGCGAAGACGGCGGCGAGTTTGGTGTGCGGCGGCAGCCCGTGCACGGGCGAGTGACCGTGCCGGTAGAGCCGGTGTGCGTGTCCCGCGCCCATGACGTCAGACGTTCTCTACGGCGGTCGGTGACACGTCGTCGCCCGTCCGGCGCCTGCGCACCGCCCAGAACACCGCGCTGCCCGCGACGACGGTCGTGCCGACGCCGATCACGCCCGCGAGGCCGCCGGACAACCGGGCGTTCGTCACGTCCTTGACGCCGTAGTCGGCGAGCGGGGAGTCGGCGGACGCGTGCTCCTCGGCCTTCTTGTCGATGCCCTTGTCGGCGGCGACCTTCTCCAGGCCGTCGGGGTTCGCGGAGGCGTAGAAGCTGACGAAGCCGGCCAGGACGAGAGAGGTGACCAGGCCCGTCACCCACAGCGTGCGCCGAGAGGCGCGAGCCGCCACGGGTGTGCGCGCGCCGGCCGGCGTCTCCTCGGCCGCCGGGGCGTCGACGAGTTCGCCGTGCACCCGCAGCCGGAGCTTCTGCCGCAGATCGCGCGCGCCGTGGACGAGGTCCGGCCGGACGGCGACGACGGCGCCCACGGTCAGCGCGGTGATCACGGCCTCGCCGATACCGATCAGCACATGCACGCCGATCATCGCGGTCGCCACCTTGCCGATCGACACGTCGGTGGTGCCGCCGATCCAGTAGATGAGCGTGAAGGCGACGGCGGCGGCGGGCACGGACAGTACGGCGGCGACGAAGGAAGCGACCGTGATGGACCGGCGGCCGCGGGGCAGCACCTTCACCAGGCCGCGGAAGACGGCGTACGCCACGACGGTCGTCACGATCGCCATGTCGGTGATGTTCACGCCGAGCGCGGTCAGACCCCCGTCGGCGAAGAGGATGCCCTGCATCAGCAGGACCACGGACACACACAGGACCCCTGTGCAGGGGCCCACGAGTATCGCGGCGAGCGCGCCGCCGAGCAGGTGGCCGCTGGTCCCCGCCGCGACGGGGAAGTTCAGCATCTGCACGGCGAAGATGAACGCCGCCACCAGGCCGGCCAGCGGCGCGGTCCGGTCGTCCAGCTCGCGGCGCGCGCCGCGCAGGCTCACGGCGATGGCGCCGGCGGCGACGACTCCGGTCACGGCGGAGGTCGGGGCGTTGATGAATCCGTCGGGTACGTGCACCCGACGATGATAGTGGCTTAATGCGAACGGTTCGCAAGAGCGAGTGGCTTGTCTCTTCGGGTGAGCGGGGCTCGCGACGCCCGTGTGGCAGGCCCATGCCGAACCCGTGTATCGCACATGTGAGATATGCCTGTGCGGAGGAGCGCAATCCGCAAAATATGCGACATTGGAAGGGGAGTGGACGCACAGCTTCCGCACAGGTCACGCTGCGTGAGAGGGTCGGCCGATGTCCGTAGTCGAACAGTACGCGCGAGCCCACATCGTCACCGAGGCCGACCAGGCCGAGGAAGAACGCAGGGCCGTACCGGTCGTCCTGCGCTACGACCCCGAGGACCCCCGGTCGGTCCGCGTCGGGCTTCCCGACCGGCGCGAGTGGACGTTCTCCCGTGACCTCCTCGAACAGGGGCTGCGCGCCCCGACCGGCACCGGCGAGGTCCGCGTGTGGCCGTGCGGGCGCGTCCAGACCGTCGTCGAGTTCCACTCCCCGCACGGCGTCTCGGTCGTCCAGTTCGAGTCGAAGTCCCTGCTGCGGTTCCTGCGCCGCACCTACATGGCGACGGCGCAGCAGCCCGTCACGCACTAGCCGGGTCGGCCCGGCGGGCGTGCCGGACCGTGCATGCTCCGGCGGGCGTGCCGGTCGGGGTTCCGATCGGCGTTTCCGGCCGGGTGTCAGTCGCCCAGGCGCAGCAGTGACGCCACGATGGGTCCGGCCGTGTCGCCGCCGTGGCCGCCCGCCTGGACGACGCCCGCGGCCGCCAGGTCGCCGCGGTAGGCGGTGAACCAGCCGTTGGGCTTGTCCTGGTTGTCGACCTCGGCCGAGCCCGTCTTGGCGCCGTAGTCGGGGCCCAGACCGGACATCGCCTCGGCGGCGGTGCCGGCCGCGGCGGTGTAGTTCATCAGCTCCCGCAGCTGCGACAGCGTGGACGGCGACATCGTGCGCGAGGCCGTCGCCAGCGTGCGGTCGTCCACCGACGGGGCGACCAGATACGGCTGGTGGAAGGTGCCCGCCTTCACGGTGGAGGCGACCGACGCCATGTTCAGCGGGTTCATCCGCACCCCGCCCTGACCGATCAGCGACGCCGCCATCTGGGCCGCCGACTGCACCGGCACCGAGCCGTCGAAGGACGGCACGCCGATCGCCCAGTCGTTCATCGACAGGCCGAAGACCTGCTGCGCCTGCTTGGTCAGGCTGTCGTTGTCCAGGTCGGGCGCCTGGCTGATGAAGGCGGTGTTGCAGGAGCGCGCGAAGCTCGCCTTGAAGGTGCCGCCGGTGATCTGGAAGTCGTCGTCGTTGTGGAACTTCCAGCCGCCGTACGTGAACGTCTTCGGGCAGGGGTGCACCTTGTCCGCCGACGCCAGGTCCTTCTCGATGAGGAGCGACGAGGTGATGACCTTCATCGTGGAGCCGGGCGCGAGCGAGCCGTTGAACGCGGTGTTGAAGCCGTGGCTCGCGTTGGCCACCGCGAGGATCTCGCCCGTGGAGGGGCGCATCACCACGACCGACGAGCGCGCGGTCTTCGCCACCTGCTGTTCGGCGGCCGCCTGGAGGGTCGGGCTCAGCGTCGTCTTCACGGTGCCCGGAGTGCCCTTGCTGAGCTCCAGCAGCGTCTTGTCGGAGGCCTTCTTCGCCTTCGACGCCTTGCCGCGGACGACCTGGAGCTCCACGCCCGCCTTGCCGCCCGCCTTCTTGCCGTACTTCTCCCGCAGCCCGTCCAGGACCGGCTCCAGGGAGGGGTACTCGGCGGCGGTGAGCTCGCCGCCGGCACTGTCGATCGCCTTGACCGGCGGGGTGCCGGACTCGCCGGTGACGAGCGTGTCGCCGTCCTGGAGGTCCGGGTGGACGACGGACGCGTGCCAGTCGACCTGCGCCTTGCCGTTCTCGGGGTTGCGGACGACGGTGAGGGCGCTGGCGTACGTGAGCGGCTTGCTGACGCCCTTGTACTTCACCGTGCCCTTCACGGAGAACGGGACCTTGGCGCCGGTGGCCTTGCCTGCGGTGAAGGTGGCGCCCGTGACGTGGGCGTCCTTGGTGTAGCCGGTCAGGAGGGCGGTGGCGGCCGCCGGGTCGTCCGTGGCGGCGGCCGCCCCGGACACCTTGCCCTGCTGCCAGGCCGTCAGAAACCGGGCGGCCGTGGTCTTCGCCTCGGTCGCCGACGGCGCGTCGGCCCTGACCCGCGGCACCTGCTTGCCGTTGGCCGCCGCGGCCGAACCCTCGTCGGCCGCCGCTCCGCCCCCGTACAGCGCGTAGACGCCGATGCCCGCCCCGCCCACCACGACGGCGATCATGCCGCCGGCGACGGCGGGCCGCCGCTTCTTGCGCCGCTCTTCGACACGCCTTCTCTTGCCCACTGCCAGATCCTCCGGATCCCCAGGGGCCTCCCCCCAGCCCCGCTGCCCTCGTTGCCCTCACTGACCCCAACGACGGCTACCACCCTAGAGTCCCGTCCTGTGAGGGTGACGTCACGTGTGACGTCAGCCACCGTGCCGTTGCTCAGCCCGTCCGCAGCACGTCCACGACGATGGGGCCGGACGCGTCGACGCCGTGACCGCCGTCCTGGGTCATCGCGGCGGCCGCGACATCGCCCCGGTAGCCGGTGAACCAGCTGTCGGACTTGTTCTGCCCGTCGACCTCGGCGGAACCGGTCTTGGCGCCGATCCGGCCGCTCAGCCCGGCCATCACCTCGGCCGCGGTGCCGCTGGTCGCGGTGCGGTTCATCATGGAGCGCAGTTGCTGCACGGTGTTCGACGACAGGCCACGCGCGTGTGCCGGTTCCCGGCCGTCGAGGCTGAGCGGCACGATCACCGGCTGCCGGAAGGTGCCCGTCATCGCGGTCGCCGTGACCGACGCCATGTTCAGCGGGTTCATCTGGACCTGGCCCTGGCCGATCAGGCCGGCCGCGGTGTCCGGGCCGCCGGCGGCCGGGACGGAGCCGTCGAAGGACGGGATGCCGGTCTGCCAGTCGAGGCCGATCCCGAACCGGTCGCGGGCCTCGTTCGTCAGCGAGTCGACCTTCACCTCGTCCGCGAACTTCACGAACGCCGTGTTGCAGGAGCGGGCGAAGCTCTCGGCGAGGGTCGCGTTCTCATTGGGCTTCATGTTCTTGATGTTGTGGAAGGTCTGGCTCTCGGAGACGGCCGAGGGCGGACACGGCGCGGGGCCGTTCGCGGTGGTCAGGCCGTTGTCGATGAGGGTGGCCGCGCTGACGATCTTCATGGTGGAGCCGGGCGCGACCTCCCCCAGGAACGCGGCGTTCCAGCCGTCCGTCCGGTTGTTGGCGACGGCCAGCACCTCGCCGGTGCTCGGCTTGACGGCCACCACCGACGACTGGTTGTACTTCTGCACCGCCTTCTCCGCGGCCGCCTGCACGTCGGCGCTGAGGGTGGTGGGCACCTTGCCCGTCTTGCCCTCGGCGAGGGTCAGCAGCGGGGTGTCGGCGGTGTCCGGGGTGGCGTGTCTGATCGCCAGCTCGACGCCGGCCGTCCCGCCCGCCTTGTTCCCGTACTTGGCGCGCAGCTGGTCCAGGATCGGCCCCAGGGAGGGGTACTTCTCCTTGGTGAGCACCTTGCCGTCACGGTCCACCGCCTCGATCGACGGCGCCGCCGAGGAGCCCGTGACCAGGGTGTCGTCCATGGACTTCAGCTCGGGGTGGACGACCGACGGCGCCCAGTCCACCAGCGCCTTGCCGGTGGTGACGCCCCGGACGACCGTCAGCTCGCTCTTGTAGGTGAGCGGCTTGGACTTCCCCTCGTACGACACCGTCGCCCGGACGGTGAAGGGCACGCTGTCGCCCACCGACGCGCCCGGTGTGATCTTCACGCCGGTGATGTGTGCCGACTGGCCGTACGAGGTCAGCAGGGGCTCGGCCTTCGCCGCGTTGTTGGTGAGACCGGCGGCCGCCACGGCCTGCCCCTTCTCCCAGGCCGCGAAGAACTCGGCGCTCGTGTCCTTCACCTCGGACCCGCTCGGCGGCCCGGTCTTCACGGCCACCGGCTCGCTGCCCCCCGACCCGTCGCCCCCGCTCCCGCCGCCGTTCAGCGCGTTCACGATGTTGAAGGCCCCGTACCCGGCTCCGCCCACCATCACCGCGAAGACCGAGCCGACTATCGCTGCCTTGGCCCCCTTGCGCATGTGCGCCCTCCCCGTTGTCCCCGTCGCCCTCGTGGGCGTTTCTGAACGTGTTCAGAAGTTCCTCTCAGGCTCACAGTAAGCGGAAAGGGTGGCGCGTGGGGCGAGAGTTTCCGCAATCGTTAGACCCATGTATCCAGCCACATACGTGAACGCCAGTCGTCGATCGGGATCGCCTGGCCCGTGTACAGGGGCCAGAAATAGATGAAGTTCCAGGCGATGAGCAGGACGAGGACGCCCGCGCCGGTGGCGCCCGCCACGCGGCGGGTGTCGCCGGCGCCCGGGGGACCGATGAGCGCGCCGATCATCATCGCCACCGCCAGGCACAGGAACGGCAGGAAGACGACGGCGTAGAAGAGGAAGATCGTGCGTTCCTGGTACATGAACCACGGCAGATAGCCGGCCGCGATGCCGCAGACGATCGCGCCGGCCCGCCAGTCCCGGCGGAAGAGCCAGCGCCACAGGACGTAGAGGACCGCGAAGCAGGCCGCCCACCAGAGCAGGGGCGTGCCGATCGCGAGGACCTCGCGGGCGCACTTCTCGCCCGCGTCCGTCGGGCAGCCGTCCTGGCCCGGGGTGGGGGACTCGTAGAAGTACGAGACCGGGCGGCCGAGGACGAGCCAGCTCCACGGGTTCGACTGGTAGGTGTGCGGCGAGGTGAGGTGGGTGTGGAACTCGTAGACCTCGTGCTCGTAGTGCCACAGGCTGCGCCACCAGTCGGGGAACAGCCAGGTCCAGTTGCCGCCCTTGCCGTCGGTGGCCGCCCAGTTGCGGTAGTAGCCGCCCTTGCCGTCGGTGGCGGACAGGATCCAGCCCGTCCACGACACCAGGTAGGTGACCAGCGCGACCGGGACCGTGGCCAGGAACGCGAGGCCCGTGTCGCGCTTCAGCACCGCCAGGTACGGGTGGCGGGCGCCCGCCACCTTGCGCGAGGAGACGTCCCACAACACGGCCATCAGGCAGAACGCGACCAGGATGTACAGGCCGTTCCACTTGGTGCCGATGGCCAGGCCCAGCATCAGACCGGCGCCCCAGCGCCAGGGGCGCCACCCCAGGCGGGTGGTCTGCGCGATGTGCGGATCGGGGCGGCAGCGGCCGTCCGCGTCCACGGGGAGCGCGGCGGCGAGTTTCTCGCGTGCCTTGTCCCGGTCGACCACCAGGCAGCCGAAGGCCGCCAGCACGAAGAACATCAGCACGCCGTCGAGCAGCGAGGTGCGGCTCATCACGAAGGCGAGCCCGTCGACCGCCATCAGCGCGCCCGCCAGGCAGCCCAGGAAGGTGGAGCGGAAGATCCGGCGGCCGATCCGGCACAGCAGCAGGACACTGAGCGTGCCGAGCACCGCCGTCATGAACCGCCAGCCGAACGGGTCGAACCCGAAGAGCAGCTCGCCGAGCCCGATCACGTACTTGCCGACCGGCGGATGCACGACGTACGCCGCGTCCGACGGGATCGTGACGTGCCCGCCGGAGGAGAGGATGACGTCGTTGGCGTTCTTGTCCCAGTTGACCTCGAAGCCGCGGTGGACGACCGCCCACGCGTCCTTGGCGTAGTACGTCTCGTCGAATATCACCGCCTTGGGGCTGCCCAGATGCCAGAAGCGGAGCACGCCCGCCAGCAGCGTGATCAGCAGCGGACCGATCCAGGACGACCGGCGCGCGATCCGGTCCGCCCGCTCGTGCGAGATGCCCAGCGCCTGCCACAACCGGGGGCTGGGCTGCGCGAACGGCGGCACCAGCCGCTCCCGGACGTCGGCGGAGGGCTCCGCTGTGTATCCGAAACGGCGCAGCCGTTGCTGCCACGACGGCCGCTCGTCTGGCGGTGTCTGGCCCTGCCGGTAGTCCGTGGAGTCCATGGAGGACGCGGTACTGGTCACCGCGCCATCGTAGGGAACAGGTCTGTGTGAGTCCCGTGCATGGGCCCCGACCGGCCTGGTCGATCGAGTGGGGCCCGGCCCTGCGAGGATGGAAACGTGACAGCTACGCCCGGAATCCTCGTTCTTGCCGGTACTCCCATCGGTGACGTCTCCGATGCCCCGCCCCGTCTCGCCGAGGAGCTGACCGGCGCCGACGTGATCGCCGCCGAGGACACGCGCCGGCTGCGGCGGCTGACCCAGGCGCTGGGGGTGACGCCCAAGGGGCGTGTCGTGTCCTACTTCGAGGGCAACGAGTCCGCCCGTACTCCCGATCTGGTCGCGGATCTGGTGGGCGGCGCGCGGGTGCTGCTCGTCACCGACGCCGGGATGCCGTCGGTCTCCGACCCCGGGTACCGGCTGGTCGCCGCGGCCGTCGAGCAGGACATCCGCGTCACCGCCGTCCCCGGCCCGTCCGCGGTGCTCACCGCGCTGGCCCTGTCCGGGCTGCCCGTCGACCGGTTCTGCTTCGAGGGGTTCCTGCCGAGGAAGGCCGGCGAGCGGCTGTCCCGGCTGCGGGAGGTCGCCGATGAGCGCCGGACCCTCGTGTACTTCGAGGCCCCGCACCGGCTCGACGACACCCTCGCCGCGATGGCCGAGGTGTTCGGCACGGACCGGCGGGCCGCCGTGTGCCGGGAGCTGACCAAGACGTACGAAGAGGTGAAGCGCGGTCCGCTCGGCGAGTTGGCCCGGTGGGCGGCCGAGGGCGTGCGGGGCGAGATCACCGTCGTCGTCACCGGGGCGCCCGAGCGCGGCCCCGAGGAGCTCGACGCGGCGGAGCTGGTGCGGCGGGTGCGGGTGCGCGAGGAGGCGGGCGAGCGCCGCAAGGAGGCCATCGCGGCGGTGGCGGCGGAGGCGGGGCTGCCGAAGCGCGAGGTGTTCGACGCGGTGGTGGCGGCGAAGAACGCCGGGGGCCTGTGACGGTTGTTGCCCGGGTGCTGTGAAGGGACTCACACCCCCTCTGAGCAGGGCGCATGTCGTCTGAGCGTGCGCCCCATGTGCGGGCAAAGGGCGCCGGGCGTTGTGGCAAGGGACGCCCAAATCGCCTTCAACAGTGCACAGGTCGAGTGCATTCGCTCCGGGCGAGGCGTCCACTGGGTGACGGGACCTGAGCGGTCCCACCAGCGGACACCAGGAGCGGTCATGAGTGAGATCACAGGGC
The DNA here is from genome assembly GCA_001298545.1 of Actinobacteria bacterium OV320. Taxonomy (GTDB): domain Bacteria; phylum Actinomycetota; class Actinomycetes; order Streptomycetales; family Streptomycetaceae; genus Streptomyces; species Streptomyces coriariae. The sequence goes on from LJCX01000031.1 coordinate 438,927, forward strand.
AGACCGGCCTCCGCGGCGGCGCCGGCGCCGTCGTCAACGAGTCGTACTCCTTCGCCTGCATGCGCTGCGGGCACGGCTGGGAGCAGGCCTTCGAGATAGAGCACCACACCGACGCCGACGGTCACGAGTTCGTCCTCTACGTGACGGACGGTCGGATCGTCCCGTCACCGCTGAGCCGTCCCGCGTGCCAGAACTGCGACGGGCACGTCGTGCGCATCATGCGGGCGGGGCAGGTCTCGTCGGTGCTCAGCGCGGCCCGACAGCACAAGGCGCCCCCGGCCGGACCGGTCCAGGCGCCGGTCGCGGAGGGCGAGGAGCCGTCCGACGCACAGCCCGACGCGCAGTCCGAGGCGCCGCAGCACCACCACTGGCACCTGTCCGACCTTCTGCACCCGTTCCGCAAGGCGAGCTAGCCGGGCGGGCCGATCGCCCGCGGGGGAGGGCGTGCCCCTTCCGTAGGATCGGGGCATGCCTTCGAACGCCGACAAGAACACCGACAAGAACGCCGCGCCGCCGCTTCCGGCTCCCCTCGGGGTGCCGGTCGCCGACTCCCACACCCACCTCGACATGCAGTCGGGCACGGTGGAGGAGGCCCTCGCGAAAGCCGCGTCGGTCGGTGTGACGACGGTCGTCCAGGTCGGCTGCGACGTACGGGGCTCCCGGTGGGCGGCCGAGACGGCGGGGGCGCACGACGCGGTCCACGCCACGGTCGCCCTGCACCCGAACGAGGCGCCGCGCATCGTGCACGGCGATCCCGACGGCTGGTCCCGCCAGGGCGTGCGGACGCCGGGCGGCGCGCAGGCGCTCGACGAGGCGCTCGCCGAGATCGACCGCCTGGCCGCGCTTCCGCACGTCAAGGGTGTCGGCGAGACCGGACTCGACCACTTCCGTACCGGCCCCGAGGGCAAGGAAGCCCAGGAGGACTCCTTCCGCGCCCACATCGAGATGGCCAAGCGGCACGGCAAGGCCCTGGTCATCCACGACCGTGACGCCCACGCCGACGTCCTGCGCGTGCTGAAGGAGGAGGGCGCCCCCGAGCGCACCGTCTTCCACTGCTACTCCGGCGACGCCGAGATGGCCGAGATCTGTGCCCGCGCCGGATACTTCATGTCCTTCGCCGGCAACGTCACCTTCAAGAACGCCCAGAACCTCCGGGACGCCGTCGCGGTGGCCCCGCTGGAGCTGCTCCTGGTGGAGACCGACGCCCCCTTCCTGACCCCGGCGCCCTACCGCGGACGGCCCAACGCCCCGTATCTGATTCCCGTCACGGTGCGCGCCATGGCCGCCGTGCGGGACATCGACGAGGACACCCTGGCCACCGCCCTCGCCGCGAACACCGCACGCGCGTTCGACTACTGAGCGCAGCCGCCACCCGTCGAACACAACTCTCGGTAGCCGCGCCACTTTGGAGAGTGACCGTCGCTCCGCTAGGTTCTGGGGGCCCGATCCGGACCCCTCCCCTGGAGTGTCGGCGTGAGCAACTCGCAGTACTTCGAGTACGAGCCGTACGCCGGTGGCGGGTCGTACGTCGACCTGCACAACGCCGAGACGATCGCGTACGGCGTGTACGCGGCGCCCGGGACGTACGACGACACGTACCGGCCCGCGTACGAGACGTACGAAGCGCCGCCCCCGCTTCCCGAGACGCTCCAGCTCCCCGAACCGGTCCGGTTCGCCGAACAGGCCCAGCCCACCGGCGCCGCCCCGTACGCCGAGACGGTCCAGCTCACGGGCGCCGCCCCGTACGCCGAGACGGTCCAGCTCTCCGGACCGCTGCCGGACCGGCAGGCTCCGCTGCCGCGACAGGACGTGGGACGGGCCGCGCGCCGGCGCCGGACGCGCTCCGCCGAGCGTCCGGAGTCCACGATCCGCCGGCTGGTCCCGCAGGCACTCGTCGTCGCCTTCCTGGCCGGCGGCACCACCGCCTTCGTCGCCGAGGACAAGGCGGTCGAGCTGACCGTCGACGGCAAGCCGCGCACGCTGCACACCTTCGCCGACGACGTGAGCGAACTCCTCGCGGAGGAAGGCGTGCGGGTGGGCGCGCACGACGTGGTGGCGCCCGGCCCCGACACCGAACTCGCCAGCGGTGACGAGATCGCGGTGCAGTACGGGCGGCCCGTCCGGCTCACCCTGGACGGACACCGGCACGAGGTGTGGACGACGGCGCACACCGTGCAGGAGGCGCTCCAGCAGCTCGGGGTGCGCGCGGAGGGCGCCTACATGTCCGTCCCGCGCTCCCGGCCGATCGGCCGCGCGGGGATCGCGCTGGACGTCCGCACCGAGCGCTCGGTCACGGTCATGGCCGACGGCCGGGCCCGCACCGTCCGCACCAACGCGGCGACCGTGCGCGAGGCCGTTGCGGCGGCCGGGATCACCCTGCGCGGCCAGGACACCACGTCCGTCGCGCCCGGCAGCTTCCCGCGCGACGGACAGACGGTCACCGTGCTGCGGATCACCGGCAGCAAGGAGGTGCGGGAGGAGGCGATCCCGTTCGACGTGCGCCGCACCGACGACTCCTCGCTGTTCAAGGGCACGGAGGTGGTGGAGCGGGCCGGACAGCCCGGCCTGCGCCGGATCACGTACGCGCTGCGCACCGTGAACGGCGTACGGCAGACACCGCGGCGGATCCGTGACGAGATCGTGCGCGAACCGCGCGATCAGGTGGTGAAGGTCGGGACGAAGCCGCTGCCGGCCTCCGTGCGGGGCGCCGACGGCCTGGACTGGCAGGGCCTCGCCGTCTGCGAGTCGGGCGGCCGGCCGAACGCGGTCGACCCCTCGGGCACGTACGGCGGGCTGTACCAGTTCGACACCCGCACGTGGCAGAGCCTCGGCGGCAGCGGACGGCCCCAGGACGCGCCGGCGGCGGAACAGACGCTCCGCGCGAAGAAGCTGTACGTGCGACGCGGGGCCAGTCCCTGGCCGCACTGCGGGACGCGGCTGCACGGGTGACAGGTGCGGCGGCGGACGGTGTCCGTGCGCCCCCGTACCCTTGTCCCGTGAGTACCAGCCCCGCCCCCGACGCCCTCCTGGGCCCCGCCGACATCCGTGAGCTGGCGGCCGTCCTCGGCGTGCGGCCCACCAAGCAGCGCGGCCAGAACTTCGTGATCGACGCGAACACGGTCCGCCGTATCGTCCGCACCGCGGAGGTCCGGCCCGACGACGTGGTCGTCGAGGTCGGCCCGGGGCTCGGCTCTCTCACCCTGGCGCTGCTGGAGACCGCCGACCGGGTCACGGCCGTCGAGATCGACGACGTCCTGGCCGGCGCGCTGCCCGCGACGATCGCGGCGCGCATGCCGGAGCGCGCGGACCGCTTCGCGCTGGTGCACTCCGACGCGATGCAGGTGACCGAGCTGCCCGGCCCCGCCCCGACCGCGCTGGTCGCGAACCTGCCGTACAACGTGGCCGTGCCCGTGCTGCTGCACATGCTGGAGACCTTCCCGAGCATCGAGCGCACCCTCGTCATGGTCCAGTCGGAAGTCGCCGACCGGCTCGCCGCCGGGCCCGGCTCGAAGGTGTACGGCGTGCCGTCGGTCAAGGCCAACTGGTACGCCGAGGTCAAGCGGGCCGGCGCCATCGGGCGCAAGGTGTTCTGGCCCGCGCCGAACGTGGACAGCGGGCTGGTGTCGCTGGTGCGGCGGACCGAGCCGATCGACACCACGGCGTCGCGGCGCGAGGTGTTCGCCGTCGTCGACGCGGCGTTCGCCCAGCGCCGCAAGACCCTGCGGGCCGCGCTCGCCGGATGGGCGGGCTCCCCGGCCCGCGCGGAGGAGGCCCTCGTGGCGGCCGGCGTCTCGCCGCAGGCGCGCGGCGAGGCCCTCACGGTCGAGGAGTTCGCCCGCATCGCCGAGGCCGCGCCGGACCGGGAGACGCCCGTCGCCTCCCCGGCGCCCCTCGCGTCGCCGAAGCGGAAGGACTCCGAGTGAGCGTCACCGTACGGGTGCCCGCCAAGGTCAATGTGCAGCTCGCGGTGGGCGCCGCCCGCGCGGACGGCTTCCACGACCTGGCGAACGTCTTCCTCGCGGTCGGGCTGTACGACGAGGTCACGGTGACCCCGGCCGACGGACTCCGCGTCACCTGCGAGGGCCCGGACGCCCGCCAGGTGCCCCTGGACCGTACGAACCTGGCGGCGCGCGCCGCGATCGCGCTGGCCGAGCGGTACGGCCGTACGCCCGACGTGCACCTCCACATCGCCAAGGACATCCCCGTCGCCGGGGGCATGGCGGGCGGCAGCGCGGACGGCGCGGGCGCCCTGCTGGCCTGCGACGCGCTGTGGGGCACCGGCGCCACCCGTGACGAACTCCTCGAGATCTGCGCCGAGTTGGGCAGCGATGTGCCGTTCAGCCTGGTCGGCGGGGCCGCCCTCGGCACCGGCCGCGGCGAGAAGCTGACGGCCCTGGAGACCGGCGGCACCTTCCACTGGGTGTTCGCGATGGCCGGACGGGGACTCTCGACCCCGTCGGTGTTCCGGGAGTTCGACCGGCTGGCGCAGGGCCGGGACATCCCCGAACCGGTGGCCTCCCGGCCCCTCCTCGACGCCCTGGCCGACGGCGACCCCGACGCCCTCGCGGCCACCGTCTCCAACGACCTCCAGCCGGCCGCGCTGTCGCTCTTCCCCGAACTCGCCGACACCCTCGCCGCGGGCCACGCGGCCGGCGCCCTCGCCACGCTCGTCTCCGGCTCGGGCCCGACCACCGCGTTCCTCGCCCGCGACACCGCCGCGGCGGAGAAGATCGCCCAGGCGCTGCGCACCTCGGGCACCTGCCGGAGCGTGCGGGTGGCGGCGGGACCGGCGCCGGGCGCGACGGTCGTCGGGGACCGCGCCTGACGCGACCGCGCCTGACGCCGCGGTCCTCGTCGTGGACCGCCCGGCCCGGCCGTAATTCGGCTGCTCCGAGCGGCCCCAGCCCTCTAGGCTCCCCCGGCCGGTTCAAGCAGGAGGCCGGGCCGGGGCGAAGGGGCATGCGCATGGGGTCGGCGGAGCTGGTGGCGGCGGTTCGACGCGGAGATGCCGACGCCGTCCGTGAACTGCTGGACGGCGGACAGGACCCGAACGCCCGCGACCCGGCCGACGGCGTCCCCCTGCTCTGCGTGGCCGTGGCGGCCTACGACGAACCGGTCGCCGAGGAGCTGATCAGGGCCGGCGCCGACCCGCTGCGGTCGCCGGACGGGGCGCCGGGAGGGGATCCCGGGCTGCCCGGCGGCGACACCGCGCTGACCCGGGCGGTGGACGGCGGCTGCTCCTGGCTGGCCGCCAGGCTGCTCCCCGACCTCGTACGCCTCGACGCCGACGCGCGGGCCGATCTGCTGGCACGCGCGCGGTACTGGGCCGGGGCGGACCTCGGGACCGAGCTGCGGCGCAGGACCGGCGCGGCCGGGCCGGTCGAACGCGGCACGGCGCGGGTCGATTCCTGGTCCTCGCGGTACGAACGTCACTCGCTCGGCGGGCAGACCGTGTGGGACGGCCATCCGGGTGTCCTCACCGTGCTGGAGGAGCGCTTCCGGATCCGTACGCCGTTCGACGAGCTGCTCGCGCGGGCACTCACCCGCCCGGACCGGGACCACGGCGTCTGGTCCGACTCCGTCGTCCTCCTCGCCGGCCGGCTGGACGAGGAGACCTGGGGCGCCGCCCAGGCGCTGAGCGCGCACCCCGACCGACTGCACCGGCTCTTCGCCGCGGACGTGCTGCGATGCCTCGTCATCGGGTTCGGCGGCATGTTCGCGCGGCCGGGATCCGTCGTCCACAAACTCGCGCCCGAGGTGTTCCTGCCCTGGGCCCTGGAGGAGCCGGACCCCGAGGTGCTCGCCCTGGTGCTGTCCGGGCTGAGCGAGGAGGGCGACTCGGACGGGAACGGGGAGATCATCGAGGCCGTCGGTCTGACCTACGCCGGGCATCCCGACCCGCGCGTCCGCCTGGAGGTGCCCGACACCCTGCGACCGGAAACCGCGGGTACGCGCGTGCCGCGCGAGAAGCTCGACGTCCTGTACGCACTCGCGGGCGACCCCGACCCCCGGGTGCGCGAGCGGGCGGCCCGCTGGCTGGCGCACTGCCCCGCGGAGGCGCCCGGCGTCACCGACGTGCTCGCCGGACTCCTCGACGACGAGCTGCGGGACACCCGCGTGCACGCGGCCTACGGGCTCGCCCAGCGCGACGACCCGCGCTGCGTGGCCGCCGAGCGCGCGCTGCGGCCCCTCGATGTCGACGGCGGTCCGGACGACGGCCTCGTCCGGGCGATGTGGCACTACGAGGAACGCCACCCGGAGGTCTCCGAACCGAGGTTCTCCGAGCCGGAGTGACGATCCCGCCCGGTGGCCCGGCGCGCTCGCGCCCGTGCTCGGCCGCCCCGGCGTGCGCGAGGGGGCGTCCGCCCCGCGCGCGCAACCGTTCGCCGCGTTCCGCCGCCCGACGGGTGTCACCGGCCGCCCGAGGGAGCCACGGGGGCGTGAGCCGCTGGCGCACGCGCCGTTCGTGAACAGCGCGCACGACCATCGCGAGCCCTGCCGCAACCCGCTGCCGCCCTCGTGACCACGAAGGAAACCGGGCAACGAAGGGTGTCCGCCGCGCGGACTACCCTGGAGGGTCGAGCATCCCCCGTGGCAGGAGAGAAATGGCCGTCAATCTGGTCAATGTCGAGAACGTCAGCAAGGTGTACGGGACCCGTACCCTCCTCGACGGCATCTCGCTCGGCGTGTCCGAAGGGGACCGGATCGGCGTCGTCGGCCGCAACGGCGACGGGAAGACCACGCTGATCCGCATGCTCGCCAAGCTGGAGGACGCCGACTCCGGCCGGGTCACGCACTCCGGCGGGGTCCGCCTCGGCGTACTCACCCAGCACGACTCGCTCGACTCGGCAGCGACCGTCCGGCACGAGGTCATCCGGGACATGGCCGACCACGAGTGGGCCGGCAACGCCAAGGTCCGGGACGTGCTCACGGGGCTCTTCGGCGGGCTCGACCTGCCGGGGTTCCCGCAGGGCCTGGACACCGTGATCGGTCCGCTCTCCGGCGGTGAGCGCCGCCGGATCGCGCTCGCCAAGCTGCTGATCGAGGAGCAGGACCTGATCGTCCTCGACGAGCCGACCAACCACCTCGACGTCGAGGGCATCTCCTGGCTGGCCCGGCATCTGCGCGAGCGCCGCTCCGCGCTCGTCTGCGTCACCCACGACCGCTGGTTCCTGGACCAGGTCTGCACCCGCATGTGGGACGTTCAGCGCGGCGACGTCCACGAGTACGAGGGCGGCTACTCCGACTACGTCTTCGCGCGTGCGGAGCGTGAGCGCATCGCCGCGACCGAGGAGGTCAAGCGGCAGAACCTGGTCCGCAAGGAGCTCGCCTGGCTGCGCCGCGGCGCCCCCGCGCGGACGTCCAAGCCGCGGTTCCGCGTCGAGGCCGCCAACGAGCTCATCAAGGACGTGCCGCCGCCCCGCGACAGCAGCGAGCTGATGAAGTTCGCTTCCTCGCGCCTCGGCAGGACCGTCTTCGACCTCGAGGACGTCACCGTCCAGGCCGGCCCCAAGGTGCTGCTCAAGCACATCACCTGGCACCTCGGCCCCGGTGACCGCATCGGCCTCGTCGGGGTCAACGGCGCCGGCAAGACCTCGCTGCTGCGGGCCCTGGCCGAGGCCGCCCGCACCGAGGGCGAGGTGCAGCCCGTGGCCGGCCGGGTCGTCGTCGGCAAGACCGTCAAGCTCGCCTACCTCTCCCAGGAGGTCGGTGAGCTCGACCCCGGGCTGCGGGTCCTGGAGGCCGTCCAGCAGGTGCGTGAGCGTGTCGACCTGGGCAAGGGGCGTGAGCTGACCGCCGGGCAGCTCTGCGAGACGTTCGGCTTCAACAAGGACAAGCAGTGGACGCCGGTCGGGGACCTGTCGGGCGGTGAGCGCCGCCGCCTGCAGATCCTGCGCCTGCTCATGGACGAGCCCAACGTCCTCTTCCTCGACGAGCCCACCAACGACCTCGACATCGAGACCCTGACCCAGCTCGAGGACCTCCTCGACGGCTGGCCGGGCTCGATGATCGTCATCTCCCACGACCGCTTCTTCGTCGAGCGGACCACGGACCGGGTCTTCGCCCTCCTCGGCGACGCCGCCCTGCGGATGCTCCCGCGCGGTATCGACGAGTACATCGAGCGCCGGCAGCGCATGGAGGAGGCCGCGGCCGCCTCGGCTCCGGCGGCCGTCGCGAAGCCGGCGACCGAGAGGAGCGCCGCCGACCAGCGCGCCGCCAAGAAGGAACTCCAGAAGATCGAGAGGCAGTTGGACAAGGTCTCCGAGAAGGAGTCCAAGCTGCACGCCCGGATCGCGGACAACGCCACCGACTTCGAGAAGGTCGCCGAACTCGACGCCGAGCTGCGGGGATTGCTGGGCGAGCGCGAGGAACTGGAGCTGCGGTGGCTGGAACTGGCCGAGGACGCGTGAAGGGTGCGTGAAGGCGCATAACGACGGCATCACGGGCCGGTCCTCCCTTGGGAACAGGGGCGGATCGGCCCCGGGAGCCGTCCGTCGCGGGTGATAGAAAGAGCCGTCTGAGAACTTTCTGAAGACGGCTCCGGGCGGGTCACTGACCTGGGGGCGTGGCTAAAAATCAGTGACATAGGGGGAACACGCTGATGGCTCAGCCGCCCAATCAGCCGCCGCAGCCGGGTGGTTTCGGAGCACCGCAGGACCAGCCGCAGGCGCCACAGCCGCCGCAGGCGCCACAGGGTGGCTTCGGCGCGCCCCAGATGCCGCCGCAGCCGCCCCAGGGCCCGCCCGCCCAGCCGCCGCAGCCGGGTTACGGCTATCCGCAGCAACCGCCGCCGCAGGCCGGCCCGTACGGTCAGCCGCAGCAGGCCGGTCCCTACGGTCAGCCCCAGCAGCCGGGCCCCTACGCCCAGCCCGGACAGCCGGGCCCCTACGCCCAGCCCCAGCAGCCGGGTCCCTACGCCCAGCCGGGGCCGTACGGCCAGCAGCCGGGCTACGGCTATCCGCAGCCGCCCCAGTTCCCCGGCGCGCCCGGTGCTCCCGGTACGCCGCCCGGTGGGCGCAACCCCTTCAAGGGGCGGCCCGCGCTGGTGGTCGGGGCCGCGGTGGCGGCGCTGCTGGTGATCGGCGGAACGGTGTTCGCGGTCACGAACGGCGACGACGACGGCGGCAAGAAGCCGGTCGCCGGGCCGAGCGACGACGGCAAGGCCACGTCGAGCGGCGCACCGGTCAACCCCGGTGACGGCAGCGGCGACGGCGGCGAGGACACCGAGGACTTCAACGCGGACCGCAAGGCCGGCGAGGCGAAGGTGCTCTGGTACAAGGAGGCGCCCGACGCGCCCGCCTCCGGCGCCGACGCCCCCGGCATGTGGATCACCTCCAAGACGGCCGTGAAGGCGGCGTACAAGGAGGTCGTCGCGTACAACGTCGGTGACGGCAAGCCCACCTGGGACACCATCGCGCTGCCGCAGAAGATCTGCGCGGTCACCCCGCAGAAGACTGCGGACGACAAGGTCGTCGTGGCCTACATGAGCGGCACCAGCGACCGCGCCAAGTGCAACCAGCTCCAGCAGATCGACCTCGCCACCGGCGCCCAGGGCTGGAAGGGCGTCGTCGCGGACGGCGCGCTGTTCGACAGCGCCATCAGCATCGAGCTGTCGCTGGCCGGCAACACCCTGATGGTGGGCCGCTCGCAGTCCGGCACGGCGTACGACGTCCGCACCGGCAAGAAGCTGTACGACAAGCAGAAGTACGGCGACTCCTGCTTCCCGACGGCGTTCGCCGGCGGGACCCGGCTGATCGAGGTGGCGTCCTGCGACGCGACCGAGGCCAACGAGCACGACGAGATCCAGGAGCTGGACCCGGCGACCGGCAAGGCCAGGTGGACCCAGAAGTTCGACAAGGGCTGGTCGGTCGCGAAGACGTACTCCGTCGACCCGCTGGTGGTCTACAGCACCAACGAGGACAAGAACACCTGGAACATCGCGACGTTCAAGCCGGACGGCTCCTACCGCTCGCAGGTCGGCTTCGACGAGGACTTCGCGCCCGAGTGCGACTCCGGCTTCCTCCAGCGCAACCTCACCGGCTGCACGGGCACGGCCTCCGACGCGAACACGCTCTACCTGCCGACGGAGTCGAGCAGCGGCCCCAACGAGATCGTGGCGATCGACCTCTCCACCGGCAAGGAGAAGTGGCGCGTGAAGTCCCCGACCGACGAGGCGATGCTGCCGGTGAAGGTCGAGGGCGGCAACCTCGTCGCGTACGTCGAGCCGTCGTACGACGCGGCCGGCCGGGTGGTGGGCATCCCGACGGCCGGGTCCGCCCACACGCCGACGACGCTGATGCAGCTGCCCCAGAGCACCGCCGAGATCGAGGACAGCTTCTACTCGCGCGACCTCGCCTGGGTCGACGGGCGCCTCTACCTCTCCTCCACCCGGCTGACGGGCAACGACGAGACGAAGGAGAAGCTGATGCTCGCCTACGGCAAGTGAGGCGAACCACCGCCTTCCCCGCCCCGTCGCGTCCCCGTCCGTCCGCCCGAGCTTCCGAGCGTTCTCCCGAGGTATCCACACCATGACCCAGCCGCCGCCCCCGCCGCCGAACCAGCCCCCGCAGCAGCCGCAGCAGGGCGGTTTCGGCCCGCCCCAGCCGCCGCAGGACACGCCGCCGCAGGACGCCGTGCCCAAGGACGCGGCCCCGCAGGACGCCGCGCCGCAGCCTCCCGCCCCGGACCTGACGAAGGCTCCGGAGCCGGGCTACGGCTACCCGCAGGCACCCCAGCCGGGCCAGGCGCCCCAGCCGTCCCAAGCGCCCCAGGGGCCGCCCCAGGCGGCTCAGCACCCCCAGCCGCCCCAGCCGCCGCAGACGCCGCCGCCCCCGGCCCCGTCCGGGCCCCCGCAGCAGCCCCAGCCGGGGTACGGCTACCCGCAGGCGCCCGGACAGCCGGCGCCCCCGGCCCCCGCCCCCGGTTACGGCTACCCGGCCCAGCCGGGCACGCCCGCGCCCCCCGCGTACGGTCAGCCCCAGCAGCCGGGCCCGTATGGCCAGCCGACGCCCCCGTACGGCCAGCAGCCCGGGTACGGCTACCCGGGGCAGCCGGGGCAGCCGGGGCAGCCGGGGCAGCCGGGGCAGCCGGGGCAGCCGGGATATCCGACCGCTCCGGCGGGTTACGGCTACCCGGGGCAGCCCACCATGCCCATGCACCCGCAGGCCGGCGGCCCCGGCCAGGGACCGGGGGTCGGCAAGAAGTTCAACGCGCAGCTGGCGATCATCGTCGGGGCGGTCGTCGCGATCGCGCTGATCGTCGGCGGCGGCGTCTGGTACGCGAAGTCCAGCGACGGCGGCAAGAAGGAAGAGGCGGGTCCCGCGGGCCCGACCGGCGGCGGGGGCGACACCGGCGGCACGGGAGGCACCGGCGGCACGACCTCCGGCGGCAAGGAGAAGGTGCCGGCCGACCCCGCCTCGGACGTCCTGTTCAAGGTGCCGATGCCCGTGATCAAGAAGGACGACAGCGTCGGCGTCAAGGGCTCCTGGCTGACCGACAAGGCGTACGTGAAGACGGGCGTCAGCGAGATCGCCGGCTACGACCTGGACAAGGGCACCAAGCTCTGGTCGGTCCCGCTGCCCGGACCGGTGTGCGAGGCCAGCAAGTTCGCCACCGACGACTACCGTACGGCGGTCACCTTCCAGGCGAGCGCCGCCGAAACGGCCTCCTGCGACCAGGTCGCGGCGATCGACCTCGCCGCGGGCAAGCAGCTGTGGAAGAAGACCGTCAACTCCGGTGACTACCCGATCAGTTTCAATAACGTGACGGTCAGCGCGAACACGGTGGCCCTCGGCAGCACCAACGGCGGCGCCGCGTTCGACATCGACTCCGGCAAGGTGCTGTGGTCGCCGAAGCCGGCCGACACCTGCTACGACGCCGGGTACGGCGGCGGCCCGAAGCTGGTGGCCGTGCGCAAGTGCGGCGCGTACGACAACCCCGAGCTGCACATCCAGACCATCGACCCGGTGTCCGGGAAGGTGATCTCCGAGTACAAGCTGGCCACGGGCATCGACTACGCGTCCGTCGTGTCCAGCGACCCCCTGGTGGTGGCCGCCGACGTCGGCGACAGCGCCGGTGACGGCAGCGGCATCTCGGACTTCTTCTCCATCGACAACAAGACCGGCAAGCTGCGCACCCGCATCTCGGTCCCGGGCGACCAGTACGCGGCCGACTGCGAGGGCATCACCAGGATCGAGGCCTGCACGGGACTGGCCGTCGGCAACGACCGGATCTACGTCCCGACCGAGGAGCACGACGGCACCGGCGAGTACAGCCGGACCAACGAGGTCATCGCCTTCGACCTGGCCACCGGCAAGCAGACCGGCCAGCGCGCGGACGCCGGCGACGGCTACACGATCTACCCGCTGCGCATGGACGGCAGCAACCTGATCGCCTACAAGCGGCCGCCGTACGACAAGGGCGGCCAGGTCGTCAGCATCGCCGGAGGCTCCTTCAAGGAGACCAAGCTGCTGGAGAACCCGGCCACGGAGGCGGTGCACGACCTGGAGACCAGCATGTCCCCGGAGTACTCCGAGGTCCTCTACTCCCAGGGACGGCTGTTCATGTCCGAGGTGTACGCCGACGACGGCTCGCTCTCCAGCGGCGACCCGCAGTACCTCGCGGTCGCGTACGGCGCGGGCAGCTGATCGTCTTAATCGCCGTGACGGCCCCGCCCCTGCTCAGGGGCGGGGCCGTTCACTTACCGCCCATGCCCCTCGAATGTGAGGAATTTCGGCGATCCGGGGCACTTCTCACCGGTAGGGGGAGCGCAACGTCGAACAAGCGTGTAGCTTCCGGGGGCATGAAGGACAGGGTGCCGGGGGGCACCCTTTGTTGGTCCGTGTGAGTCCGTGTGAGCCCGTGTGGGCATCCATGGGGGGACTGGGGGGTTGCTCGTTGGGAGTGCGGCTGATGGTGGTCGACGACCACCGACTGCTCGCCGAGGCACTGGCCTCGGCGCTCAAACTGCGGGGGCACCGGGTGCTCGCCGCGGCGGCACCTGCCGCGGGCGCGGCCGAGTTGGTGATCACCCGCGCCCCGGAGGTGTGTCTGCTGGGCACGGCGGTCCCGGCCGAGCCGGGCATCTTCGACCCGGTGGTCCGCATCAAGCGGGAGCGGCCACAGGTGGCGGTCCTGGTCCTCGGTCCGGTACCGAGCCCCCGGGGCATCGCGGCGGCCTTCGCCGCGGGCGCCTCCGGGTACGTACGCCACGACGAGCGCATAGAGGGCGTGGAGCGGGCCATCATGAAGGCGCGGGCGGGCGAGGCGGCGGTGGCTCCGGCGCTGCTGCAGGGCGCGTTCAGCGAACTGCTGAACCCGGCGGCCCAGCCGGACGACGAGGGCCAGCGGCTGCTCCAGATGCTCACGCCCCGAGAGGTGGAGGTCCTGGTCCGGGTCGCGGACGGCGAGGACACCCGCCTGATCGCCGCCGGTATGGGCATCGCCCCGTCCACGGCCCGCACGCACGTCCAGCGGGTCCTGATGAAACTGGGCGTCGGCTCCCGGCTGGAGGCGGCGGCGCTCGCGGCCCGCACGGGTCTGCTGGACCGCGCGGGCCCGCTGCCGCACACCTCCCGGGACACGGAAACGGGGACGGGGCCGGAGTTCTGACGAACTCCGGCCCCGTACCGGGGAGTTGCGGGCGGGTCAGCCGAAGCGCAGCTTCGTCGTCGCCCACGCGCTGTCCGCGCTGATCACCGCCGTGCCCGTGCCGATCACCGCGGCGCCGCCCTTGTAGAAGTAGATGCTTCCGGCGCTGGACAGGGCCCAGAGGTCGGGGATGCCGTCGTCGTTGACGTCCGGGGTGCCGTAGAGGTGGCTCGTGGGCACCGTGGTGGTCGACCAGCCCTCGGCGTAGACCTCGTCGGCGCCCGTCTTGGAGGCCGCCGCCGTCGACAGCGAGGCGATGGTGGAGCCGCCCGCGCTGTCCTTGACGCCGAACCGCAGGTAGAGGCGGCTGGAGGAGCCGGAGCGCCACAGCAGGTCGGGGGCGCCGTCGGCGTCGTGGTCGCCGACCGAGACCAGGTCGCGGTCCAGCCACGCGGTGCTGGCGATCTTGGTGACCGTCAGGAAGGTGGCGCCGGTGTAGCCCTCGAAGGCCCACAGCTCGCCGCCGGTGGCGGTGGCGAACAGGTCGACGCGGCCGTCCGCGTCGTAGTCGCCCACGATGATCTGGTCGAAGGTCGCCGGGTCCGGGGAGCCCGAGGGCAGCCGGAGGGTCGTGCGCCGGGAGATGTCGACGCTGCCGTAGCCGTCGCCGGGGTACACGTACAGCTTGCCGTCGGGCATCCGGGCGAAGACGTCGCCGATGCCGTCGGCGCCGAGCGCGTCGCCGCCGTGGGCGATCAGCGCCGCCGTGCCGTCGGCGCCCGTCCAGTAGGCCGGCGCGTGGTCCACGCCGTCCTCGTCCGGGTCGGAGAGCAGGCCGACGCCGTCGTCATGGGCGGCCTCCATGCCGACGTGCAGGTCACCGGCGGTCGACGAGGGGTACATCCACAGGTTGCCGCCCGAGCTGATCGCGAACAGGTCGGGGGTGCCGTCACCCGTGGTGTCGCCGGGCACGTCGGCGGTGTCGCGCGGGGTGACGTAGAACAGGTACTTCGTGCCGATCGAGACATTGCCCGCGCTGTCCACGGCCCGCGCGTACAGCACGTTGGGGCCGGCCAGCGGCGGCGGCAGCGACACGGTCGTCGAGGCGCCCGCGGTGACGGACTTGCTGCTCGCGTAGGTCGTGGTGTTGAACGACCACTGGAACTTGGTGACGTCGGTGTCCTCGTCCGGCGCGAAGGTGAAGTTGCCGGACGTGCCGAACTTCACCGTCGACCAGACCGTGCCGTCCTCGTCCGCCGCCGGGAAGGCGGTGGAGGTGATCAGCGGCTCGTTGGGCACGCTGCTGTCGTAGACGAACCGGCACACGTACGGGTCGGAGGTCGGCGCGTACGGTGAGGCGGCCCCGCTGGAGTCGATCGCGCGCACCCGCCACGAGTACTGGTAGCCGTTGGTGAACGACGACTTGGCGACCGTGACCGACGCCTTGCCGGCGCTGGTGACCGTGACGTTCTTGTCGAGGATCTTGCTGTCGCCGTAGCCGGTCCGCCACAGCTCGAAGTCCAGGTACTTCAGGTCCTGGCGGGTGGAGGTGTCGTCCGCGTCGGAGGAGGCGGCCGACAGCACGAGGTCGCGCTTGCCGATGTGGAGGTAGGGGGTGGTGCGGTCGCAGGTGCCGCCCGGGGTCTGGACGACCGAACTCGGCGTCTTCGGCTTGCGGTTGTAGACGAGGGTGAGCTTGGGGGCGCTGTCGCCCTCCGCGCGGAACTTCTTCCAGGCGTACGCCGAGTCCTCGGTGCTGGCCCGCAGCCCGATGGTCATCGAGGACCAGCCGCCGTCCGCCGCGTCCTGCGCGACCGACTTGGCGTCGTAGCTGACGTAGGAGTCCGGGCAGGAGGAGTTGTAGCCGTAGGCGAAGGACTTGGTGCCGATCTCCGACTTCCAGTCCGGCTGGTTGTTCCAGGTGGTCTTGGAGGAGATGCCGGAGGTCAGCCAGACCTGGGTCTCGCGCGCGGAGCACGACCAGGAGTAGGTCTCGCGCAGCCGTATGGAGGCCGACGAGATGCCGGCGCCCTTGATGCTGGTGGACCAGCCGAGCTTGAAGAAGGAGCGGGACAGACCCCAGGTGGTGGACTCGAAGCCGACGCGGGCCTCGGTGGTGCCGCTGTTGTAGTTGGCGCCGTCGTAGAAGCTGGAGCTCGGGTACTTCTTGTAGGCCGTGGTCCAGTTCTTCGTCTTGCCGTAGATCGTGGGGTCGACGAAGACCGGGTAGACGGTGTCCGGGTCCGCGAGCAGGTCGGCGTCCGGCACGATCGACAGGGCGGTGGAGGCGGCGCCCGGGGCGCTCAACGCGGTGCCGGCGACGGCCATATGGGTGCCCGGGTCGGGTCCGGCGAGGCCCGGCAGGGCGAACACCTGCGCGTCGGTGAGGGTGGCGGACGACAGAGCGGCGGACGACAGAGCGGCGGACGACGCCTGACGGAAGGCGGCCGGGTCGGCGGTGGTCGCGCCGGGGTTCCCGGTGGCGGTCGCCGTCGGCGCGTCGGTGTCCTGCCCGTCCTCGGGCGCGGCGCTCTCCTCGCCGACCGGCGCGCCGGGCTCCTCGGAGTAGGACGGCGCCGGCGCGGCGCTCTCCTCGGCCGGCTCGGGGTCGGCGCCCTCGGTGACCGCGTACGTGCCGGCCGAGTCCCACAGATAGGGGGTGGGGGAGACGGCGATCTCCTGGCCGTCGCGGTCCGTGCCGGTGACGATCTTCGTGACGGGGTCGAGGTGGAAGGTCAGGTCGGGGGAGGAGAGCCCGTAGGACAGCCGGGTGAGGGCGGGGTCGGCCGCGGCCTCGGCGCTGTGCACGACGAGGACGTGGCTGAAGCCGCCGGCCTGGGCCGTCAGCATCAGGTCGACGCCGTCGAGGACCTCGCGGTACAGCGCGCTCGACCCGCTGATCGTGGGCTCGGGCAGGGCGCCGGGCCAGCTCAGGGTGATCTCGTGGCCGCCGCTGGTGAGGGTGGCGAGTTCGGAGAAGCCCTCGGTGGCGTCGGCGACCCGCACGGCGTCACCGCCGCGCGCGACGGTGTAGACGGCGGCCTCGGCGTTCTTGCCGTTCCTGCCGTCTCTGCCAGTCCTACGGTTCCTGGCGCTCTCGCCGCCGCCGGACCCGGCACCGCCGCCCGCCGAGAACACCACGGGATCGACGGTCGCCCTGGCGGCCCAGCCCTGTGCGGTCCGGGCCAGGCTCGTGTCGATGGGCTTCCAGGCGCCGTTCACCCGGGCCCGCACCGGCGCCCCGTGGGCGACCAGCTCGAAGCTGCCGTCGGGACGCGCGTACGTCGTGGACGTCTCGTCGCGCAGGGCGGTGACCTCGACGCGCCTGCCCGCGGCGACGGCCTGCTGCTGCGCGGTGTCCTGGTCCAGCGGACGGGCGGCGGCCTGCTTCGTCCCCGCGGGGGCGTCGGCGGTGCCGGGGTCGTCGAACAGCGGCACGGCCAGCAGCCCGACGCCGATCGCGCCGGCGACGGCTGCGGCGACCCCTGCCCGGCCGCGCCCGGACGCGGGCAGGCCGAAGCGACGACGTTCCATGGGCTTGCGCCCCCTCCCCCTGAAATCCCGGGCGAGCCAGGATTCTGTGAATGAGCTATGCCGCACCCGGGGGCCTGCTTTTCGCATCCCACGCCCGGAAAGCGCGCACCAGAGCATTGCCGATGCCGAGGAGATAGCGCCACACCGCTCGGTCGCCTTTGCCTTTCTGTGACCTTGAGGGTGAGGCGGGACGGCCCTCGCGTACGTCTAACAGGTAGGGCTGAGCAGGGAGTTCGCGTCCCGGGCGTCTTGCGCCAAACGATCACAATTTGCCCACACGTGGCAGTGCATTGACCGGCATTTGACCTGGTCTTTCAGCGATTGAGCCGTGCTCATATCTTTTTATTCGGACTGTGGAATTTCTCCGGTGAGCTAAATCACGCGCCTTCTTGGACCTGTTGACTTTCCATGAACATTTGCCAGAACATTCGTGCTCATCAATGGCCGGAACTGTGGGCGCGGGGGCTGTCGCTGTGTGGGGATCGCTGTCATGGAGCGGCAGGGGGTGGCGTGCGGGCACGCGTGCCGAACGCCGCAGACGGGCGCGGATGCGCGCCGGTGTGGTCGGTGCGCTCGCCGTGGCACTGGTGGTGGGCATCTCGCCCGCCGCCGTGGCGCTGCCGCCGGGTGACGACCGCAGCGGCGTCGATCTGGTCGACCTGCCGGACGCCGAGCAGGCCGAGGGCGAGGCCGGCGGTCAGCTCGCCGAACTGACCACGGCCGAGGCCGAGCAGCCCGTCGAGTACGACCCGAGCCAGGTCACCGCGCCGGTCGGCGGCACCGCGACGAAGGACCTCACGGGCCTCGCGCCCGGCGATCTGGTGCCGCTCACCCAGGCCGACGGCACCGCGCTCCCCGTCGAGGTCGGCGCCCCCGAGGACGCCACCGCGACCGAGGCCACGGCCCTGGAGGGCGAGTGGCAGGTCACCCTCGCCGGCCAGGGCGAGCTGGCCACCACCGCCATCGAGGGCGTGGCCCTCACGGTCACCCCGCCGGCCGAGGCGACCGGCGACGCCGTGATCGCCCTGGACTACACCGACTTCTCCGAGCTGTACGGCGCGAACTGGGCGGACCGGCTGTCCTTCGTGCAGTACCCGGCGTGCTTCCTGACCACCCCGGACACCGAGGGCTGCTCGGAGCCGACCGAGGTCTCCACCGACAACGTGGTCGCGCAGACCGGCACCGACGCCGACGGCGGCGCGGTGTTCGAGCGCCGCATCCTGGCGACCGTCGACACCGAGGTCCTCGCGGCGGGCGGCACCAGCGCCTCGACCGCGTCCACGGCCGCCGCCACCGGCGCGGGCACGGTCACCGACGGCGTGTACCGGAAGTCCGGTACACAGGAAGGCGCCCGGCCGGCGACGCTCGCCGCCGCGACCGCCGACGGCTCCGGCTCCTCCGTCCTGCTCGCCACCGACTCCGGCTCCGGCTCCAAGGGCGACTTCGGCGCGACCCCGCTGGTCAGCGCCGGTTCCTGGTCGGCCGGAGGCAACTCGGGCGGCTTCACCTACTCGTACGCCCTGCAGACCCCGAGCGTCCCCGGCGGCCCCTCGCCGTCGGTGTCCTTCGGCTACAACTCGCAGGGCGTGGACGGCCGCACCTCCGCCTCCAACAACCAGCCCTCCTGGGTCGGCGACGGCTGGGAGTACAACGCGGGCTCCATCACCCGCACCTACGCCTCCTGCCGCGACGACCAGACGAACGGCAACAACACCAAGAAGACCAGCGACCTCTGCTTCGGCTCGTACAACGCCACGCTCACGCTCGGCGGCACGACGACCGAGCTGGTCCTGCCCGACGGCGCGAGCAGCCCCTACGGCGACAAGTGGGTCACCGCCAACGACGACGGCTCGCGCGTCGAACTGCTGCGCAACACCGCCCTGGACAACGGCGACGCCGACGGCGAGTACTGGCGCGTCACCACCCGCGACGGCACCCAGTACTACTTCGGCAAGCACAAGCTGGCCGACGACTGGGCGAGCGGCGACCCGGTGACGAACTCGGTCCTCACCGCGCCCGTCGCGGGCAACCAGTCCGACGAACCCTGCTACAAGGCGGGGGACTTCGCCGGTTCCTTCTGCGACCAGGCCTGGCGCTGGAACCTCGACTACGTCGTCGACACCAACGGCAACGCGATGACGCTGTGGTGGGCCAAGGAGACCAACCGCTACGCGAAGAACAACAAGTTCAAGACGCCCGTCTCCTACGACCGCGGCGGTTACCTCAAGCGCATCGAGTACGGCCTGACCACGGCCGACCCGTACGCGGCCCCGATCTCCAAGGTCACCTTCGACGTCGACGAGCGCTGTTTCAAGGAGGGCGAACTCGCCTGTACGGCGGAGGGCGACGAGAACGACAACTTCGCCTCCGGCGACTTCGCGAAGAACCGCATCTGGTACGACACCCCGGCCGACCTGTACTGCGCATCCGGCAAGGAGTGCTACGTCCCCGTCCCCACCTTCTGGTCGCGCAAGCGGCTGGCCCAGGTGACGACGTGGACGCAGCGCACCCAGGGCTCCACGGCCCTGTCGAAGGTGGACAGCTGGACGCTCCAGCAGTCGCTGCCCGCCGACCTCACCGACGAGGGCACCGCCCTGTGGCTGGAGTCGATCACCCGCACCGGCTACGACACCGAGGGCGAGTCGCTCACCCTCAACCCGGTGCAGTTCCTCGCCAACAGCCAGCCGATGCCCAACCGGGTGAAGGAGGGCGCGAACGACCCGAACCCGGCCTTCGACCGGCTGCGCATCGCGCGGGTCGTCAGCGAGTACGGCGGCGAGACCGTCGTCACCTACAAGGCGCCGTCGGGCGCGTGCAGGACGGGCAGCGGCTTCCCCGCCCCGGACGCGAACACCGGCCTGTGCTTCCCGGTGTTCTGGAACGCCGACCCGGACGTCGAGACGACCGACTGGTTCAACAAGTACGTCGTCGAGTCCGTCCAGGAACTCCCGGCCCTCACCGGCGTCGACGCGATCACGACCACCTACGACTACCTCGGTGACGCGGCCTGGGCCCTGAACCAGGCGGAGTTCAGCAAGAAGAAGACCCGCACCTGGGACCAGTGGCGCGGCTTCGCCCGCGTGCGCACCTACACGGGCGCCGACAGCGCCGCCGCGTACGTGTCCACGAAGCGCGGCATGACGGAGACCCGCTTCTTCCGGGGCATGGACGGCGACCCCCTGTCCGGCGGCGGCACCCGCTCGGTCACCGTCAAGGACTCCGAGGGCGTCACCATCGCCACCGACGAGGAGCCGTTCGCGGGCCGTGTCGCGGAGTCCCTCACCTACGCCTCGGCGACCGCCGACACCTGGCTGACCAGGACCGTCGACAAGCCGAAGGCCGTGAAGCTCGCCGCCCGCAGCCGCTCCGGCGGCATCCCGGACCTCAAGGCCTGGCGGGTCCTCACCCCCGAGTCCCTCAGCTACACCCGCTCCTCCGGCGCCGGCGACGACAAGCGGACCGTGCGCGTCCTGCGCACCGTCACCGACTACGAGGACACCTACGGCCTGCCGACGCAGGTCGCCGAGTACAACGACTGGTCGGCCGACGCCGCGGCCGACAACACCGACGACGACACCTGCACGGTGATGTCGTACGTCCACAACACCGCCAAGCACCTCATCGGCCTGGACCGGCAGACCCTCACCACCGCCGGCACCTGCGCGCAGGCGGCCACGGCGACCGCCGCCGACTGGATCGACGGCTCCCGGGTCGCCTACGACGGCCAGGCCTACGACGCCGCTCCCACCAGCGGCAACGCCACCACCACCTGGGCGATCACCGGCGCGGGCGGCGGCTGGGTCAAGGACGGCGAGGTCACGTACGACGACTACGGCCGCACGACGTCCACGAGGAACGCCGTCGCCATCGCCAACGGCGACACGGCGAAGGCCGTCACGACCTACGTCCCGGACAAGGGCCAGGTCTTCCGGATCACCACCACCAACGAGCTGAACCAGAGCGAGACCAGCACGCTGGAGCCCGGCCGCGGGGTCGCCCTGACCGACCAGGACGTCAACGGACGGGTCACCACCTACACCTACGACGCCCTCGGCCGCGCCACCCAGGTGTGGAACCCGTCCCGCGCCACGTCGAAGTCGCCGTCGGCGAAGATCACCTACGACACGACGATCGGCCAGCCGGTCTCGATCACCACCGAGTCGCTCACCGACAACGGCGACTACGGCGTCTCCACCGTCATCTACGACGGCCTCGGCCGCGAACGCCAGAAGCAGGAACCGGCGGTCGGCGGCGGACGCCTGATCACGGACACCCTGTACGGCGCCAACGGCACGATCCGGCAGACGAACAACGCCTACTACGACAAGGACGACCCCTCCACCGTCCTGTTCGAGCTGGAGTCGGACTACCAGGTCCCGAACGCGACGTTGTACGCGTACGACGGCCTGGGCCGCACCCTCACCGAGACCCCGTACCTCAACGGCACCGAGGTCCCGGCGAAGGCGAGCCGCTACGAGTACGGCCTCGACAGCTCCACGGTGATCAACCCGACGGGCGCCGCCGCCCAGCGCACCTGGTCCGACGCGATGGGCCGCACGGTCCGCGTCGACACGTACACGGACGCGCTGCGCGCGGCGTACCGCTCGACGACGTACACGTACGACGAGCGCGGCGACCAGGTCGAGGTGAAGGATGCGCAGGGGAATCTCTGGACCTACGCGTACGACGCCCGCGGCCGTCGGATCGAGTCGGTCGACCCGGACACGGGAACGACAACGACCCAGTACGACCTGCTCAACCGGCCGCAACTGGTCACGGACGAGAACACGGCCGTCTACACGGTCTACGACAAGCTGTCCCGCCCGATCGAGCAGCGCGAGAACTCGGCCACCGGCAAGCTGCTGGCGCAGGCCACGTACGACACCCTGATCGGGGGTGTCGGCCTGGCCACCTCGCAGACCCGCTACACGGACGGGCTGGCGTACACCACGGCGGTGACCGGCTACACCGCCGACTACCAGCCGGCCGGCCAGAAGATCTCCATCCCCGAATCGGTGGCGCTCTCCTACGGCCTCCAGAAGGAGTACGCGTACAGCTACGAGTACTCGCAGTCCGGCCTGCTGGAGGCCGTCAACCTGCCCTCCGTGGGCACCCTGCCCGCGGAGAAGGTGGTCGTCCGCTACAACGAGGACGGGCTGCCGGTCTCCACCTCGGGCCTGGCCTGGTACACCGCGCAGACCTCGTACTCCCCGTACGGCCAGGTCCTGCGCACGGCAAGCGGCGAGAACCCGAACCGCGTCTGGACGACGAACCTGTACGACGAGGCGACGGGCGAACTGACCCAGAGCATCG
Organism: Actinobacteria bacterium OV320; assembly: GCA_001298545.1. Taxonomy (GTDB): domain Bacteria; phylum Actinomycetota; class Actinomycetes; order Streptomycetales; family Streptomycetaceae; genus Streptomyces; species Streptomyces coriariae. The sequence goes on from LJCX01000031.1 coordinate 461,364, forward strand.
TCGACCGTGAGTCGACCAGCGACACCACGGTCGTCACCGGCCACCGCGTCAACTCCCGCAGCTACGCCTACGACCCGGCCGGCAACGTCACCTCGATCGCCGACACGTCGAACTCGGTGACCGACCGCCAGTGCTTCACGTACGACGCGCTGGGCCAGCTGAGCGAGGCATGGACGGCACCCGCGTCCTGCACGGCGACGGGCAAGACGACGGCCGCCGCGAAGTACTCGGACGGCACGACCAACGTCACGGCGGCCAACAGCGGCTACTGGCAGTCGTACACGTACGACGCGATGGGCAACCGGAAGAAGCTCGTCGAGCACGACCCGGGCCTGGACACCACCAAGGACGCCACCACCGACTACGCGTACGGCAAGGCGGACGGCACCCAGCCGCACACCCTGACCGGCATGTCCTCCACCTACAAGGCCGAGTCCGGCGCCCAGGTGACGAAGGCGACGACGCTGACGTACGACGACGCGGGCAACACGCGGACGCGCACGTACGACGGCTCGGAGCAGGCGCTGACCTGGACCTGGGACGGTCAGGTGGAGAAGGTCAGCGGCTTCGGTGAGAACGGTTCCGGCGCGTGGAAGGGCCTGGCGAACAAGTGCCTGGACCTGGCCAACGCGGCGACGACGGCCGACACACCCGTCCAGCTCTACACCTGCAACGGCTCCAAGGCACAGAAGTTCCGCATCGACTCGGCCTCCTCCGCGGACCCGTCGACGGGCGCGCTGAAGATCCTGGGCAAGTGCGTGGTGCCCAAGGGCGGCGGCACGGCCAACGGCACGCTGGTCGTCATCGCGGACTGCACCGGCGCGGCGGCCCAACAGTGGACGGCGACGTCCACCGGCACCCTGAAGCACGTCACGTCGGGCAAGTGCCTGGACGTTCCGAGTTCCAACTCGGCCGACAGCACGGACCTCCAGCTGAACACCTGCGGGACCGCTGCGAACCAGCAGTGGGTCCCGGACAAGGAGACCAAGTACGTCTACGGCGGTGACGGATCACGCCTGATGGCGATCTCCGCCACCGAGCGCACCCTGTACCTCGGCGAAGCGACGATCTCGGTCAACGCGGCCGGCGGTCCCGCCTACACCGAGCGCTACTACTCCCAGGCCGGCGCGCCGACCGTGATGCGCCACGCGCAGGGCACGGGTGCGGCGGAGCTGTCCGTCCAGGTCACCGACCAGAACGGCACGGCGTACGCCAACGTGGCGCTGGCGTCGGGCAACAAGGTCAAGTTCTCGAAGACGGACGCCTTCGGCGTGGAGCGGTCCGAGGCCACGACCTGGCGTTCCCACCAGAGTTACGTCGGGGGCGACGACGACACGAGCGGTGGCCTGGTCCACCTGGGCGCTCGTGAGTACGACCCGTCGACCGGCCGATTCCTCTCCGCCGACCCGATCCTGGACCTGGCCGACCCGGTTCAGATGAACGGCTACGTCTACTGCGAGAACAACCCGGTCACCTACGCCGACCCGTCGGGTCTCGCGTCGGACGGCGGAAGCTCGGAGTACGGCGGTCCCTCGGCGTCGGAGGAGGCGTCGGCGAAGAAGACGCTGGGCACGACGGTGGCGGATGTGATCCTGTCCATCGGCTGGGCGGCTCTGAAGGAGTTCGTCGGCTGGGACAGCGTGGTGGGCTGCTTCTCCCGGGGCGATGTCTGGGCGTGCGGTGAGCTCTTCCTCAACGCCATCCCGTGGACGAAGGCGTACAAGGCCTTCGGCATCGCCAAGGCCGCGGCCCGGATCGCCAAGGCGATCAACGCGCTGATGAAGGCCAAGGAGAAGGCCCGCAAGATCATCGAGCTGGCCCGCAAGGCCCGCGAGCTGGCCCGGAAGGCGGCCGCGGCGAAGAAGAAGGCGGCCGCGCTGGCGGCACAGCTGAAGAAGAAGGCGAAGGAAGCGGCGACCCGGCAGGCCAAGAAGGCCGCGCAGAAGACGGGCAACGCGATCCAGAAGGCGCGCAAGGCGGCGGCGAAGAAGGCGGAGCCGAAACCGCGGCAGGCGAAGGCGGCGAAGGGCAAGGACGAGCCGTCCGGCGACGGTGGAGGGGGCAGCTGCCCGGCGAAGGAGGCCAACAGCTTCGTCCCCGGCACCCTCGTCCTGATGGCCGACGGCACCACCAAGCCGATCGAGGACGTCGAGAACGGCGACAAGGTCGTGGCGACGGACCCGGAGACCGGCGAGACCGCCGTCGAGACGGTCACCGCCGAGATCGTCGGCGAGGGCGTCAAGCACCTGGTCAAGGTGACCGTCGCGATCGGCGACGGAGAGCGGACCGCCCAGGTGACGGCCACCGAGGGGCACCCGTTCTGGGTCCAGGAGCTGGGCGAGTGGGTCGACGCCACGGACCTGCGGTCGGGCGAGTGGCTGCGCACCAGCGCCGGCACGTACGTCCAGGTCACGGCGGTCGAGCGGTGGACGACCCAGCGGGCCACGGTCCACAACCTCACCGTCAGCGACCTGCACACCTACTACGTGCTGGTCGGCGGGACAGCGGTTCTCGTCCACAACTGCGGGGCGCGCGTCGTCGATATGAATGGCAATGACATCGCGAATCCCGATCCGTTGGCGACGCGCCTTCTCGAGCACACGAATACGGCGCTGTCCGAGTGGGATTCCGGAATCATCGGATACACTGAGGCCGATTTCAAGCGGATCGACCGGAACAAGAACCGGGCCAACACGATCATGGGCAATATCCTGGACAAGCGTGTCAAGGAATTGGCCGATGCCGATCCGGCCCTGAAGGAATTGTTCTCCACTCCGGGTGGCATGCCCGGACCGGACTGGGTGAATACAGGGAAGAGCGTCTCGGGTATCGGCTGGTACGACCTCACGACCAGTCGAATGTGGGGACAACATGCGTTCGACTACGGGCCCGGATACGGTCCAGGGATAGGAATCCTCTGGAGTTGACCCGGTTTCCCGAAGGCGAAGGAAGAGCGGCATGAGCAATATCGTGAAGTTTTTCGTGGCGGCACCGTCGGATGCGACCGATGCGTTGACGCATGGACCGGGTGCATCGCTCCGATCGATTGTGTTCGGGAATTTCGACGCAGAGGAAGCGCTGCTGAACTGGGAGGCGCATCTCACGGGCAGCACGTTCGACGAGCTTCTCGACCGGGATATTCCGGAGGTCTTCGCCGAGGAGGAAGACGGTGCCACCGTTTTCCTCCTGTCGGACGGTCTCCTGGCGGAGCTCGCCGGCAGCCCGAGTTCGCGGATCGGTGAAACGGCCAATTGGTGGGCGGCCAAGACGGCGGAGGACGGGTTCCCGATCGACGCGTTCGTCGCCCTGCGGATCCTCGAGGATCTCGTCCGGCTGATCCGTGAGGAGAGGCCGTCCGGGGAGAGTGTCTACTGCTGGACGGCCTGACGGCCTGACGGCCTGCATGGTCCCGTGCGTGGGGCCTGTTCGACGAGAGCGGAGGGGTGGGCGTGCGTCGCCTGTGGGGAAGTGCGGTGCTGGCACTGTGCGCGCTGGTGTCGGCGTGTGACGTGGCGAGCGGGGGCACCGGCGGCGAGGACGGTCTACTGAAGCCCACCGCCCAGCCAGGGGCCACCGCGCGGGCCGGCGGCCTCGGCAGCGCGGCGCTGGTCTCGCGTGACACGAACGGCTTCACCGTGTCCACGCCGGACGACGCCCGCAAGGTGCGGGTCACGCAGGACGCCTGTGCTCCGCTGGCCTACGCCCTGTCGGGCACGGCTGTCGGCAAGCCGGCCACCACGGTCGTGCGGACGGCCACCGGCGAGGGCGCCGAGGTCACCGTCGTCCTCGCCGCGTACGCGTCCGACGAGGCCCAGCAGGCGATGGACGCGATCGCCACCGCCCTCGAAGAGTGTGCGACCGGCTTCACGGCCACCGTCGACGGCGACGAACACAAGGTCGGCAAGGTCGCCGCGGAACTCGCCCCCGAGGGCGTGGACCAGGCGATGGGCGTGGGCGCGACGGTGACCCGGTCCGGCAGGGCGACCCCGGCCAAGGCCGTGATCCTCCGCTCCGGCAACGCGATCGCCTACCTCAGCGGCACCCCGTCGATCCCGGCCACGGTCCTGGACGCCCAGTTGGTGAAGCTGCGAGGCTGACCGCATGAAGCTGCGAGCGACGGTCCGGCGGGGAGCGCGCCTCGGTGTGCTGATCGGCGCGTGGCCCGCGGGCATCGCCGGCGGCCTGTGCCTCGTGACGGCGCTCGTCTCCCTGACCGTCGGCCACGACGGCACCGCGTGGGCGCTGACGTCCGCGGGCGCGTTCGCGGTCCTGGGCAGCATGGCGGTGGGCGTCACCGTGGGCACGGCCACCGGCCTCGCCCTGGCGCTCGCACCCCGCGGTCTCCTCACCCGCCCCCCGCTGCGCGGCCTGCTGGCGGCACTCACCGCCGGACTGCCGGTGGCGGCCCTCTGGGTCGCCGCCCTGACCGGAGACGGCTACACCCTCGCGAGCTACCCGCCGTCGATCCACTTCCTCACCTGGTCGGCGACCTTGACGATCGCCCTGGTGGCGGCGGCCCGCAGTGGTGAGATCGCCGGGTACGGCACCGGACACTGACGGACGGCGATGAGTTTCGCCGCGATCCGCGGTCAGAGATCACGACCGAACCGGCACGACACCCCGAGGACCTCAGATGCGCACCCTGATCAGCACCGCTTTCATCTCGCTCGACGGCGTCGTGGAGGCCCCGGGCGGCGAGCCCGGTTACCGGAACGCCGGATGGACCTTCAAGGACGTCGAGTTCCTCCCCGAGGCCTTCGAGATCAAGGGCCGGGAGCAGACCGAGGCCGCCGCGATGCTGCTGGGCCGGGCCAGCTACGAGGCGTTCAGCCCCGTGTGGCCCGACATGGCGGACTTCGCCGACTACAAGGTGATGCCGAAGTACGTCGTCTCCACCACCCTCACCGAGGACGACCTGGTGTCGAACTGGGGCGAGACGACGATCCTGCGCTCGCTCGACGAGGTCGCCGCGCTGAAGGAGACCGAGGGCGGCCCGATCATCGTGCACGGCAGTGCCTCCCTGAACCAGGCCCTCTCGGACGCGGGCCTGATCGACCGCTACCACCTGCTCGTCTTCCCGCTCCTGCTCGGCGCGGGCAAGCGGCTGTTCAGCGCCACGGACAAGGACACGCAGAAGCTGAAGCTCGTCGAGCACGAGGCGTACGCCAACGGCCTTCAGAAGAACGTCTTCGACGTCGTCCGCTGAGGTACGAGTCCGGTGCGTATCCCTGCCAGGAGGTGAGCGAGGGCGACGGGCGTGGCGGTGAGGGCCGTGTCCGGGGTGTCGCTCTCACGGAGGTGAAGGGCCACGGGGGCGGCGGAAGCGGCGAGTTCGACGCAGGCGTTGCCCTCGGCGCCGCCCGAGAACGTGGACTTCTGCCAGTGCATGACCTGAGCCATGGGGTGCGCCTCACAGTTCCTTCGACAAGCGGTGGACGAAATCCCGGGACGCTGCGGGGTCCAGCGTCGCCTTCTCCACCTTACGGAAAAGCGTTCGAAGCGTATTCAGGTGCGGTTCTGCGTCGATGAACGCGGTACCGGTCGCGCCTTCCCGTAGCCCGGTGTCAAGTTGGGGAACCGGACCGCCCAGGTACATCATCGAGGCTCCGGCGCCGCCGAAGCCGTCCTGGTCGGTGGGGATGACGCGCATAGTGATGTGTGCGTGCTCGATCTGCTCCAGGACCGCCAGGAGTTGGGTGCGGGAGACGTGCCTGTCCGCCACGCGGATGCGCAGAGCGAACTCGTGGACGACTGCCTCGTACGGGGTGGGGTTGTCGTCCCCGATGACAGTGCGTCTCCGCATGCGGTGTTCCACCCTGGGGATCAGCTCGCTCTCCGGCAGTTCCGGACGCATGTACGCGAACAGGGCTCGGGCGTAGTCAGGCGTCTGGAAGAGCCCGGGGACGTAGGTGATCGCGACTTCACGCAGGAACGTCGCATGGTGCTCGGTCTCCGCCAGGTCCAGATTCACCGGGGGCAGGACTCCCCGGTACTCCTCCCACCAGCCCCGCGTGCGGTCGGTCGCCATCCCCACCAGCGCCTCGATCAACTCTTCGTCCGTACAGGCGCAGTGAGCCGCCAGCCTGCGCAGCCGCTCCTCGCTGATTCCCGAGCTTCCGGCCTCGATCTGGCTCATGTGTGCCGAGCTCGATCCGAGGAGCCCGGCCACCTCCTTGGCGGGCTTGCCTGCCGTCTCCCGGAGTTTGCGCAGTTCGGAGCCGAGACGAACCTGGCGTGCAGTGGGCTGGTTCCGCATGGTCATCCGAGTAACTGCCTCTCCGGGACTCCTCGTTCGAGGGACAGATTACGGGAGGCTGTTGCGAGGGTATGAATTTCTACCCTACCGTCGGTGACGCACCGCACACGCTTCGGAAGTGCACCGCTTCGTCCTGCCATGACGGCTGCGGCAATGCCACCGCGCGTAAATCCCCTCACGCCGCTCGGAGTTGACGCATGTCCGATCCCTGGGAGTACTCCCTCTACATCCCCAGCGACCCCCGCGCCGTCACGGTCTGCCGCCGCACCCTGCGCCTGATCCTCACCCTGCACGGCCTGATCCACCTCGTGGACGCCGCGGAGCTGCTCGCCTCGGAGCTGGTCTCCAGCGCCGTACGGCACACCAAGGGCCCCGCGTGCCTGCGTCTCCGTTTCCGGGACGGGGTCCTGCAGATCGGTGCCTGGGACGCGGACCCCGAGCCGCCTGAGCCGCCGGGACGGCTGGAGGACCTGACCGGCGCCGAGAACGGCCGCGGCATGGCGTTGGTCCGGGCCTGCTCCGACCTCTGGCACTGGCAGCCGCTGTCCCGGATGGGTCACCGGGGCAAGCTCGTGTGGTGCGAGCTGGCGGTGTCATAAGGCTCAGTCCGTGGTGCAAAGAGGATAATCACGACATACGGTGCGTAACCGTAACGTCTCGCTCTGTAGTGGGACACGCCATCCAGACGGAAAAGGGTACGCAATGCGCAAGCTCCGCAACACCGCTCTCGTGGCCGCCATGATCGGAAGCCTCGGCATGGCCGGCGCCGGATTCGCCTCCGCCGCCGTCCACGGCGCGGACGGGGACTCCCGGGAGTGCTCCAACCACGTGGAGAACATCTCGTTCGGCCTCATCAACATCCCGAACCTGAACCTCCCGCTGCTCGGCCTCTCGTCGAACCAGGACGCGACGCAGCAGATCTGCAACAACGGGGACGACGCCATCAACGCGAACGTCGCCGACCACGAGTAGACGAACTGAGCCGGCTCCCGGACCCGACGCAACGGATCCGGGAGCCGGCTCGGCTTCGTGACCTGCACCCCGGCCCGCGGCTACTCGCCGCGCGGGGGCTTCCCGTCCAGCGCCTCGGGCGGCAGCGTCGGGGTGACCGGCGCCACGGGCCGCAGCTTCAGCCAGGCCAGGAAGAAGATGCCCAGGGCCAGCATGGCCAGGCCGGTCCACAGGTTGATGTTGATCCCCTGGGCCTTGTCGATCTCCGCGTCGCTGTCCGTGATGCCGGCGATCGTGACGATCACGCCGTAGACGACGAACAGGCCGCCGATGATGCGGCGCAGGTCGAAGATGCGGGCCGCGGTCGCGGACTTCTCCTCGAGTTCCGTGACCTCACGCTGGACGTCGGCCTCGGAGTACCCCGCACGCCGCAGCCGCTCGGCCGCCTCGGCACGCTGGGCGCGCTCGGCGGATTCGGAGGGTTCGGAGGGTTCGAATTGCTCGGACATGGTCTCTCCAGTCTCCCGCGGTATTCGCGACCGGGCTCAGAACGAGAACGGGATGTAGCACAGGGCGGCCAGGATCAGCGCGCTCCAGCCCAGCAGCGCCGGGCGCCGGTACCACGCGTCGTCGCCCGCCGCCGGCGGCTCGGCCATGCCGGGGGAGACGGTGCCGTAGACCAGGCCCTGGAGCTCCTCGTCCCGCTTGGGTGCCGTGAACAGCGACACCGCCACCATCACGACCGCGCCCGCCACGAAGCCCGCGATCGCGGAGACGAAGTTCGCGCCCTGGTCGGTGGGGATGCCGATGATGTCCTGCTTGTAGAGGACGAAGTAGTTGACCATCGCGGCCGTCGTGCCCGCGAGCAGGCCCCAGAAGCCCGACTTCTTCGACGCCCGCTTCCAGAACATGCCGACGATGAAGACGACGAACATCGGCACGTTGAAGAAGCTGAACAGCGTCTGGAGGTAGCTCATGATGTTCGAGAAGGACGAGGCGAGGAACGCCGTGCCCACCGAGGCCGCCACGCCGATGGCCGTGATGAGACGGCCGAAGCGCACGTAGTAGGCGTCCTCCCGGCCCCGCACCACGTACTTCGCCCAGATGTCGGTCGTGAACACCGTGTTGAAGGACGAGACGTTCGCCGCCATGCCCGCCATGAACGCCGCCAGCAGGCCGGTCACCGCGATGCCCAGCACACCGTTGGGCAGCAGCTCCTGCATGAGGTACGGGATCGCGTCGTTGTACTGGAGGTCGGAGTCGGCCGTGCCGATCTTCGGCACCAGTACCGCCGCCACCAGGCCCGGGATCATCACCAGGAAGACGATGAAGATCTTCGGGAACGCGGCGATGAGCGGGGTGCGCTGGGCCGCCGACAGGTTCTTCGCCGACAGGGCGCGCTGCACCTCGGCGAAGTTCGTCGTCCAGTAACCGAAGGAGAGGACGAAGCCGAGGCCCAGCACGATGGTCAGCCAGTTCGCGCCGAGCGGGTTGTCGCTGCCGATGCCCGTGCCGCCCCAGGCGGTGACGAAGTCGTCGCCGTGGGCCTCGGTCAGGGAGTCCGTCAGGCCGTCCCAGCCGCCCACCTTCTTCAGGCCGAGCACCGACAGCGGGATGAGCGCCGCCAGGATCACGAAGAACTGCAGGACCTCGTTGTAGATCGCCGAGGAGAGACCGCCGAGCGTGATGTAGGCCAGCACGAAGGCGCCGGCGACCACGATCGCCACCCACTGCGGCCAGCCCAGCAGTGCCTCGACGACGATCGCGAGGGCGTACAGGTTCACGCCGGAGATCAGGATCGCCGCGAAGGCGAAGAGGGCCGAGCTCAGCAGGTGCGCGCCCCGGTCGAAGCGCAGCAGCAGGAACTCGGGGACGGAGCGGACCTTGCTGCCGTAGTAGAACGGCATCATCACGATGCCCAGGAAGACCATCGCCGGGATGGCGCCGATCCAGTACCAGTGGACGGTGTACGCGCCGTACTGCGCGCTGTTCGCGGCCATGCCCAGGATCTCGGTGGCGGCCAGGTTGGCCGAGACGAACGCGAGGCCCGTGATCCAGGCGGGCAGGGAGCGTCCGGAGAGGAAGAAGTCGAGGCTGGTCTTCACCGATCTGCGAGCGGCGAAGCCGATGCCCAGGACCACGACGAAGTAGATGCCGAGGATCGTGTAGTCGAGCCAGTTCGTCGGCAGCCGGAGCTCCGCCGCCAGCTGTGCTGCCGTGTAGGCCGGGTCTGTGGGGGTTCGCATGCCCTGCTCACTTCGTTTGGTGTTCTTTGTTTGGTTGTGGTGGTGACTGGCGTGGGGGTTTATGGTTTTATGTGTTTGGTTCTGTTGGAAGCTTCGCTAGGTGTACGGATCTAGGTCTGCGGGTCTAGAGGTACGGATGGAGAGTCGCGGTGAAGAAGACCTCGACCCGCTTGGCCGACGGTCGTGAGCTGATCTACTACGACCAGCGGGACGACTCGGTGCGCGACGCGGTGGACAGGCGTCCGCTGGACCCCACGGTCACCACTTCGGAGGTACGGCGGGACCCCCTGCTCGGCGATTCCATCGCCGTGGCCTCGCACCGGCAGGGGCGCATCTACCACCCGCCGGCCGACGAGTGCCCGCTCTGCCCCTCCCAGGGCGACCGGCTCAGCGAGATCCCGGACTCGTCGTACGACGCCGTCGTCTTCGAGAACCGTTTCCCCTCGCTGGCCGGCGACTCCGGGCGCTGCGAGGTGGTCTGCTTCACCTCCGACCACAACGCGTCCTTCGCCGACCTCACCGAGGAGCAGGCGCGACTGGTCCTCGACGCGTGGACGGACCGGACGTCCGAGCTGTCGCATCTGCCCTCCGTGGAACAGGTGTTCTGCTTCGAGAACCGTGGCGCCGAGATCGGTGTGACTCTGGGTCACCCGCACGGGCAGATCTACGCCTACCCGTTCACCACTCCGCGCACCGCGCTGATGCTGCGTTCGGTCGCGGCGCACAAGGAGGCGACCGGCGGGGAGAACCTCTTCGACGCCGTCCTGGAGCGTGAACTCGCCGACGAGCGGGTGGTCCTGGAGGGTGAACACTGGGTCGCGTTCGTGCCGTACGCGGCGCACTGGCCGTACGAGGTGCACCTCTACCCGAAGCGCCGGGTGCCGGACCTGCTCGCCCTGGACGAGGAGGCGCGCACAGAGTTCCCCCAGGTCTATCTGGAACTCTTGAGGCGCTTCGACCGGATCTTCGGCGAAGGTGAACCGCCCACGCCGTACATCTCCGCCTGGCACCAGGCGCCGTTCGGCGCGCTGGAGGAGTTCGAGGGCGTCAACCGGGACGACTTCGCGCTCCATCTCGAGCTTTTCACCATTCGCCGCACTTCCGGCAAGCTGAAGTTCCTCGCGGGCTCCGAATCAGGCATGAACGTCTTCATCAACGACGTCCCGCCGGAGTTCGCGGCCCGGCGACTGCGAGAGGTAGCGAGTTCATGAGCGGCACCACCGGCACGAGCGGCAAGTATCTGGTCACGGGTGGCGCGGGCTACGTCGGCAGCGTGGTCGCCCGGCACCTGCTGGAGGCCGGCCACGAGGTCGTCGTGCTCGACAACCTCTCCACCGGTTTCCGCGAGGGTGTCCCGGCGGGTGCCTCGTTCATCGAGGGCGACATCCGCGACGCCGCCAAGTGGCTCGACGACTCCTTCGACGCCGTGCTCCACTTCGCCGCGTTCTCGCAGGTCGGCGAGTCCGTCGTCAAGCCCGAGAAGTACTGGGACAACAACGTCGGCGGCACCATGGCCCTGCTCGGCGCCATGCGCGAGGCCGGCGTGCGCAAGCTGGTCTTCTCGTCCACGGCGGCGACGTACGGCGAGCCGCAGCAGGTGCCGATCGTGGAGAGCGCGCCGACGCAGCCCACGAACCCCTACGGCGCCTCCAAGCTCGCCGTCGACCACATGATCAGCGGTGAGGCCGCCGCCCACGGGCTCGGTGCCGTCTCCCTGCGCTACTTCAACGTGGCCGGCGCGTACGGCGAGCAGGGCGAGCGCCACGACCCCGAGTCGCACCTCATCCCGCTCGTCCTCCAGGTCGCGCAGGGCCGCCGCGAGGCCATCTCCGTCTTCGGCGACGACTACCCGACCCCCGACGGCACCTGCGTCCGCGACTACATCCACGTCGCCGACCTCGCCGAGGCCCACCTCCTCGCCGTCGCCGCCGCCAAGCCGGGCGAGCACCTCATCTGCAACCTCGGCAACGGCAACGGCTTCTCCGTGCGGGAGGTCATCGAGACGGTCCGCGAGGTCACCGGCCACCCGATTCCCGAGGTCGTGGCCCCTCGTCGCGCGGGCGACCCGGCGGTCCTGGTCGCCTCGGCGGCCACCGCCCGTGAGCGGCTGGGCTGGAACCCGTCCCGCGCGGATCTCGCGGGTATCGTCGCGGACGCGTGGGAGTTCGCTCAGCACATCGCAAGCAGCGCAAGGGAGTCGTAGTGGGGGCACAGGAAGTTCGCGAGGGTTTCGTCCGGCTGTACGGGGCCGAGCCCGAGGGCGTCTGGGCGGCGCCCGGCCGCGTCAACCTCATCGGTGAGCACACCGACTACAACGACGGCTTCGTGATGCCCTTCGCGCTGCCGCACATCGCGGTCGCGGCGGTCGCCCGGCGCACCGACGGCGTGCTGCGGCTGCACTCCGCCGACCTCGACAGCGGCGTCGCCGAGCTGCGGCTCGACGAGCTGACGCCCGAGTCCGACGACGCCTGGACGGCGTACCCGGCCGGAGTCGTCTGGGCCCTGCGCGAGGCCGGGCACGCGGTGACCGGCGCCGACATCCACCTGTCCTCGACGGTCCCGTCGGGCGCGGGCCTGTCGTCGTCCGCGGCCATCGAGGTCGTCGTGGCCCTGGCGCTGAACGACCTCTACGCCCTCGGGCTCCAGGGCTGGCAGCTCGCCCGCCTGTGCCAGCGCGCCGAGAACGTCTACGTCGGCGCGCCCACCGGCATCATGGACCAGACGGCGTCCGCGTGCTGCGAGGCCGGCCACGCGCTGTTCCTCGACACCCGCGACCTCTCGCAGAAGCAGATCCCCCTCGACCTCGCCGCCGAGGGCCTGCGCCTGCTGGTCGTCGACACGCAGGTCACGCACGCCCACAGCGGTGGCGAGTACGGCAAGCGGCGGGCCGGCTGCGAGAAGGGCGCCGCCCTCCTCGGCGTCGACGCGCTGCGCGACATCGCGTACGCCGACCTGGACGCGGCCCTCGCCCGGCTCGGTGACGAGGAGGAGGTCAGCCGCCTGGTCCGCCATGTGGTGACGGAGGACCAGCGGGTGGAGCAGGTCGTCGCCCTCCTGGAGTCGGGTGGCGACACCCGCGCGGTGGGGCCGGTCCTGACGGCGGGTCACGCCTCGCTCCGGGACGACTTCCGGGTCTCCTGCGCCGAGCTGGACCTCGTCGTCGACACCGCGCTCGCCCACGGGGCGCTCGGTGCGCGGATGACCGGCGGGGGTTTCGGCGGCTCGGCGATCGTGCTGGCCGAGGCCACCGATGTCGAGACGCTCACCAAGGCCGTCGAAGAGGCGTTCGCGGCCGCGGGGCACAAGGCTCCGCGGGTGTTCGAGGCGGTGCCCGCGGCGGGGGCGCGCCGGCTGGGCTGATTGTTCCGCGCGGGGCGGTGGGTGTGCGAGTGGATCGCGCCCCCGCCGCCCCTTCCCGTTCCCGACCCTGGGGGCGGTGCCCGCAGGCCCCCTTTCGGCCCCGAAAAGGGCCTCGTCCTCAAACGCCGGACGGCTGGAGGGGCTGGAGGGGCTGGAGGGGCTAGCCCAGGCTCTTCGTCAGGGTGAACTCCGTCAGGCCCGGGGGGTAGTCCTCGATCACGCAGACCACCTCGTAGCCTCGGCGCCGGTAGAACTCCGGGGCCTGGAAGTCCCAGGTCTCCAGGCGTACGCGGTCGCAGCCGCGCTGCTCGCGGGCGATGCGCTCCGCCTCGGCGAGGAGGGCGCTGCCCAGGCCCGTGCCCCGGTGCCGGGCGTCCACCCAGAGGTAGGTGACGTGCAGCCAGGTCGTCCAGGTGTGGCCCACCAGACCGCCGGCCAGCTCGCCGCCCGGGTCCAAGGCCCAGACGTGCAGCGCCGATTCGCGTTCCGCGGGGGTGCCGCGCAGTGCGCGCAGGACCGGGGAGGCCTCGGTGTTGGTGGCGAGCAGCCGCGAACGGAGAAGATCGCGGCGAGTCCTGTCGACTTCTGTCTCAAGACGAAACATGCGGCACACCATAAACGCGGTGGCCGAACCAATCCTGCAATTTGCCTTCCGCTCTACGCCCGCGGCCCTACCCTGTGAACAGTGCCGGTGGGGGCCGGTGCTGATCAGGGGGCGAGACAGTCGGGTACGGCGCCCGCGGTGGGGGTAGCAGTCTCTGCACGGCGGCGGCCGTTGCGGTAGTGCCTCTCCTTCGGGCGTCGTGTCCGCGCGGTCGTCGTTCTCCGTCTCCGGACCTTGGGGTATCCCCTGCTCTGTCAAGGAGCTTGGGGGAGGGGGTTTCGTGGTTCGCATTCGTGTACTGGTCGTCGACGACCACCGTATCTTCGCCGAGTCACTCGCCGCGGCACTGGCCGCCGAGCCCGACGTCGACGTGTCCGCGGCCGGCAGCGGCCCGGCGGCACTGCGCAGTCTTGAGCGCGCGGCCGCCGAGGGGCGCCGGTACGACGTGCTGCTCGTCGACGCCGACCTGGGCGCCGCGCTGCCGGGCATACGGCCCGCCGTGCCCGTGCGGGAGGTGGGGGAGGACGGGCTCGTCGACGGGATATCGCTGGTCGTGGGGGTCCGGTCCGCGCAGCCCCATGTCCGCATCGTCGTCCTCGCCGAGAAGGACGAGCCGCGCCGTGCGGCCCTCGCCCTTCAGGCCGGGGCGTCCGGCTGGGTGGCGAAGGACTGCTCGCTGTCCCGGCTGCTCACCGTCATCAGAGGCGTGCTGCGCGAGGAGACCCACCTTCCGCCCGCCCTGCTCACCGGCGTCCTGCGGGAGTTGACGGCCGCCCGCAAGCACCGCACCGAGAGCGAACGGCTGGTCGAGTCGCTCACGCCGAGGGAGCGGGAAGTGCTGCGCTGCATGGTCGCGGGACTGGGCAGGAAGGCGGTCGCCGACCGGCTGTTCCTCTCCCCGCACACCGTCCGCACCCATATGCAGAACGTCCTCGGCAAGCTGGGCGTGCACTCCACCCTCGCCGCGGTCGCCCTGGCGCGCCGGGCGGGCGTGGGGCCGGTGGATCTGGGGCCTGCCGGGCAGATCAGGCCGGAGGAAACCCACAGCGCCTGATCAGCATGTGCGTGCCAGACCCCGCGTCTTCGGCCTGATCTGCCCGGTAGGACCTCAGCCGGGGATGTTGTCGAACGGGGCGGTCAGCTGGCGTAGCAGGCCCGCCAGTTCGCCGCGCTGGGCGTTCGAGAGCTCGGCCAGGATCGCTCGTTCCTGGTCGAGCAGCCCGGCGAGCGCCTGGTCGGCGCGGTCCTTGCCGCCGTCCGTGAGGCGGACGAGCACACCCCGGCGGTCGCTCGGGTCCGGCAGCCGCTCCACCAGGCCCTTCTTCGCGAGCCGGTCGATACGGTTCGTCATCGTGCCCGAGGTCACCAGCGTCTGCGTCAGCAGCTGGCCCGGCGAGAGCTGGTAGGGCGCCCCCGCGCGCCGGAGCGCCGTCAGGACGTCGAACTCCCAGGGCTCCAGCTGGTGCTCGGAGAACGCCAGACGGCGTGCGCGGTCCAGGTGCCGGGCAAGTCTGCTCACCCGGCTGAGTACTTCCAGCGGCTCCACGTCGAGGTCCGGGCGCTCCCGGCGCCACGCTGCGACCAGCCGATCGACCTCGTCCTCCATGACGATCAGTGTAGTGGTTGTGTCGACGTGAAGTCTCTTGATGTGGAGCATCTTGGTATCAAGTCTCTTGACATCAAGATAAAGTGGAGGGGAAGGTGTCAGGCATGACGACCAACCCCAGCTGGGACCCCGCCCAGTACCTGCGTCACGCCGGCCACCGCGGCCGTCCCTTCGGCGACCTCCTCGCCCGCGTCCCCGGCCTGCCCGGCGACCCGCCGCGGATCGCCGACCTCGGCTGCGGCCCCGGCAACCTCACCGCCGTCCTCGCCGACCGCTGGCCCACCGCCCGCGTCACCGGCTACGACAACTCGCCGCAGATGCTCGCCGACGCGGCGGCGCACGCGGGCGCGCGCCTCGACTTCGCCCACGCCGACCTCGCGAGCTGGGCGCCGCAGGAGACGTACGACCTGCTCGTCTCCAACGCCGCCCTCCAGTGGGTGCCCGGCCACCTCGACGCCTTCGCCGACTGGCTGGACGGCCTCGCCCCCGGCGGCGCCTTCGCCTTCCAGGTCCCCCACAACATCGACGCGCCCCTGCACGCCCTCATGCGCGAGCTCGGCCACAGCGCCCGCTGGAAGGGCCGCCTCGGCGATGTCCTGCGGCACGAGGACTCCGTCCACGCCCCCGGCGTCTACCTCGACCGGCTGGCCCGCCTCGGCTGCGCCACCGACGTCTGGACGACCACCTACCTCCATGTGCTCCAGGGCGACGACCCGGTCCTCGACTGGGTCAAGGGCACCGGCCTGCGCCCCGCCCTCGAAGCCCTCGCCGACGACACCGAGGCCCGCGACGCCTTCGTCACCGAATACCGCGACCTGCTCCGCGAGGCCTACCCGAGCGCGGAGTACGGCACCGTCCTGCCGTTCCGCCGCCTGTTCGCGGTCGCCGTGAAGGGGGCCTGACGTGCTGGCCGCCGTCGACCATGTGCAGCTCGCCGCCCCGCCCGGCTCCGAGGACCTGCTGCGCCGCTTCTACACCGGCACCCTCGCGATGACCGAGGTCCCCAAGCCGCCGGTGCTCGCGGCGAAGGGAGGATGCTGGTTCCGGGCGGGAGCCGTGCGTCTGCACCTGGGGATCGAGCCGGGCTTCGAACCGTCCGCGAAGGCGCACCCCGGGCTGCGGGTCACCGGCATCGAGGCGTACGCCGCCCGGCTGGAGGCCCACGGCACATCGGTCACCTGGGACATGGACCTGCCGGGACACCGCCGCTTCTACGCCCTGGACCCCGTCGGCAACCGGCTGGAGTTCCTGGAGCCGGTCAGCGGGGTTTGAGGGGCGCGGGACGGGTCACTCGCCGTACTGAGACCACACGCAGACCTGACTGGGAGTGATGAACAGTGGCAGGCGAGCAGAAGTCCAAGGCGAAGATGGAACAGGCCAAGGGCAAGGCGAAGGAAACGATCGGCCGCACCGTGGGCAACGAGCGGATGGAGGCCGAGGGCCGCGCCGAGCAGGCCAAGGGTGACGCCCGTCAGGCCAAGGAGAAGGGCAAGGACGTCTTCAAGCACTGACGATGTCGTGCTGACGACGTAGTGCGGCGCTGACGCGCCCGCGGGTGGTGCCGCGTTCGTATGCGGACGGCGTCCGTCCGTGTGCGGACGGCGTCCGTCCGTGTGCGTGGACGGCGCTCCGTTCGTACGTGTGGACGGCGTCCTGTCAGGCCTTCCGGCGTCCTATCAGGTGCGGCTTCGCCTCGAGCCCGTCCAGCCCGTGCCAGGACAGGTTCACCAGGTGGGCCGCCACCTCCGCCTTCTTCGGGCGGCGTACGTCCAGCCACCACTGGCCGGTCAGGGCGACCATGCCGACCAGGGCCTGGGCGTACAGCGGGGCCAGTTTCGGGTCGAAGCCGCGGCTCTTGAACTCGCGGCCCAGGATGTCCTCCACCTGGGTGGCGATGTCGGAGATCAGGGACGCGAACGACCCGGTCGACTGCGGGATGGGGGAGTCCCGGACCAGGATCCGGAAGCCGTCCGTGTACTCCTCGATGTAGTCGAGGAGCGCGAACGCCGCCTGTTCGAGGAGTTCGCGGGGGTGGCCCGCCGTCAGCGACGACGTGACCATGTCCAGCAGCCGGCGCATCTCCCGGTCCACCACGACCGCGTAGAGCCCCTCCTTGCCGCCGAAGTGCTCGTACACCACCGGCTTGGAGACCCCGGCCTTCGCCGCGATCTCCTCCACCGAGGTGCCCTCGAAACCCTTCGCCGCGAACAGGGTGCGACCGATCTCGAGCAGCTGCTGGCGCCTTTCCGCACCCGTCATACGGGTGCGCCGGGCGCGCCGCGGCTTCGCTTCGTTACTGGGGTTACTGCTGGGATCGGTCGCCACGCCGTCAATCATGCCGCCTCGGCGGTGGCCTTCCCCCGTCGGGAGCCGTCCTCACCGGTGTTACGGCGCGAATCGATACGCGAGCGTGACGGCCAGCGCACGTCGTAGGCCCACCCGAGCATCTCGAACCAGCGGATGAACCGGGCCGAGGAGTCCAGCTGGCCCCGCATCACGCCGTGCCGCGCCGAGGTCGGCTCCGCGTGGTGCAGGTTGTGCCAGGACTCGCCGCAGGACAGGATCGCCAGCCACCAGACGTTGCCGGAGCGGTCCCGCGACTTGAAGGGGCGCTTGCCCACCGCGTGGCAGATCGAGTTGATCGACCACGTCACGTGGTGCAGCATCGCCACCCGCACCAGCGAGCCCCAGAAGAACGCCGTGAACGCGCCCCACCAGGACATCGTCACCAGCCCGCCCACCAGCGGCGGCAGCGCCAGCGACAGGATCGTCCAGTAGACGAACTGCCGGGACACCGCGCGGATCGCCGGGTCCTTGATCAGATCCGGCGCGTACTTCTCCTGCGAGGTCTGCTCCTCGTCGAACATCCATGCGATGTGTGCCCACCACAGGCCCTTCATCAGGGCCGGGAGCGTCTCGCCGAACCGCCACGGCGAATGCGGGTCGCCGTCCGCGTCGGAGAACTTGTGGTGCTTGCGGTGATCGGCCACCCAGCGCACGAGCGGGCCCTCCACCGCCATCGACCCCATGATCGCCAACGCGATCCGCAGCGGCCGCTTGGCCTTGAACGAGCCGTGCGTGAAGTAGCGGTGGAAGCCGATCGTGATGCCGTGGCAGCCGAGGAAGTACATGAAGACCAGCAGACCGAGGTCCAGCCAGCTCACCCCCCAGCCCCAGGCCAGCGGCACCGCCGCCAGCACCGCCAGGAACGGGACGACGATGAAGATCAGCAGCATGATCTGCTCGATCGAACGCTTCTGCTCGCCACCGAGCGTGGCGGAGGGCGTGGGGGTGCCGTCGGGCGCTTTCGAAGGGTCATCGATCACGTTGGAGCTGCCTGTGGTCATGCGCGTCCCCTGGGGGGTCTTGGATTGAGGGAGATGCCGTAGTTCCGCACACCGCGGAAGGTCGCACAGCGAACCAATGCCCTGCTCCCTACGGTTCCGTAACCTACGGCATCGTAAGTATGGCAGCGCCCTGCCCGGCGGCAAGAGCCCGCCAACCTGCGCGTCCCCAGGGACACCTATCCTTGGAGACAGTCGGACAGCGCGGTCCGCTCTGTTTTCTTCCCGGATGTCCGGCCCCTATGCGACGCCCGCCGCGGGGCCGGAGTACGGGTTCCCTCCCGGACGAGCTTCAACACTGCAAGGAGCCGCACCTGTGAGCAGTGCCGACGACCTTGGCCAGGCCACCACAACGACCAGCACCGAGCTGCGCGCAGACATCCGCCGACTGGGTGACCTGCTCGGCGAGACCCTCGTACGGCAGGAGGGCCCGGAGCTCCTCGACCTGGTCGAGAAGGTCCGCCGCCTGACCCGCGAGGACGGCGAAGCCGCCGCCGAACTGCTGCGTGGCATCGAACTGGAGACCGCGGCCAAGCTGGTCCGCGCCTTCTCCACCTACTTCCACCTCGCCAACGTCACCGAACAGGTCCACCGCGGCCGCGAACTGCGCGAGCGCCGCGCCGCCGAGGGCGGCCTGCTCGCCCGCACCGCCGACCGCCTCAAGGACGTCGACCCCGAACACGTCCAGCAGACGGTCCGCCACCTCAACGTCCGCCCCGTGTTCACGGCGCACCCCACCGAAGCCGCGCGCCGGTCGGTACTCAACAAGCTCCGGCGCATCGCCGCGCTCCTCGAGACCCCGGTCATCGAGGCCGACCGCCGCCGCTACGACACCCGCCTGGCCGAGAACATCGACCTCGTCTGGCAGACCGACGAGCTCCGGGTCGTACGCCCGGAGCCCGCCGACGAGGCCCGCAACGCCATCTACTACCTCGACGAACTCCACGCGGGCGCCGTCGGCGACGTCCTGGAGGACCTCACCGCCGAACTGGAGCGGGTCGGCGTCAAGCTCCCCGAGAACACCCGCCCGCTCACCTTCGGCACCTGGATCGGCGGCGACCGCGACGGCAACCCCAACGTCACCCCCCAGGTGACCTGGGACGTTCTCATCCTCCAGCACGAACACGGCATCAACGACGCCCTGGAGATGATCGACGAGCTCCGCGGCTTCCTCTCCAACTCCATCCGCTACACCGGCGCCACCGAGGAACTCCTGGAGTCGCTGAAGGGCGACCTCGAACGGCTGCCCGAGATCAGCCCCCGCTACAAGCGCCTCAACGCCGAAGAGCCCTACCGGCTCAAGGCCACCTGCATCCGGCAGAAGCTCGAGAACACCAAGCAGCGCCTCGCCAAGGGCATCCCGCACGAGACCGGGCGCGACTACCTCGGCACGGCCGAGCTCCTCGCGGACCTCACCCTCATCCAGACGTCCCTGCGCGAGCACCGCGGCGGGCTGTTCGCCGACGGCCGGATGAACCGCACCATCCGCACCCTCGCCGCGTTCGGCCTCCAGCTCGCCACCATGGACGTCCGCGAGCACGCCGACGCCCACCACCACGCCCTCGGTCAGCTCTTCGACCGCCTCGGCGAGGAGTCCTGGCGCTACGCCGACATGCCCCGCGAGTACCGCACGAAGCTCCTCGCCAAGGAACTGCGCTCCCGCCGGCCGCTCGCCCCCAGCCCGGCCCCCGTCGACGCCGCCGGCGAGAAGACCCTCGGGGTCTTCCAGACGGTCAAGCGGGCCCTCGCCGTCTTCGGGCCCGAGGTCATCGAGTCGTACATCATCTCCATGTGCCAGGGCGCCGACGACGTGTTCGCGGCGGCGGTCCTGGCCCGTGAGGCCGGACTCGTCGACCTGCACGCCGGCTGGGCGAAGATCGGCATCGTGCCGCTCCTGGAGACCACGGACGAGCTGAAGGCCGCCGACACCATCCTCGAGGACATGCTCTCCGACCCCTCCTACCGGCGCCTGGTCGCGCTGCGCGGAGACGTCCAGGAGGTCATGCTCGGCTACTCGGACTCCTCCAAGTTCGGCGGCATCACCACCAGCCAGTGGGAGATCCACCGCGCCCAGCGCCGACTGCGTGACGTCGCCCACCGCTACGGCGTCCGGCTGAGGCTGTTCCACGGCCGCGGCGGCACCGTCGGCCGCGGCGGCGGCCCCTCCCACGACGCCATCCTCGCCCAGCCCTGGGGCACCCTGGAGGGCGAGATCAAGGTCACCGAACAGGGCGAGGTCATCTCCGACAAGTACCTCATCCCCTCCCTGGCCAGGGAGAACCTGGAACTGACGGTCGCCGCGACCCTGCAGGCCTCCGCCCTGCACACCGCGCCCCGCCAGTCCGACGAGGCCCTCGCCCGCTGGGACGCCGCGATGGACGTCGTCTCGGACGCCGCCCACGACGCCTACCGGACCCTCGTCGAGGACCCGGACCTGCCGACGTACTTCCTCGCGTCGACGCCGGTGGACCAGCTCGCCGACCTGCACCTGGGCTCCCGGCCCTCCCGCCGCCCCGGCTCCGGCGTCTCGCTCGACGGCCTGCGCGCCATCCCGTGGGTCTTCGGCTGGACCCAGTCCCGTCAGATCGTCCCCGGCTGGTACGGCGTCGGCTCCGGCCTCAAGGCGCTGCGCGAAGCAGGCCTCGACACCGTCCTGGACGAGATGCGCGATCAGTGGCACTTCTTCCGGAACTTCATCTCCAACGTCGAGATGACCCTCGCGAAGACCGATCTGCGCATCGCCCAGCACTACGTCGACACCCTCGTCCCCGACGACCTCAAGCACGTCTTCGACCGGATCAAGGCCGAACACGCCCTGACCGTCGCCGAGGTACTGAAGATCACCGGCGAACCGGAACTGCTCGACGCCACCCCCGTGCTCAAGCAGACGTTCGCCATCCGCGACGCCTACCTCGACCCGATCTCCTACCTCCAGGTCACCCTGCTCAAGCGGCAGCGTGACGCCGCGGCCGCGGGGGCGGAGCCCGACCCGCTCCTCGCCCGCGCCCTGCTCCTCACCGTCAACGGCGTCGCCGCGGGCCTGCGCAACACCGGCTGACCCCCGCACCCCGCACAAGAGGGTGCCCCCGGGTTCGTACGAACCCGGGGGCACCCTCTTGTCACACGCTCACACGCTCACACGCTGACACACTCACACCGCGAGGAACGCCGCCGTCAGCAACGCGACGCCCGACCCCGCCAGGGCCCAGCCCACCCGCACCCGCCCCAGACCGCCCGCGACCACCACCGAGGCCAGCAGCAGCGCCCCGCCGAGCGGTACCCACGCGTACAGGACCCCGGCCGGACCGGACCGCACCACCTCGTCACTGCCCGGCTTGATCACCACGGTGTAGGTCCCGCCCTTGCGCACCGCGACCGACTTCTCGGTCTCCACGCGCGCGCGTGCCGTCGATCCGGCGGACAGCGGTGTGTACGGCCCCGCACACGTGTCCTCACCGCACCGCGTCACCTCGACCGTGCCCTGCTCCCGGCCCTTCGTCAGCATCACGTGCTGCGCGGCCCCCCAGGAACCCCACACGCCCGCCAGCAGGATCAGTACGGCGACCGCACCCATCGCCACGAGCCGCCCGAACCGCAACGCGGTCCCCGAGGCCGAGCTCCTGGCCGGCCCGGCTCCCTTGGCCGAGCCCTTGCGGGAGTGACCTCGGCGGCGGTGGGACGAGGCTGCTGTGGCAGGCATGGCCGGGATCATTGGCCATGCCTGAACGGCCCGTCAACCCGGATGGGTGACAAGTCAGGAGTTGTACGTGCTTTGCGCCCGCTCCAGGCCCTCCAGCACCAGGGCCGCCGCCGCGTCCGCCGCACGGTCCACGAAGTAGTCCAGTTCCTTGCGCTCGGCCGAGGAGAAGTCCTTCAGCACGAAGTCCGCCACCTGCATCCGCCCGGGCGGCCGTCCGATCCCGAACCGCACCCGGTGGTAGTCCGGGCCCATCACCTTCGTCATCGACTTCAGACCGTTGTGCCCGTTGTCCCCACCGCCGAGCTTCAGCCGCAGCACGCCGTAGTCGATGTCCAGCTCGTCGTGCACCGCGACGATGTTCGCCACCGGCACCTTGTAGAAGTCCCGCAGCGCGTTCACCGGCCCGCCCGACACGTTCATGAACGACATCGGCTTCGCCAGCACCACCCGCCGGCTCCCCGTACCCGGCGGACCCAGCCGGCCCTCGACGACCTGGGCCTGCGCCTTGCCCGCCCGCTTGAACCTTCCCCCGATCCGCTCGGCCAGCAGATCCGCCACCATGAAGCCGACGTTGTGCCGGTTCATGGCGTACTCGGGGCCGGGATTGCCGAGACCCACGATCAGCCAGGGGGCATTGGCGTCGGTCGTCACGTCCATGTCTCCTTGATATGCGCAGGCCGCCGCTCCCCGGAGGAAGCGGCGGCCGACGAAATGAGGTGCCGGGAAATCAGGCCTCGGTGCCCTCGGCCTCGGCGGACTCCGCCGGGGCCTCCTCCGCCTGGGCGGCCAGGACCTGGAGGACGACCGCGTCCTCGTCGGTGGCCAGCGTGGTGCCCTTGGGCAGCGGGATGTCCTTGGCGAGGATGGCCGCGCCGGCCTCGAGGCCCGCGATGGAGACGGTGACCGACTCGGGGATGTGGGTGGCCTCGGCCTCGACGTTCAGCGTGCTCAGCACGTGCTCGAGCAGGTAGGCACCCGGGGCCAGCTCGCCCTCGGTGTGGACGTAGACCTCGACGTTGACCTTCTCGCCGCGCTTCACGAGGAGCAGGTCGACGTGGTCCAGGAAGCCCTTGATCGCGTCACGCTGCACGGCCTTCGGGATGGCCAGCTGGGTCTTGCCGTCGATCTCGAGGCTGAGCAGGACGTTCGGGGTGCGCAGCGCGAGCTGGAGCTCGTGGCCCGGCAGCGTGATGTGCACGGGGTCGGCACCGTGGCCGTAGACCACGGCGGGAACCTTGCTGTCACGGCGGATACGGCGGGCGGCGCCCTTGCCGAACTCGGTGCGGGTCTCGGCTGCGAGCTTGACCTCGGCCATGTTCACTCCTCGTAGAACGGGGGAAAGGTGGTCACCCGGCCAAACCATCGGCCTGCTACGAAGAGCGCGTCGATAACGGACAGCTGTACACAGACGTGTACGGCCTCCCTCGCCGAGCAACTGTGGCAGTTTACGCGGCGGGAAGGCCGTACAGGAAATCGATCTAGACGAGGACCGTCACTGCTCGTCGAAGAGGCTCGTCACCGAACCGTCCTCGAACACCTCGCGCACCGCGTTCGCGATCGTCGGCGCGATCGACAGCACCGTGATCTTGTCCACCTCGAGCTCACCCGGCGTCGGCAGGGTGTTGGTGAAGATGAACTCGCTGACCTTGGAGTTCTTGAGGCGGTCGGCCGCCGGACCCGACAGCACACC
Source organism: Actinobacteria bacterium OV320 (assembly GCA_001298545.1). Classification (GTDB taxonomy): domain Bacteria; phylum Actinomycetota; class Actinomycetes; order Streptomycetales; family Streptomycetaceae; genus Streptomyces; species Streptomyces coriariae. The sequence continues at coordinate 485,121 of LJCX01000031.1, forward strand.
GTGCGTCGCCGTCACGATGACGTCCTCGGCGCCGTGCGCGAACAGCGCGTCCGCGGCGGCGCAGATCGTGCCGCCCGTGTCGATCATGTCGTCGACGAGCACGCAGACCCGGCCCTTGACCTCACCCACGACCTCGTGGACGGTCACCTGGTTCGCCACGTCCTTGTCGCGCCGCTTGTGCACGATCGCCAGCGGCGCGCCCAGCCGGTCGCACCAGCGGTCGGCCACCCGCACCCGGCCCGCGTCCGGGGACACGACCGTGAGCTTGTCGCGGTCCACCTTGCTGCCCACGTAGTCGGCGAGCAGCGGCAGCGCGAAGAGGTGGTCCACCGGGCCGTCGAAGAAGCCCTGGATCTGGTCCGTGTGGAGATCCACCGTCAGGATCCGGTGCGCGCCCGCCGTCTTCATCATGTCGGCGATCAGACGGGCCGAGATCGGCTCACGGCCGCGGTGCTTCTTGTCCTGCCGGGCATAGCCGTAGAACGGCACGATGACGGTGATCGAGCGGGCCGACGCGCGCTTCAGCGCGTCGATCATGATCAGCTGCTCCATGATCCACTTGTTGATCGGAGCGGTGTGGCTCTGGATCAGGAAGCAGTCCGCACCTCGCGCCGACTCCTGGTAGCGGACGTAGATCTCACCGTTGGCGAAGTCGAAGGCCTTGGTCGGGACGACCCCGACACCCAGCTGGTGGGCGACCTCCTCGGCAAGCTCGGGGTGGGCGCGGCCGGAGAAGAACATCATCTTCTTCTCGCCGGTCGTCTTGATCCCGGTCACAGCACTGTCTCCTCAGAGGTGTCTCAGCTGGGTGTCGAGAAACCTCGCCGCTGGGCGCGACGGGGCCGTCTCAGCTGGTGGGGTGCGGGTGTGCATTTATCACGGTACGCCGTGTCCGACGTGCCTGTTTCCGGTCAGCTTTCGCTTTCCGCCTGGCGGGAGGCCGTCTCGGCCGCCTTCGCTGCCGCGCTGCCGGGGCGCTTGCGGGCCACCCAACCCTCGATATTCCGCTGCTGACCACGGGCCACGGCCAGCGAACCGGGCGGTACGTCCTTCGTGATCACGGACCCGGCGGCGGTGTACGAGCCGTCCCCGACCGTGACGGGAGCCACAAACATGTTGTCCGAACCCGTACGGCAGTGCGACCCCACGGTGGTGTGGTGTTTGTCCTGTCCGTCGTAGTTCACGAACACGCTCGCCGCGCCGATGTTGGTGTACTCACCGATCGTCGCGTCACCGACGTAGGAGAGGTGCGGGATCTTCGTGCCCTCGCCGATGGCGGCGTTCTTGGTCTCGACGTACGTGCCGATCTTGCCCTTCGCCCCGAGACGGGTGCCGGGACGCAGGTACGCGAACGGCCCCACGGACGCGTCCGGACCGATGCGGGCGCCGTCGGACACGGTGTTGTCGACCCGGGCTCCCGCGCCGACCTGGGTGTCCTTGAGCCGGGTGTTGGGGCCGACCTCGGCGCCCTCGCCGAGGTGCGTGCTGCCGTGCAGCTGCGTACCGGGGAGGACGACGGCGTCCCGCTCGAAGGTGACGGTGACGTCGATCCAGGTCGTCGCCGGGTCCACGACGGTCACGCCGGACAGCATCGCGGCGGTCAGCAGCCGGTCGTTGAGGATGCGGCGGGCCTCGCTGAGCTGCACCCGGTTGTTGATGCCGGCGATCTCCCGGTGATCGGCGGCGACGGACGCGCCGACCCGGTGACCGGCCTCCCGGAGGATCCCGAGGACGTCGGTCAGGTACTCCTCGCCCTGGCTGTTGTCCGTGCGGACCTTCTTCAGCGCGTCGGCCAGCAGCGGCCCGTCGAACGCGAAGACCCCGGAGTTGATCTCACGGATCGCGCGCACCGCGTCGTTGGCGTCCTTGTGCTCGACGATCGCGGTGACGGTCCCGGAGGCGCCGTCCCGGACGATCCGCCCGTAGCCGGTCGCGTCCGGCACCTCGGCGGTCAGGACGGTGACGGCGTTGCCGTCGGCGTGGTGGGTGGCGGCGAGCTCCGCGAGGGTCGCGCCGGTGAGCAGCGGGGTGTCGCCGCAGACGACGACCACCGTGCCGTCGATGTCGCCGCCGAGCTGCTCGAGCCCCATCCGGACGGCGTGCCCGGTGCCGTTCTGCTCCTCCTGCACGGCGGTGCGTACACCGGCGTCGACCTCGGCGAGATGCGCCGTGACCTTCTCCCGTGCGTGTCCGACGACGACGACCAGGTTCTCGGGGTCCAGCTCACGGGCCGCGGCCAGCACATGACCCACGAGGGAGCGGCCGCTGATCTCGTGCAGGACCTTCGGTATGGCGGACTTCATACGGGTGCCCTCACCCGCTGCGAGAACGACGACGGCTGCCGGGCGAATGGCGCTCACGGAAGTTGCCCTTCGGCTGTGGAGTGGGGTGGGACATCCGAAGGATACCGGGGCGTTTCTTTGGGGACATGAGAGCGGGCCCTGACAGTGCTGTCAGGGCCCGGAACTGCTATGGCTCCCCCGCCAGGACTCGAACCCGGACATATGGCACCAAAAGCCACAGTGCTGCCAATTACACCACAGGGGAACAAGGTTGACTTAACCGGACATTTGGCCCGGCTGTCGTGTGGCGCCTCCTACTATGCCGCACCATCAGCCCTCGACGCGACGGTGTAGATCGATGCTCCGGACCATGATCACCCGAGGGTGGGCGGGCCGGGCCTCGGCGGGGGTGGTGAGAGGCGATCCCGCGCGGCGGGACCCGCGCCGGAATGGCCGGTTCCGCCCTCGAACAGGCGTGGTTCGGCAGTTCGAGGGATACCGGTGGGTTTCGATGCTGTTCGGTTACGGAGTGTGGTGTCGGCCGGTCGGGGAAAGTCGCCGGAAAAGCCGGGGGTCGCGCCCGTAGGCTGGAGGCATGACCACGACGGGGGAAGAGGACACGGCGGCCCTGGGAGGGCCGTGGTGGTGGGCCAGATGGCGGAGCGCGGCGTTCGACTGGAGCCTGGGACTCGTGTCCGCCGTGGAGTGCGCGGTGGAGGGGATCCCGTTCGCGCGGGACGCGGGGATCCCGTCGGCGGTGGGGGTGGTGTTCGGACTGCTCGCCGGGTCCGTTCTGGTGGTGCGCCGGAAGTGGCCCATCGCGGTGGTGCTGGTGTCGATCGCGATCACCCCGGCCCAGATGGGCTACCTGATGGGCATCGTGGGGCTGTACACCCTCGCCGCCTCCGAGCTGCCCCGCCGGATCATCGCCTCGCTCGCGGGGATGCAGCTGGTGGGGACGCTGATCGTGACGTTCGTGCGGGTGCGGCAGAGCATGGACCAGGGCCGGCTGACCATCGGAGACTGGTTCATCCCGTTCGCCGCCATCACGACCTCGCTGGGGCTCACCGCCCCGCCGCTGCTGCTCGGGATGTATGTCGGCGCTCGGCGGCGGCTCATGGAGAGCCTGCGGGAGCGGGCGGACAGCCTCGAGCGGGAGTTGCAGCTGCTCGCGGAGCGGGCGGAGGAACGGGCGGAATGGGCGCGCGGCGAGGAACGGACCCGGATCGCGCGGGAGATGCACGACGTGGTCGCGCATCGCGTGAGTCTGATGGTCGTCCACGCCGCTGCCTTGCAGGCCGTTGCGCGCAAGGACCCCGAGAAGGCGGTGCGCAACGCGGCGCTCGTGGGTGACATGGGGCGTCAGGCGTTGACCGAGCTGCGGGAGATGCTCGGGGTGCTGCGCAGCGGTGGTCCGGGAGAGCGGGCGGCGTCGGTGCCGGTGGTGGCGGTGGGGGTGGCCGCCGCGGTGGTGGTGGAGGAGGGCGAGGGGCCGTGTCTGTCCGAGCTCGACGAGCTGGTGGGGCAGTCGGCGGCCGCGGGGATGGTCGTGGAGCTGCTGGTGGAGGGGGAGATGCGGACGTATGCGGCGGACGTGGAGCAGACGGCGTACCGGGTGGTGCAGGAGGCCCTGACGAACGTCCACAAGCACGCGGCGGGCGCCAAGACGCATGTGCGCCTGGCGCATCGGGAGGGCGAGATCGCGATGCAGGTGGAGAACGGGCCGCCGCCGGAGGTGTCGGCGTTGTCGGCGGGGTTCCCGTCGGGGGGCAACGGGTTGGTGGGGATGAAGGAGCGGGTGATGGCGCTCGGCGGGGTGTTCGTGTCGGGGCCGACGGAGGCGGGGGGTTTCCGGGTGTCGGCGGTGATACCGGCGTCGTAGCCCTCCGGTGCCCGCGCCGGCCGGTCAGCCGGCGGTGAGGCGGACGGGTTCGATGCCGGCGGCGAGGGCGCCGAGGGCCTGGTCGATGTCGGGGCCGAGGTACCAGTCGCCGGTGTGGTCGAGGGCGTAGACCCGGCCGCCGGCGTCGATGGCGAGGATGCCCTGGGTGTCTGTCTCGGTGCCGAGGGGGGCGACGTCGGTGTCGAGGGCGCGGCCCAGGTCGGCGAGGGTGCGGGCGAGGTGGAGGCCGTGCAGGGGGTCGAGGTGGACGGTGGTGGGCGCGACCTGGCGGCCGGGGCCGGTGGGGGCGATGGTCAGGCCGCCGAACTCGGCCCAGGCCTCGACGGCGGCGGGGAAGACGGCGTGCCGGTGCCCGGCGGGTGAGGTGTGTTCGCGCAGGGTGTCGGCCCAGATCTCGGCCTGCTTGATGTCCCAGCGTCCGGGTTGCCAGCCGGCGGCGCGCAGCGCGGCGTCGACCGGGACGGGGAAGCGTGTGGTGGAAGTGCGGTCGGGGTGCATCGGCCCTTCGTTCGTCGAGCTGGTGGTGCGTGGCCCGGTGGGGCCGTCGTGTCGTCCTGCACGGGGGTGGCGGTAGGGCGTGTCGTCCTGCACGGGGGTGGCGGTAGGGGGCGGTTCAGTCGCCCGCGGTCGACGGGTCGACGATGCGGACGCCGAAGTGGGCGCTGAGCGCGGTGCAGGCGCGGCAGGGAGCGGCGAAGCTGCCGTGCAGGGGGTCGCCGTCCTCGCGGATGCGGCGGGTGGTGAGCTTGGCCTGTCTGAGGGTCTTGCGCGCTTCGCCGTTGGTCATGGGACGACGCGCGGCGCGTCTGCTGCGGGCGGCGTCGGCGGCGGTGAGATGCCGCGAGATGAGGAGCGCCTCGGCACAGCGTCCGGTGAAGCGGTCGCGTTGGGTGCTGGTGAGGGTGTCGAGGAAGTCCTGGACGAGCGGGTGCAGGGGCGGCGGCTGGTCGGCGCGGGCGGCGGTGCTGGTGAGGGTGGCGCCGCGGACGGAGAGGGCGGCGGCGACGGTGGGGAGTATGCCGTCCCTGCGGTGGCGCAGGACGGGCGCGTGCGGGGCCTCGGTGGCGGACCAGCCGATGCGGGGATCGCCGGACCGACCGGTCTGCGGATCGCCGGTCCGGGCGCCGTCGTGGGCGGCCGTGTTGCCGGTGCACAGGTCGTCCGACCTGCCGGTGTGAGACCCCGTCTGAGTCGCGTTCATGATCGTCTTCCCCTCCCGTGCATCCCCCCGGACGTCACAGAGTGCCAAATGGCGTGGCGGGTGCGGAAGCTGGGGCGGTTCGACACGCCCGGGTTTGGGCGGGCTGTCACGGCGGGGTGACGGCTGGTCACGGAAGCGGAGGGCCGGTGACCGCTGTCGTCGTACCGCATAGGCTGTCGGCACCGTCGGCGCGCGGTTGACGCGCGTTGGAGATTGTTGGAGACAGTCGATACGGGGCGTGGTGGGTGGATCCGGAAGCGGAACCGGCCTCTGCGGGCCGTACAGACAGAGTGCCGCAGGGGGCAACCGCCATGACGACAGGTCGGCTCGGGCTGGGGGCACCTCCCAGCCGCCAGGCCGGGGGACAAGCCGCGCCGCCGAACGCGGCCTATGCCGGGCAGGTCGTGCATTTCCCGGATCCGGTCCGGGCGGCACGGCACCCGAGAGGCGTGCGGATGGACGAGCGGGGCTACCCCGACTTCTCGCCGTATGCGCGGGCGGCGGCGGAGATCGCGGATCCGCCGGAGGGCTTCGGCGTGGACGAGCTGCGGCTGACGGACTACGTGTCGGCGAACGCGGTGCTGGCGGCGTCGGGCCACGAGCTGTGGGACACGGTGTCGAGCGTGGCGACACCGCACGGCTGGACGTGGCACCACGTCGTGGGTTCGCGGCGGCTGGAACTGGTCCCGGTCGAGGTGAAGGCTCTGCTGCGGCATCACGGCGGGGTGTCGTCGGCGGTCGTGGACCAGGCGAAGCGCGGGACGCGGCCCCTTCAGGAGACCCGTCCGGTGCACTTCGGGCTCCCGAAGTCGGGCGTGGCGGTGACGGAACAGCAGGTCCAGGGGGTCGAGGAGGACCTCGGGTACCGGCTGCCGGGGGCGTACCGCTCGTTCGTGAAGGCGGCCGGCGGGTGTGCGCCGGTGGGCGCGGCCCTGGACGCGGAGCTGGGGCTCCTGATCGACCAGCCGTTCTTCACCGTGCGCGACGAGGCGGCCGTCAACGACCTCGTGTACGTGAACAAGTGTCTGCGTGACCATCTGACGAAGGACTACCTGGGCGTCGCGTTCGTGCAGGGCGGGCTGCTCGCCGTCAAGGTGCGGGGCGAGCGGGCCGGTTCGGTGTGGTTCTGCGCGTACGACGACATCCGGGACGTCGATCCGGCGTGGTCGCCCGCGGAGCGCATGGAGCGGCTGCTGCTGCCGTGCGGTGAGGACTTCGACGTCTTCCTGTCGAGGCTGGCCGGTAATCCGCCGGAGTTGGAGACGGTGGCCAATCTGATGGTGGACGGCGGGTTCGCGCGTGCGGTGCCCGCGGCGGCCGCGTCTTCGGTGGGGGAGTGAGCTGGACGATGGTGACGTTCGCGCAGGCGCAGGAGCGCGCCGAAGAGTGGATCAACGGGGATGTGCCGGCGTATCAGCACCGTGAGGTGCGGGTGCGCGAGTTCGAGCTCGGGTTCGTGGTGTGGGCCGAGGACCGCGCGGAGGGACCGCGTTCGGACGGCGGCGCGCAGCGGCTCGTGATCGCCCGGGACAGCGGGGAGGCCACGCTGTGGCCCTCGGTACCGGTGGGCGAGGTGATCCGCCGGTACGAGGAGGAGTACGGCCGTACGGACGCCCCCGCCGACGCGGTGCCGGCACCCGCGGCACGGGTGGATCTGAACCAGACGTCGTTCCTGTTGTCGCCGCCGGAGTGGCTGCAGGAGGCGGCCGACAAGCTGGGCATCGCGGATCGGCGGGAGGCCGGTTCGGGAGCCGGTTCGGGAGCCGGCGCCGGGAACGGTTCCGCGGGTTCCGGAAGCGGCGCGGCCGCTTCGGCGCCCGGGTCCGGCTCACATGCTGGTGCTGGTGCTGGTGCTGGTGCTGGTGCTGGTGCGGGTTCCGGTTCCGGTTCGGCCGGTGTTGTGCCGGGCGGTGATCCCTCGCTGCCCCGGACCCAGGGCGGGGTGTCGGGGAGCGGGCTGCCCGAGACACAGGCGGGAGTGCCCGCGGGTCCGGGTTCCGGTGGGTCGTCCGCGCCTGCCGCTCCCGTCGGGGCGACGCCGTGGGCGGGGACGGACACCAACGCCGACGCCGGTGACGACCGTTCCGTGTCGCTGCCCGCGACCGTGTTCGCGCCGCCGCTGAGCGGCTCCGACGACGAGCCGGCGCCGCCGACGTCCGCCTCGGACGCCAAGACGGCGCTGATGTCGGGCGGCAGCCAACTTCCGCGGACGGCGGTCGCCCCGGCGCTCGACGCTCCGGGGGCGGCCGGCACGGGGCCGGTCGGCGCGGGTACGGCCGGCGCGGGTACGGGTGGCGCGGGTACGGCCGGGAACACACCGGCCTCTCAGACCTCCCCGGCCTCTCAGACCTCCCCGGCCTCTCAGGCCTCCTCGACTCCTCCGACCCCGCCGTCCGGTCCGGCCGGTTCGTCGTACGGCTACCCGCAGGGGCCGGGCGCGGGCGCACCGGGTGGCCCCGGGGTTCCGTCCCCGGCTTCGTCTTCGGCGGCCGGTCCCGGTACGCCGCCTCCGGCCGGTCCGGGTACGCCCGCGCGGCCGCTCGCCCCGAACGCCGGTGACATCGCGGACGCCGTGACCAGCAAGGCGGCGCCGCCTCCGCGTCGTCAGCGTGGTGGAGGGGCGCAGCCGCCGCCTCCGCCGAGTGCTCCGGGAACGCCGGGCGCGCGACCGGGGAACACGCCTCCGCCTCCGCCTTCCGGCCCGGGTGCGCCCGGTACCCCGGCGGGCGGCTATGTGCCCACCCAGCTCGTGTCGTCCCTGGGCCCGGACGGATCTGCGGGCCCGGGTGGTCCGGCTGGTCCGGGCGGTCCGGGGGGTCCCGGTACGGGTCAGGGTGCGGGGGGCGCGCCTCAGCCTCCCGGCGTGCCGGGCGTGCCGAGTGCGCCCGCCGGGCCGAATCCGCCCGGGGGTACGCCTCCCGGCGGCGTTCACCACGCCGCGACGATGCTTGCCGACCCCTCGCGGATGGGACCGGGCGCGCCGCAGCCGCCTGGTGCCCCGGGTGCGCCGCATGCGCCTGGCGTGCCCGGTGCTCCGGGTATGCCCGGCGCGCAGGCCGCACCGGGTGTCCCCGGTGCACCGCAGGCTCCGGGTGCCCCCGGTGCTCCCGGTGCTCCTGCCTTCCCGGGCGCCCCTGGTACGCCCGGCGCGCCCGGCGTTGCTCACCATGCGCAGACCATGCTGGCCGGGCCCCAGGCGGGTGGCCCCGGCGCGCCTCCGCCGCCGCAGGCTCCCGGTGGCCCCGGGTTCCCGGGCCCTCCCGGCGCACCCGCGGCGCCCGGTTTCCCGGGTGCCCCGGGCATGGCTCCCGCTCCCGGTACGGCCCCCGGCGCCCCTCAGCCCCCGATGCCGCCGGGCGGCCCGGCGCCGGGGCAGCCGCCCGCGTACGGGTATCCGCAGCAGCAGGGGCTGCCGACGGTCGGCCCGGGTTATCAGGCCGTGCTGCGCTTCCGCGCGCAGGACGGCTCGGAGCAGCAGCTGATCCGGCGTTCGGCGCCGGGGACCCCGCACCCGGAGTGGCAGATCTTCCACGAACTGCGGGCGATGAACGTGCCGCCGGACCAGGTGCTGGAGCTGCACACGGAGCTGGAGTCGTGCGAGCTTCCGGGCGCCTACTGCGCGCGGATGATGCGCGAGCAGTGGCCGCAGGCCCGGATCACGAGCATCGCGCCGTACGGCACGGATCACGCGAGCCGGCAGCAGGGCATGCAGCAACTGCTGGCGCACCAGGGCGAGTTGCACCAGGTGGCGGACGGACCGGCGCGTCCGGCGCCCGTTCGTGCGCCGTTGCCGCCGGTGCAGGCGGCGCCGCCGTTGCCGCCGGAGGCGATCGGGCAGGAGCTGGCGGCGGTGTTCGGGCCGGCGGTGTTCCGCTTCGAGCAGGCCGCGGTGTCCCGGCAGGGCGTGCCGCCGGTCGTGGCGCACACCTTGGTGGTGGCGGGTCTGCCGGCCGACATGGGGCCGTTCTTCTGGGCGCAGGCCCAGCCGGGCCGGCCGGTGCCGACCCTGGCCGAGCTGGCGGCCGAACGGGGCGTGCAGCCGGCGTCGGACGCGGGCTCGTACCTCGTCATGGGCAGTGACTTCGGCAAGGCGATCTGTGTGCAGTACGGCACCGCGAACATCGTCGCCGTGCCGGTGGAGGCGGGGCCGGGCGGTGCGCCCGTACCGCCGCAGTTCGTGAACACCGGGCTGCCGGAGTTCGCGCGCTGTCTGGCGCTGCTGGGGCGGATGTGGCGGCTGCGGTTCGGCCTGAACCAGGAGCAGGCGGGTCGCTGGACCGTCGACTTCCAGGCCCAGCTGGCCTCGCTCGACCCGGCGGCGCTCGGTTCGCCCGAGAGCTGGTGGTCGGTGCTGCTGGAGCAGATGTGGGACGGACTGCTGTGACGAGCGGTCACCTCGCCCGGTAAGGGCGCGCGGAACCTCGTACGCGTACGAGGGCGAAGCGAGGGCGAGCAGGACGAAAAGGGGCCGGGCCCGGTCGGATGATCGGGCCCGGCCCCTTTTCGTTCGAGGTTGGCAGTGACCTGTGCGCGGAGTGTCGCGTTATGAACACTTGCGCCCGATCCATCAAGATATGCGCGAAATCATCATGTCGTGTCTGTCGGGTGGCGAGGGGTTACAGGATGAGCAGCGCATCGATGTCACCGCCGGGATTCGTGACCGTTCGCGGCCGCGGCTACCGCCCGGAGCAGGTCGAGGCGTACACCGCCGCCCTCTGCGCCGACCGGGACGCCGCGTGGGAACGCGCCGCCCGGCTCACGGTGCTCGCCCGGGAGATGGAGGAGGAGGCAGAGCGGTTGCGCGAGGTGGTGACCCGGCTCGCGCCGCAGACGTACGACTCCCTCGGGGAGCGCGCACGGCGCATTCTCCAGCTCGGACTGGAAGAGGCGGCCGCCGTCCGCGACGACGCGCGCAGTGAAGCGCGTGAGCACCTCGCATACGTCGAGACGTGCGCCCTCGATGTGCGCCGCGCGGCGCAGGAGGAGGCGGACGCGCTGCGCGCGGAGGCCGAGGAACGCGCCCGCCAGCGGTTGCTCGCGGCCCGTGCCGAGGCCGACGAGCTCCGCGTCGGCACCCGGCGCGAGGTCAAGGAGTATCGCGGCGAGGCGCTGGCCGCCCTGCGCGAGGTGCGGCAGCGCACCGCCGGCATGCTCGCCGAACAGGAGAAGGAGCAGGCCGAGCGGTGGGCCGCGGCGGAGCGCGAGGAGGCCGAGCGGGCCGCCGCCCTCGACGCGCGGCACGATCGGGCGGTGGCCCGCGCCGAGGCGGCGCTGTCCGAGGCCGAGCAGGCGTACGCGGAGGCCGAGGAGTCCGACCGTCTCCGTCAGGAGGAGGCACACGCGCGTGCCGCCGAGCTTCTCGCCGAGGCACGCGCCCGGGAGGAGCGCGTCGTCCACGAGACGGAGCGGCTGCTGCGGGAGCACGGCGAACGCCGGGACGACGTGCAGGCGCACATGGACCACGTACGCAACAGCCTGAGCGCCCTCACCGGCCGCACGGTCGACTAGGGGCTGTCCTGGCGATCATGAGCAGAGCCGGATGACGAGGCTGCCGCGGTGACGGTGCCGAGGTGGACGTAGGCGTGTTTGTCGTATCCGGTCGCGACCGCGCGCGGAACTGTTTCAGCTTGTTGATCGCCCGCTCGGCAGCGTTGCGCTTGGCGTACCGCTTGGCGCACCGCTCCTTGTCGAAGCCGGGTGGCCGGCCACCGGTGCTCCCGCGCCGCAGACGGCCGGCCGCTTGGTCGGCTTTCTCCGGGATGACGTGCCGGATCCCGCGTCCACGCAGGTAGGCGCGGGTGCGACGGTTGCTGTAGCCAGGCCCGCGGCCTGCCCGCAGCCGCGCGATGTCCGCAACCCCGGGCCCAGTGGCGTCCGCAGGGGCGCGCGTACCACCGACAGATGCGTCACAAGTGCGCGTTCTACGCGTTCGGGTCCCAGTCTGCGAGCTGCTCCATCGGCTCGGTGTCGCCGGTGGTCTCCAGGCCGTCGAGCGGGACGCGCTCGTAGAAGTAGAGGATCAGTTCGCTCGCTGCGCCCCGCATCGCCATGTCGCCCGGCTCCGCGTCGGCGGCGAGGTCGTCGCAGCGGACGCCGTCGGCGTTGAGGGTCAGGCGCCAGGAGCGGCCCTCGGTCGTATGCAGGTCGATGGTTGCCGGCTTGAACGGCCAGGGGACGGTCGTCGCCGAGACGGTCGTCAGGAACTCGTCGACGCCCTCGACCGCGACGTCCGTCGGCAGCGGCTGTGCGGCGCCCTGGGTGAGCTGGGCGTCGTAGGTGTGGACGGCGATCTCCTGGATCTGGTGCCGGGCCACGGCTCCGCTGGTCTCCGGGGCCTGCGAGCGGCCCCACCAGGTCCAGCAGCCGCGGTCCGGGCCGGCCTCGCGCATCGCGTCGAGCATGAGCTCGGTCGACTCGGCGAGCCAGGCGTCCAGGGCTTCGTGGTCGCGGGGCGCGGTCGGGGCGCCCTTCGGGTCCGTCCTCGCCGGGGGCTCGGCGCCCGGGCCCGCCGCGACGATGGCGGCCTGGCGGCGGCGGCCGTCACCGAGGTGTTGCGCCAGTTCGCGCAGCGTCCAGTCCGGGCAGGTCGGGACCTGGACGTCAAGGTCGGGGGCGGACGCGATCGCAGCGCGGAACGCGGCCGAGCGGTCTTCGATCAGCCGCAGGACCTCGGGGAACTCCAAGATGTTTTGCACGGCGGTTGTGTATCACGGCGCTCGGACCGCCGGGTAGCGAATTTGTCGGACGAACGCGTCGACGGCCGGGCGGAGCGCCGGCGCCGAAGCCGTCCTGAAAATCCGCGCACTGCTCGCCGACGCGGCCTGAGTAGTGCGTGCGGCCCGGCGGCGCCGGTGCCAGAGGAGTGAAACGAGAGCCAGGCCGCGGCCTGGCGATCAGGTGAGCCGTTGACAGGACTGTGGGACATCGGGGTGATCTGACGGACGCTCAGTGGGAGCGGCTTGCACCGCTCCTCCCGGTGAGCAACGGGCGGTGCGGCCGGTGGCGGGATCACCGCCAGGTGATGAACGGGGTGCTGTACCGGATCCGCACCGGTGTGCAGTGGCGTGAACCTGCCGGAGCGCTACGGTCCCTGGAAGACCGTTCACGAGCGGCATCGGCGTTGGTCGGGGATGGAACGTGGGAGCGGCTGCGCCAGCGGGTGGCGGTCGCGCGGACGGTCGGCGTCTACGACGACGGGATGACGATCTCGTCGGCGACCCACCGTGCGGCGTCGGCGGGGTAGGGCGTCGGCAGCCCGAGCACGATGTGCCGGAAGCCGGCGCCGATCGCGTCGCCGACCGCGTCCCGGGTGGCACCGGGCCGGTCGTAGGAGACGGGCAGGTGGATCGAGCGGGTGATCGCGGCGGGGTCGCGGCCGATCTCGGCGCAGTAGCGGTCCAGGAGGGCGCTGCGGCGGACGACGTCGTCGAGGTCGCCGCCCGGGATGTTCCACAGGTCGGCGTGCTCGGCGGCCACGCGCAGGGTCGCGGCCGAGCGGCCGCCGACGAGGATCGGCGGGTGGGGGCGCTGGACGGGTTTGGGGTTGCCGAACGCGCCGGTGAGCCGGTGGTAGGTGCCGTCGAAGTCGAACGGGTTCTCCTCGGTCCACAACCGGCGGATCACCGTGCAGGCTTCGGCGAGGCTCCCCACGGCGTGCGCCGTGTCGTGGAAGGGCAGGCCGTGCGCCGCGTACTCGCGCCGGGCCAGCGGGTGGTCGGGGCGTGAGCCGACGCCGATGCCGAAGTCGAGCCGTCCGCCGGAGACGATGTCGACCGTCGTGGCGATCTTGGCCAGCATCGCGGGCGGCCGGAAGCGGTTGCTGGTCACCATGACGCCGAGCCGCAGCCGTCGGGTCTGGGCGGCGAGCGCCGAGAGCAGGGTCCAGCCTTCGTGGGCGGGGCCGTCGGGGTCGCCGCCGATCGGCATGAGGTGGTCGAACAGCCAGGCGTGCTCGATCTCCGGGATCGCGTCCGCCTCGCGCCAGACCCGTAGGACGTCGTGGTAGTCGACCTGCATGGGGGCGGTCATGATCCCGAAGCGGGGCCGGGGTGTGGGTGACATGGAGTGGTCGCTTCCTTCGGTGAGGGGAGGCCGTCCGGCGTGGTCAGCGGCGCCGCAGTGACGGATCGAGGAGCGCGGGCGGGGTGTCGGACTTCTCGTGCGCGGCGAGGTCGGTGCCCGGGGCCACGATCGCGTCGATCGCGTCGAGCACATCGGCGGAGAGCACGGTGTCCGCGGCGGCGAGCTGCGCGCGCAGATGGTCCGGTGTGCGGGGGCCGATGAGCGCGCTCGTCACGGCGGGATGCGCGGTGACGAAGCCGAGCGCGAGCTGGATCATGGTCAGCCCGGCCTCGTCGGCGACCGCGGCCAACTGCTCGACGGCGTCGAGCCGGGCCCGGTTGGCGGGGACGGCGGTGTCGAAGCGTTGCGGCATGAACGTCGAGCGGCTGGTGGTGACGGGCCGACCCTCGCGGATCGCGCCCGTGAGCCAGCCCGAGGCCAGCGGGCTCCACACCAGGACGCCGAGCCCGTACTCCTCGGTCACGGGCAGGACGTGGGTCTCGATGCCGCGCTGGAGGATCGAGTAGCTGGGCTGCTCGGTGACGTAGCGGCTCAGGTGGTGCTCGCGGGCGGCCCACTGGGCCTGCACGATGCGATAGGCCGGGAAGGTCGAGGAGCCGAAGTGGCGGATCTTTCCGGCGCGCTGGAGGTCGGTCAGCGCCGAGAGCGTCTCCTCGTCGCTGGTGCTCGGGTCCCAGCGGTGGATCTGATAGAGGTCCACGTGGTCGACGCCGAGACGGCGCAGGCTGTTGTCCAGCTCGGTGACGAGCCAGCGGCGCGAGCTGCCCCGCCGGTTGCGTTCGTCGCCCATGGGCATGCCGGCCTTCGTGGCCAGCACGATGTCGTCGCGCCGGCCGGCGATGGCCTTGCCGACCATCTCCTCCGACTCGCCGTCGCTGTACACGTCGGCGGTGTCGATGAGGTTGATCCCGGCCTCCAGGGCGGCGTCGACGAGGGCGGTGGCCTCGTCCTGGCCGGTGCGCCCGATCCTGCCGAAGTTCATGGCGCCGAGCGCCAGGGAGCTGACCTGCACACCGGTGCGGCCCAAAGTGCGGTACTGCATGACCGTTGTCTCCTCTTCGAGGATGAGGCGTCGTGTCGCCACGCGTGCGTGGCTTGGTCACGGGTCCGGCGCTCTGGCATGATGAGCAAACGGAACCGTGTCCCGTTTGAACATACGGAACGCTGTTCCGTTTAGCAACCGGGGCACGGGTATGCGTACGGGCACGCGTACCGGCGCGGGCAGTGATAGCGGTCAGACGCAGGAGAGGGCGGCGCGGTGAACGACGGCGACCGGGGTGCGGGGAACACGGCCCGGCCCCAGCGGGCGGACGCCCGGCGCAACAAGGAGACACTGCTCGACGCGGCCGCCGCGATCTTCGTGACGGCGGGCGTGGAGGCGCCGGTGCGCGACATCGCGGCCAGGGCCGGCGTCGGGACGGCCACGATCTACCGCCACTTCCCGACGCGGGCGGACCTCATCATCGCCGTCTACCGGCACCAGGTCGACGCCTGCGCCGAGGCCGGTCCGGCCCTGCTGGCGGAAGGTCCGACCCCGTACGCCGCGCTGGGGCGATGGATCGACCTCTTCGTCGACTTCCTGGTCACCAAGCACGGCCTCGCCGCCGTGCTCCAGTCCGACAACGCGGGCTTCGAGACGCTGCACGCGTACTTCCTCGACCGCCTCGTGCCCGTGTGCGGCCGACTGCTCGACGCCGCGGCCGCCTCCGGCGAGATCCGGCCCGGCCTCCAGGCCTACGAGGTCATGCGAGGCGTCGGCAACCTGTGCATCGGCGCGGACAACGATCCCCGCTACGACCCGCCCCGACTGGTGGAGCTCCTCGTCGCGGGACTGCGTCGTCCGCATTGACTGCATTGATTGCATTGACTGAGCTGACGGCGCTGACCGCAATGACGGCACTGACCGTACTGACAACACTGACCGCATTGACCGCACTGACTGCCGTCAGGCGGTCGGCATTGGCATGTGGCGGTCGGCGTGGGGCGGTCGGCGGGTGAGCGTTCGCACCGCCCGCGCTCACGCCTCCCTGCGCCCCGCGCCCGCCAGGATCCAGCCCTCCACCGCCTCGTACTGGCGGCGCTGCTCCTCCGCCTTGCGGTGCCCCGAGACCACCGTGCCCAGCCAGCCGAAGGCGAAGCCCAGGGGGACGGTGACGATGCCCGTGGTGGTGAAGGGGAACCAGTTGAAGTCGGCCTCGGGGAAGGCGGAGACGGGCGAGCCCGAGACCAGGTTGGTGCCCGGCATGAGGATCAGGACGGACAGGGTGCCGCCGATGAGGGTGGCGAGGAGGCCCGTCCGGGTGTAGCGGCGCCAGAAGAGGCTGTAGACCAGGGCGGGGGCGAGCGCCGAGGCCCCGAGGCAGAAGGAGAGGGTGACCAGCGGCTGGAGGCTGCGGTGCTGGACCTGGGCGGCGAGCAGGATCGTCGGGACACCGACGGCCAGCGCGGACAGCCGGGCCAGGAGCATCTCGCGGCGCGCCGACATGTGCGGGTCGCGTGCCGCGAAGACGTCGTGGGCGAGGGAGTTGGCGCAGGCGAGGATCATGCCGGCGACCGAGGCGAGCACGGTGAGGAAGATCGCCGTCGTGACCGTCGTGAAGAGAAGGGTCTCGGCCGTGGACACCTCGCTGCCGAAGGCGCCCCGGGAGCCCAGCAGGTAGGCGGTGTTGCCCTGCGGGTCCGCCTGTGCGATCACCGCGCGGCCGACGATCGCCGTCGCGCCGAAGCCGACGACCGTCATGATCAGCACGAACAGTGCGACGCCGGAGACCGCCCAGGACATCGACCGGCGTACCTGGCGGGCGCTGGAGGCGGTGTACATGCGCATGGTGATGTGCGGCAGACAGGCGCCGCCCAGGACGACCGACAGCTGGGCGGTGATCATGTCGACGCGGGGGAAGGGGCCGCCGGCGAACTCCAGCCCCGACTGCAGGAAGGCGTCTCCGACCCCGCTGCCCTCGGCCGCCGCGTCGAAGAGGGTGCCCGGGTTCCAGTCGAAGCGGTACAGGACGAGCACGGCGATGACCGTGCCGGAGCCGAGCAGCATCACGATCTTCAGCATCTGGATGAGGGCGGTGCCCTTCATGCCGCCGATCGCGGCGTAGCTGATCATCAGCACGCCCATGCAGACGACGCAGCCCGTCTTCACCGAGGCGCCGGAGAACCCCAGGATGAAGGCGAGCAGTTGTCCGGTGCCGGCGAGCTGCACGAGCATCATCGGCAGCAGCGCGGCGAGTGTCACCGCGCACGCCGTGATGCGCACCGCCCGCCCCGGCATCCGGCGGGCCAGCGCGTCGCCCATGGTGAAGCGGCCCGCGTTGCGCAGCGGTTCGGCCAGCAGGAACATCATCAGCATCAGGGAGAGCGCCGTACTGAGGGCGAGGACGACGCCGTCGTAGCCGCACAGCGCGATCACCCCGCCGGTGCCCAGGACGGTGGCCGCCGAGATGTAGTCCCCCGCGATGGCCAGGCCGTTGCGCAGCGGGGAGAGGGAGCGGTAGCCGGTGTAGAACTCGGCGAGGTCGTCGCGGTCGGGGCCGGTCATCACGCACAGCAGCAGCGTGATCGTGGCGATCGCGGTGAACGCGACGAGGGACATCGTCTGTGCGTCGTCGCTGAACTCCGTCATCGTCCGGCCTCCTTGGTACGGGTTCCGCGCGCGTCCCGCTTCGCGTCGATCTCGGAGAGTTTGCGGATGCGGTCCGCGAGCGGGTCCACATGGCGGCGGGCGGTCCGCTCGTACAGGACGATCGCCAGGCAGGTGACCGGGAGTTGCAGCAGGCCGAGCAGCAGACCCGCGGGGAGGCCGGTGGCGACCCTGCCGGTCATCAGGGACGGCGCGAACGCCGACAGGACCAGGAAGACGACGAAGTAGCCGAGCGCGGTGAGTGTGGCGACCCGCCGCTGGCGGCGGTAGGCGCCGCGCAGGACCCGCAGGTCGCTGTGGCGCCCCAGCGGGGCGTGGTCGGCCGGCCGGCGCCGAGGTGGCTCGGGCGGCTGGGGTGGCGGCTGCCATGGGTAGGTCGGGCCGGGGTGTGACGGGTCGTGTGACATCCCGTGCTCCTTGCGTGGCTCGGGTCCGTGGCGGCGGACCGCAGGGAGTGGGGGGTGGTGCGAGGGACGCACGTTACTCGGGAGTACGGCGGCTGCGAAGGGTTTTCACCAAACTGAGTGGTCGGTATGCGCTTACTGCGCGAAATGCCGCCTGACCTGGGGTGTTACCCGCGTTAACCCCACACCTGTGTGGCTCCCGTGGCCTTTGTGACGATCATCTTCACAGAAGCGTGGCGGGGGCATAGGTCGGCCCGTTAGCCCATCGGTCGGCCCCTCGGTCGGCCCGTCAGCCCCCGCTCCGTCAGCTTCGTCAGTCCCGTCAGCCCCGTCAGTCCGTCAGTACGGGGAACCGTCGTGGGGCCACGCACAGCAGCACCAGGAAGGCGAGTGCGGCCGCGCAGGCCGCGCCCAGGTAGACGGCGTGCACGGCGCTCGCGACGGCGTCCCGGACGGCCTCGGGTGCCGTTTCGGCGGCGAGGGCGCGGGTGACGGAGTCCAGATCGCCCGCGCCGCCCAGCCGGGCCGCCAGCACCCCGTTGGCGACCGCTCCGAACACCGACGCGCCGATCGTCTGCCCGGTCTGACGGCAGAACAGCACGGACGCGGTCGTGGTGCCGCGTTCCGACCAGCCCACGGTCGACTGCACGCCGACCAGGAGCGGAAGCTGGAAGAGGCCCAGCGCGGCGCCGAGCAGCAGCATCAGCAGGGCCGGCTGCCAGGCCTGGCCGGGATACGGCAGGAGCGGGAACGCGAGCAGGATCAGCGTCGCCGCGCCGATGCCCAGCAGCGCCGTGTCCCGGAAACCGATGCGCCGGTAGACGTGCTGGCTGAGGGCGGCGGACAGCGGCCAGCTCAGGGTCCAGACGGAGAGGACGAACCCGGCGGTCACCGGCCCCAGGCCCAGCACCGACTGGGCGTACGTCGGCAGGAACACCGTAGGGGCCACCATCAGCAGGCCCAGCGCGCCGAGCGCGAGGTTGACCGCCGCGATCGTGCGGCGGCGCCATACCCAGCCCGGGATGATCGGCTCCGCCGCCCGGCGTTCGATGACGACGACGAGCCCGGCCAGCGCCAGCCCGGCGCCGAACAGGGCGAGGGACGGCGCCGACAGCCACGGCCACGCCACCCCGCCCTGCACCAGCGCGGTCAGCAGCACCCCGCCGCACGCGAACACCGCCAGCGCACCCGCCCAGTCGACACGCGCGCGTGCACGCGTGGCGCCACGCGTCGCGCGTAGCCGCGACCCGCCACGCGCGTGTGGAGGCGTCTTCTGCGCGGACGGCGACGACTGCCGCTGCGGCTCGTGCAGATGACGGACGATCAGCCACAACGCCACCGCCCCGATGGGCAGGTTGATGAGGAAGATCCAGCGCCAGTCCGCGTAGGCGGCGAGGAGCCCGCCCAGGCCGGGGCCCGCGACCGCCGAGACCGCCCACACCGTGGACAGCTTCGACTGGATCTTCGGCCGCTCCTTCAGCGGGTACAGGTCGGCGGCGAGCGTCTGCACCGTGCCCTGCAACGCCCCGCCGCCCAGGCCCTGCACGATGCGGAACGCGATCAGCGCCCCCATGTTCCACGCCACGGCGCACAGCAGCGAGCCGAGCAGGAAGAGGGCCGCCCCGGCGACCAGCACCGGTTTGCGGCCGAAGGTGTCGGACAGCTTGCCGTAGACCGGCAGGGTGACCGTCACGGCGAGCAGATAGCCGGAGAACAGCCAGGAGAAGACGGAGAACCCGCCCAGGTCGCCGACGATCTGCGGGACGGCCGTGGAGACCACGGTGGAGTCGAGGGCGGCCAGCGCCATGGAGAGCATGAGGGCGGCGACGACCGCTCCCCGTCTGCCCGGTGCGGTCGGCCGCGCGGCCTCGCGTGTCGCCGGTTGGATGTCCCCCACCTGATGCCCCCGTATCTCCCGTGCCCCTTGCATCTAACTGCCGGGGGTCAGCTTCCCACTTGACCCTCGCGTCGCGGGAGGGTGGAGCCTGGCCGGGCCGGAGGGTGGAGACAACCCCGAAGGACCCTCCACCCCGCGGTGGACGGCCCCTAGGGGTACCTCCGTACTACGGCTCGGGGAGGGTTCGTACTGCCGGAGGAGGAGAGGGGCGGGGTTCCGTCCTTAACCTGGCTTTACGCCGCTGGGGGGCGGCCGGCACCACTTCCGGGGGGTGGGGTTAACCCCCCGGAAAGACGGGCCCGAGCACCAGCGCGAGGGACCCCCTTCCGCCGACAGACTCTTCGACGTAGCGCCTCGCACCATCCCTTGCACATCCGAGGCGCCGCTCATCCGCTTCTGGCATACGACATAGGAGACTTACCGTGACTTCGGCTGTGACCATTCCCAGGCACGGGGGCACTGGAGGGCGTACGGCCGTAGCCGCGCGGGCGCGGCAGGTCGTCAAGGCGTACGGATCCGGTGAGACCCGCGTCGTCGCCCTGGACCACGTCGACGTGGACATCGCCCGCGGTCAGTTCACCGCGATCATGGGCCCCTCGGGGTCCGGCAAGTCCACGCTGATGCACTGCCTCGCCGGTCTCGACACCGTCTCGTCCGGGCAGATCTACCTGGACGAGACCGAGATCACCGGGCTCAAGGACAAGAAGCTCACCAAGCTGCGCCGGGACCGGATCGGGTTCATCTTCCAGGCGTTCAACCTGCTGCCCACGCTCAACGCGATAGAGAACATCACGCTGCCGATGGACATCGCCGGCCGCAAGCCGGACAAGGCGTGGCTGAGCCAGGTCGTGGAGACCGTCGGGCTCGCCGACCGCCTCGGGCACCGGCCCACCCAGCTCTCCGGCGGTCAGCAGCAGCGCGTCGCCGTGGCGCGCGCCCTCGCCGCCCGCCCGGAGATCATCTTCGGGGACGAGCCGACCGGAAACCTCGACTCGCGCGCGGGCGCCGAGGTCCTGGGCTTCCTGCGCCGCTCGGTGGACGACCTGGGCCAGACCATCGTGATGGTCACGCACGACCCGGTGGCGGCCTCCTACGCGGACCGGGTGCTGTACCTCGCGGACGGCCGGATCGTCGACGAGATGTTCAAGCCGACCGCCGAGACCGTCCTGGACCGGATGAAGGACTTCGACGCGCGGGGGCGTACGTCATGACCGTCATGAAGACCTCGATGCGCAACTTCTACGCGCACAAGGGGCGCATGGCCCTGTCGGCCGTGGCGGTCCTGCTGTCGGTGGCGTTCGTCTGCGGGACGCTCGTCTTCACCGACACGATGAACACCACCTTCGACAAGCTCTTCGCCAGTACCTCCTCCGATGTGACGGTGAGCGCCAAGGGCGCCTCGGACACCGGCGAGACGACGTCCGACAACGGGAAGCCGCCGGTCATGCCGGCCTCCGTGCTCGGTGCGGTCCGCAAGGCGGACGGGGTGAAGTCGGCGGAGGGGACCGTCTTCTCGACCTCCGCGACCGTCGTCGACGCCGACAAGGACAGCCTGTCGCCCACCAGCGGCGCGCCCACCATCGTCGGCAACTGGAACGGCAACGACGCCCGCACCATGGAGATCACCGACGGTGCGGCGCCCAAGGGCTCCGACCAGGTGATGGTGGACGCGGACACCGCCGACAAGCACCACCTGAAGCTCGGCGACGAGATCGGGGTGATCACCGCGGTCGGCACGCACACCGCGAAGATCTCCGGCATCGCCGCCTTCCAGGTCACCAACCCCGGCGCGGCGATCTTCTACCTGGACACGAAGACCGCCCAGGAGGCCCTGGTCGGCGAGTCGAACGTCTACACGAACGTCAATGTGACGGCCGCGTCCGGCGTGAGCGACGCGCAGCTGAAGAAGAACGTGGCGGCCGAGATCGGCGGCGGCTACAAGGTGCAGACCGCCAAGGAGACCGCCGACGCCAACCGCGACAGCGTCGGGGGCTTCCTGGACGTGATGAAGTACGCGATGCTCGGCTTCGCCGGGATCGCCTTCCTCGTCGGCATCTTCCTGATCATCAACACCTTCTCGATGCTGGTCGCGCAGCGCACCCGTGAGATCGGCCTGATGCGGGCCATCGGCTCCAGCCGCAAGCAGGTCAACCGGTCCGTTCTCGCGGAGGCCCTGCTGCTGGGTGTGGTCGGCTCGCTCCTCGGCGTCGGCGCGGGCGTCGGCATCGCGGTCGGGCTGATGAAACTCATGGGCATGACCGGCATGAACCTGTCCACGGACGATCTGACGGTCGCCTGGACGACCCCGGTGGTCGGCATGGTCCTCGGCATCGTCGTCACGGTGCTCGCGGCCTACCTCCCGGCCCGCAGGGCCGGCAAGGTCTCCCCGATGGCCGCGCTGCGCGACGTCGGCGCCCCCGCCGACGCCAGGGCGGGCGCCGTACGGGCCGTCATCGGCCTGCTCCTCACCGGCGCAGGCGGCCTGGGCCTCTACCTCGCCGCCGCCGCAGACAAGGCCGCCGAGGGCTCGCTCTGGCTCGGCCTGGGCGTGGTGCTGAGCCTGATCGGCTTCGTGGTGATCGGCCCGCTGCTGGCGGGCGTGGTGGTCCGGGTGCTGGGCGCGATCGTGCTGCGGCCCCTGGGTCCGGTCGGACGGATGGCGGAGCGCAACGCGCTGCGCAACCCGCGCCGCACCGGCGCCACGGGCGCGGCCCTGATGATCGGCCTCGCGCTGGTCGCCTGTCTGTCGGTGGTCGGCTCCTCCATGGTCGCCTCCGCCACGGAGGAGCTCGACAAGAGCGTCGGCACGGACTTCATCATCCAGAGCGACGGCGGTCAGCTGATGACCCCGCAGGCGGTGCGGGCCATCAAGTCGACGCCGGGCCTGGAGCGGGTCACCGAGTACAAGTGGACCGAGGCCGACTTCACCACGCCCGACGGCAAGACGCTCGACAAGACGGCGATCACGGCGGCCGACCCGACCTACGCGACCGACCTGCGCGTCGAGACCGTCGCCGGCAACCTCGCCGACGCCTACCGGCCCGACTCGATGTCCGTCCACGAGAAGTTCGCCGAGGACCACGGGATCACCCTCGGGTCCAAGATCGCGGTGGCCTTCAAGAACGGCTCCACGGCCCGGCTGACGGTCCGCGCGATCACCAGTAGTGACGCCGTCATCGACCAGGGCGCGATGTACACCTCCATCGCCACCCTCAAGAGGTACGTCCCGGCCGACAAGCTGCCGCTCGACGACCTGGTCTTCGCCACGGCGAAGGACGGGCAGCAGGACGCCGCGTACACGTCCCTGAAGTCGGCGCTGCACGACTACCCGCAGTACACCGTCCGCGACCAGACCGACTACAAGCAGGAGCTCAAGGACCAGATCGGGCAGCTGCTCAACCTGATCTACGGCCTGCTCGCCCTCGCGATCATCGTCGCCGTCCTGGGTGTGGTGAACACCCTCGCGCTGTCGGTGGTGGAGCGCACGAGGGAGATCGGCCTGATGAGGGCGATCGGTCTCTCCCGCCGCCAGCTGCGCCGCATGATCCGCATGGAGTCGGTCGTCATCGCCCTCTTCGGCGCCCTCCTGGGCCTCGGTCTGGGCATGGGCTGGGGCGCCACCGCCCAGCAGCTCCTCGCCCTCCAGGGCCTGAACGTCCTCGAGATCCCGTGGCCGACGATCATCGGCGTGTTCATCGGCTCCGCCTTCGTGGGCCTGTTCGCCGCCCTGATCCCGGCGTTCCGCGCGGGCCGCATGAACGTCCTGAACGCGATCGCGACGGACTAGCACCACCCGAACCAGCCCGGCACCGAGAAGAACGGGGGTCTTCTCGGTGCCGGGCTCTCGCGTGTGATTCAGCCGGTCGGGGGCGCAGCCCCAGGGCCGGGAGGGAAGGGGCGGCGGGGGCGGGGAAAGTCGTGCACGGTCCCCACCGCCCCTGTGGTTGTCCACAGCCCCCGGCGAACAACCCCGCCCCGACGTACGCTGGACACCCCCGGCCCGTGACACGCGTCGGGCCCTTCGCGTTGCCCACCCCGGACCCCGGTACGCCCGCCCCCGGACGCACCCCGGCCCCTCGGACGGAAAGCCCAGCCCTCCATGAGCCTGCACGGTCTGCTCGACGCCGTCGTCAAGGACACCGCCCTCGCGGAAGCGATCCCCGCGGCCGCCGACGGCAACCGCATGCACGTCGACCTGGTCGGCCCCCCGGCGGCCCGCCCCTTCGCCATCGCCGCCCTCGCCCGCGAGACCGGCCGCACGGTCCTCGCCGTGACGGCCACCGGGCGCGAGGCCGAGGACCTGGCCGCCGCCCTGCGCTCGCTGCTCCCACCGGACGGCGTGGTGGAGTACCCCTCCTGGGAGACGCTCCCGCACGAGCGCCTCAGCCCGCGCAGCGACACCGTCGGCCGCCGCCTCGCCATCCTGCGCCGCCTCGCCCATCCGCGCCCCGACGACCCGGAGACCGGCCGGGTCTCCGTCGTCGTGGCGCCGGTCCGCTCGGTACTCCAGCCGCAGGTCAAGGGCCTCGGCGACCTGGAACCGGTGGCTCTGCGCACGGGCCAGACCGCCGACCTGAACGACATCGTCGAAGCCCTCGCCGCGGCCGCCTACGCGCGCGTGGAACTCGTCGAGAAGCGCGGCGAGTTCGCCGTACGGGGCGGCATCCTGGACGTGTTCCCGCCCACCGAGGAACACCCCCTGCGCGTCGAGTTCTGGGGCGACGACGTGGAGGAGATCCGCTACTTCAAGGTCGCCGACCAGCGCTCCCTGGAAGTCGCCGAACACGGCGTGTGGGCCCCGCCGTGCCGTGAACTCCTGTTGACGGAAGAGGTGCGCGCGCGTGCGGGTGCCCTCGCCGAGGAGCACCCCGAGCTGGGCGAGCTGCTCGGCAGGATCGCCGAGGGCATCGCCGTCGAGGGCATGGAGTCCCTCGCCCCGGTGCTGGTCGACGACATGGAGCTGCTGATCGACGTCCTGCCCGAGGGCGCGATGGCCGTCGTCTGCGACCCGGAGCGGGTACGCACGCGTGCCACCGACCTCGTGGCGACGTCCCAGGAGTTCCTCCAGGCGTCCTGGGCGGCCACCGCCGGCGGCGGCGAGGCACCCATCGACGTCGGCGCGGCCTCCCTGTGGTCCATCGCGGACGTCCGTGACCACGCGCGCGAGCTGGACATGATGTGGTGGTCGGTGTCGC
Source organism: Actinobacteria bacterium OV320 (assembly GCA_001298545.1). Classification (GTDB taxonomy): domain Bacteria; phylum Actinomycetota; class Actinomycetes; order Streptomycetales; family Streptomycetaceae; genus Streptomyces; species Streptomyces coriariae. The sequence continues at coordinate 509,731 of LJCX01000031.1, forward strand.
CGTTCGCGGCCGACGAGTCGTTCACAGATGCCGCTGACGCGGCGGGGTCCGCCGACACCCTCAAGCTCGGCATGCACGCCCCCGAGACCTACCGGGGCGACACCGCGAAGGCGCTGGCCGACACCAAGGGCTGGCTGGCCGACGGCTGGCGCGTCGCCTTCGTCACCGAGGCGCACGGCCCGGCGGCCCGCACGGTCGAGGTGCTCGGCGGCGAAGGCGTCGCGGCCCGCCTCGACGCGGACCTGACCGAGCTGAGTCCCTCCGTCGTCCACGTCTCCTGCGGCTCGATCGACTACGGCTTCGTCGACCCGGCGCTCCGCCTCGCCGTGCTCACGGAGACCGACCTGTCCGGCCAGAAGGCGGCCGGCAAGGACGGCGCGCGCATGCCCGCGCGCCGCAGGAAGACCATCGATCCGCTCACCCTGGAGGCGGGCGACTACATCGTCCACGAGCAGCACGGCGTGGGCCGCTACATCGAGATGGTGCAGCGCACGGTCCAGGGCGCCACGCGCGAGTACCTGGTCGTGGAGTACGCGCCCGCCAAGCGCGGCCAGCCCGGCGACCGTCTCTACATCCCGACCGACCAGCTGGAGCAGATCACCAAGTACGTCGGCGGCGAGGCGCCCACGCTGCACCGCCTCGGCGGCGCCGACTGGACGAAGACCAAGGCGCGCGCGAAGAAGGCGGTCAAGGAGATCGCCGCCGACCTGATCAAGCTGTACAGCGCGCGGATGGCGGCCCCCGGCCACGCCTTCGGCACGGACACCCCCTGGCAGCGCGAACTGGAGGACGCCTTCCCCTACGCGGAGACGCCCGACCAGCTCACGACCATCGCCGAGGTCAAGGACGACATGGAGAAGACGGTCCCGATGGACCGCCTGATCTGCGGTGACGTCGGCTACGGCAAGACGGAGATCGCCGTCCGGGCCGCCTTCAAGGCCGTCCAGGACGGCAAGCAGGTCGCCGTCCTGGTGCCCACCACCCTCCTGGTGCAGCAGCACTTCGGCACGTTCAGCGAGCGGTACGCGCAGTTCCCGGTGAAGGTCAGGGCGCTCTCCCGCTTCCAGACGGACACGGAGGCGAAGGCCACCCTGGAGGGGCTGCACGAGGGCGCGGTGGACATCGTCATCGGCACCCACCGGCTGTTCTCCTCCGAGACGAAGTTCAAGGACCTCGGCCTGGTCATCGTCGACGAGGAACAGCGCTTCGGCGTCGAGCACAAGGAGCAGCTGAAGAAGCTGCGCGCGAACGTGGACGTCCTGACGATGTCGGCGACCCCGATCCCCAGGACGCTGGAGATGGCGGTGACGGGCATCCGCGAGATGTCGACGATCACCACGCCCCCGGAGGAGCGCCACCCGGTGCTCACCTTCGTCGGCCCCTACGAGCAGAAGCAGATCGGCGCCGCCATCCGCCGTGAACTGCTGCGTGAGGGCCAGGTGTTCTACATCCACAACCGGGTCGAGTCGATCGACCGCGCGGCGGCGAAACTGCGCGAGATCGTGCCCGAGGCGCGCATCGCCACCGCCCACGGCCAGATGTCGGAGACGGCCCTGGAGCAGGTGGTCGTCGACTTCTGGGAGAAGAAGTTCGATGTGCTCGTCTCGACGACGATCGTCGAGTCCGGCATCGACATCTCCAACGCGAACACGCTGATCGTGGAGCGCGGCGACACCTTCGGCCTCTCCCAGCTGCACCAGCTGCGCGGCCGGGTCGGACGAGGGCGCGAGCGCGGCTACGCCTACTTCCTCTACCCCCCGGAGAAGCCCCTCACGGAGACCGCTCACGAGCGTCTCGCCACGATCGCCCAGCACACCGAGATGGGCGCGGGCATGTACGTGGCGATGAAGGACCTGGAGATCCGGGGCGCCGGAAACCTGCTCGGCGGCGAACAGTCCGGTCACATCGCGGGTGTCGGCTTCGACCTGTACGTCCGCATGGTCGGCGAGGCCGTGGCGGACTACCGGCGCCAGCTGGAGTCCGGCGGGGTCGAGGAGGAGCCGCCGCTCGAGGTCAAGATCGAGCTGCCCGTCGACGCGCACGTCCCGCACGACTACGCGCCCGGCGAGCGGCTGCGCCTCCAGGCCTACCGGGCCATCGCCTCGGCCAACTCGGAGGACGACGTCAAGGCCGTCCGCGAGGAACTCGTCGACCGCTACGGCAAGTTGCCGGAACCGGTGGAGAACCTGCTGCTGGTGGCGGGTCTGCGGATGCTGGCACGCGCGTGTGGCGTCGGCGAGATCGTGCTCCAGGGTCCCAACATCCGCTTCGCGCCGGTGGAGTTGCGCGAGTCCCAGGAGCTGCGCCTCAAGCGGCTCTACCCCGGGACCGTCCTCAAGCCGGCCGCGCACCAGATCCTGGTGCCCCGCCCGAAGACCGCGAAGGTCGGCGGCAAGCCGCTGGTCGGACGCGAACTGCTGGGCTGGGTGGGCGAGCTGCTGGCGACGGTGCTGGGGTCGTAGGCCGCGGCGGTCGTAGCGCGCGATCGTCCTCAGGCCACCGGTCGGATCCGTCCGCCAGTGGCCTCGGCCAGTGCCGCCGCGAGCCGGTCGCGGACCGAGACCTGGGCCGCGATCCGCTCGTCCATGACCGCGAGACGCCGCAGCGCGACCGCCAGATTGCGGCCGCGCGGCGGTGACGCCGTCACGTCCCGGTCCAGGCACGGCAGGAAGACGCGCGCGTCGTCCAAGGTGAGCCCCGCGTCCACCAGATGACGGATGTTGCGGACGCGGACGACGACGGCGGGGTCGTAGAGCCGGTAGCCGTTGGCGGCCCGCTCGGAGACGATGAGCCCCGCCTGTTCGTAGTGCCGCAGCGCCCGCGGCGAGACACCGGTCGCCCTGCCGACCTCACCGATGCGCAGCGCGCGCCCGGGCGGACGGGAGCTTTCCTCGCCGGGGCGCAATCGGTCGTCGTCGTCCGGGCCGGTCCGCTGCATGCGCGCCAGTCTCATGCGACCACCGCTCCGCCGTCCACCGGGAGGATCACTCCCGTGATGAACGAGGCCTGAGGTGAGGCCAGTCGGGTGATCGCCCAGGCGACCTCCGCCGGCCGGCCGACCCGGCCGAGGGGAGTGTGCTCGAGCTGCCACGCCCGGATCGCGACACGCTGCTCGGGGGTGAGGCCGCTGTGGTCGGCGATCGGCGTCTCGATCGCGCCGGGCGCCACCGCGGCGACGCGGATCCCGAGCGGCGCGAGCTCGACCGCCCAGCTGCGCGTGAGTACTTCGAGGGCCGCCTTCCCGGCCGCGTACAGGGAGTTGCCGGGCCAGCCGCGCTGTCCGACGGCCGTCGTCACGTTCACGACGACGCCCCGGGTGTCCGTCAGGGCCGGCAGCGCGGCCTGGGTGAGCAGGACGGGGGCGATCAGGTTCGTCGCGAGCTGGGGCCCGACGGAGTCGCGGGTGTAGGTGCGCAGGGACGCGGCGTCGACGATCGCCGCGTTGTTGACCAGGACGTCGATCCGGCCGGCGCCCCGTTCGAGTGCCGTACGGACGACCGTGGCCGGTCCGTCCTCGGCGGTGATGTCCACGGCGAGCGGGACGATGCGGTCCCGGTCGTGGGCGGCGGTCTCGGCGAGGGGGGCCGGGCGCCGGCCCACGGCGATCACGCACGCTCCCTGCGCGGCGAAGGCGTGGGCGGTGGCCCGGCCGATCCCGGTGCCCGCGCCGGTGACGACGACGGTACGGCTGCTGTGCTGCTGACTCGGACTCATGGGGCGATCGTCGGACCCTGACGCCGGTGTCAAGGTCAAGCGCGCGCCCGGCCCGGCGGGTTCAGACGGAGGGGAACAGCACCATGGGCAGCGCGCGGAGCACCTCCTCGGGGTCCTCGTCGCCCAGGAGGCCGTCGAGGTTGTGGCCGAGCAGGAGGGTGGCGAAGCCGTGGGCCAGGGACCAGACGGCGATTCGGGCCAGCCGGGCGTCCGTGCCGTCCTCGGCGGGTGCGGTGGTGGCGATGGCGTCGGTCAGGGCGGCGGCCGACAGGGCGCGGGCCGTGGTCAGCTCCAGGTCGGCGGCGCGCAGCAGCTCGGGCGAGAACATCACCTGGAAGTGCGCCGGGTGTTCGCGCGCGAAGCGGACGTAGCGCACGCCCGCGTCCCGTAGATCGGCCGCCTCCGCCAGCGCGGCGGCCAGCAGCCCGTGCCCCTCCGCCGCGATCGCCGTCAGCAGACCTGTGCGGTCCCGGAAGTGGTGGGCCGGCGCCGCGTGCGAGACACCGGCGCGGCGGGCCAGGTCGCGCAGGCTCAGCCCGGTGGGGCCGTCGGTGGCGATGACGTCGAGGGCGGCGGCCAGGATGGCGCGCCGCAGGTCACCGTGGTGGTAGGGCCGGTCGCTCATGGACAGCAGCGTACGCGGTATCTAGGCATTGACAAGTTCGCGAGACTCGGGCAATCTTGTCAGTGTCAAGTTGTGGCCGATGTCCGAACGCGACGAGGGGGAGACGTCATGTCCGAGAATCACGAGCACCAGACGACCGAACAGGCCGAACAGGCCGAGCGGTACGAGCGGTTCGGGCCGGGTGTGCGGGGCGAACAGGTCGCGCCGGCGCAGGCGCGCAGGCTCTGGCATCTGCTGGAGCCGCTGCACGCGGTGGTGTACTTCGCGCCCGAGGTCTTCGAGGAGGCCGGCGCGCTCGGCTACCCGACCGAGGACCGCTGGGGGAGCTACTTCCCGTTCCGTGCCGCCCCGTTGGGCCCGGTGAGCGCCGAGGCGGTGACCTCCGCCTTCTACAGTTTCCAGCCCGGCATGGTCGCCCGGTACGTCGAGGACGCCTGGAAGGTCGCCACCCCCGAAGCGGCCCTCGCGGCGCGACGCAGGGGCATCGACCGGCTGTACCGCAGGCTGTTCGGTGACCTGGTGGACAGTCCCGAGCTGGCCGAGGCCGCCGCTCTCGCCCGCCGCGCCGCCGAGGCGGCCGGCACGGCAGGGCGCCCGCTCGCCGCGGCCAACGCCGCGCTGGAGTGGCCGACGGAGCCCCACCTCCAGCTCTGGCAGGCGGCGACGGTCCTGCGGGAGCACCGCGGCGACGGTCATCTCGCCGCCCTGCTTCTCGCCGGCCTCGATCCGGCCGAGGCGCTGGTGTCCTTCGCCGCGATAGGCGCCGCGTCCGTCGAGCGCTTCGAAAGCCGCGGCTGGACCCGCGAGGAGTGGGCGGCGGCGGGCGAGCGGCTGACGGCCAGGGGCCTGCTCGAGCCGGACGGTACGGCGACGGAAGCGGGCCGGCATCTGCGGCGCCGTGTCGAGGAGGACACCGACCGGCTGGCCCTCGGCCCCTGGCAGGCGCTCGGCCCGCAAGCCACGGAACGCCTGGCCGCACTCCTCGGCGACTACTGGGTCGCGGTGCTGGGGTCCGGGCTGCTGCCCTCGGAGTCGACGCTCGGCATCGGCAGGGTGTGAGCGTCGCCGCCGCTCCGCCGGGGGACAGGGCGAAGCCGCCCGCGGCGGGCTCGCTCTGCGCGGACGGCTCATGTGCCGGGTGATGTCGGTGGCTCGGCCCAGGAGTCTTCGGGCCGGGCTGCGGCCGGGCGTTGCGGCCGGGACCGGGTCGAGACCGCGGGCTAGGGCTGGTCGGGCCGTTCCTCGTCCATGCCGAGCCGCTCGTGCAGCTTCTGCTGCCCGGAGTCGACCTGGGACTCGTACTTGTTGCCCGTCTTCTCGTTCGCCTTCTGCTCCGCGGCGTCGGACATGTTCCTGGCCTTGTCCTGTGCCGCCTTGTTGCTCTTGAACCTGTCGAGGATGCCCATCCAGAGCTCCTTCCGGAGGTGACTCTCCACCGACGATATTCCCGACAAGTACGAGATGCCCACTTGAGCCGGTGGTGGTCTGGACCTCCCGACCGGCCCCCGGGTGTCCCTCACTACTGTGTGTGCCAGTCCCCGTCAGGGGAAAGCGCCCTGTGCGGGGTGGCATCGGGCAGGCAAGGGGAGGGGCGCGTGAAGCGTCTGAGGGGTGGGGCGGCGATTGCCGCCGTGCTGATGTGTGCCGTTTCGGTGGCCGGATGCAAGGAGCAGGTCTCCGGCTCGGACTCCGGTTCCGGCGCGGGTGCGGGTTCCGGTGGTGCGGGAGCGACGGCGGGCGGTGGAGCGGGGAGCGGCGGAGCGGCTCTCGCGGCGGCCGAGTCGCTGGCCGTGAAGGGGCGGGCACCCAAGACCGGCTACGACCGGGAGAAGTTCGGCTCCGCCTGGGCGGACACGGACTCCAACTCCTGCGACACCCGTGACGACATACTCAAGCGCGACCTGGAGCAGGTGAAGTTCACCGGCGGCACGTGCAAGGTGTCCTACGGCAGGCTGGAGTCGGACCCGTACTCCGGGAAGGACGTGACGTACCGGCGTGGCAGCAGCAAGGTCGACATCGACCACGTGGTCGCCCTGTCCGACGCCTGGCAGAAGGGCGCCAAGTACTGGGACGCCGGCAAGCGCATCGCTCTCGCCAACGACCCGCTCAATCTCCTGGCCGTCGACGCGAGCACCAACCGTTCCAAGGGCGACGGCGACACGGCGACCTGGCTGCCGCCCAACAAGGCCTACCGGTGCACGTACGTAGCGGCGCAGGTCGCCGTGAAGAAGAAGTACGAACTGTGGGTCACCGCGGCGGAGAAGTCCGCGATGGAGAAGGTCCTGGAGACCTGCCCCGCCCAGAAACTCCCCACCGGGGGCAACCCCACGAAGGCACCGGAGCGTTTCCACGCCGGGTGAGCCGGGGTCGGCAGAGCGGCGACGCCCCCACGGCGGCCCCACGGCGCCCCCACCGTGGCCCCACTGTGGCCGCACGGAGGCCGTCGAAGTCCCCGGAGGGCCTGAGGTTGCCGAGGTTGCCGAGGCTGCCGGGGCCGCCGAAATCCAGTCCCGTCCGCTCGGTTCCTCGCCTACCGTGACCGTATGGAATGGAAGGTGTCCAGCCTCGCCGACCGCCCCGACATGCTCGGCCCGGTCCAGGACATGCCCGACACCTGGCCGGAGTTCGCGACCCAGGACCCGGTGGGCAACGCGCACTACGGCCGGATCCCCGTCGAGTTCCCGGAGTACGTGCTGTTCGCGCAGGACGAGCGGGGGCAGGTCGTCGCCCATGCCTACAGCGTGCCGTTCGCCCTGCACGCCGACGGCCGGGGCGGGCTGCCCGCCCGGGGCTGGGACCAGGTGCTCGTCTGGGCCTTCGCCGATCGGCGGAGCGGGGCGCGGCCCGACACGGTGAGCGCGATCTCGATCGTCATCGCCCCGCACGCGCAGGGCCTCGGCCTGTCCGGGCGGATGCTCGCGGCGATGCGGGACAGTGCCCGGGCGAAGGGATTCACCGAGGTCGTGGCCCCGGTCCGGCCGAACGCCAAGCACCTCGAGCCGCGCACGGCGATCGAGGAGTACGCGCACCGGGTGCGGGAGGACGGGCTGCCGTACGACCCGTGGCTGCGGGTGCACGCCCGGGCGGGCGCGAGCATCGAGCGGGTCGCGCCGGCGTCGATGACGGTGGCGGGCTCGCTGGCCGAATGGCGCCGCTGGACCGGGCTGCCCTTCGACACACAGGGCGACGTCGAGGTGCCCGGCGCGCTGGTCCCCGTGCGGTGCGAGCCGGAGCGGGACTACGCGGTGTACGTCGAGCCCAACGTGTGGATGCGGCACCCGCTTTGAGGTGGTGCCGCGTCCGAGATCCCCGGCGCGCGGCGGCTACCGCCCGTACGGATACCCCTGCTGGTACGGCTGGCCCTGAGGGGCCATGGCCGCTCCGTACGCAGGCTGGGCGGCCGGGATCTTCTTGTCGAACACCGCGGACAGCAGCAGCACCGTCGCCGTCAGCAGGGTCACCAGGATGGCGATGCCGAAGAGGGCGTCCCCGTCGCCGTCGGGCGTGATCACCGCCCACGGCAGGATCGCGCACTCGTAGAGCGCGAAGGAGCCGAAGGCCACCCAGTCCGAGGAGAGGCCGCGGCGGGTCGCCACGTACAGGAAGGGCACCCACACCAGGAAGCCCAGCGAGCCCCAGACCAGGGCCACCCAGGCAAGCCGCTGGAACCAGCCGGCCGTCAGCTGTCTCTCCGCGCCCGCCCCGGTCGGCATCGTCGGCATCGTCATGTCGCCCCCCAAGTCACCAGGGGCCAAGGGTAGGACACGGACAGGCCGCCGCAGGGCATCGCTTCTTTACTGTGACATGAGTGAATCTTGTGCCTATGGGGGCCCTGCGTTTCCCGACCGGTGACGGGCCGCGGGTTACCGTGCGTTCCGTTCAGGTGCTGGACGTCGAGCCGAGGCCGTATCGTCGCACCGGATCAGGGGACTTCAGCAGGAACACGACCGTACGCGGCGACAGCGCCGTACGCGGAAGACGAACGATGGGGTGGGGATGGCCGAGCACCGGCAGTCCAGAAAGCGCAGATACATCACGTGGGGTGTGGCCGGCGCGGCCGTCCTCGCGGGGGCCGGGATAGCGGCGCAGACCTCGATGGCGGCCACCACCTGGCCCGCCCAGAAGACGTACACCGGCCGCGCCTTCGACGCCTGCACCGCGCCCTCGTCGGCCGCGATGAAGGCCTGGAAGGCCGACGGCTACTACGGGGGCGCCGCGGTCTACGTCGGCGGCAAGAACCGCGGCTGCGCGCAGCCCAACCTGACCGCCTCCTGGGTGAAGTCGGTCAACACGGCCGGCTGGAAGCTGATCCCGATCTACGTGGGCGCCCAGCCGTCCTGCCAGACCGGCTCCAGCCCCGAGAAGCTCACCGCCGCCACGGCGGCCTCCCTCGGCGCGACCGACGGCGCGGACGCGGTCGCCAAGGCCTCGGCGCTCGGTATGAAGGCCGGCAGCCCGGTCTACCTCGACATGGAGCCCTACGACATCACCGACAAGGCGTGCAACGACGCCGTGTTGACGTATGTGCGCTCCTTCACCAAGACGCTGCGCGCCAAGACGTACCGGGCCGGCTACTACGGCTTCAGCAGTTCCAGCGCCAAGGCCGTCGCCACCGCGACGAACAAGACGGACCTGCCGGGCAACCTCTGGTACGCCCTGTGGGACAAGAAGGACACCACGACCACCGACTGGCCGTGGGGCGCCACCCAGTACACCGGCCACAGCCGTGGCCACCAGTACATGGTGAACAGCAAGGAGACCCGCGGCGGCTACACGATCACCGTGGACCGCGACGCGTGGGACGCCCCGGTCGCCATCGTCGGCTGAACCGGATCGTGAACCGGACCGTCCTCGTGAGGGGTGCCCCGCGCGCGCGGGGCTGAGCCCTCGCACCGAAGAGCGGGCGACGAGCGGGCGCGGCGGTGCCCGAAGTCCTGGTGAATCGTTGGTCGAATGGGTTGGCCCCAGCCGCCCCACTGCCTAACATCGATCACCGCAAGACTTTGTGCACCGTCGCACAATCTCCTCGGGAGGTTTCCCTTGCACCGCCGTCGTCGTACCGCGCTCCTGCTGTCCGCCGCGATCGTGGCGGCCCCTCTCCTCGCCGCCTGCGGGAACGACGCGCATCCTGGCGCGGCGGCCGTCGTCGGCGACCAGCGCATCACCGTCGCGCAACTGGAGAGCCGGGTGAACGAGGTGCGCACGGCCCAGCGGGCCGCGGTCACCGACGACGCCCAGTACGCGCAGGCCGTCGCCCAGACCGGCTCCCTCGCCCGCGACACCCTGCACGGCATGGTCCTCGACAAGGTGCTGCACCGCGCCGCCGAGGACGCGGGCATCAGCGTCAGCCGCCGGGAGGTCCAGGAGATGCGGGCCGGCCTGGAGCAGCAGGCGGGCGGTGCGAAGGGCCTGGAGACGGCGTGGCTCCAGCAGTACGGCATTCCGCCGCAGCGTCTCGACGAGAACCTCCGCCTTCAGCTGGAGGCCCAGAAACTCGCCACCGCACTCGGCACGAACACCAGCCAGCCCGCCTTCTGGAACGCGCTGTCCAAGGCGTCCAAGGCACTCGACGTGGATCTCAATCCGCGCTACGGGAACTGGGACGCGCAGAAGGTCGCCCGCGTCGACGCGAAGACGCCCTGGGTACGGGAGATCTCGGCGGCCGGGACGCAGCAGACGACGTGACCATGTGATCGTACGACCGGGCGGTCCTTCCTGTGGATAACTCGCGGGGTCGCTGACGGGCGTGGGTTACGTTCGGGGTGTGAACGCCATCAGCTCCGCCGCTGCCCACACCACGGCCGACGCCGCCGGTCGCGTCGTCCTGCTCACCACCAGCCACCGTGTCGCCCCCGGCCTGCTGTCCTGGCCCGCCTGGCAGGCCCTGCGCACGGCGGACCGGGTGCTGTGCGCGGACGGCGCGCATCCGCAGCTGCCCTATCTGCGGGACGCGGGCGTCACCGTCGAGGAGACCTCCCCGACCGCCGAGGAGCTGCTCGCCGCCTGCGCCGACGGCCGCACGGTCGTGGTCGTGGCCACCGGCGAGGGCGAACCGGCCCTCACCGACGGCCTGGCCCGCCTGGCCGGCTCCGGCCGCGTGTCCATGCCCGACCTGGAACTGCTCCCCGCCTCCTACGACCTCCCCGGCGCCCGGCTCCTCGACCTCGTCCAGGTCATGGACCGGCTCCGCGCCGAATGCCCGTGGTCCTCCCAGCAGACCCACAAGGGCCTGGCGAAGTACGCGGTCGAGGAGTCGTACGAACTGGTCGAGGCGATCGAGGACGGCGACCACGACGAACTCCGCGAGGAACTGGGCGACGTCCTGCTCCAGGTCGTCTTCCACGCCCGTATCGCCGAGGAGGACGAGGAGTCTCCGTTCTCCGTCGACGATGTCGCGGGCACGATCGTCGCCAAGCTCATCCACCGCCACCCCCATGTCTTCGGCGACGCCACGGCCACCACCCCGGAGGAAGTGAAGGAGCACTGGCTGCGCACGAAGGCGGTGGAGAAGCGGCGGGAGTCGGTGACGGACGGCGTCCCCCTCCACCAGCCCGGCCTGGCCCTCGCGGCGAAGCTGGTGTCCCGGGCCCGCACGGCACGGCTGGAGGTACCGCTGCCGAAGGCCGAGGGCATCGGCTACGAACTGCTGGCCCTGGCGGCCCGAGCCGAATCGGAGGGCGTCGACCCGGAGGCGGCACTGCGCGCGGCGGCCCGGGCGTACCGGGACGCGATCCGGGGTGTCGAGGGGGTCGATGGTTAGTACGGTGAGCTCCTGATCCGGTTCGTGGGGTGCGGGGGCTTGTATGGAACGGGAGTCGGAAGAGCTGGCGGCCTGGGCCGCGAAGGTGCTCAACCGGGGGCTGCTGTCGGAGAACCGGGAGGAGATCCGGCAGGCGTTCGTCGAGTGGTTCGTGCGACACGGGGGAGCCGGCTCGGTTCCGGCACAGATCACCTCTCCGCTCGACGGCTCCGACGGCTCCGACGGCTCCGAGGCGACGGTCGTCGAGGTCGAGGGCCGGTACATCGAGGCCCGGCTCCTGTCCGGGAAGGAAGGAGCGCTCACCGAGCTGTTCGAGCTGATCGACCGCTTCGAGCAGACTCCCTGGCTGCCCGATCCCACTCCCCGGCACACCGATCCCACGGCCGGGCCCTCCGATCCCACTGCCCGGTCCTCCGAGCGCACTCGCCAGGTGCCCGGGCCTGATGCCCAGCTCTCCGAGCGACCTGCCCGGCCCTCCGAGTCCGTTCCCCAGGTGTCAGGGCCTGCTGCCCAGCGCGCCGCTCCCAAGGCGGGGTCCTCCGAGCCCACGGCTCAGCTGTCCGGACCCACGGCTCAGCCCTCCGAGCACGCTCCCCAGCCCCCCGAGCCCACTGCCCCGGCCTTCTCCGGTGACACCGTCGGCTACTACGGCGGTAACTACCACGGCCCTGTCGTGGGCGTTCTGAACCAGCACACCTATGCGACGCCGCCCGGCGTCTTCGGGGTGCCCGACCCCGCCGGCTGGCCCACGGTGGAGGATGCCGACCTGGTGACGATGGGCGTGCGGCCCGCCGGGCGGCGCTGGGCGGATCCGGGGCTGCCGCCGTACGTGCCCCGTGACATCGACGAGACGCTGCGGGGCTGGACCGCGCGGGACGGTCTGCTGGTGATCACGGGCGGCCCGCTCACCGGCAAGTCGAGGACGGCCTGGGCGGCCGTGGTCCGCGAGACGGACCCGGGGACCCGGGTGTACGCGCCGGCCCCCGGCACGGACCTGCGCGCACTGCCCGCCCTGCTGCGCGGCCGGGACGGCGCGTACGTGCTCTGGCTGGACGAGTTGGAGGGCCACCTCGGCGAGCACGGCCTGACGGTGGCCCTGCTGGCCGAGCTGAGGACGCTCGGGGTCCCGGTGGTGGCCACCATGGGCGACGACGCCTACGACATGCACCGCTTCGAAGGCGGACCCGCGTTCCGCCTGACGGCGCTGGCACGGTCGGAGCGGGTGGGTGCGGGGTGGAGCGAGCAGGAGGTCGAGCGGCTGACCGGTCTGCGCGACGACCGGCTCGGCGAGGCCCTCGACCGGCGCGGCGCCACCAGCGTCACCCAGTACCTGGCCATCGGCGTGGAACTGAGGGCGCAGTGGCAGCGGGCCGCGCGCTCCAACAGCCGCCATCCGTACGGGTATCTGCTGATCCGGGCCGCGACGGATCTCGCCCGCTGCGGCGTCACCGGGGACATCCCCCGTCGGCTGCTGGAGGAGGCGTGCCGGAGCTACCGGGCGGGTCGGCCGGCGGGGCGGCCGGATACGGAGTCGTTCCAGGAAGCCGTCGACTGGGCCGTCCGGCCGCTGCACGGGGTCACCGGGATGCTGGTACCGGGAGCGCCGCTCCGGGTGGGGGAGAGTGAGGAGACCTGGCGGCCGTACGGCTCACTGGTCGCCGACGCGGAGCAGGAGGGCGCGAGGGCGGTCCCGGAGGCCGTCTGGCGCTGCGCGCTGGAGGGGACGAAGTACGACACCGGGGTGCAGCTGAACGTCCGTGCGACCGCCCACGTCGTCTTCTCGGCCAGGGCGCGGGACGGTGACGCCGGGGCGATGCACATGCTGAGCCTGCTCTCCGAGAACCAGGCGACGGCGCTGGACTGGCTGCGCAGGGCCGTGGACGCGGGGAGGACGGAGCTGGCGGGGCAGGTCGGAGAGCGGCTGCTCGGGCAGGGGGAGGCGGAGGAGGCGCTGCCGTATCTGCGGGCGGCGGCCGAGGCGAAGCCCGATGGTCCACAGGCGCGGCTGGTCGGGGAGGCGCACCTGGCGCTGGCCGAGCAGTGGCTGCGCAAGGGGGTGGCCGACGCCGACATGGCGGCGGCACACCGACTGGGGGACCTGCTGCTGGGGCGTGGCGACCTCAGCGAGGCGATGGACCACTACATCAATGCCGAGATGGCGGGATACGCCCCCGTCGCCCGGAGCGCGGCCGTTTCCTTCCTGCTGAGTCACGAGGAGGAAGCCGCAGAGGTACTGCTGGCCCGCGCCGCCGCCGACGGTGACGAGGGGGCCGCGGAGTTGCTGGCCGACCTGCGCAAGCCGCGGCAGAGCCTGGACGACGCCGCGGACTACTTCGGCGGCGACGGCGACGGCAGGCTGGACGCCACGCACAGGGCCGCCGTGGCGGAGAAGAAGGGGTTCCCGGACGAGGCCCGCCAGGGGTACGAGCAGGGCCACGCCCAGGGCGACGCCTACGCCGCCTACCGGCTCGCCCTGCTCCTCGAGAAGCAGGACGACCCCGCCGAAGCCACCCTCTGGTACCGCAAGGCCGCCGACATGGGGCACCCCGCCGCGCGGAAGGCCCTCGCGGAGCGCGGCGAGGACACCGCTACGGTCAGGGAGTGACCGAGCAGCCCGACACAGACGACCCGGACCGCACCGCTCCCGAACTCTTCACCTGGGAGTTCGCGACCGACCCCTACCCCGCCTACGCCTGGCTGCGCGAGCACGCGCCCGTGCACCGCACCGTTCTTCCCAGTGGGGTCGAGGCCTGGCTGGTCACCCGGTACGCCGACGCGAAACAGGCCCTCGCCGACCAGCGGCTCTCCAAGAACCCGGCGCACCACGACGAACCGGCGCACGCCAAGGGCAAGACCGGCATCCCCGGTGAGCGCAAGGCCGAGCTGATGACGCATCTGCTCAACATCGACCCGCCGGACCACACCCGGCTGCGACGGCTCGTCAGCAAGGCCTTCACCCCGCGCCGGGTCGCCGAGTTCGCGCCCCGGGTCCAGGAGCTGACGGATCAGCTCATCGACCGGTTCGCCGCCGAGGGGAAGGCCGACCTCATCCACGACTTCGCCTTCCCTCTCCCCATCTACGCGATCTGCGACCTCCTGGGTGTCCCCCGTGAGGACCAGGACGACTTCCGCGACTGGGCGGGGATGATGATCCGGCACGGCGGGGGCCCGCGGGGCGGTGTCGCGCGGTCGGTGAAGAAGATGCGCGGTTATCTGCTGGAGCTCATCCACCGCAAGCGCGCGGAGCTTCCCGCCGACCCGGCTCCCGGCGAGGACCTCATCTCGGGTCTGATCCGTGCCTCGGACCACGGCGAGCACCTCACCGAGAACGAGGCCGCCGCGATGGCCTTCATCCTGCTGTTCGCGGGCTTCGAGACGACCGTCAATCTCATCGGCAACGGCACCTACGCCCTCCTCACCCACCCCGAGCAGCGCGCACGCCTGCAGCGGTCGCTCACCGAGGACGAAGGCGACCGCGGTCTGCTCGAAACGGGCGTCGAGGAACTCCTGCGCTACGACGGCCCCGTGGAACTCGCCACCTGGCGGTTCGCGACCGAGCCGCTGCGCATCGGCGGCCAGGACATCGCGCCGGGCGACCCCGTGCTCGTGGTGCTGGCGGCCGCCGACCGTGATCCGGCGCGTTTCTCGGACCCCGACACCCTCGATCTGTCCCGCCGTGACAACCAGCATCTCGGCTACGGCCACGGCATCCACTACTGCCTGGGAGCCCCGCTGGCCCGGCTGGAGGGCCAGACGGCGCTGGCCACCCTGCTCACCCGGCTGCCCGATCTCCGACTGGCGGTGGAACCGGCCGAGTTGAGGTGGCGTGGCGGGCTCATCATGCGCGGGCTGCGGACGTTGCCGGTCGAGTTCACTCCGGTGCATTCCGGCTCATAAGTGATCCGCACCTGATCGGATGTCAGGCGGAGTGTGACCGTTCGGCGGAGCAAAGGTGACCAACACTCAAGTCTGTGATCTTCACGTGATCTGCGCGGCATTAACTTGTGACAAGTGATCGTCTGCCGATACGTTCTCTCGTCAGCGCGACGCATCGGTTTCACCCGCCGCGCCGGTCAGTGCTGTCCAGAGAAAGGCCCCTCGCATGCTCTCCGGGAACGGTCGTCACCGTCGCCCCCGCCAGGCCCCGGCCCTCCTTGTCGCGGCCGGAGTGACGGGCTCCGCCATCGCCATCCCGCTGCTCGCCGCCTCCGGCGCGAGTGCGGCGGACGGCACGGTGTGGGACAAGGTGGCGCAGTGCGAGACCGGCGGCTCGTGGAGCGCCGACGAGGGCGGCGGCGAGTACGGCGGCCTGAGCCTCACCCAGAAGGACTGGGAGGCGCACGGCGGCCTCGACTACGCGACCAGTCCCGACCTGGCCAGCCGCAGCCAGCAGATCGCCGTCGCGCAGGAGGTGCTCGCGGCCGAGGGGATCGGCGCGTGGGGCACCTGCGGGCTGACCTCCGGGCTCACCCAGGAGAACGGCGCGCTGAACGTGGACACCGGAGTGGCTGACGACTCTTCCGGCTCGTCCGACTCCTCTGGTTCTTCCGGATTGTCCGACCTGTCCCGAGGGTTGTCCGGATCCTCGGGCTCCACGGACGACGAGGACTCCTCGACCGGATCGTCCGACTCGTCCGCTGATTCCTCCAGTTCGCCTTCGAAGTCCGCTTCCTCCCCTTCGTCCTCTTCCTCCGCCACCACGGACGACTCCGGTACGTCCGGCGGTTCCGGCGGCCGGAGCGACGGCTCGACGGGCGCCGGCTCGCCCACCGCGACCCCGGGTGCGGACGAGTCGGACAAATACGTCCAGGGCGAAGGTTCTTGGAGCCTGGTCGACACCGGCTCCCTCGGCTCGGGCAAGCACCGCGGCGCCACCGCCGACGAGGCCGCGACCAAGAGCGCGACCGACGCCGGCGCGGACGGCACCACCGCCGCCTCCGCAGGGCGGCATGCCGCGGCCACCTATGTCGTCCAGGAGGGCGACTCCCTCGCGTCCATCGCCGACTCCCTTGGCCTCGACGGCGGATGGCGCGCCCTCTACGCCGAGAACAGGGACCTCATCGGTGTCGACCCGAGCAACATCGCCGCCGGTCAGACCCTCGACACAGGGGTGGAATAGGGCGCAAAGCCCAAGAAAAACAGCGGGAGTTCGCGTCACGCTTCGCGCCGAATGTCCGGTTTGGTGAAAGTGTGGGATGAGTCTCAGAAGCCCTGATCGTCTTTGAAATTCCGCCGATCGCGTGTCTACGGTCGAGGCCGCTCGGCAACCCGGGCCCCGGCCGTCGCAACGCCGAATCCTGCCAGCGACGACCCGGGAACAGTCGTCGCGTCAAGCGCCGTAGGCAGGAGCGGGGGACCCAAGGTAAGTGCCGGACCGGTCGGTTGACCGGAACGGCTAGGGGTGAAGCCACACCTCCCACGGAGCAGCGCTCCGACGGGCGAGGAAGTGGCCGGGCAACTCACACGGCCCGAACCCGACAGCTCACCTCGCAGGCGTCGGTGAGGGGATCCACCATGCTGTTTTCCGCCAAGGGCAAGCACCGCCGTCCCTCCAAGGCGACCCGCGTCGCCACGCTCGCCGGCGTCACCGGCGTCGCCATCGCCGCCCCGCTGATGGCGGCCGGCAACGCCTCCGCCGCCACCGCCTCCGAGTGGGACGCGGTCGCCCAGTGCGAGGCCGGCGGCAACTGGTCCATCAACACCGGCAACGGCTACTACGGCGGTCTGCAGTTCTCGGCGTCCACCTGGGCCGCGTACGGCGGCACCGCCTACGCCTCCACCGCCGACCAGGCCTCCAAGTCCCAGCAGATAGCCATCGGCGAGAAGGTCCTCGCGGGTCAGGGCAAGGGTGCCTGGCCGGTCTGCGGCACCGGCCTGTCCGGCGCCGCCTACAACGGCTCGAGCGCCGACTCCTCGGGCTCCGGCTCGTCCGGCTCCGCCGGCTCGTCGAACAGCGGCAGCACCAGCAGCCGCTCGACCGAGGAGCAGAGCGCCTCCCGCTCGACCGACCGCCCGGCCGCCTCCAAGACGGTCACCACCCCGACCGGCAAGAAGGTCAAGAAGGGTGACGGCGAGTACAAGGTCGTCAAGGGCGACACCCTCAGCTCCATCGCCGAGAAGCACAAGGTCAAGGGCGGCTGGGCGAAGCTGTTCGAGCTGAACAAGGACATCGTCACCGACGCCGACCTGATCTACCCGGGCCAGCAGCTCCACCTGAAGTGACACGGTGCCTGATGTGTCACTTCACGTGAAGTGACACCTGGCCCCCAGAGAAGCCACAGCGCCCTCATATGCGAGGTCGGCACACTGAAGACCTCGTGAGGGTCACCCCCCGTCCCCACGGGCCCCCCGCTCCGGTGCGTGTTCCCCCGTACGCACCGGAGCGGGGTTTCTCTTTGCCCGTTCGTCACTTCCTGTCGGCTTTTCTCGGCCACCCCCTTTGTTCCGGGCGGAAACAATAGGTACCGTCTGTCTGTCCACGGGACGGTCGGTCGGCTGCCGACGGTCCCGGGGCGGTTAGGCTCTAGTCGCAAGGCTCAGCAAGGGCTCATCAAGGCCCCTGGGCCCCGCACAACCAGCGTCACATCCCAAGAAGGAGATGCTCGTGCCGTCCATCGACGTCGTCGTAGCCCGGGAAATCCTGGACTCCCGAGGCAACCCCACGGTCGAGGTCGAGGTCGGCCTCGACGACGGCAGCACGGGTCGTGCCGCCGTTCCGTCCGGCGCCTCCACCGGTGCCTTCGAGGCCATCGAGCTCCGCGACGGTGACCCCAACCGCTACCTCGGCAAGGGTGTCGAGAAGGCCGTCCTCGCCGTCATCGAGCAGATCGG
Source organism: Actinobacteria bacterium OV320 (assembly GCA_001298545.1). GTDB lineage: Bacteria > Actinomycetota > Actinomycetes > Streptomycetales > Streptomycetaceae > Streptomyces > Streptomyces coriariae. Next base: position 527,661 of record LJCX01000031.1, read on the forward strand.
CCCGGAGCTCGTCGGCTACGACGCCACCGAGCAGCGCCTGATCGACCAGGCCATGTTCGACCTGGACGCCACCGACAACAAGGGCTCGCTCGGCGCCAACGCCATCCTCGGCGTCTCGCTCGCCGTCGCGCACGCCGCCTCCGAGGCCAGCGACCTGCCGCTGTTCCGCTACCTGGGCGGCCCCAACGCGCACCTGCTGCCGGTGCCGATGATGAACATCCTGAACGGCGGGTCGCACGCCGACTCCAACGTGGACATCCAGGAGTTCATGATCGCCCCGATCGGCGCGGAGTCCTTCTCCGAGGCCCTGCGCTGGGGTGCCGAGGTCTACCACACCCTCAAGAAGGTGCTGAAGACCAAGGGCCTGTCCACCGGCCTCGGTGACGAGGGCGGCTTCGCCCCGAACCTGGAGTCCAACCGCGCCGCGCTCGACCTCATCATCGAGGCCATCAAGCAGGCCGGTTACGTCCCCGGTGAGCAGATCGCGCTCGCGCTCGACGTCGCCGCGTCCGAGTTCTACAAGGACGGCAAGTACGAGTTCGAGGGCAAGTCCCGCTCGGCCGCCGAGATGACCGAGTACTACGAGGAGCTCGTCTCCGCGTACCCGCTCGTCTCCATCGAGGACCCGCTGTACGAGGACGACTGGGCCGGCTGGAAGGTCATCACCGACAAGCTGGGTGACAAGGTCCAGATCGTCGGCGACGACCTCTTCGTCACCAACCCCGAGCGTCTGGCCCGCGGCATCGAGGAGGGCTCCGCCAACGCCCTGCTCGTCAAGGTCAACCAGATCGGTTCGCTGACCGAGACCCTGGACGCCGTCGAGATGGCCCAGCGCAACGGCTTCAAGTGCATGATGTCCCACCGCTCCGGCGAGACCGAGGACGTCACCATCGCCGACCTCGCGGTCGCGGTGAACTGCGGTCAGATCAAGACCGGCGCCCCGGCCCGCTCGGACCGCGTCGCCAAGTACAACCAGCTGCTGCGCATCGAGGAGATCCTCGACGACGCCGCGGTGTACGCCGGCCGCTCCGCCTTCCCGCGCTTCAAGGGCTGAACCTTCCCGCACGTCCGCTCCGCGGACCTCGCGCACAGCAAGGGCTGACGCGGCCGACCCTAACCGGGTCAAGGCTCCGCCAGTCGTACGTACGTCCCCGTACCGGTCCCGTACCGTGTGCGGGGACGTACGTACGTGTGAGACGGGAGGCGGGAAGCAGTGGCCGTGAAGGACCGGGACCGTTTCTCCACCGCGACCAGGATCAAGCTGCTCGGCGAGCAGACCGCGGCCCGGGTCTACCGCTCCCAGACCAAGCGACAGGCCCGCCGCTCCCGGCTCACCGGCCGCGCCGCGCTCCTCGCGCTCGTCCTGTGCACGCTGATCGTGGCCCTGGCCTACCCGATGCGCCAGTACGTCTCGCAGCGCGCCGAGATCGCCGATCTGGAGCGCGAGAAGCGGCAGGCCGGCGAACGTGTCGAGCAGCTGCGCGACCTCAAGGCGCGCTGGCAGGACGACGCCTACGCCGAGCAGCAGATCCGGCAGCGGCTGCACTACGTGCTGCCGGGGGAGACCGGGTTCGTCGTGATCGATCCGGACGCGGCCAGGCAGTCCCGCGCCGACCTCGGGGCGGCCGACCGCCCCTGGTACGCGAACGTCTGGGACGGCGTCGACAAGTCCGACGCCTCCGACCAGTGAACCGACCGGCAGCCGCACCCGGCAGCCGCAACCGGCAGTCGGAGCCGGCGGCCGGAACCGGTACCCGGAGCCGGTACCCAGAGCCGGTGGCCGGAGCCGCCGGCCAGAACCGATAGAAAGACAGGCATGGAAACGCCCCCGCCGACCACCCCGCGCACCGAGCCCACCGACGCGGACGTCGAGGCCTTCAAGCAGCAGCTCGGACGGCCGCCGCGCGGTCTGCGCGCGATCGCGCACCGCTGCCCGTGCGGTGAGCCGGACGTCGTGGAGACGGCCCCCCGCCTGCCCGACGGCACACCCTTCCCGACGCTGTACTACCTGACGTGCCCGAAGGCCAACTCGGCCATCGGCACGCTCGAGGCGAACGGCGTGATGAAGGAGATGACGGAGCGGCTCCAGGCCGACCCGGAGCTGGCCGCCGCCTACCGTGCCGCGCACGAGGACTACATCCGGCGCCGGGACGAGATCGAGGAACTGAAGAACTTCCCCAGCGCGGGCGGCATGCCGGACCGGGTGAAGTGCCTGCACGTGCTCGTCGCGCACTCCCTGGCGGCCGGCCCGGGCGTGAACCCCCTCGGCGACGAGGCTCTGGAGATGCTCCCGCAGTGGTGGCGCAAGGGCACGTGTGTGGCGCCGGTCGAGCGGGACGACGCGAAGGCGGCCGCCCGGTGACCCGGGTCGCCGCCGTCGACTGCGGTACGAACTCGATCCGCCTCCTCGTCGCCGACGCCGACCCGGAGACCGGCGAGCTGGTCGACCTGGACCGCCGGATGACGATCGTCCGTCTCGGCCAGGGCGTCGACCGCACCGGACGGCTCGCCCCCGAGGCGCTGGAGCGGACCTTCGCGGCCTGCCGGGAGTACGCGGCCGCCATCAAGGAGTACGGCGCGCAGCGACTGCGCTTCGTCGCCACCTCCGCCTCCCGGGACGCGGAGAACCGGGACGAGTTCGTGCGCGGGGTGCTGGACATCCTCGGCGTCGAGCCCGAGGTCATCACCGGCGACCAGGAGGCCGAGTTCTCCTTCACCGGCGCCACGAAGGAACTCGAGGGGCGCGCCGACCTGGCCAAGCCCTTCCTGGTGGTGGACATCGGCGGCGGCTCGACCGAGTTCGTGGTCGGCGACGACCGGGTGCGTGCCGCGCGCTCCGTCGACGTGGGCTGCGTACGGATGACGGAGCGGCACCTGGTCGTGGACGGGAAGGTCACCGACCCGCCCACCGCCGGGCAGATCGCCGCGATGCGCGCCGACATCGAGGCCGCCCTCGACCTCGCCGAGCGGACGGTCCCGCTGCGCGAGGCGCACACCCTGGTCGGCCTGGCCGGCTCGGTGACGACGGTCGCGGCGATCGCCCTGGGGCTGGACGCGTACGACTCCACGAAGATCCACCATGCGCGGATCGGTCTCGACCGGGTCAGGAGCATCAGCGACGACCTTCTCCGGGCCACCCACGAACAGCGCGCGGCGCATCGGGCGATGCACCCGGGCCGGGTGGACGTGATCGCGGCGGGCGCGCTCGTCCTGCTGGCGATCATGGAGCGGATCGGCGCGCAGGAGGTCGTCGTGAGCGAGCACGACATCCTCGACGGCATCGCCTGGTCGATCGCGTGAGCTCGGCGGACCCGCTACTTGCACTCTGCTGAGCAGGCAGGATGCGCGTATGAGCAGACCCGAGGGGCCCTTCGTGGCCCCTCGGGCGCGTTCCGGAGGCACCCCCTCGGGAAAGTTCGTGAAGTTCTTCACAAGGAATTCGGCCCTGTCGGAGGACAGAGGCGTCTGCGTTGACCCTTCCGGGGGCCCAGCACCCCTGTGAACGTGTTCAAAAGAGGCGCGCGCGGACTTATCGCGAAGGTCCGGGGAGGGTGTCTCCGGGGCCCCTCACGAAGCCCTCCCGAGCCCGGAGAGGCAGCTCACGAGGCATTGACAACGCCATGCCCTACACGCTGGTTCCCGCTCCGCGCCATGACGTGGATCACGCGGGCCGCGGAGGATAGCACACACCCCCGGGAAGCTTGTGAAGGGGCGCACGAGCGACCCCCCTCGAGCGGGTGGATACTCGATGGCATGAGCACCACGGAGCGTCCCAGGATCCTCGTAGTAGGCGGTGGGTACGTAGGCCTGTACGCAGCTCGGCGCATCATGAAGAAGATGCGCTACGGCGAGGCGACCGTCACGGTCGTCGACCCCCGGTCGTACATGACCTACCAGCCCTTCCTCCCCGAAACCGCCGCCGGCAACATCTCCCCGCGCCACGTCGTCGTCCCGCTGCGACGCGTGCTGCCCAAGGCGGAGGTCCTCACCGGCCGGGTCACCACCATCGACCAGGACCGCAAGGTCGCCACGATCGCGCCGCTGGTCGGCGAGGCGTACGAGCTGCCCTTCGACTACCTGGTGATCGCGCTCGGCGCGGTCTCCCGCACCTTCCCGATCCCCGGCCTCGCCGAACAGGGCATCGGTATGAAGGGTGTCGAGGAGGCCATCGGCCTGCGCAACCACGTCCTCGAGCAGCTCGACAAGGCCGACTCCACGACGGACGAGGAGATCCGCCGCAAGGCGCTCACCTTCGTCTTCATCGGCGGCGGTTTCGCCGGTGCGGAGACCATCGGTGAGGTCGAGGACCTGGCCCGGGACGCGGCCAAGTACTACAAGACGGTGTCCCGCGAGGACATGCGCTTCATCCTCGTCGACGCCGCCGACAAGATCCTTCCCGAGGTCGGCCCCAAGCTGGGCCAGTACGGCAAGGAGCACCTCGAGGGCCGCGGTGTGGAGATCTACCTCTCCACCTCCATGGACTCCTGCGTCGACGGTCACGTGGTGCTGAAGAACGGCCTCGAGGTCGACTCCAACACCATCGTGTGGACGGCCGGCGTCAAGCCCAACCCGGTGCTGGCCCGTTACGGCCTGCCGCTGGGCCCGCGCGGTCACGTCGACACGGCCCCGACCCTCCAGGTCCAGGGCACCGACTACATCTGGGCCGCCGGCGACAACGCCCAGGTCCCGGACGTCGCCGCCCGCAAGGCCGGCGTCGAGAACGCCTGGTGCCCGCCGAACGCGCAGCACGCGCTGCGGCAGGCCAAGGTCCTCGGCGACAACGTGATCTCCGGTATGCGGGGCTTCCCGCAGAAGGAGTACTCGCACGCCAACAAGGGTGCGGTGGCGGGCCTCGGCCTCCACAAGGGCGTCGCGATGATCGTCATGGGCAAGATGAAGATCAAGGTCAAGGGCCGCCTCGCCTGGTACATGCACCGCGGCTACCACGGCATGGCGATGCCGACGTGGAACCGTAAGATCCGGGTCTTCGCCGACTGGACGCTCGGCATGTTCCTCAAGCGCGAGGTCGTGGCGCTGGGTGCGCTGGAGTCCCCGCGCGAGGAGTTCTACGAGGCCGCGAAGCCGGCGCCGGTCGCCGCGAAGCCGGCCGCCGAGAAGACCGAGAACGAGAAGGCCAAGGCCTCCTGACCCTCGGTCACCCGACCTGCGGTCATCCGGCTCCGGTCACCTGACCTCGGGTCACCCGACCTCCGGCCTCCGGGCCGACGGTCACCGAAACACCCCCGAAGGGGCCGTCCGCCATCCGTGGTGCGGACGGCCCCTTCGGCGTGTGTCCGTCCCACCGCCGGGCGGCACGTGTTACATACATGTATTTTGCCGAGCCGTGACGGCCGCGCGGGACTGGACGGCGCGCTCTTCCGTGTTTACGTGGTGTCAGGACATTGCGGGATCACCCGTCACGGAGGTGTGCATCATGGCTGACGCCGCGCCGCGGCTCCATGCCCTCGTCGAACAGTTGCTGGGAGCCCCCTTCCCGGTGCGCGTCCGCGCCTGGGACGGTTCGCAGGCGGGCCCGCCTGACGCGCCGACCCTGGTGGTACGCAATCGCCGGGCCCTGCGCCGGCTCCTCTTCAAGCCCGGTGAACTCGGCCTCGCCCGCGCCTGGGTGTCCGGCGACCTGGCCGTCGAGGGGGACCTGTACACCGCTCTCGATCTGCTCTCCGGTCTGATCTGGCAGCGCGGCGAGGACGCCCGTACGCTCGGCCGGGCGCTGCGCGACCCGGACTTCCGTGCGGCGGTGCGCGGCCTGCTGAAACTCGCCGGACCGCCGCTGCCGCCCGCCCCGCCGGGTGAAGAGGTCCGCCGGACCGGACACCTCCACACCCGGCGCACCGACCGACGCGCCATCAGCCACCACTACGACGTCGGCAACGACTTCTACGCGCTCGTCCTCGGCCCGTCCATGGTCTACTCGTGCGCCTACTGGGAGTCCGGGGACAGCACCCTCGAACTCGCCCAGCGCGACAAGCTCGAACTCGTCTGCCGCAAGCTGGACCTGAGAGCGGGGTCGCGGCTGCTGGACGTCGGCTGCGGCTGGGGCTCCCTCGCCGTCCACGCGGCCCGCGAGCACGGCGCGACCGTCGTCGGGATCACCCTCTCCCAGGAGCAGGCGGCGTTCGCCCGCAAGCGCGTCGCCGACGCCGGGCTCACCGACAAGGTCGAGATCCGCGTCCAGGACTACCGGGACGTCACCGACGGGCCGTTCGACGCGGTCTCCTCCATCGGCATGGCGGAACACGTCGGCTCCGAGAGGTACCTGGAGTACGCGCAGGTCCTGTTCGCGCTGCTCCGGCCCGGCGGCCGGCTGCTCAACCACCAGATCGCCCGCCGTCCGCAGCGCGACGAGTCGGCGTACGGCGTGGACGCGTTCATCGACGCCTATGTCTTCCCGGACGGCGAGCTCGCCCCCGTCGGCACCACGGTCGGCCAGCTCGAACGCGCGGGCTTCGAGGTCCGTGACGTCGAGTCGATCCGCGAGCACTACGCCCTCACCCTGCGCCGCTGGGTCGCCCGGCTGGAGGCCGGCTGGGACCGGGCCGTCCACCTGACCAGCCCCGGTCGCGCCCGGGTCTGGCGGCTCTACATGGCCGCCTCCGCCGTCGCCTTCGAACGCAACCAGATCGGCGTCAACCAGGTCCTGGCCGTGCGGACCCCCGGGTCGGGCGACTCCGGGATGCCGTTGCGCGCCCGCACCTGGAACTGACGGCCGCCCGACGCACGAGGGGCCCCGCCGCGGCACGCGACGGGGCCCCGAACCGGTCCTGTCCTACTCGGACTTGATCGCGGCCAGCATGTTCAGGCGCGACGCCCGCCGGGCCGGCCACAGCGCGGCCAGGATGCCCACCCCGGCGGCCAGCAGCAGGAACACCGCCATCCGGGCCCACGGCACGACCAGTTCGTACGTCGGCATGCTGGTGCCGAGCAGCTCACCGGCGGCCCAGCCGAAGAACACGCCCAGGCCGATGCCGAGCACCCCGCCGAAGAGCGAGATCACCAGGGACTCCAGCCGGACCATCTGCTTGACCGAGCGCCGGTCCAGGCCGATGGCCCGCAGCATGCCGATCTCCTGGGACCGTTCGAAGACCGACATCGCGAGGGTGTTGATGACGCCGAGGACCGCGACGATCACGGCCATCGCGAGCAGCCCGTAGAGCATGTTCAGCATCAGCGTGAACATCTTCGCGACCTCGTCGGAGAGGTCCTGCTTGCTCTGGACCTTGATGGCCGGGTTGGCGCCGAGGGCCTTCTCCAGCCGGTCCTTCGTGGCGTCCGAGGTGCCGCCGGACGTCTTGACCATGACCCGCATGTCGGCCGGCTCGGCCAGGTGCGGGGTGAGGGCGGCGTTGTCCAGCAGGATGCCCTCGATCAGCTCGTTGCCCTCGTAGACCCCGGAGACCGTCAGCTGCTGCTTCTTGCCGTCCTCGTAGTTCACCGTGAAGGACGAGCCGGCCTTCCAGCCGTGGGACTCGGCGGTGGCGTCGTCGACGACGACCTGCCCGCCGCCCACCTCGAAGGAGCCGGCCTCGACCTCGAGGTCGGTCAGAGCGCCGATGGTGGAGCCGGTGACGCCGGTGAGGTACTCGGTCGTGCCGTCGATCCGGCCGGGCGCGTTGCGCATCGGGCTGGTGGCGGTGACCCCGTCGGTGGCCTTCAGCTTCTCGTCGATGTCGGCCGAGAGTTCGTTGCCGTTCGCCATCGACACGACGTAGTCGGCCCGGATCGCGGAGGACGCCATCTTGTCGATGGACTTCTGCAGGCTGCCCGCCATCACCGTCATACCGGTGATCAGGGTCAGACCGATCATCAGCGCGGACGCCGTGGCCGCCGTACGGCGCGGGTTGCGCACCGAGTTCTGCCGGGCCAGCTTGCCGGACACCCCGAAGATCCGCAGGACGGGCGCGGCGGCCCCGATCAGCGGACGGGACAGCAGCGGGGTCAGGATGAAGACGCCGATGATGAGCAGGACCGCGCCGAGACCCATCGGGGCCTGGCCGTCCGAGCCGCTCATCGTCGTCGCGGCCAGGACCACGGCGACGCCCGCCGCCGAGAACAGCGCGCCCAGCGTGTTGCGCAGCACCAGCGACTTGGTGCTCGCGGTGGCGTGCACACTGCTCATCGCGGCGACCGGCGGGATCTTCGCGGCCCGGCGGCCGGGCAGCCAGGCCGCCAGCATGGTGATGACGACGCCGACGACGAGGGCGGCGGCGACCGTGCCGCCCGAGACGACGAGCGGTCCGTCGGGGACGGTCGCCCCGAGCGTCCCCAGCAGCGAGCGCAGCCCGGCCCCGATGCCGACACCGGCGATCAGACCGGTCACCCCGGCGACCGTGCCGACGACGAACGCCTCGATCAGCACCGACCGCGTGACCTGCCGGCGGGAGGCGCCGACGGCCCGCATCAGGGCGAGTTCCTTGGTGCGCTGGGCGACCAGCATGGTGAAGGTGTTGGCGATGATGAAGGTGCCGACGAACAGCGCGATCCCGGCGAAGACCAGCAGACCCTGCTTCATCCCGCTCATCGAGGCGGCGATCATCTCCGCCTGGTCGTCCGCGAGTTGCTTGCCGGTCTCGGTCTCGACCCGGTCCTTGGGCAGGGCGCTGTCCAGGGCGGACTTCAGGGCGCTCTGCGAGGTCCCGGCGGCGGCCCGGACGTCGATCTCGTCGTAGGTGCCGGTCTTGCCGAAGAGGGTCTGCGCGGTCGCCGTGTCGAACAGGGCGAGGCTGCCGCCGGCCGCGACGTTGCCGTCGTCGGTGGTGAAGATGCCGGTGATCTTCGGGGTGAGGACGGGGCCGTCGACGGAGATCCGTACGGTGTCGCCGACCTTGTACCCGGCCCGCTCGGCCGTCCGGGAGTCGATGACGACCTCGTCGGCGCCGCTCGGCGCGTGCCCGGTGGTGAGCGGGTACCGGGCGTCCTTGGCACCCCAGTAGTTGCCGCCCTGCGACTGGAAGCCGCCGCCGACGAGCTTGCCGTCCTTGTCGGCGATGGCGGTGAAGCCGTTGACGACGCCGATGGCGGACGCGGCGCCCGGCACCTTCGCGCTCTGCTCCAGCAGCGCCTGGGTCAGCTCGGGCGTCTTGACGATGCGGTCGCCGACGTCGTCCTGGACCTCGGCGGTGACGGCGACGTCGACCTGGTCGAAGCCCTTGGCGGAGCTCTTCTGCAGGGCGCCGGAAAGGGTGTTGGTGAAGACCAGGGTCCCCGACACGAAGGCCACGCCGAGCATCACGGCGAGCACGGTCATCAGGAGCCGGGCCTTGTGCGCGAGTACGTTGCGCAAGGCGGTACGGAACATGGGTTCTTCTCAGTCCTGCTCGTCGGCGAGCGGTCGGTCCCGGTGGGGGATCAGCTGGTGCGGCCCTTGGCGTCGAACTGCTTCATCCGGTCGAGCACCGAGTCGGCCGTCGGGCCGTACACCTCGTCGACGATCCGCCCGTCCGCCAGGAAGATCACCCGGTCCGCGTAGGCCGCCGCCACCGGGTCGTGGGTCACCATGACCACCGTCTGTCCCAGCTCCCGCACCGAGTTGCGCAGGAAGCCCAGCACCTCGGCGCCCGAACGCGAGTCGAGGTTTCCGGTCGGTTCGTCACCGAAGATGATGTCGGGCCGGGAGGCGAGGGCGCGGGCGACGGCTACCCGCTGCTGCTGACCGCCGGAGAGCTGCGAGGGCCGGTGGCTCAGCCGGTCGGCGAGCCCCACCATCCGGATGACCTTTTCCAGCCACTCCTTGTCCGGCTTACGCCCCGCGATGTCCATCGGGAGCGTGATGTTCTCGATCGCCGTCAGTGTCGGCAGCAGGTTGAACGCCTGGAAGATGAACCCGATCTTGTCCCGGCGCAACTTGGTGAGCTGCTTGTCCTTCAGCGCGCCGAGCTCGGTGTCACCGATGCGCACCGAGCCGGAGGAGAAGCTGTCGAGGCCCGCCACGCAGTGCATCAGCGTGGACTTGCCGGAGCCGGACGGCCCCATGATCGCGGTGAACTCGGCCTGCCGGAAGTCGACCGAGACCCGGTCCAGAGCGACCACCTGGGTCTCGCCCTGTCCGTAGATCTTCGACAGGTCCGTGGCGCGTGCGGCCACGGCGGTGGTCCGTTCGGCGAGGGGGCTGGTGGTCACGGGCGTGGCTCCTGACGGGACGACGGCAAGTCTTGGGGACGTGAACCATCGTCCTGGCCGCCGACGGCCCTGTAGTCACCCGCTGTTCCGGTTCCGAGGGCAGACTCGGGTCGGACGGCGGACCGCCGTGTCATACCTGGGGATGACGCCCGCCCCTGAGGGTCGGCTCGTCAAGAACCGGTGGAGCAACCTCGTTCGGACGGTGAAATTCCGTCATTCCGCGTACGCAAGCGGGTGCCGCGCGCGAGGCTACTGGCAAGTGCAGATGGCGAGTTCCAGGTGCTGATGCACCCTCAGACGTCAATAAAATAAGACAACATCGGTCCGCTGTTCCGCTGTTCGAGGGACGGATCCCGATAGGGTCGGAAGCTCCAACGGAGCCGTCAGGCCTGCCCAGATGGTGGAATGCAGACACGGCGAGCTTAAACCTCGCTGCCCCTTCGCGGGCGTGCCGGTTCAAGTCCGGCTCTGGGCACTTCCGACGTCTCGGCGATCGCTGCATCCTCCATCGAGGCATTGACCGCCGTGGCGGTCGGCCCCTTCGTCGCCCGTGCCTCGCCCGTGCCTCGCCCTGCCTCTCGGCGTTCCGACCGTTGACACCCGGTGAACAGGAGCGCAGACTCACGTCCCAATACAGTGAAGAAAACTTCACTACGCGAACAGTGAAGGGAAACGCCCGATGCGCACCACCGTCGGCATCGTCGGCGCCGGCCCCGCCGGCCTCCTCCTCGCCCGTCTGCTGCACAACGCCGGCATCGACTCCGTCGTGCTGGAGAGCCGCGACCGGGCCTACGTCGAGCAGCGCCAGCGCGCCGGGATCCTGGAGCAGGGCACGGTGGACGTGCTGCGCGCGGCCGGCGCCGGGGAGCGCATGGACCGCGTGGGGCTGCGCCACGACGGCATAGAGCTGCGGTTCGCCAGGCGGCGTCACCGGGTCGACTTCCCCGCCCTCACCGGCGGCCGGTCGGTGACGGTCTACGCGCAGACCGAGGTGTGCAAGGACCTCATCGCGCTCCAGCTCGCGGGCGGCGGCCCGCTGCTGTTCGAGGCGGAGGCGCTGGCCGTCGAGGACGCCGGCACCGACCACCCGCGGATCCGCTTCCGCCACGAGGGCGTCGAGGACGTCCTCGAGTGCGACTGGGTCGTGGGCTGCGACGGCTTCTGGGGCGTCGCCCGGCAGGCGATCCCGGCCGCGTCGACCCGTGTCTTCGAGCGGACGTACCCCTTCGGCTGGCTCGGCATCCTCGCCGACGTGCCGCCCTCGCACGACGAGCTCGTCTACGCCCGCCACGACCGCGGCTTCGCGCTGCTGTCCATGCGCTCGCCGTCCGTCTCCCGCCTCTACCTCCAGGTGCCCGAGGGCACGGACGCGCAGGCGTGGGGGGACGAGGAGATCTGGGACGAGCTGGAGCGCCGCTTCGAGACCGACGACGACTGGAAACTGGCGCGCGGGGAGATCACCCAGAAGTCGGTCACCCCCATGCGCTCCTATGTGCACGAGCCCATGCGGCACGGCAGGCTCTTCCTCGCCGGGGACGCGGCCCACATCGTGCCGCCGACCGGGGCGAAGGGGCTGAACCTCGCCGTCGGGGACGTCGTCACCTTCGCGCGGGCGCTGACGCACCGCAGGGAGACCGGGTCCACCGCTCTCCTGGACGCCTACTCCGAGACCTGTCTGCGGCGCGTGTGGCAGGCCGAGCGGTTCTCGTACGACATGACCACCCTCCTGCACCGCGCCCCCGACGCCACCCCCTTCGAGGACCGTCTCCAGCTGGCCCGGCTGGAGCGGATCGCCTCCTCCCGCGCCGCCGAGACCGACCTGGCCGAGGCGTACACCGGGTTCCCGTTCGGGTGATCGGACAGCGGGTTCCGTCGGGGCCCCTCCGGGCCCCGCCGGTCTCCGCGCGGTACCGGCCATGTCGCGGCTTGGTCATGAATACGGCCCTCCTGTGCCGGGAATCACGACGCCACGTAGCGTGTTGGCCAGCAGTTAGAGGGAAAGATCCTCCCCAAGCACTAGGGTCAATCCTTTGCCTACCCATTACCCTTGAGCTCAAGGCCGCGCAGTGTGGCCACGGAGGAGTGCAATGAGGAGCAGAAACCCGGTCTTCTCGCGACGGGGGTTCAGCCGCGACAACGGCTACGCGGGCTTCAACGCCGCGCCGCAGGCCGGGGGACCCGCAGTCGGCACGCAGCAGGGCAACCCCTACGCCCAGCAGGCCGGCAACCCGTACGCGCAGAACCCTTACGCCCAGCAGGACCTGCACGGCGCCCCGCCGCAGGCCCCGGCCACCACCGGCCGGATGACCATGGACGACGTCGTCGCGCGCACCGCGACCACGCTCGGCACCGTGGTCGTCACCGCGGTGCTGTCCTGGGTGCTGCTGCCCGTCGACGAGGCCAACATCGGCAAGTCGTACGGCATCGCCATCGGCGCCGGTCTGGTCGCCATGGTGCTGGCCCTGATCCAGTCGTTCAAGCGCCGCGCGGCCCCCGCGCTGATCCTGTCGTACGCCGCCCTCGAGGGCGTCTTCCTCGGCGTGATCTCCAGCGCGGTCTCCACGTACATCGCGGACGGCGTCGTCGCCCAGGCGGTGATGGGCACCATGGCGGTCTTCGCCGGTGTGCTCGTGGCGTACAAGGCGGGCTGGATCCGCGTCAACCGCCGCTTCTACGGCTTCGTGATGGCCGCCGCGCTCGGCTTCGTCCTGCTGATGGCCGTGAACCTGCTGTTCACCGTCTTCGGCGGCGGCGACGGTCTCGGCTTCCGCAGCGGTCCGCTCGGCATCGTGTTCGGTGTCATCGGCATCCTGCTCGGCGCCTGCTTCCTCGCCCTCGACTTCAAGCAGGTCGAGGACGGCATCGCGTACGGCGCCCCGCGCGAGGAGGCCTGGCTCGCCGCCTTCGGCCTCACGCTGACGCTGGTGTGGATCTACATGGAGTTCCTGCGACTCCTGTCGATCCTCAACAGCGACTGACCCACCTGATCCACCCAGACAGCGAGAAGGGCCCCGGGATCCGATCCCGGGGCCCTTCTCCGTGTCCGTGGGGGTGGTGTGTCGCGTGCGCGCTAGAGGAGTTTGCGCGCGGCCCTCCTCAGGTCGTACTCGTGGATGATCGCCTTGGCGTGGCCGTACGCGAGGTTGTGCTCGGCGCGCAGCCAGCTGACCTTCTCCTCGAAGCGGAGAGCGGGGCCTTCGTCGACGGTGCGCAGCCAGTCGGCGACCTCACGACCGGTGCAATGGGGGATGCGGGCCAGTATGTTGCGGTGGGTCTCCTCGGAGAGGACATGGGACATCGGCGCCTCCGGTAGCAAAGGGGATGTAAGCCGGTCCTTCAGGTCACGGTGCCTGAGTGTTCGCCCGTTGGCAACAGTGCCGGTGCGACGCGTAGTCTCGCGGCGTGGCTGATACGACGTCCCTGACCCGTGCGGTGGACCACTTCGCCGATCGTCTGCGCGCCGCTTCGCAGAGCCGGCTCCAGAGAGGCGCGGCCACGGAGGCACTGGCGCTGGCAAGAGAGTTGGTCCGGCGCGCGCAGCTCATCGAGGAGCCCGGAGCGCTGCCGCGCGAGATGCCGGACGCCGGGATGTTCGCCGCCGCCGATCAAATCACCGTCGCGGCGCACGACTTGGCCCTCGTACTCACGGACGAGGGCCAGCTGCGGGAAGCTCTGGAGTTGGTGGCGCAGGCGCAGAAGCGGGCGGGTGTGTGAGCCTCACAGGCTCGCTATGACCCGGTCGGCCAGGATGTAGACGTTCTCGGCCCCGCACTGGAACGTCAGGGTGTACGCGCCCGAGATGCCCGACCCGCCCAGCAGGAACGGCGTCTCGCCCGCGGTGAGGGCCGTGGCCAGGCGCTCCGCCGTCTCGCGGTGGCCCGGGGTCATGCACAGGGTGGTGCCGTCGGCGAAGACGTAGACGTCGAGGGTGCCGAGCGGGCCCGGGCGGACGTCGGTCAGTTCGATCTGTGACGCGGCCAGTTCCTCCAGCGTCGCCACCGTGCGCTCGTGGTCGTTCACGACCGGTGACTGGACCGGCACGAAGTCGGGGTGGGACGGGTGGCGGCGGCGGGCCGCGGCCAGTTCGGCGGAGTCCCCGGCGAACTCGTCGGCGTCCGCGGTCGGCTCGCTCACCGACTCCAGGGGCTCCAGGCCCACGAAGTCGGTCTGGCGGGGCAGGAACAGCTCGCTGTCCGGGAGGCCCAGCAGGGTGGGCGCGTCGGAGGCGTCACGGGCCTCCTGCGCGGCCCAGAAGGCACGGGCCTCGGCCAGCTCCCGCTCCCGCTCCTCCGCCAGCGCGTCGGCGACGGCGGCGCGTATCTCAGCCGCGTCGGCGGTACCGCGGGCGGCCGGGACGAAGCCGCGCAGTTCGGCGGCGGTCTCCTCGGCGTTCCTGGCGTCCTTGGCGAGCTGGGTGTGCAGGGCGGCGACCTGCCGGCGCAACTGCAAGAGGGTGCGCAGGACGGCGACGCCCACGGCGCCCGTAGCGGCCGTGGTGACCAGCAAGGCGATCGGCATGGCGCTCACTGACGTACTCCCGGTTCAAAGTCGACCCCCGACTTCCTACATCAGCTTGAAGGGTGGACTATCCACCTGTCAGTGCGTAACGTCACGAAACGGGCAGGACTTTGGGCCTGGGGTTTGGTGTCGAAAGGCGCTGAGCTGCGTAAATCCCTCCGGGGAGGGAGATAGGTCACATCCTGGGGGAGATTGGATCACAAAACAGCCCGGAGTCCAGGGGCTTTCCGGACTCCGGGCTGATCCGTCACCGCAGGTGCTGAAACGGTTACGCAGGGGCCCTGTCGGGGGCCTGTGTCCGGGCGATCAGCTCAGGCGCTCGATGACCATGGCCATGCCCTGGCCGCCGCCGACGCACATCGTCTCCAGACCGAACTGCTTGTCGTGGAACTGGAGGGAGTTGATGAGCGTGCCGGTGATGCGGGCGCCCGTCATGCCGAAGGGGTGGCCGACGGCGATGCCGCCGCCGTTGACGTTCAACTTGTCCAGGTCGATGCCGAGCTCGCGGTAGGAGGGGATCACCTGGGCGGCGAACGCCTCGTTGATCTCGACCAGGTCGATGTCGCCGATGCCGAGGCCGGCCCGGCGCAGCGCCTGCTTGCTCGCCTCGACCGGGCCGAGGCCCATGATCTCGGGGGACAGGCCGGAGACGCCGGTCGACACGATGCGGGCGAGCGGGGTGAGGCCGAGCTCGCGGGCCTTGGTGTCGCTCATGACGACGACCGCGGCGGCGCCGTCGTTCAGCGGGCAGCAGTTGGCGGCGGTGACCATGCCGTCGGGGCGGAAGACCGGCTTCAGGCCCTGGACGCCCTCCAGCGTGACGCCGGCGCGCGGGCCGTCGTCCTTGCTGACGACCGTGCCGTCGGGGAGCGTCACCGGGGTGATCTCCCGCTCCCAGAAGCCGTTCTTGATGGCTTCCTCGGCGAGGTTCTGCGAGCGGACGCCGAACTCGTCCATGTCCTGACGGGTGACGCCCTTGATGCGGGCCAGGTTCTCGGCGGTCTGGCCCATCGCGATGTACGCGTCCGGGACGAGGCCGTCCTCGCGCGGGTCGTGCCAGGAGGTGCCCTCCTGCGCGGCGACGGCCGCGGTGCGGGCCTCGGCCTCGGCGAAGAGCGGGTTGCGGGTGTCGGGCAGGCTGTCGGAGTTGCCCTTGGCGAACCGGGAGACCGTCTCGACGCCGGCCGAGATGAAGACGTCGCCCTCGCCGGCCTTGATGGCGTGCAGGGCCATCCGGCTGGTCTGCAGGGACGAGGAACAGTAACGGGTGATCGTGCAGCCGGGGAGGTGGTCCATCCCCATCTGCACCGCCACGATGCGGCCGAGGTTGTTGCCCTGCTCGCCGCCGGGCAGGCCGCAGCCGAGCATCAGGTCGTCGATGTCCCTCGGGTCCAGCTCGGGGACCTTGGCGAGGGCCGCCTGGATGATCGTGGCGGTGAGGTCGTCCGGGCGCAGGTCCTTCAGGGAGCCCTTGAAAGCGCGGCCGATGGGTGAGCGGGCGGTCGAGACGATGACGGCTTCGGGCATCACGGCTCCATTGGCGAGGGTGTTCTTACGGGCACGGCTGTCTGGGAAGTTACCCGTACGTATGGCCTGGGTCACGGGGATCGCGGTGTGACCCTGACCGCAATTTACTAAGCGCTTGCTTGGGTCTCCGGCGGTTGGCCGGGAGTGTGCGGGTGGGGCAGCGCACCGGGTCCGGGGGCTGCCGCCCCCTGGACCCCCGCTTCGGCCCTGGACGGGCCTCGTCCTCAAACGCCGGACGGGCTGGTGGGTCAGCCCCGGCCGTGCTGGTGGAGCAAGCCGGTCGGGCGAGCCCCGGTCGGGCTGGTCGGGTGGGCGCCCGTCGGGCTGGTCGGCGAGCCCCGGCCGTGCTGGTGGAGCAAGCCGCGGTCGGGTTGGTCGGGCGAGCCCCGGTCGGGTTGGTCGGTCAGCCCCGGTCGGGGGTCGGGTGGGCTTTCGGCGGGCGGGTTCGTCAGGCGCTGGCCGGGGACGTCGGCTCCGTTTCCGAGACCCGGC
Source organism: Actinobacteria bacterium OV320 (assembly GCA_001298545.1). GTDB lineage: Bacteria > Actinomycetota > Actinomycetes > Streptomycetales > Streptomycetaceae > Streptomyces > Streptomyces coriariae. Next base: position 544,335 of record LJCX01000031.1, read on the forward strand.
GCCGCTTGCGGCGCTTCAGCAGGGCCCAGGGGCCCCGTGGGCCGGTCGGCATCGCAGCGGTGACCTCCGTGCCGGCCTCCGAGGCCGCCTCCGCCGCTGCCCGGGCCACCGGCAGGAATCCCTCGCGGCGGGAGACGTCCGGGCGTTCCTCCTCGTCCGGCCAGAGGCCGAGGGCCGCGCAGACCGTGGGGAGGACCGCCATCGCCGCCGTCGCGTACCCCTCCGCCGAGGGGTGGTAGTGGTCGGGGCCGAACAGCTCGCGCGGATTGGCCTCGAACTCGGGGCCCAGCAGGTCGCCCAGGGAGACCGTGCGGCCGCCCTGCCCGACGGCGCCGATCGTCTGGGCGGCCGCCAGCTGGCGTGAGGCCCGGCGGGCCAGCCAGCGCAGCGGCTGCTGGACCGGCTCGATCGTGCCCAGGTCGGGACAGGTGCCGACGACGACCTCGGCGCCGGCCGTGCGCAGCCGTCGTACCGCCGAGGACAGGTGGCGTACCGAGCGGGTGGCCGGCATCCGGTGGGTCACGTCGTTCGCGCCGATCATGATCACGCAGACGTCGGGCACCTGGTCGCAGTCCGACAGGACCAGCGCGACCTGGCGGTCGAGATCGTCGGACTGCGCGCCCGGGAGCGCCACGTTGCGCAGCTCCACGGGCCGTTCGGCGACCGCCGCCAGGCCCGAGGCCAGCAGTGCGCCCGGGGTCTGCCCGGAGCGGTGCACGCCCTGGCCCGCCGCCGTGGAATCGCCCAGCATCGTCAGGCGCAGGGGTTCCTTGCCGGGTCCGGGCACGTCGTAGGCGAGGCCGTAGCGGCCCTCCGCCTGCGGGACGTGCGGATGCGCCCCGTTGTTCACCTGGCGCCGCGCCAGATGCACCTCCGCCACCACCAGCCCTACGGCCGCCGCCCCGGCCAGTCCGATGCCGCCGCCGCCGTAGGCCGCGCCGGCCGCGATGCGCCGGGCCACTCTCGCCCTCGACATGCTCGTCATGCCTCGACGCCACCTCCTCGTGTCCGTACACCCACTCCTTGCCCCGTACGGACCGTCGCCCAATCTCAACCGGGAGTGAACGTGCCGACCCGGCCGCTGCCCGGGCCGTACCCTGGCGTAACCACTACGACCACTGTTTTTGCAAGCAACCGGAGACAACGGTGCAATTTCACGACTCGATGATCAGCCTCGTCGGCAACACCCCGCTGGTGAAGCTCAACAGCGTGACCAAGGGCATCCAGGCGACCGTCCTGGCCAAGGTGGAGTACTTCAACCCGGGCGGTTCCGTGAAGGACCGCATCGCCCTGCGCATGATCGAGGCGGCGGAGAAGAGCGGGGAGCTCCTGCCCGGCGGCACGATCGTCGAGCCGACCAGCGGAAACACCGGGGTCGGGCTGGCCATCGTGGCGCAGCAGAAGGGGTACAAGTGCATCTTCGTGTGCCCCGACAAGGTGAGCACCGACAAGATCAACGTGCTGCGGGCGTACGGCGCCGAGGTCGTCGTGTGCCCCACCGCCGTGGACCCCGAGCACCCGGACTCCTACTACAACGTCTCCGACCGGCTGGTGCGGGAGACGCCGGGTGCGTGGAAGCCGGACCAGTACTCCAACGCGAACAACCCGCTCTCCCACTACCACTCCACCGGCCCTGAGCTGTGGGAGCAGACGGAGGGGCGGATCACCCACTTCGTCGCCGGCGTCGGCACCGGCGGCACCATCTCCGGGACCGGGCGCTACCTGAAGGACGCCAGCGAGGGCCGGGTCCAGGTCGTCGGCGCCGACCCCGAGGGCTCCGTGTACTCCGGCGGGTCCGGGCGGCCGTATCTCGTCGAGGGCGTCGGTGAGGACTTCTGGCCGACCGCCTACGACCGCACGGTCGCCGACGAGATCGTCCCGGTGTCCGACAAGGACTCCTTCCAGATGACCCGGCGGCTCGCGAAGGAGGAGGGGCTGCTCGTCGGCGGCTCCTGCGGGATGGCCGTCGTGGCCGCCCTGCGCGTCGCCGAGCGGCTCGGCCCGGACGACGTCGTGGTCGTCCTGCTGCCCGACAGCGGCCGCGGATACCTCTCGAAGATCTTCAACGACGAGTGGATGGCCGACTACGGCTTCCTCGAGGACGAGGGTCCCAGCGCGCGCGTCGCCGACGTCCTCAACGACAAGGTGCACGGCGCCATCCCGTCCCTCGTCCACATGCACCCGGACGAGACCGTCGGCCAGGCCATCGAGGTGCTGCGCGAGTACGGCGTCTCCCAGATGCCGATCGTGAAGCCGGGCGCCGGTCACCCGGACGTCATGGCCGCCGAGGTCGTCGGGTCGGTCGTGGAGCGGGAGCTGCTGGACGCGCTGTTCACCCAGCGGGCCTCTCTCGACGACCCGCTGGAGAAGCACATGTCCGCCCCGCTGCCGCAGGTCGGCTCCGGTGAGCCGGTCGGCGACCTGATGTCCGTGCTCGGTACCGCGGACGCGGCGATCGTCCTCGTCGAGGGCAAGCCCACCGGCGTCGTCAGCCGCCAGGACCTGCTGGCCTTCCTGGCCAAGGGCGGGAAGTGACGTCCGGGGGGCAGGGGCCGAAATCTCGGGGAAACCTCCGGTGAACGGCCCTCTCGGGCGCTGAACTTCCGTTTGCCTACCGAAATGGTGGACTTCGCGGAAGTGGTACGAGGGTGTCACGTCCACGCAGCACTCGGTTAACACGCGTCCGGCATATTTATGGGTGTCGGAAGGGGCGGGAGCGGCTCCCCGCCCCACCGGCACCAAAACGGCGTCACGGACCTCCGGAGCGGCTCCCGGACCTCCACCGACGCCACGGACGCGCAAGCCCGGCCTGACCCGGCCCGCGTCCCTCGCGGGGACCGCCGTCGTCCCGCCCCCCGGTAACGGGGGTGCGGCGGTCCCCGCGCAAGCTTCAGTCACTCAGGGCCTGTCCACCGGACAGGCCCTGAGTCGTGTCCGCCTGAGTCGTGTCCGCCGCGGACCGGGCCAGGACTACGTCTGGACCGGCGTCGCCCGCCAGCTGCCCAGGAGCCGCAGCCGCTCCTCCGTCTCGGAGCCCGCCTCCGGGGTGTAGACCAGCAGGGACTGGTCCGGATCCGCCGAGACCGCCAGCGTCTCGTACGGGAAGGTCAGCAGGCCCGCGACCGGGTGCTGGATCCGCTTCACCCCGTACGCGCACTCCCGGACCGGATGATCGGCCCACAGCCGGCGGAAGTCGTCGCTCTTCAGCGAGAGTTCCCCGACGAGCGCGGTCAGCCGGCGGTCGTCCTGGTGGTGGCCGGCCAGCATCCGCAGATGCGCGACGCACTGGACGGCCACAGCGGACCACTCCGGGTAGAAGTCGTGGGAACCGGGGTCGAGGAAGACGTGCCGCGGGATGCTGCGGCCCTCCGGCCCGGTGCGGCTGTAGCCGAAGACCGCGTCGGCGAGCGTGTTCCACGCCAGCACGTCCATCCGCTGGTCCAGCACGAAGGCCGGGGTGCGCTCCATGCTGTCGAGCAGCAACCGGACGCCCGCGCGGACCCGGGGCGCGGCCGGTCGCCCGGCCGGCTTGCGGGGGCGGGCGACGGCGTGCAGATAGGCGTGCTCCGTGTCGTCCAGGCGCAGCACGCGCCCCACGGCGTCCAGGACCGCGTCGCTGACGCTCGGGCCCCTGCCCTGTTCCAGGCGGATGTAGTAGTCGACGCTCACTCCGGCCAGCTGCGCCACCTCCTCGCGTCGCAGCCCGGGTACCCGTCGGCGCCCGTGCGAGGGCAGTCCGACCTCCTCCGGCTGGATGCGGGCGCGGCGCGAGCGCAGAAAGTCCCCAAGATCCCCGTCCATGCGTTCGATGGTAGGGGAGCGGCGGGCCGCGAACCTGGTACTGGCAGACCCAGGAAAAGCGCATCCCTGGGTAGCGCGGACGCGGACGGCGAGGGTGGTGCGTGCCGCCGGGGAACCACCCCGGCCCGCCTCTTCCCAGGAGCAACAGATGTCGCACGAGAACCAGAACCAGAACCAGTACGGGAACCAGAACCAGAACCAGAACCACGACCTGTACGGGAACCCGTACGCGAGCCTGGCCGGTCGTACCGCCGTCGTCACCGGCGCCGCCAGCGGTATCGGTGAGGCCGTCGCCGTGCTGCTCGCCGCCTCGGGTGCCCGGGTCGCCCTGCTGGCCCGGCGCGGCGACCGGCTGGAGTCGGTCGTCGAGAAGATCCGCGCCGACGGGGGCGAGGCCCTGGCCGTCGTCGCCGACGTCACCGACGACGCGTCGGTGGACGCGGCGGCCGCCAGGATCCGCGACGCCTACGGGAACGTCGACCTGGTCGTCAACAACGCCGGCGTCATGCTGCCGAACCCCGTCGACGACGGCCGGATCGACGAGTGGCGGCGGATGCTCGACACCAACGTCACCGGAGTGCTCCGGGTGATCCGCGCCTTCACCGGGGACCTGGTGGGCGCCGCCGCCGAGGGGCGGCCCGCGGACCTGGTGAACATCTCGTCCATCGCCGCGCACATCGCGTTCCCGAACTACGGGGTGTACGGCGCCACCAAGGCGGCCGTCACCTATCTCTCCCAGGCCCTGCGCGTCGAACTCGGGCCGCGGGACGTGCGGGTCACCAACGTGGAGCCGGGGCTGACGGAGACCGAGCTGGCGACGCACCTCGACAACGACGAGCTGGCCGGGCAGCTGGACGGCATGTTCGACGCCATCGGCGGGCTGTCCGCGGCCGAGCTCGCCGACGTCGTCGCCTACGCCACCAGCCGCCCCCGGCACGTCAACCTGCGGCAGATCATGGTGCTGCCGACCCGCCAGGCGTGAACCCCGTTCCCGGGCCCCCGGCGCCGGCCCGGGTCACTCCTCCCAGTCGCCGTCCTTCTTCGAGGAGCGGCGGTGGCTGCCGAAGAGGCCGGGGTGGGAGCGGGCGGCCTGGACCGCGTTGACGCCGACGATGCCCACCCAGGAGACGATCAGGCCGGGCAGGTGCGCGGTGCCCGCGCCGATCGCGGACAGCGGGATCGCCAGCACCAGCGAGACGATGCCGAAGCCGAAGCGCTCGCCCCACGAGTCCGTCGCCCTGGGCGAGCGGGCGTCCCGGGCCGCCACCATCTGCTGCTCCGCGAACTGCCGCCGCACCCGGCGCTCCACCGCGCCGTCGATGCGCTGGTCGACCTTCTCCAGGAACGAGTCCACCAGCGCGGACTCGTACTCCTCGCCCAGCTCCCTGCGGGTCGCGAGGGTGGCGTCGAGTTCCTTTTTCAGGTCCGTGTCGCGCGCTTCCATGGTGGTCTCCCATCCCGTCATGGTGACCAGGCTAGGCAGCGGGAACGCCCGCCGCACTGGGGATAGCCCCCCTGTCCGGAGTCGGGTTCGCGGGAGGGCGGCGGAGCGCCTGCGGAGCGCCTGCGCAGTGCGGGCGGAGCGCAGGCCGAGTGCCGGCGAAGAGCGCGGGGCCTACTTCTTCGTGAGCCCGTGCTGCTTCGCGTACGCGTTCGCCACGTCCTCGGGGGTCCTTCTTGTCCTTGTCCACCTGGCGGTTGAGCTCGGTGAGCTGGGCGGTGGTCAGGACGTTGCCGAGCTTCGCGAGGGCCTTGCGGACGGTGGAGTCGGCCTTGCGGTCGGCGATCAGCGGGACGATGTGCCGGCCCGGGATCAGGTTCTCGGGGTCGGTCAGCACCACCCAGTCGTTGGCCTGGATGTCGGTGTCGGTTGGGTGCGGACCACCGGGTCGACCGCGCCGAAGGGCTCGTCCATGAGGAGCACCGGCGGGTCGGCGGCGAGCGCGCGGGCGACCCCGACGCTCCCCCAGTGCCTCAACGGCCTGGGGGGACCCCCAGCTGCTGGCCGCCGGACAGCTGGTGCGGGTAGTGCTTCCCGGCGTCGGCGGACAGGCCGACGGTCTCCAGCAGTTCGGCCGCGCGGGCGCGGGCCCTGCGGCGGCCGTGGCCCAGCAGCAGCGGCACGGTGGCGATGTTGTCGAGCACCGTGCGGTGCGGGAAGAGTCCCGACTGCTGGATGACGTATCCGATGGAACGGCGCAGCTCGGCCGCGTCCTGGCGGGTGACGTCCTTGCCGCCCACCTCGATGGTTCCGGAGGTCGGGTCGACCATGCGGACCGGGTCGAACTGGATCATGAGTTGTCCCTTGCCCGGCTGTATAACGTCATGCAGAGTTCTCGGTAGGTGAATAGCTTGTCAACGGTTCGGTGTTAATCCGAGGGAGCGGATGACCGGCAGGCAAGATCGAGTGTCCGGATTGATGGGAGTTCGTGGCCTTATGTCGTCTCGGATGATGGACGCCCCTTCTGGGGTGGGCTCCGGTCTCGTCGTCCTCGACGGGATCGCCCTCGGTGTCGCGGACGTCGCCCGCCTCGCCGACCGGGCCGCCCGCCCGGTCCCCGGGACCGACGCGACGAAGCGGATGGCCGAGTCCTGGGACGCCGCCCGTCGGATCGCCGCCACCGGTCGCGTCTACGGCCGCTCCACCGGAGTCGGCGCCAACCGGAACGAGGACGTGCCCACCGAAGCGGCCGCCGAGCACGGCCTGCGCCTGCTGCGCAGCCACGCCGGCGCCATCGGCGAGGAACTGCCCGCCCGGCAGGTCCGGGCCATGCTCGCCGTCCGCGCCAACCAACTCCTCGCCGGCGGCGCCGGACTCAGGCCCGGCGTCGTCACGGCGCTGTGCGAAGCACTGGAGAGCGGGGCGTATCCGGTCGTCAACGAGTTCGGCTCGGTGGGGACCGGCGACCTGGCGGCGCTGGCACAGGTCGGGCTCGCGCTGGTGGGGGAGCACCCGTGGCGCGGCACCGGGATCCCCGAACCGCAGCAGCTCGACAACAACGACGCGCTCGCGCTCATCAGCAGCAACGCCCTCACCCTCGGCCAGTCCGCCCTCGCCCTGCACGAACTGCGCGGACTCCTGGAGGCCACCCAGGTCGTCGCCGCGCTCTCGCTGCTCGCCGTGGACGGCTCGCACGAGGCGTACGCCGCCCCCGTGCACGCCGCCCGCCCGCACCGCGGGTCCACCGAGGTCGCCCGCCGGATGCGGGAGTTGATCGGCGCGCAGGACCGGCCCACGCCACCCCTCGGCAGGATCCAGGACCCCTACGGCTTCCGCTGCCTGCCCCAGATCCACGGCCCCGCGCACGACGCCGCCGACGCCCTGGAGGACGTGGTCGGCATCGAGATCAACGCGGCCGCCGAGAACCCGCTCATCTCCCCCGAGGACATGACCGCCTACCACCACGGCGGCTTCTACCAGGCCCAGCTCGCCCTCGCCCTGGACCACTTCAGGCTGGCGCTGACCCAGGTGGCCCGGCTGTCCACCTCCCGCCTGTCGACCCTGAACGAACCCGCCTACACCCGGCTGCGCCCGTTCCTCGCCGACCCCGAGCCCGCCTCCTCCGGCGTGATGATCCTCGAGTACGCCGCCGCGGCCGCCCTGGGTGACCTGCGGGCCTTCTCGGCGCCCGCCTCGCTCGGCCACGCTGTACTCTCCCGGGGCGTCGAGGAACAGGCCAGCTTCGCCTCGCTCGCCGCCCGGCAGACACTGCGCGCCTGTGCCGCGTACCGTCTCGTCGTCGGCTGCGAACTCGTCGCCGCCGTACGGGCGCTGCGCCAGCGCGAGCTGCGGCCCGAACCGGGACTTCCGGCGGGCCGGGCGCTGGAGCTGGCCGAGGCGGTGCTCGACGCGGAACAGGCCGACCGGCCGCTCACGGACGACGTGCGGGCGGCGGCCGGACTGCTGGACCGGTTCACGGACATCTGGAGGGGGAGCGGGGCATGAGCGCGGAGACGGGGATCGGTGAGGGAGTGCCGGGTCCAGGGGCGCCGGGTCCGGATGCGCCGGGTTCAGGGGTGTCGGGTCCGGGGGTGCCGGGTCCGGCGGCATCGGATCCGGGGGGGACGGGCGCCGGTCTGCCGGACAGTCCCGCCGCCCGGCTGCAGGCGCTCTTCGAGGGGCACCGGCTGACACCGACCCAGCGGCGCATCGCGCACAGCATGGTGCGGCGCGCCGCCGACGTGCCGTTCCTGTCCAGCGTGGAGCTGGCCGAACTCGCGGGCGTCAGCCAGCCGTCGGTGACCCGCTTCGCGGTCGCCCTCGGCTTCGACGGCTACCCCGCCCTGCGCAAGCACCTGCGCGAGGTCGCCCCCGCCGAACAGGCGGCAGGACCGGCCTCGTACAACGAGTACCAGCAGGCCGTCGAGGCCGAGATCGAGAACCTGAAGCACCTCGCCGAACTGCTCGCCGATCCCCGGCCGGTGCAGCGGGCGGGCCGGCTGCTGGCGGCCTCCCGTCCGCTTCCCGTGCTCGGACTGCGGGCCGCCGCCTCCCAGGCGTACGGGTTCGCCTACTTCGCCGCCAAGGTCCATCCCGACGTACGGCTGCTGAACGAGGGCGGCACGATGATCCACGACCGGATCGACGCCGCCGTCCGGGCGGGCGCCTCGGCCCTGCTCTGCTTCGCGCTGCCCCGGCATCCGCGCGAGGTCGTCGACACCCTCGGCTATGCCCGGGAGGCGGGGCTGAGCGTGGTGACGGTCGCCGACTCCGCGTTCGCGCCGGTCGCCAAGGTCTCCGACCTGCTGCTGCCGGCCGCCGTCGGCACCGGCCTCGCCTTCGACACGGCGTGCGCGCCGATGCTGCTCGGGCGGGTGCTGCTGGAGGCGATGTGCGACGACCTGCCCGACGCACAGGCCCGGCTGGAGCAGTTCGACGCGCGGGCGGCGGCGCGGGGGCTCTTCGTCGAGTAGGCCGCCGCTCGCGGAGGGCGCGATTTTTCGGGGCGTTCTCTCAGACTCGTCTCACGTTCGCTCACTAGTCTGAACGGTCACGAGACTGTGCCGGAGAGACCAGGAGGCGGACGTGGCGCGCGGAGGGCAGGGGCTGGCTCGGGTGGCCGTCGTCGTACGGGCCGGAGCCGCGCCGTTGTGGTGGTGCGGGGTGTTCGCGGCGGGGGTCGGGGTCCTGGTGCCCGGCCTCACCGGACGGCGGATCGGGGTGCTGGCCGGGGCCGCCCTGTTCATCGTCGCCGTCGCCGTGGTGGCGTGGCGCGGCCGCAGGCGGATCACCGGACTCGGACAGGGCGCCGCCCGGGCCGGCAAGCACGACGTGCTGCAGGACCGGGCGGTGACCGTGCGCACCTGGCGGCGCGGGCACCGCTGGTGGCTGCTGCTCGCCTTCGTGGCGGCGCTCGGCAGCTCCTTCGCGGTCCCCGCGGCCGCCGGACTGCTGCTCGCCGGCTGGGGGACGGGACTGCGGCTGAAGGCCGCCTGGCTGGGGCGGCGCGAGCGGGCCGAGGACGCACTGCTGTGGGTGCGCGTCGACTGGCTGGACCGGCGCGGCGGACGCCCGGCGGGCAAGGCCGTCAAGGCGTACCGCAGCACCGGCATCGCGGCCGGCGACGCGGCCCCGGGCGGGTCCCGCCGCCGCACCGCGGCGCTGGTCTAGGCACGGACCGGTCCGGCCGGCCTGTCACGTCCGGCACGTCCGGTCAGCCCGGCACGTCCGGTCGGACCGGACCGGTCGGGCTATACCTCGAGGTCCTCCTCGATCTTCTTCAACTGGTGGCGGGCCATCGCCAGGTTGGCCCGCTTGGCGTCCAGGACCAGGTACATGAAGAGTCCGTTGCCGCCGCGGCCGCTGATCAGCCGGATCAGGTGGTACTGGTCGGCCAGGGTGATCAGGATGTCCTCGATCTGGCCCTTGAGCCCGAGGTGCTCCATGGTGCGCATCTTGGCGCGCACGACGTCGGTGTTGCCGGCGGCGGCGACGTTCAGGTCGAAGGTCTTGCTGCCGCCCAACGTGCCCAGCGCCATGCCGCTGGTGTAGTCGACGAGCGCCACTCCGGTCGCGCCCTCGATCGAGGCGAGACATTCCTTCAGGGTGGTTTCGGTGTTGGCCATGACTGTGCTCCTCGGTTCCTTCTCAACTATCCGTGGTGGTGCGCGCGTTGGTCGTCGCCGACCCGCGCGCCGATCTGGTCCGTACGATGGGTGGCTTGGCGGGCGTCCGCACGGGCGGCTTGGCGGGGGTCTTGGGCGGCGTCCTGGCCGCTGTCGCGGCGGCGTCCTTCGCCTCCCGCGCCTTCGCCTCCCACGCGTCGACGAGCTCCCCGATGCGGGCCCCGGCCCGGCGGCCCTCCAGATGCAGCCGGCCGACGTTGACGCGGTCCTGCGCGAGCAGGGTCAGCACGGCGCTCTCACCGGCCGCGTAGGTCGCGACATAGCCGTAGACCCCGCGCACGAGCAGCTCGCGGAAGTCGCCCTGGCCGGTGGTGTCCGCCATCCGCACCGCGACGCCGAGGGCGGCGGCGGTCAGCGCGGCCACCACCTCCGGCTCCACGCCGGGCGTGTCGTGGGCGAGGACGAGACCGTCCACGCCGGCCGTCAGGGCGCCGGTCAGCTGGGGCACTCGGGCCCGCAGCCGCCGGAGTTCGTCGAGTATCTCTGGCTCGGACACCATCAGCTCGCTCCTCTCGGCGCGCGGTCGCTGCCGTTCAAAGGGCCTCCAGCGCATCCCTGAGCCTCTTCAGCAAGGTGATGTCGGGGTCGTTGACACGGGGCAGGGTGATGCCCGGTGGCGGGTCGGGGTCGGGGGCGACGGGACTCGCGGCGGGACCTGCGGCCGGCCCGGGGTGGAGCGGGGGCGCGGCCGGCGGCGGGCGGTGCTGCCGGGGCGGCGGGAAGAGAGCGGTCAGCAGCCCCGCCGCCGCCAGCCGCCGGACGTCCACCAGGGTGTGGAAGGCCTGTCGGCCCAGCTCCCGGGCTATGTCCGACGCGGTGCGTACGCCGTCCACCGAGGCGAGCACCGCGCTCTGCCGGGCGGTCGGGGCGGGCGCCGCGACGGTCTCGGCCCGCCGCAGCGGCGCCCCGTCGGTCAGCGGGTCCGGCCACAGCCGGTGCAGCAGCTCCCGCCGGCGCAGCGTCTCGCGTTCGACCGCCTCGACCGGGACCGGCCGGAGCGTGCCCAGCCAGTGCCCGGCGCCGTACCGGAAGCGGCCGGGAGTGCTGCTGGGGGTGAGCGCGAAGTACGCCGCGTCGAAGACCGCCTCCAGGTGGCACAGTTCGAGCGCGCCGCGCGGGACGCGGCCGGCGTCGAGCAGCAGCCGGGCGACGCCGTACTCCTCGTCGGCCCGGTCCACCGCGTCCTGCCAGACGGCGGGGGCGAGGGTGCCGTGGGCCAGGAGGAGCACGTCGAGGCCCGGGGCGAGGGGGCTCTCGGCGTGCACCACCTTGCCCTCGGCGAGGTAGAGCGAGCCGCGCTCCCGCTCCAGGACACCGGTCGCCCGTTCGGCCGCGAGCCGGGTCAGCATCGGCGACAGACCGCCGCCGCGCTCCCGGGCCGCCGACTTCTCCCGCACGGGCAGCCGGGGCGGCGGGGTCGTCCCCTGCGGGGGCGTTCTCACCGCGGTCACCCCAGCACCAGCCGTCCGGCCATCTCGCCCAGCCGGATCCGGGCCAGCGCGAGGTTGCCGTCCGGCCGGGCCAGCCACACGTGCAGGAACACGCTGCTGTCGAAGGACGTCGGTACGAAGCGGAGCACGTGGTAGCTGTCCCGGTTGCTGATGATCAGGTCCTCGACCGGTGGATCGGCGACCCCGCCCCCGCTCCCCTGTCCGTCGTGGCCGCCGTGGCCGTCCTGTCCGTCGCGACGGTCGTAGCCGTCGGGTGCGAACGCCCGCTGCTCGGCCGTGAGCCGGGCCACCTCGGCCGCCTCGGCTGCCGCCGCCTCGTGGTCGCCGCCGGGGAACTCCCCGACCGCGCCCAGGGCCAGCCCGCTGGTCCAGTCGACCAGCGCGGCACCCCGGGCACCGGGCAGCCGCATGGCCTCCAGGAGACACTCGTCGATTCCGGGCACCGTTGGGCTCCCCTCCCGCCTTCGGTTCGGCTGAGTGATGAAGAAGCTACGCAACGTAGGCGCCGAGGGGTGAGTCTTCTGGCATTTTCCAGCGGAACATGCGGCGGGACGGCTAACGTGGGTCGACTGACCCCGTTTCGGGCCGAATGGCGCCCCATGCGCCCCTTCCCCACCGTTCAACACCGGCCCACCGGCGCGCGTCAACGGCGCGCATGTCCACGCGGGGTGGTGAACGCGAAAACGCGCGCCCCCTTCTCCGTGCAGGTCGGGTGGGTCGGGCAGGTCGCCTCCGTATGCCGTGATCCCGGGGTCGTGACGCGACGCCATGGCCCCGATGTATTGACTAGCCCTATTCATCGAGTCAGGATGTGAATAACAACAGCAACAACCGCCGGGATCACCCATCCGCAAGGAGGCAGACCATGTCAGGACCCCGCCCCGTACGAGCGCCACGCGGTACGGAACTGAGCGCCCTGGGATGGCAGCAGGAAGCCGCCCTGCGGATGCTCCAGAACAACCTCGACCCCGAGGTCGCCGAGCACCCCGACAAGCTCGTCGTCTACGGCGGCACGGGCAAGGCGGCCCGCGACTGGCGCTCCTTCGACGCGATGGTCCGCACGCTCAGGACCCTCAAGCAGGACGAGACCATGCTGGTGCAGTCCGGCCGTCCGGTCGGCGTCATGCAGACCCACGAGTGGGCCCCGCGTGTCCTCATCGCCAACTCCAACCTCGTCGGCGACTGGGCCAACTGGGAGGAGTTCCGCCGGCTGGAGCAGCTGGGCCTGACCATGTACGGCCAGATGACCGCCGGTTCCTGGATCTACATCGGCACCCAGGGCATCCTTCAGGGCACCTACGAGACCTTCGCCGCCGTCGCCGCGAAGAAGTTCTCCGGCACCCTCGCCGGCACGATCACCCTCACCGCCGGACTCGGCGGCATGGGCGGCGCCCAGCCGCTCGCCGTCACGATGAACGACGGCGTGGCGATCTGCATCGACTGCGACCCGCGCGCCATCGAGCGCCGCATCGAGCACCGCTACCTGGACGTCAGGGCCGACAACCTGGACCACGCGCTCCAGCTGGCCGTCGAGGCCCGCGACCAGCGCAAGCCGCTCTCCATCGGCCTCCTCGGCAACGCCGCCGAGCTCGTCCCGCAGCTGCTCGCGATGGGCGCCCCCATCGACATCGTCACCGACCAGACCTCCGCCCACGACCCGCTCGCCTACCTGCCGACCGGGATCGCCTTCGAGGACATGGCCGACGCCGCCGAGAAGGACCCGGCCGGCTTCACCACCCGGGCCCGCGAGTCGATGGCGAAGCACGTCGAGGCGATGGTCGGCTTCCTGGACGCCGGCGCCGAGGTCTTCGACTACGGCAACTCCATCCGCGGCGAGGCCCAACTCGCCGGATACGACCGGGCGTTCGCCTTCCCCGGCTTCGTCCCCGCCTATATCCGCCCGCTGTTCTGCGAGGGCAAGGGCCCCTTCCGCTGGGCGGCGCTCTCCGGCGACCCGGCCGACATCGCCAAGACCGACCGGGCGATGCTCGACCTCTTCCCGGAGAACGAGTCCCTGGCCCGCTGGATCAAGCTGGCCGGTGAGCGCGTCCACTTCCAGGGCCTGCCCGCCCGTATCTGCTGGCTCGGCTACGGCGAGCGCGACAAGGCCGGCGAGCGCTTCAACGACATGGTGGCGTCGGGCGAACTGGCGGCCCCGCTGGCCATCGGCCGCGACCACCTCGACTGCGGTTCCGTCGCCTCCCCGTACCGCGAGACCGAGGCGATGCTCGACGGCTCCGACGCGATCGCCGACTGGCCCCTGCTGAACGCCATGGTCAACGTGGCCTCCGGGGCGTCCTGGGTGTCGATCCACCACGGCGGCGGCGTCGGCATGGGCCGCTCCATCCACGCCGGCCAGGTCTCCGTGGCGGACGGCACCAAGCTCGCCGGCGAGAAGATCCGCCGCGTCCTCACCAACGACCCCGGCATGGGCGTCATCCGGCACGTGGACGCCGGGTACGACATCGCGGAATCGGTCGCGGACGAGCGCGGCGTGCGGGTGCCCATGCGTGAAGGTGACGACGCGTGACCCTGCCGGGAGACGAGCGGGGCGCGGGCGGTCCGGCGGGGGCCGGGCCCTCGTCGCCGACCGCGGGTTCGGCCGTGCCCACCGGTTCCGCCCCGCGCAACGACCGCCCACAGCCGGTGGCGGCTCGTGCGTCCTTCCAGGAGATGTGGCGTGAACTGGCCCCCGTCGGCCGGCACTCCGAGTCCCGCGGCTACCGCCGCTACGCCTGGACCGCCGCCGACACCGACTGCCGGGAGTGGTTCAGGGAACAGGCCGAGGCACGGGGCCTGACGTACGAGATCGACCGCAACGGCAACCAGTGGGCGTGGCTCGGGGACCCGGCGGCCGGCGACGCCGTCGTCACCGGCTCGCATCTCGACTCGGTGCCGGACGGCGGCGCCTTCGACGGACCCCTGGGCGTGGTGTCCTCCTTCGCCGCGCTCGACGAACTCCGCGCGCGGGACGTCACGTTCACCAAGCCGCTCGCTCTCGTCAACTTCGGTGACGAGGAGGGCGCCCGCTTCGGACTGGCCTGTGTCGGCTCCCGGCTCACCGCGGGCCGGCTCACCGTGGAGCAGGCCCACCGGCTCACCGACGGCGACGGGATCACCCTCCCGCGGGCCATGGAGGCCGCAGGACACGACCCCGACGCCATCGGCGCGGACCCGGAGCGGCTCGCCCGGATCGGCGCCTTCGTGGAGCTGCACGTGGAGCAGGGACGCGCCCTCGACCTGAGCGGCGACCGGGTCGGCCTGGCCAGCGCCATCTGGCCGCACGGACGCTGGCGGTTCGACTTCCGGGGCGAGGCCAACCACGCCGGCACCACCCGCCTCGTGGACCGGCGCGACCCGATGCTGCCGTACGCCGAGACCGTGCCGGCCGCCCGCCGCGAGGCCCGGCTCGCGGGCGCCGTCGCCACGTTCGGCAAGATCTCCGTCGAGCCGAACGGCGTCAACGCCATCCCCTCCCTGGTGCGCGGCTGGCTCGACTCCCGCGCCGCCGACCAGGCCGCTCTCGACACCGTGGTCGGCGGTGTGGAGAAGGCCGCCCGCGAGTACGCCGAGGTCCACGGCATCGACCTGGACGTCGTCCGGGAGTCGTTCACGCCCGTCGTCGAGTTCGACCACGCCCTGCGCGACGAACTCGCCCGCATCCTCGGCAGCGACACGGACCTCAAGGTCCCGGTCCTGGGCACCGGCGCCGGACACGACGCCGGAATCCTCTCCGGGACCATCCCGACCGCCATGCTGTTCGTGCGCAACCCCACGGGCGTCTCGCACTCCCCGGCCGAGTTCGCCGCCGAGGACGACTGCGTGGCCGGGGTGCACGCCCTCGCCGACGTACTGGAAGGACTGGCCTGCCGGTGACCCCCACGCAGCGGACACGGACGTACTGGCTGGAGCACGCCTGGCTCGGCACGAACGTCGAGCCGGGCGTCGCCCTGGAGGTGACGGACGGCCGCATCACCGCCGTCCGGACGGGCGTCGGCACCCCGCCGCCCGGCGCCGAGATCCTGCGCGGCCTCACCCTGCCCGGCCTGGCGAACGCCCACAGCCACGCCTTCCACCGGGCCCTGCGCGGCACCGTGCAGGTCGGCTCCGGCACCTTCTGGACCTGGCGCGAGGTCATGTACTCCGTCGCCGACCGGCTCACCCCGGACACCTATCACCAGCTGGCCCGTGCCGTGTACGCCGAGATGGCGCTGGCCGGCATCACGGCCGTCGGCGAGTTCCACTACCTGCACCACGCGCCCGGCGGCACCCCCTACGCCGACCCCAACGCCATGGGCGAGGCCCTGATCGAGGCCGCCGCCGAAGCCGGTGTCCGGATCACCCTCCTCGACACCGCCTATCTGTCCGCCGGCTTCGGACAGCCCCCCGACGCCCACCAGCTCCGCTTCTCCGACGGCGACGCGGACGCCTGGGCCGCACGCTGTTCACTTCTCAAGGAACGGGATCACGCGAGGATCGGGGCGGCGATCCACTCCGTACGCGCCGTGCCCGCCGGACAACTGGCGACGGTGGCGCGCTGGGCCGAGGAGCGCCGGGCGCCGCTGCATGTGCACCTGTCCGAGCAGACCGCCGAGAACGACGCCTGCCGCGCGGCCCACGGCCGCACGCCCACCCAACTGCTCGCCGAGCACGGCGTCCTCGGACCGCGTACCACCGGCGTCCACAACACCCATCTCACCGACGAGGACATCGCCCTCCTCGGCCGCTCCGCGACCGGCACCTGCATGTGCCCGACGACCGAACGGGACCTCGCCGACGGCATCGGCCCGGCCGTCGCCCTCCAGGCCGCGGGCTCACCGCTGTCTCTCGGCTCCGACAGCCACGCCGTCATCGACCTGCTCGAAGAGGCCCGCGCGATGGAGCTGAACGAGCGGCTGCGCACCCGCACCCGGGGCCACTGGACGGCGGCCGCCCTGCTGCGCGCCGCCTCCGCCGACGGCCACGCGGCCCTCGGCAACCCGGATGCGGGCACCCTGGAGACCGGCGCGGCCGCCGACTTCACGACCATCGCGCTCGACTCGGTCAGGACGGCGGGACCGGTGCCCAGGCTCGGCGCCGAGACGGCCGTATTCGCGGCGACCGCGGCGGACGTACGCCATACGGTCGTCGCCGGGCGTCACGTCGTACGCGACGGGGCGCACACGCTCGTACCGGATGTGCCGCAGGCCCTCGCGCGGGCCGTGGCAGCCCTGCACGCCTAGCGACCACCACCGGCTCCCGCCCCCACGAGGACACGACGATGAGCAGCAGCACCGGCACGACCGGCACGACCACCGTCATCGCGAACATCGCCACGCTGGTCACCAACGATCCCTCCCTCGGCGACGGCTCCCCGCTCGGGCTGGTCCGGGACGCGGCCGTCGTCATCGAGGGCGACCGCGTCGTGTGGACCGGTGAATCAAGCAAAGCACCCGCCACTGACAACCGGGTCGACGCCGGCGGCCGTGCGGTCCTCCCGGGCTTCGTCGACTCCCACTCCCACCTGGTCTTCGCGGGCGACCGCACCGAGGAGTTCAACGCCCGGATGTCGGGCCGCGGTTACACGGCGGGCGGCATCCGCACCACGGTGGCGGCCACCCGGGCGGCCACCGACGGGGAACTGGAGGCGAACCTCACCCGTTTCCTCTCCGAGGCGCTGCGCCAGGGCACCACGACCTTCGAGACCAAGTCGGGCTACGGCCTGACGGTCGCCGACGAGGCCCGCGCCCTGCGCCTCGCCGCCCGGCACACCGACGAGGTCACCTACCTCGGCGCGCACATCGTCTCTCCCGACTACGCCGACGACCCGGCCGGCTACGTGGCCCTGGTCACCGGCGAGATGCTCGACGCCTGCGCCCCGCACGCCCGCTGGATCGACGTCTTCTGCGAGAAGGGCGCCTTCGACGGCGACCAGGCCCGCGCGATCCTCACCGCGGGCAGGGCGAAGGGACTGCACCCCCGGATCCACGCCAACCAGCTCTCCTACGGGCCCGGCGTGCAGCTGGCGGTCGAGCTGGACGCGGCCAGCGCCGACCACTGCACCCACCTCACGGACGCGGACGTGGACGCCCTCGCGAGCGGCGACACGGTCGCCACGCTGCTGCCCGGCGCCGAGTTCTCCACCCGCGCCGAGTGGCCGGACGCGCGCCGGCTGCTGGACGCGGGCGTCACCGTCGCCCTCTCCACGGACTGCAACCCCGGCTCGTCCTTCACCTCGTCGGTGCCGTTCTGCATCGCGCTCGCGGTGCGGGACATGGGGATGACACCCGACGAGGCGGTGTGGTCGGCGACCGCCGGCGGTGCCGCGGCCCTGCGCCGCACGGACGTGGGCCGCGTGACCCCCGGCGCCCGTGCCGACCTGACCCTCCTGGACGCCCCGAGCCACGTCCACCTGGCCTACCGGCCCGGCGTGCCGCTCGTCTCGGGGGTGTGGCGGCGCGGCGTACGGGTCGTCTGAGCCGGCCCCGGCCCCTTGTCCCGGTCCGCCACCGTCCGACCCCATCCGGTGCCGAGGAGCACGAGCACCGCGCCCACGAAGCCGAGCCACCCCGGCCGGTCCCCGGCCAGCGCGATGCCCACGGCCGCCGCCCACACCGGCTCGGTGCCCAGCAGCAGACTGACCCGGGACGGCGACGTGCGGCGGACCGCCCACATCTGGACGAAGAACGCGAACAGCGTGCAGAACACGGAGAGGTAGACCAGCCCCAGCCAGTCGCCGCCGTCGAAGTCCGCCGCGGCCGCCCACGGCGGGGCACCCGCCCCCGGCAGCGCCACCAGCACCGCGAACACGGCCACCGCGGAGCCGAGTTGGACCGTCGTCAGCGACAGCGCGTCGGCGCCGCGTACCGAGTCCATGCGCGCCATGGCCAGCACGTGCACGGTGCGGGCGACGGCCGCCCCCAGCATCAGCAGATCGCCGCCGGACGGAGCGGTGAACCCGGCGCCCTGCGTCAGCAGCGCCACGCCGAGCACCGACAGCCCCGCCGCCGCCATGAACGCCCCCGGCAGCCGCACCCCGCGCACCCGGCTCTCCGCGAGCGGCGTGAACACCATGGTCAGGCTGATGATCAGCCCGGCGTTGGTCGCGGAGGTGTGCACGACGCCGTAGGTCTCCAGCAGGAAGATCCCGGCCAGGATCAGCCCCAGCACCCCGGCCCCGCGCCACTGCGGCCCGCTCAGCGCGCGCAGCCGCCGCCACCCCACGATCACCAGCACCGGCAGCACCACGGCGAACCGCAGCACCAGCACGGCCGGCACGGTGTCCGCCGTGGTGACGCCCTTGGCGGCGAGATAACTGGAACCCCAGACGACGGCGACGAGCAGCACGGGAAGATCGGCGAGCCGCCCGAGCGCGGAGGAACCGGCAGCCGGGTCGGGCGAGGCAGGATCGGGCGAGGCCGGGGCGGGCGAGGCAGGTGCGGAGGCAGGGGAGTCGGGCATGGGGCTCCTCATGAGCAGATGACGCGGCTGGCCCAGCGGCTCTGCTGGTCAGAGGGCTGGGCCAGCGTAGTCACCGACGGGAATCCGGCCAGAGGGTTTTCAGCATGAGGACATCCGGCGGCGGGGACCGCGTCCCGTGCTCAGGCCGCCCCGGCCCGCCACAACTGGTCCCCGTCCTCGTCCAGCGGTTCCAGCGACACCCCGCCGCCCACGTCCGCCGTCAGCGCCGTCAGGATCGCGATCGCCGGGCGGACGGTCCCGTCGCCGTCCACGGTGAACCGCAGGTTCGCCCCGTGATCACCGTCCACGGAGGCGCACTCCCACACCCCCACGCCCTTGTCCACGGACCCCCTGCTGTCCAGGCAGAAGTCCTGGTCGGCGTACGACTGGAGCACCCCGCGCGCCGCGTCCACCCGCCACCGCTGACTGGGCGAGCCGGAACACGGGACCGTCACCACGTCCGTGCCGTTGTCGAAGTCGCCCGCCACCTCCAGGCAGCGCCCGCTGTCCACGTTCACGACCTGGGCGAACGTCCCACCGGGCGCGCGGGTCGGTGAGGGGGTGGGCTTCGGCTCCGGCGGGGCGCTCGTGCGGGAAGGGGACGGACTCGGTGTCGGGGACGGCGAGGGGGAGGCGGGGGAGGAGGCGGGCCGCGCCCCCCCCCGCCCCCCCCCCCCCCCCCGCCGGCCCCCCCCCCGCCCCCCCGCCCCCCCCCCCCCCCCCCCCCCCCCCCCCCCCCCGTCGCGCCGCCCCCCCCGGGACCAGCAGCTCCACCCCCAGCAGCAGCACCGCCCAACCCGCCTGGAAGACGAACGCGAACAGCGGATCCGTCCGCCCCATCGCCGACGGCCCGGGGACGACGGCTCCCGCCGCGTCCTGCGAGTCGCCCGAGCCGCCCGAGGTCAGCAGCAGAGCCACCGCCAGGGGCACCACCGCCACCCCCAACGCGGCCGAGGCCAGCGCCACCCGCCGCGACGGTCGTCTCGCGACCGCCGGTCCCCGGCCGCCGGACGGCTGCCGGTCGTCCCTCACGTACGCCGACCCGCCCCACACCAGCAACCCCTCCGCCAGCGCCCCGCGAGGATCGTCGCGCAGCGCGCACTGTTCCTCGTAGGCGGTCGCGCAGTGCGGGCAGTGCGCCCTGTGGGCTTCGAGGTCGGGGCTGTGCCGCGGGGCGTCCGGCCGTACGGACTGCTCGATCAGCCGGCGGAAGTCCCCGCAGCGCGGGTCGTCGGAGGCGGCGAGCCGGTGCCGGAGACAGGCCTGGGCCAGGAGGTGCAGGGCGGGGCCCGTGCCGTACGTGACGTCCTCGGGGGTCAGGCCGAGCAGCGTGGCCGTCCGTTCCGCGGGCTCGCGTTCCACGACGCCGTACCAGACGAGGCCCTGCGTGCGGGAGGGCAGGGAACGGAACGCGGCGAGCAGCGGCGGCACCGGGCCGCCGGGGGCCGCCGTGTTGAGGACGAGCAGCAGTCCCGCGTCCAGGCCGCCGGCCCGGTCGTCGAGGGCCCAGTCGGTGGCCACCTGCGCGGACAGCAGCAGGAGGCGGTGGCGCCAGGACCCGCCGGGGTCGTTGCCGCGGGCGGTCTCCCGGGCGGCGAGGGTGAACGCTTCGGCGGCGAGGCGCCGCGCCGCCGGTTCGCCGGTCGTGCAGCGGCGGGCGTAGGCCAGGACGGCGGGCTGGTGGCGGGCGCGGAGTGCGCGCAGCGCCGGGTACGCGGCGGCGGGGGCGGCGCGGAGCCGGTCGGTGAGGTACGCGTCCGAGACGTCGGCGCTCACGTCGCCGCCGCCGTGACCGTCACGGTGACCGCCGCCGTGACCGCCGTCGTTGCCGTCACCGTTTCCGCCGCCGTCCACGTCGGCACGGGCCATGGGGGTCGCCTCCTCGCCGGATGCGCGGTGTGTCGCGCCCGGTTGCTGACGTACCGGTCAGTCTGTGGTGGGGGTGACCCTAGTGGCCCAAGGGGTTCCGTGGGGAGGTTTCCGGGGAACGAGGGGGTGCGTGAGCGAGGGCGGGAGAGAGGGAGTGAGTGAGGGCGGAGGTGAGGGGCCGGGGTGACACCGGCGTCCGTGCCCGGGAGAGCACCCGGACACGGACGGGACGGGTCACTCCTCGACCGTCAGCCCCTTCCGCAGCCGCACCAGGGTCCGCGACAGCAGCCGCGACACGTGCATCTGCGAGATGCCGAGTTCCTCGCCGATCTCCGACTGGGTCAGACCGGCGACGAAGCGGAGCGAGAGTATCTGCCGGTCGCGGGACGGGAGTTCCGCGATCAGCGGCTTCAGCGACTCCACGTACTCGATGCCTTCGAGTCCGTGGTCCTCGTAGCCGATGCGGTCGGCGAGGGCGCCTTCGGAGTCGTCGTCCTCCGGCTGCGCGTCCAGCGACGAGGCCGTGTACGCGTTGGACGCGGCCATGCCCTCGACGACCTCCTCGTTGGAGATGCCGAGACGCTCGGCCAGCTCCACGACGGTGGGCGCCCGGTCGAGCTTCTGGGCCAGTTCGTCGCCCGCCTTGGCCAGGTCGAGCCGCAGCTCCTGGAGCCGGCGCGGGACGCGCACCGACCACGACGTGTCGCGGAAGAAGCGCTTGATCTCGCCGATGATGGTTGGCATCGCGAAGGTCGGGAACTCGACGCCGCGCGACAGCTCGAAGCGGTCGATCGCCTTGATCAGGCCGATGGTGCCGACCTGGATGATGTCCTCCATCGGCTCACTGCGGGAGCGGAACCGGGAGGCGGCGAACTTGACCAGGGCGAGGTTCAGTTCGACGAGGGTGTTGCGGACGTACGAGTACGCGTACGTGCCCTCTTCGAGGGATTCGAGCCGTGCGAACAGGGTCTTGGACAGGGCCCGTGCGTCGACGGCTCCGACCTCTTCGTACGGGGGGATCTCCGGAAGTCCGGCGAGGACGTCGGTGGGGTCGACGTCCGGTGCCAGGTCCTGCGCGATGGGTTTCAGATGTTCTTGTTCCGGAGGGGGTGTCGACGTCGCTCCGCGGGTAGGCGGTGCGTCGAGCCGGGGTGACATGATGTCCTCCATCGTTCTCGGCGTATGGCTGCCGAAGCCAGTGAGCGCACTGCGGTGTGCGGCGCCTCCAAAGCCGGCCGTGTCGGTTACGTGCTTCTACTAGCCCTACCCGCTTTACTTGCCCCGCCGCAAGTGCATTTTGTCCGAGTATGTCCGTTTGTGTGTGATTGTTCGGGTGTTGAGGCGCGGGTCGAAGGCGTAGGGTGCGAGGGCGTCAGGAAGCAGTCAACGACCCCAGGAGAAGAGACGGCATGGACCGCGGGACGGTCGGCAGCGCACAGTCTGGCCGGCTTCTGGTCGAGGTACGGCAAGAGGGCTCCAGCGCCGTGGTGACCCCGGCGGGTGAGTTGGATCACCACACCGCCGATCTGTTGCGTGAGCCACTCGAGGACTGCCTCTCCAAGGGGCTCAGTCGCCTGGTGGTGGACTGCACCCGTTTGGAGTTCTGCGACTCCACCGGGCTCAACGTGCTGCTCGGCGCCCGCCTGAAGGCGGAAGCGGCCGGCGGCGGCGTCCATCTGGCGGGCATGCTGCCCGTGGTGGCGCGGGTCTTCGAGATCACCGGCGCGGACGCGGTCTTCACCGTGCACGCCACGGTCGAAGAGGCCCTGAGCGACGGGCACGACGAGCGTGACGAGGACGGCTGAGCTTCGCCGTCCGCCGGAAACGGGTGCGAACGGACGTGAACGGGGGGTGTTCCGGCGGTTCTCTCGGGCAGGAGACATCCTGAACCCGAACATGTCGGCGGCAATGCCGACGAGAACGCCGTCCGCCTACGTACGGACTTGCAGTGATCCGACTTGTGAATTGTGAACCGGTGAATCGGGGAATCGGTGAGGTGAAGCGCTGATGAGCACCACCCGGCCTTGTTCGCCGGGCGACCGCGGCCCGGAGCCCGGGGACGCTCCTGGGGCGTCCCAGGCGGGCGCACCGGGAGTCGAGGCGTCCCAAGGGGGCGCGGCGACCGTGGCGTCCGGGTCGCCGGGCGGCCGCCAGGTACGTCGGCTGAGCTTCGACGGCGCCAGCGGGGTCGTCCCGCTCGCCCGCGACTTCGCCCGCCAGGCGCTCTACGCGTGGGCCTGGCTGCCCGCGGCCACCGCCGACCAAAGGGCCGCCGCGGAGGACGTGCTGCTCGTCGTCTCCGAGCTGGTCACCAACGCGTGCCTGCACGCCGAGGGGCCGGACGCGATGGTCCTCACCTGCGACAACAAGGTGATCCGCGTCGAGGTCTCGGACCGCGGCACGGGCCAGCCGGCCCCCCGCACCCCGCACCGGGCGGGCCGCCCCGGCGGCCACGGCATGTTCATCGTCCAGCGTCTCTGCCTGGACTGGGGTGTCGTACGGACCCCGGACATCACGGGCAAGACGGTCTGGGCGGAACTGGGCGCCCCGGCCTGACCACCCCAGGGCCCGGGAACCACCCACCCGGGCCCCAGGTACCTCCCGCCGCCGGGCCCGACTCCCGGGCTGCCTGAACCGACCTCAGGACGAGCGGCCTCCCGGCCGACCTCAGGACGAGCGGCCTCCCGGCCGACTTCCGGTCGACCGGCCTCCCGGGGCCTGCTCCCGGCCGGTCAGCCCCGGGGGCCGACTTCCGGCCGAGCAGACCCACCGGGGTGACTTGCGGCCCAGCGCGCCCGCGGGCCCAAGCCCGGCCGACCGGCCTCCCGGGCCGACCTCCGGCCGACTGGCCCCAGGGCATACGTGCCCTCGGCCAGGCCCCCGGGGTCTACGCCCGGCGACCGCGCCCGGGCCCTGGTCCACTCCCGCGACCGGGCTCCGGGCGACCAAGCCACCTGGCCGACCTGCGCCCCCCGCGCAACTCCCGGCCGGTCCGCTCCTCCCGGCTCAGCTCCCGGCCGGCGGGGCCCCCGGTGCGGTGAGCGGGATCGGCCATTTCGGGGTGGTCGTCGGTTCTGTGGCGCGGTGGCGCCGGAGGGCCGGGGTTCTCGAAACCCCCTGGATCCGCGCGCCGGATCGCCACAACTCCGGCGCGTACCTTCTCTTCCCTCCTCATCGCCCCGGGCGTACCTTGACGGCTCAATCTGATGCCTCGTCAGTAAGGGCGAGGCGGTGGGAGTGAGGGGACGGGACCGTGTCGTACCGGAAGCGAACCGCCGCGCTCGCGACTGCCGCGGCCCTGGCCGGCTCGGCGGTGGTGTGGATGGCCGCCCCCGCGGCCATGGCCGAGGTCGTGAACGTCAACTACGCCTGCAAGACGCCCATCGGCGACAAGAGCGCCGTGTCGCCCATCGACATCAAGGGCGTCAGGAGCGGCAGCGGCTACAAGATCACCATGTCCTGGCAGAAGGGCGTCTCGTCCAGTCCCGTCGAACTCGGCGCGGGCTCCATGAAGCCGAGCGCCACGATCAGACTGGGCGGCGCCGACAGCGGCACCCTCGAGGTCTCCGGCCCCGCGAACCAGGCCGCGATCCCCGAGAACACCCCCATCAAGATCAACGACCTGAGCGGCACGTACACCCCGAAGAAGACCGGCAAGGTCACTTTCACGGCCGGCGTGCTCACCATCAAGGCGCTCGGGACGACCACCACCTGCACGCCCACCAACAACGCCGGCCCCTCGCTGACCCTCGACGTGACCGCGTCGGGCGGCGGGAGCAGCACGAGCGGCGGCAGCACGAGCGGTGGCGCCACGAGTGACGGCGGCTCCGGCGGCGGCCTCCCGCAGACCGGCCCCGAGGACTCCGCCATCGCCCTCGGCACCCTCGGCGGCACCGTGCTGCTCGCGGGCGCGGCGGGTGCCCTGTGGCTGACCCGGCGGGGCCGGACGGCACGCGTCCCCCGCTGACCGTCCCCTCGTACGAGTGCTGGAGCCGCCGATGCCGTACGCCGCCGCCCGTGCCCTGCTGCTGACCCTGTCGTTGCCGCTGCTGCTCGCGGCCACCCCGGCCACCTCCGGCGGCTGGTCGGTCGCGCCCTCCGGTGGGGGACGGCCGTCCTTCTACGCGGAGGGCACGCCCGGGGCGGTGCTCCAGGACACGCTCTCCGTGACCAACCGGGGCACGGGGCCGCTCACCGTACGGCTGCGCGCCTCCGGCGACGGGCTCCGGGTCGCCTTCGCCGAACAGGCCCTCCGCATCCCCGCCCGCACCCGCGCCGAGGTGCCCTTCACGGTGACGGTCCCGGCGGACGCGCCGCCCGGCGACCGCGCCGGCCGCCTCCTCGTACGGGACTCCACCGGCCGGGAGTCCGCCGTCCGGCTGCTGATCCGGGTCGGCGGCCCCGAGCTCGCCGCGCTGACCGTCGAGCACGTGGCCGTACGCGGCGACCGCATCACGTACGAGCTGGTCAACCGCGGCACCACGGCCCTCGTCCCGCGGCTCGCCGTACACGCGGACGGCGTCCTCGGCGCCGTCCTGGACCGCGCCCCGCGCACCCTGCCCGTCCGGCTGCCCCCGGGGCGCCGCCTCACGCTCGACGAACCGTGGCCCGACCGTCCGGCCCTGGACGCCGTCACCGTCCGTCTCACGGTGACCGCGCCGGGCGCGGCGCGGGCCACCGGGCGGGCGTCGGCGCGGTTCGTGCCCTGGGGCGCGGCGGCGGGCACGGCGGCCGGCGCGCTGTCGGTCGCGGCGGCCGCGGTGGCCGTACGGCGACGCCGACGCGGAAGCGCGACGGCCACGAACCGGGCCGCGGCGACGGGAGCACCGACATGACAGGCAAGCCCCGGATCACGGCGCTGGCGTTGGCCCTGCTGCTGATGCTGCTCACGCTCGCGCTGCCCTCGGCCGGCCCGGCCGCCGCCGCGCAGGGCAAGCCGGCCGTCACCCTCTCGACGGCGCAGGCGGGCACGGGCGGTTCGATCACCGTCAACGGGACCGGCTGGCGGTCGCGCACGCTGCTGATGCTGCTGATCTGCGGGCAGGCGACACCGGCCCGGGGGGTGCTCGGCGGCACCAACTCCTGTGCCAACGCCGACGGCCGCGCCGTCACCACCGACGCCGACGGCCGTTTCAGCCGGGCCCTGCCGGTGACCGAGCCGCCGGTGCCGTGCCCCTGCGTGGTGCACGTGGCCACCGCGACCGGAGCGAAGGCGCAGGCCGACGCGGTGTTCCAGGTGGCCGGGCACCCGGTCGAACCGCTTCCCGCGCAGACGGCCGGCGGACGCCTTTCCGTGCTCAGCGACACCCGGCTCGACGGCTCCGGCTCGCTGCTGACCTGGTTCGGCGCGCCGCCCTCCCGCACCCTGGCCTTCACCGTCGGCAACGTGGGCACCGCGGCCGTCGAGAACCCCGTCTTCCAGGTCGGCACCGCCCATGGGGTGTTCGCCCCGCAGTGGGACGAGCGGCAGTGGCACGGCACGCTCGGCCCCGGCGAGAAGGCCCGCGTCGAACTGCCCGTCGAACTCACCGCCGGCGCCCACGGCGACTACACCGTCTCCCTCGAGTACGGCGGGAAGGTCCTCGCCGAACAGCCGTGGGGGGTGGGCCGCCCCTGGGGCGTGACCCTGTTCTGGATCCTGCTCTGCCTGGTGGTGCCGGCGGCGGTCTTCCGCATCGGGATGGCGGTGGTGGACCGGGTACGCCCGCGCCACGCCGCCCGACGGCCCTCACCCGCCCCCGGGCACGGACGCGCGCGCAGGCGCAGGACGGCGATCGCGTTCCCGGGAACCGAGCCACCCCCCACCCCGAACACGACCCTGCCGTGGTTCACCCCGGACACCGGTCCGGGCCCGGCGGGCCGGCTCTCCGCACCGCACGAAGACCATCCGACGAGTCCCACGACTCCCACGACTCCCGGCAGGAAGGGATCCACGTGAGTGAGAGAGCCGTATCACCTGACCGTGCGCCCGCGCGGAAGCGAGCGGCAGCGGCGGGCGCCGCCGTCCTGTTGACCGGGGCGGCCGTCCTGCTGGGCGTGAGCGCCGGGCAGGCGCAGGCCGCCGAGGTGGCCTACGCCACCAAGTGCGTTCCGCCCTCGGGCATCGGTCTGCCCGACGTCAACGGCACCACCAAGGTCGAGATCACCGCACCGGCGACGGCGAAGGTCGGCGACACCGTCGACGTCGTCTGGAAGTTCACCCAGGCCGCGTCGAAGAACCCCGACATCATCGACCTGCCCGCGAACTCGGTCCAGCCGTCCGGCACCCTCAAGGCGGCCGGCGCGCAGACCGCCGACATCGCGATGCAGGGGCCGCGCGAGAACCCGGCGATCCCCAAGGGCGGCGCGATGACGCTGTCCGACATGAAGGGCACGCTGAAGCTGACGGCGGCCGGACAGGTGACGCTGACCCCGGACGCGTACGTCGTCAACGCGCTGTCCACGGACACCAAGTGCGCGCCGACGGAGGCCGTCCAGCCGGCGGCGACCATCACCGTGACGGCGGGGGAGGGGAGTTCGGGTTCCGGCTCGGGCTCGGCCTCGCCGAGTACGTCCCCCGACCCCTCGCAGAGCCAGAGCCAGTCGCCCTCGGCGAGCGCGTCCGGCACGCCCAGCACCTCCCCTTCGGCGTCCGAGAGCGGCGGTGACGGCGGCCCGACCGACTTCACCGGCAAGGTCGTCGACATCCCCTACACCTGCCAGTCACCGATCGGCGAGAAGAAGGCGACCTCGCCGATCCAGATCAACGCCAAGAAGAGCGGCGGGAGTTACGACCTCACCGTGCAGTTCAAGAAATCGGTCATGGACAGCCCGATCGACATCCCGGCCGGCAAGGTGAAGCCGACCATGCAGATCGTGCTGGGCGGCGCGGACGAGGGCTCGGTCACGGTGGAGGGCCCGCTGAACTCCGAGCCCATCCCGCAGAACCAACCGATCGAGATCCCGGACCTCACGGGCGTCTACAAGCCCGGCGCGACCGGAGAGTCCACGCTCTCCCCGGGGGTCCTCACGATCGAGGCCATGGGCACGACCACCACCTGCACCCCGGACAGCACGGCCGTCTCCCTGACGCTGGACACCGCGGAACAGGCGAGCGGCGCCTCCGGGGGCAGTGGCTCCTCGTCGTCCTCGGGCGGGTCCACGTCGACGAGCGGCGGCCTCGCCGAGACGGGCTCCGGCGATCACGGCACCCTGAAGGCGCTGGGCCTGGTCGCGGGTACGGCGATCCTGCTGGGCGGCGCGGTGTTCACGTTCATGCCCAGGAGAAGGGCGAGCTGAGCCGCGCGGGGCTGCAACGACGGTAGGCCGCAACGTCGGAGGGCCGCCGTACCACGTGGGTACGGCGGCCCTCCGACGAGCGGGGGAGCGGACGTCAGTGGACGTCGCCCATGAGCCCCTTGACCTTCTTGCGGTACATCCACACCGCCACACCGGCGATGACGGCGAGCACCGCCTCGAGGGCCACTATGCCCGTCTTGTTGAGGTCGACGCCGGCGATGGACAGCAGGCCGGTCGTGGCGTCACCGGCGGTGACGGCCAGGAACCAGACGCCCATCATCTGCGAGGCGTACTTCGCGGGAGCCATCTTCGTGGTGACCGACAGGCCGACCGGGGAGAGGGTCAGCTCGCCGACGGTCTGCACGAAGTAGATCGCCGCCAGCCACAGCGCGGCCGCCTTGTGACCGCCCTCGGCGATCGACAGCGGGGCCAGGAAGAGGAAGAAGGACGCGCCGACCAGGACGAGACCCATCGCGAACTTCGTCGCGGTGCTCGGCTCCTTGCCGCGCCGGGCCAGGGCCAGCCAGGCCCAGGCGAAGAGCGGGGCCAGGGCCATGATCAGGACCGGGTTGACCGACTGGTACCAGGAGACGGGGAAGTCCCAGCCGAGGACGCTGTTCTTCGCGGAGGAGTCGGCGAACAGGGACAGCGTCGAGCCGCCCTGGTCGTAGATCATCCAGAACACGGCGGCGGCGACGAAGAACCAGATGTACGCGGTCAGCTTGGACTGCTCGGCGCGGTCCAGCTCCTTGTCGCGCTTCATCCGGGCGATGACGAGGACCGGGATGACCAGACCGGCGACGGTGATCGGGACCAGCAGCCAGTTCAGCGTGTAGACGCCGGAGACACCGACGACGGCGTAGAAGACGATCGCGACGGCCGCCCAGAACGCGGCCTTCCGCAGGGTGGCCGCCTTCTCCTGCGCGGACAGCGGCGTGGGGACGACGTCCGAGCGGGAGCTCAGGTGGCGGCTGCCGAGCAGGAACTGGGCGAGGCCCAGACCCATGCCGAGCGCGGCCAGCGCGAAGCCCAGGTGCCAGTTGACGTTCTCACCGACGGTGCCGATGATCAGCGGCGCGGCGAACGCGCCCACGTTGATGCCGATGTAGAAGAGCGTGAAGCCACCGTCGCGGCGCGGGTCGTCGGGCCCGTCGTAGAGGTGGCCGACCATCGTCGAGATGTTGGCCTTGAGCAGGCCGGAGCCGATGGCGACCAGGCCGAGGCCCCCGTAGAAGGTGCCGGCGTTCGGCAGCGCGAGGGTCAGATGGCCGAGCATGATGATCGCGCCGGCGACG
This sequence comes from Actinobacteria bacterium OV320, assembly GCA_001298545.1. Lineage (GTDB taxonomy): Bacteria > Actinomycetota > Actinomycetes > Streptomycetales > Streptomycetaceae > Streptomyces > Streptomyces coriariae. Next base: position 573,595 of record LJCX01000031.1, read on the forward strand.
GCGACGGTCTTGCGGGGGCCGAGCACGCGGTCCGCGAACCAGCCGCCGGGCAGGGCGAGCAGGTACACGAGCGACAGATAGACCGAGTAGATCGCGGTCGCGGTCGCGGCGCTGAGGTGCAGGCCGCCGGGAGCGACCAGGTACAGCGGGAGCAGGGCCCTCATGCCGTAGTAGGAGAAACGCTCCCACATCTCGGTCATGAAGAGAGTGGCCAGTCCGCGGGGGTGGCCGAAGAAGGTCTTCCCGGAGCCGGGTGTGCCCGGGCGGACCGAGTCCTTCGTCAGGCTGGACGCCATGTCGTTCCTTGCTGCTCGGGACGCGCGCCGCAGTGGAGCGTTGCGCGCCCGGTGGGGGGCGGCCGGCACCGGCGGACCGCGTCGTCCACCCCCACGCCCCGGGGGAATCCGCTCCGGGTCTCGGAGCGGCGGACGGCGACCACCGGGATCCACGCCCCCCTCCAGTCGGGGGGCCCGCCCCCAGGCCATTCTTTTGAGGGCCGCGGGGGACCGGCCCGCCCCCAAAAGAAAGCCCCGACGTCGAGACGACCGCCCACTCGGTAGTTGAGTGTGACGACGATCATATCGCCGTCGCGGGAGAGGCGGCTGCCGTCATAGGCCGGATCGTCGATATTTTTTAATGATACGGCGACCACCGAGATCCACGCCCCCATCGAGTCGGGGGCCCGGCCACAGGTCATTCCTTTGGAGGCCGGCGGGGACCGGGCCGCACACAAAGGAGACCCTCGACGTCGAGCCGACCGCCGAAGGTCCGTGCGTGCTACAGGCGTTACTTCACCATACGGCAGCACAACGCCTGATATGGAAGGACTTGAGACACGGATCACAGGTGATCAAGGAACCGTGGGCGAGGTTTCGAAGGTCTCCACCAGGATGCCATCCACCGACCGTAGGTCCGTACCAAGATCGACGGGGGGACGGCCGGCCGCTCGGCACGTCGACTGTCCGGCATGTCCGTGAGTAAGAAACAGCTGGGCGATCACACTTCGGCCGCCGCCCGGCGCGGACTACCATCAGCTCATGACCCGTGTACTGCTCGCCGAGGACGACGCGTCCATCTCGGAGCCGCTGGCCCGCGCTCTGCGCCGGGAAGGTTACGAGGTCGAGGTGCGTGAGGACGGCCCCACCGCGCTCGACGCCGGAATGCAGGGCGGCGTCGACCTGGTCGTGCTCGACCTCGGGCTGCCCGGCATGGACGGTCTGGAGGTGGCCCGCCGACTGCGCTCGGAGGGCCACGCCATCCCGATCCTCATCCTGACCGCGCGCGCCGACGAGGTGGACACCGTCGTCGGTCTGGACGCGGGCGCCGACGACTACGTCACCAAGCCCTTCCGGCTCGCCGAGCTGCTGGCCCGGGTCCGGGCCCTGCTGCGGCGCGGCGCGTCCGAGCCCCAGCAGCCGCCCGCCACGCACGGCGTCCGCATCGACGTGGAGTCGCACCGCGCCTGGATGGGCGAGGAGGAACTCCAGCTCACGGCCAAGGAGTTCGACCTGCTGCGGGTCCTCGTCCGGGACGCGGGCCGGGTCGTCACCCGCGACCAGCTGATGCGCGAGGTCTGGGACACCACCTGGTGGTCGTCGACCAAGACCCTCGACATGCACATCTCCTGGCTGCGCAAGAAGCTCGGCGACGACGCGGCGAACCCCCGTTACATCGCCACCGTGCGGGGCGTCGGCTTCCGCTTCGAGAAGAGCTGAACGCTGCCGCGGGCTTGGCCGGTGTCTGCGCCTCGCCTCGCGTTGTCGGGTGCGGGTGGGTGGGGGCTGGTCGCGCAGTTCCCCGCGCCCCAGGGGGTTGCCCCGATCGGTCTCGGAGAGGCACCGCGCTCCGGCGGGGTGCCCCGGCCGAGGCCGGGCAGTTCCCCAGGTCCCTGAGGGGGGTGCCCGGATCGGGCATTTGAAGTCACCGCTCGGAGGGTTTTGTGCGTCGCCGTCTCATTCAGTCCACCCTTGCCGTGGTGCTCGTCGTCATCGCCGTGTTCGGGGTGTCCCTCGTCATCGTCGAGACCCGCACGATCAGCAACAGCGCCCAGGAACGGGTGGACTCCGAGGCGCTGCGGCTGGCCAGCATCGTGGACAGCCGGCTGGTGGGCTCGGAGCACGTCACCGCGGAGATACTGCGCGACCAGGTCACGCAGGACCGCTACGCCGAGATCCGGATCCCCGGCCGGACGGTCATCCAGGTCGGCACCAAGCCCCAGGGCGATGTGATCAAGGCGACGGCCCGGGGCGAGGAGGGCGAGACCGTCCTGGTGCAGGAGCCGCGCTCCACGGTCACCCGGGAGGTCGGCCGCACGCTGCTGATCATCGGCCTGGTGGCGCTGCTCGCGGTGATCGCGGCGGTGCTGCTGGCCATCCGGCAGGCCAACCGGCTCGCCTCCCCCCTGACCGATCTCGCCGAGACGGCGGAGCGGCTGGGCTCGGGCGACCCGCGGCCCCGGCACAAGCGGTACTCCGTTCCCGAGCTCGACCGGGTCGCCGACGTCCTCGACGCCTCCGCCGAGCGGATCGCCCGCATGCTGACCGCCGAGCGCCGCCTCGCTGCGGACGCCTCCCACCAGCTGCGCACGCCGCTGACGGCCTTGTCCATGCGCCTGGAGGAGATCACCCTCACCGACGACCCGGACACCGTGAAGGAGGAGGCGACGATCGCCCTGACGCAGGTGGAGCGCCTGACGGACGTGGTCGAACGCCTGCTGACCAACGCCCGGGACCCCCGCACCGGCTCGGCGGTCACCTTCGACCTCGACGAGGTCATCCAGCAGCAGCTCGCCGAGTGGCGCCCCGCCTACCGCGGTGTGGGCCGGGCCATCGTCAGCTCCGGCAAGCGCCAGCTGCGGGCGGTGGGCACGCCCGGCGCGGTCGCCCAGGTCCTGGCCGCCCTGATCGAGAACTCCCTCATGCACGGCGGCGGCACGGTGGCGCTGCGCACCCGTGTCACCGGCAACCAGTCCGTGGTCGAGGTCACCGACGAGGGTCCCGGCGTCCCCGCCGATCTGGGCGCCCGCATCTTCGAGCGGGCCATCAGCGGCCGCAACTCCACGGGCATCGGCCTGGCGGTGGCCCGCGACCTGGCGGAAGCCGACGGCGGCCGCCTGGAGATGCTCCAGGCCCAGCCCCCGATCTTCGGGCTGTTCCTGTCCAGCACGCCCCCGCAGAAGCGGACCGCGGAGGACGGCGAGCCGACGGTCAGGTAGGGCGGCCGAGCGGCAGGGAAGCCGGGCGGTAGGGCGATCGGGGGGCAGGGCAGCCGGGCGGTAGGGCGATCGGGGGGCCGAGGGGAAGGACGGTGGGGTGCGGCGGTCAGCCGACCCGCTGCCCGGCCCTGGGCTCGGGTCCCCGGGACTGCTCGGCCACCGTCAGGAACGATTCGGCGCCGGCCACGGCCTCCTTCGCCGGCAGCGCCCGGAACACCCACGTCCGGTACGACCAGAACCGGAACAGCGTCGCGATCCCGATGCCGACGAACTTGAACACATTGCTCTGGATCGGGCTGTCCCAGCCGAACCCGTACGTCGCCGCGAACAGCAGACCGTTCTCGATCACCAGTCCCACCGCGCTGAACAGCAGGAACAGCGTCATTTCCTTCGTCCGCCCGCTCTTGTCGCGGTCACGGTAGGTGAAGTAGCGGAACCCCACGTAGTTGAAGGCGATGGCCACGACCGTCGCTATGACGCTGGCCCGCACCACCTGAAGGTCGGTGAGATGCCGGACAAGGTTGAAGACTCCGAGGTTGACGAGCAACCCCGCGCCGCCCACGGCTCCGAACTTCGCGAGCTCGCGGACGACCCTCCTCAGCCCCGAGGAACCATGCGCCATGGTCGTACAGGCCCCCGTCCGGGTTCGGTTTCGTCAACCCAGCCATGCTAACCACCACTCTTGTCGGTTTCCTGTGGTCCGGCTCACGGGCCGGTGACCAGCGGGGAAGAAGCGGGGAAACGGTCGGTATGAGACGGGAAAGGTCCCGGTAAGAGGCACGGAATTCGGCCGCGGTGGCGTGGCCGATACCCTGGGGGCGTGACGTTCCCGGTAGTCGGCATGGTCGGCGGGGGCCAGCTCGCTCGTATGACACACGAGGCGGGCATCCCGCTCGGCATCAGATTCAAGCTCCTCAGTGACACCCCACAGGATTCCGCGGCGCAGGTCGTGAGCGATGTCGTCATCGGCGACTATCGCGATCTCGACACGCTCCGTGAGTTCGCGCGGGGGTGCGATGTGATCACCTTCGATCACGAGCACGTACCCACCGAGCACCTCAGGGCGCTGGAGGCGGACGGCATTCCCGTCCGCCCGGGCCCCGACGCGCTGGTGCACGCCCAGGACAAGGGGGTGATGCGCGCGCGACTCGACGCGATCGGCGTTCCGTGCCCCCGGCACAGGATCGTGACCGACCCGGCCGACGTCGCCGCCTTCGCCGCCGAAGGCCTGGCCGCGGGCGCCGCGCTCGAAGGGGGCGGGCACGAAGGGCCCTCCGGCAAGGGTGGCGGTGGGCGACGGGCGGGCGGTTTCCCGGTGGTCCTCAAGACCGTCCGCGGCGGCTACGACGGCAAGGGCGTGTGGGTCGTCGACTCGGCCGAGGAGGCGGCGGACCCCTTCCGGGCCGGCGTCCCGGTCCTCGCGGAGGAGAAGGTCGACTACGTCCGCGAGCTCGCCGCCAACGTCGTCCGCTCCCCGCACGGTCAGGCCGTCGCGTACCCGGTCGTCGAGTCGCAGCAGGTGGGCGGCGTCTGCGACACGGTGATCGCGCCCGCGCCCGGCCTGGACGGGGCCCTCGCCCTGCGCGCCGAGGAGCTGGCCCTGCGCATCGCCAAGGAACTGGACGTGGTCGGCCACCTCGCGGTCGAGCTCTTCGAGATCCGGCACGCCGACGGGTCTCCCGGAGTCCTGGTCAACGAACTGGCGATGCGCCCGCACAACTCGGGCCACTGGTCGATGGACGGCGCGATCACCTCGCAGTTCGCCAACCACGTCCGCGCCGTCCTCGACCTCCCCCTCGGCGACCCGCGCCCGCGCGCCGGGTGGACGGTCATGGTCAACGTCCTCGGCGGCGACTACCCGGACATGTACTCCGCGTACCTGCACTGCATGGCCCGCGATCCCCAGCTGAAGATCCACATGTACGGCAAGGACGTGAAGCCCGGCCGCAAGGTCGGACACGTCAACACCTACGGCGACGACCTGGACGACGTCCTCGAACGCGCACGTCACGCAGCCGGTTACCTGAGAGGCACGATCACCGAATGAGCCCAGTTGTAGGCATCGTCATGGGGTCGGACAGCGACTGGCCGGTCATGGAGGCCGCCGCGCAGGTCCTCGACGAGTTCGAGATCGCGTACGAGGTCGACGTCGTCTCCGCGCACCGCATGCCGCGCGAGATGGTCGCGTACGGCGAGCAGGCGGACGGGCGCGGGCTCAAGGTGATCATCGCGGGCGCCGGCGGCGCCGCCCACCTCCCCGGCATGCTCGCCTCCGTGACCCCGCTGCCGGTGATCGGCGTACCCGTGCCCCTGAAGTACCTGGACGGCATGGACAGCCTGCTGTCGATCGTGCAGATGCCGGCCGGCGTCCCGGTCGCCACGGTCTCGGTGGGCGGTGCCCGCAACGCCGGTCTGCTGGCCGCCCGCATCCTCGCCACCCAGGACGAGGAGCTGCTCGCCCGCATGCGGGACTTCCAGCAGGAGCTGAACGACCAGGCCACCGAGAAGGGCAAGCGCCTGCGCGCCAAGGTCGAGGGTTCGAACGGCTTCGGTTTCGGAAAGTGACGCAGATGACCTCACAGGACGCGGCCCGCGAGCTCCTGCGCGAGTTCCCCGTCGTCGACGGCCACAACGACCTGCCCTGGGCGCTGCGCGAGCAGGTCCGCTACGACCTCGACGCCCGTGACATCGCCGGCCACCAGCAGGCCCACCTGCACACCGACATCCCCCGGCTGCGCGCCGGCGGCGTCGGCGCGCAGTACTGGTCGGTGTACGTGCGCGCGGACCTGCCCGACGCGGTCCCGGCGACGCTGGAGCAGATCGACTGCGTGCGGCGGCTCATCGCCCGCCACCCGCGGGACCTGCGCGCCGCGCTGACGGCCGCGGACATGGAGACGGCGCGCGCGGAGGGCCGTATCGCCTCGCTCATGGGGGCGGAGGGCGGCCACTCCATCGCCAACTCGCTCGGCACCCTGCGCGGCCTGTACGCGCTGGGCGTGCGCTACATGACGCTCACCCACAACGACAACGTGGACTGGGCGGACTCCGCGACCGACGTACCCAAGGCCGGCGGCCTGTCCGCCTTCGGCCGCGAGGTCGTGCGCGAGATGAACCGCGAGGGCATGCTGGTCGACCTCTCGCACGTGGCGGCGACGACGATGCGGGACGCGCTGGACGCGACGGCCGCGCCGGTGATCTTCTCGCACTCGTCCGCGCGAGCGGTGTGCGACCACCCCCGCAACATCCCGGACGACGTCCTCGGACGCCTCGCCGCCAACGGCGGCATGGCGATGGTGACCTTCGTGCCGAAGTTCGTCCTCCAGGCGGCGGTCGACTGGACGGCCGCCGCCGACGACAACATGCGCGCGAACGGTTTCCACCACCTCGCCACCACGGCAGAGGCGATGAAGGTCCACCGGGCCTTCGAGGAGACCAACCCCCGCCCGATCGCCACCGTCGCCACGGTCGCCGACCACCTCGACCACATGCGCGAGGTCGCCGGCATCGACCACCTCGGCATCGGCGGCGACTACGACGGCACCGCCTTCACCCCCGACGGCCTCGACGACGTCTCCGGCTACCCCAACCTGATCGCGGAGCTCCTCGACCGCGGCTGGTCCAGGCCGGACCTCGCCAAGCTGACCTGGCAGAACGCGGTACGCGTACTCGGCGCGGCGGAGGACGTGGCGCGCGACCTTCAGGCGACCCGGTCGCCGTCCCACGCGACGATCGAGTCGCTGGACGGCTGAGCCGGCCCGTCGGTCAGGGCGGGGTAGTCGGTGTAGCCGACCGCCCCGCCCACGTACATCAGGTAGCGGTCCCGCAGCGGGTTCAGCGGTGCCCCCTGCCGCAGCCGGGCGACCAGGTCGGGGTTGGCCAGGAACGGCCGGCCGAGGGCGACCAGGTCGGCCCCGGCGGCGAGCAGCCGGTCGACCGCGCGGGAGACGGCGTCCGTGGTGAGTTCCGTCAGCACGGGGTTGGCGACGAGCGTCCCCGGCCACTCGGCCCGGATCCGGCGGAACAGCGGCGCGTCCGGCTCGGCGTACACCACGTGCAGATACGCGAGCCCGAGACCCTTCAGCCGCTCGACGAGCGCCGGGTAGAGCTCCGCCGTCTCGTCGTCGTCCTCCTCGATGCCGTTGAAGGTGACGCCGGGGGAGATCCGTACGCCCACCCGCTCCGCGCCGATCTCCGCGGCGACCGCCTCCACCACCTCCGCCGCGAACCGGATCCGCCGGGCGACCGAGCCGCCGTAGGCGTCGGTGCGGTGGTTGGTGTTGCCGGCCAGGAACTGGTGCAGCAGATGGCCGTTGGCGGCGTGCACCTCCACGCCCTCGAACCCGGCGTCGAGCGCGTTGCGGGCGGCCGAGGCGAAGTCGGCGACGGTGGCGCGGATGTCGCCTCGGCCCATCTCCCGGGGCGTGACGGCGGGCCGGTGACCGTCCGGCGTGAAGATCGTCTCGGGCAGGGGGACGGGGGGGGGGGCGACCGGCGTCAGCCCGCTGGTCGCCGGGTGGCTCACCCGCCCGCCGTGCTGGAGCTGGAGGAACATCAGCCCGCCCGCGTCCCGGACGGCGTCGGTCACCCGCCGCCATCCGGCCACGTGCTCGGGCCGGTGGATCGCGGTGATGTTCGGATACGTCTGTCCGACCGCGTTGGGCGTGGCGGCCTCGGCGATGATCAGGCCGGCGGAGGCACGCTGGGCGTAGTACTCGACCATGAGGTCGCCCGGCGTGCCGTCGGCGGCGGCGCGGTTGCGGGTCAGCGGGGCCATGACGAGGCGGTGGGGGAGAGCGAGCCCTCCCAGCCGGAACGGGGTGTCCTTGGTCGGTGTCATGGCGGTACCGTAAAAGCTGACACTGATGTCAGATTCAAGTCCTTGATGTCAGATGCGAGTCCTTCCGACCGGGGGCGGCCATGCGGATCGGTGAACTGGCGCGGCGCACGAACGTCAGCGAGCGCTCCCTGCGCTACTACGAGGCCCAGGGGCTGCTGGCCGCCGACCGCACCCCCGGCGGCCACCGGGACTACCCGGAGCGGGCCGTCGACCGGGTCGTGCTCATCCAGGAGCTGTTCGCGGCCGGGCTGCACAGCACCAAGATCGCCCAGCTGCTGCCCTGCATGCGGGACTCCGACGGCGGCCCCTCGGCCGTCGCCACCCCCCGGCTGGTCGCCGACCTCACCGCGGAGCGCGACCGTATCGACCGCACCATCGCCGACCTGGTCCGCTCCCGGGACACCCTGGACGAGGTGATCCAGGTGGCCGAGGGCACCTGACCGGAGCGTCGGGGCGTCCGTACCCCGAACGCCCCGTCCACCAGGAAGCCGGCCGTCCGCCGTGCGACGGTGACCGTACTGCTGATCGACGTACGGAGACCGCCATGGCCGACCTCCATGACGAGCCGCACACCCTTCCCGAGGTCGGTGAGCTCGACGACGAGGCGCAGGCGGCCCCGTTCGGCCCGTACGCGCCGCTCACGGCCGAGGAGGCCGCCGAGGTCGCCGAGGCCGTCCAGGCCGCCCACGAGCCCGAGAGCACCCCGCTGGAGCGCGCCCGCGCCCTCCTCGCCATGCACCCCGTCGCCGACGGCTACAGCGGACTGCCCTCGGCCCTGCGGCACCTGCCCTGCTACGACCTCCAGCTCGGCGAGAGCGCCGTCGACACGGACGTGCCCCGCCTGCGCCGGGGCAATGTCGGCGCGCTGCTGTGGTCGCTGCACCTGCCCGAGGGCCTCGTCGCCGACCGGGCCGTCGGCGCCACCCTGGAGCAGCTGGACCTCGCCCGGTCGGTGATCGCCGCCCACCCCGAAGGACTGCGGCTCGCCCGCAGCGCCGGGCAGATCATCGACGCCCGCAACTGCGGCCGCGTCGCCGTGGTCCTCGGCCCGGCCACGGCCGCCGCGCTCGACGACTCCCTGGGCATCCTGCGCGTGCTGCACTCGCTCGGGCTGCGCGTCCTCACCCTCACCGGCACCTCCTGGGCGGGGGGCGAAGCGGGGCTGACCCGGTTCGGCGAGGAGGTCGTGCGCGAGATGAACCGGCTCGGTGTGCTCGCCGACCTCTCCGGCGCCTGCGACCTCACCGTCGGCCGCGTCCTCACGCTCTCCAAGACGCCGGTCCTGTGCACCCGCTCCGCCGCCCGCGCGCTGCGCCCCCACCCCGCCAACCTGTCCGACGAACTGCTCGCCGGGCTGGGCGAGGCCAGGGGGCTCTGCCTGGTACCGCTGACCGCCGAGCAGACCGGCCCCGGCCTGCGGGACGTGGCCGATCACCTCGACCACGTCCGCGCGATGGCCGGCCCGGCCTGCGTCGGCCTGTCCGGCCTCTACGACTCCGGCGCCGCCCACCCGCAGGGCCTCGCCGACGCCTCCGGCTATCCGCACCTGATCGCCGAGCTGCTCCGCCGGGGCTGGCCGGAGACCGACATCGCCCTGCTGACCTGGGGCAACGTGCAGCGCGTCCTGCGCACCGCCGACTTCACGGCCCGAGCGGCCCAGGACCGCAGGGAGCCGTCGACGGTGCGGATCGCGGAGCTGGACGGCTAGGCCCGCCGGGCGGATCGTCGGACAGGCCCGTCGGACAGGCCCGTCGGACAGGCCCGTCGGACATGCCCGTCGGTCAGGACCGCTACGGGTGCTCGACCCGGCACAGGCAGAACGGATGCCCCGCCGGATCGGCGTACACCTGGAAGTCCTTCTTCTCCCGGTCCTCCAGATCCAGCGGCCGCGCGCCCAGCGCCAGCACCCGCTCGTGGGCCGCGTCGATCTCCGCCCAGGTGGCGCCGCCGTCGAGGTCGAGGTGGAACTGCTGCGGATTGTGGTCGGCGCGCGGCCACTCCGGCGGGGTGTACCCCTCGACCTGCTGGAACGCGATCCGGGGACCGCCGGGGACACGCAGGACGAACCAGTCGTCCTCACCGTCCTCGGCCTCGGGCGTACCGCCCAGGACCGCCGCGTAGAAGTCGGCGAGCGCCCGCGGGTCGGGACAGTCGAGGACGACGGAACGGAAACGGGCGACGGGCGGCATGGCATCCTCCAGGCTCGGGCGCGGGCTAGGTACGGGGCTTCGGTGTTCGTACGGTGGTCGTGCGGGCCTCAGCAGCTGCACAGGCAGAACGGGTGCCCGGCCGGATCCGCGTACACACGCCAGCCGCGCGAGCGGTCCTCCGCGTCCAGCGGCTTCGCGCCCAGCGCCAGCACGCCCCGCTCGGCCGCGTCCAGGTCGTCGACGGTCAGGTCCAGATGGAACTGCTGCGAGTGCTCGGGCGCGGGCCACGCGGGCGGTACGAACCCGGCGGCGGCCTGGAAGGCCAGCGACTGACCACCGGGCACCTTCACGTCGACCCAGTCCCCCTCGCCCTCGACGGTGCCGCCCAGCACCTCGGCGTAGAAACCGGCCAGTGCGCCCGGGTCGGGACAGTCCAGAACGACGACACCCAGCTTGGCGAGAGCCATGACTTCCTCCTGGCGATCGGACGGGTTACCCCTAGAGCCGGGTAACCAGTAACGGTTACTGCATGCTCCCCCATTGGCGGTAACGTCGCAAGCATGAATGACCGATCGGCGGCACCCGGGAGCCTGGCCCTGGTCGAGTCCCTGGTGAACACGCTGGACCTCGAGTCGGGCGCGGACGCGCTGGACACGGCGGAGGGCCGGGCCCGATTCGGGCTGCCGGAAAACCCCGAGAACCCCGGGAACCCGGAAAACCCGGAGAGTGCCGACGGCGCCGGGGATGCCGGGGACGAGGTGGCGCGCGCCCGAGAGCTGCGCGAGTCGCTGCGCGCGGCCCTGCTGGCCCACGCGGGCCATCCGCCGCACCGCGAGGTGACCCCGCTGGGCGAGCTGCTCGCGTCGGCGCCCCTGCTGGTGACGATCGACGAGCACGACGGCTCCGCCCGGCTGGCCGCCGCCGGCGCTGCCTCGCTGCTCTCCCGTACGGCCGCCGCGGTGGCGGAGGCGCTGATCGCGGGCACCTGGACCCGGCTGAAGGCCTGCGAGGCCGTCACCTGCCACTGGGCGTACTACGACCGCAGTCCGGCGGGCCGCGGGCGCTGGTGCTCGATGCAGGTGTGCGGGGCGCGCGCGAAGATGCGCCGGTACCGGGCGAAGTAGTTCACCGGCCGGGGCACGGGCCGGTGGTGCAGAATGCAGCAAGACGCCGGTTCGGCCGACTGAGCCTCGGCCGAACCGGCGTCGCTCCGTAGGCCTCTGCCCGCGCCTCGCGTGGGGCGGTGCCCGCGCTTGGTCCCGCGCCTATGCGGTCGGGCGGCCCATCGCCCGGTACGTCCATCCGGCCTTGCGCCACAGGACCGGGTCGAGTGCGTTGCGTCCGTCGAGGATCAGCCGGGTCGTCGCGACCTCCGCGAGCTGCGCCGGGTCGAGCTCGCGGAACTCCCGCCACTCGGTGAGGTGCAGTACGGCGTCGGCGCCCCGGACGGCCTCCAGGGCCGAGTCCGCGTACGCGAGCGTCGGGAAGACCCGGCGGGCGTTGGCCATGCCCTTGGGGTCGTAGACCGTGACCTGCCCGCCCTGGAGATGGATCTGACCGGCGACATTGAGGGCGGGTGAGTCCCGTACGTCGTCGGAGTCGGGCTTGAACGTGGCACCGAGCACGGCGATCCGCTTGCCCAGGAAGGACCCGCCGCCCAGCGCCTGCCGGGCCAGCTCGACCATCTGGCCGCGCTGACGCATGTTGATGGAGTCGATCTCGCGCAGGAAGGTCAGCGCCTGGTCGGCACCGAGCTCACCGGCACGGGCCATGAAGGCCCGGATGTCCTTGGGCAGGCAGCCGCCGCCGAACCCGATCCCCGCCCGCAGGAACTTCTTCCCGATCCGGTCGTCGTAGCCGATGGCCTCGGCCAGCTTGGCGACATCGCCGTCGGCGGCCTCGCACACCTCCGCCATGGCGTTGATGAAGGAGATCTTGGTGGCGAGGAAGGAGTTCGCGGAGGTCTTCACCAGCTCGGCGGTGGGGAAGTCGGTGACCACGAACGGCGAACCCTCGCCGATCGGCGTCTCGTACACCTGCCGCAGCAGCGCCTCGGCCCGCTCGCTGCGCACCCCGACGACGATGCGGTCCGGGTGCAGGGTGTCCTGGACCGCGAAGCCCTCGCGCAGGAACTCCGGGTTCCAGGCGAGCTCGGCGTCCGCGCCGGCGGGCGCCAGCTCGGCGATCGTCCGGGCCAGCCGGTCGGCGGAACCCACCGGCACGGTGGACTTGCCGACGACGAGCGCGGGCCGTGTCAGATGCGGCGCGAGGGAGCCCATGGCGGACTCGACGTACGACATGTCGCACGCGTACTCACCGTGCTTCTGCGGGGTGTTGACGCAGACGAAGTGGACATCGCCGAAGGCCCCCACCTCGGCCCAGTCCTGGGTGAAGCGCAGCCGCCCGCTGGATCCCTCGAACCCGGGGACGTGCCGGCGCAGCAGCTCCTCGAGCCCCGGCTCGTACATCGGGGTCTCGCCGCGTTCCAGCATCTCGATCTTCTCGCGCACGACATCGAGAGCGAGCACCTCGAAACCCAGCTCGGCCATGGCCGCGGCGTGGGTGGCGCCGAGATAGCCGGTGCCGATCACGGTGATCTTGAGGGCCATGAATGCTCCAGGTGGGGATGGCGTCGCTGCGCGCCCGAGCATAGTCGGGGCTTGTCGGCTCCCCTCACCGGGCAGTTGTCACAAGAAGGCACCCTGTCGCCAAACTCACGTATCACTCGGCTGGGTGGACCCCTAAAATTTGAGTTACTTAACGGTAATTAGCGTCGGTGACCGTAGCGTTTTGGAGCGTGAGACACCTTGGCCGGATCGGCTGACTTCGACCTGTACCGCCCGTCCGAGGAGCACGACATGCTCCGCGACGCCATCCGCTCGCTGTCCGAGGCGAAGATCGCGCCGTACGCCGCCGCGGTGGACGAGGAGGCCCGCTTCCCGCAGGAGGCGCTGGACGCGCTGGTGGCGAGCGACCTGCACGCGGTGCACGTCCCCGAGTCGTACGGCGGCGCGGGCGCGGACGCCCTCGCCACGGTGATCGTGATCGAGGAGGTGGCACGGGCCTGTGTGTCCTCCTCCCTCATCCCCGCGGTGAACAAGCTGGGCTCGCTGCCGGTCATCCTCTCGGGCTCCGAGGACCTGAAGAAGAAGTACCTGACGCCGCTCGCCAAGGGCGACGCGATGTTCTCGTACGCCCTCTCCGAGCCGGACGCGGGCTCGGACGCGGCCGGCATGAAGACCAAGGCGGTCCGGGACGGCGACCACTGGATCCTGAACGGCGTCAAGCGCTGGATCACCAACGCCGGCGTCTCCGAGTACTACACGGTGATGGCCGTGACGGACCCCACGAAGCGCTCGAAGGGCATCTCGGCCTTCGTCGTGGAGAAGTCCGACCCGGGTGTCTCCTTCGGCGCCCCGGAGAAGAAGCTGGGCATCAAGGGCTCCCCGACCCGCGAGGTCTATTTCGACAACGTCCGCATCCCGGCCGACCGCATGATCGGCGAGGAGGGCACGGGCTTCCTGACCGCGATGAAGACCCTGGACCACACCCGCATCACGATCGCCGCGCAGGCGCTGGGCGTCGCCCAGGGCGCCTTCGACTACGCCAAGGGCTACGTCCAGGAGCGCAAGCAGTTCGGCAAGGCGATCGCCGACTTCCAGGGCATCCAGTTCATGCTCGCCGACATGGCCATGAAGATCGAGGCCGCCCGTCAGCTGACGTACGCGGCGGCGGCCAAGTCCGAGCGCCTGGACGCCGACCTCACCTTCCAGGGCGCGGCCGCGAAGTGCTTCGCCTCGGACGTGGCGATGGAGGTCACCACGGACGCGGTCCAGCTCCTCGGCGGCTACGGCTACACCCGGGACTACCCGGTGGAGCGCATGATGCGCGACGCGAAGATCACCCAGATCTACGAGGGCACGAACCAAGTCCAGCGCATCGTCATGGCGAGGAACCTGCCGTAACCGGTCGGCGAGCCGACGGCCGAAGGGCGCCCGGGAGAACCGGGCGCCCTTCGCCGCTTTCAGCCCTCCACGGAGAAACGGAGAAACGGAGAAACGGGGACACGGGGACACGGGGACACGGGGACAAGGAGACGATGCCGGCGTGCGGTTTCTCACCGTGGAGCTGATCATGTCCGGCCGGGCGGGTAAAGCGCCCGCTCAGTCCTCGAAGCCCTCCGCCGCCCGCTTCTCCCGCAGTTCCATGATCGCGCGGCGCCGGGCCAGGCGGTGGGTGCGGCGGATCTGGGCCTCCTGGTGCCGCCTCCTGTCGCGTTCCGTCTCCGGGAGGACCGGGGGGACCACGCGCGGCTTGCCGTCGGCGTCGACGGCGGCGAAGACCAGATAGGCCGAGCCGACCTGGGTGGGCGGAGCGGACTCGTTCCAGCGTTCGGCCAGGACCCGGACGCCGACCTCCATCGACGTCCGGCCGGTCCAGTTGACCTGCGCCTTCACATGGACGAGGTCACCGACGCGGACCGGCTCCAGGAACGCCATCTCGTCCATGGACGCGGTGACGGCGGGGCCGCCGGAGTGCCGCCCGGCCACCGCTCCCGCCGCGTCGTCGACGAGTTTCATGATCACGCCGCCGTGCACCGTCCCCAGCAGGTTGGTGTCGTTGTGGCTCATGATGTGGCTGAGGGTGGTGCGGGAGGCGGATGTGGGCTTGCCCGGGATGTCCGGGGTGCTGCCCGAGTCCGCCGCGGTGACCTGGTCTGTCATGTCCTCCACCTTATGCCGACGGGGACAACCCGGGACTTTGTGTCAGCTTGGCAACAGCGGGGCCCTGATTCTCCGACGGCCCTTGTACGGCACACAGCCCTGCCCTGCACACTGGTCCGCATGAACGATTGGCCCGAGGGATGGTCCGACAGTGACCGCGGCAACCGGTACGGCGGCGGCAGCGCGAACGCGCAGCCCGAGAGCCCGCGTGTCATGCGGCAGGTCCGCCGCGGCCCGGCCGCGCCGCCGCAGGGCGCCGGAGTCCCGCCGCAGCCGTCGTACGTCAACGGCCAGGGATACGGCGACTACACGAACGCCCAGAACACCGGATACGACAGCGGCTACAGCTCGGGCGAGGTCTACGGGGGCGGTGGCGACCCCGGCGGTCCGGGAGGCCTCGGCACCCGCGCTCCGCGTCCCGCGCCGAACTGGCGCCGCCGCATCAAGTGGACGGCGATCACCGTCCTGACCGTGCTGGTCGTGACGTCGGTGGGCACCTACTTCTGGGCCGACGGCAAGCTGAACCGCGAGGTCGACCTGTCGAAGGTCATCGACCGGCCCGAGGCGGGCGAGGGCACGAACTACCTGATCGTCGGCTCCGACAGCCGTGAGGGCATGTCCGCCGAGGAGAAGAAGGAACTGCACACCGGTTCCGCCGAGGGCAAGCGCACGGACTCGATGATGATCCTGCACACCGGCTCCAACGGCGACACGCTGATCTCGCTCCCGCGCGACTCCGACGTGGAGATCCCGACGTTCGTCGGCTCCGAGTCCGGCAAGACCTACAAGGGCACCGGCCGGCACGTGAAGCTGAACGCCGCCTACGCCGAGGACGGGCCCGAGCTGCTGGTCCGCACGGTCGAGTTCAACACCGGCCTGCGCATCGACCACTACGTGGAGATCGGCTTCGCCGGCTTCGCGAACATCGTGGACTCGGTCGGCGGCGTCGAGATCGACATCCCGCAGGACATCAAGGACACCAAGTCGGGCGCCGACTTCAAGAAGGGCAAGCAGACCCTGAACGGCGAGGAGGCCCTCGCGTTCGTCCGCACCCGGTACGCGCTCGCGGGCTCCGACCTGGACCGTACGAAGAACCAGCAGAAGTTCCTCGCGGCCCTCGCCAACCAGGTGGCCACCCCGGGCACGGTCCTCAACCCGTTCAAGCTCTACCCGACCATGAGCGCGGGCCTGGACACCCTGATCGTCGACAAGGACATGGGCCTGTACGACCTGGGGTCGATGTTCTTCGCGATGAAGGGCGTCAACAGCGGTGACGGCAAGTCGATGAACATGCCCATCTCCGGTTCCACCGGCGGCAACCTCGTCTGGGACAAGGCGAAGGTGAAGACGCTGGTCAGCCAGCTGAAGAACGACGAGAAGGTCACCGTCTCGGGCAACTGAGCCGGCCGCGCGGCGGTATCACCCAGGGGCACCCGCACAGGGTGCCCCTGAGTCGTGTCCGGGCGACGGTCACATGGTGGCGCCCGCCATCGTGCGGCACATCTCGGCGCAGCGGCGACAGGACTCCGCGCAGCGCATCATCTGCGGATCGTCCGGCATGGCCATACACGCCTCGGCGCACATGTCGCACGCCTTGGCGCACATCGCGCACATCTCGGCCGACATGGGCGAGCGCCGCATCATCATGTCGGCGCACATGCGGGTCGTCTCCGAGCAGTCCATGAGCGCGCGCATGATCTGCATCTGGGCCTGGCCGCCCATCTGCATGCAGGAGCTCATGGTCTCCTCGCACATGCTGTGGCAGGACATGCACGCCTCGACGCAGTCCTGCATCTCCTTGCTCATGGCGGTCATGGTTCCGGGCTGGGTCATGGCTCCTCCTGGGGGTGAGGGGGCCCGGCGGGCCCCGTGCGTGCCCTTCCGTCGTACGCCTCCCAGGTGCCCCGCGCCATCGGGCGGACGGCTCCGTTCCGTACGTTTCGCACCAGAAACGCACATTCGCCTAGGAACAGCCGACCTCGTCCCCTCGCACCACTCCCGACTCGCCCTGCTCCACCTGGGCCGCCCGCACCTTGCGGACCTTGTGGAAGTCCGTCCCCGCGATGACCTTCAGCGTGGGCCCGAGGCCCTTCACGGCCCGCAGTTCACTGCCCGGCAGGGCCGTCGCGAGCGACTTCGCGGAACGGTCCCAGCGGGGGTCGTAGGCGACGACCGTGCGCCGGGTCGAGGGGGCGGCCGCGCTGACCGGCTGCCGGGTCGTACGGAAGCCCGTCGCCGCCAGCGCCGCGTCCACCCGCCTGCCGAGTCCCGCCGTGCGGGTGCCGTTCTCGACCTGGACGTGGATCTGCTGCGGGGCCACGTCCACGCGTGCGGCTCGGTCGTCGCGCGGCCGGGCTCCCGCGGCGGCGAGGGGCTCGTCGTCGCGCAGGGCCCGGAAGAGGCGCTGCGCCTTCACGGTGTCCCACTTCAGCGTCGAGCCGAGGCCCTTCACGACGTACTGCATCTCACCGATGGGGACCGTCGTGAACTCGGAGGAGGAAGGGGAGAAGGTGCGCATCGCCCGGCCGAGGTCGAGGAGCTCGTCCGTGCCGAAGCCCCGGTCGGCCCGTACCGAGCCCAGCACCGCCCGCGTCACGTCCCGGAACCTCAGCGGGTTCAGCAGCACCCCGGAGGAGGTGGCCCGGTCCACCAGGGCCGCCAGGAAGCGCTGCTGCCGCTTCATCCTGCCCAGGTCGGAGGAGGCGTCCGTGTGCCGGGAGCGGACGTACTGCAGGGCCTGGCCGCCCTTGAGCGTGTGCGCGCCCGGCTCCAGGTCCAGACCCGTGTACCTGTCCTTCAGGTGCTCGGACGTGCAGATCCGCACGCCGTCCAGCACGTCCACCGTCTTCATGAAGCTGGTGAAGTCGACCTCCAGGTAGTGGTCGATCTTCACGTGGGTCATGTTCTCGACCGTGCGGACGGTGAGCTGCGGCCCGCCCTCCGCGTACGCCGAGTTGATCTTGATCGGGTGGCCGCTGTGCTCCTTGCCGGTGACCTGGTCGGTGTGCGGCGGCGTCTCGGCGTAGGAGTCGCGCGGGAGACTGACGACGCTGGCCCGCTCACGGTCCTCCGAGATGTGCACGATCATGATCGTGTCGGTGCAGTGGCAGGGGGCCCCGCCCAGGCGGTAGCGACGGCGCTCCGTCTCCGTGATGTTGTCGCGGCCGTCGGTGCCGACCAGCAGGACGTTCATGCCGTGGCCGGCCCGCGGACGGTTCTTCATGTCCTTGAAGGGGTCGACCCGGGCGATGTCCGCGTCGAGGCCGGCGACCACCGAGTGACCGATCCCGGCGGCGGCGAGCAGCACCACCGAGAGCGTGGTCGTCGCCCGCATGGCCCAGCGGGGGCGTCCGCGCCGTGCGGAGGGACGGGGTACACGGCGCCGCGGGTCGGGTCGACGCGGGGGCCGGGGCGGTGTGGTGGGCATAACGGGGCACCTCCGGGCGGCGGCGGTGGGCGGGGGGAGCCGTTGGAACGGTAGGCCCATACGATCTGCCGACCGGTGCAGCGCACCCGGCGGGGCGGGCCGTGTCCCCCGTTCGCGGTAACGTGAGCCCCCTATGAACGCCAAGCCCGACGTGCAGCTCCCCGCAGTGTCCGTCATCATGCCCGTCCTCGACGAGGAGCGGCATCTGCGCGGAGCCGTCCAAGCGATCCTCGCGCAGGAGTACGCCGGCGAGATGGAGGTCGTGATCGCCATCGGTCCGTCCAAGGACCGTACGGAAGAGATCGCGGCCCAGCTCGTCGCCGAGACAGCCTCCGGCAACAAGCGCGTGCACACGGTCCCCAATCCCTCAGGGCGTACGCCCGCCGCGCTCAACGCCGCGATCAAGGCATCACGCCATCCGATCGTCGTCCGCGTCGACGGGCACGGCATGCTCTCCCCGAACTACATCGCCACCGCCGTACGGCTCCTGGAGGAGACCGGTGCGCAGAACGTCGGCGGGATCATGCACGCCGAGGGCGAGAACGACTGGGAGCACGCGGTGGCCGCGGCCATGACCTCGAAGATCGGGGTCGGCAACGCCGCCTTCCACACGGGAGGGCAGGCGGGCCCCGCGGAGACCGTGTATCTCGGCGTCTTCCGGCGCGCCGCGCTGGAGCAACAGGGCGGCTACAACGAGGAGTTCATCCGCGCCCAGGACTGGGAGCTGAACTTCCGGATCCGGGAGGCCGGCGGCCTCATCTGGTTCTCGCCCGAACTCAAGGTGTCGTACCGGCCGCGGCCCAGCGTCAAGGCGCTCGCCAAGCAGTACAAGGACTACGGCCGTTGGCGGCACGTCGTCGCCCGCTACCACGAGGGCTCGATCAACCTGCGCTACCTCGCCCCGCCCACCGCGGTGTGCGCGATAGCCGCCGGGATCGTCGTGGGCGCCGCGCTCACCCCGCTGGGCTTCGTGATCCCCGCCGGCTACCTCGCGGCGATCGTCGCCGGGTCGCTGCCGGCCGGCAAGGGGCTGCCGGCGAAGGCACGGCTCCAGATCCCCGTGGCCCTCGCCACCATGCACATGTCGTGGGGCTTCGGCTTCCTGACCAGCCCGAAGGCGCTGGCCAGGAAGGTCATCGCCTCGCGGCGACCCGCCGTGCTCAGCGACACGCACTGAGCACTGCCGCACCGCCGTACTGCCGCACCGCCGTACCGCTCCACCGACGCAGGGGCGCGCTCCGAAGCACTTCCGGAGCGCGCCCTCAGGGCACCACAGGACCCGGGCTACCAGGTGTAGTTCGGGTCCACGTGCATGCACTGGGTGGTGTCCGACGCGTTGATCGCCCCGGCCGTGTCGGGCGTCGTGTCGTCCTTCACCGGCGCCTTGTACGCCGTTCCCGAGCGCCAGTCCGCACCCACGACCACCGTGACCCCGGAGACCTCGGTGGACTTCTTCACCTGACCCGTCGGGATACCGAGGGCCTTGGCGACCGCCTCGGCGTCGCCCTCCAGATCGGCGCTCGGGTAGCGGACCACCGTGCCGCCCACGGCCGTGGCCGCCGAGGTGTCCGCGACGGCCTCGGTGAAGCCCTTGCCCTGCAGCAGGTCCTTCACCGCCGTGGCCCGCCCGCGCACCGCCGCCAGCGTGCTCGTGGACGTCCCGTTGTGCACCTGCACCGCGATCTCGCCGGGCGCGGCGGCCGGGTCGGTGACCGTCGGAGTCGGGCTGGCGGTGGCCTTCTTGGCGTCCTTGCCGTCGAGGGCGATGTCCTCGCGCACCAGACGGAACAGCTGCTTGGCGTCGTCCGTGGGCACCACCCGGCTGCCCTGGTAGCGGTTCGGCATCGTCGTCATCGTGATGCGCTCGGTGGGCACCTTCTTCAACTCGCCCGCCAGGTCGTACATCTTCGTGATGGTGTCGAGGCCGTCGTCCACGGTGATCGCCTTCGTGGCCGCCTCGGCGAGCTTGCGCAGCTTGTTGGGATTGGTCAGCTTGGCGTTGGCGCGCAGCTCGCGGACCATCGAGTTCATGTACATGTGCTGCGCCTTGGCCCGGGCCAGGTCGGTGTCGTCCTCGAAGCCGTAGCGGGTCCGCAGCCACTGCAGGGCCTGCTTGCCCTTGACGGCGTGCGTGCCCTCCTCCAGCTTCAGACCGGACCCCTTGCCGGTGCTGGTGTGCGAGTAGACATTGGCGTCCACGCAGACCGGGACACCGCCGATCGCGTCCGCCATCGACACCACACCGGAGAAGTCGATCATCATGAAGTGGTCGATGTGGATGTCGGTGAGCTTCTCCCAGGTGGCCACCGTGCAGCCCGGACCGCCGCGACCGAGCGACACGTTCGTCATCTCGTCGGTCAGCGCCCCGTAAGTGGTCCCGTCGTCGGGGTCCGTGCACTTGGGGATGTCCAGCAGCGTGTCGCGCGGCATGCTCACCACCGACATGTTGCTGCGGTCCGCCGATATGTGCAGCAGCATCTGGACGTCCGCGAGCGGGGGACCGTCGAAGGTGTCCTTGGCGCCGCCGAGCTTCTGGTTCTCCGCCGTGTCACGGGCGTCCGAACCGATCAGCAGGATGTTCAGTGCCGTCTGCCCGGCCGAGTTGGCCTCCGTCTCGGCCGCCCGGTCCTTCGCGTCACCGATGTTCAGGTCGTCGCTCTTGATGTTCGCGTTCAGGTGTTCGTAGTAGAGGTATCCGGCCCCCGCGCCGCCGAGTATGACCAGCGCGAGCACCGTCGCCGACCAGCGCAACGCGCGTCGACGTCTGCGTCTGCGATCCGCGTTCCGGCCCGCGCCGCGCCCGCCACCCGCTCCGCCGTCTCCCGCGCCACCCGCTCCGCCGTCCCCCTCGGACGCGGTCTCGTCCTGTAGTTCCCGCGCCGCCGGGGACACCGTGTCCTCGACCGCGGGAACCTCCCTCCGCACCCCACTGCTCCCCGCCAATTCCCCTGCCCCTCCCCGCCGTGCGCCTGACACGGGCCCGTCCCGCGTCAAGTCAGACGCACGACGGGCCCGAAGGGTTACCTACTTGGCGCACTCGACCTTGTCCGCCGTGGACTTCTGGACCGTGTCCGGCACGGTGGTCGGAGCTGTGAGCGAGACGCCCGCGCCCTTGAAGTCCTTGCCCAGCGTCAGCGTCATCGTCGGCAGACCCTGGGAGTTCTCGACGCTCTTGCCCGGCTTCAGAGCGGTACCGGGCAGCCCCATGATGGCGGCGAGCTTGCGTGCCTGGTCGGCCTGGTCGGGCGCGTACTCGAGCGTCGTCTTGCTCAGTGCCGCGGGCGCGTTGCCCGCGTTCTCGGACTTCGTCACGCCCTCATCATTCTGCAGCCAGTTAAGAGTTTCCTGTGCGCTGCCGGCCGGAGCGCCGCCGTTCATGACCTGCACCCGCACCGCGGAGGCGGCGGACTGGTTGCCCTTGAGGCGGGCGGCCGCTGCCGCCGCGGCCGCGTTCTTGGACGCCGCCGCCTGCTCCTTCACCTCGGTGAAGGAGACATCGTCCTTGATCATCTGGAAGACGGTGGGCGCCGTCGAGGCGTTCGCGACGACCGTGGCCGCGACCTTCTCGGCCGGGTTGTCGACCACCGGCACGGTGGTGAAGGTCAGGTTCTTCACGTTGAGCTTGCCCAGCTCCAGACCCAGGTCCTTCAGCTTGTCGATGGTGTCCAGCTGGGAGTCGACGGTCAGCGCCTTCGTGCCCGCCTCCGCCAGCTTGATCATCTTGGTCGGGCTGGTGAGCGTGTCGTTCGACTTCAGCTTGCGCATCAGCGCGCTGAGGAACTGCTGCTGCAGCTCGATCCGGCTCAGGTCGCCGCCGAAGCCGACGGAGTGCCGGGTGCGCACGAAGGCCAGCGCCTGCTCGCCCTCGATGGTGTGGGTGCCCTTCGACAGCTTCAGATGCGAGTCCTCGTCGTCGATGTCCTTCGCCAGGCACACCTCGACGCCGCCGACCGCCGTGGTCAGCGTCTTGACCGCGTTGAAGTCGGCCACCATGAAATTGTCCGCCTGGATCCCGGTCAGCTCGGTGACCGTGCGCACGGTGCAGCTCGGCGTGCGGTTGTCCTGCCCGAGGCTGGTGTTGAAGCGGACGTTGTCCGTGCCCTTGATGACCTTGGTGGAGCCGTCCTCCTGCTTGGTCTCGCAGTCCGGGACGTCCACGATCAGGTCGCGCGGGATGCTGAGCGCGGTCGCGTTGGTCCGGTCCTTGGAGACGTGCAGCAGGATCGTGGTGTCGGCGTGGCCCACGCTGCCGGAGTCGCCGTAGCCCTCGTTGCCCGAACCGGTGCGCTTGTCGGTGCCGATCACCAGCAGGTTGATGGCCTTGTCCTTGCTGAAGCCACCGGTGCTCGCGCCGTCGTCGGAGACGGACGTGATGTTGTCGTTGAGGTGCTCGAGATAGAGATAGGCCGCACCGGCCGTACCCACCAGGACGAAGGCCATGATCCCGCCGGTCCACAGCAGTATCTTCTTCGCCTTCGACTTCTTCTTCACCGGCCGGCGGCCACGCCGGTTCGCCGCCGCCGGTTCCTCCGGCGCCGCGCCCCGGCGACGGCGCGGCGAAGGCACCTCCGCCTCCGGCGTCTCCTCGGGCGACGAAGACTCCCGGCCCTGCGCCGCCGTACGGCCGCGCGCCGGACCTCCTCCGCCGCCGGTCCGACCGGAGTCGGATCTACGAGGCCCCGGCACCGCCGATTGCGGTGCGGAAGGAGTCAGTCGCAGTTCGTATTCACCGGTGTTCGGATTGAGTACCCACTGGTCTGCGGGGTCGATGTTGTCCGCCCGCCCACGGCCTTGCGCGTCCACGGTTGTCCGAATCCTCCGTCGGGGCCACGCGGCGCCTTTCCCCCTCAAGGCGCTCGGGTCTCGGTCACTCGGTGCGCGACCCCAGGAAGACCTCGTGGCCGGGGGCACCGGATCGCTCACACTATCCGCCAGGTTCGGCGGCGAGCGACGGCCGTGACAAATTCCACGCCCCTACAAGCGGGCAATCCGCCCTATTTCTTTGAACTTGTGTTCGTCGCAAGAGGTCGGCTTGGCAAGCGCTTTACCCGCAGCCGTCCTCGGCGGCGGTGTTACCGCGGAACGTGGGAGCGGGCGGAGTGGGCGAAACCGCCCCGGAAGCCGCAGGTCCCGGGGCCCGGAATGCGAACGGACCGTAGTCGCCCGACTCCGCGGGGGCGGGCTTCGTGGGAATTTCCTGAGAAACCACCACCGGCCCGTCCGTTCGCAGCCGTTCGAAGAGTTTCTCCGCCTCCGGCTCCACGAGTTGGTCGCGATTGGCGTTGTAGACGTACGACTCCCGCGGAACGGTCAGGAATTGCACATGTTCGGTGGGAATGTCCCGCAGGCCGCGCACGAGGTCGTACAGTCCGCGCAGACTCGCCAGATCCGGGTCGGTGGTGAGCGAGGACGTGGCCGCGTCCAGCAGCGGATACAGCTTCACCGGGTTCAGCAGGACGTCATTGCTCTGCACCTTGTTGACGAGCGCCCCGAGGAATCGCTGCTGCCGGTCCATCCGGTCGGTGTCACTGCCGTTCCCGAGGGATTTGCGGGCCCGCACGTAGCCGAGCGCCTGCTCCCCGTCGAGCGTGACCCTCCCGGCGGGCAGCCGCAGCTTGGCGGCCTTGTCGTCGATCGGCTCCGTCAGGCACACCTCGACCCCGTCCACGGCGTCGACCATGTCCTTGAACCCGGCGAAGTCGACGACCACGTGATGATCGATCCGCACACCCGTCAGCTTCTCCACCGTCCGGATCGTGCAGGCCGAACCCCCGCTCTGGAACGCGTAGTTGAACATCGCGAACATCGGCTCGGTCCGTTTCCCGTCCGGCCGCAGACAGCCCGGTACGTCCACCATCAGATCGCGCGGGACGGAGACGGCGGTGGCGCTGCGCCGGCCGGCCGCCAGATGCAGCAGGATCGTGGTGTCCGACCGTTCGGTCCCGGAATCCCGCCCGTACTTCCGGTTCCCGTCCCCCGACCGCGAATCGGACCCTATGAGCAGGATGTTCTGCGCGTCCTTCACCAGCGAGGTCGGCCGCTCCCGCGCATACCGCGCGAGCTCCGCCGCGGCCGCGTCGTCGGGCGTGATGTTCCCGTCCAGCTTCGCGTAGACGACCCACCCCACGACCCCGACCCCCAGGACGGCCACCCCCGCGGCCCCCGCCCCGTACCGCACCCACCGCCGCCGGCGCCGCCGTATGAGCCCCCGCCCGTCGGCGGACGCCCCCACCCCCGGCCCCAGGGGCCCACCGGAACCCGCCGCTTCCCTCACGTCCGATCCACCCCTCCCGCCTCCGGGCCGGCTTCGGCCGTACGAGCGTGTAGAGCTGTCCCTACGACGATGCCGCGAAGCAGGCCCCGAGGGGGGACGGGGGTGGGCCGAACGGGTGAGGGCCGCTCTTGTGGGCCGGGGTGCGGGGAAAAGCAGCCTGGCCGGCGGCGAGTGGGCAGGGGCCGCCTTGTGGGCCGGGGTGCGGAGAATCAGCCCGTCCGGGCGTTTGAGGACGAGGCCCCTTCAGGGCCGAAGCGGGGGTCTGGGCGCGGCAGCCCCCGCAACGCCGACGTCGACGCCGAGCACCGACCCTCCCGCCCGCCCGGGGGGCTACCGCGCGGTCGCCGTCACCCGCTCACTCTCCACCCGCCGAGCCACAGCCTCCTCGCCGGCCTCCGCCAGGTTCACGCACAGCACCACGGACCCCCCGCTCGCCAGCGGCGCGTACAGCCCGGCGCTCAGCCCCTCCCACGTGTCGTACGCCAGTCCCGACAGCAGCCGGGAACCGGGCCCCGTCAGCCCCAGCCCCGACGCCTCCGCCCGCGCCCGCTCCACGACCTCGGCGCCGGTGTACTCGGCCCCGGCCACGATCAGCGCGGGCTCCTCGGGGTCGACGGGAGCGTACGGCGCGAAGCGGTCCCCGAAGGTCGGGACGTTCACGGCGTAGTCGTCGTACCCCTCGGGCGGCCCCGGCACGAACCGCCGTCCGAGGGGCGCCAGCGACAGCGCGTACCGCTCGCCCCGGCAGGCCAGCCCCGCCTCGAACGACCCGGGCCCGGCGACGACGAAGTCCGCCCGCGCCGGATCCCCGGCGACGTCCGCGACGACACCCACCGACGAACACGCCAGCAGCCACACCGCCGTCTGCCAGTGCGCGGGCAGCAGCAGCGCGACCCGGTCGCCGGGCTCGGCGGACAGTCCGTCCTGGAGGAGGTTGGCGGTTTTGGCCACCCAGTTGGCGAAGGTGGCCACGGACAATTCGACCCGCTCGCCCGTGGCGTCGTCGTAGAAGGTCACCAAGGGGCGCGCGGGGTCCGCGGCCAGCGCGGAACGCAGCAGGTCGGCCGGGGTGCGATCGGTGGCAGTCACCCGCGCAAGCGTACGCGCCGCCCCGGGCGCCGCACCGGTCACCGGGCCCTCCCGGAGCCACCGGTTCGGCCGAACGCACCCGACGGCCCGTCAATTCCCCGATGGACAGAAATGTATGGATATGTCCAGGATCGTTGGCATGCGCGGATTGCTTGCTACCTCGATCGGTGTCACCTGTGCGGCGGCACTCGCCCTCCCGCTGACGCCGCCCGCCAGCGCGGCGACGGCGCGACCGGCGTCGGCCGCGGAGGCGGCGCCCAGCGGGACGGCCAGGGCCACGAGCCCCGACACCCCCGTCACCTCATCCCTCTCCGACCCGTCCCTCTCCGACCCGTCCCTCTCCGACCACCCGGCTCTACCCGACCTGCCGGACCTGCCCGACGTGCCCGCTCTTCCCGACCTCCCGGGCAGTACCCAGTCGCTGCCCCTCACCCCTCTCGCCCGCGACCGGGCACTGGGCGGCGCCACCACCGACCAGGGCCTGCCCCGCCGGGACGTACGCCACTTCTCCCTCCTCGGCGTCGTCTGGGACGACCCGGCCGCCGAACTCCACGGCCGCGTCCAGGTCCGTACCCGTACCTCCGACACCGGCGCCTGGTCCGGCTGGCAGGACGTCGAGACCCACAACGCCGACCACGGCGCCGACCCCGGCACACCCGAGAGCGCCTCGGGCCGGGTCCGCGGCGCCACGGCCCCGCTGTGGGTCGGTGACTCCGACGGCGTCGAGATCCGGGTCCATCCGGACACCGAACGCCGTACGGAGGAGACGGCGACCGCCGCCCTGCTCCCCTCCGGCCTGCGCCTGGAACTCGTCGACCCGGGGTCGGCGCCCCCCGAGCACGTCCCCGCGGGCCCCCCGCGCAGCCGGACACCGACCACCGGGTCCGGCCCGGCGGGCACCCCGGAAGCACTGGACCCACCCGGCGCGGCAACCGCGAAGACCGCGAAGACCGCGAAGACCACGGAGACCACGGAGACCGCGGAGACCACGGAGACCGCCGAGGCTGCGGAGACCGCCGAGACCGCGACGGCGGCCGAGGCGTCCGAAGGAGTCGAGGCGGGCGAGGGAGTCGACCCCGGCGAAGGGATCGACCCCGGCGAAGGGATCGAGGCGGGCGAAGGGGCCGAGGGGGCCGAGCCCGCGGCCATGACCGCCATGACCGCCGAGGCGACCGCGGCGTCCGCCGCCAACGCCCCCCTCGCCCCGCTCGGCGCCACGCGGATCCCCGCCCTGGACCGGCTGGGCACCGAACGCGAACTCCTCGCCCTGCGCGGGGCCGAGTTGACGCCGGCCCAGCGGGCGAAGCCGTACATCGGCCCGCGGCCGAGCATCGTCACGCGTCGCGGCTGGGGCGCCGACGAGAAGCTGCGCGAGAAGAAGTTCGTCTACACGACGAAGGTCAAGGCCGCGTTCGTGCACCACACGGCTTCGGGCAACGGCTACAAGTGCTCACAGGCCCCGTCCGTCATCCGTGGTATCTACCGCTACCACGTGAAGAGCATGGGCTGGCGCGACATCGGCTACAACTTCCTCGTCGACAAGTGCGGGAAGATCTACGAGGGTCGCGCCGGGGGAGTGGCGAAGCCGGTCCTCGGCGCCCACACCCTCGGTTTCAACACCAACAGCATGGGGATCGCCGTCCTCGGCACCTTCACCTCCGCCAAGCCGACCACCGCCACGGTCAACGCCGTCTCGCGTCTGACGGCATGGAAACTCGGCCTCTTCGGGGCGAATCCGAAGGGAAAGACATACCTGAAGTCCGGGGGTGGCAATCTCTACGGAAAGGGAAAGAACGTACGACTGAATGTGATCTCGGGTCACCGGGACGGGTTCGCCACGGAATGCCCAGGCAGGCAGCTCTACGGCAAGCTCGGCTCGGCCCGCTCCACCGCGGCGCGCTTCCAGGGGCGCTGAGGCGGGCGATCCGGTTCGGGAGCCCCGGGGCCTGGGGAGGCCCCGGAGGCCGCACGCCCCCGGACGGCCGGAGCGCACATCCAGATGGGGGCTCATTCAGCTCGTCGGGGGGACAGTCTCCTGGGACTGGGACGGAACACCAACGGCCTGGAAGTCGCCACACAACGGTCTGCATACACTGGCCGGTCGAATGACGGTTCGACCGGTCCCGGCAGGAAGCAGAGACGACGGTGACAGAAGCGATCCTCCTGGTCGGCGGCAAGGGCACCCGGCTGCGCCCCCTCACGGTGCACACGCCCAAACCCATGGTCAGGGCGGCGGGGGTGCCGTTCCTCACGCATCAACTGGCGCGGGCGAGAGCGGCGGGCGTGGACCACATCGTCCTGGCGACGAGCTATCTGGCGGAGGTCTTCGAACCGTACTTCGGCGACGGCTCGGCACTGGGCCTGCACATCGAGTACGTGACGGAGGACGAACCGCTCGGCACGGGCGGCGCGATCCGCAACGTGGCGTCCCGGCTGCACTCCGGCCCCGACGACCCGGTCCTGATCTTCAACGGCGACATCCTCACCGGCCTGGACATCAGAAGGCTGGTGGCCACCCACGAGGCGACGGCGGCGGACGTCTCCCTGCACCTGACGAAGGTGACCGACCCGAGGGCCTACGGCCTGGTCCCCACCGACGAGACGGGCAGGGTCCTGGCGTTCCTGGAGAAGCCGCAGACCCCGGAGGAGATCGTCACCGACCAGATCAACGCGGGGGCGTACGTCTTCCGCCGCTCGGTCATCGACACGATCCCGCAGGGCCGCCCGGTGTCGGTGGAGCGCGAGACGTTCCCCGACCTCCTCTCGGCCGGAGCCCATCTGCAGGGCATGGTCGACTCGACGTACTGGCTGGACCTGGGCACCCCGGCGGCCTTCGTCCGGGGCTCGGCGGACCTGGTGCTCGGCCGGGCCCCGTCCCCCGCGGTCCCCGGCCGCTGCGGCGACCGCCTGGTCCTCCCGACGGCCAGGGTCGCCCCCGACGCGAAGCTGACGGGCGGCACGGTGGTGGGTGAGGGCGCCTTCGTGGCGGAGGGCGCGAGGGTCTTCGGCTCGACGATCCTGCCCGGCGCCGTCATCGAACCGGGCGCCGTCATCACCGACTCACTCATCGGCACCCGGGCCCGCGTGGGCGAGCGTTCCGTGCTCACCGGCACGGTCATCGGCGACGGCGCGGTCGTCGGCCCCGACAACGAACTCCGCGACGGCGCGCGGGTGTGGTGCGACGCGAGAATCCCGGCGGGCGCGGTCCGCTTCTCGTCGGACCAGTAGCGGATTCAACCCGTCCGGCGCTCGAGGGCGAGGCCGTCCCGGGCCGACACGGGGGTCCAGGGGGCAGAGCCCCCTGGCAGGGCCGAAGGGGCGGCGCCCCTGTGAGGACGGGAACAGGTAGGGGCGGCGGGGGCGAAAGTCCCCCCGCCCGACCCCCGCGGAGCATCCCTCACAACTTCCCGATGTCCCACCGGGGCATCTTCGGCGCCCGCCGCGCCGGCACCCGCCCGCTCAGCAGGATCAACCGAGCCGCCCGATGCCGCTGCCCCGCATACGGCTCCAGCAACTCCAGCATCACGGAGTCGTCGGCTTCCCGATCCCCCGCCAACGCCCACCCCACGATCCCCGGCAGATGCAGATCCCCCACGGTCACCGCGTCCGCCGCCCCATGGCTGCGCTGCACGGTCTCCGCGGACGTCCACGGCCCGATCCCCGGCACGACCTCCAGCCGAGCCTGGGCCTCGGCCGGAGGCATCCGCACCGCCTCCTCCATCCGCGCGGCGACCCGGACGGCCCGCAGAATCGTCGACGCCCGCTTGTTGTCGACGCCCGCCCGATGCCACTCCCAGGACGGGATCAGCGCCCACGTCCGGGGCGCCGGCATCACCCAGAGCCGTCCGTCCGCCGCGGGTCCCGGCGCCGGCTCCCCGAACTTGCGCACCAGCAGGCGCCACGCCCGGTACGCCTCGTCGGTGGTCACCTTCTGCTCCAGCACGGAGGGGATCAACGACTCCAGCACCAGCCCGGTCCGCGTCAGCCTGAGGCCCGGCCGACGATGCCGGGCCGTCGCCACCACGCGGTGCCGGGGCACGAACGCCTCCGGCGCGTCCGACGCCCCGAGCAGCTCCGGCAACCGGTCCAACAGCCACTCCGCGCCCGGCCCCCACGCCTCCCCGCGCACCGCGCCGCCGACCGCGGCGACGCGCAGCGTCCCCGGCCCGGCGGGGGTGAGGCTGGCCCGCCACACCGACCCGTCCGGCGTCGCGCGGAACGTCGGATCACCCGGTCCGCGCCGGAGGGGCCCGAGGACCAGCCCGAGATCGACCGGCCCCTCCGGCACCCAGTTGCGCACCCGCCCGGCCGCCGAGGCCTGCCGCGGCACGCCGGCGGGCACGCCGACATGCCCACCGCGCACGGTCGTACGGGTGGGCCGGGGAGAGAACCGTCCTGACACGAAGAGTCCCGGGTAGAAGGAAGAGAGGTGCTACGAGAGTAGGCGCACCCACCCACAGGCCACCGCACGACGCCCAAAAGGGCACCACGCAGGGCCACCGCGACACCCGCACCGACATCACGCGGGCCGCGGCGACGCCCGTACCGACATCACGCGGGCCGCCGCGACGCCCGTACCGACATCACGCGGCCCGCCGCACGATGCTCACGTCGGCGCCACGCAGGTCACCATCGGGCGCAGTACAGCTCGCCCAGCGGGGTCACCTCGCGGTGCGACGGGTGACGCGCCACCGCCCGGTGTACATCAACGCCTGGCGGAGGCCATGTTCCGGCGCCGTCACTGTCCGGCGCAGTTCACGGGCGGGCGTAGTTCACCGCCGGGCGGATGCCATGGCCGGGCGCAGCTCACCGCCGGGCGGATGTCACCGACCGGCGCACCGCACCCGCGCGGCGCGGATCACCGACCGGCGCACTACACCCGCCCGGCCATGACATCCGTCCGGCACCGATCACCCGCCCGGCACGGATCACCGCGCACCCCACCCCGCCGAGCCGCACACCTCACCTCACCGCACCTCGACGAAGTCCCCCACCTCGCGCTCGCCGCGGGCCCGGGGCTCCTCCGCCGCGTGACCGACCGCCACCGCCCCCATCGGGTCCCAGTTCTCCGGCAGCTCCAGCACCCCCCGCACCACGTCCCGGCAGAACATCGTCGACGACACCCACGCGGACCCCAGCCGCTCCCCGGCCAGCGCGACCAGGAAGTTCTGTACGCCGGCCCCGGTGGCGACCACGAACATCTCCCGCTCGGCCGCGTCCCGCCGCGCGTCGCCGTAGGTGTGCGACCCGTCCATCACCAGACACGGCACCACCAGATAGGGCGCCTTGCGCAGGACGTCGCCCCGCCGCACCCGCTTGGCGATGGACTCCTCGGACTTCCCGTCCCGCCGCAGATCCGCGATCCACGCGTCCCGCATGGCGTCCAGCAGCCGAACCCTCGACTCCGCCGACTCCAGCAGCACGAACCGCCACGGCGTCGTGTGATGCGGCGCCGGCGCCGTGACGGCCGCCGCCACCGCCCGCCGAACCGCCCCGGGGTCGACCGGTTCGTCGGTGAAGGACCGCACCGTCCGCCGCTGGGTGACCGCCAGCCGCACCGCCTCGGACGTTCCGAGCCGGAACATGTCGTCGCGGGCGCCGCGCACCATGACCCGCGCCCCGGTGAGCCCACCCCCGTCGGCCCCGTCGGCCCCGTCGCCTCCGTCGGCTCGGGCGTTCTCGGTGTTCTCGATGTTCTCGGTGTGCTCGGCCACGACGACGTGTCCCAGCCCCCGCACCACGGCCACGGGCAGCCCGGAGGCCTTCCCCTTCACGAGATCCCCGGCGCCGGCCAGCTCGTCCGCCGTGGCGACGACCGTCGCGCTCAGCGGATTGCCGTACGTGTCCGTGCCCCCGCGCAGGTCGTCCAGCACCCGCACCCCGGCGGCGCCGATCGCCACATCCGTCAGCCCGGCGCGCCAGGGCCGTCCGAAGGTGTCGGTGACGACGACCCCGACGTCCACACCGAGCGCGTCCCGCAGCCCCGCCCGGATCGCCCGCGCCGACGCGTCCGGGTCCTCGGGCAGCAACAGCACGGTCCCCGCAGGGGTGTTGGAGGCGTCGACACCGGCGGCGGCCATGATCAGCCCCTGCCGGTTCTCGACGATCCGCAGCGCCCCGCGCCGGGCCACGACCCGTACGGTCTCGGCGTCGATCGCGGCCTCCCGGTCGTCCGCCCGGACGATCCGCCCCTCCGCCTTGGACACGATCTTCGAGGTGACGAGCAGGACGTCACCGTCGGCCAGGCCCGGCTCGGCGGCCGCGATCAGCTTCGCGAGGTCGTCCCCGGGCCGCACCTCGGGCAGCCCGTCCACAGCCCAGACCCGATAGCCGGTGTCGAAGGAACCGCTCATGCCCCGCGCACCTCCTCGGCCAGCGCCAGCGCCTCCCGGGCCATCCGCGCGGTCGCGTCGAGGTCGCTCATCATCAGCGGGACGGCCCGGCAGCGGATGCCGGCGGCCTCCACCCGCTCCACGGAGCCCGCGTCCACGGTGTCGACGAGCCAGCCGTCCAGGAGACCCGAGCCGTAGTGCTCGGCCACCGCCGCGGCCGTCGACTCCACGCCGACCGCCGCGAGGACCTTGTCGGCCATGCCGCGCACGGGCGCGTCCCCGACGATGGGGGACAGGCCCACCACCGGTACTCCGGCCTCGGCGATCGCCTCGCGGATGCCGGGCACGGCGAGGATCGTGCCGACCGAGACGATCGGGTTGGACGGCGGGAAGAGGATCACGTCCGCCGCCGCGATGGCCTCCAGCACCCCCGGCGCCGGCTTCGCCTGCTCGGCGCCGACCGGCACGACCGCCTCCGCAGGCACCGACGCCCGCAGCCGCACCCAGTACTCCTGGAAGTGCACGGCCTTGCGCTCGCCGTCCGCCTCGACCGCGACATGGGTCTCCACCCGGTCGTCGGTCATCGGGATGAGCCGGACGCCCGGCTGCCACCGGTCGCAGAGCGCCTCGGTCACCGCGCTGAGCGGGTACCCGGCGCCGATCATCTGCGTCCGCACGATGTGGGTGGCGAAGTCCCGGTCGCCCAGCCCGAACCACCCGGGCCCGGCGCCGTACGCGGCGAGCTCCTCCTTCAGGTGGAAGGTCTCGTCGGCCCGCCCCCAGCCCTGCTCCTCGTTGATGCCGCCGCCGAGCGTGTACATCACCGTGTCGAGGTCGGGACAGACCTTCAGCCCGAAGAGGTGGATGTCGTCGCCGGTGTTGCCGATGACCGTGATGTCCGCGTCCGGCACGGCCTGCTTCAGACCGCGCAGGAACCGGGCACCGCCGATGCCGCCTGCCAGAACCACAATGCGCATGAGGGCAAGTCTCGCAGGCGGCCACGACAGCCCGTCGGCCGGTTGTGGACAACCACCCGCCTGTGGATATCCCGTCCACCCGTACGTGCCGGCGGCGGACGGCGTCCGCTCACGAGCGGATCACGAGCTGACGACGTCCACCTGTTCGTAGGTGTCGAGCGCCGCGCAGGCGATGGGGGCCCTCGCGGCCGGGTGCAGCCGGGACCGGGGGTGCATGGGCATGTCCGTCAGGCCCGGGAAGTACACGTGCAGGCTCACCGCGGGCTCCAGCGCGTCGTTGACGACCTCGTGCGCGTACCCCGGCGCGAACACCCTCTGCACACCCGGCCCCAGTACCCGCTTGCCGCGCTCGGTGTGCTCGGTCAGCTCGCCGTCCAGGACGGTGAGCACACCCGAGGAGCCGCCGTGGTCGTGCAGCCCGCTGCCCTGGCCGGGCACCCAGGACAGCAGCCACACCTCGTAGCCGGGACCGGTGCGCAGCCGGTGGTACCAGCGGGTCGTCGCGTCGTACCGGACCAGGTGCTCCCACTGGGCACGGTCCGCGGCGATCGAACGGGCCAGGCCGACGAACTCGGCGACGGTGGCCGGGTGCTCGCGCGGTGCCTGGAGGAGGTGCGGGACTTCGAGGATGTCGCCCGCGATCTGGAGGTCGCTGTCGCTGTTCATGGGGTGCGGTGGTTCCTCGGCGGAAGAGGCGGAAGAGTGGGGGCCTGCTGGGTGTCGCGTACCGTCCGCCCGGATCACGGGTGGAGCAGGAGCGCCCTGGTGTGGGCCGATGGGAAACAGCAGCCGAGTCGCGGTGGACTCAGGAGGAGCAGCCGGAGCGCGTTGGCTCAACAGCTGGAACGACGACAACAGCTACAGCGAGCGCGGGCAGCACCGTGGGACCCGGCGGAGCCGGTCGAGGTGAGTGCCAAGTTCGCGAGCATGCCCATAAGGACAGCGGTTCACACCTTCACTGTCAACTCGACGCCCGGTATGTGGGACCGGGTTCACCTCATCCGGTCCATCTGCGAGGTGAAAGGTTTGTGCACACGTCCTTCGGGACACATGGCGCACAAGCCGGGCGCGCAAGCCTCGTGGCGATCCCGTGATCCGACTGTGATCAGGTTCGCTTCCGCGCGCGTGCCGCAACGGGATCGCACCTTTGGGCGTCCTTCCCCGTACAAGCGCTGTGCGGGGCCGGTGGCCCTCCGGGGCTTCATCTGCTTGTCAAGGTTTATGGCGATTTGAACACTTACTGCATGGCCTTGGTTCCGCAGAGTGAATAAGGGGCCCAATAGCAGATCTCGGCTTGACTCGCCCGGAGCAGCACACTTGTAATTTCACTCGTGTCGTTCAGCCGATATCGGTAACGGCCAGGTCACGGGGACGCGAAAGACAGAGCGAGGGGCGCACATGACCGAGCTGGTGCAGCAACTGCTGGTCGACGTCGACGACGCGGACGAGGAACTCGGCTGGCAGGAGCGCGCGCTGTGCGCCCAGACCGATCCCGAGTCCTTCTTCCCCGAGAAGGGCGGCTCCACCCGCGAGGCGAAGAAGGTCTGCCTCGCCTGCGAGGTCCGCTCCGAATGCCTTGAGTACGCCCTCGCCAACGACGAGCGCTTCGGCATCTGGGGCGGCCTGTCCGAGCGGGAGCGCCGCCGGCTGAAGAAGGCGGCGGTCTGAGAACCGCCCGGTTCGACAGCACAAGGGCGTCACGGCATCGCGGTACGCAGAGAAAAGGGTCCGAACGGCCCGTCGCACGTGGGTTGTCCACAGGCGGCGGGCCGTCGTCCTGCCCAGCCGATAGTGTGGGCGCTCGTCCGAGACCCCCCGCCGCACCACACGGCGCAGGCGTCCACCGCAGTCCACCGAACCGGGGCCCGTACCTCGATGTCCGTGCACAGCCACACGGCAGCCCATCAAGACCGCGCTGCCACACCTGAGTTCCCGCGTCATGTAGTGACCGCGGTGATCGTCGCCCACGACGGTGCCCGCTGGCTGCCCGACGCGCTCGCCGGGCTGCTCGGCCAGGAGCGCCCCGTCCAGTCCGTCATGGCCGCCGACACCGGCAGCTCGGACGACTCCGCGCGCCTGGTCACCGAGGCCCTCGGCGACGACCGCGTCCTGCACCTCGCCCGGCGCACCGGGTTCGGCCAGGCAGTGGAGGAGGCCAACCGGTCGGCCCCGGTCCTCACCCCCGAGGAACTGCCGTACCTGAAGCGCCCCAGCGGCTGGGACCCCGTCACGCGCACCTGGCGCGACGACACCTACGACCTGCCGGAGCTCCCGCACGGAGAGCCCGTCCAGTGGCTGTGGCTGCTGCACGACGACTGCGCCCCGGAACCGGAAGCCCTGGCCGAACTGCTGCGCGTGGTCGACAACGAACTCGAACTGGGCCGGGACGACGTCGCGGTCGTCGGCCCCAAGCTCCGCGGCTGGTACGACCGCCGCCAGCTCCTCGAGGTCGGCGTCACCATCGCCCACTCCGGCCGCCGCTGGACCGGCCTGGACCGCCGCGAACAGGACCAGGGCCAGCACGACCACGTCCGGTCCGTGCTGTCCGTGTCCACCGCCGGCATGCTGATCCGCCGCGACGTCTTCGAGCAGCTCGGCGGCTTCGACCGCCGCCTGCCCCTGATGCGCGACGACGTCGACCTGTGCTGGCGCGCGCAGGCCGCCGGCCACCGCGTCCTCATCGCCCCCGAGGCCGTCGTACGGCACGCCGAGGCCGCCTCCCGCGAGCGCCGCACCGTCGACTGTGCGGGCCGCACCAGCGCCTCCCCGCACAAGGTCGACAAGGCCGGCGCCGTCTACACCCTCCTCGTCAACAGCCGCACCGCCCTGCTGCCCTGGATCCTGGTGCGTCTGGTCGTCGGCACCCTGCTGCGGACCGTCGCCTACCTCGTCGGCAAGGTCCCCGGACAAGCCGTCGACGAGATCCGCGGTCTGCTGGGCACCCTGCTGCGGCCCGAGCGGATCATCGCCGGGCGGCGCAGGCGCGGAAAGCCGGCGGTCGACAAGGATGAGCTGCGCCCCCTGTTCCCGCCACCCGGCGCGACAGTGCGGGCCACCGTCGAACAGGTCGCCGGCGACTTCTTCGGCTCCTCCGACCCCGACGCCGTGTCCGGCGCGGGCCGGCACGGCGGCGCCGTCGAGTCCGGGCCAGGCGGCGACGACGCCGACTTCCTGGAGGTCGAGCAGTTCGCCCGCCTCAAGCGCATCGCGCGCAAGCCCGGCCCGGTGCTCTTCCTGATCCTGCTGCTCGTCTCCCTGGTCGCCTGCCGCAACCTCCTCGGCGGTGGCGCGCTCGCGGGCGGCGCCCTGCTGCCCGCCCCGGCCGACGCCTCCGAGCTGTGGTCGCGCTACCTCGACGCCTGGCATCCGATCGGCGCGGGCGGCACCCCGTCCGCCCCGCCCTATCTCGCGATCATCGCGGCGCTGGCCACCCTGCTGTTCGGCTCGACCGGACTCGCCCTCACCGTGCTGCTCGTCTGCTCGGTGCCGCTGGCCGGCCTCGCCGCCTACTTCGCCTCGCGGCCGCTCGTCGAGTCACGCCTCCTGCGCGCCTGGGCGGCCGTCGTCTACGCCTTCCTGCCCGCCGCCACCGGCGCCCTCGCCGGCGGCCGGGTCGGCACCGCGGTCCTGGCCGTACTGCTGCCGCTCATCGCCCGCGCGGGCGTCGCCGCGAGCGGCCTGACGCACGCGTCCGGCGCCCGCGGCAGCTGGCGCGCCACCTGGGCGTACGCGCTGCTGCTGACGATCACCACCGCGTTCACGCCGATCGTCTGGCCCCTCGCGCTCGTCCTCGGCATCGCGGTCCTCGCGGTCCGCCGCCGCGAGGTCACCGCCTACGGCCTGCGCTTCCTGGCCCAGCTGGGCACCCCCCTGCTGATCCTCGCGCCCTGGTCGCTGTCCCTGCTGCCGTTCGGCTTCTTCACCCAGGCCGGCGTCGACTACGGCGCGTCGACCGCCACCGCGCTCGACCTGCTCGGCGCCAGCCCCGGCGGCCCCGGCACCGTCGACGGCCTGATGCTCATCGGCATCGTGCTGGCCGCGCTGGCCGCGCTGCTGCGCTCCGAGCGCCACTTCGGCGTCTGGGCGGCCTGGGCGGTCGCCCTCGTGGGCCTCGTCTTCGCGATCCTGTCCAACAGCTCCACCTGGGCCGGGCCCGCCACCCTCGTCTACGGCATCGCCCTCCTCGCCGCCGCCGTCATCGGCGCCGACGGGGCACGCACGCGTGTCGCCGAGCAGAGCTTCGGCTGGCGCCAGCCGGTGGCGGCGCTCATCGCCTTCGCCTCGGCCGCGGGCCCGCTGCTGGTCGCCGCCGGCTGGATGATCGGCGGCGCCGACGGCCCCCTGGAGCGCCGCGACCCCGTACAGGTGCCCGCGTTCGTCGCCGAGGAGGCCGGCAACCGCGACCAGGCCCGCACCCTCGTCCTCGACAGCGACTCCGCCGCCCACGTCGCGTACATGCTGGTCCGCGGCTCCGGCGCCCGCCTCGGCGACGCCGAACTCGCCGCGGCGGACGGCGAGAACAAACAGCTCGACAAGGTCGTCGCCAATCTCGTCGCCGGCTCCGGCGCCGATCAGGCCGACCAGCTCGGCAAGTTCGCCGTGGGCTACGTCCTCGTCCACAAGGGCGCGCCCCGCGACGTCACCCGCGTCCTGGACGCCACACCCGGCCTGAAGCGGCTCAGCCAGCAGAACGGCAGCGCCCTGTGGCGGATCGACCAGGAGGTCTCCCGCGCGGCCGTCGTCGCCGACGCCGGCAAGGGCGCCGCCACGCCGGTCGCCGCCGGCCCCGTCGACATCCACACCACCGTCCCCGACGGCTCCGGCAGCCGCGTCCTGCGTCTGGCGGACACCGTCGCCGAAGGCTGGACGGCCACCCTCGACGGCAAGCCCCTCACCCCCACCACCGTCGACGGCTGGGCCCAGGGCTTCGAACTCCCGGCCACCGGTGGGAAACTGGACGTCACCTACGACGACCCCTTCACCCACACCGTCTGGCTGTGGGCGCAGGGCTTCCTCGCTCTCGTCCTCGTCGTCCTCGCCCTTCCCGGCCGCCGCCGCGACGTTGACGACGACCTTCCCGAGGAGGAGCCGATCCCGGCCCAGGCGGTCGACGGCGAGGGCCGCCGCGCCCGCCGCCTGCGCGCCCAGGCCGAGGCCGAGGCCGAAGAGCCCGGCCACCACGAGGAGTTCCCGTCGCCGCCGCAGGAGGAGATCCCGGTCGCGGTCCCCCAGCAGCAGTCGTACGACATGGGAGTCCCCCCGGACGGCCAGGGCGGGGACTGGGGCGCAGACCCGGCGAGCTACGCGAACGCCGAGTACGGCGGTTACGCGGGCGAGCCGTACCAGGGCACCCAGCAGTACCCGGCGGGCGGCTACGACCAGCAGGCCTACGACCCGTACCAGGCCGGCCAGTACGACCCGTACGCCTACGACGGCCAAGCCCAGCAGACGCCGTACGACCAGACCTACCCGCAGCAAGAGGGCTACGACCCGTCGGCCTACGACCAGGGCGGCTACGACCCCGCCTACGACCCGGACCGGCGCCCCCACGGCAACGGCAGCGAGCGCCCCGACGGGAGCCAGCAGTGAACCGCACCACCCTGTCCCTGATCGCCGGCACGGCCGCGCTCGCCGCGGTCACCGGGTTCGCCACGCTCAACCAGCCGGACGCGGCCACCGCCGACACCGCGCAGGCGGCCGCCGAACTGCCCGTGGAGCGCACGAGCCTGCTCTGCCCCTCGCCCAGCTCGTCCGACCTCGCCGACACGTCGTACACCTCCTTCACGCCCGTCACCAAGGGCACGGACGCCGACGGCACGGCCGAACTCGTGGCAGCCGCCGCGGAGTCGGCGACCGCGACGACCGACAAGACGGACGACAAGACGGACGACAAGACGGACGACAAGGCGACCGGCAAGACGACCGACAAGACGGACGACAAGGCGACCGACAAGACGGACGACAAGACGGACGACAAGGCGAGCGACAAGAAGAAGGCGACGAAGCCCGTCGTCACGCCCAAGGCGCCCGGCACCCCGGCCGTCGGCGAGACCTCCGGCGGCGAGACGCCCGCCCTGCTGGGCACCGCCGAGGGGAAGTTCGCGCCCGGCTGGACCGTCCAGGAGACCACCGAGGTCACCGCGGGCAGCGGCCGCGGCCTCCAGGGCGTCACCTGCACCGCGCCGGACACGGAGTTCTGGTTCCCGGGCGTCAGCACCGTCGCCGACCGCACGGACTACGTCCACCTCACCAATCCGGACGACTCCGCCGCCGTCGCCGACATCGAGCTCTACGGCAAGGACGGCGCCCTCCAGACCACGGTGGGGGAGGGCATCACGATCCCGGCGCACTCCAGCGAGCCGATCCTGCTGTCCACGCTCACCGGCGAGAAGCAGGAGGACCTCACCGTCCACGTCAACGTCCGCAGCGGCCGGGTGGGGGCCGCCGTCCAGGCCCTGGACGAGAAGCTCGGCGGGGACTGGCTGGCCGCCTCCACCGACCCGGCGGGCACCCAGGTCGTCCCGGGCATCCCCAAGGACGCCACGGCCGTCCGCCTCATCGCCTACGCGCCGGGTGACGCGGACGCCGACCTGAAAGTCCAACTCGCCTCCCCCTCGGGGCTGATCACCCCCGCCGGACACGAGACGCTGCACGTCAAGGCGGGCATGACGGCCTCGGTCGACCTGGGTGACGTCACGCGCGGGGAGGCGGGCTCGCTGGTCCTGACCCCGACGGACCGGTCGGTGCCCGTCGTCGCGGCCGTACGGGTCCTGCGCGGCAAGGGCGACCGGCAGGACTCGGCGTTCATCACCGCCACCGCCCCGGTCGGCACGCGCGCGTCCGCCGCCGGCAACAGCGCCAAGGGCTCCACCCTCTCCCTGACCGCCCCCAAGGGCACCGCCAAGGTCAAGGTCACCGCGTCCGCGGGCAGCGGTGGCGGCACGGCCGCGTCCCAGACCTACACGGTCAAGGCCGGCACCACGCAGGAGGTCGAACTCCCCGTACCGGCCGGCCTGAAGGGCACCTACGCGCTGACCGTGGAACCCCTGACCGACACCCCGGTCTACGCCTCCCGCACCCTGACGGCCACCACGGAGGGCGTCCCGGGCTTCACGATCCAGACCCTCCCGGACGACCGCGGCACGGTGGCCGTCCCGGAGGCCGACGAGGACGTCGCGGTGCTGCAGAGGTAACCCGAAAGGGCGGTCGGGGTACCCCGGAAGAGGGGCGGGGAGACGGGCCCGGGGTGACGGGGTTCAGTCCTCGCCGTAGCGCGGATCCACCGTCTCCGGAGTCAGCCCCAGCAGCTCCGGGACCTGCTCGACGACGACCTCGTGCACCAACGCGGCCCGCTCGTCACGCCCCTTGGTGCGGATCTCGACCGGCCGCCGGTACACGACGACCCGCGCCCGCCCGCCCTCACGCGCGGGGATCGTCCCGCCCAGCGGTACCGCCTCGTCGTTCCACGGCTCCGGGGCCGCGTCCAGCCGCGGCACCTCCAGCACCATGAAGTCGATGTCGGCGAGCTGCGGCCACCGCCGCTCCAGCCGTTCCACGGAGTCCTGCACGAGATCCGCGAACACATCGGCACGGCTGGCGGCCAACGGAACCTGGGGCGGCGCGATCGGCCCCCGCATGCCCCGGCCGTGGCGGTCGCGACGACGGGGTCCGGGGCCTGCGGCGGGGGGCGGTACGGGGCTGTCCATCACTACTGAAGCGTAGTCCCCGCCGCGACCCGGTGCCCGGCCCCACACGGCAGCCCGGCCGCCACCGGCCACCGTGCCCCGCATGTCGCGGGATGACCATTCCAGCCAAGGTTGGGCTCGATTCCGTATCTCTCCGAGACCGGCGAACTCATCGCAATTGATGCCGTTTGTGTCGAGTGGTGACCACGAGCCGAAGCCTTCGTGTGTTCAGGGACTGGTGTTCGCGCAGGTCAGCGGGGTATGACTGGAGAGGCGCGTGGGGCGTTTCACAACACGACACGGTGGAGTGACCTGGTGGAGAGTCGTCGCGGCCCGCTCAAGAGTGCGGTACCGTCCAACGTCGTGAGCCCTGTACGTCGCTGTTCGCGAACTGCCTGCGGCCGACCCGCCGTCGCGACGCTGACGTACGTCTACGCCGACTCGACCGCGGTCCTCGGCCCGCTCGCGACCTACGCCGAACCCCACTGCTACGACCTGTGCGCCGAGCATTCCGAGCGCCTCACCGCCCCGCGCGGCTGGGAGGTCGTCCGACTCCTCGACGGTTCGGCTCCCGCGCGCCCCAGTGGCGACGACCTGGAAGCGCTTGCCAACGCCGTCCGTGAGGCGGCCCGCCCGCAGGGACGCGCGGCCGGGGCCGGCGGCGGCCGCGCGATCGACCCGATGGAGGTCGCGCGCCGCGGCCACCTGCGGGTGTTGCGCTCGCCGGACAACTGAGCCGGTTTCCTCCCCTCGTCCGCACGGACCGCCGCACACCCACTGACGCGCCGTTGTCGCGGACACGACCATCCCGTTCGACCGAAGAACGAGAAATCGGTTTCCGCATGACGGAACCGCGCCCGGGGACGTGACCGGCAGGACGTCCGGAAGCACGACCGCCCTCGTGATCGCCGGGACGTCCGGAAGCACGACCGCCCCCGCGACCGCCCCCGTGATCGCCGGCGTGACCGGAAGCGCGGTACCGGGAGAGCG
Organism: Actinobacteria bacterium OV320; assembly: GCA_001298545.1. GTDB lineage: Bacteria > Actinomycetota > Actinomycetes > Streptomycetales > Streptomycetaceae > Streptomyces > Streptomyces coriariae. Next base: position 615,294 of record LJCX01000031.1, read on the forward strand.
ACCGGAGAAGCGACCGGAAACGTGATCGGGATCGAGGGGCGCCCGTGTACGTGCCGGAACTGCAACCCGTCGCCGACTCGCTCGACCTGTCCGCCCTCGTCGCCAACACCGCGCCGGTCGCCTTCGGCGCCATGGACACCGCCGGTGACGCTGGCCAGGTCACCGGCCTCCCACTGGACACCGTGGCCTCGGTGATGGGCCGTCAGACACCGCTGCTCGCCCTCGTCGTACCGCTCGTCCTGGTCGGCCTGGTGGACGGCCGAAGAGGCCTGCGCGAGACCTGGGTTCCCGCCCTGGCCTCCGGAACCGCCTTCGCCGTCGCCCCGTTCGCCGCCGCCGGCTACGCCTGCGCGCAACTCGCCGACATCGGCGCCGCCTTGGCGGGCGCCGCGGCCCTGGCAGCCGTACCGCACGCGCGCGTACCCGCCCCCGAAGCGGTACGCGCGCCGGTACTGACGGGCACCCGCGCAGCGAGGAGTTGGCCGAACCGGACCCGCGCGCCGAGGTCGTACGCGCCTACACCCCCTACGCGCTGATCGTCGTGATCTTCTCCGTGGCCCAGATCCCGGCGGTCAAGGACCGACTCGCGCAGACCACCCGGGCCTACGACTGGTCCTCCGTCGACGTGGTGGACCCGGACGGGAATCCGGCCGGCGGCAACCTCTTCGCCTGGCCGGTCGTCGCGACGGGCGGCACCCTCGTCCTGCTGGCCGGGATCGGCACCGCGGCCGTACTCGGCGTCCACGCGCGCGTGGCGCTCAGGGAACGGGCCGCGACGGTGCACGAGTTGAGGTACGCGATCCTCACGATGACCTCCGTCCTGGCCCTCGCCTTCCTCTCTCCCGTGCCGGGCTGGTTCGGCGTCGCCGTCTCCGGCTCGGACACCTCCGCCGACGCGCTCTTCGGCGCCCTCCAGGTCACCGCGGCCCGCGAGTCCGGCCTGTCCCCGGAGCTGCCGGCCGCCGCCAACAGCTCCGGCGGCGTCCTCGGCAAGATGATCTCGCCGCAGAACCTCACCATCGCCTGCGCCGCGGCCGTCGGCCTCGCGGGCCGGGAGGGCGACCTGCCGCGCAAGGTGCTCCCGTGGAGCCTCGGACTGCTCCTGGTGATGTGCCTGATCGCGGTCGGGCAGAGCTCACCCGTGCCGGACCGGATGCTGCCGTAGCGGCCCGACCTCGGACGACGGCGGACGACGGCGGAGCATGGCGGCACGGTTACGTCTGTGGGTCCACTCGGCGGCCCCACCGCGGGCGGCGAACCGGCCCGGGTAGTTTGTGGTGACCTACAGACTCCAGGAAGGCTGGCCGTGGCTGCTGATCTGTCACAGATCGTGAAGGCGTACGACGTGCGCGGGGTGGTCCCGGACCAGTGGGACGAGTCGCTGGCCGAGCTGTTCGGTGCGGCCTTCGCCCGGGTGACCGGCGCCGAGGCGATCGTCGTCGGCCACGACATGCGCCCCTCCTCGCCCGCCCTGACCGGCGCCTTCGCGCGCGGGGCGGCGGCCCTCGGCGTGCACGTCACCGAGATCGGCCTCTGCTCGACGGACCAGCTGTACTACGCCTCGGGCGCACTCGACCTGCCCGGCGCCATGTTCACGGCCTCGCACAACCCGGCCCAGTACAACGGCATCAAACTGTGCCGCGCGGGCGCCGCCCCGATCGGCCAGGACACGGGCCTGACGGAGATCCGCGAAACGGTGGAGCGGTGGACGGACTCGGGCGCCCCCGCGCCGGCCCCGACCCCGGGAACCATCACCACCGCCGACACGTTGAAGGACTACGCGGCGCACCTGCGCGCACTCGTCGACCTGACCTCCGTCCGCCCCCTGAAGGTCGTGGTCGACGCGGGCAACGGCATGGGCGGCCACACCGTGCCCACCGTCTTCGACGGCCTGCCCCTGACGCTCGTCCCCATGTACTTCGAACTGGACGGCACCTTCCCGAACCACGAGGCCAACCCGCTGGACCCGGCGAATCTCGTGGACCTGCAAAAGCGCGTCCGCGAGGAGTCCGCCGACCTCGGTCTCGCCTTCGACGGCGACGCCGACCGCTGCTTCGTCGTCGACGAGCGGGGCGAGCCGGTCCCGCCGTCCGCGATCACGGCCCTGGTGGCCGCCCGCGAGCTCGCCCGCCACGGCGGCCAGGGCACGATCATCCACAACCTGATCACCTCCTGGAGCGTCCCGGAGGTGGTGAAGGAGAACGGCGGCACCCCCGTCCGCACCCGCGTCGGCCACTCCTTCATCAAGGCGGAGATGGCCCGCTCCGGCGCGATCTTCGGCGGCGAGCACTCCGCGCACTACTACTTCAAGGACTTCTGGAACGCCGACACGGGCATGCTGGCCGGCCTGCACGTCCTCGCGGCCCTCGGCGGCCAGGACGGCCCGCTCTCCTCCCTGGTCGCGGAGTACGACCGCTACGTCGGCTCCGGCGAGATCAACTCCACGGTCGCCGACCAGGCCGACCGCATCGCCGCGATCAAGGCGGCCTACGGCGACCGCGAGGACATCACCCTGGACGACCTCGACGGCCTGACCGTCACCTCCACCGACTGGTGGTTCAACGTCCGCCCCTCCAACACGGAGCCGCTCCTGCGCCTCAACGCGGAAGCGCGCGACGAAGCGACGATGGCCAAGATCCGCGACGAGGCCCTGGCCATCATCCGGGCCTGAAGGCCTCGCGGGCCTCGCAAGGCCTCGCAGAGGTTCGAGGAGACGGCACGCGACAGGGGCGTAAAGGGCAAAAGAGGAGCGAAGTCTCCAGAGGGTCGAAGGGGCGAAGCCCCTGGGGGCGGGAAACGGACAAGGGCGGCGGCGCGAACCCTCGACCCCCTCGACGCGCCGACCACCAGCCCCGTCCCACACGCGCCCCTCCGACCTCACCCCGTCCCGCCCAACCCCCACGCCCCAACCCCACCAGCGGTACCCTGACCAGGCACATCCGCACACCCCGAAGGGACCCCCCATGCCGCTCGAAGCCGGCCTCCTGGAGCTCCTCCCCTGCCCCGCCTGTCACTCCCCCCTGAAGGAGCAGGACACGGAGCTGATCTGCACGGGCCAGGACTGCGGCCTGGCATACCCCGTCCGGGACGGCACCCCCGTCCCCGATGTCGCCGAGGCCCGCCGCCCCCGTCCTCCTCGTCGACGAGGCCCGCCGCCCCGCGTAACGGCGCGCCGCGCGACCGCACCCCGCGCCGCGCACCCGCACCCCGCGCCGCGCACCCGCACCCCGCGCCGCCCCAGGCCCGCTGCCGTCCCCGGCCCGAGCACCTCGGCGCCCGGCCGCGCACGGCGCCGAGCACCACGCCCCCGGGCGACGCACCGCCACCACCCCGGCCCCGCAAACCGACGACGCCCCAGGCGATCGGAGACTGCCGACATGCTCGACGACTCGCTGCTCGACACGCCGGAGGCCCTGGCCGAGGCCGATCACCGGGCCCTCCTGCGCGGCGCGGCCGAAGCCGGCGCCCGCGTCCGCACCGCCGCCCGGTACGCGGCCGAGGCAGGCGTCCACGACCTCCAGCCGGACGGCCGCCCCCGCGCGATCCTCATCGCGGGGCCCGGCGCGGCGGCCAGCTGCGTCGCCGACCTCCTCGGCACGCTCGCCGGCGCAGCCTGCCCCGTCATCCGCCTGACACCCACCGGCGTCGCCCCCGCCGCAGGCGCCCTGCGCTGGGAAATCCCCGGCTGGGCGGGCTCCGTGGACCTTCTCCTCATCGCCACCCCCGACGGCAGCGAGCCCGGCCTCTCCCTCCTCGCCGAACAGGCCTACCGCCGCGGCTGCACGGTCGCCGCCGTGGCCCCCGCCGACTCCCCGCTCACCGATGCGGTCGGCGTCGCCCACGGACTGTTCCTGCCGCTCGCGACCGCACCGTACGAACAGGACGAGGGAGTACCGGACGCGGCCTCCGCCCCCGGAGTCCTCTGGGCCCTCCTGACCCCCCTCCTCGCCCTCCTCGACCGCGTCGCCCTGCTCTCCGCCCCGCCCGAGGAGCTCGAACGGGTCGCCGACCGGCTCGACCAGGTCGCCGAACGCTGCGGCCCCGCCGTCGCGACCTACAGCAACCCGGCGAAGACCCTGGCCGGAGAACTCGCCGACTCCCTCCCGGTGATCTGGACCGAAGGCACCTCGGCCGGCCCCGCGGGCCGCCGCTTCGCCGCCGCCCTCGCCGAACTCGCCGGCCGCCCCGCCCTGGTGGCCGAACTCCCCCAGGCCCTCGCCGAACACAACGCGATCCTCGCGGGCCCCCTCGCCGCCAGCGCCGACCCGGGCGACTTCTTCCGCGACCGCGTCGAGGAGGCGCCCGCGCTGCACGCACGCGTGGTGCTGCTGCGCGACCGCCCGATCGGCGGCCTCACCGCCGCCTCGGCCGCCCGCGAACTGGCCCTCAGCCACGACACGCCGATCAGCGAACTCGAGCCCGAAGAAGGCGACGAACTCGTCACCCTCGCCGAACTGATCGCCACCACGGATTTCGCCGCCGTCTACCTGGCCCTCGCCTCAGGAGCCTGACCCGACCCCGACCGTCACCCAAGAAACCCCGGACACAGACGGCGGACAGCAGCAGCAGACGGCGGACGACAGACGGCCGACGACGTGCGACAGACGGCAGAAGACCGACGGACCGACGGACCGACAGACCGGCAGGCAGAGAGAACCGCATGGACCGCCTCGACAACACCATCCGCCCCTACGCCTGGGGTTCCCCCACCGCGATCCCGCACCTGCTCGGCACCGAGCCGACCGGCGAACCGCAGGCCGAGATGTGGATGGGCGCCCACCCGGGCGCACCCTCACGCACCGACCGAGGCACCCTCGTCGAGATCATCGAGGCTGATCCGCAACAGGAACTCGGCGCGGCGACGGTCACCAAGTTCGGCCCCCGCCTCCCCTTCCTCCTCAAGATCCTCGCCGCCGGCGCCCCCCTCTCCCTCCAGGTCCACCCCGACCTGGAACAGGCCAAAGAGGGATACGAGGACGAGGAGCGCCGGGGCATCCCCGTCGACGCACCGCACCGCAACTACAAGGACGCCAACCACAAGCCCGAACTCATCTGCGCCCTCACCGAGTTCGACGGCCTGTGCGGCTTCCGCGCCCCCGCGCAGGCGGCCGACCTCCTGGACCGCCTCGGCGTCGACTCCCTCAAGCCGTACGTCGACCTCCTGCACGCCCAGCCCGAGGAAGCCGCCCTGCGCGAGGTCCTCACCGCGATCCTCACCGCCGACCGAGAGGAGATGGCCCACACCGTCGCCCAGGCGGCGGCCGCCTGCGACCGCCTCGGCGGCGACTACGCCCCCTACGCCGGCATCGCCCACCACTACCCCGGCGACCCCGGCGTCATCGCCGCGATGCTGCTGAACCACGTCCGACTCCAGCCGGGCGAGGCCCTGTTCCTCGGCGCCGGCATCCCGCACGCCTACCTCGACGGCCTCGGCGTCGAGATCATGGCCAACTCCGACAACGTCCTGCGCTGCGGCCTCACCCCCAAGCACGTCGACGTCCCCGAACTCCTGCGCATCGTCCGCTTCGAGTCCGCGGACCCCGGCGTCCTGCGCCCCGAAGCCGCCCCGGACGGCGAAGAGGTCTACGACACCCCCATCGACGAGTTCCGCCTGTCGCGCCACGTCCTCTCGCCGGGCGGCACCGCCCACGACCTCACCCTCCCCACCCCGCAGATCCTGCTCTGCACCGCGGGCACCGTCCGAGCGGGCGAGCACGCGCTGACGCCCGGCGCGTCTGTCTTCGTCCCCGCGGGGCACAAGGCCGAAGTGGCCGGGGCGGGTACGGTCTTCCGGGCCACGGTCGTCGTATGACTCCCGTCGTGACGACCTGACGCACCGCTGCCGAACAGGGCTGCAAGAATGGCCCCCCGGCAAAGGACGGGCAAAGCCGAAGTCGGCCCCGCCCTGCACGGCGTACGCACGTAGGCGAAGGGACAACGCGAAAACATGAGCGCGTCAGGCGGCACCAAGGCGATCGTGGCGGCACTGGGGGCCAACCTCGCGATCGCGGCATCGAAGTTCGTGGCGTTCGCGTTCAGCGGCTCGTCGTCGATGCTCGCCGAAGGCGTGCACTCGCTCGCCGACTCCGGCAACCAGGCCCTGCTCCTCGTGGGCGGCAAGAAGGCCCAGCGCGAGGCAACCCCGCAACACCCCTTCGGCTACGGCCGCGAGCGCTACATCTACGCCTTCCTCGTCTCCATCGTCCTCTTCTCGGTCGGCGGCATGTTCGCCATCTACGAGGGCTACGAGAAGATCAAGCATCCGCACCAGATCGAGCACTGGTACTGGCCCGTCGGAGTCCTCGTCTTCGCGATCATCGCCGAGGGCTTCTCCTTCCGCACGGCCATCAAGGAGTCCAACCCCCTGCGGGGCGAACACTCCTGGACGGAGTTCGTCCGCCGCGCCAAGGCCCCCGAACTCCCGGTCGTCCTCCTGGAGGACCTCGGCGCCCTCGTCGGCCTGATCCTCGCGCTCGGCGGCGTCGGCCTCGCGCTGCTCACCGACGACGGCGTCTGGGACGGCATCGGCACGCTCTGCATCGGTGTCCTCCTCGTCCTCATCGCGCTCGTCCTGGCCGCCGAGACCAAGTCCCTCCTGCTCGGCGAGGCCGCGACCGCCGAAGACGTCCGGAAGATCGAGGCGGCGGTCGTCGACGGCGACACCGTCACCCGCGTCATCCACATGCGCACCCTCCACCTCGGCCCCGAGGAACTCCTGGTCGCCGCCAAGATCGCCGTCCAGCACGACGAAACGGCCTCCCAGGTCGCCACCGCCATCAACGCCGCCGAGGCCCGCATCCGCACCGCGGTCCCCATCGCCCGCGTCATCTACCTCGAGCCCGACATCTACAGCGAGGCCGAGGCCGCCAAGGGCTCCGACCGCGAGGCGACCCCGGGCGGCCCCGCCCAGCACCCCACCGAGCACTGACCCGCACCACCCCGACAGGGCCCGCCCCAAACCAGGCGGGCCCTGTCGCCGTTCCACCCCTCATCTCCTTCGGCCCACTACATCTCCGATCGTGCTCGGCTCGATCCGATCGGAGATGGACTGGGGCCGCCCCGCCACTCCGGTGTAGCTTGGAACGGAGCCAGACGTCGCTGCTGATGGCGGTCGGGCGGTCCCACTGCGGACCGTCCGAGGGAGAGAGGGCCTCCGACGGACTGCGCTGCGCGCACGCGGCATGCCCATGCCCTTCATCGGGCACTCCTGTGTCCGCCGCCGCGCAGACCAGCCGTACCCACTCTCTCGACCAAAACCCCGAGGAGCAGCTCACCATGACGACTGTCGACAACCGACAGGACTTCAAGGTCGCCGATCTCTCCCTGGCCGCCTTCGGCCGCAAGGAGATCACCCTCGCCGAGCACGAGATGCCCGGCCTGATGGCGATCCGCAAGGAATTCGCCGCCACCCAGCCGCTGGCCGGCGCCCGGATCATGGGCTCGCTGCACATGACCGTGCAGACCGCCGTCCTGATCGAGACCCTGGTCGCCCTGGGTGCCGAGGTCCGCTGGGTGTCCTGCAACATCTTCTCCACCCAGGACCATGCGGCCGCCGCGATCGCGGTGGGCCCGAACGGCACGCCCGAAGACCCGCAGGGCGTCCCGGTCTTCGCCTGGAAGGGCGAGACGCTCGAGGAGTACTGGTGGTGCACGGAGCAGGCCCTGACCTGGCCGAACAGCCCCACCGGCGGCCCGAACATGATCCTCGACGACGGCGGTGACGCCACGCTCCTGGTCCACAAGGGCGTGGAGTACGAGAAGGCCGGCAAGGTTCCCTCGGTCGACACGGCCGAGAACGACGAGCACCGGGTCGTCCTCGAGCTCCTGAACCGCACCATCACCGAGGGCTCCCAGAAGTGGACGCAGCTCGCCTCGGAGATCCGCGGTGTCACCGAGGAGACCACGACGGGTGTGCACCGCCTGTACGAGATGCACCGGGACGGCAGCCTGCTGTTCCCGGCGATCAACGTCAACGACGCGGTCACCAAGTCGAAGTTCGACAACAAGTACGGCTGCCGGCACTCCCTGATCGACGGCATCAACCGCGCCACCGATGTCCTGATCGGCGGCAAGACCGCGGTCGTCTTCGGCTACGGCGACGTCGGCAAGGGCTGCGCGGAGTCGCTGCGCGGCCAGGGCGCCCGGGTCATCGTCACCGAGATCGACCCGATCTGCGCGCTCCAGGCGGCGATGGACGGCTACCAGGTGACCACGCTCGACGAGGTCGTCGAGACGGCCGACATCTTCGTCACCACCACCGGCAACAAGGACATCATCATGGCCGCCGACATGGCCAGGATGAAGCACCAGGCGATCGTCGGGAACATCGGTCACTTCGACAACGAGATCGACATGGCCGGCCTGGCGAAGATCGAGGGCATCGTCAAGGACGAGGTCAAGCCGCAGGTCCACACCTGGAAGTTCCCCGACGGCAAGGTCCTCATCGTGCTGTCGGAGGGCCGCCTGCTGAACCTGGGCAACGCCACCGGCCACCCCTCGTTCGTGATGTCCAACTCCTTCGCGGACCAGACCCTGGCCCAGATCGAGCTGTTCACCAAGCCCGACGAGTACCCGGTCGACGTCTACGTGCTGCCCAAGCACCTCGACGAGAAGGTCGCCCGCCTCCACCTGGACGCACTCGGCGTCAAGCTGACCACCCTCCGCCCCGAGCAGGCCTCGTACATCGGCGTCGAGGTCGAGGGCCCCTACAAGTCGGACCACTACCGCTACTGAGCCCGCAGCTCACCCGCTGAAAGCGCGTCCGTGCACTGACGCGCTTCTCAAGCCCAGGTAGGTCCTCCGAGGCAGGCCCCCGCACCCCCGTGCCGGGGGCCTGCCCCTTCGGCCCACGGCCGGACCGGCCGTCAGCCTGCCTGGCCGACCCGTCGAGACGGACCCCACCGGCCCGTCACACCCCAGGACCCCGATGCCCCGCGGCCGCTATTCGCTCCATGATCCGCACGATCACACCCCTCTCGCGCACGAGCACTTCCAATGCGCCCCCGGCCCCTCCGGCTGGCGCTACGTCTCTCAGCTGACCACCCCCACCGGCGAACACACCGGCTCCGTCGACCTCACCCTCGACGACCTCGGTCGCCCCCTCCGGCTCGAACTCCACGCGAGCAGCTGGCAGGTCCGCGGCGCAGCCCTCGACGGCGTCACCTGGGTTCGCACCGACCCCACGGGCACCCAGGCCACGGAAGGCAATGTCCCCGCCCACGCCTTCACCGGCACATCCCCCGCGTTCCTCATCGCCACCAGCCGCCTCCTACGCCTCACCCCCTCTTCCTCGGCAACCCGAGTACGCCTCGTGGCCTTCACCGATCCGGTGCTCGCCCCGCGCACCGTGGACCAGTCCTGGTCCTTGTCGGGAAGAGAAACACACGCCACTGACAACGGCCCCCTGACCGTGGACGAATACCAGGTCACAGCCCTGGACGCCGGGGAGCAGCACGCGGTGCACATCGCCGGGGACGTCGTCCTCGCAGCCCCCGGCATCGAACTGGAAGACCTCGAAACACCCCCGTCGACCTTCGACTGAGACCACCCCGGCCGGCGCTAAGCCGGCGGCGCGAACCCAGTGGCCGAGCCCTGCGACGGTTCGTCAGGCGACTTCTCCACAGTCGGCCCCCCGGGCCGTCCCTCATCCGCCGACGGAACCCCAGGAGCCGCAGCAGACGACTGCCCCGCAGCAGGCCCGTACGCCACAGGTGGCCCGTACGGTGGCGCGTACGACATCGGCGGCGCGTAAGGCACCGGCGGTGTCGGCGCGTACGGCGTGGGCGGCCCGTACGGTGTGGGCGGTCCGTAAGCCCCCGGCGCACCGCCCGCACCTCCGGCCCCACCCTGACCCGCGGGCCACCCCGCCACCGGACCGTTCCCGAAGGCCCGCCGTGCCTCCCGGACCTGCCGCTCCTGCACCACCGCCGCCAGATAGGCGGCCGCCGGCACCCCTTGCGGCACCGGCGTCCCCGTACGCGCGGCGAGATCTCCGGCCAGCCGCTCCGCCATGGCCCAGCCGACCTGCGGATCCAGCTGGTTCATCCGCCCCAGGTACTGGCGGACCGCCAGCCACAAGCCGTCCGGCACCGACGAAAGATCGACTGCTTGGAACCGACCCGCCAGCCAAGGCGGAGGCGGCGCCACGAAACCGGACCGTGAAACGGGCACCCGCTCCCGCACCACCAGCGTCCCGGCGAAGACATCCCCGAGCCGCCGCCCCCGCGCCGACACGAGCGAGGCGATACAGGCCACCACTCCGATCGTCAGCAGAATCTCCACGACACCGAGCGCGCCCCGCACCAACGCGTGCCGGAACCGGATCGGCCCACCGTCGTCCCGCACCACCCGCAGCCCACACGCCATCTTCCCGAGCGACCGCCCGTGGCTGAGCGTCTCCACCGCGATCGGTCCGCCCACCAGCACCAGCAGAAACGTCGCGATCGACAGCGCGATCTGAGCCGCCTCGTCCAGGGAGGCCGTCGCCGCCACCAGACCGATGCTCACGACGACGTAGACCACGAAGGCCACGGTCAGGTCCAGCAGCGTGGCCAACGCTCGGCTGGGCAGCCTGGCAGGCCGCAGCTCCAACGCCACGGCCTCACCCGTCACCAGCTCACTCACGCCCGTCGTCCCTTCCCTGGCCCACCCCGAGAACGGCCAGTCTGCCAAGCTGAGGGCACATCGCGCCGCAGTACGACAAGCTGACATCCATCACCGGCCGCCGACGAACAGCCGAGGAGCAGGCACACCGATGGACCTCGACGTCTTCGTCTCCGCCCACCGAGCCGAGTGGGACCGCCTCGACGCCCTCCTGCGCCGCCAGCGCAGCCTCACCGGCGCCGAGACCGACGAACTCGTCCTCCTCTATCAGCGCACTGCCACCCACCTGTCCCTGATCCAGTCCAGCGCGCCCGACCCACAGCTCACCGGCCGGCTCACCCAACTCGTGGCACGCGCGCGTAGTGCGGTGACAGGAACCCGTCGTGCCTCCTGGCGCGACGTGACGCGCTTCCTCACGCAGGGCTTTCCCGCCGCGGTCTACAGGTCACGTCACTGGTGGGTGCCCACGGCGCTCCTGTCCACCGCCGTCGCCGTCCTCCTGGGCTGGTGGATCGGCACCCACCCCGAGGTCCAGTCCTCCATAGCGGCCCCCGACGAGCTGCGGGAGCTCACCCGTCCCGGCGGCCTCTATGAGACGTACTACTCGAGCCACCAGGCCGCGGCGTTCGCCGCCCAGGTCTGGACGAACAACGCCCAGGCCGCCGCGATGTGCCTGGTCCTGGGCGTCTTCCTGGGCCTGCCGGTCCTCTGGATCCTCTTCCAGAACATGCTCAACCTCGGCATCGGGGCCGGCCTCATGTCCTCGGCGGGCCGGCTCGACACCTTCCTCGGCCTCGTCCTCCCGCATGGTCTGCTCGAGCTGACCGCGGTCTTCGTCGCGGCCGGCACCGGGCTCCGCCTGGGCTGGACGGTCATCGACCCGGGCCCACGCACCCGGCGCACCGCCCTCGCAGAAGAGGGCCGAGCCGCGGTCGGTATGGCGATCGGCCTCGCCCTGGTCCTCTTCGTCTCCGGCGCCATCGAAGGCTTCGTCACCCCATCGGGCCTACCGACATGGGCCCGCATCACCATCGGCATCACAGCCGAGCTGGCCTTCCTCGCATACGTCTACGTCCTGGGCGGCAGAGCCGCTCGGGCCGGGCAGACGGGCGACCTCGAGGCGGCCGAGCGCAGCGCCGAGGTGCCGACGGCCGCCTGATGTGCGGAGGGCCCCGCTGGCCTGCTACTCTCCTCTTCGCCCCACAAAAGCCGTTGACACGGAGCGCGTGGGGAGGTAGATTCGAACAGTTGCCTGGAACTGGACAGAGTCCGGTCGGCAGCGGTTAGTATCTGTCAGCCTCGCGAATCGATGATTCCGCAGGGGCACCCCCGATAAGTCGGAAAATGAATGGCCGGTCAAACCGGCCAGGAACTTCTGATAAAGTCGGAACCGCCGGAAAGGAAACCGCGAAACAAAAGCGGGAACCTGGAAAGCACCGAGGAAATCGGGTCGAGAAAAGATCTGATAGAGTCGGAAACGCAAGACCGAAGGGAAGCGCCCGGAGGAAAGCCTGAGAGAGTCTCTCGGGTGAGTACAAAGGAAGCGTCCGTTCCTTGAGAACTCAACAGCGTGCCAAAAATCAACG
>LJCX01000033.1 GCA_001298545.1 Actinobacteria bacterium OV320
TGGGGGAGGCGAGGGTGATGTCCCAGCCGGCCTCCTTGAAGTGGTAGTAGGGGGCGGCGAGTTCTTCGAGCCAGAAGCCGGTCTTGCGGCCGGTGTCGCCGAGCTTGTCGTGCGAGGTGAGGACGATCAGAACCTTCATGTTGTTCTCCTGTTAGTAGACCAGTCGTATATTAAACGACAAGAAAAACACCCGATCCGGCCGGTTCGCCGGATCAGCGGGCGTGCACTGCCCCTACAGGTGCAGGAGCCGGTGAGTCATCGCCGTAGTGGCTTCGAGGGGTTCGAGGCTTCGATGGATCTTGGCCATGACGCTGGCGCCGAGCCACATGTCGTAGAGGACCTGTGCCGTTTCGCGCGGTGCGCCGTCGATCGCGATCGATCCGTCCGTGAGGCCACTGGTGATGGTCCGCTCAAGACGGTCGATGATCGCGCCCGTTCCCTCCTTGAGTGCCAGCCGCATCGGCTCGGACAGGTCGGAGACCTCGGCTCCGAGCTTCACGGCGAGGCACTTGCCCTGACACTCGTCGAAGCTCTGCGTTTCCCGCCAGAGCTGCCAGTAGGCCATCAGGCGCTCGGCGGCGGACTGGGTGGGCTGCGCGAGTACGCGGTCCATGTCGGCGAGATACTCGTCGAAGTAACTCTTCAGGAGGGCTTCGCCGAAGGCGTCCTTGGAGGCGAAATAGTGGTAGAAGGAACCCTTCGGGACGGCGGCCTCCGCGAGCACCTCGTTGAGACCGACCGCGGAGTAGCCCTTGTGGGCCATGATCCGCTGGGCGGCGTCGAGGATGTTCCGACGGGTGTCGGCGCTGCGTACTGTGGTGGCTGGCATGGTTCTTACCATACTCTATAAATAGACCAGTCGTCTAGCTGCTGGGGTGTGGTCCGCCCGATTGCCTACTCGTGCGGCCCGGACGGCGTCCTGTCGGGCCCGCAGGGGACTGCGACGGCCGGGGTGAGGTTCGCGGCCCCCGCGGGGGAATTGCGCAGGGCAACGGCGACGGTGTGCGTGATGTTCGCGAGCGTCGCGGCAGCGGGGCGATCGACCTTCGGCGAGAAGCGCTGTGCCTGCCTGAACTTGTGCCCCGCTTCGACCTCCGGCCGAACCGTCAGCGCTCGTCCCTGCCTGCCGACCCGTCTCTCCGCTCGGGACCCGGGCGCGGATCACTCAACTCGCCGCGCAGTACGCTTGGTTGGCGGACTCGAGTTCAAGCGATCGACGCAACTTGACATCCATGGGCCTGAAACGTCGCGACGAAGCGAATCGCCCATTCGTGAATCCACCCCATATTGCGTCGCACCTAGATTTAATCTCAAGGGAAATTTGAGCATGAATTATGGTCTTCACCCTGAGCGCCATAGCGAACAAGGCGGACTCATGGCCGATGCCGATGCCGATGCCGACGCAGTGAACAGTGGACCGGATATCGTCTCCATCGGTTCAGAGTACTCTCTGGCGATCGCCGGCCGCGATGAAATCCGGGAAGCCCAGCAGCTGCGTCACGATGTATTCGCAGCTGAATTCGGCGCTCATATGTCCACTTTGGCCAGTGGCTTCGATGCCGACGAGTTCGATGAACATTCCGACCATCTGGTCGTGCGCGAGAACAGCACCCGGAAGATCGTCGGAACGTATCGCATGATGACACCGCGATGCGCGGCGCTCGTGGGTGAGAGGTTCGGAGATCGAACTTTCGATCTCGGCCCCCTGGGATCCATCGCTTCGGATCTGGTGGAAACAGGACGCTCGTGTGTGCACCCCGACCACCGTAACGGCGCGGTCATCAGCTTGATCTGGAGTGGCATCGGTCAATACATGCGCAGGACCGGACATCGCTGGCTGGGTGGCTGCGCCTGGGTTCCCCTGCATGGTGGCGGAGACGTGTCCGCTGTCACATGGAAAGCGGTGCGAGAGAAATACATGGCCCCTCCCGATTTTCGAGTCGCCGCGCATCGACTCCTCTCGAGCGATGACGCTGTCGATGTGGATGGACTTGCTGTACCACCGTTGTTGCGCGGCTACTTGCGGTTGGGCAGTTGGATCTGTGGTGAGCCTGCTTACGATCCGGATGCCAAAGTGGCTTCCTTCTATGTACTCCTTTCCCTCGACCATATGAATCCGCGCTATCGCCGCCACTTCTTCGAATAGTTCGTGAGCACGGGCTGTATCTTCGTCGGCGTCCCACCGCCACGGACGGCGCGTACGGTCAGGCCTTCGACGAATGTGGTGTCTCTGACGTGGTGCGGGGCTTCGATCTGCCAGTGGGTACGGATCGGGGTCGTGAGTTGGGCGGGGTCGATTTTCTCAGCCGCGAGACTGTGTGGTCGTTGGTGTAGGCGCGGCGCGGAATGGTGAGCCGCAGCAGTTCGAGTGGTGCCTTCTCCTGCACGCCGGTGTCTGGGTTGCAGCCGAGCAGTAGCGACCTGACTCTACTGATCTGGCGCCCGCTTCCAGGTACAGGGCAGGGCACAGGCGAGGGTGTGCCCGGGGAACTGGTCGTAGGCCAGATGGGGCAGCATGGCCCCGGCATCGACGAATACCGCGTGGCCTCCCGTGGGGTGCTGAATCGGGATGCCGGATGTGCGCGGACGCTCACCGAGGTAGGCGACTTGTCCGATCCGGGAGCTGTCCTTGAACTCCTCCTCGCGGTGCTTGACGAACCAGGCGTTCTCGGCGAAGCGTGCGATGTCGAGGATGACCGGGATGTTGGAGATGAAGACCGGCGAGGGCGACCCGCGGCGCGCGACCAGCTCTCACCCTCGACTGCGACTGCCCGGCTCGGCCTCTCTCGCTCTGTCACAGTTCGATGACGAAGGCTCATGGTGTGTGCGTGAAGTGGCCCCCTGGGGCGTGGGAGTGGTGAGTCGGTGACGGGCCCGCGGTCTGGAGGCCCCAGCCGCCGAATCAGTCCACCAAACGAACGAAGGATCGACCATGCAGCACCGCAAGTTGGGGTTCACCGTCGTCGGCGTCCTCGCCGCAGGCCTTTGCGCTGTGTTGGCCACGACGGCGCTCGCCTCCGCCGACACCGACAAGCCGCAGGACGTCAAGCACTCCCAGAGTCCGGCGTCAGGGAGCAAGTCTCCTTCCGGTGAGGGGTCGAAGGCGCCGGAAGGCAAGGGTTCCGAGGGTGCGGAGTCGGGTTACAAGTCTCCTTCCGGTGAGGGGTCGAAGGCGCCCGAAGGCAAGGGTTCCGAGGGTGCGGAGTCGGGTTACAAGTCTCCTTCCGGTGAGGGGTCGAAGGCGCCCGAAGGCAAGGGTTCCGGGGGTCCGGAGTCGGGATACAAGCCCGTCACCCGATAGGGGACAGGCCGCACACTTCCCGCGCGTGCCGGCTCCCGCTGAGTAGAGATGTGGCCGGCACTCAGAAAAATGGAGCATCACAGTGACGGTGGCCGAGGGCGGCAGGCCGGCATGACGGACTTCGAGGAGTTCTACCAGTCGGCGTACGCCCGGCTGGTCGGTCAGCTGTTCTCGGTCACCGGCAGTCTCGAGCAGGCGGAAGACGTCGTGCAGGAGGCGTTCGTCCGGGCCTTCGACCGATGGTCCCGGATCCAGGTTTACGAGGTGCCGGAACTATGGGTACGCCGGGTGGCGATCAACCTCGCGATCAGCGATCTACGGAGATTTCGCCGACGTGCCGCGGCTTTGCTGCGCTTGGGGGCCCAACGCCCTCTGCCACAGCTGACGCCGCAGACGGTGGAGCTCGCGGAGATGCTGCACAGGGTGCCGGTGAACCAGCGGCCCGTCTTGTTGCTGCACGACGTACTGGACCTGCCGATCGAACAGGTCGCCGAACAATTGGGGCTACCGGTGAGTACCGTACGCGGCAGGCTCGCCCGAGCCCGCGCGAAACTGGCCCGCGAGCTTGCCGCCGAGCCGGAAGGGGCTCTGTCTCCCCATGAGTGACCTCGACCGCGGTCTTCGCCAACTAGTCGAGGAGGGCGCCCGAGCCGCGCGGCAACCGTCCTTCGCGGATCTGAGGAACCGTGCCCGGCACCGCCGAAGGATCCGTGCAGCTGCCACGGTGGTGGCAGCTGCGGCTGCCGTCATCGCCATGGGAGTGGCTGTCCTTCCTCTGTCCGGCTCAGGGTCGCCCGGAGCCGACGTGCACAGTGCAACGGCATCCGGTTCTGCAGGGCCCACGGCCACCGGGCCTATCAAGGCTCTGATCGCTTCACCGTCCGAGACGATTCCGGGCGGCGCCATCACGCTCGACGGCACGGGTTGCGCTCCGGGGGAGGAGGTGCTGATCGAGATCCGTTGGGACCGTGGTGCGAAGACGCTCCCTTCTGCGGAGGGGAAGAAAGCGCAGGGCCAGCCGGCCACGACGGCCGCGGCCGGGGGTCGGGACAAATTGGCCACGGTCGTCGCGCGCTCCGACGGGTCCTTCACGGCCAGGATCACCGTTCCGGTCAGCATGGTGATCAACGAGCCCGGCCTGTGGACTCAATGCCTGAAACCGGCGTCGGCGCAGATGCTCGTCCAGCACGTCTCGATCCTCGTCCGTAGTTCCTAGTACCGCTTGCTCGGGCACGACGGTGCAGTCGCGTCGCAGCGAGTTCGCGGCCGGCCTTGCGGTCGTGTTCGTACGTCCTCGGGTTCCGGCACTTCGCCGATCATCACGCGGTCGGGCCGATGAGCGACAGCATCCCCTCGCAGCGCGCGGTCGGCGGCGACTGCCTCCCACATGCATCCGGGGTGAACCAGCTTGAGGCTTCGGCTCCCTGCTGCGCGTCCGGATCGCCCTCCGGCTCCACCAGGCAGATCGAACCTAAGTGGTGCGCGCGCTCCATTTTGAATGGAGCGCGCGCACCACTTAGGTCTATCCGGTCCGGGCCGGCCTTCACGAAGGCGGTGGCGTCGACGAGCACCGCACCCGAGACCGTCTGCGGGTCCGCCCGGGTGAGACAGATCGCCGCTTCGCCCGCCTGGGCGTGGGACCACAGGAACACGTCCTTGGTGACACCAAGTTCCCGCGAGCCTGTCTCCGGAGCATCGACCGGCGCTCTCCCGGCTTCCAGGCCGGGCGCCTCATCGCTGTCACCGAGTCCAGGGTCCACCGCGTCGCGGCCGTCGCCCGCTTCGCTGCCGGGAGGACGGTGCCACAGAGGCCGGAGCGGTCGGCTCGTCGGAAGACGAAGCAGCGACATCACTCCGCGGGGGGAGTTTCCCCGACCTGGACAACGTTGTGCCCGCTCCGGCCTGCCGCTCGGGTGAGGAAGTCCGGCGGCTGACGGACGACTCGGCGGCCGTACACGTCCTCGATGATGGATTCGAAGTGCCCGAGGTGCCGGAGCATGACGCTCTCGATCTGTTCCGGCTCCCCGCGCTGGAGCGCGGCGAGGGTTTCCTCGTGCAGCGTGACGCCGACCGCGTAGTCGTCCGGCGTGCGCAGCATCATGTCGTGCACGGCCTCCAGTCTGCGCATCAGGTTGATGAGGGTCCGCTCCAGGTACGGGTTGTCCGCGGCGCTCCACATGGCGCGATGGAAGCGGGACTCCGCCTGGGAGGCCTTGACCAGATCGTCGCGGTGGGTCCTGAGCAGGTCGATCGAATGCTGCATGTCGGCGTAGTGCTTGGCCGTCGCCCTGAGCGCGGCGAGCTGTGCCACCCGGGGCTCCAGGGTGCGCCGGGCCTCCAGGAGACGGAACACCTCGTCGGCGTCGGGCGCGTCGGCGGGGGCGCTGAACAACTCGTCCGGTATCCAGATGGAGGTCACCTTCGCCTGACCCGAGCGTCCCGTGCCGTTGCGCAGCACGCCCGCTCCGCTCAGGCGGTCCAGGGCCTGGCGCACGGTGGGGCGGGAGACCTCCATCTGTTCGGCCAGCGCTCGCTCCGAGGGAAGGGTGTCCCCTTCGCGCAGCTGGCCGCTGTGAATGCGGTCCACGATCTGGTGAAGCACGCTGTCGACGACGCTGCGGCTTCGAACGGGCAGGAACTGGTCCACCGGTACTCCATTATTGGTAACAAGACCTTGCCATTAATGGTCAGTATAGCTACGGTCGGGTCAAGCCGTCCCCACTCGGCACCTTCTGAGTCTTCCCTCGCCCCTGCCTGCGACAGACCTCTCCGCAAGGTCGGCAGCGGCGACTTGAACCGATCGGAGATCTCTCATGACTCCACACTCCGGGGACAGAACCTCGCCCATCAGCAGTTCCACACCTGTGACCGGTGATGGTGCCCTGGACGCGCGCCGAACCAGTGACGACGACTACCTGGAAGAACTGGGCTACCAGCCGCAGCTCAGCAGGAAACTGGGACAGTTTTCCGCGTTCGCTCTGCAGTTTGGCACGATCGCCCCCATAGGCGGCATCGTCTTCACCTTCGCCGTGGGCCTGGTCGCGGTCGGCCCCGCGATGTTCTGGCCGTGGGTCGTCGCCGGCGGTCTGCAGATGCTCATCGCCCTGTGTGTGGCGGAGGCATGTTCCGCGTACCCGATCGCCGGCGGCGCATACAACGTCGTCTCCCGACTTGGCGGCACCTTTCTAGGGTGGCAGACCGGGTGGTGGATCGAGCTGGCCCATATCTTCTCACTGGCCTCCTCCTGTATCGCCCTCGTACCGGTCATACTCGCCTGGTTCGGTGTGTCGACGGGGCACTGGGGCCTGGTCGGCGCCGCCGCGGGGCTGATCCTGATCTCTACCCTGATCAACGTCGCCAGCGTCAAGTTCAGCACCAGGTTCGTCAACGCCGGCGTGGTCGCCACCCTGATCGCCTGCGTCCTGGTCTCCATCGGAGTGGTGGCCGCCCTGGCCTTCGGCGGCGACCCCGTGCACGGTGCCGGTTACCTGTTCACCACCGAGGGCACGGTCAAGGGCTCGGTCCTCCTGCCTCTGCTGTACGCGGCGCTGCTGCCGTGCATCGTGCTCAACGGCTTCGACGTGAGCGGCAACGCCAGCGAGGAGACCAAGGACGCCGCCCGTACCGTCCCCCGG
Source organism: Actinobacteria bacterium OV320 (assembly GCA_001298545.1). GTDB lineage: Bacteria > Actinomycetota > Actinomycetes > Streptomycetales > Streptomycetaceae > Streptomyces > Streptomyces coriariae. The sequence goes on from LJCX01000033.1 coordinate 6,937, forward strand.
GCGATGGTGCGCGCCAACCTCGGCTCCTACGGCTTCGGCACGGTCGTCATCCTGCTGCTGATCCTGGCGATGGGCCGGTTCGGCGACACGCTGGCCAGCGTGCAGCCCGTCACCTTCATCCTCGGCCCAGTGCTCGGCCACGATCTCGCCAAGATCTTCGAGGGTCTGGCCGTCCTGGGCCTGTTTGTCAGCGCGGTGGTCCTCCAGCTGGCCGGCGCACGGGTGCTGTGGGCCCAGGCCCGTGACGACAAGCTGCCTCTCGGGTCGCGCTTCAGCTCGCTGAACAAGGAGAACGTTCCCGCCTTCGCGGTGTGGGTCACGGCCGGTGTGGCGGTGCTGTCGACGCTGTGGAGCTCCCTGTACGTGGTGCTCATCGCCATGACGGTCGTGCTGTGGGTGGCCGGCTACGGCGTCCTGCTCACCGTCATGTGGCTGGGCAAGCTGCGCGGCACCGTCCCCACCGCGGCCTTCCGGGTCCGGGGCTGGCGGGTGATCTTCCCGCTCACCATCGCCTGGTCGCTGCTGCTGTGCGTCGTCCTCATCTACCAGAACCCCCGGCAGGTGGGAGTGGGACTCCTGATCGCCTTCATCGCGGGAATCGTCGTCTATGCGTTGAGCCCCGCACGGCAGAGCGGCAGCCGCCCGGACGGCCCCGCATCCGCCGAGCCCGACTCGTCCACCGAGCACTCCGAGTGATCGACCGAACCAGCAGTACGACTGAGGGAGTAGAGCAGTCATGAGCACCCCCAACACCGAGCTCACCTGGAACTTCGTCGGAGGCAAGCCGACTCGGGCGAGTGCCGAAGGCGTCCTGCCCGTGGTGAACCCGGCAACCGGCCGGCAGATCGGAGCCGTGGCGGCCTCCAACGCCGCGGACGTCGCCCTCCCCGTCGCGGCGGCGGGGGAGGCGTCCGCGAGCTGGGCGGCCACCAGCCCCGCCGAGCGCTACCAGGTCATCCACCAGGTGGCCGACCTGCTCCAGGCGCACTTCGACGAGCTGGCCGAGCTGGAGGCCGTCAACGCCGGCAAGCCCATCTCAGCGGTCCGCGACGCGGAACTGCCCGGTGTCATCGATGCCGTACGGCTCTTCGCGGCCACCGCGCGCAGCCTCCCCGGCATCGCCGCCGCGGAGTACGTACCGGGCAACACCTCGTTCATCCGCCGGGAGCCCGTGGGGATCGTCGCCGGCATCACCCCGTGGAACTACCCCCTGCTCCAGGCCGTGGCCAAGGTGATCCCGGCGATCGCCGTCGGTAACACCGTCGTCCTCAAGCCGGCCGAGGCCACCCCGCTGACGACGTTGCGGCTCGCGGAACTCGCCGGCCAGGTCCTGCCGCCCGGCGTGCTCAACGTCGTCACCGGAACCGGCCGTGAGGCCGGCCAGGCCCTGGTCACCGACCGGGCGGTGGGGCTGGTGTCGTTCACCGGATCGGTCGCGGCCGGCTCCGCTGTCGCCGCGGCGGCGGCCACCGGTCTGAAGAAGACCGTGATGGAACTGGGCGGCAACGCTCCCGCCGTCGTCTTCGAGGACGCCGACCTCGACCAGGCGCTGGACGCCCTGCTGGTGGGCGGCCTCTACAACACGGGCCAGGAGTGCATGGCCTCCAGCCGCATCCTCGTGCACCGCTCCCTGTACGAATCCTTCGCGGACGGTCTCGTCGAGCGGGCCCGCGCCACAGTCATCGGCGACACCCTGGACCCCGCGACCCAGCTCGGTCCGCTGATCTCGCAGGCCCAGCGCGAGCGGGTGGAGGGTTTCCTCACCCGGCGCAGCGGCAGCGCGCGGATCGCGACGGGCGGAGCCCGGACGGACTCCCCGGGGTACTTCCTGGAGCCGACCGTGGTCGTCGGAGTGGAACAGGACGACGAACTGGTCCAGGAAGAGATCTTCGGCCCGGTGTTCACCGTCCAGCCCTTCGACGACGACGAAGGCGCGCTGCGGATGGCCAACGACACCCGATACGGACTGGCCGCCTCGGTGTGGACCCGGGACGTCGGACGCGCGTTCCGCATCACCAACCGGCTCACCTCGGGAACGGTGTGGATCAACAACCACCTGGCCTTCGGCCCCGACCTGCCGGTGAGCGGCCACGGCGACTCCGGATACGGCGTCGAGAACAGCCTCCTCGGGGTCACCGAGTTCACCCAGATCAAGCACGTGGCCGTCAACAACACCTGACCGACATCACACAGCGCCGGCGCGACGCCGGTGCGACACTACAGAAACGGATGCGATTTTCCATGGCTGTCTTCTCCGGCGTCCACGCCGCATTGCTGACCGCGTTCGACGCCGACGGCGCGCTGGACACCCGTGCCACAGCGGCACTCGCCACCGATCTCACGGACCGCGGCGTGCATGGCCTGGTCGTCAACGGCTCGACCGGCGAGTTCGCCTCGCTGAGCACCGAAGAGCGCCGGCTCAACCTCGAGACCGTCATCGCGGCAGTGGGTGACCGCACCCAGGTCACCGCCCAGGTCGGAGCCATGACCACGGCGGACGCGGTGGCCAGCACCGAGCACGCCCTCAAGGCGGGCGCGGTCGCGGGCATGCTGGTCTGCCCGTACTACGAGGCCATCGACGAGCGCGAGGTGGAGGCGTACTTCCGCACCGTCGCGGAGGTCGGCCTGCCCCTCATGATCTACAACAACCCGAGCGCCACCGGCTGGTCCATGCGGCCGGAGTTCATCGCCGAGCTGGCGACGATCGACGGTGTGCGGTTCCTCAAGGACACCACCCCCGAGGTGGGCCGTCTGTTCCGCATCCGGCAGCTGTGCGGGGACAGCATCGAGATACTCAGCGGGCAGGACTCCGTCGCCCTCGCCGGCTTCCTGGCCGGCGGAGCGCGGGCCACGGTGTGGGGCGCCGTCAACGCCGTGCCCGAGGCCTGCGTACGGCTGTGGGAGCTGGCGGTCCTGGACCGGGACGCCGAGCGGGCGCGCGAGTTCTGGCAGCGCCTCTACCCCCTCACCCACTTCTTCGAGACCCACGGTTACGCGCAGGCCGTCAAGACGGCGACCAACCTCCGTGGTGTCGACGTCGGTGTGCCGCGCCTGCCTGCCCTGCCGGTCGAAACATCCGACATCGACGAGCTCCGGCAGCTCCTGAGGCTCGCGAACGAAGCCGTCGCGCAGTTCGGCCGTCCGGCGGCCGCGCAGCCCGTCTAGAGACCCACGGGACGGAGGGAGAGCAACCATGAACACATCCCCCGAGGCTCAAGCCGGCGGCCCGAGCGAGCCCGCGGACGTCCTCATCGTCGGCGCCGGTCCGTCCGGTGCCGTGGCGGCGCGGTACTTGGCCGAACACGGCTTCCGCGTGGTCTGTCTGGAGCAGGGCGACTGGGTCAACCCGACCGAGTTTCCCGGCGACAAGCCCGAATGGGAACTGTTGTCACTGCGCCGGTGGCACCACGACCCGAACGTCCGCCGACGTCCGGCCGACTACCCGTGCGAGGTCAGCGACTCCGACATCCACCCGGTGATGTTCTCCGGAGTGGGCGGCAGTTCCCTGCTGTACGGCGGGCACTGGATGCGGCTGCTTCCCTCCGACTTCCGCACCGCCAGCCTCGACGGCGTGGGCGACGACTGGCCGTTCACCTACGAGGACCTCGCCCCGTACTACGACCAAGTCGACGCCCAGGTGGGCGCCGCGGGTGTGGAAGGGGACCCGGCCTACCCGCCGGGATGGGCCCCTCCGCTGCCGCCCCACCCGATCGGCAAGATCGGCAAGCGTGCGGCAGGCGGCATGAACAAGCTGGGCTGGCACTGGTGGCCGGCGGTCAACGCCATCGCCTCCCAGCGCCACGGAAACCTCGCACAGTGCGCGCGGATCGGTTCGTGCGAGACGGGCTGTCCGCAGGGCGCCAAGGCATCCTTCGACCTCACCCACTGGCCGGTCGCCCTGCGACGCGGTGCCCGGTTGATCACCGGAGCGCGGGTGCGGGAAATCCGTACCAACCGTCAGGGGCTGGCGGACGGAGCCGTCTACCTCGACCGCGACGGAGTGGAGCACTTCCAGCCCGCTGAGGTCGTGATCGTGGCCGCCAATGGAGTGGGCACGCCCCGGCTCCTCCTGCTCTCGGCCTCCGGCCGGTTCCCGAACGGTCTGGCCAACACCTCCGGTCTGGTCGGCAAGCGCCTCATGCTGCACCCCAACGCCGAGGTCACCGGCGTCTACGACGAGGACATGGACAGCTGGCTCGGCCCGGCGGGACAGTCGGTCTATTCGCTCCAGTTCTACGAGACCGACACCACCCGGGGCTTCGTACGTGGAGCCAAGTGGCAGGTCATGCCCACCGGAGGACCGCTGCGGGCCCTGTCGCTCCACGGCGGTGCCGCCTTCGCCGAACGCTGGGGCGCGCCGGTCCACGAGCTCATGCGCTCGACGCTGGGGCGGGCTCTGCAATGGGGCATCAACTCCGAGGATCTCCCCGAGGAGTCGAACACCGTCACCTTGGACGAGCATCTGACCGACTCCGACGGAATCCCATCCCCCAAGATCAACTACACCGTCTCCGAGAACACCCGACGGCTGCTGCGCTTCAACCTCGACCGCGCCCGCGAGGCTCACCAGGCCGCCGGAGCGGTACGGACCGTGGAGACCCCACTGTGGAGCGACCAGCCCGGTCACCTGCTGGGCACCGCCCGCATGGGCCACGACCCCGCGAACTCGGTCGTCGACCAGTACGGCCGTGCCCACGACGTCCCCAACCTGTTCGTCGTCGACGGCAGCGTGTTCCCCACCGGGGGAGCGGTCAACCCGACCGCGACGATCTGCGCGGTCGCGCTGCGCAGCGTCGAACACCTGGTGCGGCAGTCCCGCGAACAGGAGGTACCACGATGAGCCTCACCTCCGCACAGTCCGCGACGCTGCTGGCGCTCGCCGGAGCCCTGATCCCCGCCGGGGAGCGGGAACCGGCGGCCGACACGGTCCTGGCCGACGGCTACTGGCTGGGCCGCGGCTTTGCCGCGGAACCCCGTCTCGAAGCGGTGGTCGCCCAGATCTGCGACCGCCTCCGCGGCCAGGACCCGGCGACCGCCCTGCGGTCCTTGGCCGAGGTCGACCCGACGGAGTTCGACGCCCTCACGACCGTCGTGGCGGGGGCCTACTACATGGTGCCCGAGGTACGGGTCGCCATCGGCTACCCGGGGCAGATCCCTCGCCCCGCGGGCCTCACCGAAGCGGTCGACGACCTCGAGGAGGAGCTGATCGCTCCCATGCTGGCCGGCGAGCCGCGCTACCGACCCACCCCCGACGGCCCCGGAGAGTCCCCGGCATGAGCACTACCAGTTGGACCGAACCGGCTCAGTTCATCGGCGGCCGCTACCAGGACGGCTCCGGCACCGAACAACTGGTGGTGGCCGAGCCCGCCTCGGGCGCCACCCTCACCTCGTTCCCCGCCGCCACCGCCGAGGACGTGGACCGCGCGGTCCACGCGGCCTGTCTCGCCTTTCCCCAGTGGGCCGGGGCCGGTCCGGCGGAGCGGGCCGGCGCCATCGGCCGGCTGGCAACCGAACTGCACCACGTCGCCGAAGAGCTGGCGGTCACCGAAACCCGGCAGGCCGGCAAGCCGATCAAGCTGAGCCGGGAGTTCGACGTTCCGGGCAGCATCGACAACGTCGCGTTCTTCGCGGCGACGGCACGGCATCTGGAGGGCAAGGCCGCGGGGGAGTACTCGCCCGACCACACCTCGTCGATCCGCCGGGAACCCATCGGCGTGGTCGGATCGATCGCGCCCTGGAACTACCCGCTGCAGATGGCCGTATGGAAGATCCTCCCGGCCATCGCCGCGGGCAACACCATCGTCCTCAAGCCCTCCGAACTCACCCCCCTGACCTCCTTGATGCTTGCCGAGGCCGCGACCCGCGCGGACATCCCCGCAGGTGTGGTGAACATCGTCACCGGACCGGGACTGACGGCCGGCCAGGCGCTCGTCAGCCATGACGACGTCGACATGGTGTCCTTCACCGGCTCCACCCAGGTGGGCCTGAGCATCGCCCGCGCTGCCGCCGGCAAGCGGCTGCACCTCGAACTCGGCGGCAAGGCACCGTTCCTGGTGTTCGACGACGCGGATCTGGAGGCGGCCGTGCACGGCGCGGTGGCGGGCGCGCTGATCAATACGGGTCAGGACTGCACCGCCGCCACCCGGGCCTACATTCAGCGTCCCCTGTTCGAACAGTTCCTCAGCCACACCGCGGACCTCATGGCGAGCGTGCGGCTGGGTGACCCGCTGGACCCGGGCACCGACCAGGGACCCCTCATCCACGCGGCCCAGCAACAGCGAGTGGCCGGCTTCGTCGACCGCGCACGCGCCGCGGGCGCCAAGATCCTGCACGGTGGATCCGCTCCGGGCGGTCACCTGGCGCACGCCCCCTACTACCGGCCCACCCTGGTCACCGGCGTTCCCCAGGACAGCGAGATCGTCCAGTCCGAGATCTTCGGCCCGGTCCTCGTGGTCCTGCCCTTCGACACCGACGAAGAGGGCCTCGCCCTGGCCAACGACACCCCCTACGGACTCGCCGCGTCGGCCTGGACCACCGACGTGTACCGCGCCCAGCTCGCCACCCGGGAGCTCCAGGCCGGATGCGTGTGGATCAACGACCATGTCCCGATCATCAGCGAGATGCCCCACGGCGGCTACAAGGCCTCGGGCTACGGCAAGGACATGTCCACCTACGCCTTCGACGAGTACACCAACGTCAAGCATGTGATGTCCGACATCACCGGCACCGCGCGCAAGGACTGGCACCGCACCGTCTTCGGCGACCGCCCCTCCTGATCTCTCCCGCCCGACTCGTAGGACAAGGAAGACCCGTATGCGCTGGAAAAGAGTCCTGAACGTCGTCGACTGTCACGCCGAGGGCGAGGTGGGCAAGGTCGTCGTCGGAGGCATCGGTGACGTGCCCGGCGAGACCATGTTCGACAAGAGGGTCCACCTGGAGACCAAGGCGGACCACCTGCGCAAGCTCCTGCTGTTCGAGCCGCGCGGTGCGGCCGTGCACAACGCCAACATCGTCCTGCCGTCGCGTCACCCCGAGGCGGACATGGGATTCGTCATCCTCGAATCCACCGAGTATCCGGCGATGTCCGGCTCCAACACCATGTGCGTGGCGACCGTACTGCTGGAGACCGGAATGCTGCCCATGACCGAGCCGGTCACCGAGCTCACCCTCGAGGCTCCGGCAGGACTGATCAGGGTGCGCTGCGAATGCCGGGACGGCAAGGTGGTCAACGTACGGCTGACCAACCAGCCCGCCTTCGTCTACCACCTGCAAGTCCCGGTCGAAGTACCCGAGTTGGGCACCCTCACCGTCGACATCGCCTACGGCGGCATGACCTACGTACTGGTCGATCACAAGGCCCTCGGGCTGCGACTCGTCCCCGACGAGGCCCGGGACCTGTGCCGGCTCGGCCAGGTCATCAAGCAGGCCGCCGCCGAGCAGTACACGGTGGAACACCCCGAGAACAGCGCGATCCCCGGCATCACGCAGACGCTGTTCGCGGGCGACCTGCACGAGGAACCGGGCGAGGACGGCGGTCTTCCCGCCCTGCGGTCCCGCAACGCCGTGGTCGTCTCGCCCGGACGCATCGACCGCTCCCCGTGCGGCACCGGCACCTCGGCCCGCCTGGCCGTCCTGCACGCCAAGGGCCAGATCGCCCCCGGTCAGACCTTCCTGCACGAATCGATCATCGGCACCGTCTTCGACAGCCGGGTCGAGGAGACGACGGCCATCGGCCCGTACCGGGCCGTCGTGCCCAGCGTCGCCGGCGGCGCGTGGATCACCTCGCTCAGCCAGCTGGGCCTGGACCCCACCGACCCCTTCCCCGAGGGCTACACGCTCTCCGACACCTGGCTGCGCGCGCTGTGACCCTCACACGCACCTGAAAGGGGCGACCATGAGCCTGAAAATCATCGTCCTGCTGAAGTACGTGCCCGACGCCGCGGGCGACCGGGGCTTCGCCGACGATGCGACGACCGACCGAGAGGCAGTGGACGGACTGCTCTCCGAACTGGACGAGTACGCCTTGGAACAGGCGCTGCGGATCGCCGAAGCCGACGGTGACACCGAGATCACCGCCCTCACGGTCGGCCCGGACGACGCCGAGGCAGCGTTGCGCAAGGCGCTGGCCATGGGCGCGGACAAGGCCGTGCACGTCGCCGACGAGGCCATCCACGGCAGCGACGCCCTGGCAACCTCCGCGATCCTCGCCAGGGCGGTCGAACAGACCGGTTACGACCTCGTCCTGCACGGCATGGCCTCCACGGACGCCGCCATGGGTGTCGTACCCGCACTCGTCGCCGAGCGGCTCGGCGTCCCCCAGGTGACCCTGTTGTCCGAGGTGGTGGTGGAGAACGGCATGGTCAACGGCCGCCGTGACGGTGACAGCGCCACCGAGCGCCTCCAGGCGTCCCTGCCGGCCGTGGTCTCGGTGACCGACCAGTCGGGCGAGGCCCGCTACCCGTCGTTCAAAGGCATCATGGCGGCCAAGAAGAAGCCGGTGCGGACACTGGATCTCGCGGACCTCGACATCGAGGCCGACCAGGTCGGACACGCCGGCGCGCGGACCGCCGTGGAGACCATCACCGCCCGCCCGCAGCGTCGGACCGGCACCGTCGTCAAGGACGACGAAGACGGAAGCCGCCGGCTGGCCGAGTTCCTGAGCGCGAACAAGTTCAGCTGACCCCGTGCCCACGACACCCTCATGGAGACAAGAGCAATGGGTGAAGTCCTCGTCCTCGTCGACCACGCGGACGGCCGGATCCGTAAACCGGCTCTCGAACTGCTGACCCTGGCCCGCCGCCTCGGCACCCCCGCCGCCGTGATACTCGGCGCCGGCGACGATGCCGCCGCCATCGCCGCCGCGGCGGGCGATCACGGCGCCGCCACCGCGTACGTGGCCGATGCCCCGGAGTTCGCCGACTACCTGGTCGTTCCGCACGTCGACGCGCTGACCCAGATCGCCCGCACCGCCGGTCCGACCGCGATCCTGGTCACCTCCTCCCCGGAAGGCAAGGAGATCGCCGCACGGCTGGCTCTGCGTCTGGGCTCCGGACTGATCACGGACGCCGTGGACCTGGAGGCGGACGACAGCGGTCCGCTGGCCACCCAGTCGGTCTTCGCCTCTTCCTACACGGTCACCTCCCGGGTGACCCAGGGCACCCCGGTGATCACCGTGAAGCCGAACGCCGCAAGCCCCGAGCCGACCTCCACCTCCTGCCGCATCGAGCACGTGACGGTGGAGTTCTCACCTGCCACCACCGGTACCAAGGTCGTCTCCCGTACTGCGCGCACCGCCTCCGGACGCCCGGAGCTGACCGAGGCCGCCATCGTCGTCTCCGGCGGTCGCGGGGTGGGCGGCGCGGAAGGCTTCAAGGTGGTCGAGGACTTGGCCGATGCCCTCGGGGCAGCGGTGGGGGCCTCCCGTGCCGCGGTGGACGCCGGCTGGTACCCGCATGCCCACCAGGTCGGCCAGACCGGCAAGCAGGTCGCACCGCAGCTCTACCTCGCGGCGGGCATCTCCGGTGCGATCCAGCACCGGGCGGGTATGCAGACCTCCAAGGTCATCGTGGCGGTGAACAAGGATCCGGAAGCGCCGATCTTCGACCTGGCCGACTACGGCGTGATCGGCGACCTGTTCACCGTGCTGCCCGAGCTCACCGAACGGATCATCGCCCACCGGGGCTGACGATCCCGCACCCCCGCCAATGGAAAGGAAGCAACCCGCGTTGAAGATCCTGCTCGTCGGTGCCACAGGTCGCCTGGGCACAGCCCTGCACGCGACGCTCACGAAACGTGGGCACGAAGTCGTCGGAGCGAGCCGTTCCCACACCGAACATCCCGTCGACCTCACTGATCCGGAGACCGTCCGGGGGCTCTACGAGCGGACCGGCCGCCTGGACGCGGTGGCCTGCGCGGCGGGCAGTACCCCGTACAAACCGCTCGGGGAGCTGACCCGCGACGACTATCTGTCCGGCTTCCTCAACAAGGCGCTCGGGCAGATCGAACTCGTCCGTCTGGGGCTCCCGGTGATCGCACCGCGCGGCTCGTTCACCCTCATCACCGGCATCCTGGCCCGCGAGCCGATCGTCACCTCGGCGGCCGCCTCGACAGCCAACGGCGCGGTGGAGGCATTCGTGCGCGCGGCAGCCCTGGAAGCCGCACCGGTACGGGTGAACGCGGTGAGTCCGACCGTCATCACCGAGGCGCTGGACAAGTACGCCGACTTCTTTCCCGGCTTCGAGCCGGTACCCCTGGAGCGGGTGGTGCAGGCGTACGTCCGGTCGATCGAGGGCGCGGAAACCGGCCGCGTCTTCGAGCTCGGCTGATCGCCCGGATCGTGCCGCACACCGGGCGACCGGAGGGGGAGTACGGCGCGGTACGTCGCCTACCATTCCCGCATGGCGGACGAGACTACCGGGAGCCTGGGGCGGGGGCTGGACGTGCTGCTGGCGATGGCCGGTGGCGCCGGGCCCGCGCCGGGATCGGTGATCGCGGAGAGGCTCGGGCGGCACCGGATCCAGGTGGTGCGCACCCTTCAGAGCCTGGTGGCGGCCGGCGTGGTCACGCGTGATCCGGTCGGTCTCACCTATGACCTCGACTGGCGGCTGCACAGCCAGGCCGTCCGTGTGGTGCGGGCGCGGCTGATGACCGAGGGGCCGCAGGTGCTGCGTGAGGCGTCCGAGGCGACGGGCGCGGCCACGTTCCTGGCCGAGGTCCGTGGGGACGGCTCGGTGGCCTTCGCCGAGCATGTGCCGACCGGGCTCTCCTGGGCGGGCAGGTCGTACCCGCTCTACTGCGACGACGCGGGTCAGGCGCTGCTGTGGGACTGCGGGCGGGACGAGCTCGACATCGTCTTCGCCAACACGGAGTTCATCGCGTACGGGCCCAACTCACCCGTCGATGTAGGCCAGTTCGCCGAGCGGCTGGCGGCGGCCCGCGAGCGCGGCTACTCGGTGGCGGACGAGGAATCGGAGCCGGCGGTGTTCGCCGTGGCGGCTCCGGTCCGGGACTTCACCGGCGAGGTGATCTGCGCCCTGCACACCGAGGGGCCTTCGCGGGAGCTGGCGCCGCTGGCCGAGGAGCACGGGAGGCTGATCGCGGAACTGGCGGGGCGGCTGTCCGCTCTGCTCGGTCACGGCGCGACGCGTACCTGACCTGCCGAGTTCACGCCGCCGCCGTCACCGAGCTTGGACTCCAGAGCCCGGGCCGCCTCGGCGACCGAGGCGGCGACCTGGTCCGGGCCGTGCGCGAGCCGGAACTTCGGCACCGCCACGCTGAGCGCGGCGACGATCGTCCCGGCCGCGTCGCGGACGGGAGCGGAGAAGTCGACCACGTCATGCTCGAACTCCCGGTCGGCGACGCCCACTGCGGCATCCCGTGCCGCCGCGTTGCGCTCGGCCAGCATCGCCACGTCGCGCACCGCCCGAGGCCCGCCCCCGACGAACTCCACCTGCCCGAGCAGCTCCGACAGCTGCTGCCCGCTGTGATCGAGCAGCAGCGCCCGGCCCGGCCCGGTGCACCAGACCGGTGTCATGGCCCCGGGAGCCGCCGCCACATAGGCGCCCCAGTGGCTGGATTCCGCCGCCACCGTGAGGGCGACGGTGCCCGCCCGTACGGAGAGCCAGGCGGGTTCGTGCCAGCGCGCCACCAGTGAGCGCAGCAGCGGACGGGCTTCCCGCAGCAGCGCCCGGTCGCCGCTGGCGGCGGCGAGGGCGAAGTAGCCGGGGCCGGCCCGCCAGCCCCGCGCGGGGCCGGCCCTTTCGATGAGTCCCGCCGACGCCAGGACCTTGAGCATCCGGGAGATCTGCGCCTGGTCGAGGCCGGTCCGTTCGGCGAGCTGGACGTTCCCCGGGTAGCCGCCCGGCCCCAGTTCCGCCGCGACGATCGTGTCCAGGAGGGCGAGGGCCCGATCGAAGGTCGTGGTCATGCCCCGATCCTAGGGCGTTCAAAATACGCATCAACCCTTGACGATGTTGAATGCGACCCTCATTCTTTCGGACAACCCCGAACCAAGGAGGCCGTATGAACCCGGCCGATGAACCCGCCTCGATCCCCTCCCCGATGCCGTCCCCAACCCTGCGACGCGTCGACATCCTCGCGATGCTGCTGTGCGCGATAGTCGGGCTCGACACCCTCGGCTCGGTCTCCGCGAACGGCCCGCAAGGGCTGGTGTGGCTGGCTGTCCTCGGGCTGCTGTTCTTCGCCCCGTACGGACTCCTGATCGCGGAACTCGGCTCCGCCTTCCCCGACGAGGGCGGCCCGTACGTCTGGGCGAAGCTCGCCTTCGGCCGCTTCGTGGCGGGCATCAACCAGGTCTTCTACTGGATCTCCAACCCGGTCTGGCTCGGCGGATCGCTGTGCATCGTCGCGATCACCACCTTCGAGACCTTCTTCCACCCGCTGCCCGGCGCCTGGAAGTACGTCGCGGGGGCCGTGTTCCTCGGTGCCGCCGGGTACGTCGTGCACGCCTCGCTGCGGATCGGCCGCTGGGTGGCGCTGGCGGGGGCGGCGGCACGCATCGTCCTGTTCGGCTTCTTCGTGTTCTCGCTCTCCCTGTACGCCGTGCGCCAGGGCATACAGCCCCAGCACGCCGGTGACTACGCTCCCACCTTCCTCGGGCTGGTCGCGCTCGCGCCCGTCATCGTCTTCAACTTCATGGGCTTCGAGGTGCCCAGCGGGGCCGGCGGCGGGATGAGGAATCCGCGCCGCGACGTGCCCGCGGCGATCCTGCGCGGCGGCATCGGGACCGTGCTGCTGTACGGGCTGCCCATCATGGGCACGCTGCTGGTTCTGCCCGCCACGAGTCTGAGCTCGCTCACCGGCTTCATCGACGCCTGCCGCGCGGTCTTCACCGTGTACGGCGGCCACTTGGAGGCGGACGGCAGCGTGGTCCTGACCGGTGCCGGTGACATCCTCGCGAAGACCGCGGCCATCGGCCTCATCATCGGCCTGTTCACCAGCGGTACCGCGTGGTCGATGGGCCTGTCCCGGTCTCAGGCGGCGGCTTGTGCGGACGGTGCGGGGCCCCGCTGGCTGGGCGTGCTCTCCGCGAAGAACGGAACCCCGGCCCGGGTCAACGCGGCCGGCACCGCGGTCTCCATGATCGTGATGGTCGCCTCCCTGGCCCTGACCGACGGCGACGTGCAGAAGTACTTCACCGCCGGCATCTCGCTCGCGATCTCGGCGTCGGCCATTTCGTACCTGGTCACCTTCTCCTCCTTCCTCGTGCTGCGTCGCAAGTACGCGGACACGCCCCGCCCCTACCGGGTGCCGGGAGGCCGGGTGGGCGCCTGGGCGGTCACCGTGCTGACGGTCGGCACGATGGTCTTCACGGTCGTGGCGCTGATCTGGCCCGGCTTGGGGGCGGGCTGGTTCGGCACGGTCGGCGACCCGGCCGAATACCTGCCCGACGGCTTCCAGGGGCAGCGCGTCGCGTACACCCTCTCCCAGCTCGTGCCCATCACCCTGATCCTCGTCCTCGGCGTGCTCTTCGGCCTCGCGGGACGGCGCACCGGGGTCACCGAACCCGCAACCGAACGAGGAGTCACCGTTGACGCTCCCTGACCATGCCACGATCGTCGTCCTCGGTGGCGGCACCGCCGGCTGCGTCGTCGCCGCACGCCTGGCCCGGCACCACGACGTGCTCGTCCTGGAGGCCGGCCCGGACTACGGACCCGAGCGCGCCTCCTGGCCGGCCGAACTGCTGGACGCCTCCACCCTGCCCACGACCCACGACTGGGGCTACCGGGAGGGACGGCTCACGTTCGACCGCTGCCGGGTGATCGGCGGATGCTCGACCCACAACGGCTGCACCCAGTCGGTCGGCTGGGCCGGCGACTACGACGCCTGGGCGGCGTCCGGCTCGCCCGGCTGGGACGCCGCGTCGCTGGCCCCGTACTTCCGGGAGGTCGAGCGGACGCTGCGGTTCCGCCGGTACGGCGAGGACGAGATCCAGCCGTTCCAGCGGGCCTTCATCGGCGCCGCCGAGAAGCTGGGCGTCCCGGCCCGGGACGATCTCGACGACCTGCGGGCGGGGGCGAGTGTCGGCTGTGCGCCGGTCAACGTCACGCCCGGTGGCGTCCGGGTCAACACGGCCTTCGGCTACCTCGACCCGATGCGCGGTTCGGGAAACCTCACCGTGGCCGGAGGCGTCACCGTGGACCGGGTGGTCCTGGACGGCGGCCGCGCGGTGGCCGTGGACGTCCTGACGGACCAGGGGGCGCGACGGATAGCCGCCGACCTGATCGTCGTCGCCGCCGGCGCGTACGGCACACCGGAGATACTGCTGCGCTCCGGCATCGGTCCCGCGGACCATCTCGGGGAGACCGGTGTGCCGGTGCTGCACCATCTGCCCGGTGTGGGGGCCAACCTGCACGATCAGCCGGCGGTCAACCTGCAGTACGCCGCCAGTGCCGCACTCGCCGCCGACCTGGAGGCCTTCGCCGAGACCCGGATGCTTCCCGACGAACAGGCGCTGGCGAAACTGCGCTCCCCGTACGCCGGGAACGCCCCCTACGACCTGCACGTCTACCCGTGGACCGAGCGTGACGCCACGCTCGAGCACGGCTGGCGCATCGTCGTGCCCGTGGGCCTGTTGCGGCCGAAGTCGCGGGGCACGGTACGGCTGCGGTCCGCCGACCCGACGGTGCGTGCCGCGGTCGACCACGCCTTCCTCACCCACCCGGACGACCTCGCCGCCCTCGTGCACGGTGTCTCCAGGGCCCAGGAGCTGGATCTGGCGCACTACCTGAGCGCGGAACTTCCCGCGCCGCCCGTCGACGGACTGCCCGACTGGATCCGGGCCACCCATCAGCACTACTGGCACCCGGCCGGAAGCTGCCGCATGGGCCCGGCCGACGACCCGGACGCCGTCGTGGACCACACCGGCAAGGTCCACGGCCTGGAGGGCCTGCACATCGCCGACGCGTCTGTCTTCCCCGACATCCCGCGGGGGACTCCCGCACATCCGACGGCGGTCGTCGGGGAACGGATGGCGAGCTTCCTGGAAGAGCTCTTGTGAACTCGTTCATCCGGCCGCTGCTGCCCGCTTCGCCGCGGCGGGTGGCGACGGCCGGATGAACGACGGGTCCTGACGGGACCGCGTGGCGCCGACGCCGAGGGCGGACGACGACGTTGGCGCCACGTCCGGTCGGCCTGCCCGCCTCAGCAGGTCCGGAAGACGTAGTCACCGGACCCGCGCGGGGCGACGTCGAGATCGCGCTGGACGATGCCGAGCTTGGCGCCGAAGCCCGCGCAGGCCCGGGCGAAGCCGCCGTCCTGGTACTCGATCACGAAGACACGGTTCGCGTACGCCTTGGCATAGTCGCCGCACTCGTTGTACTCACCGCACTCCTCGGCGACGGCGAAGTCGAAGCCGATCTTCGTGCGGTCCGACAGCATGTCGACGGTGTTCTTCTGTCCGACGGCGAGTCCGGCGGCGTGCGCCCGGGCGGCCAGGAGCTTGGCGAAGGCCGCGTTGTGCGCCTTGGTCAGGAGGCCGCCCGAACGCTCGTAGGAGTCGAGGTTGTCCGGCTCGACGGCCTGGAAGCCGCTCTTGGCGCAGCCGTCCACCCACTCACCGACCACCTTGGCGAGCCGGGTGCGCTTGTCCGCCGTCGACGTGTCCAGGAGCGCCTCGTTCCAGTCCTCGTCGACCACCGGACGCTTGTCCTTGCCGCGCAGGATCAGGTCGGGGTGGTTCTTCTGCCACCAGCTCAGCGCGTCGGGCTGCGCCTGGAACGCGTTGATGTAGCAGACGTTGTAGAGGCCTTTCACGGGCTTGGCGGACCGGTCGCGCGACACAGCGGTCACCCCCTTCGCAGGGGTGTACCCGCCGCCGATCTGATAGTCGAACGTGGCGTTGGCCGTGGGGAGTACCACCTTCGGCGCCGTCTTCGCGGCCGGAGTGGCCGGAGCGGCCGCGAAGACGTTGGACAGTGTTACACCGGCCCCGAGGGCGGCAACGGCCCCGACGGCCCCGGCGAGGACGGTGCTTTTGCGGCGGAGGAAAGGTACAGCGGCGTGGTTCGACACACGGACTCCTGTGCAAGGTACGTACTGACGCGCACATCCTGAGCCGGGAACCGTGAGGAATTCATGAGGCGGGATCCTGGTCCGAGGACCGTCGTGGTGCCCGGCGGTGCCCCGTCGGCCGCGGCGCCGGCCCCAGCGTGAGCACAAAGGCCGATCCGCCGCCGGGCCGCCGCCGTACGGTGACGTCTCCGCCGTGCGCGGCCGCGACCTCCCGCACCAGCGACAGCCCGATGCCGGTGCCGCCGCCGGGAGAGCGGAACCGGACCAGCAGACCGGGCAGGCCGTCCGGGTCCACCCCGACGCCCCGGTCGGCCACGGTCACCGCGGTGCCGCTGACCGTGATCTCCACCTCGGCCCGGTCCTGCGGATCGCCGGGGGTCCGTCCGTGCCGCAGCGCGTTGGCGAGCAGGTTGCGCACCGCTGTCCGCACCAGTTCCGGATCGGCGGTCACCACCGACGGGTCGAGGTACGGCGTCACCGTGTGCCGAGCGGGCGGCAGTTCCTCACAGACCTGCTCGACGAGCTGATCCAGGCGCAGCGGCACGGGACGGAACGTGTTCCCCGCCTGGAGCCGGCCACGGGTGAGGATGTTGTCGACGACGTCCGTCATGCGGTCAGTGGCCCGCCGCAAGCGGGGCAGGTGTGCGTGCAGCCGGCCCGGATCGGCGTCCGCGAGGTCCACCGAGCCGCGCATCACGGCCACCGGGGTGCGCAGTTCGTGCGCCGCGTCCGCGAGCAGCCGCTCCTGAGCGTCGAGCGCCTCCCCCGCGGGGCGCAGACTCCGCCCGGACAGTACGTGCCCGGTCACGGCGGCCAACAGCACCAGGAGACCGGAACCCGACAGCACCGCCACCACCAGCCGATGGTGTTCGGCCTGCCCCTTCGCGGGGTCGCCGACCACGACCACGGCACCCGAAGTCCGCTGCGTCACGTCGTGGTAGAAGGGCAGCGCCAGCAGGTACACCGGCTGTCCCGCACTCGTACGGCCCTCCGCGCGCACGGTGTCGTCCCGGGCCATCGCCTTACGCGCCACGCGGGCCACCACATCCGCCTCGACGTCCGCCGCGGGGCCGCGTGAGACGAACACCCGCCGCAGCCCGTCGCCGCGAGCCTGGAGCACGAGCACCTGAGGACGGCCGGTGGTCGCCTCGTCGTCGTACAGGCCGTCGAGCTGGATCCCGGCGTCGGTGTAATAGATCAGCGAGGCTGTCACCGCCGCCCGGCGGCGCATCTCCTCGTACTCGGCGGCCTGCCAGGACCGTCCGTCCGTGCGGATCACCAGCCAGCACAGCGCTCCCACCCCGGCCAGCGTGATCAGCGTGTACGCCAGGGTCAGCCGCCGCTGGAGACGACTCAGGCGCCTGCGCGCCGGGGACACCCGCACGCTCCCCGCGGCTCCGACGGTCCGGGTGCCCGATGCCGTCACCGACTGCCGCCGAAGCCACCGTGGCGCGCGACGCGGACGTCCTGCGGGCCGCTCCCCGCCATGGCCCTCCGTCATGACGGCTCCGCACTGCCCGTGAGCCGGAACCCGTGTCCGCGCACGGTCTGGATCAGGGTGGGTGCGCCGAGCTTGCGCCGCAGGCCCGCCACGACCGCGTCGACGACGTTCGAGACGGGGTCGGCCATCTCGTCCCAGCAGTGGTCGATCAGCGCGGTACGGGTGACCACCTCGTCCCGGTGCAGGAGGAGCTGGCGCAGGACCGCGTACTCCTTGGGGGTCAGATACAGCAGAACACCGGCACGGCGCACCTCGCGTCGGGCCTCGTCCAACTCGACGTCGGCGTGGCACAGATGTACGGGCAGCCGCTCCGGCGCCCGGCGAACCAGACTGCCGACGCGCAGCACCAGTTCCACCATGGCGAACGGTTTCGCCAGATAGTCGTCCGCTCCGGAACGGAAGCCGTCCACACGGTCCGCGACCTCGTTCAGGGCCGTGAGGCACAGGACCGGCGTGGTCCAGCCGCGGCGGCGGCGCTCCTGAAGCGGGTGGAGGGTGTCTCCGGACGGCACCAGGCGGTCGAGCACCACACAGCTGTAGGGCACGAGGTCGAGCATGACGTCCGCGTCGGGCCAGTCGGACACGGCGTCGACGGCGTACCCGGCGTCCCTCAGACCCGCCGAGATCACATACCGCAGGTCTTCTTCGTCCTCGACCAGGAGCACACGCATGGTTCTGATTAGTCCTTGGAGAGTAGGTTGCTCGGGCACGCCGCTCGGGACGGGTGGTGGCCCTGCCGGCCGGGTACGCCACGCTCCGCACGGGCTGCGGACGCCCTGCCACACACAATGTGCATTTTACTCGACGAGTATTTCCCATTTCGTGCATATGCCTGCTTGGTGGACCTGTCTAGGCTCTCCTGGAACCCCAAGACAAGGACCGATTCTCCCCGCCCCGAGTCCTCACCAGAGCGCCGAAGGAATTCTGTTTCATGCCCCATCAGGTTCGTCAGGACTACGTGCCTCCGGAGCTTCGGCCCGGTTCCCTGATCTCGCTCGGCTCCGACGACGAGATCAGCACAGATGTTGTGATCATCGGCTCCGGCATGGGCGGGTCGACTCTGGCCTGGGCACTCAAGGACGCCGGCCTCGACGTGCTCGTCGTGGAGCGGGGAAACTTCCTGCCGCGGGAGCCCGAGAACTCGCAGCCGGCCGAGATGTACATCAACGGGCGGTACAAGAACGCCGGTTATTGGTACGACGGCAGGACGGGCGAGCCGTTCGCGCCCGGTGTCTATTACTGGGTGGGCGGAAACACCCGCTTCTACGGCGCCATGCTGCCGCGTTTCCGGCGCAGTGACTTCACCGAGGTGGAACACCACGACGGTGTCTCCCGTGCCTGGCCCTTCACCTACGACGACCTCGAGCCCCATTACGAGACCATGGAGCAACTGCTCCAGGTGCACGGGCAGACCGGTGAGGACCCGACCGAGCCGCCGCACTCCGGGCCCTATCCCCACCCCGCCCTCGAGCACGAACCGGAGATCGAGAGGTTCGCCCGCTCGCTGCGCGGCCAGGGCCTGCATCCGTTCCGCACGCCGAACGCCCTGAACGTGAACACCCAGGCCGATCGTGCCGCGGTGACGGCCGCCGACGGCTGCCCGGACGAGACCGGTATGAAGTCCGACGCGGAGAACAGGATCCTTCTTCCCGCGCTGCGCGAGGGGGTCAAGATCCTCACCGGCGCGGAGATCACCCGGCTGATCACGTCGCCGGACGGACGCACGGTCGTCGCCGCCGAGGCCCGACACGCGGGACGCGTCGTCCGCATCAACGCCAAGAGCTTCGCCGTCGCCGGGGGAGCGGTCAACTCGGCGGCCCTGTTGCTCCGTTCGGCGAACGACGCGCACCCGCAGGGCCTCGGCAACTCCTCGGGCCTGCTGGGCCGCAACTACATGGTCCACAACAGCACGTTCTTCGTCGGGGTCAACCCGCTGCGGACCAATCCCACGAAGTGGCAGAAGACCCTCGGCATCAACGACTTCTACGAAGCCGGCCCCGGAACGCCCTTCCCGCTCGGGAACCTCCAGATGCTGGGCAAGCTTCAGGCGCCCATGCTCAAGCCGGCCCGCCCGTGGGCACCGATGTGGGCCCTGAGGTTCATGTCGGCCAGGAGCATCGACATCTACCTGACGACAGAGGACCTCCCCTCACGAGGCAACCGGATCCGGGTGGAGGGCGACCGCATCCTCATCGACTGGACGCCGAACAACCTCGAACCCCACCACGAACTCGTGCGCCGGGTGACCAAGGCGGTCCGCAAGGCGGGCTATCCGCTCATCTTCACCCAGCGCATGGGGATCGAGACCAACTCCCACATGTGCGGAACGGCCGTGGCAGGCCATGACCCGGCGCACAGCGTCCTCGATCCGTCCTGCCGCAGCCATGACATCGAGAACCTCTGGGTGACCGACGCGTCGTTCTTCCCGTCCTCCGCGGCGCTCAACCCGGCCCTGACCATCGGGGCGAACGCCCTGCGCATCGCTCCCTCCCTCGCGAAGGCGACCAAGGGCTGAGGGCGCCCGGCAGCCGACCCTGGGACGCGCCTTGTCAGGTGCGCCGCAGGGTCGGCCTGCGCAGCAGGTCATGTCCGTGTACGGCCAACTGAAGCCGCTGCTGGTTGTCGACTCGGGTGAGGTCGAGCCCGAGGATCTCGGAGAGTCTGTCGAGACGGTGGTAGAGGGTGCGCCGCTGGATGAAGAGTTCGTCCGCTGCCCGAGCCTTGTTTCCACCGCAGTCGAGGAACGTGCGAAGGGTCGGAAGCAGCGGGTTCTTCACCAGCGCGTCGTGTTCGAGGAGCGGGCCCAGTTCGTCCTCGACATAGCGCCTGAGCTCAGGGCCCTCGGACAGCGCGACGAGCAGACGCAGAGCGCCCAGATCGTCGAAATGGCGCACTTCCGCGGTCGCCGCCGCCACTGCCACGGAGGCCGCGCTCCGGCTCTGGCGCAGTGCCAGCGGCAGCGCCGCCGGTTCCACGAGACGGCTGATGCCACCCCGTAGACCGTGCTCGCTCAGCACGGTGTGCACGTCGGGCGCGGCGCCGCGCGTGGGCAGGCCCACGACGGCCATGTCGAAGTCTCCGGTGTCGCCCACGACGGCGGGCCAGCCGGCCTTGTGCAGGAGACGGGCGAGGGTGGAGTCCTTGAAGGGTTCGCCGTCCCCGGCGCACGCCGTGACGACGATCAGGTCCCGCCCGCGCAGATCCTGCCCGAGCGCCAGAGCGAGGCTGAGGAACCGGTCGCCCGTGATGTCGCCGAGCAGCAGCCTGTTCAGCAGGGCCGTCTGGCGCTGCGACGAGCGGGCGCCGCTCTCCCGCTCGCTCAGCAAGGTGATCGCCAGTGCCGCGGCCGCGCGTTCCAGCGTCCGCAGTTCTGCCGGGGTCGGCTGCACACCTCCGTGCAGAAGGTGGAGCCAGCCCCAGGACTCGCCCCGCAGGACCACGGGCTGCCGCGCGCAGGGCACGACCTCCCGGAAGGAGGCCGCCGGTGCCGTGGGAACCCCGGGGCCGTGTGTCACCAGGGAGTGGTGGCGTTCGTGGATGGCGCGGGAGTGGGCGCTCCACTTGTCCACGACCTCATCGGCTTCCGGCGTGGCGCCTCCGTAGGCGAGCATCTGATGTGCCACGTCTTCCAGTACGACGGGACGCCCCGTGCGACGTGCCAGCTCCCTGACCACACCCAGGTAGTCCTCGTCGGCCAGCAGCAGATCCATGAAGGCCTGGCTGGTGGCCTCTTCGGCGATCAGCTGCCTGACGCGCATACCGACCAGCACTTCGTGGACCTGGGCGGATGTTTCGACGAAGGGGATCTCTTCGGCGAGTCCCACCAGCGGCAGGCCGGCTGCCTCCGCCTCCTCGACGGCGGCCTCGGGCATGGCGTCGAACATGCGGCCGGCGAGCTCGACCACCAGGACGGCCGCCCGGGCATCTGCGAGACGTCTGATGAAGGCACGCTGCTGGAGGGCGGTCTCGCCCATGCCGAGTCCCGCCGTCAGCAGCATCTCCTGACCGGTGAGGAAGCGGTGGATGTCAGGAATCTCCCCGGTGTGCACCCATCGCACGGGGCGGTCCAGATTCCTCTCCCCGGCATAGACGCGCACCTCGGTGCGGGAGAACACCTCGAGTTCGAGCGCGGCTCGAACTGTCAGGATTTCAGCCATGAGCAGCTTCCTCAGAGTGTGCAGGATTCACGGCCAATATTGCACACACTGGGCCTGTTCCGGCACCCCCTCCTTTACCCAGACTTCAGGTGAAGCCCGCAGGCACGACCACCTGCAAGGAGTGCAGAGTGTCATCGAAAAGCAAGATCATTAAAGCTCCCGTCACGCTGGATCCGGCGCGGACCAGCCGTCCGGAAATCGTCGAAACCGTCGCCGACGTGATCGCCGATGTACGGCAGTACGGCGATGCCGCCGTACGCCGGTGGTCGCAGAAGTTCGACGACTGGAGTCCCGAGTCCTTCCGGATGACGCCGGACCAGGTCGCCGCCGTGGTCTCCTCGGTCCCCGAGACGGTCCTCGACGATCTGCGGTTCGTCCAGAAGCAGGTACGTGGCTTCGCCCAGGCACAGCGGGACTCCCTGACCGACTTCGAGGTCGAGACGCTCCCCGGAGTGTTGCTGGGCCAGCGCAACATCCCCATCGGAGCGGCCGGGGCGTACGTTCCCGGCGGCCGCTACCCCCTCACCGCGTCGGCTCACATGACCGTCCTGACGGCCAAGGTCGCCGGAGTGGAGCGGGTCGCCGCGACGACCCCGCCGGACCGCGGCGCCCCGCCGCCCGTGAGCATCGCCGCGATGCACCTGGCCGGCGCCGACGAGATCTACGTCATGGGCGGCGTCCAGGCCGTGGCCGCACTGGCGCTGGGCACCGAGACGATCGACGCGGTCGACATGCTCGCCGGACCCGGCAACGCCTACGTGGCGGAGGCCAAGCGCCAGCTGTTCGGCGAGGTCGGGATCGACCTCTTCGCCGGCCCGACGGAAGTGCTGATCATCGCGGACGGGACCGCGGACCCGTTCGTGGTGGCGACCGACCTGCTGTCCCAGGCCGAGCACGGACCGGACTCCCCGGCGGTCCTGATCACGACATCGGAGGAAGTGGCCACGCAAACGATGTCCTGGGTCGACAAGCTGCTGCCGGGACTGCCCACCGGCGAGGTCGCCGGGCGCGCATGGCGTGACCACGGCGAGGTGATCGTGGTCCCCACCCTCGACGCGGCCTACGAACTCGCCGACCAGTACGCCAGCGAGCACGTCCAGATCCTCACGGCCGAGCCCCGCGAGGCGCTGCACAGGATGCGCAACTACGGCGCCCTGTTCCTCGGGGACAAGACCTGCGTCGCCTACGGCGACAAGGTCATCGGCACCAACCACGTCCTGCCCACCCTCGGGGCGGCCCGCTACACCGGAGGGCTCTGGGTCGGCAAATACCTCAAGACGGTCACCTACCAGGAGATCAAGGACGCCACGTCCAGCGCCCGGCTCGGCGAGATCTGCGGCAGAGCCTCGCGGACCGAGAACTTCGAGGGTCACGCGCGCTCGGGGGACGTCCGCAGCGCGCGCTACGGAGCGGCCCGGCTCGACTGGACCGACCACGCCTTCGACCAGGCCTGACCTGTGATGACGGATCAGGACTTAGGCCGGACCGCCCACGCGGCGAGGCAGCCGTTCGACAAGGAGCACTCCCCCTTCGATCCACGGAGACCTGCATGTCAGCTACAGAGAACGAGGCGCAGACAGCGTCCAGAACCGCTCACGACAGAGCCTCGGGCGGGACCGTCCCCGCCTCCTCGACCGAGGACGCGGAACTCCTCGCGGCGCTCGGCTACGAGCAGAAGTTCGACCGCAAGGTCAGCCTGTGGGCGAACTTCGCCCTCGGGTTCGTCTATCTCTCGCCCCTCGTGGGCGTCGTGTCCCTCTTCGCCGTCGGACTGGCCACCGCCGGCGGCCCGTCCATCTTCTGGATAGGCATCGTCGGGATCGGACAGTTCCTGGTCGCCCTGGTCTTCGGCGAGGTCGTCTCGCAGTTCCCGCTCGCGGGCGGGCTCTACCAATGGGTCCGACGGCTGTGGAACGGCCGCTACGCCTGGTTCACCGCCTGGACCTACATCTGCTGCATCACCATCGGCATCACCAGCACCGCGCTCTTCAGCTCCGACTTCGTGGCCAGTCTCTTCGCCGGCACGGCGGACGAGCCGGGCATCAGCTCCACTCCCGCCGAGCGCCTGTGGATCGCGCTCGGCATGACGGTCTTCTGTCTGGTCTGCAACTGCTTCGGCACCCGGACACTGGCCCTGATCTCCAAGATCGGATTCGCCGCGGAACTGATCGGCATCGTTCTCGTGGGCTTCTACCTCCTGATCTTCGAGCGGCACAACTCCGTGGCGATCTTCTTCGAGACCAGCAGCTCCAACCACAGCAGCTACTTCGCCGCCTTCATCGCCGCCTCCCTCGTCGGGCTCTTCCTCTTCTACGGGTTCGAAGCGTGCGGCGAGATCGCGGAAGAGGTCCCGAACCCGGCCCGCAGCATCCCGCGCGCGATGCAACTGACCGTCGCCATCGGCGGAGTGGCAGCGGTCCTCGCATTCGTCGGCTACGCACTCGCCGCCCCGGACCTCGCGTCGATCCTCTCGGGAGAGGACCCCAACCCGATCCCCTCGATCCTCCAGAGCTCGATCGGCACCGTCGGCACCAAACTGGTGCTCGCGGTCACCCTGACCTCCTTCGTAGCGGGAGTGATGAGTCAGCAGGCCGCAGCGAGCAGGAGCGTCTTCTCCTTCGCTCGCGACAACATGTTCCCGGGGGCCCGGCTCTTCTCGAAGATCTCCCGCAAGCACCGTGTTCCCCTGAACGCACTGCTGGCCGTGAACGTCGCCCCGGTGCTGATCTTCGTGTTCGTCTACTACTCGCCCGACTCCCTCGTCAAGATCGCGGCCTTCCAGGTGCTGGCCGGATACGCGGCCTTCATGATGGTCGTACTGGCCGCGCTGCGGATGCGCCTCAAGGGCTGGCGTCCCGCCGGAGCCTGGACGCTGGGCCGCTGGGGAATCGTGGTCAACGTGGCCGCCCTGGCGTACGGCCTCCTCGGGATGGTTCTGCTGGCCTGGCCCACCGGCGACTCCGCAACCCCGTTCGTGGACCGGTGGACCGCACTGATCGGCTTCCTCATCGTCTCGGCAGCGGGCCTCGTCTACCTCCTGACGGCGAAGCCGGAGCGCAACTCCACAGCGCCGGAAGGCGACGCGCTGGAGGTGGCGGAGCGTCTGCGCAGCCGCGCCGCACTCATCACATCCACGACCGGAGGGAAGGACGCATGACCCGCGTTCTGTATCTGTACGGAGGCTGGCCGGGGCACAAGCCCTATCAGGTCGCCGAGGAATGGGCTCTCCCGATCTTCAGGGATCTGGGATTCGACGTCGACGAGACGAACGACATCTTCACCCTCGACGCCGACCTCACCGGCTACGACCTCATCGCACTCAACTGGAACAACGCGCTGCTGTCCGAAGGACTCACGGCCGCACAGGAGACGAGCCTGCTGACCGCGGTCGAGGCCGGCACCGGGATCGCCGCCTGGCACGGAGCCGCCGCCGCGTTCCGCACGAGCCTCAAGTACCACTGGCTACTTGGAGGCAGCTTCCTCGAGCACCCCGCCGGCGAAGGGGTGAAGTACCCCTACCAGGTCACCGTCACGGACACCGGCCATCCGATCACCTCAGGGGTCAATGACTTCCAGGTCGCCTCCGAGCAGTACTACATGTCGGTCGACCCCAACAACCACGTCCTCGCCGAGACCACCTTCACGGGCGAGCACCTGCCGTGGCTCGAGGGGAAGACCATCCCTCAGGCATGGACCCGGACCTGGGGACAGGGCCGGGTGTTCTACAGCGCGGTCGGACACGACCTCGACGACCTGCGGAACCCGGACGTGACCCGGTTGTGCGCCCAGGGCTTCGCCTGGGCCGCCCGCCCACGCCCATGACCACGAGAACCGAACCGAGCTGAGTGGGAGCAACAACATGCCTGTCCTCACCGGAGGCCAGATCGTCGCGCGGACCCTGCGCAACTACGGGGTCGACTACGTCGCCGGCATCCCCGGCCACGGCATCTGGTCACTGACCGACGCCTTCCTTGATGACGAGTCCAAGATTCCCTTCATCCAGACCTTCCACGAGCAGAGCGCCGTCCATCTCGCGGACGGCTACTACCGCGTCACGGGCCGGCCTCAGGCCGCGGTGACCTCCATCGGCGCCGGCGCCAGCAACACCGTGATCGGCATGGGCACCGCGTTCACCGACTCCACCAGCGTGCTCGTCATCACCGGCGGCCCGCCCACCCACATGCGCGGCCACGGACTGCTCCAGGAACTCGACCGGTACACGGCCAACGACTTCCCCAAGGTGGCCGAGGCCGTCAGCAAACGGCACTGGGTCGTCACCCGGGTCGAGGAGCTTCCCTTCGTCCTGCACCGCTGTTTCAACTCCATGCTGACCGGCCGCCCGGGACCCGTGCACCTCGAAGTACCGATGGACGTGCAGGCCGAGGCCGCGGACGTGGAACTCCACGACCTCGCCCGGCGCGTCCCCGTGGGCCGCCAGCACCCCGACCCCGAAGCGGTGGAGCGCGCCGCCGACGTACTGCGCGCCGCTACCCGCCCGGTCATCGTGGTGGGCGGTGGAGCCATCACGTCCGAGGCGTCCGACCAGGTGCTCGCCCTCGCCGAGCGCTGGCAGATCCCGGTCGTCACCACGTGGAACGGCAAGAGCGCCTTTCCCGAGGACCACGAGCTGTTCGCCGGCAGCGTCGGCCAGACCGGCACGCTGGTCGGCAACGCGATCGCGAGCTCCGCCGACGTCGTCGTCTCCGTCGGCTGCCGCTTCACCGACTGGTCGGCCTCCAGCTACGCCAAGGGCATCACCTTCTCGATCCCGCCGGCCAAACTCATCCACATCGACATCGACCCGCACGAGATCGGCAAGAACTACCCCGCCGAGGTGGGCATCGTCGCCGACGCGCAGCGAGCCGTGGCAGCGATCGTCGACTCCCTGCCCACGAAGGGCGTCGACCGTTCCGAGTACCTGGCCGAACTCGCCACCCTCAAGCGGGACTGGGAGGACAAGCTCGCCGGCCGCCGCGACAGTGACCGCTTCCCGTTCACCTCGCAGCGCCCGCTGGGTGCTCTTCGTAACGTTCTTCCGCGCGACGCGATCATCGTCGCCGGCTCGGGCAACACCCAGGGGGCGGTCAAGCAGACCTTCCCTGTCTACTCACCGCGCACTCACCTCACTTCCGGTGGCTTCTCCTCCATGGGATGGGCCATCCCGGCCGCGGTCGGCGCCAAGCTGGCGCGGCCGGACAGCCCGGTGGTCTGCGTTCTCGGTGACGGCGACTTCCTCATGACCGCCCAGGAAATCGCCCTGAGCATCACCGCCAACGCGCCGGTGGTCTTCGTCGTCCAGAACAACGCGGGATACATGTCGATCCGTGGCGGTCAGCGCAAGCAGACCTCGCGGCACATCGGCGTCGAGTTCTCGCGCCCCGACGGCACTCCGTACAGCCCCGACTTCGCGGCCATGGGCCGGTCCTTCGGGATCGAGTCCTGGAAGGTCCCCGACGCCGACTCCCTGGAGTCGACCCTGCACAAGGCCATCCAGTCGGGCGAGCCCGCCCTGGTCGAAGTGCCGACGGACCGCGATGCCGCCGGCCCCTGGGTGCCCGGCTGGTGGGACTTCCCGGTGCCGGCGTACATCACGGACGAGCGGCAGGAGGAGTACCGGCGCACCAGGGCCACCGAACAGCACCTCTGAGAGAAACCCGCGCCCATCGGCCCATCGGCCCATCGGCCCGCGGAACAACGGGCGTCCGAGGACGTGCGGCCCACCTCCGCTGACACCTCGCCGCTCTTCGCAACACACCGCAACGCCCGCTCGTGCAGCCGGATCCTCGGCTGCACGAGCGGGCGTTGCGGTGTCCTTGGGGACAACGCGTCGGCGAATCCACCGAATTCACCTTCGAGGACGGCTGGATGGAGTGGCGGCCCACTGGTGGTTCAGAGGCCCCGACAACGACAGCGCCGCGTAGCAGTTCTTGATGCTCAGTTCCTGATGCTGAGTTCGTCCGCGCAGTTCGCCTGGTAGGGCGCCGGGACGTATCCCTGGACCCGGTCGCCGACCGCGTCGAGGGCGTTGGGCACGGCCAGGGGGATCACCGCGTAGCTTTCGTTCGCGATGGCCTCGAAAGCCTGCACCGCGGTTTTGACCTCGGCCGGGGTGCTTGCGGCGTGGACGGCCGCCAGTGCCTTGTCGGCCGGTCCGGGGTCGGACTGGGAGAACACGTTGCCCGTCGCCGCGAGGAAGCCGAGGGGGTCGATGGGGGTGGGGGCGAGGGCGCTGTAGGTGATCACTCCGAGCTGGAAGTCGCTCTTGCTCAGTTTGTCGATGAGGGAGCTGGTCGGCTGTGGATTGACGGAGACCTTGACGCCGGCTTCGGCCAGCATCGGGACGAGGGCCTGCGCGGCGAGCTTGCCGGGGCCCGAGTCGCTGGACACGATCAGCTCGAGGTTCTGGCCGCTGTAGTCGGACTGCTCAACCAGGTCCTTGGCCTCGGCCAGATCGGTGGTGGACCACGTGCAGGTGGGGCACTTGGTGACGCCGGGGACCTGCTGTGGCAGCAGTGACGTCGCTAGGCTCGCCTCTCCGACGTATCCGCCGGCGACGAGCTTCTTGTAGTCGACGGCCAGCGCGATCGCCTTCCGGAGGCGGCCGTCCTTGAGGGGTCCGGACTTCGTGTTCGTGGTCAGGACGCTGACCCCGGACGACGGTGCGCCGACGATGCTGTCCTTGGGGTACTGGGCGGCCGCCTCGAGCTCCACACCGTTGACGACGTCCACGGCCCCGCTCTGGAACTGCAGGAGCTGCTGGCCCCCGTCCGCGACGACCTTGTAGTCGACGCCGTCGAGGTAGGGCAGGCCGGACCGGTAGTAGTGCGGATTGCGGGCAAGGCTGATGGACTGCCCCACGGCCTCCTTGTTGACCATGAAGGGGCCTGCCCCGACGGGCTTCTTCCAGTACGCCGCCTCGCTCTTGCCGCCGTAGTTGTCGGGGAAGACCGCGGCGTTGGCGGTGGACAGGACTGCGGGCAGGGTCTCGTCGGCCTGGGACAGGTTGAAGACGACGGTCTTCGGGTCCGGCGTCTCCACGGACTTGATGGAGGAGAAGTAGCTGCCGTACAGCTCGCCCTTGCTCCACAGTCCTTCGGAGAACTTGACGTCCGCGGAGGTGACGGGCTTGCCGTCGCTGAACTTCGCGGCCGGGTTCAGCGTGAACGTCAGGGTCTTGGCCGCGGGATCGGTCTTGTACGACGAGGCCAGGGCCGGCAGGACCTTCTTGCCGTCCGGGGTGGAGCGCAGGAGCGACGCGTACACCTGTGGGAACACTCTGAAGCTCTGGGTCGCCAGTGCCTTCTGCGGGTTCCAGGTGTCGATGGCGCTGCCGAGCGACATCGCGAGCGAGCCGCCCCGCTTCGCGGGACCGGTGGCGGACTCGGACGGGGAGGAGTCCGAACTGCTGGTGCCGCATCCGCTCAGAAGGAGGGCGGCGGCCGTCAGCGCGGCACCGCACGCTGTGGCCTGGGTTGTTGAATGGCGCATAACTTTCCTTGCAGTTTCGTAAGTTACCTACTAACTGGACCCGCAATCTATGGTGGGGCGGGTCGCTCGTCTAGACGTAAGGGTGAAAAGGGATGCGATAACTCAAGACGGCTCTGGTCGGCGCCGTCATCCGGGTCCTTGAGGTCTGCTGACGTCGTGTCGCACCGTCGGTCCATCAAGGCCTCGTCTGCGCGCGGCGCGACGGCACCGGGCCCGAGACGGATCCCTCATGGGCATGGTGGACCGCTGGCCTTACCAGGAGCCGCCCTGGCCCGGGGCCTGTGCGCCCTGGACGAAAGTGACCATCCGTTTCGATCCGATGACGTCGACCGATTGATCGGTGCCCACGGGTTCGGACCGTGATGGAGAGCCTTGCTCGCGTCGATCTGATGGGGCCGCAGCCCGTAGTCCGAGTAGTCCTGAGGCCCTTCCGGTGCCCTGGCCTGGCTCGTGGCCACGAGGCTCAGTCCGAAGTCCGTGGCCTCGGAAACGCGCAGCGGCCGGCCGTCGAGATGGGCGCCGCCGCCCGCGAGCGCGGTGCAGGTCTCGCCGGTCAGCGGCAGGTGGACCACGGTGAGCACCGGCTGGTTCTCGCGCACGAGTGTGGCGGTCACCGCCCATTCCGGCAGGCCGTGCAGGTGGTTGACGTTACCTTCAGCCGGATCCACGACGCACCATTCGCCGGAGGGAAGGGCTCCGCCCTCGAGCGGCTGAAACGAGCCAGGTCATCGTCATGCGGCGAGGGCACCCGCTCACCCGCGTCGAAGCTGTCACCGCCGCGCGGTACGCCGAGGCCGAGTACATCACCATCTCGCGGCGCGGAAGGTTCGACAACGCTCTCGACGAGGCTCTGGCGCTGCTCGGCCTCACTCGGCGTGTGGTGGCGACCGCGCCCACCGAAGGGGCCGGGCTGGAGTTCGTGCGCGAGTCCGACCTCCTGGTCACAGCCCCTGAATCCACGACACACGCAGCGGCTGCGGATCTTGGCCCGGTCCTGCTCCCGCTGCCGTTCGAACTGCCCTCGGACTCCGTGTACCTGTCGTGGCATCAGCGCTATGACACCGACCCTGCGCATGTGTGGCTACGTGGGCTGGCGCGGGCTGCGTTGGCCGGTCCGACGAGAGGCCGGAATCAGGCAACACGTTGACAACCGCGCCGTCCGGCCGCGGTCCGCGACAGGGGGGGTGAACCGGGTGCGGGTGACCGGGCACGTACGGGATCGTGTCATTTCGTAACCGTCGAGACTGCGTTGTTTGACGTGGCCCCGACAGCGCTTCCCGACGGCCCTAGCGCTGCTGCCGGCTGACCGTGGTTGTCGTCAACGGCGTCAACGAGGCCGCGGTCGTCGCCTCGCGGAGCAGCTCGGCCAGTTCCTTCATGACCTCGGCGGAGACGTGGGCATGCCATGCCAGTGTGATGCTCGAGATCGCGGGGCGCCCCGCCAGTCGCGCGAATCGAACGCCGGGGAGGGTGGACCCCGAAACGGCCCTGGACACCAGTGCCAGGCCGTCACCCGCGGCGACCAGCCCCAGGATCAGCTCGGTACCGAGCGCCTCGTACCGGATCCGCGGCACGAAGCCGGCGCGCTGGCACGCGGAAAGCGTGACGTTGAGGAGGACGCTGGTGGGCTGCCTGCTGTAGACGATGAAATCCTCGTTCGCCAGGTCCGCCAGATCGATCTCGGCACCGGCGAGCCGATGCCCGTAGGGCAGTGCGGCGACGAGCTCGTCCTCATGAATCAGGACCGAGCTGTCGCGTGCCTCGGGGATCGTGCCCCGCACGATCACGGCATCGAACCGCACGGTGCCGAATCCCTCGACCAGGCCTTCGGTATGGCCTTCGCTGAGTTCCCAGACGATGTCGGGATGACGGGCCCGCATTGTCTTCACGGTGGCGGGCAGCGACTCGATGGCCATGGATTCGATAGCGCCGAGGACGATCCGCTGGCGCTCGCCCCTGCTGAGGTCGGCGACCATCGCGGCTGCGTTGTCCCACCGGCGCAGCAAGGTGTGCGCTTCGCGGCACATCAGCATCCCTGCCTGGGTGAGGGTCACCCCGTGACTGCCGCGCTCGAACAAAGGTGTCCCGAGTGCGCTTTCGAGTGCCTTGATGTGGCGGCTCACCGGAGGCTGCGCCAGGTGCAGCCGAGCGGCGGCACGGCCGAAATGCAGCTCCTCCGCGACAACGAGGAAGACCCGCAACTGCTGGAAGGTCGGGTCGCTCATACCCTCGACGGTATCAACGACCAGCGGTATTGGTATTGGACTCCGGCGGCGGATGAGCGAATGATTTTGGCCACGCCACAGCCTCTCAATCGGCGGACGGGATCCCTGCCAAGGGGCCTTCGAGCTCGCTCGCCCGTTACTGGCGGCATCCAGGCCATCAGGCCGTTCCAGCGTCGTCCGGACACCAGGAGTGAAATGCGATGACCGCCACCACTGCATCACGGACTGCTCAAAGACGGGTGTTCTGGGCCACCACGATCGGGGTCTCGGTCGAATGGTTCGACTACGCGATCTACGGTGTCATGGCACCCGCGATCGCTCATAACTTCTTCCCGCAGGAAAGCCACACCGCTGGGCTGCTGGCCACCTACGGGGTCTTCGCGCTGTCGTTCCTGGTCCGCCCGCTGGGCAGCATGTACTTCGGCAGCCGTGGCGACCGGATCGGCCGCCGCAACACCCTGCTCACGGTCATCCTGCTGATGTCGGGCGCCACCGCCGCCATCGGCCTGCTGCCGACCTACACCGCCGTGGGCCTTGTCGCTCCTCTGCTGCTCCTGGTGGTGCGCATGGTGCAGGGCTTCTCCGCAGGAGGAGAATTCGGCGCCGCGGCCCTGCTCTACGAGCACGTGGGCGAGCGGAAGCGAGGCATGGTGTTCGGTCTGTTCAACCTCTCGTCCTACGTGTCCGCCCTCTCCGCACTGGGCCTGTCCGCCTTGCTCACCCAGCTCATCGGTGAGACCCAGGTGAACGCGTGGGGGTGGCGGGTGCTGTTCCTGATCGCGCTGCCGCTCGGGCTGACCGGCCTGTATCTGCGCCGACGGGTGGAGGAGAGCGCGGTCTTCATCGAAATGACCAAGAGCGGAACGGTGGCCGAGCGCCCGGTCAGGGAGGCCGTGACACGGCAGCGCAAACGGCTGTTCAGCTTCTTCGGACTGATCATGCTCAACTCGGTGGCCTACTACGTGCTCAACGCCTACCTGCCGACCTACCTGTCGGAGAACGCCGGCGTCAGCAGAGTCACCGCGCTCACCGCGTCCGCCCTGATCTCGCTCACGATGATCTTCCTCCAGCCCTTGTACGGTCTGCTGTCCGACCGGATCGGCCGCAAACCGGTCCTGCTGTTCGCCGCGGTCGGCCTCCTCGTGGTACCTCTCCCCACCTTCTTCATCGCCGGCCTCGGCACCTTCGCCTTCGTCTACCTCGGCCAACTCCTCTTCGTCCTCGCGGCCGCCCCGACAAGCGCACTCGCGGCGGTGGTCGGCAGCGAACTGTTCCCGGCGCATCTCCGCTACAGCGCGCCGACCATCGGCTACAACTTCGCCTACGCCGTTTTCGGCGGCACCGCGCCCCTCATCTGCGCGGCGCTGCTGGGGGGCACCGGCAGCCAACTGGCGCCGCCGATCTACATCATGGCCGTCGCGGTGGTCGCCTTCCTCATCCTGGCCTTCACCCTTCCGGAGACCGCACCGTGTGTAAAACGCAGCCGTCCGGCACCCGTCGACGAGCGCGAGAGCGAGCTCCTGTGAGCATCCTCGAGAGTGGTTCCGCAGCCCGCGCGATCGATGTCGACCGCGCACTGGCGACGGTGTCCACCATGGTCCGCCAGGACACCCGCACGGAGACCCCGCAGGAGAGCTCGGTGGTGCTGTGGGTGCGCGACCGGATGGACGAGTTGGGACTCGACACCCATCTGGTGCCCGCGGGCGGAGACCGTGTCAACGCGGTCGGCGTCTGGCGCGGATCAGGTGGCGGACCCTCGCTGATGTTCAACGGGCACGTCGACACCAACCCGGTCACCGAAGGCTGGACCCGCGATCCATGGGGCGGCGACGTGGACGGCGGATACATATACGGCCTCGGCGTGTCCAACATGAAGGCGGGCTGCGCGGCCTACCTCGAAGCGATCCGCGCGCTGCGTGAAGGCGGGTGGCAGCCGAGCGGGGACGTGGTGCTCACCTTCGTGGTCGGTGAGCTGCAGAACGGCGTCGGAACCCGTGCCGTGCTCGACGCAGGCTATCGGGCCGACCACTTCGTCAACTGCGAGCCGACCGACCTCACCGCCCTGACCACACACGCGGGCGCCGTCATGTTCCGCATCGAACTCATCGGATCGACCCGGCACATGTCCAAGCGCGAGGAGTCGGCCGACGCACTCGCGGCAGCCTCTCGTCTCCTGCCGCTGATCAACGAGATGAGCTTCTCCGGCGCTGCCGACCGCGACGCCCAGGTCACCAACCGAGCGCACATCGGCAGCCTGCGAGCCGGTCTCGGCAGGCAACTCCTGCAAACCAGGCCACCCCAGGTGGCCGACGTCGCCGAGTTGCAGGGGAGCGCCCGGTTCGGCCCCGGACAGAACGCGGAGACCGTCCTTTCGGAGTTGCGTGAGGTGACATCGCGTGTCTGCGTGCACGGAATCACCGGGACGGTCGAGGAACTGACCGACGGCGGCCCCACGCTGGACCAGCCGTTCCACGCCGACCGGGACAGTCTCGTCGTACGCACCGTCAATGACGCGTACGGCCTGCTGCGGGGGAGGACACAGCCCACCGGCGCGATCCAGCCGTACTGCTACTACGGCAGCGATGCCTCGCTTCTGCAACACGTCGGCGGCATGCCCGGAATCGTGTGCGGCCCCGGTGGCAAATACAACACCATGCCCGACGAGCGAGTGTCCGTCGAGGACTATCTCGACGCCATCCGGCTCTACGTCATGACCACCGCCCGCCTCTGCGGGCGACCGGACGCTCCAGCAGGAGCGCGGCCGGATCGCCCGAAAGGAGACACATCATGCCCTTCTGGTCCGCCACCATCCCCACCCAGCCCTCCCACGGAGGCGCCGGCGTGCACATCTTCATCGTCGACGCCGCCCGTTACGAGCAAGCACGTGGCGACGCCCTCGAAAGTGCCCAACTCCCCGACGCACGGCGCCATCGCCGCGACGCCGCTCTGGACATCCAGCACCTCGCCGTGAAGGAGATCCGTCCCCACTGGGGCGCATGACACCCGCGAAAGGGACCGGCCGTGGATCATGCGTGCAGGTTCGACGGGTGTCGCCGGTGTGTGTTCGGTGTCCGACTCGAAGGCCGGGCCGGCCACCCCTCTCAAGGCGTGAGGTAGCAGGTCTTGCCCACGCCGGGCAGCGGATCCGCGCCGATGGCCCCGGTGGTGCAGCGGGTGCCGCCGGTGAAGGACTTGTAGACGAAGCGGCCGCGTGCGCCGTAGGCGACAGTTCGCTGTCCGTTGAAACCGCACGTGCCTTCTTCGGCGGAGCAGACGGTGGCGTAGCCGGGCGGGCCCGCGGTGGAGGCGTAACAGGCCTTCGATTCGCCGGGGATCGGGTCGCCGAACGTGGTGTCGGTGCACGGGGTGTCGCCGGTGGCCGTGATCGTCGTGAACGCGCCGTAGGCGCCGTACATCACCGGCTGTCCGGCCACCGCAGGGCAAGTTCCGTTCTGGTCCGCGCACTTGGTCCAGCCGCCGGGTGGGCCTCCGGCAGGCGGCAGGTAGCAGGATTTGGCGACGCCGTCGATGGGATCGCCGAAGTGGGCGTTGGTGCAGGCGACGGAGCCCTTGGCGACCTGGTGGGCGAAGTTGCCGCCTGCGCCGTAGGCGATGTCACGGTTGTAGCCGGGTACGGCGCAGGTGCCGCCCTCGGCCGCGCAGACGGTGTATCCGGGAGGTCCCCCCGCGTCGGCCACGTAGCAGGACTTGACGAGATTCGCCGCCGGGTCGCCTCCGAAGGAAGCGCTGGTGCACGGCGTACTGTCGGCTGCCGTCTTGTAGGTGTACGTTCCGGCGCCGTAGGCCACGGAACGGATGCCGCTGAAGGAGCACCTGTCGCCCTCGCCCGCACATCGGGTGTAGCCAGGCCGCAGCGCCCCGGTACCCGGCTTGGGGGGCGCGGGAGGATTGCCCAGTCCGGTGGCGGTCACGTTGTAGCTGCCGGGAGTGACGCCGGTGAGGTAGACGTAGGTGTCGTCCTGGCTCGCGCCGGTGATTCCCGAGGTGGGGGTGAAGGTTGCGTTGCGCCAGACGACATTGCCGTTGACGGACACCGAGACGTTGTCGCTGCCGGACTTCGGGACGCCGATGCGGCCACTGGTGCCTGACGGGCTGGTGAGGTGCGCTGTGTAGGTTCCGGCGGCGGGGTTGCGGGACCACGAGGCGTTGATGGCGCCCTGGGGCATGGTGATGCGGCCCTCGGCGCTGGTCAGGTCGCCGGGGTGCGGGACGAAGCGGTAGGCGCCGGTCGCCGACTCCGGTGCCGTGCCGAGTACGTCGAAGGTGAGTGCGGAGGTCGGCGCGGTGGACCAGCCGTGGGCCAGGCTCATGAACGAACCACCGTAGGCGAGGCCTCCGTCGGCCTTGATGCCCTCCCAGAAGGTGCTCCTGGTGCCGATGTCGCTGGTGAGCATGTGACCCCAGGTGCGGCGGATCTGTTCCAGGGCGGTGTGGTCGTCATTGGCGGCGAAGTGGGCGTTGAGTTCCATCCCGCCGGCGAAGGGCGAAACGTTGCCGCCCCATTCGGGGGTGGCGGGGCCGTAGACGCCCCATCGGGTCGCGAGTCGGCTGACGATGGTCCGCGCCTTCGCGGTGGAGTCGGCGAGCCCGTACCAGACGGCGAGCGAGTTGCCGTCCTGCGGGTACAGACCGCTGGTCGGGTTGTCCTTGTACAGGCCCTTCGAGGCGTCCCACAGACGGGCGTCGGCCGCGGTCCTGACGGCTGCCGCCTTGTCGGTCCAGCTCGCGGCGAGCGTGCTGTCACCTTTGG
The DNA here is from genome assembly GCA_001298545.1 of Actinobacteria bacterium OV320. Lineage (GTDB taxonomy): Bacteria > Actinomycetota > Actinomycetes > Streptomycetales > Streptomycetaceae > Streptomyces > Streptomyces coriariae. The sequence continues at coordinate 43,111 of LJCX01000033.1, forward strand.
CCGAGGCCAGGACGGCGCCGCTCCTGAGCGTGGCGTACAGCAGCGCGTTGGCCGAGATGTTCTCGCCGCCCTGACCGACCCGGGCCCAGTCCTGGTCGGCGGTCACGTCGAGGAGACCGTGGCTGCCGATCTTGCGGAGGATGAAGGCCATACCCCGCGTGTAGTCGGCCCATGAGGAGTCCAGCCACGCCCGGTCGGCCGAGTACGTGTAGTACGTGGCCGTGCCCAGGAGCGTCCAGAGGTGGTAGGTGTCCGAGCCCTTGAGGTTGAACGGCGGACCCGACCAGGGGATCTCCCCCTCCGCCGACTGCGCGTTGTACATCGTGGTGAGCGCGTTGCGCGTCGAGGTGAGGTCCCCCGAGTAGGCGTATTGCGTGGGTACGGCGATGCCCAGGTCACCGGGCCACACCGTGCGGTCCCGCTTGGCGCCGTCGACCAGGACGGACTCGCCCACGCCGACGGTGGCACTGTTGTCCCACTCTTTGGCCGGTGGGGGCCATGCCCGACCCTGGTCGGAGGCGATCGTGTTGAGCTGCACGGTGTACGCCCCCGCGTACCAGATGCGGTTGAGCAGGTCGTCATCGGAGTGGAAGTAGTTGGCGTAGTCGGCCGGGTCGGTCTTCCCCGGATCGGCGGTGAACTCGAGGCTGACACCCTTGAGGTCCACCCAGCCCGAGGTGTCGAGGAAGACGGTGAGATAGCGGAAACCGCCCCGCAGTTGTGCCGCGGGCACCGTGTAGCTGCCGTTGGCGGAGACCGTGGCGTAGAGCGCTCCGTCCTCGCCGTCACGGCCGCTGCTCCGGTCGCTGTTGACGCCCGCGTACAGGGACGATTCGCTGAAGGCCAGGCCGACCCGTTGGCCGCTGTTGTCGGCACTGCCGAAGGACAACGTTGTCAGCCCGCCTACCTCCTTGCCGAAGTCGAGGGTGACGGCCGACCGCGCGCCGGAGATCCTCGTCGGCTGTCCGTCGAGGACGTTCTGTGGGTTCGCGACGCTGCCTGAGGTGGAGTACACGGAAGCCGGCTTGAGGGTGCGGGAGGTCGGTGAGTAGTTCAAGCTGTCGAGATCCGCTTGGGCGGCACCCGTGGGAGCGGCCGGGAGCGCTGCGGATGCCGACGGTGCGGGACCCGCGGCCAGCACGGCCGCCGCGAGCACGGCGAGACTGAGCAAGTGATACCGGCCTGGCGATCTGCTCGGTAGGGGACGGCAGCGCACGGAAACCTCCCGGGGCGGGCGCGGAGAAGCGGGGAACGCGTGTTATGAAACGATTCAAAATCGTGGCCTGTGAGGCCCGGTGGCAGGTCGGGCAGCTGGGTGTACGAGGAGCCCCGTCGAAGTTCCACCGATGATGGGCGTCCGGTATCGGGCTGTCAAGCCGTCGCGAGCTTCGTGAACTGCCCCTGAGAACAGCTTGGTTGGCGGTATTGACAGGGCCTCGCCATGGCGGTTCACTCCCGGGAGCAGGTACGGACCAGCGCTCGGCGCCCGCCAGGCTCGGCGAGGGCCGTGCCTGCGGCGGCACGGCCCCGGCATGCGCGCCGGCCGGCCCCACCATCGTGAGATCGAGGCGATTCCCGGTGTCCCAACGCAGCGCCGACAACGTTGTCGGACCACGGCTCTTCGGCTTGCTGCTGACGACGGTTCTCGTGTGTGCGGCACTGATCCCGTCCGCGCCCCCCGCAGCCGCCGCCACCCCTGTGTGCGTACGGGCCTGCGATCGGCTGGATCCCTCCTCGGCCCAGCAGGAGAGCTTTCCGGTACCGGCCAAGAACCTCAACGGCCGTCAGCTCGAACTGCACGTGTCCGACGCGGACGATATGGCGTGGGCCGGCATCGACCACGGTGTGACAGGCGACGCGGTGTGGCTGGACCGCTCCTGGGACGGCGGCGCCACCTGGGAAGGGCTGCTGGGCAGAGCGAGCATCCCGGCGACATGGACCGGCACCAGGACGCTGATGTACAACATCACCGACCCCCGCAACCACCGACGCGGGCTCGTGCGGGCCTGCGGCGACGCCGCCGCCGTCGGCTGTACGAACTGGACGTATCCCACGGTCTGCGACGCGCTCTGTGACGGGACCGACGCCGGCCAAGCGGCGGGTGACGACCAGCCGGTGCCGTCGACCACCCTCTACGGCCGCACGATCCGGCTGCACGTCGACCAGAGGAACTCCATGGCCTGGGCCAGTATCAACGCGGGCGGTCCCGGCGACGAGATCTGGCTCGACCGCTCCTGGGACGGCGGCACGACCTGGCCGGACGGCTCCTCGCTCGGCCGCACCGGCATCCCGGCGGCAGCCGACCACACCCGTACCGCGATGTACGCCACCCGCGATCCGCGCGGCCTTCTCTACGGGGGCGCGGTACGAGCCTGCGGCCGGGAAGCCGGCCACCAGGAGGGCAGCTGCACCGCGTGGGTCAGGCCCGCGCCGACCAGGGCGCGCGCCGCGGCGGACACGCTGATGGCGTCGTACGACCCGTACGACGGCTGGTGGCCCAGCAGTTGGTGGAACTCCGCCGCCACCCTCACTTCGCTCATCGGCTTCGCCAGGACCACCGGCACACACGACTACGACTGGGCCGTCGCGCGCACCTTCGAACGGAACAAGGGTGCCTTTCCCGCCGGCGGGCGTGGTTCGGACGCGATCGAGGGACATTTCATCAGCCGCTCCATCGACGACTCGGCCTGGTGGGCCATCGCCTGGATCGACGCGTACGACTACACCGGCGAACCCCGCTACCTGAACGAGGCGATCACCATCACGCAGTACGTCCAGCAGTACTGGGACACCGGCACCTGTGGCGGCGGCGTGTGGTGGGACCGGGAACGTACCTACAAGAACGCCGTGACGAACGGACAGTACCTCTGGCTGACCACGGCACTGCACCAGCGCATCCCGGGCGACAGCACATGGCTCCAACGCGCCAGGACGGCCGCGGCCTGGTACAGGTCCAGCACAATGATCAACTCCTCGGGGCTGGTGAACGACGGCCTGACCTCGTCCTGCGCCAACAACGGCAGCACCGTGTGGAGTTACAACCAGGGCCTGGCCATCGGCGGCTTCACCGAACTGTGGAAGGCGACCGGAGACACGTCTCTGCTGGCCACCGCACGGACCCTCGCCGACGCCGCCATCGGCGGCCCGACACTGACCCGGGACGGCGTGCTCACCGAGTCCTGCGACGTCGGCCCGGCGTCCTGCGACGACAACCAGAAGCAGTTCAAGGGCATCTTCATCCGGCACTTCACCGACCTCGCGAACGCCACCGGCTCCGCCGCCTACCGGAACTACATCCAGAAGCAGGCGGACACGCTGTGGGCGCGGGATCGCAGTTCCCTCAACGCCCTCGGCGAACGCTGGGCCGGTACCAGCCCCAACCAGACCGACTGGCGCACCCAGGCCGGCGCCCTCGCGGCGCTCACCGCCGCTGCCGCGACAGGCTGAACGGCCACAGGCTTCGCCGGCGCGCGTGGAACTCGTCGACCGTCGCGTCCCGCGTCACCGGCGCCGGCGTGACGGCTGTCCTCTCGTTCGTCCTCGCCGGCCGCTCATGGGGAGGCCGGTCACGGGTGACAACGCCGCACGCTCACCGCCCGCCGCGCAGCAGCGCGCAGACTGGATGCCCCATCCAGTTGCATGGCGGTAAATCGAGTCGTAACTAGATTGCATTTGAAGTATGTGAACTCTGGTCCTAGCGTCGGAAGCGAACGGCCGATGGGCCGTGCCCCGCTCTCCCTCCGTGTCAGGAGCGATCATGAATGCCTCCTCCAACTCCCTTACCCCGTCAAGCGAGACGAGTTGTCCGGCGGAGCGCTGCCCGAGGGCGAGCGGTCGGTGACCGCCGCGCTGGTGCGCGACGACACCCCGGTGCTCACCTCCGTCCACGTCCCGCTGACCGCCATGCTGATCGACGCCTCGGTGGTACGGGTCTCGGTGCCCGCGACGATGCGGCTCATCCACGTCGCGGCCGGCCGTATGGACGCCTTCCGGGAGTTCTCCGACGTGCGCTCGGGCCTCCTGCCCGGCGCGCTGCCGGTCTCCGAAGCCGGCGACACGGTCACCGACACCGAGGGGCGGCCATGGAGTCCGGCCGGCAGCGACTTCCTGGCCTGCACACCAGGCGTGCACACCCAGGCCGTCAACATCGCGTCCGCCCGCGCCTGACCCGCACGGCGAAGCCCGAACTCATCCGAACAACGTGGACCGACGGTCGTACCGATCCTCTCCATCCACTTTTGTACCGCTGCCGCACCTGGAGATCATCATGGAAATCGCCGTACTCGGTTCGACCGGACAGACCGGACGTCTCATAGTCGCGCGCGCTCTGCAGCGCGGGCACGATGTCATAGCCATAGCCCGGCGGCCGGAACAAGTCGAGGCGCCTGTTTCCGGGAGACTGCGGGTCGTTCAGGCGGACGTAGCCGATCCCGGCAGCCTCGCCGAGGCCGTCAGCGGTGTCGAGGTCGTATTGAGCGGCCTGGGTATCAACAAGGAGCAGGACCCCGAGATCCTTGTCGAAGGCGCCCACCAGATCGTCTCGGCCGCATCTCGTGTCATCTGGCTCACTTCTCTGGGCATGGGGGCCACCGAAGGAGCACTGGGCGCCTTCAACGGAGCTCTCCTGAAGCGCATTCTGCGCCACGAGTGGAGTGCGAAGGCTGTCTCCGGGGCTGTTGTCCGCGACGCCGGCGGAACCACTGTCCATGCCGGGCCGTTGACCAACAAGCCCTATCAGAGCAACGGACGTCTCGTCCGCGCCGACGAGTTCAAGGCGCGCATGATCCCGCCCACGGCACCACGTGAGGGAATCGCCGCCCTCATGGTCGCGGAAGCGGAGACCCCTCATTTCGCCGACGCGGACACCATCGCCCTGTTCGACAGCCCCTGACCTGCCTTTCACGCATGCCATGAGCCGGATCGCCGCACCCGCCGACGCACTCGACCGCTACGGGGGCGGCGGGCGGGCCGTCGAGGAAGTCGTTGTGGAAGAGCAGGTCTCCGGGAGTGGCGGGTGCGGTGTGCCGGGCTCCGGCCACCTCCCGGAAGGCATGCAGCTCGGCCGGCCTGGGACCGGCGAACAACCGGACCCAGGCATCGGAGCCGATGCCGGCGACACAGGTCAGCTCCGCTGCCGGGATCCGGAAACCGACAGCCCGCACGAGACCGGCGAGGTCGGTCAGCAACTCCCTTACGACCGGCTCCCAGCGCCTGCTCGGCCCGCCCCACCGAATCCTGGACCGCCTTCGCCGCGACCGCCGTGCGATCGGTGCTCGGCTCGGCGAACTGACGAGCACCTACGCTGACAGCAGGCAGGCAGGCAGGCAGGCATGTCCTGCCGGACGCGCGACTCCTCTCGACGGCCGCGAACCGCCTCGCGGTCGCGCTCGTCTCTCCGGAAATTCACCGGCGGGCCCGGCTGCAACCGCATTCCTACGGAACGGTCGCCGGTGTTGCGCCACCCGACGCCGCAGGCTCGGCCGGGCGCAGTTCGTCGAGCCAGGAGATCTGTTCGGCCGTGCTCCGCGCGATGACGGCGGCCAGTTCCTTCGCCTTGCCGGCCTGCCCCTGGGTGTGCTCGCTCGCACAGAGCATCCGGGACTGTGTGAGGTGGGCGCGCAGGGCGTCGGTGAGGATCCGGTCGAAGGCCCGACCGGTCGCGGTGCCCGCCCTCTTGAGGGTGTCGAGGCTGACCATGCCGGGCATGTCGTGCCCCTCGTGGGGGCGGGTGTCGGGGATCCCGGAGAGCTCCAGCAGATCGCGCAGCCGGACCAGGTCTTCCCGCAGTCGCAGTCCGGTCCTGGCCGCCAGCGCGGCCAAGGCCGGATCTCCCTTGCGCGAGGGAGCCGGCTCGGCCAGGAGCAGCGCACGCTCGTCCATGGGGATCATCAACTGGATCCATGCGGTGTCGGTGGCGTTGAAGGCCGGTGCCGGCGGGGTGCCGGCTGTCGGCTGCGCGGCGCAGCCGACAGCCAGCAGCGCCATGGCCAAGGCGCATACCGACCGCAGGATCAGAAGGTACCGGCGGAGTTGCACTTGGCCTTCTGGATGATGCAGTCCGTCACGCGCTGCCCGAGGGCTGCGTTGTCCCAGGCGTTGAAGAAGTCGCCGTGGATGGACGATGCCATGCCCGAGGCCAGCCGGAAGCCCGCGGCGCTGCCGCTGGTCGGGTAGCTGAAGACGAAGGAGATGTTGGGGATGGCGACCGGGTAGGCGCCGCTGCACTTGCCGTCGTAGGTGAACGCGACGTGTGACTTGTGGTCGGGACTGTCCAGGTTCTTGCCGTCCCAGCAGTCGGGGAAGACGAGTTGGTGGGTGAGGTGGGCCTTCGGAGCGCAGACCGGCCAGTTGCCGTCGGCGCTGCGGCCGATCTCGCCGCCCTCGCCGGAGCACCAGAACTGGCCGGTCGACCCCGCGGGGGTGGGCGTCTGCGTCTTTGCGTTGCCCGCGATCATGCGGAACCCCTCAGGGAAGGGAACGGTTGCCGAAGGCTGGTCGATCCGGGAGCCGTAGTAGACGATCATGCCCTCGGGTTCGACGGCCTTGTCGCCCTCGTACAGGGTGGGGATCCAGTAGGCCGAGAGGTCCTTGGCAGGAGTGCAGCTGGTGGGTGTGTTGGCCAGCAGGGACTGGGGCGTGGAGAACGCGTCGGTGCTCTTGTTGCCGAAGAAGCTGTGCATGTGGGACGCGCCGGGAAGACCCGGCAGGACGATGGGGTCGTCCGGTTTGGAGTGGCTGTAGGTGCAGGTGGCGTTGAACTCCGGAACCCGCACTATGCCCGCGGGCACCGGGGCCGGCGTCATCGCACGGAACTGTGCCAGCTGAGCGTTCCACTTGGCCTGGTCGACGGGTACCCATCCGGGTGCCGCGCCGTCTCCTTCGCCGACGAAGGAGAACCAGTTGATATTGACGAAGTCGCCCGGTGCCGTGCTGCGCAGCACGGCGAACACCGTCTGCGAACCGGTGGGGTGGGCGCTGACGTCGGTGGCCAGGGTCGCCCAGTTCTGCCAGCCGCCGGTCGGGGAGGTCTGCACGACCGCGAGCAGCGGACCGGTCAGGCTTGCGGTGCGCAACTCCACCGTGCCCGAGCCGACGGCGGAAGCGACCCGGGCCGAGACCGTCAGGCGGCCGGCGGCACCGAGGTCGACGTTGTCGAAGCGCATCCAGTCACCGTTGGCGAGGTATGCCGCGTTCTGTCCGCCTCCGGCATCCGCGGTGGCCTCCAACGCGACGCCGGACTGGGCCGCGTAGGACTCGGCCTGGACAGTGCCGGTGGCGGCCCGCGCGGGCTGGGCCGAGACCGTCAGGCTCAGGGCAGCGGCCAGCACGACCACGAGAGCGCCCACTAACAGGGTGTACAGATGGACGGGATATCTGCGCATCTCACTTCCTCACGTGCGTCGGGTCCGGGGAGGGCTGCTCCCCGAGAGCGGGAACTTCGCGGTGGAACGTGCCTCGGAGGTGCGAAGCGGGTGTCCCGGGCCGCTCCGCGGGAGGCGGCGCGGAGCGGTCCGGGGGTTTGTGCGGATGCCCGGAAGCCGCCTACTGGAAGACCCGCACGTAGTCGACGAGCATCTTGGAGGGGAAGGGTGTGCCGGCGTCCGTCGGACCCGGCCAGTCCCCGCCGACCGCCAGGTTGAGGATCATGTAGTGCGGATGGTCGAAGATCCACGGGCCGCGGGTCTGCTCCACCTGGTCCTTGTCGAGAGAGAACACGGTCCGGCCGTCCAGGCTGTAGGTGATGCCCCCGCTGTTCCAGTCGGCGGCCCAGGTGTGGAAGTCGTCTGAGAAGTCGGCGTTCCCGGGCAGCGTGTAGGGCGCGCCGATTCCGCCGCCACCGTTGTAGGCGGGCGCGTGGACGGTCGAGTAGGAGGTCTTCACGTCCTTGCCGAGGACCTCCATGATGTCGACCTCGCCGTTGTACGGCCACGGACGGCCCGTCAGGAAGTCGGCGCCCATCATCCAGAACGCGGGCCACAGTCCGTTGCCCTTGGGCACCTTGATGCGTGCCTCGACCCGCCCGTAGGTGAACTGGAACGTCGCCCCGGTGTTCATCCGCGCCGAGGTGTACTGGCACGTGGTGCTGCCGCTCAGCGGGTCGCGCGGGCACGACGAACCGGCCGTCACCTCCTTGCGCGCTTCCATCACGAGATGCCCGGACCCGTCCAGCGCGGCGTTGCGGTGGTCCGTGTAGTACTCCAGCTCGTTGTTCGGCCCGGTGCCCGGATCGGCCCGCCACTTCGTGGCGTCGGGCTTGCCGCCCGCGGCGCCGCCGAATTCGTCGCTCCACACCAGCCGCGGCGGATTCGCAGGGTCGCTCGGCAGAGGCGGAGCCGGTACCGGATCGCCCCCCGTGCCGTGCACCTGGAACTCCCACAGCGAGTAGCCGTAAGGGGTGGCCCGCTCGGTGCCGTACATCCGCACATAGCGGCCCGTGCCGGAGACGTTCAGCGTCTGCTTGAAACCCGTGCCGGACGTCGTGGAGAAGATCGGCGCCCAGTCGGCTCCGTTCGGCGAAACCTGGATCTGGAAGGACTTGGCGTAGGCCGGATCCCACTGGAGGACGACCTTGTCGATCTGCGCCGTCGTGCCGAGATCGACGGAGATCCAGCCCGGATCGGTCCAGCCCGTGGTGGAGCTCGTCGCCCAGCGGGAAGCCGGATCGCGGTCGAAAGCCCTGGCCGGTGTGCACTCCCAGCAGTTCTGGTCGCTCTGGGAAGAGGAAGCCGCCCCCGTCCTGCCGTAGGACAGCAACCTGCTGGTGTCCGCACCGGAACCGCCGGTGCCGTACACCTGGAATTCCCACAGCGAGTAGCCGTAGGCGGTGGCGCGCTGGGTGCCGTACATCCGCACGTAGCGGCCCGCACCGGAGACGCTCAGGCTCTGGGCGCCGCCGGCACCTGTGGCCGTCTGATGGAGGACCGTCCACGTCTGGGCGTCGTTCGACACCTCGATCCTGAACGATGTGGCGTACGCGGCTTCCCAGGTGAGCGCGACCCGGCTGATCTCGGCCCTGGCCCCGAGGTCGACCTGGATCCATTGCGGATCGGCGAAGGCACTGGACCACCGGGTCCCAAGGTCGCCGTCGACGGCGCTTCGCGCACTGAAGACTCCCTCGGTGCTCGAGGCGGTGGAGGGCTTGCCCTGAGAGAGCAGGACCTCCGCTGCCTGAGCGGACGGGGCCGGAAGAGCGATGAACGCGAGCAGTGAGACCGCCACGGCAAAAAGTAGGCCGAAGCGGCGCGGCAGCGTTTGCACGGGCGACTCCTCCAGTGGGGGTGGGGTTGAGGGAGCGCTCCCTGAAGGGAGGATGGAGGGGCCGCCGAAGACTGTCAATAGCCTTGTTCACCTTGAAAAAACAGTGCCGAATCAAGCACGCAACACAGAGGGAGCGTTTTCTCACGCCCGAGGGGCAGACCGGGTGACCGCGGCTGCGGCGCAAAGAGAGATCACGTCCGGAGCGCGGTCACGCCGCCCGGGCCTGCGGATACGCTGCTTGCATCGCCACGTCGCGCAGCCGGAGGTCGCTCTGATGAGAAAACGCTCCCTGAGAACCGTCCCGGGTGGCGGCAAGGGGGAGGGGCAGGGATGAAACGACCCACTCTCGAAGTGGTCGCGGCCCGGGCAGGCGTGTCCAAGTCGAGCGTCTCCCGCGTCATCAACGGCGAGACGACGGTCGCTCCGCAGATCCGGGACGTCGTCATGCGAGCCGTGCACGAACTGGGCTACGTGCCCAACGGCGCTGCCCGCAACCTCGTCACCCGCCGCACGGACACACTGGCCGTGGTCGTCTCCGACCCGCCTCAGGGAGTCGTCTCCGACGACCCCCTCTTCTCCGCCGTGGTCCGCGCCGTCAGCAGAGAACTCGAGGCGGCGGGAAAACGGCTGGTGCTCATGCTCGCCGAATCGGACCAGAGCCGGACCAGAGTGGAGCAGTACGTCGCCGGCGGGCATGTGGACGGCGTGATGCTCGTAGCCCTGCACGGCACGGATCCACTGCCGGCCGCGCTGGCCAGACAGGGCCTGCCACTCGTCTCCTTCAACCGCACTTCCGCCCAGGACGTGCCGTACGTGGCCCTGGACAACGCCGGCGGAGCGGCCCTTGCCGTGAATCACCTTCTCCAACGGGGCCGACGCCGGATCGCCGCCATCACCGGACCGCTCGACCTCTACGAGGCGCGCGAGCGTCTCGACGGCTACCGCCAGACACTACGGGACACCGGCCGTCGCTCCATCGTGGCGCTGGGCGACTTCACCAGAGCCTCCGGCGCCGAAGCCATGCGCCAGCTCCTGGAGGACGACCCCGACCTCGACGCCGTGTTCGCGGCCAACGACCTGATGGCGATCGGAGCCCTGCGCACCCTCCACCAAGCCGGACGACGCGTCCCGGAAGACGTGGCCGTTGTCGGCTTCGACGACATAGAAGCCGCGTCCTACACCAGTCCCGCACTCACCTCGGTGCGCAGCCCGATGGCCGATCAGGCAACCGCCGCGGTCCACCTGCTCCTCCGCCTCATCGAAGGCGGTCCCACGGACCCGGTGATCATGCCGAACGAACTCGTGGTCCGCGAGTCGACTTGAGGGGCGGGCGGTCACCTGCTCGACGCACCGGAGCCACCCCGTGATCGAACCGCGTCCGACTGCCAAAAGATGGGGTCGTGCGCTGCGAGATGCGGCTGGAGCGCCGCAGTTCGGAGTACCGCCTCGGTCCGCTGGCCAGCGCTATGAGGACGAGTGAACTCCACTTGTTGCCCACGTGCCCGAGGACATCGCGTGGGAGGGCGCAGACCTGCTCGGTCGTCGCCAACTGGGACAAGCAAGGTGCCTGGCATCTCGCCGTGTTGGGCACCTTGCGCCCGATGAAGTGCTCCTGCTTCATGTTGCCTCGGCCGGAGGGACCCGCGTGACGAGGGGTGGGCCGACAGTTCGACACCATCGGCCCACCCGGTGCCACTCTGGTGGATGCGGTCTCTCGTCCCGACCTGCCTCGTCCGACGGTGCACCGGCTGCTCGGCCGATTGCGCCGGCCCGGCGCGGCGGAGTGGGCCGACGACCACCGGGCCGGACCTGGCCTTCTGCCGTCCCGTCCTGGTCGGGCTCGCTCGAGCCGCAGGCCGGTCTCGCCGCTCAGCGCCCTCTGGCCTGGACGCCAAGGCTTCCAACGCGCTGTATCTCGCGGTCGGTTCTCCAGGCGACCCGGCCCGCGAGCTGCTCGCGCAGCATCTCGAGTACGCGCTTACGCGCTCGCCGCGAACACCTCGGTGGCCAGTTTGATGAGGGCTTCGGCTGCCGGGCCGGAGGAGGCGGGGTTCTGGCCGGTGATCAGGAGATCGTCCTGCACGACGTAGGGCTGCCAGTCGGCGGTCTTGGAGTAGTCGCCGCCGAGCTTGATGAGTTCGTCTTCGACGAGGAAGGGGACGATGTCGGTGAGGGCGACGCCTTCTTCCTCGGTGTTGGTGAATCCGGTGACCTTCCTGCCCTGGACGAGGGGGGTGCCGTCTGGGTTGAGGGTGTGGCGCAGGACGCCGGGGGCGTGGCAGACCAGGGCGAGGGGTTTGCCGGAGCGCAGGGTGGTTTCGATGAGGCGGGCGGAGTCGGTGTTCTCGGCGAGGTCCCAGAGGGGGCCGTGGCCGCCGGGGTAGAAGACGGTGTCGTAGTCGTCGGCGGTGACGGAGTCCAGGCGCACGGTGTTTGTGAGTGCGGTGGTTGCCTCCGCGTCGGCTTCGAAGCGGCGGGTCTGGTCGGTCTGGAAGGCGGGCTCGTTGCTCTTGGGGTCCAGGGGCGGCTGACCGCCCTTGGGGGAGGCGAGGGTGATGTCCCAGCCGGCCTCCTTGAAGTGGTAGTAGGGGGCGGCGAGTTCTTCGAGCCAGAAGCCGGTCTTGCGGCCGGTGTCGCCGAGCTTGTCGTGCGAGGTGAGGACGATGAGGACCTTCATGGTCGAACACTCCTGGGTAGCAGATCGTAAGTAGACCGGTCGTCTCGACAGGGTCGAAAAAGAGGGACCGGTCGGGTCAGGATGGACCGGAGGGGGTGGCCTGCGCCGGTGGGCGCAGGCCACCCGCCCCGGTCCGAAGACTGCGAATCGTGGGACTTACCGGGCGAGGAAGTCCAGGAGGACTTCGTTGACTTCGGCGGTGTGGGTGGTGAGCAGTCCGTGGGGTGCGCCGTCGATCTCGGTGTACTGGGCGGTGGGCAGGGCCTTGGCGAAGCGCCGTCCGGTGGCGTCGATGGGCAGGGTGCGGTCGGCGGTGCCGTGCACGATCAGGGCCGGGACATCGATCCTGGGAATGTCGGCGCGGAAGTCGGTCGGCCAGGACAGCGGGGCGGCGGCGGAGGCGATGGCCCCCGATCCCGCGGCGACGTTCCACGCGTTGCGGACCGCCTCCTCGCTGATCCGGGTGCCCAGGTTCTCGTCGAGGTTGAAGAAGTCGTTGTAGAAGCCGGTGAAGAACGCGTACCGGTCCTTCTTCACCGCGTCGGAGACACCCTGGAAGAAGGACAGCGGCGCCGCACCCTCGGGGTTGTCGTCCGTGATGAGCAGGAACGGCTCCAGCGATGCCAGGAACACCGCCTTCGCCACCCGCGCCGAGCCGTAGGCGGACAGGTAGCGGGCCACCTCACCGGTGCCCATCGAGAATCCCACCAGCACCGCCTCCCGCAGGTCGAGGGTCTCCAGCACGGTGTTCAGGTCGGCGGCGAAGGTGTCGTAGTCGTAACCCGTCGACGGCTGGCTCGACCTGCCGAAACCCCGCCGGTCATAAGTGACCACCCGGTAGCCGGCCTCCAGCAGCGCCGCGGTCTGGCCCTCCCACGAGTTCCCGTCCAGCGGATACCCGTGGATCAGCACCACCGGCTGGCCCGTCCCCTTGTCCTCGTAGTGCACCTCGATGTCCGTGCTGTTCTCCGTGCCGACCTTGATGCGTCCCATGACCCTCAACCTCTCCACAGTGTGCGGCTGCCCCGCTCCGACAACCAGAACTATACGACTGGTCTACTCGGACGTCAACGCCTGCCCGACGATCAGGATTTGCCGCAACGGCCGCGGGCACCGTCCTGTCGGACCGGTCGACGGCGACCTCGACCGAGCCACGGCTGGTGGTCGGCCGCGCACGAGCGCCGGACGTGCCCAGGCGCTCGACACCAAGGGGCTCATCCGCAGCGCGCCGTCAGCTCCTGCGCCGCCGCGAGGGATCCCGGATGATCGAGTCGGCACTGAAAGGGGAGGCAGACGCCGAGGTCCCGCTCGATCTCGTCGAGACCGATCTCAGCCGGGTCGGAGGGTGCGCGAGCCGTGAGGCGGTGCGCGGCGGGGCGATCGCCTTGTGTCGACGTGGCCCCGGCGCTCGCGGACCGTGGCAAGAACCTGCCTGGCCTCAATCCTCTGGCGCTCGCCGAGCCCTCGCAGACATGCACGATCCAGCCGGCACCATGAGCCGGCCAGGTCATTGGGCAGCGTCGACCCGGTCGCGGCGAAGACAACGTCTGTCCTTCGACCGGACCTGAGTACCGCCTACAACAGCCGTCGGCGTTCCGCCGCCCCGCTGTGGAGGGTGTCTCAGTCTTCCGGGCTCTTTCCGCCACCGAACTCGGTTTGATCCTGCTCGAGTTGGTGGACCTTCGCCGGGAGAGGCGGGCGCACTGTCGGGATGTGCGAAAGAACGTCCTGCTCGAGCAGCCCGCCGACGTTCAGGGGGAGAACGACGACCACTTCCTTGCCGATCGCGGTCTGCCGGACCGACCAACCGGAGGCCAGCTCCTCGACCAGCAGCAGGCCGAGGCCATTGTCTGTCGGGTCATCGGGCGACACCTGCGCTGATTGTGCCCGGACGCTGGAGACGTCCCGTCCCGCGTCGTGGACCCGCAGTACTGCCACGTCCCTGTGGACCTCCACGACCATGCAGTCCGGCCCGTCGGCTGTGTGCCTGACGGCGTTGCCCACGAGCTCCGAAGCGACCAGAACAGCGTCGTCGACCCGCTCCCGCGAGGTACGGTCCTTGAGCATTTCGCGTACGTGAGTGCGCGCGAGGCTCGAAGGCTCGGCCCGGCCGGCCAGCTTCACCCAATGACGCCCTATCGGTGTTCGCCTGCAGAGGCATTCTTCGTCCACCGCGTCCATCGCCGCATCTCGTTTCCGGTAGGTACGTGCTGCCCTGAAGTCGCCGTGCAGCCGGCTTCGGCCAAGAGTCTTTGTCCGGGCATGCGATCCTCCGATTCTGAGGCTGTGGATTTGCGGTGGATCATGCGGGCCGCCCGGACATGGGACGACCCGCACCGACTACGGAACCTGGGTCATGCGTCCTTCCCGGAGTCTGTGGAGACGAGGAGTGCGGCGCGGCTGCGCAGGCGTTCGGAGACCTCGAGGGCGTCGCCCTCGGGTGCGGTGGAGTTGCTGTCCGGCTTCGCTGTCAGGAGGTAGGCGAGACCGACGGCGGAGACGATGAGGAAGCCGATGAGTGCGATCCACCGGTCCACGAACGGGGTTCCGGAGTCGCCGGTGGGCCAGGCCAGGAGCACCATGCCGAGGATGCCGTAGGCGAGAGCCGCGATGTTGACCAGCATGCCCCAGCGGCCCAGGGTGAAGGCTCCGGCGGGGCGCCAGCCCTTGAGGCGTATGCGCAGCGCGGCCAGTACGACCATCACGAAGGCGGCGTATCCGGCGAGCATCTGGAAGGCAGCGATCTTGACGAGGGAGTCGGGCGAGTAGTACACGAAAACGAAGATCAGGAGCGGGGCGACGTTCACGCCGAGCAGCGCGTTCATGGGGACGCGGTGCCTGCGTGAGATCTTGGAGAAGACGCGAGCGCCGGGGAACATGTTGTCGCGCGCGAAGGAGAAGACGATCCGGCTGGCGGCGGCCTGCTGGCTCATGACACCGGCGATGAAGGAGGTGAGGATGACGACGAGGACCAGCTTCGTGCCGAATGTTCCGACCGCGCTCTGCAGGATCGAGGGGATCGGGTTGGTGTCCTCCCCGGAGAGGATCGAGGCGAGGTCCGGGGCGGCGAGGGCGTAGCCGATGAAGGCGAAGAGGGCGGCCAGGCCGCCCACGACCACGGTCATCTGCATCGCGCGAGGGATGCTGCGGGCGGGGTTGGGGACCTCTTCCGCGACCTCGCCGCACGCTTCGAAGCCGTAGAAGAGGAACAGCCCGACGATCGAGGCGGCGATGAAGGCCGCGAGGTAGCTCTCGTGAGTGGCGCTGTTCGTCTGGAAGAAGATCGAGACGGAGTTGTGCCGTTCGAAGGCCAAGAGGTAGAAGCCCACGAGGACGATGCCGATCAGTTCGGCGGCGAGTCCGATCTTGGAGATCAGGGCCAGTGTCCTGGTACCGAAGCAGTTGCAGAGCAGGCAGAGGGCTGCGACGGCGGCGGCGATGTACAGGCGCTGCGCGGGCGTCGAGCTGACGCCCGGCTCGTCCGCGGTGCCGGCGAAGAGGCTGGCGACGAAGTCGGAGCTGAACAGGGCCGTGCTGGTGATGCCGATGGTGATGCAGCAGATGTAGGTCCATGCGGTGAACCAGGCGTAGCGGCCGTTCCACAGCCGTCGGACCCATTGGTAGAGGCCTCCGGCGAGCGGGAACTGTGAGACGACCTCGCCGAAGACCAGGGAGATCAGGAACATTCCGAGCCCGACGATGCCTATCCAGAAGATGGACGGGCCGCCGGCGGTGGACAGGCCGACCGCGAAGAGCGCCACGACGCCCACGAGGGGCGAGAGGTAGACGAAGCCGAGGGCGAAGTTCGCCCACAGGCTGACCTTGCGGTCGAACTTCTGCTCGTATCCGAGTGCTGCGAGCAGTTCAGCGTCTTCGGCTGAAGATGCCGGGCGGGCGGCCCGGCTCGGGGTTCTGCCGTGATCGGTTCTGGACACCTGTGCATCCTTCTCTGTTGCTGACATGGTGATCTCCGTGGGTCGAAGAGGGCGTGCTCCTTGCCGAGCGGTTCTCTCGCCGCAGGCGCGAGGCCGGGTAAGTCCTGATCCGCCATGACGGATCAGGACTGTTCGAAGGTGAAGTCGGTCTGACGAGGGCGTGCTGATGTGTAGCGCGCGTGGCGGACGCCTCCGGCAGTCGTCGACCCATGACCCGCCGGTGAACGGTTCGCTCCTGGCGTCGGCCGAACGTGCTCGTCCCCGGTGGCCCTGGCCGCGTCACCGGTTCGGCGCGTGTCCAGGGCCCCATCACCGGTCACAGGTGTGGAACCGCTGATGGGCGAGGTTCTGTCCCCGGAGTGTGGAGTCATGAGAGATCTCCGATCGGTCGAGTCGCCGCTGCCGACCTTGCGGAGAGGTCTGTCGGAGGCAGGGGCGGACGGTGCTCGGAAGGTGGCCGAGTGGGGACGGCTTAAACTGACCGTATCCATGCTGACCATTAATGGCAAGGTTGTATTACCAATAATGGAGTACTGGTGGACCACCATCTGCCCGTTCGAAGCCGCAGCGTCGTCGCCGGCGTGCCGCACCAGGTCGTGGACCGGATCCGCGGCGGCCGACTGCGCGAGCGGCCCTGCCCTCGGAGTGAGCCCTCGCCGAGCGGGTGGAGGTCACGCGCCCCATCGTGCGCCGGGCCCAGGACCGGCTGAGCGAGGCAGGTGTGCCGCGCAACGACATCGGCCGCTCGGGCCAGGTCGAGGTGATCTCCGTCCGGATATCGGACGTGCTCTTCAGTCTGCGGCGGGATCTACTGAGAACTCGATCCGTTTCACTGACCCGGAAGGCGGGCGCCGACGGAAGGCGTGCGGTGCTAGCGCCAGCATCGGGTTTGCCAGCTTGCGAACTCCTCCACCGGGTTGCGTTGGATATGCCACGGCCATGGCGTGACGAGCCCTCGCACTGCGCGAAACGCGGCTGCGGCCTCGGTGAAACGACGTGATGCGACCAACGCAAAAGTCAGAACGTTCAGATCGGCGACGGCGGCGGCATACCGCAGAAACCCAGGTTGGAGCCAATAGTTCTGAGCTTTATCGAGCGTGGACGCGACATCCTGAGTATTCCAGTGAGAGCTGGCAATTATTTCATTCAATCCGCCCCGCCGTACATTTCTTTGATACCTCTGAACCTCGGCCGTCAGCCTCAGCCCCGAAGA
This sequence comes from Actinobacteria bacterium OV320, assembly GCA_001298545.1. Taxonomy (GTDB): domain Bacteria; phylum Actinomycetota; class Actinomycetes; order Streptomycetales; family Streptomycetaceae; genus Streptomyces; species Streptomyces coriariae. The sequence continues at coordinate 60,194 of LJCX01000033.1, forward strand.
AGCAGCACCGGCGGGCATCTGGGAAAGTCTGGAATCGATGAAGTCAAGCGCCGCCATGTGAGAACCCTGTTCTGTGGGAGACAGGTACCCCAGCATTTCCAGGTGTGCCTCGCGGTGCCATGGATCGCGAGCGACGATTTCCTGCCAGATGGTGCGGACCTGCTGCAGGGGGCGCTGTTGCATCCTCATGAGGCTGAGGATGAGAACCCAGGGGGCGGGATCCTCCGGCCGCAGCCTCACCGCCTGGTAGCAGTCCTCCAGTATTCCTGATTCGTCCGGCGCGGTGCCTGTCGCCTTCGCGTCGCGAAGAGCCATTCGGCTGTGGAGGATCATGGCGTCAGCGCTGTTCGGCGCACGTGTCAGCCAAGATGCGGCGAGAGATGCATTCGGAAGGCAGGTTGCGAGAACCGAGAGGCGATGGGCTCTGCGGTCCCAGTTCTCTCCGGACTCCGCCACCAGGCTGGATATCACATGGACCTGGATTCCCGGCAGCGGAAACCCGTGAGGGTCCGCGAGAGATTTCAAGACCCTTCCGAGCTCTTTGTCGTCGAGTTCCGGGGCCAGTCGTGGGCGCGGAGGGCGTCCAGTGAATATGGGCATGCCGGTAGCATAGATGTTCGCGATCGAATGTGAGCGGTACCATAAATCGGCGTAGGTTACGAACTGGCAACGTCTGCATTAATGGATGACGGCATATGCGGTACGTGCTGATCGCGCGCATATGGCGCCGGATTTCCGCAGCAGTCGGCGCAGGCGGCGGCCATTTCCGCGGTGGTCGGCGCAGGCGGCCCGGCGGATCCCCTTACCCCGCGCTGAATCTGTGTGCGATATCCAATCTGCCGCGTGCCGCACTACGGAGGCGATGGTTGGTCGTGCTGTCGGCTGGGGAGACGGGCCCCGGGCGGCAGCCGGCCATCGCTGTCCGGTCAGGCCGAGTCGCGCAGCACGAGCTCCGCGCACAGCAGGGAACGGTGCGGCTGGGCAGAGGAAGGCGCGCCGATCTGCTGAAGCAGAAGGCGAGCCATGGTCCGCCCCATTTCGGAGAGCGGCAGGCGAACGCTGGTGAGTCGGGGATCGGTGTGTCGGGCGATCACGGAGTCGTCGAACCCGATCACCGCTGCGTCTTCGGGCACCCGGCGCCCTGCTTCACGCAGGGCGCGCAACGCACCGGCCGCCATGGCGTCGGAAGCTGCCAGGATGCCATCCACATCGGGAGACATGGCCAGGATTTCGCGCATGGCTCGCGCCCCGCCCTCCTCCGTCATGTCACCGCATGCGATCAGCCCGCTGGTACCCCGCGTACCTCCCGCCAGCTCGACTCCCTGGCGGTATCCCTCCAGTCGGCGTTGTGCCGGGTGCATGTCCAGCGGCCCCGTGATGGTGGCGACCACGCTTCGCCCTTGTTTGAGCAAATACGCCGTCGCATTGCAGGCAGCGCCCACTTCGTCGACATCGACGCGCCCGGCGGTATCCCATGCAGGGCCATGTCCGCTGAGCAGTGCGGTCATGTTCAGGCGTTCCACCATCGCGGGCAACGGGTCATCGGCGAGGACGGAAACGAGCAGCACACCGTCCACGCCATGCCCCCGCAGCATCTGGGTGAGGCGTACCTGCTCACTGTCGGTCCGGTTCAGTGCCAGCATGAGTTGGGTGTCAAGGGGAGCGATGACGGTCTCGATGCCGCGAGCTACCTCGGTGAGGTAGTGCTCCCCGTAGATGGTCATGACCGGGTCTGATACGACCAGGGCGACGATGTCGTTGCGTCTGCCCGCGAGGGTCTGTGCGGCCCGGTTCGGTATGTATCCCGTCTCGGCGATGGCGCGTTCGACCAAAGCCCTGGTCCGAGGGCTGACGGAGGCTGCCGCGTTGATGACGCGGGAGACGGTCATACGCGCGACGCCGGCTCGGGCGGCGACTTCGTCGAGCGTGGGTCTTCCCGTCCGCCGTTTTCCGGGCGGCAGTCTGCCCGCGTCGCGGCTTCCCCCCGCCAGGGGTGCTCCCGTCGCGTGGGTCGGGTCCGACGGATCGTGATGCGCACCTCTGCCGCGGCTCGGTGAAGGCTCTGGCATCATCTGGACACTCCATCGGCGGCAGAGAACCGCTTCGCACCAGCACTCGTCAGGACGGTTTGGTCACGGCTTGCCCGTCGCTGCCGACATCGAGGGGAAGAGGGGATGACGGGCGCACGGTCCGCGGGCTGAGGCAAAGGGGCCGAACAGGGACGGCTGAGGGAACCGTAGCCACACCGACCATTAATGGCAAGCCTCTCTTACCAATATTGGAGCAGTGGCGGCCAGGTCCCTGCCCGTTCGCATCTTCAGCAACCTGTACGCCAGGCTCGGCACCCACCGCAGGGTTGTCTCCCGTACCCGTCGGCTGGGTCTGCTCGCACCCCCCGCCTCCGGTTTCGCCTCGGCCGGTATCCCAACCGGGCCGTCAGGCTCCAGCAGGCTGATCGCCGCTTCCGCGGTGGCTCGTCCGCATCCCCGTAGAACGTCTCGCGGATCGCGCTGATTGCTGCCCGGCCAGGGGTCGCCGTCGCACCGGCGGTCCTCGCGGTCGTCCCATGGTGGTTCCGAGTCGCCCACCACCGGGCCGGGGGCGGCACGAACGCCTACCTGCAGGAACGAGCGAGCTTCCGACTCCAGCCGGCCATGCCCATCATGTGTCGCCTCGCAGGCCCAGCTTGCTCAGTTTGTGCATGTGTTTGGCCAGGGTGGCTGTCTAGCCTTCAGAGACCACCACGTTCGCGGGGCTTCTTTCGTCCCGCTCATGAGATCCCCTCAACAGGCCCGCTCCGGTCCCGTGCATGAGCACCGAGCGCACCGAGCGCACCGGTCGTCGAGGTCCTGTCGCTGTAGGAGGCGAAATGGCAGTCGCAAGGGAAACGTACGACTACGTTGTTGTAGGGGCCGGGTCCGCGGGCTGCGCGCTTGCCGGCAGGTTGTCGGAGGATCCTGACGTCGCCGTGGCTCTGGTCGAGGCCGGGCCACCCGCTCAGGGCCGCCTGTTCGAGATTCCCTCGCTGTTCTCGCAGCAGCTCAAGACGACATTCGACTGGGACTTCGCGTCGGAGCCGGAGTCTCAGCTCGGCGGCCGCCGCATCTACCTGCCCCGCGGACGCGCAATCGGCGGAACCAGTTCGATGAACACCATGCTCTACGTCCGTGGTCACCGGTACGACTACGACACATGGGAGCGGATGGGCAACGCCGGCTGGAGTTACGACGATGTCCTGCCGTTCTTCAAGAAGTCGGAGGACAACCAGCGTGGAGCCGACCGCTTTCACGGCACGGGCGGCCCTCTCACCGTCAGCGACCCGACCTCCGTCCACCCACTGCTGACAGCGTGGGTCGAGGCGGCCCAGGACGCCGGCCACAAGTCCAACCCGGATTTCAACGGGGCGGAACAGGAAGGCGTCGGTCACCACCAGGTGACCCAGCGGAACGGGCTGCGCTGGAGCAGTGCATCGGCGTTCCTGACACCGGCGGCCGGGCGTCCCAACCTCACCGTCCTCCACTCGACGACCGCGCTTCGTCTCGTCTTTGACGGCACCCGGGCCCGCGGTCTGGAGGTCGACCACCTCGGTGCCGTTCGCACCCTAGGGGTCGACCGCGAGATCGTGCTGTCGCTGGGCGCCTACAACTCCCCTCACCTGTTGCTCCAGTCCGGCGTCGGGCCGGCCGACGAACTCACCCAAGGAGGTGTCGCCCCTCTGCACGACCTTCCGGACGTCGGACGGAACATGCAAGACCACGCCGGCTGCTTCATCAGCTTCTTCAGCCACACCGAACCGCTGCTCGGTCCGGACACCTCACGTGAGGAACAACAGCTGCGCGAGCAGGGCAACGGACCGATGGCCTGGAACGAGGTCGGTGGCTTCTTCCGCACCGACGACAACCTTCCGGCCCCGGACATTCAAGTGCACGCCGCGCTGGGCATCGTCCGGGACGAAGGTCTGGCCGCCCCGCTCGAACCCGGGATGTCGTTCGGGCCGTACGTCGCTCGGCCGAGCAGCCGCGGAACCGTGCGGCTGCGGCACTCACACCCTTACGCCAAGCCGCGCATTGTTCACAACTACCTGGACGACGAGGACGACCGAAGGCGGTTGCGGGAGGGCCTGCGCCTGTGCATGCGCATCGCCCGGGAGTCCCGGCTGACCGATCTCCTGGAGTCTGATCTGACCTCGGCCGCGGACGCGGGTCTGGCCCCGGTCTCGGACCGCGACGAGGACATCGACGATTTCATCCGCACCCAGTCGTTCTCCTTCTACCATCCCTCGGGCACCTGCATGATGGGCAAGGTCGTCGACTCCGAACTACGTGTGCTCGGCCTGGAGAACGTGCGTGTGGCCGACACCTCGATCATGCCGTCGCTGGTGACCGGAAACACGAATGCCCCAGCCATCATGATCGGGGAGAGGGCCGCCTCGTTCATCCGGTCGAGTGCGCGGCCATGATCGGGGGACGGCTTCAGGAGTGGGAAGAACGCCGGCACCGGGTCGTAACTGTTGCCGCAACAGCCGGACATGCCGTCCGGCACCCGTACGGCGGTGACCGTCCCGTCGGGCCGGACGAAACGGAGGACGCCCTCGACGAGCGTGGGGGTGCCGCGCGGTGTGCCCGGCAGGGAGACCCGCCCGACGGCGCCGGTGCGCGGATCCACCCGCTCCAGGGCCGTGTACGGCTGGTCGTCCCCGCTGCTGCCGAACTGTTGCGCCTCCAGCTCGGGGATCAGGGACAGCAGTCGCCCGTCCACGGTGCCCATCGGCTGCGCACCCGTGGGCAGCGAGGCGATCTCCTGGGCCGTGCCGTCGTCGGGGGCGAGCCGCAGCAGGGCGACGCCGCCCCTGCTGGGATCGTCGACCGGCGTGCACAGGCCGTAGGGGGCACCGTCCAGCACGGTCGGGGTGCAGGCGTTCCCGGCCGAGGACTACGCCGGCGTGGTCCACAATCGCCGGCCCGCCTTGTCGTAGGCGACGAACGCGGTCTTGTTCTCGTCCATCGCCAAGATCCCCTGAACGAACGGGGCGGCCGGCTCGTCCTCGCTCACCGGGCGGGCCCGGAGCTCACTGCCGGTGCTCGCGTCTGCTGACGCCGGCCGAAGGCGCCTGCCGGGCCGGACCGCCCGTGCCGCTCACGAGCCCAGGCGGACGCGCAGTCCCGGCTGGAGGAGGTCGCCGTGGGCGGTGACCATGTCGTCGCACAGGCGCCAGATGTCCTCGACGGGCAGCGCTGCGGCCGTGGCCGGGTCGGTCATCGCCGCATGCCTGATGTGCCGCGGGTCGTCCTCGATCGCGGCCCGCACCACCAGGTCGTTCGCGCTCAGGTAGGTGCGGTTGAGCGCCGCCAGCTGGGGTGGCAGGGAGCCGACGCGGGTGGGCTGGACGCCCAGCGAGTCCACCAGGCACGGCACCTCGACCACGCCGTGCGCGGGCAGGTTGTCGATCAGGGCCCGGTTGGGGACGTTGCCGTAGACCGTGCGCGGGATGCCGGTGACCATGCTGTGGATGATCTGGGGCGCGTACTCCATCGTCCCCTCGACGGTGATCGGCGCCCCGGCGGTCAGCGCGTCGCGGGTCTTCTCGTAGGCGGCCACGTTCTCGTCGACGATCTTGAGGTACTCGCCGATCGGCAGCCGCAGCCGCTCGATCTCACTGTCGTGGTGCAGGTACCAGGGAACGTACTCGGAGGAGTGCTCGCTGGTCTCGGTCGGGTAATAGCCGAGCCTGCGGTACATGTCGACGCGGACCCTGCGGCGCAACTGGTCGTCGGAGGCGATCAGTTCGTCCAGTCTCGGGTAGAGGCTGCGACCCTGGTGTTCGAAGCGCAGCACCCAGGCCTGGTGGTTGACGCCCGCCGCGTGGTAACTGATTTCTTCGTAGGGGACTTTGACCAGTTCGGCGAGGTCGCGCAGTGTCCAGTACACGGAGTGGCACAGGCCCACCACCCGGGTCAGGCCCGTGGCCTGGGTCAGGTACTGGACGTTCATGGCCATGGGATTGGTGTAGTTCAGCAGCCAGGCCTGCGGGCAGGCCTCGGCGATGTCCCGTCCCAGCTCCTTCAGGAACGGGAAGGTGCGCAGGGCGCGGAAGATGCCGCCGATGCCGAGGGTGTCGCCGATGGTCTGGCGTACGCCGTGACGGGCCGGTATCTCGAAGTCGGTACGGGTGGCCTCGCCCATGCCGATCTGCACGATGTTGATGACGAAGTCCGCATCCGCCAGCGCTTCGCGGCGGTCGGTGTGCGCGGTGACCGTGGGGCCGGCGCCGAGGACGTCGGCGATACGGACTGCGGCTGCGTACGCGGTGGCCAGACGCTCGGTGTCGATGTCGTGCAACGCGATGCGCGCGGACTTCAGTTCGCCGAACGCGAGGAGGTCGGCCAGCAGCCCCTGGGTGAAGACGACACTGCCGGCGCCGATGAAGACGATCTTTGGGGTGGTCATACCGGGGTTTCCTCGGTCTCGGGAAGGCGGCCGATGATGACGTCGGGGTCGGCGTCACCGATGACGAGCAGGTCGAAGGTGTGCGGCATTCAGGAGTTCCCGCCTGGGTGGTGTGTCGAGGTGGCGACCGGTCAGCCCTTGAGACCGGTGGAGGTGATGGACTGGATGAACGCCTTCTGCGCGCCGAGGAAGGCGAGCAGGACCGGCAGCACGGTGATGACGTTCCCGGCCATCACGGCGGCCCACTGGGTGTGGTGCTGTCCCTGGAAGGTCGTCAGGCCGAGCTGGAGCGTGTACTGGGTGTCGTGGTTGATGGCGATCAGGGGCCAGGTCAGGTCGTTCCAGGTGCTGAGGAACGTCAGGACGGCGACCGTGCTGAGGGCGGGCCGGGACAGCGGCAGCACGATCCGCCACAGGACGCGCAGCCGTGAGCAGCCGTCGATCCAGGCGGCCTCCTCCAGCTCGCGGGGCAGCGAGAGGAAGAACTGCCGCAGGAGGAACACCGAGAAAGGTGTGACCAGCGACGGCACGATGAGCGCGCCGAGGCTGTCGATGAGGCCGAGCTGCTTCATCACCAGGAATGTGGGGATCATCGTCAGCTGGAACGGGATCGCCATCGTGGCCAGCATCAGGCCGAGCAGCAACCGGGAGCCGGCGAACCGCATCCGGGCGAACGCGTAGCCGCCGAGGGTGCCGAGGACGAGGTTCGCGGTGACCGTGACCAGGCTGACGAGGAACGAGTTGGCGAACCACCGGGGGAACATCGCGTTGCCCAGCACATAGCGGTAGCCGTCCAGGTCCGGATGGGAGGGCCACAGCGCCGGCGGGAAGCGGTTGATCTGCGCGTTGCTCATCACCGAGCTGAGCGCCAGCCAGATCAGCGGCACCGCGAAGAGCAGGGCCATCGGCGCGAGCAGCAGATGCCAGGCGCTGAAGCGCGGCCGCGGGAGCCGTCGCCGCGTGCCGGTCCGGGCGGACGAGGCCGCCTGCGCGGCGTCGGGCGGAGCGGAGACGGCGGTCATACGGCGGCTCCCCGGAGTCGGCGGCGGACGATCTGGAGGATCAGGCCGATCAGGCCCAGGGCCACGGCCAGTACATAGGCCGAGGCGGCCCCGTATCCCGCGGTGGCGTTCTTGAAGGCCTGCTCCCAGATGAAGTAGACGATCACCGTGGTGGAGCCGAGGGGCCCGCCCTTGGTGGTGACGTACACGAGGTCGAACGCCTGGAGGGACTGGATGATCTGCCACAGCAGCAGGAAGACCGTGACAGGCCTGAGCGCGGGCAGGGTGACGTGACGCAGGAGCTGGAGGCGGTCGGCGCCGTCCAGCCGGGCCGCCTCGATCAGCGAGGCCGGCACGTCCTGCAGCGCCGCGAGGTAGATGACCAGGCAGAAGCCCGTACCGCTCCACAGGCTGATCGCGACCAGCACGGGCAGCGCCTGGGACGGATCGGTGAGGAAGCCCTGCGACGGGATGCCGAGGTGGTGCAGCACGGCGTTGGCCGCGCCGAACTCAGGATCCAGGATGAACGAGAACAGCACGCCCTGCGCGGTCGCGGAGACCACGAACGGGACGAAGAACAGGGTGCGGTAGAGCCCGACGAAACGGATGCGCCGGTTCAGGGCGAGGGCGAGCAGCAGCCCCACCGCCATGCTCGTCGGCACGTACAGCGCGGTGTAGAGCACGGTGTTGCGCAGCGCCTGGCTGAAGTGGGGGTCCTGGGCGAGGGCACGGTAGTTGTCCAGGCCCACCCAACGGCTCGGCGTGACGAGGTCGTCGGCCTGGAAGGACAGCAGCAGCGACCAGACGATGGGCACCACGCTGAGGCCGAGGATGATCAGGACGGCGGGGGAGACGAACGTCCAGGCCATGGCGGCCTCACCGGCTCGTCTGCGGCGCAGGGCACGCCGGTTGTCCGGGGGCCGGGACAGGGTGATCGGGGTGGGCACTCGGGACACGACGGGATCTCCTCAGCGCGGTATGAGCAGTGCGGCGTTGGCGTCGGCGGCGCAGGCGCGCAGTGCCTGGGCGGGACTGCTCCGCCCCAGCAGCACGGCGACAACGGCCTGTCCGAGGGCCTGGGAGATCTGCGGATAGGCGGCGTGCACGGGGCGTACGCGGGCCGAGTCCAGGGTTTTGGTGAACACCCCCAGGCCCGTGGTGCCGCTCTCCTTGTGCCGCCAGGCGGGCAGGTCGCGGGTCCGGCGGCTGAGCGGCAGGCTGCCCGCGTCGATGTCCCAGCGCACGTCCTGCGCGGGCTGCACGAGCCAGCTCACGAAGGTCTTGGCGGCCCGTTTGCGGGCGGCGCCGTTGTCGAACACCGTCCAGGTGTCGGGTCCGCTGATGGTCATCGGCCGGCCGGAGAAGCTGGGCAGGGGGACGACGTGGTAGTCGATCTTCGCCTGCCGGATGTCGGGCAGTTGCCAGGGGCCGGTGACGGCCATGCCCATCCGGCCGGACATGAAGACCTGGTACATCTGCTCACTGCCCGGCTTCGGGTCGACGTAGACGCTCTTGTCCCGGGCCAGGGCGGCCACCACCTCCAGGGCGCGGGTCCCGGTGTCGCCGAACCCGATGTGCTTGCCGTCGTCGGCGACGACGTCCCCGCCGAGGTCCCAGATCATCGGCCACACGCGCCAGACCGTGTCCTCGTCACCGACACCGGGCCAGCCGGTGCCGAAGCGGCCGCCGTCGGCGTCGGTGAGCGCCTTGGCGGTGGCGACGAAGTCGTCCCAGCGCCAGCCCGCCTCGGGCAGCGGCAGGCCGGCTTGCCGGAAGAGCCTCTTGTTGCAGACCACCGCGAGCGAGTCCAGCAGCGCGGGCGCGGCGCGCACGCGGCCGTTGACGGTCACGGCCTGGCGCGCCGGAGCCCAGTAGTTCGTCCAGGGTGTGAGGGCCTGTCCGGCCATGTCGGTCAGGTCGACGACCTGGGGGCTACGGGCCACGCTCGCCAGGTCGGAGCCGAAGATGTAGGCGATGTCCGGGTAGGAGCCGGCGGCGAGGGCGGCCGTCACCTTCTGGAGCATCGCGTCGGCGAGCACCCCGCCGCCCAGCTCGACCCGGATACGGGGATGGCCGCGCATGAAGGAGGCGACCAGGGACTCGAGGGCCTTCTTGCCGGTGTCGGTCTGGCCGTGCCACATCTCGATGGTCACGGTGCCGTCGGCGCCGACACCGTCGCCGCTGCCCGCCGCGCAGCCGGAGGCCGTCAGGCCCGCGGCCGCCGCGGTGGCCAGTCCTGCGCCGCCGCGCAGCACATCGCGGCGTGCGGGCTGCGCGCTGCGGGGGACCGCATGCATGGGTACCTCCGGTCGGAGCTGTGGGACACGTGTTCTCTCGGTGAGGGCGCGCCCGGTACGCGTTACGGCGTGCAGGCCGCGGCGAACCCAGGGCGGTTCCGGTGGGGACGTGCGCGCCGCTCAGTGTCGGGCGGGCCGGTCCGCATGGGAGGGACGTTCAGGAGGTGGCGTCATGGCGGGCCGTCCGCCGGGAGTCGCGCGGATACGGATCATGTCCGAGCTCCACAACGTGGTGGGCACGTCCCCGCCTCGGACGCCGACGCGGTCCTGGCGACTCAGTCCGGACTTCTGGCGCGTGGTCAGTTACCGGCTGGGCGTACCTCTGCCGCCGAGTGCTGCGACTGCGGCGATGAGCAGGAGTTAAACGACGTCACCGGGCCGCCGTCAAGAGGTCGGGCTGTTCGGATCTGCGCGAAACACCCCTGAAACCCGCATGATTGAGCATCGGGGCTTCGGCCTGCGACGGCTCCCCCCGGTCTGCCGCAGGCCGAAGCCCCTTCAGGGCGGCGCGCTAACAGGTCTTGCGCACGTACCCGCTGCTGCCGGCCGGTGAGACGTCCAGGTCGCGCTGGACGATGCTCAGCGTGCCGCCCCACCCCCTGCACGCCTTCGACCTGCCGGCGTCGGTGTACTCGATCACGATCACGTTGTTGCCGAAGGCGCTGGTGTAGTCGCCGCATTCGTCGTACTGGCCGCACTCCTCGGCCACGGCGAAGTCGAGGCCGTTGGCGGTGTGGTTGCCGGCCAGTTCCGGGGTGTTCTTCTGGGCGATGGCCAGCCCGTCCGCGTGGGCACGGGTGGAGAGCAGCTTGATGAACGCCTGGGCGTTGTTCGCCGTCAGGCGATTCCCGGAACGGGTGTAGCTGTCGTAGTTGTCGGGCTCGACGGCCTGGAAGCCCTTGTCCCGGCAGCCGTCGATCTGGGCGCCGATCCGGTCGGCGATCCGTCGGCGCTTGTCGGCGGTGCCGATGTCGAGGAAGGCCTCGCCCCAGTCCTCGTCGTAGACGACGTTGCCCGCGGAGTCGCGCAGCAGCAGGTCCGAGGCCCACTCGCCCTCGGCCCCCGGCTGTGCCTGGAAGGCGTTGACGTAGCAGATGTTGTACAGGCCCGCCGCGGGGGAGGCGGTGTGGTCGCGGGTGACGACCTTCACGCCGGCCGGCGGAGTGTAGGCGCCGCCGATCTGGTAGTCGAAGCCGGTGTGCGCGGGCGGCAGGGCCACGGCCGCGGCCTGCGTCGAGGTCGCTTGCGCGATCATGGCGCCGGCCAGCGCGGCCACGCCGACGGCCACGCCTGCGATCTTGCGCGAGGTGGTGTGGAGATGGCTCATGGAGTGAACTCCAGAGGGAGGGGGTACGTCCCCGCCTCGGACGCGTGGGGGCGGCCTGGCGACTTGGTCCGGATTCGCGGCGCGGGGGGCCTGCATACCGGCTGGGCGTACCTCTGAGCGCGGAGCCTGGCTCCGGCGTTGTCCGGGAGTAAAGCGACCGCCCGTGCGAATGTCAACGCTACGACGAAGGCCCGTCGGCGGGGGTGCCTGGCGGGTCGCGCCGCGTGCACTCGGACTCCACGGAGTGGCGTCCGACCGGAGTGAAAATTGCTCGAAGATGTTTTAATCAAGCGCTGATAGCGCATCTTCGAGCATCAATTGCCCTGAGTGGCCGGGGCGTTCGCCATGTCTCCCTGTCTGTGACGAAGGGGTGCCCCATGACAAACCAGCCGACCGCGCCGGAACTGCGGGTCGGTGTCGTCGGTGTGGGCCAGCGCGCCGGCTTGGCCGCCCTGGCCGACCGGCCCGGCATGGCCCGTGTGGTCTCCTGCGCCGATCCGGCCGACCGCGGCCTCGCCGACGCCCGCGCCGTTTTCGGCGCCGAAGTCCACGTCCACGAGCGCTACGAGGACATGCTCACGGACGGACTGGACGCCGTCTTCGTCCTCACCCCCGACGACATCCACACCGCTCCGGCCCTGTACTTCCTCGAGGCGGGTGTCGCCGTGTTCGTCGAGAAGCCGCTGGCCGTCGACCTCGACGACTGCGACCGTGTCCTGGCCGCAGCGGCCCGTACCGGCACGCGGCTGTACGTCGGGCACAACCTGCGCCATCTGCCGGTCCTGCGCACCATGCGCCGGCTCGTCGACGAGGGCGCGATCGGAACCGTGCGGGCCGTGTGGTGCCGGCATTTCGTCGGCCACGGCGGTGACTACTACTTCAAGGACTGGCACGCCGAACGCGCCCGCACCACCGGCCTGTTGCTGCAGAAGGGCGCGCACGACCTGGACGCGATCCACTGGCTGGCGGGCGGCAGCGCCCGCACGGTGACCGCTCTGGGCGGCCTGGCCGTCTACGGGAGCAGCCCGCACCGCCGTACCCGGCCGCAGGGTTCGCAGCGGGTCCAGGACTGGTTCGACGAGGGCGTCTGGCCGCCGTCCGCGCTGCGCGACCTCAACCCCGTCATCGACGTGGAGGACATCAGCATGATGCTGACCCGCCTCGACAACGGGGTGCTCACCAGTTACCAACAGTGCCACTTCACCCCCGACTACTGGCGCAACTACACAGTCATCGGTGACGAGGGCCGCATGGAGAACCTCGGCGACGGCATCCAGGGCGACGCTCCGCTGATCAAGGTCTGGAACCAGCGGCGTTCCGGTTACCGCCCCGAGGCCGATCTGACCCTCACCGCCACCGAAGCGACCGACGGCCCGCACGGGGGCGCGGATCAGGCCCTCGTCGACGAGTTCCTGCGTTTCGTCCGGTACGGGGGCCCCACCGACACCTCGCCCGTCGCCGCCCGCGAGGCCGTGGCGACCGGCATCGCGGCCACCACGTCCCTGCGTTCGGGCGGCACCCCGGTCGAGGTACCCGCCCTGGGCCCGCACCTCGCTGACTACTTCGCCCGCCACCAGCCCGGCTCACGGGCCCCGGCCTCCCGGCGCGCGGGGCCCGACCGTGGTGGGTCGCATTGACGTCTGATCTTGGTGGTCGAGTGGTCGAGTGGTCGGGTCTGCGGGGAGTTGACGCCTGAGGCCCGGGACGGGCGAGTTCAGCCGGTGATCGAGGCCCGGAAGTGGTACCTGTCGCCGCGGAACACCGCGGCGGTGAGTTCCAGGGGTTGGGCGTTCTGGTTGAAGGCGAGCTGGGTGGCGACCAGGACGGGGGTCGCGTCCGTGATCTCCAGAAGGTTGCGCTCCTCCTCGGTCGGGTGCCGGGCCTCCACGGAGTAGTCGGCGACCTTGGGCAGTTGGGGCGGGTCGGCGCGGCGGAGGGTGGCGAAGAGGGTGTCCTTGGTGAAGTCGGCTTCCGCCAGCCGCGGACACAGCCCGAGGGGCAGTCGGTTGTGCTCCAGGACGACGACGAGGTCATCGAGGAAACGCAGTCGGCGCATCTCGAACAGCGCTGCCCCGGGGCCGACGCGCAGCAGTTCGGACTCCTGGACCGTGGCGGCCCGAACCCTGGATTCCAGGACCTCGTCCCGGAGTCGGAAACCGTGCTGTGCGGCGTAGTCGGCGAAGCCCTGCACCGACTGGCCGCCCAAGGGAGCCGACGACTGCCGGGAATCGAGGACCGCGCGCTCGTAGCCCCGGGCGAGGAACCATCCACGGGCCGGTGAGGACTCGATGACGTCGCGTTCGGCCAGTTCGTTCAGCGCGCTGCGCAGCGTGACGCGTGAGACGCCGTACCGGACGGCCAGCGATCGTTCGGACGGCAGGCGGTCCCCGGGGCGCGCGCCGTCGGCGGCGATGTCGTCCAGAAGGCGTCCGGCGACCTGGGAGTACAGGGGCAGGGAGTCGGCGCCGAGCAGGCCCTGGGGGAGAGCGTTGTCCGATGGCATACCAGATGTATACCAGTTTGAGTGATACCAGTTCCAGACCAGATGAAGACCATTGACGACCAGAACACATACCAATAGCATTCCGGAGACGCGTCCGGCCCGCCTTCTGGCGTCGTCGGCGCTACAGCAACCGCATGCGCCACTACCGGCCCGAGCTCGAGATCGCCGCCGCGCAGGACCTCCTGCCCGCCGACCTCTCGGCCCTCGACATCCCCTCCCCCTTCCCCTTTTGAGCGCCCACCTGCCCGGCCAGTACCGGCGGGTCCGGACCGGCGTCCTGGCCGCGACGCCACGGGACCGCGTCGTCGACCGGATCAGAGACGTCCTGCGCGACTACGACCGCGCATCACGTGTCCAAGACAAGGAGTACGTGTGACCACCCCTACCCACGACGCGATGCCCCAGGGCGGCGGGGCCGAACACACGGTCGCGGAGATCACCCAGCAACCCGCCGTGTGGCGTGAGGTCGGTGCGCTCGTCGCCGAGGCACGCGACAGCCTGGACGCGTTCCTCGAACCGCTGCTCGCCCAGCGGGATCTGCGGATCGTCCTGACCGGAGCGGGTACTTCGGCCTTCGCGGGGGAGGTCGTCCGGGCAGCGGTGGCACGGGCCACCGGCCGGCGCGCGGACGCGGTCTCCACCACCGACATCGTCGCGGACCCCCACGCGTCCTTCCCGGACGACGCTCCCACCCTGCTCGTGTCCTTCGCGCGTTCCGGGGACAGTCCGGAGAGCGTCGCGGCCACCCGCCTCGCCGAGCAGGTCCTGACCCGCGTGAACCACCTTGTCATCACCTGCAACAGCGCCGGACGCCTGGCCCGGACGCATGACGAGAACGCCGCGTCCTACGTCCTGTTCATGCCGGCCGCGGCCAATGACCAGGGCTTCGCCATGACGTCGAGCTTCACCAGCATGCTGCTGGCGTCCCTGCTCGCTTTCGGCGCGCTCGACACCGACGGCATCGAGGCACCGGCCGCCGCGGCCGAGCACATCACGGCAGGGGGCCTGGACCAGGCCATCGACACCCTGCTGGCCCGCCGCTCCGAACGGCTGGTCTATCTCGGCAGCAGCAGCGCGCTGAAGGGGCTGGCCCAGGAGTCCGCGCTGAAACTGCTGGAGCTGACCGGGGGCGCGCTCGTCGCGTCCTCGGAGACCTCGCTCGGATTCCGGCACGGCCCCAAATCGGTGCTGAACAACCGCACCGCCGTGGTCGTGTACGTCTCCAACGACCCCTACACGCGCCGCTACGACCTCGACATCATCGCCGAGCTGCGCACAGGCCTCGCGCCCGTCGACGTCGTGGCCGTCACCGCGTCCCCCGACGGACTGCCCGAGGACGGCACCTGGCTGCTGCCCGGACTCGCCGGCGCCGACGACGCCACGCTGGCCCTGTCCGCCGTGGTCATCGCGCAGCTCATCGCACTGCGTTCCTCCATGGCCCGCGGCATCCGGTCCGACAACCCGTTCCCCTCGGGAGAGGTGAACCGCGTGGTGCGGGGCGTGACCGTGCACCCGCTGCCCCTGCGACGGAACGGCGTCGCGTAGCAACGTCCGGAGAAGGCCGAGCGGAGGAACAACGATGTTTCTGGGTGTGGACGGCGGAGGCACGAAGACAGCCTTCTGTCTGATCGACAGCACGGGCACCATCCGGGCCCGAGCCCTGGGCGAGGGCGCCTACTATTTCGCGGACAACGCCACCGGCGGCGTCGACCACGTGGTGCGGATCCTCGAGCAGGGGATCGGAGCCGTGACCAAGGCCGCGGGCATCACGCCCGCGGACATCGATCACGCGTTCCTGGGCCTGCCCGGCTACGGAGAGGTCCCCGGCGACGTCGCCGCGCTGGACGCCGCCCCCGGCCGGATACTGGGGCACCGGCGCTACGTGAGTGACAACGACATGATCTGCGGCTGGGCAGGTTCGCTCGGCGCGGCGGACGGCATCAACGTCATCAGCGGCACCGGTTCGATGACCTACGGCGAGCGACAGGGCCGCGGCGTCCGCACCGGCGGCTGGAGCGAACTCTTCAGCGACGAGGGCTCGGCGTACTGGATCGCCGCTCGGGCACTGAACGTCTTCTCCCGGATGAGCGACGGCCGACTGCCCGAAGGCCCACTCGCGGAACTGCTGCGCCGACACCTGAAGCTGACCTCGGACCTCGAGGTGATCGACGTCGTACTCAACCGCTGGCAGGGGCACCGCAGCGAGATCGCCTCACTGACCCCCCTGGTGGTCGAGGCGGCCCGGGCGGGCGACACGGAGGCCGACGCCATCCTCGCCGAAGCCGGCAGGGAACTGGCCCTGCTCGTGGACAGTGCCCGACGTCGGCTGGGCTTCACCCTCGACGAGACGGTCCTCGTCTCCTACTCCGGCGGCGTCTTCCGCTCGGCCCGCGTGCTCGACGCGTTCACCGCCGCGCTCAGGAGTGACGCGGCCGGGTACGAGTTGCGGCACCCCCTGTTCGAACCGGTGGTGGGCGCCGCGGTCTACGCGGCCAAGCTCGCCGGCACCCCTCTCGGCACCGAGGCACTGGCCGTTCTGTGCTCGAGCTCGGGCATCACCACGACGGAGAGCAGTGATGGCGATGCGTGAAAAGCGAACCTGGATCCTCTACGCGGGCTTGCTGGTGCTGTTCTGGGGGGTCTGGGGTGCGTTCTCCAGTCAGCCGACCGAGCGGTACGGCTATCCGGACGAGATGATCTACGTCATCTGGGCCTTCACCATGCTCGTCCCGGCCGCGGTCGCGCTGCGCCGGGAGACATTCGACCGCCGCCCCGTCGCAGCGGTGTACGGGCTCGCGGCCGGACTCACCGGAGCGGGCGGTCAACTCCTGCTGTTCCAGGCGCTGTCCGACGGCCCCGCGTACCTGATCTTCCCCGTCGTCTCCCTCTCCCCGGTGATCACCGTCCTGATGGCCGTGGCTCTGCTCCGGGAGCGGATCGGGAAGCTCGCTGTCATCGGAGTGATCGCCGCGCTGATCGCCATCGTCCTGATCAGCATCCCCGCGGGCGCCGGTGGTTCGGTCAGCACCGGGTCCTGGCTGGTGTTGGCCGTACTCATCTGTGCGGCCTGGGGAGCGCAGGCTTTCTTCATGCGCAAGGCCGCCCTCGCCGGGGTCGGCGACGCGACGACCTTCGGCTGGATGACCATCAGCGGCCTGCTCCTCGTACCCGTCGCCGTCCTCATGATGGGCGGGCTGCCCGACGCCCCCTGGCAGGCCCCCGCGCTCACCGCCGGCACCCAGATCCTGAACTCCGTGGGCGCGCTGTTCCTCGTCATGGCGCTCAGCCGGGGCAAGGCCAGTGTCGTCGCACCGGTCACCAACGCCCTGGCGCCCGTCCTCACGATCGTGCTGTCACTGGTGGTCTATCAGACACTGCCGACCCTATGGGCAACGATCGGCATCGTGCTCGCCCTCGGCGGATCGACGTTGATGGTCTACGCGGACGAGACGCGCGAAGAGCTCCCCGAGCCCACGAAGCCGTCCACCGTCGGCGCATGAACCACTGCACGCCGACAGTTCGGCCCCGGTCGGCCCGCCAGAGCCGGGCCGGGTCCCTCGCCAGCCGAACCTCTCCCGTTCGAGGAGTACATACATGCCCATGGTCCCCACCGGAGACCTTGTCACCCGGGCCGCCGACGAGCGCGGTTGCGTCACCGCCTTCAACGTCATCACCCTGGAGCACGCGGAAGGCATCGTGACGGGCGCCGAGTCCGCCGGTCGGCCGGTGATCCTGCAGATCAGCGAGAATGCCGTGCGGTACCACGGCGGACGGCTCACTCCCCTCGCGCTCGCGGCGTCCTCGATAGCCCGGACGGCAACGGTCGACGTCGCTCTGCACCTCGACCACGTCACCGACATCGAGCTGCTGCACCAAGCGGCCGACACAGGTTTCTCCTCGGTGATGTTTGACGCCGGGGCACTGACCTACGCCGACAACCTCGCCGCGACCGCGTCGGCGGCACGTTGGGCACACGAAGCCGGCCTCTGGATCGAGGCCGAACTGGGATACGTCGGCGGCAAGCCCGATGCCCCCGCGAGTGCGCACACCGACGGCGTACGCACGGACCCGGCGGAAGCCGTCGACTACGTGGCACGAACGCGCGTGGACGCCTTGGCGGTCGCCGTGGGCAGCAGCCACGCCATGACCGAACGGGTGGCGGCCCTGGACCACACGCTCATCGCACGTCTCAGGCAAGCCGTTCCGGTCCCGCTGGTGTTGCACGGATCGTCCGGGGTTCCCGACGCGGAACTCCACGCCGCGGTCCAGGCAGGCATGACAAAGATCAATATGGGGACGGCGCTCAACGTCTCGCTGACCCACACGGTGCGCGACGTGTTGTTCAGGGAGCCGTCGCTGACGGACCCGCGTAAGTACCTCGGCCCGGCCCGCGACGCCGTGGCGACCACCGTGCGAGACGTCCTGACCGTACTGGCGGCCTGACTTCGTGACAGGCCGGCCGCAGGGCGGTGCATCGCCGCGTGGCCGGGTCTGGTCGAGGTCGGTCTCAGAACGCCGTGAGGGTGAGAGTGAGGGCGGTCGGGCTGGTGTCCTGGATGTAGGAGGCGAAGTCGGCCACATCGTCGAGGCGAAGCCGTAAGGCCTTGCCGTCCTCGGGGGCCGCGTGGATGGCCTTGGAGTGTTGTCGGCGATGGTCACCGGGAGCGAGCCGCTCGCCGCTGTCGACGAGTTGTCGCTCTGGTCCGCGAGGGCGAGCGGGGCGATGGCAGCGGGCGAAGGGACGGCGACGGCCGGGCCACCGAGGGCGAACAGCAGCTTCCGGCGAGTGAGGTTGCGCTGGTGACGGGGTGTCATGGTGGGGGTGGCATGATCTCGGCAACGGGTCGGGTGGGGCTTGGAGTTGGCCGGGCCGCCGCAGACGTTCATGTGGCGGCCGTCGGCGGCTCCTGCGACGAGTTCGGTCTGCAGGCATGATGAAGCGCTTGCGCGACTGCGTGGCGAAGGCTTGCCAGGTCGGCCAGGATTCGGTGGTGAGGTCGCCGCCCCGCTGTGGCCTGCCCGGCCGAGGCGTCCCGTGTCTGGGCCGGACGTCGGCCGATGATCTGCACCGGAGGAAGCGCCGGTGACCGGGTCGTACCGAAGGCGTTCGCCTTGTCGAACACCTTCGGCGGGACAGCGAGCACTCGGCGTCAAGCCAGATCGGCGCCCTTGCTGCAGGTGGTCTCCTTCAGGGGTGCTCCGGTGGCGGCCCGAAGATCGTCGAGGCTGACCCGTGGGGCGAGCCGGCGCACCACCAGTCCTTCGGGGGTGACGTCGAGGACGGCGAGATCGGTGATGATGCGGTGCACCACGCCCACGCCGGTCAGTGGCAGCGTGCACTCGTCGACGATCTTCGGTGAGCCGTCCCTGGCCACATGTTCGGTGATCACGACGACCCGGCGGGTACCGGCCACGAGGTCCATGGCACCGCCCATGCCCTTGACGAGTCTGCCCGGAACGGTCCAGTTGGCCAGGTCCCCGTTGGCGGCGACCTGGAGCGCGCCGAGGATCGCGACGTCCACGTGACCGCCGCGGATCATCCCGAAGCTCGTGGCGGAGTCGAAGAACGATGCCCCGGGCACGGCGGTCACCGTCTGCTTGCCCGCGTTGATGAGGTCGGCGTCCTCCTCGCCGTCGTAAGGAAAGGGACCCATGCCGAGCAGGCCGTTCTCGCTCTGCAGGAACACGTTCCCGTCCTTGGGGAGGTAGTTCGCCACCAGCGTCGGGATACCGATGCCGAGGTTGACGTAGTCGCCGCTCTTGAGTTCACCGGCCGCGACGGCCGCCATCTGGTCTCGGGTCCAGGGCAAGGGCATGTCAGGCCTTCTGTCCGGCGGTGGGCCGGGGCCGCACCGTACGCTGTTCGATCTCCTTGGGCCGGTCGCCGGACCGGACCAGATGGTTGACGTAGATCCCGGGGGTCATCACGTCGTCCGGGTCGAGGTGGCCGTCGAGCACCACTTCGGCGTCGGCCACCGTGACCCGGCCGGCGGTGGCGACGAGGGGGTTGAAGTTGCGGGCGGTCCGCCGGTAGCGCAGGTTGCCCTCGACGTCGGCGGTATGCGCGTGCACCAGCGCGAGGTCCGCGACGATGCCGCGTTCGAGGACGTAGGTCTGTCCGTCGAACTCCTCGTGCGGCTTGCCGTCGGCGACCAGCGTGCCGACTCCGGTGCGGGTGTAGAAGCCGGCGATCCCCGCGCCGCCGGCGCGCAGACGCTCGGCGAGCGTGCCCTGCGGGGAGAACTCGACCTCCAGCGACCGGTCGAGGTACTGCCGGGCGAAGAGCTTGTTCTCCCCGACGTAGGAAGCGACGACCTTGGACACCTGCTTGTTCTCCAGCAGGAGTCCCAGGCCCTTCCCGTCGACGCCCATGTTGTTGGACACGATCGTCAGGTCGCACACGCCGGAGTCGCGCACGGCCTCGATCAGATCGGTGGGGTTGCCGGAGAGTCCGAAGCCGCCGACCGCGATGGTGATCCCGTCGCGGAGCGTGCCCGCCAGCGCGTCCGCAGCGCTGGCTCGCAGCTTTGCCATGGCCCTGTCCTTTCACGAGGACGACCATGCCGTCCACTCAGCAGTCACGGTCCTTTATGGCAAAACGGCTGTTAGACAGTCAATGGCTCGCATCGGATCTCCCGCTCGATGGACATTGGTGATTGATGCGTCCACTGAGTGGACGCTAGAGTGGGTGCCATGAGCGAGTCGCCGAGTGTCCTCGCACGAGCCGCTGGGCTCCTGCGGGAACTGTCTCGCCGTACCGCCTCCGGTGCGACGACGACCCAGGTCGCCAAGGAGGTCGGCCTACCGCGCGCCACGGCACACCGCCTTCTGGAGGCGCTGGCGTCCGAGGGGCTGGTCGACCGCGACGGGCGCACCGGACGCTGGTTCCTCGGCCCGGAGATCTATGTCCTCGGCGTGGCGTCCGCGGCACGCTACGACCTCACCAACGAGGCGCGCGGCAGCGTGCTGCGGCTGGCGAAGGAGACCGGCGAGAGTGCCTTCTTCTCGGTCCGTCGCGGTGACGAGAGCGTCGTGCTGCTGCGGGAGGACGGCGACTTCCCGATCCGTTCCTACGTGCTCCACGAAGGCGCTCGCTTCCCGCTCGGTGTCACCTCGGCCGGCATCGCGATCCTCGCCTACCTCCCGGAGCGCGAAGTGGATGACTACCTCCTGGGGGCGGACCTGTCCGCGCGGTGGGGGGACTCGCATTCCGACGCGGCCGTACGGGAGCGTCTGGCGGCGACCCGCGCCCATGGCTGGGCACTCAATCCCGGGCTGATCGTGGAGGGCTCGTGGGGCATGGCGGCGACGGTCTTCGACAACGCCGGGGCTCCTGGCTGGGCGCTGACGCTCACCGGGATCGAGCAGCGCTTCCGCTCCGAGCGGCAGGAAGTACTCGGCCGCCTCCTCCTGGAGGAGGCCCACCGGCTCACGAAGTCCGCCGGCTGAGCCCAGCCCGGTTATCCGCGGGCAGGCCGGGCCGTTGCCTGGACCCCGCAACCTCTCGTTGTGTCGAACCACAAGAGGAGCGCCCGCCATCATGCGCCGGGTCGGCCTGGCCGGGCTCGGGACTCTGGCTGTGTTGGTGACTTCCTTGCTGTCAGGCGTCGAGGAGGTCCTGGGTCAGCCCTGCCGGGTGCGCCACCAGGGACTCGTGGGTGCCGGGGACCGTGATGGGCGTCAGGCCCGGCCGGGCCGCGAACACCGCCCCGGGTTCGGGTCGACCTCGATCGGGGTCGAGCGTGTAGCCGCCCGGCTGGGGCATCAACAGGTCGTAGGTGACGCGTCGCAGCGCTTCCGGCTCGTCCTGCAGGAAGAACTCCTCGGAGGACCAAGTTCGGTTCGAATGCCCGGGTGTTACCGGACGGTGGTGCGGGCGGCCTGGCGGATCAGGTTGGTGACGGCGCCGGGGTGGGAGATGAGGACGGCGTGTGAGGACTTGACCTCGATCGTGTGGGCGTGGGCGCGTGCGGCCATGAAGCGCTGTTCGTCCGGTGCGATGGCCTGGTCCTCGGTGGTGACCAAGTCCCATGAGGGGATGGTCTTCCAGGCGGTTTCGGTTGCCTTGTCGTCGAGGGCCGAGGCGGCCAGGGGGCGCTGGGTGGCGGCCATCAGGTTGGTGACCGATTCGGGTACGTCGGCGGCGAAGGCGTCGTGGAACTTGTCCTTCTGGACGTAGAGGTCGGTGCCGGTGCCGCCGCCGGGCAGTGGGAAGGGCACGGCGTCGACGGCGGAGGCGAGGGTGGCCCCCGGGAACCTGCTGCCGACTTCCGAGAAGCTCTCGCCCTTCTCGGGAATGAACGAGGCGATGTAGACCAGTGCCTTGACCTCAGGGTTGCCGGCGGCGGCGTCGCTGATCACGGTGCCGCCGTAGGAGTGGCCGACGAGCACGACCGGTCCCTTGACGCTCTTGAGGAAGCTCTCGAGGTAGTCCGAGTCGCTCGCCAGTCCGCGCAGGGGGTTGGCGGGGGCGACGACCGGATACCCGTCGTCCTGCAGACGTGCGATCACGTCGTTCCAGATGGAGGCGTCCCCGAAGGCTCCGTGCACGAGTACGACCGTAGGCAACACCCCTGAGTCACGGGACTGGGCCTGGGCCGTGGGGGCCGATGTCATGTTCGCCGCGCTGAGGGCCGCCACGCAGGCAACGGCCGCCAGCATGGAAGCGCTTCTGCGGGAGGGCTTGAGAGCAGTCTTCGGATTCATGTGCGTCTCCTGGAGATATGTCGTTCAGTAGCGGACGGATGGCATGTCCAGCCGTCCGGTATGCGCGGTCTTGGCGGGTGTGGTTCGAGGTTCTTCGGCTGTTCGCTTCAGCGCGAAGCCCCGCCGGAGGAAGGCGGCGTGAGGGGAGCGGCTGCGTCACTGCACGTCTGCGTCCCTGAGACGAGCGTGCCCTGGGCCGTATCCGCCGACCCGTCAGATCGTCATGAACCGGGCGTGAGGCGGCAGGTGACACCACTGGCAGCCGGGGCTGGTCACGTACGGGATCGCGTCCACGGGCCGTCGAAGCGGGGGCTTCTCCCGTGAAGGTACGCAGAACCCGTCCGGACGACGAGTTGTCGCGTGCGTCGGGCGGGCATGCTCAGACGGACACCGGTCGTGCGGGCGTCCGCGCCGTGAGATGCCGTACGAGGTACTCCGCATCCGGACCGACGCCCTGAATCATCGATGAAGCCATCGAGTACTGGAAGAGACGGCCGATGAAATACAGGCCCGGCTGCGAGTCCACCACACCGCGATACTGGTCCGGTTCGCCGTTCGTGTCGAACACGGGGAGGTCGATCCAGGAGATGTCCGGCCGGAAGCCCGTGCACCACACGACGTTGGCGACGTTCGGTGTCGTGCCGTCGGCGAGCACCGGCTGTCCTTCGCGTACGCCGGTCGTGCGTGCCACCCGCTGGACGCCGGCCGCTTTCAGGTCGGCGGACTTCACGCGGATCAGCGGGGAACCGTGCGCGAGTACCTTCGGGCGGATCTTGCGGCCGATCGGCGTGCGGACGGTCATCAGGTGGCGGAAGAGGAAGGAGATGGCGGGGACGAAGAAGTGGGCGGGGCGCCGTTCGACACGCCACGGAACCTGCCCGGGGTGCGGGCCGGAGAGAAACACCTCGTGGGTGCCGGCGAGTTCCAGGGCGATGTCGGCGCCTGAGTTCCCTGCGCCGACCACCAGGACGGGGCCCTCCTGGAGTTGGCCGGGGTTGCGGTAGTCGTGCGCGTGAATCTGCGTCGTGGACGCAGCCAGTTCGGGCGCAAAGGTGGGCAGGTTCGGCAGTCGGTCGTAACCTGCCGCTATCACCACGTTCTCGGCCTGGTACGTCTGGTCCCCGTCCGTCTCGACGGTGTACCGGCCGTCCTCGAACGACACCCGCCGCACCGCGGTCCCGGTCCGCACCGGCAGCTCCGCCCAGGCCGCGTACTCCTGGAGATAGTCGGCGAACTCGTCACGGGTGGGGAAGGACCAGGCGGAGCCGGGATACGGAAGTCCGGGCAGACCGTCGAACTTCGCCGGGCTGAACAGCCGCAGCGAGTCCCAGCGCCCGCGCCACGCGTCGCCGACACGTTCACCCGCGTCCAAGATCACAAACGGTCGGCCCTGGCGCGCCAGATGGTATCCGGTCGCAAGGCCCGCTTGGCCGCCGCCGACGATGACGGTCTCGATGCGCTCGGTACTCATGACAGCTCCTTGGTCGTACGGTTCTGATCGACATGTGTCCGGCAGTCGGCCTCGTAGATCTCCAGCGCCTGCCGCAGCAGTCGCTCGGCCTGGTCGTGGTCGCCCAGCAGCCTCAGCAGCGTGCCGAGGTCGGCAGCGCTGTCGGCGAGCCGGAGACGCGCGGTGCGGACCAGGTCGCGCAGGCTTTGCGTGGACTCGTCGTCGGGCACATGCCCATACTCGCGCCGGGGTGATCGCGGGCACATCGACGAGAATGCCCAACCGAGCCGGCGGGAGCATGGGTACTTCTACGCAAACGTGTCCCGCTCGACGATGCCGTGCGCGAAGGCGTACGCCGCGGCGGCGGTGCGGGAGGTGACACCGAGCTTGCCGAAGATGTTGCTGACGTGACGGGCGACGGTCTTCTCGCTGAGGAACAACTCCGCCGCGATGGCCTGGTTGCTGCGACCGAGGGAGATGAGCTCCACGACCTCCAGCTCGCGAGGAGACAGCAGTGAGCGGGCCGTGCCGGTCAGGCGCTGCACGCGGGCCAGCTCAGGACCGGCCCCGAGCCGCTCGAACAGCTGCCGGGCCGCGTCCAGTTCGAGTGCCGCCGACCCCTCGTCACCCAGCGCCCGGCAGGCAAGGCCGACCAGCACACCGACCCGCGCCGCCTCGTAGGGCACCTCCAGTTCACGCCACAGCCGCCCGGCCTCCCGCAGCGGCGGAAGCGCCTCCCGGGCTGCCCCTTCAGCCAGCCGCACGGCGCCGGAGGCCTGCCCGGCCATGGCACGCAGAGCCGCGGCACCATGGTCACGGGCGATGCCCTGCAGTTCGTCAACGAAGGACGCCGCCTCGCCCGGGCCGTCCGTGACGTTCGCCAACAGGATCTCCACCGCCGCCGGCAGCAGCCGTGCCCGGCGCAGCGGCTCCGTCGTCTCCGCCAGCGCCCGCCGAATCGCGGCCGTCGCCTGGTCCTTGCGGCCGCGGGCCAGCCAGAGCAACGCGAGGCCCGGTTGAGCATCCCAGCCGTGGTTCAGGGTGTCGCGGTAGGCCCGCTCGGAGTCGGCGTACTCGCCGCGCAACCGGTGCAGCTCGGCCAGCTCGTAGAAGGCACCGCCCGCCGCGCCCTCCCCGTAGCCCGCGGTCAGCTGAGTGCAGGCCAGGCGCGCCTCGCGGACCGCGTCCGGCCAGGCGCCGCCGAGCTGCAGAAGGGTGGCCCGGTGTACTCGGCACAGGCCACGGTAGACGCCGGTGAAGTCGGGCTGGGCGGCGCACCATTTGGCCAGCGCCTCACTCCACTCCTTGGCTCGGCGCAGCTCCTGCAGTTCCTGGCAGGCGCCGATGACGACGCAGTAGATCATCCCTGTGCAGCGCGCGGACACCGTGCCCTCGGCCACGGCCACCATCGCGTCGTCGAGTTCGGCGAGCCCGGCGGCGATGTCGCCGTTGTTCACCAGCGCCAGGCCGCGCGTCATCGTGGTGCTGGCCGCGAGGTCGGCATCAGTGCCGTCACCCACCTCGGGCAGCCGGTGCGCGACCTTGAGCATCTGCGGGAACTCGCCCGCCCGGAAGTGCAGTTCAGCATCGAGCAAGCCCAAGTAGGCGTACTCCGGACAGCCGGGCTCCGCCAGGGCCAGCCGCTTCGCGCGGGCCAGCCAGGCCCCCGACTGCGCGAACTCCCCGCCCCATGCCAGCAACTTGCACAGCCAGTATGCGCAACGCAGTGCCTGTCCGACGGATCCGGACTCGGCATGCGCGGTGTACGCCCGCCGCAGTAATACCACCGCGTGGTCGGACCGCCCCAGCAGATCCGCGGCCTCGGCGAGCAGCTCCAGATCGGCGGTGTCCAACGGCCGCTCGGCCTCGGCCGAAGCAAGCGTCTCGAAGGCATCGGTCCATGCCTGAACGCGAAAGGCCTCTCGCCCCCGCATGATCTGTGCGTCCCTGTCCACGGAATCTTCCCTCACTTGTCACCGCAGGCCGAGCGGCTCTGCCGGCTCGGTGTTGGTTCCTTCACCAGCGCCGACTCGTCGCTCACCGACGTCGCCGCGACGAGCCTGATCTCGAGAAGTGTGCGAACGCATTGCCGCGGTCGAGGGTTTCCTCGGCCGCCCGGGCGAGCGGCTTGAGGGCAAGGCCGCGGAAAGGCAGAACGCTGCGCTGCGCCGAGTTGTACAGCGACGACCCGTTCACACGCAGGACGCCAGTCAGACCCACCCGGGCTTCCACTCCCGCCGGCCGTTCGTCCTTGGGCACGACGACGATGACGTCCATCCGCCTCATGGCGAGTACCAGCCACTGGCCCAGGCGCCCTACGCACGGGCGGCGCCTGACGCTGCCGGCAACCAAGGCTTCCGCCGGTCGCTCGCTGTGGTCCACGGTCGCCACGCCTCGTCAATCTCCCGCCCAGCTGTTCCTCGGCCTTCTCGATGAGACGACAGCACCTGTACCTGGCGTCCGTCCTTCTCTTGCCGAGAGGGCAATAGAGCTCTGGGGGCCGCTTACGACGGCGCGAGGTGAATCATACCGAACGCTTGTGGGAACCGGCCGGGTCGGCGATGCGGGCCTGCTCGGGTACCTGGCCGAGGCGCCTGATCCCCAAGATCCGCGCGGCTTACGGCATTTCGTGGTTCCGCTCAAGATCCGGACACACCCGACCAGCGCCGGCTCACCGGTCGAGGCCGCGTTCGGGGCGCCGTTGATGTACGAAGGCGGGTTCCTTGATCACATCCGTCGCTGCGTTGTCCGCTTCGTGGAGACGGGCGCAACCGGCGACAGACCCGATCGTGTGACGAGCTCTGCGCGGTGAGCAGAAGGAGTCGCTTGTGGAGCAGAGGGGGCAGCGAGTTCGAGAACAGCCGCAGTCGGCGCCGACCGGCCTCGGAGCGAGCGGCATCCGTGCCGGCCGGGCCGGTCGGATGTGTCAGTCGTTGAGCGGGGCACGTGTAGCGGTGACTCTGAGAAAGTCGAGTTGTTCTGCGGCGGGTGTTCCGGCGGCCACGGTGTAGGCGACGATCCTGAGGTCCGATCCGGGCACCGTGAGGATGTCGCAGTCGAGGGTGATGTCCCCGACGGCGGGATGGCTGACGGTCTTACGGTCATGGCCGAGTGCGCCCGCGACGCCCTGCGACCAGAGCTGCGCGAAGCGGGGACTGCGGGCGGTGCATTCCTGGATGAGTCCGCGCAGGCGGGGGTCGTCCGGGAAGGTGCCCTGCGCAGTACGCAGATCGGCGACGAGAGCGGCTTCCAGGGCTTCCCGGCCACGTTCCGACCGGGGCAGGCGGCCGGAGGTGAACTCGGGCAGGAACGTCTCGAGTACCAGGTTGCGCCGGTCCGCAGGGGATGGCGCGGGCTCCCCGAACAGTGAGGCCCACAGCGGAGTGCACGTGATGAGTGTCCAGTCCGCGGCAAAGACGGCCAGCGCCTGGTCGGCGAGGGCGGCGAGCAGGCGCTGCACGCTGGGCGGGATATGGGTGGAGATGCGCCCGGACCCCGGCAGGGGAAGGTGTGCAAGGCGGTAGAGGTGATCTCGTTCAGACGCCTCCAGGTGCAGTGCGCGGCCCAACGCCGCGGCGACCTGTTCGGAAGGCCGGCTGGCGCGTCCCTGCTCCAGGCGGACGAGATAGTCCACGGAGAGTCCGGCGAGTGCGGCGAGTTCCTCGCGGCGCAGGCCCGCGGCACGGCGCCTGCCCATGGCCGGCAGACCCACGTCGGCCGGTGCGAGCCGGTCGCGCCAACGACGCAGTGCTGTGCCCAGCTGGTTCTGTTCCTCGGTCACCGTTTCAGTATCACCGCCCGGCTCGCGGTCAGGGTGGTACTGCGATTCCTACCGTTGCACGTTGCACTGGTTGCGGCCCTCAGGCCCGTCGACAGTGCTCGTAAGCAGGCAACGCAGCTCGACCTCTCGAGTACGAGCGAGCGATTGCGTAACTCTCCCTCACGAAAGGCCTAAGGTTGATGTCTGTCATCACGCCCGCCCGGAACCTGATCGGCGGGAAGTGGAACGAGTCCGGTTCCGTGCAGGAGTCGGTCGACCCCTCCACCGGTGAGGTTGTCGGCACGTACGTCTCGGCGGGCCGCGCGGAGGCCGAGGCCGCGATCGCCGCGGCACGTACCGCCTTCGACACCACCGGCTGGTCCCGTGACCCGGCGCTGCGCTCCCGGGCCCTGTCCGAGCTGGCCGACCGGATCGCCGAGCGCGTCCCCGCTCTGAGCCGGACCCTAACCCAGGCGAACGGCAAGCGGCTGGACGAGACGGCCTGGGAGGCCGCGGTCTCCGTCGACTGGCTGCGCCACAGCGCCGCGTCCGCGCTCACCCAGGTCGCCGGCCGCGCCGCCGAGCCGACACCGGGCCAGTACTTCCATTCGTCGCCGGAGGCGATGGGGGTCGCCGGCATCATCTCGCCGTGGAACTCGCCCGTGTGCCTGACGGTGCGTGCCCTCGGCCCGGCGATCGGCGCGGGCTGCACCGCGGTGGTGAAGCTGCCCGGGCAGACCGCCCTGACCAACGCCCTGTTCGCCGAAGCCGTCGCCGCCACCGAGTCCCTGCCCCCGGGCGTGGTCAACATTCTCACCGAGGCCGGCAACGAGGTGGCGCCGTTCCTGGTCGAGTCGCCGGACGTGGACGTCCTCAGCTACACCGGCAGCACCCACGTCGGCCGCCTCATCGCCACCGCGGCCGCGCCGACGCTCAAGCGGCTCAACCTCGAACTGGGCGGCAAGACCCCGCTGATCGTCTTCGACGACGCGGACCTGGACACCGTGGTCCCGCAGCTGGTGATGGCAGCCACCCTCATGAACGGGCAGTTCTGCTGCACCGGCTCGCGCGTACTCGTACAGCGCGGCATCGCCGATGAACTGCGCACCCGGCTGGCCACCGCGCTCAAGGCGGTCAAGGTCGGGCCCGCGGAGGACCCCTCCACCGAGCTCGGTCCGCTGATCGACAAGGCCGCCGTCGCACGGGTCGACACCATCGTCGAGGAAGCCACCTCCTACGCCGAGGTCATCGTCAGGGGCGGGCCCGTTACCGACCCCGAGCTCGCAGGTGGCGCGTTCTTCCGCCCGGCGCTGCTGGAGGTGGAGCGGCTCGATGTCCCCCTGGTGCAGCAGGAAGTGTTCGGTCCGGTCCAGACCTTCGAGATCTTCGAGGACGAGGCCGACGCGATCCAGCGGGCGAACGCCACTGAATTCGGCCTGGCCGCGTCGGTGTACACCCACGACGACTTTCGAGCCCGCCGGGTCGGACGCGACCTGCGATTCGGCGGTGTCTGGGTCAACACCTGGGGCGTGATGTCCGAGCACTTCGAGCAGGGCGGTTTCAAGCAGAGCGGAATCGGCGTGCTGTGCGGTCCGTCGGCCATCAGC
Organism: Actinobacteria bacterium OV320; assembly: GCA_001298545.1. GTDB lineage: Bacteria > Actinomycetota > Actinomycetes > Streptomycetales > Streptomycetaceae > Streptomyces > Streptomyces coriariae. The sequence continues at coordinate 89,292 of LJCX01000033.1, forward strand.
GAGTTCCAGAACATCAAAACCTACGCCACCGCCGCGCCGCGACAGCCCTGAGAACCGCGGCCTCGCACGGCCGCCCCACATCCCGGCTCAGCGCGCCGGTCACGGCTGCGGAACTTCCGCGACGGCCCGACCGGCAGGTGCCACCGTTCGTACCCATTCTCCCAGGAGCACACCGTGTCCAAGAAATCGCCGCAACCACAGGAACTTGTCATCGTCACCGGGGCGTCGACCGGGATGGGCGCGGCCACCGCGCGGGAAATGGCCCGCCGCGGATTCCATGTCCTCGCCGGCGTGCGCCGCGACAGCGACGGCAAGGCCCTCCTCGCCCTCGGCATAGAGCCGGTGATCCTCGACATCACCAACCAGGACCACATCGCGGCGCTGGTGGCACGCATCGACGGCGACCCGCAGGGGGGCGCCGTCAGGGCGCTGGTCAACAACGCCGGCCTTCCCTGCGCCGGACCGGTCGAAGTGGTGCCGCTCGACGAATGGCGGCGTCTGTTCGAGGTGAACGTCTTCGGCCACGTGGCGCTCACCCAGGCACTGCTTCCCGCGCTGGTGCGCAGCAAAGGCCGCATCGTCAACATCAGCTCGTTGAACGGCAAGCTCTCCATGGCCGGCTACGGCGCGTACGCCGGCAGCAAGTTCGCCATGGAAGCCGTGAGCGACGCCCTGCGCAACGAACTGGCCCCCCACGGAGTGCAGGTGGTGGTCGTCGAGCCGGGCGGCGTCCAAACCGAGATGGCCGGCACCGGCTTGGCGAGCTTGAGCCGCCTCAGCTCCCGGATGACCCCGGAGCAGAACGCGCGCTACGGCGCCTTGACACAGGCGCTGCCCTCCCATGTCGCGGCGTTCACCAAGGCCGGGGTGACCTCCGACACCGCGGCCCGGACGATCGCCAAGGCTGCAACCGACCGCAAGCCTCACACGCGCTACACCATCGGCGCGATGGCCACCTTCCTCATCCGTGCCTCCCGATTCCTCCCAGACCGCCTGCTCGACCGGATGACAACCTCCGATCTGCGCAAGCACTACCCGGACCGGGTTCACCATCGAGACACATCACGCGTGACCCGATAGTGACGTTGCCGTTCGACCGAAGGTGGGTCAGCAGGGAACGCGGGCGGGGGAATCCGGAAATCGGTTGGGTCTGTGGCATGGCCATGCGAAAAGATGTGCGCATGATGCGACCCGCGCGTGCGCTGCTCCCCCTCCTCCTGCTGCCAGTTCTCCTCACAGGATGCGACGGGGACAGGAACGGCGGGACGGCGGCCGGCAGCGCTGCCCTCGACTCCGCCGCGCGCGGGTGGGGCGTCGAGCCGGAACTCGTCTATGTCACCGAGGTCTCCGGCTACACCGTGTTCCAGGCGTCGGTCGGCCGGTACGACGACGAGTTCGTCGCCGCGTATCGGTCCGAGAAGGGCGGCACCAAGTTCGGCCTCTTCGTGGGCAGCGGCACGATGACAGCCGAGAGCTGCCCCGATCAGCCGCTGGGTGAGGTGTCGGACAAGCAGGTCACCTGTGAGCACGACGGCGAAGCCTGGTACCGCAAGGCAGGGGCCAGCCACGAATACGCGGTGCCCGACGACGGTGTGGTGATCCGTCTGATCGCCGACGCGGACAAGGTCGATCGCGCCATTCTGCGTAGGGCGGCCGAGGCGGTCCACCGCCCGGACGACGCCGAATTGGCCGCACTCCTGCCGACCACCGACGGCGCGGACATCTGAGAGGACGGTCCGAAGACGACTACCGGCCCACTTCGCGACCGGCCCGCGGCAGGCTCAGGCCGCGTCAGGACGGGGCGAGGACGCAGAACTCGTGGCCCTCCGGATCGGTCAGGCACGTCCACGGGACATCGCCCTGGCCGAGGTCGAGGTCGGTGGCGCCGAGGGCCCGCAGCCGGTCCACCTCCGCCGCTTTGTCGTCACCGGGGTACGGCAGCAGGTCGAGATGGACGCGGTCCGGCACGGTCTTCACGTCGGGAGTGCGGAGAAATTCGAGATACGGGCCGCCGGCACCCTTGGCGGAGCGCAACGACGCATGATCGTCGGTCACGTCGTGCACGGTCCAGTCCGTCGCCTCGCCCCAGAACCTGGCCATGGCCCGCGGATCTACGCAGTCGACCACCACGGTCGCGATCGGCCCGGTGTCCCGGTAGATCTCCCGGGGCTCCAGCACGCAGAACTCGTTGCCCTCCGGGTCGGCGAGGACCGTCCACGGCACGTCGCCCTGGCCCACGTGGACGGGCGTCGCACCGAGTTCCTTCAGGCGTGCGACCAACTCCGCCTGATGGGCCAGGGAGGTGGTGGCGAGATCGAGGTGCACACGGTTCTTCGTCGTCGTCTTGGGTTCCGGGACGGGAACGACGTCGATGCCGAGGGCGACCGGGTCAGGCCAGACGAGGCCGCCGGCGGGGCCGACGTAGGTGGTGACACCGGGGCTGTAGGCACTCCAGCCGAGGGCCTCCGCCCAGAACCGGCCGACCGCCGAGCCGTCAACAGCCTTGATGTTCACCTGAACAGGTCGCAGTGCCATGTCCGCGATCCTATGCGCCCGACCCGCAAACGACCTCCGCGGGCACCGTCGCCATCCTCTGCTGCCACGCGGGAGCGATCGGCGCCCGGAGGCCGAGCCGGCAGTCTCGCCGTGCGGGCATGTCGTCAACATGTCAAGGGATGCGACGAAAGAAGGTCCGGAAAGATTTCAACTTTCGAAGGCTTGCCGAGACTGAGAACTCATCAGTTAAATCAAGACGTGAACTAAGCGTCGCAGCAGTGACCTTGGCGTACCGCCGCGGCTGCTGCCGCGCTCTCGTGTCCTTTTCCCGACGCACCCGCAGGGACCTTCATGAGACTCAGATCCCTGGGTGTCGCGCTCGCCGCCACGGCAGCGCTGATCACCCTGCCCACCATCCAGCCGCCAGTGGCTGTGGCCGCCGACGCCAACCTGTCCCAGGGCAGAACGGCAACGGCATCCTCGAACGAGAACGCGGGCACGCCCGCGCCCTACGCGGTCGACGGCGACACCGGCACCCGATGGTCCTCGGCGGCCACCGACGACCAGTGGCTGCAGGTCGACCTCGGAACCGGCGCCACGATCACCCAGGTCGTCGTCAACTGGGAGGCGGCCTACGGCAAGGACTACAAGATCCAGTCCTCGTCCGACGGCAGCACCTGGACCGACCTGCGCACGGTCACCGGCGGAGACGGCGGCACCGACACGCTCGCGGTCTCCGGCCAAGGCCGGTACGTACGTCTGCAGGGCGTACACCGGGCGACGCAATGGGGCTACTCCGTCTGGGAGTTCCAGGTGTTCGGCACCACCGGCGGAACCCAGCCCGGTAACTGCTCCACCGTCAACTCGGCGCAGGGCAAGACCGCTTCGGCGTCCTCGACGGAGAACGCCGGCACCCTCGCGTCCGCCGCGTTCGACGGCAGCGATTCCACCCGGTGGTCCAGCCAGGCTTCGGACCCGCAGTGGCTGAGCGTAGACCTGGGTTCGTCCCAGGACATCTGCGGGATCGACCTGAACTGGGAAGCCGCGTACGGCAAGGACTTCCAGATCCAGGCCTCCGCCGACGGCCAGAACTGGAACACCCTCAAGACGGTCACCGGCGCGACCGGCGGTCGCGCCTCCTACGACGTCAGCGGAACGGGCCGTCACGTCCGCGTTCTCGGGACGGCCCGCGGGACGGCCTACGGCTACTCGCTCTGGGAGTTCGCCGTCCGCACCACGTCCGGCGGCACCGGAGGCCCGGTCCAGGGCGGCGGCGACCTCGGTCCGAACGTGATCGTCGTCGACCCCTCCACACCCAACCTCCAGCAGAGGTTCGACCAGGTCTTCGCCCAGCAGGAGACCGCGCAGTTCGGCTCCGGCCGCTACCAGTTCCTGCTCAAGCCGGGAACCTACAACGGCATCAACGCCCAACTCGGCTTCTACACCTCCATATCCGGCCTCGGGCTGAACCCCGACGACACCCAGATCAACGGTGACATCACCGTGGACGCGGGCTGGTTCAACGGCAACGCCACGCAGAACTTCTGGCGCTCGGCGGAGAACCTGGCGATCACACCGTCCAACGGCACCGACCGCTGGGCCGTCGCCCAGGCCGCGCCGTTCCGCCGCATCCACGTCAAGGGCGGCCTCAACCTCGCTCCCAACGGCTACGGATGGGCCTCCGGCGGCTACATCGCGGACTCCAAGATCGACGGCACGGTCGGCCCCTACTCCCAGCAGCAGTGGTACACCCGGGACAGCTCCGTGGGCGGCTGGACCAACGGCGTGTGGAACATGACGTTCACCGGCGTCCAGGGCGCCCCGGCGACCAACTTCGACACTGGCCCTTACACCACGCTGGACACCACCCCGATCTCCCGCGAGAAGCCGTTCCTGTACCTCGACGGCAACGACTACAAGGTCTTCGTCCCCGCCAAGCGCACCAACGCGCGCGGCGTGTCCTGGCCCGCCAACGCCGGAACCTCGCTCCCGCTCAGCCAGTTCTACGTCGTCAAACCCGGCGCGACGGCCGCCACCATCAACACCGCACTGGCCCAGGGCCTGAACCTGCTCTTCACGCCAGGCGTCTACCACCTGGACCAGACGATCAACGTCACCCGCGCCGACACCGTGGTGCTCGGGCTGGGCCTGGCGACCATCGTGCCCGACGGGGGCGTCGACGCCCTGCACGTCGCGGACGTCGACGGCGTCCGGCTGGCCGGATTCCTCATCGACGCCGGCGCCGCCCGGTCCGACACCCTGCTGCAGATCGGCCCGGCCGGAGCCGCCGCGGACCACTCCGCCAACCCGACCACCATGCAGGACGTCTTCATCCGCATCGGCGGCGCGGGCCCCGGCCTGGCGACCGACTCCGTCGTGGTCAACAGCGACGATGTCGTCATCGACCACACCTGGATCTGGCGTGCCGACCATGGTGAAGGCGTCGGCTGGGAGACCAACCGGGCCGACTACGGACTACGGGTCAACGGCGACGACGTCCTGGCCACCGGTCTGTTCGTGGAGCACTTCAACAAGTACGACGTCGTATGGAGCGGCGAGAGAGGGCGCACGATCTTCTTCCAGAACGAGAAGGCCTACGACGTCCCCAACGCCGCCGCCATCACGCACGACGGCATCGTCGGATGGGCGGCCTACAAGGTCGCCGACACGGTGGCCGTGCACGAGGCCTGGGGGCTGGGCAGCTACTGCAACTTCACCTCGGATCCCTCGATCGTGCAGCGCCACGGCTTCCAGGTCCCGGTCAAGTCGGGCGTCAAGATGCACAACCTCCAGGTGATCTCCCTGGGAGGCAAGGGCCAGTACGCCCATGTCATCAACGACACCGGCGCCCCGACCTCGGGGACGGACACCGTGCCGTCGAAGGTGACCTCGTTCCCGTGATCCATGCGAGGGACGGCGCATCGCACCGCTGAGTCCGCTGCCGGGGCCGCGAGTCAGTGGCCCCGGCAGCGGGCTGACCGCCGTCAGGAGACGTTCGAGGTGGGTGGGAGGCTCTCGACGAGGTTCGGAGCAGCTCGAAGCAGGCTGAGCGAGCTCCCGGGGGCGATCAGTCGTCGAAGTAGGCCTTGGCGACGGCGTAGGTGTTCTCGTAGAGGTGGTAGCGGGTGATCAGCCCGTCCCGGACCGTGGCGTGCAGGGCGAACGCGGTGTCGATGTCCCGGCCCGTCTTCCTGACCTCGGAGACCATGCGTCCGACGAGCACCACGTCGTCGCCCTCGGCGATGATCTGGTGGAGGTCGAACTCCTTGGCCTGCACATGCGTCTGAAGCAGCTCGAAGAACGTCCGCATGCCCTCCGCCGAGTCGACCTCCGGCACCCAGGGAATGCCCGGCGGATGCGGGATGGAGAACGACACCGAGTCGGCGAACAGCGCCGCCGCCTCCGCACTCTTCCCCTCCGCCAGCAGCGGGAACAAACGTTGCACAGTCTGTGTCGGTGACTCTGCTGTCATGTGCGCCGACCCTACAGGCCGGACATGCGAGGCCGGCGGTGTGCCGCGGTCATGACCGTGCCGACTCGGGGCACCCGGACGGGCATGAAGGCGAAGCCGGCAAGGCGCGTGCTGCTTGCGACCGTTGTGCTGACGGTCCTCCCCTTCGCCGTGTCATGCGGTGACCGAGAACACGAGGGAGCCGGTGGACCGGCCGCGGCGGGACCGCCCGCCCTGGCGCGATCCGGGACCCACCTCGTCATCACCACCGAGAACGGGCTGGTGCTGCGCCCCGCCGACGGCCGCAGTGTGTCCGTCGACGATCGCGCCGACGGCGAATGGTCGCACGACGACGACACCTGGACCCTGGACCTGTCCTGCACGGACCGGGAGGGGGAGCGGGAGCGAGGCGAGGAAGCGTGTCCCCGAACGCCCTACGTGAAGGTCCCGGACGGCGTGAGTGTCACGGTCAGTGCCCGTAACGCGGGCGTCGACGTGGCAGGACTCGCCGCGGCGCTGGACGTCACGACCGTCAACGGCGATGTGACGGTGACGCGTTCCGGGAAGGACGACGCACCGGTACGGCTGGCCACCCGCAACGGCTCGGTGCGCGCGACGGCACTCGACGCGGGCCGGCTGCACGCGGCGACCACCAACGGTGACGTGATCCTCGCCTGCGCCACCGCGCCGTCGGGTGTCACCGCCGCCACCACCAACGGCTCGGTCGCCGTCACCGTTCCGCACGACGCCCCCGCGTATCTGGTCACGGCCGGTACGGACAACGGCCGGGCCACGGTGGGCGTGCCCACGAGCGACGACCGCCAGGGCCCGGCGATGACCCTGACGACGGTCAACGGTGACGTCGGCGTGCGCCGAGACTGAGCCCGGCGTCCAACTCCGTGGCAACACCACGGGCCATCAGCTCAGTGGCCTGGCCCAGGCGCAGGCCACAACCGGTGACTCCGCGTATCGCGGGCGTATCGAAAACCGCATACGCCGCCGCAACGGCCGTCCGTCTCCAATGGGGGCGTGAATCACAACGCATCCCTTTCGGCATCGTCCCGCCGCACGCGCGGGGTCGTGCTTCTCGGCCTGTTGGTCCTCGGCCTCGCGAGCGCCGTGTTCGTCGTGCGGCGGCCGCTCATGATGTCCGCTCCGAGGTGCATGGCCGGGCAGTGGCACGGCTGCTTCGACACCTTCAACGGCGTGGTGCTCATGACGCTGGTCGCGCTGCCGCTGGCCGTGCTGGTGGTCTGGGCTCTGGCGCTCCGTCGGCGTGCCGCCGGCGTCACGTGGGCCTGGCGGATGTCGCTGGCGGAGGTGGGCATGGTCCACGGGACGGTGCCGTTCCTGTGGCTGACCATGATGCCGGGCGGCGAGGCCGACACCGCCCCCGCCCGGGTGAGCCTGGTACCGCTGCGGGACCTGGTCACGATGGGGCCCCTCGGAATCGTCGGCAACCTGCTGGTCTTCGCGTCACTGGGGTTCTTCGCCCCGATGCGGTGCGCGGCGCTGGCGTCCCTGCCGCGGATCCTGGCCCTCGGGGCGGGCTGCTCGGCCCTGGTCGAGACCGCGCAGTACGTCCTGCGGCTCGACCGGGTGTCCTCCGTGGACGACGTACTGGTCAACGCCACCGGCGCCGTGCTGGCCGGACTGGCGTCGCGCCGCTGGTGGCGCACCACGGCGGAAGCCCCGTCGGACCGGCCCCGCCCCGCGCCGGCACCGGCAGGCTGAGTCGCCTGCCCGGTGGACACACGCGTCCGCATACGTCGGCGATATGCGGTGCTGCTTAGGCTGCGGACATGCGCGTACTGATCGTGGAGGACGAGCCCTACCTGGCCGAAGCCGTCCGTGACGGTCTGCGGCTGGAGGCGATCGCCGCCGACATCGCAGGCGACGGCGACTCCGCCCTGGAACTGCTCAGCGTCAACTCCTACGACCTCGCGGTCCTGGACCGCGACATCCCCGGCCCCTCCGGCGACGAGGTCGCCCGGCGCATCGTCGCCTCCGGCAGCGGCATCCCGATCCTCATGCTCACCGCCGCCGACCGGATCGACGACAAGGCTTCCGGCTTCGGGCTGGGCGCCGACGACTACCTCACCAAACCGTTCGAGCTGCGGGAGCTCGTGCTGCGACTGAGGGCGCTCGACCGCAGACGCGCGCATGCCCGGCCCCCGGTCCGCGAGATCGCGGGCCTGCGGCTCGACCCCTTCCGCCGGGAGGTCTTCCGCGACGGACGCTACGTCGCGCTCACCCGCAAGCAGTTCGCCGTCCTCGAAGTACTCGTGACAGCCGACGGCGGGGTCGTCAGCGCCGAAGAGCTGCTGGAACGGGCCTGGGACGAGAACGCCGACCCCCTCACCAACGCCGTGCGCATCACCGTCTCCGCACTGCGCAAACGGCTCGGCGAACCCTGGATCATCGCCACGGTGCCCGGCGTCGGCTACCGGATCGACACCGGTACGAACACCGCCGCCCCCGGCGGGGACAGCGACCCCGGCACAAACACCACCGGCCCCGGCGGCACCGATGCCTAGACGCCCGGGGCACAGCGCCCGGCTGAAACTGACCCTCAGTTATGCCGGGTTCCTCTTCGTCGCCGGCACTCTCCTGCTGGCCGTGATGTGGGTGTTCGTGCTGCGTTGGCTGCCGGCCCACGACCCCGGATACCTCCAGGAGAAGTTCGGCGCCGTGATCATCGTCGGGCCCAACCGCACCGACCTTCTGCGCGGCTTCGCGCCCGCCGCGGCCACGGCGCTGGCCTTCCTCCTCCTGTTCGGCCTCCTGGGCGGATGGCTCCTCGCCGGCCGGATGCTCGCACCGCTCACACGGATCACCGACGCGGCACGGATGGCCGGGAAGGGGTCGCTGTCCCACCGGATCCGCATGAAGGGCCGCCAGGACGAGTTCCGTGAGCTCTCCGACGCGTTCGACTCGATGCTCGACCAACTCGAGTCCCACGTCGCCGAGCAGCAGAGGTTCGCCGCGAACGCCTCCCACGAACTGCGCACCCCGCTGGCGATCTCGCGGACCCTCCTCGATGTCGCGCGCAAGGACCCCACGCGGGACCGGGGCGAACTCATCGAGCGCCTGCACGCCGTCAATACACGGGCGATCGACCTCACCGAGGCCCTTCTGCTGCTCGGCCGCGGCGACCGCGGAAACTTCACCCGCGAGAGCGTCGACCTCTCCCTCCTCGCCGAAGAGGCCGCCGAAACGCTCCTTCCCCTCGCCGAACAGCGCCGGATCATCCTCGACGTCACCGGCGGGGCGGCCCGGACCAGCGGCTCCGCGGAGCTCCTGCTGCGGATGGTGACGAACCTCGTCCAGAACGCCGTCGTCCACAACCTCCCCGCCGACGGCACCGTGACGGTCCACACCGAGGCGCACGGCGACACGAGCGTGCTGCGGGTCGAGAACACGGGCCGTCGGCTCCCACCGGAACGGGTACCGACCCTCACCGAACCCTTCCAGCGCGGAACGGAACGCGTACGCACCGACGAGCACCCCGGCGTCGGCCTCGGCCTGGCCATCGTGCACAGCATCGTCCGCGCCCACGATGGGACCCTCGACCTCGTCCCCCTCCCCACCGGAGGTCTCCTCGTCACCGTCCGGCTCCCCGGCACGCCGTAGGCGATCGTCCCCGAGCGGACCCCGGACGGACGCCCCGCCCGGCGCGGAGCGGAGCGCGCGTCACCCGCACCCATCCGGAGGAGCACTTCGACCCCGGTGCAGAGCGCCGCGGCGGCCACCAGGATCGTCGCGGCGAACGTCAGCGCCGGCGCGATACCGACCGACCGGCCACAGGCGTAGCCCACGCCGCTCGGTCCGGTGAGGACGGTTGCGCGGGGACGGCGCCGCTCCTCCGTCCCCGCATGCCGGCGATGGTCAGGCGGTCGCGGTGAAGGTGTAGTGCCCGGCCGGCAGGTGGTAGCTCGCCGGGCCTGCCGGGACGGCCTGGGCCGGGGCGGCGACCGATTCCGGCCGTGGGGTGGGCACGGTGACGGTGGCGAACGTGTTGACGGGGACGGTGACGCGCAGTTTCAGCCGGCCGCCGGAGACCGACCAGCTGCTTGACGCGCTGCCGTAGGGAGTGGCGTACGTGCTGACGGCGGAGGTCAGGCCGCCGCCGGGCCGCGGCGCGATGCGCAGAGAGGCGTAGCCGGGGCCGGCGGGGCCGAGTCCGCCGACCTGGCGGTAGAGGAAGTCGCCGACCGAGCCGAGCCCGTAGTGGTTGAAGGAATTCATGCCCGGGTCGTTGAACGAGCCGTCGGGACGGACGCCGTCCCAGCGTTCCCAGATCGTGGTGGCGCCCTGGTCGATCATGTAGCCCCAGCCCGGGAAGCCGCGCTGCAGCAGTATCCGGTAGGCGGTCTCGACATGGCCGTGGTCGGCCAGTACGGGCAGCAGGTTCTCCACGCCGAGGAAGCCGACGCTGAGGTGTCCGTCCGTCGCCGCGACCTTGGCGGCGAGCTTGTCCGCGGCCGGCCGGGCCAGGGAGGAGGGCAGCAACTCGAAGGCCAGCGCCAGCACATAACCGGTCTGGGTGTTGCCACGGACGGTGCCGTCGTCCGCGACGAATCGGGCGCGGAAGGCCGCCGCCACCCGGTCGGCGAGCTGTCCGTAGGCGGTGGCCTGCGCGCCGCGGCCGGTGGCGGCCGCCATACGGGACACCAGACGCGCCGACCAGGCGAAGTAGGCCGTGCAGATGAGGTCCTGAGCCGTGTTGTCGTCGACGTTCAGCCAGTCTCCGAAGGTCTGCTGATTGCGTATCAGGTCGCTGCCGGAGGTGTCGCGCAGATAGTCGACCCACTTGGCCATGGCCGGGAAGTGCTCGTCGACGACGGTGAGGTCACCGAAGCGCTGCCACAGCGTGTAGGGGATGATCGTTCCCGCGTCACCCCATCCGGCAGTGCCGGAACCGGCGATGACCGCGGGCGCGACGTCGGTGAAGGCGCCGTTGGCCTGCTGGGCGTCCGCCAGGTCGTCGACGAACTTGGTCAGCAGGGCGTGCGTGTCGAGATTGAAGGCGGAAGTAGCACAGAAGGCGGCGATGTCTCCTGTCCAGCCCAGGCGTTCGTCCCGCTGGGGGCAGTCGGTCGGGATCGACAGCATGTTGCTGCGCTCGCCCCACACGATGTTGTGCTGCAGCTTGTTGATCAGCGCGTCGGAGGTGCTGAACGTGCCCGGCTGCCCGGCATCGGTCCATACCGCGCGGCCGACGACGGTGGTGTCGCCGGGCCGGAAACCGGAAGGCAGCCCGCTGAGTTCGACGTAACGGTAGCCGTGGACGGTGAACCGGGGTTCGTAGGTCTCGACGCTCCCGGTGCCGGCGAGGGTGAAGCAGTCGGTGGCCTGGGCGGCGCGCAGGTTCGTGGTGTAGAGCGTGCCGTCGGGGTTGAGGACCTCCGCGTGCCGGACGGTGACCGTGGTGCCGGCGTCGCCGCGGACCGCGATGCGGTTCCAGCCGGTGAAGTTCTGCCCCAGGTCGAAGATCCACACCCCCGGCTGCGGCTGGGTGATCGACACGGAGCGGAACTCGTGCTGGACGGTGACACCGTTGTCGACCTGGGCGACCAGTGGGGGAGTGGGCCCGTCGTGCACGACGACGGCCGTCCAGTGGCTGTCGTCGAAACCGGCCGAGTCCCAGCCTTCGGTGTGCAGACGCGCGTCGTAGGTTTCGCCGTGGTACAGATCGTCCGCCGTGATGGCGCCTGTGCCGGTCTTCCAGCTGCTGTCTGTCGTCACCAGTTGAGTGGATCCGTCGGTGAAGGTGATGAGCAGCTGCGCCGCGTAGAACGGCTGAGTGCCGTAGCGCTGGTTCCCGGCGAAGCCCAGACTGCCGGAGAACCAGCCGTTGCCGAGCCACGCGCCGAGCGCGTTCGCTCCCCGCCGGACGTGCGCGGTGACGTCGAACACCTTGTACTGCACGCGCTTGGTGTAGTCGGTCCACCCGGGGGCCAGCACGTCGTCGCCGACCTTCGCACCGTTGAGCCGGGTCTCGTGCAGACCGAGCGCTGTGGTCAGCAGCCGTGCCGAGGCGACCCGCCCCCGCACGGTGAAGCTCTTGCGCAGGAGCGGGGCAGGCCCGACGACCCGGACGCCGGATCCCCATGGGCCGCCCCCGTACGAGGCGACCGCGCGTGCCGCGGGCCAGTCCCCGTCGTCGTATCCGGGGGCTTCCCACCCCGAGGGCGCGTCCTGGTGCGCTTTCCACGATCCGTCTGTCACCACGGTCGGGCCGTCGGGCACCAGGAGTTTGGCGATGACGCCGGCCGGGGACTGGCTCGTGTTCCGGCTCGCGACCGCGATCGTGTTGTCGCCGCCGCGAAGGTGCGCGGCGACATCGACCAGTGCGGCGCTCTTCCACGAGTCGGTCACTCGTCTTGAGGTGCTCACCGGAGCCCCGTTGACCCAGACGTCCGCGGTGTCGTCCCCGGTCACGATCAGGCTCGCGACGGCGGGGACATCGGTCAAGGCGAAGGTGCGGCGGAAGAAACGGGTGGCGGCGGGTACACCGGCCGCGGGATCGCCCTCCGGGTACCAGATCCAGGTGGCCCCCGACAGATCAGGGCCCGGCGGCCGCCCGATGAACGCGGCGGACCACTCGTCCGCGGCCGCCAGCAGCCCGGTCTCGAACCACTGCGGCTCGCTCCACGAGGCCGCCCGGCCCTGGACGTCCCAGACCCGTATCCGCCAGAAGTAGCGGGTCAGGCTCTTCAGGGGCTTGCCCGCGTAGGCGATGTCGATCTGCCGGTCGGACGGGACCCGGCCGCTGTCCCACAGGTCGCCGGAACCCCGGGCGGTGGACGAGACCTGGATCCGGTAGCCGCCCTGGCGCTGCTGCTGCTCCGTCGAGTCGAGGACCCAGCCGAAGCGCGGGTGTGCTGCGTCCACGCCCAGCGGGCTGGCGCGACGCTCCACGGTGCAGGCGTCCACGCTCAGTGGTGAAGGCGCGGCGAGAGCGGGGGCGGCGACCCCGGCGTACCAGGGTGCCGTTCCGTAGGCGCCGAGATCGCGGGCGGCCGGCCAGCCTTCGACACCGGTGCCGGGCTGTTCCCATCCCGAGGACACGGCCTTGCCCGCGACCCAGCGACCGTCGGTGACCACATCGGTCGTGCCACCGGTGGTCACGACGCGCAGCCGTCCGATGACCCCGGCCGAGCCGCCCTGGTTCCGGCTCGCCAGCGCGATGGTGTTGCTGCCCGTGGTCACGGCCGACCGCAGATCCACGTACAGCGCGTTGCGCCACGAACGGGCGACTCTGGGCGAGCCGGCCAGAGGCTTGCCGTTGAGCCACACATCGACGGTGTCGTCGCCGGTGACGACGAGCTGTGCGTCGGTCACCTCGCCCTCCGCGACGGAGAAAGCGGTACGGAAGTAGCGGTGTCCGACGGGGGCGTCGGTGCCGGGATTCCCTTCCGGGTACCAGATCCAATGGGCCCGGGACAGCTCGACGGGCTCGGCACGCGGTGTGCCGGTGGCCGCCTGTGCGCGGCCGGCGGCTCCCGTCGCGATCACACCCGCAGCCAGCGCCGACGCCGTGCCGAGGAAGTGGCGTCTACTGAACGGGGGTTGTTCGGGGTGCGCGGGCGAGTCGGGGGTGGGGGGAGTGGTCTGGCTTGCCAACGGAGTACTCCTTCTCGCGGGTCAGGCGAAGCAGGACGGCCGGGCTGAGCGGTGGGCTCGGACGGCGGCTCCCGGTCCGGGCGCGGCCTGTGGTGGGTGGACGATGACCGGTTCGACGGCAGCACACAGCGAGCCTCGGCAGTGGGATTGAATCGTTTCAAACTGCCAAGGCGATGGAAAACTATGAGAGTTGACGAGTGACGTCAATAGATTGGCCGGGTCATCCGCTCGCGTTCGCACTCCCACCGGGTGGCGGCGCGTCGTGACTTCGGTGGGACGTCAGCGCACGGCAGAGGCCGAAGGGGCCGGGTCGGTGCGCCTGCTGGGACGCGTGGTGCGAGCGACGCGGACCTGGCGGCATGCTGCCGCCGCGCATGACGGGGGAGCCTCAGGAGGAACCTCCCGGTGTGTCTTCGCCGAACCCGACGATCACGGACTCGCCCGCCCGAGCGGCGGGTTGGCCACCGAGCTGCACCTGGCGGTCGAGCAGCAGAGGCTCCTCACCCTGCTTGTCGCCGTCGGGCGGCGTACTGACCCGCCGATGCCCGACTACGCCCGACGCGCTTCACCGGCCCAGTGCCGCGCCCCCGTTGATGTGCAGCAGTTGCCCCGTCATGTACGCGGCCTCGGGCGAAGCCACGTAGTGGACGGCGGCGGCGATCTCCGACGGCAGGCCGGCGCGGCCCGTCAGGGACTGGGCGACCCGGGAGGCGACGAAGTCCGGTGTGGCGCGGTCTCCGAAGAACTCGGTGTCGGCGACGAATCCGGGGGCGACCGCGTTCGCGGTGATGCCTTCGGGGCCGAGCCGCTGGGCGAGGTCGTACGTGTAGCTGTTGACCCAGCCCTTCGAGCCGCCGTAGGAGCCGGCGCCGCGCAAGGAGGCGATCGAGGAGAGCTGGATGATGCGGCCCCCGGGTCGGCGCATGTGGGGGAGCAGAGCCTCGGTGAGGAGAACGGCGGTCAGGACGTTGGCGTCGAAGTTGCGGCGGTAGCTGTCGGCGATCGCGGTGAGCGAGCCGTCGTGCGAAGGAGCGACGTTGCCGCCGGCGTTGGCGACGAGAACGCCGAGAGGCGTCTCGTCCACGGTGATGAACTCGACTGCCCCGCGTACCTGTTCGGGGTCCGAGAGGTCGGCCGCGTACCAGTCGGCCGTCGACTCGCCGTGGGCGTCGTTCAACTCCTCGGCGGCCTTGCGCAGTACGCCCTCGCGGCGCCCGAGCAGGACGACACGGTCCCCGTCGGCGGCGAACCTGCGCGCGGTCGCCAGTCCGATGCCGGTTCCGCCCCCTGACACCACAACACGGCGCTGCAGCATGGCCGTCCTTCCCACCGCGTCATTGTCTTCGCATGTGAATCACAGTCATGTGCGTGTACAGCACGCGCGAGGCTACGGAGTGCATGACGACTCGTCAAGGGGTGGTGCGTCGGGCAGCGGTGCCCAGGCTCGGGGGCCGGCGCCGATCCGTCGCGCGAGTGCGCGGGCTCGTGGCCGAACGGCGGTGTGGCAGTGGTGAACGGCCGTGTCGGGACGGCTGGTCCACGTGCTTGCGGAGCGGGAGTTCCGGCGCGTGCGCACCGACCGGAACCGCGACAAGATCACCAGCGCCGAGCAGGAGCGGCTGCTCGGCGGCTGTGGCCCCGGAGTGGATTCCGCAGGCCAGCGCCGCCGAACGGCACATCCTCGACGGGGACGCACTGCTCCCGGCCTGACGACCGCCCCACGAAGCACGGCCCGGACGGCCGGACGGCCGCCCCGGCTTCGTGCCGACGGGAGGGGACCTGGCTCGCCTCTTCTGCGACCCGACGTGGCAGGAGGGGTGTCGGCTCGGGCAGGACGAGACAGTCTCCGACTGCGCGAGCCGCTCGCGCAGCCGGAAGGCTCGCCCGCCCGGCCGGAACGAGGACTCGGCCGCGGCCCACGCTGCCGCGCACGTGTGGCGGCCGTCGCCGCATCGTGCAGGAATGAGGCTGTACGGGTCAGAAGACCCGTAGACCCGAGACCCGTACGGGAGGTTCCGCCGGGTGCACCGGTAGGACCGTCGTCGGCGGAGGCAAGCGGAGGCAAGCGGAGGCAAGCGGAGGCAATCGGAGGCCAGACGGAGGTTCGGTGGCCGGTCGGTGGCATGGAGGGAACGAGGGGCGATGCGCGAGACTCCCGGTGCCGGTCGGCGCCACCGTAGGCACGAAACGCCGCTGAGCGGGCGGGTCGCGGTCGTCACCGGTGCCGCTCGTGGGGTCGGTGAAGCCCTCGCACGACGCCTTTCCAGCGCCGGGATGCTCGTGGCGCTGGTCGGGCGCGAGGAGGAATCGCTCCGCCGGGCGGCCGCCTCCCTGCCCAACCGGAGCGTCTGCATCGAAGCCGATGTCACCGATTCCGCAGCCCTTGACCGGGCGGCCCGGCAGGTCGGCGGAACGCTGGGCCGGGCGAGCGTGGTCGTGGCCAACGCCGGCATCGCCACCGGAGGCCCCTTCGTCCGGACCCCGGCCGACCTATGGCAGCGGGTCGTCGACGTCAACCTCACCGGATCCGCCAACACCGCCAGGTCGTTCCTGCCCCATCTCGCCGACACCCGCGGCTACTTCCTCCAGATCGCCTCCACCGCCGCCTTCGGCTCCGCCCCGATGATGAGCGCCTACTGCGCTTCCAAAGCCGGTGCGGAGTCGTTCGCGCTCGCTCTGCGCGGCGAGGTGGAATCCGACGGCATCGCGGTCGGAATCGCCTACCTCCACTGGACCGGAACCGACATGGTCACCGGCATCAGCGACCACCCCGTCCTGCAGGCCCTGCGCCGCAATCAGCCCCGCTTCGCGCAGCGTGTGCACAGCCCCGACCGGGTGGCCGACTGGCTGACCACCGGCATCACCCGCCGGGCCCGTCACATCTACGCACCCCCGTGGCTGCGCTGGTGCCAGCCGTTGAGGCCTGCCTTCCCGGCGATCGTCACCCACCTCGCCCGGCGTGAGCTGCGCCGGCTGTCGCCGACGGAGCTGGCCGGTGACGTCGGCGTCCTGGGCGTCGGCGGCCGCGCCGACTGGGACGCCCACCGAGCATCCACCCGCCCCCCTCCGCCCGAGTAGTCACTCCACCCGTCGGCTCGACAACCACTCATCCGCGATGTCCTCGCCGAGCAGGAGTGCAGCGACCGCCTCCGGGGCCTCATGCATGGCGTCGTGGCCGGTGGGGAGGTCGTGGACCTGCCACTCGGGATCGGCCTGGAGCCGGGTGCGGAGTTCAGCGAACGGCGTCCGGTCCTCCCATCCCGAGCAGTAGACGAACTCCCGACGGGGGACCTGGGCGAGCCTGCCCGTGAGCCGGATCGTCTGCAAGAACGAGGCGAGGGGATGGGGACGGCGGCGGGGATCGCCGCCGTCCGGCGGTCGGACGGCGTAGCCGGTGGTCGCAGCGCCGGCGGCGAACGCTTCCCGGTAGCGCTCGGTCGTCGACGACCAGCACGACTCGCCGTCGCGCGGTACGTAGGCGTCGAGGTGCACC
Organism: Actinobacteria bacterium OV320; assembly: GCA_001298545.1. Lineage (GTDB taxonomy): Bacteria > Actinomycetota > Actinomycetes > Streptomycetales > Streptomycetaceae > Streptomyces > Streptomyces coriariae. The sequence continues at coordinate 106,361 of LJCX01000033.1, forward strand.
AGTCGTGAGATCCGGCCGTCAGCGCGATCGGCGGCGGCGGCGATCACCATCCCGCCGTAGCTGTGGCCGACCAGCGTCGCGCTGGTGACGTGGGCGCGATCGAGGAGCCGCAATACGTCGTCGGCGTGCGTGTCGAGGTTGGCGGTCGCGACCGTCACGGGGTCGTCGTCCGGCCGCAGACCGGTCAGGGTCAGGGCGTGAACGGCATGACCGGCACGCTCCAGCAGCGGAGCCACCGCCTCGAACGACCAGGAGCCGTGCCAGCCTCCGGGCACGAGGACGAACGTCGCCATGGGTCTCTCCCTCTTATGCCAAGCCGCGGCACCTAGGCACGCCGCCTCGATGACACGTGGATCGGTCGGGCGCTCTGCGCGACCGAAGACCACGTCGTATGGAGGCAGTGTCACCAGATGAAGGCGTGGCCGGCTGCCGATAGAATGCCAATTGATGCCCGTTCGCCGCCAACCTGCCCGGATCGCCGGTGTGACGTCACGTGTGTGGCCGTCCGGCGGGCGCCACCTCTGGCCGTCCGGCGAAAAAAGCGCAGTGCAGTCGCACGCACGGGGACACCTCGTCTACGCGGCCAGTGGTGTTCTGACAGTTCGCACCGAACGCGGCACGTCGATCGTTCCCGCCAACCGGGTCGCCTGGACCCCCGCCGGGTTCACGCACCACCACCGCGCTCACGGCGACACCGATATGCGGATCGTCTTTCTCGCGCCGTCCCTCGCCCGGCTCGTACCGGACCGTCCCGCCGTGTTCCTGGCCTCCGACCTCGCCCGCGAGGTCCTGCTCGCCCTGACCGGCCCCCGCAACTACGACGACGCCGCACCCGACTACAGCCGCTCCGCGCGCTCTCGCCTCCTTCGAGTCCTCGTCGACGAACTCCGCGAAGCACACGAACAGCCACTGCACCTGCCGGAGCCACGGGACGACCGACTGCAAGCCATTGCCCGGATGCTGTACGAGAAGCCGGCGGACAACGCCACACTGGCCGAACTCGGGAAGACGATCGGGGCCGGCACCCGCACCCTCAGCCGACTGTTTCGCAACGAACTCGGCATGACCTTCTACGAATGGCGCACGCAGCTACGCATCCACCACGCACTCGTGCTCCTCGCCGACGGCCATGACACCACCCGAACCGCCTACGCCTGCGGCTGGGCCAACCCCAGCAGCTTCATCGCGGCGTTCACCGACATCATCGGAACGACCCCGGGCCGCTACCGAACCAGCCGCCGGACCACCGCCCGCGCATCCCAACTCCCGACGGTGGTTCGGTCCTCGGGGTGATTCGTCGTCGCACCCGGGCCGATGCACTCCGCGAGCGGACCGGAGATGCCCCCGCCAGGGCCGGCACGATCGACCGCGTAGGTTCGCCGGGGTCGTGGTCGTGGGCGCTGTATTCCACTCGCTCGAACGACGCCCGCCGTGTGAGGTGTTGCGGTGTGGCTGGGGGCCGGTGGTTGCGGGCGCAGGTTCCGCTGATCACCGGGCCCGGCCGTGAGTTCCGGGAACCGCGCCGCCGGCACAGGCGACATCTCTGGTGTCGCAGTGGTGTTGCTGTGCTCGGCTGCGGTCGCGCACCGCGTTCATCGAGGGAGGCTGTCTGTGTTTTCGGCACTGCTGGGCGTTCTGGGAGGACTGCTCCTGCCCGTCGCCGTCCTCATGCTGATCATCGGCAGGTCGCTGCTCTGGGGCCCCGACGCGCTGGAGCTGCCCTGGCGCCTCCTCTATGTGTTGGTCCTCGCCCTGCTCTTCCTGGTGGTCGGCCTGGCGCTGTGGACTGATTCCGGCTGCGGTGCCGACTGCGAACCCGTGGTGACGCCCGTGTTCCCCTGACACATGGCGCCCTCGGCCCGCAAGCGTGACCGGGCGCGGGCGCGGGCTCGGGCGTGGGCGTGGGCGTCGGGCGGCGGTCCGGGGCAGGGCGGTGGCCACCGTTGCGGTGATGCTCCGAGAACGTTCCGCTGTCCGCCGGACGGTCTCAGGACGCCGAACACGTGGCGGTCACCGAAGGCGTGCCCGCCGCAGCCGGCGTACTCGCGAGGAAGCCGAAGGTGGTGCTCGCCCCCGCCGTCACCGTGCCGTTCCACCCGGCGTTGCGCACCGTCGTCCCGGTCAGCGTGCCGTTCCAGACCTGGGTGAGCCGGCTGCCCGTCGGGAGTGCGAGGGTCACCGCCCAGGAAGAGATCGCCGCCGTGGACGAGCTGTTGGTGACCGTCACCTCACCCTGGTAGCCGCCCTGCCACACCGACACCGCCCGGAAAGCCGCCGAGCAGCCACCGCTCCCGGGGTCCCCGGGGTCCCCGGGGTCACCCGGGGTGAGCAGGGCCGACAGCGCCGGGTACCAGCGGGCCGCCATCTTGGCGTCGCCCGAGGCGTTGGGGTGGACGCCGTCGTAGGTGTCCGTGGCCGTGTCGAAGCCCGTCCACTGGTCGACGACGGTCACCGGCGACTGCGCGGTGGTGATGCCACCGGCCCAGGCCGGAATGCGCTGGTTGAAGGCCACTGTGCGAGCGGCACACTCGGCGCAGCTGCTCGGATTGATCGGGATGATCTGGGCGACCAGCACCTTCATCGCCGGGTTGCTGGCCCGCATCTGGCCGACCAGCTTGGTGTACGCGGCGAGGATGGTGTCCGGCGCGATGCTGCTCCAGACGTCGTTCGTGCCGAAGTGCATGACAACGATGTCCGGCAGGGTTGCCGCCAGCCATCCGGGCAGCAGGTTCTGGTCGGCGGTCGCGGTGGCCTGGAAGCCGCCGTGGCCTTCGTTGTCGGCGTCGTGCGCGAGGGCGCAGCTCTGGGCGTTCAGCGTGCCGACGAAGTCGATGTCGGTGTAGCCGGCGTTCTGCAGCTGGTTCCAGAGGAGGGAGCGCCAGCAGCCCGGGGAGCCGGTGATGGAGTCGCCGAGCGGCATGATCCGTACCGGGGTCGTGGCCGCGGCCGCGGCGGACGGGGCGCCGGCCAGGCCGGAACCGGCGGCGAAGACGAGCAGGGCGGCCAGGAGAGTGGCGAGGACGGGGTGGCATCTGCTGCGCACGGGGTGTCCTTCCCGAAGTGGGGCGGGAGTGGGAGCGGGGGTGCGGTACGCGTGCGTGGCGCAATGGGAGCGCTCCCATTGCTGCGTGTTTTCATCAAGCCATCGTTGTCGCCGACACGTCAATAACCCGGACGGGCCGGACTGAGTTCCTCATGCTTCGCGGGACGCGCCGCCCCTCGGCCTCCGAGGCCTGCCCGGCGTCGCCCGCCCGGCGCGGGCTGCGGTCCTTGTCGACGGACAGCGCAAGAACGCCCTCTGTCCGACCCGGGTGGCGGAGGGAACCGCAGCCGATGCGTCAGGCCTGAACACCGCCTCCAGGGAGGGCAGTTCACGGCCCTGATGGATGGCGGCCGCCCGCACCCCCCCGCGCGGGCTCGCCGACCGATCCCCATCCGAAATGCCCCGCGTAATCCCTGGTGAAGAGGGTCGCCGCGCCTGCTAGTCTTCGGCGTCCTGTCGCACACTCGTGCGCACACACCACACCGCGCGTCGCATCAGTCCCATGGGGGGATCCTGTCATGACCCAGTCAGTTCCGCCGCCGTCCGAAGGCAACCCGTTCGCCCAGCAGCCCGCCGCCGGCACTCCGCAGCCCACCGACGGCAACCCCTATGCCCAGCAGCCCGGGGCGGCCCCGTCTCCCCAGGCCCCGTTCACGCCCGCTGCCGGGCCGGCCCGCAACAACCTCGCCCTGGGCCTGGTCGTCGCCGTCGTCGTGGCCCTGGTCACCGCTGGTGTCTACGGCGCGATCGTCGGCGCGACCGAGTACGAGATCGGCTACGCGGCCGTCGGCGTCGGCTTCCTCATCGGCTTTGCGGCCGGCAAGATCGGTGGCACCAACCCGGTCCTGCCCGTGGTGAGCGCCCTGCTGTCGCTGGGCGCGGTCTACCTCGGCCAGCTCATCGGCATCGCGATGATCGGCGCCGACGAGCTCGACGTCTCCGCGACCTCGCTGTTCACCGAGCACTTCGACCTGCTGACCGAGGGCTGGAGCGAGACGGCCGACGTGATGACCTTCCTGTTCCTCGCCATCGGCGCGTTCGCCGCGTTCTCCGGCGCAAAGAAGGCCGCCCTGTCATAACGCGGGTGCCGCGTGAACACGCAACCCGCGCATGAGCATGCGCAGCGCACGAAGGGGCCCGTTCACCTCACGGTGGACGGGCCCACCTGCTGCGGAATCCCCACGGCAGGTGCCAACACGTCGAGTCTGATCGTTGATCATGATTGTGCGGTGGGGAACGCGACGGGTGAAGCACTCGTCGGCGGCCGGAGGATCTTGGGCTTGTCGCCCGGAGTGACCGCTGAACTCGTAGCCGAGGTAGGCCCTTTGCCGCACGAACGGCGCCAGGTCACGCTCGTGTTCGCCGACCGACTTCCAGCCACGTTCGTCCGCCTCCGCCACGGGACTACGCACGACGAGCTGGCCTGCTGCTTCAGGGTGGACCGCTCTGCCCTCACCCGGGCCGACGCCCGGGCCGAGGTCATGCGGGGCACGCGCTCTGGGGCTCTGGCCTGCGGAGAGCGTGAATCAGACCAAGACGTCATCGCCCTTGGTTGTGGTGAGTGGTGCTCGCTGACTCAGATGTCTGTCAGTGCGGAGTGAGAGCCTTTCGGGCCAAGCGGTCGCGCCGGGAACAGCCGGACCGGTCGGCACGGTTGCATCGACCGAGGGACCGGCGCCGAACGGGCGGGGGAACACGGAGACCACAGGGTCGTCCGCCCCAAGAGGAGCCGGGCCCCGGGATCGCGGTACGCCCGCCGCGCGCTCGGACCAGGACGTATCTCTGCAGGAGGACTGTTTTATGACTGACCGGCCCTTGACGCTGATGGCAGTACACGCCCACCCCGACGACGAGGCCACCGGAACCGGAGGGGTCCTCGCGCGGTACGCGGCGGAAGGCATCCGCACGGTTCTCGTCACGTGTACCGACGGCGGTTGCGGTGACGGACCGGGGGGTGTCAAGCCCGGCGATCCCGGGCACGATCCGGCGGCGGTCGCCTTGATGCGCCGTCAGGAACTCGAGGCGAGCTGTGAGGTCCTGAAGATCAGCGATCTGGAGCTGCTGGACTATGCCGACTCCGGGATGATGGGCTGGCCGAGCAACGACGCCCCCGGGTCCTTCTGGCAGACCCCCGTGCAGGAGGGCGCGGCCCGACTCGCGGAACTCATGCGGCACTACCGGCCTGATGTGGTCGTCACCTACGACGAGAACGGCTTCTACGGCCACCCCGATCACATCCAGGCCCACCGCATCACGATGGCGGCGCTGGAGATGACCGCGCTGACACCGAAGGTGTACTGGACCACGATGCCCCGCTCGATGATGCAGCGGTTCGGCGAGATCATGCGCGAGTTTCATGAGGACATGCCGGAGCCCGACCCTGCCGAGGCCGCCGCGATGGCCGAGATCGGCCTGCCCGACGATGAGATCACCACGTGGGTGGACACCATCGCGTTCAGCGGTCAGAAGTTCGACGCGCTGGCCGCGCACGCCAGTCAGGGCGAGAACATCTTCTTCCTCAAGATGGGCAAGGAGCGGTTCGGCGAGTTGATGGGCACGGAGACCTTCGTACGTGTCCAGGACGCCACCGGCGCTGCCATACCCGAGAACGATCTCTTCGCCGGACTGCGCTGATCCGCCGTCCGACCGGCGGGGCACCGCAGATGAACGGCCCCTGACCAGGCGGAACAGTCAGAGGCCGTTGTGCTGTGCGGTGCCCGGTCGCCACCGGGGTTCCCCGAAGTCCCCGTAGGCCCCTCCGCTGTGCTGGAGCCGCGTGCGGGGTCGGGAATGAGGTGGCCGGGGTCGTTGTTCCACCACATGTGACTGACATGCTCCGGTCATTCGGGGTGTGGGTGAAAGGAGGACCTCATGGCGCGCAACAGTATGCGTCCCGTCGTCAGGCCGAAGTCGACGGCCGGGACCGGCGTCACCTGCGTGACGCGCTAGTACTGCGGCAACGACCCCGACCCGCTCGTTCCGCTGCACGTACGACCCGCTCGCCGGGAAGCGCATCACCTTCCGCGAGGAACGCTGAACCACGCTTCCGCCCCGGGCGGACAGCCATACAGCCATAAGGAAGGAAACCCCATGAGGCCCCGCATCCATCCCGAATCCCGGCTGGTCGCCTTCCGTGACCGCGCCGCGAACGCCCTCTTCCTCAACCGCTCCACAGCGGCCTCGACCCAGACGATCGAGTGGGAGGACGGAAACACCTATCCGTTGATCGATGTCGACATCTCATCGGCCAGTCACCCGTTCTACACCGGGACCTCGAGGGTCGTGGACACCGCTGGGCGGGTGGAACGGTTCGAGCGCCGCTACGGCCGCGCAGCCACGGCCCGGCCCTGACCGAGGGCCGTCGTCCGAACAGGAGGAAGCAGACCATGAAGGTACGTAAGTCGCTGCGTTCGCTGAAATCGAAACCGGGGGCCCAGGTGGTCCGCCGCCGGGGCGTGGTCTTCGTCGTCAACAAGAAGAACCCCCGTTTCAAGGCCCGCCAAGGCTGACAGCGCGCCCGCCGGGCCGCTGGGCGGCGCGGGAATGCCGCCGTGGCAGCGGGTGTTGTGCAGGACGTGGTCGTGAAGGGGACAGTGTCCCCGGGCCTCACCTATTGCCTGCGGGGACGATCGTCCGGCTGAAGCCCCGCAGAGCCTTTCGCCGCGCAGGCGACCGCCCCTTCACGACCACGCTCTTTCGTCTACGGCTCCGGACCGGCGCGCTTGCCGGCCCGGAGCCGTACCCTTACCCGTTCCCGCCGCTGCCGCGCGGCCGGCCGGCGACGGCCGAGCGGGTTCGGCCGGGCAGAACATTGCCCACCTGCCTGCAGGCGTGCAGCCACACCCCTCGGCGGCCCCGGATCGTCCACGGGTGACTCGCGCGTGCTTACCGCTGCCGCGCGCGGGGAAACGATGATCTCTATGACGAGCGCGACGCAGAACTACAGTCTCCTTTGGACCGACCCGGACGGCACCCCGCAGGCGTCCGCGGGCAGGTACGACAAGCGGTCCGCGAAACACCGCCGCACCGAACTGAGAGCCGTGGGCTGCACCCGTGTGGTGATCATGCAGGTCAGACCTGGCGAAGTTCCCGAGCCGGTTTCCTGAGCGAGGCGAACAGCAACGGGTAGGCGTGGTGCTCGTTGCTGCGCAGGAGGGTGACGATCAGGAAGGTCGTGGTCAGGAGACGGTCGGGAGCGGCCAGGAACCGAACTGATGCAGCACACGTCTCCCGCACCATGATTTCTGACGAGCACCGAGAGCATGCGAGCTCCACCGGGTTCACCTCGCCGTCGGCGGTGACTGTCGATCCGCCGAAGACCAACGACTACAACAGCTTCGCCGAGGCGTACACGGCCGAAAATGAAACCAACCTCATCAATGCCCACTACGAGCGGCCCGCGATGCTGGCCCTCGCCGGAGACGTGGCCGGCCGGCGGATCCTCGACGCCGGCTGCGGCTCCGGTCCCCTGTTCGCGGCGCTGCGCGACCGTGGAGCCGGCGTGAGCGGCTTCGACGCGAGCGCCGGAATGCTGGAGCTGGCGCGGCGGCGGCTCGGTGAGGGTGCGGACCTGCAGGTGGCCGATCTGGGCAGTCCGCTTCCCTACCCTGACGACACGTTCGACGACGTCGTCGCGTCCCTGGTGCTGCACTACCTGGAGGACTGGGGGCCGGCGCTGGCCGAGCTGCGACGCATACTCAAGCTCGGCGGACGGCTGATCGCGTCCGTCGACCATCCCTTTGCCATCCACCTCATGCACCGCCAGGCCGGCCGCGAGGCCGAGTACAAGTATTTCGACACCACCAACTGGACCGAGGAGTGGACCATGGGCGGCCGGACCGCCCTGATGAGCCTCTGGCACAGGCCGCTGCACACGATGATCGAGGCCTTCACCGCAGCAGGCTTCCGGATAACGGTCATCAGCGAGCCGGAGCCTGATCCAGCCGCCCGTGAGCTGTTCCCCGAAGTCGTCGCGGCCAAGTCGCGCTTCCTGTGCTTCCTGTTCTTCGTCCTTGAGGCCGATCAAGCTCCGTAGCCTCACCGTTCCGGCTACAGCGCGCGGTTGTCCCGTCTCACCGAAGGTTGGCCAGTCTCACCGAACTTTGACCACTCTGCTGTTTGTCTCATCGAACTTTGACCGCCACCGGTGAAGGGCAGATGGCCCCCGGGCCAGGCCGGCGCTGCCTGGCCGGCTGACGCGCTGTCGTCTGCGGTTCCCGCCCTCGAGGAGGTGCGGCTCGCTGTGGCCTTACGAACTCCCTTGCACGGTCCTACCTTTGAGCCATGAAATCTCAGCGCTCTGGCCCGCTGGCGAAAGTCGTGTTACCCGTGACGGACGGATGGCGGCTGCTGTTCGTCCCCAGCCGGGTCCGCCAGCTGGCGTTCGGGTTCGGCGCGAGCACCGTGGTCCCGGCGGTGGTCGCCGCCCCCCTTCTGCTGGGCGTTCTGCTGGGCGCCGTGATCTCGGGGAGTTCCGTTGCCTGGGGCATTCTGTGGGTCTTCCTGGCGCTCACGGTCGTCGCGATGATCCTGCTCATCGTGGCCACGGTGTGCGTCACGGTGTCCACGACGGTGCGGTGGGTCGAGTTCCGCCCCCGGGGAACTCCGGCCCAGGTCGTGATCGCCCGCTTTCTGCGTTCGTCGACCATGGCGACGGCCGATCTGCAGCGAGTCGTCGTCATCGAGCGACTCAGTCTGGGGCAGCGAAAGTCGATCAAGGTGGTGCTGCATACCCGCGGCGAGACGGTGGAGTGCGAACCGGCGGCCTTCGCACCGCTGGCTCGGGTTGATGCACAGGCGCTGACCAGCTGGTTGACCGAGCAACTCGGCCGGGCCCAGGTGGCGGTGGAGCGTCGGACGGAGGTCAAGCGGGACTTCGTGCGTCCGGACGAGTGGTGGACCCCGTCCCACACCGCCGAGCTGTGGCGGGTACCCGTCAGCGAGGTCGACGGCATAGCCGCCCGGCGCCGCGTCGAGAGCTATGGGTACACGCCCCGGGCAGCCGCGATGTACAGCCCTGGCACGTCGGTCACCGTCTACGACCCGGGCCGGGCCTACGAGGTCGCCGAAGAACTCCGCGCGGAACGCGCCGCCCGCCAGGCCGCCGACAGCTCGGCAGCCCCCCGCCCGGCAGAGGGCGACGCAACGGATTCCCGCTGACTCGGTCAGGCCGATCCTGACTGGCTCAGAGGCGCACTCCATGAGCGGGCGGATGGCATCGCCTGCGTGGTGACCACGCCGGCCGCACGGCTCGCCCTGGCCCTGGCCGACGTCCACGCCAGCTCGGCCGAAGACAGTGCGTGAATTCCAGCTCGACGACGTGGACCCGGGCAATCGCCGCCTTGATCTCACCGATGTTTGACCGCCTTCGAGCCCGCTGCCCAGCTGCGCATGGCCAGCCCCGTCGCTGTCCGCGCCGGCCTGGCCCGGGGGCCATCCGCCCTTGACCTGTGGCGGTCGAAGTTCGATGAGACAAACAGCCGAGTGGTCAAGGTTCGGTGCGACTGACCCACCTTCGGTGAGACGGGACAGCGGTCCCGGAACGTGCCGTTCGGCAAGAAAATCGAAGAGATGACCTGATTACCGCTCCGCACTGTCTGCACACTTCAGGCCTGGTCCTGCCTGCGCCGCCGGACGAACCATCTGCCCGCCAGTGTCACGATGGCCAGCGTCGCTGCCGCCTGCGGCCAGTGGTGCCAGTGCCAGAGCGGATTCTGCCACCGCCACAGCGGCGCGGATGTGGCGTCGACGGAGATGGTGTCGCGGTCGTTGTCGGGTACGGGGTCGTTCGGACCGTACACGGTGATGGAGCCCTTGGCGCCGGGGATCCGCTCGTCGATGCGGATGTGGAAGCCGATGCTGACCGAGGATCCGGCCGATGTCGAAAAGTCGCACAGGAAGAAGTAGTTGTCCTTGTCCTGTGGCGGCTGGCAGGCGTATCTCCGATCGTCGTCGTCCCCTTCCCAGGGAATGGACGTGACAGTGGTTCCGGGCGGCGGTACGACCGCGAAGGATCCGGCTTGGCCGTCTGCGACACCGGGGCCCAGGTTCGTCACACCGAGCCGGACCACGACGGTGTCCCCCACCCTGCCCTTCACCGTTTCGGTGACGGGTATGTAGTCGGCGGGCGTCGACCGGGACACACCGACGGCGCGGGCCGTGCCGACCCGCGCCAAGTCGGCGCCATGGACCGCGGTGCTCGCCGACAAGCCGGTGGTATCGGGTCGTTGAGGCCGTGTGCTCGGGTGGCCGGTGGGCAGTGGCCCGTGAGTCTCCCTCCGGGTGCCGTTCTTGACGGGCACTGTGGATGGATCGGCGCGCAAGGTGGTGTGAACCTCCACGGACTGCTGGGGTTGTGCCCACACCGGCCCTGCCGCCGTGCCGAGCGCGATCAGGAAGAGGACGGCAGCGCCGATTGGGTGCCTGGCGGCATGTTCAGCCATGTGGTCGAGTCTTTCTGGTCGCACCCCTGGCGTACATCCCTCTGTGGTCGGGTGCACCCTCCTACGACCCGGACGGCATACGCGCAGTCTCTTCCGCCGAAGCTGAGTCAGGCAACCGGCGTCCGGCTATCTCTGGCCTTGGCGCACAGGTAGGGACGCGCGAGCAGCAGACCGGTGCCGGTCATGGCGATGCCGAAGCAGACCGGCGCGAGGTGGAGGAAGTCCGTGTAGTGGATCGCGCCGTGCACCACGACAGCCGGCAGGAAGCCGGCGGCAGCCGCCGCGGCCAGGGTCCAGAACACCCAGGCCTCACCCCGCCGCCAGCCCCACGCGCTGAGCAAGGTGATGGCCACTGCGGCGGCCATCAGGGCACCGCCGAACCCCGCCCGGTCGTGGGCGATGAACGGCACGAGCCGGGGGTTCACGGTTTCCAGCGTCTGCGTACTCGTGCCCAGGAAGGCCAGGTCGGTCGGCACGAAGACACCGGTCAGACCGATCACCGAGATCACCGCTCCGCCGACGAACAGCCCCGCTCCCGTGACGATCAGCAGCAACTGGCCGGCCAGCGCCCGTCGGCGCTCCGGCTCCGGACCTTCGGGCGCCAGGCGCCACCGCGGTGTGTGCGGGGTCCGACGGACCGCGGCCACGAACATCGGAAACAGCACGAGAGCGGTGGCCGTGTGCAGGGGTTCCACGAAACCGGTGGCCAAGAAGTAGAACAGGGTGGGGAAGCCGATCGCCCCCGAGAGCAGATACACCTCGCGGGCCCAGGGCCAGCCGCGTCTGATCCCTCCCACGGCGAGGCCGGTGTAGAGGGCGCCGATCGCCACCATCGTCCCGGCCATGGTGATCCGGTCGTGCTGGAGGAAGTGCACGAGGTGGTGGTTGGCGCCGTGCAGATCGTGCAGCGTCATGCCGAGGTAGTCGCGGTCGTACCAGAGCAGCACCGGTCCGAGCGTGATCGCCGCGGCGCCGAGTCCGGCGCCCGTCATGCCGAGCCCGACCAGGAGCGCCCACCACCAGGCGGGCCATCGGCGGGGATCACATCCGACGTCCCGCGGTACCGGAGCGGGCGCGGTGGGTGTGGCTGCCTCGGTGACTCGTTGGAACCAGCCGGGTCCGGCCGCGACGAGGACGCCGGGCCGGGCGAGCACGACGGCGCCCGGCTCCTGGAGCGCGGCGGCCGCGGCGGTGACCGACGGGTCGGACACATGGACCACGTGCGGGTCGTCGATGTTGGTGAATCCGTCGACATGGGCCTTGAGGGCGGCCTCGGCCGCCGGGTCGCAGGCGCCGACCACCAGCGGAACCGAGCGGCCGGCAGCGGCCTCGCGTACCGTCTCGGCGTCGGCCGCGGAGACGGGCGCCACCTCGACGACGCCGGCTCCGAGCGGGGGCAGGGCGCGGACCGCCTCGCGGGCGAGTGCGGGCGGGACGGATATGCCGAGGCGGACGTCCACCGGCACGCCGGCGATCTCGCCGGCGAGGCCCTCGGGCGGATGGCGGCGAGCGAATCCCCGGGCGATCATCCGCGCGCCGGCGGGACGCGCGCCGATCGACGCCAGCAGCCGCAGTGCGGCTCGCTGCGAACGGCGCCGGCCGAGGATGCCGGCGGCGATGCCGCGCAGCGGGTGATACGTCCAGTCCGGCATCAGGGGCTCTCGCTCTTCGTCGTGGTCACCGGGTCGCCGGGCGGGGTCCAGCCGAGCACCGGCGTCATGGAACGCAGCGTCGCCCGCGTCGGTGCCAGCCGGGCGGCCGTGTCGCGCAGCAGCACCGCGGGCGGCCACGACAGCTGGCCGATCGCGCCCAGCCGGGCGGAACGGCGCGTGATGGCCTGGGTCCGCGGGCGGCGCAACAGGTCGTACGAGCGGAGCGCGGCGGCCACGTCCGGGATGCCGTCGAGGCAGTGTGCGAGGGTGAGCGCATCCTCCAGCGCCTGGCATGCGCCCTGGCCCAGGTTGGGGGTCATGGCATGGGCCGCGTCGCCCAGCAGCGCGACCCGGCCGCGGACGAAGGAGGACAGCGGCGGCAGCTCGTACAGGTCGTGCCGGAGCACCGCGTCCACGGGCGTGGCAGCCAGAAGGGCGGGGATGGGGTCCGGCCAGGACCCGAACCGGCGCAGCAGTTCGGCGTACTCGGATGAGCCGGAGGACGCTCCCGCCGGCCGCGAGGCCGTCGCGAAGCAGTACATTCGCCCGCCGAGCAGCGCCGTGTAGCCGAACCTCGCCCCGCGGCCCCAGGTCACCGCGCCCTGCGAGGGCGGCTCGGCGAGAGGCCCGGTGACCATGCGCCAGCCTGTGTAACCGGCGTACCGGGGTCCGGCCGCCTCGGGCCACAGGGCACGGCGGACCGCACTGCGCAGCCCGTCGGCGCCGACCACGAGGTCGGGCCGGGAGTCGCCCCTACCGTGATCGACGACCAGGCAGGGTCCGTCGTCGCGGACCGCGGACACCTCACTGCCCGGCCGCAGGCTGTCAGCGGGCAGCGCGTCGGCGAGCGCCCGCAACAGGTCTGCGCGGTGCAGGACCACCAAGGGGTGGCCGAAGCGGCGCGCCAGCTCCGCGTTCTCCGTACGGGACAGCCAGCGGCCCTGGCGGTCGCGTACGCCGCCTATGGCCTCGACGGCGCCGAGTGCCCGGACGGTGTCGCCCAGGCCGAGTGCATCGAGCGCGTGCAGCGCGTTCGGCCACAGGGAGATGCCGGCGCCGATCTCGGTGAACTCGGGGGCCCGTTCCAGCACCTCGACGCGCCAACCGCGGCGATGCAGGGCGACGGCCGTCGCGAGCCCGCCGATCCCGCCGCCGACGATGGTCGCGGCGCGCTGCGGCATGGGTCCTCGCTCTGGGTTCGGGGGCGCCGCCCCCGGTCAAGTGGTGGTCAGTCCGGTGCCCGAGCCCGAACGGCATACGACGCGGCGCAGGCCGGCGCAGGCCCGGCTGAGCAGCGCCTCATGGCAACATGCCGACAGGTGCCTGTCAATGTGCTGGCCGACGGAGGCCCGGATGTCCTCCGCTGCGCCGTCGTAAGGCGCCGACCGGCGCGAGCGGCTCCCCGGTCAGCGCGCAATCCTGATCTGCAGGCGATCCGCTCCACCCGTCCCGGCGGCCATGTCGGCTACATCGGTGTCTCCCACGACGTCACGCTCGACGGCCAGGAGCTGTTCTTCTCCCACGTGCACCCGCACGGCGGCCCGGCCCCGGTCCGTCAGTACCTGCCACAGCTGATCGACCTGATCTGGACCCGGCAGATCGACCCGGGCAAGGTCTTCGACCTCACCCTCCCCCCCTCGACCGTCGTCTGCTACTTGTCGACCAGAGACATGTGGTGCGCGTTGTAGCGGTCTCCCTGAACCCCGACCCGGCCGGCGAGTTCGTCGAGGTCCGCCAGTTCGTCGGCGGACAACGGCAGCTGGGTTGCGCCGGAGTTCTCCTCGATGCGCGCGATGCGTCGGGTGCCCGGGATCGGAACGATCCACGGATGCTGCGCGAGCAACCAGGCGAGTGCGACCTGGCCGGGGGTGGCGCTCTTCGTCTGCGCGAGAGTGGTGATGTGGTCGACGAGAACCTGGTTCGCCACCCGGTTCTCGGCCGTGAACCGTGGAATGTTCGTGCGGACGTCACCGGTCACGAACGAGGTCGACGCGTCCACCGTGCCGGTCAGGAATCCCTTGCCGAGCGGGCTGAAGGGCACGAATCCGATCCCGAGGGCCGCGCACGTCGGCAGGACCTCCGGCTCGGGATCCCGCGTCCACAGCGAGTACTCGCTCTGCACCGCCGTCACGGGGTGGACCGAATGGGCGCGGCGGATGGTCTCCGCACTGGCCTCCGAGAGCCCGAAGCAGCGGACCTTGCCCTCCTGCACGAGCTCACCCACCGTGCCGGCGACGTCCTCGATGGGCACCTCCGGATCAACGCGATGCTGGTAGAACAGGTCGAGCCTCTCGACCCCGAGCCGTTTCAGGGAGGCCGCGGCGACGGCACGGATCTGTTCGGGCCGGCTGTTGAGCCCGGCAGGGGCGCCGTTCTCGATGTGGAATCCGAACTTGGTGGCGACCACGACCTGCTCGCGCACCGGAGCGAGGGCCTCGCCCACGAGTTCCTCGTTGACGTAGGGGCCGTACACCTCCGCGGTGTCGAAGAAGGTGATCCCGCGGTCGACGGCGCCACGGAGCACGGCGATCATGTCGCTCCGGTCACCGGGGTTCGGCCCGTAGCTCTGGGACATTCCCATGGCGCCGAGGCCGATGGCGGAGACCCGCAGGTCGCGTCCGAGCGTTCGTGTGTGCATCGTTTCTCCTTGTCGAGGCTGGCTCCGGTCGGCCGATGTCGGCTGCGGGACGGCCGGCCGTAGCCGCGGCTTGCGTTCATCGATGTTTCCCCGGAAACAGGCGCTGGGCGTTGGCCGTCGTCAGGGAACGCCATGTGGTCCCGTCCACCGGTGACTCGGTCGCGTCGATCGCCGCGATGTGGGCGTCGGCCAGCGGGGGAGGCGTCCAGCAGTAGTCGCTGCCGAACAACAGGCGGTCCGGATCGACGAGTTCGAGCAGCGCGGGGATCTGGCGTGGGAAGGCAGTGCCGGCCATGTCGTAGTACAGGCCCTGTAGTTGCTGCACGGCATCGAGGGAGGGTGACTTCTCCGAGGGCAGGAACAGCCTCATGAATTCGTTGATGCGGTCGGCAAGGACCGGTATCGCGCCGCCGCAGTGCGGGACGATCACCCGCATGTTCGGGTGACGCGTCAGGACACCCGCCATCACCAGGTCCGTGACGGTGCGGGCCGTGTCGAAGATGTACTCGACCATGGGGCGCGGTCTGCCGAGTGCGGACTGTTCCCAGCACACGGGTGAGGTGGGGTGCAGGAAGACCACCGCGCGGCGGCGGTCGAGTTCCGCGAAGACCGGGTCGAGGCGCTGGTCGCCCAGGTAGACGCCGTGGGTGTGGGTCAGCAAGGCCACGCCGTCGGCGTCGAGTTCGTCGAAGGCGAATGCGATCTCCTCCAATGAGCCGTCCACGGCCGGAAGGGGGAGCGACACGAAGTTGCCGAAGCGGCCCGGATGGTCTCGGGTCAGTTCGGCTGCGTACTCGTTGACGCGCCGGGCGAGGAGGCCGGCCGCCTCGTCGTCGCCGAAGTGCACACCGGGGGACGAGATGGAGAGCATCGCGGTCTCGATGCCGTTGCGGTCCATCAGGTCAAGGTGGGCTTGCACGGACCATGTGGGCCAGCCGCCCACGCCGTCGGGGTGGACGTGGCCCGCCGCTGTCGCCTGCTGGACGTAGAAGTCGGGCAGGAGGTGGGCGTGGACGTCGATGAGGTCGGAGGGCATGACGGGGATCCCCTTCTGGTGGGTCGTGTGTCGAGACCGGACGTCGGACCTGGCTCACTCCACCTGCTCGCGTCTGGCCAGCCGTACCTCTTCGTCGTCCAGGGCGGCCTGGAGCCGGCGGAGCACGGTGTCGTCGATCTGCAACTCGTCCCTCAGGCGGACGACGGTCGCGCGCTTGTTGGCGATGAGGGCGAGGCGGAGCTCGGTGTAGTGGCGGTTGTGCAGCAGGGCGGGATCGTCGTCGGTACCGGCGCCCCTGGCCCGGACGGTCGCCAGATTGGCCTCGTACTCCTGGCGGAGCCACTGGACGACCTTCGGAGTGGTGCCCCGTTCGGCAGCGAGTTGCGGCAGCGCCTCGATGGCTTCCTCGGCTGCCGTGGTCTCGGCGAGGATCTGCTCCTCGTCGACCGACGTATCGCGAGGCAGCCGGGCCCAGCGCACCACGCCCGGCAGCAGCAGGCCCTGCACCACGAGGGTCACGACGATGACGCCGGAGGTGACGAAGACGATGAAGGCGCGGTCGGGGAAGGGCTCACCCGAGTCGAGTGTCGCCGGCACGGAGAGCGCCACGGCGAGCGACACCGCGCCACGGAAGCCGGCCAGTCCGCTGACGACGCGGGCCCGGTGACTTATTCGGCGCAGCCGCTGCTCGGGACGCCGGTCGATCGCGCGGATCAGGTGGGCGGAGGAGAACAGGAACGCGAACCGGACCGCGACCAGCACCACGCTGACCACTCCGATCGCGATCAGGGCGTCTGTGAGGTCGGATCGGCTCAAATGACGCAGCGCGTACTGGAGTTCCACTCCGACCAGGACGAACAGCGCGCCGTTGATGATGAACGTGGCCAGTGGCCAGAGCGCCAGCGCCTGGCGGCGGTGCTCGGCCCGGATCAGACTCGGAGCCACCTGGGCCATGATCAGGCCGCTCACGACCACCGCGAGGACGCCGGAGGCGTGGATCATCTCGGCCAGCAGATACGCCGTGAACGGGGCAAGGATCATGACGAGATTGCCGAGCAGGGGATCGTCCAGTCGGCGCCGCAGGTTCATGTTGACCCAGGCGACCGCCACGCCGACCGCGGCGCCGCCGCCGTACGCCAGCAGAAACAGCGCGCCGACGTGCGGAAGGGTCAGGTGCTCCTCACCGACGGTGAGGCCGACCGCCAAGCCGAAGATGACCAGCGCGGTGCCGTCGTTGACGAGGCTTTCCGCACGTAGCACGGTGATCTGACGGCGAGGTAGAGAGCCCGCCAGGGCGCCGACGGCTGTGGCGTCGGTGGGAGCCACTGCCGCGCCCAATGCCCACGCCGGCCCCCACGGCAGTCCGAGTGCGTGTCCGGTGATCGCCACGGCACCCGCGGTGAGGATCACCAGGACCGTGCTGAGCAGGACGATGCCGCGCAGGTTCGTACGGATCTCCCGCATCGACGTGGTCAGGCTCTCCCAGTACAGCAGGACGGGGAGGAAGAGCAGCAGCACTACTTCGGGCGGGAGTTGGGTCTGGCGGACGGCGGGGACGAGACCGAGGAGCGCGCCCACGACCAGCAGCGCGACAGGTGGCGCGACGCGGAAGCGCCGGCCCAGGACGTTGCCCACCAGCACGGCCGCACCGAGGATGACGACGAGTTCGAGACCGAGCATGGCGCCTACTCCTGTGAGGGACTGGCTGTCGGTGAGGCCTCAGCCCACTTCACCGGGCCTGTCTTGGTCATCTGGGCACCAGCCGCAGCGTCGTCGAGCGTGCCGCCACCATGGGATCGACGTACGCGCCTCCGAAGCGGCCGTACTTGGTGCGGTACGCGGTGTCGATGCGGTCGTTGATCCCGGAGTCCGCCACCTCGACGAAGGTGACGTCCTTGGCGACCCCGCCGGAGCGAATGTGCCCCTGATGGCTCGCTCGGGCCGTGCGCCACCAGCCGCCGTCCGGACCTCGGAACGAGCGGACGTACAGGTCCTCACCGTCGCGGACGACCCAGATCGGCACAGGCCCCCGCAGGGTGCCGTCACCGCGGCGCGGCGCCATCTCCAACTCGTCGGCCCTGGCGATGCGGTTGAGCTCGTCACTCGTCCATGTCGTCATCGGTGTCACTCCGATCTGTTTGACGCGGGAAGCGGAAGGTGACCGTCACGGTCGCCGGGCCGGTCTCGGGAAGAGACGTGCCGCAGCGCCGACGATGGCCGTCACCGCGGTGACGGCCAGGCTGCCCCGCAGGCCCTCGTGCGAGCGGGCGGGCAGTCGTAAGGGGCGCCCACGTGGTGGAGAGCGCCGGATGACCTGCGGTCAGGCGGGAGTGGTGGTGAGCCGCTCACCGACGTGGGCACAGCTGATTCCGAGTGAGTCCTCGAACACGCGGTAGTCGGTGATCAGGCCGTCGGCGACGGTGAAGCGCAGGATCGTCTCGCTTTCGAGTACCTGTCCCGAGGGATGGAACCGGGAGGTGTACCGGCCCGGTGCCAGCACCCGACCGTCGGCCTCCACCATGGTGCCCAGCTCGAATGCGAGTGGCTCGACGGCGGCGAAGAACGCGGTGAGGGATTGCTGGATCCCCTCCGGCCCGGAGCGGCTCCCGGCCCAGGGGGTCAGGGCCGGATCGCCCGGAATCGTCCAGGTCGCGTCGGCTGTGAAATGGGAGAGGACACGCTCCATGTCGCGCGTGCCGAAGGCGTCGAAGTACGCCTCGACGGTGGCGATCGCCTCACTGGTCATGGCTGTTGGTCCGTTCAATTCGGTGGCTGCGCCGGTCGGACGACCGCTGCTGCTCGGTAGTGCCGGCGTCGGGGGGAGGTTGATCCGGGGTCCACCCATGCCGGGCATCAGGTCAGGGGCGCAGCAGTGTCTTGACGGCTCGGCGTTCGGCCATGGCCTTGTAGCCTTCGGCGGCCTCGTCCAGGGGCAGGGTGAGGTCGAAGACCTTGCCCGGGTGGATGCGACCGCTGAAGACGCGCTCGATGAGGCCGGGAAGGTAGGCGCGCACGGGGGCGGGGCCACCGCGCAGACCGACGTGGGAGAAGAAGAGGTCTTGGCCCTCGATCTGCGAGCCGTGAGGGAAGCCGACGAAGCCGACGTTGCCGCCGGGACGGGTGGACCGCAGGGCCTGGTGCAGCGACTCCTGGGTGCCGACGCACTCGAGAACCGAGTCGGCACCGAGGCCGTTCGTCAGTTCCTTGACGCGGGCTACGCCTTCCTCGCCGCGCTCGTTGACGATGTCGGTGGCGCCGAATTCCAGGGCGAGTTTCTGCCGGGACTCGTGCCGGCTCATGGCGATGATGCGTTCGGCGCCCAGTTCCTTGGCGGCGATGACGCCGGACAGGCCCACCGCGCCGTCCCCGACGACCACGGCGGTCGAACCGGACTTCACCTCGGCGGCCTTGGCGGCGTACCACCCGGTGCCCATGACGTCGGACAGAGCCAGCAGGTCCGGGATCAGTTCCTCGGGCGGCTGCTCCGGCGTGCAGACCAGGGTGCCGTCGGCGAGGGGAATGCGGACGTACTCGGCCTGGGCGCCGTTCACCCACTGCGCGTGCCGGCAGGAGGTCTGGTAGCCGAACTGGCACACCGGGCAGGTGTTGTCGGAAGCGACGAAGGAGCCGATGACGAACTGGCCCGGCCTGACGCCCGATACGTCGCTGCCGACCTCTTCGACTGTGCCGACGTACTCGTGGCCGATCGGCTGAGGTTCGGCAACCGGCAGGACACCCCGGTAGCTCCACAGGTCGGAGCCGCACACGCAGGCGGCTACGGTGCGGATGATTGCGTCTGTCGATGACGTGATCTTCGGCTCGGGGACGTTCTCCACCCGGATGTCACCCGGCGCGTGAATGATGGTTGCTCGCATGGTGCCTTCCCAGCTCTCGTCGTGACTGTCGTGGCGTCAGGGACGGGTACGGGTGCCGACGCGCGGGCCGTTGCAGTGGTGATCGGAGGCGTGTTCGAGCGGGGATTCCGGCAGGGCGTTGCGCTCGACGATGTGGAGGGTTCGGCCAGGGGGCGTGGGTGTGCCGGACGGTGCGGGCGCCGGGAGTGAACCGGACCTGGTAGACCCGCATCCGCGAGGGGCCCTGGCCGCGGTGGATCACGTCGGCGCAGGCGTCGCCGGTGAACCGCTCGGCGGGAAGCTTCATGGCGGGAGGTTGCTTCAGCAGTTCCACGGGGTGTCCCTCTGGTGTGCTGCTGCCGCCGGGCTGTGCCGCGGTGGTGTGTGTGGGGAGAGAGCCCGCGATGTGGGGTGCGTGCGGGGGAGGAGTGTCAGCCGGACGGGTCGGACTTCTCCACGATCTCCTTGAGCTGAGTCATCGCGGTCATGGCGTTGGGCCATCCGGCGTAGAAGGCCAGATGGGTGATGGCCTCGATCAGTTCGTCCTTGGTCACGCCGTTCTCCAGCGCCTTGCCGAGGTGGAAGCTGAGCTGGTCGTTTCGGTACAGGGCGGCGAGAACGGTGACGGTGACCAGGCTGCGGTCGCGCGGGGAGAGGCCCGGCCGTTCCCAGATGTCACCGAACAGGACGGTGTCGGTCACCTCCGCGAGCTTGGGGGCGAACTCCTGGATGGCCGGCGGCGCGAACTTCTTCCGTTCGGACATGGGGTGGTGCTCCTTGCGTGTGCGTGGGGGGATTCAGGCTGCCCGGCCTTCGACCGGGGGTTGGGATCCGTGCGGAGAAGACCGGCACGGGTGACGAGATCGCGGAAGACGGCCGGATCCTGACCGCCGCCGAGCCCGTCGCGCAGCAGGCTGCCGATGCAGACGGCGCTGAACGTGCCCGCGGCTCCCGATGCGCTGGTCATCGCTGACGAAGGTGACATCCGTCCGCACGGTCTCTACTCGCCTCCTCGGCCCGCCGCAGGGAAATACGGAATATCGGTGCCATTCGAAAAGTAATTTCTTCCTGGGGGTCGGCCTTCCAGCCTGTCGGTGTGAATGCTCTCCGCAGGCCGATTCCGGCGCCGAACACACCATCGACCCTGCCACCTTCGCGGGAACCCGCAAAGGGGAGAGTTTCATACGGGGAATCACTTATCCAGGGGGGAGATCCTTACCCCCCTCCCGGATACGGAGCGGTGCGACACTGATGCCCGGCTGCTCTTCACCGACCCCGCCTTCCGGGAGCTCTGCCTCGACTGGAGGACGAACGCCCGGACCTGCGTCGCCCACCTCCGTCTGGAGGCCGCCAACCGCCCTGGCGACCCCGGGCTGGCCGCACTCGTCGGCGAGTTGTCGGTCGCCGACGCCGACTTCCGGCAGTGGTGGGCAGGCCGGCAGATGACCGGCCTACGCATGGGAACCAAGAGGCTGCGCCACCCCGTTGTCGGCGTTCTCACCCTCGACCGGGACAGCCTGACCTACACAGCCGCCCCGGCACAGAAGCTGGTGACCGCGACCGCCGCTCCCGAGACTCCCTCTCGTGACGGGCTGCTCTTCCTCGCGTCGTGGACTGCGGACTCGGATCAGCCGGCGCGGGATGCGGCAGCTTGAGGGACGCCGGATGAGGGGTCCGACTTGCGGCTGGGACGCCGGATGAGGGGTCCGACTTGCGGCTTCAGGGCGGCCGCTCCTCATCGGAGCCCGACAGCTGCGATGACAACTCCTCGACCAGATGGCCCGGCCCGCCGGCCCGTCGGGCCCCGCCAGGCGCCGAGCAGTTCGGCGAAGGAGTCGTCCGGGCGGGCTGCCGACGGCTTGGCCGCTGCCTCGCGCCCGGCGGGGGTGAGGTGCCGGTTCATGCCCTCGCGGGTGGCCAGATGGCGCTGCTCGATCTCGTGCAGGGTGTCCTCGATCACCCGGCAGCGGCACCTGGCTGTGCTCGGCGAGCCGTGCCGGTGCCGGTGACGGTGCTCTCTCCGGTCGCGGCGCCCGCAGGAGCAGCCAGATCGATCCCTGGTAGGCAGGGTGCCTCCGGGGGCCGTCGGCGGAGCCCACGGGTGTGAACGCGTTCGCCGCGCGGATCCCGCTTGTGGTCCCGTTCTGACCGATTCCGCGCGAGTGCGGCCGGACGCAGTTCGACGCCCGGCCGCAGCCGTGAGGTGCCGCTGAGGTCCGCCGCCCCTGTGCCCGTACTTGACGCTGTTCAGAACGTGAGGACCAGTCGGCCCCGTATGCCGCCCGCGGCGAGGAGCCGGTGTGCCTCGGCGGCCTGATCCGCCGGGAACGTCCTGGCGACCCGGAGTGTGAGGAGACCGTCCTCCACCTGCTTCCGGAGCCGGTCGAGCTTGGTGCGCTCCCGGGCATAGCGGAACACGACGATCGGCTCGTAGGCGATGTCTCGTTCGCCGGGGCCGGCGTAGCCGCGCAGTGTCACCACCCGGCCGCCGTCGCGGACCGCCCGCGCGGTGAGAGCGCCGAGCGACGCGCCGTCGAGGAGTCCGTCGACGCCCTCGGGGACCTCTGTGCGTACCCGCTCCGGGTACGCGGCGCCGCGACGGAGTACGACATCGGCACCGAGTTCCTTGATCAAGGTCTCGTCCTGCTCCGAGGCGTCGGCCACCACCCGCAGTCCGTCCGCCTTGGCCAGCTGGAGGGCGTAGCCGCCCACCGCGCCCGCCGCTCCGGTGATCGCCACGGTCTGGCCGGGCTTCAGACCGAGCGTGTCCAGGGCCAGGCGCGCGGTCAGACCGTTCATGGGAAGGGACGCCGCCTGCACGTCGCTCGCGCCGTAGGGAGCGCGAACCACCGACTCCACCGGGACCACGAGCTGCTCTGCGTATGCACCATGGGAGCCGTCGGCGAGCACGATCGCCATCACGCGGTCGCCGACGCTCAGATCCGTGTCCGTACCCGTGCCTATCTGGTCCACGACGCCTGCGGCTTCCATGCCGGGGACGAACGGCGGCTGGGCGTCCGGCGACCGGGCCGGCCCGCTGCGCTGCAGGGCGTCGACCGCGTTGACGGTCGCCGCGTGCACCCGGATGCGCACCTCGCCCGGCCCGGCCTCGGGTGTGGGCAGCTCAAGAACCTGAAGCACCTCCGGCCCACCGAATTCCGTGAAACCTACAGCCTTCATTCGAAGCACCTCACTGCTCGGCATGCGGTCGTTGAGGTGTCCGACCCTTCCGTGGCGCGTACGCCCGGAAAAGGGGAAGGTTCTTGGCTGGGATGCGGCCATAGGGGGGACGACTCTCTCCCCCTATGACACCGGTGCCGGCCAGAGAGGCGACGCTCCTCGCGGTCGTGCTCCGGCATCGTTCAGCGAGGCCCGCTGACCTTTCGCGAGCCCGTGCAGGCGGCTCCTGTTCAGCCGGGGTGGCCCCGGCCGAGCGGAGGATCTTCTCCCCCTACGGGCGCACGTGGTGGTGGGTGGGGGAGGGCTCAGGTGGCGGTGTCGGACGCCGTCGACTTCTGGTCCGCGGCCCAGGAGGCCAGGAGGCGCAGTCCGTCGTGGGACGGTGTGCCGGGTTCGGCGTTCCATACGATGATGTGCTGGTCGGGGTCCGTGCCGCAGGTGAGCGTGTTCCAGTCGAGTGTCAGCTCGCCCACCACCGGGTGACGAAGTTTCTTGACGCCCTTGCCCCGCATCGCGACGTCGTGTTCGGTCCACCACTGCCGGAACTGTGCGTCGCGGGCGGAGAGCTCCTCGACCAGAGCGGTGAGGGGCTGGTCGTCGGGATAGCGCGCGCTCTCCATGCGCAGCTGGGCGATGGCCAGCCGGGTGACCTCCTCCCAGTCGGCATACAGCTCGCGCATCCAGGGTTCCGTGAACAGCAGCCGGACGAACACCCGCTCCTGCACGGGGTACTGCCCGAAATCGGTCCACAGGGCGGCGGCGAGCTGATTCCAGCCCAGGATGTCGGTGCGCCGGCCGATGACGAAGGCCGGGGAGGCGATGAGATCGTCCAGCATGCGCTGGAGCTGCGTGTCCACCTGCTGGCGTTCGCGTGACACGGACGGGCGCACCCTCTCTTTCGCCGCGAGGTGCAAGAGGTAGGTGCGCTGGTCGTCGTTCAAGCGGAGCGTCTTGGCGATTTCGTCCAGCAGCGGAGCCGATGCCTGGAGCCGGCCCTGCTCGATCCGCGTGTAGTACTCGGTACTGATCGCGGCTAGAAGAGCCACCTCCTCACGGCGCAGACCGCTCACACGCCGACGTTGCCCGCCACGGAGCCCGACGTCGGAAGGACTGAGCTCGGCACGGCGGGCCTTGAGGAACTCACCCAGCTCGTTCAGATGAGGGTTGCGGTTCATGAATTGCAGCCTCGCACAAAAGCCCGGCGCTGTAAGGGGGAGAGATCCTGACCATCTCGGGCTTTACCTGCGTATGAAAATGATATGGGCTCCGACCTGCAAGGTAAGACGCGGAAGAGGACTCGGCGGCCTGGCGTGCGTACCGGACCGCCGGGCGAGCACATGGCTCTGGTGTCAGCTCACAGTGCCTTGAGCAGTTCCCGGGCCAGGGGTACCGCGGAGCCCGGGTTCTGACCGGTGAACAGGGTGCGGTCCACCTCGACGTGCGGGGCGAACGGTTCGGTCTCACGATAGTCCGCGGCGAGTTCGTCGACGAGGCGGTCCTGCAGCAGCCACTTCGCGCGGTCCGCGAGACCGTTCTGCTTCTCCTCGGCGTTGGAGAGGCCGGTCAGACGGTAGCCGGCGAACGGGGACGTCCCGTCCGGGCGGACAGTGGCCAGCAGCGCCGCGGGGCCGTGGCACACCAGGGACACCGGCTTGCCCGAGGCGAGCCACTCGGTGAGCAGCTTGCCGGAGGCGGCGTCGTCGGGCAGGTCCTCCATCGGGCCCCAGCCGCCGGGGTAGAACACGGCCACGTAGTCGTGGATGTCGACGTCCTCGATACGCATCGGGTGCGCCAGCTCGGTCGCCTCGTGCAGGGCGGTCCGCATGCGCTGCGCGCCTTGCTCGCCGCCGTTGAAGTCCGCGGTGAGGCTGAGCGCGTCCGCCGTGGGCGGGACACCGCCGGGCGTCGCCGCGGCGATCTCGAATCCGGCCTCCTTGAAGACCTGGTAGGGGCCGATTGCTTCCTCGGCCCAGAAGCCGGCCGGCTGCCGGGTTCCGTCGGCCAGCGTCCAGTGGTCGGACGCGGTGATCACGAAGAGGATCTTCGCCATGGGTGGATCTCCTTGGTGGGCGGTCTCAGCCCTTGAGGGCTTCCTGGAGGACGTGGCTGTCGGCGGCCTGCCGCATACTGACGGCCTTGCCGTCACGGACGGTCCACAGGTGGATGAACCGGACGTCGGCCTTGTCCCCGGCCTTCGTCTCGGCGTGGTAGTGCCCGAACACGAAGACATGGCCTTCGTCGTCGGCGTAGAACTCCTCGGGCACCGCGCCGAAGGAGACGATGTTCGGCATCGGGGTGCCGAAGAAGTCCTTCGCCACGCTGTCCCAGCCGTGGTACACACCGCTGTTCGGAAAGCCCGGGGTGATGTCCCAGACGAGATCCGGAGCCATCACCTGCGAGGTGACCTCGGGCGCCATGCGGGATTCGTAGACGCGGCGGATGAGGGCGAGGTGCGGGGAGTCGGACATGGGGTTGCTCCTTGCTGGGGTGGTAAATCGGCATCGGATACGTGCGGAGGCCGTGTGATCAGGTGGCGAGGGCGGTCCGTCCGGCGCGGAAGATCGCGGCCTGGTGTGCGACGCGCGCACCCAGGTGCTCCGCGGTGGCGATGTCCGACTTGTGGACCGCCCCCGGACCGGCATCGGTCGGGCTCTGGGCGCCGGCCCCCATGAAGAAGCCCAGCCGGTTGATGTCGTCCTCGCTGCCCTTGGTGGAATCCCAGCCCGGCATCAGACCCAGGCTGATCCAGTGCA
The DNA here is from genome assembly GCA_001298545.1 of Actinobacteria bacterium OV320. GTDB lineage: Bacteria > Actinomycetota > Actinomycetes > Streptomycetales > Streptomycetaceae > Streptomyces > Streptomyces coriariae. Next base: position 131,920 of record LJCX01000033.1, read on the forward strand.
TGCCGTGCTGGGCGGCCAACGTGGCGAAATAGCCCAGGGTGGACGACTTGTCGCCGCTCTTGGCGCCGGAGTTGGTGAAGCCCGCAGCGAGCTTGTCCGCCCAGAGGTGGGAGAACCAGCGCCTGCTGCTGGCCTCGGCGAAGGCGTGGAAGGCCGCGGAGGCGGTACCCATGTACGTGGCGGCACCGAAGATGATCGCGTCAGCGGCGTCCAACTGCGCCCACTGCTCATCGGTGATGGTGTCCACGGAGATCAAGACCACCTCGGCACCGGATCCCGCCGCGCCACGCGCCACGGCCTCGGCGACGACGGCCGTGTGGCCGTAGCCCGAATGAAAGGCAATGGCGATCGTGGTGCGGCCGGAAAAGGACATGATGATCGGGCTCCTCGAAAGTCTTTGAGCGGCGTGTGACCGCGAGCATTGCATCGGAAGAGCGCGCTGTGAGGGGTAAGAAGTTTTCCCCTGCCTACCGCTCTCCCGGTATGCGAATCCGGTCCGACGGCCGAACCCTGCATCGCTGCCCGTCCCGCGACAGCGTGGTACGACAGCTGCAGTTCGCGTTCGACGCTCCTCGGAGACTGGTGTCTGTGCGTACTCGGCTGACGCGTTGTGAGCCACTAGAGGACGGCGAAGAACTCCACCATCTTGGGAACCGCCTGATCCATGTATTCAGGCACGTCGTACATTGCGATATGAGTTGCGCCTTCGACGACGAACAACTCCTTCGGCCCCTTGGAAAGCTCATAGGCCTGGTCGCTGAATACCTTTGTGTCCGCCTTGCTCCCCGCAATGAGGAGCAGCGGCTGGGTCAGCAGATCCGGGATCTGGTCGAACGCCGAGAAGGCGAACATCTTGTCCATGCTGGTCAGCAGGAAACGGCCCTTCGAGTGGGGGTGCCGGCCTCGGGGCGTCCTGTAGTAGTCGTACCCCTCGCGCAGGAGATCCGGCGTGTTCTCGTTGATTTCTTCCAGCGTTTCCGGCACGAACGGGGCGTAGAGAGGTTCCGCTCCCCGCGCTTCCGCCGTGCGCTGCTGGGCGACCATTTCCAGTGTTCCGATCTGCTCGGCCACCGGGGACAGGTGCCCCAGAAAGCCCCTGGAGCCTTCGCCCATGGGAGCTGCGCTGACGGTAGCCACTGCCTTGAAGCGACGTTCGGTCTGGGCCGCGCTGATTGCGTAGCCACCGCCGGCGCAGATGCCGAAGACCCCCATGCGCTCGGAGTCGACGAACGGAAGAGTGGTGAGGAAGTCGGCCGCACAGCGGGCGTCTTCCACTCGGGTCGTCGGGTCTTCCAGGAGGCGGGGTTCGCCACCGCTCGCTCCCTGGTACGAGGAGTCGTAGACGACGGTGACGAATCCGTGCGCGGCGAGCCTCTTGGCGTACTGGCCGATGGTCTGTTCTTTTACGCCTCCGGCCGGATGAATTCCAACGAGTGCCGGATATTTCTTGTCTTCGCTGAAGTTTTCTGGCAGATGGAGATGTCCGGCAATCTTTACTGCCTTGTTCCTGAACGAAGCGGTTTCCACCATGGCGCCTGCCCCTTCCGCGGCTTCGGTCCGCCGTCGGGCGACCCTCAGTTCATGGTCTTTCGAAGCTCGGAGCGTGTCTACTCGCTTTGGGGGGAGGAATCTTTCCCCTGGCTGCAACCCGTGGGGTACGCAAAACTCCCCTGATAGGGGGCGGAGCCCGACGATCCTGGCGGCGGTGGTTCTCTCCGTGTGCTGATGCTCGCCTTCTACATCCTCGGCGCCGCCAATTCTTCAGCGGACCCGCCGCCGGCGTCGGCAAGTGGGGTCACTGCCCGGCTGCCGGTGGTACCGAGGCCCGGACTCCCGAGGAATGGTTGATTCCAACATCATGTTGTTCCTGGCATGAGCGAAGTTGTAGTAGCAAGCGCGTACGGCGGTCCCGAGGTTCTGTCGGTGATCGATGTCACCGTCCCGGAACCCGGACCGGGCCAGGTCCGCATCGCGGTCCGGGCTGCCGGGGTGAACCCCTTCGACCACAAGATGTACAGCGGTGCCTTCGGGACCGATGCTTCGAACCTGCCCCTGCGGCTCGGTGTGGAGGCGGCCGGTGTGGTGACCGCGGTGGGTGCGGACGCGACCGGCCCCGCAGGTTCGGTCGAGGTCGGCGACGAGGTGATCGCCTATCGCGCGCTCGGCGCGTACTCCGCCGAACTCGTCGTCCCGGCCTTGTCGGTGGTGCCGAAGCCCGCCGGTCTGTCCTGGGAGCAGGCCGGCGGCCTGCTGGCCGCCGGCGTGACCGCCGTGCACGTTCTCGAGGCGATCGACCTGCGCAAGGACGAGTCGGTGCTGATCCACGGCGCCGCGGGAGGGGTCGGCCTGACGGCCGTGCAACTGGCCGTGGCGCGCGGTGCCACTGTCCTGGGAACGGCAAGCCCGGCCAAGCACGACCTGCTGCGTGACCTGGGAGCGATCCCGATCACCTACGGGCCCGGCTTGGCCGACCGGGTGCGCGCGGCAGCGCCGGAGGGCGTTCACGCCGCTGCCGACCTGGTGGGCACCGACGAGGCGGTGGACGTATCCGTGGAACTCGTGGCGGACCGTTCTCGCGTCGCCACCATCGCGGGGTTCGAGCGCGGCGCCCAAGCCGGCATCAAGCTGCTCGGCGGCGGGCCCGGCGCAGATCCGGGCGCGGCTGTCCGCGCCGCTGCCCGCCTGCAGCTCACCGAGGCTGCGGAGGCAGGGCGACTACGCGTCCTCATCGCCGCCAGCCACCCGCTGCGCGATGCCGCCGCCGCCCATCGTCAGATCATGACCGGCCACACCACCGGAAAGATCGTTCTGGTCCCGTGACCCAGCTGGGCATTCCTTCGGCTGACGACCGTGACCAGGGTGTCGAAGTGCCTGTCGGGGAACCGCGACGGCTGTGTCCCCCTGCCCACGGACAGGGGGACAGCAGGTACGTTCGCAGGCTTCACCCGGCTTGCAGACCGATTCCCACGGAGCCGAGGGCGCCTGCCCGGTCGTCGAGATGGTGATCGTCCGGCCCCGTAGTCCCCATCTCAGCGACTCCCGTCCCGGACATCCTCGTCCAAATCAGCTGTGCGTGGATATATAAAGGTGGTTGATGCAATAACGCTTGCTTGATGTGAACCAGGAGGTTAATGCTTGGCCTGTGTCGAGAACCTTGGCCTTGATCACCGGTGATTGCCCGGTCAGCGGTGCCGCCCGTGTCCCGCCCTCGGCCGCCGACTGCGACTTCCTCCCGGTGGTCCCGTTGGCGGGCCGGAGAAACGGCCTGGTCATAGGCCCGGGTGCGGTCGGCGCAGCCGCGGCGTACGTCCGGCCTGCGGTGACGTCCGGTTGCTGGAACGCCGCGCCGGAGTCGACGGCTTGTCGCCGCTGCGCCGGTCTCGCCGGGTGTGCGGGGGAGGTGCTGTCCCTTCCGGGGAAGGAGGACCAGCGCGCAGCGCTCGACGCAGTCCTGGGCGCCGAATCCGTCCCGCCTTCCGGCGGCAGCCACCCTTCTCCCCGCCGTACCAAGGGAAATGCAGCCTGCCTGAGCAACGGGCACGGCGCGCCTTCACGGGCGGCTCCGCCGCCGACAGGACCTGACAACCACCCGCACCCCATCGAGGGAGAGTGGACATGTCCACCGAACATCCCGCCGAAGCAGAGACTCCCCCCGTCGAGCCTCCTTCCGCGCCCACCCGGCGTGCCTTCATCGCCACGACCACCGCTGCAGGAGGAGGCGCTGTGGTGGGTGGCGTGGTAACAGGGCCGCCCGTGCACGCCGCCGAGGATGCGGTGGCCGCCGAGGTGCCGCCCGGCAGCCGTGTCTCCTTGACCGTCAACGGCGTCCGGCGCACCGTCACGATCGACAACCGCACCTCGCTGCTGGACCTCCTGCGCGAGCACTTCGGCCTCACCGGCTCGAAGAAGGGCTGCAACGCCGGCGCCTGCGGCGCCTGTACGGTCCTGGTCGACGGACGCCGGGTCAATTCGTGTCTGACGCTGGCGGTGCGCCTGGAGGGCGCCGAGGTCACCACGATCGAGGGCCTGGCCAAGGGCGACCGGCTCCACCCCTTGCAGCAGGCGTTCATCGACCAGGACGCCTTCCAGTGCGGCTTCTGCACGCCGGGCCAGATCGTGTCGGGCGTCGGGTGCATCCAGGAGGGCCACACGGGCTCCGCGGAGGAGATCCGGGAGTGGATGAGCGGCAACCTCTGCCGTTGCGGCTGCTACGTGAAGATCGAACGCGCCGTCGAGCAGGCCGCCGGCCGGAAGTGAGGACCGATCCCCGTGCATCCCTTCACCTACACCAAGGCCGCGGACATGCGTGAGGCCCTCAGCGCCGGTCGGCGCGGCGGGCGTTACATCGCCGGCGGCACCACACTCGTCGACCTGATGCGGGAGACCGTCGAACGCCCCGGCTCGCTGGTCGACATCAGCACCCTGCCGCTGCGCGAGGTCACCGTCACCGAGCGCGGGGGCCTGCGCATCGGCGCCCTGGTCAGTATGGCCGAGGCCGGCGCCCATCCCAAGGTGCGCGCCCTGTACCCCGTCATCTGCGAGGCGCTGGAGCTGAGCGCGTCGGCCCAGTTGCGGAACATGGCCACCATCGGCGGCAACATCATGCAGCGCACCCGGTGCACGTACTTCCGTGACGTGACCGCCGCCTGCAACAAGCGCGATCCCGGCTCCGGATGCGCCGCGCTGCAGGGCTACAACCGCAACCACGCGATCCTCGGCACCTCCGACAGTTGCGTGGCAACACACCCCTCCGATCTCGCGGTCGCCCTTGCCGCTCTGGACAGCACCGTCCGCCTGCTGGGCCCGGACGGCGAACGCACCCTGCCCTTGGTCGACTTCCTGCTGAAGCCGGGCAGCACCCCGAACCGCGAACAAGCCCTACGCAAGGGCGAGTTGATCACCGCTGTGGAGATCCCTGCCCTTCCGCGCCCGCTGAAGTCCGGCTACCTGAAGGTGCGCGACCGTCAGTCCTACGAGTTCGCCCTCACCTCCGCAGCCGTTGCCCTGCACGTCCGGGGCGGCGTCATCCGTGAGGCGAAGGTCGCCGCCGGCGGTGTGGGTACCGTGCCGTGGAAGCTGCCGACCGTCGAGCGTCACCTCATCGGCGAACGCCCCTCCCACCGGCTGTGGGCCGAGGCTGCCGAGCACGCCGCCGACGGAGCCCACCCCCTCACCCACAACGGCTTCAAGGCCGAGCTGCTCAAACGCACCGTCGAACGCCGGCTGCGCACCGTAGGAGGCACCGCATGAGCCAGCCGCAGGCGGCAGTCGGTGCTGCCGTGCCCCGGGTCGACGCACGGCTGAGGGTGACCGGGCAAGCGAAGTACGCCGCCGACAACAGCCCCGACGGGGTCGTACACGCGGTCATCGTGGAAAGCAGTGTCGGTCGTGGGCGGGTCACCGGCATCGACGCCCGCGCCGCCGAGGCCCAGCCCGGCGTCCTGAAGGTGATCAGCCATCTCAACGCGCCCAAACTGCCGCCCGTCGAAGGGCGGTTCCCGCCGGGCAAGCCGCTGCGAGCCTTCCAGGACGACAGGGTCCGGTTCTTCGGGCAGCCGGTCGCGGTCGCGGTGGCGACCACGCTGGAGATCGCGCAGCATGCCGCGAGCCTGATGAAGGTCTCCTACGACGCCGAGATCTCCTTGACCGACCTCAGCGTCGCCGACGCCGCCGGCGAGACCCAGACCTATGCGCGCGGCGACGCCGACCGGGCCCTGGAGGCCGCCGCTGTCCGGCTGGAGAGTACGTACAGGACGGCCCGTAACCACCACAACCCGATGGAACCGGCCGGCATCGTCGCCCGCTGGGACGGCGACCGGCTGACCGTCTGGGAGAAGACCCAGTGGGTGCAGGGCACCGTGTTCAACCTGTCCGGCGAGTTCGGCATGCCGCCGGACCGCATCCGCGTCATCTCGCCGTTCGTCGGCGGCGCCTTCGGCAACGCCGCCCGCACCTGGGTGCACTCCGTCATCGCGGCCATGGCCGCGCGCGAAGTGGAACGCCCCGTGAAACTCGTCCTGACCCGTCGGCAGATGTACTTCGCCGTGGGGTACCGGCCGGCATACGAGTACGGCCTGCGGCTGGGCAGCGACCGGCGGGGCCGCCTGACCGCGTCGACGCACGATGTCCGTGCCGAGTCCTCCCGCTACGAGACGTACAGCGAGAGCGTTCTCGTCCCCGGCCGGATGCTCTACAGCACGCCCAACGTCCGCCAGGCGTACGACCACGTCCCGCTGGACGTGAGCACGCCTTGGTTCATGCGCGGCCCCGGCTACTCCAGCGGCGCCTACCCCGTCGAGTCGGCCATGGACGAACTCGCCCACGAACTGGGCGTGGACCCGATCGAGCTGCGGCTCCGCAACGAACCGGCCGACGACGAGTCGAGCAGCCTGCCGTTCTCCACCCGTCGTCTGCGCGAGTGCTACCGCGCAGGCGCCCGTGAGTTCGGCTGGCACCGGCGCAACCCGAAGCCGCGCTCGACGCGTGACGGTGACTGGCTCATCGGGATGGGTATGGCCGCCGGTGTCTACGACACCATGCGCAGCCAGGCCCAGGCCTCGGTCAGGCTCGACGCCGACGGCACCGCCCTGGTGCAGTCCGCGACCAGCGACATGGGCCCCGGCACGGCCACGTCCATGTCCCAGGTCGCCGCGGACGCCCTCGGCTTGACCATGCGTCAGGTCGTTTTCCGGCTCGGGGACTCTCTCATGCCCCCGGCTCCCGTGCACGCGGGCTCGCAGACCATGGCCAGTGTCGGATCCGCCGTCCAGGACGGTTGCGACAACCTGCGCAAGCAGGCGATCACGCTCGCGGTCAACGACGAAGGATCACCGCTGTACGGCGCCGACTCCGCCGACATCGTCATCCGGGGTGGTCGGCTGTCCTTGAAGGACGAGCCCACCCGCGGCGAGACGTACCGGCGGCTCCTGGCCCGCAACGAACGCACCCATCTCGAAGTGCTCGGCTCGTACGCCGGGCCGTCGGGGCCGGAGAAGTTCTCCCTCTACGCCTACGCCGCGATCTTCGCCGAGGTGGCCGTCGACGCCCGCCTCGGCCTGGTGCGGGTCCGACGCATGCTCGGCGCCTACGACGCCGCCCGCATCGTCAACCCGAGACTCGCCGACAGCCAAGCCATCGGAGCCATGACCGGCGGGATCGGTCAGGCACTCCTCGAGCACACGGTCACCGATCACCGCGACGGCCGGATCGTCAACGCCAACCTCGCCGACTACCTCGTGCCGACCCACGCAGACATGCCCGACCTGAAGGCGATCTTCATCGACGGGCAGGACTACGAAGCAGACCCCATCGGCGTCAAAGGACTCGGTGAGGTCGTCATCGTCGGAGTGGCGCCCGCCATCGCCAACGCGGTGTTCAACGCCACCGGCCGCCGCATCCGCGAACTGCCCATCACCGCCGAAGCACTGCTCTGAGCCCCCGGGTGGCCGGTGTACCCACCCGGCCACCCGGGCCGTCCGGCGGCTCACGACGTCACACACCGCCGGCAACCAGGGCCGTCGCCGCGGCTTCCTCCCCCAGGGCGCGGCGACGGCCCGTCAACCCCGGCCTCCAACGCGGTCGGTGGCGTCTCCGGCGGCTGTGTCGAGGCATGCCCGGCCTGGCGACGGCGCCGTAACCCCCGCACAGACGGCGTTCGGCAGCCGACGGGTGCCCGGCGCACCGAGCGGTGTGCGGTCGGTCATGCGCGGGCGTCCACGGTGGTGGTGGGGGAGCAGGTTCGCAAGCCCACTGTCTCAGGCCTCTCGGACGACATCGGCCACCTCGTCGAGCAGTGCCCTCAGCTGTGCGGCCTTCTTCGGACCGAGCTTCTCGGCGATCCGCAGTTCAATCTCCACGATCACGGCTTCGGCATCCCGCAGGGAGTCGCGGCCTGCGTCGGTGAGGTGCAACTCCTGCACGTGGCGGTGGCGCGGGTGCGGTCGGCGTTCCAGCTGACCCCGCTCCTCGAGGCGGGCCACCTGGGAGGCCACTGCTTGCGGGGTGACGTTCAGGCGGCGGGCCAGTTCCGCGCCGGTCAGGCCGGGATCGCTGTGGACGGAGATCAGCAGGGTGTACTGCGCGGCCGCGATGCCCAGCGGTCGTAGCCGCTGATCCTTCCGGGTCTGCACAGCCCACTCCGCCCGCCGCAGTGCCCAGGTCACCCGGGTCACGTGCTCGGCGGCGATCGACCGATCGTCATCCTTTGTCACCCGGCGAGAATACGGCACCCGGGCGCTTGTCAAGTACTTGATTGTCTTCAAGCGTAGTGCGAGGGCCGGCGCCCTCACTGCGGCTGTTGGTTCAGGCACTCGCGGGTGGTCTGCTCGCGTACTCCGTGTGGGCAGGGCGGGTTGCTGGTGGGCCAGCAGTCCGGGAACCTGCTCGCGGAAAGGTCTGCCTCCGGCAGCCCTGGCTCGAACTGCGGTACCGAGTCCCGGCGTTCGTCCATGCCTGCGCGATGGGGGTCGTCGAGCGCACCAACCGGCCACCGGGCGCCGCGTGACGGAGGACCTGAGCCCGCGTGGCTCGAAGACCGGTCCGCGGCCGGTGTCGGTGATGCGGAACTCTGCACGTGGAAGGGGCGCGGACGCGGCCGGCGGGCCAGATGGCGCCGTCCTCCCAGCAGGCTGCCGGGGAGGCCACTGGCTTTTTTTGGGGGGGGGTGCCCCTATGGGTTTCGTCAAGCTGATGTGGCGGGCTGTGGGTCGTAGAAGGTGCCGTCGCGGAGCATTGCGAAGAGCACGTCGGCTCGTCGTCTGGCGAGGCAGAGGAGGGCTTGGGTGTGGTGCTTTCCCTGGCTGATCTTCTTGTCGTAGTAGGTCCGGGAGGCCGGGTCGGCCAGAGCCGCGAACGCGGACAGGAAGAAGGCCCGTTTGAGCTGCTTGTTTCCGCGCCGGGATGGTTGTTCGCCGCGGATCGAGGAGCCCGAGCTGCGGGTTGTTGGGGCGAGGCCGGCGTAGGCGGCGAGGTGGGCGGCGGTCGGGAACGAACTGCCGTCACCGACGTCGATGAGGATGCGGGCTCCGGTCCTGACGCCGATCCCCGGCATGGACGTCAGGACCTTCGAAAGAGGGTGGTTCTCCAGCAGTTCCTCGATCCGTGTGGCCAGGAGTTTCCGCTGGTCAAGCACCGCTCGGAGCGAGTTGGTGAGGCTGGGGACGATCAGAGCAGCCGCGTCGGTGCCCGGGACGACAACGGTCTGTTCGTCCAAGGCGGTGAAGATGTGCTCGACGAGGCGCTCGGCCATCCGCGGCGCCTTCGGACGTATCAACGCAGTGAGCCGGCGCCGTCCGGCTTTGCGGATCTGGGCCGGGGAGCCGAACTGGTCGAGGAGTTCGAGCACGGCCGGGTGCTGGATGCGCGGGCCCAGGACCCGTTCCAGCGACGGGTGGATCTGCGTCAGCAGGCCCCGCAGGCGGTTGCTGATGCGGGTTGCTTCGCCGGCCAGGTCGTCGTCGAAGCCGACGATCATCTCCAGCTCGGCGATGGTCTCGTCCTCGAGGTCGACCGAGCGGAGCGTGTGAGGCATGACGCGGGCCGCGTCGGCGATGACGAACGCGTCGCGGGCGTCTGTCTTGGCCTCGCCGGGATAGAGGTCGGCGATCCGCCGCATCGTCAGCCCGGGCAGATAGGCAACCTCGCAGCCCATGTCCCGGGCCACCGCCAGCGGCAGAGCCCCGATCGAGGCCGGCTGGTCGACCACCACGAGCACGGTCCCGTGCTTGGCCTGCAGTTTCCCGAACACTTCCCGGAGCTTCGGCTCGCTGTTGGGCAGCCGCTTGTCGAAGGCCTTCTTCCCGGCCGGGGTGACGGCGGTGGCGTGGTGTTCGCCTTTGCCGACGTCCAGGCCGAGGAAGGCGCCGATGTCACTGACGTCGATCACATGCGTCCTTCGGTCGTCCTCGCCCGGCCGTCCACGGCACCGATCGCCACATCCACATTACGAAGAGCCTCCCGACCTGCGAAGAAGCCGGTGGTCATGCCCCTAATCAGCGGTCTGTCGATGCCTCCGGAGCCGGTGACACCACCCCCCAAGACATGCGATCGACAGGGGGAGAAAGTCATGCCAACTCCGAAGGCCAGGCGCCCCATTGCGGGGCTACCAAAACGGTAATGGGGGGGGTGACGCTCAGCCGACGGTACCGCGGGATCAGACCGCGCGAGCCGCCTCGGCCACTTGGTCGAGCAGCGCTCGCAGCTGTGCCGTCCCCGAGCCGAGACCATTGGTGATCTGCCGCTCGATGCCGACGATCACCGCGTCGGCCGCGCGCAACGCCTCCCGACCGGCGTCGGTGAGGTGCAGCTCCTGGATGTGCCTGTGGCGCGGATGCTCACGTCTCTCCAGCTGCCCGCGGCTCTCCAGGCGCGCCACCAGAGAGGCGATGGCCTGTGGGGTTACGTTGAGGCGGCGGGCCAGTTCGGCGCCGGTGAGCCCTGGCTCGTCGTGCACCGAGATCAGGAGCGTGTAGTGCGCCGCCGCCATGCCCAGCGGGCGCAGCCGCTGTTCCTTGAGGCTCTGCACTGCCAGCTCCGCGCGGCGCAACGCCCAGGTCACCCGGTCGAGCGCGTCGAGCCCGACGGGCTCCTCGTCATTGCGTATCACGCGAGAAGGATACGACACTTCACTACCGTCAAGCGTTTGACACTTGCCTAGTGTTTGAGTGACGCTGGACCCATGACTCGCACCATCGCTCTGATCACTGGCGCCTCGTCCGGCATCGGCGCCGCCTATGCCCGTCTCCTGGCTGACGACCATGACCTCGTCCTGGTGGCGCGGCGCGCCGACCGGCTCGCCGACCTGGCCGATGAACTCCGCGTCCGTGGAGCAGCCGTCGAGGTGCTGCCCGCCGACCTCATGACCCATGACGGCATCGCCGCTGTGGCCGACCGCCTGGCCGCCGGGGACGTACGCATGCTGATCAGCAACGCCGGCGCCGGCGGTTACGCCCCACTCGTCGACGTCGACCCTGCCGAAATCGAGCGCCTGCTCACCCTCAACGCCGTCGCCCCCGTCCGGCTGGTCCACGCCGCACTTCCCGCAATGCTCGCGGCAGGCGATGGCGTGATCGTCACCGTCGCCTCGCTCCTCGCCTTCAGCGCGGGCCTCGCTGACCCGCGAGCGCCCCGGCGTACCCTGTACGTCGCCGCGAAGGCCGCCACCTTGGGCTTCACCCGCACCCTTGCCGGTGAGCTCGCCGACACCCCGGTCCGCGTCCAGGTGGTGTGCCCCGGCGTTGTGGCCACGGAGTGGAACAGTGGCGCCGGCCGTGACATCCCCTGGGCGATGTCGCCCGAGGATGTGGCATCGGCCAGCCTGGCCGGGCTGCGCCTCGGTGAGATCGTCTGCGCCCCTGGTCTGGAGGGTCAGGACTCCGCCCTGGAGGCCTTGCTCGCCGCAGAGACCGCTTTTGTCGCGGGCGGCAACCAGCCCACCCTCGCGGCCCGCTACGCGAATCCGCGGGCTTAGGGCAGTCATGGCTGGCGAGCAGGCCACCTCGTTAGTGCGGCTCTTGGCCTGGCCGGCCGAGTAGCAAGGGCGTTGTCAACTATCAAATGCTTGACACTGGCCAACAGGTGGATAGTCTTGTCCTTGCTGATGAGGCCCATGGGCCATCGCTGAAGTCATTCACGTCGGCGCGCGCCCGCTTGTCACACGGCGGCCCTTCACCGCGCCGAAGACCGCGTACACCCACTGTCATCACTCCCTTGGGGTGCTGCTCGGATGCGGGCGGTCGTAAGAAGGTGGGAGAAAGCAGTGACCAACAACAATCCAACGATCACGCGTGACGGAGTCATCGGCCAGGGCGGGAGCGAGGTGGTCACCGTCCATCAGGCAACAGGGGCCGAGTTCGCCCGGTACCCCGTGGCCGGCAAGGATGAGGCGGCCGCGGCCGTCGCTGCCGCACGCTCGTCCGCCGGGCCCTGGTGGGACCTCGGATTCGAGGGCCGTGCGGAGCAACTGCGCGCGTGGCGGCGGGAGATAGCCGTCAGCGGCGAGGAGGGAGCAGCCCTCATCCACGCCGAGAACGGCAAGCCCCTCGACGACGCCCGCGTGGAGGTGCTCGGGATTCTGGAGCACGTGCAGTACGCCATCGAAAACGCCGAGCGCGTGCTGGGACGCCGGGAGGTTCCCGACAGCGCCACCGTGCCCAACCAGCGAGCGTGGGTCGAGTACCAGCCTTACGGTGTCGTCGGCGTCATCGGCCCGTGGAACTTCCCGCTCCTGACGCCGGGAGCCATCCTGATCGAGGCGGTCGCGGCCGGCAACGCCGCCATCCTCAAGCCCAGCCAGATCACGCCGGGCGTCGGAGAATGGCTCGTCCGGACCTGGCAGCGTGCGGTTGCCGACTTCCCGAACGTTCTCCAGTGCCTCAACGGGTTCGGGGCCACGGGCCAGGCACTCATCGAGGCCGGCCTGAACAAGCTCGCGTTCACCGGCAGTGTCACCACGGGAAAGATCGTGGCTGCCCAGTGTGCGCAGACCCTGACCCCCGTTCTGCTGGAACTCGGCGGAAAGGACGGCGCCATCGTGGCCGAGGACGCCGACCTGGACGAAGCTGCCCAGCACGTCGTCTGGGGCGCTCTGCAGAACACGGGGCACGGTTGTATCAGTCTCGAAGTGGCCTACGTCGTCGAGTCGGTTCACGACGCGTTCGTCGAGAAGGTCAACGACCTTGCCAAGCTGGTACGCGTCGGCAGCGACGAGGCCGCAGAGATCGGGCCGGTTCCGCTGCCCACCCAGATCCCGATCATCCGGGAGCACATCCAGGATGCTCTCGATCGCGGAGCGACAGCCACTCTCGGTGGCATCGAGGCGGTGGGAGAGCGCTATGTCACCCCCACCATCCTCGTCGGCGTGAGCCCCGACGCCCTGGCGGTGACGGAGGAGACGTTCGGGCCCACGCTGGCCGTCGTCAAGGTCACCGACACCGAGGAGGCCATCGCTCACATCAACGGCGGCCGGTACGGACTGGGCAGTGCCGTCTTCAGCCGCGACCGCGGCGAAGCCATTGCCCGTCGCCTCCGCGTGGGAATGACCAGCATCAACGATGCATTGGTGTTCTCCATGAATCCTGCGGTGCCCTTCGGCGGTCGCGGCGACAGCGGTTACGGGCGTAAGCAGGGGGAGGAGGGACTGCGGGAGTTCGCCTACGCACACTCCTTCACCGCCAAGACCGGCCCCGCCCGGTTCTCCGCCTCGACCTTCGGCAGGCCACAGGGGGCTATTGCGGGAGCCCTCGCCGGCGTCCGTAGCAGGATCCTGGCCGAGAGCGGCGAGACGTCGGACTGAGTCGACTCAGGGGCGCCGATGGACGTTCCGGGCCGAGCCCGGTCCGTCACCGCCCCCCTCATGAGGCAGACCATCGACCGGTCCGGCACCCGGGTTCGAGACTTCGAGACACTGCACCGTCTTGGACCCGGTCCCGGACGCCACGCCGATGTCGGGGTGTACCTCCCGGTCTTGCTCGTCGGCGAGCGCGGCGGGACGGTACAGCTTGCGGGCCTGACGTGCTCCGTTCCTCGCGCTGAACGCGCCGCTGCTTCCCCGGCAAAGGATCTCCGGAGACTCCTCGCCGGGGGCCTGCGGGCACGGCACTCCTTCCTCCTGAGCAGGGCGCTGCCTGCCGGGTGTCTAGACTCACTGGAGATTTGGTGAACTCTGGGAGGAGTCGGGATGCCGCGGAACCGCCAACAGATCCCCCGGGAGGAGCGCACGGGTGATCTGCTAGCCGCGGCCACCGAGCTCTTTCTCTCGAAGGGTTATGTCAAGACCACGATGGCGGACATCAGTTCCGCCGCAGGCGTGGCCCGGGGCAACGTCTATTGGTACTTCGACTCCAAGGACCACATCTTCGCCGCCGTCATGAACCGCATGCTCAGTCGCGAGATCCGCATCCTCAACGAGGAGCAGGCCGGTGCCGACCCGCTGAGCCGCCTGGTGCGCGGACTGTCCGACATGCGCTATTCCCGGTCGCTGCACCAGGCCATGCACGACCGGCTTCCTCATTCGGAGGCAGTCCGCGAGGCTCACAACACCTTCCTGAACTGGATCGTGGGACTGGTCGACGAGCTCATGGCCGAGCGCGGCCTCGATCACGCCCCCGGCGTCGATGCCGCGCTCGTCCGCGATGTCGCGGTCGCCGTTTTCGAAGGGGCGAACGTGCCCAACGACCGGAACAGGCCGGCGCACGAGATGATCCGGTTTCTGATGGAGTCCGTCCTGGCCGGGAGTTCGGGGGCCAAGGGGCGGGAGCGCTGAGAGCGGTATCTCAGACGAGGTGAGTACCGACTCCCGCTGACACCGCCGGCGACGCTTTGGGCGTTTTCGTGTCCGTGGGCGGGACCGCCGCCCCGCGCAGCATGTCGAGTACGGCGACGGGATCCGCGGGAGCCTGCCGACCCCGCCAGCCGACGTGGCCGTCCGGGCGGACGAGCACGAGCGGCCGCTCGTAGAGCTCCGCGGCGGCCGGGCCGGCGAGGCGCAGCACCGTCAACGGCACACCGCACCGGCGGGCGGCCTTCACCAGAGGCGTCGGGTCCGCGGAACCCGAGACCACGAGCGTGAACCCGCGCCCGAAGTGGTCGAGCACCGAACTGCCGTCGGGCAGCCAGACGTGCGGTGCGCGGCAGCCGGGCCACGTCGACGGTACGTACTCGTCCGGCTCGTCGGGCGGCTCCGGACTGCCGTCCGGCACGCAGATCGGGGACCCGCTGTAGCGGTATCCGAGCTGAACGCCCGTGCAACGGAACTCCTTCGCCCGGGACCGGCGGATCTCCTCGCCCATCTCACGTCGGAGCCGTTCGCCCTCCGCGTCCATACGGTCGAGCACGGGATCGGGGGCGAGCTGGGCGTCGGCCCTCCAGTTGCTGGAGGCTTCCGTGACGTTGCGGACGGCGATCGGCCGCCGCTCCTGTTCGTAGCTGTCCAGGAGCGACGGGCCTCCCCATCCTTGGAGGGTCGCGGCGAGCTTCCAGCCGAGGTCCACGGCGTCACCGATGCCGGTGTTGGCGCCGAAGCCCCCCTTGGGCCACAGCAGATGCGCCGCGTCGCCCGCGAGGAACACCCGCCCCTCACGGTAGGTGCGGGCCACGACGCAGTGTCCGCTCCAGGGCTGCGCTGCGAGGATCTCCACGTCGATCGGCGCACCGGCGGCCTCGCGTATCCAGGCGACCGCGTCGTCGGGGTCGGGCTCCTCGTCCAGGTAGACCGAGAGCCGCCATTCGTCGACGCCGTTGACGACCGTGATGTAGGGCCTGCGCGCCGACGACAAGGTGTGGATCTGCACCGCGGGACCGCCCAGCCGCTCGCGCAGGAGGTCCATCAGCTGCGGCGCACGGAAGTGCACAGCGAAGTTGTGCCCCTGGGCGAACATGCCCTCGAACTCGATGCCGAGTGCCCGACGTATGCCGCTGCGGCCTCCGTCACAGGCCACCAGGTACATGCCGGCCAGCGTCTCGGTGGCGCCGCTCGCCACGTCGCGCACCACGGCCAGGACACCCTCGGAGTCCTGCTCCATCGTCTCCAGACGGGTGCCGTACCTGATCTCGACTCCTGGCAGTTCACCGGCCGTGCGTGCGAGCAACGGCACGAAGGAGAACTTGGAAAGGAACGCGGGACCCTCCGGCGTCAGCGGGGTGTACACGCCCGAAGACCGGTTGGTGACCCCGTAGTCGAAGTCGGTGAGGACGCGCCCTGCGGCGGAGGTGGCGAACACCGTGCGGTGCGGGTAGTCCGGGGCGGGCGCCGACTCCGTGCGTGCCTCTTGCGCACAACCCCAGCGACGTAGGTGTTCCATGGTGCGTGAAAATATCGCCTCGCCTGCGGGAAAGGGCACGCGGCCGTCGCCCTGATCGATCACGGTGACCGGTACACCGCGCCACCCCAACTCGATCGCGAGTGCGAGGCCCACCGGCCCTGCTCCTACGACTAGGACGCGCCGAGATCCGGCTCTCTCGTGCTGGTCGGACATAGAAGATCTGCCTTCCTGAGCAAGGGTCGGACCGCTCATGGCCCCACCTCTTGAACCGGGGTCAGAGTTGCATGCGCATGCTGCTGTAGGGAAGACCTGGAGAAACACAAGACTTTTGACCGATCGTATGCGGTGCTAGGCTCATCTCGGGTTCAAGAGACAGGGAACGTCATGGTGACTCCTGCCAAGCAAGACGATGCCGGGAGCCGCTGCCTGGCTCTGGTCGTCGGATACCACCACGACATCGACACAGGCCGGGCCACTGCCGGGATCGACGTGTTCACAGACGACGCCGAACTCGAGGCGCACGGCAAGGTCTTGGTGCGGCAGACCGTCCACGTACTTGCCCATGAGTCACCACCGCGCACGCCGACGGACTGCACGGCAGGTCCGTCCGGTTGCAGCCGCTGATCCTGCTGCATGTGCGGCAGCCCGACGGCGCCTACGTCCTGGACCGCGTCCTCGACACCACCCACCGGTTCCGCCGCACCGGTGCCAAGTGGCGCATCACGCGCCGCACCTCAAGGCCGCTGCACCCCACCGTTTGACGGGCAAGGAGGCCCTCACGATGACGACCCCCCAGGCCGAGGCCGAGGCCGAGACAGGGGCCGGCGGGACGCAAGCCGTCGCGCCGCAACTCTCCGAGTTGGTGTTCAAGACCGCGCGCTACGAGGAGATGGCCGCCTTCTACGCCCATGTCCTCGGGCACGGCCCGTTCTACCCTCGCCACGTTCGAGGCGGAGGTGGCCTTCATGTCCGCCTGCGCACCTGGGTCGATGACGAGCTGCGCCAGGACGCACGCACCTCGCAGCTGATCCACCCTGTGCCGGCGTTCGTCTCCTGTCTGTCTCGGCAGACGACCCTTGCACCCGGCGATGTGATCAGCACCGGAACCCCGGCCGGCGTCGGCCACGAGCAGGGGCTCTTCCTGCGGTCTGGCACCCAGGTGCGCATCGAGATCGAAGGCATCGGATCCCTTCCCAACACCTGCGCTTGATCGACCGGGCGCTTCGAGGGCGGCATTCCGGCCGGAGGAACGTCGCCCCTCACCACACGATTCCGGCAGGCAACGGAGGACACGACGACATGAGTACGGAATCCAAGAACAACTTCGGTGGCGGAGACCCGTGGGGGTATATCCAGCCGTGGGACGAGGAGCGTTTCGGTCCGGAGATCCACGACGTCGGCCTGCGGGCGAAATGGGAAATGGCCATGGCCATCGCCGGTGGCCTGCCGTACATCTGGCAGGAACTGGCCCGGCCTATCTCCGAGATCGTCTACGGTCTCCTCGAGCTCCGTCGCGGAGACCGGGTTCTGCTCATCGGTGAGGGCATCGCGCCCTCCGGATGGGTCGAGGACATGCGGGCTCTGGTGGGACCTGAGGGCGTCATCGACACCGTGGAGATCATCAAGGACGGACGGAACGCCGTCCTGGGCAAGGTCCCCGGCCGCAACGGCCAGATCGGCTGCTGGCGCTGGTCGTACACGGATTCGGTGGACGACGAGACATACGACTGCGTCGCCGTGTTGCAGGCGACCCAACACTGTGACGACTGGCACGAGACGGCTGCGGACCTGCTACGCGTGATGAAGTCCGGCCGGCGCATCGTGCTGGCCGAATCGGTCCTGAAGGGAGAGACGTTCTTCTCCCGTATCGACTCCGACGTCCACCTTCGACAGTGGTTCGACAAACTCTTCGCGCACGTCCCCGTGGACGACATTCCCTATTACTCCGGAGAGCAGATCCGCGAGGCGTTCGGGGACAGGGTCGACAGCCCTCAGCTGATGGAATGGAAGGGAATCGAGATGTACTGGGGCCGAAAGAGGTGACCACTGGCACGGGCTTCAGGCAATTGGCCGCGGCACACATTCCCTTCCCGTCACCCGAGTCGATCCGCTCATTCACCCAAGGACAAGGAGGTCCCCGTGAGTGTCGTTGAAGACGTCATGGTCCTGGGCTCCGACCAGCCGTTGCGCAGTGTCGTCCGCGACGAGCACCTGCTTCTCTCGCCGCCGCATCCCCCGAAGGTGCCCGTCAAGCTGTGGGCGGAGCACCCGCCGCTGACCGTGGTGCACTACCCGCAGCAGTACGAGCCGGAGGCGTTCGCCCCGCCGCGCGGCGTCTACGAGAACGACGAGATCCGCGTCGAGTGGCAGAAACTCGACGGCCGGCAGCCCTTCTACCACCGCAATTGCGACGTCGACGAGATCTCCTACCAGATCGGCGGCGGGCGGACGCTGATGTCGGAACTCGGCGTGATCGAGTTCCAGCCCGGCGAGTTCTCCCGTATCCCGCGTGGCGTCGCCCACGACAACTACGGCCGCGAGGACAGCCACCTGCTGTTCTACATCCCCGCACCGGTCACCGAGTTGGCGCCGGCCCAGCGGGAGTCCGGAGCCATGTTCCCGCCGTTCCCCGGCTGGCAGCCCGGCGAGGCCAACGAGGCGATCACTCAGTGCATGGCCGCGCTCGGCCACGACATCACCGTCTTCGGGGTCGACGAACAGCTCCTGCTCGAGCAGGTGCACCAGGAGGACCGGCGGATGTCGGTGCTGCGGGCCGATCCCGGTCAGGACGTCACCTGGCTCTACACGACGGATCGCATCCGCCTCGGCATGGTCACCACCATTCCTGGCGTACAGCGCCGCTATCGGCGCACCCTCGACGCCGACGAGATCCAGTACCAGGCCCATGGTCACCGCACGCTGATCACCCAGCGAGGCGTCGTCGACCTCGAGCCCGGAGACTTCGTGCGCATCCCGCTCGGCATCTCCCACACCAGCGTCGTGGCCGAGCCCGGTGACTACGTCAGTCTTCTCTCGCACCAGGAACTGCCCCAGGTCGCCAAGACCACGCGTACGGCGGATGCCTATACCCCCGAACGGTTCCCGAACCTCACCGTGGAGGTCCGCTGATGGCCACGATGCTTGCCCTGCGAGCGCACCGAGGCGCCGAAGCACTTGTCCTGGAGGAGGTGCCCGTACCCGATCCAGGTCCGCTCGACGTGGTCGTGAAGGTCGCTTCCGCCGGCCTGGCACCGGGCATCATGCGTCTGCTTCGGATGGGAGCGCTCAAGCACCTGCCCACCACACTCGGCCACGAGGCCGCAGGTGTCATCTCCGCCGTCGGCCGGGACGTCACGGGCCACGCGGTCGGCGACCGGGTGCGGGTCCACCCTCTGCTGAACTGCCGTGAGTGCGACTACTGCCGTACCGACCGGGACATGATGTGCGCCCAGCAGGCCATGCTCGGCCACGCCGCTTTCGGCGCTGGCCCGATGCCGCTGTACGAGCAGTACCACGACGGCGGACTCGCGGAGTACGTCCGTGTCCCGTACTGGCTGATCGATTCCCTGCCGGACTCCGTCGGCTTCGATGTCGCCGCCAAGGTCCAGGATCTGGCCAACGCCGTGCGCGCACTCAAGTGCGCCGACCTCCCGCAACGGGCCACCCTCGTGGTCACCGCCGCGACCGGAACCATGGGAACCGCGACGGTCAGACTCGCGGAGCACTTCGGGGTCGCCCGTCTGATCCTCGTCGGCCGTGACACCGAGCGTCTCCACCGCGTCGCCGGGCTCGCCGGCGACATACCTGCCAGTGCCGTCGCACTCGACGAACTCCCCGAGAACTGGTCGACCGACGGCACCCTCACCCGTCGGCTGCGCGAGCTGGCACCCGAGGGAGCCCATGCCGTCATCGACTTCATCCCGGAGGGCCCCGCCCTCGGCCAGACCATGGCCGCCATGGCCACCGGCGGCACACTCGTGCACATGGGCGGCAACTCCACCCCGCTGGCGCTGCCTCCCATCGCCCTGATGATGCATTGCTGGCGCTTCGTCGCCACTCGCGCCTACACCCGCCGGGACGCGACGGATGTCCTGCGTCTGCTCGCGACGGGCGCCCTCACCGCCGACGAACTCATCACCCATCGGTTCCCGCTCACCGAAGCGCTCAAGGCCATGGACGCGATACAGCAACGGGTCGATGACCCCATGTGGATGACCGTGATCAACCCCTGACCCGACGCACGAGCGCGTCACGGCTCCGCGGAGCCGCCTCGGAACAGCGAGAGGAAGCCGGGTAAGTGTCCGAATCACAAGCCGTACGCAGCCAGGAGCCGCCCCTGATCGCGGTGATCGGCGCGGCCGGACTCTGCGGTACGTATGTGCTGGAGGCTGCGCTGCGAGCTCCATTCCGGGCCCGGGCCGTGGTGCACGGCCCGGACGGGCGGGAACGAGTGGCTGCCCTGGGCGTGGACGACATCGTCGAGGCTGACCTGGAGAAGCCGGACACCGTCCGTGAGGCGATGAAGGACGCAGACTCCGTGTTCATGATTCCGCCGGCGTTCCACCCGGAGGAGGACGAGCTCGCGATCAGGGCGCTCGAGGCGGCTGAGCACGCGGGCGCCCGCCGGTTCGTGTACCTGTCCGTCCTCCACCCGCACACCCCGGGACTGCGCCACCACCTGCGCAAGGCGAACGCCGAGGCCGCCGTGCGGGCCTCGCGGCTGAACTGGACGATTCTCCAGCCCTCGATGTTCGCGCAGATCGTCCTTTCGACGTGGGGGAGGGCTCCGGCCGGCCCCGTCGGGGTGCCGTTCAACGTCGACAACGAGTTCTCGTTCATCGACCTGCGTGACCTCGGGGAAGCCGGCGTCAAGGTGCTTACCGAGCAAGGGCATGCCTCGGCGACCTACGAACTCGCCGGACCCGCCCTGAAGTTGGCCGACGCGGTGCGCATCGCGGGACGTGCACGAGGAGTGGCCCTGGAGGCGAGGACGGTGGACCGGGCGGACGCACCGCTCCCGCCGGGAGTGGCCGACTCCGCGTCCCGGGCCTCGGACATGCGCGCCATGTGGCAGGACTACGACCGGCACGGCCTGCGCGGCAACAGCAACGTCCTGCGGATGCTGCTCGGCCGTGAACCCGCGTCCTTCGAGGAAGCAGCCACCGCGTTCGCCGCGCGAGGCTGAGCGCTCCCGGCCCAGCCGGGGGTGCCCTCCAGCGGAGGGGGACACCCCGCGCAGGGACCGCAACGGAAGACCACGTGGGCGGTGTGCAGGATCGCCGACGAGCGGCCGGCCAAGCTGCGCAGGCGCAGTGACTCCAGCAGAACGACCAGGTCGTCCCGCATCGACGTACCGGGGAGTTCACGCTCAGAGGGCTCGGCGGCGCGGATGACGTCGACGAGGAGGTCCTCCTTATCGCTCCAGCGGCGGTAGATGGCAGCCTTGCCGACTCCGGCGGCGGTCCGCGTGGTGACTCCGCACCCGGAGCAGCACTCACCTGCGCCGGACGACCTTTGTGCCGCTCGGCCTCTCCACGTCTCCTCCGCCCGTCGACGCGGAGCGTCGGCGACCGACGACAACGCCGCAGATGCGCATGACGAGCCCTGCGTCTGCGGACTGATGCAGACAACTGGCCCTAGTTGAGGGATCGAGAGTCGATGGCGAGGGCGTCGGGGTTCAGTTCCTCGACCAGACGGTGGAGCAGACGGTGAATGGCGTCCTTGTCGTCCGGGGAGAGCGGCGAGGTCGTCTCCCGTTCGATCCGCCTCGCGATCGACGTGGCTCGAGCGGCCGCAGCGCCTCCCTCGGCGGTCGCGAACAGGCGCATGCTGCGGCGGCTGGTCGGATGCGGCTCCCGTCGCAGCAGTCCTCGCTCGACGAGCTGGCTCACGGCGGCTCCCATGGACTGAGCCGTGATGCCGGAGCGGCGCGCGATCTCCGCCGCGGACACCCCCGGTGTCCAGAGGACCTGCTGCAGAGCGTTGTGCTGCGCCAATGTGAGGTCCTCCGCGCGCAGCGCCCGCTCCAGTCGTCCGGCGATGATCTGGGAGAACTGCCAGGCGAGGTATCCGGTGGTGGGAAACGCGGCGTCGGTCACGGCCGCAGTCTACGAGAGTGAGGTGTGGCGCTTGCGAGCGTGTCACCTGTCGGTGGAGCCGTGCCTCCGCCGTGTCGCGGACCGTGGGCGGATGCCGCATTCCCGTCCCACCGGTGACGTGGGGGAACGGCGCTCGGCAGGCTGACGGTTCAGTCGACGGCTGCGCGACGTGGTCCGCGGGCATCGAGCCGGAAGAGCACCACGGTGGCGACGAGGATCCACGCCACCAGGACGACGACGCCCGCGGTGAGACCGTCGTTGTTGAAGTGGGACAGGCCTTGGACGGCTCGTACGCCGACTCCCACCGGGAGGATCTCCGAGAGCGGATGCAGCCAGCCCGGCAGGTAGGCGGTGGGCAGAGTGCCACCGCTCGTGCTGTTGCCGAAGGTCAGCAGGACCACGGCCGCCAGCGACATCCCGGCGCGGCCGAAGAGGCGCATGAACATCATGGTCGCGCTGCCGATGGCCGCGGCCATCAGCGCGATGACGCCCGCGATGCCCAGGTAGGGGCCCGGCAGTGCGGAGAAGCCCAGGCTGCCGGCCATCGCCGCCACGAGGACGCCGGCGAGGATGCTGAAGGAGGCCAGGCTGGCCAACCTCCACCGGTACTCCAGTCGCGGAGCCATCTGGTAGGTCATCATGCCGAACAGGAATCCGGCCAGCACGACGCCGAACCCGGCGTAGAACACCGACATGCCGCGGGTGTCGCCCGCCGAGGCCGGCACGACGTCCTGCACGGTCAGCCGGTCTCCGCTCGCCTTGGCGACACCGGAGAAGGCACCGGTGACCGTCGAGGTCACCGAAGGGCCGTTGGCTCCGGCATAGAGCAGCTCTGCGGACTTCCCGGGGCCGGTGACATAGGCGGCGTACACCTCTCGGTCCTGCAGCGCGTGGCGGGCCGCACTCGCGTCGGGGTAGCGCTTCACCTCGAAGCCGTCGGGCAGCCCGAGTTCCAGCCCTCCGGTGATCTGTTCGAGCCGTTGGGTCGTCCCGACCACGGCGACCGGTAGGTGGTGAGGCCGCGGGGCGTGGAATGCGGCCAGGAACACGCTGACGAAGATCGAGCCGATGGCCAGCACGATCGCGACGGGGAGCAGCACCCCCTTCATCCCGGTGGCCCCCTGCGGCGCGGGAGCGGTGTCCATAGCGTGGTGATGGTGCGCAGGGCGCGGCTCGGCGGAAGTGGTCGGTGGCGTGGACATGGGAGGGGCCCTCTCCGTTCTATTTGTAAGGTACCTTCTAAGGTATCTTCTATTTGTATCATAGAATTATCAGGCACCTTACTTTTGGAGTTGTTGATGAGGCCTCCTGACGCACATCCCTCGACGCGCATGGGCTACCTGGCGTGGCAGGTGGTGCACGTGATGGGGACACGTCTTGAGAGAGCGTTGCGCTCGCTCGACCTCACGGCTGCTCAGCACAACGCTCTGCAGCACGTCGTCTGGAGCCCGGGCATCTCCGCGGCTGAGGTCGCGCGTCGGACCGGTTTCACTCCCCAATCCATGGGTGCCGCTGTCACCGCGCTGGTCGACCGCGGCCTGCTGGCTCGCCGCGAACACCCTTCGAGCCGCAGAACCGTACAGCTGACGATCACCGTCAGCGGGGCGACGCTCGCCGAGCGGGCGCGGAGTGTGGTGGAGCGTCTCGACGAGGAAGCGCTCGCGGTCCTCGCCCCCGCCGAGCGGGCCGTCGTGCATTCCCTGCTGTTCCGGATGCTTGCCGAGCTCAATCCCGATGCTCTGCCGACGGTGGACCGGTGCGGCACGAGCTGAGCGCGCCGTGCCGCACCGGTCCACCGGCGTGCGCCGACTTCGCGCGCCACGGTACGCAGCCGGTCCTGACCGGGAGCGCCCCTGCGGGTTACCGGTCGACAGATCACTTGTCTTGACTGTGAGTCATGAAAAAGGGGCGAGTCTATCCGGCTTCGTTGCTGGTATTGACTGGAAATCGCCACGGAATTAACTTGGCTCCAGTTCAAGAGAGGGGAAGTGGGCGTCAGCCCCACATCACCCAAGAGCGCTCTGGAGTGGCATGAGCCAGCACCTCCTCTGCTCAGGCGCTGACGGTCAGGTGGCACCGAAGGATGGGTGTCGGCTACCGGCCGGGACAACTGCCTGACGTCCTTCGGAGCGGTTCCGAGAGAGTGCACTCGCCCTCGGATTCGGTCGCCGGCCGCGGCCCGCAGACCCTGCGAGCCGACCAGGATCAGCCGGTCACGAGCAGCCCCCTGACTGATGCCATGCCTTCAGCGGCCGCGGTTCGAAGAACCGGCGGACCACTCGCGAACGACGCGCACCCTCGCGGAGCGCAACAGCCGTTGACACAACCCCGGCGATCACCCGCGCGCCCTCGAGGGAGAGTGGACATGCCCGACGACCGTCCCAGCCAAGCCGTGACTCCGCCCGCCGAGCCCCACACCAAGCCTCCTGCCGAGGCCACCCGGCGAAGATTCATCGCCGCGACCGCCGCTGCTTCAGGAGCCGCCGTGGTCGGCGGTCTGGTCGCGGGGTCGCCCGCGCCGGCAGTCGAGGCCGGACCCGGCGGCCGTGTCTCCACGACGGTCGCCGGCCTCCAGGGAGCCGACCGCAGGAACCCGACTCCAGGTCCGTCGCCCCGGCCCGCAGGCGGCCGCTCGAAGGATCATCGGAACACTTCGGAGGAAAAGATGCGCATTGTGGCCGTGGAAGAGGCGTTCTCCGTTCCCGGAGCCATCCGGCAGGAGGAAGCGATCCGTCAGCACATGGCGGTGCCGGAGGCGATCAAGCAGGAGTGGTTCCGGCGTCTGGACGATCTGACCGAGCTTCGGCTGGCGGACATGGACGCCAACGGCGTCGACGTCCAGGTCCTCTCGTATTCCACGCCGGGCGTGGAAGTGATAGCGGATCCCGCGGAGGCCGTGGCCGCCGCGCGGCGGATCAACAACCATCTCGCCAAGGCGATCGCCGCCCATCCGACCCGCTTCGCGGGTTTTGCCACCCTTCCGTTGCAGGACCCCAAAGCCGCGGTCGTGGAGCTGCGCCGGGCGGTGACGGAGCTCGGTTTCAAGGGCGTGCTCCACAACGACCATGTGCGCGGGCACTACCTCGACGAGCCGCAGTTCAGGCCGGTGTGGGCCGAACTGGAGCGCCTCGGTGTGACGTTGTATCTGCATCCGGCTGTCGTGCCGGCCGACAACTGGCATGTCTTCGACGGGTATCCCGTGCTGGTCGGGCCGTCCTGGGGGTGGACCGCGACGACGGGTGCCCATGCGCTCCGGCTGATCTACGGCGGAGTGTTCGACGAGTTCCCGCGCGCGTCGGTGATGTTGGGCCACATGGGCGAACTGCTGCCGTTCCAGATGGCCCGGCTCGACAGTCGCTACGACCAGGTGCCCGCCGAGCACCGGGTGCAGCACCTGCCCTCGTACTACCTGCGGAACAACGTGTACGTCACCACCAGCGGAGTCATGTCGCATGCCGCGCTGCTGGGAGCCGTCCACGCGGTGGGTGTCGACCGGGTGCTGTTCTCCATCGACTACCCGTTCGAGTCCAGTGCTGAGGCGGTGGGATTCCTGCGCTCCGCACCGTACGCGCCGGCCGATCTCGCGAGCATCGCGCACGGCAACGCCGAGCGTCTTCTGCGACTGTGAGGGGTCACGATGCCGAAAGGGCGTGATGCGCGAGCGGGGGCATCGGCGTACTGAACGTGGACGGCAGCGACCTCGCAGGGATCACCGACTCCGAGGGCGTCGCGACGGACGGCACCAGGACGGAGGGTACGCGGCGACAAGTGCCAACGTCCCCCGGCTGATGAACCGAGTTCGTTCCAGCCGGTGAGCCGTCGGCGCGGGCCGGGGGGCCCTGGTGAACAACCACGACTGTCGTCTTCACCGGGATGCCCTGCGCGGAGATCGTACGACCCACCTCGAAGACGCTAACGGCGCGCGCCACCACACGGCTTGACGGTGGCGTGCGCCGCTGCCGTTCACAGACCCTGACCGATGTCCCGCGCGGTCGTGAGCAGGGCTTGGGACAGTTCGGTGAGCCTTGCGCGGGTGCAGCGGACGGACGGAGCCGCCACGACCACGGCGGCTACGGCGGCGGCCGTGCGGTCGCGTACACACGCGCCGACGGCGTGCACTCCGCGCTCGCTCTCCTGAAGATTGAGGGCGTAGCCATGGCGGCGCACCGACACCAGCTCGTTCATCAGGCTCTCGAAGTCCTTGGAAGTCTTGGCCTGGTCCTCCGGGAGTCCGTTGGGGTACAGGGCCCGGAGCCGGTCGGCCGGCAGTGCCGCGAGCAGGGCCTTGCCGCCCGAGGTCACATGGGCGGGCAGGAGTGTGCCGGTGCGGTAGCTGACGCGCAGCGCCTGGGGGCCCTCCACGCCGTCGAGGAAGCGGCTGCCGTTGCCCTCGAGCACCATCAGGTGGGTCGTCTCTCGGACGGCGTCCGCCAGTCGTCGCAGGTGGGGATGGGCGATGGTGATCAGGTCCGGGGGAGGAGCCGCCTGGCTTCCCCTGATCGCCCGCAGAGCGGGACCCGGCCGGTACACCTTGTGGCGGTCCTGCACGGCGAATCCCTCGAAGACGAGCATCGCGAGGATCCGATGAGCGGTCGAGCGCGCGACGCCGAGCCGGTCGGCGACGTCCATCACGCGAAGCTCGTCGAGCTCGTGCAGCAGCCGGACCACGCGCAGGGCATTGCCGGCGGCGCTCACCGGATACGAGGGGCTGGGCGAAGGACCGTCTGAATTCTCCATAGAGGAATCCTACCCATCATGGATTCCGGTGAGGGGAAACGGTACGTAGCGTCAGGGGCAGCGCGGAACGAACCGCGCTTCCGGCGGTCGCCGCACACACGACCTGGAGGTTTCCGTGACCGACACCACCAGCGAACAGGCCGAGCGCAAGCTGCTCGACGAGCTGTACGCGGACTTCGAGGACGCGGGACTGATCCCGCTGTGGACCCAGGTGGACGGCCTCATGCCGATGTCGCCGCAACCCGCAGCGCTCCCGCACCTGTGGCGGTGGGCGGAGCTGCTGCCCATCGCGCAGCGCTCCGGAGAGCTCGTGCCGGTGGGGCGTGGCGGCGAGCGCCGTGCCATGGCCCTGTCCAACCCCGGCCTCCCGGGCCTGCCTTACGCCACTCCCACCCTGTGGACCGCGATCCAGTACCTGGGTCCGCGCGAGGTCGCCCCCTCGCACCGGCACAGCCAGGGGGCCTTCCGGTTCGTCGTCGAAGGCGAAGGCGTCTGGACCAACGTCGACGGGGACGCGGTGGCGATGCGGCGGGGCGACCTGCTGCTCACACCGAGCTGGGCCTTCCACGAACACCAGAACGTCACCGATGAGCCGATGGCCTGGCTCGACGGCCTCGACATCCCGCTCGTCGCCAAGCTGGACGCCGGCTTCTTCGAGTTCGGCCCCGACGAGCTCTCCACCCGCGAAACTCCTGCGCGCTCGCGCGGCGAACGACTGTGGGGGCAGCCCGGCCTACGCCCGATCAGCCGGCCCGACCAGCCCAACTCCCCGCTGAACGCATACCGTTGGGAGCACACCGACGCCGCCCTGACCGCCCAGCTGGAGTTGGAGGAGGAGGGCGTACCCGGTGTGCTCGAGCCCGGACACGCCGGAGTCCGCTTCTCCAACCCCACCACCGGCAGGGACGCCCTGGTCACGATGCGCACCGAGATGCGCCGACTGCGGGCCGGCACGCAGACCGCCACCGTGCGGTCGGCCGGCTCCGCGATCTGGCAGGTCTTCGAGGGCGAGGCGGTCGCCCACGTCGGTGACAAGGTCTTCGAGATCGCCAAGGGCGACCTGTTCGTCGTCCCGTCCTGGTGCGAGGTCTCGCTGTCCGCACGCACCCAGGTCGACCTGTTCCGTTTCAGCGACGAGCCCGTCTACGAGGCCCTCGGCCTCGCCCGTACCTCCCGAGGAGAACACAAGTGAAGCTCGCCACCATCCGGGTCAACGGCACCACGCGCGCCGTCCGCGTCGACGAGGACAAGGCCGTGGACCTCGGCGAGAACGACCTGGTGGCCTTCCTGCGCCACAGCGACTGGGCCACGCGTGCCGCGGCCGCCGACGGTGAGACGTACGAAGGCGCCCTGGACTACGCCCCTGTCGTCGTCGCGCCGGAGAAGGTCGTGTGCGTCGGTCTCAACTACCGCACCCACATTCTGGAGATGGGCCGCGAACTGCCCTCGCACCCCACACTGTTCTCCAAGTTCGCGCGAGCGCTGGTCGGTGCGTACGACGAGGTGACGCTGCCC
The DNA here is from genome assembly GCA_001298545.1 of Actinobacteria bacterium OV320. Taxonomy (GTDB): domain Bacteria; phylum Actinomycetota; class Actinomycetes; order Streptomycetales; family Streptomycetaceae; genus Streptomyces; species Streptomyces coriariae. The sequence continues at coordinate 160,028 of LJCX01000033.1, forward strand.
TCCGCGTCCACGCAGATGGACTGGGAAGCCGAACTCGGCGTCGTCATCGGAGCCGAGGTCCGGCACGCCGACACGGAGCAGGCGCGGGCCGCGATCGCCGGGTACACCGTGCTCAACGATGTCACCGCCCGCGACTGGCAGTACCGCACCACCCAGTGGGACCAGGGCAAGACCTTCGAGGCCACCACCCCGGTAGGACCATGGCTGGTGACCGCCGACGACCCCGCGGTCTCCGCCCAGGGCCTGAGCCTGACCTGTGAGGTCGACGGCGACACGGTCCAGAAGGCCGACACCGGTGACCTTGTCTTCGACCCGGCCGCACTGGTCGCGTACCTGTCCGGGATCGTCACCCTCGTGCCCGGCGACGTGATCGCCACCGGCACTCCGGGCGGAGTCGGCCACGCCCGCAAGCCCGCCCGCTATCTGCAGGACGGATCAGTCCTCGTGACCCGGATCGAGGGGATCGGCGAGACCCGCAACACCTGCCGCCGGGAGACACGGTGAGCGCACGCCCGGCCACGATGCTGGAGCGGGTGGCCAAGGGCACGGCGGCCTTCGACGCCGCCGTGCACCGGCTGACCGACCAGGGATTCACCAGTCCCTCGTACCTGCCGGGCTGGAGTCGGGCCCACGTCGTCGCCCACGTCGCCCGCAACGCCGACGCGCTCGTCAACCTGCTGACCTGGGCGCGGACAGGTGTCGAGACGCCCATGTACGCAAGCGGCGGCCAGCGTGCGCGTGAGATAGAGGAGGGCGCCCGGCGGCCGGCCGAGGAGCTGCGTGCCGAGCTGATCGCGGCCGAGCGCCGTCTCGTCGAGGAACTCGCCGCGCTGCCCGACGAGTGCTGGGCGGCGACCGTCCGCACCGCGCGAGGGCGTGAGGTGCCCGTCTCTCAGGTGCCCTGGATGCGGGTGCGCGAGGTATGGGTCCACGCCGTCGACCTGAACATCGACACCAGCTTCGACGACGTGCCGCACGACGTGTGCGCGGCTCTCGTCGACGACGTGGCCTCCTCCTTCGCGGGGCGACCGGATTGTCCTTCCGTCCGGCTGCGGTCCGAGAACGGCGCCCACGCCTGGCTGCTGGGCGACCCGGCCGGCGTCGAGCCGGTCGTGGTGAGCGGTGACCTGCCCAGCCTGGCCGCCTATGCGACCGGGCGGCCCGAGCCCGGCCCCCTGTACCCGACCGGCGGGGGTTCCCTGCCGAAACTGCCCGCGTGGCTGTGAGCGCGAAGGAAAAGCCATGAAAGTAGCCTGCATCGGCGCAGGTCCCGGAGGACTCTTCTTCGCCACCCTGCTCAAGCGGAGCCGGCCCGACGCCGACCTCGTGGTCTTCGAACGCAACCGACCCGACGACACGTTCGGCTTCGGAGTGGTCTTCTCCGACGCCACCCTCGATGCCATCGACGCCGCCGACCCCGTCCTCAGCGAGGCGCTGGAGAAGCACGGCCGGCACTGGGACGACATCGAGGTCCGCGTGCACGGGGCGCGGGAGCGGGTCGGCGGCATGGGCATGGCGGCTGTCGCCCGCAAGACGCTGCTGAGCCTGCTGCAGGAACAGGCCCGCGCCGAGGGCGTTGAGATGCGCTTCCAGCACGAGGTCCGCGATCCCACCGAACTGGACGACTTCGACCTGGTCGTGGTGTGCGACGGCGCCAACAGCCGCTTCCGCACCCTGTTCGCCGACGACTTCGGACCGACCGCAGAGGTGGCCGGCGCCAAGTTCATCTGGTTCGGCACCACCTACATGTTCGACGGGCTCACCTTCGTCCACCAGGACGGCCCTCACGGTGTCTTCGCCGCCCACGCCTATCCGATCAGCGACTCGCTGAGCACCTTCATCGTCGAGACCGACGCGGAATCCTGGGCCAGGGCCGGACTCGACGCCTTCGATCCGTCGACCCCACCGGGCACGAGCGACGAGAAGACCCAAAGCTACCTGGAAGACCTGTTCCGCGAGCAGATCGACGGGCACCCGCTTGTCGGCAACAACTCCCGCTGGGCCAACTTCGCCACGCGCAGGGCCCGTTCGTGGCAACGCGACAAGTGGGTGCTGCTGGGCGACGCCGCGCACACCGCGCACTTCTCTGTCGGATCCGGCACCAAGATGGCCATGGAGGACGCGGTCGCGCTGGCCGAGGCCCTGGGAGAGGCGTCACGCAGCGTGCCGGAGGCGCTCGACCTGTACGAGGAGCGCCGCCGCCCCAAGGTCGAGAGGATCCAGAACTCGGCGCGGCCCAGCCTGTCCTGGTGGGAACACTTCGGCCGCTACGTCCGCTCCTTCGACGATCCCGCGCAGTTCGCCTTCCACTTCCTCACCCGCAGCATCCCACGGGGAAAACTCGCCGTACGCGACGCGCCGTACGTGGACCGCGTCGACGGATGGTGGCGGCGACACCACGAGGCGGGACCCCTGCAGACGCCTTTCCGCGCCGGGCCGTACCGCTTTCCCTCGCGCCGGGTGACGGCCGGCGACGACTTCCTGACCGGGACCGACGGCACCCGCATCCCGATGGTCCCCTTCAGCGCTCCATCGTTCGGGGCGGGCGTGTGGATCGACACTCCGGCCACGGAGGAGGGGTTGCCGCTCGCCTTCGACCAGGTGCGTGAGACAGCAGAGGCGGGCTCCCTGCTCGTCGGCCTGCGGGGCGGTACGGCACTGACCCGCGTGCTGGTCGCGGAGGAGGCCCGGCTCACGCACAGCCTGCCCGCCGCGATCGTCGGCCCGTACGACGACGACACCGCTACCACGCTCGTGCTCTCCGGCCGGGCCGACCTCGTCGGAGGCACCGAGTGAGCTCCCTGGACGCACTGTTCGCACCCCGAGCCATTGCCGTGCTGGGCGCATCGGCCACGCCCGGGAAGCTCGGCGCGGCGATGGCCGACTCCCTGGCTTCCTTCCCGGGGCCGGTGATGAAAGTCAACTCCGGGCGCCTGCAACAGGATCGGGGCTTCTTCCGCACCGTCGGCGAGGCCGCCACAGCCCACGGAGTGACGCCGGACCTGGTCGTCTCCTGCATTCCGGCGGCCGTGACGGCCGACGCCCTGCGCGAGGCGGCAGCCGTCGGTGCCCGCGCCGCACTGGTCTGCGCCGGTGGGTTCGCGGAAGCCGGGAGGGAGGGTGCGCTGCACCAGCAGGCGTTGGCCGAGGTGGCGCGGGACACCGGCATCCGTGTCCTCGGGCCGAACACCTCGGGCTTCCTCGCCCCCCACCGACGACTCACGGCCAGTTTCGTCCCCGGCGCGCCCGACCTGGAACCGGGTCCGGTGGCGGTCGTGGCCGCGAGCGGCGGCGTGAACCACGCGCTGGCCTTCGCCCTGGCCGAAGCGGGCGTCGGCCTGCGCCTCGGGGTCGGGCTGGGCAACAGCCTGGACGTCACCCAGGGCGACGTCCTGCGCCACCTCGCCGAGGACGACGGCGTACGGGCCGTCGCCCTGGCCGTGGAGACCGCCGCGGAAGGCCGCCGCCTCACTGAAGCGGTACGGCGTCTGACCGATCGTGTCCCCGTGGTGGCCCTGGTCGTGGGCCGTAGCGACATCGGCGACTTCGCCCGCTCCCACACCGGCGCCCTGGCCACCTCCTGGCGCGTGACCAGGACGGCCCTGCGCCAAGCCGGAGCCGTGCTCGTCGACGACGAGCGCGACCTCGTCGACGCCGTCACCGCGCTCAGCCGCGTACGGCTCCCGGCCAACCCACGCCCAGGCATCGGCCTGGTCACCGCACAGGCCGGACCAGGCCTGCTGCTCACGGACGACCTGCGCTCCCACGGCATCCAGGTTCCCCCGCTGGTCGAACGGACGGTGAAGGAGCTGCGTGGGCTGCTCCCGGCCCTCACCTATCTGAACAACCCCGTCGACACCGGCCGCCCTTCGCCCGTGCTCACGCAGGTGGTGGAGCGGGTCTCGGAGGACCCCGGCATCGACGTCACCGCCGTGTACGGACTGCTGGAACCCACGGCGGTGGACCTCCCGGCCGCGCTGACCGCCGCCCGTACGGCCACCCCGCTCGTCGCCGTCGTCGGCGGGCCCGTGGAGCAGGCGCGGCGCACCCGCCGTGAACTCGGCGAAGCCGGCATTCCCTGCGCGGCCACTCCGGCCTCCGGATCGGTGATGGTGCGCGCGCTCGTCGAGGACGCGGCTGCCCGCACCCGACGGGAGGCCGTCGTCACCGCCACCGCTGCCCCCACCCTGCCTCCGCCGGGCCCGGTCGACGAGCACACCGCCAAGGGCGTCCTCGCGGACCTGGGTATCCGCACGCCCGTACGGCGCGTGTGCGCCGACCCCGCCGCGGCGCACGCGGCTCTCGATGAGCTCGGCGGACCGGTCGTCGTGAAGATCCTCGACGCGGAGATCCTGCACAAGACGGAAGTGGGTGGGGTCCAGGTCGGCATCCGCACACACGAAGAGCTCGACGAAGCCCTCGCCCGCATGCCCGCAAGCCCCGCGCTGCTGGTCGAACAGATGGCCCCCGCGGGACCCGAACTCATCGTCGGCGTGCGTCGCGACCCGGTCTTCGGCCCGGTGGTGGCTCTGGGCGCCGGGGGAACGGCCGCCGAAATCCTCGGCGACGTCTCCCTGCGCCTCGCGCCCCTGTCCGGGATCGAGGCCCACGCGATGCTCGACGAGCTCGCCACCCGCCAGATGTTCCTCGGCGCGCGTGGCGCCACCCCGGTCGACCGCGCGCGACTCACCCACGTGCTGCTCGCCCTCGCCTCCCTCGCCGCCGAGAACTCCGTGGCCGAGTGCGAGATCAACCCTTTGCGCGTCCTGCCCGACGGCGACATCGTCGCGCTCGACGCCGTACTGATGCTGCGTGACCCCCGGGATCAAGGAGGATCCGACGATGCGTGAGGGATTCGTGCCCTGGCCCGAGGAGGCGGCCGACCGCTACCGCGAGGCCGGGTACTGGCGTGGCAGGCCGCTCGGCTCGTACCTCCACGAATGGGCCGAGGCCTATGACGACACGGTGGCCATTGTGGACGGCGACACGCGCCTGACCTACCGTCAACTCGTCGATCGAGCCGACGGATTGGCATGCCGCCTGCTGGACAGTGGTCTCAACCCCGGTGATGCGATGCTCGTCCAGCTGCCCAACGGCTGGGAGTTCGTCACACTCACCCTTGCCTGTCTGCGGGCCGGAATCGCTCCCGTGATGGCGATGCCCGCGCACCGCGGTCACGAACTGCGCTACCTGGCCGCGCATGCCGAGGTCACCTCGATCGCCGTACCGGACCGACTCGGCGACTTCGACCACCAGGCCCTGGGGCGGGAGGTCGCCGAAGCCACCCCGAGCGTACGGCTGTTGCTCGTCGCGGGCGGCACGGCCGGCACCGACGCCACGGATCTGCGTGCCCTGGCCGAACCGGCCGACGACCCGGCCGCCGCACGGGCCCGGCTCGACGACATCGCACCGGACAGTGGCGACATCGCCGTCTTCCTGCTCTCCGGCGGCACGACCGGACTGCCGAAGCTCATCACCCGAACCCATGACGACTACGAGTACAACGCGCGGCGCAGCGCCGAGGTCTGCGGTCTCGACTCCGACACCGTCTACCTGGTGGCACTGCCCGCCGGACACAACTTCCCCCTGGCCTGCCCCGGCATCCTGGGCACCCTCATGCACGGCGGCCGGGTCGTCCTGGCCCGCACCCCGGAACCCGGCAAGGTGCTGCCGCTGATGGCCGCCGAGGGCGTGACGGCCACCGCCGCCGTGCCGGCCGTCGTCCAGCGCTGGATCGACGCGGTGGCCTCCGGCCCCCCCCCCGCCCCGCCCGCCCTACGGCTGTTGCAAGTGGGTGGCGCCCGGCTCGCCCCGGAGGTCGCCCGCCGCGCCGAACCCGTGCTCGGCGGCACGCTCCAGCAGGTGTTCGGCATGGCAGAGGGCCTGCTGAACTACACGCGCCCCGACGACCCCGACGACCTCAAGGTCGAGACGCAGGGGCGCCCCATGTGCCCGGACGACGAGATCCTCGTCGTCGACGCCTCCGACGATCCGGTCCCGCCCGGCGAGATGGGCGCCCTGCTGACCCGCGGCCCGTACACCCCGCGCGGTTACTACCGGGCCGCCGAGCACAACGCCCGTGCGTTCACCCCTGACGGCTGGTACCGCACCGGTGACGTCGTCCGGCTGCACCCGTCGGGCAATCTCGTCGTCGAAGGACGAGACAAGGACCTCATCAACCGGGGCGGCGAGAAGATCTCCGCCGAGGAGGTCGAGAACCTCATCTACCGCCTGCCCGGTGTCGCCCGCGTCGCGGCCGTCGCGAAGGCCGACCCCGATCTGGGGGAGCGGGTGTGCGCGGTCGTGGTCGTCGAGCCCGGGACGCACGTGAGCCTCGAATCGGTCCGTGCCGCCCTCAGCGCGATGCAGGTGGCGCGGTACAAGCTGCCCGAAGACCTGCTGGTCGTGGACGAGTTGCCGCTGACGAAGGTCGGCAAGATCGACAAGAAGCGTCTGCGGGATGTCGTCCGTGGCCATGCGGACTCCGTCGAGGCGGTGTGACGGCGGTCGCCAATCGGGTAGCGGTCGTCATTCCCCTTCGCAGACGCCCTCGACAGCGAACTTCTGGTAGAGGTGCGGGTAGGCGACGGTACCGGCAGGGTAGCGCCCGAGGTGAGAGGCGAACTCCGGGGTGTCGAGTGCTGCACGGAGGTGCTCGGTGGATTTCCAGACCGCGACGTTGGTGAAAAGCCGGCTGCCGCCGATGCCCCGGTACAGCTGCACCGAGAGCAGGCTCCCCGACTTCTTCATGTATTCCGCGTCGTCCGTCCAGGCGGCCACCACCTCGTCCTCCTTGCCTTCCGGGGCGACAAAGGTGTTGATGATGGTGACCGGGCCGGTCTGCTCCTTCTGCTGGTCGTGGAAGAGGGGGGACTCGTCGAGGTGGCCGAACTTGAGCATGATTCCTCCATGGACTCGCTGTGGTGAGTTGTGATCAAGGTGCGGTGTGGGTGAGGGACCAGGTCCACATGGCCGCGTCCGCGGTGTGGGTTCAGGCGTGGTGCTTGTCGAGGAAGTCGGTGAGGAGCTGCAGCCACTCGTCGGTCCGCTCCAGCATCGGCAGGTGGCCGGTGGCGATTTCCGCGAGTCGGGCGCCGGGGATGGTCTCGGCGAGCCGGCGGTGCAGGGCGGTGGAGGTGAGCCGGTCGTCGGTGGTCGAGACGACCAAGGTGGGGACCGTGATGCCGGCGAGGTCGTCCCGGACGTCGACCCGGCCGACGAGGTCGGTCTGCTCGGAGCTGCCGTCGGCCGCGCCGGCGGCGACGTAGCCGAGGGTCTGCCGCAACTGTTCGGCGGGCATGGACTCCAGCGCCTGGGTGCCGAGGGCCATCATGAGCTGGAATTCGGCGAGCAGTTCGCGGTCGCCGGAGGCGGCGATCTTGCTCCAGACCGAGGAGGCGAGAGCGAGCCGGTTGTCGCGGTGCGGGAAGGCGGCGGTCAGGACGAGTGCGGTGACGCGCTCGGGGTGGCGGGTGGCGGCTCGGATGGCGACCGGGCCGCCGAGGGAGAAGCCGGACACGGCGAAGCGGTCGACGCCCTCCGCATCGGCGGCGGCGACGAGCTGGTCGGCGAGGTCGTCGACGGACAGCGGGGCGCCGGCCCGGGGAGTGTCGCCGCTGCCGGGGTAGTCGACGCCGACGACGGTGTAGCGGGCGGCGAGGGCTTCCAGGACGGGGCCGTAGGTGCCGGCCAGGCTGCTGCCGGCGCCGTGGGCGAGGAGCAGGCCAGGGCCGGAGCCGAGGCGAGTGCGGGCGAACGGGGGTGCGATCAGGTTGCGAGGGGACATGGCTCTCTGCCTTTCGAATGCGCCGACGCACGAGAATCATCCAGTGCGTGTGATTACTTCCTCAGGTCTATCACACGCAGCGTATGATTGACGCCTGTGACGTCAATCACACGGTCCGTATGATGTGCCGGTAGGGTGGCGCTATGAAGCAGCCCCTCCACCGCCGTCAGCCGACCCCGGGCAACCCGCGCGTGCAGCGCACCCGCAATCGCGTGCTGGCCGTCGCGCGGGAACTGCTGCCTGAGGTCGGACCGGCCGGGCTGACCTATGCCCTGCTGGCCGAGCGGTCGGACGTCACCCGGCAGACCCTCTACCGGCACTGGCCCACCCGAGCCGCGCTGCTCTTCGACCTCGTCCTGGAAGGCCCCGACCTCGGCACCTACCCCGAACCGGGCAGCGACGTGCGTGACGTGGCCACCGCCTGGCTGAGGAGCCTGCGCGCCGGCGTCAGTGTGCCCGCGGTGCGATCTGCGGCCCTGGCCATCACCGCCCAGGCCGACCACGACCCCGACAGTGCGAGGGCGCTCGTCCGCATCGGCGAAGACCGCTACGTGGGCTTCAACAGGCTGCTGGAGCCTTCGGGCATCCAGATCAGCGACGACGAGTTCACCCTGCTGTACGGGCCCGTCCTCGCCCGGCTCTTCCTCGACCGCGGCCAGGTCACCGACGCCTTCATCGACGCCGTGGTCGCCCAATGGCTCACGACGCTGCAGCCCGCCGAAGCACCGCAGGACTCCCGGTAGCAGTCACCGAAAGCTCCTGAGAGAGGGCATACGCCCATGTCCGCGTGTGGAGCGCCGTCAGGTACTCCCGGACGCCCTCGCCGACCCTCGGCCGACCGAGCCGATGCGGTCCCACCGACCTGAGCGAGGCTCCGCACCGGTACGAGGCTCTCGAAGGCACGGGCGGCAGCCCGGCGATCGGCTTCATGGAAGCTTCATGTGCTGAGCGGTAGGTGCTTTATGAGACGGCTGTTGTCTGGCGGTCATGCACGTACTCCTCGTCCCGCCGACGGACAACGCTGATCACCCTGTTGTGCGGCGGCATCTGACGTCGACGGTCGGCACCGGGCTGTCCGGTTCCGTCGTGATCGGCGCGTTCCCTGATCCGGGCTCGGCCAGGCACGTGGGCCTCGCTGGGCACGAGGTCGGCGATGACGCGCTGCGCGAAGGAACCGTCGGCCTGTTCACCTGAGCGCCGGATCGACCTGTTGGCGGCGACCGGCCCGGCCGAGGAGGACGCCGCCGCTCCGGCTCCTGGATCGGCCTGGACCGCGAGCACGCCCGCGTGGTGAGCGAGCGGTGCCCATGACGGCCGGGACCGTCGCCGTCCTCCGTAGGCACTGCCAGGCCTGGGCGACGGGGCCGTGACGTGCGCACATACGACCTGATTCGCACACGGAACGAAGAGAGGAACTGGAAATGAACCTGCGAAGGAACATCTCGCGTCGAAGGATGATCGAAGGGGCATCGGCCGCGGCGCTTGTCACAGCGGCCGCGGCCACGGTGCCCGCTGCCATGGCCAGTCCGGAGGCGGCAGCGTCCGGGCCGGGGCTGCCGAAGGGCAATTGGCGTATTGACACCCACGCGCACTACTCGCCCGACGTGTACAACGACTACCTGAAGCGCTACGGCCTCCTCGGCGCAATCACCGGGGCGTACGGTCCGTGGTCGGTCGATCGGCATGTGGCCTTCATGGACCAGTACCGGATCCAGGCCAGCGTCCTGTCGTTCGGCGACCTGCAGGTCACCGTCGGCCCGGTCGACGACCGGCGCGCCACCGCCCGCGCGGTCAACGACTACGCCCGCGACCTCGTGCGGACCCGTGGTGACCGGTTCGGGATCTTCGCGGTCACCCCGATGCCCGACATCGAGGGCTCCGTGGCCGAGGTGGACCGCGCGCTCGGCGAACTGGATCTCGACGGCATCTGCCTGCTCACCAACTACAAGGGCACCTACCTGGGGGATCCTTCGTTCGCGCCTCTGTACGAGATCCTCAATGACCGCGGTGCCTACGTCTACGTCCACCCGACGGGTCCGGAGACGAACCCGGCTCCGAAGCTCTGCTTCGGCCCCGACATCCCGGCCGGCAACAACGTCTTCGAATACACCTTCGACGCGACCCGTGCGATGACGAGCCTGATCTACAACGGTGTCCTGCGGGACTACCCGAACATTCGCTGGCACTTCACGCACAGCGGCGGGGCACTGCCGTTCCTGGCCTACCGGCTCGCGACCCGGCACTCGGCCTTCCCGCCGTTCAACGAGGTGCTGCCGGAAGGTCCCCTCAAGTACATCAAGCAGATGTACTTCGACGACGCACAGGCGTTCACCGCCGCCCAGTTGCAGCCGCTGTCGTCGCTGGTGCCCGCGGACCACATCATGTTCGGCAGCGACTGGCCGGCGACCCGCCATCTCTACGCGGCCGACAACGTCGAGACCATGCCCTTCCTCAAGGGCAGCCTGCCGTTGCTCGAGGCCGGCGACCCCGAGCCGACCGTCGATGAGGTCTTCAACCGGCGTCAGCGGATCGCTCTCGAGCGGACCAACGCCCTGGAGCAATTCCCGAAGCTCAAGGCGCGTATACGCCGCTCCGGCTCTCACTGAACCGCGACCGTACGCCTGCCCGGCCCGCCGCCCACGACAGACACCGTACGCTGGCGGCATTCGAGGCCCTCTGCCTCCATGCCGCCGGTGTTCCCGCGCCCATGACGGCCGTCCCCTCCCTCTGCCCACCTCGGCCATGGAAAGCGAGCACGATGAGTACGCAGCGGGTTCTGGTCGTCGATGACGAGCCCAAGATCCGCATGACCGTGCGCGGCTACCTGGAGGCGGACGGGTTCGACGTCGTCGAAGCCGCGGACGGGCCGTCCGCCCTGCGGACGGTCACCCGCGACCGGCCGGACCTCGTGGTGCTCGACGTCATGCTTCCGGGCCTGGACGGATTCCAGGTCCTGCGCCGCATCCGGGAGGTGAGCCGGATTCCGGTGATCATGCTCACCGCCCGGGACGAGGAGGTCGACCGGCTGATCGGCTTCACCACCGGCAGCGACGACTACGTCACCAAGCCGTTCAGCCCCCGCGAACTGGCACTGCGGGTGCGCGCCATCCTGCGACGCACCGACAGCCGGTCCGAGGCGGACCACGAGGACGGCGTGCTGCGCTTCGACGGACTGACTGTCGATCGCGCGACACGTACCGTGCTGGTCGATGCCGACCGGACGGTGGAGCTGTCCGCTCTCGACTTCGATCTGTTGTTCGCGATGGCCCGTGTCCCCGGGCGGGTCTTCACCCGGCGCGGCCTGCTGGCCCAGGTGTGGGGCGATGACTTCTTCGGCGACGAACGCGTCGTGGACGTGCACATCCGTACTCTGCGGCGCGCACTGGGCGACGACGCGGGCGCACCCCGGTTCGTGGGAACCGTCCGCACCATCGGCTACCGGTTCATCGGGCGCCCCGCCTAGCGGCCAGGAAGGACACCCACCCATGCCTGCCCCCCGCATTCCGGCCTACCACCGGTCTCGCGCGCGGCTGCGCCGCATCAAGGAGCGTCTGTCGCTCCGCAACCGGTTGGTGCTCTCGCACGTCATGGTGCTCCTCCTGGCTCTGGCGGCCATGGCGGCGATCAGCGCGCTGATCGAGGTGTGGCTCGGTTTTGACGACGTCGAAGGCGACGTGGTCCTACAGGTCGGCCTTCTGTTCGGAGGGGCCGCGGCATTCCCGGCGTCCGTCGCCCTGTCCCGGTTTCTGCTGCGTCCGCTCGACAGGGTGCGCGCCGCCACGCGGCGGCTCGCCGAGGGACACTACGACGACATCCTCGAACTCCCCAGCGAGCCGGGCCTGGCAGCGCTGGTCCAAGACGTCAACACGCTGGCGGCTGCCCTCGCCGACACCGAGCGCCGCCGCGCCCGGTTGATCTCCGAGGTCGCCCACGAGATGCGCACCCCCATCACCATCCTTCGCGGCCAGATAGAGGGCATCGCCGACGGCATCTTCATGCCCGATGAGGCGATGTTCGCCTCCCTCGCCGACGACGTCGACCGGTTGCAGCGCCTGGCCGGCGATCTCTCCAGCCTGTCCCGGTCGGAGGAGGGCGCCTTCGATCTTCGCCTCAAGCCCACCGACGTGGCCGTGCTGGCTCGGAGGACAGCGGAGCGACTGCGCCCCCAGTACGACGACCAGACGGTGACCCTCGTCGTTGACGCGGACACACCTGCCGCCGCCGTCTGCGACCCGGACCGGATCACCCAGGTCCTGGTGAACCTGCTCGGCAACGCACTGGCCGCATGCGATCGGCAGGGACATGTGACGTTGTCCGTGCACGCTGAACCGGCGCCCGCGCATCACGTGATCGTCCGCGTCATGGACGACGGCATCGGCATCGCCGAACACGACCGGGAGCGCATCTTCCATCGCTTCGAACGCCTTGAGTATCCCGGCCGCCCCGCTGCCGCCGGCGGCAGCGGCATCGGCCTGACCATCGCCCGGGGCATCGCCCGAGCCCACGGCGGAGATATCACCGCGGAATCCGCCGGCCTGGGCAGGGGAGCGACGATTGCGTTGCACCTACCGCAGGATCACGTTCCCGGGGACGGTCTGCCTCCGGTCTCCCGCTGACCCGTCGCCCCCGCAGAGGCGATCACGAGCACGTCGCGGTCGCCAAGGACGCCGGGCGGTGCGCACTCCCGCCGTCCTTACAGGGGGAGTGGCACCGCGTCTGCCGGAAATGGAGGCGTCGGCGACGTCGCCCACGGCCGCGCCACGCACGTCCAGGTCCAGCCCCTTCTCCCCGCTGGCTTCCCCGTGACCCGGGCTCGGATGCGGTCGGTCCCGACGACCTCCGTGAGGGCGCCACCGGCTTCTCGGTCGGGAGAAGGGAGCACCAGTGGGGAGCGGGGCCCGGCTTCATGGAAGCTTCATACTCCGAGTGGTACGGGTTTTATGAGGCGGATGTTGCCTGGTGGGCATGCAGCTTTCCTCGTCCGTCCTTCGATCACCATGTGGTGCGGCACCTGGCTACGGCGGTTCATGCCGCGCTGGAGACGCGTGGCCCCGGGGATCCGCCTGGACACATGCTCAGCGAGTACGCGCTGCATGAGCGAACCGCCGACCTGTGCACGGTCTGTGCGGGGACGGCGGCGGCTTCGCGGCGTGCTCGGCGGGTCCACTCCGCTGCCGACTGCCGACTGCCGACTGCCGACTGCCGACGTGGTCGCGTCCGGTGCGCTGGGTGTCGGGCGCGGTGGACTCGGCCCCTGTTCCGTCCCGTGTCCGCCTCCGGTGGGCCTCCGGGGCGGGATCCGTTCGCACGCGGGGTGGCCGGGGCGGGTGGTGCGGGCGGCTGTGTGGAGCCTGCGATGAATTGCCCAACGATCTGAAGGAACGTGACAGTGGAACAGACCATGATGGCGGTCCGCCTGTTCGAACACGGCGGGCCCGAGGTGCTCAAGTACATCGAGGCACCGATTCCCGAGGTCGGCCCGGACGACGTCTTGCTGCGTGTGCACGCCACAGCGGTCAACAGCTGGGACCTGCGTTACCGCTCGGGCAACCTGCCGCAGCCTCTCCCGGGACGGCCGTCGTGGCCCCTGCCGTTCCAGCTCGGCCGGGACGCGGCCGGTGAGATCGTGGCCACCGGCGATAACGTCACCCGGTGGAGCCCAGGCGACAGGGCGGTACAGCTCCCGCACCCGCCGTGCCGCAACTGCGCGCTGTGCCTACGCGGACTCGAGAATCTGTGCATCGACACCGCCTACCCCGGACACCAGGTCTTCGGCGGATACGCCCAGTACGTCGTGCGACGCCAGGACGCCATTCTGCCCATCCCCGACGGCGTCGACTTCGAGACGGCCGCAGCCACCATGTGGACCTACACCACCCCGCTCAACTGCGCACGCCAGGCACCCGTCGGCCCCGGCGACACGGTGGTCATCACCGGCGCCAGCGGCGGAATGGCGATCGCCTGCGCACAACTGGCGAAGCTGAGCGGCGCCACCGTCATCGGCACCACCACCAAACCGGACCACGACGAAGCACTCGGCAAGCTCGGCTACGACCACATCGTGCACTCCACCGACCCCCGGCTACCGGCACAGGTGAGGGAGCTGACGCACGGCCTGGGCGCCGACGCCGTCTGGGACTGCGTCGGCGGCAACGACTTCTTCCAGCTCTCCCTTTCCTGCACACGGCTCGGCGGCACGGTCATCGTCCTCGGCACACCGACCGACCAGGGATCCCGCCTCGAACTGGACGCACTCGCGCTCATCGGCCAGCAGGTGAAGATCGCCAGTGTGCGCGGCGCCACCCTGCGCGACCAGCAACTGTGCCTGGAACTGCTGGCAGACAAGAAGATCACCCCGATCATCGACCGCGCCTACCCCCTGGAACAGGCGGCCGAAGCCCACGCATACCTCGAAAGCCACCGACAGACCGGCAAAGTACTTCTCCTGCCCTGACTACCCAGCCGACCGCGGACACACCCTCCCGGGGCCGGCGACAGCTGCCAACGGCCTCGCGCGGGGCAGGCCGCCTGATGCGAGCGATGCGTTGTCGGCGCGACTGACGAACTCCCGCGCGGTCGTGGGTCACCCGCGGCGTCGGCCGCGGGCGGGTGAAGGACGCCGTGGTCGCGGCCGAAGCGGTTGGCCGCCGCCGCTGAGCCGGACGGCCGGTGCAGTCAGAACCCGTAAGCCACCGAGCGTCCACTCCGCGTGCGCGCTGCCCCCGGCAGCAGGAGCGAGCGGCACGCGGCTGCACCGATTACGGCGAGGACGCGCCCGCTGCGCACGCTGAGCACAGCGGTGTCCGGTTCTCGCCGGTTCGCGGTAAATGGCTGGACTGAGGACCGCCCCGAACGGGACACTTCCGACTTCCGAACCACCGGGAGTGTGATGGGGACAACAGATATGCAAGGGTCGACGCCGGGCAGGAGCGCGGTCGTTCTGGCGCTGCGCCGCTACGGTCGGGAACTGCTGAGACTACGACGGCTGGCCCTGCCCGCACTGCTGCTGCCCGCCATGGGCAACATCGGCACCCGCTACGTCGCCCCCCTGCTGATCGCCAAACTGGCAGGCCAGGCTGCCGACGACGACGGTCTCACCCTCAGCTCGGCGCTGCCGTACGTGCTGGGCTTCGGAGTGACACTGCTGCTCGCCGAGGCCGTGTGGCGGGTGGGGCAGCACTGCCTGAACCGCGTGGACGCCCTCGGCATGGAACACCTGTACGTGAGTGGCATGGAGGAACTTCTCGCCAAGGACGCGGCATTCTTCCATGACAACTTCGCCGGTTCGCTGACCAAACGGGTGCTGAGCTTCGGCAAGCGCTTCGAGGACTTCGTGGACACGGTGACGTACCGGATCGTGGGCAGTCTCGTCCCCCTGCTGTTCGGCGCCGTGGTGCTGTGGAGCTACGAACCGATGCTCGTCGTCGGCCTTCTGGTGATGATCGCGCTGACGGTGCTGGCCGCGACACCTCTGATCCGTCGTCGGCAGCGGCTCGTCAACGACCGTGAGGCGGCGTTCGCCCGGGTCTCAGGGCACGTCGCCGACAGCCTCATGAACATGGAGACCATCCGGGCCTTCGCGGCCGAGTGTCGGGAGGCCGACGAACACCGCAGCCGTGTCGCGGATTCCCGGCGCCTGACGCTGCGGTCGTGGGACTACGGCAATCTGCGCGTCGACACCCTGATCGCCCCCATGTCCGTACTGACGAACGTGCTGGGCCTGTTGGTCGCCATCGCCTTCGGTGGCCCGGGCCAGGGAGTGGAGGAGGTCGTCGTCGCCTTCACCTACTACTCCAACGCCACCCAGATCATGTTCGAGTTCAACCAGATCTATCGGCGTCTGGAAAGCTCGATGACCGAGGCCGCGCAGTTCACGGAGCTGTTGCTGGATCCGCCCACCGTGCTCGACCCGACGCAACCCGCGCCGCTCGCACCGCGGGACACAGGCATCCGCTTCGAGACGGTGACCTTCGCCCACGCGGGCGCGAAGCCGATTTTCCAGGCACTCGACCTCGACGTTCCCGCAGGCGCACGGATCGGTCTGGTCGGCAGGTCCGGCGGAGGCAAGACCACACTCACCCGGCTTCTGCTGCGCATGTCGGACATCGACGACGGACGCATCCTGATCGGCGGTCAGGACATCAGCGGATTGCGCCAGACCGACCTGCGCTCGCTCATCGCCTACGTCCCGCAGGAACCCGCCATGTTCCACCGCAGCCTGCGGGACAACATCGCTTTCGCCCGGCCCGGCGCCACCGACAAGGAGATCCACGCCGCGGCCGCGGCCGCGCACGTCACGGAGTTCGTCGACCAACTCCCCGACGGCTTCGACACCCTGGTGGGGGAGCGGGGAGTGAAACTCTCGGGCGGGCAGCGCCAGCGCGTCGCCCTCGCCAGGGCCATCCTGCGCGACGCCCCGATCCTGCTGCTCGACGAGGCCACCAGCGCGCTGGACTCGGAGAGCGAACTCCTCGTCCAGGACGCCCTGTGGCGGTTGATGGACGGACGTACGGCCCTCGTGGTCGCCCACCGTCTGAGCACCGTCGCCGGTATGGACCGTCTCGTCGTCCTCGACCGCGGAAGCGTCGTCGAGCAGGGCACCCACGAGGAGTTGCTCACATCGAACGGTGCCTACGCCAAGCTGTGGCAGCACCAGTCGGGCGGCTTCCTCGGCGAGAGCTCCGACTCGGCCCCCGGATGCCCGATCC
The DNA here is from genome assembly GCA_001298545.1 of Actinobacteria bacterium OV320. Lineage (GTDB taxonomy): Bacteria > Actinomycetota > Actinomycetes > Streptomycetales > Streptomycetaceae > Streptomyces > Streptomyces coriariae. The sequence goes on from LJCX01000033.1 coordinate 176,522, forward strand.
CAGGAGCCGGTTCCAGCGGGCTGCCCGGACCGGCCGACCCGGCGCCGGACGGCAACCGCAGGACGTCGTCACCCGCTCGTACAAGCACCGGTTCCACGTGACCGATCCGCTCACGGACATCCTCGCCCGCCGACGCTGCCAGGAGGAAAGCAAGCCCGACTGAGTCGATCACAAGGTCGCTGTCATCCGGCCGCCCGCGCGGGCATGACGACCACTACGCGCGTGGTGAAGACTGGGCAGATGCCTCATGACCCGGGCGGACTCCTGTTCGTCGCGTTCGGTTCCGTCCTCGTCGCCGCCGGCTTCATCTGGAAGGGGCGCGTCCTGCGCCCCCTCTCGACGAAACGGACCCAGGCGGCCGCAATCCGGGACCGCTCCAGAAACCTGCTCCGTTCTGCGGACATGGCGATCGCCGAAGCGCGTCGCCGGGCGGCACGCGGCGAACCGGCCATTGTCACGGTCGGGGACGTGACCCGGGTGGCGTGCCGGCACTACGGGCACGTCTCCGTGGAGCGCGACGAGGCGGCTGCCGCCCTCCGCCAGCGCTTCGAGGCCGCCGGCTGCCGCGCGGACTGCATGACCGATGCCTTCAACTGACCGCCTCCTCGGTGTTGAAGAGGCTGTGGAAAGCGTAAGGGTGATCATGTCCGTCGTCGGCTGAAGCTGCCCATGCAGCCGATCCGGCCGTGCTGCCGATCCGCCCGTGCTGCGCCCTGGGTGCGCTACGGCTGGCGGGCGTCCTGTCCCAGGACGACGGGGTCTTCGGCTCGCAGTCGAATCGCCGCGCACACGCCCTGGGTCTTGCGCGAAGCGAGGTACTCCTCGTCGCGCTTGCTGAAACCGTCTGAACGCTCGCGTCCTCAGGGGCGCTGCTTCGCATCCTCGTTTCCCCGATCGGAGTCGAGGCGGGCGAGGAGGTCACGGAGATCGGGCATGCCGAGGTGGACGACGGAGTGCCGGGCCGCGAGTTCGCGCATGGCGGCGAGCTTCCTGCGCCACGGCGGCGAGGCCGGCCTCGCCGAGCCGGCCTGGTCCTTGGCTTCCCGAGGGCCGTCATGCAGGTTCGCCAGAACTTCGCCTGCGTCATGTGTGATCGCCGCCGCTGTCACGCCCGTATAGCAGGCCTGCCCCGGGGGCCCACCGAAATCGCCCCGACGGGAGCCTTGTTCACCACGATCGGGTGATCTTTGCGGGTTCGGCGCAACCAGGCAACTCTTTCGCTAGTAACACACCCGTAAGTCATATTCACCTCAGGGGGCGACATGAGCCAGCCATACCCGCAGCAGCCGCACCAGCCCAACCAGCAACAGCCCGGATGGGGTGGCCTCCAGACTCCTCCGGGATACGCCGGCCCGCCCTTCCAGCCGCTCCCGCCCAAGAAGCCGAGCGCAGGCAAGATCATCGGACTGGGCTGCGCCGGCATCATCGGCCTGTTCGTCGTGATCGGCATCGTCGGAGCCGCGACGAGCGGCGGCGACTCCACGGACAACAGCAACAAGGACAAGGCCGTCTCGGCCACCGGCAAGTCGACGACCGACGACGCCAAGGACGAGCCTGTGAAGGAAGAGCCCGCCAAGGAGGAAAGGCCGGCCGAGTCCACCAAGACGCAGGCCGAGGAATTCCAGGCCTGCGTGGCCAAGTCCGGCACGCCCACCGAGCAGGCTGCGATCAAGCACGTCACGAAGGTCACCGGCGCCGACAAGCGGAACAACATCCTGGATGCTCCCGAGGTGTTCACCGACTTCACCGGCGGACTGATGGGACCGCACCAGGGCGAGGGCAAGCTGATCGCCTCCGCGTTCACGTCGTGCTACGAGTCCGACAACGGGCTGGTGACCGTCTACGACAAGAACGGCGAGATCCTCGCCAACGCCAACTACTGATCCGTCCGCCTGCCGCGTTCCGGTAGCAGGCTGCCCCCGGGGCCCCGCTGGGCCCTCCCCGTCGCGGCAGACTGCGTGCAGTTGACCGTCGGCCCCACCGCGCCGGTCGGCGGGCCAGCGGCCCACCGCCGGGTCCAGCGCGTCGCCGTCGACGCGGCCCAACTGCCGCCGCACCGTCGCCTCCGTCGGCAGACACTGCTTCGGGGACACCGGGTCCGGCTGTGCGTCAAGGCACCCCATTCCAGCAGGCGCGGGATCTCCTGGGGCACGGCTCGTGATGCTCGCGGGGGTGCTCCAGGGCGGGCGGGGTCGGCGATGATGCGTCGCCAAGCACGGTCCTCCACCAGGACCAGCGCGTCGAGAACTCCATGATCTTGGAAGGGCGCGTCAGTCGGCTGCGGCGTCCTCGGCCTCCCAGCGCAGCAGGTCGCCCGGCTGGCACTCGAGGACGTCGCAGAGCGCGGCGAGCGTCGCGAAGCGCACCGCCTTGGCGCGGCCGTTCTTGAGTACCGCCAGGTTGGCGGGAGTGATCCCTACGCGGTCCGCGAGCTCGCCCACGGACATTTTCCGCTTGGCCAGCATCACGTCGATGTCGACGGCGATCGGCATCAGATCACCTCGTCCAACTCGGCCTGCATCTGCGCCGCTTCGGCGTCGCGTGCGACGGCCTGGGCGAGCAGCATCCGCAGCACGAGCACGATGAGCGCGACTCCCAGGATGGCCAGGCCGACCCCGCCCATGATGACGGTGACGCCCGGGTCGTCCCGCTGGCCCGGAGCATTGACCGCCGTGACCGCGAACCATACGAGGGCAGCCGCCACGATCGCGCCGATCACGCCGTCCACGTACCGGAAGGCGGCGTGGGAGAACACGGTTCCGCGTCGCACCATGGTCACCAGCCGCCATACGCAGACCAGGGCGACCTGGGCCGACACCATGCCCAAGATCGTGATCACGCGCAGCGCGGTCAGCGGGAGCGATCCGTCCTCCGGGTCGTTCCCGCTGACCAGTGTCCACACCATCAACACCTGTACGAACACGGTGCCGGCGAGCACCACTACGAGCAGGGCGCGCAGCGCACGCACGGTCAGCTTTCCCATGACCCATCCTTCCATCGAATCGCGATGGGAATCTATCGATATTCGATAGGTGAAGCAAGGGCTGGGATGGAGGGTGGATGGCGCGGGCCCGGGGTGAGGTGTCCGGCCGGGGCGCGGGAGAGCGAGCCGGCCATCCTCCCGCACCACCGACCTCCATCCGGGCCGGTGACGCCGGGCAGCTGCGCAGTCGCCGCCCGGGTCCTGGGGGGTCGCGGAGCCATGTCAGCGCCACGGCCGGCTTGCGTCGGCGCCACGCGGTGCGGCCCGGACGGGTCGGACGAGGGGGAGTGGCACAGGGAACGCCACCCGCCAGGGTGACCGGCGTCGTGAAGCAAGTGAGGAGGCGCAATGTTGGCAACACCGTCGCCCGCCAGGGCCGTCCTGGCCCACCTGCGTGCCGCCGGCCTCGGGCCCCTGGCGGACCTCGGCTCCCGCGGCCTGGACAACAACGTCCTCGACCCTGTGATCGTCACAGGCTTCCACCCCACCCGCACCCACAAGCTCCCCCCGGCAGAAGACCGCCAACCGCGTCATCGCTGTCGGACGGGCACCGGTCGAGCGCGGCTTCGCCCATCTCGAGAACTGGCCGATCCTCACCAAGCTCCGCACCGACCCTGCCCGCCCCCTGCCCTCCTGCAGAGCCCTGCTCGTCCTGACGAAGCTCGAAGTCAACCGCTGGCGGATCTACTCAGCAGACAGTCACCCACGACAACTTCGAGAATCCCGGCACCGGGCATACCGGCCCCTTGCCAGTAAGCCATCGAGCCGACCATGGACGGTCCCATCGAACCGGTGTGCGTCAGGGCTGAATGGTCTCCAGGTCCTCGAGGAGGCTGGAGTGGGTCGGCTGCCACCCGAGGGCATTGCGGGTGTGGGCGCTGGACGCCGGCTGGTCCATGGCGAAGATCGGGCCGAACGGGCCGAAGTTCTCCTGCGGAACCTCCTCGACCGGCAGGCCCAGTCGCCGGCCGATGACTGTGGCGATGTCCCGCACCGCGTCGCCCTCGTCGCCGACGGCGTGCCAGGCCGTCCCGGCCGGTGCGGACTCGAGGGCCAGCCGGAACAGGACGGCTGCGTCGAGCGCGTGCACGGCCGGCCAGCGCTGGGTGCCGTCGCCCGGGTGGCCGGCCACCCCGGTGCGGCGCGCTTGATCGGTCAACAGGCCGGCGAATCCGCCCTTGCCCTCGTTGTGGACCGTGCGCGGCATGCGGACAGCCATGCTGCGCACACCGCGCGAGGCGAGGTCCAGCAGTGCATTGACCGAACGGCCCCGGCCGCCCACCGGTCCGTCTGTCGGCAGCGGATCGGCCTCGGTGGAGGCGCGCCCCGGCACCCAGGGTGTGCCGGAGACCGTGACGATCGGGCGGTCGCTTCCGATGAGTTCCTGCCCCAGCGTGGCGAGGGCGGCGCTCTCCTCGGTGATGGCCTGAGCGAGAGCGTCCGGACTGCTGTAGTCGCGTCCGAACGCCAGACTGATCACGCCGTCGCACTGTGCTGCGCCGGACCGGAGGGCATCGAGGTCGGTCAGGTCTCCTCGCAGCACCTTGGCACCAGCGCGGTCGAGGGCCTGCGCGGAGCCGTCCGAGCGAGCCAGTGCGAGAACAGTGTGGCCGTTGCCGAGCAGTTCGGCGACGACGGCGGAGCCGATGGTGCCGGTACCGCCGGTGACGAAGACATGCATGAGCTCTCCCTGAAAGTGATGGGACCGTTGTCCCATCACTGACCCTACATGGTGATGGGACGGGAGTCCCATCACCTATCCTGGGCTCATGGCTAGATGGCAACCAGGGGCGGCCCAGCGACTTGTCGTTGCGGCCGTCGACCTGTTCACCGAGCAGGGGTACGACGCCACCACGGTGACGCAGATCGCCGAGCGCGCCGGCGTCACCAAGAGCACCTTCTTCCGGCACTTCTCCGACAAGCGCGAGCTGCTGGTCGCCGGCCAGGAGACGCTCAGCAGGCTGCTCGCCGACGGCATCACCGAGGCCCCTGCGAGCGCCAGCCCGCTCCAGGCGGTGGCGGCCGGTCTCGAGCGCGCATCGAGCGCCATGGGTCCGGTGAACCGTGAACTCGGCCCCCGCCTCAAAGCAGCCGTGGCAGCCAGCACCGAACTACAAGAGCGCGACGCCCTCAAGAGCGTCGGTCTCGCGGCCGCCATGACAGCCGCGCTCATCGCCCGCGGCCTCCCCGACCCGACCGCGCACCTCGCGGCCGAGCTGGGAGTCCTCGCGTTCAAGCGGGGATACGCCCAGTGGTCCGAAAGCGATCGTGACGGCACAGAAGGGCTCGCGCCACATGCACTGGCAGCCCTGGAAGACTTGCGTGCGGCAACTGCATCGCTGGGCTGATCGATGCCGCTCGGTTGTCGCCGGCCGGGCCCCGTCGGCGCCATGGGCACTGCGCCCGTCGACCGCCTCCGAGACGCCCCCCTCGTCCTGACAGACCTCGAAGCCGATCGCTGACAGATGACCTACTTCGCAGACAGTCACCCCGGACCAGCGTGAGTGCCCCGAGAGCCGCGGTCACGCCAGCCCTTTGACCTGTGATTTCAAGTCGGCGGAGGCTCACTCACCCTCGGTGGTGGCGCCTGGCGTGCGGGTCTGCTGTAGCGGTGCTGAGATGCGATTCAGATTTTCGGCGGTCTGAGGATGTCGAGAACGTGTCACCGGCTCCGTCCCAGGGGCATCAGCGGCCACCACCGGCCGCACGAGGAAGAAGGAGAATCCAGCATGGCGATTCAGCGGATGGACAACGTCGGCATCGTCGTCGAGGACATGGATGCCGCCATCGCGTTCTTCGTGGAACTCGGTATGGAGCTGGAGGGCCGGACGGAGGTCGAGGGTCTCGTCGCCGACCGGTGCACCGGACTCGACGGGGTGCACTGTGACATCGCGATGGTCCGGACCCCGGACGGTCACAGCCGGCTGGAACTGGCGAGGTACCGCAGCCCCGCGGCGATCAGCGACGGTCCGCGCAACCGACCGCACAACGTTCTGGGCACGCACCGCGTCATGTTCGCCGTCGACGACATCGAGGACACCGTTGCCCGCCTGCGCCCTCACGGCGCCGAACTCGTCGGCGAGATCGCCCGGTTCGAGGACAGCTATCTGCTCTGCTACGTCCGTGGCCCGGAGGGGATCATCGTCGGACTGGCCGAGCAACTGCGCTGAGAGGGAGGAACCGATATGGGTGGCACCCAGTCCCCCGACGACCCGATGCAGACGCAGCAAGCCTGGAACGCCACCTGCCGTGCTCTCGCCGCTCTCGCCGCTCTCGCCGCTCTCGCCTTCCAGGACACCGGTCCGGATCGGTACGCCGAGAGTCCGTGAGAGCGCCGGTGTCACCCACATCCGATACGCCGTCGCCCCCTGGATGATCGATCCCCTGGGTCGGTCGTCGTGGCGATTCCGGACCGGAGGGGTGGCGCGGCCCCATAGGCTGAGCCCCCGTCCGCACTGTCTGGGGGAGTCATGACGAGCAGGTTCACCGAGTTGGTTGTCGACTGCCACGATCCGGAGCGCCTCGCGGCCTTCTGGTGCGAGGTCCTGGACTTCAAGGTGATCGACCGGAGCGAGGGCAAGGTCGAGATCGGCTCCTGGGTGCCGACCGTCGAGGAGGTCCGGGCCCGCCAGATGCCGCCCACCCTGGTGTTCATTCAGGTGCCCGAGGGCAAGGCCGTGAAGAACCGGCTCCACCTCGACGTCAGCCCGATCGACGGCGGCACCGACGACGAGGTGGCCAGGCTGCTCCGCCTCGGCGCCGCCAAGGTGGATGTGGGCCAGGGACCAGACCGGGACTGGGTGGTCATGGCAGACCCCGAGGGCAACGAGTTCGACGTCCTGCGCACCCTGGCACCATCCCCTACGTGATCGATCCCAAGAGCCGGCGAACGGGTTGTCCGCTCCGGCCGTTGCGCCAGACTCCGGTGGTCGGCGTGAGATGCGCCGCAGGACGCGGGCGACGACGCCGGCGGGTGTACGGCCGTGGTGCCGTTCCAGGTCGAGTCGGCCCTTGAAGGTCTCGTTGACCGACTCGGCAACCTGCCGCGGCGGCGTGAACAGCTCGGCTCCGGGCCGCTCCGGTTCGCCCCTGCGGATCGGCCGCGGCAGCCGGATGCCGTGCCCGGCCGGCTGGTGCTCGAAGTTGCGGCCGAAGTAGTTGTTGTCGACGATCAAAGTCTGTCCCGGCCGAGTGGCAACGAGTTTCGGCTCGGCATCGAGCAGGTCCAGCAGCGTCTCGCGCTCGTCGGCCTTCGCTCTGGTCAGGGCGACGGCGACGGGCAGTCCAGGTCAGGGGCACTTCAACGGAACGGGCCGGTTTGCTCCGCGGCGCTCGCGCTCGCGCCCGTGCCCGGTCGTGCCCCCCGTGCCCGCGCCCGCTCACGGCGCGGACGCATGTGTGCCCCACCCTCCTGAACTGCGGGGCCTCTCTCCGTGCTCGGGACGTTCGTGGGAACGCCGACCGCACGACCATTGACACGGCGCCGCAGACAGGACGAAGATCTCGCCTGCAAACACGCGAATGAAACGTTTCAAGCCCCTGGAATCGATCATTCCGTTCCGTTCGACTCCGGCCTGCCGGCGCGTTTGCTGCCCTCTCCGCACATCGACAGTTGGAGCCCGCGATGCACGACGTAACGCGCCGGTCCGCTCTGCGCTCGGCCATAGCTGTGGCCCTGGCGCCCACCCTGGGTTCCCTGATCCTGCCCGGGTTGTCGCCGACGGCGTCCGCAGCGGTGTCGTGGACCGCCAAGTGGGTCTGGGCGCCGTCCAGTTCGGCGAACCAGTGGGTGGCCTTCCGCAGAAGGTTCACCTTGGGTTCCGCACCCTCGACGGCCGTCACCCGGATCGCGGCCGACTCCAAGTACTGGTTGTGGGTCAACGGCACGCTCGTGGTCTTCGAAGGAGGCCTCAAGCGCGGTCCGAACCGTACGGACACGTACTACGACGAGATCGACCTCGCCCCGTACCTGACCAGCGGCACCAACACGGTGGCACTGCTGGTGCGGTACTTCGGCAAGCAGGGCTTCTCGCACAGCAGCAGCGGCAAGGGTGGTCTGCTGTTCCAGTCCGACATCACGACCGGATCCACGGTCACCCGACTGGTCAGCGACACCGACTGGAAGCACACGGTGCACCCCGGCTACTCGAACAACACCAGTGGCACCCAGGTCAACTTCCGGCTTCCGGAATCGAACGTCTATTACGATGCCCGCAACGCCGCCGCCATGGCCGACTGGCAGTCACCCGGCTTCGACGACAGCGCCTGGAGCGCCCCCACCGACTTCGGCGCGGCCGGAGCCGCCCCCTGGAACGGCCTCGTCGAGCGGCCGATTCCGCAGTTCCGCTACTCCGGCCTGAAGACCTACACCAACGACGCCTCGCTCCCGAGCACCGGACGGGGCTCCACGGCGATCTCGGCCACCCTGCCGTCCAACATCCACGTCACGCCGTACCTGAAGGTCGACGCTCCGGCCGGCGCGGTGATCGGTATCCAGACCGACCACTACGACGACGGCCGCGGTCTGGTCGGTATCGACCAGGCCACCATCTTCAACGTCCGCGCCACCTACGTCTGCGCCGGTGGGGTCCAGGAGTTCGAGGCCCTGGGCTGGATGAGCGGCACCGCCGTGCGCTACACCATCCCGGCGGGCGTGACGATCGTGGACCTCAAGTACCGGGAGAGCGGCTACGACACCGACTTCGCCGGGTCGTTCACCAGCAGCGACCCCTTCCTCGACACCGTGTGGACCAAGGCCGCCCGCACCATGTACGTCAACATGCGGGACAACTACATGGACTGCCCCACCCGCGAACGCGCCCAGTGGTGGGGCGACGTGGTCAACCAGCTGAAGGAAGGCTTCTACACCTTCGACACCAACTCCCACGCCCTCGGCAAGAAGGCCGTTTCCCAGCTGGCGGCCTGGCAGAAGGACAGCGGGGCGCTCTATTCCCCGATGCCCTCGACCATCTGGACCGCGGAGCTGCCCCATCAGATGCTCGCCTCGGTGTGGTCGTTCTGGACGTTCCACCTCTACACCGGCGACACGAGCACGGTCACCGGCGCCTACCCGGCGGTGAAGAAGTATCTGGACCTGTGGAGCCTGGGCGGCGACGGTCTGGTGGTCCACCGCGCCGGTGACTGGGACTGGCAGGACTGGGGCAGCAACATCGACACCCGCGTCCTGGACAACTGCTGGTACTACTTGGCCCTGGACACCGCGGCCAAGCTCGCCGACCTCAGCGGCAACACCGGCGACGTCGCCGGATGGCAGGCCCGGCGCACCAGCGTCAAGGCCAACTTCGACGCCCTGCTGTGGAACTCCACGAAGAACGAGTACCGCTCTCCCGGCTACACCGGCGACACCGACGACCGGGCCAACGCCCTCGCCGTCGTCGCGGGCCTGGCCTCCGCCGACCACTACCCGGCGATCACCGACGTGCTGCGCGCCCACCTCAACGCCAGCCCCTACATGGAGTTCTACGTCCTGGAGGCGCTGTACCTCATGGGTGCGGCCACGGTCGCCGAGGAGCGGATGCGCAACCGCTTCGCCGCCCAGGTCGCCGACCCCGCCTGCCACACCCTGTGGGAGGTGTGGGTCAAGTCGGAAGGTACCGACAACCATGCCTGGAACGGCGGACCGCTGTACGCCCTGTCCGCCTATGCCGCCGGCGTCCGCCCCACCAAGGCGGGATGGGAGACCTACGAGGTCGTACCCCAGACCGGCACCCTCACGAAGATCAACGCCGTGACGCCGACCGTCGAGGGTGACATCCGCGTCGGCATCACACGCGAAGGAACCCGGGTGACCTTGACGCTCACCTCGCCGGACGGGACGACCGCCCGGGTGGGCGTGCCCACCTACGGCGGCCCCCAGCCCGTCGTCAAGGCGAACGGCACGACCGTCTTCACCGGAGGCTCCTCGACGGGCAGCGTCAGCGGTCTCAGCCATGACGGCAAGGACTCCTCGTACGTCTACTTCAAGGTCCAGCCAGGCACCTGGACGTTTACGGCGACGGGTACCGGCCGCCTCGACGACCTGGCCCTGAGCCGACCGGTCACCAGCAACAACAGCCTGGAGAACAGCAGTTGGGGCCGGAGCCGGCTCACCGACGGCAAGCTCACCGGCGTGTCCGGCGCCCGGGGGTACACCAGCAACGAGTTCACCTCCGCCGACGTCGGCGCGACCCCCGTGTGGGTGGAGATCGACCTCGGCGCCGACACCGACCTCGATGCCGTACGGCTCTTTCCCCGCACCGACACACCGGCGGCCGGAGGCGGGACCGCGGGGTTCCCCGTCGACTTCACCATCCAGACGCGCCCCGACGGATCCAGCACCTACACGACGGCCCGCACCGTCACGGGGCAGGCGAACCCCGGCGGACTGGTCCAGACGTACGGCTTCAAGACCACCACCGCCCGCCACGTCCGCCTCCAGGCCACCAAGCTCGGTGCCCCGGCGACCGACGAGTCCACCAAGTTCCGCCTGCAACTCGCCGAACTCACCGTCCCGACCGCCGCGACCACTGTCACGGCCAACTGCACGCTCGAAAACACTGACTGGGGCAAGACCCGGATCATCGAGGGCACCACCACCAGCGTCACCGGCGCCAAGGGCTTCACCAGCATCGACTTCCCCTCCGCCGACGTCAGCGCCACACCCGTGTGGATCGAGGTCGACCTCGGCGCCGACCGGTCCATCGGCTCCGTCACCCTCCACCCGCGCACCGACATCGGCGGAGCCGGCGGCGGCTCGGCGAACTTCCCCGTCGACTTCACGATCCAGACACGCCCCGACGGATCCAGCACCTACACCACCGCCCGCACCGTCACCGGACAGTCCAACCCGAGCGGGGCCGCCCAGACCTACAACCTCACCTCCACCACCGGCCGCTATCTGCGTGTGACGGCAACCGGACTCGGCACTCCGGCTTCCGACGAGCCCACCAGGTTCCGCCTGCAGCTGGCCGAGATCGGCATCAAGTAGGGCGTGCGACGGTCAGTCGGGCGTTCCCGCCCCCAGCCGTGTCGTTGTTTCCATGAGCGACAAGGTGAACGGGTGGCTCGGCGCGGTGAGGACTCGCTGTGCCGGGCCTTGTTCGACGATTTCTCCGGCGTCCAGTACGGCGATGCGGTGGGCCAGGGCCGCGGTGTTCAGGTCGTGGGTGACCAGGACCAGGGACAGGTCGTCGCGGTCGCGGAGAAGGGTGGTGAGGATGCCGAGGATGTCCCGGCGGGTGACCGGGTCGAGACCGGAGGTGATCTCGTCGCAGAGGAGGACGCGGGGCCGGGCCAGCAGGGCGCGGGCGAGGGCCGCGCGCTGGAGTTCGCCGCCGGAGAGCTGTCCGGGGCGTCGGCGGACCAGGTCCTCCGGCAGGCCGAGGCCGCTCAGAGTGGCCAGGGCCTCCCGTGTCGCGGGGGTGGGCGCGGTGCCGCGTAGCCGTATCGCGGTGCGGGCGACCTGGTGCAGTACGGGGCGGTGTTCGTCGAAGGCGGCGCGCGCGTCCTGGAAGACGTACTGCACGGCCGCCAGTTGGGCGCGGCTGCGGTCACGCAGGCTGCGGGGCAGCGGTGTGCCGTCGAGGAGGATCTGTCCGTCGTGTGCGCGGTGGAGTCCGGCCAGACAGCGGGCGAGGGTGGTCTTGCCGCTTCCGGAGCGGCCGACGACGGCCAGGCTTTCGCCCGCGCACAGGTCGAGTTCGGCCAGGCGCAGTACCTCGGTCGTGCCGCGTGCGCTGTCGCGGTGACGGGCGGTCAGGTCGCGGATGCGCAGGACGGGGCGGCCGGTGCCGGTGCCCGTCGAGCCTTCCGATTGCGTGAACCGCGGTTGTCTGGACAGTAGTTGGCGGGTCCGTTCGTGCCGGGGTGCGAGCAGCAGACGCTGGGCCGGGCCCGACTCCACGACCTGGCCCGCCCGCATGACGATCACTTCGTCGGCGAGCGACCGTACGACGTCCAGGTCGTGGCTGAGCAGAACGACGGCGATGCCACGTGCCGCGACGGCCGCCAACTGATCGACGACCCGGGCCTTGGTCAGGGCGTCCTGACCGGTGGTGGGCTCGTCGGCGACGACGACCCGGGCACCCAGCAGCAGGGCCTGGGCGAGGACCACGCGTTGTTGCTGGCCCCCGGAGAGCTGGTGCGGGTAGCGGCGCAACATGGTTTCGGCGTTGGGGAACTGGGCTTGGGCGAGGGCGTGCAGGACGCGTTCGCGGGCCGCCGACCGGCGCTTGGCACGGGGCAGGTGGCGCACCTGGGCGCGGGCGATGTCCGTCAGGAGGGCGGTGATGCGGCGCGCAGGGTTGAGGGCGGCGGCCGGGTGCTGGGGGATGTAGCCGACCAGTCCGTCGGCCGCCAGGCGTACGTCGCCGTTGACGCGGGCGCCGGGTGGGTACTCGCCGAGGAGGGCGAGGCCGGTGGTGGTCTTGCCGCTGCCGGATGTGCCGATCAAGGCGGTGACCTTGCCGGGGAACGCCTTGAGGTTCACTCCGTGGACGATCGCCCTGCCGCCGACCTCGACGTGCAGGTTCCGGATCTCGGCCACGGGCTCCTCGGTGGTGTGACCGGGGCCGGCGGGACTGCCGACCCGCTCTGTCGTGTCGTCAGTGGGGTTCACGGGCGTGCCTCACTCCCTGCGCGGCTGCGGGTGGTCCTGATCGGGTCCAGGAGCCTCGTCCCCCGGCCCCGGCCTCGGTCGCTTGGGCGGGCGTCCACGAGCGCGGCGTCGAAGAGGAGGTTGGTGCCCGTCGTCAGGGCGACGATCAGCAGGGCGGGGACGACCACGGCCCATGGCTGGACGAAGAGGCCGATGCGGTTGCGGTCGACCATGACCGCCCAGTCGGCGGCATCCGGGGCGACCCCGGCACCGAGGAAGGCGGCCGTGGCCACGAGGTACAGCACGCCGGTCAGCCGGGTTCCGGTGTCGGCGGCCAGGGTGCGCAGCATGGAGCGGCCGACGTAGCCGACTGCCGTGCGCCACCAGGTCTCGCCCTGCATGCGCAGCGCCTCGACCGCGGGCCGGGCGGCGGCCTCCGCGGCGGCGGCGCGCACGAGCCTGGCCGCGTCCGGGACGTTCACCAGCGCTACGAGCAGGGCCAGACCGACGGGGCCGGGGGAGAACACGGTGGAGGCCAGCAGGATCAGCAGCAGTGACGGGACGGCGAGCAGGACGTCCAGGGGCCGCATCAGCAGCTCCTCCAGCAGGCGGCGACGGGTGAGCGCTGCGAGCAGGCCGACGGGGAGCGCGACGAGATACGACAGGGTGGTGGCGGCGAGGGCGGTCAGTACCACCGGCCTGCCGCTGTGCAGTACCTGACGCCATACGTCACGGCCCACGAAGTCGGTGCCGAGCCGGTGCCCGGCGCCGAGGGTGAAGGACGCCGCCCGCGGACCTGGTCCGCCCGCGAACAGCGGACCCAGCAGGGCGAGCGCGAGGGGTAGGGCGACGACGGTCATGCCGAGGGCGAAGCGGGCCGTCCGCAACTTCGTCACGCGATCACACCCGCCCGAGGTGCCAGACGGTGGGTGACGAGATCCGCGCCCAGATTCAGTACGACGGTCAGCAGGCCGAACACCACGGCGAGCCCCTGGACCACCGGCACGTCGCGTTCGGCGACGGCGTCGAGCAGGACGGTGCCGAGTCCCGGGATCACGTAGAGCGCCTCCACGACGATGACGCCGCACAGCAGCCAGTCGACGGTGCGGGCGAGTTGCTGGGCCGCGGGGGCGAGGGCGCCCGGAAGGGCGTGGGTGTAGCGGATACGGGCGCCGGAGATGCCGTAGCGGCGGGCCTGGGCCACGTAGGGGGAGGCGAGCGCATCGATCATGCCGGCCCGCACCAGGCGGGACAGGGAGCAGACCGGGCGGGCCAGCAGGACGAGCACGGGCAGGACGAGCGCGGCCGGGTGGCCCAGCAGGTCGGTGCCGTAGCCGACCGCGGTGGGCGGCAGCCAGCGCAGTTGCAGGGCGAACACGGTCACCAGCAGGATCCCGAGGGCGAACTCGGGCACCGCGTACACGGCGAGCGTGACCGAGCTGATGAGCCGGTCGGCGAGGCGGCCTTCATGACGGGCGGCGAGCACGCCGAGGCCGAAGCCGGCCGGGACGAGCAGGGCCGCGGTGAGCGTGGCCAGCAGCAGGGTCGGACCGAAACCGTCGCAGATGTACTGCCCGACCGGGCGGCCGGACGAGAGGGAGGTGCCGAGTTCGCCGTGGAGCAGGCCCGTCACCCAGTCGGTCAGCCGCTCGTGGGCGGGCCGGTCGAGGTGCATGGCCTCGCGGAGGGCAGCGATCCGGGCCGGGTCGGGCTGGTCGCCGGCCAGGGCGACGGCGGCGTCACCCGGCAGCGCCTCGATGAGCGCGAAGACCAGCAGTACTACGGCAATGGTCTGCAGGACGCCGAGGAGCAGCCGCCGGGCGACGAAGGAACGCAGTCCGCTCACGCGAGCCAGACCTTGTCGAAGCGGGCCCAGTCGAGCGTGTTGGCGGGAGCCTCGGCCGAAACTCCCTTCACCCTTCGGGCCGTGCCGAGGATCCAGTCGGCGAAGCCCCAGACGAGGAACCCGCCCTCGGTGTACAGGCGGCGCTGCATCCGCTCGTAGACGGCCGCCCGTTCGGTCTTGTCGCGGGTGGACTGGGCCTGCTGATAGAGGGCGTCGAAGTCCTTGTGCTTCCACTTGGTGGCGTTGGTGGTGGAGTCGGTGAGCAGGCGCTGGGAGATGTGGGCCTCGACGGGCATGGCTCCGGAGCGGTAGCAGCACAGGGTGCCGTTGTCGAGGATGTCGGCCCAGTAGGAGTCCTTGCTGCCCATCTCGACGTCGATGGTGACGCCCGCCTTCTTGGCCTGGTCGCGGAAGATGCTGGCGGCTTCGACGAAGCCGGCGGCGACGGCCGAAGTGTCCAGGGTGACCTTCAGGTTCTCGGCGCCGGCCTGTTTGAGCAGGGCGCGGGCCCGGTCGAGGTCCTGTCCGCGCTGGGGGAGGCCGTCGGCGTAGTACTCGTAGCCCTTGCCGAACAGGTCGTTGCCGATCACACCCGCGCCGGACAGGGCGCCGTCGACGAGCTCCTTGCGGTCGGCGATGAGGAAGAACGCCTCGCGTACCCGCTTGTCGTCGAAGGGGGCCCGGTCGGTCTTCATCGCGAAGCCCTGCATGGCGCTGCCGGGGAGCCGCACGATCGCGATCTGTCCCTTGCCCTCGTGGGCGCGCGCGGTGGTGGGGTCGAGTTCGTGGGCGTATTCGACCTGTCCGCCGAGGAGTGCGTTGACGCGGGCGGACTCCTCGTTGGCGACGACGAACTCGAGCTCGTCGAGGTGTGGGGCGCCCTCCCAATAGTCGTCGTAGCGGCGGAAGACCGCCGAGCGGCCGGGGGTGAAGGACACGAACCGGAAGGGGCCGGAGCCGATCGGCTTCGTGTCGAAGCCGCCTGACTCCCCGGAGTCCTGCGGGACGACGTATGCGCCGAACGCGGCCAGGACGTTGGGGAATTCGGCGGTGGGCCGCTTGAGGACGAACTCGATGCCGCGCTCGCCGGTCGCCCGGCTGGCGTCGAGGTCGATGGGTTCCAGAGACGCCCTGGCGCGGAACGCCTGCTCGGGGTCGGCGATGCGGCGGTAGCTGTAGAGGACGTCGGCGGCGGTGACCGGCCTTCCGTCGTGGAAGGTCGCCTTGCGCAGGGTCACCTGCCAGCGGTCCAGGGTCTTGTTCGCCTCCCAGGTCTCGGCGAGGCGGGGCCGGGCGGACAGGTCGGCGCCGAAGTCGGCGAGCTTGTCGTACAGCGCCTTGGCGCGGGCGGCGTCGGCGAAGAGGTTGGCCAGGTGTGGGTCGAGGGTCTCGCCGGCGCCTCCTCCGGCGAACGCGGCGCGCAGCCGTCCGCCCTTCGTCGGCTTGCCGTCGCCCTCGCGGCCGGTGTCTTCGGCGGGGCCGGAGCCGCACCCGGTGAGAACGAGCGCGCCGAGTGAGGCGGCGCCCGTGGCGGTGGCGAGGAAGCCGCGGCGATGCAGGCCGGGGAAGCGCTCGTCGTGCATGGGATTCCTTTTGGTGTGGTGTGGACGAAGAGGAGTCAGTGGGAGTCGGTGAGGCGCGCGACGACATGCAGCCGGTCCGCATCCGTGGTGTCGCCGGGCGGCCGGCCCTGCGGCCACGGCGGCTCGGTGCGCGGGCCGGGCCCGTCGTGGAGTTCGAGCACCTCGAAGCCGTGTGCGGCCAGCAGGTGACGCAGTTCCTGAGGGAACAGCAGCCGCCACGCGGAACGCTGCTCGACCGGTGCCGACCCGTCGTCGGTGGTCCACACGCGCCTGCGGCGCAGGAGCTGGGCCGTACGGTCCAGGGCGAGCGTGGTGGTGGACCGGTGGACGATGCCCTGCCAGGTGAACGTATGGACGGTGGGTGTGTCCAGCAGGTCGCTACGGCCGAGGAAGTAGGCGCCGTTGCGCATCTCCGCCACCAGGAGACCGCGGGGAGCCAGAGCGCGGCGGCAGGAGGAGAGGAAGGCGTGCAGCTGCTCGTTGGTGTGGCAGTACAGCAGAGCGCTGTCCAGGCATACGACGGCGTCGAACACGCCTCGGCCCAGGTCGAAGCCGCCCAGGTCGGCACGGACGTACGTGGGCCCGGGGTGGTGGGTGCGCGCGTGGACGAGCATCGCCTCGGAGAGGTCGGCACCGGTCACGTCGCGGCCGGCGCTGTGGAGGTGGGCGGCGTCGCGTCCGGTACCGCAGCCCATGTCGAGCACGCGCGGTCCTGCCCCGTGCCGACCGAGGCGGTCCTCCGTCCAGCGTCCGGCCAGCCGGTCGGGGTCGGGGAAGCGGGCCTCGTACAGCTCGGGGTTGTCGGTCAGCAGGTTGTGCGCAAACCTCGTAGAGGTCATGCCAAGTCCCTCCTCAGGCAGGTGCGGGAACGGCGGGTTTCGACGGGCTCGGCAGGGACCCGAGCCGGTGCATCCTGGCCACGCCCAGCGCGGAGACGAGCCCGAACAGGGCACAGCACGTCCAGGGCAACCAGCCGGCGTCGCCCCGCTCCCCGGTGTCCATGGCCCAGCCGACGACGGTGTTGCCGACGGCGGCGGCGATGCCGGAGAACACGTAGAAGATGCCGAAGTAGGTGCCGGTCAGCTCCGACCGGCCGAAACCGGGAACGAGCTCCATCACGAACGGCTGGGCGACCATCACCCCGAGGTGGAGCAGCAGGGCACCGACCAGGACGGGCAGGGCGTGCAGCACCGCGTCGGCAGTGCCGTCCGGGCCGCCGGAGCCGCCCGCCGTCACCGCGGGCGGCAGGAAAGCCAGCGCCATCAGCCCCAGGCCCGTCGCGATCCAACGCGCTCGTTCCCCCCGCTCCTTGAGGGCGCGGGTGATGCGCAGTTGCAGCGTCAGGTTGGCGACGGTGCCCACGAGGAAGACGAGTCCGGCGGCGCCGTCCCAGCCGGTGGCCTGCCGGGCTCCGTCGGGCAGGAGCAGGTACAGCTGGTTCTCCAGGGTGAACATGCCGGCCATGGCGAGCGCGAAGGCGAGGAAGGCCCTGTTGCCCAGCACCTCGCGCCAGTCCGCGAGGACCGTGCCCTTGCTCGGCTCGACTTTCCGGACGGGCAGCACGAGGGCCTGTGCGACGGTGAGCGCGGCGAAGATCCCGGCGGCGGTGAGCGCGGACGTGCGGAAGTCCACGAGCAGCAGCGCGCTGCCCAGCAGGGGGCCGATCAGGGCGCCGGTGGTGGCGAACACGTTGAACAGGGCGAACGCCTCGGCCTTGCGCTCGGCGGCCTCCTGCGCGATGTAGGTGCGTACGGCGGGGTTGAACAGTGCCCCGGCGAGCCCGCTCAGGACGGACGCGGCGAGCAGCACGGCCAGGTCGTCGCCGAGCGCGAACAGAGCGAACCCGGCGGTGCGCAGGGCGCAGCCGGCGATGATGACGCCGCGTGCGCCGAGCCGGTCGGAGGCGGAGCCGCCGATGATGAACAGCCCCTGTTGGCTGAGGTTGCGAACGCCGAGCACGATGCCCACCACTGCCGCCGACATGCCCAGGTGGTCGGTGAGATGGGTGGCGAGGTAGGGGATGAGGAGGTAGAAGCCGATGTTGACACCGAGCTGGTTGACCAGCAGGAGCCGTACCGCGAGCGGGAAACGCCTCATCTCACGCCACGCCCTCATTCGCCCCCACCTCCTTGACTCCCAAACCGGGACGGTCACTTGCGCGTACGACGCCGTCCTCGCCGCCGATCCCGGTCCACGGGTCGTGGGCGAGCAGCAGGTGCCCGTCCAGGTCGGCCCAGCGGGCCCGGTCCGCGAGGTGGACCGCGGGCGCGAGGCCGAGACTGCTGGCGGTCAGACAGCCCAGCATCAGCTCCGTGCCACTGCCCTCGATCAACTCGGCGATACGCAGGGCCGCGTGCACCCCGCCGCACTTGGCGAGCTTGACGTTGACGCCCTGGACGAGTCCCGCCAGGCGGCGCACGTCCTCCAGGTCGACGGCGTCCTCGTCGGCGATGACGGGCAGCGGCGAGCGTGCGGCCAGCGCGCCCAGTGCCACCGGGTCGCCGGGCGCGACGGGCTGCTCGACGGCCTCGACGCCGAGGTCGGCGAACCGGTGCAGCAGCGCCTCGGCCTGCGCCACCGTCCAGGCGCCGTTGGGGTCGAGCAGGAGCCGGGCCCGTGGCGCCGCGTCGCGGATGACGCGGACGCGCTCCACGTCGTCCTCCGGGTCGGGAGTTCCCGCTTTGACCTTGATGACTTCGAAGCCACCGGCCGACAGACAGCGGGCCTGCGCCGCGGCGTGGGCGAGGGAGGTGATGCCGATGGTGCGGGCGGTGGCCGCGACCGGAGCTGCGGTGCCGCCGAGCAGCCGGTGGACGGGGCTGCCCGCACGCCTGCCGACGAGGTCGAGCAGCGCAGCCTCGACGCCGGCGGTCACGGCCGGAGGAACGCCCTCACCGGCCAACTCGCCCACCCGTAGCGCCTCCAGGGCGCTCTCCGGGTCGGGGAAGCGGGCGAGATCCGTACCGACAGCGGTGAGGAACCGTTCCAACGCTTCCGCGTCGAGCCTGTAGTAGACGCTGGTGACGGCCTCGCCGTGGCCGGTGACGCCGTCGTGTTCGACGGTCAGCCACACGGCGTCGCGCGCGCTCATGACGGAGCGGGAGATGCGCAGCGGCTCGGCGAGTTCGAGGCGTACGGTGCGCAGGCCGGCCTTCACGGGGTCCCTTCCGGATCGGATACGGCCTTCAGCGGGTCGGTGACACGGGTGCAGCGCACCCAGCCCGTGGCCTCGGCCGCGCGGGAGTGCGGGATCTCGACCGGGCGGGTGGCCGCAGTGGCGGGATCGAGGCCGTGGACCGCGGCGAAGTCGTCGTCATAGACCGTGCCGAGATAGCGGTGCGGGCCGTCGGGAAAGACGGTGGCGACCACCGTGCCCGGGTGGACACGGGCCGCCCAGGCGGCGACGCGGGCTACGGCGCCCGTGCTCCAGCCACCGCTGACGAAGCTGCCGCGCGCCAGGCGGCGGCAGCTGTCCACGGCCTCGGCCGGGCCGACCCAGTGGACCTCGTCGAAGGCGTCGTAGGCGACGTTGCGCGGGTGGATGCTGCTGCCCAGGCCACGCATCAGCCTTGGTCGCGCGGGCTGACCGAAGATGGTGGAGCCGGTCGAGTCGACACCGATCAACCGCAGCGTGGGCCAGCGCCGTCGCAGTGGGCCGATGATCCCCGCGCTGTGGCCCCCGGTGCCCACACTGCACACCAGGATGTCCAGGTGGTCGAGTCCGTCGACGAGTTCGGCGGCCAAGGAGGCGTAGCCGACGCTGTTGTCAGGGTTGTTGTACTGGTCCGGCCAGTACGCGCCGGGCAGCCCGGCGAGCAGTTCCCGCAGCCGGCCCAGCCGCGCCGCCTGCCAGCCGCCCCGGGGCGCCGGGCGGTCCACGATCTCCAGCCGCACCCCGTGGGCACGCAGCAACTGCCGCATGGCCGGTTCCAGTTCACTGTCGCCGACCAGCACGACGGGGTGGCCGAGTGCCTGGCCCGCGAAGGCCAGCCCGATGCCGAGTGTGCCCGAAGTGGACTCCACCACCGGCGCGCCGGGGCGCAGTTCGCCGCGCTCGCGGGCGCCCAGCAGCATCGAAACTGCCGCCCGCGCCTTCATCCCGCCCGCCGCGAGCCCTTCGAGTTTGGCCCAGAAGCCGGGGTGCGGGCCGGGCACGTCGGTCGTGATCCGGACCAGGGGCGTGCGGCCGAGCAGGGCGAGCAGTTCCGGGCGGGCGAGGGGACGCACTGCCGTCGTGGTCATCGACCGGCCTCCGGACGGGGGCCGCCGTACCGGTGGACGGTGCCGGGACCGCCGTCGAGCCAGAAGAACGGGTACGGCTCGGCGCACACCGCGCTCACCCCGTGGCCGAGAAAGCGGGGCATTACAGCGCTGCCGGTCTGGGCGAACATCACCAGCTGCTTGCCATGAGCCAGCGCGTGCCGCCGCAGCGGCTCGAACGTGTCGTTGCCCAGCGTCATCCCGGACACCAGCAGGGCGTCGCAGCGTCCGGCCCCGGCGAGGGCGTCGGTGGTGACCGTCTCGTCCCACTCGGTCAGCCCGCCCTTGAGGTCACAGGGCACATAGCTCAGGCCGCGCGAACGCAGCTCCTCAAGAAGGGAGTTGACGACACCCACCACCAGCACGGTCGCCTCCGCCGGGAGATCGAGGAGCGCGACGACGGCCTTCGCCCGGGCCCGGGACTTCTCCAGCGACGTCCCGGCGGGCAGGGGGACGGCCCGCGCCCCGTTCCGTGGAGTGTGTGGAGTGACGTGCATCAGATAGGCGTCCAGCGCGGCCACGCGCACCGCCGGCAGCGGATGCTCCAGCAGCCGGGCCACGCTCGCGCCCACACACTCCTCGACCGCTCGGTCGGGCAGTGACCCGGGCTCGACCGCGCACGAGCCGACGGCCCTGCCCAGACGCAGGCCGAGAACCTCGTTGCGATAGCCGGTGCCGCGCCCGTCGTGCCGTACGGCCTGCCGCGTGGCGAAGGCCACGGCGATCCGCTGCGTCGCCGGATCCGGACCCAGCTCACCGGCGCGTACGCGCGCCACGAGCTCGCTGTACGAGTCGTACGTCTCGTTCATCTCGTTCATCTCGGATGTCTCGGATGTCTCGACCGTCGCCGTGCCGGCTGTGCCTGAAGTGGCGGTCATCGGATCACCAACCCGGACCGCAGCTCACCGAGCAGGACCTCGACGTGGTCGCGGGCGCCCAGCCCCTCGGCGTCACCCGCCATGACGTGCCCGAGGTACTCGTTGTTGCTGCCCGCCGCCTCCACCGGCGCACCGGGCACGGCGAGCTCCACCTCCAGCACACCTGGTGCACCCCGCAGTTCGCCACCGTCCAGCGACTCGAGCGTGCCCGACCGCTGAGGCACGAGGAAGCCGATGGCTGCGCTGCACAGCCCTGTGTCGCTGCGCCGCAGGTCGGGCTCGCGCCCGAGGGACACCTCCACGAAGGCAGCGGCCAGGTCGATTCCGGTCACATGGCGGACCAGCTCGGTGATGCGGTTTCCGGCGGGCCGCGGATTGACCTCGACCACGCGCGGACCGGCCGAGGTCAGCTTGATCTCGGTGTGCGCCACCACACCGTCCACCAGCCCGAGTGCCTTGAGTGCGGCGAGGGCGGTCTGCTCTGCGGCCTCGGCATCGGCCGCTGGGAGGGCGGCCGGGAACATGTGCCCGGTCTCGATGAACGCGGGAGCCCCACCGACGCTCTTGTCGGTCACGCCCACCACGTGGACAGCGCCCGCGTGCGACACCGTCTCGACGCTCACCTCGGGGCCGTCCATCAGCTCCTCCAGCAGGACGGCGGGCTCCCGCCGCTGCCCACGGGCGTTGACCGGAAAGTCCGACAGCACCCGTACGGCAGCGGCGAGTTGCTCTTCGTCGTCCACCCGCCGCACGTACATGCCCGCGCACAGGTCGACCGGCTTGACGACCAGCGGGTAGCCGATCTCCCGTGCCGCGCGCACGATGTCGGCCCACTCCTCGTGCACGGCGAAGCGCGGCCCGGGGACCCCCGCGTCGGCGAGGACACGGCGGGTGGCGTCCTTGCGGCAGGCGCTCTCGACCGCCTCCGGGGACGAGCCCGGCAGACCCAGATGCCCCGCGATCCGCGCCGCGGTCGGCAGGTAGTAGTCGCAGGAAGTGATCACGCCGTCGAAGCGCAGCACCTCGTGCAACCGCTCGATCTCCGGCAGCAGAAGGTCGGTGTCGTTGGTGTCGGAGGTGATCACGTTGCGGGCGCCGAGCAGCGGGTGTGCCACCCCCTCGGGCGCGGAGCGGAGGTAGTGGTGCAGGTCGCGGGTGAGGAACGTGAACTCGTGCCCACCCTCCCGGATCGCCCGTGGCAGCAGTCTGCTCATCGACCCGACCCAGCTCTCGACCATCAGCAGATGAGCCACAACTCCCCTTTACATGCCAGCAGTTCAAACGTCAGGGCAGCCCGAAGAACCCTCAGACGGAAGGGGGGTCGGGCTCCACGCAGGAACACGCTAGCGATAATCATTTTCATTTACCAGTCCCATGTCGATGTGGCTCGATGGACGGCTGCGACCTCCCACCGAGCCGCGCGAGCTGCTGCCCGCAACGGCGTGAGCGCTGCGCCCCGCTAAGCGGCTCGTGTTCTCCGCTCCGGGTGGGCCGATGTGCTGCCGAGGTGATGTGCCAGGGCGCTGTTACCGGAAGAGCTGCGCCTTGCTTCGTGTTCGGGCCCACGGCGGCCGGGGGATCCGCTCGACGGATCGGCGCAACGCCGCGTGGCCACGCGCCCAGTCCTGCCGCTCGGTGTCGATCACATGGAAACCGACCCACTCCGCGAGTGTCACCGAAGCCCTCGCCTCGGCGGTGCTGCGCAGGACCAGGCCGTCGTGTGTGGTGGCCGCGGCGATCGACACGTCCGTGACTGACCGCCGTCGCGCAAGAGCGGTCGCGTGGTTCGCGTCGGCTCGGCGGCAGGTCTGCGCGACTGACGGTCAGGGCAGCCCGATGGGTGCTTTCCTGAGCGGTTGACCGTTGAGCTCCTCGCAGCCGTCTTCGTCCCACCAGAGCTCACCCTGGGTGGTGAGGTAGGGATGCAGCCCGCGCACATCACCGCCTTCGTGAAGCGCATGCGTGACCGCGTGGAGAAGGCTCGCAAGATCAGGCCAGGAGTCGGTGAAGTCGCCGCCACCACTGTGGCCTGCCCAGCCGATGCGGCCCGTGTCCGAGCCGGGACGTTGGTCGATCACCTGTACCCCGCCATCGGCGCCCTCGGCCCAGGGAACCCAGAGAGGGTGCCACCAGGGCTCGTCGTCCCCTGCGCGACGGGTCAGGCCGTCGTTCTCCGCCGCAACATCCATGCAGGTCTGCCAACGGTCCACGATGCCGCTCACCGCGAGCGGTGACTGCTCCGGCAGGAAGGTCGCCCAGGCGCTCACCCCGTCATGGCACCGCAGAGACTCAGCAAGGTCACCGGGCAGCGGGGTGCCGAGAAGCCGCTCCGCCTGCTGGATGTCGTCCCGTGTCGCAGGTGGATTGAGCAGTGCGAAATCGGAAGCCGCGTGGGACGCGAGCCAGGCGTCGATCCGGCGCCAGGATTCCGACGGGGGCAAGATCTGCTGTGCCATGGCGCCATCCTGCCCCACGCCTGTGAGGAGACGGATCGGGGCCCTGTCCCCGATGAAGTGAGGCCGGCCGGCGGCCTGCTGTTCGGCACGGGCGCGGGTGGTGGCGAGGCGGTGGGAGTCGGTGCCGGTTTCGATGATGTCGCCGCCGAAGCCCACTGCCTCGATGCGCCGCTCCGGAGCGGCGACCCGCCTGTCTGGAGCGCCTTGGGGACGCCGAGGTCCGGCCCGCCACCTGTCCGACGCCGTCACGGAACGGCACGCTGTCGGTCGCTCCAGTGTGCACAGATCGGACCATGATCCTTCTGAGCGCCGACGGCTGTACCGATGTTCCCCGAGCCTCAGCGCAGTGTGATCCGAGCGGAGACCGGCAGGTGGTCGCTGGTGGTGGGCGACAGGGTGCGGATCTGGCGGACTGTCGCTGAGCGAGCCATGACCTGGTCGATACGGGCCACGGGGAAGGCGGCGGGGAAGCTGAAGGCGAATCCTCGCTCCGCCGTGTTCATCCGTGAGGTCAGCGGGGCCAGGCCACGGTCGTCGACGGTGCCGTTGAGATCGCCGAGCAGGAGGACCGTTTTCAGCTTCTCTGCGGCGATGGCCTCGCCGAGCAGGCCGGCGCTTTCGTCCCGCCGGGAGGATGCGAGGCCGCTCGCCCGGACACGGACCGAGGGCAGATGCGCGACGTACGCCACGATATTGCCGTGCGGCGTGTGGACCACGGTCCGCAGCCCGCGACTCCAGGGCTCCGTGATCCCCTGGGGTTTGATGTCCACCAGCCGGGCACCGGTCAGGGGATGCTTCGACCAGAGTCCGACGGTGCCCCGGACGGCGTGGTACGGGTAGTCCGAGGCGAGAGTCTGCGCGTAGATCGCCAGCGCCGGAGGCACCAGCTCCTCCAACGCGATGAGATCGGGATCGACGTCAGCAAGCGCGCGGGCCGTGCCCGCCGGGTCGGTGTTCTCGTCGCTGACGTTGTGTTGCACCACGACCAGATCGTGCGGGCCAGGATCCGCCCCGGGCAGGAGCAGCCCGCCGAAGGGGTGCGTCCAGGCCGCCATCGGCAGCAGCAGCGCTGTCAGCGCGGTTGCTGAACGGCGCACCAGGGCCAGGACGAGCAGCACCACAACCACCAGGCCGAGCCAGGGAAGAAACGCTTCCACCAGACTGCCCAGGCGGCCCACGGAGTTGGGCACCGCACGGTGGAAGGCCATGAGCCCGGCTGTCAGTACCGCGAACACGGCGAGCACCCGGCCCCGACTCCAGTCCGGCCGGCATCGTGGATCCCGCCTCGTACTCGCGCGCGCGGCACACGGCCCGGATCGGCGCCCCGTCCGTCGGGTCATTGCCGCCTTCCCCTCCGCCATGATTTCCCATCTGCTCGACCTTGCTGTTCAAGACGGGGCATCAGGTGAAACGGTTTCGACAGGCTCGTTCCCGCCGAGCCCGTCACCACGTCCGGCGGCGAGCACCATCGGCGCGGCCGGGCGCGGATTTCCGTGCAGCCCAGCCGACCGGAGCGGCACCCGGGCCGGTGACAACTCTGCCTCCGAGGCCGTACAGCGTTCGCAAGGGTGCAACATGCCTCTGGAGGGGCGAGTCCTGCAACGGCTCGCCACCGCCCTCGACGGAGCGGGACAGACCGACAGGGCGATCGAAACGCTCGCCGCGGCCGCCGATCGCAGCACCTCGTGCGCCGACCGCCACGGCGAGGGCAGCGCACTGACCTTTTTGCCCCCGTGACCGTCCCGGCTCCCGCGTTGGTAGGCGCGTCCGGGATGACGGCTTCTCCGGCCGGTTGGCTGCGAGGGCTTGTCATACTTTGCCGCCGAAGAAGACCTGCACCTCCTGGATGAGCCCGTCCCGGACGGTGATCGCCTCCATGTTGCGGTGCCTGGCGCCCGTTGTGAGCACGTACTCGTAGTGGAGGAAGACAAGTTCTTCGTCTGCGGGGATGACGTGGAGCAGACGCTGCTCCGTCATCCGGTCGGCCGTGGGGAAACACCGCTCGAAGAACGCTGCCTTGTCGATGTGATCGTCCTGTGGGCTGGTGAACGAGAATCCGTCGGCGTAGAGAGCGAAGGCGGCATCGCGGTCCTGCGACCTGTAGTGCTGAAAGGCCGCTTCGGCGACGGCTGTCGGACTGTTGGTCATGTGGGCTCCTCGGTCGGACGGCTGGCCCTTTTCGCCAACGTACAACCGCGTTTCGTGCCCTGCGCCGGCGAGACCGCCGCCGAACCGCCACCGGCCCCCGCCCCCTCCCGGGCCCCTGCTCTCGGCCGCCCGCCAGTGCCCCGGTGCTTCGGGTCCCGGGGCCCAGGCCGCCCGCCGTTTTCGTTGTCGGCCCCTGCCGGGAGAAGTACGCCGACCGGGCGAAGGGCGCTTCCGGCTGGACGACGTTCCGCAGGGAGGCACGAGCAGGCCCGCCACCGGGTGGAACGTCACCCCCGCCCGCCGCCGGGCCGCCGCGCAGCACCGCACGCTGCGGACGCCTGCCCGCAGGCGGGGGCCCGCTCGCCTCCCGGGAGCTCCGCTTCAGCCGTCCAGCCGCCGCGCGCTGAGCCACTTCACGATCTCCGGGTCGTGGTGGTCGAAGAACAGCGAGGCTCCGGTGTCCAGGCCGGCGATGGCCGCCGTCTGGTCGTCGGTGAGCGCGAAGTCGAAGACGTCGAGGTTCTCCGCCATGCGCTCGGGGCGTACCGACTTCGGGATCGAGGCGACGCCCCGCTCGACCGCCCAGCGCAGTACCACCTGGCCCACCGACTTCCCGTGCCGCCGCGCGATCTCGCTCAGTACGGGGTCGGTGAACAGACCGTTCTTGCCCTCGGCGAAGCCGCCCCAGGCCTGGTGCTGGACGCCCTGTTCGCGCATGAGGTCCTGGTAGTCGGCGCGCTGGAAGAAGGGATGGGTCTCGATCTGGTTGACGGCCGGCGTGACCTCGTTGTTGATGATCAGGTCGAGGAGGCGGTCGGGGTAGAAGTTGGAGACGCCGATGGCCCTGGCGCGGCCCTGCCGGTTCAGCTCCTCCATGGCGCGCCACTGGCCGTACACGTCGCCGTAGGGCTGGTGCATCAGGTACAGGTCCAGATGGTCGAGCCCGAGCCTGGTCAGCGACGCCTCGAAGGCACGCTTGGTGTTCTCCTCGCCGGGCGCCTCCTGGACGTACAGCTTGGTGGTGACGAAGAGCTCCTCGCGCGGGATGCCGCTGTTCTTGATCGCGCGGCCCACGGCCTCCTCGTTGCCGTACGAGGCCGCCGTGTCCAGCAACCGGTAGCCGGCCGCGAGGGCCTCGGTGACCACGCGTTCGGTCTCGTCGGACGGGATCTGGAAGACGCCGAAGCCGAGGATCGGCATCTCGACGCCGTTGTTCAGGGTGACGTGCTGCATGGCTCTTTTCCTTTGGCGGACCAGGCTCAGCGTTCGAGCATCTTCAGCTGGGCTTCGGTGTGGGTGGCGCCGGCCGCGGGCGGGAGGCTCGTCAACCGCTCGAGCTGGGCGGGGGTGAGCCGGAGGGCGTCGGAGGCGGTGTTCTCTTCGAGGCGGTGGACGCGCTTGGTGCCGGGGATCGGGGCGATGTCGTCGCCCTGGGCGAGCAGCCAGGCGATGGCGACCTGGGCCGGGGTGGCGTCGGCTTCGGCGGCGACGGCCTGGACCTCGTCGGCCAGGCGCAGGTTGTGCTGGAAGTTGTCGCCGGTGAAGCGCGGGTTGTCCCGCCGGAAGTCGTCCTCGGCGAAGTCGTCGGTGGAGCGGATCGCGCCGGTGAGGAAGCCGCGGCCCAGCGGCGCGAACGGGACGAAGCCGATGCCGAGTTCGCGCAGCGTCGGCAGCACCCGTGCTTCCGGGTCGCGCGTGAAGAGGGAGTACTCGGACTGCACGGCGGTGACCGGTGTGACGGCGTTCGCGCGGCGGATCGTCTCCGGCCCGGCCTCGGACAGGCCGAACGCGCGGACCTTGCCTTCGGCGATCAGCTCGCCCACGGCGCCCGCCGTCTCCTCGATGGCGACGTCCGGGTCGACCCGGTGCTGGTAGTACAGGTCGACGTGGTCCGTTCCGAGGCGCCGCAGCGATCCCTCGACGGCGGTGCGGATGTTGGCCGCGCTGGAGTCCAGGTTCCCCGGACCGTCGCCTCCGTGCGAGACCAGGCCGAACTTCGTCGCCAGCACCACCTGGTCGCGGCGTCCCTTCAGGGCCCGGCCGAGCAGCTCCTCGTTGGTGTACGGACCGTAGATCTCGGCGGTGTCGATGAAGGTGACGCCCAGTTCGAGGGCGCGGTGCACGGTCCGGATGGACTCCGCCTCGTCGGTCCCGGCGCCGGTGTATCCCTGGGACATGCCCATCGCGCCCAGACCGATCCGGGAAACCTCCAGGTCACGCAGGTGGATGTGGTGCATCAGTGCTCTCCGCTCGGTCGTTTTCGGGTCGGTTCTTCGTGTTGTTCTCGGTGGGCGGCTTCCTCGCCCCCGGGCCGGCCGTTCCCACTCTGACCGGGGCGTCCGGCTTCCGCCTGCCGCACGCCCTCGGCGCATGGCGGCAGGGCCGGACCGGACACGGCATCACGCGTCGAGCGACACGACACCACGCTCGCGGGTCTCGTGGGCGGCTCCCTGGGAAGCGTAGGGGCAGGTCGCCCCGTTCTGGCGGCTGAGCGGCCCAGGCGACGGGCCGCGTTGTTCGGGGGAACGGCAGGGCCCCCCACCACACGGCCGACCGTGGATCCTGTCGACGCCGCGCCGGCTCGGTTCAGTCCCGGAGCAGGCCGACCCGGCCCAACCACGACCGGACAGCGCCGTCGGCGTCCCGGACCTTCTCGCCCTGTACCGCCAGTCCTTCGCCGATGGTCGCGCCCGGGCAGGACTTCGCGTAGTCGCGCTCGGTGGTGCCCAGTCCGCTCATGGCATACGTCGTGATCGGAAAGACGGTCCTGCCGCGGAAGTCGAACCGCTCGGCGAACGTCGACATGATCATCGGTGCTCGGACGTTCCAGATGGGACCGGCCAGCACTTCCCCAGTTCCTGCAGACCGGCTTGGGCTACGAGGCCCTCCACTCGGGCCTGGCCACGTTCCCGGAGGCGCTCGGCATGCTGACCGCCTCCCAGATCGTGCCCCGTCT
The DNA here is from genome assembly GCA_001298545.1 of Actinobacteria bacterium OV320. Classification (GTDB taxonomy): domain Bacteria; phylum Actinomycetota; class Actinomycetes; order Streptomycetales; family Streptomycetaceae; genus Streptomyces; species Streptomyces coriariae. The sequence goes on from LJCX01000033.1 coordinate 205,227, forward strand.
CCACGACCGGGTCGGCCCCCGCCGCCTGATGGTCGTGGGCGGGGCCGGGGCCGCGCTGATCATCGTCCTCCTGGCGATCCTCACGGTCACCCCGCAGCCCCTCGCCCTGTACCCGTCGATGTACCTGCTCGGGGCATCCGTCGGCCTGCTCTTCGCGAGCGCCCAGAACGCGGCCTTCGTCACGATCCCGCCCTCCCGTACGGCCGACGCCACCACCCTCCTCAACATGCAGCGGCAGACCGCCGGCGCCTTCGGGGTGGCCCTGGCCGGGACACTGGCGGCATCGCCGGCCTCACCGACCGGCACCGGCGGCGCGTTCGCCTACCGGATCGCCTTCTTCGCCCTGGCCGCCCTGTGTCTGTGCGCCTCCCTCGTCGCCCTCCGCGTCAGCGACCGACAGGTCCGGGAGGCGTACGGCGCCGCCGATCCGCGTCCCGCCCACGAAGAGGCCGCCCGACCGGGGCACGCCTTCCCCGGCGCCGAACCGGATCCGCGCCCATGACCCACGGGGGAGGGGTGGGCGGAGCGTGAACGGCACGCGTAGGTCCGTTGTGCTCGCGGATGTCCTTGAGTGAGTGTCAGGTCCATCATGGCTGTTCGGAGCCGGTTTCGGTAGGACTCAGCGCACGTCCGTTCGACCTTGTGGCAGCCGGTGTCGCGCGCCAGACTCGTCGTCATCCACTCTCCGGCCAACGTGTCGGCAGCCGCTATCGGCTGTCGGCGCGTTCGCCGTGCTGTCTCGCCGTGTGACGTGCACCGGCCGGGGGGTGGCGGGACGAAGGGGGATCGATGGATCAGGACATGGTGGTGCTGGCGAGGGTCAGGCTGCTCAGTGCCAACCGGCGGGTGGTGCGCGGTGCGGAGGGGCTGTGGATCTACCGCGTTTTGACACCGGTCGAGCCGGAGGCGTACGGCTCGAAGCTGGCGTACGTCTTGGTGGAGGCGAGCGCGTCGCCCCTGGTGCGGGAGTTGCCCGAGCGACGGTTGGCATTGTTGGACGAGGCTGTGGAGGTGGCCAAGGCCCTCGGTGAGTCGAACCCCTACCGGGCGAAGATGCTGGCGAGGGCCCTGGCCGCCAGGCAGCGGGAGGGGGAGGGGCGCTGCCTGACCCTGCGGGTGCCGGGCGTCGATTCCCTGGACGGCGACGAAGGTGACTGCCCAGTCCCGGCGGAGAAGGCCTGAGACAGCGGGCGCCGACGACCGCGCAGGCTTCGTCGGCGCCCGCTGACCTGGCTACCGAGGCCCAGGTCGACCCGGCCACCGACACCTGGCGGGCCGCGGTGCGATGCCGGCGGACGCCCACCGGCTGACCACGGCCGCCCACCGGCTGACCACGGCCGCCCGCGCCGGCCCACGTCTCCCGGCGTTCCACGGCCGGTGCGGCAGCCAGGTCCAGATCGACGACGGTGATGCCGTAAGCCAGGACCTCATCGACGTCGACGCGGGTGTGCGCCGGTGATCCCCGTCAGCGGCGGCCGGTGGCCAGGATGAGGAGGAACTGGCCGCCGCCCGCCTCGATGCCGACGGTCACCGGCAGCCCCGGTGCCAGTCGGGAGAACCGGTCCACCAGCCAATCCGCCGCCTCTTGGGCGTCCTGCCTGGTCGGGCAACGGCCCACCATCTCGCGGCCCCCCTTGCGCTCCAGCCTCGCGGCAACGGTGATCAGCGGCGCGGGTTCGACCACGTACAGGCGGTCCGGCCAGGCGATGACCGCCTTGACCGCGCCCTTGCGGGTGTTGCACCCGCGGTGCGCGAGCCGCTCCGCGACCTTGGCCTTCCGGTCGGCGGTCCGGCTGTCGACGCTGGGCCCCTGCGGGTCGTTCACCGACTTGTCGGGGTCGACCGGTTCGTCGCACACCCAGCAGCGCCAGCCGTCGCGCTCAGCCACATCATCAAGGAGACTCATCCGAGCAAACTAGCCTGCCCAGCCGCCACCGCCGCGCACCAGGCCCACGGCAACCTCCAGCCACCGCCGAACTTCTGGCCTCGGGGTGAAGGCCACGTGGTGACCGTACGGCCGAAGCGGTACCAACTGCTCCGGTGGCGCCTTCCGTTGCAAGTCCGTGAACGCTTCTTCAAGGCCCCGGCTTCGTCGGTCGGCCCCGACGCGGAGCCGGCTGCATGCGGCATTCGCTCCAGCAGACGGCCAGAAAATGTTCCGGTGAGGGGTGGTCGGCCGACTCGCGTCGGCTGTCGTGAAACCGGACCCTGCGACACCAGCCTGATGAGGGCCTCCGCGTCGCGCCGACGGCGGACAACTGGAGCAACCTCACTCTGTTTGCACCCCGCAACGCTTCGGCCATCCCGGCCTGGCCGAGATTGCCGCGGTGGTAATCACCTCAAAAGGGATGAGCGTGTCCGTTTCTCGATCTCGCGTCGGTCATGTGCATCGTGTACCTTCCGATTGCTTGCGGAGATGACTGACTTGATTTGGCCTGCGCAGCGTCCTCCGGGGGGAAGGCGCACGATCGTGACGGGCATGAGGATTGGTTGGGGGAGGCGTAAAAGGCATGTCTGCACGACCCCTTGAGCGAACGCAGCGCCCCTGTGGGCGATGTACCGAGAGGCGCTGAGCGCCGCCCTGGCGCCCTATGGTCCCGGCAGGGTTTTCCTGCGACCGATCATGTAAACGTCACGTGATTTCGACTGCTTCCCTCCAAGGCGAAGCCCATCGGCGATCGCGCTTCTCGCATGCCTGATTTCGCGAGCGTGTGACGCGCGTCGACTCAAAATTGACGAATTCTAGGTTCGAAGGATGATGGCGAAACTAACGGGGTCCGAGGAATTGTCCCTGTCAGACATGCTGGGCGCGGTCACCGTCGCCCAGCCCGACCGGACTGCCGTCTCCTGTGGCACGGAGCGGCTGACCTTTCGGCAACTCAGTGAGCGCAGCGGGACCATGGCCGGCTACCTTCGGCGGCTCGGTGCGGTGAACGAGCCCGTCGGCATCTTCATGGAGCCGTCCGTCGATCTCATGGCCGGTGTCTGGGGCGTCCTGCACTCAGGCGCCGCCTATCTGCCGCTGTCGCCGGAATACCCGGATGAACGTGTCCGCTACATGATCGCGGACTCAGGAACCAAGGTCATCCTGGCCGACGAGTCCTTGGCGTCCCGACTGGCCGCGATCACGCCACCGGGAACGAAGATCGTCACCGTCGCGCAGACCCAGGCCTCCCTGGAAGCCGAGCCGGACACCGGTTCCGCCGCTCCGCCCGCCCCCTCGCCCGCACAGAGCCACAGCCTCGCGTACGTGATCTACACCTCGGGGAGCACGGGCAACCCGAAGGGCATCGGCATCGAGCACCACAGCATCGTCAGCCAGATGCGCTGGCTGGCCGACGAGCAGGGGCTGGACGACCGCAGGACGGTGCTGCAGAAGACACCCCTGAGTTTCGACGCGGCCCAGTGGGAGATCCTGGCACCGGCCTGCGGCAGCAGCGTAGTGATGAGCGGACCTGGCCTCTACGCCGACCCCGGCGGGCTCGTCGACCTGATCGTGGCGCACGGGGTGACCACCGTTCAGGGGGTGCCGACGCTCCTGCAGGGGCTCGTCGACACCGGACGGCTGTCCGACTGCACCTCGCTCTCCCATGTCTTCAGCGGCGGTGAGTCGCTCACCAGGAACCTGGCGACCGAACTGCTCGACGCGTTACCGGATCTGGTTCTGGTCAACCTGTACGGCCCGAGCGAGTGCACGATCAACGCGTCGGCCCACACCGTGGACCGCGGCACCCTCCGGCACGGTCCCGACCACATCTCCATCGGCCGACCGGTCCGGGGCATGAGCTTCCACATCCTCGACTCCGCCCGCCGGCCCGTGGCACGGGGTGAGTCGGGTGAACTCCACATCGCCGGACGCCAACTCGCCCGCGGGTACCTGAACAACCCCGAGCTGACCGCCGAACGCTTCATCACCAACCCGTTCGCCACCGATCCCGAATCCGCCCGTCTGTACCGCACCGGCGACCTGGCCAGGTGGAACGACGACGGCACCGTGCAGTTCCTCGGCCGTACCGACAGCCAGGTCAAGCTGCGCGGCTTCCGGGTCGAGTTGGACGAGATCAAGGTGTCCATCGAAAAGCACGACTGGGTCAAGCGCGCCGCCGTCCTGGTCCGCGACGACGCCAGAGTCGGCGCCAACCTCATCGCCTTCATAGAGCTCGACCCCCAGCGGGCCGCGCTGATGGACCAGGGCAACCACGGTACCCATCACCAGTCGAAGCAGAGCAGGCTGCAACTCAAGGCGCAGCTGGCGAATCTGGGGGTGCGGCAGGAAGACGGAGTCGCCGTCGTCGAGCTGCCCGGACGCTTGGCGACGGCCCGGCAGCGGCGCACGGTGTTCGCCCGCAAGACATACCGCTTCTACGAAGGCGGCGAGGTCGAACGGGCCGACATCATGGCCCTGCTCGCCCGCCCGACACAACAACCGGCCGCCCCCCGTGACCCGGACACCCTGACGCTGTCCGAACTCGGCACCCTGCTGCGCTATTACGGACAGTTCCCCAGCGGTGAACGGCTGCTCCCCAAGTACGGGTACGCCTCTCCCGGCTCGTTGTACGCGACGCAGTTGTACCTGGAGCTGTCCGGCATCGCGGGTCTCGAACCGGGCTACTACTACCACCACCCGATCGATCACCGGCTCGTGCTGATCAGCCCCGCTCCGGTCGGCAGCCCGAGGCTGCGCGTCCACTTCATCGGGCGCCGGTCGGCCATCGAGCCCGTCTACCGCAACAACATCCAGGAAGTTCTCCACTTCGAAGCAGGCCACATGGTCGGCCTGTTCGACCAGGTCCTGCCCGAGTACGGGCTGCGCATCAACGCCCGCCCGGGGGCGTCCGAGGTCAAGGATCTGCTGGGCTGCCCGGACGAGGACCACTACCTGGGCACGTACGAGGTGGAGACGGCCGCCGCCCCGGCCGTCGACAGCCCGGTCGACCTGTACGTGCAGGCCCATCCCGACCGGATCGCCGATCTGGACCGCGGCCAGTACCGGTATGACGGCGCCGAACTGGTGTGCGTGTCCGACCAGCTGGTTCGCAAGCAGGATGTCATCGCCATCAACCAGGAGGTCTACGACCGCGCGAGTTTCGGGATCAGCGTGATCGGCCGAGCGGCCGAACCCTGGCAGCGCTACGCCGACCTCGGCCGGGAACTGCAGCGCCTCCAGATGAACGACCTCGACCTGGGGCTGATGTCCTCCGGCTACAGCTCGGAGACCGGCAACCCCCTGCCGTCCGCCCGGCGCATCGCGCACCTCGTCGACCTCGGCCCGGACGCCGCGTCCTACTTCGCCGTCGGCGGCCGGATCAGTGCCGAGCAGCGGCTCAGCGAGGGCATGAAGGAGGACTCCGTCCACATGCGGGGGCCGGCCGAGATCGTCAAGGACAACCTGGCCGAGTCCCTGCCGCCGTACATGGTGCCGAACCGGGTCACCGTGCTGGACTCCTTCCCGCTCACGCCGAACGGCAAGGTCGACCACCAGGCCCTGCGCGAGCTGGACAAGGCCGCCATGGAGGACGCCGAGGCGCCGGTCGTCCCCCCGCGTACGCCCACCGAGGAGGCCATCGCCGCGCTGTGGCGCACCGTGCTCAGACAGGACCGGGTCTCGATCCGGGACAACTTCTTCGCGGCCGGGGGCCATTCGCTGACCGCGGTCAACCTGGTGGGCCGGATCAACAGGGAGCTCGGCAGTTCCCTGCCGCTCCAGGTGCTGTTCGACGCGCCGACCATCGCCGAGCTGGCCAGACGCGTCGACCGCGAGCCCGCGAGCGCGCTGCCCAGGCTCGTACGACTGCGCGCCGGAGACGGCGGACGGCCGGTCTTCTGCTGGCCCGGGCTGGGTGGCTACCCGATGAGCCTGCGGCTGCTGGCCGGCAGGCTGGAACTGGACCGGCCGTTCCTCGGAATCCAGGCCTACGGCGTCAACGCGGGCGAGATCGCCTACCCGACGTTCGAGGAGATGGTCGCCAAGGACATCGAACTCATCCGGGAGGTCCAGCCGGTCGGCCCGTACACCCTGTGGGGCTACTCCTTCGGGGCCCGGGTCGCGTTCGAGACGGCCCGTCAACTGGAACGCGCCGGCGAGCGGGTCGACGAGGTGATCCTGATCGCACCGGGCAAGCCGCCCGTGGAAACCCGCGCCGAGACGGCCACCGGGGCGGCGGTCAGCTTCGCCGACCACACCTTCGTCGCGATTCTCTATTCGGTGTTCGCCGGAAACCTCGATTCGTCAGCGGTCGACGCGTGCCTGGCCGCAACCCACGACGAAGAATCCTTCAGCGCATTCGTCTGCGGCCGGTTCGAGCACCTGGAGCGGGAACTGGTGCGCAGGATCGTCGGCGTGGTGCGGAAGACCTTTCTCTTCGAGTACGCCCCTCACGAACTGGCCGAGCGCAGCATCGCGGCGCCGATCACGGTATTCCGGGCCGACGGCGACCAGGACTCCTTCATCGATTCCGGTCACACGCTGTCGAGCACACCCCTCAGGGTCAGCCGACTCAGGGCCGATCACTACGCACTGCTGCGCACGAACGGAATAGCCGAACTCGTCACCGCCATTCAGGCCGCACGACTCCCCAGAAAGGCCATCGGAGTGCCTCACGTCAGCATCAAGCATTTCCCGAACAACCTCGAAGCCGACCAGATCTCCGTCCTCGTCGACGCGATCACCAGCGCGGTCCGGACCGCGTTCTCGGTCGACGAAGGCGCCGTGTCGATCGCCCTCGAACCGGTGGCCCAGGACGTCTGGACCGAGCGGGTGTACATACCGGAGATCGTCGAAGGCACCGGCAAGCTGGTCAAATCCCCGAATTACTGAGGCCGGCCATCGAATTCGACGGCGACACAGGAAAACCAGGACATGCCATGACGGAGGATCGTATGCGTAGGGTGATCGGCAGGGCGAGGGAAGACCTCTCCGTGATCGTCGCGCGGGACCCGTCGATACGCACCCGCGCGGAGGCACTGCTCCACCCCGCGCTGCCCGCCCTGTGGACCCACCGGCTGGCACATGCCCTGTACATCCGTGGGCACCGTCAGCTCGCCCGGTTCCTGGCCTACCTGGCCCGCGCGGTGACCGGCGGCATCGAAATCCATCCGGGCGCGACGCTGGGCCGGCGCGTGTTCATCGATCACGGGGCCGCGGTGGTCATCGGGGAGACGGCCGAGGTCGGTGACGATGTCACGATCTTCCACCAGGTCACGCTGGGCGCGGTCGGCTGGTGGCGGGACGGGCGCCGCGAACCCGGTGCCCGCCGGCATCCGGTCGTCGGCGACCGGGTGGTGCTCGGTACCAACGCGATCGTGCTCGGCCCGGTCACCGTCGGCGACGACGCGTTGATCGGCGCCGGTTCGCTCGTCCTGGGCGATGTGCCACCAGCCGCCCGGGTGATGGCCCCCGAAGCCGAGGTCGTGCGGCGGCTGTCGGCCGCGGATCGCGAGGAGGCCGACCAGCTGCTGCGCGCGCTGGCCACCTCCGGGTGCTGGTGACGGCCCGCCCGATTCCGTTCGCCGTTCAGCGTCTGCCGTTGTCGTTCCACCCGACCACGTGTCGGCATGCCATTGGAGGCATAGATGATTCACGTCGGTGTCGTGGAGAGCAACCTCTCCGGATCCGGCTTCGAAGGCCTGCAGATCATCAAGGAACTCGATTGCCGCGTCACCTTCTTCACCCGCGACCTGGACCGGTACCTCGAAGTGCCGGGCGGACCGGCCTACTTCGACCACTACGTCGACGAGATCGTGCACTGCGAGACGAACACCTTCGAGGGCCTTCTGCCGCACGTGCACGCCGCCGGGGCCGAGCACCCCTTCGACGCGTTCCTGACCCTGGCGGAGTACGACGTGGTCGTGGCCGCCGAGGTGGCGGTCCACCTCGGACTCCCCACGGTCAGCGTCGACGGCGTCGCGACGGCACGCAACAAGGCGCTGATGCGCCGACGCTGCGCCGAACTCGGCGTCGCGATACCGGCGTTCCGCACCGTGCGCGACCCCGCCGAGGCCGAGGCGGCCGCGGCGGAGATCGGCCTGCCCTGCGTGGTGAAACCGGCCGACGAGACCAGCAGTGCCGACGTCCGGCTGGTGGAGACCGCGGCCGAGGCGGCTGAGCACGTCGCACTGATCCGGTCCAGGGTGGAGAACACCCGCGGCCAGGCCCGCTATCACGAGCTGATGGTCGAGGAGTACCTCAGCGGCCCCGAGGTGAGTGTGGAGGTGCTGGCCGACGGCGACCGGTACGAGGTGTTCGGGGTGACCGACAAGTCGGTCACCGGCCAGGGCTACTTCGTCGAGCTGGCCCACACCTTCCCCTCCGGCCTGCCCGAGCCGGTGGTGCGCGCCTGCGGCGACCTCGCCGTGGAAGCGCTCCGCGCGGTCGGGTTCGACCTGGGCATGGCCCATGTCGAGATCAAGGTGACCGGGTCCGGTCCCAAGCTCATCGAGATCAACCCGCGGCCCGCGGGCGGCAAGATCACCTACCTCGTGGACCGCGCTCTCGGCATCCGGTCCCTGGAGCTGGTGGCCCGGCAGTACCTCGGGCAGCCGCTGCCGGCCCGGGCGCTTCCCGAGCGGCCGGTCGGCGGCGCCGCCATCCGCTACCTGACCGCGCGGCCCGGCCGAGTCGTGTCGGTCGGCGGGCAGCAGCGCGCTGCCGCCCTGCCCGGCGTGGAGGAGGTCGTCGTCAAGCCCAAACCGGGTTCCGTGGTGCGGGAGTTGCGCCGCAACGGCGACCGCGCCGGACATGTGCTCGTGGTGGCCGAGACCGCCGAGCTCGCGGCGCGCACCGCGGAGGCGGCCGCGCAGGAGATCAGCATCCGGACCGAGCCGGTCGCCCGACGCCCGGTCGCGGACTCCCTGGTCGACCTGATCGGCGGAACGCCGCTGCTCCGGCTGCCGGTTCACCGCATCGTGGACGGTGCCCCGGACGACGCCGAGGTGCTGGCGAAGCTGGAACTGTTCAACCCCTGGTCCAGCAGCAAGGACCGGGCCGCGCTGTCGATGCTGCGCGGCGCCGAGGAGCGGGGGCTGCTCACCCCGGGCGACGGCACCGTGATCGAGGCGACCTCGGGCAACACCGGCATCTCGCTGGCCGCGCTGGCGGCGGCCCGCGGCTACCGCTGCGTCATCGTGCTGCCGGACAACGCCACTCAGGAGCGGGTGGCCATGCTCCGCTCGCTCGGCGCCCAGGTGGTACGGACCCCCCACACGGGCGGCTATCAGGCGGCGGTCGACAAGGCCGAGGAGCTCCACCGGCAGACCCCTGGGTCGTGGTTCTGCTGCCAGCACGACAACCCGGACAACACCCGCGCCCACTACGAGACGACCGGCCCCGAGATCTGGAGCGACGCCGACGGGCGGATCGACGTGTTCGTCTGCGGAGTGGGCACCGGCGGCACGCTCAGCGGCGCCGGGCGGTACCTGCGCGAGAGCCATCCCGCGGTCCGGATCGTGGCGGTGGAACCGGCGGGCTCGCCGCTGCTGTCCGGAGGCGAGGCGGGCACCCACACCATCCCGGGCTTCAACGGCGGTTTCATCGCGCCCACCACGGAACGGAACCTCATCGACGAGGTCATCGCGGTCTCCGACGAGGACGCCCTGGACACCACCCGACGCCTCGCACAGCGCGCCGGACTGATGGTCGGTGTCTCGGCCGGTGCCGTCGTCCACGCGTCCGGCGTCCTGGCCGCCCGTCCGGAGTACCGGGGCCGGCGGATCGTGACCCTGCTGCCCGACACCGGCGAGCGGTACCTGAGCCTGTTCGGCCGCGAGGCCGAGCCGGTACCGGCCGCGGTCGTGCACAGCGGCGGTGCCCGGTGACGGCGCCCGGCCCCACCGACGACCGGCCCCGCCTGCTGATGGTGATGCCGTACCGCCAGTTCGTGCGGAAAGCACAGGCCGAGGGGTTCTGGGTCGGTGCGGTCTGGGACCCCCGGCTGGAGTCGCCGGACTACCTCGACGACGTGCGCGCCCTGGCGGACCTGTTCGTGCCGGCCGACTTCCGGGACGCGGAGCTGCTGCGCCGCACCCTCCACGAGGTGGCCCAGGAACACCGCGCCACGCTGATCTACCACATCGGCAGGGAGGAAACGATGGTCACCGCCTACGAGGTGGCCGAGGACCTGCACACCGAGCTCAACCCGGCCGCGGCGATCCGCCTTCTCACCGACAAGTCAGCGATGCGGGACCTGCTCGCCCGGCGCGGGCTGTCCCCGGTGTCCTACGAGGCCGCACCGACGCGGCAGGAGGTGCCGGACGCGGTCGAGCGCATCGGCTACCCGGCCGTGGTCAAGCCGACCGCGCTGGCCGGCAGCCGAGGTGTGTTCCTGTGGCAGCAGGCGCGGGACCGCGCGGCCTGGACCGCACTCGTCGACCGGTACGGCTACGACGGCCCGTTCCTTGTCGAGGAGTATCTGCGGGGTCCCGAGTACAGCGTGGAGACGCTGAGCAGGGACGGCCGGCACCAGGTCGTCGGCATCACGGAGAAGCTGCTGGGACCGCCCCCGCTCTTCGTGGAAGTGGGGCACGTCCATCCGGCGCCGCTGCCCCAGGACCGCCGACGGGCCGTGGAGGAACTCACCACGGAGTTCCTCACGACGTGCGGCTACCGGTTCGGCCCCGCGCACACCGAGGTGATCTGGACACCGAACGGCCCGCGCATCGTCGAGTCGCAGGCCCGGCTCGGCGGTGACCGGATACCGCGGCTCGTCGAGCTGGCCACCGGACTCGACATCGAACAGGCGATCTTCGCCGCCCTGGCGGACAGACCGGCCGAGCCCGCCGAACCGACGGCGACCGCGATCGTGCGGTTCTTCACCTTTCCGCCCGGCCGCGTCGACGAGATCCACGGCCTGGAGACAGCCGCTCGGCTCGCACACGTCGACGAGCTGAGCCTCCGGCTGCGCCCGGGCGACACCGTACCGGCGGTCGTCGACTCCAAGAGCCGCCACGGGCACGTCATCGTCTTCGGCGCCTCACCCGAGGAGGCCCGCGCCCGCTGCGCGGAGGTGCTCGCCGCCATCGAGGTCGTCATCGACGACACGCCCGTACGAGCGGACGGTCGCGCCGGAGCGCTCGGTACGCCCGTATGAGCACCGCCGGTCACGAATCCCCCCACCCCGAAGAAAGGCAGTGACGATGCAGTGGTCCACACCCACGACCAGGAGGTCGCCATGAGCACCCCCGCCACTGACGCACAGGTGGTGTTCGTCGGCTACAACGCGGCCTACCTGCGCGCCATCGACGGGAGCGTCCCGAGCGGGTCGGTCGTGGTGATCGAGGAACCCGACATCATCCGCAAGCGCCGACTGCAGGACGTGGCGGCACGCTTCGACTGCCTGGACCGGATCGTCCCGGCGGGCTACCAGCAGTCGGCCGAGGCCCTCGACCTGGCGGCCGAGCTGACGGCCGTGCGGCCGGTGGCCGCCGTCGTCCCGGGGCTGGAGTACGCGGTGCCGGCGACGGCCGCGCTGGCCGAGAAGCTCGGGCTGCCAGGAGCGACCGAAACGGCCGCGCAGGCGCTGCGGGACAAGGTCCGGTTGCGCGAGGTCTCCGGTGCGGGCGGCGTCCGCAATCCGCGCTGGCGCGAGGTGCACGGCCCCGCGGACATCCTCGAGTTCGCCGGCGACGGTCCGGTCGTGGTCAAGCCGGCGAACCGGCAGGCGAGTGTCGGTGTGCAACTGCTGGACTCGGTCGACGCCGCCACCGCGGCACAGGCATGGCAGCGGACCTCGTCCGCCGCCGAGTACGAGCAGGTGCCCGACCGGCAGCTGGCGTGGCGCTTCCTCGCCGAGGAACGCCTGCGGGGTCCCGAGTACAGCGTGGAGGCGCTGGTACGGCAGGGCGAGATCATCTTTGAGAACGTCACGGCCAAGACCGTCGTCCCGGGCCCGTATCCCGTCGAGCTCGGCCATCTGCTGCCTGCCCCGCTCGACCAGGACACGCAGGCCGCGTTCGAGACGGCCATGCGGGCGCTGGTCGCCGCGATCGGCTTCCGGACGGGCATCCTGCACGCGGAGTGGATCCTGACCGAGTCGGGCCCGACGCTGGTCGAATGCGCCGGCCGCTGCCCCGGTGACTACCTGATCGACCTCATCGACCTGGCATACGGCACCCGGATCAGGCTGACCCTGATCGACCTGCTCGCCGGCCGTACGGTCACCCTGCCCCGGTCCGCGCGGCAGACCTCGGCGATCCGGTTCCTGGCCGCCGAGCCGGGCACCGTGACGGAGGTCGCCGGCGTGGACACAGCGCAGGGGCTGCCCGGCGTCCAGGTCGCGGAGGTGGATGTCGAGGCAGGCCAGGAGGTCCGGCCGTGGGCATCCTCCTGGGACCGCGCCGGGCACGTCATCGCGACCGGCCCCGACGCGGACACCACCCGTCAGCGCGTCCTGGACGCGGACGCGGCCATCCGCATCGCTACCGATTGAGGAAACACATGTCTGTTCTGTGGCAACGCGTCCGCGGATGGCGCGGGTCCATGCCCGGAGGGTCGGTCGGCACACGGCTGGCCGTGATGGCGATGATCGACGCGGTGGGCACCGGTGCCTTCCTGGCCGTCTCCGTGCCCTTCATCACCAGGTCGGTGCACCTGTCCGAGGGCAACCTCGGTTTCGGCCTGGCATTGTCGGCCGCCATCGCCCTGGCCACGGCCATCCCGATCGGCATCCTGGCCGACCGGATCGGCCCGAAGAAGGTGCTGGTCGGGGTGAGCCTGTGGCGCTGCGCCTGCTTCGTCGTCTACCCGCTCGTCCAGAACCTGTGGCAGTTCCTGGCCGTGGTGTGCCTGCTCGGCCTGGTCGACAAGGCGGCGGCGCCGATGGAACAGGCCCTCGTCGGTCAGGCCACGGCGACCGACGACCGGGTCAGGGTGGTGGCGATCCTCCGGTCGCTGCGCAACGTCGGCTTCACCCTCGGCGCCCTCCTGGGCGGCATCGGGCTGCTGATCGACACCCGGGCGGGGTACACCGCGATCCTGCTGGTCAACGCCGCCTCCTTCGCCGTGCTCGCGAGCCTGGCCGCTCGGCTGCCGGTGCTCAACGCGTCGGCGAAGAGCCTGCGTCGGCGTTTCTCGGTCAGTGTGCTGCGGGACGGATCGTTCCTGTCGTTCACCGGCATCAACGCCGTGCTCACCATGCACATGACCCTGCTGAGCATCGGGATCCCGCTGTGGATCGTCGGGCACACCGACGTCTCCTCGGCGCTCATCTCCCCCCTGGTGGCGGTCAACACCGTGCTCGCGGTCGCCCTGCAGGTGCGGGCCAGCCGGGGGACCGACACCATCGCCGGCGCCGCACGGGCCCTGGTATGGGCCGGCATCTCCCTCGCGGCCTGCTGCCTGCTGCTCGTCGCGGCGCCGAAGCTGCCGGTCGTCCTGGCCGTCGGCGTGCTGCTGCTGGCCATGGTCGCGCTGACCGGCGGCGAGTTGTTCCAGTCCGCCGGTGGCTGGGGCGGCTCCTATCTGCTCGCGGTGCCCGGTCAGGAAGGCGTCTACCTCTCGGTCTTCTGGCTCGGCGTGGCTGTCCAGCAGATCGCGGCACCGGTCCTGGTCAGCCTGGTCGTCACGGCCGGCTCCACCGGATGGGTCGTCCTGGCCGCGCTGTTCGCCGTCTGCGGACTCGCCGCGCCGCCCATCGGCCGATGGGCACAGGCACAGGCGGCCGCCAGGCACCGACCGGACCCGAGCCTGGCCGAGGCCACGTAACCACCGCCGAGGCCACGTAACCACCGCCGAGGCCACGTAACCACCATGCATGCCGCTCCCGTAGTCGAGTCGGCACAGTTGATCACCACTCAAGGAGAGACATGTCGGTTCCGCTGTATGTTCCGTCGGGCGAAGGCGAGTTCGTCAACATCCGGGACACCAAGAGGACGTACCTCAAGCTCACCACGCCGGATTCCAACGGCGAGTTCGGCTTCTTCGAGCACCACATGGCTCCGGAGGCGAGCGGTGCCAGCCCGCACATCCACAAGGACTCCACCGAGATGTTCTATGTGGTGAAGGGTGAGATCGAGTTCACCATCGGCGACCGCAAGGTCGTGGGCGAACCCGGCGCGTTCGCCTACATACCCAAGGGCGAGCCGCACGGCTTCACGAACAGGGGCAACGAGGACGCCACGCTGCTGATCATGTTCTACCCGATCTACAACCGGGAGGACTACTTCCGCGGCCTGGGGCGCCTGACGGCCAACGGGCGCAACCCCAGCCTGGAGGAGCTGCAGGAGCACATGGCGAAGTACGACCAGTTCATGGTCTGACCCGCGAACCCACGGCAACGAACGGGGCCTGGCAGCGATTTCGCTGCCAGGCCTCGGTGTTCGTGCCGGCGGCAGTCGCTCGCGCTGCTCCCGCTGCGGGCGCGCCACTGCAACTCGCGTACCTGCTCGGCGAGTTCGGGGACGGGACCCGCCACCTCGAGACCGGGCACGACGTCCTGGATGGACAGCGGACTCAAGGGCGAGGTGACCGGCACGCCCCACTCCGCCTTCCAGTCCCGAGCCTGCTGGGACGAGCTCGCGTACACGATGCGGCCCAGTCCCGCCCACCCGTGCGCGGCCGCGCACATCGGGCAGTGCTCACCCGAGGTGTACACGGTCGCCGTGGCCCGCTCCTCGGCGCTCAGGTGGGTCGCGGCCCAGCGGGCGAGTTCGAATTCGGGGTGCCGGGTCGGGTCGCCCGTGGTGGACTCGCGGTTACGGTCCTCGGCGAGGATCTTGCCGTCCGCGTCGACGAGCACGGATCCGAACGGCCAGTCGCCGGCCTCCACCGCCTCGGCCGCCAGCTCGATGCAGCGACGCAGATAGGGCAGTTCGGCTTCGGTGACGGTGGTGGAGCGGTCGGCGCCGCTCTCGGGAAGGTCGTGGTCGTTGAGAGCCACTGATACTCCGTCTCGTTGGGGGTGTCGGCTAGGGCCGGTGCGCGGCCACGGTCGCCAGCGCCTGCCACGCCGCCTCGGGCCGCAGGGTTTCGTTCGGATCGCCGTGGTACGGATCGAGCAGCACGGTTTCGGCACCGGCAAGGCGCAATTCCTCGATGTCCTCGAGAATCTGCTCGAGGGTTCCCTCGCCGGCCCGGCGATCCGGGTCGTCGATCGGATTGTCCGTGAGCCGGAGATAGATGCGCGGCGCCAACTCCGGTACCGGCTGATCGAACTCGGTCGCAATATCCTTCAGTCGATCCAAGGCGTCCCTGAACCAGGGCATCGTGAACCGCAGGGGATGCCATGGAGAACCAAGTCGAACGGCACGCCGTATTGCGGCGTCGCTGTTGCCGCCGACCCAGAGGGGAATCTGTCCGCAGCGATAGTCGTCGTCGTTCTCCCACGCGGCACGTAGGGCCCGAAGGAGTTCGTCGGTCAGAGCACCACGCCGCTCGAACGGGACGCCCAGTGCCTCGAACTCCTCCCGTGCCCAACCGACCCCGACGCCGAGGATCAGCCGGCCGCCGCTGAGTTGTTGCAGGTTGGCAGCCATGCGGGCGACCAGCAGCGGGGGCCGGTAGGGCGCGATGAGCACCGTAGTGCCCAGCTCTATCCTCGTCGTGATTCCGGCCAGCCAGGAGAGAGTTGTGAACGGTTCGTAAAATGGGGCGGGATATTGCCGGGCGACATCCGATGTGATCGCCACATGGTCGGAGAGCATCAACAGGTCGAATCCGAGACCCTCCGAGGTTTTGGCCCAGCGGGCCAGATTGTCCGGGTTCGCACCCGGGCCGAAGTTGGGGACATTCACACCGATCCGCATGACCCAACACTAGCAACTGGCGGTGAATAGCGTGCAGTTGTCGGCCGGGCTTCCGGCGGAGCGAAAGCACGAGAGGAGTGGCGGTCGGTCAGTTGTCCTGAGATGAACCGCATTTCTTCGAATCCGGCAGACGCGCTCTGCGAAGGTCCAGGAGGAAGAATGCGGCCGGCACGGCCGCCGTCGCCAGGAAGAGGATGGACGGGCCGCCGAGGGAGAGCAGGGGGCCGCCCGCGAGCGATCCGATCCCGGTACCGCCGTCGAAGGCGATGTTCCACGCGACCCCGGCCACGCCGAGGCCGCCGGGACGGTCGCCGGCCGCCTGCATGGCGAGGACCAGGGTGGCGCTCTGGACCGCGCCGAAGCCCGCCCCGAACAGGGCGGTACCGGCCAGCAGCAGAGCGGGGTCGTGAGAGGCCGCGCCCGAGGCGGTGCCGATCGTCATGGCCACAACGGCGGGCAGGAGCACCTGGCGGCCTCCGTACCTGTCGATGAGCCACCCGGCGCCGAGCCGGGAGAGCACGGTGGAGGCCTGTGCGGCGAGCAGCGCCCCGGGCGCGACCGAGGCGGTCAGCGGCAGGAAGGTGAAGACGACGCCGTAGGCCGTGGTGGAGGCGGCCTCCACCATGAGAGGGCCGGTCATGGGACGCAGCGACCGCCATGTTCCGTGCAGGGACCACGGGCGGCCGGAGCGAGGTCCGGCCGGGCGGCCGGGCGCCGCGGCGCGAGAAAGGCCGAACGAGCCGACCACGACCAGCGCGGCCGTGCCCGCCGCCAGTGCGAAGGCGAGCGCGTACGCCTCCCGCCGGGCCAGGGCGATGCCCAGCGGAGCCCCCAGGACGCCGGCCAC
The DNA here is from genome assembly GCA_001298545.1 of Actinobacteria bacterium OV320. Classification (GTDB taxonomy): domain Bacteria; phylum Actinomycetota; class Actinomycetes; order Streptomycetales; family Streptomycetaceae; genus Streptomyces; species Streptomyces coriariae. The sequence goes on from LJCX01000033.1 coordinate 221,809, forward strand.
ACCGACTACCGCGCCGTACCAGCCGAGGGCTCGCCCCCGGCTGCCGGACGGGAACAGCTCAGCGGTGAAGGTGACACCGGCGACGACGAACACGCCGAAGCCCAGCCCGCGTACTGCCGCGAGGCCGGTCAGGGCGGGCAGCGTGGAGACAGCCGGCAGGACCAGGCACGGCAGCCCGAGCAGCGCACCGCTCATGGCGAGTGCGTGCCTTCGTCCGAGCCGCGCGAAGAGCCACGGTGTGAAGGGCTGGACGACCAAGGTGGCCGCCATCAGGGTGGCGGTGAGCACTCCGGCGCCCGACGGTCCGGCGCCGGAGCGGACGGCGTACGCGGGCATCGCGGAGAGTGTCAGATTGAAGCCGGCGAAGCCACCGAACGCGGCGATCAGGGTGCCGGCGATCGCTGTCCGCCTCCGCCCGGCGGAGGGCGCCGGGCAGAGGTCGGTCGAGGCGGACGAGTCCGCGGGCGTGATCATCGCAACCCGGCCGCGCCCAGGAGCCCGGTGCGCATCGATCCTCGGTACGGGCCGCGGAACGGCCTCACCGCGAAGAGGAGATCGGTCAGGGCAAGCATGACGCCGGGGCCCTTCCTTGCCTGGCGGACGACGAGCCGACGCGCCCTTCGCGACGGCACCTTCAGTGGCCCGCGAACGACGACGACACGACCGGGTGCGGCCGAACCCGCTCCGGGGCCCCGCAGGGGACGATGGCGGGGCCCCGGAGCGGGTGGCGGATCAGGAGTTGTCGAGCGGCAGCCCGGGCGGGTTGACCTCGGACTTGGCGACGGCCTCGTTGGAGATATTCCAGGCGGCCAGCCACTTGGCGTACTGACCGTTCTTGATCAGGTAGTTGATCGCGTCGGCGACCGGCTCGGCGAGACCGCTGTCCTTCTTGGAGGTGGCCGCGATCAGGCCCTGGAGCGTCTCGCCGGCGCCGGAGAAGGTGCCCGCGTTGGCCGTGGGCTTGTTCGTCTTCGCGGTCTGCGTGATGTGGTAGGAGATGCTCGGGTTGGGCCCGAAGTGGGCATCGATCTTGCCGCTGTTGAGCGCCAGGTAGACGCCGTTGTTGTCCGGGTAGTGCTTGATGGTGAGCTTCTTGCCCTCGCTCTGCAGCTTCTTCTGCCACTCGATGAGGATGCGCTCCTGATTGGTGCCCGAGCTGACCGAGACGGTCTTGCCGGCGAGGTTCTCGTAGTCGCCGTCGAACTTCCAGTCGGCTGACTTCAGCACCTCGAAGGCGAGGTTGTCCTGCCGGTAGGAGGCGAACTCGTACTTCTCCTTGCGCTCCTCGGTGTCGGTGACGTTCGAGAAGGCGACGTCCACCTTGCCGCCGTCGATGCCGATGAAGAGGTTCTCCCAGGTGAAGTTCTTGCTCTCCGGCTCGAGGCCGAGGACCGCGGCGACGAGGCGGCCGATGTCGGTCTCGGAACCGGTGAGGGTCTTCTGGTCGTCACCCACGTAGTCGAGCGGGGCGGAACCGGATGGCAGGGCGCCGTGGCCGATCACCAACTTGCCGCTCTTTCTTATGGCATCGGGCAGCTCGGCGCTGATCGACTTGACCTCGGACACCTTGAGAGTGGTCTCGGTGGCGGCGCCGTTCGAGAACTGACCGATGGTCACGCTTCCGGAGGCGGCGTCGGCCGTCTTCGTGGCGGCGTCACTGTCACCACCGCAGGCGGCAAGCCCGGTGGCGAGGGTGGCGACAGCGGTCGCCACGGTGATGCCGCGTACCAGGCTACGTCGGGTGAAGTGGATAGACATGGCCGTTCCTTGTCGCTCGGGAGAAGGTGGTGGAGTGGGGGGAGATCGTGGGTGCGCCGTGGGGTCGCGGTGGACTGCGGTGGGTCGGACGACCTTGCTCAGGAGGTCCTCGGTCCGCTCGTACTCGGGCTTGTCGAGGACGTGGAGGGCGCGCAGGATCGACGGTCTCCACGCCTCGATGAAGCGACCGGACCGGCGAGCGCGCGGGCGAAGCCGATCTTTCGGGCGGCGGCGCCCAGGTCGGTACGGATGGGCGCGAAGTCCTCGGTGACGGCGAGGACTTCACCGCCCCTGGTCAGACCGCGGGTTGCCGGACCGGCTCCACTCCGATGACCTTGCGGTAGGCGCGGGCGCCGCCGCCGTAGTCGTCCACGGCGTAGTGCCAGGTAGCCCGGTTGTCCCAGAGCACGAAGTCACCCGGGTCCCAGCCGAACCGGATCGTGTAGTCGGGCGACGACGCGTGCCGCAGCAGATGGTCGAGGAGCACCTTTCCCTCCGACGGCGTCAGGCCGGTCAGACCGATCGCCGACGTGCTGAGGAACAGCCCTTTCCGGCCCGTCTCGGGGTGCTCGAGGACGACCGGATGTTCGACGGTCTCCCCGACCGGGGTCCGTTCGCTGCCTTGCGCATAGTTCCCCGCGTTGCCGTCGTAGACCGCGCCGACCGATTCGAGCAGCACCTTGAACGGCTCGGACAGGTCGTCGTACGCCGCCTGGAGATCGGCCCAGAGTGTGTGCCCACCCAGCTCGGGCACCACGTCGTAGGCCAGCGACTCGATCGCGAAGACGGGCTGCCGCCACAGACCGCCGATGTGCCAGGTACTGGCCTTGCCCGTCCTGCGGACGTCGTAGGGGTAGACCAGCGCATGGGCGGGGTCCTTCACGGCGGTCGGGTGGTCGAACGGTTCCGCGAAGGCACGTACCGCCTCGACGTGCTGAGCGGGAGTCAGATGCTGGCCGCGGAAGACCAGTACCTTGTGCTCCCGGAAGGCGCGGCGCAGTTCCTCGGCGGTGCGGTCGTCGACGCCCGCCCTCAGATCGATGCCGGTCACCTCCGCACCGAACCGCGGTCCCGCCCGCCGGATCTCGTAGCGCGCGACAGTGCTCATGGCTCTCCCTCTGTGTGCTGCCGATACGGGGATGTCATGCCGGGGTCGCCTCCTGCCGGACAGGCGAAGGCGACGTCAGACGCGGCGACACATCGACGCGTCGACGCGCGCCAGATCCACGTACAACCTGCGGTGCAGCAGCACTGGAATGCTCACGCCACCATGTCTACCAGCCCGGACCGAGACGGATCATTGCAGGTGCATGAAGCTTCGGGCAGGTCGACCGGGCGCCGGGGGCGCTGCGTGCGCCGGACCCGCCGCGCCGCGTCAGGAGCCGAAGGCTCCCCTTGCTCCGGTGGCGCCTGACCTGGCAGATGTCACAACACGCCGCGGAAACAGCACTGTTGTGATGCGAGTGAGTGGGATGGGTGCTTCTGTGAAAGGAAAGAGCGAGGCATGGAGCCTGTGATCGTCGGAGCGGTGCTGACCGTGGCCGTCAGTGTCGTCAACGCCGTAGTGAAGATCGCTCAGCGGCGGCTCAACGTGTCGGTGGAGATAGCCCGTATCACTGAGACGGCACAGACCGAGCGGGTGCGATTCCTCGCCCGGCGGGCCGTTCCGGCTGCTCCGCACCGGCCCCGCCGTCTCGAGGCGGGGACGGCTCATCGGAGCGGGGGTGACGATCATGGAGGACGCCCCCAGCGTTGAGGTGGGCCTGGCCGAGCCGCTGGAGACCGCGGACGGCCCGCAACCGGGGATCCAGCTTGCCGGAGCCCTGCACAACGAGCAGTATCCCGCGCTCGTCCGCTTCCTGCTCCTGCACGGAGCCTCCTGGAACGAGGCGCAGGACGCTGCCCAGGACGCCTTCACCCAGATGTGCGCCCCGGGCGTCAGCGTCGTCTATCCCCGGGCCTGGCTGCGCACCGTGGCCTGGCGGTCCTGGGTGAGCCAGCAGGTGAGACTCGAAGAGAGCTGCGCTGAGCTGCCCGAACCGCAGCCGGGCCTGCGCTGGCAGACACCGGCTCACGCCGCCGAGCTGGGAGAGGAAGAACGCCGGGTGCTGTCCCTGCTGCTTCAGCTCCCTGCCAAGCAGCGCGCCGCCATGGCCTGGCACCTGGACGGATTCACCACCGAGGAGAGCGCACGCGCCATGGGCACCACACAGGCGGCGGTCCGGCAGAACCTGGCCCGCGCCAGAGCAGCACTCAAGGAAGGCCTGCGGCTCGACGGCCGGTACGTCAACGAGAGGGGGAAGGCATGACGCCCGACGGCCCCCGCGCACAGCAGCAGGGCGACCGCTGCGGGGACGGCGTCGACGCCCTGCTCGCCGCGGCGCACGACCAGCTCGGCATCGCCGTCACCGACCGCGTCAACGCCCGGGGCGGACCGCCCGAACTGCGCACCCCGGACCTGGCACTGGACCGCCTCCTGGCGGCGAGCCACCGCTCCCTGGGGCACGGCGTCAGCCGCCGTCTGTCCAGGGAGGCCAGCGCCGCCCTGGCACAGCGACACTCCGCGCACCGAACCCGCATGGGCGCGAAGGGATCCCTGTCCCGCCGACCGGCGGCGGTCCGTGTGAAGTACCGCGAGGACGCCCTGCGCATGGCGCACCTCTACTGGCCCTTCGACCTGGCCGAGGCCATGCACGAGGCCATCCGTATGGTCCAGGACCTGTGCGACCTCCTCGGCGACGCAGCACAACCGCTGGGCGATGCCCTCGTCATGGTCACCAGGCTTCGCGGCCACCTCGAGCGGGTGTCCCAGCTGCCCGAGCCGCACCGTCCGCCCATGTCGCTGACCGGACTGGACTACCTCGACGCGGTCGAGTCCGTCCTCGACGACCCCGCCGAACGGCTCGCCGGCGGCCTTCACGCCATCCGGGAGCTGCTCGACGAAGAACTCGCACCCACCGTCGCGGTCCTCGACCCGGGCGGGCGCCCGTATCTCTTCGGTGTCGACGCCGTGGCCCAGGACCTCATCGACGACCTGGCCGTCGCCTGCGAGGAGGCCGACGTGCTCGCCCGGGCCGTGGCAGAAGTCGAACGAGCCAGCAACGACTTCGTCGGAGCGGACCTCAGTGGCGCCAAACTGGACGGTGTGCTTCTGGAGGGAATCCTGTGGGACGCCACCACGTTGTGGCCCGCCCAGTGGGAAACCCGCGTACGTCATGCGTCGCTGCCGTGCGGCGAGGAGGAAGGGATCCTCATCGTCGCTGCGGAAGGCTCCGATTCGGTGGTCCCGGCGGAGGCGTAGGACCTGGCGTGTGTACCTCAGGCCTTGGGCGCACAGCCCACGCGCACACTGCCTGACGGCGCCGGGGGAGTGGTGAGCTCAGGAGGCGGCAGGTCTCATGACTGTTCCTCAGGCGGGCGTTTCGGCGGTGGCGGTCAGGACGGCGCGGCCGAGGATGTGGCCGGCCATGGTGAAGCCGAGGGCGGCCGGGGTGGCGTCGGCGGGGACGCCGATGGTTTCGACGTCGAGGGCGTGCACCACGGTGAAGTAGCGGTGCGGGCCGTGTCCGGCCGGCGGGGCGGCGCCGATGAAGCGGGCCGCTCGGGCGTCGTTGGGCAGCTGGAAGGCGCCTTCGGGAAGGCCCGAGCCGGTGTCGTCGCCGGCACCTTCGGGCAGCTCGGTGACGGTGGCGGGGATGTCGGCGACCGCCCAGTGCCAGAACCCGGACCCGGTGGGGGCGTCGGGGTCGTAGACGGTGACGGCGTAGCTCCTGGTGCCTTTCGGGGCGCCGCTCCAGGACAGCTGCGGGGAGGCGTCCTTCCCGCCGGGAACACCGGAGAGGCCGGAGTACTGCTCGATCGACCAGGCTGCGCCGTCGGTGACGGTGGTGCTGGCAACGGTGAAAGAGGCCGCCTCGGGGAGGCGGGCGAAGGGGTCGTTGGTGTTCATGGCGTCGTTCCTTTCCGTCCGTTCTGTGGGGTGGCGGTGATGCGGCCGACGGAGGTCCCGCCCCGGCGGTGCCAGGGGCCGGCGCCGCCGTCGCCCGGCGCTCACCACTGAGATCGACGATAGCATCAATAATCGATTATCCATCCGATCGTCTATTCTGTAGGCATGAGTCAGACGACCCACACCTCCGCCTCGTCGGGGAAGCAGATGCTCTCCGAGCAGGTCTACACACACCTGCGGGACGCGATCATGCGCGGGGATCACGCCCCCGGTGACGCTCTCAAGCCCCAGGACCTCGCCAAAGAACAGGGCGTGAGCCTGGCCGTCGTGCGCGAGGCGCTCGTGCGGGTGGTCGGCGAGGGCCTCGCCGACCGGCTGCCCAACCGCGGCTTCGCCGTCCCGGCCTTCTCCGACCGCCGCTGGCAGGAGATCGCGGAAGCGCGCCGGACCGTCGAACCGGCCATGCTGCGCATGTCCGTCGAACGCGGCGACGTCGACTGGGAAGCCCGCGTACGAGCCGCCCATCACCGACTGAGCCGTACCCCGGCGTACGTACCGGGGGAGGGCGAGCACTACAGCAGCGCTTGGGCCGAAGCCCATCGTGTCTTCCACCGCACCCTGCTGGAGGGGTGCGGCAACCTCGTCCTGCTGGAGACCTTCGACCGGCTGTGGACCGCGAGCGAGCTGGCCCGCCGCTGGTCGGCGCACCGCAACCCCGGCAGGGACGGCGCCGCCGAGCACCGCCGGCTGGAAGAGGCCGCGCTCGCCCGCGACGCCGACACCGCGGCCGAGGTCCTGACCCAGCACCTCACCCAGACCGCGGTCGGACTGACCGACTGCACCCACCACGAACCCACGAACGAAGCCTGATGCGCCTCGCCCACCTGGCCCGCACGACCACACCTGATCACCGACACCGGAGCCACAGCATGACTTCCTTCCAGGCGAGCACAGGCCGCCACTGCCACAACGCCGTCAGCCCCCTGCACTCAGCCGTGTACTTCGCGCCGGAGCGGCAGGACGAACTCGCGGCGCTCGGGCTGGAGAGAGGGGCCATGTCCTACTACGCGGGACGCGCCGCCCCGCTCGGTGCCGTCGGCGCGGGCACGGTCACCGCGACGTTCTACAACTTCAACCACGAGCATGTGCGGCGGTACATCCCCGCCGCCTGGACGATCGCCGCACCGGAGGCGGTGCGCGCGGCGGTGCTGCGCGGTGTGGACGGGATGCTGCGGCGACTGCTCGGAGCGGAGGTCATCGCGTCGAAGGAGATGGACGAGGCGGCCGGGCTGGCGCTGCGCGCCACCGAGGCGTGCCACCGCGAGGCGCGCCCGCTGTACGCCGCGCACGCCGGCCTCCCGGTGCCCGAAGAACCCCACCTGGCCCTGTGGCACGCCGCGACGCTGCTGCGCGAGCACCGGGGTGACGGTCACCTCGCCGCACTGGCCATCGCCGGCCTGTCCGGCATCGAGGCGCTGGTCCTGCACAACGCCACCGGCACGGCACCGACATCGGCCCTGTTCATGCGGACCCGCGGATGGTCCGCGCAGCAGTGGGACGCCGCCCGGGAGCAGTTGCGTGAGCGAGGTCTGCTGGACGAAGCAGGGGACCTCACGGAGTCGGGCGCGACCCTGCGTGGTGAGGCCGAGGTGCTCACCGACCGTCTCGACGCCGCACCGTACGACCACCTCGGCCCGGCCGCCACCGCACGCCTCACCGAACTGGCCGGTGACTTCTCCAGAACCCTCAGAGCGGCGGGCGCCTTCCCCACGGCGCTCTTCGGCAAGGGCTGAGGGTCGGGGCCGGGGCCGGGGCCGGGAGGCCCGGCGCCCTCGTCATGGACTGCGGGGCAGCCGGGGGCCGGTGTTCCAGATCGGCCGGCCCGATTGACGTAAGCCCTCGGCTTGCGACTGCCGTGGTGAGGGCCCGAGCGAGGGTTCCCGGTTCCGGTCACCAGCCGTGCGTGTGGGCGCCTCCCTTGAACGGCCCCCGGACCTCGGGGGTGATCCACCCTCCGTAGAAGTCACCCTCCTGCGGCCGCACCGTGCAGCCGTCGACGCTGCAGCGGTCGACTCTGCCGGCGTAGAAGGCGAAGTGGTCGACGAGGTCTTCGTAAGGCGGCCGCGGATCGGAATAGCTCCATGCGGCGAGGGCGCGGATGTCGGATCCCACCAGGATGTCCCAGAAGTCGGCCCTGCCCTTCCATTCGCACCAGGTGTGATGGGAGGCAGACCGAAGGAGGTCGGTACGGACGTCGCCCGGCGGGACGTAGAACACCGGTGGGTGGCTGGTCTCCATGACCTTCAGAGCGCCGGTGGTGTCGGCGAGGATCCGGCCGGCGCACTCGACGACGATCCGCCGTGGGTCGCGGTGCAGGGCGGGCGGACGGGGGTAGTCCCACACCGACTCCGCAGGGGTGGTCTCATGTGACGGCATGCAGGCCTCTCTTCCGGAACAGAACGATCGGTCACCCTTCCTTCCGCACAGACACCGGCTGCGGATGAGGTCGTTCCCGTCGGCCTTGAGGGCCGCGGCTCGTCGTCTTCGCTGCGGGCACACGCTCCCGCAGCGAAGACCACGCCATCCGCCCCGGAAACAACCCGGGCCCCCTCTTCGCGCGATGCCTTTTCGAGGTCGCGGACGACCGGCTCCGCTCCGTTTGCCTGCGGATCGCTGCTGTGGGCCGGGATGCCGACGATTCCGATCACGCTGTCGCCTCGTTCCGCGAGCGGTCGGCCCAGACGCCGGGCGATCCCGCCGCTGTCGCCGGCGATCACGATCTACGCGGAGTGTCCTGAAGGCTGTGGCAGGTCGTGGTCTCAGAAGGCGATGCGGATCTTGAGGGCCGTGCGGTCGTCCATGGCGCGGTAGCCGTCCGGCACCCCGTCGAGGTCCACGGTGCGGTCGAAGACCAGGCCGGGGTTGATCGCGCCGGACAACACGTCCGGCAGCAGTTCGGGAATGTACGCGCGGGCGGGGGCGACGCCGCCGGCCAGCGTGACGTTCCGGTCGAACAGCTGGGAGATGTCGACGCCGGCGCTGCCGCCGTGGGGCACGCCGACGTAGCCGACCGCGCCGCCGTCGCGCGCGATGGAGATCGCGGTGCGCATCGACTCCTCGGTGCCGACGGCCTCCAGTACCGCGTGTGCGCCCTGACCGCAGGTCAGCTCCCTGACCGCCTCGATCGCGGCCTCTCCGCGCTCGGCGACCACGTCGGTGGCGCCGAAGCTACGGGCGATCGCGGTGCGCTGCTCGTGCCGGCCCAAGGCGATGATCCGGCCGGCGCCGAGGCGCTGCGCGGCGAGCACACCGCACAGCCCGACCGCGCCGTCGCCGACCACGGCGACCGTGGCACCGGGCCGGACTCGGGCGGCGACCGCGGCGTGGTGGCCGGTGCTCATCACGTCGGAGAGGGCGAGCAGGCTCGGCAGCAGCTTCTCCTCGTCGGCTGTCTCCTTGGGCAGCTTGACCAAGGTGCCGTCGGCGAACGGGACGCGGACGGCCTCGCCCTGGCCGCCGTCGGAGCCGACCTCGCCCCAGAAGCCGCCCTGCGGGCAGGAGGTCTGCAAGCCCTCGCGGCAGTAGTCGCAGGTGCCGTCGGACCAGACGAACGGGGCGACCACGAAGTCGCCCGGGCGCAAGTCCCGCACCTCGGAGCCGACCGCCTCGACCATGCCGAGGAACTCGTGCCCGATCCGCTGACCCGCCGTGCGGGAGGCGACACCGCGGTACGCCCAGAGGTCGCTGCCGCAGATGCAGGCGCTCACCACCCGCACCACGGCATCGGTCGGCTTACGGACCACCGGGTCGGGCGCCTCCTCGATCCGGATGTCGTGGGGGCCGTGGATCACGGTGGCACGCATGAAGACTCCTGGACACTGATCGGGACATGGGCTGATCACGCCAGGGTCGCCGCGCATATGTCCTGGTGTCCAGCTACATCTCCTTCACCACGTCTTTAAGATGAACTAATGCTCGATGTTCGACGACTCGTCCTCCTGCGTGACCTCGCTGCCCACGGCACGGTGACGGCCGTGGCCGAGCTCCACAGCGTCACGCCCTCCGCCGTCTCGCAACAACTACGGCTGCTGGAGGACGAGACCCGCACCCGCCTGCTGGAACGCACCGGCCGCTCCATCCACCTCACCGCCGCCGGCCGCCGCCTGGCCGAAGACACCGAAAATGTGCTCGCGGCACTCGAAAATGCCCAGAACCGGCTGCACACCGGCACCGGGGAGCCGACCGGACCCCTCCACATCGCCTGCTTCCCCAGCGCGCTTGCACCGGTGGCCGCCCCCCTCGGCGAAGCCCTGGAGAGCGCCCACGGGGACCTGCGGCTGCATATCACCGAGGCCGAACCCGAAGCCGCCGTAAGACTGCTGCTCGAGCGACGCGTCGACCTCGCGCTGCTCTACCGCTACACCAACCTCGCCGCACCCCCGCACCCCGGCGTCGAGGCCCACACCCTCAGGGCCGATCCGCTGGTCGCGATCCTGCAGACCGACCACGCGGCGGCCGACCCCGAGCTATCCGCGATCGACCTGCGGGAACTCGCAGACACCCCGTGGATCACCGCCCCGCCTCAAACAGCCTGCGGGGACGCCGTCCTCCAGGCCTGCCGATCGGCCGGCTTCACGCCTCGGGTACGGCACACCTGCACCGACTTCTCCGCCATGATCGCCCTCGCCGCGAGCGGCGGCCACACGGTCCTCATCCCGCACATGGCCGCAGCCCACCTCCCGCCGACCCTGACGGCGCGACCGGTGACGGACGACACGCTCACCCGCACGATCGAGATCGCTGTCCGTCATGGCACAGCGCACGAACCCGCGATCGCCGCCTGCCTCGACGAACTTCGCACTCTCGGGTAACAGCACGGCAGACACAACCGTGACGCCATTGCCGCGTCCGCGTCGCGACAGACGTCCTGCTCGAACTCGACGTTGCCCGAGTACAGCCGGTGAGGGTCAGGCGGGCGAGGTGTCGGGACGGGCGTCGTATTCGGCGCGGGCGGCGTCGATGTGCGTCAGGTGCGTGATGCTCCACTCCAACAGGGGTGCGGTGGCTTCGCGGAGGGTCCTGCCCATCGGGGTGAGTTCGTAACTGACGTGCGGCGGCATGACGTTGCGGACGGTTCGGGTGAGGATCCCGTCCCGTTCCAGGCCGCGCAGGGTGACGGTGAGCATACGCTGGCTGATCCCGTCGACGGCCCGCTTGAGTTCGGTGAAGCGGCGCGGCCCCTGGCTGAGGTTACGCACGATCAGCAGTGACCACTTGTCGCCGACGATGCCGAGCACTTCACGGGCCTGGCACGGGTCCTCCGGCCGTACCGGCCGCGACTCGCCGCCCACAGCGCCGCTCATGGTTACCTCCAGAGAACCGGGGCACCGAAATGTGCCTTATTGATCAGGTGCGGCAGGTGCAGCACGATGATCTCGGTTCCTGAAGAGTACCGAGGCACAGACAGGAACCGTCATGCTTTCGCGCCTCCGCATCCGAAGAGGAAACAATTTCCCTTATGTCGACTTTTCTGCTGGTACACGGCGCCTGGCACAGCGGCCGGTGCTGGGAGCGGGTGGTCCCGCTGCTGGAATCGGCCGGACACCGCGTGTTCGCGCCCTCACTGACCGGCTACGGCGACAAGGCACACCTGCTCGGTCCCGAGGTGGGGCTCGACACGCACGTCGCAGACGTCGTCAAGCTGATCCACGAGGAGAATCTGACCGAGGTGGTGCTCGTGGGTCACAGCTACGCGGGGCTGGTCGTCTCGTCCGTGGCCAACGAGGTACCGGAACGAATCGCGCACCTGGTGTACCTCGACGCGATGGTCCCGGAGCACGGCGAGACCGCCGTCGACGTGCAGCCCATGACCCAGCACCTGATCGACCTGGCGGCCAAGTCCGACAACGACTGGCGCATCCCGCCGCTGCCCGAGATGCCTCCGCCCCTCGGTCTGTTCGGAGTGACCGACCCGGCGGATGTCGCATGGCTGCGTGCGACGCTCTCCGACCAGCCAGTGCGCTGCCTGCAGCAACCGGTTCGGTTCGACAACCCTGCCGTGGACTCCCTTCCGCGCACGCACATCCACTGCGTGGGCGCAGAGCCGGAAGGCATCGTGCGGCGGCCCGTCCCCGCGACCCAGCCCAACGGTTCCCCAGCACGGATACGCGAACTGCCGACCGGGCACGACTGCATGATCACCATGCCGGCGGAGCTGAGCGAACTGCTGCTGGAATCCACCCTTCGGTAGCGTCCGGACCGCAACTGCGGCAGCGACGCGGGCCAGTACGGCTCCACCGACCAAGAGCGAGCGCATCAAGCGCGGACTCACGCCGAACATGGCGTGCAGCACCCGCCAGGCACGCAGCCGGGGCCGGGGCCGCGACGGATCAGGCCGGCGCGGCGCCGGAACTGCCGTTCGGTGAAAGCCACTTGCTTACATCTGACCCCAAGCCGTGGCGTGTGCCCCGGAAAGTCCGCGCCCGGCACAAAGTCCGCCGCAATCCCGCCACTGGCCACAGCGGCCGTTGCTGACCGGCAGGAACGGCCGCAGCCGTTGCCACTCGGCATCCGTCGGATCCCCTTGCCTCATGTCCACATCAACGACTCGGACACGAACCCGTCGCTTGATCGGCCGAATAAATCCGAAGGCCCGTACAGGTCGCGTTTTGCGATGCTTATCGCCGGGTCCGGGTCCGGGTCCGGATTTGGGTTCGGCTGCCGAATGATGTGCACGAGGACTTCGGGGTCGTAGCCGTTGTCCCCGGACGTGTCTGTGTACTCGACAATGAGGGAGAACGGTGTGGAGCCATTAGAACTTCGCCGCGCAGTCGAGGCAGGACGGGCGACCGCTTCGGAGCTGGGCCTTCAGGTCGACGATGCGATCGTCATCCACAACTCGGACCGCGTCGCGCTGCGTCTGGTTCCTTGCGATGTTCTGGCTCGGGTCGCACCTTCGGGGCATCTGGCTGATTCCGAGTTCGAAGTAGAGGTCGCTCGCCGGCTCGCCGACGTCGGCGCTCCGGTGGCTGAGCTCGACCATCGGGTCGAGCCCCGAGTTTATGTGCGTGACGCCTTTGCCATCTCGCTCTGGACCTACTACGAACCTGTGCGATCAGAGATCGTGCCGGCTGACTACGCGGACGTGTTCCTGCGGCACCATGCCGCCCTGCGCCAGATCGATCTGGACGCACCGCACTTCACCGATCGAGTCGCCGTGGCACTGAGAGAGGTGAACGACCGGGAGCAGTCCCCCGAACTGCCCGATCCTGACCGGGAGCTCCTCAGGGACACACTCAGTGGACTGAGCGCCGCGATCAGCATCGACAAAGCCGGCGACCAGTTGCTCCACGGCGAGCCTCATCCGGGCAACCTCCTGAACACGAGGAGAGGACCGCTTTTCGTAGACCTCGCCACGTGCTGCCGTGGGCCGATCGAGTTCGACCTCGCCCATGCGCCCGAAGAAGTGGCCGAGCACTATCCGGGGGCTGACCACAACCTGATTCACCGGTGCCGAGCCCTGAACTGGGCGATGTTCTCGGCCTGGCGCTGGCGCCGAGACGACCAGATGCCTGACCGGGGCCACTGGAGAGTGGAGGGGCTCAACCAGGTCCGTGCTGCACTCGATCGCTGCGGACTGGGCTGAACTGAAGACAGAGAGCCTGCTGGATCCCGATCCGCTGCGCCGTGTGCGGCATCCCGACACGGAGCAGCGGACCGCGACCGGTGCCTCCGAGTCCGAGCGTGTGGTTCATGCGCACGCGCGCAGCGTCAACGGCCTCCCAGACCTCTGGTCGACCACCAGCCGACCGCCGGCCACCTCGCTCGCAGGGGCGCGTGAGACCTCGAGGCATGACCTCGTGTCCTACGTGGCACACGGGTCAGCATGAGCACCACCGGAGTGCGGCGGGGCGAGCCGGTCACCACGGTCCTGACCTGGGAGGTGCGTCCGGGCCGGGAGGAGGAGTTCGAGGACTGGACGCACGGGATCACCCGTTGCGCCAGAGGGTTCCCGGGCAACGAGGGCGTCTCGTGGC
>LJCX01000034.1 GCA_001298545.1 Actinobacteria bacterium OV320
GCGATGCCTCGGCGAGCGACGAGAAGTACTCAGCCTTCGCAGCAGGCGGTGGCTGGATCGCGTGCAGAATGTCTACGGCCGCCTGCGCCGCAGTGACCGCCTCGGCCGGCTGCGGGACGTCAGCCAACCACGAGGACAAAGACAGCAGACCCGCAGAGAGTTCCACCACGGATTCACCCGCAGAGACGCCAGCCGCCTGCCGGTACACCTGCACCGCTTCACGAGCGGGCAGCCCCACCTCAGCGACGCGACCCCCCTGCATCAACCGCTGCACCACAGCATGCAACGCCTCCGCGAGCGACGAGAAGTACTCAGCCTTCGCAGCAGGCGGTGGCTGGATCGCGTGCAGAATGTCTACGGCCGCCTGCGCCGCAGTGACCGCCTCGGCCGGCTGCGGGACGTCAGCCAACCACGAGGACAAAGACAGCAGACCCGCAGAGAGTTCCACCACGGATTCACCCGCAGAGACGCCAGCCGCCTGCCGGTACACCTGCACCGCTTCACGAGCGGGCAGCCCCACCTCAGCAACGCGACCCCCCTGCATCAACCGCTGCACCACAGCATGCAACGCCTCCGCGAGCAACCTCAGGTACTCGGCCTTCGCACTAGGTGGCGGATCGAACCCATGCAGGACATCCACTGCCGCCTGCGCCGCAGCGACCGCCTCCGCCACCAGCGGGACGTCAGCCAACCGAGCGGACGAAGCCAAGTGTGACCGCGCCAAGGACATGGCGTCGGGAACGACATGCCAGTCATAAAAGATGTCGTAATCGGCGTCATGCTGTTGCACTTTGATTGCCTGCTCGACTCCGACACCAGGTTGCTCCCCGATGAGCGAGAGATTCTCAACTGTGAGGGTGATCGGAATCGGCATGAAGACGTCATCGCTCAGACCTTCGTCGATGAGGCTGACAACTTCGTCGTAAGCAACAGCAGCAAGAGCCCCCGCAGCAGCCCCTACGAGAGTTCCAATTCCTGGTATCGCTGAGCCTACCGACGCGCCTACGGCTGCCCCTGCTTCGACAGCGGTAGCCACGACAGCTGCCTTGATCTCAGCGCCAACCTGCTCGTGGAGATCGTTGAATGCCTCTTCGAGATCGCCATTGTCGTGTTCCACGATGAAGAGTGTCACGGTGTACGTTCGTGGAAAGTCACCGGCCTGCTTGAGATTGAAGTCGATCAGTACGTAAGGATCGTTCCGCCAGGGGCCTCGCATGTCGTCATCGGACACATCGCCGATCCGCGGGGCGTCTATGAGATCCACAACAGGCTTCTTGTCCGGACCGACTCTCACAGATGACGAGTCGAGTCCAGTTGCAGACATCCACACTGCATCGTTCGCACCTTGGAGAAAGGAATCAGTCGAATCATTCTCGTTGAAGTATCGCAGTCGGAACTGTAGGCGTGAGGGAATGATGCTGTCGTTCATAGATGTTCCATCCGTGCACTGGTGGAGGTGCTTCCCCATGGCAAGCGGGGCTTCCCTTCCCTCCTCCGGGCCTGCCGCAGCTGCACCATTCAGGCGATGCAAAGAAGGTGCCGTACCAGAAGAAGGGTGACACCACGAATACCCAGAGGGCGTGCTAAACCTCATACCGAAGGTACTCCCAGAAATGCTGGTGCGCGACTCGCAGAGCTCGTAACACGATCATGAGGTTGCCTTCTTGAGGCGTCGCCAGCAGATGAGGCTGCAGGCCAGGGAGACGAAGGCGTCGTGGAGTTCGGTGCGGCGTTCCCATCGGACGGCGAGGCGTTTGAAGTGGTGGAGCAGGGCGAAGCTCTGCTCGACGACGTAGCGGAGTTTGCCCATGTCTTTGATGTTCGGGGCGCCCTTGCGGAAGATGACGGGCAGGATCCGGCGCTTGCGGAGTTCGTCGCGGTGCGGGTTGGAGTCGTAGCCCTTGTCGCCGCAGGGCTTCGAGACGCCTGCGAGGACGGCCGGGGCGGCTGGCGACGGGCGGGATGCCGTCGACCAAGGCGACGGTCTAGGTGACGTCGTTGACGTTGGCCGCGGTGGTAATGACCTTGAGCGGGGTGCCGCGTCCGTCGCACATCAGGTAGTGCTTGCTGCCCGTCTTGCGCGCCGGCCGACCGGCGACGGACTGGTGTCGGCATCCCCTTTTTCGCGCGGATGTGAGAACCATCCACACACGCCCTGGACCAGTCGAGTTCGCCGGCCGCGTTCAATTCGGCCAACAGGATGCAGTGCAGCTGGTCGAAGACGCCGGCCCTGCTGCCACCCCTCCAGGCGACGCCAGCACGTCTGCCCGGAGCCGAACCCCAGCTTTAGCGGCAGCAGTTGCCAGACAATGCCGTTGTAGAGGACGTACAGGATGCCCTGCAGGCAGAGCCGGTCCGTCACCGGCCGCGGCCCTGGCGACCCCTCGGGCCAGGGCGGCAGCAACGGTTCGATCAGCGCCCACAAGTCGTCATCCACGATCCACGGCCGAGTACTCACACCCTCACAAACGGCCTAATCGTCAGACCAGTCACGCCAACCAGGGCACCTCAACAAGATCGTGTTACGAGCTCGTAGGGACCACTTAGCATTCGATGTCGGTGTTGAGGCACCGACACGGATCTCGCCGTCCGGCTCGAGGGGCCGGGGCCCTGGCGCCGACCAGGCCTCTCCGGATGGTTTGTTGGCCAGCTTCGGGGATGGTCACGCTGCTGGCGCAGAGCTCGCTGCTGGCTGATTCATTGTGTCAGAGGACGCCTTCGGTGAATTCGACGTCGGCGATGATCGAGGTGGAGCTGTCGACCCCCAGGTCACCTGTCTCTGACTTGGACATGTAGGTCTGCAGCGAGAGAGTCTGGGTGGTGCCGCGCTGCGCCGCGCTGATGGTGATGTTGTCCGCCACGACGATGGTCTGCCGACGGGTGGCTGAACCCTGGTCATCGTCGATGGCTGTGTTGTCTCCGAGGTCAGCGCCCAACTTCGTCTGCATGGAGGCGAACACGTCAGCCCGTGCCATACGAAGTCCGGCAATGGTGATGACGGCCTTGGCAGACACGGCCCAGGCAGGGATGGGGACCGCCCAACTGGCCGAAGTGGGCCAGGAATGCCATTTGTTGTCCTGGTACTTCAGCTCGCTCAGCGTTGACGGGAAGGCCGTGTATAGCCGTCGGTCGCGCCGCGGGTTCGCGATCTGCCGCAGGTCCACAACCATCGCGTTGGTGACCGTGGCCGTGTTCGCCGGAAGATTCAGTCGGGCCAATGGGATGGCCGTCATTCCGGGCGGCACCGTCCGTGTCGTGGCGGACACCCCGGACACGACGTGGAAGTAGCCGATCTCGTCGGCGGCCGGATCCCGGTTTCCTTCGTAGTCCGAGTCCTCGACTCGCAAGCAGATCAGGTCCGATCGAGCCGAGGATCCCGTCGGGGCGATTGGCACGATGGCATCGCCCACGTTGTACTGGGTGTAGGAGCCCTGGCCCCAGGCCGCTCCCCCCACCACAGCCGAGCCATCGCCGACACGAACTCCGGCGCCGGGGGTGGCCCACTCCCTGACCTTCAGGTCATTTCCTTCGGTCACGCCCGAATTCCCGCGAGCGAGGTCGCGGATCATCATCCGGAAGGCGCGGGCCGGGTGGGTGCCACCATGAGTCAGCATGGGCGGCTGGATCAGTGCCATCTGGTAGTGCTCTCCTTACAGGGCGGTGTAGGCGTCGCGCCAAGACACCTTGAGGCGGGTGGAGTTGGTGTAGTCCGCTCCGGTCCACCGGATTTCGCTGGTCCGACGGGGCGGGATCTGAAAGAGGTCCAACCGGGATGCGGCAGACAGGGCATACGCGGCGTTGCCGCCGTTGTGCAGCACCCAGCGCGTTCCGGGACGGGTGTCGATCTGAAGGATGTCGCTCTCCCCCAGAGCCAGCGCGAGGTCGAGAACACGGCCCGTCTCCGTGATCCAGATGCGGGGATTCACCACCGGGCCACAGATCGTCAAGGAGGGCCAGGCAGCCAAGTCACCGAAGTTGGTGACCCAGCCGGGCCGCTCCTGAGGATTGGCCACGCCGGTCGTAATCGGTGCGGTTACCGGAGCGGTGAAGCCCTCCTCCTCGAAGTCGCGGGCGAGGGGTAGCGTGGTCTGCTGCTCGGTGTCGTCGTGCCACTCGGGGGTGGTGGCAGTGAAGTCCAGAGTGATCGGGATCCAGCCGTGGATGGCCTGCGCCATGGACACGGCCTCGACTCGGCGGACCCTGCCGTAGAGCCGCTTTGGGTTGGTACGGCCCGGCCACCACAGCCGCAGGGTCTGCACGGCGCCCGCGCTCTTCCGGGTCGCCGGGTCGGCTGCGGCCTGGTCGAGTGCGGCGAGCGCGTCGACGGCGGCGTGCGGGTCACCCGGTGTCCGGATGCCGGCCTCAATCGTCACCGTGCGAGGGCTGTAGTAGTCCACGCCGGGGAACGAGCCGTCGTCCGTCGGCAACTCGACGTCTTGAGCCCGGACTTCTGGTGCCCCAAGACCAGTGATGTTGCTGACCGGGTACGGAGTACCGGGGCCCATGAGGACGCCCGCGAAGTCGATCTGCCACTCCTGATTGATGACCGCCATCAGATACGGCCTCCTCGCTGAGCGTTCCGCAGCCGCCGCATGATCTCCGTGCCGACCCGGTCCGCTGCCTTGGCATCGGCACCACCGTTGACAGTCACGGGCATGGATCCGACGAGGGCAGCGGGCCGCTCGTCACGGACGACGACGACCTGGACCGGAGCGGGCCGAGCGTCGACGAGCCGCATGGCTGGTGGGGCGGCACCGCTGGCCAGGCGCATCCCGAAGCGTGTGGCGACGTCGTGCAGGACGGTGAGGGCGCTGCTGCGCTTCGCCGCGCCGAGCGGGATAAATGCCTCTCCGCCGGTGCTCGGTTCGGCGAACTTGATCAGGCCGCCGGAGGCGGCGTAGAGGCCGGGCGTGAGGATGCCGCCGTTGGCGTACGACAGTCCCTTGTTCGCACGGCTCAGGTCGGAGAAGAACTTGGCGCCCTTCGAGCCCAGTGCGCTCTTGAGCCGGGACAGGCCCAGGTTGGCGATCTCGATGATGTGGTCCTCATCGAGCCCGGTGGCGTCTGCCACCGCGTGCAACCCGGTCGTCTTGCTCTTGATCGCGCCGATGATCGCGACCAGATCCGGCAGGTCGTCACTCGGCACGGTCTTATCGGCGCTGCGGGCGGCGTCGTTCGCCGCCTTCGCCTTCTTCTTGTCCTTCACGGCCTGGGCGGCGAGTTCGGCCGCGTCCTGGTCGCCCTGCTCGGCCAGGCGCTTGGCGAGGTCGCCGAAGCCGCCTGCCGCGAGCTTCGCCAAGTTCTTCTCGAAGCCGGTCTGGTCCTTCACCGCTTGGCGGAGCTGCCCGGTGTACTCGCCCAGGCTCGCCTTTGACGCGGCGGCCAGCTCCCGCAGGTCTTTCGCCATGGACCGCACGTAGCGCGAGCTGCCGGTCGCCATCTTGCGAGTGAGCGACACCCCTTCCTCGCCCATCTCTGCGAGGGCGTCTGCCACGTCCTGGCCAGCGCGGCGAGCCACCGTGTCGAGGTCGCGACGCCACCGCTTGGCGGTCGCCACCGAGGAATGGAGCTTCTTCGCGAACAGCGCGAGGCTGAAGTTGCCCTTCTTGTCCTGTGAATCGCTGGCGATTCCGGACAGGGAGTACAGCGACTGAGGCTGGTAGGTGAAGCCCGATAGGCCGCCGTCGGCGTGGTAGGTGACTTCGCCGCCGAAGCGGCTGGCGACCTCCTCCAAGATCCGCTTCGATCGGGCCCGTTTCGCTCCGGCAAGCGGAATGTACGCCTCTCCTTGGGTTTCGGGTTCGGCCCACACGCGCCACGCGCCGGCGGGAGCGATCTGCGCCGTGTGTTCCTCACGGCGGGATCGGACCCCGCCGTCGGCGTAGAAGTCGATCAGTCCGCCGTTGGCCTGCTTCTTCGGAGCCTGGATTGAATCGGGTACGCCGTTGCCGTCCTTGTCCCACGAGGTTGGCTGCGGCTTGGCGAAGAACGGGATGGTGATTGCAGCGGGTTTGTTGACGGTCACGGTGATGGTCTTGGTCCCGGGGATGCGCCCCACGGACGCGCCGATGCCGTCGAGCTGTGTTTGAACCGCTGCCATGTCGCCGGAGAGAAGGGCACTGGTGAGAGCGGAGGCCGCCGCCGTTCCCTTCTGCTGGGCCACCGCGACGATGAGGCTGAGCATCCCGGACCACTCGGAGTTCGACTGGACGCCAGCCGCCTTGAATGCTCCTACGACACCGGTCAGATCGGGTGCCTTGATCGGCAGGTCTGCTCCGTACAAGGCGTTGAGCTGCGAGCGGATCTCTCCGATGTCTCCCTTGAGGAAGGACTGCGCCAGCGAAGTCGAGGCCTCCTTGCCGTACTTGGCCGACACGTCGGCCAAAAGGTTCATGCCCCGCTCGAGTTGCGCGGCGGCAGACGTGGGCAGCTTCTTCGCCGCTGTCTCCATGTCCGCCACGGTCATGTCCCGCATGACTCGGGCGAGCTTGCCGGGGTCGTTGGTGGCCGCCGCGTCAGCCCATGCCTCAGCCACCTTCTTCCCGTACTTCGCCGAGATGGCGGGCAACTGCTCCAGGCCGGCGCGGAAGGCTGGCGTCGAGCGGGCGGACGATTCCTGGATGATCGCTTCGAGTTCGTCGGCGACCTTGCCCTTGCCGTTCTGGAGCTGCTTGACCAGCTCGTCGAGGATCGGGGCGGAGTCGGGGCCGAGGTCGGAGAAGTGGTCGGCAAGATCGAGGTGTCCCGCGGCCGCCAGCTCGCCCAGGTTCTTCTGGAACTCGCGCTGCGCCTTGAGCTGCTTGCGCAGCTCGGTGACGTAGTCCGACAGGGAAGCCTTCGAGGCGTCGGCGGACCTGCCCGCTTTTCGGTTGGCCTCGGCGACCTTGTCCTGAGCGGCCTTCCACGCCTTCGCCGGGTCGACGATCGAGGCGAGAGCCTTGCTCATCGCCTCCATCTGGTCGGTGAACTGCGGGGCTCCGTTTTTGTCCGTCGGCAGCAACTGCGTCAGGTCCCAGGCCCCGAGCATTTCGCGACGGTTGTTCTTGATCTTGTTGTTGACGATCGCCATGTTCGCGGCAAGCTGGCTTTCCTGCTTGACCGCGTTGCTCCAGATTCTGTGCTGCTTGTCCAAGACCTTCTTGGCTGCATCCCACTCCGGATCGGCCGCGTATGAGCCGATGTCCCAGGTCAGAGCCTTCTGAGTGTCCAGATCTTCCTTGAGCTTCTGGAGCTTCGCGCCGCCCGACGTGATCGCGTCGATGGCGGTCGCTACGTCGATCCCGGCGTCCTTGAGCTTCTTGACGTCGTCGCTGTTCGTGAGCTGTTCGGTGAGGGTGCGCAGCCCGGCTCCTTGCTCGCCCTCCTCCCTCTCCTTGCGCAGTGCGTCGACCAGTTCCTCGGTCGCGGCCTTGGCCTTCTGCTTGCTGGCCGAGTAGGCGGCGTACACGCCGATGCCGATCGTCATCAGCGCCGTCAGACCGGCCACCGCGATGCCGGCTCCACTGAGGACGGCGGGGAGGGCGGAGCCCCCGGCCCGCGCCGCGGCGAGTTCGGTCCGGAAGACAGTGAGCTGTGCACCGAACCGCAGGAAGGCCGCCTTGGCGAGGAGAGCCGCAGCCGACAAGGCCAGCACGACGCCCATGACCGACTTCACCGGGCCTGGCAGATCGTTGATCGCCCCGGCCAGCACGTTCAGGTACTCCCCCACCCCTTGCAGGGCGGGCAGCAGCACGCGCGCCATGTCGATGCCGAGCGCCTGCGCCTGGTTCTGGAACAGACTCCACTGGCCCGCGGTGGTGTCCATCTGGATCGCATACGCCTTCTGCGTCGCGCCGGCGCGCTCGACCTCCTGGCTGATGCCCTGGTAGGTCGCGGCGTAGTTCTTTCCGTCGGCGGCCGAGAGGGCGAGGGCGGCGCGGACCGCTCGGATGTCGCGCAGGAGAGGAACCAACTGGTCTGCGCTGCCGCCGGTGGCGTTGCGCACTTTCTGCATGACGACGTACAGGCCGTCCTGCTGGAGGGCTGCGGCAGCCGACTCATACCCGAAGCCCTTGATCATGTTGGACAGCTCTTGGGTGGGCTTCATCATGCGCGTCAGCAGCATGTTCAGTGCCGTGACGCCTTCGGCGGCCGGGATGCCCGAGAGGGTGACCGCAGCGAGCGCCGAGCTGATGTCCTCGAACTTCACGCCCGCCGCAGCGGCCATCGGGACAACGTCACCGAGTTGCTGTGCCAGCTCGTCGAACGACACGACGCCGTAGTTGACGGTCTGGAACATGACGTCCATGACGTCGCTGGCCTGCGAGGCGTCCATCCCGTACGCCTTGAGGACGCCGAGCAGGGCGCGGGCGGACGTCTCGGTCGTCGTCAGGCCGGCGGCGGCACCGCGGGCAGCCACGCGCAGGATCGTCATGGCGTCAGCGCCGTCGAAGCCGGTCGAGACGACCTGGTACAGGCCCTCGGCAAGCTGGGCGGCGGACTGCGGGAGCTGAGTGCTCAGCTCAACGATCTGGTCCGTGAAGTGGCCGATGTTGGTGCTGTTGATCTCCTTCGAGATCGTCATGACGTTCGCCATGTGCTTCTCAAGCTCAATGGCGCTTCGAACGCCCATGACGAACGCGCCGCCGAGAGCGACGCCCATCACGGTGAATCCCGTGGTCATCGCACGGCGGGTCCGTTCCGACCGCGCCGCGAGCGCGTTGAGATCACCGTCGACGCGGCGGACCTGGCCACCGAACGCGGTGACCTGGCCCGCCGCCGTACGCAGACCTCCGACCAGACCGGTGACGCCAGCCTGAACCTGGACGTAGAGGGTGTAGGCCCCAGCCACTGGCTACGCCTGCTTTCTGGGCCGAAGCCCGACCTTCACCCCACGCCCCTCCGGACCTTCCGGGACCTGTTCCTGCTCCATGGCGATCAGCTCGCAGCCAACGCACCGGTGTGTCTCACTGACGTATGCGAAGCGGTCGCCACCCGCCTGCTCGTCCCACTCCTCCGGCCTGGTCCCGCACGACTCGCACACCGTTCGCGAGAAGTTGAGGTAAGCGAGGGCCTTCGCACGGTCGAGCGCCGACCACCGCCCGTCTCCCGCCCCGGTGAACTGCGAGTGCGGGATGCCGTACGAGGCGCAGACCTCCATCTCTGCGCGGAAGCCCGGGGCGGAGGTCAGCCTTTTCCCAGATCCGCCCTCAGCGTCTGGTTGACCAGGAGCGCGCAGGTGAACAGGGCCTTCGCCTCGGAGTCAGGCCACGCGTCGAGAAGTTCCTGCGCCTCCTGCTCGCTCATTCCGGGTACCTCGTCCCCGGCTTCGTCCCGCTCGATGTGGCAAGCGGCGATGAGGGCGGCGGGATACGTCTCGACGTTGTACTCCATGCCCTGGTCGGCCTGGGCCTCCGTCGGCGGATGATCGCGGAGGAGCTGCTCCCAGGCCGGGCGCGGCAGGGCTCGGAAAATCAGGACGACTGTCGCGTCCTCCAAGACCTGTTCGGCGGCGTCGAGCCGCAGCTGTGCGGCGACGACTTCCGGCTGGCTGACCGTCCATTCCTCGCGGTCGGCCTCCGAGATCCCGTGCTCGATGGACTGCCCGCGGGCGGTCGTGCGCGCCTTGGCCAGTTCCAACGCGGCGTCGGTGGCGTTCTTCTTCGCCTCATCGTCGTCGCACAGCCGAAGGCTGCGCTCGGGGAGCTTGCGCGCCTTGAGCCGCGCCATCTTCGCCGACCAGTGGGCGTCGCGGGCGACGACGGCGGCCGGGGGTTCGACTATCGCTGTAGTGGTCATGCGGCAGCCCCGGCTCAGACGGTCTTCGCCGGCACGGCGGCGTCGAGGGTGGGCTCGTCGGTGATGCCGAAAGTCACCTTAAACTTCGCCGGTTCCGACGCGGTGCTGTACGAGGGGCTGCGGCTGCCGACGCGGACCGGGAACGCATCGAGCGACTTGGACTGCGGCACGTCGCCCTTGCGCAGAATGGCGATGAACCCGACGACGCCCTTGGACAGCAGGGTCTCGATCTCGTCGCTGATCTTGTCCTCGTAGAACGTCAGCGAGCTGTTGTCCGCCTTGTCCTCGCCGGGGATGGTGGTGGAGAACGTGGACCCCATGTCCGGGGTGTCGATCGGGGTGTTCTCCAGCGACCAGCCTTCGACGTCGGAGATGGTGTCCGACAGGTTCGTGGCGTTCGTGGGCCCGAGTTCGGCGCGGGTGGGGATGTTGTCGTCGGAGGCGATCTTCTTCAGGAAGAAGAAGAGGGTGGTGCCTCGGCGCATGAAACGCTGCTGCGTGGCTGACACGCGACTCTCACTCTCCGGGGACGCTGACTGCCCCGGAATACGGCAGGCCCATCCCCAACAGATCAATCTGGGAGTCGGCCCGTACCAAGTGGTCGGGCGTCCGCGATGGGCCTCCGCGGTGAGGTACGGCGGTCAGCCGAGGGTGGTGACCTCGATCGCGAACCGCTGAACGTAACTGTATACGCCGCTGGCGACAGTCACGCCTTCCTCTTTGTCCAGCTCACGGGACATGACCATGTAGCCGGTGGCATTGATCGAGTAGGTGTAGCCGAGCGTCGTCCGGGCCAGCATGCCGGCGCGGACCTTGTCGGCCATCCACTCCACCTGCTCGGCGGTGGTGGCAACTGACGTGACTTGATAGAGGATTCGAGCGTCCGCGCTGGCGTCTCCAAAGGGTGGTCCGTCGCTGGTCGAGCCGACGGGATAGAGCACGCTGTAGGGGGTGGCCGCGCCGGTGGGCAGGCTGCTGGAAGTGGGAGCCGTCCCATACCCGCAAGACCGGCCGGTGGCGCTGGCGAGCATGGCTTGGACCGCGAGGCTGAGCACTCGCCCGGACACGGCCATTAGTCCCCCACCGCCGCTCCGATGGCTGCCAGGAAGGCGGGACGGATCTGTTCGACGGCCGGACCCACGTGCGGGTAGGGCGGCTGGTTGTAGATCCGCCCCAGGCTGTCGGCCCCAACGAAGCCGTACTCCAGGCGCCTGCTCTGAGGCTTGTTGGTGCCGACGGTCGCCTCAACGTTCAGGCCGCTCGTGCTGAGCTCGTGGGTCCACGAGCGACGGTAGTCACCCGTCGGCGCGTTCGGTCCTGGCCGACCGCTCGCGTTGGCCTTGATCGCGGTTTCGAGCAACATGGCGTAGTGCTGCACGACGCTGGACACCGCTGGCAGTGCGGCGGCGGCGCGGGCGTTCAACAGCGCCGCGATCTGCGGTGCGTTGCTGTACGCGCCCGCCGAAGGGTGAGCGTTCGGGTGCGGGTTCCGTGGGGAAGCCATCAGCTCACCTCCTGGGCTTGGTCTTGGTCGAACTCCCCCCGCGCCCACTGCTGGAGCTGTGCCAGTACGGCCTTGGTGAAGCCGTGCGGCCCGCCGTCCATGTCCGGGCGGGCGAGAGCCGCCTTCTCCAGCAGCCCAGCGTCGATGGCCGAGAGAAAGTGGGCGGCTGCCGGTCCCGGTTCATACGGGATTCCTACGGCGACTCTCGCGTGTCCGTCGAAGTCGGGGCTGGTCTTGCCCTGCGCGAACTGAATTACCAAGTCCGCTGCTTTGCCAGCCTGTTGGTGAATGGTGTAGCCGGATACGACGCGGGAGTAGTCGATTCCGTCGATGAGTATCGAAGCCTTGCTGCCGTCCGCCGTGACGTTGACCTGCTGAAGTTCGGCGGCCGGAGTGTCCGTGATCTCCATACGTCGAGCGTAGGACGGTTCTCCGGCACTCCGATTCGCCTTACGGCGGCGGCGTGATCTCGTCCAGCCGCGTCACACGCACCAGCTCCACGGTCGACGCTTCGGCAGGGTCGAGGACCTGCCAGATCCGACCGCCCGTTGCCGCGCTGCCCGAGTGCGCGACCGTGACCTCGACCCGGTCATACCGTGCTGGTACGGGCGCACTGAGCGGTGTCAGCAGCCGATACCAGGAGACCGTGTCGTCAAGCCACTGCTTGCCGACGATCCCCTCCGCGGTCACCTGGCCGTGGCCGGACAGCATGGCTCCCGGACCCTCGTAGACCAGTTCGGCAGGCACCTCACCGAGGAGCCCCGTCGCGGGGTCGAGGGCCGGCGTGCCGGTAGGACGGGTGACCCTCACCGTGTCGAGGAGGAGCTTGGCTTCCAGTTGTGCGCGTACTTCCTCCGGGTCGATGGCGGTGGTCACCTCACGCTCCTGCCGTCTGCGTGTTCTGGTCCACCCACGTAGTGCGCACGATGCTCAGGGTGGAGGTCTCCCCGATGTCGATGACGCGCCAGGTCCGGCCGATGGCCGACTCGTCTTCGGCCTCTACGACGGCCACGGTGTCCTCGCGCGAGGCGACCGGCGCCGACAGCGGAGTAAGCAGTCGGTAGCGGGACGGGGTGTCGTCCACGTACGCCTGTCCGGCGAGGTGCAGGACGACGGAAGGACCTCCGGTCGGGAAGATCGCCCCCGGGCCCTCATAGATGGTGCGGGGCGGGCCGGGCTCGTACTGTCCCGTGTCCGGATTGAAGACCGGCTCGCCAGGCCGATAGATGCGGATCTTGTTGGTGAGAATCTTCTTCTCGACGATCGCGCTGACGGCCCCCAGGGTCAGCCCTTCCGTGGGTGTACTCATACCAACGACCCTACTGGGCAAAGTCAGCGACTCTGTTCGTCAATCCGTGACTTGCGCGGCGGATGTGCTGGAGCCGTTAGGGCGGGGCAGCCGAGATTCGATTTCAGCCAGAAGACGTGACGCGGGACAGCCGTATGCCAGGCAAACCTTCACTAAAACGGTCGTCGTCGGTTCGGTCACGGCTCGTTCGATCCGTGAAATCGTCGAACGGCTGACTCCTGTTCGCCGTTCCAAGTCGTACACCGACCAACCACGTTGTTCCCGGAGAAGGACGAGAGAGCGTGCCAAGTCCGCCTTGAAGCGATTGACGTAGCTCTCGTTCGGTCTTCCAGACGCCGCTGCCTCATGCTTCTTCGGCGTTTCGGAGCAGCCGTTACGAGTCGACGATGATGGGTTGTCGGCCTTCGAGTCGGCCGGACCAGTACTGCTCATTGCTGCCTCGTGCAGCTTGGACGGCGATGCCGAGCCGTTGGGCGATGTTGCTGCGGTCACGGAGGCTGAGGGCTCCCTGAATGGTGACGGTGCGTGTCGTTGCGTCCCAGTCGAAGACTGGGAGCGTAGGCACGCCGAGCCACACGAGCTGGTTCCGGATGGCGTCGGCATTGACCGAGGGCGGGGAGGCGGTGGCGCAGCGTTCGCGCTGACTGGCCGGGCAGTGGTTGGCCGTACACGTAGGGGTGGCGTGGACATTGTGGTTGTCCGGGCGCGCCAGAACGTGGGCGAGGGCGCAGGAGTTGGTCTGATAGATGGGGTGGTCGGGATATCGGAGCGGCAGGGTGTCCAGCAGGTCCCAGGTCTCACGCGGCCATACGGCGTCGGCCGACTCCAGGGGCAGGTTTTCGTCGCTCAGTGCGGGCCAGAGGTCAGCCATCTGCTGCCGGGAGCCTCGCTTGACTTTGAGGCCGACAGCTACGGAACAGGTGGAGTAGCGAGCGGCCCAGTCCAGGACATGGGTGATCGTCTCGGGGGCGGCGTTCGCGTGGATGAGCGGACGCCAGTAGTGGATAACGGGAATCCCGTGTTCGCTCAGACGCGGGAAGTTGGCACGGAGTGCTTCGTGGTCGATGCCGCGTTCGATGTCAGGGCCAAGCCCGGAGTAGCTGAGGTACACGATCACGGGGATGCCGGCCGCCCGCGCCGCGAGGATGGCGTCTATGACGTCTTGGGTGACGGCGCACTTCGTGATCAGGCACACCGGGTTGCGTACGCCCCTGGCGACGAGTTCGCCGAGGAGGCCGACAAGATGGGCGCGGTTGCGTGGGGTGGCGAGGGCATCGGTGCAGGTGTAGAGGGCAAGGACGGCTTGCCGGTAGTAATAGGGGCTCGACAGGAGCAGGTCGACGGTCCGCTGAGGGGTGGCCAGTTGGGCTGGCTTGACGCGCGTTTGACCGCGGTCGAGGAGGTAGCAGTAGTCGCAGACCTTGGGGCAGCCCTGATCCGGATTGATCGCGAGCCAGGTGTCGTGCTGGTCGATGACCGGCTCCCACACTCGCTGCGGAGGTAGGAGAGGTAAGGCATTTCGCACGGACGGGTCCTCTTCGGCCGGGGTGCCGCCCGTCCGGCTGTGGGCGGGCGGCACGGATGTCAGGCGGGTTGGGTGGTGATGTTGGCGCCGACTGCGGTGAGCTTGGCGACGGGTTCCTCGTAGCCGCGTTCGAGGTAGCGGGTGCCGCTGATGGTGCTCGTACCGTCCGCGACGAGAGCGGCGAGGACGTAGCCGAAGCCAGCGCGCAGGTCGGGAATGACGAGGTCTGCGGCTTTGAGCGGGGTCGGGCCGGTGATCTTGGCGGTGTGCTGGTAATCGCGGTTGTGCCACCGGCAGGCGGCCGCCCCCAAGCACCGGGTGGTCAGTTCGATGCCGGCGCCCATGGAATCGCTGAGCTGCTGGGCATAGCCGAACCGGTCCTCATAGATCGTCTCGTGGACGACGGAAGTGCCGGTCGCCTGGGTGAGCAGGACCGTCATCGGCTGCTGCCAGTCGGTCATGAACCCAGGGTGGACGCCGGTCTCGACGTCGGTGGCGGTCAGCGGCCGGGCCCGGAAGAACTCCAAGCCGTGCTCCGTCTCGTTGAACTCGCCGCCGACGTGGCGCAGTACGTTGAGAAAAGTGATCAAGTGATCCTGGCGTGCGCCGCGCACCTCGATGCGGCCGTCAGTGGCGACTGCCGCCGCAGCGAAGGAGGCGATCTCGATGCGGTCGGCGACGGTGTGGTGCTCGACGCCGCGGAGTTCGTCAACGCCGGAGACGGTGAGCGTTCGGTCGGTGTCGATGGTGATCAGAGCCCCCATCTTCTGGAGCATCAGCACCAAGTCGACGATCTCAGGCTCGACGGCCGCGTTCGAGATGACGGTTGTGCCCTTGGCGAGGACGGCCGCCAGGAGCAGGTTCTCGGTAGCGCCGACCGAGGGAAACGGCAAGTGGACGTGTGCACCCGTGAGCCGGTCGGCAGACACCTTGACAGAGCCGGGCCGGTCCACGATGTCAGCACCCATCTGGGCGAGACCTCGGAGATGGAAGTCGATGGGCCGCTTGCCGATGGTGCAGCCACCGGGAAGCGGAACGACGGTTTCGCCGCGCCGGTGGAGCAGGGGTCCCATCATGAGGATCGGGATCCGGTTGACGCCGGAGTACATAGAGGACAGCGAGGTGCTGGTCACCTCTGGGGTGTGAACGCGGACGGTGTGCTCGCCGAGCCAGGACACCTGGGTGCCCAGCTCGGTGAGCATGCCGAGGACGAGGTCCACCTCGAGGATGCGGGGCACGCCATGGAGCACGCAGGGTTCGCCGGTCAGCAGCGTGGCAACGAGTTCCTTGGTCACAGCGTTCTTCGCGCCGGAGGCTTCGACCGTGCCGTGAAGCGGTACTCCGCCAGTGATGCGGTAGGTGTGCCGGTCGGCGGCCATGGGCTGCTCCTGCGAGGTCAAGATATGCATGCGGCGACGTTCCCTGTCCCAGTTTGCGGATACTTTAGGGCGGAATATCACTCTGTCTCTAGATCAAATCCCGCCCCATGAGATACGACGATACTGGTGTGGTCACGGTTGCACCGTCGCGCCCCGCCATTCGGGTCGGAACACCCGGTTGGGGTAGACAGCTCCGCCAGTGAGCTGGGGCTGCAACAGCGCGGTCCGCGCGGTCTCCTCCAGGCGCAGCATCAGGTCGACGGTCTCCTCCAGCTGTCGGCCGACGGTGAACGCACCGTGCCGGTAGAGGGTGAAGGCCAGGCCGTGACGTCGCAGTTCGTCGGCGCGAGGCGCGATGATCTTCTCCAGCTGCGGTCGGTACTCCAGAAGGCTGACGGCGGCGACGTCGGGCCGGTTCACCATGCCCGCCGGCAAGTCCAGAGGAACGGGGTTGGCGATGAAGTCGGCCTTCACCGCACTGTCGTCCGCGAGGAGACAGGGGATGTCACCGAAGGTGTCGGCTCGGTTGGTCACGCTCGGCACGGGCAGCCCCAGGGACGCGTAGACCAGGCTGTAGGGGGCGTGGGTGTGCACGACGGCCCCGGCGCGCGGCAGCATCCGGTACAGGTCCAGGTGCACCGGAGTACCTGATGCGCCCAGGCCGCCGCTCTGCTCGACGATGGCCCCGTCGGGGGCCAGGACGATGAAGTCGCGGGGGCTGACCTTCCAGCGGTCGAACGCCAGCCGTGTGCAGGAGAGCAGGATGTTCCCGTCCGGCATGCGCACCGACACGGCTCCTCCGGCCGGGTTGAGCAGCTGCCAGGCGACCATGTCCTCGATCACGCCGACGAGGTGCCTGCGTTCGGATTCGTACCTCATGGCTGTCCTTCCCAGGGGGTGGTGATGCGGTTTACGGACTGCGGCCCGGACACCCGGCTGTCGGCGGGGATCCACAGCGTGGCGACGGTGCTGCTCGGGGCCAGGACCGATCGAGCGTTGATGACGGAGCCCGGACCGACGGTGACCCGTGCGCCGGCGCGGACGCCGTCGCCGATCACCGCTGACCATTTCGGTTCGCCGGTACTCATCCGTCGGCCATCCGGCAGGGCGAAGCTGATGGGCTTGTCCGGGCGGAGCATGTCGTCGTTGGTCATCACGCAGGCCGCGGTGAGCAGGTCGGCGGAGAAGTAGCAGCCGCGGCCGATGACGCAACAGCCCACGGTCGCCCGGTGGGACAGGATGCTGTGTTCGCCGACCAGGCTGCGCGAGATCTCGCACCCGTATCCGATGTGCACGTGGGATGAGATCACTGTCCGCCCGCGCACGGTCGAGTACTCGTGGATGCGCACGCCCGGACCGATCACCACGTCGTCGGCCACGTTCGCCAGTGGAGAGACGTAGGCGTCGGGATGGATGCGCGGCCGGTTGCCGAGCGAGGCACACACCAGGTCGTACACGGCGCCGGACACATCGCCGATGGACGCGATGGGCTGCTCGTCCAGGACGCCGGCGCCCAGTTCCTTCAGGAACGGGTCGTCGGCCAGGCGCAGCACGTCGCCGAGCACGGGGCCGCCGGCATCGTTCACCGGGCGGGCTCGAGTGCGCGGGCGGCGGGGCTCTGACCCATGACCAGCGTCAGGTACTGGGCGGCGCAGCGGCCCGGGGTATACCAGCCTTCGGCCAGAGCGCGGGCGGCGCTGCCCATCCTCGTCAGGGAGGCGCGGTCCAGGAGCGCGTCGGTGAGGGCGGCCACGAGGTCGCTGGGGTCGTCGGGGTCGTAGACCATGCCGGTCAGGGCGTCGATGACGAGTTCGGGGCTGGCTCCGGCGTTGGGCACCAGAGCGGGTATCGCTGCACCGGCGGCGTCGATGACAGCGCGTCCGAAGCCCTCCTGAACCGAGGCGGTGGCCAGCAGGTCGTACCCGGCCAGCCGCCGGGGCAGGTCATCGCTGTACCCGAGGAAGTGCACCGGCGCGCCGAGCTCGCGCACCAGGTCTTCCAACTCGGTCTGCTGGGAGCCTGCTTCTCCGAACACGTCCAGACGCACCGCAGTGGACAGACGCGGGTCAGCGACCGCCCGCACGAGGTGATCCGTGCGCTTCCAGGGCACTGTACGGGCGACCGCCGCGACGAGTAACCGGCCAGTGCCGGGTCTGGTGCGGACAGGAACTTCGGCCGGGATCGCGACACCGTTGTGGATGGTGCTGACATACCGCGCCATGGGCGCATGCACCCGCAGGGCAGCTGACGACGCATGCGAGATGCCCACCCACACGGGCACGGCGGACAGCAGCTCCCACGGAAGGCCTCCGATCGTCCTCTCGACCATCGCACCTTGGTCGGGGTCGATCACCCGCAGCACCTGCTCGGCGTTGACGACGTGCCGGACAACAGGAATGACCCGGGCCTGCGGGGCAAGGAGCACGTCGGCGGCCGCAGTGCGGTGGCTGGAGATCACCACGACAGGTCGGCCGTCGGCGGGCTGGCAGATGCGCGTGAACGCCTGCTGGTAGTGCTGCCAGTTAGTGACCTCGTGGACACGGGCTGGGGCGCAGGAGCCGACGGCGGGTCCGCCCTGACGCCACCACAGCACATCCACGTCGGGCACCATCCGGGCGAGGTTGCCCGCCAGTTCAGTGACGGAGTGCTCTGCTCCGCCTCGGGCCGTGGTGACCCAGGTCAGGACAACGTGCGGAACCACTGTGCCTCCTAAGGAAGCGGCGATTTTGGTCACGAAGCGTTTCTTGGAACACACGACGCCCCGTGGAAGACGGGGGTGGGGCGCTGCGCCCGGAAAGAGGAAGGCGGGATGGTCGGGCTGCACCGTTGTTGTCCTTGGTCTACGTCGCGGATATCTCTCGGTGGATCACTCGGCGCGGGGCGGCTGTAGCGCGCTCACAGGGGAGGGCGCGTCGATCCGTCGTCCCCGCACCGGGCTGGTATCCCGCGCTGGGCAACGGGGGTGCCTGGCGAAGGACGGCAGGCCCCGTCATCCGAAACGCTGCATCCATCCGATGGGTGTGCTGGCCTCATCGCGGGTCGGAACGAGGTCGGGACGGTGCCAGACCCCGTTGAACGCATCGAGGCCGTGCGTGGTGACGATCTCCTCCACGCTGTCGACGGCCCTGGTGAAGTACTCCAGCGTCTCGGCGCGGTCAGCGTTTTCGGCCAGGGCCCGGTAGCGGTGAGTGGCGTGCGGGCTGATCTCCCTCAGCGACACCGGGGCGCCGAGGAGTTTCGTCGTGATCTGCCGGTCGGCCCAATAGGCGTGCCCTTCCACGAGGAAGCCGTAGTCGCGGTCCGCTATGCCCCGCAGCTCCGGGTAGTAGCTGTCCTGTAACCGCCACATCGCACCGTTGTCGGTGGCGTGCTGGGCGACGTGGGTCAGCTCGTGGCAGATGGCCTTGGTGAGCACGGCCTGGTCGTTGAGGCGCCCAGCCTCGTACATGGACTGGGGCAGGATCACGAGCTCGAACTGGCCTTGGCGGAAGTCGACGACTTGGGCGCCGATCAGGGGCCAGAGCCGGTGTCGGCTGTTGCACTGGGTGTAGTGCTGAACCTTCGCCTGGCGTCTGCGCCTTCGAGGTGCGCGCAGTTCGCGGGCTTCGGCCCGCAGCAGCCGTGCGCTGCGGCGCTGGTGCGCCTTCAGCCATGCGCGCGGGGACATGGTCCGGATGACCACCGTGTCGGGCAGGGCCAGCCCCGTCACCGCTTCGACGAGCGGGGCGGTTTCGGCGGCGACGGCCTCAACGCGCTGCGCCAGGTCGTCGAATCTGCGGCCTGCGTCATGGTGGACGGTGATGTTCATGCGTTCCTCTGAGGAGGGGGTGGACGGGCAGGGGAGCGGGGGTGTGCGCCCCGCCGCAGGCCTGGCCTGGACGGGTGGCCTGCGGCGGGGCTGAGGGGCCCGCGCACGGCTATGCGGAGTGACGGGGGAGCCGTGCGCGGGAGCTCTAAAGGGCTCTCGCCGGGTCCGACTGGGTGTGCCGTGTGAGGTGGGCGAGGCGGATTGACCACTGCGTGTGTTCGGTCTCCTCGCCCGCGTGGCCGTGTTCGCGCAGGAGCGCCTGGGCGAGGCGGATGCGCTGGACTTCGCCGGTGCCGGCGGGTGCGTAGCTGGTCTGCATGTCGCGCCAGACCCGCTCGAGGGGGTAGTCCTCGACGAGCGCATTCGCGCCGTGCAGTTCCATGGCGTCCCGGCCAGCCTCGGCTGCCAGTTCATGGCCGAGGCCCTTGGCCGCGGTGAGTTCCGCGTCGCAGGGCAGACCACGGTCGAGCATGTCGACGGCGTGATAGGCCAGGATCCGGGCCATGATCATCCGAGCCGACATCTGGCCCAGTCGGTCGCGGACCACGCCGAGGTCAGCGACGGCCCCGTTGTACCGAGGGCGCCGACTGACGTACTGCGTGGTGAGGGCGATGACGCTTTCGTGCAGGCCGAGACTGACCGCGGCCAGGTTGGGTCTTCCGTACAGGATGCTGCTGGACTGCGCGACGTCGAAGCCCTGGCCCTCCTCACCCAGGACGTTCTGAGGCGGAATACGCACTCGGTCGAAGCTGATCACGCCGAAGCTGAACCCGTGGAGACCAAGCTTGCTGGTGTAGCGGTGGGCGTGAACTCCCTTCTGGTCTGCTTCGACGAGGAAGGCGGTGAGGGCCTGGGAGGTGCGCGTGCGGGGCGGGGCGGTGCGGGCGACGACGACATGCTGGTGGGCCAGGTGGCTGTTGCCGACGTGGACCTTGGTTCCGGACAGGACCCACGCCTTGCCGTCCCACTCGGCGCTGGTGGTCATCCCGCCGATGTGGCCGCCCTGGTCCGGTTCAGTGACCGCGATCGACATCAACATGCTCCCGTCGGCGACGCTGGGGAGCAGCGCGGTGCGCTGGTCGTCGTTGCCGTAGTGGAGCAGGGCGGCGACCGGGATCAGACTGGCCTGGAGGATGGCGGCGGCTGCGCCGGAGACGCGGGCGAGGCGGTGGATCAGGACCGTCTTCGCGACGTGGCCGGCGTGCATCCCGCCGAATGCGGCGGGGACGGTGACGCCAAACCAGCGGCGGCTGGCCATGAGCCGGGCCAGCTTGCGGTCGACGCGGCTGGGCGCGCTCTCCATGCGCTCCACCAGGGGAAGGACCTCCTCCTGGGCGAAGTCGTCGACGTCCGCCCACAGGGCCTGGTGGCTGGGGGTGAGGAACCTGTCGAGGGTGGCGGGCGTGGTGGGCATGGGCATGGCGGTCCCTCTCCCTGATGGGCTCACGTGACGGCTGCGGCCAGAACCGCGTGTGGGGGTTCCTGGGCACTCGGTGCGTCAGGGGACAGGAATTTTGATCTTGAGTTCGGCGGCGGCCGCGCGGGCGCCGTCCTTGACGATGGCCTGGAGCCGCGCCGCGTCGGCGAGGGTGCGCGGCTCGGGGTCGACGATGCAGACCGTGGCCAGCACGAGGCCGGTGGCCTCGTCGATGATGGGGCTGCCGAAGTAGGACTGGATGCCGATGGCGTCGACGACGTGGTTGCCCTGGAAGCGCGGGGAGGCGGCCACGTTCGGTAGGGGCAGTCCGCGCCTGCGCTGGACGACCTCGGGGCAGTACCCGTGGGCGCGGCTCATCGTGCGGCCGACGAGGGGGTAGCCGGCGTCGCGCGGCGGGTTGCGCAGCCCGAGGAAGGTCTGTTCTTCGCCGAAGGCGTTCACCATGGCGTAGAGGAAGCCGGCGCGCTCGCCCATGTCGACGGCGATGTCGTCGAGCGCCTCGGTTCCCTCCAGGCGGATGCCCAGCTCGTTGAGCCGCGACAGGCGGGTGGCCATCTCGGTGAGTTCTGTGGCCGGGTCTTCGGTGAAGACGTGAATCCGGCGCTGCACCGTGTGAAGGGACGGGATGGGGGCCGGTACGGAAGTGGCCTGGTGGGGCGGGGTGAGGGTCATGGTGCGTCCAGGAGTGCGGAGTCGGCGGTTGCGGTCTTCACTACGTGCTGCACCAGGGCGAGCAGGACTCCGGCGACGGAATCGGCCTTGCGGGCGTCGCAGAACATCAGCGGCACTGCGGCGTTGACGTCGAAGGCCTCGCGGATCTCGTCCAGGCTGCGCGGGGCAGCCCCGGGGAAGCGGTTGATGGCGATGACGAAGGGCAGGCCGAGCTGTTCGAAGAAGTCGGCCGCGGGGAAGCTGCTGGCGAGTCTGCGAGTGTCGGCCAGGATGACGGCGCCGAAGGCGCCCTGAACGATGTGATGCCAGAAGCTCCAGAACCGCGGCTGTCCGGGGGTGCCGAACAGGTACAGCTCGACAGGCTCGGGTTCGTCCCAGCCGACCCGGCCGAAGTCGAAGGCGACCGTGGTGGTCGTCTTCTCCTCGATGCCGTGCAGGCTGTCGACGGTCTCGCCCTGCGCGGTGAGGACTTCCTCGGTGCGCAGGGGAGGGATGTCGCTGATGGATCCGATGGCGGTGGTCTTGCCAACGCCGAATCCCCCGGCGACAACCAGTTTCAGGACGGACCGCTCGGCGGGCCGCGGCGGCTGGGTCATGGACTCACCCGGCTTTCGCGTTGGGCCACTTGCGCCTGAGACCGGCACTGAGCGCCTGGAGCGTCTGGAGGTCGGGCCCTTCTCCGTCCGCCCGGTCCGGCGCGGGCACGGCCAGGGAGTCCGCGTCGATCAGGTCGGAGACCAAGACCGTGACTGCGGCTACGTGCAGTCCGAGGGTGCCGGCCAGTTCGGCGAGCGGACGCCGCCGCTGTCGGCACAGCTCGATGATCTGGGCGCTCTCCTCGGCCAGCCCGGGGCGGGGCTTGCGGCGGCCGGGACCCAGCACGGTGTGTAGGCCCAGGAGGTGTCGGGGGCGGGTGCGGCCGTCGGTTACGGCGTACAGCCGCACGATCGAGGCCCTCTCATCCACGGCCCCGGCCGGTAACGAGGCATGGCGTGGGCGGTGGCTCATGCGGCACCGTCGCTCTGGCCGTCGCGAGCGCGGACGGGGGTGGTCATGAACGGTGCGAACCGCGTCACCAGACGCCCGGTGGCGTAGCCGATCGTGCCGATGTTCGCGTCGGAGCAGGCGAGCACCACCAGCACCGTCGCAACACTGCCCCCGCTCTTGTTGAACGCCCGCCCGACGCCCGCACCGGTGACCAGGAAGATCGCGTCATCCCGCTCCACCAAGACCTGCTGGGGCGGCAGCTTTGCACGCATCGGCCCGGAGACCCCTCCGGCCAGACCCGCCATCCCCGCGAACGCCGCGGCCAACTCGTCGGCCCAGTCGGCCTCCATATGCGAGCAGCGCACCTGCTGCATCCCGTCGCGCGAGAGCAGCAGCGCGTCTGTGACACCCGGAGTGTCATCGACGAACTGGTCGAGCAGGCGCGTCATCTGCCCCTTGACCTCGTCGGGGGAGGCTGCGGGAAGGTCGGACACCACACCAGCTGTGCCGTTCACGTCGTAGGCCATGGCAGTTCGCTCCATAAGAATCAGAGGTCGGGTCACGAGGGACTGTTCCGGGATGTGCCGGGGCCGGGATCGGCGCTCAGCCCGGCGGCAAGGCTCGCGCGCCAATCCGCTGCGGCCCGGGGGTTCGCCGCCTGGGACGGCATCGCCGGCTCGGCGGCTGCGGGCGGCATGGGCCTGTCCACCCGCTGGCGCCGGGGCAGCCGATCCGCCGCGCCGCCGTTGCTCGGTGTGGGGCGCACGAGCGGCTGCACGACGCCTGCATGCGCCGGCTGCGGGGCGGCGGGTACCGGCGCGGTGGAGATGGTGACGGTGCCGACGGCGGGAGCGACCGGAACGAGGTAGCGATTCGGGATGATCACGTTAGCGGTGGTCCCACCCATTGCGTTCAGGGTGAGCCAGACCTTCAGGCCGTGCCGCGCAGCGATCTTTGCGGTGGTGATGAGGCCGAGATGTCCGCGGCGCACCTGGGCAGCGACATCAGCCTGGCCCGGGTGAGCGAGTAGATGATTCAGCATGTCCCGCTGGCCAGGGTCCATCAGGAGCGTCGCCCGGTCTTCGACCTCGATCAGAAGTCCGGACGCCACCTTCCCGGCGCGCACGACAACCTGGGTCGCCGGGTCCGAGTGCTCCAGCCCATTGTCGATCAGCTCCGCGAGCAGGTGCGCCACCTCGGGGTGCACGTGAGCGGGCAGCGCGAACCCGGCACCGACGTCGCCGGGCACAGTGAGCACGCGCGGGTACTTGACCACCTCAGATTTCGCGCCGCGGAGCACCGTGCCGACCTGTACGGGTCTACGCGTCTCACGCAGGGACCGGCCGCCGAGGACGACGGACACGCTCTCCACCATGCGCCGCAGCCGCGTCGCAAGATGGTCGATCTTGAAGCTCCAGTCCAGGAGAACCGGGTCCTCGGTCGCTTCCTGCAAACCGGTCAGGTGCTCCAGCATCTCGTCGATCAAAACGTGCTGGCGTCGCGTCAAGGTCCGGTGCATCTCCACCAGCACGGCCGCCTGCGACTCGTCGTGCACCCGCAGCAGGGCACCCGCACCCTGCACCTGGAGGTTCCCGATCAGTTCGAAGACCTTCTCCAGCGGATCATCGCCAGCTCGCCACTCCTGCGGGAGCGACGGCCGGGTTCCTCGGCAAAGCTCATCTGCCGTCCAGATAATGGTCTGCTCAGCTGCTCCTGCGGCTTCCGCGATCAGCTGTAGCTCCGCGTCCCGCTTGAGTTGGAACGAGGCCGCCACTGCCCGAATCCGAATGAATCCGAGCAGAGCCGCGATCAGCACGCTGCCGCCAAGAGCCGTCGCTAGCTGGATGACCCCGAGCCGGTAAACCCAAACGGCGAGGATGGTCATGCCCCACAGCGCGACGATGCACAGCAACGGCGCGAGCAACACACCGCCGACCTCTTCGAGGAAACGATTCGCGCTATGGCGGCGGTTTCGTCTACGGCGATGATTGACCGGCCGGGAGGAAGGCACGCGGTCAGACATGGGGGTTCCTCAAAAGTCAGTTCCGACAGGGAGCAGAGGAGGGGAATAAGCCGACCAGGCGGTCCCTCGTCAGCACATCAGGTGACGGGGAGAATGGCCTGCACGGTCTTGCCCACGGTCTCGCCGTCGACGCTCTTCACGTCCCACGACAGACGCCCCCGGTAGTGGGCCACCCACCACAGCCCCGTAGGCGTACCTCGGACTTCGCCAGACTGCTTCGCCACCTCGTTGAAGCCTGGGAAGTCCGGGGAGGCGTCGTCCACCTCGATCATCAACTCGTGGGTCTCCGGGATCACCGCCATCCGCAGGGGAATACGGGCGGGTGCGGAGATCTTGCCGTGCTTGACGGCGTTGTCCACCAGCTTGTCGGTGACCCGGGCCGCGATGTCCACGTTCCCGTGCCAGTGGCCAATCGTGAGCCAGGTCCGGGTCCGCACCCGGGCGTTGGGTCCAGCTGCCTCATTTGCCAGCAGCGACGTGCTCCAGTCGAACGCGGGCTTCTCCGGCCATCGCAGAGGAAGGAGGGTCTGAGCCTCGTCCGCGCAGCGTCGCGAGGCGGACCTGCCCGCCTCGTTCTGAAGTGTCGTCATGTGTGTCCTCGGGATGCCGGTTGCGGTGCCCCTACCGTTTCAATCAGGGCAGTTGGCGTCACGGGCACCGGTGACCAACTTTTCTGGACACCCACCGCCGCACCGGCCAGGGAAAACCCGCCTTTCTGGACAGACAGTTGGTCTCTCCATCCCCATTCCTCCAGGCCAAGCCCAGCCGAACGATCGCTGACGCAGCTACCGTGAGTCCCCGACACCGCATAGGGAGCACGCCCATGAACGCCCCCTCGAAGCCCGGTTCTAAGGCAGACCGGGACGCCCTCCGCCAAGACATGACTGCCGCCGGATGCACGCTCGCGGACATCGCCATCGAGCTGCGCTCCCGCTTCCGGATGCGCCCCAGGGAAGCGTGGCGCCACGCCCACGGCTGGACGCTTCAAGAGACAGCAGACCGGATCACCCAAGCGAGCACATCACGTCCCGGCGAGTCTGTCGCCGCCGACGCCTCCCTTGTAGGCAAGTGGGAGAAGTGGCCGGGCCCCTCCTCACGTCGTCCCAGCCTCCCGGTCCTGTCTGCCATGGCGGAGG
Organism: Actinobacteria bacterium OV320; assembly: GCA_001298545.1. Classification (GTDB taxonomy): domain Bacteria; phylum Actinomycetota; class Actinomycetes; order Streptomycetales; family Streptomycetaceae; genus Streptomyces; species Streptomyces coriariae. Next base: position 25,559 of record LJCX01000034.1, read on the forward strand.
CCTTCGCATGTGGCGTAGAGGATCTATTGGACTTGGACGATCGACGGGCGCTGCCCAAGTCGGATCTGCGTCTGCTCATCAACCGCCCGCCGACCGCGGGACCGTCAAGCCCACCGACGTCCCTCGTCGCCGCGCAGGAGCCAACCGGAACCGATCTCGTGCGCCTAGCCGCCGACGAGTCCGCGACGTGGGCCCAGTGGGCAGAGGCCTCGAACGTCGGCGACATCGCACTTGAGCAACTGATGGCCGAGACGCGTTCGCTCGCGTCTGACTACCTCACCTCAGATCCCGTCCCGCTCTTTGTGCGGACCCGGGCACTTCGCGATCGCGTCTTCGCCCTCCTCGAAGGCCACCAGTACCCCCGGCAGTCGGCCGACCTGTACGCCGCGGCCGGCTACCTGTGCGGGCTTCTGGCATGGATGTCCTCAGACTTGGGTCAGCTGCGGAATGCGGACACCCAGGGCCGGACGGCGTGGCTGTGCGCCGAACTGGCAGGTCACAACGAACTGCGTGCCTGGGTGCTTTCGACTCGTTCCAAGGTGGCGTTCTGGGACGGACGCCTTCGCGACGCGATCAACTTCGCCCGACGCGGCACCAACTACCGCACCACGGGGTCGGTCGCGGTGCTACTCGCCTGCCAGGAAGCCGACGCCTGGTCCGAATTGGGAGCTCAAAACGAGGCCTTGGCGGCGCTCACCCGGGCCGATGACGCACGCACCGCGATGAGCGGCGAGGACGCTGTCGGGGGCATCTTCGCCTGTCAACCCGCTCGGCAGGAGAATTACGCGGCGGCAGTGCAGCTGCGTCTCGGCCGCCCTGCCGACGCCTTGCGATCTGCGGATAACGCCCTCGCGCTTCTGACTGTGCAGCCGGTCAGGGCATACGGAACGGAGGCTCAGATCCATATCAGCCAGGCTTCAGCACATCTCGCCGCTGGCGAAGCAGAGGGCGCCCTCGAAGCTCTCACGCCCGTCCTGGCGCTTCCACCCGATCAGCGCCTGGCACCCGTCACGCGCCGACTAGGCGAATTGTGCTCCGGCATCACCCGACCTCAAGCTGGCGGCACTGCGGCAATCGGGCTACGGCAAGCAATCGAAGAGTTCTGCGTAGACTCCGTGCCACGACACCTTGCGCTCTCGCCAAGGAACGGCTCCTCCTGATTTGATCCGGACTATGACGACTCAGCCCGAGACCATGCGGAACCATTGGTGGTGGCGGCCCGGTTGGAATGTGGGGCGCCGCTTTTATACATGGCATCTGACGTTCGACGGCCAGGACGATGTACACCGGCTCGCCGCCGAGTACCGTTCCGCGCTCGCACCTCTCGGAGATGCCCTCACCCCAATCCCCGACCGATGGCTGCACCTAACCATGCAGGGCATCGGCTTCGTGGGTGAGATCAAGGAGCAGGACCTCAACGCCATCGTGGATGCAGCCCGCACACGACTGGCAGCCATTCCCGCCTTCGATGTCCAGATCGGACCGGAGGTGCTGGACCCCGAGGCGGTGCTCCTGCATGTCCACCCGGACGTCCCTGTCCGGACCGTTCGAAACACCATCCGGGAAGCCATCGGGGACGTTCTTGACGAGGTCCCGGAGAACGCCGAGGGTTTCACCCCGCACGTCTCCGTGGCCTACAGCGCCGCGGACGGTCCAGCCGAGCCGATCGCGCAGGTCCTCGCTGGCCTTGCTCTCACGCCGGCGCAGGCGCGTATTTCCACCGCGGAGCTCATCGTGATCCACCGGGACGACAAGATGTACGAGTGGGAGCCCTTCGCGACCGTTACTCTCGGTTGAGAGTCTTCCGCCACGCGGGGTCTCGCCGCCGCAGGTTGTAGACACCGCGTGGCCCAACGTTCCATGACGGGCAAGGCTGGCATCCCTGCGACTCGGCGAACTCCAACTGGGCGTTAGGCGATCTGGTCGGCGCGCAAGCGTTGGACCTCCTGGCCAACTTCAGGAACAACGGCATCGTCTTCTCGGCCCTGCGCGTCCGCCAGGCCCTGACGACGAGCGGCGCGCACCGCTCTCACGGCCCGTGACCTGGGAGAGAGCTGACGGTTTACCCGCCCCGCCGACCAGCACTCCCCGGCGGAACGCAACGGTACGGTTCCTGGCATGTACCCGGTCCAGCGTTCCAGCCAGCGTCTCGGCCTCCGCGAACTCACCATCGACGATGTGGATGGGGTCTTCGCGATCTACGGCAACGAGGAAGCGACAGAGCACCTGTCGTTTGAGCCCCGGACACGCGAGCAGGTTGGCCACATCGTGGCCCGGTCCATCGGTGCCGCAACCGAGGAGCCGCGGGCCGAGTACGCGCTCGCCGTAGTCGAGCGAGACGCGAACGAACTGATCGGGTTCGGCAGGATCGCAACAGACCCACACCAGCAGCGCGCAGCCACCATGGGCTTCGCGCTGCGCCCGGATGCCTGGGGCGTTGGCTACGGCCTGGAAACCGTTCGGCTACTCCTCAGCCTCGGGTTCGAAGACCTCGGCCTACACCGCATCTGGGGCGCCCGCTCCCCGCTCAACGAGGCCTCAGCGAAGACCATGACAGCCGCAGGCATGGTCGAGGAAGGCATCATCCGCGAGCACATCAACAAGGCCGGGCAGTGGCGTGACTCAGTCGTGCACGCGATCCTCGATCGCGAGTGGAGTGATCTCCAGACCAGCCGATCCTGAGCGAGACGATCCGGACGCGGTCCGAGCGCGCGCTGGCACCGCGGGTGGGAGATCGGCCACTCGGCGGCTTCCTCGGCAGTGCGCACGGTGCGGTTGGCCTTGTCGGCGTCACGGTGGTGGGTCCATCGAAGACCTCCACGCGCGTGTCCCCAGCCTCGCGGCTCTTCTTCAGCGTGCCCGTGTTGTACGCGACCTCGCTCTTGGCCAGCGTGGCCGCCTCGGCCTACGCGCGGACGGGAACGCGTGCCCCGGTGCGATACACCACGTGTGTGAGGGGCTGAGCAGCCAGTTCATCCGCAAGCTTCTGTCGTTGGTTCGCTCGATGATCCAACCGAAAGAACCTTGGACGGATGGGCGCCGTGGGCCATCAGGACGGGCGGAAGAGGTCGAGAATTGGGATTTGCCGCCGCCACTGGGATCCAAACGCCGCAAGGGCGGCGAGCATGAACACCCCCGCGATGACGGCCCACGCCGCAGCCTCCTCCAAACCCAGTAGCCCCACCGCGACTGCCGCGCCCGTGATCGCCAATGCGACCGCCGCAGTGCGCAGAACCTCCCAGTCACGAACCCGTACATCCTTGTACCGATCGGTGATGCTCTCCGGCAACAGCGCACCAATTCGGCCCGCGCCGGCGCTGGAAGCGATCCCAATCAGCAGACCTGACAGAGCCTCCAGCGCCACATCCTGGCGATCGACATCCAGTCGTCCCTCGGCGGCTCGTAGAGCGGCCACAACCCTTTCGGCATGCCGACGGAGATCAGCCTGCCGAAAGTGGCGCCCGCGTGCCACCGTCTGGTGATCGCGACGGGCGCGGAAGATGGCACGCTCTACGGCGGCCACCTCGGACGAGACCGACTGCAGGACCCAGGGCCGCAGGATGCCTCCCTTCGTCCGGGCTTCGGCGCAGGCGCTGATAGCCGCGACACAGGCGGCCACTAGCAGGTAACGGCGCCGGTAACGCGGAGCCCAGAAGGTGGGGATGATCAGCCAAAGCGGAAGAGTAAAGAACAGGAAGGCGACCATGGCCCCGGGATTCCACGGCTCATTGCGGACGAGAGCAGTGACGTACATGGCGCCGTAGTAGGCCAGCATTAAGCGGCAGAATTTCTGCACCCTGGCCCACGTATCCCCCAACTGGTATTCGCGCAGCGCGACGCGGATATGCAGAGGCAAGCTGATCCACGGGTAGCCCAACACGCCGAGAGCGCGCTCGACGGCGTCAATCTGCTCCTCCACCGCCTTTGTGCGGCGGCGGCGATAGGCAAGGACAGGGCCAGGTGTGCGCATATGACGGTCGAACTCCTATTGAGGCAACCATGCGAGCCTGCCACCGCGACCAGCACCATGGAGGCTGATCGCCGAAAGCCATGGGATCGAACCTGCACCGATGTCGAGCACTAGCCAGCGACGCGGCTGAGCTCCTGTCGCTGCGATGCGGCAGGAGGCTGGATACGTTGATACGCCTCGATTCAGACAGTCCGGCAATACCGGATGCAGCGGAGCGCCACGAAGGCGACGATCATCGGGACGGGCGCCGGGACCTGCGGCTCCAGGTAGAGGAGCGTGGCGAGCGTGCCCGCAATGAGCCAGTCGACGTCCTGAAGTGCATTTTTGAAGGTCAGTAGTCAGTCGCAGACGCGCATTATACCTGAGTTCACATTAAGCGAATGGCGATCTCAGGTCTTAAATTTCCGAGTGGCGCGAACGGCGATACGGGTGTAGGAAAGAAACAAGCCGGTTGACGAGTGTCGACAGCCAGCTTCTCTCGCACTGGCGGACACCAAACGCGGCAATCAGCGTGACTTGGGGCGCTGCACCAGAAGGCGTGTGAAAAGTGTGCCTCGGGCGATTTGTGAACCAGAGGTGTGTGATGGGAAGCGAATCTGCGGCAGATGTATTTGACACTGTCAATGTTGTCGTGATGCCTATCCTTCTTCTGCTTTTGGTTGGCGCCCTATGGGCTTGCAGGCAAGTTCGCAATTGGAACTTGAAGAGAAGAGGAAAGATTCCAATTGAGGTTCGCGAAGTCCGTCATGCAAAGGAAGAGGAAGCCGACTTGGCTCACAAGTTGGGGATTGAATTCTCGAAGTACCTAGCTGAAGATTCACCGAAACCACACCTGACCCAACCCCCTGGCGAAGCAGGAGTCTCAGGACTGGCAGCTTCAACGCATACGCCACCGGAGACGGTACAGGGCGTCTTCAGCCGGTGGATGTTTCATCGCGCAGCCCAGATGCCTGCGCATGCTGTACAGCTGGAAATCATACCTTCGGACAAGCCTTGCGCACTATCGACGCAGGTCATGGAGATGCCGCGTAGACGCGTCGAAGCAGTCAATTTCTTTGAGGGTGAGTGCTGGGGGGATGTTGTAGCTGACGCGGGCAGTTTTTGCCTGCAGGAGATTCGCCGCTCACCACTAAATGCCAGGCACACACCTCGCTGGGAACGCTGGTCTGCAGATTTGCAGGGCTATCGTTCTTATCGCGACGCCTTGGAGGAAGCAGGGAAGGGGAACAATGAAGCCGCCATCGAAAAACTCGTAGAAGCAGAGTCGCGAGAATCTAGTAATGTCCACTTGAGGCTCCTTAGGGCGCAACTGATCGAAGGCATGGAGGGGCGGCAAGGGGAAGCTATCCCAATTTATCGCCTATGCAGCCAAGTCTGGCGTCAGAATATCGAAGCGAGGTATCGCGGAATAGCGGCGCGCGTGAACGCAAGAGACAAACCACAAGAGATTTTGGACGAGATAAAGGACATGAAATACCTGCTCAGTCGGCGTAGCATTCTATGGCGATGGCTAAAGTCCCATTGCCCGGGAAGGAAGCACCTTGGGGAAGCTCACTACTGGCTGTCCTGGGCGATGACATGGAATCGGCGAAATGGGGATGTCATTGCCCCCTTCCAGAATAAACGCAGAATTTTCCTGAGGGCAGTGAGAGTTATGGAGTTGGGGGCCATGATGCGTAATGGTGATGTTGCCGACTTGGAGAAGATGGGACGCCTACTGAAGGGGCGGCCGGGTTGGATGGCACGCTACAACGCCGCCTGTATTTACGCCACTGAAATAGATGGAAAAGATAGCGAGGTAGCGAAATCCTATGCTACCAAGGCTCTCGATAATCTTGGTCGAGTGCTTCGCGATCCGAGAGCCGAATTCGCCACTGAGTGGGCGAGGGTCGACCCAGACCTCCAGCCTTTGAAAAACAGCCAAGAGGGCGAAATTTGGCTAAAGTCATACTTTGGCGACCCGGAAAACAAGGACCACCCAGTGGCGTTCTGATCGATGGGGCCGCGAGGTCTGAGGCCGGCTCGACGGCTCCGAGCCTCCTGAGCCCGCACAGCCGCCCTACGAGACCAGTCGAATGAGTGACCACCGCAGATGTCGTGATGGATAACCTACGTCTCCGTAGGCGCTGAGCTGCATCAACGCGAGGCCATGCCCAGGGGAACGGCTCGCACCCCCAACGAGATTTATATGGACAGAACCGAACTCAACTCAGACTACCGTTCGCTCCAGTGCCGCCTGGCGCATCAAAGAGGGTTGGATGGTCGGACGACTCTCGCCGGTCCGGCACTTTCCCGGCTGATCCACGGAACGCCAGGTCATGAATAGCTCGGAGCGGAGAAGTAACCTGCATTCCCGCAATACTTTCCAGGCACTTCAGCGCCACTAGGAGAAGACCCTTGTGCTCTGTCGTGAATAGATGAGAGAAGGATTCAGCCTTCCAAGCTCTGTCACCCAGCAAGGCATCAAAGCAAGTCAGCTCCGCGGTCTGCAGCAGCCCACTCGCCATTTGCGGATTCTCGCGGAGGCGCTCAACGAAGGCAAGGTAGTAATCGATGTAATGAGGAGGGGAAGCAATCGCTTCTTTCAACGATGGAACCTCGAAACGAATCGGGTCGGCACCCGCCTCCACATACGCCTTATGCGTTCTATCCTGAACGAAACGGAAAAGGGCATCAGCCTTCTCCAGCATCGGCAATACGTAGACGTCGTCGGCATCACCAACAGTCAGGGCCCGCTCAAGGCGAGTGCGGAGCACATTCAGCGGAACAGCGTCCAGGCGCCCCGCATCCTGAATTCCTGCAAGTAGGATCGCCATCAAGCTGTGCCCGGCAAGCACGCTCGCCGCAGGCTCGGGGAGGACACCTTGCTTCTCAACTGCAGAACCGAAAGCCTGCACAGCCCCAATCAGACTAGCCGAATCTGCTAGGAGTGCGTCGCCACGTAGGAATCGCGCAAGGGTGGTAGGAATTCCAGGAAGTCCCTTTAGCTGGGTGGTCGTCCTTGACTCAGCGGACAGGCAGGCAGGACCGTCAAGATGCGCGAACCTCTCCGGGAGCCAGGCATGGGCTTTCTCGCGCCTGGTCACCGTTGCTTCATCCATCACGACAATCTTCAGCTTGCGCGCCAGGCTCTGCCCGCGGGGACTAACCACTTGGCGAACCAGGGTAACTCGATCAAGGTCCAGAAGTTGCCTGAACCCAGCGAGCCACAAAATCGTGTCGGGTTCGCCACTCTGCCCTTTACCGCTCTTACATTCGAGACTCGAGCGCGAAATCCGCAGCCGTGAATCGACGTCGAGTGAAAGAATGTCAATGTCAGTGAGTACGTCGCGGCCGCTATCAGCATCATCTGCTGGCACAGGAATGCGAAGGCGCGTATGAGCACCTTCCGCAAATTCTAGTCGCGCTACGCGCCTCTCCAACTGACCTCCAGGAGTCTCCCCGGGTTTCGTTCCAGGCTCGGTCCGTCGACTCGCGGCGCGGGCAGGGCGACGGCGGCCATCGCCTCCTCTCGCCTGACTTCCGCTGGCGGACTTAGCTGGCACACGCTCTGGGGAGCCATCATCGGTCACGGCTGCCCACCAAACATGCGCTTCACGGGGACCTCCCTAAGGGCGGCAATGAGCCTGGCCTGCTCAACCTCATCAATTCCAGACGTCAGCGCCAAGCGAGCACGCTCTTTGTCTACATGAACATATGAACGCTGAGCCCTCAGTGCTGCAATGTCGGAACTGTCACCCTCCGCGCCTTCACGAGCATTGAGCATCTTGAGCGCATCCTTGGCGACGTCAGGCTGCAGCAGCTGAAGGCTGTACCTGCCAGCCATATTTCCGTCGATGACCCTCACGACGCCAGCCTTCTCCAGCATCGGATAGTCAGTCCCGATAGATGAGACGTTGCCGGCAACACCGCGATTGATCAAAGAGCTGAGGAAGACATCGGGTGAATGAAGCTTGAATTGAGCATACGTGGCGGCATATACCATCGAACCGACAAGCTGACGGACGTGACCGGAAACATCAGCGATGCTACCGCCGAACGGATCGCGCCCGAGATGAGGCGTGAAAAGGAACCCCCGCTCCACCGCGCCGTCAGATGTCTGCACGACCGACCGCTGCACGAGGTTCTGCGAGACAGCGAAGTCAACCCACCTGCGTTCAGTGGACGTGACACGTTCCTCGGGCATGCCGGGGTTCTCCGCCAACTCCTCCAGCAGAGCAGTCACCTCCGACGTCCCTCTGGCATCCGCAGCGCGAAGGGCAGCCTGGGCAATCGAGTCACCTTGAACCCAGATATTGGGGTTATACAAAACCTCTCGACCATCGGCGGCAACCACACGGCGAATGAGACCGGTATGGGTGAGGTGCCGCAAAGCGGTCTCCGAGCTCTGCTGACTACCACCAACACCATCGGCCGTCGACGCCATCTGCAATGCCTCGTCGACCAGGAGTGGTTGCAGCGCCGTCGCCCGAAGGAGCGCCAACGCGGCCCGTTCATCGGCACTGGCCATGACCGTCTCCAGAAGCACCGGAGCCGCCAACACGAGATCCCCGCGAGTGGGGATCCGCTCTGTGATCGAAACCGCAACTCCATTGTCGTCCCTCTCGACAGAGACCCACCCGAGGCCCTCCATCGTGACAAGCACAGCATCGAGCATGCGGACGCCTACACCAACATCAAAACCAATGGCCTGTACTCGGCGAATACTGCTACTGGTGCTTCCCTGAAGTCGGAAAGCCATGTCAAGGGTCCACCCAGCGAACTCAAGCTGCTCAAGGGCCGCCCGCTCCGGACTCATCTGATAAGCGGAAAGGTGCCGCGAGAGCCCCAGACACAGCTCAGCATCCGTCAAAAAAGTCAAAGCTCCACCCACCCCGACCAGAATCGGATCCCGTCCCGCTGCACACGCTCACCCAGCGTGGCATCGCGGTCAGCCTACGCTGCAACCCCTCGGCCTGCTCGTCGTTTGGCGCCCGACAGCCACAACCCAAGGGGATGTCTCATGAGACATCCCAGAGTCTGGAGAAGGACGGCTACCGAACACTGCTGGGCCGGTCGACCGGTGACCGGGTCCTGATCCGTTTCCGCCGCGGCGGGAACCTGACGGCAGCCATTCCTGAGATCGTCGCCGCAGCCCCACAGCTGACCGCCCTAGCCGTCTCAGTCCGCTGGCGACAGGCCCCTCTGCTTCATCCTGCGGGCGAGTTCCTCGTCCACGCTCGGATATCCCCGCTCCTCCGAGATCCGCTGTTCGGCCTGCCTCCGTGCCCTCGCCACGCCGTACGACGCGGAGGGGTAGCCGTACAGCCGATACCGGTCCTTGAACCACTCCCGGCGTTTCGGATCGGCGATTTCTGCGGCCACCGTGTCCAGGTCGTCGAGCAGACCCAAGACCTCTTCGTGGACCGACAGGTACATCTCTCGGAGGCTCATGATGCCGTCGCCGCGCCCACTCCGTCCTTGGGGGGTCCCATTGCCGGCCCAGCGGACCGTCTGATCCATCCCGATGAACCAGACCGGAGGAGTCTTGTCCGTCTTTCTCCGGTTGCAGTCGTGGCAGACCGGCACGAGGTTTGTCAGCTCGTCCGCTCCTCCGTCGGCGAACGGGATCACATGGTCCATAGTCTGTGAGCGGTCGCCGCAGTACATGCACTCGCCCTTGTTGGCCGTGAGCACTGCAAGCCATTCCCAGATCATGAACCGCCGACGACGCCTCATCCTGACGTCGTGGGGACCGCCACGTCCACGTCCGTGCATCCGGCGACCCAGGAGGCCACGAGGTCCCGGCCGTACTTCTCGTCGAGGTCCTGCCGCTCCCACTCGGCATGGCACTCCGCCTCACCCGGTACCGCTTCCATCGGGGACGTGCCACCACGAGCGAGCGCCATATCCCTCAGCAACTCACCTGCTGAAGTACCGGCGTTGCGGACATCAATCCACTCGTCGACCCGCTGTTGCGCCTCGGCCTTGATGCGGTCGCTGCGCTCCTGCGCCGACTCCTCCGAGCCACAGCCCGCCACTCCCCCAACCAGAGCCGCAACCAGCATGACACCTGCAGCCCATCTCCCCCGTCTCCCCATGATCGCGGACAGTACAAGGGCGCCCTCGCTATCCACAAGGCGCCATCTGGGCACAGGAAACAGGGAGTTGGGAGCGTCGAGGAAGTTCCGTGTATATCGTCGCGACTACGTGTTGACCAGCCTCCCAGTGGCCCCACGTCGCACCTAGCGACGGCGGCCATAGGGAGGCTGGATGGCACGGCACCGGAAGAGTCGCGCGAGGTCGCAATCTCGACCGAAGCACAAACACCGCGTGAACTCTGCGGCGCAGAAGAGTGGGTGGCCCGACCAGGTGACGGTCGGGGCCATCCTGGTCCACCTGGGAACGGTGGTCGTAGACCACAGCTCGTCCCGGCGCTCAGCGCGACGGCCCTCAGCTCATCGACGGACTTCGCCAGGCCCGTGGTGCTCTGCCGGCCGGACAGCCTTCCGGCACGTCAGACCGACGTCAAATCTGGCCGTGGGCCGAACCCCCGCCGACAGCGTGGATGGGAGATCGGCCACTCCGCAGCGTCCTCGATAGTCCGCACTGTGCGGTTGGCCTTGTCGGTGTCCTGATGGGTGGTCCAGCCGCAGTCGAGGCCATCCAAGACTTCGACCATGGTGACGCCCGCCTGGCGGGTCCGGTTGAGGGTGCCGACGTTGTAAGCGACGGCCGACTTGGCGAGGGTGGCGGCCTCGGCCCAGGCGCGGACTGGGACGCGAGCGCCGTTGCGGTAGACGACACGGGTCAGGTTGTGCTCGGCGGCGAGTCTGACCGCCAGATTCTTCGCAGCCTGCTTCGCCGTCATGTTGCCCGCTGCGAGCAGCGGGACCTCTCGGCGGGCAGCCTCCCGCGCCGCCCGATAGAACTGGTTCGCCATTCGCTCGGCTTCCTGGGAGCGGCGCAGGAAGTCGGCGTAGGAGTCAGCCACGAGCGACTGTAGGGCGTCGCGATGGAAAGTGGTCCAGGTGAAGGTCACGTCGAGGGCCTCAGCGGCGGCTTGAGCGCCGGCGGCGTACAGGTGGGGTAGCTGCCGTTGGACGAACTGCCGGGCCTCTTGGTCGACGCGCTGGCTGAATGCGTCAATCGCCTGCTTGAACTCCTCCAGTGTCGCGACGGTGTGCAGCGTCCTTGGGTTGTCGGCGAACTGGGTGAAGACAGCGCGCTGTTTGGCGGCAAGCCGCTGCCAGGCGTCCTCGAGCACCGCTGCGACGCGGCGCGCGATCTCGTCGGGGTCTCCGGGCACCAGCGGTGGCCACTCGTACGCCATCCGGGCTACCGGCCCCGGCGAGCACGCAGGAGCGGCGCGGTCACAAGGTTGGTGCTCTTCTCGCCATCGGCCAGTTCGTCCGGCGCGACCAGATCCACGAGCGCCGTGATTTGGCGTTCGATTCCTGCGAGATTGTTGCTCTGGTCGATGGTGACCACGCCGTCCACGGTCATGCGGAGCGGGTCGGCGAGGAGCTTCGCGCGCCGCTCGGCCAAGACCTCGTTAGCGACAGCGCGAGCGGAGGTCAGCCGCGCGTAGCGTGCGTCGAGGTCGGAGGTGTCAGTGGTGGGGCCGAGCTGAGCCAGCAGCCAGGCGCGTACAGCGACGTCCACGAGTTGCTCCTGTCGTACGGCGTGAGGCTCGGCGCCGTGGCGGTGCCGAGCCTCACTGGTGATGTGCCGCTACCTACGCTCCTGCGCCCGCCGTCTTCGCGGCGCGTCGCCTGGGGGTCTTCGCCGGCTCCGGCTCCGGCTCCGGCTCCGGCTCCGGCTCCGGCTCCGGCTCCGGCTCCGGCTCCGGCTCCGAGACAGGATCCTCCACGGTTGACGTCTCTCCCGCCTCACCGTCCGCACCGAGCGAGTTCAGGGTGTCATCCTCCGCAGAGGGAGCCTCCCCTGCCCACGCGGCCGGGTTCGGGATGAGCAGGGCGAGCCGCTCTGGGACCTCCTCCCCCGCTTCCAGTCGGATCGGGCCCTGCTCGGAGTCTCGCAGGAATACCGTGCGCGCCAACTTCGGCATGGCCAGCCCCCTTTAGAAGACCGTCGCGGCGATGTGGATGTCCGGCACGTACAGCACGGGCATCGCAGCAGCGGCGGAGATCGTGGATAGTTGGACTGGGGTGCGCGTCTGCACGTGGGTGGTGATCACGATGCCGGGGGCCTCCTCAGCAGTGATGACTCCCTTGCCGCGCAGCTCGATCGCCTCGGCGGTCAGACCGTACTGGGTCTCGCCCCACTGTTCGCGGCGGGGCGGGATCATCGCCCACAGCGACTCCGGGGTCGTGCGCACCAGGTTGTCGCTGCTGTCGTACACCTGCACGTCGTAGGCGGTGACCGGCGGCAGGTTGTACTTGGCACGGACCCGGTTGACCTCCTCTGGAGCGAGCATCCCGGTCGGGATCTGGTCCGTTGACGGCGAGTTGTGGAACGCGGCCCGGTACTCCGCCGTGGACCCGAGCAGCGACAGCGCCTTCTCCGAGCTGATCACCCGCTCCGGACGCGGGGCGCCGATGCTCTTCAGGTACTGGATCCACGCCAGCTCGTCCGCGAGCGGGGTGGCAGCATCCGCTTGGGACCACGGCACCGCCACCGTCGGCCGGTTGGCAGCCGGCACCCGCCAGTCCACGTCCAGGGCCACACCGGGCAGCGACACCATGCCGGTGGACAGCATCTGGCCGGCGGCGATCTCCATGGCCGCCTTCGTGGCCTCCACATGCTGTTCGAGGTCGTCATACAGCAGGTCGAGGAACTCGCTGGTGTCCTGGCCTCGGTCGACGGCGGACAGGATGATCTGGAGCTCGGAGAACGGCAGCTCCTGGCCGACCCAGGGCAGCATGCCCTCGTTGATGACCTGTTCGGCCCGCCGCTTGGCGAGCGCAGGTGCGGCTTCCCACGCGCGGAACTTCGCCGCGTTGACGCGCCGCTTGCTGCTTTTCGTACGGAACTTGACGTTGTCGATGTTCCGTTCGGCGAACACCTCGCGTGTGAGGAGGTAGTCCTCCGGTGTGGTGATCGCTCGGATGAACGCCTGGATGTCTTCGGGGACGATCGCCTCGAGAAGCTTCTCAAGTGCCATGGGGGCTGCCTCCTTACCGGTAGTGGATGAACGCGGTCGTGTTCGCGGCGGTCGGGGGCGCGAAGGCGACGGGCAGCTTCGCCGCGTACACCTCGCCGCGCCACAGCAGTGCGCCCGCCGTCTTCGCAGAGCCGGGGGTGAATGCGGTCTCGGCAACGAGGAATCCGGCGAGGATCTGGGTGCCGTCGCTGGCCGCAGAGTTGTACGGGGCATACAGACCAGATGCGGCGACCTTGCCCAGCGGCATGCCGGACTTGATGATGTTGCGCGGCTGGCTGAGCGTGCCCGCCGTGTAATGGGTGCCTGACGTCAGTTTGCTGGTGTCGACGGTGATCGTCTGGGCTTCGTGGACACCGTCCAGCGAAGCCAGCCAAGTCCGGTCGTCGGTGACCGTCGTGGCAGTGGTGAGGACCTGGTAGTCGCTCACGATGTCTCCCTCGTGGATGCGGATCGGATTCCTCCCGCACCCGGCTTGAGCGGCTGGGGCGGTGTCCACGAAACGACGACGGTCGAGCCGCGCCAGGGCGTGGTCCCTGATCAAGCCCGACCGACTGTTACCGGAAGGGCGTCCACGGTTTTGAGGGGGCGTGGTCCCAGAGCCATGTCTCGTTGACCTGGTCAGTCGCTGATGAGCCCTCGTCGCCGGGCCATTTCGAGACCCGCCGCTCCGCGCCTGGGCAGAACGCCTCCGCGCTTCGGCGGGCCGCCGGCAGGAGATCCGCCCGGAGCGGCGGGCACGGTCTCCCGGGCCAGGCCGAACAACTCGGGGCGCCGCTCCTTCAGTTGCTCAGCAGCAGCGACGACAGCCGCCTCGTCGGCGTCGGGCTGATCGGCTAGGGCACGGTCGATGAGGAGTACCGCATCGCTGAGGTCGCCGCCTGCCGAGCCAAGTCCCGCGAGGGCGGCGCGTCGGACGGCGGCGCGCTCCCTGGCTGCGGCCTGTGCCTCGCGCGCCTCGGCCGCCTTCAGCTTCTCCTCGGCGGCCTGCTCCCTGCGTTCGATCTCCGTCAGCGCGGCCTGCTCGGCGTCACGCTTGGTGGTGATGAACTCGCTCAGCGCCTCGGAGTTGTCGAAGCCGAGATCACCGAGCAGCTTCTTCACGGCGGCACGACCGCCTTGCGTCTTCTCTCGGGCCAGCAGCCGCGACAGGTCCTCCTGCGTGACCGAACCGCTGGCCGTGCCGCCGTCGTCTGCCGGCTTGTTGGAGTCGTCCTCGGGAGACGCGCCGAGGATCGGGTAGATCGGCCGCCCGTCACGGCGGTACCCGACCGGTTCGAGAGGGTTGGGGAGTGAGGGGCGCGTCATGCGTGAACCATCCACAGGTCTCCAGCGCCCCCGCGCCGAAGATCAGTGTAGCCATGCTCTCGTAGCGACCAACGTCCGCTCCCCCGACCGCACGCCAGAGCCATCAAGGTAGGCGAGATCGGGTGAGCCGGATGACCTCTAAGAATCTTCCTGCTGATCGACCGCTGCTTCGTAGAAGGCATCCGCGAGGGCGACGATGATCGAGTTGATAGCTGGCCCGTCGGTGAAGAAGTAGTCAGCCATCGTGTTGTGGGCGTCCTGGTTGTCTGCGACGGCCTCCGTAACGGCTGCTTGGAAGTCTTGCGACTCCACGAACTGCTTCCTGGAGTTCACCTTGGCCTGCTTGATCAGGTTCGGGTCGGCGAGCAACCGCTGGACGAGTCCCTGCACGAACTCCCGGACCTGCGACTCGGCGAACGATTCGGCGCCGAAAAGGTCGTTCATCTTGTCTATGACGGCCTGGAGCGCGACGTACTTCGGATCCTTCTTCACTCCCGTGCCAGCTGCGCTAATGCCCTTCAGTTGCCCGTCACCCACGAGTGAGATGTCGACCGGGATTGCCTTGTTGTGCTTGACCCCGACCAGCACCACGTCTGAGAGGTCCACGTTGGCCGCCCAAGCGGACTCGGCGATGACCTTCTCCAGCAGGCGCAGGAAGATCGAGAGCATCTCCATGTAAGGGTCGCCGTAGTCCACGATCTGGGACATAAAGTCATAGAGACGTACGTAGGTGGAGACATCCTTGCGGAATAGGTCGAGCGCGTTGAGAGCGACCTTGTCCTCTTCCTCGATCGCCCGCGCGTAGCGGCGCCGGAAGTCGTGCTGTGCCGGGCTTATCGCCGCCGAGAGTGCGTTGTTGCCCTTCCGGGTCACCCACAGCTCGGCGACCTTGCGAACGTCGTCCTCGGTGTAGATTCCGGCGTGGGCAAGCTTGTTAGCCAGGTGGACGACGACGTACGGATCGGTCTCGGTTTCCAGGGTCGCGTTCTTGAAGTACGGCTCGAAGGCTGCCTTGATGTCCTCGGGCTTGTTGGCGAAGTCGATGACGAACGTCTTGCGTTTCTGCTCCCCACCAGCGGTGCGATGGGTGCGGTTGAGCCGCGAGAGCGTCTGCACCGCGGTGACCCCTGACAGCTTCTTGTCTATGTACATCGCCGAGAGTAAGGGCTGGTCGAAGCCGGTCTGGAACTTGTTGGCGACCAGCATGATCTTGTACGTCTCGCCCTTGAATGCGGCTGCCAGATCAGCCCCGGCGCCGGGGTTCATGTTGGCCTCGGTGAACTCGTCATCCTCCGACGGCTGCGGGCCCCAGTCGCTGTGCCAGGTCTCGTCCTCGGCCATCGTCACCCCGGCAGAGAAGGCGACCAGGGTGCGGTAGTTGTACGAGGAGTCCTCGGTGCGGCGCCTGGCGATGTAGGCGTCGATGGCCACCTTGTACTTCACCGCGGACTTACGCGAGTCGGTCACCACCATCGCCTTCGCCTTGCCTTCAAGGAGGTAGGCGACGTTGGCGTGGAAGTGCTCGACGATGATCTGCACCTTCTGGCTGATATTCGTCGGGTGGAGCTGCACCCACCGCATCAGACCCTTGCGGGCGGCGGCCTCCTCAACCTCTCCACCGTCACCGCTCTCGGCCCTGCCGGCGATCTTCAACGCGGTGTCGTAGGACTGATAGCCCTTGAGCACGTCGAGGATGTAGCCCTCCTCGATGGCCTGCTTCATCGAGTACAGGTGAAACTCGCGCGGCTTCCCATCGGCATCCTTGCGGCCGAACAGTTCGAGGGTCTTGTTCTTCGGCGTCGCGGTGAAGGCGAAGTAGGAGATGTTCTCCGACTCGGCCCGCTCGGTCATCTCCGAGGCCAGCACCGACTCCACATCGAGCTCGCCGCCCTCCTCGATCTCCTTGACCTCCTCCGCCGTCAGCACCTGCTTCAGCTTCGAGGAGATCTGACCCGACTGGGAGGAGTGCGCCTCATCGGCGATGACGGCGAACCGCTTGCCTTTCAGGCCGGCGTCGGTCCGGATCTCGTCCAGCGCATGCGGGAAGGTCTGCACCGTCACCGCGATGATGAGCTCACCGTTCTTCAATGCCTGTGCCAGCAGACCCGACTTCGACTTCGCGCCGGCCTTGCGGACGTCCTCGGGGCTGATAGTTGCGACGATCTTGCCTGTGCCGTCGATCTGCCGGATCGCATCCTGCAGCTGGGAGTCGAGCACGGTGCGGTCCACGACCACGATGACCGAGTCGAAGACCTTCCGATCATCGACATGCAGCCGCGCCAGCCTGTGGGCCGTCCAGGCGATGGTGTTCGTCTTCCCCGACCCGGCCGAGTGCTCAATCAGGTACCGCTGCCCAACACCCTCCTCCTTCACCGCCTCAACGATGCTCGTGACTGCCTCCCACTGGTGGAACCGTGGGAAAAGCATGCTCGTACGCCTAACCGACGTGCCGTTGGTGACGTCCCACTCTTCCTTGGTCTGCACGATCATCAGCCGACCGATGACGTTCAGCCAGGCGTGCTTCTCCCAGACGCGTTCCCACAGGTACGCCGTCGACGACCGTCCGTCCGCACCGGGCGGGTTACCGGCACCGCTATCGAAGCCCATGTTGAACGGTAGGAAGTGGGTCTTCTCCCCCTCCAGCCTCGTGGTCATCGCCGCGAGGTCGTTCGAGACCGCGAAGTGGACCAGAGCGCGGTGTCCGAAGGACAGCAGGGGCTCGGGCCGCCCCTTAGTCAGTGGGTTGCGGTCCTGCTTGTACTGGTTGATTGCCTCATCCAGCGACTGGGTGAAGTCGGTCTTCAGCTCCACCGTGGCCACCGGAAGACCGTTGACGAAGAACACCAGATCGAGGATGCGCTGGTCAGCGGTCGAGAAGTGCACCTGCCGCGCCACCCGCACCCGCATCGCCTCGTAGTGCGCCGTGGTGGTCGCGTTGAGCAAGGTCTCTGGGCGGAACTGCGCCATCTTCAACCGGCCGCCACCGATGTACTGCACCCCATTCCGCAGGATGTTCAGTGTCCCACCGCCATGTTCCAGCGGCCGGTCGAGCGCCGCGGTCAGCACGTCAAGGAACTTCGCCTGCGACCCCGCCGCCTTCAATGCCTTCTCGTACGCCGTCCTCTGCGTCGCCTCCAGCCACGCGAACAGATCCGCCGGGAACAGCGCACGCTCCCGGTCGTACTCACCACCGTCACGGTCGTTCGCCGAGTACAGCCAACCGTGCGCCTCGAGGTACTCGCAGATCTCCGTCTCGAAGACCACCTCGTTGTGGTCGGCCATCACGCCACCTCTCGTACGTCGATCTGCCCCGTCACCGCCGCCGTGATGAGCGCGACGCGCCTTTGACTTGAGAGCTCGATGAATCGCTCCGTTTCAGCGATGAGCGTGTCGATTTTCGCTGTCTCCTTGTCCAGACAGTCGACGATGCGTCGCTGCTCGTCGAGCGGCGGGAGCGGGATGCGGAAGGCTTTCAGGTCCCCCATCCCGACGGTTCGGATGGTTGATCCGTTCTGGAACGACGCGAAGTAGGGCTGCATGGCGTCTTCAAACAAGACCCAGAGGTACTCGGGGTCAAGCTCCGGTCCGCAGACCCACGCCGCGAAGTGCTGCGATGTCGCCATCGGAACGCCCATGATCGCCGTTCGCCCAACAGTCGCGTCTCGGGAGAGGACAACCGTCCGTGCGGGGAGGAGCCGAGCGGAGCTGTTGGCAATCCCAGCGTCGCTGATGTGCTGCGCCGTGTCGTACAGGTATTTGACGCCCCGCATCATCCCGACGTCGTGGAGGCTCACCCACGGGATGTAGCAGTCCTGCCACCAGTCTTCCCGGGAACGGCTCGGAGTGTGCCCACTTTCGAGTGCAGCGACTGAGGTAAGCGGGACAACACGCCACGCAGCCGGGAGCCTCTTTGCCCATGGCAAGGAGCTGTCGACCTCCTCAGATGGTGCCGTTCCACGCAAAGCCACGTTGACACGAAGTGCGAGCCGACGCTCATAAAGCGTCTCGATCAGTCGCCGCTGCTCCTCGATGAGCGTGTCAATGCGGGCTGTCTCGCGGTCGAGATAGTCTGCGATGGCGCGCTGCACCTCCGCTGGCGGAAGCGGGATCGGAATCCTGGCAAGCTTCTCTGCCGTGAGGTGCGGCATTGAGACAACGTTGGAGTAAGCGCGGATGAAGCCGCTGGCCCGCAACGCGATCAAATAGAAAGCGATGAAGCGGCCGTCAAAGCCTCCAAGCGGTCGAAGCCGGTTGATCGAGTTCTGAAAACCCCAGCCAGGAATATCTTGGTCGATATACGCGGCACGGCCGAATCCGCCCTGGCCGCCCTCGACGACGACTACGTCGCCCGCGCGGATACTCAACTGCTCAAGTTCACCCTCGCCGAACCACATCTCATTCACGTCGTCGAGGGCCAACACGCCATCGGGCTGCACATTCGCAGCACGCATGTAGGGCGCACGTGTGTCACTGCCCGAATCTTTTCCCTGCAGCATCTTACCGAGCGTGACCCTCGCGGCGTGCTTGACCTGGCCTGCCATCCATCCATCTGGCAGGGCCTTCCAAAGAGGACCGGTCACTGCTCCACCTCTCGCAGCAGGTCAAGAATCGTGGCGACCTGCTTCTCCAGATCGGCATCGATCTCGGCCAGCGACCGGGGCGGGACATACTTGTAGAAATGGCGACTGAAGGGGATTTCGTATCCGATCCTGGTCTTCGCCCAGTCGATCCAGGCATCGGGGAAGTGCGGCTTCACCTCTGCGTCGAAGTACGCCTGAATGACCTCGCGCTCCGCCTCCGCGCCTGTCGTCGAGTCGCCGTAGATGAACGGCACGTTCTCGGTGTCGCGCTTCTTGGAGTCTGGCTTTGAATTGCCCTTGCGGTCGACGACCGGCTTACCGTCGTCCATTAGCGGGCGCTCGACGGTGATGTTCCAGTAACCGAACTCGTTGTTTCTCAGTACCTTGGAGAGATCGGGGTCAGCGTCTTCGAAATCGGCGTACAACTCCACAATCTTGGCCCGGTCATCATCGCTGATCTTGCGGTTCTTCGAGCCGAGACTCGGCCGCATCCTGGTCCAGAACGACGTGCCGTCGATGAGTTGGACCTTGCCTTGGCGGTCGGAGTGCTTGGTGTTGTCGAGGATCCAGATGTACGTGGCGATGCCGGTGTTGAAGAACATGTTGGTCGGCAGCGCGACGATCGCCTCGACCAGGTCGTTCTCCAGCAGCCACCTGCGGATATTGGAGGGGCCCGACTCGGCGGCACCGTTGAACAGCGGCGAGCCGTTCATGATGATGCCGACGCGGCCGCCACCGTCCTCGGGAGCGCGCATCTTGTGGACCAGATGGAGCAGGAAGAGCATCTGGCCGTCCGAGGTCGCGGGGAGCCCCGGCGCAAAGCGGCCGTAGGGGCCGGCCGAGTCGCGCTCCTCCTTGATCGCCTTGGCGTACTGCTTCCAGTCCACCCCGTAGGGCGGGTTGGACATGCAGAAGTCGAACTGGCGCCCTTTGAAGGCGTCGTCGGTAAGCGTGTTGCCGAACGCGATGTTGGTCGCGTAATGGCCCTTCGCGAGCAGGTCGGACTTGCAGATGGCGTAGGACTGCGGGTTGTACTCCTGGCCGTACAGGTTCAGCTTCGCCTCGGGGTTCTGCGCGAGCAGGTGCTCCTCAGCCAGGGAGAGCATGCCGCCGGTCCCGGCGGTGGGGTCGTACAGCGACCGGATGATGTTCTCCTCGGAGAGGTCGACGTCCTTCTCCGCGAAGAGCAGGTCGACCAGCAGTCGGATCGCGTCGCGCGGCGTGTAGTGATCTCCGGAGGTCTCGTTCGCAGCCTCGTTGAACTTGCGGATGATGTACTCGAACGCATCCCCCATGTCTGCGTTGGACACCACATCGGGATGCAGGTCGATGGCACCGAATGACTTGACGATCTCGCGCAGGAGCCCGGCCTTCTCCAGAGCCAAGATCTCCTTCTTGAAGTCGAAGTACTCGAACACGTCCACGTCGGCGGAGAACCGGTCGATGTAGTCAGCGAGGTTGTCCGCCAGCCCGTCCGCATCAGCCAGCAGGTTCGCGAACTCGTAGTTGGAGGTGTTGTAGAAGGTCCGCCCCGTGGCCTTCTTGACCTCGACCTTGAGCCGGTTCGGGTTCTCGTACCTCGCAGCCAGCTCCCGCACCGCCGTGCGATCGGGCTCGAGTACGCAGTCGAGCCGTCTCAGGATCGTGAACGGAAGGATCACTGTCCCGTACTGGTTGGGGCGGTAGGGGCCCCGAAGCTGGTCAGCGATTGACCAGATGAAGCTACCGAGCGTGCTCACAAGGTTCCTCACGAGAATGGTCTAGCAGTGCCGATCACTTTGCCAGAGGCAGCAGACAGCGTCCCATGGTTCACCTATGAGACGTCCTCTTCGTCACGCTCCTGAACGGGAATCAACGGAGTCCCGGGGATCTCCGAAGTGCTCCCTGGCAGTCCCAGGTATCGGCGGACGGCGGCGTGGTCACCAGTTGCGTCGGCCAGACGCGCGGCAGCATCGAAGGCTCGGGCCTGGATTCGCTCGATTTCCGCTTGGGCGTCGTCGATGGGGTAACCCGCGTCGCTGAGCATCCGGACGCCGGTCTCCATGGAGATCACACCGGCGCCCACGCCCTTGACTACTTCGTCGAGGATCGAAGCTCGGTCGGTCGGGGTGTGCGGTCCCCACATCAGCCGTGCGGGCAGCGACTCCCCCGCGGGCCAGCCCTCGGCCTGCCCAGCCTGGTGGAGGCGCTGCACCATGCGTAGCAGGACGACGTACTTGTGGCTGCGGGCCAGGCGCATGGTGGCGACGAGGGAGTCGAGCGGTCCGAGTGCGAGCTGTAGCGCGTATCCGGACGGCAGGGCGGTCGGATCGAGGGTGCCAAGCCCTGCGGCGGTAAGGCGACTGTTCGCGGCAATGCGGTCGAGAATATGGTCGACGCGGGCGCGCAGTTCGGCGAGTTGGGCCGAGGTGTCGAGCACGTCCATGCGCCCGTTGTCGTTGAGCTGCCACACCGTCCCGGCCCGTACCTTGATCGGGAGTGGCTGGCCGGTGGCGCGGTCAATGGGCAGTCGAGCCCCGGCCAGACCGATGATCGGCGAGCCGGTGGTAGCCGAAGCGCCGGAACTGTCGGTGTCCGTGGCGGACAGTTCGTCGAGGGCCTGGAGGACGGTGGCCACGGTGGGCTTGCCCCAGTGCTCTCCGCTGGCGGGGATGCTGTTCGTGATGTGGACGACGGGTATGAAGTCCGCCATCAGGTCCAGCCTGTCAAGGACTTCGCCGTCCGAACGGACCCGGTACCGGGCCTTGTGCAGCGGCAGGTCGTACAGCAGGTCGGCGTGCTTAAGGTCGTCCAGGTCCCATTCCGCGTCGGTGAGGTAGCACGTCCACGGAGACGGCCGGTTTGGCGCCCACGGGTAGGTGCGCGTGATTCGTCTCGTGTCGGTGTTGAGCACATCGCCCGTGACCAGGATCGGGTCACCACTGTCGGTGTACAGGTACTCGCGTGCCGGACTGCCGTCCTTCGCCGCGCCGCGTCGGCTGGCCGGATCGATCGGACCGAGTTCGTACGTGACCCGCCGAAGCCTCGCCTTGAGCCCGCACCGCTTGTCCTCAGGCAGCTCCCACGCCAGGTGAACGCGCAGTGGGAACTCAGCACCGTCCTGCTCGCCGTCCTCCGGCCACTCCGGGAAGTACAGGCCCGGGTCCCAGGTGCGCAGCAGGACCCGGCCTTTCCCCGGGTCCCAGGCCAGGGTGTAGACGGCGTCGCCCAGTAGGATCGCGGTTCTCTCTGCCTGTTGAAGGCGCAGCGGCAACATTTCCTTCTCTGCCCAGGCCCTCAGCTTGTCCTGTACGGCCAGCGCCGCAGCTGCCTCGGCGGTCGGCTCGTCGTCTGTGTGTTCCGCCCCCACCACGCTGATGACTTGCTGGGAGCCGAGGAGGTAGCCGAGCGCGGTGTCGACCAGCTTGGAGGCGTCGCCGAGTTCCCTCCGCTCGATGCCAGCCTCGTCATCGCCTGTCACGGCGGCGACCTGGCCGGCCTGGTTGGAGTCGTACGCGGCCAGGAGCCGGTAGGCGGCCAGGCGTCGCAGATCCTCGTCGGGCACCCAGGATCGGGTCAGTTCCGCCCAGGTGTTACGGCCCGGTCGACGCGGGTCGGCCATGGCTGGCTTGTAGTCCAGCCAGCTCCAGACGTCGGTGATCAGCTCGCGCAGGCCCACAGTGCCCCTCCGGCAGTCGGCCCCGCGCCGCGCTTCCAGCCTACGAGACATCTTCTACGTCGGACTTTCGCAGTTCACAGCGCCTCGGGATCCGGAAATTCCGAGCGGCCGAAGGCTCCGGGGTCGAAGATTCCGTAATGAACAGCAACCTGCCGGACGATTGGTCCCCAGCGGATAATCCATACTCGATCGCGCTCTCGGAATCGAGCTGGCTGCGTGCCACGGTCGCCTTGACCGTGGCACGCATGCACGGTGGCGACGTCCAAGTCGGCTGGTTCAGCTCCCGGCAGATCGACGCACGAACACTGGTCATCGCTCTGCGCCAGCTCCTCGCCGCGGTCAAGCTCGAACGGATCGCCCTCACAGACCTCGGCATGGATCCCGCGGTGATCACCACACTCGATAACGCCGAGCAGGTCTTCCTTGACGCCCTGCCGAACATCAAGCACGTCCGCGACGGCCTCACTCACTTCGAGGACTGGGCCCGCGGCAGGGGCAGCGGGCCGCAGAAAGACGCCCGCAAGATCGCTGACCCACGCGACGTAGCCCGCGACTTCTGGAGCTTCGGCTACGACCCGCTCACCGACACCGTCACCATGGGGTCGTTCACCATCTCCGTCAGCGCGGCAGTCACCGCCGCCAATGCACTGTGCGATGCGATCTACGCCGCGACACGCGAGGTCGACCAGCGGAGCACGGCCGAACTACGGGACCAAGTCGTCCAGGCGCTGACGGACGCGACGATTCGCTGTACTCCCCCACAGGGCCCGGTCCTCGTCTCGCAGGGCCACGACATGCGGGTCTGGCTCTCCTTCAATCTCAGCAACGTTCCGGGCGGAGAACAAAAGGAACTGGCAGAGCGCGTTGCCACGGTAACGGCCCAAGCCGGGCTGCGGCTGACGTCGTCGGCGTTCCCGGAGGCACAGGACATCGCTGAACGCCTGGTCGCTGGCGAGCCGCTGCGTGTGGAGAGGAACGACCGGTAGATCGACAAGTCCCCAGGCAGCCCACCGGTGATGAGGCTTCGTGAAATCCAAATAGCCCCACCATCGATCAACTGGACGGAAGTCCCAATTTGTCGAAGAACGCTCGGTTCCGCTCGGTGGCCGCGTTGACGAGACGGTCGAAGCTCATCACTTCGATGTAGGCCTTGTACGACTCGTTGAAGCCGAAGTAGCCCATTCCGTCGTGGGTGGGACGCAAGCCCGCGTACTTGCATCTGTTCTCCATCGTCGGCGTGAGATCGGCGACGACGTAGCAGAAAGCGGGTGGCTCCGGCGTCGAGGGGATCGGCCGCCCCGATGCGGTCTTCACGCCGCCGGCGCGCACGCGATTCACATACTCAAGGCATTGCTGGATCGGGTCTTTGCCCTCCGACGCGTCATTACGCATCGGTCGTTTGATCTCGATCACGACGATGGACGGCAGCGGGAGCTTCTCGCCCTCCGCGGCCAGCACCGGGGTGTCGACGAGCCGGGTCGCGAACACGTCGGGCTCCGTCGTCGATTCGGATCCGGTAGTGGGCATGCTCTTCAGTGTCTTATCGGAGGCGAGGTAGTCGTGGAACGCAAGCCGCTCGTCGATGATCCAGAGGTTCGAGGCGTCGGTGCCGATCTCGTTGGAGTCGGTCCGCATAGGCATGAGCAGTGAGTGGATGGCGTCCTCCCTGCTGTACCTGCCCTGGCCGTCGGATCTGATCAGTCCGGCGAGGACGTCGAGCATCACTCGCCGGCGTGAGACATACGCAGCCAGATCGGACTGATTTATGTCCTTCACCATGTCGACATACCGGGCGAGACGTTCGGCGTAGTCCTCCGGCCGCGCGGAGCCGACTTCGGCGAAGACGGCATGGCCCTCGGCAACCACGGTAGCTTCCAGCTTCTGCAGGTTGCCGTGCAGCAACAACTCGAGCTCTTGGTCCTTGATGGACGGATCCACGGTCACGCCGAGTGACTCAAGGCGGGACAGAACGGGCCGGTACCTTGGCGCACGTTTACTCACGAACTCGTTGACCCGAGCCTTGCCCTCCTCGCGTGCCCCGCTGAGCGGGACAGCAAGGATCGTCTCGACTTCCTTCAGCACTCGGTCGCGGATGTCATTTAGCGACACGTCTTCGGTCAGCGTCGCGCCGGGCACTCTCTCGGGGATGTCGAATGCTGTTCGGTCGGCGCGGACGTGCTCGTCGAGGAAGCTGGAAGACAGGTAGCAAACATAGGCGAATTGGGCCGACGTCTCATCTTTGAGTCTCCCGTAGAGTCCTGGCACCTTGCTCGTGAGGTTTTCCTCTACGACCACTCGGTTCGCGGCGCACCAATACAGCCGTGGCGTGTGATTGCGCGTCGAGGACTTGAGACAGAGGTTGACCATTTCGAACTGCTGTCCCTTGACCTCGATCCTGGATGTCGGCATCGCGGAGTACACGAAGTCGTTCATGAGGTCGTCGAGCGAGACGGTTGTTTCACCGTCGGTCACCGTAATCGTAGGAGCACTTCCTGGACGGAGAAAGTACCAGATGCAGTGCTCGAACATGTCGCGAGCGATGGCGTCGACGCTTTTAGGCGCGCTCTGCTGGAACGGTTTCTTGAACCCGTCGAGACTTACGGTTGTGCCGATGTCGTCGAGACCTTCCTCCTCTACGCCCGGCTCAACCTCCCTCTCGACGGAGAAGCGGAACTGTCGTCCGCGGATGCCTCCAGCAGCGTCGTCATAGGCGCTGCGGATGGTGACTCTGTCGAATGCCTTGAGCCAGAGCAGCCGTCCCACGCCACGGCACCCCATGTCGACCTTGTGGTCACTGTCCAGCGTCTCGAACGACTTCATGTTTTCCGGCGTGAAGCCCACCCCGTTGTCTTCGACGCTGAAGCCGACGATGGGCTTGAGTGCCATGCGACCAGGACCAGCGGGGACGAGTTCGAGTTGCTCGTGCGGGCTGCGCTTGATTCTAACGGTCAAACGGCCACGCTCGACATCGTCGCCGAATCGGGCGTCGATCGCCTGAATGCCGTTAACGACGGCCTCAAGGAGCGGCAAGAGAGCATGGCTCTTCGGCAGGCTCGTGTTCCGGACCCGGCCAGCCAGCGACGTAGTCAGCGCCATGGTTTTCCTCCTCGCTCCGACGCCGCCGACCCTATCGGTGAGGGCGGTGGGGAGCATGCTCGGCGACGAAGATGCTCACGGAGTTGCCTCCTCGTCGTCCTCGCCTTGAAGCCAGCAGACAGCAGACGGCCCCGGTGTGCGCGAGGTGCAGCTGGGCCGCATCACGGCCGTTCTCCGAGCGGATGGCCTCGTGAATCGGCCAGTGGCCGGGCGGTGGCACGGCGAGGGGCACGGTGCGCTCGGGCTGGGCGGCGCCTTCCTCGATGACAGTGCGGCGGGACGGCGGCCGAGCTCGATCGCGATCGACCTCAGCCAGCTCGCCAGCCCGGTGCTGCAACGGCGGTAGCGCGCGGACAGCCCCCGCACGCTCGACGAAGGTCGTGCGGGAACAGCTCCTGCGGTCGCAGAAGTACCGACGCACCCGCAGCCGGATGATGACCCGGCGCGAGCCCACCGGCCGTTCGTCCACGGAACTGCGGACAGAGCCCATTTCAACGAGCCTCATCCGGCGGCCATACCGTCATGGGCCGTTTCCTCTTGGTGCCGTTTCCAGTCGTACATCTGCCCTCGCCAGTTCAGCGGCGGCCGTCGAAGCGATCGTCATCGGTGTCGGTGGGCAGGGTGTCGAGCTGGTCAGGGTCGGCCAGTTCGGTCAGCCCGTGCACGGCGGCGTCCATACGGTCCGGACTGTCCATTCCCTCGACCCAGGTGACCATCTGGCCTTCCAGGTCGGGGTATTCGCCGACGTGGTGCACGAGCTGCTGTTCGTACAACTGGGCCACGGGGGCGGCCCGCAGGCGTTTGCCGACCTTGGCGGTGACCTCGAGGATCATCGGCATCAGCAGGCCCTTGGTGACGCCGTCGCGGCGCAGCTGCTCCCATGCCTGAGTGACGATCTGCCGCGCCATATCTCCGCCGTAGTTCTTCTCGACCACAATCGCGTCGGCCTTGAGTTCGAGGGCGAGACGGCATGCGGCCAGGCCCCAGTCGTTGGCGCCCATCGATCCGGATCGGTCGGCCAGGACGTACAGCTGCCGGTCGAAGTCGCGGCCGACTCCGATCACGCCGGTTTCGTCGCCGACGGTGGACTCTCCGCCGGCGGGGTCGACGGCCACGACGATGCGTGCCATGTCGATGCCGGAGAACTGGACAGCGTTGATCCTGGCGGTGTCGATCCACTCGCGCTTCCAGACGCCTCCCTCTGGCGGCCTCGGCTTCTGCATGTAGAGGGCGCCCCAGACTCGTTCGCCGACGCGCTTGCGCGTTCGGGCGTGGTGGGCAACGTCGAAGCGTTGTGGCCACAGGGGCTCGCCGGGTGTCCGGCCGAGCGGGTCATCGGGGCTGTCGGCAAGGGCCGGGAGGTCGATGACGCGCCATGCGTCTCGCTCGGTGGCGAGGATGCGCCCGGCGAGATCGTCTTCGTGCCAGCGCGTCTGGATCAGGCAGATGGCTCCGGTTGGTTCGAGTCGGGTCTGTATGACGGAGGTCCACCAGTCCCAGGCGCGTTTGCGCATAGTTGGCGAGTCCGCATCGGCCATGTCCTTGACCGGGTCGTCCACGATGGCGATGTGGGCGCCGCGTCCGGTGAGGCCGCCTCCGATGCCCGCAGCGAGGAGCCCGCCTTCGCCGCCGACGATGTCGAAGCGGTTGGCGGCCTTGCTGCCGGGCGCGAGCTGGATGCCGAGGTCGTCGCCCCAGGTGTAGATGGCGTCCCTGATCCACC
This sequence comes from Actinobacteria bacterium OV320, assembly GCA_001298545.1. Classification (GTDB taxonomy): domain Bacteria; phylum Actinomycetota; class Actinomycetes; order Streptomycetales; family Streptomycetaceae; genus Streptomyces; species Streptomyces coriariae. The sequence continues at coordinate 52,997 of LJCX01000034.1, forward strand.
GGCCGTGGTCGTCGGCCAGGTCGGCGGAGTAGCTGGCGATCATCATGCGGTGGCCGGGGTTGCGCCGTAGGTACCAGAGCGGAGCCCAGCGGGAGGCGCGTCGGCTCTTGCCGTGCCGCGGGGGCATCGTGAGCATGACCCGGTCGCACCGGCCCTCGGCCATGTCGATGAACGCGCGGTCGATGAGGTCGAGGTGCGGTGCCTGCATCTCTCGGCCGCGGGTGAGGACGGCGGCGAGGGCGCCTGGCGAGCGGTCCATGGCCAACTGCCGTTCCGCGCGTGCCAGCTCGACCCGCAGCGTTGGGGAGGCGGTCCGGGCGATGGCACGGCGTTGGGCTGGCGGCAGCGTCTTGTAGTGGGCGATGACGCTCTCGTTGTCCCGGGGCCTCATTCGGCGTCCGGGTCGGTCAGCGTGATCAGCGCGTCGAGTTCGTCGGCGGTGACGTTCTCGATCTGCACCGGTCCCCCGTCGGGGCCGGACAGCTCCGTCCTGACGGGCATGTCGAGGCCGAGCAGCCGGGCGCGCCGTTCCATGATCCGCAGGGTTCGGTCGATGGCCGCGAGGTCCTGGTCCCGGACCGCCTTCTTGTATGCCACGAAGAACAGCCGGTCGAGGCGGTCGGCCTCGAGTGCGCGCAGCTCGTCAACGTCGTCGTTCAGCTCGGCGCGGCGGTCGGCGAGTGCGGCACGGACGTCACGGCAGGCGGCGTGGATCAGTGCCTCGTCGGTGGGCGGGTCCTGGTCCTTGCGGTACCGCTCGATGCCGTAGCCCTGGGGGTAGGCGATGCCGTCGGAGTTGGCGGTCGGGTCGGCGGCGAGTTTGCGGGCGATCGTGAGCCAGTCCACGCCGGCGAGGCGTAGGTCGATGGCGTCCGAGCGGCGGCGCGCGATGGCCGCACGCGCGGCTTTGTCGGGGCGTCCCACGGCGGGGGTCCTCCACAGCTCGGGTGCGCCCCCGCGCCCGGGTCCATGATCCCACTTCGCTGCGGCTGGCTCGGTGCCTCCGTATCTGGGGCGAGATCAGTCCCTGCCTTGTCCTGGGTAGTCTGGTTGACCAGTCGACTTGTCGGGTCTTGAGTGGGTGGCGTTTATGGCATATGAGGTGGAGGCACCCAAGTACGTACGCCTCGCGCAGACCGTCCAAGGTCGGATCGAGGCGGGTACCTACCCGGCTGGCACGAGGGTTCCTAGCGAAAACCAGCTGGTGCAGGAGTTCGGAATGTCCCGGCCGACGGTGGTGCGGGCACTTGAACTGCTGAAAAGGGACGGCTGGCTGGAGTCCCGCCAGGGATTCGGCACGATCGTGAGAGGCAGGCCGACTGTCATCGAGCGGACCGACAGCCGCGGGCGTCATACCCTGATGCGCAAGGAGTCAGAGACTCCGGGGCGGCTGATCTCGGTCGAGCAGGTGAGGCCTCCGGCGCGCGTTGCCTCTGCGCTCAAGTCGCCAGAGCAAGCCGAAGTGCTCAGGCGCCGGTTCCTAGTCGAGGAGGACGGGGAAGCAGCTGAGCTGGTCTCGTCATACTTCCCCCTCAGCCTGGCCAGTGGGTCGGAGCTCGAGCTGTTCGAGCCGTTGCATCTGGGGTTGCGCGAATACCTGGAGGCTCGGCAGAGAGTCCGCCTCGACTACGTGACTGAGCAGGTCTCCGCTCGGATTCCGGATGATGCTGCTGAGGCTGAGCTTCTGGGGCTGCCTGCCAGCGTGCCGGCCCTCGCCATCCTGCTCACTGCCCGCGATGCATCCGGGCACGCCTACCAGGTGAACGACGTACTGCTGCCCGCCGGTGCGCGGGGGCTGGAGACCACATACCGACTGGACTGAGTGCTTTCTGCGGGGCCCGAGACTGCCGCTCGGGCCCCGCAGGGGGTCACATCAGGGACATCTGCTCCCCCTGACCTGGCCTCTTCGGCGGCGTGTACTCCGGTGGGGCGTCGGGCGCATTGCGCTCGGTCCGGAGCCACCAGGCGAACTGGTAGTTGCGGCAGGTGCGAAAGCGGTAGGCCTTCCGGCGTGGCTCACTTTCGGGGATGTTGTGCTCGCCCCACCCGGTGATAGGGCGAGCGTTGTCGAGGCGCACGTACAAGCCGGGCACCAGGGCATTCCCCTCCCATTGCTCACCCGGGGCGGCTTCGAAGGCGAGGTGCGCGTTGTCACTCCACTTCCATGGATTGGGCAGCGCGCACACGTACCAGGCCAGGGGCGGGTTGTGATCGGGGAGTTCGATCGTCTGGTGCCGGCGGCTGATGTCGAGCCGGGGGCGGTCGGGCTGGCCGAAGCTGCGCAGGCAGTGCTGGTCGAGGGCTACGTGCCGCACGCCTGCCAGCCACATGATGTGATATCGAGTTCGTGATTCAATTTGGATCTGTATTCGCCGTGACATCCGCTCCCCATTCATCCGTCAATCGACGAGAGGCCCATTCCTCTCTACTACCAATTTTATCAAATTTCCCACCAATTCCAGATGCCTGTCATGTCGGAAGCCATTCGGGTAAGGCATATTGAATTCCTCTTCGAATGCCTTCTCGTATTCCTCTTTGGGGAGCGCGATGGGGCGGCGGCACGTCGCCTTGAGGTTGGACCCGCTCAGATCGGTGACTTTCACGTCCTCGAAGTAGCGGCGCAGCATGGGCTCCAGCGTCTCGGGGGTATGGAAGCGGAGCTTCTGCCACTTCCCCTTCACGAAGTTCATCTCGACGTTGTCCTCGTCGAGGAAGCTCATCTTCGTGGTCGCGGTCTGCGAGGTTACGCGTTTGGCTTGCTCATCACGCAGTTCGCGAGCGAGGCTCCGCGTACCGAGGCAGACCACTCCGTCGGCGGCGCACAGGGCGTTGACGGTGGTCATCACCCAGTGCTGGTAGTCGAGGGTGGTGGTGGCGTTGATGACGGAGTCCAAAACCACCACGTCGTACAGCCCGTTGGCCTGGATGTCCTTGTCGATGTCGCGGATCATGCCGACGACGGCCCGGATGTCGACGGCGTACGAGCCGTCCCGGCAGCGGTAGGGCTCGTAGTCGTGGATGTTGAAGCCCTTGGCGCGCAGGTGCTTGGCGTAGTCGCCGTACCCGGCGCCGAAGTCCACGACCCGGTGCGTGGGCTTGAGCCAGGGCGTAACCAGTTGGTCCCAGGTCTCGGAGCCGTAGGCGAGCTTCCCGGCCTTGGCCTTGGAGGAGAACTTGCGGAGCCTCTTGGGCTGGACGATGTGCTGGTTCCAGACGGGTGCCTTGCTCTCGATGGCGGTCCAGTCGTAGACGCCGTACTCGCCGGTGAGGTCGGCGTGGAGCTGGGCGGCGTCGGCCGATGTGACGGTCCAGGCGAGGAGGTCGAAGCGGTTGATGGAGGCGACGACGGCGTATTCGGCGTTGAGGACGATGCGGCCCTGGTCGTCGATGACGACGCTGCCCCAGGGGCCGTGGCCGGCGGTCATGTGACCGATGGCGTTGACGAAGGAGAGGTTTTTCCGTTCCGCGACGCGGATCGACTGCCATGGAATCCAGGACCAGGCGCCGATGACGCCGGGCTCGGCGTAGACGACACTCGCCTCGGTCTCCACCCGGTTGTGCAGCAGGTTGAACTGGATCTCGTCCTGCAACCTGACCTTCGTGCCGAGTATGACGGCGGGCGTGTGCGTCAGGCCGATGGCCTGGAGGCCCTTGGTTCTCTGGTGGCCTGCGACCAGCGTGCCGTCGGCGTTGAGGATGACGGGCTTCACGACCCCGTGGCGGCGCAGTGACGCCTGAAGCCGGACGAACGCCTCCTCGCTGAGGCGGCGCGGGTTGTAGTCGGCGGGGCGAAGCCGGTCGAGCGGGTACGCCTCGTAGAACGTCGTGGTGGGGGCACTGCTCATACCGCCTCGCCCTCCTCGTGGGCCTGCTGCAAGACGTGCCAGCCGAAGCCGAGGTCGCTGTTGGTGTCGTCCACGAACTTCGTGTAGATGGCGTTCAGGGCTTCGACCTCTTCGGAGGTGATCCTCACCCGCTTGGACTCCCACTGGAGGTAGCCCCACTGGAGGTAGTCGACGGTGGCTGCGGCACCAGTGCCCGCGCCGTCGGAGGTGAGTTCCAGTGTCTCGGGGAGCGAGGTGTCGTCGAGGAGCCGGTCGACGCTCTCGCGGTCGTACCCGGTGCCGGCGAGGTCCGGGATCTCGGAGAGGACTTCCGCGAGCAGAACGGTGTCGTAACCGGCGAGGTCGTTGGTGCGGTTGTCCACGATGACGATGCGGGCCGCGGCGTCGTCATCGACGTCGACCCAGGTGGCCGCGATGTGCTCCCAGCCGAGCTGCTGGGCCGCTGCAACGGTGTGGTTGCCCGCCAAGATCTCGTTCGGCCGCCCGGTGTGGGTGCCCTTGTTGATGACGACGGGACGGTACTGACCGTTGACCGTCAGCGACTCGGCGATGGCCGGGATGTCGCCGGTGCGGGGGTTGCGGTGGTACGGGACCAGGTCGCCGATGGGGACGGCGAACGGCTGGAGCTGTTCGGGGATGTTGGCGAGCGCGGTCACGGGCGTCCCTTGTGTAGGCCGTTCCCCGCGCCCTACGCACGCAACAGTAGACGATCAGCAGCGGGCTCGGCTCAGTTCGGTCGGCCGGCTGCCGTCCCCGGTGGCCCAGCCTGTCGCTGGCGGAGTGCCGCTGGCGGTCGCGGTGTTGGCCGCCTTGTCGTGCCCGGTAGTAGCGAAGCTCGGCGCAGGTGGCGTCGAGCTGATCGTCGGTGATGGTGCTGGCGGTGAGCGGCTCGATGAATCAGGGGGGCGACCGCCGCGGCGGTGGCAGCGGCGGTCGCCGGACGCTTATCGGTTGTTGCAGCGGCAGATGCCTGGGGGGAGGCACCAGGCGTCGCAGGCGTTGCACCACTCGGCACCCGGCACGGGGGGCTCGCGGTGTTCGGTCTGGAGGGGTGCCGAATCCTGGGTCATGCCTCTGTTCTCCTGGGTCGTCGTCTGGTGGCGATGGCTGCTTCGAGCTCCGCGCTTCGCTGCGCCGCGTTCGGGTCGGGGCTCTGCTGAATCCTTCGGCCCGGGTCTCGCTCGTCGGCGGCCCTGTCCGGCGGGCCGTCTCGTTCGATGAGCAGACGCCGGTACAGCTCGCGGTCTTCCGGATTGCCGTTGAAGTCGTCTGCGCTCATGTCGCTCCGGAGTGCACGGGACCCGCTCCCGGCGTGAGCGGGAGCGGGTCCGGTCGTGTTCGTGGCGTGCGGTCCGTGTGGCTTCGCGTCGGCGCGGAGCCGGTGCCTGGCGGGTAGGGCGCGGGGGATTGGCCACCCGCCAGGCACCGAAGGGGATGCCGCATGCCACGGCATGTTGGTGGGCCGGTTCCTCGGCTGTGGCCGTTCCCGCCAACGAGATAGACCGTATCACTCTTGAGTGTTGGGATCTATCTAGCCGTAAGAGCGGTCCCTGCCGTCGTGTGGCGTTCCGTAGCCGAGCCCGTCCAAGGGCGCCGTTCCGTGAGCGGTCGGTTCGTCGGTGAGGAACAGGCCCTGCTGCACGGCGCGGGGCCGAGCATTGAAGTCCTCAGGCCTGAGCGTGATCTGCCGCATGCCGCGAGGGGGTGCCACCTCGCGGACCGGGAGGACCACGATCACGGTGCCCACCCCTACCGCCGGGAACGCGTCTGGGGGCAGCTCCCACATGGCCCCCCGCGCCTCCCGTATCCGGGCGAGGAAGTCCTTGGTTCTGCGATCACCCCGGTAGGTGAGGCTGCCGTACATGATCGCGACGAGCAGACCACCGGGCTGGATGAAGCGCAGCGCCCGCTCCACGTGCCGGATGTCCTGGCGTCCCGCGAACGGCGGGTTCATGATGACCCGCTGGTAGCGGCGCTCCACCGGCACGCTGAAAAAGTCGGCGTTCGTGACCTGCCGAGCGTACCCGCCGGCGCGGATGTGCTCGGCACGGGCGGCGTCGAGTTCGACGCAGTCCACGATGGCCCCGCAGGCGGCGACGGCTTCGGCGATAGCGCCGCGCCCCGCCGAGGGCTCCAGCACCTCACATCCGGCCTCGAGTTCGGCCAGCTCCAGGAGGCGTTCGACCGTGGGCTGCGGCGTCGGGTAGAACCCACGGTCGGCGTCGGTGACCACCTCGCCCGTGGCGAGCAGCCCGGCTATGGCGTCGGCGGCGTCGGTGGTGAAGATGTGGGCCTTCTTGAAGCGGTGCCAGACGCCGCCCGCCGCGTGTAGGGCGAGGTTGACGCGCTCGTACAGCTTGCGGTCGAGCTGGCCGTTCAGGCGGAGTGCCGGGCCGTCGACCGTGGCGGCACGAAGGACGTTGAGAACGTCGGGATCTATCTGCATGACTGGAACTCCTGATCAGGCGTACTCGGTGCAGTTGGCGGCGAGCGGGTGGCTCTTGTGGTCCGCGCAGACGGCGTCGCCCGTCGCGGGGTCCGTGCCGCCGTCGCACAGCTCGCAGACCCAGTAGCCGCAGACGACGCAGATTGCGGAGGCGAGCTGATTGCGGGTGTCGGCCAGGTCGGCGTCACAGCGGCGGCAGACTTCGGGCGGGAGGGTTCCGTCTTCGGGCCAGGTCTTGAGGCCGTTGATGCGCTCGGGCCGCTTCATGCGCTCTGCCCCTCAGCCGGGTTCGTGGCGGTGGCGATGAGCAGCGCCGCTTCGAGTTCCACCAGGCGCGCCGCGACCATGATGGGGAAGCGGACGTAGACGGAACCACCGGCCTGGTTGAGGAGTTCGCCTGCGGCGAGGAAGGTCGCGTTGCTGGCCTCGTTCAGCGCCTGCGGGTCGTTGTCGCGGCGGGCCTTGACCAGATGCTGGGCGGCCTCCCGAACGAGCTGGGCGGCGTCGGAGTCGTACTCCTCCAGGGCGTTGGCCGTGGCCGGCACCCCTTTGAAGAGGTTGCGATTGATGTTGCGCATGGTGCGGATGTCGTTCATCACGATGGGTCTCCCGGTCGAAGAGGGGGGGCGGCCCGCTGGGGGCCGCCCCGGGGTGGGTGGTTCAGGCTGCGATGGCGACCGGCTCGGCGTCGGCCTCGTCCGCCTCCGTCGTCGGCTCGGGGGCACTCTCCTGCTCCGTGTCGTCAGCCGCCTCGGCCTGCGGAGCGGCCGGGGTCGTCTCCGCGTCCGTCTGCTGGATGACGTCGGCGGACGGGTCGGCGGCGGGCTCCAGGCTGGCGAGTGCGGCGTCGGCCTCCGCGACCAGGTCGGGGGCGGCGGCCGCGGGGTTGACCATGATCTCGCTGGCGTCGGCGTGCGCCTTGGCCTGACGGAGCTGGAAGCGGGCCTTCTGGACGAAGTTGGCGACTCGGTCCATCTGCTCCACTCGCTTGCCCACCTGACCCTCCAGGGCGCGGGCCAGCTCCATCGGGTCCGCCTTACCGATGCTGTCCAGCAGCTCGCACATGCGCTCGATCTGGTCGAGGTCGCTCTTGGTCTTGGCCTGCGCGCGGGCGTGCTGCGCCTTCTCCTCGGGGGACATCTCCTCGACGTCGACCATGGAATCCTGCTGGGCCGCCTTCTCCTGCTTGCGCATGGCGTAGGCGATGTGGACGAGCTGGTTGTCGCTCTTGTCGCCCTTCTTCCAGTCCTCGAAGACGGCCTTCTGGTTGTCCCGGGAGAGGGCGGCGATCTGGACGGCGGCCTGGGTGCCGATGTGCCCGAGGTCGACGGCGGTCTGGATCTCCGGACGCAGGTTGAGCAGGGCCAGGCGCTGGTTGACGTACTGGACCGACTTGGAGAAGGTCTTGGCGACGCTGGCCGGGTCGGCGTCCTCCTCCTCGTCAAGGACCTTCTTGAAGCCGCGCGCCTCCTCAAGCGGAAGCATGTCCTCGCGGTTCAGGTTCTCGGCCATGGCCTTCTTGAAGGAGTCCATGTCGCTGATCTCGGCGTCGCCCTCGGTCAGGAGGATCTTCGTCTCGATGGTGATGTTGCCCGCGAGTTCGTTGGCGCGGAAGCGGCGCTCGCCGGCGATCAGCTCGTAGCCACCCTCCGCGACCTTGCGGACGACGATCGGCTGGAGGAGACCGTGCTGCTTGATGGAGTTGGCCAGTTCGGTCAGGGCCTCCTCGTTGAAGGTCTCGCGGGGCTGGTTCGGGTTGCGGCGGATCTGGCGCATCTTCAGGGTGGTGAACTTGTGCGGCATTTCGGTCTCCAAGAGGTCGGTGGGGGCTTCTTCCTTCCCCCTCCCTTCTGGTTCTATTCTATATGCATTCAGGGGGTGGGTCCACAATTTTCTCTAAGTTTTTGCAGGTCAAACGCGTGGACGCGGGGCCCCGACCGGGGCCCCGCGTCCGTGACTACTCGGTGAATCAGTCAGCGGCGACACGGCCAAGAGGCTCCGCCTCGCGCTCGACACGCTTCGGGTCGACGATCGACAGGGCCCCCAGCACCTCGCGAGCTGACTCGTCGTCCAGGGCGACATTCTCTACGCCGCCGGACTCCTCCAACCGGGCCAGCACTCGCCCCAGTTCGATCCCCACCCGTACCCTCCCCGCGTTGCAGCGTTCCGCCCCTCTAACGAGCGGCGAGCCGCTTAGATCCCCACACAAGCAAAGTGTCGGCACACTCAAGCGACCTAGGGCGTGCCGGTCACAATCTCGCAGCCTGGAAGGCGGAGGAGGGGCGGCGGCCTGCATGCTGAGTACGCGATCATGATGCCGTAACAGATCTTGCTTGGAGCATCACCTATTGTCAACCAACATAGACATTAGGCTGACCGCGAGCATTGCCCGCCCTGCCGACCATCACTGAACCTGCGCCAAGCCACCGCCCGGATGAGCCTTGCGCACACCCGAGGAGTAGCCAGCCCCATGCCGCACGGCCCGGACATCCCCCTCGCGAGCAAGCTCGCCGTGCTGCTCAGCAGGAAGCGCGGAGCCGACGGGAAGACCCCGAGTACGCGCGCCATCGCCGCCGCCACAGCCGAGACGCCCGGCGGCAAACCGGCGATGACCCATCAGGTGGTGAACGACCTCCTGAACGGAATCAAGACCAACCCGTCAACTTCTCAACTACTGGGCCTCGCACGGGCATTCGACTGTCCGGTAGCTTATCTACTCCCCGGTTACAACGGTTTGACCTCGCTGTCGGTCTACGAGGAGCAACAAGACGCCCGCGAGGCGCTCCGCTTGGTCCACGACCTGGGCCAAGCCGGGGTTGCCGAACTTCTGGAGGCCGCACGTGAGATCCGTGCAAGACATGGACGCAGCGATCTCACGGTCCCCGAAGTGCCAGAGCCACAGCCGTCAGTCGCTGAACCACCGCGGCCAGGCCGGCGGAGACGGCTCAGCTTCACAGAAGCGGCCGAACGGGCCGTCTCTGACCTGGAAGGAACCTGAACCACATGGACGGCCTCGTCTTCGGCCTCTGCGCCCTGTTCGGCATAGCGGGCACCGCGCTCTCCGCCCGTGAAGCCTGGCGTCAGCGTTACCGAAACGAATACCGCATCGCTCGCTTCGCTCGAGCCGTTGCGTTCGGCGTCTGCACGGTCGGCGTCATCCTCGCCATACCTCCGATCGCGGACCTCGCAGAGTCCGTGACCGGCTTACACAACGCAGCTAAGCTCGGGGCGCACATCTGCGCCGTACTGTGGTGCGGCAGCCTCCAATTCATGCTCGTTGACTGGTCCTACAACCACGAAGTGTTGAGGGCCAGCCTGTACGCACGCATCGCCTTCGCGGTATGCGTCCTCGCTGCGATGCTGCCGCTGTTCATCGAAACGACCGACGACAGCATTGAGTTCACAACCGAGTACGCGACGGTTCCGGGCGTCACCGTCTACCTCATGGTCTATCTGGCCTACGTAGCGATCACTTGCGGAGAGATCGCGTTCCTCTGCTCCGGCATGGCCCTGTTCGCCAGGCAGACCGCACACGCTTGGACAGCGAGGGGCCTGGCCCTGTCGGCGGTCGCCGCCGTCTTCGGGGTCGCCTACGCGGCCAGCAAGGGGTCATACCTGGTAACTCACTACCTCGGTCACCCGTGGCCGCTGCGCGTCGAAGAGATCGTTTCACCCGTCCTGGCCGGGCTCGCCGTGATCGCGCTGATCACAGGGCTGACCCTCGCCATGGTTGGCAGGCGCCGTTCGTCACGCGAGGTACCTACGTCACAGGCTGCCTGAGAGATCACGCAGCTTGCGCCAGTGGAGGACCACCCGGCCCGGCTCAACGGTGCGGACTCCCCGCGCGCTGGCGGGGAAGACCTCGATCTTCTCCAGGAACAGCCTTGCGATCGCCCTCTTGGAAGCGGACGGTGCCGTATTCCACCAGCGCACGAGATCCTTGGCATCCCCGAGAGAGAAGTTCGCCATCTGCTCCGCATACCGAAGCCGCGACCGGGTGTCCTTGAGATTGACCGTGATCTCACGGTCTGCGGTCACGAACGCGTCGCTGCTGATCTGTCGCTGCCCGTAGAGGGTCGCCGCTTCGGTCCGGCGGCCCTCCAGGTCCTCGATGGCCGACTTCATCTTCTCGACCTGCGCGCGGACGGCTTCCTGGGCCTTGAGCAGCTGCTTGCGGATGCCAGGCTTGAGGAGTTCCGCCACGACGTGCTCGCCGACGTAGTTCTCCAGCAGCTCAGCGTCCATGCGGACCTCGCCGCACCCGCCCCGACCCTCCTTGTCCTTGGGACGACAACGGTAGCCAGGTGTTCCGGCGTTGGTCCGTGCCCCCTGGAGCGGCCAGGTGCACTTTCCGCACGTGCACCCGCCATCGACCAGGAGGTAGTCGTAGGGGGGTGCCGCCTCGGCCGGCTTGCGGCTCGACTCCCTCTCAAGGAGGGCCATGAACTCTTCGCGCGTGATCGCGCCCGGGTGGCCAGCGTCGACGAGTTCGCCATCATCGTCGTAGCGCAGTCCGGCGATGGCCGGGTTGCGGAAGAGGCGTCCGACAGACGCGTCCTTCCACTCGCCTCCGAGAGTGCCCCGGTAACCCTCGCCGTTCGCCCACACGGCGATGTCCGCGTTGGACTGACCTTTCAGTGCCCGGCTCACCATCTGGCGAAGCGGGTCCACTTCGTCGTCTCGTAGACGACGCTTCGACGCGTCGTCGAAGCCGTAGAGCCGTGGCATGCGGTCGTCCGTTCTTCTCTGATGCGCCTCCTCTAGCCGCCTGATCCTAGGTCACGGCCCTGCGAGCAGGGCCGTGACCTAGGAATCGTTACGCCAAAGCTACGGGTGATCACTGCGCAGGTGGCGTCACTCCCAGCACCCGCCAGAGAGCAGCCGTAGGGACCCTCACCGTGCTGCCCAATGTGAGCGTCTGCACGGGGAAAGATCCCTCCTTGATCAAGTTGTAAGCCTTGTGCACACCGATTCCCAGGGCCCGCGCGGCCGTCGTGACGTTCACAGTCGGCGGCAGCGCGAGCAGTTCCTCCAGGGTCATTGGGCTGGCCCCACAGGTAGCTACGGAGGCGTCCTTCGTTGTCATTCCCGTTGTCGCGTTCTCCCCCGCGCCAACGTCACATAAGGATACGCCAACACTGGAGTGTTGGGGCAAGATAAGGCATCGGTTCGACAAGGACCGACACGGAAGATCCACAAGCGAAGTCCACGAAGGGGATGCTCGTGTTCGACCCGAGCTACTACCGGCGCTGCGCGTGCAAGGCGCCCGCCGTTGACGACGACGGCGCTCCCATACTCCTCGCCAACGGCAAGCCGAAAATGCGCATGCTCGAAGCAAACTGCCCGAAGCTCTCACAGAAGGGACATGGCACCTGGTACTTCTACTTCGAGCTCGAAGCCGGGGAAGGTGGGAAGCGTCGACGCCTCCGGCGAGGAGGATTCGCCACCAAGAACGACGCCAAGGCGAAGGCGGAGGAGATCTACCGCGACGCCATGGGAGGCGCTGACGTCCTCAGCGATGCCACCGTGGGCGAGGACCTGCACACCTGGCTCAAGAGGAAGAGGGGACTGGCTCGTACCACCCGGCACGGGTACGAGGAACACATCGCCCTGTACCTCGAACCACACCTCGGGCACATCAAGCGCCGTGACCTCAGACTGCGGCACGTCGAGGCTATGTACGACGCGATCGAGCGGGAGAACTCCGAGCGGTTGCTTCACGATGCCAAGGTGGTCGAGTTGCAAGAGGCGCGCGACGCCGCCTACACCGCCTGGGTACGAGCCGCGGGGAAGAAGGAGGAACGCCGCATCACGCGCCGGGCCTACCTGGACGCCAACGCCGCGCTCCGCGAAGGACGCAAGGGCAAGCGGAAGATCACCAGCCCCGCGACGATGCACCGCATCAACGCCACCCTCAGCTCGTTCCTGGGCAGTGGCATCAAGCGCGGCGAGTACGTGACCAACTGGGCGGCGATGGTCGAGCTGCCGGCGGTCAAGCGTGCCAAGGCGCTGGTCTGGACGCCAGAACGGGTCGAAGAGTGGAAGCGGACCGGCCAGAAGCCCAGCCCCGTCATGGTCTGGACCCCGGAGCAGACCGGCCAGTTCCTCGACTTCATCAGCGACGACCGGCTGTGCGGGATGTGGCACGGGTTCATCTTCCGTGGGCCCCGGCGCGGCGAGATGTGCGCTCTGCCGTGGGCTGAGGTCAACCTGACCCGCTCGTGGTTCCGCATCTCCGCGCAGATCGTTGAAATCGCCTACCGGCAGTACGACGAAGCCCCGAAGCAGGACAGCGTCCGCACTGTCACCCTCGACTCCCAGACCCGCGAGCTGTGGCGGGAATGGCGGACCACCCAGGCCAAGGAGCGTGAGCAGTGGTCTGGAGAGAAAGCCTGGGTCGAGAGCAACCGAGTTTGGACCCATGAGGACGGCAAGCCCCTGCACCCCGACTGGATCAGCCGACGGTTCAACCGGCTCGTGGAGCTGTCCGGGCTTCCACCGATCCGCCTGCACGACACGCGGCACCTGTCCGCCACGCTGGCGCTCCTCGGCAAGGCCGACATCAAGGTGGTCCAGGAGCGACTTGGGCACAGCTCCCGCCAGATCACCTCGGACACGTACACGAGCGTCCTGCCTCAACTCATGACCGCCGAGGCAGAGTCGACGAGCGCGGTCGTGCCCCGGTCCCCGCAGAAGAAGGAGACGCCTCCGAGAGAGGCACGCCGCAAGCCTGAGCCCGAGACAGAAGAGGGCTCCGGCGAAAGGCCCGAGGCCGATGAGGATGGACCGAACGAGGGGTTGCGTCCCGCCGCGTGACCAGCGTCCCCAACTTGTCCCCATGATCATGAAACTGTGATCAAGTAGGGCCGCCAAGATCCTGCCGCACTCACCCCTGACCGGCTAAGTGCCTGGTCAGAAGGTTTCTTCCCGCGTAGCGAGTGGTGGGGCGGGTGGGACTCGAACCCACGGCCGACGGATTATGAGTCCGCTGCTCTAACCGGCTGAGCTACCGCCCCATAGCGGCGTGTCGCGTACATGTGTGCGCGCCGTCTGCCGCAGCATAGCCGCTCATACGATCTCACGCTTCGGCTGGTGGACCTTGCACGCCCATGGGGACAGCACCCCTGGCCTGCACGGTTCCCGCCGACATGAAAAAGGACCCCCAGGGGGTCCTCGTTCACGATGCTCCCCCGACTGGACTCGAACCAGTAACCTGCCGGTTAACAGCCGGCTGCTCTGCCAATTGAGCTACAGGGGACCGAGCTCCCCCGACTGGACTCGAACCAGTAACCTGCCGGTTAACAGCCGGCTGCTCTGCCAATTGAGCTACAGGGGAATGCCTCGTTTGCATCGAACGTACCTGCCTGGGTATTCGCCAGGAAGCGCTCGCTCGCTGCGACACATACATTAGCGCAAGCAGGGGGGTGCTCCGCCAATCGGTTCCCCCGGCGCCCATGTCGTGCCAGGGACTACGCAAGGAGAGGATGGCCGTCATGCGCTACAAGCTCACGTTCGTCGTCGGGCTGGCTGCGGGTTACGTACTGGGCACGCGTGCCGGGCGCGAGCGCTACGAGCAGTTGAAGAAGTCCGCCCGGCAGGTCGCCCAGAACCCCGCCGTGCGCAACACCGCCGAGACCGCCGCCCACCAGGGCCGCCAGTACGCGGGCAAGGCGTACCACGCGGTCAGCGACAAGGTCGGCGACCGGATGCCCGAATCGGTGGTGGGCCGGGTGCGGTCCCTGCGCGACCGCAACAGCAACGGCACGGGTGGGGACGACTGGGGCACCAGCAACACCTAGCGGCTCCTCGATGCGCCGGGAGGGTCGCCCAGCGGCCGCGGGGATGTGACATATACGGCTCCGCCGCGGGGGCTCGACCAGCCACAACGCCCCCCGTCGGGCAGGAGTGGGGCACCCCCGCGGTCTCCGCGGCCGCACCCGGGCGGCGCGTGCGGCAGAATTTTCGCCATGGGGATAGTCGCCGGGTTGGACAGTTCACCCGATTTCACTCGTATCGTCGTCTGCGACGCGGACACCGGAGCCGTGCTCCGGCAGGGGTATGCGCCGCATCCGATGGAAGGCGCCGAGAGTGCGGGAGGGCGGCCCTCCGATGTCGATCCGCAGGCCTGGCTGCTGTCCCTGGGCGAGGCCGCGGGCGGTGGGCTGCTCGAGGGGGTGCAGGCCATCGGCGTGTCCTCGCAGCAGAACGCCGTCGTGCCGCTGGACGCGCAGGGCAACACCGTGCGGCCGGCGATGGTCGGCGGGGACAAGCGGGCCCAGGTCGCGGCGGCCGACCTGATCGACGCGGTCGGCGGGCGTGAGGCATGGGCGCAGGCGGTGGGATGCGTCCCGCAGGCCGCCCAGCCGGTGACCAAGCTGCGCTGGCTGGCGAAGAACGAACCGGACGCCGCCGCCCGGACCGCCGTGCTGCTCCAGGCCCACGACTGGCTGGTGTGGCAGCTCCTCGGGCGGCCCGTACGCAGGACCACCGATCGCGGCGGAGCCTCCGGGACCGGGTACTGGTCCGCGGCCACCGGCGGTTATCGGCCAGATCTCGTCGAGCTGGCGCTCGGTCACCAGGCCATGCTTCCCGAGGTGATCGGACCGTCCGAAGCGGCCGGTACGACGCCGGAGGGACTGCTGATCTCCGCCGGGACCGGCGAGACCATGGCCGCCGCCCTGGGGCTGGGAATCGGACACGGGGACGCGGTCGTCTCCCTCGGCGCCTCCGGGTCGGTGATGGCCGTGCACCACGAGGCGCTCGTCGACCAGAGCGGGATGATCACCTCGCTCGCCGACGCGACGGGCATGCACCTGCCGGTCGTGACCACCCTGAACGCCGTACGGACCCTGCGCGGGGCCGCCGAGCTGATCGGGGCGGCCGATCTGGAAGCGCTGTCGGACCTGGCGATGAAGTCGACGCCGGGCTCGCACGGGCTGGTCATGCTGCCCTACCTGGAGGGTGAGCGGACGCCGAACCTGCCGCACACGGCCGGGACGCTGGCCGGCCTGCGCCGCGAGTCGATGAAGCCGGAACACTTCGCGCGGGCCGCCTTCGAGGGCATGCTGTGCGGGCTCGCGGACGCGCTCGACGTGCTCCGCGGCCGGGGCGTGGAGGTGCGGCGCATCTTCCTGCTCGGGGCGGCGGCCGAGCTGCCGGCCGTGCAGGCGGCGGCACCCGCGCTGTTCGGCGCGCAGGTCGTCGTGCCGCAGCCGGCGGACTACGCGGCGATCGGGGCCGCCCGGCAGGCCGCGTGGGCGCTCGGAGCGTCGCAGGGCACCCTCGACCCGCGGACCCCGCCGGCCTGGCAGGGGGCGGCCGCGCAGGTCCTCGACCCGGGCGAGGAGCTGGCCGTCGGGCAGGCGGTGCGGCAGCAGTACGTGTCGGTGCGGGAGCAGACGCATCCGGGAGCGTTCCGCGGATAGGGGCGAGGGTCGCGGACAGGGGCGAGGGTTGCGCGGACGGGAGTGAAGCGTTCCGCGGACGGGAGGCGCACGCGGCGTACAGGGCGCATCGGGTGCGTGGGGCGCTTCGGGTGTACAGGTGTGCATCCGGCTCACACAGACGGCCGTAAAAGCACTGCTCTCAGCTTAATCAGTTGAGGTAACGCCGGTGGAGCGTTCAACGATAGGGGCCAGGGGCAACCAATGCCCCTTCCCGCCGACTCCGAGAGACGTAGCGTGCTCATACGACTACTACGGACCTATCTCAGGCCCTACAAGAAACCCATCGCCCTGCTCGTAGGGCTCCAGTTCCTCCAGACCTGCGCCACCCTCTACCTGCCCACACTGAACGCGCACATCATCGACAACGGCGTCGTCGAGGGAGACACCGGATACATCCTGTCCTTCGGCGGCGTGATGATCGGCATCTCGCTGGCGCAGGTCGTGTGCAACATCGGTGCCGTGTACTACGGCGCCAGAACCGCTTCCGCGCTCGGCCGGGACCTGCGGGGGGCCGTCTTCGACCGGGTGCAGTCCTTCTCCGCCCGCGAGGTCGGCCAGTTCGGCGCCCCCTCGCTGATCACCCGGACGACCAACGACGTCCAGCAGATCCAGATGCTGGCCCTGATGACGTTCACGCTGATGGTGTCGGCGCCCATCATGTGCGTGGGCGGGGTGGTGCTGGCGCTCGGCCTGGACGTGCCGCTGTCCGCGGTGCTCGTCGCCGTGGTGCCGGTGCTGGGCATCTGCGTGACGCTGATCGTGCGCCGGCTGCGGCCGCTGTTCCGGTCGATGCAGGTGAAGCTGGACACCGTGAACCGGGTGCTGCGTGAGCAGATCACCGGCAACCGGGTGATCCGCGCCTTCGTCCGGGACGAGTTCGAACAGCAGCGGTTCCGCAAGGCCAACGCCGACCTCACCGACGTCTCGCTGAAGAGCGGCAACCTGCTCGCGCTGATGTTCCCGGTGGTCATGACCACGGTGAACCTGTCGTCGATCGCCGTGGTGTGGTTCGGTGCCCATCGGATCGACAGCGGTGGGATGCAGATCGGCGATCTGACCGCCTTCCTCGCCTACCTCATGCAGATCGTCATGTCCGTGATGATGGCCACCTTCATGTTCATGATGGTGCCGCGCGCGGAGGTGTGCGCCGAGCGGATCCAGGAGGTGCTGGACACCTCGTCGTCCGTGGTGCCGCCGGTGGCTCCCGTCACCGAGCTGCGCCGGCACGGGCACCTGGAGATCCGGGGGGCCGGATTCCGCTATCCCGGCGCCGAGGAGCCCGTCCTGAAGTCCGTCGAGCTCGTGGCGCGGCCGGGCGAGACGACGGCCGTGATCGGCTCGACCGGCAGCGGCAAGTCCACGCTGCTCGGGCTGGTGCCCCGGCTGTTCGACGCCACCGAGGGCGAGGTGCTCGTGGACGGCGTGGCCGTCGCCGAGGTCGACCCGGTGCTGCTGGCGAAGACCGTCGGACTCGTGCCGCAGAGGCCGTACCTGTTCGCGGGCACGGTGGCGACCAATCTGCGCTACGGCAATCCGGACGCGACGGACGAGGAGCTGTGGCACGCGCTGGAGGTGGCGCAGGCCAAGGGCTTCGTGGAGGGTCTGGAGAACGGGCTCGACTCCCCCATCGCGCAGGGCGGGACGAATGTCTCCGGCGGTCAGCGGCAACGGCTCGCGATCGCCCGGACGCTCGTGCAGCGGCCGGAGATCTACCTCTTCGACGACTCCTTCTCCGCACTCGACTACGCCACCGACGCGGCACTGCGGGCGGCGCTCGGGCGGGAGACCGCCGAGGCGACCGTGGTGATCGTCGCCCAGCGGGTGGCCACCATCCGCGACGCCGACCGGATCATCGTCCTCGACGAGGGTCTGGTCGTCGGCACGGGTACCCACCGCGAGCTGATGGCGGCGAACGAGACCTACCGGGAGATCGTGCTCTCCCAGCTCACGGAAGCGGAGGCTGCCTGATGGCCGGGCCCATGGGACGCATGATGGCCGGCACCGGTCCCGACAGCCACTCGCTGGACTTCAAGGTGTCCGGCAGGCGGCTGCTCGGTCAGTTCAAGCCGGAGCGGTTCACCCTCTACGCGATGCTGGCCTGCGTGACGCTGAGCGTCGGCCTCAGCGTGGTCGGGCCGAAGATCCTCGGCAAGGCCACCGACCTGGTCTTCGCGGGCATCGTCGGACGGCAGATGCCGGCCGGGGCGAGCAAGGAGCAGGTCCTCGACTCGATGCGGGAACGCGGCGAGGGCGGCGTCGCCGACATGCTCAGGAGTACCGACTTCACCCCCGGCAAGGGCATCGACTTCGGCTCGATCGGCGAGGTCCTGCTGCTCGCGCTCGGGGTGTTCCTGGTCGCCGGTCTGCTGATGGCGGTGGCGACGCGGCTGGTCAACAGGTCCGTCAACCGCACCATGTTCCGGATGCGCGAAGACGTGCAGACGAAGCTGTCCCGGCTGCCGCTGTCGTACTTCGACAAGCGTCAGCGCGGCGAGGTGCTGTCCCGCGCCACCAACGACATCGACAACATCGGGCAGACGCTCCAGCAGTCGATGGGCCAGCTGATCAACTCGCTGCTGACCGTCATCGGCGTGCTGGCGATGATGTTCTGGGTGTCGTGGATCCTCGCGCTGGTCGCGCTGGTGACCGTGCCGCTGTCGTTCGTCGTCGCCACCCGCGTGGGCAAGCGGTCGCAGCCGCACTTCGTGCAGCAGTGGCGCACCACCGGCAAGCTCAACGCCCACATCGAGGAGATGTACACCGGTCACACGCTGGTGAAGGTGTTCGGCCGCCAGGAGGAGTCGGCACAGCAGTTCGCCGAGCAGAACGACGCGCTGTACGAGGCCGGGTTCAAGGCGCAGTTCAACAGCGGGGTCATGCAGCCGCTGATGATGTTCGTGTCGAACATCAACTACGTGCTGGTCGCGGTGGTCGGCGGGCTGCGCGTCGCGTCGGGTTCCCTGTCCATCGGTGATGTGCAGGCGTTCATCCAGTACTCGCGCCAGTTCTCGATGCCGCTGACGCAGCTCGCGTCGATGGCGAACCTGGTGCAGTCCGGCGTCGCCTCGGCCGAGCGGGTCTTCGAACTCCTGGACGCGGAGGAGCAGGAGGCGGACCCGGTGGCGGCCGAGCGGCCCGCGGAGCTGCGCGGGCGGGTGGCTCTGGAGGGCGTGTCCTTCCGGTACGACCCGGAGAAGCCGCTGATCGAGGACCTGTCACTGACGGTGGAGCCCGGCCACACGGTCGCCATCGTCGGCCCGACGGGCGCCGGCAAGACGACGCTGGTGAACCTGCTCATGCGGTTCTACGACGTCTCCGGCGGGCGCATCACCCTCGACGGTGTCGACATAGCGAGGATGTCCCGCGACGAACTGCGCGCCGGGATCGGCATGGTGCTCCAGGACACCTGGCTGTTCGGCGGCACCATCGCGGAGAACATCGCGTACGGGGCGTCGGGTGAGGTCACCCGGGGCGAGATCGAGGAGGCGGCGCGGGCCGCGCACGCCGACCGGTTCGTCCGCACCCTTCCCGACGGCTACGACACGGTGATCGACGACGAGGGCAGCGGGGTCTCCGCCGGTGAGAAGCAGCTGATCACCATCGCGCGGGCGTTCCTGTCCGACCCGACGATCCTGGTGCTCGACGAGGCGACCAGCTCCGTCGACACCCGCACCGAGGTGCTGATCCAGAAGGCGATGGCGAAGCTGGCGCACGGGCGTACGTCGTTCGTCATCGCGCACCGGCTGTCGACCATCCGGGACGCCGACACGATCCTGGTGATGGAGAACGGCTCGATCGTCGAGCAGGGTGCGCACACCGACCTGCTGGCGGCGGACGGGGCCTACGCGCGGCTGTACAAGGCACAGTTCGCGCAGGCACTGGCCGAGGTCGACTGACGGTCCCGTCCCGGAGGCGTCCCAGGGGCGTCTCCGGGGCGTCCGCGGGACCGGCGGGGGCCGCTCGCACCGGGTGACGGCGAGCGGCCCCGCTCAGTCGAGGTAGCCCCTCAGCTGGTCCGCGAAGGCGTGGTCGCGGAGTTTGTTGAGGGTCTTGGACTCGATCTGCCGGATCCGCTCGCGCGTCACGCCGAAGATGCGGCCGATCTCCTCCAGCGTGCGCGGCCGGCCGTCCGCCAGTCCGTAGCGCAGCTGGACGACCTTCCGCTCGCGTTCGCCGAGGGTGGAGAGCACGGCCTCCAGGTGCTCGCGCAGCAGCAGGAAGGCCGCCGACTCGACGGGGCTGGCCGCGTCGCCGTCCTCGATGAGGTCGCCGAGGGCCACGTCGTCCTCCTCGCCCACCGGGGCGTGCAGCGAGACCGGCTCCTGGGCCAGCCGCAGGACCTCGCCGACGCGTTCCGGCAGGAGGTCGAGCTGGGCGGCGACCTCTTCCGCGGTGGGCTCGTAGCCGCGCTCCTGGAGCATCCGGCGCTGGACGCGGACGACCCGGTTGATGAGCTCGACGACATGGACCGGGACGCGGATGGTGCGGGCCTGGTCGGCCAGCGCGCGGGACATGGCCTGGCGGATCCACCAGGTGGCGTACGTGGAGAACTTGTAGCCGCGGGCGTAGTCGAACTTCTCGACCGCCCGGATCAGGCCGAGATTGCCCTCCTGGACGAGGTCGAGCATGGTGAGCCCGCGCCCGACGTACCGCTTGGCGACGGAGACCACGAGCCGCAGGTTGGCCTCGATCAGCCGCCGCTTGGCCATCCGGCCCAGGACGACCAGCCGGTCGAGGTCGAGGGCCAGTTGACTGTCCAGGTCGGTCGCGCCGCTCAGCTTCTCCTCGGCGAACAGGCCGGCCTCCACGCACCGGGCCAGCTCGACCTCCTCGGCCGCGGTGAGCAGCGGGATGCGGCCGATCTCCCGCAGGTACTGCCGGAACAGGTCCGAGGAGGGGCTGCCGCTGTCGGTGGTGCGGGTGCGCGGTGGCGGGACGGGTTCGGGGGCGTCCTCGGGAACGTCCTCCAGAGCCTCGGCGGGCGGCTCCGACTCGGACTCGGACTCGGTCTCGGGCTCGGCCTGCGTCTCGGGGTGGGTCTTCGGGTGGGTCTCGGGGTGGTGCGCGGCACGGTTCTGCGGCGGGACGGCGGCCAGGACGTCGGTCTCGGCGTCCGGTTCCGTGCCGTCGGCCGTGCCGGCACCGGTGGTACCGGCCGTACTCTCGGCAGTGCTGACGGTCTGGGTCAGGGTCTGGGTCTGCACGGGGGCGACCTCCAGGATGATCGCTGCTGAGGTGAGCAGCAGCGGTACTTCGGGGGCGGAGTCGGCGGCCACGCCGCGTCCGTCCGGGATCGGCCGCGCTCCGAGGACTCAGGCACCGCCCCCAGTGTGGAGTACGACACACAGCCGCCACGAGGGGCGTGCGACGACTTTTTGAGTCCGGTCCGTGACCGCGCGATTACCGTGCCGCGGTCGGCGGCTCAGAGAGCGGACGGGCCCTCGTGCTGCAACGCCCTGTCGTACCTGGTCAGGATCATCATCTCGTTCTGGACGGCGGCCGACTGGGCCGGGTCCGTGTGGCCGAGCCGGGTCAGCGTGCCCTGGAGATCGGTGAGCCTGCGGGTCACCGCCCTGCGGCGGACCGTCACCAGCTGCTCCCCCGCGTAGTTCTCGTCGACCGTGCGACGCATGATCGCCTCGACCGCGAGCTCCGTCACCATCGCGCGGACCGCGTCGTCGGGCGCGGCCTCCCGGACCCGGACGAGGTACTCCTGCCCGTCCTTGACGCCGAACTCGGCGCCGCCCGCGTCCTGGATCGCCTGGCGTACGGCGGCGTAGGGCGCGGCGGTGAACTCGTCGATCCCGTACGCGTCGAAGGCCGGGGAGACCAGTTCGGGGCGCTGGAGGGCGAGCTTCAGCAGCTCGCGTTCGGTGGCGTAGACGGCGTTGCGGAGGTTGAGGGCGGGGCCGCCCGCGGCGGGCCGGGAGGCGGACTCGTACGCCTGGGGGCCACGGGCCGGCGCCGGGCCCTTGCCGCCCCGGTCACGGGCCCAACGGGCCAGCTGGGCAACCCTCTTGACGACGAACTGGGTGTCCAGGATGCCGAGCATGCCGGCCAGCTGGACGGCGACCTCGTGCTGGGCGCCGCTGTTCTTGATGCGGGCGACGATGGGCGCGGCCTCGTCCAGGGCCGCGGCGCGGCCCGCGGGGGTGTCGAGGTCGTAGCGGACGACGATCTGGCGGAGCGCGAACTCGAAGAGCGGCGTGCGGGGTTCGACCAGGTCGGCGACCGCCTCGTCGCCCTTCGCCAGGCGCAGGTCACAGGGGTCCATGTTGTCCGGCGCGATGGCGATGTACGTCTCGGCGGCGAACTTCTGGTCGTCCTCGAAGGCGCGCAGGGCCGCCTTCTGGCCGGCCGCGTCGCCGTCGAAGGTGAAGATGACGCGGGCGCTGCCGTTGTCCATGAGGAGCCGGCGGAGGATCTTGATGTGGTCGCCGCCGAAGGCCGTGCCGCAGGTCGCGATGGCGGTGGTGACACCGGCCAGGTGGCAGGCCATGACGTCGGTGTAGCCCTCGACGACGACCGCGCGGCTGGACTTGGCGATGTCCTTCTTCGCGAGGTCGATGCCGTAGAGGACCTGGGACTTCTTGTAGATCGCCGTGTCGGGCGTGTTGAGGTACTTGGGTCCGTTGTCGGCCTCGTAGAGCTTGCGCGCGCCGAAGCCGACGACCTCTCCGCCGATGTCGCGGATGGGCCACATCAGCCGGCCCCGGAAGCGGTCGATGGGCCCGCGGCGCCCCTCCTGGGAGAGCCCGGAGAGGAACAGCTCCTTGTCGGTGAAGCCCTTGCCCCGCAGATAGCGGGTGAGGTGGTCCCAGCCCTGGGGGCTGTAGCCGACGCCGAAGTGGAGGGCCGCGGCCTGGTCGAAGCCGCGCTCGGCGAGGAAGATCCGGCCGGTGTCGGCCTCGGGGCCGGTGGCGAGCTGTTCCGCGTACCACTCGGCGGCGATCTTGTGCGCCTCGACGAGGCGGATGCGTTCACCGCGCTGGTGGGCGGGGTTGTAGCCGCCCTCCTCGTAGCGCAGGGTGATGCCGGCCTGGGCGGCGAGCCGCTCGACCACCTCGGAGAAGGTGAGGTGGTCGACCTTCATCACGAACGTGATGGTGTCGCCGCCCTCCTGGCAGCCGAAGCAGTGGAACAGTCCCTTGCTCGGGCTGACCTGGAAGGACGGCGACTTCTCGTCGTGGAAGGGGCAGAGGCCCTTGAGGTTGCCGCCGCCCGCGTTGCGCAGCTGGAGGTACTCGGACACCACGGCGTCGATCGGGACCGCGTCCCGTACCGCCTTCACGTCCTCGTCGTTGATCCGTCCTGCCACGAGGTGATTCTACGGGGGCGCGCCGACATCTCCGGCGGGCCGTGGTGCCCTTGGGGTGCGCGGGGCCCTGACATGTGCGGCTCGCCCACGGGGCGCGAGCGGCCGCACACGCCCCGCGGGCACCGGACGACGGCCCCGCGGACGACCGCGACCTAGGCGCCGAGGCCGTCCAGCGGCACCCGGGGGTCCGCCAGGGCCTCCGTGTCGATCCGCTCGCGCGAGCGGATCAGCTTCTGGATCGGCTCTGTGACGTCCCACACGTTCACGTTCATCCCGGCGAGGAGGCGGCCCTCCTTCAGCCAGAACGCGACGAACTCCCGCTTGCCCGCGTCACCGCGGATCACCACCTCGTCGTACGTCCCCGGCGGGGCCCAGCCGCTGTACTCCATGCCCAGGTCGTACTGGTCGGAGAAGAAGTAGGGCACCCGGTCGTAGGTGACGTCCTGGCCGAGCATCGCGCGGGCGGCCGCCGGGCCGCCGTTCAAGGCGTTGGCCCAGTGCTCGACGCGCAGCCGGGTGTCGAAGAGGCCGTGCGGGAAGGACGCGACGTCGCCGGCCGCGTAGATGTCGGGGTCGGAGGTGCGCAGCCGGGCGTCGACCGCGATCCCGCCGCCGTGCGCGCGGTCGGCGAGGGTGAGGCCCGCCGCCTCCGCGAGGCCGGTGCGGGGGGCCGCGCCGATCGCCGCGAGGACGTCGTGCGCCGGGTGTTCCTCGCCGTCGTCGGTGCGGACGGCGAGGACCATGCCGTCCTGGCCGACGATCTCGGTGAGCCGGACGCCGAAGTGGAAACGGACGCCGTGCTCGCGATGCAGGTCGGCGAAGACGGAGCCGAGCTCCGGGCCGAGGACGCCGTGCAGCGGGGTGGGCTCCGGCTCGACGACGGTGACCTCGGCGCCGTACTCGCGGGCCGCCGCCGCGATCTCCAGGCCGATCCAGCCACCGCCGGCGATCACGATGTGGCCGTTGTCACGGCCGAGGGCGGCCAGGACGCCCTTGAGGCGCTCGGCGTGCGCGAGCCGGCGCAGATGGTGCACGCCCGCGAGGTCGGTGCCGGGGATGTCCAGCCGGCGGGGTTCCGCGCCGGTGACGAGGAGCAGCTTGTCGTAGTGGACGAGCGTGCCGTCGTCACCGAAGCGGACCGTCTTCGCGGTGCGGTCGATCGCGTCGACGGTCTGGCCGAGGTGCAGCTCGATGTCGTTCTGCGCGTACCAGGCGGGCTCGTGCACGAAGACGCTCTCCCGCGTCTCCTTGCCGAGCAGGAAGCCCTTGGAGAGCGGCGGCCGCTCGTAGGGCTGGTCGCGTTCGTCGCAGATCAGTATCACGCGGCCGGTGAAGCCCTCCGCCCTCAGCGTCTCGGCCGCCTTGGCGCCGGCCAGGCCTCCTCCGACGATGACAAATGTCTGATCCGCGTCGACCACGTGATGCCTCCTACCGGGTTTCTGGGGGGTGGTCCCCCAGAGAACACTGAGCGTGCCGCCACATGCGAGCGTCCCGCACGCAGCGTGATGGGGGAAGGGGGACGTGCCCGATCAGGGCACGTCGGGTCACGTTCCGGGCCCGTTCGGGCGCACCCGGTCCGCACTTGTCAGGATCTCGTCCGCTCCGTCAGACGGCTGTGCAGCGAGCGGGCCGAGGCGTCGGTGAGGGACGCGATCTGGTCGACGACGACCCGCTTGCGGGCGCGGTCGTCGGACGCCTGGTCGAACAGGGCGCGGAACTGGGGGTCGAGGCCGTCGGGGGCGCGGGCGGTGAGCGCCTCGGCGAGCTCGCTGATGACGATGCGCTGGTCGGCGCGCAGGACTTCCTGTTCGGCGCGCTGCATGACGTACCGGTCGGCGACCGCCTTGAGGACCGCGCACTCCAGGCGCGCCTCTTCGGGTACGACGAGCTCGGCGCCGTACCGGGTAAGACGCCCGGTGCCTCCCCCAGTGCCTGGACGGCCTGGGTGGTACCCCCATCGCGCGCGGGTGGCGCCCTCGGCGGCCAGGCAGAAGCGGCCGATGAGCTGGCTGGTGGCGTCCTTCAGCCGGGCCTGGGCGGCCGCCGTGCCGTCGTAGCCGTGCGGCCACCAGTCCTGGTCCTGGAGGCGGTCGAGGGCGGCGGCGAGCTCGGCCGGATCGGTGCCCGCGGGGACGTACCGGCCGACGGCGACCCGGAAGATCTCCCGGCGCTCCGGTTCGGCGTGCAGGCAGTTGGGGTCGATGTGCCCCGCGTGCAGGCCGTCCTCCACGTCGTGCACCGAGTACGCCACGTCGTCGGCCCAGTCCATGACCTGCGCCTCGAAGCACGTACGCGTACCAGGGGCCGTTTCGCGGACCCAGTCGAAGACGGGCCGGTCGTCCTCGTAGACACCGAACTTGCCGGACGCCGGGTCGACGGGATGGGCGTGCCGGGGCCAGGGGTACTTGGTGGCGGCGTCGAGGGCGGCCCGGGTGAGGTTCAGGCCCACGGAGCCCTCGGCGGTGAAGCGCTTGGGTTCGATGCGGGTGAGGAGCCTCAGCGACTGGGCGTTGCCCTCGAAGCCGCCGCAGTCGCGCGCGAACTCGTTCAGTGCCTGTTCGCCGTTGTGCCCGAACGGGGGGTGCCCGAGGTCGTGGGAGAGACAGGCCGCCTCGACCAGGTCGGGATCGCAGCCGAGGGCGGCGCCCAGCTCACGGCCCACCTGGGCGCACTCCAGGGAGTGGGTGAGGCGGGTGCGGGGGGTGGCGTCCCAGGCGTCGGTGCGGGTGCCCGGGGTGACCACCTGGGTCTTGCCGGAGAGCCTTCTCAGCGCGGAGGAGTGCAGGACGCGGGCCCGGTCTCGTTGGAAGGCGGTCCGGCCGGGGCGTTTGTCCGGCTCGGGGGCCCAGCGGGCGACTGACGTCGGGTCATAGGCGGTGTCGAGGTGTGCGGTGCCTTCCATGTCTCGACAGTAAGCGGCGGGGGTGACAATCGGGTGGTACCGGACGCCTGCCAGGCTGTCGGATCCGGCACGTCGGCGGGTCCGTCGGCACCTCGGCGGTCCGTCGGCGCGTCGGCGGGTCCGTCCAGCGCGTCGGCGGGTCCGGGCCGCTCGGGGGTCTCAGGCCGAAGCCAGTTCGGGGGCCGTGTTCGCCGGGGCGGACCAGGCCTGGTCGTAGCGGTGCAGGAGCAGGCTCGCCATCGCCGGGTGGGTGCCCAGCGGGGCGGACGCGATCCAGGGGGCCGCCCGCGCGCACTCGGTCGCGAAGCGGCCGGGGGCCGTGAAATAGGAGGCGACCGCCACCCGGTCACGGCCTCGCGCGGCCAGGGCCCGCAGCGCCGTGGGGACGGTCGGGGTCGCCGTGGAGGCGTACGCGGGAACCACCGGGACGCCCAGCCGGCGCGCCAGGAGACGGGCCGTACGGCGGGTGTCGACGGCCGAGTCGGGGTCACGGGAGCCCGCCGCCGCGAGGACGACCGCACTCGTCCGGCGTTCCTCCTGCGTCAGGTCCGTGCGCCAGCCCGCCTCGACCAGGCGCGCGTACAGGGTCTCCACGAGGAACGGGTGCGGGCCGAGCGGTGCGGCCACGCGCGTGTGCACCCGCGCCTTCGCGGCCATCTCGGGGATGTCCCGCTTGACGTGGTAGCCGCGGGCCAGGAGCAGCGGGACCAGGACGGCGTCCGTCGTGCCCTGGGCGTCGAGGTCGGCGAGTGTGTCCGTCAGCAGCGGCTCGTTGAGCTCGATGTGACCGAGGTGCACCCGCAGACCGGGGCGCTGCTCGCGGACGCGGTCCAGGAGCGTACGGACGGTGCTCAGCGCGCGCGGGTCGCGGCTGCCGTGGGCGACGACGACCAGTGCGGGCGGGCCGGGACGCCGGCGGCCGTCGAGCTGGACGAGGCTGAGCTGGCTGGCGAGCTGGGAGCTGATCCGGTTCATGATGTGCGCCGTACTGTCGAGGTGGACTTCGGACTCGTCGTGGACTTCGGACTCGTCGTACTGAGCGGGCGACGCCTTCATGAACAGATCCTGACGGCACGAGGTTGCACCCCCGTTGCCTGACCGTCACGAGTGTTTTCCGGTCGTTCACGCCGGGCCCGGGGGCGGTGTGAGATGTGGCTCGTGGCACGGGAACGAACCGGATCACCATGGGCTGCGTCTTCCCGGGCCGAAGGGGCGTGCGACCCGCTCGCCCGTTCGACCTGTTTCGACCTGGGGGATCACCGTATGGACATCCGTCGACCGCGGCTGCCGCGCACCCGTGCCGGCCGGCGACGGCTGGTGCAGGCCGTGATGGCCGGGTGCGTGCTCGCGCTGCTGCCGGCCACCTGGCTGTACGTCTCCACGGCCGACCGGCTCGGTACGACCGCCGACGCGCCGCGCACCGAGGTCGCCGTCGTGTTCGGCGCCGGTCTGTGGGACGGCGAGCCCTCGCCGTATCTCGCGCACCGGCTGGACGCGGCGGCGAAGCTGTACCGGGAGGGCCGTATCGAGGTCGTGCTCGTGACAGGGGACAACAGCCGCGAGGACTACGACGAGCCCGACGCCATGCGTACCTATCTGACCCGGCACGGGGTGCCCGGCGCGCGGATCGTCAGCGACTACGCCGGTTTCGACACCTGGGACTCCTGCGTCCGCGCCAAGAAGATCTTCGGCGTCGACAAGGCCGTGCTGATCAGCCAGGACTTCCACATCCGGCGGGCCGTCGCCCTGTGCGAGGCGGCGGGGGTGGACTCGTACGGCGTCGGGGTCGCCGCCAAACACGACGTGACCTGGTACTACGGGGGCACCCGGGAGATCCTCGCGGCCGGCAAGGCGGCCCTGGACGCGGTGTTCGAGCCGGACCCCAGGTTCCTCGGACCGAAGGAACCGGGAGTGACGAGGGCCCTCGCCGACGACCGGTGAGGTGGCGGGTGGGGCGGTAGGTGAGGCAGCGGGTGCGCGACGCGCGCGGCGGTCCCGCCGCGCAGGGCGCCTCACGGTGGGTCCGGTCCGGTGAGGAGGGCACCACCACACCGCCGTAACAGGAGACCGCACGGCGCGTAACACGGCCGAAGCACGCTGGAGCGTATGCCGACCACTTCGACGCCCACCCACTGCCCGTACTGCGCCCTGCAGTGCGGGATGGCCCTGTCGCCCCTGCCCACGGGGGGCGTCGAGGTGGTCGAGCGCCCGGACTTCCCGGTGAACCGGGGCGCGCTGTGCGGCAAGGGCCGTACGGCGCCCGCGGTGCTCTCCTCCCGGGTACGGCTGACCTCCCCGTTGGTACGGTCCGGCGATGCGCTCGTGCCGGCCACCTGGGAGGAGGCACTGGACCGGATCGCCGGGGAGCTCGGCAGGGTGCGCTCCGAGCACGGTGCCGACGCGCTCGGCGTGTTCGGCGGGGGCGGACTGACGAACGAGAAGGCCTACACGCTCGGCAAGTTCGCGCGGGTCGTGCTCGGTACCTCGCAGATCGACTACAACGGCCGGTTCTGCATGTCGTCCGCGGCGGCGGCCGGCATCAAGGCGTTCGGGCTCGACCGGGGACTCCCCTTCCCGCTGGAGGACATCCCGCGGACGGGGTGCGTGATCCTGGTCGGATCCAACCTCGCGGAGACCATGCCGCCCGCTCTGCGGTTCTTCAACGAGCTGCGGGAGAACGGCGGCACGCTGATCGTGATCGACCCGCGCCGCACGAAGACCGCCGAGCAGGCCGACCTGCACCTCGCGCCCCGGCCGGGAACGGATCTCGCGCTGGCGCTGGGTCTGCTGCACCTGATCGTCGCCGAGGGGCGGGTCGACGAGGAGTACGTACGGGAACGGACCACCGGCTGGGAGGACGCGCGGGCGGCCGCCATGGCGCACTGGCCGGAGTACGTGGAGCGGATCACGGGGGTGTCCGTTCCACAACTCCGGGAGACCGTACGGCTGTTCTGCGAACCAGAGGCCGCGATGGTGCTCACCGCACGCGGGCCCGAGCAGCAGTCCAAGGGCACCGACACGGTCGGCGCGTGGATCAACCTCTGCCTCGCGACGGGACGGGCCGGGCGGCCGCTCAGCGGCTACGGCTGTCTGACCGGGCAGGGCAACGGACAGGGCGGGCGCGAGCACGGCCAGAAGGCCGACCAGCTGCCCGGCTACCGCAAGCTGGACGACCCGGCGGCCCGACGGCACGTCGCCGAGGTGTGGGGCGTCGACCCGGACTCGCTGCCCGGCCCCGGTCGCAGCGCGTACGAGCTGCTGGACGCGCTGGGGTCCGACGTCCGGTCGCTGCTGCTGATGGGGTCGAACCCGGTGGTCTCGGCGCCGCACGCCGCGCACATCGAGGAG
The DNA here is from genome assembly GCA_001298545.1 of Actinobacteria bacterium OV320. Lineage (GTDB taxonomy): Bacteria > Actinomycetota > Actinomycetes > Streptomycetales > Streptomycetaceae > Streptomyces > Streptomyces coriariae. The sequence goes on from LJCX01000034.1 coordinate 82,302, forward strand.
CGCATCAAGTCCCTCGAGTTCCTCGCCGTCTGTGATGTCGTCCTGTCCGAGACGGCGGCCCTCGCGGACGTCGTCCTGCCGGTCACCCAGTGGGCGGAGGAGACGGGGACGACGACCAGCCTGGAGGGCCGGGTCCTGCTGCGCCGCCGGGCGATCACCGCCCCGGAGGGCGTACGGAGCGACCTGGAGGTCCTGCACGAGCTGGCGGCTCGACTCGGCGTCGAGAAGGGCTTCCCGACCGACCCCGAGGAGGTCTTCGAGGAACTCCGCCGAGCCAGCGCGGGCGGCGTCGCGGACTACTCCGGCATCACGTACGCGCGCCTGATGGAGGAGAGCGGGGCCGGGGTGTTCTGGCCCTGCCCGGCGGAGCCGGAGACGGACGGCGAGGCGGGGACCGGGGGGAGTGCGGGTGCCGGGGGCGATGCGGTGACCGACGGAGACGAGAAGGGCGGCGACCGGCGGCTCGGTGCGGCGGCCGGCAGCGAGCCGGGGGCCGGGGATCGCGCGGAGGCCGGGGATCGGGCGGGCGCCGGGGATCGGGCGGTGGCCGAGGGCGATGCGCCGACCGTCGGGGACGAAGAGGGCGCCGAGGGAAGCGAGGGCGCCGACGGAGGCAAGGGAAGCGAAGGAGGCCGGCCGGGGCACCGGCCGGCGGCGGCCGGTACGCCTCGGCTCTTTCTCGACCGGTTCGCCACGGAGGACGGACGGGCGCGCTTCGTGCCGGTCTCGCACCGGCCCAACGCCGAGGAACCGGACGACGACTACCCCGTCCTGCTCACCACCGGGCGGGTCGTGTCGCAGTACCAGTCCGGCGCCCAGACCCGCCGCGTGGACGAGCTGAACGCCGCCGCGCCCGGCCCGTTCGTGGAGCTGCACCCCCGGCTGGCGGCGCGGCTCGGAGCGTCCGAGGGCGACCCGCTGGCCGTGGTGTCGCGACGCGGACGCGCGGTGGCCCCGGCCCGGATCACCACCGGGATCCGCCCCGACACCGTCTTCATGCCGTTCCACTGGCCGGGCGAGGGCCGCGCCAACACGCTGACCAACCCGGCGCTGGACCCGACCTCGCGCATGCCGGAGTTCAAGGTGTGCGCGGTGCGGGTGGAGATCGCCGGGTAACCGGTCGCCCGCCGCCTTCAGCCGACCGGCGACCGACGACCGGCGACCGTCGTCAGCCGGCTGCCGCCCAGCCCGGGATCGCGGGCAGGACCTTCTGAGCGATGCTCAGCAGGGCGGCGTCGTCCGGTCGCACGTCGTCCTGGCGCCAGATGGCGAGTTCGTAGGAGCCGCCGCCGTCCTTGGTGTCCGGGGCGACGACCAGAGCGCGGGCGATGCCACCGGGGCCGGTGTCGGACTTGCCGCCGCCGAGGTCGAAGCTGAAGGCGATCGTCTGGCTCGAGTAGAGCACCGCGGGGTGACCCAGGACCGTCTTCGACTCCGCTTCGTTCAGCAGGCCCTCCATCCCCGCGATCGGGAGGTCGTCGTAGGACCGCGAGAGCTTCACGGTGTACGTGTCCAGTTGGACGGTCCCCTCGGGGCTGGGGATCTCGGTGCCGCTCGCCATCTTGACCGAGCCGTCACTGCCGTAGGCCGTCAGCGCGTGCTCCTGCGGTGTGCCGAGGAGCGCCGGCAGGTCCGCGCGGTTCAGCGCGGTGCACAGCTCCGTCCCGGAGACGCGCTGCGCCGCGTGCGCTTTCTCGGCGGCCTTCTTGTCCTCGTCGTCGAGGCGGCAGACCGCCGGTTTGTCGTCGGCCGCGGCCGAGGCGTCGCTCTTCTGGATCACGTACAGCCCGCCCCCGAGCGCCCCGACCACCACCAGCGCCGCGATGGCTTGAGCCCATGCGTTCGGGCCCTTCTCGGGCGCGCCAACTATCTCGGCCATGTCCCCCATTACCCCCGGTACCCCCTGCTCGCGCCGGATGCGCGCTGGGGGAGCGTAACGGGTGATCCAGCCACGGGGAAGCGGGTTCCTCACCAGTGGGTGGCATCGAGCACCCGCGCGCAGTGCGGATCCCCGCCGTCCGCCACCATCCGCTCGGCCTCCCCCCGGACCAGCGAGGGAAGCGCCGAGATCAGCGCCGTGAGCGCTCCGGTCGTCCGGACGTCGGCGGCGGTCACCCCCGGGAGGCCGTCGGCCCGGAAGTACAGCCGCACCCGGTCCTGGTCCAGGAAGAGAAAGCCGTGCAGGAGGGGATCCGTCGAGTGGTCCTCGTCGAAGCACGTGGCCCGGACCAGGGTCCGCACCAACCGCAGCCCCCGATCGACGGCCGTCTCGTCGGCGCGCGGCACGACCGCCGGGTCCACGGGAACGAGCGGCATCCCCATCACCGTGCCGCCCCCGGCCGGCCGGCCGCCCTCCCCGCACAGCGTGCGCAGCATCCCGATGACGTCATACGCCGTCACACAGTCCTCACCGACGAGGAGCGGAATCTCGTAGAGCGTCAACTCCCCTGTGTCCACGGCACTCACGGGCCCGACGGCGACCCGCACGGCATCCGCGCCACCGGGGGCGGGCAGCACCCCGCGCACGTACGACGCCCCGACGAGCGGGGCGTGAAGATGCTGAAGCACGAGGGAAATCAGGTCGGCCTGATCACGCACGGTCTCTTCGTCCACGGAGGCATTGTCGACGCCGGCCGCCCCGGTCCCGAGGTTTCGGGTCCGGGGCGGCCGCGTCGTGCCCTTGAGAGCGGGTCAGTTCACGTTGACCGCGGTCCAGGCCGCTGCCACCGCGTTGTACTCCGTGGTGCCGGTGCCGTAGAGGTCGCGGGCCGCGTTCAGGGTGGCCGTTCTTGCCGCCGCGTAGTTCGTCGAGGACGTCATGTAGACGGTCAGGGCGCGGTACCAGATCGCGCCGAGCTTGTCGCGGCCGATGCCGGTGAGCGTCGAGCCGTTGTACGTGGGGGAGTTGTAGGTGACGCCGTTGACGGTCTTCGTGCCGCTGCCCTCCGCGAGGAGGTAGGCGAAGTGGTTGGCGACGCCGGAGGAGTAGTGGACGTCGAGGTTGCCGACCGAACTGCTCCAGTAGTCGGCGGAGTTGCCGTCCTTGCTCGGCTTGTCCATGTAGCGCAGGGCGTCCCGGCCGAAGCCGGAGCGGACGATCTTCTCGCCGATGAGGTAGTCACCCGTGTCGGAGGAGTTCCCGGCGTAGAACTCGACCAGGCTGCCGAAGATGTCGGAGGTCGCCTCGTTCAGGCCGCCCGACTCGCCCGAGTAGGTCAGCTTGGCCGTCTTCGAGGTCACGCCGTGGGACATCTCGTGGCCGGCCACGTCCAGGGCGACCAGCGGGCCCAGCTGGGTGCCGTCACCGTCGCCGTAGGTCATGCAGAAGCAACTGTCGTCCCAGAAGGCGTTGTTGTAGCTGTTGCCGTAGTGGACGCGGTTGTAGGAGCCCTTGCCGTCGTTGCCGATGCCGTTGCGGCCGTGCACGTTCTTGTAGTAGTCCCAGGTCACGTCGGTGCCGTACTGGGCGTCGACGGCGGCCGTGGAGCGGTCCGCCGTGGCGCCGGTGCCCCAGTGGTTGTCGGTGTCCGTGAAGAGGGTCGCGGGGGCGCGGCTGATGCAGATGCCGAAGATGCACAGGTCGGTCTTGTTGGCCGCGTCGCCGGTGTACGTGTTGCCGCGGGTCGGGTCCTTGAGCTGGTACGTCGATCCCGAGAGGGTCGTCTCCAGCGGGACCGTGCCGCCGTACAGGGACTTGCCGTCGCCCGTGGCGGTCTCGATGGTGTCCCAGGCGTCGATCTGGGCGCCGGTGCGCGCGTCGGTCAGCACCGCGCGGGCGACCGGGTTGCCGAGCGTGTCCAGGGCGACGACATCGGTCCGCCAGGCCAGTTTCGGAGCGCCGTGCAGCGCGTCGACGACCAGCTGCGGCTTGGCCTTGACCTGCTTCAGCGTCTCGCCGAGGTTGGCGGCGCGCAGGGCGTTCACGGCGACGTCCGCGGCCTTGGGGGCGGACACCTTCGGGGTGATGCTCGTCAGCGAGATCGTCGCCCTCGTCGCCCGGTTCGCGCTGCGGTACGCGCCGTCGGGTGCCAGATGGACGACGAAGTCACCTCCCAGTACGGGAAGTTGGCGGTACGTGCGGTCGTAGCGGACGTGCTGCGTGCCGTCCTTGTCGACGACCACGTCACGGACGGAGGTGCCCTGCACGGAGGTGAGGCCGAGGGTCGCCGCGTAGTCGGCGAGTACCGCCGCCGCGTTGTCGAGCGCCGTCGCCCGGGTCGGCCTGTCCGCCGCGTCGGCGACCGGGGAGAGTACGGCGGCCAGGAGCGTGGCCGTGGTGGCGGCGATACCGGCGGTGGCGAGACGGGAACCTCGGACGTGCTGCCGTATCCGACTCATCAGTGTCTTCGGTCTCCTCGAGAAGGCGCCGTGGGGGCGCGTGTGGGGGTGGCCTGTGGGTGGCCTGTGGAGGTGGCGCTGATGTCGTCCTGGCATTTAAGAGGCCATGACATGTCATGTCCATAGCGCATGCGCGATGGACCGGTGAGGGGGCGGTGAGGGGAGAGAATCGTTTCCGTGAGCGCCCCGGAACTCCCCTTCTTCGTCTACGGCACCCTCCGCCCCGGCGAGGTCAACCACGACCTCCTCCTGCGCGGTCGCACCCTCCGCGAGGAACCGGCCCGGCTGGCCGGGGCGGTGCTCTACCAGGGACCCGGCTATCCCTACGCGGTGGAGGAGCCGGGCGGGACGGTCGCCGGCGAACTCGTCACGCCCCTCCCCCGGGCCTACGCGCGACTGCTCGCCGAGCTCGACCGGCTGGAGGAGTACGTGCCGGGCGACCCGCGCAACCTGTACGAGCGGGTCGAGCGCGAGGTGGCAGTGCCACCGGTGACGACGGTGGCAAGGGGTGGCGATGGGCATGGAGATGGACGTGGAGATGGGGAGGATGAGGGAGAGGGAGCGGCCCTTCGGGGAGCGGCCCTTCGGGGTGCCGGTCCTGTCGTCCGTGCCTGGGTGTACGTCGCCGCGCCCGCCGTCGCCGACCGTCTGCGAGCCCGGGGCAAGCTGATCGAGAGCGGGGACTGGCTCACCCGGCGGTGACCCCACCCGGCCCCACGGCGGTGATCTCACCCGGCGGCCCGGCGGGGATCTCGCCCGGACCCGCGACAGCCGTCGGCCCGTACCGGCGCGGCCACCCACCGGCGGCGGTCACCCGTTCACCCGCCCCGTGCGCGCTTTTCCGTGCCGAGCCGTCCGCACGCCGGTGACCTGGTGAAACCCTCGTCGGGCCACCCGACCGCGCGCGCATCTGACACCCATTCATCCCATTCCTGACGCTCCCTCAGGAAGCGCGCTCGCCGCGCTGCGACTTACCTCGGAAGGGCAGGGAGACTCGAAGAGCTCGAAGGAGCACCGATGCGACGCACCGCCCGTCGTACCGCACGTCGTGCCGCGCATGTGCTGACCGGTACCGCGCTCACCGTCATCACCACGGCCGGGTTCGCCGCACCCGCTCAGGGCGCCGGTGCCGGCACCGATGCCGGTGCCCGTGTCAGTGCCGGCGCCGGTTCCGGTACCCGTGCCGGGAGTCTGGAGGTGTATCCGTCCACCGCGGTGCCGGGCGGGCAGGTCTCGGTGAAGACGGCGGCGTGCGGCGACGGCGGAGCGGCGACGGGCGACGCCGGGGCGGTGGGCGCCGGCCGCTTCCCACTGGCGCCCGGCGCGCACGAGGGCGAGGCGATCGGACAGTTCCGGGTGCCGCCGAGCGCGCAGCCGGGAACGTACGAGATCGTCGCGGAGTGCGCCGCGGGCGGGCGGCGCGTCACCGGGGACCTGGTGGTCGTGCTGGCCTCCGACCGGCAGCCGGTGCATCCGCGAGGAAGTGTGAAGACGGGGGTCGGCGGCGCACTGGGCCCCGACCCCGTACAGACCGCGGCCGGTGTGGCGGCTCTCGCCGTCGCCGCCGCGGGCGGTACCTGGCTCCTGCATCGCCGGGCGAGAGGCGACGGGATCTGACGGACACCCTCCGCTGTCCGTCCGCCGGTACCGCATGTCCCCTCCCCCTCCGGGCCCGACGCCCCTCGCGGCCCGGAGGGGGAACGGGGTGAACGAGGTTCCCCCTGACCAGGAAATTCACGGAAAGCGTCCACGCGAAGAGTCACGCAGAAGGGTCCTGGGATGCGCAGGGTCGGCAACACCGCCATAGCGGCCGTCACCGTCATCGCTCTCGGCGGCGGCGCGTGGCTGCTGCACAGCGGCGCCGAGACACACGCTCCGCCGCAGCCGTCCGCGGCCCAGGCCCACTCGGCCGGTCCGGACGTACGGGGCCGGTCCGCCCCGGCGCTGCCGCCCTCCCCTCCCGACCGCGTCCGCATCCCCGCGATCCATGTGGACGCCCCGCTGACGGGCCTCGCGCTCACTCCGTCGGGCAGCCTCGGCGTCCCGCCCGCCGAGAAGAAGAACCTGGCCGGCTGGTACGAGGCCGGCACCACTCCCGGCGAGACGGGCACCGCGATCGTCGCCGGCCATGTCGACAACGCCGACGGCCCCGCCGTCTTCTACGACCTGGGCGCCCTGCGCAAGGGCAGTGCCATCGAGGTGGACCGGCGCGACGGAAGCGTCGCGGTGTTCACCGTGGACGCCGTCGAGGTCTACCAGGCACGCGACTTTCCCGACGAGAAGGTGTACGGGGCGGCGAGCAGGCCGGAGCTGCGGGTGATCACCTGCGGCGGGGGTTATACGAAGTCGACCGGCTATCAGGGGAACGTCGTCGTCTTCGCGCATCTCACGTCCTCGCGCGCCTGACCGGGCAGCCGGCCGCCTCGCGCACGTGATCCGGACACCGCCGCATGCCCCGGCTCCCGCCGCTCCCGCCCCCGTTGTCTCCCTCGTCCGCCCGCCCCACCGATTGCTTCGGCCTTGTCGCGGATTGGTTAACTCCCCACCGGATGAAGGGAGATGGCCGATGATCGGAGCATGCGTTCACAGGACCAGCAGGACACCGCCGCTCGTCCCGCCCGGACTGCGCCCGCTGCCGCGCGTTCGGCGGACGCCGTCGGTCCGGCCATGTCCTCCGGACCGACCGTGCCCTCCGGACCCGTAGGACAGGTCGGGCCGGTCGGACTGGTCGGGCCGGTCGGGCTCGGCGGGCCGGTCGGACTCGGCGGACCGCCAGGACTCGCCGGACCGGTCGAGTCCGGTGGCGCGCCGTCCGCCGGGCAGCTGCTGGCGTTGCAGCGCACGGCCGGCAACGCCGCCGTCGTCCAGGCGCTGGAACAGCAGCGGCAGGCCCAGCGCCACACGCACGGACCTTCCTGCGGCCACCACGACTCCACTGCCGTGCAGCGCCAGGCGCAGGAACCCTCCTCCGGCCACCACGACTGCGCCTCCGTACAGCGCCACGCGCACGGGCCCTCCTGCGGCCACCACGGCTCCGCGGACTCCGCGCCCGTGCAGCGTTCGTCCGTGCCGGACGTGCTGCGTGCCGCCGGGCAGCCGCTGGACGGGGCGGTCCGCACGGAGATGGAGGCGCGGCTGGGCGCCGACTTCTCCGACGTACGGCTGCACACCGGGCCGACCGCCCAGCGCTCGGCGGCCGAGGTGGGGGCCCGCGCCTACACCTCCGGCAGCCATGTCGTCATCGGCGCCGGCGGTACGGACCGGCACACCCTGGCCCATGAGCTGACGCACGTCATCCAGCAGCGCCAGGGACCGGTCGCGGGTACCGACAACGGCTCGGGGCTCAGCGTCTCGGACCCCTCCGACCGCTTCGAACGCGCGGCGGAGGAGAACGCCCGCCGTGTGCTGGCCGGTCCCGCGCCCACCGAGGCGGCCTCCGTGCAGCGGACGGCGGGCGCTCCCACCGAGGAGACGCCCGTGCAGCGGACGGCGACCGCTCCCGCCCGCGCCGGCGGGAAGATCGCCGTACAGCGCTTCGGTGAAGGCGAAGCACCCTTCGACCACGCCCAGTACTACGCGAAGACGGGCTGGCAGGATGCGGCCGAGGAGTTCGAGAAGCGGCTGGGCGCGTACTCCTTCGGGCATCCGAGGGCGCTCGCCGCGGCCCGTAAGACCGTGTCCCGGCTCAAGCAGCTGCTCATCGCCTACGCCCGCACGGAGCACAAGGACGTGGCGCTCGCCAACAAGTCGTTCTTCAAGGACGACAAGACGAGCGCCGGGCAGGTGGGCGAGGGCTTGACCACCGCCCAGATCAACGAGTTCTTCGCCCGCGACGGCAACGTCCGCGAGCTGATCACGGCCGTCTACAACGCCGCCTACTACAACAAGGGGGCGGAGCTCTCCCTCAAGGACATCCTCAACGGGATCATCGGGCCCAAGCCGCAGCTCGCGTCTACCCTCGGGATGAACCAGGAGGAGCTGAAGAAACACTCCGCCTTCCTCAACAGCTACTCCCGTACGGCCCTGTACGCGACGGCGAGCCTGAAGGGCAAGGGCTACAACTACGAGAAGGACCCGTACGCGCTCGGCAACCTGTTGTGGCAGTCGGAACCGGAGACCTTCGCCGGCGACACCCTCGAAATGATCAACAGCCAGGGGCCGCGGACGGAGCGCAGCGAGGCCGACAAGGAAGCCCACCGCAAGACCCCCCGCGACTACGCGGACCGCGGCGCCCCGCTCAGCACACGTGAGCTGGACTTCGTGGGCAAACCCGGTATGGACGACAAGCTGCCCTGGAACGAGGGCACCGCCTACTGGGAGATCCAGCAGAACGAGTCCTGGCCCAAGGCGAACGCCGCGCGCGGCATCCCGGTCGTCGCGGGCATGTCCGGCACCACCACCCGGATGCTCAAGACCTTCCAGTGGATCAAGGTGTCCGGGGTGGACGTCTTCGACTACCGGATGGCCGTGATGGGCTGGATGCTGCCGTCCTGGGACCACTCGCTCTACGAGATCCTGCGCGGTTCCTGGGCGGCCGGGGTCAAGGGGCCGGGTGAGTCCGCGGCCAAGGCCGGCAAGGGCGCCGCACTGATGTACCAGCACATCGCGCCCTTCACGGAGGAGGAGCTGCGGCAGAACGTCTGCCGCGACGGCCAGTTCCCGCACGAGCTGATGTACCTCGCCGAGGCCAACAAGCCCCGGGCGGTCGACCCCGCGGCGAGCGGCTTCATGGAGCCCGGCCAGGCCGCGGCGGGCAACGCGGCGGGCAAGTACAACGCCTTCGCGCAGGGCGACACCGCGCCCACCCCGCGCATCGCCAAGTGGAAGGCCGACAACGGGGGCGCCTCCACCGCGGCCGTCACCGAGAAGTTCAAGCCCGCGCACGCGACCGCGCTGATGGCGTACACCGGCGGCGCGCACCAGATGATCAACTCGGTGGTGCGCAGTCGGCTGCTGCCCGAGGGGTACGCGCCCTACGGCACCGGCGCCCTGGCCACCGCGGGCGCCGAGGCCCTCTCCTTGCGGCAGATCAAGAGCCAGCTGAGCTGGGCCGCCCAGAACGACAGTCCCCAGCAGGAGTGGGTGCCCACGCTCAACGAGGATCCGGTGATCGAGCCGCAGCTCGCGGCCGCCCGGGGCACGGACCCGGTGGCCAAGAAGGCGGCGATGGCCGTCATCGACGCCCGGATCGACGTCCTCGCCCCCGTGCTCTTCGAGGAGCTGAAGGCGCACGCCGACATGACGATGGAGGCGCTGACCCGGCTGCCTCCGGTCACCGGCACGGTCTTCCGCGGCGACTGGAACGCCGGTGGCGACGAATCGGTCTACCGGCTCGGCAAGCAGGCCGCGCTGAACTACCGGCCGGGCTCGATCTTCACGTCCTCCTTCGACAGCACCAGCAGGGAGAAGTCCGTGGGCCTGGGCTTCATGCGCGGCCAGCGGGTGTCCGGCACGAAGACGCACCGGATCCTCCTGGAGCTGACGCTGAGGGGCAAGTACGGCCGTGACATCGACCCGTTCCACCAGTACCAGGGCACCGAGGCGGAGGTCCTGCTGATGCCGGGCGCGAGTTTCAAGGTGGACAGGAGCGAGTGGGTGCAGGACCCGGGCCACGACCCGGCGAACGGCGGCAGCGACTGGTACGAGCACGTCTACGCGACAGAGGCCTGACGACCCACTCGCCTGACGGCCCCCGGGCCCGACGGGACAGGCGACCCGACGGGACAGGCGACCCGTCCCGGGCGGGGCGGGGCGTCCCGTGCCGGGCGGGGCGGGGCGTCCCGTGCCGGGGCGGGGCGTCCCGTGCCGGGGCGGGGCGTCCCGTGCCGGGGCGGGGCGTCCCGTGCCGGGGCGGGGGTGTGGGGCGTAACCCTCACACCCCCGCCCCGGCCCCGCTGAGGGCAGCGTTCCTCGCGGGAAACAACGGTGATGCGGTCGGGTAACGTCGACAACGCACGCTCCTGGACATGACCTCGAATTCGCGTGTGGTGGTGATCGGCGCCGGCCTCGCGGGCGTACGACTCGCCCGCCGGCTCGGCGAGCTGGGCACGCCCGCGCTGCTGATCGGCGAGGAGGAGCACCGGCCCTACAACCGGGTCCTGCTCGCCGAGGTGCTGGCCGGCCGGTACGCCCCCGAGGTGATCGCGCTGCCCGCGCCCGCCGGACTGGTCCGGGGCCGGGTCACCGGCATCGACCGCGACCGGCGGACCGTGGCCTGCGCGGACGGCTCGGAGATCGCATACGACACCCTGGTCCTGGCCACCGGCTCCAACCCGGTGCTGCCGCCCCTGCGCGGTCTGTTCACCCCCGACCACGTCCTGCCGGAGGGCGTCCACGCCTTCCGCACCATGGACGACTGCCTCGGCCTGTCGAAGGCGGTACGGCCGGGCGTGCGGGCGGTCGTCATCGGCGGCGGGCTCCTCGGGGTCTCCGCGGCCCGCGCCCTCGCGGTACGCGGCGCCCAGGTCGTCCTCGCCCAGCAGGCCGAGCGGCTCATGGAACGCCAGCTCGACCCGAACGCGTCCAAGCTGGTGCTCCGGCACCTGAGGGACCTCGGCGTCGAGGTCCACACCGAGTGCCGGGTCCGCGACGTGCGCTGCGTCGGCGGCGCCGTCCGCTCGGTGGAGATGGCCGACGGGTACACCCTCGGCGCCGACCTGGTGGTGCTGGCCTGCGGGGTCTCCCCGCGCGCCGGACTCGCCAAGGCGGCGGGGCTCGCCGTCCACAAGGGGATCCTGGTGGACGACGAACTCCGCACGTCCGACCCGTACATCCGGGCGATCGGCGACTGCGCACAGCACGACGGGAACGTGTACGGGCTGGCCGCACCCGCGCTGGAACAGGCGGACGTCCTCGCCGAGTCGCTCGCCGGGGACACGGGCTCCCGGTACGCCGGCACCCGCGCCCTCACCCGCCTCACCCTCGCCGGGAACAGCGCCTTCGACCTCGCCGCGTTCGGCGAGACGGAGCCGCGCCCCGGCGACGACGTCGTACAGCTCGCCGACGCCACCCGGGGCACCTACCGCAAGGTCGTCGTCCGCGACGACCGCCTGGTCGGCGGGGTCCTCGTCGGCGAACTCGGCACCGTCGGCGCGCTGGCGCGCGCCTGGGAGGGAGCAGAGCCGCTCCCCTCCGACGGCGGCCCCCTGCTCCACCTGCTCACCAACGATGGAGGCTCCTGATGACCGCCACCCCCGGGGGCACCCCCACGATCGTGCTCGTCGGCCACGGCATGGTCGGCCAGCGCTTCCTCGAGGCGCTCGCCGAGCGCGGCCTGACCGCCACGCACCGCGTGGTCGTGCTCTGCGAGGAGCCGCGTCCCGCGTACGACCGCGTGCAGCTCACCTCGTACTTCTCGGGCAAGACGCCCGAGGACCTGTCGATGACCGACATGCGGTTCATCGCCGACCACGGCATCGAGCTGTACGTCGGTGACCCCGCGGAGACGATCGACCGCGAGGCCCGCAAGGTGACGGCCCGCTCGGGACTGGCGGTCGACTACGACATCCTCGTCCTGGCCACCGGCTCCTACCCCTTCGTGCCGCCCGTCCCGAACAAGGACGCCGAGGGCTGCTTCGTCTACCGCACGATCGAGGACCTCCTCGCGATCGAGGAGTACGCCAGGACGAGGACTACGGGTGCCGTGGTCGGCGGCGGTCTGCTGGGCCTGGAGGCGGCCGGTGCGCTGAAGGGCCTCGGGCTCACCTCCCACATCGTGGAGTTCGCACCCCGCCTGATGCCGGTCCAGGTCGACGAGGGCGGTGGCGCCGCGCTGCTGCGCACCATCGAGGACATGGGGCTGTCCGTCCACACGGGCGTGGGCACCCAGGAGATCGTCGTCGACGAGTCCGGCGCCGTCACCGGTATGAAGCTCTCCGACGGCTCCGAACTCGCCACCGATCTGGTGGTGTTCAGCGCCGGCGTCCGTCCCCGCGACCAGCTGGCCCGCGAGTGCGGCCTCACGGTCGGCGAGCGTGGCGGCATCGCCGTCGACGAGCAGTGCCGCACGCTGAACGACCCGCACGTGTTCGCGATCGGCGAGTGCGCGCTGGCGGCCGACGGCCGGGTGTACGGCCTGGTGGCCCCCGGCTACGAGCAGGCCATCACGGTCGCCGCGACCATAGCGGCCGACGAGTCCGAGCAGCTGACCTTCACCGGCGCCGACCTCTCCACCAAGCTGAAGCTGCTCGGTGTGGACGTGGCGTCCTTCGGTGACGCGCACGGCACCGCCGAGGACTGCCTCGACGTCGTCTACTCCGACTCCCGCTCGGGCCTGTACAAGAAGCTGGTCATCGGCCGCGACGGCACGCTGCTCGGCGGCATCCTGGTCGGCGACGCGGAGGCGTACGGCACCCTGCGCGCCTTCACCGGGTCCGTACCGCCCGTCGCCCCCGAGTCGCTGGTCCTGCCGGCCGGTGCCGGCGAGTCCGTCCAGCTCGGCCCGTCCGCACTGCCGGACGAGGCGATCGTCTGCTCCTGCCACAACGTGTCGAAGGGCGCGATCCGCGGCGCGGTGACGGAGCACTCCTGCACCACCGTGCCCGAGGTGAAGAAGTGCACCAAGGCCGGTACCGGCTGCGGCAGTTGCGTCAAGGTGCTCGGCCAGCTGGTCACCGCCGAGCTGGAGGCGAGCGGCGTCGAGGTCGACAAGGGCCTGTGCGGCTGCTTCTCGCAGACCCGCGAGGAGCTGTACGAGATCGTCCTCGCCCTGCGCATCAACACCTACCAGGACCTCCTCGACCGCTACGGCCGGGACAGCGCCCGGGGCGGCGACGGCTGCGAGGTGTGCAAGCCGACCGTCGGCTCGATCATCGCCTCCCTCGCCCCGACGATCGGCGCGAGCGGCTACGTCCTGGACGGCGAGCAGGCGGCCCTCCAGGACAGCAACGACCACTTCCTCGCCAACCTCCAGAAGAACGGCTCCTACTCGGTCGTCCCACGCATCCCCGGCGGTGAGATCACCCCCGAGGGCCTGATCGTGATCGGGGAGATCGCCCGCGACTTCGGCCTCTACACCAAGATCACCGGCGGCCAGCGGATCGACATGTTCGGCGCCCGGGTGGAGCAGCTCCCGCTGATCTGGACCCGGCTGGTGGACGCCGGCTTCGAGTCCGGTCACGCCTACGGCAAGTCGCTGCGCACGGTGAAGTCCTGTGTCGGACAGACCTGGTGCCGCTACGGCGTCCAGGACTCCGTCCGCATGGCAATCGACCTGGAGCTGCGCTACCGGGGGCTGCGCTCCCCGCACAAGCTCAAGTCGGCGGTGTCGGGCTGCGCCCGCGAGTGCGCCGAGGCCCAGTCGAAGGACTTCGGCATCATCGCCACCTCCAACGGCTGGAACCTCTACGTCGGCGGCAACGGCGGCGCCACCCCGCGCCACGCCGACCTGCTCGCCCAGGACCTCACCGACACCGAACTGGTGCGCCTCATCGACCGGTTCCTGATGTTCTACATCCGCACCGCCGACCGCCTGGAGCGCACCTCGACCTGGCTGGACCGGATCCCCGGCGGCCTGGACCACGTACGGGACGTGGTGGTGGAGGACTCGCTCGGCATCTGCGAGGAGCTGGAGTCCCTGATGACCGACCATGTCGCGCACTACGCCGACGAGTGGGCGACCACCATCAACGACCCGGAGAAGCTCGCCCGGTTCGTGTCCTTCGTCAACGCGCCCGACACCCCCGACCCGGTCGTCGGCTTCGTGCCCGAGCGCGACCAGATCAAGCCCGACCTGCCGTTGCTGTCCATTGGCCACCGTCCCCTGGAAGGGAGCGCCCAGCGATGACCCTGGCACTCGAGACGACCGACCTCAAGGTCCAACTCCGGCTGGAGGAGCAGTGGTTCACGGTCTGTGACCTCGGCCAGCTGATCCCCGGCCGCGGGGTGGCCGCCCTGCTGCCCGACGGCCGCCAGGTCGCCCTGTTCCGGGACCGGGCCGGTGAGGTGTACGCCGTCGACAACCGCGATCCGTTCGGCGGCGCGGCCGTCCTCTCCCGCGGTCTGACCGGGACCCACGAGGGCCGCACGTTCGTCGCCTCCCCGCTGCTCAAGCAGCGTTTCGACCTGCTGAGCGGGGAGTGCCTGGACGACGACACGGTGCGCATCGCCACCTACCGGGTGCGCACCGCCTGACGGTCGTCCGCCGCCTACCGCCGGCCCGGTGTCGTGGACTGGAGGCGTCTGGCCGGACGCCGGCCGGGGATGCCGGCGCCGGCGCCGGCGACCGTGTTCGCGCTGCCGCCCGTGTTCCCGGTGCCGCCCGTGTTCCCGGTGCCGCCGGGCCGGGCCGGTACCGCCGGGAGCCGGACCACCGCGTCGAGGCCGCCGCGCGGCGTGGACCGCAGGACCACCTCGCCACCGCTCGCGTGGGCGAGGCGCTGCACCAGGGCGAGGCCCAGACCCGTGCCGCCCTTGGGGGCGTCCGGGGCGCGCCAGAAGCGGTCGAAGGCACGCCGGCGCTGCTCCTCGGTCATACCGGGACCCTCGTCCATGACGTGCAGCTCGACCCGGCCCGGACCCGCCGGACGGTGCGGATGCCGATGCGGCTGGCGGTGCGGGAAGCGGCGCTCGTGGGGCGGGTGGTGGCGCGGGTCGACGGAGACCGTGGAGCCCGGGGGCGCCACCCTGAGGGCGTTGGAGAGCAGGTTGTCGAGGATCTGCTCCACGGCCCCGGGCAGTGCCAGCACCTCGCCCGCGTAGTCCCCCGCCAGCGCCAGCCACACGCCGTGCTGCTCGAACAGCGGCGTCCAGGCGCGGTGCCGCTCCGCGCACACCCGGCCCAGGTCGACCGGCTCCCGTTCCACGGCGCTCTCGTCGAGCCGGGCCATCGCGAGCAGTCCCTCGACCATCCGGGCCAGCCGGTCGGTCTCGGTCAGCGCGGCGGTGAGCGAGCCCCGCGCATCGAGGGCGATGTCGTTCTCCAGGTTCTCCAGCCGCAGCCGCAGCGCCGCGAGGGGCGTCTTCAGCTGGTGCGAGGCCTCACCGGCGAAGGCCCGCTGGGAGGCCAGCAGGTGCTCCAGACGGGCGGCGGTCCGGTTGAAGGTCGCGGCGAGACTGCGGACCTCCGGCGGCCCGTTGGTGATCGCCACCGGGACGGCGGTGCCGCCAAAGGCCAACTCATGTGTGGCGTGCTCCAGTTCACGGATCGGGCGACCGGTCCAGCGGGCGATGACGAACCCGAGCGCGGCCACCGCGGTGAGCGCGGCCAGTCCGCCCAGCGCGAGCAACAGCCAGACGTGGTGCACCCGTTCGGACACCATCCGGGTCGGCACGGTGATCCGGACGGCGCCCTGTCCCTCGACGCCGTGGCGTACCGGGGTGGCCACCGCCAGGTACTGCACACCGCCGATGGTGGAGGTGCGCACGTCGGCCGTCGCGGTACCGCGCAGGGCCGCGGCGATGCCGGGCCAGGACGCGAGGCCGCTCTCCTCCCTCGGGTTGAGCGGATGCGAGGAGGCCAGCAGGGTGCCGCTCCCGTCGACGATCAGCACCTTGCCGCCGATGCGTTCGGCGCAGTGCGCGGCCCGCTCGGGCAGGTCCTGCGCCGCGCGGCCCGCCGTGATGGACAGCGAGGCGAACGCCGAGACCGACTCCGCCTCGTCCGTCGCCGCGTTGATCACCCGCTCCCGCTCGCCGCGCGAGTACACGAAGCCCAGCGGGATCTCCAGGCAGAGCAGGACCAGGGCGGCGAGGGTGAGATAGCTGAGCAGCAGCCGACGGGTCATCGGTAGACCGCCGAGTGCTGGTCGTGGGCGTGCGGATCGTGGGCGTGCGGTTCGAAGGCGTGCGGATCGTGGGCGTGCGGTTCGTGGGCGTGCGGTTCGTAGGCGTGCGGTTCGTAGGCCGACGGCTCGTAGGCGCCCTGGGGATGGGCGGGCCGGGGGTGAGCGGGCCGGGCGAAGGCCGGTGGGGCCATGGCGGGTGGGGCCGTGGCCGGTGGGGCGGGAGCCGGTGGTTCGTACGGCTGTCGCGCGCTCGGGGAGGAGGTGTGCACCGCCAGCCGGAAACCCACTCCGCGCAGTGTCTGGATCCAGGCCGGGTTTCCCAACTTCCTCCGCAGGGTGGCCACATGGACGTCCAGCGTCTTGGTGGGCCCCTGGTAGTGCGGGTCCCAGACCCGGTCGAGGATCTGCTGGCGTGAGTACACGGCCCCCGGATCCTCGGTGAGCAGCGCGAGCAGCTCGAACTCCTTGGGCGTCAGGGCCACCGCCTCCTCCCCCACCCACACCTGCCGGGTCCGCCGGTCGACGACCAGGGGACCGGCGGCGGACGTGACGGAGGCCGGGGCGGCTGCCGTGGCGGCGGCTGGGACGGGGGCTGGGCGGCGCCCTCGAACGCCTCGAACGCCTCGTAGGCTCCGGCCGGCGCGAAGGGCTCCCCGCCGACCGGCTCCTGTCCCGTGAACTCCCGCTCGGCCAGGCCTCGGTGCGTCCGCCGGGTCACCGCGCGCACCCGCGCCACGAGCTCGCGCATGCTGAACGGCTTCGCCAGGTAGTCGTCGGCGCCCAGCTCCAGACCCAGCACCCGGTCGGCCTCCTCCCCCCGGGCGCTGAGGATGATGATGGGGACGTCGGAGTTCTGCCGGATGCCCCGGCAGACGTCGATGCCGTCGATGTCGGGCAACCCCAGGTCGAGCAGGACGACATCGCCGTACGGCCCCCTCAGCCCCTCACCGCCGGTGCCGACATGACGCACCGCCAGCCCGAAGTTCCCGAGGCCCTCGACGAGCGGCTCGGCGATCGTCCGGTCGTCCTCGATGAGCAGGACTCGTACACCCATGCGTTCCCGTCTCTCCTGTGCGCCGAATTCACGTGTTCCGTGGATCCGTCACGCTACAAGAACGGTCAGGAATACGCCTCAGATCTCCCGGACAATGTGAGCAGCGGCTCAACTCCGGACGAAAACTGTCCCATTCTTGTCGGCGGTTTAGTGTTCCTCTAACCTTCGCCTGGCATTGACTCCTCTACGGTGATGAGGAACTGGTCGGACCCCCATGCCGACCAGCTCTGACCTGGGAGGATCCGTGAAGGCACTGCTGGACCGCGCCCGCTCGTTCAAACGGCGGGTCGACTTCGAAAGCGGCGAATACCGGCGACTGGCCGAGGGCCAATATCCCGAGGCATTGTTCATCACCTGCTCGGACTCACGGGTGATACCCGCACTGATCACGGGCGCGCGGCCCGGCGAGATATTCGAGCTGCGAAACGCGGGAAACATCGTTCCGCCGCACGGCCGGCAGGGCGCCTCCGGCGAGGCGGCCACCATCGAGTACGCACTGGAGGTGCTCGGCGTTCAGGACATCGTGGTGTGCGGCCACTCCCACTGCGGTGCGATGGGCGCCCTCAAGTCCGGCGACGACCTGTCCGCCCTTCCCGGTGTGGACGCCTGGCTCCAGTTGGCCCGCCCCAGGCTGGCGTCCGTCCTGGACGGCGACGTCGAGGACCCGTCGATGCCGGACGTCGCCCAGCTGAACGTCGTCAACCAGCTTGCGGTGCTGCGTGGTCACCCGGCGACGCAGCGGCGCCTCGACGCCGGGCAGCTGCGCCTGCACGGCTGGTACTACGAGGTGCACACCGGGCAGGTGCACGAACTGGACGAGGACGGCCTGTTCCGGGTGCACGCGGCATGAGCGGCGCACACGCCAGGCACGCCCGGGGCCGGGGAACGGACACGGCCCCGGGCGCGGAGTGGGACCCGGGCGCGGACTGGGACACGGGTACCGACCGGGGAGCGGGCGCGGAGTGGGACCCGGGCGCGGACTGGGACACGGGTACCGACCGGGGAGCGGGCGCGGAGTGGGACCCGGGCGCGGACTGGGACACGGGTACCGACCGGGGAGCGGGCGCGGACTGGAGCTCCGGGGCCAGTGACGGAAGGGGCCGCACGTTCGGGCAGGCGGCCGGGCTAACCGGTCCGCCGACGCCACCGCCGCGGCCCATGTCCCCTCCGACGCCCACGCGCCCGCCCGCGCCGACACCTGAACCGACATCGCCACCGCCACCGCCACCGAAGGGCACGGCGAAGGGCACGGCGAAGGGCACGGCGAAAGGCTCGGCGATGGCCGCCCTGAAAGCGGCTGCGCCGAAGGGTGATCTGGCCACCGAGATCACCGCGTCCCTCGTCGTCTTCCTGGTCGCGCTCCCGCTGTGCATCGGCGTGGCCGTCGCCTCGGGCGTCTCCCCCGAGCTGGGCATCATCTCGGGCGTCATCGGCGGCCTGGTGGTGGGCGCGGCACGCGGCAGCACGCTTCAGGTGAGCGGCCCGGCCGCCGGTCTCGCCGCGCTGGTCGCGGAGACGGTGCTGGAGTACGGCGTGGCCATGCTCGGCGTGATCGTGCTCTTCTCCGGCCTCCTCCAGATCGTCCTCGGCCTGGTGAAACTGGGCCGGTTCTTCCAGGCGATCTCCCTGGCCGTCGTCCAGGGCATGCTCGCCGGCATCGGCCTGCCGCTGATGTTCAGCCAGGCGTACCCGGTGGCCGACGCGAAGGCCCCCGGTACCCCGCTGGAGAACATGGCCGGCATCCCCGGCCTGCTCGCGGACACGGTCGCCGACCCTCAGGCGATGATCGCCGCCGGGCTCGGCATCGTCACGGTCGTCCTGAGCTTCCTGTGGAAGAAGGCACCGGGACCGGTCAAGAAGGTGCCGGCGGCCCTGGTCGCGGTGGGCATCGGCATCACGGTCGCCGCGCTGCCGGGCGTCGACGTCAAGACGCTCCAGGTGGGCAATCTGCTGGCCTCCGTCGACGTACCGGGGGCGGAGCAGTTCGCGGGTCTGGCGGACGCCGGGATCATCACCGCGATCCTGACCTTCACCGTGATCGCCTCGGCGGAATCACTGTTCACGGCGGCCGCGGTGGACCGTATGCACGACGGGCCGCGCACCCGCTACAACCCCGAGCTGATCGCCCAGGGCGCCGGCAACACGCTCGCGGGACTCCTCGGCGCCCTGCCCATCACGGCGGTGGTGGCCCGTAGTTCGGCGAACGTCCAGGCGGGCGCCAGGACCCGGCTCTCCCGTACCCTGCACGGGCTGTGGCTGCTGGCGTTCGCGCTGCTGCTCCCCCAGGTGCTGGCCCTGATCCCGGTCTCGGTCCTGGCGGGCGTACTCGTGCACAGCGGCTGGAAGCTCTTCGCTCCCGACGAGTTCCCGAAGATGTGGCGGCAGGACCGGGGCGAGTTCGCCGTCATGACGATCACCACTCTGGTCATCGTGGCGACGGCGCTTCTGGAAGGCGTCCTGATCGGCCTCGCGGCGGGCATCGCGCTGGCGGCGGTGCGCATGTCGCAGACGGTCATCCGGCAGCACACCGAGGACGACACCGCGAAGGTGGTGATGGCAGGCAACGCGACCTTCCTGCGACTGCCCCAGGTCATCGAGGCCCTGGAGTCCGCCGCCGAGGCCGGCAGACCCCGCATCCGGCTCGACCTCACCGGCGTGACCCATCTCGACCACGCCTGCCGCAGCCAGGTGGAGGAGTTCACCGCCCAGCAACGCGGCAAGGGCCTGCGGGTGGAGCTGCTGATGCCGGGCCCGGCGCAACGACCGCCCGCGGAGGAGGAACGGGCACAGGTGGCCGACGGGCTCCGACCCTCCGGCCTCCGACCCTCCGGCCTCCAGCCCTCCGACCCGCTGCCCCGCCGCCGGACGGCCCCCGCGCCCGCCACCGTCCCCGCCGCCTCCGGATCCGCTCCCGGCCCCACCGCCGAGTGGTTCTACCTGGACACCACCCCGATGCCGGAGGACTTCGCGCAGCGGTACGCGGAGGAGTACGCCCCGGCGTATGCGGAGGGACATCCGCGGGGGTACGCGGACGAGTACACCTCCGGGTTCGCGCGCGGGCAGGCGTAACCGCGGGCACGCGCGCCACCACGGGTCTGCCGCACCGCACGGTGTGCGGCCACCCGAAGGACTCCACTTGCACGGGCAGATACGGCGCTCCCGGTCACCCATCCCGCATCTCCCGGTTACGACATGTCCACGACATGGCTACCCTGCGCTTCTAGCGTTCGGCAGCGCACGACCCTGAACGACCCCGTCGCCGGCACCGGCGTTCGGGCCGGTTCACCACACCACCCCTGGGAGTGAGCGTGGAACGTCGTACCTTCCTGCGTGCGGCCGCGATCGGCGGCTCCTCCGCCGTACTCGGCGGAACCCTCTGGCGCGGCGCCGCCTACGCCGCCCCGGCCCAGCCCGGCGCGGGCCCGTACGGGGCGCTCGGCGCGGCCGACGCCAACGGCATCCGGCTCCCGAGCGGTTTCACCAGCCGGGTGATCGCCCGCTCCGGCCAGACGGTGTCCGGGACCTCGTACGCCTGGCACAACGCCCCCGACGGCGGCGCCTGTTATGCGGACGGCACGGGCTGGATCTACGTCTCCAACTCGGAGATCAACCCGTCGGGCGGTGCGAGCGCGGTGAGGTTCTCGGCGACGGGGACGATCACGGCCGCGTACCGCATCCTCTCCGCCACCCGCCAGAACTGCGCGGGCGGCAGGACCCCGTGGAACACCTGGCTGTCCTGCGAGGAGGTCGATCGCGGGTACGTCTACGAGACCGACCCCTGGGGCACGAAGGCAGCGGTCCGCCGGGACGCGATGGGCCGTTTCAAGCACGAGGCGGCCGCCGCCGACCCGGTCCGCAAGGTGCTCTACCTGACCGAGGACGTGACCGACGGCTGCTTCTACCGTTTCCGGCCGACGAGTTGGGGCGACCTGTCCTCGGGGACGCTGGAGGTCCTGGTGGCCGGCACGGCCACGAGCGGCCCCGTGACCTGGTCCCCGGTGCCCGACCCGACCGGCGCCACCGCCACCCGCAACCAGGTCTCCGGCGCCAAGCGCTTCAACGGCGGCGAGGGCTGCCACTACGCCGACGACACCTGCTGGTTCACGACGAAGGGCGACAACCGGGTCTGGCAGTACAACGCGGCCGCCCAGACGATCGAACTCGCCTACGACGACTCACTGGTGACGTCCGGCACGGCTCCCCTCACCGGGGTGGACAACGTCACGGGCTCCGCCTCCGGCGACCTGTTCGTGGCGGAGGACGGCGACACCATGGACATCTGCCTCATCACCCCCGACGACGTGGTCGCGCCCTTCCTGCGCGTCGACGGCCAGTCGGGTTCCGAGATCACGGGCCCCGCCTTCTCCCCGGACGGCACCCGCCTGTACTTCTCCAGCCAGCGCGGTACGAGCGGCAGCTCGTCGGGCGGGATCACCTACGAGGTGAAGGGGCCGTTCCGGACATAGGGACGCCTGGGCAGGCACTTCGGCTTGCGGGCCAGGATTGACAGGAACTCGACAGCAGAACGGAGGAACGCGGTCGGGCGGCGGCTCGTTACTCGCCAACGAAGTCCCAGCGGAGTGAGACCACACACCGGCGGCCACAGCCCCACCGGGCATGGCCACGGTTCGCCGTGTCACGCCGTGTCACGCCGTGTCACGCCGTACGCGGCGTCACACGGTTGGCAGGGTCACACCGTTCGAACAGTCACACCACTCGCGGAGTGACATCGCTCGAAGAGTCACACCACTCGCAGAGTTACGCCGTTCGCCGCCCGCACCCCACTCACGGAGGCACGTAACCATGACCCCCGCTCCCACCCCCACGCCCGCCCCCACCCCGTCCCGCCGCACCGTCCTCGGCGGCGCGGCCCTGGCCGCCGTCGCCCTGACGGCTGCGGCGGCCCCCGCCGCGACCGCGGCCCCGTCCCCTTCCGATGCCGTCAAGTCCCGTACCGATGAGGCGGGTTGGCCGACCGAGTACTCCCTTCCCGACGGCTGGCTCCCCGAGGGCATCGCCATCGGCAGCAAGCCGTACGCCTACCAGGGCTCCCGCGCGGGCGGCGGCATCCTCCGCACCGACCTGCGCACCGGCGAGGGCACGGTCCTGTACGCGGGGGGCGCCGGCCAGGTGTCGGTGGGCCTGAAGCTCGACCACGACGGCCTGCTGTACGTGGCGGGCAGCACGGGAGTGGCGCGCGTGATCGACTCCCGCACCGGCGAGCTGCTGACGACCCACCAACTCAGCCCGGCCGCAGGCCATTTCATCAACGACGTGACCCTGCTCGGCGACCGGGCCTGGTTCACCGACTCACGGGACGCCGTGCTGTACGGCGTCCCGCGCGGCCGGACCGACGGCGAGATCCGCGCCCTTGCGCTCATCGGCGACTGGGTCCAGCTCCCCGACGTGAACAACGCCAACGGGATCGTCGGCACACCGGACGGCCGGGGTCTGATCGTCGTCAAGAGCACACCCGGCGAGCTGTACAACGTGGACCTCAGGAGCGGCCACGCCACGAGGATCACGCTGGTCGGCGCGTCGGACGTGGTGAACGGGGACGGCCTCTACCGCATCGGCCGCACGCTGTACGTCGTCCAGAACCGGCTGAACCTGATCAGCGTCTGGTCCCTGGACCGCACGGCGACCACCGCCACGCTCACCCGCACGATCACCGACCCCCGCTTCGACGTCCCCACCACGGCCGCCCGTTACGACGACCGCCTCTACCTGGTCAACGCGCGCTTCACCAGCCCGCAGCTCCCGGAGACGACGTTCACGGCGGTAGCGGTCTCGATCTGACACACCGTCCGGCCCGCCGAGGAGGAGCGGAAACGGACGAGATGGGGCGGCACTCGACGATCGCGGGTGCCGCCCACCCCGGACCATGCGCACAGAAAAGTCACAGAACGGCCACGTCCCCCACACCACATGCAAAACGGCCATACCGTCGTCCCCTCACACCGCACCACAGCCCGGGGGACGCACATGAGCAACCCGTACACCACCACCGCACCCACCCAGAACCCCACTCCCCGCTGGGCCAGGAAGAGATACGTCCTGCCCGCCCTCGCCCTGGCCCTGTTCCTCGGCGCGGGCATCGGCGGAGCCCACGGCGGGACCACGGCGGAGGCGAAGCCGACGTCCGCCGAACCGCAGCCCACGGTGACCGTGACGGCCACGACGACGGAGACCGCCGTCCCCGAACCGGCGGGCACGGTGACCGCCACGGCGACGGAGACGGTGAAGGTGACGAAGACGGTCACGGCGAAGGCGGCGGCGAACGCGGCCGGCTCCGGATCCGACGAGTCCGACAGCTCAGCCGACTCCACCGATTCCGCCGACTCCGCCGACTCCGGAAGTGCCTACTACGCCAACTGCACGGCCGCCCGCGCGGCCGGCGCCGCTCCGGTCCGCGTGGGCGACCCGGGCTACGGGCGCCACCTGGACCGCGACGGCGACGGCGTGGCCTGCGAATAGGACAGGGGAATCAGGAACAGGGGAATCAGGAACAGGGGAAGAACAGGGGAACAGGGAACGAAGACGTGAGCCGCCGCCGGAGTCGTGGACCCGGTACGCCCCGGTGACGGCCGGCCGTTTGCCGAACCGGCAACAGAACTCGCGACTTGCGCGCCGGGACCGCACCCTCGGAAACCGATGGACGATCTCAAGTCTCGGAGGGTCGATGTCGCAGCAGACCGCGAACGACGTGAAACACCGCATGCTCCCCTCGCCCGCAGGCCGTGTCCACGTGGTGGAGCAGGGCGAGGGCCCCCTGGTCCTGCTCGTGCACGGCTTCCCCGAGTCCTGGTACTCCTGGCGCCACCAGCTGCCGGCGCTGGCCGCGGCCGGGTACCGCGCGGCCGCCCTCGACGTCCGCGGCTACGGCCGCTCCTCCGAGCCCCGGGCCACGGAGGCGTACCGCATGCGGGAACTGGTGGAGGACAACGCCGCGGTCGTCCAGGCCCTGGGCGAGCGGTCCGCGGTGATCGTCGGCCACGACTGGGGGGCGACGATCGCCGCCGACTCCGCCCTGCTGCGCCCGGACGTCTTCCACGCGGTGGGTCTGCTGAGCGTCCCCTACACCCCACCGGGCGGACCGATGCCGAGCGAGGTCTTCGCTCAGATGGGCGCGACGGGCGGGGAGGAGGAGTTCTACGTCCCCTACTTCCAGGAACCCGGCCGCGCCGAGGCGGAGATCGAGCCCGACGTACGAGGCTGGCTCGCGGGCTTCTACGCCGCCCTGTCCGCGGACACCATGCCGGCGGCGGGCTCCCCCGACCCCCACTTCGTCACCCGGGGCGGAAAGCTGCGCGACCGCTTCCCCACCGGAGGGCTGCCCGTCTGGCTCACCGAGGCGGATCTCGACGTCTACGCGGCGGAGTTCGAGCGAACCGGCCTGACCGGCGCCCTGAACCGCTACCGCAACATGGACCGCGACTGGGCGGATCTCGCGCCCTTCAACGGCGCCCCGATCACCCAGCCTTCCCTGTTCATCGGCGGAGCCCTCGACGCCTCCACGACCTGGCTGGCCGCCGCGATCGAAGCGTTCCCCACGACCCTCCCCGGCCTCTCCTCGTCCCACATCCTCGAAAACTGCGGCCACTGGCTCCAACAGGAACACCCCGAACGAACCAACGCCCTCCTGACCACCTGGCTGTCCACCCTGCCGAAGCCCTGACCCCCACCACCACAACAAAGGGCGGCACCCACACACAGGGTGCCGCCCCCATCCACACCCGCCCGCCACCCATCAATCGCGCCGAATCAACTCCGGATCGATCCGCCGCCCGATCAGCGGCAGGGACCCGACGGCGGCGACCGCCACGACGCCCAGAGCGCAGGCCAACAGCAACGGCACACCAGCCCCGTCCCAGAAAACCTCGCCACCTCCGGTGACCAGGTAACTGGACTCAGCCGCTTTCCCGGCAACGACCGCCAACACCAAGCCCACCGCCAGCGGCAACACAACTTGCGCCACCTGCACAGCCCGCAACGTTCGGGGCCTCGCACCGAGCAGAGACAGGGCAGTCACCTGAGGCCGACGTTCGACCGCACGGTCAGTGGCAGCCACAAGGTAAGCGGCTACACCGATGACGAGGCCGAGCACCATACCCATGGCGAGGATCGTCTTGACCACGGTGATCTGTTGAAGGGCAGTGACCACTACGCCGGGGGTATCGACATGGGCGGTGGGATCGACTCCGCCAAGCCCGTCGAGGACCGAGCGCACAGTTTCGGGCGCTGAACTGCTGAGGAGGACTAGTGTTGCGGAATCAGGGCGAAAGCCCGCAGGGAGGGACGAAGGCGGGACAAACACCTCTCCGCTATCGACTAGAGCCTCTCCACCATCGTCCTGATATTTAAGCGTCCGCCCAGGTACCCGCACCTTCAGGAACTTCTTCTGACCCTTGCTGCCATGCAGCAGGAACGGAAAGACAGAGCCCGGCCTGCTGTCCTCGTCATAAATCTGACCATCGCTCACAAGTCGAACGGAGCGCCCGTTCAGACAACCGTGCGCCGTCGGCACCATCTTGCGCAGTTGATCGCAGTTGGCGACAACCATGCTCAGGGTATGAGGCCAATCGTCACTGCTGTGGTCCCACCATGAATTCATTCGAACGAAGTGACCTCTGACGCCCGCCACTTCTTCGAAAGCTCGCTGTTTCTCTTCGGAAATTCCCTCAAGGGGCAGGACATAGGACTGAACAGGCGAACTGTTCTTTGTCACTTGGTCGAGCTCGATGAGCACGCCTTGCGCGAGCGATGCCGCGTAGACCAGCAGGATCAGGCCGGTCGCAACCCGCAGCGTCCCACCCGGTTCCATCTCGTTGCGCCGCATTGCCAGGCCGAGAGGAAGGGAGCGGCTGGTACGTGCCACCGACCGGGACAGGGTCCGAGAGAGAATCGGAAGCGCCAGCACCAGCCCGACGCCCACTGAAACGACGGCGAGCGGCATCAAGAGCGACGAGAGAGAGGAATCCCGAGGCTCGTGCCCTGTAGCGCCAGCCACGCAATATGCAGTGATGACACCCAGACCTGGCAGGAGCGGCAGCAATCCCCACTTAGCAGGCGGCTTCTCAACCGCACCGCGCCGCACAGCCAACGGGTTCGCCGCAGCTTTCCTGGCTCCGACCGATCCTGCAAACCAGGCGAGCGCCGGACAACCAATCAGGCAGATTAGAGCCGTAGAGAGGGACAGCGACCCGTCCGATGGGTACCACCGAAAGCCAGGAAGGCCCACGCGGGAGATGAGCTGATTGACCACCGCATAGATACCCAGCCCGAACACCGCTCCGAGCAGTGCCGCAGCGACCGTCTCAGCCGCATTGACTCGATGAACGCCCTTCTTACTCAACCCGAGCAGCCGAAGGGCGGCGAGTCGACGAGCGCGAGCCGCAGCCGACAACCGTGCGCACACCGACAGATAGACAGCCAATGGGAGCAGCACGACGCCCGCCAGCGTGAAGCGCACGATATCCAGCGTCGAGGGCTCCACTGTCTCGTCATGCGTATACGACCTCCCGTAGGAAGTCACGGCATGTCCATCCTTCAGCTGATCGCGGCTTACGCCGATGTACGCGTACAGCTCGTCAGGATGGGCCAGCCCTTGAGCGCCAATGAGGCCCTGTTCCCGCCCCGGCACCAGTTGGGCGAGGCCCGGCTCTTCCCTTAGCTCCTCGTGCAGTTTTGGGGACACGAATACTTCGCCAGGAGACGGAAGTTTTCTCAGCCCTGGCGGAGGAGCGATGGTGATGGCGCCCGGCGCATGAAAGATGCGGATCATGGGCCGAGAGCCGTACGGGTCCGTTAGGTCGAGCTCAAGAGGAGCCCTGTCAGAGCCGATGCAGACCCGGCGATCATCGCGACGACAATCTGCCTCACGCGCCGCTTTGCGTCCGTCCTGAGTAGCCAGGATCGCTGGAATCGCGAGCACCATGGCCAGGCAACACACACCGATCGCACTGCCTCCGGCCATGAGGAGGAAACGCACGCGGTTTCCTCTCCCACTGCCCGACAAGAGTCGCAGGCCCAAAAGGAGTTCTTTCATTTCGACTCCCGATCTAGGGCCGAAAGAGCACCGTCGTGCATCGTGTACTGGCTGTCGGCTCGGGAGGCCACTTGGGCATCGTGCGTGACGAGCAGTACGGCCGTCCCCTGAGAACGCGCAAGTGACAGAAACTCATCCAGTACGGTCGTGGAGTTGGCACTGTCAAGTGAACCCGTCGGCTCATCGGCGAACACCACAGTAGGCTGATGCACCAATGCCCGCGCTACGGCGATGCGTTGACTCTGCCCTCCGGACACCTGTGAAGGGCGCCGCTGCCGCAAACCGGAAAGACCCAGCCGGCTGAGAACCTCGCCAGCAACGGCTAGCGCCTCCGCCTTGCGCTGCCCCGCCAGACGCAGCGGCAAAGCGGCGTTCTCCTCCACGGTCAACTCCGGGAGCAGTTCGCCATACTGGAAAACGAATCCGAAGCGCTCACGGCGCAGCGCGCTGAGTGCCTCGTCGTCGAGTTCACCGAGGGCGCGCCCCTCGAAGCGGACCTCCCCGCGCGCCACGGGCAGGACCCCGGCGAGGCAGTACAGCAATGAGGACTTGCCGGAACCACTCTGCCCGGTAATCGCGGCGACTTCGCCACGGCGAAGACGGATGTCGGCGTGTCGGACAGCGGGCGTCTTCCCGTAGAAGAGGTCGACACCCTTAGCAGACAGAACTTCTGACGTGTTGATGTTGGTTCCTCTATGACGAGAGGGAGCCCAGGTGCGGACACCTGGGCTGTGAAGTGCAGAAAACTGCTAGCGAGTGACCGAGAACTTCCGGGTGGGGGAGCAGTTGTCCGGATGCAGGCTCCCGCGGTTACGGCAGACTCGGATCTCAGCGTTGTCGGTGTACCGCTGCGCCCCGTCCCAGTTCGAGTGATGCAGGCGCACGCTCTGCCGCTGCTTCCCGTTGTAGCGGACCCATCCGTGGCTTTCGACTCGGACCTGCAGGTAGATGTTGTGCCCGTCCCCGAAGTCGTCGTCCCGCAGATTCCCTCGCCACTCGAAGGAGCCGTGGTTTCGCTCCGGCGGATTGAACCGGTACTCCGCACCCTCGAAGACAGCACCCGTGGTCGTCGTGAGTTTGATGTCGCTCCACGAGTCCGCGACCGCACTTCCCGCCCCCACGAGAAACAGTCCGAACGCCAGTGCGCCGACAACAGCCCTTTTCATCCCTAGACCTCTCTGCATGCCCCAGCAACCCCAACGACCACCGGTAATCACAGAAAGTAGTGGAACCCCAACGTGCTGAAACCTTCACTCGTCCATCCACCACCACATCAGGTGATCGAAATTCAGACACCTCGCGCCAACGCGCGAGAACGACTCCCCCGTACAGGACGCCGTCCTCCTCGATGCGCCAGCGCCGTCGACCAGTAAAGGGCGGGCGCCGCTACTCGTACCCTCTACTCCGCCCTGCCCTGCCTTGACCACCAGAGACCCCGCATAGGTTGTCCCCGCCGCAGGGTCGGCCGGGGCATCGCCGACAGTCAAGGTCGGGGTTCCGTCTGCTGGGACCGGGAGGGCTGCCGTTGTGACGCTGGTCGGTTTGGGCAGTCAGGACACTTCGCGGACGTGTAGACCGAGACTGCGCCCAGCTGAACGATCACGCCGTTGTTGATCGCGTGTGACGGCAGCTGAGCCCGCAGCTCAGGGCGCTTCCCAGGCGTAAGTGTCGCCAGGGGGTTGCGTGAAGGTGGGGGTTTGGGAGCCGTGGAGGTGGGCGTAGGTGCCGCCGTGGGTGAGGAGGGCTTCGTGGCGGCCCGTTTCCACCAGGTGGCCGCGGTCGACGACGAGGACGCGGTCGGCGTCGGGTGCCAGGTTGAGGTCGTGCGTGATCATGATCGTGGTGCGGCCCGCCATGAGCCGGCGCAGCGGTTCGACGATACGGCGCGTGGCGATCGCGTCCAGTCCGGTGGTCGGTTCGTCCAGGACGAGGACCGGCGCGTCACGCAGCACGGCCCGCGCGATGGCGAGGCGCTGCAGCTGGCCGCCGGACAGCCGTGCGGAGTTGGGGTCGATCCAGGTGTCGTACCCCTCGGGCAGCGCGGTGATGAACTCGTGCGCGTCGGCCGTCCGGGCCGCTTCCTCGATGGCGTGGTCGCTCGCGCCGGGCCGGCCGCAGGCGATGTTCGCGCGGACGGTGTCGTGCAGGACGAGGGTCTCCTGCGGCAGCAGCGTGACGTACTCGCGCAGCCGGTCGAGCGGGAAGTCGTACAGAGGGGTGCCGTCCAGGAGGACGGAGCCGGCGTCGGGGTCGTAGAAGCGGAGGAGCAGTTTGGAGACCGTGGACTTGCCCGCGCCGCTCGGGCCGGTGATGATCACCAGTTCTCCCGGCCGTGCCGTGAAGGTCAGCGATTCGAGGGCGGCGGTCGAGGCCCCCGGGTAGCGGAAGGAGACGTCGCGCAGCTCGACGATGCCGTCGGGGCGTCCGGTCCCCCGCCGGGCGGCGCCGACGCGGTCCGCGACGGCGGGCCGGGTGTCCAGCACCTCGACGAGCCGTTCGGCGCCGGCGGTGGCGCCGGAGATCAGAAGGCCGAGCTGGGCGAGACTGCGGATGGGCGGGTAGAGGTAGCTGAGGAGGGCGGCGAAGGCGAGCAGTTGCCCGAGCGTCATCTGGCCCTCGGAGATCTCCCAGACCCCGATGCCGATCACGGCCAGGACACACACGGTCTCGATGACCTGGACGAGCTGCCCGTAGGCCTGGTTGAGGCGGGCCGAGCGGACGGCGGCCCGGAACCACGCCGTCGCCTCCCGGCTCAGCCGGCGGCGCTCGGCGTCCTGGCGGCCGTACGCCTGGGTGAGGACGAGGTTGCCGAGCGACTCCTCCACCACGGAGGTGACCGCGCCGTCGGCGACCCGGCCCTCGCGTGCGACGGACCGGACACCGGCGGCGAACCTCCGGGCGGCCAGCCAGAAGAGAGGGGCGAGGACGAAGGTCGCCGCCGCGAGTTCCCAGCGCAGCCAGAACGCCGCCGCCGCGTAGAAGACGGCGCTGAACAACGCGGACGCCGTGCCGATCAGCCCGGAGACGGCCATCTGCTCGATCGCCTCGACGTCGCCGGTCAGCCGGGAGAGGAGGTCTCCTTGGCGGTGGCGCTGGAAGAAGTGCGGGGGCAGCTTCTGCACATGGTCGAAGACGTGCTCGCGCAGGCGCATCACGAACCGTTCCGACACCCAGACGGCGAGGGAGCCGCCCCCGTATCCGACGGCCGCGCCCACCACGGCGATGCCGAGCCACTGGGCCGCCGGGGACCAGAAGGCGTCCAGTGAGCCCTTCTGGAGCGCGTTGTCGGTGAGGTCGCCGAACAGCAGGATCGCGGCGGTCTCCGCGAGCGCGCCCAGCACGGTGCAGAGCCAGACACCCACGAGCCAGCGGCGCAGCCCCTTGGTCATGGGCCAGAAACGGCGGAAGGCAGTGCGGGGCGAGAGGGTGGGGGGTGCCGGGGGCGTGCCGTTGCCGTCACCGAGAGTGCCGTCACCGAGAGTGTCGTCACCGGGAGCGTCGGCACCGGTGTTCCGAACTATCGGCAAGCCGTATTCGGACAGTTCCATACCCGGTGGGATATGCCGAGGATAATCGGTCCCTGAATACTTCTCGGGCGCACGCATATTTCTCCCCTCACATTCGACCGGGCGCACATTGCTTCCGTGGCTTCCTCCGATCGCCGGGAGGGCCGCCGGAACACCGACGGCCCTCCCCTTTCCCCAGGTATTTCTCGGTCAGAAGCCGGGGCGCTGGGGCGCGGGCTCACCGGGACGCGGACGACGGCGCCTCGACTGCTGGGCAGGCGGCGGGACCTGACCGGGGTTCGGGTTCGGGTTGGCGTTCGCATTCGCGTCGCCGTTCCGCCGGGGGCCGAGCGGTGCAATCACCCTGAAGCTCATAGCGACTCCTTCTGAGTTTGCGGCATCTGCACGGGAGGGGAATTCCGCACGAGCGGGTCATGGATCAGAGTCGTCACCCTGAGCGATCCCGCCGCCCGATGAGAAGGAACTTAACACGCACCGTCAGGGCCCGAAGAGAAAACTCAGAATTCAATGCGCGAAAACATGCTGTGAAAACCTTGCATTTTCCTTGGTATTCATTAGGAGTGCCCCATTGACCTGCGTGAATTGATCAGCGCATGCGGATCTCGCGGGAGCACGACGCACACGGACAACGCGAGAGGACGGCACCCCCGCACAGGGTGCCGTCCTCCGTGGTGCGCCGGGGCCGTCGCCGATCGGTGAGGGTCGGGGACCGGCGGCGGCTCCGGGGTTATCGGGGCGTCAGCGGTGGTCGCTGCCCGTCGACTGCGAGGCCGCCCGGCCCGCTTCCAGCCGTGCCACCGGGATCCGGAACGGCGAGCAGGAGACGTAGTCGAGTCCGACCTCGTGGAAGAAGTGGACGGATTCCGGGTCGCCGCCGTGCTCGCCGCAGACGCCGAGCTTGAGGTCGGGGCGGGTGGCGCGGCCGGCCTCCACCGCCAGCTTCACCAGGGAGCCCACGCCGTCCCGGTCGATCGTCTCGAACGGGCTGACGCCGAAGATGCCCTTCTCCAGGTAGGCCGTGAAGAAGGATGCCTCGACGTCGTCGCGGCTGAAGCCCCACACCGTCTGGGTCAGGTCGTTCGTGCCGAAGGAGAAGAACTGCGCCGCCTCGGCGATCTGACCGGCGGTCAGCGCGGCGCGCGGCAGCTCGATCATCGTGCCGATCGACAGCTTCAGCTGGACGCCGGTCGCCGCTTCCACCTCCGCGATGACCTGGTCGGCCTCCTCGCGGACGATCTCCAGCTCCTGGACGGTGCCGACCAGCGGGATCATGATCTCCGCGCGCGGGTCGCCCTTCGCCGTCTTGCGCTCGGCGGCGGCCTCGGCGATCGCCCGTACCTGCATGGTGAACAGGCCGGGGATGACCAGGCCGAGGCGTACGCCGCGCAGGCCCAGCATCGGGTTCTGCTCGTGCAGGCGGTGGACGGCCTGGAGGAGCCGGAGTTCGTTCTCGTGGGGCTCCTGACGGGACTCCGCCAGGGCCACCCGGACCGACAGCTCGGTGATGTCGGGCAGGAACTCGTGCAGCGGCGGGTCCAGGAGCCGGACCGTGACCGGGAGGCCGTCCATCGCCGAGAACAGCTCCACGAAGTCCTGCTTCTGGAGCGGCAGGAGTGCCTTCAGCGACTCCTCGCGCTCGGTCTCCGTGTCCGCGAGGATCAGGCGCTCGACCAGCTCACGACGGTCGCCGAGGAACATGTGCTCCGTACGGCACAGGCCGATGCCCTGGGCGCCGAAGCGGCGGGCGCGCAGCGCGTCCTCGGCGTTGTCCGCGTTGGCCCGGACCCGGAGGCGGCGCTTCCGGTCCGCGAAGGCCATGATCCGGTGGACCGCCTCGACCAGTTCGTCGGCGTCGTTGGCGCCCGCGTGCATCCGGCCCTCGAAGTACTCCACGACGGGGGACGGGACCACCGGGACCTCGCCCAGGTAGACCTTGCCCGACGACCCGTCGATCGAGATCAGGTCGCCTTCCTCGACGACATGGCCGCCGGGGACCGTCATCCGGCGGCGCTTGGTGTCGACCTCGAGCTCCTCGGCGCCGCAGACACAGGTCTTGCCCATGCCGCGGGCCACCACGGCCGCGTGGGAGGTCTTGCCGCCGCGCGAGGTCAGGATGCCCTCGGCCGCGATCATGCCGTCCAGGTCGTCGGGGTTGGTCTCGCGGCGGACCAGGATGACCTTCTCGCCGGAGCGGGACCACTTGACGGCCGTGTACGAGTCGAAGACCGCCTTGCCGACCGCCGCGCCCGGCGACGCCGCGATGCCCCGGCCGACCTGCTGGACCTTCGCCTCGTCGTCGAAGCGCGGGAACATCAGCTGGGCGAGCTGGGCGCCGGTGACCCGCTGGAGCGCCTCGGCCTCGTCGATCAGGCCCTGGTCGACGAGCTGGGTGGCGATGCGGAAGGCCGCGCCCGCCGTGCGCTTGCCGACGCGGGTCTGGAGCATCCACAGCTGACCGCGCTCGATGGTGAACTCGATGTCGCAGAGGTCCTTGTAGTGGTTCTCCAGCGTCTCCATGATCTGCATGAGCTGGTCGTACGACTTCTTGTCGATCGACTCCAGCTCGGCGAGCGGGACGGTGTTGCGGATGCCCGCGACCACGTCCTCGCCCTGGGCGTTCTGGAGGTAGTCGCCGTACACGCCCTGGTGGCCGGAGGCGGGGTCGCGGGTGAACGCCACGCCGGTACCCGAGTC
This sequence comes from Actinobacteria bacterium OV320, assembly GCA_001298545.1. Taxonomy (GTDB): domain Bacteria; phylum Actinomycetota; class Actinomycetes; order Streptomycetales; family Streptomycetaceae; genus Streptomyces; species Streptomyces coriariae. Next base: position 115,686 of record LJCX01000034.1, read on the forward strand.
GGGGCCCAGGTTGCCGAAGACCATCGAGCAGACGTTGACGGCCGTGCCCAGGTCGCCCGGGATGCGCTCCTGGCGGCGGTAGAGCTTGGCGCGGTCGGTGTTCCAGGAGTCGAAGACCGCGTGGATGGCGAGGTCCATCTGCTCGCGCGGGTCCTGCGGGAAGTCGCGGCCGGCCTCGGTCTTGACGATCCGCTTGAACTTGGTGACCAGCTTCTTGAGGTCGGACGCCTCCAGCTCGGTGTCGACCGTGACCTTCTTGGCGGTCTTCGCGGCCTCCAGCGCGTCCTCGAAGAGCTCGCCCTCGACGCCGAGGACCGTCTTGCCGAACATCTGGATCAGGCGGCGGTAGGAGTCCCAGGCGAAGCGGTCGTCGCCGGCCTGCTTGGCGAGGCCCTGGACCGACTTGTCGGAGAGGCCGATGTTGAGGACCGTGTCCATCATGCCGGGCATCGAGAACTTGGCGCCGGAGCGGACCGAGACCAGCAGCGGGTCGTCGGCCTGGCCGAGCTTCTTGCCCATGCGCTGCTCCAGCGCGTCGAGGTGCGCACTCACCTCGTCACGCAGTGCCGCCGGCTCCTCGCCGCTGTCGAGGTAGACCTTGCAGGCCTCGGTGGTGATGGTGAAGCCGGGAGGGACCGGAAGGCCCAGGTTGGTCATCTCGGCGAGGTTCGCGCCCTTGCCGCCGAGGAGATCCTTGAGGTCCTTGTTGCCCTCGGTGAAGTCGTAGACGAACTTCACGCCCTCAACGGTCGCGGCCTGCTCGGCTACCTGGAGATCTTTGTTTTCCGACACGGGTCTCGACTCCTCGAGGACGCGGTGGCTGCCCTGACGGCCAGGAACATACCCAGATCGAAGGCTCCTGGGTACGTCCACTCGCGCGTCATGTGCCCGTAACCAACCGTCCGCCAGCGGATCGAAAGTCAAGGCTTGGCAAGCGCACGGCCGCCGATGTTTTCACTTCTTGAACGCAAGCACCTCCAGACGGCCTCTCACATGCCCCATATTACGCTCAGATGAGCACTGTGCGGCACGATTGATTTCGATCGATGAACGATCAAGGGGTGGCACTGAGTGCCACCCCTTGGAGAAGTGCAGTCGCCCTTGATTCGCTCATCTGAGCACTACCCCCCTCAGGGGTGGCGAGAATCACGCCGGAATCGGCCTTGTGCGGACGCCCCGATTTCACGATGCGGACGCACCCGAAGACCCGCCCAGGGATGGAAACCTGCTCGTCACACGAGCATCCCGGGGGTTCCCGGGAGTCCCGTCACACGAGCGTCCCTCACACCCCGAGCGCCAGCAACCGCTCCTCGACCCGCTCCGGCGCGTACAGGTGCTCCACGACCAGCGCACCCGCTCCCACCAGGCCCGCCCGCTCCCCCAGCCGCGAGGTCACCACATCGAGGTGGGCCGTGGAGCGGGGCAGCGCGCGCTGGTAGAGCAACTCGCGCACGCCCGTCAGGAAGGCGGTTCCGGCCAGATCTCCGGCGATCATCAGAACCCCGGGGTTGAGCAGCGTCACGACGGTCGCCAGGACGTCCCCGACCCGGCGCCCCGCCTCACGGGCCAGGGCGGCCGCCTCCGGGTGACCGGCCGCGAGCAGGTCGCGCACATCCGATCCCGAGGACGCCGGGACACCGGACTCCGCCAGCCTCCGCGCCACGGCGCCACCGCTGGCGACCGCCGCGAGACAGCCGTAGGAACCGCAGCGGCACAGCGCCTCCGCGCCCACCCGGATGTGCCCGATGTCGCCGGCCCCGCCGTCGATGCCACGGAAGATCGAGCCGCCGACCACGACCCCCGCGCCTATGCCCGTCGATACCTTGACCAGCACGAACGCCGAGCAGTCGGCGTATCCGGTGCGCTGTTCGCCGTACGCCATGAGGTTCGCGTCGTTGTCGACGAGGACGGGGACCGCGACCGCGCCGCCGTATCCGCCCGCGTTCCCGCCCGCCGTCCGTTCGGTGAAGGCGCGGGACAGCCGGCCCCTTATGTCGTAGCCGTCCCAGCCGGGCATGATCGGCGGCTGGACGACCCGGCCGGTCTCGCTGTCGACCGGGCCGGGCACGGCGAGTCCGATGCCGCACACCTCGTCCGGCCGGTGGCCCGCCTTCTCCAGCAGCTCGGCGAACCAGCCGCCCAGCTCGCCGAGCACCACGTCCGGCCCGTCCTCGATGACCAGCGTGCCGCCGTGCTCGGCCAGGATCTCCCCGGTCAGCGTCAGCACGGCCGCGCGCGCGTGCCGTGTGTCCAGGTCGGCCGCCAGGACGACGGCGTGGGCGTCGTCGAACTCCAGGGTGATCGAGGGACGGCCGCCCAGCGGGGAGTCGACCGGGCCGCCGGCCCCCTCGCGCAGCCAGCCGGCGCGGAAGAGCCGGTCCAGGCGCTGGCCGACGGTCGCGCGGGAGAGGCCGGTGGCCTGCTGGAGGGCACCACGTGTCGTCGCCCGTCCCCTGCGCACCAGTTCGAGCAGATCTCCGGAGCTGGCCTGGCCTCGTCCCGTCATGCGCACCCCCTTGTGTTTCTCAAGCCTGCATTACATATTGAGTTTTGCGTGTTAAATAGACGTAACCCTATGGTAGCCACTGCCGAACCGGTCGGCCGGCCTTGTCGTCTTCGGGGAGCCCCGAGTGGATCGCACCGCCCAGCTCATCGCCCGCCCGGCGGAGTACGCCGTTGTATACGATCCGCCGGGTCCGCCGGGTCCGCCGCAGCTCGGGGCCCCGGCATCCGGCACTCCGCACCTCGCCGCTCTGCGCCGTAGGGCGGCGAGCGTGCTGGCGGGCAACTGGACGGGCACGTCGACGGTTCCCTCACCCGGTCTGTACCCGCACCAGTGGTCCTGGGACTCGGCCTTCATCGCCATCGGCCTGCGGCACGTCTCGCCGCGCCGGGCGCAGACGGAGCTGGAGACGCTGCTGGCCGCCCAGTGGGGCGACGGGCGCATCCCGCACATCGTGTTCAACCCCTCCGTGCCGCTCGACGCGTACTTCCCGAGCCCGGACTTCTGGCGCTCCTCGACCGCGGGGCGCGCTGCGGGCGCCCCGCGCACCGTACAGACCTCCGGCATCGTGCAGCCACCGGTGCACGCGCTCGCGGCCTGGCTGGTGCACTGCGCCGACCCGGGACTCTCGCGCGCCCGCGGTTTCCTCAGCCGGGTGTACCCCCGGCTGGCCGCCTGGCACCGCTATCTGCTGCACCGGCGCGACCTGGGCGGGGGCGGGCTCGTGTCCGTCGTCCATCCGTGGGAGCAGGGCATGGACAACGCGCCGAGCTGGGACGCCCCGCTCGCCCGGGTCGCCCCGGCCCCGGCCCGCTCGTTCCGGCGCGCCGACCTCGACCACGGGGCGCCCGAGGACCGTCCGACGGACCTGGACTACGGGCGGTACGTGCGGCTGGCCACGGAGTACCGGGACGGCGGATACCGCGACGGCGGAGTGCGCGACAGCGCGTACGGCGAAGGCGGGGCGCGGGACGGCGCACACGGCGACGGCCGGGTACGGGACGGCGGACACCTCGACGGCCGGCCGTGGGACGAGTGGAAGCGGGACGGGCGGCCGCAGGGCGGCCGGGAGCAGGGCGGGCGGGACGAGGACAGCGGGCCGCAGGACGGGCGGAAGCCGGACGGGTGGGAGCCAGGCGGCGGCTACGAGGACGTGTCCGGTGCGGGGGGCCGGGGCGGCGTCGGGGGTGCGGAGTTCGCCGTCGAGGATCCCGCCTTCAACGCGCTGCTCATCGCCTCCGAGCACGCCCTCGCGCGCATCGCGTACGAGCTGGGAGCGACCGGCACGGCCCGGCACGCGCGCGCGGAGCGGCTCACGGCGGCGCTCGTCGAGCGGCTGTGGGACCCGGCGGAGGGCATGTTCTTCTGCCGTGATCTGCGCGGCGGGGATCCGGACCCGGGCCGGCGCCCGCTCACCGGCGCCCTCGTCCCGGAGCGGGGCGTCTCCGGCCTCGTCCCCCTGCTGCTGCCCGGCCTGCCGCGCGAGGTGGCCGCCGCTCTCGTGGGCACCCTGCGCGGCCCGCACTTCGGCCTGGGCACCACCACCCGCCTCGCACCCAGCTACGACCTGCTCGGCGAGGCCTTCGACCCGCACCGCTACTGGCGCGGCCCGGCCTGGTTCAACACGAGCTGGCTGCTCGAGCGGGGCCTCCGGCTGCACGGCGACCAGGCCGGCGCGGACGCGCTGCGCGGAGCCGTGCTGGACATCGCGGACACCTCCGACTTCGCGGAGTACGTCGACCCGTACACCGGCGAGGCATGCGGCGCGACCGGCTTCAGCTGGACCGCGGCGCTCACGCTCGACCTGCTGCACGACGACACCACGTCAGGCACGGGTGTCATGGCCGGTCCGGGAATCCCGGCCGGCACGGGTATCACGGCTCTCAAGGGAGGGGACCGGGGATGACGGACCGACATCATCTGCTCGTGTACGGCGGGACGTTCGCCGCCGTGGGCGACCGCGGGGACATCAGCGGCGTACGGGGCTCCGGGGTGGCCGCGGGATCCCCGGAGGGTTTGTTCGTCCGGGACGCCCGGCACCTCAGCCGCTGGCAGCTGACGGTCGACGGCGCCGTGCCGGAGGTGCTCTCGCCGGTCGCCGACGGGGACACCACGCGGTGCGTGCTCGTCCCGCGAGGCGGCCGCAACGAGCCGCCGTCCTGCACGCTGTTCCGTGAACAGGCCGTTGGTGACAGCTCGTTCGTGGAAGCGCTGCGGGTGGTCAGCAACCGCCCGGTGCCGACGACGGTCCGCCTCGCGGTCACCGCCGACGCCGACTTCACCGACCAGTTCGAGCTGCGCTCCGACCACCGTACGTACGCGAAGACCGGCGTCGTCCGCCGCCGCCAGATCCTCGACGACGGCGTGGAGTTCACCTACCGGCGCGGCGAGTGGAAGTCCTGTACGACGGTGACGGCCGAGCCCGTGCCGGACGGCATCGAGGAGACCGGCACCGGCGCCCGCCGGCTGGTGTGGAAGCTGGAGCTCGAACCGCACGGCTCCGCCGAGCTGACCCTGCGGGTGATGGCCCGGCCGCACGGCGAGAAGCGGACCCTGCGGGTGCCCCGTTCGCCGGCCTCGGTCACCGGACAACTCCTTGCGCAGGAAGGCGAGTTCGTGGAGGGCGTGGCCTTCCCGACCGGCTGGCCCGAGCTGGCCGCGGCCTGTGCGCGTGGTCTCGCGGACCTGGCCTCGCTCCAGGTCCAGGCGACCGGGCCGGACGGCGAGGAGCTGCGCGTCCCGGCGGCGGGCGCCCCCTGGTTCCTGACCCTGCTGGGCCGTGACGCCCTGCTCACCTCCCTGTTCGCCCTCCCCTACCGGCCGCGCCCGGCCGCCGCCACGCTGCTCGCGCTCGCCGCGGCCCAGGCCACCGAGACCGGCCCGCGGACGGTGTCCCAGCCCGGCAAGATCGTGCACGAGGTGCGGCACGGCGAGCTCGCCCACTTCGAGCAGGTCCCGTACGGCCGCTACTACGGCTCGGTGGACGCGACCCCGCTGTTCCTCGTCCTCCTCGGCGCGTATGTCGAGCAGACCCGTGATGTGACGCTGGCCCGCCGGCTGGAGCCGCACGCCCGCGCGGCGATCGGCTGGATGCTGGACCACGGCGGGCTCACCTCCCGCGGCTACCTGGTGTACCGGGCCGACCAGGGCGGTCTGGCCAACCAGAACTGGAAGGACTCCCCCGGCGCCATCTGCTCCGCGGACGGCACCCGCGCGACCGGAGCGGTGATGGCGGCGGGGGCCCAGGGCTACGCGTACGACGCGCTGCGCCGCACGGCGTGGGTGGCGCGCACGGTGTGGGAGGACGAGAAGTACGCGGCCCTGCTGGAACAGGCGGCCGCCGACCTGCGGGACCGGTTCCAGCGGGACTTCTGGATGCGGGAGCGTTCATTCCCGGCGATCGCCCTGGACGGCGAGGGCCGCCAGGTCGACGCGCTCGCCTCGGACGCCGGGCATCTGCTCTGGTCGGGCCTGCTGGACAAGGAGTACGGGAAGGTCGTCGGCCGGCGGCTGCTCGAACCGGACTTCTTCTCCGGCTGGGGCGTACGCACCCTGGCGTCCGGGCAGCCTGCCTACCATCCGCTCTCCTACCACCGCGGTTCGGTCTGGCCGCACGACAACGCGCTGATCACGCTGGGCCTCGCCCGCTACGGCCTGCACGACGAGGCCCGTACGGTCGCCCATGCGCTGGTCGACGCGGCGACCGCGACCGGGCACCGTCTCCCCGAGGTTCTCGCGGGCTACGGCCGTGACACCCACGCGGAGCCGGTACCGTACCCGCACGCGTGTGTACGGGAATCCCGTTCGGCGGCGGCCCCGTTGGCGCTGCTCACGGCGGTCGGGGGCGCGTGACCGGCTGCTTGGCGCGCCGTTTGCGCGGTGTTTGCCGAGCGCTGGCCGAGGGCGGCTGAACGCGAGCCCGAGGCAGGCCGTACGAAACTGTGGCGGATCCGGCCCCATGCCGGATCCCCCGAACCGCCGGGCTTCGTACGGAAGGACCCTCGGGTGCCTGTCACCACTCGCTCATCCCAGCCGCCCACACCGCAAGACCCCGAGACCCTGCCGGCGGAGACCGCGTCAGCCGAGACCCCATCGGAACGGCCCCCGACCGCCCCGGCCGAGCCCGACGACGGCAACAACCCCACCGGCAACCCGACCGAGGCCGGCGAGACCGCCGAGCCCGCCGAGGCCCCCGAGTCCGGCAAGCCCAACGAGCCGGCCGAGCCCGCTGAGTCCAGCGAGCCCACCGAGCCCGGCAACCCCAACAAACCCGCCGAACCTGCCCAGGCAGGCGAGGCCGCCGGGGACGGCGAGGGCAGCGAGGCTGCCGAGACCGGTGAGCACGCCGAGCTGGTCGAGCCCGTTGAGGCCACCACGGCCCCCGAGTCCGATGAGGCCACCGAGGCTGGCAAGTCCACTGAGCTCGCCGGGTCCGGCGAGCCCAACGAGCCGGCCGCGTCCGCAGAAGCCACCGAGGCCCCCGAGGCCGGTGAGCACGCCGAGGCCGGTGAGCGTGCTGAGGCGGTCGGGCCTCGGGGGGTTCGGGCGCGGGTCTCGTACTGGCGTGGGTGGCGGGGGCGGTATCCGCGGGCCGCTCGGGTGGTGTGGTGGGCGGCGACGATCGCTTCTCTGCTGCTCGTGTTCGGTGCGCTGTCGCTGCCGAATCGTCTCTTCGCGCTGCACCTGAGCCGGTTCGTGCGGCTGCCGGGTGAGGCGATCATCGGCGCGGCCGCGCTGCTGGCGCTGCCGCGCCGGCCCCGGGTGGCGCTGGCGGCGCTGGCCGGCGCGGCCCTCGGCGCGCTGACCATCCTGAACGTGCTCGACATGCAGTTCGTGGAGTACCTGGGCCGCCCCTTCGACCTGGTCCTGGACTGGATCCTGCTGGACGACGCGCAGTCCTACGTGGCGGACTCGATGGGCGGGACCGTCGCGCTGGCCGCGACGATCGGGCTGATCATCCTCGTCGTACTGATCATGGCCGTCATGGCGCTGGCCACGGTCCGGCTGAGCGGCATCCTGGTGCGCGACACCCGGCGGGCGACCCGGGGCACGCTGATCGCGGGCACCGTCTGGATCACCTGCTCGGTCCTCGGGGTCCAGTTCGCCGGGCTGCCGGTCGCCTCCGACCAGGTGGTGAACTCGCTCACCTCCGAGGCCCGGCGGGTGCGGGCGACCCTCCAGGACGAGGCGACGTTCGGGAAGGTGGCCCGCAGCGACACGTTCGGGGCCACCCCGGCCGCCCAGCTCGTGCCGGACCTGCGCGGCAAGGACGTCATCTTCGCCTTCATCGAGAGCTACGGCCGCAGCGCCGTCGAGGATCCGGGCATGGCGCCGGGCGTCGACGCGACGCTGGACACCAGCACCGCGGCCCTGACGAAGGCCGGCTTCAGCGCGAAGAGCGGCTGGCTGACCTCGGCGACGTACGGCGGCAGCAGCTGGCTCGGCCACTCCACCACCCTGTCCGGCCTGTGGGTCGACACCCAGCAGCGGTACCGCACGGTCATGGCCAGCGACCACCTGTCCCTGACCAAGGCGTTCCAGAAGACCGGCGCCTGGGACACGGTCGGCATCATGCCGGGCGTGCAGAAGGGCTGGCCGGAGCAGAAGTTCTACGGCCTGGACAAGGTCTACAACGCCTTCCAGATGGGCTACCAGGGTCCGAAGTTCAGCTGGTCGACCATGCCCGACCAGTACGCCCTGGAGGCGTTCCAGCGGCTGGAGCACGGCCGCACCGACCGCGACAAGCCGCTGATGTCGGAGATCATCCTGACCTCCAGCCACCAGCCCTGGGCGCCGATCCCGAAGATGGTCGGCTGGGACGAGCTCGGCGACGGTTCGGTCTTCGAGGACATCCAGGCGGACGGTGAGAAGGCGTCCGACGTCATCGCCGACTCCGACAAGTCCAAGAAGGAGTACGGCAGGTCCATCCAGTACTCGGTGACCGCCCTCACCCAGTGGCTGGAGCGCTACGGCACCGACGACACCGTCCTGGTGTTCCTCGGCGACCACCAGCCCATCAGCCGGGTCAGCGGCAACAACGCCAGCCGGGACGTGCCGGTCTCGATCGTCGCCAAGGACCCGAAGGTCCTCGACAAGATCGCCGCCTGGAACTGGACGGACGGCCTGAAGCCGGCCCACGACGCCCCGGTGTGGAAGATGAGTTCCTTCCGCGACAGGTTCCTGAAGGCGTACGGCTCGACCCCGCACCCGACGACGGGCTGAGCACCGGGCGGCGCGGCGCGTCAGCCGCCCGAGGTGTCCAGTTCCGCGTCCTCGCTGATGCCCGCGCAGTCGTACGGGTCCTTCAGCCAGCCGTCCGGCAGCACGACCCTGTTGTTGCCGGAGGTGCGGCCCCGGGGTCCGTCGGCGCCGGTGGGCCAGGGCTGGTCGAGGTCCAGCTCGTCGAGACCGGCCCGGAGTTCGGCGAGCGACGAGGTGATGGCCAGCCGCTTGCGCATCTCGGAGCCGACCGCGAAGCCCTTGAGGTACCAGGCGACGTGCTTGCGGAAGTCGATGACCCCGCGCGGCTCGTCGCCGATCCACTCGCCGAGCAGGGTGGCGTGCCGGACCATGATGTCGGCGACCTCGCGGAGCGAGGGCCGGGCGATGTCCTCGGTCCGTCCCTCGAAGGCGGCCACGAGGTCGGCGAACAGCCAGGGCCGGCCGAGGCAGCCGCGTCCGACGACCACGCCGTCGCAGCCGGTCTCGCGCACCATGCGCAGCGCGTCCTCGGCCGACCAGATGTCGCCGTTGCCGAGGACGGGGATCTCCGGGACGTGTTCCTTCAGACGGGCGATCGCCTCCCAGTCGGCGGTGCCGCCGTAGTGCTGGGCGGCGGTGCGTCCGTGCAGCGCGATCGCGGTGACGCCCTCCTCGACGGCGATACGGCCCGCGTCGAGGTAGGTGATGTGGTCGTCGTCGATGCCCTTGCGCATCTTCATCGTCACGGGCAGGTCGCCGGCCCCGCTCACCGCCTCGCGCAGGATCGCGCGCAGCAGAGGGCGCTTGAAGGGAAGCGCGGAGCCGCCGCCCTTCCGCGTCACCTTGGGGACCGGGCAGCCGAAGTTCAGGTCGATGTGGTCGGCGAGGCCCTCCTCCGCGATCATGCGGACGGCCTTGCCGACGGTCGCCGGGTCGACGCCGTACAGCTGGATCGAACGCGGCTTCTCGGTCGCGTCGAAGTGGATCAGCTGCATGGTCTTCTCGTTGCGCTCGACCAGCGCCCGGGTCGTGATCATCTCGCTCACGAACAGGCCCTTGCCCCCGCTGAACTCCCGGCACAGGGTCCGGAAGGGAGCATTGGTGATCCCGGCCATGGGGGCCAGGACGACCGGCGGGGTGACGGTGTGCGGGCCGATCCGGAGGGTCGTGTTCTTCGCGGGCGCGGTCGTGGGCATCCACCCATTGTCACGCATCGGACGGTGTGCCCGGCCGCGGGTTTCCCGCACCCGTCCCCCTCCCCCGGTCCCCCGCGACCGCAGGCATCTCATGTAGCGACCATTAGTTAGGCGCACTATTGATATCGGCGTACGATGAACCGCATGCCCGAGCTCAGCCATCGCCGACGGCTCCTGGTGCTCGCGATCTGCTGCATGAGCCTGCTGATCGTGAGTCTCGACGTCACCGTCCTCAATGTCGCCCTGCCCGCGATGCAGAGCGATCTGCACGCCTCCACCGCCGGCCTCCAGTGGACGATCGACGCGTACACGCTCGTGCTGGCCGTGCTGCTGATGCTGGCGGGATCGACCGCCGACCGGATCGGCCGCAAGAAGGTCTTCATGGCCGGGCTGGTCGTGTTCACGATCGGCTCGCTGCTGTGCTCGCTCGCCCCGAACCTGGAGCTGCTGGTCGCGGCCCGGATGGTGCAGGCGGTCGGCGGCTCCATGCTGAACCCGGTCGCCATGTCGATCATCACCAACACGTTCACCGACCCCCGCGAGCGGGCCCGCGCCATCGGGGTGTGGGGTGCGGTCGTGGGCATCTCGATGGCCGCGGGACCGCTGCTGGGCGGACTCCTGGTGGAGTCCGTCGGCTGGCGGTCGATCTTCTGGCTCAACCTGCCGATCGGTCTGGTGGCCCTGCTGGCGACCCTGCGGTACGTCCCCGAGTCCCGCGCGCCGAAGGCCCGCCGCCCCGACCCGGTCGGCCAGCTGCTGGTCATCGCCCTGTTCGGCCCGCTCACCTACGCGATCATCGAGGCGCCGGAGGCGGGCGCCTCGACCCGCCTCCCCTTCGCCGCGGTGTCGCTGGCCGCGCTGATCGGCCTGCTCCGGTACGAGCCCCGGCGCGCCGAACCCCTCGTCGACCTGCGCTTCTTCCGGTCCGTTCCGTTCAGCGGGGCGACCGTGGTCGCGGTCGCCGCGTTCGCCGCGCTGGGCGGGTTCCTGTTCCTGTCCACGCTGTACCTCCAGAACGTGCGGGGCCTGGACGCCCTGCACGCCGGGCTGTGGATGCTGCCGATGGCCGTGCCGATGTTCCTGTGCGCCCCGCTGTCGGGACGGCTGGTCGGCAGCCGGGGACCGCGGCTGCCGCTGCTGATCTCGGGCGCCGCGATCACGACGAGCGGGCTGCTGTTCGCCGTCTTCGAGGCGGAGACGTCCGACGTGACGCTGTTCCTCGGGTACGTGCTGTTCGGCGTCGGCTTCGGGTTCGTGAACGCGCCGATCACGAACACGGCGGTGTCCGGCATGCCACGCGGTCAGGCGGGCGTCGCGGCGGCGGTCGCCTCCACCAGCCGCCAGCTGGGCCAGACGCTGGGCGTCGCGGTGATCGGCGCGGTCCTGGCGGCGGGCGTGAGCACCTCGGCGTACCGCGCCACGTTCGTCTCCGCCGCCGTCCCCGGCTGGTGGATCCTCAGCGGCTGCGGTGCCGTCGTCCTCGTCCTGGGCGCCGTGACCACCGGGTCCTGGGCCCGGCGGACGGCGGAACGGACCGCGCGGCGGCTGGAGTCGCCGGAGGTCCGGGAGGCCGCGAGCCTCAGCGCCTGACCCCGCGCTCCACGGCCGCGGCGGCCTCGGCGATCTCCGCGGTCCCGCCGCCCTCTTCGGCCTCCGCGGAAGACGCCCGCGCGAACGCGTACAGCTTCTCCAGCCGCTCGCGCGTCACCTCGTCCGCCGGTGCGTACGTCACCAGCCGCGCCCCGAGTTCCGGGCTCAGCCAGAGGTCGGTGTGGGTGAGGTCGAGGAGGCCGACGTGCGGGTTGCGGAACTGCTTGGTCTTGCTGCGGGTGGCGACGACCTCGTAGCGCTCCCAGTTCTCGCGGAACTCGGGGGACTCCGTCTGGAGCCGCTTGACCAGCATCTTCCAGGCGGGCTCGGTGAGATGGCCGGCCATGGAGGCGCGGAGCTTCGCGGCCATCAGACGCATGGTCTCGTCGAGGTGGACGACCGACTCGCGCCACTGCGGGTGGGTGTGGACGAGGATCATGCAGTTGCGGTCCTCGGGCGGGATCGCGTCCAGGTCGCAGAGCAGCCGGGAGTAGGTGCGGTTGTAGGCCAGGATGTCGTAGCGGCTGTTCTGGACGCAGGCCGGCAGCGGGTCGAGCTGGTCGAGCACCTCGCGTACGGCGTCGGTGACCCCGGTGCAGGACGAGGCGGGGGTCGGGTCGGTCGCGGCGGCCAGCTGGAAGAGGTGCGCCCGTTCGCTCGGGTCGAGCAGCAGGGTGCGGGCGAGGGCGTCCAGCACCTGGACCGAGACCTGGATGTCCCTGGACTGTTCGAGCCAGGTGTACCAGGTGACGCCCACCGCCGAGAGATGGGCGACCTCCTCGCGGCGCAGCCCCGGCGTCCGGCGGCGCGCTCCGCGCGGGAGACCCACCTGCTCGGGCGTGATCCGCTCACGGCGGCTGCGCAGGAAGGCGGCCAGCTCGTGGCGCCGGATCTCCGAGCCGCCGACCCCGCGCGACTCGCGGACCTCCCCCGCCTCACGGACCCCCTGGACCTCACGGTTTCCCTGGACCTCACGGTTTTCCCGGGTCTCGCGGATCCGCTGGGCCTCGCGCGCGCGTGTTTCCTGGGCCATCGTCGTCATGCCTCCAGCGTGCGACCGTCCGGACCCTGTTGCCAGGTACTCCTTCTACCAGGATAAGAAGCATCTGGTACCCGTCTGAGCGGCGGCGCAGGCTCGGGAGCGTGACTGAAACCATCGCCACCCCAGCCGCCGCGCGGACGGTCGCGGCGCCCCGCGCGCTCGGCTCGCTCGGGCTGTTCACCGTGCTGCTCGGCGCGGCCCTGCCCCTGATCGACTTCTTCATCGTCAACGTCGCCCTGCCCACCATGGGCCGGGATCTCGCCGCGAGCGAGTCCGTCCTCGAACTCGTCGTCGCCGGATACGGGCTCGCGTACGCCGTACTGCTCGTGCTGGGCGGCCGGCTCGGCGATCTGTTCGGCCGGCGCCGGCTCTTCCTCGGCGGCATGGCCGCCTTCGGCCTGACCTCGCTGGCCTGCGGACTCGCGCCGGACGCGTGGTCGCTGGTCGCGGCGCGGGTCGCACAGGGCGCGTCGGCCGCCGCGATGGTTCCTCAGGTGCTGGCCACCATCCAGTCCTCCACCGAGGGGCCGCGTCGTGCCAAGGCGATGAGCCTGTACGGCGCGACCGCCGGGCTGGCCATGGTCGCGGGCCAGATCCTGGGCGGCGTGCTCGTCGCCGCGGACCTCGCCGGCAGCGGCTGGCGGTCCGTGTTCCTCGTGAACGTCCCCGTCGTGGTCGTCGGGCTCGTCCTGGCCGTCCGTACCGTCCCGGAGACGCGCTCACCGCGCCCCGAGCCCGTGGACGTACCCGGCACCGTGCTCCTCGCCGCCGCCCTGCTGACGCTGCTCGCCCCGCTCACCGAGGGCCGGGCGGCGGGCTGGCCGCTGTGGACGTGGCTGTCGCTGGCCGCGTTCCCGCTGGTGACAGGCGCGTTCCTCGCGGTGGAGCGGCGGGCCGACCGGCAGGGCCGTACCCCGCTGGTGCCGCCGAGCCTGTTCGCGCTCACCACGCTGCGGCGCGGCCTGACGATCATGGTGCCGTTCGCGATCGGCTTCAGCGGGTTCATGTTCGTCATCGCCGTGGCGCTCCAGAGCGGGGCGGGGCTGGGCCCGGTGCCGGCCGGTCTGGCGCTCGCGCCGATGGCCCTGGCCTTCTTCCTCGTCTCGCTGGCCGGGCCACGGCTGGTGGCGCGGTTCGGGGCCCGGGTGGTCACGGCGGGCTCGGTGGTCCAGGGCGTGGGTGTCGTCCTCATCCTGCTGGCGGTGCGCGCCGACTGGCCGGACGTCGGCTTCGTCGAGCTGCTGCCGGGCGCGGCGGTCGCCGGTGCGGGGCAGGCGCTCCAACTGCCCGTCGTCATGCGGATCGTGATGTCCGAGGTGCCGCCTGCCCGCGCGGGCGTCGGCAGCGGGGTGATGGTGACCACCCAACAGGCCTCGCTGGCGCTGGGTGTGGCCACTCTCGGCACCCTGTTCCTGTCCCTGGTCCCGGGGATGGGCATGCGGGACGCCCTGGTCACCACGCTGGCCGTGCAGTTGGGCGGGGTCGTCGTGACGGGGCTGCTGAGCCTGCGGCTGCCGCGCAGGGTGGGGTGACTCCGGCGCCCCGGACCGGCCTCGGGGAACGGCTTGGTCAACTCGACGGGACGAAACCCCTGTTGATGTTGGTATTGCTGCACACTCCTTGCTGGCCGAGATTTCGGGAGGCGTGGTGCTGGAGATCAACACGAGCAAGGTGAGCCGCTGGGACCAGCACGGGCGGGAGCATGTCGTCAGAGTGCGGCGCGCGGGAGTGCAGCGCACGATCAGATGTGACACCTGCGGCTGGCGCAAGGGGGCGCAGTTCCTGCCCTGGCTGAAGGCCGAGGAACACCTCGCCGAGGCGCATCAGGCGACGGTGGATCCCTCGGAGGGCCGCGAGCCGCGATGACCTTCGCCGTCCCGGAGGTCATCGGGACGACGAAGGGACATCGCGCGCGAACTCACCGGGGCCGCCGGCCACGGTTCGGTGGCCGCTCGGGCTCCGGCTCCGGCCTCGTCTCCTGCCCCGACCCCGGCTCCGACCTCGACCCCGGCCCCGGTCCCGGCCCCGGTCCCGGCTCCAGCTCCGGCCCCGGTCCCGGCTCGGAAAGACGCGCCACCGCGCGACGCGGCAACAGCAGCGGGGTGGCCAGCAGGAGCACACCGGCCAGGCCGATGGCCGTACGCGGGCCGAGCAGGCCGCCCAGCACGCCCCAGACGGCGGTCAGGAGCGCGGTCGAGGCCTTGGTCGTCACCGCCCAGGCGGAGAGTGTGCGGGCGACCCGGTCGGTCGCGGTGCGCTCGAGGCGGTAGGTGGCGTACACGGGGTTGAAGACCCCGCAGCAGAAGATGAGCCCGAGCTCGACGCCCATCACCAGCAGCAGCCCGCCGGTGCCAGGACCGAGGAACGCCAGGCCGACGGGCCAGGTCGCGCGCAGCACCCCCGACCCGGTCAGAATCCGGTGCTGCCCGAACCGGGTGACGAGTGGCCGGGCCAGCCGCGAGCCGAGCAGTCCGCCGATCGCGGGCGCGGCGAAGGCGAGGCCGTACTGCCACGGTGCGAAGCCGAGCCGGCCGAGCATCAGGACGGTCAGCAGCGGCTGGGTGGCCATCACCAGGCCGTTGAACAGGGCGGTGTTGAAGAACAGGGGCCGCAGCGTCGGGTCGGCGAGGATGTACCGCCAGCCGTCGACCAGGTCTCCGGCCCGCATCCGCGTTGCTTCCCGACGCTTCGCCGGCGGCTCGTGCCCGCCCATCGCGCGCAGGCCCAGGGCCGAGAGCAGGTAGCTGACCGCATCGGCCACCACCGTCGCCACCGGACCGAGGAGCCCGATGGCCAGGCCGCCCAGTGGCGGGCCGATGATCGTGGTCGTCCAGGTGGTGGACTCGAACCGGGCGTTGGCCACGAGCAGGTCCTCGGCCGGCAGCAGGGTCTTCAGGTAGGCGCCGGAGGCGGCACGGAAGGTGATGTCGGCCGCCGCGACGACGACCGAGACCAGCAGGAGCTGCAGGAAGGTGAGGACGCCGCACGCGAACGCGGCGGGGATCGTCAGCAGGGCCGCGCACCGCACCAGGTCCGTCGCGATCAGCACCGGCCGCTTACGGCGGAACTCCACCCACGGGCCGAGCGGCACCGCCACGACCGCGCCCACCGCGGCCCCCACGGAGGCGAGCGCCGCGACCTCGGCCGGTCCGGCGTGCAGCACCTGGACGGCGATCAGCGGGAACGCGCCGAAGGCGAGCCAGGTGCCGAGCGCGCTGGTTCCGTACGCACCCCAGAGCCACCCGAACCGCCGTCCCAGCCGATGTCCGGGCAGAGGCCCGCGCAGCTCGCCCAGCCGGTGCCCGCTCCTCATGCCCGCCGCCCCTCGCCCCTCGTCCGCACAACCGATCCGCGTCCGGAAGCATCAAAGCGAGCACCCCACCCGGGGATCAAACAACCGCAGGACCACGTCACCACAACCACCGGTTGTATCCCTAGGGTGTCCGCCATGGATCTCGACACCGTCCGGACCTTCGTCGTCGCCGCCGACGCGGGACAGTTCCAGGAGGCCGCCGCCGAGCTGGCGGTCACCCAGCAGGCCGTCTCCAAGCGGATCGCCGCGCTGGAGCGCAATCTCGGGGTGCGGCTGTTCACCCGCACCCCGCGCGGCGCCGAACTCACCATCGACGGGCAGGCGTTCCTGCCCCACGCACGCGAGCTGCTGCGCGTCACCGAGCGCGCGGTCGCGTCCGTGCGCACCGGACACCGTCCGCTGCGCGTCGACGTGATCGCCTCACGCGGCGCGGCGACGGGCCTGATGCGCGGCTTCCACCGCGCACACCCCGAGATCGATCTCGACGTGGTGATGCTGTTCGACATCGAGAGGGCCGTCGCCGCCATCCGGTCCGGTGCTATCGACGCGTCCTTCCGCGCCGTCGCCGCGCCCGGCCGGCCGCTGCCCGAGGACATCGCGTCCGTCCGGGTGCTCGACGAGCCGCTCCAGCTCCTCACCGGCTCCGCCCACGTGCTGGCGGGAGCCCGGTCGGTGCCCCTGGCCCAGCTCGCCGGGCACCGGATCTGGATGCCCGGCCTCACCCCCGGAACCGAGTGGACCGCCTACTACGACGACCTGGTCGCCGAGTTCGGCCTCACCATCGAGGCGACCGGCCCCAACTTCGGCTCCGACGCGCTTCTCGACACCATCGCCGACACCCCGGCCCTGGCCACCTTCATGGGCGGGCAGACCCGCCTCGTCTGGCCCGCCGGCCACGGCCTGCGCCTCATCCCGGTGACCGACCCGACGCCCGTCTATCCGCACTCGCTCCTCTGGCACCGGGACAACCCCCATCCGGCGCTGGCCGGCCTCCGCGCCCACCTCGACGCCACGGCGGCCGGCGACGACGCCGCCGGGACCTGGGCGCCGGGCTGGGTGCTCCCGCGCTGAACCCGCCGCGGCTAGGCGAGCGGGGACCGACCTGAGCGTTCTTCGGTCGGTGCGAGGGACGCGGCCCGGTCGCCACGGGCGTCGAGGTCGCTGACCAGCCCCCGCAGCACCGGCCCGTACTCGGGGTGGGCCAGGGCGTGGGCCAGCTGGGCGACGAGGTAGTCGGCCGGGTTGCCGGTGTCGTACCAGCGGCCCTGGATGACCTGGCCGTACACCGCGCGGCCGCGGGCGTAGGCGTTGATGGCGTCGGTCAGGTAGATCTCACCGGTCCGGTGCTCGTACCAGCGGCGGGTCTGCTCGCGCAGTTCGTCGATGATGCCGGGGGTGACGACGTAGCCGCCGATGGCCGCGTACGCCGACGGTGCCCGCGCGGGGTCGGGTTTCTCGACGAGGCCGGTGATGCGCAGGGTCCCCTCGCCCAGGTCCTCCTTGACGACGGGGACGCCGTAGCGCTGGGAGTCGGCGGGGGCCATCGGCAGCAGGGCCAGCACCGGGCAGCCGGTCTGCTCGTAGGCGCGGATCAGTTGCTGGGCGCGGGGTGTCTCGGCGACGAAGACGTCGTCGGGCCACAGGACCAGGACCGGTTCGTCCCCGAAGGAGCGGGCGGCGTTCAGCACCGGCGTGCCGTTGCCGTACGGACCGCGCTGGTCCAGATAGGTGATGTGGCCCTTGCGAGCCAGCTCGCCGACCTCCTCGACCGCGTCCGCGTAGGCCGTCCTGCCGTCGGCGCGGAGCTGCTCGACGAGGGCCGGGTTGGGGCGGAAGTGGTCCTGGATCAGGCTCTTGCCGCCCGATACGACGATGGTGATGTCGGTGATGCCCGAGTCCACCAGCTCGCGCACGGTGTGCTCGATCACCGGCTTGTCGCCGACCGGGAGCATCTCCTTGGGGATGGCCTTCGTGAGGGGCAGCAGCCGCGAGCCCAGGCCGGCGGCGGGGATCACGGCCCGGCGGATCGTCGGCGCCATCAGGCCCTCCCCCGCAGTCCGCGCACCAGCAGGTCCACCAGCGCCGTGAAGTCCTCCTGGGCACCCGGTCGCTCCCACACCCGGTGGTAGCCGGGGTCGTGGAAGCGTCCGGTGGCCTGGAAGACGGCGCCGGCGGTGGTCCTCGGGTCGGGGACGGCGAAGTCGCCCGACGCCACTCCCGCCTCGATGATCCGGGTGAGCTGGCCGGTCAGGTCGGCGAGGTGCTCACCGACCACCTCGCCGGTCTCCCCGGTCAGGACCATGTAGGTGGCGAACAGCTCGGGGTCGTCGCCCGCCTTGCGCCGCTTGGCCTCGAAGAGGGCTGCGAGCCAGTCGCGCAGCCGGGTCTCCGGGGCGCGTGTCCCGTCGGCGGTGATGGCGGAGAGGGTCTCGGACGTACGGTCCAGCCACCGCTTCGTGACCGCCTCGCGCAGCGCCGCCTTCGTCCGGAAGTGCCGGTAGACGCTGCCGTGACTGACGCCGAGCGCGCGGGCCACGTCGACCACGGTGGCCTTGGCCGGGCCGTGGCGGCGCAGCACCTCCTCGGTCGCCTCGAGGATGCGCTCGGCGGTCAGGGTCTCGGTGGTCGGTGACATGCTCAGACCGTACCCGGAGGGCGGGTCAGCGCTCGCTGTCGAGGTGGGCCATCGCGGCGGCCGAGTAGCGTTCACCGGCGGCCGCGTCGGCCGGGACGGCGTCCTCGATCGCGGCGAGGTCGGCGGCCTCCAGGACGACGTCCAGCGCGCCCAGCGACTCCGCCAGCCGCTCCCTGGTGCGGGCGCCCACCAGGGGCACGATGTCCTCGCCCTGGGCGAGCACCCAGGCGATCGCGATCTGCGCGACGGAGACGCCCTTCTGCTCGGCGATCTTCCGCAGGGCCTCGACCAGGTTCAGGTTGTGCTGGAGGTTGTCGCCCTGGAAGCGCGGCGAGTAGAGCCGGAAGTCGTTCGCGGCGAGCTTGCGGTCGGGGGTGAAGTGCCCGGAGATCAGCCCGCGCGACAGCACGCCGTACGCCGTGATGGAGATCCCCAGCTCCCGGGTGACCGGCAGGATCGACCGCTCGATGCCACGCGAGATCAGCGCGTACTCGATCTGGAGGTCGGCGATCGGCGCGGTGGCGGCGGCCTTGCGGATGGTCTCGGCGCCGACCTCGCTGAGGCCGATGTGCCGGACGTACCCCTTCTCGACCAGCTCGGCGATCGCGCCGACCGTCTCCTCGATCGGTACGTCGGGGTCGAGCCGGGCGATGCGGTAGACGTCGATGTGGTCGACGCCCAGGCGCTGGAGGGAGTAGGCGGCGAAGTTCTTCACGGCGGCCGGACGGCCGTCGTAGCCGCTCCAACCGCCGTCCGGGTCGCGCAGGGCGCCGAACTTCACGCTCACCTGCGCCTGTTCGCGGCGGGCGGAGGGCGCGGAGCGGAGCGCCTCGCCGATCAGCAGCTCATTGTGGCCCATGCCGTAGAAGTCGCCGGTGTCCAGCAGTGTCACGCCGGCCTCGAGGGCGGCGTGGATCGTCGCGATCCCCTCGGTCCGGTCCGCGTCGCCGTACAGCGCGGACATGCCCATACAGCCGAGGCCGAGGGCGGAGACCTGGGGACCGGTGGTGCCGAGGGAACGGGTTCGCATCGTCATACCCACCAGCCTGGCATGACAGCTGACAGATTTCAACATCTGTCAGCTGATAGCTGTCACCTGTCATCTGCTGTCTGTCATCTGCTGTCTGTCATTCGGTATCTGTCCGGTCGACGGGACGGGAGGTCCGAGGACAATGGGAGATGTCGGTGCGCAGTCACCTCGGCGGCGCCTGCCGCCGGCCGAGCGGCCCTTCGCGCCGCCATGGAGGCTGCCATGAGCATCCGCATCGCCACCTTCAACATGGAGAACCTCTTCCGCCGACCCACGGCCTTCCGCATCGCGGACCCCGTGAAGCGCAAGAAGATCCTCGACGACTTCGCCGAGCTGGTCTCTCTCCTGGACAAGCAGGAGTACACGGACGACGACAAGACGAAGATCGCCGCGATCATCAAGCGGCACCGGGCCTTCGAGATCGACCCCGAGAACCCGCCGCCGATCTTCATCAACCAGGCCCGTCCGGGCAAGGACTCCGGGCTGTTCAAGCCGCCCGAGTCGGGAGATGCCATCACCATCACCGCCGCGGGCCGTTCCGCGTGGGCCGGTTGGGCGGAACTGGGGCAGGACGACTTCGAGATGGACACGGTGACGAACACCGGCCGGGTGGTCTCGGAGGTCGACGCCGACGTCCTGCTCACCGTGGAGGTCGAGGACCGGCTCACCCTGGAGCGCTTCAACACGCAGGTACTGGCCGGGGCGCTCGGCAGACGGCCCTACCCCTACGCCATGCTGATCGACGGCAACGACCCCCGCGGCATCGACATCGGGATCCTGAGCCGTCACCCGATCACATCCGTCCGGTCCCACATCTTCGACACCGGTCCGGACCGCCCCGACCTGCGCCTCTTCAGCCGCGACTGCCCCGAGTTCGAGATCGAGCTGGACGGCACGCCCCTGGTGCTCCTCGGCAACCATCTCAAGAGCAAGTTCCAGGACAACCCGAAGCTGCGGCTCGCGCAGGCGAAGCGCGTCGCGGAGATCTACAAGGCCGCGCTGGAGCGCACCCCGCACGTCGTCGTCGCCGGAGACTTCAACGACGACCCGGACAGCGAGGCGGTCGCGGTGCTACGGGACACCGGGCTGCGGGACGTGATGAACCACCGCTCCTATCGCGGCCTGCCCGGCACCCACCGGACGTGCAAGTCCGAGCGGGAAAAGCTCGATTACCTCATGCTCCCGCCGGCACTGTGGCCGGAAGTGCAGCACGTCGGCCTGGAGACCCGCGGAATCTCCGAGGAAGGCATCAAGTCCTTCGACGAAGTGACGTCGAAGGTCAACTCGGCGTCGGACCACGCCGCGCTCTACACGGACGTCGACCTGTAGGCCCCGACGAAGCAGGCCCAGGCCTCCGGCCCGAAGGCGAGCACGCCCCGTCCGGGGTCCTTGCTGTCCCGGACGGGGACGAGGGAGGGGTGGCGGTCGGCGACTTCGAGGCAGGCGCCGCCGTCCTGATTGCTGTAGCTGCTCTTGCGCCACGCAACACCGCTCAGGTCGATGGCTCGCACAGAACTTCCTCCAACAATCGCCGGATGAACACACGCGATTCGTCCGGGGAAAGGGCCAAATCGCGTACCAGATCGTATCTGAGCTGGAGCCGTTCGACCTTGGCTGTTTCCTGAACCAGCTCGCCCGCGTAACCGGTCTCCACCCAGGCAACGGTACTGCCGTCAGGTTGCCGCAAGAAGACTGTGTCGGTGTTCGACAAAGCGTGAAGTCCCGTCGAGAACGGCAGGACGTGAAGGGTCACTTTCTTGCGCTCACCCATAGCCAACAGGTGCTCCAACTGCCCGCGCCACTCGCCGGAGTCACGCAGCGTCGTACGCAGCACCGACTCGGAGAGGATCGAACGGAAGCGCGGCGCATCCTCCGTCACCAGCAGCTGGCTGCGCCCCATGCGTGCCTCGACTTGCCCTGTCAGCTCCTCCCCATCCAAGCCACCCGCTTCCAGGAACTCGCGTGCGTAGCCCGGGGTTTGCAACAAACCGTGCAGGTTCGCCGAGGCGTAGTGCCACAGACTGACCGCCTCGGCCTCCAACTCCATATACCGCCGATACTGCTCCTTGAACTGCGACGGATCCGCCACCGCCAGTTCCCACAGCGTGAGCAGCATCGGGGCCGTGCCGTAGTGCTGGTCCAGCGCCTCAACGATCTCCGGGCTGCCCAGGCTCTGGCCGCCCTCCATCTTCCCGAACGTCGACGCGTTCCAGCCCAGCACGACTTCCAACTGCCGCAGGCTGTCCCCCTTCTCGGTCCGCAGGAGGCGCAGCTCTTCGGCGAATCGTCGCCGGGGTTCCTGGCTACGGCCCGTGATCACCCGCCTGGACGGCATCCAACCCTCCGGAATTTGTGGAATATGCGCTGCCCGACGACGCCGAACCCCACGTCAGCGGCGCGCCGACCCCGATCGCGGGCCATCCTGACGACAACCCCCACCACGCAGAGTAGCCCAACTGTCACAATTAGTATGTAAGTTGGGTGAAAGGAGCGAAAGACATGCACGACACGCAGCACGAGCCGGGCGCCCTGCTCTACGACCCCGCGACGGACAAGGTCGGCGAGTACCAGGACCGGTCCGGGCCCTACGCGATGCTGCGGCCCGTCGGCGGCGGCCGCGAGTGGCAGGCCGATCCGGCGACGTTGCGGCCGGCGACCGCCGAGCAGCGGCTGAGCGCGGGCGTACGGGCGGCGAACCGGCGCGCGCGGACCGACGCGCCGTTCATGGTCGGTATCGGCACGCCCCGTCCGCCCGCGCCGGAGCCGGACTGCGCCGAGTGCGACGACCTGGCATCGAAGCGGGACAGCGCCCGCGCGGCGCACGACTGGAGCGCGGAGACCGACGCGAACGTGCTGCTGCGGGGCCACCGGCGAGAACGGCATGAATGATCGTTAACAGGCCAGGTCGACACGGAGCGTGATCAAGCAGGGCCGCTCATCCCGCGAACCGAAACGGACCGGTGACGATCACGCACTGTCGACATACCGACTCCGCCTGTTCACAGCGCGCCGTGCGCGCCCCGCGCCCGCCCCTGAACCACACGGCCTGTAACTGTCCGCATTGGATCTAGTGCGTTGAGTAATCAGCCTCGTAGGGTCAAAGCGTCGCCAACACCGCATCCCTGGAGGATTCGTGGCAAGGTTCCGCACTCGACTGGCCCTTCTCGGCTCGGCCGCGGCTCTCACCGCCGGCGCCCTCGCTCCCGCCCAAGTCGCCGGGGCGCAACCCGCCGCCGCGGCGTCCTACGAGTGGGTCGCCCTGGGCGACTCCTACACCGCCGGCGTCATCCCGGCGGCAGGAGAGGTCTTCGAGATCCCCCGAGACGGCTGCGAGCGCACCGACCTGTCCTACCCGCAGGTCATCGACCGCGATCTCGGCTCGCTGATCGAGCTGACGAACGTCAGCTGCGGCGCCGCCACCATCGAGGACGTCACCTTCAACGCCC
Source organism: Actinobacteria bacterium OV320 (assembly GCA_001298545.1). GTDB lineage: Bacteria > Actinomycetota > Actinomycetes > Streptomycetales > Streptomycetaceae > Streptomyces > Streptomyces coriariae. The sequence continues at coordinate 138,642 of LJCX01000034.1, forward strand.
AGCAGCCGATCGGCCGCCACCTGCCGCCCTTCTCCGAGGACCCGGACTACCCGTTCCCCCCGGTGCCTCCCCAGTCCGAGGCGGTGCACCCCGGCACCGATGTGGTCACCGTCGGCGTGGGCGGCAACACCCTCGGGTTCGCCGAGATCCTCTTCACCTGCCTTCAGCTGGGCGACGGCAGCGGCGGCGCGGGCACGCCGTGCCGGGACGACCTCGCCGACAACATCCCCGGCCGGCTCGCCAAGGTGAGCAAGGACTACGACGACATGCTCGCCACCCTGCACGAGCGCGCCCCGCACACCAAGGTCGTGAACGTCGGCTACCCCACGGTCATCCCGGAGGACACGTCCAAGTGCCGCTACAACGACTGGGAGCAGTTCGCCTCGATCACCCCGGGAGACCTGGACTGGCTGCGCAACGACGTGCTCGGACCGCTCAACGCCACCATCGAGAAGCGGGCCGGTGAGCACGGCGACGCGTTCGTCGACCTCGCCCCCTCCTCCCGGAACCACAGCGTCTGCGACGCGGGCAAGTGGGTGGAGGGCGTCTTCACCACCTTCCCGACCGAGGTGGCCTTCGTTCACCCCAACGCCAAGGGCCACAAGAACGCCGCCGATCACGTCGCCGTGGCGATCCTGAACGCCCTGGGCGTGAACTGACCCGCACACGCGCGAGGCCGGCCCCGACGGGTACTCCCCGTCGGGGCCGGCCTCGGTGTGCCGGGTGCCGCAGGCGGCTAGGCGCCGATCAGGCGGCCGGCGAGGTAGCTCTCGATCTGGTCGAGGGAGACCCGCTCCTGCTTCATCGAGTCACGCTCGCGGACGGTCACCGCGTTGTCGTCCAGGGTGTCGAAGTCGACGGTCACGCAGTACGGCGTGCCGATCTCGTCCTGGCGGCGGTAGCGGCGGCCGATGGCACCGGCGTCGTCGAACTCGATGTTCCAGTTCTGGCGCAGCGCGGCGGCGAGACCCTTGGCCTTGGGCGACAGCTCCGGGTTGCGGGACAGCGGCAGGACCGCGACCTTCACCGGGGCCAGGCGGTGGTCGAGACGCAGCACCGTCCGCTTCTCCAGCTTGCCCTTGGCGTTGGGCGCCTCGTCCTCGATGTAGGCGTCGAGGAGGAAGGCCAGCATCGCGCGGCCGACACCGGCCGCGGGCTCGATGACGTAGGGGGTCCAGCGCTCCTGGGCCTCCTGGTCGAAGTAGGAGAGGTCCTGGCCGGAGGCCTTGGCGTGGGCGGAGAGGTCGAAGTCGGTGCGGTTGGCGACACCCTCCAGCTCGCCCCACTCGTTGCCGCCGAACTGGAAGCGGTACTCGATGTCAGCGGTGCGCTTGGAGTAGTGGGAGAGCTTCTCCTTCGGGTGGTCGTACCACCGCATGTTCTCCTCGCGCAGGCCCAGGCCGGTGTACCAGTTCCAGCGCTGCTCCATCCAGTACTCCTGCCACTTCTCGTCCTCGCCCGGCTTGACGAAGAACTCCATCTCCATCTGCTCGAACTCGCGGGTGCGGAAGATGAAGTTGCCGGGCGTGATCTCGTTGCGGAAGGACTTGCCCATCTGCGCGATGCCGAACGGCGGCTTGCGGCGCGAAGTGGTCTGCACCTGGGCGAAGTTGGTGAAGATGCCCTGGGCGGTCTCGGGGCGCAGGTAGGCGATGGAGCCGGTGTCCTGCGTGGGGCCGAGGTGGGTGGAGAGCAGCCCCGAGAACTGCTTGGGCTCGGTGAACTGGCCCTTGTTGCCGCAGTTGGGGCAGTTCACGTCCGCCAGGCCGTTCTCCGGCAGGCGGTGGTGCTTGGCCTCGTACGCCTCTTCCAGGTGGTCCGCGCGGAACCGCTTGTGGCAGGAGGTGCACTCGGTCAGCGGGTCGGAGAAAGTGGCGACGTGGCCGGAGGCCACCCAGACCTCGGGGGCCAGGATGACGGACGAGTCGATGCCGACCACGTCCTCGCGCGACGTCACCATGTAGCGCCACCACTGGCGCTTCAGGTTCTCCTTGAGCTCGACACCCAGCGGTCCGTAGTCCCAGGCGGCCTTCTGGCCGCCGTAGATCTCACTGCACGGGAATACGAAGCCACGGCGCTTGCTCAGGCTGACGATGGTGTCGATCTTGTCGGCGGCCACGGTGCTCTCTTCATAACGACGACGGGCGGCGAAGCGAGATGCGCTTCCAGAGAAGACTTCAGGGTACCGGCGGGGACTCCCCCTCGACCAAATCGGATCCCTACCCAGACCCTTACCCAGCCGTTACCAGGCCTTGTTGACAACGGTTTCCATATTTGTTGAAAATGACTGTCATGAACGTACGACGACGACTCATATCCGGCACCGCGGTCGCGGCGGTCACGGCCCTCGGCCTCGGCACCCTCTCCGCCTGCTCCTCCGACAGCGCGGCCGCGGCCAACACGGACAAGTTCGACGTCGTCGCGTCGTTCTACCCGATGGCCTTCCTCGCCGAGCAGATAGGCGGGGACCATGTGAACGTCACCAGCCTCACCGAGCCCGGCCAGGAGCCGCACGACCTGGAGATCAGCGCCAAGCAGACCGCCGCGCTCCAGGAGTCCGACGCGGTGCTCTACCTCAAGGACCTGCAGCCCTCCGTCGACGACGCGGTGGCCCAGTCCGAGATCAAGACCAAGATCGACGCCGCCTCCCTCACCACGCTGGAGAAGCACGGCAACGAGGTCGGCGGCCACGCGGCCGAGCACGACGACCACGAGAACGAGGAGCTGTCCGGCCTCGACCCGCACATCTGGCTCGACCCGGTGCGCTACTCCCAGGTCGCCGAAGGCGTCGGCAAGGCCTTCGAGAAGGCCGACCCGGACCACGCGGCCGACTACAAGGCGAACACCGCGGCCCTCGTGAAGAAGCTCGGCGCCCTGAACACCCAGTTCAAGGACGGGCTGGCGAACACGAGGACCAAGGTCTTCGTCACCACGCACGCCGCCTTCGGCTACCTCGCCGAGCGCTACGGCCTGACCGAGGAGGCCATCAACGGCCTCGACCCCGAGTCGGAGCCCAGCGCCGCCCGCGTGAAGGAGCTTGAGAAGATGGCGAAGGCCGACGGCGTCACGACCGTGTTCTACGAGACGCTCGTCAGCGACAAGACCGCGAAGACCATCGCCTCCGACGCGAACCTCAAGACCGACGTCCTCGACCCGATCGAGGGCATCACGAAGAAGTCCCGGGGCACGGACTACTTCTCGGTCCAGGAGGCGAACCTCAAGGCGCTGAAGACAGCCCTGGGAACGAAGTGATCTCTACGGAGGGCGTCATGGACGCGAGCGTCACCGGCGCGAAGGCCGAGTCCGTCTCATCGGAGTCCGTCCCGGAGTCCGTCTCGTCGGATTCCGTCCCGTCGGATTCCGTCATCTCGCTGCGCGGGGTCCGCGCCGAGCTGGGCTCGCGCCCGGTCCTGCGGGGCATCGACCTCACCGTGCGGCGCGGTGAGGTCGTCGCCCTGCTCGGCGCGAACGGCTCGGGCAAGTCGACCGCCGTACGCACCGTGATCGGGCAGGTCCCGGTCAGCGCCGGGGAGGTCGAGCTGTTCGGCACCCCGCAGCGCCGGTTCCGGGACTGGGCGCGGATCGGCTACGTCCCGCAGCGCACGACGGCCGCCGGCGGGGTACCGGCCACGGTGACGGAGATCGTCTCCTCGGGCCGGCTCTCCCGCACCCGTTTCGGCGTCTTCCGCAAGGCCGACCGGGAGGCCGTACGGCACGCCCTGGACCTCGTGGGCATGGCCGACCGGGCCAGGGACAACGTCGACGCCCTCTCCGGCGGCCAGCACCAGCGCGTGCTCATCGCCCGCGCGCTGGCCGCCGAACCCGAACTGCTGATCATGGACGAGCCGATGGCGGGCGTCGACCTGGCCAGCCAGGAGGTCCTGGCGCAGACCCTGAAGGACCAGGTCGCGGCCGATACGACGGTCCTCCTCGTCCTGCACGAACTGGGCCCCCTGGAGCCGCTGATCGACCGGGCGGTCGTCCTGCGCGACGGCTGCGTCCAGCACGACGGCCCGCCCCCGCGCGCCCTCGGCCAGCACGCGCTGCCCGGCCACGACCACGTACACCCGCACGCACCCGCGGGCGCCGAACCGATCCGCACGGGACTGCTGAGCTGATGGACTTCCTGAACTACGCCTTCATGCAGCGGGCGCTGCTGGCCGCCGTCCTGGTCGGCATCACGGCCCCCGCCGTCGGCATCTACCTCGTCCAGCGCCGCCAGGCCCTCATGGGCGACGGCATCGGCCATGTCGCGATGACCGGTGTCGGCCTGGGCTTCCTGCTGTCCTGGTCCCCGGTGTGGATGGCCACCGCCATCTCGGTCCTGGGCGCGGTGACCATGGAACTGATCCGCTGGTACGGCAGGACCCGCGGCGACATCGCCCTCGCCATGCTCTTCTACGGCGGTATGGCCGGCGGCGTGATGTTCATCAACCTCGCGCCCGGCGGCTCGAACGCCAACCTGACGTCGTACCTGTTCGGATCGCTGTCCACCGTCTCCGAGTCGGACGTCACGGCGATCTGCCTGCTCGCGGCCTTCGTGGTCGTCGTCACCCTGGGCCTGCGCCGCCAGCTCTTCGCGGTCAGCCAGGACGAGGAGTTCGCCCGGGTGACCGGCCTGCCGGTCCGCGCGCTGAACCTGCTGACGGCGATCACGGCGGCGGTCACCGTGACGGTGGCGATGCGGGTGGTGGGCCTGCTGCTGGTGTCGGCCCTGATGGTGGTCCCGGTGGCCGCGGCCCAGCAGCTCAGCCGCAGCTTCGCCGCCACCTTCGCGATCGCGGTGGCGATCGGCGTGACGGTGACCATCGGCGGCACGGTCACCTCGTACTACCAGGACGTCCCGCCCGGTGCGACGATCGTGCTGCTGACCATCGCCGCGTTCATCGCGCTGAGCGTGCTGGCCGCCCCGCTGGCCCGGCGCCGCGCCCGCGCGCTGGCGGCGGCCCAACCCGCCGGCGATCCGGCGGAGTGCGCGATTCCGGCCACCCGGGCGGCGGGGGACGAGGTCGGCGTCTGACCGCGCACAGTCGGGGCTGGCACAATGGCCCGGCAAGCCGCAGACGTGAGGAGGCAACGGTGACAACCGCTGGACCGCCCGTGAAGGGCCGTTCCACCCGGCAGCGTGCCGCCGTGGCGGCGGCGCTCGACGAGGTCGACGAGTTCCGCAGCGCCCAGGATCTGCACGACATGCTCAAGCACAAGGGCGACTCGGTGGGTCTGACCACGGTCTACCGCACCCTCCAGTCCCTCGCCGACGCGGGCGAGGTCGACGTGCTGCGCACCTCGGACGGCGAGTCGGTGTACCGCCGCTGCTCCACCGGCGAGCACCACCACCACCTCGTCTGCCGGGTCTGCGGCAAGGCCGTGGAGGTGGAGGGCCCGGCGGTGGAGAAGTGGGCCGAGGCCATCGCCGCGGAACACGGCTATGTCAACGTGGCCCACACGGTGGAGATCTTCGGCACCTGTTCCGACTGCGCGGGTGCCTCCGGCGGCTGAGCGGGTGTGGGTGCGGGTCGGGTGATCGGACCCTGGGGGCTGTGCCCCCAGACCCCCCTTCGGCCCTGGACGGGCCTCGTCCTCAAACGCCGGACGGGCTGAAATGCTCAGCCTCGGCCGAAGCAGCGTCGACGGGCCGGGTGAGCGCACGGAGGCTAGGAGGTGGCCTCCTGGTCCTGAGTCTTCCCCTCCATGGCCAGGAGTTCCTCGTTCGTGACCGCGCCGCCGAAGCGGCGGTCCCGGGACGCGAACTCGACGCATGCCCGCCACAGGTCGCGGCGGTCGAAGTCGGGCCACAGGACGTCCTGGAAGACCAGCTCCGCGTACGCGCTCTGCCAGAGCAGGTAGTTGGAGGTGCGCTGCTCACCGCTCGGCCGCAGGAACAGGTCGACGTCCGGCATGTCCGGGTAGTACAGGTACTTCGCGAGGGTCTTCTCGTTGACCTTCGACGGGTCGAGCCGGCCCGCCTTCACGTCCTCGGCGAGCGCCTGCGCCGCGTCCGCGATCTCCGCCCGGCCGCCGTAGTTCATGCAGAAGTACAGGGTGAGACGGTCGTTGTCCTTGGTCTGCTCCTGGGCGACCTGGAGCTCCTTGGCGACCGACTTCCACAGCTTGGGCATCCGGCCCACCCAGCGCACCCGGATGCCGAGCTCGTCGAGCTGGTCGCGGGTCTTGCGGATGAAGTCGCGGTTGAAGTTCATCAGAAAGCGGACCTCGTCGGGCGAGCGCTTCCAGTTCTCGGTGGAGAAGGCGTACAGCGAGATGTTGCGCACGCCCATCTCGACCGCGCCCTGCAGCACGTCGAGGACCTGCTCGGCGCCGACCTTGTGCCCCTCGGTGCGCGGCAGCCCGCGCTCCTTGGCCCAGCGGCCGTTGCCGTCCATGACGATCGCCACATGCTCGGGGACCAGCTCGCCCGGGAGCTTCGGCGGTCGCGCGCCGGACGGGTGCGGCTCCGGCGTCCTGTACTCACGACGCTGCCGTCCCAGGAACCCGCGTACCACCATGTGCCTCTCGTCTCCTCTGATTCTTGCTTGCTTGATTTCTCGCTTGCTTGATGTCTCGCTTGCTTATTTCTCCACGTACCTGAGTGAGCGCAGCCCGCGCTCCAGGTGCCAGTGCAGATAGGCGGACACCAGCCCGCTGCCCTCCCGGACGTATCGCGCCTCGCACGCGTCCGCCGTCTCCCAGTCTCCCGTGAGCAGCGCGCCCAGCAGGACCAGGGTCTGGGGCGAGGGTACGACGCTGCCGGCCACCCGGCAGTCGACGCAGACGGAGCCGCCGGCCGCGACGGAGAAGAACCGGTTGGGCCCCGGCATTCCGCACTTGGCGCAGTCGCCGAAGCTCGGCGCGTATCCGTTGACGGCCAGCGAGCGCAGCAGGAACGCGTCGAGGACGAGGTGCGGGGCGTGCTCCCCGCGGGCCAGGGTGCGCAGCGCCCCGACGAGCAGCAGGTACTGCTGGACGGCGGGTTCGCCCTCGTGGTCGGTGAACCGCTCGGCGGTCTCCAGCATGGCCGTGCCGGCGGTGTAGCGGGCGTAGTCGGTCACGATCCCGCCACCGTAGGGAGCGATGATCTCGCTCTGCGTGCACAGCGGCAGTCCGCGTCCGACCAGTTCGCTGCTGCCCCGCGCGAAGAACTGCACGTCGACGTGGGAGAAGGGTTCGAGGCGGGCGCCGAACTTTGACTTCGTCCGCCGTACCCCCCGCGCCACGGCCCGCACCCGCCCGTGCCCGCGCGTGAGCAGCGTGATGATGCGGTCGGCCTCGCCGAGTTTCTGGGTCCGCAGGACGATGCCGTCGTCCCGGAAGAGACTCATCGGGCACCGCCGGGGGCGGCCTGCCGGGGGTGCGGCATGCCGCGGTCCACCGCACCCGGCCGGCGGGTGGGGGGCGCGATGCCGTCGTCGCGGAACAGGCTCATGCGCCCATTCTCGCCTACGCCGCGGGAGCGGTGTGCCCGCCCGCCACGATCCCCCGGACGGGGCGCCCGCGACCAGGGACGGCGCAGTCGACGGCGCAACCAATGGGGACGGAGTGACGTCCGTGACAGAGGAGACCATGATCCTCGACGGACGGAGAGAACGATCTTAAGCTCGCACCTTTCCCCCAGGCCCTCCCGCCGCACCCTGCTGACGGCCGGCGCGGCCAGCACGGCCGTCCTGCTCACCGCGGGCCCCGCCGGGGCCGCCACGGACCCCGTCACCGAACGCCTGCGCGACCTCGAAGCCGGGCACGGTGCCCGTCTCGGCGTGTTCGCGTACAACGTCCGCACCGGGCGCTCGGTCCGCTACCGGGCCGCCGAACGCTTCCCGGTCTGCTCCCTGTTCAAGACCCTGGCGGTCGCGGCCGTCCTGCGGGACCTGCCCGAGGGAACACTGGACCGCCGCGTCTTCTGGACGTCGACGGACGTGGTGGAGAACTCCCCCGTCACCCAGGACCATGTGGCCGACGGCATGACGATCGCCGAACTGTCCGCCGCGGCCATCCAGCGCAGCGACAACACGGCCGGCAACCTGCTCCTGCGCGAGCTGGGCGGCCCCACGGCGATCACCCGCTTCGCCCGCTCCGTCGGCGACCGCGTCACCCGCCTCGACCGCTGGGAGCCGGACCTCAACTCGGCCGAACCGGACCGGGTCACGGACACCACCACCCCGTACGCGATCGGCCGCACTTACGCCCGGCTCGTCCTCGGCGACGCGCTGGCCCCCGCCGACCGCCGGCGCCTGACCGACTGGATGCTCGGCACGATCACCAGTGCCAACCGGTTCCGCGCCGGACTCCCCCCGACCTGGACGATCGCCGACAAGACCGGCGGCGGCTGGTACGGCGCGAACAACGACGCCGGTATCGCGTGGACCCCGGACGGCGCCCCCGTCGTCCTGGCCGTCCAGCTCACCAAGCCGGACCGGGAGGCGGCCTACGACAACGAACTGATCGTGAAGACGGCGGAGGTGCTGGCGGAGACGCTGGGCTAGAGCCGGACAGGCCGCAGGCCGCAGGCCCTGGACCCGAGGCCCTAGGATCCGTCGGGCCGCAGCCGGACGCTGTCGGGAACGCCGTTCGGGGAAGTGCCCGGGGCGGCGGCCTCCCACAGCTGGTCGAACCGGCGGATCAGGGGCTGGACCTCGTCGGCCCGGGCGTTCACCGTCGTCGAGGTGTTCACGCTGAGCTGGTCCGCGTGGATCTCGTACGACAGCACCCCGTCGAAGACGATGCAGTCGATCATCTTGCCGCGGCGCAGGAACAGCGGGAGTTCCTCCAGGGCCACCACCTGGACCTGGATGCCCATCTCCCGCTGCTCCGCGCAGATCGGTTCCAGGGCGGCCAGTTCCTCGGGCCGCTTCACGATGAACAGGCGCCGGACCGAGATGCGCCGCTCGAGGATCGCCTCGCGCTGGGCGGTCAGATAGCGTCCGGCCGGCTCGGTGTTCCAGAACCCGTCGTCGACGACGGTGGTGCTGATGGCGTCGATGCTCGTCCTGGCGCACTTGGTGAGGGTGAGGAGCCAGTCGTGGTTCTCGCCCGCGCACTCGGCGCTGAGGTTGGTGAAGTCCTCCATCTGCGCGGCGAGACGGTCGATCTCCGTGTGCGCGAACTCGTGCAGGATGTCGGGCCCCATGGACACGACCTTGGTGGCGTGCGCGGCGAGCCGGGGCACCCCGTCGCCGCGCAGCTTCTCCACCTCGGTGAAGAGCTTCGTCGCCTCGCCTATGTCGGCGAACCGCTTGTCGACCGACTCCCTGAGATCGCCCAGCTGGCTGACGAAGGACGCCAGGAACTGCACGATCAGCACGATGCCGCCGCACAGCACGGACAGCACGAGCTGCCACGGGCCGTCCTCCTCGGACGGTCCGACGACATTGGTGAGCAGGTAGACGCCGCCGCCCGTCACCACGGTGATCAGGATCTTCTGCGTCACATGCCGGGCGCCCTCGGCGTCCCGGATCCGGTCGCCCCGGAAGTTCGGATTCGTCGGTGCAGGCATCTCTCGTTCTCCCCCCGTCGGGATGCTGCGCGAACAGCTGTCGTGTTGCCGTCAGGACAGGGCCGGCACCTCACCCCGGACGAGGTTCTGCAGTGCCAGCTGGTCCCGGATGCGCTGTGCCATGGTGTTCCACTGTCTGCTGAACCCCGGGTGCCGCTCCAGCTCCTCCCAGGGCGGGCTCAAGGCCCGGTCCAGGCGCGCCTGGGGCATCCACAGGTGCAGCAGATGGTCGACGAGCGGACGCAGCACCTTCATCGCGGCCGCCTGGTTCTCGGAGCCGGGCGGCAGGCCGTCGAGCTTGTCGCCGACGGTCGTCAGCAGCCAGTCGTGCAGGGCGAGGTCCTCGCACAGCGTGGCCGCCGCCACGGGTGTGGTCCCTCGCGGCAGCCGCAGCTCGACGATCCGCCGCCCCGAGCCGAGTTCGGTGAAGAGCGCCGACGCCGGCTCGCCGTCGTCGGCCGGTGACGCGGTCCAGCGCAGGCTGGTGTCGGTGGTGGTGAGCGGAGCGTCGTGGTCCAGGAGGTCGTGCCGGCGGGAGATCCTCGCCAGCAGGGACTCCGCGATCGAACCGACGTCCAGCAGGTCCTGCTGATGTCCGGTCAGGAAGCCCTCGGTGACGGACTTCTCGGGCAGCCTGCCGACCGGGACCAGCGAACCGGGCCGGACCAGGTAGTACCCCCAGGGCCGGCGCCGGTCGGGCCCGGTGGCCGGGGCGGAGAAGTACGCCGTCGACTGCAGGACGCGGCCCTCGACGAGCCCCGCGTGCGCGGCCACGGTGCCGACCGCGCGGACCTTGGCCCCGGTGGCGGTGGGCAGCCGGCAGTCGACGCCGGTGAGGACGTCCGGGGAGAGGGCGTGCCGGTTGGGGCGCCGCGAGGTCCGGACGGGTTCGTCGGCGCGCAGCCGCAGCAGCAGCACGGCCGTCCGCTCGTCCACCGCCCTGCGGGTGGGCAGCAGACAGGTCCGCACCTCACCGCAGATGAGGGCGGGACCGTCGGTCGTGCCCAGGCCGCTCATGTCACAACCCCGGCGGGAACACGTAGGACGTGCGGTCCACGACCCCCGCGGGCACCGGGAAGCCCTCACCGGTGGACCGCGCGGCGACCTGCTGGAGCGCCTCGGCCTCCACGTGGACCTGGTCGAGGATGACGCGTACGGCGTGCTCGACGGGCAGGAACCGGGTCGGCAGGACGCTGCACGTGACGTAGGCGGTGAAGGGCGTCGCGGCGGGGTTGAGCTGGAGGACGGGCGGCAGCGCGTCCCATTCGGCCGGGAACTCCGCACCCTGCCAGCGGGTGGGGGTCAGCACGGCCGCGCCGTTGTCCCGCAGCAGCCCGAGCCGGACCAGCTGCCAGACGGAGGCCAGGAAGGCGCAGGACCAGGTGCGCGCGTCCTCGGGCCCGTTCCACAGTTCGACGTCCAGGAACACGGAGTGGCCGCGGGCCTCGGTCTCGCTCGGCGGCTGCCAGACGCCGGTGGAGTCCAGGGCGGCCGAGGTCCGCTGGGAGGGGGTGCGGCGGCCGTTGGTGAGCCAGCCGGTGCGGCCGACGGGCGGACGGAAGCCGTTGCTGCCTGGCGGCGGTGACTCCACCAGCCGGTGCAGGACGGACTCGGCGGGCCGGGCCCGGTCACGGTGGTCGGAGCCGCCGGGGCCGGGGGCGGGGCCGGCGCAGCCCGACTCGCGGGCCAGGTAGTCGATGGTCAGCCCGGCCTCGGCCGCCGCCGCCAGCAGGGGCGGGATCAGCTCGGCGGGGGTGGCCAGCCGGGAGAAGTAGTCGTCGATCAGGAAGCAGGTGCTGATCCGGGGCCGGCGGCCCGGCGGCAGCGGGCCCAGACCGGCCCGCGCGGCCTCCACCCAGGGCCGTACGCCGGCGAAGTGGCGGCGCAGCCGAGCGGCCCCCTCGGCGAAGTCCTCCATGTACAAGTGCCCTAATTCCAGGGAGAGATGGGAGAAGGGCACGGATTCGGTGCGCGGGTCGGCGCTGCTCTCCCGGAAAACGGTGCCCGGCCCGTTCACAACTGCCCCCAGAACTTGTCGTCGGTCAGCCGCTGCGCGAGATCCCCGATGGCCTGCCAGGTCTCGTTGTTGGCGATCCGGCGGTCGTGCACGTCCTCGTCCGTGATGAGGCGTTCCTGCCACTGCAGGACGGGTTCCAGCGGAATGGACGCCAGCACCCGGGTTCTGCCGATACCTCGGCCGGCCGCGAGTTCCTCGAGTTCCTTGTCGCACTGCCGCATCCACGCGTACTGCGCGGGCGACACCTGGGACCACAACGGCGACTCGAGATCGGGCACCGCGGCGCGGACGAACCTGATGGAGCCGCCCAGCACGTCGGGGTCGTGTCCGATGGCCGTACCGGCTTGCACTATCCCCTGTTTCCCGAATACAAGTTCGGCCGCCGCCATGACGTGCTGGCGGGTCCACCGGTGATAGACGAGCCAGCGGTTCTTCAGGCGGCCGAGTCCGCCTCGGGGCGAGGTGGCGGCGAGTGCCAGGTCCATCGCATAACTGCGGCCGGCGCTCAGGTCGATGATGATGACGTCGAATTCGCGTTTCAGCCGAAGGACGAGATCCACACAGCGGTGCAGGTTCTCCTCGTCGGTGACGAATTCACCGGCCGTGCGGTCGCCGGGCAGCAGTACCAGCCGCCCGGAGCCGCCGGGCCTGCCGCGCAGCACGGGGTGTTCGGTGCGCGCCCAGACGTCGACCCGCAGCGGCTCGCCCGTCTTGCCCTTCAGATACGAGTGCAGACCGCGCCCCTCGGCCTCGGAGAGCACGTCGGGCAGGTCGAACACGGCGGCGGCGGTGGGCGAGCCGAAGTCGAAGTCCAGGTAGCAGACGTCGTCCCCGTCCAGCGCGCGGTGGTACGCGAGGTTGGCGCTGGTGACGGACCGGCCGGTGCCTCCCTTGTCGGAGGCGGCGAAGACGAGCACCTTCACACCCCCCGGGCGTCTGCGCCCCGGGCGCGGGCCAGGGCGTAGAGCCGGGCGAGGACGCCGAGGGCGAGCGCGTGGGCGGTGCCGGGCTGTTTGTCGACGAGCTGACGGGCCCGACGCAGATCGGCCTCGATGCCCTTGATCTCTTCTCCCTGGGGACTCTTGGGGGCGGGAGCGGGCTGCTCCAGCTGCTCCTTGCCGAACAGGTGGGCGGCCTCGCTGAGCGCCGCCTGGGCGAGGGCGGTCATCTCGGAGCTGCGGATCGGATCCTGCGCGTAGAGGGCGTGCGCGGCCACCATGCACTCGGTGACGCGCTCGGTGATGCTCCAGGACAACGGTCCCGTGCGGACCGGCGATTCGGGGTACACGGCGTGCACGTTGTCCCACAGGCCGACGCCCTCGCCGTCGCTGACGCGACGCGCCCAGAGGTGGTCGAGGATGTTCTCGGCGAGCGCGAGAAGTCGGTCCTGCGAGCCGATGTTGCGGGACAGTGCGCACAGTTGGACGGTCCGCTTGAGCAGCTGCGCGGAGAAGTCGCCCATCGTCCACTTCATGGCCGGGCCGATCTCCTCACTGCCCAGCAGCGGGAGGGTGACTCCGGGGTTGTGCAGACCGATCGCCGGGTCCTCACGGGCCGTCCGGCTCGTGATGCGGCCGCGTTCGGCGAGGCGTTCCATGACGGCGACGGTGCGGGTGAGGTCGTCGTCGGTGGCACGGCGGCGCAGCAGGTCGTGGACGAGGATCGAGGCCACGGACAGGGAGAAGTACTCGGACTCCAGCTGCTGGAGCGTGGTGCGCCAGGGGATCTCCTCCAGCGGCCAGGTGGCGGCGTCGAAGCGGGCGATGCCCGACCAGTACTGCTGGGTGATCTCCCAGCGCAGCCGCAGCGCGTCGGCGAGCTTCTGCTGTTCGGCGGTGAGCAGGCCGAGGACGAGGGTGCGCTCGGAGGACAGGTCGGGGATGCCGTCGAGGGCGACGACGGTGAAGTACAGGTACGGCACGGCGTGGGCGACGCCCTGGGGCTGCTTGCCGATGTCCTGGGCGGTCTGCGCCTCGACCTCGACCTCGGGGGCGTCCTTCACCAGGCTCCAGGCCCAGCCGCACTCGAACAGCCGGTTCTCGTTGCGGAGTTGGTCGGCGACATCGGTGTCCAGGCCGAGGGTGACGCTCTCGCTGATGAGGGCGCGCAGCGACTTGAACCGGTCCTGGAAGCGTTGCAGGACCTGGCGGTCGGACAGCCGGCCCCGGCCGAGCAGCCGCGCGAGCGCCTGCCCCTGGTCGGAGGCGATGTCGACGACGTTGACGGTGAAGGAGCGCAGCAGGCTCACCATGGCCGCGGTCAGGCGGGCGCTGGTGGCCTCTCTCAGCTTGTCGATGCGGGCGAGGGTGCTGGCCCGCTGGGTCTTGCCCCGGTACACCTTGAGGAAGCCGAGGGTGGCCAGGCAGAGCGTGATCGACATGGAGTAGGAGTCGACGACTCCCACTTCCTCCTGCTCCTTGGAGAGTTCGTGCTCCGGGTTCTCCGGGGCGAAGTAGTAGCCGCCGGCGAAGGTCGGACTCTCCTCGCCGCGGTGGTTCTCCATGAAGTCGCCGAGGATCTCCAGGAGGTTCATGGGAATCTCGCTGGAGTCACCCGCGTTCCTGAGGGCCCTCTCCACGTCCAGCTGAGTGGTGTCGGGGTCGTCCAGACGGAACGGTTCGATTTCGGTGGCGGGGTACAGAAGGCAGAGCAGGCGCTCCGCGTCGGCGACGCTGCTGCGGCCGCCCCATTCACCCCATTGCCATTCCCCGTTGTCGAAAGAATGACGAGCGATGGCCTGCCACACCTCGAGCAGGTTCTGTCTCGGCTTGATCTGCATGCCCATTCCCCTCGCACAGGCCCATCACCATGTAAAAGAACGCCGACATCTTATTCGTCGCGCCGCTCTTTACGTTGCCCGCAGGCCAGGATCATACCCGTGTAGCCATCCCGTACAAGCTGCTTCGGATTGGCCGTGCGGTGAATCTCCACATTTTCCGCGTAACCGCTGAGAACCGCCCTGACTTCGGATTCGTCGATATCCCGGGCGGGAAATTCGTGAGAACCTACGCGATATCCTTCGGAGTGTTCCATGAAGGCGGCGGCGAAAGGCGCACCAGAATTCAGGGCGTTCATGAAACACCCCACCCCTCGCCGGAACTCGGCGAGGGAGGTGGTGATGGACTCGGCGACGAAGAACATCGTGCCGAGGTCCCAGCGCCGCGTATCGGCGCAGAGATCGAAGAGGCTGCCCGACTCGGGCTGCTGGACGGCCTCCTTGAACCGGACCCGGGGCGTCATGCTGAGCGTGGCATATGCCTCGTCCTTGCACAGGACGTTCCAGAACTGATCCCAGTGGGGGGCGTAGTCGGGGCACTGACTCCGGAGATACTCCAGATTCCGGGCGGACCGCTCCAGCAGCGTGATCCGGTCGCACCAGGGAAGCATGGCGAGGGCCGGATAGAGATTGGGTCCGGCGCCGACGTCGATACCGGAAGCCGCCCGCTCACGACCTCGGAAGTGATCACTGAAGTGATCGCGCACATGGGAGAGGATCTCCTCGTCCACGGCCTGCATCTCGAGGTAATTGTGGCTGATGTACATGCCGGGATCGAAGTCGTCCCAGAGCACGTCATCATTCAGCTTTTGGTCAGCTGTGGGCGGTACCGAGGTCATGATTCAGCGTAGCAGGACGCATGGGTCTTGAAGGAGTGGATGCACAGAGCAATGATGGAGATCAGGTACGCAAATCGCACTGGCTGCAATTCGATTTGTCGACATTCACAAGGGGACGGTATGACTCCTCTTCCCGGAGATCGTTTTCCGTCGGGCACCGGTTCGATAATGAGCCAGATGTCCGGAGAAAGACCCTTACGGATCAGAGCGGTCACCGAGGCGGATCTACCCCATATCGTGCGCCTCGATGCCGACGCGTTCCCTCACGGCCCCTACCCCTACTTCGTCCTGCGCCAGCTCATCGCCGCCTGCTCCGGCCTCGTGTACGTCGTGGACGACGGCACGGACCTCTACGGATACGTGCTCGCGACCTCGCCGAACGACGCGCAGAGCTGGGTTCTCAGCCTCGCCATCACTCCTGGGCTGCGCGGAAAGGGTCTCGGCCGGCAGCTGATGACGAAACTGCTCGGCCTGCTACGGACGAAGGGCACCCACTCCGTCCGGCTCTCCGTGGAGCCGCGCAACGACTCGGCCATCGCGTTGTACCGCTCCCTGGGTTTCGTCCCGGATCCCGGCGGGCCCCGCGCGGACTACTTCGGCCCGGGCGAGGACCGTCTCCTCATGACGCTCACCCTGTGAGACTCGTCCGGTCACGCTCACCCCGTGAAACTCACCCTCTGACGCTCACTCGGTGAGCTCCCCGAAACCCCGCACATACCGGCGCTGCCAGGGCGTCTCCACCGCGCGCCGGTCGTAGTGGCGGCGGACGTAGTCCACCGCCTCGGCCGCCGGTACGCCGTCCAGGACCGCCACACAGGCCAGGGCCGTTCCGGTGCGGCCTCGGCCGCCGGCGCAGGCGATCTCCACGCGTTCGCCGGCCGCGCGGCGCCACGCCTCGGTGAGGGTCGCACGGGCCTGCGCGCGGTCGCTCGGGAGGCGGAAGTCGGGCCAGCGGAGCCAGCGGGACTCCCAGGGCGGCCGTGGGGGCCGCGCGCCGAGGAGGTATACGCCGTACGCGGGGGTGGGGGCCGTACGGTCGAGCGGGCGGCGCAGGCCGCGGCCGCGGATCAGGCGGCCGGACGGCAGCAGGAGCACCCCGGGGTCACCCTCACGCCAGACCCACGCGTCGTTTCTCATCTCCCCATTCGAACGCGGTCACGGGGGACGGGCAACCGATTCGGCGCAACCGGTGGTCTGGAGGGCGAGGAGGGTGCTTGATGCAGGCCGAACAAGAAGACCGGTTCCAGGAGTTCGTCAGAGCCCGGTGGTCCCGGCTCGTACGGACCGCGTATCTGCTCACGGGGGACGTCCACCACGCGGAGGACCTGACGCAGACCGCGCTGGCCAAGGCGTACCGGTCGTGGCGGCGGATCTCGCGCAGCGACAACCCGGAGGCGTACGTGCGGCGGATGCTGGTCAGTTGCAACAGTGACCGGTTCCGCAAGCGGCGGGTCACCGAGGCGCTGACCGCGGCGCCGCCGGAGCGGGCGGGACGCGACGAGGGCGCGGGGCGGGTGGAGGAGCGCGGCTCCCTGCTGGCCGGGCTGGCCCAACTGCCGCCGAAGCAGCGGGCGGTGGTGGTCCTGAGGTACTGGGAGGACCTGTCCGAGGCGGAGGTGGCCGACGTGCTCGGCTGCTCCCCCGGCACGGTCAAGAGCCAGGCGTCGAAGGGGCTCGCGAAGTTGCGCAGGTATCCGGGGCTGGCCGCCGACCGCGCGGTGTCCGGTGGTCGGGGGCAGGGCCAGGGCCAGGGCCAGGGATCCCAGGGTCAGGGCCACCGTCACGTTCCGATTCAGGGTCAGGTTCAAGGAGGCAGCAGGTGAACGGGGCGGGAGAGCGGGTGAACCAGGGGGACTCCGGGTTCGAGGAGCGGATGCGTGAACTGCTCGCCGAGGACGCGTACACCATCCAGCCCTCGTCGGCGCCGTATCCGGCGATCCGGCGGCGTGGACTGGCCGAGCGGCGGCGGCGTGTGGCGATGACCGGGGCGGCGCTGATGACGCTGGCCGCGGTGCCCGTGGGGGCGTACGCCGTGGCCGGGGGGAACGGGGGGCGGGGCGCGGACACGGCGGCGCCGAAGCCGTCGGTCAGTGCCCCGCACAGCCCGGCCGGGAGCCCGCGGGCGACTACGGGCGGCACGGCGGCCGGGCCCGCACAGCCGGCCACGAGCGGGCAGTTGCTCGACGGGATCACCTTCCCGCAGGCGGCGGACGGGCTGAAGAAGTGCCTGGCCGCCGAGAGCGGGCCGCCCGGGAGCGCCGCGGATCTGGGCGAGGCCGAGAACTACCGGATCGTCCTGGCGATCAAGAGCACCGGAGACTCCAACGCCCCCGGCGACGGCATCTACGTCACCGCGGTGGATCAGCGGTCCACGGGCCGCTGGGTGGTCTGCTCCATCAAGGACGGTGTGGCCTCGGGCATCAGCGCCGGCACGATCGACACCGGGGTGCCGGGCACGGGCCCGGTCGTGGTCGACAGCAACGGCGAGCAGCTGTACCAGCAGTCGTTCATGGACAAGGGCAGGTGGAAGCTGCCGTTCAGGTGGGGAATGATCGGCACCGTCGAGGCGTCGGTGGCCAAGGTGACCGTGTCCTACGGCGACGGCGGCCCCGTGACCGCGACCCTGGACCACGGCTGGTTCGCCGTCGCCGGTCTGCTGAACCAGCAGGTCACGCTGGCCCCGCACATCAAGGGCTACGACGGCTCCGGCAAGCTGGTCTACGACTCCGACCAGGACGGGACGTACCAGCGCACGCTGCCCTAGGGCGCGTCTGTCAGGGCGCGCTCGGCCCCGGCGTCACCAGCCCCGACTCGTAGGCCACGATGACGAGTTGAGCCCGGTCCCGGGCGCCCAGCTTGCCCATGATCCGGCTGACGTGGGTCTTCGCGGTGAGCGGGCTGAGACCCAGCTCCTCGGCGATCCCGGCGTTGGTCAGGCCACGGGCCACCAGGGCCAGCACCTCGCACTCCCGTTCGGAGAGACACTCCGGGCCGCCCGCCGTGGGCGGTCCGGAGGCGCCGCGCAGGAACTGGGCGATCAGCCGGGCGGTGGGCCCCGGCGACAGCAGCGCCTCGCCGGCGGCGACCGTGCGGATGGCGTCGAGGAGCTCGGCGGGCCGGGTGTCCTTCACCAGGAAGCCGGCCGCCCCCGCACGCAGCGCCTCGACGATGTTCTCGTCGGTGTCGTACGTGGTCAGGACGAGGACGCGGACCCCGGACAGCTCCTCGTCGGCGGCGATCAGCCGGGTCGCCTCGATGCCGTCGAGGTCGGGCATGCGGATGTCCATCACCACCAGGTCGGGGCGTTCACCGCGGGCCAGCGCCACCGTCTCCCGGCCGGTACCGGCCTGCCCGACCACCCGCATGTCCGGCGCCGACTCGACGAGCATCGCGAACGCCTCCCGCACGAGGGTCTGGTCGTCCGCGAGCAGCACTCTGAGCGGCTTCATCGGTCCTTCCCGTGCGGCAGTACGGCGCTCACTTCGAAGCCCTTCCCGTCGTCGCGCGGTCCGGCCCGCAGCGAGCCGCCGACGCTGCGCGCCCGCTCCCGCATCCCGACGATGCCGAAACCGGGCGTACGACCGCCTTCCGCCGCACGGCCGCCTCCCCCCGCGCCGCCTCTCCCCAAGCCGCCGTCTCCCCCCGTGTCCACGCCCGCTCCGTCGTCCGTCACCCTGAGCCGCAGGGCGTCCCGCTCCTCGTACACCCGGACCCGGACCCCGACCCCCGCGGTCGGGTCGTCGGGTCCGCCGTCCCGGCCGCCGTGCCGCACCGCGTTCGTCAGTGCCTCCTGGACGATCCGGTAGGCGGCCGCGCCGACCGCGGGCGGTACCTCCCCGGACCGTACCGTCAGTTCGACCCGCGCACCGGCCGCACGGGCCGTCTCCGCGAGGTCGGACAGGCCGTGCAGACCGGGGAGCGAACCCCGGGCGTCCGGTGTGCCGAGGTCGCGCAACACCTCCAGTGTCGTACGGAGTTCGCCGCGTGCGCTGCGGCAGGTCCCGGCGATGTCGTCGAGGGCCTTGGCGACGGCCGCGCGGTCCAGGCGGTCGGGGTCGGCGGCCAGGACATGCGCGGCGACGGAGGTCTGCACACCGATCAGCGTGATGGTGTGCGCGAGCAGGTCGTGCAGGTCACGGGCGATACGCAGGCGTTCCTCGGCGACGCGGCGGCGGGCCTCCTCCTCCCGGGTGCGTTCGGCGCGTTCGGCGCGCTCGACGATGGCGGCGACGTACCGGCGGTAGTAGCGGACGTCGATGCCGCAGAAGAGGACGGCGATGATCCAGCCGGAGATCCGCAGGAGCTCCAGCGCCTCGTCCGGGTTGGTGAGGGCGTTGATGATCAGTGCCGGGCCGAGGACGGCGCACCCGGTGATCAGTGTCCGGCGCACCGTGCCGGTCGCCGCGACCGTGTAGAGCGCCACCATGGTCGCGGGGACGGGCGCGGCGTGGTTGTTGTCGAGGGCGTGGTACGGGACGACGCAGACCACCACCGCGAGCAGGGCCGGCACCGGACGGCGGCGCCGCCACGCGAGGGGCACGTTCGCGGTGAGCAGCAGCGTCCAGCCCAGCGCGTCGGGCCGGGGCCCGTCGACGCCGAGCAGGGCGAGGGCCGTGGCGAGGGCGGTCGTCGCCGCGGCCAGCAGTACGTCGTTGCGGGTGCCGTGCGGGGCGGTGCGGGGGTCGCGGTTGATCGCCGCCATGATCCGCTCGCCCGGACGGTGCCGCACCCTTGCCGTCGTGGTCTCCTGCACGGGTTCATCCTGCGGCACGGGGGCGCCCCTCCGGGAGAGGAGGGGCGCCCCGTCGGTCGACGAGCGGCTCACACCGGCTCCGTCTGCCGCTCCGGCCGGCCCGGCTGCTCGGGCCGCGCCGTCTCCGGCGCCCGCGACAGCCGCCCCGGCCACCACACCTTGCGTCCCAGCGCCACGCTCGCGCTGGTCACGAGATAGGTGCGGACGAGGAACGTGTCCAGCAGCACCCCGACCGCGATCACGAAGCCCAGCTCGACGAGTTGGACGAGCCCCATGTTCGTCAGCACGGCGAAGGTCGCGGCGAGGGCGAGGCCGGCGGAGGCGATGACCCCGCCGGTCGTGCGCAGCGCGGTCAGCGCCGCGGCGACGGGATCGGCGCCGCGCATCGACTCCTCCCGCATCCGGTGCATGAGGAAGATGCCGTAGTCGACACCGAGGGCGACCAGGAACACGAAGGACAGCAGCCCCAGCCCCGGATCCGTGCCCTCGAAGCCGAACACCGGCCCGAACACCAGCCCGCCCAGGCCGAGCGCCGCACCCCACACCGCGACCACGGCGGCGACGAGCATCAGCGGCGCGACGAGCGACCGCAGCAGCACGATCAGGATCAGCAGGACGGAGACGAGGACGAGCGGCACGACGACCAGCCGGTCGCGGGCGTTGGTGTCCACCAGGTCGATCTGCTGGGCGCTCGGCCCGCCGACGTAGGAGCCGGTCAGGCTGTCCCGCAGCGCCTCGATGGTCGCCGTCTCGGCCGCGGACTGCGGTGGTGCGGCGGCGGTCACCGTGATCTCCGTCCAGCCTTCTCCGGTACGGCCCTGCCGTGCGTCGGCGACGCCGTCCGTGTCCCGGATCGCGGCGAGTGTGGCCTCGGTCCGGCCGGCCGGGGTCATCACCTCGATGGGCTGGGCGGACTGCTCCGGGAAGGCCTTGGCCAGAGTCCCCATGGCGACGACCGACTCGGGCCGGTCGACGAAGGAGTCCTGCTGCTTGACCGCGCCGGGCAGGTTCAGCGCGCCCAGCGCGAGCGCGCCGAGCAGGACGGCGCCGGCCGCCAGGACGGTCCGCGGACGCCGCCCGGCCGAGGTGCCCATCGCGGCGAACAGCGACCGGCGGACCTTGGGCGTGCTGCCGTAGGCGGGCACCAGCGGCCAGAACACCCGGCGGCCCAGCAGGACGAGGAGCGCGGGCAGCAGGGTCAGCATCGTGACGAGCGCGCACAGCACGCCCACCGTGCCCAGCGGTCCCATGCCCCGGTTGGAGTTGAGGTCGGCGGCGAGCAGGCACAGCAGCCCGGCGGCGACGGTCCCGGAGGAGGCCAGCACGGCCGGCCCGCAGCCGCGCAGCGCGGCCCGCATGGCGTCGTACGGCCGCTCCACGCGCCGCAGCTCCTCCCGGTAGCGGGAGACGAGCAACAGGGCGTAGTCCGTCCCCGCGCCGAAGACGAGGATGGTCATGATGCCGGAGCTCTGCCCCGACACCGTGGTGCCGAAGCCCTGGTTGAGGCCGTAGGCGACCCCCATGGACAGGTAGTCGGCGATCCCGGCCACGGCGAGCGGCACCAGCCACAGCACCGGGCTGCGGTAGATCAGGATCAGCAGGACGGCGACGACGCCCACGGTGGTGTAGAGCAGTGGCCCGCCGAGCGAGTCGTAGACCTTGGCGGCGTCGGTGGCCAGCGCCCCCGTCCCGCCCACCTCGACGGTCAACCCGCCCTCGCTGTGGGCGACTTCACGTACGTCCTCGACGAAGGCGTCCCGTTTCTCCTCGTCGGTGCCGGGCTCGTTGGTGGCGACCGGGTACATGAGCGTGGCGCCGTCGGCGGACGGGACGCCTCGCGGGGCCCCGGTCAGCGCGTGGTCCCCGGCGACCCGGGCGACCTGCTCCCGCGCCGTCGTCCGGTCGGCGGCGGTCAGGCCGCCGTCGCGGTGGTAGACGAGCACCAGCTCGGTGCTCTCACCGCCGGGCAACTGCTCCTGGAGCCTCGCGACCCTGGTCGAGTCGGCGCTCGCCGGCAGGTAGTCGGTGACCCGGTCGTGCTGTACGTCGGCGAGCTTGGCGGCGAACGGCGAGGCGATGGCGAGCACGCCCACCCACAGTGCGAGCACCACCCAGGGGATGGCGCTGCGCCGGCTTCTCGCCTTCTTCCCGGCCCCCATGAAATCTCCGGCCCCCATGATGTGGGCCCTCCCTTCGGCACGGCTGTCTGGTTGCGCTCTCCAGACTTCCGGTACGCGGGGGGCGGATCGTCGCGCGTGAGGGCGAGTTCGGGAGTACTGCCGGGGGTGGCCGGGCGGGGGGACTACTCCCTGGGGAGTATCAGGACGGCGTCCGGGCGGCGACCAGCAGGCGGGTCACGTCCTCCGCGCGGATCGTCAGGGCCGCGCCCACCGTCGTGAGGACCTCGCGCTCGGCCGGGGTGTACGGGCCGTCCGCGAGGGCGATGCGGGCGCCCTGGAGCAGGATCGATTCGCGGCCGACCGCGGCGAGGTGCGGGGCGAGCGGGTCGAGGGCCTCGTGGAGCTCTATGGCGAGACCCGCGCCGTACGGTTCGCCGTAGTTCTGACCGGTGTCGGAGGCGACGGCGGCGACGAGCGCGGCGAGCTGCTCCTCCGTGCAGTCCGTGAAGCCGGCCGCGCGCACGGCGCCCGCCGCCGTCTCCAGGGAGGTACGGGAACAGACGCCGCCCGCGGACAGGACCGCGAGGGCGACGGTGTGGACGGCGTCGCGGAGCATCGCCGAGAAGCGGATGGTGGTGGGGTGGTCGAGGACGTCGGTGCCGAAGTGGCGGCGGCAGGCCGCGCACTCGACGACCGGGCCGGTCTCGCCGCGTGGCACGACCGGCATGCCGAGGAGGGTGAAGCGGCGGTGGCCGGTCAGCCGCTGGTAGTTGCGGTCGCCTCCGCAGCCCGGGCAGAAGAACTCACCGTCGCCCGCGGGCGTCCACGCGGTGCGGGTCCCCAGGATGCGGGCAAGCCCGGTGACACGGCCGTCACGTCCCCGTTCTGGCAGCACGTCGCACCTCCGTAACCCCGCGGCAACATCGCCGCACGCCTCCGTGATGTTAGCCACATCCATGAGGTGTAGTCAGCACCCAGGACGAGACCTTCCCGTGACCTCCACGGCGGGATGGCCGATAAACGACGGGGCCCCAACCGCCGTATACAGCGGTCAGGGCCCCGAAAGTCCCGGTCAGGCCGGTCAGCGGGTCGCGCGGTTGACGGCGGAGACGACCGCCTTCAGCGACGCACGCGTCGTGTTCGCGTCGATGCCGATCCCCCACAGGATCTTGTCGTCGATCGCGCATTCGATGTAGGAGGCGGCCTGCGCGGAGGCGCCCTCGCTCATCGTGTGCTCCTGGTAGTCCAGCAGGCGTACGTCGATGCCGACGGACTCCAGGGCGTTGAAGAAGGCCGAGATCGGACCGTTCCCGGTGCCGGTCAGGACGGTGTCCTCGCCGTCGACCGTGGCCTCGACGGTCAGGGTGTCGACGCCGTCGGTGTCGGTCGTGGACTGGCCCGCGCGGACCTGGATGCGACCCCAGGGGTTCTCCGGGTTCGGCAGGTACTCGTCCTGGAAGACCGACCAGATGGCGCCGCCGGTGACCTCGCCGCCCTCGGCGTCCGTCTTCGCCTGGATGAGCTTGGAGAACTCGATCTGCATGCGGCGCGGCAGGTCCAGCTTGTGGTCGTTCTTCAGGACGTACGCGATACCGCCCTTGCCGGACTGCGAGTTGACGCGGATGACGGCCTCGTAGGAGCGGCCGACGTCCTTCGGGTCGATCGGCAGGTACGGGACCGCCCACTCGATGTCGTCGACGGTGACGCCCTTGGCGGCCGCGTCGGCCTCCATCGCGTCGAAGCCCTTCTTGATGGCGTCCTGGTGGGAGCCGGAGAAGGACGTGTAGACCAGGTCGCCCACGTACGGGTGGCGCGGGTGGACCTCCATCTGGTTGCAGTACTCCCACGTGCGACGGATCTCGTCGATGTCGGAGAAGTCGATCTGCGGGTCGACGCCCTGGGAGAAGAGGTTCATGCCCAGGGTGACCAGGTCGACGTTGCCGGTGCGCTCGCCCTGCCCGAACAGACAGCCCTCGACGCGGTCGGCGCCGGCCATCAGCGCCAGCTCGGCGGCGGCGACGGCCGTGCCGCGGTCGTTGTGCGGGTGCACGGAGACACAGACGTGCTCGCGGCGGGAGAGGTTGCGGCTCATCCACTCGAAGCGGTCGGCGTGGGTGGACGGCGTGGAGCGCTCGACGGTGGCCGGCAGGTTCAGGATGATCTCGCGGCCCGGACCGGGCTGCCAGACGTCCATGACCGCCTCACAGACCTCCAGGGCGAAGTCCAGCTCGGTGTCGGTGAAGATCTCGGGGCTGTACTGGTAGCCGAATTCCGTCTCGGGGCCCAGCAGCTTCTCCGCGTACTCGACGACCAGCCGGGTGCCGTCGACGGCGATCTGCTTGATGTCGTCCTTGGAGCCGCGGAAGACGACCCGGCGGAACACGGGGGCCGTGGCGTTGTACAGGTGGACGGTCGCCCGCTTGGCGCCCTTCAGGGACTCCACGGTCCGCTCGATCAGGTCCTCGCGGGCCTGGGTCAGTACGGAGATGGTGACGTCGTCCGGGATCGCGCCCTCTTCCTCGATGATCGAGCGCACGAAGTCGAAGTCGGTCTGACCGGAGGCGGGGAAGCCGACCTCGATCTCCTTGTAGCCCATCGTGACCAGCTGGTCGAACATCCGGCGCTTGCGCTCGGGCGACATGGGGTCGATCAGGGCCTGGTTGCCGTCACGCAGGTCGGTGGAGAGCCAGCGGGGGGCGACGGTGATCCGGTTGTCGGGCCAGGTGCGGTCGGGGATGTCGACCTGGTCGTACTGTCCGTACTTGTGGATCGGCATGCGGCTGGGCTGCTGGCGGTTCGCCATGGGGCGTGGGCTCCTCGGGGTGACCGGAGAATGTCCGGGCGGAAGGACGGCCGACGCGCAACACCAAGCACCGCGGGGAGGGGGTCGGCCTCGACTACAGGCCCTCGCCGCGGCAGCTAAGGAGAAGCAGCCCGAAATGCATAGTGCTCGGCAGCCTAGCGGAGCCGCTCCGGTCGCGCGGGTTCGTTCCAGTATGCGGGACCGGCGGAATGAACCATAGGAAAAGGTGCAGAACGTGCGCCACGCCACTCGTCGCCCTTCCGCCATACCACCCGGCGCCACAGATCAGGCCCCTTTGTCACCGTATTTCACCAATCATGGTTGCCGGTGGTGACAGCCGCATAACGCAGTGCAAGGGTGCCGGGCATGACGACTCACGGGGGCTTCGAGCCCGTCTTCTGCACCGTCGTACCGCCACACATCCTCGATCGGCTGGCGCGCAACGACAACCCCGCTCTCTCCGGTCCCGCCCGGCGCACCATCCTGCGTGACAGCGAGCTGCGCGCCCTGCGCCAGGTGAACACCGAGTACGGCCTCCTGGCCGCCCCGGCGGCCAAGGCACCGTCGGACCAGCCGCTGCGCACGATCTACGACGCCGAGCACGGCACCTCGCTGCCCGGCACCAAGGTCCGCGCCGAGGGCCAGGACCCCGGCCGGGACGCCACCGTCAACCGCGCCTACTCCGGGCTCGGCGCCACCTTCGACCTGTACCTGAAGGCCTACCGGCGCCACTCGATCGACGGCGACGGCCTGGCCCTCGACGCCACCGTGCACTACGACGAGGGCTACAACAACGCCTTCTGGAACGGCGAGCAGATGGTGTTCGGCGACGGCGACGGCGAGATCTTCGTCGACTTCACCAACTCCATCGACGTCATCGGGCACGAACTCACCCACGGCGTCACGCAGTACACGGCGAACCTGACCTACAACGGCCAGCCGGGCGCCCTCAACGAGTCGATGTCCGACGTCTTCGGCTCGCTCATCAAGCAGTACTCCCTCGGCCAGACCGCCGCCGAGGCCGACTGGCTGATCGGCGCGGGCCTGCTCGCCCCGGACGTCACCGGCACCGCCCTGCGCTCCATGAAGGCGCCGGGCACCGCGTACGACGACGACGTCCTCGGCAAGGACCCGCAGCCCGCGACGATGGACGAGTACGTCCGCACCGGGCGCGACAACGGCGGCGTCCACATCAACTCCGGCATCCCCAACCACGCGTTCTACCTGGCCGCCACGGCCCTCGGCGGCTACGCCTGGGAGAAGGCAGGACAGATCTGGTACGACGTCCTGACCGGCGGCGAACTCTCCGAGCGGGCCTTCTTCACCGACTTCGCCAAGCTGACGGTGCGGGCCGCGCGCGAGCGC
Organism: Actinobacteria bacterium OV320; assembly: GCA_001298545.1. GTDB lineage: Bacteria > Actinomycetota > Actinomycetes > Streptomycetales > Streptomycetaceae > Streptomyces > Streptomyces coriariae. The sequence goes on from LJCX01000034.1 coordinate 164,802, forward strand.
TTCGGCAGCGGCGGGGAGGAGCTCCAGGCCGTGGAGAAGGCGTGGGAGCAGGTGGGGGTGCGGATTCTCTGAGTCCGTAATAGACAGGGACCCATGCGTATTCAGGTGAGTCGCACGGGCGGGTTCGCGGGCATCGAGCGCCGTGCCGAGGTGGACACCTCGGGACGGCCCGACGCCCACGAGTGGCACGCCCTGGCCGAGCGGGCGGTCGCCGCCGGCCGGGGCGTGCCTTCGGCCGGCGTACCGGACGGCTTCAGCTACGAGATCACCGTGGACGGCAGGACGGTGTACGCGGCCGACCCCCGACTCACGCAGGAGCAGCGCGAGCTGATCTCCCGGGTGCTGAAAGAGGGGGCGTAACTCGCCTCTCCTGTCCGGACGTTGACATCCTTGACTTCCTTACCCAGCGGTAAGGATGATCCCGCCCATGGCGAACGATCCGCGCGACGCGGCGAACCCGATGCCCCGGTTTCCGGCAGACTTCCTGTGGGGCGTGTCCACCTCCGCTCATCAGATCGAGGGCGCGGCGGACCAGCGCGAACCTTCGGTCTGGGACACCTTCACCGCCGCGCCGGGACGGGTGAAGGACGGCTCCACGGCGGCGGTGGCCTGCGACCACTACCACCGCTACCCCGAGGACGTGGCGCTCCTGTCGGGCCTGGGCGTGGACGCCTACCGCTTCTCGATCTCCTGGCCGAGGGTGAACTCGCCCGGCGGCCTCGACTTCTACGACCGGCTCGTCGACGAGCTGTGCGCGGCCGGGGTCCGCCCGGTCCCCACCCTCTTCCACTGGGACCTGCCGGTCCGGCTCGACTGGCTGGAGCGGGACACGGCGGCCCGTTTCGCCGAGTACGTGTCCGTGGTGGCCGGGCGTCTCGGTGACCGCGTGACGAAGTGGATCACCGTCAACGAGCCCGCCGAGCACACCCTGTTGGGGCACGCCCTCGGCACCCACGCGCCCGGCAGGCAGCTGCTGTTCGACGCGCTCCCGGCCGCCCACCACCAGCTGCTGGGACACGGCCTCGCCGTCCAGGCGCTGCGCGCGGCCGGCGCCACGGACATCGGCATCGCCAACTCGCACGGCCCGACCTGGCCGGCCTCCCGGGAACCCGCCGACGTGGAGGCGGCCGCCTTCTACGACCTCCTGCTGAACCGGCTGTTCGCGGAGCCCGTGCTGCTGGGCGAATACCCGGAAGGACTCGGCGATCTGATGCCGGGGGACGTCCAGGCCGACCTCAAGGTGATCTCGGAGCCGCTCGACTGGTACGGGATCAACTACTACGCCCCGACGAAGGTGGGCGCCCCGCAGGGTACGGAGATCGAGTTCGGCGGCATCCGCATGCCGGCCGAACTGCCCTTCTCCGTCCAGCAGATAGAGGACGTCCCGGTGACGGACTTCGGCTGGCCGGTCGTCCCGGAGGGCCTGACGGAACTCCTCACCACCTTCCGCGACCGCTACGGCGACCGGCTCCCCCCGGTCGTCATCACGGAGAACGGCTGCAGCTACGAGGGCGTCGACGACCAGGAGCGCATCGCCTACCTGGACGGTCATCTGCGCGCCCTGCACCGGGCCGTGGAGGCGGGCGTCGACGTGCGCGGCTACTTCGTGTGGTCGCTGCTGGACAACTTCGAGTGGGCGGAGGGCTACGAGCGCCGCTTCGGCCTGGTCCACGTGGACTTCGAGACCCTGGCCCGGACCCCCAAGGCGTCGTACGCCTGGCTGCGGGACGTCCTGCGGGCGCAGAGATGACGACGGCGGACAGGGCACCGGCGGCCGCGCTGGCCGAGCCCGTCGAGCGGGTCGGCCGGGGCTGGACCTCGGCCCTGTCCCTCGCCAACGGAGCGATCTGGGTGGGCTGGTACGGCCCCCTCCAGATCCTGCTGGCCTCCCAGGCCGAGGACTTCGCGCCCGGCTCGGGCATGTCGAAGGAGACGATGCTGGCCTGGGTGACGGGCGTGGGCGCGGTGGTGTCCCTGGCCGCGAACCCCCTCTTCGGCGCGCTGTCGGACCGTACGACCTCCCGCCGGGGCCGCCGTACGCCGTGGATCGTGGCGGGGACCGCGGGCGGCGCCCTCTCGCTCCTGCTGCTCGCGGGAGCGGACGGCGTCTGGACCATGGCGGCGGGCTGGTGCCTGGTCCAGCTGACGCTGAACGCGGCCTTCGCGGCGGTGACGGCCGCCGTCCCCGACCGGGTCCCCCGGCTCCAACGGGGCTCGGTCGGCGGCTGGCTGGGCGCCGCGCAGATCCTCGGCGTGGTCGGCGGCACCGGGCTCGCGACGGCCGCCGGGGGCGTCGGAGCGGGGTACGTGGCGTGCGCGGTGTTCACGACGCTGGGCGTGCTGCCGTACGTGCTCCGGTACGAGGATCTGCGGCTGGCCGAGGAGGACCGGCCGGCCTGGTCCTGGCGGGGCTTCGCGGCCGGGTTCTGGCTGAGCCCCCGCACCTACCCCGACCTGGGCTGGGCGTGGCTGACCCGTTTCCTGATGAACCTGAGCAACGCGCTGGTGCTGCTGTACCTCCTCTACTACCTGCGCGACCGCCTGCACCACTCCGACCCCGAGCAGGGTGTGCTGATCCTGACCGCGGTGAACGGGCTGACGCTGCTCGCCACGGTGGTCGTCGGGGGCGCCTGGTCGGACCGGGTCGGCAGGCGCAAGCCGTTCGTGATCTGGTCGGGCGTGCTGATGGCGGTGGCGACGGCGGGACTGGCGGTCTGGCAGACCTGGCCGGGCGCGATCGTCGCGGCGGCGGTGCTGGGCGTCGGCTTCGGCGTGTTCACGTCGGTCGACTTCGCGCTGATGACCGACGTGCTGCCGAAGGCCGGGGACCGGGGCAAGGACCTGGGCGTCATCAACGTGGCCAACGCCCTGCCCCAGGTCGCGGCCCCCGCCCTCGCCGCGCCGATCGTCGCCCACCTGGGCGGCTACCGGGTGCTGTACCTGGTGGCGGCGGCGGTCGGGCTGGCGGGAGCGGTGCTGGTGGGCCGGATCAGAGGCGTGGACTGAGCATCGGGGCCGGGCCGGCCGTCAGAGGGCTCCGGCGTCCCGGGCCGCGTAGACGCTGGGGTACAGCGGGCGGAAGCCGAGTTCGCGGCGGATGCGTTCGGTGGAGGTCAGCTGGAAGAACGGGTCGGGGTCGGTGCGCTCGTAGAGCTCGGCGGGCACCTCGACCCCGTTGAGCTGGTGCAGTTCGACCGCCGTGACGGGGGCGTCGTCGGCGATGTTGTAGGCCCGTCCCGCGGCTCCCGGCGCGTGCAGGAGACGCAGCAGTCCCTGGGCGACGTCCACGTGATGGACCATGTGCAGCCGCTGCGCCGCCGCCCAGTCGCCGGCCCACATCAGCGACTGGGCGAGGTGCGGATCGCCCTCGCCGTAGACGAAGGCGAGACGGCCGACGCGCACGTCCAGGCCGTCCAGCGCGAACAGCTCCCGCTCGGCCACCCCCTTCGCCTCGGGGTAGGCGCCCCACATCGCGCCGCCGCCGGGCCGGACCTCGTCGTCCTCGACCAGCGGGCGGCCCCGCCCGAGGCCGTACACCAGTCCCGTGCTGACCTGCACGAAGCGCCGCACACCCGAGGCCAGCGCGGCGCGGCCCAGTTCCACCGCCGCGTCCCGGTTGACGGCCCACGCCTCCTCGTCCGGCACCCCGCGGAAGGACGCCGCGACATTCACGACCGCGTCCACCCCGGCCACCGCCTTGCCGAGCACCTCCGTGTCCCGCAGATCCCCGAGCACGACCTCGGCTCCCAGCTCCGCGAACCGCTCCCCGCGTGCCGCGTCCCGCACCAGGACCCGCACCTTCTCCCCCGCCGCGGCCTGCGCCAGCAGCCTCGGCACGAAGCGCCGGCCGACCTGTCCCGTCGTACCCGTCACCAGTGTCAACATCGTCATCCACTCCTCTTCGTCCGGTGTTCGCCGGTGCCACCAGCCTCGGACGGAGCCGGGACGACCGGGAGAGACCCGTCGATCAGGGGACCGGCAGTCCCTGGATAAGACGGGCGGCCTGCCGCAGCCTGGAGGGGTGAACCGAACCGAACTCGCCGACTTCCTGCGCCGCGGCCGGGCCCGTCTGACCCCGTCCGACGTGGGTCTGATGCCAGGGGCCCGCCGCCGTACGCCCGGACTGCGCCGCGAGGAGGTGGCCCAGCTGGCGGGCATGTCGGTCGACTACTACACGCGCCTGGAACAGTGCCGCGGCCCGCGCCCGTCCCGCCAGATGCTGACGGCGCTGGCCCGCGCCCTGCGCCTCACCGAGGACGAGCGCGACCACCTGTTCCACCTGACCGGCGAGGAGCCCCCGCGCCGCGAGACGGCGTCGGCGCACGTCCCGCCCGGCCTGATGCTGGTCCTGGACCGTCTGCACGACACCCCGGCGCAGGTCGTGACCGACTGCGGCGAGGTCCTGGCCCAGAACGCGATGGGCAGGGCGCTGACCCGCGATGTGATGTCCCGCCCCCGGCGCGAGCGCAACCTGCTCCGTCTCTACTTCCTGGATCCGCAGGCCCGCAACCTGTTCCCGGAGGAGGACCGGCCGGACCACGCCCGCGCCCAGGTGGCCAACCTGCGCGCCGTGACCGCCGCCCGCCCCGACGACCCCGAACCGGCCGCGCTGGTCGCCGAACTCCGTTCATCGAGCGAGGAGTTCGCCCGCCTCTGGGACGAACACGAGGTGTCCCTGCGCCACAAGGCGACGAAACGCTTCCTGCACCCGCTGGTCGGCCTGCTGGAACTGGACTGCGAGGTCCTCCTCAGCCACGAGCACCACCAACTCCTGGTCATCCACACGGCCCGCCCGGGCACGGAGGCCTACGAACGGCTCCAGTTGCTCCGGGTGGTGGGGTTGCAGGACTTCACCCACAGCGGGGTGGAGGCCGGCGGTCACTGAGGCGACCGGTGTCCGGGTGGCCCAGGCGCCCCACCGCGTCGCATCACCCGAGGGCCGCTGTTTGGGCATACGCCCCCATCGGGCATCACCCGGCTGCTGGAAACGCCGCGCACGGCGAACGGGGGGTGCGCAATGCGGCGCAGGCCCCGCCGGACGGGTCCACGACACCTGACCTCGCCGACGACCTCGCCGACGCGGCCCGGCGGCGGGAACCCACCGCGAAGGAGCGCGAGCACGCCGTGTCCGAGATCGCCGCCCTGACCGCCGCCCGCTCCGACCGGGCCTTCGCCCTGAGCGCCCTGCTCCTCGCGGCACTGGCGACCGTCCCGCTCGGTCCTGGCGACGAGGGCGACGAGAGCGACGAGGGCGACGACACACGACCGGGGAGGGTCTGATGCGCGTCGACAGCTGGGGGCTGGAACTGGTCTGTGTCTGCTACCTGTTGATCGTCTACATCACCAGCCGGGGGCTGATAGCCGCACCCCGCTACCGACTGCTGCAGGCGCGGCTGCGGGACTGCCGGGCGCGGGCCGAGTATCTGGACGGTACCTGTGGTGACGGCTCGCCGGAGAAGGCAGCGGTGGCTGCCGTGACAGGGCGGTTGGCGGATCTTGAGCAGGGCGGCACGGTGGTGTGGCGGCTGAGTTCCCGGTACGGGGTGATCGCGATCCCCCTCTCGAAGCTCGCCGCGGCCTGGCGCGCGCTGCACGCCTCGGAGCGCCGGCTCCTCGGGGCCGAACCTCTGGAGGAGGTTCTCGCGCAACGGGAGTTGCTGCTGATCCAGCTCGCCTCGACGGCCGATCCGGTCGATGCGGAGCTGGCCGCGAAGCTCGCCGCCGCCGAGACCGGCTCGACGCGGGCACGGGCCCTGGTGCTGGCCGCCGCGCAGCGCGTCCACGACCTCGAGGACGAGGCGGCCGAGCGGGACTACGACCAGCAGCGCATCGCCCTGTGGCTGGCGCTGACCGGACTGTGCGCGATCCTGCTGATCGGCAGGGTGCTCGACCACCGGGAAACGATGCTGCTCGGCGCGCTGGGCGGCTTTCTGTCCCCTGTCATCGGGGCGATGCGCTCCCAGCGGTCCTCGTCCTGGGGTGTGCTGGTCCTCGCGCCGGTGGGCGGTGCCCTCGCCGCGATCGGCGGCCTGCTGCTCGTGCGCATGCTCGCCGACCCGGATCTGAACCTCCTGGGCCAGGTCTTCTACGAGAACTCCTGGAACGCCCCTGCCCGCCCGATCGCTCTGGCCACCGCCCTGCTCTTCGGCTTCTCGGGCACCCTGTTCTCGCGGCTGGCCCTCGCGGCCACCGGCCAGCTCTCCGCGCCGGCGCCCCGGCCGGTATGAGCGGCCGGGGGTGACAGCCCGGGCAGCCGGGGCCCGGAAGCCCCGGTCCTCAGAACCCCAGAGCCCCGGTTCTCAGAACCCCAGAGCCCCGGTTCTCAGATCCCCAGAGCCCCGGTTCTCAGAACCCCAGCTTGCGCAGCTGCTTCGGGTCGCGCTGCCAGTCCTTCGCGACCTTCACGTGCAGGTCGAGGAAGACGGGTGTGCCGAGCAGGGCTTCGATCTGCTTGCGGGACTTGATGCCCACGTCCTTCAGGCGCTTGCCCTTGGGGCCGATGATGATGCCCTTCTGGCTGGGGCGCTCGATGTAGATGTTCGCGTGGATGTCGAGCAGCGGCTTGTCCGCCGGACGGTCCTCGCGCGGGAGCATCTCCTCGACGACCACCGCGATGGAGTGCGGGAGCTCGTCCCGGACGCCCTCCAGCGCCGCCTCGCGGATCAGCTCGGCGACCATCACCTGCTCGGGCTCGTCCGTCAGGTCGCCCTCGGGGTAGAGCGGCGGGCTCTCCGGGAGCATCGGGGCGAGCAGGTCCGCCAGCAGTCCGACCTGCTGGTCGCCGACCGCCGAGACCGGCACGATCTCCGCCCACTCGAACCCCAGCTCCTTGCCGAGCTGGTCGATCGCGATGAGCTGCTCGGCGAGCGTCTTGGAGTCCACCAGGTCGGTCTTCGTCACGACCGCGACCTTCGGGGTCCGCTTGATCCCGGCCAGCTCCTTGGCGATGAAGCGGTCGCCGGGGCCCAGCTTCTCGTTGGCCGGCAGGCAGAAGCCGATGACGTCGACCTCGGCCCAGGTGGCGCGCACGACGTCGTTGAGCCGCTCGCCGAGCAGGGTGCGCGGCTTGTGCAGGCCCGGTGTGTCGACCAGGATCAGCTGGGCGTCAGGGCGGTGCACGATGCCCCGCACCGTGTGCCGGGTGGTCTGGGGACGGTTGGAGGTGATCGCCACCTTCTTCCCGACCAGAGCGTTCGTGAGGGTGGACTTGCCCGCGTTGGGACGGCCCACGAAGCAGGCGAAGCCGGCGCGGTGGATGGCCTCGGCCGACTGCTCGGATGACTGGTTACGAACGCTCATGGCCCCCATTCTCCCTGATCCACGAAGCCCCGCCGTACACACGAGCGGCAGCACCCTCCACCGTGAGCCGCCGGAAACCTCCACGCAACGAAACGTCACGGAAACACACCTGTACGCGACCGGAAACCGGGAGCGGTGAACCTCTGACGAGCCCCCGCATCGTTGGAGACTCCCGTGACTCTGGCCGCCGCCCCCGCGAACACCGGCGACACCGCCTGGCTGCTCGCCGCCACCGCCCTCGTCCTGCTGATGACCCCGGGTCTCGCCCTCTTCTACGGAGGCATGGTCCGCACGAAGAGCGTCCTCAACATGCTCATGATGAGTTTCGTGTCGATCGCGCTGGTCACGGTGGTGTGGCTGACGGCCGGGTACTCGCTCGCGTTCGGCGACGACGTCGGGGGCGGGCTGATCGGCGGCCTCGAGCACGCCGGGATGGCGGGCCTCGGCCCGGACAGCGTGCAGGGCACGGTCCCCACCCTCCTGTTCGCCACCTTCCAGCTCACCTTCGCGATCATCACGGCCGCCCTGATCAGCGGCGCGATCGCGGACCGGGCGAAATTCGGCGCCTGGCTGGTCTTCGTGCCGGTCTGGGCGCTCCTCGTATACGTTCCCGTGGCGCACTGGGTGTGGGGCCCCGGTGGCTGGATCCTCGACCGGCTCGGCGCCCTCGACTTCGCCGGCGGTCTCCCCGTCGAGATCACCTCGGGTGCCTCGGGCCTGGCGTTGTGCCTGGTCCTGGGCCCGCGCCTGGGCTTCAAGAAGGACGCGATGCGTCCGCACAACCTGCCCATGGTGATGCTGGGCGCGGGTCTGCTCTGGTTCGGCTGGTTCGGCTTCAACGCGGGCTCGGCACTGGGCGCGAACGGCCTGGCGGCGGCCGCCTTCCTCAACACCCTCGCCGCGGGCTGCACCGGTCTGCTCGGCTGGCTCTTCGTCGAGCAGCGGCGCGACGGCCATCCGACGACGCTGGGCGCGGCGTCCGGCGCGGTCGCGGGCCTGGTGGCCATCACGCCCTCCTGCGGCTCGGTCTCCCTGCTCGGCGCCCTGGCCGTCGGCCTCGCGGCCGGTGTCGTCTGCTCCTATGCGGTGAGCTGGAAGTTCAAGCTGAACTACGACGACTCCCTCGACGTGGTGGGGGTCCACCTGGTCGGCGGGATCATCGGCACGCTGCTCATCGGCGTCTTCGCGGTGGACACCATGACCGGCGGCGCCGAGGGTCTCCTCTACGGCGGCGGCCTCGGCCAGCTCGGCAGGCAGCTGGTCGCCGTGGTCGTCGTGGGGGCGTACGCCTTCACCGTCACGTACGGCATCGCCAAGGTGCTCGACAAGGCGATCGGCCTGCGCGCGCACGAGGACCACGAGCACACCGGCCTGGACCTTACGGTGCACGCCGAGACGGCATACGATCACGGCGTCCTGGGCCACGGCGCCCCGGTCGGCTCGCACTCCGTCCTCTCCGCCCAGAAGGTCAAGCCACAGGAATGAAGCTCATCACCGCGATCGTCAAGCCCTACCGCCTCGACGAGGTCAAGACGGCTCTCCAGGAGCTCGGCGTGCACGGCCTGACCGTGACCGAGGCCAGCGGCTACGGCCGGCAGCGCGGCCACACCGAGGTGTACCGGGGCGCCGAGTACCAGGTCGACCTCGTGCCCAAGGTGCGCATCGAGGTCGTCGTCGACGACGCGGAGTCCGAGGCCGTGATCGACGCGGTGGTGCTGGCCGCACGGACCGGGAAGATCGGGGACGGGAAGGTCTGGGCCGTGCCGGTCGAGACGGTCGTGCGGGTGCGGACGGGGGAGCGGGGGCCCGACGCGCTTTAGCGTCAGCCTCCGGCGGGCTGGCCGACTTTCGACTGCGGGTCCGCCGCGGCCGGTCGCGCCCCGCGGCGGAGCCGCAGAATGTCAGCGCCCCGCGCCCCTTCAGGACGCCTTCGCCGGCGTCTGATCAGTAGCCACACCCCTGCTGCGATCGCCGCCGCCACTACCCCCGCCACCAGCCATGGCACCGCCACGAAGGACGCTTTCGCCGACTCCTCGGTGCCCTTGGCGGTCGCCGTCAGCCTGACGTCGGCCCAGTCGAGCTGGGGGGCGTCGCGCCAGCGTTCGGTGAGGCGGACACGTTGGCCCGGGAGGAGCTGGGAGGGGAGCTTCGTCAGGTCCCGGGTCAGGAGGGTGCGGCCGAACAGGCCGCTCGCCTTCAGCTCCACCTTCGGTGCGAGGGTGACGTTGCCGGTGTTGTGCAGGGTGTAGGAGATCGTCGCCGTGCTGTCGCCGAGGCCGGGGACCAGCGGCTGGTCGTGGCTGATCCGCACGTTCTCGACGGCGAGCGCGGGCAGCGTGGGCCCGCCGACCTGGAGGTAGACGCGGGCGCCGACGGCCCGCTGGACGCCCAGCGCGACCCCGCCCTCACCCTGCTCGACCCGTTCGTCGAGGGCGACGATGGCCCCCGGATGGTCGCCGGGCTCGGCCCCCTCGGGCACCCGGACGGTGAACGGCACGGTGACCGTCGCCCGGCCGGGCACGGTGACCCGGTCCTTCGGCAGCTCGGCCCAGGCGCCCACGCCGCGCATCTTCTCGCCGAGCGACTTCACGGCGAACCCGCCGTCGCGCGCGGTGTTGTAGGCGTCGGCCGCGTACAGCCGGAAGGTGAGGGGCTCGGCCGTCTTGTTGGCGACGACGACCTTGTCCTCGATCGTCTGGCCGGGATCGGCGGAGACGTAGAAATAGGGCCGCGCGGCGACGGCCGAGGAGACGGGGTAGACCGACCAGCTGCCGTTGTCGGCGGCGCGGGCGGGGGTCGCGAGCGTCAGGAACAACAGCAGCGGCAGGAGGAGGACGTACGGCTTGCGCATGGGTGCGGACCCCCCAGCGGACGGGTCCCGGCCGGCGGGCCCCGGCGAACGGGCTTCGACGAGCGGGCTTTCACGAACGGGCTTCGACGGCCGGCTGGTCGGGCGGGTGCGGACCTGTGGGGCGGGCGCCCGGCCACCGGTGGACGTGGTGCGTACGGCTCAGGTGAGCGTGAGGGTCAGGACGCCGGCGTAGCTGCCCGGCGGCGTGAACGACGGGACGTCGAGGGACAGTTGGGCGCCGGTGGTGAACTCGCCGCCGGTGGCCGTGCCGTCGGGTGTGGACGCCAGGGTCGCCCCCGAGGCGCCGACCGTGCCCGCCGAACCGGCCTGACAGGTGCTCGGGCTGCCCGCCTTGGTGGTGCACGCGGGCGTCCAGCTCAGCTTGCCGGCGTCGATCTTGGCGCCGGGGCCGCTGAAGTCGGTGACCTTGCCGGTCAGGGACCAGCCCGCGGGTCCGCCGCGGAAGTCCTTGACGGTCACGGTCTGGAGCGCGCCGGTCGAGGCCCCGCCCTGGCCGAAGTCGACCGCGGACAGCTGGACGGCGTCCCCGGCCTGGGACATCGACAGCGTGCCCGCCCGGACCGTGGTGGTCACCTTCTGGCTGCCCTCCGGTACGGGCTGGTCGTCGATGACGACGTACGCGACCGGTCCGGCACCGAGGTCCGAGCTCCACGCGCCGCCCTCGTACGCCACGACACCGGTCGTGGTGAGGTCGCTGACGACGAGCGAGCCGGAGATGCCGCCCTGCGCGTCGGCGGTCACGGTCGCCGTGTCCGCGGTCTGGGCGGACGCGGAGCGCCCGGCCAGCGTGACGGTCGCGCCCGCGGTGAAGCCGCTGCCGGTGACGGCGACGGCCGCGCCCGGACCGCCGGAGGCCGAACCCAGCGAGATCGCACGGGTGTTGGCCGGCGGGTTGTCGGCGGCGGTGACGGTCTCCGAGACCGGGGCGGGCGGGTTGGTCACCGTGCAGGGGGTGTCCAGCTCCAGGATGTAGCTGGTGTGGATGTTGTAGTCACCGGGCGAGAGGGTGATCGCGCCGGGCGTGGTGACCGTGAAGGTGCCGGTCATGGAGAACGACGGGAAGGCTCCCCTGCCGGGTACCGGGGGGTTCTGCCTCGGCCCCGTGACCGTGACGCTGCCGGTCTGCGCGCCACCGAGGGTGACCTTGCCCGTCGGCGTCATGATGTCGGCCGGCAGGGCCAGGTCGGTGGGGTTGCTCGCGGCGGGCGTGACCACCGTGTACGTGACGGTGACGGTGTCGCCGACCTGCGGACTGGTGTTGTCCGCCGTGATCTTCGCGGTGGTGGTGCCGTCGATCGGCGGGAGGCCCGCGATGGCCGGCGGGATGCAGTGCGTGGCGAAGTCGACGTTGGACGCGGCGACGGCCGGGGCCGCCAGCGCCCCGCCGGTGGTGACCGCGAGCGCGGTCGCCCCGAGCAGCGACGCCCAGCGCCGTCTTCGGGAACCTCGGGTGCTTCCGGAACTTCGGGGTGAACCCATGTTGCCCCCTCCTCCAGGGTGCGGGCGCAGCGGCTCTTCTGCGCCGACAGGGGGCATTGAGGTGCGGATCGCGTGAGAAGTCAATGGACATCACGCGGTGAACTGATGGACCGTCAGCTTCCTGGCGTGGCCCGGAAGCCGACGGCCTGTCGGCTCAGTTTCCAACCGCTATCAGCTGAACACGAACGGGCCCGGCGTCTGCGCCGCGCTCGTCGTACAGGTGACGGTGATCCCGAAGACGACCATCTTCAGGGAGCCGCCGTAGAAGTTCAGGCTGTCACCGGAGGCCACGGTCCCGTTGAGCGGACCGACCGTGATCGTGGAGCCGGCCGGCATGGCGGGGTTCACCGTGCCGGAGAAGACCCTCGCGGAACCGGTCGAGTTCGCCATCGTGAGCGTGGAATTGATGCTGTTCGCGCCGATCGCGATCGGCGTGGTGATCGCGGTGGACGTCAGCTTGAGGGTGGCGGCCGTGCCCGTCTGGGTGGCCGTGAGGGTGGCTGCGCCGCCTCCGAAGAGACCGCAGCTGGCGGTGACGTTCGCCGTCAGCGGGGTGACGGCGACAGCCGAGGGCGCGAGGGCCAGTCCGGTGACCGCGAGGGCCCCGACCAGCATTGCCGCACCTGATCCGATTCGCTTGCCTCTCATGGGATCCGCTCCCTTCCCGAGTACGGGAATCCATGTGGGGGGTGGATGGACGGGAGATGCCGACGGACCACCGCCCGGCAGGGATGGGTGCGGACACCCTGCCCGGGGTGAGATCCGGCGTTCAGATCTGACGGTCCGTCGGAACTTGCGAATCCATTGATGCGCGAGCGATGCGAGAACGGCAAGGTTGAAATCCGGCCTACCTCCGGAGATCCGCCGTGGACCGCCCCGGACCGGCCGTCAGCCCGCGGAGACGGTGAGCCGGACGGTCCCGTCCGGTGCGGCGATCAGCACCGGAGTCCCCGCCCCGCCGAGATCGCGCACGGCGGCCAGATCGGCCTCGTCGGCCGTCTCCGACGCGGTCACCACCGCCGCCGCCTCCAGCGACTCCGCCCCCGAGGCCACCGCCATCGCCACCGCCGTCCGGAGCGCGCTCAACCGCAACGACGGCAGCTCCACCGTCCCCGCGACATACGTACGTCCGGTCTCGTCCCGTACGGCGGCCCCCTCGGGCACACCGTTGCGGGCCCGCGCGGAGCGGGCCAGGGTGACGATCTTGCGGTCCTCGGGGTCGAGCGCGTTGCTGTCGGTCATGCCCCGAGCATACGAAGAACCGATCCGCGCACCGCGTCAGGGCCGGTCGAGCCGCAGCCGCTCGGCCCGCGGCAGACCGGCGACCACCAGGTCGTACGAGTCCTCGACGAGCTCCCGGACCAGCCGGTCCGGGAGCCCTCCGTCGACCGTCACCGTGTTCCAGTGCCGCTTGCTCATGTGCCACCCGGGAACGATCAGCCCCTCGTGCTCCCCGCGCAGCCGCACCGCGTCGTCCGGGTCGCACTTGAGGTTCACCGTCAGGGGCCGCGCGTCCAGGGTCGTCAGGGCGAACAGCTTGCCGCCGACCTTGAAGACCGAGATCTCCGGCCGGAAGGGGAAGTCCTCCACCGCCGCGTTGAAGGAGAGGCACAAGGCGCGCAGTTCCTGAGGTGTCACTCCGTCACTCCGTCACTCCGGTTTCGTCTCGTCCTGGGGCCGGTCCGCCGCTTCCAGCGGCTCCACCAGCACCGTGACGATCTTGTTCCGGCGGCCGGCCGCGGCCTCCGCCGTCAGCCGCAGCGCGCGCCCGTCCGGCAGGTCGACCACGCTCGACGCCCCGGCGATGGGCACCCGGCCCAGCGCCTTGGCGAGCAGCCCGCCGACGGTCTCCACGTCCTCGTCGTCGTACTCCTCGAGGCCGTACAGCTCGCCGAGGTCGGTGATGTCGAGGCGGGCGGTGACCCGGTGACGGTCGTCGCCGAGTTCCTCCACCGGCGGGAGTTCACGGTCGTACTCGTCGGTGATCTCACCGACGATCTCCTCGAGGATGTCCTCGATGGTGACGATGCCGGCCGTGCCGCCGTACTCGTCGATGACGACGGCGACGTGGTTGCGGTCCTGCTGCATCTCCCGCAGCAGGTCACCGGCGTTCTTGGTGTCGGGCACGAAGGCGGCGGGCCGCATCGCCGTCGACACCAGCTCACCCTCGGCGTCCCGGTTGATGTGCGTCTTGCGGACCAGGTCCTTCAGATACACGATGCCGACGATGTCGTCCTCGTTCTCCCCGGTCACCGGTATGCGGGAGAAACCGGAGCGCAGGGCGAGGGTCAGCGCCTGGCGGATGGTCTTGTACCGCTCGATGACGACGAGGTCGGTCCTCGGGACCATGACCTCGCGCACGAGGGTGTCGCCGAGTTCGAAGACGGAGTGCACCATGCGGCGCTCGTCGTCCTCGATCAGGGACTCCTTCTCGGCGAGGTCGACCAGCGCGCGCAGCTCCGCCTCGGAGGCGAAGGGGCCCCGGCGGAAGCCCTTGCCGGGGGTCAGCGCGTTGCCGATGAGGATCAGCAGCGACGGGATCGGGCCCATGATCCGCGCCAGCGGGAGCAGCACGTACGCGGCCGCCGTCGCGGTGTTCAGCGGATGCTGGCGGCCGATGGTGCGCGGGGAGACGCCGACGGCGACGTACGAGACGAGGACCATCACGCCGATCGCCGCGAACAGGGCCCCGGTCGTGCCGTCGATCTCCTGGAGGCACGCGTAGGTGACCAGCGCGGCGGCCGCCATCTCGCAGGCGACGCGGACCAGCAGCGCCACGTTCAGATAGCGGGTGGGGTCGGCGGCGATCTGCGCGAGCTTGGCGCTGCCCCGCCGGCCGGACCGGACGGCCTCCTCGGCGCGGAAACTGGAGACGCGCGCGAGGCCCGCCTCCGCGCAGGCGGCGAGCCAGGCGACGACGACCAGGGCGATCGCGCCGGCGACGAGGGTGGGGCTCATGAGACGGTCGGGGCCGGGGACGGGCCGGTCAGGCCCTTCTCCGCACGCCAGCCGTCGACGATGGCGGCCTGCAGACCGAACATCTCGGCCTTCTCGTCGGGCTCCTCGTGGTCGTACCCCAGCAGGTGCAGCACCCCGTGGACGGTGAGCAGTTGGAGCTCCTCGTCCATGGAGTGCTGCGTGGGCGCCTCGGTGCCCTGCCGGGCGGCGACCTCGGGGCACAGCACGATGTCGCCGAGGAGGCCCTGCGGGGGCTCGTCGTCGTCCTTCGACGGCGGACGCAGCTCGTCCATCGGGAAGGACATGACGTCCGTCGGCCCCGGCAGGTCCATCCACTGGATGTGCAACTGCTCCATGGCATCGGTGTCCACGACGATCACCGAGAGCTCGGAGAGCGGGTGGATGCGCATCCGCGCGAGCGCGTAGCGGGCGATGTCGAGGATCGCCTGCTCGTCGACCTCGGTTCCGGACTCGTTGTTGACGTCGATCGACATGGTGCTGGCTTGTCTACTTCCGCTTGTTACGGCCGCCCTTGTGGGTGCCGTTCTCCGTACCGTTCTCGCTGTCGTACTGCTCGTACGCGTCGACGATACGGCCGACGAGCTTGTGCCGGACGACGTCCTGGGACGACAGGCGGGAGAAGTGGACGTCGTCGAGCCCCTCCAGGATGTCCTGGACCTGCCGCAGACCCGACTTCGTGCCGTTCGGCAGGTCGACCTGGGTCACGTCACCCGTGATCACGATCTTCGAGTCGAAGCCGAGCCGGGTGAGGAACATCTTCATCTGCTCGGGGCTCGTGTTCTGGGCCTCGTCCAGGATGATGAAGGCGTCGTTCAGGGTACGGCCCCTCATGTACGCCAGCGGTGCCACCTCGATCGTCCCGGCCGCCATCAGCTTCGGGATCGAGTCCGGGTCCAGCATGTCGTGCAGCGCGTCGTACAGCGGGCGCAGGTAGGGGTCGATCTTCTCGTACAGCGTGCCCGGGAGGAAGCCGAGCCGCTCCCCCGCCTCGACCGCCGGGCGGGTCAGGATGATGCGGTTGACCTGCTTGGACTGGAGGGCCTGGACCGCCTTGGCCATGGCCAGGTAGGTCTTGCCGGTACCGGCCGGGCCGATGCCGAAGACGATCGTGTGCTTGTCGATCGCGTCGACGTACCGCTTCTGGTTGAGGGTCTTGGGTCTGATGGTGCGACCGCGCGAGGACAGGATGTTCTGGGTCAGAACCTCGGCCGGGGTCTCCTGGCCGTCACTCGTCCCGTTCTCACTCGCCCGCAGCATGGCGATCGAGCGTTCCACTGCGTCCTCCGTCATCGGCTGTCCGGTGCGGAGCACCAGCATCATCTCGTCGAACAGGCGCTGGACGAGAGCGACTTCCCGTGGGTCGCCGACCGCGCTGATCTCATTGCCCCGGACATGGATGTCGGCCGCCGGGAAGGCCGTCTCGATCACGCGCAGGAGGGAGTCTCCGGATCCCAGCACCGTCACCATGGGGTGCTGGGCGGGAACGGTGAACTGTGCTCTCGCCTTGCCCTGCGCGGGCGTGTGAGCTGTGGGTGTCTGAGTCATAGGCCGGCCCGAGGGCCTCTACGTCCTCCCGGATGCGTCTCGCCTGCCACGAGGGCGGCCTGGCGAGTTCAAGGGTACGCCAGGGGACTGACAACGCCGTAGGGCTTTTCCGGGTCCGGCGAGGCGACCGGTGACGGGTCGGACGAGGGTCGGACGAGGGGTCCGGCGACCGCGTCCGGCGGCTATGCCGAGCGGCCGAAACCGATCGTCGGCACGGCTCTGCGCAGCGGCCACGGGGTGGCCTCCTGCGCCGCCGGGAGCAGCGTCGGGAGCAGGGCGTCCAGGAACGCGTACCTCAGCAGCGCCTCGGGGTCCTGGCTGTCGACCGACTGGACCCTGCGCCACCAGGCCGCGATCTCGGACCAGCCGGGGGCGGAGAGCGAGCCGCCGAACTCCTGCACGGAGAGCGCCGCGGTGAGGCCGGCGAAGGCGAGGCGGTCGGCGAGCGGCCAGCCGGCCAGCGTGCCGGTGACGAAGCCGGCCACGAAGACGTCCCCCGCGCCGGTGGGGTCGAGGGCCTCGACGGCGATGGCCGGGACCTCGGCGGACTCGCCGGTGCGCCGGTCCACGGCGTAGGCGCCCTCCGCACCGAGGGTCACGACCGCGAGCGGTACGTGCTCGGTGAGGGCGTGGGCGGCGGCGCGGGGGCAGGTGGCGCCGGTGTAGCGCATGGCCTCCTCCGCGTTCGGCAGGAAGGCCTCGCAGTGCGCGAGGTCGGTGAGGCCGGCCAGGTCCCAGGCACCGGTGTCGTCCCAGCCGACGTCGGCGAAGATGCGGGTGCCGCGACCGGCGGCCCGCTCGATCCAGGGGGCGGGCTTGCCGGGGGTGAGGGAGGCGACGGCGGCGCGGGCGTGCGGCGGGTGTTCGGGCGCCCCTTCCTGCGTCAGCACGGCCTCGACGGGCGGTTCGTGGCCGTGGGAGACCATGGTCCGCTCGCCCTCGTAGGCCATGGAGACGGTGACCGGCGAGTGCCAGCCGGGGACGGAGCGCGAGGCGCTGAGGTCGATGCCCTCGCCCTGTTCGAGGGCGTCCCAGCAGTACTCGCCGTAGTGGTCGTCCCCGAAGGCCGCGGCCAGGGAGGTGCGCAGGCCGAGCCGGGCGAGCGCGGTGGCCATGTTGGCGACGCCGCCGGGGCTCGAGCCCATTCCGCGCGCCCAGGACTCGGTCCCGCGCACCGGGGCGGAGTCGAGCCCGGTGAAGATGATGTCGAGGAAGACGGTGCCGGTGAGGTAGACGTCCCACGGCGGATCGTCGGGGGCGCGCCGGAGCGCCAGGGGGTCGACCCGGGCAGCCTGGCAGATCTGGCCGGCCTTGCCGGTCTGGCGGTGGTGTCCCTCTCCGGTGGACGCGTTGGACGCGGTCACGGTGCGCTCCCTGACGTGGTGCCGATCTGGCCAGTGTGCACCACCCCACCGACAACACGCGGTCCGTCATACGCGAGCCGGGGACAACCACCCCTCGGTACGCAGCAGGTACGGGAGACGCGGGGTACGGGATGCGCGGGGGTACCGAGCTGCTGCGGTACGGAGATCGCCTCAGCCGCCGCGGGCAGCGCCTTCCGGCCACACCACGTCCACCGGCAGGCCCGCCGCCCGCGCTTCGAGAACGGTGTCGGCGGTGCCGCCGCCCCGGCCGGTGGGCGGTTCGCCGTTCCACACGGCGACGAGCCGGTCGGCGCGTTCGATCAGTACGGTGTTCGCGGCCTCGTACGCCTGCCGGCCGGCCCTGTCCCGAGGCAGGACGAGGATCTCCGCGGCGGCTTCGAGCAGGCGGTCGAAGAGGGGTGCGTCGGCGGGCCTCACCCGGCTCAGCCGGTAGTCCCGCGACGGGACGACGACCGTCAGGCGTCCGCCGGCCGCGAGGACGGCCTCGGCGAACAGCAGGTCGGCGCCCCTGGCGAGGCAGGAGACGCCGACGAGCCGGCCGTCGTGGGCGTACCGCCGGAGCAGGTCGTCCAGGGCCGAGCGGACCAGGGGGAGGCTGTGCTCGGTCAGGTCCATGTGCCCGGTCACCGCGATGATCGTCACGTCACGCGTCCCCTTCGCCCCGCCGACCGGTCGGCGCCGGACGGCGGCCGGGCCGCGGCGGCCGGGCGCGGATCGTACCGCGCGCCTCGTCGGCCCCGCGTGCGCCGATCCCGCCGCCGGCCCGGTAGGGGGAGTCGCCGGTGCGGGGCCACCGGTACGGAGTCACCAGCGGGGGACGGCCGGGGTGACCCAGTCGGGGTCGGCCAGGCGCATGGCCGCCGCGTCGTCGCGCTCGCGCAGGGCGCCGTCGTCGTCGAGCCAGCGCCGGTGCAGGAACCGGAGCTTGTCCCGGTCGAGTTCGACGCCGAGGCCGGGCGCGTCCGACACGGTGACCTTGCCGTCGTCGAAGGTGAGGCGTTCGGTGAGGACGTCCTCCGACTGCCAGGGGTAGTGGGAGTCGCAGGCGTGGTGGAGGTTGGGCACGGTGGACGCCACGTGGGTCATGGCGGCCAGCGAGATGCCCAGGTGGGTGTTGGAGTGCATGGAGATGCCGACGCCGAACGTCCGGCAGATCTCGGCGAGTTGCCGGGTGTTGCGCAGTCCGCCCCAGTAGTGGTGGTCGGAGAGGACGACCTGGACGGCGTCGCGGGTGAACGCCTCCTTGATCTCGGCGAACGTCGTCACGCACATGTTGGTGGCGAGCGGCACGTCGGTCCTCGCGGCCACCTCGGCCATGGCCGGGGTGCCGAGGGCCGGGTCCTCCAGGTATTCGAGGATGCCGCCGATCTCGTCGGCCACCTTGAGTGAGGTCGCCACGGACCAGGCGCCGTTGGGGTCCAGGCGCAAGGGATGGCCGGGGAACGCCTCGGCCAGCGCCCGTACGGCGGCGATCTCCTCGTCCGGCGGGAAGACGCCGCCCTTGAGCTTGAAGGAGGTGAAGCCGTAGCGCTCCTTGAAGCGCCGGGCCTGCTCGACCACCCCGGCCGGGTCGACGGCGGCGCCCCAGTCGTCCTTCTCCGCGGGGACGCCCTCGGGGTGGTCGGCCCACTTGTAGAAGAGGTAGGCGCTGTATTCGACGGCGTCGCGCAGCTTCCCGCCGAGCAGGGTGTGCACGGGCAGGCCGAGCGCCTTGCCGAGGGCGTCGAGGCAGGCGACCTCGAAGGCGGAGACGACGGACAGCCGCAGCTTGTCGGCGGTCTGGACGCCGCGCAGTCCGCCGACGTCCACCTGCCCGGAGACCCGGGAGCTGTCGACGGCCACCTCGTCGGCGATGGTGAACAGGCCGTTCAGGTCGCTCACCGGGCGGCCGTGCAGCTTCTCGGCGAACGGGCGGGCCAGTTCCAGGTACTTGGTGTCGCCGTACGTCTCGCCGACGCCCGTGACCCCGTCCGCCGTCTCGACCTCGACGATCAGACGGGGTGTGTACGGCTGGTGCACGCCCTGGGTGTTGAGCAGCGGCGGGTCGGCGACCAGGATCGGGGTCAGGCGGACGTCGGTGATCGTGAGGTTCACAGCGCGGCTCCTACGAGGTCGAGGCCGGCGCCCAGGAGGGCCCCGAGGTCGGCGAGGTCGGTGGGCGAGGGGTCGGTGAGCGGGGCGCGGACGGGTCCGACGGGGCGGCCGCGCAGCCGGGCCGCCGCCTTCACCAGGGACACGGCGTATCCCGGTACCCGGTCACGGAGTTCGACGAACGGGACGTAGAAGTCGCGCAGCAGCCGGTCCACCGCTTTGTCGTCGCCGTCGCGCAGCGCGGTGAAGAAGGCGTTCGCGATCTCCGGGGCGAAGGCGTGGACGGCGGAGGAGTAGGCGGGGACGCCGACGGTGGCGTAGGCGCGGGCCTGGATCTCGGCGGTGGCGGCGCCGTTGAAGAAGAGGAAGCCGTCGGGGGCGGCGAGGGTGAGCCGCTGGAGGCGGTCGAGGTCGCTGTGGCCGTCCTTGAGGCCGATGACGCCCGGGATCGCGGCGACGCGCCGCAGCGCGGCGGCGGTGAAGGTGACCTGGCCGCGCTGGTAGGCGATGAGGGGCAGCCGGGTGCGGGCGGCGAGCTGCTCCAGCTGGGCGACGAGGCCGTCCTGCGGGGCGGCGACGAGGTAGTGCGGCAGGACGAGGAGGGCGTCGGCGCCGGCCTCCTGTGCGATGCGCGCGAACCGGGCGGCCTGGGCCCAGCCGTAGCCGACCCCGGCGACGACGGGCAGGCGGCCGCCCGCCTCCTCGACGGCGATCGTGATCACCTGGCGGTACTCGTCCTCGTCGAGGGAGAAGAACTCTCCGGTGCCGCAGGCGGGGAAGACGGCGCCGGGTGCGGTCGCGATCTGCGCCGCGGCATGCGCGCGGAAGCCGTCGGGGTCGAGGGAGCCGTCGTCGTGGAAGCTCGTGAGCGGGAACGACAGCACCCCCTGTGTCATGCCGTCCCGCAGGCGTCGGACCGTTTCCCTGTCGAGGCTCACCCTCGGTCATCTCCCTATGTAGACGTCATCCACGTATGGAGATGGAGGTTAGATACGCGAACGCCGACCGTCAATGGGCGCGCGCTCCCCGACCCGCACACCCTTACGATCGGCACATGTCGGAGACAGGCGGCGTCCGCGAGGTGAAGTCCGCGGCGCGCACGGTCGAGCTGCTGGAACTGCTCGCGGCGCGCGGCGACCGGCCGGCGCGGCTCCAGGAGCTGGCGGACGAGCTGGGGGTACCGCGCAGCTCGATGTACGCGCTGCTCCAGACCCTGATCGGCCGGGGCTGGGTACGCACGGACGTGACCGGCTCCCTCTACGGCATCGGCATCCACGCCCTGCTGACCGGCACCAGCTATCTCGACTCCGACCCGCGTGTGCGGCTGGTGCGGCCCTACCTCGACGAGGCGTCCGAGGCGCTGGGCGAGACGATCCACCTGGGCCGGCTGGACGGCCGGGGCGTGGCGTATCTGGCGACGCGCGAGTCGCACGAGTACCTGCGCACGATCAGCCGGGTCGGGCGGCGGCTCCCGGCGCACGTCGGCGCGCTCGGCAAGGCGCTGCTGGCGCAACGGCCGGACAGCGAGCTGCCCGAGGGGCCGTACGAGGCGTTCACCCGGCACACCCGCACGAGCCGGCAGGCGCTGCTCGACGATCTCGCCGGGGTGCGGGCGCGCGGGTACTCCGTGGACCGCGAGGAGGGCGTCCTCGGCATCGTCGGGTTCGGGTTCGCGCTGCGCTACGACACCCCCGCGCAGGACGCGGTCAGTTGCTCGGTGCCGGTGGCCCGGCTGACGCCGGAGCACGAGGAGCGGATCGTCGCGGTGATGCGGGAGATCAGGGCGAAGATCGAGGCGACGGCACCGGGTTCCGGCGGCACCCCCGACTGGCGTTAGCGCCCGCCGCTACCCGCTCTCCCGCGCCCCAAACGCATGGTGATCCACATCACCCACCCTGCCCTTCATCTCGCACCGCGTGCTTGATACAAATTGCCCGCGCGTTCCTGTCCGTCGACGGTCGGCGCCCCACCCCTCCTCCGGCCCCTTCCGAGCCGTCCCTTTCGCATGCCCTGGAACGCCCGTGTTCGCCCCACGCACCACCCTGCCCTGGCCCGTCGTCGCCCTGTTCACGGCCGGGTACCTCGCCCCCTATCTGCTGCCGACCGTGGTCGGCCGACTGGACACCGGGCTGCCGCTGTCCGCCACCGAGGCCGGAGCCGTCGGCAGCGCGCTGCTGCTCGGTTCGGCCGCCGCCGGTTTCCTGCTCGCCTCCCGCGTGGAGCGGATCGGGGCACGGACCCTCGCCCGGATCGGACTGACCCTCGCCGTCCTCGGCTACGGCGGTGCCGCCCTCGCCGGTGAGGTGACCGCCGTCATCGCGGGCGCGGTCCTCGGCGGCTTCGGCTCCGGCACGGTCACCACGGTCGCCGCCACCCGGATCGCCGCCCATCCCGACCCGCACCGCGTCTCCACGGCGGGCCTGCTCGGGGTCTCCGCGCTCGCGGGCGCCGTCTATCTGACGGTGCCGCACCTGGGCGCGGGGCACGGTCAGCCGCTGGCCGCGATCGCCCTCACCGCGCTCGCCGTCTGGCCGCTGACGGGACGTCTGCCCGGCCGGACGGCCCCCGTCCGGACCCGCCGCGAGGACCGGCCGGGGCTGCCCCGGCTGCGGGCCGGACTCGTCCTGGCCGCCGCCATGCCCTGCTGGTCGCTGGTCCAGAACTCCCTCTGGGGCGTCAGCGGACGCATCGGCCTGACCCAGGCGCACCTCACCGAGGCCGGCGTCGGTGTCGTCTTCGCGGTGGCGCTGGGCGCCGGGCTCACGGGTGTGCTGGGCGCGGGGGCGCTCGGGACGCGTCTCGGGCGGGCGGTGCCCATCGGCGCCGGGACCGTGCTGATCGCCGGCTGTGTCGTCGCCAGCGCCTCCGCGACCGGGCCGGTGAGCTTCGCGGCCGGCGAGATCGCCTGGAACACGCTCTACCCGATCGTGCTGTCGTACCTGATCGGACTGGCCGCCTCGCTCGACCCGCGCGGCCGCTGGGCGGTGCTCGTCGGGTCGGCGTCCTCACTGGGGACGGCGGCGGGGCCGCTGACCGGGAGCGTGCTGTCGGCGTGGGCCGGGTTCCCGGTGATGGGCCTGCTGCTGGGGGCCGGGCTGCTCGTCGTCGCGGTGCCGATGACCGCCGTCGCCCTGCGCACGGGCGGCGGCCCGCGGATCGCGGGCTCGGTCCGGCGGCGGGGCGGCACCCCGGAGCCGCAGGTGGTGGAGATTTCGGTGGAGGGCTCGGCGGTACCCGTCCGGGACGCGTACGGCACGGCCGGACCCCGGCGGGCGGGTGCCGCGCCGGGGTCCGGTGCCTGAGGCCGCCCGACCGGCCTGTCGTCGCCCGCTACCCGGCTCGCGCCGTCCTCGCCCGCCGGTGGACGTACCAGCCGGCCGCGGTGAACAGGAGTGCCAGGCCGGCCACCGTGCCGACGGTGGCGCCGGTGGCGGCGAGGCTGCCGCCGGAGGTGGTGCCGGTGGCCGAGGTGCCCGTACCGCCCGTGCCGCCGGTGCCGCCCGTGCCGGAGCCGGACGTCGTGCCGCCGGAGGCGCCCGAGGTCGAACCGCCGTCCGTGCCGCCGGTGGTGGTGCCGTCGTCGGTGTCCACCGGGTCCTGGCCGACGAACGCGACCGGGACCTTCACATCCTGGGAGCGGTCGCCGGAGAGGGTGTGGTCGGCGCGGGTGGCCAGGACGCACTTCGCCTCGAAGCAGTCGGTGAACTCGTCCTTCGCGTCCACGGTGAGTTCGACCGAGAAGGTGCCGCCGGCGCCGTACGGGGTCGCCAGCTCCTCGCCGTAGTCCGGCGGGTCGGAGGAGATCCACGCCGAGCTGTGCGAACCGCCGGTCATGTCGACGCCGCCGACGCACGGGGTCGGCAGCTCGCCGTCGCCGTTGTCGACGCAGAGCGCGACGTAGATGCCCTTGCCGACGTCGTAGCCGGAGCCGGTGACCTTCACGGTCTGGCCCTCGACGGCCAGGTCGTTGACCGGGGTGACGGTGAGCCTCTGGCCCGCGGTACCGGTGCCGGTCTTCGTGCCGGACGGGCCGGACGGGGTCTCGCCACCGCCGGTGGCACCGCCGTCGCCGCTCGCCTGCGTGACGGTCAGCGTGATCGGTGACGTGCGGGTGGTGCCCACCGCGTTGGTGAACTCGGCACGGTACTCGTGGCCGTCCTGGCCGGCCTTCGCCGTGAAGGTGTACGCGTTCTTCGTCGCGCCCTCGATCTTCGACCAGGTCTGACCGCCGTCGGGGCTGACGCTCCAGCTCACGGTGGGCTCGGGGGTGCCCTCGGCCGCCGCGACGAAGGTGACCTCGTCCCCGGGGGCGACGGACTGGTCGGTGGGCGACTGGACGACCTTGGGGGACATCCGGACGTCGAACCTGACGACCTTGCTCTCGGCCGCCTTGGTGACGTAGACGGACGTGGCGCCGGGGGTCACGGCCACGCCCGCGTAGGTACCCACCCGGACACTGCCCGGCAGGGCGACCGCGGCGGCGGCCGGCTCGAAGGTCGCGCTGTCGAGGATCTCCAGCGAACCGGCGTTGTCCGTGGTGCCGTCGGCGAGGTCCTCGCGCAGCACGAACGCCCGCCCGGTCACCTTGTCGAAGGCCACCGCCATGGCCCGGTCCACGCCGGTCAGGGTGGTCAGCGGCTTGGCGTCCCGGTCGAGGACGAGCACGGACGTCCCGTTGCCGACCCAGACGTTGCCGGTCGCCGGGTCCGGCTCGACGAAGGTGAGGACGTCGGGGGTGAGTTCGGCCGTGGCGGTGACCTCGAAGGTGCCGGTGTCGACGCGGCGCAGCACGGTCTTGCCGTCGGCGGTGCCGAGGGACCAGGCGGCGCCGTGGGCGGCGTCCACGCCGAGCTCGCCGCCGCCCTCCAGGGTGACGGTGTCCTGCACGGTGCCGGTGGCGGTCTCGACGCGGCGCAGCTCGGGTCCGGCCGCGATCAGCACGGTGGAGGTGTCGGCGTCCTGGCCTACGCCGGTGTAGCTCGCGCCGTTGGCCCAGATGCCCTGGGCGGCCGTGTCGCCGTTCTTGGCGGTGCCTATGCCGCGCAACGGGTAGTGGAAGACGACGCCGTCGCCGGGGAGCGGGGCGATGATCCGGCGGACCACCCGCGCGGCCATGGCGCCGTTCAGGCCGGGGGCCTGCGCGATGTGGCCGAGCGCGGTGCCGTTCGCCGCGTCCAGGACGTACAGGCCCTGTTCGGCCACGGTGGAGGTGTCGGGGATGTTGTCCGCACCGACGTACAGCTTTCCGGAGTCGGGGTGCAGCAGCAGGTCCAGGGGGCGGCCGGCGTTGGTGCCGGCGAACTCGCCGGCCTTCGCCTCCACATAGCTGACGGTGCCCGCCGGGACGTCCACGCCGTCACCGTCACCGTCTCCGTCGCCCGGGTCCTGGCCCTCGAAGGAGAGCGGGATGCGGACGTCCTGGGAGCGGTTGCCGGAGCCGTTGTGGTCGACCCGGGTGACGACCGAGCAGGCGACCTGGAGGCAGTCGAGGCCCGCGTCCTCGGCCTTGACGCCGAGGTCGACGTCGAAGGTGCCGCCTTCACCCCACCGGACGGCGACCGTGCCCGCGCCCTCGTCCGAGGCGTCCCCGGGGATGATCCAGATCGAGGAGCCGCTGTTCCCCGATTGGTCGGCGCCGCCGAGACAGGGGGTGGGAACGCGGTTGTCGCCGTTGTCCTTGCACACGGCGACGTAGATACCGAGGGTGTCGTCGTAGCCGGAACCCGTGACGCGCAGGGTCTCGCCGTCCGGGTCGAGACCGGCGGAAGCGGAGACCGTGAGTTTCTGGCCGTCCTTGCCAAGCGCCGTCCTGGGGGTGTCGGCGGCCTCGGCGGGTGAGCCGGAGGTGACGGCCAGAGCTCCGGCGGCCACCAGCCCGA
This sequence comes from Actinobacteria bacterium OV320, assembly GCA_001298545.1. Taxonomy (GTDB): domain Bacteria; phylum Actinomycetota; class Actinomycetes; order Streptomycetales; family Streptomycetaceae; genus Streptomyces; species Streptomyces coriariae. The sequence continues at coordinate 190,331 of LJCX01000034.1, forward strand.
CGGCTCCGAGGAGCGCCGCGGGACGCCTGAGCCGGGGTCCGGTCGTACCGCCGCGCCGCGGCCGGCCGGTTCTGTCGTCTGTCATGAGGGGTTCCTAGGGTGACGGATGGTCACTGGAGGGTGGGTCGGACGGACGGGCCGGAACGGGCCGACCGGGTGACCGGCCCGTTCGACGGCCCGGGTGACCGGCCCGGGTGACCGGCCCGTGCATCCGGTCGGGGCTACGAACGCCTACTGGAAGGTGACCGGGACGTGCACGTCGTACTTGCGGTCGTTGGTGTCGAAGTGGTCGGCGCGCGTGACGACGGCGCACTCGACGTCCTGGCCGCAGACGCTGCCGTCCTCGAGGGTGGCCTGGACGTAGATCTGCACGCTGAAGGTGCCGCCGGTGCCGAACTTGGAGCTGTTGGCGAACAGGCCGCCGAAGACGTTGTTGATCCAGTGCGAGGCGCCGGTGGAGCCGGACTCGTCCTGGCCGCCGAGGCACGGGGTGGGCTTGTTCACGCCCGCGGCGCCGTCGACGACACACAGGCCGACGTAGATGCCCTGGCCGGTGTTGTAGCCGGAGCCGGTGACGGTGATGACCTGGCCGGCCGCGGACGCGGTGTCGGGGGCCGTCAGCGACAGGTTGTAGGTGGTGCCGCCGTCGACGACGCTGCGGGTCGAGGTGGCGGCCGAGGCGGAGGTGGCCAGGCCCAGGGTGAGGGCGGCGGAGGCGGCGACGGCGAGACCGGTGCGGGCGACGGTGCGGGTGGCGGGGACTCTCATGACGGAAGGCCTCTCTTGTTCGATCCTGCGGGCGGCGCCGCAAGGGGAAACTTAGGTAAGGCAAACCTAAGTACCACCTCCGGTCGTTTGTCAACGGACGGCAAAAAATACCGACTGACCTGCGTTTTCAGTGATTCCGGGCATGCCGAGGAGCGGACCGACCGGCCCGCTCCTCGCTGCGACTGCGAACGGCGTGACACGCCGCTCAGTGGGGGGCCTCGACCCCGAACCGGGCACTCTGCGCGCGCTGTTCACCGCCCGCCACGGTCAGCTCGACCGTGTGCTCCCCCTCAAAGGCGTTGGCGTACACCGGAAAACTCCGCGCGATCCCGCCCCGCGCGTCGGCCACCGCCTGGTAGCGCGTGTCCCCGTCGATGGCGACCAGCACGACCGCGCCCGGCGTGAACCCCGCGCCGATGACGGTCTGTTCGGCGCCCGCGGTGAGCGCGGCACGGGCCACGGCGACGGTGGGTTTCTCCTGCCCGCCCGCCCGCGTCTGCGCCGCGGCGCCCGGGGACGCCTGTGGCGATCCGGCACTCTCCGGGGCCGCGGCCCCGGTCCCGGTCCCGGTCCCGGTCCCGCCGGCCTCCTCCGCCCCCTCCACCTCTCCCGTCTCTCCCGTCTCCCCCGTCTCCCCCGTCTCCCCCGTCTCCGCTGTCACTGCGAGGACGCCGAGCCCGTCCCCCGCCGTGAACCGTGCCCCGCTCCAGGAGGACAGCAGCGCCGCCCCCTCCACGGTCAGGGACGCCCGCAGCCCGGTCCAGGTCACCGCGGTCGCCCGTACGACGGGGTCGGCGCCGGCCGTCGCCACCTCGGCCAGGGCCAGCTCGCGCACCCGCCCGTCGACGACCGTACGGCCGTACAGGGCACCCCCGGCACCGGCGAGCCGCAGCCGCAGCCCGGCGAGGACGAGCGACCGCGCCCCCGAGCCCTCGAAACGGGCCGCGCCGCCCAACTCCAGTTCGGCGGAGCCGCTTTCGGGATCGGCGGCACCGCCGAGGGCCGGGAACGAGGCGCGGTCCGCGCTCGCCCGTACGGCAGGCCGCGTGACGTCGAGCGACACCCCCCGGCCGGTCAGCGCGGAGCCGCCCGTGGCCCAGCTCGCGGAGCCACCGGACACCTCTCGCGACAGCGTCTCCCCCTCGGCCCGGACCTGCGCGGCCGCCACGGTCGGACAGCACAACGCGAACAGGGCACCGGCCGCCAGGGCCGCGGCGCCGGGTCTCTTCGCCATCTTCGGTTCTCCCTCGGGTATATGAGGTGGTGTCAGCTCGCGTCCGGGGTGCTTCCGGTACGGCGTCGGCGCGCCCGGAACCAGACGCCGGTCCCGGCGCCGACCAGTCCGGCGGCGGTGAGCCCGACGGGCAGCGCGAGGCCGGACCCGGTACTGGCCATCGACCCGTCGGCCGCCCCGTCCGCCGCCTCGGTGGTGCCGGAACCCCCGGTCGCGCCGGATCCGGCCGCCGCACTCGCGCTCGGCGTCGCCGACGCACCGGAACCGCCCGTCGCTCCCGACGCCCCGAACGTCACCGGGATCCGGACCGTCTGGGTCTGGTCGCCGCCCCGGGTGTGGTCGTTGCGGGTGATGACGGCGCAGGTCACCCCGGCGGCGGTGCAGTCGGTGTTGGCGTCCTTGGCGCGCACCTTGAGCCGCACGCCGAACGTGCCCTTGTGCGCACTGCCGCCGTACGGTTTCGCCAGCCCCTCGCCATAGGACGGCGGGTTGGAGGAGACCCACACGGACGCGCCCGACTCGCCGGACATGTCGACGCCGCCGACGCAGGGCGTGGGGGTCTTGTCGGCGCCGTTGTCGACGCAGAAGGCGACGTAGATGCCCTTCTCGGTGTTGTAGCCGGAGCCGGTCACGGTGACCGTCTCGCCCGCCGGATCGAGACCGGACGCCTTGGACACCGTGAGTTTCTGACCCTCGGGACCGGTCGCCGTTCCACCCGCCGCCACGGCCGCCGAGGCCGCCGGGAACAGCAGGACGGCCGCCGAGGCGACCACCAGGAGACAGCCAACTCCGTGGCCGCGCAGGCCACTTGCCGAGATCATGGAACACCCCCGCCATGCGAAACTAAGGTGAGGCTAACCTAAACTATTCCTCAACTGTGCACCAGCGGAGCGGAAAGGAAAGGCCATGCGCGCAGCCGGGAGACGCCGGTCCGGAAGATGCCTCGCCGCCCTCGGGCTGGCCCTCGCCGTACTGACGGGGGCCTGCGCGGGAGGCGGCGCGGGAAGCGGGAACGCGGCAGACCCGGGCGCGACCCCCACGACCGCGAGCGCGCGGGCCGCCGCCGCGCGGGAACAGCTCGCGAAGAACTCCCTCGTCCCCCTCGAAGGACCGGCCCCCACCCCGGAGTTGCCGGTCACCGTCGACTCCTCCGACGGCCGCCGGGTCACCGTGACGGACGCCTCGCGCATCCTGCCGCTCAACGGGGGCGTGGCGGAGATCGTGTTCACGCTCGGGCTCGGCGACCGGGTCGTCGGCCGGGACATCACGGCCACCTTCGCGGAGGCGAAGAAGCTCCCCCAGGTCACCAGGGCGCACGACGTGAGCGCCGAGAGCGTGCTGTCGCTGCGGCCGACGGTCGTACTGGCCGACACGGACACCGGTCCCGAGGAGGCGGTCGAGCAGATCCGGGACGCCGGGATCCCGGTCGTCGTACTCGACCCGGCGACGAAACTCTCCGACGTCACCACCCGCACCACGCGCATCGCCCAGGCCCTGGGCGTCCCGGCCGCCGGGAAGGCACTCGACGCGCGCATGAGCGCCGAACTCGCCGCGGCCCGCGCGGGCGTACCCGAGGGCAGCACGCCCAAGGTCGCCTTCCTCTACCTGCGCGGCAGCGCGGCCGTCTATCTGATCGGCGGCAAGGGATCCGGCGCCGACTCGCTGCTGGCCGCGGCGGGCGCGGTGGACGCGGGCACGGCCGCCGGGCTGGACAAGCCCTTCACCCCCCTCACCACCGAGGCGCTCGCCCAGGCCCAGCCGGACGTCATCCTGATGATGACCAAGGGCCTGGAGTCGGTCGGCGGCCTCGACGGCCTCCTCCAGATCCCCGGCATCGCCCAGACCCCGGCGGGCATGAACCGCAGGGTCGTCGACCTGGAGGACGGCGTGCTGCTGAGCTTCGGCCCCCGCACGCCCCTCGTCATCGACATCCTGGTCGACCGCATCCACCGGACCTGACCAGGACGGACGGGCCGGTCCTAGAACGTGTAGGCGTCGACCTCCGCGAGATACCGCGCCCGCCGCTCCTCGTCGTCCTCCAGGAAGGAGGCGACGAAGGAGTTGCGGGCCAGCTCGCGCAGCCGCTCCTCGCCCAGGCCCAGGGCGGCGCCCACCGCGTCGAAGTTGTCGCCGGCGTACCCCCCGAAGTAGGCCGGGTCGTCGGAGTTGACCGTGCACAGCAGCCCGGCGTCGAGCATGGCGGGCAGCGGGTGGTCGGCGAGGACGTCGACGGTGCGCAGCCGCACGTTGGACAGCGGGCACAGTGTCAGCGGGATCCGCTCCCGCACCAGCCGCTCGACGAGGGCCGGGTCCTCCATGCACCGGAGCCCGTGGTCGACGCGCTCCACGCCGAGGACGTCCAGGGCCTCGGTGATGTACTCCGGCGGCCCCTCCTCACCGGCGTGCGCGACGCGCCGCAGTCCCAGAGCGGCCGCCGCCTCGTACACCTCGCGGAACTTCACCGGCGGATGCCCGACCTCGGCGGAGTCCAGGCCCACACCGGTGATCCGGTCGAGGTGGGGGCGCGCCGCCTCCAGCGTCTCCAGCGCCGACTCGGCGGACTCGTCGCGCAGGAAACACAGGATCAGCCGGGTCGAGATGCCGTGCTCGGCCTCACTGGCGCCCAGCGCGCGCCACAGCCCGTCCACGACCGTGCTCATGCTCACCCCGCGGGCGAGGTGGGCCTGCGGGTCGAAGAAGATCTCCGCGTGCCGCACACCCTGCGCGGCGGCCCGCGCGAGGTAGGCGTTCGCGAGGTCCTCGAAGTCGCGCTCGGTGCGCAGGACCGCCATCAGCTCGTAGTACAGGTTCAGGAACGACTGGAGGTCCTCGAACTGATACGCCTTGCGGAGCTCGTCCGTGTCGGCGTACGGCAGTGCGACCCCGTTGCGGGCGGCCAGCTCGAAAGCCAGCTCGGGCTCCAGGGTTCCTTCGATGTGCAGGTGCAGTTCAGCTTTGGGGAGGGGCATCAAAGCATCGTACGACCGTTTTACCGGCGTTTCGGAACCGGCACCCGCAGCAGGTCGTGCGCCACGGTCAGCTCGCCCTCGAACCCGGCCGCCCGCGCCTGCCGCTCGAATTCCTCCGGCTCCGCGTAGCGCTGGCTGAAGTGGGTGAGGACGAGATGCCGCACCCCGGCGTCACGCGCCACCCGGGCGGCCTGGCCGGCGGTCAGATGACCGTGGTCGACGGCGAGTCGCTCGTCCTCGTCGAGGAAGGTCGACTCGATGACGAGCAGGTCGGCGCCGTCGGCGAGCGTGTGCACGCCCTCGCACAGCCGGGTGTCCATGATGAACGCGAACCGCTGTCCCGTCCGCACCTCGCTGACCTCGTCCAGCGACACCCCGCCGATCGCACCCTCCCGCTGGATCCGGCCGACGTCCGGCCCCTTGATGCCGTGCGCGGCCAGCTGCTCGGGCAGCATGCGGCGGCCGTCCGGCTCGACGATCCGGTAGCCGTAGGACTCGACGGGATGGGAGAGCCGCGCGGCTTCGAGACGGTAGGACGCGGTGGTGGCGAGCACGCCGTCCGCGTCCACCGGGACCTCGGTGATGCCGACGGTCTCGCGGTAGGCGGTGGAGTAGCGCAGCCGGTCGAAGAAGCGCTGCCCGGAGCGCGGATAGTGCGCGGTGACCGGGTGCGGGACCTTGTCCAGGTTGATGCGCTGGATGACACCGGCGAGACCGAGGGAGTGGTCGCCGTGGAAGTGCGTGACGCAGATCCGGTTGAGGTCGTGCGCGGCGACCCCGGCGCGCAGCATCTGCCGCTGGGTGCCCTCGCCCGGGTCGAAGAGGACACCCTCGCCGTCCCAGCGCAGCAGGTAGCCGTTGTGGTTGCGATGCCGGGTGGGAACCTGGCTGGCGGTGCCGAGGACCACCAGTTCACGTACGGACACGGCGGCCTATCCGGGAGGCCAGTGCAGGCCCCGGCCGCCGACGACGTGCGCGTGGGCGTGCCAGACGGTCTGACCGGCGCCGGCGCCGGTGTTGAAGACGACGCGGTAGCTCTCCAGCTTGTCCTCGTCCGCGACCGCCTGCGTCTCGCGCAGCACGTCGGCGGCGAGTTCCGGCGCGCCGGCGGCCAGCGCCGCGGCGTCCCGGTAGTGCGCCTTCGGGATCACCAGGACGTGGGTGGGCGCCTGCGGGTTGATGTCCCGGAAGGCGATGGTCGTCTCGGTCTCCCGCACGATCGTCGCCGGGATGTTCCCCGCGACGATCTTGCAGAACAGACAGTCGTCCTGCGGTTCCCCTGCCATGCGGGTTCCTCCTCAGACGGTTGATCAGTACGGGGGCATGGTAGCGGGGCGGCAGCCCCCGGAGACGGTCACAACGACGCCGGGTGAGCTATGACCCGGGCAGCAGCGGAGGCGTCTTCGCCGGGGTTTCCTCAAGGGCGGCCAGCGCCAGCGAGACCGCCTCGTCCAGCTGGACGTCCCGCTCCGCCGCGTAGTCCTGAGGAGCACAGACCACCTCGACGTCCGGATCGACACCGTGGTTCTCCACGCCCCACTCGTACCCCTCCAGCCAGAACGCGTACTTGGGCTGCGTGACGAGCGTCCCGTCGACCAACCGGTACCGGCTGTCGATCCCGATCGTCCCGCCCCACGTGCGCGTGCCCACCACCGGCCCGATCCCGAGCGCCTTGATCGCCGCGTTGACGATGTCCCCGTCGGACCCGGAGAACTCGTTGGCGACGGCGACGACGGGCCCCCGGGGCGCGTCCTCCGGATAGCTGGACGCCCGCATCCCGCGCGGCAGGTCCCAGCCGACGATGCGCCGGGCGAGCTTCTCGACGACCAGCTGCGAGGTGTGCCCGCCCCGGTTCTCCCGGACGTCCACGATCAGCCCCTCCCGCGCCACCTCCACCCGCAGGTCGCGGTGGATCTGGGCCCACCCGGGCGCCTGCATGTCGGGCACGTGCAGATACCCCAGCCGCCCGCCGGAGGCCTCGTGCACGTACGCCCGCCGGTCCGAGACCCACGCGTGGTAGCGCAGCGCCTCCTCGTCCGCGACGGGGACGACGACGGCGTGCCTCGGCTCGCCCCCGCCGGACGGCGAGATCGTCAGCTCGACGACCTTGCCCGCGGTGCCGACGAGCAGCGGTCCGGGCCCGGCGACCGGGTCCACGGGCTGCCCGCCGACGGCGACGACGGCGTCACCGGCCCGCACCGCGACGCCGGGCGCGGCGAGCGGGGAGCGCGCGTCGGGGTCGGAGGTCTCCGAGGGCAGGACCCGGTCGATACGCCAACTGCCGTCCTCGTGACGGGAGATGTCGGCACCCAGCAGGCCCTGCCGGGCGCCGCCGCCGTGGCCGCCGCGCGGCATGACGTAGGCGTGCGAGGTGCCGAGTTCGCCGTGCACCTCCCACAGCAGGTCGACGAGGTCGTCGTGGGTGGCGACCCGCTCCAGCACGGGCCGGTAGCGGTCCAGGACGCCGTCCCAGTCGACGCCGCCCAGGTCGGGACGCCAGAAGTTGTCCCGCATGATCCGCCCGGTCTCGTCGAACATCTGCCGCCACTCGGCGGACGGGTCGACGGTGCGGCGGATCCGGCCGAGGTCGACGGTGATGTTGCTGTCGCTGTCCTCGTCGCCGGAGGCGCGCCGGTCGCTCGGGACGACCTTGAGCTTGCCGTCGGTCCACAGCAGCAGCCGCTTGCCGTCGCCGCTGACCTCGAAGCCGTCGGCGTCGGCGGCGAGGTGCTCGATGCGCTGCTGGGCGAGGTCGTAGCGCTCCAGTTCGGTGTGCGGATCGGGGTCGTCCGGGGTGGCCCGGGAGGCGCCGAGGACACCGCGCACGGGGTGCCGCAGCCACAGCACGCCGTCCTTCGCCGCGGCGAGCCCGGAGTACCGGCCGGCCTCCACGGGGAAGGGGACTATCCGGTCGGCGAGGCCTTCGAGGTCGATACGGGTGGTCGGGGTGCCCTCGCTGTCGGGTGTCTCGTCCTTGTCGGGGGCCTCGAAGGGCTTGCCGTGCCGCTGCGGACCGAAGGGGGACGGGGTCGTCGCCGCGAGGGTGATGAGGTGCGGGCGGGCCCCGGCCACGAAGGAGAGGTCGAAGACGTGCTCGTCGTAGACCGGGTCGAAGGCGCGTGCGGAGAGGAACGCGAGGTGCTTGCCGTCGAGGGTGAAGGCGGGCGCGTAGTCCCGGAAGCGCAGGGGGGTCGCCTCGGTGACCGACAGGTCGGTGACGTTGGCGAGCTTGAGCTGGCTGAGCGGGCGCGGCCCGGGGTGGGACCAGGCGAGCCAGGCCGAGTCGGGCGAGAAGACCAGGTCGGACACCTCGCCGTCGAGGCTGCTGTCGACCTCGCGGACCTCACCGGTCTCCCGCTCGACGAGCAGCAGCCGGCCGTCGTGCGCGGCGACGGCGGCCCGGCTGCCGTCGGGCGCCATCGCGAGCTCCAGGACCCGCCCGAGCCGTCCGGCGGCGAGCCGGCGCGGAGTGGCGCCGGGGGCCGTGCCGGTGGCCGGGGCGAACTCCAGCGCGTCCTCGCCCTCGGCGTCGGTCACCCAGACGACCCACTCCTCGCCCTCCGTGCGGAAGGTGCGCGGCAGCCGGGCCCGGACGCCGGGTAGGGCGGCGAGCGCGCGGGCGGGACCGGAGCGGTGGGTCACCCAGTGGACGGCGCCGCGCACCTCCACGGCGCTGCCCCGCGCGGTGTGGTCGGGCGCTGCCCCGCCCAGCCAGCGGGAGGCGGCGACGGGGTACGGGCGGCGGTCGGTGCGCTGCCCGCCGAGGCGGATGTCGAGCCGGCGCGGTTCGGCCCCGTCGAGGTCGTCGAGCAGCCACAGCTCGCCCGCGGACATGTACACGACCCGGGTACCGTCACCGGCGGCGTGCCGGGCGTAGAAGCCTTCGAGCGGGGTGTGCCGCCGCAGGTCCGACCCGTCGGCGAGGGAGGAGTACAGGGCTCCCGTGCCTTCGTGATCCGACAGGAACGCGAGGCGCTCCCCCGTCCACACGGGGTGTTCGATGTTGCCGTCCAGCTCCTCGTGCAGCCGGACGAACTCCCCGTCGCCCTCCCGGTCGATCCACAACTTGCCCGCCGTACCGCCCCGGTAGCGCTTCCAGTGGGCGGCCTCGCGTCCCATCGGCGCGGACAGCACCACGGTGTGCGGGCCGTGCGCGACCGTGCCGACCGGCCCGTACGGCAGCGTCGTCGCCGGTCCGCCGTCGACCGGGACGGCGCGGGCCCAGCTGCGGCGCAGGGTCGCCTGGTCGTAGGTGCTGACGGCGAGGACCCGGCCGTCCGGGGTCCAGCCCCGCACCCGGGTCTGCCAGCTCCCCCAGTACGTCAGCCGGGTCGACGGGCCGCCGTCGACGGGGGCGATGTGCACCTCGGGGGCGCCGTCGCGGGTGGAGGTCCAGGCCACGGTGGTGCCGTCGGGCGAGATGCGCGGCAGGGTGACCGGCACGTTGTCGGCGCTGACCCGCCAGGCGCGGCCGCCGTCGAGGGGGGCCAGCCACACGTCGTCCTCGGCGGTGAAGGCCACCGACTCGCCGTGCAGATGGGGGTATCGGAGGTATGCGGCAGGCGTCGCGGGCTGTGTCACCGAATCACTGTATGCACCGGCGGGACCGCAGGTCAGGGGTTTCGATCACTTCTTTCCGCCCCCGCCCCCACCCCCGCCTCCGTCCCCGCTGACCGTCTCGGTCACCGTGACGGTCACGGTGACCGTCGGCCGTCCGCCGGGCCGGTCGGAGTCGGACGGCTCGACCGGCGACGGCGTCGCGGACTTGCAGTCGCCGAGACCGCTCACCCGGAACAGCTGTTTCTTGCCGACGACGGCGGTGAGATCCCCGCGCACACAGGCCCCGTCGACCGCCCGCGCGACCTGCCCCTCGACCGTGATGTCCCGCCCGTCGGCGGTCTTGCCCTGGCAGTCCACGGCGGCGACGGTCCCCGCCTTCTCCTGGTCCTCGTACCGAGCCGTGCAGGTCAACCAGCGCACGTCCACGTCCCGCCGCTGGATCTCGGCCGTCGCGGCCTCGTCGGTGGTGTACGCCACGGACATGCTGCTCAGCCCGCCCGGCTCGCACGCCACGACGCCCACCGCCGCCACGGCCACCGACGGGAGAAGCCAAATGCGCCTCAACGCCCCCATGGACGGCAGCGTGCCACTCGGGCGGGCGGTGCGGTAGCCCGTATGCGGTCACGTTCCGCGCCGGTCCTACGCTGGACGCATGAGCGATCAGCGCCGCCGGAGAACGCTCGTCGTGGACGAGACGACCACCTATGTGTGGACGGTCCGCCACCGGCACGTGGTCGGAGGGCCCTGCCAGGAGGTGCTCACCCTCCACCGGGACGGGGTGCGCACCCACATCGTCTTCCAGGACGGTGAAGGGCGTTACGTGGGCAGCGTCGCCTATGGGCACAGCGGCGGGGTGGGCGACCGCCACCATCACCTCAACCTCAACCGACCCGGTGTGGTGCGCGCCTTCGTCGACGAGGCCGTCAAGCGGGAACTGCTGCCCCTGGACGGCGAGTTGGACGGCTGGGAGCTGTTCACCGCGGTCGCGCTCAGCCGCGCAGCAGCAACCACTCCTGAAGTTCCACCAGATTGCCCTCCGGGTCCTTGAGGTAGGCCACGCGCATCCGGTCGGCCATCGGGGCGGGGCCGTGGATCAGGGCCGCGCCGCGGGCGGTGATCCGCGCGCACAGGGCGTCCAGGTCGTCGACGCGCAGGGCCACCAGGGAGCGGTGACCGTTCGCCGTGTCGCCCAGCTCGCCCAGCACCTCCGCCATCATCTTCCGGTCCTGAATGGCTATGCCCGTCGCCCCGGTGGCGGGCGAGAACTTCTCGTACGGTCCCCGCTCCGCCCCCGACTGCGGCTTGAGGCCGAGGACGTCGGCGTAGAAGCGGTAGCAGGCGGCGAAGTCGGTGACCAGCAGCCTTACCTGGACGAATTCCACGATGTCCTCCCGGAGGACGGGCGGGGTCAGGACCAGCGACCGGTCCTGCCCAGGATCAGGGACGCGGCCGCCGTGCCGGCGGTCGAGGTACGCAGGACGCTCCGCCCGAGCCGGTACGCCTTGGCGCCCGCCTGTGCGAAGAGCGCCAACTCGTCGGGCGATACGCCCCCTTCGGGGCCGACGACGAGCACGATCTCGCCCGTGGTGGGCAGTGCCGCGGTGGCCAGGGGCTCGCTGCCGTAGTCACGGTCCTCGTGCAGGACGGCGGCGAAGTCGGCGCGGGCGAGCACCTCCGCCACCTGCCGGGACGTCGACGCCTCGGCGATCTCGGGGAAGCGGACCCGACGGGACTGCTTGCCGGCCTCGCGGGCGGTGGCCCGCCACTTGGCGAGGGCCTTCGCGCCGCGCTCGCCCTTCCACTGGGTGATGCAGCGCGCGGCCGCCCACGGCACGATCGCGTCGACGCCGGTCTCGGTCATCGTCTCGACGGCCAGTTCGCCCCGGTCGCCCTTCGGCAGCGCCTGGACGACGGTGATCCGGGGCGCCTCGGCGGGCTCCTCGACCACCTCCCCCAGGCTCACCACCAGCCGGTCCTTGCCCTCGGCGGCGACGACCTCGCCCCGCGCCCAGTGCCCGGCGCCGTCGGTGAGGACGACCTCCTCGCCGGTCCGCAGCCGCTTCACGGAGACGGCGTGCCGGCCCTCGGGACCGTCCAGTACGAACGCGGAGCGGGAGGCGGGGAGTTCGTCGACGACGAAGACGGGCGCCGTCACGAGGCACCGCCCTCACGGGCCTGGAAATCCGACAACGCTGTCCGCGCCTCGGCGATTTCGGACACCAGGACCTCCACCAGTTGCCCGGCGGGCAGCTCGCGGGCCAGCCGGTGTCCCTGTCCCGCCCACAGCGCCATGCCCTGCGCGTCGCCCGCCTTGGCGGCCGCCTTGCGCAGCGGCGAGGTGAGGTGGTGGACCTCCGGGTAGGCGGCGGGCGCGTACGGGCCGTGCTCGCGCAGGAAGCGGTTGACCAGGCCGCGGGCCGGGCGGCCGGAGAAGGCACGGGTCAGCTCGGTGCGTACGAAGAGGGGGTTGGTCAGCGCCTGCTTGTGCACGGCGTGCGCGCCGGACTCGGGCGTGACGAGGAACGCGGTCCCCAGCTGGGCCGCGTTCGCACCGGCGGCGAGCGCCGCGGCGATCTGGCTGCCGCGCATGAGCCCGCCCGCGGCCACGATCGGCAGGTTCACGGACTCGCGGACCTGGGCGATCAGCGCGAGCAGCCCGATGCCGGAGCGGTCGTTCTCCGGATTGTCCTTGTGGGTGCCCTGGTGACCGCCGGCCTCCACACCCTGCACGATCACCGCGTCCGCGCCGGCCCGCTCCACCGCGCGGGCCTCCGCGGCGGTGGTCGCCGTGACCAGGGTGAACGTTCCCGCGCGCCGCAGGGACTCCAGCACCTCGGCGCTCGGGATGCCGAAGTGGAACGAGACCACCGCCACCGGGTTGTCCAGCAGCACGGCGAGCTTGGCGTCGTAGCCGTCGTCGCGGCCGCTCTCCGGGTCGCCCAGCTCGGTCTCGTACCAGGCGGCCTCACCGGCCAGCTGGTGGGCGTAGACCTCGACGGCGCCCGCAGCAGGGAGCGCGGCGTTAGCCGCTCCGGTGGAGCCGGTGCTTGCACCGGGGTACTCGGGCTGCGGCATGAAGAGGTTCACGCCGAAGGGGCGGCCGGTGAGACTCCGCAGCTGCTTGATCTCCTGGTACACGCCGTCGGCCGTCTTGTACCCGGCGGCCAGGAATCCGAGCCCGCCGGCCTCGCACACGGCGGCCGCGAGCCGCGGGAGGGAGACACCGCCCGCCATGGGGGCCTGCACGATCGGATACGGGAAGAGATCGGTCAGTGCGGAGGACATGACGGCATGTTGTCACGTCCTCCGAACAAGTCCGAATCGACCCTTCCCATCGGCACGTGCTTTCACGTGCCGGCAGATCCAGCCCGTCCGGCGATCGAGGACGAGGCCCGTTCAGGGCCGATACGGGGGCCTGGGGGCGCAGCTCCCAGGGACGGGAAAGGGAAGGGGCGGGGGCGAGAAGGCCCCCGCACACCCACCGTCACCGCCCGTTGAACGCGTCCTTCAGCCGGGAGAACAGCCCCTGCTGCCCGGGCTGGAACTGCCCGGTGGGCCGCTCCTCACCCCGCAGCTTGGCCAGCTCCCGCAGCACCCGCTCCTGCTCGGGGTCGAGCTTGCTCGGCGTCTGCACCTCGACATGCACGATGAGGTCTCCACGCCCCCCGCCCCGCAGATGCGTGACACCGCGGCCGTGCAACGGGATCGACTGGCCGGACTGGGTACCGGGCCGGATGTCGACCTCCTCCAGCCCGTCCAGCGTCTCCAGCGGCACCTTGGTGCCCAGCGCCGCCGCCGTCATCGGCAGGGTCACCGTGCAGTGCAGGTCGTCGCCGCGCCGCTGGAACTGCGCGTGCGGCAGTTCGTGGATCTCCACGTACAGGTCGCCGGCGGGGCCGCCGCCGGGGCCGACCTCGCCCTCGCCCGCGAGCTGGATCCGGGTGCCGTTGTCGACACCGGCCGGGATCTTCACCGTCAGGGTGCGGCGCGAGCGCACACGCCCGTCGCCCGCGCACTCCGGGCACGGGGTCGGCACGACGGTGCCGAAGCCCTGGCACTGCGGACACGGCCGCGAGGTCATGACCTGCCCGAGGAAGGACCGCGTCACCTGCGACACCTCGCCGCGGCCGCGGCACATGTCACACGTCTGGGCGCTGGTGCCGGGGGCCGCGCCCTCGCCACTGCACGTCGTGCAGACGATCGCCGTGTCGACCTGGAGGTCCTTGGTCGTGCCGAAGGCCGCCTCCTCGAGGTCGATCTCCAGCCGGATCATCGCGTCCTGGCCGCGCCGGGTGCGGGAGCGCGGACCGCGCTGCGACGCCGTACCGAAGAACGCGTCCATGATGTCCGAGAAGTTCCCGAAGCCGCCCGCGCCGAAGCCGCCCGCGCCTCCGCCGCCCGACTGCGACAGCGGATCGCCGCCGAGGTCGTAGACCTGCTTCTTCTGCGGGTCCGACAACACCTCGTAGGCGGCGTTGATCTCCTTGAACCGCTCCTGGGTCTTCGGGTCCGGGTTGACGTCCGGGTGCAGCTCGCGAGCGAGCCGCCGGAAGGCCTTCTTGATCTCTTCCTGCGACGCATCACGGCGCACGCCGAGAACGGCGTAGTAGTCCGTGGCCACCTACGACTCCGCCAGGATCTGTCCGACGTACCGTGCCACCGCTCGTACCGCTCCCATCGTTCCCGGGTAATCCATGCGGGTCGGTCCGACCACGCCCAGCTTGGCGACTGCCTCGCCGCCCGAACCGTAGCCGACCGACACCACCGAAGTGGAGTTGAGTCCCTCATAGGCGTTCTCGTGACCGATGCGTACGGTCATGCCCGAATCCCCCGCCTCGCCAAGGAGCTTGAGGAGCACGACCTGCTCCTCCAGTGCCTCCAGGACGGGTCGGATGGTGAGGGGAAAGTCATGTCCGAAGCGGGTGAGATTGGCGGTTCCGCCGATCATCAGCCGCTCCTCGTTCTCCTCGACGAGCGTCTCCAGCAGGGTGGAGAGCACCGTCGTGACCGTGCCGCGGTCCTCGGTCTCGAACGCGTCCGGCAGATCCTCCACCAGATGCGGCACATCCGCGAACCGCCGGCCCGCGACCCGGCTGTTGAGCCGCGCGCGTAGATCTGCCAGGGAGGTCTCCCCGAAGGGCGCCGGGCAGTCCACCATCCGCTGCTCGACCCGCCCGGTGTCCGTGATCAGCACGAGCATCAGGCGTGCGGGCGCGAGCGAGAGAAGCTCCACGTGCCGCACGGTCGAGCGGGTCAGCGACGGGTACTGCACCACGGCGACCTGCCGGGTGAGCTGCGCGAGCAGCCGTACGGTCCGGGCCACCACGTCGTCGAGGTCGACGGCGCCGTCGAGGAAGTTCTGGATGGCCCGCCGCTCGGGACCGGTCATCGGCTTGACGCCGGCCAGCTTGTCGACGAACAGCCGGTAGCCCTTGTCCGTGGGGATCCGCCCGGCACTGGTGTGCGGCTGGGCGATGTACCCCTCGTCCTCCAGGGCGGCCATGTCGTTGCGGACCGTCGCCGGGGACACGCCGAGGCTGTGCCGCTCGGTGAGCGCCTTCGACCCCACGGGTTCCTCGGTGCCGACATAGTCCTGGACGATGGCGCGCAACACCTGGAGCCTGCGTTCACTCAGCATCGCGCGCACACCTCCAGCAGTCGTCGTCCCCAGTCCCCTGGGAGCCCCGTCTGGCACTCTTCACATCCGAGTGCCAGCGTTCCCCGGCCCAGTGTACGGCTGTGGGGTACACCCGGGGCAAGGTCGGCCCCCGGCGCAGCGTCGTAGGGCTAGCGTCGCGGTATGACGGTGACTTGGGAAGAGCTGGGGTGGGAGCGGGTCGCGGCCGGGGTGGGACGGGTACGGCTGCCGGGCTGGGACTGCACGGCGGGGCTGGTCGTCGGGGCGGGCGCGGTACTGATGATCGACGCGGGGTCGAGCCTGGCCGAGGGGGCGCGGCTGCGGAGGTGGGCCGAGCAACTCACCGGCTCCCGTGTGACCCATCTCGCCCTCACCCACCCCCACTTCGACCATGTGTTCGGGGCTGCGGCGTTCGCGGGCGCGGAGGTCTTCGGGGCGGTGGGGGTCGACACCGTGCCGGCCGAGGAGCTGCGGGCGGACGCGGTGCGCAACGGTCTCGACGAGACGTCGGCGACGGAGGCCGCGGACACGCTCGTCCGGCCCCGGCACCTCGTCTGCGGCGAGTGGACCCTCGATCTGGGCGGCGGCCGGCAGGTCCTGCTGGCGAACGTCGGCCCCGGTCACACCGCCCATGACCTGGCGGTCCTGGTCCCCGGCAGCCCCGAGACGGTGTTCTGCGGCGACCTGGTCGAGGAGTCCGGCGAGCCGCAGGCCGGACCCGACGCCATGCCGTCCCACTGGCCCGCCGCCCTCGACCGCCTCCTCGAACTCGGCGGCGAGGACGCGCTGTACGTGCCCGGTCACGGGGCGGTGGTGGACGCGGCGTTCGTCCGGGCGCAACGCGACGCGCTGGCGGCCCGTTTCGGCGTGTCGCGCTGATCGTGTGTCCCTCGGCCCGGCGCTTCTCCTATCGTCATGCGAATGCGCCAGTACTCCGCCGACCTGACCCCTCCCTGGAAGCGGCCGAAACCGGTCCCCGAGGTCCCGGCGGAGGCCGGGCTGGTGGTGGAGGAGCCCGGCACCGGATTCTGCGGGGCGGTGATCCGCTGCGAGGCGGGCACGGTGACCCTGGAGGACCGCTTCGGCAAGCACCGCGTGTTCCCGCTGGAGCCGCGCGGCTTCCTGCTGGAGGGCAGGGTCGTGACCCTCGTACGGCCCGCGTCCGGCGGTCCCGTACGTCCCACCCGTACCGCCTCCGGTTCGGTCGCCGTCCCCGGGGCACGCGCGCGCGTGGCCCGCGCCGGCCGCATCTACGTCGAGGGCCGGCACGTCGCCGAGCTGGTCGAGAAGGTGTGGGGCGACGATCTGCGCGTCGAGGGCGTGGTCGTGGAGTACCTGGAGGGCGTGGACGACCTCCCGGCGATCGTCGCCGAGTTCGCGCCGGGGCCCGACGCGAAGCTGGGCGTCCTGGTGGACCACCTCGTCCCCGGCACGAAGGAATGGCGCATCGCGCAGTCGGTCACGAGCGAACACGCCCTGGTCGTCGGCCACCCGTACATCGACATCTGGGAGGCCGTGAAGCCGTCGGCCGTCGGCATCGAGGCCTGGCCCCGGGTCCCGCACGGCCAGGACTGGAAGACGGGCGTGTGCCGGGCCCTGGGCTGGCCGGATAACACCGGGGCGGTCTGGCAGGCCGTCCTGAAGCGGGTGGGCACCTACAAGGACCTCGAACCGGAACTGCTGGGCCGCGTCGAGGAACTGATCGACTTCGTGACCGTGTCCTGAGCCGCGGGCCCCCGGGGGCCGAGACCCGGGCTTACGGTCTCGGGTCTCCGGTGGCCGGACTCTGTTCTCCGCGCTCGGGGCTCGGTGCTCCCGGCTCGGGGCTCAGGGCTCCGGGCTCGGGCCTCGGGCCTCCGGGCCTCGGGGCTCCGGGCTCGGGCCTCCGGGCCTCGGGGCTCCGGGCTCGGGCCTCGGGACTCCGGGCCTCGGGGCTCAGGACTCCGGGCTCGGGGCTCGGGGCTCCGGGGTCCGGGGTCCGGGGTCCGGGGTCCGGGGTCCGGGGTCCGGGGTCCGGGGTCAGTCCACCAGGTCCCGCACCACCGCGTCGGCCAGTAGCCGCCCGCGCAGGGTGAGCACGGCACGACCCTCGTCGTAGGGGCCGCTGTCGAGCAGTCCGTCCGCCAGGGCCCGTCGTGACGCCGCCAGACCCTCCGGCCGCAGCAGGTCCAGCGGTACGCCCTCCCGCAGCCGCAGCTCCAGCAGGATCCGCTCCACCCGGCGGTCCTCGGCCGGCAGCAGCTCCCGTCCGGCCCCCGGCGACCGTCCGGCCGCCAGCGCCGCCGCGTACGCCCCGGGGTGCTTCACGTTCCACCAGCGGACGCCGCCCACGTGCGAGTGCGCTCCCGGGCCCGCGCCCCACCAGTCGGCGCCGCGCCAGTACAGCTCGTTGTGCAGGCAGCGGGCCGCCTCGGAGGACGCCCAGTTGGACACCTCGTACCACTCGTAGCCCGCCGCGGCGAGAGTCTCCTCGGCGATCAGGTACCGGTCGGCGTGGACGTCGTCGTCGGTCATCGGGACCTCGCCCCGGCGGATCCGGCGGGCGAGCTGGGTGCCCTCCTCGACGATCAGGGCGTACGCCGAGACATGGTCGGGGCCGGCGCCCAGGGCCGCGTCCAGCGAGGCCCGCCAGTCGTCGTCCGACTCGCCCGGAGTGCCGTAGATCAGGTCCAGGTTGACGTGGTCGAAGCCCGCCGCCCGCGCCTCCGCCACACAAGCCTCGGGCCGGCCGGGGGTGTGCGTGCGGTCGAGCACCTTCAGCACGTGCTGCCTGGCGCTCTGCATGCCGAAGGAGATCCGGTTGAAGCCTCCCTCGCGCAGGGTGGCCAGATAGGCGGGGTCGACGGACTCCGGGTTCGCCTCGGTCGTCACCTCCGCGTCCGCCGCCAGCCCGAACTCGTCACGGATCGCGCCCAGC
Organism: Actinobacteria bacterium OV320; assembly: GCA_001298545.1. Classification (GTDB taxonomy): domain Bacteria; phylum Actinomycetota; class Actinomycetes; order Streptomycetales; family Streptomycetaceae; genus Streptomyces; species Streptomyces coriariae. Next base: position 208,417 of record LJCX01000034.1, read on the forward strand.
ATCCGCACCAGGTCGGAGGCGGCCAGCAGGGTCGGCGTGCCGCCGCCGACGAAGACCGTACGGACCTCGCGCGGGTCGTCGCCGAGCACCTTGCGGGCCAGCCGGACCTCGTCGATCAGGGTGTCGGCGTAGTTGTCGCGGGAGGCGAGCACTCCGCCGGTGCCGCGCAGCTCGGTGGCGGTGTAGGTGTTGAAGTCGCAGTAGCCGCAGCGGGTCGCGCAGTACGGGACGTGCAGATAGAACCCGAGGGGGCGGTCGGCGGCGCCGGCGAGCGCGTGCGCGGGGAGCGCGCCGTCGTCGGGAACCGGCTCACCGTCGGGAAGTGCGGAAGGCATGCGACCCATTGTCCCGTACGTCCGCCCCACCCCCGGATGCCCGCCGACCCGGACCAGCCCCACCGGACCCGCACACCGGACACCGGGCCAGCGCCGGACACCGGGCCAGCGCCGGACACCGGGGCAGCGCCGGACACCGGGGCAGTGCGGGACACCGGGGCAGTGCGGGACACCGGGGCAGTGCGGGACACCGGGGCAGTGCGGGATACCGGGGCAGTGCGGGATACCGGGGCGGGCGCCGGCGCCGGACGACGGTGGGCGGTCAGCCCAGCAGCTCCGCGCCCAGCGGCCGTCCCGCTCGTGCGCCCGGCAGGATGTACGCCACCGCCGAGCCCCGGGCCTCGGTGAATCCGCTCAGCTCGTCCTGGGCCGCCGCCATCCGGCGCTGCACCCGCGCGAACAGCGCGGGGTCCCGCATGAACGCGAGGAACAGCAGGCCCTGGTCGGTGGGGCCGTCGGCGTAGGAGTAGCCGCGGCGCAGCATCCGGGCTCCCGAGTCGAGGCGGGGGCTGACGGCCCGGACGTGGGAGCGCGGCGGGGCGGCCGCCTCGGGGCCTGCGGCCGACGGAACGCCGTCCAGCGGGCCGCCGGTCGAGCGGCTGCGGCCGATGATCTCCTCCTGACGGTGCACGGCGAGCCGCGCGAAGTCCTCCAGACGCAGGTGGACTCGTCGTACGACGAGACAGGTGGCGTTGCCCGACCACACCCAGCGTTCGCACTCCTCGGGGGTCGGGTCGGCGGGCCCGTCCTTGAAGCCGAGCAGATTGCGCGGGGTGGTGCCGCCGTCGGGTGACGGCGGCAGGAAGCCGTCCTGCCGCCAGCGCGGGTACAGGGCCTCCCCGGCCAGCCGGGTCAGGGTCGCGGCGATCGCCTCGGTGGCGTCCGCGGTGTCGGCGCAGAGCTGCACCAGCAGGTCGCCGCCGCAGCGGTCGGGGTCGAGCCGGTCACCGGTGAAGGCGGGCAGCTCACGCAGGGCGGCCGGGGCCCGCAGGCCGAGGCGCGCGGGGAGAGCGGGGCCGATGCCGAGCGTCGCGGTGAGGCGGGCGGCGCGCGAGCCGTCCGACTCCAGCGTCTCGGCGAGGGCGCGCGTCCACGCGCCGAGCACTGCCTTCAGCGCACGTCCGCCCGCCGCGCCGCGCAGGGCGGGGTCGAGGTCGTACGCCAGGAGCAGCGCGGTGGCCTGCCGGGGGGTCGTCGCCCCGGCCTGGCGCAGGCCGTGGAAGCCGGGTCCGCGGGCGTCCTCGGGCTGATCGGCGTCGCGCGTACAGGCGGTCGCGGTCAGCCCGAGTCCGGCTCCGGCTCCGGCGATCAGGACGCGTCGACGGGTGGGCGTTTCAGATACGGCATTCGTCGCCTTCGGCACGAACCGGACGATACATCCGCAAGACCGACCAGCCGGTCTCCCCCGCCCCCCGCCACCACCAGCGCACGCGGCCCCGCCACCACCAGCGCACGCGGCTCCGCCCCCGGCGGACGGGCACGAGCGGTGGCTACTCCGCCTGAAGTACCAGCAGCGCCAGGTCGTCCTCCGGCGGCTGGTCGCCGAACTCGTGCACCAGCCGCCGGATCCGCTCCGCGATCAGCTCCGCGTCGAGTCCGACGCACCCCGCCAGCGCCACGGCGAGACCGTCCTCGTCGTCGAACTGCCGCAGGCCCGACCGCCGTTCCGTGACGCCGTCGGTGACGCACAGCAGGCTGTCGCCGGGGCGCAACTCCAGACTGTCGCTGGTGTAGGTGACGTCCTCGATGACTCCGAGCAGGGTCTGCGGGCGCCCGCCCGTGGCGACCGAGCCGTCCGGGCCGAGCAGCAGCGGCAGCGGGTGTCCGGCGGAGGCGAGGGTGCAGCGGACCCCTCCCTCGAAGGGGGCCAGCTCGCCGTAGAGGAGCGACAGGAAGCGGGTCTGCGGGCCGTCGCCCGGCCCGGCGGGGCCGACGAAGGCGCGGGCGGCGGCGTCGGCGGCCTCGGTCGCGTCGTCGAGGAGGAGCTGGTTGAGCCGGTCCAGGACATCGGCCACGCCATAGCCCTCGCGGGCCAGCAGCCGCAGCCAGGGCCGGGCCAGGCCGATGACCACGGCCGCCTCGGGCCCCTTGCCCTGCACATCGCCCACCGCGAAGCACCAGCGGCCGTCGCCCGCCGGGAACAGGTCGTAGAAGTCGCCGCTCGGGCCGCCCTGCTCGCGCGGCTCGTAGACGAGGGCGCTGCGCACCCCGGGGATCTCGGCGACCGCGCCGGGCAGCAGCCCCCGTTGCAGGACGGCGCTGATGGTGGCCTGGCGGGCGTACTGGCGGGCCGCGCCGATGGCCAGCGCCACCCGGCGGCCGAGATCCTCGACCAGCCCGGTGACCTCGTCGGCGAAGGCCGGCAGCCCGGCCTGCCCGATGACCAGGGTGCCGAGCGGCCGGCCGCCGGCGATCAGCCGGTAGGCGAGGGCCGTGCCGTGCGGGCCGAGCGCCGCGCCGGGCCATGGGAAGGACTCGGGCCCGGAGCGGGGGCCGCCGTCGGGCGGACACGGCGGATCCTTCTCCAGGGCCCGGCGCAGCTCCTCGACGCGGCTCTCGCAGCCGTGCCAGACCCGGGCCAGCCGTGGCCCCGGCCCGCCGGCCCACTCGCCGCGCCCGCTCACCTCGTCCTCGAGCCACACCGCGCACCAGTCGGCGAGCCGCGGCACGAGCAGCTGGCCGGTCAGCGCGGCCACCAGATCCTCGTCGAGCTGCCCGGCGAGCAGATCGGACGCCTCGGCGAGAAAGGAGAGGGCACCGCGGTTGAGCCAGTCCCGGTCCCGCGACCCGATCTGCTGCGGGACCGGGGCCAGGGCTTCGAGGAGACCCGGGCCGGAGTCGAGCGGGCGGTCCGGGTGGGTGGTGAGGCCGGCGTGACCGAAGCATCCCAGGTGTCCCGTGCGGCCGGAGACGTCGTGCTCGGGGCCGGGACACGGCTGGTCGGCACGGCCGGGCCGGTCGGCGTCGTGGGACTCGGGGGCCGTCGGCAGCAGCCGGGCCCAGACCGTCTTCGTCCCCCTGCGGTACGTCACCCCCCAGGCGTCGGCGAGCGCGGCGACCAGGCGCAGGCCGCGGCCGTACTCAGGCGTCCCGTACGACGGTTCGGCGGTGCCGTCGCGCGGGGCGCGGGAGGGGTGATGGTCGGAGACCTCGACGACGACCGCGCGGCAGCCACCGGGGTGCCCGGGGTGTTCGGGATCCTCCTCCAGCCGGCACGCCAGCTCGACGTCGGTGCCGGCGTGCACGACGGCGTTCGTGACCAGCTCGCTGACGACGAGTGTGGTGTCCTCGGCCAGGCGCTCTCCGGGTTCCCCGGCGTCCCCGGTCTCCCTGGGCTGCCCGGTGTGCCCGGTGTGCCCGGTCTCCCCGGACCGCCCGGACTGCCTGGCCTCCCCGGACTGCCCGGACTGCCCGGCCTCCCTCGCCCCCTTCGCGCCGAGCAGGCCGAGACCGGCCCACTCCGCCAGCGCGGCGCGCACCAGCTCGCGGGCGGCACCGGGCGCGAGGGGACTGCCGTGCAGGGTCGCGCGGATGTGCGGGAGCGCGATCGAGTGCGTACTCGGGTGCGCGGGCGCGCCCAGGGCACGGGACATGGTCTCCCGTTGCGTCGGAATGGCCCCCATGCGCAGCTCCCCGGGCGGTCGGATGCCCACAGGGTGACAGACCGGTCCCGGCCATGAGCGCTGGGTTACCGAAGTGGGCCGTCCTGAGCGAGAACCGTGCTACGCGACTGTCCGCATGTGCTCGATGAAGCACGCTTGAGGGGCGGAATCCGAGCATTCGGACTCCGCCCCGGCCGCGCGCCGACGCGCCGTGCTCCGCGCCGTCGCGCCCCCGCGCTCGCGTGCTACGCCTCGCGCGATCCGGCGTACATCTCGTCGATGAGGTGCTTGTACTCCCGCTCCACGACGGGCCGCTTCAGTTTCAGGCTGGGCGTGATCTCGCCGTGCTCGACGTCCAGGTCCCGGGGCAGCAGCCGGAACTTCTTGATGGTCTGCCAGCGCTGGAGTCCCCCGTTGAGCTGCTTGACGTAGCCGTCGATGAGCTCCACGGTGACGGGCGAGGCGACGACGTCCGCGTACGACTTTCCGGCCAGCCCGTTGTCCTTCGCCCAGTCGAGGAGGGACGGCTCGTCGAGGGCGATGAGCGCCGTGCAGAAGTTCCGGTCGGCGCCGTGCACGAGGATGTTGGAGACGTACGGGCACACCGCCTTGAACTGTCCCTCGACCTCGGCGGGCGCGATGTACTTGCCGCCGGACGTCTTGATGAGGTCCTTCTTGCGGTCGGTGATGCGCAGGTACCCGTCGGGCGACAGCTCGCCGATGTCGCCGGTGTGGAACCAGCCGTCGGCCTCCAGGACCTCGGCGGTCTTCTCCGGGAGCCCGTGGTAGCCCTCCATGATGCCGGGGCCGCGCAGCAGGATCTCGCCGTCGTCGGCGATCCGCACCTCCGTGCCGGGCAGCGGCTTGCCGACCGTGCCGGTGCGGTAGGCCTCACCGGGGTTGACGAAGGAGGCCGCGGAGGACTCCGTCAGGCCGTAGCCCTCGAGGATGTGGATGCCGGCGCCGGCGAAGAAGTAGCCGATCTCCGGGGCGAGTGCCGCCGACCCGGAGACACAGGCGCGCAGGTTGCCGCCGAAGGCCTCGCGGATCTTGGCGTAGACGAGCGCGTCGGCGACCTTGTGCTTGGCGCCCAGCCCGAAGGGGACGGCGGCGGTGCCGGTGCGCCGGAAGTTGTCCTGGGCGGCCTTGGCGTACTCGCGGGAGACCTCGGCGGCCCACTGGAAGATCTTGAACTTGGCCCCGCCGCCCGCACGGGCCTTGGCGGCGACCCCGTTGTAGACCTTCTCGAAGATGCGCGGCACGGCGGCCATGTACGTCGGCTGGACGATCGGCAGGTTCTCGATGATCTTGTCCACGCGTCCGTCGACGGCGGTGACGTGCCCGACCTCGATCTGGCCGGAGGTGAGGACCTTGCCGAAGACGTGCGCGAGCGGCAGCCACAGGTACTGCACGTCGTCGGGGCCGACCAGACCGGTCGCGGCGATCGCCTTCGCCATGTACGACCAGTTGTCGTGCGGCAGGCGGACACCCTTGGGCCGGCCGGTGGTGCCGGAGGTGTAGATCAGGGTGGCGAGCTGGTCCTTCGTGATCGCCCCGACCCGCTCCTTGATCAGCTGGGCTTCCTTCTCCAGCCGGGCGGCGCCGCGCTTCTCCAGTTCGTCGAGGGTGAGGATCCAGTCGGCGGTCTCCACACCGGCCGGGTCGATCACGACCACATGGGTGAGGGCGGGCAGTTCGGCACGCTTCTCGACGGCCTTGGCGAGCTGGGCCGCGTCCTCGGCGATCAGCACCTTGGACTCGGAGTCCGCGAGGATGAACGCGGACTCGTCGGCGTTGGTCTGCGGGTAGACGGTGGTCGTGGCCGCCCCGGCGCACATGATGCCGAGGTCGGCGAGGATCCACTCGAGCCGGGTCGAGGCGGCGAGCGCGACGCGCTCCTCGGCCCGTACGCCCAGCTCGATCAGGCCGGCCGCGATCGCGTAGACGCGTTCGGCGGCCTGCGCCCAGTTCAGCGACTTCCAGTCGTCGGGGCCCTCGCCGGACGCGGCCGGTACCGGATACCGGTACGCCTCGGCGTCGGGCGTGGCCGCCACGCGCTCCAGGAAGAGGCCCGCGACGGACGGCGGACGGTTCTCGATCAGTGTCTGTGTGTCGCTCACGACATCCTCCGGGCCCGCGACGATGCGGCTGGCTCATTGCGGCGTCGTTCGACGCGGCGGTTGTTGACAGCGGCGGTTGTTGACGGCGGCTGTTGTTTAACTCACGAGTAACTACCGAGCAGGGATCAGAGTAGAGGGCGACTGGCCAGCACGTAAGGGGCTCCGGGCAGTCACTTTCTCCTGAATACAGCCACAGGGCCCGCCGCGCTGTCGCGCGACGGGCCCTGAAAACCTGCGTGAATCGTGGCTATTTCTTGCCCTTGCCCGATCCCGGGTTGTCGTCACTGCTCAGGACGGCGATGAAGGCCTCCTGCGGAACCTCCACGGAACCCACCATCTTCATCCGCTTCTTGCCTTCCTTCTGCTTCTCCAGCAGCTTCCGCTTACGGGAGATGTCACCGCCGTAGCACTTGGCGAGGACGTCCTTGCGGATGGCGCGGATGGTCTCGCGGGCGATGACCCGGGAGCCGATGGCCGCCTGGATGGGCACCTCGAAGGCCTGCCGCGGGATGAGCTCGCGCAGCTTGGCGACGAGCCGCACGCCGTACGCGTACGCCGCGTCCTTGTGCGTGACCGCCGAGAAGGCGTCCACCTTGTCGCCGTGCAGCAGGATGTCGACCTTGACCAGGCTGGAGGCCTGCTCGCCGGTGGGCTCGTAGTCAAGCGAGGCGTAGCCGCGCGTCTTGGACTTCAGCTGGTCGAAGAAGTCGAAGACGATCTCCGCGAGCGGGAGCGTGTAGCGGATCTCGACCCGGTCCTCGGAGAGGTAGTCCATGCCGAGCAGGGTGCCGCGCCGGGTCTGGCACAGCTCCATGATCGAGCCGATGAACTCGGAGGGCGCGAGGATCGTGGCGCGTACGACGGGCTCGTACACGTCGTCGATCTTCCCCTCGGGGAACTCGCTCGGGTTGGTGACGGTGTGCTCGGAACCGTCCTCCATGACGACGCGGTAGACCACGTTGGGCGCGGTGGCGATGAGGTCGAGCCCGAACTCGCGCTCCAGCCGCTCACGGATGACGTCGAGGTGCAGCAGACCCAGGAAGCCGACGCGGAAACCGAAGCCGAGAGCGGCGGAGGTCTCCGGCTCGTACACCAGCGCGGCGTCGTTGAGCTGGAGCTTGTCGAGAGCGTCGCGCAGCTCGGGGTAGTCGGAGCCGTCCAGCGGATACAGACCCGAGAAGACCATCGGCTTCGGGTCCTTGTAACCGCCGAGCGCCTCGGTGGCCCCCTTGTGCAGGGTGGTGATCGTGTCACCGACCTTGGACTGACGGACGTCCTTCACGCCGGTGATCAGATAACCGACCTCACCGACACCGAGGCCGTCGGCCGCCTTCATCTCGGGGGCCGAGACGCCGATCTCCAGCAGCTCGTGCGTCGCGCCGGTGGACATCATGCGGATCCGCTCACGCTTGTTGAGCTGACCGTCGATGACACGCACGTACGTGACGACACCGCGGTAGGAGTCGTACACCGAGTCGAAGATCATGGCGCGCGCGGGGGCGTCCTGGACGCCGACCGGTGCGGGCACTTCGGCCACGACACGGTCCAGCAGCGCCTCGACGCCCAGACCGGTCTTGGCGGAGACCTTGAGCACGTCCGAGGGGTCGCAGCCGATGAGGTTGGCGAGCTCCTCGGAGAACTTCTCGGGCTGGGCGGCCGGAAGGTCGATCTTGTTCAGTACGGGGATGATCTTGAGGTCGTTCTCCATCGCCAGGTAGAGGTTGGCGAGAGTCTGGGCCTCGATGCCCTGGGCGGCGTCGACCAGGAGGACGGTCCCCTCACAGGCGGCCAGCGACCGGGACACCTCGTACGTGAAGTCCACGTGCCCGGGGGTGTCGATCATGTTGAGGATGTGGGTCTTGCCCGGTTCCTCGGTCGGGGCCCAGGGCAGTCGGACCGCCTGGGACTTGATCGTGATGCCTCGCTCACGCTCGATGTCCATGCGGTCGAGGTACTGAGCACGCATCTGGCGCTGATCGACCACTCCGGTCAGCTGGAGCATGCGGTCGGCGAGCGTGGACTTGCCGTGGTCGATGTGCGCGATGATGCAGAAGTTGCGGATCAGAGCCGGGTCGGTACGGCTCGGCTCGGGCACATTGTTAGGGGTCGCGGGCACGCAGGGTCCTGTCTCTTGAGGCGCCTTGTGCCTCGGGTCGGATCGATACGTAGGTTCCATGGTCCCACGGGTGGCGACCGGGAACCGGTTTGGGCCACTCGGGGAGCCACTGGTAGTCTGGGCAGCTGTGTCTCTTGCCCTCTCAGCACGAGGCACATCTCCTCGGAGAACTTCCCGGACAACACTTCTCGGGGAACTTCGAGGCATCTCGGAAACTCATCGGTACGGGACCCGTACGGGCCCGTGCCTGAACCTGAAAAGGCTCATTCGTGGCGAACATCAAGTCCCAGATCAAGCGGATCAAGACCAACGAGAAGGCTCGGCTGCGCAACAAGGCCGTCAAGTCCTCCCTGAAGACCGCGATCCGCAAGGCCCGTGAGGCTGCTGCCGCGGGTGACGTCGAGAAGGCCACCGAGTACCAGCGCGCTGCCGCGCGTCAGCTCGACAAGGCCGTCTCGAAGGGCGTCATCCACAAGAACCAGGCCGCCAACAAGAAGTCGGCGCTTGCTTCCAAGGTCGAGACCCTCAAGGGCTGAATCCCTCAGATCTGATCGCCGGAAGGACCAGGGCGGGCCCTCTCTCATCCGCCCCCGACCGGCACCCTACGGATCGCGCACGGCCTGCGTTCGCCACGCGGGCGCGATCCAACAGCTTGAAGCATGAACCGAAGGCCCCCGCGGCCCGCCCTTCCCCAGGGCGGGCACGGGGGCCTTCGGTCTGCCTGGGCGCCCCCCGGGGGGCAGGGGCCGGGACCATCAGAGGTGACCGGAGTGACCGAAGTGACCGGGGTGGCAGGGGCCACCGAGGCGGCAGGAGCGACAGGGATGGCAGGGGCGACAGGGGTGGCAGGGGTGGCAGGGGTGGCAGGGCCCGTCAGGACCAGAAGTCGTCGCTCGTGTCGATGTCCTCGACGCACTCGTCGAGATCGCTGATCTTGTCACCGACGATCCGGAAGACGATGCCCCCGTTGTCGTCCATGTGCTTGCCGTTGCGGTCGGCGGTGATCCGGTGCAGGGAGACGGCGTGCCCACGGCCGTCGACGAGTACGGTGCGCAGGTCGACGCGCAACGATCCGCCCGTCTCCGAGAACAGCCTGCCGTACATGTCCATGACCGCGTCGAGGCCCTTGAAGTCCCCGGAGAGCATGTGGGAACCGGGCACGTGGTGCGTACAGTCCCCCGTCATCATCCCGCGCAGGGTGTCCATGTCTCCGCGGGTGAAGGCGTCGTACCCCTTGCGGACGAGTGCCGCGTGCGGGTGTTCAGCCATGTCGATCGCCACCTTTCCCATGCGCCGGCGATGTGCGGCTGGTACACCCGATTCTCCTCCCCGGCAGGGGAACGGCTACTGGATCACCCCGGTGGCACCCGGGATGGACGGCTACCCGCGTCCCCCGGACCGCGCCGCCCGCGCGACCGCCACGACAGCCTTCTCCAAGGCGTACTCGGGGTCGTCACCGCCGCCCTTCACTCCCGCGTCCGCCTCGGCGACGGCCCGCAGCGCGACGGACACTCCGTCCGGCGTCCAGCCCCGCATCTGCTGGCGCACCCGGTCGATCTTCCAGGGCGGCATGCCCAGCTCCCGCGCGAGGTCGGCCGGCCGGCCACCCCGCGCCGAGGACAACTTGCCGATGGCCCGCACTCCCTGCGCCAGCGCACTGGTGATCAGCACCGGCGCGACCCCGGTCGCCAGCGACCAGCGCAGCGCCTCCAGCGCCTCGGCGGCCCGCCCCTCCACCGCCCGGTCGGCGACGGTGAAGCTCGAGGCCTCGGCCCGCCCCGTGTAGTACCGCCCGACGACGGCCTCGTCGATGGTCCCCTCGACATCGGCCACCAGCTGGGACACGGCCGAGGCCAGCTCCCGCAGATCGCTGCCGATGGCGTCGACGAGCGACTGGCACGCCTCGGGCGTGGCCGACCGCCCGGTGGCCCGGAACTCCTGCCGTACGAAGGCCAGCCGGTCCGCCGGCTTGGTCATCTTCGGACAGGCCACCTCCCGCGCCCCCGCCTTGCGCGCGGCGTCCAGCAGCCCCTTGCCCTTGACCCCGCCGGCGTGCAGCAGCACCAGCGTGATCTCCTCGGCGGGCGACCCCAGATACGCCTTGACGTCCTTGACCGTGTCGGCGGACAGGTCGTGCGCGTTGCGTACGACCACGACCTTGCGTTCCGCGAAGAGCGAGGGGCTGGTCAGCTCGGCGAGCGTGCCGGGCTGCACCTGGTCCGGGGTCAGGTCGCGCACGTCCGTGTCGGCGTCGGCGGCCCTGGCGGCGGCCACCACCTCCTGCACGGCACGGTCGAGCAGGAGGTCCTCCTGGCCCACGGCAAGCGTCAGCGGGGCGAGAGGGTCGTCATTCGCAGTCTTCCTTGCCATCACCGAAAGCATCCCACGAGCCACTGACAACCCGACCCCCACCGACGAGCCGCCGACGGATCACGGTCACGGCTCCTCCCGCCAGCCCTCCCACTCCCCCGCGAACTCGTCGAGCGCCGCCGCGTCGAGCTGCTCCTCCTCGTCCCGCAGCAGGACGAGCCACTGCGCGTCCTCCGCGTCGTCCGCCCCCGCCAGCGCGTCCCGGACGACCCTCGGCTCCTCGCGCACCCCGAACCGGTCCCCGAACGCCTGGGCCACCTCCTCCGCGGCATCGCGATCGGGCAGCACCAGCACATGTCTCACATCACTCACGGCACCATTTTCCGACACGCTCAGGAGACGGTGCCCCAACGGGTCCCCTCCCCCCCCCCCCCCCCCTCCCCTCCTCTCCCCTCACCCTCAGCCCTCAGCCCCCAGCCCCCAGCCGTCAGCCGTCAACCGGGAGCCGGGAGCCTCCGCGTCCTCAGTCCCGCGCCACCCGCAGCTCCCCGTCCGCGCCGGTGGCGACCGCCAGCGCACCGTCCCGGTCCGTCCGCAGCACCGCCGCCCCTCCCGCGCGCAGCGCCGCGAACGTGCTGGGCGCGGGATGCCCGTACGGGTTGTCCGCGCCGCACGAGATCAGCGCCAGCCGTGGCGCCACGGCGCGTATGAGGTCGGGGTCCTGGTAGGCCGAGCCGTGATGGGCCACCTTGAGCACGTCCACCCCACGCACCGACGGTGCCGCCGCCGATCGCAACAACGCCTGCTGGGCCGGGGGTTCGAGGTCGCCGAGCAGCAGCATCCGCAGCCCGGCCGCCCGCACGAGCAACGTCACGCTCGCGTCGTTCGGCCCGTCCGGGCGCGGCGCCGGGTGCGGTGGCGGCCAGAGCACCTCCCAGTCGAGAGCACCGACCCGCCGCCGCTCCCCGGCCGCGGCCCGCACCACCGGCACATCCCTCGCCTCCGCCTCCCTCCGGACGAACTCCACCTGGTCCACGGGCTCCTCGAACCCCGTCGTCTCGATCGCCCCCACCTCCCGGCCCCGCAGCACCCCCGGCAGCCCGGCCACGTGATCCGCGTGGAAGTGGGTCAGCACGACGAGCGGCACCCGGGTGATCCCGAGCTTGCGCAGGCACCGGTCGACCAGCGCCGGATCCGGCCCGGCGTCCACCACCACGCCGGCGCCCCCGCCCGCCGCCAGGACCGTCGCGTCACCCTGCCCCACGTCGCACATCGCGAGCCGCCAGCCCGGGGGTGGCCAGCCCGTGAGCACCCGGGTCAGCGGCGGCGGTTGAACCACCACGAGCAGAAGCAGCACCCCGCAGACCGCGCACAGCCACGGGTGCCGCGACAGCCGCCGCCCGAGCAGCACCACCACGCCCGTGACCAGCGCGAGCAGGAACGCCCCGCCCCAGCTCCCCGGCCAGTCCACTCCCCCGCCGGGCAGCGCCGCCCCGGTCCGCGCCACACCCGCGATCCATCCGGTCGGCCAACTCGCGCACCACGCCAGCGCCTCGGCCAACGGCATCGACACGGGAGCCGTCGCCAGCACCGCGAAGCCCAGTACCGTCGCCGGCGCGACCGCGAACTCCACCAGGAGATTGCAGGGCACCGCCACCAGACTCACCCGAGCCGACAACACCGCCACGACCGGCGCGCACAGCGCCTGCGCGGCTCCCGCGGCCGCCAACGCCTCAGCGAGCCGTGGGGGCACCCGGCGCCGTCGCAACGCGGCACTCCAGCGCGGCGCCAGCGTCAACAGGGCCCCGGTGGCCAGGACGGACAGCAGGAACCCGTAACTCCGGGCCAGCCACGGGTCGTACAGCACCAACAGCAGCACCGCCGTCGCCAGCGCGGGGATCAGTGACCGACGGCGGCCGGTCGCCAGCGCGAGCAGCACGATCGCTCCGCAGGCCGCGGCGCGCAGCACGCTCGGGTCGGGCCGGCACACCACCACGAAGCCCAGGGTGAGCGCGCCGCCGAGCAGCGCGGTCGCCCGGAGCGGCACGCCGAGGCGAGGTGCCAGACCACGCCGCTCGACGTGCTGGGCCAGCCCGGGAGGGCCGAGGAGCAGCGCGAGGATGATCGTGAGGTTGCTCCCGGAAACGGCGAGGGTGTGGGCCAGATCCGTCGCCTTGAAGGCCTCGTCCAGTTCGGGCGTGATCCGCGAGGTGTCCCCGACGACCAGCCCCGGCAGCAGTGCCCTCGCGTCCGCCGGGAGTCCGTCGGTGGCCGCCCGCAGCCCCGCCCGCAGCCTCCCCGCCGACCGCTGCGCGCCCGAGGGCTCCCGCACGACCGACGGCACCGCCCGGCCCCGCACCCGCAGCACGGCCGCGAACCGGTCCCCGCCCGCCAGCGGGGGCACCAACCGCCCGGTCACCCGCACCCGTGTGGACGGCAACAGCCCCAGCCACGAAACCCCGGACCGCGCCCCGGACCCCATTGCGGCCCGCATCCCGAACCGCATCCCGGATCCCCGCACACCGCCGGGCATCAGACGGGCCGCTTCGGCGAGCGACGTCTCGCGGCTCCCGGGGTTCGCCCGTGCCCCACCCTCGGCCCGGCGCGAGCCGACGTCCACCACCACCAGCACCGGTGCCCGCGTCGCCACGGCCGCCCCGGTCGCCCCGGTCGCTCCCTCGACGCTGCGCACCTCGGCGTCGATCAGGACGGAGTCCGGGGTCACGTGGTCCCCTCTGACCCGGGGCCGGGTGAGTCGTGGGTCGGAGGTGATCTCGACCTCGGCGGTGACGGTCGCGTACTCCCGCGCCAACTCCGGCACCGGCCCCCGGCGCAGATCGGCCCCGTGCAGCCCGGCCGACGCGGCAGCCGCGCCCACGCAGAGCATGGAAGCGGCGACGGTGACCCGGGGCCACATGCGCCTACCGGCAACAGGTCCGGCAACAGGCTCTGCAACAGGTCCGGCAACGGCCCCTGCGACGGGACCCGCACCACGCCCCGCCGCACGCCGGCTCACGATCAGAAGGGCACCGGCGGCCAGGAGGCAGACGGCCACCACGCCGCCCACCACCCCCAAAGACGCGTCCAACGTCAGCGCCGCCGTCGCCCAGGCCGCCAGCGCAGGTGGTACGAGCCGTAGATCCACCGGCCCTTCCTGGCGTGGATGGGCGTCGCCCAGCCGCTTCCCGGAGGCCGCGTGCACGGCACGCCGGGCAGCGGAGCCGGGCCCGGCCCGAACACCGACGGCCTCGGTGTCTTCGCGCCTCATGGCCGCACGAGATTCCGCAGGTCGGCGAAGCGTCGCTCGCCGATGCCGTTGACCTCGCGCAGTTCGTCCACCGATCGGAAACCGCCGTGCTGCGCCCGGTAGTCGATGATGTGCTGCGCCAGCACGGGGCCGACGCCCGGCAGCGTGTCGAACTGGTCCACGGTGGCCGTGTTGAGAGAGACGGGCGCCGGGGGCCCGGCTCCCGCGCCGGCACCGGTGGAGCCCGCCGCCGCCGACCCCGCTCCGGTCCCGGCGGCTCCGGTCTGCGGGGCGGGGGCACCGACGACGACCTGCTCCCCGTCCACGAGAAAACGCGCGCGGTTGAGACCGTCGGTGTCGGTGCCCGGTCGCACACCCCCGGCCGCGCCCAGTGCGTCGACCACCCGTGAACCGGCCGGGAGTCGGTGGATGCCGGGCTTTCGCACCTTGCCGCTGACGTCCACCACGATCTCGGCCCCGACCGTGCTGCCGACGCCCGGCGGACCTGCCGAAGGGGCGGGCCCGGCAGCGGAGTTCAGCTCTCCCGCCTCGTAGGGCGCGGCGGCTCGCACCACCTCCGGTGCCCGCACCGGCTGAGCCCGGCCGACCCAGAAGTGCTGCACGGCGAAGGCGGCGACGACGACGAGCAGCACCGAGAGCGCGAGCACACTCCTGCGTTCCAGTCCGCAGCGCGCCAGCAGCCACACCGGCATCCGCTCCCGCAGAGCTAGCCCCACCCGCTCCTGCCAGGGCCCGACGACACGAGGAGCACGCCCCTCACGCATCTCATCGCCGTCGCCGCCGCCGCCATCGCCGCCGATACCGATACTGATGCCGCTGTCGCTGTCGCTGTCGCTGTTGCTGTTGCTGTCGCTGCCGGCATCGACAGCGGCGTGCGTTTCGCCCTCGCCGTCGGCCACATCTACCTGCGGCGCGCCCGACCTCTTCAGAACACCCGGGGCAACAGGCACCCCCGCCGCCACCGCCACTGCCCCACCCGACGACTCCGACGCACCACCCAGGACAGCACCCTCAGCATCCCCGCCATCCCCACCGCCGCCACCCGGCGGCCCCATCCCCATCTCTCCTTGCTCCCGGGGCCGTTCGGCGAAGAGCACCTTCGCCCGGCGGCGGATCTCCTCCGCCGAGGCGTGCCGGGGTCCGGTCCGACGGGCGCCAGGAGGACGGAGGCGGTGCGAACGGCCGTCGGAGCCGGGGCCCCGGCCGGGGCCGCTGGTCGCGTTCGGGCTGCGTGGACGTGATCGAAGTGCCATGCGACGAGGATCGGACACTTCGCCGCATCGCGATGATCTTGCTCAATTTCCGTGGATGAACACCCAGTTGTGGATAACTCCACCACTCACACGAGTGAGCACTCACACGAGTGCGCAGAGCCGTCAGCGGGCCGAGCCGTCGGCGTGCCGAGCCGTCAGCGCGGCGAGACCACGACGCCCAGCAGCCCCGGTCCGGTGTGCGCCCCGATCACCGCGCCGACCTCGCTCACATGCAGGTCGGCGAGTCCGGGCACGCGGGACCGCAGACGGTCGGCGAGCGCGGACGCCCGGTCGGGGGCGGCGAGATGGTGCACGGCGATGTCGACCGACCCGCTGCCCGCCCGCTCCGCGCCGAGCTCCTCCAGGCGGGCGATCGCCTTCGACGCCGTCCGTACCTTCTCGAGCAGGTCGATGCGCCCCCCGCTCAGCTGGAGCAGCGGCTTCACCGCGAGCGCGGAGCCCAACAGGGCCTGGGCGGCGCCGATCCGGCCGCCGCGGCGCAGGTACTCCAGGGTGTCGACGTAGAAGTAGGCGGAGGTGCCGGCGGCCCGTTTCTCCGCCGCGCTGACCGCCTCGTCGACCGTGCCGCCCGCGTCGGCGACCTCGGCCGCCGCGAGCGCGCAGAAGCCGAGCGCCATCGCGACCATGCCGGTGTCCACCACCCGTACCGGTACCGGCGCCTCACGCGCCGCGACCACCGCCGCGTCGTAGGTGCCGGACAGTTCGGCGGAGAGGTGCAGTGAGACGATGCCGGTGGCACCGGATTCGGCGATCCTGCGATATGTCTCGGCGAAGAGCTGGGGGCTGGGACGCGAGGTGGTGACGGAGCGTCGCTTCTGCAAGGCCTGGGCGAGGGAACGGGTGGAGATCTCGTTGCCCTCTTCAAGAGCCTGGTCGCCGAGGACGACGGTCAGGGGCACCGAGGTGATGCCGTGACGCTCCATCGTCCGCTGCGGCAAGTAGGCCGTTGAATCCGTGACGATCGCGACATGGCGGGACATGACCTGGAGGTTACCTGCCGTAGCCCCCGTGCGGCAGCCCGGCCCCTCGCAGCTGGACCGCCCTTGACCGAATCCAGTACCACGCCTGACGGCACCTGATCCAGGACCCCGAGCCTGAGGAACCGGGGCCCGGAGGGCAGGAATCCGGCCCCGGCCTCAGGTGGTGCTCTCGGGGCGCGGCTTCTTCTGCCACGGGTAGGCGGGGCGCGGTCCCGGTGGGGTGATGGCGGGCCGGGTCGGCTCCTGCGGCGTGCGTGCGCCGGGTGTCTCCGGCCACGTCTGTCCTTGCGCCGCACCGTCGGCGGCCGGTGCCTCGGGCCACGGGGGCGGCGGCGTCTGCGTGGAGGAGTCCGACGTGGTCCAGTGGCGAAGAGCACCGGCCTCGACGTCGATCTGGGCGCTCAGGGAGTCGAGGTCGTCGTCCGCGAAACGGCGGGCCCGGTCGCGGGCCGCCCAGCGCAGCGAGTCCGCCGATCCCACCACGCGCTCGGTGCGCTCGCGCAGTGAGGGCAGCCGAGCGGCGAGCGTCGCCCGGTCCGGTTCCGATTCCAGGCGCTTGAGCTCGGTGTCCAGTTCGTGTCCGTGCGCGCTGAGCCTGTGGAACAGGGCGAGGGACTCCTTGAGGGACTCGTCCTCGGTGACGCCCGCGTGCAGCGCGTCCTGGGTGGCCCGCATCGAGGTGCGCAGCTTGAGCCTCAGCTGGGCGATCTCGCCGGCCGGTCCGAACTGGGTGAAGGACTTGGCCCGCAGAGTGTGGTCCTCGACCGTGCGCCTGGCCTGGTCGATGGTGCGGTCGACGCCCCGCTTGGCGGCGCCGATCACCTTCACGGTGGCGTAGGCGCCGAGCACCACAAAGAGCACGAAGAGCAGGGCGACTACTGCGATCACTGCTTCCACGAGCTCCTCCTCCGGTCTGCCACGACACATCCGGCGCCGCACGGGGCACGCCGCACTTCAAACGGTAAACGAGACGGGCAGGCTCGGAGTTCCAGAAGAACCCCGAACCTGCCCGTAGGGGACTACCCGGAGCCGCACCCACCGGCCCGCGACACCCGGCCCGGCCGTGCGTACAGGCCGGTCACATGTCCAGCGTGGTCATACGCACAGCCGCACCCCGGTCATACGCACAGCCACAACCCGGTCATGATCGTCCGTACAGCCCGCTCATGCGTACCGCCCCGTCACGTTCAAGCCCGCGCCCGCTCAGGCGCCGCTCACGCTCACGCTCACGCCGGAACGATGTTCACGAGCTTCGGCGCCCGCACGATGACCTTGCGGATACCGGCCCCGCCCAGTGCCTTCACGACACTCTCGTCGGCCAGCGCCACCTTCTCCAGCTCCTCGTCGGAGATCGCCGGGGACACTTCCAGGCGCGCCTTGACCTTGCCCTTGATCTGCACGACGCAGGTCACGCTCTCGTCCACGACGTACGCCGGGTCGGCGACCGGCAGGTCCCGGTGGACGACCGAGTCGGTGTGGCCCAGCCGGCGCCACAGCTCCTCGGCGATGTGCGGGGCCAGCGGGGCGACCAGCAGCACCAGGGGCTCGGCGACGGAACGCGGCAGCGGTCCGCCCGCCTTGGTCAGGTGGTTGTTCAGCTCGGTGATCTTGGCGATGGCGGTGTTGAAGCGCAGACCCTCCAGGTCCTGGCGCACTCCGTCGATCGCCTTGTGCAGGGCCCGCAGGGTGTCCACGTCGATGTCGGCGTCCTCGACCTCGACAACGCTCAGCTCGCCGGTGGTCTCGTCGACGACGTTGCGCCACAGTCGCTGCAGCAGGCGGTACTGACCCACCACCGCGCGCGTGTCCCACGGCCGCGACACGTCCAGCGGGCCCATCGCCATCTCGTACAGGCGCAGGGTGTCGGCGCCGTACTCGACGCAGATCTCGTCCGGAGTGACCGCGTTCTTCAGGGACTTGCCCATCTTGCCCAGCAGGCGGCTGACCTTCTCGCCCTGGTGGAAGTACGCGCCGTCGCGCTCCTCCACCTCGGCGGCCGGCACCGGGAAGCCGCGGCTGTCGCGGTAGACGTAGGCCTGGATCATGCCCTGGTTGAACAGCTTGTGGAACGGCTCCGCGGAGGAGACGTGTCCCAGGTCGAACAGGACCTTGGACCAGAAGCGCGCGTACAGCAGGTGCAGCACGGCATGCTCGGCGCCGCCGACGTACAGGTCGACACCGCCGTGCGGCTGACCCTCGCGGGGGCCCATCCAGTACTGCTCGATCTCCGGGTCGACCAGCTTCTCGCTGTTGTGCGGGTCCAGGTAGCGCAGCTCGTACCAGCAGGAACCGGCCCAGTTGGGCATGGTGTTGGTCTCGCGGCGGTACCTGCGCGGACCGTTGCCGTCGCCCAGGTCCAGGGTGACGTTCACCCAGTCCTCGTTGCGTGACAGCGGCGTCTCCGGGGAGGTGTCCGCGTCGTCCGGGTCGAAGGTGCGGGGCGAGTAGTCCTCGACCTCGGGCAGCTCCAGGGGCAGCATCGACTCGGGCAGCGAGTGGGCGACGCCGTCCTCGTCGTAGACGATCGGGAAGGGCTCGCCCCAGTAGCGCTGGCGGCTGAACAGCCAGTCGCGCAGGCGGAAGTTGACGGTGCCCTCGCCGATGCCCTTGCGGGCCAGCCACTCGGTGATGCGGGCCTTGGCGTCGACGACACTCAGGCCGTCCAGCGAGATCTCCTCGTTGGACGAGGCGATGATCTTCGCGTCGTACGACCCGAAGGCGTTCTCCCACGTCGACGTGTCGGTGCCCCGGCCGTCGGTCGGCTCGACGATGCAGTGGATCGGCAGCTCGAAGGCGCGCGCGAACTCGAAGTCGCGCTGGTCGCCCGCCGGAACGGCCATGATCGCGCCGGTGCCGTAGCCCATCAGCACGTAGTCGGCGATGAAGACGGGGACCTGCTCGCCGTTGACCGGGTTGGTGGCGTACACGCCGGTGAAGACGCCGGTCTTGTCCTTGGCCTCGGCCTGGCGCTCGACGTCGGACTTCGACGCGGCCTGCGCCCGGTACGCGGCGACGGCCTCGGCCGGGGACGCGTGGCCGCCGGTCCAGACGTCGTGCGTGCCCTCGGGCCAGGCGTCCGGGGTGAACTTGTCGACCAGCGGGTGCTCGGGCGCCAGGACCATGTAGGTCGCGCCGAACAGGGTGTCCGGGCGCGTGGTGAAGACCGTGATGCGCTCGCCGTCCACGGGGAAGTCGACGCGGGCGCCCTCGGAGCGGCCGATCCAGTTGCGCTGCTGGAGCTTGATCGCCTCGGGCCAGTCCAGGGCGTCCAGGTCGTCCAGCAGGCGGTCCGCGTAGGCGGTGATGCGCATGTTCCACTGGCGCAGCTTGGCCTTGAAGACGGGGAAGTTGCCGCGCTCGGAACGGCCGTCGGCGGTGACCTCCTCGTTGGCCAGCACGGTGCCCAGACCGGGGCACCAGTTGACCGGGGCGTCGGAGGCGTAGGCCAGGCGGTACTCGCTCAGGACGTCGGCGCGCTCGGTGGCGGTCAGCTCGTTCCACGCGCGCGTGTGGCCCGGTACGCCGCGCTCACCGGACTCGAACTGGGCGACCAGTTCGGCGATCGGACGGGCCTTGTCCGCCTCGTCGTCGTACCAGGAGTTGAAGATCTGCAGGAAGATCCACTGGGTCCACTTGTAGTAGTCCGGGTCGATCGTGGCGAACGACCGGCGCTTGTCGTGGCCCAGACCCAGCCGGCGCAGCTGGGACTTCATGTTGTTGATCGCCGCTTCGGTGGTGATCCGAGGGTGCTCGCCCGTCTGCACGGCGTGCTGCTCGGCGGGCAGGCCGAAGGCGTCGAAGCCCAGGGTGTGCAGGACGTTGTGGCCGGTCATGCGCTGGAAGCGTGCGAAGACGTCGGTCGCGATGTAGCCGAGGGGGTGGCCGACGTGCAGGCCCGCACCGGAGGGATACGGGAACATGTCCATGATGAACTTCTTGGGCCGGGCCACCAGCTCGGGGTCACCGGCCAGGTCGCCCTTCGGGTTCGGCGCGGCGTACGTACCCTCGGCGTCCCAGAAGTCCTGCCAGCGTGCCTCGATCTCGGCGGCCATGGCAGCCGTGTAGCGGTGCGGCGCGGCCTCCGCCGGTGCAGCGGCGGCAGCGGGGTTCGTCTCGCTCATGGTCCTCAAAGCTCCATCGATCGTCTCTGCCAGCGGGTTGTCGTCCAGGAAACGAAAAATCCCCTCGCACAGGAGGGGACGCCGCGCCGATTCCGAACCGTCCGTTCACCGGCGGTCGGGACTGATCAGCGCGGCTCGCTAAGCAGAAGGCGTACAGCACGCATGGCGTTAGGGTACCGCAGGCCTTGAGCAAGCCGCGACGCTCGTACGTATGCATGGTCGCGACAACGTTGCTGCGACCAGAATGGCGAGGCCGGAACTGAATCAAGGTCAAGGGTTACTTCGCGTAACAGTAGCTAAGGGACATCACAACAGCCACATTGTCGTTTGATAACAGCGCAATAACTCAAACCTCGTACCCATCGGTATGGAGCCACTTAGAGTTCGGCAGCGGGACCGCTTTCCCGAAACTGCTCGGAGTTGCCCCCATGAACCCTCGTCCTAGTAACAGCTCGCTTCCCAAGCCCGGCCGGTCGGTCTATGGGGTGGCGACAGCTGTCGCCCTGGTCCTCATACCCGTGGTCGTGCTGGTCGGCGGCGACCAGTTCCAGGCATTCCTGAACTTCGGTGCGGGCGTGCTGTCACTGGTATGTCTCACCTGCTCGGTCATCTGGGGCCTCGTCGCCCAGGACCGGCTCATCCTCAACACGCGTCAGCGGATCATCGCGCAGGCCATCCACCGCGTGACCGCCGTGGGCTCCATCGCCTTCCTCGTCGTCCACATCTCCGTCAAGCTGGTACTGCAGCACACCGTCCTGATCGCCGCGCTGATCCCCTTCAGCCTCGGCATCAAGGGCACCGCCGGACTCATCGGCCTCGGCTCCCTGGCCGCCCTGCTCATGATCTTCGTCGGCATCACCGGCGCACTGCGCAACCGCTTCTCCGCGCCCGCCGAGGTGGCCGCCCGCTGGCGCGCGATGCACATGCTGGCCTACCCGGCGCTGTGCGCGGCCCTGATCCACGGCCTGTTCGCGGGGCGCGCGGCCAAGCCGTTCTTCATGGTCTCGTACGAGCTGTGCCTGGCCGGCGTCATGGCCGCCCTCGCCCTGCGTTCCGCCCCGCGCCCGTTCAAGCGCAAGGTCGCCGACCAAATCGCGGCGCTCCTCGGCACCCAGGAACGCTCGGCGATGGACGGCCTGGACGCGTCACGCGCGCGCCGGTCGGAGACCGGATCCTCCGCGCTGCCCGGCTACGAGGGCCGCTCCGGCCGCTCATCGCTGACCGACACGATGAGCTCCACCCGGATGTCCCCGCCGTCGTCGCCGCTGTACGACACGCCCGCGCCCGCCGCCCCGGAGCCGGCGAACGGTTTCGCGGCCGCCTATCGCGCCGTCAACACACCGCAACGCGGCCAGCAGCAGCCCTACGCGGCCGACCAGACGGCACGGATGAACCTGCCGTTCGACATCCAGGCCACCGAGGCCATCCCACGGGTCGACACCGGCGGCAGCACCTCGGGCAGCTGGCCGGTCCCGACCCCGCCGCCGGTCGGCGAGGCACCCCCGTCGGCCTACGACCCGCTCCAGGACACGGGATTCAACATCCCTGTCTACGACAATTCGGGCACCGCCGGGTACGGCGGACGTGACGTGTACGACACCGGTGAGACGAACCCCCCTTTCGGGACGTACAACCAGAACGACACGTACAACAGCGGTCCCGCCAATGAACCATCACCTGGCTCGTCGTTCGACGCACCGGGTTCGGGCGAACCTTGGAACACGCCTTCCGGAGGCTATAGGTGAACGAGGCCCTGCCCGACGTCCCAGAAGTCCGCGTGGTCGGGCTTCCGCAGCTCACGTCGGGCTTCGACCTTGTCGAAAGACTTGACCTACCCATGCATCTGAAGGTGCACGGGCCGCTCGAACCCCTGGGCGGAGAGGCACTCGCGAAGCTCTCCGAGAACATCAACCTGAAGGGCCGCGGCGGCGCGGGCTTCCCCTTCCACAAGAAGCTGCGCTCGGTCGCCGAGGCGGCGATCAAGCGCGGCGTACGGCCGGTCGTCGTCGTCAACGGCAGTGAGGACGAACCGGCCTGCCGCAAGGACACGGTGCTCATCAACCGTGCCCCGCACCTCATCCTGGACGGCGCGCTGCTGGTCGCGGAGGCGCTGGGTGCCCGCACGCTCGTGGTGGGGGTCACCCGCGAATCCACTCAGCGCTCCATGGAGGCCGCGCTCGCCGAGCGCGGCCTCAGCAACGGCCGTAGATCGGCGCTCAAGGCATTCGTCCAACGCAACCCGATCCGCATGGTCACCGGCGCCGCCGCGTCACTGATCCGCTCCATCGACGGCGGCCCGCCGATCCCGCCCGGCCGCAAGGTCAGCGCCTCGCAGAACGGCGTCGGCGGCGCGCCGACCCTGCTCTCCAACGCCGAGACGTTCGCCCAGTTGGCCATCGCCGCCCGCATCGGCCCGGAGCGCTACGGCAACACCGGCCTGTACGACGAGCCGGGCACCGTCATGCTGACGGTCTCCGGCGCGGTCGCCCGCCCGATGGTGATCGAGGTGCCCACGGGCGTGCCGCTGCGCTACGTCCTCCAGCTCGCCGGCGCCCCGCCGGTGCCCCAGGGCGTGCTGACCGGCGGCTACCACGGCAAGTGGATCGACGCCGCGACGGTCAACGAGGCGATCGTCTCCCGCAACTCCCTCGACGCGGTGGGCGGGGCGCTCGGCGCCGGCGCGATCCTGCCCATCAGCCAGGACACCTGCCCGCTGGGCGAGTCGCTGCGGGTGGCCCAGTGGCTGGCCGACGAGAGCGCGGGACAGTGCGGTCCCTGCTACCTCGGCCTGCCGGCCGCCGCGCGCGGCATGGAGGACATCATCAACGGCGGCGGCCCGGCCGCCCTGGAG
Source organism: Actinobacteria bacterium OV320 (assembly GCA_001298545.1). Classification (GTDB taxonomy): domain Bacteria; phylum Actinomycetota; class Actinomycetes; order Streptomycetales; family Streptomycetaceae; genus Streptomyces; species Streptomyces coriariae. Next base: position 231,394 of record LJCX01000034.1, read on the forward strand.
GCGCTCAAGCAGGTCGCCAAGAACGTCAAGCGGCGCGGTGCGTGCTCGCACCCGGACGGCTCCGCAATGTTCCTGGAGTCGACCATCAAGGCGTTCACCGACGACCTGGCCGCACATGTCCTCGGCAACGGGTGCGGACGCCCCGTGGAGGGCGTTCTGCCGCTCTTCGAGGCCGGCATGGCCCCGGCGGCCATCACGAGCGGCAACCCGCCGGAGGACAGCGGCTCGAGCCGCCAGAAGATCTTCGTCGACTGGACGCTGTGCCGCGGCCACGGCCTGTGCGCCGACATCCTCCCGGAGGTCTTCCAGCTCGGTGCCGACGGCTTCCCGACGGTGGCACAGGCGAAGGTGCCGCAGAACGCGGAGGCCAAGGCGCTGCGCGCGGTACGCCGCTGCCCGGCCCTCGCCCTGCGCGTCGAGGAGGACACGCGCGCGCAGGCGCCCGCCCGTAACCTCCCGGTCCTCTCCCAGGGCCGCGGCCGCCGCGCCCTCGGCCGCTGAGCGCCGGCCGACGACAGACGACGACCGACGACGACAGACGGCCGACAACAGACGACAAGGGGCCGCCTCGGACGAGGCGGCCCCGAAGCGTCGGTCCTGACGGAATGTCCGAAGAGGGAAGGCCGGAACACCGACGAACGCAAAAAGATCCCGCCGGATCGCATCCGATCCGGCGGGATCTGCTGTGGAGCTAAGGAGAATTGAACTCCTGACCTCCTGCATGCCATGCAGGCGCTCTACCAACTGAGCTATAGCCCCTCGTGGCCAAGCCGCGAGGCCGCGTACTGACCGTGTCGCCCGGTTTCCCCGGCGGCGACGCCAACATTACCGGCCCGGAGCGTGGACCACCAAATCGTTTCCGCCCCGTCCGTTTTCGACCGGTGTGCGGGTCAAGCGGTGACGAACGAGTAGAACCGCTTGAGCGTGCAGTGCTCCTCGAGGAGCCGCCCGTAGATCGGCTCGCCCTCCAGCTCACGGTACGTCTCGATCGGGTCGCCTTTTATGATCAGCGCCCGCGCGCATTCCTCGCACCAGTACTGGTAGTCGGGGTTGACCGGCTCCATGTCACGGACGATCGGGGTGCCGCTGCCGCACCAGTCGCACTTCCGCCTGTGTGCACCCATCGATCAGCTCCAGCTGTGGCCGCAGGCCGTGCACACGTAGGAAATCCCGCCGTTGTCACCGAGAACCTGGGCCACATGACCGGAACCACAGGAGGGGCAGCTGAGCCGGGTGGCCTTGTCCGGTGTCACCGCCGCTTCGGAGAGGTCACCGACCTCTCCGAGGATGCTCGCAGGCATCGCTACTCCCTCCCGTCGGGCCGCGCTCCCTTCCGGCCGTTTGATTCTGCCACGGCCGGGCCAATACGGTCAGCGACGCCTCAGTACCAGTCCGGACACGGCACCCAGGGCAGCTGTCGTAGCGAGCGCGAACATGCATGTGAGAAGCGCTTCCGAAGAGGTATACGCCTCTGGGGCCCCAAGTGACTCAAGCCGCTCGAAGAACAGTGTGCCGAAGGCCGCGACACCGATCAGCTGCCCGAGCTGGGTGACCGTGGCGAGCAGTCCGCTGGCGTCCGCCGCGTCCTCGGGCCGCACCGCCGCCAGCGCCCCGGTGAGCGTCGGGCTGAAGGCGAGGGCGAGCCCGACACCCACGCCGGCGTACGCCGCGTACAGCCAGGCACCGCCGTGGTCGCCGCCCCGGAAGGCCAGCCCCACTCCCAGCACGGACAGCGCGGTGAGCGTGAACCCGGCCGGGGCCAGGGACCGTTGCCAGGACGCGGGCCACCTGCGCCAGGTCAGTCCGACGAGCCCGAAGACCACGGCGGTCGGCGCGAAGGTGAGGCCGGCGCGCAGCGCGCTGTAGCCGAGGCCGCCCTGGACGTGCAGGGTCAGCACGAACAGGAACCCCCCGTTGACCGCCATGACGGCCAGCACCCGCAGGACGGCGAGCCCCATCCCGGGGTGACGCAACACACGGGGCGCGATCAGTGGGGCACCGCCCCGCCGGGCGAGCCGGGCCTCGTAGCCGCGGAACAGCACCAGCGCGAGGGCGCCGACGGCCAGCGACACCCAGGTCCACAGCGGCCAGTCCTCTTCCTGTCCGAGCACGAGCGGCACCGTGATCAGTGACACGGCGGCGCCCAGAAGCACGAGGCCGGGCCAGTCCATTCCGCGCGCCCCCTCCCGCGCCCCTGCGCCCGCCCCCGCGCGGCCCGCTCCCCCACCACGGGGCAGGACGCGCCGGCCGGCGACCAGCAGGACCAGACCCACCGGCACGTTCACGAGGAACACCGGCCGCCAGCCGGTGCCCAGCAGATCGGCGGCGACCAGGACACCGCCCACCACCTGCCCGGCCGCCGCACCGACGGCGAGGACCGCCGCGTAGACGCCCAGCGCCCGTACCCGGGCCTCGCCGGTGAACGTGCGCTGGATCAGGCTGAGCACCTGCGGGATCATCACCGCCGACCCGGCCCCCTGCACCAGCCGGAACACGATCAGTTCGGTACTGCCCTGAGCCAGCCCACAGGCCAGCGAGGCGGTCGTGAAGAGAGCGAGCCCGACGAGGTGGACGCGGCCGTGCCCGAACCGGTCGCCGAGACGGGCGCCGGTGATCAGCAGCACCGAGTACGTGATGGCGTATCCGGCGACGACCAGTTGGAGGTCCGCGCCGGAGGCGTTCAGGTCGGAACCGATCGTGGGGGCCGCGACGTTCACGATGAAGACGTCGAGCAGTGCCATGAACTGAGCGGCGAGCACGACCGCCAGCAGCAGCCGAGGCCGATTGTCAGTGCCAGGGTCTTTACTGGCAACAGGACTTGAAGCGGGTGGAACGGGCGCGGGGACCGGGCTCGGCCGGGGTGTCGTCGTCATGCCGTCGAGCGTGAGGGGGATCCGGTACGGGTGCCGAGAGCCCGCTGATGCTGGTACTGACGGCACCTGGCAGGGGACGGACGGGGGAGCGACCATGGGGGACGTGACGACGGTGACGCGAACAGGCACGGAGACGAAGCCGGGACCGGCGCCGAGGCCCGCGGCGGGGTCGTCGCATCGACGCCGACCCGAGCTGGCCGCGTTCCTGCGCAGCAGGCGGGCCCGGGTGACACCGGGTGACGTGGGGATGCCACCCGGGCTGCGGCGCCGCACTCCGGGGCTGCGGCGCGAGGAGGTCGCGCAGCTCTCGGGCGTGGGCGTGACCTGGTACACCTGGCTTGAGCAGGGCCGGCCGATCAACGCCTCCGCGCAGGTCCTGGACGCCGTGGCGCGCACCCTGCGGCTCGATCCGCCGGAGCGGGAGCATCTGTACCACCTGGCGGAGGTGCCCTACGCGTACGTGCCGGAAGCCCTGGCGCAGAGCGTGGGTCCGGAGATCCAGGGCATCATCGACGCCCTGGCGCCCCGACCGGCGGTGGTCTACAACTCGCGCTACGACATCCTGGCCACCAACCCCGTCTACCACGACCTGTTCATCACGCCGGTGGACGACTGTGCGCCGGGTCCCGCCAACGCGCTGTGGCGGCTGTTCACGGTCCGGGAGCAGGACTGCCCGCTGCTGTTCCGGGACAAGGAGCTGCCGGTGATGGTGGCGACCCTGCGGGCGTCGTACGGGCTGCACGCCGGTGAGCCCGGCTGGGAGGACTTCATACGCCGGCTGTCGCAGGCGAGCCCGCTGTTCACGCGGCTGTGGGAGTCCGGTGACGTGGCGGAGCCCGGCCGCCGTGTGAAGGTCTTCCGGCACGAGGCGGTGGGCGAGCTGCGGATGACGTCGACGTCCCTGTCGATCAACGGGATGCCGGAGTGCCGGATCGTCGTGTACACGCCTAACGACGAGGAGACGGAGCGCCGCGCGGCCATGCTGCGGAGCGGAGCAACGAAAAATCCCGCCCCCTGAGGGGACGGGATCTTCGTGAACAGACCTCAACCGGCCGCTACCGATCTTTGACAACTCAACAGAGTTTCGACCGACAGACCAGGTGATCCGTGGAGCTAAGGAGAATTGAACTCCTGACCTCCTGCATGCCATGCAGGCGCTCTACCAACTGAGCTATAGCCCCTTGCGTTCTTCCCGCTCGGCGGGCGAACAAGAAGAACTTTAGCCTGCGACCTGCCGGAAAGTGAAATCCGGGTCCCGGCGGCCGCACGGCGCTCAGTCGTCGTCGCCGAGCACCGGCTCGGGCAGGGTGCCGGCGTTGTGCTCGAGCAGGCGCCAGCCCCGGGCGCCCTCACCGAGGACGGACCAGCAGCAGTTGGAGAGACCGCCGAGAGCCTCCCAGTGGTGGGCGTCCAGGCCGAGGAGACGGCCGATGGTGGTGCGGATGGTGCCGCCGTGACTCACCACGACGAGCGTGCCGTCCTCGGGCAGCTTCTCGGCGTGCCGCAGCACCACGGGAGCGGCACGGTCGGCGACCTCCGACTCCAGTTCGCCGCCGCCTCGACGGACCGGCTCACCACGCTTCCACGCGGCGTACTCGTCGCCGTGGCCGGCGATGATCTCGTCGTGCGTCAGCCCCTGCCAGAGTCCCGCGTACGTCTCGCGCAGGGCCTCGTCGTGGGTCACCTGGAGGCCGGTGAGGGCGACGAGCTCGGCGGCCGTGTTCGCTGCCCGCGACAGGTCCGAGGAGACGATCGCATCGGGCTGGAGGGAGGCGAGCAGCCGGGCGGCACGGCGGGCCTGGGCCACGCCGGTCTCCGTCAGCTCCACGTCCGTCGTGCCCTGGAAGCGGCGCTCCACGTTCCAGGCGGTCTGGCCGTGCCGCCACAGGATGACCCGGCGGCCACGGCCCGGCTTACGGTCGGCGGCGTTCTCCGCGGCAGCGCTCACCGCAGCTCCCCGAACCCTGCCGTGTCGTCCTCCTCGGCCTCGGCCTGCAGCTTGGCGTGCTCCTGGGCCTTGCCGCGGGTCGCCTTGGCGTCGGCGGGCAGCTCCAGCTCGGGGCAGTCCTTCCAGAGCCGCTCGAGAGCGTAGAAGACGCGCTCCTCGCTGTGCTGGACGTGGACGACGATGTCGACGTAGTCGAGCAGGATCCAGCGGGCGTCGCGGTCGCCCTCACGTCGTACCGGCTTGGCGCCGAGCTCCTTGTTGAGGCGCTCCTCGATCTCGTCGACGATCGACTTGACCTGGCGGTCGTTGGGCGCGGAGGCCAACAGGAAGGCGTCCGTGATCGACAGCACGTCGCTGACGTCGTACGCGATGATGTCGTGCGCGAGCTTGTCGGCAGCCGCCTGGGCGGCGGACTGGATGAGCTCGATGGAGCGGTCGGTGGCGGTCACTACGTGGCTTTCCGTCGGCGGACACTTGTCCCCAAGGGTCTCACGGTCCGCCGACGGCACCCCACGTGATGGAGGGATCACCCGCGCGGGGGCCGCTTCGGCCCGGCCCCCACGCGTGCTCTCAGTCGGCCGACCCGGCCGACGAGGGCCGGTAGTCCTCGCCCAGGACGACCGCGACGTCGGCGTTCGCGGAGACCGTGCCCTTCTTCACCGCGTCGGCGTCGAGTCCCAGGGTCTTGGCGACCTCGGTGGCGTTCTCCTTGCCGGCGGCGTCCGCGTAGAGGACCTGGGAGGTGGCCTTCGTGGTCGACGGGGTGCCGGCCTCCGAGAAGGTGAAACCGCCGTTCAGGAGCACCACGCGCGCGTCCTCGGTGTTGGCCTTGGTGCCGCTGGCGTTCTGGACGGAGACGCTGACGGCCGCGTCCTTGTCGGGGCTCTTGGCGGCGCCGCCGAGGACGTCCTTGACGACGCTCGCGCTGGCCTCCGCGTTGAGGGTGCCGTCGGTCTGCACGGGCAGCAGCGCGGTCTTGTAGTCGCCGCCCTTGGCGAGGTCCGCGAGCTTGGCCAGGAAGGTGCCGAGATCCTTGTCGGTCAGCGAGGGGTCGAGGATCTGCGCCAGGGTCTGGACGGTGACGGTGGCGCCCTGTGCGTCGGACGACACCTTGCGCAGCACTCCCTGCATCACCTGGCCGAACCGCTGCAGCTGGGCGTTCTGGGCCTCGCCCGTGGCGCGGTAGGTGGCATAGGCGACGGCCGTCTTGCCGCTGAGGGTCTGCTTCTCGCCCTTGTTGACGAGGGGCGCCCCGCCCTTCTTGGCGGCGGGGTCGGGCACGGTGACGTCGGTGTCGACGTCGATGTTGCCGACGAGGTCGACGAGGTTCTGGAGGTAGGGCGTGTCGAGCCGCCAGGTGCCCTCGATGTCGGTGCCGAGGACGGTGTCCAGCGCGTCGCGGGTACCGGCCGAGCCGTCGTCGTCGACGGACTTGGCGAGGGTCGTCGTGGTGCCGTCCTCGTCCGTGACGACGAGGGAGTTGGGCAGCAGGACCGTGGCGGCCTGCTTGGTGGTGGTGTTGTCGACGAGCAGCACCGTGGAGGTGCCGCCGCCGGTGGTGTTGTGGAGGTGGACGACGACCACGTCACGCTTCTGCGCCGCGGTGGCGGTCGTGGTGCCGGTGCCGGAGTCCGAGGACGAGGACAGGCCGGGCAGCTTTCCGGCGTACCAGAGGTAGCCCACTCCGCCGACCGCGACCAGCGCCAGGACCACGGCGAGCGCGACGAGTCGGCCGCGGGCGCGGCGCTTGGCCTCCTCGCGGCGCTCGGTGCGGTTCTCGGTGAAGTTCAGCCAGTCGATGACGTCCTCGGAGTCGCCGTCGGGCTCCTCCACGAAAGCGAACTGCTCGGTCTCGTACTCGCGTTGGGGCTGCCCGGGGGCTGCGGACGCGCCGCGCCCGGGCGCCGCCTTACCGGGGCGTCCGTCGGCGTCGATGCCGGTTTCGGCCTCGGCCTCCGCCCCGGTCTCGACGGGACCGCCCTGCTGCGGGATGTAGGCGGTCTGCTCGGCGGCGCGGGGCTGTTCGACCCGGGGCTGCTGTCCGCTGGTGGCGGTCTGCCCGTAGGGGTCGTACGGGGCCTGCGTCGCGGTGCCGTAGGGGTCGTAGCCGACGGGAGCCTGCCGGCCGGTGTCGTACGGGTCGTAAGCGGGCGTGGGCGGCTGCTGACCGGTGTCGTACGGGTCGTAGGCAGGCGTCTGCTGCTGCCCGCCCGTGGCGTAGGGGTCGTAGCCGTACCCCTGCTGCCCGTGGGGCTGCTGCGTCTGCTGGCCCTGCTGCGGAACCTGCTGCCCCTGCTGCCCGTACGGGTCGTAGGACTGCTGCGGCACCTGTTGCGCCGGGACCTGTCGGTAGACGGGCTGCCCGAACTCGTCGTAGCCGACGAGCTCGTACTGGTCGCCCCCGTACCCCGCGTCGTATCGGTCGTTCACCGGTACCCCTCTCGGCTCACTCGCCGCGGTACAGCTCGCGCTTGTCGATGTAGCGCACGACTCCGTCCGGCACCAGATACCAGACGGGGTCGCCCTTGGCGACTCTCGCACGGCAGTCTGTGGAGGAGATGGCGAGCGCGGGCACCTCGACGAGCGAGACACCGCCTTCGGGCAGACCGGGATCCGTCAGGTTGTGTCCCGGCCGGGTGACGCCGATGAAGTGCGAGAGGGAGAACAGTTCCTCGCTGTCCCGCCAGGTCAGGATCTGACCCAGGGCGTCGGCGCCGGTGATGAAGAACAGGTCGCTCTCGGGGTTGAGGGCCCGGAGGTCGCGCAGGGTGTCCACGGTGTACGTGGGGCCGCCGCGGTCGATGTCGATACGGCTCACCGAGAACTGCGGGTTCTCGGCGGTCGCGATGACCGTCATCAGGTAGCGGTCCTCGGCCGGGGAGACACTGCGGTGGCTCTTCTGCCAGGGCTGGCCGGTCGGGACGAACACGACCTCGTCCAGGCGGAACTGCGCGGCGACCTCACTGGCCGCCACGAGGTGTCCGTGGTGGATCGGATCGAACGTTCCGCCCATGACGCCGAGACGGCGCTTTCCCGGGTTCGACGGGCCGGTAGGCATGTCCTGCTCTCCCATGCGTGCAGACCCTACCGGCCCGGTCCCGGGGCCCCGGCCGGCGGATGCCCGGAGCGCCCCGCTATGCCGGACTGCCCGTCGGTGAACACGTCGTGCCTCAGCGGTCGCGGTTGAAGCGGGTGGTGATCCACAGCAGGAGCAGCAGGATGAGGAAAGCCGCGCCGCCGGTGATGTACGGGCTGAGGCTCTCGTGGTTGCCACCGTGCTCCTCGCCCTCGGCGGCGAGGGTGACCAGCTGGGCAGCGGTGCTGTGAAGGCTCATCTTCGGCAGGACCTATCCGGTGGGCGGGATAAAGATGTCGGCCCATGGTAAGCGGGCGCCCGTGCGGCGATCACGCCGACTCCGCCATCGGGAACCTTCCCGGCGGCTCAGTCGTCCTTCCGCTTGTAGCCCCGCAGCAGGAACCACGCGGTGAGCACACAGCCCAGGATCATCACGACCAGTACGACGCGGAGCAGATTCCCCGCCCCCTGCTGCTGAGCGGCGCCGGCGGCCTCGGTGAGCCAGGCGGCTGCGGGGTGGTGCTCCATGGGGCGGGACTCCTTCGGTGTAGTGCCCGTCCACGGTAACTCCGCCTAGGCTGGGATCCGCTTCGGGGGCGCAAAGGGCCGCACAAGGGTCCGTAGAGGGTCAGGCAGAGGCCACACAGCAGGTAGCGGCCACACAGACGCACATGGGGGAAGACATGTCCGACGACGGCCACGAGCAGAACGGCACCGGCCACGAGAGCGTGCCCAGCAGGCAGCGCAGGCGCTTCCCGGGAATCTCCTCCCGTGCGTACGAGCACCCGGCCGACCGCTCCGCCCTGGTGGCGCTGCGCAAGCTGAGCGGCTTCGACACCGTGTTCAAGGCGCTGAGCGGGCTGTTGCCCGAGCGGAGTCTGCGGCTGATGTTCCTGTCCGACTCGGTGCGGGTCTCCGACCAGCAGTTCGCGCACCTCAACGACATGCTGCGGGACGCCTGTTACATCCTGGACCTGGAGAAGGTCCCGCCGATGTACGTCACCCAGGACCCGCAGCCCAACGCGATGTGCATCGGTCTGGACGAGCCGATCATCGTGGTCACCACCGGGCTCGTCGAGCTGCTCGACGAGGAGGAGATGCGCGCGGTCGTCGGCCACGAGGTGGGCCACGCCCTCTCCGGGCACGCCGTGTACCGCACGATCCTGCTGTTCCTGACGAGCCTGGCGATCCGGATCGCGTGGATCCCGCTGGGCAACCTCGCGATCATGGCGATCGTCACGGCGCTGCGCGAGTGGTTCCGCAAGTCGGAGCTGTCCGCCGACCGGGCGGGTCTTCTCGTCGGCCAGGACCTGAAGGCCTCGATGCGCGGCCTGATGAAGATCGCCGGCGGCAACCACCTGCACGAGATGAACGTGGACGCGTTCCTGAAGCAGGCCGAGGAGTACGAGGCGGGCGGCGACCTGCGCGACTCCGTGCTGAAGATCCTCAACGTGCTGCCCCGCACGCACCCCTTCACCACCGTGCGCGCGGCCGAGCTGAAGAAGTGGGCCGAGTCCCGCGACCACCAGCGGATCATGGACGGCCACTACCCGCGACGCACAGAGGACAAGGACACGTCGGTCAAGGACTCCTTCCGCGAGTCCGCGAACCACTACGCGACGAGTGTCAAGAGCTCCAAGGACCCGCTGATGAAGCTGGTCAGCGACATCGCGGGCGGGGCGGGCGACCTGGGCGGCCGGGTGCGGCGCGGCTTCGGCGGGTTCGCGGGCGCGGCTCCGGCGGAGGACCAGCCGCCGAGGAACGGCTCGGACAGCTCGGACGGCTGGGACGGGACCACGGACACGCCGCCGCGCGCCGACGACTGATCCGGAGCACGGCCCTGAGCGGATTCACACCTTCGGCTGTGCGCTCGTCGCGAGCGATCCGCACAGGGCCGTCGCGCCGCCCGTCGCGTAGGGGTCCGTGCCGGCCGGGCCGCCCGTCTTCGCGGTCTGGCCGGCCAGCAGCGGACTCAGGTGGTTCGTGGAGTCCTCGGCGCAGGACAGCGGGCCGGCCTGGACGTAGGACACGATCAGCTGGACCTGGTGGGTGCGCAGGTCGGTGCGGTCGAAGCGGAAGTGCAGCTCGCGGCGGACGGTGAAGAGGGAGGCCGAGGTGTCGGCGCCCGCGCCGGCCGGCCGCAGCGCGTACACGAAGGTGTGGTCCGCGGTGACCTCGAGGGTCGCGGAGTCGGTCTCGGCGGCCTGGAGCGTGCCCTGGACGCGGATCTTGCTGTCGGCCAGCTGGGCCTGGGCGGGGTCGAAGCGGACCAGCCAGCCGGTCGGCGCGTGCCGGCCGTCGGCGGCCGGGTGGCTGAAGCTCTCGTCGAACTGGTCGAGCAGCTCGGCGGCGACCAGGGCCCGCACGGGCCGCACCTGCTGCCGGGTGAGCACCTCCGGGTAGAGGGAGGAGTGCACGACGTACTCCTTGGCCGCGGTCAGGGCGGTGACGACCTGGCTGTCGGAGAAGTGGGCGGTGCGCCGCGAGGCGGGCAGCGGGATGCCCTCGGCGCCGATCCGGAACTGCGCGGCGGGACTGTGCGCGAACAGCGACTCGGCGTCGGCCGCGCCGGGCACGGCGCCCTGCGGGGAGAGCGGGATGACGGTCATCCGCAGGGGCTCGACGGACCGACGGGCCACGGCGCTCTGGTACGGGTTGCGCACGCCCATGTAGATGGCGGTCCCGAAGGCGACGGCGATCAGCATGACCAGGATCAGCACCTGCCGCGACAGGCCCCGGCGCCGGGGCGGCCGACGACGGACGGCGGGCGCGTGGTCGGCCATGCGCTCCTGCGCGGAGTACTCCTGGATGCGGGCAGCACGGACGAACGATTCGTCGAAGACGACGGATCGGTACTCGTCCTCTCCACCTCCGGGAGTGCCCTCGGGTGTCCCCTCCGGTGGGTCTCCAGGCCCGGCCATACTTTCAGAGTAGGTCGCGGGGACCTCAGGTAAACGCCCTGCCGCACGACAACTTCTGACAGACGCTCAGGGCGTGCGCGGAACCGCCGAGACAGGTGGCCGGGAGTTGTCGGCGGACGCCGAGGGAGGCGGCACGCTCCCCTGTTCGAGACCGGTGGTGGCGGGCGAGGGCAGCTGGTCCCGGCTGCTCGACGAGGCGCCCCGGTAGACCGCGGCGAAGGCCAGCGCGACCATGCCGACGCCCATGACGAGGGCGAGTATCCAGGCGACGGGGCGATGCCAGCGGACCTGCCTGCCGTACGCCCCGGGGGCGCCGTAGCGGCGTTCCCACGCTTCGGGGAGGTCGGCGTCGTCCAGCTCGTCGAGATCGGGATCATGGCCGAAATCGCCGGGTCCGTCGGAACCGTAGGCATCGTCGTAGTGGTCGCCTCTGGCGCGGGCCCGGCGGGCCTCGGCCTCGGAGGCCTCGGCTCTCGCCTCCGCGGCGGCCAGGAGGCGCTCCCCGGCGGTCGGCTCGTGCACCACGGCCGCCTTGACGAACGCCTCGTCGAAGACCACGGAGGCGAACTCTTCGTCCGACACCCCGCGGTCATGGTCGTCGTCGGGCTCCCAGCCGTCAGGGAACGGCATACCCCCCACGTCCTCCGGCACAAATCCAGAGTAGACCTGGGGGGTCAATTTGGGCAGTCGGTAGGGAAATTCATCCGCCGGATGAGACACCTCTCACGACGGCCCGCAGGGCGTTTCAGCGCCGTACGTGCCCGTCGCCGGTGACGATGTACTTGGTGCTGGTCAGCTCCGGGAGGCCCATCGGGCCCCGGGCGTGCAGCTTCTGGGTGGAGATGCCGATCTCCGCGCCGAAGCCGAACTGGCCGCCGTCGGTGAAGCGGGTGGAGGCGTTCACGGCCACCGTGGTGGAGTCCACCAACTGGGTGAAGCGGCGGGCGGCCTGCTGCGAGGTGGTGACGATGGCCTCGGTGTGGCCGGAGGTCCACAGCCGGATGTGCTCGACGGCCCGGTCCAGCGAGTCGACGACGGCGGCGGCGATGTCGTAGGACAGGTACTCCGTCTCCCAGTCCTCGGGCGTGGCCTCGACCACGGTCGCCTTGGAGTTCTCGGCATAGGCCAGCACGCGCTCGTCGGCGTGCACGGTCACGCCCGCCTCCGCGAGGGCGTCGAGGGCGCGCGGCAGGAACCGGGGGGCGATGTCCTGGTGGACCAGGAGGGTCTCGGCGGCGTTGCAGACGCTGACCCGGTGCGCCTTGGAGTTGATCAGGATGTCGATCGCCATGTCGAGGTCGGCGTGGGCGTCGACATAGACGTGGCAGTTGCCGGTGCCGGTCTCGATGACCGGGACGGTGGACTCCGTGACCACGGTCCGGATGAGCGAGGCGCCGCCGCGCGGGATGAGGACGTCGACCAGGCCGCGGGCCCGCATCAGCTCGCGCACGCTGTCGCGGCCCTCTCCGGGCACCAGCTGTACGGCGTCGGCGGGCAGACCGGCCCCGCCGACGGCGTCGCGGATCACCCGGACGAGAGCGGTGTTCGACTCGTAGGCGGAGGACGAGCCCCGCAGCAGGACCGCGTTGCCGGCCTTCAGGCAGAGGGCGGCGGCGTCCACCGTGACGTTCGGGCGGGCCTCGTAGATGATGCCGACGACGCCGAGCGGGACGCGGACCTGGCGCAGGTCGATGCCGTTGGGGAGGGTGGAACCGCGGACGACCTCGCCGACCGGGTCGGGCAGCGCGACGACGTCCCGGACGTCCGCGGCGATGGCCCGCACCCGCTCCGGGGTGAGGGTCAGCCGGTCCACGATCGCCTCGCTGGTGCCCGCCTCACGGGCCTTGGCGATGTCCTTCGCGTTGGCCTCGACGATTTCGCTCGTACGGACCTCCAGCGCGTCCGCGATGGCGAGCAGCGCGTCGTCCTTGGCGGCCCTGGGCAGCGGCGCGAGGTCGGCGGCGGCCGCCTTGGCGCGGTAGGCGGCGCGGGTGACCGGGGACATGGAGTCGTACGGCGAGAGCGTGGTCATAAGGGAAGGGTAGTGCGCCGTGCGGGCCGGTCCACCGTTCGTTCCACACCCCGAGATGTGCCGCCGGAGCACTCCGGGGCGCGTCGGCGAGCGGCTCAGTACGGGTGGACGCCGACCGGGGTCGCCGGGGCCGGTCCGTAGCCCTCCGCGATGCGCTGGTGGTAGGTCTGGCGGTCGATGACCTCCAGGCCGACGATCTCCCAGGGCGGCAGCCCGGCGGTCTGGCGGTGCTCCCCCCACAGCCGCAGGGCGACGGCGGCCGCGTCGTGCAGGTCGCGGGCCTCCTCCCAGTACCGGATCTCGGCGTGGTCGCCCGCGTACCTGCTGGTCAGGAGGAAGGGATGGTCGTGGGCGAGCTGCTCGAGGGCCCGCCGGACCTCCTTCAGCGGGGCCTCCTCACCGGAGACGCTGAGGGTGACATGCCACAGCCGCGGGACGTCCACGGGCTGCCCGCCCTGCGCCTCGGCGCCCTCCTGGGCCAGGTACCGGTCGCCCGCCGCCACGCTGGTCAGGGCGCGCTCCTCACCCGGCGCGCGCGAGGGCGCCGGACTCGCGGCTCGTGACGACGCCGGAGCGGCCGCACGCGGCGTCGCCGAACCGGTTTCGCCGGTACTCCCACGGGTCGCTGCCACCCCAGGGCGCACTCGTCTCACGACGGCCTCCTTTACGCAGCGCTCGTGCGGAATGTGTCCCGCGTTCTCTGTCCCTGGAACAAAGTTGAGCAGGCCCCACGGCTCCGCGGGGCGGTTTCACGGAACGTCCCCCACCGGTACGGACCGTTCGAGCGGGTTTACGGGTGCAGGATCACCAGGTCGTCCCGGTGGACGACCTCGCGCTCGTACTCCGCGCCCAGCTCACGCGCCAGTTCCCTGGTCGACCGCCCGATCAGCTGGGGGATCTCCTTGGCGTCGAAGTTGACGAGCCCGCGGGCGACCGCGCGTCCCCGGGTGTCGCGCAGTTCGACGGGATCCCCCGCGCTGAACTCCCCCTCGACGGCGGCGATCCCGGCCGGCAGCAGCGAGGTGCGCCGCTCGACGACCGCGCGCACCGCCCCGTCGTCCAGCGTCAGCGAGCCCTGCGGGGTGGAGGCGTGCTGGAGCCACAGCAGCCGGTCGGCGGAACGCTTGCCGGTGGAGTGGAAGTAGGTGCCGGTGTCCCCGCCGGTGAAGGCGTCGGCCGCGTGGACGGCGCTGGTGAGGACCACCGGGATGCCGGCGGCGGCCGCGATCCGGGCGGCCTCGACCTTGGTGACCATGCCGCCGGTGCCGACGCCCGCCTTGCCGGCGCTGCCGATCTCGACGTGCGCCAGGTCCTCGGGGCGCCGCACCTCGGCGATCCGCGAGGTGCCGGGCCTGCCGGGGTCGCCGTCGTACACGCCGTCGACATCGGACAGCAGGATCAGCAGGTCGGCGTGGACGAGGTGGGCGACGAGGGCGGCGAGCCGGTCGTTGTCGCCGAAGCGGATCTCGTCGGTGGCGACGGTGTCGTTCTCGTTGACGATCGGGAACGCGCCCATCGCGAGCAGCTCGTCGAGGGTGCGGGAGGCGTTGCGGTGGTGGGCCCGTCGGCTCATGTCGTCGCTGGTCAGCAGCACCTGTCCGACGCGGACGCCGTAGCGGGCGAAGGAGGCGGTGTAGCGGGCGACGAGCAGGCCCTGGCCGACGCTCGCGGCGGCCTGCTGGCGGGCGAGGTCCCGGGGGCGGCGGCGCAGGCCCAGGGGGGCGAGGCCGGCGGCGATGGCGCCCGAGGAGACGAGCACGATCTCCTTCTCGCCCCCGCTGCGGCTCTTGGCGAGGACGTCGACGAGCGCGTCGACCCGGTCGGCGTCGAGCCCGCCGGAGGCGGTGGTCAGCGACGAGGAGCCGACCTTGACGACGATCCTGCGGGCCTCGCTCACGGCCTGCCTTGCCCCTGCCACCTTGTTCTTCGCCCCTTGTGTAGGTCGACGGCTGCCCGCCTGGCAATCTACGCGAACAGGGGCGGAGGCCGCGCAGGAGTTTCACCTCGCGGACGGTGCACCCCTGTAACCGTTCGCTCACGCTTTGCGTACGGCAAAAAGGTTGTACTGGTTCCCCATCTGATTTGAAGAGAACACAAATTTATTTTGAAGTTTGTGTCACCTACAGTTCGCCCTGTGAAGCGCATACTCCTGAGATCGGGGAAGAGCCCCTTCGACGTCGTCCCCGTCGAGGAAGCCCTCCACCGCGACGTCATCGCCACCAACTCCGGCAACCTGATCTTCAGTGATGCCGCCCACAAGATCCTCACCACGCCGGACTCCGAGGTCTTCTCGAACGGCATGCGTACGGACGTGAGCGCGGCGGCCCGGATCAACGAGGAGTACGACGCCTTCGTCGTGCCCCTCGCCAACGCCTTCCGGCCGACCTTCGAGCAGCCGCTCCAGCGGCTGACCAGGCTCATCGGGAAGCTGAAGATCCCGGTCGTGGTGATGGGTGTCGGCGCGCAGACCGGTGTGACCTACGACCCGGCGCGGCTGAAGCCCATGGAGGCCAGCGTGCGCGCCTTCTGCGCGGCGGTGCTGGAGCACAGCGCCTCCATAGGCGTGCGGGGCGAGTTCACCGAGCAGTACCTGAACGACATGGGCTTCCGGGACGTCGAGGTCATCGGCTGCCCGTCGATGTTCATGCACGGCGACCGGCTGCCCGTCGAGAAGAAGACGCCGACGCTGACCGCGGAGTCACGGATCGGCATCAACGGTTCGCACACCGCGGTGCGCGGCGGCGGTCTGCACAAGGTCATCACCCGTACCCACGAGCGCTACCCCCACCTGCGCTACATAGGCCAGAACCTCACCGACGCCAAGCAGTTGCACTGGCGGGACGTGGACTCCCCGGCCGGCCGGATCACCGAGATGCCGACCCACCCCGACCACCCGATGTACCGGGAGGACAAGGCCCGGGTCTACATCGACCCGATCACCTGGATCGACGACCTGCGGGACTTCGACTACTCGTTCGGCTCGCGCATCCACGGCAACATCGCGGCGCTGCTGGCGGGCACGCCCGCGACGGTGCTGGCCTTCGACTCGCGCACGCTGGAGCTGTGCCGCTACTTCGAGATACCGCACCGGCTGCTCAGCGAGGTGCCCGCGGACCTCGACCCGGCCGACCTCTACGAGGAGGCCGACTTCAGCGGGCTCTCCGGCAACCACAAGGAGCGCTTCGACCGCTTCACCGCGTTCCTGGACAAGAACGGGCTGCCGAACACCTTCACCCACGGCGACGGCGGCGTGGCCTTCGAGAAGAAGCTGCGTTCGCTGTCCTTCCCGCCGGGCGTGCGCCCCTGGAACGACGCGGACCTCGCCTCGCTGGCCGGCCGGTTCGGCTGGCTCCAGCAGCGCATCACCGAACTGGACACCCACAACGCCCAGTTGAAGCGGGACCTGGCGAAGAACCGGCCCGGCGCGAAGGCCGCGGCCAAGGCCGCCGCGGTCATCCCCGCCCCGTCGATCTACCGTCGCGCGAAGCGCGCCGTGGGCGGCCCGCTGCGCCGGGCACTGAAGCCGAGCAAGTAGGCCCCACCGAGCACGGGCGGGCGACACCACGGGCGGGCGGAACCCCGCGCGGGCTCACGCGGCCGCCGGGCCGCCCGGTCGCATCGGGCGCCGGAGCCGGCGAAGCCTGCGGCGGACCTTGCGGACGAAGCCGCGGAGGAAGGTCTCGGTCGGGTCCTTGCGCCAGCCGGGGAAGTCCTTCGCCTCGCGCGGCTCGGCCAGGTAGATCCGGTCGGGCAGGCCGGCCGTGCGGGAGCCGTAGTGCGGGTAGGCCAGGTAGAGCTGGGTGTTGCGCTTCTTCAGGACCGGGACCGGCTCGCTCTTGGCCTTGATGAACTCCAGTACGTCCACGAGGAGTTCGGAGCGCTGCCGGGCCACCAGCTCCAGGCGGAGCCGCTCGTGGACCCGGAGCCGCTGGGCGACGCCCTCGTTCCAGTAGGCGTCCATCAGCGGCTTGGCCAGCTCCATCTTGGTGCGCCGGATCTCCTCGTCGTTCCTGAGGAAGACGGGCCCGAACTGCGGAAGCACGGTGACGAGGAAGGGGCGGACCATGAGCACGTCCCGCTTGGCGCCGGGCGGGACGAGCCGCTCCAGAAGGCCCATCAGGGCGCGCGCGGAGTCGAAGCGCAGGGTGTAACTCCCGCTCTTCGTCACATGCTTGCCGTCGGTGCGGCCCACCAGGTAGTAGCAGGTGTAGTCGGCGACCACGGAGACGCCGTCGGCCCGCAGATAGGCCTCCATCGTGAACAGGGCGTCCTCGCCCGTCCACAGCGACTCGTCGAAGCGCATGCCGTGGCGCTCCAGGAACTCCCGGCGGAACAGCTTCTGCGCGCTGAGCGTGAACTTGATGTTGGACGAGTAGACGTCCGTACGGTCGAGGGTCTCGCCCCACATCGACTTCGGCGGCTTGCGGTTGATGCCCTCGACCCGGCCGAGGACCACGTCGGTGCCATTGCGGTCGGCCATGGCCACCATGCGCTCCAGGGCCTCGGCGCCGAGCCGGTCGTCGGCGTCGAGGAAGAAGACGTAGCGCCCGGTGGCCTTGGAGAGGCCGACGTTGCGCGGGCCGCTGGGGCCGCCGGAGTTCTCCTGGCGGATCACGGTGACGGCCATGGGCACGCGGGCGGCGAACTCCTCCAGGTACTCCCCCGTGCCGTCGCGGGAGCCGTCGTCCACCGCGATGACCTCCAGGCGCGCCGCGTCCAGGGTCTGTGCCTCGACCGATGCCAGGCACTCGACCAGGTACGGCATCGCTTCGTACGCCCCGATGACCACCGTGACGTCAGGCTGCGCAGTGGTCACTTTTCCCTCTCATCACGCACCGGTTCCCCCGCATGAACACTTTGGATACCCGGTAGACGATGGATGAACGGGGTGGGTTGCCTGGGTTTCGGTACGTGTCCCACATCACAGAACGCAACTGAGGCCGGGCCCCCGGAGAGAACTCTCCGGGGGCCCGGCCTCAGGAAATACAGGCGTCAGCCGGCCGTCACACCCTTGGCATCCTTGGGCAGCTCCGTCGCGTCGTCCGGCGCGGCACCGACCGCGCTGTCCGCCGCGGAGGCGTGCGACTCCTGGCCGACGTTGCGCGCCTCGGCCTTCAGTGCCAGGTCGGTGACCGCGGTGTCGAACTGTTCGAGCGAGGTGGGCTCGTCGGGTCCGAGCAGGTACTCCTTGAGTTCCTTGCGGTCCTTGGCCAGCGGATCGGCGGCCGGGTTGCCGACCGCGTCGAGCAGCTGGTCCAGCTCGGCGGCGCTGTTGGTGAGGATCACCGCCGCGCGCACGGCGGTGTTCTGCCGCCTGAACTCCTCGGCGCCCAGCTCCGCGGAGTCCGCGACCGCATACGGCTTGCCGCTCGCGATGAAGTCGGAGACCACGCTGGAGATGTCCGAGACCATCGCCTCGGAGGCGTTGAAGCAGTCGTACAGGCGGGGTCCGGCACCGGTGATCACCCGGTGCTCGAAGGAGGGGAAGGAGCGCCAGTAGGCCTCGTTCCACTCGGCGCGCAGCCGGGCGGCCTCCTGGTGCTTGCGGACGTCGACGATGCCGTCACGGCTCGTCACGGCCTCGTCGGCGCGCTCGTCGAACGCGAGGGAGAGACCGTCCAGCCGGGCCTTGAGGCGGGTCAGTTCCGTCTTCGCCTTGGCCTCGGACGCCGGGTCCGCGGTGAAGCGGGGGTCGGCCGCGCGCTGGGCGGCGGCCTTCTTGATCAGGGCGGTGATCCGCCGGTGCGCGGCGCCCGCCTTGGCGCTGCGGGTGCCGGTGAAGGGGTGCGGCTTGTACAGGACGCGGACCGGGGGATCGGCCGCCACCAGCCTCTTCACGATGTTCTCGCCGGCCAGCAGGAGCGAGGTGTTGCCCGGGTTGTCGTCCCAGCCCTCCCAGGTGGGCGCGTACAGGACCGTCGCGATACGACCCGCGGGCGTGCCCTGCGAGGTGCTGATCGGAGCCAGCTGCGGACGGCCGACCTCCACGATGTCCTCGTCGCGGATGCCGACGTCGGCGATGGCGTAGCGGTCGCGGCCCGCGCGGCCGGCGGTCCACACCTCGTCGTAGACCTTGCTGAACGGGTTGACGCTGGCGAGCTTGTCGCTGTCGCCGTGGCCGATGAAGACGTGCTTCATGGTCGGCACCCGCAGCAGGTGGATGTTCTTGCCGACGTTCGCGCAGTACAACGCGACCCGCACCATGGACAGGTCCATGTTCATCAGGTGCACCCCCCCGGGCACGCAGACGACAGGGACCGAGGTGGGCGCCATCTTCTCCAGGACGGTGCGCTCACGCAGGATGACCAGGGGCCGGGACTCCATCTGCTCCATGGTCTCCAGCCACATGTTGACCTGGTAGGCGGAGTCGTCGGAGCCGGAGAAGTACAGCACCGTCTGCGGCCGGTACTCGCGCAGCCAGGCGCTGACCGTGCCGAGCACCTTGTCGGCCTTCGGCGGCAGCCGCTTCGCCCGCAGGTGCGGCACCAGCACCAGCACGTACAGCGTGCCCAGGCCCAGGGTGACGCCGATGCCGGCGAAGCCCGCGGCCTCGGAGTCGGTGACCGCGCTGACGAGGAGACCCACGACGGCCGCGAGGTCGAGGTGGAGCATCTTCACGGTGGCGCGGCTCAGCAGCCGGCGCGGCGGCGCGTCCGGAATGCGCAGCCTGGAGGCCAGGTCGACGTTCCTGGTCACGACCGGCATCTGACGGCGCTTGCCGATCAGGGTGACCAGCGCGCCGTGCGGGGCCTGGAGACCGAAGAACACCGTGAAGCACGCGATCGCCGCGTAGAAGACCGGCTCCTGGGAGAGGTCGAGTCTCGCCAGCAGCAGGATCAGCAGCAGCTCGCGGACCAGGAACCGGGTGGACAGACCGGCCCGCACCTTGCCCAGGAGGGCGATGAGGCGACTGCCTTTGCGGTGGAGGTAGAGGTCCGCCAGGTACGTAACGGCGGCCGCGGCGGCGAAGGCGGGGGCGCTCGGAACGAGCGCGGCCGCCATGAGGCCGGGGTAGCCCAGCATCATGAGGACCGCCGCGGCCAGTTCGGCCGCGCTGCCCACCCGGGCTACGCGAATAGCGGTGGATATCACGGAGAAACCTGCTCTGGGAGGGGGCCGGTCAGAGGCACTAAAAGTCCGGAAAATCCTTTGTGAAGGTTTCGGGAGTTTTACGGCTCAGGCCTCTGTGAATTCTCCGTAAACAGGGAGTCACAGAGGCCTGAAAAATCGATGGCTATTTCCGCTGGATTATGCCATGCCATCCTGTCGGTCGAGCACTCCGGCCAGGGCCGCCTCGAAGCCCGACGCCCGGCCGGCGGCCGCCGTCGGGTCCTGCTGGCGGACGTCGATCACATGCCCGGTGAGCTCGGAGAGCAGCACGTCGAGCGAGGTGCGGGCGACGGCCTCGGAGGAGAGCAGACTGCCTGAAGGCTCCTGCCCGAAGGCCTTGGTGCGCATCGGTGTGGCCGTCCGTTCCGGGTTGACGCAATTCACCCGGATGCCGTCACCGGCCCACTCGTCGGAGAGCGCCTGGGTGAGGTTCACCATGGCCGCCTTGGTCGAGGAGTACAGGCTGTACTCGGCACGTCCCCGGGTGTAACTGCTGGAGGTGTACAGCAGCAGCTGGCCCTTCGTTTCCGCCAGGTACTTGTACGCCGAACGGGCGATCTGCACCGGTGCCAGGTAGTTGACTTTCAGCGCTTCCTCGATGGTCGCGTTGTCGGTCTCGGCCAGCTTGCCGATGCGCAGGACGCCCGCCGTGTTGACGACGTGGTCGATGCGCCCGGTCTCGCTGTACGCCTTGGACAGGGCGTCGTCGACCTCCTCCGGGTTCTCCACGTGTGTGCCGGTGGTGGAGCGGCCCAGCGCGTAGACCGTTGCTCCGTAGGACTCGGCGAGCTCGGCGATGTCCTTGCCGATGCCGTACGAACCGCCGAAGACGACCACGGTCTTGCCGGTGAGGAGCTCGCGGTAGACCTCCTCGCCCATCTGCTCGGGGGCGGCCGAGGAGGCCAGCTGGAAGAGCTTGTCGGCGATGAAGACGTCGACGGGCTGCGTCACCTTCATGTTGTACTCGTCGCCCGCCACCACGTGGATCGGCACGTCGGGCAGGTAGCGCAGCACGACGGTGCAGTCGTCGGTGGCCTGGAAGTTGGGGTCGCCCGCCGCCACCTCGTAGGCCCGGCGGATGGTGGACAGCTTGAACGCCTGCGGGGTCTGCCCGCGGCGCAGCCGGGAGCGGTCCGGGATCTCGGTGATGAACTCGCCGTCCTCGCCGTGCGTGCGCGTGACGATGATGGTGTCCGCGGACGGGATGGCGACGTCGACCGCCTGGTAGCGCTCCAGCGCCGTGACGCAGTCGTCGATGACCCGCTGCGAGAGCAGGGGGCGCACGGCGTCGTGGAAGAGGACGTTGAGGTCCTCGCCGTCGGCCAGCCCCTCGCCCAGGGCCGCGATGGCGCGCTCGGTGGTCTCGTTCCGCGTGGAGCCGCCCTCGATGATCTTCCGGACCTTCTTGAAACCGGCCTTGGACACGATCTTCTCGATGTCCGGGACATAGCCAGGTGCCATCAGCACGATGATCTCGTCGACCGAGTCGGCCTTCTCGAAGGTGGTCAGGGTGTGCTCGATGACTGCCTTGCCGGCGATCTTCAGCAGCTGCTTGGGGATCGACAGACCCACCCGCTGACCGGTGCCACCGGCCAGGATCACTGCGGTGGTACGGGGCTTGGCTATGTGCTGGGACACAGAGGACCTACCTTGGGGCGACAGGGAACGGGGAAATGGTCCCACTTGCGGTAACCGCGATGCAAGGTGAGTGCCGTTCGCTGCAAATGTGCACGCAACCCGCCATTCACCTTGCGTCGCCGGTGATTGATTGGACACCGACGCGGCTTCCCATGGATGGTCCCTGGAAATCCTGTGAGTTACTCCACAAGGAGTATGTCATTGCCGAGAGTGACGGAGCGCCACGGACAACCACGGCCACGCGTGGCGCCGGACGGCGTCAGTGCCGCCGCAACCGCTTGAGGCAACGGTGCCCGAGAACCCGTACGAGCTCCCTCGACGAGGTCTGGTGGACCGCGCGCGCCGAGCCCCCGCCGGGCGCCGCGGCCACCGCGGCGAGCGCCCCGTACAGGGCCTGAGCGGCCACCTCGGGAGCGATCCGGGCCTCCCCCGGCCCTTGCCCGGCAGGCCCGGGCACGGCGGACGGAGCGGACAGCAGGGCCGGGTCACCGATCACCCGCACCCCCGTCGACCCGATCCGGTCGGCCATCTCGGCACCGATCCCGGCGGCCGCCCGGACGGCCCAGTCGGGTGTGGAGATCCTCACGTCCTGTGAGGTGGGGCTGCACGTGTTCTTCATATGCATGACCGCGCCGTTACGAACCAGCAGTGAATAGAGCTCGTCGGGGAGGCCATTACCGCGGAATTCCTTGTTGAGGTTGCGCAGCATTTCGGTCTCGGCGAGGGTGAGTGAGCGATTCGCCGTGTCCGGAACGGGCTGAAGGAGATTGGCGGGCAGTCCGAGCAGTCCCTCGAAGACGCGCATGAGCCCGCCCCGGTCCCGGTCGTCCACCACGACGACGGTGACCCGGTCGGCCCCGACCACCCGCACCCACCGCTCGACCAGCCGGTCGTGCCGGTGCCTGCGCCAGAAGCTGGGGTTGGGCTTCTCGTAGGGGGCCTTGCGGAGCATGTGCTCCAGCCAGTCCTCGTAGCCCATGCGCAGGCCGTTCTGCACGTACTGCTGCCACTGCGAGGGCATGATCCGCACCAGCGGGCGCAGGGTGACCAGCACCTGCACCGACTCCCCGCCGAGCTGCTCGACGATCCGCTCGGCGGTCGCGTCGTCCGGGGCGTCGGCGAAGAACTCACTGCTGATCACGCAGGTGTGGCGGCCGGCGGCGTGCACCTGGTCCACGAGACGCGCCCAGTGCCGCTCGGTGGGCGTGGTGTCGCCGATCATCCCGGTCCGCGAGCAGGCCGCCAGCACGGCCTGCATGGGGTGTCTGCTCTGCGCCGGGTACGCGACGCCGTACGCCGGCAGCTTCTCCTTCGCCGCGAAGAGGGCGCCCTGGATCGAGGTGGTCCCGGTCTTGTGCGGCCCTATGTGCAGCAGGCGGGTGCCGGCGGGCAGCGGGGTGGGTGTCCCGGGGGCCGGGGCGCCGTCGCCGGCACGGTCCGAGGGGTTCGTACAGTCCGAGGGGTTCGTACAGTCCGTCTCCATGGTCAAGAGACGGTAAGAGGGGTTCCTTAGGGGACGCTGAGAGGAGCCTGGGGCACAGATGAGTCCCGGGCGTGGTCCCGGGCACATCGACGTGAACGCTGTGCCCGTACGCGGACAGGGCCTGGGCGGTGCCCTTGCGGACGGAGGTGGCGAAGCGCGGGTCGGGCGATATCTCCCACTGCACGGGGACGGTCCGGTCGGGCATGCCGTCGCCGTTCAGCGGGTCCGGGGCGAGCCGGGTCCACAGGACGATGCCGTCGGGCAGGGGGTCTCCGGAGGCGGCGGCACCGCCCACGGCGGCGCCCGCGGTCAGGAAACGGCGACGGTCGGCGTCCCTCCGTCGAACTCCCCTGCCTCGCCCGTCTCTTGGGCACCTGGCCTTCGGGAGACCGGGCCCCGGGACCCTGGGCCCCTTGGACACGGCGAGGCTGTCATGCGACGCGGGTCGGCCTGCCGAACTCAGGAATTCGCGTGCATGACAAGTGGGGGGCAACGAGAAACCCGTGGCGGCCGACCGACGGACGGCCGACCACCACGGGTCCTGAAAACGGGGCCGGAAGGCCCGGAGGGGCCAGAAGGCCCGGAGGGGCCAGAAGGCCCGGAGGCTAGAAGGGCTCGAAGCCCTCGAACTCCTGGGTCGCCTCGTCGCGTTCGGCCTGCTTGTCCCGGCGGCGCTGGGTCGCGGGACGCGGCTCCTCGAAGCGGTGGTCCTCGCCCCGTCGGCCGAGCATCTCGGCGCCGGCGGTCACGGACGGCTCCCAGTCGAAGACGACCGCGTTGTCCTCGGGGCCGATGGCGACGCCGTCGCCGCCCCGGGCGCCCGCCTTCATCAACGCGGCCTCCACACCGAGGCGGTTGAGCCGGTCGGCGAGGTAACCGACGGCCTCGTCGTTGTTGAAGTCGGTCTGCCGCACCCAGCGTTCGGGCTTCTCGCCCCGGACGCGGAACAGGCCGTCCTCCTCCAGCGTGACGGTGAAGCCGGTGTCGTCGACCGCCTTGGGGCGGATGACGATCCGGGTCGCCTCCTCCTTCGGCCTGGCCGCGCGCGCGGCGCCCACCATCTCGGCGACGGCGAAGGACAGCTCCTTGAGGCCCATGTGGGCGACCGCGGACACCTCGAAGACGCGGTAGCCGCGCGCCTCCAGATCCGGGCGGACCATCTCGGCGAGGTCCTTGCCGTCCGGTACGTCGATCTTGTTCAGCACCACGAGCCGCGGCCGGTTGCCGAGGCCGCCGTACTGCTTGAGCTCCTCCTCGATCATGTCGAGGTCGGAGAGCGGGTCGCGCTCGGACTCCAGGGTCGCCGTGTCCAGCACGTGCACGAGGACGCTGCACCGCTCGACGTGGCGCAGGAACTCCAGACCCAGGCCCTTGCCCTGGCTGGCGCCCGGGATCAGGCCCGGCACATCGGCGATCGTGTAGACGGTGGAGCCGGCCGTCACCACGCCCAGGTTCGGGACCAGGGTCGTGAACGGGTAGTCCGCGATCTTCGGCTTGGCGGCGGACAGGACGGAGATCAGCGACGACTTGCCGGCGCTCGGGTAGCCGACGAGGGCCACGTCCGCGACCGTCTTCAGCTCCAGGACGATGTCCTGGAGGTCGCCGGGCTCGCCCAGCAGCGCGAAGCCGGGGGCCTTGCGGCGGGCCGAGGCCAGCGCCGCGTTGCCGAGGCCGCCGCGGCCGCCCTGGGCGGCGACGAACGAGGTGCCGTGGCCGACCAGGTCCGCCAGCACGTTGCCGGCCTTGTCCTGGATCACGGTGCCGTCCGGGACCGGCAGGATCAGGTCCTGGCCGTCCTTGCCGGAGCGGTTGCCGCCCTCGCCGGGCTTGCCGTTGGTGGCGCTGCGGTGGGGCTTGTGGTGGTAGTCGAGGAGCGTGGTGACCGACTGGTCGACGACCAGGATCACATCGCCGCCACGGCCGCCGTTGCCCCCGTCGGGGCCACCGAGCGGCTTGAACTTCTCACGGTGGACGGAGGCACAGCCGTGGCCTCCGTTACCCGCGGCGACATGGAGTTCGACGCGGTCCACGAAGGTGGTCATGGTAGGTGCCTCCAGCACTGCGAAAACGTACGGGTTTCTTACTGCCTAACACGCGAAAGGCGGACCCGCCTTCCCACACGGGAAGTGAGGTCCGCCTCGCGAAAGCTTCCGATCAGGCGACCGGAACGATGTTCACGACCTTGCGGCCACGGTGGGTACCGAACTCCACCGCACCGGCGTTCAGCGCGAACAGCGTGTCGTCGCCGCCACGGCCGACGCCCGCACCGGGGTGGAAGTGGGTGCCGCGCTGGCGGACCAGGATCTCACCCGCGTTGACGACCTGACCGCCGAAGCGCTTCACGCCGAGCCGCTGGGCATTGGAGTCGCGACCGTTCCGGGTGGACGATGCGCCCTTCTTGTGTGCCATGTCTCCTCAGTCCCTTACTTCGCAGCCGCGGGGATCTCAGTGACCTTGATCGCCGTGTACTGCTGGCGGTGGCCCTGACGACGGCGGTAGCCGGTCTTGTTCTTGTAGCGAAGGATGTCGATCTTGACGCCCTTGTGGTGGTCCACGACCTCGGCCTGGACCTTGATGCCGGCCAGCACCCACGGGTCGCTGGTCACAGCGTCGCCGTCGACAACGAGCAGGGTCGAGAGCTCGACCGTGTCGCCAACCTTGGCAGTGGAAATCTTGTCAACCTCAACGATGTCGCCGACAGCAACCTTGTGCTGGCGACCACCGCTGCGCACGATGGCGTACACGCGGATCTCACTCTCTCGCTCTGGGACGGCATCCCCGCAGTCCAGCCACCCGGGATCGAACACGGACGGCCTCTCCCGACCACCGAGGTAACCGGCACCCGGGAGGAAGAGGGTTTACGGGGATGTGACATGTCAGCCGACACGCCGAGGGTCAAGGCTACGGGCCCCGGCTTGAGGGGTCAAACCGGGCCGTCCGCCCGGCAGCAACCCTCACCGCCGACGCAGCACCGCCCGCACGCGCCGGTGCGGGCAGGGGCCGTCCCCGTCGGGGGCGCCACCCCTGCCCGTATGCTCGCCGGGCGTAGCCAGACACCGGAAGGCGGAGAAGTGAACTACAGGGTCCAGCCCAGCGCCCAGGTCGACGCGGGTGCCGAGATCGGCGCCGGGAGCAGCGTGTGGGACCTCGCCCAGATCCGGGAGGGCGCGCGGCTCGGCGAGGGCTGCGTGGTCGGCCGTGGGGCGTACGTCGGTTCCGGTGTCCGCATGGGCGACAACTGCAAGCTCCAGAACTACGCGCTGGTCTACGAGCCGGCCGAGCTCGGCGACGGCGTCTTCATCGGCCCCGCCGTCGTCCTCACCAACGACCACAACCCGCGCTCCGTGGACCCCGAGGGCAAGCAGAAGCGCGGCGGCGACTGGGAGGCCGTCGGCGTGCGCATCGCCGACGGGGCGTCCATCGGGGCGCGCGCGGTGTGTGTCGCGCCTCTCACCATCGGCCGCTGGGCGATGGTCGCCGCGGGCGCCGTCGTCACCAAGGACGTGCCGGACTTCGCGCTGGTCGTGGGCGTCCCGGCCCGCCGGGTCGGCTGGGTCGGGCGGGCCGGCGTCCGGCTGGTGGAGCGGGACGGGGAGCCCGGGGTGTGGGAGTGCCCGGAGACCGGCTCCCGCTACGACGAGAAGGACGGCACGCTGGTCGAGCGCACCGCCTAGGCGGCCCGTCCGCGTTGACCCGATTTACGTACCAGTAAACGCAAGGTTCACGAAATCGTTATGCGAGTGGGCCGAAGCCCGAAAGCCGTGTTCTGACCACGGCTTGGACGGACACGGACAGGACACGACAGGACCCGCTCCCCCGACAGGGCAACCCACGGCGGATCCGGCGCGTCCAACCCTTTGCCTACCATTTCCTTTGCTCGCCCCCCACCTGCCCGCCCCAGAAGAAGAGTGCTCTGTGAAAGTCATCAGCATCGTCGGCGCCCGTCCCCAGTTGGTGAAGCTCGCACCCATCGCGGCCGCCTTCGCCGAAACCGAGCACGAGCACGTCATCGTGCACACCGGGCAGCACTACGACGCCGACCTCTCGGACGTCTTCTTCTCCGGACTCGGCATCCCGGATCCCGATGTCCACCTCGGGGTCGGCTCCGGCAGCCACGGCGTGCAGACCGGCGCCGTCCTCTCCGCGCTCGACCCGGTCCTCGACCGTGAGCAGCCCGACTGGGTGCTCGTCTACGGCGACACGAACTCCACCATCGCCGGCGCGCTGTCGGCCGTGAAGATGCACCTGCCCGTGGCGCACCTGGAGGCGGGCCTGCGCTCCTTCAACCGGCGGATGCCGGAGGAGCACAACCGCGTCCTCACCGACCACAGCGCCGACCTGCTCCTCGCACCCACCGAGGAGGCCATGCGCCACCTCGCGAACGAGGGCCTCGCCGACCGCGCCCGACTGGCCGGCGACGTGATGGTCGACATCTGCCTGCGCATCCGCGACCAGGTCCGCGCCGGCGAGTTCCCGGCGCCGGAGCTGCCCGAGGGCATCGACCCGACGCAGCCCTTCCTGCTGGCGACCCTGCACCGCCCGGACAACACCGACGACCCCGAGCGGCTCGCCGCGATCGTCGACTCGCTCGCCAAGCTGCCGGTGCCGGTGGCGCTCGCCGCCCACCCGCGGCTCGTCGCCCGCGCCCACGAGCACGGCATCGACCTGGCGCAGGGCAACCTGCACGTCGGCCGCCCGCTGCCGTACGCGAGCCTGGTCGCCGCCGTGCTGGCCTCCGTGGGCGTGGTGACGGACTCCGGCGGTCTCCAGAAGGAGGCGTTCCTGCTGGAGCGCATCTGCACCACGATCCGCCCGGAGACCGAGTGGGTGGAAACCGTCAACACGGGCTGGAACGTCCTTGTACCCGACCCGCACACGCTGTCGCCCCAGGAATGGGCCGAGACCGTGACCCGCACCGTGCCGACCGACGACCCCGGCATCCCGTACGGCGACGGCCGCGCGGCGCACAACGTCGTCCGTCTCATGGAGGAATGGAAGGGGGGCAGCCGGCCCGCCTGACATGAGCGACGGAACAGGGGAGCGTGGCCGTCCGCCTGCGGACGGCCACATGTGACCCACAGTCCGTGCATGTCAGCGTGCTAGCGTCAACCGCTATGTCATCGTCTCCCCCGTCCGGGCCGCCTGCGGAAGGCAAGCGACCGCACGTCATCTATCTCGCCATCGGGTTCCCCCCGGCCGCCAAGAGCTCCACGTACCGGATGCGCGAGACCGCCAACCAGTTCGTGAAGGTCGGCTGGGACGTCACGGTCGTCAACATCGCCCGGGAGTCCTGGGAACTCGACTCGGGCATCGACCTCTCCCTGCTGGACCAGGTCGACCCCCGGGTGAAGATCGTCGAACTGCCGCTGGCGCGCGAGGATCTCGAGACGGACATCCGCCTCTTCGACGAGGCGCGTGCCCTCGACCCCAACGGCTGGGTCGCCAAGCTCCGCAAGCGCCAGACCGAGAACTTCCCGGAGCCGAACTTCGGCGAGTGGCGCGACGACCTCGAGCAGGCCGTGCTGCGCATCCACCGGGAGAACCCGGCGGACCTGCTGCTGGCCAGCTGCGTGCCGTACGTGAACCTCGCCGCGGCCTGGAAGCTGTGGGAGGAAGCGAAGGTGCCGTACGCGGTGGACTTCCGCGACGGCTGGTCCATCGACGTCATCGACGGCGTCGAGGCCTTCGCCCGCGACTCCGCCGAGGGCGTCTGGGAACAGAAGATCCTGGACCACGCGGTGTCGCTGTGGGTCGTCAACGACCCCATCGCCGAGCACTACCGGCGGCGTTACCCCGACTTCGCCGACCGCGTGCACGTCGTCCGCAACGGCTACGACGCGGACAGCTCGCCGGGCCGGGCGCACAACCCCGACGCCGAGGCGGGTCTCGTCTTCGGTTACCTCGGCACGGTCAACTTCACCGTCCCGCACCTGGAGACGGTGCTGAACGCCTGGCGCGCCGCCCGCGCCAAGGAGCCGCTGCTGGCGAACGCGCGCTTCGAGCTGCGCGGCCATCTCGGCAACGGCGCCACCCGCGGCGCGAACCGACACGCCGAGGTCTTCAAGGAGGCCGAGGCCGACGGCGTCGTCTTCGGCGGTCCCGCGGCCAAGGCCGAGGTCTCCTCGATCTACGCCAGCTGGGACGCCATGGTGCTGATCCTCATCGGCGGCCGGTTCGTGACCTCCGGCAAGGTGTACGAGTACATGGCGACGGGCCTGCCGATCGTGTCGGCGCACGCCGTCGAGCACGATGCCTCGAACGTGCTGAGGGGCCACCCGCTGTGGACCGGCGCCCCCGGAATCGACGAGGCGGGCCTGACCGAGTCCTTCATCAAGGCCGCCCACATGGCGGTGGAGACCACCGACGAGGAGCACGCCGACGCGATGGCCCACGCCGACCAGTTCACTCGTGAGGCGCTGATGTCCGTCGCCGTCAAGAACCTTGTCGAGGAGCTCGCCAAGTGACCGAAGTCCTGCTCGTGGCGTCCGTCCGGCCGAATTTCGGTGTGCTCGCGGACACGGTGCGCAAGTTCAACGCCCAGGGCGCGCGCGTGCACCTGGCGGGCATGTTCCACCTGGAGGCCGAGGGCGTCCCGGAGGAACTCGCCCAGGTCGAGCTGGCCGGTGCGCACCAGCTGCCGCGCACCCTCAAGCACCGCAGCCAGGCCGTGCGCCGCCGGCTCGGCAAGGCCCCGCGCGGCCTGCGCAACTGGACGCAGGTGCGCAGCGACTCGTGGCTGCGCTCCCACGGCCGCAAGGCCGACGTGCTCGTCGCCCTGGACGTGGCCGCCGTGTACACGGTGTGGCGGCTCGCCGAGTACAACCGCACCGCCGCGGCCAGGTTCGGGCTGGCGCCCGCGCTGAAGGCCGTCGAGGAACTCAAGGCGCAGGGCGGCGCCACGGCCCGCCACTCCACCGTCCTGCCGCCGCTGAGCGCCGTCGCCCGTGATGTGAAGCGCTCGGTCGACCGGCTGCCCGCGCAGCTCGTCCGCACCGTGACCCCGCGGCCCGTGATGCGTTCCGGCGTCGGCGCCCGCCTGTGGCGCTCGGCCGTGACCGCGCCCGGGATGCCCATAAAGGTGCGCGCCGCGACCTCGCGGTACGTCGCCGAGGGCATGCAGTGGGCGGGCCGCACCAGCGGTGCCGCGCTCACCCTCGCGGACGCCGCCTCGAAGATCCCGGACCTCCAGCTGCGGGCGGACCTCTACAACGAGGGCGTCATGCAGGAGCTGAAGAAGGGCATCAGCCCCCGCTTCCTGGGCAAGGCGGTAGCGGCCCAGCTCGCGAACGCCGACGCGCTCTTCGCCAAGGGCAGGACCGACGACGCGGCCGAGGCGCTCAACCGCACCCTGTTCCTGCACTTCCACCGGGTGCTGCACATCGACCAGTTGTCGTCGCCGCTGGCGAAGGACGCCGAGGGCTTCGTCGCCCCGCTGCACCGCTCCAAGGCGTTCCAGGCGGTGAGCCGCCCCCGCGGCCGCAAGGTGCCCGCCGCGCCCGCCCCCACCGACCGCCCGCTGCGGCTGCTGGTGACGACGAGCGCCAACGACAACTTCCTGCACCTGATCAAGGAGCACTTCGCCGACCACCCGGGCGTCGAGCTGCGCTACCTCGACCTGGCCGCGAACAAGCACCTGAAGCGGATCTCCTGGGCCGCTCCGCGCATGCTCAAGGACCGGCTGGCGGGCGACACGAGCGACTACCAGGAAGAGGTGGAGCGCCTGATGCGCCCGCACCTCGACTGGGCCGACACCGTGTTCCTGGAGTGGGCGGCCGGTCCGGCCGGCATGCTCACCACGATCGACCCGGGCGACACCCGGATCGTCGTGCGCCTGCACAGCTACGAGGCGTTCACCCGCTGGCCGCACATGACGGACTTCTCCCGGATCGACGACCTCGTCTTCGTCGCCCCGCACGTGAAGGACCTCACCGCCTCGCTGGTGCCGACGCTGCGTGGCGAGCAGGCCCCGCGGTTCCACCTCATCGACAACGCCATGGACCTGTCGGGCTTCAACCGCACGAAGCCGGCCGAGGCCCGCTTCAACCTCGGTCTGGTCGGCATCAGCCAGGTCGCCAAGGACCCGAAGTGGGCCCTGGACGTCCTGGAGCGGGTCCGCAGGCACGACGAGCGCTACCGGCTGCTCCTGGTCGGCGGCGACATGGACCCGAAGACCAGCCAGGCCACCAAGGACTACCTGGCCGAGTTCGAGGAGCTGCTGGCCCCGCTGGAGGAGTCCGGCGCGGTGGTCCGGCTCGGCCCGACGGACGACGTCCCGTCGAAGCTCGTCGAGATCGGCACGATCATCAGCTCCTCCGTGCGCGAGGGCTGCCACGTCGGTCTGATGGAGGGCGCGGCCAGCGGTGCCGTGCCCGTCGCCCGCGACTGGCCGTTCTACGCGGGCAAGCCCAACAGCGCCCGCACCCTCTACCCCGAGGGCTGGGTCGTGGCCTCCCCCGCCGAGGCGGCCGAGCGGATCCTGAAGATCACGGCCACGGAGGAGTCCTGGCGCGCGGCGGGCAAGCTCGCCACCGAGCACGCGCTGACCGTGTGGGACTGGCCCGTGGTGCAGAAGCACTTCGAGAAGCTGCTCCTCGAAGAGGGCTGACCGGCTCTTCGCCGTCTTGGCCGCATGAGTGAGGGCCCCCGGGATCATCCCGGGGGCCCTCACTCATGCGCCTGCTCGTGCGCTCACGGGTGCCGCAGCCGCCACCCCGCCCACGCCGACTCCACCATCTCCCGCACACCGCGCTCCGCGCTCCAGCCGAGCTCCTGGTGGATGAGGTCGGCGGAGGCCACGACCCGGGCCGGGTCCCCCGGACGACGGGCGGACACGTCGGACCCGGCCTCCGCGCGGCCGGTGACGTCCTGGATGACGCCGATCATCTCCGCGACCGAGACACCCTCGCCACGGCCGATGTTGAGGACCAGCCGGGCCTCGGGATCGGCGGCCAGCCGTCGGGCTGCGGCGACATGCGCGGCGGCGATGTCCTCGACGTGGATGTAGTCGCGGACGCAGGTCCCGTCGGGCGTCGGATAGTCGTCACCGAAGATGCGCGGCGCCTCACCCGCCTCGAGCCGCTCGAAGACCATCGGAACGAGGTTGTAGACGCCGTCGTCACCCAGCTCGGGCGTGGCCGCGCCCGCCACGTTGAAGTAGCGCAGCGAGGCGGTCGCCATCCCGTGCCGGGCACCGACCGCCCCGACCAGCCACTCGCCGGCGAGCTTGGTCTCGCCGTAGGGGTTGATCGGCGCGCACGGCGTCTTCTCGGTGACGAGGTCGACGTCGGGCATGCCGTACACGGCGGCGGACGAGGAGAACAGGAACCGGCCGACTCCCGCGGCGACGGCCGCGTCCAGCAGGACCCGCATGCCCTCGACGTTCTCGCGGTAGTAGTACAGCGGCCGGTCCACGGACTCGCCCACCTGCTTCTTGCCCGCGATGTGCACGATGCCGGTGATGCCGTGCTCGCGCAGCACCCGCTCGACGACGTCGCCGTCGAGCACCGTGCCGACCTCCAGCACCACACCGTCCGGGAGCCGCTCGGCCCGGCCCGTGCTCAGGTCGTCGAGGACGACGACCGGCTCACCGGCGTCCGTCATCGCCTTCACGACATGCGAGCCGATGAAACCGGCGCCGCCCGTGATCAGCCAGGACATGGGAAAACCTTCCTGCACCAGGGCCCCGTCCCGGACACGGGACGGGGCCATGAGGTTGTTCGCGTACGAGCGTCAGCCGCCGATGACGACGCGGCGGACGCCCTTCCAGGCCTCCGGGTCCGTCGTACGGCGACCGTCGACCAGGACCGTGACGTCCGGCAGGTCGGCCGGGGTCAGCGTGCGGTACTCGGCGTGGTCGGCCTGGAGGATCGCCGCGGTGACCTTCTCGCCCGCGTGCGGGGTGAGACCGTGGGCGGCGAGCTCCTCGTCCGTGTACATCGGGTCCGAGACGAACGGCACCGCGCCCCGCGCCTTGAGGGCCTCGACGGTCGGGAACACGCCGGAGAAGGCGGTCTCCTTCACGCCACCGCGGTAGGCGGCGCCCAGCACCAGCACGTTCACACCGGTCAGGTCGCCGTAGGCGGCGGCCAGCAGGTCGACGGCGTACTCGGGCATCGCGGCGTTCGCCTCACGGGCGGAGCGCACGACGGTCGCGGCCGGGTCGTTCCACAGGTACATCCGCGGGTAGATCGGGATGCAGTGACCGCCGACGGCGATGCCCGGCTGGTGGATGTGGCTGTAGGGCTGCGAGTTGCAGGCCTCGATGACCTTCTTGACGTCGATGCCGTTGCTGTCGGCGAAGCGCGCGAACTGGTTCGCCAGGCCGATGTTGACGTCCCGGTAGGTCGTCTCGGCGAGCTTGGCCAGCTCGGAGGCCTCGGCGGTGCCCAGGTCCCACACGCCGTTCGGCTGCGGCAGGTCGGCGCGCTCGTCGAAGTCCAGGACCTGCTCGTAGAACTCCACACCACGGGCGCTCGACGCCTCGTCGACGCCACCGACCAGCTTGGGGTAGCGGCGCAGGTCGGCGAAGACCCGCCCGGTCAGCACGCGCTCCGGGGAGAACACCAGGTGGAAGTCCTCGCCCGCGGTCAGCCCCGAGCCCTCGGCCAGCATCGGCGCCCAGCGGGTGCGGGTGGTGCCGACCGGCAGCGTGGTCTCGTAGCTGACGAGCGTGCCGGGCTTGAGGCCCTGGGCGATCGCCTTCGTCGCGGAGTCCATCCAGCCGAAGTCCGGGGTGCCCTCGGCGTCCACGAACAGCGGGACGACCACGACGACGGCCTCGGACTCGGCGACGGCGGACGCAGTGTCCGTGGTCGCGCTCAGCAGCCCGGCGTCGACGGCCTGCTTCAGCTTGACGTCGAGGTCGTGCTCGCCGGGGAACGGCTCGACGCCGGCGTTGACCAGCTCGACGACCTTCTCGTTGACGTCCGCGCCGATGACCCGGTGGCCCTTGGAGGCGAACTGCACGGCCAGCGGCAGGCCGATCTTGCCGAGTGCTACTACACAGATGTTCATGGAGGGTCGCTACTTCCTTTTGGAACCGGTCGGCTTCTTGGAGCCGTTCGGCTTGGACTTCTTGGCGCCGACCGCCCGCTTCAGGCGGCCGGCCCCGGACTTCAGTTTCCGCACGAGTCTCTCGAGCCCCCGGCGGAGCACCGTGATCTTCGGCGGGTACATCTGGGCCGTGTCGATCACGACACGCCCCTTGTCGTTCACCACGGCCGACGCCCGGTAGGGGTCCCCCTCCCGGCCCCACTGGCGCGCCAGCGGCATGGGCAGGTCCTTGCCCCGTACGGGAATCTCGTACGTCGAGCCGGCCACGTCCAGGTATACCCGCACGCCCCGCTTCGCGGTGACGTACGCCAGCGGGACCCGGGCGTGCAGCACGGTGGCCGCGCCGTCCTCGGAAGGTTCGAGGGTGACCTCGCCCACCGGCGCCGGCAGCACGTGGTCCGCCTTCAGCCGGCGGGCGCCGGGCTTGTCGGCCGACTTGGGCATGGCCTTGTCGGCGAGCCGCAGCACCGCGCCGTCGACGTCGCCGAGCACCGGCACCCGTACGGACAGCGTGTACGTGAGCGCCTCGCCCTGCTGCTCCCAGGCGGAGGCCAGCAGCTCGGTGCCCTGGGCGAGACGGCCCGGCACCGACTCCCCGACCAGCTCGTAGACCCGGTCGGCCAGACCGATGCGCGGGTCGCGGAAACCGGCGTACCGGGCGTAGGCGCGTTCGCCCTCGAGGACGAACGGCGGCGCCCCGTGCTCCTTCTCCGAGCTGATCGCCTCGGCGAGCTCGTCGATCGCGCCGGCCCGGGCCAGGGCTATGCGCACCCGGCGCTTGACGTCCATCGCGTCGCGGATGCCGTCGGTGAAGTAGACGTCGGCGAGGCGCGCGATGCCCGCGCAGATCTGCCGCTGGAGTTCGCGGTCCAGGCCCGGGAAGTCGTCCTGGACGAGCTTGGCGAGCTCCCAGGTGAAGTGCCGGCGCAGCAGAGCGTCCCGCTCGGGGCCCGCCTCGACGAGACCGGCCGTGAAGTCCATGATCTCGGCGGCGGCCCGCAGCCTCGCCAGGTGGTCGGCACGGTAGGTGATGTTGCTGGCGTCGCCGCGCTTGACCGCGTAGTAGCAGGTGTAGTCGGCCACCACCGAGATCTTCTTCGCGCGCACGCACGCCTCGATGGTGAACGGCTGGTCGCTGCCCACGGGCAGGTGCTCGGGGAAGCGCAGCTTGTACTTCTCGACCAGGTCCCGGCGGAACAGCTTGGTGTTGGCCAGCGTGAAGGGCAGCGCGGAGTGGTACAGGCTGACGTCCGGGTCGTTCTGCTTGTACAGCGCCTGGTGCACGTAACGGCCGTTGGTGCCGACCATCTTGCCGACCACGACGTCGGAGCCGTGCTGGTCGGCGCAGTCCACCATCCGCTCCAGCGCTTCCTCGCCGAGGTAGTCGTCGGAGCCGATGAAGTAGACGTAACGGCCGGTGGCCACGTCCAGCGCCCGGTTGCTGGGCGCGGCCGGGCCGCCGGAGTTCGGCTGGTGGAGCACCTTGACGGTGTCCGGGTACAGCGCCGCGAACCGGTCCAGCTCGGGGCCGCTGTCGTCGGTGGAGCCGTCGTCCACGGCGACGATCTCCAGGCGCTCACGGCCGATGCTCTGCCCGACGAGGGAGTTCAGGCACTCCGTCAGGTAGGGCATCGTGTTGTAGACGGCAACGATGACGCTGACGTCAGGCGCAGCAGACATGCTCCGACTCCTGGTCTCCGACAGCCGACGGCCGGCTGGGTCCTGCGGGGAAAGTCTCACAGAACATAGGAGTCCTGCCGAGCACGCACCGTTCCCCCGATGTGTGATGCTCAGCTGCCATCTGCGGCCAGATCCTCCGGCAGAAGGGACACACTGCGGTCGGTGTTCGCCGACTCGAGGACCGCGGCCGCCACCTCGACGGTACGCATCCCCTGGCGCAGGGTGCAGATGTCGGCGGGCTTGCCGAGCACCGCGTCCCGGAACAGCTCGTGCTCGACCTGGAGCGGCTCGCGCTTCGGGATGGCGTACCGGATCATGTCGCCCTCGGACACTCCGCGGAACGCCCGCAGGGCCTCCCACTCGGTGGTCACGGCGGCGTTGGAGTGGAACGTCAGGTCGGCGGTGAGGGTGTCGGCGATGAAGCAGCCGCGGTCACCGGTGACCGAGGTGAACCGCTCCTTGAGCGGGCTCAGCCAGTTCACCAGGTGGTTGACCATGGTGCCGTCGTCGAGACGCCCCACCGCGGAGACCATGTCCTCGTGCTCACGGCCGCTCTTGGAGACGGTGTGCGCGGCGATGGACAGGTACTGGCGTCCGGTGACCCAGCCGGTGAGGTCGATGTCGTGGGTGGCGAGGTCCTTGACGACGCCGACGTCCGCGATGCGGTGCGGGAAGGGGCCCTGGCGGCGGGTGACGACCTGGTAGACGTCACCGAGCTCACCGGCCTCCAGGCGGGCGCGCAGCGACATCAGCGCCGGGTTGCAGCGCTCGATGTGACCCACGCCGGCCACCAGGCCGCGCGACTCGAAGGCGTCGACGAGACGACGGGCGCCCTCGACGGTGTCGGCGACCGGCTTCTCGACCAGCGCGCACACACCGGCCTCGGCGAGCGCCAGACCGACCGGCTCGTGCAGGGCGGTGGGGCAGGCCACGACGGCGTAGTCCACGCCGAGCGCGATGAGTTCCTCGACGGTGTTCAGGATCGGCGCGCCCTGGGCGGCACCGAACTTGTCGCCCATCGGGTCGACGACGCCGACGAGGTCGACGCCCTCCAGACCCGACAGGACGCGGGCGTGGTGACGCCCCATGGAACCGAGGCCGACGAGTCCCGCTCGCAGCGACTTCCCGGTACTCACAGTTGCTCCCCCAGAGCATTGACGGCGGTGACGATGCGCTCCAGGTCCTGGGCGGACAGGGCCGGGTGCACGGGCAGGGACACTACCTGGGCGGCCGCGCGGTCCGTTTCGGGCAGGTCCCAGTCACGGCCCGCCTTCTGGTCCGGCTCCCAGTACGGCTTCAGCCGGTGGATGGGAGTCGGGTAGTACACGGCGTTGCCGATGCCGGCCTCGGTCAGCTTGGCCATGGCGGCGTCGCGGTCGCCCAGGACGCGCACCGTGTACTGGTGGTAGATGTGCCGGGCGCCCTCGGCGACCTTCGGCGTGATCACGTTCGGTGCGCTGATGTGCTCGGTGAGGTACGCGGCGTTGGCGATGCGCTGCTCGGTCCAGCCGTTCAGCTTGCCGCGCTGGACGCGGCCGATGGCGGCGGACACGTCCGTCATGCGCACGTTGGCGCCGACGATCTCGTTGGCGTAGCGCTTCTCCATGCCCTGGTTGCGCAGCAGGCGCAGGGTGCGGGCGGTCTCCGCGTCACCGGTGGAGATCATGCCGCCCTCGAGGCTGTGCATGTTCTTCGTCGGGTAGAAGCTGAAGGTGCCCGCGGCGCCGAAGGCGCCGACCGGGGTGCCGTTCAGCGCGGCCGCGTGGGCCTGGCAGGCGTCCTCGATCACGGCGAGCCCGTGCTGCTCGGCGATCGCCATGATCTTGTCCATGGCGGCCGGGTGACCGTACAGGTGCACCGGCATGATCGCGGCGGTGCGCGGCGACAGGGCGGCCTCGACGGCGGCCGGGTCGAGGCAGTACGTCTCCGGGTCGATGTCGGCGAAGACCACGTCGGCGCCGACCAGCCGTACCGCGTTGGCGGAGGCGGCGAAGGAGAACGACGGCACGATGACCTCGTCGCCCGGGCCGAGGCCGAGAGCGAGGAGCGACAGGTGCAGCGCGGAGGTGCCGGAGTTGACCGCGACGCAGTGACGCCCGTCGACGAGCTCCGAGAACTCCTCCTCGAAGGCGGCCACTTCGGGCCCCTGGACGACCATGCCGCTGCGCAGTACGCGCACCGCGGCCTCGATCTCCTCCTCGCCGATCACGGGCTTGGCGGCCGGTACGAACTCATGGGCGTCGGTCATCGACATCCCCTCCTCTACGGCGACCTCTAAGCCGCACCACGTCTTGCATGGTCGGGAAGAGACCGTGTCGATGCTCAGCACGGCCGCATCCCTGGTGTTGTCCGCCGATGCCGGTGAGCGGGGCGGACGGGTTGTACACAGGACCCCGCCCCCCTGAGGGCTCCTTGCGGGAAGTCAGCCGTGTCCGGTTGGAAGACCGGATGTGCTCATCGGCCGGGGTCACGGTGTGCATATCTTTGGCCACCGGGACCACAGTGCACGTTACCAGCACGCGGACAGCGATTTTCCCCAGGGTTACCACAGTGAAACTCACGGAGAGCGTGCGCTCCGTCACAAGCGAGACATAGGGTAACTCGCCGCCGAACGCAACGCGGGCACCCGGAGGATACCGGGTGCCCGCGTGACGCTCAGCCGGACTCAGCCGGACTCAGTCAGAATCACGAGGAGTCAGACAAAGTCAGACGGAGTCGGAAGGAACCGGAAGGACCGGAGTCACTCCTCCGTCGAGGCCGAGACCGTCGGCTGGCCCTGCTGGGCCGCCGCCGTGGTCTTCGACACCGCCTTCGCCGCCTTCTTCGCCGTCGTCTTCTTCGCGACGGTCTTCTTCGCGGCCGTCTTCTTCACCGCCGCCGTCTTCTTGGTGGCGGCCTTCTTCGCCGTGGCCTTCTTCGCCGTCTTGCGCGCGGCCGCCTTCTTCGCCGGAGCGGCCTCCGCCTCCTCGGCGGGCACCTCGGTCTCCGCGACGGGGGTCTCCGCGACCGAAGGCACGACCACGACGGCCGTCTCCTCGGACGCGGTCGGCGCGGTGGCCTTGCGCACGGCACGGCGCCGCGGGCGGGCCGGAGCCGCGCTCTCGACGACGGGCTCGGCGGCCTGCTCCACCTCGGCCTGCTCCACCGGAGCGGCCTCGGCGGCCGGGACCGGCGCGACCGCCGGCTCGGCGACCGTCAGCACGGCGGCCTCCGCCCCGGCGGGCGAACCGGCCGGCGCGGACACCTTGCGGGTGGCGCGACGACGGGTACGGCCCTTGGGCGCCGCCTCGTCGACGGGGGCCTCGGCGGCCGCGGCCTCGACGACCGGGTCCTCTACGGCGACCGGCTCGGCCTGCGCGGTGACGGCCTCGGCCGGCTGCACCGGACGCTCGGCCTCCGCCTCGGCGGTGACCTCCTGCGCGGTGGGCGCCTCGACGGGCTCCTCCGTGGCGCTCTCCTCGAAGCCGCCCGCCCTGCGCGACGCGCCGCCCCTCGGCGCACCCGCCGGAGCGGACGCCCGGCGGCTCGCCCGACGGCGACCCCGGCCACGCGTGGCAGAGGCTTCCGCCTCGGCGATGCTGCTGTACAGCTCCTCGTCCGGCGCGAACTCGGGGGCCGCGAGCGCGACCGGCTCGGCCACCTCCGCGGCGACCTCGGCCTCGCTCTCCGTCTCCTGGTCGGCGCCCGCGAGCGACTCGACGACGTCGACCGTCACCGTGTCGTGCTCGTGGTCGTGACCCTGGCCGTCGCCACCGCGGCCGCGCTTCTTGCGCTTGCCGCCGCCACCGACCGCGGTCGGCTGCTCCATGTGGACGATGACCCCGCGCCCGTTGCAGTGCACACAGGTCTCGGAGAACGACTCCAGCAGTCCCTGGCCGACCCGCTTACGGGTCATCTGCACGAGCCCCAGCGAGGTCACTTCCGCGACCTGGTGCTTCGTCCGGTCGCGGCCCAGGCACTCCAGCAGGCGCCGCAGCACCAGGTCCCGGTTGGACTCCAGCACCATGTCGATGAAGTCGATCACGATGATGCCGCCGAGGTCGCGCAGCCGCAGCTGGCGCACGATCTCCTCGGCCGCCTCCAGGTTGTTCCTGGTGACCGTCTCCTCGAGGTTGCCGCCCTGCCCGGTGAACTTGCCGGTGTTGACGTCGACGACGACCATCGCCTCGGTCCGGTCGATCACCAGCGAACCGCCGCTGGGCAGCCAGACCTTGCGGTCCAGCGCCTTGGCGAGCTGCTCGTCGATCCGGTACGTGGCGAAGACGTCGACCTCGGAGGTCCACCTGTTCAGGCGGTCGGTCAGGTCGGGCGCGACGTGCGACACGTACCCGTGGATGGTCGACCAGGCCTCGTCACCGCTGACGATGACCTTGGAGAAGTCCTCGTTGAAGATGTCGCGCACGACCCGGACGGTCATGTCCGGCTCGCCGTACAGCAGCGTCGGCGCGTTGCCGCCGTTCTTCGCCTTCTTCTGGATGTCCTCCCACTGCCCCTGCAGCCGCTCGACATCACGGCGCAGCTCGTCCTCGCTCGCACCCTCGGCGGCGGTGCGCACGATGACGCCCGCGTCCTCGGGGACGATCTTCTTGAGGATCGTCTTCAGCCGGGCCCGCTCGGTGTCGGGCAGCTTGCGGCTGATGCCGGTCATGGAGCCCTCGGGCACGTACACGAGGTAGCGGCCCGGGAGCGAGACCTGGCTGGTCAGCCGGGCGCCCTTGTGCCCGATCGGGTCCTTCGTCACCTGGACGAGGACCGACTGACCCGACTTGAGGGCGGCCTCGATGCGACGCGGCCCGTTGGCCATGCCGAGCGCCTCGAAGTTGACCTCACCGGCGTACAGGACGGCGTTGCGCCCCTTGCCGATGTCGATGAAGGCGGCCTCCATCGAGGGCAGCACGTTCTGGACCTTGCCCAGGTACACGTTGCCGACGTAGGAGGTGGCCTGCTCCTTGTTGACGTAGTGCTCGACGAGCACGTTGTCTTCCAGGACGCCGATCTGGGTGCGCTCGCCGCTCTGGCGGACGACCATCACCCGCTCGACGGCCTCGCGGCGGGCCAGGAACTCGGCCTCGGTGATGATCGGCACCCGTCGGCGGCCCTGCTCACGGCCTTCCCGGCGGCGCTGCTTCTTGGCCTCGAGACGGGTCGAGCCCTTGATGGACTGCACCTCGTCGGACGGCTCGGAGGGCTTGCGCGGCTCACGGACCTTGACGACCGTGCGCTCCGGGTCCCCGTCGCTCTGCTCGGCCTCGGAAGAGGAGTCACCGGCACGACGACGGCGGCGACGACGGCGACGGCTGCCGGCGGTGGAGCCACCGGCGTCCTCCTCGGCGTCCTCCGCGTCCTCGTCCTCCTGCTCGGCGGTGTCCTCGGCGTCCTGCGCGGCCTGCTCGGCGGCGAAGTCGTCGGACTCGGCCTCGCCGGAGTCCCCCTCGCCGTCGGCGGCATCGCCACGACGGCGGCGGCGGCCACCACGACGGCGACGGCGGCGCGACCCGGTCTCCTCGGTGTCGTCGTCGCTGTCGACGACGTCCTCGGCCTCGTCGGCCTCCTCCGGCTCGGTCTCCGGCTCCTCCGCGGCGGCGGGGGCCGCGACGGGCGCGGCGGCCGCGGCGGTCTCGGCCTCGTCGCCGAAACCGGCGGCGCGGCGACGACGGCGACGACGCGACCCGGTCGGCTCCTCCGGAGCCTCCTGGGCGACCTCGGCCTCTTCGAGCTCCTCGGCCTCCGGCACCTCGGTCCCGGCGGCGGCGGCCTCGGCCGCGGCCCGCTGCGGTGTCTGGAACTGCGGCTCGGCGAAAACGGGCGCCTGGAACACGGCGACCGCGGGCCGCGCCGGACGACGCGGCGCGTCGGCCTCCGCGCTCTCCTGCGAGGGCGCGGAGAAGCCTCCGGCGGCCCGGCGGACGACACGACGGCGCCCACGACGCGAACCGGCGCCCTCGTCGGCCTGAGCGGACTGGGCGGCCTGAGCGGTCTCGGCGGCGGGCGTGGCCTCGGCCGGGGCGGCAGGCGCCTCGGGAGCCTTCGCCTCTTCGACGGGGGCGACGACCGGCTCGGCGACCTCGGGCTCGGCGGGCGCGGTCACCCGACGGGTGGCGCGACGGCGGGTCCGGGGAGCGGGCTCGGCGGGCGCCTCGTCGGTCACGGCAGGCGCCTCGGGCTCGGCGGCGACGGCCGGAGCCTCTGCCTCGGCGGCGACGGCGGGCGTCTCGGCCTCCGGCGCACCGGCGGGCGCGGTCGCCCGGCGGGTGGCACGGCGC
The DNA here is from genome assembly GCA_001298545.1 of Actinobacteria bacterium OV320. GTDB lineage: Bacteria > Actinomycetota > Actinomycetes > Streptomycetales > Streptomycetaceae > Streptomyces > Streptomyces coriariae. Next base: position 273,470 of record LJCX01000034.1, read on the forward strand.
CGCGTACGGGGCGCGGCCTCGGCGGGCGCCTCGTCCGCCACCTGCGCGACAGGCTCGGGCTCGACGACGGGCTCGACGACCTCGGCCGCGGCTTCGGTGGGCGTCGCGACGCGACGCGTGGCCCGGCGACGGCTACGGCGGGGAGCGGCGTCCTCGGCGGCGGCCCCCTCTGCGGGGGCTTCCTCCACGGCGGGCGCGCTCACCTCGGCGGCCACCGGCAGAACGGTCTCGGCGGCCTCGGCGGCGGCCGGAGCCCCGGCGGGCGCGGAGGCACGGCGGGTGGCCCGGCGCCGGGTACGCGGCGCGGCCTCGGCGGCTTCCGCGGCCTTGGTGTCGGCGGTGCCGTCGGCCTCAGTGGCCTCGGTGACCTCGTCTTCGAGGTCCTCCTCCGCCAACTGCTCGGCGGACTCCACGGCCGGTATGGCCGGCGTGGTGATCTCGGCCGAGGTGTCGGCGGCGGCGACCGGCGGACCCGCCGGCCGGGAAGCGGCACGGCGCCGACGACGCGGCGGCAGGGTGTCGCTGGGGGTGTTGTCGGAGTCCGTGGCGGACTCTGCGGATTCGGTTGGCTCGAGCATGCGGGCGTTTCTCCCGTCAGGCTCCCGGGCGCCGCGCCTGGTCCGGCGTCGATCACGAGGGATCGATCACCGTTGACGTCCGCGGCTCGCGCGATGCGCGGTGCCGCCGTCCGGGGCGCGGGCGCCGCACGGGAGCTCTCTGTGTCCTGTCTCGCCGGTTCCGTACGCCGAATGCGTACGGCCTGGCGAAAGTCTTCTGGTCGGTTCGCCGCCCGACCCAGGTGGCTCCCGAGTACGAGGGCGGCGCTACGACGTACGTTCCTTCGCGGAACCTTCCCTACGCGGGCGCCTCCGCGGCGGCAGCGGGTTCGGCCGTTGTGGGGGCCTGAGCTGCCTCGCGGTCGGGCGCGAGCGGGTCGGTCACCGTGCCGGTCTCTTCATCGAGCAGCCCCTGCGCCAGCCTGGTCACCGCAGCGGGGACCGGCGGCGCCAGGTCGGCCACGGCGCGAAGACCGGACAGGACGTCGTCGGGTCGTACGGCAGGCGTCACGTGCCGAACAACCAGCCGCAGTATCGCACAGGGCTGGTCCGTCGGCCTATCAGCAGGTTCACTGTGCGTCTCAAGTTGTACGACGGCGGCGCGGGCGTCGAAGGTTCGGACGCCGTTCTTGGCCATCCGCTGGACCTCGACGGCGTCGGCCTGGTTGAAGGCCTCCACCGCGCGACCGGCGTCGGCCGGGTCCACTCCGTCCAGCCGCAGCTCCCATACGGAGGCCGTCAGCCGGTCGGCGAGGCCCGAGGTCCGGGCCTCGACCGCGTCGACGACGTCGAGCCCGGTGGGCAGCGACTCGTCGAGGAGGATTCTCAGCTTCTCCGGATCACGCGCCGCGGTGAGCGCGATCTCCAGATACTCCGCCTCACTGCCCGTGCCGGTGGGTGCGGCATTGGCGTACGACACCTTCGGATGCGGCGTGAACCCCGCCGAGTACGCCATCGGCACCTCGGCACGGCGCAACGCACGCTCGAAGGCGCGCTGGAAGTCACGGTGGCTGGTGAACCGGAGGCGGCCGCGCTTGGTGTAGCGCAGTCGGATGCGCTGCACCGCGGGTGCGGGCGGCGGGCCTTCGGGCTGTCGCTTGCCCAGTGTCGTTCAGTCCTTCGTGAGAGCGGTCGTACTCCTACCAAGAGTACGTGCCTCGGCCCCCGATGGTTCCCGCCGGCCGACCGCCTCCCGCTCCCGCGACTCCCCGAAGAGCATCCGGCGCACGTCCGCGCGGGCCTGCCGGGCGGTCTCCCGGGCGGCGGCCAGGGTCTGCCGGGTGGCCCGGCCCACGCTGCGCGCGGCGCGGGCGGCGGGACGCAGCACGGCGTCCCGGACGACATGCCCGACCGGCGTGAGGACGGTCCGGTACGCCCAGCGCACGGGCTCCACGAAGATCCACCGGAAGAGGGTCCCGAGGAACCTTCCGACGGCCCGCGAGATCCGTCCGGCGATCCGCCAGGCGTGCCCGAGGGCCTCCCCCACCTCCCGCGCGACGACCGCCAGGAAGCGGCCGACGGGGGCGAGCACCCAGCGCCACAGGGCGAGGACCGGCAGCACGACCAGGATCCGGGCGGTCCAGTACAGGACCAGGCCGATCCCGGTGACGAGCAGCGCCGCGAGCCGCCACACCCCTCGTGCGCACCAGGCGATCGCCCGCCCGACCGGCGCGAGGATCCACCGGTGGACCCAGCCGGCCGGCACGACCACGAGGTGGCGCACCAGCCACGCCACGACGGTGTACGCGCCGACGCCGACGGCCGCCAGAACGGCCCCGATCCCCCGCAGCAGCCACCGGCCCGCGTGCCCGAGCGGCGTCAGCACGCGCGCGTACACCCACGCCAGCCCGGCCCCGATCCCGCGCGCCAGCCACGCGATGCCGTGCCCGACCGGAGTCAGGAGGTACCGGTAGGACCACACCACCGGCACCACAACCAGCACCTTGACTAGCCATCCGAGCGCCCTGCCCACCGGGACGACGGCATAGCGCCACAGCCCGATCAACGGCCAGACGAACAGCGCCTTCCCGAGCCACAGCAGGGCCCGTCCGAGCGGCCGCAGGACCGCGTCCCGCAGGAGCCGCCCCACCACGACGAGCGCGTCCCACACCATGCGCACCGGCACGACGAGCACGAGCACGACGATCCGCACGGGCAGCCGGATCGCCACCACGAGGCACCCCTCGGGCGCCCGCGCGGGCGGCTGCGCGGGCGGCTGCGCGGGCTGTCCGGCGGGCTGTCCGGCGCGCGGTTTCTCCAGGTCCATAACGACGTAGACGCTACAACCACCTCGGTGGATGCGCTGTTGAGGGTGCGTCAGGAGGGGTCATTTCTTCCGGGGCCGCGCCGCCTTCCCCGCCCGGGACGCCTTCGGACGGCGTTCCGGGCCGGCCGGCCGGGGGACGGCCTGGACGTGGGGCGCGGAGAACTCGCGGTTGGTCCGCGTCTGGTGGCGGACGGCATCGGGCAGGTCCGGCATCGCCAGCAGGGTGTCGCACGCCCGGACGGCGGTCTGGTGGTCGCCGACCCAGTAGGCGCAGATGGAGAACTCGAAGAGCAGACCCCACCGGTACACCCAGGACCTGGTGAACAGCAGGTCGTCGGGCTCACTCCGGCCGACGACCGCGCCGAGCAGGGCGTACGCGGTGTGATAGCGGCTCTGGAGCCGCAGCCGTGAGGCCAGTTCGTAGACGGCCTCGAGGCGGGCCGGGCGGGACTCCCAGGCGCGGGAGAACGCGTTCATGGCCCCGGGCCAGTCGTCGGCCTTGTCCGCCCGCAGGACGCCGGCCTCCAGCAGCGAGCAGTAGACCTCCTCGCCCCAGCCGCCGAGCTCGGCACGCCGCTCGTAGAGGGCGATCGCCTCGTCCACATGGCCCAGGTCGCGTTCGGTGTTGGCGAGGTAGAAGACCGTGCGCGCGTTGGTGGGGTCGCGCTCCAACTCGCCCCGCAGCAGGCGCGCGTCGCGCTCGAACTTGTCGCTGCGGCAGCCGCCGTCCGCGTGGTCCTCGATGACGAGCGCCTGAAGGTTCTCCTGGCGGTCGGGGCCGTCGGTGCACGGGTACTCGTGGGTGACGCCCTCGTAGCGCCAGGCCAGGTCGCCCCGCATGAGGTGCTTGAAGCGGTGCTGGGTGCCCGGGGTGTCGTACCGCAGCATGTACGAGCCCGCCGTGAGCCGGGGCAGCGGGGCGTCCTGGCGCATGACGTGGTCGGCGTCGAGCGTGAGCAGGTAGTCGGCCTTGCCGCGGGCGTGCTGGATGTTCAGCGTCCGGTTGTGCCCGAAGTCGACCCAGGGCTCCTCGTGGAGCTCACCCGGAACGCCGTCGAGCACCTTGCGGATCAGGTCCTGAGTGCCGTCGGTCGAACCGGTGTCGGAGATCACCCAGTAGTCGATGAGGGGCCGTACGGACTCCAGGCAGCGTTCGATCACGCGCGACTCGTCCTTGACGATCATGCACAAGCACAGGGTCTGGTTCGTCACGGGCGTCAAGGTGACACAGGCCCGCCTCCCGGCCGCCCGCTCCACGCGGGGAGTACCCCATCAGCACGCACCTATTAGTCCGATACGTCGATAAAAAATATCTTTTGGACCTTGTGCGTCGCGGGAACCGGTTCGCTCAGGTCAAGCTCACCCTCAGGTTCGGGAAGCGCCCCGGCCGCTCAACGCAAGGAGCACTTGAATGCGCCCAGAGTTCGGACCGTACTCACTCCTCGGGCCGGTGGCCCGACACCGATGCAAGCGGGCCGGCATGGTGGCCTCGCTCGCCGTGATCGTGGCGGCCGGCGTGATCAGCCCGGCCGCGGCGGCGGCCCGCAGCGTCACCGACCGCGTACAGGCGGAGCTCCCCTCGCCCGGTGGCAAGTGCAAGCCGGGGCACCACAAGCCGGATCACCACGCGCCGCGGGCGATCGAGGCCGGCGGCAAGGACAAGTGCAAGGGCCCGACGGGTCCCACCGGCCCCAAGGGTCCGAAGGGCCCCAAGGGTCCCAAGGGCGACCACGGAGTCACCGGCGCGACCGGCCCCACCGGCCCGACGGGCGCCACGGGCGCCACCGGCGCGGACGGTGCGGACGGGATCGACGGGATCGACGGCGCGACCGGAGCCACGGGCGCTGACGGAGTCGACGGCGTCGACGGCGCCACCGGAGCGACCGGAGCCACCGGAGCCACCGGCGCGACCGGAGCCACCGGCGCGACCGGCGCGGACGGCATCGACGGCGCGACGGGAGCCACCGGCGCCACGGGTACGAACGGTGTCGACGGCGCGACGGGAGCCACCGGTGCCACGGGTACGAACGGCGTCGACGGCGCCACCGGTCCGACAGGTGCGACCGGAGCCACCGGAGCGACCGGCCCCTGTTCCGACATCGACGCCTCGCAGGACTCCAACGCCTTCGAGCTGAGGGTCGCGCTGACCGGCGGAGTGACCTACGCGGGCATCCACGACCTCCGCGGCGTCACGCCCCGCCCGTTCCTGTGGACGGACCTCAGCACCCATCCCAACTACCCCGCGGGCGGCCTGGACCCCGACGGACGTGACGTGGGCTTCGTCTGCGGAGCCGCCGTCAACGGACACAACGCCAACGCCGGGAACCCCGTCAAGTTCGACGTCATGACCACGACCGGCCAGGTCTGGGAGACCACCTGCGTCGCGGTCGGCGTCACCAACCCGGCCACTCTGAACTGCAACGACACCAACGGTCTGCCCAACCCCTGGACCAAGGTGACCCTCCAGCCGCTCGTCGGCGCCATCAACGGCGGCTCGTGACGGATCCGGCACCACGCTGACAGCAATGCCCGGAGGTCCGCCGACCGACCTCCGGGCATGGTCGCGACACCCCGCAGGGCCGCCGCGCATCCTCAGTGGCTGTGCGCCGCGCTCCCCGCCGGCTGCTTCACGGTCAACGGCAGCAGCTTCTTGCCGGTCGGGCCGATCTGGATGTGCGTGTCCATCGCCGGGCACACCCCGCAGTCGAAGCAGGGCGTCCAGCGGCAGTCCTCGACCTCCGTCTCGTCGAGGGCGTCCTGCCAGTCCTCCCAGAGCCAGTCCTTGTCGAGACCCGAGTCCAGGTGGTCCCAGGGCAGGACCTCCTCGTAGGACTTCTCCCGCGTCGTGTACCAGTCGACGTCCACGCCGAAAGCGGGCAGCGTCTTGTCCGCGCACGCCATCCAGCGGTCGTAGGAGAAGTGCTCGCGCCAGCCGTCGAAGCGGCCGCCGTCCTCGTAGACGGCGCGGATGACGGCGCCGATACGGCGGTCGCCGCGCGAGAGGAGACCCTCGACGATGCCCGGCTTGCCGTCGTGGTAGCGGAAGCCGATCGAGCGGCCGTACTTCTTGTCGCCCCGGATCTTGTCCCGCAGCTTCGTGAGACGCGCGTCGGTCTCCTCGGCGGAGAGCTGCGGCGCCCACTGGAACGGGGTGTGCGGCTTCGGCACGAACCCGCCGATGGAGACCGTGCAGCGGATGTCGTTCTGGCCGGAGACCTTGCGGCCCTCGGCGATCACCTTCATCGCCATGTCGGCGATCTGGAGGACGTCCTCGTCCGTCTCCGTCGGCAGACCGCACATGAAGTAGAGCTTCACCTGACGCCAGCCGTTGCCGTACGCGGTGGAGACCGTCCGGATCAGGTCCTCTTCGGAGACCATCTTGTTGATGACCTTGCGCATGCGCTCCGAGCCGCCCTCGGGGGCGAAGGTCAGACCGGACCGGCGGCCGTTGCGGGTCAGCTCGTTCGCCAGGTCGACGTTGAAGGCGTCCACGCGGGTGGAGGGGAGGGACAGGCCGATCTTGTCCTCCTCGTAGCGGTCCGCGAGGCCCTTCGCGACCTCGCCGATCTCGCTGTGATCGGCGCTCGACAGCGAGAGCAGGCCGACCTCCTCGAAGCCGGTCGCCTTCAGGCCCTTCTCGACCATGTCGCCGATACCGGTGATCGACCGCTCGCGCACCGGGCGCGTGATCATGCCGGCCTGGCAGAAACGGCAGCCGCGGGTGCAGCCGCGGAAGATCTCCACCGACATGCGCTCGTGCACCGTCTCGGCGAGCGGGACCAGCGGCTGCTTGGGGTAGGGCCACTCGTCCAGGTCCATGACCGTGTGCTTCGACACGCGCCACGGAACGCCCGACTTGTTCGGCACCACACGGGCGATCCGGCCGTCGGGGAGGTACTCCACGTCGTAGAACCGCGGGATGTACACCGCGCCCGTCTTCGCGAGACGGAAGAGGACCTCCTCGCGGCCGCCCGGCCGGCCCTCCGCCTTCCACTCGCGGATGATCTTCGTCATGTCCAGCACGGCCTGCTCGCCGTCGCCGATGACCGCCGCGTCGATGAAGTCGGCGATCGGCTCGGGGTTGAAGGCCGCATGGCCGCCCGCCAGCACGATCGGGTCGTCGAGGCCGCGGTCCTTGGACTCCAGCGGGATACCCGCGAGGTCCAGCGCCGTGAGCATGTTCGTGTAGCCCAGCTCCGTGGAGAAGGACAGTCCGAACACGTCGAAGGCCTTCACCGGACGGTGGCCGTCCACGGTGAACTGCGGCACCGCGTGCTCCCGCATCAGCGCCTCCAGGTCCGGCCACACGCTGTACGTGCGCTCGGCCAGGACCCCCTCCTGCTCGTTCAGCACCTCGTAGAGGATCATGACGCCCTGGTTGGGCAGCCCGACCTCGTAGGCGTCCGGGTACATGAGCGCCCAGCGGACGTCGCAGGACTCCCAGGGCTTGACGGTGGAGTTGAGCTCGCCGCCCACGTACTGGATCGGCTTCTGCACATGCGGGAGCAAGGCTTCTAGCTGCGGGAAGACCGACTCGACAGACATCGCGGCATTACCTTCGTGAGCTGGCGGGGACAGGGGTGACCATCAAGCGTAACCCGCTCGGCGGACTCCCCCGTCCGCGAAGCCCACGGCGCTAGACCTCCATCGAGCCGCTGGTCTTCTTCCACTCCGCCGGCAAGGCCTCCTCGACCCGCTCCGCGCGCCGCTCCTCACGGGCGTACAGCACGCCGTACGTGAAGGCGCTCTCCCCCGCCGCGTGCGCCACGGCGGACAGCTCCCGCAAGGTGGTGCGGGCCATGACGCTGTCCTGGTGGTCGCCGAGCAGACTCTGCAGCGACTTCATGGACTTGACCAGTGTCCTGGCCGTGCCGCCGAGGGCCGGGCGGGCCGTCTCGGCCGCGTACCGCGTCCGCTTGGCCTTCTTGCGGGCCTCGTGCAGCGCGAGGTCGCGGTCGGTACCCGGCTCCTGCTCCATGGCCTGCTCGACCAGCGCGGACACCTTCCCGAAGTCCTTGCGTACGGCCTTGGCGAGCACCTTGTCCGGCTTGCTGCCGGCCGCCTTGAGCGTCGGCGGGTCGGTGACCACGGCGTCCAGGCCGTCGAGGAGCGTCAGATAGCGCCGGGAGTCGAGCACGCCGAGGAGCCGGCGGCGGGACCCGTGCTCCCCGGCCTTGGCCCAGGTGCGCAGCCGTTCGTGGATCGGGCCGGAGACCAGGGTGGACGGCAGTGCGCCGAGGGCCGCGTCCAGCCGTTCGGCCAGCACCTCGTGGTCGCGGCCCACGCCCAGTTCCCCGGCCAGCCATTTCAGTTCGTCGGCGATCGGGTCGGTGACCTCCCGGTCGAGGACCTTGCGGAAGGAGCGGAACGTGCTGCGCAGCCGACGGGTGGCGACCCGCATGTCGTGGATCGACTCCTCGGCGTCCCGGCGCACCGCCGGGTCCAGCTCGACGATCGCGTCCCGCTGGGCACGGATGTACGCCAGGACGTGGTCGCCGGCGGTGACGGGCTCGGCGGGGCCCTTGTCCTTCGGCCGCGGATGCCCGCCCTTCGTCTCCGCCAGCGCCCGCGCCAGCTTCGACGCCGACTTCGACGGCCGTACGCCCGCCTTGCGCAGCCGCTTCTCCACCTTGTCGAGCAGGACCGGATCGCCGCCGTCGGCGAGCTCCACCTCGATCTCGGTCCACTGGGCGCTGCCCTCGCCGCCGAACTGCCGGTCCGCGCGTACGGCGTCCACGCTCGCCTCGGCGAGCAGCCGGCCCTGCGCGTCGACGAGTTCACGGATGTCCCGGCTGGAGCGCAGCCGCACCACGGGCACGAGCTGTCCCTCACGGATGCGGGAGCGGACCAGCCCGGCGAGCTCGTCGGGCACGGCGTCGGAGAGCGGCGCCCGGATCTCGTCCCGGACGCCCGGTCCCACCGGCAGCTTCAGATGCCAGCCGGCGTCGGACCCCCCGGTGCGGCGGCGCAGGGTGATCGAGGCCGAGGCCAGGCGCAGGTCGGAGGTGTCGTAATAGGTCGCGTCCAGCTCGGTGACGCCCTTGTCGAGAACGGACGCGACCCCGGCCACACCGGTCAGGTCGGGCAGCCCGCTCTCATCGGATTCGTACTTGCGCTCGATCTCGCGTTTCGTCTCCGTCATGAATCGAACCTAGTCGGAGTCGGGCCCGAACGGCAGTGTGCACCGGACCCGAATCACGACCCGACCAGGGGAAAACAGAAGGTCTGACGCCGTCTCGTGCCTCTCACGCCGACATGGGCCGCTGCACCCGGATGGACTGGAGCAGCCCCAAGGCCACCCAGACCGCGAACATCGACGTGCCGCCGTAGGAGACGAACGGCAGCGGCAGACCCGTCACCGGCATGATCCCCAGGGTCATCCCGATGTTCTCGAAGGACTGGAAGGCGAACCAGGCCACGATGCCCGCGGCGACGATCGTGCCGTACAGCTCCGTGGTCTCACGCGCTATGCGGCTGGCACGCCAGAGGATCACCCCGAGCAGGACGATGATCAGGCCCGCGCCCATGAAGCCCAGTTCCTCGCCCGCGACGGTGAAGACGAAGTCCGTCTGCTGTTCCGGGACGAACTGGCCTGTCGTCTGCGAGCCGTGGAACAGCCCGGCGCCGGTGAGGCCGCCGGAGCCGATCGCGATGCGCGCCTGGTTGGTGTTGTAGCCGACGCCCGCGGGATCGAGGCTGGGGTTGGCGAAGGCGGCGAAGCGGGCGATCTGGTATTCGTCCAGGATGTGCAGCTGCCAGACGGCGATCCCGCCGGCCGCGCCCGCGCCGAGCAGTCCGAAGACCCAGCGGTTGGAGGCGCCGGAGGCCAGCAGCACGCCCAGCACGATCATCACCATGACCATGACCGACCCGAGGTCGGGCATCAGCATCACGATCAGCATGGGGACGGCCGCGAGCCCGAGGGCCTGGAGCACCGTGCGGTGGTCGGGGTAGAGCTTGTCGCCGGCGTCGACCCGGGCCGCGAGCAGCATCGCCATGCCCAGGATGATCGTGATCTTCACGAACTCCGAGGGCTGGAGCGAGAAACCGCCGCCGACGACGATCCAGGAGTGCGCGCCGTTGACCGTCGAGCCCAGCGGCGTGAGCACCGCCAGGATCCCCATGAGCGAGAGGCCGTAGAGGACCGGCACCGCGTTGCGCAGGGTGCGGTGGCCGAGCCAGATCGTGCCGATCATCAGGCACATGCCGATGCCGGTGTTCATCAGGTGCCGGACGAGGAAGTAGTACGGGTCGCCCTGGTTGATCTCGGTGCGGTTGCGGGTCGCCGAGTAGACCAGGAGCGAGCCGATCAGCGACAGGGCGATCGCCGACATCAGTATCGGCCAGTCCAGCCGCCGGGCCAGCGAGTCACGGGCGAAGACCCGGGTCCAGCCGGCCCGCTCGGGCCCGTATCCGGAGACGGAGAAACCGTTCGCGCCGGTCATGTGCACATCCTCCGGCTTCCCCTCTTCCGCCGTCGCCTGCGGGTGTCGCGGTTGGTGCTCGTGTTCTGCTGCACGGTGGCACCCGGCTGCGTCTCGTCCGGCTCCGGCGCGTCCTGCTGGCTGACGCGCTGCTCCTTCGCCGGGTCCTTGGAGACCTTCGGGGCCTTGATCGTGCCGTCCGCCTGGACCTTCGGCAGGCTGGTCTGCGGGGTGGGCAGCAGGGCGTTCTTCTTGTCGATCTTGCCGTCGTCGGCGACGCCGTACATCGCGTTGTAGATGTGCCGCACGGCCTCACCGGAGGCGCCCGAACCGGTACCGGCCTGCGCGATCGTCATCACGACCGTGTAGTCCTTGCTGTACGTGGCGAGCCAGGACGTCGTCTGCTTGCCGTAGACCTCCGCGGTACCGGTCTTGGCGTGCAGCGGGATCTCCTCCTGCGGCCAGCCGCCGAACTTCCAGGCGGCGGTACCGCGCGTGACCACGCCTTCCAGCGCGGCGTCCATGCCCTTGATCGTCGCCTTGTCGACCGGCAGCTTGCCCTGGACCTTGGGCTTGATCTCCTGGACGGTCTTGCCGTCGGCGCTGACGATCGCCTTGCCGATGGTCGGGGTGTACATCGTGCCGCCGTTGGCGAGCGCCCCGTAGATCACGGCCTCCTGGATCGGGGTGACGAGGGTGTCGCCCTGACCGATGGAGTAGTTGATCGAGTCGCCCTCGCGCATCTTGTTGCCCTCGAGGCAGTTCTCGTACGCGATCTTCTCGACGTAACTGCCGTCCTTCTTGCCGTACTTGCACCAGGAGTCCTTGTTGGCCTTCCAGTAGGACTCCTTCCACTGACGGTCCGGGACCCGGCCGGTGACCTCGTTGGGCAGGTCGATGCCGGTCTCCTTGCCGAGGCCGAACTGGTGGGCGGCCTTGTAGAAGTAGTCCTTGGGCTCACCCTTGGCCGGGTTGATGCCGCCGTCCTTCTTCCACTCCCGGTCCGCGAGACCGTAGAAGACGGTGTCGCAGGAGACCTCCAGGGCCCGGCCGAGCGAGATGGGGCCGAAGCTCTCGCCCTCGAAGTTCTTGAAGACCTGGCCGCCCACCGAGTACGAGCTGGTGCACGGGTAGCCGCCGTCCCACTCGTAGCCCGCCTCGACCGCGGCGGCCGTGGAGACCACCTTGAAGGTCGAACCGGGCGCGGACTGACCCTGTATGGCCCGGTTCAGCAGCGGGTAGTCGGAGTTCTTCCCGGTGAGCTTCTTGTAGTCCTTGGCGGAGATGCCGCCGACCCAGACGTTGGGGTCGTAGGCCGGCGCGGACGCCATGGCGACGACACGGCCGGTCTTGGCCTCCATCACCACGACCGCTCCGGAGTCGGCCTTGTAGTTCTCGCCGGTGATCTTGTCGAACTGGGTACGGGCGATCTTCATCGCGTTGTTCAGCTCGTACTCGGCGACCCGCTGGACGCGGGCGTCGATGCTGGTGACGAGGTTGGAGCCGGGCTGGGCCGCGTCCGCCTCGGCCTGGCCGATGACACGGCCGAGGTTGTCCACCTCGTAACGGGTGACGCCGGCCTTGCCGCGCAGCTCCTTGTCGTACTGGCGCTCCAGGCCGCTGCGGCCGACCTGGTCGGAGCGCAGATACGGCGAGTCGCTGTCCTGGGCCTTGGTGATCTCGTCGTCCGTCACCGGGGAGAGGTAACCGAGGACCTGGGCGGTGTTGGCGTTCCCGGGGGCCGCGTAACGGCGTACGGCCTCGGGCTCGGCGGTGATGCCGGGGAAGTCCTCGGCGCGCTCGCGGATCTGGAGGGCCTGCTTGGCGGTGGCCTCGTCGGTGATCGGGATCGGCTGGTAGGGCGAGCCGTTCCAGCAGGGCTGGGGCGTCTTCGCGTCGCAGAGCCGGACCTTCTGCTCGACCTCCTCGGTGCTCATGCCGAGGACAGCCGCGAGCTTGGCCAGGACCGCCTTGCCGTCGTCCTTCTGCTTCAGCAGGTCGGTGCGGGAGGCGGAGACCACGAGCCGCGTCTCGTTGTCGGCGAGGGCCACTCCGCGCGCGTCCAGGATCGAGCCGCGCACGGCGGGCTCGACGACCTGCTGGACGTGGTTGCCGGAGGCCTCCTTGGCGTACTCCGCGCCCTCCCGGATCTGGAGGTACCACAGGCGGCCGCCGAGGGTGCCGAGCAGGGAGAGGACGAGGATCTGGATCACGACGAGCCTGATCTGGACCCGTGGGGTCCGACCGGTCTCGGGAATGTTGGTCACTGCGGTGCCTCCCCCTCTCCGTACGCGGATTCGGTACGCGATCGTGTATGCGCGGACGAATGATGAACGATCGGCCTGTGAGGCCTCGTTCCGGCAGAACCTCCCCGTTCGGGTGATCCATCCCCTGGCGCGCTCCGCGCGCCGGCGCCCGCGTTCACAGCCGCTTGACCCCCTTGATCCGGCCGGCGCGCGCCCCGCGTGAGCGGGCCGCCTTCAGCTTCAGTCCGTTGCGCTGCCCGCCGATCCTGAGACCCGTCCCGGAGGAGAGCCAGCCGGACGAGATGTCCGGGCTCTTCGCGGCGGAGTTGGTCTCCGCGAGGGGATCGTTGTCGGCGCGCCGCGCCAGGAACATGACCGCGGGGACGACGAACGGGGCCAGCAGCAGGTCGTACAGGCCGGCGGTGAACAGCAGCCCGGTGAGGCCGACATGGCGGGCGGCCGTGTCACCGACGAGGGCGCCCACCCCGGCGTACAGCAGGGTGGAGCCGATCGCGGCGCCGACGACCACGACCATCGGGCCGGTGGCCGACTTGATCTGCCCGCTCTCGGGCTTGACGAGCCCGGCGAGGTAGCCGATCACGCACAGCACGAGGGCGTAGCGCCCGGCGGCGTGGTCGGCGGGCGGCGCGAGGTCGGCGAGCAGACCGGCGCCGAAGCCGATGAGGGCCCCGCCGACATGGCCGTAGACCATGGCGAGGCCCAGCACGGTGAGCAGGAGGAGGTCGGGGACGGCGCCGGGGAGGTGGAGGCGGGCGAGGACGCTCACCTGGACCACCAGGGCGACGACGACCAGCGGGACGGAGAGCAGGATCCGGTTGACGCGCATGGGGTTGTCAGCTCCTACTGCTGCTGGCCGTCTACGGGTGCGTTCGCGTTCGGAGTGACCGTCACGGTCACCGTCGGCGTGGGGACCGGTTTGGGCTTCGAGGGGAGCACGGTGTCGCGCGGATCCTTCTTCGGTGCCTCGACGACCACGCCCACGATGTCGAGCTTGGTGAAGCTGACGTACGGCGTGACGTAGAGGGTGCGGGTGAGGTCGCCGCCAGAGGGGTCGACGCGGGAGACGACGCCGACGGGGACGCCGGGCACGAAGGGCTTGTCGGCCTGCGAGCCGAAGGTGACCAGCCGGTCGCCCTTCTTCACCTCGGCCTTGCCGTTGAGGAGTTCGACGCGCAGCGGCCGGTCGCCCTGTCCGGAGGCGAAGCCGAGCTCGTCGGACGCCTCCATCCGGGTGCCGACGGTGAAGTCGGGGTCGCTGGCCAGGAGGACGGTCGCGGTGTCGGGCCCGACGGTGGTGACCCGCCCGACCAGGCCGTCCCCGTTGAGGACCGTCATGTCGCGCTTGACGCCGTCGTTCGCGCCGACGTCGATGGTGATGGTCCAGGAGAAGCCCTGGGCCGCTCCTATCGCGATGACCTCGGCGCCCTTGATGCCGTACTGGCCCGTGCCGGCGATCTTCAGCATCTTGTCGAGCTGCGCCAGCCGGCTGCGGTTGCGGTCGTCGCTGCCGAGCTTCGCCTTGAGAGCCGCGTTCTCCTTCTCCAGGTCGGTGAGCCGGTCATGGCGTTCACCGGAGTCCCGGACGGCGGAGACGGCGTTGCCGACGGGATCCACCGCCGACGACACGCCGTTCTCGATCGGACCGAAGGCCGCGGCCGCGGCCTGCCGGGCACCGTCGACCGGGGAATCCTCCCCACCCCGGATGTCCACCGTGATCAGCGCGAACGCTACGGCGATCAGCAGCACCAGGAGCAGCCGGCTCTCTCGTGTGTCCCTCACGTGCGGCGGCCGTGCCCTTCCTCGAGAAAAAACCAAGTACAGGAATCAGGAAGCAGGATCTGGAATTGGGGTAGCCCCGGGCCAAGATGGCCAAGGGCGCTTTGTGGGAGCTTATGCCTCAATATCAACGATCCGCCGCACGAGAGGAGATCATCCCGTACGGCGGAATCGAAGCGTTACGTCATCTGCGGGGCGCGGCGTCCAGGACCTGCTGGAGCGCCTCGAACTCCTCGACGCACTTCCCGGAGCCGAGCGCCACGCTGTCCAGCGGGTCCTCGGCGATGTGGATGGGCATGCCGGTCTCCCGGCGCAGCCGCTCGTCCAGACCGCGCAGCAGGGCTCCGCCGCCGGTCAGAACGATTCCTCGGTCCATGATGTCGCCGGACAGCTCCGGCGGGCACTTGTCGAGGGTGGTCTTCACGGCGTCGACGATCGCGTTGACGGGTTCCTCGATCGCCTTGCGCACCTCGGCGGCCGAGATGACGACGGTCTTGGGCAGCCCGGACACGAGGTCGCGGCCACGGATTTCGGTGTGCTGGTCGTCGTCGAGGTCGTAGGCGGAACCGATCGTGATCTTGATCTGCTCAGCCGTCCGCTCACCGAGGAGGAGCGAGTACTCCTTCTTGATGTGCTGGATGATCGAGCTGTCCAGCTCGTCACCCGCGACGCGGATGGACTGGGCGGTGACGATGCCGCCGAGCGAGATGACCGCGACCTCCGTGGTGCCGCCACCGATGTCCACCACCATGTTGCCCGTGGCCTCGTGGACCGGCAGGCCGGAGCCGATGGCGGCGGCCATGGGCTCCTCGATGATGTGCACCTGACGGGCGCCGGCCTGGGTCGACGCCTCGATGACGGCGCGGCGCTCGACGCCCGTGATGCCCGAGGGCACACAGACGACGACCCGCGGACGAGCCAGATACCGCCGCTTGTGGATCTTCAGGATGAAGTAGCGGAGCATCCGCTCGGTGATCTCGAAGTCGGCGATCACGCCGTCCTTCAGCGGACGCACGGCAACGATGTTGCCGGGCGTGCGCCCGATCATCTTCTTCGCTTCGGCGCCGACCGCGAGGATGCCACCGGTGTTGGTGTTGATCGCGACGACGGACGGCTCGTTGAGTACGATCCCGCGACCCCTGACGTACACCAGCGTGTTGGCGGTCCCGAGGTCGACAGCCATGTCACGGCCGATGAACGACATTGAGTTCCCCATCAGGATTCGACTGGCCTTCCATGAGCTTTGAGGGCTTATCAGGTCGGCGAGGTGGGTGCTGTGACGTGAAGGCTTCCATCGTAAACGCGCCTGCACGAACACTGCGGAGCGGTCTCCGCCATTGTTTGCAGATGCTGTGAGGGTTCGCTTCTGGAGACGGGCGTTCGGGGACTCACGTTCCCTCGATCGCCCGCTTCAGCCGCTCCGGACGCCGTCGGATCAGGCTCGGCCGGGGAAGAAGATCTTCACCTCACGCTCGGCGGACTCCTCGGAGTCGGAGGCGTGGATCAGGTTCTCGCGGACGATCACACCGTAGTCGCCGCGGATGGAGCCGGGGGCGGCGGCGATCGGGTCGGTCGGACCCGCGAGCGCGCGCACGCCCTCGATGACCCGGTCGCCCTCGACGATCAGCGCGACGACCGGACCGGAGGCCATGAACTCCACCAGCGGCTCGTAGAAGGGCTTGCCCTTGTGCTCGCCGTAGTGCTGCTCCAGCGTGTCCTGGTCCAGGGTCCGCAGCTCCAGCGCGGTGATCTGCCAGCCGGCCTTGCGCTCGATACGGCTGATGATCTCGCCGGTCAGGCCACGACGGACGGCGTCGGGCTTGAGCAGGACGAGGGTGCGCTGGCTCACGAGGTGACTCCTTCTACTGCCGGTGTGTTTCTCATGCCGGTGTGTGCGGTGGGATGAGGTTACAGGGCGTGTCCTGGCACCTGTTACGCAGCGTCAGCGGTATCCGCAGAGGCCGCGGCGGCCTGCGCGGCGAATCGCGCCTTCGCCTCGTCGACCTTCCGCCCGAAGTGCACGGACGCCCACCACAGGGCCCCGAACAGCACCCCGAGGAAGAACATGATCGGGACGAAGAAGCCGGACGCGACGAGGGCGATCTGGAGCGCCCAGCCGAGGGCGACGCCCCCGGGCCGGGTGACCATGCCGCACAGCAGCACGCTGAAGAACATGGCGATGCCGCACACCGTCCACACCGTGCCGGTGGACAGGTCGGCGTCCTTCATGGCCACCAGACCGGCGAAGCCGATGACGAAGAACTCGCCGATCAGAGTCGAGGAGCAGAGCGTACGCATGGGGGACCTCAGCCCTTTCCGAGAAGCAGCCGGGCCTCGCCGACCGTGATGACGGAACCGGTGACCAGCACCGCGCCGCCCGCGAACTCGCCCTCCTCCTCGGCGAGCGTGACCGCCGCCTCCAGAGCGTCGGGCAGCCTCGGCTCGACCTGGACGCGGTCGTCACCGAACACCTCGACGGCGATCGCGGCCAGTTCGTCGGCGTCCATCGCGCGATGGCTGGAGTTCTGCGTGACGACGACCTCCGCGAAGATCGGCTCGAAGGCCTCCAGGAGCCCCCGCACGTTCTTGTCGCCGCTGGCCCCGACCACCCCGATCAGCCGGCTGAAGTCGAAGGCCTCGCCGACGGCCTCGGCGGTGGCCCGCGCGCCGGCCGGATTGTGGGCGGCGTCGAGGACCACGGTCGGGGAGCGCCGTACGACCTCGAGGCGGCCCGGCGAGGAGACGGCCGCGAAGGCCTTGCGGACCGTGTCGATGTCGAGCGGCTCGGGACGCTGGGAGCCGACGCCGAAGAACGCCTCGACGGCGGCGAGGGCGACGGCCGCGTTGTGCGCCTGGTAGGGACCGTGCAGGGGCAGGTACACCTCGGGGTACTCGCCGCCCAGGCCGCGCAGTGTCACCATCTGTCCGCCGACGGCGACCTGACGGCCGACGACCCCGAACTCCAGGCCTTCCCGGGCCACGGTGGCGTCGACCTCGACGGCCTTCTTCAGCAGCACCTGGGCCGCATCGACCGGCTGCTGGGCCAGGATCACGGTGGCGTCCTGCTTGATGATCCCGCCCTTCTCGGCGGCGATCTCGCCGGTCGTCTCCCCGAGCCGGTCGGTGTGGTCCAGGTCGATGGGCGTCACGACGGCGACGTCACCGTCGATCACGTTGGTCGCGTCCCACGAGCCGCCCATCCCCACCTCCACGACGGCGACGTCGACCGGCGCGTCCGAGAAGGCGGCGTACGCCATGCCGGTGAGCACCTCGAAGAAGGACAGCCGGTACTCCTGCATGCCGTCGACCATCTCGACGTACGCCTTGATGTCGTCGTACGTCTCGATGAACCGCTCGGCGGAGATGGGCGCGCCGTCCAGGCTGATCCGCTCGGTGATCGACTGGACGTGCGGGGAGGTGTACCGGCCCGTGCGCAGGTCGAAGGCGCCCAGCAGGGCCTCGACCATGCGGGCGGTGGAGGTCTTGCCGTTGGTCCCGGTGATGTGGATCGAGGGGTACGACCGCTGCGGGTCCCCCAGCACGTCCATCAGCGCGGCGATGCGGTCGACCGAGGGCTCCAGCTTGGTCTCGCCCCAGCGGGTGGCCAGCTCCGCCTCGACCTCGCGCAGGGCCTTGTCGACCTCGGGGTCCTCCGGGCGCGTGGGCACATCGGCCTGCGGCGCGCCGCCCTGGGTGCGCAGGGTGCGGCTGCCGGCTTCGATGACCGCGAGATCGGGGTCGCGGTCGGTCTCCTCCGCGATGATCTCGTCGAAGGGATCGAGGGGGTCGGGCAGGTCGTCTTGGTTGCCGTTCGGGGGGAGCTCGCTCACGGGGCCAGTCTACGGACGGCCGGTGACAGACGTAGGCGAAGGCCCCCGGAACCGTAATGGTCCCGGGGGCCTTCGTCGTCGGGCGTCGTCAGGGCGCCCCACGGTGCCTACGCCTGCGGCAGGCGCTCCAGCTGGGTCTGGATGCGGGCGATGTCCTCGTCCGCCTTGGCGAGGCGGGCGCGGATCTTCTCGACCACGTTGTCCGGGGCCTTCCCCAGGAACGCCTCGTTGCCGAGCTTGGCGTTGGCCTGGGCCTTCTCCTTCTCGGCGGCCGCCAGGTCCTTGGCCAGGCGCTTGCGCTCCGCGACCACGTCGATCGTGCCGGACAGGTCCAGCGCGACCGTGGCGCCCGCGACCGGCAGGGTCGCCGTCGCCGAGAAGGCGTCGCCCTCCGGCTGGAGGCGGAGGAGCTGGCGGATGGCGGTCTCGTGGGGCGCCAGCGCCGTGCCGTCGAGCGTCAGCCGGGCCGGGACCCGCTGGCCGGGCTGGAGGCCCTGGTCGGCGCGGAAGCGGCGGACCTCGGTGATCACGGACTGGAGGCTCCGGATCTCCTGCTCGGCGGCCGCGTCCCGGAAGCCACTGTCCTCGGGCCACTCGGCGATGACGACGGACTCGCCACCGGTGAGCGTGGTCCACAGCGTCTCGGTGACGAACGGGACCACCGGGTGCAGCAGCCTGAGGGTGACGTCGAGGACCTCGCCGAGGACGCGGCCGGAGACCTTCGCGGCCTCGCCGCCGGCCATGAACGTCGTCTTGGACAGCTCGACGTACCAGTCGAAGACCTCGTCCCAGGCGAAGTGGAACAACACGTCGGAGAGCTTCGCGAACTGGAAGTCCTCGTAGAGCGCGTCCACTTCGGCGACGACCGAGTTGAGACGGGAGAGGATCCAGCGGTCGGTCGCCGACATCTGCGAGGCGTCCGGCAGCGGGCCGTCGACCGTGGCGCCGTTCATCAGCGCGAAGCGCGTCGCGTTCCAGATCTTGTTGGCGAAGTTGCGCGATCCCTGGACCCAGGCCTCGCCGATCGGGACGTCGACGCCGGGGTTGGCGCCACGGGCCAGGGTGAACCGCAGCGCGTCGGAGCCGTACTTGTCCATCCAGTCCAGCGGGTTGACCGCGTTCCCGAAGGACTTCGACATCTTCTTGCCGAACTGGTCGCGGACCATGCCGTGCAGGGCGATGGTGTGGAACGGCGGGGTGCCGTCCATCGCGTACAGGCCGAACATCATCATCCGGGCGACCCAGAAGAAGAGGATGTCGTAGCCGGTGACCAGGACGGAGTTCGGGTAGAACTTCGCGAGCGACTCGGTCTGTTCGGGCCAGCCGAGCGTGGAGAACGGCCACAGGCCGGAGGAGAACCAGGTGTCGAGGACGTCGGTGTCCTGACGCCAGCCCTCGCCGGTCGGCGCCTCGTCGTCGGGTCCGACGCAGACGACCTCGCCGTTCGGCCCGTACCAGACCGGGATGCGGTGACCCCACCACAACTGCCGCGAGATGCACCAGTCGTGGAGGTTGTCGACCCAGTCGAAGTAGCGCTTCTCCATCTCCTGGGGGTGGATCTTGACGCGGCCGTCACGGACGGCGTCACCGGCGGCCTTCGCCAGCGGGCCGACCTTGACCCACCACTGCATGGACAGGCGCGGCTCGATGGTGGTCTTGCAGCGCGAGCAGTGGCCGACGGAGTGGGCGTACGGCCGCTTCTCGGCGACGATCCGGCCCTCGGCGCGCAGGGCGGCGACGATGGCGGAGCGGGCCTCGAGCCGGTCCAGCCCCTGGAAGGGGCCGTGGGCCGTGATGACGGCGTGCTCGTCCATGATGGTCAGGGACGGCAGGCCGTGGCGCTGGCCGATCTCGAAGTCGTTCGGGTCGTGGGCCGGGGTCACCTTGACCGCGCCCGTGCCGAACGCCGGGTCGACGTGCGTGTCGGCGACGACCGGGATGGACCTGTCGGTCAGCGGCAGGCGGATCTGCTTGCCGACCAAGTGCCGGTAGCGCTCGTCGTCGGGGTGGACGGCGACGGCCGTGTCGCCGAGCATCGTCTCGGCGCGGGTCGTGGCGACGACGATGGTGTCGTCCCCCTCGCCGTACTTCATGGAGACGAGCTCGCCGTCGTCGTCCTGGTACTCGACCTCGATGTCGGAGATCGCGGTGAGGCAGCGCGGACACCAGTTGATGATGCGCTCGGCGCGGTAGATGAGCTCGTCGTCGTAGAGCCGCTTGAAGATGGTCTGGACGGCCTGCGAGAGACCCTCGTCCATGGTGAAGCGCTCGCGCGACCACGCGACGCCGTCTCCCAGGCGGCGCATCTGGCCGCTGATCTGGCCGCCGGACTCGCCCTTCCACTGCCAGACGCGCTCGACGAACGCCTCCCGGCCGAGGTCGTGCCGGGACTTGCCCTCCTTGCCCAGCTCCCGCTCGACGACGTTCTGCGTGGCGATGCCGGCGTGGTCCATGCCGGGCTGCCACAGCGTCTCGAAGCCCTGCATGCGCTTGCGGCGGGTGAGGGCGTCGATGAGCGTGTGCTCGAAGGCGTGCCCGAGGTGCAGGCTGCCCGTGACGTTCGGCGGGGGGATGACGACGGTGTACGGAGGCTTCTCGCTCTTCGCGTCGGCCTCGAAGTAGCCCCGCTCTACCCAGCGCTCGTACAGCGGCCCCTCTACATCGGCCGGCGCGTACTGGGTCGGCAGTTCGGTGTGGGGCGCTGATGGCTGCTGCTGAGCGTTCTCGGTCACGCGCCCAGTTTAGGGGTGTCACGGCGCCGTCCCGAAACGTGTTTGCTCTGTAACGGTAGGGGCCCCGCTGCCGTGCAGGTGTTGGCTTTGAGCCAGGATGTGAAAATCACATAAGCATCTGGAGGGGAACCCAGAAATGAGTCACAACCAGCCGGGCCCGTACGGCGGGCCGCCCCAGCAGCCCGGACCGTACGGCCAGCAAGGCCCGTACGGCCAGCCGCCGCAGGCGCCCCAGCCCGGCTACGGCTACCCCCAGCAGCCCCCCGCCCCGCAGCCCGGCTACGGCTACCCGCAGCAGCCCCCGCAGGGCGTCCCCCCGCAGACCCCGCCCTACGGCCAGCAGCCGCCGCCCTATGGCCAGCCCCCGTACGGCCAGCAGCCGCCCTACGGCCAGCCTCCCTACGGCGTCCCGCAGCCCCCGGCCCCGAGCGGCGGCGGCAAGAAGGCGGGCATCATCGTCGGCGCGATCGCGGTCGTCGCCGCGATCGGCGTGGGCGCGTACTTCGTGATCGGCGGCGGCGGTGGCGCGGGCGGCCTGAAGGACGACGGCGCCCACAAGCTGGCCACCCCGACGAAGGTGCTCACCGAGTACACGCGGTTCTCCGACGACGGCGCGACCGCGGGCGACGACACCGCGGCGGAGCTGGAGAAGAGCGGCGTCAAGGACGGCAAGAGCGTGATCGGCGTCTACTCGACGGCGGACCTGAGCGGGTACGACCCCGACGACCCGAGCACCGTCCCCGACGCGACCGAGCTCGCGACGGCCAAGGGCATCACCTACGCCGGCGCCTACGGCACGATCGCCGACCCCGAGAAGGCGCTCGACACCTTCTTCGCCGGCTTCAAGAAGTCGTCCGAGGAAGGCTCCGACTCGAGCAGCAGCGGCGCCAAGACCGAACTGGTCGGCGAGCCCGTCGCGGCCGACCTCGACGGCGCGGTCATGAAGTGCCAGGCGGCCAAGGGCACGGACTCGGTCAGCAAGCAGGAGAAGACCGACTGGTTCTGCGCCTGGGCCGACTACAGCACCATCGCCATGGTCTCGCCGGGTGACGCCACGAAGGGCATCACCAAGGACGTGGCGATCGACATCACCACGAAGCTGCGCGACGAGGTCCGCGTCAAGGCCTGACGCCCCGCGCCGCCCGACCCGACGACGAAGGGCCCCGGTCGCTCGACCGGGGCCCTTCGTCGTACGGATGCGGATCGGTACAGGTGCGGATCAGGCGGTCTTCTGCTCGCCCGGGCCGCGGCCGCCGCGTGCGTCGCGCGGGATCAGGGTCGGGTTGACGTTGGAGAGGACCACGTCCGCCGTGATGACCACGCGGGCCACGTCCTTGCGGGAGGGGACCTCGTACATGACCGCCTGGAGGACTTCCTCCATGATCGCGCGCAGGCCGCGGGCGCCGGTCTGGCGGAGGATGGCCTGGTCGGCGATGGCCTCCAGGGCCTCCCGCTCGAAGTCCAGCTCCACACCGTCGAGTTCGAAGAGCCGCTGGTACTGCTTCACCAGCGCGTTGCGCGGCTCGATCAGGATCTGGAGGAGCGCCTCGCGGTCCAGGTTGTGGACCGAGGTGATGACCGGGAGACGGCCGATGAACTCCGGGATCATGCCGAACTTGACCAGGTCCTCCGGCATGACGGCCTCGAACTGGTCCTTGGACTCCAGCTCGCGCTTGGAGCGGATCGTCGCGCCGAACCCGATGCCCTTGGCGCCGGCCCGGGTCTCGATGATCTTCTCCAGGCCCGAGAAGGCACCGCCCACGATGAACAGCACGTTCGTCGTGTCGATCTGGATGAACTCCTGGTGCGGGTGCTTGCGGCCGCCCTGCGGCGGGACCGAGGCGGTGGTGCCCTCCAGGATCTTCAGCAGGGCCTGCTGCACGCCCTCGCCCGACACGTCACGGGTGATGGACGGGTTCTCGCTCTTGCGCGCGACCTTGTCGATCTCATCGATGTAGATGATCCCGGTCTCGGCCTTCTTGACGTCGTAGTCCGCGGCCTGGATCAGCTTCAGCAGGATGTTCTCGACGTCCTCGCCGACGTAGCCCGCCTCGGTCAGCGCCGTGGCGTCGGCGATCGCGAACGGGACGTTCAGCATGCGCGCCAGGGTCTGTGCCAGGAGCGTCTTGCCCGAGCCGGTGGGGCCGAGCAGGAGGATGTTGGACTTCGCCAACTCGATGGCGTCCTCGCGGCTTTGGCCGCCGCCGTTCTCACCGGCCTGGACGCGCTTGTAGTGGTTGTACACCGCTACCGACAGGGCCTTCTTGGCGGGTTCCTGGCCCACCACGTAGCCCTCGAGGAACTCGTAGATCTCGCGCGGCTTCGGGAGTTCCTCCCAGCGGACCTCGCTCGTCTCCGCGAGCTCTTCCTCGATGATCTCGTTGCAGAGATCGATGCACTCGTCGCAGATGTACACACCGGGCCCTGCGATGAGCTTCTTGACCTGCTTCTGGCTCTTGCCGCAGAACGAGCACTTGAGCAGATCGCCGCCGTCACCGATGCGTGCCACGGTGTGCTTCCCCTTCGCCTGGGAGACGACTGGACGCTTACGAATCCAGCGGCTCCTGGTGCTGCCTTATTCCGACGGTACCTTGCCTGGCCCCCCGTTCGGGCCCCCCTTGGCACGGTTCACTGTGACGTGGACCGTGTCACACCGCCCCGAGGGGGGCCCAACGGGACGACCCCGTGCGTCAAACGAGCGAGTTGTTGTTCAGCTTGCGGGTGGAGATGATCTGGTCGATCAGGCCGTACGCCAGCGCGTCCTCGGCCGTGAGGATCTTGTCGCGCTCGATGTCCTCACGGATCTTCTCGATCGGCGTGGTCGAGTGCTTGGCCAGCATGTCCTCAAGCTGCGCGCGCATCCGGAGGATCTCGTTGGCGGCGATCTCCAGGTCGGAGACCTGACCGCGGCCCGTCTCGCTGTACGGCTGGTGGATCAGTACGCGCGCGTTCGGCAGCGCCATGCGCTTGCCCGGCGTACCGGCGGCCAGCAGGATCGCGGCGGCGGAGGCCGCCTGACCCATGCAGACCGTCTGGATGTCGGGCTTCACGAACTGCATCGTGTCGTAGATCGCGGTCAGCGCCGTGAAGGAGCCGCCCGGGCTGTTGATGTAGACCGAGATGTCCCGGTCGGGGTCCATCGACTCCAGGCACAGCAGCTGCGCCATGACGTCGTTGGCGGAGGCGTCGTCGATCTGCACGCCGAGGAAGATCACACGCTCCTCGAAGAGCTTCGCGTACGGGTCGTACTCGCGGACGCCCTGCGAGGTGCGCTCGACGAAGCGCGGGATGACGTAGCGGGATTCGGCGCGAGGGCCGGTGTATTCGGCCTCGGTGCGGGCGTAGATGCCGCTGCCGGGGAAGTCGTTCACGGTGTCTCCTGGAAAGAGGACTGGGGCGGTGGGCTGGAGGGGCTGGATGGGGCACTGACGGCTTCCGAGGTCCTCGGTGACCCGGGAGGCCTCGCGGGACCCCGAGGGGCTCCGAGGGCCACCCAGGGGCCTCCTCGGAACTCCTGGAGCTGCGGGGAGCCTCCGTGAGGCTTCCCGGAAGTCCGGGAGTCCCGAGGGACCTCCGAGCGGCTCCCGCTCCGGGGGCCTCTGGGCACTCCCGGGAGCTTTCGGAACTCCGGGGGCCCGTGAGGGCTTTCGGAACTCCGCAGGGGTCCGGGGGCTCCCGGGGACTCCGGAAGGGGCTCAGGGAGTCAGGGGGCTCCGGGGAGCACCCTGCGTGACCCTGCTGCCGTCAGTGGTCCTCAGGCCGCCCCGGTACCGCCGCCGCCCGGCATGCCGGCCGCCGTCGGGATGACGTCGTCGATGAGGCCGTACTCCTTGGCCTCGAACGCGTCGAACCAGCGGTCGCGGTCCGAGTCGCGGGTGACCTGCTCGACCGTCTGGCCGGTGTGCTGGGAAGTCAGCTCGGCCATGCGCTTCTTGGTGTGCAGCAGCCGCTCGGCGTGGATCTTGATGTCGGAGGCCGAGCCCGCCAGGCCCGCGGAGGGCTGGTGGATCAGGATCTCGGCGTTCGGCAGCGCGAAGCGCTTGCCGGGCGTGCCCGCGCTGAGCAGGAACTGCCCCATGGACGCCGCGAGACCCATGGCGATGGTCACCACGTCGTTCTTGATGAACTGCATCGTGTCGTAGATCGCCATGCCGGCCGTGATCGAGCCGCCGGGGCTGTTGATGTACAGGTAGATGTCCTTGTCCGGATCGGCGGCAAGGAGCAGCAGCTGTGCGGTGATCTTGTTGGCGATGTCGTCGTCGACCGCCTGGCCGAGGAAGATGATCCGCTCGCCGAGCAGCCGGTTGTAGACCTGGTCGCCGAGGCCACCACCGATGGGGTCGCCGGCGGCTGTGGGCATCAGATTCGTCACGTATCCACCTGCTCGTCTTACGACGGCGCCGGGCCGTCTCACGTGTACTGCCGGGGGCAACGGAGAGTCCCCTGCCCTCGTACTCATGGACCCTAACGCGCGGGTCCCTTCGGGGAATCCCGGAGAGGAGAGTGTTCGCCGGGGGCGTAGACGTGGGGCACGCGTCCGTGGGCGGCCACGGGCCGTCCGCGGACGGTCGCACCCCGCAGCGGGGCCGCGCCTTCACCGCCACGAGGGCCGCACCGGCGCCACCCGGACCGCCGCACGGATCGGCACCCCGACACCGGGCCCGCACCCCGGCCCGCGCCCCTGGGCTGCCCGCCACCTCGGGCCGGCCGCCCTGTGGCCCGCCCGAGGCGCCATGGCCGGTCGTGGACGGTGGCAGCGCCGGCGACAGCATTCCCGCGAGCGCTCCGTGACCGGCCATGGGGCCCATGGCCGGTCACGGCCGACCCCGGCCGGGCGTCCCATGACAGAGGGGCCCCGGAGCGCATACCGCTCCGGGGCCCCTCGTGTCTGCGTCAGAGGTGACGCGAGGCCGCTCAGGCCTCGGTGTTCTCCTCGGAGGTCGTCGCCTCGGCGGCGGCCTCCTCGGCCTCTTCCTCGTCGTCCAGGTCGATGACCTCGCCGTTGGTGTCCTTCACCGTGGCGGACTCGACGACCGTGGCCAGAGCCTTGCCGCGGGCGACCTCGCCGACCAGGAGCGGAACCTGGCCGCCCTCGACGACCGCCTGGGCGAACTGGTCGGGGGACATGCCGGAGGAGGCGGCACGGCGCATGAGGTGCTCGGTGAGCTCCTCCTGGTTGACGTTCAGCTTCTCGCGCTTGACGAGCTCGTCGAGCACGAACTGGGTCTTGATGCCCTTGACCGCGGCCTCACGGGTCTCGGTCTCGAACTCCTCGGCGGTCTTGCCCTGGATCTCCAGGTACTTGTCGAGGTCCAGGCCCATCTGGCCGAGCTGGTGGTGCTCCAGGTTGTGCTTGCGGGTGTTGACCTCGTCCTCGAGCAGCTTCTCGGGGACGGGCACCTCGACGAGCTCCAGCAGCTTCTCCAGGACGCGCTCCTGGGCCTGCGTGGCCTGGTCGTACTGCTTCGTGTTCTCGAGGCGCTTGCGGCTGTCGGCCTTGAGCTCCTCGAGGGTGTCGAACTCGGAGGCGAGCTGCGCGAACTCGTCGTCCAGCTCGGGGAGCTCGCGGGCGGCGACCTGGGTGACCTTGACGGTGACCTCGGCCTCCTTGCCGGCCGCCGAGCCGCCCTTGAGCTCGGAGGTGAAGGTGGCCTCGCCACCGGCCTCCAGGCCCTTCACGGCCTCGTCGATGCCTTCCAGCAGCTCGCCGGAGCCGATGGTGTAGGAGACGCCGCTGGCGACGCCGTCCTCGAGGATCTCGCCGTCGACCTTGGCCTCCAGGTCGACGGTCACGACGTCGCCGTCCTCGGCGGCACGCTCGACCGGGGAGGTCGAGGCGAAGCGCTCACGGAGCTGCTCGACCGCCTTGTCGATGTCCTCCTCGGACACCTCGACGGCGTCGACCTCGACCTCGATGGAGGAGAAGTCCTCGGGGAGCTCGAGGGAGGGACGGATGTCGACCTCGGCGGTGAAGTTCAGCGTCTCGCCGTCCTTCAGCTCCGTGATGTCGACCTCGGGCTGGCCGAGGACGTCGATCTCGGCCTCGTTGACCGCCTCCGTGTAGAACTTCGGCAGCGCGTCGTTGACGGCCTCCTCCAGCACGGCGCCACGGCCGAAGCGCTGGTCGATCACCCGGGCGGGGATCTTGCCCTTGCGGAAGCCCTTCACCGTGACCTGCTGGTTGATCTTCTTGTACGCCGCGTCGAGGCTGTCCTTGAGCTCCTCGAAGGGCACCTCGATGCTGAGCCGAACCCGAGTCGGGTTCAGGGTCTCCACGGCGCTCTTCACGGTTCGGTCTCCTTGGGGGCTGACTTCTTGGTTTCTGCAGGAGCCAGACCGGCTCCCGCGGATTCGCCGCCCGGAGGACCTACCAGAGGATGAGGCACACGGGCGTGCAGCTTGCATAGTAACGGCAGCGACGACACGCCCCAAAGGCGATCAAGCGAGGTGACCGCGCAGATGGCCGCTGACGGCCGGTGATGGCCGTTCGATGGTCGCCGATGGCCGGGTCGGTGGCCGGTGATGGCCGTACCGGCCGGTTCGGTGGCCGCTCACGGCCGGTCGTTGGTCGGGGTGGCGGGATTTGAACCCACGGCCTTCCGCTCCCAAAGCGGACGCGCTACCAAGCTGCGCCACACCCCGTCTGGTGCGACACGTAGGGTACATGCCCGCAGGCCGCCTGACCGCCGCTTTTACCGAGCCTCGGGGCGCGCCGCGGCGGGCCCGGGAAACGGGGTGTGCGCGGCAGGGTGCCGACCCGCTACGATGCCTGCAGTGCCGCGGTCGCTGACCTGCGGCGCGTCATGTGCGGGCGTAGCTCAATGGTAGAGCACTAGTCTTCCAAACTAGCTACGCGGGTTCGATTCCCGTCGCCCGCTCTGTACGGCCCGGGCCGGGTCGGAGATCACTTCTCCGACCCGGCCCTCGTCGTGTCCGGGCACCCGCCCGGACACGACGAGGGCCGGGCGGGCCTCAGAAGCTGATCGAGTTGATGGTGTCCGCGAGGGAGTCGAGGAAGCGGTTGATCGACGGGGCCATGCCGGTCGAGGCGAGGAAGAAGCCGAACAGGATCGCGACTATCGCCGGCCCCGCCTTGATCGACCCTCCCCGGATGAGCACCACCAGGATGATCGCCAACAGCAGCACCACTGACAGTGAAATGGCCACAACTGATCACACACCCTCGGTCGGTCCGCACTCCCGAGACCATCGTGCCACCAACGGGGCCTCCCTATGCGGCCCGTGACACATCATCGCGCGGACGCGTCCGGCCGGGGGTGTGCCGCACAGCAATTCGACGGCGTACCCGCACAGGGAATTGGGGCAGTTCGTTGCCGTGTCCACACAACGCCTGCGCAGGTAATTCGAATTACGGCCGCAGCCCGATCAACTACAGGTGCACAACCGGCGTTATGCACCTTTTAGTCGGGATGAATCGTGACATCAAGGCAGGATGTGCACGGTGGCCACCACCTGGCCACCACCCCCCGCGGCCAATGCGGCAGGCAATCATCCGGGCAATAACAAGGAATGACCTGGGGCGTTTTACGAATACGCGCGCGCGACGCTAGGGTGCCTCAAATGTTCCACGCCGCCTCGTCTCTCGTTCCGAGCCCCCGCTCGCCCCAGAACCAGAACGATCAGCACGACCAGCTCGACCAGCACGACCAGTCGCGGGACAGATCCGTCGGACGGCCGTCCCCGCGGCCCGCCGCGAAGCGCGACGCGTTCTTCGACAACGCGAAGTACCTGGCGATCGTGCTGGTGGCCATGGGACACACCTGGGAGCCGCTGAAGGGCGACAGCCGGGTGCTCACGGCGGCGTACGTGCTGGTGTACACCTTCCACATGCCGGCCTTCATCGTCATCTCCGGCTTCTTCTCCCGCAGTTTCGACGGCAGCCCCGGCAAGCTCAAGCGGCTGGTGACGGGCATCGTCGTGCCGTACATCGTCTTCGAGACCGCCTACCCGCTCCTGAAGACGTACGTCGACGGCTCCCCCCAGGACATCAGTCTGCTCGACCCGTACTACCTCACCTGGTTCCTGTGCGCCCTGTTCATCTGGCGGCTGACCACGCCCATCTGGAAGCTGGTCCGGTATCCGCTGCCGCTCGCGCTGGGCATCGCCATGCTGGCGTCCGCCACCCCGAACATCGGTGGTGACCTGGATCTCCCGCGCGTCCTTCAGTTCCTGCCGTTCTTCGTACTGGGACTGATCCTGAAGCCGGAGCACTTCGCGCTGGTGCGCCGACGCTCGTTCCGGATCGCGGCGGTGCCGGTGTTCGCCTTCGCGCTGGCCTTCGCCTGGTGGGCGGTGCCGCGGATGAACAGCGGATGGCTCTACCACCGCAACTCCGCACAGGAGCTGGGCGTCCCGTGGTGGGTCGGTCCGGTCATGCAGCTCGCCCTGTTCGGCTGCTCCCTGCTGCTGACCGCCTGCTTCCTCTCCTGGGTGCCGGGGCGCACGATGTGGTTCACGGCGCTCGGCGCGGGCACGCTCTACGGCTATCTGACGCACGGCCTGCTGCTCAAGACCGCCGACTACCGCGGCTGGTTCGACCACCCCGCGCTGCACCGCCCGCTCGGGGAGATCGCCGTCACGGTGGCCGCGGCCGCAGCCGTCACCCTGCTGTGCACCGCGCCCGTGCGGCGGGTGCTGCGGTGCGTGATGGAACCGAAGATGGACTGGGCCTTCAAGCGGGACCCCGCCGAGCTCGCCCGCGAGCGCGAGAAGGCCGAGGGCAAGAGCGAGAAGGCCGAGCAGCGGCAGAAGCCCGGCGTGCGGGGACAGCGGGAACAACCGGCGGACGTCGCGGGCTAGACGCCCTCGTCCCGCCGGGCCGTGAGACCGAGGAGCGCGCGCATCCGTGCGTACTTCTCGGTCAGCCGCGCCCGGGTCGGTGCGTCCAGGACCGCGAGCCGCGCCGGGTCCGCGTTGTGCGCCAGGTCCGCCTCCTTCACCAGCAACGCGCCCGGCGTGGCCAGGATGCGCCCCGCGTACGCCTCCGGCGTCTCCCCCGCCCGTTTGGTGACCGCCAGGACGACAGCCTTCGTACGGTCGCTCAGCGCCGCCTCGTCCAGCCAGGTCTCGGACAGGGCGTCGTCCTCGACGGCGTCGTGCAGCCAGGCGGCCGCGATCTGATCGGCGTCGCCGCCCCGCGCGCGTACGCCCTCGGCGACCGCCTGGAGGTGCTCGGCGTAGGACCGGCCCGCCTTGTCGGTCTGTCCCTGGTGGGCGGCGCGGGCGAGGCTCTCGACCTCGGACAGGCTGAGCATCGTGGGTGGCCCCCTCGGGGGTGTCGGGAGCCCCGGCGGAGCTCAGGACGGGTCGGGAGATCTCAAGAGGGTTCAGGAGAGCTCAGCAGGGTTCAGGAGAGCTCAGCAGGGTTCGGGAGAGCTCAGGGCGGTACGGGAGAGCTCAGGACAGGGGGGCCGACTGGGACGTCGGTCCCTCGCGGCAGACCAGCAGCAGGGCGCGGTCGTCGTTGACGTCCTTCGCCACCGCCTCGATCAGGTGCCAGGCCGCGCCCTGGAAGCCGCCGGCCACGTACCGGTCGGCCTCGCCGGTGAGGCGGTCGATGCCCTCGACGATGTCCCGGTCGGAGGTCTCCACCAGGCCGTCGGTGAAGAGCATCAGCACATCGCCGGGGCGCAGCGAACCCTTCACGGGGTCGAACTGGGCGCCGTCGTACACCCCGAGGAGGGGGCCCTCGGCGGCCTTCTCCTCCCAGCGGCCACTGCCCGCGCTGAGCTGGAGGCCCGGCGGATGGCCGGCCGAGTAGAGCTCGTAGTCGCCGGAGTCGAGGTCGAGGACCAGGTGGATGGAGGTCGCGAAGCCCTCGTCCCAGTCCTGGCGGAGCAGATAGCCGTTGGCGGCCGGGAGGAAGGCGTGCGGCGGCAGCGAGCCGAGCAGGCCGCCGAAGGCGCCCGACAGCAGCAGCGCTCGTGAACCGGCGTCCATGCCCTTGCCGGAGACGTCCGTGAGGACGACCTCCATGGTGCGGCCGCCGTTCGTCCGCGCGGCGACGACGAAGTCACCGGAGAACGACTGGCCCCCCGCCGGCCGGAGCGCCATCTCGCGGTGCCAGCCGTGCGGCAGGCTCGGCAGCTTGCTCTGCACCCGGATGCGTTCGCGCAGGTCGAAGAGCATGGTGCCGCCGCGCCGCCAGGGCACGCCGACCCGGCTGCGGAACTGGGCGATGAGCAGTCCGAAGAAACCGCATGCTGCCACGACCAGGACCACGCCGGGGGTGACTCTGGACGGGCCCTCCGTGTACGGGCCCAGTTGCACCGACTCCACGATGAGGGCCGTGGCCGCCGCGGCGTACAGGCCGAGCAGGCTCGACGGACGCAGCAGCAGTCCGCCGGCGACGATCGGCAGGACCAGGGCGGCCGGTGAGCACCACACCGAGTTGGCGAGTGTGGTGACGGCGATCAGCGGAACCGTGAGCAGCAGGAACGCCAGCGCGATCCAGTCCGAACCGTCGCCGCGGAAGTAGTCCACGGCGCTTCTGCGCAGGCCGGTGCGGACCCGGTGCATCAAGTGCTTCAACCGGGCCGCCAACGTCTCGGCTTCCGCGCGCCGCTGCCGTCCTACTGCCATTAGTTCGGGACCCTATCCATCGAACCCGCCGCTTGGCACGGGAGGTCCCACTTGTCCCCCCTCCGAGGCTCAACTTCACAGTGAACTTCACGGAAAGCGCTCGCGCCCCGAGGAGGGAGAAATTGGCTGGCTCGTCCCGCATTGGACTGCTAGGCATGAGTCCATGACGAGTGAGGCGACGGGCCGTGCGACCTCTTCCGCGGCCGAGCGCCGGGAAAAGCGGAAGGTGCGGGAGATGCGGGAGTCGCGGGAACCACGAGTGCTGCGCCGGGACGAATGGGACGAGTGGTACGACACCCTGCTCCGCGCCTTCGGCGGCATCGGGGAATCGACCGAGGAACGGGAGCTTTTCAGGGCGCTCACCTCGTACGAGCGCTCCCTGGGCGTGTGGGACGGCGACCGGTGCGTGGCCACGGCGGGGGCGTACGACTTCCGGCTGACGGTACCGGGCGGGGCCTCGGTGCCCGCGGCGGGCGTGACGATGGTCGGCGTGAGCGCGACCCACCGGCGGCGCGGGGTGCTGACGTCGATGATGCGGCGACAGCTGGACGATGTGCGGGCGTGGGGCGAGCCGCTCGCGATCCTCACCGCCTCCGAACCGGACATCTACGGACGGTTCGGGTACGCCGCCGCGACCTTCGGACTGCACGCCGAGATCGACACCAGTCGGGTACGGCTGTCCGTCCCGGCCGGCACGGACGACGTACGGCTGCGGTACGTCGACCCCGGCGCGGAGCTGGAGGTGTGCGAGGCGGTGTACGCGCGGACCGTGCCCGCCCGGGCCGGGATGCTCGCGCGCCGGCCCGGCTGGGAGCGGCTGGGGCTGCTCGATCCGGAGAGCGAGCGGGGCGGGGCGTCGCCGCTCCAGTGCGTGCTCGCCGAGCGGGACGGCGAGGTCACCGGGTACGTCCGCTTCCGGGTGCGGTCCGAGTGGCGGGACAGCGGGCACAACGGGCAGGTGCGGCTCCAGGACCTGGTCGGGGTCGATCCGGTGTCGGAGGCGGCGCTGTGGCGGTTCCTGTTCGGGATCGACCTCACGACCTCGCTGAAGGTGCGGGGGCGGCCGATGGACGAGGCGTGGCAGCATCTCGTCTCCGACATCCGGCGGTGCGAGCTGCGGGTGCGGGACTCGTTGTACGTACGGCCGGTGGACGTGGGCGCGGCGCTCGAGGCGCGGACGTATCAGGCGCCGGTGGACGTGGTGTTGGACGTCGAGGACGCCTTCTGCCCCTGGAACTCCGGGCGTTGGCGACTGTCGGGGGACGCCAAGGGCGCGGTGTGCGGGCGCACCTCCGACGCCGCCGATCTCGCGCTGTCCGTACGGGAGTTGGGGGCGGCGTATCTCGGGGGTGTCAGCCTGGCCTCGCTGGCGGGGGCCGGGCGGGTGCGGGAGCTGCGGCAGGGCGCGCTGACGGAGGCCTCTGTCGGGTTCGGGGCGGCTGCCGCCCCTTGGCTGCCGCACGGGTTCTGACGGTCCGCTTCCGACCGGGCCGCGCGGTCGGTTCCGCCGGCAGGTCGGGTGCCGGCGGTCAGTTCTTCTGGCAGGTCGGGCACCAGAAGAGGTTGCGGGCGGCCAGGTCGGCGGTGCGGACCGCGTCGCCGCAGAGGTGGCAGGGCTGGTGGGTACGGCGGTAGACGTACACCTCGCCGCCGTGGTCGTCGACGCGCGGCGGGCGGCCCATCGCTTCCGGCGTGTGCTGCGGGCGGACCGTGTCGATGCGGTTGTTGCGGACGCCCTCGCGCATCAGGGCGACCAGATCGGCCCAGATCGCGTCCCACTCGGTGGGGGTGATGTCCCTGCCCGCGCGGTACGGGTCGATGCGGTGCCGGAAGAGGACCTCGGCCCGGTAGACGTTGCCGACGCCGGCGATGATCTTCTGGTCCATGAGGAGGGCCGCGATCGTCGTACGGCTGCGGGAGACGCGGGTGTACGCGGCGCGGGGGTCGGCGTCGGCGCGGAGGGGGTCGGCGCCGAGGCGGGCGTGTATCGCCTGCTTCTCGTCGCCCGTGATCAGGGCGCAGGTGGTGGGGCCGCGGAGGTCGACATAGGAGGTGGGGTCGGCGAGGCGGAGACGGACGGTGTCCGTGGGTGGTGGCGCGGGGGCCGGGCCGAAGGTGACCTTGCCGAAGAGGCCCAGGTGGATGTGTATCCACCGGTCGCCGGTGAAGCCGAGGAAGAGGTGTTTGCCGTGGGCCTCGGTGTGGGTGAGGGGGGTGCCGGTGAGGAGGGCGGCGGCGTCGGTGAACTTGCCCTGGGGGCTGGTTACTCGGAGGGGGTGGTGGGTGAAGCGGGCGTAGTCCTGCGCCAGTCGGTGAATCGTGTGCCCTTCCGGCACCGGCACGACGCTCTTCCGATCCGGTGCCGGAAGGGCACACGATTCACCGACTGGCGCAGGACTACGCCCGCTTCACCCACCCAGGATCAGCAAGTCAGGACCCGCGAAGATCCACTTGCTGAGGACGACCTTCTGCTGGTTGCCGCCGTACAGCTTGCACAACGGCTCGAAACCGTCGCCCACGCCGGGGCTCCGCCCCGACCCCTCGCTCGCCCACCCACCCACCCACCCGACTCGGTCGGGTGAGAGGTGGAGGTCCCGGGGCTCCGCCCCGGACCCGGCGGGGCTTTGCTCTCCGTGCCGGCGGAGCCTCGCCGAGGCTTCGTCGCCGCGCGAGGTTTCGTCCGGGGGTTACTGCTGCGGGTGGTGGGGCGGGATTGCCGGGAGGTCGCCTGTGGCCTCGTACGACGACAGCATGTCGATGCGGCGGATGTGGCGTTCGTCCTCGGAGAACGGGGTGGCGAGGAAGGTCTCGACGAACTTCGTCGCCTCGTCCTGGGTGTGCATGCGGGAGCCCACCGCGACGACGTTGGCGTTGTTGTGCTGGCGACCGAGGGACGCGGTCTCCTCGCTCCAGGCCAGGGCGGCACGAACGCCCTTCACCTTGTTCGCCGCGATCTGCTCGCCGTTGCCGGAGCCACCGATCACGATGCCGAGGGACTCGGGGTCCGCGGCCGTCCGCTCCGCGGCGCGGAGGCAGAACGGCGGGTAGTCGTCCTGGGCGTCGTAGATGTGGGGCCCGCAGTCGACCGGGTCGTGACCCGCCGCCTTGAGCCATTCGACGAGGTGGTTCTTGAGTTCGAAGCCGGCATGGTCCGAGCCGAGATACACGCGCATGGGATGAGTGTGACACGAGTGTTGCGGGGTAGCAGCGCCGGGTGCCGCGTCCGAAATCCCTGAGCAATCCCATAGAAGCTCAGGAAAACCTCAAGTAACAATCTGGAATCAGAGGTTCCCGAATCCATTCGCCTCGGATTCACTGGACCGGCTCGTACGCCCCCCACGCACGACGCACCTGATTCCCCTCACGCGGCGCAAAGGAAAACCATCCTCATGACTTCGCAGCCGACCCTCACCAAGGCCGACCACGGCCCCGGAGGTTCCGGAGAACCCGGAAGCGGATCCGGGTCCGGACTTCAGGCAGGGCTCAAGAACCGGCATCTGTCGA
This sequence comes from Actinobacteria bacterium OV320, assembly GCA_001298545.1. GTDB lineage: Bacteria > Actinomycetota > Actinomycetes > Streptomycetales > Streptomycetaceae > Streptomyces > Streptomyces coriariae. The sequence goes on from LJCX01000034.1 coordinate 308,428, forward strand.
TGATCGCCATCGGCGGGGTCATCGGAGCCGGATTGTTCGTCGGTTCCAGTTCCGGTATCGCCACCGCCGGGCCCGGCATTCTGCTGTCCTACGCTCTCGTCGGCACGCTCGTGGTGCTGGTGATGCGGATGCTCGGCGAGATGTCCGCGGCCAATCCGACCTCCGGTTCGTTCTCCGCCCACGCCGACCGGGCGCTCGGCCGCTGGGCCGGTTTCTCCATCGGCTGGCTCTACTGGTTCTTCTGGGTCGTCGTGCTCGCGGTGGAGGCCACCGCCGGGGCCAAGATCCTCGAAGGGTGGATGCCCGGCGTACCGCAGTGGGGATGGGCGCTCATCGTGATGGTGGTGCTGACCGCCACCAACCTCGTCTCCGTCGGGTCCTACGGCGAGTTCGAGTTCTGGTTCGCCGGGATCAAGGTCGTCGCGATCGGCGCCTTCATCATCGTCGGCGGGCTGGCCGTTTTCGGCGTGCTGCCCGGTGTCGACAGCGACAAGGCGGGACTCGGCAACCTCACCGAACACGGCGGCTTCCTGCCCAACGGACCCGGCGCCATCCTCACCGGTGTGCTGCTCGTCGTCTTCTCCTTCATGGGCAGTGAGATCGCCACCCTCGCGGCCGGCGAGTCCGAGAACCCGCAGCGTGCCGTGACGAAGTCCACGAACAGCATCATCTGGCGTATCGGCGTCTTCTACCTCGGTTCGATCTTCGTCGTCGTCACGCTGCTGCCCTGGGACGACGCGGCCATCAAGGAGCAGGGCTCCTACGTGGCCGCCCTCGACTCCCTCGGGATCGCGCACGCCGGTCAGATCATGAACTTCATCGTGCTGACGTCGGTGCTGTCCTGTCTCAACTCCGGCCTCTACACGGCCTCCCGCATGGCCTTCTCGCTCGGCGAGCGGGGTGACGCGCCGAAGATCTTCGCCCGGACGACGAGCCGTGGTGTTCCTCTCGCCGCGATCGTCGCCTCGGTCACGTTCGGGTTCGTCGCCGTCTTCTTCAACTACAAGTTCCCGGACTCCGTCTTCCTCTTCCTCGTGAACTCCAGCGGCGCCGTGGCCCTGTTCGTCTGGCTCGTGATCTGCTTCTCGCAGCTGCGGATGCGGAAGATCATCCAGGCCGAGTCGCCGGAGAAGCTGGTCGTGAAGATGTGGCTGTACCCGTATCTGACCTGGGCGACGGCCGCGCTGATCGTCTTCGTGCTCGGTTACATGCTGACCGACACCGAGGGGGAGAGCAGCGGGCGGACGACCGTACTGCTGTCGCTGCTCGTCGCCGCCCTCGTGGTCGCCGTCGCCTTCCTGAAGGAGGGCCGGGTCAAGGCCATGGCCAAGGCTGCCCCCGCCCCCGCCCCTGCCTCTGCCTCTGACTCGGTCACTGGCGCCGGCACTGGCACTGGCACTGGCACTGCCGGGCGCGAAGTCGAGTAGCTCCGCCCGGAGGTCGACGAGAAGGGGTCCGCTTCGGCGGGCCCCTTCTCGTCGTCATCGCCATCGCCATCGTCACGTCACCGTGAAGCTGTCCTTGACCTTCTCGTACGTCTTCAGGGCCGCCGCCTCGGCCGCGGGCTGGTACCAGGTGTTGATCTGGTACGACTTCCCGCTCTCGTTGAAGCCCAGGAGCCGGGCGTGCCAGGGGGTGCCCTGGAGCGTGAAGGTGTACTCCCAGACGACCGCAGGCCGGCCTCGGAACGTCGTCTCCTCGAGGCGGATCTTGCTGTAGTCCCGGCCCTGGTGGGCGTTCCGTTCGGAGGTCCGCCAGGTGTCCATCAGGTCGCCCCGGGCCAGGGAGGACTTGGCGACGAGCTCCTGACTGCCGTCGGGTGACGTGTAGTGCACCTCCGCTCCCGTCTTCACATCCCGCCGCCAGCCCTTGGGTGTCGCCCACGCGAAGCCTCCGGCCTCCTGGTGCGTGCCCGGCGGCAGGCTCGGGGGCCTGAACGTCCCCTCGACCGTGGGCGACACCGAGGGAGTCGCACCGGAGCCGGAGCCGGAACCGGATCCAGAACCGGTGCCGGTGCCGGTGCCGGTGCCGTTGCTCGAACCGGCGACCGGGGACGGAGTGGGCGAGGAGCCGTCTGCCTGGTTGTCGCCGTCGTGCGAGCCGGGGGCCGATGCCAGCACGATCGCGAGGACCGTGGCCACGACGACGACACCGACGGCGGCGACCACACCCTTCCGGCGCCCCGTCCAGCCCCTCGTACGGCGTCCGGCGGAAGTGGCCGGGACAGCCGGACCGGGCAGCTCACCACCGGGTGGCAGACCCGCTCGACGGGTCGGCGACGAGTGCGGGGCCTGGTGCGGGGCCTGGTGTGGGGCCGGGTTGCGTTCCGTCACCGCTCGGGAGCGGGCGAGCGAGATGCCGGAGCGCGAGGGCGGGGTTCCCGACGGGCTGGGGGACGGAGGTTCGGAGCCCGACTCCGAGCGCATCTCCGAGGCCGCTTCGCTGGAGGCCTCGGCGGAGGCACTGGCGGAGGCACCGATGGAGGCACCGGCGGAAGCATCGGCGGCCACAGGGGGTTCGTCGGGCGAGTGGGGCGAATGGGGCGGGTGGGGCGCCTTGATCGGGTTCAGGAGTACGCGAGTCGGCGATTCCCGCAGTGGCAACTCCCCCACGTCCGAGAGCGGTTCCGGCCCCCGGCCCCCTGTCGCCCCCTTGGCCTCCTCGATCCCCTCGGCCCCCGCCACCCCGGCGATCCCCGGGACTCCCGCGACCCCCTCCCCGCTGTCGGCATCGCCGGTCTCCGCTCCCTCCTCTGCGCCTTCCTCCACTACCCCCTCCACCGCGAGCGGCGGGAGTGCGAGCGGCGGGAAGGCTATGCGCTCAAGGGTGGATTCCAGGTCGGTGAGGGTGGGTCGGGCCGTGGGTTCCTTTGCCAGGAGGGCGGTGAGGATGTCGTACAACGGGCCCGCGTCGGAGGGGAGTCGGGGCTCCTCGTAGAGGACCGCGTGCAGGGTCGCCAGGGTGGTGTCCCGGGAGAAGGGCGAGTGGCCGGCCAGGGCGGCGCAGAGGGTCGCGCCCAGGGACCACACGTCGGAGGGCGGGCCCTGCGGGTGGCCCGAGATGCGCTCGGGGGCCATGTAGTCCGGGGAGCCGACCAGCATGCCGACCATGGTCAACGCCTTCGTGTCCTGGATCGCGGCGATACCGAAGTCGGTGAGCACGATCCGTCGGACGCTGGTCTCCCCGCTGCCCACGCCTCCCCGGCCCCCTCCGCCCCCTCCTCCTCCG
>LJCX01000035.1 GCA_001298545.1 Actinobacteria bacterium OV320
GGAGGTCGCCGCGGCGCACGCCGACGCCTTGGACGTCCAGATCCGGATGCTGCGACTGCGTCGGAGCGTTCTGCGAGTCGTGGCCAGCCGCGGGTCCAGTCCCGAGGAGACCAAGCTCATGCACAGGCTCACGCAGCTGTCCGGCGAGGAACGCCGACGGTTGATCGACGATTTCATGGATGGCACCTTCGGCACAGTGGATGCCGACCCGACCGCGGTGGCCATGGTTCGCGCTGCCACTCCCGACCTCCCCGATGATCCGACCGGCGAGCAGGTCGCCGCGTGGGTGGAGCTCGCCGAGCTGGTCGGCGACGAGGATTTCCGTGCCCGGATGCGCCAAGCGGCCGTACGCCAGGCCGCCGGGCGCCCGCTCGACATCGAATGCGATGCCGGCGAGGAACTGATGGAATTCACCCGTCAGAAGGTGGCCGAGGCCAGGAAGTCGGGCATCGACCCGCTCAGCAACAGAGTCGCACCCGTCATCGACGACCTCGTGGACCGCTTCGCCGAGGTGTTCGCGCGCACCCCTGACACGGAATTCCGTAACTGGATGGCCCAGCAGTTCGAAGAGGCGCACGATCCCCGGGTAGACCGATACTGGCGGCTGGTGTGGATCGTCAACGGCTGGCAGATGGTACCGAACCTGATCCCGGTGTACCCCTGGCTCATCCAGGCCCTGCGAAATGACCGTGCCGCATAGTCACCGCAGTGGGCACCGCCCCGGATCGCCTATTGCTCCTGTCCGTACGCCTGACATGGCACCCGTACTGGAGGAGCGTCCCCTTGGTGCCGGCGGCGCGTACCGAGCTGCGGCAGCAGCTGTGCCAGACCCCGGAAATTTGTGATGCTCCGTGAGTCGTGGCTCATTCCGGACGTGTCAGGAGACATGAAGGGCCGGGAGTTTCCTGGCCCTTCATGGTGTGGGGGGTCGTGTGAGCTTGACGCCTGGCCGCCGCGGCCGTGCGCCGGGCGGAAGTGGCTGCCGTCCTGCACGGACGCGGGTGCGGGTACGGTCAACGCGGTACACGGCGGGCGCGGCGCCAGGCGCTTTGCCAATGGCGCCAGTGGTCCGCGCCGTTGACACCGACGGCCGCCGCCACGGCGGGGATGGACACCAGCCCGAAGATCCAGGAGAGGGAGAACCCGAAGAGGATCGCCATCCCCGCAAAGCTCACTCCCGCGTACGTGGCGACCAACCGCTCGGCCAGTTCGGTGTACCGACTGGGCCCCTCGATCAACAGCACGTTCCCGTAGTGCAGTACGAACCAGCCGCCGACCAGGATCAGTCCGAGATAGATGAGTGTCCAGAGCGGCCATGGTGCGTACAGTTCCTCCCACCGGTGGTGCACGCTCTCCTGCCAGGCCCACACAATGCCCTGCGATTCGGCGACGACGACCTCCGAGCTGTGCCGCTCACTCCAGTTCGGCCCGATCTGGAACGTCGGCTCCGAGGCCCCGTCGAGATACACGAACAGCACGGACAGGCCGCCCCAGTCATCCCGCTCGCTTGTTTTCGTGATGGCGGCGGTCCGCACAGACAGGCACTGCTCGACACCACGCTCGGCGATACACGCCGCCACGACCTGTTGCTGGTGCTCGCGGTGGTGCGCCGGCCCGATGCGCCAGGCGCCCAGTCCCACGAGAACCAACCCGAACACGATGCCTGCGACCCACCATGAACTGCCGTTGTCTCGCCAGCGCATTGGGCAAGTAGAACAGCGAAAGGCGGAACCGTACAGGTGGTAGCGGATCCGCTGTTCCTGGCCCTTCGTCGGACTGCGGACCTGGAGTCCGCCGAGCGGCCCTCCCTCGACCAGGGGGACCGTAGGGCGTGGCCAGGGCGCCGACTGAACGTCCACCGCCTGCGGAGAAGGCGGCCCTGTTCGCCCTGCCAGCTGCTGCAGCCTGGCGAACGAACTTGCTCACCAGTCACAGAAGGTCACCGATCAAGGGACATGGCACAGCTTCTGAGCTTGTTTTTTATGGTTTGTGAGCTTTGAGCTAATTACGTTCAGCGATGCTTTCTGGGCGCCTGGTCGATTTGCCCACGTCGTAAGGGTGGCGGGTCGTCGGTTCCTCGAGCCAAGTGGGCTTCCTGGGCCGGGAGTTGATGGTTTGGGTGCACGGGCCGGACTGTGCAGGTGAGGGCGAAGGTTCCGAAACCCTGGGCGGACGCGGGCCGGGGTGAGCCGGGCGGGCTCGGCCCGCTTCTCCCAGGGGAGGCGGAGATCGGCCGCGGCTTCGCGGGTGAGCCGGAGCTGGGTACGCGCCGCGATCACGAGCCACGTCCACCGGTCCGCGGCCTCGGGACTACGGAGCCTGGGACGGGTCCAGCCGAGTTCTGCTTCACAAAACGGAAAGTATGTTCAAGATCGAAGCGCCTCAAGAACGCTTGCCACCGCAGGTCGACGTCCTCGCTGGTCATGCCGGTCTTGGAGGAGCACAGCCAGGCGGGAAGTGGGTCACCTCCACCGGGCAGATGGTCCACCTGGAGTCGGATGAGAGTGCCCCGATGAGGGGGAGTTCGCCGTCGTGGTCGATCCACGCGCTCCGGGTGGTGAGCCGGGGGATGCGGTCGCAGGCTATGGCCTGGGCGGTGCCGTAGCGGTCGGTGACCTGCACCGTCTCCGCGTCGGGCTCACCCAGGTATCGGACCTGGCGAAGCGGGACTCCTTGCCGTGCTTCGGCGGTCGCCCGCCCTGGGGATAGGACAGGGTGTACTCGTTGAGCGAGGGTGTCGGCCGTCGCATCACACGGTCCGCACGCATCCGTCCCAGCACCTCCACGGGCAGGCCGTCGAGGAGGTAGGCCATGCGCGGGGCGTCGTAGCTGGCGTCGAAGACGACCAGGATGTCCGGGTCGCCCTCCTCCCACTGGCCTGGCCGATCAAGTCGTCACGACGCGGCGGACCTGCCGGGCGGTGACATCGGTGACATCATCGTCGGGGCCGAGGCGGACTGCGTCCAGCAGCTGGCACCGCGAGGTGCGGCCCGTCTCCAGCGCGGCGACGAACGATGGCATTGTTCACGAGTTATGGGTTCTGGCACAGATCTTGGGGAGCCGTCGCGGAGCGTTACCTTGATGTTCGATTGTGAGGGGCTGGCTCGTGTGAGACGGCGCACGCCTTGGCGTCTCGCAGACGAAAGTGACGCTCCCTCAGGTAATTGTTGGTCGACGCCGTGGTCGGTTGTGGACGGTGATGGTGGTGGTCATGCAGACCGATGCGCCGTTCTGGGACTCACTGGTGTTCGACGGGATCGACGAGGTGGACGTCGAGACGGTTACAGCCGCTTTCGGCACGGTCGAGGTGGCGGCGAGAGGTCGCGCGGCCGGGGCTGCCTGTCCTGACTGCGGCCGCTTCTCGGACCGAATCCACGACCGGTACCAGCGCAGGCTGAAAGACCTTCCGCTCGCTGAGCAGAGCTTTGTGATCCGACTGACGGTCCGGCGCTTCATCTGCGGAGCGGCGGACTGCCCGCGCCGGACGTTCGCCGAGCCGTTCTCCCGGCTGGCCGCCCCGCACGCATGGTTCACCACTCGGCTCAACCACGCCCTGGAGCGAGTGGGTCTTGCCCTGGCCGGGCGGGCCGGCGCTCGGCTGACGGCCCAACTGGGTTTCGGTGCAGGAAGGATGACCTTGTTACGCAGGGTCATGGCATTGCCCGATCCACGGCTCAGCACGCCGCGTGTGCTGGGCGTGGACGACTTCGCGATCCGTCGCGGCCAGACCTACTCCACCGTCTTGACCAGCATCGAAGACCATCGCGTGGTCGATGTGCTCCCCACGCGTGAAGCCAGGCCACTGGCTGCGTGGCTGATCCGCCACCCCGGCGTGGAGATCATCTGCCGGGACCGGGCCGGCGCCTACGCCGAGGGTGCCCGCCGCGGTGCCCCCGACGCTCTGCAGGTCGCCGACCGGTTCCATCTGTGGCAGGGCCTCGGCCGAGCCGTGGAGACATGCGTCGCTGCCCACCGCGACTGCCTGCGCAACCCCTCGCCCAGCGGCATGCTGCCGAAGGCCACCCTGGGTTCCGGCCGGCCGCAGGACGACGCGGAGCCCGTCGGCCGACGAGCCGAGCGAAAGAAGACAGCGCACGCCCTGGTCCACGACCTCCTTGCCCAAGGCCACTCACGCCGGGCGATCGCCCGGCATCTGGGCTGGGGCCTCAACACCGTCCTCCGGTACGCGAACGCCGCACGCTGGCAGGACACCATCCGCGAGAACCGGCCCCGACCCAGCAGACTGGACCCCTACAAGCTCTACCTGGAGCGACGCTTTGCCCAGGGATGCACCAGCGTCACCCACCTCCACAATGAACTTGTCGCCGACAACGCACCTGTCACCTACCAGATGGTCCGCGCCCACATCGCCACCCTCCGCGGGACTCCCGCCGGCGCGCCGCCGCGACCGCCGACAGTGCGGCAGGTGACGGGCTGGCTCACCCGACACCCCACAACCCTGACCGAGGAAGACCGGGCCGGCCTGAAGGAGGTCCTGGCCCGCTGCCCCGAACTGGACACAGCCGCCGAACACGTCCGCGACTTCGGCGAGATACTCACCGACCGCCTCGGCTCCACACTCCCCACCTGGATCGACGCAGTCGACGCCAGCCAGCTACCCGGCCTCACCGGCTTCGTACTGCACCTGCTCCGAGACCTCGACGCAGTGACCGCCGGGCTCACTCTCAACTGGAGCTCCGGCAGCATCGAGGGCGCCGTCAACCGCATCAAGAAGGTCAAGCGGCAGCTCTACGGCCGAGCCGGATTCGAACTACTCCGCAAAATGATCCTGCTCCAGTGACTCTGCGCGATCGCGACCTCAGATGTTGCGCCAGAAACGCCTTCGGATCCCACTCGTCAGAAGTGCGGCCCGACAGCGGGATGTGAATCCAAGGCACGTGCCGCGATCTGCAGTTGCGCTTCCCATTCCGCCACGTCGAGCCCCAACGTGTACTCGATGCAGCACGCGCATGCCGGGAGGAGTTCCACGAATGCTTGCTCCTCAGCGGTCTCGACCTCCATCTCCGACCACTCGTCCGACGCCAACTCGGCAAGCTCCACCTCCCCGGCGGTGAATCGCGCGGCCAGCCTGTGCAGCGCGTATCGTCGGGCCAGGTAGCGATCGGGCAGAGTGATCCCCAATTCTTCAAGAGCCTGCTCGAACGTGTCACGGATGTCCCGGGGGTCCGCATGACGCGGCAGACCGGCGAGCTCGCACAGGGTCGGCGTGTCCATTCCCATCGCGAGTGCCTGGGCCGCGGTCATCGGCAGGTCTTCCGGACACACCTGATCCGCCTGATACAGCCACGCTGCCTCCACCAGGGGCGGATAGGCGCCGCAGACAGGGTTGTCAGGTTCGGGTGAGTCGTCTATCGCTGCCATGATTCATACGATGCCAGCATGGCTCGCGAGAGTGCCCGGAAAATTCGACTGTCCCGGCAAACCGCCCACGGGCTGCCCCAACTCATGCTGTTGCCCGGTGACACTCCGCGACCGCCCCCCAAGATCTGTGCTGTCGGCGACGGCTGAAAAGTGGACCAGGGGCGGCGCTTGAAAGTTGACCCCCTCCAGGGGTCTGGCTCGTTGAGTCAGGCCGGGAGGAGTGGTGATCAGCGTGGAGGACTGGGCGGAGATCCGCCGGCTTCACCGGGCCGAGCAGATGCCGGTGCGGGCGATCGCGAGGAAGCTGGGGATCGCCAGGAACACCGTCCGCAGAGCGATCGCGGACGACGCGCCGCCGAAGTACCAGCGGGCACCGAAGGGCTCGATCGTGGACGCGGTCGAACCGCAGATCCGTGAACTGCTCGAGCAGTGGCCGGAGATGCCGGCGACGGTGATCGCCGAGCGGATCGGCTGGAACCGCGGTCTGACCGTGCTCAAGGAACGGGTCCGCGACCTGCGGCCGGCCTATCGGCCTGCGGATCCGGCCTCGCGGACGGTCTATGAGCCGGGCGAGATCGGCCAGTGCGACCTGTGGTTCCCGCCCGCCGACATCCCGCTCGGCTTCGGCCAGGTCGGACGGCCGCCGGTGCTGGTCATGGTCGCGGGCTACTCGCGGTGGATCACCGCGCGGATGCTGCCCTCCAGGTCGGCGGCCGACCTGATCGCCGGGCACTGGCGGCTGCTGACCGAGCTGGGCGCCGTCCCCCGGGTGCTGGTCTGGGACAACGAGGGAGCCGTCGGCTCCTGGCGGTCCGGCGGACCCCAACTCACAGACGAGTTCGCTGCGTTCGCCGGTCTGCTCGGCATCAAGTTCCTGCTCTGCAAGCCACGGGATCCCGAGTCCAAGGGCCTGGTCGAGCGGGCCAACGGCTATCTCGAGACGTCGTTCCTGCCCGGCCGGGTGTTCACCTCGCCGGCGGACTTCAACATTCAGCTCGCCGACTGGCTGACCAGGGCGAACCGGCGCATCCACCGCACTTTGCAGGCCCGCCCGGCAGACCGGCTGGAAGCGGACCGCTCCCGGATGCTGGCCCTGCCGCCGATTGCCCCGCCGGGCTGGTGGAAGGCATCTCTGCGACTGCCCCGGGACCACTACGTCCGCCTGGACACCTGCGACTACTCGGTGCATCCGCTGGCCGTCGGCCGCCGCATCGAGGTCGCCGCCGACCTGGACCAGGTCCTGGTGACCTGCGACGGCGTCGAGGTCGCCCGCCATGCCCGCAGCTGGGCCCGCCACCAGACCATCACCGACCCGGACCACGCGGCCGCCGCCGCGGCCGCCCGCAAGACGGCCGCCGGCACGAAACCGGCGCCGATGGACGTGACGGAGGTCGAGGAACGGTCGCTGGACACCTACGACCGGATCTTCGGCGTCATCGACGGCGGGCTGAGCACGGATGAAGGGGCAGCGTGATGAGCACGAAGAACGGCACGAACCAGGCCAGGACCAGCCGCGACGTCGGCTCCGAACTGATCTATCTGACCAAGGCGTTGAAGGCCCCTGCCCTGCGGGACGCGGCAGCCCGGCTCGCCGAGCGGGCCCGCGACGAGGGCTGGAGTCACGAGGAGTATCTGGCCGCCTGCCTGCAGAGGGAGGTCGCCGCCCGCGACTCCCACGGCGCCGAGGGACGCATCCGGGCGGCTCGCTTTCCCTCTCGCAAGTCGCTGGAGGACTTCGACTTCGATCACCAGCGGTCCGTGAAACGCGAGGTCATTGCTCATCTGGGGACGTTGGACTTCGTCGTCGGGAAGGAGAATGTGATCTTCCTGGGGCCGCCCGGCACCGGCAAGACCCACCTCGCCACCGGCCTGGGCATCAGGGCCTGCCAGGCCGGCCACCGGGTCGCCTTCGGCACCGCCGCCCAGTGGGTCACCCGTCTCGCCGAGGCCCATCAAGCAGGTCGTCTGAGCGACGAGTTGACCCGGCTGGGACGAATTCCGCTGATCGTGGTCGACGAAGTGGGTTACATCCCTTTCGAGCCCGAGGCCGCGAACCTGTTCTTCCAGTTCATCTCGGGCCGCTACGAACGCGCCTCGGTGATCGTGACCAGCAACAAGCCCTTCGGGCGCTGGGGCGAGGTCTTCGGCGACGACACCGTCGCCGCCGCGATGATCGACCGACTCGTCCATCATGCCGAGGTCATCTCGCTGAAGGGCGACAGCTATCGCATGCGCGGCCGCGACCTCGGACGGGTTCCCGCCGCCAACACCGGGGAATGACCAACATCAACTGACGCAGCGGGGGGTCACTTTTCACCCGCCGGAATCGGCTCACATTTCAAGCGCCGCCGACACTGTGCCAGAACCGAGTTATGAAGTCAGTTGTTCACGGGTTCGGGAGGCACCTGACCGGTGTCCTGTTCGATGTTCACGGCAGGTGACAGCCCCCGGTCCGAGAAGTTCTGTCCGGTCCTATTGGAGGCTCCATCGGTGCGGGTGTCCGGGCTCGGTGGGGCAGGCGAAGATGTTCAGCAGGCCGTCTCGGCCGATCGTGAGCTGCGTGGGGCAGCGGTCCCGTAGGCGCTCGGCGAGGGCCCATTCCTCTTGGGGCATCCAGCTGCCGTTGGCGCCGCTCCACTCCCAGCTGTCGAGGGTCAACAGCAGGATCATCGGTGCGGCGCAGGCTTCGCAGTTCATCGGGTGGGGGTCGGTCGTGTGCCAGGAGGGGAATCCACCCACGCGGCAGCCCTGGGGAATCGACAGGTCATGGTGGTAGGTGACCGGCTCGTCGTCCAGGCCGCGTCGTTCCGCTCTGCGCTCCTCCGCGTCCTCCCAGGAGTCGATCTTTCGCCACAGCCTGGCCGGCAGTGAGTCGGCGTACGGGTAGGTGACGACCTGTTCCGGGTGCAGCACGCATGGCTCGGCGACCGCGCCCTTGAAGCCGACCAGCGCCGGCTGAGGCGGAGTGTCCAGCGGCACGGCGACCTGGTCGGAGTGGCGCCAGCGCACGTGCGGGGCCAAGCCGTAGCGGCTGGGACCATGGGCCTCGAACGGACACCAGAAGACCTGGAGCAGGTCACATGTGTCCGGGCCGGGCGGGAGATCTGGCACGTCCCGCCGGTACAGCTGGACCAGGCCGATCAGCGGCACCGGATCGGTGTCGGCGATCTCCCGCTCGCGGTGCCTGCGGCCGAGCTCCTCGAGAAGGACCCGTTCCTCGTCGGTGGGCCGGCCACGGGCCCAGACATCCGCGAGCACCTGGCGCTCACGCCGAATGTCCGCGATGCGGTACCCGCTACTGCGCTTGTGCGGCTCGGTGCAGACCGGCCACGGTTCGTCGGCCGGCCACAGCAAAGGGCCGCCGACCGAGCTGACCGACGCGTCCGGACGTCCCGGCCGCGGGTGCAACCGGGTCGTCGTACCGCGCAACGCGCCCAGCTTCGGGAAGAGCGCCTCGACGTTCACCGGGCGGGGCGGCGTAGTTCGACTCATGGATGGAGACGTTAAGGCACCCCACCGGTCACGCTTACAGGTGCCCGTGTTGTCCGAACCCGTGAGTATTTCGATTCGGGAGAGTCGGCCAGGTGCCTCCCGATCCGGTGAATAAATGCTGTCCGATCTCGCGAGCAGAGCCACGAACGAGTACGGCCAGCCGGGAATGAACTGGTCACTGGACCGTCCCGAGCGTCCGTAGACGTGGCAGAACAGACGGTCCGGGCTGGCCGGCGCGTCCGGCCGCAGCCACGCCGAGACATCGACCGCCAGGACCAGGCGTCCGTCCGCGGCCTTGGGCTGCGGCAGCACGGCCAGCGCCTTGCGCAGCCTGTCCGCGTCGATGCGGCCCTGGTTGAGCGCGTCGTACAACGCGCCGTGCCCACGCTGGTGTTCAGCCAGCAGCGTCAGATCGACCGGCGAGGTCACCGGCCCGTTCTCGCAGAGCATCGCGTCCGTGACTTCGAACAACGTGTCACTGCGCCGGGTCAGGCATCCGTAGAAGTCCTCCCGAAAGTGGGACGTGAAGTCGGATGCCTCGTGCCGGGCATCGTGGTGCAGCAGACTCACCCCTGCGGCCTTCGTATGAGTGCGGTTCTGTGACAGAACACCTGCTCATGCGGGGGCCGTCCGCCTGTCCGGCGAATGCCCAGGTGAGCGGCCCAGTTCGAGGAGCATTTCGACTCATCGGTAGCCTGCATCACCATGATGCGCGCTTGGACCTTGCCGATGCTGCTTGTACTCAGCGGCTCAGTCGTCGCGGCTGGGCAGATCTTCAAGGAGAGCCCCGGCACAGCCGCAGCACTCCTGCTGGCGTTCCTGGCGCTCGCCGGCGTGAACTCACCCCTGATCTTCCCGAGGTCGATCGGTGGGCAAGAGGCACAACGCCGCAGCGCGGTCGACGGCCGACCGGTCGTCTTCTGGCGGCCGGGCTGCAAGTACTGCATACGACTGCGTATCCGGCTCGGCCGCAACGCCCGCCAGTTGCACTGGGTCAACATCTGGCGCGACCCGACAGGAGCCGCAGCGGTGAGAGCAGCCAACGACGGCAACGAGACCGTGCCGACCGTCGTCGTGGCGGGCCAGCCACACACCAACCCCGATCCCGCATGGGTGCGCGAACAGCTCTCCCCTTCCGCGTGATCGGAAACCACGGCCTATGGAGAGGCACCCGCAGACACAAGCGCACAGAGGTTAAGAGACAAGCTCAGTGGCGGCTGCAAGGCTGAACGGATGGACCGTGATGACGAGCAGCTGCTGCGCCGCCGGGTCTACGGCGCCGACTACGACCACCCGGGCCCGCGGCCAGACCGGCTCTACGCCGAGCTGGTCGGCGGGCCGCTGGACGGCCTGCTGCTCGACATCACCGGCTGGACGCAGACGGAAGTCGACACCGGCGAGTCCCTCCAGACCGAGCTGGGACAGTTCGGCCCCGATGGACGGGCACCAGATCCGCTCTCAGGAACTCATCCGCGAAGCTGACGCGTACCGACTCGCCCGACAAGCCAGGAGGGTCAAGCTGGCTCCCCAGACCAGGGCAACCAGAACATTGCGACCTGCCCCCCGGCGCCTGCTGTCTTGGCTCCGCGGCTGAACATCACGCTGTCTGTGGTTGAGCGGGACGCCACCCACCACCTGCCCCACTCAATCTCAGCAGCGCAGGTCATCTCTCTGGCCTGTTGCATCTCTACCATGTCCACCTCCCTGGTGACCTGCACGTCTTCACCAGCAGGTGACAGCTGCAGCAACAGAACAAAGTTGAGAAAGAAACGGTGTCATGTCGGTGCCGCGGCGGGAGTGCAGCAGGACGCGGCCGGCGGTGTAGCGGGCGAGCTGGGCGCGGTAGCCGTCACACTTCGGTTCCGCGGCCCAGCCGGGCGGCAGGGCGGCGTCGGCGGTCGGGGCGGCCAGTATGGGCTGGGGCAGGTGCCACGTCACCGGAGATCTCTTCCACCAGAGGCTGCGGCGTTCGGGTGTACTCCGGGACGGTCCGGCAAATGCCGTGGCTGGCGGCACCCGACGGCACCGCAGACGGGCAGGCCGCTTGATTGTGAAGTGCGCCCCCGGCCACCCTCCCGCCGCTGGACAAAGGCGTGGTGATGCCCGCCCGGGTCGGCTCGGTGCCGGGGAGACCTTGCGCCTGCGGCCCGGGCGCGATGTCGACGAGACCACGACCTCGATGGCTCACCGCATGCTCATAAGCGCTTTTACGGCCGGGCCCCTCCGGGCATCGGGAAGCAAGGGCGCGACGCCATGGGATTTGCCTGGGCAGCCGGAGGCCGGCAGCGACTCCTTGAGTGCATCGCTCACCGGGACAGCTCGCCAACGAGATGCGTCAGCGCATGCTCGCCGCATCGAGCAGGGTGGTCACCGTGGGAGTGACCAGCCCTGTCGGCATGTCGGCTTTGATTCCTGCGCGGGCGCTGGCGCCGTCGAAGACCAGGATCAACTGTCGGGCCAGCAGATCCGGGTCGCTCGCGCCTCCCCGTTCGGCCTCGGCACGGAAGAAGCCTGTCAGGTTCTCCTTGACTTGGCGGGCCACCCGGCTCGCAGGGTGGCCCTGGTCTTTGAGCTCGATCTGCACAACCAGGTACCGGCAGCCCTGGAAGTCGGGCGCACCCGCCTGTGACGCCAACTGGTCGAAGACGTGCAGGATGCGCCGGCGGGGTGAACGGTTGTCGTCCGCCGGAGGCAGGAGCGTCGTCACGTAGGCGGAGGCGCGTTCCTCCAGGCTTGCCGCCAGCAGTTCGTCCTTGCTCTCGAAAAGCTGGTACATGGAACGCTTCGACACCCCGGCCGCCTTGCACAGTGCGTCGACGCCGATGCCGACACCGTCTCGGTAGGTGAGCATGGCCGCTGCCTCCAGCAGCCGCTCTCGGGGACTTGACTTCGCCTCGGTGGTCATATTGCGAGGTTAACTCGAATCCGGCCAACTGGAAACCGATCGGTTTACGGTGCTTGCCGGGGGGATCTCCGGCGCCGCCCATGCTCGTGGTCCATCCCCGTGAGGCCGACCGTGACCGCGATGACCGGCGCGCCCGCGAGCTTCGGAAATTCAGACCACACTTCGTGTGCGCCCGGTATCAGCGGTGATCAGTTTACTGAGGACGGATCGCGCCCGTAGAAGTACGCACGATCCGGGAGAAGCCCTGCCTACCTTCGCTGACTTGTGCCTCGGGAACACCGGTCAACGCAGGTGACAGAGCGTTTCTCACTGTCTGCTCGTTGTGATCCACTGTGTTTCCGCGGTGGATTCAGACTCAGTGGGCGATCACCGGCTCGCCCTCTGACGGCGCCAGAGCCGCGTTCGGTATCAGGAACGCTGCGAGCGCAGCACCGACCACGAAGAATCCGGCACCCCACGCCAAGGTGGCGGTGTAGCCCTCGACTCCGGCCTGCGCCACCGTCAGGGCGCCAGGCTTGTGTGAGGACAGGTAGCCGGTCGCGGCCGATGAGGCAACGGTGGTCAGCAGTGCCGTGCTGATCGAGCCACCCACCTGCTGGCCGGTGTTGATCAGCGCCGAGGCGACGCCCGAATCCTCGTGATGTATGCCAGCGGTCGCGCCCTGGAACGCGGTGGTCATCACTCCGCCGAGGCCGAGCCCCAGCAGGATCATGCCGGGCATGATGTGTGCGACGTAGGTGCTGTCCAGCCTGAGCTGAGTCAGCAGGGCCATACCGGATGCGGCGACCAGGAAGCCGGCGCTGATCACGATCTTCGGGCCGACCCTGGGCAGCAGCAGCGAAGGAGCCGTGGTCGCCGCAGTGACGATTCCCCCGACCATCGGCAGGAACGCCAGACCGGCCTTGATCGGCGAGTAACCGATGCTGGCCTCAAGGTAGTAGGTCAGGAACAGGAAGATCGAGAACATTCCCATGCCTATGACGAACACGGCCAGGAACGAACCACCGCGGGTCCGGTCCAGCACGAGTCGCAGCGGCAGCAGGGGATGCGCGACCCTGTTCTCCAGCCACACGAACACCGCGAGCAGCACCGCGCCCGCGATCATGGAGCCGAGGGTGACCGGGTCGGTCCAACTGGTGGATTCGACATGCGCGAACCCGTAGACGATGGCGAACAGCGCAGCACTCACCACGATCGTGCCCGGAATATCGAGTTTGGGCCGCTCGGTGACCGCCTGCCCGGCCAACAGCAGCACCGCACCGACCAGAGCGAAGGCCGCGAAGACGACGTTCACGTACATCACCCAGCGCCACGACATCCATTCCGTGAGCATGCCGCCGAGCAGCAGCCCGACCGCGCCGCCCGCACCGGACAAGGCACTGAAGATGCCGAACGCCTTCGCCCTCTCGGCCGGTTCGGTGAACGTCACACTGACCAGTGAGAGTGCCGCGGGCGCGAGCAGTGCGGCGAAGAGACCTTGGGCCACGCGTGCCGCGACGAGAATGTCGAAACTGCCCGCCGCGCCGCCGACGACGGATGCGCCCGCGAAACCGATCAGGCCGAGCAGGAAGGTGGTGCGTCGGCCGAACAGGTCACCGAGCCGGCCGCCGAGCAGCAGCAGGCTGCCGAACGCCAGGGCGTAGCCCGTGATGACCCACTGCCGGCTGCCGTCGCTGAAGCCGAGGTCATGTTGCGCCGCGGGCAGCGCGATGTTCACGACGGTCGCATCGAGCGTGACCATGAGCTGCGCCGTGCCCAGCACGACAAGCACCCACCAGCGCGCGGCATGTGAGCCGCGACGGCCCGAGTCTGTTTTCCCGGAGGCGGACGCCTCACGGTCGAAGGTGACAGTCATCTTTTCCCTTTATCGCTGGTCATAGGCCGAACGCCGACCGGAAACCGATCTGTTTCCCGCTTAGGAAAACAGATCGGTTTCCAAGGCGCAAGTGAACGGGTTGGCCTCTGGTCTGCGAGTGGCCCGACAACGCCGACGCCCGCGTCGGCCGCCGGTGCAGTCTCAACTCGCGACCTGGTGCTCGACGTCGCCGCGCAACCGGTCTGCTGACAGGGCGTCCATATCGGCGTCGACACGCCGTGCCGCGCTGCCGGGGTGTCAAAGCGCTCGGCGCACCAGCTGCTCGGCGCCGGCAGCGGACCATCGCCCCCTCGCCCCGGCCGCAGTCCAGGTCGCCCCGGGAAAACCGACCGCACCACATCAGCGATCTCGCGGGCCCCTGAGGGCGTTCGAGAGCTTCCAACCGTTCGAAGGCATGCAGTCAACGGCCGCCGGACCCAAGCGGGTGCTCAGGTTCTCTGCGGCCGGTGCCACGATCAGCGACCTGAAAATGGCCGTACCCGTCGGCCCGCAGGTCCAGCACATCGACGGCGCCCGGCTCGACGGCCACGCTGCGAGGCGACCGCATCACCATGGACGTCGAGAGCCTGACGGGCACCCTCTCCGGTGCCGAGGGGATTTCTCCTGCTTCCCGTCCTCCGCCTCCATCGCGCCCCCGGCGCCGTTCCGGAGTGGCTCTTCGGCACGGACTCGGCCTCAACTCCCACTCGGCCTGGACGGCGCCGGCATCGACCATGCCGGACAGGCGGGTGGGCGGCTCGCCGTCCCAGGGATCCACGGATACGGAACGGCACCCTGGAGCGGGCCCTGCGCGACTGGTTCCCTCGATGGACTTGCACCCGGAAACCGATCGGTTTACCGTGATGGAAACCGATCGGTTTCCGATTCTTGCAGAGGCAGCCATGACCGCTTTGAAGGGCGCCGGCGTCTTCGTCACCTGTGGCAGCCGGGGCATCGGCAAGGCGCTGGTGGAAGAGCTCTACGCACGCGTTGCCGGCAAGGTCCACGCCGCGGCCCGCGACCCGCGCAGCGTGACGCACCCCGACGCGGTCCCGGTGGCGCTGGAGGTCACCGACCCGGCCTCCGTGGCGGCGGCCGCCGCACAGGCGGAAGACGTCAGGCCACATCCTCAACGTGCACTCCGTGCTTTCCTGGCCGGCCCTCGGCAACTCCTACAGCGCCTCCAAGGCAGCTCTGCGGTCGCAGACAACTCCCTGCATCTGGAGCTTCAGCCGCGCGGCATCGCCGTCACCGGACTGCGCATGGGATACGTGGACACGGACCTGGCAGCCGGCGTCGACGCGCCCAAGTCCGAACTGCGTGACATCGCCGCCTTCTCCCTCGACGGCATCGAGACGCGCGTACGACGTGCTCGGCGACGACATCACACGGCAGGTCAAGGCGGGCCTGGCCGGAGACCTGGCCGGGCAGTACCCCAGCTGGCCAAACAGGACAAGGAGACACAGAGAGATGCCCAGTCAGGAATCACGTCCCACGATTCACATCGCCGGGACCACCAGTCACATCATCGCCCCGCGCGCGGGACACAGCCGCGAGGGGACGCTGCGCTACCTCAAGGCGGGCAGCGGGGCGCCCCTGGTCCTGCTGCACACCGTGCGTACCCAGGCCGAGCACTTCCGCCTGCTCCTCCCGTTGATCGCGGACCAGTACACCGTGTACGCCCTCGATCTGCCGGGGATGGGCTACTCCGAGATCGTGCCCGGGGCGTCGTACGACGAGCCGGCCATGCGCACGGGCGTCGAGCGGCTTCTCACCGAACTCGACCTCCACGACGTGACGTTGGTCGGGGAGTCCATGGGCGCGGTGCTTGCCCTGACCACCGCGGCCGATCTGCCGGAACGGGTGCGGCGCGTCGTCGCGGTCAACACGTACGACTTCCGCGGCGGGATCGCCCGCTCCAGCTTCCTCGCCCGCGTGGTGATCAGCGGCGTCCTCGCGCCCGGCGTGGGCCCGGTGATCGCCGGGGTGGAGCCCAAGTCTGCCCTCAGCAAGATCCTTCAGGGCGGCCTCGGCGACAAGAGCGCGCTGCGCGAGGACTACGTGGACGAGCTGCTCCAGGTGGGCGGTCGCCCCGGCTACCCCACCGTCGCCCGGGGCGTGTACCAGGCCCTGCCCAGTCTCATCGCGGCCCGCTCGCGCTACCCCGAGGTCAAGGCCCCCGTCCACCTCGTCTACGGCGAGAAGGACTGGTCCCGGTCCTCGGACCGGGAGGCCAACAAGCAACTGCTGCCGGCCGCCGGCTTCACGCAGGTGCCGAAGGCCGGCCACTTCATCGCCCTGGAACGGCCCGACGTGGTGGCGGACCTGCTGAACGCGGTGGCGTAAGGGTCCCGAGACGGCCGTGGTCCCTCCTGATCGGGGGCGTCGCGCGGGTGGAGACCCGATCAACCATGTCGACGGTCAGGCGGTTTCTGTGGTCTGACCGTCGGGGACGGTCACGGCCCAGGCGGCCATGGTGTCGAGGACGGCGCGCAGCCCTTCGCCGAGGGGCGTGAGCCGGTACTCGACCCGCGGAGGGATCTCCCCGTAGGCGGTGCGGCTGACGATGCCGTGCCGCTCGAACTGGCGGAGCCGGCTGGTCAGGGTGTGCGGGCTGATGCCGGGAAGGGCGTCGCGCAGCTGTGTGAAGCGGTGGGGTCCGTGTAGGAGTTCGCGCACGATGAGGGTGGCCCACGGCCCGTCGAGCAGCGTGATGAACCGGGCGACGCCGCACTCGGGAAGGCGGGATTCGGCGGACATTTTTCGATGGTAGCCCATTAGTGCAGTTGATGTAACCGGTGCAGTGCATGCACTAATGGCGCCATGACCTACATGATTCATGGCGCCACCGGCGCCCAGGGTGCCCCTGTCGTCGCCGCCCTCGCCGCCGCGGGCAAGCCCGTGACCGCACTGACCCGCAACGCGGGCACTGTCGTGGACGGTGCGCGCGTGCCGGCCGTCGACTACTCCTCCACCGCGGACCTGACCGAGGCCTACCGTGGCGCCGAGGGGGTGTTCGTCCATCTGCCGGTGGCTCCGGAGGAGGAGCGCCTGGCCTTCGCGCGCAACATCGTGGCCGCCGTCCGTGAGGCCCGTCCCGCCCGCGTGGTGTTCTCCACCAGCGGCGGCCTCGTGAGCACCGACGGCGACAGCGGTGGGGGCGACCCGGCCGAGAGCGCCGTCTCGGTGCTTGCCGCCGGGCTGGCGGACAGCGGTGTCTCCCACGCGGTGATCGAGCCCCGGTTGTACTTGGAGAACCTGCTGCTGCCGAACGTGATCGCGAGTGTCCGCGACGAGGGCGTGCTGCGCTACTCGCTGCCCAGCGGCTTCCGCGCCTCGTGGGCCTCACACCTGGACATCGCCGACGCCGTCACCGTGTTGTTCGAACGCAGGGATGTCACCGGTGCGGT
This sequence comes from Actinobacteria bacterium OV320, assembly GCA_001298545.1. GTDB lineage: Bacteria > Actinomycetota > Actinomycetes > Streptomycetales > Streptomycetaceae > Streptomyces > Streptomyces coriariae. Next base: position 17,045 of record LJCX01000035.1, read on the forward strand.
CTCCGTCGGGCAGTACCCGGCGATCAGCGGAGAGGATCTGGCCGAGGCGTTCAGCACCCGGCTCGGACGGACCGTGACCTACGAAGCGACCGACCCCCACATATTCTTCGCACCGCTCGCATCCATGCTGGGCGAGGAGGCCACCGCTGCCATCGCCGACATGTACCGGGCCGTCGGCACTCAGCCGGACCACTCGATCACAGCCGAGCGCTCAGCCCAGAAGCTCCTCGGCATGACTCCCCGGACGGCGAGCCAGTGGCTGGCCGGCCTCGATCTCTGACGACCTCCTGCTGGAGGGGCTCAGCGCCGGGCACAGCGCAACCGGCCAAGAAGAGGTGCGCCTCCCGGGTGGTCTCCGACCGGGCGCCCGATCCTCACCCGGACGACGTCGGCAGGATCACGCGGGACACCGCGCCGCTGTCGTGGCGGACGGTGTGCAGGCAAGGCCTCAACTCGTTTCCGGTACCGGGTAGTTCACTGGTCCCTCGTTGCGAGCGTACCGCGGATGACAGGCGCCGGCGATCAGCAGACGCATCTGGTGTCCGGCCTTGACCTCGTGCGCGCAGGAGTTCAGCCACACGCGAGCGGCGGCGGCCGCCGAAGCCCCGGAGCGCCTGAGGCCGCGGAGGCCGGCGCCGCACGGACTGCACCGGACCGAGGCACCGGGCAGTCCGGCGAGCGGCTCACCGGGCTCGGCGATCACCACCGCGGCGATGTCACCGCCGCGCGGCCCCGGCAGAACTACGGCACGGAGCACGTCGGTTAGGCGCCGCAGGCACCCCGGCCGGCGTCGGAGCTGGGAACATCGTGAGGCATGCGCTCACACTAGGCGCAGCCGCCAGCGGCGAAGTCCGCAGCCCGGCCCGGCCCGACGAGGCGACCGGCGCGGACACCCCGCCTCACCCCGCGCCTGCCGGCCGCTGACCGCCGGCCGGACACCCGCGCGCAGGCATGCCCGCGCGCGGCCTGCATCAATGGGTCGATCTGTGCGGGGGAGGTATGCCGGCCCCACTGCCCACCGGGGGGATGGGGGGGTGGGGCCGGCGTGCGCTCGAACGGCCGGGGAACGGCGCAGCGTCGAACTCTGATTTGCCTGCTGCCCCCGGTCGGGAGGTGTATGCACGCTTACGGCGCCTCTTGTGCGGCGGCGCCCGGGTGGCCAGGCCGGCGCAGTTGGCTCATGCGGTGTGCAGGAGGCCGCGTTGAAGCGTGGCGTTGATGGTGTACGTGTCACGGGCGACTGCCCCAGCCGTATTGGAAGTGGTTGATCTCGCCGATTCGGCCTCGTGCCAGATACTCACCGCGGAGATGGTGACAGCCGCGCCCGAGGCGGCGTGCAGCGGGAGTGGGCCTATGGTGAGAGCAGCGCGGTACCTGCGCAGATCCATCCTCAGCTTCGCGGGCGTCTCGATGATTTGATGGACCAGCATGGGGGGTCCTTGGAATCGTGGCCGGCTGGCGAATGTGCAGAGTTCAATGCCTGCAATAATCTGCTCTTCAAGTTGCCTACGGCAGGCCTTGATGAGATCGAGTATGCGACCATCATCAGAAAAACTGGATTGAATTTCCCATCTTGCGACAATTGCCGATTCTTGTTGGGTGGCGGTGGCGCACGAGAGGCGGCGGATTAATGGGTTTGCTCGGATTGCCTGCCAAGGATTCCGGCCTGATTGACTTCATGGAAGGAATTGGATGGTTCCCCGGACGGCATGTCGATCTACAGGCTGATCTCGATGCGTGGTCGGCTGATGGGTACGCTGCTACTGGATCCATTCGAAAATTCATGGAGGAATGTAACGGTCTGCAATTCGACTACCCTCGGCACCCGGCAGTAGGAGGAATGTATGTATGTATGGTCTCTGGGGTCTCTGCAGTGCAACAGGTCGCACGGTTGCTCGTTTCGGAGTACGAAGAGAAGCTTGGTTGCGACCTGTGTCCCATCGGTTATGCCGCGAGCGGGAACCTGTTCCTGTATATGGCGCCGGATGGAGCGACGTACGGTGGGCATGATCGGTTTCTTGCCAAGGTAGCCGGTGATGGATACCACGCGCTCCAAGCCATAGAGCGGAGAGCGGAATTGTCTGCACTTTGATATCGCCAAACTGCCTTCGACCTGCGAATGCGCAAGTCCACAAATGGGGTGGTGAAATAACCGTATACCGCAAAGTTTCGGAAGCGAGCGGGGGAGCGGTGGTCTGAATCAGGCTTTCGATGACGCAGTGGAAGGGATTGCTACATCACGTGGCGACTCGTCCCCTGAGCTGCGTCATCGTGGGGCAGACGGGCAGCGGTCATGCGAGTTGAAGCACGGACCCCGCCGTCGCGATTCGAGCCGCGACTAAAGGTTGTCCCGTAAGTGATCTTCGAGTTGGTGCGGGCGGGCTCGGCTGCCGTACGAAGGTCGTTGCCTATCCGGTGAGGACGAGGTTGTGCAGTCGGGCGATGCCGAGCATGGCGAGGTGGACGCCGTCGCCCTTGAGGCGGCAGTCACGCAAGATCTTCCAGCCCTTCATTCGGGCGAAGGTGTGCTCGACGCGGGCGCGAACCCGCTTGTGGGAGCGGTTATGTTCCTCCTTCCAGGCCGGCAGGTCGCTCCCCTTTGCGCGTCGGTGTGGGATGACCAAGCCGGTCCCCTGGTAGCCGCCGTCGGCGATCGTCATGGTGGTCCCGACGGCGGCCTTGGCTCCGGACTCTTCCCAACCGCGGGAGTCGTGCCGATTCCCGGGCAAGGGCCGGCCGACCACGACGACCAGGCGGGTGTCGGCGTCGATGACGACCTGGTGCGCCGTTGAGTAGCGATAGTTCTTGGACTGCTCGGCGATCGTGCGGTCGCGGGTTGGCACCAGGGTTCCGTCCACGATGAGCACAGTGTCCTTACGGAACCGCCTTCGCTGCCGGAGTGCCAACAGTGGACCGAGGTGGTCGATGATCCGGTCTGCGGCCGACTTGGAGATCCCGAACAACGGAGCCAGCTGTCGTAACGTCAAGTTCGTGCGCCAGTATGCCGTGACCAGCAGGACTCGGTCCTCCAGCGGCAGACTCCAGGGACGCCCGCGCTGTTGATCCGCAGCGTGCTCGCGTCTTACCTCGGCTACCAGCTTGGCGAAGCAGCGCGGGGTCAGCCCCGTGAAGGGCTCTATCCAGGACGGCACCGACGCCGTGATCACACCAGCCACAACGTGATCGTTTCACTTTGGACGAAGCGGCTCAGAACTGGCTGTAGATCACGAACAGCAACCAACGTGCCGGTGCCACATGGGCGTTGACCAGTCCACAATCGTGTCATGGCCGAAGACGACCGCCATGAGGTGGCAGCACGTTCATTCCTGTCCTGCGCAGCCGAAGTGGCTCAACTGCTAGACCTGGGGACCGGGACAGACGTGCCGGAAGATCGACGTGCACGGCACCTGGCCCACGCGGTCCGCAAGCCGCTGCTGGAGCGCGCCGGCTTGCCCGAGGAGCTCTTCGCCCCGCTCATGGCCGCAGCTGTCTACGACCCGGACCCCAGCTTCTGCCGCTGGTTCGTCGAGCCGGCGGTTTACGCATTCGGGCGCCGTAAGGTCATGACGGCACTGCTCGCGTATCTCCGGACGGGCACGGAAGCGGAGCGAGCAGGCGCCAAGCGGGCGTGGTACTGCGCCCACGTGCCGCTACGTGCAGATCGATCCCCAGCCTATGCACCCGCCGGGAGTCGCGATCCAGCCCTGGATGAAACCCGCGACGTTGCGGACGAGTGGCGTGAGGTTTCCGGCACACAGTTGCGTGAATCGGCCGTCGCACGGGACCGCAACGAAGCCCGACGCCGCACAGGAGGCTTGCGGGACAGACTTTAGTTGACATCAACGACCGTGCATGCAGGCGGCATGAGCGATCACACACGCCATGCCGGTAGAACTGCGAGGGCCCCGGTAGAGCCGCTCGATCGAGCTCCTAGAACGGGTGTACGCGAGCTCGCACGGCATCCCGGCATGTGAAGGTGCCATGTCATCATCGGGCGATGTTGACTGAGGAGGATGCGCGCCAGCTGGTGCTTGCCGAGATCGACGATGTGCGGGGCCACGTCACGTACGACCTTCAGATCCTGCGCGTGGAGGCCTTGCCGTTCGGGTGGGTCTTCTACTGGGGGGCAGTCGGGGACGGTCAGAGCGGGCAGCGCCCCCGGTTGGGAGGCAACGGTCCTTTTCTGGTGGATCGTGAAAACGAGCGGTTGATCCGAACTGCCACCAGCGTTCCCGTAGCCCGCCAGATCGCGGACTACGAGCGCCGAATGCGTCGCGAAGCTCACGCCCGGAACACGGCGGCGAAGCAAGCTGCGCAGCAGCCATGAGTGTCCAACTGCGTGACAATGCCGACGAACAGCGGCGGACGCACGCGAACATTTGCGGACCATCAGCGCAGGTGAGTGCCACACCAGTCCAGGACAGAGCCCCGCCCAAGTTGCTTCGGGATGAAGAATTCGTGAGCTAAACGCCGTCGTTCGCGACCAGCAAGCCGTCAGGCCCAAACGTGTAGAAGCGCGGCGGTCCCATCGCTTCCCCAGCGCATTTCAGTTCGGCTTCCTGCTTCACGGGACCAGGGCCCTGTGGATCCCGCACCCGGAAGCCGTGGAGTCGGATTTGGTCCGCGTCGACGTCGTCCGCCTCGGGGCGGCCCTCCTGGACGAAGCCGCAGAGCGCTCGCAGTGCGTCTTCTCCCAGTTCCAAGGGGTGGAAGGGCAGCGGATAGGGCTCCTCGTCTTCGTCTTCGTCCGGCCAGGAGACAACGTCGGCTGAGCGGTCTCCGGCCCAGTAGGGCAGTTCGAACGGGAACGGTTCGCCGATGTTCTCCATGACGCCGTCGTCCGGGGACACGCTGAGGGAGCGGACGAGCCGGCCGCTTTCCCACACGGCGAACGCAAGCCAGTCGACGACGCTGTGCATGTTGTGCAGGACGAGCCGTCGGCCCACGCTTGCCGCCACGAGGTGCTCCGGGAGCTGTGAGGGAAGGTCGATCATCATTCCCCGATCACCGATGACCTCCACACCCGGCCAGCAGGCCGCATACACCATCCCCTCCGGGGGGTACAGGCCGTCCGAGAGAACTGATCCCTCGCACTCCTCGACCCCCCTGCCCGGGTAGAGCCGCCGCATCATGGTGGCAGTCCGATCACGGTCCGCCGCTCCCACTCGTCGCAGCAGCTCCGGTACGTCGCCGTCGGCGTACACCAGCAGACCCGTCTTGGCTCCCAAAACCCCTCCCAGAGCGTTGCCCTTGATGGCTGACGCACCATAGCCACCCGCACTGACAACGAAGGCGCACCACCAGCGCACCAGATCCAGCGGGGAGCAGCGGGGAAACACGGTGAGAGCAACTGCCCCCGACTAGGCCACGACCTAGCCGTTCACCTTGGTCAGCGCCCGCATCAGGCGCCAAGCTGAAGGTCCGGCCAGGGGTACGGCAGTCGAACGCGGGCGAGCATGTCTGACGCGCATACCTCACAAGCCCCCAGCAGCCCGCAGGACACACCCTCAGTTAGGCTCCGGCCTTGGCATGGATCTGCCATCTGTCTTTGGGGGTTTGTGGGAATGTCCGTTCTTGTTTCCGTGCCGCGCAGAGTGACGAGCGTGGCGTTCGCGGCTGTACTGCTCGCTGGGGGATCGGTAGCCTGCGGAGGGGGCGCCAAGAGCGATTCTGCGGTTGCAGCCCCACCCAAGGTGACTCCCGAGGCGGCCGTGGCGAGGGCTGCGAAGTACTCCGAGGAGATCACGTCGCTGCACTATCGGATCAGCGGCACCGTGCCGGCGAAAGGCCGTCTGGAGGCCGAGGCCTCCATGAACACGAAACCGCTGGCCATGAGTATGAAGATGACCGCTGTGGCTGACCAGGGTGGGGACCAACATCTGGAGATCCGGTTCGTCGACGAGGCGATGTATGTCGGCGGGAGTGGGGTGAGTTCCGAGAAGCTGAACGGCAAGAGCTGGCTGAGCGCTGCGCCGGCCACATGGGGACGCAGCGGGGTGGACAACCAGTCCTATGGCGTGCTGCCCAGTCAGCTGCAGGGGACCCCAATTGCGCAGTCCACGCTTCTGACCGGGGCCAAGGATCTGCGGCTGGTCGGCACTGAGGCGGTTGGCGGCGCCAGGACCACGCACTACAAGGGGACGGTCAACAGCGACGGCCTGATTGGAGGGCGCCTGGATCAGTTCATACAGCTGCAAGTCTCCGACCCGCTCACCATGGACCTGTGGATAGACGGCGAGGACCGCACCAAGCAGTTCCGTCTGCGGGCCGAACACAACGACATGCTTGCCGGCACCGGAGACGGGCCGCTCGACCTGACCATCACGTTCCTCGACATCAATCAGCCTGTGACCGTCAAAGCCCCGCCGACCAAGGACACCGTCCCACTGGCGGACGACGCGCAAGAAGGCTGAGCGTCACGTGGGCAGAGGAGAACTCCTGACACGCTAGCCCCGTTTCAGTTTCCGTCTCATTCAGCCCCGTGCACGACCGTTCAGGCGAGGCGCACAGCCCTGCCGGAAGCCGACGACTGATCGGCCATGAATTCAGATGAACGCCCCTGCACCCGGCCCAACGCCCCACCACCACAGTTGGAGAGTGTGTTGGTCATCGGGCGGTGCCGGCAGCTCCGCCAAGGAGCAGGATGAGGGGGGTGGGGATCTACGGCCTGGAACATAGTCCCGAGGTGGCTGCCGGGGACATTTATGCCCACCCCCCTTGACCGCGGACCTCGAAGGTTCTCTGACCGGTCTCACTCCACCACGCAAACTAGCAAGCGGCACTGACAACGGCCTGGGACCAGGAGGAGCGACAGTGCCTCGCTGCGGTACAGCAACGAAGTACAGGATCCCCAGCAGCCGCCAGCGCCCAAGACCGGCCCTCACAGTCCTCCCCGCAGCTTGTAGTGACCTCCAACGACCGATCTCTACAGAGCTACGAATCAGCGGGCTCCAGGGCAGGTGCCGCGGTATCGGTGACGGACAACGGAAGTACGAGAACGGCCCCGAAGGCCGAGCACCAGGACTCGGTGTGTGTCGTCGGCGGCTGCCGGCTCGACTCCGAACACGCGAAGCGCCGGATCATGTCCGCTGGCTGCGAGAGCCGTGCCGGCCGCGAGTCCACCGCCGCCTACCGATGCCAGCAGCGTGGCCAGGCCGCAGACTCCTGCACCCCGTACCCGGTGGCGAACCACACCCGGCGGCGCCCCGCCTGCGGCAGGGTGATCCGATCGACCAGGCCCTCCGTGCGGAGCTTGGCCAACCTGCGCCGCGTCTGCTCGATCCGCACCCTGGGAGCGATGACCAGATGCATCTGCTCGGTCGTCGCCATCCGGTACTGCACCAGCACCGCCAACGCCTCCCGGTCACCGGCGCCGGCATCCACGTCTGTTCTTGTCATCGTCGGCACTCCCGTCCGTACGCGCGGTGCCGCCCCTGTGCGGTACCGCGCGTACGACCGAGCGCACCAGCCGGCCCCGACCACACCACCGACCACCAGAGCCCGACCACGGTCACAGTGCGACAACACCGCCCCCGGCCCGGCCCACAACTCCGCCGACAACCTGCCTCACAGCGTCACGGGCACCCTGCAGCCCAGGACGGCACCACTGCAGGTCACCACAGCATTTCCGGCAGTGGGCGCTGTTCCGGCTGCCCCCTCCGCGAGGGCGTGCCTGGCGAACTGCCTGGCAAGGTGCCGATCACCGACCTGCTCGCCGGCCTGGCCGACTCGCGGGCCGAGGGGCAGCACGACGCCAGGGCGTGCGGCATTGGTGGGCTGGAAGACCCGCCCGCGCCGGAAGCGGGATGCCGCCGGCCTGCCTGAACCACGGCGTGCCCGACTGCTGGCGCACGCCCGCCGCTCTGACTCCGGCAAGCGGGGCCGCGCAGAACGGTGGTTGGCACCCCCGCGGGCCTGAGACCCGCCGGAGTGTTCAGCGGGCACCGATGGCGGTGCGGTCGGCAACAGGGAGGGTGGCTGCCCGCACGGTTGCTTCCCCAGAACGCGTTCGGAATCCCCGGGCCCGACGGCAGCCCCTCGAGGAGGAACGCCACGAGAGGGCGGGAAGAGGACCTTGCGGCAGAACGCCCGGAGCGAGAGGCGCTCCGGGCATCCGCGTGTCTGCCGCACGCAGCATGCGCGCTGCCTTCGGCGCGGAATGCCTGACGCACAGCGAGATGAGCGAGTTACAAGTCGGCTTCCAGGATCACCGACTTCGCGGCAAACCCATGCCGCTCGTAGAACTTGATGGCATCGGGGTTGCTCGCGTAGGCGGTGACATCAACGCGGTGAGCCTGCTGTTCCTTGGCCCAGGCCATGAAGCCGGCCACGAGGCGGGCGCCGATCTGCTCGCGACGCCGCTCGGGCGTGACGTACATGCTGACCAGCGTGGCTGTAGCTATCGGCTTCATAGGAGAGGCACCTGACAGTACGGCCGTCAGGTGGCCCACGATCTGGTATTCCGCTTCAGCGACGAGCGTGAGGCGCTCAGGTACTTCGAGGTTCTGGCGGAAGCGTTCTGGACCGTGTTCGCGTGGCCAGTTGACGTTGATGCCTGCGGGGTCGCGGGTTCCGCCGTCTTCCGCGAACAGTCCTGCGCTGCACTCCACCAGCCCAGGCACGTCTCGTTCCTCGGCTCGCCGTATGACCGTTTCAATTGGCTGCGTACTCATGTAAGTCACCTTATGCGCAGCCTGGATGCCTCGTACAACGAAGCAATCAACACAAAGTTCCATCGCTTGTCCGAAGTTGTACGTAATTCCTAAAGTGCAGATCAAGTAAAGGCGCGCCAGGCATTGCTGCGGCAAAATATTTCATTCCACTTGCGGGCGACGCAGCGAAGCTGCCCAAACAACTTGACAACATCGCTGACGCGATCAAACTCGCGAACAAAACCGTCTCCTCGCCGTTCACCGCCCAGCTGGACAATGCCATGGAGCATCTCAAGATGGAGGACCTCACTGGGGCTGCGCGGGAACTGAAGGGAGAGGTGGTCAAACGGAAGGCGAACGGTGTCCCGTGGGATCATGTCAACGAGGTTCGAGAAACACAGAACCGCCTCGTTAAAATAATCGGTCGCATCAACAACAAACTGGGGCATCCGAAGACAGGTGACGCCGCGCGAGAACTCCTCGTCGCAGACCTGGGGCGGGCCAGAGGGATGCTGGACTATTCCACACATTACGTACCCAGGCAGGGAGTTGGATCATGACAGTGATGCATGGCGAATACGTGCGGCAGCTGATGGCGCGGGCAAAGGAGGGCGCCATCTCGCAGCGAGAGGTTAAGGAGATCGTTCAGGCCATATCCGAGGGCCGAGCCGGCCGAGACCTCTACCGGCCGTTGTACGCGGTTGCCCGAGCGGGCGGCCCGGCGTATGAGTCGTTGGTGGCCGGCTATGTGATTTACCCCGAGGACCCTGAGCTCTCGGCTCTCGCCGTCCACGTGCTCACGGGGCAATGGGGAGTGGGAGCGAAGTACCGGAAGCAGATTTTGGAGTTGCTGGGCTCTCCTGAGTGGGACCTGGACGATGACGCGTTCATGGCCGCAGTAACGGGGGCGGGGGAGATCCTGCACGACGGGTTCGACGCCGAACTCCTGCAAGCCCTGCTGACACTGGCCGAGGAAGGCCGTGGTAAGTACGACGACGACCTCATGCAGCGTATGGCTGTAGAGGCGATCGCCCGTGCTCTGGGCGCCAGCCTCGCCGAGTCGATGAACCCTCCCAAGGGAGTCACGCGTACAAAGTGGTCGCAGGACTTGCTGAAGGCCGCACATGAGCGACTGAACGAGGCGGCACGTCAGCGCTGAATCCGCACCTGATCGAATGGGCCCCGGCGGACATCGTCCGCCGGGGCCCATGAGTGGAGCGAGCAACTCCCACTCGTGATCGGTGAGTTCATGGCGGCGTATCACCCCACCATGATCCACCAACTCGATGATTTTTGAAGACGGGCTCTAGTCCGATCTGCGCGGCGGCCGCCACACCCAAGGCGGTCGTTCGGCTTCAGCGCTGAGGGATCACAGATCTCCAGCCTCCACTGTGCGTCGCCAGGCGTTCTGAGCCCGCTGGCCGACGCGCAGCCTAAGCTTGTGGCCACGGCAGCGCGGGTAGGGCCGGGGCTTTCCGAACCGCTGGGTCTCGCCCCGGCCGACGCGGCGTGGTCAGGGCTTCGGCGGGTTGCCCTCGCGGCGCCACCGAGTGGTCCAGTACAGATCCCGCACGGGTACGTATTCCTGGAACGCCTTCATGGCCTCGGCTGCGCCTTGGTCAGGATCGGAGGCTCTTCCGCGGGGGCGAGCGGCTTGGGGTCCCCCATGACGTCCCGCAGCACCCGTTGGGCATCGGTGACGCGATTCAGAAGCATCCTGTACCGGAGTTCCAGTTCCTCGAACGACTCGTTCATCCCTCTTCCTTTCCGTCGGGTTGGACGACGTGGGGCCGGAATGTACGGCCGCAGCCACGGATCGGCAAACAGTGGCGGGCTGGTGCAGGGGGAGGCGTCGACGGGAAGTCGGAGAACCCGGTTGCGGGTGTCAGGGTTACCCGCAACCGGCCGGCGACACACTGATAAAGGACTGGAACCAGTATGGCAAGGCATCCCGGCTCGACATCAACATGAGCCTTCCGGAGTCCGGTTGGGTCGAGTACCGGGTCTGCCTCGGCACGTTGTGCTGCGAGCACGGACAGACCGGGGGGCTGGAACACTCACCGGTATGTCCGTCGGCTCCCGGAGCGGCGGAACGGGACCCGCAGCAGCACCGCCGTCAGTCCGCTCTCGCTGTTGCCGGTGAGCAGCCGCTTGGGAATGATCAACAAACCGGCCTTCCAGCCGAGACGGCCGGTCACGACGTAGACCCGCTCGGTCTCCTGGTAGCGGTACATCGCGCGCCACGGCACGCGCATGACCTCCTCGGAGCCACGGGATACGACGAAGCCGACGTCGTCGATGAGGACCTGCTTCCCTCCCGTGGCCTGGTCGGCGCGGAACATGCGGCCGGCGAGCAGCGGGGGCAGGAACAGGCCGAGCACACCGTAGACCAGAGCGAGCATCAGCAGACCGGCGTTGAGCTGGCCGTCGTGAGCGAGGGGCCTCAGGCTGAGCGCCGCCATCAGGACCGCGGCCACGGCGATGAGCCACCGCAGGCACCGGAACTATCCGGTCGCCGTGAGGGCGTCGTCGAACTCTTCCCGCGTCAGGGTTCCGCTGAGGGTGATGGCTCTCTGCCGTACGTCGTCCACGGATGCGGAGCCTACCGGCAGGCGCCTGATCCACCAGGGCTCGGGGGACGTGCGCCACCGCCGCGAGTGCGCTGCCCGCGAGGACGTCTGCGTGGGATGCCCGTGGGGGCGCCACGTCCGGATGCGGTCCGGTCGGGCGTGGCCTGCTCGGCCAGGGGGCGGCCGTTCTCGCGCCGAAGGGGGCGATCGGGCCCCAGCAGACAGGCCGAAGCCGACTCTTGCGTGTCAGACCGGCTGCACCGGGGCGCACGAACCCCCGTGCCTGGCGTCCGGCTCATCACCCGCCGTGCTGTGTCACTGGTCGGAGGGGTCCTCGTAGGGTTCGGCGAGTCGTCGGGCGAGGTCGTCGAGCCAGCTCTGGGCCCAGCGGCGTAGGGCGGTGATACCGGCGGCGTCCATGCCGTATGCCTCGAATTCCGCGTCGCTGATCCATTCCAGGCTTTCCAGTCGGTCATGCAGCTCGTGGAGGTCGAACTCCTCCGGATGTCTGGCTGCCAGGCCCTCCAGCTCCGGGACGGTGTAGAGGTGGCGGGCGGCGTGGACGTCGATGGCGTCACGTGCGAGACCCCGGTCTCCCAAGGCTCGTACTTTCGTGCTGATGAGATCGTCCAGATCGAGGACCGGACCGATGTCCATCACAACGGGAGGGCGCCAGAGGACCTCTTTCAGGAGGTCGACTTCGCAGGTGGCGCCCGTGGCTGTGTCGGTCGCGAGGAAGCGGGCCTTGAGCGGAGCGATGTCGATGACGGTGACATCCCACCCTCGGCCGCTGAGAGCCTGGTCCAGCTGGTCGATGATCTCCCGCATGGAGGCGGGGTGCTCGGTGGCGAAGTCGAGGTCCTGGCTCGGCCGGTGGACGATGCCGTGAGCCTGGACCGCGTAGCCGCCCATCAGCGCGAGGCCGTAGCGATGGCCTGCGGTGAGGGCGTCGGACAGGAGGCGCCGGTGGTGTTCGGGCAGGTCGGGCAGTGTCACGCGGCAGCTGCCAGCCGCAACTGCGGGAAACTGTCTTCCCAGGCGGTGCGCACCCCGCGACCCAGCATCTTGCGCAGTACAGGCCAGTAGGCAACCAGCCGTGAGGCGTCGAGATAGTGCGTGAAGTCTTCGTGTTTTCCGTTGATCAGGACGATTCGGTACAAGCCCAGCAGCAGTTTCTCATCACCGAGATCGAAGGTACGCAGCCCGGACCACGCCAGATGCAAGGGGAGCGTGACTACCCCCTCGACAGGGCCGGAAAGGTCACCAAGACTGCTGGGCAACTCGTCAACGGCCGGAGCCCAGCGCGACTTCCCGGCACTGCCCATCGATCCTTCGCCCATACCCGTCGGCCCTCCTGCACTCGGATCGGTCTGCCAGGGAAAACCGTGAGACCCAGCTTAGTTCTTCAAGGCGTCCGGAGCTCGAAAGCCCCGAACGCAGGAGCAGCGGCTTTTGCGAGCGACGTCGTCGGTGGGCGTCTCGGTTCTGCCGGCCGTGGGCGTGTATGTCGTGACGAGGGGCCGATGACCGGCCACCGGGGGGGCCTCCACCGTCACGAGGTCGCTGCGGGCCGAGAACCGCATCGCGCCGACAGCGCCGTACCACGACGTCTGATGGGTGCGATCGTCGACGTCTGCACCCGCGCCGTCAGCGGCAGCGTCGACCTGCCCCACGGGTCGGCTCGAATGGGTCCTCGGCCCTGGTCCCCATCGGGTCGCGACGTCGTCACCTCACACGATCCGGTCCGTGACAAGGCCGGACTTCTTCGCCCCGGCTGTGCTGGCTTTCGCCCCAACTCATGCGCACCCTCGAGCATTTCACCGGCTTGGGACTTGATGAGGTCCGGCATCCGGAAAATCGTAGGCTTCGTTGGAGTGAGCGTGGCCGTTGCGGCCACGTCCGTCACAGCGCGTCCGCAGCCCTCTGCGGCTCCAGGGTGGGGCCCCTCTGTCTGCCGCCCAACAACTCGACCGTGTTCGCCGACTCCGTCGTCGTCACCGTAATAAGGATCTCCAGCAGCTTCACCTGCTGGTGTGCTCGAACGGCCGGGAGGCGCCGGCTCGATCTGACCGGAGCATCGAACCAGAACTGCGCTCTGATCGCCTGCCGCGCGGACTGCCGGGCGCGGGGCATGATCGACGGCCGACGCCCGCGGGCGGTCACGCTTTCCCTACCGGGCCGGCTTCCTGGTGTGTTCGTCGTCGCGCTTCCTCTGCTCGACCGGGCGGCGCTGGGCGTCGGTGTCGTGGCTCAGCGCGTCTCCGGCCTCGCTGTCATGCGTTCCGGGCACGATCGCGTCCTGTGCCTCTTGGCGGGCGGCGCGGTCGCCGCTCTCGCCGGGGGCTTCGGAGGGCGGGGTCGGCTTGCGGTCTTCCTTCTCGGTCATGCGGACTTCCCTTCCGTACATGCTCTTGCCGCGGTTCGTGTGGCGTTTTGTGGTCGTCTTTTACGCAGCGTTGCCTTTCACGTTCGGTCTCCCTCGTCTTCGGCTGCACGGAGACGGCCGTCGCTGATCACGCCACCCCACTTGTTCCCGGTGCGAGCGTCGGCAGTCTTCTCGCCGAGGCGGCGGTTGGGTGCCTGAGTGGGACGTTTTCGTCCGGGCCGCCTCCCGCATCCTGCGATGCCGCAGAGTCGGCCCTGCATGCCCCCGGTTCGGCGTCAGTGCGGCCCGGTGGAGTGGGGCGGGTCCCGCTCTCGCCCCGCTCCACCGATCTGCGGATCACCGATGGCGTCAGCGCAGTGTGTACGCCGCGGGGAGGGTCTGCCGGACGGTGTTGCCCTGGCTGTCGGTCGCGCTGATCCGTAGGCCGACTCCCTTGGCGGCCTGGTCCCGCCGTGGGTTCCTGACCGTCGTGGTGAAGGTGTTCTTCCCGGTAGCCTTCGTGGTCGCGGGGTGCCAGGTGCTGCCCCCGTCGAAGGTGGTCTCCGCCTTCAGAGAGGACACCTTCGGATCGTCGCAGAGGCGTTCCTGGTAGTAGGCGACGACGGTGATCTCGTGGACCTGTCCCGCCTCGGCGGTGTCCAGGGCAGACCGAAGTCGTAGCGCAGGAAGATCAGCGGCTCGGGGCGGCAGGCCGCCTGGTTGCTGCCGACCGTCTCGCCGATGCACGGGCTCAGGGTCGAGGTGTCGTTCTTGGCCGCCGTAGCTGAGCTGTACTGCCACACCGTTGCGAGTGGTGCGGCGAGCCGGTCGTGTACGCGGGCCGGGGCCGGCCGCCGCGGTACTGCCGGCCGTCGCACCGCCGCCGCGCTTCATCCGCACTGCTCCGGCCTCAGCTCCGGTGGCGCCGTGTCCTGCACAGCGGCTGAGCGGCCAGCCCTACACCCTTCCCGAGGACGCGGTGGAGTGGATCGAGGCACTCGCTGCCCTGCGCGCGGACATAGCCAACCCGAGAATCGCGCCCTTCACCGAGTACATCGCCCTCGCCTGTGAGAAGACCGCCCGCGCCCTTCGTGACGGCGCTCCGACGTCCCAGATCCGCGCGGCTTCCCCGGCCGGGCCCGAGGCACAGTCTCCCGGCAATGCATCTCCAGATGCATAAGGGTGGAGCCTGTTAAAGTTCTTTCTGTCGAACGGGGGTAGCTCCGGTCCGACGCAGAGAGACCCGACCCGGCGGCATCCGGGCCAGGTCCCTCCACGCAGTTCACGAGCCCGGTCGTCTTGTATCCGACCGGGCTCGCTGCATTGCGCAGCGGACCTCGGGCGATTCCGACCGTTCGTGAGGCGGGCTCAGTGGTGTCACTGAGCGAACTGCACCGCCAGTGCGATGACTGCCACCAGCAGACTTGCGGTCGTCAGCAGGACCTGCCACCTGTCCGGCTCCGGCCACTTCGCCCTGTCGGGCTTTTCCTTTGGGGCGTTCATCGGCACCACCTCACTTTCCCCCTCCCGGTCCGACACAGGGTGTGCTGGTCCCGGGGGGCCTGTGAACCGGCGGCGGTCGCCGCTCAGTTCGGGGAGGTCAGTAAGGCGGGACATACATTACCCTCGCTTTCCAAGGGTCTGTTTTGCGGTTGACTGCAAATTGACCAACTGAAGAGTCGCAAGCCTTGAATTTGAAGGCCTCAGTCCTGGTGGCGTTCTTACAATCACAGGTGGTGTCCGACAGCTGCCTATGAAGGTGGGGACAGAATTTTTTTCAATGCATCCCGGGATGCATTGCGCACGCCAGGGCCAGAAACCGTACCGGCGGTAGAGCTCGAGGTGCTTGGGACTGTGCGAGAAGGTGAACAGGCCGAGGTGGCGGTTCTCCCAGGTGTCGAAGCAGGCCATGACCGGTTCCATGAGGCGCCTGCCGATGCCCTGGTCCCACAGATCCGGACGTACCGTCAGCGGGCCGAAGAACCCGACACTGCCCCAGTTGGCGGCGAAGTTCGATCCGACGACCTCGCCCTCGACGGTCGCTGCGAAGGCCGCATGTGGATCTGCGGCCCAGCGGGTGCGGACATAGTCGGCGGTCCCGAAGAACGTCTCCGGCTCAGGGGCCCCGAGGAAGGTCCCGAAGGCGACCCTGAAGATTTCGTCGGCCCGATCCAGGCCCGGCTCAGCCAGCGAGCGGACCGACACCGAGGCGGC
Source organism: Actinobacteria bacterium OV320 (assembly GCA_001298545.1). GTDB lineage: Bacteria > Actinomycetota > Actinomycetes > Streptomycetales > Streptomycetaceae > Streptomyces > Streptomyces coriariae. Next base: position 32,845 of record LJCX01000035.1, read on the forward strand.
GACACTCGTTCGCTTCGCTGCGGGCATGATCGCTCTCCTTTCCGCCCCCAGTTCCATCGCACCACGGACGTGTGCCGCGGGCGAAGCGAGTCCGGCGGTACCTCAAGGATCGAGCGGCCGCGTTCCCCGACGACCGGGCGGCCGTCTTCCTGCCGATCGATGACCCGCTGGGCCCCGGTCCGCCGGGGGCCTCCGAGGAGCCGGAGGAGCGCCGACTGTGCTTGCTCTACCACCTCGCCCCGCCATTGGTTATCACCGCCGTCGACGCCCAGCGAGCTATTGGAGCTCGCATACCTCGTGCAGTCGGCATACCGCAGGGATCACGAGACGTCAGCCCTACGACACCACGCTTTGAAGGTCAGTAGGCACATTCGCTGGAACCCCGCTGGCCGGAAGCGTGGACCGCGAGGGCCGCTGGATAGATCACGTTGTGTCCGTACCGGGCCCGGGCGCTGTCGGCGACGGCTTCGAGCGCGAGAGGCTTGTCGTCGCCCTGGTCGAGGGTGAGCTGCCGGGTGGCCTGCTCGTCAGGGCGTAGGGCGTCGGCGCGCAGGGCTATGCTACGGACCCGGGCGCGCTGGAGCCCGAGGGAGTCATAGATCGCATACGCCGCTCGGGCCAGCAGGACGGTGTAGTGGGTGGCTTCGGTCGGGGTGCGGCTGCGGTGGGTGGCGCTGTGGTCGGCGTAGCGGACGGTGCAGGTCAGCCCAGCGGCGATCTGGCCGGAGTCGCGCAGGCGGGCGCCAAGCTGGTCGGCGAGAGCGAGCAGGGCGCTCCGGTGCTGGGCGGGATCGAGTTCGTCGCGGGTGAAGCGGTGCTCGGTACTGATGCTCGCCGGCGTCGGGGTGGGATCGACGGTCGTGGTGTCGCGGCCGCGGGCGCGTTCGTGCAGGGCGCGTCCGGCCCGGGCGCCGAGGAGGCGCTGAAGGGTGAGCTGGGGGACGTCGGTGATGTCGCCGACGGTGTGCAGTCCGTACTCGGTGAGGGTGGCCGCGCTTTCGTGCCCACGCCGGGAAGTTCCCGGACCGGGCGGGGACGCAGGAAGGCGGTGATCGCCTCGGGGGAGTCGTCGATGACGGTGCGCAGGCCGGGCCCGGTGAGCGCGCAGGCCATCGCGGCGAGCATCCGGTTCGGTGCCGCAGCCGCCGAACTGCGCAGGCCGAAGTAGGCGAGCGCGCGCAACTGGACCAGCTCGCTCACGCTGCGGGCGTTCCGCTTCCAGTAGAGGAGCGCGCCGGTCAGATCGAGGACAGCCATGTCCGGTTCGATCAGTTGCACGCGGGGCGTGAAGTCCTCCAGCAGGCGCCGCAGGCTCTCGGGGAGTTGCGGGTCCGGGTCGGCCGGGAGGACGAAGCGCAGGTGGAGGATGCAGCGACCGCTCATATTGATCACCCTGCGCTTCCCTGGGAGCGGTGGCCGAGCCGACGCAGGTCGGCGGAGCGGGTGCCAGCGGGCTGGAGGTCCGCGTAAGGGTGAAGCCGGGCCCCGGCAGTGCCGTCGGCGAGCGTGCGCTGCGGCACGGCCGACTGGGCCGGGGTGGGGGCCGGGCCGGTCTGGCCGAGGAGGTCGAGGGCGGCCTGGGGGCCGTGGTCGCGGCGGGCGGCTGCGACCTCGTCCAGGTCCCAGGCCATCTCGCCGACGACGGTGCGGCGCGGGCCGCGGGCCTCGACGGTTCCGCGTACCAGCAGCAGGCCGGAGTGGAACACGGTGTGTGCGCAGGCTTCGTGGGAGTCTTCGAAGAAGGCGATGTCGACCAGGCCGGAGCCGTCCTCGAGCGTGGTGAAGATGACGCGCTTGCCGGACGGGATCGGCGGGGTCTGCGTGGAGGCTCGAACGCCTGCGACGAGGACCTTCTGTCCGGGGATCATGCGGCGCAGGTGGGCGGCGTCGGTCGCGCCGAGCTCGCGCAGCAGACGGTGGTGGTGCTCCATCAGATGCCGGCTCACGTCGATGGAGAGGGTGTCGAGTTCGGCGCCGAGCTTGTCGCGGCTGGTCATGTCCGGCAGCCCGCTCGGCTCGGCGGTCACCAGTTCGCCGCCCAGCGGAAGCTGCCCGTCGGTCGTGGTGCGGTTGCGAAACTGCCGGTGCAGTTCGGTGGCCTGCAGCAACAGGTCCCGCCGGGTCAGGCCGGGGGAGAAGGCCTCGAGCGCGCCGATGCGAATCAGGCGCTGCGCGAGCGGCAGCGACGGGCGGGCGCGCAGCCACAGGTCCTGAAGTCCGGTGTAGGGCTGGCCCGCCACCAGACGGGCGACCTCGGCTTCGCTGATGCCCTTGATGGTGGAGAAGGCGAGCCGCACGCCCCAACTCTGTTCGGTCTCCTCCACGTTGTGGTGGGCGTGGGAGTGGTTGACGTCGACGGGCAAGACGGGCACGCCGTGGCGGCGGGCGTCGGCCACGATGACCCGGCGCGGCCACATCCCCGGATCGTGCTCCAGCAGTCCCGCGTACAGATACGCCGGCAAGTGCGCCTTCAGATAGGCGGACTGCAGGGCGGGGACGGCGAAGGCGACCGCGTGGGCGCGGCAGAAACCGTACGCGCCGAAGGAGGAGACGATCTCCCACACCTCGTCCAGCACGTCCTTGGTGTAGCCGCGCTCGCCGGCCGTGCGGCGGAACCAGGTCTCCACGTTCGGCAGCCGGTCGGGGTCGGCCAGGGCGCGGCGGGCGATGTCGCCGGCGGCGCGGTCGCAGCCGGTCATCCGGGAGAGGATCGCGATGATCTGCTCGTGCCAGATGACGACGCCGTAGGTGTCGTTGAGTACCGGTTCCAGGTCAGGGTGCGGATACGTGGGGGCAGCGCCGTGCCGGGCGGCGATGTACAGCGCCGGCATGCCCCCGGACACTGGTCCCGGACGGAAGAGGCTGATGTCGGCGACGACGTCCTGCATGTGCCTCGGCTGAAGACGGCCCACCAGGTCCTGCTGGCCGGGGCTCTCGAGCTGGAACAGGCCGATGGTGTCCGAGGCACGGATCATCTCGAAGGCCCGCTGGTCGTTGAGGTCGACGTGGTCGGGATTGTCCAGATCGAGCGCGCGGCCGGTCGTGCGGCGGATCTCGGCGACCGCGTACGCCATCGCCGACTGCATCCGCACCCCGAGCACGTCGAGCTTGAGCAGCCCGAGATCTTCGACGTCCTCCTTGTCGGCCTGCACCATCGCGTAGCCGGCCGGCGTCGGCTGCACCGGCAGCCGGTCCAGCAGCGACGCGTTCGACAGGATCACCCCGCACGGATGCATGGCATAGCCGCGGGGCAGCGCGTCCAGGCCCTCGGCGAGCTCCCACAGCGGCCCGAACTTCTCCGCCCGCGCGGAGAGCTGCCGCAGCTCCGGCAACTCGGCCAGGGCGGAGCGGATGTCGCGGGCGCGGATGTGCGGGAAGCTCTTGGCGACGTCGCCGATGACCTGCGGCGGGATTCCGAGGGCGAGCCCGGTGTCGCGCAGGGCGTGCCGGGCCCGATAGGTCTCGGGCATGCCAGTGACCGCGGTCCGCTCCCGCCCGAACCGCTCGATGATCGCGTCATACACCTCCAGGCGCCGCTCGGACTCCACGTCAAGGTCGATGTCCGGCAACGACGTACGCCGCTCACTGAGGAAACGCTCGAAGAGCAGTCGATGCTCGAGGGGGTTGGCCGTGGCGACGAACAGCGAATGGTTGACCATGCTCCCGGCCCCGGAACCGCGCGCGGCGACCCGGATCCCCAGCGCCCGGGTGTCCGCCACCACCTGGGCCACCGCGAGGAAATACCCCTCGAAGCCCAGGCGGCCGATGACGTCCAGCTCGTATTCGAGCTGCCGTCGCGAGCGCTCATCGCGGTCCAGGCCGCGGGCGACCATGCCGGCCTCGCACCGTTGCCGCAGCAGCCGCATCGCTGAACCGCGCTCGCTGCTGGCGCCGACGACGGACGGTTCGGGGAAGTGCGGCCGCCCCAGCCCCAGGTCTGCCGGGGTGAGCGTGCACGACTGGCCGGTGGCCTCGGTCTCAGCCAGCAGCCGTCTGGCCCGGGTCCGGTCATCGCCAAAAGCCCGGGTGATCCGCTCGGCCACCGCCGTCATCGCGGCCGGGTCCTTCAACCACCGCTCGCCACCGTCCAGCCGACGCCGGTCTACGGGCCGCAGCAGACGGGCCGCGTCCAGGACATCGGCCAGCCGGTGCTGGCCGGGATCGGCGTAACGGACCGCGTTCGTCAGCACCACCCGCACCCCGAGCTGATCGGCCAGACCCACGGTGCGCGCGGCCAGCCTCAGCGAACCCGCACCCGTGCCCTGCCCGCCCAGATACACGCCCTCCAGCCGCAGCCGCTCCCCGGCCAGCTCCCGCCACGGCGCGAGCAGCCGCTCGGCGACATCGGGACGGCCCGCGGACAGCGCCAGCACCGGCTCGGAAGACGGACCGAGCTGCACCACCAGGTCCTCGTCGGCGTACGCGCGCAGAACAGGCCAGGACACGACGGGCAACGTGCCGTCAGCCTCGGCATGCGCGGCCGACACCAGACGGCACAGCCGAGCCCACCCCGCCGCGTTCTGCGCGAGCAGGGTGATCCGCAACGGCGGCTCGATCACGTGCGCGCCACCACGTGCGGGCGTACGCGGCCGTCCGGCAGAGGGTCCTGGCGGGGTGAGCGGGGCGACGGCTACGTCGACACCGAAGACGGGGCGAATGCCGGCGGCCGCGGCGGCTTTGGCGAAGCGGACGGTGCCCGCGACGGTGTCCCGGTCGGTCAGCGCGAGCGTCGTCATCCCACGCTCAGCGGCCCGCTGGACCACGGCCGCGGGAAGAGAAGCGCCGTAGCGGGCGGAGTAGCCGGACGCGACGTGCAGATGAGTAAATCCACGTCCCCACACCTCCAGCCTTTCGCTTGCCCCTCCCTTACCTGTGACCTCTCCAGGTATCCACCATAACGCTTAATCGCGCGACTGTTCGATTGCTGGGTTCGATGCCACCTCCCCGCGTATGGCTAGCCTCCGCGCGAGGATCAACCCCCGTGGCGTGCCGTGCGTCACTTGTCGCAGGCGGGGAGGTAGTTGCCGGAGAAGCACCCTGCCCGGCTGCTTGAGGGTGTCGTGGCCGGAGAGGTCATCCCACACTCGCCAGCTGGTCGCGCGCGACGGCGAGGAGTCATCGACAGACTGGCGTGAAATTGAGAGAAGGGCACGATGACGACTTCGTATCTCGTCCGATTGAGGTTCGAAGCTGACGGGCCAGCCGTAGAAGGCGAGTGGGCGCTGCCAGGCCCCGCTGAGGACCGGTACACGGAGTGGGTCGGGCTCTACACCAAGGACCCGAAGGCCGAGGTCCACCTCATCGAGAAGACGGGTGCCCGGGAGCGGGCGTTTCGGACGTGGACGGCGCAGGGCGAGAACACGCTGTAGGACATGCGCGTCCGGCGAGGTGTCGGAGCCCCCGGCACGACCGACATAGGATCCGTCGTCGTGGCACACACATTCGAAGAACTGGTGGAGATGCAGAGACTGGCCGACGAGGCGCACAGCCGGGTCCTGGAACCGGGAGATACCTACGGCCGGCCCACGGCGACGCCGTGGACTGCGCTGCAGACCGAGACATACGAGACGGCCTGGCAGCACTGGCGGGATCTGGCCGCGCAGGCCCAGGCCGCCGTCACCGCCCACGCCAAGGAGCAGGACAAGCCCCGCTTCGGCATCGAAGCTGCCGTACGGGCCAAAGCCTGGCATCCGGAGCAGGCCGCAGCCTAGAGCGGCAAATCCGCTCCGCGGGCAGCTCATGCAAAGACGCGATCCGCCGGCACCGCCGGGTGGGCTCAACCGCCGACGACGAATACCGTGCTCGCCGAGGATGGAGCTGCGCGCCAGCAGTCCAACCCTGCAACGAAGCAGGGAAGACGAAGTGCGCCGCTGAAGGCGCGCGCCTCAGCCCCTTACCCCGGTCGTACGGCACTCGTCTTTGTGGCGAAGTCCGGCCAGGGCGTGCACGCCGCCGGGAGGAGGGTCCTGGCGCGACGCCTACGTCCCCTGACCGCCCCGCGCGCCGCTTTATTTCCCTGCGTTAGCGCCGCGGTTCGGGGAGTTCCCCGGGCTTGACGGTCACGATCTCCACGCCGGTGCAGCCGGCGGTTTCAAGCGCGGCCTTCTGCTGCTGGGCGCCGGGCTCGTTAGGCGACGGCGGAGCCGCGGGGCATGCCATCAGTATCGGTCCAGGTGAGTCCGAAGTTCTGCATGGTGATCGCCATGGGTGCATCTTCACTGGTGGCACTGACATCGCATACTTCCGGCCGCGATCTATCCCACTGGCTGGATTGTGGTGCATGGTGTGCCGGTGGGATCCCGCTTCACCCCCGGGTGGATCCCCCTTGCTGGGCCCTGCCGTCCCGTGGGCGGCGGGGCCCGCCGCGCCTCCCGGCTCCCCACCGGGAGGCAGACGGCTTCCTGGTGGCCCAGGTGACCGAACGCCGGGGTACCCGCTACACGCGCGAGGGCAAGACCGTGTGGACCGAACAAGCAGTGACCGGCCCACCCACCTGACCGGCCGTGCCGGGGTTCCGGCGGGCACAGGGGCGTGGAGCGCGCTCTGCACGGGGATGAGAGCGGCCTCCCGTGCCCCCGCGGACCAGCGTGTCGCGTATACGACGGGCATGGGCACAGGCCGGTCCGCGGGGCGGGCGCGGCTCTGCCCGCCGTCGAGGTCATTCGGTTGCGGCGAGCAGCCGTGCCTCGCTCTCCTCGTACAGCCGCCGGTTCTCGTGGCTGTCGGCTGCGCGGTTGCGGTGGTCCAGACGGCTGCCGAGCCAGCCCGCAAGATAGCCGAACGGGATGGAGACCAGCCCGGTGGACTGCATGGGGAACAGATGGAAGTCCGCGTCGGGGAAGACGGCGGACGGCGTGCCCGAGACGGCCTTGGAGAAGATCATCAACAGCAGGGCGCAGGCCGCGCCGCCGTAGAGCGTGGCGAGCAGCCCGGTGCGGGTGAATCCCCGCCAGAACAGGGAGAACGTGAGCGCGGGCGCCACGGCAGAGGCGCCTATGCAGATGGCCAGCGTGGTCAGCACGCCGACGTCCCAGTGCTGGACCAGGGTGGAGAGCACGATCGCCACGGTTCCCACGACCACGCTCGTCCACGCCGCCACCGTCATCTCCGTGCGCGGTGGCGCATGTCCCCGCCGCGCCGCGTGGGCGAACAGGTCGTGGGCGAGCGACGAGGCCGCGGCCAGGGTCATCCCCGCGACCGACGACAGCAGGGTGATGAAGACCATGCCCGCCACGGCCGAGTAGAGGATCGTCGTGGCTGCGGAGCCCGGGGCTCCGCCGAGCGCCTGCGACAGCATGAGCAGCGACGTTCTGCCGTGCGGGTCCGCCGCGGTGATGTACCGCGACCCCACCAGCGCCGCCGCGCCCGTCCCCATGACGATCACGAGCAGGCAGAACGTGGTGACTGTGCCGACCGCCCACGACATGGAGCGGCGCACGGCGGGCACGTCCTGCGCGGAGTACAGACGCATCGTGATGTGGGGCAGACAGGCCACGCCGAGGACCACGGTGATCTGAAGACCGACGAAGTCGAGCCGGTCGACGGTCGAGGTGCCCAACTGGAGGCCCTGCTGGAGGAAGGCGGGGCCTGCGCCGCTGCCGTGCTGGGCGGCCCTGAGGACGTCGCCGGGGCTCCAGTCGAAGCGGTTCAGTACGAGAGCGGCGACGACGAGACTGGTGCCGAGCAGCAGGATGATCTTGACCATCTGGATGAGGGCGGTGCCTCTCATGCCGCCGATCGCCGCATAAATGATCATCAGGCTGCCGACGATGACGATGCACGCCGTCCTGGCGCCCGCCACGTGCGGGATGTCCAGGATGAAGGTGAGCAGCGACCCGGCCCCGGAGAGCTGGACGACCAGGAAGGGCAGGGTCGCCGAGAGCGTCACCACGCAGGCCGCGATCCGCACAGGTCGTCCCGGCATGTTGCGGGCCAGGACGTCGCCCATGGTGAACCTGCCCGCGTTGCGCAGGGGTTCGGCCAGCAGGAACATCAGCAGTACCAGCGACAGGGCGGTGCTGACCGCGAGGACATAGCCGTCGTATCCGGCGAGCGCGATGATGCCGGTGGTGCTCAGCACCGTGGCGGCCGAGATGTAGTCGCCCGCGATCGCCAGACCGTTCTTGAGCGGGGTGAGCGAGAGGTAGCCGGTGTAGAAGTTCGTCAGGTCGTCGCGGTCCGGCCCCGTCATGACGCACATCATGAGTGTGACGGTGACCAGCGTGGTGAACAGGACCAGGACGGTGGCCTGTGCTCCGGAGTCGTTCATCTCGTCACCCCCGCGTTCCGGCCGGTGGGGACCGCGCGCTCTCGGACGGCCCGGGCCAACGGATCCACCGAGCGTTGCGCGCTGCGTCCGTACCAGAAGACCGCCGCGAAGGTGACGACGAGCTGGAAGACCCCCAGGGCCATTCCCAGGCTCAGCTCTCCGGCGACCGTGGCCCCCATCAGCCCGGGCGCGAAGCAGGACAGCACGACGTACACCACGAAGGAACCGAGCGCGGCGAGCGTGGCGGTTCGACGCAGCCGACGGTAGGCCGAGCGCAGAACGGCGAGGTCGGCACCGGGCTGATGAGTCTCGTGCTGCCGGTACGACTCGTACGACCCATCCCCGGGGACGTGCCCGTACGAGTCGTAACGGGGGACGTCGCGTCCGTATGTCCGGGGTTCGGAGTACGGCGGCGGCCATCCGGCCGGCGCTGACGGGGGATAGCGGTTCTCGTCGGCGTATGTCATCGCCTGGCCTTCCACTGCGGCTCGGACCCCTGGGGACGAACGGGTCGTCATTGCTCTGGCGGCGCACCATACCGACCGGTTGGCATGTATGTCTGTCCGCTGGGGGTCACGTTTCGGGGGCGATGTGGTTCCCCCCGGCGGGGAAGGTCGAACGGATGCCCCCGTCGGACGATCAACGCGTGGGGTCGAGAAGGACCTTGCGGACGCCGGCGGCGCGGCTGTTGAACAGTTCGTACGCCGCGGGGCCCTGGGAGAGGGGGAAGCGGTGGGAGATGACGACCTCGGGGGTGATGCGGCCGGCCTGGGTGAGGGGTATCAGGGCGGGGAGCTCGTAGTGGATCGAGCACAGCCCGATGGCGAACTCCAGCTCCTTGACCTGGGCCAGTCCCATGTGGAAGGGGAAGGCCCTGTTCTGGTTGACGCCGACGACGCTGACGCGTCCCGCCTGCCGGACGGCCTTGAGGGCGAGCTCGATGGTGGCGTCCGAGCCCACGGCCTCCACCACGGCGTCCGGCCCGCGTCCGGCGGTCATCTCCCGCACGGCCGCCCGCGCGTCGTCGCCCTCGACCGGTTCGACGCCCAGGGTGGCGGCGAAGGCACGGCGCTCCGCGACCAGGTCCACGCCCAGTACACGGGCGGCGCCCATCACGAAGGCGGACTGCGCGGCCATGAGGCCGACCGGGCCCAGGCCGATGACCAGTACCGTCTCGCCGGGCTGGATGCGGGCCCGGCGGCATCCGTACCAGGCTGTGGGAGCGTTGTCCGTCAGGACGACGGCGGCCTCGTCGGAGATGCCATCGGGCAGGTGCACCAGGTTGATGTCGGCATGGGGCACGGCCAGCGCCTGGGCCTGACTGCCCGGAAGCCGCGGGCTCACTCCGTAGCAGAGGTCGCTCGGGGCATGGGCTCGCTCGCACCTTGCGGTGAGTCCCCTCGCGCAGGTTCCGCACAGAGTGCAGCCGACCGAGGCGGGAACCATGACCCGGTCGCCGGGCTTGAAGCGGGTGACCCGGTCGCCGGTGTCGACGACGACGCCGACGCACTCGTGTCCCGGTGTGTAACCGGTGTCCGGGCTAAACCCGTTGCCGCCGTAGATGTGCAGGTCGCTGCCGCAGATACCGGCCGTGGTGACCTGGACGACGGCGTCGGTGGGGCTGGTGACGGCCGGGTCGGGTACCTCCGCGTACCGGATGTCCTGGGGGCCGTGGTAGGTCAGAGTCTTCAATGGATGCCTCCATCCCGGCGCAGGGCGGCGCCGTGCAGAACAGGGATTCCGGAGCGGTTGCCTGGCTCCCGCGGCGCATCAAGGCGCTTTAATCAAGGATTAATGCATGCGTATTAGTTCGGCGGGGCGACGCTAGCATGGGCATCCGTGACAGCACATGAGACGCAGGCCACGTCGCCTCGGAGCCGGAAGGCCGGTGACACCCGCGGCACGCTCATCCGGGCTGCGGAGCGGTTGTTCGCGGTGAAGGGCGTCGACGGTGCCTCGCTCAACGAGATCAAGCGGGCCGCCGGCCAGCGCAACGCGATGGCCCTGCAGTACCACTTCGGCGACCGGGCGGGTCTGCTGCGGGCCGTGCTCGACAAACACCTTCCCGCGGTGGACGCCCGCCGGGAGGTGCTGCTGCAGCAGTACGAGGACAGTGGCGACAGCGACAGCGACAGTGGCAGCGGCGGCGACGCCGACCTTCGATCCCTGGCCGCCGCACTGGTGTTGCCTGCCGCCGCGAAACTCGCCGACCCCGACGGCGGCCGCGAGTTCCTGCAGATCGTGGCCGAACTGCTCAATCGCCCCGAACCCCTGGTCGAAGTCGTCGTGACGGAGGAGTCGAGCATCTATCCCTGGCGGCGCCTGCTGGAGCCGTTGCTGACGTCCGAGTCGACCGCGGTGTTCCATACCCGCTTCACCGCCATGCGCTTCTGCCACGCCGAACTCGCCGCCCGGGCCGCTGCCCGCCCTCGCGAAGACGACCGGTTGTTCACCAGCCGACTGGTCGACCTGGTCACCGCACTGCTGGCCGCGCCGGTGTCCGAGCAGACCGCACGACTGCTGCGCGAGCGGAACCGCACGAGTACTGCACGAGCGGGACGCACGAGTGCTGCACGAACGAGACCTTAGGAGCCGGAGCCGGAGCGGAGCCGGAGCCGGTTCGAGTCGCGGATCTCAACTCGCTGACCCGTCCGGCGCGGTGCGTGGCGGGCAGGGGCGCGCACCACATGTGGTGAACGTCATGCAGCTCGGCATACCTACTGGTCGGTACTCTGCGGCAAAGCCGCGAACGACAGGAGCCGCGATGTCTGCGACCAACCGCCAGATCCGTCTGGCAGCCCGCCCCGTGGGCGAGGTCGAATCCGATGACTGGGAGCACTGTTCAGGGACCGTCGACGACCCGGGGCCGGGTCGGTTCGCGGGCCGGACGCGCGTCATCTCGCTGGACCCGGCCATGCGGGGCTGGCTGGACGACCGTCCTTCCTACCTGCCGCCGGTGGGCATCGGCGAGGTGATGCGCGCCGGATCGGTCATCGAGGTCACCACGTCCAACCACCCCGGGTTCCGACCGGGCGATCACGTGGTCGGCACGTTCGGCGTCCAGGAGTACGTGGTCTCCGACGGCAAGGGCGCCATGAAGATCGACACCTCCCTCGCCCCGCCCTCGACGTATCTCGGCGCGCTGGGCATGCCCGGCATGACCGCCTACTTCGGCCTGCTGGACGTCGGGGCACTGAAGGACGGCGAGACGGTCGTGGTGTCGGGAGCGGCCGGGGCGGTCGGCACCATCGCCGGTCAGATCGCGAAGGCCAAGGGCTGCCGGGTCGTGGGCATCGCCGGAGGGCCGCAGAAGTGCGCCATGCTCACCGACGAACTGGGATTCGACGCCGCGATCGACTACCGCACCGAGGACGTCAGGAAGGCGCTGCGCCGGCACGCCCCCGAGGGCATCGACGTCTACTTCGACAATGTCGGAGGAGACATCCTCGACGCCGCCCTGACGCGGCTGGCCATGCACGCGCGCGTCGTGATCTGCGGCGCGATCAGTCAGTACAACAACGACACGCCGGTCAAGGGCCCTTCCAACTACCTCTCGTTGCTGGTGCGCCGCGCCCGCATGGAGGGCTTCGTCGTCTTCGACTACGCCCAGCGCTACGCGCAGGCCGCGCAGGACATCTCCGCGTGGATCGGCGCCGGCCGGATCAAGGTCAAGGAACATGTGGTGAGGGGGACCGTGGACGACTTCCCCGAGACGCTGCAGATGCTCTTTCGCGGGGAGAACGTCGGAAAGCTCGTTCTGGAGCTGGCATGACCGCCGTCGAGCGCCAGACCGCCTTCCGGTCACGACCCATGGACGGTGCCGCGCTCGAGGGCGGAGGCGTCCACCGACAGGGTCGGTCAGGCCGAAGCCAGCCCGGGCTCAGCTGGTGCGGGCAGCGCGCGCCCCTCGTAGGCTCGAACTGCTCGGGGCCTGCTGGGCGCCTCGCCAGGATCAACGGCCACCGGCGTCGGCCTGACCTGCTTCCGCGCAGTTGTCAGCCTCGCTGTCAGGTGACGACGCTGTGGCCTGGGGTTCTTCTCGCTGTCTCAGGCTGCGTCGCTTGGCCGCCGTCTCAGAGGTGTGTCATTTCCGCAGGCTGAAATTTGAGAGACCGCATCGGCCCCGGACTCTTGTCTGCGACCTCAGCCACGCCAGGGTGACAATTGTCGGGGCATCATTGCCGCCGATCTCCGTGTGCGTCGGCTCAGTAGTGGTGAGGCCAGGGTTGGGCCTCGCGCCGGGTGGCGTGGATGGAGCCGAGGAGATTGAGGTCCTGGGCGCTGGGGCTGCCTGGTTCGGCGTGGTAAATGACGAGCTGCTGGCCGGGCGCGTCGCGTACCTCGAAAGCCTGGTAGGTGAGGGTGAGGGGGCCGACCTCCGGGTGCAGGAATTGCTTGGCGTCCTGGGTCTTGCCGCGCACGGTATGGGAGTTCCAGAGGCGGGCGAAGTCCGCACTGTGCTCGCTAAGAGTGCGGACGAGTTCGCGTAGCCGTGGGTTGTCCGGGTCGAAGCCGGCCGCCTGGCGCAGATTGGCCACGGTCGACTGGGCCGCCTGACCCCAGTCCGAGTAGAAATGACGGCTCGCGGGGTCGATGAAGGTCATGCGGGCCAGGTTGTCCGCCGGTTCGAACCGGGCATAGAGGGCATCGGCCAGTGCATTGGCGGCGAGGAGGTCCAGGGTCCGGCTCATGACGAACGCTGGAGTGTTCGGGTAGCCGTCCATCAACTGGCGGAGCGCGGGACTGACCCGCTCGGCGGCGTGTACGGCAGGCCGGTCGCTCGGTGTGGCCCCGGCCATCCGGTACAGGTGCGCACGGGCATCCGCGTCGAGGCGCAGCGCGCGGGTGAGCGCTTCGAGCACCTGGGGGGAAGGGTGGCGCTCGCGCCCTTGTTCCAGGCGGGTGTAGTAGTCGGCGTTCACTCCGGCCAGGACGGCGACCTCCTCGCGACGCAGTCCGGGGACTCTGCGGGCCCCCTAGCTCGCCATGCCGACATCCTCCGGCCGCAGGCCGGCGCGGCGTGCGTACAGAAAGTCTCCCAGGTGGTTGTCGCCCATGTGTTCAGGCTAGGCGGCGGACCGGTGGGCTGCCCGGGTGTGCCGCACCCAGGCAGCACGCGTCCTGGTTGATGGCCGCTGACCTGCCCAGACTCGGTGGAGCAGGACAGAACCGCACCACCCGAGGAGAGGAGTCCGCCATGGCCAGGACCGCTGGAGACGACAACGCCGACGTTGTCGGGATGTGGGTGACCGCAGACGGACATATCCGTCAACAGTTGCTGCCGGACGGCCGCTAAGACGAAGCCCGCGGCGAGCGGCGCAACGCGTACACGGGCCGGTACACGGTGACCGGCAGCCACCTGCACTACATCGACGACACCGGGTTCACCGCAACGGGCGACATCCGGGACGGAGTGCTCTACCACGAGCACCTCGTGCTTTACCGGGAGCAGAAGTCGCCTTGACAGAGGCCGCGCCGAGGCACCCAGTCAGCGTCAACAAGTATCAAGGACCATTTTCATGACAGGACAACGGCTTGACGGCAAAGTCGCGCTGATCACCGGCGCGACCGGCGGCCTCGGCACAGCAACCGCCGAACTCTTCGCCCGAGAAGGCGCCCGGATAGTGATCACCGATATCGCCGAAGGCCCCCTGCGGGACCTGGCCCACCGGATCGAGGCAGGTGGCACCGAGGTCGTCTCCATCCGCCTCGACGTCTCCTCGGGGCGGCAGTGGGACGATGTGATCACCGTCGTACGCGACCGGTTCAAAACGCTCGACGTGCTCGTGAACCTCGCCGGCATCGTGGACTGGCCGGGTATCGAGGACACGCGGGAGAAGGCCTGGGACCGCGTCATCGACGTGAACCAGAAAGGCACATGGCTCGGCATGAAGGCGGCGATGCCGCTCCTGCGCGCGAGCGGCAACGCATCGGTGATCAATACGTCGTCGGTCCTCGGGCTCGTGGGAAGCGGCGCCGCTGCGGCTTACCAGGCATCCAAGGGCGCGGTGCGCCTGTTGAGCAAGACCGCTGCGGTCGAGTACGCGCAGCAGGGAGTGCGCGTCAACTCGGTCCATCCCGGAGTGATAGCCACTCCGATGATCCAGGAACTCCTGGACGACCAGGGCGACCAGCAGCCGGACATCCAACGCACCCCTATGCGCCGAGCCGGCCGCGCCCGCGAGATCGCCCCCGCAATCCTCTTCCTCGCCTGCGACGACTCCTCGTTCGTCACCGGCTCGGAGCTTGTGATCGACGGCGGCCTCACCGCGCACTGAGCAGGCGGACCCGTGTGACATCCACAACGGCTCGCCGTGAAGGCGACGCCCCCGACTGCGCGTCAACGGCTTCGCCACCTGGCCCGGTCGCCGCTTCACCGCGCATGTAATCAGCTCCTCCAAGGAACGCACCATGACACCTGCAACTCCGTCCACCGAAGCCGCCGAGTTCGCCGGAAAGGTCGCCCTCGTCACCGGGGCCGCGCGCGAGGAGTCCGTGTCCAAGGCGAAGGCATCCCGCGGCGAGGACGCCGACGTCCACGAGCTGCCCCAGCCGAAGGAAAAGACAGCCTTCAGCAAGACGGCCGCGAAGAAGCAGCCGGCCAAGAAGAGTGCGGCGAAGAAGACGAGCGCACGGCTGACCCGGAGCGCCTGAGTCGCCCGCCAGTGACGGGCGTGGGCAGGGCGCCCCGCCAATGGTCACCAGGAGACCGAAGAGGAGAGCCGCTGACACTGCGTCCTGCGCGGTCGGTGAGTTCCGCCCCGACTGTCGCTCAGCTCATGTCGTCCTGCGGGGAGAGGGCGAGTAGTCCCAGATGGCTTGCCCGCTGTAGTTCAAAGACCAGTGGTTGCCGGCTTTCAGGTGTTCCAGGACTGCTCGCTGTATGGGGGTGGAGGGGGCCAGGCGGAGGGCTGTCGGGCGGTCTGCAGGCGATTGTCCGAAGGCGTGTTCCAGTGCGTCCCGGTCGCCAGGTGTGAGGCCCGTCTTGTCTGCCGGGCCGGGGCCGTTGTGGTTGATGTACTGGTACTTGCTGGTGAAGCGGCGGATCTCGTGGTCCTCGGGGAAGAAATCTGCCACAGCAGGGTCGTTGACCCAGCTGCCGACGTAGCAGGGGATGGCGTCGTAGCCGAAGCGAACCCCGTCCGCGTACCGCCGCGGGAGGCGGCAGAAGAAGTAGTGGATCTCGTGAGCCCAGGCCCGGTCGGCGGGAATCGCGAACGGCTCGGTGCCGTAGGGCAGCCGTACCTCGATGGAGACGTTCGACGCTCGGCAGTCGAGGCCGTCGAGGCGGTAGCGGCGGCCCTGGAACACCGGCAGGACGTAGTCGTCGAACGGGAAGGCAGGCTCGACCTCAGCTCCCGCCGCCTCCAGCGTCCTTCGCCGCACGGCCATCTTCTCTCCGAGGATCCCCAGGCTCGCCCACGAAACCTCGTCCGGCACCTCCATCGTCGCGTGCAGGGCGCGGACATCCGGTACAACGGCAAGGCAGGCCAGCATCGTGAGCCATCGGCCGGTCGGGCCGTGGTCGGTGAGGACGGGGCGCGGCGGCATGGGGGTGTCCAGGCCCATCCCGGCGCGCAGGGCCGCGACCGTGCGCTCCAGGAGCCAGAACCAGGGCGTGCCGGGTTTGGTGGCCTTCTCCGCCGCCTCGGCCACCTCCGCCTGGTCCTCGGCCGGCACCGTCAACTGCGTCAGCAGGGAGGCCAGTTGCTGCCCTGTGGGGATTTCGGCCCCAGCGGCGTCGACGGGGGTGCGCTCCAGCGCCTCCGTCCATTCGCGGTGTTCCTCGCCCAGACCCAGCGCCGCCCGTACCTCGGCCGCGTCCGCACTGTCTTTTATCGTCATCACGACGATAATCATAGATCATGACACTCCAAGTCACATGATCGACCGGACAGCTCCTAGCCGCGCAGGCCGGCGCACCGGGAGTGCCCCGCGTGCGCCCGGCGGGGCCGGGTACTCGGCCGGTCCCTGCGAGGACCTGCGAGAGGAGCCGACGGTGAGCAGCGCAACGGGCAGCAAGGTCGTCGTCACGGGTGCCACCGGAAATGTCGGCACCAGCGTGGTGCGGCTTCTGTCGGAGGACCCGGACGTGGCCTCGGTAAGGGGTCTGTCCCGGCGGATCCCGGACTGGTCGCCGCGGAAGACCGAGTGGACGGCCATCGACCTGGCCTCGGACCGGGCCGATCTCGCCGCCGCCTTCGTCGACGCGGACGCGGTCGTGCACCTGGCCTGGGCGTTCCAGCCCACCCACGATCCGGCGGCGACCTGGCGTACGAACGTCCTGGGCAGCATCCGGGTCTTCGAGGCCGTGGCCACCGCGCGGGTGCCCGTCCTCGTGCACGCGTCCTCGGTGGGCGCGTACTCGCCGGGACCGAAGGACCACGCGGTGGACGAGTCCTGGCCCACGCACGGCTGGCCGGACGCCGCCTACTGCCGGGAGAAGGCCTACCTCGAGCGGACCCTGGACACCTTCGAGCGCGACCATCCCGGGATCCGTGTGGTGCGGATGCGGCCGGCGTTCCTGTTCAAGCGGCAGTCGGCGAGCGAGCAGCGGCGCATCTTCGGCGGCCGGTTCCTGCCCGGCCCGGTCGCCCGCCCCGAACTGCTGCCGTTCCTGCCGGACATTCCGGGACTGCGCGTCCAGGCACTGCACACCGACGACGCAGCCGAGGCGTACCGGCTCGCGCTGCGTACCGAGGTGCGCGGCCCCTTTAACCTGGCCGCCGAGCCGGCCCTCGACGCGGAGCTGCTCGGCGAGATGTTCGACGCCCGCCCGGTGCGCCTGCCCCGGACGGCGGCCCGATCGGCGATCGCCGCCGCCTGGGGTCTGCGTCTCCTGCCGGCCTCCCCGCACCTCTTCGACGCGGTGCTCAGGCTCCCTCTGATGGACTGCACGCGTGCCCGCCTCGAGCTGGGCTGGCATCCGCAGCACACGGCGCCGGAGGTGCTGGAGGAGTTCCTCCTGGGCCTGCGGGCCGGTGAGGGCGAGGCCACCGAGCCGATGCGGGGGCGCAAGGTGGGCTGAGCAGCCCGGCGCCCACCGACGGCCGGGGTGTGTCGGTGGGCGCCGGACCTGATCAGGCCGTTCCGGTGGGTCGGCCGTCCTTGTCGACGCGTTGGCGCTGCCGCGGTCGCACACCCGAATCCTCCTGTCCGGCTGCCCCTATGCCTGCGATCAACGACCTTGCGCGCCTCTGGGTCAGCCCTCCATACGGATCCCCTTGAACCCGGGCCCAAGCCCCCGCCGCCAGGAACCCTGTGCGGAACGCCGCAAGCCCGGCATTTCCACCGTGGCCGCCGTGCCTTCGTCGTCGCCGAGCTGCCGGCGTGCATGGGCGGTGGCGGCCGCCACCGGCGCGAGGGCGGCCGCGAGGTCCGGCCCGAGCGCGGACAGCGCCCCGGCGAGGGTGTCGATTGCGTCCAGGGCGTCGTCCGCGGCCGCCGGGCTCCAGCATTCCGGCCCGGTGGAATCGGCGAGGTGGCAGGCGCTCTCGGCGGCCGTCTCGGCGTGCTGCTCCACCCCGGGCATGGCGTTCGGCGACAGTTTCACGCCCGTCCAACGATTCCCGGGCGGAAAAGATCACCAACAGTGTCGGCGGTTTCTGCTGGAATCAGCGGGCTCGGACGACTTCGATGACCGTGTCCGGGCAGCCGTCGAGGACTTCGGTGAGCACGGCCTGTTCGGCAGGGTCCACGGCAAGCCCCCAGCGGATTTTCACGGCGATCCAGTCGGTGGCGTACGTGCAGCGGTAGCCCTGGGCGGGCGGCTGCCACGTGGCCGGGTCCTGGTCGGCTTTCGACCGGTTGCTGGTGGCGGAGACGGCGATGAGGGCGCGGGGGTCGTCGAGGTCGTTGGCGTAGGCCTGCCGTTCGGCCGGCGTCCCTGGTCGGGCGCGGTGATGGCTTCCTCCAGGAGGACCTCGTTGCGGGTGCTGCAGCCGTCGCGGTCGGCGTCGATCCAGTGCCGGAACTTCGTGCGTTCGTAGCCGGCGCGGTTCTCGTCCTGCACGGTGAGCGCGGCCAGGGCGTCGCGGACGGGAAGAGTGAGGGTGTCACCAGGGGCATGCCGCAGCGATGCCGGAGCGGGAGAGACGGCGTGGGCGGTGGGGGCGAGCAGGGCGGCGAGCGCGGACAGCGCGGCGGCCATCACGCTGGCGGTGCGGGGGTGGCGCACGGAGACGGGTCCTCTCGAAGATCACAGACGGTTGGTGATCTTCGTAGTGGCCGCGTCGACGTCGTGACGGCTGTTCGGCTCAGGGGTTCACCCGCGCGGTGGGCAAGTCACACGATCGCATGAGATCGGCAGCGAACACCTCGAGCACTTTCGGATGGTGCGGCACGCTCGTGTCGGCCGCAAGGCCGGCCGTACGGCCGCTGTCGATGACGGTATGGGGTGGCGAGGTGCAGGGAGACAGGGCGCTCGAGGCGCTCCGGGCGGTGTGGGCGTACCAAGAGAAGGCCGAACACGGCTGGGTGCTGGATGCTGCGGCGCCGTCGTTCCAGCGACGCGCACGCTCTCTGGCGGGGGATGGGCTGGTGGACACCGCCGACCGGGAGACCCGTGCGGAGCTGTCGGCGTGGGAGGGCCGTCCGGTGCGCTGGGCGGTCCGCTTGTCGGCGACCGGGCACGACCTGCTCGCCTACGCCGGGGTCCGGCCTGCTCCGACGCCCCTGGAGCCGGGGCCGGGGGAGCGGTTGGTGGAGCTGGCGCCCTCGCAGATGACAGCACTGCGGGTGTTCGCCGGCCTGGCCGGCGAGCTGAAGTCACCACCCGCGACAGGCCTTGCCGAGCAAGTCCGTACAGCCGTGTACGACCTGCGGACGAGGCGGTGGCAGCTGCGTCTGACGCAGGAGCAGATGGAATCGGCGGCATACGGATTCTGGCTCCATCGGCTGACCGGGTCCGCGGCAGAGGCCAACCGCTTCGGCCGTGACTACGGAGTCCTCTACTCCCCGGGCTCGGCGAAGGACAGTCCGGCTGCCATCTCGTGAAGGTGCCGGATGCGGCGCGGGCTCGAGGCATGTCGGCGGCGACCCGGCTCCTCAGGTTCTCGCGCTGGCCGGTGCCCGGTCAGACACTCCGCGACCCGCCCGGGGTGCGGGGACTGGTCGTGCGACTGACCGCTGCCGGAAGGCATCCGATAACTCATCATCAGCCTGCTCCTTGGCCTCGGCGCCACAGCATGCTGGAGAAGGGTGGCTGCAACCCGGGAGCCCGCGCCTCGCGGTGACCGCAACGAGCGCCCCTGGAATCGCTAAGCAGACGTGTAGCGCTAGGGCCTGTCTTATCGATCACCTCGCAGCCCAGATGTGGATGGCTGCGAGGTGGAGGCCACCCAGGTAGATGGTGGCGGTCTTGTCATATCGCGTGGCCAGGCCGCGCCATTGCTTGAGCCTGTTGATGCAGCGTTCGACGGTGTTCCGCCGCCTGTAGGTATCGCGGTCAAAGGATGGTGGCCGGCCACCGGCTTGGCCGCGTCGCTTGCGCTTGGCGATCTGGTCGGCGGGCTGCGGGATGACCGCCCGAATGCCGCGGCGGCGCAGATGAGTGCGAATGGCGCGGGATGAATACGCCTTATCCGCGATCACCGTTTCGGGACGGATTCGAGGGCGCCCGAGTTGCCGGGGAACCCGGACTAGAGCCATCACCTCCTCGAACGCGGGAGCATCACCCGCCTGCCCGGGCGTCAGATGGAACGCCAGGGGGCGGCAGCCACCGTCGGCCGCGAGGTGGATCTTTGTGGTCAGTCCGCCGCGCGACCGCCCGAGGGCATGATGCTGCGGTTCGTCATCGAGAGCCCCTTTTGTCGAGCTCCGGCGGCGTGCTGATGGGCACGGACAACGGTGGAGTCCACCGACACCACCCAGTCCAGATCGCCGTCGGCGTCCGCCCGGGCGAGCAGGGCAGAGAACACCTTTTCCCAGGTGCCGTCGATGGCCCAGTTCCGCAGCCGGGTATAGATGCCCTTCCAAGAGCCGTACTCGCCGGGCATGTCGCGCCACGGTGATCCAGTGCGGTACTTCCACGCGATCGCCTCGATCACACGACGGTGATCCCGCCACCGGCCGCCCCGCTTCGGCGTCCGGTCCGGCAGCAGCGGCGCAATCCTGGCCCATTGGGCATCACTCAACGACACACCAGACCAACGAGCCAGTGATTTGAAAGGCGCGACGTCAGTTCGGTCGCAACAATCGCGTCAGGTCAGGTCCGTCCTAGGGTTCAAGGACCAGTGGTTGGTCTTGAAGATCCGCCCGGCGAAGGTCATGTCGGTCTCTGAGACGAAGCGGAAGCCGACCGAGCGGCAGATGCCGTTCGAGGCGGCGTTGCTCGTTGCCGGAAAGGCGTGCACGACCCCCCAGCGGTTCTCGTCCCGGGCCTGGTCCAGGAGAGCACGGACGGCGCGCTTGCCCAGCCCCTGCCCTTGGAACTGAGGTAGAACCATCCAGCCGATCTCGGAGATCGGTCCGTCATCGGTGTTGTGGGACCAGAGGGTGACTGTCCCGGCCACCACCTCGGGGGTGGCCGGATCGGGGACGATCATTTTGAACCAAGCAAGGTCAGCAGCCGCCTGCTCGGCATCCCGGCGCACCTTGGCCGCCATCTCCTCGCGAAGCTGAGGGCCGCCGAGGTCGGCCATCATGACGGGATCGCACCGCATCTGGACATAGGCATCGACATCGTCCGGCGATACGTTCCTCAACCTCACTGGCTCCTCCTCGTGTTCAACGAGGATCGTTGCACAGCATCGATCACGCGCAACCCCGAACGTCCGGGCTACGGGGCGAGGTCCATCTCGATCTGAAAGACAGGCCCTAGACCGCCCCACCGCTCTTGGAAGGCGACAGCCCGGTCGATCTCGGCATCCGGAATCCCTTGCTTGAGCCATACCTCCCGAAAGGGCTTGAGGTCGCGGTGTGGAACACGCAGCCCGTGTCCTCGACGAAGTACCGAGCTCGCCGACTCAAGCCTTCAGGCGCCTGAGGAATCAGCGGCACTCGGGGGTCTGCCGTCACGGTTGCTGCCTCTCGTATGGAGAGGTTGGTGCGGCCGGGTGCGGCGGTGCCGACGGCTGCGGAGCGCTGGACCAACGGACGGGGTCGCCGCCGGGGCCGCCGGTGAGCCAGGAACCGTCGCCCAGGGGCACCAGGTCGTACGGGTTGCTCGCCTCGACAGTGAACTCGCCGCTGAGGGTGCCCGTGCGTACCTCGACCAGGTGGTAACGGAACCACTCCTCCTCGTCCTGACTCTCACCGCCCAGGGTGACGATGGCCGTGTCCTCGGTCAGGTAGCCGCCGCTCCATTCCACGAAGGAATCCTCCGGGTCGTACCCGAAGGCTTCGACGGGGAGGGTGAAGAGCACGTCCCCGTTGGGGTGGTCGTGGAAGGCGACGTCCGCCTGCCCGTGGTCCACGGTCATGAACTGGTGCCCGGACGGAGCCAGGTCGATCAGGCAGCGGTCCTGCCACGGGTAGGTCACGAACTCCGGCTCGCTGTCCGCCCCGCCCGTGCCCCTGAGAATGACGGAGCCGTCCTGGCCCTCACCGATGTCCATGTAGATGCTGCCGTCCACTGGATGCAGGTGGTGGAAGGCGCCGTGCCCGACTGTCTCCAGTTCCCGGCGGGCGACAACCACACCGCTGTCGGCGTCGTGCACGACCCACTGGTCCCCGCCCCCGCGTCCCGCCATCGCGTCCGGCCGGTAGACCCACACCGTCCGGCCGTCCAGAGACAGCGCACAGCCGGGCCGGTGGCCATGGCGTACGTCAGAGTGCGGTTCGAAGTCCGAGGCCCACATGAGGTCGCCGGCGCGCGTGAGGCAGACGACGCCGTTCAGCGTGGTGTACACGACCCGCTCCAAATCCTGCCGGACCACCGACGCTACGACCTCCTCGCCATTCCTCGGCTGGAAGATCGCTGCTGGCTCCAGCGTCCCGTAGACGCCGGCGCCCACGACGTAGGCGTGGATCCGCCCGTCGCGGAGACGCGTGATGACCTTCGGCGGCGGCTCAGGAATCATCCGCTGAGGCTAACGCCCAGCTCAGGAACCTCAAGAGCCGGGGCGGTGTGGGCCGAGTTGGGTAGGCACGGGCTAGCTGCAACGTTCAAGGGCCAACGAAAACACTAAGTTTCAACAACACAGCGTTACGGAAGCAAGATCCGCCAATACTGCACTCATCCGCCAAGTAAAAATCTCGGTCGCAACAGAGGGACGGAATAGAAGAGCAAACAGTCGGCAACTATCTGATCGGGATAAATAAATAGGTTAAACAAGCGGGTTAAATTCTGCTAGTGTTCAGGTGGAGGAGGCGTGTATGGCAACCAGTGAGGAAGAGTTGTTCGCGTCCGTGGACGCGCTGCTCGAGGAGGAGCCGCAGCTTCCGCCCCCTGCGGAGCGTGCGCGGCTGCGTGAGGCCGCGGGCATCACGCAGGCCCGCCTGGCGGCCGCGATGAAGACGTCGACGCAGAGCATCAAGAACTGGGAGAACGGCCGGAGCGAGCCGAAGGAGCCGCGTCTGTCGGCGTACCGGCGGCTGCTGGACGGCTGGGCTGCGAAGCACACCGCGCACAGCACCGCTCCCGCCCCCGCCCCGGCTGCCGATCCCCACTCGGAGACGGTTCCCAAGACGTCCACCAGCCCGACCGCACCTGCGGCGCCCGCGACGCAGTCCGTCGCGTCGGCAGAGGTGTCCGCTATGCCGGTCGCGCCGGAGAGTCCGGCCGGCCGCCCTGCGACATCGTCGCGTCGCCCGGCCCCGAAGAAGACCGCCGGTGCTGGACGGTGACGGCTCCGCCTACGGAGTCCACGGGATCGTGCTCGACTGCCCCGCCCGCACCATCCCCGAACTGGTGGAGTGGACCCTGAAGGAGTCAGGCCTCGGTGCTGCGAAGCTGCACCGCAACGGCAAGGCCTCCGACCCGCTGATCATCCTCACCGCCGCGGCCGCCGTGAAACTCGGACTCCCCGAGCGCCCGGAGGGCCACGAGCAGCGCCGCTCCCTGCGCCTGCCCGCCGACCACCCGGTCGTCAAGCAGGTGGTCAAGGCGAAGTGGCAGCTCACCCAGCGCGGTTTCGGCCCCTGGGCGCGGGTCTACCGCAAGGCCCAGGGCCGCGAGCGGCAGTGCGTGCAGCTGGCGGTGCTGTCCTGGGACGCCCTCGATGAGCGGTCCTGGCCCGGCGTTGCGGACATGGAGCCGGCCGACATCGCCCGCGTCCTCGGCGTCTACGCAACCCGGGTCATCACCCCGCGCGGCTCCACCGCCGTCTCGGGCTTGGAGCTGATGACGGCGCTGCGCCCCCCGACCCGGGCCGTGCAGGATCGCGCGACCGGGAACTGGGTCTCCGGCCACAACCCCGGCAGCCTCGGGACGGAGCCGATGGACCCGGCGCCGCCGGAGGCCACCGCCGAACACCCGGTCGTCGTCAACTCCGGCTGGACCGGCGGTTTCCTCAACGAGGAGGCCTACCAGTGGGTGCGCGACGTCGACCTGCTGAGCGATGAGGAGTGCACGCTGCCGTATGCGGTCGGCCTGGACCTCAACACCGCGTTCCTCGCGGCCGCGGCCCGCCTGGTCGTCGGACTGTCCGCCCCCGACCACTTCCGCGCCCCCGCCTTCAATCCGAAGATCCCCGGCTCCTGGCTGGTCGACCTCTCGCACATCGAGTTCGACCCCCGCCTGCCTTCACCGTTCACCCCGGACGGCTCCCGCCCGACGGGCCCGGTCTGGTACCAGACGCACACCGTCGCCTACGCCCAGGAACTCGGCTACAACGTCCACCCCCTCGAGGCGTACCTGCGCCGTGAGAGCGGCGCGTACCTGGACCCGTGGCACGACCGCCTCAAGACCGCGTACGTCGACACCCTTGCCGACCTCGGCGTCACCAAAGACCTGGACGACCATCAGTTCCTCGCGGCGATGGAGCGGCACAAGCAGGCCGACCCGGCGATGGCCGCCGTGCTGGCCGCGATCAAGGCGACGGTGAAGGGCGGCGTCGGCAAGCTGCGCGAGCGCCCGCAGGGCAAGGCCTACAAGCAGGGGGAGCGGTGGCCGGCGCTGGAACGCCCGACCTGGCGCCCCGACATCCGCGCCGCCGTCATCAGCAAGGCGCGGGTCAACATGCACCGCAAGCTCTCCAACATGGCAAAGATGACCGGGCTGTTCCCGCTCGCGGTGCTGTCCGATTGCGTCGTCTACCCGTCGCCGGGGGAGAGCCCGCTGGACTTTCTGCCGTATGCGGCTTCGGGCAAGCCGCAGCCCGGCGGGTTCCGCCTCGGCCCGACGCCGGGTCTGGCGAAGCTGGAGGGTGTGCAGACGATGCTGTGGGCGGTCGACCTGATGGAGCAGGGCCTCAACCCGGCCCGTCACATCAAGGGCGGCGACGCCGTCCGGGACGAAGGGGAGTAGGGCCGTGGCGGGAGAGATCGGGGACGCCATCGAGCGCGCCGACCGCGAGTCGTTCACCCAGGAGCCGCCCAGGACGCTGAAGGGCCGGATCGGCTTCCTGATCCGGCAGTTGGGCAGTGCGAAAGCGGTGGCGGCGGAGATCGGTGTCACCGCCGACTCGGTCAACCGCTACCGACGCGGCGCCCGCAAGCACCCACCACCCGAGATCGCGGCGAAGGTCGACGAGGCGGTGCGGCAGCGCTGGCAGCCCCGGGTCCGCAAGCGCCGCCGCCGGCAGGCCGCCACCGCCACGGGTGTCACGGTGGAGACGAGGGCCCGCTTCGGCTACACCGCACCCGTCGGCACGACCGACGACGGCCGCTTCCGCCGCCTCACCGTCCACCTCCCCCCGGCCTACGCCCAGCGCCTCTTCGACGCCCGCGACCAGGGCGCCGGCGACCAGGAGATGCGCGCGATCATCGCCGAAGGGTTCAAGGACATCTACTTCCAGGACGGCGGCGTGCGCGCCCGGGGCCTCAGCGACGTCGAGATCAACGACATCGACTACCTCGACCTCGACTACTGATGACGCCGACGGAAAGCGATCTTGAGCCGAAGCGCGATAGTTGTCACATAGGCAGGCTTGTTGTCACCGGCCGGACTGCAAGCCCTTATGGCGACGTAGGCCGTGAGGTGCGTACGGCTGGATGATCTGGCTCGTGGCGAAGGGCAGCCAACTGCTGGAGGGCCTTGCAGCTGACCTCCGTGACTGAACGCCCACCGCCTGCCGAGCAGGCGGCCCGGTTCAGCCTGCCAGCTGCTGAAGCCATTCGCGGAGCAGCGCCGTCTCGGTGTCTCGCAGAGTCAACCCCGCGTCGGCAGCCGCGGGTTTGGTGGTGAGCGCGGTTTCCAGTGCGGCGTCGAGGGCGAGTGCGCGCGAGGCCAGGTCCGACCCGGATGAGGCGGGCGGGTCCGTGGTGAGGGAGGCGATGACGGTGTCCCGCAGCCGTGCGGAAGTGGTCAGGTCCCGCTCCGAGGGCTCTTCGCCGATCAGCGCCAGCGTGGCGCCCGTTGTCGCGGCGTGGATGACGCGGGTCGCCTGCTTCACCGGAACCCGAAGGCGCCCGGCCTCGGCCGCCCGGCCCAGCAGTGTGACCAGCAGGGCGTGCGCCTCGTCCGCGGCCGGGGGCCGCCGCCCGGGCTGCACTGTGCCGTACATGAGCATGTAGAACGCGGGGTGCCGCACTCCGAAGTCGACGTGCAGGTCCCAGCCGCGGTAAAGGTCGGCCACCGGGTCGTCGGGGGTCAGCGCCAGCGCTTCGCGTTTCTCGGCCAGGTACATCTCGAACCCGTAGGCGGCCAGTTCGGCGAGGAGGCCGTCCTTGTCGTCGAACATCCGGTACAGCGCGGGGGCCGTGATGCCCGCGGCGGCGGCGACAGCGCGCGTGGAGACCGCCTCACCGCCGCCCTCTTCCAAAAGCTTGGCGGCTACCTGCAGCACCTGGCGCCGCGCGGCGCGTCGTCCCTCGTTCATGGAACAACGATATCGCATTTTGCGTACCGTCGCCTTATCGGTGCTACTGTTTTAGCCGGAACGACGATCCATGCTGATGTGGTCGGCCTTGGCCCGCGACATCTGGGCATGCGCCGCGCCCCGGCCGGTGCCGTCGGCCCTCACTCGTGGAGCCGTGCGGCCGACTGCCACACCGGGCAACGCGTCGTCTGCCGGACCACCACCGAACACGCCGCCATCGCGGCAGGAGAGGAACACCCATGTCCGACATCTCGATCGTCATCGCGTCGCATTCCGGCTACGGCCACACCGCGCAGATCGCCACTGCCGTCGCGGACGGCGCGTGCTCCATCGCCGGGACACAGGTCCAACCCGTGGACGTCGCCTCCCTCAGCGACGCTGACTGGGAACTGATGGACGCCGCGGACGCCATCATCTTCGGTACCCCCACCTACATGGGCACCGCGTCGGGGGCGTTCCACGCCTTCGCCGAGGCCAGCAGCAAGCGGTGGATGACCCGCGCCTGGAGCGACAAGCTCGCGGCGGGATTCACCAACTCCGGCTCCATGAGCGGCGACAAGCTGCACACCCTGCAGTACCTGGCGCTCCTGGCGGCCCAGCACGGAATGCTCTGGGTGAGCCTGAACCTTCTGCCGGGCTGGAACACCACCACATCCGGCCCCCAGGACGACAACCGCCTCGGCTTCTACCTCGGTGCCGGCGCACAGAGCTTCAACGACACCCCCGCGGTCCACGACGCGGACCTGAACACCGCCCGCCACCTCGGCCGGCGCGTCGCCGAGCACACCCGCATCCACCGCGCCGGACTGACCGCCGCAGCGCACTGACACAACGGTTCGCCAGAAATTGCCTTCTAGTTTCTTTCCGAGGAGTGAGTCATGCAGCACCGGACACTCGGAAGCCAGGGCCTTGAGGTCTCGGCGATCGGCTACGGCGCGATGGGCCTGACCATGGCCTACGGACCCACCGACGCGGAGGCCGGCGTCGCCGCCCTCCGCCGCGCCCACGACCTGGGCGTCACCTTCTTCGACACCGCCGAGATGTACGGCTGGGGCACCGGATCCAACGAGATCCTGGTCGGCAAGGCGGTCAGGGACTTCCGCGACGACGTGGTCCTGGCCACCAAGTTCGGGGTCGACATGTCCGTGCCTTGGGAGGAGACCGGCGGCGCTCTCAACAGCCGGCCCGACAACATCCGCACGGTCGCTGACAACAGCCTGCGCTACCTCGGCGTGGATCACATCGACGTCTTCTACCAGCACCGCGTCGACCCCCAGGTGCCCATCGAGGAGGTCGCGGGCACCGTCAAGGAGCTGATCGACGCGGGCAAGGTGAGGTACTTCGGCCTCAGCGAGGCCGGGCCCGAGACGATCCGCAAGGCGCACGCCGTGCAGCCGGTCTCCGTCCTGCAGACCGAGTACTCCCTGCTCGAACCGGATGTCGAGCAGCTCTTCCCCACCCTGGACGAACTCGGCATCGGCTTCGTCGCCTACTCCCCCCTCGGCCGCGGGTTCATCACCGGCACCGCCAAGCCCGCCGGCCAGTACGAAGCCACCGACATACGCAACGGCGACCCGCGCTGGCAGCCGGGCAACTTCGAGAAGAACGTCGAAGCAGTCGACCGGCTCGCCGAACTCGCGGAGGCCAGGGGCGCCACCGTCTCCCAGCTCGCCCTGGCCTGGCTCCTGACCCGGGGCGAGCACATCGTGCCCATCCCCGGCACCCGCAGCCCAAAGCGCATCGAGGAAAACACCGCCGCCGCCGACCTCACCCTCACCGACACCGACCTCAAGGCCATCGACGAAATCCTGCCCCAGGGCGGCTTCGGCGCCCGCTACGCCGGGGGACACGTGCCCACCTGGACCTGAGATGTGGTTCCTTCCGAGTGCGGACAGACCGCCGAAGCGGATCACTGTGTCTCAGCCCGTCGCCCGGCCGCAGGTTACAGATCATGATCCGCAAGCAGCGTGGCGGGGCGATCAGCTCACCCAGGCGGCACTGTGTTCTCACGCATCGCCAGCTCTCCGGGGACGGGCGTCCTACCTCTCGGTGGCGGATCATGCGGTCCTTCGTCCGCATCGACACCCTTCGCCATCCGCTTCGTCTCCTCGCGGACCGCGAAGACGGCCTCCCGCACCTCCTGTGAGGCCGTGCGCGTACCACCGCTTCGACGCAGCCAGCGGTCGTCCGCGCAGCCGACCAGCCCGAACCGCCGACGGGCGTTCTCCCAGCGGATCAGCGTGCGGTAGCCGACCGAGCTCAGCCCGAGCAGCTTCGCGTGCGCAGGGTCCAGGGCCGCGAGCTCCGCCACCTTCGCGTGCCGGCGCTCGGTGAGCGTTGTCGTCGCCGGGTCGTACTCGGCTCTCGGTTCACCCGGGCCCGGATGGAACGGGTCGCCGTAGCGGAACCCGGTCGCCACTTCCAGCAGGTGGGCCATCCGCAGCTCGGTCAGCTCCAGTCGGCCCGCGTTCAGGTCCTCGGACGCCTTGCGCTGGCGTCCCCGGTCGGCCCCCACAGCCGACGTCCGCGACGACGGCCGGCACTGCGGATGGTTGGCGAGGAACCGGAAGGTCACCCGCTCGCGGGTGCCGTCGTCCTTCACCAACTGCACCCGTCCCAGGTGCGGTTCGCGGCGCTCGACCGTCCACTCCATCCCGTAGGCCATCGGTGTTCTTACCGCGATCCACCGGCTTGCGCCGGCTGCCGGGTTCGAGGTGCTGCGTGAGGTGTCCCAGCGCACCAACATCAAGCTGCACACGGTGGCCGAGTCGGTGATTGCCTGGGCGCCGGGGCGGCCGCTGCCGGAGCCGGTGGGGCGGGAGCTGGGCGCGGCTGTGCACCGGCGGTCACGCCAGCAAGAGCCTCAGATGGGGACGCCGGCTGGAACGCCGCGGCCGGGCACGGCGCGCATCAGGCGGTCCTTGACGGCGTGGTCGATCTCGCCGCACAGGGTGACCACCCGGATGCCGTCGATAGCGGCATGGCTGATCGACAGCTGGCCGGGCTGGGCTGCTTTGTGGGTGTCTGTCACTGTTTCCTTGACTGCTCGCTGAAGGGACTCGAGGCCCCGGCGCGATAGTGCGCCGATAACCTGCCTCATGCTACGGCGAACACATGTGCGGCCCGTTATGAGGTTCTCACGGGACATGTGAGGCATAGTGCCGGGTACGCGCAGGAAGTGTGAACGGGGGAACAAGGGTGGAGCCGGCTGGATCAGTCCCCGAGGGTGAGGGCAGCGTGATGCCGGACGTCCCTCCGATACAGGACACCGTCGCCCTGGACGGCGACGGGCACGTCATTGCTGAGGCGCGCCACCGCGCGAGGGACTTCCTCGCCCGTGTACAAGCGGAGCACGGCCTGCCAGTGTCCGCTCGCGCGATGGACCTGACCCAGTTGGTGGTCAGCGAGCTGGTCACCAACGCCCGCAAGTACGCCCCTGGCCCCGTACTGATGGAGCTGCGTATTTCTGGCGCCGTGGTGGAAGTGGTCGTGTGGGACAGCGATCCGGTTCTGCCGGTGGCGCGGGCCGCCGATGCGGGCAGGGTCGGGCAGCACGGCCTGGAGATCGTCATGGCCGTCGCGCAGGGCTTCGAGGTCCAGCGGGAGCCGGTCGGCAAACGCGTCACCGCCCGCATCGCCCTGCCGGACGACCCCGGCGGAGACGTCACCGGACGCCGCCCCCAGTAACAGCCGGCGCCCCCGTCGGCCCCACCACCCTTCCCTGGCGGCCTGCCTGAAACGGCGCGCTACCGGCAGGCGATGGCGGCGGGGAAAAGGGTCGGGTCGGGCATGCCGCACCTGACGATCGGCGCCCCAGCCGAGGTGGCGTTCGGTTTCGTGTGCGCCAAAAGCGGGAGAGGCAGAGGCAGCGCACAAGACCAGCGGGCCGGCTCTTCGTCTTCCGCAGGTGAAGCACCTGTGCCCGAAACCGTCAGGGTGTGTGTGGATAGGCTTTGGCGGTGACCGCTGATGCCGTGGAGAAGCTGCTCGCTGATGTGTGCGGGACGTTGGCCCGTGCTGGCTTCGATGTGGCGTCGGCCGGTAATGAGGGCAGCCCTGGCCTGCGGGTGCGGCGGGAGACGGCCTCGGTGCTGGTGGGATGGGTGCCCGGCAGCGAGTTAGATCCTGCGGGCCGGGAGGATGCCGAGTTCGAAGGCATTCGTGCTGCTCTGCGGTCGGCGCTGCTGGCGATCCTCACGCAGGCCGGTCATGCCGTGCAGTTGGACCGCGAGAGCGGTGAGGTGCGGGTCAGGCTGCTTGCGTGACCCCGGGCCACGGGATCGACACCCGCGTTGCCCTCAGAGCGTGGGGCAGTTCGAACGCCAGCGGGCTCGGCTATGTAGGACCCGCGTCCCGGAGTCCCGCGCCGTTTCGCTGGTCCGGCCTCCTCCTCACCGGGCAGCCGACTCGCCGCACGGCCCTGCCGGGAGCACGCTGGGAGGCGTGACCAGCGCGCCGATCGTCGTACACCAGCCTTCCCGTACCGGCGGCCGGAGCGTCACCGTGCACTCGCACGGCCGGGACGAGATCCTCGGCACCGCTTACAGCGACCACGACCTGGTGGTGTTCCTTCAATCCGCGGGTGTCGACGAACCCGAGGCAGTGTTGGACGATCCACGCTGGGTGGAATGGCGCGGAGGCCGCCCACACGAGTGGAGAACGGCCTGAGCGGGGCTGCTCCATACCGACCGCGCACAGGGTGGTGGCGAAGTGAACGGTTCACCACAAGGATGGCGCCGTTTGATGCGGGCGGTGTCAGTGGGTGGTGAGCATGCCCTCGCGGAGCTGGGTCAGGGTGCGTGACAGCAGTCGCGAGACGTGCATCTGGGAGACGCCGAGCCGTTCGCCGATCTGGGCCTGAGTGAGTTCCTCCACGAACCTCCAGTGCAGGATCCTGCGCGAACGCTCGTCGAGATCGGCGATCATCGGGGCGAGTGCGTGGAAGTCCTCCACCAGTTCCAGCGCGCCGTCCTCGTTGCCGATGAAGTCGGCCAGGGCCGTCTCGCCGTCCTCGCCATTGCCGATCGCGGCGTCCAGGGAGGAGGAGCGGTAGCCGTTGGAGGCCAGACGCGCCTCGATGACCTCCTCCTCGGCCAGGTTCATCAACTGGGACAGTTCGGCCACGGTGGGTGTGCGGCCCAGGCGGCTGCTCAGTTCCTCGGTGGCGCGTGCCAGCTGGACGCGGGCCTCCTGCAGGCGGCGCGGAACGTGCACGGCCCAGGTGGTGTCACGGAAGAACCGCTTGATCTCTCCCACGATGTAGGGGATCGAGAAGGAGGTGAACTCCACCTCGCGGGAGAGCTCGAAACGGTCGATGGCCTTGATGAGACCGATCACACCGACCTGGACGATGTCCTCCATCTCCTCCGGGTTCCGGCTGCGGAAACGGGAGGCCGCGTAGCGGACCAGGGAGATGTTCATCTCGATCAGCGTGTTGCGCGCGTACTGGTACTCCGGCGTGCCCTCCTCCAGCCGGTCCAGCTGCTGGAAGAACAGGCGGGTGAGCTCACGGGCGTCCTTAGGAGCGACCTTCGACGGGTCCGGGACTGTTGGCAGTTCAGCGCACTTCGCATTCGCCGTCGCCGCTGCCGTATCCGTAACCATGTGTCCCTCCCCTTGTCGGCCATGCCGACACCGGCCCACCTCGACTCGCTCTGCCGCGCCTACCCCATCCTTCCACCTTCATGCCTACTCCTTCCGCGACGTCGTTCAAGCCCGCGCCCGCGAGGTGCCGAAGCGGACCTCGATCGACTGCGGCGAGCGGATCCCACCGAGCCGCGCCATCCAACCGACTCAACCCTGCGCACACCGAGTCGCGCGGCGTCCTGCTCCGGTCCGAGCGGGGTGCCGCCGCGCGACCAGGTCCGCCAGGTCCTCGCGGCGGAAGACCTGGTCGACATGGCCGGGGGCAACGTCCCGTCGGAGTTATGTGCTCAGGTCGGTGAGCAGCTTGTGGCCCGGACCACGAAGGTCGTCACGTTCGCCTTCTCGCCGATCACTGCGCCCGGTTGCGGGTTGGCGGCGTCCACGATGCCGGTGCGCACTACGAAGCTCGCCGTCAGATCGGGTGCCCCGGCGCGTTCGGTAGGGTTCCGGCGTGCTGGCTGTCTGGTCGGTGCCTTCCTGGGGGGGATGAGCGAGACGAGGAACATGCCGGAACAAGCGATCCTGCCTGCGATAGCACCGAGCGAGCCTTTGGCCGTGTCGGTCGAGGCGGCGCGGATGGCGGCGGTGCGCCGTTACGACATTCTCGACACTCCGCCGGACGGCGCCTACGACAGAGTCGCGGCGCTGGCCGCGCGGCTGTTCGAGGTGCCGGTGGCGACGGTGACGATCGTGGACGAGGACCGGATCTGGTTCAAGGCCGCGCACGGGCTGGAAGGTGTCAGCGAGATCGGCCGGGATCCGGGCCTGTGCGCCTCGGCGGTGCTGAGTGATGACACCACTGTCATCCCCGATACTTTGCTGGACCCGGTCGCCTGCTCCAACCCGCTGGTCGCCGGCCCGATGGGGGTGCGGTTCTACGCCGCCGCTCCGATCATCACCGCCGACGGGCACCGGCTGGGAACGGTCAACGTCCTTGACACCCGCCCCCGCGAGATCAGCGAGGCCGATGCCTCCACCCTCACAGACCTGGCCGCGGTGGTGCGTGACCAGCTGGAACTGCGACTATCGGCGTTGCACGTGATACGCGCCGAGCAGGAGAAGCGTCAGGCCGAGGAAGAGGCCCGGCAGCGTGCGGAGCGGGACAAGGCGGCTATCGCCGCGTTTGCCTCCACCCTGCAGCGCACCCTGGTGCCCCCGGCACTGCCCGCGGTACCAGGCCTGGAGCTGGCCTGCCATTACAAGACCGCCTCCCCGCAGGAAGTGGGCGGTGACTTCTACGACGTCTTCCCCATCGCCGGAGGCCGGTCGGCGTTCTTCCTGGGCGATGTGTGCGGCAAGGGCGCCGAAGCCGCCTCGGTCACCTCACTGACCCGCTACACGCTGCGGGCCGCAGCCCTCGTCGACGCGGACCCCACGGCTGCGCTCAAGGCCCTGAACACCGCGCTGCTGCTGGACGCGGCGGTCGGTACCCGCTTTTGCACCGCCGTCTTCGGCCTGCTCGATCCGGCCCGGGATGGCGGTTTCACGGTCACGCTGGCCACCGGCGGTCACCCGCCCGCCTACCACCTGAGCCCCGACGAGGGCGGCGGTGTACGGGTGGAGGCGGTCCGCGCCAAGGGCGGCATGTTGGTCGGCGCGTTCGCCGAAGCCGCCTTCGCCTCACGCACCCTGCACCTGGCGCCCGGCGAGGGATTGCTGCTGTACACCGACGGGCTGACCGAGGCACGCACCGTCGATGGCCACATGCTCGCCGACACGGGCCTTACCGACTTCCTTGCCCAGCGATCGGCGCCGGTCAGTGCCGGCGCCCTGATCGACGACACCGTCGCGCTCCTGGACACACTCCCCGACACCGAACGCGACGACGTGGCGCTGCTGGCTCTGTCCGTCCCCACCGCGGACGCCGCTCCCGCCGGCATCACCACCACCGCTCACAGCGCCGCCGCCCCGACCGCACCCGCCGACGCCTCCGTCGGGCAGGAGATCCGACGCCCATGACCGACGCATTCCACATCGACGTCCCGCACACCGACGGCGCCCTGGCCGTGATCGCCCTGTCCGGCGAGTTCGACATCGCCGCCGCACCCGCCGTGCGGGCCCGCGCCCTGGAACTCATCGCCACCGGACACACAGACCTGGTCGCCGACCTCTCGGGTGTCACGTTCTGCGACTCCTCAGGGCTGGGATCCCTCGTCGGCATCTGGCGCTGCGCCAAGGACGCCGACGGCTCCCTAACCCTGGCGGCCATCCCCGACCGGCTGAGCCGCCTGCTCAGCGTCACCGGGATGGACACCTTCCTGCCCGCCTACTCCAGCGCCGACGCCGCGCTCGCCGCCCGCCAAGGCAATCGCACCACCGCCTGAACACCCTCGCTCGCAGGAGTGGCATCAGCGGGCTTGCCTGGCACAGCCCAGCCCTACAGCTAGGTTCTGTCATCGTCGTGCCCAGATGAGAATGGCGGCGAGGTGGAGTGCGGCCTGGTAGGCGATGGCGAGCTTGTCCGTTCGCATGGCCAGGCCGCGCCACCGTTTGCCGGTTGATGCATCGCTCGACCGTGTTGCGCATGGCACCCGCAACCACCTGACCCCCGGACAGCTTCATCAGGACAAGACAAAGACGGAATGAGACCTCTGCCAAAGCAGAAAACCATCCGAAACCGCAGACAGCCGATTCCCCGTCGGGACCGATGCCGACCCCGGCCCGGCGGAGATCTCGGCGGTGCAGGAGGACCCGCCGGGACATGACGACCGCTCCCACCGCCCGCTGAACAAGGCGCCCCTGGGAGGCCACCCGTTCGGGGGCTCTGGCTGGGCACCGGTCCGCGCGCCGCGTTTGGCTGGTGGTGTCCCGTCGGCATCAGGAGCCCAGCGGGGTTCCGTGCGAGGAGAATCCGTGCCTCAGCAGACCATCACGCAATACAAGAACGCCTACACCGCCCTGTACGGCGGCACCGGCCTGGACCGTCGCATCACCGAGGAACAGGCCGGCCACGCGGCCGCCTGGGAGGCCGCCCGGCAGCTGAAAGACTCGGAGATGCCGATCGACGAGGACGAGCTGCCCTACACCCTGAAAGCGCTGGCCTGCCAGCAGGCTGACCAGCTGCTGACCGCCCTGGGCTTGGACTACCTGGACGGCCAGCAGGTTACGCGCCACGCGGCGGCCGCTGCAGCATGTATCGCGCCCGAGTTGGTCACCGCCTGAACGAGACAGCCTGAGCAGCGTCGCGCAAGCAACAGCGTCGGCACGCGAAGCGCGGCCACCTCGTCTTTCCTTTCACGCTGCTGTGCGGCCCGGCGCCGGTCGCGGCTTCGCAGGGCTCTTCGCCACCCTTCTACGTGAAGAGCCCGATGCTGAGGTGGGCGGGCAGGGACGTGCCGGGTACAGGCGCATAGCCGAAGCGGCGCCGCTGCACCCGAGGCGCCGGTGCCCCGTCGGCCGGCCGCCGCGCAGGCAGGCCAAAGGGATCGTCCGCTCCCCTCGGAACGTTGCTGGTTGGCATCGACATTTTCGGGCTCCGCGATCTCCGAGCGCTATCCGAGACCGTCGATGAGCGTTGCTCGCTCTCACTTACAGATCCAGGCGTGTCTGCCGTCTGGATACACTGCCCCGTCCGGTGGAGCTTTTCCTCTGCCCGTGCCGGGAGCGTCGGCAGGCGGCTTGATGTGAAGGAGTCCGAGCGTGGATGCCCCACATATGGTGGGCGGCCCAGCCCCGGTGCCCGGGAGGGCCGCGTTGGAGGTGAGCCCGTTGCCCGGCGGTCGTTCTGGGATACGTGCCCGTGGTGAGATCAGCGCCCTCACGCGTCCGTCTTGGGAGCAGGCCCTGTCCGAGCTGGCCCGGCGGCACGCGGGCGTGTCGTACGTGGAGCTGTCGGATGTGGCGTTCGTCGATGTGGCCGGGGTGAGTGCGCTGGCGGTCACCGCCATGAACCTGCCGGACGGGAGGGTTGTGGTCGAGAATCCCCCGCCGCAGCTGCCGCGGGTTTTGGAGATGTTCTGGCCGGGCCTGGATCGGATCGAGGTGGCTCTGTGATGAGCACGGTGACCACCCGCGAGGCGTTCGTGCACCCTGCCCTTTTCTACCGCACCGAGCAGGAGTACACGCGGCAGACGGTGGCCTTCCTGCGCGAGGGCCTGACCAACGGCGAGCCGATGGCCGTCGCGGTGCCCGGCCCCAACCTGGAACTGATCAAGGCAGGTCTGGGCTCGGATGCCGAGGGCATCTTGTTCCTGGACATGACCGAGGCCGGCCGCAACCCGGGGCGGATCATCCCCAAGGTGCTGCGCGGATTCGCCGACGCCCACCCCAAGGGGCGTGTGCGGATCATCGGCGAGCCGATCTGGGCCGGGCGCAGCGCGGTGGAGTACCCGGCGTGCGCGCAGCACGAGGCGCTGATCAACGCCGCGTTCGAGGGCCGGGCGGTGACGATTCTGTGCCCCTACGACGAGGAGCGGCTGGATCCGCAGGTGATCGCCGATGCGAAGGTCACCCACCCGACCCTCATCAGCGGGGAGGGCCGTGAGTCGGTCAGCGACGCCTACGACTGGCAGGCGGTCGTCTCTCGCTACAACCAGGTGCTTGCGCCTGCACCGGACGCCGCGGCCTTTTCCTACGGCGGGGAGGACCTTCCGGCGGTTCGCCAGTTCGCTCTCGCTCAGGCGAAGTTGCTGGGCATGGCCGGGGAGCGGCTGATGGATGTGGAGCTGGCGGTCGCAGAGCTGACGACCAACAGCGTGGTCCACGGCGGAGGCCGCGGGACACTCGCCCTCTGGGCCGAGCAGGGGCAGCTGGTGTGCGAGGTCCGCGACGCGGGCCGGCTGACCGATCCGCTGGCCGGCCGCCGCCCGCCGGAGCGCGGCCAGCTGGGCGGCCGAGGCCTGATGCTGGTCCACTACGTGTCCGACCTGGTGCGCGTGCACACCAGCGACGACGGCACGACCGTGCGCTTCTACCTCAGCCTGTAACCGCATGCGTGGGCGGCCACCCTCTCCGGGCGGCCGCCCACGATGGTGTCGCGAGCAGGACATCCGGCCCGGTGGGGCAACATCCCCGAGCAGCGCGCAGCGCGGCAGACGAGGCAGCCCGGATGGAGGAGTACGCCGCTACAACACCCTCGACACCGGGCCCGACGGGGCATTCGACCGCATCGCCGCGATGGCCGCCCGGTCTGCCGCCAGCGGCGACGTGCAGGTCCACCCGTTCGGCAGGAGTCGTGGCTTTTGATGCTGTCGTTGTCCCTCGCGTGGGAGTACACGGTGAACAACGCGTCGACGGGGAAAGGCAAGGCACGCGGACTTCGTTTGGTTGTGAGGCCTACCGCGGAGATCTGGCTCGTCGCGCGCTGAGGCTCATGCTGGAGGATGCCGGAACCCGGATTCTGGGGATACACAGCGATACGACGTTCGGCCCCTGCCTCCCCTCGCACTGCCCCATGGCGGGCCACCTGACGCTCGGAGGGGGGCTTGCCCGTCTACGGGGCGGCGGCTGACCCGGCGTGTTGCTGGTTTGATGAGAGGTGGTGCGCGGGGGCCGGGCGGGGTGTACGAGCTGGGGTTCCGCTGGCAGAAGCGTGCCGCCGGCCGCGCATCCGGGAATGTCTGACCACCGGCTGGTCAGAGCCGAAGCCCCTGTCCGGCGAAGTCGGGCGACCCCCGGCCAACCGTGACGGCCTGTGCCACCTTTCGGGCACGAGGGCCACCTGCCACGCTCTGTGTGCAGTGCTGGTGCTGTCTACGTATCCCCGTGACGGCATCAGCACTCGCTTTGCGATGGCCACCAGGCGACAGGTGTGAGGGCCTGCGCGAGGGAGACTCGCGTGCGGAGGGGGTTGGGCAGTCAGCCTCTCGGACTCTTCGCCGCCCATGGTCGGCGAAGAGTTCCTCTCCACTCCCCATGTGATCTTCGCGTGGTGCTGAGAATGTCTTGCGGTGCCGGTCCGGGGCAGGCGTACTGGAAACGTCGGCCCCTGTATGGAGACCCGGAATGACGACCTCCCGCGAGCAGCGGGAGCTGCGCGACGGAACGCGTGATCCTGCGGTGACCCGGCTGGAGCAGGAGAACGCCCAACTGCGGCAAGCGGTCGATTCCCATGCGGTGGTCGACCAGGCGATCGGTGCCCTCGTCGCAGTCCACCGGATCGCGCCGGCCGCAGGCTTCGAGGTGCTGCGTGAGGTCTCCCAGCACACCAACATCAAACTGCACACGATCGCGGAGATGGTGATCGACTGGGCGCTGGGGCAGTCACTGCCAGAGACGGTGGAGCGTGAGCTGGGCCAGGCCGTGCAGCGCCGTCAGGGTCAGGGTGATGCCCCGGGTCGGGCCGGATAGGACGGTCAGGGTTCGAGGGCCTGCTCGAGGGTGGGGTGGCAGGTGATGAACGTGTCGATGCCGACCAGCCGCAGGACGTGCAGGACGAGTGTCTGTGCGGCGGCGATGCGCAGCCAGCCTTCGTTGCTGCTGACGGCCTTGTGGGTGGTGACGAAGACGTTGATGCCGCTGGAGTCCATGAAGGTCACGCCACTGAGGTCGACCACGATCCGTGACGGCGGCGCCTCGCCGTACCCGGACAGCAGGGCTGCGCCGAGCAGCTCCTTGACGTCGTGGTCGATCTCGCCCTGCACGGTGACGATGCGCACGCCGTCGACCATGCGGTGTACGGCGGAGAACCGGTCTGGCCGACCCGCGTTCTCGATGTCGCTTACCGTCTCCTCGACTGCGCTTGAGCCCCCTGGGAGCAGGGCGTGCACGGACGATTCTCCCCCCACTGCCCCGGCCGCATACTCTCGGGCAGGCGTGCGAACAAGATGCCTCTGCCATGTATGCCGGGATCGGGGGTAGGGGCGCGCGTGAAACGGGGAATGAGGGCGAGGCCAGTTGCGATCCCACGCCGACAACGACGGCTGTACCGGCGCGGAGGAGTACCTGCTGCGGGCCGGCTACGCCCTGGACGGAGAAGACGGCTGCATCGCCGACGCCCGCCACCACGCCGTCGCCTTCCTCGACCAGGCCCACACCGCCTACCGCCTGCCCGTGCCCGCCCGCGCGAGGGACCTCACCCAGCTGGTCGTCAGCGAGCTGGTCACCAACGCCCTCAAGTACGCTCCCGGCCCCGTTCTGATGGAACTGCGCATCAACGCCCGCGCCGTGGACGTCGTCGTGTGGGACAGCGATCCCGCCGCGCCCGCAGCCCGGGCCGCCGATCCCGACCGGATCGGCCAGCACGGCCTGGAGATCGTCAAGGCCGTCACCGAGGCCCTCTTCGTCGAGCAGCAGCCGGTCGGCAAACGCATCACGGCCCGCATCGCCCTGACCGACACCTAGCAAAGGCACCGCCCGCCGCTGATAAGCAGTCCCCCCGGCGGATCCAGCCGGGCGTGGATCTGCACGGAGTGGCCCACGTCGTCGATGTCTCGCAGCACGATCCAGTGGCTGCAGCCACTGACCCGACAGCTCTGGCCGAAGCAGCTGCTCATGCGTCGTCGGCCAGGCCAATACAGCGTGCTGTAGCTATTAGACGCCCGGTTGCCTCAGGAGGGGAGGGCGGTCTGGAGGGTGGCATACATCGGCACGATGTCGTCCAGGCCGACGAGGTGCAGGAGCCGCTGCACGGACGCGGAAACGTTGGCCAGGCGGAGCCAGCCGTCGCTGTCCCGCGCGGCACGGTGGGCGTAGACGAGGAAGGAGATGCCGCTGCAGTCCATGAACGTGACCTGTTCGAAGTCGATAACCGTGCAGGGCGCGCATTTCTCGCCCGCGCCGCTGTCGAACGCCCAGCCCACGAAGGACACGCTGCTGTAGTCGATGTCCCCGCTCAGCGTCAGGACGTGCACACCGGCAGGAGTAGTGTGCTGGGCGACGGCCAGGGGGGATACATCCATGGGACCACCTCGTTCGTCCTCCGCAGATCCATGCAACGGAGCCGGTGTCCTCGCCCACGCAAGCGCATGAGCAGTCGCACGGTCAACAAAATCCGGGTTCGTATACCGCCCCGCTCCATGAAGGCGCGCGGCCAATGACGAGGGCAGTGGGGCCCGCACCGTGCGGGGGCTCGTTCCCCGTTGATCAAGGATGAGAAGCCGGTAAGAGCTGACGGTGCAGCACCTGCTGGGTGGCCGGGCCGGTAGCACGGTGGCCGACAGCGCCCGCGGCCGAAAGCACCCGTGCAATCCGGCTGGTGGTCGAAGCGGCCGTCGCCCGCGCCCCCCCGACGCGTCCGGCCCCGGCGTCATCGGCCGCGCCTCGTGCCTCCACGCGCTCGAGTGCAGCCGGCCGGCGTGAAGAGCGGGTGTGGTGTGGCTGGGGTCCGGTGGTTGGAGGTGCAGATTCCGCTGCTTCACCGGGCCCCAGCTATGGGGTCTGGTGCCCGGGAAGATGGTCGTTACACGGTTTGCCGGAAGGGACGTCGTGCCGGCGGGACATGCCGGTGGGCCCCCGACTGTCTCCGGGGGCCCACCGGTTGCTGCTGTTGGCTGGGTTACCAGCGATACCAGCGGCCCTTGCGGCCGCCGGTGCCGGCGCTGCGCATGACGAAGCCCAGCAGCCAGACGACCAGCACGATGACGGCGATCCACCACAGTGCCTTCAGCGCGAAGCCCGCGCCGAAGAGGATCAGAGCAAGCAGAAGAACGAGAAGCAGGGGAACCATAGTTATCAACCTCCGCTGCTCCTGGTGCCCGGCGAATCGAAGAGCACACGGCTGATTCACCTGGTTTCTTCACCGCTCTTGCGGGCACTGGAACCGGATTCTCCATCGCCGTCCACCAGATGAAACGACCGAGCCTGGCGCACGGCCGTGCCCGGTTCCATCGGCCCACGAACATCACCTGCCGGAGATCACTACAAGGCGGGATTATGCCGCCGACGCGGGGGTGCTTCGGCAGGGCTGCGGGTCGGCGTCGGCTTGTCCTCCCCGCCGACGCGGGGGTGCTTCGGCCTTCTCCGTGGTGCCAGACGTTCCTTCACGTCCGCGGAGGCCCTGGTGAGCGAACCAGGGCCACGGCGCCGGCGGGTGTTGCTGCATGGACTGATGGGGCCGGGGACCGGGTCGGGCGTGAAACGTCCGGTGACTGCCAGCCAGTGCATCGCCGGCCAGCAGAACCGCCTGTACGCCGGCATGAAGATCGCACTGTTCGGCCTGGCCA
The DNA here is from genome assembly GCA_001298545.1 of Actinobacteria bacterium OV320. GTDB lineage: Bacteria > Actinomycetota > Actinomycetes > Streptomycetales > Streptomycetaceae > Streptomyces > Streptomyces coriariae. The sequence goes on from LJCX01000035.1 coordinate 73,782, forward strand.
GCGGCGCCAGCCCGCACCGGCAACGTGGCCGTCGCCCCCTGCCCCTGCAACTCGCCCTTCGGTGTCGTGTTCCTTCAGCCACTGCAGGGCACGGGTGTCCAGTCCGAGGAAGGAGGCGAGGAGCTGCTCGGAGTCGATGTCCAGTGAGTGGGGCCGGCCGGGGGCCTGGTAGGGGTTGAAGAGGGTGGCGGCGGGCCAGCCTGTGGAGTTGGCCATGAAGGTGCTGGCGATGATGCCGGGCTCGGCACTGGCTTCGACGAGGAGGGCTGCGCCCATGTCGCCCATCGTGTGGAGCGGGATGAGGAAGCGGGCGTCGAGGCCGACGGTGTACCGGGCCCGGGGGCGCCGGGCGGACACCGCGCCGGCGATAACCCTGGCCACCGGCTCGGGCCCGGGGACACGCTGATTGACGGCGGTGAACAGATCACGCGAGCGGTCGTACCCCGCCCTGCCGCCGCTGGGGCGGGTGTCGGCGAGGTCGGCGACAGCTCGATCCAGCATGGCCGTTGCGAACGCCCCGGGCTCCACGAGCGACACCCGAACCCCGGCGTGCGCGGTCTCTACCCGCAGGCAGTGCGTGATCGCGCTCAGAGCGTGCTTGCTGGCGCAGTACCAGCCGCCCATCGGCCACGGCACTCGCCCCAGACCTGAGGACACGTTCACGATCCGGCCCCCGCCCCGCCGGCGCATCCCCGGCAGGGCGAGCCGGCAGATCCGCATGGCACCCAGCAGGTTCACTTCCAGTAGATGCCGCGCCTGCTCATCACTGACGTCCTCCACCGAGCCCGCCTGCGGCACACCAGCGTTGTTCACCACCGCCCACACACCGCCTCCCGTCATCTCCTCCACCCGGGCCATCGCCTCCTGGCAGGAGACAGGGTCCGCCACATCCAGCACCACCGTCCGCAACCCGAGCCCCCGCCGGGCCGCGGCGGCGGCCAGGACGTCCGCCTTCTCCTGGCTGCGTACGGTGCCGATCACATCCCAGCCCAGGCCGGCCATCCGCAACGCCGTCGCCGCACCGATACCGCCCGTCGCCCCCGTGACCATCACACTGCGCCACGCGCAACGCTTGGCTGAGGTGTCCTTCAAAGCCATCACGCCTGCCCTCACATCCCTGACGGCCGTGCGTCCCGCACTCCACCGTGCCCAGTGATCAACGAATCAGGCGAGGCACGGATGCGGCAGGCAAAGGGGGCTCCTGACGCCGCAATCCCGGGCGACCTCTGAGATCGGTCGCGGAGGGCCGGCGTTCGGCCCCGGGCCGGTGGCTTCGCAGCGCCAGACGCCGCCGTAACTGACGTCGTGGCAGCCTGGTGTGGGGGATCCTATTCTTCGTTCATCCCGCGAACCTGGAGAATGGTTGGCCTGTCTGAGCGAGGAGTGAGCGGTTGAGCAGGGGGCTTCCTCGATTGGCTCAGGTGGGGGTGGCACGATTTGTGAGTACCGGGTTGCGGCATTGGATCTAGTTGGTCTGCTGTGTGGTGTGCAGGTTCCCGGACTCGATGACGTGCCGGACGCGGTCTGTCTACAGAAGGCCGACGACTTCCCGTTGGACGACGTCGTTGTTCTCAACCGCCAGGGCCCCTACCAGTTGGCCGTGCAACGGCAGGTCAAGCGCCGCCTGGGCGAGGCCATCGTGAGCTACGAGCGCGCCGGGAGCTGAGGAAGGGCGGGAAGCCGACAGGCGTCCCGCCCTTCCGTACGGCAGCTCACGCGTTGGCGGGCTCCGGCACCTCGAGTGCTTCGGCCACCTTGCGGGCCATCCGCGCCATCTGCGGCGGCAGGTAGCTGTTCAGCGAGTCGACGTCGTCACACAGCCGCGCCTTCAGTCCGTGCAGGCACGCCTCGGTGAACAGCTTGTGCGGGTCGTCCTCGGGGCGCTGTGCCTGCTCGGCCTGCCGCTGGCCCCGGTGGTGCCGCATCCGGTTCGTCGGCGCTTGCATCGCCTCATACGAGAGCGCCTCGCCCATCAGGCCCGCCACGTGCGCGCGGTCCTCATCCTGCGTGCCGTGAGCACGGATCTCCTGCTGCCCGACCTGAAGGTAGCTTTGCAGTGTGTGAGGCGCCATGCCGGTGCGCTCGCAGTACGCGGCGATCAGCATGGCCACCATGTCCATCGTGTCTGCCGCGTCCGTGGCCCGGTACAGCGTCATCCGCTCCCATTGAAAAGGGCACCGGGGCCGACCCGCACGGAGCCGGTCCCGGGTAATGCAGGCACTACCTGCTGACCGCCCCGTCGAAGGCGATCGACGCGTGGTCGTTCTCCGGCACCGAATGCTCCAGGCCAAGGCCCTGCTGTCCGGCGTCCTGGCCGTGGTGGGCCGCGAGACCATCGAGGCCCACCATGACTCCGAGGTCCATCGGCCTACCGAACATGATCATTCGGCTGGGGTGCGCGTGGGCAGCAGAGGCATATCGGTCTAGCGCAGAGAGGACGGCGAGGCACAAGGTGAGGACTGCGGCGAAGGCGACGCCGCTGCGAGTGAGCGCTGCGGGCACCGTGGCGCCCTCCCAGCGAGCCAAGCAGAAGGCGATCGCTGCGACGACGATGGAGAACAAGATGGCCTGCGCCACTGCGAGGAGCAGGAACGCTGGTGAGGCGTGGTTCATAAGTGCACCGCCCGGATCGTGTTGTGTCAGTGAGGAAAACGACGATTCCTGGGCAGAACCTGCAGGTGGGCCGGTTGGATGGTTCTCCGGTGACAACAGGGGGTTGTCCGGTGAATTACCGAGCGGGAGGGCGAGTGAGCGGCAAGGGGAAGCGGCCGGGGCGGCCATGGGGGCCGCCTCGGGGGTCATGCGCCGAGATCAATCAGCTGGTCGAGCTGGTGCGCTCCTGGCTTGACGAGTCATCTGTGCCGGTGACGCAGTTTCATAGGAAGCTCACGCCGGACCACTTCATCGGCAAGCGCGTCCCCGAACTGCGCCAGCTCCGTGACCTGTTGGCCGGCGAAGCACTGGAGTTGGACCTAGTCGAAGCCGTGGCAGACGTGTGCTTCGAGCACGAGCCAGCCGGCCGCACCGCTCAGCGGCTTAACGAAGCACGAGCGTTATGGCAGCGGGCGCAGAGCAGCCCTACACCGCTTGAGGGCGCACAGGAGTTGGCGCTCGCTCAGGAGCTGTTGGCGGCCAAGAACAACATCATCGTGGTCTACGAGGAGATGCAGAACGTTCGGACGGCCTACGAGGCCAGCGAGCACGGCCGACATCAAGCACTGCAAATCGCGACGCTGCTGTTCGCCATGCTGGGCCAGGTCAAAGCGACGGTCGTGGAACTGAAGCGCCAAGTCGATGCCCTGCAGCCGCTGTCGGCCGAAGGATCGGAGACGCACAGGGGGCTGGAGCTGCGCCTTTCCCGCGCGCAGCGGCAGCAGACAGAGCTGAGTGCACAGTTGTCCCGGGCCGAACGAGAGCGGGACACAGCCCAGGCAGTTGCCGACCATGCGGCCCGCCGCATCCGAGGCCTGGAAGGTGAACTTGACGAGCTGCGTCTCCGGATGGGACATCCTGACCCAGCTCTGCCAGAGGATCTGGCCGCCCCGAGGATGCCTCAGCCCGATCGAAGGGCCATCGGTCACGATGCAACCCTTGACGACGTCGACCGCGCGCTGGAGAAAGCACGCGCAGTCCTCGATGAAGAGCACGAAGCCGTTCAGCAAGCGGCCGACGACCTGGGTTACCGAACACCTTCAGACAGTCCGCCCACAGATGCTGACATGCCTGGAGCGAGGATTGTTCCGGTACAAGTACAGCGCTCGTCCGAGCCGCAGCCTTCCGCCCGGGCCGAGCAGTCCGCGATAATCGCGCGGTTGTCCCGGACAACCCGGAACAACTGGCTGCAGTTCCGGAACCTCATAGGCCTGCCGTGGCTGCACGACGGCAGGATGCGCTTCGATCTGCGTGAACGCATCCGGGTGCAGAGCAAACTCCCGAAACTCCCATCGGGCTGGCACCGCGAGATGGCACTGCGTCCAGCGGGCGGCCAGTCGTTCGGAGGCGATTTCGTGGTCGCGACCCGCACCAACAATGGCCGCACGCTGGAGGTTGTCCTGACAGACGTCTCCGGAAGAGGAACGGAAGCGGCCTCCCGCGCCCTGCTCCTGTCCGGCGCCTTCGGCGGCCTGCTGGGCTCCCTTCCACCCGAAGGGTTTCTCCCCGCCGCAAACCGTTATCTACTGAGGCAGGACTGGGACGAGGGCTTCGCAACGTCGATCTACCTCGTCCTGGACCTGGACTCGGGCGACTTCGAACTCTTCAGCGCCGGCCACCCTCCGGGCCTCCAGCGCAGCGCAGGCAGCGGTCGCTGGGAAGAAAAGACGGCGCAGGGCACGCTCCTAGGGCTATACGATGTCGCCGAGTTCGCCCCGGTCAAAGGCTCGCTCCGCCCTGGCGACGTCCTGATGCTCTTCACGGACGGCCTGATCGACGGCGACATTGACGATGGCATCGGCCGCCTTACCGGCGAGGCCGATCGCTACGCATCGGATGGCTTTCACGGCGCGACCTGGCACCTCATCGAGGCCGTGGCAGCGGACGTCAACGACGACCGAGCCCTCTTCCTGATCCGCCGCGAGGGGCGGACAACACCGCGCTGAGGCTGGATGGCTCAGGGATCGGTTTCGCCAATCCTGTCAGAAGGGACACCGCAACCTGCGGCAATCCCAACACCGGGCTCGCCAGGCTCCCGGGGCGGGCAAGAACCGCTGGCTGTGGGTGCATGACAGGTCATCGTCATGTGACGATATGGGCCTGCAACTGGAGTGTGGGAGGGGGACGACGGTGGCGCAGCTGGTGCGTATTCCGTTGGAGGATGGGGATTTCCTGATCGCGGAGATAGACGGAGGCGACATCCCCGAGGAGTCCGTGGTCTTGGCGTCCCCCGAGCCGGGACGCGCGGTTGCCCGGGCAGCACACACGCTCGAGGCGAGTCTGCTAAGCCTGCGGCCCGCTTTGGCTGGTCTGACGGAGACCCTGAAGGCGCTCAGCCCACAGGAGGTGTCCGTCGAGTTCGGCATCAAGCTGGGGGGCGAGACCGGGGTGATCCTTGCGAAGGGGACAGCGGAGGTGCACTTCGCTGTGCACGTTCAGTGGACGCCCAACTCTCTGACTGCTGAGGCCTCTGGCTCGTGATGGAGGCCTCCGGCGCCGCGGTCGTTCGGTTCCGCGGTCCGAGTGGCGGAATCGTTGGGCATGGCGTCCTGGTGGATGACGAGCATGTCGTTACCTGCGCCCATGTCGTCAACGCGGCTCTTGGCCGTCAGTTGCGCAGCACCGACGATGCCAGAGGGCAGGTGGTGCGTCTGGAATTTCCTCTGCTCGCACAGCTCACCGCGCTGGCGCCCGAACGTCGAGCCAAAGTCGATGCCTGGGAGGCGCCTGGAACTGCTTTCGATGGTCTGGATGTGGCGGGGTTGACGCTCGTGGGCGAGTCCAGGCCGATCGGCGCAATCCCGGTCCCGTTGGCTCCCGAGGGTCATACGGAGGGTGACGTGCTGCTGTTCGGGCCCGTCGAGGGACGGCCAGGCGGCTGGGTCTCTGCCCAGCTGCGTCCTCTCGTCAAGCAGTACCGGCAGCAGATCGATCAGAGGGCCCAAGGCGCCCATGTAGCCCAGCCCCGCTACAGCGGCACACCCGTCTTGGACCCTAAGGCGGAGCGCGTACTGGGCATCCTGGTGGCCGCTGCGGCTGCCCGGGACGACGCAGACGTCTACGCGATACCCGTATCCGGCCTGGTCGCTGCTTGGCCTGCGGCCTTCGCCCCCTTGCCTACCTCCCCTTACAAGGGATTGGAGGCGTTTGGCCAGGATGACGCACATCTCTTCTTCGGCCGTGAGGCGATGACGAATGAGCTGGCCGCGGCTGTGGACGACTGCGGCCTCGTACCGGTGGTCGGCGCGTCCGGCGCGGGCAAATCATCCGTGGTACAAGCGGGCCTGATACCTCGACTGGCCGCAGGAAGGACCGACTGGCACTTCGTCGTGGTTCGGCCTCGGCCGAACCTGGTCACGGCCCTGGCCGCGGGATTCGCCCGAGCCGCAGGAGGTGCCGATCCGGTGCCTGTGTCCGAGCTGGAAGCGTGGCAGACCCGCATCGCCTCACTCGGCCTTGCTGGGGCGGGCGACCTGGTGCTGGCGTCCACCGGTGCTGACCGGCTTTTGCTCGTCATCGATCAGTTCGAGGAAGCCGTCGATGGAACATCCGCCACGGACAAGCTGTTTGGTCAACTCGCACAGCTCGCCGAGCGCGAGCGGTCAGCCACCGTAGCGGTGCTGACGCTCCGGGAGGACGCGTTCGGCCGGCTCTTCGTTCGTCCGGGGCGATTTGGTGAGGTACTGCGGCGGACCGCCGTGGCCCTGCGTGGCATGACGGCGCCCGAATTGAGCGAGGCGATCCTGCAGCCTGCCCGGCTGCGCGGCTTGACCGTCCACGACCGGCTGGTGCACCAGCTGGCCTCACTCGTGGAGGGGCGGCCCGGCGCGCTGCCCCTGCTGGAGTTCACGCTCGACCGGATGTGGGCGACCCTCCAGCGCGGGCAGGCCATCCTGTCATTCGAGGCATACGCAGAGATCGGTGAACTCCACGGTGCCTTGGCCGAGTACGCAGATGGCGTCCTGGCCGCTCTCGCCGCCGAGGAGCGCTCGCTCGTACGACGGCTCTTCCTGAATCACCTGATCGCGCCGGATCAGCCCGACGCCCGCCGGGTAGCAAAACGCACAGAGCTGCGGCCCGCAGAGTGGGCTATCGCGGTCCGGCTGGCCAACGAGCGGCTGTTGACAACCCGCGGTGACGAGGGCGAGGAAACCGTCGAGGTGGTGCACGAGGCGCTGCTGCGGGCCTGGGGCACCCTCGCGTCCTGGCTAAAAGAGGAAGAACCGTTCCGTAACTGGCGACGAATGCTTGCCTACGCCATGCGGCGCCATGCCGCAGGGGAGGGACCAGCGGCCGTGCTGACCGGTCCGCTTCTTGCTGATTCCGAGCGCTGGCTTGAGGAGCGCCCCTCCGACATCACCGTCGACGAACGGCGTTACATCAACGCGAGCCGACAGCACCAGGACCGCGAGGAGCGCAGATATCGCACCCTGTTCGAAGACTCCCTGGTCCGTACGCTCACCCAAGCCGCGCAGCGAGCCGACGATGCAACCACCGCCCTGCTACTGGCAGTGGAGGCACTGGAGCGCTCCTCCGAACCGGCCGTGGACGCCCTCGTGCGCTCGTGCCTGCGTCAGTTGGGCGCGAGCGAGCAAGAGGAGGTGCCCAAGACCAAGTACGAGCACGACCTGCGCCGTACGACCCACCGCATCCGGTTGCGTGAGTGGGCGGCGGGACCACCCGGACGATGGACGACTCGGCCCGGGGCCACGCGTCATTGGGCGCTGGGGGAGGAGGACACAAGAGTGCTCATCGACGAGCGTGGCGCTGTCCAGGTCAACTGGGGCACCTCCGACGGCGACGCGGCCGTTCCACTTGCCAGGCCGGCGGTGATCGCAGCTTGCACGGATACCGCGACGACTCTCTGCCTCGGCACCGAGGAGGGACAACTGCACCCTGTACCAAATCACCGACTCCGTGGAGAAGATGTGGCAGATCTCCCTGCCTTACGCAGCGACGTGTGTGGCGGTCGACGGCCAGGGCAGCAAGGTCGCCGTGAGCTGCGACGACGGAATCACGCGGGTGCTCTCGGCGCAGGCTGGTGGCGAGGAGGCCCTGGCGCTGCCGTCACCGGGATTCGTCGAGGACCTCGACTTCGGACCGGACGGCCTGGCTCTTGCCGTGCAGACCGCCGGAGCGCGCATCACCGTCTGGGATCTCACAGCAGGTCAACGACGCTGCGATACCGACACCCCCATGGGCCACATCGTCTTCAGCGCGGATGGTGAGTACCTGGTGTCCGACGGGCCACGTCTCGAGAGTTCGGACAATGCCGTCCGTTTGCCGCTCCACGCGGGACGGCTCTCCGCACTGGCCCGCAGGGTGGCCGGCCGGGACCTGACCGACGACGAGTGGCAACACCACGTCGGAATGCGGCCGCTCACCTAGGACTCTGAAGGACCACCAGGCTGTGGTCAGGCATAGTTACATGATCCCCGGCCGTCACCTTTACGGCTGCGGTCGGTGCCACGCCTTCAACGAGCGCAGTATCGACCACCACCTGCCACTGCTGACCCCGGTCGACAGGCACGACGAAGTCGAGCGACTGCGCCGAGGCGTTGAACAGCAGCAGGAACGAATCGTCGATGATGCGCTCCCCGCGCGGGCCAGGCTCAGAGATCGCGTTGCCGTTGAGGAACACCGTCAGCGCCGACGCCTGCGCCGAGTCCCAGTCCCGCTGGGTCATCTCCTTGCCCTCCGGGGTGAACCAGCCGATGTCCGACAGCTCATCGTGGGTGCCCTCCACGGGCCGCCCGTGGAAGAAACGCCGGCGCCGGAACACCGGATGCTCCTTGCGTAACCGCACCAGCGCGCGCGTGAAGTCCAGCAACTCGCCGCCAAGCCCCTCGCCCTCCTCGGGCCACTGCACCCACGCCAGCTCGCTGTCCAGGCAGTAGGCGTTGTTGTTTCCGTGCTGCGCTCGCGCGACCCCGTCGCCGTGGCTGATCATCGGCACGCCCTGGGACAGCATCAGGGTGGCGACGAAGTTCCGCATCTGCCGGGCCCGCAGCTCCAGCACGGCGGAATCGTCCGTCTCGCCCTCCGCTCCACAGTTCCACGAGCGATTGTCATCCTCGCCATCACGGTTGTCTTCGCCGTTGGCTTCGTTGTGTTTGTGGTTGTACGACACCAGGTCGTGCAGGGTAAATCCGTCGTGGCAGGTCACGAAATTGATGGAGGCCAGCGGACGCTGCCCGTTGTCCTGATACAGGTCGGACGACCCCGTAAGACGGGACGCGAACTCCACCAGGGTGCGTGGCTCCCCGCGCCACAGGTCACGCACGGTATCGCGGTACTTGCCGTTCCACTCGGACCAGAGCGGCGGGAAGTTGCCCACGTGGTATCCGCCATCGCCTACGTCCCAGGGTTCGGCGATCAGCTTTACCTGGGAGACCACCGGGTCCTGCTGCACCAGGTCGAAGAACGACGACAGCCGGTCCACCTCGTGGAACTGCCGCGCCAGCGTCGCCGCCAGATTGAACCGAAAGCCGTCAACATGCATCTCGGTGACCCAGTACCGCAAAGAGTCCATGATCATCTGCAGCACGTGCGGGGACCGCATCAGCAGGGCGTTGCCTGCCCCCGTGGTGTCCATGTAGTACCGGGGGTCGTCCGCCAGGCGGTAGTACGACGAGTTGTCGATGCCCCGGAAGCACAACGTCGGGCCAAGGTGGTTGCCTTCGGCGGCGTGGTTGTAGACGACGTCCAGGATGACCTCGATCCCGGCCTCGTGCAGTGCCTTCACCGCCGACTTGAATTCCAAAACCTGTTGGCCGCGGTCGCCCCAGGAAGCGTAGGCATTGTGCGGGGCGAAGAAACCGATCGTGTTGTAGCCCCAGTAGTTGTTCAGGCCCATGTCGACGAGGCGGTGATCGTTCACAAACTGGTGTACGGGCATCAGCTCCAGGGCGGTGACCCCGAGCTCAGTGAGATGTTCGATGATCACCGGGTGGGCGAGCGCCGCGTAGGTACCCCGCAGTTCTTCTGGTAACTCCGGGTGCCGCATTGTGAGGCCCTTGACGTGGGCCTCGTAGATCACGGTGTGGTGGTACTCGGTACGGGGCCGACGGTCGTCGCCCCAGTCGAAGAACGAGTTGATCACGACCGACGTCATCGTGTGTGGCGCAGAGTCCTGATCGTCCCGTCGGTAACGGGAAAACCCCACCTGATGGCCGAACAGCGCCGGATGCCAGCCCAGAGAGCCGGCGATCGCCTTTGCATAAGGATCGATCAACAGTTTCGCGGAGTTGCATAGAACCCCCTGGAACGGATCCCACGGCCCGTGCACCCGAAATCCGTACCGTTGCCCCGGCATGATGCCGGGCACGTACGCGTGCCGGACGAACGCATCGGTCTCGCGCAGCTCGACGGCCGTCTCCGAGCCGTCGTCGTGCAGCAGACACAGTTCTACTCGGTCCGCGACCTCTGTGAAGACTGCGAAGTTGGTACCAGCGCCGTCGTAGGTAGCACCAAGTGGATACGCCTCTCCAGACCAGACCTGCACGTCCCCCCCTGTCAAGAACACACGCATCGTTGTGACGAGGCTAGGGCAAACGCACGACGAGAGGACTCGCACAGCGTCCTTCGGTGCACAGTCCCGCTCAAGAACACCCGAGCTTGGTCTCCGCGCCACTCCAGCCGCTCTACGTGGGCTATAGGCAATGAAGAGTCGGTCCTCCGGGAATCATGAAGCCCCCGGCGGCTGCCGGGGGCTGTGGTGCCTTCCTCGTGTTGAAGGGAGTCGGTGACGTGGTGCAAGGGGCGATGTCTTAGAGGGCATCTCGCGTAGACGCATTGCCTTTATGTTCTAGGGTCCGTCTTCAAACGGATCTTGCCCAGAGTAGGAATGACGCGAGACTGACCGCTGCTTCGTAGGAGGTGGCGGTCTTGTCGTATCTGGTGGCGATGCCCCGGAAGCCTTTGAGGCGGTTGAAGCAGCGCTCGACTACGTTGCGCCGGCGGTAGGTCTGGCGGTCGAATGCCGGTGGCCGCCCGCCGCGATGGCCGCGGTTGCGGCGGTGTCGCTGCTGGTCTGTCTTCTCCGGGATGGTGCAGGCGATTCCGCGTTTGCGCAGGTAGGCGCGGAATCCCCGGGAGCTGTAGGCCTTGTCGGCGATGACCTGGTCGGGTCTGGAGCGCGGGCGTCCACGTCCGGTCCGCGGGACCCGGATCCGTTCCAGGAGAGGACGCGCGCAGATGCTGTCGTGGCGTTGGCCAGGTGTCAGCAGGATCGCGAGGGGCCGCCCGCGGCCGTCGCAGGCGAGATGGATTTTGGTGGTCAGGCCTCCTCGGGATCGGCCGAGGGCGTGATCGTATGGTTCGTCCGGCCGGTGGATCCCCCTTTTCGGCCGGTGGCGGCGGCGTGCTGGTGGGCGCGGACGATGGTGGAGTCGATCTGGACGAGCCAGTCGATGTCGCCGGCCGCGTCCGCGTGGGCCTGGATCTGCTGGAGCGCCCGGGTGAACACGCCGTCCAGGGCGTAGCGGCGGAAGCGGGTGTAGACCGTCTGCCACGGTCCGTAGCGGTCCGGCAGGTCACGCCAGGAGATCCCGGTGCGGATCTTGTAGACCATCCCGTTGACGACCTGCCGGTCCTCCACGCGCGGCCGGCCCGTCGCAGCCCGCGGTATGAGCGGAGCGAGTAACTCCCACTCCTGATCGGTGAGTTCATGACGACGCATCACCCCACCATGATCCACCAACCTGATGATCTTTGAAGACGGACCCTAGTAGGTTCCTCGCCAGGTGGGTGTGGTCTCGTCCGTTATGCGTCTGGCGAGGTTGTCGACCGAGGCGATGTGGATCATGGCTTCGGAGCTGGCGGTTAGGGTCTCGTAGTCGCGTGCGAGTCGGCGATGCATCATGATCCAACCGATACTTCGCTCAACCACCCAACGCCTTTTCACGACGTGAAATCCTCTGGCATCCGGGTTTCTGTTGACGACCTCGACGTCGATTCCGAGGCGGGCGCCGTGCTCGACCACTGCGTTCTTGAAGCCAGTGTCGGCCCAACTCTTCGAAGGAGTCGGGTACTTCTCCTTCGCCTGGTCGAGGAGGCGTATTTCCAGGGCGTTCTCCGACAGGCTGGCGGCGGTGACGGTCACGGCGAGGATGAGGCCGATCGTGTCGGTGAGGATGCCGCGCTTCCTCCCAACGATCTTCTTGGCCGCATCCGTTCCCTGGCTGGTCAGAGGCACGTTGCTGGAGGTCTTCACGCTCTGGGTGTCGATCACGGAGGCGGTCGGGCTCGGGCTGGCGCCCTTCCTTCACCCGGGCCAGTCCGGTCAGGTCGTAGTTGAGCTGGGCGAAGATTCCCTCGTCTCGCCATGCGGCGTAGTAGGCATAGACGGTGCCATGGCTCGGGAAGTCGTGCGGGAGATACTTCCAGGGGATTCCCGTGCGGTTCACGTAGAGGATCGCGTCGAAGACGTCACGTAAATCGACCTTGGCCGGCTGCCCGGTTGGTCTGCGGTCGAGCCGGGCCTTTCTCCAAGCCGTCATCGTCGGCGCGATCAGTGCCCATCGGGCGTCGGACAGGTCGCTGGGGTACGGCTTGCGCTCGCTCACGTCGTAGCGTGATCACGGGCGGGCCGGAACACTCAATTCCGCTGCCCATTGGGCGATTCCGTGGAATCTTCAAACCAGACGGACTTCCGAGGACAGAAGCGAACGAGACGGATGGCCGGGCCAGCGCGGCAGAGAAGTTCATTCGTAACCTACGCGACGAAAGCCGCTAGAGCAGGACAGGTCCGAGAGTCGCATATAGGGTTTGACCTGCATAAACGCCCTCTAAGCGTGACCGAGAGGTGCGTCGCTTCCGCCGTCGATGAGGTTCGCCTGGGCTTTGCTGCCGTGGAAGTCGCGGGAGCGCTGCGCGGTGCCCAAGCCGCCGTAGGGGTAACCGCCGTGCTGGGGTGCGCTGACGGTGTTGAGGGCTGCGGTGGTGTCGGCGTCGAGGTGCAGTTCGGCGGCACCGAGGTTTTCGGTGAGGTGGGTGAGGGTGCGGGCGCCGACGATGGGAGCGGCGACGGAGGGCTGGTCGGCTGTCCAGGCCAAGGCGACCTGGCTGGGCGTCGCGCCGATCTCGCGGGCGATGCGGACGACCGCGTCGATGGTGTGCCAGTTGCGGTCGGAGGAGGCGTACTCGGCGGAGACCCACTGGTAGAGCTCGTCTTCGGAGCCGGCGCCGGTCCAGGACCTCCTCGATCCGGTCCAGCTTCGCCTCTCGTTCGGGGTCCGGGGACTCCTTCCAGGTCTTGGTGCGCTGGAAGGTGACGCCGCGGCGGGCGAGCAGAGACCGTAACGCCTCGCGGCCGATACGGATCACCCGGCCGTGCACTTTGCGCAGGTAGCCGACGAGTTTGCGCAGTGACCAGCGAGTGAACGGCTGGCCGAGCTTGGTGGGGCGGGTGGTGGCCGTCGCGATGACGAAGTCCTCGTCGTCATCGCTGAGCTGGCGGGGACGGCCTCCCGCCCACCGAGGGTCCAGGCAGGCCAGGCCGATCTCGTTGAACCGGTGGATCACGTCGCGGACGGTGTCCTCGTCGGCCTGCACCAACTGGGCGATCACCGGCACCCGGTTCCAGCCGGCCGAAGCCAGCAGCATCATCGCCCGCCGATAGCGCACCGAACTCGTGCTGCCCCGGCGCACGATCTGCTGCAGCTTCTGTCCCTCCTGGTCGGTCAGTCTGCGCACACGGACAGGCTCGGCCACCGCGCCTCCAGCGGTCGGATCGGACGTCACCCCACATCCAACCGCCACGACCACCAACCCGGCGAACCAACGCGGTCAGAGCACTAGGGACATCGCGGGCGCGCCGATCATCATGCCGACGGCGAAGGCGGTGATCAGCGTCCCGGTGCTGGAGACGCTGACACCGAGGGCGCCGGAAATCTCCGGCAGCAGGCCGGAGACGACGAACTCGCTGGTGCCCATGATGAAGGTGATGGCACCTAGCAGCCACACCACCGGCGGCAGCTTGACCTTCCCGGCAGGCGCTGCCGTGCCGCCGTCACCCGTGAGGGGTGCGGCGGCCGAGGGATCCGGCTTCGTGGACGAGGGGGAACTCACTGACGATCCTTTCAAGAGAGCTGGCGCGGGCCCCGGTCATCCGTAGGCGTTCCGGTAAAGCGGCATGCGCGCCGTAGGTGGTGCGGGCGGAGCACTTCTGGCCCGCCGCAATCCACGAAATCAGCAGCCGAGCCCGACCGGCAGTCACGCTTGTGAGGGGTAACAGCAGGGACCCCCTCATGCCGAGAGCGTGGGCGTGTACACCGCGAATCGGGGTAAGGGCCGCGGCGCGGGAGGTGGGCCGTCTTTACCGATGCTCGCGCAGGTGGTCAGCACCGCCGCACGCCGGGCGGAGCAGGTGATCGAGCCGGACCGCGAGGATGACGCGTCCTGTTACCTGTACGAGGCCGTCGCCCTGATCACCGGCAACGCTGGGCAACGCCTGAACTGGGCTGCCAGCTCTGTCACCCGCGAAGGAGATATCCAAGGACCTCGCTGGTGTACCCGAGCCTGCCCGAGAACGGGCTGATCGTGCCGATCTTGCTGATTGGAGCCCCCGGCGCGGGCAAGTCGACGCTGGCCCGGGCTTGGCTGGCCTCGCAGTGCTCTCGCTCGATGATCTACGTGTCGTCCCTACACCCCGCTCGACTCGACCGAGAGCTTGGACCATGGAGGAGCACCGGCTCGGCGTGGTGCCGGCCGGGGTCAGTGCTCGGTGTCGGCCTGAGAAGCGGCCGCGTCCCGATTCTGGCTCGCTGCCCAGCTGGCCAGGAGCTTCAGGGCGTCCGCGGCCGGGGTGCCGGGGTCGGCACCGTACACGGTGATGGACAGCCCCTGTTCGCCGGGCAGGTCCAGGCTTTCGTGGACTAGCTCCATCTCGCCCACCGCCGGGTGGTGGAACCGCTTGGTTCCCTCGGTGAAGACGTGCACGTCGTGCGCGCCCCACATGGTGCGGAAGGCATCGCTGCGGGTGGACAGCTCACCGATCAGGTTCGACAGCTCCCGGTCGTAGGGGTTCTTGGCGACCTCGACCCGAAGCACCCCGACTGCGTCGCGGGCCACGCGTTCCCAGTCGGGGTAGAGCCGGGTGGCGCGGGGGTCGAGGAGGACGAACCGGCAGGTGTTGGCCGGCTCCTGCTCGAACACCTCACTGAGCAGAGCGCGGGCGAGCGGATTGGCCGCCGGGATGTCCATACGGTTGTTGCGCACGTACGCTGGCTGGTCGTGCAGGCCCTCGACGATCCGCAGCACACTGGGCCGCACGATGGCCTTCTTCGGGCGGCGCCGGGCCCGGGCCGCACTGGTGCCGGCCGCCCGGGCCAGGGCGTAGAGGTGATCCCGCTCGGTGTCGTCCAGCCGCAGGGCCTGAGCGAGAGCGTCCAGGACGCTGTCGGAGACCCCGGTGAGGTTGCCGCGCTCCAGGCGCGTGTAGTACTCGACGTCATCCCGGCCAGCATCGCGACCTCACCGCGGCGCAGCCCGGGCACCCGCCGCTGCCCGTACACCGGCATGCCCGCCTGCTCCGGTGTGATCTTGGCGCGGCGGGACTTGAGGAATGCGCTGACTTCGGCCCGGTTGTCCATGGAGCCCAGCGTAGGAAAACAAAGGGATCAGTGGGGGTCCCTGTCCGTACCCCTCACAGCATGGACTCCCGTGAACTCCGCCCTTGTCATAGAGAACGTCATCGACGCCGTCTATTACCCGAGAGTCAGTCATCACCGGACTGTCGCGCTGAATCGCTCGATCCAGCGATGGCGCGACA
Organism: Actinobacteria bacterium OV320; assembly: GCA_001298545.1. Lineage (GTDB taxonomy): Bacteria > Actinomycetota > Actinomycetes > Streptomycetales > Streptomycetaceae > Streptomyces > Streptomyces coriariae. Next base: position 89,206 of record LJCX01000035.1, read on the forward strand.
GCTGTTGCACTCGACAGCGTGAGACTCACCGGCGTTGAGCTGTGCAGATGCCTCCTGCAGCATTCACGCCACGGCCAAAGACCCAGAGAACTCCTGGCCGTCCGGCAGGGTCACCCGGATGGGAGGCGGAGGCGGGCCGACGGAGGACATGTCGCCACGTACTCCCGCCGTCACGGATGACGGGCGCGTGAGGAGACCTGACCGCCAGCCGTGGCCGAGGGGGAGCGCAGGAGGCGGTGTGCGAGGTGAAGCAGGCCTGCCAGGTCCGTCACCCGACCGTCGAAGCCCGGGAGGGGGACATGGAGCGGCTGGGTCCAGTGGGCGGGGATTGCCTCCAGCCCGTAGTACGCCCCCGCGAGGCCACCGGTCACCGCGGCGACGGTGTCCGTGTCACCGCCGAGGTCGATCGCCGCGCGTATCGCGCCTTCGAAGCTGGTCGTGGTGCGCAGGGCCCACACGGCGGAGCCCGGGCAGGGCCACACGGCACCGTTGAACTCGCTCGCCTGATCGGGGCGCCAGTCGGGCGCGAGGACTGCGGTGTAGCGGCCCCGGTGGTCGGGGTGCACAAGAGCGAGAACGTCTGGGAGCACGGCAAGGGGGTCGATGTCCTCGAACGTGACGCGGATGAGTTCGTGGAAGATCGCAGTGCCTTCCCAGGCCGCACGGTCACCGTGGGTCAGAGCAGCGATCCGGCGGGCCGCGTCCATGGTGGCTTCCTGGCCGGCGGCAGCGAAGTAGACCGCGGAGGTCGACGCCCGCATCAAGGAGCCGTTTCCCGCTGCTCGAGGGCGTTCTCCATGTCGGTGAAGGGTCGGGTGGGGCCGTGGCGGGCGGGGAGGGGGCCGCAGGTGATGAGGCTGGCGCGGCCGGCGAGTTGGGCGCCGTCGGCTGGGTCCCCATGACCACCGCTGCCGACGGCGAGGCGGAAACCGGCGGCTGACGGGTGACGTCGGCCGCATCCGATGGCCGGCCGGCACGGCGCGAGTCGTCCCGCGTCCCGGAACGGCATCCCAGGCCTCCCTGTTCGCGCAGGTCAACGCAGGTGGGACGGTCCCACTGTCCCGGGTACGGGGGCAGCTGTTGCCGGGGGTCCGCGGCGTCCTGGAATCTGTGGATGTCGCACCGGCCGAGGCGGCACGACCGCCCGGCCGGCAGCACGACGACCACCGCCCTGCGCTTGTGCACCGGGACACCCCTGTGCCCGGGCGGCGTGCGGCGCCTCGCACCACCCGCCGCCCCACGACGCAGGAAACACCTGCGCTCTGAACCTGAGAAGGAAGCCACCACATGAACAGGAACACTCCCGCACGCCGTCGTCCGGCCCGCCGCGTGGCCGTCGCCGCCGGCCTCGTCCTGGCCCTCGGGCTCGGTGCGGCGGCGCAGGCCTCCGCCGCTCCGCAAACCGCCGGCGCCACGGTCAGCGCTTCGGCCCCGTCCACCGCGCTGTCCGACTCGGGCGCGCCGCTGTCCGGCCGCCAGATGGTCCGGGTGCTGAAGTCCCTGCTGCCCAAGGGCGCGAAGATCTCCGACGAGCAGAGCCAGGAAGGCTACGCCGCCCTGGTCTGGGACGACGGCCGCGGAAAGAGCATGATCGGGGTGAACGCCCAGCACGACATGGGCGACGTCATGGACGGGCTCATGGGCTGCGAGGGCGAGTACATCGCGTGCCAGGCCCTGACCCTGGCCGACGGCACCCAGGTGAAGCGGGCCAAGCGGGCATCGGAGAAGGGCGGCTCCGCCGTGGTGTGGCTGGTCGACACCCTCCACCCCGACGGCCGCCGGGTCATCGTCCAGGAAGTGAACTCCTACGCCGAGGGCGGCCCGGTGACGCGGCCGAAGCCCCCGCTCACGCTCGACCGCCTGCAGACCATCGCGCTCGACTCCCGCTGGGCGGGCTGACCGGATCGCCGCTCGGACGCGGTGCTCACACGCCATCGCAGAAAAGGGCGCTCGACCGCTGCTTCCCCGCAGGTGCCTGTGCCGAGAGCGACGGCATCACCAAGTGCGGGAAGCGGTGCGTGAACTGACGTGTCCCGACGCAGGGGCACCGATGTGGTGCTCCGCCGGGTGACCGCATCCTGCAAGGCCGCCGTCCGTCCCACGTGGGACGGACGGCGGCCTTGCAGGCATGTGTCGCAGTGGACATCGCCCCGATCCCGTCGGCTTCCCGGTTCCCGTCAGCCACATCACAGCCCCAGCTCCGACATCGCCTACGAACTGCGCTCCGTCGCCGTCCCCTACGGCGGCTGCACCGAACGCAGCAACGTCAAAGCCGCAGGCAGCTCCTGTCCCATCCGCTTCCAGTGCGCCGGCTGCGGCTTCTACCGCCCCGACCACTCCTACCTCCCGGCGATCGAACAGCACATCAACGAACTGCGCGCCGACCGCGAAGCAGCCGGACCTCAGTCGAACAGGCCGAGATCCTCCTAGCGCTCGCGCTGCCCGTCTATCAAGGCATGCCAGACGGTCGGCTGAAGCTGCTGGGCGAGCCATGCCCCCACGTCCATCCCGCTGACGGTGACGCCAGGCTGTACCTCGGTCTGGCCGTCCTCGTCGCGCAGGAGTTCACGGACAGCCGCATAGTGGCGCTGCCAGGTGACAGGCCAGGCCGGGTTCCAGTCGGGGTCGATCGCGGCCAGCGCCGCGGCGCGTTCTGGATGCTTGTCCAACGCACCTGGCCTGCGCAGATTGGATACAAGCTGCCCGACGGGCTTGCCCAGAGCAATGGCTGTACGGGGCGCGCAGAGGGTGAAGTGCTGCTCGAAGTAGGCGCGGCAGGCAGCGAGGTTCTCCTCGAAAGCGGCATCCGCGGCGTCCCAGACCATGCCGAGCTGCTCAAGCCGCTGCGCCCGCCGGCCACTCATCTGCCCAGCCCGGTAAGCCCGTCGCTGCTCCGCGACCCACTGTCCCAGCGGTTGAGCATCTTCTTTGTGGTCGTAGGGTACGCGTGCGTCGCCTACGCGTTCGACGTACCGGCGCAGCGCGGTCCAGCCGCGGGCCCAGTCCACACACCACCCGGTCCCACTGAGCGTTTTCAGCTCCAGGGTGAGGACGGCTTTGGCGATTGACGTCATTCGATTCGGGCTGCATCGGGCCCTGCGGAAGATGCGCCATGACTTCAGTCGTGAGATGCCGCGCTCGACCGGTGCCCGTGCCGCGGACAGCGCACGGTTGACGGTCTGTTGGGTGGGCGTGAGCTCGCGGCCCGGTGGGTGTCTGAGGGCTGTCGTCACCCATGGGCCGGCTCCGATATAGGCGCGGTCGGCGAGGACGGGGATGCCCTGGCGCTCACAGATCCTGATGATCCGGTGGGTGCGGGCCGCGGTGAGGTCGTGCGCACGGCCGGGCAGCGAGGGCGAGATCCACAGCAGCCGTCCGGCCGAGTCGGTCACGACCTGCACGTTCACTCCGTGCCGACGATTCTTGTGGGAGAAGTCGGCCCGGCTGTCGCCGACCCGGTCGCATTCCGCGAGCGTCCCATCCAGCAGGACGTAGTTGGGACCGGCTTCGCGGAGGACGCGCAGCAGACCGGGGGCGCGGCCGGCGAGCAGGTCGACGACGGCCGTGGTGTAGGCATGGGCGGTGCCGACGGAAATACCGAAGCCGGCCGCGAGCTGGGCGAGGGTGTCGTGCCGCCGCAGGTACACCAGGCCGGCCAGGGCACGCTGGTGCGGCGGGAGCTTGCCGCGGCGGGCACCCCGCCCCGACTCCTTCGAAGAGTTGGGCCGACACTGGCTTCAAGAACGCAGTGGTCGAGCACGGCGCCCGCCTCGGAATCGACGTCGAGGTCGTCAACAGAATGCCCCAGCCGATGCTGACCGCCCCGACCGCCGACCCCGCCCTGCCGCCCGGCTGGGCCGCAGAGCCGAAGTGGGACGGCTACCCGACGGCCGCGTCCTGCTGCGTTCCCGCCGCGACACCGACATGACAGCGTTTCTCTCTCAACTCTGTTCTGTTGCATGCAGAGGGCCCTGTGCCAGGAAATGCGCAGGCAGTCACCCTTGCCGATCTGACAGGACGCACAACAGGGCGGAAGCGTTCGGCGCCAGCTGCTCTCGAACGTTGTTGGCCCGAAGCGAGACCCTGGGGAGAGGGGGCGGGCCCGTTGACCCTCTCGCTTGGTGCGGACCGTGGCAGAGTGCCAACATGGTTCTGATCCGAAAGGGCGATGCCGCGTAGGCGTCCGAAGGCCGTCCGCGCCGAGCGGTGGCGGCCACCCAAGCACGTGCCGGTCCGTCGGATCTCGGGCGTATCAGCTCGAACTCGGGCAGCGGTGCGACGTGTTGAAGCCGAATACCTGTGGCCGGACGCAGTTGCTAACGCTCTCAGCCGGTTCGAGTGGGCTTTCAGGCAGCCGGGACGATATCTGACTGGTCCTGGCGAGAGTCCCGGCATCGAGATCGAGGACGGACGAGATGACCTAGAAGTCGCCCTGCTGCACCTGCCCAGAGGAGCCCGAGTAGACCTGGGCCGCTTGGTGGAGCGAATCGATGTGGAGTTCGAACGTCGGACTCTTCCGAACCCTGGCTGGGTGAGCGGGTGGACGGCGGGGCGCTGGTGGTGGCGCATTCGGGAACGGTGATGCCGGCGCCAGTGAGCGTTTTCAGCGTTGCCGCTCCAGGGTGAGGACGGTGTCGGCGCTTGACGTAGTCGGGACCGGCTTCGCGGAGGACGCGCAGCAGACCGGGGGCGCGGCCGGCGAGCAGGTCGACGACGGCCGTGGTGTAGCCATGGGCGGTGCCGACGGAAATACCGAAGCCGGCCGCGAGCTGGGCGAGGGTGTCGTGCCGCCGCAGGTACACCAGGCCGGCCAGGGCACGCTGGTGCGGCGGGAGCTTGCAGCGGCGGTCACCCTCGCGGGTGACGATGAGCATGGTGACCCACTGGACCAGGCCGTGGGGCAGGTCGAGGGCGGATGAATACGGAACCAACGCGGCTCCTGGGCCTGTGCGCTGAGACTTCGAACACCTTCACCAACGACACGGGAGCCTCGTGCGTTGTGCACACCGCCCGCGTCACTGATCAATGGCCACTCTGAGACAGCGCACTGAACC
>LJCX01000036.1 GCA_001298545.1 Actinobacteria bacterium OV320
GCGAGCGGGCGTCCTGGCACGCACGGATCGAGGGTGTCGCCACGGAGATCGGCAGCGAGCGGCAGTCGACGTCCGGGATGGAGACCTGGTTCAACCTGCCCGGCACCACCGTGCAGGCCCCGCCCCGCTGGAAGATGGTGCTCACCACGTTCCTCGGCGCCTATCCGTTCACGTTGCTGATCCAGTGGCTGGTGACGCCCCACACGGGCGCCTGGCCCCTACTGCTGCGGGCCGCCGTGTTCCCGGTTTCGTGCTGCTGCCGACGCTGACGTATCTGGTGATGCCGAGGCTGAGCCGCCTGCTGCGGCGGTGGCTGTATCCTCCGCCGGACCGGTGATCAGGTGTTCCCCGGGCGATCACCGCCGTCACCGCCGGCGCCTGACACCGCCCTGGAGCCCAGGCGTCGTCGAAGGCCGCGTCAACCGGATCAAGATGCTGGACCGCCCTCCGTTCGCACTACGTCCGGAGCGACGAGGTCAGGCTTCGCCCGGGGGAGTGGTGAGACTGTCTGCGCGGTCCGGCCACGAGGTGCCGAGATCGCGGCGCATGGCCACCTGTGCCTTCTCGGCCGCCGCGAGATACGCGTGAAGATGCCCACCGAAGGCCGGGTCGCTTCTGGCGGAGCCTCTTGCGACCAGGTCGCGGAGGTCGCGGACCCTGTAGAAGGCCTGATTGACGGGTTCCATGACCTCCCATGGCGCGACCAGGGCGAGCTCATAGCGCAGTGGATACAGGTTGCGGGACACGAACACCTCATGAGCTGCGGTCCGCATCTCCTCTGCGGGGCGTCCGTCGCGGGCGAGCTCATCCAATCGCTGGTACACGTCTGACAGCGCTCCCATGAAGGCTGCATATGTCTGACGGCGCGTGTCGTGATTGAGGGCTGCACGGTCACGACGCCAGCGAAGTCGATCAGCGAGAAGCGTGGATCCAACGCCGATACCGGCGCCGATCAGGGTGTTCACGGGGGCCAACCAGTCCATGGGCCGGACCCTACGGGGAGGCCGCTCGGTGGTGAAGACCGCCGGCTCAAGCGCTCATCAACAAGGGGAGCGCTCAGTCCCAAATGGCGGGCCGACTGGTGCTGCTGCCCTGCCATCTGGGACCTGCTTGACGGCGAACCTCGTCGTTCAGGCTTCCTTGTCAGCGAACCTGGTCGCTCTTCGGCCCGATGCCATTGATCCTGCTCGGAGTTCCGTCCGGAGCGAATGGGTGGTGGAAGGTGAACGCGTGCGGCGCGGAGCCGTGGTCGTGGAGGTGTTCCAGCCGGGAAACCCCGTCCTGCCAGATGGGTATCACGCCGTCAGAGACCCACCAGCACACGTAATTCGGGTGTCCTGTCCTCTCGAACCAGTCGTAACGCCTGTTCAGCGCCCCACGGTGCAGACCGGTGTACACGGCGTCGAAGGCCGGGCGCAGGTCGGTCCAGAGTGAGAGTGTCACGGCCAGGGCGGTGGTTTCCACCGTACGGCCCTTGCCGTACCAGGTCGGTACGACGAACTCTCCCCATGCACCCCAGTCCGCTCCGAAGAGCATGCCCCGGTCGCCGTCTGCCGCTTCAGCACGCGCGAGGTATCCGGGGTGCTGGCTGATTTTTCGGTAGACGGCCTCACCAGTGTCGTAGAACTCGCGGGTGAGAGGTCCGGGATCGGCGAGAGGTGACTTCAGGACGCCGAATGTGTACAGAGCAAGATGAGGCATGCGTCTCTCCCTGGTTGAGGCTGCCTGGGGTGGACCCGGTTCGGTGGCTTACGCATGGGGTCGAGGGTGCGTGGGGCATGACCGACTCGTCCCGTCGCGGGTGGCTCAGCCTGAAGGAACTCCTGCGCGACCGTGGGCCATCGCCGAAGACCAGGTGAAGGTAACTGCTTCTGCGGGCCATGTCGAAGTTGCGTTTTCCCTGTCCAAGTGGCCTCGTGTGCCGGTCATTGCGGGGGCTGGGGCTGGGGCGGTGACGGGCGGGGCGGGCTGCGGGGAACCAGTGATTGGCTTCGGCCGATCGATTCGCCCTCCATGCCCGTCCGCAGCCCCTGTCCGACAGCCAGCAGCGTGAGCAACCCCGAAGGGACTACGGCGCCGACCACTCAGGGCCAGGCACATGTGCCGCCCACCCCTGCTCATGTGCCGCGACGTCGCAGGAAAACGATTGACACTGCGGTGCTGTTCGTGAAGCATTCCAGCCCGTGACGACGAGCACCGATCACGACCAGTCCGCCCGCGGACGAGGCGCTCCGGCCGACCGCCCGCTCGCCCTGATTACCGGGGTGGGCCGCACCGTCGGTATCGGCGCGGGCATCGCCCGTCGGCTGGCCGCATCGGGCTGGGACATCGCCTTCACCTACTGGACCCCCTACGACGACCGTATGAGCTGGGGCAGCGAGCCCGGCGCGACCGAAGGGATCAGCCAGTTTCTGGCCGAGCACGGTGCGTTCACCACCGCGATCGAGGCGGATCTCGCCGACCCGGATACCCCGGCACGCGTCTTCGACGAGTTGAACAGCGTATGGGCGGTGTCACCGCGCTGGTGATGAGTCACTGCGAGTCTGTCGACTCTGGGCTCCTTGACACCACCGTCGAGAGTTTCGACGGGCACTTCGCTGTCAATGCGCGCGCCACCTGGCTGCTCATTCGCGAGTTCGGACGCCGCTTCACCGGGGAACGGGGAACCGGCCGGATCGTCAGCCTCACCAGTGATCACACCGTCGGCAACCTGCCCTACATGGCGAGCAAGGGAGCCATGGACCGCATCACGCCGGCCGCCGCCCACGAACTCGCCCACCTCGGCGTGACCGGCAACGCGATCAATCCCGGCCCGGTCGACACCGGCTGGATGCCCGAGGAAGTCAGGGAGCACTGCGTCCGCAGCACCCCGCTCGGTCGGCTGGGCACTCCGCAGGACACCGCGCACCTCGTGGACTTCCTGTGCTCCAAGGAGGGCGAGTGGATCAACGGGCAGCTGCTGATGAGCAACGGTGGTCTCGCGTAGGCGCCCAGAGTCCGATTCTGAAGCGCCACCCTCGGTCACGCCCTTGCGGAGCAGTTCGAATCCCGCGCGGCCGAACATCTGGCGCTTCAGCAGAGGGCGTCGATGTCGGCCGGCGGGGACGCGAGGCCTACTGTGTAGGGCCTCATACGCCTCTTGTCCGATCAACGAGGAGCAGCAGACTGTGAAGGTCGAGATCGAACCGGTTCTGCGCGACACTGCGGCACAGTTAGGGGCCGGTGTCCCGTACGCGCTGAAGGTCGTGGCCGGTCGGTTGGCCGAGGATCCGGACCTGGGCGTGCCCTCAGGGCTGCCCGGTGTCCTCACCGTGACGGTCGATGGCGATCTTTTCGAGGACTGCCCCGACCTGTTCGTCGGGTACATACGCGAGCCGGACTGGATCCAGATCCGCTTCGTGAGACCGGTTTCCCCGGCCGAGCCAGCTAGCGAAGTTCCAGACCAGGAGCGGGAGCAGGACCGAGACCAGGAGCAGCGTGCCGACCCGGTCACCGCTGCGGTCACCGTACGCGAGGTCGCCGATGCCTGGCATCGCATCACCCGCTGGCTCCGGAACAACGCCCCCGACTCGTACGCCGCGCTCCGTGACGGCGCCAGTGCCGCCGCCCTAGCCGCTCTGGAAGTGGAACTGGGAATCCCGATACCCGTCGAACTGCGCGCCCTGTGGATGTTGACCGCAGGTGACGACGGGGTCGATGGCTGGGGATGCCTTCCGGGGAACATGGCTCTGATGCCCCTGGACGCAGTGGCCGCCCGCTATCGGCTGAAGACGGACGCCCAGGCCCACCAGGGCACCCTCAAGGGCAATCGCCCCGAAGAGGAGCAGATCATCGTGTGGAAGGCGACCCGGATTCCGCTGGTTGCCCTGAGCCCGGCCGACAGCACCATGGGGCTGTATCTGGACGCCGCGTCCGGCTACCTGGGTTCATGGTCTCGCTACAACGAACCTGCCGACGAAGTACTCGACACGCTGGTCACTTACCTGGAAGAGGCCGCCGACATGCTGGAGGCCCCCGCCCTGGCCACGCGCGACAAGCCTGGCTTGATCGGCGGGACGCTGGTGTGGCTCAGCAGTATCGACGCTGCTCGGGAAGATCGGTGGCAGCCGGTGACCGGCTGACCCACCCTGAGAGGCTCCGGCTCCGTACGTCAGCGGGCGAGCTGAGCGAGGTAGCCGTGCCACCTCGGCTCATCAGTCCACCCCGGCAGCAGCGCGGCCGGACACCGGGCTGCCCGGATCCCGTGTCGTACGGTCTGATGTCGCGGCCGCCCCCCGTCCGCAACGGATCTCACCGAACCCGGGGGTGCCGCCGGTACGGCCGAGACATCTGAACCACTACCTGGAATCAGGCCGCGACGAGCTCCTGCTCGCGGTCCGGCGTCTTGACCTTGGGCTTCTTGTTCGGCAGCGAGAGCCGGAAGACCTTGTGCCACGCGGAGAACACCTGCTTGGGCAGCGGCCCGGTGACGTACTCCAGCTCGTACTTTTCGAACAGCGCGCGCACCTTCACCGCGACCTCGGCGTACCGGTTGCTCGGCAGGTCCGGGAACAGGTGGTGCTCGATCTGGTGCGAGAGGTTGCCGGTCATGAAGTGCATGGCCTTGCTGCCGCTGATGTTCGCCGAGCCCATCATCTGGCGCAGGTACCATTGGCCGCGCGTCTCGCCCCTGATCGACCGGCGCTCGAAGACCTGCACGCCCTCGGGGAAGTGGCCGCACATGATCACCGAGTGGGTCCAGATGTTGCGGACCAGGTTGGCGGTGAAGGTGGCGGCGAGCGTGGGGAGGAACGACGGGCCCGACAGCAGCGGGTGGATCACGTAGTCCTTGAGCACCTGCTTGCGGATCTTGCGGCCCACGGCCCTGGCCCGCGCGCGGAACTCCGGGTTCTTGCGGCGGCGCTTGTTCAGGTTCTTGCCGAGCTCCAGGTCGTACGCGGCGATGCCGTACTCGAAGAAGCAGGCGTTGAGGAAGTTCCACAGCGGCTGGCCGAGGTGGAACGGGTGCCACCTCTGGTCCTCGTCGACGCGCATGATGCCGTAGCCGAGGTCGTTGTCCTTGCCGATCACGTTGGTGTACGTGTGGTGCAGCTCGTTGTGCGAGTGCTTCCACTGCTCGGACGGCGAGACGTGATCCCACTCCCAGGTGGTGGAGTGAATCTTCGGGTCTCGCATCCAGTCCCACTGGCCGTGCAGGATGTTGTGGCCGATCTCCATGTTGTCCATGATCTTCGCCACGGACAGACCGGCGGTGCCGAGCAGCCACGCGGGCGGGAAGATCGAGAACAGCAGCACGCCCCTGCTGGCCAGCTCGAGCTTGCGCTGCGCCGAGATGACCTTGCGGATGTAGGCGGCGTCCTTCTCGCCGCGGCCGGCGATCACCTCGTCGCGGATCGCGTCCAGCTCGCGGCCAAGCTCCTCGATCTGCTCCGCGGTCAGGTGGGCGGTGGGGTCGATGGCGGTCAAGGTGCTCCTACCGTTCGATGTCGCAAGGGCCCGCAGCGGCGGACACGCAGGTCTGGATGAGGACGCCCGGCTCGGCCTCGGTGATCTCGCCGGTGCGCAGGTCGCGGACGGCGCCCGCCTTGAGCGGCGTGATGCAGCCGAAGCAGATGCCCATGCGGCACCCGGAGGGCATGAGCACGCCGGCCTCCTCGCCGACGTCCAGCAGCGGCGTGGCGCCGTCCGCGTCGACGGTCTTGCCGGTGGCACTGAACGTGACCTCGCCGCCGTCGCCGGCGACGACGATGCTGGGGCGGAAGCGTTCGGTGTGCAGGCGCTCTTGTACGCCGTGCTCGGTCCAGTGCTCTTCGGCGGCGTCGAGCAGGCCCGCGGGCCCGCAAGCCCAGGTCTCGCGCTCGGCCCAGTCGGGCACGAGTTCGTCGAGACGGGCGATGTCGAGCATGCCGTCCGTGTCGGTGTGCACCTCGGTGAGCCGCAGCTTCTTGCCCGCGACCAGGTCATGCAGTTCGTTGCGGAAGATCACGTCCTGCGGCTGTGGCGCGCAGTGGACCATGACGACGTCGTCGAACTCGGTGTCGCGCAGCATGCCCATCACGGGCGTGATGCCGCTGCCGGCCGTCAGGTAGAGCACCTTGGCGGGCCTGGCCTGCGGCAGCACGAAGTCACCGGTCGGCTGGTCGAGCTGGATCAGCGTGCCCGGTTCGGCCCTGCGGACCAAGTGGTTGCTGACCTTGCCGTCCGGGATCGCCTTCACGGTGATCGTGACGCGGCCGTCCCGGCGGTTTGTCGGCGAGGTGATGGAGTAGGCACGCCACAGGCGCACCCCGTCGACGTCGACCCCGATCCGCACGTACTGACCGGCTGTGTGGCCGCGCCAGCCCCGTCCCGGCCTGATCACGACGGTCGCGGCGTCCCCCGTCTCGGGGTGCACGGCCTCGATGCGCCCACGCAGGTCAGCGCCCGCACGCAGCGGGCTGACCAGGTCGAGGTAGTCCGACGGCAGCAGCGGCGTCGTGACCATCTCCAGCAGTTTCCAGGCCCTGCTGCGGAGGGCTGTACTCGTCATGACCCCAGCTTGCTGCGCCACAAGGCGTAAAGTCCTGACCGCAGGACGTAAATCTGGTCGACTGAATTGTTCGCAGGGAATAGAAAAGTGAGCCATGCAATCCGGAGGGCCAGCGAACTGGCCCTGGATGAGACGACGGTCACCGCACTTCGGGCCGAGCTGAAGACCACCGCCGACGAGGTCGTCCAGGCGATCATCGACGAGGTCCCTCCCTACGCCAACGCCCTCTCGGGCCACATGGGCGCCACCATCCGCCGAGCCGTCCGCACCGCCCTGGGGCACTACCTGGACCTCGCGAGCGGGAACGCCACAGGCGGCGACGCCGGTGACGCGGCCTACGAGCTGGGCCGCGGCGAGGTGCGCGACGGCCGTTCGATGGACGCCCTGCTCAGCGCCTACCGCGTCGGCGCCCGCGTGGCCTGGCGATGCCTGGCCGCGGGTGCCGTACCCGCAGGTCTGCCCGCCGCCGAGGTCGCCAAGTTCGCCGAGCTGACCTTCGCCTACATCGACGAGCTCTCCGCAGCGAGCGCCGCGGGCCACGCCGACGAACTGGCCGCCCGGGGCAGGGACCACGAGCGCCACCTGGAACACCTGGCCCGCGACCTCCTCGCCGGCGCGAGCCCGGACGTGCTGCTGGCCTCTGCTCAACGGGCCGGGTGGCAGCCTCCGGTTTCACTGACCGCGGTCCTGCTGCCCGCCGCCCAGGCCCGGCCTGCCTACCGCGCGCTCGAACCGAGCACCCTCGTCCTGGACGATCTGCCGGACGCCACCGGTGTGCTGTTCGTCCCCGATGCCGACCGATCACATCTCTTGCGGCAGCTGACCGACCGCACCGCCGTGGTCGGCCCGGCCCGGCCATGGACTCGTGCGTCCGCCTCGTACGCACGCGCCGCACGCGCGCGCTCCCTCTCCGCTGAGATGCGCGACACCGAGGACCACCTGCCCGAGCTGGTGCTGAGCGCCGACATGGACGCGTTCGCGGACCTGCGTGCCCGAGCCCTCGCACCGTTGCGGACCTTGCCTGACGCGACCGCACGGCGGCTGGAGGAGACGTTGCGGGCGTGGCTGCTGCATCAGGGCAGGCGGGACGAGGTGGCGGCGGCGTTGTTCGTCCATCCCCAGACGGTCCGGTACCGGATGTCGCAGCTGCGGGAGCTGTTTCCGGATCTCGCATCGCCACACCGGGTCCTTGAACTGACGCTGGCGGTCGGTCTTCGGGTCAGCTGACGCGTACTTCGCCTTCCGGCAGGTCAACCGGACGACCGACCGGGCCGGCCTGGCACACCGCGCGAGGGATGATGGGGATGGAATGACGAATGTGAGATCAGGAGCTTCCATGACGAAGCGGGTTCACCGACCCCGTGAGGACGCGGAGTTCAATTTCATCCTCGGGATGAGCGGAGTTCCGGTCCTCGCCTACTTCACCGGGACATGGCCCAAGGCGATCGAGCCCTGCCGGGTGATGGACCTCGTCATGGGTGGCATCGCCGACGACTACACGGGCCGCCTGACGGCCGTCCGCGCCGACATCACGCGTTGTCCGGCTGCGACCGAGCGATACGGGATCACCGGAGCCCCGTCCTACGTCCTGCTGATTGAGGGAGAGGCGGTGGCGCACGGCACGGGGCCCATGACCATCGCCGAGGTACGGAAGTTCCTCGACGGCCACCTCTGAGCGGCCGGACCAGGGGACCGAATGCTTCAGGGCAGCGCCAAGCTGTTGTCGGGGGTCAGGCCGCTGAGCTTTTCGGGGTTGACCTGGAAGCGCAGGTACTGGATGCGGCCGTCGACGAGGTCGAACGAGAAGGCGCCGACCGTGTGTCCGTCGATGGTCGCCAGGACACCGAGCTCGCCGTTGATGACGGCCGGCTCCATCGTCAGGGCGGCCAGTGCGGGCTTGGCCAGGAAACCCACGATCCAGCGCGCGACGTGGTCGGTGCCGTGAAGAGGGCGGCGGGCGGCGGTCACCTTGCCGCCGCCGTCGGACCAAGCGGTGACGTCGGGGGCGAGCAGCTCCATGACGGCGTTCAGGTCGCCGCCCGCGCAGGCCCGCAGGAAGTGGGCGGTGATCTGCCGGCGCCGGGTCTCGTCGGCGTCGAAGCGGGGGCGGCGCGCCTGGACGTGCGCGCGTGCGCGGTGGGCGATCTGGCGGACCGTCGGCTCGGGACGTTCGAGGGTCTCGGCGATCTCGGCGTGCGAGTAGCCGAAGACCTCGCGAAGCAGGAAGACGGCGCGTTCGACGGGACTGAGGGTTTCCAGGACGACCAGCATCGCCGTGGAGACGCTGTCGGCCAGTTCGGTCTCCGCGGCGATGTCGGGAGACGTCAGCAGGGGCTCGGGCAGCCACGGTCCGACGTAGGTTTCGCGGGTTGCCTGTGCGGAGGTGAGGCGGTTCAACGAGAGGTTGGTGACCGTGCGCACCAGATAGGCCTTGGGGTGGCGGATGGCGTCGTGATCCGTGGTGTTCCAGCTCAGCCAGGTGTCCTGGAGGACGTCCTCGGCGTCGGTGACGCTGCCCAGCATGCGGTAGGCGGTGGCGAACAGGAGCCTGCGGTGTTCGATGTACGGGTCCTGCTCGTCCTTGGCGTCGACCATCGGCTCATGCTGCCAGCGCCGTTACCAGGGCGGCAAGGCCCGAGATCACGGCGCCGGCAGCCGATGCGCCCGTCATCCTGCGGGGTTACGGGTGGCGCGGCCGCCTTTGGAGACGATGGTGGTGACGTTCATGCGCTTGCTGAGCCGGTAGGTCGTGAGCGGGCTGCCGCTGACCATCTCCTTGTACGCGACGGCGCTCCGGCCGGTGAGGTGCAGGCGGCGGGGGGTTTCGTCGGCCTTGGTGAACTGGATGACGGCGTCACGGCGGCCGAGGCTGACCGGTTGGTGGAAGTAGCCGAAGCGGAACGGCTTGACGGCCTTGCCGCGCACGAGCTGCGCGATGGCGTCGGCGGTGTACTGGGCGGTGGGCAGGCCGCTCTGGCAGCTGCCGTGGATCTGTCCCCAGGCCAGACGGACGGCGGCGGCGTCGCCGATGGCGTGGATGTCCGGGTGGGAAACCGAACGCAGGGTGGCGTCGACCAGGATGAGGCCGTGGTCGTCGGTGGCGATCCCGGCGTCGGCGGCGAGCGGCGACACCTTGACGCCGGTGGTCCACAGGCAGGCGTCCGAGGGGACGAGCCGGCCGTCGGCCAGCTCGACGGCGTCGGGCAGCACCTTGGTGACGCGGGCGCCGGTCTCAACAGTGACGCCGAGGCGGTCCAGCGCGCCGTAGAGGTAGGCGCGGGCCTTGGGACCCAGCATGCCGCCGGGCTCGGCCAGGCTGATCAGCGTGACGTTCAGGCCAGGGTGGCTGTCGGCGATCTCGGTGGCCGCCTCGATGCCGGTCAGGCCGCCGCCGCAGACGGTGACCGTGCCGCCGGACACGGCGACCTCGGTGAGGCGCGTGGCAAACCGACCGGCGGTCTCCGGCTTGTCGAGGGTGAACGCGTGGACGTCGGCGCCGGGGACCTTGCCGGTGTCGGTCGAGCTGCCCAGCGCGTAGACGAGTGTGTCGTACCGGAGGGTCTTGGTGCCGTCGACGGTGATCCGCCGGGCCTCGGGCTCGATGGCGGTGGCGGTGCCCTGGACGAACGTGACGCCGGTACCGGCGAGCAGGTCGGGGATCTGATGGCCGGTCAGCTCCTGACCGGCAGCGAGCTGGTGCATCCGCAGCCGCTCGACGAACCGGCTCGACGGGTTGACCAGGGTGATCTTCACGTCGGTCCGGCGGGTGCGGGGGGCCAGCCGGATGGCGCTGAACAAGCCGGTGTAGCCGGCGCCGAGGACGACGATGTGCTGGCCGTTGTTCATCGGATCTCCCAAGGTCGGGCACCGGCATCGGTGTCGGTGACGCCCATGGGACAAGCAACCCGCACCAGACGTGACAGGCCGCAGATGTGATCCACGTCACATCATGAAGGACATTGGTGCGCTGCCCCAAGGAGATGCCGCGGCGCCACAGCCAGGTGTGGCCGACCTGTCCCGTCCGGCTGGGCTCGTTACGTGGCCAGCGGGTTCAGGAAGGTCAGCACGGAGGCGTCCTCTTCGATCAGCGGGACGAGGACGGCGTTGAAGGGGGCGCCGTACGGGGCGTTCAGGTGCGCCTGGAAGGCGTCCTCGTCCCGGTACGCCTCGAAGATCCAGAAGGCGCGCGCGTCGGCCGCCTTGGTGTAGACGTCGAAGGCGATGTTGCCCTCTTCCTCGCGCACCTTCAGGGCGTAGTCGCCGATCAGACGGGCGACCTCGTCCTCAGCTCCCTCGCGGGCGGTGAACTCGGCGAGCAGGGTCTTCTTCACGGTCTGGTTCTCCTTGTCAGTGGCGCACGGTCAGTCTCAGGGGTCACTCGTGGGCGGAGCCGAGGTGCCAGACAACGGCCTTGTCCAGTTTCACCGAGCCGTTCTCGGCGAAGACCTGCACTCCCTGGCTGGCGGGGTCGGGGAAGATCTGGTCGGTGATCACGGACTCGCCGCTGCCGCCGAAGACCTCGACGGACGACCAGTCGACGAGGATCCGCAGCTTCACCTTGCCGTTCTCGGCCTTCAGCGGTGCGGTCTGGATGCCGGGGAAGGTGCTGTTGAAGTCGACGGCGCCGGAGCGGGTGCGGTCGACGTACAGCTCCTGCGTCGTGGCGTCGTAGCCGATGACGGTCTCCTCACCAGCGGCTCCCGTGCGTACCTTCAGACCGAACCGGTCGGCGTCCTCGAGGGAGAACGTCGCCTCGATGTCGAGCGCCTTGCCCTGGGCCGCGGGACCGATCAGTGTCTCGGAGGTGTTCTTGACGGTGACGCCGGACGCAGACACCGCGTTCGGCTGCCGCAGGGACGTCACGCTGTTCACGGGCTCGCCGGTCAGCCGGATACGGCCGTCGACCGTACGCAGGGCCATCTCCCGGGGGACGCTCTGCGCGCCGCGCCAGGGTGACGTGGGGACGACCCCGCCGTAGTCCCAGTTGTTCATCCAGCCGATCATGTACCGCTTGCCGCCCGGCGCGTCCTCCCAGGACACCGCCGCGTAGTAGTCCTTGCCGTGGTCGACCCAGTCGGCGCGTTGCACGACGGACTCCGCGGCCGTGTCGGCGGCGGTGAACCGGTCGGCGAGGAGGTGGCCCCAGCCGGCGGTGTTCATGTCGACGATCTGGATCCGCGCCTGCTTGCCGGCGTAGGGGCGCATGTCGAAGGAGGCCCAGTCCAGGGTCTCGCTGTTGGAGCCGGTGGCGCTGCGGACGACCTTGCCGTCGACGATCAGGTTGACGGCCGTCTCCTGGGAGACGGGCTGAGCCCGGGTGTCCGAGAGCATGATGTGGTCGACGTTCAGGTGGCCCCAGCCGCCGCTGTTGTCGTCGACGATCTTGATCTGCGCCTTCTTGCCGGCGAGATCCTTGACGTCCCAGGAGGCCCAGTCGAGCGCCTCGCCGTCCTGTCCGGTGGTGCTGCGGACCACGTTGCCGTCGACGAGCAGTTCGACCGCGGTCGGGTGGTCGGAACCGGTGGGGTGGCTGCCGCCGCCCACAAGGAAGTTGACGTAGTCCTTGTCGAGCGTGAACTCGGGCGAGGTGAGGGTGCCGGTGGTGGTGTCGCCGTCCAGGTAGCTGTTGACCAGGCCGTCGCCCAGGAAGCCGGAGACTTCCTGCTGGTTGGCGAGGGTGCCGGTGGCTGGTGAGGTGCCGAAGGCGTCCCCGGTCGCCGTCCAGTCGCCGTAGGTGCCGCCCTCGAAGTCGGCGATGACCGTGCCCGCGGGCGGCGGGCCCTGTTCCATGACGGTTCCGTCGACGTGCGGGTGCCGACCACCACCGACCTTGAAGTTCAGGTACTTGCTGTCGACGGTGAAGGAGGGCGAGGTCAGGGTGCCGGTGGAGGCGTCGCCCGAGTGGAAGCTGTTGGCGAGACCCTTGCCGTCGTAGCCGGAGACGGCCCCCTGTCCGTCCACCGCCCCTGCGGCCGGCGCGGTACCGAACGCGGTGCCCGTCGCCGTCCACGAGCCGAAGTCGGTGCCCTCGAAGTCCTGCACCACCGTGCCGGTGGGCGGGGTGTAGGTGCCCTTGTCCTCGGCGGTGAACTTGGTGCCGTCGAAGTCGCCGACGAAGTACTGGGCGGCCGAACCGCCCGCGATGCCACCGGGGTTGATGTTGACGACCAGCACCCACTTGATCTTCTTCCCGTTCCCGTCGACCGCCAGGGGGAACAGGTCGGGGCACTCCCACACCCCTCCCGTCGCGCCGGACGGCCCGAACTCGCTCTGCAGCGTCCAGTCCTTGAGGTTCTTGGACGAGTAGAACCGCACCTTGTGCTCGGCGGACATCGACACCGTCATCAGCCAGCTCTTCGTCGGCGCGTACCACTGGACCTTGGGGTCGCGGAAGTCCTTGGAGCCGATGTCGATGACGGGATTGCCCTGATACCTGGTCCAGGTGCGGCCGCGGTCGGTGCTGTAGGCGAGCGACTGCGCCTGGATGCCCGTGTCCTTCTTGTGGCTGGTGTAGATCGCCACCATGGGCGGGTTGTTCTTCGTGCCGAAGCCAGTGGTGTTGTCCCGGTCGACGACCGCGCTGCCGGAGAACACCATCTCCTCGTCGTCGTGCGACAGGGCGAGCGGCAGCTGCTTCCAGCGCACGAGATCCTTGCTGACGGCGTGGCCCCAGGACATGTCGCCCCAGGAGTTGCCGTTGGGGTTGTACTGGTAGAAGAGGTGGTACTCGCCCTTGTAGTACACGAGACCGTTGGGGTCGTTCATCCAGTTCTTCTCCGGCGTGAAGTGGAACTGGGGCCGGTAGGTCTCGGAGTACGGAGGGGTGTCGGCGGCTACGGCCTGGGGGGCGAGCGGGGCCGCGGACAGGGCGCAGACGGTCGCCACCGCCGCGGTCATCCGTGTGCGGGCATGCCGGGATACGCGTCCAGAGCTCATGATGTCTCCTGTGCTGCGGCCGTCCGGGCAGCGAGGCCTGCTGCCCGGCGCGGATCCGGCCGAAAAAGTGACGCCTTGCCGGCCCGTCGTCCACGACACCGGCGAGGAGTGTCATCGTTGACTTGTGTCATCGATGACACCGAGTGGCCCGATGATGGGGCAACCCGGCCCGTGCGTCAACGGTCAGGCCGTGATGTCCTGCCGAGCGGCATGCTCGCCCGTCAGGCGCGGTCGGCTGCGGCGAACTTCGCCAGCTGGCTCTGCCACGGCGGGTTCGGGCCGACAACAGAGCAGGTCAGGGCCGCTACGCGGGTGCCGAAGCGGCAGGCTTCCGCCACGTCGTCCAAGCAGAGTTCCGTCAGCCGGCCCCCCAGGAGCCCACGAGCGCCGAGGTGGTGCAGCAGTCCGGCGGTGAAGGAGTCGCCTGCCCCGACCGTGTCGGCGACGCTCGTCGAGACGGCGGGCACCTGGACCCGTTCGCCGTCGAGCGAGGCCAGGACACCGTCGGCACCGCGCGTGATCACGACGAGCCGCGCCCCGGCCGCGTGCCAGATGTCGCACGCCCGCTCGGGCGGGGTGCCCGGCAGCAGGAGTTCCAGGTCGTCCTCGCTCAGCCGCAGCACGTCGGCGAGGCCGCACCAGTGCGCCAGGCGGGCCCGGTAGATGTCCGGATGGACCAGCAGTGGCCGGACGTTGGGGTCGATGCTGATCGTCGCGTGAGGAGCCGCGGCCGCCAGGAAGTCCTCGACCACCGACGCGCCGGGCTGCCGGACCAGGGCCAGTGATCCGGTGTGCAGACAGGCGGTTTCGGACAGGTCGACGTGCGCCAGTTCCTCGGGCGTCCACTGCCAGTCTGCGGTGTTCTGGGCGTGGAACGAGAACGCGGCCTGCCCCTGGGCGTCCAGCTCCGCCACGGCCAGGGTGCTGGGCTCCGCGGCCTGGACGGCGTCCGACAGGTCCACCCCCGACGCCTGGAGATGGGCACGGAACAGGCGGCCGAACACGTCGCCCGACAGGCGCGCGAGGAAGCGGGCGGGGGTACCGAGACGGGCCAGGGACACCGCCGTGTTCGCAGGTCCGCCGCCCGGCAGTACACGTAGGGCGAGTTCGTTCGAGGTGTTCGCGGGTTCGGCGAACGCGTCCGCGACGCATTCCCCCAGGACGGTGATCTGACGCCGGTTCATGGGCTGCTCTTCTCTGACGGGCGTACGGGGCGTACCGGGCGTACGGGGCGTGCCGGTCACGCGGGAAGGCGGCTGCCGGACAGCCGGGGTGGGCGGCGGCCACGGATGTTTGCCGATTTGTGACGAGCGCGGGGCATTGACGTTTCCGGGAGACGGAGTCCATCATCCTCGCCAGGCAGTGTCAACGATGACATAAGTCAACGATGACACCCCGGGCGGCATGCTCTGATCCCTACTTCGTGCCGCTCGCTATCCCACAGGAGTCGATCATGTCTCGCACCACTCGCCTGTCCTCCTCCCTCCTCAGAGCCGCCGCGGTCACGGGCGTCGCGGCACTCACCCTGACGGCCTGCGGGTCCGGCTCAGGATCGGGCTCCACGAGCTCCGGCTCGGGCGAGGTGAAAGTCGGTCTGATCACCAAGACCGACACCAACCCGTTCTTCGTGAAGATGAAGGAGGGCGCGGAGAAGGCCGCCAAGGAGAACGGTGCCCAACTGTCCACCGCGGCGGGCAAGTTCGACGGGGACAACGCCGGGCAGGTCACCGCCATCGAGAACATGGTGGCCGCGGGGGTGAAGGGCATCCTGATCACCCCGAGCGACTCCAAGGCGATCGTGCCCGCGATCCAGAAGGCCCGTGCCAAGGGTGTCCTGGTCATCGCACTGGACACCCCGACCGATCCGGAGAGCGCGGTCGACGCCCTCTTCGCCACCGACAACCTCAAGGCCGGCCAGCTGATCGGCGAGTACGCCAAGGCCGCCATGAAGGGCAAGACGGCGAAGATAGCCGCCCTCGACCTGGCGCCGGGCGTCTCCGTCGGCGTACAGCGACACAACGGCTTCCTCAAGGGCTTCGGCGCCACCGACAAGGACGTCGTGTGCGCCCAGGACACCGGCGGCGACCAGGCCAAGGGCCAGACCGCGATGGAGAACTGCCTCCAGAAGTCACCCGACATCAACGTCGTCTACACCATCAACGAACCGGCGGCCCTGGGCGCGTACACCGCGCTGAAGGCCAAGGGCCGGGAGAAGGACGTCCTGATCGTCTCCGTCGACGGCGGATGCACCGGCACCCAGGCCGTCAAGGACGGCAAGATCGCCGCGACTTCGCAGCAGTACCCGCTGAAGATGGCCGCCGAGGGCGTCAAGGCAGTCGTGACATACGCCAAGGACGGCAAGAAGGCGTCCGGTTACACCGACACCGGGGTCACGCTGATCACCGACAAGGCGCAGGCCGGGGTCACGTCGAAGGACACCGCCTTCGGCCTGGAGAACTGCTGGGGCTGAGACCCCAGGACCGTACGACACCGCCACCCCACTCAGCGGGGCGGTCGGCCCACCTCCCCGACCGGGGACGGCCGCCCCCCTTGTCCCGTCGGCGGGGCTTCTGCCCTCGTCCTCCGACAAGGACATCTGTCTTCCGACAAGGACTTCGCATGACAGCCACGACAACGCCGTACTCGGAGCTCAAGGCACCGACCACGGCCCGCAGACTGCTCACGGCGCCGACCACCGGACCCCTGGCAGCCCTCCTCCTGGCCTGCGCCTTCTTCTCCTTCTCGACCGACCAGTTCCTGACCGGCGGGAACTTCTCGCTGATCGTGCAACAGGTCATGGTCGTGGGCACCCTCGCGATCGGGCAGACCCTGATCATCCTCACGGCGGGGATCGACCTGTCGTGCGGGGCCGTGATGGCGTTCGGCAGCATCGTGATCGCCAAGATGGCCGCCGAGGGCTCCCTGCCCCCGCTCCTCGCCATCGCCCTGGGCCTGGCGGTCTGCGGCGGGTTCGGTCTGCTCAACGGGCTGCTGGTGCAGAAGATCCCGCTGCCGCCGTTCATCGTCACCCTCGGCATGCTCAACGTGGCGTTCGCGCTGACCCACATCTACTCCGAGGAGCAGACGGTCACCAACCTGCCCGGCCCGCTGACAGCCCTCGGAGAGACCTTCCCGCTGGGCCACACGGACATCACGTACGGCTCCCTCGTCACGATCGCTCTGTTCCTCGTCCTCGCCTACGCGCTGAGCAGCACCGGGTGGGGCCGGCACGTGTACGCCCTGGGCAACAGCGCCGAGGCCGCCCGGCTGAACGGCATCCGCACCTCCCGCCTCACCATCGGCATCTACACCGTCGCCGGCCTGCTCTACGGCATCGCCGCCCTGCTGCTCATCTCCCGCACCGGAGTCGGCGACCCGCAGGCGGGGCAGACCGACAACCTCGACAGCATCACCGCCGTGGTCCTCGGCGGCACCAGCCTCTTCGGCGGACGCGGCTCGGTCCTGGGCACCTTCATCGGCGTCCTCATCGTCGGCGTGTTCCGCAACGGCCTCCAGCTGATGGGCGTCGCCTCCATCTACCAGACCCTGATCACCGGAGTCCTGGTCATCCTCGCGGTGACCGTCGACCAGCTCTCCCGGAAGAAGGCACGATGACCGCCACCTCCTCCCACACGCCCGTGCTGCAGGCCCGCGGTCTGGTCAAGCGGTACGGCCAGGTCACCGCCATCGACGGCGCCGACTTCGACCTGCTTCCCGGCGAGGTCCTCGCCGTCATCGGCGACAACGGCGCCGGCAAGACCAGCCTGATCAAAGCCCTCACCGGCGCGGTGACCCCCGACGCGGGCGAGATACGGCTCAACGGCGAGCCCATCACCTTCTCCGGCCCGCAGAGCGCCCGCGCCCACGGCATCGAGACCGTCTATCAGGACCTCGCCGTGGCCGCCTCCATGGACATCGCCTCGAACATGTTCCTCGGGCGTGAACTGCGCCGCCCCGGCGCCCTCGGCACGGTCTTGCGCATGCTGGACAAGAAGCGCATGCGCCAGGAGGCCGCCGAGCACATGGCCGACCTGAAGATCGGCCTGCGCTCGCTGACGCAGTCGGTGGAGACGCTCTCCGGCGGACAGCGGCAGGCCGTCGCGGTCGCCCGTTCCGTCGCCTGGGCCCGCTCCGTCGTCGTCATGGACGAACCCACCGCCGCCCTCGGCGTCAAGGAGTCCGGCCAGGTCCTCGACCTGATCCGCCGGGTCCGCGACAAGGGCATGCCGGTCGTCCTGATCAGTCACAACATGCCCCACGTCTTCGAGATCGCCGACCGGATCCACGTCCACCGCCTCGGCCGGCGCGCTGCAGTGATCAAGCCCTCCGACTACTCCATGGCCGAGGTCGTCGCCATCATGACCGGCGCGCTCACCGTCGACGAAGCCGGAGATACTGTCGTAGCGGATTCGGAGGCCGCGAAGGCCGCCGGAGTCCAGGCCACCTGACAGCACAACCCCGCTCTCGCAGTCTCCGGCCAAGGCCGTGGCCGGAACCGAGAGCCCTCAGGAGACGGTTTCCTCCATGGCAGCGAACCGCCGCCCCACCCTGGCCGATGTCGCCCGAGAAGTCGGCGTCAGCGCCAAGACGGTTTCCCGAGTACTCAACGAGGACGGACCCGCCTCCCCACAGACCAGGGCACAGGTACTGGCCGCAGTGGCCAAGCTCGGCTTCCAGCCGAACCTCATGGCCCGCAACATCCGCGTCGGCGGCCCGGACACCACCATCGGTCTGGTCATTCCCGACCTCGCCAACCCCTTCTTCGGAGCCGTGGCTCGCGCCATCGAGGACACCGTCCGCGAACGCGGACTGACCCTGCTCATGGGCTCCTCCGCGGACGACCCCGAGCGCGAACGCGCTCTGACGGACAAGTTCCTCGCCCGCCGCGTCAGCATCCTGATCGTCGTCCCGTCCGTCGGCGCCGACCACTCCCACCTCAAGTCCCAGCGCACGGCTGGACTACCGGTGATCTTCCTCGACCGACCCGGAGTCGGTCTCGCCACGGACAGCATCGTCAGCTCCAACCGGGCCGGAGCCCACGACGGCGTCGCCCACCTCGTCGCCCACGGACACCGGCGCATCGGTTTCGTCGGAGACCTGCCCCTGAAGCTGTACACCCGCCGTGAACGACTGGCCGGCTACCGCTCGGCACTCCACGAAGCCGATATCCCCTACGACCGCTCGCTCGTCGCCAACGCCCACGACCAGCGGGGGGCGGAAGCCGCGACCGCGCAACTCCTCGGCCTGGCCGATCCACCCACGGCGCTGTTCGCCGGCAACAACATCATGGCGCTGGGGATAGTCGCCGAACTGGCACGCAGCCAGCGCAAGGACGTCGCCGTCGTCGCCGTCGACGACGTCTCGCTCGCCGAGGCACTCGAGCCGGCCCTGACCGCCGTCGCCCAGGACGCGGAAGAACTCGGCAGAACAGCGGCGACGACCGCGCTGACCCGCCTGGACGGGGACCGCACGCGAGCCCGCACCATCACCGTTCCCACCCGGCTGATCGTCCGAGGTTCGGGCGAACTCCCTGTCCCCGCGCTCCAGGAAGCGTGACCTGGAGTTGGTTCGCTGACACCGGGATCGTGAGCCTGAGGAGCAGGATTCCGTGCCGTGCACGGTTGGTTCTCTGACCGAGTTCGGCCGCCTGCACGGTCAAGTCCGTGTGCCGACGGGCCAACTGGTTGCGGGTGCGTGGCGATCCGCGGCGGTGATGAGACTGGCGACTGGCTGGACTTTTACGTCCCGCTGGGTGCGCTGGATCACGCGGGTCTTGAGTACTGGGACGGCCGGTCGTTCTTCAGGTCCAGTGTGACGGACGACTGGCTGGCCGCCATCGGGACCGAGGTTTTGGTGGAGCGAGCGGTGGCCGAGTTCGGCGAGCACGCGGGCCCGGACTCCCCGCGCTGGGCGAGGGTGGGCGGAGTACGCCAGGCTGTGTTCTCCCGGTCGCTCGGCCTGGTGATGGCCGCGCTGTTCCTCCTGTCCTGGCTGGCTCAGTCCATCGCGGGCGTCGCCGCCTACAACGAGCAGCAGCTGAGGCAGCTGCAAGCCCCTATCGGCTGGACACAGTACGTCGCGTCCGCCGACTTCTGGAGCCGCAGCCTGCAGAACTGGCAGTCCGAGCTGCTGGCCGTCGCATCCATGGCCATCCTCTCCGTCTACCTGCGCCAGCGTGGTTCCCCGGAGTCCAAACCCGTGGGCACCCCCCACACCTCCACCGGCGTCGAGGGATGAGCTGAACGCACCCTCACCCTCCCCCGCGGAAGCGGTCGACGCCCCTGTGAGCCAGGCGAGGCCTGCATCGGCCCAGGCCAGCCGGCGATCCACGGCCAAGCTGATGACGAGGACCGGCTCACCTGACGCCTCTGCAGCCGGAGCCCGATCGGAGGAGCGGGGAAGGGCCGCGTCGACCTCCCCAGGCGTTGGCGGCCCTTCCCACAACAGGCGTGCGTCTACCCCGACGATCGCTGTTCATGCGGGGCACGCCATGCCTGCACCGCTGGCGCCAGGTGATCCTGCAACTCATGCGGCATCGGTGGCCCGGTCGCGGCTGCCGTGATCGCCTCGGCCACCTGTCGCAGTCTGATGTTGGCGTGCTGCGAGACGGCCAGGCGGATGTCCCAGGCCTCCTCCGGCTCGCAGCTGAAGCCCGCCGGCAGGACGCCGCGGGCCATGTCGATGACCGGTCGGCTCTCCATCGCCCACTCGAGCTGCGCCTTTTCCCGTAGCAGCTCCGCACCCTCCATCGCTGCAACGCCGTCCGGACCCGCACCTACCGTTTGCCGCTCGCTGACGACCTGATAGAGCAGGGCTGCAGCCCCGCCCCTCAGAAGCTGTTGTCGTTCCGATCTTGAGCGGTGTCGGTCGAACAGGAGTCTCGATCGGGTGACTTCGGTGGGTGCCGGGCAGAGCGTCGGCGACAGCGCCGCCGCTGAGTCCGATGCCCGGCACCCCGTCGGTCACGCCCGCAGCCAGCAGGGTTGCCCCGGCGACGTCGGGTAACAGGCCGTACTCGCCGCCTCCTTGGAAGCAAGCGATCGACAACTAAGGTTTACATGACCTCGCATGTTAACTAAGGTTGTCGCATGTCCTCGTTCCAGATCACTCCCGAAGAACAGGTAGAGCTCGACAAGGCTCTCTACGACGCCCTCAACCCGCTCGCCTGGGCTTTGCGCTCCCGCGCGTCGGGGCTGTCCCAGGATCACGTGTGGGACGCGGACCCCGTCGAGGTGGCGCTGTCCGTACTGGCCGGCTGGAAGGTGATCGACACGGAGGTCAAACGGCTGACGGCGATCGCGGCGGGCACTGCCGGGTCCTACGGCGCGAGCTACGAACAGATGGGTACCGTGTGGGGCATCACGCGCCAAGGCGCTCGCAAGAAGTGGCCCGAAGCCGTCAGCCGCCCGGTGACCACAGCGACGCGGACGAGCAACACACTCGAACTGTGCGGCGGAACGGCCGAACTGAAGCAGGAACCCTCGTCCGGGCGCTGGCGATGGAGCGGCAAAGGCGCGGACGCAACGCATGGGGCGGCCGACGCCGGCATCTGGTATGCGACGAAGGAGGAGGCCGCAGCCCATGCGGGGGCCTTCCTGAAGGAGCATGCCTTGGCCGGGCCCAAGTAGCCGTTGCTGCCCCGATCTTGAGCAACGTCCGTCGAACGGGAATCTCGATCGGATGGTCGCGGGGTGCTCGGCGCATACGAGCTGGGCCTCCTGAACAGCTCGTGAGCCTAGACATGCCCACTCTCTCGTTTCGGCGACCGGTGCGGCGGCGAGCTCGTGGCGCTGTGCGGGGCCGGTGGCACGAACGATGCGGAATCGCACCGTCAGCCTTGCGGACGGAGGGGCTTCGAACAGGACGTGCCGTGCCGGGGGTCGACGTTCGGGGTAACGGCAGGGCCCCTCACAGGGGTTGGCAGACGAGTGCAGCGGATGCCACCCGGGGGATGCCGATGCCACCGACTCGCGTCGGTTCGCAATAGCTGATGCCCTCACGCCGCGGCGTGAGGGCATCAGCTTCGTGCACGAGGTGCGCCATGGGTCATGGCACGGGAACTTCGGAACTGCTCAGTCCGTCAGTCCGTCAGTCCGTCAGCCCTCTGCTCTCAATTCGTCATCGCGTCACGGACGAGTGCGGTGTCGACGAACTGCTCGAAGCGGACGATTCTTCCGCCACGAACGACGAAGTGGTGGGCGACGCGGACGGCGAGTCGCTTTCCGGTCGCCTTGTTCGCGGCCGTGTAGCGGGCGAGGACGACGACGTTCTCGCCGTCGGCCACGTAGGTGTCGTCGTGCGCGATCCACTCGTCCCATTCCAGGGCGAGCCTTTCCATGACACCGGAGGTGACGCCCTCGGGGGTGCGGTACGTACCGGCCAACGGGAAGCCGGCCATCTCGGTCCACTCCACGTC
Organism: Actinobacteria bacterium OV320; assembly: GCA_001298545.1. GTDB lineage: Bacteria > Actinomycetota > Actinomycetes > Streptomycetales > Streptomycetaceae > Streptomyces > Streptomyces coriariae. The sequence continues at coordinate 21,882 of LJCX01000036.1, forward strand.
GGGGGAGAGGGTGGCGCGAAGGGCCTCCAGATCGCCTGCCGCCGAGGCCAGGTACTGCCGGCGGACGACGTCGGCGGGGGCGTCGGAGTTCGCGCCCTCGGTGTTGCTCGGCGTGGTCATGGCCGTCAGCCCCATGCCATCTCGCCCTTGGCGACCTTCGCACCGATCTGCGCGGCGATCAGCATGCCGTTGTCGGGGTGGCGCCGGACGAGAGCGTCGGTCAGCGCGGCCGCGTCGGCGGCCCTGCCGAGCTCCTCTTCGAAGGCGGTCAGGTAGTCACGCGTGGCCGTGATGGCGGACGCGTCGGCCGGGGTGCCCGGCAGACGGTGACCGGGGACGACCAGCTGCGGATCGAGGGTGGCCATCTCGTCCAGCAGGTCGATCCACGCGGCCCGCTGCTCGGGCCTGGCGGTGTCGGCGACCCACACGTGCTCCTGCTGGAACAGCAGGACGCCGCCGAGAAGGGCACGGTGCTCGGCCTGCCACAGGTAGTGGCGGTCGGGCAGTTCCGCTCCGCCGCCCCTGAGGTGGAAGCGGTGGCCTTCGAGGGTGATGTCGTCGGTCAGCGGCTCGATGCCGACGAGGCGGGTGGGCAGGTTCGTCCCGAGCGACGCCCATGCCTTGAGCTTGCCCTCGTAGGAGTGCCGGATGTGCTCGATGACGTGGTCGGTGGCGACGAACCTGGCGTCGGGGAAGGTGTCGGCGAGGACCTCGGCGCCGAAGTAGAAGTCGGGGTCGCCGTGGCTGACGAAGACGGTGGTCAGGTTCTTGCCGGAGTCGAGTACCTCGGCGGCCAGTCGGTGGCCGTCGGCGCGGGTGAAGCCGGCGTCGACGAGCAGCGCCTCGCTCTCGCCGGTGACGAGGGTGGCGGTCTTGTTCTTGATGCCGGCGGGGAAGTCAAGGTCGAGGATCTTGAAGGACAGCGTGCTCATGAGTGCTCCTGGGGCGGGATCGCGGGCGGAGATTCAGGACGTGCGAGCGGTGCGTGCCACGGCGAGGCGGTGGTCGACCTCGTCGGCGGTGGCGTGGCCGCAGGCCAGGGCGACGGTGCGCGAGCCGTCGACGGCGAGCAGTGTGCGGAAGGCGGTGACGCCCAGCCCGGCTGTCCGGCGGAAGTCTGCCGCTGCCGCCTTTTGGGCCCGCGGCGCTCGGGAAGCGAAAACGTGACCAGCTTCATCGACGACCTCGCCAGGGTGTGGCGCTCACCTCATGCGAGCGATTCACCTGAGGAAACAGTAACTGACTCGTCAGATATTTCCCTGCGGCTGTGACCTGCGCCACATGGGCAGGCTTGATCTCATGCGCCCGGCACTGAGCCTTCGGCGCAGGTCAGGGCAGGCGGGGCAACACGTCCCGGGCCGAGTGGCTGAGGAGGCGAAGGTCTTCGGCGAACCGCCGACGGTCCTCGGCCGGAAGCGGCTCCATGAAATACCGCTCGATGTTCTCCACGTGCACGCGTGAGGCGCGAACCGTCGTCTCCTCGCCCAGCGGGGTGAGCCGCACCAGCTTCGCGCGCCGGTCGTCGGGAGAATCCGCACGCGTGACCAGACCCGCGGCCTCCATGCGGTCCACCAGACGGGTGGCGCCGCCCGTGGTCAGGACCTGTTCCTGGGCGATGGCACGCATCGACAGGCCCGGCGCGCCGGCCCGCCCGAGGATCAGCAGCACCTCGAACATCAGATGGCTGACACCGCACTCCTCCTCGAGTGCGCGCCCGAGGATGTACTCCAGCCGGTTGGCAGCCCCCTGCAGCCGTCCGAAGGCCAGGATCAACTCGTGATCCGCGGCCTCCTTCGCCGACCCGATCCCCGCTTGCTCGCTCACGGTCCCGCCGCCCCTCTCGCCGTTCCGGGTATCACCGTACCGATCATGTCCGAGAGCGGCGGGGTGACAGTCGAGATGGCTCGCCCCGCGCTACGGGCTCAGGTCGCGAATGTCTCGGCGAGCGGCGGCACGGCCGGCGATGGGCCTGCCGTCGGACCTGCCGCGTTTCGTCGATGTGGCCTCGGTGGGGGAGACGACCGGTGGGAACCGGGGCGACGCACAGGACAGTTCGTCTGGGAGGGCCTGGTCGTCTCCCTCGTCGGCTCTGGCCGTCACCGTCCCGCCGAGCCGTCACCTGAGTCGGCTTCTCAGCAGGTCAGAGCGGGGGGTCGTCCCGTCATGACGTCATCTCCGCAACACCGGTGGTGCCCTCGCGTCCTGCGCTCCACTCTCGTCTCGCCACCTGTGCACAGCCGGGCCAGGTGCGCCCGACGAGTCGAGGGGGAGCCGACGCATGCGATCGAACGTCTCGGCCAGGGCGCCGAGTCACCCCGCCGCCGTGTGGCCACGGTCGGCGGGCGGACGAAGAACGGCGCCCCCGCCGTGACCTCTCCGGGACCGGCATGCCGTCTCCCCGCCCGACCACGTGCACTGCACCGACCGACTCGTCCGCACTGTCCCGCAGGCCACGTGAACACCGGCCGTGCGGACGGACAGTGCCGGACGACGCCGATCGACCCACGAAGGAGAGAGCTCACAGCCATGGGAAGACTCGCATTCCGCGCTCATGCCGAGAACGAGAACACGCGGCACCGGGGCGCCCTGCGCACCACGACAGGGTGGCGGATCCGGATCGGCACCGTCGCAGCCGCCGCGGCAATGGTCTCGGCCGGCATCGTGCTCGGTGCCGAACCGGCGGTGGCGGCGCCGGTCGCGATCAAGCTGACCTCCGTGTCCTGCCCCGCCGAGATCGTGCAGGGCCAGGTGAGCGGCTGCGTCACGGAACTGCAGAACCTGCTCAACGCGCACGGCGCCGCTCTGGTGGTGGACGGTCAGTTCGGGCCGGGCACGCTCTACGCGGTCCGTGAGTACCAGGCCGCCACCGCGATCGCCGTGGACGGGCGGGTGGGCCCCGCGACCAAGAGCAAGCTGTACGCGACCGGAGGCTCGGCACCCGCCCCCATCAGCCTTCTGTCCTCCTCATGCCCGGCGAACGTCGTTCAGGGCGACAAGGGCGGATGCGTCACCGAACTGCAGCGCCTGCTGCGCCACCACGGCTACGCGGTCGACGTGGACGGCGACTTCGGCGCCGGGACGGCGAGCGCCGTCCGCAGCTTCCAGGCCGCCCACGGCCTCACGGCCGACGGTCAGGTCGGCGCGAACACCGAGCGAGCCCTCTACGACACTGACGAGTCGCCGTCGACGAGCCTGGACCTGAGGTCGGCGTCCTGCCCGCAGAACATCGTGGAGGGGCAGAGCGGCGGTTGTGTCGCCACGCTGCAGGCCCTGCTGAACGGCAAGGGCCGGCAGCTCGACGTCGATGGCGAGTTCGGCCCCGCGACCCTGACGGCCGTCAAGGCATTCCAGTCCGCGACCGGTCTCGCCGCCGACGGCGAGGTCGGTCCGAACACCAAGGCCGCCCTGTACTCGAACATCGGCGGGGGCGGCGGCGACGGCGCACTCGCGCCGGTCAACCTGAACTCCGCCTCCTGCCCGAACGAGATCGTGCGGGGGCAGCGCAGCGGCTGTGTCACCGAGCTGCAGAGCCTGCTCAACCACCACGGTGCCGATCTCGCCGTCGACGGCGACTTCGGCTCGCTGACCGACAGTGCCGTCAGGGACTTCCAGGCCGAGAAGGGGCTCTCGGTCGACGGCCATGTGGGATCGAACACCAAGGCGGCACTGTACGGCGCGGTCACCCCGCCGTCGTCGCCCCCGCCCGGCGGCGGGTACGCCAAGATCCTCGATGTGGCCGAGGCCGAGGCCGGCACCGTCGAAGGCAGCGCCCGCGCGAACAGCTACGGGTCGGCCGTCGGCCTTTCGCTGTCCACCAGCAACTACGCCTGGTGCGCGACCTTCGTGAGCTGGGTGGCCCAGCAGACCGGGGCCACTTCCTACCGCAACTCCTATGTCTCGGGCTGGGTGAAGCAGGCACGTGCCGGCAATTACCACCTGTCGGTGACGACAGCCCCGCAGCCGGGCGACATCGTGGCCTTCGACTGGGACGGTGGCAGCGACTTCACCGGTGGCAACGAGCACATAGGCATCGTGCGGACGGTCTCCGGATCGTCCTTCACCACCGTCGAGGGCAACACGAGCAATCCCGTCGGTGGCAGCGACGGCGTCTACGTCAAGTCCCGTGGCACGAACAACGGTTACGACGTGGTCTTCATCAGGGTCCGCTGAGCGGGTCACCGACCCGTATCCACCGTCCCATCGGTCGCGAAGCCGAACTGGTGGGACGGGGGAGCGGCCTGTGAGCGGGGCCGGGTCCGTATCCCGCACCCGCACGCGCACCGCCGACCGATGACCTCAGACCGCCGAAAACTGTGTAACTCCTGTGCGTCTTGTGATTCTTGTCTCCGAGTTCGCCATTGGTCATGGAGGGGTCAATGGATAACCTCCCTCCGACCAGAAAGATCAAGAAAAACTTAAGATCACAGGGGGACTTGTGCGACCACCACGTCGCAGAAGCACCGTGCGCGCGGCGTTGACCACCGCCTGCGCAGCACTGGTACTGGGGAGCGGGATACCGGCGCACGCCGTCGACCCGCAGTCCGAGGGGCCCGGCCTGCCGGCCGACGCGGCAGCACAGGGCAAGGAGTTCTGGGAGGACGACGCCCTGCCCGCGAGCACCGCGGAACAGCAGGCGTCACAACAGGCGGTCGCCGCGGGCCGGCCCGTCGCGGTGGCCGCGCTGACCACCGCCACCAGCGAAGTCGTCGCCAACCCCGACGGCACCTTCACCGCCGAGAGCGCGACCTCTCCCGAACGTGTCCGCAAGGACGGCCGCTGGACCGGCATCGACACCACGCTGGTGAAGCAGGCGAACGGCACCCTCGCCCCGCGCGCCGCGGAGGACATCCGGCTCTCCGGCGGCGGCGCGGACCGGCAGTTGGCCCGCATCTCGACCGGCGGCCGGGACTACGCCGTGTCGTCGCCGTGGGCGCTGCCCGTGCCCGAGACCGACGGTTCATCGGCCGTGTACCGGTCGGTGCTGCCGGGCGTGGACCTCGCCGTGCAGGTGCACCCGGACGGCTTCTCCTACCACCTGGTGGTGCACTCGCGGCAGGCCGCGGCACAGGCCGGCCTCAAGAAGGTGCGCTTCCCGATCACGACACGCGGCCTGACGGTCCGCACGGACGCCTCGGGAGTGGCCACGTTCGCTGACGACGCCGGACACGCGGTCGTGTCCAGTGGCTCGGCGCTGATGTGGGACGCGGGCGGGGCTCCGGCGACTTCGCCGACCCACGCGCCGGCCAGGACGGCCGCTTCCGCGACCGCCAGGTCCGGCGTGAAGGCGACGACCGACGGCCCGGCGGCCGAACTCCCCGCCGCCGCCGTCGCCGACACCCTCGACGCCGCACCCGACTCCCGTACCGCCGTCATGGACACCGCCGTCACCGGCGATGCCCTGTCCATCACGCCGGACCAGGACTTCCTCGCCGACGACGCCACCGTCTACCCCGTCGTCCTCGACCCGCCCGCCGTGAAGGCGACGCTGACGGGCTGGACGACGATCTGGTCCAACGAGCCCAGGACCAGCTTCTGGAAGACCAAGCACGCGCTCGGCGTCGGCTACGACGCCTACGTCGACAACAAGAAGGCCCGCTCCCTCTTCCAGTTCGACACCCGCAAGGTCGCCGGGAAGAAGATCCTCGGTGCGACCTTCACGCCGTACGCGATCTGGTCGGCGAACTGCGTCAAGCACGACGTCGACCTGTACCGCACCAGCCAGATCTCGTCGAGGACGACCTGGAGCGAGAACCCGCCCAAGTGGTACGCGAAGGTCGACACGGTCTCCGCGGCCAAGGGCCACTCGTCCGACTGCCCCGACGGCGACATCGAGTTCGACGCGACAGCGGCCGTGGCGTACACGGCGAAAGCCAAGGACACCCTGACCACGCTCGGCCTGCGCGCCGACGAAGGCGACCCCATCGCGTGGAAGCAGTTCATGTCACCGCTCGACGCGGACGCGACCTCCTCGCGCAAGCCCCGCCTGTCGATCACCTACGTCACCCCGCCCGCCGGCAAGCCGTCCTCGGTGAAGATGTCCGACCCGAAGGTGTCCTGCTCGGCGGCCTCCGCGCCCGCGCTGATCCGCGACACCACCCCGCGGCTGACGGCCACGCCGACCTCGGCGGACGCCTCCAACTCCTCGCTGCGCCCCGAGTTCGAGCTGTACAAGGGCACCGCCACCACGCCGACCTCGCTGAAACCGTCCTCGTGGACGGACAGCGGCACAGCCGGCACCGTGCCCACGGCCACCCTCACCAACGACGTCGTCTACAAGTTCCGGGCGCGCACCGAGTACAAGTACTCCTGGAAGGGCGCGAGCCACTCCCTGTTCGGCCCCTGGTCGAGCTACTGCCACTTCAAGGTGGACAGCAAGGGCCCGCCCGCACCGAAGGTGTCCTCCACCGTCTACAAGGAGTGCGCGGGCACGACCTGCGACGCGGCCGACCCGGAGTACGGCAGCGTCGGCATGACAGCGGCGTTCAAGGTGGACGCGGGTGCCAGTGACGTACGGCGCTACGACTGGTGGCTCAACGGCGTGCCGCTCGGCAGCAAGACGTTCACGGCCAACACACCGGCCTACGAGATCGAGGCCGCGCCCGACAAGCGGCTGACCAACACCCTGCGCGTGCAGACGTTCGACGGTGCGGGCAACCCGGGCAGCCACTACGACTACCTGTTCAAGGCCGCCAAGGGCGCGGGCCCGGTGGCCGCCTGGAACCTCGACGACGGCGACGGCACGACAGCCGCCGACGGCTCGGGTCAGAACCGGCCCCTGACACTGACCGCCGCGTCCTGGACCGGCACGGCCCGCCTCGCCGGCGGTCTGCGCGGTGACGGCGCCGCCGTCGCCGGCGCCACGGCGGGCCCCGCGCTGGACACCACCAACAGCTTCACCGTGTCCGCGTGGGCCCGGCTGACGTCGAAGAGCCACATCTCCACCGTCGTCACACAGAGCGGCGCCCGTGCCGGCAGCTTCCAGCTGTACTACTCGTCGTCGCTCGACCGTTGGGTCTTCAACCGCTACTCGGCCGACTCCGACAGCCCGGACATCACCCGCGCCCAGTCGGCGAAGCCGCCGGTGCTCGGCGCGTGGACCCATCTGCTGGGTGTGTACGACCAGAACAAGAAGCAGCTGCGCCTGTACGTCAACGGCCGACTGCAGGCCACCACGGCCTTCACGGCCACCGCGTGGGCGGCCAAGGGCCCCTTCGAGGTGGGGCGCATGAAGGCGGGCGGCGCCTACACGGACTACTTCCAGGGCGACCTCGACCAGGTCGAGGCATGGAACCGGGTGGTCTTCGACAACGAGCTGGAGGCCATCGCCAACGCCGAGAATCCGGCCACCGGCCAGACGCAGGCCGCGCTGCTGTCCGACTGGCTGTTCGACGAGGGCGCCGGGACCACGGCCGCCGACGCCAGCGGCCGCGGCCACACCCTCCAGCTCCAGACGGGCGCGGCCTTCGCGGCGAGCGAGGACCCGGCGCACGGCTCCGTGCTGGAGCTCGACGAGACCAAGGCGGGCAAGGCCACGGCGGCCGTGCCGCTCGACGAGTCGGGCAGCTTCACCCTGGCCGGCTGGGTGAACCTGGCCGCGCAGTCCAGGTTGGAGGACACCACCACCGCCCACTCGCCGACCGTGTTCGCCCACCCGGGCGCGGCCCGCAACTCCTTCCGCCTTTGGTACCGGCAGGAGGCCGGTGAGGCCATCGGCGACTGGAACTTCGGCCGCTACGAGACCGACGTCATCGGCGGTCCCGGCACAACGGTCGTCTCCGACGAGGTCAACCCGCCCGACGGCTGGGTGCACGTCACCGCCGTCCACGACGGCGTCAACCGGTCGATCAAGCTCTACCTCGCCGGTGAACGGCAGGGCGACGAGGACGGTGTGCTCAGCGAGGACGCCTTCCAGTCCGCCGGTCCGCTGATGGTCGGCGGCGCCCGCCGCCACGACAACGGCGGCTGGGGCAACTCCCTGCCCGGTCAGCTGGACGATCTGCGGGTGTACGCGGGCGTCCTGTCCGAGGCCGACATCACCCAGCTGGCGACGGTGGACGAGCCGCCGGTGCCCGTCGAGTAGCCCGTCCCCCTCCGGTCGGCGTACCGGGCCGCGCGCCCGGTACGCCGCCGTACTCCGAGCCATCTCACCAACGTCTCGAATCCGGGAGAACCCCCACGTGGTATCCAGGAACAGCTCACTGCTGCCCAAAAACTGGGCCTGGCGCAGAGCGACCCGCCGCCGGCTGGCGGCCGTCGTCCTGCCCGTGTCCACGGCGGTCGTCGCCGGTCTGCTCGGCGCCGCGCCGGCGCAGGCGGACCAGGGCCGCGACCACAGCGCCCTGCCGAAGGCGGCGCACGGCAAGGCCGAGGTCTTCGACGCGAAGCACCTCGAAGTGAAGGACCCGACGGTGGCCGCCGCACGCCGCACGCTCGCCAAGACGCGGGCGAAGGTGGTGTGGCCCGACGCGTCCGCGGTGCGGGTGCAGCCCCGCACCGCCACCCGCACCGCCAAGGGCATACGCGCGGCCGCCCCGGCCGAGGTCGCCCCGGAGGTCCGCGTCCTCGACCGCAAGGCCACCGACCGCCTCGGCATCGACGGCCTGGTCTTCAGCGTCACCGCCGCGCAGAGCGGCGCGCAGGCCACCACCGTCGACTACAGCTCCTTCGCCGACGCCTACAGCGGCAACTGGTCCTCGCGCCTGCGCCTGGTCCGGTTGCCGGAGTGCGCGCTGACCACGCCGGAACAGGCGCGCTGCCGTACCACGACGCCGGTGGCGTCCGAGAACGACGCCGAGGCGGAGACGGTGACCGCGCAGGTCACCGCGCCCAAGGCGAAGAGCGCCATGGTCCTCGCCCTGTCCGCGGCCGCCTCCTCCGACCAGGGCAGCTACGAGGCCACCCCGCTGGCCGCGTCCTCCACCTGGGCGGCGGGCGGCTCCAACGGCGACTTCACCTGGAACTATCCGCTGCAGACCCCGCCGGCGCCCGCGGGCCCGGCCCCGACCCTGGCGATCAACTACTCCGCGCAGAGCGTGGACGGCCACACCTCCTCCTCGGGCGCGCAGCCGTCCTGGATCGGCGAGGGCTTCGACCTGCCGGCGTCCTACATCGAGCGGGCGTACTCCAGCTGCGAGGACGACGGCCAGGACAAGAAGTACGACCTGTGCTGGAAGGAGGACAACGCCTCCCTCGTCCTCAACGGCAAGTCCACGCCTTTGGTGAAGGGCGCCGACGGTGCCTGGCGGCCCAAGAGCGACGACGGTGAGCGCGTCGTGCGGGAGACCGGCGCCGCCAACGGCGACGACGGTGACACCGGCGACAAGGGCGAGTTCTGGACCGTGACCGGCGTCGACGGAACGCAGTACGTGTTCGGCAAGAACCGTCTGCCCGGCTGGAGTTCGGGCAAGGACGAGACGAACTCCGTATGGACCGTCCCGGTGTTCGGCGACGACGACAAGGAGCCCGGGTACTCCTCCGGCGACTCCTTCGGCGGCCGCGCCAAGACGCAGGCCTGGCGGTGGAACCTCGACTACGTCGTGGACCCGCACGGCAACGTGATGACGTACTGGTACGACAAGGAGACCAACCACTACGCCAAGAACGGCACCACCGGCAACGGCACCGCGTACACGCGCGGCGGCTGGCTCAAGCGCATCGACTACGGCCAGCGCAGCGACACCGTCTTCTCCCAGCCGGCTTCAGCCCGGGTGAAGTTCACGGTCGCCGAACGCTGCCTCGCGGTCTCCGGCGGCGAGTCCTGCGGCTCGCTGACCTCCGCCAACCGCAACGCCTGGCCCGACGTGCCGTTCGACCTGATCTGCGCGGCCGACAAGCCGTGCACCGACCAGCCCAGCCCGGCCTTCTTCACCCGCAAGCGCCTCACCGACGTCACCACCCAGGTGCACGACGGCGCCGGCACCGCCGAAAGCGACTTCCGCGCCGTCAACGCCTGGCATCTGGAGCAGTCCTTCCCCGACCCGGGCGACGGCTCCGACCCCGGCCTGTGGCTGAAGTCCATCCAGCGCACCGGCAAGACCGGCGCGGACGTCTCACTGCCCGCGATCACCTTCAGCGGCGTCCAGTTGCACAACCGGGTCGACAAGACCGGCGACGACGTGGTCCCGTTCATCAAGTGGCGGGGGCGCACGGTCACCTCGGAGACCGGCTCCAAGCTGACGGTGAACTACTCCAAGGAGGACTGCGTCGCCGGGACGGACGTCCCGGCCAAGCTCGACGCCAACACCCGCCGCTGCTATCCGGTGAAGTGGATCCCGCCGTCCAACCCGACGCCGGGGACGAATCCGCAGCCGCGCACGGACTGGTTCCACAAGTACGTCGTCACCCAGGTCACCGAGTCCGATCCGACCGGCGGCTCGCCGCTGAAGCAGACCGACTACACCTATTCCGGCGGCGGCGCGTGGGCGTACGACGACGAGTCGCCCATCACCCCGGCCAAGTACCGCACCTGGAACATCTGGCGCGGCTACCAGAAGGTCACCACGACCACCGGTGAGGCGGCGAGCACCCGCTCGAGGACGACCGCCCTCTACTACCGGGGCATGGACGGCGACAAACAGTCCGACGGCACCGCCCGCAAGGAGACGGTCACCGACTCCCGGGGCGTGTCGAAGACCGACACCGAGCAGTTCGCCGGCCAACTGCGCGAGCAGATCACCTACGCCGGCGTCGACGGCCCCGAGGTGACCGCGACGGTGGAGACCCCCTGGTCGCGTACGACGGCCACGGCCAAGCACTCCTACGGCACGGTCAACGCGTACCTGGTCCGCACCGGCGTCTCGACGACCCGCACCGCGCTGCCCGGCGGCAGCGAGACCACCGCGACGAAGTCGACGACGTACGACCCGAAGAGCGGCCTGACGCTGAAGGAGGAGACCGACGCGGCCGGCGAGAAGGACTGCACGGTCACCGAGTACGCCGCCAACACCACGGCCTGGATCCTGAACCTCCCCCAGCGGGTGGAGCACGTCTCCACCGGCTGTGACCAGACCCCGAAGCGCACGGGCGATCCCAGGACCACCGACGTGATCTCGGACGTGCGCACGTCCTACGACGGCCAGGCCTGGGGCAAGGCGCCCACCAGGGGCGAAGCCACCAAGGTCCAGCGGGTCACCGGCTACGGCGGCGCCGACGCCCTGCTGCAGACCGTCGCCACGGCCAAGTTCGACGCCCTGGGCCGCCCCACCGACACCTGGGATGCCCAGGGCACCCGCACCGGCCACACCGACTACACCCCGGCGGCCGGCGGCCCGCTGACCAAGACGGTCGAGCTCAACGCCCTCGACCACACCACCACCACGGAGTACGCCCCCGACTGGGGCGTGCGCACCGCCACCACCGACCCCAACGGCAACCGCACCGAGCTGTCCTACGACAGCTTCGGTCAGCTGTCCGCCGTATGGCTGGCCGACCGCGACCGGTCGGCGGACCAGGCACCGAACTACCGCTACGAGTACAAGGTGCAGAACACGGCCGCTTCCTGGGTGGCCAGCAAGTCGCTGAACAACGACGGCACGACCTACCGCACCACGTACGAGATCTTCGACGCGCTGCTGCGGTCGCGCCAGACCCAGACGCCTGCCGCGAGCGGCACGGGCCGGATCGTCACCGAGACCAAGTACGACACCCGCGGCCTGACCGTGGAGACGGCGGCCGACTACACCGACACCAAGCCGGCCTCCGGCGAGCTGGCCACGCTGCTGACGGCGCCCCCCGCGGGCACCGAGACCGTCTACGACGGTGCCGGCCGGGCCACGGTCGAGAAGGTCCTCACCAACGGCAAGGAGTTCTCCCGGACCAAGCACACCTACAGCGGTGACACCACTCTCGTCGAACCGCCCGCCGGCGCCTCGGCCGTCCGCGAGAAGGTGGACGCCCGCGGCCGCACGGTCGAGAAGCTGGAGTACGACGGCAACGCGGTGAGCACGAAGTTCACCCGCCTCACCTACGGCTACGACCACGCCGACCGGCTCACCGAGGTCAAGGACGACGACGGCAACCGCTGGGCGTTCGGCTACGACTTCCTGGGCCACAAGGACAGCACCACGGACCCCGACGCGGGCGCGACCTCGTACGAGTTCGACGACCTCGACCGGCTCGTGTCGACGACCGACGCACGCGGCGTGACCCTCGGCCACACCTACGACCTGCTGGGCCGCCCGACCGGCCGCCTGGACGGCAAGGTGCCCGTCGTCGACGGCAAGCCGGCCCCCGAGGACGCCAGGTACCTGGCGCGCTGGACCTACGACACGGTGGCCAAGGGCCGGCTGACCTCCGCGATCCGGTACGTCGGCGGCAAGGCCGGTGACGTGTACGCGAAGACCAACGCCAAGTACGACAAGCTCTATCGCGTCCTGAACGAGCAGTACACGATCAGCAAGAGCGAGGGCGGGCTGGCCGGCGCCTCCGGTGTCTGGACGATCGCCAACGCCTACAACACCGACGGCAGCCTCAAGAAGCGGACCGTCCCCGCGATGGGCGGACTCGACCAGGAGGTCCTGGACTACGGCTACACCGAGCAGGGGATGCCGGACACCCTCAAGGGCCTGACCGGCATCGTCCAGAACACGGACTACCTTCCGGCCGGTGAGCAGATCCGTACCACCCTTGGCGTCTCCTCGACCGCGAACTGGACGGAGATCAACCGCAGTTACGAGAGCGGCACCAAGCGGCTCGCCCGGCAGAGCGTCGTCTCCGAGACCCACTCCGGCACGGACTCCGACATCGCCTACCGCTACGACCTCGCCGGCAACCCGGTCGACATCGAGGAGAAGGCGATCAGTCCGGGAGACCGGCAGTGCTTCACCTATGACGGTCACCGCCGGCTGAAGTCCGCATGGACCGCGACCGGCGACTGCGCCACAGAGCCGGCCAAGAACACCGTGGGCGGCCCGGCCGCGTACTGGCAGTCGTTCACCTACGACAGCGCCGGCAACCGCGAGACGGCCAGCGACCATCTGTCCGGAACCACCTCCTCGTACGTCTACAAGACGGCCGACCAGACCCGTCCGCACGCACTGGCCTCGACCGAGACCAGGAAGGACGGCGCGGTCACCGCGGCCACCGCCTACACCTACGACCTCGCCGGAAACACCGACACCCGGACCGTCGGCGGCCGCACCCAGGACCTCGACTGGAACACCGAGAACACCCTGCACAAGGTCACCGAGGCCGACGGAACGGTCACCGAGTTCCTCGACGACGCCGACGGGAGCCGGCTCATCCGGCGCGACAAGACCGGCACCACTCTGTACCTCGGTGAAACCGAGCTGCGGCTGGACAAGGCGAGCGGCAAGGTGGCGGCCACCCGCACTTACGTCCACGGCGGACAGACCGTCGCCGTGCGGACGCCGGCCGGACTGACCTGGATCGCGAGCGACCACAACGGCACCGCGAGTGTGCAGGTCGACGCGGCCACGCAGGCGGTCACCCGGCGGCACATGACACCCTTCGGCGAGGACCGGGGGAAGCCGGCCGGGGCCGCCTGGGTCGGCGAGAAGCACTTCGTCGGCGGCACCAAGGATCCGACCGGCCTGGTCCACCTCGGCGCCCGTGACTACGACCCGACCACCGGGCGCTTCGTCAGCGTCGACCCCGTGGCCGATTTCAGCGACGCGCAGCAGATCAACGGTTACGCCTACGGCAACAACAACCCCGTCACCTTCGCCGACCCCGACGGCAAGTTCTTCGGCGCGCTCATCGCGCTGATCGTCGCCGTCGTCCGGGCCGTCATGGCCGTGCTGAACTACGTCCGCTGGCGGTCGAGCCAGTCCGCGAGCTCCGGCGGCATGTCGACCATGGGCAGCGCCAACTACGCTTCCGCCAAGGCCGACTCCTGCCCCCTGGTGCAGCGCAACTACGGCATCTGTGACAACAAGGAGCCGGAGGACGCGCGGGAGCAGGGCAGCTTCAAGGACATCCTCGGCGGCATCGGCAACGCCATCACCGAGGGCCTCGACGCCGTCGAGTACGCCACCGAGCCCTGGTGCTGGGGCGGCAACTCCAGCTGTGGCGTCAACGACGACTACAAGGAGTTCACCGAGAAGCACGGCGTCGACGAGAACACCAAGAACTACGACGCCGGAAAGGACTTCACCGACGCGGCGTCCATGTTCAACCTCGCAGGGTTCGCCCGGCACTTCCTGAAGAACCTCTTCAAGAAGGCCGCGAAGAAGAACGCGCCGAAGCCGAGTGTGCCTGAGGTCAAGAAGATCGACGGCTGGATGCCCGAGACCGTTCTGGACAAGGTTCCCGAGGGCTTCGGGCCGATGAAGCCGACGAAGAAGGGCGTGGGCTACCGTTTCCCCGGGCCGAAGCAGGACGGCATCAGGATCGACAAGGGGAACCTGAACAACTCCCAGCCCTTCCAGCAGGTCGACCATGTCGTGATCAACTCCGGTGGACGGGTGATCGGCCGCGACGGCAAACCCATCAAGGGCGCCATCAACGGCGACGATCACAATGCCTACATGGCACACATCCCCCTGGAGGACTGGCTGAAGTGGGAGAAATGGAACAGCCCGACGTGATGATGAGTGGAGTCGAGTTCCCGGACGTGCGGCTCAACGTGGTGTCGGTGCTGGAGTCCCTGGCGGACACCGGTCACCAGCACCGGGTGTGGCTCGACCGCGGCCCGGCTCCGGACGACGCCGTCGACAACCTGGACCTGGTCGTGCACGTCCTCTTCGACGACTCGCGGGTCCTGGAGGACCCCGAGGAGACCGTGGGAGAGGTGCTGCGGTCCCGGGACGAGGCGCGGGCCGCGCGGGCGCTGGCCGAGGTGCTGGGCCCGCTCGTCGACGAGCTGGGTGACGTCGGCGACGAGGTCTATCTGGCCTCGCCCCGGTGGCCGGCCGTAGTGACGGCCGCGCGGGACGTGCTCGACGCGATGCGCGCCGACGACCGCTGAGGGAAATGGTCCCCGAGGGGCCGGGCCACCGCGCACGGTGGCCCGGCCCCTCGGCGTTCACCGGGGTGCGGCGGGCGGGCCCGGGGCCGACGGCGACGAGTCGGCGCTGGGTCGGCGCAGCGGTGCGGGCCTGGTGCGTGGTGCGTGGTGCGTGGTGCGTGGTGCGCTGTGTGTGGTCATCGTGAACGGGCGCCGAGAACTGGTTGCAGGGCAGTAGTCGCCGGAGCCGCTCTCCGATAACGTACCGACCAGATGGTACGCCTGGGTGTACTCCATGCGCCGTCGCGTGCTCGATCAACACAACGTCTCATCCGCCACTGGATGGAGAGCCGCACATGACGCAGAACGTGAACCGCGACAGCCTGGCCCTTGCGCGCAAGACCTGGAGAACTCTCGAGCCCTACCACGGGGGTGTCTACTTCTCGCCCGAAGCCGCGGACGAGTACGCCGCGTTGGGCGTGGACGCCAGGACGGGGTACTTCGCGTCCCGCTCCGCCGCGCTCGGCGCTGCACCCGCGGATCTGGTCATCGCCACGTTCTACAACTTCAATCCTCAGCTGGTGCGCCGGGCCATACCCGCGGCATGGGAAGCCGCCACGCCGCAGCGGTTTGCCGCCGCCCGGCTCTCCGGGATCGATGCCACGCTCCGCCGCGTCCTCGGCGCGAACATCTCCTCACCGGCGCTTGCCCGCGCGGCGGAATTGGCCCGCAGCGCGGCTGAAGCGAGCGTGTGCCACCCACAGGGCCGCCCCCTCTTCGCCGCGCACGCGGCACTGCCGTGGCCGAGCGCACCCCACCTCGTGCTCTGGCACGCGCAGACGCTGCTGCGGGAGTTCCGCGGCGACGGTCATGTGGCGGCACTGCTGGCTGCCGGACTCAGCGGGATCGAGGCTCTCGTCACGCACGCCGCCACAGGGGAGATCGACGCAGGGGTGCTGCGCGCCTCACGGGCATGGACGCCGGAGCAATGGGAACAAGCCGTGCAGAACCTGCGTGAGCGCGGATGGCTCGACGACGGACCCCACCTGGCTCTGACCGAAGACGGTGTGCGGCGCAGGGCGGAGATCGAGCACACCACCGACAGACTGGCCGCCCTCCCTTACATCACGCTCGGTCCTGCCGCGGCCGCGGAACTCCGCTCGCTGGCAAGGCCGTTCAGCCTTGCGGTTGCCGAAGCGCTCCTGCCGTGGGCAGTGGACCGTCTCAGCGCAGACAGTGCATGACCGGGGAGAGCGAGGTTGTGGCCCGTGCGGGTACAGCGGGCCCCCAGGCGGTCATCGCCGGCCCGTCCCTTCGCCGTCGAGCACGCGGGAGATGCGGTTGACCGCAAGGACGAGTGCCGCGTCGGTCAGACCCGCGAGCGTCGACACCCACCACGCGTCTGCCAGGTAGTCGCGGCCGTCGGCGATCAGCGTGCCGGGGTCCTGGAGGGCGAGGGGCCGACGGGCACCGTACCCGCCCGCGCCCTGGCGGCCGGCACCCCGATGCCCCCGCCGGCGGCGATGAGCAGTCGAAGTGCCCTGTGGCGCCTGCCGGAGACCGGCCGGCGCATGTACTTTCGCCAGGGCACTTCGGCCGGTCCCACGACCCCGTAGCGGGGAAGGATCACGAAGCCATTCGCGCTGGCCATCCGGCTGGCTGCGGTGTCGGCCGCCGAGGTGGCCGACCACTGGCCTGTCGCGGTCCTGCCGGGCGGGTGCCTGGCGGGCGCCTGGGCGGCGGCAACGGGGTCCCGGCGGATCGTGCGGCGGTGCGCACAGCACGGGCCTGTGTCGGGACCCTGTTGCCCTGGTGCCGCCTACCGCGCGGTTCCGAAGTCCTGGGTCCAGTAGCTGCCGGGCTGTGCCAGGCCGACGCCGATTTCCTTGAAGGCACAGTTGAGGATGTTCGCCTTGTGGCCGGGGCTGGACATCCAGCCCGACATCACCTGCTCGGGGGTGGTGTAACCGTAGGCGACGTTCTCGCCGTAGGTGCTCCAGACGTAGCCGGCGCGGGTGATCCGGGCGCCGGGGTCAGACCCGTCGGACCCGGTGTGTGACATGTTCTGCTGGGCCGCCATGTCCTCGCTGTGTGCCTGGGCGGCCTTGGTCAAGACCGCGTTCAACGCCACGGGCGAGCAACCGACCTTGCTGCGCTCGGCGTTGACCAGCTGCACGATACGAGCACTGGTTCCGGACGCGGGGGCGGCTGCCTTCGAGGTGCTGGGGGACGTGGGGGTCGCGGAGGCGGAGGTGGTGGCCCTCGGAGTGGTCGAAGGCGTGGGGATCTTGGCCTTGGCGGCCGTGTTCTTCGCGATGCTCGTAGGTCTGGCGGTCTTGGGCTTGGGCTTCGCCTTCGTCGCGGTGGGCTTTGGAGTGCCCACGGGGGCGCTCGGCGACTGTGACGCAGCCGAACTGGGCTCGCTGTGCGCGGTGCCGTTCCAGCCGCGGGTCCAGTCGCTGCGCTCGGTGCGATTTCGGTCGGCGTCGTTCCTCCCGTCCTCGGCGGCGGTATTCGCGGCGCTGTGGAGCTGGTATCCGCTGCTGTCCTGCCAGTCGCTACAGGCCAGTGCGACGGATGGCACGCCCAGGGTGGTCATGGTGACGGCAGCGATGACTATTCGCCGGTAATGCTCTTTTTTGCGGTGCTTACCCATGTGTGACCTCACTCGGTAATCGCCGAGCGCCCCTGGTGTGACTGGCTCTGCACGGATTCGGCTCCTGAACTGCGGAGACGCCCGGCGGGCCGTCATTCTCAGGACGGCTTCATGCAGAGAGCAATGGCCCTTCGTACTACGTTGCTTCGTAGACTTGCGCTGCCCTCGCAATAGGCGTATCGGGGTGCTGCTCCGGCCTCTGCGAATTCTCAGGAGCCCTGCCGATCCGTCAGGAACGTTCGGAGGGCAAGCGCGGGAGCAGGGTGCCGAGCTGGCGGGTGTGCTTCAAGTCAGGTGCGATGCACGCGTATGCCAAGTCAGACAAATCCCATATGTCGCCGTAATGGCAACTACTATTGAGGCCGCTTAGTACTTGCGGTCGATGTGGCGGATGTCACGGAACGGCGACTTCCGCGTCGGAGATACGCGGGCTTCTGACGGGTCACCGCGTCAGCGCCCGTCCCTTTTCACATGGAGATTGCGCGGTTCAGGCGGACAAGGTATTCCGCGTCTGGTTGCACGCCGGCCCCGAAGCGTTCCTGGACCACTGCGAGCCCGAGGTCGCGCCGCTTCGGTGATCGCGCCGCGTCGGCCGCCGCCAGTGCGTCCGGCAGCTCCTGACGGGCGAGATCCGTGCAGTAGGCGGGTGTGCCGGGCTGCTGCCGCCACGATTCCGCGAGCGGTCCCGCATCAAAGGCGTCGAACCCGGTGTCCTCAACGAGCGCCATGGCCAGGTCACGCTCTCGCGGACTGTCGGCCGCTACGGGGAGCGAGATACGGTCCGCGCTTCCCGCCGGCTTGTTCCTGTGCGCGAACGACTCGGCTCCGATCGAGTTCCACGCCTTGGTGATGGGCCGGCCCAGCTGCTCGGCAGCCCACACGCTCTCGGCCTGGCCGGCCTCGATCGCCGCGATTCCGCTATCCCGATGCGGGAAGTAGTTCGACGTGTCGATGACAACCGTGTCAGCCGGCACCCTGGCGATCAGTGGTGCGACCTGCGGAATGCGGTCGAACGGAATGGAGAGGATCACGGCGTCTACGTCCACTACGGCTTCCGCCGCTGTCACCGCTCGTCCGCCCGAGGCCAGCACGTCCGCCTCGATCGTCTCAGGGCCGCGCGAATTGGCCGCCTTTACCTCGTGACCGGCCGCGCTCAACCGCCTGGTCAACGTCTTGCCGATGTTCCCGGTGCCGAGAATGCCGATCTTCATGGTGAAACTCCTTGTCCGGAACGGAACCCCGGTTGCGTACCAGCGCTGCCGCTCGTACCGATGCGTGCACGAGAGCCGCCTCGGGTGACTCAGCGGTGGGCGGCGCGGTTCATCTCGACGACGTCGTCGACGGTGGGGTTGGCCGGGAGGGCGGCGAAGCGTTCCGGGAGGCTGTCGCGGATGGCCGCGTCCTTGACGCGGTCGGCCGCGGCCAGGGCCGCCGGCAGCTCGTCGAGGGTCAGCTCGGTGCAGTAGGCGGGGCCGTTGGGCTGCTGGCGCCAGGAGTCGGCCAGCGTGCCGGCGTCGTAGGGGTCGAAGCCGGTGTCGTCCACCAGGCTCATGGCCACCTTCCGCGCCTCCTCGGAGTCGCCGGCGACGGGGATGGCGAGGCGGCCGGGCGTTCCGGCCGGAACGCCCTTGGTCCGCTGGGTTTCGGCCAGCGCGGCGTTCCACGCCTTGACCACGGGGCGGCCGAGCAGCTCGGCGGTGTACACGCTCTCCACCTGGCCGTTGTCCACCGCCTCGATCGGCTCGCTGAGCATGCCGGGGTAGTAGTTCGAGGTGTCGATGACCACCGTCTCGGCGGGCACCGACGCGAACAGGTCCGCCAGCTGGCCCGCCACCCCGAACGGGATCGACAGGACGATGACGTCCCGGCCCTGGACGGCGTCGGCGAGGTCCGCCGTGCGGGCCCCGGACTCCAGCACCTCCGCCCGGACGGCCCCGGGACCGCGGGCGTCGGCCACCTGGACGTCGTGACCGGCCGCGCTGAGCTTGGCAGCGAGGTTCCCGCCGATGGCACCGGCGCCTATGACAGTAATTTTCATGATTTGTTCCTTCGGGGGTTGTGCTGCCCCTGAGGGCAGGGCGATGTGATGGCCGTGTGGTGGTGCCACCTGGCGTTGTGGGGGAGGGGCGGGGCGGGGTGTCTGGCTTTTTACGCCTGGGTGTCCCGCTGGCGGTAGCCGCTCGCGATGAGGGTGCGGAGTCGGTCGAGCGACTCCTTCTCGGCGCCGTTGCCCTTGATCCAGGCGATGGAGCAGGCCGCGAGGAACAGGTCGTTCCCCTGTACCGACGCGCGTACGTGGCCCGCGCTCTGCGCGGCTCGCACGTACTGGTCGGTGGCGGTGATGAGGATGCTGCAGGGGATCGTGAGCGGGTTGTCCGGCTCCTGCGCCCTGGCCGCGGCCATGAGCGGGTCGGGCAGCCCGCTGAAGGCGCTGAAGTACTCCTCCATTGCCCGCAGCCACTGTTCCAGCGCCTCGGCGGCATCGCCGAGTTGCTCGATGTCCGCCTGGCGGGCCACCAGCTCCTCGGAGCGGGTCTGCAGCACGGCCGCGAGCAGCGCTTCGCGGGTGGGGAAGTGCCGGTAGAGGGTGGCGGGCCCGACGCCCGCCTCTTTGGCCACCGCCTCGAGGGAGGTGCCGACCCCGTGCTGCAGGAAGTGACGCTGCGCGGTCTCCAGGAGAGCGGCGCGGTTGCGCTGGACGTCCGCGCGGGGCTTGCGTCCCCGCTGTTCATCGGCGCTCATGTGCCCTCCTGTCTGCCGTGATCGTGCGGCCGCATCAAAACGGATGCTGCCTCCGTACACATTCGAGAGTAAAACGGAGGCGGCCTCCGGTCAAACCGGAGGCCCGACCACGGAGATGAAGCGCCTGGGCCGCGCAGCGTCATCCGGTTCAGCCGGCACCACTCCGCGGTGTACTTGCCCAGGCCCCCTGCGCCGAGCCTTGACCCGTCCCCCGGCCCAGGACGTCAGGGGGTGAGTTGCTGGTGCCCTGTGACAGAGAGCAGTTCGAGCTTGCTGTGGCTCTCCGTGCCGGGGCGGGTGGTCAGCACCACCAGGGTCTGGGCGCGGTTCTCGGTGAACAGGACCTCGGCGTCGACGTCGATGCGGCCGAGTTCGGGATGGAGGATGGTCTTGCAGTCGTCGTAGCGTCGGGCGACCTCCTGAAGTTCCCACATGCGGACGAACTCAGGGCTGTGCTTCTGGAGTTCGGCGAGGATCTGGGCGGCTCGTGGGGTGTCGCTGCCGACTGTGAGCGCGGCCCGCAGACGTGCTGCCTGGGCGCGGCCGTGGCGGTCGCGGTTCTCCTCGGGAACCATCAGACGTTCGGCCGGGTCCATGAACCAGCGGTAGTAGCCACTGCGGGCCAGGCCGGTGTGGCGGGTCTGGTCGCCGAGCAGCGCGACGGCCAAGGGGTTCATCGCGAGGGTGTCGAGCAGGTCGGTCTGCACCAGGGCCGCGGAGTCGTCCAAGCGGTCCAGGACCCGCATCAGCGGCGGGCCGACATGTTCGGAGCGGTGGAAGCGGGCCGGGGCGTTGTGGCCGATGAGCACGAAGAGATGGTCGCGTTCGTCCGGGGTCAGCCGCAGCGTCCTGGCGAGCGCTTCGGTGATCTGGACGGAGGGCTGCGGAGCACGCTGCTGTTCCAGCCGGGCGTAGTAGTCGGTGGACATGCCGGCGAGCTGCGCGACCTCCTCGCGGCGCAGCCCTTGCGTACGCCGGCGTGGCCCCTCGACCAGCCCGACGTCGCGGGGCCGCAGCGCCTCACGCCGGTGGCGCAGGAATGCGGCCAGTTCCTTCTTGTCCATGCCCCCCATCCTCGCCGCATCCCGCCCGGCTATCCAGAGACCGCCGATCCATGGCTGAGCCGTCCTCTTCCGCCCGCGCGAAGCCGCCTGTACCGCCGACACCGAGGGCGCTCGCGGTGGGACGACCCGATGGTCCCTTGACCTGCATGACCCACTGGGAAATGCGCCGACTGCAGGCGGTGCGCCGCAGGTCGGTCAGCTGCTGGTGATCATGGCGAGGACGTCGTCGTAGGAGCCGTCGGCCACCGCCTCGCGGATGAACCTGGCGCGCTCGACGACAACCTCCTTCGCGTCGGGCTTCTCGCGCAGCAGGTCGAGGGTCTCGGTGAGGAAGTCGTCCAGCGGCATGGATTGGTCGTTGTCCTCCTGGCCCATCAGGGTCGTGCGCACGCCCGGCGGGGCCACCTCGATCACCTGGATGCCGGCGTCGGCACCGGCGAGTTGGATGCGCAGGCTCTCGGAGAAGGAGTGCAGCGCGGCCTTGGTCGCGCTGTAGGTCGGGGTGCTCGGGTACGGTACGAACGCCAGCGCGGAGGTGACGTTCATGACGACCGATTCGTCCTTGTGCGCGAGCAGGGGCAGGAAGGCGTACGTCATCCGGATCGTGCCGAGCAGATTGGTCGCGACGTGGTCCTCGGCGACCGGCAGTCCGGCCGGGTCGAGGAGGTTCTCCCGCTGCATGATGCCGGCGTTGTTGACCAGGACGTTCAGCCCCGGGTGGCTCGCCGCCACGGTCTCGCGGGCCCGGGCGATCGAGTCGGGGTCCGCGACATCGAGGACGAGGGCGTCGATGCCCGGGTGCTCGGCCGTGATGTCGTCGAGGAGTTCCTTGCGTCGGCCTGCGACGATCACCTTGTTGCCGGCCTCGTGCAGACGCAGGGCCAGGCCGAGGCCGATGCCCGAGGTGCCGCCGGTGATCAGGATCGTGTTGCCGGTCATCTTCATGGGGGTCTTGTTCCTTTGGTACGGCGGGCCGGTGAGCGCTCGCAGCCTCGAATGTAGGGGCGCCCGCGCAGGGGCGGGAGAGGACGGTTTATCCATGGATCGGCGGTCCCCGGCTGAGCCGTAGAGGACACCACTGCAGCCGGTCAGCGCGTCCACACCGGGCGCCGCGCGTCGCGCACGGTGACCCGATAGCCGAGGAAGCGGCCGGCCTGGCAGAGCAGGGTGAAGGCCGCGCCGGCGCCCCCCTCGCGCCGCGCGGACAGCACGCGCCCCCGCACGCTGTGCCCAGCCCAGCCCAGCCCAGCCCAGCCCAGCCCAGCCCGGACACGGAAGCGGGCCCGGACTCGGGCGCGGCCCTTGCGTCACCCCGCGTCACGTCGCGTACGCCCCGGCAGGAATGCCGCGATGACGAGGCCCAGCAGCGCCGCCCCCGCCGCGATCAGGAACGAGGTGCGGAAGCCGTCCAGCGTGGGCACCCCTGCGCTCCCCATGGGTTGCGTCGTGCTCGCGAGGACGACGCCGACGACGGCGCTGGACATCGACGTGCCGACGGAACGCATCAGCGAGTTCAGCCCGTTGGCCACGCCCGACTCCGAAGGGTCGACGGTGCCGAAGACGAGCGGGGGCATCGCGGAGCAGGCGATTCCGACACCGCCGCCCGCGAGGACGGCGACGAGCACGATCTGCGGTGGAGCTGGAGCGCACGATGTTGCTGAAGAAGAGGAACGCTGGAGGTTCGGCAATCTATGAGGGACGAGATCAGCCCTATGGGGACAGGTGCTCCGCCTGTTCTTCAAGTAGCGATTGCGTAGCACTGGTGAAGTCCTGGACGAGGGTGGCCAGCACCCCTGGAGTTTCGGGGGCTATCGTCCCCCACATCCAGCCGAGGAATGCTGCCGTAAACATAGTCAGAACCGCCGCGACAAGGGTCAAACGGACGGTGGAAGCACGTTCCGCCCTCTCTGTGGCGGTTCGTTGGCGATCCTTCCTTCGGGGTTGAGACTCCGGCTTCCCTTGTGGCGTGTCGCCCGTTTCGCCCGTACAAGCGTGGTTCTGATCCTCCGTCAGCATGCGCAGAGGATATCCGCGCTCACCTCGCTGCTTCTTCCTCAACCTAGGTAGACGACAGGGCGTCTACCTAGGTTGACTTAGAGCTCGTAACACGATCTTGTTGAACGGTCCTGGTCGGGCGTGACTGTTGTGACGGTCTGATCGTTCGGGTGGGTGTGACGACCCGGCCGTGCATCGTGGGCGACGACTCGTGGACGACGACTTGTGGGTGCTGATCGAGCCGTTGCTGCCGCCTTGGCCCGAGCGGTCTCCGGGGCCGAAGCCGGTGGCCGACCGGCTGTGTCTGCAGGGCGTCCTGTACGTCCTGCACCAGGACGTCGCTTGGCGGCTCCTGCCCCTGGAGCGGGGGTTCGGCTCGGTGCAGACCTGCTGGCGGCGTCTGGACCGCTGGCAGCAGGCAGGCGTCTTCGACCGGTTGCACCGCATCCTGCTCGCGGAGCTGAACGCGGCCGGCGAACTCGACTGGACCCGCGCGTGCGTCGACGGCTCCCACGTCCGCGCCAAAATAGGGGAGACGCGACCGGTCTTCCGCCGGTCGACCGGCGGAAGACCGGCAGCAAACATCATCTGATCTGCGACGGGAAGGGCACTCCGCTCCACGTCATCATGACTGCGGCGAACGTCAACGACATCACGCAGACTCTCGCCCTCGTCGACGGCATCCCGCCGGTGGCCGGGCGTCCGGCCGTCCCCGTCGACGTCCCGAGTCCATCCTGGGCGACAAGGCGTACGACTCCCGGGTAGTCCGCCGTGTACTGCGCACACGCCGGATCATGCCGGTTCATCTCACGCAAGGGCGCGCGCCCCGAACATCAAGGGCCTGAGCAAACTCCGCTACGTCGTCGAGCAGGTCTTCGCCCTCCTCCACCAGTTCAAACGCCTCGCCATCCGATGGGAACGACGCCTCGAACTCCACGACGCCTTCGTCTTCCTGCATGCAGCCTCATCTGCTGGCGACGCCTCAAGAAGGCCCATCCAGGACCCTGTTACTCGGAGTCGTTCCCGCCTATCGCGGCCCCGACGGTTCGGCCGGCCGGTTCGGCGGAGCCTTGGCATTGTTTGCGGCGGCTGCCGCGACGGTTGCCAGGTCTTCGCCCGAGAAACCGGCGCGGCTCAGCACTGCCAGAGATTTGTTCGTCGCCAGCGTGCACAACGCCAGCTCCGCCGCCTCCTGCTCACCGGCCCCCGCCGCCAGCAACGCCTGCTCCAGCCTCGCCCGCAAACCGTCGATCGTGGCGCGGACCATCGCCCGGCCCTCCGCGTCAAGCGCCGGGAACTGCGTTGCCGACACCGTGAGAAGGCAGCCATCCGGCACCGTCGGGTCGGCGATGCGGTTCAGGGCGACCTGAAGGAAGGCGGCCACAACGGCGCTCGGGCTCGGGTGGGGGCCGGACAGTGCCTGCTCGTACAGCGGGTGGTAGGTCTGCGCGTACCGTTGGAGGCTTTTGCGGAAGAGGGCGCTCTTGTCGCCGAAGGTGCCGTAGAGCGAGCCCCGGCCCAGGCCCGTGCCCTCGGTCAGGCGATCGATCGAGGCCTCCGAATAACCCCAGCGCCAGAAGACGTGCATCGCACGTCGTAGCGCCTCGTCCACGTCGAATTGCTTGCGGCCTGCCATGGTCCGTCAGTCTACGCATCTTGTACCGATCATTCAAAGATGGGTAGGGTCGTCGGCATGACAAGCTTGAGTTCGCTGAGGCTGCCTGACGGATTCCTTGACGTCTTCACCAGCCGGCTCGTCGAGGTGAACGGGCTGCGGCTGCACGCGGTCACCGGTGGGGACGGCCCGGCACTGCTACTGATCGGCGGGTGGCCCCAGACCTGGTACGCCTGGCGAGAGGTGATGCCCACGCTCGCCGGCCACCACACCGTCGTCGCCGTCGACTCGCGCGGCGCCGGACTCTCCGACAAGCCAGACGACGGATACGACGCCGGCACGCTCGCCGCCGATCTGGTCGCGTTGATGGCCGCGCTCGGGCACGACCGGTTCGACGTGGTCGGCCACGACATCGGTACGTGGACCGGATACGCCCTCGCCGCCGATCACCCCGAGCGGGTGGGCCGGCTCGCCATCCTCGAAGCAGTGATCCCCGGTCTCACGCCGTCCCCGCCGTTCTTCGGCCCGGCGGCGGCCAACCTGAAGCTCTGGCAGTTCGGCTTCAACCGGCTCACCGACCTCAACGAGGAACTGGTCCGGGGACGGGAGCGGCTCTTCTTCGGCTGGCAGTTCGCCACCAAGGCCGCCACGCCGACCGCGATCCCCGCGTACGCCGTCGACGTCTACGTCGACGCGATCACCGCGGATCCTCGCGCGCTGCGGGCGAGCTTCGCGTACTACCGGGCGCTGGACGAGACGATCGCGCAGAACGAGCAGCGCGGCAAGACCCGGCTGACGCTGCCGGTGCTCGCCGTCGGCGGCGCGCTGTGGAGCGGCGCGAGTGCCGCCCAGACGATGCGGCTGGCGGCCGACGACGTCACGGGGGTCGTCCTCGACGACTGCGGCCATTACCCGGCCGAGGAGCAGCCGGCGCGGTTTGTCGAGATCCTGGAAGACTTCCTCGCGGCCAACCGGTAGCGGGCACGCCACACGGCTGAACTTCGCGAACGACAGGCGGAGCTTCAAACGCCCTGACTGCGGCGTGCGCCTCCGGCTCCCTGCGTCGGCACCCGATTGCCGACGCCTCATGTCCCGGCCGAGCCGGACAGCGCGCCCAGGCGTTCACGGAGGTGGTGCAGGACCGAGCGTGCGGTGTCCGGGCCGTGATAGGCCCTCTCGTGGCGCAGTGCCCCCGACAGGCGTGCGTCCTGCGTCATGGTGAGACTGAGCGCGAGCGTGGCCGCAGCCGTGTCGGACGCCTGGCGTGTGGCGTAGGTCAAACGCGAGGAGTCCTGGCTTATCGGCACGAGGTCGGTGCGCATCCCGTGCATCGGGATGGCGTCGATGCGCTGCTGGTTCAGAGCCCAGCCGGTCACCCCGTGCAGGCGCAGCGCGGCGTGCCCGAGGGCATACCGGAAGAAGCCGCCGCCGTCGACGCGGCCCAGCACGGCCTCGGCGAGCGGCCCGAACGGCAGGTCGACGGTGGCCGAAGCCTCGCTCACGGCCTCGTGCGCCTGCCGCAGCAGCCGGCGGCCCCCGTCCTGTGACACGTCCACCGGGATCTGCACCATGTTGGCGAATTCCCCGACCGCAGTGCGGTGTTCGGGCCGCAGCCGGCCGTGGGACGGCGTGGAGAGGAGCACCCTTTCCCGGCCGAAGTGACGGCCGAGGGCACCGGCTAACGCCGCGATCAGCAGGGAGTACAGGGAGACCCGGGCGGCCCGGGCGGCGTGCAGGAGTTGCCGGGTCTGCCCGGGGGAGAAGTCGAGGGGTTCCTCGTCGTAGTGGTGACGTAGCGGCATGGGCCCGGTGGTACGGCCGGGCAGCAGGTCCCCGGCGCCGTACGCCCGTAACAGCGCGGCCCGGGCGGCCAGGCGGGCGGCGCGGTCCTCCAGAGCCGCGTGGGTGGACTCGGCGCGGATGAGGTCCAGGTAGGAGAAGGCGGGCCGCAGCGGTGGTCCGCCGGCCACCCGCCGGTTGTACGCGC
This sequence comes from Actinobacteria bacterium OV320, assembly GCA_001298545.1. Classification (GTDB taxonomy): domain Bacteria; phylum Actinomycetota; class Actinomycetes; order Streptomycetales; family Streptomycetaceae; genus Streptomyces; species Streptomyces coriariae. The sequence goes on from LJCX01000036.1 coordinate 48,846, forward strand.
GGGCCAGGTCGCCGAGGAGGAGGCGGTGACTGGCTTCGTCGAACACCAGATGGTGGAAGCAGGTCAGCAGGACGTGGTGGTCGGGGGCCGCGCGCAGCAGATAGGCGCGTCCCAGGCGTTCGGTGACGTCGAAGGGGCGGGTGCTGAGGTCCACCAGGAGCGCGTACGGCCGCTCGGGCAGCACGTCCTCCTCCAGCGGCAGAGGCGTTGCGCGAAGCGACTGGCGGGGGCGGACGACGTCGGCGACCCGCTCCGGCGGCTCGTCCAGCCGCAGGCGTAGGGCGTCGTGGTGGAGGGTGACCTCGGCGAAGGCCTCCCGCAGCGCGCCGGCGTCCAGCGGCCCTAGGAGCCGCAGGGCGGTCGAGCAGTCGATCGAGACCACCGCGGGATAGGGCTTGCCGTGGCAGCGCTCCCACTCCCAGCACAATTCCTGGCGCGAGGAGAGCGGAAGTGCCGGGTGCCGGGGACCGGTGGTCGTTTTCATGCCCTGCCTTGGGGTCGGGTACTGCGGGACAGAGTTGGGGCCGACGCCGGTTCTGCGAAGGAGGCGCCGGTGGCGATCAGGGGGTGGAACTGCCTCACCAGGACGTGCTCCTGCGGGCCGGGGTGGAGCAGGGCGGCGTGCGTCATCCGGTCGGTGAGGTCGAGGGGCCGGGCGAGGACGCGGACCGCTTCGGCCAAGGACGCGGACCGTTCGGCGGCTGGCTGGCTGGCTGGCTGGCTGGCTGGCTGGCTGGCTGGCCGGCCGGGCGTGCAGGGCCGTAAGTCCGGTGTCGCTCAGCGCCCGCGGCGCCACCGTCCCGGCGCCGGTTGTGGTGCGCTCGTCCTTCATGGCGAGGCCCGCGGCCGCGTCCCGGCAGACAGCCAGGCCGATAACGTTGCCATGGTGCGAGAGGTTGCAGCACAGGTCCGTCGCTGTGTCGACGGTGGCCTTCCCGTGCGGTCCGCCGCAGCGCGGGCACACCCGTACCAGCGGCAGCGGCAGCGGCTCTGGAGCCGTGTACAGCAATACACCCGGAACCCTTCGGGTGAGGGTGCAACCGGTCGGGAAGCGCCGGTGGTCGGAGGGGCCCGCCGTGGCGTGCCGGGCGCACTCGACGGGGTGGATCAGGCCGACGAGATCCGCAGGGCGTCTGCGGGGCGGGCCCACCGGACGTCGGCCCGGCGCGTGCGCACACCGTGGAACTGCCTCCGGCCGGGACGCGTCCGGCGGGACCCCATGACGAAGCCCGCGCCGGAGCGCACCGCCGTGAGCGTCGCCGAGGCCGTCGGTGCCGACTGCGCCGGGACGCAGTACGCGCCGTCGCGGGTGAGGCGGCGTAGGACCGGCCGGGCGGTGGCGGCACCGAACGCGACCAGCAGGACGGGAGTGACGTGGCCGGACGCGTTCCATGTGTCCGTACAGGATCCCAACGGCGGCCCGGTCCGCGCACACGCATTGCGCTGGACGTTGCGTCGCGTCCAGCCCCTGTGCGTGAACGTCCACGCCTTCGTGCCTCTCGTCGTACGTCGACCACAGACGCCGCCATGTCTTCGTATCCTCTTTCCACAGACCCCGCTTGGCACACACTGATGCCCATGCCCATGCCCATGCCGGTGCCGTCGGAGTTGTTCCCGTCACTCGGCGAACACCGAAGCCAGTCAGGTCAGTTGGCCCAATGATCCGACATCCCCGCACCGCATTCGAGGTGACACGTGAGCTTCCTCGGCGAACTGCTCGACCCCGGCCTCAGCGGGCGACTGCTGGAATCCCCGGTCTCTGCTGTCCCTGACAAAGCCGTTGGACGTGGCGGTGGGTGATCAGGCAGACGGCGAGCCCGAGGAAGGCTTCGTGGATGTCGTCGCGTCGTTGCCAGCGGATGCGCAGGCGGCGGAAGCCGTGGAGCCAGGCGATCATTGTTGACACTCGGCAGCCTGAACACGGCGAAGACCTCCGGCGTGGTGGGAGCTTTCTGGGGCGGCTACGAAGTCTCGCCCCGTGATGTTCATGAACGGCCTGCACACCGCCTCATGGACCGCAGCAGCGGCTGCCCTGTCCGCCGCGCTCATCGCCGTCGTCTGGCTGCCACGCCATGCCGGGCCCCGGCACCCCGCTGGGCCTGCTTGCACTCTCCGGCCGGAGAGTGAAAACCCATGAAACGGTCCGAGGAACTGCGCCGCCGCTGACCGAGCTCCTGGGACCTGGCAGTCGCCGGGGGTGAGGGAGCAAATCCTGTTCCTTCCCGTGGTAAGGCCAGGCGGATCAGACAGAGCGTCACCCGCCGGTGGTGGTGGGCCCGCATGGTTCCGGGCCGACTCTCTTCTATGCCTGCTTCACCTGCTCCAGGGCCGACAGCCGTGACGGTGCTTGTCTACGCGCCAGAGGAGGAGAAGCCGGCAGCGTTCTACTTCGACGCAACGCAGACGCTGCCGTTCGCCGTTCTCCAGCACTTCGTGGCACTCGTCGCCTCACGCCTGGCGAGCACAGGATCGTAGAGCAGCCGTCCTGGCAGCACGGCGAGACCCTGGGCTGGGCCGACATCACGAGTTCAAATTCAGTAGCAACGCTTTCGGCGCGCACGGCGGCTGGAAGTAGGCTGCCCCGGGCTCGGCCTAGTCACAGGGACAGGCCCGCCTGGGGGTGATTGACCTGATACTTCGTCATCGGTCCGCGACTGCAGTGTCGGTGGCTCGCCGGATAAGCAGGACTGTGGGCCTGGTCGCCGCTGCGGCAGCTGCGCTGACGGTGGTGCTGTTGTCGCCTCTCGCCCTGGAAGAGATCTCCAGCTCCAAGGGAGTGGACTGGAACAGGCTCAGTGATATCGGCGCGGCGTACGGCTTCACGTCGGCGATCGTCTCGGCGCTGGCGTTGGCCGGTGTGGCCGTTTCTCTGATCGTTCAGAACCGGCAGGCCAGGGCGGAGCAGGTCCAGGGGATTCGCAGCTACTACCTCGAGCTGGTCCGGCTGGAGCTTGACGACATGGCGCTTTACCAGCCCGTTTGGGGCGACACGGACATCGCCGATCCGCATGAGCAGAAGCGGCACGTCTATGCCGATCTCATGATGAACTATGCATGGATGGGCTTCGAAATCGGGACCATCCGCGAGAGCCTACTGCGGGACATGCTGGCCGGGATGTTCACCGGAGAGGCGGGGCGGCACTACTGGAGCAGGGCTCACGCCTCGTGGATCGCCAGTTCGTCCGGAAGCCGTGTCGGTCGTCGCTTCCTGGCCATCGTGGGCGAGGAACATGCTCGCGCTATCGCTGCCGGACCGCCGACCCGCTCGACGGTTGTCCCCAGTCCACCTGCCGCGCCCGTTGCGGGGGCGTCGCGTGCATGGCGGGCATCGGCTGGCGCCCTGATCGGTCTGGGTGCCGGTCTGGTGCTCGGATCGCTCTTGCGCGGCCGACGCTAGGGACTGTCAACCCGCCCAGCCCCGGAGATCAACTTGGCTGGCAACGGACAATGACAGCTTGGCTTTGTTCACGAAGTTCGGCAGCAGCTGCTCAGCAATTTGGGAGGCACTCGAACCACGCTGTGGTCGATGTTCACGAGATGTGACAGCACCCAACCCGATCGAGCGCGCCTTCGCTCTGGTCCCCGCGGGCAGCGCCCGCTTTGGAGTGGCCGGCATCAGTCAGTCGGTCAGTCCGAGCGTGGTCAGGCGGTCAGGATCGGTGAGGATGTCGAGCCCGGTGATGCGGCCGTCCCGGATGGTGAACGACATGACGGACAAAGGCCGGTTGCCGGCGAACGAGACAACGCCGGGCGTGCCGTTGACCAGCACCACACGCGCATTCGCCGCGAAGCGGGCGAAGGCGATCGCCTGGGACGCCACGTCGCCCGCGCCGCGCCGCAGGATGCTCGGGACGAGCGTGCCGCCATCGGAACGCGCGACCGCGTCGGGGTGGAGGAGGGCCAGGAGCGCCTCGAAGTCACCGCCGCGGGAGGCGGCCAGAAAGGCGTCCACGACGTCGCGTTTGCAGGCATTGTCCGTGTCGGCCGCCGGGACGGCGCCCTGCACCCGGCGGCGAGCACGGCTGGCGAGCTGCCGGGTGGAGACTGCGGTCCGGCCGAGGCTGGGGGCGATGTCATCGAAGGGCACGTCGAACATGTCATGGAGGACGAAGGCGAGTCGCTCGTCCGGGGACAGGGCCTCCAAAACGATCATGAGTGCAATGCCCACCGAGTCCGCGATCAGGACCTCCCGCTCGGGGTCAACGCGGGCCAGCGCGGTGACCACCGGGTCCGGCAGCCGGACCGACCCGTCCTGCTCGGGCAGCGGATCCTCGCGTCGCGAGGTACGCGAGCGCAGCATGTCCAGGCATATCCGGCCTACGACCGTGGTGAGCCAGGCCCCAAGGTTCTTCACGTCGCTCACGTCGGTGCGGCTGAGCTTGAACCACGCCTCCTGGACGGCGTCCTCCGCCTCGGCAAGCGAGCCCAGCATCCGGTAGGCCACCGCCCGCAGCCCGGGTCGCTCAGCCTCGAAACGGTCGGCCAGAAAAAAGTTCTCGCTCACCTGTCACACCCCCGCGTCCAGATCCGTCGGTCCAGTGACAGACGCTAACGGATCACCAGGAGAGCATCAGATGAACGCCACGATCACCACCAGTGCCCGGATGAAGAACCCCGCCCTGGTCCTGCCGGACGCCATGAAAGGCATCCAGAACATCTATAAGGCCATGCACCAGGGTGGCGTCTCCCCGCAGATCCTGGAGCTGGTCCACCTGCGGGCCAGCCAGATCAACGGATGCAGCGCCTGCGTGTTCGCCGGCGTGGCGGGCGCGAAGAAGCACGGCGAGAGCGACGAACGCCTGCACGCCGTGGCCGCCTGGCGCGAGGCGCCGTTCTTCACCGACGAGGAGCGCGCGGCCCTGGCCCTGACCGAGGCCGCCACCCGGATCGCCGACCGCTCCGGCAAGGCCGTCCCCGATGAGGTGTGGAACGAGGCCACGGACCACTTCGACGAGGAGCAGCTTTCCGCGATCATCCTGATGATCGGCCTCACCAACTTCTTCAACCGCATCAACACCACCATCGAGGAGCCCGCCGGCGCCACCTGGTGACCGGCGCTGCTGACCTGGCGTCAGGGCGCGAAGTGCATGCCAGTCCGCAGCGACGGTGCCGGTGGCGGAGCTCCGCCACCGGCACTACCTCGGGCTCAAGCAAAGTCACAGGCGAGACCGGCGCTGCCTGAACTCGTGAACAGTTCGACTCCCGCCCTTGGCTCCACCGCCGCTCAAACCGGTGAACAACGGCTGTCCCATCTCGCGCACAGAGCCAACAGCTGACGACCCATCGGGAGAGGACGTCCAACAGGCGACCGGGGAGGTCACCAGACGCCGGCGCGACATTGTCTGCAGGACACCCAGGATGGCGCAGCAGGGCCTACCGGACCTCTGGAGCGGCGCCTGCGGTTTCCGCCTCATACAGGGCGCGGGCCTCAGCCACGGCACGCTGCCAGCTGCGCGCCACGCCCCCGTGCTCCCGAGCCAGACGCGCGGCCAGCCCCCGACGGGGACCGCCTTCCTCGCGCAGCGCTGCCAGCGCCATGCCCACCGTCGGTGCGGACTTCCACCCGCTGCTTGAGGCCGGTGTTGAACGCGGCGTACCCGTCCTTTTTGGGTGTTCTGAGGAAGGGCCGGATCAGGGTGACCAGGGCGCCGGAGAATTCCTCGTGGTTGGTCAGGCGGGTGGTGCCGTCGTGGTTGGGGGAAAGGACGAAGGAGTGCTGGCCGTGGAACAGCTGCTTGAGGCCGAGCGTGCCGACCCACCGCAGTTCCTGGCCAGGCGTCGCGACGGTGACCGTGGGCCTGAAGGTCATGCCCGGCATGCGCATCGTGAGCCGGTTTCCCACTTGAGCGGTTCCCTCGGCTGCGGAGAAGGTGCTCCACTCGCCGTAGGCGGCGAAGTCGGTGAGGACGTCCCACACCGCTTGCGGGGCGGCGTCGATGTCAGTAACGGCGGTGAGGACCGGCTTCCTGGTGGATTCCACTTCTGGCTGGTGCGGGAGGGGCGGGGGTTCGGCGAGCGGGTGGTCCACCGGTGGCCGGTGGGGCCGGGGACTGGCGTGGAGCGCAGTCCACGTCGGTCAGAGCGTCACGCCCGGCGCGGCCCTGCTGGAGGGGGCGCTGTTGGTGCTGGTGGCCGTGGTCTCCTGCAGGCCGTGGTCGATGAAGTCGATCATCCAGGTGAAGCTGTCGTCGATGTCGGTGGCGAACTGGAACCCGCCGGCTGCTTCCAGGGATGCGTATCCGTGCAGGACGGTGCGCAGCATCCGCAGCGCGTGGATCTGCTGGTCGGGGTCGATCCGGTAGCCGTGCAGCATGGCCGCCCAGGAGTCGACCACCCGGTTGAGGGCGTCGATGAGGGGGTCGTCGGGTCCGGTCGGGCGGGCGGCGTTGGCTGCGGCGTATCGGCCGTGGTGGTCCTTGACGAACGTTCGCATCGCCTGTGCGCCGCGGGCCAGGGCTTCGGTGCCGGACCGGCCCTGGATGGCGTCGCGGATGGCGTCGGCGCACTGGTTCATGGCCAGGATGGCGATCCGGTGGGCGAGGTCGGTCTGGCCGGTGACGTGCTTGTACAACGAGGGGGTCTTGACCCCGAGCCGTTCGGCGACCAGGCCGATGCCGAGCTGGTCGAACCCGACCTCGTCGACCAGGGCGGCGGCGGCTTCGGTGACCGTCGCGGCGGTGAGTCCGGCCCTAGGCACGGGAGGCCGTCTTGGCCAGGAACGGCAGGGCCAGCGCGAGGACCTGGTCGGGGGTCTGGGCCTGCGGGTAGTGGCCGGCGCCGTCTATCACGGCCAGCTCGCCGAGGCCGGCGGGCAGGTCGGCGATGATCTTCGCCCCTTCGGCGCGGGGGTCGGCCCAGTCGGGGTCCAGGCTGCCTTCGACGATCAGGACCGGGCAGGTGACGTGGGCGAGCTGGGTGCCGGCGTCGGTGGGCTTGGACTTGCACATGTCCTGCAGGGCCTTCATCCGGCCGGGCTCACTCAGGGTGGCCTCAATGCGGGCCAGTTCGCTGTTCCAGTCGGCGGGCTTGGCCGGGTAGGCCACGTCGAGGTACTTCTTCCAGTCCGCCAGGCGTCCCCGGACGATGACCTGCGCCATCCGCGCGTACCCGGTCCGGAAGCGCTTGACCCGGATCAGCCCGCCCAGGTCGACCGGCTGCGCACGGGTGAACGGAGCCAGCTCGATCACTCCGCTGATCACGTCGGGCGCAGTGGCGGCCGCGATGGTCGCGGCGCCGCCGCTGATCGACTGCCCGATGATCACGGCCGGGCCGCCGAGGTGACGCACGACGGCGACCAGATCTCCGGCGATGTCGGTGCGGCTGTAACCGTCCCAGCCGAGGCTGGACTCACCGCACCCGCGGATGTCGACGTTCGCGACCCGGTAACCGGCGGCCACCAGGCCGGGAACGAGGAAGCGGTAGGAGTGCCGGCTGTCGCCGATACCGTGCGCCAGCACGACCAGGGGACCCTCCCCGGTCACGTCGAAGGCGATGGTGTTCTTGCCGATTCTCAGGTGCTCGGTCATGCCGTCCCCCACCGAAGTAGCTAATGTCGTTAGCTGTAGACTAGTTACATTAGCTACGAAGGTCAACGCCACACCCAGCCGCGCTCGATCGGGGCCGGGCATCGGGAACGAAGTCCCCGCCGAACGCCTTCGGGCCTGGCTTCCCAGCGGGACTGGCCGCCCGGCGGGCCGGTGACCGTACCGTGGCACGCCTGCTCGGTGTCGCCGTCGTGATGGGAGCACGTCGCCGCGTCGATGTTCAGCAGGGTGCGCGTCATGGTGCTGGTCGGCGCGGACAGCTCCAGGGCGCGCTCCTGGCTGACGTGGGCGAGGCGGGTGTCCCCGAGCGTGGTGAAGGCGTGGCTGAGGTGGACGTGGTGCTTTTGCTCGCCGTACGTCAGCCAGGTCTCCGACCGCTCGCGCCCATCCGGTCGACGGCGTCGTGCGCGGTGGCCACGGCGGCGTCGACGTCACCGAGACCGAGATGGGCTTCGGCGAGCCGGGCCAGGTAGATGGCGTGGCCGCGGGGGGGAAGGCGTCGCCGTTGTACGCCTCCTGGCTGGTGTGGACGGCGGAGGCTTCCAGGAAGTGGACGACGGCCCGCTTGGGGTTGCCCAGATTGAGGGCGGAGCTCCCGAGGAGCTGGTGGGCCTCACCGAGGTTGTATCAGTACACGCACGGGAGATCCCCCTCGATGGGAGCGGCGTGCTCGTAGGCGTGAAGGGCTGCGTTGGCGGACCGGTCGGCGGCTCGGCCATGGCGAGCTGGGTGTGGTAGCTGGGCGCGTAGACGCCCGCGATCCACCGGGACGCCTTCTCCTTGCGGTACGCCATCTGCCCGTACCCCATGCGCTGGTGCTGCTCGGCAACACGGAGCAGGTACGCCTCGGCCTTCGTCCCGCGCACGGCCAGCAGGTAGGCCAGCGGGTGGCGTTCGGCTGCGTCAGTGATCACGGACCCATCCCTTTCGCGGGCGCGGGCGACACCAGTCTTCCGGCTCCCGGCGGGCGGGGGAAGGCTGCCCGGGGTGAACGGCAACCGGCGGCAACGACCCGCAACAGGCGGCAACGCTCCCGCTCTGTGAGGCAGTTGGCGCCTGCGGTGTCCTTGCGCGGCTGCCCGTCAGGGCCGCGTTTCGACGACGTGTCAGGAGGACCCGATGGCTACCACATTCCCCGCAGCCGTCATGGCGGCGCAGACCGGCCCTGGGCGGGCGGAGGTGCTTGACCAGGTCGCCCGGCTGGTCGACCTGAAGGAGTCCGCGATCGAGCAGATGCGGGCTGAGGCGCTGGGGGCGCCGACGCGCGGCGTCGTCGCGTATGGCGAGTACCAGTCCGGCGGCTGGTGGATTGCGGCGCTGATGAACCACTCCGACTCCGGTGATCCGCACGACGTCGTCATCGGCGACGGACGCCCCCAGCCCACGCTGAGGTCAGGACGGGGAGGGTGCCCACTGATCAGCTGGTATCGGCACGTTCGGCCTGGGCTTTGGTCTGTGCGAGGCCCTGCCCGAGGCCACCCTCCACGCCCGGAAGTTCTGCACCACTCGATGCCGCGCACGAGCCCAGGTCCTGCGCAACCGCGGACTGATGCCCGGCCGGCCCACGCCCCCTGATCCCGGGCCTCGCCCCCCGCGTCCAGATCTCCCCGGCGACGCGTCGGTTATGAGCCTCACATCCCGTTTTCCCTGGTAGACGTGCTGGGCTGTCCAGGTGTGAGGCGAGGGTTCACCTCGCGCTGTCCACCTCAGCTGTCCTTTGACAGGCGATCTTGACCGATTGACAGGTGAGTTTGGCCGCTGGGCTCAAGGAGCCAGCTCGTCTGCGGGATCGGTGTCAGCGGTCCCTGGGAGCATACGGATCATGAAACGATCCGACGATCTCTTGGCAGGGCTGGACGACATCGACTGGGCAGCCCTGGGGCACGCCTACGGCAGCGCCGAGGACGTGCCCGGCCAGCTCCGGACGGTGTGCGGGCCGGACCAGGAGGCCCGGGAGAACGCCTTCCGCAGCCTGTTCAGCAACATCTTCCACCAGGGCACGCGGTACTCGGCCTCTCCGTACGCCGTGCCGTTCCTCGCCCGAATTGCTGTCGCAGGGCCGGCCGGCGCCCGGGCCGACGCGCTGCTGCTGCTGACCCGTCTGGCTATTGATTGGCACGACGAGTACAACCTCCCGTTCGGCATCGACACCGCCGCGTGGCGCGCCGCAGCCATCAGTCCCGAAGAAAATCTGCGCTGGTACGACCAGCAGATCGCCGCCGAGACCGACGAGGAGCGGCTCAAGAACTTGCGCGAGGGACGGGCGTACTGTGCGGCCGGGCACCCCGTCGATGCCCGCGAGGGCGCACTGCGCTCCTATGACGCGGTCCGCGCCCAGCTTCCCGTCCTGCTCGAACTGCTCGGCGACCGGGACCCGGAGATCCGCACCAAGACCGCGTACCTCCTCGGCTGGTTCCCCGAGGAGGCCGACGCCATCCTGCTCCCGTTGCTGGCCTGCCTCGACGGCGAGCGGGACCCGGTCTGCGTCGCCACGTTCCTCGTCGCGGTCGGGCTGCTCGCCGACCACGACCCGGACGGCCGGGTCCGGCACCACCTCGACCACGAGCACCCCTTGCCGCGCTGGGCCGCCGCCACCGCCCTGACCCGCTTGCTGGTCGCGCACCCGGCTGCCGCGCCCGGCCTGCCGCCGGCGGAGCGCATCGCCGCCGAGCTGGCGGCCTTCGGCGCCGGGCCGGCCCTCGAGTCCGCCACCGCCCACCATGCCGGCGACCTGCACAGCTACACCGTCCGAAGCCTGCTGCACCTGATGGGCGCCACCGAGGACCCGGACGGGGTTCTCCTGGAGATCGTCCGCGCCCTGCCCCATCTCGAGAAGACCGGAGTCGTGCCCCGCCCGTTGGCAGTCTGCGCCGAGAACCTGCTGGAAGCCCTGTTCGAACCCACGGACACCACAACGGTGTTCACCGAGCTCTCGCCTGGACGCCAGAAGCTGCTGAAGGTCCTGGCCGAGCTGCTGACCGCCGAGGACTTCCAGCCCGTGCCGTTCGGCTCAGACCTTCACGAGCAGTTCACCCAGTACGGCCTCCCCGGCACCCGCCCCGCCCTCCGCGCCTACGTCGGCCTGTCCACCGAAGGCGAGGACCCCAGCGCTCCCCTACCCGACCCCTGGGAACCATTCCGCAACCACTGATCCCACCGTCCCTCACCGGTGGCAGGAGTCGTTTACGAAGCCACTTACGGAGGCGATTTCCTCGTCCGCGGCCCCCTATCGCCCGCAATGCGCGGCTTCCTAACCAGGCAGGGTGTTGACCGTGCGCGCTGGGAGAAGAGGCGGGGTTAGCGGCCTCGGTCCGCGCTGCTCGTCAGCGTGGGCTGCGTGGGTGGGGAACGTGTTGCTCGGTTTCTCTGATGATGTGTGCAGGCGCGGGGCCGTGCGATTCCGCCCGCCCAGCAAGCCCTAGGAGGGCTCATGCGCCACGTTCAGCCGGCGAAGTTCATTCCGCCGTTCTTCTCCGACAGCGTCGAGCAAGCGCTCGGCGACCTGGGAACCCACCAGCTGCTGGAAGCAGCCCTGTACGCCCTGAGTCTGGACCTGTCGCCGCGGGATGCCGAGGAGTTGCGTCTGGCTCTTGAGTACGTCGTGCGGGTGGACCATAAGGCCGAGCTGATCACCGACGGGGGCTTCCGTAGGGAGGTGCCTTCCGAGGTGGCGCCAGATAAGCGCGAGTTGGTGCGGCAGGCCATTGCGCGCGCCTTCTGGGTGCGGGCCGAACTGCGCCGGCTCGACGTGACGCCGTAACTATCAGTGGCCCCGGCCTTGACGCACCGGCCGGGGTCTCTGGTTCTGACCGGCATTTTGCGGATGCCGCTATAGGACGTTCCGGCCAGCGTAAATGGCCCGCACTCGCGCCCCAATGGCGTTGTGGACCTCGGCCGTCTGGTTGTGCAAGCGACTCATTCCGTGATCACCACCGCCCTCGAAAATCAAGGCGTTGAGGGCATAGAAGTCGTCTACGGCTCGGTGAGCTGCGGCTCTGATCTCATCTACCAGGATGTAGCCGACCTGAGCTTCAGCCGCGCCGATGGCGGCTTCTGAGGCATCATGCGCCTGCATCCGACGTTCGGGGGCGTCGGCGTCCAAGCTGTTGGTATCCCCCAGATGCCGGAACTTGCGGTCTGCCTGTTCCACCGAGCCGCAGACGAAGCGCCGGACCGTCAGCCGGATCACAAAGCCCTGCTCAGCGAGCGGAAGGTCCTTCAGCCTGCGCTGGTACCGGTCGTGGACCCGGCCCGAGAGCACTCTCCGGGCCATCCCGCTGGCTCCCGAAGAGCTTCAGCAACACTCATGCGGGCCCGACCACAGCCAACCGTGCACGAGGTCGTTAGGGCGCGAACCTCGTTGGAAGCAGTGGCGGGGTGGGGTTTGCCTAAAGCGCTGCGTGAGGATCCCCGGCGTACTGGAATTGCCTGACAGGGGTGCGGCCTCAGGGACGTGCCGCGGGGCATTTGAGGGGGCGGGCATGGGCGGTATCGGATGGCAACGGCTTCCTGACGATCTACCGGACGAGGCCCGTGAGCTCGCCGGGCTGGGACATGAGCGAGCGCAGGACGCCGAGCAGGGCGGCCTGGCCGAAGTGCATTGCCCAATTGACCGGCGGCGGCTGTGCGGCTACCCGATCGAGAATCCCGTCCGACGCGCGCACCTCAAGATCGGCTACTGGGGAGCCCCGCACCGTCATCCGACTGCTTTTCAGAGGGACCTCGACCAGCACGAGATCCCTCGGCCCACCTCCTGGCGACGCCTTGGCATCTGACCTCGACGCCTTCAAGATCCCCGAGTCAAGTTCGGACACCGCAGAATTCGGCGTCGACGAGGCGCTGTTCGTGGATGTTCCAGTCGCCGTTGAAGTTCAGCGACAGCACGTGATCTCCGTCTGCCGTCGCCATGGTCTGCGAGATGGAGCCCTGAATGCCGCCGTTGTGCCCCCATATCTCGGTACCGCACGACAACGTCATCCTCATCAGTCCCAGGCCGTAGGAGAAGGTGGGCATGTTCTTGATCGAGACGGTCGTCATCATCTCCTTCAGTTGAGGCTCCTCCAGGAGCCGACCGGAGAACAGGGCCCGGTAGAACCGGTTGAGGTCTTGATTGCTGGAGATCATCTCTCCTGCGGCGCCCGCGAATGAGGGGTTGAGTTCGGTGACGTCGTAGGTCGCGCTGTTCGGCTCTCCCGGCCCGGCAAGCTCCCCGGTCAGCTTCGAGTAGGCGCGTCCGCTGGGTCCGGGGACGCGGGCGCGGGTGCCCGGCAGACTGGTGGAATCCAGGTGCAGGGGGCGCAGGATGCGCTGCTCGATCTCGTAGGCGTAGGAGTGGCCGGTAGCCTTCTGGATCACCATGGAGGCGATGACGTAGTTGGTGTCGGAATAGCTCCAGTCGTCGCCGGGGGCAAAGGCCGGGCGGTGTGTCATGGCGAGTCGGACGATCTGGGAGGGCGTCCAGGTGGCGTAGCGGTACTTGAAGAAGTCGGTGCCGAACTCCTTGCGCTTGAATTCCTCGTCATCGGTGTAGCTGTAGATGCCGCTGGTGTGGTTGAGGATCTGCCGTAGCGTGATCTCGCCGCCGTCGTGCCCGTTGCCCTGCACCAGGCCCGGCAGCCAGTGGTCCACCGTGTCGTCCAGGCTCAGCTTCCCCTCCTCCTCCAACTGAAGCATCGACGTGGCCACGAACGTCTTGGTGATCGAACCGACCCGGAAGCGGTCATCGGCCTGCGGCTTGCGGCCGGTTGCCAGATCCGCAGTGCCCGCAACTCCCGCCCAGATGTCGCGCCCCTGCTCGACGAGCACGATGCCCCCGGGCGCCCCGTCCTGGACGACCGAGTCCAGGGCCGCCCGGGTGGCCGCGTGCCCGCCTCGTGTCGCGGAAGCGTCCGCCCTGCCGACAGCCGACGCCGGCAGGGCGAGACCGGCGCTCATCACGACCGTGGCGACCGCCCCGACGACAGCGACCCGCAGCCTGTGCTCCCCCCGGCTGCGGCCACCCCTCGTGGACATACGTGACCCGTTGGCTGCGTATCCGTGCTCGTACAAGGAAAAATCCCGTCACTGGTGGGGGACGACCTGATCTGGACCCAGTATTTTCGATCAAGGTCCGGACCGGGATACCGCCAACCACCTGCTTGAAGGTGGGGTTACCCCCCCCACCAGCCGGGGGACGACGGAGGTTCAAAGACGGGATCTGAACGACGAGCGAGGTGGCGTGTCACGCCCAGCCGATGCCCAGATGATCGATTCCAAGGGTTGAGTGAGATGCCGAGTGTCTGTCTGTCTCGCCCAACTGACTTCTGACCGGCGCCTTGTCGAGCACCTGCGTCCGGACCCAGGCTTGCTGGAGGGACTGAGCCGCACGGCCATCGATACCTGGAAATTCCTTCGTCCGTGCCGCCGTCCGGATGATGAGGTGGCACGGTGATGAAGAACCACGATGAGGCCGCGAGTGTCCGACCGTTGACGCTGGCTTGGGTGGGGCGGCGCCTGGAGGCCGGCGAACGGATCTCAAAGCCGAGGAGCTGCACGGCGGCATCACCGCCGAGATGCGGCAGCCTCCTGGGGGCGCCTTGGACCGTTCCGCCTACTCCGAGGTGCGCCCCGAGATGGGGGCAGTAGGGGCGGTTCGCGTGGAGGGCGCCCTGAGCCGTGCGCCACAGGACCACGTCCTGACGCCCCAGCCTCCGGGTGGCGACCCGGCCGGGCTTCACCTCGCCGGAGAGGCCCATGTAGAACCATCCGTCCGGAACGGGCAGGGGGCCGGCTCCCGGCGGACAGGCAGGGCCCGACCATGGTCACAGTGCGACAACACGTCCCCCGACCGGCCCGATAGGCCCGCCGACAACCCCACTAGCGGCACCCGGGTTCCACCGGGTGTTCGTACCGGGCGGGCAGTTGATGCTCGTCTTCCAGGTCGGTGACGACCAGGGTCACCGCGCCGAGGCGTTCGGCAAAGCCATCTGCGTCGACTGGTACCGGCAGCAACCGGACGAGATCGCAGGACTGCTGCGACGCGCCGGGTTCGAAGTCTGGGCTACGACTACCCGCCAGCCGGACTCTGCCGAGAAGACACCGCAGGGTTACGTACTGGCGCGCAAGCCCGTGGCCGAGTCGTGAACTATGCGGTGGCGGATACCTCGTTCACGAAGCCATTGCCCAGGTGGTCGTAGTCGTAGCCTTTGTCGGCGTGGAGCTTGGCGGGGCGACGGCGGCGCCCGCGGCGCGAGCTGATCGGGGGTAAGTGCTGCTCCCGACGGCCATCGGTCTCCGGTGTCCGGCCGCTTTCAGGCGGTGCTGATCGGCGCCGGGTTCTCGGGGAGCTGCCAGCTGCCGCCGCGGTCCTCCTTCGAAAAGCGCGCGGCGAGATCGGGAACGTGCAGGAAGCAGGCCAGTGCGGTGGCGGCTTGGAAGGCGTCGATCGCACGCTGGGTCATCGGCATGCCCAGGCGTAGGAGACGCGGATTCACCTCGCGGTGGATCTCGTCGACGAAGGGGCGCAGCACGCTGTCGTAGTTCGCCAGCGCGGTCGGCAGGTCGCCCGGGTGCCGGTTGATCTCGCCGGCCAGAACGTGGGCGCCCACCAGGCCGCCGGAGATGCCCATGCCGCTGTAGGGGGAGGCACAGTGGGCGGCGTCGCCGGCAAGGACCACGCGGCCCTTGGACCAGGTGTCGGTTCGGACCTGGACGATCTCCTGGGAGTAGAAGAAGGGGCTCGTCTGCATGCCCTTGATGAAGCGCTCGGTCTGCCAGCCCGCGTCGCGGAACCTGCTCGCCCAGAACTTCTGCTGGCGCGCGATGGGTTCCCGGTGGATCGCCGAGGCTTCCTCGGACTCCTCCCGCATCACGAAGTACACCTGCGTCTCGGTCGGGTTGTGGCTACGGCGCATGATCTGACGGCCACCCGGGACCATGTAGGTGTCCCGGATGTTGCTGTCGGACGCGATGCGCGGGATGAACCAGTAGGCCATGTGGATGCCGATCCGCCAGTACGGGTCGCAGCCCGCAGGGAGGATCGCCCGCCGGATGCGCGATCCCTGCCCGTCCGCGCCGACCAGGAGGTCGAACTCGCCGGAGGACCCGTCGGAGAAGTGCGCGATCACCTTCTGGTCGTCCTGCTCGAAGCCGTCCACACTCACGCCGAAGACGTACTCGGTGTCGTCCTTCGACGCGTCGTGCAGGATGCGTACCAGGTCACCGCGCATGATCTCGTACTCGGAGGTGAGGGTCTGCCGGCCCTGGCCGGAGGTGTTGGCCATGATCGTCGCCTTGGCCCTGCCGCGCGCGTCGACGAACGCGACACCCGCCTCGTCCACCAGCTTGCCGCGGACGGCGTCAAGAAGCCCCATCCGTTCGACGGCCTCAATGCCCTGTCCCCGGAGGTCGACCTGCGCCCCGGCGGCCCGCAGCACAGGAAAGCGTTCGACGACAGTCACCCTGTGGCCGCCCCGCGTGAGCCAGAAAGCCAGAGCCTGGCCCGCTATCCCGCCGCCGGCAACAAGGACCCGCAGGGGGCGCGCTCCCGATCCGTTGGCCATGCCCATCACCCCAAAAATCTATCAGTGAATGATTCCTCTTCAGGGTCATCTATCAGTGATAGATTTGTCAACGTGACCAAGGTGAACCGTGAGATCGTCGTCTCCGAAGCGCTCGACCTGCTCGACGAGGTCGGGCTGGACACGGTCAGTACGCGGCGGCTGGCGAAGCGGCTGGGCGTCGAACAGCCCTCGCTCTACTGGTACTTCCGCACCAAGAAGGACCTCCTCGCCGCCATGGCGGAGGCGGCAATGGCACCGCATGCGGCCGCCCCGCTGCCGACGCCCGACGACGACTGGCGCGACTGGTTCCTGGACAACACGCGAAGCTTCCGGCGCACTCTGCTGATGCGCCGGGACGGCGCACGCCTCCACGCGGGCAGCACCCCTGCCAACGACCTCGACCGGATCCGCCGCAAGATGGACTTCCTGGTCACGTCCGGAGTGCCTGAGCGGGACGCGCAGATGGCGATGCTGGCCGCCAGCCGTTTCACAGTCGGCAGTGTCCTGGAGGAACAGGCGGACGTCGGCTCCAGTGACGGCTCGGATCCAGCGGCGGACATGCCTGTGATCGACTATGAGTCGGCATTCGAGGCCGGCCTGACCCTCATCCTGGACGGCCTGGTGCACCGCACCGCAATGCGGGCCGCCTGTCGTCAAACGATGGCACCCTCAAGTGATCAACGCACCACCCACGGATGATCATGTGATCGTGGAGGCACAGGTGCGTGACTACGGATTTTCGCCGGCTCAGCAGGATGAGATCTGGAGACGCCGGCGCGAGGGGCAATCGTTCAGCTTGATCGGGCGGGCGCTCGGGGCACCGATGCAGAACGCCCGTCGGTTCGTGCACCAAAGCGGCGGCGTCCGCCTCACCCCGCAGCAGCGATCAGAGAGGCATCTCAGCGGCAGCGAGCGCGAAGAGATATCCCGCGGCATCGCCGCCGGGGAATTGGCCCGGCAGTTGGCCAAGCGGCTGGGCAGATCCCCTTCGACCGTCTCCCGCGAGATCGCCCGCAATGGAGGCCGGGACCGCTACCGTGCTGCATCCGCCGATGACGCTGCCTACGCGCGCGGGCGCCGGCCCAAGCAGGCCAAGCTCGCCCAACGACCGGCTCTGCGCGCCCTGGTGGAGGCGAAGCTGGCTCTGTGCTGGTCTCCCGATCAGATCGCAGGGTGGCTGCGACGCCAGTTCCCTGGTGGCACCGCCAGGCAGATCTCGCACGAAGCGATCTACCTCTCGCTCTACGACCCCGTCGCCGCCAGGCAATCGACCGCAGCCTCACTCAGCGCCTGCGGTCAGCCCGGCCCATGCGCCGCCCGAAGATCGCCCGTCGGCCTACCGGGCGGGGCATCATCCGCGGCATGGTGTCCATCACCGCCCGCCCCGCCGAGGTCGAAGACCGGAAGGTCCCCGGCCATTGGGAGGGCGACCTCGTGATGGGCACCAGGCCCTCAGCGGTCGCCACGCTCGTCGAGCGCACCAGCCGCTACACGACCATCGTCGCGCTGCCGGACGGCATCAAGGCCGAGCAGGTCACCCCGCATCTCACCAGGAGCCTCCTCGGCATCCCGCCCCACCTGCGGCGGACGCTCACCTGGGACCGCGGCCTGGAGATCGCCCAGCACCAGGCCATCACCACCGAGCCAGGATGCCGATTTACCTCTGCAAGCCGCGGAGCCCGTGGCAACGCGGCACCAACGAGAACACCAACCGACTGCTTCGGCAGTACCTCCCCAAGGGCGCCGACCTCCGCACGTTCAGCCAGGCCGACTTGGACGCCATCGCTCACGAACTCAACCACCGTCCGCGCAAGACCCACGGCTACCGCACCCCGGCAGAGGTCTACGCTGACCTCCTGAACAGCAGTGATGCGCTGACCGCTTGAGCTCGCCATCGTTTGCCGACAGGCGACCTGGCGCGCTGGTCCGCCGCGGGGGACGGCACCGCGGACTGCACTCCGGCTGGGAAACGGCCGTGCCGTCGGCTGCCGCCGCACAGCTGATCAGTGGTTGTTGCTCGGGCGGTAGACGCTGAGGCCACCGTAGGCCGACAGAACGCCGGGCAGGTCACCGGGTTTGTGCCGCAGGGTGGTGTCCAGGAAGGCGAGAGTGGTTGCGGCGACGACGCGGGGGCTATCGGTGCGGCCCAGGGAGCCGACTATCGAGGGCACAGGTGGCAGGTACAGGGGACCGTCCATGAAGGTGAGGTGTGCGGCGCCGGGGATGGTGAGGCGGTAGCTCGTCGCGGTGTTGAGCTCGAGGGCCTTGGTGAGGCGGGGTATGTACTGCGGGTCGGTCGCGGGGGTGATGGCCTGGGTGAGCGCGAGCGTCGGCTGGTGGAGGGAGGGGGAGATGGGGCCGTGCGGGTAGCCGTCCAGATCGATGACGGCATCGAACCGGTGGTCCTGCCGGGCTGCTTGCAGGGCGGCGGCACCACCCATGGAGTGGCCGGTGACCGCGACCCGACCGGTGTCCAGGCGTCCGGTCAGCGGGCCGGCGATCTCACCTCGGCCCAGACGGTCCAGCTGAGTGAGGACGAAGCTGAGGTCGGCGCCCCGAACAGCCGTCCAGCCGACCGCCAGCTTGTCGTCCTTGTCCCGGTCGCCGGTGGAGGTGGTCTTGGTGTGAATCGTTCGGCCGTCGGTGAGTACGACGGCGGCGGAGTCGTAAGGGTGGTCGAGGGCGGCGACCACATAGCCGTGGCTGGCCAGTTCCTCCGCCCAGGCAGTGTTCTGGGTGCGCACTCCGCCCGATCCCGGAGAGAACAGCACGACCGGGAACCGTCCACCCCTGTCGGCCACCGGGGCGTTGAGGACCGAATGGGTGTGGGCACGTGGGATGCCGTCGACCAGGAAGCCAGGCAGGCCGACCGCGCGGGCGAGGGCGTCGGAGACGGTGCGCGCCTCGTGCTCCGTGCGGCCGAGGTACTGGGCCCGCTGCGCGCCTGAGGGGCTGTTCTGCGCGGGATACCAGAGCTGGACCACGACCGTGCGCCGGTCATGGGGATCGGCAGTGAAGGTCTCGGGGCGGCGTGGGTCGGTCCACTGCACCACGCGGGTGCCGACCGCGAAACGGCCCGACGGCTCGGGGAACACGGGTACAGGAAAGGCCCAGGCGGCCACCGGACCCGTGGCGATCAGGCCGACGCAGGCCACCGACCCCGGCAAGGCCAGCCACCACCGGGCCCGCCACGCCGACCGGCCGGTACGGCGTCGCAGCAGGGGAGAGAGGGCGAACGGCAGTACGACGGCAGCGCCTGCCAGTACTGGCAGCAACTGCCAGCGGATTCCCACCACGCTCAGCACGATCGCGGACAGCATGAACACTGCCCCCGCCGTGATCGTGACGCCTGGGCGGACGGCAGGGGGAAGCCAGCGCGCCACCACCAGCGCGACGGCACCCAGCAAGACAAGGACTTCCAGAAGGGACATGTGCAGTCCCATGATGTTCTCGGTCACCCGGCCATGCTCTGCGCGGGGCACGCGCTGCCACATCGCCCTTGGGTCGCCATCGTGTACAGCCGGAGTCGCAATCCGAGGCATGCCCATGTGAGCGACCTTGCGACCGTGGGGGGTGGCCGGGCTCCTCCTGTGGTCGTACTTCCGCGCGATTCCTTCAGACGGTGGACTCATGCGTTTCCGCTGGATCGCGGCCTACCGTGACAGGGCTGCGGTACGTGCGGGCAGCGCGGGTCTTACGCTCCCGTACCCGACCCGGCTCCGGCTGTACGCGGTGGCGGCCCCGGCTGGGGCCACTGTGACGCTGAATCGACAGGGACGTGTGATGACCGAGGCAGCCGCGGAAACCGGCAGTGCCCACCCGGTGCGCGACCGGGACCGGGTGCCGCGGGCGAGGACAGCCGTACGGCTGACGCGGCACGACGACCTGGCGTCCGCACGAGCGGCGCGACCGATGAGAGCCGCCCGGCGCTGGGGCTCCCGGCTGCCGCCCATGGTGGGGGACTCGCTGTTGCCGGCGCTGCTCCTGCTCAACATCATGACCACGCGCGCGCCGCAGGAGCTCCCGGTGGCCGTGGCCCTGACCGCCGCCCTCGCGCTGCCCCTGGTGTGGCGGCGCCGGGCCCCGCTCACGGTGTTCGGCGCCGTGGCAGCCGCGGCCTTCGTCCAGTGGCTGATGGACGTCCAACTGCCGGCGGACATCGCCTTGCTGGTGGCTCTCTACACGGCGGCCGCGAACTCGGGCCGGCGCGGCACGCTTGTCGCCGGTGCCATCGTGGAGGGTGGGGCCCTGCTGGCCTGCCTGCGCTGGGCGACGGAAGGCTCGTTCCTGACCCCCTTCGTCGCGGTGACCGCGATGGTCGTCGCCGCCGCCGTCCTGGGTGTGAATGTGCGGACCACACGCGCCTACCTCGCGGCCTTGGAGGAACGCGCCGCACACCTGGAGCAACAACAAGACCAGCAGGCGCGGCTGGCCGTCGCCGAGGAAAGGACACGTATCACCCGGGAGATGCACGACATCGTCACCCACAACCTGTCCGTCATGGTCGCGCTCACCGACGCCGCCGTCTATGCACAGCACCGGTGCCCCGCCAAGGCCACCTCCGCGATGCTCCAAATCTCCGAGACCGGTCGGCAGGCCCTGACCGACATGCGACGCTCCTTGGGCATCCTGCGGACCGACGAACCGGACGCGGAGCGCCACCCGCTGCCCGGCATCGCACAACTGGCAGCCCTCGCCGACCAGATGTGCGCCGCCGGGCTGCCGACCCGCGTCGAGGTCCAGGGCGGCCACACCCACATACCCGCCACTGCGCAACTGACCGTCTACCGCCTGGTACCGGAAGCCTTGACCAACACCCTCAAGCACACACCCCCCGGCACATACGCGAAGGTCCGGATACGGTGCTCGACCGAGACCGTCACACTGGGCGTCACCGACAGCGGCCCCCGCCCGCCACTTCCCGGCGCCACACCATCCGGCCACGGCATCCCCGGCATGCGCGAGCGCGCGGCCGCCTACGGGGGGACGTTGCAGGCCGGACCGCTCCCGGGCGGCGGCTGGGGAGTCCACACCCGCCTCGACCTCGGCAGCAGCGGAGCAGCGTCCGCATGACGATCCGCATCCTGATCGCCGACGACGAAGCGCTGCTCCGTATGGCCTTCAGTACGGTCCTGAAGACGCAGCCCGACATGGCACCGGTCGGCGAAGCCGCGGACGGCATCCAGGCCATACGCCTCGCCCAGGGCCTGCGCCCCGACGTCGTCCTCATGGACGTCCGGATGCCCGGGACCGACGGGATCGAGGCAACCCGAGAGGTCATCCGGATCTCCCCGCAGAGCAGAGTACTGATCCTCACCACCTTCGACCTCGACGAATACGCCTTCACCGCGCTCAAAGCCGGAGCCTCGGGCTTCCTGCTGAAAAACACCAGGCCCGAGGAACTGCTCACCGCGATACGCAGCGTGGCAGCGGGCGACGCGGTGGTCTCCCCGCGGATCACCCGCCGCCTGCTGGAGAACCTCCGCCCGCACATACCCGACGGCAGCAGCGCCGAGCGCGACGAGCGGCTGAGCCGACTCAGCACCCGCGAGCGCGAGGTGCTCATCCAGGTGGGCTGCGGCCTGTCCAACACTGAGATCGCGGCCACCCTGTATCTCGCGGAGGCGACCGTGAAGTCCCACCTCGGGCGAATCCTGCAGAAGCTCGAACTCCGCGACCGGATACAGGCCGTGATCTTCGCCTACGAAAGCCGCCTCATCCACCCGGCATGAGGTCGGCAGGGAGCGATTCGACGCCGAGTTCGCCAAGGCGGTCAGGGGCACCGGCATCGAGCCGCGCTCTCAGGAAGCGGACTACGACCGCCGCGAAGCGGTTGAGCAAGGCGGCAGCCCGCAAGCCGATCAGCGCCCTGGCAGGTACCCGACAGGTCAGTCCTGGAGTGCACCGATGCGCCGCAGCCACGACCGGACCTCGGCACCGGCTTTCCCAACTTCCTCGCCGCGCACCGCGAGCCCTTCTCCGATGGTCGCTCCCGGGCAGGATGCCGCGTAGTCGCGCTCGGTGGTGCCCAGGCCGCTCATCGCATGCGTCGTGACCGGATGGACCGTTTTGCCGCGGAAGTCGTACCGCTCGGCGAAGGTCGTCATGATCATGGGTGCTCGGACGTTCCAGATGGGGCTGCCCAGCAGCACCACGTCGTAACGGTCGATCGTGGAGAGGGGGTTGGCGACGGCCGGCCGCGTATCGGCGTTCTGTTCGCGGACGTTGCGGGCGACCGTCTCGTCGTAGTCGTCGGAGTAGGTGTCGACGGCTTCGATGCGGTGCACGTCGCACTCGATACGCTCGCTGATCATGCGGGCGAGGACTTCCGTGTTTCCGGTCTTGAGGTTGGTGCGTCCGCCGTTGAAGTAGTTCTCGCCCGGCCTGGAGAAATAGGCCAGCAGGACCCGCTTCCCCGACGAGGGGGCCGCCGCAGATCGCTCACTGGCCTCCGGCGTCGCCCCGCTCGACTGCGACCTGGAACAGCCTGTGATCTGGACACCGGTCATGATGCCGGCTCCTCCCAGAAGTACGCCGCGAAGGAGCGCGCGTCGCCCGAGGGCGGCGGGTTCGCCCTTCCGTGTGCCGAATCCGCCCGCTGTCATCCGCTAGTTCCGTGAGGGGAACGGATGGCATCGAGATCCGCGCGCACCGCCCGCGGCTCGGCTTCGACGGGAAGGTCGCGCGGGTCCAACACGCCGTCCACGGAGCCGGATTCGTCGGTCTTCAGGGCGCCGAAGAGTTCCGCCCAGTCGGACGGCTCCTCCCCTTCGGTGGCTATGAGCTCGAACGTCTTGCCCAACGCGGTGTTCGTCAGCAGGCTTCGGATGAGCGTCTCGGCGATCTGGTCGCGGGCGATCCCGCCGTCCACCGTCCCGCCCTGCTCCAGCACGAGGCGCCGCTGGGTCGGGCCGACGTGGTCGAACCAGCCGGGCCGGACGATGGTGTAGGGCAGGCCACTGGCCCGAAGGAGGCGCTCGGAGCGCCGCTTCCACGGAGTGGCGCCCGGGATGTCGCTGCGCGTCGCGTAGATGGACGTCATCAGCGCCACGCGCGGGCGGGCGCCGTCGAGGGCCTGCAGGATGTTTCGTACGCCTCCGTAGTCGACGTGCGCACGAGCGTCCGCGCGGGAGTCGCTTCCGGAGCCGTGGGTGAGGACGATGGCATCCGCTCCGCCCACCGCGCTCCGCAGGGAAGCGGGATCCTGAAGGTCACCCCGCACCAGTTCGACGCCGGGGACCAGTTCCTCGCCTCGCCGCAGGTCGCGTACCAGTGCCCGCGGGCGCAGGCCATGGCGTTGTGCGGCCTGTACAGCGAGCCGTCCGATGCTGCCGGTCGCGCCGACCATGAGTACGTCGGTGATGTTCTGCTTCTGGGACATGGCGAGGTCCTGGTCCGTGAGGTGGATGCCGTCGTGAGGACGTCGAGGGGGCGCCTCTCCCGGGCGGGTGCCTCAGCCCGTACCGGCGCGGAACACCCGCGGGCGAGTTCGTTCTGATGCAGTGACGCTGACGTTCTACGGCTCAGGCGTCCAGGCGCCGTGCGCTCAGCCAGTTGACCATCGCCGGGTCGTGGTGGTCGAAGAACAGCGTCGCTCCGGTGTCCAGCGCGGCGATGGCCGCCATCTGGTCGTCGGTGAGCTCGAAGTCGAAGATGTCGAAGTTCTCGGCCATGCGGTCGGCGCGGACCGACTTGGGGATCGCGACGACGCCGCGCTGAGTCAGCCAGCGGAGGACGACCTGTGCCACCGACTTGTCATGGCTCGTGCCGATCTCGCTCAGGACGGGGTGGGTGAAGATGTCGTTCTTGCCCTCGGCGAACCCGCCCCACGACTGGATCTGCACCCCGTGCTCGCGCATGAACTCGTGGTCGGCCGTGCGCTGGAAAAACGGGTGGGTCTCGATCTGGTTGACCGTGGGCGTGATCTCGTTGTTGAGGACGAGGTCGAGAAGCCGGTCGGGGTAGAAGTTGGCGACACCGATCGCCTTGACGCGGCCCTCGCGGTTGAGGGCCTCCATGGCGCGCCACTGGCCGTACACGTCGCCGTAGGGCTGGTGCATCAAGTACAGGTCGAGGTGGTCCAGGCCTAGCTTGTTCAGCGAGGTCTCGAAGGCGCGCTTGGTGTTCTCCTCGGCGGGCGCGTCCTGGACCCACAGCTTGGTGGTGACGAACAGTTCCTCGCGCGGAATGCCGCTGTTCTTGATCGCCCGACCGACGGCCTCCTCGTTGCCGTACGCGGCGGCGGTGTCGAGCAGTCGGTAGCCGGCGGCGAGGGCCTCGGTGACGGCCTGCTCGGTCTCCTCCGGCGGGATCTGGTAGACGCCGAAACCGAGGATCGGCATCTCGACGCCGTTGTTGAGCGTGACGGTCTGCATGGGTGCGTTCCTTACATTTCGCGGGTTCTTCGAGCATCCCGCCATGGCGACCCAGGTGGCAGGTCGAGCTGTGCCGGGGAGCGGCGTTCGGGGTAATGACAGGGCCCCCCACGCGCCTGCCACCCAGGTCAGCGCGGTGTGACACTGGCGGCATGGCATCCCAGCAGAGCACGGACACGGGCGGCGGCGAAGAGCTGGGCCGGTTCCTGCGCGCGCGGCGTACCCAGACGAGCCCCGACCAGGTCGGCCTCACCGTGGGCACCGGGCTGCGCCGCACCCCCGGCCTGCGCCGCGAGGAACTGGCCACGCTCTCCGGCATCAGCATCGACTACTACGTCCGCCTGGAGCGCGGCAAGGAGACCCGTCCCAGCCCGGCCGTACTCGACGCTCTCGCCCGTGCCCTGCATCTCGACGACGCCGAGCACCAGCACCTGCGCGAGCTCGCCACCCGAGCCGCGCAGTACGCCCCCGAACCCTCGCCGCCGAGCCGCACCGTGAGCCCGCACGTGAAGCTGGTCCTGGAGACACTGCGGCCGAGCCCCGCCTACGTCATCAGCCGCAGCATGGACCTGCTCGCCTGGAACCCCGGCGGCCTCGCCCTGTTCGCAGGCCTCGCCGACTGGCCCGCCAGCCAACGCAACATCGCCCGTTACCTCTTCCTCCACCCCACCGCGCCCACCCTCTTCCCCGACTGGGACTACCAGGTCCGCGGCTGCGTCGCCCGGCTGCGCGCCCAGTCCGGCATCGACCCAGACGCCCCCGACCTCACCCACCTGGTGGGCGAACTCCTGCTCAAGAGTCCTGACTTCGCCAAACTGTGGGAGCGCTACGACGTCGTCGGCCGCAAGAAGATCCAGAAGACGTTCCACCACCCCGAGGTCGGCGTCCTCACCCTCAGCGGCCAGAGCATGCACCTTGAGGGCACCCCCGGCCAGCGCCTCGGCGTGTACACCGCCGAACCCGGCACCGCCGACCACGACGCGATGCTCCTGCTCGACCTGACCTCTCCCCGGCCGGCCACGCATCCGGACGTGACGGCCGAACAGCGACGGCGTAGCCGATCGTGACGGAGGCACCTTCCGGCTCCCTGGCCTTGGTGGCCGAGGGTGGCCTCGCCGGCGTCGGCGTGAAAAGCCTTGCGGCCGTGGGGTGCGCTTGACGTTGCAGCGTGCCCAATGAAGCGCGAAATGCCTTATCTCAACAGCAGTTCACCAAGAACACCGCACATCACACAGGCGCCGGATACAGGCACCCGAAAGGACATCCCTCATGAGCAAGGTCATTCTCGTCACCGGTGCCGGACGGGGTCTGGGCACGGACATCGCCCGCGAGGCCCTCGCCGCCGGTCACCAGGTCGTCGCCACCGGCCGCCGTCCCGAGGAGGTCGAGAAGACCCTGGGCGGGCCGCAGGACAACCTGCTGGCCACCAAGCTCGACGTCACCAGCATCGAGGACGCCGAAGCCGCCGCGCAGGCCGCCGTCGACCGCTTCGGCCGCATCGACGTCCTGATCAACAACGCCGGGAACTTCTTCGCCGGCTACTTCGAGGAGATCCCGCCCGCGCAGATGCGCCAGCAGATCGAGACCAACCTCTTCGGCCCGATGAACGTCACCCGCGCCATCCTGCCGATCATGCGCAAGCAGCGCGCCGGACACGTCATCACCCTGTCCTCCTCCGCCGGCATCATCGGGCAGGAGTTCTGCGTCGCCTACGCCGCCTCCAAGTTCGGTGTCGAGGGCTGGATGGAGTCGCTGCGCTTCGACGTGGCGCCGTACAACATCCACACGACGGTCGTGGAGCCCGGGTTCTTCCGCACCGAGCTGCTCGTGGACGCCTCCACCACCTGGCCCGAGCCGACCATCGACGACTACGCCGAGCGCACCACCGCGACGATCGCGGGCTGGAAGAGCATGAACGGCCGGCAGTCGGGCGACCCCGCCAAGCTCGCCCGCGCTCTCCTGACGATCGCCGACCAGCAGGATCCGCCGCTGCGCTTCGTCGCCGGTGCCGACGCCATCGAGGGTGTGAAGGCCAAGGCCCGGGAATTGCTGGCGCAGGCCGAGGCGTCGCGCGAACTCGGGGGCGACCTGGCCTACGAGGAGTCGAACGCCTGAACACCTGCGCGTTCGTGCCGTCGGCGCTACCAGTTGGCCATGGGGGTGCCAGTGGCCAACCCGGTCCCGTTCTGCGGCTGGTCCATGTCGAGGAGCACCATCACGTCATAGGCGGGGGTGCCTGGTTCGGCGTAGTAGAAAATCACTCGGTGACCGTCGGTGCCGTCCAGGTCGAGGGCTTGAAAGCCAAGCGTGAAGACGCCGAACTCCGGGTGGTGGAAGGTCTTTGTGCCTGTGGTGTGGCCCTGGACGTCGTAGTGCTCCCACAACTCGGCGAAGTCCGGGCTCTTGTCACGCAGTTCAGCGATGAGGCGGCCCAGCCCCGGGGTGTCGGGGTCGGTGCCGGCGAGTGAGCGCAGCCGGGCCACGCAGCCGCGGATCTGGTTCTCCCAGTCGTCCGGATACAGGGCGCGGGCCCCCGGATGCAGGGCGAGCCACCGTACGACGTTGCGTTCCTCGGGCGGGGTGTCCTTCATACCGGGCAGCAGGCGCAGGCCGCCGGGGGTGGCGGCGAGCAGTTCGTAGGTGCGGCTGACGACGTGGACGGGGTGGGGCCGCATGGTCCGGAGGAGCAGTTCGACGCCCCGGTCCACGGCCGGACGCTGCCCGGCGGGATCCGGCTGCCCGCCTCTGTTGGCGCCACGGGCGGTCCTGGCGGCCAGGTCGCGCAGGTAGGCGCGCTCCGTCTCGCCCAGTCGCAGAGCGGAGGCGAGGGCCTCGACGACGGACGGGCTGGGCCGGGTCTCCTTGCCGCGTTCGAGCCGGGCGTAGTAGTCGATGCTCACCCCGGCGAGCGTGGCGAGCTCCTCGCGACGAAGGCCTGGTGTCCGGCGCGGCCCATGACCAATGGACAGGCCGACGTCCGCAGGCTTGACCTGGGTTCGGCGGGCCCGTAGGAAACAGCCCAGCTCACTGTCGGCGCTCCGGCCGCCGGTCTGCCGCTCGGGATCCATTCGTTCAGTCTGGCACTTCTGTGAGTCCTGCGTTCGGTGGCAACGGTCGGACACACATCCGCGCTGCGCCCCGGGAAGGGCACTTCCGCCCTCAGACTCCCTGCCGCGATCATGCTGCCGCCGCCGATCCCGCCGGCGGACTCCAAGAACTGCCTCAGCCCGCCGTGTCTTCCGCGGGCGGAGCCGAGCCGGTGCCGTTCGCGCGCTGGTGGGCGACGATGCCGGGCAGTTGCTCGTAGATGGCGTCGATCAGGTCGCAGACACGCTCGGCGATTGGGCGGCCGAGACCGGTGAGTTCGTAGTCGACGCGCCTGGCGACCGTCGGGTGCGGTGTGCGCGCGACGAGGCCGTCGTCCTCCAGCCGCTGGAGGGTCTGCCACAGCATCCGGTCGGAGACCCCGGACACGTTACGACGTACCTCGGCGAACCGAAGAGGGCCTTCGACCAGGGCGGCGAGGGTCAGGGCACCCCACCGGCCCGTCGCGTGCTCCAGCACCTCCCGCGACGTGCACTGCGGATCGAACACGCTCATCCCGGTCACGCGGTCCGTCCCTCGGCTCATGCGTTCATGTTAAACGGGCGATGTACTTATTTTGAGTAAGTACTATATTTTCGTAAGCATGGGCCACTACGGGCTCCCGAAGGGAGAAGTCGTCCGATGAAATTCCTCCTCCTTGGCGCTACCGGCGCCACCGGCACCCTGTTCGTGGAGCGTGCCACCGCCGCCGGACACGAGGTCGTCGCCTTCGTCCGCGACGCCTCCAAGATCACCCCGGCCGACCGGTTGACCGTGGTCGAGGGGGACGTCCGCGATGCCCGCGCGCTAACAGAGGCGATGCGTGGCACCGACGCGGTGGTCAGCACGCTTGGTCTGGGCAAGGTCAAAGACCCGGGCAACCTGATCGCCGACACCACGCGCGCGCTGGTCCGGGCCGCCGAGGACAGCGGAACCAAGCGCGTACTGATCATGTCGGCGTTCGGGGTCGGCGACTCCCTGGCCAAGGCCTCCGCGTTCGCCCGGTTCCTCTACAACTCGGGCGGCAAGGCCACGTTCGCCGACAAGGCCGCGGGGGAGCGGATCCTCACCGCCTCCGACCTGGACTGGACGCTGGCCTACCCGGTGCTGCTCACCAACAAGCCCGCCACGGGCAACGTCCACGCTGTCGACCTGACCGCGCTCGACCGCCTGCCCGGCCTGCCCAGGATCTCCCGGGCCGACGTCGCCGCCTTCCTGCTGGACGCCGCCGTCGCAGGGTCGTGGTCCAGGCGCACCGCGGTACTCACCACCGGCCGCTAACCATCTCGTCCTGCCATCCCGCCCGCCCCACAAGGAGATCGCCCCATGACCAAGACCCTCGGCCTCATCGGCGCCGGCAACATCGGCAGCGCGCTGGCCCGCCTGGCGGTCGCCGCCGGCCTGAATGTCGTAGTCAGCAACTCCCGCGGCCCCGAGACCCTCGCCGACCTCGTCGCCGAGCTCGGCGAACAGTCCCGCGCTGCCTCACCCGCCGAGGCCGCGCAGGCCGGCGACCTGGTGGTGGCGACCGTCCCGCTGAACACCTACGAGCAGCTCCCCACCGCCGCCCTGGCCGGCAAGACCGTCATCGACACCATGAACTACTACCCCGAGCGCGACGGCAGGATCGCCGAGCTCGACTCCGGCAAGCAGACCTCCAGCGCCCTGGTCCAGCGCCACCTGGCCGACTCCCGGGTGGTGAAGGCCTTCAACAGCATCGACTTCGTACGCCTGTTCAGCTCCGCCCGACCCGCCGGCGCCGGCGACCGCAGCGCCCTGCCCATCGCCGGTGACGACCCGGCCGCCAAGGCACAGGTGGCCGAGCTACTGGACGTCCTGGGCTTCGACGCCGTGGACATCGGCACGCTCGCCGACAGCTATCGCAGCGAGCCGGGCACCCCCGTCTACGTCCAGCCGTACCTGCCGGCGCGGCCCGACGGGCTGACCGACCAGGAGATGGGGCGCTGGTTCTTCGAGGTCCCGGGCGTCCCGGTGCCCGCCGACAAGGTGCGGGAACTGATCGACACCGCCGTGCGGCGTCCTGCGGGCGACGCCCGCGCGACTCTCGGCTAGGGCCGCAGCGCCTGTCCGGCGGGTGGGGGGACGTGCCACAGCCTGGAACACCGCTCCCCCTTACAGCCCGGCCTGTCACCGACCAGGTCAGGCGTCTAACTTGGCATTGGGCCAAGTGGCCACGCGCGACACCGTGGATCGAGGGCACCGGACACATCGCGTGTGCTCGCACAACGCCGACGCGGGGACACCGAATCGAACGCCGCCGACTTGGCCGAGCGCGACGAGCTGTCCACCCTCGTGGACAGCCGCCAACGGTTCCGCTTGGTGGGTTCGTCGAGTCCCGCGACGCGAAACTGCAGTAGGGGGAAGATCGACTTCTCCGCTCTGTTCGCCGCTTCCGCATCCTGACCGGATCCACTGCGCCTGCGACGAGCAGCCGGCCGGTCCGTCCGCCCTGTCCCGGGCACCCGAACCCACCCCGAGAACATGGAATGAAGGAGCCGAAACATGAGCACGGACAACAGGCCCGCCAAGGAGATCGTCGTCGTCATCGGCCCCGGCAGCATCGGCCTGGCCATCGCCCGCCGCGTCGGCACCGGCCGCACCCTGCTGCTGGCCGCCCACGACGAGAAGGCCTCGCAGGCCGCTGCCGAGCAACTGCACGGCGAGGGCTACGACGTCGCCGTCCAGGCCACCGACATCTCCGACCTGGCCCAGGTCGAGGCGCTGGGCGCCACGGCCGCCGGGATGGGCGCGGTCACCCAGGTGATCCAGGCCGCCGGCGTCTCTCCCACCCAGGCGACCATCGAGCGGCTCCTGCACGTCGACCTGCTCGGCACGGCGTATGTCCTGGACGCCTTCGCCCGGGTGATCGCGCCCGGCGGGGCCGGCATCGTGGTCGCCAGCATGGCCGGGCACCGGGAGAGCCCCTACGCACCCGAGATCGAGCACGCGCTCGCGACCACCGAGACCTCACAGTTGCTCGCGCTGCCGTTCCTGCAGCCGGAGCAGCTCGGCTCGTCCGTTCACGCCTACGCCATGTCCAAGCGGGCCAACTCGCTGCGTGTGCAGACCGCCGCCGCGGCGTGGGGCAAGCGCGGCGCCCGCGTCAACGCCGTCAGCCCCGGCGTGATCATCACCCCGTTGGCTCTCGACGAGCTCTCCGGCCCACGTCGCGAGTGGTTCGACAAGGTGCGCGAGACCTCGGCGGCCAAGCGGTTCGGCACCTCCGAGGAGGTCGCCACGGCCGCCGCCTTCCTGCTCGGCCGTGACGCCGGCTTCATCACCGGCGCCGACCTCCTGATGGACGGCGGCGTGACCGCGGCCCTGCGCGCCGGTGAGCTGACGACGCCATAACGAGCTGAGAGCCACAGCCGCCGATCCGCCCTGATCCGGGCCCCAGTCCGGGTGGGGCGGTTCGGCCTGTACGGTCCCGGCGCATGAGCCGTCGATCGAGAGTGCCGCGCAGGGAGAACTGAGGCGGCGTCGTGGCGGCCTTGGCGACTGCTGTGCCGCGCCCGGTTGGGGCCGTGGTTGTTGAGGTGCCGAGGACGTTGCGGCTCTCGATGAGGCCTCCGCCGTCGACGATGCTCACATCGTCGTCCTCGTCCGGGCGGTGTCGGACACAGCGCGGTGCGGCGGTTTCCGGCGCGCGAAGGATGGCCGATCGGCCGGGGCGCGGGGCGGGCGTCATGGCCGTAGAACTCGTCGTCGGGCCCGTGAGCGTCCGAAGCGGAGCGGGTGGCAACAGGACCACCAGCGTTCGACTGTCAGGGCGAGGCGGGGTGCGCCGCCTCAGTCGTCGACCGGTCGTCGCCTGCCGACGTCCCCTTGGCGGGCTGTTCCAGCCCTAGCAGGTCGAGCAGGGCCATCGCGTCGTGATCGGCGGTGCTCGGCTCGGCGTAGTACGTCACCAGGCGGTGGCCGGGGGTGCCTTCCAGCTCCATGGACTGGTAGCCGAGGGTGAGGTCGCCGACCTCGGGGTGGTGGAAGGTCTTGCGGCCGTGGGAGTGGCCCTTGACGTCGTAGCGCTCCCACAGGCGGGCGAACTCCGGGCTTTTGAGGAGGAGTTCACCGGCGAGCCGGGTCAGGTCCGGGGCGTCGGGATCGGTGCCGGCCAGAGCGCGCAGCCGCGCCACGCAGCCGCGGACCTGGATGTTCCAGTCGTGGAACAGGTCACGCGAGGCGGGGTGGAGGAAGAGATAGCGGGCGATGTTGCGCTCTCTGGCCGGCCAGTCCTGGATACCGGGAAGGAGTCGCATTCCGCCGGGGTTGGCGGCGAGCAGGTCGTTGGTACGGCTGACGACGTGCGCGGGGTGGGGGCGCAGGCTCTCCAGGAGCAGTTTCACGCCGGGCCGGACGGTGCGGCTGGGGGCGGCGGGCGGCTCGGGCGCACTGCGCGCGGCGCGGGCGGCCAGGCTGCGCAGGTGCTCATGCTCGTCGTCCTCCAGCAGGAGGGCGCGGGCGAGGGAATCGACCACGGACGCGCTGGGCCGGGTCTCCTTGCCGCGCTCCAGGCGGACGTAGTAGTCGATGCTGATCCCGGCCAGGGTGGCCAGTTCCTCGCGGCGCAGCCCGGGCGTACGGCGCAGGCCGGAACCGGCCGTCAGGCCGACCTCCTCCGGGGTCACGCGGGCCCGGCGGGCGCGCAGAAAGCTCCCCAGCTCGTTGCCCCCGCCATTCCGCTGCTCGCTGTTCATGTCTTCCAGTCTGCGGGCCCCCACCGCCTCCTCGGCATATGCGTGGGGGGCCCTGTCACACCCCTGAATACCGCTCCCCTGCACAGCCCGCCCTGCCACGCAGCGGGTGATGGGGGAAGGGTCGATGTCATCGGAGATTTCCGTTCGGCGTCCTACGCCGGGCGGCTCGACGCCATGAGCGCGATCGTGCAACTCAAGGACATCGTCGAGGACAGCAAGGAGCAGAGCGTTGGAAATCCTGAAGAAGCAGCCCACCGTCAAGGCACCCGCCGACTGGTTCACCGGGGACGTCTGGTTCGACGTGATCCACGCCGGCGAGGAGCCCTCACGGATGCGCGCCAACATGGTGCGCTTCTCGCCCTGCGCGCGCACCGACTGGCACTCGCACGTCATGGGCCAGACCCTGCACATCGTCTCCGGCATCGCCCTGATCGGCACGCGCGACGGCACCGTCATCGAGGCTCACCCCGGCGACACGATCCACACACCGCCGGGCGAGGAGCACTGGCACGGTGCGACCTCCGACCACTTCATGACCCACCTCGCGATGTGGGAGGGCGCGGGCGACGGCAGCCCGGAGACGACCTGGCTGGAGAAGGTCGACGACGCCGAGTACAACGCGCCGCGCAGCAGCACCCGCTGAACGACGAACCCGAGGGACCCGGAGGAAGGGCTAATGCGCACCACCACTCTCGGCCCTGAGGGACCCGAGGTCGGCGTCATCGGCCTGGGCTGCATGGGCATGAGCTTCAGCTACGACCAGGCCACTCCGCGCGACGAGGCCGAGCTGATCTCAGTTCTATTACCTGCACCGCACCGACCCGCAGGTGCCGATCGAGGAGAGCGTGGGCGCCCTGGCCGAGACCGTCGCGGCGGGCAAGGCCCGCGCCATCGGCCTGTCCGAGGTGAGCGTCGAGCAGATCAAGCGGGCGCAGTCCGTCCACCCGATCACGGCGGTGCAGTCCGAGCTGTGGACGCGGGACTGGATGACGGAGGTGCTGCCCTGCCGCCAGGAACAGGGCATCGCGTTCGTGCCGTACTCGCCCCTCGGCAAGGGGTTCCTCACCGGCCGGTTCTCGTCCCACGACGATCTGCCCGAGGACGACTTCCGGCGCGGCCTGGCCCGCTTCCAGCAGGAGGCGCTGCCATACCAACCTGGCCATCGCCGAACGGGTACGGGGGATCGCCGAGCGCATGGGGGCGACTCCGGCGCAGGTGGCGTTGGCGTGGGTGCTGGCGCAGGGGGAGTACGTCGTCCCCATCCCCGGAA
Organism: Actinobacteria bacterium OV320; assembly: GCA_001298545.1. Classification (GTDB taxonomy): domain Bacteria; phylum Actinomycetota; class Actinomycetes; order Streptomycetales; family Streptomycetaceae; genus Streptomyces; species Streptomyces coriariae. Next base: position 82,374 of record LJCX01000036.1, read on the forward strand.
CGAAGACGCCGAAGTACCTGGCGGACAACGCCGGGGCGGCGGATGTCGACCTGAGCGCCGCGGACCTCGCCGAACTCTGCGCTTCCCGTGCCTATCGGAGGCCGCTACTTCTGATCAGCACCATCACAATCTGGGAGAAGACTCATGCGAGCAACAGTGATGTACGGCGCCGGCGATGTCCGCGTCGAGAACGTACCCGACCCCAAGATCCAGAACTCCACGGACGCCGTCGTACGCGTCGTGCGCTCCTGCGTCTGCGGCAGCGACCTGTGGCCGTACGGCTCGATGCCCGCCTCCGAGGAGGGGCGGCGTATGGGCCACGAGTTCCTCGGTGTGGTCGAGGACGTCGGCTCCGATGTGTCCGGGCTGACGAGTGGTGACCTGGTGGTCGCACCCTTCGTCTGGGCGGACAACACCTGCGATTTCTGCCGCGAAGGCCTGCAGACCTCCTGCCGTCACGGCGGCCAGTGGGGCCCGAACGGTGTGGACGGCGGCCAGGGCGAGGCCGTCCGCGTGCCGCAGGCGCAGGGCACGCTGGTGAAGCTGCCGGTGGCCGAGGACTCGGCGCTGCTGGCGTCCCTGCTGACCCTGTCCGACGTGTACTGCACCGGCCACCACGGAGTCGTGACGTCCCGGGTCGCCCCCGGCAAGTCCGTCACCGTCATCGGCGACGGTGCGGTCGGACTGTGCGCGGTGCTGGCCGCCAAGCGGCTCGGCGCCGAGCGGATCATCCTCATGGGGCGGCACACCGACCGTACCGACCTGGGCCGCGACTTCGGCGCCACCGACATCGTGCCCGAGCGCGGCGAGGAAGGCGTCGAGCGGGTGCGGGAGCTGACCGGCGGCGACGGCACGCACGCGGTGATCGAGGCCGTCGGTGCCACGGAGGCGATGGGCACGGCGCTGAGCATCGTCCGCCACGGCGGTGTGATCAGCCGGCTCGGCGTCGCGCAGTACACCGAGATCCCGCTCGGGTTCGAATCGATGATGGGCAACATCACGGTCACCGGCGGCGCCGCCCCGGCCCGTGCCTACATCGAGGAACTGCTGCCCGACATCCTCGACGGCACGGTCGATCCCGGCCGGGTCTTCGATCACACCGTCGGCTTCGACGGCGTACCGGACGGCTACCGGGCCATGGCCGACCGGATCGCTCTGAAGGTCCTGATCCAGCCCTGACCCGGTCGAGAGCCCCCGTCGGTCGTCAGTTCCGCTTCTCTTCGGCGGGTTTGGCGTCCGGCCCGTCCGACCCGGTGGCGACCATGTCCAGCAGGACCATCTTGTCGTGGTCGGGGGTGCCGGGATCGGCGTAGTGGGCGACCAGCCGGTGGCCCGGGAAGCCTTCCAACTGCATGGACTGGTAGTCGAGGGTGAGGGTGCCGACGTTCGGGATGTGGAAGGTCTTGGTGCCGTGGGTGTGCGCCCGTACGTCGTAGCGGTCCCAGAGCTGTACGAACTCCGGGCTCTCAGCCAGGAGTTCGTCGACGAGCCCGACGAGGTCGGGGGCATCCGGGTCGGTGCCGGCCAGGGCTCGCAGGCGCCCCACGCACGCGCGGATCTGCTCGTCCCAGTGGTCGAACACGGTGCGGGCGCCGGGGTTGAGGAAGATCCAGCGCGCGACGTTGCGCTTCTCCACCGGCCACTGCTCCATGCCCACGAACAGCCGTAGCCCGCCCGGGTTCCACGCGAGCAGGTCCATCGTGCGGCTGACCACGACCGCGGGGTGGGGCCGCAGGCTCTCCAGCAGCAACCCGACCCCGGGCCCCACCGAAGAAGTGGGCGCCGTCGGGGGCTCGGCCGCGGTGGGGCGGGCGGCGCACACCGCGAGGTCCCGCAAGTGCTCGTGGGCGTGTTCGTCCAACAAGAGGACACGGGCGAGCGCGTCGACGACGGAGGGGCTGGGGTGGGACTCCTTGCCCCGTTCCAGGCGCGTGTAGTAGTCGATGCTCACACCGGCGAGGGTGGCCAGCTCCTCACGGCGCAGCCCCGGCGTGCGCCGCAGGCCGGGACCGGCCTTGAGACCGGCCTGCTCGGGTGTCACGCGGGTGCGGTGGGCGCGCAGGAAGCGCCCCAGTTCGGTGCCGTCGCTGCCGTTGCGCTGCTCACGTGCCATGTGGTCAGTGTGTCAGGGCGGGCAGGACGGATCCATGGGCTGGATCTGGGGGGCCCTGTCACACCCCCGAACAGCGCTCCCCGGCACAGCTCGGCCTGCCACGCGAGACGTCCGGCACGCAGGCTGGATGACGGTCGAAGAACCCATTCCGTACCAACCACTCGTTTCCTCATCTGGAGATCTACCCGTGTCCAGTTCTGTCGCATCGGACAAGCCTTCGGCGTCAGCCGATACCGCCATCGGGCAGCCCGGTATCGCGAACGGTGCCCGGTGGGCGCTGGCGGCCGCGCTGCTCGGCTTCTTCGTGATGACGCTCGACGCCTTGATCGTCAACGTCGCGCTGCCCGAGATCGGGCGCGGCTTCGGCGGCGGTATGACGGGGCTGCAGTGGGTGGTGGACGGCTACACCCTGATGTTCGCCGCGCTGCTGTTGTCCGCGGGGTCGGTGACCGACCGGATCGGTGCGCGGCAGGCGTTCGGGGCGGGGCTCGTGGTGTTCACCGCCGCCTCGGCGGCCTGCGGTTTCGCGCCGAACCTGGGTGTGCTGGTCGGGGCGCGGCTGGTCCAGGGCGCGGGCGCCGCAGTGATCGTGCCGGCCTCGCTGGCGCTGATCCGCGAGGCGTTCCCCGACCCGGCCCGGCGGGCCCGGGCGATCTCGGTGTGGGCGATGGGCGGCTCGGTGGGCGCCGCGGCCGGGCCGGTACTGGGCGGTGTGCTGAGTGAGCTCAGCTGGCGGATGATCTTCTTCGTCAATCTGCCCGTGGGTGTACTGGCGCTGTTCCTGCTCACCCGGACCGCCCGCTCGCCCCGCCAGGCGGACGCTCCGTTCGACTGGACCGGGCAGATCGCCGCGGTGGCGGCAATGGGCGGTCTGACCTACGCGGCGATCGAGACCGGTGCCGTCGGCCTGGGTGCGCCGCGGGTGCTGCTCGCGCTGGCGGTGGCCGTGGTGGCGGGGGCGGTCTTCGTGGTGGCCCAGGCGCGCGGCCGCAATCCGATGGTGCCACTGGAGCTCTTGCGTGCCCGGACGATGGCGCTGTCGGCGACCATCGGGTTCGCGCTCAACGTCGGCTTCTACGGGATGATCTTCCTGCTCGGCCTTTATCTCCAGCAGGAACAGGGCCTCTCGCCGATGGCCACCGGTCTGGCGTTCCTGCCGATGACGCTGCTGACCGCGTTCGTCAGCCCTACGGCCGCCCGGCTCGCCGCGCGATTCGGACCGCGGATGCCGATCGTCACAGGGCAGCTGTTCATGGCCGCGGGCCTGGTGGCGCTCTGCGTTCCGTCGGCGCCCGCCTGGCTGCTGGTCCTGCTGATGATCCCGGTCGGAACGGGCGGCGGTCTCGCCGTACCGGCGGTGACCTCACTGCTCCTCGACCGGGTTCCCGGCGAGCGCGCCGGCACCGCGAGCGGTGTACTGAACGCGTCCCGCCAGCTCGGCGGCGCCCTGTCGGTGGCCGTCTTCGGAGCCCTGGTCTCGAACCACGCGCACTTCCTGCACGGGCTGCGCACCAGCCTCCTGATCGCCTCGCTGCTCGTGGTCCTTACCGCGGTGGCATCCGTACTCGTCAAGGAGAAGACCTCATGACCTCGACCTCGACCTCGGCCTGGACGAGCCAGGAGCTCGACAGCATCGAACACGCGGAGGAACTGGAGATCGCGTCCCTGCGGCGCGGCGGCGAGCTGGGCAGCCGACGGACCATCTGGGTGGTCCGGGTCGGCGACGACATCTACGTCCGATCGGTCAACGGCCCCGGCTCTGACTGGTACCGCGGCACCCGGGCCCGCCAGGAAGGCCGTATCCAGGTCGGCGGGGTGATGAAAGACGTGACGATCGTCGACGCCGACGACGAGGTCGACGACGCCGTGGACGCCGCCTACCGGGCCAAGTACGGGCACTACGCCGCGTACATCATCAAGGCCATCACCAGCCCCGAGGCGAGCTCCACCACGATGCGGCTCGACCCGCGCTGACCCCCCACGGTCAGCAGCAGTAGAACCAGAACCACCAACCGGAGAAACCCATGCTCACCGTCAACGCGTACGCCGCCACGGGCGCGACCGAACCCCTCGCCCCCACGACCATCGAGCGCCGTGACGTCGGCCCGCACGACGTCCTCATCGAAATCAAGTACTGCGGCATCTGCCACTCCGACATCCACCACGCGCGCAGCGAGTGGGGTCAGCAGACCTACCCCATCGTGCCCGGTCACGAGATCGCCGGCATCGTCACCGAGGTCGGCGATCAGGTCACCAAGCACGCTGTAGGCGACCGGGTCGGCGTCGGCTGCATGGTCAACTCCTGCCGTGAGTGCGAGCCGTGCCGGAAGGGCGAGGAGCAGTACTGCCTGAAGGGCAACACCCTCACCTACGGCTCGATCGACCGGGACGGCACCCTTACTCAGGGCGGCTACTCCACCCACGTCGTCGTGAACGACGACTTCGTCGTCAACATCCCCGAGGGCATCGACCTCGACGAGGCGGCCCCGCTGCTGTGTGCGGGCATCACCACCTACTCGCCGCTGCGCCGCTTCGGCGCGGGCCCCGGCAAGAAGGTCGCCGTCGTCGGCCTGGGCGGCCTGGGCCACATGGCCGTCAAGCTCGCGCACGCGATGGGCGCCGAGGTCACCGTGCTGTCGCAGTCGCTGAAGAAGATGGACGACGGTCTGCGCCTGGGCGCCGACCACTACCACGCCACCAGCGACCCGGCGACCTTCGAGCAGCTCGCCGGCACCTTCGATCTCATCGTCAACACGGTGAGCGCCAAGCTCGACCTCGACGCCTACCTCGGTCTACTGGCCGTGAACGGCACCATGGTCAACGTCGGTGCCCCTGCCGAGCCGCTGTCGCTCAACGTGTTCTCGCTCATCATGCAGGGCCGCTCGTATGCCGGTTCGCTGATCGGCGGCATCCCCGCGACCCAGGAGATGCTCGACTTCTGCGCCGAGCACGGCATCGGCTCCGAGATCGAGGTCATCCCCGCCGACAAGATCAACGAGGCGTACGAGCGTGTCCTCGCTTCCGACGTTCGCTATCGCTTCGTGATCGACACGTCGACGCTGGCCTGAGCCACGGCCACGTCCCCCTTAGACCACCCCGTACGAGGAGCCACACCCCCGAGAGCCCTCGTACGGGGTGCCGCCGAGCAAAAAAAGCCGTGGCGGTGCGGCAGGCAGCTTGGGGGGCCGTGTCACACCCTGGAACGCCGTCTTCCGGCATGGCACGGTCTGCCGTGATGCGAGAACCGTGACCGGGCTCGATGCTCGTTGAAGATCCTCTCCGACCCGAGGAGTCCGCCCGCCCCGCGGACAGCCACACCAGAATCGAGGAGATGAGCGGATGACCACCAGTGCTCCCTGGACCGACGACGAACTCGACCGGGTCGGATCGGACGAGGAACTGGACGTCGCCTCCCGGCGCCGGGATGGCCAGCTGAGCAGCTGGCGCACCATCTGGGTCGTGCGCATGGGAGATGACATCTACGTCCGCTCCGTGAACGGCCCCACCTCCGCCTGGTTCCGCGGCACCCGAGCCCGCCACGAGGGCCGTATCGAAGCAGGCGGGGTCGAGAAGGACGTGGCGTTCGAGGACGTCGACGGCGAGATCAACTACTCGGTCGACGCCGCCTACCGCACCAAGTACGGCCGCTACTCCGCCAACACCATCCAGCGCATCACGAGCTCCATCGCGGGCTCGACGACCATGCGGCTCCTGCCGCGCTGAACGCCGCAGGAGAAGAGCAATGCTCACTGTCCATGCCCACGCCGCCCCGTCGCCCGGCGAACCCCTCGCCGCGACCACGGTCGAGCGCCGGGATCCCGGCCCCCACGATGCCGCGCAGTCGATCGTCCGACTCCTGACCCGGATGGGAGGCATGCCGTGATCGGTCTCGAACTCGTCGTGGTCCTCGGCGTGGCGGTGCTCGTGGGCAACGCCGCCGGTGAGCGCTACCGGATCGCCCCGCCCGTCGTACTGCTGCTCTTCGGCGCACTGCTCGGCTTCGTGCCCGCGCTGCGCGAGGTGGAGCTGCCGCCGGAAGCGGTCCTGCTCATCTTCCTTCCGGTGCTGCTGTACTGGGAGAGCCTGACTACCTCCCTGCGGGAGATCCGGCGGGATCTGCGCGGCATCCTCCTGATGAGCACCGTGCTGGTCATCGGCACCGCCGGAGCCGTGGCGATCGTGGCACACGAGCTGGGCCTGGCCTGGGGACCGGCATGGGTGCTGGGCGCCGCGGTGGCTCCTACCGACGCGACGGCCGTCGGTGTCCTCGCCAAGGCACTGCCCCGCCGCAACGTCACCCTGCTGCGCGCCGAGAGCCTCATCAACGACGGCACCGCGCTGGTGGTCTTCGGGTTGGCCGTCGGCATCACGGTCGGCGAGGAGGACTTCACCCTCCCGCACGTGACCTGGCTGTTCGCCGTCTCCTACCTCGGCGGGGCCGCGGCCGGAGCGTTGACCGCGTGGCTCGTGATCAGGGCACGGCGGGTCTTCGACGACCCGCTGCTGGGCAACGTCGCCATGATCCTCACCCCCTTCACCGCCTATCTCCTCGCCGAGCTGATCCATGCTTCCGGCGTCCTCGCTGCCGTCTCCGCCGGGCTGATCATGAGCCAGGCCGGACCGCGCATGGCCGCCGCCTCGATGCGCCGCCAGGCGGAGGAGTTCTGGTCGCTGGCGACCTTCCTGCTCAACGGCTCCCTGTTCGTCCTCGTCGGCCTGCAGGCCCAGGCGGCCGTACGCGAACTGCACGGCAGCGACCTCACCCACGCCCTCATCGCCGTCGCGGCCGTCTCCGCCGTCGTCGTCGCGGCGCGCTTCGCCTTCAACTTCACCGTCCCGTACCTGATCCGTCTCCTCGACCGCCGTCCGCAGCAGCGCCTGCGCCGCATGAACTACCGCGCCCGCGTGGTCACGTCGATCGCCGGCTTCCGAGGCGCGGTCTCACTGGCCGTGGCCCTGTCGGTGCCGACGGCACTCGACTCCGGCGCGCCCTTCCCCGACCGCGACACGATCGTCTTCGTCACCTCCGGCGTCATCGTCACCACCCTGGTCGTACAGGGACTGCTGCTGCCGGCCGTGGTGCGCTGGGCCCGCCTGCCCCACGACACGTCGGTGGAGGAGGAGCGCTTCCTCGCCGAAACGACCGCCACCGAGGAGGCCCTCAAGGCCCTCCCCACGCTCGCCGACGACCTGAACACGGACCCGGACGTCGCCGAACGCATGCGCCAGGAGTACGAGTCCCATCTGCTCGTCGTCCGCGCCGGTGGCGGCGAGACCGATGCCTCCGACAAGGACGACGTCCTGCGCCACCACCGGCACTACACCGCCCTGCGTCTGGCCCTCCTCGCCCACAAACGCGCCACCGTGCTCCGCCTGCGCGACGACCACGAGATCGACGACACCGTGCTGCGCCAGGTCCAGCGGCATCTCGACATCGAAGAAGTACGGCTGTCCCGACGCCAAACCGCCGAATGACCTCCACCAGGACAGGAGCCACCATGCCCGCACCCTTGGACGCGAACGCCCGCGAAGAGGTCCTCGACGCCTACCGCGCCCACCTGCGGGCGATGGCCGACGGCGACACCGACGCCCTGGACGATCTACTCGACGACGGCTTCACCCTCACCCACATCACCGGCTACCAACAGCCCAAGGCCGAGTGGCTGTCCCAGATGCGAGCCGGACAGTTCATCTACCACAGCGTGATCGAGAAGTACGTCACCGTCGACGTGGAGGGCGACACCGCCCGCCTCGTCGGCCGCATCGTCACCAAGGCGACGGTCTACGGCACCCACGCCGACTGGCCGCTGCAATTCACCATGGACTGGGCCCGGCGTGGCGAAACGTGGACCGCGCTGCGCTCCGTGGCAACAACCTGGTGAGCCCTACGCGGCCGGCCCGCCCACTCCGGTGACGTTCCCCGGTGGTGTCAGGACGAGGCGGACGATGCCGTACCCGGTGTCGCCGGCCCGGAATCCGACTGCTGGGCCAAGAGGTCGAGGAGGGCGACCGCGTCGTGATCGGGGGTGCCGGGTTCGGCGTGGTACGCGAGCACGTGGTGGCCGGGGGTGGCTTCCAACTGCAGAGACTGGTAGCCGAGGGTGAGGTCGCCGACCTCGGGTGGTGGAAGGTCTTCTTGCCGTATGAACGGTTCTTGACGTCGTAGCGCTTCCACAGGCCGGCGAACTCCGAGCTCTTCAGCACGAGTTCACCGACCAGCCGAGTCAGTCCGGGGGCCTCGGGGTCGGTGCCGACCAGCGCGCGGAGGTGCGCGACGCAGCCCCGGGCCTGGGTGCCCCAGTCGACGAACAGGTCGCGGGCGGCGGGGTGGAGGAAGACATAGCGGGCGACGTTGCGCTCCTTGGCGGGCCATTCCTCGATCACGGCGAGGAGCCTGAGCCCGGCGGGGTTCGCGGCGAGCAGGTCGTTCGTACGGCTGACCACATACGCGGGCGCCGGCCGCAGATTCTCCAGCAGAAGCTTCACGCCGGGCCGTACGGTCCGACTCGGTGTGGCCGGAAGTTCTGGTGACGCCCGGGCGGCGATGGCGGCCAGGCTGCGCAGGTGGTCGACCTCGTCCGGTTCCAGCAGGAGGGCACGGGCGAGGGCGTCCACGACGGAAGGGCTCGGCCGGGTCTCCTGGCCTGCTTTTGAGCGCTGGCCGCAGCTGCTGCCGGCGTGGTTCATCCAGCGCTGCGCGCCCGAACACCCGGAGCCTGGTGAGACCTTCGACGCCGAGGCATGGCTGCGGCAGTGGCGGGCGATGACGCCGGAGCAGAGGGCGGTTGCCGATCAGGGGCCGTGGTCGCTCTCGGGATGGCTGTACTACTTCGACCCGACCGAGGAAGGGATGGGTGACGATCGCAGCTGGTGGTGGTGGCACGCGGGAACGGATGAGTCGGGAGGCTGGGTGCAGGTGGCTACCACGGGCTGGCCGTTCGGCAGCGGTTCGCTGTCCTGGCTGATTGAGGCCAGCGGCGGTACGGATCTCGTCTATGGGCCCTGAGGATCGAGCACCGCGCGCGGCGGCACCACCGCAGTAGTGGCTGACACCGCGAGATCACCATCTACCCCTGGAGTAGTAGGGATCCCACCAGCCACAGTGCGACAACCCCGCCCCCGACCGGGCCGTAATTCCCGCCGACAACCCCGCTCTCAGCGGCACGTGCCCTGTGGCCTCGCACCTGCATCGCCGCAGGTCACCACAGCGTTTGCAGCGTGGTCGGCACCCCGACATCCCCCTCAGCACACCCCGACACCCGGTCCAGGAACAGAAGAAAGAGAAGCGGGAAGGGACGGGTGGGTGGGTGCGCGGCCCGGGGGATCGGGGCGGCTGGAGGTGTGTTGCGCGTCGGCCGGGCCTCCGCGTACGGCCCCGGAGCGGCCCTAAGGGAGCCGCAGACGGCGGCCGCCGCAAACCGGACGGCGGCCGCCGTAAACGGGGAGCGGGGCGGGCCCAGGAGTGGCGCAGCGGGGCTTACCGGTCCTCTGGAATGGCGCCTGCGGTTTCCGCCTCATTCCGGGCGCGGGCCTTGAGGGCAGGTGCTGAGCCTGGGCGACCCCGAAACTCTCGGGCGGGCCGTCGGCACCTGCTGCCCCCTACGCTGACTCCCCGTACGTGGCCCGAGTTCCGTGAAGGGGGCTCGTCAGGCGCGGGCCTGCTCCTTTGCAGGCAGCGCGGGGAACACGACCACCGATCCGTCCATGTCACGGGCGATGTCGATTGCGACGTCCGCCGCACGGGCGTTGACCGTGACGCCGTCACCCAGTCGGCGGATCCGGTGTGCCCCGCGCATGAGGCGGTCGACCTCACCGTTGGTGAGAACGGGGCGCAGACCGTTCGGGCGTGCCAGCTCCAGCGCCGCCAGGCGTATCAGGACGGCAGCGATACCTGACTCCGTCGTGTCGAGGCGCCGCTGGTCGCGCTTGAGCGCGCTGGTGAAGTGCTCGAACGGGTTGCCGGGCTCGTTCTGAGCGTGCTCGACGGACTGGAGGACGATGACCCGCCGCATCAGCGCGATGGCCAGGGCGGCGAGTTCGAGGTGGGTCCGGAACATGCCGCCGTCGTCGTCGACGCCGGGGAACGACTTGGTCAGCGTGCCGAGTTCGACGGCCTCGCCCTCGGGCAGTCTGTCGAGCGCACTCTGCCATCGGGCGAGGCGGAGGTCGGCTTTGCTCAGCGCCGTGTCGATGGTGTGCACCGCCGAGTCGAGTCCCAGCGAGACACCGAGCTTGCCCTGGTCGAGCAGGATGGCCGTGGCCTTGTCGATGGCGGCACGGCAGCCGTTCAGTGCGCTGTGCTCGTCGTCGAGCTTGTCCTCCTGAAGTTGCTCCAGCAGTTCCGTGATGTGTGCGACGGCTTGCTGGCGCTTGTGGTCGGCATGCGCGCTCACCCCGACCGCCACGGCCATGAGCACGAGCGGAGCGGCCACGGTGAGCGCCGCGCCTCCGACAGCCGTGGCACCGGCGGTCGCACCGGCCCCACCGACGGCGGCCGCCGTCGCCGCTCCACCGACCGGCACGAACCTGGCTTTGGAGGCGATTTTGCCCGTCGAGTTCACGAGCTCACCGTAGATGTCACCGGCCGTACCCTTCGCCACCATCGGACGGACAAGACCCTGACCGAACTGGGCGGCGACCTTCGCCGGGACGACCATGCGATATAGGCCTTCGCCGGAAGCGGTTGCCTTGGCCGCCGTAAGGGAAGTACGCGCTGACTGCGTGATGAACTGCGACAGGTGCTGCGCCAGGGGACTCGCGGCGTCGAGCGGGATGCCACGGCCGCGGTCGATCTTGTCGGGCATCGGGTGCACCTCGAGCGTGACGATCGGCTCGTCGGCCAGGACGGCCAGCACACCGCGCAGTTCAGCAAGGCGCTCAGCCGTCATCGACTCGCCCGCGGCCAACCCGGGCAACCGGACGGCAGCAGTCGCCAGCGTCCACACCGGCACGGTCGTCTTGCGTTCGTCAGCCATTGTCTCCCCTAGGTTTCCGACAGCAGCCTACGGCTGACGTTCGACGCGAACAGCCCATGGTCGCCCTCCGGCCGGGTCTGGTCCGCGGCCCGGCTGATCAGTGACGCGGTCAGCTCCTCGGCCAGCGGCACCGTCCGTAACACCCCTGCTGCCACAGCGCTCCCCGGCATCCGTTGCTGCTCTCCCGTCCCGGCGCCCCGACCGGGTTACAGCTCGAACTCGAGGGCGACGAGGTCCTTGAGTTCGACTTCGAGGCCGTGGGCGCGGCGGCCGTTGTCGCGGAAGTAGACCTCGCCCAGAACCTCGGCGGCGATCTGGAGGAGGTCGTCCTCGTCCATGCCGGTGACCTCGCAGGCCCCTCCGTCCGCGCCCAGGTGTCCGGTCCCAGCGATGTGTAGGCTCCCGCTCTTCTGAGGGCAAGTTCCTGGGTGCTTCAGTCCCCAACGGAGCACGCTGGCAAGCCACTCGTTGAGGGGGCTATGGACCGGATCACCGGCACCACCGTCTCGGCGCCGGAGCCGGCCCGCCGCCCGCCAAGTAGGGCCGTTGTCACAGGCAGCGGTTACCTTGCAGCTCAGCACAGAACCAAGGCAGGTTGCAGGAAGAGGAGCGGCAATGGTCGTCGAGGTGGGGTACGCGCAGGCGTGGGACCTGGAGGCTTGTGCGCCCTGGCGGCCGATGTCCGCAGAGGAGGCCCGGGAGCGGGATGCCGCCGGGCTTCCGTACGTGGTGGTGTACCGGGAGTCGGGTCGGAAGGCCCCGCTGGAAGTCCGGCTGGTGTCCTGGCGGGACCACTACGTCGGGCTGTGGGTCTACGACGCCCAAGGCCGCCGCACCTACGATCTGGACATGCGGCTGCTGGACGACCCGTCGCGGCTGCTGCGCCGCTACTCCGTCGGCTGGTACTACACAGGCCCAGAGATGGCGGAGTTCGACAAGGCGTGCCCACGCATCACCGTGGACCTCTTCCCGGACGGGAGGGGCCGACGGACGGAGAAGCGGCAGGGGCAGGGCGGGGGCTCCTACGTCACCTCGCCCAGACTCCGGGACGACGAGCGCTGGATGGACCGCCCCACCTTCGGGGAGTGGCCGCTGCTCTCGGCCCAGGTGCACGGGCTCACTGAGCCGCCGGCCTTCGAGGTGGCCGAGGTGGCCGAGGCAGCCGAGCCAGGTGACGGAGGCGCCCCCGCCACCTGCTGGCGTCCGCCGCGCCCCGCGCAGCCCGGGCCGATCAACGAGTTGTTCCGGCCCGGGGCGCGCGTGACCGACGGGTACCACCCCGAGATGACCGTCGTGGAGCCGCGCCGGGCCGGCACCCTGCGCGTACCCAGCGGGCTGCTGGCCGTCTCCGGCCCGGACATCGACCACGGCAACGGGCCGCGCATTACCGTCCCTGTCCCGCCCGGGGAGTACGTACTCGACGAGGCGCGGGTCCGCTTCAGCTACCAGTGCGAGTGGCGGGACGCCGAGGTCACGACCACGGAACCCACGGCCGTCCGCCTGCTCGTCAGTGAGACCCCCGCAGCGACCTGGGAGATGGCCCTCGGTCCGGACGACGATCCCCGGCTGTTCATCGAGCAGCAGATAGCCGGCTTCGACACCGACGGTGCCACCGGCTGCTTCGCCGACGCCGGGTCCTGGGATCCGCTCATCGCGCTCTTCGAGCGGGGGCTGATCCGGGAGGAGCCGGACCTGGAAACCTCACGGGCCGGCCTTCCCACGCCGAAAGCGCTGCGCGTTCCTCCCGGTCGGCGAGGTCGATGAGGCCGCGGTCGGCGAGGTTGAGCACACGCTGCTTCACGGGTGCCAGCACCGCATCCACCGCCCAGCCGTGCTCCGCCCTACGACGGCGCGCCTCCACTGTCCTCAGCAGGTCGAGGGTCTTGTCGTCGGCGGCCATTGTTTCCCTCCCGCGCATGCCCGTCCCGGTATGGCTCAACCGGTGCCGCAGCGTTGACGTCACGGCCGGCCGGCGGCTGGGCTGTTAGTCACTTTCGGGTGACGCCCGGCCCGGGGCGGGGCGGGGCATCCGGGGGCCGGTCCGGCCGTCACCCGCACACCGCACCGGCTTTCACGGCGGCGGCCAAGGCCCCCGGTGGAAGGGGTGCCCGCACCATCTGGGGGACTTCCTTGTCTGCTTCCGCTTCTGTCTCCGCCCGCCGTCTGGCCGCCGCCGCTCTCGCCGCGGGTGCTCTGGTCTCGGTGGCGGCGCTGCCGGCCACTGCGGCCGACCACGCCCGTCCCAGCCGCCCGGTGGTGGAGATTTCGAAGGTGCAGTACGACTCCCCGGGACGCGACACCCGTTCCAACCGGTCGCTGAACAGCGAGTGGGTGGAACTGACGAACACCACCCGTAACGCGGTCAACCTGGACGGCTGGACCCTGAGGGACGATTCCGGGCACAGGTACACCTTCGACCACTACCGCCTGGCCGGCCGCGCCACGGTCCGGATCCACACCGGTGAGGGCCGCGACACCCGCACCGCCCTCTACCAGGACCGCCGCGCCTACGTGTGGAACAACGACCACGACACCGCCACCCTGCGCAACGACCACGGCCGCTTCGTCGACGACCAGTCCTGGGGCCACCGCCGCAGCGGCCACTGACTTTTCTCCCCTCCTGCGGGGAGCGCTGCTCTGACGCTCCCGGCAGGCTGGCACCCCGGTGGCGCGTTGTCCCCTTCCGAGGGCGACGCGCCGCCTGCTGCTATGTGACGGCCGCGGTCACTGCGGTACCTGCTCGTAGGTGACGGTGGCGTTTGGGCAGACCTCTGCGAGGTGGGTCAGGGCGTCGCGTTCGGCCGGGTCCGCGGGCAGCTGCCAGCGCAGCTTGGTCGCCACCCAGGCGGTCGCGTACTCGCAGCGGAAGGCGTCGACGGGCAGCCAGTCCGCGGGGTCCTTGTCGCTCTTGGAGCGGTTGGAGCTGCCCGAGACCGCGATCAACGAGGTCGGTGTCCCCTGGTCGTTCGCGTACGCCTCACGCCGGGCGGCTGTCCACGCCGACGCCCCGGAGTCCCACGCCTCGGCGAGCGGGACCATGTGGTCGACGTCGAAGTCGAGCGAGGACGCCGCGGTCACCCACACCTGGTCGTACTCCGAGAACCAGCGCCCGCCCGACAGTGCGCACCGTGCCCCCGTCTCCGGGGCGAGCTTGGTCTCGGACAGGATGACTTTCTTACGGGTGTCGCATGAGGGATCTGCCCAGATCATCGAGTTAGACGCTGCTCGGGCCGGGAAGTCGCAGGTCATGAGAGTGCTGGCGGATCTTCGTGAGGGTGATCACCGGTTGACGCGGTGGGCGGCGTCATGGCGGTCGGGCTGCGTACGGCGCGTCCTGCCGGCGGTGGAGGAGGCTGCCGAGCACACCAAGTTGTGGTGGGGAGCCGCGGTGGCTCTGTCCGCTACCGGGGGGCAGGGGCGCAGGGCCGCGGCCTCCGGTCTGGCGAGCATGGCCGTGGCGGAACTTGCCTCGAACTGTGTCCTCAAGCAGATGTGGCATCGGTGCCGGCCGCCGAAGGAATGGATCTCGCACGAGGAGGTCCATGACCGCCCCGACTCCTCGTCCTTCCCTTCCGGGCACACCGCCGCAGGAGTGGCGTTCAGCACCGCGGTTGCAGCGGTGTGGCCGTGGGCGGGCGCGGCGTGTGGGGTGCCTGCCGTCATGGTGGCCGCCGAACGCGTGCACACGGGCGCCCACTACCCCTCCGATGTCGCCGTCGGCGCCGCGCTCGGTCTGGCCGCAGCCGCCCTGGTACACCGTGCTCCCCGCCTGGCGATGCGACTGCTGCGGTGACCAGCACAGGCGGCGGCGTGCTGGTCGGCGACAAGATCGTCCTGGAGTTCGACATCTCCGCGATCAAACAGGGCTAGCAGCGCCCGACCGGCCGACACACCCGTCAGGAGTGACGGACCGGGTCCGTGATTCCGCCGGGGCACGCAAGCGCCGCGATGTCCCATCCGGCGCGTTTGGCCCCGGCCTGGTAGGCGCTTTCGTAGAAGGCGAGCACGGCGGCACGTGGATCGGCCTCGGCGCGGGCCGTGTCGTAGCGCAGCACGGCCAGGTGGCTGTCGCCCTTCGCCACCCACTGCGCGGACGCCGGGCTGAGCGGCGCTTCGGCCAGGCCAATGGGCTCGGGCGCGGTGTACGAGTAGAACGCGGGCTCGGCAAAGGTGTCGTCGCCGAACCAGAAGCCGAAGCTGATCACTTCCGCGGAGTACGCCTCCCGAGTGACCGGGTCGACCTGCCTGGGCTGGTCGACCCGGCGCCCGGAGAACCGGCTGTGGGCGATGTCGAAGGTGTGCCAGAAGTGGTGCACCGAGCTGGTCTTCCCCGAGAAGCCCGCCGCGAACTCCTCGAGCACGGACGCAACCTGGCTCAGCACCCGCCAGTAGCGGTTCGCGGCCACCGGGTCGTAGACCGCGTGCTCGGTGTCCTCGATGAACGGCCGGCCGGTGTCAGGCAGATCGAAGGGCCTGGGAATGGCGATGTCTGCTCGGATGCCCAGAGCGGCCAGAGCGGCCAGGGTCTGGTCGTAGAAGGACGCGACGGACTGGCCCGGAAGCGGAAAGGACCGCTCTTCGCCGTCCAGCGTCATGACAACGAGCCGGTGGTCGACGAAGTCGAAGTCGAGCGTGAAGATCGGATTCCCGTCGACCTGACCCATCGGACGTGTGGTGATACCGCGCCCAGTGACATGGAACGGGACGTTCCACCAGTGGTTGCGCCGGGCGCTCGCGGCCAAGCGGATCTTGCCGACGATCTGTGCGAAGCGGTGCAGCGTCTCCTTGGTGTCCCGCCACTCCGCCAGCGGCACCGGCGGGAACAGATCCATCACCTGCCCCTTCCCGCCCGGCGCTCACGCGGCGGCCGGGCAGTCTCATCATGACCCCGCAGGAATCATCCGGCACGCCGCCGAGAGAGCGGTTCAGCCCGGAGCCACCGCACGGACGCCGCCCAGGTCACGCCGTCGTCCGACCGTGGACGAGGTGACGTGGGCGGTCGGCCCCCGGTCAAGGCAGACACAGAGCGCGGCGCGCTCCTCCAGCTCCGTGTAGGCCAGGGCGGACGGCGCGGCATCCCAGGTCGTAAACCCAGCGGCGCAGCCCTGGACGTGGATTGAGCCTGTCCACGTTTTTCCAGAGCGTCTGGGGGAAGACTCGCCAGGTACCCGCCAGGCTCTCCTTCGCGAGCCGCCGAACCCGTGGTGGTCCGCACGTCCTCGCCGACGCCGCCAGAGGTGAGTGGGCACGGTGGACTCCACCGTGTATCCGGTGCGTGGACCGGCGGTGGCAGGGTGGAAGTGGGCTCGCCTCCACAATCGCGCCACGACCTCCTGCTCCGGCTGCGAGCAGGACATGACCTGGGCCATCCCCGAGTTCGTCGGGATCCCGGCCCCTGCGGTGGCCTGCTGTACCACCGCCCACGGTGACCTGCACTGGGCGAACCTCACCTCGCCGTTGCGGATCCTGGACTGGGAGGGCTGGGGCCGCGCGCCGCAGGGCTTCGACGCCGCCACGCTCTATGCCTACACGCTGCTCAAACCGGACATGGCCGCCCGCGTTCGCGATGCCTTCCCCATCCTGGGCAGCCGGGCCGGCCTCGCCGCTGAAGCCGCCGTGTGCGCTCAACTGCTCCAGACCGTAGCCCGCGGTGGCAACCTCATCCTCGCCGACCCTCTCCGGGGCTGGTCCGAGGAACTACGCCGCCGCTGACCGTCGGAGGCATCGCGGGCGACGTCGACGCCGGCTACCACCGCCAGCTCAGGTTCCACCAGAAGCGACGTTCAGCGTCTTCAGGCTGCCCCGCCCCGGCGGAGAACGACCAGCCCGTCCGTGGATGACCGCGCCGGGGCGAGCGGTCCGGCGACCGATGAGCTGGCCGGCTGGCGAGCGTGGTGGCGCGGCCGGTGTACCGCAGGAAGACCATCGTCGCCGAAGAGACCGGTGGGAGCGGCCAGGGAACCCACCGCGCCCACGACCGCCCGGTTCGTCTCGCAGACCTTGTACTTCCGCCGCCCGCGCAGCGGAGCCGCTGGGCGGGGCACTGGACTCGGCGGTGCAGCGGCGCAAGCCTCATACAGGGGCCATGGACCGGCCCGAGGAGGAGCGGTCAGGCGTTCAACGCCTGCTCGACGGTGGGGTGGCATGGGATGAAGGTGTCGACGCCGACCATCTGCAGCAGACGGAGGACGGTCTCCTGGGCGCCGGCGATGCGCAGCCACCCTTGCGCCTGGCTCACTCGCAGGTGGGCGGCAATGAAGACGTTGATCCCGCTGGAGTCCATGAAGGTCACTCCGCTGAGATCCGCCACGATCCGCAGGGGCGGTGTCATGCCGTCCTCCAAGGTCAGCGCCAGGCTGAGGGTGTCCTTGACGTTGTGGTCGATCTCGCCGTGCACGGTCACGACGAGGACGCCGTCGACTATTTCGGGCTTGACGGAGAACCGGCCCCGCCGGTCTTCGTTCTGGATGTTGCTCACTGTCTCCTCGACTGTGCCTAGGTTGGCCCGGGCAGGGCGTGCGCGGGTGATTCTGCCCCGCCGCCCAGGCGGAATGCACTCGGGCAGTAGCCGAACAACATGCCTGTGCCGTGTATGCAGGGAGGGTGGGTACTCGCGTACTCGTGTATGGGGGATGAGGGCGGGCCAGATCCGATGCCGACAGTGACGGCTGTAGGGCCGTGAACGGATACCTGATGCGCGCCGGCTACGCCCTGAGCGGGTACGACGGCGCCATCGCCGAAGCCCGCCACCACGCCGGCGCCTTCCTCGAGAAGGCCCGGACCGACCATCACCTGCCCGTGCCCCCTCGTGCGAGGGACCTCACCCAACTGGTGGTCAGTGAGCTGGTCACCAACGCGCTCAAGTACGCTCCCGGCCCGATCCTGCTGGAACTGTGCATCAATGCCCGCGCCGTGGACATTGTCGTGTGGGACAGCGATCCCACCGTGCCCGCTGCCCAGGCTGCCGATCCCGACCGGATCGGCCAGCACGGTCTGGAGATCGTCCAGGCCGTCACCGAAGACCTGTTCACCGAGCAAGCAGGCGGCCGGCAAGCACATCACGGCCCGCATCGCCCGGTCCGACGGCCCCGGTGGGCATGCCACCAGTCGCCACCCCTAGTAGCAGACAGCGCGCTCCCCCTCGGCTCGTCGCCTTGCCGTGACGTCCTGCCCCCGACAGCCCACGGGTCCCAAGGGGCGGGCAGTCATGACTGTCATGACATCCCTTGGGGCCCGGCCGGCGCGCGGTTCAACGAGACCGCGACGCGTCACGCGTGCGCCGACCGGTCTCCGGTTGCCCCCTCAGCCTTCCTCGGCCTGAGTGGACTCCGTCCGGTGCCCTTAACCCTGCTCTCGAGGCCGATTATCTCCCCGTCGGGCACACAGAAAATCTGTGTTGGCTGGAGTAGACATTGGATGGTGTCGTGGGTATGGTTTCTCTCGTAGCCCAGAGAGACGGCAGGGCCTGGCAGACACGAACTGCCGGGCAGTAGTACGTAGTTGCAGTGCGCAGGACGGTGCGGTGGCGGAGTTCCGAAGCCAGGGTTGTTGCAGGATGGCGACGGGGCTGGCGACCGGACCGGGTGGCCCGCAGTGATCAGGGGTCGCCATGAGCAGTACCGCAGTGGCAGTACCCGCAAGTGAAGTTCGCGGTACCCAGCAGTGAAGTTAGGTGAGTGGTACCTCGGTGAAGGCGTCGGCTGCGGACGCGCGCACCGGGAGGTTCGGCAGTGGGGTTCCAAGCCAGAGCAGACGCAGGGCGGGCGAACGGGGCTGGCTGCCGAAGAGTGGCGCTGTGACAGGCCACGGAGCAGGTCGCATCACCAGCAGTACGCAGGAGAGCAGTACCAGCAATTGAGGGAATGAACGGAGGAATTGGAAGCCATCAGGATCGCCCGGGCGGCTTGTTGAGTCCGGGTACCGCAGGACATCGATAGTGAGGTGGTCTCCGGTCGAGCAACCGCGATCCCAGCATTCCCGGCAGTATTCCGGTCGGGTGTGCGGAAACAGAAGGCCGGCGCAGTAGAAGGGCCGGCGATGGTGTAGCAGTTCCTTCGGGCCCTGGCGCCGTACGGTGCCAGGGCCCCTCTACGCGTTCCACAGAGAGGTGCAAGTGACAGCAGACGATTCCTACGACCGTCTCGACGACGATGACTACCCCGCCTACACCATGGGCCGGGCCGCCGAGATGCTCGGCACCACGCAGGGCTTCCTCCGCGCCATCGGCGAAGCCCGCCTCATCACACCGCTCCGCTCCGAGGGCGGACATCGCCGCTACTCCCGCTACCAGTTGCGGATCGCCGCCCGCGCCCGGGAACTCGTCGACCACGGGACTC
>LJCX01000037.1 GCA_001298545.1 Actinobacteria bacterium OV320
TCGCGGCGATGGCGGGCAGCCTGCGCGCGGCGGTGCGGAAGGTGCCGTGCGGGCGCTCGGCGGTCCCCTCGGAGCGCGGGAAGAACTCGTACCAGGCGCCGTACAGGGCGCGTTCCCGCTCGACCAGTAGCGGCAGCGGCTCGGACGCGGTGACCAGCTCCCGCAGCGGATACCGGCCGAGCACGGCGTCGACCTCCGGTGTCAGCGCCGCCGCGTAACGCTCGGCCACCGGAGCCGAGTCGTCGAGCAGCTTCTTCGCCGCGTCCCGCAACAGGGTGCGCTCCGGGCCGCGCGGGGCCCGGGCGGCCGCCCGCTCGTAGAGCTGACCGCCCTCCTCCAGAACCAGGCCCGGATCGATCCCGGCCGGGATCTTGATCTCCGCGTGGTGGCGCCAGGTGGTGATCGGGTCGCTCCAGGCCTCCACGGTGTAGGTCCAGCGGCCCATGGCCTCCAGGGTCACATCGGCTCCCCAGCGGTCGCTGCCGGGGGCGAGCTCGCGCATCGGGGTCCAGGGCCCGCGGCCGCCGTCCGGGTTCTTGAGGACCACGTTGGCGCCGATGGCGTCGTGGCCCTCGCGAAACACCGTCGCGGAGATCCGCACCGTCTCCCCGGTCACGGCTTTCGCCGGCCGCCTACCGCACTCCACGCGCGGTTCGACGTCCCGCACCGGGATACGGCCGATCGCCCTGGTGGACTTCACCCTTGCACCTCCGCTAGCTCGAAAATGGCTTCGTCCGCCCGGTGTTGGGCGAACGGACTGCACCTGCGCGCGGCGCTACGTCTCCGCGGGCAGGCAGGGGAGCGGCCGCGTCGCGGAGAGCCGCGCGACGCCGCTTCTCCGGCTCAGGCCCCAGCGCTCCCGGTGGAGGGCGTCGACGCCGGCCCGCAGATACAGCTCGGCGGCGTCCGCGGCCTCCCGTGCGCAGCGCTTGCCCATCAGCACGCAGAGGGTGTAGCCGCAGTCCTCGAAAGCGGCCCGCGCCGTGCGGTCGTCGGGTCGCGCCAGCATGTCCCGCTCCCAGGCCCGGTAACTGCGCAAGGTCCTGGCGACTTCTGTCTTCGCTGGTTGCAGCATCGCGCTGTGCACCTTCCGGGAGTTCAAGCAAGGGGAGGTCGCTCGAGGCGGCCGGGTCGGCCCGTTGCGCGGAGGCGCGAAGTGTCCGACCTTGTGAGGCCTTCACTTATGGTGCACGGCGCATCACCCAACGTCCTGTTGGATCTTGGTTGTGGTGTGCTCGTGTTGCACGAATGGCGTAGCAGCCCCACTGTGGTTGTGACTCTGGAGCGATTACCGCTCACGCTTCGTATTGGGGAACTCTGGCCCGTCGGGCCGAGCAGGAGTGGGAGCCTCGCCGGTGAGGAGCGAACGACGATGAAGACAGCAGTCCCCTGCTACTACCACCTCGATGTGGACGTCTGTCCGGAACGGGTCGGACAGGTCAGGCGCATCCTGGCCGCTCACCTGTCCTACTGGGAGCTCGAGACCCACGTCGAGACCGTCTGCCGCGGCGCCGAGATGCTGCTGACCGCGATCGACGAGCACGCCACGGACAAGCACACCTCGATCGAGATGTGGTGGAACGGACAACACCTGATCACGGCCGTCGGGGGCCGAGACCGCCGGCTGCGTCCCGACCAGGACCTGCGAGCCTGTCTGCAGCGCATCGCCGTGATGAGCGACGGCTGGGGGTGCTGCGCCACCGGCACCGGAAGCCAGGTCATCTGGTTCTCCCAGCGGGCCCGCTCCGGCGAACGTGTCCCGCGGGTGCGGACCGGGCCCTCGCCGAGCCTGCGCGAGGTGCGTCAAGTGCCGCGCGAACTGCCGGTGGCGGCCCTGGCCGCCCCGGCCCCGACGGACGAGGCGCACGGCGCCCTGGAGGCCGCCCGGTGACTTCACGGCCGCACCGGAAGGACCGCAAGGACCGCAGGAACCGGACGGACCGGATGGACCGGAGTGCCGGGGTGCCCGCCTGGAGCGGGCACCCCTTCCCGCTGGGCGCCGACTTCGATGGACAGGGCACCAACTTCGCGCTGTTCAGCGAGGTCGCCGAACGTGTCGACCTCGTCCTCGTCGACGAGGACGGCGCCACCCGCGGTGTCCCGCTGACCGAGGTCGACGGCTTCGTCTGGCACGGCTACCTGCCCGGGATCGGCCCCGGGCAGCGCTACGGCTTCCGCGTGCACGGGCCCTGGAACCCCGGCTCCGGCCACCGGTGCAACCCGGCGAAGCTGCTCCTCGACCCCTACGCGCGCGCCGTCGACGGCCAGATCGACAACCACGCCTCCCTCTTCGAGCGGGCCGGCGACCGCCCCGACCCGGCGGACAGCGCCGGGCACACCCTGCTCGGCGTGGTCACCGACGCCGCCTTCGACTGGGGTGACGACGAGCCGCCGCGGCGCCCTTACGCCGACACGGTGATCTACGAGGCCCATGTACGCGGCCTGACCCGCACCCATCCCGAGGTTCCGCCAGCCCTGCGGGGCACCTACGCCGGTCTCGCGCACCCGGCGGTGACCGCGCACCTCACCTCGCTGGGCGTGACGGCGATCGAGCTGATGCCCGTGCATCAGTACGTGCAGGACGGTGTCCTGACGGACCGGGGCCTGTCCAACTACTGGGGCTACAACACCATCGGCTTCTTCGCCCCGCACAACGCCTATGCCGCCCACGGCACCCGCGGCGAGCAGGTCACCGAGTTCAAGTCCATGGTGAAGGCACTGCACGCGGCCGGCCTGGAAGTGATCCTCGACGTCGTCTACAACCACACCGCCGAGGGCAACGAGAAGGGCCCCACCCTCTCCTTCCGCGGCATCGACAACGCGTCCTACTACCGGCTCGTGGACGGCGACTGGGGGCACTACTACGACACCACCGGCACCGGCAACAGCCTGCTCATGCGGCACCCTTACGTCCTGCAACTGATCATGGACTCGCTGCGGTACTGGGTGACCGAGATGCACGTCGACGGCTTCCGCTTCGACCTCGCGGCCACCCTCGCCCGCCAGTTCCACGAGGTGGACCGGCTGTCCGCGTTCTTCGACCTCATCCAGCAGGACCCCGTGATCAGTCGCGTCAAGCTCATCGCCGAACCCTGGGACGTCGGCGAGGGCGGCTACCAGGTGGGCAACTTCCCGCCGCTGTGGTCGGAGTGGAACGGCCCCTACCGCGACGCCGTACGCGACTTCTGGCGCGCGGAACCCGGCTCGCTGGGCGAGTTCGCCTCCCGGCTCACCGGCTCCTCGGACCTGTACGCCCACAACAGGCGCCGTCCGCGCGCCGGCGTCAACTTCGTCACCGCGCACGACGGTTTCACGCTGCGCGACCTCGTCTCGTACAACGACAAGCACAACGAGGCCAACGGCGAAGGCAACCGGGACGGCGAGAGCACCAACCGCTCCTGGAACTGCGGGACCGAAGGGCCCACCGACCGCCCGGCGGTCCTGGAACTGCGGGCCAGGCAACAGCGCAACCTGCTCGCCACGCTGCTGCTGTCGCAGGGCATTCCGATGATCGGCCACGGCGACGAACTCGGCCGCACCCAGGGCGGCAACAACAACGCCTACTGCCAGGACAGCGAAGTCTCCTGGGTCGACTGGCGGTTGACCGACGAGCAGCGGGGCCTGGCGGACTTCTGCCGGCGCCTCGTCGCCCTGCGCGCCGCCCACCCCGTGCTGCGCCGGCGCCGGTTCTTCCGGGGCGAGACCGTCAGACACGCCCGGCAGCCACTGCCCGATCTCGTCTGGCTGCTGCCGGACGCGCGTGAGATGACGGACCGCGACTGGCAGCGCGCCGACGCGCACAGCGTCGGTGTCTTCCTCAACGGCGACGCCATCGCCGAACCCGACCCCCGTGGCCGGCCCGTCGTGGACGACTCGTTCCTGCTGCTGTTCAACAGCTACTGGGAACCTGTCGTCTTCCGGCTGCCCGACGCCGCCTACGGCGGGCGCTGGACGGTGTGCGCCGACACCACCGAGCCCGACGGAGGCCCGGACGAGACGGAGTACAAGGCGGGCGCGGAGGTGACGCTGGAGGCCCGCAGTCTGATCGTGCTGGCCCGGCCCCCGCGCCGTTCCGACTGAGAGCCCCCGCGCCGTTCCGACCGCGACCGGGGCGCTCAGCGCCCCCGGCTAGAGGTCACCGTGAACTGGGCGCCGTCCGGGTCGCGCAACACGGCCTCGTGGGCGGTCTCGATCAGCACACTTCCGCCGTGCTTCTCGGCCGCCCGGGCACAGGCCGTCACGTCCGCGACGGCGAAGTGGACCTGCCAGTGCGGACGGATCGTGGGGTCGGGCGCCGCCTCCAGCGCGCCCGACTCGATCCGGGCGACCACATCGCCCCGGCTGCGCAGCACGACCTCGCCGCGCTCGTAGTGGACCTCGACGCAGCCGGGGCGGTCCGTGGCCCAGTCGAGGATCTCGCCGTAGAAGATGGCGGAGTCGAAGGCGTCGCGGGTGTGCAGCCTGATGAAGGCGGGCGCGTCCTGCCGCCAGGCCTCCCAGTTGCCGATCAGCTCGCCCTCCCAGATACCGAAGGTCGCGCCGTCCCGGTCGGCCAGCAGTGCCGCCCGGCCCGGCGGCAGCGAGATCGGGCCCACGGCCACGGTTCCGCCGCGCTCCCGGGTCCGGGACGCGGCGTCGTCCGCGCTGGGCACGGCGAAGTACGGCGTCCAGGCGACCGCCATCTGCCACATCGAGGCGACGGCGGCCACCCCGGCGACCGGCACGCTGCCGACCAGTGCCGTGCGGAAGTGGTCGCCGAGCACGCCCCGGCGCCACTCCCAGCCCAGGACGGCCTCGTAGAACCCCTGGGTGGCGTCCAGATCGCGGCTGGTCAGACTCACCCAGCAGGGCGCACCGAACACGGAGTGCGTGGAGACTGATCCCCGCGTACCGGGGGCGGATGTCGGGCGACGGTTCATGGCACTCGCGTTCCTGGTCTCTCGGCCGGCGGGCTGGGCTACCGGGCTGGGCTACCACCAGCTACCACCAGTGTCCGGCCGGAACCGTCCCGGGCGCCTGCCGAGCAAGCCGGCGGCACGATGGAGCGGTGGCACGAGTACCGCAGGGAACGGCTGACGAAACCGCCCGGATCTTCGCGCTCCAGGAGAAGGCCGAGCAGCTGAAGGCGGCGCTCGCCTTCCAGCCCCCGGGCCTTCGGAGTGAGGTCCCCCTGGACCTTTGGAGTGAGGCCCCCCGGGGCGAGAGTCAGTCCGCCTCGGCGGCGATCTCCTCGCGCAGCCGGGCGAAGCAGCCGCTGAGCAGGCGTGAGACATGCATCTGCGAGATGCCCAGCTGCTCGGCGATCCGGCTCTGCGTCATGCCCGCGAAGAACCGCATGTACAGGATCGTCCGTTCGCGCTCCGGCAGGGCCCGTAGACAGGGCGCCACGGCCACCCGCTCGACGACGGCGTCGTAACCGGGATCGGGGTCGCCGAGGGCGTCCTCGAGCGCGTAGCCGTCGGTGCCGGGCAGTTCGGCCTCCAGCGACAGAGCGGAGAAGCACTCCAGCGCCTCCTCGCCGGTGCGCACCTCGTCCTCGGTGAGCTGCGCGTACGCGGCGATCTCGGCGACGGTGGGCGGACGCCCCGGAGTCGTCTGCGACAGTTCCTTCGCGGCGCTCCGTACCCGATTGCGCAGGTCCTGGACCCGGCGAGGTACGTGCAGCGTCCACATGTGGTCGCGGAAGTGGCGCTTGATCTCACCGGTGATCGTCGGCACCGCGTACGCCTCGAAGGCGCGGCCGCGGTCCGGGTCGTAGTGGTCGACGGCCTTGACGAGTCCCAGGGCGGCGACCTGGTACAGGTCCTCCAGGTTCTCGCCGCGCCCCCGGAACCGGACGGCGATCCGTTCGGCCATGGGCAGCCAGAGTCGGACCAGCTCGTCCTTGAGCGCCTGGCGCTCCGGCCCGTCGGGCAGGCCGGTGAGCCGTACGAAGGACTCGCCGGTGTCGGGAGCGTCGTCGTGGGGGTGCTGCTTCGTTCTGACGGTGCTACGCATCACGCGCGCCTTCCTCAGAAGGATGCCGGTGGGCGATCGGGCACCGTGGGAACCCGCGATCGGACCGAACGGGAGAACACCCGGGACCGGCCGCGCGGCGGGATCCCACGGACGTGCCTCCTGTCCGAAGCACTCCTGTCCGGATGCCCGTCATAGAGCTTCTTGAACCATTTTCTCCCTAATTGCCCCGTGTCGCTCATTGACGCGCACCCTCTGATGCGCACCCTTGACTCTCCCTTGAGTCGATCACCCCTGTCGGTTAGCTCTGACACAGAGGTAATCTCGTTCGCGTGGATCAGGAGCGATGGGACCAGGAGACGTTCCCGGAAGAGCTCGCCGACGCGCTCGTCGGCGTCCAGCGGCTGCTCAGACGGCGGCTGCGGGCGGGCCTGACCGTGCCGCGGCTGCGCGGTGCCGAGGTCGAGCTGCTGCGCCTGGTCGAGGCGCGGCCCGGCATCGGTGTCTCGGACGCCGCCAAGGAGCTGTACCTGGCGGGCAACTCCGTCTCGACCCTCGTCAACCAGCTGGTCAAGGACGGCTACCTGGTCCGCGAGACCGACCCCGCCGACCGGCGCGCCGCCCGGCTGCTGCTCACCGAGGCGGCCGAGGCCCGGCTGCGGGCGTCGCGGGGGGGGGGCGCCCCCCCCCGCCGGCCGGCAGCCGCCCGCCCCCACGCCGCCCACCCGGGAGGCCGCCCCGCGGCCCCCCCCCCCCCCCCCCCGCCCGCCCGCCCCCCCCGCGCCCCCCGCCCCCCCCACCCCCCCCCCCCCCCCGCCGCGAGTTCGTCGAGGATTTCGGCGAGCCGCCCCCGGTGCCGCGCGGTGAGCCGTCCGGTGTCGTCCGGCGGCGGGGGGGGGGGGGGGCCGGGGGGGGGGGCGGGGGGGGGGCGGCGCGCCGCACTCGTCGGCCGGCAGCTCGCCCGCCTCGACGCCGCCGACCGGGAAGCCCTGCGCGCGGCGCTCCCCGCCCTGCGCGCGCTCGCCGTCAACCTGCACGAGGAGGCCGAGGAGTCATGACGACCGACAGCGCCACGCACGCCGTCGCCTGCACCGGGCTCGCCTACGCCTTCGGTGACACGAAGGCGGTCGACGGGCTCGACCTGACCGTCCGGGAGGGCGAGGTCTTCGGCCTGCTCGGGCCCAACGGAGCCGGCAAGACCACCGCCATCCGCTGCATCACGACCCTGCTGCCCGTCCCGTCCGGCATGGTGCGCGTCTTCGGTCACGACACCGCCGGCGACCGCATGGCCGTACGCAGGCTGCTCGGCTACGTCCCGCAGCAGCTGTCCGCCGACTCGGGGCTCACCGGCCGGGAGAACGTCTCCCTGTTCGCCCGCGTCTTCGACGTGTCCCGGCGCGAGCGTGCCGAACGCGTCGACCAGGCGCTGGGCGCCGTCGGTCTCACGGACGCCGCCGACCGGCTCGCCGGCACCTACTCCGGCGGTATGGTCCGTCGTCTCGAACTCGCCCAGGCCCTGGTCAGCGCGCCCCGGCTGCTGATCCTCGACGAACCGACGATCGGCCTCGACCCGATCGCCCGAACGGGTGTCTGGGAGCACATCACCGCCGTACGCGAGGCCACCGGCATGACCGTCCTGGTGACCACGCACTACATGGACGAGGCCGACCAGTACTGCGACCGGGTCGGCCTGATGCACCGCGGCCGGATCCGCGCCCTCGGCACCCCCGCCGAGCTCCGGCAGGGGCTCGGCGAACGCCGACGCGCCGAGGGCGCCCCGGCCACCGCCCCGCTGCCGACCCTGGAGGACGTCTTCCGGGAGGTCGCCGGCAGCGGCCTCGACGAGCAGGCAGGAGATTTCCGCGATGTCCGAAGCACCCGCCGTACCGCTCAGCGCGTCGGCTGAGCGCGCCCGTCCGCAGCACATCGACCTGCTGCTGCGGCCGCCCCGGCCCCGCGTCGGCTGGCGGCTGCTG
The DNA here is from genome assembly GCA_001298545.1 of Actinobacteria bacterium OV320. Classification (GTDB taxonomy): domain Bacteria; phylum Actinomycetota; class Actinomycetes; order Streptomycetales; family Streptomycetaceae; genus Streptomyces; species Streptomyces coriariae. Next base: position 7,932 of record LJCX01000037.1, read on the forward strand.
CCGGCCCGGGTCGCCGCCCTGTGCGCCGTCGAACTGCAGAAGCTGCGCCACGACCGCACCGAGCTGTACACCCGGGCGGTCCAGCCGGCCCTGTGGCTGCTGATCTTCGGTCAGACCTTCACCCGCATCAAGGCGATCCCGACCGACGGCATCCCCTACATCGACTATCTGGCGCCCGGCATCATCGCCCAGTCCGCGATGTTCATCGCCATCTTCTACGGCATCCAGATCATCTGGGAGCGGGACGCCGGCGTCCTCAACAAGCTGCTCGTCACGCCGACTCCGCGCTCCGCGCTGATCACCGGCAAGGCGTTCGCGGCCGGGGTGAAGTCGGTGATCCAGGCGGTCGTCGTGGTCGTCATCGCCGCCCTGCTCGGTGTCGCCCTGACCTGGAACCCGCTGAAGCTGCTCGGGGTCGCCGCGATCGTCGTCCTCGGCTCGGCCTTCTTCTCCTGCCTGTCGATGACCATCGCGGGCATCGTCCTCAGCCGCGACCGCCTGATGGGCTTCGGGCAGGCGATCACCATGCCGCTGTTCTTCGGCTCCAACGCGCTCTACCCGGTCGCCATCATGCCGGGCTGGCTCCAGGCCGTCAGCAAGGTCAACCCCCTCAGCTACGAGGTGGACGCGCTGCGGGGGCTGCTCCTCGGCACGCCCGCGCACCTCGCCCTCGACTTCGGGGTGCTGATCGTGGCCGCCGCGCTCGGCATCGCCGCGGCCTCCTCGCTGCTGGGCCGGCTGGCCCGCTGATCCCGGCCGGGAACGTGATGTGCGGCACGCCCGCGCCAGGCCCTTTCGCGGCCTGCCGGCGGATTCTGCCTGCGCACGGCTTGATCAGCGATCAAAAGGGATGAATTCCCTGGCCACAGCGCATTCTGCTCATTTGACAGTGCGATCGGCGCACGGATAGGAAGCAGCCGGTAGAAGTCGAGAGGTGGACTGTGTACGAGCCGAACGTGGTCGGGGACTGGCAGGAGTACGACGAGCATGCCGGTCTGCGGGTCTGCGTCCACCGCCTGGAGCAGAGTGAGCCGCCCAGGGGACGCGACGACGCCGCAGAGGGGCTGACGTACTTCTGCCTGCGGGTGACCGTCGAGAACCGGGGCGGCAAGAACTCCACGATCCACCTCGAGGACGGGCAGATCGACGTACGGCTCGGGCCCGACGGGGAGAGCGCGTTCATCGACTGGCGCAACTCGCAGTTCATCGAGGGCTTCGACGTCTATCCGCTGCGCCGGGCCACCGCGGTGCTGTACGCGGCGGGACCCGAGGCGTCGCTCGCCCAGGTGGACGTCCAGGTCCAGCTGCGGGTCGACGACGACTGGGCCGACCGCCGGCTGTGGACGGGCGGCATCGGCCTGGCCGAGGGATCCGGCGGGGCCCCGGCCGGCGCCGGACGCGACAGCCTGGCCCGCCAGATCAGCAACTTCCTGCGCGACCAGGCCGAAGAGGGCAGCGCCTGAGGGGTGCCGCGCCTGAGGGGTGCCGCGCCCTTCGCCTCGTCGGCGGACGGTCAGTGCGGGATGCCGTCGATGATCTCGCGCGCGCCCTGACGCAGCAGCGACACCGCCACCGACGTGCCGAGCGTCGCCGGATCCAGACGTCCGGCCCACTCGTGGGCGTTCAGCCGGGTCTTCCCGTCCGGGGTGAACACACAGGCCCGCAGGGACAGTTCGCCGCTGCGGTCCACGCGCGCGAAGCCGGCGATCGGGCTGTTGCAGTGGCCCTGGAGCACATGCAGGAACATGCGTTCCGCCGTGGCCTCCCGATGGGTGGCCGGATCGCCCAGCCCGCTGACGACGTCGATGACGTCGGTGTCCCCCTCGCGGCACTGCAGGGCGAGGATGCCCGCGCCGATCGGCGGCATCATCGTCTCCGGCGACAACACCTCGCTGATCACGTCCTGCCGCCCGATGCGCTCCAGGCCCGACACGGCGAGCAGCAGCGCGTCCGCCTCGCCCGCCGCCAGCTTCTCCAGCCGCCGGTTGGCGTTGCCCCGGAACGGCACACACTCCAGGTGGGGATGGGTGGCGGCGAGCTGGGCGACCCGGCGCACCGAGGAGGTGCCGATCCGCGTCCCGGCCGGAAGCTCGTCCAGGGTGCGGCCACCCGGGTGCACCAGGGCGTCACGGATGTCGTCGCGCCGCAGGAACGCGGCGAACACGGTGCCCGCGGGCAGCGGCCGGTCCGCCGGCACGTCCTTGACGCAGTGCACCGCGAGATCCGCCGCACCGGCCAGCAGCGCCGCGTCGACCTCCTTGGTGAAGGCGCCCTTGCCGTCGACCTTCGACAGGTCGCCCATCCATTTGTCGCCGGTCGTCTTCACGGGGACGACCTCGGTGCGCACACCGGGATGAAGAGTGGCCAACTCCGAGCGCACGCGCTCCACTTGGGCCAGCGCCATGGGCGAGTCACGGGAGACGATACGGATCATTTCCGGAACGGACATGCGGGACACGATAGACCCTCGCGGGCCGTGCCCCGTGCCGGTGGTCGGTTTCGGTCGCGGGTGGACGGCCCGTCGCCGGCGGTTCCACGGGCACGCGGACGAGTGGCGGTCGACCGCGTCTGCGTCGTCAGGAGGTCACGTCGAGAACGAAGCGCCGCTTGTCGGTGCCGAGGGCGCCGAGCCGGGCGTAGAAGCGGATCGCCCCGTCGTTCCAGGCCGGGGTCTGCCACTGCACCTCGCTCATGCCCAGACTCCGGGCCTGGGCCGCCACGGCCGCCACCAGCAGGGCGCCCAGACCCAGGCCGCGGTGGCCGGGGGTGAGGAACAGACAGTCCATGTGGAGGTACTCGCGGCCCTCCCAGGTGGAGAGTTCGGGCGCGCAGGTCGCGTAGCCGACGACCTCGCCGTCGGGCAGTTCGGCGACCAGGCAGTACAGCCGGGGCGTCGGGGCGTCGAAGAGGAGCCCGGCCAGCCGCTCCGCGAGGTCGGGCACGGGCGGGGCGGCTCGCTCGTACTCCGCGTGCTGGGCGGCGAGTTCGGCGACGCGCGGCAGATCGGACCGTTCGGCGTGCCGGACCCGTGCGGCGGCGCTCACCTGACGTTCCCCTCGACCGTGTCCGCGCCCCAGGCGGCCAGCCGCTCCCCGAGAGGGCCGGTACCGTCCGGGACGTGCCGTGCGAAGGCGTCGCGCTCATGGGCCAGACCGAGTGATCCCCGCTGCGCCCCGAGTGCCAGGTGGCCGGCGGCGACCCGCAGTGCCTCCCGGCTGGCGGGCTCCGTCACCGTCCGCCCCGGCGCTTCGAGCGCGTACGTCTTGACCAGGTGCCCGGCGACCTCTCGGGTGCCCAACGGTCGGGCGGCGCGGGCGTGATGATCCTCGGCGAGGGCGAGCAGCTCCTTCGCCGGCACGGCCGGCGGCAGTTCGTCGTGAAGATCCATCCGGACATCATGGGGGCGTGCGTGCGCCGCCGTCCACGGTCGGGGGGCGCGCACCCCCGGCCCGCGGACGGCGGCCGGGGCTCACGCGGCGGGATCGAAGGCGATCCCGGACGGCTTCGCGGAGGAGAGGTGGTTGGTGAAGTTGGCGTCCTTCAGGCCGAAGTTGGCGCTGCCGAAGTTGTACGCGCTCAGCTTGTCCCGCAGGCCCGCCGGGTAGCCGTTCCAGCCGACCAGCGGCGGGTACTGCCAGGTGCCCTTGTGGTTCTCCGGCGGCTCGTCGCCTGAGTTCGCGAGCCGGAAGCAGTGCGTGCTGATGCCGTCCTTGTGGTAGACGACCTTCGCGTGCGAGCCGTCGAAGCGGACGCCGGAGGCCGCGGTCACGGTGAACGAGCCGTGGTTGGACGTCGAGACGTACTGGACCTGGCCGTTCTGCACCCAGATCACGACGTGCTCCCAGTCGTGCCGGTGCCCGCCGATGCTGCTGCCCGCTATGGCCTGGTCCTTCTCGAAGTAGAGGCCGTACAGGTACGCGCACCAGCCGTTGTTGCACTTGTAGCGCGAGTAGCTGTTGGTGTTGTCCAGGTCGGAGGCGTCCCGGCAGCTGCCGTTGAGGGCGCCGGTCGGGTTCAGCCCGCCGTTGATCGTGCCGTCGGGGCCGATCGCGGGGGTCGAGTAGCAGCCGTCCGTGTCGTAGTCGAACGCGGGCTGGTACGTCAGTTCGGCGGCTTCGGCGTTGGACGGCAGGGCCGTCGGCGGGGCGGCGAAGGCAACCGACGGGAGGGCGACGACGAGTGCGGCGGCACCGGCGAACCCGGTCAGCCACCTCCTGCCGTGGACCTTGAACTTCGATGACGACACCGCGTCCTCCTCGGGGTTTCGGGCGCAGCCGAACGGCTGTGTGGGGAGAGGGAGTTGAAAAGCAGCTCAGCTTCCCCGGTTTTCCCTTCCACGCCAAGAGGTCGCAGGGGTATCAGTGGTGAAGCACAGCCCAATAGTTGGCTGCCGAGGTGAGGTCAGGCGGAAATGTCCGGCAGGTCCGCCGCCGACTCCTCGGGGGTCAGGTCCGGCCGCAGCCGCAGCCAGGACGGCTGGCGCAGCAGCCCGGCCCGGGTCCGCGTGCTGTAGCGGACCTCGCCGACCAGCCGGGGCACGACCCAGCGCGCGCCCGGCGCCTGCGGTACGGCGTCGAAGGGGCACTCGTCGGTCGCGGCGGCCCGCAGGAGGGCGGCGAGTTCGACCCGCTCGGCCTCGCTCCAGCCGGTGCCCACCCCGCCGACGTACCGCAGTCCCGTCGGGGCCCGCTGTCCCACCAGGACGGCGCCCGGCAGCCCGGTAAGCCGTCCCTTGCCCGGCAGCCAGCCGCCGACCAGGACGTCCGCGACACGCATGTTCCGGATCTTGATCCAGGCGCGGGAGCGCACCCCCGGCTCGTACACCGAGTCCAGACGTTTGCAGACCAGCCCCTCCAGGCCGTGGGCGCGGGTCGCCTCCAGGGCCTCCCGTCCGTGTCCGACCAGGGCGCTCGGTGTCGACCAGAACGGCCCGTCCAGCGCCAGCGCCTCGAGCCGGGCCCTGCGCCGCGTGTACGACAGCGGGAGGAGGGACTGCCCGCCGAGATGCAGCACGTCGAACAGCACGAGGTGCACCGGTGCCGTCGCCGCCAGCCGTGCGGCCTTGCCCGGCGCCTGGACCAGGCCCATCCGGGACTGGAGCAACTGGAAGTCGGCCCGGCCCTCTCCGTCCAGGGCGAGGACCTCGCCGTCCAGCACGGCCGGTGTGGCGCCGAGCGCCGTGGCCAGCGGCCGCAGTTCGGGATAGGCGCCGGTGATGTCCTCCCCCGAACGGGCGCGCAGGGTGAGGCTCCCGTCTCCGGCGAGGTACACCACGGCCCGCTGCCCGTCCTGCTTGGTCTCGTAGGCCCAGCGCGCGTCCTGGGCGACGGACGGCAGCCGGCCCGGGGTGGCGAGCATGGGGGCGATGAGAGGGAGGGTCACGGGTGAGTTGTGGACGCGGCCGGGCCGAAGCACGCGGAACAGGCCGCGGTTTCGCCTGAACGGCGGCGCTGTGCCGGTCGTGCGCTCACTGATCGCCGGGCAGCGGCTCGGGCGCCAGGACCAGCCCCGACTGATAGGCGATAGCGACTCGCCGGAGGCGACGGTGCGGATCCCGTCGAGGAGGGCGTCGGCGGTGGCGTCCTTGGCGAGGAAGCCGCTCGCGCCGGCCCGCAGCGCCCGGGCGACGTACTCGTCGATCTCGAAGGTCGTCAGGATCAGCACCCCCTCCGGGCAGGCGGAGGGGTGGTCTCCGCCGTGGGCCTTGGCGGGGTGCGGTACGGGCCGCCGCGACGGCCGTACGGCGGGTCGGACTTCTCGGCGTTCACCACACGCACGGCAGCACCACCTCGATCACCGTCGGCCCGCCCACCGGGCTGCTCACCCGCACGGTCCCGTCGAGCGCGGCGACCCGGCGCCGCATGCCCAGCAGCCCCGAACCGGCGCCCTCGTCGACGCCGCCGCACCCCTCGTCGCGCACCCGCACGCTCAGCCCGGTCCGGGAGCGGGCCAGCACGATCTCGGCCCGGTCCGACCCGCTGTACTTCGCGGCGTTGGTCAGCGCCTCGGCGATCACGAAGTAGGCGGCCGCCTCCACCGCGGCCGGTGCCCGGGGCCCGTCCGGGAGCCCGTCGGTCCGCACGGTCACCCCGAGTCCGCTGCTGCCCGCCAGCGCCCGTACGGCTCCTTCGAGTCCCCGGTCGGTGAGGATCGGGGGATGGATGCCGCGTACCACGTGCCGCAGTTCGGTCAGGGCCTCCTCGGCCTGGTCCTGCGCGTCGGTGAGCAGCTTGCGCGCGGTGTCGGGATCGGCGCCGTAGGCCCGCTGGGCCAGTCCGATCCGCATCGACAGTGCGACCAGCCGCGCCTGGGCGCCGTCGTGCAGGTCCCGCTCGATCCGGCGCAGTTCGGCGCCGTGCGCGGCGACCGCGTCCGCCCGGGTCGCGGTGAGCTGCTCGACCCGGCTGGCCAGCAGCGCCTTGGGGGAGGGGCTGAGCAGGGCGGCCGACCACCCCGCCTCCAGGTCGGCGAGCCGGACGAGCAACGGCAGGACCAGCGCCTCGCGGCCGAGCAGCGCGCGCCGGACACCGTCGACGAGGAGTCCCGCCGGCCACAGCGGCAGCATGAGCACCGTCAGCCAGCCGTAGACGTAGTACGCCCCCAGCCAGCGCAGATCGGTGAGCGTGCCGGGATCCCCGACGGCCGTCCGCAGCCGCTCGCGCAGCGGACCGGTGACCGTCCGGTACGCCTCCGGTATCTCCCGGCCGGTCCAGGAGGCCGTCGAGCGCCGCTTGGCCCCGGCGATCCGGCGGATCAGCAGCACGGTCTCGGGCAGCAGCCAGATCCCGACCCCCGTCACCGCGCCGGTGGCGGCGATCAGCAGGACGGTGATGAAGAGGTACGACCCGAAGGCCATGGCGGCGGCCAGGAAGAGGTGGACCGTGGCCCGCGCAGCCTGTCGCAGGGTCGCGCGCATGGAGTGCCGTTCCTCTCGTGAAGAGAAGAGGGAGGGGGAAAGTGGGGGGGAGGGGGAGTGGGGAAGGCGGACCTGAGGGAAAGGGACGGGGGGAAAGGGACGGGGGAGAGAGCCGCGCGGGCCGCCGGCCGGTGGGACACCCCGGACCGGCGGGCCCGTGTGCGGACACGCCCTAGTCGTCCAGCGTGACGACGACCTTCTCCGCCGCGCCCGGCGTCAGGGCCAGTTCGAAGGCGCGGGCGGCCTCGGAGAACGGGACGCGGTGGCTGATCAGCTTGGCGAACCGCTCCTGGTGCTCGACCAGTTCCGGGGTCACCTCGAAGATCTCGGTCGGGTAGCCCTGGGAGGCGATGAGGGTGAGCTCGCTGCGGAGCATGCCGCCGAGGTCGATCTCGCCCTTCTTCTGCACGGCCACCATGACCAGCTTCGCGTGCCACTTCGCCGACTGCACCACGGTGTTGAAGACGACCGGGGCGCCGGCCGCGTCGATGAAGATGTCGGTGCCCGGCCGGGGCTGACCGAGGGCGTTGGCGCTGTGCCCGTGCAGCTCGGTCAGCCGCGCGGCCACGTCCTCCTCGGCCGAGTCGATGACGGCATCCGCCCCGACGGCCAGTGCCTTCTCCAGCCGGGAGGGGATGACGTCGGCGACCACCACGTGCTCCACACCGCGCAGCTTCAGCCAGATCGCCGCGCCCAGACCGATCGGCCCCGCGCCGAACACGACGACCTTGTCGCCGGGCCCCGCCCCGGAGCGGTTGACGGCGTGCCGGGACACGGCCATCGGCTCGTTGAGCGAGGCCACGTCGAACGGCACGGAGTCGGGGAAGACCGCGACGCTCTTGCCGACCTCGGCGTTCTCGATCAGCAGGTACTCGCTCATCCCGCCGAACTTCCCGCCGCAGCCGATGATGCCGGTGGGCGCGTCCTGCGGGTTGACGACCACCCGGTCGCCCGCCTTCAGGCCGTCCACCTCGGCGCCGACCTCCACGACCTCACCGGCCGGCTCGTGGCCGAGCGCCACGGGGATCAGCTCGCCGCCCAGATGGGCCCGGGCGGGCATGCCGCCCATGTGCAGGAAGGTGACGTCGGTGCCGCAGATGCCGCAGGCGCGGATCCGTACGAGCGCGTCCTTGGGGCCGGGCACCGGGCGCTCGACGTCCAAGACGTCGATCGTGCCGGTTCCGCCGGTCCGGACGGACTTCATCGTGCTCATGAGGGAGCCTTTCTCGCTGGAGTAACTCGGTTGCCGCAGACAGGTGTTGCCGGGCTCGGGGGAGCCCTGACGGATATCCGGGGGACCGCGGCCCGCCATGGCGAGGTTCCTGTCTGTTCGTCCCGGGTGATCCACGTCGTGCAGCTGTGGTCGTGGAGCTGCGCTCGGCCGGGGGAGAAGCGGCCGGGGCGGCCGAGCGTGCGTGGCGGGTCGGAGGCGTCCCGGGGCCCGGCGCCGGGCGGGGTGTGCCGGCTGCCGGGCCCGGGGACCGCGCCGATCCCCGTCCCCACGGGTTCGGCGGCCGGGGGTCGCCTCCGCTCAAGGCGGCTCCCGGATTGCTTGAGTTAGGCAAACACATCTGGATTACTTGAGTCAAGCAATCGAGGTGATTTGCTTGAGTTAGGCAATCATGGGGGAGGGTCGTGATGGGCCGCAGTAACTTACTTGAGTTACGCAACAAGATGGTAAAGTGGGTCGCATGTCCACCGAACCTCTGCCGTTGCCCTCCGCCGCGACTCCGGAAGTGATCGAGATCGAGCGCGCGCTCACGCGCATCACCTACCTGAGCACCCGCGCCCGCCAGCACGACCGGCTGATGACACTGGCCGGCGTCCCTCTGGACCGAGCCGCCGTGGCGCTGCTGCGGCAGGTCGCCGACTCCGAGCCACTGCGGCCGGGGGAGCTGGCGCAGCGGCTCGGCGTGGAGGCCTCGCATGTGACCCGCACGGTGCAGCAGCTCCAGAAGTCCGGTTACGTCACCCGGGTCCCCGACCCCGACGACGGCCGGGCCCAGCGGATCCAGCTCACCGAGGCCGGCCGCGCGGCCGTCGGCCGGGTCCGGGACGCGGGCGCCCGGGGGATGCAGCTGGCGCTGGCCGACTGGTCCCCGGACGAGCTCGGGCAGCTCGCCACGCTCTTCCACCGCATGGTCGACGACTTCCTCTCCCACTCCATCGAGGACGAGACCGAGCAGCCGGCCGCGGCGCCACGCGCCTGACCCTCGGGAGGCGCCCGACCCTCAGGCGCGGGACCCGGCCACGGGGGACGGAGCGGCGGCGGGGAGCGGCTCACGCAGCCCGCGCAGCAGGAACCAGGCCACCACCGGCGGTATCAGCAGGGGGAGCAGACCCGTCCGCAGGGACGTGGCGTCCGCGAGCGCGCCCAGGGCCGGCGCGGCCGCACCCCCGATGCTGACCGTCAGCCCCAGGGTGACGCCGCTCGCGGTGCCCGTCCGGCGGGGCAGACAGTCCTGGCCCAGCGTCACATGCAGCGAGAACGGCACGTACAGGCCGGCCGAGGCGAGCGCGACGAACAGGTACAGGGGCGGGCCCGGGACCAGGATCACGCCGGCCACCGCCGGCACCGTCACGGCGTACGAGTGCCGCACGACCCGGAGCCGTCCCCAGCGCCCGGCGAGCCGGCTCCCGGCCAGCGTCCCCGCGGCGCCGCCCGCGTAGAGCACGCACAGCGCGGCCGTCCCCGCCGCGGCCCCGCCTCCGGTGCGCTGACGGACGTACAGCGAGACGAACGTGCTCAGGCCGACGAAGACGACCGACCGGCACACCACGGCACCCGACAGACGCAGGAACGCCGGCCAGTCGTCCCGGCCCGCACCCTTTGCCCCCTCGTCCGTCACCGGGACGGACCCGGCCCGGCCGGCCGCCGCGCGCACTGCGGCCCCGCACAGTGCCACGCCCGCCAGGGCCGGCAGCCCCAGCAGCGGCGAGGCGCGCAGCCCCCAGGTCGCGACGACGGCCGCGACCAGCGGCGGGGCGAGCGCGAAGCCGACGTTGCCGCCGAGCGCGAACCAGCCCATCGCCGTGTGGCGGCCGTCCGAGGCGGCCCGCGCCGCCCGCGCGGCCTCGGGGTGGTAGGCGGCGACCCCGAGGCCGGACACGGCCACCGCCGCCAGCGTGAGCGGGTACGAGCCGCCGATCCCGCTGACGGCGATCCCCGCACCGGAGGCCGCCGCCGCGAGCGGCAGCAGCCACGGCATCGCGAACCGGTCGGTCAGCACGCCGAACAGCGGCTGCGCCACCGACGAGAGCAAGGAGGCCGCCAGGACGATTCCCGAGGCGGCGGCGTAGGAGTAGGCACGCTCGGCGACGAAGAAGGGGACCAGCGCGGCCACGGCTCCCTGGTACACGTCCACGCAGGCGTGCCCCGCGGACATCAGGGTGATGGATCGGTTTTTCGGCACGCTGCGATCGTCACGGCCCGGGTGTCTGTCGCGCTTCCGATAATCTGCCGCCTTGTGCCGCACATCCGCCACACACCGACCGCGCCCACCCGGGTCCAGCCGCTGGCCGCGGGCCGGCGCATCGACGCGCACCGGCACGACGACCACCAGATCGTCTACGCGGGCACGGGTGTCCTGGCCGTCACGACCGACGCCGGCACCTGGTTCGCGCCCGGCACCCGCGCGCTGTGGGTGCCCGCCGGAACCACGCACGCGCACCGGGCGTACGGCCGGCTCGACCTCCACCTGGTGGGCCTGCCCGCCGACGACAACCCGCTCGGTCTGGACGCGCCGACCGTGCTCGCCGTCAGCCCGCTGCTGCGGGAGCTGATCCTCGCCCACACCCGGGCCCCGGACGACCCGAGCCCCGAACGCGTCCGCCTGCTCGCCGTGCTGCGCGACCAGCTGCGCGCCTCCCCGCAGCAGCCGGCCCGACTGCCCACACCCACCGACCCCCGGCTCGCCGAGGTCTGCGCCCTCGTCCACGCCGACCCCGCCGACCAGCGCACCCTCGCCGCCCTCGGCGCCGCCACCGGCACCGGCGAACGCACCCTGAGCCGCCTCTTCCGCCGCGAGTTCGGCATGACCTTCCCCCAGTGGCGCACCCAGTCCCGGCTCTACCACGCCCTGCGTCTGCTGGCCGACGGCACGCCCGTCACGACGGTCGCCCACCGCTGCGGCTGGTCCTCCGCCAGCGCCTTCATCGACGTGTTCCGCAGGGCCTACGGGTACACCCCCGGCCGGCACCACGGACGGGCCCGGGACCTGTCCTAGACGCGCACGAAACCGCCGGTCCACTCGTCCTCGTCGAGGGTGTGCTCGTCGATGACGAAACAGTCCGGTTCGTCGGCGAAGCCCGGCAGCAGCCGGGCGCGGCGCCTGCGCTCCGCCGCCTTCTCGGCCGCGGAGTACACGCCGAGCAGCTTGGCGTCGTCGCCGTCCTCCTCGTCGACGTGCACCGTCTCCCCGTCGAGGTGCAGGGTCGACCCGCCTTCACCGGCTTCGTTCCGGTGCCCGATGTGCCACAGCAGATAGACGGTCATCCCGGCAGGCTATCGCCGGCCGCCGCCAACCATGATGCGGCCCGGCCGAGTTGGGGGAGTCCCGCTCCCGGGTCCCGCCTCGCGACCCCGCCTCCGAAGTTCCGCTTACCCTCCAGTAAGGTCGGGCGCCAGGTCATCAGAGGAGGAACCGTGTCCCGGTCCGAACGCTCACCCCTGCTCCTGGCGGGCCTGCTGGCCGGCATGGGGGTGGCCCACTTCGCCGTCCCGCGCCCGTTCGACGCGATCATTCCGCGCACGCTCCCGGGCTCGCCCAGGGCCTGGACGTACGCCAGCGGTGTGGCCGAGCTGGCGCTGGCGGCGGGAGTGGCCCTGCCGCGGACCCGCAGGACGGCCGCGCTGGCCGCGGCCGGGCTCTTCGTCGGCGTCTTCCCCGCCAACGTCAAGATGGCGTGGGACTGGCGCCACCGCCCCACCCCGCTCAAGGCCGCGGCCGTGGCCCGGCTTCCCTTCCAGGTGCCCCTCGTGCTGTGGGCCCGCACTGTCGCCGACGGCGCCGCGAAGACCACGGAGGGACGGGTATGACCAAGGCCCTGGAGACCGGCGACCTCGTCGAGGACTTCGCGCTGCCGGACGAGACCGGCACGGTGCGCAGCCTGACCGACCTGCTCGCCGACGGGCCGGTGGTCCTCTTCTTCTACCCCGCCGCCCTCACCGCGGGCTGCACCGCCGAGGCCTGCCACTTCCGTGATCTGGCGGCCGAGTTCGCCGCCGTGGGCGCCCGGCCCGTCGGGATCAGCGGGGACTCCGTCGACCGCCAGCAGGAGTTCGCCGGCAAGCACGCGCTCGGCATGCCGCTGCTCTCCGACGCCGACGGGGCGGTGCGGGAACGGTTCGGCGTGAAGCGCGGCTTCTCCCTCGCCCCCACCAAGCGGGTCACCTTCGTCATCGCGCGGGACCGCACGGTCCTGGAGGTCGTCCGCAGCGAGCTGCGGATGAACACCCACGCCGACCGCGCCCTCGACGCACTGCGCGCGCACGGCGGCTGAGCGCCGGAGCGGGACGGCCGGGCAGGCCGGGCAGGCCGGGCAGGCCGGGGAGCGCTGTGCGCCCCGGTCGGTCCGTCGCGGTTGATGCGTCGGGACAAAGGGACCATTCTTGACGATATGGAGCATGTCGTCGCTGCGGCGGTCATCGATGCTCACGGCATCGTGACGGGCTGGAGCGAAGGTGCCCGTCTGCTGACGGGCCATGCGGCCGAGGAGGCCGTGGGCCGGGCCGCGGCCGACCTGCTCGCCGAGGACCTCCCGCCGCTTCCGGCGCGGGCGTGGACCCGGCCCGTTCTCGTACGCCACCGCGACGGCCGGCCCGTCACCGTGACCGTCACCGCCTGCCCGGTGCTCGGCGCCGACGGGGAGCCCACCGGCTGGGCCCTCACCGCCGAACGGCCCTCGGGCCCGGAACCGACCCTCGCGGGGCGGGCCTTCCAGCAGGCGTCCATGTCCATGTCCGTCTTCGACCCCCACCAGCGCTATCTGCGTCTGAACGAGGTCGCCTGCAAGGTGATGGGCGTCTCCGAGGGCGTCCTGCTCGGCCGCCACTTCCCGGACACCGTCCAGGAGGTCGAGCACAGCCGCGGCTTCGACTGGCACCTGCGCCAGGTCGCCGAGACCGGCCGTCCGATCCGCTACGAGAGCTGGGCCGGCGCCCCCTCCCTCAACCGGGAGCACGCGTGGACCACCGAGATGTGGCCCGTGCGGGAGCCGTCGGGCGAGGTCGTCGGTGTCGCCCTGGCCGCCTTCGACAGCACCGAGCAGTACTTGGCCCGCCAGCGGCTGGCCGTGCTGAACGAGGCCGCGGCCTCGATCGGTACGACCCTCGACATCGTGCGCACCACCGAGGAGGTGGTCGACCTCCTGGTTCCCCGTTTCGCCGACTTCGTCAGCGTCGACCTGCTGGACTGGGTCCTCGGCGCCGACGAGCCGCCGCCCGTCCCGGACGGCGAGGTGGTGCTGCGCCGGGTCGCCCACGGCTCCGCCCACGAGGGCACCCCCGAGGCGGCGGTCCGCCTCGGCGAGACCGACGTCCATCCGCCGTTCAGTCCACCCGCGCGCGCCCTGCGGGAAGGGCGTGCCGTCCGTATCCAGGCGGGTGAGCCCGATTTCATGAGCTGGCTCGCCGAACGCAACGCACGCGCTCCCGAGGGCCGTCGCTTCCGCAGCGGCGTCCACTCGGTGATCGCGGTGCCCCTGCTGGCCCGGGGCACCACCCTGGGCGTCCTGGTGGGCGTCCGTATCGCCCATCCCGACGACTACGAGGCCGACGACGCCGTCTTCGCCGAGGAACTCGCCAGCCGGGCCGCCGTCTGCATCGACAACGCCCGCCGCTTCGCCCGCGAACGCACCACCGCCCTCGCCCTCCAGCACAGCCTGCTGCCCCGCGGCCTGCCCGGCCAGGCCGCCGTCGAGGTCGCCCACCGCTATCTGCCCAGCGGCTCGACGGCCGGCATCGGCGGTGACTGGTTCGACGTCATCCCGCTCTCCGGCAGCCGGGTCGCCCTCGTCGTCGGCGACGTCGTCGGACACGGCATCGCGTCGACGGCGACCATGGGCCGGCTCTGTATGGCCGTACGCACCCTCGCCGACGTCGATCTGCCGCCCGACGAACTCCTCACCCACCTCGACGACCTCGTCACCCACCTCGCGGGCTACCAGGAGAGCGGCGACGACGAGGTCGCGGAACTGGGCGCCACCTGCCTGTACGCCGTCTACGACCCGGTCAGCCGCCGCCTCGCCCTCGCCGCCGCCGGCCATCCCGCGCCGGCCCTCCTGCTGCCCGACGGCCGCGCGGAGCTGATCCGGATGACGACGGGCCCCCCGCTCGGGGTCGGCGGGCTGCCCTTCGAGGCGGTCGAACTGGAGCTGCCCGAGGGCGCGGTCGTCGCCCTCTACACCGACGGCCTGATCGAGGACCGCGACCGTGACGTCGACCGCGCCACCAGCGAGCTGTGCAGCGCCCTGACCGCGCCCGCCGCCACGCTCGACGCCCTCTGCGACACCGTGCTCAAGGCGGTGCTGCCGGAAGAACCCGGCGACGACGTCGCGCTGCTGCTCGCCCGCACCCGGGCGCTCGGCGCGGACCGGGTCGCCGCCTGGGACGTGGAGCCGGACCCCGCCCAGGTCGCCGCCACCCGCCAGGCGGCGACCGAGCAACTGACCGCGTGGGGCCTGGAGGAGGCCGCCTTCGTCACCGAACTCGTCGTCAGCGAACTCGTCACCAACGCCATCCGCTACGGCGCACCCCCCATCCGGCTCCGCCTGATCCGTGACCGCAGCCTCATCTGCGAGGTGTCCGACGGCAGTTCCACCTCCCCGCACCTGCGCCGCGCCCACGCCTTCGACGAGGGCGGGCGCGGCCTGCTGCTGGTCGCGCAGCTCACCCAGCGCTGGGGCAGCCGGCAGACGGACCGGGGCAAGACGATCTGGGCGGAGCAGTCGCTGGAGACCGAGTGATCACTCCTGGACGCCGCTGCCCCGCTCAGAACTCCTCGTGCACCTCGGGGTCGCCGCCCAGGCGCCGGTGCGGCCGCTGCGCGATCGCCGCCAGCTGCGCCGGTCCGAGTTCGAAGCCGAAGACGTCGAGGTTGGCGCGCTGCCGCTCGGGACTGGACGACTTCGGGATGGGGACGGCGCCGAGCTGGAGGTGCCAGCGCAGGACGACCTGGCCGGGCGTCACGCCCAGCGACTCGGCGACGGAGACGACGGCCGGGTCCTCCAGGAGCGCCGAACCGCGGCCCAGCGGGCTCCAGCTCTCCGTGCGGACCCCCTTGGCCTCGTGGAAGGCCCGCAGCTCGTCCTGGGGGAAGAGCGGGTGCAGCTCGATCTGGTTGACGGACGGCAGCACGCCGGTCTCCTT
Organism: Actinobacteria bacterium OV320; assembly: GCA_001298545.1. Lineage (GTDB taxonomy): Bacteria > Actinomycetota > Actinomycetes > Streptomycetales > Streptomycetaceae > Streptomyces > Streptomyces coriariae. Next base: position 23,216 of record LJCX01000037.1, read on the forward strand.
CTCCAGCCGCTCGATGTGCCCGGCGGTGAAGTTGGAGACACCGATGGACCGGACCAGGCCGTCCTCGCGGAGCTTGATCATGGCCCGCCAGGAGTCGACGAACCTGTCGACCCGGGGCAGCGGCCAGTGGATCAGGTACAGGTCGACGTAGTCGAGGCCGAGCCGCTGCCGGGACTCCTCGAAGGAGGCGAGGGTCTCCTCGTAGCCGTGGTGGCGGCCGGGCAGTTTCGTGGCCACCACGATCTCCTCGCGCGGCACCCCGCCGCGGGCCACGCCCCGCCCGACCCCGCTCTCGTTGCGATAGTTCGTCGCCGTGTCGACGAGCCGGTAGCCCAGGCCGAGCGCCTCGGCCACCGACCGCTCCGCCTCCGCGTCGTCCATCGGCCAGGTGCCCAGACCCAGGGCCGGGAGCTTCGTACCGTCGTTGAGCGTGTGCTCCGGGATGTTGCTCACCAGGGGACCTTTCCTCGACTGTGCCGTACGTGCCGTCCCACCAGCCTCACCGACGAGGCGGGGATCGATCAACCGGAGGCCGCCCGGAGCGGGCGCCCGCCTCCGGTACGGGTGTCCGAACGCCCTGTCGCCACGCCGTCGATTCACTGTCACGATCTTCCCGGAGCCGTGACGGACGACGAGTGAAGACGAGCGGAGCACGCATGACGACGGACAGCCGGGCCACCCCCTTCGACGACCCGACGGCCGAGGAGGCCGCGCGGGCGGCCGGAGTGGAGGTGAAGCCGGTCGCCGGACACATCGGCGCCGAGATCGAGGGCGTCGACCTGGCCGCGGGACTCGACGACGCCCAGGTCGCCGTGGTCAGGGCGGCGGTGCTGCGCTGGAAAGTGGTGTTCTTCCGCGGGCAGCGCCTCGACCACGCCGGACACGTGGCGTTCGCGCGGCGGTTCGGCGAACCCGTAGTCCTGCGCAGGCGCGGCGGCGCCTCCCCGGCGGACTTCCCGGAGATCGAGACGACCGCCGACCGCCTCGAACTGGGCGGGAAGTTCGGCATGGAGCACGAGGAGTGGCTGCGGCGCCGCCGGCACACCCTCCTGCGCGGCTGGCACTGCGACCACGGCGCCCGCGTCGACCCGCCGGCCGCGACGATCCTGCGCGCCGAGACCGTACCGCCCTACGGCGGGGACACGACCTGGTCCAACCTGGCGGCCGCCTACGCCGGACTCTCCGCGCCCCTGCGGGAGTTCCTGGCCGGGCTGCGCGCCGAGCACCGGCTCGGCGTCGGCTACCAGCCCCGCCCCGGCGACGACGCGTACGTCCGCCACCTGCTCGATCACCAGGTCGCCTCGGTGCACCCGCTGGTACGCGTCCACCCCGAGACGGGGAGCGCGTGCTGTACGTCAACGGCTACTACGTGGAGCAGATCACCGACCTCTCCCGCGCGGAGAGCCGGGCGATCCTGGACATGCTGCTGGAGGAGGCGACCCGCCCCGAGTACACGGTCCGCTTCCGCTGGGAACCGGGCAGCGTGGCGTTCTGGGACAACCGCGCCACCATCCACCTCGCGCCGAGCGACAACGCGCATCTGCGCTTCCCCCGCACGATGCACCGGGTGATGCTCACCGGCGAGATCCCCGTCGGCGTGGACGGCAGGCCGTCCGAGCCGGTGACGGGAACCGAGCCGGGCCGCTGGTGAAGGTCCTCACGCTCCGCCGCCGGGCCGCCATCCCAGCGCCGGACCCAGCTTCGTCGCCATGTCGGTGAGGATCTGTACGTAGTCCTCGTGCCCGAAGGTGAACGGCAGGGCGAAGGCGACCTCGTCGATCTCGCGGAACGCGGCGTGGGCGTGCAGGCGTTCGGCGATCTCGTCCGAGGTGCCGACCAGGTCCGGGGCGAACAGCAGCCGGGCCGGGCCCTGCGGCGAGGTCGTACGGGGGAGCCGCTTCGCCGCGAACTCCGCGTACCTCGCGCGCTGTTCGGGTGAGGCGGAGTCGGTGGGGATGACCACGAGACCCTGCGAGACACGGGCCGCCTCGCCGTCGGGGTGGGCGGCGCGGAAGGCGTGGACGTGGGAGAGCTGGATCTCGGCGAAGTCCCTGGTGTCGTCCGGGCCTTCGGCCTTCACCACGCTGCTGGTGAGGAAGTTCATGCCGTGTTCCCCGGCCCACCGCGCCGATCCCAGGCTGCCCCCGCCGTACCACAGGCGGCGGCCGAGACCGGGGGAGTGCGGCTGCACCACATCGGAGAACACCTCGAAGCCCTCGACCCCGCTGAAGTCGGTGGCGGACTTGCCGCGCACCAGGTCCAGCAGCCGCCGCACCCGCTCGTGGCCGAAGTCCTCCGCGTCTGCGGTGTCCGGGTACAGGGCCTCCTTGACCTGCTCGTAGTGCATCGGCGGGCCGACGCTCACCCCCGGGTTGAGCCGGCCCCCGGCGAGGATGTCGACGGTGGCCAGGTCCTCCGCGAGGCGCAGCGGGTTCTCCCAGCCCAGCGGGATGACCGCGGTGCCGAGCTCGATGCGCCGGGTGCGCTGCGAGGCGGCCGCGAGGACGGCGACGGGGGAGGATATGCCGTACTGGAGGTGCCGGTGGCGCACCCAGGCGCTGTCGAAGCCGAGCCGTTCACCCAGCTCGATGATCTCCAGCGTGGTCTCGTGCCCCCGGCCCGGATCGTCCGCGTCGAACAGCCCGATGGTGAGGAAGCCCAGCCTGCGCAAAGGGCGTGAGGTCGACGGCACGGGGGTTCCTCCATCGTTCGACGGCGTGTACGGCCGTACGGCTGTCGTCGGCTTGTTGCCGGCGGTAGGCGGCGGTTGTTCGTGGATGCTCGCAAGCGGTCGCTTCAGACCAGCGGGATCGTGACCTCGTCCTCGACCGGGGGGTTCAGCTCCTGGGCGCGGTTCCCGGTGGCCGCGAAGCAGCGCAGCCGGACCGACTCCGGGGTGACGTCCAGCCGCAGGAAGCACTTGAAGAACGGCGGGCTGTACGTCACCGAACTCGGCGAGAAGAGCTGGGTGTAGATCTTGCGCACCGGCAGCCGGAGCCGCTTGCGGCGCTCCGGGCGGCTCCCGGTGCCCAGCAGGCCGGCCAGCAGGCGGATCCGCCGCGTCACCCTGACCTCCGGGCCCGGCGTGCGGGTCGGCGGGATGCCCAGCCGTTCGGCGACCACCGCCTGGGCCTCGGTCTCGCTGAGGGCGAAGAACCGGCGCAGCCGCAGCCGGCGCCCGTAGAGCCGGCTGTAGAAGGCGAGGGAGTCGCCGCGCAGCGGATAGCAGCGGAAGTCCCGCTCGGTGACGCCCGCGACGGACACCCGGGGGATGGTGTGCGTGGCGTGCATGAACGCGCCCCCGCCGCCCGCGACCACGTACTGCAGCGTCCGCCCGTCGGCCAGCCGCACCGGGTAGCGCTGGTAGTTGTGGATGTCTCCGCCTATGGCCGCCACGTAGTGGTGCTCGGGCGCGCTGACGATCTCGTCGACGGTGCCGCCGCCCTCGATGGGGCACGGGTGGTGCTCGCCGTCGACGTAGAGGGGCGAGCCGGTCACGAGGATCTTGGGGCGCGAGCCCTGCGACACCGCGCGCAGCCACGCGCCCTGCTCGGCGTCCACCGTGCCCAGCAGCCCGGTGTCGATGCCGATGATCCGCACCGGGCCGGCGTCGATCGCCCAGTACGGCCCGGGCTGCGCCGCCTGCTGGCCGGCCGCGGACCGCAACGCGCGTGCCTCGGCGAGGCGTTGGCCGTCGTGTGCGCGTGGCCGGTGCCACAGCAGGGCACGCAGCCGGGCGCGGCTGAGCAGGCGCGGCGCGGGCTCGGCGGGCAGGGGCGGGGCGTCGCCGCAGAACACCCGCATGAACGCGCCCAGGTCCTCGTACCAGTCGTGGTTGCCCGGTATCGCGTATATGGGCGCCGGGTAATCCCGGTACGGGCGGAAGAACTTGGTGCCGTAGTCGTCGGCGCTGCCCACCGGATAGATCACGTCACTGGCGAGCACGGCGAAGGACGTGCCCTGACTCGCCCTCAGAAAGCCGGGCACGACGGCGTACTGGGGATCGTCGCCCTCGCCCGTGTCGCCGATGACCATGAAGGAGAAGCTGTCCGGGTCCGTGCGCCGGATCACCTTGTCCTCGGGTGCGCCGGCCGCAGTCCGCTGCGCCACCAGGCGGCCGCGGGTACGGCCCGTCGGGTCACCGAACCACGACGCCAGCACGCCGTTGCGGGCGGCCCACAGCATCCTGGGGTCCAGCCACGAGATCTTCTCGGTCCGGTCCGGCATGAGCTGCCGGTACGCGCCTCGGTCGGCGCCGACCCAGCCGGCGCCTTCGGCGGTATCGCGTGAGGAGTCAGACACCGGTGCACCGTAGCAATGATCCACAGCGCGACAGGAGTCCCCCCGGCCCGGTTCATGCACCGGCATCTAATGCCCTTGACACTTTCCGGGGCCGACCACGTAGGTTGAAGCGATCTGTCACGAAGGGCGGAGGCCCCCGATGCGCGCACCTGGCACGACACCGCACGGTGTCGGCACAGGCACGCGGCTGATCACCCGACGGCATGTCGACTTCTGCCGTACCGCCTCCGCCGTCTGTCCTTCCGCACGCCGCTGACCCCCGCCGGCCCGTCGGGCCGGTCGACTCGTCGTGCCTCCGGAAGGAACTCCCGTTGTCCGGTCCCGCCCTGCGGCTCGCCGTCGAACTCGACGGTGACGGCGCCCACCCCGCGGCCTGGCGCCGCGCCGCCCACTCGCCCGACCATCTGCTCACCCCACGCCGGGTGGCCCGCGTCGCCGCCGCCGCGGAGAACTCCGGGTTCACCCTGATCACGCTGGCGGACGGCGCGCTGCCGCCCGGCGGCACCCCCGACGTCGTCGGCCGGATCGGGGCGGTCGAGCGGGCCGCGTTCCTCGCCGCGTCGACCAGTGTCATCGGTATCGCGCCCGTCGTGCCGGTCACCTACGCCGAACCCTTCCACGTCTCCAGCCAGTTGGCGTCCCTCGACCACATCTCGGTCGGGCGCGGCGGCTGGGTGGTGGGCGAGGAGGAGCGTCCCGAGGCGGCCCGGGTCTGGGGCCGTCCGGCCGTCGACGGCGATGCCGCCCGTGCCCGGGAGTCCCGCGACGGAGTCGAGGTCGTCCGCGCCCTGTGGGACTCCTGGGAGGACGACGCGGTCATCCGGTCCGTCGCCACCAGCAGATACCTCGACCGCGACCGGCTGCACTACGTCGACTTCACCGGCGACGCCTACGCGGTGAAGGGCCCGGCCATCGTGCCGCGCCCGCCCCAGGGGCAACTCGTCGTCCTCGGCCGGCCCGACCGAGTCCCCGCCGGGCAGCTCGACGTCGCCCTCGTCGAGGGCCGCGACCTCACCGCGGTCGCCGCGGCCGCCGCCGACGCCCGAACGCCCCGCACCTTCGCCGAGATCGAGGTCGCCCTCGACACGGCCCACGCCACCGCCGAGGAGCGCGTCGCCGACCTCGAACAGCACGCGCCCTGGACCGACCGCGGACGGCTGCGCCACATCGGCTCCGCCTCCGGACTCGCCGTCCTGCTCGGGCGGTTGCGGGGCGTCGTGGACGGCGTACGCCTGCATCCGCTCGTGCTCGACGAGGATCTGCCGGAGCTGTCCCGGCTCGTCCTGCCGCACCTCTTCGAGGGGCGCCTCGCCGTGCGCCCGCTGCCCGGCGCGTCCCTGCGTACGCATCTGGGCCTGGAGCGCCCCGCCAACCGCTATGCCGCCGGCCCGGACCTCGAGGCCCTTCAGGAGACCCGATGACCCGCACCGACCCCCTCGACGTCCCCCGGCCGGACGCCCGGCTGCACTTCGGTGTCTTCTTCCAGGGCGTCAACCACTGGACCATCTGGTCCGACCCGGCCAGCGGCTCCCAGATCGACCCCGCGAACTTCCGGAAGGTCGCGCAGACCGCCGAACGGGGCCTGTTCGACGCGTTCTTCCTGGGGGAGGGGCTGCGGCTGCGCGAGGTCGACGGACTGATCCACGAACTCGACGTCGCCGGACGGCCCGACGCCATCACCCAGCTCGCCGCGCTGGCCGCCGTCACCGACCGGATCGGCCTGGTGAGCACCTCCAACACCACGTTCAACGAACCCGCCGACCTGGCCCGCCGGCTTTCCGGCCTCGACCTGCTCTCCGAGGGCCGCGCCGGCTGGAACGTGGTCACCACCGACAACGCCTGGACGGGCGCCAACTTCCGGCGCGGCGGCTACCTCGACCACGCCGACCGCTACCGGCGCGCCGAGGAGTTCCTCGCCGTGGCCCGCGCCCTGTGGGACGGCTGGGCCGACGGGGCCGTCTCCGGCGCCGCCGGCGCCCCCGCCTGGGCGGCGCCGGGGGCCGTGGGCCGGGTCCGGCACCGGGGGGCGCAGTTCGACGTCGACCTCGCCCCCACCCTGCCCCGCAGCGGCCAGGCCCACCCGGTGATCTTCCAGGCCGGGGACTCCGGCGAGGGACGCGACTTCGCCGCCCGCAACGCCGACGTCGTCTTCTCCGCGCACGGGAACGACTTCGACGACGCGCTCGCGTTCGCCGAGGACCTGCGGCGGCGGCTGCTCGCCGTCGGCCGGCCCGAGGACGACCTGCGCATCCTGCCCGGCACGGAGATCATCGTCGGGGCGACGGAAGCGGAGGCGCTGGAGAAGAAGCGCTGGATCCGTCTCCAACAGGTCACACCGGCAACGGCGTTGGGTGTCGCCGGTCTGCTGTGGGGCCTCGACCTCTCGGACCGGGACGCCGACGGACCGCTGCCCAAGGAGGACCCGGTCGTCGCCGAGAACGACGGCTCCTTCGGCGCCCGGCGCGTCGCCGACCCGCGTACGGTGGTCGCCGAGTGGCGCGAGAAGGCGGAGACACACGGCTGGTCGCTGCGCGAGACCGTCATCGCCCTCGGACCGCAGCGCGGGCACGTCGGCACCCCCGCCGGACTCGCCGACCGGTTCGCCCACTGGGTGCGCCACGGGGCCGTCGACGGCTTCAACGTGACGCCGTACCTCATTCCGGACGGCCTCGACGACATCGTCGACCTGCTCGTCCCGGAACTGCAGGAACGCGGCGTCTACCCCACGCGGTACACGGGCAGGACGCTCCGTGACCACCTGGGGCTGCGCGAGCCCCTCACCCACCGCTCCACGACCGACGGACGGCAGGCGGGCTGACCGCCTCCTCCGCCGTACCGGCCCGCCCCGCCCGGGCGGGCCGGTTCCACTCGCCGTCGCCGAGCACGAGCAGCGGATCGAACATCACGACCACCCCGGCCAGCAGCAGGAAGATCACCGGCCCGATCAGCATCGGCAGCAGCAGCGAGGTGGGGCTGTCGCCGGCCCACGACGAGGTCGCGCCGTGCACATGGACGCTGACCGCGGCCATCGCCGTGTAGTGCATCCCGGACACGGCGACGCCCATCACCAGGCTGGCGCCCAGGCTCGTCAGGAACCCCCGGATCGTGACGGCCGCCCACAGGGCGGCGGTCGCGGCCACCACGGCGATCAGCACCGAGAGCGCCACCGTGCTCGGCGTGTACTCGATGGCGCCGTTGAGCTGGAGGGCCGCCATGCCCAGATAGTGCATGGCCGCGACCCCGATGCCCGTGACGGCCCCCGCGAGCGACAGTGACGCCCGGCCGGCGCCCCGGTAGCCCACGATGAACACACCGATGCCGACCACCACGATCGCGACCGCGAGGCTGAGCACGGTCAGACCGACGTGGTAGCCGATCCGGGTCTCCTCCACCTGGAAGCCGATCATGGCGATGAAGTGCATCGTCCAGATGCCGCAGCCGATCGACGCGGCCCCCAGCGCCAGCCAACCCGGCTTCCATGAACCGCCGTTGAGCAGCGTCCGCACGATGCAGCGCAGTCCTAACGCTCCTCCCATGCAGGCCATCACGAAAGCCGCCACCGGGGTCAGCACCCCGTACCGGAATCCGTCTATCGTGCCTTCCATCATCAACTCCCCCCGAAGTCACGACTGTTCGTGAAGAACGTGTCTACGGGTAAGGGAGTGGCGAAAGCAAGCGTTTCCTGAGAGTCGACGGTCACGTCCGTGTGAACGCGGGCGCGGGAGAGCCTGCCACCGTCCCGGCCGGGTCGGTTCGCCTTCAGAAGGGTCGGCCGGAGCACGTGGTCGCGTCGTTCGTGGCCGGACGTGAGCATCGCCAGGTCGTCTCGCCGGTGACGGCGGACCGGGGCGTGCCCACCGGGTCCGAGCCCGGTCACCGCGGCGGGCTGTCCTTTCCCCAGACGAAGACCTCGGTGCTCGGCCGGCGTTCGGAGAAGCGGCCCGACGCGGAGGCCTCCCGCAGCAGTCGACGCAGGTCCGCCTCGAACGCGTCGCGGCGCGCGCCGAACAGGTGCGGGGCCGAGAACGACATCGAGAACACCCCCGCCACGACGTCGTCGGCCGTGCGTTCGAGCGGCTGTCCGCCGGGCACCACATGGCGCCGCGGACCGGAGAATCCGGCCCGGGCGAGCACCGCGGCCTCCCCGCCGGGCGTGCCCTGCGGCAGCACGCCCCGGCCGGCCCGGCGGACCGGCCCGAGGTAGTGCCTGATCAGTTCCTCGATCGCCGCACCGGGCACCGCCGGACGGGGAAGACCGTCGACGCTGAGCGTCTCGGTCTTCAGGTCCGAGATGTGCACCAGGGCACCGCCGGGCCACAGCATGTCCCTGGTGGTCGCGGCCACCAGCTCGCGATCCATCCAGTGGAAGGACTGGCCGAAGGTGGCGACGGTGAACCGGCCCAGACCCGCGGGCAGTTCCTCGGCCCGGACCCGTACCCACCGAGCCTTCCCGGCCGCTGCGCCTCCGGCCGCCTCACGCCTCGCCTCGGCGATCATCTCCGGGTCCGGGTCCACGCCGACGACCTCGTCGAACAGGTGGGCCAGAGTCAGCGCGAGGACGCCCGGTCCGCATCCCACGTCGAGGAGCCGCCCCCGCCCGTCGAGACGCAGCGCCTCGGCGAGCGCGTCCGCCAGCCCGGGGGCATAGGGGAGCCGTCCGCGCCGGTAGTGCGCGGCGGTGCCCGCGAACAACGTCTCGTCCCACTCCCACCCGGCCACCACGCCGCCCACCGTCCTCGCGCAGATCCTCTTTTGTCCGGTTGCCGATGGTCTCACGGCCGGGGTGGCGCACACCGGCCCGAGCGGCCCGCCCCTCGGCCACCGGGACGGTCCGCGCACAGGGTTCTCACAGCGGGGCCGGGGGGTGGGGGCTCCGTCCCCGCCCGGCACCGAGGGATAACCCTTGAAGCGTCCGGCTTTGGCTGACATGCCACCGTCAAGCCTGCCATTCTCCCACCCAACTACCGCGCACCAGCGGCAAGTTGCCTTCCCGTGCTCACGGTCCCGCACAACTCAGCTCGTCCCGGACAGCACACCCGTCTGCCCGGTCTGTCACCGGCCGTTCCCCACGGCCGCCGCAGTAGGAGAACGAGTGAGACCCAACCCCCGCAAGCGGACCACGGTCGGAGCGGCCCTGCTCTCCACCGCCGCACTCGTGGCCCTCGGTGTCCAGACGGTTCCGGCGACCGCGCTGCCCGCAGCCCCCCACCCCAGCCCCGTGCGCGCCGGTGGCCTGCCCGCCGACCTCACTCCCGCCCAGCGCACGACGCTGATCAGGAGCGCCGAGGCGAAGACGACGGACACGGCCGAGTCCCTCGGCCTGGGCGCCCAGGAGAAGCTGGTCGTCAAGGACGTCGTGAAGGACAACGACGGCACCCTGCACACGCGTTACGAGCGGACCTACGCCGGTCTGCCCGTCCTCGGCGGCGACCTCGTCGTGCACACGCCCCCGGCCTCGCTGGCCGCCGGCACGGTGAGCACGACCTTCAACAACAACCGCCGCACCGTCGCGGTCAAGTCCACGACCGCCACGTACGGCAAGGCGGCCGCCGAGACCAAGGCCCTGACGGCGGCCAAGGCGCTCGACGCGCAGAACCCCGCCGCCCAGAGCGCGCGCAAGGTGATCTGGGCCGGCGAGGGCACGCCCAAGCTCGCCTGGGAGACCGTGGTGAGCGGCCTCCAGGACGACGGCACGCCGAGCAAGCTGCACGTCATCACCGACGCCGCCACCGGCGCGAAGCTCTCCCAGTTCGAGGGCATCGAGACCGGCACCGGCAACAGCCAGTACAGCGGAACCGTCACCATCGGCACCACGCTGTCCGGCTCGACGTACCAGCTGAACGACACCACGCGCGGCACCCACAAGACGTACAGCCTCAACAACGGCACGTCCGGCACCGGCACCCTGATGACGGACGCCGACGACACCTGGGGCACCGGGTCCGGCTCCAACACGCAGACGGCCGGCGTCGACGCGCACTTCGGTGCCCAGACGACCTGGGACTTCTACAAGAACACCTTCGGGCGCAGCGGCATCAAGAACGACGGCGTCGCCGCCTACTCGCGCGTCCACTACAGCACGGCGTACGTCAACGCCTTCTGGGACGACGACTGCTTCTGCATGACCTACGGCGACGGCACCAGCAGCACCCACGCGCTGACCTCGCTGGACGTCGCCGGCCACGAGATGAGCCACGGCGTCACCTCCAACACCGCGAACCTCAACTACACGGGTGAGTCGGGCGGTCTGAACGAGGCCACCTCCGACATCTTCGGCACGGGCGTGGAGTTCTACGCGAACAACTCCTCCGACGTCGGTGACTACCTCATCGGCGAGAAGATCGACATCAACGGCGACGGCACCCCGCTGCGCTACATGGACGAGCCCGACAAGGACGGCGGCTCCGCCGACAGCTGGTACTCCGGCGTCGGCAACCTCGACGTCCACTACTCCTCGGGCCCGGCGAACCACATGTTCTACCTGCTCTCCGAGGGCAGCGGCAGCAAGACCATCAACGGCGTCACCTACAACAGCCCGACCTCCGACGGCGTCGCCGTGGCGGGCATCGGCCGGGCCGCGGCCCTGCAGATCTGGTACAAGGCGCTGACGACGTACATGACGTCCAGCACCAACTACGCGGGCGCCCGCACCGCCGCCCTCAGCGCGGCCACCGCGCTGTACGGCTCCAGCTCCACCCAGTACGCCGGGGTCGGCAACGCCTTCGCCGGTATCAACGTCGGCAGCCACATCACGGTCCCGTCGACGGGCGTCTCGGTGACCAACCCGGGCAGCCAGTCCGCCACGGTCGGCACCGCGGTGAGCCTGCAGATCTCCGCCAGCAGCACCAACAGCGGCTCGCTGACGTACGCCGCGACCGGGCTGCCCGCCGGCCTGTCGATCAGCAGCTCCACCGGCCTGATCTCGGGCACGCCGACCACGGCCGGCTCCTCCAGCACCACCGTCACGGTGACCGACAGCACCGGCGCGACCGCCACCGCGTCGTTCACCTGGACGGTCAGCTCCACCGGCGGCGGCTCCTGCACCGCCACCCAGCTGCTGGGCAACGCGGGCTTCGAGTCGGGCAACACCACCTGGACGGCGAGCAGCGGAGTGATCACCAACTCCAGCAGCCAGGCGGCCCGCACCGGCTCCTACAAGGCCTGGCTCGACGGCTACGGATCGACCCACACCGACACGCTGACGCAGTCGGTGACGATCCCGAGCGGCTGCACCAACACCACGTTCACCTTCTACCTGCACGTCGACTCGGCCGAGACCAGCACCAGCACCGCGTACGACAAGCTGACGGTCACCGCCGGATCCACCACCCTGGCCACCTACTCCAACCTCAACAAGGCCACCGGGTACGTCCAGAAGTCCTTCAGCCTCGGCTCCTTCGCGGGCTCCACCGTGGCACTGAAGTTCTCGGGCGTCGAGGACTCCTCGCTCCAGACCAGCTTCGTGGTGGACGACACCGCCGTCACGACCGGCTGATCACGACCGGCTGATCCACTCGGACCGACGACGTCCCGCACGCGGGCTCCCTCCGCGTGCGGGACGTCGTCGTGCGCGCTCTGTCCGGTTCAGTTCACCTCAGTTCACCTCAGTTCAGCGGGTCGAGCGTCAGGTACGCCTGGCTCGGCGAGCCGTCGTGGACGAGGGACTCCTGCTGCCCGACGTCGTCGAAGGCGAACGCGTACGCCTTGCCGTCCGCCATCTGCGCGTGGATCTTGCGGGCGTAGTGGTTGGTCACCGTGTCCTGGTAGAAGTTCGCCGTCGTGGTGTCCGGCTGGTTGGGATTGACCAGGAGCGTGGAGCGGTTGAAGCCCGCGCACAGGGTGCGGGAGATCGGTCCGCGTACGGCGTCGTTCGGCGCGTCCAGCAGCCGGTGACAGCCGAAGATGCTGTTCGCGTCCGGCTTCTGGAAGCTGGTCACGACCGCTCCGGCGGAGTTGGTGAAGTTCATGACCCCGCCCGAGACCCGGCCGTAGTACTTGGTGCCCGGCTGGTCGGCGAACGGGGTGACGGTCAGCGTGCTCGTCGCGTACTTCTGCCAGACGCGGTTGACGTAGTCGTCCATGACGTTCGCCGGGAGGGCGCCCGTCTCCACCCCGTACAGCGGGGCGAGAGCCCGCAGCACGGTGCCGTCGGACCGGGTCTGGATGAGGTTCGCCCAGCCGCCGGGCTGTCCGCGCAGGGCGTTGAAGAAGCCGTTGTAGCCGCCCGCCTTGAGGTGCCCCGTGCTGACGGTGGTCCCGTCGGCGCGCTGCACGCCGACCGCGTACGGCGCGGAGAACATGTCGACCTGAGTGCTGTTCAGCCACAGCCCGGAGTCGTTGAGCGTGTACTCCGACCAGTTGAACAGGATGTTCCGGTTCGGGTCGGTCGGGTTCTGCACGGCCGGCTGCACCAGTCCGCCGGTGGTCAGCCTGAAGTCGAGCTTCTGTCCGTAGGAGAAGTAGACCCGGCCGGAGAACTTGGGGATCCGGATGGTGGCGGACTGCCCGGCCGCCGGGCCCGCGATCGAGGCGTCGGGCGCGGGGGTGGGCGGGTTGCCGCCGGCGGGCCAGGCGTGGAAGGTGCCGTTCGCGTCCGCCCAGCCCTGCCGGCCCGTCGACAGCTGGGTGCCGAGGTTGTAGACGTAGAGGCGGTCGCCGCGCCCCGAGTTGTTGGTGATCTTCAGCGGGATGGTGTCGGGGACGGCCGCCTGGGCCGGGGGGCCGAGACAGAGCAGTGCGCCGACGAGAGCGGCTGCTCCGGTGATTCTGAGTGCGTGCGTGATCCTCGAGAGCACTCTCCACCTCCGTGCGGGTAGGCCTGTGGGGTTGGTCCGTACCATGTTGAGAGCGCTCTCAAAGTCGCATCGGGGTTGTGCCCATGTCAACAATCTCGGCAGAACCGGATACAGAAGCAGGGGCAGCGAAGCGGGTGGGCCCCCGGCACGAGCCGTGCCGGGGGGCCCACCCGCTTCGCTGGTCCCGGTGCTCAGAAGGTGCGCTTCAGCAACTCCAGCAGCGCGGCCCAGTGCCGCTCGGCGCCCTTCTCGTCGTACGCGGCGGTGTCGGCCTGCGTGTAGCCGTGCTCGGCGCCGGCGTAGACCTCGCACGTGTGCCGGACGCCCGCCGCCGTGAGGGCCTCCTCGAAGCGCTCGATCTGCTCGGGCGGCAGGGAGTGGTCGTTGTCGGCGTGGCCGAAGTACAGCTCGGCCGTGATGTGCTCGGCCGCCAGGTGGGGGCTGTCCGGCGCGTCGGTCGCCAGCCGTCCGCCGTGGAAACCGGCCGCCGCCGCGACCCGGTCCGGATGGCCGCCGGCCGTCCACAGGACGAGCCGGGCGCCCATGCAGTACCCGGTCAGCGCCACCGGGCCGTCCGCGACCAGCGGGCTCTCCTCCAGCCACCGCAGATAGGCGCCGGCGTCCCGCACGGCCGCCTCGGCGGTGAGGGACTGGATGAGCGGGCCCAGGGCCGCGAAGATCTCCGGACGCGCGGCCGGGTCGATGAACTCGGGCAGCTCCACGACGGGCGCGCGCCCGTGCCGGTAGAACACGTTCGGGACCAGCACCGTGTAACCGGCCTCGGCGAGCCGGTCGGCCATCGCCCGCAGGTGCGGACGCAGCCCGAAGGCGTCCTGGTAGAGCAGCACGCCGGGCCGGGGCGTCCCGTCACCGGGATGCGCGAGATAGGCGTCGGCGACGCCGTCCTCGGTACGGATGTCCACGGCTGTTCCCTGTACGGAGGTCATGGAGGTGCCTCTCTGCGCGGTGCACTGCGGCGAGCGGTCGACGGGCCCGGCGGGCCGGGCAGCGACCATCGTTGCATGCACCATCCACCTGCCCTCCGGGGCCCCCGGTCAGGGTGATCGGGGCGCGAAAGGCCCTACTCGAACCGCGAGGTGTCACCCGCCCCGTGCCGCACGATCTCCGCCTCGCCCTCGGAGAAGTCGATGACCGTGGTCGGCTCGGTGCCGCAGTCCCCGGAGTCCAGCACGGCGTCCACCACGTGGTCGAGCAGGTCCTTGATCTCCCAGCCCTGGGTCATCGGCTCGTCCTCGCCGGGCAGCAACAGGGTGCTGGACAGCAGCGGCTCACCGAGTTCGGCGAGCAGGGCCTGGGTGACCACATGGTCCGGGATGCGCACGCCCACCGTCTTCTTCTTCGGGTGCTGGAGCATGCGCGGCACCTCCTTGGTCGCCGGGAGGATGAAGGTGTAGCTGCCCGGCGTCGAGGCCTTGATCGCGCGGAACACGTCCTTGTCCACCCGGACGAACTGGCCGAGCTGCGCGAAGTCCTGGCACACGAGGGTGAAGTGGTGCCGGTCGTCCAGTTCGCGGATGGCCCGGATCCGGTCGATGCCGTTCTTGCTGCCCAGCCGGCAGCCCAGCGCGTAGCAGGAATCCGTCGGGTACGCGATCAGCGCGTCCGCCCGGATGGCGGCCGCGACCTGGGTGATGGTGCGCGGCTGAGGGTTGTCGGGGTGCACGTCGTAGTACTTCGCCATTGGCCGAGCTTATGCCGTGCCAGGGGGTGGCGGCCCCGCAGGACGGTCGTGCGGCTCGCCCAGGAGGAACTGCCGGCTGCCGACGAGCAGCCCGGCGGACGTTTCGGCCCGCGTGAGGTAACGTCCCCGACCGATATGACTGGTTCGGCCCGTGCGGGCCGTGAGGGACGAGGAGAGCGCCGAGATGGCCGGCCGGGACGACGGGAACCCCCACACCGACGCGGCGGACGACGCCGGCTCGGCGTGGGCGCAGGAACTCCTCGGACAGCTGCGCCCCACCGGCGGCGACCTCCGCAGAGTCCTCGACTGGCTGGCGGACACGCTCGACGCGACCGTCTCCCTGCGCGACGACACGGGCGCCGCGCTCGCCGGACCGCTCACCCCGCTGGACGAGAACCTGGTCGCCGCCGTCACCGGCGGCCGGCTCGCCTCCGCCTCCTGGGAGGGCGAGGGCAGGTCCGTGCGCCTGATCAGGGTCGAACTCCCGAGCCCCGCCTCGTCGGGCGTGCTCGCCGTGAGCCGGACGAGCCCCTTCGACCGGCGCGCCTCCGCCATCGTCACGCACACCGTGGGCGTCCTCGAACTCCTGCTGCGCGCACGGGAGACCGCCGCGACCGGACACCGGCTGGCCCGCGCCACCGCAGACCTGCGCCTCGCCATCCTCCAGCTGCTCATGGTCGAGGACACCGTCGCCGCCCGCCGCGTCGCCGCCGGTCTGTGGCCCGGCCTGCTCGACACCGACACGGCCTGCGTCTACGTGGTCGAGACCAGCCCCGAGGACCGCGACCGGCTCGCGGCCGCCTGCGTGGCGGCGACCCACGACGCGGCCCTCGTGGTGCGCTGTCCCGCCATGGACGGCCACGTCATCGTCGTCGTCCCGGACGACACCGCGGGCCGTGCACTGCGCGCCCTGTGCGACCGGCACGCCGGCGCGTTCCTCGGCGGCAGCGCCCTCCAGAGCCTCGCCCGCACCGCCACCGCCTACGGACAGGCCGTCAGCGCCCTCGCCGTGGCCCGCTTCCGCCCCGACAAGACGGCCGTCTACGCCGAACGCACCCACCCCGAACGCCTGATGGACCCCGAGGTCCTGCGCACCTGGACGACCCGGCTGCTGCGCCCCCTCGACACCCTCCCGCACCACACCCGCGCCGAACTCCTCGCCACCACCCGGCTCGGCCTGGAGTTCACCGCCGTCAACGCCGCGAAGGTGCTCGGCGTCAGCCGCAACACCGTCCGCGCCCGCATGGAACGCGTCGAGAACCTGCTGCGCGCCGACTTCTCCGACCTCACCGTCCGCGCCGCGGTCCACCTCGCGCTGCACACCCAGGTCGTCATCGCCGGGCACCTGACCGGGACACCGGCGGCCCCCGCCCGGCTCGGCGAGCTGCTCGGCGGCCCCGCACTGCGCGGCTGGGCACAGGACCTGCTGGCCCGCCTCGACTCCGACGGCCGGGACCTGCGCGGCACGCTGCGCGCCTGGATCGCCGCCGGCGGCAACGCCGAACGCGCCGCCCAGCTGCTCGGCGTGCACGCGCAGACCGTCCGCGAACACGTCCGCAGTGCCGAGCCCGTCCTCGAACGTCAGCTCCTCGCGGCCGGCAGCGACCTGTACGAGGTCGTCCTGGCCCATGTGGCGGCGGGCGACCTGGACCAGCCCGACCTGCGCGAATCCGCCCCGTGGACGGAATCGGGCCATCCGGACTCACCTGTGCACAGGTGAGTGCTCCGGCGGCCCGAGCGGGCACCGGCACGATTCCCAGCCGCTCGCCGGACACGTAGTTTCGAGGAGCGGCGGGGGTACGACCGGAACGGGGGACCGGTCGCACCCCCGCGCTTCAGTCCCGCAGCCGGACCGGGATCTCCTGCCAGCCGCTCGCGATGAACGAGGGCACCTGCCGCAGCTCCGCCGCCCCGGGGTCCAGGCGAAGCCCGGGGAACCGGTCGAACAGCGCGGGCAGCGCCGTCAGCGCCTCCATCCGGGCCAGCGGAGCCCCGATGCACCGGTGCACACCGATCCCGAAGGCCAGATGGTCGTCCGCCGCGCGTGCCGCGTCGAACACGTCCGCGTCCGCCCCGAAGCGCGCCGGATCCACGTTCGCCGCCGCGTACGTCGTGATGATCGCGTCCCCGGCCGGGATCGTCACCTCACCCAGCGTGATGTCGTCGACGGCGAACCGCAGCGGCAGCGTGGCGATCGGCGGGTGCAGCCGCAGCGTCTCGTCGACGACCGCGTCCCAGCCGATCTCGCCCGCGCGGACGGCCGCCAGCTGCTCGGGCCGCCGCAGCAGCGCCACCGCCGCGTTCCCGATGAGGTTCACCGTCGTCTCGAAACCGGCGCCGATGACCAGCAGCAGCGTGTACAGCAGCTCCTCGTCGCCGAGCCGGTCGCCCTCCTCGTCGCGCACGCGGATCAGCTCGGTCGTCATGTCGTCGCCGGGGTGCTCGCGCTTGTACGCGATCAGCCCGCCCAGCACCGTGCCGATCTGCTCCTGGACGTACGCGGCGTGCTCCGGTGTCGGATCGGTGGTGTCCATGATGGCCGCGACCAGCCGGACGTTGGCCTCCCGCAGCTCGTCCGGCACCCCGAACAGTTCACAGACGATCTGCATCGGCAGCGGATGCGCGAAGCCGGCCTTGAGGTCGACGGTGTCGTCGCCCTTCTCCAGCGCGTCCAGCAGCTCCGTGGTGATCGCCTCCACCCGGGTGCGGAGCGCCTCGGTGCGCCGGTGGGTGAAGCTCGGCGCCACCAGTTTGCGCAGCCGCGCGTGGTCGGTGCCGTACGTGGAGAGCATGTTGATCACACCGACCCAGCCCAGGATCCAGCCCCAGGAAGGGTGCTCGCCGAGTTCCGCCCACTGCCGCCAGTGCCGCCGCGGGTCCTTGCTGACCCGAGGGTCCAGGATCAGTGCCTTGAGGGTGTCGTACCCGGTGGGCGCCCAGGCCGGAATGCCGCCGGGCAGCTCCACTGGCACGATCGGGCCGAGGGCGCGCAGCCGGGCGCTCTCGGCGTGCACGTCGGTGCCGAACGGGTCGAGGACGATGCGGTCGGTCACGGTCACGAACGGACTCCTGAGGGTTCGGAAGCGGGGGAGCGGGGGCTGAAACGGACGGGCAGCGCGGTCAGCGAGCGGTGGAACGGGCCGGGCCGCCAGGTCAGCCGGTCGCGGGGCACGACGGGATCGAGGTCGGGCAGCCACTGGGTGAGCCGTTCGATCGCCTCGGTGACCAGCAGCAGCGTGTGCTGCTTCACCGGACAGGCATGCGCTCCCGCTCCCCACGACAGATGCGAGGCGTCGTTCGGATGCCGGCTCTCGGTGGCCTCCCGCTCGGCGAGGATCCCGAGTGCCCCGTACGACACCACCACCGGCACCGCCTCGCGCAGCCACACCCCGTGGAAGGCCACGGGCCGGCGGACGTAGTAGATGCCGTAGTTCGCGAGCGGTGTCTCGTGGTGCAGCACCTCGACCACCGCGTCCATGACGGGGCGGGCGCCGTCCGTGAGGGTGGAGTAGTAGAGCGGGTTGCCGAGGATCCTCGACAGCGTGTTGGACAGCAGGTTCGCGGTCGGCCCGTATCCGGCGCCGAGCGTGAGGAACACCTGCCAGGTGACCTCCTCCCGGGTCAGCCCCGCCGGGTGGTCCAGCAGCCGGCTCGGCAGGTCGTCGCCGCGCCGCTCGGTCTTTGCGGCGATGAGGTCCAGTACGTACTGGGCGTACTCCGCCTCGCCCACGGTCGCCCGGTCGCCGCCCTCCATCATCTTGCCCACGCCCGAGTGCAGCCGGTCGCCCTGGCTCTCCGGCAGGCCGAACAGGTCGTTGAAGACCAGTGCCATCAGCGGCTCGGCGAAGTCGCCGACCAGGTCGGCCTCGCCCCGCGGCCCGATCCGGCCCACCAGCAGCCGCACCGCCCGGTGCACGCGCGCCCGCAGGT
This sequence comes from Actinobacteria bacterium OV320, assembly GCA_001298545.1. Classification (GTDB taxonomy): domain Bacteria; phylum Actinomycetota; class Actinomycetes; order Streptomycetales; family Streptomycetaceae; genus Streptomyces; species Streptomyces coriariae. The sequence goes on from LJCX01000037.1 coordinate 41,945, forward strand.
CGTGCGGTTCCACCAGGTCGAAGACGTCGATGAGGGTGGTGCGGTAGCGGACGTGCGCGGCCCCGTCGGCGAACAGGGCGTTGGGCCGCCACCGCATCATGCCGAGCACCGGCGAGTCGTCGGGGACGGTCGACTCCCATGCGCGCGGGTCGTGCGAGAACGTCTCCTCGTCGTGCAGCACGTCCAGCGCGGCGCGCCGGTCGGTGACCACGTATGCCGGTACTCCGGGCGCCAACTCGCCCCAGCCGACCGGCCCTTGATTGCGCAGTGCCTGGTAGTGGCGGAGCGGGTCGGCCGCGAAGCTCTCGTCCCACAGTCGCACGGGCACGGAGCGCGCGAAGTCGCGCCGGTCCGGGGGATGGATGGTCACCGGGCCTCCACGGGGTCACGTCCGATCAGATGGTCGACGAGCGCGAGCAGCGCGTCGATCGAGGAGTCGCGGTCCCGCGCGTCGCAGGTCACCAACGGTGTCCCGGGCTCCAGGTCCAGCGCCTGGCGCAGCCGTTCCGTACCGTGGTGGCGGGGCGCGTCGGGGAAGTCGTTGAAGGCCACCGCGTACGGCAGCCCGCTCTCCTCCACCAGGCCCAGCACGTCGAAGGACGCGTCGAGGCGACGGCTGTCGACGAGGACGAGCGCGCCCAGCGCGCCGTAGGCGATGTCGTCCCACAGCGCGCGGAAGCGCTCCTGTCCCGGCGTGCCGAACAGGTACAGCACGACATCGCCGGGGAGGCTGATCCGTCCGAAGTCGATGGCGACGGTCGTCGTCGACTTCTCCCGTACCCCGGCCAGGTCGTCCACCTCGGCGGACGCCTCGGACAGGTGTTCCTCGGTGTGCAGCGGCCGGATCTCGGACACCGAGTCGATCAGGGTCGTCTTGCCCACCCCGAACGGCCCCGCGACCAGGATCTTCACCAGGGCGCGGGCGGCGGTGTCGGGGCGGTGGACGGCGCCGGGCGCGCCGGCGCTAGGCGTGGTGTTTGAGGGCGCGGAGGCCATCGGCCACTCTCTTCAGCAGGTCGGGGTCGAACCGTTCGGCGGGCGGGATCGGCGCGCGGGCGAGAACGAGGTCCCGGTCGACGAGATCGGCCGCCAGCACCCGGACCGCGGACACGGGCAGCCTGAGCAGCGCCGCCGCCTCCACCACCGCCAGCGAGCCGCCCGCCAGCGTGTCCAGCAGGGCCAGTTCGGCGGCCGGCAGGCCGAGCGGCGGCGGCTCCTCGGTGCGGGCGAGCACCGACAGCCGCTCCAGGTGGGGCCGGCTGGGCCGGGCCACACCGCCGGTCGACAGGTACGCGGGGACGAGGGGACGGCCGGCCGGGCGCCGGGTCATGCCGGCGCGTTGTCGTCGGCTCCTCGGGGCGCGGCCGCCATGGCCTTCTCGCCCAGTCGCGCCACCTGGGAGTGGACCCGGTGCGCCAGCAGGTCCAGCCGCATCTCGCCGTCGCCGTACGCGGCCACGCAGGTGCCGTGGTCGGTCGGCACGATCAGCACATAGCCGTGGTCCGACTCGATGACGATCTGGCGTACCTCGGCCCGCTCCCGGTCGGCGAAGGCGGCCGCCGCCGTCCGGCAGGCCCCCTGCACCGTGCTGGTGATGGCGGCCACCCGCTCGGCCGACGGCTGCGACAGGGCGTCGGTGTACCCCGTCACCAGTCCGTCCCGGGTCAGCATGACGGCGGCCAGCACGTGCGGCACCTGCAGGATCGGTTCCAGCACCCATGCCGTGTCGCCCGTATTACGGCTGGTCATCTCGCCGCTTCCCCCTCGATGTCGGTGTGGTCGGTGTGGTGCGTGTGGTCGGTTTCGCCGGTCCGGTCGGCCGGGGTGTCCCCGTGGCCGTCGGCTCCGGCGTTCTCGGCGGCGGCGCGGGCCGCCGCCGTGCCGGACTGGAGCGCGCCGAGCGCGGCCGCGGCCTCCTCCGGTCTCCGCGCGGGACTGGGCGCGGGACTGTGCGCGGGTCTTGGGGCCGGGCTCTCCTCGGGTGCGGCGGCCGGGCTGCGGCGACGGCGCTGCGGCAGGCCGTCGGTGTCCGAGGGCTCGTGATGCCCCGGTGCCGCCTCGGGGACGCCGGACTCCGTGCCGTACGCGTGGGAGGGCGCGGGCCGGTCGGCCGCGGCCTTCCGGGTCGTGCGCGGCGCGCTCGCGGCCGGCGGCCGGTCGGCCGGGTCGAGACGGCTGAGGAGATGACTGTCGACCCGCAGCACCGCGCGCACGCCGCCGTACGGGGAGGCCGAGGAGACATCGACGCCCAGGTCGAACTGCCGGGTGAGACGGCCGATCGCGGCCAGCCCCATGCGCGGCGGATCGCCCAGGTCGGTCAGCAGGATCAGGTCGTCGCCGGCCACCAGCCGCTGGGCACGGTCGCGCTCGTCCCGCGTCATGCCGAGACCCGCGTCGTCGATGGTGACGCACACGCCGTGGTGGACGTGCTCCAGGCTCACCACGACGTCGGTGTCCGGGGCGGAGTGCCGCAGCGCGTTGTCCAGCAGCTCGGCGACGATGATGGCCACCGGCTCGACGGCGTGCGAGACCAGGGCCGTACCGGTCTCGAGGTGGTTGTGGACCTGGACCCGGTGATAACCCGCTAGCCGGGCCTGGCCGCCGGTCACCGCGTCCACCAGGTGCGACTCCTCGCGCGCCAGCCCGACCCACGCCCCGCACACCACGGCGGTGACCTGCGCGCGGCGCAGCGACTGCTCGTTCTCGTGGTCCAGCCGGAACAGGGTCTGCGCCAACTCCGGGTCGTCGTAACGCTGTTGGAGTCCGCGCAGCGCGTCCTGGAGCCGGTACAGGGCCGCCTGGATCTCCCGGGTGGCGCCCCGCATCCCGGCCTGCGCGGCCGCGTCGACCCGGGTGCGCTGGGCGGCCACCTCGGACTGGAGCGCCAGCACCACGTTCTCCAGGGCGATGCCCAGCGGGGTGCCGGTGGTCAGCGGCTGGAGCGGGCCCGGTTCGGCCACGTGCGGATGGGCCACCTGGCGGGCGGCCGCGGGCACCCGGCGGTCGGCCAGATGCTCGACCTCCGCCGTGAACGCCCTTACGGAACCCTCCAGTTGGGTGCGCAGTGCGGCGATCTCGGCTCGCTGCCGGGTCTGTTGCCGCCGTAGTCGCAGCAAGCCGCCACCGAGGGCGAGCGCGGACAGCGTGCCGGCGGCCAGGCCGCCGGCCACCAGGTCCGGTAATTCCATCATCGATTCGGTTCCAGGGGGGTCGGGCGTCGTCTCGGTGCTCGGGTCAGGGGCGGATCCGAGAGGCTCGGACCGGGCACTCGCAGCACAGTACACACCGTCATCGATCGATCCCGCACGGTTGAGCGAGACTTGCCTCCCAAAAGTGCCCGGTATCTGTTCACTTCTGCGTCGACTGTCTGGATTGCCGTACTCCACAAGCGAGTTAGACGGCCGTTTAGCCGCCGTCGACCAGGTGGTAGCTGCCGGCCACGAACGAGGCCCGGTCCGACAGCAGGAAGACGATCAGCTCGGCCGGCTCGGCGGACCCACCGAGCCGGCCGGCCGGGGGTCCTACGATCGGACGGGGGTGGTCCTCCGAACGGACGGGGGCAGGGCTCCGAACGGGGGTCGCGCTCACCCGTGCCGGTGAGCGCGCGGTGCCCGCGCGTACCACCGGCGCGCCCCTCCCCGTTTGCCCGGGCATGGACCGACCCGCGCCCGTACAGCCCCGAGCCGACTGCCCGTCCGGCCTCCTCCGCGCAGCTCTGTGGGCGGACCGGCCCCGGTGTCGGGTGCCGATCTACGCCCGGCTGGTCGCGGAATGGCGGGCCGACGGGCGGACCGTGCCCGCCCGCTCGGACCTGCAGTGGCTGCCCTCGCCCTCGCCCTCCCCCTCGGCCCGCCGCCTCCGCCGCGACGCGGACGGCATGTTCCGCCCGTGACGCGCTATCGGCCGCACATCGGGGTCAGTACGGCCAGCGTGCCGTTGGCCTGGCGCAGGGCCAGTTCCAGCGTGGCCGGCGCGTGCAGCATCCCGGTGCCGTCCGGCGGCACCAGCCACTCCAGGAATCGCGCGGCCCGGTAGGGCGGGGGAACCGCCACCCAGGAGCCGCGGCCCGCGCGTCTCAACCCCGCCCCGATCCACCGGGTGCCGGGATCCGGCGGGAGGAAGAACCCGACCCGGTGTGACGCGGTGTCCACGAGTGTGGGTCCGGGGACGGGGCGGGACGTCTGCCACAGCAGATCCAAGGTGAGCAGGCCCAGTCGGTCGGGCACGCTGAGAACGTCCCAGTAGCGGCCCGCCTCCAGCAGGGCGATCCCGTCGCCCTGATCCCATTCCCGCTTGCACAGCCGCGGGTCCGTCGCGGCGGCGGCGAGCCATTCCACGCCGCGTGTCCACATCGCATCGCTCATGTCGGCTCCGTGTGACCTTCACCCCCGGCCGCATGCCGAGCGGGCATATGCATGCTGGTAGATATTTCTACCTGGCGGAAGGGGTGGCGAACCGTGGCGTTTTGGTGTGTTTCGTTCGATACCCGAGCCGCTGTTCGGAACCGCACGGCCCGGCCGGACCCCGGGACGGACCCTAGTGGTCGTTCTCCAGGTGCAGCTTGAGCAGGTCCACGCCGTAGTCGCCGCCGTTGGGGGTGCGGATGATGGTGTGGATGTGCTGCTGGGTCGGGGTTCCGCCCGGTCCGCCCATGCCGCCGCCGCCGTCGCTGTCCTTGTTGCCGTAGGCGAGCGGCGACTGGGCGTCGTACTCGATGAGGACGACCGGGCTGTGCACGCGGTAGTAGAAGGCCGAGGAGTCCTTGGTCTCGCCGATCCAGTAGAAGTACGTGTCGTCGAGGTGCTCCTCCACCTCCTTCATCTTCACCTCGGCGTGCCCGTCGTCCATGTTGCCGACGTAGACGCGCACCAGATCCAGCAGAGCGCTCTTCTGGACGGCGGTGAACCCGGAGGCGACGAGGCCCTGGTAGGCGAGCTTGAGGTTGTCCTGGCCGGCGCCGGCCTTCAGGTTGTCCCCGGCCTTGGTCTCCGAGGAGATCACCTTCTCGCGCTGGGCGTCCGTGAGCGACCGCAGCAGGGTGAGGCCGGCCGTCGTCTCCTTCTTGAAGAGGGTGATCTTCTCGCCGTCGTAGGTGGCCGAGGTCGGCTCGGAACCCATGAAGGTGGGCGTCATGACCACCTGGTCGCCGAGCACGAAGTAGTTGATGGCCACGTGGTGGCCCTCGTACTGGAAGCCCCACGGCGCGGTGGTCGACGGGGTGCCCATGAAGGTGAAGAAGTAGGCGCCCTCGGTGAGCGTGTCCCGGTTGCCGCCGCTGTAGTCGCCCAGGAACGCGTTGAGCTTCATGATGTTGCGGGTCTGGGTGAGTCCCTCGGCGGACAGCGCGACCCCGAGCAGCGCGTAACCGAGGTCGCGCTGCTTGTCGGTCAGGTCGCCCATCCGGGCGCCCTCACGCTGATAGCCGTCGACGTTGCTCCAGGCCAGCCACTCGTCGTCGTCCACCTCGAAGACGGAGGCCTTGCGCTCCTTGGTGGTCAGCCCGTCCAGGAACGCCTGGGCGGCCTTGACGACCTTGTCGGTGGAGACGTCCGTCGCGTGGATCGAGTACAGGTCTTCCGCGACCTTGCCGTCGGTGGTGACACCGACGAAGTCCGCGTACTTGACCTCGCTCGCTCCGGGGCCCATGCCGCCGGCGCCGCCGCCGGGTCCCCCGGAGGGCATCCCGCCCGGGCCGCCGTAGGACGAGGCGGCACTCGCGGTGTCGGAGGAGCCGGAGGAACAGCCGGTCATGGTCGCCATCGCGGCGACACCGCCGGCGAGCAGCGCCTTGTTCATGAACCAGCGACGGCTGCGTTCGGATGCGGGGGTACGTGGTCGGTGTCCGTGCATGGGCCCCAAACTTCAGGAGGTACCTGAAGGAAACCTGAAACCGGCCCCGCCGCTCCCGCCCCCGTCCCGGTCACGGCCGTCAGGTGCCGCCCTGCGGAACCGGCACCGGCACCGGCACCGGCAGATCGGCCTGGCGCAGCTCCGCCAGCAACTCGTTCTGTCCCGCGAGGAGTTCGGTGAGGATGCGGCGGGCGGCCCGCAGCAGTTCGGCCACGTCGCCGCCCGCGAGCGCGTAGCTGACGGTCGAGCCCTCCCGGATCGACACCACGATCCCCGCGCGGCGCAACACCGCCAACTGCTGGGACAGGCTGGACGGTTCGATCTCGATCTCGGTGAGCAGGTCCCGTACGGCGACGGGGCCGCCCTGGAGCAGTTCGAGGACCCTGATGCGGACCGGGTGCCCGAGCATGCGGAAGAACTCGGCCTTGGCCTGGTAGAGGGGAACCTGCATGGTCGATCGCTCGCTCCCTGCCGCGTACGGTGCGTGGTGCGCGATGGCGCGGCGGCCCGCCCGGCGGGCCGTACGCCGCCGCGCGCCACGTGCTGCGTCACGATCCTGGTGGCTGCGGGCTCCGCACACCCGTGTGATGCGCTGATCTGGATGTGTCGAGATGAAGAAATCTTCAATTCGAGGGTGTGCGAAGCCGCGGCCGTCCGGTCGCCTACACCTCGAGCTCGGCCTCGATCCGCTTGAGCTGGTGACGGGCCATGGCCAGGTTGGACCGGCCACGGTCCAGGACGAGATAGAGGAACAGCCCGCTCCCGCCGCGGCCCTTGAGCAGCCGGATGAGGTGGTACTGGCTGGCGAGCGTGATCAGGATGTCCTCGATCTCACCCTTCAGCCCCAGGTGTTCCATGGTGCGGACCTTGGCACGGATCACATCGGTGTTGCCGGCCGCGGCGACGTTCAGATCGAGGTCCTTGCCTCCGCCGAGCGTGCCGAGCGCCATGCCGCTCGTGTAGTCCACGACGGCGACCCCCATCGCCCCCTCGATCGCGGTCATCGTCTCCTTCATAGAGATCTCCAGATTCGCCACGGCGCTTCTCCTGCCGCTCGCGCGGGCCCGGGCTCCTCCGGCCCCGCTGGTTCCCCGAACGTACGGAGCGTGTCCCCCGACCGAGTGACGCGCTTCGGGACTGGCCCGAGGAACTTCGGATCGGCAAGATTCCTGCACTCTTTTGAACGTGCGTGTACGGGAGTTGAGTGGATCGGCGACGCTCACGCGAACGCGTGCCCATCGAGCTGATGACCGTCACCCTGCCCACGGCGGTCGACGCCTGACGACGCCTGACCGGGAATCGTTCTCAGTTCGTGGGCAGCCACTTCTCCAGGGCGCCGATGAGACGGTCCAGCGCGGGTGTGTCGGAGGAGCGGTCCGTCATGACCGTACGGCCGTCGAACTGAAGCGTGTACTGGAACTTGTCCGCCGACCCCATGTCGATCGCGAACGCGGGGACATCGTCGAGCGCCGGATCTCCGAGCAGCGTCCGCAGCGTCGTGAACTGCGCCGCGGTGGTGCGGCGCACCGCGGACTCGCCACTGTCGGTGGTCCGGACCGTGCCGTCGCCCCTGAGGACCACCTGCCGGTTCACCCCAGCGAAGCCGCCGCTGACGGTCATCGTCACCAGCTTCTGGTCCGGACCGGTGACGGGCACCGGCGACGGGCTCGCCGACGCCGGAACCGGCACGGAGGGCGAGGCGGAGGCGTCGGAGGAAGCGGAGGCTGAGGCGGAGGGCGAGGCGGAAGGTGAGGCGGGTGACGGTGGGGCGTCGGAGACGGTCGCCGTGACGACGGTCTCGTCCGTCGGCTCCGCCGCCTTCCCGTCGTCTCCGGACGAGCAGCCGGCCAACGCCAGCGCCGCGGCCGCGCACACCATCACCGAACTCCGAGTGAGCACCGTTCCCTCCCCTGCGTGTCATGTCCGTGTGTGTCATGTCCCTGAGCACTCCCGTCCCTGAGTACCCGCCATGTCAGGGTGTCATGCCCCGGGTTCACACCCGCCGGGGCGCGGCCGGTCGCCTGTGTCAGAAGTGTTGACCGCGTTCTGAAAACGTTTTAACTTCACCTCACTCGACCCTTGAGGGGAGGAGACTCCGTGGCGACGTTGCTGCGCGAGAACCCCAGTAAGTCGGAAGAGAACAGCGCGTCCCGTCGCCCGTTTCGGCGTCGGAAAGAGCGGAAACGTTTTCAGAGAACGCACGGCAGGACGCTGTTCCTGCTCATGCTGCCGGGGCTCGCCTACTTCCTCGTGTTCCACTACGGCGCGCTCGCCGGCAACGTCATCGCCTTCAAGGAGTACGTGCCGTTCGACGGGCTCTGGGGCAGCCCATGGGTCGGCCTCGGCAACTTCCGGCGGATGTTCGAGGACGCCGAGTTCTGGGACGCGGTGCTCAACACCCTCTGGATCGCGGTCCTCCAACTCGTCTTCTACTTCCCCGTCCCGCTCGGCCTCGCGCTGCTCCTGCACACCCTCACCTGGAGCACGGTCCGCCGCTTCGTGCAGTCCGTGGCCTATCTGCCGCACTTCGTCTCATGGGTGATCGTCGTCGCCCTGTTCCAACAGGTCCTGGGCGAAACGGGCATGGTGAACGGCTACCTCGGCGACGCGGGCCTGCACACCGTCGACATCGTCGGCAACCCCGACGCCTTCCGCCCGCTCGTCGTCGCGCAGGTGATCTGGAAGGACGCCGGCTGGGGCACGATCATCTTCCTCGCCGCGCTCTCCCAGGTCGACGAGCAGAGCTACGAGGCCGCCGCGATCGACGGCGCCGGCCCCTGGCGGCGCTTCTGGCACATCACCCTGCCGGCGATCCGGCCGGTGATCGTGCTGCTGCTCATCATGCGGCTCGGCGACATCCTCTCCGTCGGCTTCGAGCAGATGCTGCTCCAGCGCGACGCCGTCGGCCCGCAGACGGCCGAGGTCATCGACACCTTCGTCTACTACCGGGGCATCGTCGGCGGCGACTACGGATTCGCCGCCGCCGCGGGCCTGTTCAAGGGCCTGGTCGGCGCCCTGCTCGTGTACGCGGCCAACCGGGTCGCCCACCGTCTCGGCGAACAGGGGGTCTACCGGTGAGCACCCACGTCCGCCCCGGCTGGATGGAGAAGCCGCGGCCCGCCACCCAGGCCGCCAAGGCCGTCGCCCTCGCCGCGGTCGTCCTCCTGGTCTGCGTGCCCTTCCTCGTCATCGTGTCGACCTCGCTCGCCGCCCCGCGCGAGGTCGTGGCGAACGGCGGCTGGGTGCTGTGGCCCGAGCACCCCACGCTGGAGGCGTACCGGGACATCCTCGACGGCGGCATCGTCACCCACGCCCTCGCCGTCAGCGCAGGCGTCACGCTCGTCGGCACCGCGCTGAGCCTTCTCTGCACGGTCGCCCTCGCCTACGCCCTCTCCCGCCCCGGTGTGTTCGGCGGCCGCCCGGTCCTGCTGCTGATCCTGTTCACCTTCCTCTTCCCACCGGGCATGATCCCGGGCTTCCTGCTGGTCAAGGAGCTGGACCTGCTGGGCAGTTACGGCTCCCTGGTCCTGCCCGTGCTGGTCAACGTCTTCAACCTGGTCGTGCTGCGCGGGTTCTTCCAGGGCATCCCCGAGGAGCTGTACGAGGCGGCCCGCCTCGACGGCGCCGGGGACTGGCGAGCCCTGTGGTCCATCGTGCTGCCGCTGTCGAAGGCGGCACTCGCCGTGGTCGGACTGTTCTACGCGGTGGCGTACTGGAATTCCTGGTTCTACGCCTCGCTGTACCTCGAGAGCGACCAGTGGCCGGTGCAACAGGTCCTGCGCACCTATGTCGTGGCCGGCTCCGGCCTCACCGACACCACCACAGGCGAGGCCACGGTCAACGCGCCGCAGACGATCCAGATGGCCGTGCTGGTGATCGCCACCGTGCCGATCCTGCTCGTCTATCCCTTCCTCCAGAAGTACTTCACCAAGGGCGTGCTCACCGGCGCCGTCAAGAGCTGACCCCGCACTTCGAGCATCGCCCCACGTCAAGAGCCGTCCCCCCCCCCAGCTCAAGAGCCGTCTCTCTCACCTCAAGAGCCGACCCGCACCTCGCCCCGCAGAAAGGTCATTCGTCATGTCCGGCATGTCCCGACGCACGCTGCTGCGATCCGTGGCCGCGGGTGGCGCCGCCGTCGCCGTCCCCGGTCTGCTCACCGCCTGTTCCACCACGGGCTCGGACGACAAGGGCGTCTCCAACGCGGGCAAGGAACTCGCCCCCTGGCCCGCCTACGCCGCTCCCGCCGGCCCCCGGCCCGACCTCGCGCCCACCGAGGCGGGCGTCCAGGCGGGCTTCACGTCCTACCCCTCCTCCCTCGTCACCTCGGTCGCCCGTACCCCCGGCGACGGCTCCACCGTGAAGGTCCTGACCGTCACCTTCGGCACCCCGCCCAAGGCGGCGGACCAGAACCGGTACTGGCGGGCCGTCGAGAAGGCCCTCGGCGTCACGATCGAGTTCACGGTGGTCCCGCAGGCCGACTACCAGAAGAAGATGGCCACCGTCATGGCCGGCGACCCCGACTCACTGCCCGACATCATCAACGTCTTCACCAACGTCACCCTGCCGCGCGAGGCCCAGTTCGTACAGCGCAGGGCCGAGGACCTCACGCCGTATCTCTCCGGCGCGGCGGTCCGGGACTACCCCAACCTGGCGGGCATCCCCACCCACGCCTGGCGCGACATGGGCCGCATCGGCGGACGGCTCTACGGCATTCCCCTCGAACGCCCGCTGCCCGGCTCGACCCTCTGGCTCAACCAGGGCCTGTTCACCGAGGCCGGCATGCGAGGCGGCTGGGCCTCCACGGACTTCGCCGCCGTCGCCCGCAGGGCCACCCGCGGCAAGCGGTACGCCCTCGGCGCCTCCGTGGGCTCCCTCTTCGGCAACGCCGTGCACGCCGCCGCCCACCACGCCCCGAACGGCTGGGCCGTCGACAGGAACGGCACCTTCCGTCCCCACTACGGCGACGACCGCTACAAGGCCGCCGTCGCCTTCCAGGCCCAGCTGCGCAAGAACGGCTCCTACCATCCCGACGCCACCTCGATGTCCCAGGTGGACCTCGGCACCCTCTTCCTCAACGGCACCGTCGCCGCCCTCCAGGACGGCTTCGGCGCCTACCAGACCCGCTACCCCGACGCCGAGGGACTGCTGACGCCGGCGCCGGCCCTGCCGTACAGCGTCGACGGCATCCCGGGCGGCATCGTCGCCGCCCGCCGCTCCTTCGGCTACACGATCCTCAAGAAGGCCGGGAAGGAACGCGTCCGGATGCTGCTGCGTCTGCTCGACCATCTGGCCGCGCCGTTCGGCACGAAGGAATGGGAACTCGTCCACCACGGCCTGGAGGGCGTCCACTTCACCCGGGGCGAGGACGGCTCCCCGCGGGCGACGAAGCTCGGCGAGGTGGAGAACGTCTCCAACCTGCCGTTCCGCTACCTGGCCGAGGGCCCTCAGGTGCTGTTCCTGCCGGGCCTGCCCGACGCCGTACGCGCGCTGCACACCTGGCAGCGGACGGTCGTACCGGTCGCGATCCGCAACGCCTCCTTCGGCCTGAAGTCCCCGACCGACACCTCCCAGGGCGCCACGCTCAAGGCCCTGATGGACGACACGGTCACCGCCGTCGTCGCCGGCCGTGCCCCGATGTCGGAGTACGACGAGGCGGTGCGGAGATGGCGCTCCCGGGGCGGCGACAGAATGGCCGCGGAGTACGCCGAGGAGTACGACGCCGACACCTGAGTCGGCGGCGGCGGCGCAACGGACACGGGCGAGGGGAACGGGGTACGACATGACGGCACAGGGACGGGTGACCATCCGCGAGGTGGCGGAACGCGCGGGCGTGTCCGTGGCCACGGTCTCCCGGGTGCTCAGCGGCAACTACCCGGTTCCGCAGGCCACCCGCACCCGGGTGCTGCGCGCCGCCCGCGCCCTCGACTACGTCGCCAACGCCCACGCCCGGGCCCTCGTCGGCGGCGGCCGCAAGACGGTCGCCGTCGTCCTGCGCCAGGTCACCAGCCCGTTCTACGCCCAGGTCGCCGAAGGCGTCGAGGCGGAGGCGGCCACCCACGGCTGGCTCTGCCTGGTCGGGACCACCGGCGGGGACCCGCAGCGCGAGCTGGAGTTCGTGCAGCTCATGCGGGAGGAGGGCGCCCGGCTGGTCATCCTGGTCGGCGGAGTCGTCGAGGACGACGCCTACCGTGAGCGCGTCGCGCACTACGCGCAGGCCCTCGCCTCCGCCGGAGCCCGCCTGGTGCTGTGCGGCCGGCCCGCCCCCGACCCCGACATCCCCGCGCTCGTCGTCGAGTTCGACAACGAGGCGGGGGCGCACGCCATCACCGGGCACCTGCTCTCGGCCGGCCACCGCAGGATCGTCTTCCTCGGCGGACTGCCCGGCAACACCGCCCTGGACGCCCGGGTGCGCGGCTACCGCGCCGCCCTCGCCGGGCACGGGCTCCCGACCGAGGCCGCCCAGGTCGTCGACTGCGGGCTGGGCCGGGCCGCCGGGCTCCGCGCGATGACCGAACTCCTCAAGGAAAGAGCGGAGTTCACGGCCGTCTTCGCCGGGGACGACATGGTCGCGGCCGGCGCCCTGCGCGCCATCGCCCAGGCCGGACTGCGGGTCCCCGACGACATCTCCGTCGTCGGCTACAACGACATCCCGCTCGCCGAGGACTTCCACCCACCCCTCACCACCGTGCGCACGCCCGCCGAGGAACTCGGCCGCGCCGCCGTGCGCATCGCCCTGCGCGACCCCGAACAGGCCGCCGCCACCCACCATCTGCTCGGCACCCACATCGTCGTACGCGACAGCGTCGCCGCGCCTCCACCAGGGCGCGCCCACCGACCGACCTAAGGAACCGCCCCCGTATGACCGCGCCGCACCTGTCGGCCGACGCCGGCCGTCTGCCGCCCCCCGATCCCACTCTGTCCCCTTACACCGGCTACACCCGGGCCCACTGGGAGGCCACCGCCGACCGGCTGCTCGCCGCGCTCCGCCCGTACGCCGGTCCCGGCCTCGCCCAGTACCGGCTGCCCGGCCGCACCGGCCACTCCGGTGCCTGGTCGGACGGTCTGGAGGGGTACGCCCGCTCGTTCCTGCTGGCCGCCTTCCGGATCGCGGGCTCGGGCGGAGACGTCGGCCCCACACTGATCGAGCGCTACGCCACCGGTCTGGCCGCCGGCGTCGACCCCCGCCATCCGGAGCACTGGCCGCCCATCACCGACCGGAGCCAGCCCATGGTCGAGGCCGCCTCCGTCGCCCTCGCCCTGCACGAGACCCGCCCCTGGATCTGGGACCGGCTGCCCGACAGAACGAGGGAGATGGCGGTCGACTGGCTGGGCGGCTTCGTCGGCGCCACCGCCAACGACTCCAACTGGCGGCTGTTCCAGGTCATCACCGAGGAGTTCCTCGCCTCCGTCGGCGGGCCGTACGACCGCGCCGAGATCGACGGGGGACTGGACCGCCTCGACGACTGGTACCGGGGCGACGGCTGGTACACCGACGGCGACGGCCGCAAGTTCGACTACTACAACGCCTGGGCCCTGCACCTCTACCCCGTCCTGTGGGCCCGCGTCGCCGGCCACCGCGCGGATCCCGCCCGCGTCGCCACGCACCGCGCCCGCCTGCGCGAGTTCCTCGACAGCCACCAGTACTTCTTCGGCTCCGACGGGGCCCCCGTCCACCAGGGCCGCTCCCTCATCTACCGCTACGCCACCGCCGCCCCGCTCTGGGCCGGCGCCCTCGCCGACGCCACCCCGCTGCCCCCCGGCCGCACCCGACGCCTCGCCTCGGGTGCTCTGAAGCACTTCACCGACCGCCAAGTGCCTGACGAGAAAGGCTTGTTGAGCCTCGGCTGGTACCGGCCCCACCTGCCCGTCACCCAGCCGTACTCGGGCCCGGCCTCCCCGTACTGGGCGAGCAAGGCCTTCCTCGGGCTGCTGCTGCCCGCCGACCACCCGGTGTGGACGGCACCCGAGGAAGCGGGCCCCGTCGACACCGCCGACCGGCAGCTGGCCCTGCCCGCGCCGGGGTGGCTGCTGCACTCCACGGCCGCCGACGGGATCGTCCGCCTGGTCAACCACGGCACCGACCGGCCCCCGCCGCCGCCCGCCGCGTCCGACGACAGCCCGCACTACACGGGCTTCGCCTACTCCACCGCGACGGCCCCCGAGACCCCACCCCCCGGCGAACCGCCCGGCCCCGACAACCGCATCGCCCTGCTGGCACCCACGGGCCCGTCCCGTCGCGGCCGCATCCACCCGCTGTACGCGCAGGGCCGGCGCGCGGCGTCCTGGCACACCCCGCTCGGCCCCGGGGACGAGCGCCTGCGCATCACCACCGCGAGCGTGGTGCGCGGGCCGTGGGAGATCCGCGTGCACCGCGTCGAGGCACCCGTCGGCACGCCCGTACGGGCCGGCGGCTGGGCGGTGGCCTGCGACGACGTCCCGCCCCTCGCGCTGACGGGTGAGGCCTGGGCGGTGGCCCGCCGCGCCGACGGTCTCACCTCGGCCCTCGTCGGCCTGTTCGGCTGGGACGACGGCACCGCCGAGGTGGCCCGGGCCCGGGGCCACAATGCCTACGGCGACCACTCGGCCGTCCCGGTCCTCACCGCACCGCACCCGGGCGGCGCGCAGCTGCTGGCGACGCTGGTGGTCCTCACCGCCGACCCGATCGTGGCGGCGGACGTACGGACCGGAGCGGGCGCGGTCCTCGTCTCCGACGGCACCCTGGAGGTCCGCTTCCCGGACGGCACACCCGAGACCGTCACGCCGATGTCGGTGCCGGTGCCCGATCCGGGGTGAGGGCCGACGTGAGCGCCGACGCGCGGCAGGTAGGGGTCCCGGCCCCTGTCCGGCCGCGGCGTCGCTTGCGGCCGGACAGGGGGAGCGGGCAGGGTTCCGTGCCGTGGCCACTTTGCTGATCGTCCATCACACCCCCTCGCCCAACTGCCAGGCGCTGTTCGAAGCGGTGGTCTCGGGCGCGACGGCGCCGGAGATCGAGGGCGTCCGCGTCGAACGCCGGGCCGCCCTCGCCGCGACCGCCTCCGACGTCCTGGCCGCCGACGCCTACCTGCTGGGCACGCCGGCCAACCTCGGCTATATGTCCGGTGCGCTCAAGCACTTCTTCGACCAGGTGTACTACCCCTGCCTCGACACCACCCGCGGCCGGCCCTTCGGCTACTACGTGCACGGCGGCAACGACGTCACCGGCGCGGTGCGCGGCATCGAGACCGTCACCACGGGCCTGGGCTGGCGACGCGCGGCCGAGCCGGTCACCGTCACCGGGGAACCCGACAAGGCGGACGTGGCGGCCTGCTGGGAGCTCGGCGCGACGGTCGCGGCCGGCCTGATGGACTGACGGGCGCCGGGCCGCCGTGCGTCAGTGCCCGCCCCGCCCGGGCAGACACGTCCCCTCGACCGTGCGCCCGACGACCTCCGCCGTCGCGTGACCGCTGCTGTCGACGGTCCCGTTGACACACACCCGGCCCTCGCCGCCCCCTACGAGCATGTCGTGCAGGGGGACCAGGAAGTCGCCCTGCACCTCGATCTGCCGCGTCTGAAGGCCGAGCGCCTCGGCGGCGGCCGTCCGCAGCCCGTCCAGAGTGGTCCCCTTGGCCGCGAGTTCCTGGAGCGCGGCGGCCAGCGCCGTCGCCCGGGGTTGCGCTTCCTGCCGCTGTCCGGCGGTGATGGGCCGGGCCTCACGGTAGGCGTGGTTCTCGGCGACCCGCTGGTCCCAGCCGTAGCTGATGCACGGAGACGGTGACGCCAGGGTGTCCTCGGGCGGCGGGCAGAAGCCCTTCGCCGAGGCGGCGGGCGAGGAGGGCGCCGAGCCGGCCGCCCGGGGGTCGCTCGACGGATCGGCGCATCCGGCGGTGAGGACGAGCAGGGCGAGCAGAACCGGGGCGCCGAGTTGTCGTCGTGGCCGTATCCGTGTCATGCCTCGATCATGGCAGGCGGGTAGGACACACGGGTGTCGACACGAGACGTCGGGACGCAGGGGCGTGCGTAGGGCTCAGTTCCAGAGCGGGTACGTCACCACTCGCCCGAACTGGTCCGGCCTGTCCCCGAGGTAGGTGAGGGTGATCCGGCTGTAGTGCTGCACCTGCGGGTTCTTCTTCCACGGCTGCGGCCGGTCCAGCTTCACGACGACGGCGTACGGGTGGAAGGCGCCCGCCGCGCAGTACGGATCGCAGTCGTTGACGACGTTGACCCCGGTGGCCCGCGCGGAGTTCGAGCCCCAGCTGTCCCAGTGCAGCGAGACCAGACGGCTGTTGCCGTCGCCGCACGCGAGGATGAAGTCGCCGGGCCGCACCTTGGCGTGCCAGAGGCAGTCGACCAAAACGGGCGGCGTGGCCTGCCGCACCGCGGCCGCGCGCGCTGCGGGCGGCGACGCGGCCGGCACGGCCGAGGCCGAGCCGACCGCCGCCGTGAGGCCCAGCGCCGCACAGAGCATGACCGCTGTTCTCGTCGTGTGTCGCATGTCCGCTCCCGCCCGACGAACCGGGAGCCGTCTGTGTCCGCGCCCGGATGAAGTTCTCTACCGACGCTACGACGGTGAGCGGAAGGGGACCACTCGAACGGCCCAGACCCGCGAGGCGTGGCGACGACCCGGGGTGGGCGCGCTAGGAGGCGTCCACCCGTGCCACCTGGCTCCCTTCCGCCCCGCCGGCCTCATCGGCGCCGCCCTCGGCCGCGCCGTCCCGTACGACCACGACGATCTCGTCCGTGCGGCTCCAGACCCGTCTGCCGGCCTTGGTGGGGTTGAGCCGGACCCCGTGGTCGGCGGGCGCGGCGGCGGTGTCGTGACAGCGGTAGCCGATCGCGCACTCGCCCCGGTCGCGCGCCGCCGCCACGACCGTGGCGAAGGAGGCGGGACGGTCCGCACGCACATAGTGAGGTGCCGGGCGCAGCCGCAGCGCGCTGCCGCCGGCGGCGAACAGCTCTTCGAACACCCCCGCCAGGTGCCCGTTCTGCGAGACCTGTGCCATCAGCAGCCCCGTCAGCTGTCCGCCGACGACCGCCTCGGAGCCCGGTCCGAGCGGGGCCAGGGCGCGGTTACGTTCGTCGGCGAGCTCCGCGATCACCGGCACGGTGTTCCCGGTCTCCTGCGCCAGCGACCGCAGGATCAGCAGGACGACCAGCGTGCGGTGGTCCGGCCGGTCGGCGTCGTCGCCGGTGTCCGGCCCGAGCACGATGATCCGGTCGTAGGAGCCCGGGTCGAGACCGCGCAGGGACGAGGGGTCGGTCGGGTCGGCGGTTGCGCGGGTCACGGTGAGCCCGTCGGCGAGCGAGGCTTCCCTGCGTGGTTCCGGCAGCGGGGGTGTCGGCGGCGCCTGCTCCGTCGGGTCGGTGACGACGTGCAGGACCGAGCCCGGCCGAGCGCAGCGGCGCAGCTGGTCGACCAGGTGGGGCGCCCGGCGGTTCCAGCCCAGCAGCAGGAATCGCGACGGTTCGACCGGGCCGGCCCCGTGCCCGGCCAGGGCCGACGGCTCCACGAGGTCCCGGCCGTCCTCCCACCGCGCGCTGTCCTCGTCCGGCGCCACGACCACGAGGCGGTCTCCCGGCGCGACGACGGTCTCCGGCGGCGGGCCGAGCAGGGGAGTGCCGTCGGCCCGCACCAGCCCGGCCACCGCGGCCGTCGCGCAGTCGAGCAGGACGTCGCCGAAACGACGTCCCACGAGCTCGGGAGCGGCGGCGAGGTAGAACTCGTCGCCCGCGAAGTCGAGAAGCTCCCGCAGCACGGGCGTCAGGCCAGGGTGGAGCGCGGAGTGCGCGATCAGTCCGGCCGCCGTCCGGTCGGACTCCAGCACGATGCCCCGGGGGCCCGCGGCCAGCCGGGCGGCGGTCCGGTACCGCTCGTCCCGTACGCAGGCGACGACCGGCGGGCCGGCGTGCTCGCCGAGGACGGCGCGCAGGGCCAGCAGGGTCCGTACCGTCTCGGCGTCCCCGGCGGCCTCCGTGCCGGGCAGCACGAGCACCGCGTGTGCGGACCCGGGACTGACCAGCCCGAGCGCGTCCGGGTCGGCCGTGGAGCCGCTGCGGCAGATCAGCCGTGTGGTCCCGGGGGGTCCGAGCACGGCCGCCAGCGCCTCCTCCATCTCCGTCTTGTCCCGGTCGGCGAGCACCACGACCGCGCTCCAGCGCTGATCGGCGCGTGCCGCGACCAGCTCGCCGACCACCGTGAACACCTGCTCCGACCAGCCGAGCACCACCGAGTGGCCCGTCTCCACCACGGTGGAGCGGCCTCGGCGCAGTTCGGTGAGGCGGTCGGTGAGGCCGGTGGTGATCACGCCGATCAGGGTCGACACGTACAGCAGGGCCATCAGGCCCAGCAGCACGGACAGCAGCATCCGCAGCGGGGCGCCGGTCACCGCGCCCAGCCGCAGGGTCTCCGCGCTCACCCGCCACACCGCGGTCAGCCGGCCCGACAGCGACCGGGGCGAGGACGGGTCCGTCCACACCAGCAGCGCACTCGCCGGGACGACGATGCCGAGGCAGGTGACGGCCAGCCATCCGACCAGCCTGCCGGTGCTGCGGGCCAGTGTGTTGTCGAACCGGTAGCGCATCCGCTCCCGTAACGAAACCGGCTCTCGCCGTTGCCCTTCCACCGCGCCCCCTGTCTCCCGCCGACTCCCGTCGCCACCTGAACTCGCAGGGTGCTGCCCGGAGTGCCGCGACACGCCGTGGGGATCCCCGTATTCACCCTTTCGGGAACGGGGGCCGCACTCGCGGCTGAAAACGTGCGCCGAGCAGGGCGGATCCCCAGCAGGACATGGTCATTTCCAGCCGTTGTTTTGGCATTCCCATGACAAACCTGTGCACGCAGTGCCACGCTGCTGCCGCAGTTCACCATTCCTTCACACCCGCATCATGCGGGGCATCCCACTCACCCCCCACCTCCTTCCACCCGCCTGTCGTGCAGCGCTCCGGACCGGCCCCATCCCGCCGGTCCGCCCCACCTCGGCCCCCACCACGGGCCGACCGTCGCACAGAAGGAGAACCCGTTGCCCCGGCGACACCACCCCACCCTCCGGCGCAGACGCGCCACCGCCCTCGCCCTGACGACCATCGGGACCCTGCTGGCCCTGGGAGCCCCCGCCGGTACCGCCGGCGCGGCGCCCGCCGACCCCGGCCCCGCCAAGATCACCGCCACGCCTCGCGCCGGTGCGGCGGCGGCCACCCTGTCCCCGGCCCGCCGCGCCTCGCTGATCAAGAGCGCGCAGAGCACGGCCGGCACCACGGCCCAGCGGCTCGCCCTCGGCGCGCGGGAGAAGCTCGTCGTCAGGGACGTCGTCCAGGACGCCGACGGCACCACGCACACCCGCTACGAGCGCACCTACGCCGGACTGCCCGTCCTCGGCGGTGACCTGGTCGTCCACCTCAAGAGCGGCCGGACCACCGTGTCCAAGGCCAGCGGAGCCACGCTCACGCTGGCGTCCCTCAGCCCGAAGCTCTCCGCGACCAACGCCACCGGCAAGGCTCTCGCGGCCGCGAAGAGCGCCGACGTCACCGGCACCGCGACCGAGCGCGCGCCCCGTCTCGTCGTCTGGGCCGGCGCCGCCAAGCCCGTCCTGGCCTGGGAGACGGTCGTCGAAGGCGTCCAGCAGGACGGCACGCCCAGCGAACTCCAGGTGGTCACCGACGCGACCACGGGCAAGCAGATCCTCGCCGCGGAGAAGGTGCACACCGGCACCGGCACCGGCCAGTACGTCGGCACGGTTCCCGTCGGCAGCACGCTGTCGGGATCGACGTACCAGCTCACCGACGGCGACCGCGCCGGGCACAAGACGTACGACCTGAACCAGGGCACCTCCGGAACCGGCACCCTCTTCACGGACGACAACGATGTCTGGGGCACCGGCCTGCCGTCCAACCGCCAGACCGCCGGTGTCGACGTGGCCTTCGGCGCCGCCGCCACCTGGGACTACTACAAGGACGTGTACGGCCGCAACGGCATCCGCAACGACGGCGTCGCCGCCTACAGCCGGGCCCACTACGGCAGCAGCTACGTCAACGCCTTCTGGCAGGACAGCTGCTTCTGCATGACCTACGGCGACGGCTCGGGCAACACGCACCCGCTGACCTCCCTCGACGTGGCCGCCCACGAGATGAGCCACGGAGTCACCGCCGCCACCGCCAACCTGACCTACTCGGGCGAGTCCGGCGGTCTCAACGAGGCGACCTCCGACATCTTCGCCGCGGCCGTCGAGTTCCACTCGAACCTGGCCGCCGACCCCGGCGACTACCTCGTCGGCGAGAAGATCGACATCAACGGCGACGGCACCCCGCTGCGCTACATGGACAAGCCCTCCAAGGACGGCTCCTCCCGCGACAGTTGGAGCTCCACCCTGGGCAGCGTGGACGTCCACTACTCGTCGGGCCCCGCGAACCACTTCTTCTACCTGCTCTCCGAGGGCAGCGGCGCCAAGACCGTCAACGGCGTCGCCTACGACAGCCCGACCTACGACGGTCAGGCCGTCACCGGCATCGGCATCGACAACGCCGCCGCCATCTGGTACCGGGCGCTGACGACGTACATGACCTCGTCCACCAACTACGCGGGCGCCCGCACCGCCACCCTCCAGGCGTCGGCCGACCTGTTCGGCGCGTACAGCCCCACCTACCTCGCCGTCGCCGACGCCTGGGCCGCCATCAACGTCGGCAGCCGCATAGCCCTCGGCGTCAACGTCGCCCCGATCGCCGACCAGACCAGCGGCGTCGGCCAGGCCGTCAGCCTTCAGGTGGACGCCTACACCACCAACACCGGTGCGGGCCTGACCTATGAGGCCACCGGCCTGCCCGACGGCCTGACCCTCAGCGCGAGCGGCCTGATCTCCGGGACGCCGACCACTCTCGGCACCAGTGACGTCGCCGTCACGGTCACCGACAGCACGGGCGCGTCCGTCACGGACACCTTCACCTGGCGGATCGCGTACATCTACGCCACCGCCACCCGCGTCGACATCCCCGACAACGGCGCCGCGGTGGAGTCCCCGATCACCATCGCGGGCCGCGACGGCAACGCCTCGGCCACCACCTCGGTCTACGTCAACATCGTCCACACCTACCGCGGTGACCTGACCGTCGACCTCGTCGGCCCCGACGGCACCGTCTACTCGCTCCTCAACCGCACCGGCGGCTCCGCCGACAACGTCGACCAGACCTTCACCGTCGACGCCTCGGCCCAGCCGCTCACCGGCACCTGGAAGCTGAGGGTCCAGGACCGTGCGTCGATCGACGTGGGCTACATCCAGCGCTGGCAGCTCACGCCTTGAGTGGTCCGTCCACGCCCTGACCGGCCGGTCCACAGCCTGAGTTCACTCTCCGACCGGTTCACTCTTTGACCGCGGACCGCTCGACACCGCCGCCCGGGTCTTCCCAGACCCGGGCGGCGGTGTCGTCCGCGCGGGTCCGGGGACCACGCCGGCCCGGCGCGGCATGCCGCCCGGCGCAACGGTCAGGCGGTGCGGCAGAGCGTCGCCGGGTTGATGGGTGCCGCGGCGCGGACCACCGGCGCGTGCACGGGATGCGCGGTGCGTCCGGTGGCCACGGCCTGCGAGCGGCTGCGTGCGAAGACGACGAGACGCAGCACCGCGAACCGTGCGGCACCGGCGAGTGCGGAGGCGGACAGGTAGACGGCCTGCTCGAGCACCGTGCCGGGTGCCGCGACCAGCTGCTGCAGGATGAGCATCGCCACGCAGGTCACCGCATAGGCGGCTGCCGCGGACCCGGCCGACTGCGCATGCTGCCGCCAGGTCGCGCGCCCGCCGGTACCGAAGGTGAAGCGGGCGTGCAGCTCGGTGGCGAGGAGCGTGGAGGCCACGGTGATCAGGGCGTTGGCCAGGATCCAGGGAATCCAGGAGGCCAGGGCCGCCACGGCGAAGCTGGAAGCGACCCCTACTCCGCCGCCGCAGAGTACGAAGCGGGCGAAAGAACTGACGGCGCCGGGTGACGCCTGCCGTAGGCCCTGTGCTGTCTCCATGATCCGCCCCCTGGAATCGCCCCTTCGCGAAACGCGCGCCCCTCGACGTGCAAGGCTGCCGGCTCGCCGTTTCTTGTTGTGGAAACGCTACGTTGCATTCACATGGCGAGCAACGAGTTAATTGCGCTGCTTCCGTATAACACCAGGTGATAGCGGTGAAATCGTTGCAATGGCTTCAGCGTTAATGCAACAAACACCTCGCACTCGTTGCAATGAATCGGAAGTGAAGGCTATGCCGGGCAGGTGTCCCGCGCCCGAAGCGCGTCGGAGCCGTGACGAAATGCGGTGGATCCTCCGCGGCGGGCGCGCCACAATCCCCGGGGAACCGGGGCGAGGGGGAGCTTGTTTGGACGTGTTCGTGTGCGCCGGGTGCGGCACGGAGCTGACCGCGCCGGTCTCCCGGGTCGCTCTCCCCGTCCACACCCACCACGGGGGATGGGAGGAACTCCATCCACCGCTGATGGAGCCCGCGACATACGCCGTCGATCCGCGGCCCACCGGACCGCCCTGGCGGTTGTGGGACGAGGTCGGAGAGGACGCGGCTGCCCTGCAGGGCGTGTACGCGCCCGTGTACTCCGTCTCCTTCGGCGCGCGGAACAGGATCGTCATCGCCCCCGGCGACTCCCGGTCCATGGCCCTGATCCCCGAGAAGTGCGAGGGCTACTGCCGGGGTGTGGACGGCCGGGCCGGCCCCAACCTGGCGTGCGAGGGGTGCGGGCGGGCCGTCGCGACCCGCATGGACGACTGCGGGTTGTGGCAGACGGTGTGGCTGGAACCCGATGCGGTCGTACGGCGCCCCTCGGGGCTCCCGGCCGTTGCGCCTCCTGACTGGGACGACCTGGAGCGCGCCGGGCATCGCGTCCCGCCCGTCGAACCCGACGGGTCGTGGAGCCGCCGCTGGGAGGCGGCGGTCGCCGTCACGCTGGCCCACCTCGTCGCGGCCACCGGGAACCGCCCTGTGACCCTCCCCGCCGGCCCCGTCGCCGAGCTGCTCGGCTACGCCGTCGGCCGGTACCTCCCCGCCGGGCCCGATGCCCGTTCCGTGGAGCTGGCGGGCCCGGGGATCCCCATGCCCGGGCCCCGTCCCGACGTCCTGCTCGTCCCTCGCCACCCCCTCACCGGCACGCCCTGGCGTCCGCCCGGCGACGACGGGGCCGTGGTGCCGGTGGACAGCGGGGTCTGGGCGTACCTGGCGCACCCGGGAGAGACCTCGCCGATGCCCGCGACCGGGGTGCTCCCGGAGGGCGTGCTGCGCGACGACTACCCCCTGCCGCCGGGCCCCTGGCGCCCGCTGACTCCCCACCACAACGCCTTCGAGTACACCCTGGTCGGGCTGCCCGCCGTACGTGCTCCCCGGTTGCGCGCCTATCGCGACGCGTATCGCTAGAGCGTTTCATCCGGATCGTGTGGCCGACCGGCGAGGGGGTGGGCGGCAGCGCGAAGGCGGCGGCGTCCGGCGCGCAGCGCGTGCGGGCGGTCACCGGGGCCCCTGGCCGGGTCGCTCCGGACTTCGTCCGAGCCCCCCGTCGCCCCCCGGCGGGCCCGTGTCGTCCGTTACGGCGTGTTGGTGAAGGAGCGGCGGTAGGAGCGGGGCGGCACTCCCCGGCGGCGCACGAACTGTTCGCGCAGGACGGCCGCGCTTCCGTACCCGACGCGGCGGGCGATCTCCTCGACCGGCAGGTCCGTGGTCTCCAGGAACTCCTCGGCGCGGCTCAGCCGCAGGCTCCGCAGCCAGGCGTGAGGGGTGGTGCCGGTCGCGGCGGTGAAGCGGCGGGCGAAGGAGCGTTTGCTCATCACGGCACGCCGGGCCAGTTCCGCGACGGGAAGCGGCTGGTGGAGGTTCTCGCGGGCCCACGCGAGCACCTCGGCGAGGCGCTCGTCGCGGCAGTCCTCGGGTACGGGGGCGGCCAGGTACTGCGCCTGCCCGCCGTCGCGATGGGAGGGCAGCACCACGTCCCGGGCGACGGCGTTGGCCATGGCGGCCCCGTACTCCCGCCTCAGCAGGTGCAGGCAGAGATCGAAGCCCGCGGCGGCTCCCGCGCCGGTGATGACGGGTCCTTCGTCGATGTAGAGGGCGTCGGGTTCGACGGTGACCGTCGGGTGGCGGCGGGCGAGCAGTTCGGCGAACCGCCAGTGGGTGGTGGCCCGTCGGCCGTCGAGCAGTCCGGCGGCGGCGAGCGCGAAGGCGCCGACGCAGTGGGCCGCGACCAGTGCGCCGCGCCCGTGTGCGGCCGACAGCGCATCGAGCACGGCCGGTGCGGGCGGGGTGCGGAAGCCGGCCCAGGGCAGGGCGATCACCAGATCGGCGGTGGCGAGCTTGTCCAGGCCGTGCGTGATAGTGAGCGGCACGCCGACGTCGGTGGGGACCGGCCCGGGCCGGTCCGTGCACAGGGCGAAGTCGAAGCCCGGCAGCGCCGCCCCGTGCGGACCGAAGACCTCGGTGACGATGCCGACGGCGAGCATGCCGACTCCGGGCGGGGCGTACGCGGCGACGGTCGGGAAACGAGGCACACGGTCAGTGTGGCACTAATCCTGCGATCACCGGCAACTGTGCCACTCGTGAACGACCGTCCTGCCCGCAAGGATTGAGGCCATGACAGACGCACCGCTCGGCCGCAGCGCCGTGTACACGATCCTGACCACCGGGTACGTCGGCTCCACCGGCCCCGGAGTCGCCGCCACCGTCTCCTACATCTCCGACGGCGACCGGCATGTGATCTTCGACCCGGGCATGGTGGCGCATCGCGACCGCATCCTCGCTCCGCTCGAGGAGTTGGGGCTCGGCCCCGACGACATCACCGACGTGGTGCTCAGCCATCACCACCCGGACAACACGATGAACGTGGGCCTGTTCGGACGGGCCCGGGTGCACGACCACAAGGTGGAGTACCTCGGCGATCAGTGGAGAAACCGGGACGCCGAGGGCTACGAACTCACCCCGTCGCTACGGCTGATCCGCACTCCGGGCCACAGCGCCGAGGACATCACGCTGCTGGCGGGCACGGCGTCGGGCGTGGTCGCCTTCGCCGGTGACCTGTGGTGGCACGCGGAGGGCCCGGCGGACGACCCGGTGGCCCCCGACCGTGACGTGCTGCGCGCCTCCCGGCTCCGGGTACTGACCGCCGCGGACCTGATCGTGCCCGGCCACGGCGGTCCGTTCGAGGCCGACGGCAACGCGCCACGCTAGCCGCGCCGTCCGGTTCGGGCTGCGGAATTGCTGGAGGCCGTGGCCGAGAGCCGTCGAGAGCCCTGGCGGATCCCGGTGGATCCGGGTGGATCCGGGTGGATCCACCAGGGCGGGCGGGACGGTTGCGGCCTTCTGCCCGTCTTGCGTCACGCCGCCACCGTGCCCTCAAGCCCGCGGCCCCGGCGTTGTCGGGCCCGACGGTCGGCGGTCGTTCCGGCCGTCAGGCGCAACGCGGGGACCTCTGGCCTACCTGGCGCGGCGGGCGGTCGGACAGGGGTGGATCACCGGGTGTACGTGGTCCGGTGCTCCTTGAGGGAGGCGCAGTTGGAGCCGATCACCTGTACGTAGGTGTTGCCGATGCCGCCGCCCCAGTCGACGCAGTGGCCCTTGCCGATGACGTAGGACGGTCCCGCGTACGAGGTGTAGGACCCGTAGTCGTCGTCACCTTCGTTGGTGTCGGGCACGTAGATCCAGGCGGACATGTCCACGCGGGTGCCGGGGTTGTTGCGGATGGTGACGACGCAGTTGTTGCCGTTGGTGGAGTTGTAGGCGAGGTAGACGGTGCCCAACGAGCCGACGGCGGCGGAGTTCACGGTCTTGTAGCCGCTTCCGCAGACTTTCTGCGGGGTGGTGTTGGGTGCGGCGGAGGCGGGTGCCGCCAGGGCGGTGGTGGCCCCCACCGACAGAGCGGCCAGTGCGGCGGCGCCCAGTATGGAGTGAGTAAAGCGCATATTTCCCCCTTGAATGCTTAGGAGTTGGTTGCTCCTGTCTTATGTGACGGGCGGCGCCTTCGGATGGTTGTGCCGGAGTTACCGGTGTTTTCAGACATAACTGGCGGCGTGGTTGGCCGAGTTGGGACGCAACCGTAGGCGCGTGAGGGCTGCGCGCCAGGTTCGGGTCGCACTGGGCCCACGATGTCCTGCCAACGCCGTGGCCCCCTTGGCGGCGCCCTCAGCGCCCTCAGCGCAGTCGACGCGCCCGGAGCACCAGGTCGTCGCTATGGTGCGCGCCGGCGCCGCCGTCAGGCGCCACCCGTGGCCGCTCCTCGTCCACCTCCACCTCCCAGTCGTCGTTGAGCAGAGCGGCGACCATCGAAGGCCAGACGTAGTCGGCCGGGTCGAAGCCGCTGTCGTGCGCCGGCTGGGTGTCCATGCCCGCGTGGTGTACGAGCAGCAGCACGCCGCCGGGCGCGACGGCCGCGAGCAGCGCTTTCTCGGCTGCGGCGTCGGGGGTGCGCAGCAGGGCCGGGTACTGCGCGGAGACGAGGTCGAAGGAGGCCGGCGGGAGTGCCGCTTCCGCCAGCGCGGCGTGTACCCAGCGAACGGTGAGGCCGGCGTCCCGCGCGTGCCCGGCGGCCCGCTCCAGTGCCACGCCCGAGACCTCGATCGCGGTCACGTCCCAGCCGGCGCGCGCGAGCCAGACGGCGTCCGCGCCCTCCCCGCAGCCGACGTCGAGCACCCGCCCGGGCGTGAGCCCGGCGACCTCGGCCACGAGCGCACCGTTGGGCCGGCCGCTCCACAGCTGTTGCCGGTCGGCGTATCGGTTGTCCCACTCCGCCCGCACCGCCGGGTCTCCGACGTATCCGTCGGCAGGCGAGGGGGCGTCGGGCGCGTGCGGTCCTGCTGAGATGTTGTCGGTCACGGGCCCACCGTCGCCCATCGTCCCGCGGTCACGCCACTGCTGTTGCCGGTCCGGCAAAACGGCGTCCAAGGTGATGCCCCGTACCCTCGTACCCGGGGACGTCCGACGCCATGGACTTCCACTGTGAGGAGGCGATGGTGCCCGGTAGGGGAATGCGTCTGCTGACAGGTGCCTTGATCGTGGCCTGCCTGGCGCTCGTAGGTCACAGCGCACGGGGTGGTGCCCCCTCCGCCGGGTCACCGCCCGTCGAAGCCGTCAGGGATGTCGTACCGAACCGGGTCATGACGTGGAACATCTGCAATCCCTGCGAGGAGAGCAACGTCGACCGGGCGGCGGAGATCGCCAGGTACGCACCCCAGGTCATCGGCCTGCAAGAGGCGTGCGTGCGTGACGTCGAGGGGATCCGGGACGAACTGGAGAGACGCCACGGGCTGGTCTACCACGTCGCGTACGGGACGGTTCTTCGCAACTGGGGGCGTTGCGGGGGAGTGCCGTGGAATCCCGGGGCCTACGGCCAGGCCGTTCTCTCGGCGGCACCGATGACAGACCTCGTCGACGTGGAATATCCCGACGGCGGATCCGAGGACCGTGGGTACATGGCGGTCACCACCACCGTGGGCGGTCAGCGCTTGCGGGTCTTCAACACACACCTCGCCGAACGACGCCAAGAGGCGGTCCGAGCAGACCAGACCGGCGTACTCGCCGCTGAAGTCGCCCGGCACAAGCGCGCGATCGTTCTCGGCGACTTCAACGCCGTGCCGGACGCCCCCGAACTCGCCGCGATCTGGGAACTGGCCGCGGATGCGGACGCCCAGTGCCGTCCCTCGCCGACCGGCGACTGCAAGACGACCACCGACTGGCAGAGCAAGTTCGACTACATCTTCCTGCGCGGCATCGCCCCGCTCAAGCAGGGTGTCCACCCGACTTCGTACTCGGACCACGATCTGGTGCACGCCGACCTGGACACAGCGTAATCGGGCATGGGGGTCGGCTCGACCGGTGTTCCCGAGAGCCGGCGATCCGCCTCGCCAGGCCCGGGCCGTCGTTGTGCGAGACCGGTGAATTCGCCGTTGGCCGCCAGGCGCGGGGGGACGAGAGTGCGTCGACCTGACCATTCGACACGGAATCCACGGAGGCAACCCGTGCGTATGTCCTTCCGGTTACCCCGGCGGTGGGCGACCGCCACCGCTCTGGGAGCGGTGCTCGTCACCACGCTCCTCGGCACATCACCCGCCCAGGCCGGCCCTGCCCGGGTCGAGGCCGCGAACCCCACCGTCAGCGTCCCGCCGGCCGGCAGCCACGGCTTCCCCTTCCTGGCGGCGGCGGAGGACCTCGGCTCGTTCGGCTACACCGAGAGCGAGTACTTCATCGCGGGCACGGCGACCTCGTACGCCAAGTCGGGGCTGTGGGGCTCCGACGGCCGCTGGAACGTACGTGCGTCCGGCAGCGCCGCGTACAAGAGCCGCCTGCTCGTCCGCCGGCCCGTCGACGCGGCGAAGTTCAACGGCACCGTCGTCGTGGAGTGGCTCAACGTCAGTGGGCAGCTCGAACTCTCCCCGGACTACTGGTTCGAGCGGGACGAGCTGCTGCGCGAGGGATACGCCTGGGTCGGCGTCTCGGCTCAGTCGGTCGGCGTCAACGGCGGTCTCGGCGAGATCAAGGGGCTGAAGGGCTGGGATCCGGCCCGGTACGGCAGCCTGGTCCACCCCGGTGACGCCTTCGCCTACGACATCTTCAGTCAGGCGGGGCAGGCGCTGCGCACCCCTGACGGGCCCGATCCGCTGGGCGGCCTCACGATCAGGACGCTGCTGGCCGACGGTGAGTCGCAGTCGGCCGGTCTCATGACGACGTACGCCAACGCCGTCCAGCCCGTCTCCGGCGTCTACGACGGCTTCATGGTGCACAGCAACAGCGCCCTCGCCGCACCCATCAGCGGCGACCTGGGCGACATCCTGCTGATGCCGTACCCGTCGCGGATCCGTACCGACCTGTCCGTACCGACGTTCGTCGTGCTCACGGAGACCGATGTGCCGGGGGCGTCCGCGGCGCGGCAGCCCGACACCGACCGCCTCGTGCGCTGGGAGGTGGCCGGCACCGCGCACGGCGACCAGTGGGCCTACGACCTCGGCGGGCCGACGGTGACCAGGTCCGCGGGTACGGCCGCACCACAGCCCGACTGCGCCGCCGGATCGGCCCCGTACAACGACGGCCCCGGCCACTACGCGATGAACGCGGCGCTGCACCACCTGGACCGCTGGGCGCACGGCGGCCCCCGGCCCGCGAGCGGGGCTCGGCTCGACGCCGACCTGCGCGACCCCGCGACCGGCCTGGCCGTCGGCGGCATCCGGCTGCCCGACGTGGCGGTGCCCACGCGTACGCTCACCGGTACCCGGGACACCGGCGGCAGCGGAGTCTTCTGCGGTCTCTACGGGGCCCGGGACCCGTGGAACGGCGACGCCGATCCGTGGGACCGGCACGACGCGGCCGACCCGTCCGACCCGGCTTTCCCGCCCCGCGCGGAACCGGTGCTGAGCCGGTTGTACCCGACGCACGAGGAGTACGTGAGCAAGGTGCGGGCGGCCGCGCAGGCCTCCGCGACCGCCGGATACCTGTTGCCGGAGGACGCGGCGACGGTCGTCACCGCCGCCCAGGAGTCGGACATCGGCGGCTGACACCCCATCAACTGCTGTCTGCGGCACGTACTCTCCTCGTCGACCGCCGCGCGCGGTAGGCCATGACACAGCGCCGAGCCGATCGGGCCGCCGTCGCCTCGTCCCGGAGGCGGCTGTGCGGCGGCGGCTCGGCGCTGCCGGTGAGAGCGGCACGGCTTACCGGGTGACCTCGCCTGACGTCCGGCCGTACGGGTAACTTGATCATGATCTGGGCGTGCCTGCCGAGGGGCAGGGGCAGGAGAATACGCAAGGGCGGAGGAACATCGATGAGTGAACGTCAGGACTGCGAGTGGTCGGCGATGACGCCGGCGGACTTCGACCGGGACGTCCCGCTGCGTCTGAACGTGGGGACGGGACCCACCCCTGTGCCGGCCGAACCCGACGAGTACGGCACGGTCCCGCTCTTCGGCAAGGAGCCGCGCGCCCCGCAACCCGCCCGGCGACCCGTTCGGCGCACCGGGGGCCGGTCCGGCCCCGTGGAACAGGACGAGCTGTTCTGACCAGGCCGGGACGACGGCCATGAACTGAACAATCACGCGCGCAGGTTGGTCGCGAACAGGCTGCGTGCGGACGCGGGGAGGGACGTCGAGGCGAGCCTGTGCCCTCGCACAGCCCCGCCGCGGCCCCGCTGTGCCACCGCCTCCTGCGTGCCCCGTCCGCTGTACGCGGCCCCGGCCGGCTGATGGCATGACCGCCATGTCTTCCGCATCTCCTCCACCGCCGGGCCCGTACGAACCGCAAGACCCGGACGTACGGAACGGGCCGGACGTACCGAACGGGCCGGACGTACGGAGCGGCCCGAGCGCGCCGAACGACCTGTACGCGGCGAAAGCCCCCTGCGCTTCCACGACTTCGTACCCGGCAACGGCACCGGAGGGCCGAGCATGAGCACCGGCGACGGACATGCGCTCGGCATCGTGGTCTTCCTCGTCTTCGTCGCGGTGTCCCTGCTGATGTGCGGGCTGGCGGCGGCCGACCTGGACGACCCCGAGCACTTCTACGCGGGGGGCAGCGCCGCCTTCGGCCCGGTCGGCAGCGGACTCGCCATCGCCGGCGACTACATCTCCGCGGCCACCCTGCTCAGCACCACGGGCTCGGTCGCCCTCGACGGCGCCGACGGCATGCTCTTCGCCTGCGCCACCGTCGTCTCGCTCTACCTGGTCATGCGGATCCTGGCCGAACCCCTGCGCCGCGGCGGTGTGTTCACCCTGGGGGACTTCTTCGCCGACCGGCTCGGCGACCTCTCCGTACGCCGTGCTCTCGGCGTCGCCACCCTCGTCGTCCTCACCCCGCTGCTCCTGGTGCAGCTCTCCACCGCGGGCCACATCATGGTGGCCATGTTCGGTCTCCCCGCCGGCGCGCTCACCGGCTGCACCGTGGCCGCCGGGACGCTGATGGTCTGCTACGCCGCGTTCGGCGGGATGCGCGGCATCGGTTACGTACAGGTCCTCAAGGTCGGTGTCGTGCTGACCGCGGTGCTGCTCGTGGCCGGGCTCGTCCTGGCCCGGTTCGGATGGTCACCCGCGGGCCTCTTCCACGCCGCTCAGGACCGCTCCGAGGCGGGCGCCGACTACGCGCACCCCGGACTGCACTTCGGCCACTCCCTCGCCGGGCGCCTCGACCTGATCAGCTTCGAGACCACGCTCCTGCTCGGCGCCGCCTGTCTGCCGCACCTCACCATGCGGCTGCACCCGCTGCGCGACGCCCGTACCGCTCGCCGTGCCGTCGGCTGGGCCGTGGGACCCGTCACCGTGGTGTGCGCCGCGGTGGTGGTGGCCGGACTCGGCGCCTGTGCGCTGATCGGCCGGGACCTGCTGCGGGCCGCCGACCCCGGGGGAGCGACCGCGCTGCTGATGCTGACGGGCGCGCTCGACCCGGTCGCCGGGGGAGTCCGGCACAGCATGGTCTTCGCCACCGTCGCCTGCGCCGTCTTCGTGACCACGCTCGCGGCCGTCGCCGGTATCACCCTGGCGGCCGCCTCCAGCCTCGTCCGCGACTTCGGCGGCCGGCCCGCCCACGGAACCGCGCGCCGCTCGCCCGGCGGCGAGATCCGCCGGGCCCGGATCGGCATCGTCCTGGTCGGAGCGGCCGCCGTCGTGCTGGCCGTGATCGTCCAGGACCGCGGCCGACTGACGCTGATCTCGCTGTCGTTCACCGTCGCGGCCTCGGTACTCGCTCCGGTCCTGCTGTACGCGCTGTTCCTGCCCGGCCACACCGCCACCGGGGCGCGCTGGACCGTCTACGGGACCCTGCCGCTGATCGCGCTGCTCCTTGCGGGGTCCCCCGCCGTCTCGGGCACACCCACCGCGCTCTTCCCCGACCGCGACTTCCACTGGTTCCCGCTCCAGACGCCGGGGCTGATCACCATCCCCGCGGGCTTCC
This sequence comes from Actinobacteria bacterium OV320, assembly GCA_001298545.1. GTDB lineage: Bacteria > Actinomycetota > Actinomycetes > Streptomycetales > Streptomycetaceae > Streptomyces > Streptomyces coriariae. The sequence continues at coordinate 73,650 of LJCX01000037.1, forward strand.
TGCTCGGTCTCATCGGCCGCACCCGCCCCGAGTCCCCGCGAGAACCCTGGCACCACGGAACGGGAACCGCGCGCCGTGACGCACGCAGCCCCGACGCCGCGGGACGCCCCTGAGTCGTCCGCCGCCGCTCGGCAGTGACTCCAGGGAGGCGATGCCACCGCCCGTGACCGGCAGTCCCGTGCCGGGGACGCGCAGCGTGCGCAGTGGTTCTCTCCCAGGTGGCGCAGTGGTGTGACGAGATGCGTTTGGGGACGTTCGGGTGGTTTGTCTCCGGTCCTGCAACCGTCGACCGGGCAGGCCGCCTCCTGGACACCAAGCGAACGCCGAATGCTGGAGGTTGTATGCAGGAGTGGCAGTACTCACCGGCCGCAGTGACGGTGCCTGAGCTGATCCTGGATCCCTACCGCTGCGGATTCGACGCGCAGACGACTCTGGGCGGGGCGGACTCCGCAGAGCAGTGGGGGGACGAGGACTGGCGTGTGCCGCCCCAGGCGAGGGCGGCCGAGGAGGAGGCACCGTGGCCTGCTCCCGCCCCGACCCGGCGGCTGCCCCTGGCGATGGCACCGGCCGACCGGCGCCGCCTGGAGCTGCACGCGGCACTCATCCGGGCGGGAGTCGCGCCCGTGCCGGGAGACCTGCACGCCGTGGAGGCGTTGAGCGCCCTCGACGACACCGTCAACGAGGCCGTCCGGCGCTGGATCGCCGCCTACTGAGCCTGGGGTCCCTGCCGTGGGGTCGGCGTGCGGCGGCATCCGCCGGGGACAAATGGGTGTTGACCCCGATGGCGGTGACCCCCGCCGGTGCGTGATCGTGGAGGAGGCGCCCGGAACGTCGGGCGGCGTCGAGGCGGGCCGGTCGCGGTCGTCGGCGCATCCGTCCAGCTGTCACCATCCGTGAAGGAGAACCGCCCATCCACTCCCGTGCCGTGCAACGAGCCCGACTCCGCCTGCCCGGAAGGGAGGTGACGCATGGGACACGCTGACGCCCTGCTGGCCATGGGCGGCGCCTTCCTCGCCGCGGCCTTCCTCGCCCGCCTCGGCAACCGCATCGGGCTGCCGACCATCCCCCTGTTCACCCTCGCCGGGATGTTGCTCGGCCCGCACACCCCGGGCTTCGTCCTGGTCGAGGACGCCCACGACTTCGAGATGCTGTCGGCACTCGGCCTGGTGCTGCTGCTGTTCTACCTGGGTCTGGAGTTCCACCTCGACGACCTGAAGACCGGCGGCAGACGCCTGGCGCTGGCCGGCGGAAGCTACCTGTTGCTGAACGTCGGCGCCGGACTCGGCTTCGGCCTCGCACTGGGCTGGGGCACCCGGGAGGCGCTCGTTCTCGCGGGCGTCCTGGGGATATCCTCCTCCGCCATCGTCACCAAGATCCTCATCGACCTGGGGCGTCTCGGGCGTCCGGAGACCCGTCTGATCCTCGGCGTCGTCGTGGTGGAGGACGTCTTCCTCGCCCTGTACCTCGCCGCTCTCCAGCCCGTCATCGGTGGCGCGCACGGTGCCGCCGAGGTGCTGGTCCAGGTGTCGAAGGCGTTCGGATTCCTGCTGGTCCTGGCCGCCACCGCCCGCTGGGGCACACGGCTCATCGGCCGGCTCATCCATGTGCGCGACGACGAACTCCTCGTCATCAGCTTTCTGGGCGCCGCCGTACTCGTCGCCGGAGTCTCCGAGCTCCTCGGTGTCGCGGACGCCATCGGGGCGTTCATGGTCGGTCTGATCCTCGCCCGGACTCCCTCGGCCGCCAGGATCCGCCGGCTGGTGCATCCGCTGCGGGACGCCTTCGCCGCGATCTTCTTCTTCGCGTTCGGACTGGCCATCGACCCGGGTGACTTCGCGGCCGTCCTCGCTCCGGTCGCCCTCGCGGCCACCCTGACCCTCTGCATGAACGTGGCGGCGGGACTGATCGTGGCCCGTCTCCACGGCTACGGTCCCGAGCCCGCCGCGAACATCGCCGCCACGCTCCTGGCCCGCGGCGAGTTCGCGCTGATCCTCGCCGCCATGGCCGCGAGCGCGGGACTCGACGACCGGCTCCCCCCCTTCATCGCCGGGTACGGCCTCCTGCTGCCCCTGCCGCAGGCGCGCGGCCCCCGCCGCGAACATCGCCGCCACGCTCCTGGCCCGCGGCGAGTTCGCGCTGATCCTCGCCGCCATGGCCGCGAGCGCGGGACTCGACGACCGGCTCGCCCCCTTCATCGCCGGGTACGTCCTCGTGCTGGCCGTGCTCGGGCCCGTGGCCGCGGGGCGCGCGCACCTCCTCGTACGCCTGGTGACCGGAGGCCGCACACCGACCGCTCCGACACGTCCCACGCCCGCCGACGCCGCCTCCGATGCCGCCGCCGACGCCGCCTCCGATGCCGAGCCGGGCCCGCCCGACGAACCGGCCGCCTCGGCGACCGCCCGGCGGGGCTGAGCGACGAACGCGGGTCACGCGCGCCGGGGGGAGGGGACGAGCCCGCTCGCGAGCTGGGCCAACGGCGTTCCACATGCCCACAGTTGAAGACGAGGACCGTCGATCAGATACGTGTGGGGCTCGCGCGAGGCCCACACCTCGTCCCGGTGGGTGAACGTGCCGCGGTGCACGACGAGCCGCAGTGGGGGCCCGGCGCGCCCCCGTACCCGCAGCCGCGCCCGGCAGGAACAGGCCGACTCCTCGTCGGGCAGCGGCTCGGCCACGGGACGGAACGCCACGTCGAGCAGCAGTCCGCGGCCGTCGCGGGCGGCGAGATGGTGGGTGTCGTGCCGAGGGGGCGGCAGCACCCGCCAGCCGTCCCGACGGAGCATCCGGGCCACGGCGAGCACCAGCTCCGGCATGTCCAGCTCGGCCAGCTCCTGGGCGGTGTAGTACCCGCCCCGCCGCCGGGCGGGCCGCCTGGACAGACGGCGCAGGACGGCGGCGACCACCGCCAGGGGCGCGAGCAGCAGCGCGCAGGCCGGACCGCCGAACTCGCGATAGACCAGCGCGAGCCCCCCGAGGGCGGCGCCCCCGACGACGACCGTGGCGGTGAGGGCGGGCAGCACCACGCGCAGCCTTGGTCCGTAGCGGCCCGACGCGCGCAGTTCGCGCACGGTCCGTCGACGCCGGGCCCGCGCCGAGTCACCGGCCCGCGCCGAGTCACCGGCCCGCGCCGCGTCACCGGCCCGCGCCGAGTCACCGGTCTTCGCCCGCTCCCGCCTGCGTGCCATCAGGGCCGGCCCCCCACCCCATACACAACGTTGCGTAGAGGGTGGATACCCGGCCGGGTCGGGGATCGCGCCCGGATGCCACTTTTCCGCCATGGCCTTGGCCGAAGAGTGCTCAACGGGCCGTTGTCAGTGGTGGGTGACAAGCTGCTGGTCATGGACGAGGTTGAGTTCTTGCGGGGCCGGGTCTACGGCGCCGACCACGACGACGCGGGACCCCGCCCGGACCGCACATACGCGCAACTCGTGGGCGGCCCGCTGGACGGCCTGCTGCTGGACGTCACGGACCGGACCCGGCACGAGCTGCGCGAGGTGGCGCTGATCACGGAGATAGGCCGCTACGGGCCCGGCGGCCGCGCCCTGTACGGGCGACGTACCGGCGACGACCGCCGTTTCGACTGGCTGGGCGACGCGCCGGGCGCCCCCTGAACCAGCCCTGGTCCCGCAGCGGTGCTACTTCAGATACGGCCCGTCGGCGCCGATCTTCCCGGGCCCGTTCAGTACGTACACCCGTAGGTTGCCCTTGCCCGGGGCGGCCACCGACAGGGTGCCGTTCGAGACGCTCCGCACGTCACCGGTGACGGCGTCCGTGTACGTGCCGTTCGGGATGCCGGTGAAGCTCGCCCCGCCGGTGACCGTCACCAGCGCGAAACTGTCCGTGCCGCCGCTGGTCCAGCGGCGTTTGAAGGCCATCTGGCCGCTGATCCCGTCGGTCGAGTACTGACCCGTCTGCAGGGCCGGGACCGCCCTGCGGATCTGGTTCAGCCGCTGGAGGTGCTTGACCAGTGGCTGGGCCAGGGTGGTGGCGACCGTGCCGCTCGCACTCGCGACCGTACCGAAGTCCGAGGCGGTGACGGAACCGGCCAGGTGGTCGCCGAAATAGGCGCGCCCGGTGGACGCCAGCGGGCAGCTCGGCCCGCAGTCGATCTGCTTGCCCTTCTGGAACTCGATCTCCGAGCCGTAGTACAGCGTCGGGATGCCGCGGAAGGTCCACATGAGCGCCATGTTCTCGGCCCAGGCGTCGGTGCCGCCGCTGTAGCGCGTGCTCGACTTGTTCGGCCCGTAGTCGTGGCTGTCCACATAGACCACGTTGTAGGTGGCGTCGTTGACGCTGTCGTCGGAGTCCTTGCCGTTGCTGAAGGCGTTCTGCGCGTCGCCGAAGTTCATGTGCATCCGCATGTCGATGATGTTCATGCCGGAGAACTGGCTGCGGTCGGGCGCGTGATAGCTGTTGCCGCTCAGGAAGGCGTTGGCCGACGTCGGCTGGTTCGCGGTGCCCAGATTGTTCTCGTAGGTGAACTGTTCGATGGCCGCCGTCTCGTCGTCCGCGCTGTACTCCTCGCGCTCCTTCCAGGTGAAGAACTGCGCGGAGTGGTTCACGGAGCCGCGGTTCCACTTGTCGTTGACGAAGGCGCCGACCTCACCGAAGACGAAGAAGTTCCTGGCCGCCTCCGTGCCGAACTTCTGGGTGACCCGGTCGCGGATGGCGGGCAGGAAACGCCGGTTCCACGTCACGCGCGGGATGTGGACGGCCGTGTCGATCCGGAAGCCGTCGACGCCCATGTCGATGTACTTGTCGTAGGCGCCGATGAGGTAGTTCTGCACGGGCGTCGACTCGGTGTCGAAATCGGCCAGGTCCTCGTGCAGCCAGCAGGACCGGGAGTCCTCGCCCTCCCAGTTGCCGATCCAGCACTGGTGGTAGTAGGCCTTCGGGAACATGCCCGAAGTGGGGCTCGGCCACTGGCAGTTGTAGAGGGTGTAGCCCTCGGCGCTCTTGCCGCCGGTGGGCTTGCCCCAGTTGAGACAGGTGTTGCCGGTCGGCTCGGCCGTCGACCACAGGTCGCCGTTGTAGTACGACTTCCCCGACTTGGGCTCCACGGTCAGGCCGTCGTACGCGAAGCCTTCGGCCTTCTCGTCGTAGTACCAGCTCCACTGGGAGTCGCGGACCCCGTACACGGTCGGCGTGAACAGACCTTTGGCACCCCAGCGTGAGCTGTGGTTGTAGACGACGTCCTGGTAGATCTTCATGCCCTTGGCGTGCGCCGCGTTGATCAGGTCCTGGTAGGAGGCGCCGGCGGACTCCAGGCGCGGGTCGACCTTGTAGAAGTCGTAGCCGTGATAGCCGTGGTAGTCGTAGTCGGAGCGGTTGAGGACCACGGGCGTGATCCAGACGGCCGAGAAGCCGAGCGCCTTGATGTAGTCGAGCTTCTCGACCAGGCCCTTGAAGTCCCCACGGAACATCGGGTCGTCGTTCGCCGCGTTCCCGGACTTGACGTGCTGGCTGCCGCCGCGGTCGTTCGTGGTGTCACCGTCGTGGAAGCGGGCGGTGAGCACGAAGTAGATGGGGTCCTTGCGCGGATCGGTGCCCAGCGGAGTGCCGGCCGCCGGGGCCGGCGCGCGCTCACCGGTCGTCGCGGTCGCCGCGGCGGAGGCGGGCGAGGTGTTCCCGGCCGCGTCGACCGCCTTCACCGTGTACGTGTAGGCGGTCTTCTCCTCGAGCCCGGAGTCGGAGAACACCGTCGAGCCGACATCGGTGACCACCGTCCCCAGGGTGCCTCCGGTACGCGTGACCTGGTACTTCGTCACGCCCTTGTTGTCGGTGGCCGCGTCCCAGCTCACCACCACCGACGTGTCGGTGGCGCTCGCCGTGACCCCGGCCGGGGCGGTCGGCGGCTCGGTGTCGGGCACCTCGGCCGCGCAGGGGTTCGCCGCGCCGGGGGTGACCGTCCGGTCCTTCACGGTCGTGGTGCCGAGCGGGATCGGGTAGTCCGCGCCGTTGTTGTTGTCCCAGACTCCGTTGCCGTTGTTGAACGCGGCCTTGAGGGACGTCGCCGTACCGATGTCCAGGGTCTTCTTCCACCAGCCCGTGCAGGCGGCCTCCATGCCGACGCCGGGGGCCGTCGTCCAGGAACCGCCGGTGGGCGCGTAGTGGATGTCGGCGGTGGTCCATCCGGAGGTGGCGGTCGAGTAGTAGACGGTGGCCTCGTTGCCGCTGCCCGTCTCCGTGCCGGCGCACGGATCGCTGTGCGCGATCACGCCGTCCTTGACGGTCACGGCGCCGGTACCCAGCGTGTAGTTGCCGCCGCCGTTGTTGTCCCAGGTGCCGCTGCCGTTGTTGAAGGTGGCCTGGAGCCCCGCGGCCGAGCCGAGGTCGACGGTCTGCTTCACCCAGTCGGCGCAGGCGGCCTCCATGAGTACGCCGGGGACCGTGGTCCAGGTGCCGCCGTCGGGGGCGTAGTGCAGATAGGTCGCGGACCAGTTCTTCGTCTTCGTGTAGTAGAAGACGGTCGCCGTGTCGGTGGCGGCGGCAGTTGTCCGCAAAGGGACGGGGTCGGGTTCGGACGGGCCCGCGAGCAGTCCGAACAGCCCGGCCGCCGCCAGGGCGGCGGCGAGCGGACGTGGTGGCCTGCGTCTGCGGGGCGTTGTCGGTGCGCGCCTCATGGCCTCTCCCGGTACGGGCAGCGGATGGAGGGAGTCGCCATGAAAGAGCAACCGGCAACTTCCTGAAAGGACTTGCGCACGGAAGTTACAGGGGCATGACACCTCCGTAAAGGGATCGCGCGGTGCGGGAGAAGGGGCGGGTCACCTGCGCCGGAGCGAACGGAACAATGGCTTCCAATCCGGGAGGGTGATCAAATGTGCGAATGTCCACAGGATTCACGCCCGCTTCCCGGGTGACGAGCGCGGCGCCGACGTTCCGCCACGGCTGGCACAAGCTGCTTATCGGCCTTGTTCTGCTGGGGCGGGTCGCGCGCGTCCCGGCCGCCATGGACGCCACGACCGGGGCGACCCCTTCGGGCTGGTGGCATGTGGTGTGGGAGGTGCTCGCCCTGGTGCTGGCCGCCTTCGCGGTGAGTGAGTGGGAGATCCTCCGGGCGGCGGCCTGGCGCATGTCCGTCACGCAGTGGATCTGCATGGTCGTGTTCCACGTCGGGCTGCTCGGTTTCCTGACCTCTCAGGTGCTCCAACTGTTCTAGTTCCCGGCCCGCGTGACGGTGGGTCAGTGGCGGTGGGGCCGTTTGTTCGATCGCACGAACATGGCTTCGATGGGTTACTTCTGTCGCCGAGCCTTGATAGGAAACTTTCCTGTCAGTCGCAGTGCAGCCTCACCCCCACCCCCCACTCCTCACCTGGAGCCACTGTGGTGCACATATCCCGGCCGGTCGACGGCCCCACCCCTACCCCCACCTCCCGCCGCCTCTTCCTCGCCCTCGCCGGCGCCCTGGCCGCCGCGCCGCTCCTCGACGCCCGCCGGGCGAGCGCGGCCACCGCGGCGAAGAGCCTCGACGACCCGGCGAAGAAGGAGATCGCCATGAAGCTGGTGTCGAGCGCGGAGAACTCCTCGCTCGACTGGAAGGCCCAGTACCAGTACATCGAGGACATCGGCGACGGCCGGGGCTACACCGCCGGCATCATCGGGTTCTGCTCCGGAACCCACGACATGCTCGACCTCGTACAGCTCTACAGCGACCGCAAGCCCGGCAACGTCCTCGCCAAGTACCTGCCCGCCCTGCGCGAGGTCGACGGCACCGACTCGCATTCCGGTCTCGACCCGAACTACCCGAAGGACTGGCGCAAGGCCGCCCAGGACACCGCCTTCCAGCAGGCCCAGAACGACGAGCGCGACCGCGTCTACTTCAACCCGGCCGTCCGCCAGGGCAAGACGGACGGCCTGCGGGTCCTGGGCCAGTTCGCCTACTACGACGCCATCGTCATGCACGGTGACGGAACCGACCCCACGAGCTTCCGCAACATCCGCAAGCGGGCGCTGACGAAGGCCAGGCCGCCGGCCCAGGGCGGCGACGAGGCGACGTATCTCAACGCCTTCCTCGACGCCCGGGTCTGGGCCATGAAGCAGGAGGAGGCGCACAGCGACACCAGCCGGGTCGACACCGCCCAGCGCGTCTTCCTGCGCAACGGCAACCTCGACCTCGACCCGCCCCTGGACTGGAAGGTCTACGGCGACAGCTACCACATCGGCTGACCGCCTCCGCGTGATCCCGGCTGGAAGCGGCGCGCCACTCTGCGGCCCCACGCCTGACCCGGTACCTCGACATACCGGTAGGTCAGGGCGCACAGCGGCAGCAGCACGGCGAAGAACGCCGCCTCCAGCGCGGGCACGTCCTGCCGCCACCGGCCGACCGTGCCGTCGGTCACCGCCAGCAGCACCGGATGCACCAGGTAGACCGAATAGCTGATCGTTCCCAGCGCGGTCAGCGGGCGCGGTACGCGAAGACGGCGCGCCGCCAGTGCGGCGCCGAAGGTGAACGCGGCCGCCAGGAACGCCAGGATCCAGCCGCGCCGGGTGAAGTGCGCGCCGTCGCCTTGCCCGTAGGCACTGCCCACGGCGCAGGCGAGCACCACGGCGGCCGTGCCGGCCACGCGCCACCGGCCGGCCCCGCCGTTCTCGGCCCGGTGGACCGCGGTGCCCAGGAACATCACGGCGAGAATCACCGGCCCCTCCCACATCGCGACCGTGCCGTTGAAAGCGACCAGGACGAGCGCCGACACCCCGCCGAGCACGCCTCCGGCCACACGGAGCACGGGTGTCCCGGTGCTCGCACAGCAGACGGCGAGCACCAGGGCGATGGCGGCGAGCGCGACCAGCGGGCCGGTGCCGACCGCGCCGGAGAGCGCGGACACCGGCAGCGCGCCCCCCACCGCCGCGCTCACGGCGGCGAGCGCGGCCAGGAAGCAGGCGATCGCCGCCGACCGACGGTGCAGACGGACCGTGAAGAGCGCGACGACCAGCAGATAGAAGGCCATCTCGTAGGAGAGGGTCCACAGGACGAGAAGGACGCTAGGCGTCCCCAGCAGCTCCTGGAGCAGGGTGACATGGGCGACGGCGACCGTGGTCAGGCTCTGCCGGCCCGGGTCGGCGCGCAGCTCGGCGACGCCCAGCAGGTCGAGCGCGAGCACCGCGATGACGGCGGCCGCCCACAGCGGGTACATGCGGAACACCCGTCCGATCCAGAACGACCGGACGCAGCCCCGGCGCTCCAGGGACGCGGGGACGATGTACCCGCTCACCAGGAAGAACAGCAGGACGCCGTACCGCCCGACGTTGAACTGCGGCATCAGCTCCTGCCGGAACTGCGGCAGGAACGCGTACGACGAATGGTCGAGGACCACGGCGAGGGCCGCGACGGCGCGCAACGCGTCGAGCCAGTCCAGCCGCGTCGACGGGAGCGGCCTGGGTGACTGTTCGATTACCGACGGTGACTTCTCCGGGCGTGGAGGAACCAGGGGTGGGGGTTGCATACGTGGACCGGATCCTGTGCGGGTGAGGGGTTCGTCAGGCTGGGGCAGGCGCTAGTCGACCGGCAGGGCGACCTTCATCGGAACGCAGGGCTCGGCCTGGCTCCTGGTGGAGTACAACTCGACGGCGCGCGGCCGGGACATGCCCTCCATGTTCTCGAAGGTCAGTACGTTGCCCCGGCGCAGGGTGAAGTCCCAGCCGGCCTTGATCGGGATGACGGGGACACGGTTGCCGAGCCTGTCGACGGCCCAGACCGGAAACGGGGTGAACCTGCTGCGCTCGCAGACATAGCCCGGAGCGAGCACGTCGATGGTCACCTCGATGCCCCACTCGCTCACCCTCGTCGCGAGTTCGCGCTGGGCCGCGACATCGATCGTCTGCTCCTTCACGGTGAGCGTGACCGTGCCGTCTCCGTGGCGCTCCACCGCGTACGCCGTCGAGTAGGACGACGATCCGGGCACCATCGCCGCACCGAACCAGGCCACCGCGCAGGCCGCAGCGACGACGGCGATCCGGGACGGGGTGAACAGCCGGCGCACGGACGCCCTCGCCCCGCCGCCACCGGGTTCGGCCGTGGTCGGCCCGGCTCGGCGGACTCCCGCCTCGCGCAGCTCGATCTCCCTCTTGAGCTCGTCCAGGAGCCGGTCCTCGAACGTCGGCCTCGTGCTCATGCTTCCCCCCTCGCGATGTACAGCAGCGCTGCGTCCGGCGTCGTGGCCTCCGGGGAACTCGTGCGGGTGGCCGGGGGCGTCGTCTCCGCGGCCTGGGCCTCCGCCTCCCGCCGCAGTGCCTTGCGCGCGCGGTGCAGTCGTACGCGGGCCGTGACCTGGCGTATCCCCAGTGCGGACGCCGCCTCCGTGACCGTGAGCTGGTCCACCGCGATCAACTCCATGACGGCACGCTCGCCCTCGGGAAGCCTCGCCAGCGCGGCCAGGGCGCGCCGCCCAGGACTCTCCGCGTCGAGTCTGTCCTCGATACGGACGATGTCGTCGGCCTCCAGCAGCCGCCGCCCGGAGAAGCGCAGGTCGCGTTCCGTCTCCCGGGCGACCCGGCGCCGCTCCGACGACACCACGTTGCGGGCGATGCCGAACAGCCAGGCGGTCTCGCTGCCGAGGTCCGGCCGGTAGGAGTGCGCCGAACGCAGGACGGCGAGGAAGATCTCGGCCGTCAGGTCGGCCGTGGTGTGCGGGTCGTCGACGCGCCGGGCCACGAACCGCATCACCGGGTCCAGGTGGCGGCGGTAGAACTCCTCGAAGAGCCGAGGGTCACGTACCGCCGCGGCGGGCCCGCCCGGTAACCGTTCCGCGTCGTCCACAGGCGTCTCCTTCTCAGGTCCTTCAAAGGCGCTACACCCGTTCTTGGAACGAGGTGCGAAAAGCGTTACAGAAAGCACCCGGACCCGGCCGGAGACACAGGACCCGAGCGAATGCGTGGCACTGTTGCGCACACAACCGATTACTCGGTACATGACAGCAGCGATCCATGCGACACCTGCCAGGCGCGGTACGTGCCAGAAAAGGGAGCTCTCGGACGTGTTGGCCCTGTTGGGACTGGCGGCGCTGTTCGCCAGCCCGCTCTGGTGCGTCGCCGTAGTCGTCAAGCTCGTCTCCGTCGCGCTGCCGGGACGGCGGCCGGATTGGGGCGTGCACCTGTTGCGCTGGTCGGCCGGGATGGCGGTCGCGGCGGCCGTCGGCTGCTACCTGCTCTCGAGCGGAGCGGTGGCGTTCGCCGAGCACGAGTCGCGGTCCGGCGCCGACTCGTCTCCCGCGCCCGCCTGCCGGGGGGCGGAGGTCCCGAGGGAGACCCGCCTGCACCTGGTGACCCACCGGGCCTCCTATTTCCCGCCCGGCTTCGACTGCGTACTCGACGACGGGACCACCTACGAGAGCAGCGGCGTCTACGGCGCGCTGAACTCGTGCGTCGTCGTCTTCGCGGTCGCCGCCGGTGTCCTCGCGGCGTCGGCCGGCTTCGCCGCGGCCCGCCGGGACCGGGACCGGGTGCGGGCCGTTCCGGGCGCGGACGGTGACCTGGGCACGCCTCCGGGTGACACCTCGGGCGGCGAGCGGCACGATGACCGAGTGAGTGGTGCGGCTGGTGCGTAGGGGGTGGGTTCGCGGGTAGTCGCGCCGATATGAACGGGGTAGTGAAGGCGGTCCGGATGGAACCTGTCCCGCCCGACCAGGGTTCTTCCGCCCCCGGCGGGAACCCTGCCGAGACGACGGTGGCACTGGACGGCAAGGACGGTTGTATCGCCCGGGCGCGCCGCCTCACGGGCGACTTCCTGTGCCGCCTGCGGAGCCGGGACGGTCTCGCCGTGTCGGACCGGGCCATGGACCTGTCCCAGCTCGTGGTGAGCGAACTGGTCACGAACGCGCTCAGATACGCGCCCGGTCCGGTCCTGCTCCAGCTGCGCATCGCCGGGGCCGCGGTGGAGATCGTCGTGTGGGACAGCGATCCGGCGCTGCCCGTGCCCCAGGCGCCTGACCCGACGCGGGTGGGCCAGCACGGCCTGGAGATCGTGCGGGCGGTGGTGGAGAACCTCGTCGTCGCGCAGGAGCCGGTCGGCAAGAGGATCGTCGCCCGCCTGGGTCTGTCGGACTGACGCGGGCCGAGGCCGTCCCCCGCGGACCGACTCGGCCCGCGTCAGGCGGACGGCCGTGCGCCTGTGCCCGTACCCGGCCCGGCCCGGCCCGTATCCGTGACCCGGCGGCGGCCGGTACGTCGCGACCGCGCGTACCGGCCGCCGCCGGGTGACTCGTGTCAGGGGCGGAGAAGGTCAGGGCTGGAGAGGAAGGGTGGCGCAGTTGGACGTGACCGGCTTGGCGTTGAGCCGGTCGGTCAGCCAGGAGATCGCGTCGCCCTGGTCGACGAGCAACGGTGTGAAGTGGTTGATCAGGGACCGGCCCAGACCGGGCAGGATCACGGGCTTGTAGGTGACGTCGGCGCCCTTGGCGCACCATGCGACGGCGAGGGCGCGCGCCTGTGCGTGCGGTACCAGGTCGTCGGCGGTGCCGGTCGCCACCCGGACCGGAGACGCCGGCTCGAGGGTGCCGATGCGCTGGTCGGCCAGGAACGCCTTGAGGGCCGGCTCGGCCTGGACGATGTCGCTGAGTGAGCGCCCGTCCGTGGTCCAGTCGGTGCTGCTGGCGGAGTTGTAGGAGAGGAGGGCGTCGCCCACGCACATCGTCGACAGGTCCTTGAGCGCGGCGCGGCCGGCCGTGTTCAGGTGCGCTTCGGCGATCGGTACGAGAGCCGGATCGGACTCCAGGAAGCCGTTCACCGACCAGCCCAGCGCGCCGGCCAGGTCGCTGCCGTCGATGGCCTTGGTGACGGCGACGAGGTCGGCGGGCGGAGCCCCGGTGTAGGTCCCGGCGAGGGTGACGTCGGGGGCGTACGAGGGCTGGAGTTCGGCGGCGGCGGCCGTGGCCCCGCCGCCCTGGCTGTAACCGAACAGCGCCACCCGGGAGCCGGATGTCAGCGACGTGGCGTCGAGGGAACGGACGGCGCGCACGGCGTCGAGAACCGCGTGGGCCTCGTCGACCCGGTTGACGTAGGTGTGCAGCCGGTCGGTCGCGCCCAGCCCGGTGTAGTCCGTGACCACGACGGCGATGCCCCGGGCGAGCAGACGGTAGATCGCGAGGTCCTCGTAACCGACCGACAGCGTCTGGCCGTTGACGACGAGCGGGTGTTCGAGGCCGAGGGAGGCGGCGCACTGGTCGCCCTGGCCCATCGTGCCGGGTGCCACGACGACCAGAGGCCGTGGTCCGCTGCCCGTCCAGCGGGCCTTCGGTTCGATGTAGGCGCCGGTGACGGCCATGGGCCGGCCGGCCGAGTCCGTGGACTTGTACATCAGGCGGGTCGCCGTGCCGGGCAGCGGTCCGTCGATGCCCGGCAGGCTCAACGCCAGCGGGAGCGGTTCGGAGCGGATCAGGGTGCCGTCGGCCGCCGGAAGGGCGGCGGGCGGGTTGTAGAACGTGGGGATGGTGACGCCGCGCGAGACGACGGCGTCCGACTGCGTGGCCGCGTCGGCGGGTACGGCGGTGACGCCCAGGCAGGCGGCAGCGGTGACGGCTGCGGCCAGCAGGCGGGTGGGGGCGGGCATGGCGGACCTCCGGTGAGGGGGAGGCCGAGCCTTCGTCTGCGGCTCGGGTGGCGGACGGCCCGGTGGGGTGCGGGCCGTGACGACCGAGCGGTACGGGGCTCCGGTCGTCCACCCTTGCCCCGTACCGCTCTTAGACGAACTGTCAGGACCGTAGCGAGAGTGGGGTTACCTCGGGTAGCGGTCGGTAGGTTACGGTTCAGTAATATGACTGCCGAGTAGCAAGTTCGAAGCCGCCCTCCCGCCGATCACTCGCATCACAACGAGCGCCCAAAAGCGGGCCGTTGGCGGCAATCTCTGACAAAACAAGACCGCGGGGTCGCCTGTCGCTAGCGTCCCGAGCCATGAACACCGACCGCACGCGCGGCGCGCAGCTCGGCGACCACGCCTCCCGTGACGACGCCTTCGTGCCACCCCAGCCCGGCACCCACCACTCCTCGACGCAGACGGCGACCGCGAGCGGCAGCGCCAGGATCACGCAGAAGAACACCCAGATGAAATTCTCGATCCCGGTGATCGGGCCCCTGCTGAGCATGGCGTACGCCCATCCGCTGATCGCCGGACTCACCGCCCTGGCGGTCGTCGGGGGAGGAGGCGCCGCGGTCAAGGCAGCCCTGCCCGACGCGACGTCCTCGCCCTCGACCGCGCTGGTGCGCGGCTTCGTCATGGAGCAGTCGGACGGTCAGAAAGCCCCCACGGGCTACGACTTCACGTCCACGCCGCCCGTGGTCGCCGACGCCGGCACGGACGCCTTCTATGTCCAGGGCGGCTTTCTGATGTCCACCAACGGCAGGCTGGCCTCGTGGGGTTCGTCCGGGGTGCCCACGGCGGAGGGCTGCCGCAAGGCCGTCACCGACGAACCGGTACGCAAGACGTCCGTCTCCATCGGATATGCGGTGTGCTATCTCGACCGCGACGGCGATCCCGGCTATCTCACCTTCACCGCCTCCGACACCAGGTCCGTCACCGTCGACACCGCTCACCTGGGCTGATCCGACCGCTGCCAACAGGCCGGTGACGCCGGTGTGGTTGACTACGCTCGTGCTGCACGAGTCGGTCTTCCGCACCACGGACCTGCCGGTGAGCGACCGGTTCGAGGCGTGGGCGGAGCGCATGGGCCGGACCCACGCCCCCATGCGGCTCAGCAGCGATCGCCACGCGGACTACCACGGCTCCCAACGCGTGATCGCGCTGGGCGACGTCGTCGTGTGGCCGGCCACCTTCGACCAACTGGTCTTCCGCCGTACGCCGAAACTCATCCGGGAGTCCGACCCCGAGACGTACCACCTGTCCCTCCTGCTGAAGGGCGAGGGGGCGGCCGACTGGGGCAGACAGCAGGCGGCCTACCGGATGAACGACTTCCACATCAACTCCTCCTCGCGGTCGTGGGAGGTGCTCACCGGCTCCGAGCCCGTCACCGTGCTCGGCGTCGAGGTCCCGCGTGCTCTGGTGGCCGTGCCGGGAAACCGGGCGGACCAGGTGCTGGGGAGCCTCCTGTCGGGCCGCGAGGGGATCGGCGCGCTGCTCTCGCAGTTCCTCCGTCAACTGGTCGCGGACACCTCCTCGTACCGGCCCTCGGACGCACCACGGCTGGGCACGGTCGTCGCCGACCTGGTTACGGCCCTCTTCGCGCACACCGTGGACGCCGACCTCCGGCTCCCGCCGGAGACCCGTGACCGCACCCTCGTCCTCCACGCCAAGACGTTCATCCACCGGCACCTGGACGACCCGGACCTGACCCCCGCCGGGATCGCCGCCGCACACCACGTCTCCCGCAGCTATCTGTACCGCGTCTTCCAGGCCGAAGGCCTCACCGTGGCCTCCTACATCCGCGACCAGCGGCTGGAGCACGCCCGCCGCGACCTCGCCGACCCCCGGCTGCGCGCCCTGCCCGTCCGCGCCGTCGCCGCCCGCTGGGGCTACCCCCGGGCCGCCGAGTTCACCCGGGCGTTCCGCACCGCCTACGGGCTCCCGCCCAGCGAACTGCGCGAACAGGCGCTGACCGAGGCGTAGGACGGCCTGCCCCTCGGGTTCCCCGCGGCTGACTCCCGGCTGCCTCGGCCGACTCTCGGCTTCCCCCGGCACCACCGGTGGACGCTCCGCCAAGCAGTTGTGGACCGTACGCCAACGACATACCACCCGCCCCTCCCGCATCCTGGTGATCACCGCGGCGCACCGCCGCGACAACGGGGGCCGTGCCAGGACGACGGGGGAGTCCTGGCACGGCACGGCCCCCCCGCCCGCGCGCACCGCTCACGGACGGCCCGCGGCGGACCACGTCCGGCCCGCGGACGGGCCACGGATGATCGAGTGGTGACGGTCCGGCCACGGGCGTACCGTCTAACGGTGGACCCGACAGCGGACGTCTCCGTCCGCTGACCTCTCCCCAGGGCCCGCTCCCGAGCGGGCGACACGTCATGAGCAGCCTCCCGCAGCCGACCTCAGCACCCCGGACCACCGCCCGACAGGGTGGCGGGGGAAACGCGATGGCGCTGCTGGTGATCGCCTCGTGCCAGCTGATGGTGGTCCTGGACATCACCATCGTCAACATCGCGCTGCCGGACATCCAGCGCTCCCTGGACTTCTCCACCACCAGCCTGGCCTGGGTGGTCAACGCCTACACCCTCACCTTCGGCGGCCTGCTGCTGCTCGGCGGCCGGGTCGGCGACATCCTCGGCAGACGGCGGGTGTTCATCTTCGGAGTGCTGCTCTTCGTCCTCGCCTCCCTGCTCGGCGGACTCGCCCAGAACGAGGCCCAACTCCTCGCCGCGCGCGCCCTGCAGGGCGTCGGCGGCGCCATCGCGTCCCCGACCGCGCTGTCCCTGGTCAGCACGACGTTCCAGGAAGGACCCGAGCGCAACCGGGCGTTCGGGGTCTTCGCCGCGGTCTCGGCGGGCGGCGGCGCGATCGGCCTGCTCGCGGGCGGAATCCTCGTCGAGTATCTGAACTGGCGATGGGTGCTGTTCGTCAACGTTCCCATCGGACTGCTCATCGCCGTCGCCACACCGCGCTACATCAAGGAATCCGAACGCCACCCGGGCCACTTCGACATCCTCGGCGCGCTGACGTCCACCGTGGGCATGGTGTTGCTGGTCTACGGGTTCATCAGAGCCGCGCAGGAGGGGTGGCGGGACACGCTCACGATCGCCTCGTTCGTCGCGGCCGTCGTCGTCCTCGCGGTGTTCATCCTGGTCGAGCGGCGCTCCCGGCAGCCGATCACGCCGCTGCACATGTTCGCCGACCGCAACAGAGCGGGCACCTACGGCATCATGCTGTGCCTCGCCGCCGCGATCTTCGGCATGTTCTTCTTCCTCACGCTCTTCGTGCAGAACGTGCTCGGCTTCAGCCCGCTCGCGGCCGGGTTCGCCTTCCTGCCGGTCAGCGCGGTCATCGCGGTCGGCGCCGGCCTGGCCTCGCGGTTCCTGCCCACGTACGGCCCCAAGCCGTTCATGGTGGTGGGCGCGATCCTCGCGGCCGGAGGCCTGTCCTGGCTGACCCTGACCGACGTCGACTCCACGTACGCGGGCAGCGTCCTCGGCCCGATGCTCGTCTTCAGCCTGGGCATGGGCATGGAGTTCGTGTCGCTCACGCTGATGGCGCTCTCGAACGTGTCCCCACTGGAGACCGGCGCGGCCTCCGGACTCCTCAACGCCACCCAGCAGGTGGGCGGTTCGCTCGGCCTGTCCATCCTGGTCACGATGTACGGCACCGCGAGCCGCAACGAGGCGGAGAAGCAGATCCCCGACTTCCTGGCCCAGGCGACCCCGGTCGAACGCCTGAACTTCCGGCGCACCGGTCAACTCCCCGCCCCCTGGTCCGACGAGGTCCTCACGGCCGGTGTCTCGGCCGCCTTCGTCATGGCGGCGATCTTCACGGTCCTCGCCGCCCTGATCGCGATCATCGTGATCCAGGTCCGCCCCTCGGACCTGGAACGGCTCAAGGGCGGTACGGTCCCGGGCGGTGGCTGAGACGTGACTTACCGTCAGGAACCTTGAGGGTGACCGTCGTGGTTCGAGGCGGCCGCCTGCCGGTTAGGGTCCGCACATGGGGCATCGAGACGTGGGAATTCTGCATCCGGGAGCCATGGGCGCCCGTGTGGCGGCGCAGGCGGTGACGGCGGGAGCCGTGGTCCGGTGGCTGCCGCAAGGGCGGTCGGCGGCGACTCGGGCCCGGGCCGTCGAGTACGGACTGCGGTCCGCCGCGAACATCCAGGAACTGGCCGAGACCTGTGAGGTCGTGCTGAGCGTCTGTCCCCCCGCCGCCGCGCTCGACGTCGCCGGACAGGTGGCCGCGGCCGGTTTCCGGGGCGTCTACGTGGATGCCAACGCGGTGAGTCCCGAGCGGATGGCCGAGATCACCGGCGTGTTCGAGGGCAGCGCCGTGACCGTGGTGGACGGAGGGATCACCGGACCGCCCCCGCGCGAGACGGACCGGACTCGGCTCTATCTCTCGGGCGACGACACGGCCGTGGCACGGGTCGCGGCCCTGTTCGACGGTTCCGCGCTCATCCCGGTCACCCTGGCGGGGCCGATCGGGCGGGCGTCGGCGCTCAAGCTGGCCTTCGCCGCGTACAACAAGATCTCGTACGCCCTTGCCGCCCAGGCCTGCGCGCTGGCAGACGGTCACGGGGTACTGGACGACCTGCTCGACCTGGCGCGACAGATGCTGCCGGAGACCCCGCTTGCCGGGACGGAACACCTGGCCGCCGCCGGGCCGCGGGCATGGCGCTGGGAGCCGGAGATGCGCGAGATCGCCCAGGCCTGCCGGGGAGTGGGCGTACCGTCCGCCTTCGCCGAGGCGGCCGCGGAGACGTTCGCCCGGTGGGAAGCGCACAAGGACGACACGGCCGTGACCGGTGAGCGGTTGATCGCCGATCTCGTTCAGGGGACTTCGCCGTCCATGTCGCGCGACCGGACGGGTTTGCCGTTGCGGTGAGCGGCAACGCGATGTCCATGAGTGAACCGAACAGGAAGACGAGTGAACAGTCCGCAGCCGAGCGGGTGACCGCGTCCAAGGCCCGGCGCACGGCGGACAAGGCGACCGCTCCGGCGGCCCGGGCCGCGAAGAGCGCCGCGACGAAGACGGACGACGCCGCGTCGGCCACCAGGTCCGGAGTCCAGCGCTCGGCCGAGGCGACGACCGGTGCCGTGCAGAGCGCGGCGCACAGTGCCTCACGCGGGGTCGAGGCGGGCCGTCAGGCGATCGTCGCGACGTCGGGCCAGGTCGCCGCGACCGCCAAGACGGCCTGGACGGTCATCGCGCACCGGAAGCTGATCGCCGCCGGTGTCGGCGCCGGCCTCTCCGCGCTGACGGCGGCCTCGTACGCCGTGGGCCGTCGCTCCGGCCGTCACCCGCAAGGCCCTCTCACCCGGCTCACCGGCGGTCGGATCTGACCCTTTCAGGTCGCGGTCAGGAGATCGGCCCCCGGCCGGTTCCCGCCGGGGGCCGGGTCGTGCCCGGCCCGATCGCGCACAGGTCGTCAGATCCGCAGCGGGGGCAACGCATCGGGAGGCGTTGCCTTCCTGGCATTCCGGCGAGAGCGTCGATGTGAAGCGTGCCACTGTCCGGGTGCTTCGGGTGGGGCATAGGCGATCATGACAAGAATGGACGCTCGTTTCCTCGGCATCGCTGATCTGGTCGAAGCCCCGTCCGTGGCGGTCGTGGTCGACGTCATGCGTGCTTTCACCGTGGCTGCCTGGGCCTTTGCCCAGGGGGCGGAAAAGATCGTCCTTGCCGAGTCGCTGGACGAAGCCCTGGCGCTCAAGGCTCGCCACCCGGCGTGGGTGGCACTCAAGGACGGTCCGCCCGCGCCCGGGTTCGACGCCGTCAACTCCCCGGGCCTGCTGCGGTCGGTCGACCTCGGCGGACGGACCGTTGTGCAGAAGACCACGGCAGGGACGGTCGGCGCCCTGGCGGTCAAGGAGGCGTCGCTGGTGCTGTGCGCCGGCTTCGTGGTGGCGGAGGCGACGGCTCAGCTCTTGCGGACGCGCGGGAGCGACCGTGTCACGTTCGTGGTCACCGGCGAGGACGGGCAGGCCGACGAGGACCTGGCGTGTGCTCAGTACATCGCTCGCAGGGTCGACGAGGCCGGGACGGACGCCGCCGAGTTCCTGCGCCGCGCTGCCGAGTCGCGCGCCGCCGCCGAACTGGCCGAGGGGGTGCGTCAAGGAGTCCATCCTGACGACGTCGCGCTCTGTCTCGAGCTCGACCGGTTCCCCTTCGCCATGGTGGCGACCTTGGAAGGCGCACTGATGATCCTGCGTCCAGTGAGTCCTCGAAACGAGTCGGGCGACACCGGGAGTTGATCGACCGGCCCCCGCCGGGTGGTGATCGGTCGGCGAGAGGCCGCACGAGTACGCGCACTCGGGGCGGACCGGGGCCCGTGGGGTGCGCCGGTGCCACGAACGGCCGGTGAGATCAAGGCACATCCGCAGGGCCGGCCTCGGTGCGGTGCGGAAGACCGCGAACGGCACGGCCCGGGCGCCGACCACCCGGTGTCTGCGTATGGCCCGACGCGTGCGGATGCCGCACGCGACCGTGCCGCGGTCGTCACCGTCTCGGTCCCGCGACGGCGTAGGCCGCGGTGCCGGCGACCGCGAGGACCAGGGCCGTCCAGGTGCCCTCTGCCGTGCCGGGCGGCAGCAGCATCCAACTCACCACCCGCATCGGCGCATTCGTCGGGGGCGGGGCGAGGAACGAGAACGAGAGCCAGGCGAACGGCAGCGTCCAGGCGTACCGGCCGCCCGAGAGCGCCGCGCCCAGGGCGACCAGTCCCACCAGCCCCGCGCTGTCCCGGACGATGAACGCGGTGGTGGCCAGGTCCTCGCCCGTCGACTGCACGGTCAGCAGCACCGTGCCGACCACCGCCCCGCAGAGCAGCACATGTGCCGCTCTGCGGGGCACCCAGCGGATCGCGGCCGTCCGGTCCAGCGCGAGGTCCTGCCCGCCGAGCCCGATCGAGGCTGCCATCACCCCCGCGGCGAGCACGAGCACCGGCAGCCGCGGATCACCCGGCCCCCCGCTGCCGTCCCGGGCGAGTGGCCACACCGCCGCCGCGCTGATCAGCACCGCGGCGAGCGACGCCGGTACCTGACGCGAGCGCGCGTACAGGGACAGCCATCTCACCGGGACGCACCACCGCTCAGCGCCTCGAACGCGTCGCCCTCGCAGGAGAACGCGGCCGTGCGCATCGCGTCGATCCGCGAGAGCTGTTCGGCCCGCGGCAGCGCCTCGAGTTCCTTCCACACCGGGCGGGTCTCGGCGTCGACCTCGCGGCGCAGACCCGCCGACAAGCTGCCGGGAAGCGGCCTGAGGTCCCCGAGGACCCAGCCCACCGCGACGTTCTGCGCGAATTCGTCGTTCCCGAAGCTGCTCCAGCCGACGGGGGAGCACCCCGGCACCATGCCCTTGGCGATCAGCGCCCGGGTCAGCTCCTCGCCCTTCGCGGCGGCGATGATGTCGTCGTCGAAGTCGAAGAGCACGGTCTTGCGGGACCACTGGGGCGTCGAGCCTTCCGGCAGCACGGTGGCGTTCTCCCGGACCGCGACCGGCGCCTGGCTGCCCAGGGCGGCACGCAGTCGGCGCAGCGCCTCCTTGCCCGGGCCCGCGAGGCCGGCGAGTCGCCCCTGCTGTGTCCTCGTCACGCACACCGGGCCGTCGCACACCAGCTCCGCGGCGGCCTCGTCGACGACGTAGATCCGGTGCGGGTCGGCGGGCAGGACGAGCAGGGCGAGCGCCGCGCCCGCCAGAACGGGCGTCAGGGCAATCAGCCGGGCACGCGGGGTCGCGGCGACCAACAGCGCGAAACCGGTCGCGGCCATGGCGAGCAGCCAGATCGTCTGCCCGACGTGCACGGAGGCGGAGAGAGTGACGATTGCGTCGCGCGTCTCCTGGACCGCCGGTGACAGCAGGGAGATCCGGTTCGGCTCCGTGCTCGGGACCCCCGTCGCGGTGGTCGTCTCCGTCCGGCCGGGCGACATGTGCATGAGGGCCGTGAACGCGAAGGCGCCCATGGCCAGCCCGGGCGGCGTGAGGACGGACGGCAGGGCCCGCCCGGCCCCCATGCCCAGCACGGCCCCCGCGACGAGAGAGAGTGCCCCCACCAACGAGATCGGCAGCCACCCGAGGTGCGTGTACTCCGTGTCGGCGATGACCTGGACCGCGCCCACGAGGACGAGGAGCGCAAAGGCCGTGGTCAGCGTGACCGCCGTCGGGCCCGCCAGCGCGGCCGCGCGGTGCCGGGCGGGCCGCGGCGTGCTCGTCAGCAGCTCGGACATCTTCGAGCGGTGGTCGCGCAGACCCTGCAGCGCGCCGAGCCCCACGGCGAGCGGCCACAGGTAGAACAGCAGACCTCGGGTGGATAGGGCCATGGACGTCCACTGGGCCGTCCACGCCGTGGTCCCCGTCCCCCACGATCCGGGAATCAGGTACAGGAACGCCAGCGCCGGCACCAGGACCACGGCACCGGCCCACGGGGCGACGGAGCGCCTCAACTCGACAAGCAGAACCCGGACGTTCACCAAGTGCCCCTTCCCTGCTCGGGGTTGAGCAGCAGCGCCGAGTAGCCGCGCTCCAGTGGACTGTCACCCACGTGCTCGGGGCCGCCCACCGAGGCCAACTCGTCCGGAGGGCCCTGGAAGACCAGCCGGCCCTCGGCGAAGACCACCACACCGGTGCAGGCGGCGGCGACGTCCTCCACCAGATGGGTCGAGACGACCACACAGGTGTCCGTGCCCAACTCCTGCAGCAGTTCACGGAAACGCAGCCGCTGCGCCGGGTCCAGGCCCACCGTCGGCTCGTC
The DNA here is from genome assembly GCA_001298545.1 of Actinobacteria bacterium OV320. Classification (GTDB taxonomy): domain Bacteria; phylum Actinomycetota; class Actinomycetes; order Streptomycetales; family Streptomycetaceae; genus Streptomyces; species Streptomyces coriariae. Next base: position 95,990 of record LJCX01000037.1, read on the forward strand.
CAGCAGCAGGATCGTCGGGTCGTTGACGATGGCCTGGGCGATGCCGACCCTGCGCACCATGCCGCCCGACAGGGTCTTCAGCTTCTCGTCGGCGCGGTCGGCCAGACCCACCCGCTCCACGGCGCGCTGCACGGCGGCCGGGATGTCCGCCTTGGGCACCTCCTTCAACCAGGCCATGTACTCGACGAACTCACGCACCGTGAAGCGCTTGTAGTAGCCGAACTCCTGCGGGAGGTAACCGATCCGGCGGCGCAGCGCACGGTGCTCGCCCATGCCGCCCGCGGACTCGCCGAGCATCTCCAGGGTGCCCTCGGTGGGGCGCAGTACGGTGGCCAGCGTCCGGATGAGGGTGGTCTTGCCTGCCCCGTTGGGGCCGAGGAGGCCGTGTACGCCGGTGCCCAATGACAGGTCGAGGCCGTTGACGGCCATCCGTTTCCTGCCGACCCTGACCTTGAGCCCGGTCGCCCGGATCTCCCAGGCGTAGGTAGTCGGCGCGAGGTCGGCCGCACTCACCGCGGACGTCATGTGGTGTTCCTTCCGGATCGTCATCGATGGGCTCCCAGCACGGAGTACGCGCCTCTGCGGGCGATCACGACACCGATGCCGAGTGCGAGGATCAGCCCCCACGCGGGCAGACCGCCCGTCTGCAGGGCGAAGCTCGTACGGCTGGTGGCCAGGGCCGGCGCCACGACCACGGCGGCCCACACGGCAGCCAGCACGACGGCGGCGCGGGTCACCCCGACGACGCCGCCGAGCGCCAGCGTCGTCGTCGTGAAGGCCAGACAGGGCAGCAGCCACTGAGCCACCATCACCCCCGTGATCCAGCCGCCCACCGACAGCGCGGGCACGACCACGGCGAGCACGGACGCGGTGCGTCGCAGCACCAGACCGAGCCCGGCCCTGGGCACCGAGGCCGTCAGTTCGTACGCCGGGTCCAGACCGCGAGACCAGGACGCCGCGACGCCGAGCACGGGCAGAACCGGCGCGAGCAGGAGCACCAGCGACACCTCGCCGTAGCCGGTGTCGGCCAGGTCGAGCAGCAGGGCCAGCAGCGTCACGCGCACGACCATGGCCAGCCACGGCACCATCGTCGGCGTCATCCATCTCGACAGTGCCGCCGACCGGTGCCGGCCGCGCGGCATCGTGGCGGTGACCGCCAACCGGGGTTCGAGGCCGGACCATACGGTGTCGACGAGCGCCGCCACGGCGGGCACCTCGGCCTCGACGGTGGCGGACAGCCGGTCACGGCACCCCCGGCACGTCTCCAGATGGGCCTCCACGGCCCACACCTCGTCGGTGGTGAGGTCCGCGCCGCCGTGCGCGTAACCGTCGATGATCCGCTCCGACGCGTGTTCCCTGCTCATGCCAGCGCCCTCCGCATCGCGATCCGGGCCCGGCGGGCACGGGTCTTGACCGTTCCCTCGGGCAATCCGAGCAGGACGGCGGTCTCCCGGACGGACAGTCCGTCGAGCACCATCGCCTGCAGTACCTGTCTCAGCTCCGGCGCGAGGCACCGCAGCGCGTCCCCGACATCGCCGCCGACGGTCGACGCGAGGGCTTCCTCCTCGGCGGCGGGCGCCGCGCCGAGCACGGCGGCGGCAGGCGGCGGTTCCGCGTGGTGAGCCCTGCGCCGGAAGGCGTCGACGAGACGGCGCGCCGCGATCGTCCACAGCCAACCGGTGGCCGATCCTCCGACCGCGGTCCCGGCGAACGCGCCCGCCGCGCGCCACACGGCCAGATACGTCTCCTGCATGACCTCCGCGACGATCTGCTCGTCCACACACCGGCGGCGCAGCCGCACCGCCAACCACGGCGACGTACGGCGGTACAGCTCCTCGAACGCGGCACGGTCACCTCTGGCCACCAGCCGGACGAGACGCTCCTCGTCCGGTGCGCGCGGTGCCTTGCTGATTGATCTCACACCGGCTAGACGCCCGAGCCGGACCGCAGGTTTTCCTTCCGACGTGATCCCCGCCACATGCGGAAAACCCGTGGGCTCCACCCCGCTGAAGCTTCGCCCTCGGCGTTCCCCTTCAGGGCCGGGGTCGTCGGCCCCACTGCGCGCGCGGCGCGCTGCCCGCTGCCCGCGACATCGCCGCTCACTCCGTGCAACTTCCCAGCAGCAAACCGGACCTCGCCGTCATCCGTCGCCCATGGGCCCCCTCAAGGGCTCCCCAAGGGCTCCCTCAAGGCCCTCAAGGGCTCGCCGAGAACCTCGCCGCGGTCCGCGCCGCGATCGAGCCTCGAAGTCCGTCGTGCTCGCCGCTCACGCCTGTGAGGTGCGCGCCACCCTGCCGGCCCCGCCACCACCCCCGCGCCACCCGCTCCCCGTGTCCTCTTCTCGACTTGATCGGTCCGACATCTTGACCTTGCTCCGAGCCGAGGCTTAGCGTTCCCGCGTTCGAGTCTGATTGAAACGATTCAAAACCAAGAACGATCATCTGGGAGCGCTCATGCGGGAACCGGTCGAGCAGGGCGAACAGGGCGAGCAGGGCGGCGGAATGTCACGGCGGGCGGGTCTCGCCGCCGGGGCGACGGGGGGGATCGCGGCCGGGATCGTGGCTGCCGGGGGATCCGGGACGGCGGCCGCGGCGGCGCCGTCCGTCACCGGGGCGCCGGGACCCGCCGCCGACTGGTTCGCCGCTCCCGTCCGTTCGGTGCGGCCCAAGTTCCGCTGGTGGTGGCCGGACGGTCTGGTGAACACCGACGAGATCGCCCGCGAGATCGACCAGATCGCGGACGCGGGATTCGGCGGCGCGGAGATCGCCGCCGTCCATCACAGCATCAAGGACAAGTCGGTCCTGGACACCGCGCACCACGGGTGGGGCAGCCGGCCGTGGCGCGACGGCGTCGAGGCCGCGCTGCGCCGGGCCGCGAGACGGGGCCTCACCATCGACCTCACGCTCGGCCCGAGCTGGCCCGTCGCGGTCCCCGGTGTCACCCCGGACGACGACGCGGCCGCCAAGGAACTCGTCCACGGCCGGGCCTCGTTGAGTGCCGGAGCCACCTTCCGGGGACCGGTGCCGCCACCCGTGCACGCGCCCGCCGCCGGTGTGACCAGGCAGCGGCTCCTCGCCGTACAGGCCGCCCGCGTCGAACCCGCGTACTCCACGCGCAAGGAGACCGGACTCGACCTCTCCAGCGTCCGCGACCTCACCTCCACCGTCGCCGAGGACGGCACCCTGACCTGGACGGCTCCCGACACGGGGGAGTGGACGCTGATCTCCTACTGGACGCGCGGCAGCGGTCAGCAGCCCGAGTCCGGCCCGCACTCCGCGCCCGCCGCCTACGTCGTCGACCACCTCGACCCGGCGGGCACCGCGGCCGTCACCGGCTTCTGGGAGCAGCAGTTGCTGACCCCCACCGTGCGGAGCCTGCTGAAGGCGGCCGGCGGCGCCTTCTTCGAGGACTCCGTGGAGCTGGAGACGGACGGCCTGACCTGGACCCCGTCCCTGCCGGACGCCTTCGCCGAGCACACCGGCCGGCCCCTGCTGCCCTACCTGCCCGCCCTCGTCCTGAGCGACAGCAACCAGGTGTTCGCCTTCGAGGCGCAGCTGACCCGGCAGATCAGACACGACTTCTGGGAGACCTTCTCGGAACTCTTCAACCGGCACCACGTGCGCGCGCTGCGCGACTGGGCCCATTCCCTCGGCATGACGCTGCGCGCCCAGCCCTACGGACTCCAGACCGACGCGATCGAGTCCGCGGCGATCCTCGACATCCCCGAGGGCGAATCCCTCGGCTTCAAGAACCTCGACGACTTCCGCTGCCTCGCGGGCGGCAGGGACATGGCGGGCCACACCGTGCTGTCCTGCGAGTCGGGCGCCTACAACGGCTCCGCGTACAGCACCACCTGGGACCGCTTCCTGCGCACCATGGGCGGCGCCTACGCGGCCGGCGTCAACCAGACCGTCGTCCACGGGTTCTCCTACGCGACCGCGCCCGGCGTGAGCTGGCCGGGCTTCGCCGCCTTCAGCCCGTACAACGGCGCTACGGGGTACGGCGAGTCGTGGGGACCCCGGCAGCCCAGCTGGCAGCACGTGGCGGACATCGCCGCCTACCTCGGCCGGGTGCACGGTGTGCTCCAGTCCGGCACCGCCCGCGCCGACGTCGCCGTCTTCCGGCAGACCGGCTACGCCGCCACCGGCATCGGCGCGTCCTGGTTCACCGCGACCGGCATTCCGCTGGGCTGGACCCACCAGTTCCTCAGCGGTCCGCTGCTCGACCTGCCGAACGCCACCGTCTCGGGCGGCCGGCTCGCCCCGAACGGGCCTGCCTACAAGGCCCTGTTCGTCGAGGGCGACTTCTTCTACTCCTCCACCCCCACCCTCGCCACGGCCGACGCCCGGCGCCTGCTGACGCTGGCCGAGGCCGGCCTGCCGATCGTCCTGCTGGGAGCCTTCGACCAGCCGCTCACCCCGGGGGTCCCCGACGAGGGCGAGAGCGACCGGCTGCGGGAGCTCCTGGCCCGGCTGCTCGCCCTGCCCCACGTCACCCGGGTCACCGACAAGGCCGCCGTGGGCGACGCCCTCGCCGGGCTCGGAGTCACCCCGGACGTACGCCACGCCACCGCCTCCACGCTTTTGAACGCACACCGCGTCACCAAGGACGCCGACTTCTACTACCTCTGCAACGGCAAGCACGCGGAGACGGTCAAACCGCCCGTGGCCGCGATCGACCACCAGGTGACACTGCGCCACACCCGCCGCACACGGGGCGGGACGACGATCCCCTACCTGCTCGACCCCTGGACGGGAGAAGCCACGCGGATCGCCCGGTACACCGAGGACGACGGCGAGGTCACCGTGCGGGTCGCCCTCCAGCCCGGCCAGGTGATGATCGTCGCACTGGGACGTCCGGGACTCTTCGGCGACCGCAACGGGGCCAAGCCGCACGTCGTCGACACGGACGCCTCCGAAGTCCTCTTCGACGGACGCTCGCTGACGGTCCGTTCGACCGAGGCGGGCACCCGCACGACCCGGCTGTCCTCGGGCCGTACGGTCACCACGACCATCCCGTCCGTACCCGCCCCCGTCACCCCGGGCCGCTGGCAGCTGGACGTCGACGACTGGTACCCCGGATCCTCCCCGACCCGGACCGAGCACGTGCACCGCACGCTGACCCTCGACACGCTGCTGCCCTGGTCGGGGATCCCGGAGCTGGCCGACTCCGCGGGCATCGGACGCTACCGGACGACGATCGAGCTGCCCGCCGGGTGGACCTCCGCGCACGGCGCCCACCTGGAACTCGGCCAGGTCTCCGACACCGCCCGTGTCACCGTCAACGGCACCGGCGCCCCGCCCCTCGACCGTCTCCACCCGGTCGTCGACGTGGGCCCCCTGCTCCGGCGCGGCCGCAACGTGATCGAGGTCGAGGTGGCGATCCCGCTCGTCAACCGGCTCCGGGTCGCCCAGCCCGCGGTCTTCGGCGCCGTCGCCCGACAGGACTTCGGTCTCGTCGGACCCGTACGACTCGTCCCGTACGGGCAGGGCACGATCGGCTGAGGGAACGGGGGCCGGGGCGCGGCACCTTCCGGGCGACGCCTTTCGGACGTGTCCCGGCCACCGGAACGACCGCAGGCCCGGCCCCCTCACCGACCTTCGTCGCGCCGATCCAGACCATCGGCCGACTGCGTCCTGCGCGTGCCACCGGCACCGTGGGGGCATGGAGCGAACCAAGCGGATCAGTCGGGCGGGTTTCCTGGCCGGGACGGCGGCGGTCGGCGCGGCGGCCGTGCTCGGACCGGCGGGACGGGCGCACGCCACGGGACGAGGACGCGGGCTGCGGCACCGGGGCGTCGTCTACACGGTGGGGGAGGGCGAGACCCCGGCCACGGGTTGGACCGCCGAGCGGATGCGGGCGGACCTGCGGGCCATCCGCCACGACCTGCACGCCGACACGGTCGACGTCACCGGCGACGGCGTGGAACGCCTCGCCGCGACCGCGACCGAGGCCGCCGAACACGGCCTGCACGTATGGCTTCAGCCCACGCTCGGGGACGTCCCGGCGCGGGACATCCTCGAACATCTCGCGGAGAGCGGCCGGGTCGCGCAGCGGCTGCGCGGGCAGGGCGCGAGCGTGGACTTCAGCGTGGGCTGCGAGTTCTGGCTCTTCGTACCCGGCATCGTGCCGGGGGAGACGGTGCTGGAGCGCGTACGCAACCTCATGAACGGGACCTACGACCCCGTGGTCATGCAGCGGCGTCTGGACGCCTTCACGGCGCGGGCCGCGAGGACCGGCCGCTCGGTCTTCGACGGCCGGCTGTCCTACGCCGCCGCCCAGGACGACCGGGTCGACTGGTCCCTGTTCGACGTCGTCGGCATCGACTACTACTCCTCCTTCCCGCGACCCGCCGACCATGTGAAAGAGCTGCGCCGCCACACACGCTGGGGGAAGCCGCTGGCCATCACCGAGTTCGGCACCTGCGCCTATGCGGGTGCCCCGGACACGGGCGGCATGGGGTGGGACGTGGTCGACCACGACAAGGACCCCGAGGAGATCAAGGGCCACCTGGTCCGCAGCGAACGCACCCAGGCCGACTACGTCAGCACACTCCTCGACGTCTTCGAGTCGATGGGGCTGTACGCGGCGATGGCCTTCGAGTTCGTCACCCCGGACGCCCCGCACCGCGCCGACGAACCCCGCTACGACCTCGACATGGCCTCCTACGCCGTCACGAGAACCGTGCACAGGCGCCCCGGCCACCCGGAAGCCGGCTGGCACTGGGAACCGAAGCAGGCCTTCCACGCCCTGGCCCGCCACTACGGCCGGCGCACCGCCCCACGTTGAGCGGACCGGACCGGCTCAGCGCACTACCCCGCGTCCGGGAAGCCGATCTCGTCCGGCGCCGCGTCCGGTCCTTCGCGCGGCCCCTCCTGCACCCGCCCGCTCCGCGACCGCTCCGCCCGGCGTGCGTTCTCCGCCCGCATGGCCGTCAACCACGGCCACAGGTCGGGGAGCGGTCGGGCCGCGCACGTCAGCCGGTGCTCGATGCGGCAGCGCTGGGTCGGAACCGGCGGGCACACCCCGTACACCGTCACCCGCCCGTCGGACAGGACGATCCACCGATGCTCCGCGGGCACGAGGTGGGCGAGGACGTCCACCCCCGGCTCCAGCAGCACCCAGTCCTGTTCCAGCGTCAGTACCCGGTCCTGCGGCAGTCCGCAGTACGGGCACGTGTACCTCCGTCCGCGGCCCCATAGCCGCGAACCCTCGTGATCGACCGCCCCCATACGGTGAGCGTGCGCCCCGACCGCCGTCGGACGCACGCCGCCTTTTGGACTAAACCCCTGCGACCGCACGGGCCCGACACGGCAGCCGAGACACCCCCGGACCACTCGAACCCCCACCGGCCCACCGGCCACGGCCGGACAGACGCGGTGGGCGTCGGGGAGCACGCGGGCGGGGCCCGGCCACCGCGCCCTTCGGGCGACCTGCGCCCATCGGCCGCCCCCGGACCGCCCGTGGGTAGAGTCTGGGCGTCACACGGGCGGGCAGATCCGGCGGGCGCGCCGGGTGCGGAGGGCTGAACGGCGAATGAGCTACGCGATGTTGGTGGATCCCAGGGCCGAGGGCGGCGGCGCCCCGTGGCTGTCGCTGCCCGCCGGGACCGCCCTGAACGACGCCGCCGAGGTCCTGGAGCGGCTGCTGAACGCGGAGGAACGGCTGGACCGGCTCCTGCTCCTCGTGGGCGACCAGCGGATCGGGGCCACCTCGCGCACCTATCTGCGCACCGTCCTCGGGACACAGCCGGCCCGCGGACCCGGCGACGAGGTGCGCGCCGCGGCCCCGGGGGAGTCGACCCGGTTCAGTGTCATCGCGTTCCGCTGTGCGGAGTGCGGGAGTTGTGCCTACACCGCCTTCTACGACGACCGCTACCGCCCGGTCTGCCGAACCGGCGACCACGGTCCGATGGAACTGAGGTGAGCCCGGCGTGAGCCTCGGGCCCGTCGTCCCCAAGCCGCTCGACGGCTCGGTCAGGTTCTTCGCGGTGGCCTATCTGCCGACCTACGCGGCGACGTTGTTCGTCCTGCTCCTGGTCTGGGCGGGGGCTCCCGGAGCCGACGTCTGCCTGCGTCGGGCCTGGCGCACCGCCACCGCGGTCGGCGCCGGGCAGGCGGTGTGGATCGTGGTCGGGACGACCGTGGTCGCCGTGGTGTTCCAGCCCTTCCAACTGGCCGTGGTGCGACTGCTGGAGGGCGGACGGCCCGAAGCGCTCGGCGCCGGTCCGCTCCGGGCGCTCCAGCGCCGGCGCAGAGCACGGCTGGCGGCCCGCAGCGAGCTGGCCGACGAGCAGTCGCCCGCACAGGTACAGCGGGCGGGCGCCGCCGCGGCCGTGCTGCGACGCCGGTATCCGCTCCCGGACCACCTCCTGCGGCCGACAGCCCTGGGCAACGTGCTGGCGGCGCTGCGGGACACGGCCGGCCGGGACCACGGCTGGGACGCCACGGTCGCCTGGCCGCGGCTGTACCCGGTGCTCGGAGACCGTGCGCGTGCCGTCGTCGACGACGGCCGCGACTCCCTCGACGCGGCGGCACGACTGTGCGTCACCAGCGCGGTGACCGCCCTCGTCAGCACCGCGCTGCTGCTCCGCTCGGGCTGGTGGGTGCTGCTCGCCCTGGCCCCGGCCGCCGTGGCCCTGCTCGCCTACCACGGGGCCGTCCAGGCGGCACTGACCTACGGCGACGCCGTGCGCGCCGCGTTCGAACTGCACCGCTTCGACCTGCTCCGGGCCCTGCACCTGCCGCTGCCCGACAGCCTCCAGGAGGAACGGACCCTGGCGGAGGCACTGTGCCTGCACTGGCGTCAGGGCCTGCCGCCTCCCTCCCGGTATCTGCATCCCGTCGACTCACCGCCCCCGCCCGGGACTTGACGGCCCGGGCCCGGCAGGGGGAGTCGCCCGCGGCGCCCTGCCCCGGGCCGCCCCCCGACCCTATGGTGGGGTCATGGGCAACGATGTTCCCCGCTTCGGGCGGCCGGCAGGGCCGTCCATCGACGAGCTGCACCGCCAGGGCTTACGGGAGTTGGAGCTCTACCACCGCACGGGGGACATCGCCGCGCTGCGCCGGGCGCGCGATCTCGACCAGCGGGTCGTCGACGCCACCTCCGACGCCACCCCCGGCCGGGATGTACATCTGAGGAACCTCGCCCACGCCGAGGCGGAACTCTACGAGCACACCCAAGACCTGCCGACCCTGGGGCGCGCGATCCACGGCTACCGGCGCGCCGTCGACGTGGCCCCCGACGGGCACCCGTACCGCGAGATCTACCTGTACGGTCTGGGCCGCGCCCTGCGCCTGCTGCACCACCACACCGGCGAGCTCGCTCCGCTGGAGGAGGCCGCCGAACTGCTGCGCCGTTGCGTGGCGTTGCCGCCGGCGATGCCCGGCGAGCGGGCCGCCCAACTCGGCGGCCTCGCGGAGACGTTGGGGGAGCTGTACGACCTCGACGGCGACCGCGAGCGGCTGCGGGAAGCCGTGGCGGCCCAACGGCAGGCACTTGCCCACACCCCGCCGGACAGGCCGGAGCACCTGCCCAGGCAGATCAATCTCGCCTCGTTCCTCAGCAGTTGGTACGAGCTGACCCGGGAGCGGGCCGCTCTGGACGAGGCGGTGGACGGCCTGCGCAGGGCCCGCGAGGAGCTGCTCGGGAACGGCGGCGGTGAGCCGTGGCAGCTGGCCGCCAATCTCGCCGGGGTCCTCACGGAGCGGTTCCGGCTCGACGGCCGGCTGGACGAACTGGACGAGGCTGTCGCCCTTCTGCGGCACGTCGTCGAGGCGGACCTCGCGCTCGACGACTTCGACCGCCTCGTGCTGACCCTGCGGGCAGCCGCTCTCGCGTTGCGGCGGGCCGAGCACTCCGGCGCGGTGGGCTGGGCCGACTGGGCCGTGAACACCCTGGGGGAGACCGCCCGGACGTTTCCCCACGAGGATCCCAACTACGGCGCGGTGCTGTCCGAGCTGGGCAAGGCCCACGCGAGCCGGTACGGCCTCACGGACGATCCGGCCGACCTCGAGTCGGCCATCGGCACGCTCGGCACCGCCCTCGACGTACTGGGCTCGCACGAGGGTTCCGCGGAGAACGCCAGGGCCGCCGCCGCGGATCTCGCCGCCCAGCTGGCCCACCGGCACCACCGCACCGGCGCTCGTGCCGACCTGGACCGAGCCATCGACCTCCAGCGGGAGGCGGTCCTGCACGTCCCCCGCAGCAGCCCCAACTTCGCGACGCTGCACGTGGCCCTCGGCCAGACTCTGCTCCAGCGTTTCCAGGCCCGCAACGACCTCGGTGACCTCGACAGTTGCGCCGACCACCTGCACCGGGCCCTGGCCGCCCTGCCACCGCACGCGCCGGACCGCTCCGCCGTGCTGTCCACCCTCGGCAGCGCTCGTCTCGCCCGCTACGAGCACACCGGTCACCCGCCGCATCTGCACGAGGCCGTCGACCTCCAGCGCCAGGCTCTCGCCGCCTGTCCGGCCGGAGACGTCCAGCGGCCCTTCCTGCTGGGCAACCTCGCTCTGCTGCTGCGACTGCGCCACGACGCCGTCCGCGTCGGCGCCGCCGACCTCGACGAGGCGGTGGGCCTGTTCCGTCAGGTGCTGGCCCTGCGGCCCGCCCACTCCGGAGCGGGCAGGATCACCCTCCTGCAGCTGGCCGAGACGCTGCGGTCGCGCGCCGAGGCCCTGGGGAGCGAGGCCGACCTCACGGAATCCGTCGAGCTGCTGCGCACCCTCGTCGACGGCTACCCGGCCGAGCATCCCGCTCAGATCTCCGCGCGCACCGCGCTGGCGGAGGCGCTGCACAAACTGTTCCTGGCGACGGACGACGAACGCCTCCTGGCGGAGGCCCTCGAGGTGGCACGGGGTTCGGTCGAGGTGCGGACCGCGCCCGTCCACGACCGGTTGCGCGCCCGCGCCACGCTCGGGCAGGTGTGCGGAACCCGGCACGACTGGGAGGCCGCCCGCCACTGGCTGACGGAGGCGGTGCGGCTCCTGCCGCGACTGGCCGCCCGCGATCTGCACCGCACGGACCAGCAGTATCTGCTGGCCCGCGAGCACGGTCTGGCGGCCGAGGCGGCCGCGTACGCCCTGGAGGCCGGCCGGCCCGAACAGGCCCTGGAGGTCCTGGAACACGGGCGCGGCGTGCTGCTCGGCCGTCTCCTGCGGTCCCGGGAGACCGACGTGGCGCGGCTGCGGGAGCACGCACCGGCGCTGGCCGAACGGTTCGTACGGCTGCGCGACGCCGAGGACCCGGTGCCGTCCGGCACCGGCACGTACTCCGCGGCGCGGGAACGGGCGGCCGCCGAGCGGATGCGCACCCACGAGGCCGAGTGGGACGAACTCGTGGGCGAGATCAGGTCCCTGCCCGGGATGGCGGACTTCCTGCGGCCACCGTCCGCGCGGGAGATCATCCGGCGGGCCGGCGCGGGGCCGGTCGTGGTGATCAACATCAGTATCCGCTGCGACGCCCTGATCGTGGCCGACGGGGCACTCGACGTGGTTCCCCTGGGGATCACCGCGGAGGAGGTCCAGGAGAGGGTGGCCGGATTCCTCGCCGCGGTCGACGCGTCGGCCGACCGCTCCGGCGGTGCCACCCGCCCCGACGGCCCCGACGGCCTCGCCGGGCGGCTGGCCCGGCAGGAGACGGTCGCGGAGACACTGGAGTGGCTGTGGGACACGATCACCGGACCGGTCCTGGAACGGCTCGCCCCTGTCCTGCCGTCCGGCCCCGGCGGCACTCCCGCACGCGTGTGGTGGTGCCCCCAGGGACCGCTGGCCTTCCTGCCCCTGCACGCGGCCGGCCACCACGGCCCCCGGGCAGGCACCGCCGACGAGCGGTGCGTGCTGGCGCGCGTGGCCTCCTCGTACACGTCCACCGTGGCCGCGCTGCACCACGCGCGCACCCGGCGCGGCGGCCCCACCGCGGGGGGCCCGGAACGGCTGATCGTCAGCATGTCGCGGACTCCGGGGGCGGGGGACCTGCCGAACGCGGACGCCGAGGCACACGCCGTGGCCCGGCACCTGACGAACGGCCGCGCACCCGTCTGCCTCGTCAACGAGCGGGCGACCCGGGACGGCGTGCTGGAGGCGTTGCGGCACGCCCGGTCCGCGCACTTCGCCTGCCATGCCGTGGCCGACACACAGGACCCCTCGGCGTGCCGCATCCTGACCCACGACCACGCGAGTCGTCCGCTCACCGTCACCGACATCGCCGGGCTCCGCCTCGACGGCGCTCACCTGGCCTACCTCTCCGCGTGCGCCACGTCGGCCACCCGGCACGAGCTGGTGGACGAGGCCGTCCACATCACCGGCGCCTTCCAACTGGCCGGATTCCGGCACGTGGTGGGCACCCTGTGGCCGGTCGGGGACGAACTGGCACCGGAGACGGCCACCGCCTTCTACGCGGCGCTCGCCGCAGGGGCCCCGGCGGACACCGCTGCGGCAGGTGCGGCAACGCCGGCCGAGGTGAGTCCCCGGACGGAGGACGACCGTGTGGCGCTCGCCCTGCATGCCACGGTGGCCGAACTGCACACCCGGTACGCGTGGTTCCCGTCGCTGTGGGCCTCGCACATCCACGTGGGCGTCTGACCGGGGCCGCGACCGCTGGGGGCGGCGCTCAGCCGTCGGCCCCCATGACCAGGCGCAGGTTCGCCCGTGCCTCGGCGGTGCGGGGGTCGCCGGGTCCGAACCGGCGCTCGTAGACGGCGACCACCTTGCGGCACAGCGCCTCCGCTTCGGCGCGGCCACCCCGGCGGTGCACCATCGCGGCCAGCTTGCGCATGCCGCCGACCGTGCGGGGGTGATCCGTGCCGTAGATCGCGGAGTAGCCGTCCACGACCGTCCGCATCAGCGCCTCGGCCTCGCCCGCCCTGCCCGCTCCGTGCAGCACCGAGGCCAGGTTCTGCTGGGCCGACAGCGTTTCCACGTGTCCCGCGCCCTGACTGCGCGCCCGGAAGTCGACCACCACCCGGTACTGCCGCTCCGCCTCGTCCCACCGGCCCTGGTCGGAGAGGACGGCGGCCTGGTTGGCCCGTGCGTTCATGCTCAGCGGGTCATCGGCGCCGAACAGCCGCCCGGCGTCCTGCGCCACCTGTCCGTACAGCCGCTCGGCCTCCTCGACCCGCCCCTGCGCACGCAGGGTGCCGGCCAGATCGTTGCGACTGCCCAGGGTGGACCGGTGCTCCCGCCCCAGGACCCGCTCGCGGACCGCCAGTACCTCGCGGACCAGTCGCTCCGCCTCGGCGGGCCGCTTCATCCGGAGGGTGAGGCGGGCGATCCGGGCCAGGCTCGTCAGGGCTTCGGGGTCGGCGTCACCTGACGCGCGGACCTGCTCGGCCCACACCGCCCGGGTCAGCTGCTCCGCCTCCGACAGCTCACCGAGCTCCTCCAGCGCCCGGGCCAGGGACGACGTGGCCTCCAGGGTGTCGGGGTGGCCGTGGCCGAGGACGGTCCGGCGTCCGGTCACCGCATGGCGGTACAGCTCGACCGCGTCGCCCGCCGAGCCCTGTCCCCTCAGCACCTCGGCCAGCTCGAACGCCGCGGTGAGGGTGTCGGGATGCGTCGCGCCCCGGTTCTCGTACGCGGCGCTCAGGGTCCAGCGCGCCTTGGCCTCCGGCGTCATCGTGTAGGTGATGTTCACTTCCGGGATGCCGTCGGCCCCGTCCCGTCGCGCGACGCTGTAGGAGATGCCCTCGGCCAGCTCGCCGCTCCCGACGTTCTCCGGCTCCACCGGACCGGGTTGCGGACTCGCCTTGCGTCGGCGTCCCAGCCCTCGCCACCCACCACTCATCGACCGCCCCTCCCCCTGGCGCGATTCCTGATCCGTCCCCCATGGTCGCGCAAGGGCCCGCGCGGGCCTAGGGCGAGTCCCCGCCAGGTCGGGAGTTCCCGTCAGGCGCACCCGGCTCCGCCGCTGCCCTGGTCGACGCATGGAACGGCCGGACGCGGTTACTCCGTTGTCATGGCACGCACATCGAAATCCGACCATGACGACGACACCACACCGTCGGCGACCGGTCGGGCGGGCACGTCGGGGCCGGACGAGCAGGTGGAACGGCGGACGCCGGACGGTCCCGGGCAGTTGCCGAAGCGCTCCTGGCCGGCCGTGCTCACAGGCACGCTGCGGGAGTTCAAGGACGACGAACTCACGGACCGGGCCGCGGCACTGACGTACTACGGGGTGCTGTCGATGTTCCCGGCCCTGCTGGTGCTGGTGTCGCTCCTGGGACTGGCGGGAAAGTCGGCGACCGACGAGGTCCTGGACAACCTCCGCAAGGTGGCGCCCGGTTCGGCCCGCGACATCATCAGCGACGCGGTGCAGCAGTTGCAGGGCCGGGGCGGCGTCGGCTCGGTCATGGCGATCGTCGGTCTGGTGCTGGCGGTGTGGTCGGCCTCCGGCTACACGGCGGCCTTCATCCGCAGCGCCAACGCGGTCTACGACATGCCCGAGGGGCGGCCGGTGTGGAAGGTGCTGCCGCTGCGCGTGGGGGTGACGGTGGTGCTTCTGGTGCTCGCGGTCGCCAGCGCGCTGATCGTGGTGTTCACCGGTGGTCTGGCCCGGCAGGCCGGCGCAGCGCTGGGCATCGGGGACACGGCGCTGACCGTGTGGTCCATCGCGAAGTGGCCGGTGCTGGTGTTCCTGGTCACGATCATGATCGCCCTGCTGTACTGGGCGACGCCGAACGTCCGGGGGCGCGGACTGCGGTGGATCACGCCAGGAAGCGTGCTGGCGTTGGTGATCTGGCTGATCGCCTCCGCCGGCTTCGCCTTCTACGTGGCCAATTTCGGCTCGTACAACAAGACGTACGGCACGCTCGCCGGTGTCATCGTCTTCCTGGTGTGGCTGTGGATCAGCAACATCGCGATCCTGCTCGGCCTGGAGTTCGACGCCGAGCTGGCCCGGCAGCGGGCCGTGGCCGGCGGACTGCCCGAGGGCGAGGAACCGTACGTCCGGCCCCGGGACACCCGTGCCTGGAGCGAGGACGACAGGCGCGGCGCGCAGTGACCGCGCGTTCAGCGCACCGGGAAGCCGAAGGAGTACCCCTGCTGCTGCAGCCACGGCAGGATCTCGCGCAGGGCCGCCACGGTCTGTGAGCGGTCGCCGCCCGCGTCGTGGAAGAGGATCGTCGGGCCGCCCGACACCTCGCTCTTCACGGTGGCGACGATGGCGGCGGCGCCCGGCCGTTCGAAGTCCTTGGTGTCGACGTTCCAGCCCAGCGGCCGCATCCCACGGGAGGCGGCGAGATTGCGGCTGTAGGGGGTGAAGGCGCCGCCCGGCGCCCGGTAGTACACCGGTCGGACGCCCCCCGAGGCTTCGGTGATCATCCGTTCGGCGTCCAGGATCTGCTGCGACTGGTAGGAGTCGGGCTTGGTGTCCATGGTGGTGTCGTGCGAGACCGTGTGGTTGCACAGCCGGTGGCCGTCCGCCACCACGGCCTTGACCAGGTCGGGGTGGGCCTGGGCCTGCGTGCCCACCATGCAGAAGGTCGCCTTCACACCGTTCTCCCGCAGCACCTCGAGAACCTGCGGAGTCCAGTCGGGGTCGGGACCGTCGTCGATCGTGATGTTGACGCCGCGGGCACCGTGGTCCGAGGCATGGGCGATGTCCACCGACACCCGGGCGGGCGCGGAACCCGCGGAGGGGCGCGCCGAGGCGTCCGCTCCCGCCTGCCCTGCGTCCACCGGTCCGGCCTGCGCGGTCCATACCGAGGTGACGGCGGCCATCGCCGTCACACCGACTGCCGCCGCGATAACCCGGCCGTACCATCCCCGCCCGCCATGCCGCGCCATGTCTGCCCTGTTCGTGTCGTGTCGGTGGATCTCCTGCCCCGGTGACCCCGTGCAGCTGTCAGGACGGTGAAAAGGCCCGGCGGGATCCGCCTGTTACCGATCACGGACAATTTCGCAGGGGTTCCGGGACGCATGGGCGTCCGCGACCCCAACAGACTTTCGTGCGGAGCCCGTTGGGGGCGCGGTCTTCACGGGGCCAGCGGGACGCACAGCAGGGCGGCGGGGCCCGGTGTGCTGCCGAACCGGGTGGTGAAGGCGATGCCCGCGGCGTACTCGTCGGCGGCGCACTGGCCCTTGTAGTGGCCCTGGGCGAAGTCGCCGCCGGTGTCGGCGGGCCGGTTGTCGGACCGGTCGAACCAGACGGTCCGTCCGGACCGGCCGAGGGCGGTGCGGGCGGGCACGCACAGGGCGGCCGGCACGCGCTCCCCGCGGCGGCTGTAGCCGATGAGGAACTGCCCGGCGGGGCACTGGAGTTTGGTGTGGCCGCCGGCCCAGTCGCCGCCGGCGGGGACGTGGCGTTCGTCGGTGACGACCGTCTGCGCGCCGTCCGGGGCGCGAAGGTCACCGCCGGCGGTGTCGGTGCACAGACCCCGGCCGCCGGTGTGGCTGAGGCCGATCAGCCGAAGTCCGTCCGGGCAGGCGGCCTTCGATGCCCCGGGATCCCAGTCCCCGCCGGCCCGTACCCGCCGGGACTGCACGGCGTCGCCGTGATCGGTGGCGAGCATGCGCCGGACCGGCGCCGGCGGGACGGTCCCGGTGCGGGTCGCGGACGTCATGAGGTGATCCCAGGCGGCGCCGCGCCAGTCGGCCTGGTCGAGGATGCCGTACCGGCGTCCCGTCGTGTCGTAGCGCAGCAGAGCCCAGTCGTCGTGGCCCTCCCAGCCGACCAGGGGCCAGTACGCGAAGTCGGCGTCGTGGTCGGCGAAGTAGTCGGTGAGGTTGCCGAACCAGGTGCGGGCGGCGGCGCCGGTCTCCAGGGCGCCGACGCCGAACTCGCTGATCCACACGGGGGCGGAGTAATGCTGTCCCTCCGCGGTGACGAAGAAGGCCTGGTCGGTGAGGACCTGGGACAGCTGGTCGCGGGTCAGGTCCTGGTAGCGCGGGTCGTGGGTCTCGCCGATCCCGGTGGCACCACTGTGCCGGGGGCCGGTGTAGCCGTAGAAGTGGGCGGAGTAGACCAGTTTGTGCGCGTCCAGGAGTGTGTGCGAGAGCGTGCGCACGGGTGTGAGGGTGGGGCGCTCGTGGGGCAGCCCGTCCACGGGCAGCCCGGTCCAGTTGATGCCTTCGACGACGATGAGGAGGTCGGGGTCGGCCTCGGTGAGGATGCGGTCCGCCGCGAGTTGGGCCGCCGCGTACCAGTCGTGGTCGTCGCCGAGGCCCCAGTTGGGGTCGTCCAGGATGTCACGGCGCACTTCGTTGTAGAGGTCCGCGCCCACGACACGGGAGTCGGTGGAGTAGCGGCGGGCCATGAAGACCCAGTCGTCCGTCCACTGCCGGGTGGTCCGACCGCTGTTCCAGCGTTCGTTGCCGTCCACGCCGCAGCACCAGCGGGTGGTGTTGGTGTGGTTGTTGAGGATGACCGCGAACCCGTCGCCGGTCAGGGCGGCCACGACGGCGTCGAAGATCTGCAGGGGTGTGCTGCCGCGCAGTCGCGGGTTGGCCGCGACCGCGGTGTCCGGCACCGGGGTCGTCGTGCGGATCATCTCGTTGGAGAACGGCAGCCGGATGCTGTTGATGCCGAGCCGGTGGAAGTCGGCGAGCAGCTCCGACAGCGGGGCGCGGTCCAGGCCGAGGGGTATGCCGGAGGAGTTCTGGCCGGCGTGGTGGTTCGCGGGATCGGCGGCGCTGCCGCTTCCCGACCACGAGCCCTGGGCGCCGTCCCAGTTGGCGGACTTCAGGCGGAAGCGGCGGCCTTGCGCGTCGACGATGTAGCGGCCCCGGGTGGACAGGGGCGGCTGCCAGTCCTCCGCCGCCGGGGGAGCGGCCTCGGTGGCGGAGGCGGCGACGGCGTCCTGGGCGGCGCCTGCCCGGGTGGCGGCGGCCGCGGTCGGTGCCGGGGCCAGCAGCGTGAGCATCACGGCCGCTGATGTCAGGTACTTGACAACTCTGAAGGTCTGCATCCGGTCCTCTGCGGGGCGCGGTGGGGGTGGCGAACGGCGACCGACAGCCTACGAAATCCCGGCCGGGATGTCCCGGGGGCCGCGGGAACACGCGCTCGCGACGGGCTCACCCTCACCGCGCCCGGCGCTCGGCCTCGGGAGGCCGGGCGCCGGGGAGGGTCCGGACGGCCGGTGTCACCAGGTGTGCGCGACGTCCACCACGAGGTGGTCGGCCAGGCGCAGCACCCGGAACGGCAGACGTGCGCGAACGCCGAGCCCGAACTGCGTCACCCCTTCGAAGCTCCCGGCGTACCGGGTGTCCCGGAAGGTGCTGTATCCCGTGAGGTTCACGCCGGGCAGCGGCTGTGCCACCCGGCCCGGATAGGTGGGTGTGCCGGTCTCGACGTTGTAGGAGGGCGCGTTGACCCGCACCTCCAGCACGGCACCGCCGCCGACGGCGATGGGGCGGCCCGAGCCGTCCTGGTAGAGCCGGTCGACATACGCGACCGAGAAGCCGAGTTCGGCGGCGCCCGCGCCCGGCACGTCGACGACGAACCGGTCGTAGCAGTCGTGGCGGCCGGTCCTGACGTTCGTCAGCGACGTCGCCGTGCCGGCGAAGTACGTCTTGTCCAGGCTGCCCCAGCCGGTGGGGCAGGCCGTGGCGGCCCGGGTGGCCGTGGCCGGGGCGGCGGTGGCCGGGACCGCGGCCACGCCCAGGGTGGCGGCCAGCAGAGCGGCGGTGGCCCAGAGTGTTCTGTTTCGCACCATGATCTCCCCCGAAGGGCGTGTGTGGTGATGTGTCGGTTAAAAACAGAGACAACCTGATTGCCCCATAGGTTGCACTGTTCTCCGTCTCGATGTGGCGTCAGTGTGGCGGGCCGCCTCGGGCGGTCGCGAACAGGCGCGCGGGCTCCGGCGGCGCCGGCGCCCGACGCGCGTCACGCGCTCGTTCACACGACTGACAAGAAGCCGTCACACGGCACCGGAATGCCCGGCCGGCCGCCCCTGGTTCTCGCTGACATGACCTTGGGAGTAGCACTCGACGCGAGCGACGCCGACAACCAGATCGACGCCACCGTGCGGCTCGCACAGGAAGCCCGGGCCGCCGGGCTGCGGTCCGCCTGGTTCGGGCAGACCTTCGGCGCGGACTCACCCCAGCTCGCGGCGATCGTCGGGCGCGAAGTGCCCGGCCTGCACGTGGGGACGTCTGCGATTCCCGTCTTCGGCCGCCACCCGCTGCTGGTCTCCAGCCAGGCGCAGACCGCCCAGGCGGCCACGCACGGTCGCTACCATCTCGGACTGGCGCTCGGCACCAAGCTCCTGACCGAGACGGGCTTCGGCATCCCCTTCGAGCGGCCCATCGCCCGCCTGCGTGAATTCCTCACCGCCCTGCGGCAGTTGACGGAGACCGGCGCAGCCGACTTCCACGGTGAACTGCTCACCGCCACCACCCCGCTCCCGGCGCGGGTGCCGGGCGCCGAGGCCGGCGTGCCGTTGCTCGTCGCCGCGATGGGTCCCCAGGCGCTCCGGGCCAGCGGCGAGCTGGCGGACGGGATCCTGCCCTACCTGGCGGGACCGCGCGCCCTGGAGGAGCACATCGTCCCGGCGGTCACCGCCGCGGCCCGGGCCGCGGGGCGCCCCGCGCCCCGGATCGTCGCCCTGGTGTACGGAGTGGTCACCGACGACGCCGACGCCGTACGGGAGAAGGCCACCGAGAAGCTCGCGTTCTACGAACAGTTCCCGTCCTACGCGCGGGTCGTCGAACTCTCCGGCGGCCGGCGGGCCGGCGACGTGGCGGTGATCGGAGACGAGCGGACGGTCGCCGCCGAGGTGCGCCGCTACCGCGACGCCGGGGCGACGGAGGTGGTGTTCTCGGGCACGGGCATCGCCGGGGCCGCCGCCCGCCGCCGCACCTGGGCACTCCTCGGAGAACTCGCCGGCTGAGCGCCGGCGCGCCCCGGCTCACCAGCCGGTCAGCAACAGATGGTTGAGCAGCAGGGCCAGTGCGGCCTGGGCGGCCAGCCAGGCACGCGGGCGGGTGAGGAACGCGCAGGACGGGAGGAGCCACAGGGCGAACGGGAGCCAGATGCGTTCCGTCTCGGCCTTGCTCATGCCGGACAGGTCGGCGACGAGCAGGGCGAGCAGGGCGGCGGCCACGAGGAGGGCGAGGCGGGCGTCCGCGCCCCGGCGGTGCGGGCCGTCGGGCCGCGCGAGGCTCTCGCCGCGACGGTGGCCAAGCGACGCGCCGGTCCGCCGGAGGCCGGCCGCCGTCGCCAGGCCCGTGATCAGGACCGCGCAGGCGAGGTTGGCCCACACCCAGTAGCCGTAGGGGCGGATACCGCCCGCGCCCTGCCGGTAGCGCGTGACCAGCAGCCGGTACGCCTCCCACCAGTCGAATCCGGCGAGGGTGAACGCCGTCGGCACGACGGCCGCCCCGGCGAGCAGCAGGAGGAGCAGCTCGGGACGCTCCCGGACGCGCCCCCGGCCGAGCAGCAGCACCGCCGCGCCGATGAGCGCGAAGAGGGTGAGGCCGTAGGAGAGGTAGCAGGTCAGGCCGAAGAGCAGGCCCGAGCCCAGCGCGGCGCTCCGGACCCGCCGTCCCGTGACCGCCAGGGCCAGCAGCGCCACGGACCACGCGGCGACCGCGGCGAAGTACGCGTCCGCCGAGGTCCCCATCCACACCGCGGCCGGCGCCAGCACCAGGAAGGGTGCCGCCCGCCGCGCGAGCCCCTCGTCGGCCAGCGCCCGCACCGCCACCAGGACGGCCACACAGGCCGTCGCGCCGACGGCGACGCACCAGATTCCGGCCCAGCCCCCGCCCCGCAGCCCGATCCGGTTGAGCAGGACGAACGTCAGCGTGGCCGCCGGGGGATGACCGGCGACATGCGCGGGCCAGTTGTCCGGGGACTCCAGCAGGATGTGGTGGGTGAAATCCCGCAGGGCCGCCGGGACGTCGTGGAAACGGCCGACGACCTGGAGGTACTCGTGGCGGGAGGTGAGCCGGCCGGCGACGCCCCGCTGCCAGCCGTCGATCAGGGCGAGCGAGAGGATCCAGGCCGTTGCCGTGCCCCAGGCCGCCGCGAGCAGGGCCCGCCAGGGCAGGCGGGCGGCCAGGGCGGGACCGTACCCCACGGTAGCGACCGCCACGACGACGGCCACCGGCGTGCCCGGTCCCAGATGAGGACCCCAACTCCCCAGCAAAGGAGGCCAGTTGACGCGCAAGGTGTGATGGGCGTGCTGGATGTGGTGGCCGATCAGCACGGCCGCCGTCACGAGCAGGACGGCGGCGCCCACCGCGTACAGGTCGTGGCGGAGGTCGCGGGTGATGCCGCCGGAGCGTCGGACGCGCGGCTCGGCGGAGCGCAGGGTGCTGTTCACACCGGCACGCTAGGCCGGGCGGCGGGTCGCGGTCCGCCGTCCGGGCCGGACGTCAGCATTTCGTCATGGGTCGCGCACCCGTTTCCGGCGGTGCCGCGGCCTACGGTCGGATCATGCGAGACGACACACGGCTGCCCACCTCCCCCGGCTTCTGGCGCAGCCCGCTGCGCGGCCCCTGGTTCACCTCGGTGCTCGGCCTGGTGCTGCTCGCCGGCATCACGGTGCTGTTCGTGACGGGCCTGATCTCGTACGCCGCCTACAACCCGGACCTCTCCCCGGTGAACGACAAGACCCCGGACAAGGGGATCCTCGGCTTCTACCTCTTCTCCTGGCCGACCGACCCGCACTGGCTGTACCGGGTCAACCAGGGCGTGCACGTCACTCTCGGCGTCACCCTGATCCCCGTCCTGCTGGCCAAGCTGTGGTCGGTCGTGCCGCAGCTGTTCACGCTGCCGCCGGCCCGCTCGCTCGCCCACGCCCTCGAAAGGATCTCCCTGCTGTTGCTGGTCGGCGGCGCGCTGTTCGAATTCACGACCGGCGTGCTCAACGTCCAGCTCGACTACGTCTTCCCCGGCTCCTTCTACCCCCTGCACTTCTACGGCGCATGGGTCTTCTTCGCCGCCTTCGTCGCCCACGCCGTGCTGAAGGTCCCGGCGGCCGTACGCAATCTGCGCCGCCTGCGGGCGGCGGAGCCGGCCTCGTCCCAGGAGCCCGCGCCCGCGCCCGAGCAGGAACTCGTCTCCCCGCGCCCGGACCCCGCGACCGTCTCCCGGCGCGGAGCGCTGTGGTTCGTCGGAGGCGGCTCGCTGCTGCTGTTCGCCACGACGGCCGGCCAGAGCTTCGACGGGCCGCTGCGGCGCACCGCCCTGCTCGCTCCGCACGGGGGACCCGATCCGGGCAGCGGCCCGAACGGCTTCCAGATCAACAAGACGGCCGCGTACGCCGGGATCACCGCGCCGGAGACGGACGAGGACGCCTGGCGCCTCGTCGTCACGGGGCGCTCCGGCACCCTCCGCCTCAGCCGCGCCCAGCTCCGTGAGCTCCCGCTGCACAGTGCGGCGTTGCCCATCGCCTGCGTCGAGGGCTGGTCGACCTCGGACCAGTGGTGGCGGGGCGTACGGCTCCGGGACCTGGCCGCGCTCGTCGGCCACGACGATCCGCCGGACGTGTTCGTCGAGTCCCTCCAGCGGCGCGGCGCCTTCCGCCACGCCGCCCTGCGCGCCAACCAGGTCGCCGACCCGCGCTCCCTGCTCGCCCTGTACGTCAACGGCGAGTCCCTGACCCCCGACCACGGCTACCCGGCGCGCGTCATCGTGCCCGCCGCGCCCGGCGTGCTCAACACCAAGTGGGTGGCCCGGATGACCTTCGGAGAGACGCGATGACGCCCGTGCGACGCCGGCCGGTGATCGGCAGCCCCTTCCAGATCCTCCTGCTGGTCTGCTCGTTCGCGCTCGCCGCCTACGCGGGCGTACGTCTCCTCGCCGACGACTGGTTCGGCGTGGCGCTGTGGTGGGTGGGAGCGGCGCTGCTGCACGACCTCGTGCTGCTGCCCCTGTACGCCGTGGCCGACCGGGCTGTCGTACAGGGGCTCGGCGCGACCGGTCATCGGCGCCTGACGATGTACGTCCGGGTACCGGCCGCGCTCTCCGCACTGCTGCTGCTCGTATGGTTCCCGCTGATCAGCGGGATGGTGGAGGTCCGCTACCGGTCGGCCACCGGCCGCTCGGCGGACGGGTTCCTCGCCCACTGGCTGCTGATCACCGCGGTGCTCTTCGGCGGCTCGGCGCTGCTCCTCGCGCTGCGACTGCGCAGGGCGAGGAAGCAGCGGCCGCCGGCCGTCCACTGACCGGCCGTGCGCCAGTCCTCGCGGTGTGCGTACCGCAGCAGGGCCGGCGTGCCGAGCCGCGCCCAGGGGAACGCCCGTCCGGTGCCGCCCGCCTCGGGCAGGCCGACGACCTCGACCTCGGCCCGCTCGTCCACGTCCACCGGCGCGGTCTCGGCGATCAGCAGGCCACCCGGGACGAGCAGATCGGCCGCCCGGCGCAGCAGGGCGAGCGGGTCGCCGCCGATGCCGACATTGCCGTCGATGAGCAGCACGGTCGCCCAGCGACCCTCGCCCGGCAACGGATCGAAGACCGACCGCCGCAGCGCCTGGCCGCCCAGCGCCAGCGTGTGGGCGACGGCGGCCTCGCTGACGTCGATGCCCAGCACGGGCCGTCCCCGGGCGGCGAGTTCGGCCACCAGCCGGCCGGGCCCGCAGCCCACGTCCAGTACGGCTCCCTCGCACCGGTCCAGGATCGCCAGATCGGCCGGATCGGCGCGGGCGCACCACCTTTCCACCTCCAGCGGCAGCAGCCAGCCGTCGGCGCGGCGCAGGAACAGCGGGCCCCGGCCGGTGCGCAGGGCGGCGCTGTAGGGGTCGGCGGCGGCCCAGTCGCCGGCGACCCCCGCGCTCCCCGCGACCCCCGCGGCCTCTGCCACGTCGGCGTCGGCGGGGCCGGCCCCGGTGAGGTCGTACGCGGTGCTCATCGGCTCACCGCCGCCGCGCACCCGGCGAGACGGTCGGCGAAGCGGCTGTACGGGGCCAGCGCGGCGACGGCCGTCGCGTCCGCGGCGGTGTCCACGTCCCGCAGACACGGCAGGTCACGCACCCGCAGCCCCGCGCCGACGAGCCGCGCCCGCTGCGCGGCCCCCGTCGAAGGCGTCGACATGGGCACGCCCCGCAGCAGAGCGGGATCGGGCTCAGCGAGCCCCAGCGCCCAGAAGCCGCCGTCCCGCGCCGGGCCGAAGTACGCGTCGCAGCCGTCGAAGTCGACGGTCAGCAGCTCCGGCGTCACCTGCGGAGTGTCCATCCCGATGAGAAGGGCCGGGCCGTCGCACCGGGCGAAGGCGTCCGCGAGCCGTTCGTCGAGCCCGCCCGCGCACTGCGGTACGACGTCGAAACCGGACGGCAGCCAGGGCCCGGGGGCGCCGTCCAGCACCAGGACACGGCGGGAGGCGGGCGTGGCCGCCACCACCCGCAGGGTGTCGGACAGCGCCGCCTCCGCGAGCGCGGCCGCCTCCCGTGGGGTGAACGGCGGCGTGAGCCGGGTCTTCACCCGGCCCGGCAGCGGCTCCTTGGCGATGACGAGCAGCGTGGTCACCGTGCGACTCCTTCGCGCGCCGGAACGCCGTTGAGGACGCGGCTCATGTCCCGGACCGCCTGCCAGGTGCCCCGCCAGGTGCCCGTCACCTTCGAGACGCCCGTACGGGGCAGGTAGGGGACGTCGTGCTCGGTGATCCGCCAGCCCGCGTCGGCCGCGCGCACCACCATCTCCAACGGGTAGCCGCTGCGCCGGTCGGTGAGCCCGAGGGCGAGCAGCGGTTCACGGCGGGTGGCCCGCAGCGGGCCGAGGTCGTGCAGGCGCAGCCCGGTGCGGCGGCGCAGCAGCCGGGCGAGCGCGAGGTTGCCGGCCCGGGCGTGCGCGGGCCACGCGCCCCGGCCGCTGGGCCGCCTGCGGCCGAGCACCAGATCCGCCGTGCCGGCGCGGACCTCGTGGACGAACGGCGCGAGCAGCGCCGGGTCGAGGGAGGCGTCGCAGTCGCAGAAGCAGACGATGTCGGCGGTGGCCGCGGCCAGTCCGGCGTGGCAGGCGGCACCGAAGCCCCGGCGGGGCTCGTGGACGACTCTCGCGCCGAGTGCGCGGGCGATCTCCGGCGAGCCGTCGGTGGAGCCGTTGTCGACGACTAGGGCGCGCCAGCCCTTCGGAATGCGGGCGAGAACCCAGGGGAGGGCCTCTGCCTCGTTCAGACAGGGGAGTACGACATCTACTTCTGCGTCCGTGGTCACGGTCTCACCCTACGAACGCGAATCGGGCAAACCGGACCTCGGCTCCTTACGAAACGCGGACGTCGAGCCGCCTGGGTGCCCCGGACGCCGCACGGACCCGGGCGCGGTGCGAGGCTGGGCGCATGCAGCAGCCGCACGAGTCCCCGCCCCTCCCGCCGGGATCGGCCCGGGTCCTGGTCGTGGACGACGACCCCACGGTCTCGGAGGTCGTCGCGGGCTACCTGGACCGGGCCGGCTATGTCGTCGACCGGGCCGACGACGGCCCGACCGCGCTGACCCGGGCCGCCGCGCACTGGCCCGATCTGGTGGTGCTGGACCTGATGCTGCCCGGCATGGACGGCCTCGAGGTGTGCCGCCGGATGCGCGGGCACGGGCCCGTGCCGGTCATCATGCTGACCGCGCGCGGCGACGAGGACGACCGCATCCTGGGCCTGGAGGTCGGCGCCGACGACTACGTCACCAAGCCCTTCAGCCCCCGCGAACTCGTCCTGCGGGTGGAGTCGGTGCTGCGCCGCAGCCGGCCCGCCACCGGTGCGCGGGTGCTGGGCGCGGCCGGCCTGTCCCTCGATCCCGGCGCCCGCCGCGCCACCAAGGACGGCGTCGAACTCGCCCTCACCCTGCGCGAGTTCGACCTGCTCGCGTTCTTCCTGCGGCATCCCGGGCGGGCGTTCGGGCGGGAGGACCTGATGCACGAGGTGTGGGGCTGGGAGTTCGGCGACCTGTCCACCGTGACGGTCCATGTGCGCCGGCTGCGCGGCAAGGTCGAGGACGACCCGGCGCGGCCCCAACTGATCCGGACGGTGTGGGGCGTGGGCTACCGCTTCGAACCCGGATCCGAGCGAGAACCCGGATCCGAGCGAGAACCCGGATCCGAGCGAGAACCCGGATTCGACCGAGAACCCGGATTCGACCGAGAGGGGGAGTGACCGTGCGCGACACCCTGCTCATCGCCCTGTTCGCCTTCCTCGGCGCCCTGCTCGCCGGGCTGGTCGGCGCGGGGGCGCTGTGGCTGCTGCGCCGCCGTTCGCTCACCGCGTCGCTCACCGTGGTGGCCGCCGTCGCCGTGACCGCGATGCTGGCGGGCACACTGGCCGTGGCGCAGGCGATGTTCCTGTCCGGGCACGACCTGAGCGTCGTGACGACGGTCGTGGCCATGGCCGCGGTGGTCTCGCTGGCCACCGCCCTTCTGCTCGGCCGCTGGGTGGTCGCCCGCAGCCGTGAACTCACCCGTGCCGCCCGTTCGTTCGGCGACGGCGGTGCCTTCACCGCCCCCGACGGCCCGGCCACCGCCGAACTGGACGCGCTGAGCCGTGAGCTGGCGGCGACCAGCGGGAAGCTCGCCGAGTCCCGGGACCGCGAACGCGCGCTGGAGGCGTCCAGACGCGAACTCGTCGCCTGGATCTCGCACGACCTGCGCACTCCGCTGGCCGGACTGCGGGCGATGTCGGAGGCGCTGGAGGACGGCGTCGCGGCCGACCCCGACCGCTATCTGCGCCAGATCCGCACCGAGGTGGAGCGGCTCAACGACATGGTGGGCGACCTGTTCGAGCTCTCCCGCATACACGCCGGAGCGCTCGCCCTGTCCACCTCCCGCATGTCCGTGTACGACCTGGTCGGCGACGCCCTCGCCGGCGCCGACCCGCTCGCCCGCGAACACGGCGTGCGGCTCGTCGGCGGCCGGGTCGAGCCCCTTCCGGTCGAGGTGGACGGCAAGGAGATGAGCCGGGTGCTGGGCAACCTGCTCGTCAACGCCATCCGGCGCACGCCCGCCGACGGCACGGTCGCCGTCGCCGCCGAACGCTCGCCCGCCGGGGTCGTCGTCTCCGTCACCGACGGCTGCGGCGGCATCCCCGAGGAGGATCTGCCGCGCGTCTTCGACACCGGATGGCGCGGCACACACGCCCGGACGCCGCCGGCCGGCGCGGGGCTCGGCCTCGCCATCGTGCGGGGGATCGTGGAGGCCCACCAGGGGTGGGCCACGGTACGCAACATCCCCGGCGGCTGCCGCTTCGAGGTAACCCTGCCGACGGCCCCCTGAGACTCCGCGGAGGCCGGACGCCCAGCGCCCGCGGTTCAGTCGCCGCGCAGTCCGGCCCGCGCGAACTCCCGCATGCCCTCCTGGAAACCGACCTGGGGCTTCCAGCCCAGCTCGGCCCGCAGCCGGGCGGAGTCCGCCGTGATGTGGCGGACGTCGCCCCGCCGGTACTCGCCGGTGACGACCGGCGGGGGCCCGCCGTACGCGGCGGCCAGCGCCCGGGCCATCTCGCCCACCGTGTGCGGCTCCCCGCTGCCGGTGTTGTACGCCGTGAGCGTGCCCTGGGGTGTGTCGGCGTCCAGCGCGGCCAGGTTGGCCGCGGCCACGTCCCGCACGTGCACGAAGTCCCGCCGCTGCCGCCCGTCCTCGAAGACGCGCGGGGCCTCGCCCCGGGCCAGCGCGGAGCGGAAGAAGGAGGCGACTCCGGCGTACGGGGTGTCCCGGGGCATCCGGGGGCCGTACACGTTGTGGTAGCGCAGCGACACCGCCGTCCCGCCCGTCGACCTGGCCCAGGCGGCGGCCAGATGCTCCTGGGCGAGCTTGGTCGTGGCGTACACGTTGCGCGGGTCGGCGGGGGCGTCCTCGGCGACGAGCCCGGGGGCGAGTGCCCTGCCGCAGGCCGGGCACGGCGGCTCGAACCGTCCCGCGTCCAGATCGGCGACGGCCCGTGGCCGCGGTCGCACCACCCCGTGCTCCCGGCATTCGTAGCGACCCTCCCCGTAGACGACCATCGACCCGGCGAGCACGAGCCGCCCGACGCCGGCCGCGGCCATGGCGGCGAGCAGCACGGCCGTCCCCAGGTCGTTGCGTGAGACGTATTCCGCCGCGTCGGAGACCCCGTCGCCGAGCCCGACCATCGCGGCCTGGTGACAGACGGCGTCGATGCCGTCGAGGGCACGGGCGACGGCGACGGCATCGCGCACGTCGGCGGCGGGGTCCTGCCGGACGTCGTACACGAGCGCCTCGTGCCCGCGCGCACGCAGGGCGTCGACGACATGGGACCCGATGAATCCGGCACCGCCGGTGACCAGTACACGCATACGGCCACGCTAGGGGCGCGGCCGGGCCGGGCCCCGCGACCCGCCCGGTACGTCATCACTCCGTAAGACGCGGCACGCGCGTCGAAACGGGACGGAACGGACTCTTCGCGAGACGCTTCCCAGGCCTTCAGCAAGGGAGACCGCCATGGCAGCCTCGCCCTCCTCCGGCGACACGTACCGCTTCGCCGACCTCAGCGCCCTGTTCGTCAACTGCACCCTCAAACCGTCCCCGCAGCTCAGCCACACGCAGGGCCTGGTCGACAAGAGCCGGGCCGTCATGGACGCGCACGGGGTGACCACCGACGAGATCCGGGCCGTCGACCACGACATCGCCCCCGGCGTCTACCCGGACATGACCGCGCACGGCTTCGCCACCGACGCCTGGCCGGCCCTGTACGAGCGGGTGATGGCGGCCGACATCCTGGTGCTGGCCGGACCGATCTGGCTCGGCGACAACAGCTCCGTGACGAAGAAGGTCGTCGAGCGCCTCTACAGCTGCTCCAGCCTGCTCAACCCGCAGGGCCAGTACGCCTTCTACGGCCGGGTCGGCGGCTGTCTGATCACCGGCAACGAGGACGGCGTGAAGCACTGCGCGATGAACCTCCTCTACAGCCTCCAGCACCTCGGCTACACGATCCCGCCGCAGGCGGACGCCGGCTGGATCGGTCCGGCGGGTCCCGGGCCTTCGTACCTGGATCCCGGCTCGGGCGGTCCGGAGAACGACTTCACCAATCGCAACACGACCTTCATGACGTGGAACCTGATGCACCTCGCGGCCCTGCTCAAGCGCAACGGCGGTGTCCCCGCCCACGGCAACCGGCGTTCGGAGTGGGACGCGGGCTGCCGCTTCGACGCGCCCAACCCCGACTACCGCTGACGTCGGACGTCGACGACCGCCGACGACCGCCGACGTCCGGCGGCGACGGCCCATCGGCATCGAGATCCCGCGGAACACTGCCGGAACCCGGCAGTGCGCGGGCTCGTGCCGGGCGCGCGTCATGACTCGCGGGGAGCACTGCGGAAGGTTCCGGTGTCCGGCATCCACCAGGTGCCGGACACCGGAACCCCCGAGGTCAGGGCCCGCGGCACCCGCGCCGCGTACGACACGAGGGCGCTCGCGCCGCCGGCCGGGGGTGACCCGGCCGGCCGGCGCTGGGAGCGGGGTCAGAGCTGGCCGGACTCCGCGATGGTGATCTTCGCCGAGGTCTTGCCGCTGCCCGAGCCGTAGGACTCGATCTTCTTGACGAGAGCCATGCTCTCCTCGTCGGCGACCTCGCCGAACACCACGTGCTTGCCGTCGAGCCAGCCGGTGACGATGGTGGTGACGAAGAACTGCGAGCCGTTGGTGTTGCGGCCGGCGTTCGCCATGGAGAGCAGGCCGGGACGGTCGTGCTTGAGCGTGAAGTTCTCGTCGGCGAACTTCTCGCCGTAGATGCTCTTGCCGCCCGTGCCGTCGCCGCGGGTGAAGTCACCGCCCTGGAGCATGAACTCGGGGATGACCCGGTGGAAGGAGGAGCCGGCGTAACCGAAGCCCTTCTCGCCGGTGGCCAGCGCGCGGAAGTTCTCCGCCGTCTTGGGGACGACGTCGTCGAACAGGTTGAAGTTGATCCGCCCGGCGGGCTTGTCGTCGATGGTGATGTCGAAGTAGATCTTGATGGTCATGGTTACATCCTGCACGGTCCGGGGAGCGCTGCCGAATCGAGGGGTCGTGTCGGCCCTCACAGCCGCCGATCGGGGGCGGTCGGCGAGGGCCGCCGATCAGTCGACCGGCCAGGTGTGGGCGGGGGCGTTGAGGTGCATGTAGTCGATGTAGAGCTGTGTCATCCGTCGCAGCGCCTCATGCCGGCCGGCCTGGGCGGAGGCGGTGATGCGATGGAACATCTCCTTCTGCCAGACGGCGCCGTTACGGCCGGTGACGCACCGCTGTTCGATGATTCCGAGCAGTGGCTCCCGCCAGGCAGCGTCCATCCCGGAGAGTTCCAGCCCCCGGTGGGCCAGCGGCAGCAGGCGCCGCAGGACGAGCTCGGCCACCGGCGCCTCGCCCATGCCCGGCCAGTACAGCCGGGCGTCGATGCCGTCCCGCGCCGCCGTGTGCAGATTGTCCTCGGCGGCCCGGAAGGACATCCGCGACCACACCGGCCGCTCGTCCTCCACCAGGGCCCGGGTGATGCCGTAGTAGAAGGCGCCGTTGGCGAGGGTGTCGGCGACGGTGGGACCGGCGGGCAGACAGCGGTTCTCCACCCGCACGTGCGGCTGGTCGTGGGCGACGGCGTAGACCGGACGGTTCCAGCGGTAGATGGTGCCGTTGTGCAGGGTCAGCTCGCCCAGCTCCGGCACATCCCCTCCGGACAGCGTCTCGCGCGGATCCTGCTCGTCGCACAGGGGCAGCAGCGCGGGGAAGTAGCGCAGGTTCTCCTCGAAGAGGTCGAAGACGCTGGTGATCCACCGCTCCCCGAACCACACCCGAGGCCGTACGCCCTGCACCTTGATCTCCTGCGGGCGGGTGTCGGTGGCCTGCTCGAACAGCGGGATACGGGTCTCGTGCCACAACTCCTTCCCGAACAGGAACGGCGAGTTGGCCGCCAGCGCAACCTGAACGCCGGCGACCGCCTGCGCCGCGTTCCAGTAGGCGGCGAACTCGTCGGGGGAGACCTGGAGATGGAACTGCGTACTGGTGCACGCGGCCTCCGGGGTGATCGTGTCCGCATAGGTCCGCAGCCGGTCGACACCGTCCATCTCGATGTGCAGGTCCTCGCCCCGCGCGGCGAACACCTGGTCGTTGAGCAGCCGGTAGCGGGCGTTCTCCGAAAGCGCCGACTCGCCGACGTCCTCCTGCCGCAGCGTCGGGAGGATACCGATCATGATCAGATGCGTGCCGACCGTCCGGGCACGCTGCTCGGCGTGGTTGAGCGCGGCACGGATCTCCGCCTCCCAGGCGTCGGGACCGCCCTGCGTCAGCCGGCGCGGCGGCACGTTGATCTCGAGGTTGAAGCGGCCGAGCTCGGTGGACCAGGCCGGATCCGCGATCGCGTCGAGCACGTCGCTGTTGCGCATCGTCGGCTCGGCCTCGTCGTCGACCAGGTTCAGCTCGATCTCGAGACCCACCTGGGGCCGCTCGGACTCGAACCGCGACTCGCGCAGCATCTGCGCGAACACATCGAGGCAATCCTGCATCTTGATCCGGTACCGGCGGCGGTCCTCGCGGGTGAAGACCAGCGCCGGGACGTCACGTCCCATCGGCCCTCCCGGCTTGCCCTGTGTCGGACGCCCTTGCCTCCAGCGTCGCACCACCGGACGCCCCCCACCATGCGGGAGGCGCGGCCCGCGGGCGCACCCCGCCCGGCGCCCGGACAACGGGAGGCCTACGTGCTCGGTTCGGCCAGCCGGGCCACCTCCTGCGCGGCCTCCCGGGCCGCCCGCTCGGCCCGGTCCACCGCCTGAGCGGCGGTCCGCAGCCGTTCCTCGGCCTCCTTCCGCTCCTGCTCGGCCTGCCGGAGCTCCTGGCGCGCCTGACGCAGCCGCTCCTGTGCCGCGGACTCGCTCTCACGGGCCCGGTCGTGCCGCTCGCGGGCCTGCTGGAGCGACGCGTCGGCGTCGGCCCGTCCGGCATTCAGCGCCCGCAACCGGCGGTCGGCGGCCTCCGCCGTCCGCCGGGCCTGGCCCAGTTGTTTCTGCCGTAGGCGGCGCCGCTCGGCGAGTTCGTCCTTCGCCCGGGACCGCGTGTCCGGCGCCGCGGGCGCCGGTCGGGCCGGCCTGCGCGAAGATCCGGCGGCCGCCGCGCCACGGGACGGGAAGTCGGCCGGCGGGGTGAGGGCACTCTCCAGACGTCCGGTGGCCCACCGCTGCGCCGCGTCCTCGTCGGCGAGCACCGCGCGCAGGGTGGACTCGACGTCCTGCCGAGCCGCGCCCGACAACGGGTGCCCGGCCTCACGAGCCAGCTCGGCGGCCTGCCGGGACAGTGCGGAGACGACGCTCCGGCGCTGCTCGGACAGCTCCCTGATCCCGTCGGCGTCCAGGGACCGGTACGCCTCGCGCAGCGCCCGTCCCAGCTCCAGGAACCGCCCGCTCTCCTGTGGCCGCGAGCGCAGCAGCAGGTTCGCCGCCCAGGCCGCGAGCGTCGGTCGCCGGGCGGCATGGATCCGACGGGCATCGTCTCCGCGCCCGTCGCGCTTGGCTTCGGCGGCGAGCTGCTCCCGTCGGGCGACGAAGCCGGACGGCGGTGTGGCGTAGAGCTCGTCGAGCAGCCCCTCCACGTCCTGCCCCGCGGCGGGTCGAGCGGGTCGTGCACCCTTGCGCGCCATGATCAGCAGCGTCCACCCGGCCGGGCCCCCACGCATCCCGACGGCGGGAGAGCCGGGGCAGCGCTGGGTTCCGGCCAACCTGATCGCCCCTGAGTACGCGTACTCAGGTCCGGGGACGATCACCCCGGCAGAGTGTGGGGTTCATGACACATCACGGAGGAGCGAACATGAGCCGAGCGAGAAAATCCCTGGTCATGACGGTGCTGGCCGCCTGTGCGCTGACGGGTGCCGGTACGGGGCCCGCCGCCGCGGCCGGGGACCCGCTGCTGCCGCACCCCGGTCCTGACGGCCTGGTGTGGGTGGAGGAGTGGACGGGGGACGGCGGCGTCGCGTCGGGAGGCGCCTCGAACGGCCTGCCGACCGTCCTCACGGTGGCTTGCGAAGGCGGTGGCAGCGTGCGGGTGACGATGTGGTCGCAGGAGGACGCCGAGGTCGCCGCGTTCTCGGTCGACTGCCCGGCCGGGAGCGCCGGGGTGGGCTCGGCGACCATGGCCGCCGGCGTGGTGCGGCCGGGCTCCTTCACCGTGGGAGTGGACGCTTCGGCCGACGCCGTCCGGTGGTCGCTGACGGTGACTCAACCGGAGTAGCGGGCCCCCGGGAGCGGCGGGAGCGGCGGGAGCGGACGGAGTGGCGGCGGGTGCGGCCGGAGCGCCCGCGCGGCCGGCCGTACGGACCCCGTTCCCGCTCGCGGTCCCTACCGGCTCCCCCTGCCTCCCCGCCGCCCTGCTCGTGGCCGCCGTCGCGGCCGCCACGACTGCTCATGTGTCCATGACGGGTGCGCCTGACCCTCTGTGACGACGCCCCTTCCTGACGGCGATGTGCACCGGATGCGTCGTCAGCCGAGCGGGTTCAGACTGAGGGCGTGACTGGCATGTACACCAAACAGCAGGCGGGGAGCGCGCAGGAGGGCCCGCGCAGACCTTCGCAGTCGCTGGCCCTCGCGGCCATGATGTTCGCGGTGTCGATGACGTTCATCGACCAGACCATCGTGTCGATCGCGACGCCGGACATCGTCCACGAACTCGGCCTGTCCGCCTCCGGTATGCAGTGGGTCGTCAACGCCTATCTGCTGGCGTTGGCCGCGTTCTTCGCCCTCGGCGGACGGCTGGCGGACCTGCTCGGTCCGCGGCGCGTCGTCGTGGTGGGCACCCTGGTGTTCGTGGTCTCGTCGGTCCTGTGCGGTTGCGTACCCAGCGGCGACTTCGCGCTGACATGGCTCATCGTCTTCCGGGCGACCCAG
This sequence comes from Actinobacteria bacterium OV320, assembly GCA_001298545.1. GTDB lineage: Bacteria > Actinomycetota > Actinomycetes > Streptomycetales > Streptomycetaceae > Streptomyces > Streptomyces coriariae. Next base: position 129,697 of record LJCX01000037.1, read on the forward strand.
GGGCTCGGCGCGGCCCTGCTCTTCCCCGCCGCGCTGGCGGTGGTCGTGGCGGTCTTCCCGGTGGAGCGGCGCGGCCGCGCCCTCGCCCTGTTCTTCGGTGTCACCGGCGCCCTGACAGCCATCGGGCCGCTCCTCGGCGGCTGGCTCACCGGCTGGACCTGGCGGGCGATCTTCTGGGTCAACGTGCCCGTGGCCGTCGTCGCGTTGATCCTGACCGCGCTCGCCCATGTCTCCGACCGCCGCCGTGACGAGCCCCTGGACGTGCGGGGCGCCGTGCTGATCGCGATCGGCATGGGCGGGAGCGTGCTCGGCTTCCAGCAGGCGTCGGCGTGGGGCTGGGACAGCGTGCTCACCTGGGTCTGCATCGTGGGCGGTCTGGCCGTGCTGTGGCTGTTCTGCCGCTACGAACGGCGCACGGCCCACCCGCTGGTCCAGCTCGCGGTCTTCCGGGACCGCGCCTTCGTGGTCGACGGACTCGTGCTGTTCTTCTCCATGCTCGCGTTCGTCCCGCTGTTCTTCTTCGCCTCCGTCTACGCGCAGGTGTCCCTGAGCGCCTCGCCCAACCAGGCAGCCCTGTATCTGCTGTACGTCTTCGCGGGCTTCGCGCTCGCCTCGCAGTGGGGCGGGCGGATCCTGGACAAGCGCGGCGCGCGGCCGACCCTGAAGATCGGCTGTGTGGTCGGAGCGGTGGGCTTCGCGCTCTGGGCCGGGAAGCTGACCGATCTGTCGATGCACGACCAGTGGCCCTACGCGGCCCTCGCGGGGGCCGGCATCGGCTTCGTCCTGGCGCCCGCCTCCACCGACGCCGTGAACCGGGCGATCGACGCCTCCTACGGCGAGGTCACCGGCATCACCCAGACGATCCGCAACTACGCGGCGAGCGTCGGCCTGGCACTCTACGGATCCCTGCTGACCCACCGGATGACCGAGAACGTCGACGACACCCTGCGGTCGGGTGGAATGCCGTCCGGGACCGCGCAGAGCACGGCGAAGAGCGTCGCCGAGGCGATCACCGGCACCGGCGACGACCAGCAGCTCAGCGCCGGCGGCTCGGCGGTCGAGCGGACGGTACAGGAGTCGATGCCGGCGATCCGGATGGACTTCGCCGAGGCCAACCAGTGGGTGTTCTACGGGATGGCGATCGCCCTGGGTCTCGGATACCTGTGCGCGATCCGGCATCCCGGCGGCACGAGCGGCACGGAACGGACCGACGTGCCGTCGGACGACCGCTCGCACACCCGTGACCCGGCCTCCTGACGACGGGCGTTGGGCATCGGGGCTCGGGCGACGAGCGTCGGGCGTCGGACGGAGGCCGGTACTCGGTACTCGGTAGCAGGAAGCCGGCGGCCGGGAAAGCCGGAAGGCTTCCCCGGCCACCGGGTCTCAGCGGCTGCGAACGGCGCTGGTGGTGAAGAATCCCGTGGCCGCGGCGCTGAGCAGGGCGCAGACGGCGAGGAAGGCGGTACGTCGCATCGAGGGGCCTTTCCGGTGATGACGGATGGGTTCTGCACAACGCCGGTCGGCCCCCTGTCGCTTCGCCCCGGGACCGACCCCACCCGTACGGCCGCGGCCAAGCGTGTGTGCGCCCCGGCCCGGCCCGCGACGCCGGTGCCGTAGGCCCGGTGTGCGATACGCCCCGTCCGGGGACTCAGGCGTTCACGTCCTCCACCCGTACCGGCCGCCGGAGCAGATAGATCCCCGCCGTCGAGACGAGGAGGGCCATGCACCCGATGAACACGAGCCCGGCACCCTCCAGGCCGAGCGGACCCACCAGCACACCGACGCCGATCACCGGCAACGAGATGCCCGCGTAGGCCACCACGAAGAGCGTCGAGATCACCGCCGCGCGCCGGTCCTCGGGGGACGCCCCGGCCACCGCGGACAGCGCCCCACGAAACGCCAGCCCCTGGCCGACCCCGCCGACGATCGCGCTCAGCACCACCAGCGCCAGCACCTCCCACCGCAACGCGCCCGCGAGCAGCGCCAGCCCGGCCAGGAGCGCGGCGCAGCCCAGCGGCAGCGACCGCCCGACCCCGACCCGGCCGACGATCAGCTGTCCGGCGGTCGAGGCGAAGAAGGCCAGCGCGACGATGAGACCGCTCACGGCGTGGTTGCCCTCGTCGAGGGAGTCGGCGAGGAACGCCGGGCTGACCGAGGTGAACACGCCGAAGAGCGCGAACCCCACGAACGAGGCGATCGCCGCCGGCCCGAACACCGCCCGCACCTCGGGGGGCAGGCCGGGCCGCTGCGGCCGTACGGTGCGCAGCGCCCTGCGGTGCCGCACGGTCTCCGGGAGCCATGCCACGACGCCGACCGAACAGGCCACCAGGGTGAGATGCACGACGAACGGCAGGTACAGCGGCCGGTCGGCGTACTGCGCGAGCACTCCGGCGAGCAGCGGACCGCACCCCAGCCCGCCCATGTTGGCGGCCGTCGCGACGAACGTGGCCCGGGAGGCGCCGCCGTGCGGTGCCAGGTCCATCACGTACGCCGTGGCGGCCCCGGTGAACAGCCCGGCGGACAGCCCCGACAGCAGCCGTCCCGCGTACAGCCAGCCCAGCCCGGTGGCGGCCAGGAAACACACGGCGCTCGCCGCCGCGCAGCCCAGGCCCGCCATCAGCACCGGACGTCTGCCCACGGTGTCCGAGGCGTTGCCGGCCAGCAGCAGCACACCGATGACCCCGAACGCGTACACCGCGTAGACGACGGTGACCGTCAGCTCGGAGAAGCCGAACTTCTCCTGGTAGAGAGGGTAGAGGGGGGTCGGCAGCGTGGTTCCGGCCATGCACACGGCGAAGACGGCTCCGCCGAGCAGACACGGGAGCCATCCTCGGTGATCACGGTCCATGGCGGCGACAGTAACCCCGCGTGGTGCCCCGCCGAGGCCCGACGTGCCCGACACCCCCTGAGTCGCCGCACCGTCCCGGGGTCCCTGCCGGTCGGCGACGACGGCACCTTCACCGTCACGCCGTCACGGCGTACGGCAGAGACCTCCTCCTCCGCCTGGCCGATGTGGTCGTGATGCTCCGGCGCGTCGCGGGGTCAGGGGTGCTCGGATCACCTGGCGTCTCTGGCAATTCCCCTGCTTCGTCGCACAGTTGATTCTCGGCCGCGCCGCACCCGGGCCGGGGCGGCCCCGCACGGATGGCGGGGTCCGACGGGGTGTGTGTGTGGCGAGACCGCCCGTGCGGCTGAACTCATGCGTTCGCGAGCCGCGCTCGGCCGAACCACTCCCTGGTCGCCGTACCGCTGGAGAGGGCCACCAGCAGCGCGCCCGCGGCGGCGCCGGCGCTCCAGGCGACGTGCTGGGTCAGGGCGGCGGCCAGACTGCCCAGGGCGATCAGCCAGCCGACGACGACCGCGCCCCTGCGCACCGCGCCACCACCCTCGGCGAACCTCGCCGAGATGACCAGCGACGTCACGGCGAGCGTCGCGCACCCCGTCGCCGCGACCAGCAGCATCCCGACGACCAGCCCGCCCAGCGCGCCGGACTCGAAGACGGCCGCGGCCGCCGCCAGTCGTATCGAGCCGACGATGCCCGACAGGCCCAGGGCGACGAGCAGCGCGCGGGCATATCTGGCGGTAACGGGCATTCGCGTCATAGGGATTCCTTGTGCCGTGCGGACGTCGGTCGCCGGGGGCGTGGGACACGGCGGGCCGGCCGGGCCACCGTAGTCGGCGCGGCCATCAGGCCGAAACCCCTGCGACGAGGGCGACGACGAGCCCGCGCGCACCCCCGAGAACGCGCCACGGCGGCCGACTCCCCGCGCGCGATGTGACGGGTCCCATTGCACTCACGACCCCGAACCGGTGACCCTCTCCTCGCACGAATTTCCGAGGAACTGTTATCCGTTGCTTCCGCAGAGATCCCCCATATGACGGACAGCATCGTTCGGCGTCGAGGACAGGGAAGTCTCAATGAGTACACGGCACACGGTGGAGGCGGTGGCGCTGGTCACCGCCGCCCGGGCGGGCGATCAGGCGGCCCAGGACGCGCTCGTCGGCGCATACCTGCCGCTCGTCTACAACATCGTGGGCCGGGCGTTGAACGGTTCGGTGGACGTCGACGACGTCGTGCAGGACACCATGTTGCGCGCCCTCGACTCGCTGGGCTCGCTGCGGGATCCCGCGAGCTTCCGCTCCTGGCTGGTGGCCATCGCGATGAACCAGGTCCGTGCGCACTGGAACCGGCAGCAGCCCGTCCAGGGCGCCATGGAGGAGGCCGACGACGTCGCCGATCCGGGGGCCGACTTCGTCGATCTGACCATCGTGCAACTCCAGCTGTCCGGCCAGCGGCAGGAGACCGCGCGGGCGACGCGCTGGCTGGAGCCCGACGACCGGGGACTGCTGTCCCTGTGGTGGCTGGAGTGCGCCGGTGAACTGACCCGGGCCGAGATCGCCGCGGCCCTGGACCTGACGCCGGAGCACACAGCGGTCCGCGTACAGCGGATGAAGGCACAGCTGGAGGCGGCCCGGGTCGTCGTGCGGGCGCTGGACTCGCGGCCGCAGTGCCCGGAACTGCGCGGCGCGCTCGCGGGCTGGGACGGCCGGCCCTCGGCGTTGTGGCGCAAGCGCACCGCCCGGCACGCCCGGGGCTGCGCACACTGCTCGGGCCTGTGGAGCGGGCTGATGCCGGCCGAGGGTCTGCTGGCCGGGCTGGCGCTGGTCGCGGCGTCGTCCGCGCTGCTGGCGAGGACGAACTCCGTCACCGACACCATCGCCGTGGTGGGTTCGGCGTCCCCGATCGCCGCGGGCGAGGAACCGGGCGGATCGCTCCCGCCGGTGAACCGCCGCGCCACGAAGGACCGGACCACCTCCCGCACCGACGCCCGTCGACGGCGGCGTACCCGCCGACGGGCGGTCGGCGGCGCGGTCGTGGCCGCCTGCGTGGCGGGCGGCGGCCTCTACTACTTCGGCACACAGCCGGACGGCGGGACGGGGGAGAGCACCGCCGTCCAGCCCGCTGACGACGTACTCGCCTCGGACCGCCCCACGCCGGACAGCGCCCGCAGCGGCTCGCCGTCGCCGTCCCCGTCCCCGACGGCCTCCGCGTCGAAGTCGCCGAGCGCGAGCGCCTCGCCGTCTCCGCGCCCCAGCAGGACCGTGGTCGCGGCGGCCCCGGCGAAGTCGCCCGAGCCGAAGCGGACCGCTTCCCGGACGCCGACCGTGCAGGCGGGTTCGTCCGATCTCGCGACCCAGGTGATCGCCCTGGTCAACGAGGAGCGGGCGACGGCCGGCTGCGGCCCCGTCACGGACGACAGCCTGCTGCGTGACGCGGCGCAGGGCCACTCCGACGACATGGCCGCCCGCGACTTCTTCGACCACACCAACCCCGACGGCGCCGATCCCGGCCGGCGCATCACGGCCGCCGGGTACCGCTGGTCCACCTACGGCGAGAACATAGCCAAGGGGCAGCAGACGGCCGCGTCGGTGATGACCTCCTGGATGAACAGCGAAGGGCACCGGGCCAACATCCTGAACTGCTCCTTCAAGAACATCGGCGTGGGAATCCACGACGGCGCCGGCGGCCCGTGGTGGACACAGAACTTCGGCGCCAAACTCTGACCCACCGCCGCGCCCGACGCATCAGGCCAGGTGGCCCCCCGGATCCCGCAGACGGCCGGCGTTCGCCGCGTCGGCCAGCATGCGCCGTACGGCGGGCGCGGGCATCCGGACGACCACCGGCTCCGGCAGCGTGACCTCCTGTACGGCCGTCCCGCGGCGACCCGAACGCACCCGGTCCCTCACCTCCGCCACCGCCCGCACGTCCAGCGTGAACTGCACCAGCACCGACTCGGCCTTGGGCTTGTGCAGCGGTATCGAACCGGCGGCGTTGGCGGCGGTCGCGGTGGCACTGCCGGAGCCGTCCACGGTGCCGAGGAGCTGGTTCATCCGGAACTCGTCCGCGTTCAGCACCCCCGCGCCGAGCAGGCCGCGCGCCGACCGGCCGTGTTCATTGGCCTGCTGGCCGTCCGTACCCGCCGGCCGCGGCGCGTCCAGCCCGCTCTGCGCGATCGTCTCGAAGGTCATCTTGTCGCCCACGCCCAGCACCCGGCCGCCGCGCAGCCGGGCGTGCAGCGAGGCGCGCAGGTCCTGGCCCGACGCGCCGGTCGCGTGCACCGGCGGAAGGTCGACGCCCGCGGCGGTCAGCAGCGGCAGCGCCGCGATCAGCCACTCCGTGGAGACGGCCTCGCGCAGCAGGTGATACGCGGCCTCGCCGCCGGTGCGGAACCGCGCGCCGCCCCCCGCCCGCCGGACCGCGTCGTCGACCGCCTGCCGCACCCTGGGCGTGCCCCGGAACCCGTTGACCTGGGCCTCCATCGGCAGCCGGACCCCGGAGTCACGCCAGGGACCGAGCCGGTCGGCACCGGCGTCCGACGCGTCCACCGCGTGCACACCGACCTGCTGGGGCGGTACCGGGGCCAGTTGCGACAGCGCACGCAGATCCGCGGCGAGCACCCGGTGGGTCAGGCTCAGACGCTTCAGCGGCGCCAGGGCGACCCGGCGGTTGCCCGAGAACACCTCCAGAGTCGCCTCGATCGGCACGCTCATCCGGGCCGACGGGGCGGACGCCGCCTCGGCGACGGTCTTCACGCCCAACTGGGCCCGCCCGACCCCGACGGAGCGGCGCGAGTCGCTCGTGCCGAGACCCAGTCCCGCGGCGGCGCCGACGCTCTTCAACTGGCCCGCGCCCCCGTCGGGCTTCCCCGAACCGGCCAGGACCGCCTCGACGCCCCGGCTGTCGCTCTCGTCGTGCGCACCGGCCCGCTGGGCGGCGGCGGAGGTGATGTACTCCATGTCCCGGCCGTCGGACGCGGTCTCCACATAGCTGCCGCGTCCGGTCCTGCGGATGCGGAACAGTGCCCGGTAGGGCCGTTTGCGCCCGTCGAGCAGTTCGACGTCCACCCCGCCGTCCATCGCGCTCGACAACAGGCCCGCCGAGCCGTCCCGGTCGAGGACCCGCAGCAGCCGCTGCACATTGTCGTTGCGGTCCGTCAGACGGGTACGCGGCAGGAGTTCGTCCGCGAGGGAGGCGCCGAGGCGGCCCCGGATCCCCTCCAGCAGCGGCACGAAGTCGGGCAGGTCCTCGATCATGCCGAAGCCGAGCGGGAGCGACTCGGCCAGGGCGGGCACGGGGGACGGGGGAACCAGGAGCGCGCTCTTCGGGGCACCGCCGGAGGCCGACGTGCCCGCTGCCGAGGGCTCCGCCTCCTGACCGGCCCGTACCGTCCCGGCGGGCCGCGCGGGCCGGCCGGTTTTCCCGGTTTCGCCAGTTTCCCCGGTCTCCTGGGCTTTGCCGGATTTCCCTGTTGTCCCCGACCGGCCGGACGTCCCGGCCGACGTCGTGCCCGAACCGGAGGCCGTGTCCTTGCTCCCCTGGTCGCCCGGTACCTTCAGTCCCGCCGCCCGCAGCTGACGCTCGGTCAGCCACACCGCCACCGCCCCCGGCACCGTACGGCCACCGCGTGCCACGTACGGACCCCCGCCCGTCACCGCGACCTCGGCGACCATGCGCACCACCAGATCGCACTGCACCAGATAGAGCGGGCTCTTGCGGGAGGTGTGCGCGTTGCGTTCGACGGTGCCGACCAGCGTGGACGCCGTCGTGTCGCCGCTGCCCAGGCTGCGGCCGGCCGCCACCCCCTCGGCGAGCCGCCACTCGGCGCCGTTCTCCGCCCCCGTCAGGCCGCCCTGTACCGAGACCTGGTGACTCGTGCCCTCCTGCCCGGTGACCTGATGCCCGCCCAGCACGAAGGTCTCGGTGCCCGCCCCCGTGCCCTGGTGGACGACCCGCCCACCGGTCAGCGCGAACCGCGTGCCGACCGCGCCGGTGAGCCCCGCCAGCCGCCGCGCGTGCCGCAGGTTCTGCACCACCCAGCCCGCCGAGACGGCCTGCCGCAGCGCCGCCGTCACCGCCTGCGGGCTGAACCGGTCCTCGATCGCGAGCCGCGGCGCGAGCCCCTCCGTCTCCAGCGCCCGGTCCTCCCGCGCCTCCTTGTTGCGGGCGGCGGCCCGCGCCAGCAGGTCGAAGGCCAGGTCCCGCACCGGCTGCCCGTCGCCCACGGTCTCCACCAGCGTCCAGTCCCGCACCCCCCGTCGGCCGCCCAGCTGGCGTGACGCCAGACCGGCCAGGTCACCGATGCCCGCCGCCGCGAACTCCGTCCGCGTATCACGGTGTCCCGCCCTGCGGGCGGCGCTCTCCTCGTCCAGCTGCCGCTTGGCATCGCCGTCCAGGGTGAACGCGGTCGGGGTGAGCAGCCGCACGTCCTGTGCGTCGAGGGGCAGCGTCCCGACCCGCTCGGCGTCGGGCGCGACCCGGCCCGGCGCGCCGGGGGTGAGCGCGCGGGCCGCCTTGCGCTGCCGGGAGGTCATCGTGACGTCGACGTTCAGACTCAACGCCCCGCCGAACACGCTCGCGTCCTCTGAACCGTTGGTGAGGACATCGGTGCGCAGGGTCGGCCCGGCCAGGCCGCGCCGGGTCGTCGTACGGCCCTTCTCGGCACGCGCCGACAGGGTCAGGGCGCCGGGGATCAACCGGAACTGGCCGAGCGCCATCCCGCCGACCGTGCGTGAACTCGCCCGCCCGCTCTGCAGGTTGCTCGTGACGCCCGCGTGACTGCGGACGAGCCAGTCCTTGGTCTCACCGAGGTGACCGGTCTCCCGCAGCGAACCGGTGACCTTCAGCTGCACGTTGTGCGCGTGGAAGCGGGACTTGCGGCGCAACCGCACCCGGACGCCGGTGGACAGCAACTGGTCCTTGTTGACCCGCAGGTTGGTCTCCGACAGCACGGTCACCAGCTCGCGGTAGTTGCGCCGCTGGACCTCGGCCTCCTCAGGGCTGAGATCACGCGGCTGCTCCTCCTCGCCGAAGGCGGGAAGATACCCGGCGAGCCGCGCATCGGTGGCGAACAGCCGCGTCACAGCCCGCATCATCGGCGCGGTGTCCAGCCGACTGATCGCCACGCTGGAGCCCATCGCGCCGAACGGCAGGTGCCGCTCGTCGTGCTCGGCGGCCCCGTCCTCGCCCGCCCGTTCGCCGTTCTCCGCCGGGTCCTGCTCGGTCGCGGTGTCTTTCCCCTTGCCCTTGACGTCCTTCCCGGCACGCTCCGGACGCTTGACGAACTCGCCGGCCGTCACCCCCTCGGGCAGCGGCAGCCCCAGCTCCTGGGCCTCGTCCGCCCGCAACGAGACCCACACCCGCATCGTGTGGTGCGCGGTACGGCCGCCGCCCCGTGCCCTGGTCAGGGGCGAGGTCGGACCGGTGCCCTCGACGGTGAACAGCACGGTGCCCAGATAGAGCACCTTCTCGCCGCGGACCTCGGCGCCCTGCCGGCTGGACACGGTCTGCTCGGCCACGCTGAACCGCGCCTTGCGCGCCCCGGCGACGGGCATGACGGTGCCGCGGACGGCGGCGGCGTTGCCGAGTACACCGAACCCCGCCGCCGGACCGGCGCCGAAGGCACCGCCCCGGCCCTTGCCCGCCGTGTCCGTCACCGCGTGCTGCGCCTGCTGATGGGTGCGCAACTGCGTCTTGCCGGTGCTCCACCCGGGGGCCAGCTCGGTGAACGCGGCCCGCATCCGGTAGGTGCCGGTGGTGCTGCCGTCCCGGCTGGTCAGATCCTCGCCGACGACCCCGTCACGCAGCAGCCGGGGCAGGTCCTCCAGCACGGTCGCGGTGGCGGTGGCCTCGTACAGCCGGGCCCGGCCGGGAGCGCCGGGCCAGGTGAGGGACGGATGCAGCGCGGAGGCGACGGCGTCGAAGAGCCCGCCGCCGCCCTGGTGCGGGGCGGCCCGGTCCGAGACGGCGACCGGGGCCATGGAATCGGCCAGCGACACGGCCCGGGCGGTCTCGCGCGCCACCGGACGCGGCCGGGGAACAGGCCCGGCGGTCGTCGGGACCAGATGCTCCACCGGCACCCGCATGGTCAGGGCACCGGACCCGGCGGCGTTGCGGGCCGAGCGCTCGCCGTCCTTCATGATCCGCACGTGGTAGCGGACCCGGCGCGGTACCTCGACCGATCCCTTGTCACTGCGCAGCACCCGCGGTTCCGCCATGTTCCGCTGGGTGCGGGAGTCCCGGGAGGACTGGAAGGGCTGGGCGTTGACGGTGGCCGCCCCGCCGACCCAGACGCCGGGCGCGACCGGGGCCAGTCCGAACCCGGTGAACGCCACGCCCTTCGACGCGGATCCGCTCGTACTCTGTGCCACCGTGGCGGCCGTGTTGTGCTGCACGTCGACCTTGGTGGCCGCGCCCTCGCTGTCCGGACCCGCGGCGGAGAAGACGCCGGGGCGGTCGTCGTCGGCGGGCGAGAGGCTCACCGTGACGTCGTAACGGTCCGTACCCCGCACCCCGGTGACGGCGAAGGCCCGGCCGCGCCCGAAGAAGGACTCGGGCCGCCCGGCGAGCTCCGCGGCGATCTCGGCGACCACCCCGTCGCGCCGCCCGACGGCATCGGCCAGCGTGGTGGTGACGAACTCGTGGCCGGTGAGCCCGTACGCCGTGGACAGTCCCGCCGCCTCCATGTCCCGCAGATACGGGGGGAGTTCGAGGGCGTCGTTGTCGACCTCCTCGATGGCGGGCGGCACCTGCGGGGGCCTGCGACGGGCGGTGGACGGGCCGGCCGCGTTCAGCGCGGCGACGGTCGCCGCGTTGCCCGCGGTCTGCTGAAGCCCCAGGAGAGGGTTCGGGCCACTGCTCCGACCGGCCGTGTGGGGCGCCCGGGTCGCCCGCGGGGACCGTTCGAAGGCACTGCCGTGACGGTCGTCGCCCGTCTGCCGCTGTTGTCGCACGCGCGTCAGCGTAAGGACGCTCCGACGGCTGGTCAGGCAGCACGTCAAGTGTTCAACTGCCGTACGCCAGAAGGTCGTCGGACCTCTGCCCAAGGCGGGGAGGACCGCCCCCGGGCAGGGCGTCCCCGCGATGTCCGCGTGACCCGGGAGGGGGCTCCGCACGCAGGACGCACGCCGGACGCACGTCGGACGCACACCGTGCGTACGCGGAAGCACGGAACCCCCGGGCCCTCCTTCGCGATCAGTAGGTGTGCAGGGTGAGTCCGTAGCGGTTGAGGATCTCGTTCACCGGCTGGAACCACGTCTCGCCGCCGCCGGAGCAGTTGCCCCAGCCGCCGGAGGTGACGCCCTGTGCCTGGTCGCCGCTGATGAACGAGCCGCCGGAGTCGCCGCCTTCGGCACAGACGCTCGTCTTCGTCATCTGGTGCACCGCGCCCTGGCTGTAGTTGACGGTCTCGTTCTTCGCCAGCACCGCGCCGCAGTGCCAGTGCGTGGTCGACCCGGACCGGCAAATGGAGGCACCCACCGGCGCCTCGGCCGAGCCGCGCACCAACTGGTCGGAGACCGTCCCCCAGCCGAGCACGACCGGCACCGTCCACCAGCCGCTGCCCACGTTGACCCAGGCGTAGTCGTTGTCGGGGAACGAGGAGCCCTGGAAGTTGCCGATGTACGAGCCGTCCCAGCCCCGGACGCCCGCACCGGCCTGGCCGCAGTGACCGGCCGTGACGAACCCGCCGTGGACCGAGAAGCCGATCGAGCAGCGGACGTTGCCCGTGTAGTAGGGGTCGCCGCCGACAGTGCCCGCCGCGAAGGTGCGCGGGGCCGCGGCGACCGTCTCGACGGTCACGGGACCGGCGGCACGGGCCTGCGTCAGGAACCGCTGGACATCGTTGTCGGAGGTCTTGCCCCGGACGACCGTGACCACCACGGTGTTCGCCGCCGGGTCGACGTGCCAACCACCCACCGCCGAGGGTGCGGAGAGCCGGTCGATGCGCGACTTCGCGGCGTCCAGCATCCGTGCGCTGTGCTCGACGACCCGGACCCCGGCTCCCTGGGCGCGGATGGCCGCGCGCGTGGCCTGCGAACTCTTCGAGGTGACGGCCACCGTGAGGCGGCCGTCGGCGGCGTCGAACCAGGACCCGGCGTACGCCGACCCCGCAGCGCGGCGCGCCCTCGGCTCGAGCGCGGTGGCGTCGCGCTCCGCCTCGAGCCGGGCCACCGCCTGCTCCTGCGTGAGCCCGAACTCCTTCCGCATGCCGTCGAGCAGTGCGGCGGAGGCGGGGGCGGTGTCGGTGTCGGCGGCCGACGGGGAGGAGGCCGTGGCACCGCCCCCGCTCGCCGCCGCGGGCAGCGTGCCCGCGCCACCGAGCCCGGCCAGGGTGAGGAGCGCGGCCAGGCAGACGTGCTTGAACCTTGTGCGTCTCATGGGAGTTGCCCTTCGTCGTTCCAGGAAGTGGGGTGGAACAGCGGATGGGTGAGAGCGCTCTCAGATGTGGCGCGGCAGAGCCTAGCCGGGTCCGGTTGTCAGGTCTAGGCCAATGCGACTCCCGTTTCCGCTCCGCCTCCGGCCGAAGAGCGGCCTGCCCGGGACTCGGTGGGACCTCGGTGGGACCTCGGTGGGCCTCCAGTGGGGCCGATGGAGTGGTGGGAGCCGTGTCCGGCTGGGACGGGCGGGTGCGGGGCGTGCGGACGCGGTTGAATCCCACCGGTCTGAGAGTCAAGGGCCTCAGAGACGAGGGCCTCGGAGTCAAGGGCCTCGGAGTCAAGAGGAGGACAACCGCTATGACCGGCGAGGACATCCTCCTGGGTATCGCCCTGACCGTCGCCCTCGCCACGGGTTCGCAGATCCTGGCGAACAAACTGCGTGTCCCCGCGCTGATCGTCCTTCTGCCGGTCGGCTTCACGGCGGGTGCCCTGACCGACGTCATTCACCCCGGGCAGCTCGTCGGCCCCGACTTCCCCGCGCTGGTCTCGCTGTCCGTCGCCGTGATCCTCTACGACGCCGGTCTCGGACTGAACCTGCGCAACCTCACCGGCCGTACCCGCGGCACGGTCGTGCGGCTGCTGATCATCGGCATCCTGGTCACCTTCTTCGCCGTCGCGGGCATCGGACCGGCCCTGTTCGACATCCCGCTGCGGGTGGCGGCGATGATCGGCGTGATCCTCGTGGTGTCCGGCCCCACCGTCGTCGGCCCGCTGCTCGAATACGTCAGGCCGACGGACAAGCTGCGACGCATCCTGATCTGGGAAGGGACGCTGACCGACCCGATCGGCGGCATTCTCGGCGCCATCGTGTTCCACGCGGTCGCGACCAGCCATCAGATCGACATCGGCCGGGGCTACCAGATCGGGCAGTTCCTCCTCAGCATGGGCGTGGGCCTCGCGGGCGGCGCGGTGGCCACCGTCGTCCTGTGGCTGGCCCTGCACAAGCTGAGGCTCGGCGAGACGCTCGGCACCCTCGCCCAGCTGGCGACGGTGATCCTCGTCTCCGCGCTCTGCGACATCGTCCGCGACGACACCGGCCTCATCGCCGCCATCGTCACCGGACTCGCCATCACCAACCTGCCCGGGATGGACATGCCGGCCCGCAGGCCGTTCCTCGAGACGCTCGTCCAGATGATCATCGGTCTGCTGTTCATCTCCATCTCCTCCGCCGTCACCCCCGCGTCCGTGGTGCCCGTGCTCGTCCCCTCCTTGGTCCTGATCGCCGTACTCGTCCTCCTGATCCGGCCGCTCGTCGCGTACGCGGCGGCCCGGGGGTCCGATCTCACCGTGGGCGAATGGGGCTTCATCGGGTGGATGGCACCGCGCGGCATCGTCGCCGCCTCGACCGCGTCCGCCTTCTCCGCCACCCTGGTGGAGAAGGGGCTGCCCGGCGCGTCCAAGATCCTTCCGATCACCTTCCTCGTGATCGTGGGGACGGTCCTGCTCTACGCGCTGACCGCCGCGCCCGTGGCCCGGAAGCTGAAGGTCGTGCGGTCGGCGCGGACCCGCCCTCTTCTGGTCGGCGGCGCCCCGTGGGTGATCGGCCTGGGACAGGCCCTGAAGACCGCGGGACTCGACGTGCTGATGTGGGCCGGACTCGACGAGGAACGCGAGCGGATCACCTCGGCCGGGATCGACCTCGCCCATGGCGAGATGCTGGCGACCGCGACCAACCCCCGAGCCCGCCTGGAGGGCGTGACGGCGGTGTTCCTGCTCACCGACGACGACGATTTCAACGCCCTCGCCTCGGTCGTCATCAAGGACAACGTGCAAGGGCCCGTCTACCGGGTGGGGCCGCCGCGGGACAGCCACGGGGTGGTCGCCCCCTACACCGGTGGCGACATCCTCTTCGGCCGCGCACTCGTCCGCCAGCACCTCGCGGCCCGCTACGAGCGGGGTGCCCGCTTCCAGGTGCAGCCCGGATCCACGCCGGTCCCCCCGGACCACGACCTCCTGTTCGTCGTCCGCGCCGACGGCCGGCTGGCTCCGGTCACGGGGAGCCAGACCATCACACCGCTGCCGGGCGACACCGCCGTTCTGATGGGTTCCGTATGACCTCCTGGGCCGCCCGCTTCCGACTGGGGCAGTACGTCAAGGCCAGTCTCTGGATCGTCCCGCTGTTCGGGCTCGTGCTCGGCGTCGCCCTGGCCGAGGCGGCAGCCGCCGTGGACGGGGCGTCCTGGCTGCCCACGAGCTGGGACTACTCCGCGTCGACCGCGACCAGTGTCCTCAGCTCCGTGGTCGGATCGATGATCGCGCTGCTCGGGTTCGTCGTCACCATCGGCGTCCTCGTCATCCAGCAGGCCACCGGCACCCTCTCACCGCGGTACATGCGGCTCTGGTACCGCGACCGGCTGCAGAAAGCGGTGCTGGGCACCTTCACCGGCACGTTCGCCTTCGCGTACACGCTGCTGCGGAGCATCGAGACGGACTCCGTGCCCAACCTCGGCGTGACCATGGCCGGGATCGCCGTCTCCGCCAGCCTCCTGCTCCTGCTGATCTACCTCAACCGCTTCACCCACAACCTGCGGCCGGTGGCGATCGCGGACATCGTGGGACGCTCGGGCGAACAGGTCGTCCACCGCGCGGCGGCACACCTGCGGAGCGCCGCCGCGCCCGGCAAGGCGCCGCCGGCGACCGGCTCGGTGGCCCGCATCCGGTCTGAACGCGGCGGTGTCGTGCAGGCGTTGAACGCACCCGGCATGGTCTCGCTCGCGGCCCGGCACGACTGCGTGTTCGTGCTGGTCGCCTCGGTCGGCGACTTCGTGCCGCCCGGCGGCACCGTCGTCGAGGTCCACGGCGCCGCGTCCCCGCCCGACCCGCACCGGGTGACGGACCTGCTCGCCCTCGGGGCGGAGCGGACGATCGAGCAGGACCCGGCCTTCGCCCTGCGCATCCTGGTCGACATCGCCATCCGCGCCCTCTCACCCGCCGTCAACGACCCCACCACCGCCGTCCAGGTGATGAACCACATCGAGGCGTTCCTGCACACCGTCGGCCGCGCCGGACCCCGCAGCCACTACGAGCTCGCCGACGACCGTGGCCGGCTGCGCCTGGTGCTGTCCGGCCGGCCCTGGGAGGACTACCTGGAGCTCGCGGTCACCGAGATCCGCGACTACGGCGCGACCTCCGTCCAGGTCTGCCGACGGCTCCGGGCCCTGCTCGAAGGTCTTCTCGCGAGCCTGCCGGCAGCGTGCGGGCCCGCGCTGCACGCCGAACTCCGCCTCCTCGACGAGGCCGTCGAAAGGGAGTTCGCGGACGGCCTCCGTAGCGCCGAGGCACGGACGGCCGACTCCCAGGGCATCGGGGGACGGCGCACCCGGGAGGCTGCCCCCCGTGCCGCACCGCCCGACGAGCCCGGCCCGTAGGACCTCTCCCCGGCCGGTCGCCGTCCCTTCCCGGCGGGCGGGCGGGCGCGGTCACCGCGGCCCGTGGGGCTCGAAAGCCCGCCGGCGCGAACTCGCCCACTCCGGCTCAGCCGAGCCGCCGCTGCCGGTCGATGGCCTCGTCCAGGGTCGATGCCGCCATGATGAGGGACAGATGGGTGAACGCCTGTGGGAAGTTGCCGAGTTGCTCGCCACTCGGGCCGATCTCCTCGGCGAACAGGCCGACATGGTTGGCGTAGGTGTGCATCTTCTCGAAGGTGTAGCGCGCCGGCCGGACGCGCCCGGCCCGGGCCATGGCGTCGACGTAGAGATACGTGCAGAGGCTGAAGGTGCCCTCCGAGCCGCGCAGGCCGTCCGGGGAAGCGGCCGGGTCGTACCGGTACACGAGGCTGTCCGAGACGAGCTTGCGCTCCATCGCGTCCAGGGTGGAGAGCCAGCCGGGGCTCTTCGCGGCGAGGAAACCCACGCGCGGGATCAGCAGGAGGGAGGCGTCGAGGACGTCACCGCCGTAGTGCTGCACCAGGGCCTGCTCGGCCTGGCTCCAGCCCTTGTCCATCACCTGGTCGAGGATGGTGTCGCGGGCGTCGCGCCAGCGCGGGATGTCGGCGGGGCGGCTCAGCTCGGTCGCCATGCGGATGCCTCGGTCGAAGGCGACCCAGCACATCACCCGGCTGAACGTGAAGTCGTTGCGGCCTCCGCGGGTCTCCCAGACGCCCTCGTCGGGACGGTCCCAGTTGTCGCACAGCCAGTCCAGCGTCCGGGCCAGCCCCTTCCAGCCGTGGTAACCCAGCTCCACGCCGATGTCCATGCCCTCGGCCATGGCGTAGAGGGACTCGCCGTAGATGTCGAGCTGCAACTGGTCGGCGGCCGCGTTGCCGGCCCGGACCGGCCTCGATCCCCGGTAGCCCTCCCAGTGGTCGAGGGTTTCCTCGGTCAGGTGCGGGTCCCCGTCGACCCGGTACATGATCTGGAGGCGTTCGCCGGGCAGATCCGCCCGGTCGTGCATCCGGTCGCCCAGCCACTTGGTGAACGCCGACGCCTCCTCGGTGAACCCGAGGTCGAGCAGGGCCCGTACCGAGAGCGATCCGTCCCGCACCCACGAGTACCGGTAGTCCCAGTTGCGCTCACCGCCGACCTGCTCCGGCAGGCCCATGGTGGCGGCGGCGACCGGCGCACCGGTCGGGTGGTAGGTGAGGAGTTTGATCGTGATGGCGGAGCGGTTCACCATCTCGCCCCAGCGCCCCCGGTAGTGGGAGGTGCGCAGCCACTTCTGCCAGAAGTCCACCTCGCGCCACAATGCGGACGTCACGCCCTCGACGGTGGGCGGCGGCGGTGCCTCACCGTCGACCGCGCACGTGGTGAAGACGGCGACGGCCGACTCGTCGCTGCCGAGCGTGACCGCACCCCGCACGTCCTGCCCGTCCCGCGCGAGCGGGAAGCTGGCCTGCAGATGACCGGCGATCCCGGGGCCCCGGAACACCGCCTCCTGGGTGCGCAGATCGAGCTCGTGCCCGGCCCGGCCGTAGTCGAAGCGCGGCCTGCACTCCAGCAGGAACCGCACGGTGCCGCGCACCACACGGATCACCCGCATCAGGCAGTGGCGGTCGGTGGGGACCCGGCTGGTGTTCGCCGGCATCCAGTCGATGACCTCGCCGACGCCCTCCGGCGACATGAACCTCGTGACCAGCACGCCGGTGTCCGGGTAGTAGAGCTGCTTGCACGTCATGTCCGCATGCTCGGGAGCCAGCCGGAAGTACCCGCCACGGTCGTGGTCGAGCAGTGAGGCGAAGACGCTGGGCGAGTCGAACCTCGGCGAGCAGAACCAGTTCACCACGCCCTGGGAGGACACCAGGGCGGCGGTCTGCAGGTCGCCGACGAGACCGTGGTCGGCGATAGGGGGATAGCGGTCCATGAGCGTCCAATCCCAAGGGTGCCGTCGCCGTCCACTATCCGGCAGGCCATGCGGGGGCGCCTGTCGGAGCCGCCGTCGGCAAGGCCCGTCGGCCCGGGGCCGGCAGCCGCCGGGACCCACGCGCCGGGCGTCCGAGGACACCGTCGGCCGCGCAACCCGAACGGGCCATCACCGCTGGCGACCTGCCGTGGTGCTGCGTCTGATGGATCCCATGCAGCGACAAGCCTCTCGCCCGGACGACGCCCTACCTCCGATGGAGCGCTCGCACTGGGTGGCCTTCGCCGGGATCCTGCTGCTGGTCAGCGCTCTGTTCAACCTGCTCAACGGATTCGTGGCGATCTTCAATCACGGCTACTACTCGACCGTCTACTCCCAGGGCAACCGGCTGCTCATCTTCAACTACACGGCCTGGGGCTGGATCTGGGTCGTCATCGGCATCGTGATGGCCCTGGCCGGCATCGGCGTGCTCGTGGGCTCCAGGGCGGCCCGGCTGACGGGCCTCTGCCTGGCGGTGTTCTGCCTGGTCGGGCAGATGATCTTCCTGCCGGTCTACCCGTTCTGGTCGCTGGCCACCATGGTCGTGTCCGCGCTGGTCGTCTACGGGCTGATCGCCGAGCCGCGGCACGTGCCCGGGGCGCACCTCTAGCGCGGGGCACCGCAGGACGGCGCCGCATCGGGATCCGCCCGACCGCCCGGTGTCGCGCGGGACGGGCGATGCCTCCGGTACCGCGGCCCGTACCCCCGTACCCTGTTCCGGGTGTCGTCCTCCTCCCGCCTGCAACGCGTCGCCGTCCTTGTGCTCGAGGGGGCCAAGCCGCTCGACGTCGGCATTCCCGCACAGGTGTTCACCACCCGCGCGAGCATGCCGTACGAGGTGCGGGTGTGCGGCGCGGCGCCCGGGCTGGTGACCGGCGGGGACGGGCTGTCGTATCACGTGGCCCACGGCCTGGACGCGCTCGACTGGGCCGACGTCGTCTTTCTTCCCGGCTACCGGTTTCCGGACCTCGACGACCCGCCCCGGGCCGTCCTGCGGGCGCTGCTGGCCGCCCACGCCCGGGGCGCCCGGCTGGCGGCCATCTCGACGGGGGCCTTCGCGCTCGCCGCCACGGGGCTGCTCGACGGCAGACGCGCCACGACCCACTGGCACTACACCCGGGCGCTGGCGGCGAAGCATCCGCTCGTCCAGGTCGACGAGAACGTCCTGTTCGTCGACGAGGGCAGCGTGCTGACGTCGGCCGGCGCCGCCTCCGGGATCGACCTGTGCCTGCACATCCTGCGCCGCGATCTCGGGGTGGCCGCCTCGAACCACGCGGCCCGGCGCCTGGTCGCCGCGCCCTACCGCAGCGGGGGTCAGGCGCAGTACGTGCCGCGCAGCGTGCCGGAGCCACTGGGCGAGCGGTTCGCCGCGACCCGCGAGTGGGCGCTGCACCGACTGGACGAGCCCCTCACCCTCGAGACGATGGCCCGGCACGCCGCCGTCTCGGAACGCACCTTCTCGCGGCGCTTCGTCGAGGACACCGGCTACACACCCATGCAGTGGGTCATGCGCGCCCGTATCGACATGGCCCGTGAGCTGCTCGAACGCTCCGAACGCGGCGTCGAGCAGATCGCCGGCGACGTCGGACTCGGTACGGGGGCGAACCTCCGGACGCACTTCCAGCAGATTCTCGGCACCACACCGAGCGAATACCGGCGCACCTTCGCGAAGGGCGAGTAGCCGCTCCGATGGACATGCGGGGCACGGACGGGCGCCGGACGGGCCGGGCACGCCCGGACGGGCCGGGTGGCGCCGGGTGGCGCCGGGTGGCGAGATCCTTTCGAACCATGGCGCTCACGCCCAGGTCACCGATGGCCGCCACACGCGAGGCTGGTGGCGAACCGAAGGACCGAAGGGACACCACTTTCATGACTCGCATCGCCGTCAACGGATTCGGCCGCATCGGACGCAACGTGCTGCGCGCCCTCCTCCAGCGCGACAGCGACCTCGAGATCGTCGCCGTCAACGACCTCACGGAACCCGCCACGCTCGCGCGCCTGCTCGCCTTCGACTCGACGGCCGGCCGACTCGGCCGCCCGGTCGACGTCGACGGCGACGTCCTCGTCGTCGACGGCCGTCGCATCAAGGTGCTCGCCGAGCGTGAGCCGGCGCGACTGCCCTGGGCCGAGCTCGGCGTCGACATCGTGCTGGAGGCGACCGGCCGGTTCACCTCCGCCAAGGACGCCCGTGCCCACCTCGACGCGGGCGCGAAGAAGGTCCTGGTCAGCGCACCCTCGGACGGCGCGGACGTCACGCTCGCGTACGGCGTCAACACCGACGCCTACGACCCCGAGCTGCACACGATCGTCTCGAACGCCTCGTGCACGACCAATGCGCTCGCCCCGCTGGCCGCCGTACTCGACGACCTCGCCGGCATCGAGCACGGCTTCATGACGACGGTGCACGCCTACACGCAGGAGCAGAACCTCCAGGACGGTCCGCACCGCGACCCGCGCCGCGCCCGCGCCGCCGGCGTCAACATCGTGCCCACCACGACGGGCGCCGCCAAGGCGATCGGCCACGTGCTGCCGAACCTCGACGGCAAGCTGTCGGGGGACTCGATCCGGGTGCCGATCCCGGTGGGTTCGATCGTCGAGCTCAACACGACCGTCGCCCGGGACGTGACGCGCGAGGACGTGCTGGCGGCGTACCGTACCGCGGCCGAGGGCCCGCTCGCCGGGGTCCTCGAGTACTCGGAGGACGCGCTCGTGTCGTCCGACATCGTCGGCAACCCGGCCTCCTCGATCTTCGACTCGGAGCTCACCCGTGTCGAGGGCCGCCACGTCAAGGTGGTCGCCTGGTACGACAACGAGTGGGGCTTCTCCCACCGTGTGATCGACACCCTGGAACTCCTCGCCGCGCGCTGACGGCAGGCACTCCCGGCCCCTCCGGCCGTTCGCGGATCGCCCCGCGAACGGCCGGAGGCATGTCACCGCACGGCTTCCCGGCGCGACCGGCGGCTGCCGAACCTGCGACCTGCCGAACGTGTCGGACGTGCCGAACGTGCCGAACGTGTCGGATGTGCCGGATCCGCGCGAGCGCGTCCGAGAGTGGTCAGCAGCTGCGCGTGGGTGCGCTGTCGAGGTCGGCGGCCATCGCGAGCCGCAACCTCGTGGCGTGCGCACTGCCGGGCAGCGCGCTCAAGATCACGATCTTGAGGTCCGACTCGCCGTCGGTCAGGACGTCGCAGTCCACTTCGACGGGACCCACCTCGGGGTGTTCGATCGTCTTGCGGTCCTCGCGGTGCGCCCCCACCGCGCCGCTCGCCCACAGCCGGGCGAACGTCGGATTGCCGACGGTCAGGGCACGGATCAGCTCGGCCAGGCCCGCGTCGTCGGGGAAGCGGCCGGTGGCGCGGCGCAGGTCGGACACGACGGCGAGGTCCGAGTCGGCGCCGTTCCGCACGATCACCGGCCAGGAGGCGATGCGCACGGCGTCGGAACCGACCGGGAACCGCTCACGGGCGAAGTTGCG
Source organism: Actinobacteria bacterium OV320 (assembly GCA_001298545.1). Taxonomy (GTDB): domain Bacteria; phylum Actinomycetota; class Actinomycetes; order Streptomycetales; family Streptomycetaceae; genus Streptomyces; species Streptomyces coriariae. The sequence goes on from LJCX01000037.1 coordinate 150,782, forward strand.
CAGTTCCGGCGGTGTGGTCGACGGATCACCGAGCAGCGCCGCCCATCCGCGGTTCCACCAGATCATCCGCCAGTCCGCCGCGAACACGGCGACCGCGACGTCCGCGAGCCGGTTCAGCACGCGGTGCACGCCCGGCGGGAGGTCATCGGGGATCACGTCGTCGCGCGGGGGGACCAGCCCGGCCATGCGGTACAGGTGGTCCCGCTCGGGGACGGTCAGGCGCAGGGCGCGTGCGAGAGAGGCGACGACCTGGGCCGAGGGGGCCGTGGCCCGCCCCTGCTCCAGGCGCACCACGTAGTCGACCGACACGCCGGCCCGATCGGCGAGTTCCTCGCGGCGCAGCCCGACCGCGCGGCGGGTCCGGGCCGACGGCAGCCCCACGGTCGACGGGGACAGCCGCTCCCGCCAGGCACGGATCGTCGCGCCCAGTCCAGCTCCCGCTCTCGTCGCCATGGCGTCCATCCTGCCCCACTCCCTCCCCGACCGTGGTCGTGGTGATCGTGGTACTGCCGTTCCTACGGTCGAAGCGTCCCTGGCCGGGGCACGCCGTGATGGGCACGATCGACGCATGACCACCACGTTCATCACCGGAGCCAACAAGGGCCTCGGCCACGAGACCGCCCGCCGCCTCATCGCACTCGGTCACACCGTGATCCTGGGAGCCCGGGACCCGGAGCGGGGCGCCGCGGCCGCGGCCGCGCTGGGCGCGCGATGCGTCCGTATCGACGTCACCGATGACGCCTCCGTCGCCGCCGCGGCGGCCGATGTCGCCGCCCACGAAGGCGTACTCGACGTCCTGATCAACAACGCCGGCGTGCACGGTCCGCACGGCGATCCCGGCGTACTGACCGGCGAGGACGCGCTGGGTGTCTTCGACGTCAACGTCTTCGGCGTGGTCCGGACGACCACCGCCTTCCTCCCGCTGCTGCGCCGGTCGTCCGATCCGGTCGTCATCAACGTCAGCAGCGGCATGGGATCGCTCGCCCTCACGCACGACCCGTCGCGGGCCGAGTCCTCCGCCGTCGCCCCGCTCTACGCCGCTTCGAAGGCGGCGCTCACCATGCTGACCACCCAGTACGCCAAGGGGCTGAAGGACATCCGCGTCAACGCCGCCGATCCCGGTTACACCGCCACCGATCTCAACGGCCACAGCGGCCCGCAGTCCGTCACCGAGGGCACCGACGCGATCGTCCGCCTGGCGACCGAGGGGCCCGGCGCCGGCTCGGGACGCTTCATCGACCGCACCGGCCCGATCGACCTCTTCTGAAGCAGAGGGGTGGTTCGAGCCGCGTAGGGCGTCACATCGGGAGGGAGAACAGGCGTACCGGCCCCGAAGGCCAGCGAGCGTTGTCGTGCAGGGGCGTCACCATGGTGCGCAACGGCATGGTCACCACGCGGGCTTCGGGTTGCTCGACGAGCACGTCCACGTCGAGCGGATGCCACCCGAGGCGCTGGTACAGCGGCACGAGCGGAGGCCGGCAGAACAGCAGCGCGTGCGAAGGACCCATCGCGCGGGCGTGCTGGAGTGCCGCCGCGATCACCAGCCGAGCCAGCCCCTGGCCCCGCACGTCGGGTGCGACGGCCACTCCGCCGACCCCCACGACCTCCGTCCCGGTGTCGCCGACCGCGACGGACAGCCGTAGCAGACCGGTGTGTGCCACCAGCCGGTCGCCCAGTCTGACGCCGAAGTGGTCTTCCTTGGGCAGCCAGCTCAGACCGGTCGCCGCGACACCGAAGGGGTCGTCGCCACCGCCGAGGATCTCGTCCTGCTCAGCTCTGGTGTAGCGAAGGAGCCGTACTGCGGTCGGAGCTGCGGAGGACGAGTTCTGAAGCATCCTCACATGATGATCTCTCCGTCCACGGGCCTGCCAGGGGGTGCTCGGCCGAGCGGCCTTTGGCCCTTTCCGACCCGCAGCTCCGGCGACGGGGGCAGAGGGGGCCGGTGTGTGATCCGGCCCCCTCCTTCCGTTCGTCAGCTCTTGCCGAGGAGCTTGTTCATCTCGGCGATCTCGGCCGTCTGCGCGGCGATGATGTCGCCGGCCATGGACGTGGCGGGGCCGTACACGCCCTTGCTCTTCTCGGTGGTGGCCATGGCCACGGCGCCCTCGTGGTGGCCGATCATCATGGTCAGGAACATGGTGTCGAAGTCCGTGCCGGACGCCTTGTCCAGTTCGTCCATGTCCGAGTCGTCCCTCATTCCGGGCATCCCGGACCCGGCCGAGTGGTCCATGCCGGGCATGGATTCCGTCGTGCTGTCGGACGATGTCGGGACGTCCTCGCCCCAGGACGTCAGCCAGCCGCCGATGGTCCTGATCTCAGGGCCCTGCGCCTTCTGGATGCGCGAGGCTAGGCCCTTGACCCCGGTGGACGAGGCCCGTTCGGCGGCGAGTTCGGCCATCTCGAGGGCCTGCTGGTGGTGGGGGAGCATGCCCTGCGCGAAGGACACGTCCTGGGCGTTGTGCGCTCCGGCCGTGGCGTCGGCGCCCGTCGACGAGGACGCGGAGCCGTGACCGCCCGGGTGTCCGCTGCCGCTGTCGTTGCTGCTGGTGTCGTTGCCGCATGCGGCAAGGACGAGCGCGGCGGTGACGGTGGCGGCCGTGAGGGCGGCGCGATGGGTCAGGGTACGGGTGTTGCGCATGCTGAAACTCCTGCTGTACTGAGCTGTGCGAAGAGGATCCGGACCTGTCGAGGCGCACCGCGTCGCCGTAGTGGCGCCGTGGTGCCGCGCGGTCTAGATCCGCAGGAGTTGGAGTTCCGCCAGGGAGGGTGGCGCGCGTGCGCTGTCCGGGGCCTCGGCCGCGTACGGGCGGACGGCGTCGGCGCGTACGGGGACGGTGACCGGGTCGGGAACGAGCGCGGGCAGAGCCGGCGCGCCGTTCACCGCGGCGGCCTGGCAGGTCGGGTCGGCGTGATGGAGGTGTCCTCCACCGCAGTCGACGCCGTCCCCCGCGCAGTCCTCATGAGCGCTGACCGAGGGAGCGCTGACCGAGACGGCGTTGACCGAGACGGCCGCAGTGTGCCGGGGCGCGGCGTGTTCGTGGACGGTGCCGCCGGGGGACAGGGCGTGCATGCCCAGCAGCCCGGCGAGCAGTCCGAGCACGAGCAGCGCCCGCCACCGCCGCACGGGCGGTCGCGCCGGGTGCTGCTGCTCGCGACTCCTCATCGGGATCATCTTAGGCGGAGCCTGTCCAACACCTCGGCATCGTCCGGGCATTGCGGTGCGCCGCGCACGAGGCGGAGCCACGAGCCGTAGTCTCGGGGCGGCTTCGGTGCGCCGTCACCGAAGGTGTCCGATCCCGTACAGTCCGTTTCGGCGCACGTGCTCCGTCGCGGCCCGCTACGGCGGTTGACCAGGAGAAGAACCATGGAATCCGAAGCCGGTCACGGCTCACTCCCGCTCGATCGCGCAACGGGGCGGCCGGTGCCCGAAGTCGAGCCGGCAATCGTGGAGCGGTGGCGCTCGGAGAGGGGCGAGCTGGTCGAGTTGCTGGCCCAGGTGCGTGAACGGTGCGGCGGTGTCGCCGCGTTCCGGCTCGGGCCGTCCCGCACCGTGCTCGTCACCGACCCGTCGGCGGTCCAGCACGTCCTCGCCCGGTACCCCGAGCGGTACGTCAAGCGCTCCCACCGCGCCCGTCTGCTGATCGGCGACGGGGTCCTCGCCGCCACCGGTACGGCGTGGAAGCGGCAACGCCGCCTGTTGCAGTCCCAGTTCACCGGCACCGGGATGCGCCGCTACGAACAGCGGATCACCGAGGCCGCCCGGACCACCGCCGGGCGCTGGGCCGGGTACGCCCGCACCGGGCAGAGCCTCGATGTCGGGCGGGAGATGCGCCGCTTCGCCCTGGACGCCATCTGGCGCTCCCTCACCGGCCACCCCCTCGATGACGACACCGAGGGCGAACTGGACGCCGTGGCGGTGGTGGCGAGCGCCCTTCCGACGCTGCCCGCGGACGCCTCCGAGGCGCGGGACGCCGTCGCCACCGATCTCGCCCGGATCGACGCGGTCGCCGGGCACGCCATCGAGGCCGCCCGACGCGGGGCGCCCGGCCCCGAGGGACCGGGCCTGCTGCGTGTCCTGACCGACGCGGGCGCCGAACACCCCGAATACACCGACCAGTTGATCCGCGACGAGTTGGTCACGCTGCTCGCGGCCGGGCATGAGACCACCGCGACCACGCTGACCTGGCTGTATCTGCTCCTCGACCAGTACCCCGCCGCCCGCGAACAGACGCTCGGCGCAGGCGGCGAAGGCTCGCCGGAGCGCCGTCAGGCCATCCAGGCCCTGATCCACGAGACACTCCGGCTCTACCCGTCCGCGTGGATCCTGCCCCGCCACGCCGCCGAGGACGACATCGTCGCCGGCTACACCGTCGAGGCGGGCACCGACCTCCTCGTCTGTCCGTACCTCACCCACCGTGATCCCGAACTGTGGCCGGACCCGGAGCACTTCGCCCCCCGGCGGTTCGTCACCCCGGGCGGTCGGCCCGCGCACCTGGGCGCCTACTTCCCCTTCGGCATCGGCCCCCGTGCCTGCCTCGGTGTGCAGTTCGCGCTCCGCGAGTCGACCGTCCTGCTCGAACACCTGCTGCCCGCCCACACCCTGGCCTTCTCCTCCGTCCCCACCAAGGCGGCGTACGGCATGACCGTCCGTCCCGACGGGCCCACGGTCGCGACCTTGGTGGGTTAGGGCGCTCGGGTCACGACCGGTGGACCAGTGCCAGTGCCAGTGCCAGTTCCAGTGCTGGTGCTGGTGCTCGTTCGGAGGTCCGCTGCGAGCGCGTCGAGCCATACCTCGATGTCGGTCAGGAGGGACTGGACCCGTGGCGGGACCTCGGGGGGCAGGGAGGGCGGCGGGGGCAGCCGGACATGGATGCCGCCCGGGGGGAAGTCGGCAGCCCGGACGATCGCTGTCTCCGCCTCCTCACTGATGTGCCGGGCCCAGCGCAGGGCCGCGGGCGGCAGCTCGAGCGAAGGCTCCGTCCGGGGCAGCCAGTAGGCGCCGACCAGGACACGGGAGCCGAAGTTGAGGGCGGCGAGGTAGTCGGTTTCGGGCTCGCGGGCAGGGGAGGCGGGCTCGGTGCGGTACTGCGCGTACGAGCCCTCCGCGATGCGAAGCCGGTGCAGCGTCAGCCGGACGGCCCGGTGACCGGCGTCGCCGCCGTCCGCCGGGCCGTCGCCGGTCACGGCGGCGGTCGTGGTCCGCACCACTTGTGCTGCGGACCGGAGCAGCGCCGCCATGCTGCGCCGCGTCTCGGCGCGGGCCCCGAACGGCCAGGCGAGCACACCGCACAGCAGCCCGACCGCACTCCCGGTCAGCACGTCCACGACACGCATCTCCGCCAGCCGCCACGTCACGGGTGCGATCTGCGCGAACGCCGTGGAGACGACCAGGGTGAACAGCCCCTGCGCCCAGGCCGGGCCCTCCAGGGGCCCCACCGCGAAGGCGATCAGCATCATCGGTACGAGCAGGTACGCGTACACGTCGGTGGCCTGGCCCGCCCCGATGAGGAGCAGACCGGCGGCCAGCGCGCCGGCCAGCGTGCCCACGACGGCAGCGCGGACGGCGGACCAGGTGGCGCCCGCCGTGGTCCGGCCCAGGGTCAGCACGGTCAGCAGCACCCAGAAGCCGTGCGACAGGTCGAGCGAGCCCGCCACCAGTCGGGCGAGTGCGAGACCGCACGCGCTGCGCAGCGCGTTCTGGAAGACGACGGAGCGCCGCGTCAGATTGCCGGTGAGGCGGATGGTGAACAGGCGGACCGTCGGCATCCGCGCGTACCAGAACTGCTCCCGGGGCAGGCCGTACACCGGCCGACGGCCGTCGAGCGCCAGGGCGACGGCCGTGCGCACGGTCACGGCGGAGACCGCGATCGTCAGCACCGTCGACTGTCGCAGCAGCACCTGGTGCGGGCGGGGGACGCGCCCGCCGGGGTCGGCGTCGCGTGCGGCGAGGAACTGGGCGACCATCTCCTCGATCAGCTCGGGCCCCTCCGCGGGACGGGACCGGCGCAGCGCGTCGGCCGTCTCGGCGCAGGTCGCCGCGGTGCCGTGCAGGAGGTTCTGCGAGGCCGTGTCCGAGTGCGTGGAGTGCCTCTCGGTGAGGGCGGCCAGCTGGTCGACAAGGCGCCGAGCCGCGGATCCCGCATGGGCGAGCGCGCGGTCCGTCCGTCCCGCTCCGGTCGGGCGGGCACCGGCAGGCTGCTGCGAGAAGCGCAGGCCCCGGCCGGCTGCCCGCAGCCGGCCGGCGAGACCGGGTTCCGGGCCTTCGGTGTGGATCAGGGAGCGGATGGCGCGGGCCGCCAGGTCCAGGGTGTCGGCGATCCGGTCGCCGTACGACGGATCCGGCGGATCGGGGAGCACCGCCACCTCGCACAGGACGAGGGCCACCCCGCCGATGGCGACCCCGGTCAACCGCTGGGGCAGCGTCTCCGGGGCGAACGGCGGGAAACAGGCGAGGATGTAGAACAGCTGGAGCCCGGGGACGGTGCCGGCCAGGCGCGGGCCGCACAGCGAGCCGAACATCAGCACGAACCCGACGAGCAGCATGCCCGCCACGGCCGACCAGGTCTGCACGGCGAGGGCCGTGCCGACGGCGGTGAGGACGGCGGCGGGCGGCAAGGCACGCAGCACGGTCACGGCGCGTCGGCGACCGGACCCCGGCACCGGCGAGAGAACGCCGAACGCGATCGGCGTGAACAGGGCGTAGACCGCGGTCACGGGCTGATCGAGGAGATACGCGGCCGGATAGAACCCGGCCGCCGCGGCGACCGAGACACGCGTCGCACGCCGGCCGGCCCGGACGGATTCGGCGAGCGACGGCCGCTTGGGCATCAGCGCTCCTCTCCGCGCGCCACCCGAGGATCATCCGCGGCTTTCAGTGTCGCGCGGGTCGGGTGGTCACGCAGTCGGGCGCGCGGTCCGGGCGGTGCTCGGCCGGGCCCCGCCCCGAGGAGACAGCGGGTGGGTCGGCGGGGCCCATCGGAGCGGAGCGGAGATCGATCGCCCCGCTCCGGGGTATGCGGGAGGGAACCCGAGGACCTGAGGACCGAGGACCGAGGACCCGAAAACCCGAGGAAAGGAACAGAAACACCATGACGACGTACGTGATCACCGTGCCCGGCACCTTCACCACCGAGGTCGAGGACGAGACGCGAACGCGGCTGAGTCGGGCCCTGCGCCCGGCCGATCCGCATCACACGCGGATGGGCAACGCCCAGGACCTCGACCCGCTCACCGTGAACGAGGACGACACGTTCACCATCCGGCTCGCCGTCGAAGCGGACAGCGGTCCGCACGCGGAGGAGGACGCCCGCAGGCTCGCGGACTCCGCCCTGCACGCCGCGGGGCTCGACGACACGAGCGCGCCGCTCGGACCGGCGGTGGTCACCGGTATCGACTCCGACGTGTGAGCCGGCCGGGTGAGCCGGGGCCGCGACGGGCCCCGGCCGCGACGGACCGACGCGAAGTCGGACGGCGCCGGACATCCGCCGTCGGCCGTCGGCCGGTCCGCCGGTCAGTGACCGCCTCGGCCGTGCGTCAGGCGCTGCCACACGGCCCCCGCCATGGCAGCCTCACCCTTGGCGTTGGGGTGCGCGGGAGCCGCGGGGGACGTGGGCTGCAACGGCTCGATCCATCGCTCCGCCGGGGGCTTGCACATGTCGTGGCCGATGGTCGGGCCGTAGGTGTCGACGTACTCGGCGTGGTTCCAGCGCGCCACCAGACGGAGCATCAGGTTGAGCCGCTTGCCGGTGTCCCGCAGGTAGGGGAAGTCCTGCGTGGCGAACGGCACCGAGGGGGCACAACCGCTGCCGTCGTCGGGCAGCAGGTCCGGATACCCGACGACGAGGATCTTGGCGTGCGGGGCCCGGTCGTGCACGGCCCGGAGCACCCGGGCGACCTTGGGACCGGTCCTGGCTATCGCCACGGTCAGCTGGTCGACGCCCGAGGCGCCGTAGTGGCGCTGGCACGGGTTGCCGGTCGGGTCCTGCGCGGACAGCTGGGCGCAGGTGCCGATGATGGAGCCGAAGCCCATGTCGTTGCCGCCGATCTGGACGGTCACGAGGTCGCTGTTCCGGCCCACCGCGTCGAGCTGGGGGCCGTTGGTGCCCTGCGCCTTCCACATCTGCTCGGTGGTCGCCCCGCCGCAACTGACGTCCTTGAACGTGGCGTTACGAAGTCGCGCGGCCACGATCGACGGGTAATTGTGGTCGGAGCGGGCGCAGTTGGCGTCCACCTGCCGGGGGATGAGAGGGCCGGAGGTGTAGGAGTCGCCGAGTGCCACATACCGGTTGCCGCCTCCGCCGCCGCCTGCGCCGTGTGCCGCGGCCGGTGCCGCGGAAGCTGCGACCAGCGCACAACTGCCCAGTGCGGCAAGGAAGGTGACGCCCTTTCGGCGGTGACCGGCCGGTCCTCCCGTGCGAACGTCGCGCTGCATCGAGTTCCTCCCCCTTGAAGCCCACACCCCGTCGACGACGCCGTCCCGTACGGTCGGCGTACCGTTCGACTGGGCTTGTATACCGTCCAGTAGGTCACCGGGGCCAGAGCCGGGAGCGAACCCGTTGCCGCAAGAAGCGGGGGGACCGCGTCCGGAGCGGGGTGCCGCGCCCGTGTCCCGCCTCCCTCGTCAGGCGCGGACGCCACGCAGCAGGTTGGCGATCAGGCTTGTCGCGAACTCCTCGGTGACGGGCAGGCTGGGCATCAGCAGGCGGTGGTAGCAGGCACCCCACAGCTGGTCCACGAGGACCTCGGGATCGACGTCGGGGAGCAGCTGACCTTCTGCCTGGGCCCGCCGCATCCGCCGGACCGCCAGTTCCCGCCGCGGGCCCGAGTAGCGTTCCAGCAGGGCGGCGGACAGCTCGGGATCGGTCTGCGCCTGGCCGATGAGCTCGGCGATCACCCGCCCGGCGGGCGTCTCGGTGAGGATCCGCACGAACGCGCGGAGCTGCGCCGTCAGGTCTGCCTCGACGTCGTCGCTCTCCGGGAAGGCCAGTACGGACTCCACGGCGTGGAAGTAGCCGTCGAGGGCGAGCGCGCCCTTGGACGGCCACCATTTGTAGATCGTCGTCTTGCTGACCCCGGCCCGCTCCGCGACCGCCTCGATGGTGAACGTGCCCATGCCTTTGTCGAGGAGCAGGGCGCCGGCCGCGTCGAGGACGTCCGCCCGTACCTCGGCGGCGGGCCGCCGGCCCCGGCCGCGCCGTGGCCTGGGTGCGGCTTCGGGTTCCGACCGTTCCTGCATTGCGCCGACCTCCAGGCATCGTCCGACAGGCCCACAGCCTGGCATATGGACGCAGCGTTCACAACGTGATTATATGGACTCAGCGTTCATAAATGAACTGGAGGAACATCATGTCCGAGACCACACGCGTCGCACTCGTCACCGGCGCTTCCGGAGGGATCGGTCGGGCCGTGGCCCGGCGGCTCGCGACCGAGGGCATGGCCGTCGGCGTGCACTACGCGGGCAACGAGGTGGCGGCACGGGAGACCGTCGCCGCTGTCGAGGCGGCCGGCGGCCGGGCGATCGCGGTCACCGGGGACGTGGCCGACGAGGGAGCCATGGCCGACGCCTTCTCGGCGGTGGAGGGGGCTTTCGGCGGGATCGACGTCGTGGTCCACACCGCCGGCGTGATGACCTTGGCGCCGATCGCCGAATTCGATCTCGACGCCTTCGACCGGCTGATGCGGACCAACGTCCGGGGAGCCTTCGTCGTGGCCCGGGAGGCGGCGCGCCGTGTCCGCGACGGCGGTGCGGTCATCACCTTCTCCACCTCGGTGACCCGACTGGCCTTCCCCGGGTACGCGCCCTACGCGGCGAGCAAGGGGGCCGTCGAGGCCATGACGCTGGTGCTGGCCCGCGAGATGCGTGGTCGGGACGTCACCGTCAACGCCGTCGCGCCCGGCCCGACCGCCACGCCGCTCTTCCTCGAGGGCAAGGATCAGGAGACGATCGACCGCCTCGCCGCGCAGCCCCCGCTGGAGCGTCTCGGGACACCCGACGACATCGCCGAGACCGTGGCCTTCCTGGCGGGCCCGGGGCGTTGGGTCAACGGGCAGGTCCTCTTCGCGAACGGCGGCATCGCCTGATGCCTCGACCCGCCCTGCTCCGGTCCCGCCGTGCCCCCGGTGGTGATCGAGGCCGCATCGTCCTGTATAAAAATACCAAACGTGCGGTTTACTTGTAGATCGCCGGTGGAATGCTCTCCACGTTCCGGGTAGGGGGGCCCGGTCCCGCGTCGTGCTGTGCGGGCTGAGGGAGGGAGACCTGATGGGCATGCAGGCGCGAGCGGTGCGCACACGTCAGTCCCTTGTCCTGGCGGCTGCCGAACTGTTCGCCGCCGAGGGGTACGCGCCGGCTTCCCTTCCCGTCATCAGCGAGCGGGCCGGAGTCAGTACCGGCGCCCTGCATTTCCATTTCGCGAGCAAGAGCGACCTCGCCGCAGAGGTGGAAAGGGCGGCGGCGGACTCCGTGGAGGAACTGGCGGAGCGATGTCGCGGCACGGCGGACACGCTGTTGCAGTCCCTGGTCCACACGGCCTGCAGTCTGCTCCTGGCCGTGGTCACCGATCCCGTGATCAGGGCGGGGTTCCGGCTCAGCGGTGATCCGTCCCGGAAGAACGGGGCGCGGATGCTGCAGTGGTGGCGGGCGTGGGTGCACGATCTCATCGTCCAGGCACAGCGGGAGGGCGAGCTCGCTCAGGACGTCTCGGTCGACGCCGCGACGACCGTGATCGTGGCGGCGACGGTGGGGTTCGAGGTGTTGGGCGCGAACGACCGCGACTGGCTCTCGGTGGACCGCGTGACGCAGTTCTGGACCTTCCTCCTGCCCTGGCTCGCGGGCTCACCGGACCACGCCCCGTTGCTGTCGGGAATCGAGGAGACCCTGGAGGAACTTTCCGAATAGCCGGGTACGCGGTTGCCCGCCGTGCTGTTCAGCGTCGCGACGGTGGCGAAGTTGCTCCCGTCCAGCAGCTTGCGCATCTCCTCGTTTCGGCATTCTTGGGATCACTAACCGCAGTCGGCCGGGCCGGGGTGGTCGGCCGCGCCGCGGTGGCCGGTCGGGCCGTCGGAGAGCGACCGGCCACCGCCGGTGGGCGGGGAGCTGGGGTCAGCCCAGGTGGACGGCGGGTGCCCCCTCGACGTGCTGTTGCCTCTTGGCGTTGATGGCGGCCGCGGTGACGGCCAGCGCGGCGAGGAACAAGACCGCGGTGATGGCGAAGGCCGCGGTGTAGCCGTGGGTCAGTGCCTCGGTCGCCTTTCCGATCAGGGACGAGTCGCCCGTGGCCAGGCCCCGGTAGAGGGCGGAGGCCGCGCCGGGGAGCCGGTCGTCGGCGGCGTTGGTGGAGACGGTCGACAGGACGGCGAGGCCGAGCGCGCCGCCGATCTGCTGGGCGGTGTTCAGCAGTGCGGAGGCGATGCCCGTCTCGTGACCCTCCACGGCGTGCACCGCGCCGAGGGTCATCGGCACGAAACTCATGCCGAGACCGAGAGCGGTCACGAACATCGCGGGCATGAGATGGGTCGTGAAGGACGAGTCCGGGGTGAGGGCGGTGAACCAGAACATGCCGCCGGCGGCGACCAGCAGACCGGGTGCGGCCACCAGACGCGGGGCGACGTGGGTGACGAGCCTGGAGCTCGCGCCGGCGGCGATGCCCATGCCGAGGCTGAAGGGCAGATAGGCGAAGCCCGTCTTGACGGCGCTGTAGCCGAGGATCAGCTGCATGTAGAGGGTGAGGAAGTAGAAGAAGGCGATCAGGCCGGCGCCGATGAACAGCATCGTCGCGTAACTGCCGGTGCGCGTACGGTCCTTGAACAGGTGCAACGGCATCAGCGGATGTTCGGCACGCCGCTGGGCGAAGAGGAAGACGCCCAGCAGTACGGCGGCCGAGAAGAAGGACATGAGCGTGAGACCGTCGGTCCAGCCGTGCTCGCCGCCCCGGGTGATGCCGTAGACCAGGGCGATCAGCCCGCCGGTGCCGGTGACCGCGCCGGGCACGTCGAGGCGTCCGGGGTGGCGCTCGGCCTCGACGAGCAGCCGGGTACCGGCCAGGACCGCCGCACCGATGGGGATGTTGACGAAGAACACCCAGCGCCAGTCCAGGACGTCGGTCAGCACCCCGCCGAGCAGCAGACCGATGGTGGCGCCGATGCCGGCCATGGCCGCGTAGACACCCATCGCCTTGTTCCGTTCCCTGCCCGCCGGGAACGTGGTGGTGATCAGGGCCAGTGCGCTGGGCGCCGCGAGCGCCGCGCCGACGCCCTGCAGCACGCGGGCCAGGATGAGCAGGCCCTCGTCGGGGGCGAGGCCGCCGAGCAGGGAGGCCAGGGTGAACACGGCGATGCCGGCGCGGAAGAGGCGCCGCCGCCCGTAGAGGTCACCGGCCCGGCCGCCGAGCAGCAGCAGCCCGCCGAAGGCGAGGGCGTAGGAGTTGACGATCCAGGCGAGGTTCGCGTCGGACACGTCGAGTTCGGTCTGGATGCTCGGCAGGGCGATGTTGGTGATGGTGGCGTCGAGGATCAGCATCAACTGGGCGGCGGCGATCACGATCAGGGCGAGGCCCAGATGGCGTCCGCCGGGGGAGCCGGAACGTGTGTCCGCGTCGGCCGCAGCGATGACGGTCGCGCTGTCGGAAGGCATGGCAGAACTCCAGGGAGTGGTGGGTGAATACATTCCCGAGAGCGTTGGATGGGGAGAACGCCCCGCTGATCCGTGGGAATGTGCGAGCCAGACCATAACACTCGTTTCCATTCCGATGGGACCTGGAAAACGGTTCGGTGGATGTGGTCCTTCCCGCCCTTGACGTTTCCGTCGATGTCCGCTCAACAAGCCTGGTCACATGCGTTGTTGGGATTTGCTTTTTCCCGCGCGGTGTGTGCAACGGGAATTCCACAGGAAGGGCATTGCTCACACTTTCCCGGGTTTTGCAAATCAATCAGAGCTCTGCTTTTCCTCGTTCGGATCGGCCCCGGTTCGGCCCTTTTGTGAGAGAGGAGTGGCGCGGCTGGATCCCCGCTCGTCGTGTGAGCGCTGTCCGGCCGCGGGGGCCTTGACCTCCGGTGGGCGCTCAACCATGCTCGTTGCGGCACGCGAGATGTGTGTCGTAATGAGCAACATCAGTCGAGGTCTCGTACCAGCCGAGGAGTGGCCATGACGCACCAGGTCCGTGCTGTCGTCGCGCGGGGCAAGGGCGCCCCCGTCAGCCTGGAAACGATCATCGTGCCGGATCCCGGGCCGGGCGAGGCGCTGGTGAAAGTCGAAGCCTGCGGGGTCTGTCACACCGATCTGCACTACCGCGAGGGCGGCATCAACGACGACTTCCCCTTCCTGCTGGGGCACGAGGCCGCGGGTGTCGTGGAGTCGGTGGGGGAGGGCGTCACCGAGGTGTCGCCCGGCGATTTCGTCATCCTCAACTGGCGTGCGGTGTGCGGCCGGTGCCGCGCCTGCCGACGCGGACGGCCCTGGTACTGCTTCGCCACCCACAACGCCGAGCAGAAGATGACCCTCGCCTCGACCGGGCAGGAGTTGTCCCCGGCGCTCGGTATCGGCGCGTTCGCGGAGAAGACGCTGGTGGCGGCCGGTCAGTGCACCAAGGTCGACCGGTCCGCGTCGGCGGCCGCCGCGGGGCTGCTCGGCTGCGGCGTGATGGCGGGCATCGGCGCCGCCATCAACACCGGGAACGTCGGACGCGGTGACAGCGTGGCCGTCATCGGGTGCGGCGGCGTCGGGGACGCGGCGGTCGTCGGGTCGCGGCTGGCGGGCGCCGCGACCATCATCGCGGTGGACATCGACGACCGGAAGCTGGCCACGGCCAGGAATCTGGGCGCGACCCACACCGTCAACTCCAGGGAGTCCGACCCGGTCGAGGCGATCCGCGAGCTGACCGGCGGTTTCGGCGCCGACGTGGTCATCGAGGCGGTGGGCCGCCCGGAGACGTACCGGCAGGCCTTCTACGCCCGCGACCTCGCCGGTACGGTCGTCCTGGTCGGCGTGCCGACCCCGGAGATGAAGCTCGAGCTGCCGCTGCTGGACGTCTTCGGGCGCGGCGGCACGCTGAAGTCGTCCTGGTACGGAGACTGTCTGCCCTCCCGCGACTTCCCCGTGCTCGTCGACCTCCATCTGCAGGGGCGGCTGGATCTGGACGCCTTCGTCACGGAGACCATCGGGCTGGACGAGGTCGAGAAGGCCTTCGACCGTATGCGCGATGGCGAGGTCCTGCGCTCGGTGGTGCTCCTGTGATGCCCGGCGCGCGCATCGAACACCTGGTCACCTCCGGGAGGTTCTCGCTGGACGGCGGCACCTGGGACGTCGAGAACAACGTGTGGATCATCGGGGACGACGAAGAGGTGATCGTCGTCGACGCCGCGCACGACGCCGGGGCCATCGCAGAGGCCCTCGGTGGACGCACCCTGCGGGCCATTGTGTGCACCCACGCCCACAACGACCACATCGACGCCGCGCCCGCCCTCGCCGCGCGCACCGGCGCCCCGGTCCTGCTCCATCCCGACGACCTGCCGCTGTGGAAGCAGACCCACCCCGACCGCGCGCCCGACGGCGAACTGGCCGAAGGGCAGGTCCTCGAGGTGGCCGGCGTCTCCCTGACCGTGCTGCACACCCCCGGCCACGCCCCCGGCGCGGTCTGCCTCCACGCGCCGGCGCTGACGGCGCTCTTCGGCGGCGACACCCTCTTCGCCGGCGGGCCGGGGGCGACGGGAAGGTCGTACAGCGACTTCCCCACCATCGTCGACTCGATCCGGGACCGGCTGCTCACGCTGCCCCAGGACACCGTCGTGTACACCGGGCACGGAGAGACGACCACTGTCGCCGCCGAGGCTCCGCACCTTCAGGAGTGGCTCGACCGGGGCTTCTGAACCCACGGTGGGCAGAGGGCGACGCGCCCGTTTCCTCGCCCGTCACGGGGCGAGGGGGCGGGCCGCCTTCATGTCCCCGGTACGGGTGGCTTCAGCCGCCTACTGCGTTGCCTATGGCGCACAGCATTGCGTCAGAGGCAACGCCAAGTGCCGAGTTGTACGGCTCGTGAATGCCTTGACAAGGATTCGGGCCGACTTCAGACTGATGTTGCGCTTACCGCAATCCGTTTCGTTATACGCACCGAGGTGTCATGAAGATTCCCGCGTGCCGTCTCGCGGATCTCCCGCGAGGTGAGGCCTTCCGGCTCGACATCGATCCGCCGGTCTCGGTGTTCCATACCGACGACGGCGAGCTCTTCGCCATCGACGACACCTGCACCCATCAGGACGCCTCGCTCGCCGACGGCTGGCTGGAGGGCTGCGAGGTGGAATGCCCTTTGCACGCCTCGAAGTTCGACCTGCGCACCGGCGCCGTCGACGCCCCGCCGGCCAAGCTCCCGGTGCGCACGCACGAGGTCGTCGTCGAGGACGGCATGATCCACGTCCGGGTGTCGACGGACGCCCCCAACCTGCCGCCCTGTGTCGCGTCCCGGCTCGCCGGGGGTACCGCGTGAGGACCGTGGCCGTGGTGGGCGCCTCGCTCGCCGGACTGTCGGCGGCGCGCTCGCTGCGCAAGCAGGGCTACGACGGACGGCTGGTCGTCATCGGCGACGAGCTCCATCGCCCGTACGACCGGCCGCCGCTGTCCAAGGAGTTCCTGGCCGGCACCCTCGGCGAGGCCGATCTCGCGCTGGAGGCGCAGGACGAGGACCTGGGCGCGCAGTGGCTGCTCGGCACCCGTGCCACCGGCCTGGACCGCGCCGATCGTGCCGTGCGGCTGGCCGACGGGCGGGAGGTCCGCGTCGACGGCCTCGTCATCGCCACCGGCGCCGCCGCGCGCAGGCTCCCCGGCTCCGACGGCCTGGCCGGCGTCCATGTCCTGCGGACCCTGGACGACGCCCGCGCCCTGCGCGACGAACTGGCCCGGGGTGGACGGCTGGTGGTGATCGGCGGCGGATTCATCGGCGCCGAGGTGGCCTCCACCGCCTACGCCCTGGGGCTCGACGTGACGGTCGTCGAGGTGGCCCCGACGCCGCTGGCCGGGCCGCTCGGCGCGACCATGGGCGGCATCGTCTCCGGCCTGCACGCGGACCACGGCGTACGGCTGCTGTGCGGTGTGGGTGTCAAGGGGCTGAGCGGGGAGCGGTGTGTGGACGCCGTCCTGCTCGAGGACGGCCGCAGCATCCCGGCCGACATCGTCGTCGTCGGTGTGGGCGCTCGCCCGTGCGTGGAGTGGCTCGAGGGGTCCGGTGTCGAGCTCGACAACGGCGTCAAATGCGGCGCCGACGGCCGCACCGCCCTGGCCGGGGTGGTCGCGGTCGGCGACTGCGCCAACTGGTACGACCCCCGGGCCGGCGCCCACCGCCGCGTCGAGCACTGGACCGGCGCGCGAGAGCGCCCCGACGCGGCCGTCGCCACGCTGCTGGCGGGCGGCGCGGTGGTGCCGGGTGTGCCCCGGCCGCCGTACTTCTGGTCCGACCAGTACGGCGTCAGGATCCAGTTCGCCGGTCACGCGGCCGGCGCGGACAGTGTGAGCGTCGAGGAAGGCGCCGTGGACGACCGCAACGTCCTGGCCGTCTACCGGCGTGCCGGAGATCCGGTCGCGGTGCTCGGCATGAACCAGCCGCGGCTGTTCACGCGCTGGCGCAAGCAGCTCGCCGCCTCGACGTCTTGACACCACCCCTGTGGCATCCCATGCTGCGGTTGCATATGGCACGCAGCGTTGCTTCATGCACAACGCCGTCCGGAGTCGCTCTTCCCGGCGCGTGAATGTCCCCTCCATGACGTTTCCCGAGGAGTGCCCTGTGACCTCGACCAGTCTGCCGGACAGCCTGATCGCCACCCTCCCCGGCTCCTCCTACACGGATCCGGCGATCTTCGCCCAGGAGCAGGAGCGCATCTTCGAGACCATGTGGTTCTGCGTCGCGCGCGCCTCGGAGCTGGCGAAGCCCGGTGCCTTCCGCACCGTCGACGTGGGCCGCGAGAGCATCCTCGTGACCCGCGCGCGGGACAACGCCGTTCGCGCCTACTTCAATGTGTGCCGGCATCGCGGCGCCAAGCTCTGCACCGAGGAGAGGGGCGAGGTCAAGCGGGCCTTCCAGTGCCCGTACCACGCCTGGACGTACGACCTGAACGGCAAGCTCGTCGCGGCGCCCAACCTCACCAAGATGCCCGACGTCGGGCGCACCGAGTACGGTCTGGTCGCCGTGGCGGTGCGCGAATGGCTCGGCTATGTCTGGGTGTGCCTCGCGGAGGACCCGCCGTCCTTCGAGGAGGCCGTCATCGGCGATGTCGTCGCCCGCCTCGGCGACGTGGAGTCGATCGAGCGCTACGACATCGACAACCTCTCCGTCGGCCGGCGCATCGTCTACGACGTGAAGGCGAACTGGAAGCTCATCATCGAGAACTTCATGGAGTGCTACCACTGCGCCACGATCCACCCCGAACTCACCGAGGTGCTGCCCGAGTTCGCCGACGGATACGCCGCGCAGTACTACGTCGGGCACGGCGCGGAGTTCGGTGAGGAGGTCCGGGGGTTCACGGTCGACGGTTCCGAGGGGCTGGACCGCATCCCCGGTGTGGCGGACGACCAGGACCGCCGCTACTACGCGATCACCGTCAGGCCGCAGGTCTTCGTCAACCTGGTCCCCGACCATGTGATCTTCCACCGGATGTACCCGGTGGCCGTCGACCGCACGATCGTGGAGTGCGACTGGCTCTACCTTCCGCATGTCGTCGAGAGCGGCAAGGACGTCAGCCGGTCAGTGGAACTCTTCGACCGGGTCAACCGGCAGGACTTCGACGCGTGCGAGCGCACACAGCCCGGGATGAGCTCCCGGATGTACGCCAAGGGCGGGGTGCTGGTGCCCAGCGAGCACCACATCGGCGCGTTCCACGACTGGGTGAACGAGCGCCTGGGCGGCAGCCCCGGTGGCCGGGCCGGTCAGCCCAGGTAGCCCATCCGGTGGCTGATCTCCTCGGCGCCCTTGAGCAGCACCGGGGAGAGCTCGTGCAGACGCTCCTCGGTGAAGCGGTACGCGGGACCCGAGGCGCTGAGCGCGGCGATGACCTCTCCGTCGCGGTTGCGGACCGGCGCGGCCATGGCGTGCAGGCCGATCTCCAGCTCCTCCAGGGTCCAGGCGTAGCCGCGCTCCCGGGCCTCGGCGAGGTTCTTCTCGATCTTGGTCTTCGCGGTGATGGTGCGGGGGGTGACCTTCTTCAGCCCGGTCTCGGCCAGCAGCGCGGCGCGCTCCTTGGCGGGGAGATGGGCGAGCAGGATCTTGCCGCTGGAGGTGGCGTGCAACGGGGTCAGCTGCCCGACCCAGTTGTGCGCGGTGATGGCCCCGGGGCCGCGCACCTGGTAGAGGTTGATCGCGTAGTGCTCCTGCATGACGGCGATGTTGACCGTCTCGCCGATCTCCTCGGCGAGGCGCTCACAGACGGGGCGGCCCTGTTGGGTGATGTCGATGCGCCCGGTCACCGCACCTGCCAGGCGAACGATGCCGAAGCCGAGGCGGTACTTGCCGCGCTCGCCCGCCTGCTCCACCAGACCGCGCGCCTCCAGGGCGCCGAGCAGACGAAACGCGGTGGACTTGTGCACGTCGATTTCGGCGGCCACCTCGCTGACGCCCGCCTCGCCGCGTTGGGCGAGGATTTCGAGGACGCTGATGGCGCGGTCCACCGACTGCACTCCGCCGGCCTGCGAACTTGTCGTTTCGGTGTCTTGGCTGTGGTTGCTCACAGCACAACTATACGCGCAGTAAACAACTCGACCGCAAGCAACGAAGCCGAAACAAAGACCTTGCAAGTTGCGTCGTTCGCAACCTGGTGCGCATGACGCTACCTCTATTAGCATGCCTCGCGTATCTACGGCGCGAGCGAGACGAGGCACCATGGCTCCCCTGCAATACGACTTCGTCATCGTCGGCGGCGGATCGGCCGGCAGCGCACTGGCGAACCGACTCTCCGCGGACCCGGCGAACCGCGTGCTGGTGCTGGAGGCCGGGCGTTCCGACTACCCGTGGGACGTCTTCATCCATATGCCCGCGGCGTTGACCTACCCGATCGGCAGCCGGTTCTACGACTGGAAGTACGAGAGCGAGCCCGAGCCCCACATGGGGGGCCGGCGCGTCTACCACGCGCGCGGCAAGGTGCTCGGCGGTTCCAGCAGCATCAACGGCATGATCTTCCAGCGCGGCAACCCGATGGACTACGAGCGCTGGGCGGCCGACCCGGGCATGGAGACCTGGGACTACGCGCACTGTCTGCCGTACTTCCGGCGCATGGAGAACTGTCTCGCCGCCGACCCGGACGACGAGTTCCGCGGCCACGACGGCCCCCTCGTCCTCGAACGCGGTCCCGCGACGAACCCGCTCTTCGGCGCCTTCCTCGAGGCCACCCAGGAAGCCGGCTACGCACCCACCGACGACGTCAACGGCTTCCGGCAGGAGGGGTTCGCCAAGTTCGACCGCAACGTCCACCGCGGACGCCGCCTGTCGGCCTCGAAGGCGTACCTCAAGCCCGTCAGGAAGCGGCCCAACCTCACGGTCAGGACCCGCGCCCTCGTCACACGGGTGCTCTTCGAGGGCAAGCGGGCCGTCGGCGTCGAGTACCGGCGCGGCAAGGGCGCACCCCAGCAGGTCCGCGCCGCCGAAGTCATCCTGTGCGGCGGCGCGATCAACTCCCCGCAGCTGCTCCAGCTCTCCGGCGTAGGCAACGCCGAGGAGCTGACCGCCCTGGGCATCGACGTCGTGCACGACCTGCCGGGTGTCGGCGAGAACATGCAGGACCACCTGGAGGTCTACGTCCAGTACGCCTGTAGGCAACCGGTCTCCATGCAGCCGTACATGGCCAAGTGGCGCGCCCCCTTCATCGGGCTCCAGTGGCTCTTCCGCAAGGGGCCCGCCGCGACCAACCACTTCGAGGCCGGCGGCTTCGCGCGCAGCAACGAGGACGTGGACTACCCCAACCTGATGTTCCACTTCCTGCCGATCGCGGTCCGCTACGACGGCTCCTCACCGGCCGGCGGCCACGGCTACCAGGTGCACGTGGGCCCGATGTACTCCGACGCCATCGGCTCGGTGAAGATCAAGAGCAAGGATCCGCGCGAGCACCCGGCCCTGCGCTTCAACTACCTCTCCACCGAGCAGGACCGGCGCGAGTGGGTCGAGGCGATCCGGGTGGCGCGCAAGATCCTCGACCAGCCCGCGCTCGCCCCCTACAACGACGGGGAGATCTCCCCCGGCCGGAAGGTGGCGACGGACGAGGAGATCCTCGCCTGGGTCGCGAAGGAGGGCGAGACCGCCCTGCACCCGTCCTGTACGTGCAAGATGGGCACCGATGAGATGTCCGTCGTCGACCCCACCAGCATGCGGGTGCACGGCACGGAGGGGCTGCGCGTGGTGGACGCCTCGGTGATGCCGTACGTCACCAACGGCAACATCTACGCGCCGGTGATGATGATCGCCGAGAAGGCGGCCGACCTGATCCTCGGCAAGGAGCCGCAGCCGCCGTCGAAGGCCGCGTACTACCGTCACCGCGATGCCCAGCAGGCCGGGTAGACGTTGGCCGGTTCAGGGCTGAGGGCCCTGCTGGAGAGCGTCCGCTACGAGGTGCTGCCGGCGAAGGCGACCGAGGACAAGGTCCTCGCCCATGTCCCGCGCGAGGTCGTCGTCACCGTGACGGCGTCGCCGGTCAAGGGCCTGGAACCGACCCTCGACCTCGCCACCCGGCTCGCGGCGCACGGTTACCGCGTCGTTCCGCACGTGCCCGCGCGGCTGCTGCGCGACGAGGCGCATCTGAAGGAGGTCGCCGATCGGCTGCGCGAGGTGGGCGTGGGCGACGTGTTCGTCCCGGCGGGCGACGCCGACCCGCCGGCCGGCGCCTACGACGGCGCGCTGCCGGTGCTGCGTCGGCTGAGTGAGCTGGGCAGCCCCTTCGCCCGCGTCGGCATCGCCGGCTACCCCGAGAGCCATCCGCTCATCCACGACGACATCACCGTGCAGGCCATGTGGGACAAGCGCCGGCACGCCACCTACCTGGTGAGCAACCTCTGCTTCGACCCACGGGTGCTGGGGGACTGGCTCGTCCGGATCCGGCGCCGGGACATCACCCTGCCCGTCCACCTGGGCGTCGCGGGGCCGGTGCAACGGGCGAAGCTGCTGTCCATGGCGGCGAAGATCGGCGTGGGGGAGTCGACCCGTTTCCTGGCCGGGCACGCCTCGTGGTTCCTGCGGTTCGCGGCACCCGGCGGCTACTCGCCCGACAGGCTGCTGGCGCGTACCGAGAAGGCGCTCACCGCGCCGTCGGCGGGCGTCGCGGGGCTGCACCTGTTCACGTTCAACCAGATCGCGGAGACGGAACGGTGGCGCCGTGCCGTGCTGGAGCGGCTGGGAAGCTGAACGCCGTTCGTATACGGATCCTTCGTATACGGAAAAAAAGGGGGGCGGGGCCGGAAGTCCGGCCCCGCCCCCCTCGTGCCGTACCGCTCAGCGGAAGACCACCGTGCGGTTGCCGTACACCATGACGCGGCTCTCGCTGTGCCACTTCACCGCGTGCGCGAGCACCTGGGCCTCCACGTCCCGGCCGACCGTGACCAGGTCCCCGGGGTCGAGCGAGTGGTCCACCCTGACCACGTCCTGCTCGATGATCTGCCCCTCGTCCAGGTCCGGGGTCACATAGTGCGCCGTCGCGCCGACGAGCTTCACGCCACGGTCGTAGGCCTGGTCGTAGGGTCGCGCGCCCTTGAAGCTGGGGAGGAAGGAGTGGTGGATGTTGATGGCGTGACCCTCGAGCTGCTTGCACAGGTCGTCGGAGAGGATCTGCATGTAGCGGGCCAGCACCACCAGGTCGACGTCCAGGTCCCTCACCAGCTCCAGCAGGCGCGCCTCGGCCTCGGCCTTGGTGTCCCGGGTGACGGGGATGTGGTGGAAGGGGATGCCGTACGTCCGCGCCAGGCCCTCGAAGTCCCGGTGGTTGGAGACGATCGCCGGGATCTCGATGTTGAGTGCGCCGGTGCGTTGGCGGAACAGCAGATCGTTGAGGCAGTGGCCGAACCGGGACACCATGATCAGGGTGCGGGTCGGCGTCGACGCCTCGCTCAGCGTCCAGGTGATGCCGTACGCCTCGGCGACGGGACCGAATCGGTAACGCAGTGTTTTCACCTGCGCGTCCGGGTCGGAAACGTCGAAGTGAACCCTCATGAAGAAGCGGCCCTGCAGCCGATCGTCGAACTGCTGACTTTCCAGGATGTTGCCCGAGTTCCTGACGAGGAAGCCGCTCACCGCGTGGACCAGTCCGGCGCTGTCGGGACAGGAGAGGGTGAGGACGTACTCACGACCGGGCTGCGGACCGGGGTACTCAGCGGACACAGCGACCTCCGTCGGTGCGTATTGCACAACATGGTGAGCGATACGCAACATGGTCGGCTGGACACCGCTTTCGGTCAAGGGCGGCCGCACAAGTACCCGCATGGCGAAATCGTCATCCGCCAACCCCTTGACGCAGGTCTGTGGCGTTCGTCAAGGTGTTCCACCACAAGCAATTGAATGCATGATGCGCAACGCATTTCGGCTGAAGGGCATTGGCGCGTGGCAGACCTGTATGTGGCTGGGGAATGGCGGGACCCGTCGGCCGGGGGGCGCCGGGGGATCCGCTGCCCCGCCGACGGCTCCCTCACCGCGACCGTCTCGGAAGGGACGCGTCCCGACACCGAGGCGGCGATCGCCGCAGCCCGCCGCGCCTTCGACGAGGGACCCTGGCCACGCACCTCCGAGCGGGAGCGCGGCGCGCTGCTGCTGCGCACCGCCGACATCGTCGAGCGCGACGCCAAGGAGTTCGCCCGCGCGGAGTCGCTGGACACCGGCAAACGGCTGGTGGAGAGCGAGTACGACATCGCCGACGTGGTCTCCTGCTTCCGCTACTACGGCGGGATCGGCGGTACCGACGCCGGCCGGGTGATCGACACCGGCCGCGACGACGCCGTCAGCCGCGTCGTCTACGAGCCGATCGGCGTGTGCGGGCTGATCACCCCCTGGAACTACCCGCTGCTGCAAGCGAGTTGGAAGGTCGCCCCGGCCCTCCTGGCCGGCAACACGATCGTCCTCAAACCCAGCGAACTCACCCCCTCCACCTCGATCCTGCTGATGAAGGCACTGGCGGAGGCCGGACTCCCGGCCGGCGCCGCCAACCTCGTCCTGGGCACCGGGCCCGAGGTCGGCGCCCCGCTCTCCGAGGACCCCGCCGTCGACATGGTCTCCTTCACCGGCGGCCTGGAGACCGGCAGACGGATCATGGCCACCGCCGCGGCGACCGTGAAGAAGGTGGCCCTGGAACTCGGTGGCAAGAACCCCAACGTGATCTTCGCCGACGCCGACTTCGAGACGGCCGTGGACTTCGCTCTCACGGCCGTCTTCCTGCATTCCGGGCAGGTCTGCTCGGCCGGCGCCCGGCTGATCGTGGAGGACTCGCTGCACGACCGGCTCGTCGACGAGGTCGTCCGCCGGGCCCGGCGGATCCGCCTCGGCGGGCCCTTCGACCCCGAGGCCGAGACCGGGGCGCTGATCTCCGCACAGCACCGGGAGAAGGTCGAGGCGTACGTCGCGGCCGGCCTCGCCGAGGGGGCCGTGCTGCGCTGCGGCGGCGAACGGCCCGACGACCCGGCGCTCGCCGACGGCTTCTACTACCCGCCGACCGTCCTCGACGAGTGCCGGCAGGACATGCGTGTCGTGCACGAGGAGTCCTTCGGGCCGGTGCTCACCGTGGAGCGCTTCACCGACGAGGACGACGCCGTGCGGATCGCCAACGACACCGAGTACGGACTGGCCGGGGCCGTGTGGACGCAGGACGCGGGCAGGGCCCAGCGGGTGGCCCGGCGGCTGCGTCACGGCACGGTGTGGATCAACGACTACCACCCCTATGTGCCGCAAGCGGAATGGGGTGGCTTCGGGCATTCGGGCGTGGGCCGGGAGTTGGGACCGACCGGCCTGGACGAGTACCGAGAGCCCAAACACATCTGGCAGAACATCCAACCCCGGCCGCAGCACTGGTTCCGCGGCTGAATGCCGAAGAGAGGTCGATCATGACCCCAACACAGACCGAGGTGCCGCAGCGGCGCGGCGCGCCCGAGGATTCGGACGGTACTCCGGTCATATCCGTGCGCCGGCTGTGGAAGGTGTTCGGGCCCAAGGCCGACCAGGTGCCGGACTCGGAGGAGTTGTGCGGCCTCACCCGCCGCGAACTCATGGACCGTACCGGCTGCACCGCCGCCGTACGCGATGTGAACTTCGACGTCCGCAAGGGCGAGGTGTTCGTCGTCATGGGCCTGTCCGGCTCGGGCAAGTCCACGCTGGTGCGATGTCTGACCCGGCTGATCGAACCCACCACCGGTGAGATCGTCTTCGAGGGCGAGGACATCCGCGAAGCGGACCCCGGACGGCTGCGCGACCTGCGGCGCCGCAAGTTCTCCATGGTCTTCCAGCACTTCGGGCTGCTGCCGCACCGCCGGGTCGTCGACAACGTGGCCTTCGGCCTGGAGATCCGCGGCATGAGCCGGGCCGAACGCAGCAAGCGGGCTCTGGAGGTCGTCGAACTGGTCGGCCTCTCCGGCTACGAGAACTCCTACCCCGACCAGCTCTCGGGCGGGATGCAGCAGCGCGTCGGCCTCGCCCGGGCGCTGGCCGGCAACCCGGACGTGCTCTTCTTCGACGAGCCCTTCTCGGCGCTCGACCCGATGATCCGCCGAGACATGCAGAACGAGGTCATCCGGCTGCACCACGAGGTCGGCAAGACCATGGTGTTCATCACCCACGACCTCTCCGAGGCGCTCAAGCTGGGCGACCGCATCCTGATCATGCGGGACGGCAAGATGGTCCAGTGCGGCACCGGCGACGAGCTGGTGGGCGCCCCGGCCGACGACTACGTACGCGAGTTCGTCAAGGACGTGCCGCGCGGCGATGTCCTCACCCTGCGGTGGATCATGCGGCCGGCCGAGCCCGACGACGCCCTGGACGGTCCCGAACTGGGCCCGGACGTGGTGGTGAAGGAGGCCACCCGGGCGGTGCTGGCGGCGGACAGGCCGGTCAAGGTCGTGGAGAACGGCAAGCTGCTCGGCATCGTCGGTGACGAGGAGATCCTCGCGGTGGTTGCCGGGCACGAAGGCGGGGCGTGATGGCCGTCGCCCTGGAGAAGTCCGCCCCCCTGGCCGGCGTGCGCAGACTCCGCCGGCGCACGGTGGTGGCCGCGATCCTGGTGGCCTGGCTGCTCCTCTTCGTCGTCCTCCGCGGAAAGCAGACGCTGACCCTGGCGGCGGCGGACCTCACCGACCTGCACCGGTGGTTCAACGACGTCAACGACTCGATCGGCGCGGACCGCAACTCCAACCCGCTGTTCCTCTACTTCTTCAACGAGATCCGCCTGGTCATCGACAACCTGGTGACCTTCATCCAGCACTTGATCTCACAGCCCTCCGCCGGCCGCCCCCTTCCGCAGATCGGATGGCTCGGTGTCGTCGGCATCGTGGGCTACGTCTCCTGGGCCGTGGGCAACTGGCGGGTCGCCCTGCTGGCCGTCGCGGGCTTCACCTTCCTGGGCCTGCAGGGTCTGTGGCAGGAGAGCATGGACACCCTGTCGCTCACCCTCTCCGCGGTCTTCGTGGCGCTGCTGTTCGCGATCCCGCTGGGTGTGTGGGCGGGGCTCTCGGACCGGGTCAACCGGATCGTGACGCCCTTTCTGGACTTCATGCAGACGATGCCGACCTTCGTCTACCTCGCCCCGCTGACCCTGTTCTTCCTGATCGGCGGGGCCTCCGCGACGATCGCCACCGTGATCTACGCGGCACCGCCCGCGATCCGCATCACCGCGCACGCCATCCGTTCCGTGCCGGAGACCACCGTCGAGGCCGCCGAATCGCTGGGCGCGACCCGGCGGCAGGCACTGCTGAAGGTGCTGCTGCCCATGTCCAAGCGGACCGTGGTGATGGGCGTCAATCAGTCGATCATGGCCGCCCTGGCCATGGTGACCATCGCGGCGCTGATCGACGCGCCCGGCCTCGGCAAGACCGTCGTGCAGGCCCTGCAGTCGCTCGACGTGGGGACGGCCTTCAACGCGGGGCTCGCCATCGTCGTCATGGCGATCGTCCTCGACCGGGTCACCACCGCGGCCAGCGCCCGTGCGGAGACGGCCCGGCGTTCGAAGAACCGCTTCCTCAAGTGGCGCAGGCCGCTGCTGGGCGCGGGCGCGGCGGTCACGGCCGTCCTCGTCTATCTGTCGCACACCTATCTCTGGGCGGCGGAGTTCCCCGGCGACGGCGGCACCGGCAGCTCCATCGCGAGCGCGGCCGACACCGCGACCGGTTGGGCGCAGGACAACCTGTCGGGCCTCACCAACGCCTTCCGCGACGGCATCACCAACGGCCTGCTCAACCCGTTCCAGTCGCTGCTCACCGACTCCCCGTGGTGGCTCGTGGCCGCGGTGCTGATCGGGCTGGGCGCCGTGCTCGGCGGCGCGCGGGCCGGGGTCACCACGGCCGTCTGCCTGGGACTGCTGGTCGGCACCGGCCTGTGGTCGGACGCGATGACGACATTGGCGTCGACCCTCGTGGCGACGGTGCTGGTGATGCTGCTCGGCATGGTCCTCGGGGTGTGGATGGGGCGCAGCCCGCTCGTGGACCGGCTGCTGCGGCCCTCGCTGGACGCGGCGCAGGTCATGCCGCCGTTCGTCTATCTCGTGCCGTTCCTGGCGCTGTTCGGCGCGACCCGCTTCACGGCCATCGTCGCCGCGATCGTCTACGCGGCGCCGGTCGCCATCAAGATCATCGCTGACGGTGTGCGGGCCGTGCCCGAGACCACCGTCGAGGCGGCCACGTCCGCCGGGTGCAACACCTGGCAGATCATCACCAAGGTTCAACTGCCGATGTCACGCAGTGCCCTGACGCTCGCGACCAACCAGGGCCTGATCTACGTGCTGTCGATGGTTGTTGTGGGCGGCCTGGTAGGAGCGGGCGCCCTCGGCTACGACGTCGTGGCCGGCTTCTCGCAGGGGCAGCTGTACGGGAAGGGGCTCGCGGCGGGTCTCGCCATCGTCCTTCTCGGAGTCATGTTCGACCGGATCACCCAGGCAGCGGCGCGACGCGCGAGCGCTTAAGGAGCACCAGCATGGCAACACACGTACGACAGTGGAGAACCGGCGTGGCCGGCATATCCGTCGTGACTGTCATCGGGCTGACCCTCACCGCCTGCGGCGGCGCGAAGGTCGGTGACGACTCCGCGGATTCGGGCAGCTCGGGCAAGTGCGGAACGTTCAATCTCGCCGTCAATCCGTGGGTGGGCTACGAGGCGGACGCGGCGGTCGTCGCCTACGTCGCGCAGCACGACCTCGGCTGCACGGTCAAGAAGAAGGACCTGAAGGAGGAGATCGCCTGGCAGGGCTTCGGGACGGGCGAGGTCGACGCCGTCCTGGAGAACTGGGGCCACGACGATCTGAAGAAGAAGTACATCACCGACCAGAAGACCGCCGTGGCGGCCGGCTCGACCGGCAACAAGGGCATCATCGGCTGGTACGTGCCGCCGTGGCTGGCCAAGGCGCACCCGGACATCACCGACTGGAAGAACCTGAACAAGTACGCCGCGAACTTCAAGACCTCCGAGTCCGGCGGCAAGGGCCAACTGCTGGACGGGGACCCGTCGTACGTCACCAACGACGAGGCCCTGGTGAAGAACCTGAAGCTGGACTTCAAGGTGGTGTACGCGGGCAGCGAGACCGCGCTCATCCAGTCGTTCCGCAAGGCCGAGAAGAACAAGGAATGGGTGATCGGCTACTTCTACGAGCCGCAGTGGTTCCTCTCCGAGGTGCCGTTGGTGAAGGTCGATCTGCCCGCGTACACGACGGGCTGCGACGCCGACGCGGCGAAGATCGCCTGTGACTATCCCGTCTACGACCTCGACAAGATCGTCAGCGCCGAGTTCGCGAAGTCCGGCAGCCCGGCCTACGACCTGGTGAAGAAGTTCAACTGGACGAACGACGACCAGAACACCGTGGCCAAGTACATCGCGGTGGACAAGCTGTCGCCGGACGCGGCGGCCAAGAAGTGGGTGGAGGCCAACCGCGCCAAGGTCGACGCCTGGATCAAGTAACCCACGTCGGCAGGACGGTCGGAGATGCCCGGCGGGCGGTGTGCACCTGTGTGCGCCGCCCGCCGGGCATTGCCGCGTTCCGGGCTGTTTCCCGACGTCACCGGACCTCTTGACACCCCCTGTCCGCGACAGGCACATTGAGTTGCGCAACCTGAACTATGTTGCGCAGAAAGCAACTCGACTGGTTTTCGATCCGGAGGTGCGGCGATGGCGGGACCCCGAGTGGTGATCATCGGAGCGGGCGTCGTGGGAGCGGCACTCGCGGACGAGATCTCCGCGCGCGGCTGGACCGATGTGACCGTGGTCGACCAGGGCCCGCTCCCCGCGACCGGGGGCTCCACGTCGCACGCCCCGGGCCTGGTCTTCCAGACGAACTCCTCCAAGACGATGACCGAGCTGGCCCGCTACACCGTCGAGAAGTTCTGCTCCCTCGACGTCGACGGCAAGCCCTGCTTCCTCCAGGTCGGCGGCCTCGAAGTGGCCACCACCCCCGAACGCCTCGCGGAACTGCACCGCCGCCTCGGCTGGATCACCGCCTGGGGCATCGAGGCGCGCCTGCTCAGCGCCGCCGAGTGCGTGGAGCAGCACCCCCTGATCGACCCGGACCGGATCCTCGGCGGCCTCCTCATCCCGACCGACGGGATCGCCAAGGCCGTGCTCGCGGTCGAGGCGCAGATCCGCCGGGCCACCGAGCGCGGCGTCACCTTCCTGGCCCGCCACGAAGTGCTGGACGTACAGCGCAGCGAGGGCCGGGTGACCGGTGTCCTCACCGACCGCGGCGAGATCGCGGCCGACATCGTGGTGTGCTGCGCCGGCATCTGGGGCCCGAGTATCGCCCGCATGGTCGGCATGAACCTCCCGCTGACCCCGCTCGCCCACCAGCTCGCCTGGACCGGCCCGATCCCGGCGCTCGCGGGCCGGACACAGGAGGCGGTGCGGCCGATCCTGCGCCACCAGGACGCCGACCTCTACTACCGCGACCGCTTCGACGGCATCGGCATCGGCTACTACGGCCACCGCCCGATGCCCGTCTCGGCCGACGACATCCTCTCCGTCGACGAGGCCGACGACATGCCGTCGGTCCTGAAGTTCACCGAGGACGACTTCGCCGACGCCTGGACCGAGACCCGGTCCCTGCTCCCCGCGACACAGGAGGCCAAGGTCGAGGAGGGCATCAACGGCCTGTTCTCCTTCACCACCGACAACTTCCCGCTGCTGGGCGAGTCCCCGGACGTCAAGGGCTTCTGGGTGGCCGAGGCGGTCTGGGTCACGCACTCGGCGGGCGTCGGCCGGGCCCTGGCCGAATGGCTGGTCGACGGCTTCTGCTCGTCCTTCGACCTGCACGAGTGCGACGTCAACCGCTTCGAGCCGCACCAGCTGTCCCCGGAGTACGTCCTGGCCCGCGACTGCCGCAACTTCGTCGAGGTCTACGACATCCTCCACCCCCTCCAGCCGTCGGGCGACCCGCGTCCGATCCGCACGAGCCCCTTCCACACCCGGCAGCAGGAGCACGGCGCGTTCTTCCTGGAGGCGAACGGCTGGGAGCGCCCGCAGTGGTACGAGGCCAACGCGGGACTCGTCGAAGGCCGCAACATCCCCACGCCCGACGACTGGGCCGCGCAGTACTGGTCGCCCGTCGTCGGCGCCGAGGCACAGGCCACCCGCGAGACCGTCGCGATGTACGACATGACCGCCCTCAAGCGGCTCGAGGTCAGCGGCCGGGGTGCCGCGGCCTTCCTGGAGGGGCTGACCACCGGCAAGGTCGCCAAGTCGGTCGGCTCGGTGACGTACACCCTGCTCCTGGACCGGGACGGCGGCATCCGCAGCGATGTCACCGTCGCCCGCCTGGCCCCCGACCTCTTCCAGGTCGGCGCCAACGGCAACCTGGACCTCGACTGGTTCGCCCGCCGGCTCCCCGCCGACGGCACGGTGCAGGTCCGCGACATCACCCCCGGCACCTGCTGCATCGGCCTGTGGGGCCCCCTGGCCCGCAAGGTCCTCCAGCCGCTGACGGACGAGGACTTCTCGGGCGACGGCCTGAAGTACTTCCGCGCCAAGCGCGCCTACATCGGCTCGGTGCCCGTCACCGCGATGCGGCTGTCGTACGTGGGTGAGCTCGGCTGGGAGCTCTACACCACCGCCGACCAGGGCCTGAAACTGTGGGACACCCTGTGGCGGGCGGCGAAGCCGCTCGGCGGCGTCATCGCCGGCCGCGGCGCCTTCAACAGCCTCCGCCTGGAGAAGGGTTACCGCTCCTTCGGTACCGACATGACCTTCGAGCACGACCCCTACGAGGCCGGGGTCGGCTTCGCCGTCAAGCTCGACAAGGGCGACTTCCTCGGCAAGGCCGCCCTGGAGCGCCGCAAGGAAGACGTCCGGCGCAGGCTGACCTGTCTCACCATCGACGACCCGCGGTCGGTCGTCCTGGGCAAGGAGCCGGTCTACGACGGCGACCGCGCGGTCGGCTATGTCACCAGCGCCGCCTACGGCTACACGATCGGCAAGGGCATCGCCTACGCCTGGCTCCCCACGGAACTCGCCGTCCCCGGGACGGCGGTCCACATCGGCTACTTCGACCAACGGGTGGAGGCGGTCGTGGCCGAGGAGCCGCTGTTCGACCCGACGATGTCCCGCCTCCGTGGCTGAGCGGATCGCAGGCCTTGGGGCGTTGCAGCTCAGGCTCGTAGGAAGGAGGACGGTCGATGACCGCACAGTTGGCTGACGGCAGGGCGACCGCCGCCGACATCCGCCACGAACTCGCCGACATCATCACGCCGGCCCTCCGGCTCGCGCCGGGCGTCGTCGCGCCGCGTGCCCGCACCGAGGCCCCAGCGGCCAAGCACCCGCTCTCTCCGCACCCCTCGCACGACGGAGCTGTCCGATGAGCCCCAGCACCCCCGGCGCCGACCTCCCCGACCACCCCGACCGGCTCTGGCGCAACCCCGAACCCAGGCGGTCGTACGACGTGATCGTCGTGGGTGGCGGCGGCCACGGCCTGGCCACCGCCCACTACCTGGCGAGGAACCACGGCATCACCAATGTCGCGGTCCTGGAGAAGGGCTGGCTGGGCGGCGGCAACATGGCCCGCAACACCACGATCATCCGCTCCAACTACCTGTGGGACGAGAGCGCCGGCATCTACGAACACGCCCTCAAACTGTGGGAAGGGCTGGCGGAAGAGCTCGACTACCCGATCCTCTTCTCCCAGCGCGGCGTGCTGAACCTCGCCCACAGCCTCCAGGACGTCCGCGACAGCGTGCGCCGGGTCGAGGCCAACCGGCTCAACGGCGTCGACGCCGAGTGGCTCGACGCCGAGCAGGTCAAAGAGGTCTGCCCGATCGTCAACATCTCACCCGACGTGCGCTACCCGGTCCTGGGCGGCACCTACCAGCCACGCGCCGGCATCGCCAAACACGACTACGTCGCCTGGGGATTCGCCCGCTCCGCGGACGCCGCCGGCATCGACATCATCCAGAACTGCGAGGTCACCGGCCTGGACGTGGTCGGCGGCCGGGTGGTCGGCGTGCAGACCACGCGCGGACCCATCGCCGCGGGCAAGGTGGCCCTGTGCTCGGCCGGCCACACCTCGGTCCTCGCCGCCATGGCCGGCATCGAACTCCCCCTCCAGAGCCACCCGTTGCAGGCCCTGGTCTCCGAACTCCTGGAGCCCGTCCACCCCACGGTGGTCATGTCCAACGCCGTCCATGTGTACGTCAGCCAGGCGCACAAGGGCGAACTGGTGATGGGCGCCGGTATCGACGCGTACAACTCCTACACCCAGCGCGGCGCCTTCCACATCATCGAAGAGCAGATGTCCGCCGCCCTGGAGCTCTTCCCGGTCTTCGCCCGCGCCCATGTGCTGCGCACCTGGGGCGGCATCGTCGACGTCAGCCCGGACGCCTCGCCGATCGTCGGCCTCAGCCCGGTCGACAACCTGTACCTCAACTGCGGGTGGGGCACGGGCGGTTTCAAGGCCACCCCGGGCGTCGGCTGGGTCTACGCCCACACCATCGCCCACGACACGCCCCACTCCCTCAACGCCCCCTTCTCGCTCGACCGTTTCACCACCGGCGCGCTCGTCGACGAGCACGGCGCGGCCGCGGTGGCCCACTAGGGAGCCGAACGATGCTGCTCATTTCCTGCCCGTGGTGCGGGCCCCGCGACGAGGCCGAGTTCCACTACGGCGGCCAGGCGCACGTGCCCTATCCCGAGGACCCCGCCGCCCTCACCGACGAGGAGTGGGCGCGCTACCTCTTCTTCCGCGACAACCCCAAGGGCCCGTTCGCCGAGCGCTGGAGCCACGCGGCGGGCTGCCGCAAGTGGTTCAACGCGGTGCGCGACACCTCGACGAACGAGGTCCTGGCGGTGTACCGGCCGGGAGAGACCCGCCCGCCCCTCACGCAGCCCGGAGCGGCCGCTTCGGCTGTCGGCCCAGCCACTTCGGCCGCCGAGCCGGCCACTTCGGTAGTCGAGCCGGGCCCTTCTGCTCCCGCCCAGGCCACTTCGGCTGCCGCCTCGGCGATGCCGGCCGTCCCGGCTATCCCGGCCGTCCCGGCTGTCGCGGCCGCCTCGGCCATCCCGGCTATCCCGGCCGCCTCGGCCGCCTCGGCCGTCCCGGCCGTCCCGTCCCGTCCGGCCACCACCGAGCCCGGTCCGGCGATTCCGGCTCGTCCGGTCACTTCGATGCCCGGTCGGGCAATTCCAGCCCGTCCGGCGTTTGAGGACGAGGCCCCTTCAGGGCCGAACGGGGGACCGGGGGCGGAGCCCCCGGCACGGCAGGCGAGCCAACCGCACCGCCTGGCCACCGGTGGCCGCATCGACCGCGACAACCCCCTCACCTTCACCTTCGACGGCACCGAGTACCAGGGCTACCGAGGCGACACCCTCGCCTCCGCCCTCCTCGCCAACGGCGTCATCGCGACAGCGACCAGCATCAGACTCGGCCGCCCCCGCGGCATCTTCTCCGCCGGCGTGGAGGAACCCAACGCCGTCATCCAGATCGAGGAACCCTTCCCCGAGCCGATGCTCCCCGCGACGACGGTCGAGCTGCACGACGGCCTCGTCGCGACCAGCCTCCCCGGCCAGGGCCGCCTGGCCACCGAACCGGACCCCGCCCGCTACGACGCCGTACACGCCCACTGCGACCTGCTGGTCGTCGGCGCGGGCCCGGCCGGCCTCGCGGCCGCGGCGGCGGCGGCACGGAGCGGCGCCCGCGTCATCCTCGCCGACGACCAGCCGGAACCCGGCGGCAGCCTGCTCGGCACCGGCGACCACCTCGACTGGGTGGAGGCGACGCGCGCAGAGCTCGAAGCCGCCCCCGAGGTACGCGTTTTGCCGCGCACCACCGTCTTCGGCCACTACGACGACAACCACCTCCTCGCCGTCGAGCGCCGCACCAACCACTTCGGCGCCGAGGCCCCGGAGCAGGTCTCCCGCGAGCGTGTCTGGCGGATCCGCGCCCGGCGCGTGGTCCTCGCGACCGGCGCCCACGAGCGCTCGCTGGCGTTCGGCGACAACGACCGCCCCGGTGTGATGCTGGCCGCCTCGGCCCGGACGTACCTCCACCGTTACGCGGTCCTGCCCGGCCGGCACGCGGTCGTGTTCACCACCAACGACAGTGCGTACGCCGCCGCGCTCGACCTGGCGGCGGCCGGGGTGGGCATCGCGGCGATCGTCGACACCCGGTCCGAGCCGGGGGAGTGGGCCGAGCGCGCCCGGTCCGCGGGGATCGAGGTGCTGGCCGGACACGCGGTCACGGACACGGAGGGCGGGACCCGGCTCACCGGCGTGACGGTCGCCCCGTACGGGGAGCCCGCAGAACGGCGAGCAGCCTCCTCACAGCGGGAGTTCGCCGTCGACCTGCTCCTGGTGTCCGGTGGCTGGAACCCCGTCGCGCATCTGTTCAGCCAGGCGGGCGGCAAGCTCCGTCACGACGACGTGCTCGGCACGTTCGTTCCCGACAGCTGCCGTCAGGCCGTGGAGGTCGTGGGCAGTGCGAACGGGGTCCTCGATCTCGCCACGGCCCTCGCGCAGGGCGCGGCGGCCGGCGCCCGCGCGGTCGAGGCGGAGGGTCGCCCCTCCGGGGCGCCCGCCCTCCCGGCCGTCGCCGCCGCACCGCACACCCCGCCCATGCAGGTGTTCGCCGTCCCGACCTCCACCGGGGCACCCCGGTTCGTCGACCTCCAACGCGATGTCACGGTCGACGACCTGGCGCGGGCGACCGGGGCGGGCCTGCGCTCGGTGGAGCACACCAAGCGCTACACCACGGCCGGCACCGCCAACGACCAGGGCAAGACGGGCGGAGCGCTGGCGAGCGGGATCGTCGCCGAACTCCTCGGCGTGGACATCTCGGCGCTGGGCCTGCCCACGTTCCGGCCGCCGTACGTCCCCGTCTCCTTCGCGGCGCTCGCCGGCCGCGACCGGGGCGCGCTGTCCGACCCGATCCGTACGACCGCCGTCCACGCGTGGCATGTCGCGCACGGCGCCCTGTTCGAGAACGTCGGCCAGTGGAAGCGGCCCTGGTACTACCCGCGGGACGGCGAGGACATGCGGGCGGCCGTGCTGCGCGAGTGCGCGGCCGCCCGGGAGGGTGTCGCCTTCATGGACGCCTCCACCCTCGGCAAGATCGACGTGCAGGGCCCGGACGCCGCCGTCTTCCTCGACCGGCTCTACACCAACATGATGAGCACCCTGAAGGTCGGCATGATCCGCTACGGCGTCATGTGCCGCCTGGACGGCATGATCTTCGACGACGGAACGGTCATCCGCCTCGCCCAGGACCGCTTCCTGGTCACCACCACCACGGGCAACGCGGCCGCCGTACTGGACTGGATGGAGGAGTGGCTCCAGACCGAGTGGCCCGAACTCCGCGTCCACTGCACCTCGGTCACCGAGCAGTGGGCCACCGTCGCCCTGGTCGGACCGCGTTCGCGCGAGGTGCTCGGCTCGCTCGCACCCCGGCTGGCCGTCGCCAACGACGACTTCCCGTTCATGGCGTGGCGGGACACGACGGTCGCGGGGATCGACGCGAGGGTGTGCCGGATCAGCTTCTCCGGTGAACTCGCCTACGAGATCAACGTGTCGCCGTGGGAGGCCCTCGCCCTGTGGGAGGCGCTGTACGAGGCGGGCGCCCCGTACGGCATCACGCCCTACGGCACGGAGACCATGCACGTCCTGCGGGCCGAGAAGGGCTACCCGATCATCGGCCAGGACAGCGACGGCACCGTCACCCCGCAGGACCTCGGGATGGGCTGGGCGGTGTCGAAGAAGAAGCCCGACTTCATCGGCAAGCGCTCGTACGCCCGCGCCGACACCGTCCGCGCCGACCGCAAGCATCTGGTGGGCCTGCTCCCCGAGGACCCGGGGACCTTCCTGCCCGAGGGCACCCACCTGGTCGCCGACAGTGTGCTGCCCGCGCCGCCCGTCCCGATGCTCGGCCATGTCACCTCCAGCTACCGCAGCGCCGCCCTCGGCCGTACCTTCGCGCTCGCCCTGGTCAAGGGCGGCCGGGACCGTATCGGCGAACGTCTCTACGCGCCCGTGGGCGACCGGCTGGTTCCGGTGACGGTCGCAAGCCCCGTCCTCTACGACCCCGAGGGAGCCCGCCGCGATGGCTGACACCGCTTCGACCGCACGGCAGCGCAGCCCGCTGGCGCATGCCGCCGACCGTCTCGCCGCCGCGACGCGCTCGTCCGGGGGCGCCGTCCGTCTGGCCGAAGTACCCTTCCTGGCCCAGCTGAACGTCCGGCTCGACGCCAAGAGTCCGGCGGCGGACGCCGTCGGGCTCGCCCTGGGGCTGCAACTGCCCCTGGAACCCGACACCGTCGTGCGCGGGGGGGACCTGCGCGCGGTGTGGCTCGGCCCCGACGAGTGGCTGGTGGTGGGCCTGCCCGGTACCCGGCGGGACCTGGAGGGCCGGATCCGCGCGGCGGCGGGGGACGCGCCCGTCTCCGTCACCGACGTGTCCGCCCAGCGCACCACCGTCCTGGTCGGCGGACCGCGGGCCCGCGACCTGCTGTCCCACGGCTGCCGGTTGGATCTGCACCCGCGCGCCTTCGGCCCCGGCCGGTGTGCCCAGACGACGCTGGCCCGCACCCAGGTGGTCCTGGTCGCCCGCGACGAGCCCCGGGCGGGCTTCTGGGTGCTGGTGCGCTCCTCCTTCGCCGACCACCTGACGAACTGGCTGCTGGACGCGGCCGTGGAATACAGATGAACGCACACGGGTGAACGCACACGGGTGAAGGCGTACGGGTGAACGCGTACGGGTCCCTCCTCAGGCGTCGGGCGCCGCGTGGACGCGTTCCCCCGCCACGAAGGTCTGGAGGACCCGGGTGGCCGCGATCTCCTCCGGCGGGCCGCTGAACGGGTCCCGGTCGAGGACGACCAGGTCGGCGGCCTTGCCGACGGTGATGCTGCCGGTGAGGTCGTCGAGGTGGTTCACATGGGCGCTGCCCGCCGTGTACGCGGCGAGGGCGGCGCCGAGGTCGAGGCGCTGTCCGGGAAGGAACCTCGGGGTGCCCTCGGGGGCGTCCGGGGAGACGCGGTTGACGGCGACGTGGACGGCCAGGAGCGGGTCGGGGCTGCTCACCGGCCAGTCGCTGCCCGCGGCGAGCGTCGCGCCGGCACGCAGCAGGTCGCCGAAGGGGTACTGCCGGGCGCCGCGTTCCGGGCCCAGGAACGGCAGTGTGAGTTCGTCCATCTGCGGTTCGTGGGCGGCCCACAGCATCTGGAGGTTGGCGGCGGCGCCCAGCGCCCGGAACCGTCGTACGTCGTCGGGGTGGACGACCTGGAGGTGCGCCAGGTGATGGCGGGTGTCCCGGGTGCCGTTGGCGGTCCGGGCGGCCTCGACGGCGTCGAGCGCCTCCCGCACGAGCTGGTCGCCGAGGGCGTGGAAGTGGACCTGGAAGCCGAGGCCGTCGAGTTCGGTGACGTACTTCTTCAGCTCGCCGGGTTCGACGAAGCTGATGCCGCTGGTGTCCGAGGCGCAGCCGCAACCGGTGAGGTACGGATCGAGCATGGCCGCGGTGTGGTTCTCGGCGATGCCGTCCTGCATGATCTTCACCGCGCCTGCGCGGAACCGGCCTTCGCTCAACTCCTGCCTGCGCGCCACGAGTTCGGGGATCTGCTCGGCCCCGCGCTCGCGGTCCCACCAGAGCGCGCCGACGACGCGGGCGGTGAGCAGCCCCCGGTCCAGGGCCGTGCGGTAGGAGGGGGCCGGGTCGGTCATGTTGGCGTAGGCGCCGACGATGGCGTCCTGCCAGGCGGTGACCCCGTGCGAGTGCAGTACGGCCTGGGCGCGCAGCAGGGCGGCCAGCTGTTCCTCGGGGGTGGGCTCGGGCACCAGCCGGCCCACCAGGTGGACGGCTCCCTCCTGGAGCATGCCGGTCGGGTTCCCGTCCGCGTCGCGTTCGATGCGGCCGTCGGCGGGGTCGGGGGTGCGGGCGTCGATACCGGCCCGCTCCAGCGCCCGGGTGTTGACCCAGGCGCCGTGGTGGTCGCGGTTGGGCAGGAAGACCGGCCGGTCGGGGACGACGGCGTCGAGGGCCGCGGCGGTGGGGGCGCCGCCGGGGAAGGCTTCCAGGGACCAGCCCCCGCCGGTGATCCATGCGGCGTCCGGGTGCCGGTCGGCGTACGTCCGGATCCGCCGCAGGTACTCGGCGGGGTCGACGGTGTCGGCGAGGTGACACAGGCCGAGTTCCAGGCCCGCGCCCTGCGGGTGCACATGGGCGTCCTGGAAGCCGGGCAGCAGGAGCTTGCCGGCGAGGTCGACGACCTCGGTACCGGGGCCGATCAGCGCGTGCACCTCGTCGTGGCCGACGGCCGTGATCCGCCCGCCGCGCACGGCCACGGCGGTGGCGCGGCTGCGCGCCGGATCGACGGTGTGGACGGGCCCGCCGGTGAACACGAGTTCGGCGGGGCCCGTGACCTGGGACTGCGACATGGGGGTGGACTCCATGGAAGGGGATGGGGGCGGAGGGGGAGCGGAGCGTGCGGCCGGGAGCGGGTCGGGACTCAGACGGCCGTGCGGTCCATGGGCAGGACGAGGGTCTCGGCGTCGGTACCGCGTCCGGTGGTGAAGTACGGCGACCGGCGGACGTACTTGGCGACCGCGGCCATGCCGAGGCCGGCGAGGACGATGACGGCGGGCAGGGAGAACATGAACCAGCCGTTGTCGGGGCTGAGTTCGAAGTGGTCGCTCATGGTCAGGTACGAGTATCCGAGATAGCCGCCGAGGCCCAGCAGCACCAGACCGGACACGGCGGGCACCCCCACGGCGAGCACCGCCGTGCGCAGCCCCTCGCGTCCGGCGGAGCGGAAGCGGACGGCGCACGCGAGCGCGGTGAGTCCGTAGTAGAGGGCGACGAGCAGACCGATGGCGTTGACGGCGGCCAGCAGCATGTCGCTCAGCCGCGGCATGGCGACGGCCAGCACGGCGATCGCGGAGGCGATGGCCAGCACCACGACCGTGCCGGCGGCGGGCGTGCCGTACCGCGGGTGCACCCGGGTCCACACCGGGCCCATCGTGCGGTCCCGGCCCATCGCGAGCAGTCCGCGCGCCGTGGGGATCAGCGTCGACTGCACGGAGGCCGCCGCGGAGAACATCAGGGCGACCACGGGCAGGGTGGCCCAGGGCTCGGCGGCCAGCTTCTGCGCGAGGTACGGCAGGGCCTGCGGACCGTTCTCGATGAGTTCCGTCAGACTCATCTCCCGCTGGAAGGCGACCGAGGCGAAGAGGAACAGGCCGAGCATCGCGAACAGGGCGATCAGACCGCCGCGGGCCGCGTCGCCCGGCTTCCTGGTCTCCTCGGTGACGCTGAAGGCCGCGTCCCAGCCCCAGAAGAAGAACACCGCGAGGACCATGCCCTGGGCGAAGGCGGTGCCGTCGGCGATCTCGAAGGGGTTGAACCAGGAGAGGGAGAAGGACTGCCCGCCGGTGATCAGGGCCCAGCCGCAGAACCCCAGCAGCACGGCGTACTCGAAGACCAGCAGGACGAACTGGAAGCGGGTGGTGGCGCGCGTGCCCGTGACGGCGAGGGCCGTCAGGCCGAGCAGCAGCACCAGCCCGACGGCCGTACTGACGCCGGTGGACGCCGGATCGAGGGTGATGCCCGCCAGGGTGTGCAGTCCCGCCTTGTTGGCGAAGATCAGGACGACCGAGCCCATCACCGCGCTGGTGTAGGCGCAGAAGATCACCGAGCCGACGACGGTGACCCAGCCGGTCAGGAATCCCGGCCAGGGGCCGAGGGACCTGCCGACCCAGGTGTAGCCGTTGCCGCAGTTGGGTTCGGAGCGGTTGAGACGGGCGTAGGCGGTGGCGATGCCGAGCACGGGCAGGAAGGCGAGGAGCAGCAGCGCCGGGGCCTGGAGGCCGACGATGGTGGCGATCGTGCCCATGCCGATGGCGATGCTGGTGGTGGCGGCGGTGCTGGAGGCCGCGATGGCGACCCCGTCGACGACGCCGAGGGAGCGGCGCAGTCCGGTGCCGGGTCCAGGGGACGGGGCGGGTGACGGGGGAGCGGGCGGGGTGGACGGCTGAGGGGACAGGGAGGGCATCAAGGGCTCCTCGCGGGGAGGGAGGACGAGGGGAAGAGCCGCGCGGGACTGTGATGGAACACCTCGTGCGAGTCTTGCGTCAATCCTGTTGACATAAGGGTGCGGCCCCCCTTCACTGCTGCTACGCCGCCCCGACCGACAGGAGCACCCACCATGACCACCCGTGTCCCGCAGGAGCGCAGCCGCCGTCGCCCCACGCGCTCGGGGGTGCTGCTGTCGGAGGAGCTGATCGTGGAGACCGCGCTGCGGCTGATCGGCGAACACGGTTCCGAGGCGCTCAGTGTGCGGCGGCTCGGCACCGCCCTCGGCTGTGACCCCAGCGCCCTCTACCGCTACTTCCGCGGCACCGACGACCTGGTGCTCGCCATCGCCGACCGCATCATCGGCGACGCCATGGCGGGCTTCGCCCCCGGGGACGACTGGGTGGCCGCACTGCGCGAGATGGCCCTGCGGGTCCGCGCCGGATACCTCGCGCATCCCCGCGCGGCCGCTTTCGCCTCCTACCGGGTGACCCGGCGGCCCCACGAGATCCGGGCCGTGGAGACCGGGATCGGTCTCCTGCTCTCCGCGGGTTTCGGACCGGCCGACGCGGCGCGTCTGTATCTGACGTTCATCGACACCGTGCTCGGCCACGCGGCCATGGACGCCGCGTTCCAGGCGCTCCCGCGGCAGCAGCGCGAGAGTGACGAGCGGGCGTGGAGCGAGGTGTACCAAGCGCTGGACCCCGCGTCGTATCCCGCGCTGACCACGGTGCGCCGAGAGCTGTACGCCCTGGGGGAGAGCTCTTTCGAGGCGGCGATCGACCTGCTGCTGGAGGCGCTGAGGGCCCGTGCCCCGGGGAGTCGGCCGTGCTGACCTGGGTGGGACTCGACCTCGACCGGCCGAGCCCGGGGAAACCGGGCGATGATCTGCCGGCCGCGCGGGGAGGCGGCGGCCGCGGGCTCGGCGTGGATCTCCCGTACGGGCAGCAGTCGCCGCGCGGCGTCGGAGTCACGGAAGGACGGCCGGCCGGTGCTCGCAGGGGGAGCGGGGGTGAGGGCGTCGAGCCCGAACAGGGCGTCGGAGCCGTCGTCCGGGTCCGCGGACGGGGAGTGCATGCACGTTCCGGTTCGGCTGGAGCGGGCTGAACGGATCACACGGACGAATCCGCACCGACCAGCTTATGGCGCACGTCAGCGCGACGACGTCCCCCGTGCCCGGGCCGCGAGGCGGTCCGCGAGCGCGATCACGAGGTCGCGCAGCTCGTCGGGGCGCTCGATGGTGAACGGCCGGTCGAGGGAGGCGAGTACCGGGGGCAGCCAGTCGAGTCGCTCGGCCCGCAGCTCGACGAGCAGCCAGCGCTCGGTCGCCGGATCCGTGCCCGCCGCGGAGGCGGGATCCGCCACGCGCGCGACGCTCGCGGGAAGCCGGGCGCGGATCTGCTCGACCGTCCCGTGGATCCGCAAGGTCACCTCGTGCCGGTAGGCCGCCGTGGCGAACCCGGACAGGACACGCTGCGCAGGGTCCGGTCCGGTGGGTGCCTCGAACGAGCCGGGCAGGGTCCTCGCGTCGGTGACGCGGTCGAGCCGGAGGGTCCGTTCCTCCCCGATCCCGGGGTCCGTGCCGGTGACGTACCACCGGCCCTCATGGGCCACCACCCCGTACGGGTGCAGCGTGCGGTCGCTGCGCCGGCCGGCGCGGTCGGTGTACCTGACCGAGACCGGTCGGCGGTGATGTACCGCGTCGGCGAGGGTGAGCAGCACCCCGGCGTCGGGGGTGGCGAACTCGCCGGGAGGCTCCGTGAAGGCGAGGGATGCCAGGACGGTGTCGAGCCGGCGGGCGAGGCGCTCCGGCAGCACGCGCCGGATCTTGGCCGCCGCCGTCTCGCTCGCGGTGGCCGTCGCCGTCGTCAGCCCCGCTCGGCGGCCGGCCACCAGGCCTAGCAGTACGGCGATCGCCTCGTCGTCGCCGAGCATGAGCGGGGGCAGGCGGTAGCCGGGGGCGAGGCGGTAGCCGCCGTAGCGGCCGCGCACCGACTCGACGGGGACGTCGAGGTCGATCAGCTGGTCCACGTACCGCCGCACGGTGCGTCCGTCCACGCCCAGCCGGTCGGCGAGTTCGCGCATGGTCCGGGTGCCGCCCGACTGGAGCAGTTCCAGGAGGGTGAGGACGCGGCCGGTGGGTTGGGACATGTTTCGAGCCTAGCGCGCATAGTGGACCGATTCTGTCCACTATTCGTTCTAGCGTGCGAGGCGCAACGGCTTCAGAACCAAGGAGAGCACCATGGACTTCGTCTCGATCCGGATCATCACCGGTGACGTCGCACGCCTCGTCGCGTTCTACGAGCAGGCCACCGGGGTGCCGGCGACATGGTTCACCGAGGACTTCGCCGAACTCAGGACGCCCGGCGCCACCCTCGCCCTGGCCGGCACCCGTACGGTCCCGCTGTTCGCGCCGGGCTCGTCCCGCCCCGCCGACAACCACAGCGTGATCCTCGAGTTCCTCGTCGACGACGTGGACCGCGTGCACGGCAACCTGACCGGCTTCGTGACCGACTTCGTCAACGAGCCCACCACCATGCCCTGGGGCAACCGGTCACTGCTGTTCCGCGACCCGGACGGCAACCTCGTCAACTTCTTCACCCCGGTCACCCCGGCGGCGATCGCGAAGTTCGCGCCGGACGACCGGGTGGCACCGGCCTCGTGAGGCGGCGCCTCGGCAGCGGAAGGCCGCCGAGCGGGACGCGGTTCCCCGGGCCCCGCAGGCGGCCGCCGCGGCCCGCTACTCGGCCGTGACGAACCGCAGTCGGCGGCGGACACGAGGCGGGGCGTTCCTGCGGGCCCGGATCTCCTGGACGACGGCGACGATGACGATCACGGCCCAGCCCGCCGAGAACACGCCGGCCTGGTCGTCCGAACCGAGGGCCAGCCAGCCGACTCCCAGGCCGCCCAGGGTCAGGCCGGCCGCCGCCGCGAGGGGCGAGGGACGCCGCCGGCTCAACGCGCGGACGAGACAGAGCGTGGCGAGGGCGAGCGCCGGCACGGCGAGGATCTCGATGTTGTCGTGCGCGGTGTAGTCGTGGCTGACATCGGCCTGCGCGGGATCGTAACCGCCGCTGTAGTCGTCCTCGAAGAGCCGGTAGCCGGAGGAGTCGGCCGGCAGCTCGTAGTACGCGCCGTAGGACGAGTCGTAGTAGTAGAGCGTGCTGAAGTCGCTCTCGGTGACCGAGGTGTAGCCGTAGTCGTCGACCCCGCCGCCGACCGCGACGCTCGCCACGACCAGGGCCCCGGCCCCCCACCACAGCAGCGTCGAGGTGACGGGAAGCCAGCGGAACACGGCGAGCCCGAGCACGACGGCGGCCACCCACACGCCGACGAGCTCGTCGGACGCGTCCGCGTACGCGTCCTGGTAGCCGATGGTGACGACGCCGGAGACCACGATGCCCAGCAGGGCGACGATCCTGCCGGTGGTGACGGTGAACCGCCGCCCGCCGGGCGAGGGCGACTGACTGCCGTCGCTCGTCGGCGCGGTGTACGGCGTCCGCGCACCGCCGTCCGCGGCGCGGGGCACGACCGGGTCGACCGGCCCACCGGGAGGCGGGACGGCGGGCCTGGGCGGCGTCAGCGCGGTACGGGTCTCCTGCTGCGCCAGCGCCGTGTGCCCGGGACCCGCCTTGGTGTCGGCCTTCGTGCGCGCGGGCGGCACGGCGGGCGCGGGCGGCGTGGCCGGGGCCTGGGCCTGGGCAGCGGTCCGCGGCTTCGGCGCGGCCGCCGGGGCGCTGAGCGCGGTGAGGGTCGCCGCCAACGTGTCCCGCAGCTCGGCCGCGCTGCCGAGCCGCTGCTCACGGTCCTTCGCCAGGGTTCGGAGCACGAGGTCGTCCACCACGGCCGGGATCTGCGGGCGCAGCCGGGAGGGCGCGACCGGCTCCTGGCTGATGTGCTGGTGCATCACCGCGAAGGGGGAGTCGCCGAGGAACGGGGGGCGCCCGGTGAGCAGTTCGTAGAGCAGACAGCCCGTGGAGTACTGGTCGGAGCGGCCGTCCACCGGCCGTCCCGTGAGCTGCTCGGGGGAGAGGTAGGCGGGGGTGCCCACCGTCATGCCCGTCGCGGTGAGGCGCGTGGTGGTCTCCGCGACGACCTTCGCGATCCCGAAGTCCAGGACCTTGATGCCGCCTTCGGACGTCAGCATGACGTTGGACGGTTTGATGTCGCGGTGGATCAGGCCCTGGGAGTGGCTGTGGGCGAGGGCGTCGGCGATGTCCCTGGCGACGGCCAGCGCCCTGACGACGGTGAACGCGCCGTCGGCCAGGGCGGCGGTCAGCGTGCGCCCCTCGATGAACTCCATGACCAGGAACGGAGTCGTCCCGTCATCGGTGGTGTCCTCGCCGACGTCGTGCAGCACGGCGACGTTCCGGTGGTTGAGCGAGGCCACGGTGCGCGCCTCGCGGCGGAACCGGACGCGGAACTCCTCGTGCCGGGTGAGTTCCGGCGGCAGCACCTTCACCGCGACGGTGCGGCCGAGTTCCCCGTCGGTGGCGCGCCAGACCTCCCCCATTCCGCCGCGTCCGACGGCCTCGACCAGTTCGTATCTGTCCGCGAGCACCCGCATGGCCTGCCCCCCCTGGTGGCACAGGGCGGCGCGACAACAGCACGGCCGCCCGAAGTTCCGGAACGGCGGCAGACGAAAGGGCGGCACAGCCGCAACTCCCCGGTGGCGGTGTGTCCTTCGCCCGACCGCCCGCTCACCCTACTGGCCAAAATCCACCCAAGGGATATGAGGAACTTATCGGTACAGATGTGCGACTCCTGTGCGTTTCCCTTCGCGCCTCGCGGCCCGCACATGGCGTCGTTCCGCGCGGGCGTGGACATCCCGGCCGACGGGGAAGTGGCCGCCGCGCCGCACGGCGCGACCGGGGGCCGCCGGCCGGGTGCGCGCCGGGACCGCCCTCAGCCGGCCGTCCGCAGCAGCAGCTTCCCCGTCGATGTGCGCCCGCCCATCAGCCGGTGCGCCCC
Source organism: Actinobacteria bacterium OV320 (assembly GCA_001298545.1). Lineage (GTDB taxonomy): Bacteria > Actinomycetota > Actinomycetes > Streptomycetales > Streptomycetaceae > Streptomyces > Streptomyces coriariae. The sequence goes on from LJCX01000037.1 coordinate 195,417, forward strand.
GGCCGCGTCCTCCAGCGGGAACTCCGCGGTGACCGGCAGGCTCACGGTGCCGTCGGAGACCGTACGGAAGGCGCGCTCGGCGAGGGCGCGCAGCGCCTGGGGCGCGGACTGGGCGAGCCCCAGGATGGAGAAGCCGCCGACCGAACGGCCCTGCGCGTACAGCTCGGGCTGCCCGACGTGCCACGGCTCGGCGCCACTCGCGTTGCCGAAGGACACCAGACGTCCGAAGACGGCCAGCGCGTCGAGACCGCGGTGCAGGGTGTCGCCGCCCACCGGGTCGAGCACCAGGTCGACCCCCCTGTCGCCGGTGGCGCGGCGGACGTCGGCGGCGAAGGTGTCACCGACGAACACCTCGTCGTAGCCGTGCTTGAGCGCGTGTTCGGCCTTCGCCGCGGACGACACCACGCCGTACACGGCGCCGGCGCCCGCCGCCCGGGCCAGCTGACCGGCCACCGTGCCGACGCCGCCGGCCGCGCCCTGCACCAGCACGGCCTCCCCGGCCCGCAGCCGCCCGACCTCGTGGAGCAGGGCGTACGCGGTGGGCACCACGGTGGGCAAGGTGGCGGCGGTACGCAGGTCCAGGCCCTCGGGGAGCGGGAAGACGGTGACGGCGTCGGCGACCACCACCTCCGCGTAGGCGCCACCGCCGACCAGCGCGGCGACCTCCTGCCCGGCCCGCAGCCCCTGAACGCCGTCGCCCACGGCCCGGACCCGCCCGGACACCTCCAGGCCGGGCCGGAACGGCAGTGACCGCACCCGGTATCCCTCGGCGCGCGCCTTGAGGTCGGCGAAGTTCACGCCGATGTAGGCGGCGTCGATGGAGACCTGGCCCGGCCCGGGTTCGGGGGTCTCGGCCCGGACGACCCGCAGCACCTCGGGGGCGCCGTACTCCTGGAACTCGACTGCGCGCATGACGGATCACCGCACCCTTCGATGAGTGTTCAACGAGAAGCGAACACTGGGACTGTAAGATATCCATCGAACACTCGGCAACCCGCCGGGACGCTCCGCGAGGGGTCCCGGCGGGGCAGGCGTGGAGACGGGAGCGGCATGTCGAACGAGGCTGCGGGCGGTGGTCACCGCGCGGCGCCGGTGCACACGGATCCTCGGGAGGTGTCCGTGTTGACAGCTCTGTCGGCGGTCTCCGACCCGGTGCGCATCAAGCTCATCCGCGACCTGGCGGGCTCCGCCGACTGGACGCGCAGCTGCGGCAGCTTCGACGTGCCCGTCGGCAAGGCCGCGCTCAGTCACCACTTCTCGGTCCTGCGCGGTGCCGGCCTGGTCGAACAGCGTGACGAGGGCCCGAGGCGGGTCAACCGACTGCGTCGCGAGGAGTTCGAGGAGCGCTTTCCCGGGCTGCTCGCCCTGCTGCTGCGTGACGACGGGGCCGTCGCCGCCGAGTGACCGGCGGGCCCACGTGCCGACGCCCGCCGTCGGGTCGCCTCCCGTCGGCGAGGCGGTGCGCTGACGCGCTGATGGGCTGACGAGGCGGCGATGTGTCGATGCGCTGAGCCGGTGAGAGTCGGGCAGCCTCGGGTCGGGAGCGGGTGCTTCCGCCGCTTCGATGGTCGCTTCCCGGCCGACGGCTACGCCTTCTGCCACGACCGCTGGGGGCCGGGCGTCGTCTGGCAGGCCGAAGTCGCGGGACGGCGGCACCGAGAACCCGGATCACGGGCCCCGAGCGGCAGGATTCGATAAGGTGTTCCATTTATGGGGGATGACAGGTTAGGGTCATTCCGAACGATCTTGCACGGAGGTGCCCCGGATGGAGAACACCGCGTCCGCCCGCCGGGGGCGTCCCCCGGGGCCCCGGACCGCCGAAGGAGAGCTGACGAACCGCCAGTCGGCCATCGTCCGCTACATCACGGAGTCGGTCCGACGGCAGGGCTACCCGCCCTCCATGCGGGAGATCGGCCAGGCCGTGGAGCTCGCCAGCACGTCCTCGGTCGCTCATCAGCTGATGGCCCTCGAACGCAAGGGCGTGCTCTACCGGGATCCGCAACGCCCCCGCGCCTACCGCGTCCGGCCCTCATGGGCGCCCGACCTGGGCGGCAGGAGCGAGACGCGGGTGGATGTGCCGCTCGTCGGGCGGATCGCCGCAGGCGCCCCGCTGCTCGCCGAGGAGATGGTCGAGGACGTCTACGCCCTGCCCCGCCAAGTCGTGGGCGACGGCGACCTGTTCGCCCTGACGGTCTCCGGCGACTCCATGATCGAAGCGGCGATCTGCGACGGCGACATCGTGACCGTACGGCGCCAGGACAGCGCCGATCACGGGGACGTCGTCGCCGCGCTCCTGGGCGACGAGGCCACCGTCAAGGTGCTGCGCCGGCAGGACGGGCAGGTGTGGCTCATGCCCCGCAACCCGGCCTACGCGCCGATCCGCGGCGACGAGGCGCAGATCCTCGGCAAGGTCGTCGGCGTCCTGCGCGTGCTCTAGGGCGGGCGCGCCACCCGCGCGGGAGACACGGCGCCCCCTACAGTCCGGCGACCTTCGCGCTCGCCGACAGCTCGTAGACCAGGGTGACGGTGCGTCGGCCGCCGGGTGGCAGGGCCAGGCTCCAGCAGGCGATGCCATCGGCGTCGACCGTGTCGGGGGCGGGCGAGCAGGCCTCCTTGCGCAGCCGTACCTCCACCGCCGAGACCTCGGAGACCGGGATCCGTTCGCGCAGGACGATGAGCCGTTCGCCCTGTTCGCCGGGCGAGGAGAACCGGGACACGTGGAGGGTGACGGTGCGGGTGACCACGGTCCGCTGGGTGAGCGTGGCGGTGTCCCGGGTCTCCTCGGTGTGCCGGACGACCCGGTGGTCGTCGCGGCTGCCGTAGGCGAGTTCGACGGGGGCGTGCGGAGCGGTGAAGTCCAGGGTGCCGCGGCCGGTGAAGCCGCTGCCGCGGATCAGGTCGACGGGTCCGGCGAGCAGTGCGTGGCCGGACCGGTTGTCGAACCGCGCCACCTGCGTGACCAGCGGGGACAGCTCGGGTGTGCAGGCGTACTCGATGCTCGCGGTCGTGGCGAAGGAGGACAGCGGCACACGGTGGGCGCGGCCGTCCGCGGGCACGGAGACCGGCGCGGGGGAGTTCAGCACCCGTACCTCGTCACCGTCGTCCACTCCCGGCAGGCCGAGCACCGGTACCGGACCGAGGTCCGCGATCTCCTCCTCGCGCAGCTCGACGTCGACGGTGCGGCGTTCCGCGGAGGTGCGGTCCTGGAGCGTCAGGCGGTCCTCGTCCAGCCGGGGTGGCTCGGTGGACTGTGCGGAGCGTGCCGTCGACAGCGTCAGCCGTACGTCGGACCAGTCCTCGCCGGTGCGCTGCCAGACCATCGCGTCGGTCTCCAGCGTGAGGGACTCGCCGTCGAGCACCGCCCGGTAGGCGGGCCGCCACAGCGCACACGGGGTGAGGTGGCTGACGCGCAGGCCGGCCGGTCCGGCTGCCGTGGCCTCCAGGGTCAGTTCGATGTGCCCGACCAGTTCGGCGGGTTGCTCCTCGGAGAGTTCCATGACCCGCCGGGCCTCGGCGAGTTCGGCGCCGAGTACCGCCAGCCGGGCTTCCACGGTGCGCAGTTGCTCGCCGTAGGAGTCGCGTTCCTCGTCCACCCGGTCCAGTTCGCGGGTCCAGCGGAGCCCTTCGGACTCTCCGGAGCCGGCGCCTTCGCCGATCTCCCGCAGCAGATCGGCGGCGAGCCGGCCCAGCGCGTCGACGCGGGCGTGCAGCCGGTCGCGCCGACGCCCGAGGGCGAGCAGTTCCTCTTCGAGCGTGTGCACGCGGTGGCGCAGGGCGGAGTCGCCGTCGGCGGGCCGTGGCCCGCGCGGCGTCCAGTCGCGGACGATCCGCACATCGAGCACGGTCGCCGGGTGTTCGGCGGTCAGCTCGGCGTGCAGCGTACGGTCGACGGCCAGCGCGCTGACCGGCCCGAGACGCAGCCTGTGGACTCCCGGCTCCAGGTCGAGCACGGTGGTGCGCTCGACGTGGGCGCGGTCCTCCAGACAGGTGACGGCGGTGACGGGGAGGGGAATCGGCTCCGGTGCCATGGACATGGGGTGTGTCAGCTCCTGCGGTTGCCGCCGGCCAGCGTCTTGGCGGACGCGATACGGATCTCGTAGCCGCCGTCGAGGGCGGTGGTGGTGCCTGCGGGCAGGTCCACCCGCCAGACGCGGGTACCGGGTGCGTGCTGCTCCGGGCCCGCGCCGTCCCTGGGCGCCGTCCAGTCGGCCCGTTCCTCGATCCGGATGTCCGCGTCGGAGGTGACCGGGACCCGCTCGCGGACCTCGACCGTGACGGGCTCGCCGAGCTGGTTGGCCAGCTCCACGTGGACGCGGTGGTCGAGCACCGTGGTGCTGCCGCGCAGCCCCGAGGTCGACTCGTGCAGGTTCGTACGGCGGGTGACCCGGACGCCCTGGGCCGGACCGAGCCCCACCCGGCACTCACCGCCCGGGGCGAGCGTGGGCAGGGCGGTGGTGAGCAGGAAGTCGTCACCGGCGGTGACCTCCACCGGGCCGGCCAGCAGCGCCTGGTCGGTGGAGTTGGCGAGCACCAGCGTCGCGTAGACGGTCTGTTCCACGGACGGCACGCAGAGGTACTCGGTGCGCAGACCGACCGGGATCTCGCCGACGGTGACGGTGTGCCAGGTGCCGTCCGAGGGAATGTCGGCGCGGGCCACGGCGTCGAAGCGGTGGTCGAAGGAGACGGCCGACTCGCGGGGCCGCACCGCATGTCCGGGGAGCGGCAGTGCCGTCACCGCCTCGGCGCGGCGGCGGTGCTCGGCCGCCACCGGGTCGAAGGGGGAGTCCGGGAACAGCAGGCCCCGGCGACCGCCCTGCTCGCCCGGGCCGCACAACACGAGCGCGGTGTAGTCGAGTTCGGCGCCGCTCGGCCGGGGCGGGCCGGCCGCCGGCGCGGCGGGCTGCGGAGCCGGAGCGCCGCCGGGGGCCGCTGGCGCCGGGGGTGGTGCTGCCGCCCCGGCGAGGGCAGCCGGGGGAGCCATGGCGGCGGGCGCCGCGAAGGGCATGCTGCGGGCTCGCGGCCTGCCGCCCGGTCGCGACGGGACGGGCTGCGCGGACTCGTTCCACCCGCCGTCGAAGGGCTGGGGATATGCGCTGCCTGCGCTGCCCGGCGCAGGGGGCGGTGCGCCGTAGGCAGGCGGGGCCGCGGCGAACGACCCGCCGTACCCCCGCGGTGCCGGCGGCATCGGCGCAACCGGACCGGGCGCGGAGCCCGCCGCCGCGGCCACGGGGCCGCCCCCGGGGGTGAGGGGCCCGGTCGGCGGAGGGGGTGCCACGTCGTACCCGGCGAACAGGTCGGCCAGGCCCGCCGGAGGCTCACGCCAGCCCGACGGCACAGGCGCGGGCTGACGGCGTCCGATCCGCAGGGAGCGGAGCCTGGGCAGGTCGGTACGGCGCCGTAGGTCGGCGGTGGCCAGGGCGATGCGCACACCGGTCCAGTCCTCGCCGGTGCGCTGGGCGACCGAGGCGCGCAGCACCAGACGGCCGCTGCTGTCGTCCTGACGGTAGGTGAGACGGTAGGTCGGCACCCAGACCGCGCCGGGCACGCCGTACTCCAGCTCCACTTCCGCGTCACCGGTGCCGTCGAGGGTCAGAACCGCCGAGACGGTGGTCTCCACGTGCGTCGCCGGTGCGTCGGTGGAGGCGCGGGCGAGCCGGTCGGCGGCGACGGAGAGCGCGTGATCGGCGTGGCCCAGTGCCTCCTCCAGCTCGACGAGGCGGGTGTGCAGTCCGGCCAGCCGCTCGTCGACGAACTCGGCGAGCTCCAGCCACGCGTCGACCGGGGTGCGGCGGTGCGGGTCATCGCGCCTGCGGGCCGGCGGGACCGGCCGCAGCCCCTTGACCTCCTCGATCAGCCCCAGTTGCCGGTCGAGGCGTCCCTGTGCCGCCGCGCGCTCGTCGAGCAGCCGCTCCACCTCGCGCCGCAGGGAATCGGGTGCGGGCGCGGCGAGCGGCTCGGCCTCGACCTCCACCCGTGCCTCGGTGACGCGTACGCCGGTGGCGCCGGTGACACGGGCCCGCAGGGACCCGGGGTCCAGTGAGCGGGGCAGTCCCGTCACCCGCACCCGGCCGTCCGGCGGCACGCTGCCCGAGGCCAGGCGGCGGCAGACCGCGCCCTGGGCGTAGACCACCACCGAATCGAGGGTCGATCCCCACCTCTGTGCTGTCCGAGCTGTCATGTGCCTCGCCCCCCCCCGGCCGCGTCCGTGCTGAGCGAAGCCTACGCGGAGCGGCGACGGACCTGGTCGAACGGGCTGGAACACCGCCGTCTCGCAGCGCGGCGAACTCCCGGCAGATCGGGTGCGTCTCGCCCTTGAGCGGCCGAACGGCCCGCCGCCGAGGGGTCGTTCGGTGCGGGCAGACGGGCAGACGGGCAGACGGGCAGACGGGCAGGCGGCAGGCGGGCAGGTGGGCGGAAGAGGGTCGTCAGTTCCGGCCCTTCTGCTCGGTGGCCATGGGCAGTTCCAGGCGGGGTCCGTGGAAGCGTTCGCGCAGGAGCCGGTCGTGCGTCACCACGACCAGCGTGCCGGTGTAGCGGGCCAGGGCGGCCTCGATCTCTTCCACCAGGGCGGGAGCCAGGTGGTTGGTCGGCTCGTCGAGCAGGAGCAGATCGAGCGGGCCGGCCGTCACGAGCCGGGCCAGTTCGAGCTTGCGGCGCTGTCCGACGGACAGGTTCCGTACGGGAACAGCGAGATCGGCGGGGTGGAACAGGCCGAGCGCGAGGAGGGGGTCGGCGTGTTCGTCGGGCCGGCCGGCCCGGTCGGCCGCGAATGCCGCGAGCAGCGTGCGGGCGTCGAAGGCGTGGCCGGGCGCGCTTTGCTGACGGAGGAAGCCGACCCGGCGCGGTCGCCGCACGATCCCGGCGTCGGGCGGCAGATCCCCTGCCAGCAACTGGAGAAGGGTGCTCTTGCCGGCACCGTTGGGTCCGGTGACGAGGAGCCGGTCACCCGGGGCGAGTTCCAGGGACGGAACGTACAACCGCCCGGAGACCAGGACGCCTTCCAGATGCGCTGACGTCGATGTGTCCTCGGCGGTCGGCGTGGCTTCGACGCGGCCGGTGAACCGCAGGGGCTGCGGAGGTGGCGGCACGGGGCGCTCCGTGAGCCGTTGCAACCGCTCGCGCGCGTTCCGGATGCGGCTCTGTGCGCCGTGTGCCCGCGAGCGCGCCCGAAAGGCGCCGGCACCGCTGAACCCTCTCGGCCCCTTGCTGGGGATCCCGGCCAGCAGCCCGATACCGGAGTCGGCGAGGCGTTCCTGCCGGGCGACCTCGTTGCGCCATTGCTCGTGCTCCCACGCCCACCTGGCGCGGGCCGCCGCCTTGGCGGCGAGGAAGCCGGCGTACCCATCGCCGTAGCGCCGTACCGTGCGCCGGTCGTGGTCCACTTCCAGGACGGTGCCGGTGACGGCTTCCAGGAACGCCCGATCGTGCGTGGCCACGACGACCGTGCCCCGATGACGGCGCAGCTGTCCTTCGAGCCAGGCCACGGCCTCGTCGTCCAGGTCGTTGGTCGGCTCGTCGAGCAGCAGGAGTTCGGGGGCCGAGGCCAGGGTCGCGGCGAGCGCGAGCCGGGAGCGCTGGCCTCCGGAGAGGGTGCTCAGCACCCGCTCCCGGTCCAGTGGCGTGTGCTCGCCGAGCCGGCGCAGGTTCACCTCGACCCGGCGATCCGCTCCGTACCCGTCCCGCGCGTCGAACTCGGCCACCAGCGCGGTGTAGCGCTCGAACTCCGCGGGGCCGGCCGTGCGCAGTGCGGCCTCGGCGACGCGCATGCGGTGTTCGAGGGCGCGCAGTTCGCCCAGTACGTGATCCACGGCATCGCCCACGCGCGCCGAACCGGGCAGATCGAGAGTCTGGCGCAGGTGGCCGATCCCGCCCGGTGCGACGACGGTCAGGCGGCCGTCGTCGACCGGCTCCTGTCCTGCCAGCAACCGCAGCAGCGTGGATTTCCCGGAGCCGTTGTCCCCGACGATCCCGACCCGTTCGCCCGGCCGGACGGTGAGAGACACGCGGTCGAGCACCCTGCGGTCGCCGTAGCGCTTGGTCACCTCGGCAAGAGCGATCTGGGACGTGGTGAGAGGAGATGTGGTGAGGGTGGTGTCGACGGGAGCACGGTGCAAGAGCAGTCCTTTGCCGGGCGAGCGGGAACGGGCGGCAAGCAGCAGGAGCGCCGACTGCCGGCCGATGAACACAAAGCTAGACGAGACGGTCCGTCTCGTCAATGGAGCTGAGGCCGATTCGACTCCGCCAAGCCTTCGCGACGGCACAGTCGGCAGTCTCGGGCGCGGCCGGACCCCGGATGCCACCAGTCGTGTGCCTGCTCGTCTGGGATTTGCTGACGTCACACATGCAATGTGTGCTTATAAATCGGCGTTCTGGTGACTCGGAGCCCCTCACCTGCCGCAGTGCGCGCCGGTGAGGGACCCTTCGCCTGCGGCGAACAGCCGCTCCGCATCACCCCGAGGAGTGACCGTGAGCGTTCGTATCGGAGTGGAGGAGGAGTTCCACGTCCTGGAGGTGGAGAGCGGGCTGCTCGTGCCACGCGCCAATTCGCTCCTGCGACGCCTCCCGAGGCGTACCTTCACCACCGAGCTGCACCAGTCCACCGTGGAGTCGAACAGCGAGGTGCACACCTCCCTCGACGATCTGTACGCCGACCTCGCCGCGACGAGACGGCAGCTCGACGCGGCCGCCTCTTCGCTGGGCCTCGCGGCGGTGGCCGCCGGTGCGGCGCCACTCGCTCCGGCGGCAGCCGCGCACCCCACCGCCGGAGCGCGCTATCGCCGCATGGTCGAGGACTACCGCACGGTCGCCGACGAACAGCTCATCTGCGGTGCCCAGGTCCATGTGGACGTTCCCGACCGCGACACGGCGGTGCGGGTGATGTGCGCGGTCTCCGGCTGGCTGCCCGTGCTGCTCGCGCTCTCCGCCAGTTCGCCGTTCTGGCAGGGGGCCGACACCGGGTACGCGAGCTGGCGCACCATGCTCTGGCAGCGCTGGCCCACCGCGGGCCCGGCCGGCTGCTTCGCGAGCGCGGACGAGTACGACGCCACGGTGCGCGACCTCGTCGGGTCCGGGATCATCAGCGACGCGGGGATGATCTATTACGACGTACGCCCCTCCGCGCACCTCGGGACGCTGGAACTGCGCATCTGCGATTCCTGTCCGCGCGCGGAGACCGTCGTGCTCGTCGCCGGACTGTTCCGCGCCCTGGTCACCGAGGCCCGCGAGCGGCTCGGGACGGGCGGTGCCCCCGGCTGCGACGGCCGGCACGAGTGGCTGCGCGGTGCCTCCTGGCGGGCGGCCCGGTGCGGGCTCGAAGGCGGCCTGGTGGATCCCGGGACCCACCAGGAGGCACCCGCCGGGGAGGTCGTGCGCACGCTGCTCACCAGGCTGCGCCCCGCCCTGGAGGCGGACGGCGACTGGGGGACCGTCCGCTCGTTGGCGGAGGAGGCCCTCGCCGGCGGCAGTGCGGCACGCCGCATGCGCCGTGTCGTGGAGGAAGAGGATCTGCTGGCCTGTGTCGACATGCTGATCGCCGAGACCCGTGGCGAACGCGCCCCCGGCAGGGCGGCGGCCACCCACCGCGGGAACCTTCCGCCGGCCACCGGTGTGACGGACCCCGCCCAACCGTTCGCGCGACCGCTGACCCGCAGGTGAGTCGCCATGGTCACGGACCCACCATTCCCCTGCGCCGACCGTCCGGTCCCCATGTACCGGCGGTCGGCCCACGCCGAACGAAACGGAGGCGGCACATCATGTGCGGTCTGAGCGGGGAGATCCGCTTCGACGGTCACCGACCCGATCTCGCGGCCGTCGAGCGCATGAGCGAGCGGCTCGCCGCCCGTGGTCCCGACGGCCGGGGAGTCTGGACGAGAGGCGCGGTGGCGCTGGGACATCGGCGACTGAAGATCATCGACCTGTCGGACCTCGCGGCGCAGCCGATGACCGACTCCCGCGCCGGGCTCACCGGAGTCTTCAACGGCTGTGTGTACAACTACCGGGAGCTGCGCGAGGAGCTGCGGAGCCTGGGCCACCGGTTCACGACGACATCCGACACCGAGGTGGTGCTGAAGGCCTACCGGCAGTGGGGCACCGCCTGCGTGGAGCGCTTCTACGGCATGTTCGCCTTCGCCCTCGTCGAGCACCGGTCCGGACGCGTGGTGCTGGGGCGCGACCGGCTGGGGATCAAGCCGCTGTACCTGGCCCGGACGCCGGGACGGCTGCGGTTCGCGTCCTCCCTGCCCGCCCTTCTCGCCGCCGGCGGTGTGGACACCTCACTCGATCCGGTCGCCGTCCATCAGTACCTGAGCTGGCACGCCACGGTCGCCGCCCCGCGTACCGTCCTCGGCGGTGTGCGCAAGCTCCCGCCGGCCACCGTGCGGGTCGTCGAACCGGACGGCACCCATCACGACCACCGCTACTGGCAGCCGTCCTACACGCGCCGGGCCGAGTACGCGGCGATGGGCGCGCACGACTGGCGCGACGCGATGCTGGAGGCGCTGCGTACGGCCGTACGCCGACGGATGGTCTCCGACGTCCAGGTCGGCGTCCTGCTCTCCGGCGGCCTGGACTCCAGCCTGATCGTCGCGCTGCTCGCGCAGGCGGGGCAGCGGGACCTGATGACGTTCAGCGTGGGATTCGAGTCGGAGGGCGGGGAGGAGGGCGACGAGTTCCGGTACTCGGACCTGGTGGCCCGGGAGTTCGGCACCGACCACCGTCGGCTGATGGTCCCCTCCGACCGGGTGTCGACGGCCCTGGACGGTGCCGTCGCGGCGATGAGCGAGCCGATGACCAGCCACGACGTGGTCGCCTTCTATCTACTGTCCGAGCAGGTGTCCAAGGAGGTGAAGGTCGTGCAGAGCGGGCAGGGCGCCGACGAGGTGCTCGCCGGCTACCACTGGTACCCGCGGCTCGCCGACGTCGCCCGCGCGGACGCGGCCGAGCGGTACGCCGACACGTACTTCGACCGGCCGCACGCCGACCTCACCCGGATCCTGGAACCCCGCATGCTGCCCGGCGACGACGTCTCGGGCCGTTTCGTCCGGGACCACATGGCGGTCCCCGGAGCCGAGACGGCCCTGGACGCGGCCCTGCGTCTGGACACGCACGTGATGCTCGTCGACGACCCGGTCAAGCGGGTCGACAACATGACCATGGCCTGGGGGCTGGAGGCCCGAGTGCCGTTCCTCGACCACGAACTGGTCGAGCTGGCCGCGGCCTGCCCGCCGGAACTCAAGCTGGCCGACGGCGGCAAGGGCGTGCTGAAGGCGGCCGGCCGGCAGCTGCTGCCCCGGGACATCGTCGACCGGCCCAAGGGCTACTTCCCGGTCCCGGCGATCAGGCACATGGCGGGCCCCGTCCTGAAGCGGGTACGCGAAGCGCTCGAGGCACCCGAGGCGAGGCAGCGCGGCCTCTTCCAGGAGTCGTACGTGTCCCAGCTGCTCGAGGCGCCCGACGAGCACCGCACCAAACGGGGAGCGAACGCCCTGTGGCAGATAGCGTTGCTGGAGATATGGCTGCAGACGCACGGCATCACGTGAGTGGCGGGCCGAGCGCCGCGGCGGCCCTGGCCGGCGACCCGGTCGCCCCACCGCCCTCCGACACGCGGGCGGCGGACCGGAGTGGCACCGCCTTGGCGGCCGCCCCCGCCCCGGCGCCGGTCCCCCTGCCCGAGGCGAGCGGCCCGCGGGACGCCGTGACGCGGCTGCGCTCCCACGGCTGCTGGTATCCCTCCGCCAGCCCCGACGGCTCCGAGGCGGCCTTCATCTGCGACCGGGGCGGCGTCCCCCAGCTGTGGGCCGGGCCCCTCGCCGGGGGCGAGGTGCACCTCCTCGACTCCTTGCCGGATCCGGTCAAGGAGGTGTCCTGGTCACCGGACGGCCGCTGGATCGCCTACACCACCGCACCGGGCGGTGGCGAGCACACCCGGGTGCTGTGCGTACGACCCGACGGCACCGGCCGCCGCGTGCTGGCCGGGGCCGACCCCGGCCATACCGCCCACCTGGGCTGCTGGGCGCACGACGGCTCGGCCGTCGCCGTCACGCTCGCCGCGCCGGGCATCGGCACGCCACAGAACGGTGCGGGACCGACCGGTGCCGACGCCGCCCTGCCGGCCAACTGGGCCGACAGGGACGGCCGGGCGACCCTCCTGGGCGGAACTCCGTACGACACCGCACCCGGACCGGGGCGGACCGTCACGGCGCCCGGTGCCCCGGAGCCCCCGGTACCGTCGGTCCGCTCCGACGGCGGGCTGTCGGCCTACCTGATCGACCCCGACGGTCTGGCGTCCCCCGTCCTGCTCGCCACGGAGACGCACGCCGCCACCCTGCGGGTGTGCGACATCAGCCGCGACGGCGGTCTCGTGCTGCTGCGCCGGGGGCCGCGAGGACGGCGGGAGGCCGTCGTCCGGCGCACGGCCGACTCGGCCACCACGTGCACCGTGCCGGTCGCCGACGGCGATCCGTGGATCGGACGGTTCTCACCCGACCGGCGGACGCTGTGGCTGCGCAGCGACGCCGAACGCGAGTACGCGGCACTCCTCGCCGTCGCCCTCGGCACCGACGGCCTACCGCACGGCACGTCCGTGATGGCGGAACGGCAGGACAGTGACCTCGACCTCCTGGCGTTCTCGCACGACGGCCGCACCGCCGCACTGTCCTGGAACGAACGGGGCGAGAGCCGGCTCGAACTCGTCGAACCCCTCCCGACGCGGCGGGCCCCCTACGGCCCGCTGGCCACGACGACCGTCCCCCTGCCGCACGAGGTCGTCACCCGCGTCGAGAGGGCCGGCCCGCGGGGACTGCTGCCCGCGCTGTCCGGTTCCCAACGCCGACCCGGGGTGTGGTGGGCCGCCGAAGGCGTTGCTCTGCTGCGCACCCCCTGGTCCTCCCGTGACGAGGACGCCACCGCGCCGGACCGCCGGCCCGTACGCCCCGTCCTCCTGCGGCTCACGGCGCGGGACGGACTGCCCCTGAGCGGCTGGTACTACCGGGCGCCGGGCCGGGCGCCGGGTGACCCGGCGCCCTGCGTGATCCACCTGCACGGCGGTCCGGAGGAGCACGAACGCCCGGTCTTCAGCCCGCTCTACCACGAGTTGACCGGGCGTGGGCTGGACGTGTTCGCCCCCGACGTCCGAGGCTCCTCGGGGCACGGCAGATCGTTCGTCGACGCCGACCTGGGCGCCGGACGCTTCGCCGCGCTGGACGACGTCGCGGACTGCGCCGCCCACGCGGTGCCCGCGGGCCCCGCCGACCCGACCCGTCTGGCGGTCATGGGGCGCTCGTACGGCGGTTACCTGACGTTCGCCTCCCTCGTACGGCACCCGGATCTGTTCCGCACCGGCGTCGCCGTCTGCGGCATGTCGGACCTCGCGACCTTCTTCGCCGGTACGGAGCCCTGGCTCGCCGAGTCGGCGGCCCACAAGTACGGCCACCCCGAGCGCGACCGCGAACTGCTGCGGGAGCTCTCGCCGATGACCCGCATCGACGCGCTGCGCGTCCCCCTGCTCGCCGTCCACGGCGAACACGACACCAACGTGCCGCCTGCGGAGTCCGAGCAGTTCGTACGGGCGGCGCGCGACCGCGGCATCCCGGCCGAGCTGCTCACCCTGAGGGACGAGGGGCACGACTTCCTGCGTGCGGACAACCGGCGACTCTTCCGCCGAACCGCCGCGGACTGGCTGGAACGCCACCTGGCCGGTTGAACCGCCCGGTCGGCGGCCTAGGGTGCTTTGGCTTTCGTGTGGAGGACCTCGCGGGCCTGCTCCGCGGCGCGGGTTATGCCCTCGGCGACGAAGTCGACGAAGCGGGCGATGTTCTCGAGGCGGGCGGCGGCCGGGGTGTCGGAGCCGAGGACCCCGACGCCCTGCCGAGCGGCCTCGGCGAGCTGGGCGCTGGACCGGGCACCGGCGATCGTCGACTGGTAGAAGACGTCGTCGTCCACGAGGTAACGCTCGCGGCGGCCTTCGCCCCGTTCCCGGCCGATGAGGCCCTGGCTCTCGAGGAACGCGACCGCCTTGGACACGGACGCCGGGCTGACCTCCAGGCGCTGGACGAGCTCGGACGCGGTGAGGCTGCCCGCGTCGGTGGTGTAGAGGCAGGTGAGCACCCGGGACATCATCTTGGGCAGGCCCTGTCCCATGAGCAGGGTGGTGAACATCTCCTCGTACTCGCGCACGGCCTCGGCGTCACGTCCGTGAGCCGGTGCGGGCGCCGCCCCCCGGGGAGTGGCCTGCCTGCGCCGGTGGGTGCGGCGTTCGGTCGCGTGGTGGGCCAGGTCGGCGCGGTAGGCGGTGGGGCCGCCGTTGCGCATCACCTCACGCGTGACCGTGGAGGTCGGACGATCGAGACGTCTGGCGATCTCCGCGTAGGCGAGGCCGTCGGCCAGCCCCAGCGAGATCTGCTGGCGTTCCTGCTGAGTGAGTCTGCCTCCCGGCATGGCGAGCTCCTTCGTGCGCCGTGGTGTCGCCACCATAGCGTTCACTCCCCACCCATTGCAACGAACGGACATGCTGTCGTTGCATTGAATTTCAAACCATTGCAACGATTTATGGCCTCTGAACTGCAACTCTGCTGATTGAGTGCAACGAAGACGTTGATAGATCAGTGAATGCAACGTAGCTTTTCCGGTGTCAGAAACAACGGACCGAAGGAGAGCACGATGTACAAGTTCGAGACCCCCGCCCCGATCGCCGCCGTCCTCGACATCCCCGCGGGGCGCATCCGGTTCATCGCCGCCGACCGGGCCGACACCACCGTCGAGGTCCTGCCCGCGGACGCCTCGAACACCCGCGACGTGAAGGCCGCGGAGCAGGCCCGGGTCGAATACGACGGCGGCGTCCTGCGGATCGAGGCCTCGGCGCAGAACCGGATCCTCGGCAACTCCGGAGCCATCGAGGTGACCATCCAACTGCCCGCCGATTCCTCGGTCGAGGGGAAGGCGGCCAGCGCCGAGTTCCGGGGCGTCGGACGGCTCGGCGACGTCGTCATCGAGGACTCGCACGGCGCGATCAAGCTCGACGAGGCCGCGAGCGCCCGCCTCACCCTGCTCGCCGGTGACATCGCGGTCGGCCGTCTCAAGGGCCCTGCGGAGATCAGCACCAAGAAGGGCGACATCCGGATCGCCGAGGCCGTGCGCGGCACGGTCGTGCTCCGCACCGACGCCGGCGAGGTGTCGGTCGGCGCCGCCCGCGGAGTCTCCGCCTCCCTGGACGCCGGCACCGGCTACGGCCGGATCGACAACGCGCTCAAGAACACCGACGGCGTCGCCGACCTGAACATCCACGCGACCACCGCCTACGGCGACATCGTCGCCCGCAGCCTCTGAGGAGGATTCGTCATGACCGACCCGGCCATCGCGGCGAACGGGCTGCGCAAGTCGGCGCCGCCGCCGATGCCCGCGCTCATCGCGTCGCCGAAGTAGCCGTCGTGACAACGCGGGCCCACCTCCCGCACCTTGTTCCGCCCGAGGGCGGCGCACTCCGACACCGAGTCGGCGCACGCCGCCCTGTTCGGTGGGACGTCTCGGGGTCGGTCAGTCCAGCAAGGCGGCCGTGAACGTCTCGCGGTGCGTCACGAGCCACTCCTGAATGCGGTCCCAACGGCGCCATCCTCCGCGCTCGGACAGCGCCTGGACGTAGAGGGGATCACCGTCCGCCACGCGGTCGGCGACGAAAGCCCGGCAGGAAGCGGTGGCCTGCTCGACGACTTCGGGCAGTTCGGCGCGCTCCTGCGGGGAGAGGCCATAGGCGTCGGCGAGGATTCGGAGTCGTGCCAGGGCGTCCAGCCCGGCGGGGTAGTAGGCCGCCGCGGACGCGGGATCGAGCATCGGCACCCAGTAGCGGGCGGTCATGGCGACGTCCCACACCGGTCGGCCCGGGGCCGCCAGATCGAAATCGATCAGAGCCGCGGCACGGCCTTCGCGGAAGACGACGTTGTCCGGGCATACATCGTTGTGGCACAGCATCGTTCCTCCCTCCGGATCGGCCAGGGCCCGCGGCCACTGCGCGCGAGCGTCGACCGCGATGGCCGCGCCGGCCTCGTGCAGGCGCCGCAGCAGACCTCCGACCGACCTCAGCGCGGTGTCTGTCATCGCCCAGCGAGGATAGGGCGGCAGGGCGACATCGCCGGGGATGTAGGTCAGCTGCTCGCGGCCGTCCGCAGTGAGACGGACCGGGATCGGAGCCGCGTCGAAGCCGTGGTCCGCGAGCGCGACGAGGTGCGCGTGGAGGGCCCGCGCGGTGCGTGGCGCCGGGCGATCCACCAGATCACCGCGACGGAAGACGTCCCCCGCGTTCGCCATGCCGCCGACCAGCTCCACGCGGGCTGTCGCCTCGCTCTCAGCGGTCATGCCGATCACGTTACCGCCAGGCATCGTCCCGGCCGACCGGACCGACCGGTCCGACCGGTCCGGACAAGTCAACTCCCCACCCGGCCTTGCCGCTTCGGGAACATGAGGGAGCTCGGCCCGGCGCGGCTCGCGGCCGTGAACGGCTCCGCGCCCCCGGGGCGGGGGTGGCCCGGGGGCGCGGAAGACGGGGGACTGCGGCATTCAGGTGTTCAGACGCGCAGCAGCAGCTCCAGTTCGGCCGGGCGCATGCCGGGGTCTGCGGGTGCGCTCGGCGCGTCGTCCAGCTCGAAGGCCCACCGGTGCGAAGGGGCGCAGCCGAAGGTCAGCTCGGAGATCACCGGAAGAAAGAGATCGGCGCTGTCCGCGCAGTCCCAGATCAGCGCCAGTCCCTCCCAGCCCGCCACGGGGTCGTCGATCCACTGACCGTCCCGCAGGCCGGGGTATTCGCCGGCGAGCGAGACCGCCGCCCCCGGACCGAAACCCGCCTCTTGGGACCTGACCGTCCGGGCGGTGCCGGACGCGGCACCG
Source organism: Actinobacteria bacterium OV320 (assembly GCA_001298545.1). Taxonomy (GTDB): domain Bacteria; phylum Actinomycetota; class Actinomycetes; order Streptomycetales; family Streptomycetaceae; genus Streptomyces; species Streptomyces coriariae. The sequence continues at coordinate 212,289 of LJCX01000037.1, forward strand.
CGTGTCCCGTCCCACCAGGCGATGACGACATGCATGGGGCCTCCCTGTGCAGAGTGTCTGTCGTGCGCGATGTCGCGGTGTCCCCGTTGACACCCGTGCATGGCTCCGGTGCCGGCCGGGTGGGCCGGTCACCGGGTCAGAGCTGGGAACCGCCGGTGGCGTCGACGACCTGGCCGGTCACCCACCGCCCGTCGTCGGAGGCGAGGAAGGCGACCACGTCGGCGACGTCCTCGGGGCGTCCCACGCGGCCGAGGGCCGAGAGTTCGGCGGCCGACTTCTCGGCCGCCTCGTTGCCCCGCAGCCAGGAGGCGTTGATGTCGGTGTCGATGATGCCGGGGGCCACGGAGTTGACCGTGATGCCGCGACCGCCGAGCGACTTGGCGAGGGTCAGGGTGAAGGCCTCGATGGCCCCCTTGGTCATGGCGTAGGCGATGATGTCGGTGAGCGCGATCCGGGTCGCCCCGGAGGAGACGTTGACGATCCGGCCGCCGTTGCGAAGGCGCTTGAGTCCCTGCTGCGCGAGGAAGAAGGGCGCTCGCATGTTGACCGCGACGGCCTCGTCGAACGCCTCGACGGTGGTCTCCTCGATCTCGCCGCGCGGTGTGATGCCCGCGTTGTTGACGAGGATGTCGAGGTCGGCGCCGTCGGAGTGCTCCAGGGCCTGACGGTCGTAGGCCGCCCAGAGGGCCTCCACATCCCCGGGGACACCCAGTTCGGCGTGGACCGCGAACGCGGCGCCGCCTTGCGCGCGAATGGTGGCGACCACTTCCTCGGCGGCCTCCCGGTTGCGGCCGTAATGGACGGCCACGAGCGCCCCGTCCCCGCCGAGCCGCTCGGCGATCGCGCGTCCGATCCCCCGGCTGCCGCCTGTCACCAACGCCTTCTTGCCCGTCAGTGTTCCCATGACCTTCTCTCTGCCTCGGATTTATGTAGCGAAGACTACGTTTTGACTCTAGCACGAATTCCATAGCGATCGTTGTAAAATTTCTTCATGACGACGACGAAGCGCGGGCGACCGCGGAGTTTCGACCGGGACGCGGCACTCCTCCAGCCCACGCTGCTCTTCTGGCAGCACGGCTACGAGGGCACGTCCGTCTCCGACCTGACCGCCGCCATGGGGATTTCGCCGCCGAGCCTGTACGCGGCGTTCGGGGACAAGCGCACGCTCTTCGTCGAGGTCGTCGACCGCTACGGCGACACGTTCGGCGCGTTCATGAACAAGGCGCTCGACGACGCGAGCGACACACGCACGGGGTTCGCCGGCATGCTGGAGGCGGCGGCCGTGTCCTACACGGACCCGCACCACCCCGCGGGGTGTCTGGTGATCACCGCGGCGACCAACTACTCCACCCAGACGGCCGACATCAAGGAGGATCTGCGCGAGCGCCGGGTGGCGAACGTGCGGTCCTTCGAGGGGCGACTGAACACGGCCAGAGCCGGCGGTGCGCTCCCTGAGGGAACGGACACGCGGGCTCTGGCCGTGTACTTCGCCGCGGTCGTCCAGGGCATGTCCCAGCAGGCCCGGGACGGCGCCACCACCGCGGAGCTCCAGCAGGTGGCCGAGTTCGCCATGGCGATCTGGCCGGAGCCGGCCCCCTGAGACACCCACGGCGAGCCCCGTCGTGCACGCGGCGGTCGGTCAGGGCGGTTCGTGGCTGCGCGGCCTGCCGGGCCTGTCGTCCTCGGCCAGGCACAGGCGGGCCACCACATGCGCGTACCGCTCGTCGAACCTCAGCGTCCTGAAGGAGAGGTCGAGTTCGCGGTCGAGTGTCCGGCCGGCCCGGGTCCACAGACGCCGGCCCGCCTCGGTGGCAGCCATCCGGCTGATCCTGCGGTCGCAGGGCCAGGCCACTCTGGTCGCCCAGCCCGAGCTCTCCAGCTGCGCCAGTGACCGGCTCGCCGCCGAAGCGCTGACGCTCAGCCGCCGGGCGACGTCGCCGACCGTCACCGATCCGGGATGTTCGCACGCCAGCACCCCGAGCGCCATCAGCGAGGTCAGACCCACGCCGTGACGACGCGTCAGGGTGCGGTCCAGCTGTCCCTCCAGCCACGAGAACATGGTCGCGACCCGTTCCCACAGCCGGGCGACGTCCTCCGTGGCGGTCTCACGACCGTCGCTGTCGAGCGGCTCACTCACGGCTTCGTCTTCCTCGGTTCCGTGCCCCGTGTCCTCGCCCCTCCCGGCGTGAGCCGCCGAACATCCCGGTCAGGGGAGCAGCAGGAGCTTGCCCCGGACGCCGCCGGCTTCGAGGAGACGGTGCGCTTCACCCGCCTCCTCGAAGCCCAACTCCTTCGCGGAGCGCACCTCCAGTTCTCCCCGGTCCACGAGGGCGCCGAGCGCGGCAAGACCCTCACCGTCCTGCTCCACGTACGAGACGCTCACCTCGACACCCCGTTCCGCTTCCGGGACCCGGGTGGGTACGACGGAGACCACGCGTCCGCCGTCCCGTACCGCGGCGACGGCCCGTGGCAGGCCCGCCGTCTCCAGCAGACCGTCGACGGCGCCGGACGGAAGCGTCGACGCGTCCTCTCCCGCGATCACACGAGCCGCGCCCAGGGCACGGGCCTGTTCGACGTCCTCCACGGACCGGACATGGGCCACCACGGTCAGCCCACGCAGCCGGGCGAGCTGCACCGTGAGCCCGCCGACCGAGCCGACGGCACCGGTGACCAGCAGCGTGGCGCCCTCGGGCAGGGCGAGGGCGTCGAGTGCCTGCCAGGCGGTGAGGCCGGCCAGCGGCAGTCCCGCGGCGGCGGTCAGCGGGACGGACGCGGGTGCGGGGGCCACGATGTCGGCGGGCAGGGCGACGATCTCGGCGTAGGTCCCACGGCCGGTGGCCATCTGGGCGGACATCGACACGACCCGGTCGCCCACGCCGAAACCGCTGACCCGGTCGCCCACCGCGGTGACCGTGCCCGCCACGTCCCAGCCGAGCACCATCGGCGGGTGGAACGCGCCGTGTGCGCTGTGCAGACCGGCGCGGGTCTGGAGGTCGACGGGATTGACGGCGGCCGCTGCGGTACGGATGAGTACGCCGTCCGGGTCCGGGGCGGCCGGCCCGGGGAGGTCGGAGACCTCCAACTGCTCGGGACCGCCGTACGTCGTGAGGACTACCGCACGCATGGTGCTCGCTTTCTCGAGGTTCGAAGGGTTCGAAGGGTTCGCAGGTCCGGGGTCCGGCCGGGTCACCGACCGGACCGGAGCGGCCCCGTCCGGAGTGCCACCGGACGGGGCCGCGAGGACCGAGGGAGAGGGGGAGAGGGGGAGCCGGTCAGGACGGGAGCAGCTCGGGGACGCGTGGCGGCAACCGATCGGTGACGGCGGTGGCCAGCGTCCGTACGGTGATCAGCCGTACCGGGTCGCGTCCCGCCGTGAGGTGCGCCGTGCAGCCGTGCGGGAGGAGCACCAACTGCCCTGCCCTCACCCGGTGTTCGCCGGACTTCGCGCGCAGGGAGAGCTCGCCCTCGAGCACCAGGACGGCCTCCTCCACCCCGTGCCGCGGGGTCGCCGCCAGCACGGCGGCGGGCGCGAGCAGCCAGTGCTCCACCGACTCGCACTCACTGTGCAACATCCCCCGGCGCACCAGGGACGTCCAGTCGGCCCCCGAGGCGGCTCCCGAAGCGGTGCCCGTGGCCGTGCGCACCGCGTCACCTGTCGTGGTGATGATCACGACGCCTCCGCGGACAGCCGGGGCAGGGCCAGCGTGACGACCAGCAGTCGCAGCGCGGTGCGCGCCTCGAAGCGGGTGAGCGTGTCCGCACCCAGGGTGACGCAGGTGTCCGCCGAGAGGTCCGCCGCGGTGCCGTCGGCGGCCGTGGCCCGGCCCTCGCCGCTGTGCACGAACACCGCGAGTTCCGCGTCGGCCCTGCCCAGGGCGGTGCGCTGACCCGCGTCGAGGTCCACGGCCTCGATCTGGCGCAGGGGGCCGGTGAAGACGCCGTCGGTGGAGACGGTTCGCTCCTTGAAGAGGTCGTGGATCACTGCGTCGCCCATGGCGGGAACTCCCGGTGTGAGATCGGCTCCGGCCAGGACCGCGTCGGTGCCGGGTGAGAGGGTCTCGATGACCCACCAGTCGAGGTCGGTGTCCCCCGTGTTGCGCAGCCCGTGCACGTTTCCGGGCGCGGTCAGGGCCAGTGAGCCGGGCCCGACGCGCTGGGGGACGCCGTTGAACAGGAACTCCCCGTGACCTTGCAGGATCAGATAGATCTCCTCGGTACGGGTGTGGTGGTGTTCACCGCTCAGTCCGCCCGGGGGGATGGAGGCCCACTCGACGGCCTCGGTGGGGGAGTCGAGCTGACGGCGGCCGGCGAAGCACTTCCAGTGCGTGCGCCCGGCGGCGCCGTGGACGCCGTGGACCGTCGCGGCGCCCGCCACGGTCCCGATCGAACGGAAGGCGTGCGGGCGGGAGTCGGGCGGGCCCGCCGCCCGGACGTCGGTCTCCCCGGGGCGGACGGTGGGAGCGGTCGTCACCGGGACACCCCCGCCACCAGCCCCGCGAGGGCCTCGGCGGCCGCCGCGAGTTCGGCCTCGGTGACGTCGTTGACGAAGACCGCGCTGCCGATGCCGACCGGCAGGGGCAGTCGCTGCTTTCCGTCACGGTGCCGGACGGTGTCCCGCAGCGCCTCACCGAGCCGCTCGGGTGTGCACAGCGGGTGCCAGGCCGGCAGGCCGAGCCGTGCCATCACATCGAGAACGCGGTCCCGCTGGTAGGTGCTGACGAGTCCGCGGTGCTCGGCCATCACGGTGGTCAGAGCCATGTCGATGGCCACGGCCTCGCCGTGCAGCAGGGCGGGCAGGGCGTGCATCTCGATGGTCGGGCTGAACGTGTGGCCGTAGTCGACGACCCGTTCCAGCACCTTCTCCCAGAGGTTGGGCTGGAGTTCCTCCAGCATGCCCTGGATGGCCCGTTCGACCACCTCGGTCGCGGGGTCGAGGTGCAGCCCGCGGGCCGCGAGGCGCTGGTCGACCGGGACGTCGGCCGGGGTGGGACCGTTGGCCGCCGCGCTCTGCAGTTTGGTGTGCAGGACGTCGGCGCCGTGCTGCTCCAGCAGGTCGAACAGGCGGGCGTCCTTGATCAGGGCGATCTTGAGGATCTCGGCCAGGCCGTTGCTGATGTGTCGTGCGTCGAGCGTGGCCAGGAACGAGCGGTCGAGCAGCGTACGGTCCGCCGGGAAGTAGGTGCCGAGCCGGTTCTTGTGCCCGTTGTGGTTGACGCCGGTCTTGGCGCCGACTCCCGCGTCCACGAGGCCGATCAGGGTGGTGGGGATGCGGATGAACGGCGTGGAGCGGCGGTACAGGCTGGCGGCGAAGCCGACGATGTCCATGAGGACGCCACCGCCGATGGCGATCACGGGTTCGCGCCGGCGGTCGACGCCGAAGGCGTCGAGGGCCTCGGTGACCTTCAGTACGGCGCCGACCGACTTGTGCGTCTCGCCGTCGTCGAGCACCAGCACCTGGTGCTCGACACCGTGGTGCTCGAAGTAGGCGCGGATGCGCTCACCGTAGAGGGAGTCGACCACGCGGTCGGTGACGACGAAGCGACGCCGTCCGGTGCCCGGGGCGTCCTCGAGGATGGTGGAGTTCTCGGGGTCGAGCAGGTTCTCGCAGGCGCGTATCTCGTACTGGACCGGGTTGCTGGTCTGGACCGACCAGTGGGTGACCGGGTTTCCCACCGCGAAGAGACCGTCGTTGTTCCGTGTGGTCTGCGTTTCTTGCTGCATCAGGCTTCCGCCTCCGACGAAGAGTCTCGGTTCGGGTTCGTCGCGAATCTGGTCGGGGCAGCTTGTTCTGGTATCCGCGCGGCGAAGCCCTCCGGGCCGCCTGCGCAGGATCCGGCCACCGCATCGTGGCCTGCCCCCGTCGCCGTCACCGACCCTGACACAGAGTTCATTGCGCACGCAAGGAATACTCGGATCCGTCCGGTTCGTATCCGGCCATGGGGCGTCTGTCGAGGTGCTGTGTAAGGGCAATTACCTGTGGTTTTCCGAAACGGGAGACGGTTCGGGATGGCCTGAACCATGCGCCCGATGCTTGTCGTCGCAAGGAACCGGCCCGCTGAGGGTCGTGCGGACCGGGCGGCCGGACAGTGAAAAGCCCCCTGCCGGCGTTCGGCAGGGGGCGCGACGGTGCCGCACGGCTCAGCGGTCGCGGGTCGGGGCGTAGCGCAGCCTGGCGACGACCGAACTGGTCCTGCTGTCCATCGACGCGACTTCCAGTGCCATGCCGACCTCGCGGCGGAAGAGATTGCCTATGTCCGCGACCATGGTCCGGCCGGCCTCCGTGACCCGCACGACCACGCCTCTGCGGTCCGTCGCGTGAGCCCCCCTCTCGACCAGCCCGCGGCCCTCCAGGCGCTGGACGGCGCGGGTGGCCGACGACTGGTTGAGGCCGAGGAGCTGGGCGAGTTCGTTCATGCGGATGCCTGCCGGGTCACCGTTGCTCAGTGCGCGCAGGGAGAGGAAGTCCGTGAGACCCAGCTCGAAGTCCTCGGAGAGTCGTCTGTCCAGTGCGGTACCGACTTCCGCGACGAGAACCGACAGCTGACTCCATAGCTCGACACTGTCTTCCTTGCGCGTTCGCATGATGTCGCCTTCTTCAGGATGCTCGAAGGATCTTCCCGCCGCCGAAGAACCCTTCCGGGCGCCGTGCGGGGGAGGGGAGGCACGCCACGTCCCATGACAGCCGAGCCGTACCCAGAGTACGAGGAGGCGGCAGCCAAGGAAACCCTCGCGTACGCAGGCTTTTTGATGTCCGCACATGGAGACGCGTGGCTCCATGACTCGGTGACCATTCGGCAGATCGCCTTCGATCTGTATCGGTGCAGGTCGGGCGGGGTGAACCGAATATCACCCACGGGCTGTCCAGAGAGATGTTCCTTGCGCACGCAACGACATTCCCCTACTGTCGCCATCGGTCCGGCACCTGGTCACGAGCAGGTGCCGGAGTTCGAGCATTCGTGTGCCGCGCGGTGCCCAGCACCGAGCGCACTCGTCCAAGGGGGAATCGTGCTCAACGTATCCACGGCGGCCTCGTCCACACCGGTGCTCGCCGGTCTGCCCACCGCGCGGGCCGTGGACCACTACGCCTTCACCGTCCCGGACCTCGACCAGGCCATCGCCTTCTTCACCGGCGTGATGGGCGGCGAACTCTGTTACCGGGAGGGTCCCGTCGAGGACCCGGCCGGCGACTGGATGACCCGGAAGCTGGGCGTGCCGGCCCGGGCGCGGGCCCAGGTCGCCCTGGTCCGGCTCGGCCCGTACAGCAACCTGGAGCTCTTCGAGTACACCGCGCCGGGGCAGATCACCTCGCCGCCCGGCCCGAACGACGTCGGCGGTCATCACCTGGCCCTGATGGTCGCGGACCTGGACGCGGCGGAGGAGCATCTGCGCCGGTCGGCCACCGTCCGCCTCGGCCCGCCGGACGCCCTCGCCGGGACCCGTCGGTGGTTTCTGACCCCATGGGGCATGCTGCTCTCGCTGCGCGGACCGGGCCGACGGAACGACCGTGGCTTCGTCCCCGCCGCCACGCCCCACGGCAACGTCCATGTCAACGCCGTCGAGCGTTCGCTGGGCCTGCTGGGCGTGGAGCACGTGAGCTACACCGTCGCCGATCTCGCCGCCGCCACCGCCTTCTTCACGGACGTCCTCGGAGCGGAACCGGTGGAGAGCCCGCAGGACCCGGCGGACCGGTCGGACGGGCACTGGCCGCCCGGTACCGAGCACTCCCCCAGGGCACTGCTGCGCACCGGTCCCACCGCCAACTGTGAACTGATCCAGAGCGGAACGGGCGCGCTGCGGTCGAGGCCCCCGCGCAACAGCGACATCGGGGGCCATCATCTGGCCTTCTACGTCGACGACGTGGACGCGGCCGCGGCCTATCTGCGCGAGCAGAAGGGCGTGGCGCTGATGGGCGAGCCGGAGACGATCACGCACGGTCCGATCGCCGGCGACCGCTGGCTCTACTTCAGCACCCCGATCGGCATCCAGATGGAGATCATCAACATGCCGGACGGCTCCCTGCCGTACGAGGCGTCGACCTCGGCGCGACGCGCGACGCCGGGAGGCCTGCGCTGGCACGACCGACCCTGACCGAGGTCGTGTTCCTGCTCGGCATCAGGTCCCGACCGGCGCACCGGCCCGCACACCCGCACACCTCGACAACTCTCGACCATCCAGGGGGAATCCGCATGGGAACGCTCGTCCCGTTAGCCACCCGCCCACTCGGGCCGCTGCCCAGGGCGGTGGCCGACGTGACACTCTGGCTCGACTGCCGGCGCACGCCTCCGGAGGCGGTCGCCCGGTCCTTCGCCGAAGCGGCTCGGACGGTCGGTGACACGCTGCCGCCGGTCGCCGACGTCACGTCGGCAGGCCGCCGGACCGCCAACGGCACGACCGTCGCCGGTCCCGTCCACGGGCCCGCCCAGTTCCGGCATTTGATGCGCCGGCTGCTGTCGGATGCCATGGCCGCACCCACCCCCGGCCCGCGGGACCGCCCCGGCGGTGTCGCCGTCGAATACTCCATCCCGGCCGTCGACGCCCTGGTCAACGCCGGCCTCGACCGCATCGGCGGCTGCGAGGCCAAGGCCATGCGGTTCCGCGCCGGAGTCGCAGGAGCCCACCTCCTGTACGACATGTTGCGGCACGACCTGCGTTCCCCGGGCTGGGCCCGCGCCACGGCGCGCGGCATCCCGGCGCCGTACCTGCTGTGGTCCACCGCACCCGGTGCGGGCCCGGACCGGGGCGCCGAGTACGCCGAGCGGTGTCTGTTTCCGGGGACGGCCGTGGCGCTCTCGCCCGCTGCCCTGCGGACGTTCGTGGAGCGCGGCTCCGTCACCGGACCGACCGCGCTCGATCTCGTGGAGGCCCGCCGCGTCGTAGGCATCCTCGACTGGTTCGGCATCCGCCTCGACACACTCGTCGGCGCCCAGGCTCCGACGACCGGCTGACACCACCGGAACGTGCCCCGCCCCGCGCTCCGGCGCGGCCGCGGCGATCGGGCACGCCCTCCGCTCACACCTTGTCCCACCATTCCAAGGACTCACCCATGTCTTCACGCATGTCTCCGCCCACCGGCACACCCACCACCGTGCGCAAACCCGTGCGCCGCCGGTCCTTCCTGTCCGGTACGGCCGTCGCGGGCGGCGCCCTCGCCGCCACCGCGACCGGGATCGGCCCCGCCACCGCGGCCGCGACAGCCCGCGCCGACACTCCCGCGACCGGGGCCGCCGTCACCGTGCGCCCCCCGGACCGGCGTTACGCGGACCTCCGACGGGGCACCAACCAGCGCTGGGTCGGCAGCCCCGACCAGATCGTCCTGGCCACCTCCACCGACGACGTCGTACGGGCCGTACAGCAGGCGGTCGACTCCGGCCGCCGGCCGGCCGTGCGCAGCGGCGGCCACTGCTACGAGGACTTCACCACCCACCAGGAGATCGCCGTCGTCCTCGACCTGTCCCGCATGGACGACATCTCCTACGACGAACGCCGCCGGGCGTTCTCCGTGCAGCCCGGCGCAGCCCTCGGCCGGGTCTACGACCGCCTCTACAAGGGCTGGGGCGTCTACCTCCCGGCCGGCAACTGCCCCACCGTCGCGGCAGGCGGGCACATCCAGGGCGGGGGCTACGGCTCCATGAGCCGGCGGGACGGGCTCGCGGTCGACCACCTCTACGGCATCGAGATCGTGGTCGTACAGGCCGACGGCACCGCCCGCGCCGTCATCGCCACGCGCGAGCCCGACGACCCCCACCGCGAGCTGTGGTGGGCCCACACGGGAGGCGGCGGCGGCAACTTCGGCGTGGTGACCCGCTACTGGCTGCGCTCCCACGACGCCAGGGGCGACGATCCGAGCGCGCAGTTGCCCACCCCGCCGCGCGAGGTGTGGCTGAGTGAGGTGGCCTGGCCCTGGGAGCAGCTGACCGAGGCCCGGTTCAGCCGGCTGATGTGGAACCACGGCGAATGGCACACCCACAACAGCGACCCCGACTCCCCGTACACCGCGCTGTTCAGCCAGCTCAAGCCGTTCCACAAGTCGAACGGAGCGGTGGTGCTCGACTCGCTGGTCGACGCCGGCGCCCGCGGCGCCGAGCGGATGCTCCAGAACTACATATCCGAGGTCGGGGCCGGTCTCGGCATCCAGCCCCAGGTCCGCCAGTACCGGCGGGTGCCCTGGCTGCACGCCACCCAGTGGCCCGGCTTCACCGGCCCGGACCCCACCGTCAGGTTCAAGGGCAAGTCCGTCTACGCACGGCGCACCTACACGGACGCCCAGATCGCCGCGGCCCACCACCACCTGACCCGCGACGACTTCCACAACCCGAGCGCGCTGCTCATGATCGCGTCGTACGGGGGCGCGGTGAACCGTGTCGCCGCCGCCGACACGGCCGTGCCGCAGCGGGACTCCGTCCTCAAGTACCAGGTCGTCTCCCTGTGGAACGACTCGGCCGACGACGACGCCAACATCGCCTGGGTCCGGGAGTGCTACCGCGACATGTTCGCCGCGACCGGCGGTGTGCCGGTACCGAACGAGACCAACGACGGATGCTTCGTCAACTACGCCGACGTCGACCTCGGTGACCCCCGGTGGAACACCTCCGGTGTGCCGTGGCACGACCTCTACTACAAGAACGGCTACCGACGGCTCCAGAAGGTCAAGGCCGCCTGGGACCCCACCGGTCTGTTCCGGCACGCCCAGTCGATCCGGCCCGCCTGATCACGACGGCCGACGGGCGCCACCGGTCCGCCCGCCGGCGCCCCCGACACCCGCCCCCGCCCTGCCACCCTTCCGCCCACACACCTCGAGGTGATCCTCGTGTCCGTCGACTCCGCCGCGCCCGGGCGCTCGTCCCGGCTGCCCTCGCTGACCGGGATGCGGTTCTTCGCCGCGTTCCTGGTCTTCCTGTTCCATCTGTCGCTGCTCGACGCCTACTCCACCCCTGACCCGGGCCACGGACCGTTCGCCTCCGCGCTGAGGAACGGCGGCTGGGCGGGCGTCACCTTCTTCTTCATCCTCAGCGGTTTCGTCCTGGCCTGGTCGGCCCGGGACAACGACACCACCCGAGCCTTCTGGGGGCGGCGACTGGCCAAGGTCTACCCCAACCATGTCGTCACCTTCTTCTTCGCCCTCGCCATGTACGCCTACGCCTCGGCGACCTGGGGGCGCGGCGTCCCCAACTTCCTGCTGCTCCAGGCGTGGATACCGAAGGACGACGTCTTCTTCAGCATCAACAACCCCAGCTGGTCGCTCTCCTGCGAGCTGGTCTTCTACCTGCTGTTCCCGCTGCTGCATCGCGCGGTGCGGCGGATCCGTGCCGAGCGGCTGTGGTGGTGGGCGGCCGGGACCGCCACGACGATCGTGCTGCTGCCGTTGCTCGTCCAACTGGCTCCCACCGGTGAGACGTTCGGGCCGAGCCACGCCAACTCTCCGCTGTACGGCCACTCGATCATCCAGATGTGGCTCGTCTACATCTTCCCGCCGCTGCGCGTGCTGGACTTCCTGCTCGGCATCCTGATGGCCCGGATCGTGCTGTCCCGCCGGTGGGTCGGCCTCGGCGTGCTGCCCGCACTGGCGCTCACGGTGGCGGCGTACGCGCTGAGCCTGCGGGTGCCGTTCCTCTTCTCACTGAACGCGGTCGTCGTGATCCCGTTCGCGCTGCTCATCGCCGCCGCGGCGGCACGTGACGCGTCGGGGCGGGGCACGGCGGTCGCCGGACGGGTGTGGGTGTGGCTGGGCGAAGTCTCCTTCGCCTTCTACCTGATCCACCAGGTCCTGCTGTCCTTCACCCAGGAACGGCTCGGCTTCCGGGACACCGATTCGCCCGCCGCCGCGATCGGCGTGGCCGCGCTCGTCGCCGCGGTCAGCCTGCTGCTGGCCTGGCTGCTGTACGTCGGCGTCGAGCGACCCGCGGTACGGGCCTGGGCGCGCCGAGCGCGGGCGGCCCGGGCACCCGCGGCGCCGGCCGCCGACCGTTCCCTGCGGGACGACAGCGACCGGCCCGTCACCATCGGCACCACCTGAGACCTCACGTTCCCGTCGCACACGTCGACGCGCCGTGCGTCGTCCCGACCCGGCACGGAAGCGATCGCTCCCGTGCCGGAACGGCGGTCGCGCCGTGCCGCGCGGCGACGGCCACCAAGGAGATCCCATGCCGCTTCCCGTCCTCGCGATGATGCTCTGCACCTTCTGCATCGGTACCGCCGAGAGCGTCATCGCCGGCATCCTGCCGGCCATCGGGCACGACGTCGGCGTCTCGCTCACCTCCGTCGGCATGCTGATCAGCGTGTACGCCGTGGCGGTGGTCATCGTCGGCCCGGTGCTCACGGCGGTCACCGGCCGGCTCCGCCGAGCGCTGCTCATGCCGGGCATGATGGCCGTGTTCATCCTCGGCAACGTGCTGGCCGCACTCGCCCCGGACTTCCGGTGGCTGGTCGCCGGGCGGGTGGTGAGCGCACTGGCCCACTCCACCCTGATCGCCGCCTTCGTGGCGGCGGCACGGGACATGGCGCCCGCCGACCGGCGGGCCGCGTGGGGGGCCAGGATCACCCTGGGTATCGGTCTGTCCAGCGTCGTCGGCGTCCCGGCCGGCACGCTGATCGGCAACCTCTTCGGCTGGCGCGCGACCTTCTGGGCGCTCGCCGCGCTGAGCCTGGCAGCCACCCTCCTGCTCGTGCGGCGCGCAGTGCCCGAGGCCCCGCCGGTGACGCCCGGCCACCGGCGGGCAGCTCCCGGCGCCGCCCGGCCGCGGTTCGTCCTCCCCGGCCCCCTGCTGCTCGTCGCCCTGGTCATCATGCTCGGCACGGGAGGAGTGTTCGCCCTCTACACCTACGCGTCGCCCTACCTCACGCAGGCCGCGGGGTTCGGCCCGCAGGCCGTCACCGTGCTGCTTCTGCTCTACGGCGCGGGCGGCATCGTCGGCAACACGGCGGGTGGCCGGGCAGCCGACCGCTCCCCGTACGCGGCGGTGCTCGTCACCCTGGGCGCGTCCACGGCAAGCCTGCTGCTGCTCGCTGTGCTGCCCGGCAGCCGATGGGCCGTCGTCGTCCTCTTCTGCCTGCTCGGAGCCGCCTACTTCGGCACGATTCCGGCGCTCAACACCCAGACCGTGACGACCGCCGGCACGACGTCGCCGACGATGGCCCTGACCATCAACAACTCGGCCTTCTGCGTGGGGATCGCGATCGGGAGCTGGCTCGGAGGCTTCCTGCTGGCCCACGGCCACTCGCTGCCGTCGGTGGCCGCGGCCGGGGCGACCCTGACAGCGGCGGCCGTACTGCTCGCGGCCGCCTGCCCCGGCCGTCGGAACAGCCCTGCGGCCACCACCCCCGAGGGCCCGTCGGCCGGCCGGACCGCCGAGGTCGCCACCGCCGGCGAGACGACCCGCTGACTCCCGAAAGCCTGCAAGGTGCCGGACGGACAGCCGGAGGGGACCCGAGGCAGCAGACGACGTCCCGCGGTGATCGCAGCGGCGCACTCGATCCTGCCGAGGTCGGCACAGCCGTGATGCGCATCGCCGACTGCAACGACATCGACCCCGAGGACGTCCGACTGACCGTCGACGCCGAGCACGACGACAGCCCGCTGATCGAGCTCCCCGTCACCGATCCGCGTCGCCTGCTCGCCGACGCGGAGCGCGGCATGGTCGATTTCCTCCGACCGGCCGCCGCTTGGGCCGCCCGGTACCTGCCCGATCACGCCACTGCGGTGACCTCCGCCCTCGGCCGCGCTCTGGACCTGCCCGCACCGGTGGCACGAGGGTGAGAGGAGGGCGGTGGTGTGGTGCCGGTCCGGCCGATGGGCGGCCTGGCAAGATGGCGGCATGGAACGTGTGCTTGGAATCGGTGGGTACTTCCTGCGGGCTGCCGACCCGGCGGCGCTGAGTGCCTGGTATCGCGACTGCCTGGGCCTGGACGCCGATGAGAACGGCCTGTGGCGTCAGGATTCCGGGCCTACGGTGTTCGCGACGTTCGAGTCCGGAACCGACTACTTCGGGTCCCGCACCCAGCAGACCATGCTCAACTTCCGGGTCCGCGACCTGGACGCGATGCTCGCGCAATTGCGTGCCGGGGGAGCGGAGGTGACCGAGGAAACGCAGGACATGGAGGGCGTCGGCCGTTTCGGCTGGGTCACCGACCCCGAGGGCAATCGGATCGAGCTGTGGCAGCCCGCCTGACCGCGCCACGCTGACGCCGGTCGCCGATTCCGGGCGGCGTTCGCCGGCATGGAGCCGTTCCCCTCGAAGGATTTTGGGTTGCCGAAGATCGATCCCTGCTCCTACGGTCGGCTCCATGGCGGACGACGAGACCACGCGCGCGGCACGGCTGCTGGACGCGCAGGCGAAGGCCGCACGGCTCTTCGCGGAGATCGACAAGCGCGGGCTGGTGGCACCCGGCCAGGGGGAACGGGCGGTCAGCGACCGCGTCCGTGACCTGGCGAACGAGCTCTTCGGCACCACCCGGCACTGGCACAAGCGGATCGTCCGCTCCGGCCCGAACACGCTGGCACCGTACAAGGAGAACCCGCCGGACCGGGTGATCGGCGTGGACGACATCGTGTTCGCCGACTTCGGGCCGATCTTCGAGGAGTACGAGGCCGACTTCGGCCGCACCTTCGTCCTCGGGGACGACCCGGTGAAGCGGCGGCTCCGGGACGACCTGCCGAAGGTCTTCGAGGCCGGCAAGCGGTTCTTCGAGAGCGACCCGGACATCACCGGGAAGGCGCTGTACGCCGAGGTCGAGCGGCTGGCCGCCGGCTTCGGGTGGGAACTGGGCGGCTGGCACGCCGGGCATCTGGTGGGGGAGTTCCCGCACGAGAAGATCGACGGCGCGGACCCGGAGTCGTACATCACCCCCGCCAACGACACCCCGCTGCGGCGCACCGACAAGGCCGGCCGTCACTGCCACTGGATCCTCGAGATCCACCTCGTCGACCGCGAGCACGGCTTCGGCGGCTTCCACGAGGAACTGCTCACCCTCTGACCCGTCCCGACCCGACCACCCGACCCGACCGAAAGCGAGAGACCGGGGGCGGGTTGTCACGGACCCTCCTCGGGTTTCCACCCCCAGGCGGTGAGCATGCCGGCCGACAGCGCGGCGCATTCGGCGGAGTCCAAGTAGCGGACCGCCTCGTCGACGGCCGCGTCGTCGACGAGGCCGGTGGCGAGCATCGCCGCTCGGCTCCGCTCCCAGGTGTCCGCCCAGAAGCGGCTGATGGGGCTGCCCGGCAGCAACGGCGGCACATGGATCTCGGCGGCGACGGCATCGAGCCCCGCCCCACGCAGCAGGTGAGGGTACGAGGGCACCCAGGAGACATCGGTGCCGATGGTGGTCCGCAGGCCTTGCCACATCGCCCGCATGACAGTGCTGTACGGCGTGCCGGGCGTCCGGTCGCTCGTGAGGTCGACCGCGTCGCTGAGCACCAGCACACCGCCGGGCGCGACGAGTTCGGCCAACGCGGTGATCAGGCGTTCGCGGTCGGGCAGGTGCATCAGCACGAAGCGGGCGTGGACGAGCGAGAAGACGCCGGGGACGGCGTCCGGCACGCTGATGTCGGCCTCCAGCACGTCGAGCCCGGGCACGGGCCGCGTGGTGAGGAAGCGGACGTCGCGGTCCACGGCGAGCACACTCGTCACCCCGGCCTCCTCCAGCAGCCGCCGGGAGACCGTGCCCGTACCGGCCCCGACGTCGAGGCAGTGCCACCCCGGGCCGACCCCGAGGTCCCGCAGTCGCGCCATGGTGGTGTCGTCGTAGGCGAGGGCGCCGAAGTCGATGCGCTCGCCCTCGCCCGCCTGTTCGGGAGGGAAGACGGCCTCGCCGTAGCGGCCGCCGCCCGGCGCGTCACCGCGCGCGGCGCCGCTCACGTCGCGATCGGCGTGACGTCGGGGGTGCGGACCGAGACACGTGCCGGTGCCCGGTCGGCAGGCGGCCGGCGCAACGGGTCGTCGAACGGGTTCATGGCCGGACCTCTTCACACGGGGGGGTGCCCCTATGGGTTTCGTCAAGCTGATGTGGCGGGCTGTGGGTCGTAGAAGGTGCCGTCGCGGAGCATTGCGAAGAGCACGTCGGCTCGTCGTCTGGCGAGGC
>LJCX01000038.1 GCA_001298545.1 Actinobacteria bacterium OV320
CTTGCGGGAATCCTGGGTGTCTGGTAGCCGCGCGCGGGAGCGCTGGGGCTCGCTGCCCCTCCCCACTCAAGCCCCGTGCCCAGCACGGGGCTTGAGTTCCTTCCGCTGCGCTCCAGGAGCAAGGCTTCTGCTGGGCGGTTCTCCGCTGCGCTGCGTACCGCAGCCTCGCACTGGCATGCAAGGCTTCCGGGCCACGCTTCGCGCGGCCCGGGGCTGGCAGCAGCAAAGGGGGCTCGGGTCAGCCTTGTTCGGGCTTGCCCGGTGGCGTCCACGTCCAAGGCTTCACAGGGGGCTGCGGCTCTTCCAACAGGCTGCGGAACTTTTCCTTCAGGCTTTTCGGCAGGGCTTCCTTCTCTTCCTGCGAATGCACAAGCCGGGCCGCGGTCACCCGTATGTGGCACTCCCGGTGACGCTGCCTCACAAGCACTACTCACGCACCGTCTTGAGCGAGGAAGACTGCCGGGCCGGCTCGTCACCCGGCCGCGCACGCCGGGCCAGTACACCCGGTATGTAGTGCAGAGCCGCATCCTCGGCCGCTGCGACCGCCTCCGCCTGATCCTGGCCAATGTGATGCATGCCCACGAGCATCCATCGGTGCAGCGTGACATCCACACCGTCGGGGCTCTCGGTTGTCAGGGTGTCCTCTTCGATCAGGACGTACCACTCGGCAGTCATGGCGGGAGCCTATCTTCCCCGGCCTGGTCGCACCGCGACCAGGCCGGTTGATGCAGCATGTAGTGTTGGAAAATGCGCTTCCAGTCCGCTCGAGGGGGACAGTAAACGAGAGTGCATCATGATGATGCACTGTGTAGAGTTTGGGAATGCTGCACCATTGCTCTCCGGTCACGCAGTGAAATACCTCATCACATGAGTTGATGTTCGAGCATACGGCGGGAGAGAGATCATGGACAGAGAATTCATTATGCCGGCGGTCGACGCCATCGAGAGATGGACGCCTGTGCATCAGGCAGTAGAGATGAGTGAATATGAGACGCTTGCCGCGCTGCTGGATGCCGGGGCTGACCCGAACGAGATGTGTTTCGGTCACACGTTGCTCACCCACGCCATTGAACTCGAAGGAGACAGCCATCTCCAGTCGGGTCATCCGTTGAACACGGCCACCACCGCGATCGTGCTGGCTTACGGAGCCGATCCCCGCCTTCCTGGCGAGTACGGCACTCCGCTGCAGACCGCAGAGTCCTACAACCACGAGCCGGCGGAGCGCCTGCTGCAGCGGTTCCTGGAGTCTGGGAACGGTGCGTGAGGGCGAGGAGAGTGGGAGGGTGGCTGTGAGACTGCGTGACCATCAGGTCGAGGCCGTCGACGCCATTGTGCGCGGCTTTGATGTCCCGCCGGGCGGTATCCCTTTCGACGGATTGCGCGGGCAGGTGCACGCCGCGTGTGGCACGGGGAAGACCCTCATCGCTGCGGCGTCGGCGAAGCGGCTTGTTCCGAAGGGGCGCAAGCTCGTTCTGGTGCCGACGCTGGACCTTCTGTCTCAGACCGTGAAGGCGTGGCATGAGGCCGGGCACACGGGGCCGGCTGTTGCGGTGTGCTCGCTCCAGGACGACCCGGAGTTGTGGAACTTGCGGGTGCGCTCCACCACGAACCCCGTGCAGTTGGCGCTGTGGCACGGCACCGGGCCGGTCACCATCTACGCCACCTACGCGTCTCTGGGTGTCCTGGCGGAGGCCTTCGAGGGCGCCTACGGGCAGAAGTTGGATCCAGTAGACCTCGCGGTAGTTGATGAAGCCCACAGAAGTTCGGGCTCGATGGGTAAGGCGTGGGCGGACATCCACGACCAGAGCGTCATCCCGGCGCAGCGCCGGCTGTACATGACGGCGACCCCGCGGATCTGGGAGGAGCGGCTCAACCGGGAAGTCGCCGAAGGGGTGCGGGATCCGCTGCCGCGGGAGATGGCGGCCTCCATGGACGACGAAAACGTCTTCGGGCCCGTCCTGTACAAGCTGTCGCTCGCGTCGGCCGTGTCGCGCGGGTTGCTGGCGCGGTATCAAATTTGCGTTGTCGAGATCCAGGATCCGGTCGTCACCCCTCAGCGGCTGGTGGGCGAGAACCGGCGCAGCGAGGAAGTACGCGGGCAGCGGCTCGGGGCGCTCCAGGCCGCGCTCCTGCACACCATGGCGCAGCACGACCTGCAGACCTGCATCACCTTCCACCACCGGACCATAGAGGCACAGGCGTACGCGGAAGGTCTGCAGGCGGTGGCGGCCAAGCTGCACGCGGACCGGCCGGAGAAGTACCCAGCTCGGATCTGGGGCGACTGGTTGTGCGGGGAGCACGACCCGCAGCGCCGGCGGGAGGTCCTCGGCTCGTTCGGGACCACCGCCCGGCGGGCCGTGCTGTCCAACTGTCGCGTCCTCGGGGAGGGTGTCGACATCAAAAGTGTGGACAGCGTCGCCCTGTTGGACCCGAAGGGAGCGCCGCACGACATCGTCCAGGCCATCGGACGTGCACTGCGGCAGAAGCCAGGGCAAGGAAAACTGGCCTCGCTGATCGTGCCGGTATTCCTGCAGACCGGGGAACAGCCCGAGGATATGTTCACCTCCGGTTCGTACCGGCCCTTGGTACGGGTCCTCGAAGGATTGCGTGCACATGATGAAGAAGCCATCGAGTTGCTGGCCATCCCGCAGGAACCGCAGAAAGACGTCGTACAGCCGTCCATGAATATCGGTGTGGCGCCCGAGGAAGGCGAGGAAGAATCCCGTCTGCTGCTCCGCTTCTCCGCTCCCCGGGATCCGGTGATGGTCGCAGACTGGGTCAGCTTCAACGTCATCGACACCGAACGGCAGGACTGGGCCCGCGGCTGGGCGGCACTCAAGAAGTTCACCGAACGTGAGCATCACGCCCGAGTCCCCTACGGATACAAGGAGGGAGCAACGCCCCTGGGACAGTGGGTCGCGGAACAGCGACGGGCCTACGGGGCAGGGCAGATGAGCGGCCAGCGCGCCCAGCGGCTGGAAAAGCTCGGCATGGTCTGGGATGCCGCGGATGCGGCTTTCGAGGAGAACCTTGCTGCCTGCCGTGCCTACTTCGAGCAGCACTTCACTCTCTGTGCGCCGCGTACAGCCGTTGCTCTGGGCAAGCCCGTCGGGCAGTTTGTTTCCAATCTGCGCAGGCCAGGTGCGTTGGACAGGCATCCTGAACGCGCTGCAGCGCTGGCTGCGATCGATCCCGACTGGAACCCGGCCTGGCCTGTCAGCTGGCAGCGCCATTACGCGGCCGTCCGTGAACTCCTGCGCGACGAGGACGGCCAGACCGAGGTACAGCCTGGCGTCACTGTGAGCGGGATGGACGTCGGGGCGTGGCTCGCCAGGCAGCGTCAGCCGACCGTCTGGCAGGCCTTGGCAGACGGTCAACGCGAGCGGTTGGAGCAGCTCGGCATCGCGCCCCTGTCCCCGGTCCGAAAGGCGCCCGCCAAGCCGCTCAAGGGCGGTTCTGGGGCGTTCGAGCGGGGTGTGGCGGCCCTGGTGCAGTACAAGGCGCGTACAGGTTCTGTGGGGCCCGTTGGTCGTTCTCATATTGAGGTGGTCGTGGTCGACGGCCAGGAGCACTCTGTGAAACTCGGTGTGTGGATCATGAACCTTAAGGGGCGCAGGGCGGGGCTGGCCGCTGACCGGCTCGCGCAGCTGGCAGCACTCGGTGTCGACTGGGCCGCGTAAGGAGAACGGCTGCTGACGTCGTGTGGTGACGTTCCAGCCGTTGGCCGGCCTGCCGCCACGTCATCGCCCTCTGCGTCGCCGGCGGCGCTTCGTCGGCGCATGCGTCGTCTGCCTCTGCAGTGTGGTTCTCGTATGCCAGGGAGACGGTGGCGGGCCAGAGGCCGGAGGTGCTTCAAAGCGGGCGGTGCGGGCCGTGTCTGCCACCCGCGGCGGGAGGAGTTGGTCAGGAGTGTGCTTCATGAGTGCTTGCATCGGGCTGGTGAGACTGCCCTCGGGCTTCACACGAGGCTGCCGCGGCACTGGTGCTGCGGCACCAGGTCTGTACACGGCAGGCCCACCGTTGAACCACCTGTAGAGCTCCCTGAGGCGCCGCTTTGCCGTCGTGTCCATGCGGTAGCTGGCGGTGTCGACGAAGACAGGGGGCAGTCCGAACCTTCCTGTGGGGCGGAAAGAGTACGGAAGGGACTTGGTCCGGGACACCGCCAGGGTCGGAAGGGCCGGCTGCGTGGCGGCGTAGCGGATGCGGCGCTGGATGTAGGTGAAGAACCAGCCCTGCTCTCGCCGTGGTGTGGGAAGTTCGGGCAACTCCTCGTACTGGCGCAGCAGGTAGCCGCGGCGCTGTGCTTCGGTTCGGGGACGGTGGGGGGTGGCTGTTGTGGAGGGTGCTTGTTCGGTGTTGCGTCGCTCCCGGTAGGCCGCCTGCTTGCACCGGTTGCTGCAAAAGCGCCGGGCTCGGCCGGTTGCACGTTGTGTGAACGGCGGCTCGGTGCACCCTGTCCTCGCGCAGCGGTGCACGGGTACTTCCTTGCGGCCTTCCCACAGCAGCTTGGAAAAGCGGGGCCCGCTGCCTGATCGCAGTTCCTCCAGCAGCGCCGGACCGTAGGGGGAGGTCTTGATGCGGTGCAGCAGGGCTGACACCAGGCGCAGGACGTCGTCTTCACGGATGCCCAGGCGGCGCCCTACCTGGTCGGGCGGAGCGCCCCACAGGCAGTCGGTCAGCAGGCGTATCTCGTTGGGCTTGAGCACTTTGCGCAGCGCCCGGTCGATCCAGGGCTCGCCGACATGGCGGGCGACCGGATCCCGGTCAGGCCCGTAAAGCCTGCTGCGCGTCACTGGATCACCCCCTGCGCACCGGCGCCGCCTTCCGCAGCCGCCGTGCCGGCGGGTGCGCCGTCCAGAGCGCCCGTTGCACCCTGATCCGCCAGCGCAGCAGCCGGCGGCGTCGTTGAGGCAGGTGACGGCAGGCCTGCGGGGAGTCTCATCTGCCGGATGCCGCGGCCCATCACGCCCACCAGGCCCGACTGCGTGCGCCCAATGGTCTCCAGCACCTTCGGAAGGTCCTCCGTGCGGCTGCGGTCCACCACCTTGTTCGCTGTGTGGGCGAACGCCACGATCCCCACGATGACGACGACCGCCAGCACCGCCACCGCACCAGCAATCACCATGACCACAATATTCATCCGAGCGCGATCCTCCGCCGTCAACGCCGAAGGCCCCGACACCATCGGTGCCGGGGCCTTCGGACAGAACAAACAAAAAACCCCGCACGAGGCGGGGTTGATGTACGGGCAGGTTTCTGCCCGTCCGCAGCCGACTGTAGCCGCACAACCGGCCACCTGCTGTTTTCCACCAGGACACCTGATATATCCGCAGGTCAGCGAGCCGCTGTTCCAGCCGGCAGCAAACGAAGTTTCGTAACACCCCCTCTTGGCTCAATCGCCGCTGGGCCAGGCTGTCCTCAGCCGCCGGGCGCGGCCAGCCCGAAGGAGACGCGAGGCGGGCTGACCGGCTGGAGCTTTTCCAGGAGACGGCCCGTCAGAGGAGCCAGTCCATCCGGATGGGCCAGGCACTTGTCCAGAGCCTCAGCCCACAGGTGGTGGCGCCGTTCGTGTTCTTCGCATGCTTTGAGGAAGCCGTGGAGCTGGCGCCAGGTCGTCGGGACGCTGCGGGCTTTGATGATGCGGTGCGCGGTGCTGTGGGGCAGCGCGCTCCAGTCGCCGGCCCTCTTCTCCATTTCTGCGGCCGAGGGAAAGCCCGCGTAGGCGTGGAGGTCCCGGAGTGCTCCGCTGAGATCCCTCCAGTCGCGCGTGTACTCGGGGCGGGCCTCGGTGTAGGCGCGCCCGGGGCGTTCCTGGGCGTAGCGGGCCCGTTTCCACAGGCGGACAGCGCAGTCGGTACTGACGTCGCGTTCGAGGCCGGGGGTGGTGCAGGCCTGGACGTAGTCCTCGACGACGGTGCGGCGTGGCACCTGCCTGCCCGAGGCTGCCCGTTTGAGGGTGGCGGCGAAGGAGTTGGCGCGCGTGGCGAGCTCGGCGCGGCATGAGCGCAAGGCCTTCCTGCGCCGCGCGGCCCCGCCCCGTCCCAGGGACAGGGACCGCGGATCCGACCACTCGCCGTCCCCTTACGGAGCCAGTGGCAAGACATACTCCTCGGCAAGTTTTGCAAGGTGTAGCGGGAGCGGCCGGGCGAGCGGGTGGTACTCATCGTGGAAACGCAGTTGGTGGACGGCTGCCGCGAACATCGCGGGCTGCTCCGGCTTCGAGTCGGTGCTTCCCGCCGCGTCCAGCGCTGCCTCAGACAGACATCCCAGCACGGTGAGTTCCAATGCCTGCGGATTCCAGGCCGTAGCCGCGGGGCCGTGAGGCCAATCCGTGTCAGGTACCAGTTTGCGGAGGTCGCGCCGCACCGTGCCTGCTGTCGGCGGCTTACCGACGGTGCTGACGAACACGCGGTTGTCTGGGCCTGCATCGCCAGCGGCCCAGAGGCCGGCGGAGAACCCTGGTGGCTCCTCGTCGGTCTCACTGGGCGCATACCATTCGGGCGTCTCACCGCGGCTGTTGGCGTCCCGGATCAACACGGCCCGTAGGCCGGCTCCGTAGAGCGTTAGCCGTGTCGGCTGCTCCCCGTTAAAGGTCACCATGTCCCTGACCAATTGCCCGTTGTTCAGACCGGGCCATGCCTCGCGTAGGTTTCCACTGTTCGCCAGGAGCAGGGTCGGTCGGTCGCGTACTTGGTAGAGCAATGATCTGACCTGGCGCTCGACCTCGTCACGCCGCTCATCGCGGGTCATGGGGAGCCGGGTTGATTGAGCCTGCGTCGGGCTCTTCGACACCGACCCGTCGGCAGCAAGGGTGAGCAGCAGTTGGGCGTACGGGAGCCACTTCTTGTCAGTGTCGTCCCAGCCGCATACGGGATGCATCGGATCGTGTGGCCGGATGCGGAGAGCGACCAGGCGCTGCCTGGCCTGTCGGGTCGGGCCGTCTGCCTGGCGCCGGACGTACCAGAGCGCGAGGTACTGGAGATCGTCTGCCAACTTCTCGTCGAGCCGGTGGTTCGGTGGGACCACGGCGCCGAGTTGGCGCATCCCATCGGCGACTGCGGACTTGGCTCGATGGGCCACGGCCGTGTCAGCGTCTTCGGGTACCACGATGAACTGGCTGACTCGCCGGGCTGCGGCGCACCCGAGCCGGAGTGCCGATTTGGGATCAGAGTCCTGCGTAGAAAATCGCTCGGGGCCGAGTGTCTCCACGAACACGAGTCCTGCCGACGCAGGTCGAGGGGGAAGGTGGTCAGCCGTCCGGGCAGCGCGCTCCCGTATGGCTTGGGCGAGTGCTTGGGCTCGTGAGCGGCCGGATTTTCGGATGCTCTCAAGTGGGGCGCCTAGGGTCCCGAGCGGACGGGCATGCAGGACAACTCGCAGTTCCCCTTCCTGCCACTCGTGGTCACCATCCGCTCCGCTGGATCGGGCCGGGAGGCCCAGGCATTCACGAAGCGCTGCGACCAATGCATCCCGGGTCTCCTCGGTCTGCCAAAGTACGTCCACCAGCAGTGGTCGTCCGTCGAGGGTCGCGCGCACCGCGTCTCGTCGGGCTGCAACCCGGTTTTTGGCGCGCTCTTCCTGCTTCGCCAGATCCTTTGTCGGCGAGGTCGGCAGCAGAACGGGTTGGGAGATCCGATGGGCGCGCTCAAGGTCGGGTACTCGGCGCAGGAAGGGTCGGATGCCGTCCTCGACCCAGTGGTCGAGCAGTGAACGTTCGAGTGGCATGATCCCGGCGCCGACACCGTGCTGGCCCATCGCGCTGCTGTGCAGGACGCCTGCGGCCACTCCGTTCTGGCCCTCGATCCAGTCGACTGGTTCAGCGACCAGTTCGGAGGGCTTGGGGTAGGCGCGCGTCATGTCCAGGTCGGGCAGCAGGCTGACAAGGCTTTGCCGACTCCAGGTGAGCATCTTGAGGCTGCGGTCGTAGACAAGGGAATTGGCTGTGAGCCGTCGGCGCGGGCTGGCGGTGCCTGACCAGGGTAGTGGCGCGTCGAGGAGTACGGTCGCACCGCGCCCCTCCGGCAACCGCACGGGTAATCCTGTGGCCCAGCGACGGATTCCATAGGAAACATGCACACGAAAGCGTGGGGCGAAGGGCACCGTCTGAACGGTGATGGTCACCAGCCCTGAGTAGAGCCAGGTGCGTTTTCTCTTGGTGTACGACCGTGGTGGCCAGCTGACCAGCTCTACTCCTTGGTCGCAGGTGACCAGACGGAAAGTCAGATCGACGCCGTTGAGGCGGAGTGGGGAGGCTGCGAGTCTGGCACCAATTCGTTCGGGCAGCAGCTGATAGAGCCTGGGGTCGGGCTGGGCGGTGCCACCTGGAGTTGGTTCCGCAGCCGTGAGGTCCACCGATTCGGCTCGCCACTGCGGGGTGTGGTCATCGATCAAGGCCAGAGCCTGGTCGAGGGCTGCCCGGTGGTCGGCCAAGCGCTCGGGGTCGGTTTCGGTGCCGGGCACCAGGGTCATCACCCAGGAGGCCAGCAGCGGGGCGACCAGTTCCTGGGGCATTTCCTCCGATGCATAGAACCAGGGGACCTCGGCGTTGCTGCCGGCGCCCCGCCCGGTGGCCACCAGGCCCGGGGCAGTGGCTCGGAGCAGGTCATTGAGCTTGCTGATCGGCAGTCCCACCGGCTGTTCCTGGCGGCGCCACCTCCGTCGGTAGAGATCCATGAACTCGGTCCGCCAGCCTTCGGGAAAGCTGATGACCCGGTACTGCTCGGTCCAGGGCAGGGCCTGGGGATCCGGTTCATAGGCAGTGGTCCTGATCAGTTGATACATGCAGTGTTCCTTTCATCGGCGATGGAGCGAGGCAGCGGTCAAGAGCTGTCCACATCGGGCGGTAGAGCGCGCGGACGATGTGACGTTCGTCGGCAGGCACATCGACATCGGGGGCGAAGTAGGGCTCGAGGACGGAATGGATGCTGTGCAGGAGGCTGCTCTTCGGGGTATCTGGCTCCCTGGACGACCCTCCGGCAGCCAGACGGGGAGAGAAGGCGGCGTCGACGAAGGCAACTCTGGTGGGCACAGCACCGCGCACGGAACGGCCGATCACCTGCCAGATCAGTACGAGCAGGTCCCAGGTGACGGCCTCCCGGTCATCTCCGAGAGATCGCCATGCCATGCTCCGGGCGAGCACCCGGTACCACCGGGACCGGGCAAGATCCCTGACCTTGCGGGCACCGAGACCGAGGCTGGGCTCGCCTCGTACCCAGTCGTCGAACGCCCCGTCTTTCATGGCGCGCACGATCCAGTCGTTGATCGCGTGCACTGCGAGGCCGAGGTCGTCGGGACGTGGGTTGGGCCGGGCGAGGAAGTAGATCGACCCGATTGCAGCATGTTCGCGGTCGAGGTCGAGGATGTTGTGTCCGCGCTCGACCGCCAGCAGTGGCGCCACCAGGATTTCAGCGCGACTGCTGGCCAGCGTCTCAACGTCCCCGCGGCGCAGCACGGGCGCATGGTGCTCGTCGTCGTCAGACAAGGCGCCAGGCTCAGGATCGTCGTCGGACACCAGTCGGAGGACCCTGTCCTTCCAGCGCTTGTTGAGGGTGTGCAGGGTGTCCGCGACGACTTTGGATTCCTCGTAGCTACCGACGAGCAGCAGAATGTGGCGGCGGCTCTCCGGAAGGAGCGTTAACTCCCCCCGAAGACGGCTGGGCCCTTCGTCCTCGTCGCCGAGGGCGACAGCCATCCGGCGCAGGATGTCCTGTCGTTGGTCAAGTGGCTGGCCGGAGAGCGCCTGCGCCTCGTATTGCTCATCACAGGTGCAGCCCGCGCGGCATCCGCAACCGTTGCGGATGAATTCGAACCGGAAGGAGCTGTCTTCGGCGATCCGGTCCAGGTCCTGCGAGGCGGGCTCTATGATCACGCCGATATCCACTGGAATGTGGTAGCGGCTGGACTTGCCTGCCCAACTGCTGCCCGACATCAGGAGGACATTGGTGCCGGGGCGGCCGTCCACCGTGGGCAGGTCGGGCATTGCCCGGAGCAGTTCCCGGCCGACGCCGCTGCATCGGAAGAACCGCAGTTGCCCTGTCCTTACTCCGCCGAGGTCCGGGCCGTCCATCAGGAACTGGAAGCCGATCACGTTGCCCATCGGGGCCTCAGGCACCATGGGACCGTAGTCGAGCGGCCTGCGGTACATCGCGTTGAAGCCCAGGTTGAGTGCTGATGCCACACGCGGCCACATGGCATCGATCAGGGCCAGTCGGGGCTCCAGGGCGGCTAGCAGCAGGGTGAACTCGAAGCGGGTCATGAGCAGCTTGAGCCAGTCGTCCGGACTATCGGGAAGGCACTCCTTCTTCCGGCGGCTGGTCTTCTTACGGCCCTTCCCACGGGCCTGCGACGGCTGGGGCCACTCAGCGGCTGCCAGAAGGCGCAGTTTCTCGTACTGCTCCCCGGCCTCGTCCGTAGGCTCCAGTAACGGATCGAGGGCAAACAGGCGGCGGACCGTCTTTTCCAGCCGCTCGCTGGTGCGTTCGCGCTGGCTGGTGTGCAGGAGTTCGCTGAGCAAGGTGGTGAGTTCCGCACCGTCCTCGGTGAAGCGCTGCCGGTCGCCGAACGGATTTTCCCGGAAAGTGTCGAGGATTTCAGTGAGTCGTCGGCGCGGTGCTCGGTGTTGCTCGGCAGCGAGTCCAGCTGCCTCGGCCGGTGTGCCCTCTCGGTCCTCCGGGAGCGGGTACCGCTCTTCCAGCAGGCGGAGTTGGAGTGTCCACGCGCTGAAGTATCCGGTTCTAACCCAGTCGCGCAGTTCCATGTCGCGGACCAACATGGCCACCAGACGGTCGGATGCGGTCTGTGTCGTGTTGACCGCCGCCGACCAGTTCTCAACGTCGCGGTCGGACAATTGGATCCCGCCGGCGCCGGCCAACTCGCGGATACGGTGTTGGTTGACGTCATGCAGAAAGGAACGCGTGTCGGAGCCACCGCCGATCAGGGGGATGGCCGGCGCAAACATCCGGTCCAGTTGCATCTGGACCCGGTCCGCTTCATCGATGATCACCAGATCGCTGCGCCGGCATGCGAGTTCGAGGTACCGGACGCGTTCCGAGTTCTGCGGGTGCGGCACCTTGGAGTCCAGCAGACTGGGGGGTGTGGCGACCCAAAGGGCCGCGTTGACAAGCTCTCGGGCGCCATGATGGCGGGGGCAGGCGGACCAGAAAGGGCAGGCCAGTTGCTGTCGCTTCCAGGGGTCGACGAGGTCTCGGCGGAGGCTGGGCTTCTGCAGCTTGGAACAGGGCGCCTCGCCGAATCCCAGAAGATCGTCGACAAGCTGCTCCTCCGTGTGCCGCAGCGCGTTCAGGGCACATGACGTGCTCAGGTATGCGAACGCCGGGTCGTCGTGTACGAGCAGGTTGCGTCTGCCACGGCCGGTCAATCGCCGATGCAATCGCTCGGCATGCTGCTGACGGCCCGAAGCTCCGAGAACTGGCGCGGCGGAGCGGGACACGTATGTGTTGTACAGCTCCACGAGTTTGAGTTGTTCCGCGACGTCCCCTACGACAATGGTCGCCCGCATACTTTGCTGGGCCAGGTGCACCGCCAGCACATCTCGCAGGGTGCTCTTCCCGGCTCCAACGATGCCCAGAAGGTGCTGGATCCGTCGTACCTCAAAGCGATCTGCACACCGGAATGCGCCTCCCTGGCGGGTGAAGAGATGAACCGCTTTGAGTCGTCCTGCCCAGTTCTCGAACTTCACCGTATCCATGAACGCCGCCGTCTCGAGCAGGTCCCCCCAGCGGAAGGACAGTGGCGCGCCACCGTTCGCCGGTAGTGCCGCCAGATCGTGCTCAGCTGGTGCGGGAAGGGCGGGCTCGGGCAGTTGGACGGTGGCCTGGTGCCGTCCGATCGGAAAGACGTGCCGACCCGCCTCTGCAATCGCCATGGGTTGCCCGGCGAAGGCAGGTGCCTCGCGCAGCAGCCGTTCGTAGACATCCCACCGGTTTGGCGCCACCGACAGCGAGAGTCGGCGGACAGCTGGACAACCCGGGTCGGCAACCTCGTAGCCGCGGAGCTGGCGGTCGAGCCGTTGGTATTCCTGGAGCGCCTCGGTCCACGCCCGACGGCGGCCCCATGTCCACACCGTGTGCCGGGCCGTGCGGAGCGTCCGTTCCCCGACCTCATCAACGGCTCGCCAAGCCCGTGCAAACGGGTACCCGCTGAACAATGTCCAGGCATCCTCCGCTGGCGCCTCCGCCGCGAACGTCTCCTGGAGCAGGAGTCCGACCTCGATCTCGCACAGGGAGACGAGCCGGGCGTGCTTCATCTGCGGGGCGGCGTCCAACAGCAGGTCGACCACCTCGCGAACGGACTGAGAAGTGCTACGCATGGTTTCCCCTTGCTTGACGGGCTGGCCCCGGCATTGTGAAGTCACCCGCAGACACGAGGCGGATCTGGGCACCTGTCGGCAGGGCAAGGCCGAAGAGCTGGCGATATCCGGGGCGCGCCGCCACGACGTCCGGCACCACAACGTCCAGGGGCTCACCGAGCCGGGTGGCGATCTCCGCCGCCCGCAGGGCGGCCGGGACTGGCTGTTCGCGGTCGTGGACCTGGAAGACCCGAAGGGTTCCGTCGTGGCCGGTGACGCGATGGACGCCCAGGCTCACTGGGAGCAGCTGAACCTGCCCTGTGAGCCTGGAGCGGACAGCCTGCTCGGTGCGGCCGGGAAGCGCCAGGAAGAGCCGGAGCGCGAAGGGAAGGACAAGGGCCGACTGCGGCTCCTGGGACGTTTCGATTCCACGGTCCTCCGGAGGGCAACCGCCCTCACACCAAAGGCTGTCAGTCGTCGTGTACTTGGCGAGCAGCCCGCAGCCGCCGCAACAGTGCACCAGTCCGTCGTTCGGGAAGCGGTCGGGCACGGGCCCATAGAGCCTTTTGACCAGACTCCAAATCTGAGCCATGGCTGGCCGCAGCAGCTCCAACGGATCAGGACGGAGCACGACCGGCCGGCCGATGAGGAAGTCCCGGCATGCCGCGAATCGCTCCACAGTGCCGCAGGCAGAATAGAGTTCGGCCAGTAATGTTTCGGCTTCCCGCTCCAGTACGCCGGACAGGCCGAGGGACGCCAACTCGGCACAGGTCTGCGTCGGCTCGCCTGCCGTGGGGTGGATCAGTCGGGCGTACGCGGTCAGGAATCCGTCCGGTAGTCCCGGCACCCACTCTCCCGGTTCGCGCTCCCGGCACCAGCGCATCAGGGCGGGTATTCCGGCGGGAATTGGGCGGCCCTCCGTCATTCCTGCCAACACGATTTGGTCCATGGCGAGTTGAATATGCGAAGGGTAGGGAAGCTGGAATGCTGCGGCCCGGCTGATCGATGCCAGTTCCAGCACGCCGCGAGCCACTGCGGCAAGTAGGTCGATGGCCTGTCTGTTCTCGGTCACTGAGCCTCCCCCGGCCCGGCTTGCTGCGGCTGACGTACCGAGCACCACTTCGCCACTTCGCAGTGGGCACACTCCGAACCGGGCACTGCCTCGAACAGCGTTTCCCTATGCCAGCCCTCGACCTGTTCGCGCAACACCGCCTCGGCGGCGGCAAGGGTTTCGGGTGCGAAGGGGTCGAGGGTGCGCAGATCGGCTCCGGCAGGGCGCAGCAGCTCCAGCTCGACCCGCCCCCGGGCCTGCAGACGGGACAGCGCGCCGCTGCCGATGATCTTCACGGCCAGTGCCAGCTGAGGATAAGCGGCCATCACGTCGCGGCGCGGGCGGTCACTGGCAGAGGTCTTGGTCTCCCGCCAGACCCAGGAACCCTCGTTTCTGTACAGCAAGTCGGGGTCCGCCAGGACGAGCAGGTCGGCTGCGGTGTCGTCGAAGGCCAGCCGGGGCTCGATCCGCAGCTCCGATTGCGGCTCGGCCGTGCGCAGCGGGCAGACCTCGGCGTGGTGCCGCAGCAGATCGGCGCCGAGTTGTCGCTCCCTATCGGGGAGGTGGTATCCCTCGGGTACCCAGTTCGCCGGAATCTTCGGCGTGCAGGGTGTGCGCGGCTGCTGGCCGTGCTGTTCGGCGAGGAAGGCATGCACGGCTCGTCCGCGTTCGGCGGCAGCGCCCCGCTCTACAGCGTCGTCTGCGGGGAGCCGCAGACCGCGCAGGTAGCCGCGGGCCGGACAACCTCGGTGGCTGCGCCCGGTAGTTGAGGACCAACTGCGCCGTGGCCGACTTCGGTCGGCGATTCCCAATAGGCCCGCGGTCTTCGGAAGCGCCGGGCACACTGGAGCGATGGCGCACGAGGTGCAGGCAGTACCGGGGCGATACTCCTGGCTGTCGAGCAGGGCGCGGACCGCGGGCGCTCCGTCCTTCCGGTAGAGGGCCAGCGCCTCGGCCCGGCTGCCCTGGAAGATCAGCGACGTCCGGCCATCAGATAGGGTGAACTGAACGACCCTGATGTCTTCGAGCCGTGGATCAGGATTGCCTTCGGCCGCGACTAGGGCGGCTATCGCACGCTCCGCATCGCTTCGAATACGGAGGCGGTTGGCCACCGGTAGACGCAGCTCTCGCCGACGGCCGTTGAGGGACTCCAGGCAGCGGCCCCAGGCCGTGATCCGGTACTCCGCGGCAGCGCGAGCATCGTCGGCCGCTTGCTGATACCGGTAGACCCAGGGACTGGCAGCCAAGTGCAGGGCCGAGTTCGGGTCCGAGCCGACAGGAAAAGCTTTCCGGTACATCAGCAGCGCATGCTGGGTCCACCGGCGCACCCCGTCGTGCAGCGAACGCTGCCGCCCCCCGTCCGATGGGCAGGACGTCGGCTCGTCCCCCAACCGATCGAGCCCATCGGCGGCGGCCATGAACGGGCCATAAGGGAACGGATCCAGCACCTCTGGTTTCCAGGCAGACCGCACGCGAGGCCGCAGCCCATGGGCCTTCAGCACGTCGGACGCTGGGCACCGATACTGCTCCGGACCGAACATATTGAGCCGCAGGGTGACAGTGACGGATTTCCCGATCAAGCCATCGGGTGGCCAAGTATCTGCCATAATCCTCTCGTTTCTTTAACCCCAGGACATGTGGTCAGCTTGCTGGGGAATCCTCATTACTGACGGAGCGAATTCGGTGTTTCCTGGGACTCTGCTCGACGGGCGTTACCGGGTGCTGCGGAAACTCGACCACGGTGGCGAGGGCGAGATCTTCGTCGCCTTCGACGAGTTGAACCGATGCGAGGTGGCAGTCAAATCGCAGTTCCCCCGCACCTTCGAATCAACGGCCACCTACGCCTCTTGCGCCCTTCCCCTGGAGCGTGAGATCGAACGGCTCACATTCATGCGGCAGGTACCCGGGATCCCTAAAGTACTGGGAGACGGTCACTATGGACGGCACCAGGGCCGGTACATCGTGATGGAACTGGTTCGAGGCGAAACAATCGCGTCCTGGATCAGCAACCATCATCCAGTGCCAGCAGATGCGGCAGTTTCTGCCGTCGCACAGCTCTGCGAGATTCTGCACGGCGTACATAAGGAGGGTTACGTACATCGAGATGTCTCCGCAAAGAATGTGATGCTGGAACCCACCGGGAAAATTCGACTACTAGACGTGGGCATCTCCGAATACATCGGAGAAATCAACAGTGATCTTCGCGGCACTCCTCCTTACGCACCTCCGGAGCAGTACGAAAAAGGAACGCTGCTGACACCGCATGTCGATGTCTTCTCTCTTGGCACCATGCTGTTCGCCATGATCGGCTCGGAGTTGCCGTATAGCGGCCTCGAAAGCCCACCGGATGCCACCACTCCAGCCTTCCCGAACGGGTTTCGCGCCGATATGCCTGAGGCGCTCCGGAGCCTCGCGCTCGCCATGGTCTCCATCGACCCGAACAAACGGCCCCCTTTAGCTGAGCTGCAAAACTACCTACGGCCCATGCTGCCCGCCCTCGGCTCCCCCGCCTCCCCCAAGGCCACCCGGCCAGACCCGACCGCGCCTTACCGGCTCGGCTTGTCTTTGCCGTAGCCGGAGCGGAGCCAGCACGCTGCCGAGGCGGCGTCACGGGAGATCCATCATGCGCTCGACAGCGGCGTCGAGGTCGCTCTCACCCAGTTCCCGTAGCAGTGTCCGGGTGTGCTGGATCGCCTGCTCAGCTTCCAAGACACGGCCAACGCTACGGAAGGTGTCCGCGAGCCAGATCAGTGTCCGGGCCTCTCTGCTGCCATAGGCCAGAGACCGGTACAGACCACGAGCACGCTCGAAGTCGGCAATGGCGGCCTCGTGGTCTCTCAACTCGAGCCGGATTCGGCCCAGGCTGAACAACAGGTGCGCCAGGCCGTTGAGATCGTCCGTGCCGTCCAACAACACCAGCGACCGCAGGCAGTGCTCCAGGCCCGCGTCGTACTGACCGAGGTCGTAGCGGGCATTTCCGATCCCGTTCAACGCAGCTCCCTGACCGAGGTGGTCACCGAGCTGCTCGAAGGCGGACAGAGCAGCGCCGAAATGTTCCAACGCCTCACCTGGAGCTCCGCTCTCGCGCAGCAAGACGCCCAGGATGTGCCTCCCGAGGGCAGTCCCCAGCACGTCCCCGTCGTCCTCGCTCACTCGTACTGCTCGTCGTAGTTCACCCGTGGCACGCGGAAGGTCCGCAAGGCTCCGGTAGGTGCCGGCAAGCATCCGGTGCACCATCGCCAGGTCGGTCGGACCGGCCTCCCGGCCTGCGGCCTCAAGTGCGCTTTTCAAGTACTTAAGTGCGTCAAGATGGCGCCCAGACCTCCACTGATAGGTCACCAAGACCATCGGGAGCAGCCATGTGTAGCGGTCGAGCCCGCGCTCCTCGGCCAGACCAACGGCACTCGTGAGAGTCGAGTACTCGGCCTCGAACCAGGCCATCGCGTCCCCCGCATGGGCTGGAGCGACCACCTCAACATCCGAGGCTTCACCGATCGGCAGCCGTCGGGCGGGATCCAGCTTCCGATCGCATGCCCAGGCGTTGTGCAACAGGAAGTGGAGCACCCGCTCCACGACCCGTTCCCGCTCGCCTTCGTCCTGCCGATCCGAGAACTCACTGGTGTAGACACGGACAAGGTCGTGCAGGGAGTAGCGCTCGAATACTGGCTCAGTCACCAGACTCATCCGCATCAGCTCGTCGACCGCGTCACTGACGCCGTCGATATCGAGTGCGCGCAGTGCCGCCCAGCTGACCGTCGGCCCCGGGTGGACCGTCAGCCTCCAGAGGAGGTTCGCCGCCGGTTTCGGCAGCAGCTTGTATGACGTTTCCAGCTGCAGGCGGACGCTCAGGCTCTCCGAGCCCAGGTCAAGAGAACGCAGTCGGGTTCTCTCCTGCCGCAGTTGGCGAACCATGTCTGCGAGCGCCTGAGACGGGCGTTCCCTGATTCGTGCGGCCATGATTCCCAGCGCCAAGGGCAAGCCACCACAGTGTTCGACCAGGTCGTCAACGAAGGGAACTGCCGTACGCATCCGATCTTCGCCCAACCGGATCCGCAGCAGTTCAATGGCGTCGTGCGGATACAGAGGGGCAAGGTCGAC
The DNA here is from genome assembly GCA_001298545.1 of Actinobacteria bacterium OV320. Classification (GTDB taxonomy): domain Bacteria; phylum Actinomycetota; class Actinomycetes; order Streptomycetales; family Streptomycetaceae; genus Streptomyces; species Streptomyces coriariae. The sequence continues at coordinate 17,457 of LJCX01000038.1, forward strand.
AAGCTCTGCACCCTCCCGGATCACCAGCCCGTGCAACTGACGGCGGCTGGTGACGATCGCCGCACTAGCTCCAGGGCCAGGAAGCAACGGGCGGACATGATCCTCGTCGCGTGCGTTGTCCAGGACCAGAAGCAGCGAACGGTGCGCAAGGGCGGTTCGGTACGCGGAGACCATGCCGTCCATCGTCGGAGTCGCCGGACGCACTCCTAGATCGTTCAGGAATCTGGCCAGGACAGCGCCGTGCTGTTCCGGCCCGCCCGGCGAGAAGCCACCGAGGTTGACGTAGAGAGTTCCGTCCGGGAAGTTCCCTTCGGCCAGGGCCGCAGCCTTCAGTGCGGTGAAAGTCTTCCCGACTCCTGGCATCCCTGTGAGTGCCGCGACCCGGCTCCTGCCCGGAGTCCGGCCAGCGAGGGTCTCCGCCATACGGTCGAGCTGAGCTTGCCGGCCGACCAAGCCGATGGGCGGTGAGGGAAGCTGCCTGGCAACCTGGCGGATCGGGACGGGCGCCGCACCGTCGGCAGCAGGGGCCGCAGTGTCCGATCCAGCGGTCAGCAGCAGGTGCATGGTGGGCCGATCGAACCGACGCCCCCAATGGGCGAGCAGCGGCTCGACCTGCGCCGACCTGCCGAGCGCGTGCAGCGCACGCACCTTCGTCTGCAGCAACATCTCGTCATCTGGCCAGCGGGCCATCGCAGAGTCGGCCCGCTGTAGAGCGACGTGCGCCTTCCCACATTCCAACTCGGCCATCGCACAAGCAGTCGTCACTTCCCGTAATTCGGTGGTGAGTTCGATCCGCTTCCGATCGAACCCCGCCCCGGACAGGCCCTCCAGGGCCGTTCCCCGCCACTCGCCGAGTGCGGACCGGAACGCGCTCACTCGAGCCTCGGGGTCATCTGTCTCATTCGCTATGCGCCGCAGACCCTGGAAGCGCACGTGATCGATACTTTGCGGGTCCACCTGAATACAGCAGAATCCCCGGTCATTCGGTTGCGCAATACCAGGAATCTCCATCCGCAACTGATGATAATATTGGCGAATTCGATTTGCGTTCGGTTTCTCCTCTGGCCACAGGAAGCTAGCGATAGTTGCATGCGAGGCACGGCGCCCAGGCGCCAATAGCAGAACGACAAGAAGCTCGAGGGCTTTCGTCTCCTTCATCGCAGCCTGTTGCTCAGCTCCCATGGCAACCACGGGGCCCAGTACACGAAATTCCATGATCGCCATCCCTGGTCACGTGTGGACACACTGCGTCTGACCTCGTCTGCCGGCACTGGAAAAAGGATGGCACGGCATGCGCAGCACACATTAACGCTCGACTAACGGTCGCGGCTTGGAAGTTGACAAGTGAATCTGCAACGCTTCGAGCATTCCAGCCGACCACTCTGGCGGATCAACAGAGACGCGGAGACGTACGCCTTGTCATAGCAAAGAGCGCACCACACCACGTGGACCGGAGATGTGAACCCGGTGCGGTGGGAAAAAGTCCACTTGAGCAGGGAGAAATCTATGAAACCCGTACGACGTAAGCGCCCTCGGCACCGCACGAGCCACCCCGCACGGCCCCGGCGGCCCAAGGCCACTGTGCCCCCCAGGCGTCGGCGCAGGCCCCGCCCGCCAGCCCCACAGCCCCCCTCGGCTGCCCTTCGCGCTCGTGTTCGCAGGCCAGTCCGTCCGACAGCCCAAAGGATCTACGAGGCCGAGCTGTTCGCCGACCTCGAGTAGATACGGAGGGTGACGCGGCTATCAAGTCGTGCACGCCCCACGCGCAAGGTATCCGGGAGGCGAGTCGGAGATATACCGACCCGCCTCCCGGCGTGAGCGAAAGAAGAGGGCTGGCTCTCAGACGTGTCGGCTGTCCAAGCTTTGACAGCGCTCTCATAGCGGCAGCCCTGCCTTGATGACCGTCGTAGAGCTCCAGCGCAACGAACTGAGCCGAAGCTCAGGAGTTGTCACCAGCGGGACCGGCTGAGCTGGTGAACAGGGACGGCCGAAGCAGCCTGGTTGTCACCAACGAGGCATCCGACTTGTCACAGGCGCTCATTCAGCAGCCTTTCTGTCACCAAAAACGAAGATCGGGAACCTGAGGTTCTCCGCGGGGCTTCGATGAGCTCATGGCCGCTACACCTGCTAGGTCGGGAAGGGTAGTCGAAGCCGCTGACACCGGGTCCGTCTGGTCGCATCAGTGCAGCTGGGAGGACCTTTTCGTGTCGACGGAGGTCGACGCGGGCAGGTCCGGCCTGGATCTGGGCGACGACTGGACGAGACGGTGGAGTCTCTCGTGGCGGAGAGGCGGGGACGATGCATCCTGCTCAGTGCACGATCTCGTACAGCAGCCGGTGCTCACGAGCGACCCGATGCGGCACTTCACCTGACGCCAGGACCAACGGCACCGGCCGGCACCAAGGCGCGGAGAGCCTGGAGGAAAGCCGGGTGCTGTTGGCCCTGGACTTCGCCGGTGACGTGGTTTACGTCGTCTCGCAGCCCTTAAAGATCTCCTTCGGAATCTGCGTGAAGCGCCGCTCCCACACTCCCGACCACCTCGCGGTGACCCGCTGCGGCGTCTGACTGATCGACGTACGCCCCGAGCCCCTGATCAAGGTGGCGGACCGGGAATCGTTCGCCGCGGCGGCCGAGGTCGCCGTCGCCTGCGGCTGGCGCTACGCGGTGGCCGCCCGCTGGCGCGAGCACGCCTTCGCCGGGCTGCACGCGATGGCGTCGCGGCGCCGGCTGAGGTCCGACCCGCTGGGGCTCCGGCCGGTGTTGCTCGCCGAGGCAGCGGGCGGGCGAAGGTTCGCCGAGCTCGCAGCGGCCACGGGCTGCGAGCCGGTCGCCCGGGCCCAGCTACTGCATCTAGCTGTGGTCCCGCCAGCTGGGCGTCGACCTGGCCGGCCCGCTCCAGGACCGCTCGCTCGTGATGCCCTCCGGGGTGGCGGGCCGGTGACCGCGGCGGCGGTGCTGGACCTTTCCCCCGGCGCCGGGCTGGTGCTGGACGGGACGGAGTGGACGGTCGAGCGCCGCGAACCGCACCTGGGCCGGGTGCACTTGGTGAAGGACGACGGCACCCGCGAGCGGGTGACGTTCCGGTTCCTGGCCAACCATCCGCAGTGCAGCGCGTCGTCGCGGACGTCGGCGGCGGGGGCCGACCAGGGCCGCCAGCGCAAGGTGTCCGAGGACCTGAAAGCGGGCCGGCTGGAGCTGACCGAGCTGCGGATGGCCCACCTGCTGGAAGCGGCGACCGGGTTCCGCTCCGGCGACCCGTTCCACCCGGGCCCGGGCGAGCCGAGAACCGAGTACGACCCGGCTCACCGAGCGCCGGCACGCGAAGGTGGCGGAGCTCGCGCCCTGGACCCTGCTCACGCGAAGCTGCTGGGGCTGAGCTCAGTCGGCTACCGCACGCTGATCCGGTGGGAGAACGCCCGCCGCCGGTTCGGACTGGTCGGCTGCGCGGACGACCACTGGCTGCGCCGAAGCGGCGGAACCCGGACGGTTTCCGAGGAGGTGCGGGAGGCGGTCCTGGCGGTCCGCGAGGAGACGAAGCGGATGGCGAAGGTGTCGATGCGGCCCAGCTACGACACCCTGCGCCGACTCTGGCAGGAGTGGTTCGGCCCCGGCGGCGCCCGGCAGCGCTACGCCAGATCGGCCGATCTGCCTGCCGGAGTCGGAGGGCAGGTCCTGGTGCACCGGCCGGGCCAGGTCGTCGCGCTGGACACCACGGTGCTGCCGGTCATGGTCCGCGAGCACGTCTTCGGTGACCCGGTGAAGATGCACCTCACCCTGGCCCTGGACGTCTGCACGCACTCGCTAGTCGCCTTCCGGCTGACGCTGGTCTCCGACACCTCGGTGGACGTCGCGATGGTGCTGCGGGACGTGACGATGCCGCTGCCGATGCGGGCGGACTGGGGCAAGCCCCTGGAATGGCCCTACCCCGGCCTGCCAGCCCAGCTGGCGGCAATCGACCCGGGCTGACTGGGGGCCGGTATCAGCCAGCCTGGCCCGGGCCAGCGGGGGAAACCGGGTATAGCCCCAACATGCGGACCGCCATCTGCTCTGGGCTGGAATGGGCACACCAGGGGTAAAGGATAGGATAAGTTTGTGGTTAAGTTGATTTGGATTTTCTTGCCTGAGTGAGGGTGCAGTCATGGCATCTGAGGAAGAGCTGTTCGCGTCCGTTGATGCTCTGCTGAACGAGGAGCCGCATCTGCCGCCTCCGGCGGAGCGTGCCCGGCTGCGTGAGGCCGCCGGCATCACACAGGCCCGCCTCGCAACCGCGTTGAAGACCACGACCCAGTCGGTGAAGAACTGGGAGAACGGCCGTAGCGAGCCGAAGTCGCCGCGTCTGGATGCCTACCAGCGGCTGCTGAACGGGTGGGCAGCGAAGTACCCCGCCCCCGGTGCAGCCCCGGCAGCCCTGGCGGTCTCGGTTGCCGCAACGGCGCCGGCTGAACCGGCCGCGTCCGGGGGGGACCCGGCGGACGCCCCGCAGGCTCCTACCGTTGCCACCCGGCCGGCCGCGGCATCGCGGCGTCCGGCCACGAAGAAGACGGCGCAGCCCGCAGCCGACCCGCGCTTCCCGCACGGCCCCCTCGCGGTGCTGGACGGTGACGGCTCCGCGTACGGCGTCGACGGGATCGTGCTCGACTGCCCGGCGACAAGCGTGGTGGAGCTGGTGGAGTGGACGCTGCACGAGTCCGGCCTCGGCGCGCCGCGCCTGCACCGCAACGGCAAGGACAGCGACCCGCTGATCGTCCTCACCGCGGGCGCTGCCGTGAAACTCGGACTCCCGGAACGCCTGGAAGGCCACGAGCAGCGCCGTTCTCTCCGGCTGCCCGAGGATCACCCGGTGGTCAAGCAGGTGGTGAAGGCGAAGTGGCGGCTCACCCAGCGCGGGTTCGGGCCGTGGGCACGGATCTACCGCAAGGCGCACGGCACCCAGCGGCAGTGCGTGCAGTTGGCGATCCTGTCCTGGGACGCCCTCGATGAGCGGTCCTGGCCCGGTGTGACGGAGTTGGAGCCGGCCGACGTCGCCCGCGTCCTGGGGGTATACGCCCAGCGGGTCATCACCCCGCGCGGGTCGACGGCCGTCTCCGGCCTGGAGCTGATGACGGCGCTGCGCCCGCCCACCCGGGCCATGCGGGACGAAGCAAGCGGTAACTGGGTGCCCGGCCATAACCCCGGCTCGCTGGGGACGGAACCGATGGACCCGGCGCCGCCGGAGGCCACCCCCGAGCACCCCGTCGTCGTCGACAGCGGCTGGAGCGGCGGGTTCCTGAACGAGGAGGCGTACCAGTGGGTGCGTGACGTCAGCCTGCTGACGGACGAGGAGTGCACGCTGCCGTACGCGGTCGGCCTGGACCTCAACACCGCGTTCCTCGCTGCCGCGGCCCGCCTGGTCGTCGGGCTGTCCGGCCCCGACCACTTCCGCGCCCCGGCGTTCAACCCGAAGATCCCCGGGAGCTGGCTGGTCGATCTGTCCCACGTCGAGGTGGACCCGCGTCTGCCGTCGCCGTTCACGCCGGACGGCACCCGGCCGACAGGACCGACCTGGTATCAGACGCACACCGTCGCCTACGCCCAGGAGCTCGGCTACAACGTGACGCCGATCGAGGCGTATCTGCGCCGGGAGACCGGCGCCTACCTGGACCCGTGGCACGACCGTCTGAAGAACGCCTACGTCGATACCCTCGCCGACCTCGGCGTCACCAAGGATTTGGACGACCGCGCCTTCCTCGCCGCGATGGAGCAGCACAAGGACGTCGACCCGGCGATCGCGGCCGTCCTCGCCGCCATCAAGGCCACCGTCAAGGGCGGCATCGGCAAGCTGCGCGAGCGCCCGCAAGGCAAGCGCTACAAGGAGGGCGAGCGGTGGCCGGCCCTTCAGCGGCCGACCTGGCGCCCCGACATCCGCGCCGCCGTCATCTCCAAGGCCCGCATCAACATGCACCGCAAACTGCGCAACATGGCCACCATGACGGGCCTGTACCCGCTCGCCGTACTCTCCGACTGCGTCGTCTACCCCTCACCAGGTGACAGCCCGCTCGCCTTCCTGCCGTACGCCGCCTCCGGCAAGCCCCAGCCCGGCGGATTCCGCCTCGGACCCACACCCGGCCTGGCCAAGCTCGAAGGCGTCCAGTCGATGCTGTGGGCGGTCGACCTCATGGAGCAGGGCTACAACCCCGCCCGCCACATCAAGGGCGGCGACGCCGTCCTGGACGAAGGCGAGTAACCGGTGGGCGAGATCGACGACGCCATCGAGCGGGCCGACCGGGAGAGCTTCACCCGCCAGCCGCCCAAGACACTCCAGGCGCGCATCAACTTCCTGATGAAGCAGCTCGAGACGACTAAAGCCGTTGCCCAGGAAATCGGGGTCAGCCAGCGGTCGGTAGAGCGCTACCGCAAGGGCGAACGCAAGCACCCGCCCCAGGCCATCGCCGAACGGATCGACGCCGCCGTACGGCAGCGGTGGCAGCCCCAGGTCCGCAGACGCCGCCGGAAGCAGGCCGCCACCACCACGGGCATCACCGTGGAGACGAGGGCCAGGTTCGGCTACACCGCACCCATCGGTACGACCGACGACGGACGCTTCCGACGGCTTACCGTCCACCTCCCCCCGGCCTACGCACAGCGCTTGTTCAACGCCCGCGACGCCGGAGCCAGCGACCAGCAGATGCGCGCGATCATCGCCGAAGGATTCAAAGAGATCTACTTCCAAGACGGCGGAGCCCGCGCCATGGGCCTCTCCGACGTCACCCTCAACGACATCGATTACCTCGACCTCGACTACTGACCTGGCGCCGGCCCCAGGCCCGCACCTGCTCGTTGAGCCGAAGCACGATAGTTGTCACAAGCGATGGGATGGGTGAGAAAGCAGTTGCTGGCCGCGGGTGCCTTTCGGGTCTCTCCCCTGCAGGGTGAGATGACGCTGTCGTACCTGGGGCGGATCGCGGACTGGTACGGCCTGACGGTGCGGAGTCTGCTGTCGACGGTTACCGACGTGGCTGGCCAGCAGGACGTCGCCGGGGCTCTACAGGGCGACAGTGAGGTGTTCTTGAACGCCGCGGCCCGGGACCGAGTCGCGGCGCTGTGTCGTGTGCCGCAGGTGGGCTTACGCCGCGCGTTGCCAGCCTGGACGCGGGAGGAGCCGCTGGGCCCCTCGAAGGAGAGGCCGGCGGCATGGCTCCGCAACGGGGTGGAGACGGTTGCTGCCTGGGGTCCGGCGTGCCCGGGCTGTGTGGCTGCGCGGACCGGTCGCATTGCACCAGCCCGGGTGTACCTGGCGGCGCACCAGCGAGTCTGCCCACGCCACCGGTACTGGCTGATGAGCGTGCCTGGCAGCGGAGGCCATGTCGTCGGGTTGGCCGGATACCCGGAGGTGGTCCAGGCGCAAGAGGATCATCGGAGGCTGCTGCGCCGCTCCCCCGTCGCTGGTTCGGCGTTCGAGGTCGCTGAGGCGGTCACCGCCTGGTGGTGGACGCAGAAGTGGCCGGAAGAAACTCTGTGGCCGACGCGGCTGTGTGCGACCGTTCCCGAGGGCGAGGAGCCCGGGCGGTGGCGGGTCCTGGCCCGCGGCTTGGTCACCTATCCGGAGACGGTGGCCGTTGCCAGGAGGTTGGTAGACCAGACGATGCGGCGCCGTATCGCAGCCCAGGTGCGCGGTCACCTCCCTTTCTGCCTGGGCGACCTCCTCGTGCTCATCACTGAGCTGGCGTGCTGTCTGCGGCGGCCTTGGCTCACTGATCGCCTGGCATCGTGCATGGACGGACCGCTGTTCGCCTGGGCACACCAGTGCAGCAAGGCGACGGAAGTGCCGGATGGCGACGGGCAGCGGTTGCTGTGGAAGGTCCATCCCGCGCACCGGCCTCGTCCCTTGGCCGACGAACTCGCCCAGCACCTACAGGAGGTGGCCGGCGGTGAAGCCGCAGAGGCTGCGCCCCCCAAACGGCGGCGCGGGCACAGCCGCCAGGCCGACGAGGCCTTCGAAGCGGGGCTGACTCGTGCCCGGGCCTACGCGGCTGCGCGGGGGCATCTGGCCACACGGGCGGACACGCTCCAGGACGGCTTTCCTCTGGGGGCGTGGATGACCAACCAGCGCATGCTCCGTCTGGGGATGCCTGCCTGGCGCAGCGCCGCGCTGCGGGCACTGGACCCGTACTGGGACACGCCGTGGCCGACCCTGTGGCAGCGCACCTACCACCAGGCCAGATGTCACGTCGCGGAACAGGGGCCGTTGGATGCGCCGGAAGGATTTCCCGGTACCGGCCTCAGCCTGGGCGAGTGGCTGTACCTGCAGTGCACCCGGTATCCGGATCTGCATCCTGAGCAGCAACGGCTCCTTGCCCGGCTGGGCATCGATGCCGCGGCGGCTCGGGATGCCCGGCCCCGGCGTCGCAGTCAGCGCGCCGGGGAGCAGGAGGCGCTCGCCCACGCCCGGGCCTGGGCTCTGGAGCACGGGAGCCTGGCGGGAGTCCGTGTCAGCACCGTGCATGAGGACTACCCACTGGGCAGGTGGCTTTCCGACAGGCGCGGTCAGATGGGGCGCGGAGTGCTTTCGCCAGGCCGTGCCGAGGCTTTGACACGGATCGACCCGTGGTGGCGGCCGCCCTGGCACTTGTGCTGGCAGCGTTCCTACGAGCACGCGTGCCAGCAGCTCCAGCAGGTGGGGGGCGGGGAGTTGCCTGCGGGCTTTGCGCTCATGGACAAGCCGGCGCAGGAGTGGCTGCGCATCCAGCAGCGCCGCTACCACCTGCTCCTGCCGGGCCAGCACGATCTCCTCGACCAGCTCGGCCTGAGGCCTGAGACGGCCATCGCCGCGGCACCCGGCGCCACAGCCAGTGCGTCTGTTGCGCCCGTGCGGGCCCCGGGTGGCCCACAAGGTGTTGAGGAAGGTGCGGAAGCAGTGGGAGGCCTTCCTGCAGTCGCACAGCACAGGCCGCTGGGAGTTCCCCGGGTAGGACAGCGCCCCGACCACCGTGCCCGGTTCGACAGCACGCTGGCGCACGCCCGGGCCTGGGCCGACGTCCACGGACACCTGGCCGTTCCACGCGATACACGACAGAACGGATTCGCGCTCGGAATGTGGCTGTTCAGTCAGCGCAACCGCGCCAAGCAGCGCGCCCGCAACGGCAAGCCCGCCTCGCCGCACCTCGGACAACTGGCCGCGATCGATCCGTGGTGGAACCCGCCGTGGGATCTGCACTGGCAGCGCAGCTACTACCGCGCCCGCGACTGCATGCGTGCCGGCCGTGGAGCCGACACGGTGGGCGGTCTTCCCGTCGGGAAGGACGCCCTGGGTATCTGGGTCAAGCGCCAGTGCACCCTCTACGACAGCCTCCACCCCGACCAGCAGCACCTACTCGCCGCTATTGGCATCACCCTCGAAGCGGCCCAGGCGCGGGTCGGCCCCCGTGACTCCCGCCGGCTGACCACCACACCGCGCTTCGACACCGACGTCGCCCACGCCCGCTCCTACGCAGCCCAGCACGGGCACCTCGCCCCACACGCTGGCGAGGAACAAGAGGGGTTCCCAATCGGGCGGTGGCTGGCCGAACACCGCCAACGCGCCCGCAAGAAGAGTGGAATGTCGCCTCAAGCCCGGGTCCTGGCCAGCCTGGACCCGTGGTGGAACCCGCCTTGGCCGATGCGCTGGCAGTACTCCTACCACCACGCCCGCACCCTCCCCGACACCCCACGCGCCGCACGATGGATCACCGCCCAGCGCCAGGCATGGCCGCTCCTGCATCCTGGCCAGCAGCAACTCCTGGCCGACATCGGCATCAGCGTGGGCAGGCAGCTCTCGTTTTAGCGAGGGCGCTCCTGCTCGCTGTGATAGGCGCGGGCCAGTAGCCCAGCGAAGGCAGCGGCCCGCTCGACGCCGTATCGACCGCCTCGGATCTGGTGAAGCAACGCCCGGCCTACCTGCTCGGGTGTGAACCCGTTTCTCGCCAGCTCTTGAACGATCTCCTCAATGGACGGTGGTGCCTGCCGGTGGGCACGCTCGCTCACCGCACCAGGTGCAGTCCCGGCAAGGACGGGCCTTTGATCGGCGGATACGGCAGACTGCACCGGGGCTTCGAAGAGGAGTTGCTGCTCTTTCGGGACGTCTGCAGCCCGCCGACTCCGCGGTGGTCGCACGTCCCCCGGGAGCAGGTTCTCATCCAGTGGCCTGAGATCCGGCCTGGCGCGGACAAGGACGCTCTGGCCGAACGGCAAAGTGCCCCACACGTATGTGGCCTGGTTACTCGCTGCTGGTGTGTCCGTAGGCGTAAGGGGCCCCAGACCGGCCAGTGCTGGCCCCATTGGCGTGTGGCCTACGAGGTCGAGCGTGGCCTTGGGAGGGCTCCAGCGCAGAAGATCCGGGTAGGCGAATGTGGAGGCCTTACGCCCTTGAGAAATGTCCCACATGCGCCGTGCCTCGGAGTCGATTAGCTGGACATCTTGCACGGTGCCAGGCGGGGGGCCTGCCGTGACGACGCCTAGAAGAGCGCCAGCCATGGTGGCGATCGTGTCGGTGTCCGAGCCGAGGGTGTTGGCGGCAAGGAGCAGGCCAGCTTCTGGGGAGTCGGCATAGGCGTGTGCCAGAACCGCGGCAAGCAGAGTGGTGACTGTGCCTGATCCACGCGTTGCGTCGTCGAAGCCGCCCCACCGCTGCACCAGGGCAGCGTAGGTCTCTGTTGTGAGGGGCGTTGTGGGGTCGAAGGCCTCGAGTGCTGCGCGGCATTCGTTGGCGACGGTGACGGCGGCCGAGCGGAAGTCGATGCCAGCGGCATCACTCCATGTGGGTAGCCACAGGTATGCCAGTTCGTCGTCTTTTGCGATGACGTCCGGTACCTGCTCCAACCAGTCGACTGCGGGGCGCCACTGCTTGGGGCCGGGGAGTTCGTTGGTGTCCAGGGCGTGGGCCAGCAGGATGGCGTGCAGGACGGCGCCGAGGATTCCCCGGGGATGTCCGTGGGTGCTGACGGCGTTGCGTACGACGTCGCGGGTGATGTGGTCCCAGTTGGTGAGGTCTCGTGCGGACCAGACGTGGGGTTGGATACGCATGGCGGCGCCGTTGCCGCCGATGTCGACGTAGCGGGCGGCTTTGGTGGCGAAAACGTTCTGGGACCACTTGGCTTCGACCCGCATCAAACCGGTGGCTGCCGCTTTGGTCCCGCGGCCGGCGCCGAGGGCGTAGGCCTGCCAGGCAACGACTTCGATCTTCGCGAAGGCCTCGGCGTCGAATTCCCCGTCTCCGCGAATGGCGCGTGAAGTTGCAAGGCGCAGTTGGGTGTCATCGGAGTAGGCGCCTGCAGGGAGAGGCATGTCGCGTCCGTAGCGGCCTCCCACGCGCCTCTTCCAGGGCACGGTCGTGGTGACTTCATCCTGTCCGACGCGTCGTCGCACGCCGGCGGTGTCGGTCAGTTCGGTGATGAAGCCGAGTGCATCTCCGTACGCCGCCCACTGGGCTGAGGCGCGTACTGCCTCCCATTGCATGGCGCTCACCGTAGTCCTTACCTGCCGAACGTGACCGGGTCGACGATGATGTCGACCTCATCATGTCCGCTGACACTGACAATGGCCTCGGCCTTCGCTGCGTCTTCGTCGGTGAGGACGTAGATGTGCTGCAGGTGCTGGGTGGAGACGGCCTGCGGGTAGAGCACTTCGGCCTGGGGATTCGTCGGGAATTGAAGCGCTCGGTCGTGTCGCAGCATCGTCTTGCTGAAGCCCCTGGGGACTCTCTCGGCGAAGAGGGCCTCGGCTCCGGGTATGCCCTCCACGGGGGTGATGCCGTCGTATCCCATGTTGCCTGGGGCGAAGAGGACGCCGGGGTGCGTCATGATCACTGGATCGAAGCTGAGGACAGCCCAGAACAGGTCTTCGTTCGCCCACCAGTCTTCGCTGCTGATGCGAAGGAAACGGTGGTTGGGCTCGCTGATGCTGAGGTTCACGTACGACCAGTACTTGGGGTCCTCACGACGCCGCTTGGTGTTCTCGTGATAGATGCTCTCGAGGTACTCGTCTTGGGCCAGGAGCGCCCGAGCCGTGCACAGCCGCTGCACGAGGATGCCGAGCAGACCACGGTTGGTGGTGAAGTGCACCACTTCGGTGATCTTTCGTTCCTGGATGAGCGTGCTGATTCCCTCGGCGTGTATGTCGCCGTCCGACGTGGGCGGACTCGGCTCTGTGGTGGTCATACGGCCTTCACGTCATAGGTGTCCGGGTCCATGCAGGCGATGAGGTCGCTGGCCTCGGAAGGCTTGTAAGTGATGGTCAAGGTCTTGCGGGCCCGTCCAGCGGACATGGCCAGCAGGCGCAGGTGCGCGTCTCGCTCGCTGTCACCGGGTTCAGTGGCGTGCGGCATGACCTCGCTGCTGAGGCCGACGATGATCACGTGGTCGAACTCCAGGCCCTTTGCGGAGTGCATGGTCGACAGCGCCACGTTCACCGGGCCGGTGGGCCATTCCCCGGTGCGCGTGAGCGGGACCCAGGCCAGCCCGGCTGTATTAAGGCGTGCCTTGACCTCGCTGAACCAGCCGCCGCCCTTGGCATGGAGGATGGCGACGGACTCGTCGTTCTCCGGGCCGAGATCGTTGAGGAACTGCACCACGTGGTCCATCTGCTGGGTGAAGGTCCCCTGGACCAGCAAGGGCTTGTCGCCATCCTCCCCGCAGGAAGAGAGGTCCGGGATCGCGGCATCGTCCGTGGTCTCTACGTCGCGCAGCAGGGGGGCGGCGAAGGCAGCGATCTGCCGGGTGTTGCGGAAGTTCTTCGACAGCAGCTTGCTGTTGTGCGGCCCCACGCTCAAGCCGACTTCAGCCCAGGTGAAGCGCTGGGGGTAGATGCGCTGGGCCGCGTCGAGGACGAAGGTGAGGGTGTGCTCGTCGGTGACGTGGTTGAGGACCGCCCGGACCTGGTTGGCGGAGAAATCCTGGGCCTCGTCCACAACGACGACGTGGTACGGGTCGTCGGCGCGCTTGGCCGCCATGGCGTTGGCCAGGTCAGCCCAGTCCCAGGCCTGCTGTTCCTTCTTCCACTCCTGGAAAGGAACGATCACCTCGTCCAGCAGCCGACGGCGCAGCGAGGCCGGCATGCGCGGGGAACGGCCACGGCCCTGCCGCTCGCACTCGATGTACTCGGTCAGGCGGTCCGGCGTGAAGCGGCCCAGGACATAATCCACTTCAGAGCGTACAAAGTCCTCGGACAGGGGCAGGGCCGCGGCCAGGGCGTCCAGCTTTCCGTTGTGCTCGTGCTCTTGAAGGATCCGCTCGTAGGGCACGCGGTCGGTGGCCCACTTGGCGAAGGTGGAGATCGTTAGCTCGACGTCGTTGCCCTTGATCTGTTCCTTGGTCAGTTCCTCGATGTAGCCGCGGAGAGTCTTGTTGTAGGTGAGGACCAGGACGCGGACGGGGCCGTCGATGAAGCCGTCACGGCGGCGGCGCTGCCAGTACCGGACGGTGAACTTCAGCCGGTACAGGGCGGTGGTCGTCTTGCCGCTGCCGGCGGCGCCCCGTACGACGAACACCCCCGGTTTGTGATTGGTGATCACCGTGAGCTGCTCGCTCGTCGGCTGCGTCGGCCTCAGAACCTTCATCCCGCCGCGTCCCCTCCCCCGAGATCCTCAAAAGTGAGGTCATATTAGAAGCGGCTCCGACCTGCCGCGTTGCAGATCTCATACCTTTTCCACCCGCGCCGGAGGATGGCCGAAAATAACGGAACGTCAGTTCGTTCATGGCTGATTACGCGTCGCCGGTGGTCCTTCAGCTCGGCCACAGGGGACGCAAGAGCGCAGTCGAGGTGGATCCGGGTCTGCTGCCCGCGTCGCTCGCCGCTTGAGCCCGCCCGGCTGTTTGATGCGTCGTGAGGGTCGGAGCTGCGGAGCAGGGGCATTTCAGGCTCGCCCCTGCTCCGCTGCTACCGCTCTATGGGCAGCTCAGCCGGTCCCTCCGGCCGTGTAGTTGATGCAATCCAGTGCTGCGCACTGCTCGGCGCACAGGGTGCTCAGGCCGTGGATGCCGGTTTGGTTGAGGCACCCGCTCTGCGCCGCTGATAGGACGGGTCCTGGCTGTTGGCCAGCCCTGCGTATGAAGACTCGCAGCATGTGGCCGAGTGGGACGGTTCCTGCAAGCCGCTCCCGCCTTTGCTCGCGATGCGTAGCTGCATAGGACCAGCGCTGCTGGAGCGACGGACGTCGCTTCAGTCCCCCGGTGGCTGGGTCCTGTGGCTGCCGTAGGCAAGGCAGTTCGGAGCGCGTCATGGATGTACGCCCTTTGTGCCGCTGCCGCAGCCGCTGCTGTTTCGAGGATGCCGCGCCAGTACAACGTGCTGTCCCCGTGAAAGCACGCAAAGATCCGGGCGACGGACCTAGCTAGTTGTGCGTGAGGCATGGGTCACCGGTCCTGTCCGATGAGATGCATGCCGTCCTCGTTCTCCAGGACGCGGTTGATCCTGTTGATCATCGCGTCCCAGTCGGGGTCGGTGGGCACGACGTGGGCAGTGACTGCGTCGCTTTCCGCGAGGAAGTCGAGCATCCGCTGATGCGGACTGTCAGGCAGTGGCTCGGGAGTGTTGTCGAACATACAGAGTGTGTCCTTTCGGAGAGTCCATTCAGGGATGGGGTCTGGTGTTGAGCGTTGCCGCGCTCGGCACCAGACCCCGGGCGTGATGCGATGACTCTTTCCTCTTCCTTGTCGTGGGGGTGTCGTCCCCCCGGGACCGGCTAGGTCCCGTCCCCGAGGCGCGGCGAGCGGTGCACCCGAAGTCGGTTGACTGCCACGCCTCAGAGGCAGGAACTAGATGTCCTGCTGGCCGCTGGCTACTTGATGCCGCCGGCCTTCATGACGGCTGCCTTGAACCTTCGCGACACCGTCGCCTCGCTCACATCGAGAAGCTCCGCGACCTCGACGCCGCTGAGGCCCCAGAGCACCCGGTACTCCCAGACCTCGATCTCGGCTTCGTTCCCGATGGCGCTCTTGACTTCGTGGAGCAGCTCGACGAAGCGCACACTGGCCGCCGTGGGATCTGCATCGCCACGCTGGGTCAGCCACGCCGTGTAGGCGTCGCCGACCTCCTCTACCGGCAGTTCGACCACCTTCTTCCGGTAGACGTGGCTGATCAGCACGTTCCGCGCGGTCCCCATCGCGTACGCGATGGGGTTGCCGGTGAAGGTCTTGCCCTTGGCGATCACCCGGCACATGAGGACGTGCACTTCCTGGGTGAGGTCTTCCGCCTTGTGCTGATCACGGGTCGCCCGCAGGAAGTAGCGGTAGACCGACAGGTGGTACTCCTTGGCCAGCGCCGTGATCTGCGGGATCTGGTCCGGACTGAGCCTCAAGGGCGTGGAACTCGCGTCCTGCGGTGGATCACCTCCATGCTCGTCGCCGTCGTCGTTCGGCGTCTTGAAGGCCGCCATGTAGATCTCCATTCGTCGGGTACACCACTCAGCTCCACGCGGGCGGCGCCGGAACCTTGCACGAGCGGGGCGGGTGAAAGATTCGTGCGGCGTACGGAGTGGGATGGGGCATGACGAAGAAGAACGACTCCACCTCCGGCAGCAAGGCCGCGGCCAAGCGGCGGGCCGGTGTGAAGGCCAGCAAGAATCCGAAAGCCTCGGCGCAGGCCCCCAGGGGCGGGGAGGCGGCTGCCCCATCCGGCCGGCCGACGCCGGGCGGGGGCCATCCGCAGTCGGTCTCGCGCGGAAGGCTGCTGGCGCGTGTCACCGGTACGGTTACCACCCTTGTCCAACTGATGCCTCACACCCAGGACTTGCACAGCGGGCTGCTGCTGGCGGGGCTGATGCTGCTGGGCCTGGACGTGCTCATCGACGTGGGCCTGTCGGCGCTCGACGCCTCCGGGCGGATGTGGCGGGTGCTGCGCAGCGTGCGGGCGTCGACGCGGCGGGCCGCGAACGGCACCGTCATCGCCACCCTCCGGGTCGGAGCGCCCTGGCTGTCCGCCCGGCGCGGAGGCGAGCTGCGGATCACCGGCCGGGTGGTGAGCTCCCTGCTGATCGCCGGCTCCACGATGATGGAGAAGTGGCACCACGAGCTGCTGGAGGCGGCGCTGACCACGCTACTGGTCGACGTCATCTCCGAGAGCTTCACCCTGCTGACCGGCTACCTGCGCACACGGCGGGACTGACGACCTCATGCCGCCCGGGCCCTCACCTTGAGGTCGGGGCCCAGGCGGGAGTACGCGAGATGATCAGGGACGCGACAGCCATCGGGCCGACCATGATGGTTCGGGCGCGGGTCTCGGTGTCAGCTCTGGTGTCGCCGACTCCGCCCCGGTGATCAGGTTGGATCCGGTCACGCTGTGTGCGGTGGGGCGGCATCGGAATCGATCGCGAAGGCGAGCACGCCGACGATCGTTGCGAGCTGACCGTCCTCGCGCGCGGCATCGTCGTAGCGGACGCAGGTGATGGGTTGGTCACAGCGCTCGCAGGGAGCAGGCGGCGGCTCGGAAGTCGCCCATGGCGGAGGCGGTACTCGCCCAGCGCGAATTGCCATGCGGTGTCCGATGCCGCTGTCACACAAGACACGTTGTCACGAGAAGGATGAGGCCGAAGTGGTCCACTCTCCCGGGCAGCCCCACGAGGGCGACCCCTACCCCGGCGGGGTGTTCCGCACCGCTCCCATCAAAGGGGAGACAACGTCGTCCCTGATCTGCCGTATCGCAAGCCGCTACGGGATGGAAGCGAAGGTGTTGCGGTCGTGCTGGCATTGGCGCAACTACCCGCCTGGTCACGATGGCGGCGGCGCGCGGGCCGATGCCGAGGTGCTGCTGAACGCAGCCGGACGGCAGCTACTGGCAGGCCTGTGCGGCGTCGAGGAGGACGTGTTGGCGCGGGCGTTGCCGTCCTGGGGACAGGAGGACGCCAAGCTGTCGGCCGGAAAGAACGGGGTTCCTGCGGCGGCGTGGCGGACCGGCGGCGCGGTCGCCGGGCCGGTCGCCTTCGGCTGCCGCCTGTGCGCGGCCCGGCGCACGGGGACGGCCGTGCGGGTGGTGCGGTACGCACCGCGATGGGAGCGGGCGTGTATCCGGGACGGGCGGTGGCTCCTGGACGCGGACGCCGACCAGCCCCTGGAACATCTGGACGTGCGGGGTGTGCCAGAAGTGGCCGCGGCGCAGCGGCGGTGGACGGGTGTGGCGCGACGGGCAGTACAGGCCGGAGCAGAGCCGGAGAGGGTGTTCGCTCTGGCTTATGCGGTGGTCGCCCGGTGGTGGGAGCAGGCCCTGCACTGGGAGCGCGAGGCGGTCTGGCCGCGGCGGCTGCACCAGGTTGCGGGCGGCAACACCGGGACGGAGCTGGAGCGGTGGCGGATCGTGGGCCGGGACGCGGTCGTCTTCCCCGAGGTGGTGGCCGTCGCCGACGCACTGCTGGACCCGGCGATGGCCGAGCTGGCCTGGCGCGCAAGCGGCGGGACGCGGCCTCGGGCGCGGGGTGAGGATGACCCGTTGTGCCACCGGCTGGGCGAGCGGGTGGACCGGGACTGGCTGGGGCCTCTGCTCGCGGCCGACTACGGCGGCATCTGAAGCGGGAACAGCAGCCCGCAACGATGGCCGGCCGACTGCGCGTGATGGCGGCGGAGGCACAGGCAGGCGGCTCGGGTACCAGGTGGCGTGCCACGGTCTCTGCCGAACACCGCTTCCACATCACGCGGTTGCTCGACGACGCCCGCGAGGAGCTGGCGCAGCTGCGCGGCGCGCAGAGCGGCACCACCGCCGAGGTGGCCCGCACGCTGCTGGAGCACCTCAGCCAGAGTGCCGAGCTGGTCGACCGGGCCGTGCTGCATACCGCCGCCGCGGCTGTCGCGGCCGGGGTGGCGCTGGAGGAGGTGGCCCAGTGGGCGCGCCTGCCCGCCGAGGAGCTGTCCCGGGTGCTCGCCGCGGGCCGTAGCGAAGACTGACGCACCCGGCGGCGGCCGGGCAACGGCCCTGGCACCACGGTCCGCTCTGGGTGCGGCGGGTGGTGCCGAAGGAGGGCGGCCAGGCAGCCGGAAAGTGCAGGAGTTCGCACTGACACCAGTGCATCCGGGTGGCATCCTGACCCCGCGTGCACCCCAACGGGCTTACTGCGCACCACAGTTGGGGTTACCGGCCGGTTCGCCTGCGCGGCAGGACAGGCATGGCGTTATGTGGAGTTCGTGATCATCGACAGCAGCCAGGACAGCGCGCAGACCGGCTTACCAGCCGTCGCGGGCAATGCCTTCCGGGTGCCGGAACCGGGCGCGGTGGAGGCGGAGTTCGCCGGAGTGGACGGCACGCTCGTGCAGCGCCGCTGGGTAGAGGCCGCCGTCGCGGTCAGGTTCGAGCAACTTGCGCCGGTGGCGGCGTTCCCGGTGGTGCCCGGGCGGCGGTGGGGGCCGGGCTGGTGGTGGTCGGCCACGACCGGACGGCATGTGACGCACGGATCGCAGGCGATGTGCACGCAGCTGATGTTCCTGGACCGCGATCCGCAAGTGGTGGGCCTGTCGGCGCGGCCGGTGCGGCTGATCTGGCGCGATCCTGACAGCAGGCGGGTGCTGACGTGGGTGCCGCAGCTGTTCGCCCGCTACGCCGACGGGGGCGCGCTGCTTGCCGACTGCCCCGCCGCGACGGCTCCCGCCGGGGACCGGGCCGAGCGCGCCACCGCGGTGCTTGAAGCGGCGTGTGCGGCGGTGGGGTTCACCTACCGGCGTCTGGCGCCGCCCGAGAAGGTGGTGGCGGCGAACGTGCGGTGGCTGGCCGGCTACCGACACCCCCGCCACCGCGACGCAGGCAGCTTTGAGCAGGCGGTGCTCGAGGCGTTCGCCGCTGAACGGCCGCTGATGGCCGGGGCCGCGGCGGCGGGCGAGGTCCTCACCGCGCTGCCGGTGCTCTACCACGCGCTGTGGAGCGGTCGGCTGGCAGCGGACCTGACACGGCCGCTGGGCGAGCACACCCTCGTGACGCCCGGCCCGGCCGCAGGCGACGGGAAGCGGCGGGAGCAGCAGGAGAGTTGAGCAAGCACGTGGTGACCACCCCTGGTGGGCGGTGTGTTGAGGTGGGCGCTCAGGTCACGTTCGAGGGCCGCGCCTGGCAGGTGACCGGCCTGGTCGACGGGCGGGCGCACCTGGCCGCCGAGGACGGAGCCACCGGATGTGTGCTGGCTTCCCATCTGGTGTCCGCGCCCGGCTTCTCGGTGACCGGTGCCGCGGCCGCGGAGCCGCCCGCCCCGGCGCTGTGGGAGACGGTACCGCTGGCCGCGCAGGAACGGGCCCTGGCCTGGCTGCGGCACATCCGCGAGGTCGAGACCGGGCTGCCCGGCAGCCCGGCAAGCGGCGGCGCGCCCCGGCCCGAATACGACCCGCAGCGCTTCACCCTCGCCGAGCGGGAAGAGGCCAAGGCACGTGAACTGGCCGCGCTGGGCTGGACCAGGGCCAGCCGGACCACGGTGCAGCGGATGCGGCTGGTCTACCAGCGGCAAGGGCTGTGGGGACTGGTCGACAAACGCCACCTGCGCACCTTCTCCCCCACCGGGCGTACCGACGAGCGGGTGGTGGCCGCCGTACTGGAGGCCCTGCGCCGACGCCGCGGCCGGTCGAAGACCACCACCCTGCAGGTCATCGAGCTGACCGAGCAGATCGTGGCGGACACCCACGGGCCAGCCCGGGTGAAGCTGCCCGGCCGCTCGTCGCTGTACCGGCTGGTGAAGGCGCTGGCGGATCCGGCCGAGCCGCCGGGCAGTGCGGCGCGCACCGCCCCCGGCCCGGCCCGCTCGGGCGGCCCGCCGCCTGCACTGCGGCCCGCCGAGCGGGTCCACATCGCCACCGCCCGCCTGGGTCTGCGGGCGGTGGACGAGGACGGGGGTGTGGTGCCGGTGGCGGTGACGGCGGCACTGGACGCGGCGAGTGGCTGCGTGCTGGCCGCCGTGCTGCATCCGCCCCAGGACGGGCCGGTTTCGTTGTCGGTGCTGCTGGCCGAGATGGCCGTGCCCAGGCCTCAGCGCCCGGGCTGGCCGGCCCTGCTGGAGCAGGCCCATGCCGGCGGTCCTGCCCGGCGGCTGGTGTCACTGCCCGCACGGATCGAGGCCACGGCGGCGCGTCCGGCTGCCGTGCCCGAGACGCTCATCGTCGACCAGTCCGCATTCGCCGTCACCTCCGCTGTCCTGGCCGTGTGCGAGGGCCTGGGCATCAGCCTGGAGCCGGCCCCGTCCCGGACGGCGGGCGCCCGCCGCGGCGCCGCGTACACGCTGGAGGTCCTCGCCGGCCTGTTCGCGCGGCACGCCACCACGGCGGAAGAAGCATGCGCAGCGGGAGAGGCCGCCGGGGCGTACTGGAGCATGCCGCAGATGCAGGACCTGCTGGACGAATGGATCACCGTCAGGTGGCACCAGCGTCCCCAGGAGCAGCTGCGCCATCCGCTGCTGCCCCGGGCGGGGCTCACCCCCAAGGAAATGTGGGAGGTACTGCTGGGCGTGGCCGGGACGGTGCCGCTGCCGCTGGCCGGGCAGCACTACGGCGAACTGCTGCCAGCAGCCCGGTGCGCCCTCACCGATTCCGGGATCCGGCTGGGCGGGCGCCGCTACGACGATGCGTGTCTGGACGAACACCGCGGCCGCGGCCGACGGTGGGAGGTCCACCACCACCCCCACGACCCGCGGCAGGTCTTCGTCCGGCTGCCCGACGGCCTGCTCCACACGATCGGGTGGGCCGACGGCGAGCACACCCTGCGCCCGTTCGACGAGACGGTCCGGCGCCGCACCGGCAGCGTCCTTACGCGCCGCGGCGCGGGCGCACCGCCGGGCAGCGAGACGACCGGCGGTTCCGGCGAGACAGGGCGCAGTGCAGACGTCGCGGCCGTGGAAGGGATCGCCGACGGCATGATGGTGCACGACGCTGACGGCGGTGTCGGCGACCGCATTGCCCGGGATACCGGCGGGTTTGGGGTGTACGACCCGCAGGCGGAGGCCGAACTGTGGTGAGCGCACACGGCGGCCGCCCGGTGGCCGGCGCCCGGCACCGGCAGGTGAAGCTGGGTGCGTACGTGACGTTCGAGGGCCGCACCTGGCAGGTGGCCGCCGTGGCCGGGGCGTCGGTGCGCCTCGTCGACGAGCACGGGCAGACCGCCTCCGTGCTCGCCTCCTTCCTGTTCGCCGACCCCGCCTTCGCCGTGGTGGACTCCCCCGCCGCCGCGGTGCCGCCGTGGGGGCTGCTGGAGTCGGTGCCCGAGCGCGAGCGCGAGCGGGCCCTGGCCTGGCAGCGGCACATCCGCGAGGTCGAGACCGGGCTGCCCGGCGGCCCGGCAAGCGGCGGGACGCCCCGGCCCGAATACGACCCGGCACAGCGGTCGATGGCCGAGCGGGAGCAGGCCAAGGCCGACGA
This sequence comes from Actinobacteria bacterium OV320, assembly GCA_001298545.1. Lineage (GTDB taxonomy): Bacteria > Actinomycetota > Actinomycetes > Streptomycetales > Streptomycetaceae > Streptomyces > Streptomyces coriariae. The sequence continues at coordinate 38,774 of LJCX01000038.1, forward strand.
ACTCGCCCGGCTGGGCTGGCCGCAGGTCAGCCGGGCCACCGTGCGCCGCATGCGCGCCCGCTACCACGCGAGCGGCCTGCTCGGGCTGGTCCCCCGCCGCAAGCCGTCGCGTGCGACAGGGCGGGCCGATGAGCGGGTGGTGGCCGCCGTGCTGGAGGCGCTGCGCCGCCAGCGCGGCCGCTCCACCGGCACGCTGAAGGGACTGCGGGAGCTGACCGGGCAGATCCTGGCCGACACCCACGGACCGGGCTCGGTCGAGTTGCCGCCGCCATCGACGTTCAACCGGCTGGTGCGCGTGATCGCCGACCCTCTGGAGCATCCCGGACGGCCGGCCCGCACCGCCACCACCACACCGGTACGGCCGTACACACCGACGGTGGCGCTGCGGCCGGGCGAGCTGGTGCAGGTCGACACCACCCGCCTCGACGTGATGGCCGTCGGCGAGGACGGGAAGCCGGTGCGCCCGGAACTGACGATCGCTCTCGATGTGGCAACCCGCTCCGTGGTGGCGGCCGTGCTGCGTGAGGAAGGCACCAAGGCCGTGGACGCGGCGCTGCTGCTCGCGGAGATGGCCGTGCCCCATCCCGCACGGCCCGGCTGGCCCGGCCATCTGCGCCTGGCCCACGCCGCCGTCCCCTACGACCGGCTCCTCGCCCTCGACGACCGGCTGGAGCAGGCGGCAGCGCGGCCGGTGGTGGTGCCGGAGACGATCGTCATCGACCGCGGGGCCATCTTCGTCTCCGCCGCTTTCCTCGCCGCCTGCGAGACCCTGGGGGTGAGCGTGCAGCCGACACCGCCCCGCTCACCGGCCGCCAAAGGCGCCGTCGAGCGGACCTTCGGCAGTATCAACACGCTCGTCGCCCAGCACATCGCCGGCTACACCGGCTCCCACATCCTGGAGCGCGGCGAGGCGGTGGAGGACGAAGCGCGGTTCACCGTGGCCCAGTTGCAGGAGCTGCTGGACGAGTGGATCACCGCCCGCTGGCAGCACCGCCCCCACGAGGGCCTGCGCCATCCGGTCCTGCCGAAGAAGGCCCTCACCCCGAACGAGATGTGGGGCGCGCTGCTGGGCGCGTCCGGGTACGTGCCGCTGCCGCTGGCCGGCGCCGACTACCTGGAACTGCTGCCCGTGCGCTTCCACCCCATCACCGGCCGCGGCATCCGCATCAACCACCGCACCTACGACCACGCCTGCCTCAATGAACACCGCGGCCGCCCCTCCCCCACCGGCCCCGACGGCAAGTGGGAGGTCCACCTCAACCCGCACGACGTGCGGCAGGTCTACACCCGGCTGCCCGACGGGCACCTGCACGAGATCCCGTGGATCCACCGCGACCACGTCCACGCCCCGATGGGCGAGACCGCCTGGCGTCACATCCGCGCCGCCCTGGGCCGGCGCGGCGACCGCGAGGCACACGAGGCCGCCCTCGCGGAGGCCGCCGACCAGGTCCTGCGCCGCAGCCGCCCCCTGACCGGGAGCACGGCAGCGACTACCACCCCGTCCCAGACTGCGGACTCCCCGCCGGGGACACCACCGGCTCAGCGTCCCGCCCAGGCCCCCGAGGACAGTCCCGACGCAGCCCAAGCCCGCACCCATGACGATGACGATGACGACAGCCAGGCCGGTGGTGAAGAGTCCCCGCCGCCGGCCCGATTCGCGCTGTACGACGCCTTCGAGGAGGCCGAACACTGGTGAGAAGCCCCGACACCACGCCCCCCGCCGAGGAGACGTCCGCAGGGGCAGTCACCACCTTCGATGCCTTCGCCCGGTTCGCCGCCACCGCACCGCCCACACCGCCGCAGCCGGGCCAGGCACCCCGCTCGCCGGAGGAACGCCTGGCCTACCACTCGCAGTTCGTCACCGTGCGCACCCCGGCCATCGAAACCCTCTCGCGCAGTGTGCGCACCCTGATGATCCTCGGCCGCCACCAGAGCGTCACTGCACGCCCGTCCCTGATCGTCACCGGGCCGGCCACGACCGGCAAGACGACCGCCCTGCTCGAAGTGGGCCGCACCTGCCACCTGGCCCACACCCGCCGCGCCGCCCCGGGCGACGACAGCGTGCCCGTCGCCTACGTGCTGGTGCCGCCCGGCGCCACCGCCAAGACACTGGCCGGGGAGTTCGCCCGCTACCTCGGCATCCCCGTCACCGCCCGCATGACCACCACACAGATCACGACCGCCGTCTGCCACACCTACGCCGCGGCCAGGGTCAAGCTCGTGCTGATCGACGAGATCCACCGGCTCAACCCGCGCACCTCCAGCGGCGCCGAGGCCGCCGACTGGCTCAAAGACCTCACCGAACGCGTGCGGGCCACGTTCGTCTACGCGGGCATCGACGTCACCGACAGCGCCGTGTTCACCGGAGTGCGCGGCGCGCAACTGGCCGGGCGCGCCTCCCTGATCGACTGCGGAGCGCTGCCCGCACGCGCCGGCAAGCGGGAGCCGTTCCGGGAACTGATCGCCTCCCTCGAGCAAGCCCTCGACCTGCACGCCCACCGGGCAGGCAGCCTGCCGAAGCTGGCCCCCTACCTGCACGAGCGGACCGCCGGACGGATCGGCAGCCTCTCCCGCCTGATCCGCCAAGCCGCCATCGAAGCCATCCTCGACAGCAGCGAACGCATCACCAAGACACTTTTGGACGGCATCGCGCTCGACCACCTCGCCGAAGAGCACTACCGGCCCCGCAACCCCACCCGCCGCCGTACCCGCCCCAGCGGCCGGTGACCTCCCCGGCCGCAACCAGGCCATCGCCCCCGGTGCGGGCCGCCACCATGTGGCCATCCGTGCCCGGCCCGCTGCGCGTACGGCCGCTGCCCCGCGAGGCCACCGCCTCCTACCTCACCCGCCTCGCCGCCACCTACCGCCTCACCCCCGCCCAACTCCTCGACGGCCACGGCATCACCGTCACCGGCACCGAGCACACCCCGCCCGCCGCCGAGATCCGCCTCAACGCCGAAGCCGCCCGCCGCCTGTCCGGCTTCACACGCATCCCCCTCACACACCTCACCCGCGCCCTGCCCCACCTGCGCCCGCCCGCACCCTCGTCGGCCAACACCGGCGCGCACGGCACGCCCACCGCCCACTGGCACGCCCTCGAGCCCGCCCTGCAGCCACTGCCGGCGTGCACCGCATGCACCATCCGCCGCAGCCCGCACACGGCAGCCCCCGCGTGGATCCACCCGCCGCCGGGCCTGCCCCGGAACATGATCTGCACCCGCCACCAGCAGGCCTCCAGCGACCCCCGGCATACCGCGCCCCTCGACATCCGCCCTGTCCCCGAACTCACCCAAGCCCACCTGCACGCCCGCCGCCGCCGGACACCGACCTCCCTGAGCTGGGCATCGACGATCACAACACGCTGGTACGACCACCAACAGCACGTACACGAACGCTGGCACACACGCCTGCACCGGCTCACCGCCACCAACCCCCACCTCGCCTCAGGCTCGGCCTCTCCCGCCCTGACCTGCCGCGAACTGATCACCTACCCCGAAACCCTCACCCTCGCCACAGCCCTCGACCGCCTGCCCCCCAACCCCCTGACCCGCACACACCAGACCGCCTTCCTCCACCAACTCGCCGACCGCCTCCAACTGCCCCGCCTCGCACCCGCCGACCACGACCTGCTCTGGAAACGCCTGACCACCCACTGAACCAACCCACGTGCCCCTGCTGCCCTGACCTCAGCAAATCGGCCGACAAGCCCTCGTACCTATAGGCGCGCCAACCAACCTGCGCAAAAACCGCCGCCCCACCCAACTCACTGCACAACACCAAACAGCCAGCTCAGCCCACATATCCACCGGCGCCAGACCCCCGACTCCGCAGGGCTCTCCCCCACCAAACGAACACGCCGCTCAATACAGCTGAACAACAGCAGGTCACAACCATGATCAATAAGCAACCACGTCAGCTACGCCACACTGGGAACACTCGCTGCACTTGGGCTGGAATGGGCACGCCAGGGCTAAATTATGGGGTAAGTTTGTGGTCAAGTTAGATTTGGATTTTCTTGCCTGAGTGAAGGTGCAGTCATGGCATCTGAGGAAGAGCTGTTCGCGTCCGTCGATGCTCTGCTGAACGAGGATCCGCATCTGCCGCCTCCGGCGGAGCGTGCCCGGCTGCGTGAGGCTGCCGGCATCACCCAGGCCCGCCTGGCCGCCGCGTTGAAGACGACGACTCAGTCGGTGAAGAACTGGGAGAACGGCCGGAGCGAGCCGAAGTCGCCGCGTCTGGATGCCTACCAGCGGCTGCTGAACGGGTGGGCGGCGAAGTACCCCGCCCCCGGTACAGCCCCGGCAGCCCCGGCGGTCTCGGTTGCCGCGACGGCGTCTGCTGAACCGGCTGCGTCCGGGGTGGGCCCGGCAAACGCGCCGCAGGCTCCCGCCGTTCCAGTCGCGGCGACGTCGCGCCCCGCCAGCGCCAGGCCCGCCGCGGCATCACGGCGTCCGGCGGCGAAGAAGGCGGCGCAGCCCGCAGCCGACCCGCGCTTCCCGCACGGCCCCCTCGCGGTCCTGGACGGTGACGGCAGCGCGTACGGCGTCGACGGGATCGTGCTCGACTGCCCCGCGACAAGCGTGGTGGAGCTGGTGGAGTGGACGCTGCGCGAGTCCGGCCTCGGCGCGCCGCGTCTGCATCGCAACGGCAAGGACTCCGATCCGCTGATCGTCCTCACCGCCGCGGCCGCCGTGAAACTCGGACTCTCCGAGCGCCTGGAGGGTCACGAGCAGCGGCGTTCTCTGCGGCTGCCGGAGGATCATCCGGTGGTCAAGCAGGTGGTGAAGGCGAAGTGGCGGCTCACCCAGCGCGGATTTGGGCCGTGGGCAAGGATTTATCGTAAGGTCCAGGGGCGCGAGCGTCAGTGTGTGCAGCTGGCGGTCCTGTCCTGGGACGCCCTCGATGCGCGGTCCTGGCCCGGCGTGGCGGAGATGGAGCCGGCCGACGTCGCCCGCGTCCTGGGGGTATATGCCACTCGGGTCATCACCCCGCGCGGGTCGACGGCCGTGTCCGGGCTGGAGCTGATGACGGCGCTGCGGCCGCCCACCCGCGCGGTGCAGGACCCGCAGACGGGTAACTGGGTGCCCGGCCACAACCCCGGCTCGCTGGGGACGGAGCCGATGGACCCGGCGCCGCCAGAGGCCACCCCCGAACATCCCGTCGTCGTGAACTCCGGCTGGAGCGGCGGGTTCCTGGACGAGGAGGCCTACCAGTGGGTGCGTGACGTCAGCCTGCTGACGGATGAGGAGTGCACGCTGCCCTTCGCGGTCGGCCTGGATCTGAACACGGCGTTCCTTGCCGCCGCGGCCCGCCTGGTCGTCGGGCTGTCCGCCCCCGACCACTTCGTGGGCCCGAAGTTCAATCCGAAGATTCCCGGTTCCTGGCTGGTGGACCTGTCGCACGTCGAGGTGGACCCGCGTCTGCCGTCGCCGTTCACGCCGGACGGTACGCGGCCGACGGGACCTGCCTGGTATCAGACGCACACCGTGGCCTACGCCCAGGAGCTCGGCTACAACGTCGCTCCGCTGGAGGGGTATCTGCGCAGGGAGACCGGGGCGTATCTGGACCCGTGGCACGACCGGCTGAAGACCGCCTACGTCGACACTCTCGCCGACCTCGGCGTCACCAAGGACCTGGACGACCGCCAGTTCCTCGCCGCGATGGAGCGGCACAAGGACACCGACCCCGCGATGGCGGCCGTCCTCGCCGCCATCAAGGCCACCGTCAAGGGCGGCATCGGCAAGCTCCGCGAACGCCCCCAGGGCAAGCGTTACAAGGAGGGCGAGCGGTGGCCGGCCCTCCAGCGCCCCACCTGGCGCCCCGACATCCGCGCCGCCATCATCTCCAAAGCCCGCGTCAACATGCACCGCAAGCTCACCAACATGGTGAAACTGACCGGCCTGTACCCCCTCGCCGTACTCTCCGACTGCGTCGTCTACCCCTCCCCCGGCGCCTCACCACTGGACTTCCTGCCATATGCCGCCTCAGGCAAACCGCAGCCCGGCGCCTTCCGCCTCGGACCCACGCCAGGCCTGGCCAAACTGGAAGGCGTCCAGACGATGCTATGGGCGGTCGACCTGATGGAACAGGGCTACAACCCCGCCCGCCACATCAAGGGCGGCGACGCCGTCCTGGACGAGGGAGAATAGGCGTCGTGGGGGAGATCGACGACGCCATCGAACGCGCCGACCGCGAGAGCTTCACCCGCCAGCCGCCCAAGACCCTCAAGGGCAAGATCGGCTTCCTGCTCAAGCAGTTCGGCAGCGCCCGCGCCGTCGCGCGCGAGATCGGGGTCACCGCCGACTCCGTCAACCGCTACCGCCGCGGCGCCCGCAAACACGCCCGCCCTGACGTCGCCGCGAAGATCGACGACGCAGTACAGGCCCGCTGGCAGCCACTGGTGCGCAAACGCCGGCAGAGGCAGGCCGCCACCACCGGCGGGGTCACCATCGAGACGCGGGCCCGCTTCGGCTACACCGCACCCGTCGGCACCACCGACGACGGACGCTTCCGCCGCCTCACCGTCCACCTGCCCCCCACCTACGCACAACGCCTCTTCGACGCCCGCGACACCGGAGCCAGCGACCAGGAAATGCGCGCCATCATCGCCGAAGGCCTCAAAGACGTGTACTTCCAAGACAGCGGCAGCCGCGCCCCAGGACTCTCCGACGTCACCCTCAACGACATCGACTACCTCGACCTCGACTACTGAGGCACGGTCGCCGGTCCGACTCCGGCTGGCGCTGGCCGGGACCAACAGGTGTTTGAGCGGGCTTCAAAAGACGGGAACAGCCCACCCCTGGAAACCCGCGAGTGCGCGTCAGTACCGCGTCGATGACGCGCGGCCCCGCCGTCGCGCATGGCCTGCCACCTGGCCCTCGTCACCCATTGCCGTCCCCTCCCGCTGCTGGCCGACCTCACCCTCTCCGTGAGGCACTCTCCTCGCCTGATCCGCCCGCGCCGCCGTCACGGGCTCTCGCCCTCACCGGCGGTCACCCCTACGGTGAGGCGCCCAGGCGGCTGAAGGCCCAGCGCAGCAGTTCCTGGTCGACGCGGGGGCGACCGGTGCGGGTGTGGCCGGTGCGGGTGTGGGCGGTCAGTCTCGCCCAGGCGCGGAAGTTGCCGTGTGCGGCGCGGCTGTCGGCGAAGGTGATGTCGTCGGGGTCGGCGTCGGCCCAGATCGGGTGGAACAGCGGGATGGTCTCGAGGACTTCGCTGGGGGTGAGGCGGGTGACGTGCTGCCAGATGAAGATGCGAGAGGAGAGCATCGCCTCGCGGCGCAGTACGGTGTGGCAGCCCTCGCCGCCGACGAAGATGATCGCGAGCTGGGTGGAGGGTTCATCCCACAGGTAGCGGAAGTGGCGCGCCCCCAGGAGGAGCCACGCATCCACGTGGTGTCACCAGCTGCCCGGCACAGCTGGTCTCGGCCCGGGCCACCAACTGGCGGTGCACGGCGGAAGCGTTGCCGTGCCAGTACGCCAGCAGCACCCGGATCTCCCCCGTGACCTCGAACCGGCCACCGCCGCGCTGCCCGGGGCGGAGCGCGGCCCGCGGTGAGCGGGAGGCCTCCGCCAGCCACCGCCACACTGTCCGCTCCGACACCCCAAGGCACTCCCCGGCCAGGCGCACATGCTCCCGCGACAGCCGCCGCTCACCCCGCAGCGCCAGCAGCCGACGCACCGTCGGCGCCCGCAACGCCCTCAACGACTCCACGCCACGCCCAGCACACCAGCCGGATCCCCCGGCGACGCCAGCACCTGCCCCTCCACCCCATCCCCCCTTCGCCCTCATCCGCTTGCGTGGAGCGTCGCCTTCTTCCACCCCGTCACCTCGTCGCCGATAGGCGACGACCCCGAACCAGGCGGGCGCGGTTCTGTGCGCAGCGTGCGGTGCCCTGTATCGGTTGGGAGAGGCGGCCCGCGGCTTTGCGGAGGATGACTTCGGCGAGGGCGCCGCGGCCGTCGTGTCAGCATCAACCCCCGCGGTGAAGGGCTGGGTTCAGCTGATGGCCCTTTTCGCCCGCTGCTGCTTCCGGGCCGACCACCTTGCTGAGAATCAGGTCACGGACGGGTGGCGGCAGCACCCGTGGCATCTGAAGGATGTGCCACTGGCAGCCGGGCACCAGATCGTCCAGCAACGCGAACATCTGACACTGGAAGAGCAGCATCAGCGCCGACAACGCGCCCTTCGACGGCGCCCAGCGGCGATCCCGCAGAGTCTCGCTGACGGAGACCCCGGACGGCAGCAGCCTGCCGTGCAGCCACTCCTCGACGGCCTCGCCGAGCTGACCGGCGTCCAGCTCGCCCTCCACCCGCTGACACAGATCCAAAGCCCACTCCCGCGCCTGGGCCGCCGTGTGCCAGCCAGCCGCGAGGTCTTCCAGCGACGCCGTGTCGGCCAACGCCCGCAGGAGATCACGGGCGTCGCCGTCGGGGATGAAAGTGAGTGACCCGTCGTCCGCGATGATTTTGGCCGCGGCCTCCGGGACGTCCTCCTGGGTGGTCTCGACGAGCGAGGCAAACGGATTGGCCGCCATGCCCGGGCCCATGGCGCGCAGCAGGGCTCCGATGTCGTGCAGGGGGACGGAGCTGCCGAGAGTCGCGGACACGGCGGTCAGCGTGGCGTCTTGCGGTGTGAGCCGCGGCGGTTCGGCGTTGTGGTCCAACTCCACGAGTTCAGCGGGGCATTTGCCGAGGATGCGGGCGATGCGCTCATCAATGCGGCGTGCCCGGGCCGGGACAAGGGTCACGGTCTGGCCGCTGTCGGGAAGCTGGTGGGAGAGGCGGTCCAGCCGCTCGTCCAGGTTCAGGCCGTCGTCCGCGCCGTCACCATCATCGGGAAGAGTGGCGGTGTCAACGGCGGTACGGAAGGCGGCGCGGACTGTCGCCTCCGGTACCGGGAGCCCTTCGGCGAACAGCAGCAGCGCCAGGTCCGTCGGCCGCTTGCCGCGCCCGGACATGCGGCCGAGAGCCACGACCAGGTCGAAGCTCTCGGGCGGCGGCGTGGACGTACTGCCGCGACCCTGGCCGAGGCCTCCGCCTGGGATGTTCCCGGGCAGCAGTCCGGCCCGCCGCCAACCGGCGAGCTGTTTGGCGGTGACGGTGAGATCGTGACGCGCTGCGTGATCGATGAGCTGCTGGTCGGCTGCGCTGGGGCCGTCGCTGGAAGACATGGCGCGAAGGTAGCGGCGCCCGCACCGGTCGCGGACCGGTTTTACTGGCCCTAACAAAGCCTCTGGACGTGCCGGTGGGTGATCAGGCAGACCGCGAGGCCGAGGAAGGCCTCATGGATGTCGTCGCGTCGTTCCCAGCGGATCCGTAGGCGGCGGAAGCCGTGCAGCCAGGAGATCGTCCGCTCGACGACCCACCGGAAGGTGCCCAGTCCCGTGCCGTGCGGCTGGCCACGCTCGGCGATCGCGGGCCGGATCCCGCGCTGCCGCAGGAGCCGGCGGTACTTGTCGTGGTCGTAGCCGCGATCGGCGAAGAGCATGTCGGGCCTCCTGCGCGGGCGGCCGACGACACCCGCGACCGCTGGGATCTTGTCCAGCAGGGGCAGCAGTTGCGTGACGTCATTGCGGTTTCCGCCGGTCAGCGACACCGCGAGCGGGATCCCTTGGCCGTCAGTGAGGATGTGGTGTTTGCTGCCCGGGCGTGCGCGGTCGACCGGGCTGGGCCCGCTTTTGGGCCCCTGCGTGCGGCCCGGACGTGGGAGGAGTCGATCACCGCCCGGGACCAGTCCAGCTGGTTCTTCGAGCGCAGCTTGTTCAGCAACAGCTGGTGCAGCTGGTCCCAGACACCGGCGTCGTTCCATGCGGCCAGGCGGCGCCAGCACGTCATGCCCGACCCGAAGCCGAGCTCCTGGGGCAGGTACTCCCACTGGATGCCGGTATGCAGGACGAACAGGATGCCGCACAGGGCCTGCCGGTCGGGCACCCGCGGTCGCCCTTCCACCTGCTTCGGCGGCGGCTCGGGCAGCAACGGCTCGATGAGCGACCACAGTTCGTCCGACACGATCCACGGCCGCGACTGACGCTTCCCCATGACCACATCAACGAGCGATCAAGCAGACAGTCACATGGTCAACCCACTTTTGTTAGAGCCAGTAAGGGCTGTAGGGACGCCTGTTCCCAGGTGAAATGATCTTCGCGTGGCTGGTGTGATCACAGCGTCTGAGCCGTCCTAATCCGGCAACAGCAACAGTCCTTGAGGGACGTGCATCCGACGGACCGTTCGACCAGTAGACGTGTTGGTCGCGATGGCGGTCACGTGGGTGTCGGGCCGACGCCTTGAGCCGTCTGGGGACTTGATCCCTATATCCAGAGCGGTGGGCCCGATGCTCTCGTGATCACCATCATCGTCAACACCGTCCACTTGATCACTCGTTGGTGAATGTGGTGCGAGCCCGCCGCATGGTGACCCCTCGTAATGCCCGAGTCTTCAGCTCCAACGCAGACCGGGGCCCGTGCGGTGAGCTGGTGCCACGAACAGCTGCTGAGGTGGCGGACCGGCCCCGTGCCGAGTCCTGGGATTAGGTCGCTGCGTGGTCCCGCATGAGCTCGTGACCAGTACGAACACCCGAACACTGGGAGGGGAAGAACTTGATCTATTGCGGCATCGACTGGGCGGAGCGCACACACGACGTTGCCCTGGTCGACCACAGCGGCCAGTTACTGGCCAAGCGGCACATCACCGATGACGCCGCTGGCTACAAAGTCCTGCTGGATCTACTCGTTGAATACGGCGACACCAAGGAATCACCGATCCCCGTCGCGATCGAGACATCTCGGGGCTTGCTCGTCGCGGTGCTGAGGACCGGCAAGCGGCAGGTGTTCGCGATCAATCCCATGGCCGCTGCCCGGTATCGTGACCGGCACTCGGTCTCGCGCAAGAAGTCTGACCCAGGCGACGCCCTGGTCCTGGCCAACGTGCTGCGGACCGACATGCACGCCCACCGACCACTTCCCAACGACAGCGACCTGGCCCGCGCAGTCGCCGTCCTTGCTCGCGCTCAGCAGGACGCGACCTGGAACCGGCAGCAGATCTCCAACCAGCTCCGATCCCTGCTGCGTGAGTACTACCCAGCTGCTCTTGCAGCCGTCGAATCCTGGAAGAACGGTCTCTGTCGGCCCGAGGCCCACGAGCTCCTCAAGCTGGCCCCGACGCCAGCCAAGGCGGCTCGACTTACTCGCGTACAGTTGCAGGCCGCGCTCAAGCGGGCCGGCCGTCAGCGGGGCATCGCAGCCGACACCGAGCGGCTCCGCGGGGTCTTCCGGGCAGACTGGGCCCACCAGCCGCAGCTGGTCGAGGACGCACTCGGCACGCAGATGCTTGCTCTCCTGATCCAGCTGGAGGCCGCCTGCACCGCCGCCAACGACCTCGCCAAAGCGGTCGAAGATGCATTCCCTCAGCACCCGGACGCTGAGATCATCCTCAGTTTCCCCGGCCTCGGCACCCAGCTCGGCGCCCGGATGCTCGCCGAGATCGGCGACGACCGACAAAGGTTCGCCGACGCCCGCGGACTGAAGGCATACGCCGGCGCCTCACCCATCACACGGGCCTCCGGTAAGAAGTCCAGCATCACCCGACGCTGGGTGAAAAACGACCGACTCAACCACGCCGGTTACCTCTGGGCGTTCTCCGCGATTACCGCCTCGCCCGGCGCCAAGGCCCACTATCGGCGCCGTCGCGACAACCACGCAGACTGGCACGCCGCCGCCCAGCGCAACCTCTTCAACCGCATGATCGGACAGCTCTACCACTGCCTCCAGCAGGACCAGCGCTACGACGAGGCACTGGCCTTTCCCGCTCCGCCCGACGAGGTGGTCACCGCGGCTGCGTAACCAGAGGCCATATCCCAAAGGCCAGGAGCCAGCCTAGCGTGGCAGTCGAACGACCACGGCGCGAAGCCTTTCCCGTCCTGCCGTGACACTCGCGTCCCATAGACCTGCGGCGTCACCGCTCAGCGAGAGGGACTGGAGCCGTTGCTCGTCGGCAAAAAGGCTGGCACCCGCCACATTCTGGTCCAGCATCCCCATCGCGGTGAGCGCCGCATGGCCGCAGGACACCGCGTCATCAGCGTTGTCCGAGCCGTGGGCCAGCAAGGCATACCGCAGGCAGAGGGCAGCGAAGAACGCGTAGGTGTCGGCGACATCGGTGATCCCCTCCTCGTTCGGCTGGAGCTCCGGGAACCGTTCCAGTCGGCGCACGCGCTCGGCGGCGTCCGCGAGAGGCCGGTCAGCAAACCAAAGATCGCGTACGGACTCCACATAGAGGTCCAGGTCGGCTTCCCGCCCCGGTACACCCGCCCGCAAGCCCACGAACAGCGGCGCCATGCGTTCGGCACAGGCCGCGACAAACAGGCGGACCGCTTCGCCCTGCCCGTCACGAAGCGACTCCGCAAGGGCCTCCTCCACCAACGTCTGCATGTCCCACCCTCATCCCGTCCGAACAGATCGACAGGCTACACAGAGGGCCGAGGGCCACGGCTTGACGAGTTAGGACCCTGAGGTGTCTGGATAGCCCCGTTCACTGGGCTGAGCCCGCGCTGCTTCGCCAAGTTGGTGACGGTGGTGCGTCGCAAAGCCGCGGAGGACTCGCGGCGCGGTCGGCCGTGGGGTCTGCCTTTGGAGGACCGGGTGTTGCTGGTCGCGGCGTACTGGCGGACGAACCTGACGGTGCGGCAACTCGGGCCGCTCTTCGGGGTCTCGAAGTCGGCTGCCGCCCGGATCATCGACCACCTCGGACCGAGGCTCGCGCTCCAGCCACGCAAGCGCTTCGCGAAGGACACCGTGCTGATCGTGGACGGCACTCTGGTCCCGACCCGCGACCACAGCGTGGCGGAGCAGTCGAAGAACTACCGATACTCGACCAACCACCAGGTCGTCATCGACGCCGACACGCGCCTCGTCGTCGTGGTCGGCCAGCCGCTGCCCGGCAACCGCAACGACTGCAGGGCGTGGACCGAGTCTGGAGTGAAGGACGCTGTCGGCAAGACGCTGACCATCGCGGACGGCGGCTATCCCGGCACCGGCCTGCTGATGCCGCACCGCCGAGCGAACGGCCAGACCGAACTCCCCGCCTGGAAGAATGAACACAACCGCTCCCACAAACAGGTCAGAGCCCGCGTCGCAGAACAACGAAGGGCCCACGGGGCGGGTCAGATGACCGGCCTGCGCGCCCAGCGGCTGGAGAAGCTCAGCATGGTGTGGTCGCCGGCCGGGCGTCGTGCAGCGCAGCCTGATCAACGCCTATCGCAAGTCCGGCCTGAACAGTGCGAAGCTGGCCGAACTGCTGAACGTCACCCTCACGGTTTTGGGCGACTACCTCATGGCGAACGAGATTCCCGACCCGTCGACCTGCACTCGGAGAAGGTCATGTCTCTGATGGCTCCGCTTCAAACCAAGGAAGGTCGGGTCGGGTCGGTGGGATCCCATCCAGAGTTCCAAGCCATTTCGGCTCCGTGAGCATGGAAAAACTTCCTCTCCGAGGCGTAGATCGGATAAGCACCAACGAGCTCTACGGAATCGTGGGCATCCTGTCCGGGCGAGGGAGCAAGATCAATCCTGCGATCCATAGCCAGGCTGGGTTCAGGTGAACCCAAGAGAAGGCTACTCAAGCTCGATCCCTCCACGTATGGCTTCATGTAGCCGATGACCATGCCGGGCTCAAAGGGGCACAAGCCGCGCAAGGCGGCGACAGTGATAGCTGGAACCTGCGCCCACCTCAAATCATCTGAATGCATGGTGACGCAGAGCTCGCGCCCTGCAGCCAGCGAATCCACCGATAGAGAAAGCCCGTAAGTGACTCCGGTAACAAATCCAGACTCTGGCTTGCCTGCATATGTCAGCGAAAAAACCTGCCCGTCTGCCGGAACACGCGGCACAACTTCATGGATCTCTGGATCAGCTCCAAGTACGGAGCTCAAGCGCCCCACGAAGCGAGCGAACCGCTCAGTATCACTAGACTGAACCATTTGAGCACCACCTTCCATCAAACAACGGGCGGGATGACCATCCACGAGGATCATCCCGCCAAAGCAGCCTTACGGAGAATGTACTGATCCTGGCGGCTGGAAGAAGTGCCCATCGGCTGCATCCCACCACTCGGTCAGGCCTTGATCAATGTACGAGTTGAATTCATCGAATCGACTTGCCGGAATTCTCCACTCAGTCAGCCCCTCGGTCAGCCCCATCGAATTCTCGAGCGGGAATTCCAGATTTCCGAACGCCTCCCTGAATCCCGGCTTCATCGTGAATACATGCATCCCTAGATCGTGCCCATTACCTGCATAGTGAGCCGCCCCCTCGGGAAGGTTGGACAGATATGCCGTTGGATGGTCTCCAGCGTGATTAGCTACATTTAGGCCGCTTGCTTCACTGGCCTTATTACCTGTCCCGGGAGAGCGGTAAAGCGGTACCTGATCAGTTGTGGGGCAATTGTGTACCAGTACCGGCATAGTGTTAGCGAGTACATAGTACGTATGCAGGTCGTTGACCGTCAGGTTATACATGTACTGATCGCCGGGGCGAACAGTTACGGAGACGACGCTGACGTGCTGGTTAGTCGCGGTGTTGAGTGCGTGGCCGACAGCAAGGCTGCCCGTGGGTACCCACTTATGGAGGGTGTCATCCCAGATGAGGTGCTTGGCAGTGGTGTGCAATACGCCTGTCGTGCCATCCGCTTGGCGAATACGAAGGTCGATGAGGTCGTAGTCGTGATTGATCCACACTGCCGAGACAGCGCGTCCCCCCTGGCGCTTGCCCGTCTTTGGGTCGGCCGTTGCGACCTTGTCGCCAGTTTTGATCTTGCCAATGGGCTTGGACTTGCCACTGGTCAGCAGCACAGGTGTGTCGGGCGTGAAGCTCTTGCACGGGCTCCGCCCCTTGGTGAGGAAGGCCACCAGCGCGAATGCGCCGATCCGTCCGGTGGCGTGCTCGCCGTCGCCGTTCTTGTACTCGGTGTAGATACTGACGGCGGTTTCTTTCATGCCAAACAGGGCGGGGATGGCTTGCTTGGCGATGACTCCTGGCACGGTCAGGCCTGCGCAGCTGCCCCAGCCGTCTCCGAGGAGGCAGTCACCCACCGTATTGACGTTGGAGAGGGCTTGGTTGACCACGCTCGCGCCCATGTCTTTGAACTGGTCGACGAATCCGGAGAAGTAGCCGCCGAGCCCGCTTTTGTGGCTGACGTGGCTCCAGTGGCCGTGGCCTCCGCCTCCACTGTTGGCGGTTCCGCTTTTGCTGGCAACGGTATTGGTGGGAGTACTGCCTGTGCCGAATTCATCACGCATGGCCGCATCGGTGCTGACCTTGTTGCCGGGCGTGGAGTTGAGGCAGGAGGGGCAGTTGCGGGTCGGGCAATCGGGGCCCGCGCACAATCCGCTGGGGTCGCTGTGGGTGATGGGGTTGCCTGCGGCGTAGGTGTAGCCGGCGAGTTGTTGGTCGTCGGTGGCTTCGAAGAGAGGGTCGAGGCTGGCGAAGCGGCCGAGGGTGGGGTCGTATTGGCGGGCGCCGAGTTGGGTGAGGCCGGTGTTGGTGTTGTCGGGGGCGTTGAGGAATCCGCGGTTGTCGAGCCAGTTGACGGTGGTGCCGCGGGCGCCGCCGTAGGGGGTGAACTGGCGCCAGGTGGGGGTCTGGGCGGTGTTGTCGAGGTAGAGGCTGCTGGTGCCGTGGGGGTCGCTGATTTCGAATTTGTAGTTGGTGCCGGTTCCTGTGCGGACTGCGGTGCCGCCGCCGGGCAGGGGGAGGTAGCGGACGCCGGTGGTGGTGGTTCCGGTGAGGGTGAGCTGTTCGCCGGGCAGGTAGAGGGTGGTGCTGGCGGGGTCGGTCTGGAGCAGGACGTTGCCGTCGGCGTCGTAGATGTAGCCGGTGGTGCCGGTCTTGCCGCCGCTGACCTGGGTGAGCTGTCCGGCGTCGTTCCAGGTCAGGGTCTGGTTGCCGGAGGCGAGGGTGTTGCGGGTGGTGGTGTTGCCGGTCTTGTCGTAGGTGTAGCTGGTGGTGGCGGTGCTGGCACCGCTGGCCTGGGTGGAGGCCAGGGCATGGGGCTGGGCGGTGGCGTTGCCGTTGTAGTCGTAGGTGTAGCTGGTGGTGGTGTCGCTGCCGCCGGTAGTGGAGTGTTCGACCTGGTGCTGGCGTTGTCCGAGGACGTCGAAGTCCCAGCTGGTCCAGTACGCGGTGCCGCCGGTGAGTGGGTCGCCGACCTGGGCGTGGGCGCTTGCGGTGGGGGCGGCGTCGCAGCTGTCGGTAGCGGTCCAGGCTTGGGTGAGTCGGTTGAGTTCGTCGTACTGGTAGCACTGGGTCTCGGGAGCCGTAGTAGCTCCCAGGCGCGTGGTGACCTGCTTGGTGATGTTGCCTGCGGGGTCGTAAGAGTAGTTCTGTTCGTCGATCTTCGCCGTTGTGGCAGACCCGGTCACCCGTTGGTCGGTGAGTGCTCCCGTGTGCGGGTCGTATTCGTTGGTGAGGTAGGCCAGGTCGGTGAGCTGGCCCAAGGTCGCCTGAAGTACTTGGCCGTAGGCACTGTAGGCGGTGCTCTTGGCGTAGACGTAGGACGTGGAGCCCAGTGCGTTGGGCAGGTCCAAGGCGCTGGTGTAGCCGTGGGTGACGATCTCGTTGGGCAGGCCACCGCCGAGGGGATAGTTGTCGGTGAGGAGCTCGCCGCTGTTGGCGCTGTAGGTGTGGCGGAAGGTGTAGCTCTTGCCGCCGAGCGCTCCGTGGACGGCCGGGATGGTAATGGACTGACCGAGTGATTCGCCGAAGGCGTTGAAGGCCAACTGCTGAGTTGTGTAGGTGTTTCCGGCGTTGTAGGAAGTGGCGGTGGTCTTCTGGCCGATCGGGTTGGTGACGCCGGAGACGGCGTTGTCGTTGTCGTAGGTCCAGGCAGCTGTCTGGTTGCCGCTCGCGCCAGGAGTCTGAGCAGCGGCCGTGGCGGCGTACTGGCCCGTCTGGCGGTTCAACACGTCGTAGGTGTTGGAGATGCTCTTGCCGCGGGCGTCGGTGGTCTGGGTGAGGTTGCCGACTGCGTCATAGACCATGCTGGTGGTGCCGGCGTCTGGGTCGGTCTTGGACGTGGCGCGGCCGAGGAGGTCGTAGGCGGTGGTCCAGGTACTGCCCTTGGCGGTGACGGTGTTCTGCTTGCCGTGCCCGTCGTATCCGTACGTGATCGCGTTGTAGGTGCCGCCGGTGACGGAGAACGGGCCCGTGAAGGTGTTGACGGGGATGGTCAGCGTCGGCCGGGTGCTGTAGGAGTCGATCTCGGATGTGCGGCCGAGGGGATCGGTGCGCGTGGTTTGGACCGTGCCGCCGGTAGGCGGGATGACGGTGGTGGCGTCCCCGCTGTAGACGGTGGTGGTCTTCTGCTTGAGCACCGAGTACTGCATGGAGTCGTCGACGACCGCGCGGCCCAGGCCGTCGAGGGTGTAGCGGTCCTGGTTGGGGATCTCCGCGTCCTGCGCGGAGGCCGGCGCCAGGCTCGGAAGGCTGTTGGGGTCCCAGTAGGCGTTGTTCTTCTTCGACACCCAGCCGTGCGAGTCGTAGAACGACTCGGTGACTATTCGACCGCCCTGCGGGGTCGGCGTCTGGCTCTGCCGTGACCGGCCGAGTGAGTCGATGAGGGAGTAGGAGGTGACGTAGCCCTGGACGTCGTTCAGGGTGTCGGTGGTGGTGCCGGACTGGCTGGTCTGGGAGACCGTGTAGGTGTACTTGGCGTCGGCCGGACCGGTGGTGGGGTGGTTGTGCTTCCACACGTCGGTGGTGCGTCCGAGTGCGTCGTAGTGGACGGTGTCGGTGATCCCGTTGGCGTCGGTGGTGGCCAGGGTGAGCCCGCGGGTGGGGTCGGTGTTGGTGCTGGTCGTTTGGTTCTTGGCGTTGGTGACCGTTGTGCCGGTGGTCAGGCCGACGCTGTTCACCGTGTAAGCGGTGGATGTCTTGTTGCCGCCCGCGTCGTAGGCGTCCTTGGGGCGGCCGTAGGTGTCGTAGGTGGCGCGGGTCTGGGTCTGCCAGGTGAACGCGCCGCCGCTGTAGGCGGAGGCGTGCCGGGCCATGGTGATCTCGCCCTTGGTGGGCGCGACTGTCTGGGGGAAGGCGGTGGCGAAGCTGGTGTCGTCGTAGTACGTCCTCGTCGCAGAGACCACCTGGTCAGGCCGGGAGACGCTGGTGGGTGCGGTGAGGGTGTTGAGGGTTTTCGGAACGGTGGCCGGACTGTTCTGGCTGAATCCGGCGCAGGCGACCGAGTCGGTCTCCTTGGAGGCTTCGAGTCCGACCAGGTTGGTGGTCGTGTTGGCCTTGGCGTAGGTGATCGCGGTGCACTGGTCGTACGCGGCGGCGGCGGGCACCGTGTGGGTGTAGCTGTAGGTCAGCAGGCCGAAGTTGTCGTCAGTGAGGGTCGCGTCGTAGGTGTTGTCCGTCTCCGTGACACGCCAGCTCGTGGTGCCCCCGCTGGTGAGCGCCTGGCGGCTCCAGGTTTCGGCGGTGTTGGTGGTGTGGGCGGTCAGGGCCGGCAGGCCGGTGCGGGCTCGGGTGGCCGTGGCGGCGGAGATCCAGTAGGAGGTGACGGTGGAGTTGTCCACGCTGCCGCCGACACCGGTGTAGGCGGTGGTCTCCAGGGCGTTGCCCGCCAGCTGGTCGCTGTCGGTGTGCACGCCGCCCTGGGAGTCGGTCACGTTCACCGAGCGGCGGCTGGAGGAGGACAGCCAGTCGTCGTCCATACCTCGGTAGTAGGAGGTGACCGACTTGGTCTGCGCGTCGTTGACGCCGTCGCCCGTGCGGGTCTCCACGCTCGCGTAGCCGCGGAACTGGCCCCAGGTGCGGTACTTGGCCTTGACGACTTCGTTGTCGTCGTGGTGCCAGGCGGCGCCACCGTTGTAGAGGTAGTTCGTCTTCTTTTCCGCCGCGCCGCCGGTGCTGTCGGTCTCCGTCACCTGGGTGACCGCGTATTTCTCGAACCAGTCGGTGATCGGGTTCAGGTAGTCCTTAGGTGTCCAGGACACCGGGTAGCAGGACTTGGTGTTGGTCTTGGGGTCCGCGCTGGCCACGTAGCTGGCGGTGCAGGCGTCCGGCAGGTCGTAGCTGACGGAGGTCAGTCCGCCCACTTCGCTGGTGATGCCGGAGATGCGGTAGCGGTAGAGGCCGGGGAAGTTGGAGGTGTCGACCCGGTTCTTCAGGTCCACGCCTGCGAACTTCACGTCTGGCAGGGTGATCGGGGAGGTGGAGCCGCCGGCGGTGGTGTCGTCGCCTTCGTGGGTGATCGAGGCCAGCCACAGTGTGGGCGAGGTGCCGTCTCCGGTGGCCGGCTCGCTCTGATGCAGGGTGTAGGTGTCGACCGCCTGGTACTTGGCGGCCGTCACGCTGTACTGCTGAACCTTGACCGAGGCCAGTCGGACAGTGGAGAAGAACGTCGGCCCGTGCGCGGCGCAGGTCGCCCCTGAGGCGCAGACCAGGTCGTAGGGGACGTCCGGGTACTGGCTGGCGGCGGTGCTTGCCGACAGCGGGTCGCACGTGGTCAGGGTGCAGCGCGCGGCGGTGGTGAGGACGATCTGGTCGGGGACGGTGCCGTAGGCGCCGCCGTCGCGGAAGCCGTAGTCGATGCGGGCCAGGTGGGAGTCGCGGACGTAGGAGACGTTGCGGGCGCCGTTTTCCTCGCCGTAGTAGTTGGTGTCCTGGGCGTAGTAGTAGGCCATGGCGGTGGCGTGGGGGTCCACGACGTAGTCGAGGTGCCACTTGTAGGCCATGGTGCACACCGAGGCGCTGAACCCGGACGAGCTGTAGCAGGGGTCGCCGGAGTGCGCGGAGTACACCGGGACGCTGTCCACGGACTTCGTCGTGGCCTTGCCGCTGGTCCAGCCTGGTAGTTGGTTGCGGCCGAACTGGTACTGGGTGCCGTCCCGTTCGGTGACGATCCAGTAGTCGGTGTTGTAGGTGCCCGAGCCGTTGTTCGCGTTGGTGACGTGCTTGACGGTCGCGCCGTTGTCGTCGGCCGGCTTCCACGTGCCGTCGCTGTCGTTCTTCACCAGCGAGGTGGAGGAGCCGTTGAGCGACAGCGTCAGGATCGGCCCGTCGTAGCAGTGGTCGCCGCTGGAGACCGGTGAGGCGCTGCCTTCCGGGCTGTCCGAGCAGGAGGTGAAGCTCTGCTCGATGTAGGAGTCGGGTGTCGCCCATCCGTCGCCCACCCAGGAAGCCTGGGCCTGGGTGGAGGAGGTCTGACCGTCCACCGAGCCGGAGTCGTAGGCCAGGCCTATCGACGGCTTCAGTGAACCCGACGAGGTGGCCGGCGCGATGGGGTAGTTGTAGGTGAACGAGCCCGTCGAGCTTCCGCCGGACCAGGAGCCGGACGGCGCCAGCGCGGTCGCCTCGTAGCTGCCGGCCGCCCCGCCCTCTGCTGTGGCGGTGGCGGTCGCTGCCAGCACCATCATCTCGGCACCGCTGGCGGCATCCGCCGCCGAGCTGGTATACGAGGCCGGCCTGGCAGCAGTGCGGCCGGACACTGCAGCCCGGGATGGGTATGTCTGTGGCTGGGAGCCCTGAAGAGTAAGGGTGGTCGCCAGCTCGTGGGTCGCGGGATTCTGGTCGGTAGCGAGGGGGGTCTGGGTTCGGCAAGCGGCGCGCTGCGGGGTGGTCAGGGCGCAAGCGGGGAGTTTGACCAGGTGCAGACGTTCGGCGTAATTGCCGCCGTAGGCCTGCGCGAACGCGCTGTAGTCCAGGCCCAATTGCACGTTCCCTTTGCCGCCGGTGGCAGGCTGGGCCGTGAGTACGACACCGGTTACGCCGAGCATGGTCGCGTCCTGGTGGGGCAGCACGCGTACCGAGACACCGCTTGGGCCCTGGTACGAGCCCTTGACCGGGCTCACCGCACGCGCCCAGACCGGTGTGCCGGCAGCCGATATCTTGGCCCCTTGCTTCGCGCCGGTTTGCGGGGCGACCAGGGCGGCGGTGCCGGTCACTGCGGCCGGCCACTGGGCCTTCGCCGGGTGGAAGTCCCGCTTGGTCTGGTCCTTGACCTTGAGTTTGCGCGGGGTGAGGGTCGTGACACCCTTCACCGCCGGAGCCTGTTGCACGGCAGGGGCCCCGGCACGGTCCTGGGTATCAGCGGCTGCTGGAACCGCGGCCGGTGCGGCCAGGGCCAGCGCCACCATGACGCCGACGATCCGGTGCCGAGCACCGACACGGCGTACGTTCTGTCTCAGCCAACCTGTCCTGGACATGCCCATCCCCCCACTTGCCCCGTATACAGGCACGACGGCGCGCCGCAACTTGATCAAGATGCGGCTGCGCCGGCGACTATCGCAGAGCGGGCGAGCTGCCGGACAGTGATCAATTCCGACAACTCTGAACAATCAGAAGCCAAGGATTTGTAAAGCTTGCTGCTCGACACGGACGTGTCAGGTCATCCCCGCATCAATCAGCCCTGCCCCCGAGAGCAAAAAGCTTGTCCACTGAACGTTGATCGACATAACTGATCGCGTCCGAACAGACCTGGGGGGTACCTGACGGTGAGATCCACCCTGCGCAGAAGGTTGCTGAGCTCGGCGCTCGCTGCCGCGCTCAGCACGCTGTCGCTGTCCGGTGCGGTGGCAACCGCGCACGCCGATACGACACCTAAGGCTTCGTCACCGCAGCTGCCGCTGGATGAAGCGCGGGCCTCGAGAAAAGCGCAGTCCTCCGGCAAGGCTGTGGCCGTAGCGGCGGCGACCACGCCGACGCAGTCGGAAGAAGCCAATCCGAACGGCACCTTCACCTTGACCCAGTCGGTCGCGCCGATACGCAAGTACGCCTCCGGCGCCTGGAAGCCGTTGGATGCGACACTGGTCCGGCGCTCCGACGGCACCGTCTCCCCAGCGCTCACCACCACGAGTCTGACCCTGTCCGGGGGAGGGGACGGGCCGCTGGCGGTGATGAAGGATCACAGCCGGTCACTCGCCCTCACAGCGCCGGCCTCGCTCGGGTCGCTGCCCGCCCCGACCCTGGACGGCTCCAGCGCCACCTACTCCGAAGTCCTGGACGGAGTGGACCTGAAGGTCACCGCCGATACCCAGGGCGGCTTCTCCGAGGTCCTCGTCGTCAAGAACGCAGAAGCGGCCGCCGACCCCGCCCTGAACACGCTCGTCTTCCCCGCCGAAACGAAGAACGTGACACTCTCCGTCGACGCGGCGGGCAACATCTCCGGCCGTGACGCCAGGCATCGCACGGTGTTCTCCGCCCCGGCCCCGACGATGTGGGACTCCGCCACCGCCAAGGCCGCCAGCCCAAGTTCGCTGTCCGCCAGCAGGGCCGTGAACTCGGACATCGACGAGCCAGGCGTGGGGGCGCACATCGCACCGGTCACCGCCGCCTACACCTCGAAAAGCATCCGGCTGACCCCCGACGCGGGCCTGCTGTCGGCCTCCGCCACGGTGTACCCCGTCTACATCGACCCCACCTACAGTGCAGCGGGCGGCACCGTGAGCAGCTGGACGTGGGTCAACTCGGCCGCTCCCAACACCAGTTTCTGGAAGGACACCAGCGCCACCGGCCTGCACGTGGGCTACCAGGGCTGGGAGACCCCCTACCACGACTCACGGGCGTACGCGAAGTTCTCGGTGGACAGCCGGCTCTTCGGAGCGACGGTCATCGACTCCCACTTCTACGCCACCGAGACGTACGCGCCGTCGTGCACCGCGACGCCGGTGGAACTGTGGCAGACCGGTCCGATCAGCTCCAGCACCACTTGGGCCAACAAGCCGGCCCGAACCACCCAGTGGGGCACGAAAACCGTGGCCTACGGCTACGACCCTTCCTGCCCGGCGCAGTCCCTCGGTTTCGACATCACCTCCCACATGCAAGATGTCGCCGACGACGGAAATTTGAGCAGCCTGACGCTGGGTCTGCAGGCCCCCGACGACGACGATTCGAACAAGTACAGCTGGAAGAAGTTCGACCACGCCACCCTCTCGATGTCCACCACCTACAACCACCGGCCCTACAAACCCTCGACGCTCGTCACGTCGCCGGCTACCACCTGCAGCAGCGCCGTCAAGACCATCGGTGACGGCGACGTGTCCCTGTACGCGAAGGTCTCCGACCCCGACGGCGGCACCCTGTCCACCACCTTCAACATCACCAAGACCAGCGGTGGCACGCAGATTGCCAAGCCCACCGTGTCCGCAGCGTCGGGGAAGAACGCCGTCTATATACTGAAGAAACCAGTGCTGGAGGCCGCGGCCGGAGGCTCGCCACTGGGCGTCACGTGGAACGTCACCTCCTCCGACGGCACCTCTACCTCACCCGTATCGGCGACCTGCAAGTTCCAGTTCGATGCCAGCCGACCCGGCTCCCCTGCCATCACCGACTCCTCCGCATACGACTGCGGTGACGACGCCAGCCCGGCCCCCTATCAGGTCGGCCAACCAGCCGGCTTCACCGTAACGCCCAACGCTTCCGGCGGGACCACCGCCAGCTACCTCTACCAGCTCAACGGCACCACCCCGGTCTCCCTGGCCAGCACCGGATCCAGCACATCCATCAGCATCACCCCCACCCGGGGAACGAACGTGCTGACCGTCACCGCGGTCTCGGCCGGCGGCAACATCGGCGACACCGCTAACTGCATCCTCCTCGCCTCCCCCGCGGCCACCGCCGTCGACGGTGACATGACCGGCGACGGCCTCGCCGACCTGACCACAGTGGGCGCGCAGGCGGGCCTGTCCAGCGGACTATGGCTGGCCCACGGCACCACCGACGGACAGCTCACCACCAGCGCTACCAACCTGGGCGTGCAAGGCACCGGCGCCAACTCCGCAGGCTCACCGGCGGACTGGACCGGCACGCAGGCCATCGCCGGACATTTCAACAGCGGCGCCGGCTTCAATGACGTCCTGGACTACAACCCCGCCACGGGCAGCGGCTCAGTACTGTTCGGCGGCGGCAATGGCTCAGCGCTACGCCCCTACAGCGGCGACCAGGCCAACATCAATTACACGGCCTTCACTGATGGCACCGGCAATAGGGCCACCAGCATCGCCAGCGGCGGCAACCTTTACCACACGGTCAACGGGGAACCCGCCACCGGCTACCCCGACCTGCTCATGATCGTGGGCGGACAGCTCTGGAACGAGCCCAGCATCCCCTTCCCCGGTGGATTCGCCGGCGTCGACAACGCGCTTTCGCTGGGCGGCACCAACCCCACCGGCACCGGCGACTGGACCAGCTGGAGCATCACCAGCAGCCTCATCAACGGGCTGCCCGCACTGTTCGCCCGCCACAACAGCACCGGCGCGCTGTACTACTACACCCCGCAACAACTGCTGGCCCTCGCGGGCGGCAACCAGGTGGCCCCGTTGCTGGTCGCCAGCAGCGGCTACAGTTCCGCAGCGCTGCCGGTCCTGCAGGCCGCTGACCTGAACGACGACGGCACCCCGGACCTGCGGACTGTCTCTTCCAACGGCGCGAGCACTGCGCGGATCTTCAACGCGGCCGCCGGTACCCTGACCGCGCAGACGGCTCAGACCTTGATCGCCCCCAGCCACGCCTGGCCGCTCGGCGACGACACAGAGGGCAGCGCGGCCAGCGCCGCCGACACCTCCGCCGGGCTGAACCTGACCGGCAGCGCCACGGGCGCCACCTGGGACACCGACGACGACGTCTTCTCACCCAACCTGGCCCTGGACGGCACCACCGGTGCCATGACCTCTAACGCGGCGCTGTCACTCTCGAGTCCCTTCACCGTGTCGGCATGGGTCAAGCCGGCGGCCGTGGGCGGGGTCATCGCCTCCCAGGACGGCGTGCACAACTCCGGGTTCCTGCTCTATCCCCAGTCCAACCGGGAATGGGCGTTCTGCCTGGCTACCGGGGACGCCACGCGCGGCTACGACTGCACAGCCGGCGGCAGCGCCATCATCGGCCAGTGGACCCACCTGACCGCCACTTACGACCCGACGACCAAGGCCACCACGCTGTACATGGACGACCGTCCGGTGGCCCGCGGCTCCCACACCGCCATCTCCGGCTTCACTGGCAAGTACACCCTGGGCAACAGCCTCAACAACGACGCCCGCACCTCGTACTTCAAGGGCAACATCTCCGACGTACGGGTCTGGAACGGGGCGGTACTCACCGCCACCCAGGTCGGCACCATGGCCAACATCACCCTGGCCAAGGCCCCCTACAGCTTCGCCGACGTGGCCGACTACAACCGTGACGGCAACCCCGACCTGGTCGCCACTGATGCCACCGGCAGCCTGTGGCTCTACCCCGCCAACGGCAACGGCGGTTGGTCCAGCGCCGCCACGTACATCGGCTCCGGCCTGTCCACCTACACCTTCGCCGGAATCGGCGACTTCAACAACGACACCTACCCTGACACCGTCGCCATGGCCCCCGGCGGCACCCTGCGCCTGTTCCCCGGCGACGTCGGGCAAGACCTGCTCACCCCCGTCAGCAACTTCCCCAGCGGCTGGAACGGCTACGCCTTCGCCGGCGTCGCAGACTTCAACCGTGACGGCAAAGCCGACCTGATCGGCCGTCACCCCGACGGCAGCCTGAACCTGTTCCCCGGCACGGGTACCGGCGCCAACCTGGGAGCGGCCGTACAGATCGGTACCGGCTGGAACCCCTACACCTTCGCCGGCGTCGCCGACCTCAACGCCGACACCTACCCCGACGTCATCGTCCGCGACGACGCCACCGGCATCCTGTGGCTCTACCCCGGCAACGGCAGCAACGGCTTCGGCGCCCGCAGCCAACTCGGAACCGGCTGGAACCCTTACACGTTCGCCGGCATTGGCGACTACAACAGCGACGGCAACCCCGACGTCATCGTCCGCGACGACACCACCCGCATCCTGTGGCTCTACCCCCGTACCGCCACCGCCTTCAGCACCCGCCAGCAGATCGGCAACGGCTGGTAGGCGAGTACGCCTTTGTCTCCGGGGCCGCTCAGCGCTGCACACCAGCGCCCCCGCGGCGGCCCCGGAGATCGTCCATGCCCTCTGCAAACCCCCCTTCTCTCATGGGAGTTGTACGTGACTGATCAACGACGCACCGACGTCGGCCGCCGCCGGTTCATACGCCTCACCGGCGGCAGCGCGCTCGGCGCGCTGGCCGTGGGAGGCAACGCAACGGCCGCGTCTGCCGACATCCTCGCCGCCCCCACGCCGAGTCCGTCCCCGGGGATCCCCATGTCCCAGGTGCTCAGTCTGCCGCGCACCCCTGCACCGACGACCACACTGGGCCCTGCGCCGGAGCAAATCACGGGCGGCACGATCACGCCCCCGAACAGACGGATCCCCTATACCGGTGGCACCGTCGACCCGCAGACGGCCGCGGACGACGTGCCCACCACGCTGCCGTTCGAGTTCGCCACCGCCGACTACACCATCGTCGATGTGCCCGAGGAACTGCGTCCGTGGCGCAACCGGCCGGTCGCCAAGGGCGACACCGGCGCCTACGTCGACGCCCAGGGCGTGCGCATGTTCTACAACGACCCCGACGTCTTCATCAACGGCGACGGCAAGCTCTACGACCAACCCGTCACACAGATCCAGTACGGCCTGGGCTGCCTCGCCTCCTACCGCACCACCGGTGACACCTGGTTCCTCACCCGTGCCAAGGCCCACGCCCAGCGGCAGATCGACCGGCGGGTCGAGACCCGCGGCGCGTGGTACTTCCCCTATCCCTTCAACTACACCCACGGCGAGCACGGCGGACTCGTCTACACGGCCCCCTGGTACTCCGGCATGGCCCAGGGCGAGGCGATATCCCTGTTCATCCAGCTCGCCCAGCTCCCCGACACCGACGTCAGCGCGGAAGAACGCACCCAGTACCTGGCTGCGGCCGACGGCGCGTTCGCCTCACTGCTGCGCGCCTACGACGCCAAACCGTGGGTGGTCAACAAGGACAGCGCGGGCTATTTCTGGATCCAGGAGTACCCCATCGACGCGCCGGGCACGTCGGACTACACCTTCAACGGCATGATCTTCGCCCTGTTCGGTGTGTGGGACTACTACCAGCACACCCGCAACGAACTCGCGCTGAAGCTGTGGGACGGCGGCCTGACCACGATCGCCAACTACTACCCGCGGCTGCGCAACACCCGCTGGCTCTCCTTCTACTGCAACACCCACCGCATCGCCCCGCTGTCCTACCACCACCATCACCTCGACCTGTTCATGCAGCTGCAGTGGTTCTCCGGCCACTACACCTTCGCCCGCGACATGGACCAGCTACTGGACGACTACCCCTACCCGGACCTGGTCTCCACCGACCTGCCCAGCGGCGGCACCGTCGCCTTCGCCGCCGGCACCTACACCCTCTACCAGTACGCCACCACCGCCACCGGCGCCTACGACCCCGCCAAGGACGACACCCAGACCGCCACCCAGCAGGTCACCTTCACCCGCGACACCTCCGCCCCCGCCACCATGCGGCGCCGCATCCACGGCCGCGGCGTCTACTACCGCATCAGCGCCGGCGCGTATGCCGGCTGGTGGGTCGGTGAGAACTACACCACCGCCTTCCTGCGCGGCCAGTGGTGGACCAAAACCTACCTGCCCGCCCGCACCCTCACCTTCCCCGCCAACACCCCCGTCGACGTCTACAAATACGGCACCGACGGCGCCGTCGGCACCACCAAGACAGTCCAGTGGGACCACGCCTCCAACGCCCCCTTCGACCAGCGCGCCACCATCAACGGCCGCAACATGCTCCGCATCAGCGCCGGCACACTCACCGGCTACTGGGTCTGGCACAACAACGTCACCACCGACGGCCTCTGACATACCTCGGGCGGGGCGGGGGCCCATCCCCTGTGGGGCACCCGCACCCGCGCCCCCGAGTCGCCAGGTGTCAAAGTCACTTGGCCGCGCAACCCCACACGGCCGCCACCAGAGTTTCCTCGCACCGGCCACCCAAAGCACCCCAGGCGAACCGCCAGCTGAACGGCTTCGATCTTCCATGGTTTCTCAAGTTCTCGCAGACACGGACATCCGGTCTCACCACGCCGATGCGATCACAGATTCGCCGCTGTTCCCTCTTCGGTCCTGCGGAACCCCCCACGGCACCCAAAATTCCCAAGTATCCCTCCACCTAAGACAGTTGAAATTCTCCTGACCGTCACAGAAACCCACAGATCTCACATATGATCCACCCACCGCCGATCAGCGCCGTTATCGATCAGTGGTTGTGGGCAGGGCGTCGGTCAGGGCGCGGGCGAGGTAGGCGTTGATGTGACGGCAGTGGTAGGTGACCAGCGCCAGCAACTCGGGCGGCACACCCTCATCGGCCGGGAGCGGAGCGGGCGCCACGGCACAGGAACCGGGCGCGGGTGTCAGGGCGTCGCGGACTTCCTGCAGGCCCGCGGTTTGCTGCGGGCCACGGGCGATCTCGCTGCGCCGCTGGGGGCGCCTTCGCGGGTGGGGTGAGGTCATGGCGGTGCCGTCTTCCGGCCGACCCACGTCCGGCGCCTGTCGGGCGGCCGGGGCCGCACGGCGGGGCGCTGTGAGTGACGCGGCGCGTCTGGGACCTACCAGTCCGGGTCAGTCGTGAGCTGACGCGGCACTCGGCCGGGGACCGTCGCAGCGCGGCAGGAAAGGGGCGGCACCGCCCGGACAACGACGAAGGACCAAAATCGTCCAGCTAGACCAGGCAGGACTGCCGCCTGCCCGCAGCAGTACGGGACATCCCCACGAGCTCCGGAAAGGCCGACGTCGCATCAAACGGGCGTGGCGGTGTAGTGCGGGTCCTGCTTCCCCTCCAGCGAACGGCAACCCGTAGCAAGGCAGGGGGCACTGACAGGAGTGTGGCTCTTTTCGGCCATGCCCCTATGACGTCCCTGCGCGGAAAGGTACTTCCGTACAGGAGCATGCACCTGACATCTTGCATCCACCATTCGTTTCGTACGGCCCCGCCGGTGCCCTCGGCGCGGCCGGGCCGTCTCCGGAGGACGCATTGATACCCCCCATATCCGGCCGACCCAGACGCACGCTGGTGCTGGCGGCCACGCTCGGCGCCGTCCTCGCGTTCGGCGCCCCGGGCGCCCTCGCGGGTACGCTCCCCGTCGCCCCCTCCACCGCGTCGGCCGCCAAGGCCCACGCTCCGGCCGCCGTGCCGGCTTCCCGGAGTGCGACCTGGGTGGCCGGCACGCGTGCCTACCTCGTGATCACCGCCCCCGGTGACAGCTCGGCGGTCCGTTCCGCGATCGCGGCCAACGGCGGCACCGTCTTCTCGAACTTCGACGCCATCGGCGTGATCGTCGCCCACTCGGCGTCCAGCGGGTTCGCCGCCACCATGCGCGGCGTCGCCGGCGTGCAGCAGGTCGGCGCCACGCGCACCTCGGACGTCCCGGCCGACGCCTACAACCCGGCGCTCCCGGCCGATCCGGCCCAGGCCTCGACCCCGGCCGGAGAACCGGTCCGGGCCGACATGAGCCAGATCAAGGCCGACCAGGCCTGGGCCGTGAACCCGGGCTCCGCCTCCGTCAAGGTCGGCATCCTGGACACCGGTGTGGACGACCGGCACCAGGACCTGGCGCCCAACTTCGACGCGGCCGACTCGGTCTCCTGCGCCTACGGCAAGCCCGACACCCGTGCCGGCGCCTGGCGGGACGTCGACACGCACGGCACCCACGTAGCGGGCACCATCGCCGCGGCCAAGAACGGCAAGGGCGTCGTCGGCGTGGCCCCCGGGGTGAGGATCTCCGCGGTCCGGGTCGCCGAGCCGGGCAACTCCTTCTTCTTCGCCGAGAACACCATCTGCGGCTTCGTCTGGGCCGGTGACCACGGCTTCAAGGTCACCAACAACAGCTACTACACGGACCCGTGGCAGTTCAACTGCCCGGACAACATCGACCAGGCCGCCATCATCGAGGGCGTCAAGCGCGCCCAGGAGTACGCCGAGGGCAAGGGCTCCCTCCAGATCGCCGCGGCGGGCAACGAGAACTACGACCTCGCCCACAAGACGACCGACTCCGCGAGCCCGAACGACTCGACGCCGGTCACCCGCACCATCACCAACGCCTGCCTCGACATCCCGACCGAGCTGCCGGGCGTGGTCACGGTCGCGGCCAACGGCACGGGCGTCACCAAGGCCTCGTTCTCCAACTACGGGCAGGGCGTCATCGACGTTGCGGCGCCGGGCAGCAACGTGTACTCCACCGTCCCCGGCGGCGGCTACGGCAGCAAGAGCGGCACCTCGATGGCCACCCCGCACGTGGTCGGCGTGGCGGCACTCATCGCCAGCGCCGACCCGGGCATCACCCCGGCGCAGATCCGCGCCAAGCTGGCCGCCCAGGCCAACGACATCGCCTGCCCCTCGGACAGCCGCTGCACGGGCACGACGGCCAGCAACTCGTTCTTCGGCGAAGGCCAGGTCGACGCCCTCAAGGCCGTCGGGACCACCCCGCCGCCCGGCAAGTACTTCGAGAACCTCGCGGACTTCGCCGTCAACGACAACGCGACCGTGGAGAGCCCGATCGCCGTGACCGGCGTGACCGGCAACGCCCCGGCCGCCCTCAAGGTGGGTGTGGACATCAAGCACACCTACATCGGTGACCTGAAGGTCGACCTGGTGGCGCCGGACGGCACCGTCTACACGCTGCACAACCACGCCGGCGGCAGCGCCGACAACATCGCCCAGACCTACACCGTGAACGCCTCCTCGGAGGTCGCGAACGGCACCTGGAAACTGCGCGTCAACGACAACGCCGCCTCCGACACAGGCAAGATCGACGCCTGGAACCTGACCTTCTGACGCAGGGCCCGGCAACGCCCGCGTCGGCACGCTGTGCGCCGACGGCAGCCAGGGCCGGCACCGCTGCCCGGCAGAGGGCACAGGGGCCTCGGCGGCGGTGAACGCCTCGGCCGGGGCCCCTGTGCCGGAGGCGTCCGGGAAGGCCGCGAACGGCCTGGGGCCGGTGCCCGGCTCACCGTGCGTCTCCCCGAGGAGCTGCAGGGCCGGTGCAGCCGCCCTCGGGCTGGGCGTGGTATTCGTCGGTGGCAAGCTCGCTGGAGCGAGCGAGGACGGTTCCGAGGGATCCCAGTAGGACTGTTTACTGATCAGAAACTCATGGGTTCTCGTCCAGGGTGCAGAGGACGTGCGGGCCGCCGAAGCAGCGGCGAACGATGTGCGGCCGGCGCTGGCGTCTGCGGAAAATCTGGCCCGCCCTGACGGCGCCGGCCACCCCACCGCTCTCACCCGTGCCGCCGTCGCCATCACCGCCGCGCTCACCCTCGCCAGCGTCTTCTCCACCGCCATTGCCACCTGCCGGTGACCGGACGTGCCGGGGGACCGAGGGCATATGAGCGGGGCGGCCGGCCGTTGTCGGCCGGCTGGCCTTCAGCGGCGCCATCGTCCGGACCGGCACCAAGTCCTGCCGGCCGGCCCCCACCGGGCACGGGCGGAACGCGCTGCGGTCGGCTGGCCGGAGCGGATCAACGGGCACTCACTCCCCTGGCCTTGATGCTCCGGCCAGGGCCCGCCGGACCTCAGCCGCGGGGAAGGGGGTGCGCTTGCTCTGCGTAAGCAGTCGATGGTGGAAGTCGTCCAGGATGATGGCGTGCGGAGCGTGACGGTCGATGATCGCGCCGATGTCGGGCGGAACGTCGGCGGGTTGGTGGCCCCCGACCCATTCGCGCAAGAAGGTCCCGTGTTCGGTACCACCACGCAGGTCGTCCGGCAGGTGGTGGTGCAGCAGGTGGTTCGGTGCGTAGGAGCGGTCGTACACGAGGTGATCCGTGAGGAAAGCGCGCTCCTTCGCGGAGAGTTCGTAGTCGCGGCTCAAGGCGAGTCCGAAGTCCGCGAAGTACACCCGCCGGCCGTCGGTGAGCAGATTGGCGAAGTGCGTGTCGAAGTGGACGAGTCCGCGCGCGCTCATGAATTCGGTCCCCCGCAGCAGCGCGTTCTCGACCCATCGGTAGGGCGACTCGCCGCTCGGCTGCGGCGGGGCCGCATCACGGGTTTCGCCGAGCCACTCGGCGAGCGTCCGGGGCACATGTTCCAGGAAGAGCACCAGGCTGAAGGAGGACCTTCCGATGGCCTCCAGTCGACGGCGTACGGCCGGCGATCCCTCCCAATGCGCTACCGCCCCTTCAATGCCTCCGAGCCCGTCGACGAAGCCGGCAGGAGGGCTGTCGGGCAGGACCCGCCAGTGATAGAGCAGCGGGAAACCCTCGTACTCGTTCTTGAGTGCCCAGCCTGTCGTCATGATGTGCGCGGCCAGTTCCCGCCACGCACCGAACCCTGCCGACCCCACGCCGTACTGGTAGAAGAGAGGGAGCCCGAACATGTTTCCGGTCGACCTCACGTGCTCCGGCTGCAACTCGATGTCTGTCAGCGGGACCCGCTTGACGAAGACGCGAATCCCTTCGACTTCCGTCTCCGCCGACCTGCCGCCGATACCGGAGCCGAGACTCGGCGCGGCGGCCACCGCATCCTCAAGCCGACGGTCGCTGAACAGGGACAGCCGTGTTCCCACGGCCGCGTAGGCGGACACTCGCGCGGCATGCGCTGACTCGGTCACGTCCATCGGCGGCTCCAACCTGACATCTACTGGCCTGTGTTGATCATGTCAGGGTGCCCCCGTATGCGGCTGGTGCCGGGGTGAGGGTCGGCGACCACGGGGTGGCTGGTGCGTTGCGGGTCTGCTGCGTCTGTCACGGTTGCCGGCAGCATTGCCGGGCCCGCGTTCCGCGGTGCTGTGGGGGCGGGGTGGTCGTGGCAGCTCGTTCAGGGCTCCCCGGGTCCGTTGCCCGCGGGAAGTGCCGGTGGGCCGCTGCCCCGTGCTCTGCCCCGTGCCCTGCCCCGAGGTGAGGGAATGCGGCGTTCCGATATGGACAAAACGTGTGTGACGCATTCATTCCTGAGGCGTCTTTCGGGCGGAGTGGTGTCCGTGTCCGTCCTTCGCGGCTCCGCAGTCGCAGCATCGCAAAGCCGCTGCCGGTACGCGGCGGCTGAAGCGGTCTCGGCGTGCGCCGGGGTCATGCGTCTAAACAGCAGGAACTTGCTGGTCGGACCCTCCTGCGGGGAAGAAGGGCCTGTGGCAATGTCGATACATGAATCGGTTGATCACTGCATTCGGGGAATTATGTGTGCGGGGCGACGGGGGCGGGAGAGCCGATCTGGGCGGGCCGAAACCGCGTCTGTTGCTGGCTGTTCTCGTCAGCCAGGCCAACAACGTGTTACCGGTCGGCGGCCTCATCGACGCCCTGTGGGACGGCCGGCCCCCGCGGACCGCGAGGAAGAACCTTCAGGTCTACGTCTCCCGTCTGCGCCGCGTGCTGGGCGGCCGGCTGACCCACACGCCGGGCGGATACCTGCTGCGGCTCGACCCGTCGGAGTGCGATCTGCTGCGGTTCGAGGAACTGGCCCGGATCGGCAGGCGGCGCACTCGTGACGGGGACACGGACTCGGCGTGCGACGCGCTCGCCGAGGCCCTCGAACTCTGGCAGGGCCGCCCGCTGAGGGAGTTCGGTGACGTGCCGTATCTGACCGCAGCGGTCGACCGGCTCCAGGAGATGCAGGTGTCGGCGCTGGAGGAATGGGCCGAGCTGGAGAACGCCCGTGCCCGCCACGCGCTCGTGCTGGACCGGCTCCAGGAGCACGTCGTGTGCCATCTCCTGCGCGAGCGGCTCGCCGCCGCGTGGATCACGGCGCTCGCGGCGACCGGCCGGCAGAGCGAGGCCGCGGCGCACTTCGACACCGTACGGCGGGCGCTGGCAGGGGAGTTGGGCGTGACGCCGGGGCCGGCGCTGGCGGCGCTGCACCGTCGTCTCCTGGAGGCTCCCGCGCCCGAGCGCCGTCCGGGGCCGGGCAATCAGCTGCCGCGTGATCTGCCGGACTTCGTGGGCCGTGCCGACGAGGTGCAGCGGGCGCTCGGGTACTTCCGTGCCCGCCGGGAGGGCGGGGTGATGGTCGTGTCCGGGCCGGTGGGGGTGGGCAAGTCCGTGCTGGCCGTCCGTGTGGCCCATCTTCTCGCCGACGCCTTCCCGGACGGGCTGATCATGACCGAGCTGGGCAACCGCTCGCTGGGGTCGGTGCTGCGGGCGCTGCTGGACAGTGTCGGTCTGCCCGGGACGCAGAATGTCGCGCAGGCTCTGGCCCGGTGGCGGACCTGGGTGGCGGGCCGGCGGATTCTGCTGGTGCTGGACGACGCCGTGGGGCAGCAGACCGTCCTGGCGCTGCTGCCCGGGTCCGGTGCCAGCTGCACTCTCGTGACCAGCCGGTACCGTCTCAGCGGGCTGGAGGCGGTGGCGCGGGTGGAGCTTCCCCCGTTCCAGGGTGCGGAGGCGACCGAACTGCTGGGTCGGATCGTCGGGTTCGGGCGGGTGATGAGCGACCAGGCGTCGGCGCGGCGGATCGTCCAGTGCTGCGAGGGGCTTCCGCTGGCCATCCGTATCATCGCCGCGAAACTCGATTCGCTGCGCCATGTGCGGCTGGCCGACTACGCCGACCGGCTGAGCGTGGCCCCTTCCCTGTTGGACGAGATGGCGGTCGGTGAACTCGTGCTGCGGGAACGGTACGAGTCGTTCTGGCGCGATCTGCCGCAGCAGCAGCGGCTGGCCTATCGGAGGCTGGCGTCGCTCACTCCGCCGTTCCGGTACGACCAGGTGATCTCCGAGGTGGAGGAGTTGCACGAGTGCAATCTGCTGATGCCGCCCGCCGGGGAGGTCAGTGCCCATATCGCCGCGTACGGCATGTCCGGGTTCACCCACGAGTTCGGCCGCCGGGTCACCGGCCCGGCGGCCGTGGATCTGCCGCCGGTGGCGGGCACGTGAGCGGTGTACGGCGTGCTGTCGTCGCGGACACCACCACCGCCACTTGTCATGATCATGATTACGTTTTGCCGGGTTCGCGGTCAGCGGGAGCGATCGCGCAGGAAGGCGCGGAAGGCGTCCGTCAGCTGCTCGTCGGTGGCGCCCCGGGCCGTTGTGCCGGCGCCGGGCGCGGAGCGGCCCGCGACCCGCAGGGCGATGGCCGCCTGCCCGGCGAACAGGGAGAGCAGGTCGAGGTCTTCGAGGCCCGCCCGGGGCCGGGGCGAGGGGTCGAGCACCTCCAGGACGCCCAGGACCCGCTGCTGCGACAGCAGCGGCGCGGCCATGAGGGCGTTGGGGACGTAGCCGGTGGACTCGGCGAGGTCCCGGGCGAAGGTCCGGGTCTTCGCCAGGTCGTCGGCGATCATCGCCTGGCCCGAGGAGGCCACCCAGCCGGCGATGCCCCGGTGGGCCGGGAACCGGGTGCCGACGAGCAGGTCCTCGCCTTCTCCGGAGACGGCCTGGAAGACCAGTTCGCCGGCCCGCTCGTCCAGCAGGAACACCGAGCTCGCGGCGGCGGCGAAGATGGCCCGGGCCACGTCGACCACGGACTGCAGCAGCGCGTGGGTGTCGTCGGAAGGAAGAATCGGGGACACCGCGGACCTCACTTCTCCGGTTGGGTTTCGGGGGGCGGGGGCGATCCGGGCCGGCCGTCGGGGCGTTGCCCGTCATCCCCCGGTGCGGCCTGCCGGCCGGCACCGTGCGCGGATACGAGGCCGTCACCCACCGGGTCCGCGCCGGACTCGGGCCGGGACGGGGGTGCGGGGGTGATCACGGGAGCGGCGGGCGTGGGCGTGGCCCCGTGGGCCGGGTCCGTCGCGCGGACGTTGGCCGAGGTCAGGTAGAGCACCGTCTTGAGCTGGAAGACGGTCAGCGCCGGGTGCTTGGCCAGAATCAGCGCGCACAGTCCCGCGATGCGCGGGGTGGCGAAGCTGTTGCCCGTCGTGCGGGTGACGCAGTTGTCCCGCCACGCCACGCGTACGTCCTGGCCCTTGGCGTAGAACTCCACCGGCGGAGCCGGGTTGTACAGGTGCAGTGCGGTGTCGTCCTCCTGGTGGCTTCCGACCGAGACGACGGAGCTGAACCGCCAGGGGAAGCTGACCACAGGGCTGTTGTGCGCCGACGCGACGATGACGGACCGGCGGAAATACGCCTCGTCGGCCAGTTCGTGCAGCTCGCGGACGAAGCGTTCGTGGGTGGTCGACAGGCTCATGTTGATGACGTCGAAGCCCTGCTCCACCGCCCACCGCAGACCGGCCAGCAGGAAGTCGCCGGTGCCGGTGAACCGTTCCCCGAGCACCTGCACGCTGTGCAGCTCGCAGTCGGGGGCGACCTCGCGGACGATCCCCGCGCAGGCGGTCCCGTGGCCGCACACGTCGCCGCTGCCGGAGGGCACCGTACGCGGGCGGCCGTCGTCCCCCTCGACGACCACGTGCGCCGATGCCACCCGCCCGACCATGGGGTGGTCGCGCTCCACCCCGCTGTCGACGATGCACACCCGTACGCTGCGGCCGGTGGAGCCGCCCCACGCCCATGCGGGGGTGACGGCGCCGCCCATGGCCGCCGCCGGGACCTGGATGTCGTCCGGCCGCCGGTCCCCCAGCCCCCAGCTCAGCGCGCGCGTCACCGGCCGTCTCCGCTCGCCGCGGTGCGGCCCCGGGCCGTCTCGGCTGCCCGGGCGGCCAGTTGCGCCGCGGCCGTCGCTCCCACGGCATGGCCCTTGGCCCGGAACAGACGGCCCGCCCGGCCGGCGCTTCGGGCGGCGGCATTGGGCCGTCCCGTCCGGTACAGGACCTGCGCCATGTCGAGCCGGGCGGTCGCGCGGCCGATCGGTGAATCCGTGGTGTCCGACGCCGCCACCGCGCGGCGGGCCAGCCGCAGCGCGTTCACGGCGTCCCCGGCCGCGGCGGCGGCCAGGGCACGCACCCCGAAGTCGTCGGCCGCGTCCGCCGGGGGCAGCGGCGCTGCCGGCGCCGGGACAGCCGTGCCGTGCCGGCCCGCATCGGCGGGCTCCAGGCCCGACGTCACGTCACGGACGTCGGCCGACGCCGCGTGCCAGGGCAGCCCGCGGGCGAGCAGCACCCGTGCGAGGTCCCGGCAGGCGGCCGCGTGCAGCTGCGGACCGCCCACCGTGCGGAACGTCTCCACGGCCTGCCGCAGCAGCCGCTCCGCCTCCCGCGTCGATCCCGCGAGGACCTCCACCCCGGCGGCGAACAGCGGCCCGAACGCGGCCACTTCCGCGTAGCCGAGCCCGGCGGCGAACCGCTCCGCGTCCGTCAGGCAGCCGCGGGCCTCGCCGGTCCGGCCGCACAGGGCGAGCAGATTCGCCAGCGGGTAGTTCAGCGCGACCACCACGACGGGGTTGCCGGGGCCGTGCTCGGCGAGCAGGGCCCGGCAGCGCTCGATCGCTTCGCCGGCCGGGGTGGGTCCGTGCCACAGGGAGATGCCGAGCGCTCCGAGCGCCATCGCCCGCTCCGGGGCCGCCTCGGCGGCCAGTGCGTGGGCCAGCGCGACGGCCAGCAGATCGCTCGCGGCGCGATGGCGTCCGGCGTACTGCTGCTCCTGCGCGAGCCGCACATGGGCGCGGGCCAGGCCCAGCCGGTCGTCGAACTCCCCGAACACCGCGAGTGCGGCGCGTGCCGCGTCGGCGGCCGTCGCCGGCGAGGTATCGGGGTCCAGGGAGGCCAGTTGCAGGCCGGCGTGGGCGCCGGCGAGCCGGTCCTCGGCCGCGGACGCCGCGTCACGCACCTGTCTGAGCAGGTCGCCGCCCTCGCCCGTCCGGCCGAGTGCCAGCCAGGTCTCCCCCAGTCCCTGCGCGGCATGGCGCCACCGGGCCTCGCCGGGGGCGCAGTGGGCCAGGGCACGGGCGTGCAGCTCCGCCGACCATGACAGGTCGGCGCGGGCGAGCGCGTACCGGCCTGCGCGGCTGAGTGCGTCGGCGGCCCGGCCCCGCAGGCCTTCGACGTGTTCGCCCCGCAGCCCGAGGTCGCGCCGGTGCAGGTAGGCCGCTTCCAGGTGGTGCGCGGCCAGGGCGGCCGCGGCGCAGGGGCGGGTCGCCAGTTGCTCGTGCCAGGCGGCCCGCCGGCTCTTGCTCAGGGACCGGTAGGTGACGTCGTGCAGCAGTCCGGAGCTGAACTGGTAGGTCGCCGGGGCCCCGGGAGCCGGTTCGACGAGGCCGCGTCGCAGGAGGTCGTGCATCGCGCCTGTCACGAGCGCGTGCTCGGGGCAGGCGGTGCCGGCGGGCGGGTCGTCGAGGAGCCGGCGGACCTCCGCGACGGCGAACCGGCGGCCGATCACCGCGCCCGCGTCGAGCACCGCTCGTTGCGGCTGCGGCAGCACGTCGATGCGGGCGGCGAGAACGGCGGTGACGGTCACCGGCAGCCCGCCCGGGTCGGCGCCGTCCCTGACCATGGTCAGCAGCTGTTCCAGATGCAGCGGGTTGCCCTCGGCGCGCTCCACGACCGTGTGCAGTACGCCGTCGTCGGGGTCGCCGGCGGCCAGGGCGCGGGCCAGGCGCAGCGAGTCGGCGTGGGACAGCGGGCGCAGTCGGATCTCGTCGGCGGTGGCGGGCTGCTCGTCCTCGCCGGTGCGCTGTGAGCAGATCAGCAGTACCGGTGATCCGGCCAGGATGTCGGTCAACCGGGCGATGCCTTCGAGGAGTTGAGGCCGGGCCCACTGGAGTTCGTCCAGGACGAGCGCGACCGGTCCTACGGCGGCCAGGCCGCGCAGCACCGCCGCGGCGGCCGCCCAGGTCGTCTCGGCGGACGGGCTCGGCGTGCCGTCCGCGAGCAGTCCGCCGCGCAGCACCTCGTACGCGGCACCGTCCCACGGCCGGGCCGGGGCGGGGCCCTGGGGTGGCCCGGAGCGTGCGGATGCCGGCGTCGTGCGGGCGGTCGCGGTGTCCAGCACTTCCCGGATCGCGGCCGCCAGGGGGGCCAGGCTTGCCTCGTCGCGGTAGGAGTGGCAGCGGCCGGTGCCGAGGAGGGAGCCCTCGGCGGAGCGGACCGCGAGCCATTCCCGCAGCAGGCGTGTCTTGCCGATGCCGGCGTCGCCGGTGAGCCGGATCAGGCGGCCGGTGCCGTCCCGCGAAGCCCGCGTCCACGCCGTCGCCAGCCGGTCGTACTCCCGCGTCCGTGCGACGAGGGCGGCCGCGGGCCGCGATGCTCCGGGCGGCCCGTCCTGGGCTGCCAGGCTCAGCAGCCGGAACGCGTCGACGGGGTCGCGCTTGCCCTTGAGGGTGAGCGGGCCGACGGCTTCGACGACCGCCGCGGGGCCCAGGAGCGTGCGGGTGGCGGGGCCGATGAGGATGTGTCCGGGCTGCGCCGCCTGTTCGAGCCGGGCGGCGACGTTGACCACCTCGCCGGAGACGACCGTGCCGTCCCCCTCCAGGTCCTGCGAGGTCACGGCCTCCCCGCTGTTCAGGCCGATGCGGACCGCGAGGGTGCTGCCGAAGTCCCGGTCGAGCTCGGCGTTGAGCCCGTCCAGGGCGGCGATCATCTCCAGGGCCGCCGAGGCGGCCCGGTGCGCGTCGTCCTCATGCACGTGCGGCACGCCGAACACCGCCATCACGGCGTCCCCGATGAACTTCTCCACCGTCCCCCCGTGCGACTCGATCCCGCCGCGCATCGCGTCGAAGTAGCGCAGCACCACGGAGCGCAGCGTCTCCGGCTCCAGCGCCCCCGACAGTTCGGTGGATCCGACCAGATCGCAGAAGAGCGCGGTGATCACCTTGCGTTGCTGCATGAGCGGTCCCCTCGCTACTCGCCGTCGGACGTCGTCGCAGGTACGGCCGGTCGGGTGCGGCCGCCGGTCGTACGGCCCGTGGTGCGGGGCCGCTCGTGCGAGCCGCTCAGAACAGCGCCGCGCCCGCGACGACGGTGTGCGCCTGCACTTCCGGCTCCACGGCGTCGAGGCGCGCCTTCAGGTCGAGGATCAGTTCGAGCTCCTGCGGTGTGAGCCCGGCGAAGACGGCACACTGCTCGCCGGTGAACGCCCGCACCGGGAAGCCGGCCTGCTCCAGGGCCCGCAGTACGGATCCGGCGCCGTGCTCCCCCGCGCCGTCGACGGCGCCTTCCTCACCGCTGTCCGGTGTCATGTCGGTGGTCCTCTCGCTCCGGAGGACCGCCGGTGCGGTCCGTCACGTCGGTCAGGGAGTTCAGTACGTCGGCGAGCGCCTGCACGGTGTGCAGTGCGCTCAGCCTGACCGCCGCCCGTACCGGTGGCCCCGCCGCACTCTCGTCGAGGGCGCTCAGCACCGCCGTACTGTGTCCGCCGTCGATCTCCGCGTGCAGGCGCAGGGTGTCGAAGGCGGCCGGGGGCAGACCCGTGCGGTCGGCCAGCAGGGGGATCAACGGCGCCGCGGGAGCGTTGAGTTCGAGTACCGCCACATAGCCGAGCAGGCACAGCGGGTGGAAGTGGTCGATCCAGTAGTACTGGGCGCCGACCAGCCGGGCGACCTCCGGCGAGGGGGGCCGGGCGAGTTCGTGGCCGGGGTGGAGTCCGGCGGCCTCCATGTCCCGCAGCAGCCAGGTGTCGTGGTGGCGTTCGCGCGGGATGTGCGCGGACAGGTAGCTGCCCAGCGGCCGGGCCGCCGAGTCGGTGGCGGGCGCGTCGCGGCAGTGGGCCCGGGCCCGTTCCATCAGCGGTACGGAGGCCCGGATGACCGTGTGCATCGTGACGAGGTAGCGCAGATAGCGTGCCCGCAGGCCCTGCGGCTGCCACAGCCGGGCGGCGCTGTGGTGCAGGACGGGGGCCACCAGAGCGAGGACGGTGCGCAGCTCTGCTCCGAGGGGTGCCTGGGCGTGCCGCACGCCGGGTGCGGGGGCGGGGGGGCCGGACGGCGCCGTCACGGCGTGTGCTCCTGCGGGGGGCGGACGGCCGGGCCCTGGCCCGGGTCGACGAGGTGTGCGTGGCGCGCGGGGCCGTGGCGGGCCACGAGCGCCGCGGGGCCGCCCGTCTCGCCCCTGTGGACCGCGGCCGACTGGAGCAGCTCACCGGCCGGGCCGGTGCCCGCGCGGTCGGCCCAGTCGCGGGCGGCGTCCGAGCCGTCGAGGCGGTGGCAGGTGGCGCAGTAGCCGCCGGCGGGGAGGCCGGCGCGGGTGGCGATGTGGACGGGGCCCACCGTGCGGATCATCCGCAGCATCGGGCTGGCCTGCGCGCGCTCGCGCACGGTCTGCCAGGTCGTCGTACGGATGTCGCCGAGGCCGAGGTGGCCGGGGCGCACCCGGCGGTCGGCGACGTCCTGGTTGCAGCAGGCGGTGACGGTGCCGTCGGTGGTGACGACCGGCCAGGCGGCCATGTCGCAGGGGGCGGCCGCCCACGGGTCGGGGCCGGCCGGCGGGCGGGGACGCGGGCGCAGGGTGCCGCCGCGGCCCACCGGGCGCACCTGCCCGACGAGCATCGGTACGTCCGTTCCGAAGCGGCGCCGGACCTGCGCGCCGACCTCGTCGGGGTAGGGGTCCGCCGGGCCGTCCGCGAGGAGATGCAGGCTGACCGCGACGCCGGTGCCGAGCAGCGCGTCGAGCGCGTCGAACACGTTCCGGCGCGGGACCTGGCGCTCGTGGAACGCGTCCAGGCTGAGCGAGAAGTGGTCGACGGCGCGGGCGACTTCACGGACGGTGGGGGGCAGCGAGCCGCCGTCGGCGAAGAACGCGCCGGAGAGCACCGCCGTGCGGGTGCCGCGGGCGCGGGCGGCGGCGGCCGCCTCGATCACCAGGCCGGGACGGAGCAGGGGCTCGCCTCCGGTCAGCATCAGCACGTCCGGGCGGTCCGCGGGCGTGAAGGTACGCAGGAAGCCGAGCAGCGCGGCGCTGGCGAGGTCGCGGCCGCGGCGGGGGGCGGCGGGGGGGCAGTGGGCGCAGCTCAGCGGGCAGCGCTCGGGGAGCGAGACCAGGGCGCCCGCCACGATCTTCTGGCGCAGCGCCATCAGCTCGGCCAGCCGCATGGCCACCCCCTTCTCGGTGAGGCCGTCGTCCGGCACGGATCGTCCTTCACCGGCCGAGTGTCGAACCTGTGGCTGCGAAGGGGTTCGAAAACGGTATATGTGCAGGTCAGAGCTGTGAAGTGGGTGACGGTGGCGGCCGGTGCACGTCCGGATGGACCCTTCGGCGTCCCGCCGCGGGGGGCCGGAGCTGCGTGTTCACCGTCCGTCAACCGCTCTTGTGGCAGGCGTTCCTACCGTCTGGGCCAGCCGGACCGGAAGGGACGGACCGGCCTCATGCTCACGAGGGAGGGAGATCCCATGGCGGAAGCGGAGCAGGTACCCGTGCAGGGCGACGACGACTCCACCAAGGTCGAGAAGGCGGCCGAGGTGGCCCGCGCGGCCGAGGTGGCCGCCCACTCGCTCGCCGACGCCGTCCTGCAGTTGCAGCGGCTCGACCCGGAGAAGGAGGCCTCCATCGTCACCGACCCCGCGGGAAGCGGGGGCTCCTGCCACAACATCAGCTGTTTCTAGAGGCCCGATGACCGGCGCCGGCTGTCCAGGGCCTGCGGCCGGAGAACCACGGCAACGCCGTACACCCCGTACCCGTCGATGTGAGGAGTGACGCCATGTCCGAGGAGATCCGTCCCGACGCCGAGCCCGTCGAGCCCGCGGAGGCCGCGGAGGCCGACGGCGACGTGGAGGCGCACCTGGCGGCCGGCCAGGACGCCGTCCTGGGTCTGCAGAAGCTCACCCCCGAGAGGGAGGCCTCCATCATCAGCGACCCCGCGGGAAGCGGGGGCTCCTGCCACAACATCAGCTGCTTCTGACAGCTGGCGTTCACGCGATCACGGCGTTCGGCCGGGCCGGGGACAGCGGTTCCCCGGCCCGGCCGGGCGGCGCGTCATCAACTTCCGGTCTCGGCAGAGGGGATGGGCGGAATGCAGCTCGAGTGGGAGATCATCCAGACCTATATGACACACCACCCGCGCTGGTTCGAGGACTTCGAGCGCCGCGCGCCCGGCGGGGAGCATCTGCGCGAGTACCGGGCGGTGATGCCCGCGTCCTGGCTGCTGTGGCGGCGGGGTTACTGGCTGCTGACCGCGCCGCCGCAGGTGCCGGCCGTCGCCCAGGGGTGGAAGCTGCATGTGTCGGCGACCTCCGCGACGAGCGCCGCCACGCTGCGTGCCCTGCTGCCGCTGCTGCGTGACGCCGGCGTGCACTTCAAGTTCCTGATGGACCCAGCGGCGATGCTCGAGTCCAACGGCAAGTCCTTCCCCAGGGGCTCGAGCGGGAAGTTCATCACCGTGTACCCGGCCGACGAGCGGGAGTTCCGGGCGGTCGGCGACGCGCTGACCGAGGCCATGGCCGGCTTCGACGGCCCGCACATCCTCTCCGACCGGCGCTATCCCGGATCGCGGGTGGTCCACTACCGTTACGGCGGCTTCGTGTCGATCTCCCGGATGCGGCCCTCCGGGATGAAGGAACTGCTGATCCGCACCCCGGACGGCGAGCCGGTCGTGGACATCCGGCACCCGTACTTCCATCTCCCGGCCTGGGTCACGGACCCCTTCACCGGGGAGTCCGCCCCGGAGCAGCCCGCGGCACCGGACACGGCCGGCGCCGAACACGCGGGGACGGACGGGTCCGCCGGCGGTGACACCGGCATCACCCTCGCCGACGGGCGCTTCACGATCGTCGGCGCGATGAAGTTCTGCAACCGCGGCGGCATCTACCGCGGCATCGACAACGACACGGGCGCGGACGTGGTCATCCGCGAGGCGCGGCCGGGCGTGCAGATCGGTCCGGAGGGAACGGACGCCGTCCAGCTGCTGCGGCACGAGTACGACATCCTCACGGAACTCGCCGACACGGGCCTGTTCGTGCGCCCGGTCGCGTTCTTCACCGACTGGGAACACTCCTTCCTCGTCGAGGAGTTCATCGAGGGCACCCATCTCGGGCACCTCGGCATCGTCGAGAACCCCGTCTACAACCTCGACCTGAGCGCCGAGCGCCTCACCGACTACTACGAGCGGTTCCGCACCCTGTGGCTCCAAGTCGCGGACGCGATCGCCGTCTGCCACGAACGCGGCATCGTGATGGGCGACCTGTCGCTGACGAACGTCATGGTCACCGGCGACGACCGGGTCGTGGTCATCGACATGGAGTCCGCCTTCCACGAGGACGCTCCCGCGGGCCCGGCGCGCGGGGCGCGGCTGTACACGCCCGGCATGGTGACCCGCCGCGCGAGGCTCGCCGCGCAGGGCGACCGGCGCACCGACCACTACGCCCTCGGCGGCCTGATCCTGGGCTGCGTCCTGCTCTGCCACCAGACCGACTTCATCGACTCCACGATGCCGCGCAGACTGCTGGCCGAAGCGGCCGCCGACCTCGAACTCCCGGCGGAACTCGTCCGGTTGATCACCGACCTGTACGACGAGGACGCCGACCTGCCCGACCCCGCCGCCCTGCGTCGGCGGATCGAGGCGCTGCCCTTCGCGGACGCCTGGCGGCAGCCGCCCCCACTGGGACTGCCCCCGGTGACGGACGCGACGGCACGCGCCGAGCTGCACAAGCGGGTGGAGGCCACCCTCCACGGTGTCGCCGACTTCTGGACCAACACCGCCGACCTCAACCGTGAGGACCGGCTCTTCCCGGCCGACGTCACGGTGTTCCGGACCAATCCGCTCTCGCTCGCCCACGGGGCGTACGGTCCGCTGTACGTGCTGCACCGGCTGCGGGGGACGGTGCCCGACGATCTGCACGCCTGGGCGCTGCGGCACTCCACCGCGCACGACGTGATGCCGGCCGGCCTGTATTTCGGCGCGGCGGGCGTGGCCTGGGCGCAGTCGGCCATCGGCCACCTGGACATGGCCGTGCGGACGCTCCGGGACGCGCACGGCCACCCGCAGTCGCTGTCCGAGCCCGGTGTACTGACCGGGGCGGCCGGCTACGGCATGGCGTGCCTGCGGCTGTGGCGCGACTCGGGGCTCACGGAGTTCCTCGACCGTGCCGTCGCCGTCGGCGGTCACCTGGCCGGAGCGGCGCACCGCGAGGACGGTCTGGCCCACTGGCCCGACGCGAGCCGGCCGACCCCGGTCGGCTACGCGGACGGTGCCGCCGGCATCGCCCTGTTCCTGCTCTCC
Source organism: Actinobacteria bacterium OV320 (assembly GCA_001298545.1). Classification (GTDB taxonomy): domain Bacteria; phylum Actinomycetota; class Actinomycetes; order Streptomycetales; family Streptomycetaceae; genus Streptomyces; species Streptomyces coriariae. Next base: position 83,606 of record LJCX01000038.1, read on the forward strand.
CTGCACTGCGCCACCGGGGATCTCGCGGCGCTGGAACTGGGCCGGGCCGCACTGGACTTCGACCTGGCCCAGGTGGTCGCCGGGGCCGGCGGCCGGCTGTCGTTCCCGGCGACGGTGGCCACGGACGACAAACCCGTCATGGTCGTACGGCACTACTGGGACCACGGCACGGCCGGCGTCCTCACCACACTGCTGCGCTACCACCACGTCACTGGCGATCCCGTGCTGCGCGAGCGGATCACCGCGCTGCTGCCCGACGTCCGCCGCAAGTACACGGTGTTCCCGCAGCTGTTCCACGGGACGAGCGGACTGGGCAACGTCCTGCTCGATGCCTACGAGTTCCTCGGCGACGCCGAGCTGCTGGCGGAGGCGGAGCGGGTGGCCGAGTCCGTGCTGTGCATGGCAATCGAGCGGCCCGAGGGCATCGTCTTCCCCGGTGAGCAGACCGTGCGGGAGAGCTGCGACCTCGCGAGCGGGTCGGCCGGGGTGGCGCTGTTCCTGGACCGCCTGCGCACGGCCCGCCCCGGCAGCCGTACCAACGGCAACTTCCTGCTGGACGACCTGCTGCCCGCCGCCGCGGGCCGGACCGGTGCGTGATGGAGGCGACCACGGCCGCCTCCCGGGCGGCTGTCGACGCCGTACCGCTGCGGGCCAACCGGGAGTTCCGGCTGCTGTGGGTGGGGCAGGCGCTGTCCGACTTCGGTACGTCCATGACCGCGCTGGTGCTGCCGCTCGCCTTGCTGAGCAGCGGGTACTCGACGTCGGCCACCAGCACCATCGGCACCGCCGTGCTGGTGACCGCGATGGTGCTGCGGATGCCGGCCGGATACCTCACCGATCACTACAGCCACCGGCGCCTGATGCTCGTCGCCGACCTGGCCCGCCTGGTCACGGTCGCCACCGTCGCCGTGTGGACGTACCTGGACCGGCTGCCGATCGCGCTGGCCGTGGTCACGGTGGTCGTGGCGCAGGTGGGGGTGGAACTGTTCCGGCCGAGTCAGAACGCCACCGTCCGCCGGGTCGTGCCGGCCGCGCAGCTGGGCACGGCCATCTCCCTGAACCAGGCGCGGGCCTACGCCGCCGGGATCATCGCCCCGGCCGTGGCCGGTGTGCTCATCGCGGCTTCGCTGTGGCTGCCGTTCGCCATCGACGCCGTCACCTACGCGGTGTCCGCGCTGTGCGTGCTGGCCCTGTACCGGCCGCTGCGCCGAGCCGAGGCCGCTCGGTCCGCCCGGCCCGACGGCGGCGCGGGCCGGACGGCCGGGCGGGACGGGACGCGGGAGGCGGAGGCCGGCGGCGAAGCGAAGGAGGAAGAGCCAAGCGGCGGGGCGAAGAAGGCAGAGGCGGGCGGCGGGGCGAAGGCAGCGCCGCCCGAGCGCTTCCTGCACCGTCTGACCGCGGGGCTGCGCCATGTGGTCCGCGACCCCTTCCTGCGCACGCTCGCCGGGCTGGCCGCGGGCGACAACTTCGCGTTCCAGGCCCTCGCCTACGCCCTGCTGCTGGGCATCGGCCGGGAGCACAACGGCGCCGCGGCCGTGGGTCTCGCGATGAGCGCGGCGGCGGTGACCGGGTTGACCGGTTCGCTGATCGCGCCCTTCCTCCAGCACAGGCTGCGCATGCAGACGGTGATGGCGGCCGGTCCCGCGCTCGCCGGCGTCATGCTCGCCCTCGCCTGGTACACCGGCAGCGGCATCGCGTTCGCCGCCGGATACTCCGCGCTGTGCCTGCTGACTCCGGTCAACGGGGCTGTGTTCGGGACCATTCTGGCCACGACGGTGCCGGAGAACATCTACGGCCGCACCACGACGGCCCTGGGGTTCATCACGGAAATCCTCCAGCCGCTCGGCCCGCTGACGGCGGGCCTGCTGCTGGCGTACCTGTCTCTGTCGGGCACCGCCGCCGTGTTCGCCGTGGCCTTCACCGTGCTCGCGGTCGTCGCGCTGCTGATGCCGTCGCCACCGGCCGTGCCGGACACCGAAAAGGCCACGGCCTGACACCCACGAACACCGCCCGACCCCTCCAGGGAGGTTCCATGGTTTCGCTGTCCGTGCTGGACGTCGCGCTGGTCGCGCCCGGCGGTACCGCCCGGCAGGCACTGCACGACGTCGTGCGCACGGCGGTGGCCGCCGACGCCTGCGGCTACCACCGCTTCTGGGTGGCAGAGCATCACAACTCCCCCCGATGCGCCGGCAGTTCACCGGCGGTGCTGATCTCGCACATCGCGGCGGTGACGCACCGCATCCGGGTCGGCTCCGGCGGGGTGATGCTGACCAACCACGCGCCGCTCACCATCGCGGAGCAGTTCGCCGTGCTCCAGTCGCTGCACGACGACCGGATCGACCTCGGCGTCGGCCGCGCGACCGGTGGCACGGACAGCAGCACCCTCCTCGACCGTGCCCTGCGCCGGCCGCCGCAGGCACGCGCGGAGTTCCCTCTGCTGCTCGACGAACTCGTCGGTTTCCTCTACGGCCGCTGGCCGGGCGGGCACGCCTTCCAGGACCTGGAGCTCTCCCCGGCCCTGCCGGTGCCGCCCGGCGTGTTCGTCCTCGGCACCTCGGAGAACGGCGCCCGCACCGCCGCCGCGCGCGGGCTGCCCTTCGCCTACGGCGCCCACCTCGGTCCCATGTCACGCCCCGCGGCCCTGGACCGCTACCGGTCGGCCTTCTCCCCCGGCCCGCTCGGCACGAGTCCCCATGTCATCGCGTCCGTCAACGTCCAGTGCGCGGAGACCGACGAAGAGGCCGAGCGGCTCGCCCACGACACCGCCGCCGCACGGTTCCGCCAGAAACACACGGCGACGTCCCCGGGGGTCGCTCTGCCCGAGCCGCGGGAGCGGTACCTGATCGGCAGGATGCTGGAGGACCTGCAGCTCGTGCGCGGCGGCCCGGCCACCGTCTCCGCCGGCCTGCGGCGGCTGGCCGCCACGCTGGGCGCCGACGAGATCATGCTCGTCCCCTACGACATCACCGCCGCCGGCCGCGAGCGCACCCTGCGCCTGACAGCCGCGGCCTGGACTCCTCGCGCACAGCATGACCGGCCCCGCGCCGCCGGCAGACAGGGCCGGCCCGCGGTCTCCTGAGACGAGACCCGGACCATCGACACCAGCGCGAGCAGCTCGCGAGGAGACCTGGGTGCTGTGCTGCAGGGCGCAGGTGGATGCGGGCGTCGAGGCCCGGGCCGGTACCGCGTGCGAGGCGCGGGGTGCCGCCGCAGGCGCCGGCGAGGTCGCGGACGATGGGGAGGCCGGGGCCGGTGGTGTCGTGGTGGGAGCGGGAGAACGTCGCAGGCGTGCATACTCCTCTCGACCGGGGGCAGCAGGCGAACATGAGCTCGACGCAGCGCCGTCCCCCCGGCCGTTCGAGCGCACGCCGGCCCCACCCCCTCCCCCCCAGGGGCAGTGGGGCCGGCATATCTCTCTCCCCCCCGGCAGATCGAGCCGTCGATGCCGGTCGCGCGCGGGAATGCCTGCCGGCGGGTGTCCGGCCGGAGCGCCGGCGGCCGGCGGGCGCGGGGCGGGGTGGGGCGGGTGGGCGGCGGGGTGATCGGGGGGTGGGGCGGGGGTGGGGTGGGGTGATCGGCTTGCGCGGATTGGTGCGTCCATGTCGGTCACGTTGTCGGGCTGGGCGGATTTCCGCCCCCGGCCGCTGACGCGAGCCGCAGCGGTGAGGCTTCCGCCGGATCCGGGACTGCTGCGGGGGTAGGCGAGGACCGCTCTTCTGGGCCCCACCAGGCCCTCACCCGGAGGAGCCGATCACCGCCCGCGATCAGTCCCGTTTCTTCTTCGCCGCCCGCAGCTTTTCCACCAGGCCCAGGTGCAGTTCGTTGCAGAGGCCGGCCTCGTTCCACACGAGCAACCGCTCGCTGAAAGCAGCCGGTTCCTCCGGTACTCGGCCGCTTTAGCTGAAAGGGACGGCCTTGTCCCCGGTTTTGATCTTCTCGTGCCCCCGTGGGTGTGGTTCGCCACCATGGTCGGACAGGACAGCGACAGGGGAGGCGGCAGGCGGCACGAAGGGGCGGCAGGAGTTCCCGCCGAGCGCCGGCGGCCGGTCGACGACCAGGCGAGACGGCCTCGCCGGACGGCGGGCGGGTGCCGGCGGCGATCCCGCCGCAGCCGGGTTGCCCGGGGATGGAGGCTCGTGTCTGAGGCGCCGTTCTTCGGTCGGGCAGACGCACTGGAACAGCTGGACGACCGGCTGGCCAGAGCCGCCCGGAGCGAGCCCCAGATCGTTCTCGTCGACGGGCCTGCGGGCATCGGCAAGACCTCGCTGGTCCGGCGCTTCCTCGCCTCGGCGCATGCGGGCTGCCAGGTCCTGCGTGCCAGCGGTGAGGAGATGGAGATGGACCTGCCGTACGGGGTGGCCGCCCAACTGCTGGTCCATGCGCGACGGGTGGTCGACGTCCCCGAGGGGGAGCTCGAGCACACCACACGCTCCGGCGGTCCTGTGCCGGATCCGATCGCGGGCGCCGCGACACTTCTCAGCCCACCCACCCTGTCACCCCCCGCCCGGCCCCACCCGAAGATCCCGTCGCCATGAGAAACGAGCACCATCCGCGAAGGTCACGCATTCGATGAGGGAACGTCAGTTCCCCACCGAAAACCGAGCCCACAGCCGAGACGCGCGACACGACACCGACCACCCACACCCACTCCCGCACACCAGAACGCACTTGAACGCACGCCAGCGGCAACAGCTCCATACCCCTACGCAGAACGGCCTCGACGCCCGTATGAGCGGCGCATCACCGCGGCGGTCGAGGAACGCACGTGTACGCACGTCGGCGCACCGTGCCACCAGCGCCGCACGGGCCGTTTCCTCGGCCGTGGCCGACCGGCCGGGGCGACGTGGCGGCGGCCGTTCGTCCGCGGACCGATCGGCCGTCAGGGCCGGTTCACCAGTAGTGGCGTCGTCCGGAGACGGCGTGTCCCATAGCGCCGAGGATCCACAGGGCCGCTCCGACGGCCACCAGGACGACCCCGATGGTCCATAGGACGGCTATGCCGGTGACGAGGCCGATGACGAGCAGAACGACGCCCAGGATGATCATGACGTCCCCCTTGGGGAGTAGTGGCCGCTCCCCCGCGAGCAGCGGATCTTCATCTGTGCGAGAGGGGGTGCCGGGGGCTGTGGGAGCTCACCTCACCCGGTCCTCGTCGGGTTCGGACTCCTCCTCCTCGTCGGGGAGGCGGACGTCGCCGACGGCGATGTTCACCTCGACGACCTCCAGACCCGTCATCCGCTCCACAGCGTTGATGACGTTGGAGCGCACGTCGCCGGCGACGTCGACGATGGCGACGCCGTACTCGACGACAATGTCCAGGTCGACGGCGGCCTGGCGCTCACCGACTTCGACCTTCACCCCTTGTGTGACGCCCCCGCTGCCGCCGGGGACCCTGTCCCGCACGGCGCCGAAGGCGCGGGCCACGCCGCCGCCGAGGTTGTGGATTCCCGGCACCTCACGGGCGGCCATGCCCACGATCTTGGCCACCACGCCGTCCGCGACAGTGGTCTTCCCCCGGGTCTGCGCCGGAGCCCCGGCCCCGGTACGGCCCTTCAACGTGCTCACGTCCGCATCGGGCCGGCCCGTCGAGCCGCGACTGCTGCTGGTGGTGGTGGTGGTGTCTGTCATGGCGATCGCCTCGACCCCTGTCCGATGTGCTGTGCGGGCTCCGGGTACCCGCTTCTCCTGAACCGCGAACGGATCGCACGATCAAAAGGAGCGGCTCCGCTCGGTGACGCTCAGACGCCGGGTCTTCTTCATGCATGGCGAAGCCCGGTTGATAGGCATGCAGGCGTGGTGACAAGCCGCCCCTGGGCGGTGCTCCATCCTGCTCGGTCCGTCGGAGGCGCGTCTGCCGGACGGGTGGAGCGATCAGGCCGGCGCTGTCCGGCCTCTGCCGCCGTGCCGCCGTGCCGCCGTGCCGCTGTGCCACCGCGTCGGGTCAGGTGACCAGCAGGCGGTTGAAGAAGGAACGGTAGTGGCGCAGTGCCTGGCGCAGGTCTTCGGTGTCGGCCTGTTCGCCCCTGTTCCACTGTCCTTCGAGTTCCTGTTTGTGGTCGGCGAAGGTGGCGGCCAGCCTCTGCATCACGTCGGCGACGAGGGCGTCCGCGGTGTGCACGGCGTCCCGCGGGTCGTCCACAAACCTGTCCTGCACCTCCTGCCAGCGGGTGCGGAACCCTTCCTCGTCCTCTGTGGTGAGGAGCTGCGGGACGTCGTCCTCGCCTTGGACGGGCTGGCCCGCGGTCCGGGCCGGAGTGCCTGCCGCGGCCTCCGCCGGCTCCCCTTCGGCGGGCTTGCCCGGCGTGTCCGTGCTCTCACCGGGGAAGGTCGGCACATCGGTATGAGGGCCGGCCGCCCCCTCCTGCACGGACCGGTCGCGAGGCTGGGCGAGGTCGTCGGTGGACAGGCCGCTCGCGGCGGCGGTGCCCGGTGTGTCTTCGCGTCGCATGTCTCCTCCGTTCCTGGACGCCGGGGCGGCGTCCCGGTTCGGGCGGCGGGCTGTTCTCTGAGCCCTTCAGGCCCGGGCGTGGCGGGGTCGTCCGCCGTCAGCGAGCAGCTCGTCGAACAGGGCGCGGTAGTGCACCATGGCACCCCGCAGCTGTTCGGTGGTCGCCTCGTGGCGGGTGCTGAGCACGTCGACATCGTGTGCGGCCCGGTAGTGCTCGAGGGTGCGGCCGTGCTCGACCGAGAGGTCCTTGAGCTGTTGCTCGAAGTCGTGGGTCGGGTAGCCGCGCTCGTGCATCAGGGAGGTCACCAAGCGGTCGGCGTCGTGCACGGCGTCTTCCGGGCGGTCCACGAATTCGTCCTGCACGTTGGTCCAGTCCCGCGTGTACCGATCCCTGACGCCGCTGTCCAGCGGCTTGATGTCCAGCGTGTCATGCCGCTTCTCGCGGGCACGGAGCTCACGCTCGCCGGCCATGCGGCTGTCGGCGTCCTCCACCGTGCGCGTGTACTCCGGGCCGAAGCGCTCACGCAGCTTCCGGCGGCGCCTGAGGAAGACCGCGACGGCTACCAGGGCGATCACCACCACGACGGGAACGATGATTGCCAGAAGTGTCCCTGTCGACATGGGCAGAACCCCCTCACGGGCGCGCCATATATTCCTATTGTGCCGATTCCCTGCCTTTTGCCTTTGAAACGAGACAGTTGATCAGTGCCCGCAGAAGGCAGCATCGCAGTCCGGCAGGCCCGCCCTGCCGGACTGCGGGGAAGCACCGCACGGGGGTGCGCTTGCCGGCGGACTCGGGCCTGTGCGCGCGGATCCTGTGGTCCGCCATGGCTTCGGGGAGACCGCCCCCATCGTGCACGCGTTGTCAGGCCGTCGGGATCTGCCGGGCCTCGGTCGGGGTTCCGGTCGGGGTTTCGGCTGCCGATGATGTGATCAGTTCGGAGGGGCCGGTCCCGCGGTCGGTGAGGCCTGCGAGGAGGGCGAGGGCGAGGCCGGCGGCGGCGAGGGTCGCGCCGACCAGGGCGGGCGAGGCCCAGCCCCAGCCGGCCGAGATGGCCAGGCCGCCGAGCCAGGCGCCGCCGGCGTTGGCCAGGTTGAAGGCGGAGTGGTTGGAGGCCGCCGCCATCGTCGGGGCGTTCTTCGCCTTGGCCATGAGCAGCATCTGCACGGGTGTGGTGACGAGGGCGCCCATCGCGCCCATGAAGGCGAGGGTCACCAGGGCGGGAACGGTGCTGTGGACCGTGAAGTAGAACGTCACGAGCGACGCGCCGAGCAGGGCGAGCCCTCCGTACAGCGTCGGGCGCAGGGCGCGGTCGGTCAGCGGGCCCGCGATCAGCGTGCCCAGCGTCATTCCGCCGCCGTAGAGCGCGAGGACCCAGGTGGTCGAGGAGTCGGAGAGACCCGTCACGTGGGTCAGGATCGGCACCAGGTAGCTGTAGACGGCGAAGAAGCCGCCGAATCCCACCACGGCGGTGGCCAGGCCGAGGACGACCTGCCGGTTGCCCATGGCGCGCAGTTCGTGCCTGATGCCGGCCTGGTTGCTGCGGGGCTGGTCGGGGACGAAGGCGGCCAGCGCGGCCAGCGCGACGAGGCCGATGACGGCGACGGCGCAGTAGGCGTAGCGCCAGCCCAGTTGCTGTCCGAGAGCCGTGCCGGCCGGGACGCCGATGATGTTGGCGATGGTCAGTCCGAGGAACATCCTCGACACGGCCCGCCCGGCGCGCTCGGGGGCGACCAGCCGGGAGGCCACGACGGCGCCCACGCCGAACAGCGCTCCGTGGGGCAGCCCCGCCAGGAAGCGTGCGGCGAACAGCAGGCCGAAGCCGGGTGCGAGGGCGGACGCGACGTTGCCGATCACGAACAGGGCGGACAGCAGGAGCAGGAGTCGCTTGTGGGCGATGCGCGCGCCGATGCCCGTCAGGAGCGGGGCACCGACGACGACGCCGAGCGCGTAGGCGGAGACGATGTTGCCGGCGTGCGGCACGGACACGCCGACCCCGTCGGCGATCTGGGGCAGCAGCCCCATCGTGGCGAACTCGGTCGTACCGATACCGAACGCGACGAGGGCAAGGGCCAGCAGGGCCAGTGGCATGGAGCGGAAGTACCTTTCGCGGGCGGCGGTCCGGATCGTGGCGGAGCAGGCGGGACCACGAGGTGTCCTGCTCCTGTGGCCATTCGCGCCGGCCACCGTTGCCCGGTGCGCCCCCCAGGGCAGGGAAGGCCCACAAGCAGTGCAGCGGTGGCACATGCCCACGCATTCCAAGATCGGCCGACAGGAATTATGGCCTGCATCACACCGACCCCGGGGGCTGGTGTGATGCGGTGCCGGTGATGCGGGTGCCAGTCATGCGGGTGCCGGTCACGCCCGGGCGCGCGCAGGGACGGTCTGCGGACGGTGGCCGGCTCCAGGCTTCGCGGTCGCCGGCGTCTCGTTCGGCAGGCGGGCAGGCGGGCAGGCGGGCAGGCGGGCAGGCGGGCAGGCGGGCAGGCGGGCAGGCGGGCAGGCGGGCAGGAACGGCCCCCGCGCGACGTCGTTGCCGGCATCGCGCGGGGGCTGTTCGTGGCAGCTGCGGTCACCGGTGCGGATCCGGCG